>NZ_JAUSYH010000001.1 GCF_030816715.1 Streptomyces achromogenes | reverse complement strand
CAGGCCCGGCTCCAGGGCGAATACCACCGGACGGGGTTCCTCCTTGGAGGGGTACTCCCCCGTGCACAGCACCTCGTAGTCGGTGATCGACGCGTAGGCGTCCCGGGCCAGCAGGTGCGGCGGGTTGTTGCCCTTCTCGTCCTTCTCGCGGAAGGGCAACGAGCTGGCGATCACCCGGGCGTCCGGGCTGGCATGCGCCTGGAGCAGGTCAAGAAGGTCCTGCTTGAGCTCCTCCTCGCCGTCCTCGCCCTCGGCGTACATGGCCTTCTTCGAGCAGTGGTGCGGGGAGAGCAGCACGTCCCACTCCACCCGGTCCGCGTTGCCAGCGGCCTCGCTGTTCTCGAAGATCATCTTGATGATGGGGTAGGCGAGGTCGCCCAGGAACAGCAGTCGGCCGACTGTGCCGTCACTGGCCTTCAGCTGTACCTGCAGGGCCAAGGACGTGTCGTTGCGGTCGCCGGCGCAGTGGTCCTTGAACGGTGCGTGGACGAACGCCTCGAACCGGTCCTCGACGTCTTGGCCGTCGATCTTGGTGATCACGTCGCCGGGGAAAGTGAAGTACTCGTCGGGCAGTTCGGCGTAGGAGTGCAGTTCGCGGTCCTCGTCGTAGCCGATGATGCGCACCCGGTCACCGCTGGCCGGCACCTTGCCGTCCTTGACGGCCTTGAGGGTGGCGTCCACGCGTCGCTCGACCTCGTCCTGGAAGCGCTGTGCGTCCTCGCACATCGGCTTGTCCTCGGACAGTTCGCGCCACAGCCGGGGCGTCGCCCAGATCTCCCCGATCAGGATGGAGCTCTCCAGAAGGTCACCGAAGCCGCAGCAGTGGTCCGAGTCGGCGTGGGTCAGGGCGAAGACCGCCAGGTAGGGCGTCTCGCCGTCGGGTCGCGGGAGGGTCTCCTCCAGGCGGTCGATGACGGCGGCGACCACCGCGTCGTCCTCGTCGGCGGCCTTCATGTCCCGCAGGTCCACCTGCATGACCAGGTTGTCGCCCAGCACGATCGTGGTGGAGTCCCCCGTGCCCACCGGCCAGAACACCACCCCCTGTCCTGGCAGTTCCGTCTCGACCATGTCACACCTCTTCACTCGATCTTGATCAACTAGCGGTAAAACAGGACAAGTTCACCCGATGAACAGGTCTACCACGCGCCACTGACAACGCCGCCGCCATCGGGCCGACGGAGACCGACACGAACGCCTCCCCATCACGCACGGCGCCCCCTTGCGCCGGCGAACGAGTACCCATGCCGCCCGGCAGTCCGAACCAGGGGGTGCACCGTCGCGTCGGTATCGGCGTCGTACGCTTCGACACTTCCACCGGCTCGCCGTCCACGGCGACGGTCACCGTCTTGTGCTGGTCCCCTGGTGCTGGGTGTCCGCCGTCGCCATGACGACCTCCCCGAACCACCCCGACATCGCGAACATGCACGACACCTGAAACGCCAGCTCAGCGGCATTCCCAACACGACTTCAGTCGGTAAAACGGACGAGGCGCACAGGGTTTCGGGCAGGATCGGCCGGCCGTGGGCGGTCGTCCACGACAACACGCGCATCCCCGCCCTGCGCCGCCTCTACATGACCGCCACTCCCCGGCTGTGGCAGCTAGATGAGGACTCCGAGCAGGGCGCGCCGGGTGAACTGGTGGCGTCGATGGATGACGACCCCAGCTCACCGTTCGGCAGCAGGGCGTTCACGTTGACGCTCTCGGCGGCCATCGACAGGGGAATCTGTGCTCCCTACCAGGTGGTGTGCCTGGACATCACCGACACTCAGCTCCAAGCCGCACAACTCCTGGGCGAGGACGCCCGCTCCGAGCAGGTACGCGGGGCGCGGCTCGCCGCCCTGCAGACCGCCCTGGTGAAAGCCTCTGCGGAAGAGGGCTTCCGGCGCACCCTCGTCTTCCACCACATGGTGAAGGAGGCCGAAGCGTTCGCGGCCGACCTCCCCCACGTCGCCAAGCGACTGCACGACGCCGACCCGGAGCTGTACCCGCGGATGGTCTGGGCCAACTGGCTGTGCGGCGACCACAAGCCCCTCCACCGGCGCCGCGTCCTCGACGAGTTCTCCAAGGGAATCGCTGCTGACGGCACCGTCGTGGAGAAGACGTTTCTTGGGTCCGTTCGCGTGCTCGGCGAAGGCATCGATACATCCCACTGTGACTCGGTGTACTTCGCCGACGTACGCGGCTCCATGCCCGACCTCGTCCAGGCCGTCGGCCGGGCGCTGCGGATGCAGCCCGGCGAGGGCAAAACGGCGTCGCTGGTCGTACCGGTCCTGCTCGGGCCCGGAGAGAGCGCCGACAACATGCTCACCAGCCGGGCGTACGGCGGCCTTGCGAAGCTGCTTGAAGCGCTCAGAGCGCACGACACCCGCATCGTCGAACAACTCGCCGAGCAACAGGCACAAAGCCGTGTCAGGGGCGTGCAGAGCCGCGGCGGACCGGAAGGTGAGGGAGCCGAGAGCGACCGAAGCGACCGACTGTCAGTGCCGGCCCGGGAGCTGCTGAAGTTCTCCACGCCGCGCGACCCCGCGCAGCTGGCCGCGTTCATCAACCTGCGCGTGATCAACCTCGAACACCAGCACTGGCGACGCGGCATCGAAGCCGCCACCATCTACCACCGGCTCCACGGCAACCTGAAGGTCCCCTTCACCTACCGCGTCCCCGACCGCGACGACCAGGAAGCGGAAGCCGAAGAGTGGCCGACCTCCCTCGCCGCGTTTCCGCTGGGGCAATGGATCGCCGACAACCGGCGCTTCTACACCCGCGGGGACATGGACGCCGACCGCGGCGAACAGCTGGAAAAGCTGGGCATGGTCTGGTCCCACTACGACGTCGCCTGGGAAGAAGGCCTCGCCGCAGCCCGCAGGTGGGCAGCCGAAGCAGGTCACCTCCTGGCGCCACTGGACGCCACCTACCAGGGCTACCCGGTGGGCATCTGGCTGAAGAACGCACGCGCCGCCGCCCGGAAGGCCGCCGAGATCGAGCAGCGACGCGCCGGGGGGCTTGTGGTGGAGTCGGCGGCCGGGGCGCTGTCGCAGGAGCGGCGCGAGCAGCTGGAGGAGATCGACCCGTCGTGGTGCCCCGCCTGGCCCGTGGAATGGCAGCGCGCCTTCCATTTGGTCCGGCTGCGCCTGGAGGTCGGCGGCGAGCTCCCAATGGAGCCGGGCGTGGTCGTGCACCAAGGCGAGGATCTGGGGCGGTGGGTGCGCTCGGTCCGGCTGGGCTGGGACAAGCTGACGACCGTGCAGCAATGGATGTGTGAGCACATCCTCGGTATCGAGCCCGCGGCCGAGGACGAGAAGCCGCGCCCGCGCCGTACGCAGGCCGACAAGTGGGCGACGAACTACGAGGCCGCCAAGCAGTTCTACGAACGTGAGGGACACCTTCGAGTGCCGAGGAAGCACGTCGAGCGGATCGTCGGCGAAGACCAGGAGGAGCGGGAGCTTCGGCTCGGGGCATGGGTCGGCAACCAGCGCAGCAGGGCCGCGACGCTGACCCCGGAGCGGATGGAGCAGCTGTCCGTGATCGGGATGCGGTGGGTGTGATGGGCATCGTCGTCACTAGGGTCGTCGTGCTCGCGGCCAGCTATCTACTCGGGCGTCTGCCCCGTGGCAGCGGGCGGGCGACTGGGCGGCCGATCAGGTCCGCTTCACCGGGACGTGGCTCGGCGGCTTCGGCCGCCAGGCCGTCGTCGTCCTGGTCCACGTCGTCACCGCGCCGCGCACCAGCTGGCGCATTATGCGCGCCCCGGCTATCGAGACGCAGGAGCTGGCCCTCGCCACGACCAGTCTGCCCAGGCCCGCTGGCGCGCGATCACCGCACCCCATCTTGTTGCCCTCGTCCGCAACGGTGCCCGCTTCAAGAACGGTCACCTCGTCGAACGCCCCGAAGCCATTGCGGCCTGAACAACCCCGCTGATGTTGACAATTACTCTTCCGCGTCGAACATGACCGCCCCCATCAGATGTACTCGCACGTGATCGCCGCAGCATAGGGCGACTGGGGTACGGCTGATCCGACCCCCTCGTGCTACGAGGTCATCACGAAGGAGGCGGAAGAGCGGCGAGCAGGTTTGCGGGCGTTCTACCGTGTGGGCGGATCCGGGGGGCGCGATGAGGCATCGGTGGCGGCGAGGGCTACTGACCGTGGCGGTGGGGCTGCTGGTGGCGGGCTGTTTCGCCCCGTCGCCGCCGATGTTCGGCGATGGGGAGGCGGTGCCCGAGGAGGCCTCGCGTGTTCCACTGCCGGTGCGGCCGGGCCCCGATGGCACCTGGGCGCTGAACGACCCCGCAGCGGGGCTGCTCGGCCAGGGCCGCACGCTGGTCCGCCTGGATGGCGCAGAGAACGGGGGCTGGCGGCTGACATTGCCGGCCGAATTCGCGTTGACCTCGCACCAGCCCGGCGCGGCGCACTCCGTGCTCGGCGGTGGTCGCCGGGTGATACTGGTCGGCGGCAGAGACGGCCGCCGGGGTCCGAGTGCGATCGCCGGGCTCAACCCGGAGCGGGGGCTCCTGCTCTGGCGTCAGGCCTTGCCGCTCGGCAGCCAGGTTTTCCTGTTGGAGAACAGCTCCGTGGTACTGACGGCGGTCTGCCGCCCCAGGTCCTGCCGCCTGACCGGCTGGGACGCCTGGTCGGGTGTACTCCAGTGGACGCGCGCAGTGTCCGGGGCGGTAGGAGTCGTCTGCCAGGCCGACGCGCTCGCCACCGCCGACGGCCGCAGTGGGGACCATTGCGGGCCCTATCTGGTCACCCCCGACCGTGTCGGCACTGTTGACCCGGGCGACGGCGGGCTTCACTGGCAGGCGGCGCTGCGGCCGCCCGACGGCACCGTCGATCGAATCATCAAGGAAAACGACCGGGTCATCATGGTCACCGCACCGGCCAAGGGCAGCTGCCACGCCACCGTCCTCGCCAGCGGGGTGGAATCCGGTGACGGGGACCGCGGCTGGCAGTACAGCTTCGTCTGGGACCAGCCTCAGGCCCCGCGCGACGCGCGCACCGGATGCCGCTGGGACCGCACTCTTCCCCTGATCGTCGGCTACCGCATGGTACTGCCGGACGCCAAAGGCACCCTGGTCGTCGATCCCTACTTCGGCACCCTGCGCCGCTCCCGGCGACTGGCCCCGGGCGAGTACCTGGTCACCTACGGCACCATGAACGAGATCATCCGCGCGCCCGGCCGCCCGGATCGGCTCCTGTACGCAGGCGCCGACCAGCTGGTCCGCCCCCACGGGCTGAGCCCCGCGGCGCGGTCCGTCACCGGCGGCTTCTGGCAGGACGGTCGCCGCCTGCTCCTGCTGGACCACCGGGGCAATACCCTCTGGCGGGGCACATCGGACTGCCAGGCGTTCCGGCCCGCCAACAAAGCCGTCGGCGGGCCGCTCGCCTACTGCGACGGCAACGACCTGGTGACCTTGCGTCCCGTGCACAAAGACTGACAGCCCCGTACGACCGGCTGGCAGGCACCGCTTGGTGGCGTACCGGCCTGGGCAGGGCCGCGCCGGCCGGGTGGCCTGTCGCACATCCGCCACACGGACGCTAGTGACAGTGCGAAGTCGACGGAACCCATCCACCGCGGGCATAGGCCAAAAGCGGAGTGGCCCGGAGCTTGCGAGCAGTCCCATCCACAGGATTTGACAATTCCTCGGCGCCAGCAGACCCGTGCCGCAAGCTCAACCGCCTTGACCCCCTACAGCTGGTCCCCCACTCCGGCTGGTTCCGGAGGATGGATCCCGCCACCGTCCTTGACGTCCTGATCGCAGGTTCGTCGGTCATAGGACTGGTCATTGGGGATCAACAGCACTCCGGCAACCTGCTCAGGGTGCTCGACAGCGAGCCGGCCGTCGCCCGTAAGAGCACCGTCCGGCTGCTGCCACGCCTCCGACGAATAGATCGTCTGACACCCCAACGCCACGCGCTTCTTATCGACCGCGCAGACGTCCACTGCACGGCCGGAGTATTCGTCGGCGCCGTCGAAGCGGTAGTGGAAGTGGACCTTGTCACCTTCGGAGGGCACCTGCGGGTGGAGCTCAAGGCGCCAGCCAACGACCTCGACGGTGACGCCGGGACGCTGCCCATACGTGTCCACGACCTGCACCCTGACACCGGCCTTACCGCGCTTCGCCGTCGTGTCGGTGCAGCCCCAGGACGAGCAACCGGACAGGGCGAGAATCACCAGAGCCAGCGGGGCAACGGCGAGTGTCCGTGCAGGTAACACTGAGGTGACCTCCGGTAAGGGTGAGGCGGAGCAGTGTATCCCTGGGCCGCCTGGCAGCTGCGGGAGATGACGGCGAGTGCCTGCGGCAGTGAAGCCGAAGCGCAGAGGAGCCCTGTGAACTGGGCGGGCGCATCCCGATGCAGCCGACTCACCAAGTGAAGCAATGTCACAGCTCCGGGTCGCGCTGCCGGTAGCCGTCCATCGCGGGGAGGAAGTCGGCCGGCTCCATGTCCGCGTGCACGCCGAGGTCGACCATGGTGGCGAGGCAGGCATCGCGCAGCCGCTGGCCTCGACTCTTGGCGGCGCATGGCCCGCCAGCACAAGGTGTTCATCGCGCTTGCCGGGGACATCGCGCACCAGGCCGGACCCCACAAGATCTGGACTTACTGGGGCGGCCGTCGTCACCGGCTTCAACGGATATGCAGCTGACACGTCCCTGCATGGCCAAGTAATCCGGCGTGCGGGGCGGTCGACATGAGAGGGTGGCGTGCCCACCCGGCGCGCCACCCCTACAGATCGCCATGAACACGGGCCTTCTTCGGGCGAGTTTCGTGTGGCCCGACAACTGCTTTGCCGGGCCACCTTCCCCTCAGTGGGTATCGGTGCGCTTTTCGAGGCGGGTGCGGTTGCGACGTGTGATCGACATCAGGTCGCTGGGGGCCTCCAGCTCCAGGCGGTGCCAGCGCCCGCGGGGAACGATCACGGCGGTGCCTGCCTGCAACTGCACCATTTCCTCGCCGCCGCCGGGCCTGTCGGGACGAAAGTAGAGACGGACACCGCCGGTCAGGCAGCACACCGCTTCCTCGGCCTCTGGGTGCATCTCCCAGTGGTCGGCGTGCACGTCGGCGTCGGTCCCCACGTGGAACGTGGCGATCTGCCAGGCGCCGGAGCCGTTGCTCGTCATCTGCCGTTCGACGGCTCGGACGTCGCCGTCGGGGTGGAAGTGCAGTGCCGAGGCGAACAGGTCGACGGTGGTGGTCTTCATGACGGTGTTCCTTCCAGCTGGTTCTCTGCGGGGGCGGTGGATTGCGGGAGAGGTGTGACGGTCCGGCGGCGCGGCAGCACACCTATCGCCACGACTGCCGCGAGCACGAAAATGGCGGCGGCGATGGCCAGGCCCAGGGCGTAGCCGTCGTTGAGCGCGGCGGGGTCGGTGGCTGTGCCGGTGTGGTGCGCGGCGATGGTGGCCAGGGCAGCCAGGCCGATGGAGCCGCCGAGTTGGCGGGAGCTGTTCATGAGGCCGGAGGCCATGCCGGCCTCACGCGGAGCGACGCCGGTGGTCGCGGCGGCGGCGACCGGGGCCAGGACCAGTCCGGCGCCGACGCTGGTGACGAGGGAGGGGCCGAGCACGTCGGTGAGGAAGCTGCCGTCGGGGCTGATGAGGGCGAACCAGGCCAGGCCCGCGGCGGCCAGCAGAGCGCCTGGCACCAAGGATGCACGGGGGGTGCGTGACGCGGTGATGCGGGTCGCGCCTATGGTTCCCGCGACCAGCCCCAGGGAGAAGGGCAAAAATGCGGTGCCGGTCGCTGCGGCACCCATGCCCAGGACCTGCTGCATGTACAGGGACACCAAGTAGAACGCCGTGAACTGCCCGGCCGCGGCCAGGAACACCAGCACGTTCGCGCCGGCGACCCAGCGGCTGCGCAGCAGGCCGAGGCGCAGCAGCGGTGCGTCGGCCCTCGACTCGGCGAAGACGAAGGCGGTCAGCAGTACGGCCGCGGCAGCCAGGGTCGCCCACGTGACTGGGGAGTCCCAGCCGAGGGTGTCGGTGCGGACGACACCGAGCACCAGCAGCCCGACTCCGCCGGTCGCCAGGACGGCGCCCACCCCGTCGAGCCTCTCGCGCCGGGCGGGTGCTGTTCCGGCGGGCACCCCAGCGGGGATGAGCGCGAGAGCCGCCACGACGATGGGCAGATTGATCAGCATGACCCAGCGCCAGCCCGCGTACTCGGTCAGCAGCCCGCCTGCCAGCACACCCAGCGCGCCACCAGCGGCGTTCACCGCGCTCCACACTCCGAGGGCGCGGACGCGCTGGGGGCCTTCGGTGAAGGTGGTGGTGAGCATCGCCAGCGCGGCCGGTGCGGCAGCGGCGGCGCCCAGGCCCTGCCCGGCGCGTGCGGCGATCAGTTGCCAGGGCGTCTGGGCCAGTCCGCCCGCCAGTGAGCACAGCCCGAAGACGGTAAGTCCCAGCGCGAACATCCGACGCTGGCCGTACAGGTCGCAAGCGCGGCCTCCCAGCAGCAGGAACCCGCCGAACGTGAGCGCGTACACGTGCACGACCCATGACAGATCGAGCGGCGCGAATCCCAGCGCGTTGCGGATCGCGGGCAACGCGACGTTGACCACGGACATGTCCAGGGCGACGACGAACTGGGCGACGGCGGCTGCCGCCAGCACCACGCCTCGTCTCTCCCGCGAGTTTTTATACATGTAAGAAAACTTAGCGCCGGACGATGGCCGCTGTCGACACCTGCGGGATGATGGGGGCATGCCGCAACCGTCCGCACCGCGCAAAACCCCGGGCCGACCTCCCCGTATCTCTCGAAAGGAGATCATCGAGACAGCCCGCCGGATCGTGACCGAGACAGGCGTGGAACGGCTGACGATGCGGCGGCTGGCCACGGAGGTCGGCAGTACGCCGATGGCGCTCTACCACCACGTCCGCGACAAGGAAGAACTGCTCCTCCTCCTGCTGGACGACTACGCCGCGCGGACGCTGCACCGACCCGAATTGCCGGCCCACCCTCGCGAGCGGGTCATCGTCGCCGCCACGGCGATCCACGAGGCGCTCGCCGCCTGCCCATGGATCGTGGAGGTGCTGACCGCCGACGACTTGATGTCCACATCCGCGCTGTGGTTTGTCGAGCAGATCGTTGACGGTCTGGTTGAATGCGGCCTCTCCCTCGACGGGGCCGTGCACGGCTACCGTTCCATCTGGTACTACACCGCCGGAGAGATCGTGGTCAGGACGACAGCGGCCCGGCGGCGCGCAGATGATGACCGTGCGACCTACCGGGAGCAGGTCTTTGCCGATCTCGACTCCAGCGAGTTGCCCCGCTTGGCGCAGGCCGCGGACCGCTGGGCGCCGCTGACCGCCGAGGACACCTACCAGGACGGGCTCCGGGCCCTGGTGGACGGCCTTCTCGTCGGCCCCGGTGTCCCAGCTCAGACACCAGCCGCAAAGTAGGCCGCGGTAGCGCGGCGGGCCCGTTTCTCTGTTGTAATGGCCGGGCGTCGGCCACCCTTGTCGCCCTTGGCCTCCTACTCCCAGCTCAAGAGCTGTTCCTCCTCCGAGGTCGCGGCGATGATCGAGGGCCTGCTGCTGCACTGCACGGACGCCGAGGTCGAGTCCAACTACGCCGGCACGCACGGCGCGAGCGTCGTCGGCTTCGCCTTCACCGAAACTGTTGAACTTCCGCCTGCTGCCGAGGCTGAAGAACATCGGCAGCATCCGCTTGTACCGCCCGTACGACACGCCGCCCGGCTGGCCGGCGCTCGGTGCCTCGCTGACGCGGCCGATCCGCTGGGAGCTGATCGAGCAGCAGTACGACCAGATGGTCAAGTACGCCACCACGCTCCGCCTCGGCACCGCCGAGGCGGAGCAGGTACTGCGGCGCTTCACCGGCGGCGGCCCCAAGCACCCCACCTACCAGGCCCTCGAAGAACTCGGCCGCGCCGTGCGCACTTTCTTCGCCTGCAACTACCTGGCCAGCCCGGCCTGCGCCGGGAGATCCACGGCGGGCTCCAGGTCGTCGAGAACTGGAACTCGGCGAACACCGTGCTGCACTACGGCAAGGACGGCGCTCTGACCGGCGCGGGCAAGGAACACGCCGAGGCCCTCGCGGCACGTTCGCCGGGCCTGCGCGACCCTGGCCGGGTGCGGCAGCTGGGACAGGGCGTACTGCAACGCGACGGTCTTGCCCTGGCCGGCGTCGCCGTACAAACACACCACCGCCCCCACCCCGGCCGCGTGCGCGACCGTCCGCAGCACCGACCGCACAGCAGGCGTGTGCACCACCTGGGCATCCGGGACCAGGACCGGGACCTGCGCCAGATGCTTCTGCTCCCGCAGAAACACCTGTCCACCGACGCCTTTCTCGGCCACCACGTTCAGGCCCAGCTCACTGAGGGGATCCGGCCTGCGCGGCCCGGCAACCTCAGGCTCCCGCCCGGTCAGCAAAGCCGCCCCGCCCTACGGTCCCGGCGGATCACCCGGCACAACGTCGACATCGACGGAATGGCCACCTCGCCGCCGGCAGCCACCAGCCGACGCCTCAGCTCCGAGACATTGCCCCCCGCCTCACCCAGCAGCGCCCACACCTCGTCCGACACCGCGTATCCCTGCCGGACCGGCGCCTCTGCCCGCCCGGTCGACTTGGCCTGCTCCAGCCAGCGCCAGACCGTACGCTCCGAAACACCCACCGTCTCAGCGACCGCACACACATACCGCGTCGACAACTCCCCCGCCTGCTGCCCCTCCAACAAACGACGCACCACCAACGCCCTCGGCAGCACAGCCCCACGACCGGCCCTTACCTCTTGATCCACCCCATGATCACACCGGCCGGACCAACCTCAGCACATAAGAACTCTCGAACCTGAGACAACATCGGCTGCCATGCGATAAAGCCCCACGACAGCGTTCCCGCCCATCAATCTCTCACTTCATGACAGCGACCTCCCCACTCACAAACAGCCGCTGACCAGCCCCAGAACACCACCACCGACTCTCACCACCACCGACACGAAACCGAGAGATCGCACCTGGCGCAGCGTCGTTCACCAGGCGGGTCGGTTGCGATCACTGACTCACCTTGCTTACTATTATGATCGTAATTCAATAGACCTGGGCCACGTCAGGCCATGCCATCAGCGCTCTGGTCATCTCCTCTCCACTTCACCGGGAACCTTCATGGACCTCTCCGCCAGTACCGCCCTTGTCACCGGAGCGAACCGTGGCTTCGGCCGGGCCCTCGCCGCCGAACTGCTCAGCCGCGGCGCCACGGTCTACGCCGGCGCCCGCAACCCCGACCAGGTCGACCTGCCCGGCGCCAAGCCGATCGCACTCGACATCACCGACCCCGCCTCCGTCGCAGCCGCCGCCGAGGCCACCGGCGATGTGACCGTCCTGGTCAACAACGCGGGCTCCTCCACCGGCGCCGACCTGCTCACCGCCGACCTGGATGACATCCGCCTAGAGATGGACACCCACTACCTCGGCACCCTGTCGGTGGTCCGCGCCTTCGCACCCCAGATCGCGGCGAATGGCGGCGGGGCGATCCTGAACGTCCTGTCCGGCCTGTCCTGGGTCAGCTTCCCGGAGATAGGCGCCTACTGCGCCGCCAAGTCCGCGGAGTGGTCGCTCACCAACGCCCTGCGCGTGCAGCTCGCCGACCAGGGCATCCGCGTGGCCGGCCTGCACGTCGGCTACATGGACACCGAGATGGTGCGGGCGGTCGACGCGGAGAAGTCCGACCCGGCCGACATCGCGCGCATCGCCGTGGACGGCATCGCCGCCGGCGCTTACGAGATCCTCGCCGACAACGCGGCCCGCCAGGCTCAGGCAGCACTGTCCGGGGGCGTTTCAGCGCTCTACCCGCAGCTCCCCTGAGGAGCCGCGCCTCCACCGGCCAACCGCCAGGCGCGTCCGCCAAGGGACCGTCACGACGCAGCGGCACAAGCAACCGGTTCGAGGCGACAGCTCCGTCCGGGCGTGGTCATCACCAGCATGGCCGGATTCATCACCGCAGAGGGAAGCCGCCGCCGAGATTCTCGCGGATGGAGGGGAGGGCGCTAGCGACGATCAGGCTGTCCAGCCGAAACGGCCGGCGATGATTCCCCCGCATGTCGAGTCTTGCCTGCTGAGCGCTTCCCGGCCTATTATATTATGATCGTAAGATAAATGGTGGGAGACGAGCGATGCCTCGCCATCAGCTCGAACTAACAGAGGCCACACCATGCCGCACACCTGCAGGCGGGGGCGGCACAACCGATGCATCTCCGGCTGACACGTCGGCGACACCCGCACCCCACCAGACCCAACAGCCGCGTGGTCGCGGGACGCGATCACGGCCACGCAAGCCCAAGCCCCTCCATGAAACGGAAACCACGCCATGAGCCAGCCCAGCACGATCCGCCTTGAGCGGACGACTCCGCGGACCGCGAGGATCACGTTCTCGAATCCTCCGGTGAACCTGGTGGTTCCCGAGTCGATCGTGACGCTGCACAAGATCGTCTCGGAGCTGGAGAACGACCCGGACATCCAGGTCGTCGTCTTCGCCAGCGAACTCCCCGACTTCTTCATCAACCACTTCGACGCCACCGCGGCCGCCGACATCCCCGCGCCCGAGCACGAGGACGACAACCCGCTGTGGACCGACATGGTCCTGCGGCTGACCAAGGCCCCGTTCGTCAGCATCGCGGCCATCCGGGGCCGTACCCGGGGCGCCGGCAACGAGCTGGCCCTCGCCTGCGACCTGCGCTACGCCAGCCGCGAGAAGGCGTTCTTCGGCCAGCCCGAGGTCGGCCTCGGCCTCGTCCCCGGCGGAGGCGGCGGCGAGCGGCTTCCGCGCGCCCTCGGCCGCGACCGCGCGCTGGAGGCGATCCTGACCAGCGCCGACTACGACGCCGACACCGCCGAGCGCTGGGGATGGGTCACCCGAACCCTGCCCGACGCGGAACTCGACGCCTTCGTCGACGCGACCGTCGTCCGCCTCGCCTCCTTCGACCGGCAGGCACTGGCGACCGCCAAGTCCCAGGTCAACCGGGCGACACTGCCGCCGGACGCCCACCTGGTCGCCTCCTTCGGCGAGTTCGCGGGCACCCTGACGCAGCCGGGATTCGCCGCGCGCGCGGTCGGGCTCGGCGCACTGGTCGCCGAAAAGGGCCTCGACGTCGAGTACCAGCTGGGCGAGTACATCGGCCGGGTCAGCGAAGCCCTCTGATCACCCACCACCCGACCGCAGCGCCCCACAGGGCGCCCGTGGGCGCCGCGACACCCCGGGCAGCGTCCATCCCCCACCCATCAGGGTTCCCACGGCGGCCGGGCACGCCTCAACGGCAGCCCGACAGCCGGCTTCCCGGCCGGAGGGCCCCGCCGCACCCACCGGTCTCCGAACACGGAAAACGCGACAGCCAATGTCCCACCGTCGTCACGTGCAAGTAGACCGAACGTTCGGTTCAAGAGCGACGGGATCGACTGTTCGGGGATCGCCGCGCTGATGGCCTGATGCCGGGGGCTGGACACGATTCGCCCCGCCCCCGGCGGCTGTCAGAACATCGTGTTGTCGTTGGCGGCGGTCTCGGGCACGGCCTGTTCGGAGCTCCAGTGCTCGACGATCCTGGCATCGCGGACCCGGAAGAGGTCGATGACCGACCGGCCACGCTCGCCCGGCGTGTCGACGTAGTGGCTGTGCACGGCGACCAGGTCGCCTTCGGCGATGACGCGTTTCGGTGTGACACTCGACTGCGGGAACTTGTCGAAGTAGCTGCCCAAGTCGGCCTTGAGGCCGGCCGCGCCGTCGGAGATGTTCGGGCTGTGTTCGTGGTAGTCGGCGCCGACGTAGGCGTCGATGGCGGTCAGGTCCTTGCGGACCAGCAGCTGGTCGACGAACGCGGTGACCAGTTCCTTGTGGTAGGCGGTGAACCAGCGCTGCCCGACCGCGTCGGTCCGCGGCTCGCTGAGCGTGGCGAACATGTCGTTGCCGCTGGCCGTGGTAGCGGGCACTTCCTGAATGACGTCCCAGTGCTCGGCGATCTTGCCGTCCTGGAAGCGGAACAGGTCGAACACGGCCAGACCCTCGGTGCCCGGCACCATGACATAGCGGGAATGCAGCAGCACCAGATCGCCGTCGGTGATGATCCGGCGGGGCTCGAAGGCGGCCTGCGGGAACTGCTGTCGCATGGCGCCGCTGAAGTACTTGAGGGCGTCGGCTCCGTCGGGCGCCAGGGGGTTGTGCTGGATGTAGGAATCGGGCCGCACGACCCGATCGACGATGGCCGTGTCGCCGAGGACGAACACGTCATGCAGCAGTTGGCTGGCAACGTGTGCCTTGCTGTCTCGGACAGTCAGCACGATCTTGCCGGTGGTGCGGCCGGTCTCGCCGAGCATGTGCGCCTTCGCGGCCTCGGCGAGCGGGAAGGTGGCCTCGACGTGGGCGCGCAGTGCGCCGGTCTCGACGAGGGCGGCGATGGCCTGCATGCCGGCCTGGTCGGCCTCGACCAGCAGCGACTCGTAGCGGATCCCCCGCTCGGCGATCGCCGCCAGTTCGCCGGCGTCGACGGGTACCGGAAGGATCGAGACGAGGGTGCCGCCCGGGCGCAGCACGGCCACGGATCGGGCGCGGGCGGCGGAGTCACGGGAGACCGGGTCGAGGACCACGTCGATGTCGCTGAGCACCTCGGTGAAGTCGACGCTGTGGTAGTCGATGACCTCGTCGGCACCGAGGGATCGCAGGAAGTCGTGTTTGGCGGCGCTGGCGGTGCCGATCACGTACGCGCCGCGGTCCTTGGCGATCTGCACGGCGAGGTGACCGACGCCGCCGGCCGCCGCGTGGATCAGGACTCGCTGCCCGGCCCGGACGCCGGCGGTGTCGACCAGTGCCTGGTAGGCGGTCAGCGCGGCCAGCGGCAGCGCACCCGCCTGGACGTGGTCGATGCCGGCGGGCTTGTGCGTGAAGACGCGGGCCGGCCCGGTCACGTACTCGGCGTGCGAGCCGACTCCGCCCGGGTAGGGCAGCATGCCGAAGACCTCGTCGCCGGGCTTGAACAGGGTGACGCCCACGCCGACGGCCTCGACGACGCCGGAGACGTCCCAGCCGAGCACCAGCGGCAGCCGGGCGATGGTCGCGGACTGGGCACGGTTGCCCCAGTCGGTCGGGTTGACCCCGGACGCGTGGACGGCGACCAGGATCTCGCTCACCCCTGGCGCCGGTTTGGGCAGCAGGGTCTCCTGCAGCACGTCGGGGGCGCCGTAGGTGTCCTGGCTGATGGCTCGCATGGATTCGGTGTCCGTCATGGGCCCAGCCTGGCCGCCGTCACAAGGCCCCTACAATGGCACGATCGCCAATTTTCGACGGGATCCTGCCATGATCAAGGTGCACCGCGTCGTTGTCCTCGCCTCGCACGGGGTGTACCCGTTCGACCTGGGCATTCCCCACCGCGTCTTCGGCGCCGCGGACGGCCGCTACGAGGTCGTGACCTGCAGCATCGACGGTCACCCGGTGCGCACCAACGCGGACTTCTCCATCAGCGTCGATCATGGCCCGGAGGCGTTGCGCACCGCCGACACCGTCATCATCGCGCCGTTCCACACCGGCAACCCCCGCCGTCAGACGTCGGTCGACCTGGCGCAAGTCCTCGCGTACGTGGCCCCCGGCACCCGGATCGTGTCGACCTGCACCGGCGCCTTCGTGCTGGCCGCGGCGGGGCTGCTCGACGGGCACCGGGCCACCACGCACTGGCACGCCACGGGCCTCTTCCGGGAGTGGTACCCGCAGGTGGAACTCGACCCGAACGTCCTGTTCGTCGACGAAGGCGACGTGCTGACCTCGGCCGGTGCCGCTGCCGGCATCGATGTCTGCCTGCACCTTGTCCGCAAGGACCACGGCAGCGAGATCGCCAACCGTGTGGCCCGCACCTGCGTCGTCCCCCCGTGGCGCGACGGAGGCCAGGCGCAGTACATCGAACACCCGGTCCCCGACGCAACGGCGAACGACACGTCCGCCGCCCGGCAGTGGGCGCTGCAGAACCTGCACAAGCCGCTGACCCTGAGCGACCTCGCCGAGCAGTCGAACATGAGCCAGCGCACCTTCGCCCGCCGCTTCAAAGAAGAAGTCGGCTTGAGCCCCGGACGCTGGCTCATCCAGCAACGCGTCGATCGGGCCCGGCAGTTGCTGGAATCCACCGACCTGCCGGTCGACGACATCGCCGGCCAGGTCGGCTTCGCCGGCGGCACCTCGCTGCGCGAACACCTGCACGCCGCCATCGGCGTCACACCACTGGCCTACCGGCGCACCTTCCGAGGCCCACTGGCAACGAGCCGCGCCGCCGCGGCGGATGCCCGGCGGGACGGTCAAGCACGTCGCCCTCGACCGTAAAATTATGCACGTCATACCATCGGCCCTGCCGGGAACCGGTATCGGTCGCGCGTATGACAGCAAACGCACCCGCGAGTCGAGCTGTGGCCGAACACGCTGATCCTCAACCGGGCCGGCACCGACATCGCCACCCGCGCCAAGGACATCGACAACGGCATCGCCGACGTCGTCACCGTGGGCTCGATGGCACTCGCCAACCCCTACCTGGTCGAGCGCATCCACCTTCTACGGCGGCGGCGCGGCCGGCTACACCGACTACCCCACCCACACCGCCTGACCACAGCCCCCGGCGCCCGAGGCAGTCGCCTTCCTCGGGCGCTTCGGCGTACGCACGGCGCAGCCAAACAGCGGTGAACATGCACTCGCGACGCGAGCGGTGCGCCGTCGATGACCACGAGGTCCCCTCCCGCGGCTCCGCATCCGGACTCGCCGCACGGGACGTGGACTCAGCCCCATCCGACAAGGTCGTACTCATCACCGGCGGGACTCGGCAGCGCCACGGCCCGAACCCTCCTCTCCCGCGGCGCCCAGGTCGGCATCGTGGATCTGCGTCCGGACACGCCGGAGATCGCGGCCGGCATCTCGTCGTCCCACGTCGTCGGCTCTACCGCGGACGTCTGCGACCGCAGCGCGCTCGACGATGCCGTGGCCCACGTGTGTGAACGGTTCGGGCGGGTTGACGTCGTGATCTCGAACGCCGGCATCATGGGGCAGGGCTCCACACGCCCGCACCCGCGGTCGACAAGGTGCTGGCCGTGAACATCAACGGAGTCGTCAACACGGTCAGCGCGGCGATGGAGCAGATCATCGCCAACCAGGGCCAGGTCGTCCTGATCAGTTCCGTCTTCGCCTTCCTCAACGGTGTGGGGGCCATTCCCTACGCGATGAGCAAGTCCGCGGTCGAGCAGCTCGGGCGCGGACCGCGCGTGGAACTCGCCCGCCACGGCGCCTCCGCCACCACCGCCTACTTCTCTCTGATCCAGACGGACATGATCAGAAACGGCGTCGACGCGGATCCTGCGATCACTGAGATGCTAGCCAGGACATCGCCGCGGCCGCTGCTCAAGCGCCTGGAACTGGACCAGGCCGCCGAAGCCGTCGTGCAGGCCATCGAACACCGTTGACCCCGTGTGATCCGGCCGGCTCGCTGGCCCCACTGTCCGTGCTGCGAGGAGTGATCAACCCGGCGATCGACGGGCGGCTGGCACAGGATCGCGTGCTGCACGCGATCCTCGGCAGGCTCGACGGGCGGTCAGGCCGCTGAGCAAGGTCGCAGCGGGCTGTCGGCACCGAAGCCGACCTGGCCCGCGATCCGTCGCATCCGGACCCACCTCGGGGACGGCTGCCTGTCTTGCTGTCTGGCTCTGCCGCCTGGGTCGAGGCAGCCGGCCTGATCAGGAGAGGTGGCGCTTGAGGATCTTGCCGGTGGAGGTCAGGGGCAGTTCGTCGACGAACTGGACGATGCGCGGGTACTTGTACCCGGCGAGCCGTTCCTTCGCCCAGGCCACGAGCTCGTCCTCGGTCGTGCCGCTGCCTGCCTCGCGCACCACGACGGCCTTGATCTCCTCGCCGTGGGACTCGTGCGGTACGCCGATCACGGCGACCAGGGAGACCGAGGGGTGCTCCATGAGGACTTCCTCGATCTCGCGCGGATAGACGTTGAAGCCACCCCTGATGATCATGTCCTTGGACCGGTCGACGATGTAGTAGAAGCCGTCCTCGTCCCTGCGGGCGAGGTCGCCGGAGCGGAACCAGCCCTCTTTGATCGCCTCGGCCGTCGCGCCGGGCCGCTTGTAGTAGCCCTTCATGACGTTGTGTCCCCGGATCGCGATCTCCCCGATCGCCTCGGGGCCACCCTCGGCATCCGACCAGTCATCGCGGATGAGCTTCATCTCCACGCCCGGAATGGGCACACCGATCGAACCGACACGGGGCTCCTCGCCGAAACGGGAGAAGGACGCGATCGGCGAGGTCTCGGACAGCCCGTAGCCCTCGAGGATCGTCACACCGAAGCGGTCCTTGAACTGCTTGTGGATCTCGGCGGGCAACGCCGCGCCACCGGCCACCGCCACGCGCAGGTTCGCCGCCAGGCGGGCGACGTCGACCGTCTCGTCGAGCGCCGCGAGCAGACCCCAGTACATCGTCGGGACCCCGGCGAAGAACGTCACGTCGTGGGCGAGCATGAGACGAAGGGCCGCCTGCGCCTCGAACCTCGGCTGCATCACGATCGTGCCGCCGAACGCGAAGGCGCCGTTCTGGACGACGGTCTGGCCGAAGGCGTGGAACAGCGGCAGCACACACAGATAGGTGTCGGGGCGCCCGGGATCGGTGGCGAACAGGTCGCGGCCGACGAGCGCGTTGTCGTACACGTTGCGGTGCCGCAGCTCCGCGCCCTTGGGGTGGCCGGTCGTGCCGGAGGTGTAGAGGACCACCGCGGTGTCGTCCTCGTCGCGCTCGACCGTACGGAACGTCACGGGCTGCTCGGCGACGGCCGCCTGGTACGACTCTGGTGCCCCGCCCCCGGCCGCGCCGCCGCTCTCGATCAGGAAGAACTCGGTGCAGCCATCGGTCGCCCGGAACCCCTCCCACGCGGCCTGCGCGATCGCAAGCTCCGGCGTGCCCTCGAACGCGAAGTACGCCTTCGCGTCCGAGTCGGCGAGGTGGTAGGCGATCTCGCCAGACCGCAGCAGCACATTCAGCGGCACGACCGCTGCGCCGGCCTTGAGGATGCCGAAGTAGACGCTGGAGAAGTGGGGCACGTTGGGGCAGGACAGCGCGACCTTGTCGCCCGGCTGGATCCCGCGCGAGGCGAGCAGGTTCGCGACACGGTTGGCGGCGGCGTCGAGGGCGGCATACGTGATGCGGTCGTCACCGAAGACGATCGCGGTGCGCTCCGGGTGTCGGGACGCGGTGTCAGTCAGCAGTCGTGACACGTTGCGGCTCGGGCTGAGCATCATTGCTCTCCTGGTCTGCGGGCGGGGGCGGTCGAGCCGGGCAACGGCCGAGGCCGCCACGTGGGACCGTTCGATGGCCCGCGGGTCGGCCACAAAATCACCTGTCGATCATAATATTACATGCGTCAGATCACGGATTAGGATGGGATACGAGGCAATGGCCCGGCGGAGTTGAGGGAGGAACCCTGTGGCGCGCTACGCCAAGGAGCACAAGCAGGTCACGCGGCAGCGGATCATCGAGCGGGCCGGCCACCGGTTCAAGCAGGACGGCATCGACGGCTCCGGCATCTCCACGCTGATGTCCGACGCCGGGCTCACCAACGGGGCCTTCTACGCCCACTTCGAGTCCAAGGACGACCTCGTCGCCCACGTCGTCGCCGAGCAGCTGCGCACGCAGGTCCAGCAGTACGCCACGCTGCGGCCCGGCCGCGAGGGACTCGAGGATTTCATTCGCTGGTATCTGTCGCCCGAGCACCGGGACAACCCCGGCGACGGCTGCCCGTCCGCGGCCCTGCTCGACGAGATCGGCCGCTGCGGTGACGCGACCAAGGATGCCTACACCGACGGCGCGAGGGCCATCCTGGACGAGCTCGCCGCCCGTCTGGCGCCCGAGGATCCGCAGTCCGCCCGGGGGCAGGCCATCGGGCTCTACACCATGGCGGTGGGAACGCTGCAGCTGTCCCGCGCGCTCTCCGACCGGAAGTTCTCCGACGAGGTCCTTGAGCAGGGGATCGAGAACGCCCTCGCCTTCGGGCGATGACGGTCAGTACCGACTGGGTGAGCACCTGGCATGGGCCGGGACGCCGGCGCCGTGCACCCGCGTTTGCGCGCTCAGCCTGAGCCGGTGGTCCCTGGGGCGACTGCGCTCTCGGCAGCGACACCGACACGACGGTCCTCCGCTCGTACGGCGGCCGGCGTCGCGCGCGTTCGGCAGGCGCCGCAGCGGCAGCGCACTCCGGGGCCTGGCGCCCGGACGGGACGCCGACCACACCGGTCTCCGCGTCGCCCTCCTGCACGACAACCGCCTCGGCGCCGTTTGACCGAGAAGCGAGCAGGTCAGTCACGTCGGACAGGTGACAGAACCGCCCGCCCACCCGGGCGTCACGGCTCTGACCCAGTCCTCGGCCCGTACAGACCGCACCGCGGCCCTACTACGGTCGGCCGAAGAACTCGAGAGCCGTCGGCACGAACTGCTCGTGGTACTGGAAGATGCCGCCGTGGCCGCCGTCGGGGTAGATCACCAGCTCGGAGTTCGGCAGTCGCCGGTCCATGTCGTACGAGTTCGACGTCGGAACCATCCTGTCGTGGTCACCGTTGGCGACAAGCACGGGGATCTTGATGACGGACAGATCCTGCGGCCGTGCCAGCCCCCAGCGGTGAATGGCCTTGAGCTGGGAGAAGTAGGACTTGAGAGCGATCGCCTTGTCGCGGTCCTTGGTGCGCTCCTTCAGACGGGCCAGGAACTCCTTGCCGGCCCGAATCCCGTTCGGGGTGCGGGTGAAGAAGAGGAACTGCTTCACGTCCTGGAAGGTGAGCAGCGCCCGGACGGTGTCGAAGTGGGAGATCCGGGTGACGTTCTTGATGCCCTCGCCTCCGGCCGGACCGGTGCCCGCGAGGATCAGCCTGCGGATGAGCTGCGGGTCGGTCTGTGCGATGACCTGGGCGATCATGGCGCCCATCGAGAAGCTGAGGACGTCGACCTGCTCGAAGCCCAGCGCCCGGATGAAGGTGACGGCGTCCTTGGCCATCTCCTCGATCGTCTTCGGCGTCTCACCGGTTGACGCGCCCACGCCCCTGTTGTCGAACGTGATCACCCGGTGCTTGGCGGCGATGCCGTCGACGACCCTGGGGTCCCAGTTGTCCAGGACCGCAGCGAGGTGGGTGATGAAGATGACCGGCATGCCGGTGCGGGGGCCGAGGTCGCGGTAGGCGAAGGTCACTCCGTCGGCGGTGACGGTGCGGGTCTGCGCGTTCTTGTACGACGTCACCACGTCGCCTCGTGTTTCGCGTGCGTTCACGGTCGTGCCCTTCAATGTAAGGATTACCGCCACTGTGCGCCGGCCTACTGCTTCCTCGCAGGTGGGCGCAGAGCGATTCCCGGGTCTCCCGGCTGCGGCTGCAGTCCGGGGTCGGCGGCCAGAGGAGGCCCAGGAAGCGGGAAACCCCTTGGATCAGGCCCCTGAACAACCCGCCAACCATTAAAGTATGACCGTAATTTCATCAGGGTGCAAGGGGCTTGCCGAACGCGATGCACAGCGGCGGAATCACGGGCTCCCCGGGCGCCGGGGTGCACCAGCACAGCGAACCACCAGGGCAGGAGCGGCTCACCCACGCCGGCGGCCACGAGACGCTGGTCGTGACCGGCGAGCCGTGGCCGTCCTGCCCCGGACCGGGGACAGCCGACGACCTGCACGACGGTTTCAGGACCTGGCTGCGCTCCGGGTTCCAGGACGAGGACTGGACCGGAGGGCGCACCGTGGACCACGACGACGCCCGCCTCAGCCCCGAACCCCCCGCCACCGGTACGGCGCACCTCCCGCCTGCACCCGCAGCGGACCTGGTGCAGCGCTTGCGGCGCTCGTCGGCAACACCGTCAGCCTGACCGGGGAAGGCCGCTTCATGGCGCTGGAGCTCATGGGGCGTCAGATCGCACTCCTCGACGCCCTCCGGAAGCTCGACCGGCCCATCGTCGTCCTGGTCCAGGGCAAGCCCTCGACCCTGCCCGCCCGGGCGCACCGAGCCGAGCGGGCGGCTGCCGGTCCACTACCAACCAGGGCCGGGGGCAGCACGGCTACAGGTGCGCCGATCTGACACAGGATCAGCTGTTCGCCTTCAGCGAGGGCCTCAGCTGCACGGCGGTGCACGACTCGGACCCGACGGATCCAGAATCCGTTGTCACGTCCACGGGGACGCTGCGGGCCACGGTGACACTGACCAGGACGGGCCGCCGTCCGGCACGGGAGACTGCGCAGGCGTATGCCCGCGACCGCGTCACGAGCGTGACGTGGACCGATCGCGAATGAATGCCTTCACCCAGGTCGGCGTCGAGCCGGGCGAATGGGTCGAGGTGATGATCCTCGTTCCCGCCGGTGACTGCACCGTCGTCGTCGCTCGGGACCCGCGTCGTCGGACCGGGTGAGTTCGACCCCCTGCTCGGCCGCGGCTCACGCATCGAGGAGCCCCGCGCCGCCGCCTTCACCGTCGACCACCTGCGCGGAGCG
The DNA here is from genome assembly GCF_030816715.1 of Streptomyces achromogenes. NCBI lineage: Bacteria > Bacillati > Actinomycetota > Actinomycetes > Kitasatosporales > Streptomycetaceae > Streptomyces > Streptomyces achromogenes. The sequence continues at coordinate 9,148,020 of NZ_JAUSYH010000001.1, read as the reverse complement.
AGCGCCACGGCACCCTCTGGACGGGCCCGGCAACGCGGTGATGCCCGGTGCGTGTGATCGTTTCACTGTGAGCGCGCGGGACGGGACGCTTCACGGTCTCTTCGCGAGACCCGGCACCGAGACAGAATTGCGTGCCGCCGAAAGTCCCGGTCGCCGGACACTGCCGGCGACGGGAACAGACCCGCGGACCCCTGTCGCAGGACAGGCGCGGGGTGACGGCAGGCGGACGACCAGTAGTGCGTGCCGCCTGCCGTGTCGAGGAGCGCTACGAGGCCACGGGGCCGGTACGCACAGGCTGCCCGGACTCGACGGTGATGACGGCCGGAGCCGTGCAAGGGCCGCCTCACGGCTGTGAGGCGGCCCTTGCACGAAGGCTGACCGGCCGTCGACCGAGGCTCGGGATCGGCGGCGCGGTCGGCGTCTTCAGGCGGCGAGGAAGTCGGCCACCTGCTTGGTGAAGGCCCTGGCGTGCTGGAAGAGGAAGGCGTGGCCGGCGTCGCCGTAGAGGAGGAGGGTGGCGTCGGCCAGGTGCTGGACGGCGACGTAGGACGCGTGGGCGGGGACCATCACGTCGTGCAGGCCGTTGGCGTACAGGACGGGGTGCTTGATGGACTCCAGTTCGGCCTTGACCTCGTCGAAGGGGGCTGCCAGGAGCTGGCCGATCGCGGCGAGCATGCCCTGCGCCGTCGCCTCGGTGACCGCGGGGCCACCGGCGGCGAGCCGGGGCGCGACGTGGGCGAAGTGCTCGCGCCCCGAGGCGCGGGCCCCTTCCGTCTCCGGGTAGAACAGGTACAGCATGTCCTCCTGGTCGGCGTCGGGCTTGGCCATGATGCCCAGGACCTTCTCGCTCGCCTCCGGCGCACCGGGCACCCAGCCGGTCGGGCCGCTGCCCGCCACGATGATCTTGCGCACCAGTTCCGGGCGACGCGCGGCCAGGCGCTGGGCCACGAAACCCCCCAGGGACCAGCCGAGCACGTCGGCCCGCGCGAGGCCGAGGGCCTCGATGAACTCGGCGGCGCCCTCGGCGAATCCGTCGAGGGAGTCGCGCGGCTCGCCGGTGGTGTAGCCGGTGCCGACGTTGTCGAACACGATCACGTCGTGGTCGGCGGCCAGGTAGTCCAGGAACTCCGGGTCCCACCAGTCGATGGTCGCCCGGAAACGCTGCAGCAGGACCAGCGGGACACCGCCCTGCGGACCCATGCGCCGGTAGGTGAAGGTCGCGGAGGACCCCTCCACGGTGAGGTTCTCGGCCTTGTCTGCCAGATAGGTGCTCATGACGTCCTTCTCTTGCAGGCGGGTGCCCGTCATGTCTCGCGGGTCTGCTCACGCAGCACACCAAGACATGCCGGGTCTGCGGGGTCGCTGCCCCCGGCTGCCCCATGCGGCGAGCCAGGGCTGTGGATCAGGCCGACGGCCTGCTCGGATCACTCGGTCACCGGCTCGAGCCCGATTAAATTACGCTCATAATATTAAGCAGGGGCGACTCGGGTGCGCAAGGGGGTTCCCGTGGTGCCGCGGCCCGGCCGCGGAACCCCCTGCGGGCCGGCGGCGCAAGCGGTCCGGCGCGGCGGGGGCCGAGGGGCGGCGGCCCCGCCCCGGCCGCGAGGGCGCCGGAATCCGGGGTCATTGAATTACGTTCACAATACAATACATTGGAGGAGCCGACGGAGGGCGAGCGGCCCACCCGGCGCGCAGAGGAGTTGCGGTGCGATACAGGAAAGAGCACAAGCAGGCCACCAGGCAGAGGATCATCGAGACGGCCGGCCGCCGCTTCAAGGAAGACGGCATCGACGGCTCGGGCATCACGGCGCTCATGAAGGACGCCGGGCTGACCAACGGCGCCTTCTACACCCACTTCACGTCCAAGGACGACCTGGTGGCCACCACGATCGCCGACCAGCTGCAGGCCCAGAACGCGAGCATCGTCGCGCACGCACAACCGGGCCGCGCCGGCCTCGAACAGATCGTGCGCTGGTACCTGTCCCCCTGGCACCGTGACAGCCGTGACGTCGGCTGCCCCTCCGCCGCCCTGCTCGACGAGATAGGGCGCTGCACACACCCCACCAAGCAGGCATACACCGAGGGCGTCCTGGCGGTCGCCGACGGCATCGCCGCGCGCCTGGCGCCGGGCGACCCGCTCTCGGTCCGCCCCATGGCACTCAGCTCCTACGCCATGATGGCCGGCACACTCCAGCTCTCCCGAGCCCTCGCCGACCCGCAGCTCGCCGACCAAGTCCTCGAACAGGGCATCCACAACGCCCTCGCCCTCCTGGGCATCGAACACGAAGGGGACACCAGGACGGCGCACTGACCGGCGTACACACAGACACTGCGGAGCGCGCGCCGCACCGCCCGCGCCGCGCCAACCCCTCACCTGCGGCGCGACACCCCTACGGGAAGAGGCGTCCACTCGACACCCGGAGCCTGCACGCGGACCCGTCCACCCTCTACGCCCAGGCACGACGCCGCGGGCGTCGTCCGCCACAAGGACCAGCCGGCCGGTCCGGGTTTCGTGGACTCGCCCAGGTGCCGCATCAGCTCGTCGTACAGGTCGAAGCGGACTGCCCATCGGGCTGCAGGCCATGGGCCCGAGCGGAGGCGATCTCACCACCATCGAATTCGCCCCGCTGCTCGGCCGGGAAGTAGACGGGTTCGTGCCGCCTCCGGCCCTCGTCCAGATCTGACCGCCCAACCCGGGGAACCAGGAAAACGACGCACACCACCCGACCCGCACGTGTCACGGCCGCCGCCGGATTCCGCCTGCCACTTCTCCAGAGCACACCGCGACCTCGTCAGCGACGACCGCATCGCACACGACGTCTTCGGCGCCGCAGCCAGCCGGATCGCGACCCAGCCAAGGTCGTGGCCAGGTCGTAGATCTCGTACAGGGCGATCCTGCCGGGCCCTCCTGTTCGGGGAAGCCCGGATACCCACCTGCTTGTGGTCACGCTGGGGGCGGCACTGACGGCCCGCGTTCTTGTAGACGCCTGGACCAAGGACATCTCGGCGTTGAGCTTCTCACATGCCTCCGAGAACCCCCGCCCCCGATCGCCCCGCACCAAAGGATCAGGGCCCTCGGAAGCTCGAGGGCGCGAAGCCGTCCGAGCACCCACGGGCCCTGTTGCCGCGTGACGAGCACATCCCGCTACATGTTGATCATGTGGCCGGCGAGGCCGTGGACGGCTTCCTTGACCGCTTCACCGAGGGTGGGGTGGGCATGGACGTTGCGGGCGACCTCGTGGACCGTGAGGTCCCACTGCTGGGCCAGGGTCAGCTCGGGCAGGAGTTCGGTGACGTCGGGGCCGATGAGGTGACCGCCGAGGAGCTCGCCGTACTTGGCGTCGCTGATCAGCTTCACGAACCCGGTCGCGTCGCCCAGGCCATGGGCCTTGGCGTTCGCGGTGAACGGGAACTTGGCGACCTGGACGTCGAAGCCCTTCTCCCGCGCCTGCGCCTCGGTGTAGCCGAAGCTGGCGATCTGCGGCTGGCAGAAGGTGGATCGCGGGATCATCACGTAGTCCAGCTCCATGGTCTCCGCGTCCGCGATCGTCTCGGCGGCGACCACGCCCATGGCCTCGGCGGCGTGCGCGAGCATCAGCTTCGCGGTGACGTCGCCGATGGCGTAGATGTGCGGGACCGAGGTGCGGCAACGGCCGTCGACATCGATCGCACCGCGCTCGGTGACCCTCACGCCGGTGTTCTCCAGGCCGTAGCCGGTGACGTTCGGCGCAAAGCCGATCGCCTGCAGGACCTTGTCCGCCTCCAGCACCTGCTGCGCGCCGTCCTTGCCGGTGACCGTGACACGGACCTGCGCGCCCGACTCGTCGATCGACTCGACCCGGGTCGAGGTGAGGACGTCGATGCCCAACTTCCGGTACTGCTTGGCCAGTTCGGCGGAGACCTCGGCGTCCTCCAGCGGGGCGACCCGGTCCAGGAACTCCACGATCGTGACCTTGACACCGTAGTTGTGCAGGACATACGCGAACTCGACGCCGATCGCGCCGGCACCGGCGATCACGATCGACTGCGGCAGGTCCTCGGCGAGGATCTGCTCCTCGAACGTCACCACGCGCGACGTACGGCGGGTGCCGGGCAGCAGCTTGGGGCTCGCCCCGGCAGCGATGATGCAGTGATCGAAACCGATGGTGCGGGTGTTGCCCTCGTAGTCGGCCACCTGGAGCGTGTGCGGGTCGAGGAACGTACCGCGACCGCTGATCTCCGTGATCTTGTTCTTCTTCATCAGGAAGTGGACGCCCTTGACCCGGCCGTCCGCGACCTTCCGGCTACGGCGGAAGGCCTCCCCGTAATCGAAGGAGACCTCCCCGTCCACCTTGATGCCGAAGGTCTTCGCCTCGCGCGTGAAGATGTGCGCGAGCTCGGCGTTGCGCAACAGGGCCTTGGTGGGGATACAGCCCACGTTCAGACAGACGCCGCCCCAGTACTTCTCTTCGACGACCGCGACACGTTTGCCCAGTTGGGCAGCCCGGATGGCGGCTACGTAGCCGCCGGGGCCCGCGCCGAGTACGACGACGTCGAAGCGCTCACCCTGCTCGTCCATGGACGGCTTCCTTTCCGCTGGGGCGACCGACTCCCGCGAGGGCCGATCGCTCCCGATCGAACGATCTGTTCATCAACACGTCGGCGGCGGCATCCGCCACCCCCCGCCAGGGGGAACCGGTGGAGGCGACCGTATGGTCCGCCATCTCGGCAGCGGCTTCCCGACGTCAGCTTCAGCGGCGCGGCACGGTGATCTATGCCCGCTCAGTCCTCATCGACGGCGGGCCGACGCCTCGTCGGCTTCGTGTACTCCGGCCTCGGCGGCACCGAGCCTGAGGTTGTCGAGGCCGAAGGCGGCGACCGGGCCGTGCGCGCCGGGCTTGAGAACGGCATCCGGCTGTGCCGCGCGGGCGGCGCCCCATGCCAGGAGGGATCCCGTCATCTCGTACGGATCGGGTCCGGTGAGCGCCGTCGTGGCCAGCGGTCGGCCCCGGCTGTCGCGGGCGACGGCGATCACCAGGGAACGGCCGTCGGGATCCGGCTCGCGCTGCGATCCCGGGAGCCGCTCGGACCACCGCTCCAGGGCGGCCCGCACCTTCGCCGAGCGCAGCAAGGGCGCCTGGACCGTGGCGGCGATCTGCACCGGGCGCGTCCACCGTCCGAACCACCCGAGGCCCACCTCGACGCTCTCCAACTGGGGGAAGACCTCCGGCAGTCCGAGATGCTCCGTGCCCGGGACGGTCATGGCCGCACGTTTCACGCCGCCGTAATAGAAGGTACGCACCCGCTTGCCGACGCGCTCGTCGACCACACGGGCGGTGGCCCAGGGCCGCGGGCTGCGGTGGGCGAACCCGTCCCCGGCCGCCGAAGCGACCAGCGTCTGACGTGTTCCTCCGGTGGTCAGGGTGTACGCGTCGCGCAGGGTGCTCCGGAAGAGCAGTTCGTCCGCGTGTCCGGAACGGGTGATGAAGTATCCGGTCTCCACATGCCGTGCCCGCTCGCCCGCCCGCGTCAGGGCGAGCGCGCCGGCGAGGTTGCCCGGCACGTAGTCGTAGCCGAACGCGGGTACGAGGGTCACTCCCCGGACGGCCGCGACGGCGTCCAGCTCAAGGAGGACGCGGCGGGCGAAGGCCCCCTCCCCCGTCGAGTCCAAGTAGTGAGCCCCCACCCGCGCGGCTGCCGTGACCGCGGCGATACCGAGCCGCATGAACGGGCCGATCGTGGAGACGACGACATCGCTGGGTTGCAGAAGGCGCGTGAGTTCGGCGGTCGAGGTGATGTCGACCTCGGCCACCGGCAGGTCCGCCTCGAAGCGGTCCGCCAAGGTCAGCATCCTGGTGCGGCTCCGCCCGGCCAAGGTCGGCTTCTCCCCTCGTGCGAGCAGTTCCCGGAGCACGCGCTGCCCGGTGTACCCCGTCGCACCCAGCAACACGACCCTGCGCTTTTCCACGGCTCCGCCTGCCTTCCGGAGGGCACTGTCACGATCGACTGACCCTCGGTCATTCACTGACCTCAGGTCATTGAATATACGATGGTTCGCATGCGAGGCCCAAACCGACGACAGATGTACGCGGAGCAGACCCGGGCGGACCTGGTGACGGCCGCACGGAAACTGTTCGTGGACAACGGGTTCGCCAACACGTCGGTCGAGGCCATCACCGGAGCGGCACAGGTGAGCAAGGGCACCTTCTACAGCCACTTCCCGGACAAGAAGGCGATGTTCGCCGGGCTCTACACCGAACTGCTACAGCAGGTCGGCGCCCTGAGCGACGCGACGTGCGAGGCGATCCGTGCGACAGGGCCGGACCAGCCCGCCCTGACCGCGGTCGCCGATCTCACGCACGCCTTCCTGCGGCGGACCATCGACGACCCCCTGCACCGGGAGCTGATGGCCCAGGCACCCTCGGTCCTGGGAGAGCAGTACCGGCACATCAACGACACCGTCGCCCAGCCACCCATCGAACGGCTGCTGACCGCTTTGGCCGAACGCGGTGAGCTGCAACCAGACGTTCCCGTCGCCACTGTCGCCAGACTGCTGCTGGCCGGCCTGTGCGAGGGCAACCAGATCATCGCCGCCGCAAGGAACAGAGAGGAAGCCCTGACCAGGACGTTCCATGCGCTCACCCTGCTGATGTCGGGCGTGGCGGCCGACAACATCAGCGCCCGCGGTTGATCTGAACCGGGGCCTGACGGACGGCGTCGGCGTATGACGACCCGCCTCGGCCGCGTGGCCTGTCGTCAGCGTGCTGCCTCGTCCTCGAACCCTAGCCGACCGCATGGGCCACCGGAGGAACATCATGTTCTTCGCGGCGAGATGCCGCATCGTCGCGTCGGCATTTCCGGCATTCGCCGGCTTCCTCAGCGGCAGTCCCGGCATGGGCGCAAGCGGCCTGTGCGCAGGAAGCTCTTACGGCATCGGCGTCCTCCCCGAGACCTCACACAGGGAACCCGACACCCAAGCTCTGACCACTCTGTTCAACTCCCTACTTCGCACACATCCGTTCGCCGCTCTTGATCGTGGGTGCTCTCCAAGGAGATCGCCGATGCGCTCATGGACAAAAACCCGCGCTAAACAGCCCTTGCGTCAGCCAGGAATGGCCGCAGATGCGCCAGCAGCGCTGTCGGCTGCTCCTCCGGGATGAAAGGCCGCACTCCGCGATCTCGGCACCGATGACGTCGTCCGCGTACTCGCGCCAGATTTCCAGCGTCGGCAGGCGGGAGGGCAGCCCCACGGAACCCCACAGCGCCAGCACCCGCATGGTGAGGCGCCGGCCCTCGGCGGCGTCGATGTCGTCGAGGGCGACGTCCTGCTCCATGGCGCGGTAGTCGTCGAAACTCGCGCGCAGGGCACCCGGACGGGAGAACGCCCGGACGTAGGCGTCGACTGCTTCGGGTGTCAGGCCGTGGCGGTTGTAGGTCCAGCGCTCGAAGAAGTACTCGAGATATCCGCGGATGTCGCGTCCCACGAGGCGCTCTGGAAGGTCGGGTTGCATGTGGAACAGCCAGTGCCAGTACCCGGAGGCGAGGGAGGCATCCAAGCGACGGAACATCTCCCGGGTGGGCACGATGTCGAGTACGGCCAGCCGCTCCACCTGCTCGGGGCGGTCCAGCGCCCAACGGTGCGCCACACGGGCGCCGCGGTCGTGCCCCACGACCGCGGCCTTCTCGAAGCCGAGCGCTTCAACGAGACCGGCGATGTCGGCAGCCATCCGCCGCTTGTCGTAACCGGCCGTGGGTTTGTCACTCAGGCCGTAGCCGCGCAGGTCGGGCGCCACGACAGTGTGGTCGGCCGCGAGATCCGCCAGCACCGGCCGCCAGCAGTCGGAGGTCTGCGGCCAGCCGTGGAGCAGCACGAGCAGGGGGCCGGATCCGGCTCGGACGTAGTGCAGGCGGACCCCGTCCACCTGCTTGACTCCGGTCGTCACTGTCGGCTGTCCCATCAACGCGCCTCCTCGGCACGACAAACCGTCTTATATCCGGCGGGTACGCGTCTGCGGTGCGGACGAATGCGCCCTGCGCTTCGTGGACCGCTCCCCCTGCCCGCAACCGCCGCTGGTGCTCCATGTCCCGCTGCGACAACCGCACAAAGGTCCGTCTCCACCAGGCCGGGCCAGGCGGAGTGTGAGTACACCCCGGCAGACTGACCCCCTCGAGCTCCTGGCGCCACCGCGCTCAGGTCACTCGGCGGGCCTCAGACGAAAGGCGGGGCCTGGGATGCTCTCGATGTCTTCCGGCTCTACGGCGTGGCCCCGGTCGCAGCGGATCTGGGCGTCGACGTGCGCGCCGCATCCACGGTGCAGGGACAGCATGGCCGGGCCCTCGGGGTCGGCGCGGTAGCGGTCACCCCACTGCAGGAGCCCCATCACGGCCGGGACCAGATCCGCACCCTTGGGCGTGATCACGTACTTCGGCCGGCTCCGCGAGCCCGGCTCCTTGTAGGCCTCGGCGGCCAGGATCCCTTCCTCCACCAGCATCTTGAGCCGCGCCGCGAGGAGGTTGCGAGGACAGCCCAGAACACGTTCGAACTCACTGAAACGGGATGATCCGTACCAGACCTCGCGCAGGATCAGGATCGTCCACTTCTCACCCACGACCTCAAGGGTCCGGGCGATCGAGCAGTTCGACGTGTCCCGGTCCAGGCGGGGGTCCCTGCCGGCGTCCTGAAGAGTTTCGGTCCTCGCATCCATGCAGTGATACTAACCTCTTCTGAGTTTACTTTTCTATACTCAGCCAGTAGCGTCATGACCAGCAGCTCCCCCGGCCGCACGCGAGAAACGGGGCGCACAAGGGGACCTGCCCGAAGCATCACATCGAGCACCGAAACACCCACACAGAAAGGCGGCCGGCATGAAGGCCTTCGTCGTCGAGAAGTACGGCAAGGACGGCGTACGCGCCGCGGAGGTACCCGAGCCCGCCGTCGGGGACCGCGACGTCCTGGTCAGAGTGAGCGCCGCCGGCATCAACCCGCTGGACAAGATGGTCCGCAACGGGGAGTTCAAGCAGCTCCTGAAGTACAAGCGCCCGTTCGTGCTCGGCCACGACGTGGCGGGCGTTGTGACGCGGGTCGGTTCCGCCGTCCGCGGCTTCGAGGTCGGCGACGAGGTCTACGCCCGTCCGCGCGACCTGCGCGTGGGAGGCTTCGCGGAGTTCATCGCGATCGACGTCGACGATGTCGCGCCCAAGCCGGCCTCGCTGTCCCTGGAGGAGGCGGCCGCGGTGCCGCTGGTGGCCCTGACCGCCTGGCAGGTCCTCGTCGACCGCGCGCACGTGAAGCCGGGGCAGAAGGTACTCATCCACGCCGGAGCCGGAGGCCTGGGGTCGACGGTCATCCAGCTCGCCAAGCACCTCGGCGCCACGGTGGCGACCACCGCGAACCCCAGGAACGAGGAGCTGGTCAGGAGCCTCGGCGCCGACCTCGTCGTCGACTACACCACGGAGGACTTCTCGAAGGTGCTGTCCGGCTACGACCTGGTGCTGGACTCCGTGGGCGGGGCGAACCTGGAGAAGTCGCTGACCGTGCTGAAGCCCGGCGGTCTGGCCGTCAGCGTTGTCGGCCCGCCCGACGCCGGTTTCGCCAGGCAGCTCGGCGCCCCCTCCGTCCTGGGCCTGGTCATGAACACCCTCAGCCGCAAGGTCCGCAAGCGGGCCAAGGCGCTGGGCGTGCGCTACGAGTTCCTCTTCATGCAGGCCAACGGCTCCCAACTGCGCAAACTCAGCGCCCTCTACGACAGCGGGAAACTCCGCCCGGTCATCGACAGCACTTTCCCCTTCGACCAGACCCTCGAGGCGATGGCATATGTCGAGCAGGGCCGCACCAAGGCCGGCAAGGTCGTGGTCTCCATGGTCCCCGGCACCGACTGAGACGCGGCCGGCAACAGCCCCTCCGTTCCGGCACGGTCATCACAGGACGGACGGCATCGTCCGCCCGCCGAGCGACGCACGTTGCCAGGTGGGAGCGCGGTCCCTGTCGACCAGGGCGGCGCGGACGCCCTCCAGGAAGTCCGGCGTGCGGATGGTCGTGCGCGTGAGGGCGAGTTCGGCCTCCAGGCACTCGTGCAAGGTGCGCTGCCTGCCCCGGGCCAACAAGGCATGGGTGATCTCCAGGCTCTGCGGCGAGGCGGACTCCAGGGCACCCAACGCGGCTGCCGCCCAAGGGGTGTCGCGTTGGCGCAGGCGTTTGTCGATCTCGCCGAGGGTCGGCGCGCCGAAAGCCCAGTCCACGTCCCCGCGTACCTCCGCCAGCCTGCTCTGCGCCACCGGGGATCGGCCGGCGAGACGGTTCAGGACGACGTCGACCGGCTCGTCGGGGCTGTCGGCCAGGGCTTCCCCGACCGTGTCCAGCTGGTCCGAGGGAACGAAATGCGTGGCCAGCCCCGCGTACAGGGCATCGGCCGCGTCGATCCGCTGCCCGGTCAGCCCCAGGTACATGCCGATCGCTCCGGGCAGCGTCGGCAGGAAGTAGCTCGCCCCGATGTCCGGGAAGAACCCGATCCCGGTCTCGGGCATCGCCAGCACCGCGCGCTCGGTGACGACACGGAAGCCGCCGTGGACCGACAGCCCCAGACCGCCGCCCATGCACAGGCCGTCGATGAGCGACACAACCGGCACGGGATACCCGGCGATCCGGGCGTTGAGCCGGTACTCGGAGGCGAAGAACCGCTCACTGGCCTCGACATCGCCCGCGAGGCTGTGCTCGCGGATCGTCCGGATGTCCCCACCGGCGCAGAACGCCTTCGTGCTGGTACTGGCGAGCACCACAGCGGACAGCGGTGCCTGCTCCCATGAGGCGAGCGCACGGTCGATGGCGGCGACCATGTCCGTGGTCAGGGCGTTGAGCGCCTTGGGCCGGTTCAACAGGATGCGGCCGACGCCCCGGTAGACGTCGGCGAGAACCTCGCCCGCAGCGGTGTCAGGCATGGCTCGTCATCTCGTCCCCGCGGACCTGGCTGTCGTGGCCATCACGTTCCTTGACTCGGCGTCGGCGCCGCGGGCTTGAGGGGTAGGCACCAGGCACCTCAAGATCCTTGCACAAGGCGCGGAGCGCCTCGACGAGCTTACCGGCGGCCACGGCGGGGCTGCGGCACCGCCTTCGCCCCCCCGCCCTGGGACGCGTTCGCCGCCGGTACCCCAAGCTCCAGGTCGAACTCATCACCGCGACACGGCAGCTCGCCCTGCGCCCGTCCGGTTTCGATCCTGCTCTCGTCATCGGCGTTCCCTCCAGCAGCCGCCTTGTGACCGAGCACCTCACCGACTGCACGACCTCGCACTGGATCAGAGCGGACCACCTCTCACCCCCGGCCTCCAGGGCCCGGGGCGATTGCGCCGTTGGACGTCCCCGGTCGAGATGGGGCCCATCTCCGATGCCCTGAAGGGCCTCCTCGCATCCATGAGGCTGATATCACCCCATCTGAGTTTACTTTTCTATACTCAGCCAGTAGCGTCATGACCGGCACATCGACCCGGCTGCCGCAGGGGAACCCGGCACGGCACCCGCCCGAGAAGGAGCACCACCATGGGAGTAACTGGCTCTAACAAAAGCTATTGATCATGTGACTGTCGGCCTGCTGGATCGTTGGTGTGGCCGTGAGGAAGAGACAGTCGAGGCCGTGGATCGTCTCGGATGAACTGTGGTCGCTCATCGAGCCGTTACTGCCAGAGCCTGGGCCAAAGCAGGTCGAGGGCCGGCCGAGGGTGCCGGACCGGCAGACGCTGTGCGGGATCCTGTTCGTCCTGCATACCGGCATCCAGTGGGAGTACCTGCCGCAGGAACTGGGCTTCGGCTCCGGCATGACCTGCTGGCGGCGCCTGGCTGCCTGGAACGAGGCCGGCGTCTGGGACCAACTGCACGCGCTTCTGCTGAAGAAGCTGCGGTCGAAGAACCAGCTCGACTGGTCGAGGGCGGTGATCGACTCCTCCCACGTCCGGGCCGCACGCCGGGGCCCAAAAGCGGTCCCAGCCCGGTCGACCGCGCACGGCCGGGCAGCAAGCACCACGTCATCACCGACGGCCAGGGCATCCCGCTCGCGGTGTCCCTGACCGGCGGAAACCGCAACGACGTCACCCAACTCCTGCCCCTGCTCGACAAGATCCCAGCAGTGGCCGGCACCGTTGGACGACCCCGTCGACGGCCCGACACGCTGTTCGCGGACCGCGGCTACGACCACGACAAGTACCGCCGACTCCTGCGCGAGCGAGGCATCCGCCCGGCGATCGCCGAACGCGGTCAGCCGCACGGCACCGGCCTGGGCACCTTCCGGTGGGTGGTCGAACGCACCATCTCCTGGCTGCACGGCTTCCGCCGCTTGCGCATCCGATGGGAACGACGCGACGACATCCACGAAGCCTTCCTCGGTCTCGCCACCTGCCTCATCACCCACCGACACGTCCAACGCCTTTGTTAGGGCCTCTAAGGAGGAGGTCGCACGCCGCTAGGGCGTCCTGACCTCCTGGACGTGCTGAAGAACGCCGAAGTCCTGAGCGGTTTCACTGCGTCGACCTGGGACCGGCCGCCGCCGTATCCCGCCCCCGCAGCCCGGCGGATGCCACCGATTGCTCGCGGACGGAGAAGCGAGAAGAACTTCCAGGACCTCACCGACCTCGGATGAACGTGGGCGCGTCGCGGACCTCGGTCTGACACGCTCCTGCGCAGCGCGGGACCGTGCGGCGATCGTCGGGCACGTCGCACCGCACGTCCAAGTGGAGGCGGGCCGGAAGCCCCGGCCCGCCCACCGCAGCGTCAGGCCTTCAGCGCTTCGCTGAGGGTCGAAGGCTTGAGTCCGAAGGTGTCGCGGATATCGCTGTCGTCCACGATGAACGGACGCTCGGACATGTAACTCATCTCGGCGAACTCCCGCCACAGTGGATCGGTGAAAGCCAGCAGTGTCAGGTCCCGTTCGGTGAGCGGCTCCAACCGCGGTTCGGGCGTTCCGTGGAGTTCGGCGAGGCCGGTCGCGGCCTGGCGCAGGGTTGTGGTGATGACCGGGGCGTGCCAGGCCCGGCCCCAGGTCCGCTCGTCGCCGCTGACCGCCACCAGTGCCGCTGCGACGTCCTCGGTGTACGAAAACGAATGCGCCGTATCGGGGTTGCCATGGACGAGAGCCAGTTCACCTTCGCGGACCCGAGGCGCGACCAGCAGCGTGAACGCCGAGACTGCGCCTGGGCCCAGGTACTGGCCAACTCGCACTTCCGTGGCCCGCAGCCGCCCTTCGTCGTGGGCATCCTTGGCCTGCCGCCACAGCTCGGCCCTCACTCGGCCCTTTCGGGTGTTCGGGACCATCGGGGTGCGCTCGGTGACTGGCCCGGTGGTCTGCTGATAGCCGTAGTGGTTACCGAGCATCACGTAGTCGGCCCCGGCCCGCTCGGTCGCGGCGAGGATCGAAGCGAACAACGGTGGCATGGTCTCTGGCCAAGTCTGGTAGGCGGTCATGGCGGCGTTGAAGACCGTGGTCGCTCCGGCCAGTGCCTCGGCCAGTTCGTCGGTCCGGCCCGCGTCCAGGGCGATCCGTTCGATGCCGGGGTGGTCAGGGCCGCTGCCGCTGCGGGTAATGAGGCGGACCCGCTTGCCGCTGTCGGCCAGTTGCCTGGCGGTCGCGACCCCTGTCGCGCCTGCCCCGATGACGACTGATTCAGCCATGACGTTGTCTCCGTTATCCGTCAAAAATGGAACGCTTCCCTGAAGAGGGAAACGTGGTTCGCGGGGCCCCGACCGCTTGGCCAACTGTGCCGTGCGGCCGCAGGGTAGGGTCAGTGGCCTGAAAGCCACGAGATCCAAGGATCTAGCCATGCATCGTGTCGCCGTGCTGGCCGTCCCCGCGGTAAGCCCTTCGACCTGTCCATGCCGTCGACGCTGCTCGGCGCCGCCGAACTCGAGGGACACCCCGGCTACGAGGTGACGGTGTGCACCGCCATGCCCGGTACAGTCGCCGCCTCCGGTGGCATCGAGGTGGTGATCCGGCACGGCCTTCAGGCGGTCGCGGAGGCGGACACAGTGATCGTCCCCTCAACCGCCAGCCGGCACGACGCCGAGCCAGCCGCGCTGGATGCCCTGCGGGAGGCGGCCGCCGCAGGCAAGCGCGTTGCCTCGATCTGCAGCGGCGCCTTCGTCCTCGCACAGGCCGGGCTCCTCGACGGCCGCGCTGCCACCACCCACTGGGCCCTGGCCGAAGAACTGCAGCGCGCCTTCCCTTCGGTGCGCGTGGACGCCGACCGGCTGTTCGCCGAGGACGGACCGATCGTCACCGGTGCCGGCTCGGCCGCCGGGATTGACCTGTGCCTGCACCTAATCAGCTCTGACTACGGCGCGGCCGTGGCCAACACGGCGGCCCGCGCCGCCGTCGTCACCCCGGTGCGCCACGGCGGGCAGGCGCAGTTCGTACAGACCCCACTACCGGCCAAGACCGACTCCTCACTAGACGCCGCCCGCATCTGGGCACTGCAGCATTTGGACCAGCCGATCTCTCTAAAAGACCTGGCCGGTCAGGCCAAGGTCAGTGTGCGGACCCTGACCCGCCGCTTCACAACCGAGACTGGTGTGACCCCCTTCCAATGGCTGCTCCAGCAGCGACTGCTCCGGGCCCGCGAACTTCTGGAGACCACCGATCTCACCGTCGACCACGTGGCCCGCCGCAGCGGCCTTGGCTCTGGCGAGTCGCTCCGCCAGCACCTGAGCCGCCAGATCGGCATGACCCCGGCCGCATACCGAGGCGCCTTCACTCACCGCCCGAGTGTGAAGACTGGTCAGTGACCGCACGTGGCGGCCATGTCCGGCATGGAGCGCGTACATCCGCGACCGCGCCCTCGAAGACCATGAGTCCGCCCGCAAGCGCGGCAAGACCATCAGCGAAGCTGGCGTCACCGACGAGGACATGCTGGCCATGGCCCTCACCACCGGCACGAAGAAGGGCCAAGCACCCCTCGCCCGCCACTGCGCGAGCACGACGAGAAAGCCACCACGGCGGCGAGCGCGTGATCACCCTCTCCTTTGCGGCTGGTGTCTGGGCTATAGGACTCCGAGGCCAAGTCGGGCGGGGTGTCATCCCTCGCAGGCCGCGCCTTCGTCTGGGGCCCGGCTGCGCGGCGGCAACATCAGCCCCAGAAGGACATGTCCACCACACAAAAGAGCAGATCAGACCCCACGAATCACTGCTGAGCTGCCCATAAGCCAGTGGGCCGGCCTGTTCTCCACGTCCTTCCCGGCGAGGATGCAGGTCGTCCAGGGCTGGCGGATCGTGATGCCCCGGATCCAGGTGCCCGGGTCGGCGGTGGTGGTTTCGCTCATGCCGCCCGCCCCAGGGTGCTGGTGCCCGGCCGTCCGGCGCGGCGGCCGTTGATGGACGGCACCGTGGCGTGTTGCGGCCCGGCGAGGACCGCGCGGCCGGTGTGCTTGCCTGCGTACATCGCGGCGTTTCTTCCGCCAGTTCGAGTTGCTACTGCCCTTCGTCGGGTGGGGCTGACCTGCTGACACGTCTGGCATCGTGACAACAGCACTGTTGCAGGCGCATCATCCCGTTGCGCTGATTCCGCTGCGAGAATGTGCTTCATGGTCAGCGTCGAAGAGTGGATCCAGGCCCGGAGAGGCTTGCGATCGGGACAGAGGCTTTCGGGGACGGTAACCGCGGTCCCGAATCCGGGTGCGACGGGGATCTTCATTGACATCGGCCTTACGGTTGTAGGGTTCGTCGACGTGCTGCTACTTCCGGCCGCCGCGGAGCGCTGGCCGACGGTAGGGACCGTGGCGGAGTTCGAGGTCTGGTGGGCCGATGCGCGGCCGCAGGTGCGACTCAAGCCCGTAGAGCGCCAGTTCCTGCGCGAGGACTTCGACGAGTGGCTGGCCCAGTGGCGGCCGGGCTGGCCTGAGAACGTGCCCGTGGACCAGGCGTGGGTTGAAGCGGATGTGGCGACTCGGCGGGATGCCGGCGAGGTCGAGGAAACGCTGTGTGCGGCCGGATGGATGCCAGGGCGACGCGTCCCGATTCAGCAGTGGCGCGAGATGCTGGAGGCAACTGAACTGGTCCGGATGCATGAGGCCGCCGAACGATTCTTGACTGAGTTCGGAGGCTTGGACGTACAGATCAGCGGGCCAGGCATCACCTGCGCCAGGGCGCCCTTCACCTTTGATCCCGAACTCGCGGTGGGCGAGGAGGATCGATTCGCAGACTGGAGCTCGACGGTTGGGCGGGACATCTTCCCCATCGGTGAGCTCGACGAGGGCCGGTTTTTCCTCGGTATCGACGAGACCGGCGAGATCTACCTGATCGAGACCTGGGTAGCGACGTTCGGCCCGGTCCGGGAAGCGCTGGAGAAGCTCGTCCTGGGCGTTTCCCCACGGCGCATCGGTTGAGGTAAGTCACCGTCGCATGTCGCGCAACAGCAGTGTTGCTCTGAACCAGGGTCTTCCAGTGCTTGTCAGGGCATGTGCTGCGGCTGCCGCGGCATGGCTCGGATCTTGGTCGCGTCAGCGTCTCGGCCTGAGAGGGCCGCGTTCTCCAGGGACAGCAGGTTCAAGGTGGTCGCGTAGAGCTGAAGACGCGCTTCCAAGATCCTGCAGTGGGCCTGCAGCTCCTTGTGCTTCTTCTTCAGCTCCTCGAAGGCGTCCGAGGAATGGACGTTCGAAGTCCTCTTCGTCTCCAGCTCGATGGCCTTGGTCTGAAAGAGCTGTCGGAGATCGGCATGCTGGTGAGTCAGATGCCAGCGTTTGACGTTTGCTTCAATAGCCAACTGAGAAACGTTGAGCCGTCCGTTCGACCCTGAAGGATGCCGGCGAAGAGCCGGTTCATCGCGCCGATGATTGCCCGACGAGTTGGGTCCTGCTCGTTGTCGAGCGGAATGCTGTTCACGTGCTCGCCACCCCTCGCTCATGGTTGCTGATGATCGACATGAGGCGGTCGAGTTCACGCCGCTCGCGTTCGTGGCGGATGGGTGGTGCCAGTGGATCAGCGACGATGTCAGCGGCGCTGTCACGTTGTTGAGTGGGCGGTGTCTGATGGTGCGTCGCAGCGTGGTGGAGCCCAGTTTCGGGCTGTACTCAGGCCGCGGTGGCAAGGCCGGTAACGCCGGTGAGCTCCCAGATTGCGAAGCGGACGGTCATCTCGGCTCGGTGGGCGGCAGCGGTCATCAGGTGGCGGCGGGGCCGGAAGTGGGGCGAGATGCCGCTGAACGCGGACAGGAACCGCTGGGCCCCGCCCACTGAGCGGAAGCCCTTCATCGCTCCTTCGCGTTGTCTGGTGGGCTGGTGGCTGTTCTCGGCCCGGTTGTTGAGGTACTTCGACTGTCGGTGCTCGATGCAGGGCATGACCTCGCGGTGGGCGGCACTGTAGGAGCGGAGCTTGTCGGTGACGATGACCCGCGGCACCGCACCGGTCCTCTTCATCAGTCTGCGGAAGAAGCGCCTGGCCGCGGCCTTGTCCCGCCGGTTCTGCACCAGGATGTCCAGCACGTTGCCGTCCTGGTCGACGACCCGCCACAGGTACTTCTGTTCTCCATTGATCTTGACGAAGACCTCGTCCAGGTGCCATTTGTCACCAGGCTGAGGCTGTCGGCGGCGCAGCGCGCCTGCGTAGGTCTGCCCGAACTTGGCGCACCAGCGGCGGATCGTCTCGTAGGAGACGACGATCCCACGCTCGAGCATGAGCTCCTCGACCTCGCGGAATGACAGCGGGAAGCGGTGGTAAAGCCACACACAGTGGGAGATGACCTCGACCGGGTACCGGTGCCCCTTGTACGACGGCGACACGGCCCCCACAGACAGCCCCTTCCAGCACGATCAACCAGAAGATCATCCCACCCCGCCAACCAACGTGACAGCGCCGGTGGCGTGGTTGCTTGGAAACGACCAGTCCCCCACTCCGGGGCATTCCGCGACAGATTCGACGCCTGCGCGTAACGCACGGCAAGGGCGCTCCTCGTCCACCACGAGCTTCACCGCTTCGCTCACCGCATAGGCCACGACGGTGCCGAGACCGGTCAGAACGGATCCGGCAATCCCCCGTGTGTCTTTGCGGCGGATTGCCGTCCACCACATCCAGACCAGCAACATTCCGAGGATCACAAGAGTGCCTTCGGTGGCCATGTCCAGGAGGGGGCCCAGCCACGACGGTGCATCGGCCACCGACCCGGTCACCGACCGGTACGCGGACGCCGAAGCTCCACCTGTGACCTCGACAGCACCAACCTCACCCAGGCCACCGGGGGACAGCCAGGTGACAACTCCTGCTCCTACGCCCAGGACGGCCAGCGTGCCGAGCAGCCGACCGGCTCGCGCTTTCATTCGCGGTTTTCGTTCCATGAGGACCGAACGTAGAAGCGGCAATAGCCGGGAACCCGAGCCGAACGGCAGCACCGGACCTTGACGATCGTCAGGGCTGACAGCTGCGGGCACTCTCGTTCCGTGTCCCGGACGCACACCCGAAGTGGTGCCGGGCTGACGGCCTGGTCACTCGCGCTGGTTCAGGGCCCTGGTCAGTTGCCGGTTGGCTTCCCGGGCAGCCTCCAGTTCGGCCTCGCGCTCCTCCAGGGACGCCTTCAGATCGACGGTCTGCTGTTCCAGGCGGGTGATCGTCCGCTGGAGTTCCTCGACATCGGCGGGGGCACCGAGGCCGGACTCGTGCCAGACCTGTTCCCCGAGCGCGACGGAGAGGCGCTTCTCCAGCTGTTGGATGCGGCCCACCAGCCGGGTGCTGCGAGCCTGCGCGTTGGCGAGATCGGCCTGGAGCGAGGCGCGGCTGACAGGAGCGGAACCAGCAGGGGTGTTCGTGACGGGTTCGCGTTCGGCGGTGTGGATCAGGGCGAGCAGGTCGCGGTGGCGGTGGAGGAAGGTGCGGTCCACGCCGGCCTGCCGGGCGATGCCGGAGACGGTGATGGGTGAGCCGCTGCTGGCCGCTGTCGTGAGGGCGTTGGTCACCCGCTGCCGTCGGCGGTCGGTGCCGGCCTTTCGGCCGTCGTTCATTGCGGTCGTCACGGGGCGGTCCTCGGGGGGCGGACGTCGGGCAGGGGCTGGCCGATGCGGGGCATGCCGAGCAGGACGGTGGGGCTGCGGCGTACAAGGCTGACGGCCTGCTCGATCTGGGCGCGCTCCTCGGGCGTGAGGTCGTCGAGGTCGGACTTGACGCGTTGGATGAGGCGTCGGACTCGTCGGATCTCCTCTTCGGAGGGCATGGCCTGGGCTCGTGCCCAGTCGTCGGCCTCGAAGGCGGACATCAGGCGTTCGCGGCTACGGAGCAAGTCGGCGAGGTGGGCTTCGAGGTCGGGCAGGTAGGAGACGTCGGTGCTGAAGTGCTCGCAGCCCAGGCAGCGAAAGCGGAGCGGGCAGGCGTGACCGCCGGCGGCCACGTTGGACGGTTCCCGGCAGACGCCGTAGGCGGTGGCGACCTCGCCGATCGCCCGGCGCACGCGCTCGGAGTCCAGCAGGCTCTTCGCTGTGCGCCAGACCCGCTGACCGTGCCGGTCAAACTGAAGGGCGGTCACGCGGTCGACGGCCTCCCGGCGCCGTTCGGCGGCGCCGACTAATGGTGACGTCGGGTATTGGAACTGTCCGAATGCACCTGCGGGTCACGTGTGCTGTGCGTCTGGTGCTGTGTTGAGGAGAGGCGCCAGGGCTGTGAGGAGATCTTCGATCTGCCGGTAGTGCAGGGCGGTCATGCCCACTTCGCTGGCTGCGATGACGTTGGCGGCAGTGTCGTCGATGAAGAGACAGCGGTGGAGCGGGGCGCCGGCGCGTTCTGCGGCCAGGAGGTACACGCGGGGATCCGGCTTCATGACGCCGACGCGAGAGGTGTTCACCACGATGTCGGCGAGGTCGTCGAGCCCTTGCTGGGCGAGATCCCACTCCAGTCGGGTGGTCGCGTTGGAGACCAGAGCGACGGTTGCGATGGTGCGAGCCTGGGCGAGGAGGAACACGACCTCGTGATCGACGCGGGGCACCAGGTTGGACCAGTCGGTGACCGCAGCGTGGGCGTGGGCGCTCGATCCGCAAATTTCAGTGAGGTCCGCAGCCACCGCCGAGCGCCACTGCTCGTCGGTGGTCTCTCCGGTGATCGCGGGGTGAAGGCGTGACGGGGCGAAGGCCGCCTTCGCGAGTGCACCTGCGGGAAGCCCGTGGCTGCGTTCGATGCCATCGGCGGTGGGCCAGTGCCGGACCACGCCGTCGATGTCACAGAGCACAGCGTCGTAGGGGCGAGCGGTCATGGTGATGACTCCTTGGTGGTGGTGTTCCGCGAGCTCACTTCGGCCGCGTAGCTGGCCCAGTCGCCGGCGGAGAGCCGTTGCCAGGCGACGGCGACGTCGGTGTGGATGCCCAGGGTGCGGGCGAGGATCGCGGCGGGGATCTCGGTGGCGAGCTGGAAGAGTGCGGTGCTGCGGGCCTGGTTGGGCCGGATCCCGAGCTGGTTCAGCCGTTGTGTCAGCTGTGTGGTGCTGATCGGTCGTCCGGGCTGGCCTCCGGGGAAGAGCCAGGGTGAGGGGCCAGGGCGCCGATGGTCGCGTGGCCCTTGCGGTTCGCGGCGACGGTGCGGGCCAGTGCGGCGACGGGCTCGGGCAGCTGGACGGGTGCATCGCCGAGGTGGAGACGTACTGTCTGGGCGCCGACCTCGATGTCCTCGGTGGTCAACCGGTGGATCGCTGAGGGTTTTTGGGCATAGAGGAGGAGCAGCAAGGTGATGCGCCCCAGGGGATGGCCTGCTCGATGCGTCAGAACGCATACCTGGCAGTCGGGCCCGCGCAGCCTCACATCCGCGATCTCAGCACATCGACCTCACAGCCCGGCGCGAACGGGTCGAAGCCGTGCTCGACCAGCCAGCGAACTATCAGCAGGCTTCGCAACGACCACCACGCGTGGATCACGACAAGGTCGATGTCGGTGCCATAGCCGACGATGACGTCGGCGAGGTGCTCCTCGTGTCCGAGCGTGAAAGTGGCGAGGTCGTACAGGGCATCACCCTGGCCCGCCTCGGACCAGTCGATGATGCCGGTGACCTCGTCGCCGTCGACGAAGACGTGATCGATCTGCAGGTCGCCGTGCGTGAACGCCGGAATCCACGGCCGGAGCGCGGCCTCGGCGACCCGGCGGTTGCGGGTGACCAGGTCGGCGGGCAGGACGCCGTTCGTCACAAGCAACTCGCACTCGGCGTCGAGTTCCTCCGCCAGCGCGACGATGCTCCGGCCGGCCTGGCCCGGCCGGGACGGCAGCGGCGCGTCGTGCAGCTTCCGGATGGCGGCGCCCACCGCGGCCCACGCCGCCGGCGACCCGGTCGACGGCCCGCCGAGGCGCCCAAGCGTCGTCCCCGGGAGTGCGGCGGTCGCGAGCACGGACGGCTTGCGCCACAGGACCTCCGGGGTCGGGACCGGCGCGAGAGACATCGCCTCGACCTCGACATCAATGCGCGCCTGATCGGCGTCCACCTTCAGGAAAACGTCGCCGACGCGCAGAGTCGCGCGCTCGGAATGGGCGACAACGACTTTGACCTCATCCATGGGCGACCAGTATCCCGGGGATGAACGCCGACGTCGCCGGGTTTATCGCGTGCGATTACGCGGCTGACCGCGTCCCGCTACCCAGCGGCCTCGTGCACGACACGGGACTGCTGCAGGGTTCGGTGACACCTGACCTGGCTTGCTGAGAGGCAGCCTGGAAGGATGTTGCAGTGCCCAAGCCGTATCCGAAGGAGTTCCGCGAGGACGTCGTGCGGGTCGCGCGCAACCGTGCCCCGGCGTCACGCTGGAACAGATCGCCGCCGACTTCGGCGTCCACCCGATCACATTGTCGAAGTGGCTGCGCCGCGCCGAGACCGATGAGGGCGCCAGGCCCGCAACGGCCTCGGGCGAGTCGGCCGAGCTGCGCGAGGCCCGCAAGCGGATCCGGTTGCTGGAACAGGAGAACGAGGTGCTGAGGAGGGCCGCGGCGTACCTGTCGCAGGCGAACCTGCCGGCAAAATGATGTACCCGCTCGTCCGCGAGCTGGCCGCCGCCGCTGCCCCTTACCGGGTGCCGGTGGCGGTGACGTGCCGGGTGCTCGGGCTGGCCCGCCAGCCCTGCTACCGGTGGCTGACCAGACCGGTCACCGATGCCGAACTGGCCGAGGCATACCGGGCCAACGCCCTGTTCGACGCTCACCCCGACGATCCCGAGTTCGGACACCGCTTCCTGCTCGACGAGGCCCGCGCCCGCCGGTGAGGCGATGGCTGAGCGGACCGCCTGGCGGATCTGCCGGGACAATGGCTGGTGGAGCGCCTTCGGCAAGCGAAGATGCCGCGGCAAGAACGCCAAAGCCGGGCCACCGCTCCACGATGACTTGGTGCGGCGGAACTTCACCGCGGCCGGGCCGAACCGGTTGTGGCTCACGGACATCACCGAGCACGCGACGGGCGAGGGCAAGCTGTACCTGTGCGCAGTCAAGGACGCCTTTTCGGGCCGCATTGTGGGCTACTCCATCGACGCCCGGATGCAGTCCCGCCTCGCCGTGGCCGCGCTGCAGTCCGCCGTCGCCCGCCGCGGCCAAGTCGCCGGGTGCGTAGTGCATTCGGACCGCGGCTCGCAGGGTGGATTCAACTGGTCGTCGCAACACCCTGATCTCGGAGGTGTGCGACGTGGCTACGGCGGACTGGAGTTTGAAGACCAGCGATGTCCCGGAGGGGCGGCGTCGGCAGTGGCGCGCTGACCGTGCGTTGCGGCCGGCGATGCGTTCGCCGGGGCGGCCTGATCCGTCTCGGGTCGTGCAGCGCCAGTTCTGGCGACTGATCGCCACGGGGGTCACGACGGTGGAGGCGTCGTTGGCGGTCGGCGTGTCGTGGCCGGTGGGTGCGAGGTGGTTTCGTCACGCTGGCGGCATGCCTCCGATCTCGTTGGCCGAGCCCACGGGCCGGTACCTCACGTTCGAAGAGCGCGAGGAGATCGCGATCCTCAGGGCGATGAGCAAGGGCGTGCGCGAGATCGCCCGCGCCCTGGGGCGTGACCCCGGAACGATCTCTCGCGAACTGCGCCGCAACGCCGCCACGCGCAGCGGCAAGCAGGAGTACCGCGCGACGGTCGCCCAGTGGAAAGCACAGCAGGCCGCCAAGCGGCCGAAGACCGCGAAGCTCGCAGGCAACGACAGGTTGCGTGAGTACGTGCAGGACCGGCTCGCCGACAGCATCCGCCGCCCCGACAGCACGATCGTCCCCGGACCCAGGACGCCCGCATGGAAGGGGCTGAACAAGCCGCACCGGCAGGACAGACGATGGGCGACGGCATGGAGCCCGGAGCAGATCTCGCACCGTCTCCATGCCGACTTCCCCGATGATGAGTCCATGCGCATCAGCCACGAAGCGATCTACCAGGCGCTGTTCATCGAGGGCCGTGGCGCGCTCAAGCGGGAGCTGGTCACGTGTCTGCGTACCGGCCGGGCGCTGCGGACTCCCCGTGCACGGTCGCAGAACAAACCGCAGGGGCATGTCACCGCGGACGTCGTCCTCAGCGAACGCCCCGCCGAGGCCACGGACCGCGCGGTCCCCGGACACTGGGAAGGCGATTTGATCATCGGGACGGGCCGCTCCGCGATCGGCACGCTCGTCGAGCGCAGCAGCCGCTCCACGCTCCTGGTGCACCTGCCCCGGCTCGAGGGCTGGGGCGAGAAGCCGCCCGTGAAGAACGGCCCCTCGCTCGGGGGCTATGGCGCGATCGCGATGAACACAGCGCTCACCACGTCGATGACGCAATTGCCTGAGCAGCTACGCAAAACCCTCACCTGGGACCGCGGGAAGGAACTCTCCGCTCATGCCCAGTTCGCCCTCGATACCGGGACGAAGGTGTTCTTCGCCGATCCGCACTCGCCCTGGCAACGACCGACGAACGAGAACACGAACGGGCTGCTGCGCCAGTACTTCCCGAAGGGCACCGATCTCTCCCGCTGGTCGTTCACGGACCTCGAAGCCGTCGCCATGGCGATCAACAACCGGCCCCGCAAAGTCCTGGGTTGGCGGACGCCGACCGAGGTCTTCGAAGAACAGCTACGCTCGCTGCAACAGCCCGGTGTTGCAACGACTGGTTGAACTCGCCCAGTTCCGGTCCCGGAAGTTCGTCTCCGCTCTCGCCCGTCACAAAATGACCGGCTCGATGGGCCGGGTCGGTGCGGCGGGTGACAACGCCGCGATGGAGAGCTTCTTCGCGCTGCTGCAGAAGAACGTCCTCGACCGCCGTACCTGGGCCACCCGCCAGGAGCTGCGGATCGCGATCGTGACCTGGATCGAGCGCACCTACCACCGGCGCCGACGCCAGAAACGCCTGGCCCGATTGACCCCCGTCGAGTACGAGACCATCATGACCCCACCCGCAGCTCTGGCTGCATAGACCCCGCTGTCACCCGATCATGCAGCAGTCCCGTTCTGGTTCGGTGATGGAGGAGCGGAGGTTCTGGCTAGTGTGCTGAGCTGTCGCTTTGTCAGGTGGAGTGAGCGTTGGTCAGCGTGGTCAGTTTGCTTGCGTGCTGTTCAGGTTCGTTGAGTGCTGGTATGTGCCGGTGTGGTGTGGGGTGCCTGGACCGGTCTCTTCAGGCCTGTGACAGCATGCCGAAGACCTCGTCAGCCGCCGGAATGAATGGGGTGACTTTGGTGCCGACGGCCTCGACGACTCCGCAGACGTCGTCCGGGCACCACTTGCCGCCCGGTCCGTTGCCGCCGCCGTGAGGACGAAACCCTCTCCGCGATCTGCGCGTCGGTCTGTCTTCAGTTTCGGTCGGTCTCACAGTGCGTCCTTCCTCGCAAAGCGGCGCTGGTCGAGGCGTCGCGCGGGGTGGAGAAGTGGAGCAGGGCCGACTCGGCAGCGGCAGCGGCAGCGGCGTCGGTGTCGTCGTGTTCCTGTTCCTCGCCGTTCTCGCCGCCGGCCCGACGTTCTGCCGGTCCTCATCGCGCCGGACGTGCACCTTGCGCTTCCCGCTGCTGAGGGCACGGGAGGTGAGCTGCTCGACGAGTTGTTCGTCATGACTGCGGGGACCTTGGAGGGCTGCTACAAGAGGGCGGAAGCTGGCTGAGGCGACCATGTCGGTGGGCCCTCGCCGGGCTCCGGGAACACCGGCACGATGATCCGTGCGACCTTCGTTGAGCTGTCGCGGTTCAACGTGAGTGCGCGGCCGATGTTCTGCAATGGTGGTCGGCTGCGGCTGCCCGCGGCTGTGGCTGAGCGTGTCGGTTGATGGCGGCGATCACCCGCGGATCAGGCCCAACTCGCCCGCGCGTACTCCGGCCTGGAAACGGGAGTCCGCGTTGAGGGTGACGAGCAGTTCGGCGACCCGGCGGCGGTAGGTGCGCAGCGACATGCCGAGTTCCCGTGCGGCTGTCTCGTCGGTGGCGCCGGAGGTCAGGGCGCGCAGAACCCTTGCGGCTTGGGCGTCGATCCGGGGCCGTTGCGCGCTGAGGAAGGCCGCGAGGTCGGTGGCGCTCTCCCAGGCGGCTTGGAACAGTGCGTAGGCCCCGTCGACCAGGGCCGGTGTGGCGCTCATGGTGTAGGTGCGGTGTCCGTGGGCGGCCGGTGCGGGTGTGATGGGGCTGGTGAGGATCATGGTTCTCCGGTCGATGAAGAAGGTTCCCCGGGACAAGGGGGCGGCGGTGATCCGGATCTGCATGCCGTGTGCTGCCATCTCGCGCAGGGCTTCCCGGTCGCGCTCGTCGGCGAGTACGGCGGGGCTGTACAGCTTGCGGGCCGGAACTGCCCCGTTGCGGCGCATCGTCAGGCGGGCGGCCTCGCGCGCGCCGGGCCAGGTGTCGAGGTCGCGGGCGACGTTGACCCATTCCGTGTCGTCGGACTCCGTCAAGGGCTTGAGCCGCGTCCAGAGCTCAACATCACCGCGAAGCATCATGACCTGTGGCATGCGTTCATTGTGCGGGTGGCAGCAACATGCCACGCTCTCGTCGGCTGGTGCCGGGCCGTACAGGCTCAAGCCCATGAGCAACAGATTCCGCCTCGGCGGCGACCTGGACGTCAACCGGCTCGGATTCGGCGCCATGCGCCTGCCGTCCAAGGACGGTATGGGCGGCCCCGCCCGCGACCCGGAGGCCGGCCGTGCCGTGCTGCGGCGCGCCGTCGAACTCGGGGTCGACCACATCGACACCGCCGACTTCTACGTCAGCCACGACGGTGCGGTGCGTGCGAACAGCCTGATTCGCGAGGCGCTGTACCCCTACCCGTCCAACCTGGTCATCGCGACCAAGGTGGGCCCGATCATCCGTCCCGACGGCCTCCACCAGGGCACCCCGGCCGACATGCGCGGCCTTGTCGAAGCCAACCTCACCGGCCTGGGCGTGGACCGGTTCGATCTCGTCTACCTGCGAATCGGGGCGATGACACCCCCGCGCGGCGAGTCGCTCGCCGAACGCTTCGAGGCGCTCGCCGCGCTGCGCGAGGAGGGCCTGATCCGGCACCTCGGCCTCAGCAACGTCGACACCGCGCATCTCGCGGAGGCCCGCGCCATCGCACCTGTCGCCGCCGTACAGAACCACGCCGCCCAGTCTGGTGACGCGGACGTCCTGGCCGCCTGCCAGGAGTCCGGCATCGCTTTCGTGCCCTTCTTCCCGGTGGGCGGCGGTCGGGAACTCGACGACGAGCGTCTTGCGAAGGTGGCGGCCCGGCACGGCGCCACCGTCCCCCAGATCGGCCTCGCCCGGCTGCTGGCCACCTCCCCGGTGGCCCTGGCCATCCCGGGCACGGGATCCCTCCCGCACCTGGAGGACAACATGGCCGCCGCCGCGATCACCCTTACCGACGACGACCTCGCCGACCTGTCCTGACATCGCCCACGAAAGAAGCCCCTGCCATGAAGCTGCTGATCCTCGGCGCGACCGGTCCCACCGGTCGTCATGTCATCGACCTGGCGGTGCGATCCGGTGACTCGGTCACGGCCTTCGTCCGCAACCCGGCGGCCCTGGGTGACCTGGCCGAGCGGGTCACGCCGGTCACCGGCGACGCCATCTCACACCGCGACCTCGCCGCAGCGGCGGCCGGGCACGACGCGATCGTCTCCGCGCTCGGCAGGGGAAATTCGGTTCGCGCCGACGGCCTCTTCACGCGCGCCTCGGCGGCAGTGATCGGCGCCGCCGGGGAAGCGGGTGTCTCCCGCCTGGTGTGGCTGTCCTCGTTCGGTGTCGGCGACACCTTCCACTGCTCGAGCACCACACAGAAGCTGATCTACAGCACGCTGCTGCGGTCGATCTACGCCGACAAGGAGATAGCGGACGAGAGCATCCGCTCCAGCGGGCTGGACTGGACCGTGGTCTACCCCACCAGGCTGACCCACGGCCCCGCCATGGGTGCCTACAGGGCGGACGACCGGCTGCCGATGAAGGGCAACCCGACGATCAGCCGCGCGGACGTCGCCGCCTTCATGCACCAGGCAGCACACGGCAGCGAGTGGATCAACCGCGCCGCCGTGATCTCGGACTGAGTGTCCACACCCGAGTATGACAGTCGTTATAGACGGGTGTAACCTCGGACTCTATAACGTCTGTCATAGGAGGTTGTCGTGACGATCATTACCGTGAACGCCCCCAAGGGACGCCTCGGCCTTGAGCAGCGCCGTGAGCTGGCCGAGACGCTGACGGACGCGGTGCTGGTGCCCGAGGTGGGACAGCCCGCTCCGGCCGCCCGCGTCGGGTTCCAGGTGCACTTCATCGAGCGCGAGCTGGACATGATGGCCATCGGCGGACGGCTGCTTTCGGACGCCGGCCAGGAACTCGACGTGATGGTGATCGACATCGCGGTCATGGACGCCGCCTGGCAGCCGGACGTACGAGGCCAGGTCATCGAGCGCGTCCTGGCCGCGCTGGCGGAGTCCTGCGGACTGGAGGAGCCGTCACCGACGTGGTGGGTCAACTTCCGCGTGATCGACGAGGGCAGCTGGGGCTCGTCCGGGGGCGTGCTGTCCGTCCTCCCGCTCCTTGAGAGCGGTGTGTTCACGGAGGAGAGGGCCAAAGCCGTCCGTGCCGCGCTGGGCGCCTGAAGTCGACAGCGGCGGTTCCAGGCATGCACGGAGCCCTGCCCCTGCCCGGTCAGCACTTGATCGCGGCGAGGACGAGAGCCTGCAACTGCTCCGCGGTGCGGTCCAGGGGCTGAGTGCTGCGCTTGGCGCGGCACATGGCCACGGTCCCCTCGACGGCCGCGACGACGAGGGTGGCGAGCTGGGCCGCCTGCTCACGCTCGGCGCCGTGCTCGCGCAGCGAGTCGGCCAGCAGGCTCTCCCAGGCGTCGAAGACGTCGGCTGCGGCTACCAGGGCGGCCGGCGTCTCGTCCGTGGGCGGCTCCTCGATGGAGACGGCGAGAACCGGGCAGCCCGCCCGGAAGTCACTGTCGACGACGATCTTGCGCCACAGGCCGAGGAACGCCCGCAGCCCGGCGACCGGTCCCGCCTCCAGCTCTTTGCGCAGACGGCGCGCGACCCACTCACCCGTGTAGCGGACGGCCTCGGTGGCCAACTGCTGTTTGCCGTCGGGGAAGTAGTGGTACGTCGAGCCGAGCGGCGCCCTGGCGTGCTTGGCCGTGTCGCGGATGCTCGTCGCGTTCAGGCCGCGCCGGCTGATCATGTCGGCCGCGCCGGCCACGATCCGCTCGCGCGCCGCCGGGCTGGGCTTGGTCACGTACATGATCCCTTCTGACCCCACTGGATATAACAGCCGTCATAGTCTAGCGTGACCGGCACTTATAACGACCGTCATAGACCTGTGTCGAACGACAAGAAGACGAACGAAACAAAGCGAGGTATGCCATGCCGATGATCCGGCTCACCGCCCCGGCCGCCGCCCTGACCGCACAAGGCCGCCAGAGCATCCAGCGTGACCTCGCGGCGGTGCTGCTGCGCTGGGAGGGCGCACCCGACACGGCGTTCTTCCGCGCCCAGGCGTGGAGCTACCTCACCGAACTGCCGGAAGGCGCCCAGACCACCGCCGAGGACGACGCGCCGCGCTTTTTGGTGGAGGTCACCGTCCCACAGGGAGCCCTGTCCGAGCGCCGCAAGGCGGGCCTGGTCGAGGAGGCGACGAAGACCGTCCTGGCCGCAGCCGGCCTCGGCCGGGACGACGCCCCGCGGGTGTGGGTGCTTGTGCACGAGCAGCCCGACGGCTCCTGGGGTGCGGGCGGCTCCGTCATCCGCTACGCCGACCTGGTGGCACTGGCGAAGGGACAGAGCACCGATGCGTGAACTGACCTACATCGCCCGGCGCACCGTCGAATGGCACGAGGCACCCGACCCTCCACTCCAGTCCGATGTACAGGCGATCGTCGCCCCGGTGGCCGCCACCTCCTGCGACGTCGACTCCTCCATCCTGGCCGGTCACGGCTTCATCGACCCACCGTTCGCCCTCGGCCACGAATGCGTCGCCCGAGTCGTCGAGACCGGCGACGCCGTGACCACCGTCGCACCCGGCGACCTGGTCGTCGTCCCCTGGTCCATCAACTGCGGCACCTGCGAGCGATGCCGGGCCGGGCTGACCGCGCACTGCACCGCCGTCCCCTACATGGCGATGTACGGCGCACCGATCGGCGGCACTTGGGGCGGGCTCTTCTCCGACCTGGTCCGCGTGCCCTACGCCGACGCCATGCTCGTCCCGCTACCGGCCGGCCTCGACCCGGTCGCCATGGCCTCGGCCAGCGACAACTGGTCCCTGGCCTGGCGACTGGTCGCCCCGCACCTCAAGGCCCGCCCCGGAGCACGCGTCCTGGTCGTCGCCCGCGGCAGCATCGGCCTATACGTGTGCGACATCGCCCGCGCCCTCGGCGCCTCCGACGTGCTCTACGTCGACCCCGACCCCGAACACCGCACCCTGGCACGCGCGTTCGGGGCCGCGACCGCCGAGACCCTGGATCCGATTTCCCAGGGCTACGACATCGCCGTCGAGGCCACCGGACGCGTCGACCAGCTCGCCCTGGCCGTCAAATCCCTGACTCCGGAGGGGATTTGTGAGTCGGCGGGCAACCATTTCCGTCCCGGTGAACTGCCCCTGCTCGACATGTACCTCACCGGCGTCACCCTGCGCATCGCCCGCGACAACGTACGCGCCCACATCCCCGACGCCCTCGAACTCGCCGCCTCCGGCAAGGTCGCCCCCGAGAAAGTCGTCTCCCACGTCATCGACTGGGAGGACCTTCCGACCGCGCTGCCGGAGAAGCACCTGAAGCCGGTCTTCGTCCGGACCGATGACTGACCCCACCTGGCCCGCACCCCACCAGCCCACTCCACCGAGAAAACCGATGCACACTTCCCTCACCGACCCGCCGCCCACTGACACTGCCACCGACCCCACGCGAGCGACAGCCGAAGAAGAGGAACTGGAAGACCAGAAGGCGGCGATCACCCACCTCGGCCACGAACTGCGCGCCCTGGTGGAAGCCACCGTCCGCACCGCCGCCTCCCCGGGCACCCTCCACCGTGTGGCGGACGGCGTCCGCGCCATCACCAGCCAGCTGACGGGCCGACAGCGGTC
This sequence comes from Streptomyces achromogenes, assembly GCF_030816715.1. NCBI lineage: Bacteria > Bacillati > Actinomycetota > Actinomycetes > Kitasatosporales > Streptomycetaceae > Streptomyces > Streptomyces achromogenes. The sequence continues at coordinate 9,117,592 of NZ_JAUSYH010000001.1, read as the reverse complement.
GCGGGCGGAGATCCCCGAGGTGGACGAGTTCCCCACAGGGACACGTATCTACAGCCCAGTGACCGGGGCCGGAAGCCCGCTGGCCCCGCCCGTACAGGTAACACCCACCGTCGACGGCCTAGTGGGTCACTGCACGCTCGGCATCGCCCACGAAGGGCCGCCCGGCTACGGCCACGGCGGCATGAGCGCCATGCTCCTGGACGAACTCATGGGCCGTGCCTGCGCAGCAGCGGGAACGCCCGGCCTGACCGTCTCCCTTCAGATGCGCTACCACCGCCCGGTCCCACTAAAAACACCTCTGCGGATTCTCGCCCGCGTCACCGGCACGGACGGCCGCAAGATCTTCGTGAGCGGGTCGATCACCACCCAGACAGACCCTGACGCGAACCTCGTCACGGCCGACGGGGTCTTCATTGCTCCCGACCCCCACCGCACGCGCACCCTGTTCCCGGGGCTGCAAGCCGAACGGTAACCAGCCGGGCACACGGCGTGTCCCCCGCCAGAAGTTGCCGGCGGAACGGATCCAACACACAACCCCATTGCCTCCTGGGCCAACAGCACGCCCACCTCCGGTCCTGCCCCCACCGTCGGCACCGTTACGCCCACTCCAGGCCCAGCTTCCGCAGTGCGGCGCCCTGCTCCGCGGTGAGCTTGTCCCGCCTGGACTTGATGTTGCTCATAAACACCCCCAGCCGGACCGCTACCGGCGCGACCTCGCCCTCCACCACGATCTCCTCTGTATAGCTCCTAGGGACGCGGTGATGGCCTTCGCGGGCGATGTACCGCGCAAGGGCCGCAACGCCCCGCTGGAAGGCTGCTGACGCCTTCCCCTCCGCCTTCCTGGCGCTCTTGGCTTCTGGGGCCGGAGCGGGCCGCTTGGCGGGCGTCACGCCCAGCTGGGACAGTCGTTCCTGCTGCTCTTCCGACAGCTGCGCCCAGGTGCCCGGATTCTTCTGCCGCTGGAGCCACTTGCCGATGTCGTCGCCGTCCATCAGCACGCCGGGCTGGATCTCGGGCAGGATGCCGTCGGCGTTGACCAGGTCGGCGAGGACGCGGTAATGCCACTGCCAGTCCAGCGGCCACGGGCAGTCCCAATCCGGGGCGATCGCGGCCAGCTGCTTCGCGCGCTGTGCTGCCCGCTCCGGGTCCTTGCCCAGGCCGCCCTTCCGTCGGAGGTTGGCGATGTGCTGGCCTAGGGGCACCATTGCCTCGCCCTCGCCCCACACTGCGTCCTGACGCGGGGCGAGGTGCCCGGTGGCCCGCCGGTAGGAGCGGAGCGCGGCGAGCTTGTTCTCCCACGCCTCCTCTCCCGGCTCCCACACCATCCCGGCCTCGGGTGCGTCCAGCAGGGTCTTGCGCCGTTCCTCCAGTTCGCCTGCCCGCAGCGCCTTCCTCTGCTGGTGGACCCAGCGCCCCAGCGGGAAGTCCTTCGTGACTCCGACTTCGACCCTGACGTCGTAGGGCACGGCGTAGAGGCCGGTGATCTCGTTCTCCTTCCGCCAGCGCAGCAGAGCTTGGTAGCCCTCCAGCCACACCAGGGACTCGGGCCGGTAGACCCGGGTACGGAGGAACGCGGCGATGGTCGCGGCGTCGCGTGGGCTGGAGAAGTGCAGCAGCGCCGCTTCGGCAGCGGCCCGCGTGTCGTCCTCCTGGTCCTCGCCGTCACCCTCGCCGCCAACCCCGACGATCTGCCCGTCCTCGTCGCGCCGGATGTGGACCTTGCGCTTGCCGCTGGTGAGGGCGCGGGAGGCGAGCTGCTCGACGAGTCGTTCATCATGACTGCGGAGTCCTTGGAGGACCGCTACAAGGGGGCGGAACGAGGCGGAGGCGACCATGTCCTGCGGGTCCTCGCCGGGCTCCAGGAACACCGGCACGATGATCCTGGCGACCTTGGTGGAGCCGTCCTTGTTGAGCCGGAGTGCGCGGCCGATGTTCTGGACGATCTCGACCTGGGAGCCGCGGGTGTCGGCGAAGCAGACGGCCTCGACTCCGCGTTCGCCGGTGATGTCGATTATCTGGATACGCACGAGGGCTGAGGCATGTTTGTTTCGGGGATGAGTTAGTCCTGAGGTGATGCTGCTGCGCGTACGAGTGCTGACATGTGGCCTTGGAGTTCGGTCTGGAGGGCGCTGTCACGTTGGTTGGCGGGGTGGGATGATCTTCTGGTTGATCGTGCTGGAAGGGGCTGTCTGTGGGGGCCGTGTCGCCGTCGTACAAGGGGCACCGGTACCCGGTCGAGGTCATCTCCCACTGTGTGTGGCTTTACCACCGCTTCCCGCTGTCATTCCGCGAGGTCGAGGAGCTCATGCTCGAGCGTGGGATCGTCGTCTCCTACGAGACGATCCGCCGCTGGTGCGCCAAGTTCGGGCAGACCTACGCAGGCGCGCTGCGCCGCCGACAGCCTCAGCCTGGTGACAAATGGCACCTGGACGAGGTCTTCGTCAAGATCAATGGAGAACAGAAGTACCTGTGGCGGGCCGTCGACCAGGACGGCAACGTGCTGGACATCCTGGTGCAGAACCGGCGGGACAAGGCCGCGGCCAGGCGCTTCTTCCGCAGACTGATGAAGAGGACCGGTGCGGTGCCGCGGGTGATCGTCACCGACAAGCTCCGCTCCTACAGTGCTGCCCACCGCGAGGTCATGCCCTGCATCGAGCACCGACAGTCGAAGTACCTCAACAACCGGGCCGAGAACAGCCACCAGCCCACCAGGCAACGCGAACGAGCGATGAAGGCTTTTGCTCAGTGGGCGGGGCCCAGCGGTTCCTGTCCGCGTTCAGCGGCATCTCGCCCCACTTCCGGCCCCGCCGCCACCTGATGACCGCTGCCGCCCACCGAGCCGAGATGACCGTCCGCTTCGCAATCTGGGAGCAGATCACCGGCGTCACCGGCCTTGCCACCGCGGCCTGAGTACAGCCCGAAACTGGGCTCCACCACGCTGCGACGCACCATCAGACACCGCCCACTCAACAACGTGACAGCGCCCCTTGAACGGCTCCAGGACGCCGTTGGGGCGGCGCTCGCGGGCGGAGGCGAGCAGCTGGTCGAAGTCGGTGTCGCGGAAGCGGCGCACGTCTTGCGGTCGAGATTCAGACGGCGGGCGATCGCGCTGATGGTCCAGCCTTTCTCCAGCAGGCGGTGGATGTCCTCGTAGCGGTGGCGGGTGCGTTCGATGATCTGAGTGCGGGGCAGTTCCGCGGGCGGTAACAGCATTGGGGGCGGCTCCGGAACCTCGGTCACCGTCTTCTCCTCGGCGCGTTTGCGCAGGCAGTCGCGGTGCTGGTGGCAGGTCTTCTCCACCGCCGCGGACAGGTTCTGTAACAGGTGCCGGCGATCAGCGACTTCGAGGGCTTTGGGACCTGCTTCCCTGACCGCCTTGGTGTAGGCAGTGGCCCGGTCTCGGCAGATGATCTCGGCTCCGGGATGGCTCTTGAGCCAGGCCGCGAACGTTTCGGAGGTGCGATCGGGCAGCACGTCCACGACCCGGCCGGCTTCGACGTCGACCAGCACGGTGCCGTAGGTGCAGCCCTTGCGGAAGACGAACTCATCCGCCCCCAGCACCCGCGGCGCACGGTCCGACACCGTCGGCGCCGTCAACAGCCTGAGCAGCCGGGTCTTGCCAGCCAGCCGCAGGCGGCGGCACAACCGCGCGGCCGGAGGTCCGCCCAGCTCGATCGCGATCGACCGCAGCCAGTCTGTCAGTCCGGTGCTGGAGCGACGGTGCCGCTCGGACAGGCCCGGCACCTGCTCGACGAACGTCTTGCGGGAACAGTTCTTCCGGTCACAGAAGTACCGGCGGACCCGCGGACAATGACCCGGCGCGCCCCAACGGCCTTACATCCAGGGCTCGTTGATACGTGCTATGTATGCGCCTCGCCTGTTTCCGGCAGTCCGGGCACCGGCCCGGGCGAGCGGTGGACACGGCCTCCACCCCGAGGACGTCGGGGGAGTCGCTGACCCGCTCCACTCGCACATCGATCCGGGGAAACAGCACAGCCTCGACCGTCTTGCTTGCCACGCCGGGACATACTCTACCGAAACGATCCCTCGCTCACTCCGCTGACCTGGGGATTCTCGGAACTGCGGACAGAGCCTCGAATCCGCCCAGGCCCGCTGGCGCGCGGTCACCGGAGCCTGCCTCGTCACCCTGGTCCGCGCGGGCGCGAAGTTCGGAAACGGCATCCTCGTCGAGCGCGCGGAGGTCGCAGCCGCCTAAAAGGCCGCGATCGGATCGGTGGCGCGTTCGCGGCGGGCCAGGGTGCGCATCACCGGAAGGACGCCGTGCCGAACCACGGCCATACGGGTAAGGCAGGCGATCACCAAGTCGGTGGCCTCGACCGACACCGACGGCGTGGGTGCCTCCAGGCTGACGGCAAGGTCGTCGAGATGGACAACAAGTTCCACAAGCCGGGTTAGCAGACACTGATCGAGCGGCAGTACCTGGGCGAACACGCCGACAGGCCGGTCGAGCGGCATGGTCGGCAACTGCACTGCGAGCCGGGCGCGAGCGGCGTCAAACTCCTCGACCAGGGTGGCAGGCCCACCGGCCGCCTCCTGCTCGCCCACCTCGCGGATCCGACGCGGCACCGCATCCTCCAGCTGCGACGCCGGGCCGGCGCCAGACAGGAAGTACGCGACAGCATCGATGGGCGTCCCGCCCGCCGGTGGCAGCTCAGCCAGCCAACGCTCGACGTTGAAGACCGCCCGAGCCAGATGCCCGGCTAGCCCGCTGACCCGGAACTCGGCCAATGCACTCGGCTGCTCCCACCGTTCGGCCAGCACCGGCGAGCGCAGCAGCCGGGACGCGACCTCGGCCGTGTCGAGAAATGCGGAAATCACACCGGCAGGCTAGCGGCCTGCCTGCCGCGTTGCCATCCGCTGTCCGCGATTGCCACGGCGGCCCCATCTGACTACGCGTGTGATCCGCCAGACAGGCCCTCATCACAACGATCCACAACTCTTGACAATTACTCTCGCTGTGACGGGGATGACGTTTGGCCGCAGGCATTCGCGAGCCCGGCTCGGATCGAGCGATCCGGGCCGGGTCAGGCCGCGACGGGTCTACGGGTCAGTGAGCCGTGTCGGCGAACATGTCGGGCTGGTAGTCGCCGCCGCGCTGGCGGACGATGACGCCCATGCGGTTGGTGGCGTTGATCAGGGCGATGAGCATCACCAGGTCGGACAGCTGGTCCTCGTCGTAGTGCCGGGCGGCGCTCGCCGACCTCGGGCTCAACTGGGCGGCATGAGGAGCGTGGGTGATGGCTTCGGCGTGGGTGGTTCCGTCGGTTGATGTTGGTGACGTCAGTTGTTCGTGAAAGCTGACGGCACCAGGTGATGGCTCCGAAAGATGTTCGCGCATTCTGACGTCACCATCGGGGTTGCGGTGTCAAGCTGGATGTGTTCAGCAGAGGAAGCACCCCCGATGCCGCCTGGCCAGTCGAAGGTCGAGTTGTACGCCGCGCTGCGGCGCGACTCCCGCGATGGCATGTCGAACCGGGCGTTGCAGTGCACGTACGGCGTCACCTGGAGCACGGTCGACAAGGCCCTGGCCTCGGCTTGGCCGCAGCCACGCACGACAACCGCTTCGGCGCGGCCGTCGAAGCTGGATCCGTTCACGCTGCTGATCGACGAGATCCTGCTCATTGATCTGGGCGTGACCAGGAAACAGCGCCACACCGTCACCCCGGAGCTACCGCCGTCTGATCGACGAGCGCTCCTCGTCCGAGTCGTTGCGTTGACCACTTGAAACCCGCACCGATGAGAGGGCGCAAGCGTCCTGCGAGCAACCGCGCGGTCCGGCCAGGGACTGAGAGTCCGGTGTTTATACCTTGCTCGCGACCACCATGTAGTTCTCGGCCTCACGATCGAACGTGCTCAGTTCCGTTCGGAGTCCGACCCGGTGCAGCTCGGCTTCGAGTTCCTCGTACCGGTAGGGCCAGCAGGACAGCAGTTCCGAGCGGACAAGAACCAACCCGGTCGCGTCAACTTGCGCGATCGCAATCTCGATGTGGTGCTCCTCCTCCCAATGCGGCGCAATCTCCCAGCGGTAGACCACGACGGCATCGCGACCGTTCCGGCGGACGAGTCGGTCACTGATCTCCAGCCGGGAACCTCTGGCCCTCACGAGTTCCCAAGTGCGGGATGTGAGTACCAAGCGCCCGCCGGGGCGCAGAAGCCGTGACATCGACTCCAGAGCAGCACCTCTGCCTGTCGCGCCCGCGGCATGGTGAAGCGAGTTGCCAACGCAGAACACCATGTCGAACGTGTTGTCCTGGAAATGGTCGGGCAGCTCTTCCCAGTTCGCCCGTACGGCCCGGACAGATGCCCCGAACTCCTCGGACAACTCTGCAGTGCGACGAACCATCGCCTCGCTGGCGTCAGTTGCGACAACCTGCATGCCACGACCGGCGACGCCAACCGCCAACTGTCCTGTTCCGCACGAACAGTCGAGGACGTGCGCGTTCGACGGCAGGAGATTGAGGACGTCGTCGAACGACGCAGCGAACTCGGCTGGCGGCAACTTTGCATCCGAGATGAGCCATTCGTACACCCCGGCAAGCACGTCATAGCCTGTCACAACCACTACCTCCGTCACGCGGCAGACTCACGGTAGGACGTCAGTCCATCAGCGGAGCAAGCCGGGCACCAATGGTTTTCGCAAGGATGGCTCTGACGGTGTTTGTGGATTGTCAGTTGTCCGTCTGAGTGGATGTCACCGGCTGGTTACTGAGCTTTTTCGGGTTGTCGTCGGGGCGGTGACTGTTCATGATCCCTGCGGTATGCCGGTGGGATGCGGTACCCGCCGCTGGTGCATGAAGTTCGGGGCAGCAGTACGCCAATTCGCTGCGCCGCCGCCAGCCCCGACCTGGTGACAAGTGGCACCCGGACGAGGTCTTCATCAAGATCAACGGTGAGCAGACGTACCTCTGGCGGGCTGTCGACGAGGACGGCATGGTGCTGGACATCCTGGTGCAGAACCGGCGGGACAAGATCGCGGCCAGGCGATTCTTCCGCCGACTCCTCAAGACGGCAGGCGCGGTGCCGCGGGTGATCGTCACGGACAAGCTGCGCTCATACGGCGCCGCTCACCGCGAGGTCATGCCCTCCGTCGAACACCGCTCCCGCAAGGGCTTGAACAATCGGGCCGAGAACAGCCAGCAGCCCACCAGACAGCGCGAACGCGCGATGAAAGGCTTCCGCCGTACCGGGGCAGCCCAGCGGTTGCAGTCCGCGTTCAGCGGCATCTCACCCCGCTGGTGACCCCACCGGCATCTGATGACCGCTTCCCGCTGCCGAGCCGAGATGACCGTCCGCTTCACCGTCTGGGACCACGTCACCGGCACCGCTGGCCAGCCCGCAACAGCCTGACCCAGGGCCGACACCCCGCCCCACCACACCCCGGTACACCGACAGGCACCCACACACCCCACAGCGCGACAACGCCCTGCCCAGCGCTTGCGCAGGTTGCGTGAGCCGGGACGAACGCGGACCGAACACTCCCCGCTGTCTGCCCTCCCTCTCGGATCGCCGCAGATCACCAGCCGACACCGCGACCTCATTTTGCAACGATCAGTAGGAACTCCGGCCAGGGCTTCGCCGGTGTCGTCCAGGGAGCACAGCAGCGGGTGGTAGCCGAAGCCGCGCTTGTAGGTCGCCGCTGCCTGCTCCTTCTCGGGGTGGGAGGTGACCAGGGTGGCGTCGAGGTCCATGACAAGACCGGGCAGGTCGCGTCCACCCGCGCGGGCAGCGGGTATTCCTGCCGTGGTCTCGGCGGCTTGCAGGCGACATTCCGGGCAGTGGCTCTGGTCGAGCGCAGGCGCGCGAGTGCAGCCGAATCGATGCCGGCCAGCAGGCGCCAGGCGGTCGGGGTGGAGGCGACAGGGCCGAAACCCTCCGCCTGGCCGCGCAGCAGGGCCAGGTCCGCTGTCACCTCGCCGCCGTCGGCGAGCATGATCGCGAGGTCTACCGGCGATCCGACCGGGGTCGTGCCCGGTGCCACGCGGTCGCAGTGGACGCAGTGCGTCCGTGAAGGCGCTGGTCGGGCTGGTTACATGGGAGAGATCGGCCAGCAGGCGGGATCCGGCGTGGCGGACCACCCCGTGGCCATCGGCCGACACGACGAGCTTGGGACGCGACTGGGTAGGGTGCACGCAGAAAGTGCCTTCCTGCTGCGATGACAGAGACCTTCGACAAGCCTCATCTTCCCAGCTCAGAAGGCAAATTTCGCTTTTCCGCTCACGCCTTCGGACGCCCCCATAAGCGAAGCCGCGCAGACTTGTGCGCACCGAGGGACAGAGCAATGTCCGTGCAACCACAGGGAGTTGAGGGACCGTACAACCGACCGCCGGAGCGCAACCTGAACCCGCCCGAAGTCGGCCCGAACTCAGACAGTCCCAGGTGTCACAAGCCCCGACTCGTACGCCACGATCACCAGTTGCGCCCGGTCCCGCGCCCCCAACTTGCCCATGATCCGGCTGACATGGGTCTTCGCGGTCAGCGGGCTGAGTCCCAACGCGTCGGCGATCTCGGGGTTGTTGAGACCGCGCGCGACCAGCGCGAGCACCTGCCGTTCCCGTTCGGACAGCCCGCTGGGGCCGCCCACCGCGGATGTCGTCGCGGTGTTCGGCGCGCGCAGGAAGCGGGCGATCAGCCGCGAGGTGGGACCGGGCGAGAGGAGGGACTCCCCCGCGGCCACCGTCCGGATGGCGTCGAGGAGTTCGGCCGGCCTGATGTCCTTCACGAGGAAGCCGGACGCCCCGGCCCGCAGTGCCTCGACGATGTTCTCGTCGGTCTCGTACGTCGTCAGGACGAGCACCTTCACCCCCGCGAGATCCTCGTCGGCGGCGATGAGCCGGGTCGCCTCGATCCCGTCGAGGTCGGGCATGCGGATGTCCATCACGATGAGATCCGCCCGCGCCGACCGGGCCAGCGCCACGGCCTCCCGTCCGGTACCCGCCTCGGCGACGACCTCCATGTCCCCGGCCGACGAGACGAGCATCGCGAAGGAGGCCCGTACGAGGTTCTGGTCGTCAGCCAGCAGTACGCGGATGGTCATCGAACCTCGTCCTCCCGGGACAGCGGCAGTGTGGCGGTGACCTCGAAGCCCTCGGCGGGCCCCGGGCCGGCGTCCAGTGTGCCGCCCACGCTACGGGCCCGCTCCCGCATTCCGATGAGCCCGAACCCCGGCGTGCCGTCGGACGGGCCCACTCCGCCGCCCGAGCCGTCGTCCCCGCCCGTCCCGTCGTCCCTGACACTCACCCGCAGTGCGCCGTACGCGGTCCACAGACCCACTCGCACGGTGAGGTCCTCGCGGCCGCCGTGACGTACGGCGTTGGTGAGCGCCTCCTGCACGATCCGGTACGCGGCGGCGCCCACGGAGGGCGGGATGTCGTCCGCGCGGACGGACAGTTCGACCTTGGCCCCGGCCACCCGGCCGGTCTCCGCGAGATCGGCCAGCCCGTCGATCCCGGGCAGCGGCCCCCGCATGTCCTCGGCCCCGGAAACAGAACCGGACACGGAACCGGGCCCCGGATCCGCGTCCACTCCCACGACCGTGTCATGCGCCCGCAGCACCTCCAGCGTCGTACGCAGTTCCCCCCGGGCGATCCGGCAGGTCCCCGCGATGTCGTCCAGTGCCTGGGCGACGGCCTTGCGATCGAGGCGCTCGGGGTCGGCGCTGAGGACGTGGGCCGCCACGGACGTCTGCACGCCGATGAGCGTGATGCTGTGGGCGAGCAGGTCGTGCAGGTCACGAGCCATCCGCAGCCGTTCCTCGGCGACGCGGCGCCTGGCCTCCTCCTCCCGGGTGCGCTCGGCCCGTTCGGCCCGCTCGACGATGGAGGCGACGTACAAGCGGTAGTAGCGGACGGCGATACCGACGAACACGACCGCGATGATCCAGCCGGAGATCTCCAGGGCCTCCAGCGCCCCCTCCGAGTTGGTGAGGCCGTTGCTGATCAGTGTCGGGCCGAGGACGGCGACACCGGTGAGCAGCGTGCGGCGTACGGCGCCGGTCGCCGCCACGGTGTAGAGCGCCAGGACGATCGCGGGGACGGGCGGGGCAGGGTTGTAGTCGAAGGCGTAGTACGGAGCCATGCAGGCCACCACCCCGAGCAGGGCCACCAACGGACTGCGCCGGCGCCACACGAGGGGCACGTGCCCGGCGAGCAGCAGCGTCCAGCTGAGATGGTCGGGCCGGGTCCCTTCGCCGCCCGTCAGGGTGATGGCTACGGCGAGCACGGCGACGCACAGGGCGAGGACCGCGTCGTTGCGGGTGCGGTGCGGTGCGGTCAGCGGTTCGCGGTGGATGGCGGACATGATGCGCTCGACGCGACGGGACCGCCCGCCGCCACCGGCCGCCGTCTCCGCCGCCGACCTCTCGCGTACCCCTGTGGTCGTTCCCCGTTCTTCCACGGCTCCATCTTCCGGTACTCGTAGGGGAACCCGGGCGCCCCTCCACAAGGAGAGGCACCCGGCGGGCCCGCCGGATCAAGGTGCTCGATCGGCGTGCTGGATCAGAGCGTTCGATCGAGGCCTTCGGACAGCGTGCTCAGGGTGCACTGACGGTTTCCGGCTGCCGGGGCGGCTCGGTCGGTCCGCCCCTTCCGTTCGACCCGGCCGGTTCGGCCGGCCCGGGCTGCCGTGAGAGCCCGCCCGGCCACCACACCTTCCGGCCCAGGGCGACGCTGGCACTGGTCACCAGATACGTCCGTACGAGGAAGGTGTCGAGCAGGACGCCGACGGCGATCACGAAGCCGAGCTGGACCAGCTGCACCAGGCCCATGTTCATCAGCACGGCGAAGGTCGCGGCGAGGACGAGTCCGGCGGAGGCGATGACGCCGCCGGTGGTGCGCAGCGCGGTGAGTGCCGCCGTGGCCGGTTCCACTCCCGCCAGGGACTCCTCCCTCATCCGGTGCATGAGGAAGATGCCGTAATCGACGCCGAGGGCGACCAGGAACACGAAAGACAGCAGTCCGAGCCCCGGATCGGTGCCCTTGAGGCCGAGGAGCGGATCGAAGACCAGTCCGCCGATCCCGAGGGAGGCGCCCCACACCGCGACGACCGCGACCACCAGGAGCAGCGGTGCGACCAGACTCCGCAGCAGCCCGATCAGGATCAGCATCACGAAGACGAGGACGAGCGGTACGACGATCTTCGTGTCCCGGGCGTTGGTGACCTCCAGGTCGATCTGCTGGGCGCTGTCCCCGCCGACGAAGGAGCCCTTCAATGCGTTCCGCAGGGACGTGATGGTGGCGGTCTCCTCCGCCGACTGGGGTGCGCTCTTCGCGAAGACGGCGATCTCGGTCCAGCCGTCTCCCGTACGCCCCTTCTGCGCGCTGCCCACGCCTGGTGTGCCGCGGACGGTCGCGAGGGTCTCGTCGGCGCGCCCCTGCGGGGTGATCACGTCGATGGGCTGGCTGCCCTGCCCGGGATAGGCCTGGGCAAGGGTCTCCATCGCGACGACGGCCTCCGGCTTGTTGACGAAGGAGTCCTCCTGCTTGAGCGGTCCCGGCAGGTTGAGTGAGCCCAGGGCGAGGGCGCCGAGCAGTACGGCACCGCTCGCGAGTACGGTCAGCGGCCTGCGTCCGGCAGAGCTGCCCATCGCCGAGAACAGGCTCCGCCGCTGCTTGGGCGTGGTCCCGAAGGCGGGAACGAGCGGCCAGAAAACCCGCCGTCCGACCAGTACGAGGACGGCGGGGAGCAGGGTGATCATCGCGATCAGCGCGCACAGCACACCGACGGCGCCGAGCGGGCCCATGCCCCGGCTGCTGTTGAGGTCGGCGGCGAGCAGGCACAGCAGTCCGGCGGCGACGGTGCCGGAGGAGGCGAGCACGGCGGGCCCGCAGCCGCGCAGGGCGGCGACCATGGCCTCGTACGGTCGCTCGATGCGCCGCAGCTCCTCGCGGTAGCGCGAGATGAGCAGCAGCGCGTAGTCCGTGCCCGCCCCGAACACGAGGATGGTCATCACACCCGAACTCTGCCCCGAGACGGTCGTGCCGAAGGCCTGGTTGAGGCCGTAGGCGACGCCCATCGACATGTAGTCGGCGATCCCGGCGACGACGAGGGGCACGAGCCACAGCACGGGGCTGCGGTAGATCAGGATCAGCAGTACGGCGACGACGGCGACGGTGGTGTAGAGCAGCGGTCCGCCGAGCGAGTCGTAGACCGCGCCGGAGTCGGTGGCCAGCGCGCCGGTACCGCCCACGTCGACGCTCAACCCGCCTTCGCCCTGGGCGACTTCGCGGACGTCGTTGACGAGCTTGTCCTGCTGCTCCTCGTTCGCCCCGGGCTCGTTGCTGGCGATCGGGTACATCAGGGTCGTGCCGTCCTTGGACGGAATCCCCTTGGGAGCACCGCCGATCAGCTCGTGCTGTCGGGTGATCTCCGCGACCTGCCCCGCGGCGGTCTTCCGGTCGGCGGCGCTGAGCCCGCCGTCCCGGTGGTAGACGAGCACCATCTCGGTGGTCTCGCCCCCGGGCAACTTGTCCTCGATCTTCGCCGCTTGCGTCGAGTCCGCGCTCGCCGGCAGGTAGTCGGTGACCTTGTCGTGCTGCACGTCGGCGAGCTTCGCCGCGAACGGCCCGACGAGCGCGATCACGGCAATCCACAGCCCGAGCACCGCCCATGGAACGGCTCGTCTGCGTCCCGTCCTCGTCGTGGTTGTCTCTGCGGCCCTCATTGACCGATCTCCCTCCGGGTGACGTCTGCTTCGGTCCCCAGACTTCCGGTGAGAACCACGGCTTTCGTCGGGCGGGAGGGCGAGGTGAGGCGTACTGCCGGGGGCGACGGCGGGTGCGGATTACTCCCTGGGGAGTAGCCGGCGGACGGCGCGCCGCCCCGGAAGAGGCGCGGGGCCGTTTCGATCTGCGGCTACCGCCGCGTGTGCGCGAGGGTTTTCGCGGTGTGCGCGTGGTGGGCGCGCACGCGCTGTTCGGTGTCCGGTTCAGGGGGAGGCAAGTACACCGGTGATCTCCCGCAACGTGGCGGCGGTCAGGGAGGGGTGGGCGACGGCGCCAGGGCGATGTCGGGCAGGTGATGGTCGCGGGCCTGGCGCGGCCCGTCGCCTGGACGTCGACGTCCCCCGGCCGGGGGCGTCACCGAGATGGAGCCGGGCGGGTCAGCGTGTGCGGGCGTGTCGGGTGGGCGAGGCCGGTGTCGGGCCGTCTCGGCGGTCTGCGGGCCGTTGCTGCAAGCGGTGTCGCTCCCGCCCGCCGGGAACATCTCGCACGGCCCCGCGCCGGCGCCGTCGGCGGGCGTCGAGGGACGCGACGCCCGCCGTCGGGGTCGTCAGACAGCGATGATCTGCCATTGCTGGCGCGCAAGTGACGCGTACGGCTGCTGCTCGATGCTGGCTCCGTCGGCGGTGCTACCCTCGTCGACGGCGAGGCAGAGCCCGCTGTAACGGTTGATGAGGAAGTAGTAACCGTCGCCGGTGGGGGTGACGGCCCACTGCTGCTGGGGGGCGTTGGCGTCCGACCAGATGCCGACGGTGCCGCCGTCGTCGCGGGAGAGACCGGCGACCTCCATGAGCTTGCCGCTGCCCACGCCCTTGATCTCGTAGTAGCCGTCGCCGGTGTAGGTGAAGGTCCACTGCTGGTTCGTCTTGTTGAGCCACGGCCACTGCAGCACGCTGGTGTTGTTCGCGGTGCCCGCGCCCTTCACGTCGGCGACCTTGCCGCTGTGCCGGGCGACCAGCCGGTAGACGGTGGCGTCGCCGGGCAGTGTGGAGGACACCAGGGCCGGCTTGGCGGTGCGGCCGCCGATGTGGACGCCGCCCATGTTGACGTAGCCGCCGGTGGCCGCGTTGGCCTGAAGCCGTACGAAGCCGACGTTGCGGGCAGGCCATTCGGCCAGCTTGGTGGCGCGGTCGCCAGCCCAGGTGCCGGTGGCGACCTGGGTGAAGTTCGTGCCGTCGGTGCTGGTGGAGATGGTGTAGGAGGTGATGTCGCCGTCGGTGGCGTTGTTGCGGTTCCACTGCTTGGGCAGGTACTCCAGGGTGGAGACGTTGCTCCATACTCCGCCCAGGTCGATGGTGATCGAGTGCGGCAGCGCCGGGGACAGTCCCCAGGTCGACCAGCAGGTCTCGTAGCCCTTGTCGCTGAGTCCGTCGATGGCGTTGAGCGGTCCCTCGCCGGTGCGGAAGGCAGTGGCGTAGGCGCTGACGGGTGTCACGGGGTGCTCGGCGCGCAGCATCTGCGTCGGCAGGGGCGGGCGGGAGGTGTTGGGGCTCCAGGCCGCGCCGACTTCAGCGAGCCGGTTGACGATGTTGGTGTCCAGCTTGCCGTTGCGGTTGGGCGGGCAGTTGAGGATGAACGAGGTGTACTTCGGTTCCAGGTCCGCCAGGTGGGAGAGGATGGCGTCCTTGCTCATCAGGCCCTCGGTGGGCGTGGAGGGGTGCCAGAACCAGCCGTTGCTGATCGTCTGTCCCTGCGTTGCGGCGTAGGTGTTCCCAGCCGGGGCGGAGACGCCCAGCGGCTCCTCGAAGTAGATCGCGTCGCCGAGGAACGGCACCGACAGCCCACCGTGGTCGATCATGACGATGTCCGGCTGGAGCGACTTCACGTGCTCGCGGATGCGCTGGTAGGAGAGGGCCTGCTGGCCCATCTGCCACGCGTAGCCGTCGGTGACGAACAGGTCGATGGTGCCGTAGTTGGTGAGGAGCTCGGTGATCTGCCCCAGGATGAAGGTCATGTCGCCGGGCTGGACGGCGTCGGTGATCTCCAGCCCTGACACTCTGTGCCGGCTCTCCCAGGCCTCGACGCCGAACGTGCGGTCCCAGATCGAGTAATAGAGGCCGACCTTCAGCCCCTTGGCACGGAAGGCGTCGCAGTACGCCTTCACCACGTCCTGCTTGTAGGAGCTGTTCGCGACGTTCTGGGTGCCGTAGGCGCTCGGCCACAGGGCGAAGCCGTCGTGGTGCTTGGTCGTCAGGATGCCGTAGCTCATCTTCGCCGCCGCAGCGGCGGCCGCCCACTGCGCGCAGTCGACGGCCGTGGGCGCGAACAGGGCAGGGTTCTGGTTGGGGGCGGCCCACTCCTCGTTGGTGAACGTGCCCAGGTTGAAGTGGTTGAACATGCCGAACCGCATGTTCACCAGGTTGCTGAGGTTGGTCTGGGCGTCCGCAGCGGCCGCCTGCGCCAGCAGGGGCGAGAACGCGGGGATGACGGGCAGGGCGGTCGAGGCCACGGCGGCGCCCACGGCGCCCAGCAGGGTACGACGGGACATTCTTCCTGAGGGCATGTGTGCTCCCGGTTCGGTCGGCTCTGAGCTTCGGGTCGAGACTGTGGGGGCGGCAACCCGAGGACGTCCGGTCTCCGTGCCTTCGGCCCGGACCCTCAGGGCCCCAAGGCGCCGGATGTCACGCATGAAGCTCGGTGATGCGACCGCCCCGTGTCAATGGGTAAGTGGATGAAAGTGTTCAGAGTGGAAGCAGAAGATGTTGCTTTCATTGCTTAAGCGGCTATTTGTTCTGCCGTAGACATGCCATGTATCCGGGGGAAAGGTAGAACGAAGGAGTGGTCGGCGCGATCGATGCCCCGGCACGGACTGGCACTTGTCGGACGTGTTGACGCACCCTGCTCCCCGCACTTAACGTCTGCCCGACTTACGGACGCTATTCGACGTATCGGACAACTTGCTGGGGGGCAGGGGAGGAGGGAGTGGAGTCGGCGACGGTCGACCGGGTCTCCGCCTCCAGGTCCTGACCGCTGTCGCGTGTGCGAGGCGCCTCCCAGTCCTCGGCTGGCGGGAAGCCGTCCGTAACCGCGCCCATCCGCGCTCGAAATCGACAAACCGCCCTCCGCCCCGCGCCGCGACCGACCCGCTCGGGCGACAACCGCGCCCTCGCCCCCACAAACCGTCACCACAACGCACTGGCGCCGTGCGCCGGGCCCGCCGTCACTCACGGCGAAGCACCCTGCGCTCCACGGTGGGCGCGAAGGGGATGCGTGACCCCGCACCGCCGAGATCGCCGGGCGGCGACAAGCACGGGGATCAACGCGACCGACCTGGGCGGAGGCTGCGGGTCGACCGTGACCGCGTATCCGGCTCCTCAACCGCCACAGCGGTCTCCACCTCACCGCGGGCAACGCCCAGGGCGACCAGTTGGAGCAACGCCCGTTCGACGGCGCTGACCATCAGATGTTCACCGTCTCCTGACGCCGCTGACGAGACGGCCGTTCCAGCAGTCCAGCACTGGGGAACACCCTGCGCCGGGGCCGCGGCCGAGGACCGCGGCCCCGGCGGCGGCCGTGACGGCTGCGGTGACATGCCGTTCGCCCCGTCGAGCCCGTCCACTGCTCCTGCCTCCGGCCTGCGCTGCCGGGGCGCGACCCGCTTCACGCGGCAGCGCCGCGGGGTCGGCCTCGGGCCGGATCCGGCCTCGGCCGGGACCTGTCCGTCCACGCCGGCACCGCCCTCGCCGTCGACCTCCTCCTCCTGACCGGCGTTTTCGAACCGAGAGCGGCAGCCCGTGCGCTGTGACGGCAGTGGGTCCTCCCCCGGTCTCACGCAAGTCTCCGTCCATCACGATTTCCCATCATTGATGGGATGGATCTTTGCCGCCGGAGGGAACGAAGGCGGGCTACACGGGTAGCCAGCTGCATTTTTCCAGCAAGTTCCCGAACGCTCTAGACAGAGCCGGGAGGAGCGACCTATAAACATCCCATCTCCCGAAGTGCGACACACAGCTGTCGCACCGGTGTCACACCCCCGCTACGGGACCAGCGCGAGGACGTACCCATGAGACTCAGAACCGCACTCAGCTCCACCGCCTCCGTCGTCTGCGCACTGACGCTGCTCAGTGCCTGCGCCGGCGGATCCGGCACCTCGGCCGGCTCCGACGGCAAGCCGCTGGTCGGCGTCGACTACCCGCGGTCCGACACCGACTTCTGGAACTCGTACATCAAGTACACGCCGCAGTCCGCCAAGGAGCTCGGCCTCTCGCTCAAGACCACCAACTCGCAGAACGACGTCGCCAAGCTGACCGCCAACGCGCAGACGTTCATCAGCCAGGGCGTCAAGGGCCTCGCGATGGCCCCCCAGGACACCGCCGCCATCGCGCCGACGCTGGCGCAGCTGGAGGCGAAGAAGATCCCCGTCGTCACGGTCGACACCCGCCCCGACAGCGGCAATGTGTTCATGGTCGTGCGCGCCGACAACCGCGCGTACGGCGAGAAGGCCTGCCAGTACCTGGGCACCAAGCTCGCCGGCAAGGGCAAGGTCGTGATGCTGGAGGGCGGTCTGGACTCCATCAACGGCCGTGACCGCACCGAGGCGTTCAACGACTGCATGAAGAAGAACTTCCCGGACATCAAGGTGTTCGGTGAGGCCACCAACTGGGACGGCGCCGTCGCCGCGCAGAAGCTCCAGACCGACCTGACCGCCAACCCGGACATCAAGGGCGTCTACATGGAGTCCAGCTTCGCGCTGGCCGGCACGCTCCAGGTCCTCAAGCAGAAGGGTCTGCTGGTCGGTCCCGAGGACAAGAAGCACGTCTTCGTCGTCTCCAACGACGGCATTCCGGAAGAGCTGAAGTCCATCGCCGCGGGCAAGATCGACGCCACCGTCTCCCAGCCGGCCGACCTCTACGCCAAGTACGCCCTGTACTACCTCAAGGCCGCCATCGACGGGAAGACGTTCAAGCCCGGCAAGACCGACCACGGCAGCACCATCGTCCAGGTCCGCGACGGCCTCCTCGAGGACCAGCTCTCCGCGCCGCTG
Organism: Streptomyces achromogenes; assembly: GCF_030816715.1. Lineage (NCBI taxonomy): Bacteria > Bacillati > Actinomycetota > Actinomycetes > Kitasatosporales > Streptomycetaceae > Streptomyces > Streptomyces achromogenes. Next base: position 9,099,871 of record NZ_JAUSYH010000001.1, on the reverse strand, counting down.
GTCACCGCCGACGGCGGCACCTACGGCGGGGTGCCGAGCCTGAAGAGCGACGACAAGTCCCTGTGGGGCAACAACCTCGGCTGACCTGCCCTCTCACGTATCTAGCGGTTCCCATCACAAGGCGGTTGAGATGAGCGACGGGGAGCGGACAGTCACCCCCGCGCCCGCCCCGGCGGACGACGGACGGGCCCCGGCGGGCCCGCCCGTCGTCGAGGCGACGGGCATAGTCAAACGATTCGGTCCGACAGTGGCCCTGGACGGGGCCCGGATCACCATCAGGCCCGGCGAGACCCATGCGCTCGTCGGCCGCAACGGGGCCGGCAAATCGACTCTGGTGTCCGTCCTGACGGGGCTGCACGCCCCCGACGAGGGGACGGTCACCTTCGGCGGCGCCCCCGCACCACGGCTCAGCGACCGCGACGCCTGGCGTCGGCGGGTCGCCTGCGTCTACCAGAAGTCGACGATCATCCCCACGCTGACCGTCGCCGAGAACCTCTTCCTGAACCGGCACCCTCACGGCCCCAACCGGTTGATCAGCTGGACCGGCGTGCGCCGCCGGGCGCAGGAGCTTCTGTCGACCTGGTCGGTGGACGTCGACCCCCAGGCGCCCGCCGGCGACCTCAGCGTCGAGCAGCGGCAGTTCGTGGAGATCGCCCGGGCGCTGTCCTTCGGGGCGCGGTTCATCATCCTCGACGAGCCCACCGCCCAGCTCGACGGGGCGGCGATCGAGCGGCTCTTCGACCGGATCCGCGACCTGCAGCGCCAGGGCGTGACCTTCCTGTTCATCAGTCACCATCTGCAGGAGGTCTACGAGATCTGCGACGTGGTGACGGTGTTCCGGGACGCCGCGCACATCGTGACCGCCCCGGTCGCGCAGTTCTCCCGCACCGAGCTGGTCGCCGCGATGACCGGCGAGGCGGCGGCCGACCGGCAGCAGGAACGCCCCAGCAGCGTGGACCACGCCACCGCGCCCGCGCTGGCCGTGCACGCCCTGGGTAGCGGTGACGTGTACGCCGACGTGTCCTTCCAGGTGGGCGCCGGCGAGATCGTCGGCCTCGCGGGAGCCGCCGCCAGCGGCCGCACGGAGGTCGCCGAAACCGTCGTGGGACTGCGGGCCGCCGCCACCGGCGACGTGCAGATCGCCGGAAGGCGGCCGCGGCCGGGAAGTGTGCCCGCCGCGCTCGCCGCAGGCGCCGGGTTCGTCCCGCAGGACCGGCATCACCAGGGCTTCGTGCCCGACATGTCGATCGCCGACAACGCCACCCTGTCCGTGCCGAAACGGCTCGGAAAAAACGGCTTCCTCAGCCGCGGCCGCAGGGACCGGCTGGCCGCGGGCATGATCGAGAAGCTCGCCATCAAGACACCGGGACCCGACCTGCCCGTCTCCGCCCTCTCCGGCGGCAACCAGCAGAAGGTCGTCATGGCCCGCGCCCTGGCCGACGACCCCCGGCTGCTGGTGCTGATCAGCCCGACCGCCGGCGTCGACGTGCGCTCCAAGGAGTTCCTCCTCGGCAAGGTCGAGGAGACCGCCGACTCCGGCACCGGAGTGCTCATCGCCTCCGACGAAATCGACGACCTGCGCATGTGCGACCGGGTCCTGGTGATGTTCCAGGGCCGAGTGACGACAGAGATAGCCCGCGGCTGGCACGACCACGACCTCGTGGCCGCGATGGAAGGAGTGGACCTCAATGCCTGAAACCGTCCTCGCGGACACCGTCACCAAGGCCGCGGAACCCGAACGCAAGCGGACCGTGCTGCTCGGCGGCCGGATTCCCCTGGCCCGGCTGCGCGACCTCGCACTGGTCCCCGCGATCATCGCCATCGCGATCGTCGGGCAGATCGTCAACCCGGTCTTCCTGCAGGCCGACAACCTCATCAACGTCCTGCAGACCATGTCCGAGATGGCCCTGCTGGTGCTCGCCCAGACGATGATCCTGGTCGTCAAGAAGATGGACCTGTCGCTCGAGTCCACCATGGGCCTGGCGCCCGGCGTCGCGGCCTGGCTGACCATCGGCAGCACCGGCCACGGGCTCGGCCTGCTGCCCGGCTTCTGGTCGGTGCCGATCACCCTCGCGGTCGGCGCGCTCGTCGGCGTGGTCAACTCCCTGCTGATCATCCGCTTCGGCCTCAACGGCTTCATCGTCACCCTCGGCATGCTGATCGTCCTGCGCGGCATCCTCACCGGCATCTCCGGCGGCCAGACCTTCTTCCAGCTGCCCGAGTCGATGCTCTACGCCGGCACCGCCGAATGGTTCGGCATGCCCGCCTCCATCTGGATCTGCCTGGCCCTGTTCGCCGTCGCCATCGTGGTCCTGGGCTGGACCAGCTTCGGCCGCTCGCTGTACGCCATCGGCGGCAACGTCGACGCCGCGAAGGCGGCCGGTATCCGCACCGACCGGGTGCTGTGGATCGTCATCATCACCGGCAGCGTGCTGGCCGCCCTCGCCGGGCTGATGCTCTCCGGACGCCTGGCGTCGGTGGCGTCCGCGCAGGGCAACGGCTACATCTTCACCGTGTTCGCGGCCGCCGTGATCGGCGGGATCAGCCTCAACGGCGGCAAGGGCACCATGTTCGGCGCCTTCAGCGGCATCCTGCTGCTCTTCATGATCCAGAACGTGCTCACCCTGGCCGGTGTCCCCGCCCAGTGGATCGGCGCCCTCAACGGCCTGATCATCCTGGTCGCCCTGATGATCTCCCGCATCACCGGCGGCAAGGTCCAGGAGTGACCCGGGCGGCCGTGCCGGCCGCCCGACGTCCGCCGCGTTCACGTCTCGCCCCAGGGGAACCGTCTCCCCTTGCCCCACACAGGAGTTGCCGCCATGTCCTCATCCGCCCGCATCACCGCCCTGGACGTCCTGGACGTGCGGTTCCCGACCTCCGAACACCTCGACGGCTCGGACGCCATGAACCCCGAGCCCGACTACTCCGCCGCCTACGTGGTCCTGCGCACCGACGCCGGCGACGGGCTGGAGGGCCACGCCCTGGCCTTCACCACCGGACGCGGCAACGACGCCCAGGCCGCCGCCATCGCCACGCTCGCCCCGCACGTCGTCGGCCTGTCCGTCGAGGAGGTCTGCTCCGACCTCGGCGCGTTCTCCCGCTCCCTGGTCCACGATCCCCAGCTGCGCTGGCTGGGCCCGGAGAAGGGCGCCATTCACATGGCGACCGGCGCCGTCGTCAACGCCGCCTGGGACCTGGCCGCCAAGCGCGCCGGCAAGCCCGTGTGGCGCTTCCTCGGCGAGATGTCACCCGAGGACCTGGTCGCCCAGGTCGACTTCCGCTGGCTGTCCGACGCCCTCACCCCCGAAGAGGCGCTGGAGATCCTCAAGCGCGCCGAACCGGGCCGCCAGCGGCGCATCGGCCGTCTCATCGACCAGGGCTACCCCGCCTACACCACCACCCCCGGCTGGCTCGGCTACTCCGACGAGAAGCTGACCCGTCTGTCCCGCGAGGCGGTCGCCGACGGCTTCACGCAGATCAAGCTGAAGGTCGGCGCGGACCTGCAGGACGACATCCGCCGTCTGCGCACCGCGCGCGAGGCCGTCGGCCCGGACATCCGCATCGCCGTCGACGCCAACCAGAGATGGGACGTGGCACCCGCCATCGACTGGATGCGCGCCCTGGCCCCCTACGACCCGTACTGGATCGAGGAACCCACCTCTCCCGACGACATCCTCGGCCACGCCGCCGTCCGCAAGGCCGTCTCCCCCATCAAGGTCGCCACCGGCGAGCACATCGCCAACCGCGTCGTGTTCAAGCAGCTGCTGCAGGCCGGCGCGGTGGACATCGTGCAGATCGACTCCGCCCGCGTCGGCGGCGTCAATGAGAACATCGCCATCCTGCTGCTCGCCGCCAAGTTCGGTCTCCCGGTCTGCCCGCACGCCGGCGGCGTCGGCCTGTGCGAGATGGTCCAGCACCTGTCGATGTTCGACTACGTCGCCGTCTCCGCCACCCTCGAGGACCGGGTGATCGAGTACGTCGACCACCTGCACGAGCACTTCGTCGACCCCGTCCGCATCGCCGACGGCCACTACCTCGCCCCGACGCTGCCCGGGCTGAGCGCGCAGATGCACCCGGAGTCCCTGAAGGAGTACACCTACCCCGACGGCCCCGTCTGGTCCGCCCGTGTCTGAGCCGCTGCCCCTGGTCGACGCCCACCACCACGTGTGGGACCTGGCCCGGCGCCCCCAGCCCTGGCTCGACGAAGCCGGCCACGAACCGATCCGCCGCAGCTTCAGCGCCGACGACCTGCGGCGGGCCGCCACCCGGCCCGTCGCCGGACGGCGGCTGACGAGCACGGTGGTCGTCCAGTGCGTCGCCTCCGTGCCCGAGACGGTCGAGCTGCTGGACCTCGCCGACGAGGACCCGCTGATCGGCGCGGTCGTCGGCTGGGCGGACCTCACCGCACCCGGCGTCGGGGACGTGCTCGACGAACTGCGCTCCCGGCCTTCGGGCGGGTATCTGCGGGCCCTGCGCCATGTCGTGCAGGGCGAGTCCGATCCAGAGTGGCTGCAGCAGCCGGCCGTCGAGCGGGGCCTGCGCGCCGTCCAGGACAGGGACCTCGCCTACGACGTCCTCATCCGCAACCACCAGTTCCCGCAGGCGATGCGCCTCGCCCAGCGCTTCCCTGGCCTCCCGCTGGTCCTGGACCACGCGGGAAAGCCGCCCGTCGGCCACCCCGCGCTCCCCGACTGGACACGCGCGGTCCGCGCCCTTGCGGCACACCCCCAGGTGCGCTGCAAGGTCTCCGGGCTCATCACCGAGGCCGACTGGGGCGCATGGACCACCGCCGACATCCGTCCGGTCTGGGACACCCTGCTGACGGCCTTCGGCCCCGAACGGCTGATGTTCGGCTCCGACTGGCCCGTCTGCGTCCTCGCCGGCGGCTGGGACCGCTGGGCCGCCACCGTCGAGGAGCTGCTGGACGCCTGCTCCCCGCACGAGAAGCAGGCGGTTCTCCACGACACGGCGACCGCCTTCTACCGCCTGGCCGAGCACAAGAAGCAGGGAGAGGCCCCGTGCTGCTGACCGAACTGATCCACCCCGGCATCCTCGAGGCGCTCGCGGGAGCCGGCCACGGCGCGCGCGTCCTGCTCGCCGACGGCCACTACCCCGCCAGCACCGCCGTCGGGGAACGCGCCCGGACCGTCCACCTCAACCTGGCACCGGGCACCTTGGACGTCACCCCCGTCCTCGACGTCCTGCTGCGCACCCTGCCCGTGGAGTCGGCCCAGGTGATGGTGCCGCCCGAGGGCGAACCGGAACCGCCGGCCATCGCCGAGTACCGGTCCCGGCTCGCGCCCGTCCCCGTCGAGACGCTCGGCCGCTTCGCGTTCTACGACGCCGCCCGCTCCCCCGACCTCGCGCTGGCGATCGTCACCGCAGACACCCGTACCTATGCCAACCTGCTGCTGACCATCGGCGTCCGCGCTGAAGGGACCCTGACCCCACGATGACACTCGCCGTCCGCTACACCGCCGCCCGCACCCTGGACACCGCGCCCGCCGAAACCCGGGAAGCCGGCCACGGCGAGGTGGAACTCGCCCCCGCCTTCGTCGGCATCTGCGGCACCGACCTGCACATCTTCCACGGCGACATGGACGCCCGCGTCGCCGCGCCCGCCGTCCTCGGCCACGAGATGTCCGGCCGCATCGTCCGCGTCGGCCCCGGCGTCCAGGGCTGGCAGCCCGGCGACGCGGTCACCGTCATGCCCCTGCGCTGGGACGGCTCCTGCCCCGCCTGCCGCGCCGGCCACCAGCACATCTGCCAAAACCTGGACTTCATCGGCATCGACTCCCCCGGCGCCATGCAGCAGCGCTGGACCGTGCCCGCCTCCACCCTCGTGCGCCTGCCCGACACCCTGCCCCTGGACCACGCCGCCCTCGTCGAGCCCACCGCCGTCGCCGTCCACGACGTCGGCCGCGCGGGCGTACGGGAAGGCGAGAGGGTCGTCGTGGTCGGCGGTGGACCCGTCGGCGTCCTCATCGCCCTCGTCGCCCGCGCCGCCGGCGCCGACGTCAAGGTGATGGAACTCAACGCCCACCGCCGCCAGCTCGCCGAGGAACAGGGACTGACCACCTGGGACCCGGCCGCCGCCGACGTGAGCGCCCTGGTCGCCGAGTGGACCGCGGACGCGGGCGCCGACGTCGCCTTCGAGGTCTCCGGCGCCGCCGGCGGCGTCGACACCGCCGTCGACGTCCTCGGCGTACGCGGCCGGCTGTGCCTGGTCGCCATCCACCCCCGCCCCCGCGAGATCAACCTCCACCGTTTCTTCTGGCGCGAACTCACCCTCGTCGGAGCCCGCCTCTACGACCGCAGCGACTTCGAGAAGGCCGTCACGCTCGTCGCCGACGGCACCGTCCCCGCCGAACGCCTGATCACCGAGATCGTGCCGCTCAGTCAGGCACCCGCAGCTTTCGAAGCCCTCGAGGGCGGCGGCGACGTCATGAAGATCCTCGTCGACTGCACCGACGACACCGATGCCCTGGGAGCCGCTGAATGAACGCCTTCGACCTCACCGGCAGACTCGCCGTGGTCACCGGAGCCCGCCGCGGCATCGGCCGCGCCATGGCCCGCGCACTCGCCCAGGCCGGCGCCGACGTCATCGGGGTGAGCGCCTCGCTGGAGGAGACCGGCAGCGACGTCGAAAAGGACGTCACCGCCGCCGGCCGCGCCTTCGAGGCCATCCGCACCGACTTCGCCGACCCGGCGGCCGTCCGCGCCCTCGGCGCAGACCTCGCCGGACGCGAACGGCCCGTCGACATCCTCGTCAACAACGCCGGCACCATCCGCCGCACCCCCGCCGCCCAGCACACCGACGCCGACTGGGACCTGGTGCTCCAGGTCAACCTCACCGCCCAGTTCGCCCTCACCCGCGCCGTCGGCGCCGCCATGACCGCCCGCGGCCACGGCAAAATCATCTTCACCGCCTCCCTCCTCAGCTACCAGGGCGGCATCACCGTGCCCGGCTACACCGCCGCCAAACACGGCATCGCCGGCCTCACCAAAGCCCTCGCCAACGAATGGGCCCCCCACGGCGTCAACGTCAACGCCATCGCCCCCGGCTACATCGCCACCGACAACACCCAGGCCCTGCGCGACGACCCCGCCCGCAGCACCGCCATCCTCGACCGCATCCCCGCCGCACGCTGGGGCAACGCCGACGACCTCGCCGGCGCCACCGTCTTCCTCGCCTCCGACGCCGCCGCCTACGTCCACGGCATCACCCTCCCCGTCGACGGCGGATGGCTCGGCCGATGACCGCCACCGACCTGAGCGCCGTCCTGGCAGGGGCCCGTCTCCTGCCCGTGCTCACCGTGCCGTCCGCCGCGAGCGCAGGCCCCCTGGCCGACGCCCTCGCGGCGGGCGGCGCCCGCTGCGCCGAGGTCACCTTCCGCACCCCGGACGCCGAGCGCGTGGTGCAGGCGATGGCGGCGCACGGCGGCCTGGCCGTCGGCGCCGGCACCGTCCTCACCCGCGAGCAGGCCGAGCGGGCCGTGGCGGCCGGCGCCCGCTTCCTCGTCTCCCCCGGCTTCGACAACGACGTCATCGACGCGGGCCGCGCGCTGGGGGTGCCGGTCGTGCCCGGCGTGGCGAGCGCGACCGAGCTGATGCGCGCGCTGAAGGCAGGCGTGGACACGGTCAAGCTGTTCCCCGCCGAACCGCTCGGCGGCCCTGCCATGCTCCGCGCGCTCGCGGCCCCCTTCCCCCGGGCGCGCTTCGTGCCGACCGGCGGCATCGGCCCGGACCGACTGTCCGCCTACCTCGACCACCCGGCGGTCCTGGCCGTGGGCGGGAGCTGGATCGCCACCCCGGGCCACCTGAAGCGCGGCGCTTACGACGAGATCCGCCGGCTGACCGCCGAGGCCGTGGAAAGGAGCGCGCCGTGACCGACGTGATCGCCCTCGGCGAGGTGATGCTGCGCTTCGACCCCGGCGAGGGCAGGATCCGTACGGCCCGCACCTTCCAGGTCTGGGAGGGCGGCGGCGAGTACAACGTCGTCCGCGGGCTGCGCCGCTGCTTCGGACACCGCACCGCGGTGGTCACCGCCCTGGCTGACAACGCGGTCGGCCGCCTGGTCGAGGACCTGATCCTGCAGGGCGGCGTCGACGCCTCGCTCATCCGCTGGGTCCCCGACGACGGCATCGGCCGCAGCGCCCGCAACGGCCTGAACTTCGTCGAGCGCGGGTACGGCGTCCGTGGCGCGCTGGGCGTCAGCGACCGCGCGCACACCGCCGTCTCCCAGCTGCGCAGGGGCGACGTCGACTGGGACGCGGTGTTCTCGGGCGGGGTGCGCTGGCTGCACACCGGCGGCGTCTTCGCCGGCCTGTCCGACACCACCGTCGACGTCGCCGACGAGGCGATGGCTGCCGCCCGCCGCCACGGCGTCACCGTCTCCTACGACCCCAACTACCGCCCCAGTCTGTGGGCCGGGCGGGGCGGGGCGGACCGGGCCCGCGAGGTGGACCTGCGGCTCGCCCAGCATGCCGACGTGGTCGTGGGGGCCCTGGGCCTGGCGGGCGCCCGTCCCGGAGCCGTGCGCCTGGCGGAGGCGGAGGCGCCCGACGCGCTCGCCGCGCTCGCCGCGCTGCTGCCGGGGGCGAAGGTGCTGGCCACCACCCTGCGCGGGGTGCCCTCGGCCGGGATCAACGACTGGTCCGCGGCCGCCTGGTCACCCGGCACCGGCCCGGTGACCGGCCCGCGGATGCCCGGCCTGCACGTCCTGGACCGCATCGGCTCCGGCGACGCCTTCGCCGCGGGCCTCATCCACGGCCTGCTCACCGACGCCTCGCTGGAGCGCGCCGTCGCCTACGGCACCGCTCACGGCGCCCTCGCCATGACCACCCCAGGAGACGTCTCCATGGCCACCCTCACCGAGGTCGAGGCACTCCTCGAGGGCGCCACGGCCCACGTCCGACGCTGACCCACGCCGATCCGCACCCGAGGAGCACACCTTGCACCGCCGAAAGATCCACCGCACCGGCGTCGAACTCACCGAGCTCGGCTTCGGCGCCTCCGTGATCGGCAACCTGTACCGGACCACGCCGGCCGCGGACGCCGCCGCCGCTCTCGACACCGCCTGGGACGCCGGCATCCGCTACTTCGACACCGCACCGCACTACGGTCTCGGCCTGTCCGAACAGCGCCTGGGTGCCGCTCTGCACCGCCGCCCCCGCGACGCGTACGTCGTCTCCTCGAAGGTCGGCCGGCTCCTCGTCCCCAACGAGGACCCCCGCGGCGTCGACTCTGAGGGTTTCGTCGTCCGCGACGACCTGCGCCGCCAGTGGGACTTCAGCCGCGACGGCGTGCTGCGCTCCATCGAGGCGTCCCTGGAACGCACCGGCCTGGACCGACTGGACCTCGTCTACCTGCACGACCCCGACGACCACTGGCGGCAGGCCGCCGACGAAGCCATGCCCGCCCTCGCCGACCTGCGCGACCAGGGCGTCCTCGGCGCGATCGGCGCCGGCATGAACCAGTCGGCCATGCTCGCCCGCTTCCTGCGCGAGACCCCCGCCGACGTCGTCATGCTCGCCGGCCGCTACACCCTCCTCGACCAGTCCGCCCTCGACGACGTCCTGCCCGCCGCCGAGGAACACGGCAAAAGCGTCGTCGCCGTCGGCGTCTTCAACTCCGGCCTCCTCTCCCGCGACCGCCCCGCCGACGGCATGAAGTACGACTACCAGGACGCCCCGCCCCACCTCGTCGCCCGCGCCCGCGCCATCGCCGACGTCTGCACCGCCCACGGCACCACCCTCCCCGCCGCCGCGATCGCCTTCCCTCTCACGCACCCCGCCGTCGTCAACGTCACCCTCGGCATGCGCAACGCCGAACAGGTCGCGCGTAACGCGCACTTGCACATGAGCACCGTCCCCGGCGCCCTGTGGGACGACCTGCGCGCCCGAGAACTCCTCAGGGATGACGTGCCCGTCCCCGACGGCGTTCACGCTCCGGCCGCGGAACGGAGCCCTCAATGTCCCTGACCGACAAGGCCATCGCGCAGATCCGCGAGCTCATCGCCTCCGGAGCGCTTCCTCCCGGCGCCAAGCTGCCCCCCGAGCCGGAGCTGGCGTCCCAGCTCGGGCTCTCCCGCAACCTCGCCCGCGAGGCGGTCAAGGCGCTCTCCGTGGCACGCGTGCTGGAGGTCAGACGGGGCGACGGCACCTATGTCACCAGTCTGCAGCCGAGCCTGCTGCTGGAAGGGCTCGGCGGGGCGGTGGAACTGCTCCAGGGCGACCCCGCCGCCGTGCTGGACCTCATGGAGGTCCGACGCCTGCTGGAGCCCGCCGCCACCGCCCTGGCCGCCACCCGACTGTCGGAGGCCGGACTGGCGGAGGTGAAGCGGCATCTGGACACCATGCGGGAAGCGCGCGAGGACGTGGAGCGGCTCAACGCCCACGACGTGGCCTTCCACCGGGCCATCGTGGCCGTCACCGGCAACGAGACGCTGATCAGCCTCCTCGAGGGCATCTCCGGCCATACGCTGCGCGCACGGATCTGGCGCGGCCTGGTGGACACCCGCGCGGCGGGACGCACGCTCGCGGAGCATGAGGCGATCTACACGGCTCTGGCCAGCCGGGAAGTCTCACTCGCCCATGCCGCCGCGCTGCTGCACGTGAGCAACACCGAGCAGTGGCTGCGCGAGCACCTGAAGTCCACACAAGCACTGACCACCGCCACGGCATTCCCCTGACACCGCAACCGGCCGGATCCCGAGGTCACGACACCAGAGCACTGGACCCGCCAGACATACGCGTCCTGGGTCACGCCGGTTGACCGCATGACGGTCGGCGACTTCTCCCAGTCGACCACGGGCATGCGGTCCCAGGGCCGCATCAGCAAGCCGCTCACCTCGGAGGCGAAGTCCGGATACCTGAAGTGCCTCGCGCGTTCTTCCGCGACCTGCACGAATGGGAGTGGATGCCACAACGCTTCAACCCTGCCCATGCGTTGAGAACTCCTCGCAGTGTCCGAGCCTTCATGGGTCCCGACCCCCGGGTGTTCGCGGATGACATTTGGGCGAAGCTGTTCTGGGCCGGGCTGAACGTCGAAAGTGGCGACCTGCCGACCGCGGACGGCCGCACCTACCCGGCCGAGCTGACCCGGGCCATCACGCTGACCTGGCTGTTCCCCGGACAGCGCAGCGACGAGGTCGCCCCCGGACTCTGCGGCGCGGACATCGACCTCGACGCCGGGAAGAAGATCGTGGGCAGGAAGCGGAACATCGTCACCGACACACTTTGACGGCTCGATCAACTCCCAGCGGGCGTCGGGCAGATCACTCGGGTACCCGCGCACCTGGCGGGCGCCGACGAGACCTGGCTGCCTCGGCGCCGTCGTCGCGGTCTTCCAGTGGGGCTGGCTCGGCGGCCTGCTCGGCGTCGAGGAGAGCGGCCCGATCATGTCGATGATGCCGATCATCATGGTCGGCGTGGTCTTCGGCCTCGCGATGGACTACGAGGTGTTCCTCGTGACCCGCATCAGGGAGGCGTACATCCACGGCGAGTCCCCGAACCAGGCCCTCGTCAGCGGGTTCAAGCACAGCGCCCGGGTCGTGTCCGCCGCCGCGGTCATCATGATGGCCGTCTTCGGAGGCTTCATCTCCTCCGGCGATACCGTGATCAAGATGTTCGGCGTCGGGCTCACGGTCGCCGTCTTCTTCGACGCGTTCGTCGTCCGCATGGCGATCGTCCCGGCGGTGCTCACGCTGCTCGGCAAGAAGGCCTGGTGGCTCCCGAAGTGGCTCGACCGCGCCCTGCCGAACGTCGACGTCGAGGGCGAGGGCCTGCGCGCGCACGACCGCCCGAAGGACGCCGACGTGGACGAGGACCGGGAGCTCGTACGGCTCTGATCCCTCCCCCGATACGAGAAGGGCGCCCCGCTGTCCTTGGGCGCCCTTCTCGCGCGCCCGGTCGGTCCGGTGCCCGGAATTCGTTCGGCCTTCCGGCTCCTAGTTGCCGCATCAGACAACGTTCGCCCCGTTGTGACGTGTCGCTCTGTTGCTGCGCCAGACAGCACCGAGTTGTTGAATCGGGGCAAGCGGGTGGGCTACTGGCGGCTGAGGGTGCGTGTGACCCCGGCGGCGACGGTCGTAGCGAGAACCCAACCGACGGCGATCAGTAGGTAGGACAGCCACTGGAAAACGCCGGTCGGTGCGAAGGCATTCTGCTGACCGAAGTCGATGATCGGCAGCAGGAGGTCCAGGGTATAGATGGGGGCATTGAGCCCTGGGCCTTTGCCGTGCTCGACGGGTGGTGGATGGTGCGTTCCATACGCGGCTGAGCCCAGAAGGAGCAGAGCCAGGAGCCAGCCACCAGCACGGGTGGGGCGGAAGCCGTAGCCCACGGTGGCGTCCTGGATGTAACCCCATAGCTTGGCGTACCAGGGCAGAGTGCCCCTGCGTCGACGCTGCTTGGCGAGTTGGACGGTGCGGGCGTCGGCGTCATCGCCAACGCGGCGGTAAAAGGCAGCAAGTTGCTCGTAGCTGTGAGGGACGAAGCCGTCAGCATCGCGCTGCAACAAGGCGAGCCGATCTGCGGCGGGAAGGCGCGGGGCAAGCGCCTCGTACGTCAGTCCCTCCAGCCGTACCGTGGCTGGCCAGACCTGTGGCGCGGCCTCGATGACCTTGAAGCTGGCGTAGTGCATTTTGACGTCGCCAGAGACTGGTTGTGCATCTCGCAGCGTCAGCTGGGTGGCTTCGCAGCTGCTGATGCCCAGTGCGACGCCGCCTGGATTGCTGAGCTTGGCTTCGATGAAGGAGATCCAGCCTGCGACCTTGGCGCCGGTGAGCCTGATTCGGCCCTCAGTAGTGAGGCCACCAGCGTTGAGGACGGTTCCGACGGTGAGCCGCGCGGCGTCGAGGGCATCGCCATTCGCGTTCTTGACCTGGGCATCTTCTAGGTCGACAGCCCCTGCGACATGCGCCGTGCTGAGGCGGATTCCACCCAGTGCCACGAGGCCCCGTGCCCGTACATCGGCACCGACAGAGGCGTGATCGAGTCGGAGCGCCCATTCGCCATCATTCCCAAGGCGCGCGTGGTCCAGGAAGATCCCGCTGGTTATCACCGCGTTGCTCAGCTGGACGCTTCCCGCTACCCGGCAGTTCGTGAGCCGGAGTGCACCGTCGACGCGAAGGGACGTGGCCGCCAGAGCGGGAAGGCAGGACCCGCTGAAGTCAAGTTGGCGAGCATGCGTCCCGTCGAGTTCCAAGGAGTGCTGGAAGTGGCAGGAGGTCAGACGGATCGGATGGTGTATCTCTGCGTGCCGGAGGTCGAGGACGCCGGTGATCTTCGCACCGGCGACGCGCAGAGCGGGCGCTTCTCCGGGTTCGGATGAACTTCCCAGGAGGAGGGCCCGGATGACCTCAGCCCGAACAGTTCGTTCCGCGCCCTGAATCGTTGCGGGGTCCTCACTCTCGTCTGGGCAGACGTCGATCGCTACACCACGGGGGAACGCCCGCCAGATGTGACGTTCCAGAGGCGTCAGGTCTGTGATGTCCATCCGCAGAACCCTATCCGTCCGGAGAAGGACGGCAAGAATGATCAGGGCTGAACGTGTGCAGGCCCGGGGCATTGACGACGATGAGGGCAGGCGGTTGCTGCGGATCATCCGCAGGGGCACCGGCTCGGTGGTGACCTGGCGGCGGGCTTGGAGATTGCGGCGCATGGCCCGGTGGTTCAGAGCTTGGTGTCCTGCCACTCTCCGGGCTCGTCGTGGACCTTCTGCAGCAGTTCGGCGAAAGCGTCGCTCTGCAGGAGCAGGGCGTTGTACTCCAACGGGATCCGCTTGCCGTTGATCACCGCGGTGGGCGTACCGGGGCCTTCGGGCTCCTGTGTTCCCCCGGCCTCCTCGTAGGCCTTCTGAGAGGAAGTCACGAAGGAGCGGTATTTCATGGATTTCACGGCTGCGTCGAACTCCGGGCCGCGCAGGCCCTCCACTTGGCCGGCCAGTTCCAGCAGGGAGGCGTCGGTGTAGCCGTCGACGCTCTCATCGGGCTGGTTGGCGTACAGCACCTCGTGGTACTCCACGAACTTGCCTGCCTCCAGCGCGGCGCGCAGTGCGTTGACGGCCTTCTTCGAACCGGTGCCGCCGACCCGGTCGTCCAGGAAGGAGGCGAGGGTGTATTCGACTCTGGCCCAGCGGTCGAGTACTGCCTCCCGCAGGTGCGAACTGCCGCCGGTGGTCTCGAACTCCTCGCAGTACGGGCAGCGGGGGTCCTCGTACAGGTGCACTGTCACCGGCGCGTCGGGATCACCGACCATGATGGTGACGCCGTTCGTACTGAGCTTTTCCGGCACTTCCTCGGCGCTGGTGAAGTCAGGGCCGTACTGCGCCTGGCGCTGCCCGCACCCCACCATCACCAGTAACGCAGCCGCGCACACGACAGCCCACCGTCCCCTACGCACCATGCGTCATCCCCTCCCCTGAGAAACAACGCGACCCTAGATCATCCGTACGACAAGCGCACCAGGAAACTCTTCCAGGCCCGCCCGCAGGCGCTCTGATGCGCAGTCTCCGGCCCGTGTGTCTGGTGTGGCTGCGCAGCGAGGGTGACGGCTTCCCCGCTCCTGTCGTCGGCGGCCCATCAGGCGGCGCTCACAGAGGAGCCAAGTCCGCTTCCACGGCCCGGTGCAGGGCGTGCCGCTTCCGGTGCTGAGGGCGAGGTGGAGCACGAAGGCAGAGGTGTGGGCGGGGACGCGCACGACCGCTCCTCGGAGGCGCCGACCTCGCCCCTGCCCGTTGCCGTCCGTGTCCACCAGGATCTCCAGCGCTGGCCGCCCGTTGCGGCTGCCCAGCGCCGCCTCGTGCGGCGCACCCGAGCGTCCATCGCGCGTACCAGACGCGTGCATCGTGCATACCCGCCGCCCGGTGCGTCCGCCATGGCCCCGCCCGTGGACGCGGGGCGCGGCGGCGCGCACTCGCATCGGCCCCGCAGGTCAGCGATGTCGGCCAGGAGGCTTCGGGGCCGGACGATGTCAGGGCGCGCCGGGTGCGGCAGCACCGCAGTGTTCAGCCGCCGTCACCGCGGCTCTTCCCGGGACACGTGGCGGCCGATGGGGCACCCGGCGCCGCGTTCCTCTACCAGCGGTAGAGGAACGCGGTAGAGTCGGGTCATGGCGGACGAGACGAGCATCAAGGTGAGCGCTGCGGCGCGGGACCGGCTGGCGCAGCTGGCCGCCGAGCACGGCACGACGATCCGGAACCTGGTGGAAGAGCTGGCGCAGAACACGCCGACCAGGGCAGAGTACGCCGAGCGTGCCGAGCTGGCCCGCGCGGAGCTCGCCTCCGCGCTGGGGCAGGCGCCCAGCGCGGAGGCCGAGGCGAAGGCCCGCGCGCTGCTGGAGCGCCTGGCCGGGCCGCAGCACGGCTCGCAGACGGCCGCGTAGTGGCGGCGATCTCGGTCGTCCTGGACCACACGACCGCCGCGGCGCTGTACGACCCGAAGGACCCGTTCAACGAGGCGGTAGCCGCGTTCTACGTGCAGGCGTCCGGCGGGCTCGGGGATCTGTCCGCGCCGGTGCTGTCGCTGACGGCCGGCGACGCGGAGCGGCCCGGGCTGCTCAGCTACATCAAGGGGCTGCGGTTCATCCGGATCGAGGCGTTCGACACCGACGCAGCCGTCACCGCCACCGGCCTGCTGCGCTTCGGGCACTCCTGGGCCGCCGTCCACGCCATCCACGCCGCCCGGCCCTCCGCCGCACACCCGGCCGGGCGGTTCCTCCTCACGCTGACGCCCAAGGCGTACGCGGGCACCGGCGTCCAGGCAGTCCACCCCGGCCAGTAACCGACCGGGAGACAGCCGCCTGGGCCGTCCGGCCTCCGTCGCATCCGCCTGCCCAGCAGCACCGCTTCGCCGGGAGCAGCACCGACAGCTTCTGCGGGCCCGGCCGGGGCGGCCATGAGCCCACGCCACTGTTCGGGCGTGTCAGTCACTCGTCGTAGCGCTGTGCCTCGGTACGCCCGTTCGTACGCTCCCGGCGGACTCGCGACTGGCGGCGCAGTTGCTGGTGTCGGCGGCGATCACGCCACCAGGCCAGCCGGTGCGCGGACTCCTGCGGCAGGAGCGTCTACAGGACGGCGACAGTGATCAGGCCGAGGGCGAGGCGGACCCTCTCTACGACCAAGGCCACCTGACCCCTGACGCCTTGGAGAAGCTGAAGTCAGAGGCCAGCGTCACCACCGGCAGCTCACCCCGGTCTGGCGCCGCAAGGTCGACCACTCGCGCCTGCTGCTGCTCGACACCCCGCTCGGCGACGGGCTGACCCTGTACGACTTGGTCTCGGGCAGGCCGCCCCCGGCACCGAAGTCGAGGTCGGCTTCGAGAACCCGCGCCTGAACACGATCTTGAAGGCCCTCTCCCCGGCCGAGCGAGCGGTGGCTCTCGCCCTAGCCACCAATGGAGTCACCACCTGGGCCGAAGCAGCCTTGACCGCTGGTGCTGCGCAGCCGGAGATCCAGGGCGAGAAGGTCCGCCGGAAGGTAGGGCGGCTCGCTGCGGCGGCCGAGGCGATCACGGTGAGCGACTGATGAGCGCCCGCAACTCCGTCTCAGCCAGCCCAGCCCGATGTCGGGAGGTGGTGTTGCGGATCGCCCTGCCCAGCGTTCCGGCCTGCACCGCGGTACTCGGCACCGGCGGCGTCGGCGCGGCCCTGGTCCACGGCACCATCCCGTCCCCGCTCGTGTGGCCGCTCGTGGTCCTCGCCCTCGGCGCGATGGCGTATGAAGTCGGGCTCCGCGCCCTGCCCTCAGCTCCGACCGACCGCGCTGCCGGACGCCAGCGAGGTCCTTCTCGGCCTGGGTGAGTGCGGCGCCCCGCGCCTCCCCGCCGTGGGCGCTCGCGGGCTGGACCTCGACCACCCTCGCCGACGCCAGCTCAGCCCGCCCGGGCGGCGCGGTACTCACGCTGCCCCCCGCGTGTGGCACTGATGGGCCGGGAGCGGCAGAGCGAAGGGTCAGCGCACGGAGCCGGGGGGAGCGGCTCGTATGGTGCCGTGCGGGCGGTGGACTGCTCCACCGGCTAGAGGAAGTTCTGGGGGCGGCCACGGGTGAGGCGGCGACGGGCGGCAGCGGTCCTGCTGCCCTTGGTGCCGCGCGCCTGGCGGCCCCTGCCAGCGACGTGGTGGGCGGCTGGCTGCTCGGTCTGGCCGTCGTCGCCCTCACCGCCTGGGCCTTCGAGGCCTGGCGCGCCGAAGTCGGGCGGGGTCACGCGGAGGTGAGCGAAGGGCTGGAGCCCGAACTCGTCGACGCCCACCCGGAGCCGTGACGAGAGGGCGGACCCGGGTCAGGCCCGGGTTCAGGCCCCTCCGAAAACGGAGCCTCTCCCCCAGGCGCCCGCGCTTCACAGGAAGTAGCGATCGTCCCGGGCAGCCGGGCCTCGACCGGAGGGTCGAGGCCCGGCGCACCGCATGCGACCTTCACCCCGTGCCGACGGACGGACGGGGCTTCCGCATGGGGCGACTACTACTTGAGTACCACCGTGTCGCCTGCCGACACGATCCGGGCGGTTGTCGTCGTGCCCGGGAAGTACCAGCGCCAACTGCCCGCTGATGTGACGGTCACCTTGGTGCTGAGCTGCCCGGAGCTGCCCGTCTTCACGGTCTTGATCGTGCTGTAGTGGGCGGCGCCGGCTTTGCGGTACTGGAGCTTCACGTCCTGCCCCGCGAAACCCTGGTACTTCAGGGTCTCCCAGTTCGCCCGCGACAGCTTGCCGGTGATCGTGAGCTTCCCGCCCTTGACGACCGGCTCGGGGGCCGCGTCCGTCGTCAGACTCGAGGCTCGCTTCACCTTGTACTCGGCGATGGAGTCGGAGATCCAGTAGTCGCCGTCGTTCGCCTTGACCGTGGCGTTCACCGTCCAGCCCCCGGCGACCTTGTTGGAGTCGATGTCGTCACTGGCCGCGATCCAGGCCGGATCCACCGTCATCGTCGCCTTGCACACCGACGTGGTCGAGGACTTCTTCTGGCACGTCGAACCCGTCCAGCTGATGAAGCCGTAGCCGTTGGAGCGGTTGAACGTGCTGACGCGGGTGAGCCCCTTCACCCCCGAGTTGTCCTTGACGGTGATGGCGATCGGGAACGTCACCTTCTTCGCCGTGCCGATCGTGACCTCGGCCCCGCCGTTGACGGTGGCCGACACCACACGGACGTCCCCCCGTCCCTCGGCATGGGCTCCCGTCGCGGTCAGCAGCACCAGGGCCACCGCCCCACCTGCCGCCGCCCAGCCCGTTCTTCGCCGGACTCGTGTCCTGCCTTTCATGATCCTCCCCTGGTGAGCCGATCGTGAAGTCGATCAGTGTTCACAGAGGCTACACACGAGTCCGCCACGACGCCGGCGGATCACCGGCTCGCGGGATCCCCCCTCCTCAAGGCCGTTGCGGGTCCGTGGTGTACAGCTCGCGCAGGAGGACGTCGAAGCGGCCGGTGACGGTCTCCGCCGCGTCGCGTGCGTAGCGGGAGTTCATGGCCTCGTAGGTGATGCGGTCGTAACTGCCCGCGTCCGCCATGTACTTGTCCGGCACAGTGGCGAGGCCCTCATGCAGTGCGGTGACCGCGGCCGCTCCCGCGTCGACCGCGGCGTAGAAGGAGCGGGCCGGTGCGCCACCGGTACTGGGTGAGGTGTCAGCGGGTGTGCGGGTCGGGCAGGGTGAGAGGCCGGCCCGGGGTGGGCCAGTGCAGCGGGGGCCGCATCGAGAACGTGGATACGGCCGCCGCTGCCGTGAGGAACTTCCCTCGCCCGACGGTGATGCCGGGATGACGAGAATCAGACGCCGTAGGGGTTGTCGATGATGTAGACCCAGTCCCCCTCGGCCGTCCTCCTCATCACCTCGACCGCCTTCCCCTCCACGATGCCGCTCTCGCTCGTGATCCGCCAGGACGGCTGGACCATCGCCAGGTCGCCGTTCTGATGGACCGACGCGGCCACCACCTCCATGGTGCTGGGCGAGGCGAGGTAGGGCGTCAGTGCTTCCTTGATGCTTTCCCTGCCGTAGACCGGCTGCTGTCCCGGTCCCGGTACGAACATGGCGTCTTCGTCGAACAGGGAACCCAGGCCGTCGAGGTCCTGGTCCTTGAGGTACTGGGCGAAGCGCTCGTGCACCACTTCCGGCTTCATATTCTTTCCTTCCTCTTCGCTTCTTCGTTGCGGACGGGCAGGTCGGCTACCGGCCGATCCATGTGAGCCATTGACCGGTGACGGAGGGCGTCAGCCCCAGAAAGCTGCTGGGCGCTGTCGTGCGCGCCGATGATCCTGTCCGGCACGGGGGGCGAGGCCCTCATGCAGTGCGGTAACCGCGGCCGCTCCCGCGTCTGCGGCGGCATGGGAGGCGGCCGGTGTGTCGGCGGCGGCGGGCGGTTGAGGTGTCAGAGGGTGTGGGGGTCGGGCAGGGTGACGGGTTCACCCGGGGTGGGCCAGTGCAGCGGGGCGCCGGCGGCGTCGAAGGTCTGCTGGACGTGGCCGCGGTCTTCGGTGTAGTGCGCCCAGCCCTCGGCATGCACGGCCACCACGAGGGGGTCGCCGAGCAGGCGGCGGGCCTCGACGGCCTGGACCGCGGTCAGCGACAGTCGTATGTCACCGAATGCCTCGAAGCCGGCCGCGCCCAGGTGCAGCAGCGCCACGTCGACGCGGTACCGGCCGGCCAGGGCGCTCATCGCGTCCAGGTCGACGGTGTCACCGGAGACGTACACGCTCGGCGTGGAGCCGTCATCGGTGTGCAGGAGGAAGCCGGTGACCGGACCGGTGATGTCCTCGGTGCCGACGGGACCGTGGCGGGCGGGGACCGCGGTGATGTTCAGCGGCATGCGGCCCGGCGTCGACAGGGTCCGGGTCTGCCAGGGCTCCAGGCCGACGGCCGCACCCCCGAGATCGGTGGCGCCGGCGACGGTGGTGAACACCTGCGAGGCAGCGGAGGCCACCGCACGCCCGGCGGTGTCGAGGTTGTCCAGATGCCCGGTGTGGCTGACCAGGACCGCGTCGAGAGCGGGCAGTTCCCCGGGCTTCAGCGCCGGGTCGGCGGTCTTGCGCACCGAAACCGGGCCGTCCTGGTACTCGGTGCCGGCGGCGTCGAAGGTCGGGTCGGTCAGCAGCGTCCAGCCGGCCAGGCGGATCAGCGCGGTGGGGCCGCCGAGCACCGTCACTGTGTTCACGGCGCGGATCACGGCGTCGTCGGTTGCCACGGGTTACTCCTTGACGATCAGGGGTTGGTCCCCTCACTCTGACCGAGTTACTTTCTAGAGGGAAGTACATACCTTCAGGTGAGGTGAGCACGTGCAGGAAAGCACGCGCGGCAACGTCCGTAATCCCGCCTGCCCCGGCAGGCAGCTGTTCGACCTGGTCACCGCCCGGTGGGCCGCCCTGGTCCTGGTCGACCTCATGGACGGCCCGCAACGCTGGTCCGAGCTGCGCCGTCGGGCCGGCGGCGTCAGCGACAAAATGCTCGCGCAGACCCTGCGCGACCTCGAAACCGGCGGACTTATCACCCGCACCGTTCACACCAGCCGCCCACCGACGGTGCTGTACGCCCTGACCGACCTCGCCCGCGACGCCACCCCCGCACTGCAACACCTGCAGAACTGGGCCGAAGAACACACCCACGACTACGACCACCACCGACGCACCCACACCACCCACCCGACACCCTGAACAAGGCAGGTTCAACGCACACACGTCACCGCGCTTCCACCGTCTGAGTCAGCGCTCTGACCAGCATGAACCGCGTGCAAACCTCAGGACTCGATCACGGCCCGCCGTCACTCGCGGTAGATGCACGACGGCTTCAGCCGTTGCCCGTCACCGCCGACGGCGGGCTCGTCGGCGGTGTTCGTGCGGGTCACCAGAGAACCCAGCGGCAAGGGTGCAGGGTCGAAGGGACGCGGGAACAGATCGCCACCTGCGGCGGCAGGCTTCTGTTCTCGCTGGGGGCTCAAGGCCTTTCCGTGCCCGAGTAGCCACCCTGGCTGCCAGCTTGGTAGGGGCCGGTGGCCTACATCGTCCGCACCCGTGGCGCCTGCGGCACGTCCACCTCGTACGGGACCACCCACGGGACGAACCCGTCCCGGCGGCAGGTGAAAACCAGGCGCATCGGCGTGTTGAACCACTTGTCGCGCCAGCGAGCCTCCCGGTCGTCGCCCTCTTGCCAGAGCGGCGGCGTGCGCTCCAGCGCGAGGGGCCAGCCGACACCCACTCGCAGCGGGAACGCCGGGATCGTCTGCCCGTTGGCGTCGGCGCCGTCTACGCCGGGCACGAACCGCAGCGGCCCCCACACCTGAGCGTCCACCTGCTCCTGGGTGGGTCCCCCAGCGAGCCGAGGCCTGCAGTCCATGTCATCGCTGCACGACCTCGACGCGGATCCTAGTCTTCTGAGTCAGGAATTCTGTTCAGATATGAGGTGAGGCGTTCGAGGATCTCGTCCGCCGTCTTGGGCCAGACGTAGGGCTTGGGATCGGTGTTCCATGCGGCGATCCAGGTCCGGATGTCCTTCTCGAGGACACGATCACCATGTGCTCGCCATGGCCGTAACGCGCCAGGCCAGCGCGGTCTGCGCCGCCAGGTCCAGGGTGGGCACCACGAACAGCACCAGGCGTGCGCCGAGCCCGTCCGCGACGCGGATGGACACCAGCGTCTTCCCGGTCCCTGTCGCGGATACGAACAGTCCCCGCGTCCCCGGGCGGCGCAGGTGCCGCACGAGCCGGTTCACCGTGTACGACTGGGCTGGGCGGGCGATCAAGCGGCACCAGATGGAGATTCGGGGCGCGTTCGGCTTCCGTGAGTGCACGGAGGAGGACCAGGTCCAGCTCGCCGAGTGGCTGGCGGTGGAACTGTGCGGGGTGGAGCTGAACCGGGACCGGCTGGCGGAGGCGGTGGTGGCCCGCTGTCGCAAGGGCCGGCTGGAGCCGCCGGCTCCAGGGCAGATCGCCCGGCTGGTAGGCAAGGCGGTCAGCGCCTTCGAGGAGCGGTTCTGCGCGGCCACCGTGGGCCGGCTGTCGGCGGCGACCCGGTCCCGGCTGGACGACCTGATCGCCGAGAACGCCGGCGCGGACGAGGGGAGCGCGGGCGGCGGGGGCACGCTCTTCACCGAGCTGAAGGCGGACCCAGGTGCGCTGGGGCTGGACAGCTTGTTGGCGGAGGTGAACAAGCTCCAGCGGGTGCGCTGCCTTCAGCTTCCGCCGGAGCTGTTCGGGGACGTGTCGGGGAAGTTGGTGGCGGCCTGGCGGGCGCGGGCAGCGAAGGAGTATCCCTCGGACCTGCGGACGGCGGCCGCGCCGGTGCGGTACACGCGGCTGTCGACGCTGTGCCATGTGCGGGAGACGGAGATCACCGACTCGCTGGTGGAGCTGTTCATCCAGCTCGTGCAGAAGATCAACACGCGGACGGAGAAGAAGGTCGAGGGCGAGTTCAACAAGGAGCTCAAGCGGGTCCGCGGCAAGGAGGGCATCCTGCTGCGGCTGGCGGAGGCGGCGGTCGCCGAGCCGGGCGGCACGGTCCGCAAGGTGATCTATCCGGTGGCAGGGGAGTCAACGCTGAAGGCCCTCGCAGCGGAGGCCGCGGCGAACGAGGCCCGTTACCGGGCCCGGGTGCGTACGGTGCTGCGCTCCTCGTACTCCAACCACTGGCGCCGAATGCTCTCGCCGCTGCTGAACGCGCTGGAGCTGAAGTGCAACAACACCGCCTACCGGCCCGGCTCCAGGCGGACCGCGTCCAGCACCGCCGTCCATGACGTGCGGCCGGTCTCCAGCGCGGCCACGATCGAGTACGGCCAGCCCGGAATCATCTGGTGCTTGCCCTCACCCCGGCCGAACGTGTGGCAGAAGGCCCGGTCAGCACAGGTGTTGGCGTCCGGCCGCAGCCACGGCGAGACGTCCGCGACCAGCACGATCCGACCATCCGCCGCCCTCGGCAACGGCATTGAGGCCAGCGCGCGGCGCAGCCGGGCCACATCGATCCGCCCCTGGTTGAGGCCCCCGTAGAGGGCGCCGTGTCCGCGGCGGTGTTCCGGCGCGAGTGCGAGGTCGACCAGCGTTCGCACCGGCCCGTCCGTGCACAACAACGCGTCGCACAACTCGAACAGCGCGTCGCCCCGCACCGTCAGACACGCGTACAACTCCGTCCGGAAGCGTGACACTTCCGCGAACGCATCCCGAAGGACGCCCCGATGCTCCAACCTCACAACCACGGCCTTCGCGCTGATCCACTCTGTGACGGAGCACAGGATCATACGAAGGCCGCTCTCACGTCCGCTGAACTGCGAAAACGCTGATCAAGTTCGAACCGCGTTCGACGCCGGACCTTAAACGACAAGCTCAGGAAAGGGCGCATGCCACGGCTCCGGCCGCGAGGAGCAGGTCGAACGCAGGGCTGGGCCGACGTCTTGATCGCCGCGTGGACGTGCTGCTTGTCCTCGGCGTTATGGATGTCCTGGATGGCCTTCTTCGAGCCGTCGGCGCGTCCCCTGACCAGGGTGAGCACGCAGGCTTGGGCTCCTCCGGGCGGACGTTGAGGTGGATGCCGTCGGCCCAGACGTACACCCGCAGCCCATCCGTCAGAGCATCCACCGCTCATCCGCCCAGCCCTGAGTCATCCTGCCTTCCAGCATCAGTGGCTCGAGCACGGCTGCTGCCCGACGGGGACGACGGGGGTTCCGGCGACGAGCGCGCGGCGGCTCTCAGCGTCTGGGCCACCACCCCGCCCAACCGCACGCCGGGGTTCTGCCTCACCGACGGCCGTGACCGCGCGGGTGCCTACGCGAACGCCGTCGCCGACCAACTCCCTTGCACGCAGGTGACCGTACCGATGACGTAAATCGAAGCGGCCGACGAGAAGGAGGAGGCGGAGGCGTCGGAGCGGCGCCGCGGGGACTCGGCGGACCCGTGGATTGCGGTCGCCTTGTCCCATCGGCCCATCCGTTGCCGTCACTGTGGTTCGGAATCCATCAGAGCGTCCCCGGCCCCGCCCCGAGCCGCCGGTCAGAACCCGGAAGGGGCCCCGATGTTCGTGCTGATCTTGCCGTGCTGGGAGTGCGACCCGTAGGCGACCCTGATGAAGATGTTGGAGCTGCGGCCGTTCAGCGTGGCGGTCTTCGTCGTCCAGACACCGTCGCACTCGCTGAACGAGGCGCTCTTCCCCGAGTCGGATGCGATCGCGTTCGCCTTGGCACACACACCGTCGGTGTCGTCGTCGAGCAGCTGGAACTTCACGGTCTGCCAGTAGACGTTGTCGTGGATGTTCTTGCCCCAGGTGACCGTGCAGTTCCTGGTCCTGGCGTGGACCGTGCCGCCGCTGTCCGACACGTACAGCGATGCACAGTCGACGGTCCTGGTGCGGTCGCCGGTGTCCGCGTTGGCCGTTGTCGGCGCGACGGCCGCACCGACCAACGACACGGTCAACGCCAGACCGGAGACGGCCGCGAGCCTGGGCCGTGACGGGCGGGGCGAGGATACGGACGAGGAAGCGGACATGAGAGTCCCCTTTCTGAAATCACTGATTACTGGGATCACCACGAAGGCCATGCCCGCGCGGGCTCTCAGAGGTCGCGCGGCGCATACGTGCATCGTGCCGCCAGGACCTTGCGGAAACCTTGTGGCACGCGTGCCGCTCCCGGTACGGCGCTCGATGGCATCCATGGCCGCGGTACCGGAATTGCTCCACCACCGCGGCGGTGCGGTCGGTTTCGGCACAGCGCGGCGCTCAAGCGGAGCATCGTCACCGACATCCTCGGCCTGCTGCTCGGGGTGGTGCTGGTCACGGCCGCGAGCGTGCAGGACTCCGTCGCCGGCACCCATTTGGCCGACGAGGCGGTCGCACCGCCTGTCCCGCCATCAGCAAGGTCTGGGTCGACGACGGCTACCGCCAGCACGTCATCGGCCACGCCGCCCCAGGAGTAGGTGGCGCGTTCGTACTGCGGGTGCATCGCGTCGCTGGTGACCACGTATCGGCCAGACCGTGGATGCTCGCCAGCAGCGGCTGGAAGCAGGTGCTTCGGTCCATTGAGCCTAAAGGCGCTGACCTTCACACAACCGCGATCGGTGCACTCCTGCATCAACTCACGGATTCAGGGGGTCAGGACGCAGGTAGACGCCGCGGGCCGCGCCGGAGGGCGCCGTGCGGAGGAAGGTGAGCATGTCGGTGGCGCCGGCGGACGCGCGGGGCTGAACGCTGTCCGGCAGGCCGTCGACGGCCACGGAGCCGAGGAGGGACTCGTACGTGCCCTCGTCGCGCAGCGCCTCCGGCTCAGGCCGTGTCTGCGAAAAGAATCTTGGTTCGTCTGTTCACGCGGGCGGCCTCTCGAGCCTCTCATCCGTGGACGGTCCGTTCCGTCCGCCATACGACGAGAGGATGGGGCGCGATGGACGCTGTCAGTGTGGTGGGGGTCGCGGGCCCGGCGCTTGCCGGCACGCTTGCCGCGTACTTCCGCTACCGGGTGCTGCACGCTCGGGCGGCCCGCAGGCACCTGGCCGAGGTGGCGCGGGCGGCGGGGCCGGGTGGGCAGGTGTGCCTGACCGAGCGGCGACGTGGGCGGTACGTACGGCTCACGGTGAGCCGCCGTTCGGATGAGGGGGACAAGGGCGCGTGACGACTTCGGGGGAGCCCACGGACGCTGACCCGCCGGTGGACCTGTCCGTCGGCGGGATCGAGGACCGGGCCGCGGAACGCACCGCCGTCGACGCGGAGTTCTCCGCCTTCTACCGGGCTGACTTCTCGCGTCTGGTCGGGTTCCTCATCCTGGTAGGTGCCGGTCGGGAGGACGCGGCGGACGCCGCTCAGGAAACGATGCGCAAGCTCCACCAGAAGTGGCGCGAGGTACGCCATCCCAAGACGTGGGCGCGTACGACGGGCCGCCGGGTGCTGATCCGCGCGCTCAGGTCTCCCCGGGAGCAGGATCTCGGGGAGTCGCCGGAACCGGCTGCCGGGCATTTGGTGGGCGACCACGCCATGTGGGAATCACTGGAATGCGACGAGGTGTTGGCCATCCTGCGGGAGCTGCCTCCTTGCCAGCGGCAGGCACTGGCTCTGACGTTCGACGCATTCAGTCCGGCGGAGATCGCACAGATCCTGGACGTGCCCGCGGTTCAGGTCCGGGGCAACCTCGCCCGCGCGCGCCGCACCGCGGTGACAGTGCTCGAGAAGCGGAAGAGGGAGCGCCAGTGACCGCTCACAGGAACGAGCCTGAGCCCGCCGACCCGATCGACCGCGAGCTGGCACGGCACCACGAGGCGTTCACAGCGAAGATCGAAGCAGCACTGGATGCCGAAGCCGGCCTGCGCGACATCCTGCTCCAGTCCCGCCATGAGGCGTTCACGACGAAGGTCGAGACCGCTCTGGACGTGGAAGCAGGCCTGCGCGACATCCTCACGCCCCCCAGCATCCAAGCGCCCCACCGCCTCCCGCCCGCCGCTGCCCCGCCCGTCGCCAACGCAGCCCCGGGCGGCAGCAGGTGGCAGGCCAGTCCGGCCCAGCGGCTGAAGCTGCGCAGCAACCCCCGCGTAGCGGCTGCGAGCCGCGTGCTGCATGTCGTAGGGGACTGGGTCAGCATCTCCCCCCACAGCCTCGACTGCGCCCGCGCCCGTGCCCTCGCTGGCGACCTCATCCTCGACCGCGCCCGCGCCCGTGCCCTCGCTGGCGACCTCATCCGCGACCGCGACCGCGTCTGCGACCTCGCCCGCGCCTTCGCCCGCTACCGTGACCCCGTCGGCGACCTCGACCGCGTCGGCGACCTCGCCCGCGCCTTCGCCCTCGTCCTTGACCTGGCCCACGACCTCGCCTCCGCCCTCGACCGCAACCGCGGCCTCGACCTCGACCGTACCCGCGACCTCGCCTCCGCCCTCGGCCGCGCCCGCGCCCTCGACCGCGCGCTTGACCTGGCCCGCGACCACGACCCCGACCTAGCCCTCGCCCGCGACGTCGCCGTCGCCCTCGCCCGCGACCTCGACCTCGCCGTCGTCCGCGGCTTCGCCCTCTTCCTCATGCGGGACGTCGAGTCCGCCCTCGCCCGCTACCTCACTCTTGCCCTCGAGGGCGCCCTCGCCCTTGAGCGCGCCCTCGACCGCGCCCTCGACCTCGCCCGATGCCGGTGCCTGCAGATCATCAATAACGAGTACACGCAGGCTGTCGGCGCGCCAGTGGCAGTGGACGAGGCATCCCTGGCGAGTCTCATGGACAACTTCACCACGGACGACCTCAGCGACGCGGATGTGCGCGAGGACGACGTCAAGCTGACCGGAGTCAGATGGTCGGACGGCACCACATGGCCCGCTTCCACCGACGTCGACCGTCTCAAGCGACGTTCCGACCGTCAGGAAGACGGATCCTGGATCATCCGTGCCGGCACCGGGAACGTACGCGATAACGTCATCAATTGAGGTTCTGCGACCCCCGGCGCGGGCGAGCTGGGTGGCTGCGCGCCGTGCGACGGTGCCGGGCCGGTTGGCGACCTCCGCAGCGGTGAGGGTGTGGGGCTGGGGACCGGTGCCCAGAGGGCGGCGGGGGGTACTCACCGCGCTATCCCGGCAGTCCTGGATCTCCAGGGCCCGTGTCCGCCCGGCGGCGCTCAGGGGGCCGTGGGCGGCTCGCCGGATGCCGGGCGGGCGGCGGCCCAGTGCGGTGCGCGCCCCAACGATCCCGGACCCCAACCACTCGGCGATTTCCTGCGCGCTCGCGGCCGGCTGCTCCGGCGGTCCCAGCCGAGGTTCTGTCGGCGACTCCATCGTCGCGTCTCCCCTCAGTGTCACTGAACGACTCGGCGAGTGCGTTGTCCCAGCACTGTCCGGTGCGGCCGACCGACAGACGCACCCCCAACTGGTGTGCCAGCGCGGCGAATTGTTGGCTGGTGTACTGCTTGGACTCAATCGGTCGTCGCAACACCGGCCTCTTGGAGGGATAGTAGGTGCTCGTTGAGGGCTTCGGCGGGTGTCTTCCATCCGAGTGTCTTGCGGGGTCTGTTGTTGAGGGTGGTGGCAACGGCCTGGAGCTCATTGGCGTCCCAGCGGGACAGGTCCGTGCCCTTGGGAAAGTACTGCCGCAGCAGGCCGTTCGTGTTCTCGTTGGTGCCGCGCTGCAAAGGGCGGCAGAAGCTGACCGCAGCGCTGACAGGGACGGGGCTGGAGATCGCGTGGCCGTCCGCGAAAGCCTTGCGCGACCTGCGCCGCCGGGTCAGCGCCGCGCCGGTGCGGCATCTTTTCGACGTCGTGGCCGGGCCGCTGGCTCGGCCGACGACGCGCGGTGTTCGCTTCGGGCCGTTTCGCACGGTCTCCTTCGACGGCTGCAGTTCTATCAAGGTCCCCGAGAGCGACAGGAATGTGGACCGGTTCGGGCCGCAGAGCCGCGGTGGCTACCCGATGGTGGAGCTGATGACCCTCGTGGAGACCGGCACTCGCGCCCTGATCGGTGCGGTGTTCGGCCCCACCAGCGTCGGAGAGACCGACTATGCCCGTCGGCTGTTGCACCATCTCCGCCCCGACATGCTGGTCTTATGGGACAAGGGCTTCGACGCCAACGCCTTCCTGGCCAACGTTGCCAGCACCGGCGCCCAGTTCCTGGGCCGGATCCGCGCCAACCGGCGCACCCCGGTCCTGGCCCGCCTCGGCGACGGCTCCTACCTGTCCGTCCTGGGCACCCTCCCGGTTCGTATCGTCGAAGCGGAGATCATCGTGACCTGCAAAGACGGCACCTCGTTCACGGGCTTCTACCGGCTGGTCACCACCTTGACCGATGCCCGCCGCTACCCGGCCCCGGCCCTGGTCGCCCTTTACCACCAGCGATGGGAGCACGAGTCCGCATATTTCGCGCTGCGCAACACCCTCTGGCAGGGCCGGGTGCTGCGCTCGGGCGACCCCCTAGGCGTCGAGCAGGAGATGTGGGCCATGCTCACTCTCTACCAGGCCCTGCGAACGGTCATGGTGGAGGCCGCCGAGTCCCGTCCCGGCACCGACCCGGACCGCTGCGGCTGCGGCTTCACCATCGCCCTCCACACCGCCAGGGACCTGGTCGTCCAGGCCGCAGGCATCACCAGCGGTGCAACCGGAGTCATAGGCCGGCGGATCCTGGCCGGGCTCCTGCCGCCCAGGCGGCCCCGCGTCAGCAACCGCAAGGTCAAGTCGCCGATCTCCCGCTACCACGACCCCAAAGACGACGGCCGCCCGGACACCAGCCGCACCGTCACCAGCCTGGCCGTCTCCATCCTCGCGCCAGAGCCTGACCTGCCCGCCACCTCGCACGACGACCGCCACACCCCGCCGGACGACCGCCGCAAGAACCGCGTCCTTGACCTCCTCGACGCAGAACCCGACCGCCACTGGCACCCGCGAGACCTCGCCCGCCACCTCGGCGACGTCACCCTGGGCACCATGCGCCGACAACTCGACCGATGGGCCCGCCAAGGACTCATCAACAAAACCGGACCCGCCACCTACACCAGCCAGGACGCCCCCTTGCCACCAGCACAAATGCGTTAATTACCCGGCCTTGGATCAAGCCCACCCTCGGTGTGTGGTCAGGCCGCGAGAGCGGTCTAGTATTCGACGGGACTGCGGTAGCCGAGGCTGCTGTGCAGTCGGTGCAAGTTGTACCAGCCCTCGATGAAGTCGAAGATCGCGGTGCGGGCGGCGGCCCGGCTGGGCCAGGCGCTCGTGTCGAGCATCTCCCGTTTGATGGTGGCGAAGAACCACTCGGCGAGCGCGTTGTCCCAGCACTGCCCGGTCCGCTTGGGATCAGTGCAGCGACCCCACAGCCTGACGGTCCTGCGCGGGCGGTCGCCGAGTGTCCCACCAGGTACGCAGCCGCCGCTCCAGCGGGCGTTCCACGGCGTAGTGCAACGCCGCGGCGCCGGCGAGCGAGACGATGAGAAGGGCCGCGTACCACTGCAGGTTCGACCAGCTCACCGTCTCTTTCCCGAACGCGTCACGGGTGATGTAGATGAAGGTCGCGTGGACGAGGTAGAACGCGTACGACCACTCGCCGAGGAGGACTAGAGGACGCCAGCGCAACAACGAGCGTTTGCCTGCGAGGTCACGCCAGGCGATCGTGGCGATCATCGCGGCACAGGCGAAGATGATCCACTCATCCTTCGTGACCCGCACAAAGGCGGCAAAGGTGTTTCCGGCCGGCCGGTCCGCGGTGGTGACCAGCCAGCTGACGAGGGCGGCAGAGCCAAGGAACGCCCAGACGGGGGCGATGCGCACTCGCCAGCCCGAGAGCATCGCGCGAGCGATGGCGATCCCGATGACGAACTCACTCAGCCGTACCACCGTGAGCGGCACCTCCGCCGCCCAGGAATGCGGCTGGAACCATACGTGGACTCGGTAGACGAGAGCCGCAGCGAAAGTGAGGGTCATCGCCACCAGTGCGCCACGCACCCTCAACCGTGCGAACACGCGATGCAGCGCCGGGAACAGAGCGTAGAAGAAGAATTCGCAGGTCAGCGTCCAGGCTGCCGGATTCCCCGAGTACAGCAGGACCGGATCCCGCCACCAGCCCTGGATCAGCGGGACGGACAGCAGAAGGATTCCGACGCTGACCGGCTTGACCCAGCTCTGGGCCGGGTCGGGGCTGTAGCTGTAGAAGACGGGTATCGCGAACAGCAGGGCCACGAAGTGCGCGGGATAGATCCGAGCGAAACGCCGCCAGTAGAAGGTGGGCGCGGTGACGCCCGGCCGCGCCGACCAGGTCAGCACAAATCCGGAGAGCACGAAGAAGAGCGTCACTCCGTACTTGCCGAAACCGACCACCTCAAAGACCGGCAGCGGCGCCAGATTGGTCATGTGGTGGGCGAAGACACCGAAGGCAGCCCACCAACGCAGTCCGGTGAGCGAGTCGAGGCGGCTGGCCCGGGTGGGCGGGGCGGCCGCCCTCGGCTGATTCATGAAATCGGTCACTCTCATCGGGCTGGTCAGGTGCGTCGGGGTCTCGCCAGAGTGTAAGGGGGTATCCCGACCCGTTCGCGGGGAGCCCCTTGCCGCTGGACTCGGACGTTCGGCACCCCCGCGCACATCAGAGGGCGTTAAAAGTAGGCAGATTTACCTTTATTTCCTAGCTAAGGCTGTCCCGCAATGATCAACTGGCTCTGGCGGTCAGGGCTGCGGCGCCCACGTTCGGCGTGACTATCCCGTAAAGGCGAGGTTGTGGAGGCGGGCGATGCCAAGCATGGCGTGATGCACGCCGTCGCCTTTCAGGCGGCAGTCGCGAAGGATCTTCCAGCTCTTCATGCGGGCGAAGGCGTGCTCCACCCGTGCGCGGACCTTCCGGTGTGAGCGGTTGTGCTCCTCCTTCCAGGCCGGAAGCTCTTCCTGGCCGCGTTCGCGATGGTGCTGGATCACCAGCCCAGTACCGCGATAGCCGCCGTCAGCGATCACCGTGGTGTTGCCGACGGCAGCCTTCGCCCCAGACAGCTCCCACGCCTTGCAGTCGTTGCGGTTGCCCGGCAAGGGCCGGCCAACAGCAACGACCAGCCGGCTACCAGCGTCGATAA
Organism: Streptomyces achromogenes; assembly: GCF_030816715.1. Classification (NCBI taxonomy): domain Bacteria; kingdom Bacillati; phylum Actinomycetota; class Actinomycetes; order Kitasatosporales; family Streptomycetaceae; genus Streptomyces; species Streptomyces achromogenes. The sequence goes on along the minus strand of NZ_JAUSYH010000001.1, from coordinate 9,068,418 downwards.
CGACCTGATGGTTGGTGGAGTACCGATAATTCTTCGACTGCTCGGCCACCGCATGATCAGGGGTCGGCACCAAGGTGCCGTCGACGATGAGCACGGTGTCTGTCCGGAACCGCTTGCGGGTCCGCAACGCGATGAGTGGCCCCACACGATCGATGATCCTGCCGGCAGCAGACTTCGAGATCCCAAACAGCGGCGCCAGCTGCCGCAGCGTCAGATTAGTTCGCCAGTACGCCGCCACCAACAAGACCCGGTCCTCCAACGGCAGGCCCCACGGTCGGCCTCGCTGAACGCCATCAGCCCCTTGCCTGCGAACAGTCGTGACCAACTTGCTGAAGCTGTGAGGGCTCAGCCCGGTAAACGGGCATATCCAAGACGGCTGCGACGCCGTGATCGCTCCAGCCACGAAGAGATCATCCCAGCACGGTCACAGGCGTGGGCCGACTCCCACCGTCACAGCTCCCACCACAAGTCCATGTTCGAGTGGACACGCTCGCGCAAACAACTTGAGTGGGAGTACACAAGCTGCCTCACATTGCTGGAGTGCGCGGGACCAAGCCGGAGCTCATTCGCAGCCTCGTCCTGCTCGAGATCGACGACGAGCCAGCAGAAGCAACAGGTGGGGTTCCGGTCCAACGACGCACTCCCTCGTGGTCCTGCCAACGGCGCAGAGCACGTCACACCCTACGTCCCGAGCGACACGCCAAAGCGGGACAGCCTTTAGAGGTCGTTTTCTCCCGTTGTTTCATCCCGGAATCTGCTGTTTGGTCTGCGGTTCCGGGTCGCGCCAGGAGATGGTGTTCTCGCTGGTGAGGCGGCGGGCCATGAGGTCGGTCATGGCGATGTGGATCATGGCTTCGGATCGGTGCGGGTGGGTTTCGTAGTCGCGGGCCAGTCGGCGGTGGAGCATGAGCCAGCCGTAGGTCCGCTCGACCACCCACCGCTTCGAGATCGGGACGAACCCCTTGGTGCCGGGCTTGCGTTGAGTGATTTCCATGTCGATGCCGAGGGTGGCTGCGTGCTCGACGAGGTGCTGGCGGTAGCCGCCGTCGACCCACGCTTTGCGGATGCTGGGATGTGCGGCGGCGACCTGGTCCAGGAGCTGGGTGCCGGCGATGGAGTCCTGCACGCTTGCCGCGGTGACCAGCACGGCGAGCACAAGGCCGATGGTGTCGGTGACGATGCTCCGTTTCCGTCCGACGATCTTCTTGCCGGCATCGATGCCCTGGCTGGTGGCGAGCACGCTGGTGGAGGTTTTCACGCTCTGCGCGTCGATCACGCAGGCCGACGGTTCGGCCTCCCGGCCTTCCTTCTGTCGTAAGAGTTGCCTGAGCAGGCCGTTGAGCTGGGCGAATACGCCTTCCTGCTGCCACCTGGCGAAGTAGCCGTAGACCGTGTTCCAGTGCGGGAAGTCGTGCGGGAGGTAGCGCCACTGGACGCCGGTGCGGTCCACATACAAGATCGCGTCCATGATGTCGCGCAGGTCGTGTTCCGGCGGCCGGCCGAAGTCCAGGGCCCTGCCGCGGCGCTCGAAGCGCCAGGCCGCCAGGACCGGCTCGACCAACTCCCAGCGGGCATCGGACAGATCACTTGGATAAGGACGTCGGCTTGGCATGCCTCCGGCGTACCGCCGCTCAACGAGTGCGCCCAGGCGCACAGCAATGACGACGGAAGCACGCAGCCTGGGAAGCCGGGCATCCTGGGATGAGACAGGAACAAGCAGCACTCCGCCCCAACAGCCACACCTCAGGACTCATCGACCCCAGCCACACCGGCTGCCTCCTTCGCATCGCATCCTCACCCATCGGGAATCCGTCTATAAACAGGCAAGACAGATGAAAACGACCTCTTAGTGAGCGTTTGGTTCTGTGTTGTCCGTTTCATTTGGCTTAGCTGTCGCGCCAGTTGGTGGTGGCTTCGTGGGTGAGGCGGCGGGTCATGAGGTTGATGGCGGCGACTTGGATCATGGCGGCTGAGCGGCGAGGGTGGGTTTCGTAGTCGCGGGCCAGGCGGCGGTGGTGCATGAGCCAGCCGAGGGTGCGTTCGATGACCCAGCGGCGGGGCTGGACATGGAAGCCGCGGAGGTTGGGGTCGCGTTGGACGATTTCGAGGTCGATGCCGAGGTGGGCGGCTTGTTCGACGGCTTTGGTCTTGTAGCCGTTGTCCGCCCAGGCTTTGGTGATGGTGGGGTGGCGCTCGCGGACTTTGGTCAGGAGTTGGGTGCCGGCGGCGGAGGCGTGGACGCTGGCGGCGGTGACGGCGACGGCCAGCAGGAGGCCGAGGGTGTCGGTGACGATGTGCCGCTTGCGTCCGATGATTTTCTTGGCGGGGTCGATGCCTTGGCTGGTCAGGTGGACGGTGGCGGAGGTTTTGATGCTCTGGCTGTCGATCAGGCAGGCGCTGGGCTCGCTGGTGCGGCCTTCGGCCTGGCGGACTTTGCCGCGTAAGAGGCCGGTGAGCTGGTCGAAGATGCCGTCGGCTTCCCAGTGGGCGAAGTAGCCGTAGACGGTCTGGTGGGGCGGGAAGTTGTGGGGCAGGTAGCGCCAGGGGATGCCCGTGCGGTCGACGTAGAGGATGGCGTTCATCAGGGCGCGCAGGTCGTGGGTGGGTTTGCGGATGCCGTTGCGGGCCTGGCGCCAGGCTTCGAGGGTGGGGCGAATCAGTTCCCAGCGGGCGTCGGACAGGTCGCTGGGGTAGGGCCGTGAGGGCTGCATGATGCCTGGGTATGCGGTGGCGGCCAGCCTGAGCAGGGCGTGTGCGGGGGCGTTGGGTGCATCCGGGCGTGTGTTCTCAATCTCGCGTGAACCGGTAGGTTTCTAAATGAGACAGGAGCTTTTGCAAGGAACCCGGCGTATAACTGGTCTGCCGAGTACCGCAGAAGCCGTTTTTCCGGCGTTTCGCTTGGTCCGGTGTTCGTGTCGGGCCGCCGAAAATCGTCATGAAACATTCGATAGGTGAACCAAACGCTCACTTACTTTCCGTGCCTGTCGCGCTCGCCGAGCGACAGCAGTCGGCGTCTGTCACTGCGGTGCAGGATCACCGGCCATCGCGCGGACTGCCTACCGGCTCCGCGGTCGGAGCAATGCTCATGACCTGTGGATCGGCCTCGGGTTGGATGCGAAGGGCGTACCTTCCCGAGTGATCGACTTCTGGTCGTCGAGTAGGCCGACGTTGCACCGTCGGTCGGGAAGGCACGCCTGTGCTGAGCGTAGTGAATGCCCGATGGAACGACCGGGACCGGTTGCCTGATTGACGACATCGTCCGCGAGGGCGCAAGGCGGATGCTGGCCGCCGCCGCCCTGGAGACCGAAGTCAACGCATATATAGCAGAGTTGGCAGATCAGCGTGACGAACACGGGCACCGCCTGGTCGTCCGCAACGGCCATCACCAGCCGCGGTCGGTGACGACCGTGGCCGGGGCGGTCGAGTCAAGGCGCCGCGGGTGAACGACAAGCGCGTCGATGAGACGACGGGTGAGCGCAAGCGGTTCTCATCGGCGATCCTGCCGCCCTGGTGCCGCAAGTCCCCGAAGATCAGCGAGGTGCTGCCTCTGCTCTATCTGCACGGCCTGTCGTCGGGCGATTTCGTCCCCGCGCTCGAGCAGTTCCTCGGCTCCTCGGCTGGTCTGTCCCCGGCAACGGTGACCCGTCTGACTACCCAATGGCAGGCCGGCCACAAGGCGCTCTGCGAACGCGACCTGTCGGCCACGGACTACGTCTATGTCTGGGCCGACGGCATCCACCTGCGCATACGTCTGGAGGAGGCGAAAGCCGCGGTCCTGGTCGTTATGGGGGTGCGCGCGGACGGCACCAAGGAGCTGATCGCGATGGCGGACGGCTACCGCGAATCGTCCCAGTCCTGGGCGAGTCTGCTGCGGGACTGCCAGCGGCGCGGCATGCACGCTCCCGTTCTCGCTGTTGGCGACGGCGCACTCGGCTTCTGGAACGCGATCAACGAGGTCTTCCCCGAGATCCGTCATCAAAGGTGCTGGGTTCACAAAACGGCCAACTGCCTCGACAGCCTCCCGAAGTCGGCCCAGCCCGTGACGGAGAAGGCCATCCAGGACATCTACATCGCCGAGGACCGCGAGCACGCGGCCAAGGCCGTCGCCGCGTTCGCCAAGCAGTACGGCGCGAAATTCCCCAAAGCGGTCAAGAAGATCGTCGATGACGAGGCCGAGCTGCTGGCGTTTTACGACTTCCCGGCCGAGCACTGGATCCATCTGCGGACCACGAACCCGATTGAGTCGACCTTCGCGACCGTGCGGCTGCGGACGAAGGTGACCAAGGGAGCGGGCAGCCGGGCCGCCGCTCTCGCGATGGTCTTCAAGCTCGTGGAGTCCGCCCAGGCTCGCTGGCGGGCCGTGAACACGCCCCATCTCGTCGCCCTCGTCCGTGCCGGAGCCCGCTTCGAACGCGGCGAGCTCGTCGAACGTCCCGAAGCCCACGCCGCCTAGCTGTTGCGGGTCAGGACGTTGGTGACGTGGTTTGTTGGCAGATGAGTTGGTGAGCAAGTTGTGCCGTCGCGAGCAGGTCCTCGCGAGCCGTGTCGACGTTGGACCGCACTGACAATCCGTGCCAGACGGATTGGATGAGCCCGGTCAGGACCGCCGCGTTGGTGCCCGCAGCTAGTTCCTCGTCCTGGATCGCTCGTTCGATGCGCACGAGCAGTGCCTGCTCGTTCGAGCTGTGCAGTTCGGCGACATAGGCGCTGGCATCGAGCGTGCTCGTGCTGTCGGTCATCACGGCGCTGCTGATGAGGCATCCGGGATGCGTGTCGGTTGGCTGGGTGAACTCGTGGACCGAGTCAGTGAGGATGCGCTCGATGACCGTCTGGATGTTCTTCTCGGTGACAGCCTGCTGGTAGATCTCGCGGTAACGCTCGGCGTAGGTCCGCACCGCTTCCTCGAAGAGTCCGGCCTTGCTGCCGAAGGCGGCGTAGAGGCTGGAGGTGGAGAGCCCGAGGGCCGCGGTCAGGGTGCGGGTCGAGGTGCCGGAGTAGCCGCGTCGCCAGAAGAGGCGAGCGGCTTCGAGGACCGCACGGTCGCGGTCGAAGGCTCGGGGGCGTCCACGGTTGTGTTCGGTCACGCTTGCATTGTAGATCGTTCGCTCCATAATAGATTTATGGAGCGAACGATTCAGAAGAAGCTTGCAGTCGACGGAGACAGCTGGGTCACGGTCGATGTGTACGGGGAGCCGGATGCTCCGGGCCTCGTCGTCGTCCCGGGCGTGATGAGCGATGCGCATGCGTGGCGCCGTGTTGCGGGCACCATCGATGCCTGGTCCTCAGTGGTAGTCGTAAACCGTCGGGGACGTGCTTCCTCGGGGCCGTTGACCAACTCTTACTCACTACGGACAGAGGTTGAGGACCTCGGTGTGGTCCTTGACGAGTTCGACAGCACGAGGGCCGTCTTCGGCTGGAGCTACGGCGGCTTGATCACCTTGCTGGCCGCCAACGAACACCCGATTCCCCAGGTGATCGTCTACGAGCCTGTGATGCAGCCGTTCGGACAACATGCACTGCCGGACCTGAAGAGCGCCACGGAGACAGCGGACTGGGATCGCTGCGTCGAGATCGTCAATCGGCAGATCTCCGGCTTCTCCGCTGCGCACGTCGAGGACCTTCGGGCCGATCATTTCGCTTGGGCGATCTTGCGCCGCTTGAGCGGACCGCTGTACGCCGAACTCGGCGCGCTCAACGCAGCGCTGCCTCCGGATGTGATGGCGCGACAGGCAGGTCATGTCGACCTGATCATCGGCCAGTGCAACCGCGGAACAGCCCCCTACGGAACGTCGTTCGACAACGTGCGGCAGCACATCGCTCACGCCGGAGTCCACGAACTCGCCGGGCAGGGCCATCTGGCCCACATTCAGGCGCCGGCAGAGCTTGGCCACCTGCTCAACAACCTCGCCGCCATCTGATGGGCACCCATGCCAACGCACCGCTCAGCGCGTTGTCGTAGGCGTCGCCGACCGAACCGATGGAGGCCGCGATGCCCTCAACGAGCACCTACTATCCCTCCAAGAGGCCGGTGTTGCGACGACCGATTGAGTCCAAGTTGCGAGCCGGCATCGCTGTGGTGGACCAACTGGCCGGGCTCGTGACGGTTGCCCTCGCGATCGCGCTGCCGCAGACCCATCTCCACTGCGGACAGCACCAGTTCGGTGTGTTTGGTGGTTGCCGCGGACCAGCCGACGATGCGGCGCGAGAAGGTGTCGACGACGAAGGCGACATAGACGGTGCCGGCCCAGGCCGCGACGTGCGTGAAGTCCGCGACCCAAGTGCGGTTGGGGGCGTTCGCGACGAAGTCACGCTCGATCAGGTCCGGAGCCCGTTCGGCTGCCCGGTCCTGAACGGCTGTGACCACCCTCTTTCCGCGGACGACCCGGTGAGACCGAGTTCCCGCATCAGCCGCTCGACCGTGCAGCGTGCGACCTGGTGGCCTTGCCGGCGCAGTTGGTGCCAGATCTTGCGGGCGCCGTAGACGCGATAGTTGGCATCGAAGACCTCCTGGACCAGGGCCTTCAGCTCCTCGCCGCGGACCTCCCGCGCGGAAGGCGGGCGGGTCTTTGCGGCGTAGTAGGTGGAGGGAGCGACGCTGACGCCATGCTCGGTGAGCACGGTGCAGATCGGCTCCACACCGCCGAAGCGGCCGCGGTGCTCGTCGATGAACGTCACGAGCGAAGATGTGGCCGGTCGAGCTCGGCCGCGAAGAAAGCCGAGGCCGCCTTGAGGATCGTTCGCCCGCCGGAGCTCGGCGACTTCCTTCTTCAGTGCTTTGACCTGGGCGGATTCCTCCGTTGTCGTCCCGGGCCCGGAATCGATCTGGTCCCGGCGGACCCACTGACGTACCGTCTCGGCGGTCCCGATCCCGAGCTTGCTCGCAACAGCCTTCATCGCAGCCCACTCGGTCTCGTAGTCGGGGCGTACCTCGGCGACCATGCGCACCGCACGACGCCGCAGCTCAGCGGGACAAGGGGAGGGACGTGCCCTAACTCGATCCTCTAAAAGAATCGAGTCTCCACTGAACCCGGAACGGTTCACCCTGTGTACGACGTCGGCTCCACTGACGCCAAGGGCGACGGCCTGCCCGTCGCCCAGCGCTTCGCATATCCGGCGTTCGACCGCTGACGCCAGCGGCGGCCCGGCGCGCGGGCATCCGTCACCCGTCCCCCAGGCCGGCCAGGTTGGTCAGGGCCGCAGCGAGGTTCACCCGCAGACCGTCGTCCCGCGCGACGAGGGGGCGCAACAGCTCGACGCTCTCCTCCAGGGCGGTCCGGGCGGCCCAAGGCCGGCAGGCACCCTTCAGCGCCACGCCGAGGTTGCCCAACGTGAGGGCGAGACCGGCCAGCGCCTCGTCGACCCGCTGCCCGACCAGGCCCCGCCACAGCGCGACCGACTCCTCGTGGGTCCGCACGGCCTTATCCCATTCCCCGGTGGCGTGCAGACTGTTGCCGAGGGTGCCGAGCGCCTTGGCGAGCTGCACGGTGGTCGCTGCCGAACCGTCGTCGGCGAGGTGGCGCAGGACGGCCACGGACTCACGGGCGGCGGCCAGGGACTCCTCGGGCCGGTCCAGCACGAGCAGGACGCCGCTCAGGTTCAGCAGGGTTCCGGCCAGCTCGGAGTCGTGGCTGGGCGGCAGTTGTTCGGTCCTCGCCCGCCACAGGGACGCCGACTCCGTGAGGCATCTACGGGCCTCCTCGTACCGGCCGACGCCGTCGAGGTGGTGCGCGCGCCGGTCCAGGGCCCGTGCCAGGGGGACGTCATGCGTGGCGGGTTCCGCCCCGGCCAGGGTCCGCCATGCCTGGACCTGCAAACCGGACGCGATGAGGGCTTCGGCTGGCCGGCCCTCGGCCCAGGAGTCGTCAGCGAGGTTGCGCAGGGTCGACGCCAGGTCCTGGCCGTGCGCGGCCGGGTCCCGGTCGGCAAGCCGCATGCGGATCTCGGCGGCCCGTCGCGTCGCCTTGAGCGCCTGTCCGCTCTGCCCGAGGTGGGAGTAGCGGTTGCCGAGGTTGTGCAGCGCGGAGGCGAGCGCGGCCTCGTGGGCGGCCGGGTCGGTCGCGGTCAGCTGCTCCAGCAGACGAACGGCTTCCCCGGTGGCCTCCAGTCCCTCCTTGTGGCGGCCGTGAGCGGACAGGACGATGCCCAGGTTGCTCAGGGACGTGGCCAGGGCGGGCAGGGCGGTGAGGTCGTCGGCGGCCTGCCTCATCCGCATAGTGACGGCCTTCTGGGCCGCGGTCAACGGGTCGGGCCGTGCGGCGTCGACTACAGCGAGGGCGTCACGCACGTCGTCGACGAGGTCCAGCCGTCCCGCGAACGACTCCAGGTGCCGCAGCGCCTCGACCAGGTACGGGCGCGCCTCCGCGGCCCGGCCCCGCCGCAGCAGTCCGAAGGCGAGATTGGCCAGTGCCCGGCCGGCTCCCTCGGGTTCCTCGGCCCGCCGGAACAGCCGCACCGCCTCCTGCAGGTGCTCCCGCGTCGCCTCCTGGTCCCCAAGATCCTCGTACAGCAGACCCAGTTGGTTGTGGAAGACCGCGGCGTTACGGGACGCGCCGGCTGGCAGGTCCGCCAGCGCGGCGTGATAGTGCCGCAGCGCCTCGAACAGGAACGGCTGCCGCTCCTCCAGCGGGACTTCGGCCCGCACTGCCTCCAGATGGCGTACCCAGGCGACGTATCCCAGTTCGCCGTGCGCCTGGATCCGGGCGAGCCGGTCACGCGGTCCGGCGAGATCGAGGCAGCGCAGGAAGTGGTCCTCCGCCAGGTCCAGGTCGTGAACGGCGGCCACCTTCCGATAGGTCTCGGCGATGTTGTAGTGGGTGGAGAACTGCCCCTGCCGGTCGTCGGTCTCGAGCTGCAGGGCGAGTGCCTCCTCGAACCAGTCCAGACAGTCGGCCTCGCCCAGTTCCCGCCGTATCTGGCCCATCGTCCCCAGAGCGCCGGCGAGACTCGCGATGCTCTGCCGCTCGGCTGTCGTCCGGTTGTGCTGCGACTTCGCCCGGGCGTCGGCCGAAACCGCGCGGGCGTGGCGGACGATGGTGTGCTGCAGTGTCTCGGCGGTGGTCCAGTCCCGCTCGTCCCGGGCCAGACGCACCCGGAACTCCAGGGCAGCGCTCCACCCCCTCTCGCGGCCGGGGCGGGGCCGGCCCGTCCCCGGGTCGGTGGTGGCCTCGGTGAGTTCGTCGGCGATCCGCAGCCACCTCTCGCGGTGTCCGAGGTAGCGGTGGAGATGAGCCAGCGCCCGGGTGCAACCGTCGTACTCCTGCCCCCAGTCGTGGGCTAGGGCCAGATCACGCGCCCGGCGCAGGTTGGCCTCGACGAACAGGAAGTTGCCGAGGATGTCGGTGCGTCCGTCCTGCAGCTCGTCCGCGTAGTAGTTGACCATCCAGGTCACGGACTCGGCGTAGGCGCGCATCGCCCGCAACGCTGAGGGACTGCCCCGAGGGCCGAAGACCTCGTGGCAGAGGCCGGAGAGCACCGTGGGGAGGGCGGGGTGCATGCGGTGGCTCCCCTGCCCCGGCCCCTCGACGAGCCCCAGATCCGCGCAGACCTCGAGGAACGCCCGGCATTCGGCCTCCGCCGTCCCCGCCCGCTCCGGCGCCTCGGCCGGCACGGTCGGCCCGGTCGCCCCGGTCGCCCCGGTCGGTGCTCGGTGCAGTTCCAGGCGCCGTGTCATCGCCGCCAGCAGCGTGCTCTGGGCGGTGTCCCGGAACAGGGCCAGCGCGGCGAGGAGCGGGCGGTGTCGCGGAGCGACGACTCCGCGGCTCGTTCCCTGCGTCAGTGCCGCCTCTAGGGAGGCGCAGTCGCCAAGCAGAACGGACGCCGATGCGTGGCCTTCGCCGTCGCCGTCGGCCGGCTGTAGACCGGCCACGAGCGCGCGGATGTCCTGCCCGTCGGTGAGATCCCGCGCAGCGGCCTCGGCGACCAGGTCCATGATGACGCGCGGGTTGCCGTCTGCGAAGCCAAGGACGGGCAGCCAGTCCGCGAGGGCCGAGATGCCCAGGCCGGCACGGGCCGCGGCGGCCACCAGGAGGGCCGCCTGGTCATCGACGGCCATCCGGCCCAGTGGGAGGCGGAGCGCGGGTACGTCCCGCAGCAGGTGCGTCTCTGGCCTTCGCGAGGTCAGCAGGATCCTGGCCCGGGTGCCCGCCAGCTGCACCAGCAGCCGTCGCAGCGCTTCGGTGTCCGGGGCGGACCAGGGCCGCGCGTCGCCGGCCCGCAGCCCGGCGACCGCGTCGACCGCGTCCCACACCCACAGGAGGGGACGGTCGGCGCACATCTCGACGACATGCCGCTCCCGCGCCTCGCGGGCCGCGCGGCGGCCGGCCGGGGCCGTCGGGAGACCGGGCTTCACCGGGAACGCCTGGTCGAAGGCGTCGAAGAGGGCGTCCGGCCCGTCCAGGTCCGTGAACGAGGTGAACAGCACGGGGCCGTCGCCGCGGCGGGCGTCGCTCAGGCCGCCCGTCCTCCCGTACCAGGACGCGAAGGTGCGGGCGACCAGAGTCTTGCCGCTGCCGGCGAGCGAGCTGAGCAGGGCCACTCGGCCCCGGTCGTAGTAGCGGTCGAGTTCCAGGATCGTCGCGTCGCGACCGACGAGGGCGCCGTCGTCGCCTGCGTCGGGCGATGGCGCCCACGCGCAGGGCGACCGTCGGGGCGCTTGGGCGACAGCGGCGGAGGCGTCCCCAGAGCCGAACGTCAGCGGTCGCTCCTCATGGACCCAGGGCACGCACCAGTCCTGGAGGGTGAAGCGGTCGGCGCCCGCGCTCCGCTCGGGCTCCTTGAGCATCCGCCGACGTGCCACCCCGGCGGCCGCTCCCACCGTGCTCCCCGCGAAGAGGGCCCCGTAGAAACCGTCGGCGAACCGAGCAGCCGCCTCGACGCTGACGTTGTACCGCATGGCCACCACACCGGGGACCCCCGCGTCCGCCACCTCCTGGGCCAGTGACCCTAGGTCGCCCTCGGAATAGGCCGACCGGCACGCGTTCATCACCAGCAGGTGCACGCCGCGGTACCGCAGCAAGGCGGCCAGGTCGTCCCCGCGCACCCAGTGCCACGGGTCACCGTCGTCAAAAGCGTCGGTGCGGCGGTCGTTGCCGTCCGGCCGTTCGAAGGCCAGACAGCCACCGGTGTCGCCGAACGTGCCATGGCCGTCGAAGTGCACGACGTCATAGGGCTGGCCCAGCTCGGCGGCGCGGCCGAGCACCTCACCGAGGCGGGCGAAGCCGGGCGGCCGCAGGACGTCGATCCGGACGTCCCGCGGCGTCGCCGCCCTAAGCAACTGCCCGGCAACCCCGAGGAAGGGCACGTCGCCTACGCCGTCCGGGCGGCTGACGACCAGCAGCACCCGCGGCGGGCCCGCGGACCGGCGTGCGAGCGCGGCTCCGGGCGGCTCCGAGGGCTGGAACGCCCCGGCGTACTCGGACGGACTCGCCGCCTGGCGCCCGCGAACGAAGGACGCGGCGTGCGCGGCGATCGGCAGCCCGGTACGGGGGTCGCGCAGCAGTTCCCACGGCAGTCCCGCTCCGGGGACGTCGGACTCGATCTCCACCCGTACGTCGGCGACTCCGACGACCACGGCGTCCCATAGGTCCTCCAGTCCGTGCTCGGCGCACCGGAGAAAAAGCGCCCCGGCGAGCTTGCGCCCCAACTGGATTCCCCACTCACGCAGTTGTTCCTCGGCGGAATGGGCGATCCGCGGGGCTGGATCGTCAGGGAACCGGAGGAAGTCCTCGAAGTACCAGCGGACCCGCTCCCGGTCGTCGGCGCTCGTGTCGAGTCGGACGCGGAAGCCGCTGGCGCTCCGGTGCCCGCCGCCGGACAGCCGCACCGACACGTCGTGGACCCCGTCGCCGGCACGCGACTCCGAGAGCTGGAGGATCATCAACTTGCCTGCCTTATAGGGCACTTGTATGGATAAAGTGACCGCATGCGAGTGTACCGTGGACAGAAGGAGTGGCAGCCGGACATGGAGATCACTGCGCCTTCCCTGCGTCACGCCTTCGGTCACGACCCGGTCCTCATGACCGACCAGCTGCTCCTGATGACATCCGGACTGCTGCTGCACACCGACAGCGGCGACGAGCAGGCGCGCTCGGCGCTGGAAGACCGGTTGCTCCACATGCAGTTCTCGCGGTATGAGAACCCGTACGTGTCCTGCAGCCACCTCCAGCACATCGCGCACAGCTTCGCCTGCGCCAGCGACACCCCCGGGTACATCCTCACCATCGAGGGCGACCCGGCCGGAGGACTCGACTACGAGTCCGTGCGGCGGCGACACCGGATGTACAGCGACACGGTCGGGCACCTAGCCGAGTTCGGAATCCCGAGGAAGGTGGTCGGCAGCGGATTCGTCCTCACCCGGGTCGAATACGTCAAGGACCACACGGAGGGGAGCGAGGTGGTGTACGCGTGCGCGTGACCGCGAGCCGACTGCGCGAGCCCTACGGTTACTTCGCCTGGGCCCTAGAGAACCTGCCGGCGACCGCGCGGCACCTGGAGCGGTCCGGCGGGCAGGTCCAGCCGCGCGACGTGGAGCGTGCCGTACGGCGGTCCTTCGTCCTGGAGACGACCGGCGCCGGCCGGGCGCCTCAGGTAGACCTGCGGCGCCCCGACCAGTACTGGAGCAGGGGTAGGGGCCCCGATGCGGCGTTCCCGCAGCCCCCGGGTACGCAGGCCAACTACGCGGACGTCCTGCGCGCATCCCCGCAGGAGGCCCTCGGCATGCCCGATCGGCACTACAGCGCGGACGTCGAACCGCGGGGCCCTGCCGTCGACGACGCTGCATATCGGCTGATGCTCAACGGCTTCCTGATGGCCTTCCTACACGCGGAGAGCTGCCTGCCCTGGCTCGGGGTGCTCCTCCTGCGCGGACCACTCGACCGCCAGTTCACCATCAGCCGGTTCCTGCGGCTGATGACCTGGGCGGACGTCGACGACTCCCCCGGCGACCGTCCGCCCGGCCGCGAGTCGGTACAGGCCTGGGCCGGCGCCATCCACGGCGGCGGGGTCTCCTTCCGTCCCGGACACTCCTGGCAGGAGGCGGTGTCCGCCTACCGCGGCGCGCTGCCACACGACTAGTCGTCCACGCGGTCGCCGCCGCAGGGGAAGGGAAGCACTCGCCGCCATGCCGACGCAGCAACCACCGCCGCTCGACTCCGACGCGGCGCTGCCGTACGTGGAGCGGGAGATCGCCAAGCAGATCCAGGCGTTCTCCTCCGCCAAGCGGTTCTTCCGGCGCGTCTCCCTGGTCCAGGCCGTGAGCACCGCGACGCTGGGGGCCGCCACCAGCCTCCTGATCGGCCTCGCCCAGATCTACAGGCACGGCTGGCTCAACGCGCTCTCGCTCACCGCCGCCTTCCTGTCAACGATCGCGGCGGCCTGGAGCGGCTGGTACGGAGCGCGAGCGGCCTGGGTCACCAACCAGACGGCGCTCAACCGCCTGTACGCGCTGCGGTCCCGGATCGGTTTCGACACGGCTGGGACCGGCCTACCCGTCGGTCCGGAGCGCGTCGCCGAGTACTTCACGCAGTACCAGGAGATCCTGGACGACGCCAACACAACGTGGGCCGGCAACCGGGCGGCCCAGACCGACTCCTAATCGACGCGTCAGTGGGCAGGCGGCACACCCGGGCCGAGTGGTGGCGGGGTTGGGTGTCTGGTCGTGTGGGGGTCAGGCTGTAGCGGCATCGCCGAGGCTGGCCGCCTGCTCCAGCGGACCTCACGCTCGGCTGTCGTGGCATCGGCGCGTTTTCGGTTTGAGCGTCGATGGATCTGGCCGGTCGGGATGCCGGTCCGGCAACTCTGCGAGCTGAGGCTTTCTTCGATCGTGCGTCTTACAGCAAGCGACCGCGATCGACCGGACCCCGCCCGCAGCACCCGACGCAGACACGGCCGGCGCCGCTGCGCCCGGAGGAGACACGTCCGGCACAGCGAGCAGGAAAGACGAACAACCCGTCAGGAACAGGCAGGCCAGCAGAGCAGGCCCAGCGGCGCGGCTAGTGGAGCGCATGACGACCCCTCACGGGCAGGCGATAGCTGAGCAGATGCTGCCCTACCGGCAATCTCGCACACCGAGCGGGGTGCCCCGAGTGACCCCAAGCAACCGGCATTGCTCACCACTGAGCGGCACCGACTTCCCGCATCACTTCGGCCCTTCATCTGCTGGTCGGCAGGGAATGCGACTTGCTGGTTCACCGACGAGCAGTTGGTCGACTGCTCACGAGGCGCGGCGGTAGACGGCCGCGGGGCCGATGACCCGGACGCCGAACTTGTCGCGGACGCGGTCGATGGCTGCTTCGGCCACCAGCCGGGCCTCGCGGGTGTCGTCGAGGCTGATCTGCTCGGCAACCTGCTCCCCGTCAACCAGGTCCTCCCCTTTCAGCGCCAGACCGGCGACGCGGCCGCGCTGCAGGAGCAGCCGGCGGCGACGATGCCCGGCGGACCGCACGGCACCGCGGCACGGCACCGCCCCTGTAGGTCTCATTGAGGTTGCCCGCGAGCACGGACCTGACGGAGAGGTTCGCCGTACAGCTGGCACGGTCCACTGGAGCCCAGGTCCTGGCCCGTTCGGGATGGGCCGCACGAAGTCGTACGAGCTGGTGCGGGCCGGGAAGTTCCCGTGCAAGGTCATCCCGGCGGGGCGCACCTACCGCGTCGTGACCGCACACCTTCTGCGCGTCCTCGGCGCAGACCTTCTGCGCGTCCTCGGAATCCAGGGGAACTCCGAGTCTCTGGACACCGCGCACTCCCCGGCCGTCTGAGCCCCACCCCAGACGAGCGGGCCCGGCTTCCCCTCCCCTCCGGAAGCCGGGCCCGCTGCTGTAGCGACTCAAGGCCGGCGGAACACCTGCGTGGGCCTGAACGGCCGCTCAGGGGCGGGCGGCAGAGCGGAGAACTGCGGGAGAGCGACACGCTCCGCCGCGTCCTGCGGCCCGACTTCCTGCCCGGCCGTGGCGTGATCCTCGGCCACGCCCGCGGGGACCCACTGGTGGCCGTCCCACTCCAGCACTCCGCGCGGCGCGTCCGGATCGACGTGGCCGCCGCGCCCGTGCCCCTCACCGAGGGGAACGACCTTGCGGTCGCCCAGCTTGGGCCGGCTGGCCTCACGCCGCGCGACCCACTCGTCCAACGGCTCGTCATCCACGGGGTTTTCCTCCCTGCTCGTGCCGCCAGTCTGCCCGGCCCGTGCCGCGTTCGTCACCTAGCCGGTCAGAGCGTGACCGTCCAGCCCCCACGGGCCAGAGTGGTCGCGCCGTCCGGCGTGACGGTCACCCGCGCCCCGTACACGGGCAGTTCGCCGTGCTCGATCCACCGCCACCTGATCCCTTCCAGCAGGGTGTAGAGGCGGCGGGGGCCGCCCTGGTGGACGGTCATGGTTCGGCTGCCGGGTTGGGTGTGCGCGCGGGCCCAGGAGCCGTCGTGGTGCAGCATCCACGTCATCCGGCCGCCGTCGTCGTCGGTGCCGTTGCGGTGCTCGATCCCGGGGGCCGTGAGCGACAGCATGGACCACACCTCCCAGGCCTGCATGACGTCGAGGACCGGGAACGGCGACTGTGTGACGTCGTCCCCGTCCCGTTCCCGGGCCTGCGCGAACAGGGCGTCGAGCTGGGGCGGGTAGTCGTCGCTCGTGCGGGTCGCCATGAACGCGCCCCGGTCCCATTCGACCCGGCCGGCGGCCCCGCCGTCCTCGTCCGTGTCGGCGGTCAGGATCAGCCCCGTACCGGCGAGGGTCGTCACCAGGCGTCCGCCTGGCCGCAGGACGCGCAGCCACGACGCGGGAACGCGCGTCACCGACACTATGGAGACGATCCGGTCGTATTCGCCGGGCAGCTCGGCGCCTGCGTCCTGGGTGAGGATCCCCGGATGGTGGCCGAGGCTGTCGAGACGGTCCGCGGCGGCCTCCGTCAGGTAGGGGTCGACGTCCACGGTCGTCACGTAGTCGTCGCCCAGCCGGGCACATGCCAGGGCCGCGCTGTAGCCGGAGCCGGTCGCGACGTCCAGGAGCGCCTGGCCCTCGAGGAGCTGCGCGTGCGTGAGCATGCTGACGACGAGGCTCGGCAGGGTGCTCGACGACGTGGGCCGCCCGGCGACCGCCTGGCCGTCGGCGGCGTGGTCGGCGTGGACGGGGCCGACCCGGGTCACGAGGGTCTGGTCCGTGTAGGCGGCGTGCGCCCACACCGTCTCGTCTGCGGGGCCGTCGGCGGGCGTCCAGCCGCCGGGGCCGGCCGCATACCAGCGGGGCACGCACATGTGCCGCGGCGTGGCCAGGACCGGCCCCTGCCACGGGGATGCGGGGTGGACCGCCGTGCGGGCGAGGCCGGCGGCGTGCTGCTTCCAGTCCATCAGATGGTGACTCCTTGCAGTTCGTCGGCGATGGCCGCGGCTATCGGCTGCCCGGTGGCGCCCTGGATCCAGTCCCATTGCCCGCACGGGTTCACCTCAAGGAACCACCACTGGCCCGCGGGGTCCACGATGAAGTCGGCGGCCCCGTAGGACAGGTTCAGTCGGAACATGAGGCGCCGCATCGCGGCGGCCACTTCGCCGGGCACCGTCGTGGTGGCGTACGTGAGAGAGCCCTAGTCGGACCGCCAGTCCTCGTGAGCAGCCTCGCTGCTCGCGTGGATCTCGGCGGCGAACATGTGCGGCCCGACGACCGTCAGGCGCACCTCGTGGCTCTTGTCGACCCAGGCCTGGAACAGGTGGGCGGTCGTGGTGACGCCTCGCAGGTCGGCGAGATCATCCGGGGTGAGACGTCGGGTGTAGACGGCTTTCAGCTGGTCGTCTTCGATCAGCACGGGCGACGCCACGGGCTTGCAGATCAGCGGGCCCGGCACGGCGGCCGCGAACTCCCGCACCGAGTCCCGCCGGTTCGTGATCAGCGTGGCCGGGATAGGCAGGTTGGCCCACTTCACGCCGTTGTCCACGACATAGCGCACCGCGTCGAGCATTACGCGGTGGCAATAGCCCTCCGGCCGCCCGCCCCCGCCCCTCCAGCCAGGCCGGAACCGGCAGCAACGGGCGCACCACCCGCCATTCCGCATCCGTCATGTCGGAGCCATAACGCGGGGTGCGGTCCGGCCCGTCCGCCGCGTTGCCGAACCTGTGCGCGAGACAGTCACACGACGGTGGAAGCGAGTTGGACTCCATGCACGCGGACGCGAAAGACTGCGGCAACAGGGGCCTCCTGGTACTCGGTTGGGATCGCACCCCCGAACTACCAAGAGGCCCTGCGGCCATGCGTCGGCCCTCACGCGATCACCCGATCAGGAACCCTGTTCGACCAGGCCAGCCCCGTGATCGATAAGCGGATGACGTCTTAGCACAGACGGCGTGCTGAGATGGCGGGCCGGCGCTCTCTTTGCCGCCGATGCCGAGCTCCGGGGCAAGGTGCGGTTCCACTGATCCGGCGAGGACTCAGCTGTCCGCTTCCTCGAGTGGCAGCAGGAGAATCCATCATGCCTGGCTGCTCTGGTGAACCGATACGATTGATGACCACTTCGGCGTGTGCGTGTCGCTGATCACCAGGGGGAAGCATCGGTGTCCAGCCGTATTCAGTCGTTGCAGCAAGGTGATCCCCGTCGTATCGGCCCCTATCGGGTTGTGGGCCGGCTCGGGTGCGGCGGCATGGGCACCGTCTATGCCGCGCTGAGTGCTGCTGGGGAGCGGCTGGCCGTCAAGGTCGTGCATCCGGCGCAGGCCGCCGACGACGAGTTCCGTGCTCGGTTCCGGCGGGAGGTCCAGTTGTCCCGGCGTGTTACGGGTCCCTGCCTGGTTCCGGTGCTCGATGCCGACCCCGATGCGCCTGCTCCATGGCTTGCCAGCGCTTTCATACCCGGTCCCACCCTCGGCCAGTACGTGGCTGCCAGCGGCCCCCTGGCCGGGGCCCGTCTGCACGCCGTGGCCGCCGGTACAGCCGCCGCATTGTCAGCGGTTCACGAGGCCGGCGTGGTCCACCGGGATGTGAAGCCCCAGAATGTCATCTTGGCCCCTTCGGGACCGATGGTGCTGGACTTCGGAATCGCTCATGCCATGGACGGTACGTCCGTCACCCGCACTGGCGTCATGACAGGCACGCCGGGGTGGATCAGCCCTGAGCATTACCGCACTGGCACAGTCGGCCCAGAGGGCGACGTGTTCGCCTGGGGTGCCCTGGTCGCCCATGCGGCAACAGGGCGTCTTCCCTTCGGCAGCGGTGCTGCGGACGCCGTGGCCTTTCGTGTCCTGTCCACCGAGCCCGCCGGCACCCAGGCCATCAGCGGCCACTTCAACACCGGCGCCGGCTTCAACGACGTCTTGGACTACAACCCCGCCACCGGCAGCGGCGCAGTGCTCTACGGAAGCGGCGACGGATCGACCCTCCTGCCCAACAGCGGCAACCAGGCCAACATCAACTCCACCGCCTTCACCAGCAGCGGCGGAGCCAAGGCCTCCAACATCGCCAGCGGCGGAAGCCTGTACAACACCCTCAACGGCGAGCCCGCCACCGGCTACCCCGACCTGCTCATGATCGTGGGCGGGCAGCTTGTGGACGAGCCCAGCGCCACCTCCCCCGGCACCTTCGTCAGCGTCGACAACGGGGTGCCGCTGAGCGCCACCAACCCCGCCGGCTCCGGTGACTGGACCGGCTGGAGCATCACCCGCAGCCTCATTGACGGGCTGCCCGCACTGTTCGCCCGCAACGCCGCCACCGGCGCGCTGTACTACTACACACCGCAACAGCTGCAAGACCTCGCCTTGGGTAACTCGGTGACACCGCAGCAGGTCGCGAGCAGCGGCTACAGCACGGCAACACTGCCGGTTCTGCAGGCCGCTGACCTGAACGACGACGGCACTCCCGACCTGCGCACCGTCTCCTCCACTGGCGCCAGCACCGCGCGCATCTTCAACGCGGCGGCAGGGACCCTGACCGCACAGACGGCACAGACCCTGATCGCCCCCAGTCACGCCTGGCCGCTCGCCTACCTCGCCGACGGCATTGCGGCCAGCGCCGCCGACACCGCGTCCGGGCTGAACCTCACCGGCAGCGGGGCCGGCGCCACCTGGGACGCCGATGACGTCTTCTCCCCCAACCTGGCCCTTGACGGCACCACCACCGGCGCCATGACGTCGAGCACGGCACTGTCGACGTCTAGCGCCTTCACCCTGTCGGCCTGGGTCAACCCCACAGCCTTGGGCGGCGTCATCGCCTCCCAGGACGGCGTGCACAACTCCGGGTTCCTGCTCTACCCCCAGTCCAACCGGGAATGGGCGTTCTGCCTGGCCACCTCGGATGCCACCCGCAGCTACGACTGCATCTCCGGCGGCAGCGCCATCATCGGCCAGTGGACCCACCTGACCGCCACCTACGACCCGACGACCAAAGCCACGACGCTGTACATGGACGACCGGGCGGTGGCCCGCGGCTCCCACACCGCCGTCTCCGGATCACCGGGAAGTTCACCCTGGGCAACTGCCTCGCCAACGACGCACGCGGCTCGTACTTCAAGGGCAACCTCGCCGACGTCAAGGTGTGGAAAGGCGCCGCGCTCAACGCCGTCCAGGTCGCCACCATGGCCAACATCACCCTCCCCAAGGCCCCGTACACCTTCGCCGACGTCGCCGACGCCGACGGCGACGGCAAGGCCGACCTGGTCTCCGCGGACGCCACCGGCAGCCTGTGGCTCTACCCCGGCAACGGCAACGGCGGCTGGTCCAGCGCCGCCACCTACATCGGCTCCGGCCTGTCCACCCACACCTTCGCCGGCATCGGCGACTTCAACAGCGACGGCTACGCCGACACCGTCGCCATGACCCCCGCAGGCACCCTGCGCCTGTTCCCCGGCGATGTCGGACATGACCTGCTCACACCGGTCAGCAACTTCCCCAGCGGCTGGAGCGGCTACGCCTTCGCCGGCGTCGCCGACTTCAACCGCGACGGCAAAACCGACCTGATCGGCCGCCACCCCGACGGCACACTGAACCTGTTCCCCGGCACCGGCACAGGCGCCAGCCTGGGGACCACCGTGCAGATCGGCACCGGCTGGAGCAGCTTCGCCTTCGCCGGCATCGGCGACTTCAACAGCGACGCCAAACCCGACGTCATCGTCCGCGATACCACCGGCGCCCTGTGGCTGTACCCCGGCAACGGCAGCAACGGCTTCGGCGCCCGCAGCCAGATCGGCACCGGCTGGAACGGCTACACCTTCGCCGGCATCGGCGACTTCAACAGCGCCGGCACCCCCGACGTCATCGCCCGCGACGACGCCACCGGCATCCTGTGGCTCTACCCTTGCTCCGCCACCGCTTTCGGCACCCGCCAACAGATCGGCAGCGGCTGGTAGACACCCCTGCAACCTCCCGGGGCTGTCGGACTCACCATGCCCGACAGCCCGGCCCCCTACCCCCGGGCTCGTTCCCGTCTCGAACCCGCCTGCACCGCCCCCACTTCAGCTACACCTCACACGCCCGGCATCACCAAGGGATGCACGAGCCACCCAAATGGAATGGGAACTCTCGAACACGATGAGCATCAACATCGACCGTTACGCACCGCGCAGAGCGACAAGAGCAGTCTGCGCAGCTGCGCTACTCACATGGGCGCCCGTGGCGTGCGCCAGCACCTCCACGGACGGGTCAGCGACCACTGACACCACGAAGGCATCCTCAGCAGCTGTGACCAAGGCTGCCAAGAGCGCCGTCGGCATCACGTCGCTCCACTACCGCCTCAGCGGGACGGTGCCGGCGAAAGGCCGCGTGACGGCCGACGCATCCATGACGGCGCAACCGCCGGCCATGAGCATGGACCTCAGCACAGCGGCCTCCCAGGGCGAGGGCGGCCAACTGCGGATCCGGTTCACCAACAAGACCATGTACGTCGGCGGTAGCGCGATCCACTCCGAGAAACTGAAAGGCAAACACTGGCTGAGCGCCGCGCCGGCCATCTGGGGACAAGGCGCAGCGGACAACCAGTCCTACGGCGTGCTCCCCAGTCAGCTGCAGGCAAACCCCGCCACGCAGTCCACGCTCCTCAACGGATCCAAAGACCTGCGAGCAGTCGGAACCGAGACAGTCGACGGCGTCACGACCACGCACTACAAAGGAACGGTCAACTACGACGCCCTGAGCGGTGAACGCCTCGATCAGTTCATGCAGCTGGAAGTGTCAGACCCGCTCACCATGGACCTGTGGATCGACAGCAAGGACCGGCCCAAACAGTTCCGACTGCAAGCCGAGCACCACGACGACACGCCCACCGCCAGCGCCGCAGACACGCCACTCGACCTCACCATCACCTTCCTCGACATCAACCAGCCCGCCACCATCAAAGCCCCACCGGCCGACGACACCGCCCCCCTCGCAGCTGACACGCAGCACTGAACGCCACCCAACAACCGCAACAAAGCGACCGCCGTGCGCAGCGTCATCGCCACTGATTTCCCGACGAACACCGCAGCGCCGCCAGCTGCGACGACGCCGGCTCGGGCGAGCAGACCTTGTCCAGCCTCCGACGGGGCGACCGCACAGCGCACCGAACCCAGCTGTACCCGGAGGCCATCGAAACGGCGCACGCCGACTTTGCCGCCCTCCAGCAGCGCGACCGCAGCCCCGCGCAGTTACTCAGCGCTACATGACTGTGGCGGCAGCGATACGAGAACACGGCCGGGTAGTGGAAGACCGTGGCGGCCGGCCGTTGCGGCAGGACCGGGTCGAGCTGCGGTACAGGCTCTGGGGGGCGGCCAGATACGAGACGCTTGGCATGACCGTTCCCAGTCAGAGCAGTGCAACGGGTCATACCTACGACAGCGGATGTACGCCTCGTGACATCGGCCCTCCCCAGCCGCTCGAGCCCGGAGGCTCTGTGCTCGGTGAGGGGTGTGGGTCCTTACGGGGCGGGTGTCGGGTGCAGGGGGGTCGAGCTGAGGTTGTGCTGGTCCTGGGTGCCGAAGGTGGACCACAGGGCTGCGGTGAGCAGGAGGAGCGCGCCGAATACGAGGTAGACGGGCCTGCCTCCGAAGCGGTCGAAGAGGAAGCCGGTGGCGAGGATTGCTCCGGCGCTGACAACGCGGATGACGGCGTCGAGGAGCCCGTGCCAGGTGCCGAGCAGGGTGGCAGGGGCACGGAGTTGGACGAGGATTCCGGCTGACCTGAGGTACACGGTGAAGCCGAGGCCGAAGAGGACGAGGGCGGCCGCGAGGATCCACTGACTCCCCCCGAGCAGCGCCACCGTCAGGGTGCCGGCGCCCGCGAGGGCGGTGGCCCAGCGCAGGCTTGAGTAGACGCCCTGCGGGCCGGCCTTGGCGACGACGAGGCCGCCGATGATGGCTCCGATGGTGGAGAACGCCAGGAAGGAACCGGCGCGGGCCGGTGACATGGCGAAGGTCTCCCTCATGAGTGACAGCAGGGAGAGGATCACCGTCGAGAGGGCGAGCACGGTCAGGGCGTGGAAGGTGAGGAAGCGACGCCAGGCCGGGCTGGAGAGGAGTGTCCTCGCCACCGTGCGGCGAGACGGGAGGAGGGCGGGGGCGGGTTCCTCTTCGAGCGCGGCAGCGCCGGTCGTCGCACCGGAGCCCTGCGCGTGGACGGACTTCGGGTGCGCCGATCCGGGCTGTCGGGCCACGACAGCGATGAAGCCGGCGAAGACGGCCAGAGCGAGGACCTGGAGGCCGGCGGCGACGAGGAGGGCCCGGGAGCCGGGGAGCAGGGCGATGACCAGGCCCGCGACGACCGGGGAGAGCAGTTCGGCGGCCGATCGGATGGTTCCGCCGATGCCCTGGACCCGGACGAGGGTCTTGGCGTCGAGGATCCGCGGCAGGAGGACGAACAGGGCCATCTCCCCGATGTGGTGGACGAGGTCCACCGTTGCCGCCGCGACGACGATCGCCCACAGGTGGGACGAGAGGATCGTGGAGCCGATGCCGATGAAGACGAAAACGCCGATCTTGACGAGGTAGGCCACGATCAGGACGGTCTTGGGGTTGCCTCGGTCCAGTAGGGGACCGGCCGCGACAGAGGCGACGACCTCCACGCCGTAGCCCACGCAGTACACCAGGCCGACCGTGCTGACCAGGCCGGAGAGGTCCAGGGCCAGGTTGGCGAACGCGATGTCGTAGATGCCCTCGCTCAGGGAGCGGGACATGACGAGCACTGCGAAGACCACGAGGAGCAGCGTCAGCCAGCGTGCTGCGGTGGGGGGCGCGGGGCGGCCGGTCCTCGGCTCCTGTTCGGTCGCGGTCACCGGTAGGCCAGCTCTCGGACGACGTTGCCCGCGAGAGCGGCGCCCGGCGCGTCGAAGGTCGGCAGTATTGCGTCGGCGGGGACGGGGACGAAGAGTTCGGGCAGGCGCGCGCCGCGGGCGTCGTGAACGTCGTACTCCACCCGGTAGTGGAGCGTCCCGCTGCGCCGGGCCCGCATGAGCACACCCGGTTCGATCGTCAGGACGGCCCGTGAGTCCTGCGGGAAGGGGAGGATCTGGCTGGCCCCGAAGGTGGGAGAGTCCGCGCGGCGGTCGATGAGCTGGAGTTCCATCTCAGGATTGTCGTACAGCAGCGGGAACAGCTTCAGCGGGAGATGAGGATGGGCAAAAGCTACGGGGCTTGTGCTGTCACAGGGCTGATGACCTGAGGTGCTTCCCCTTGCTGGTGCCATGGTCGAGGCCTGCTCGCACCGGCGTGCACCGTGGTTGTCCGCTCTGAAGGGCACAGCGAGGGCACGGCGTCGCCGGTGATGGCCCCAGGAGGGGTCCGTCGACTCGCCGCTCCGCCCGCCCTGTCCCGGGACGGGGCGGGGCGGGGCGGGCGGAGCGGGCTACGCCGTTAGCGGGCGCTCGTGGTGGTGATGTCGGCGATGTGGTTATACCGCTCCACCAGCACGAAAAGCTTGGTCATCTGCGTGGTCTCCCCGCTGCCGAAGGTCAGGGTGACGATGACCTCATGGCTATGACCCACGGTGCCGTTGTCGGTCACTGTCCACCTCGCCGGGATGTTTTGGGCACGCAGGACGCCGTCCGCCCCGTTCTTCTTCTCCCAGACCGCCAGCCGCTTGGCGAAGTCGGGCGTCAGGTAGTGCTTGCGGAGTGCCGTGGCCAACGTGACGTCCGGGTCGGTGTAATCGCCCTTCGCGTCGATGTACGCGCCGTAGAAGTCGGCAACCCGGGTCACCACTTGGCCGGACCTGCCGCTGACCGACTGCGGTGCGGCGGTGGACGCCTTCGCGGGGGCACGGACAGCCGCCTGTGCCGACACGTGTGTCGACACACCGAGGCCGACAGCCAAGACGAGGCAGGCGGCGACGGCCGCGCGGCGGCCCTGACGACGGTATGCGGGGGGCTTCCTGTTCATGTATGTCTTCCTCTTCTGATCCGTATGTGGTTGCTCTCGGCCGGTTCCGGCTTGGTGCCGAAGGCGCCTGCCGATCTGTCGCTACCTCGTCCGCGTCCGATTCGAGGACGGGACGGCCTGGCTGCCCGATCGGACAGGAGTCGGCCCGGTGTCTTCGCCCCAGGGCCGTCATGTGGCGGCGGGCGCCGCGGGGTGCAGAACGCCGCACCTGCAACGGTGGAACCGTCCCATCGCTGCTGAACCGCGGAAGTGGCCGCCGGCTGTTCGAGCAGTCAGCAGGTGGAACTGCTGGAGATCCTGATTCCGGTGACGCTGTAAGCGTTCGTGAACACGGTTCGGGAATTCGGCCCCAGACAGATCGAGGTCCCGTCCTGGAGCCGTAGATACGCCACGTCGTCGTTCCGGGTGTTCACGACGTAGTAGTGCGGCCGGGGCCTGACCGTCTGGTAGGAACCGGTGACATCGCGGTACGTCGTGATCGGGGTGCCAGCGTTCCAGGCGTGCTCGTCCACGTAGAAGCAGACATAGGGGTACGGGCAGCCGTTGGTGGGGGACTCCGCCTGGGCTGCCGATGCGCTGGCCACGGACATGGCTGCGACGGCCACGCCGGCGCCCGCGAGACCTGCCGCCTTTCGGATGACGGACTTCATCAAACCTCCTAGAAACTGAGTGGATCGTCTGACACGGCAGCTGCAGATCGTGATCCGTTGCGGATGCCGCTGGTCAACAGGGCGAGGCCGGCGCTGCGACGAGTACGGCAACCGGCGTCGTGAGCGTGTGTGACGACGTATCAAGCGCGGTGGCCATGGAGGCAACCGTTCATGCATGCGTCTCGGCCGTTGCCGATGCGGTTGCTCGGTCCGGCCCTGGTCGGTGCGACACCAAGAGCATCGGCGGACACCGGAGTCCGGTGCAACGACTGCCGCCCCTTTGGTGACGGTGGAACCATCCCAGCCCATCTGACGTGCAGGGATATGAGTACATGGGATACGGGATCGCGGGCGGACGACGGAGGAACGGTGTCGATGCGGAACGATGTCGAGGAGTTCGCGGCGCTGCTGCGCCGTCTGAAGGACCGTACGGACCGGAGCTACGGCTCCCTGGCACGCCGCCTCAACATGAACACCTCCACGCTGCACCGGTACTGCGCGGGCGAGGCGGTGCCGCAGGACTTCGCGCCCTTGGAGCGGCTCGCGGCCTTTTGCGAGGCGACGCCGAAGGAGCGGCTCGAGCTGCACCGGCTGTGGTTGTCGGCGGTGGCGGCTCGGCAGCGGGTGAGTACAGCCGGGTCGACGCAGGCGGCGGTGCCGGCACCGGCACCGGACACGGACGGGGCCCTCGTCGAGGAGAGCTGCTCCGCGGAGCAGCCCGGAAAGGATCCAGACCCAGACGAGCACGGCCCCGCTCCCGCTCCCCGCGCCTGGTACCGCCGACGAGTCCTGGTGTCCACCGCCGTCGCCTGCGCGCTGCTCGCCACTTTGGGCAGCGTGTCCGTCCTGTCGAACGACCGCTCCTCCGCCGCGGACGCCTCCCGCCCTGCGGGCCTGCGGACGGCTGACTCCGGTGCACCCCACGGTTCGGCGAAACTGCCGGCCACCGCCTCTCCGGCCCCTTCCGGGAGCTCCACGTCGCCCAGCCCCCGGCAGAAGACCCCCGCTCCGTCCGCCACCGGCAGCGGTCCCGCCTCGGCCACTAAGCCGACCACCGCCCTGCCCCTCGCCTGGAGCACCGACTCCCTGGTCTGGGACAAGGGGTGCGACCACGACTACGTTGTCAACAAGCCGCCCGCACAGGTGCCTCCGCCGCCGGTGGAGCAGGACGCCGGGGTGTGGGCGGCGACCCAGGGTGCGGTGCACGGGCGGCATACGAGGGTGCAGATCTCGGTGCAGGGGCGGTCGTCAACGGCCGTGGTACTGAAGGCACTCCACGTCCGCATCGTCAGCCGCAGCACCCCGGCCGCCGGGAGCGCGTACGCCATGGGCCAGGGCTGCGGCGGCGACCTCGCGCCCCGCCGCCTCACCGTGAACCTCGATGCCGACCGCCCCATCGCCCGCCCGAAGGACGGCGCCGACAGCGAACACACCATCCCGGCCGTGCACTTCCCGTACCGTGTCTCCGCGGAGGACCCGGAGGTGCTGCTGGTCGACGCGACGACACAGACCTACGACGCCCGCTGGTACCTCGAGCTCGACTGGTCCTGCCAAGGCCGCACCGGCACGATCCGCATCGACGACCACGGCCGCCCGTTCCACACCACCAGCATCAAGGGAATGCCGCACTACTGGTACGGCAGGAACGACGCAGACGAGCGTGCCTGGGTCCCCTACGACAGCTAGGCAGTTTCGTTTGGATCACCGGGCGGACCAGAGGAAGATGCCCGCGATGTGGAGTCCGGCCAGGTAGACGGTCGCGGTCTTCTCGTTGCGGGTGGCGATGCCGCGCCACTGCTTCAGGCGGTTGATGCACCGCTCGACGGTGTTGCGCTGCTTGTAGGTCTCGCGGTCGAAGGCCGGTGGCCTGCCGCCGCGGCTGCCCCGACGCGCCCGCGAGCGCTTCTATTAGGTCGCCGGCCGGGTGGTCCTGCCACGGCTCGATGCCGACGGACAGCGAAGCCCCGGAAAGGAGCGCGTGGTGCACGCAACCTGCGGAATCGACTGGGCCGAGGACCATCACGACGTCGCGGTGGTCGCCTCCGGCGCCGACTGCTCGGCAGAATCGTGATCAGCGACGATGCGGCCGGCTTCCAGGACCTGCTGCATCTGCTCGCCGAGCACGGCGACAGCCCGAACGATCCCATCCCGGTCGCGATCGAGACCTCCCGGGGACTCCTGGTCGCCTGCCTTCGGGCCTCCAGCCGCCAGGTCTATGCGATCAACCCAATGGCCGTCGCCCGCTACCGTGACCGGCACGCCGTCTCCCGCAAGAAGTCCGACCACCAGGACGCCGTCGTCCTAGCGAACATCCTGCGCACGGACGCCGAGTTCCACCGTCCGCTGGCAACCGACTCCGACCTGGTCAGGGCGATTGCCGTCCTCGCCAGAGCCCAGCAGGACGCGGTCTGGGACCGCACTCGCGCCCACAACCCGGCTGCGATCACACCTGCGCGAGTACTATCCCGCGATCCTCGAGGCGTTCGCAGCAAAGCGCGACCGGCTGCTGTCCCGAGAAGCCCGCACGATCCTGGCGATCGCCCCTACTCCGGCCGAGGCCGCCCGGCTGACCCGAGGACGGCTGCGGACCGCCGTCACCACAGCCGGCAGCCAACGCCGCATCGACGCCGAGACCGACCGGCTGCCCGAGGTGTTCCGCCGGACCTGGCTCCGCCAACCCGCCCTGGTCGAGGAAGCTACGGGACGGCAGACCCTCGCCCTCCTCGCCCAGTTCGACGCAGCCTGCCAGGCATGCGACGACCTCGCAGCCGACACAGAAGAGCTGTTCCTGGAACACCCCGACGCAGAGATCATCACGAGCTTCCCCGGTCTGGCTGTGCTCACCGGCGCGCGGATACTCGCCGAGATCGGCGACGACCGAAGCCGGTTTTCCCACGCCGGCAATCTGAAGGCCTATGCGGGGAGCGCACCGGTGACCCGGGAGTCCGGCAAGAGCCGCCACGTCACCCACCGCCGGATCAAGAACAGTCGCCTGGCCGCAACCGGTAGACACTGGGCCTTCGCGGCACTGACCGCCTCACCCGGTGCCCATGCCCACTACAACCGAAGGCGGGACAACGGAGACCGCTACGGCTCCTGCTGACGGGGAGGTGGCCCTGGGAATGGCTCGAATCACGGAACGGTACGGCGGATGAGCTCGTGACGGCAGGGGCCAGAACACATCCCTCTTGTCGAAGCACTCACGGGGCTGCTTACACCACGACGGCGACAGCGAACAAGCGTGCCGCCGTACGATCCTCCGCCCCGACCGCGCTGCCGGACGGCTGCCGCACCGGCCTGGTCCACCGCCGCGCCCAAGACCTCTACGAAGCCATCCCCACCCAGCACCACCACGAACGGCCGGTACGAGAACTGCGGGACGTCCTCGCCGCCTGAGCAGCCTCCGAGCCGAGCTGTGTCGTTTCTCCGGTACGACCATTGCACTCACACGAGCGGCGCAACCGCCGTCTCAGGCATGTGTGCCCCAGGTGGGCCGCTACCAACAAGTGCATGTGTACTGCTCTGCTGCGGGGCCCGCCCGCCGCGCTCCTCGCCGTCCTGTCCATCACCACCGTCCCGCCCTCGCCGCGGAGACCGTTCCGCTCACCGAGTCCGTCGCGAGCCTCCCGCTGGCCATCGAGTCTCGCGACGGCCACACCCGCGGCCGTGGCTGCGTGGGCTTGATCCGCTTTGGCGGACATCCGAGATCAGGGGTTCAGCCCCGGGAGGATGTCCATCATGGAGAGCATGGGGAAGAAAAAGCCTCGCCCTCGTCGCTCGTTCACGCCGGAGTTCAAGGCGGAGATCGTCGAGCTGTGTCGACGCGGTGACCGCTCGGTCGGTCAGATCGCCAAGGACTTCGATCTGACCGAGACCGCGGTGCGTGACTGGGTGAAGCAGGCCGAGGTCGATGCGGGCCAGCGGGACGGCCTGACCACCAGCGAACGCGAGGAACTGGCCGCACTGCGGCGGGAGAACCGCCGTCTGCGTGAGGACGTCGACATCCTCAAGCGGGCCACGGCTTTCTTCGCGAAGGAGACCCGGTGACGGTGCACCCGTTCATCGAGGCGGAGAAGCGCGCAGGTCACAGCGTCAAACGAGCGTGTGAGCTGCTGAAGGTCTCCCGGACCGCCTTCTATGCCCGCCGCGCTGCCAAGCCTGGTCCCCGCGCGGTCCGTGACGCCGAGCTGGCGGAACAGATCGCCGACGTTCACACGCGATCGCGGGGAACCTACGGCGCCCCGCGCGTCCATGCCGTGCTCAAGCGGGCAGGCGCCGGATGTGGCCGCCGACGTGTCGCGCGGCTGATGCGGGCTGCCGGACTGCAGGGCCGACACCGCAGACGACGGCACCTGACGACGATCCCCGATCCACGAGCTGCCCTGCGGCCCGATCTCGTCGTCCGGGACTTCCAGCCCGACCCCGCCGGCCTGGATGCCCGCTGGTGCGGCGACATCACCTACATCGCCACGGAGGAGGGCTGGCTCTATCTGGCCACCGTCATCGACATCGCCTCCCGCCGCGTGGTCGGCTGGGCGACGGCCGACCACCTGCGGACCGATCTGGTCGCCGATGCCCTCACGGCCGCCTGCCGGAAGCGCCGTCCCACCCGCCCAGTGATCTTTCACTCGGATCGTGGCTGTCAGGGTGGATTCAACTGGTCGTCGCAACACCCTGATCTCGGAGGTGTGCGACGTGGCTACGGCGGACTGGAGTTTGAAGACCAGCGATGTCCCGGAGGGGCGGCGTCGGCAGTGGCGCGCTGACCGTGCGTTGCGGCCGGCGATGCGTTCGCCGGGGCGGCCTGATCCGTCTCGGGTCGTGCAGCGCCAGTTCTGGCGACTGATCGCCACGGGGGTCACGACGGTGGAGGCGTCGTTGGCGGTCGGCGTGTCGTGGCCGGTGGGTGCGAGGTGGTTTCGTCACGCTGGCGGCATGCCTCCGATCTCGTTGGCCGAGCCCACGGGCCGGTACCTCACGTTCGAAGAGCGCGAGGAGATCGCGATCCTCAGGGCGATGAGCAAGGGCGTGCGCGAGATCGCCCGCGCCCTGGGGCGTGACCCCGGAACGATCTCTCGCGAACTGCGCCGCAACGCCGCCACGCGCAGCGGCAAGCAGGAGTACCGCGCGACGGTCGCCCAGTGGAAAGCACAGCAGGCCGCCAAGCGGCCGAAGACCGCGAAGCTCGCAGGCAACGACAGGTTGCGTGAGTACGTGCAGGACCGGCTCGCCGACAGCATCCGCCGCCCCGACAGCACGATCGTCCCCGGACCCAGGACGCCCGCATGGAAGGGGCTGAACAAGCCGCACCGGCAGGACAGACGATGGGCGACGGCATGGAGCCCGGAGCAGATCTCGCACCGTCTCCATGCCGACTTCCCCGATGATGAGTCCATGCGCATCAGCCACGAAGCGATCTACCAGGCGCTGTTCATCGAGGGCCGTGGCGCGCTCAAGCGGGAGCTGGTCACGTGTCTGCGTACCGGCCGGGCGCTGCGGACTCCCCGTGCACGGTCGCAGAACAAACCGCAGGGGCATGTCACCGCGGACGTCGTCCTCAGCGAACGCCCCGCCGAGGCCACGGACCGCGCGGTCCCCGGACACTGGGAAGGCGATTTGATCATCGGGACGGGCCGCTCCGCGATCGGCACGCTCGTCGAGCGCAGCAGCCGCTCCACGCTCCTGGTGCACCTGCCCCGGCTCGAGGGCTGGGGCGAGAAGCCGCCCGTGAAGAACGGCCCCTCGCTCGGGGGCTATGGCGCGATCGCGATGAACACAGCGCTCACCACGTCGATGACGCAATTGCCTGAGCAGCTACGCAAAACCCTCACCTGGGACCGCGGGAAGGAACTCTCCGCTCATGCCCAGTTCGCCCTCGATACCGGGACGAAGGTGTTCTTCGCCGATCCGCACTCGCCCTGGCAACGACCGACGAACGAGAACACGAACGGGCTGCTGCGCCAGTACTTCCCGAAGGGCACCGATCTCTCCCGCTGGTCGTTCACGGACCTCGAAGCCGTCGCCATGGCGATCAACAACCGGCCCCGCAAAGTCCTGGGTTGGCGGACGCCGACCGAGGTCTTCGAAGAACAGCTACGCTCGCTGCAACAGCCCGGTGTTGCAACGACTGGTTGAACTCGCCCAGTACACCAGCCAACAATTCGCCGCACTGGCACACCAGTTGGGGGTGCGTCTGTCGGTCGGCCGCACCGGACAGTGCTGGGACAACGCACTCGCCGAGTCGTTCTTCGCCACCATCAAGAGGGAGTTGCTCGGCGCCGTCTCCTGGCCCAGCCGGGCCGCCGCCCGCACCGCGATCTTCGATTTCATCGAGGGCTGGTACAACTTGCACCGTCTGCACAGCAGCCTCGGCTATCGCAGTCCCGCCGAATACGAGACCGCACTCGCAGCCTGACCACCACACCTATGGTGTCCGTCAAAGCGGAACAAGCTCAGCGATCTGGCCCCTGACGGAGCCGGTGCTCGCCACGCCAACCGCGGCTTAGGTCCTCCACCAGGCCACATGGGCCGAGCCTCCGAGCCTGCGGGATTACTCAGGGGCGCCCGGGTGTGATCACTTGAAGCCCCTTGGGTGCTGTCACGTTCACTGATCCGTCCGGCGTCAGCGTGACGTCCAGCCGGCTCCCGTTGACTTGGAGTCCGGTTACGGTCAGAGGGGCATAGGCCGCGGCGAAGGTGGGCGCAACCGTCAGCGTGCCTGCGGGCACGTCCGCGTCCAGGCCGAGGGCCGAGCGGAGGACGAGGACCGAGGAGGCGGCTCCCCATGCCTGGGGTCGGCAGGACGCCGGGTAGGGCGCGGGGTTGGTGCCTGCCTCGGCGCCGTGGCCGGTGAAGAGTTCGGGCAGCCGGGCGTCGAATGCCGCAGATGCTGTCAGCAGGCCCGTTGCCAGCGATGCCGCAGCGTCCGGGAAGCCGGCTGTGACCAGGCCATGCACGGCGATCGCGGTGTCGTGGGGCCAGATCGATCCGGTGTGGTAGCCGTAGGGGTTGAAGCCCGCTGCCTCACTGCTGAGTGTGCGCAGTCCGTGGCCGGAGTCGAGGTCCGGTGCACTGAGCCGGGCGGCCAGTAGTGCGCTCTCCTCCTGGTTGAGCAGTCCTGTGCCGAGCAGGTGGCCGAAGCCTGAGGTCACCGAGTCCACCGGCATCCCGTCACGGTCCAGGGCGACCGCTGGGTAAGGGCCGCGTTCATCCTCCACCCAGAAGTGCTTGCGGAAGCGGTCGGCCAGCTGCTGTGCCCACTCCTCCCAGGCGTCCGCGCCCGGGCGCCCGAACGCCCGCAGCAAGGCTGCTCCGCCGCGCGCCGCCTCGTAGGCGTACGCCTGCACCTCCCACAGGGCAATCGGCGCGGCGGCGAGGCGGCCGTCACGGTGACGGATGGCGTCGTCGGAGTCCTTCCAGCCCTGGTTGGCCAGGCCCCGGCCGGTATGGTCGATGTACTTGAGGAAGCCGTCGCCGCTCGCGTCGCCGTGATCGCGCATCCAGGCCAGTGCGGACTCGGCGTGCGGCAGGAGCTGTTCGACCTCCTGGGGGGCCAGGCCCCAGCGCCACGCGTCGTGCAGCAGGGTGATCCACAGAGGGGTGGCGTCCACCGTGCCGTAGTAGACCGGCGGCAGCGCGAACGTGTCGGTGAATTCCTGGGCACCGCGCCGTACTTCGTGCAGCATCTTGCCCGGTTGTTCCTCGGTGGCGGGGTCGACGGCCCGGCCCTGGACAGGCCCTGGTTCCCCCTCACCCTGGCTTCCCCCGTGCCACGCGTCCGCAGCCGGATCCACGCTGCAGCCACGCAGAACAAAGGGAGTTGACTGTGCGGGCCCCTGCGGACGGCTCGTTGCTCGAACCCACAGAGACAGCAACGAACCTGCGCATGAAGGTCATTCGTCGGTAGGACGACAGTCAGGTTCCGGCCCAGCAAGGTGCGGGATTACTCGAACCCGCGCGCTTCCGCGTTCGGCATCCCGGCCCATCCTGCGGCAGGCAGTCCTGACCTGCGCCCCGTCCGTGCGCGCAGCGCCGCCGCCAGGTCCTCCTGGACGTGCTCGCCGACGTCGGCCCGCCGATCGTGCCGGTGTGGTCGACCACGGACCTGGACGAGGCCTTCCTCTGGTTCGAGACGCTCGAAGGCACCGGCGTTGAGGGCCTGGTGGTAAGCCGCTCAAGTCTGGGTATGCGTCGAGCCGAATCTGGTCGAAGGTGAGGCACGCGGACACGGTCGACGTCGCCATGGTTGGCTTCACCGGCACCGCGCGGCATCCGAAGGCGCTCGCCGTACGGCTGTCCGATGGACGCGTCGCGCTGTCCCAGCGGCTGACCACGGCACTCGCCTCCGTCATCGGCCCGCGCCTGATCCCCCAGGCCGGGCGGGCGTTCACGAAGGCTGGCGACTCCTACGCACCCGCCGTCGGTGACGTGACGGTGGAGGCCGTGGCGGGCACGACCCGGCACGCGGTCGTCACCGTGGTCCGGCTGCGCTGACCGGTGCCCCTGTGGATCGGCAGCCGGGAAACTCTGAGCGGGTGGCGAGGGGCACTTGGCAGAATTCGGCGTGTGGTACCAGCACAGCCGACATCGCGGCAGCACCTCATATCCCAGGTCCTGCTCAAAGAGTTCACGATGCCCGAGCCGAAGGGCAGCAGCCGGCAGCTTCTCCCCTTCGACCTGCACTACCCCCAACGCGTGCACAAGCCGATGCCCACCAGCCGATGCGGCTGGTCCGAGAACTTCGTCGCCGTCGACTCTCCATCCGTTGAAGCACTGTGGGTCGACGTGGAGAGACGCGTGCCAGCGGCGCTCACCGCCGTACGCGCCGCCACTCCGTTCGCCCCGCTTCCCGTGGATGTGCTGCGCGACCTGGTCGCGCTCCACTGCATCCGGTCGCTCCACTACCGCGATGTGCACACCGCAGCGGTCGAAAGGAGCCGCACCCGCCTGGCCGCCAAGGTGATCACCCATACCCGAAGCACTTGCGCCTCAAGGCACTGCGCGATACGCGCCTGCATCTGTCCGACCCGGCTTCCGTGGGCGCCTTCGCCGAACGCCTCATCGAACGGTCCACGGAGAGCGACAAGCTCTTCCGCACCAGCATCGAGAACGACTTCCACAAAATGCGGGACCTGGCGTCGACGCGACGGCTGGAGGTGATCACGCCCGAGACGGGCCAGTTTAGACGATCGTCATTGCTGTACCCCTGCGGAGACGTACGGGAGCGAGTCGGTCGGCGCATCCGAGCCGACCGGCTGATTCAAGTCCAGGTACTGAACTTGAACTCGTGATGTCGGTCGGCTCGTAGTGGCGGCGTCAGGGCCCGACACCGCCGGATGTTGCTGGCTCGGGTTCAGGACGGTGGCTGTAGCCAGCGTCGCGCCGCGGCGAGATTCACCTCGACGTCATCGCTCCAAGAGCAGACCTCCAGCCATGAGAGGTAGCCGCCTTGCGTGAAGACCAAAACCTCGCCAGGGCACTCGCCGGTTTCGGTGAATAGCTGGACGTCGGCAGCCACGACGGTGCCGGGGCCCGTTGGCGCGGGCTCCACCGTGTCAGCGTCGAGTTCGAAGCAGGTAGTGCCGCACCCGCACTTACAACGGGATTGCACCCTGAGTTGGGGCACCTGCCGTCGGAGGGCGACGTGAACGGGTTCGTCCGGGTTCAGGACGAGGTCAAGCACGTCGGCTACGTCCTCGGACAGGCTGTCAGTCATGCCGTCACCGTAGCTGACCAGCAGCTTTGGGCTTCGACCAATTACGGGTCGGTCGACCCGACGCTCACAGGTCCAGGGCCAGGTCGGTGCCGGCGAGGCAGCCGTCGATGACCTCCGGTCGGTACTGCGGCATCTTCAGTTTGCGCTTCACGGCGTGGGTGATCTGGCCGAGGTCGGCCGCGGCGAGGTTGCCGATGTCCCGCTTGACCAGCGACCAGACGCCCTCGGTCGGGTTGAGGTCCGGGGTACAGGTGGGGAGCTGGAACACGGTGAGCCACTCGGCGTTCGCATCGATGAACTCGCGCATGCCGGCCGTCAGGTGCAGGCGGACGTTGTCCCAGACCAGCACGATCGGTTCGCCGAGCTGGATGCGGGCGCGGACGATCAGGTCGCGAAAGTCGCGCCAGCCGAATTCCTTCGGCTCGTCCTTGCAGCCCCGATACTCGCGGATCGCGTAGATCAGCCGGGACCGCTCGCCCGGCTTGTAGCAGGCCATCCCCGCCATCGACACGCGCCCGAGCCCCGGCCCCTCACCCTCACGACCGGGGTCTGGCCGACCCGGCCCCAGGTCCTGGCGTGCGGCGGAGTCATCGACTGCCCTGGCTCGTCCTCGAAGACGATCCAGGCGTTGCGCTCCGCCGCGGTGCTCTTACCCGCGGCCAGGTCTCCTTCTTCCAGACCTCGACCGCGTCGTCATCGCGCTCGATCGCCCGTCGAGTGGGCTGCTGCCAGCTCCAGCCGTGCCGCTTCAGCAGCCGCCACGTGCCCTCGACCGTGTAGGAGACGCGGAAGAGCCTGCCGATCAGCGTCTTGATCCCTGCCAGGGTCCACCGCTGGTCCGCCCAGCCGTGAGCCAGTGGACCACGCTCCAACTCCTTTTCCAACCTGGCGATATGAGCGTCACTGAGCCGAGGTCTTCCCGGCGACCCTTTCGATAGGACTCCCGCTTCTCCGCGCTCGCGCCAGGCCCGGCGCCACCGCTCGACCGACCGCACGCTGATCCGCAGGGCAGCGGCAATCTCCGCGTTCTTCTGCCCGCCCTCGAAGCGCTCCACGGCCTGGAGCCGTAACCGCTCCCGCCAGGTTCTCTCAGCGTCGGTCAATCCGCCGCCCTGCGCGTACCTCACACCCCAGAGCTACCGGTGCCGACACCCAACTGTCAGGCAAACGGCACCGACATCACCCAATCAAGTTCAGTAGCAGCGCAGCCGTACCCCGGGCTGGCCGACGTCGTGCGTCGTACGCTCCGCTGTCGCCGTCGCCCATCGATCGGCGAGCAGCTGCTGGAAAGCCAGTGCGGTGGCGTCGTGGGCGGCCGCGACGTCGACGACGACCAGGCCCGGCTCATTCACGTGCGCCTCATTGATCGGGTCCCTGTACGGCAGTACGCCTGGGCGCCCGGGAGGCTTCCGCCGCTGCCCTGTCTTCGCCCTCCCACACCGCGCGGGTCTCGTGGGTCGAGGATCTCGGCCAGCCGCTGCAGCAGGCGCGGACCTCGTCGGATACGACCTCGGGATGCTTGCGGAGCTGGTCAAGGGCACGCGGGATCAGCGATGATGCGTCGACAGGCACGGTCTTCCACTCGGATCACGGGGCGTAGGGTGGATTCAACTGGTCGTCGCAACACCCTGATCTCGGAGGTGTGCGACGTGGCTACGGCGGACTGGAGTTTGAAGACCAGCGATGTCCCGGAGGGGCGGCGTCGGCAGTGGCGCGCTGACCGTGCGTTGCGGCCGGCGATGCGTTCGCCGGGGCGGCCTGATCCGTCTCGGGTCGTGCAGCGCCAGTTCTGGCGACTGATCGCCACGGGGGTCACGACGGTGGAGGCGTCGTTGGCGGTCGGCGTGTCGTGGCCGGTGGGTGCGAGGTGGTTTCGTCACGCTGGCGGCATGCCTCCGATCTCGTTGGCCGAGCCCACGGGCCGGTACCTCACGTTCGAAGAGCGCGAGGAGATCGCGATCCTCAGGGCGATGAGCAAGGGCGTGCGCGAGATCGCCCGCGCCCTGGGGCGTGACCCCGGAACGATCTCTCGCGAACTGCGCCGCAACGCCGCCACGCGCAGCGGCAAGCAGGAGTACCGCGCGACGGTCGCCCAGTGGAAAGCACAGCAGGCCGCCAAGCGGCCGAAGACCGCGAAGCTCGCAGGCAACGACAGGTTGCGTGAGTACGTGCAGGACCGGCTCGCCGACAGCATCCGCCGCCCCGACAGCACGATCGTCCCCGGACCCAGGACGCCCGCATGGAAGGGGCTGAACAAGCCGCACCGGCAGGACAGACGATGGGCGACGGCATGGAGCCCGGAGCAGATCTCGCACCGTCTCCATGCCGACTTCCCCGATGATGAGTCCATGCGCATCAGCCACGAAGCGATCTACCAGGCGCTGTTCATCGAGGGCCGTGGCGCGCTCAAGCGGGAGCTGGTCACGTGTCTGCGTACCGGCCGGGCGCTGCGGACTCCCCGTGCACGGTCGCAGAACAAACCGCAGGGGCATGTCACCGCGGACGTCGTCCTCAGCGAACGCCCCGCCGAGGCCACGGACCGCGCGGTCCCCGGACACTGGGAAGGCGATTTGATCATCGGGACGGGCCGCTCCGCGATCGGCACGCTCGTCGAGCGCAGCAGCCGCTCCACGCTCCTGGTGCACCTGCCCCGGCTCGAGGGCTGGGGCGAGAAGCCGCCCGTGAAGAACGGCCCCTCGCTCGGGGGCTATGGCGCGATCGCGATGAACACAGCGCTCACCACGTCGATGACGCAATTGCCTGAGCAGCTACGCAAAACCCTCACCTGGGACCGCGGGAAGGAACTCTCCGCTCATGCCCAGTTCGCCCTCGATACCGGGACGAAGGTGTTCTTCGCCGATCCGCACTCGCCCTGGCAACGACCGACGAACGAGAACACGAACGGGCTGCTGCGCCAGTACTTCCCGAAGGGCACCGATCTCTCCCGCTGGTCGTTCACGGACCTCGAAGCCGTCGCCATGGCGATCAACAACCGGCCCCGCAAAGTCCTGGGTTGGCGGACGCCGACCGAGGTCTTCGAAGAACAGCTACGCTCGCTGCAACAGCCCGGTGTTGCAACGACTGGTTGAACTCGCCTAGAGAACTCCATGATCTTGGACACCCGTGCCTGCCTCGTTCCGGGTACCACCGAGCTGACAGACCTCCATGAGTCGGGCCCCACACGACAACACCGAAGCCCCGCATCCGGCCGAAGGGCAGTTGACGACACGCTGGATTTGGATGCGGCTTCGGCTTTCTCCGCGGCCAGGTCGGCCGACCGACAAACTTCGATCCCGGCATCTTCATTCCGCGATCGACGGCATCCGACCCGTCGAACAATGAGGCCGCATGCTGCGCTTAACACCAGCCCACCCCGGCAGTTGGACTCAGTTTTCCTGCGGGTGGACGGGCTGCCGCGAGAAGCATTCGACACCTAGTCGATCACTCAATGAGTGGCTACCGGCGAGTCTGGTGACCAGTTTCCGCGCGGTCGGACATTTTTGATGGTTACACGTGTCGTAGCGACCATCACTTTGTCGGTCTTCCATAGCCAACTCGGTAACCACCTTGCTAAATTGACGCCCACGCATCCGATGTGAAGTCGGGCATATCCCGCAGTTTACGAAGGCATAAATTCCCCCCTCCCTCCGGCCTTCACCAAGGCTTCACCTTCGGTCATACATCCCCCTAATAACTGGAAAGCGCACACACAAGTGATGAGACCCCTTCAGAGTGTCGGCCCCCGGCTTGCCATCGCAGCCACGACGATCGTGCTGGGCACGCCCGGACTTGCCACCGCCGCCGAGGACACCGGCGTGAAGGACGCCACGTACTACATCTCGCTCGGCGACTCCCTGGCCACCGGCTACCAGCCGGACGTCGACAAGGACACCGATCTCGCCTACACCGACGAGCTCTACGCGCAGCTCAAGCAGCGCACCCCCGGGCTGAAGCACATACGCCTGGGCTGCACCGGTGACACCACCGAGTCCCTGATCAAGGGCGGAAAGTGCGACTACCCGCACGCCAAGTCCCAACTGGACGCCGCCCTGCAGGCCATGGCCCAGCACCACGGCAAGGTCGCTTACGTGACTCTCAGTGTGGGCGCCAACGACATCCTCCAGGGATGCGTCAGCCCGGCCGGCACTCTCGACGGAACCTGCCTGAACAGCACCAGCCAGAACATGGCGAAGAACATCGCCCAGATCGCGGGCACACTCCGCAAGGCGGGCACGAACAACACCCAGTTCGTGGGCTCGACGTACTACAACCCGTTCCTGTCGACCTGGCTGCTCGGCGCCTCCGGTCAGCAGGCCGCCAAGGAGTCGGCACCCTTGGTCGGGGCCGCCAACACGGGGATCACCCAGGTGTACAAGTCCACCGGCTTCAAGGTGGCGGACGTGGCCGGGGCCTTCTCCTCGGACGACTTCACCACCCAGGTCAACGTGCCCGGCGCGGGTGAGGTGCCGGCCAACGTGGCCAAGATCTGCCAGCTGACCTGGGCGTGCACGAAGAAGGACCCCCACCCCAACGCCACCGGCCACAAGCTGATCGCCGGCGCCTTCGCGGCGCAGCTCGCCGACAACGACGTGCCCGGTGCGAGTCCGTCCCCTACCCCCACCCCTGATGACTCGGCCACGCCCGAGCCCGGCACCAGTACGGGCAGCGGCGGCGGCACCGGCAGCGACACGGGGGCGAACCAGCCGTCCACGAACGGAGACCTCGCCAAAACCGGCGCCTCGAGCAGCACCCCCGTCCTCGCGGGTGCCGGTCTCGCCGTCGTAGTGGCCGGCAGCGCCGCGGTCTACTTCGCACGCAGGCGCCGTACGACCAACGAGAGCTGACAGTCAGTCAGTAGATCCCGGACCGCAGCAGGCCGCCCGCGATGTCGCGGGCGGCCTGCTGCCCGGCTACGGACGACCGGGCAGCCCGGAGGGCGGGCTCGCCCTGCTGCGCAAGGCACAGCGCGATGGGCACGGTCACTCAAGGGTGTTCTCCATCCCCCGCTCCTACGCCCACCAGCTGCTGACCGATGTGGGGCCGGTGGAGAAGGCCCGCGTTTTGACTGAGAGGTTTCACATGACCGAACCAGCCGCAGCAGTTCTGGCCCGCTTCATTGAACAGGCGCTGGGTCTCCCCCTGCCCGTGGGAATCCGCCTCTGGGACGGCAGCACGGCCGGTCCCAAGGACGGGCCGGCCTTCGTCCTGCACAATCGCGAAGCTTTGCGGCGTCTGCTGTGGCGGCCCGGCGAGCTGGGGCTTGCCCGCGCCTGGGTGGCCGGAGACCTCGAAGTCGACGGCGACCTGTACGAGTTGCTGAAGCGCATCTCGACGCTGCTGTGGGAACGGGAGGGGTCCGGCAGCCGCACGGCGGCGCTCCGTGGAGCGTTGAGCGTGCTGACCACACCCGGCAGCCTGCGTGCCGTGAGCCGGACGCTCGGCCTCGCGGGGGTCGTGCTCCCGCCGGCACCGCCCGCCGAGGAGGTGGTGCGCCGTCGCGGTCCCGCGCACAGCATGCGCCGGGACAAGGCGGCCATCAGTCACCACTACGACGTGGGCAACGACTTCTACGCCCTGGTCCTGGGCCCCTCGCTCGTCTACTCCTGTGCCTACTGGCAGGGCGACCCGTCCTCCGGCTCCGACAACACCGTGGAGCAGGCCCAGGAGGCCAAACTGGACCTGGTCTGCCGCAAGCTCGCTCTGCGCAAGGGCAGCGGCTGCTGGACGTGGGCTGCGGTTGGGGCTCGATGGCCATGCACGCGGCCGGACGCTACGGCGTACAGGTCGTAGGGGTCACCATCTCGCACGAGCAGGCGGCACTGGCTCGTGAGCGTGTTGCCGCGGCGGGGCTTGACCACCTGGTGGAGATCAGGGTGCAGGACTATCGCCAGATCGACGACTCCCCCTTCGACGCGATCTCCTCGATCGGTATGGCTGAGCACGTGGGCGGGAAGCGGTACCGAGAGTACGCCGACATACTGCATCAACTGCTGAAGCCCGGCGGGAGGTTGCTCAACCACCAGATATCGCGGCGTCCTGTGCGGGACGAAGGGAAGTACCGGATGGACCCCTTCATCGACCGGTACGTCTTCCCCGACGGCGAGCTGGCTCCCATAGGCTCCACCGTGTCACTGCTCGAGGAAGCGGGCTTCGAGGTGCGCGACGTCGAGTCCCTGCGCGAGCACTATGCCCTCACGCTACGTGAGTGGGTGGCCAACCTCGAAGCACAGTGGGACGAGGCGGTCAAGCTGACCTCGCCCGGGCGGGCGCGGGTGTGGCGCCTGTATATGGCGGCGTCGGCGGTCGGGTTCGAGACCAACACGATGGGCGTCAACCAGGTGCTGGCGGTCAGGACCGGCGGTGACGGCCGGTCCGGCATGCCGTTGCGCAGGGACTTCCTGGGGGTCTCGACCTCGACCTCGGCGCTCGCCTGACGAGGCGTCGGTCCGGTGCCGTCGGTGGGTGGGACACGCCGCAGCCCACCTGACGTGCTGCCTGCTGACACCGTCCTGCTCAATGGTCATGTCTTGACCGTGGAAGCCCGCGACAG
The DNA here is from genome assembly GCF_030816715.1 of Streptomyces achromogenes. Lineage (NCBI taxonomy): Bacteria > Bacillati > Actinomycetota > Actinomycetes > Kitasatosporales > Streptomycetaceae > Streptomyces > Streptomyces achromogenes. The sequence continues at coordinate 9,027,195 of NZ_JAUSYH010000001.1, read as the reverse complement.
GATCCGAAAGACCGTCGCGATCCGCGCGGGCCCGATGGTTTGTGTCGGTACCGACGCCGGCGAGCGCCGGTACGTCGACGAGCAGACCGAGCTCGTCGATCTCGGCGGCCGGATGCTGATGCTCGGCCTGCATGACGGGCACGTGCACGTCCTTGCCGGAGGACGGGCTGCTCGGGCTCGGCTTCGCCTACCAGCCGTACACCGTCCCGCAGTTCCTCGTCCCTGGCCAGGGATTACCTCACCAAGACCGCAGAGTCCGAGCCGGACAGCTGGGTGCTGGGCTCGAACTGGGTGCGCGCCGCGCCACCGACGGCGGGTGCGGCTCTCGCGGAATGAGATCGCTGCTAGGACCTGCGCGGTCCGCTGGGGGAGGTACGGGAGGCCGCCACCCTGCTGGCCTCCCGTTCGCAAGCGACGGTGGAGGCCTGCGATGCGGAGCTGGCCGCCCTCTCCACGGACCCCGCAGAGGAGAGCGCGGCCGCCGAGACGGCGCCGGCCGAACAGGTCCCCGTGGCCGTCGACGACGAGCCGGAGGTCCCGGAGGACACCACCGAACCGGCCGCCGACACCGGTCCCGCGGAGCCACCTGCAGTCGCGCAGACCACGGCGGCCCCCGAGACGGACGGCGTCACGGACGACGATCCGGCGCCGGGCCCCCAGGAAACCCCGGAGTCGCTGGCTGTCGCCGACACCCCGGAGAACACGGCGGCGAACAGCGATCCGGAGTTGGATCGCGCGCCGGACCCCCAGGAACCCGCAGTCGCGGTCCCGGATGAGGGGATGCACGGGGCGCGGCGCGAAGCGTCGTTCCTCGAGCAGGACCGCCCCCGGCCGACGGATGGCGATCAGCAGACGCCGGAGCCCGGCACGGCGGCCGCACCGCCGGAGCCGGACCCGACCCCGTCCAGCGAGGCCGCCCCCGGTGACGAGACGGCGCGAGACGCTTCGGAGGAACCGACCATGACCACCCACCGACCCCGCAGACCACCGACGCGGCGGCGCCGGACGAGCAGATCACCGAGGAGCCGCCCGCACCCCAGCGCTACGTCGACACCGTCGCGCTCGCCGGGGATCCGGGCCATCGGCTGCGCCTGTCCGGGTTGGACGGTCAGCCGGTCGACTTCGGAGACGTACTGCGGGGCGACTTCGTCATCGCCACGCTCCACCCGGGCCCCGAGGGCGGGTGGTTCGCGCGACTGGCCGCCGAACGCCTGCCCAATGACGTCACGTACCTGGCCGACGCACCGCAGCACGCCGCGGCCCAAGCGGCGGTCATGCACTCCGCGTTCACCGGCCCCCCCGTACGGTCCGCCGCCCGGGGCGGCCGTCAGCGATGAGACCCGGCATCGGGTGGACGTGCTGCGGGCCGACCTGCGCGACGCGATGGCCAGCGCAGCCGCCTGGGCCTCCCCGACTTCGGGTAAGGCGAGCGCTTCCAGGCGCTGGTCGGCAACCTCGACGGCTTGGCGGCCGCGGTCTCCGACGCCCACGGATCGCAGCAGATGACGCAGTACCTCGACGGCGTCCAGGGGGCCGTCAACGCCTGGGGCGGCGCACTGCCGATCGACCCCGGCTACCCGGAGTGCCGTCAGCTGGCCTTTCCGCTGGCCCATCTGCGGGTACGACTCCCGGCGCATGCAGGACCGGGTGCAGGCCAAGCTCGCCGCGATGCAGGCAGAACGGGGGAGGCCGCCCGGGCCGAAGAGACCACGGCCGCCATCGCACTCAACGAGGGCTACCTCGCCGACTACCGGGCCGGGCGCCCGCCTCGCGACGAGGCGACCGCCTCGGCCTACCGCGAGTGGCAGCAGCTGGACGCGGAGGACCGGCAAGAGGTCGCCGAAGCGCGGGGCCTGGAGGACGAGCACCGGTCGGCCGACGCCGACAAGGTGACCGCCGCAACGACGAACACCGGGCCCCAGCAGGAAGGCACAGAGTCCTGGAGGCCCGGAGTCCCGGACTCACAGAGCACGGGCACGGCCCGAGAGGAAGCACCAGTGGCCCCAGCAGGGACGACGGCAGACGCACCGGCCCGGAGAACCCAGACAGTGCCGCACCCCCCGAGGGTGACGGTCCGGCTCCCGACATCGCCGTCGACGCCATCCGTCAGGCGCTGGAAGACGCCCTGCGGGCCAATCAGCCGGAGCCTGCCGCACCGGGAGCCCGGTGAGCTGGCTTCCGCTCCTCCACCCCGGTCGACGGCGGCCTGCGCCCACTCCGTGACCTCGGAGCCAGCGGTCTCGACGAGGACGACGACCGCGCCGACGAATGACTCCGCGAGCCGCCAGTCCTGGCCGGATCCGTCAACGGTGACGTTGCACGAGATGGACGGGCATCTGGGACTCCTCGCTGCCTGGGCGCCGCCTTGGCCCATCATGAGACCGCGGTCGCCCTCGCTACCGTGTTCGGCCGCTTCTCCTGCCTCGCTCTCGCCGTACCGCCGTCCGCTTTGGAGCGGCAGCCCTTTCCGGGCGTCTTGCGTGGCGGTCCGCCTCTGACCGCCCGGAGGGACGGCCCCCCTTGTGCGCGCCCCTGCCTTGCACGGCTCCGGCGATCAGGCGGTGGTGAACTTGGCGACGTGCCCGTCCCGCAGCGTCAGTTGGGTGCCGTTGAAGCGGGACCGCATGCGCCGGTCGTGGGTGACCACCACGACCGTGCCCTGATAGCTGGTCAGCGCCTGCTCCAGTTCCTCGACAAGCGCGGGCGAGAGGTGGTTGGTGGGTTCGTCCATCAGCAGCAGGTCGACCGGGTCGGTCACCAGCCGGGCGAGTTCGATGCGGCGCCGCTGCCCGTATGACAGGTCCTGCACCCGATGCCGAAGGTCGTCCGGGCTGAACAGGCCGAGGGAGAGCAGCACCTGGGTGTGTTCGTCGATGTCGCCGACCCGTCCGCTGCTGAACGCCTGGAGGACAGTCATCCCCTTCTGCCACGGTGTCTGTTCCTGCCGCAGGTGTCCCACCCGGCCCGACACCCGCACCGAACCGCTGTCGGGTGCCAGTTCTCCGGAGAGCACCCGCAGCAGCGTCGTCTTACCTGCCCCGTTAGGGCCGGTGATCAGCAGCCGTTCACCGGGCCCAAGGCGCAGGGAGTCGATGCCGAGCCGGTCGCCGACCCGGACGCCGGTGAGTTCGGCCACCGTCTCCTGGGGCTGTGCGGCCTCGGTGGTGATCTCGGCGGTGAAGGTGAGCGGCTCGGGCGGGGGCGCGACCGGGTTCTCGGTCAGCCGCACGACCCGTTCCTTGGCGTTGCGGATCCGCACCATCGCCCCGTGGCCCCGCCCGCGCATGCGGAACTGCCCAGCACCGAAGACGGCGAAGGGCAGCTTGCGCGGAATGGCGTCCAGGCGTGCCACGTTGGACTCGATCAGCTCGCGGCTGCGGTCCAGTTCGGCGCGCCACTGCTCATACTCCAGCAGCCGGCGCTGCCGTTCCGCCGCCTTGGCCGCCAGGTAGCCCTCGTAGCCGTTGCCGTAGCGGGCCACCTTGCCGGAGTCGACCTCCAAGATCGTGGTGGTCAGACGGTCGAGGAAGAGCCGGTCGTGGGTGACGGCGACGATGGTTCCTTTGTGCTTGCGCAAGTGTTCCTCCAGCCAGCCCACCGCCCGGTCGTCCAGGTCGTTGGTCGGCTCGTCCAGCAGCAGCAGCTCGGGTTCCGAGGCCAGCGTGGCGGCCAGGGCCAGGCGCGAGCGCTCGCCCCCCGACATGGTGCCCAGCCGACGGCCGCGTTCCAGCCCGGACAGCCCGAGCCCGTGCAGCGCGATCTCCACCCGGGAGTCGGCCTCGTAGCCGCCACGGGCCTGGTACTGGTCGACCAGCGAGGCGTAACTCTCGAGAAGGCCGGCGAGTTCGGGGTCCTGGCCCGCCTGGTAGGGCCGTTCGGCCAGCTCGGCCTCGGCCCGGCGCATGCCCTCCTCCAGCTCCCGCAGGTCGGCCAGGGCCAGATCGACGGCGTCTTGGACCGTGGCATCCAGCGGCAGCTCCAGCGTCTGGGCCAGATAGCCGACGCCACCGGGGGCGACCACCGTCAGCGCACCGTTGTCCGGCTGTTCCTGCCCGGCGATGAGCTTGATCAGCGTGGACTTGCCGGATCCGTTGTCCCCGATGACACCGACCTTCTCGCCCGGCTTGACCGTGAAGTCGATCCGGTCGAGTACGACGTGGGCCTGGTAACGCTTGGTGATGTCATGCAGAGCGAGTTGCGCTGTCGACACGCAGAAGTCCTCCTGATCGGCACGGGGTTGAGTGATGTCGCCGCGTACACAGCAGTCCGTCAGGAAAACGCAGACGGTCGGAGAAGCAGACCGTCGGGAGCGGTTCCGTCGGGCGAAAACAGCGCATGGCGAAGGAATCGCGGCGCGTCCGTCTCCTCAGGCGTGCACGGCCGGACGCGGTGACGGAGCCAGGCTCGACATCCCACGCCCTTGCGGACCACACGTACCGATCACAGGGAACCCATACCGCCACCGTAGACGACACGAACCTGCACCGGCAACCGGTCCAGCCAGAACCGGTCGGGAGGGCAGGCTGAGCTTCCCCCGCTGTGCGAGAGGTACTGATCAGCAGGTCGGAGTGGGTTGACGGGGTTTCAGGTTTGTTCGTTCGGCCGTTGCCTGGTCGGCGTGATACTTCTCCTCGAACTCGATCGGGCTGAGCCAGCCGAGCCGTTCTTGGATGCGCCGGGAGTTATGGAAGCCGTCGATGTACTCGAAGAGCGCGAGGTTCGCCTCGGCTCTGGTGGCGAAGGTGCGCCCGCGCAGGCCCTCCGTCTTGATCAGCATCCACAGATTCTCCACCAGGGCGTTAGCGTACGAATCCCCGACCGACCCTATAGACGACTCAATGCCCGCTCGCATCAACCGAGTTGTGAGCCTGACGTGTACTGACAGCCGTGGTCGGCGTGGTGAATGAGCTGTCCGGGCTCCACTTCACGGCCGGCAAGGGCGTACTCGAGCGTGGCGAGGACCAGGCAGGCGTCCGCGCGGGCGGAAGTCTCCCAGGCCACCACCCGCCGCGAGAACGCATCCCGGATCGCGGAAAGCCACAACGGACCCTCGCCGGTGGGGACCATCGTGAGGTCGGTGACCCACAGGCGATTCGCCGGCCGGTGAAGTCCCTGTTCACGAGGTCCGGAGCGAGCGTGGCCTCCGGGTCGCGGCGCGTGAAACCCTTGTTGGGTTCACAAGACGGCCGACGTCCTCGACTGCCTGCCCAAGTCGGCCCAGCCCGCGGCGAAGAAAGCCATCCAGGACATCTACAACGCCGAGGACAAGGAGCACGCGGCCAGGGCGGTCAAGGGGTTCGAGAAGCAGTACAAGGCGAAGTTCCCCAAGGCCGTCAAGAAGATCACGGATGATGAGGCCGAGCTGCTGGCCTTCTACGACTTCCCCGCCGAACACTGCATCCATCTGAGGACCACTAACCCGATCGAGTCGACCTTCGCGACCGTACGGCTGCGGACAAAGGTCACCAAGGGAGCCGGCTCCCGCGCGGCCGCCCTGGCGATGGTGTTCAAGCTCGTCGAGTCCGCCCAGGCACAATGGCGGGCCGTCGACGCCCCCCACCTCGTCGCCCTGGTGAGGGCCGGAGCCCGCTTCGAACGCGGCGAGCTCCTCGAACGCCCCGAGACGCTCGCGGCATAAGGTCAGCCACCATGACCGACTACGACACCTACGGCACCAGCACACACACCGCGAGTGAACTGGTCCGCCTCGTCACCGGCCACCTCGATGTGGTCTTCACCGAGCGCGAAAGTGACTACCGGGGCGTCTACCACCTCGCCCAGGGCACTTACGGACGCATCGAGATCCAGCCGAACGCCATCCCCGGCGATGACGGCCAGGACGACCCCTACGCCCCGGAACACTCGTCGGTACGGGTCCTTTTGCTCACCGACACGCCGGCCCCAGAGCCCACCCTGCACACCCGCCTGGGCACCATCCAAGGTCTCATGCACCTTGGCCGCGAATCATGGTGAGCCGCTGCTGATCCACAACTCTTGCCAATCACTCGGTTGAGACACCTGGGTGGGCGAAAATCTCAGTTGATCTGGACCCTGGCCTGGCCTATGAATACTGGCTGTCGTCTCAGTTGATCTGTTCTGCTTCCGGCGTTTCGAATTGGACTGGTGGAAGGGCCTGCGAGAATGACTATGCATGATGACCAGGTGGACCTGACCACCGACATCGTTGCGACCTTGATCCAAGAACAGTTCCCTCAGTGGAGCGGCAAGCCGATCCGACCCCTGGCGTCGACCGGGACGGTCCACGCCATCTTCCGCATCGGGAACGACCTCTCCGCGCGTTTGCCACTGCGTCTAGTCGATGCCGCCGAGGCGCTAGCTGTTCTGGAGCTGGAAGCCCAGGCGAGCGCGGAGCTGGCACAGGTGTCTCGGTTCCCCGCCCCGGAACCGGTCGCCTTGGGAAAGCCTGGAGCGGGTTACCCCATGCCGTGGTCGGTCCAGACATGGCTGCCGGGAACGGTCGCCTTTGATGCCGACCCAAGTGGGTCGGACGCTTTTGCCGAGGACCTTGCGGCCTTCATCGCCGCCCTGAGGGACGCCGAGACGCGGGGGCGGCTTTTCAGCGGTGAAAACCGTGGCGGCGTTCTCACCGACCACGACGATTGGATGGCGAAGTGCTTCGAGGAGAGTGAGGGGCTGCTCGACGTGCCCCGGCTGCGCCAGGTGTGGAGCCACTTTCGGGAGTTGCCGCGCACGGGTGCCGACGTGATGAGCCATGGTGACTTGATTCCCGGCAATGTACTGGTCGCGGGAGACCGGCTCAGCGGCGTACTCGACACCGGCGGCTTCGGCCCGGCCGACCCCGCGCTGGATCTGGTCGGTGCCTGGCACCTGTTGCAGCCAGACCCGCGGGAAGTGCTCCGACGGACACTGGCCTGTGACGATCTGGAGTGGGAGCGCGGCAAGGCATGGGCATTCGAACAGGCGATGGGTGTTGTCTGGTACTACGCCGAGAGCAATCCGACGATGAGCAGCATGGGGCGCCGGACACTCGACCGCATTCTGGAGTCGATGGAGTGATGTCGCCCCGGTCGTAGGCCGTATCGCTTGCCGCCCTCACCGACAGCAGCACCAACGGGAACAGATGCGAAGGCATATGAGGCTGCAGGCCAGTTGCGAGCAGGCCCTGGTGCATCCGCCGTCGTTCGTAGCGGATGCGGAGCCGCTTGAACTGGTGCAGCCAGGCGAAGGCGCGCTCGACGACCCAGCGCACCCGCGGGCGACCCCGCGTCGGGCGATCATCGGCTTGATGCCGCGCTTCCACAGCAGACGGCGGTACTTGTCGAAGTCGTAGCCCCGATCGGCATACAGACGCTGGGGCTTGCGGCGCGGGCGTCCTCGCAGGCCCCGAATAGCTGGGACAGCGTCCAGCAGCGGCAGCAACTGGGTGAGGTCATGTCGGTTCCCGCTGGTGAGCGTGACAGCTAGCAGAATGCCGTGGTGGTCGACGATCAGTTGGCGGTTGGAGCCGCGACGGGCACGGTCGACGGGCGAGGGGCTGACGTGATCCCCCCTTTCAGGGCCCGGACATGCGACCCGTCCACGGCGCAGTCGTCCAGGTCCAGAAGGTCAGCGCGGCGCAGTTCGGCCAGCAGGGCGGCATGCAGACGGGGCCAGACGCCGGCCTCGGTCCAGTCCCGCAGCCGGCGCCAGGCCGTCACCCCGGAGCAGCCCACGGTCTCGGCCGGAACATCGCGCCAAGCGACACCAGTCCGCAGCACGTACAGGACGCCCGCGAGGGCCGCCCGGTCCGGAACCCGAAGTCGACCCGGGTAGCGACGGCGCCGTTCGGGAGCAGACGGCAACAGCGGAGCCACCCGCTCCCACAGGTCATCCGGAACAAGATCAGCACGCACTCGGAACACCCTGCCGATCTAGGGTCCGTCTTCAAAGATCATCATGTGATGGATCATGGTGGGGTGATACGCCGCCATGAACTCACCGATCAGGAGTGGGAGTTACTCGCTCCACTCATACCGCGGGCCGCGACAGGTCGTCCGCGGGTGTCGGACCGGCAGGTCATCAACGGGATGGTCTACAAGATCCGGACCGGGATCTCCTGGCGTGACCTGCCGGAACGCTATGGGCCGTGGCAGACGGTCTACACCCGCTTCCGCCGCTACGCCCTGGACGGCGTGTTCACCCGGGCTCTCCAACAGATCCAAGCGTGCGCTGACGCGGCCGGCGACATCGACTGGCTCGTCCAGATCGACTCCACCATCGTCCGGGCCCACCAGCACGCCGCCGCCACCGGCCCAAAAGGGGGATCCACAGCCCGGACGAACCGGACGATCACGCCCTCGGCCGGTCCCGAGGCGGACTGACCACCAAAATCCACCTCGCCTGCGACGGCCGCGGCCGTCCCCTCGCCGTTCTGCTGACCCCAGGCCAACGCCACGACAGCATCTGCGCACGCCCCCTCCTGGAACGCATCCGCGTACCGCGAACCGGCCAGGGCCGGCCCCGCTGCAGACCCGACCAGATCGTCGCCGACAAGGCCTACAGTTCCCGCGGCTTCCGCGCCTACCTGCGCAAACGCGGCATCACGTGCACCATCCCGGAGAAGAACGACCAGCGGCGACACCGCCACAACCGCGGCCGTCACGGAGGCAGGCCACCGGCATTCGACCGGCAGATCTACCGCCGACGCAACGTCGTCGAACGCTGCTTCAACCAGCTCAAAAGCTTCCGTGGCATCGCCACCAGATACGACAAGACCGCCACCTCCTACGAAGCAGCGGTCAGTCTCGCGTCATTCCTGCTCTGGGCAAGATCCGTTTGAAGACGGACCCTAGATCACCGAGCACAAGACCCACAGCTCAACTCATTCTGAAACGATCAGTTAGCCCGCTCGCGCTGGGCCAGCGAGTGCCTTTTCGGATCGAACTCCGGCCGCGGCGTGGTCTCTTGCCGAATCCGAAGACGTCGACCTGGCCTGGCAGGTGTTCCTCCGAAGGTCGACATCGAGCACTTCTTCAGAATGATCAAGCAGACCCTCGGCTGGACCGCCCCGAAACTGCGCGATCCCTAGGGCGGCGGACAACTGGACCTGGCTGATCATCGCCGCCTACACCCAACTCCGCCTCGCCCGTCCCCCTGGCCATCGACCTTCGACGCCCATGGGAAAGGCCCGTCCCCGCGAACAGACTCACCCCGGCCCGGGTCCGCCGAGGGTTCCGCCACCTGCACGTCAAAATCTCAACGCCGGCCGGAGTGCCGAAACCCTCCAGGCCGGGCCCCGGACGCCCACCTGGCTGCAAGAACCGCCGCCCAGCTGAACGCTACGACGTGGACCTGCTCCTGGTCACCAGCGCACTTCACCGCCGACCGACCCACCACAAGGTCGGCACCAAACCCCGCCGCACTGGATAAACGGCAAGTTGACCTGCCCCGCCCCACCGTGTGCGGCCCGGCGCGGCGGCGGAGCCGACGCGGGACACCAGCTGCCGCGCCCGTTGGCTGGCCGCTGCTCAGCGGCACGGGTCGGATGCTGCGGGGTTCCTTCGAGCACTTCCGTCTGCCCTGCCCACATGGTCGCGCCGGTTGGCCGTTGATCCGTACCCATAGCGGGTAGACGGGGCGGCATGGCTGAAGTAGTAGAGGCTGGACTGTGGGGGTTGGTGGCGGGCTCAGCGCTGCTGCTCGGTGCCGCGCTGGGGTACGGGCTACGAGTACCGCAGAAGGTGATCGCGACCGTGATGGCCTTCGGGGCCGGGGTGCTGATCTCGGCGGTCTCCTTCGAGCTGGTCGGGGAGGCGTACGAGCAGGCGGGACTTGCTCCCGCGGCCATCGGGACCCTCATCGGCGCCATCGCTTACACCGGAGGCAACGTGTGGCTGGCCCGCCGGGGCGCCCGGCACCGCAAGCGTTCCGGTCACGAGCGGGCGGAGGCGCAACCCTCGGAGGCCGAGCAGGGCGGATCCGGGACGGCGCTCGCGCTCGGCGCCCTGCTCGACGGGGTGCCGGAGTCCGCGGTCATCGGCGTCAGCCTGCTCGACGGCGGTGCGGTCAGTCTGGTGACGGTGGCTGCGGTGTTCATCAGCAACGTCCCCGAGGGGCTGTCCAGTTCGGCCGGGATGAAGAAGGCCGGCCGCGGCCGGGGCTACGTCTTCGGTGTCTGGGCGGCGATCGCCGCGGCCAGCACGGTGTCCGCCGTCCTCGGTTACACGGTGGTCGGTTCCTTCTCTCCCGCTGTGATCGCAGCGGTGACCGCTGTGGCGGCCGGGGCGATCCTCGCGATGATCGCCGACACAATGATTCCCGAAGCCTTCGATGACGCCCACCTGGCCATCGGGCTGATCACGGTGAGCGGCTTCCTCGTCTCCTTCGCCCTCTCCCACACCTGACCGTTTGGGGTTGGAAGCGGGTGGACTGTGTGTGGCAGGTGGTGCACGAGTCTCGTCCGAGGCTCTGGCCGCCAGGGCGTCGGCGGGGCCCCGGGACAATCTGCCACGACAGCACCGGGGCCCCGCACGGTGCGGGGGGGTCCTGATAACGACCTTGCAGCTCTGTGGGTGAACCGCCGTTGACGGAGGTCAGGACTTCGATCGGCCCCGTAGCCCGCGTCTGGACCGAGACGGCGTGTGAGGCGGAGTTGTCGTGTGCGTCCGGTGCCGTTTGCCCACGTCGGTTGCCGTGAAGGTGCCCACCAGGGTGCATCTGTCGTCGCTGGTACGGCACTTGCTGTTCCATGGAGTGGACGGGTTGGGCGACAGGGGCGGTTCGACGTCATGGCGGGGCTGCCTGACGGGCGGTGCGGCGAGCGTGGGCGGAACCGGGCCGTGAACGCGATCTGATGGTGCAGGCCGGCAAGGCGGCGCTGGCCGCCTGTATGGCGTGGGCGGTGGCAGGCTGGTGGTTGCAGGCTCCGATGGCGTTCGTCGCTCCGTGGGTGGCGGTCGTGCTGGTGGAGCCGACGGTGTACCGGCTCTGGACGAGCTCCACCGGCAGCTGCCCGGCACTGTGCAGGACGATCCGGATGCACTGGCGACGCACGGCGCGCTGCGGGCCCAGGCCGCCGCCTGGCCGATCAGCTCGTTCCCGATTGACACCTCCGGGGGCGGCACCGGCGCGGGTGGCGCCTCGCCTCCGTCGGCCGGACGGAGGCGTCTGGTGTTCACAGCCAGCCGTTGCGGCGGAAGGTCCGGTGCAGCAGGGCGCAGGCGCCGGCCATCACGGCGACGGCGAGGGGGTATCCGTAGGTCCAGCTCAGTTCCGGCATGTGGGCGAAGTTCATGCCGTAGATCCCGGCGACGAGGGTCGGGGTGGCCAGGATCGCAGCCCAGGCGGAGATGCGGCGCATGTCGTCGTTCTGCCAGGTCCCCACCCGTGCAAGGTGGGCGTCGAGGGCGGAGTTGAGCAACTCGTCCAGGGAGCGCACCTCGGTGTCGGTGCGGTGCGTGTGGTCGGCGACGTCGCGGAAGTACGGCAGCAGTTCCTCGGGCCATCCGGCGTGGGGGCTGGCGAAGTCCTGCACGACCGGGACCAGAGGCTGGACGGCGTCGCGGAATTGCAGGACCTCGCGTTTGAGCGAGTAGATCGGCTCGGTGAAGTCTTCGCGCTCGGGGGAGAACACGCGCCGCTCCAGCGCGGTCAGGTCGGTGCGGACCTGGAGGGCAGCCTCGGTGTAGGAGTCGACCACCGTGTCCAGGACGGCGTGCAGCACGGCGACCGGCCCGAACCGCAGCATCTGCGGATCCTCACCAAGCCGTCGGGCTGCTTCGCCGGTGGGGTCGGCCGGGCCATGACGGACAGTCAGGGCGAAACGCGGGCCGGTGAAGACCATCACCTCGCCGGTCTCCACCTCGCAGCCGTCCTTGACATACCACAGCGTCTTCAGCGCCACCGCGAGCACGTCGCCGTACCGCTCCCGCTTGGGCCGCTGGTGCGCCTCCCCGGCATCCTCGACGGCCAGCGGATGCAGGCCCAGAGGGCCCGCCAGTTCTTGCAGATCGCCTGGGCCGGGATCGTCCAGATGCACCCAGCAGAACTCGTCTTCCCCCGCCCGCTTCAGACTGTCCAGCACCGCCGCACGGCCCTTGTCGCCCTGTCGGCAGTCCACCTGCTCCGGCTCGCCCGCTGACTCACGGTAGATGACACACCTCATCCTTCACGCATGCACCGCTGCGGCGAATGCATGCCTGCCGTCTATCGACAGCCAGCCGCCAGGCATGCCGTCCACACATGGCCGCCACACCGCGCGACCAGGCTTTCCGTTCGGCCGAGCAGGGCTACCCGAACGGAAGGAGCCGTCCATCACGAGGAGCTGTCGTGGTCTTCGCCGTCTTCCTGCTGCCCCCCGGGGCTGCTGTGCCTGGTGATGGCGTTGGGACGCTGTGAGGAGTGGCTGCTCAGGCAGCCGGCACCCCCGCGGCCCGCGCGGCATGTCAGGACCAAACGCCACCTGTCCCTCGTCCCGCGCCCGGGTTCAAGGCGGAGTCGGCCGGCAACGACTGTGGGCACCGGCGTGCCGCCGACGCTGCCTGACCAGGTGCGGCAGCCACCGCCGGTCACCGAGCCTCTCGACGGGCGGGCGTCACCATGGTGAAGACCGGCGCCTCACCCGGGAACCAGCCCGTCAGGCTGCCCGCCTCCGATAGCGCATGATCAGCCGCTCGCAGGTGCCGTCGGGGCGCACCAGGACGGGGGGACGGGTGTCCGGCGCTGCTGTAAGTGAGAGCCGTGTGGCGGGTTCGACGCGATGTGAGCGGCCCCTGCCACCATCTGCTGGTGTCAGTGGGGCGTGGTGTCGTCGGGGTGACGTGGATAGAGCGACCACAGCCGGTTCCATTGCCGGCTGAGGAGTTCTTCAGCCTCACGCAGCGCGTGGTTGGAGGCGGAGTCCAGTAGCGCAGGGTGGAGTTCGCTGATCCGGTCGTCTTCGGCGGGGCCGGTTTCGTGTCGGGGGGCACTGTTGGCGCTGGGGCGGGAGCTCACCCACCACCGGGCCAGCAACACTGCTGCGGTGACGGCCGCGGCGGTGAGAGCGGCCAATGAGCGGTGTGCGGTCACGGTTTCCTCTCACCGTCGCGGGCCAGATGCGGGGGCTACGTCCGGCGGTGCGCGGCACCCGGGAGGGGGTGCCCGCCGACAGGTGGATCAGCCGGGCCAGGTTCCGGTCAGGCGGCGGGTGCCGGCGGCTCCTGCCCGGTCGACGGCGGCCTTGACCCCGGCGAAGACCGCGCCCTGCAGGATTGCGGCACGCAGGACCTCATGCCAGGTGCGGTCCTCGTCGGTGGCGTCCGGGGCGTCCTCGTGATGGCCGAGCTTCTTCCCCATCTGCTTGAACAGCCCGCCGGCCAGCACACCCGCTGAGCGCGCCGCGCCAGACCGACCGGCTTTTAGGCGATTCTCGATGCCTTCACGGCTCCCTCCTGCCACGGCGGCGCAGCAGCAGCCACGTGGCCACCGCCACGCCGCCGGCCACGATCAGCACGGTGCGGTTGTCGCGGGCGGCCTCGGCGCCCTGATGGGCCTTGGCGCGGACCGGTTCGGGTGTCTTGTCCTGCCACACCCGACCGACCTGCCCGGCCTTGGCCTTCACCTGCTCGGCGGCCGCGGTGGCCTTGTCCTTGACCGGGTCGGGCAGCTTGTCCTGCATCAGGTGCGCAGCCTCGGCAGCCTTCACCTTGACCTGCCCGGCCAGCTCCGCGGCCTTGGCGCCCGCCTGCTCCGTCAACACGCCCGCCTGTTCCTTCAGTGCGGTCGCCTTCTCCTGCGCGCGGGCCTTGACGTCCGTCTTGGCTGCCAGGCTCTCGACCGTCTCCCCCAGCTCCTGGCGGGTCTGCTCGACCTGCTCGCGCAACTGCTCGGTGCTGGAGGCGGTGGGCTCGTCGGGGGGCGACTGGGTCATCGCTTTGCACTCTCCTTGATCTCGGCCACATCGGCCTTGACGCTGTCGATGGTCTGCTGCGGCGCTGGCGGTGCCGCCTGGCTGACCTCCTTCTTGCCCGTCAGGGCCAGCACGGCGGTGATCACACCGAGAACGGCGGTGACGACCAGGGCTGCGGCCCACACCGGGAGCGGAACAGCCAGCGCCGCGATGGCGGTGGCGACCAGGGCCTGCAGCGTCAGGAAGCCGACAAGACCGGCCCCGCCGAACAGGCCCCCGCCCTTGCCGTACCGCTTGCCCTTCTCCTTCATCTCCGCCTGCGCCAGCCGCATCTCCCCGCGCACCAGCTCCGTCAGCTGCTGGGAGGCCCGCTGGACCAGATCGCCCACCGGCTCCTGCGAGCCGCTCGGGACGCGGTGGGAATCCTGCGTACTCATGATGGATTGCCGCCTTTCTCAGCTGCCGGTAGTAGTCCTTGCCCTGGACGGAGGCGTCGGCCCGTGTGCCGTGGACCGAGGCATGGCAGTGCCACGGGTACCCGGGAGCGGACATAACCATCCAGGGGACCTGCGGTTTCGGTGGCTTGTGGCTGTCACAGCAGCAAGCGCCGGGCCAGTCGGGGAGCACGATGTACCAAGGTGGCCGCGGCCAGACCCGTCGCGGCGCCGACGGCGACGTCGGAGGGGTAGTGGGCGCCCGTGTGCACGCGTTCGACGGCCACCATGACGGCGGGCACCGCACACACCGCGCCCGCCCACGGCCACACCGCCGCCACTGAGGCGCTGAACGCCACGCCCGCGGCGGTGTGCCCGGACGGGAAGGACGAGGAGTCGGGGCGGTCATCGACCTCCTCGTGCGAGATCCATTCCTTCGGCGGTCGGCGCCGGTGCCATATCTGCTTGAGGACACAGTTGGAGGCGACTTCTGCCACGGCCATGCTCGCCAGACCGCTGGCCGCAGCCCTACGCCCCCGCCACCCGACGGCGGACAAGGCCACAGCGCAGCCCCACCACAGCTTGGTGTGCTCGGCCGTCTCCTCCACCGCCGGCAGAACCCGCCGTACGCAGGTCGACGGCCACGACGCCACCCACCGCGTCAAGCGGTGATCACCCTCACGAAGATCCGCCAGCACTCTCATGAGCTGCGGCTTCCCGGTCTGAGCAGCGCCTAACTCGACGACCTCGGCAACTACCTCATTCGAGGCGGCGCCGGTCTTCCTCGCTCCACGCACGGGTGTCGCGGGGCAGGACATAGGGCTCTTCGTCCTCGGGCAGACCGCCGGCGACGGCGCGCCGGCGGGCCATCTCCGCGTCGAACTCCAGGCCGAGCAGAATCGTCGGGTGGGTGGAGGCCGGCGGTGGCCACCATCGGGTCAGCGCCGCGAGTCCTTCGGTGTGGAGCCGGCCGCCTGCGCCGGCTGGTCCTCAGCAAGCGCGTCGCGCCCGCCGACGACCTGCTCAGCTACCTCACGGGCTGCGACCTCACGGACGACGAAGTGACCTTCATGGGGATCGCGCTGCTCGTCGCGGGCCACGAGACGACCGCCAACATGCCCTCCCTGGGCGTCTTCACCCTCCTCGAACTCCCGGGCCAGCTGGCCCGGTTCCTGACCGACCCCTCGCTCGCCGAGCACGCCGTGGAAAAGTTCATGCGGCACCAGACCATCATCCACGCGGGCCCCACCCGGGCCGCCCTGGAGGACGTCGAGCTGGCCGGATAGGTGATCAGGGCCGGTGAGGCGGTGACGGTGTCCCTGGTCGCCGCCAACCGCGACGCCCACCGCTTCCCCGACCCGGACACCCTCGACATCGCCAACCCGGCCGCGCAGGGGCAGTTGGGCTTCTGCTTCGGCATCCACCAGCGCACGGGCCAGCAGCTCGCGCACCTGGAGATGCAGACCGCCCTCAAGGAACTTGTTCCGGCGCTTCCCCGGCCTCCGGCTCGCGCGGCCGGCGCGGGACATCGAGATGCACGACACCATGTCCATCTACGGCGCCCACCGCCGGCCGCTCTTCCTGGGCGACGAGCAGGGGTGAACCGCCGCTGCCTCAACGGGCGGCGACGGTGACGACGAGGCCGATGATCAGCAGCGTGAGATTCAGGGCTTTGGTGAATGCGTCACCAGCCCGGGAAAAGGCCGAGGCGGGACTCGCTCCTCCTATGCGGGCCGCCAAGCCGACGACGGCCGCGAACAGGGCGGACGCCAAAAGGGCGAAGCAGATTCCGAAAAGCAGGGTGATCATCGCGGTGCTCATGGAAGACTCCTTTTCCTCGATCGGAGAAGTACTCGGCAGTCGGTCTCGCCTGAGTTCAGCAGCAACAAGGCCGCCCCGCCGGCGACCGCTCACCTCGACCCGTGCAAAAGCGCAGGTCAGATCAGATTCTGCGAGTTGTCCGGCCCGGACGGGACCGGACCGGACCGGACGGCAGGACGCGCCGGAGGGGGAGTCTCATGGCAGGTGGAAGTGTCCCGAGCGCGGAACGGCTGGCGTTCATCAAGCAGCTTCGGGATTTGCACGAAGCCGCCGGACACCCCGACCTGACAGCGGTGGCGAAAGCCGCCAGACGCGCCGACCTGACAGCGGTGGCAAAAAAGTCGGGGGGCACCGACAGCGAGAAGACTTTGAGCAGGAGTGTTATCAGCGACTGGATGAGAGCCAGCGGCCACCACCCGGGGAGTTGGAACACATTCAGTCCCGTGCTGAAAAACTTGATCAAGCGGGCGAGGGACGCAAAGGGATTTGGGCCGGAGAACGCGGCGCTGGGCGATGAGGATCAGTGGAGACGCTGGTACAAGGATGCCGTTTCCGCACGCCGCGCCCGCCCCGCGCCGGCCGGCTTCGACGCCGCGCGCAAGACGTACTTCGCCCAACTGCGGCGACGGCACGTACACCTCGCCGTCGCCGCCTCCCCGCATTCGCCGGTCCGCTCCGATCCACTCCGGTTGACCGACGTGTTCGTCGCCCCGGCCGTTCGTCCGGAGACGCCGACGCAGGGTGGGGGGCTGGGCGCACCGTCGGCCCGCCGCGCCGACGCATCGGCCTCCGACCGTTGGCCGCTGGACGACGGCCGGACCCGCCCCGTCTTCCAGGTACTGGCCCAAGAAGACGCGCGCCGGATCGTGCTGCTCGGCGATCCGGGCCACGGCAAGTCGACACTGGCTCGCTACCTCGCGCTGACGCTCGCGGACGCGATGGACAAAGATCATGAGGTGGACGCGGATCTCGCGCCGCTCGCGGGGGCGTTGCCGCTCCTGGTGGAGCTCGGCGCGTACGCCGACCCGCAGTGGCGCACCGGCACACTCCTCGACCTCGTCGACCGCCTCCACCACACCCAAGGGCCCGGACTGCCGAAGGACGTGCTGGACGCGTACCTGCGTACCGGTGGCCGCGCGGTACTGATCTTCGACGGGCTCGACGAGGTCTTCGACCCACGGCTGCGCGAGGAGGTCACCGGCGAGATCGCGGGGCTCGCGGAACGCTACCCGAGCGCCCGCCTCGTGGTGACGTCCCGGATCGTCGACTACCAGCACGCCGTACTCGAACGCGAGGGCTTTCGCGTGCATGTACTGCGGGACTTCGACAGGGCGCGGATCGACGCGTTCGTGACCCGCTGGTACCGCTCGGCCTTCCCCGAACAACCCGCCGAGGCGGCCCGTCTGCGGGAGCGGCTGCTGGCCGCCGTCGACGACACACCGGCGGCGGCTGAGCTGGCGGGCAACCCGCTGATGCTCACCCTGCTGGCCCTTCGCGGTGAACACCGGGATCTGCCGAGGGACCGGCGCGCGGTGCTCGAACAGACCGTGAGCACGTTCATCGCCCAGTGGGACCCCGGCCGGTTCGCGCGCGACAAACGGGTGGCCGAGGACGCGGGGCGCCTGCGCGCCGGCGAGCGGATGGAGCTGCTGCGCCGCGTGGCCCATCGGATGCGGACCGGGGCGGGCGGGACGGCGGGAAACCTCCTGACGGACGGGGAGTTGACCGCGGAGCTCGACGGATACCTGCGCGACAAGCTCCCACCCGATCGCTCGCCGGCGCTCACCCGCGCGATGCTGGAGGAGTTCCGCGTACGCAACGGGATCCTCAGTCACTTCGGCGGCGCGATGTACGGATTCCTCCATCGCGCGCTGCTCGAATACCTCGACGCGGCGGATCTCCACCACCGGCTCACCGTGGAGCGCAGCCTGACTGAGGACGCACTGGTTCACCAGGAGTACGGCGAGCACTGGAACGCCCCCTCCCGGCACGAACCCCTCGTCCTCACCGCGGGCATGGTCGAACCTCGGGTCGCCGGACGGATCGTCGACCACCTCCTGGCGGCGGATCCGCTGTGGTTCGTCCGCCTGTCCGGGGCGTCTTCGCGCGAGATCCCCCACCACATCGTGCTCGCCGCCCGCTGCCTCGGTGAGGTCCGCGACCCCGGCGCACTGCCTGCCCAATGCTCCGCCGTCGTCAGCGCGGTGATCGCGCTGATCGAGCACGTGGTCGCGGAACGAGCACAGGCTGGTTCGCCGGTGATGCTCGCGGTGGAACAAACCCTGCCGCCCGTGGTCGCCCGGCTCGGCACACGCTGTCCCGCTGTCCATCGGCAGTACTACGACTGGTACCTGGCGCGCGGTCAGTTCCTCAGTGTCATGCGGGAAGGGGAGAACTTCGCCTGGTTCGAGGTACCACCGGCCGCACAGGTCGGCGCCGCGCTGCTGGGCGACCACCCGGAGTTCTACGAGCACCTCTACAGCCAGGCGGTCTTCGGCCCCACGCCGGCCACCAGGGTGGAGGCCCTGCGCGCGCTCGTCCAAGAACGGCCCGATGACCCGCGACTGGCCGAACTGCTGCGCGAATGCGCTGAGACGGACCCCGATGGAGAGATGAGGGAGGGCTGGGTCCGGTTGTTCGCCCTGGCCCGTCGCACGGACCCGTCCGCCGCACGCTCGCTGCGACACTGGCTCGGCGACGACGACACCTACCTCCGCCGGGGAGCCTTGGGGGCACTCGTCAACGGCTGGCGCGACGAGCCCGAGACGTTCGACGCGATACGCCGGTACGCAGCCGATGACCCGGACCCCGAAGTCCGCCTCACCGCGGTGCGGTGCCTCGCTTCCGGTTGGCCGGGTGACCCCGACGCCGGGGCCGCCGTCCGCGAGCGGGCCGCGCACGACCGGGACCCGGACCTGCGGGCTGACCTGTTTCCCGTCCTGGTCCAGGGCTGGCCCGACGACCCGCGGACCGCGGAACTGCTGGAGGACGTCGCCGCCGGTCAGGCTGAGGAGGGGTGGCTGCGCGACGCCGCGAAGCAGGCGCTCGACCGGATGCGGCCCGGGCCCGTCCGCCCTGACGCTGCCCTCGCGTCCTACCCCGCACCGGCTGAGGATTTGCGCATCACCGCACTCGGGCCACTCGTCGTCGACCGCCGCGCCGACGCGAGGACTCCCCTGCTGCTGCGCGAGCGCGCCGAGGGACACCCGGACGCGGAAGTCCGCGTGGCCGCCGTGCGGGTCCTGGCCACGGGATGGCGCGATGATCCGCGTACGCTGTCGTGGCTGTGCGGGCTCGCCGCCTCACAGGCAAGCGAGTCGGTGCGGCAGGCCGCGCTGTGGGCCCTCGGCTCTCTGTGGCCGGGAGACCCCGAGGCCGGAGCGGTGCTGCGCCGCATCGCCGACGGCGAGGGCGAGCCGAGGACGCGCGAAATGGCTGTTCTCGCCCTTACCTCCGGATGGCGCGACGACCCGGACACCCGGCTGCTGCTGCCCAGACTCGCGGTCCGCCTGGATGCCACGTACGTACGGACGACGGCGGTACGGATGCTGGGCGCGAGCCTTCGCGACGACCCCGCGACCGAGGAACTGCTTCGTGAGCGGGCCGTGAAGGATCCCGATTCCTACGTCCGCACGGCTGCCGTCCGGGCCCTCGTCCTGGGCTTTCGTATCTCGCGGACCCGCGATCTGCTGCGTCGGCTCGCCGTCGACGACCCCGACAAGTTCCTGCGCGCTGGGGTCATCCACCTCCTGGCCGCGGGCTGGCGCGAGGAACGGGCGACCGGCGAGCTGCTGCGGGGCATCGTCGCCGACGGCACCGAGGCGACGAGCCGGCGCGCGGCGGTCGAGGCGCTGGCCGGCGGCTGGCGCCACGACCCCGCCACCGAGGTGCTGCTGCGTCAGCGGGCCGCCGACGACTCCGATTGGCGACTGCGACAGGCGGCCGTGCGGGCGCTCGCCGACCGGTGGCCCCACGACCCGGAGGTGCTGGCCCTGGCCGAACGCCTCGCCGACGACATGTGACGGCCCGTCCTGCCCATGACGGGTCTACGGGCGACCCGTCACGGCTGCTGCTCCTCATGGACCTCGAGCCGATCAGGCAGGTATTGGCTTCGTTCACGAGAATGGGCAGCAGATGTTCCCCACTTCGGGAGGCGCCACAGCACGCCGGGAATGCGAACACTGAGTGAGTCGCTTGCCGTAGTCAGAGGTAGCGGCTGGCACTTGCCCGCTGCGTTGATACTCCACGGCGGTGGCAGGTGCCGTTCCCGCAAGGGATGAGAAATCATGTTGTCTGGCTGCTGGCGAGCTGCGACGATGCGCCTGTTTCCCAGGCGGAGGACATTTGTTCGTTTTCGTGTGTGCGGGATGCAGCGCAGAGTTGACCACCCCGCTGTCCCAGGTCTCGCTGCCAGTCCACGCCCGTCAGAAGTACGGGAACGGGGCCCAGCTTCCGGTGCTCATGGAGTCCGGGACGTTTGCCGTAGACCCGGACCCCTGGGGAGGGCCGTGGCGGATGTGGGACGAGATCGATCCGGGCGAGGCGGAGGCGCGAGGCATCTACGCGCCGGTCTACGCCCTGTCCGACAGCACGCCCGGTGCGAGCGTCATCGCGCCCGGTGATATCCGTGGAACCCGGCTGATCCCTGAGAAGCGCGGCGGTGCCTGCTGCGGCCTCGACGGATCCGACGGGCCCAACATGGCCTGCGAGGCATGCCACCTCCCTGTGGCAACCAGGGTCGACGACTGCTCGCTCTGGCAGGCAGTGCGGCTCAGCTCGGACGCCGTGCACCGCGTCCCCGTTGACGGTATCCACGCCGCGCCCCTCTCCTGGGCGGAGTTGGCAGAAAAGGGGGAGAAAACGCCCCCGTTCGAGCCGATCGCCACGTGGGGAGGACGGTTGGGGTCGAACCACTACTGGTCGTGGAGTCCGCAGTGGGAGGCGGCAGCCGGCCAGGCGCTCGCCCACCTGCTGGTTGCCTCCCAAGGGCAGCCGGTGAAGGTCCCGGGCGGTCTGACCGCGGACGTGTTCCAACGTACGCTCGACGCCCTGCTGCCGGCGGGTCCCCCGAAGCGGCGCGCCGCCCTGGCTGGACCGGGCCAGTCCTCCCCGGACGCGGGCGTCGACATCCTCCTCGTACCGGTCCATCCCCAGACGGGTCAGACCTGGACCCCCGCCGGCCCGACAGCGCCGGCATACCTGGTGCCCCTGCCGCTGGGGGTGTGGCTGTGGCTGGTCTCTCCCCAGTCGTACTTGCCGGTTCCCGCGTCGGGCCGCATACCCCAAGACGTCCTCCGCGACGACCCGTTCCCGCTGCTTCCCAACTACCTGTTCCGGGCCGACCGGGGAACGTTCCAGCACACCTTGGTCCGGCTACCAGCCGTACGCATCCCGTGGCTGCGCACGATCCTCGAGAACCTCACGCAGGGCGTCTCGGCCGACCTCTTCTAGCCGTCTGCCAATCGAACAGCGCCAGCCTCCAGTGCCTCGAAAAGTGGTCGACATCTGCTGTCCAATCTCAATCTCGTGAACAAAGCCAGGCAGCCGTGTGGCTCACCCCGCTCGCGGCTGTCATCGCACTGACGTTGCTGTATCGGTTCGGGAAGGATTGGCCGTACCACCCGCCCGGAGGCCAGTGCACGGAGGGCTGTCTGCTCTTCCCGTTCACAGGCAAGACGGGCCCGCACTCCGCCGAGTAGCCGCTGCCGGGGTCGATCATGTGCGGAGCCAGATGGCGAGGGCTGCGGCGGTGGCGGTGCCGAGGTAGACGTAGCCGCGCTTTCGTATTGGGTGGCAACTGCTCGGGCGTTCTTGCGCTTGTTGATGGCTCGTTCGACGGTTTTGCGTTTCTTGTACCGCTCGGTCGATCTCGTGCAGCTGGGGCCGGCGGTGTCGCCGGGATGGGCTCGCTGACGTCCGGCCCGACGGAGACGACGACCAGGATGCGGATCTCGCCTCGCTGGTGAGGTTCTCCAGCTGCTTCGCGGCGGATTCGGAGAACGCGATCCAGGCGCAGGGCCGTGAGTTGCTCGTCCAGGGGAAGCCGACCGATCATGCTACGCCCGCCCCTCTTCCGCCGAAACCGCAGGCACCGCCGGCGGGCCGGGCTGCCGGCGCGGCTGGTGGCGCAGACCGAAGTCGTTGAACGGCTGGATATGACCGTCGTGTCCCCGCGCCGGCGCCCGCTCCATGATCGTGCACAGTTCCCCGGGTGTCTGTCCGGACAGGGCGCGGAAGTCCCGGTTCATGTGCGCCTGGTCGTGATATCCGCCCCGTACGGCCAGTTCGGCGAGAGAACCGCAGCCGCTCGACGCGACGCCGAGGGTGCGGTGGAACCTCAGGATCCGGGAGACCGTCTGGGCGGGGAGACCGATGTGGTCACGGAACAGGCCTTGCAGGCGCCGGCTGCCGAGACCGGTCACCGCCATCAGGTCGCTCAGCGATACGGCGCCGTCGCGGGTCCGCAGTAGGTGCCACGCCTCGGCGACGACGGGCGGGGGAGGCGGGCCGGCGAGCCGCGGGAGGAGCAGGGAATCCAGGATCTGCCAGCGCTGCGGCCAGTTCGGCGCGGCCATCAGCCGTTCGGTGGCTTCCCTGGTCCAGCCGGCCCCCAGGATCCCGTCGGGATCGACGACCGCCTTGGCGAGGTGGTGCAGCGACGTTCCCAGCAGTCGACGCGCGCCGAGGGGACTGAACTCGATCTCGACGGCGAAGGCCGCGCCGCGGAAGCCCGCCAGCAGCGGACTCGCCTGCAGACCCGCGATCATCGCCGGCCATTCGCCGAGCGACGAGCCGTCCTGCGGGCCACTCTGCACGTGCAAGGGGTGCCCCCACCCCAGGAGCAGGGTGACGGTCGCCGAGGGCAGGGTGACCCTGAGGGGTCTCGCGCCTGCCATGCGGTGACCGCGGTAACGGATGACGCTCCCGCGCAGCGGCTGCGCCACTCCTCCGACGTACTCACCCCGGTCGACCGGTTCGCTCACTCTTGCCCGACCCCCGCCGCGATTGCGCCTTCGTACAAGACCCGTGCCACTTGGATCTCCAGGCTAGGGGCGTACACCGTCACGGGCACAGCCCTGGAGGAGAACAGACATGCGTACAAGCTCAGTTCGAGCCGGACTCACCGCACTTCTGGTGGCGACGGGAGTCCTCGCCGGTGCCTCAGGCGCGCAGGCGCAGGCACAGCCGGCATTCGCCAAGACGTACCTGAACACCGTCGTCACCCAGTGGACGCACTGGACGCCCGACGCGGAAAACTCGTCCCACGCGGGCACGCTGTACGCGGGCCGCAACTACTTCTACTGCTGGACCGTCGGCCAGCTCTACTACGCCAACGGGCGCAGCAGCCAGATCTGGCTCAAGACCGACGACGACACCGGTCACAGGAACGTGTGGGTGAACGACGTGAACCTCGACGAGTGGGGCTACTACCACGACCAGAGCGCCTTGCCGCACTGCTGAACCGTCGTCCGGGGACGGGGAGGAGCGGGCGGCCCGCGCTGTCGGGGGGCAGCGTGGGCCGTTCGGCGTGAGTCCCGGTCACGCCAGCCCCAGCGCCTCCGCCCCGGACCACCTCGGTCCGGAGCTCGCGGGTTGTTTCGGGGCGCGGCTGCTACAGGTCGAACTCGAGGTGCTCGATGTCCGTGAACCGGACCTCTTCGAGGCTTCCGGCGCGGCGGCCGCCGTCCTGGAAGTACACCTCCTTGAGTGCCTCAGCGGCGAGCTCCTGGAGGCGCTGCTCGGTGGCGTCCTGCTCCTGGGCCTGGAGGAGTCGGGCCGCGTACTGCGGGGGCAGGGCGACGGTCGGTGCCGGATGCGGTCCTGGTCCGTCGACCCGATCGGCGCGGTGTAGCCGAGGCGGCCGCGGGTGTCGATGACGATGCCGCCGGTTGTCGCCGCCTTCTCGCGGGCCTTGGCCCTAATCTGCGGCTGCCAGCGGGCCTTCACCTCACGCTCCAGGCGCGCGGCGAGGTCGGGGCGGGACCTTTTGATCTGGTCCTTCACGTACCGCTCGACGGTGCGCTGGGAGATCCGTAGCATCTGGGCGACTGCCTTGGTGCCCTTGAGCTGCTTGACCAGGTACCGCATCTGCGTACCCGCGCTCTTGGGCGCAGGGCGGGTGAACGCCTTCTGCACTGCGGCTTCCAGGCCGTCCCCGAACAGGCTCATCGTCGCCTTCTCCTACTCTCCGTTGTCGACGTCGGCGACGGTGCCGTCTTTGATGTAGCGGGCGAGGTTGAGCTCCGGGGCGTCGAACCGCTCGCGGACCTCTTCACCCCACAGGACGCTCTGGGTGCCCTCGTGCTTGACCAGGCCCGGGTTGATGCCGAGCTTGGCTCCTCACCCTGGAGGGTTTCAGCCTGCACGTGTCGAGTGGGAAGGCGCTGACCAACCGCTCGCTCAAGCACCGCACACTCGACGGAGCCCTGCTGTTCGCGCACTGCGCGCTCCGCCTGACCGTCCAGTTCTGGCTCCTGCCGCCCGGCATGGCAATCGCCTTCATCGCCGTCCACCAGGGCCTGTTCGGCCTCTACCTCGGCTCCCTCTTCGCTCCCCACCACAAGGGCATGCCGATTCTGAAGAGCGACGACCGCCCGGACTTCCTCCGCCGCCAGGTGCTCACCTCACGCAACGTGCGCGGCGGCCGGCTCACCGACATCGCACTGGGCGGGCTGAACCACCAGATCGAGCACCACCTGTTCCCCAGCATGTCCAGCCCCGACCTGCGCATCGCCCGGACCATCGTCCGCCGCTACTGCGGGACCTGGGCGTGGACTACCTGGAGACCGGGCTGATCGCCTCCTACCGGCAGGCGCTCACCAGCCTCCACCAGGCCGGGGCACCCCTCAGGCGCGCCCGCGTCCACGCCCAGGGGCTGCGGGGTGACAAGGCCGACGCCACGTAGTCGCTACCGCCTCCGCCGGCCGCCCGGGTTGCAGTCCTCGTCCCTCGCCACGGGCCTCTTCCCCACGTTGGAGATAGCCGGGGCTCGATTCCGAGCTGATCGGCGCTCCGCACCCGGCGCGAGCAGATCTTTCAAGAGTGCTGCGGGATGA
Source organism: Streptomyces achromogenes (assembly GCF_030816715.1). NCBI lineage: Bacteria > Bacillati > Actinomycetota > Actinomycetes > Kitasatosporales > Streptomycetaceae > Streptomyces > Streptomyces achromogenes. The sequence goes on along the minus strand of NZ_JAUSYH010000001.1, from coordinate 9,002,035 downwards.
AGGGAGTGGCAGCGGAGCGTGCCCGCTCCCACATGCCGGGCAGCTGCTCCTCAGGACGCTGCTGCTCACCGTGCAAGGCGTTGAGCACCACCAGGCATCCGGTCAGAGCCGGAACCGCCCACTGCGCCACAGCCAGCTGCCGCTGGGCGCTGTCGAGGTCGATGGGGTGCTGGGCCGCCTCCTCGGCGTCCTGCGGGTCGGAGGAGGAGGCCAGCTCGACTTTCTTGCCCAGGACCCGGGCGTAGGCGGTGGCGGCCAGGGCCGCAACGGTGACGAGGGTCTTGGCCGTGGTGGAGGCCCCCACGCCTTTCTGGGCGGCGACCCGGTGAGCGTTCGCGGCAAGCAGTCCGCCGCCGCCGAACAGGTGCGCGCCGATGGCCCCGGCATTGACGGGCGTCCACTTCGCCCACCCCGACGAGGCGATCCGCGCCCTGACTCGGGCCGTCTCACTTTGATCCTTCGCTGCCCCATTGAGACCGACCGCCCCCATGAGGGAGCCGCCGAACCAGGCTGCCAGACCCACATCGTGCAGGCTGCGGATGAGGGTATTGCGATCGGACATGACGGTACTCCTTGGGACAGGGGACACGTGCCGACGGGAGCGTCGAGCACCACTCCACCCTCACTGGAGCCTGGTCCCGCCGCCATCGCGACTGACCCGGACGGATGTAAGTCCCCGTAGGAAGACGCCAGGGCAGTCCGGGTGCGAGACGGCGGCCACCGAGACCGGGACAGCGCTGCCCTCCAGGCTCATGTCGTTCCCCCGGACAATGACGGGCGCCGCCTGGACGGCTGGTTTTGGCCCCAGGACGTGCTTCTCGGCCCCTTCCAGGACGGCACGTTCGCTCATGCCCCGAGCGGCTTTCGCCTCAGTCAGCTCCCATGCTTTGCGGCCTTGGTCGGCCGGAACACCCGCCCAGAATCATCGCCCGGGAGTAATCCGTCCCGTCCCTGACGGTTGTGAGGCGTCGGTGAGGTCGGCGCCGGTGGCGGCGTCACGCTGGGAGTGGTTGGTGCCGTGCCAGTCCAGGCACATGACGGTCGCGTCGTCCTGCAGGTGGCTGTTGTTGGCGTCAACGACCGCCGCGATGAGGGTGCGGGCAGCCTCGCGGGGATGCAGCGCGCGGGTGCGCACGATCAGGTCGGACAGATCGAGGCTGCCTGCGTTGTGCTCCAGCATGCCGTCGGTCAGCATCACCAGCCGGTCGCCCGGCCGCAGGTCCAGCGACTGGATCCGGTAGGTGTGAGGGGCGTCGAAGCCGAACGGCATATCGACCTTCGGAGTGATCTCCCGCACCTGCCCGTCCCGCATCCGCAGCGGCCAGGGGTGCCCGGCGTTGATGAACTCGGTCCTGCCGTCGATCAGGCTGATACGCAGGAGCTGACCGGTGACGTAGCCCTTGGGGCGGTGCTCGCGCATGGCCTGGTCGGCCTGGCGGGCCTGCTCGGCGAGATCGGCACCGGCCCGCCGGGCCCGGCGCAGGGCGCCCACCGCGAGAGTGGCCAGCAGCGCGGCTTCGACATCGTGCCCCATGGCGTCGGTGACGGAGAGCTGGACGGTGTCCCGGTCGATCGCGTAGTCGAAGGTGTCGCCCCCGACGTGGTCGGCCGGCTCCAGGGCCCCGGCCACCGCGAACTGCGCCGCCTCGCAGGCCAGCGAGGCAGGGAGCAGCCGGTGCTGGATCTCCGCGGCCAGACTCAGCGGCTTGGTCCGGCGTCCCCACTGGTACACGTCGGTGAAGGAGCGGTTGGCGATGACGAGGTACGCCAGTGCGTGCGCGGTATCGCCGATCTCTTGCATCGCCGCGGCGTCCGGCGCCTCGGGCAGGAACAGCTCGAGGAGTCCGATGGCGTCACCGCGGTTGGTCACCGGGGCCACGATCCGCACCAGCGCGGCCTCGCCCTTGTCCTCCACGCCCGGCCGCTGGGTACGGATCACATCGTCGTACAGGGTGCCGCGCAGCGTGATGCGCCGGGCGGGTTCATCGGTGTCGACGCTGCCCGCCGCCCCCAGCCGTACGACCGAACTGCCGGTGAAGTCGGTGATCAGGAATGACACCGACACCGCCCCGAGGCGCTCCTGGAGCATGCGCGCGACCACGTCGAGCGACTCCACGGGCGCCGCGGCCTCCGCCGCCGCCAGCGTCCCCGCCAACGTCATCGCCCTGCCCCGGCCACGTTCGCCCCGGGGAGGACGAGCGGTCCCCCCGCCGTCCGGCCCTCTTACGGTCATGGCGGCTCCTCACTGCTCGATGACGCTCGGGACTTCGCCCCGAAAGACGCGGAAGACCGGTGTTGCGCCCGGTACCCGGACAAGGTCACATTCCACCATCGGACCCGGCTTCTGGCCGCTGACACCGTCAGGTGGCTGCGAGGAGGATGGCGGTGTAGTGCGCGGTGAAGGCGGTGATGGTCAGGGCGTGGAATACCTCGTGGAAGCCGAACCAGGCCGGTGAGGGGTCGGGGCGCTTGAGTCCGTAGACGACAGCGCCCGCGGTGTAGAGCAGACCGCCGGTGATGACGAGCGCGACGACGCGGGTGCCGCCGGTGCGCGCGAAGTCGGGCAGGTTGAAGACGGCCACCCAGCCCAACGCGATGTAACACGGGGTGTACAGCCACCGGGGAGCCCCGATCCACAGGATGCGGAAGGCGATCCCTGCCAGCGCACCCGCCCACACCACCGTCAGCAGCACACTCTGGCGGCCTTCGGGCAGCAGCAGTACCGCCAACGGGGTATACGTGCCGGCAATGATCAGGAAGATGTTCGCGTGGTCCAGCCGCCGCAGCACCGCCTCCCCGCGCGAACCCCACGTTCCGCGGTGGTAGACCGCGCTGGTGCCGAACAGCAGGCACGCCGACACCGCATACACCGCACAGGCCGCCACCGCCGCGCCCGTACGCGAAACGGCGATCAGGACGATCCCGCCGACGAGCGCCAGAGGGAAGACGCCGGCGTGCAGCCAGCCGCGCAACCGCGGCTTGAGCGCAGCCGCCGCCCGCTCCACCCCGCCTTCCAGGCCGGTAGCGGCAGTCAGCCGGCCGGTAGCGACGGGAGACGTCTCCACCGCCGGGACTCGCAGGGTGTCGGGCGGGTTGCCCGGGCCGGGCCGGGGCTCCCGTCCGTGGGACGGCGGCTCACTGTCTTCGGCGATCATGCGCTCATATTCTTGAAATGGCGGAAGCGTGCAGTCAGGCGGCATCGCGGACCGCGTATCATGTGGCGGCTGTATGCAGGGCTGCACTTCGGTGGTGTTCGGCGTTGATGCGCTGGGCTTCCTCGAGCTGGTCCTCAAGGATGATGATGCGGCACGCGGCCTCGACGGGGGTCCCCTGGTCGACGAGTTCCCGGGCGCGTGCGGCGATGCGCAGTTGGTAGCGGGAGTAGCGTCGGTGTCCGCCCTCGGAGCGCAGCGGGGTGATGAGGCGGTGTTCGCCGATGGCGCGCAGGAAGTTCTGGGTGGTTCCGAGCATGTCGGCGGCCCGGCCCATGGTGTAGGCGGGGTAATCGTCGTCGTCGAGTCGGCTGACGGTGTCGTCTGCTGTCATCTGACCTCTCTGCAAAATGCGTGGAGGGGAACGCGTGGAGGGCCCTGGCGCCGTACGGCGCCAGGGCCCGAAGGAACTGCTACACCATCTGCCGGCCCTGTTACTGCGCCGGCCTTCTGTCACCGCACACCCGACCGGAATGCTGTCGGGAGTGCTGGGATCGCGGTTGCTCGACCGGAGACCACCTCGCTATCGATGTCCTGCGGTACCCGGACTCAACAAGCCGCCCGGGCGATCCTGATGGCGCCCAATTCCTCCGTTCATTCCCTCAATGCTGGTACTGCTCTACTGCGTACTACTGGTGATGCGACCTGCTCCGTGACCTGTCACAGCGCCACTCTTCGGCAGCCAGCCCCGTCGCCCGTCCTGCATCTGCTCTGGCTTGGAACCCCACTGCCGAACCTCCCGGTGCGCGCGTCCGCAGCCGACGCCTTCACCGAGGTACCGCTCACTGACTGCACTGCTGGGTACTGCGCCCTTCACTTGCGGGTACTGCCACTGCGGTACTGCTCATGGCGGCCCCTGATCACTGCGGGCCACCCGGTCCGGTCGTCAGTCCCGTCACCGTCCTACAATCCTGGCTTCGGAACTCCACCACCGCACCGTCCTGCGAACTGCAACTGCGTACTGCTGCCTGGCAGTTCGTGTCTGCCAGGCCCTGCTGTCTCTCTGGGTTACGAGAGAAACCATAACCACACCACCGCCCAATGTCTACTCCGGCCAACACAGATTTTATGCGTGTCCGACGGGGAGGTAATCGACCTCGAGTAGGGATAAGGGCCCACATGGACTCCGCCCAGGCCGAGGGGGCCACCCGGAGACCGGTGGGCCACGCGTGAGGCGTCGCGGTCTCGTTGAACCGCGCGCCCCCGGCCGGGTCCCAAGGGATGTCATGGCTCCCGCCCTTTGGGACCCGTCCAGCTCATCGGTCGCCGGGCCACTTGCCCGGCGCGGCCGGGTCATCCATGGACGGTCCGGTCGTTCTCCGCCGGGCGGGCAGCCGGGAGACGCTGAACGTCACTTCTGGTGGAACCCGAGCTGGGGGTGCGACGTCGCCCGCGATGCCTCCGGCCGGCGGGGCCACCCCGCACGCTGGTGCCACACCAGCTCCGACCTCTCCCCCACCGGCATTCCCCGCCTGAGGTCGCCGCCGCACTCAGTGACTTCGGCAACCGTGATGCGAGGGTTTGCGTGGGGTCAAGTTTCGGGGGTAGGTGAACGCCCTCAACGGGGTTGCTCAGGGACAAGGCGGCGGCATGGGGCCAGTGGTGCACGACGAGGATCAGTCGCTGGCCGCCCGTCCCCTACGGTCCGCAGTCTCCCTGGAGGGTGGGGAGCGGATCGGTGACGCCCGGGATGCGGCCCGCCGTTTCATGACCGAGGTACAGGCCGTTCACGGGATCCCGGTGTCGGAGCGTGCGATGGGCCTGGCTGAGCTGGTCGTCAGCGAGCTGGTGACCAACGCGCACAAGTACGCGCCCGGCCCGTGCCTGCTGGATCTGGAGGTCAACGACGGTGCCGCCGAGATCAGCGTCTGGGACAGCAATCCTGCCCTGCCGGTGCCCCAGGAAGCCGATCCGAACCGGATCGGCCAGCACGGCCTGGAGATCGTGATGGCCGTGTGCCGCAGCTTCGAGATCCGCCGCGAGCCGGTGGGCAAGCGCGTCAAAGCCGCGATCGTGCTGGCCGACGATCCCGGCGGCCACCCCGCAGGCCGCCTGGTGTGACCGGCCCGGTTACCGGGCTGCCTCTCCACATCCGGTGCTGCACCTCAGTGCCCTGATGCCGCGGCACGGGCGCGGCGGCCCGGCCGGCGCGCAACACCCCAGACATCCGGCTCATCATCGCCTTGGCCGCAGTCCACGCGGCACGGCCGAAGATGAGCCGCACCATGCAGTGGGACGACGTCGACGTGGCAACCGGCGCATCACCGTAGGCGGCCACGTCCGCCCGCTCGACGACCTCACCCACCGAGCGGTCCTGGACTGGCTCGACCACCGCCGCAACCGCTGGCCGAACACGGCCAACCCCCACCTGCTGATCACCCAGAAGACCGCCGTCGAACTCGGCCCGGCCGGCAAGCTCCGGACCACCCGGGCCACCCGCAACCTCACCGCCACCCTCGAACGGCTCCGCGTCGACCGCCAGCTCGAAGAGGCCCTCACCCACGGCGCCGACCCGCTCCACCTCGCCCTCGTCTTGGGCATCGACGAGAAGACGGCCATCCGCTACGCGGACGCAGCACGCGCGCTTCCAGGAGAAGCTGCCGAGCAGGCAACGCATGAAACCCACTCGACCCTCCCGTCCCACTGAGGAGATCATGAATGGATGCCGTCGACCGAACCAGCAGCCCGCGAACTTCAGGACCGCGCCGTTCTCTGGAGCATGGGCGAGATCCGTGCAACCGACGTCGTCACCGCTGCCTGTGATGCACTCGTTGCCGGCCTCGACAGTCCTGCCCTGCGGATCCTGGCCGCGTGCACACGTTCGGAGGCGGACTACGACGTCCCCGACCTGCTTCCGCCGGCACTCGACGAAGTGGGCCTCACCTTCCACCCGGCGGACAGCGTTGCCGGACAGGAAGCCGCCGCGCGAGCACTTGCCGCCCGGATGCTGGCCGGTGAGCTGACACCACGCGAGCTGGCCTTCCGGATCCACCACCGTTTCGGCCACGAGCTCCCCTTGGTCGAACGACTCGCCAACCTGGACGACGACTACGACGTCCTTGAATACGGCGGCAGAACACAGGCTCAGGTCGACGCCGATGTCACGGCCGAAGCTCGTCGGCTTGCACAGCATCCTCGTGTTTCAACCGAACCCACGGATGCACCGACCTGAAGCAGACCGATGGACCCGTGGGTTCAGGCTGAAGTGCCTTCGGTCTCCGTGAACCCACGGGGATCATGGCCCTGTTCTCCCGAAGCTGCCGCGAAGCGACAAGTAACTCAGCGTGCCGTTAGGGCATTGGTTTCTGTGCGGGGGTCAGGTACTTCGCCGCCGGCGAGGGCGGCGAAGTCGGCGTGCGCCTGCTCGACGGCCTCGGGATACGCATGCTCGGCGAAGGCCCGGTAGACGCTCGCCACCGAGGGGTTCTGTCCCTTGCGCTTGCTGGTGGGGATGATGAGGTCCGGCTGGATCTGCTCGACGACTTCAGCAACAGCGCGAACCCCAACCGGTTCGCCCCCGACTTGTCCCGCAGCCGCTCCTGGTCCTCCTCCAACAGCGTCCAGACCTCGATCAGGTCCTCCGGCTCCCGCTCCTGCCGCACCCCGAGCTCCTTCCGGTCGTCATGACCGGACCAACGTCGCTGAGCGCGGCCCTCGATTAGCCCAGAAGATCGAAAACGCCGGCCGCGCGGGCGGCGAGCGTGCTTCTGGGCCGGCGCCTGGCCGACGATGCACAGCTGTCGTCTGAAACCCCTGCGCACGTGGTAGCCCTGCCCGGCTCCGGCTGGCATGCTCATGCAAGGGCTTGCAGTCGGGACGGTCGGATCGGCACACGGGGGGGCTCGGATGCAGCGTATGGCACGTGTCGCACGATTAGTGATGCCGGTCGGTGTCGCGCTGAGCCTGGTCGCGGCATGCGGAGGCGGCTCCGGTGACGACCACGGCCGCACCGAGAAGGGCCGGGCGACCAAGAGCAGCAGCCCCGCGCCGAAGGCCGATTCGTACGACCCGCCCCTCAAGTTCGTGAGCCAGGGCTCGACCGTCGTCCCGGGCGGCACCGGAGACGGGCCCTGGTCCTTCCGGCTCGAGGGGGTCGCGGTGTACGCGGTCTCGGACGCCGAGGTCAAGGCCGTCAGCGCGCTCGACGGCACGAGGCTGTGGAGTGTGAAGCCGCAGGGTGAGCCGACCGAGCACGTCACCTACTCCCATGGCGACAAGCCGGGGCAGCCGACTCTCGTCACACTCGACGGACGGTCCGCCGTCCTCGCCGCGTTTCCGGTGACCGTACCCGGCGCCGGCACCACACCCGACCGAAACGTCATCGAGCTCACCGCTCTGGCCGCCGACTCCGGGAAGCGGCTGTGGACGACTACGGTCGAACGGCCCGAGAGGCAGCAGGAGGGCAACGTGATCCTCGTCGGCTCCGACGGCACGACCGCTGCTCTCAAGATCGGCAAGGACACCGATGCCTTGACCCTCGGCGATCCCGTGACCCTCGGTATCGCGCTGGACACCCACAAGACCGTTTGGACGGCCAGTGGTTTCGCCGCGAAATTCATCGACGACGGCGTGGTCGTCGGGCTCGGCGACAGCAACCCGGACACGTCCGGCGACCTCAGCGTCCAGGGCCTCGGACTGGCCGACGGCAAGAAGGCCTGGACCCATGAGGCGCCGAAGCTGAACACCGCGAGGCTGGATCACGCGGGAAGCGGACTGTTCACGGCGGAGATGAACTTGGGCACTGTCAACGACGACGACAGCGCGGTGCTGCTGTCCACCGCGACAGGACGCGTCCCGGACGGTGCCGCCAGCGTTGAGCTGAAGGGATCCCTTCCCCACCTCTCCTGCTGGCTCGACGCACAAGCCACGATCATCTGCGACGCCTGGCCAGGGCTCGAAGGAGGCAGGCGCCACGTGTTCGCGCTCGACGCCAGGACCTTCAAGGAACTGTGGTCGATCGAGGAGGGTGACAGCTCACGGCTGCTGCCCAGCATCTCGAGTGCCTGGCACGGAGCCGTCTACGGCAGCACCACCAACGGCCCGGTCATTCTTGACGCCCGCACCGGTAAGGACAAGGCCACGGACCCCGGCATCACGCCTTCCCAGGTCAACGCCCACGCAGGTCTTGTGGAGGGCAGGACGGGCGTTGAGGTGTACCGCGCGACCGCCTGAGCACGTGCGGTGTACATAGGGGCGCCGGTGAGTTCAACCTTTCGCCGCGAACCTCGCGAAGTCGGACCAGACGCCGCTGCCGGGGCGAACTGAGCTCGGTCCCAGTCGTTGGAGCCGCGGACGTGGACGGTGGATTCGGGCTAACGAGCTGGTGCGTGATAGCGGATGAGGCATCGTGCCTGGCTGGTGGCGTGATCCGGCTGTGGTGATCACGGTTCATCGGGCGGTGCTGGCGCATCGGCTGTTCACGGGGATCTCTCGGCGCCATCTCGCGTTTCTGATCGACGAGTTGGCGGTGCCGTGGCAGGCCGGGGTGGAGGGGCGCCGTCATGCTGCGCGAGGTGGAGCCCGCAAGCGGGCCGCGGGTGCCGGTACCCGCCACCAGTTGGTGTTCGTCGACCGGCTGGTCGCCACGCTGATCCATCTGCGGCACGACCTGCCGCACGCAGCGCTGGGGCTGCTGTTCGGTGTCGACCGCTCCACCATCACCCGCGCGATCGCAGAAGTACGCGGGCTCCTGGCCGAGCGGGGTCTGCGGTCCCCGACCCCGACCGCCCCGGCCTGCGGCTTCGGACCCTGGCCGATGTGTTCGCCCATGCCCAGGCGGAGGGGATCGAACTACGGCCGGACGCCACCGAGGTTCAGGGCCACAGGCCGCCTGCCGGCCGCGGCGGCCGGCAGGCGTTCGTGTCCGGCAAGAAGAAGCAGAACACGATGAAGGCCACGGTCACCGCCGACCACCAGGGACGCACGCTGTGTCCTGATGCCATGCGACCAGGGCGAATGCACGAGGCGACCGCCGCACGCAACGAAGGCATCGCCGTGTTCTTCCGGCACTTCCCCGACGTGGAAGTGCTCCTGGACGACGGCTACCTCCCTCAGGCGCGACCACCCCGGCCAGGCGGTCACGCCACCAAGAAAAGCGAACCAAATCAGCCCACCCGAGGTCCACGAAGCCCGCTTACGAGCCCGCCACCAGCACTCATCCCGACGCATCAGCGTCGAACACGCCCTCGTCCGACCACAAACGCTGGAAGCAGCTGACCCGAATGGACCCACCGGCGCGAGACCCTCCCCGCCACCTACCGGGCCATCGCCGGCCTCGTCTCCGACCGCATCGCCAATGCCTGACCGCGACCCCGACCAGGAAAGAACGCCTCATCCGCTATCACGCACCAGCTCGTAACTGATCGTTTCAAAATGAGGTTCGGAGTCGTCTCTAGTGCTGTGACCGGGATGGTTCACCGTGATCGGAAGGCGGCTCGTGGGACGAGCGCACGCGTAACGGCTGGTATTACTGGGGCATGCAGGAAGAGACCGCACGCTCCGCGATCGACACGTTCATCTCCGCGTTCAACGCCTCGGACGACAGCTATGTGACTGCCCTGCTCTCCCAGGCCCTGACCTCAGACGTGGTCTTCTGGGGACCGTTGGGTCGCAGCGAAGGAATCGCGGCGGTCGAGCGGTTCATGCTGGACATCCGACGCCACCCGGCGGGGACCGGCACGATGGTGCGCTGTTCAGCGGTGGACATGCCTGACGAATGGGCCCGGTACCAGTGGGTCTTCACCACGCCTGATGGAGGCCCCCGCCTGGCAGGAACGGACGTCGTCCATCTGCGACGGAGCCTCATCGACCAGGTCATTGTCTTCGCGGGGGAGATCGAGCCGTTCGCCTCCTGAGTCATCCTTCTGTCGCTGTCCTTCTCCTGAACTTGCCCCGTCGGCGTTCGGTGGCTGCTGTTCGCGGTTGGTCAGGCTGCGGTGTTGAGGGGGCGTCCGCCCCAGCGGATGCCCTATTCGCTGCGGATGCGGGCACGTTCCTTGCGTTGGGCGGCGAGTACGTCGGAGTGGCGGGCGTTGGTGTTGCGCCAGCGCAGATAGCGGTGCAGTGCCTGGGTATGCGCGGGGTGGCTGCGGTGGTGGGAGTTGGCCAGAGTGAACTGCCGCAGCGGGCCGAAGTGGGCCTCGATCGGGTTGGCCCAGGAGGCGTAGGTCGGGGTGAAGCACAGCTCGACCTTGTTCTTCTTCGCCCAGCGGCGGATGTCCGCGCCGGTGTGAGCGGAGAGGTTGCCCAGGATGATGTAGATCGGGGCGCCGTCGGGTCGGGCGGCGCGGATCGACTTGAGCGCGGCCAGGGTGTCGGCGGTGCCCTTGCGGCGGCGGTTGACGCCCCACACGCGGTCGTCGCCCACGGAGTAGCAGCCATGGAAGTAGGTGACGCCGTGGGTGCGGCGGTAGGTCGCCGGCATCCGGTTTGGCTCGCCCTGCTTCGCCCAGCAGGAGCCTGCGGTGGGCCGGATCCCCAGGGGCCCGAACTCGTCGAAGGCGAAGACCCGGTCCGGGAAGCGTTCCAGCACGTGCTCGATCCGGTCGAGCTAGCGTCGCGATCAGGGTCGGGTGACTCCTTCCAGGTCTTGGTGCGCTGGAAGGTGATGCCGCGGCGCCGGAGCAGGCACCGTAAGGCTTCACGGCCGATGCGGATGACGCGTCCGTGCACTTTCCGCAGGTAGGCGGCGAGCTTGCGGATCGACCAGCGGGTGAAGGGCTGGCCGAGCTTGCTGGGGCGAGTGGTGGCCGTCCGGATGACGAAGTCCTCGTCGTCACGACTGAGTAGGCGGGGACGGCCTCCCGCCCGCTCAGGGTCCAGGCAGGCCAGGCCGATCTCGTTGAAGCGGTGGATCACATCGCGCACGGTGTCCTCGTCGGCCTGGACCAGCTGGGCGATCACCGGCACCCGGTTCCCACCCGCCGAGGCGAGCAGCATCATCGCGCGCCGGTAGCGCACCGAACTCGTGCTAACCCGGCGCACGAGCTGCTGCAGCTTCTGCCCCTCCTGGTCGGTCAGTCTGCGTACCCGGACAGGCGCAGCCACCGCGCCTCCAGCGATCGGATCGGACGTCACCGCCATCCAACCGTCGCGACCACCAACCCGGCGAACCTTCCCGGTCAGAGCACTAGGGTCCGTCTTCAAAGATCATCATGTGATGGATCATGGTGGGGTGATACGCCGCCATGAACTCACCGATCAGGAGTGGGAGTTACTCGCTCCACTCATACCGCGGGCCGCGACAGGTCGTCCGCGGGTGTCGGACCGGCAGGTCATCAACGGGATGGTCTACAAGATCCGGACCGGGATCTCCTGGCGTGACCTGCCGGAACGCTATGGGCCGTGGCAGACGGTCTACACCCGCTTCCGCCGCTGCGCCCTGGACAGCGTGTTCACCCGGGCTCTCCAACAGATCCAAGCGTGCGCTGACGCGGCCGGCGACATCGACTGGCTCGCCCAGATCGACTCCACCATCGTCCGGGCCCACCAGCACGCCGCCGCCACCGGCCAAAAAGGGGGATCCACAGCCCGGACGAGCCGGACGATCACGCCCTCGGCCGGTCCCGAGGCGGACTGACCACCAAAATCCACCTCGCCTGCGACGGCCGCGGCCGTCCCCTCGCCGTTCTGCTGACCCCAGGCCAACGCCGCGACAGCATCTGCGCACGCCCCCTCCTGGAACGCATCCGCGAACCGGCCAGGGCCGGCCCCGCTGCAGACCCGACCAGATCGTCGCCGATAAGGCCTGCAGTTCCCGCGGCTTCCGCGCCTACCTGCGCAAACGCGGCATCACGTGCACCATCCCGGAGAAGAACGACCAGCGGCGACACCGCCACAACCGCGGCCGTCACGGAGGCAGGCCACCGGCATTCGACCGGCAGATCTACCGCCGACGCAACGTCGTCGAACGCTGCTTCAACCAGCTCAAAGGCTTCCGTGGCATCGCCACCAGATACGACAAGACCGCCACCTCCTACGAAGCAGCGGTCAGTCTCGCGTCATTCCCGCTCTGGGCAAGATCCGTTTGAAGACGGACCCTAGCAGATGATGCTGCAGGCGAGTTGGCGCAGTCCGATGTGGAGGTCGGCACGTATCTCGTAGCGGATCCGGAGTCGCTTGAACTGGTGGAGCCAGGTGGAGGTCCGCTCGACAACCCAGCGGGTCTTCGCCGCTGGGGAGCGGGGCGTACATCGCCCCACCGCCGGCATCGAGCAGCCCCAGCTGCGCTGTCCAGGCATGCTGACGCGCTGTCCTGCGAACGGGGCGTTCCGCTGGATGCTTCTGCCGCCACCTTCGCAAGACGGCAAGCCCCTTGGTGGGCCTGCGGTGGCCTTCAGGCGTGCAGCGTGAGGAGGTTGAGCCCGGTGCTGGTGGCGGTGTGTACCGCGCTGTTGCGGTGCCGGAGGGTAGTGACCAGTCCGGCCTGTCGTAGGACGGTTGCGTGTTGGCTTGCGCCGGACGCGCCGATGCCGAGAACGCCGGCGAGTTCGGCCGTGTTGCATCCGGGATGGGTGGCGATGGCATGGAGGACTGCGGCGCGGGTCCGGCCCAGCAGCGCGGTCAGAGCCGCGGGTGCGCCTCCGGCCGTGGACCCGGTGGAGAAGGGGGTCAGGGGGGTGAGGGCCGCACCGGAGTTGGCGGGGTAGGTCAGGAACGGCTGGGGCTCGGCATCGGGGTCGATGACCGGTGACTCCGACCCGAACAGTGAAGGCATCAGCAACAGCCCCCGGCCCTCCAGCCGCAGGTCGCCTTGCATGCCGGAAGCCATGGCGACTTCCAGCGTCGGCGGTGTCCACCGGATGCGCGGCGGGTACAACCCGGTCAGCAGACGCTCGACACCACCGTGGAGCAGCTCGCGTATTCGGACGGCACGGTCGGCGGCAAGGCTGGTCACCACGTGGGGCCAGTACGGTGCCATGACTGTCGTGTGGAGGAGATGCATGCTGTCGGCCAGTTGCTGCAGCACGAGTGGGTCATCGTCCAGCCGCCGGGTCCAGGACGGCAGCGGCTGGTGTTCCGCGAGGGCTGCCAGGGTCTGACGGATCTCTTTCGGAGAGGTCGAACGGATCTGTTCCAGCAGATCCTGGGGGCTGCCCGGTTGCACGCGGGCCAGGAAGTCCGGCGTCCATCCGCGCAACGGGATCAGATCGAGGGCCAGGCGCGCTGCCGGCGGTAACCGGGCAAAGGACCGCCGTCGCCATACGTCGTAGCGGACCGGCTGATTCCGGTCCTGCAGAACCCGTACCGCATTGGCCAGTTCCAGCATCGGCCGCGGCGATTCGGCCACCCGGGTCCGGGCCAGATCCTCGGCGGTGAAATGGATCCGGTAGACCACTGCTTCCCCCATGCTCCAGTCACGCCTGGCGATCGCCAGTGATTGTGTCAGCAGGCCGTGATTCAAGCCAGGTTGAAACACCTCGGCCCTTCCTGCCCGAGTGCGACAGGCTCATCGGACAGGCACAAGGCGGGCCTGCGGAGCCCCGACGTCCAGCCTGAAAAGCGACGGCAGCGTTGAGGCCCTATGGCCCTCCCGCTCCAGATTCTCACGTCCGCGACCAAGGGGAATTCATGCGCAGGATGCTCCGAATTGTGACCGCAACGCTCGGTGCTACGGTCTCGACCGTGAGTTTGATGCTGATGCCGACCGCAGCCGTGGCGGCCCCGGCATGCACACACCCGAGCCACAACGTGAACAGCGCCGGGTACGGTTACGTGATCGGTGACGCTCTTGCTCGCCGCAGCGGCCCCTCCACATCCTGTGGCATCTACGGCTACGCGAGCCACAACGCGAAGATCTACTACCACTGCTACGTCTATGGCGAGGAAATCAACCGTGATCCCTACTGGGTGTGGGGACGGATCGCCGACACCCAGCAGGAGGGCTGGTTCAGCATGGAGTTCCTCACCGGCAGGGACACCTTCCCCTCCCACTGCTAGGGCGCGTATCGAGTCGTGATCAATGGGTGGTCCGGGCGAGGTCTTTGCGTTCAATGAGAAGGGCTTGGCCTGCCTGGACCCCCGGTGGGCGGGAGGCCGTCCCCGCCAACTCAAGCATGACGACGAAAACTTCGTCATCGCGACGGCCACTACCGCCCGGTCAAGCTCGGCCAGCCGTTCACCCTCTGGTCGCTGCGCAAGCTGGTCGCCTACCTGCGCAAAAGTGCACGGCCGGGTGATCCGCATTTGCCGTGAGGCGTTACGGTGCCTGCTCGCCCGCCGCGGCGTCACCTTCCAGCGCACCCAGACCTGGAAGGAGTCCCCGGACCCCGAACGGGAGACGAAGTTGGACCGTATCGAGCACGTCTTGGACCGCTTCCCCGACCGGGCTTTCGCCTTCGACGAGTTCGGCCCGCTCGGGATCCGGCCCACCGCGGGCGCGGGCTGGACCGAGCACGGCGTCCCGACCGGCTGCCGGCCACCTACCACCGCACCCACGGAGTCCGGTACTTCCACGGCTGCTACTCGGTGGGCGACGATCGCCTGTGGGGCGAGAATCGGCGCCAGAAGGGAGCCGTGAACACGCTGGCCGCGCTGAAATCGATCCGCGCCGCCCGCCCGGACGGTGCACCGTTCTACGTGATCCTGGACAACCTGTCCGCCCACACGGGCGCCGACATCCGTCGCTGGGCGAAGAAACACAAGGTCGAGCTGTGCTTGACTCCGACCTACGCCTCGTGGGCGAACCCGATCGAAGCGCACTTCGGACCGCTGCGGCAGTTCACGATCGCCAACTCGAACCACCCCAACCGCACCGTGCAGACCTGGGCCCTGCACGCCTACTTGCGCTGGCGCAACGCCAACGCCCGCCACCGCGACGTCCTGGCCGCCGAACGCAAGGAACGCGCCCGCATCCGCGGCGAGAAAGCCATCCGCTGGGGCGGCCGACCCGCTCTCGCCCCATGATCAGGCAACCTGGCGAAGGTTCCAGGTCACGGCACCACCTCCGCCGCGGATCTGTCTGGGCTACTTGACCAGCCGGAAGGCGGGGTGTCCAACCCAGGCCCGCAGGAACTCCGCCGTTCCGAGCGCCATCCAGTCGTCGTCCGCGATCCCCAACACCCCCGGAAGGCCGGCGACGACCGACGCCTGTCCGTCCAGCAGCTCGGCTTTGGCCACGCCTCCGATGACGTCCATGACAGCGGCGGTCAGCAGGGCCGTGGTCACGTGGTCGATCTCGCGATTGCAGCCGGCGCTGACATTGACGGCATGGGTGGGTCTGAAGCCGAGGAGGGCCTCCACCTCGGGCTCGTCCGCGTGCTCAGCCTCGAAGGTGCTCTCGTCGCCGACACCCGGCCCCATCAAGTAGACCAGGAAGGGCCGACGCCAGTCCTCGCGCTGCGGATTGAATCCCACCAGGGCTGTGAGCTCCTCGTCCGCGATGGTGTTGCCGAGGAGTGGAAGCGGGAACGGCTTTCGCCAGTCCTTCTCTCGCCTGTCCTCGACGCCCAGTCGCTCTGCGGGCACGTTGACGTCGAAGAACCCGGGCCGCTTCTCGTCGAAGTGGGAGGAGAGCCCCACCATCAACGCGCGGAACTCCCGCAGCGCAGCCGGGGAGAGCGGCTCCGCCAACTCGATCACCAACGTCGGACCAGACATGCTGGGAGCCTATGGTGGTACAGGCCCACGACGTCGACGACCTTGGCGACGAACTGCGGATCGGTGGACAGCTTGAAGGAGTCCTGCAGGTGGGGCTTGAGGTCGAACCGCTTCCAGATTCGCCCGATCGTCGATTTCGACAGTCCCGTGCGCTGGGCCATCGAGGCCCGTGACCCGTGCGTGTCCTGGCCCGGGACCGACTACAGGGTGGCCACGACGACCTCCTCGACCTGGTCGAGGGGGATCGAGGGCGGCCGGCCCGAGCGTGGCTCGTCCTGCAGACCATCGAGGCGTTTCGCGATGAACCGGGCCCGCCAGCGGCCACGGTCGACCTGTCGATGCCGAGGTCGGCCGCGGCCTGCTGGTTCGTCCCGCCCTCAGCGCAGCGCAGCACGATCTTGGCTCGCAACGCGAGGAACTGGGCGGTCCTGGCCTGCCGCGCCCACTGCTGCAGCTGCCTGCGCTCAGCATCGCCGAGGATCAGGTCGGCCTTCGGCCGGCCGATCCAACCGGCGTCCTCAAGCCCAGCCATCCGCTCTGCGGCGAAAGCCCGACGCCACTTGCCGACCGTCTTGGCCTGGACACCGACGATCCGTGCGACACCGGGCGTTTGACATGCCGTCAGCACACGACAGGATGATGCGGGCCTTCTCGGCCGAGCGCCGGTGCGGCATTTTCGTTCGGCGCACCAACTCGGCGCGCTCGGCCTCGGACAGCATGATCGCTACAACAGAAGGCCCCGAATGCGACATGACAACAGGGTACTTACTAATCCTCAGGATTTCTGGCGCAGCACACTAGTCTTCTGAGTCAGGAATTCTGTTCAGATAACTGGCGAGGCGTTCGAGGATCTATGAATGGCTTTGCGGGGCTTGGCAGTGGGGTGTTGTGTCGGCAGGATCTGTTGGGTGCCTGCTGATCTTGTGCCCCTGACCTGTGGGAGCGTGTGGCCCCGCTGTTGCCGGCTCGTCCGCCCAGGCGGCATCGGTATCCCGGGCGGTTGCCTGCGGATGACCGGGCTGCGCTGCGTGGCATCGTCTACGTTCTGTGCAAGAGCGCGAGATGGCGGGACGTTCCCGCGGAACAGGTCGGCTGCAGCGGCGTGACGGCCTGGCGGCGTCTGCGGGACTGGACCGAAGCGGGCGTCTGGGCGCAGCTGCACGAGGTGCTACTGGCAGAGCTGCGGACTGCGGGCCTGTTGGACATGGACGACGCCGCGATCGACGGCTAGCACGTCCGGGCGCTGAAAGGGGGCTCACACCGGGCCTTCGCCGGTCGACCGGGCCCGGCCCGGGAGCAAGCACCACTTGATCGTCGACAGGCATGGCACTCCCTTGGCCGTCTCGCTGACCAGCGGGAATCGTCACGATGTCACTCAACTGATGCCCCCGCTGGACGCGGTACCCCGCATCCGCGGGGTGCGCGGGCGGCCACGTCACCGGCCAGGCCGGCTGTTCGCCGACCGCGGCTACGACTACGACAA
The DNA here is from genome assembly GCF_030816715.1 of Streptomyces achromogenes. Taxonomy (NCBI): domain Bacteria; kingdom Bacillati; phylum Actinomycetota; class Actinomycetes; order Kitasatosporales; family Streptomycetaceae; genus Streptomyces; species Streptomyces achromogenes. The sequence continues at coordinate 8,984,743 of NZ_JAUSYH010000001.1, read as the reverse complement.
GTACCGTCGTCTTCTCCGGGCCGCGGCATCACGCCGAAGTTCGCCCGGAAAGGCACCGCACACGGCTCCGGACTGGGGAAGACCCGCTGGGTCGTCGAGCGGACCCTCGCCTGGCTCCACCAGTTCAAACGACTCCGGATCCGCTACGAGATACGCGCCGACCTCCACCTCGCACTGCTCCAACTCGCCTGCAGCATCATCTGCTTGAGACGACTCCGAACCTCATTCTGAAACGCTCAGTAAGAGGTCGTTTTCATCTGTCTTGCCTGTTTATAGACGGATTCCCGATGGGTGAGGATGCGATGCGAAGGAGGCAGCCGGTGTGGCTGGGGTCGATGAGTCCTGAGGTGTGGCTGTTGGGGCGGAGTGCTGCTTGTTCCTGTCTCATCCCAGGATGCCCGGCTTCCCAGGCTGCGTGCTTCCGTCGTCATTGCTGTGCGCCTGGGCGCACTCGTTGAGCGGCGGTACGCCGGAGGCATGCCAAGCCGACGTCCTTATCCAAGTGATCTGTCCGATGCCCGCTGGGAGTTGGTCGAGCCGGTCCTGGCGGCCTGGCGCTTCGAGCGCCGTGGCAGGGCCCTGGACTTCGGCCGGCCGCCGGAACACGACCTGCGCGACATCATGGACGCGATCTTGTATGTGGACCGCACCGGCGTCCAGTGGCGCTACCTCCCGCACGACTTCCCGCACTGGAACACGGTCTACGGCTACTTCGCCAGGTGGCAGCAGGAAGGCGTATTCGCCCAGCTCAACGGCCTGCTCAGGCAACTCTTACGACAGAAGGAAGGCCGGGAGGCCGAACCGTCGGCCTGCGTGATCGACGCGCAGAGCGTGAAAACCTCCACCAGCGTGCTCGCCACCAGCCAGGGCATCGATGCCGGCAAGAAGATCGTCGGACGGAAACGGAGCATCGTCACCGACACCATCGGCCTTGTGCTTGCCGTGCTGGTCACCGCGGCAAGGGTGCAGGACTCCATCGCCGGCACCCAGCTCCTGGACCAGGTCGCCGCCGCACATCCCAGCATCCGCAAAGCGTGGGGCGACGGCGGCTACCGCCAGCACCTCGTCGAGCACGCAGCCACCCTCGGCATCGACATGGAAATCACTCAACGCAAGCCCGGCACCAAGGGGTTCGTCCCGATCTCGAAGCGGTGGGTGGTCGAGCGGACCTACGGCTGGCTCATGCTCCACCGCCGACTGGCCCGCGACTACGAAACCCACCCGCACCGATCCGAAGCCATGATCCACATCGCCATGACCGACCTCATGGCCCGCCGCCTCACCAGCGAGAACACCATCTCCTGGCGCGACCCGGAACCGCAGACCAAACAGCAGATTCCGGGATGAAACAACGGGAGAAAACGACCTCTGAGCCGATCGGTAACCTGACCTGCTAGTATCCGCTGCGGTGGTAGTAGCCAGCGCGCCAGCCGCCGCGTCTTAGGTTTACGGCCGCGGTGCCGGACGGCCGTCGGCCCGAGGCCCGTCTACTTTGCAAGGCCGTACCGCCTCCATCGCGAGCCGCACGGCTGACCCGGACGCAACGCCAGGCCGCGCTCAAGGGGGCCCGGCCGCAAGCGCGGTATCGACGCGGAGGCCGTACAGCGCGAAGTCTTCCGCGCCGAGTGGGCCTACCAGCCGCCGCTGGTCGAGGACGCGCTCGGCAGCAGATGCTCGCCTTCCTCATCCAGATAGAAGCCGCCTCATGAATGCCGCCCGGCGATATCGCGGAAGGCCGGCATGCCAAGGTCCACGGGGCTGCCGCGGCGGTCCTGCTCTGCCTCGAGTTGCGCAAGTTTGTCTTGGGTCCCGGCGCGGCTGACTTCGAGTCCTTCGAACTCGCCCAGCCAGCCCTCGCGTTCGGCCTCGGTGATGCGGACGAGGAGGTTGTCGCGGATCTCGGTCAGACGAGTGCGCTGGGCGGGGTCAGTCCGTTCGTCTCATGGCAGGGAGGAGGGCTACGACCTCCCAGCCGTGGTTCTCGCGTGGGCCGGCGTGCAGTGTGCCGCCGAGGGCGGTGACGCGTTCGGTGAGGCCGACGATGCCGAAGCCTCCGCCGCGGGCGGCGTAGGGCATCGGGGCGCCTCCGCAGCCGTTGTCGCGCACCCTCACGTGCAAAGTGTCGTCGGCGTGCGCGAGGGCGACGGTGACTTCGGTGGCATCGGCGGCGTGGCGGCGTACGTTCGTGAGGGCTTCCTGAACGACGCGGTAGGCGGCAGCTTGCACTTCGTGGGGCAGGTTCCGGGGCACTGAGGCGTCGCGGTGCACTTCGGCCTTCGGACCCGCCGGACCACCGAACCCGTCGACAAGTTCCGCAAGGGTTGTCAGGTCGCCCACCTGGCGGTTCTCGCCCGGCTCGAGGCGGGCCGTCTCCTGTGGGCCACCGACGCGCAGGATGCCGACGGTCACGCGCAAGGAGTCGAGGGCTTGGGTCGCGGCCTGCTCGATTCCCGCCAGGACGGGGTCCAGGCGGTCGGGTTCGGTGGCGGCCATCATGCGGGCCATCTGTGTCTGGACCAGGATGCCGGTGACGTGGTGAGCGACGAAGTCGTGCAGGTCGGCCGCCATGGCGAGGCGTTCCGAGCGGCGGGTTTCGGCGACCGCGACGCCGCGCCTGTGGTCCAGGGAGCGCAGGTAGCCGGCGACGCCGGCGGTGACGCCAGACAGCAGCCCAACTGCCAGTGCAAACCCCAGGATCAGGACGTCGTCCTGGGTGCCGGTCGCGTAGAAGCGCAGCGGCACCGCGATGGCTGCCCCGCCGGTGAGGACGGCGCACGGCAACGCCCATCGCGGTGGGCAGGTACGGACGGCGATCATCAGCAGGCAGAGCAGGACCGCCACCTCACCGGGGCCGAGTGTACGCACGCGCTCGGTCGCCGTGGCCACGGCGGTCAGGGCCAGGGAAACGCCCGCTGGTACGGCGATCCGCAGTGGGGGTGTGAGCCACGCGGGCCGATGGGCGCAGGGCCAGAGAACGGCCGCGAGGCCGAGCGACAGGAGCAGGAGCACTGGCCAGAGGGTCTTGCCGTTGGCGACGGCGATGGACACGTCCGTGGCGGCCAGCAGGAGCAGCGTGGTGACCCCCACCGTGCGCAGGCAGCCTTGTCGGCGGGTCTGCGTCGTGGTGGAGACGTCTGTCGCAGGCAGGAGGTTCACATCGGTCACTGTAGGGAGGACGGTCAACTGTGCCTCGGCATGTCGGCAGGGGCGACGGCAGGCGCGGGAACCGCTTCGTCGGCGGTTCCCGCACCTGGTCATGGCACCGTGGGAGCTTTCAGTTGATCCGGGCGATCTTCCAGAGCTGGTCGTCGAGGTCGGCGCTGCCCCACTGGACGACGGCTGCCCCGTCGGCGGTGGAGGACTGGGCGACGCCGGCGACGAGGGTGCTGTTCACGTTCCGGAGCTTGTAGTACCCGCCGCCCGCGTCGGTGAGAGTCCACTTCTGGGAGCTGGCGCTGGAGGCGGTGTTCTGGACGAGGGCAGCGCCCGCGGTGCTGGAGGAGCCTTGGATGTCGAGGTTGAGGTTGCTCTTGGCGTTCTTGATGGTCCAGGCGCCGCTGCCCGCGGACTGGAAGGTGAAGAGCTGGCAGGTGCAGGCCGTGTTCTGCCACTGGCCGACGGCGGTGCCGGCGGTGGTGGAGCCGTTCGGGATGTCGAGGTACTTGCCGCTGTGCTTGTTGACGAGCGTGTACTGACCTGTGCCGAGGGGCGGCAGGTCGGTCTGGGTGAGGTTCCAGCGCTGGCAGGCGCAGCTGGTGGTGTCCCACTGCCCGGCGGTGGTGCCGACGGTGGTGGAGGCGTTCGGGATCTCCAGGTACTTGCCGGTCAGCCGGTTGGTGAGGGAGAAGCCGCCCGCGGGGTGCGGGGAAACCGCCCACTCGTGGTCAGAGGTGCCGTTGTCGTCCCACTGGAGGACCTTGGCGCCGTTGGCGGTGGACTGGTTCTCCACGCCCAAGACCTTGCCGCTGGCCACGTTGAAGATCTTGAAGTAGCCGGACGGCTGCTGGGCGAACCGCCACTTCTGGTCGCCCGCGTTGTCGGCGTTCTGCTGGGTGGCGTAGGTGCCGTTGGTGGTGGAGCCGCCCGTGATGGTGAGCAGCTGACTGCTGTTTGCGTTGGTGACGGTGTAGGTGGCGCCGTCGGAGATGCCGCCACCCAGGTCGATCGTGCTGTAGGTGACGGGGTTGGAGAGGTTGCTGCCACCGCGTCCGGCGCTGAGGATCAGCAGGCTGTGCCCGTCGGGGAGCGAGGTCATGCCGCGGCTGTAGCCGCCGGCCACGTTGGCGTTGATGCGCGTCCAGGTGTTCGCGGCGCCGTTCTGTGTGTTGATGAACAGGTCGTCGGCGCTGTTGGCGCTGACGGCGAGGGTGCCGTTGGGGCCGCCGGTGGGCAGCCAGGTCAGGTAGGGAGCGCTCTGGGGTACCACGCCGTCGGTCGTGCGCAACGGGATGCCGGTGACCGATCCGAACGCCTCGGGGTCGGAGGAGGTCTTGTAGTAGACGGAGAAGTTGCCCTCGGGAGCGCCGCCGTACTCGTACGACAGGACGTACTTGCCGTTCGGCAGCTTCGCGACGGTCGGCATGCCCGGGCGGTCGCCGGCCGTGGGCATCGCCACGTCGTCGACGACAGGGCCCCAGGTGCGGGCGTCCGTGGACACCTGGTGCACGATCTTCTGGCCGTGGGCGGGGTCGCGCTGATCCGAGTAGTAGACGATGAGCTTGTTCCCGGAGACCAGGAAGAACGGCTCCCAGACGGGAGTGTTGCCGTTCGTGTCGTGGGCGGCGCCGCCGGTGGCGATGTTTGTGACGAAGCTCCAGGTCTGCCCGCGGTCGGTGCTGGCGTACAGGTCGATCTTGGTGGCCGACCGGTCGGAGGGCACGGAGTCGCCGGCGGCCAGGATGGTCCCGGCGGGGAAGCCGCCGATCGCGGTGGGCAGCTCGAACAGCTCGGGCTGCCAGCGCATGCCCCAGCTGTTCTGGGTGTCGGCGATGTCGGAGATCTTGCTCCAGGAGTTGCCCTCGTCGGTGCTGCGGTAGATCGGGAAGACGGGTGTGCCGGACGTGTACTGCTCGAACGTGGCGAGCAGGGTGCCGTTGGCCGAGCCGTTGTGCTGCAGACGCAGCGCCCGCGGGTACAGCGAACCGGGCGAAGGCGCACCAGAAGGCGGGGTGTACATCGTCTGTGAGGGACGGGAGAGGGCCTGCGCCCGATTCGCGGCGGGCAGCGTCATCGTCGCCGCGGCGACGATGAGTGCCAGGAACAGGAACAGGACGGTGGTGGGGCGTGGACGCCGAGCGGCGTCGGGTCCGACGCCCAAGGGTGCAGGGGACATGTGCGGCTCCCGGGACAGGGAAGGGACGGGTGTTTCGGTGCCCGCCGCCCCCGGACGGCTCCGGGGTGGGGTGGCGGCGAGCCCGCAGGGCGCTCCACCGCGCGGGCAAGGCTGCGGTGGCGCGGATCGGGACCGGCCGGCCTCTCGGTGAGGCGGCCGGTGGGTGGCGCGACGATGTCCGGGCGGGCGGGGCGTGCGCCCGCTGCCGCCCGGGGGTTCTCAGGTGGTGCGCCTGCCCGCTGTGTCGGGGTGGGACGGCGGAGGCGCGGTCGAACCGCGGACGACGAGTTCGACCGGTGGGTCGCTCGCGGGCGGCAGTTCGGTGTCGGGCCGCTCGATCGCGTGCACGAGGAGGCTGATGCCTTCCCGGGCTGCGGCCTCGAAGGGCTGACGCACGGTGGTCAGGGGAGGGGAGATGTAGGCGAAGACCGGATTGCCGTCGAAGCCGACGACACTGACGTCCTCCGGTACGCGGCGCCCCGCCTCCCGCAGGGCGTGGATGAGGCCGACGGCCATCTCGTCGCCCGCCGCGAAGACGGCGGTCACGGAACGGTCCGAGGCCAGCGCCTGGCCCACGGCATGACCGGAGGCCGCCGACCAGTCCCCGTTCAGCAGCGGCGGCTCGTGCGCGCCCCGCGCCGCGAGCGCCGCCCGCCACCCCTCGATGCGGTCCTTGGTGGCGTACCACCGACGAGGGCCGGCGAGATGGTGAACGGTCGCGTGGCCCAGCTCGAGCAGATGCTCGGTCGCCGCCCGGGCGAGTGCGTGGGCGCCCACGCCCATGGTCACCGTGCGGGCGGCGACGAAGGCCGGCGGCGCCCCCAGGAAGAGGACGGGCACGTCGACGCGGACGCCGACGTCGCCCTCCACGATGGGTTCGGAGACGACGACGCCGTCCACGCCCTGCTCGAGCAGCGATTCCACGGCGCCGGCGATCCCCGCGGGGTCGCCGTCGGGGGTGTTGACCACGCGGAGCGCGTATCCCGCGTCGCGCACGGCCCGCTCGATGTGCACGAGCAGGGACGCGGTTCCGTACCCGGCGGTGCCCAGGGCGACCACGCCGATGGAGCCGGTGCGCCCGGAGGCCAGTGTCCTGGCCGCCTGGTTCAGCCGGTACCCGAGTTCCTCGGCGGCTGCGAGCACCTTGGCGCGGGCGTCCTCGGAGACGTACGGCTCGTTGTTCAGGACACGGGAGACCGTCTTGCGCGACACCCCGGCCAGCCGGGCCACGTCCGCGCTACGCGGCACAGGGGAACCCTCGCTCCGTCCCACCACTGATGCCATGAAGTCTCCTGAAGACCCGTACGTCTACGTCGATTGAGGTCACTCGGTGACCACGCGGTCTGACCGCGTGGTCTGACCGCGTGGTCATGTCTACGGAGCCAGGGGCTGTACGTCAAGGGTTTCCACGGCAACGATTCGGCGGACGGCAGTGGACCCGGCGGCGGGGCGGCTGTCCGGCCGGGGCGTCGTGACCGCCGCGACGGGACCCTTCCGGCGGAGGTATAACTGCTGATCAAGAGGCAGAAGCCGACGCCGTGGCGGGCTCGCGTGCAGGAGCTGCCGGTCTCCTCCGGCGGCACGCCGTCCGACCGGGCGGAGGGTGTGGCCGGCTCCGGGCTCTGGCCGGAGGGGGCTTGACAGTGGCTCCTCGGAGCGTTCAGTCTTCCTCGCAGTCACCGGTCGCATTTGTTCGATCGTGTTGAATCTTGGTCGCGTGGACCATCGCACCTCCGCCCCACCTCTCGGATCGACGTGCCGCCTGGCCGCGATCACCCTGTCAGGAGCCGAAATGCACTCTTCCTCCCTCGGCCGGCCCATGCCCGCGCCCAGCCGCCGCAGCGTCCTGCGCGGAATCGGCGGCGCGGCCGTCCTCGGCGCCGGCATCCCACTGCTCAGCGCCTGCGGCGGCAGCGGTACGGCTGTCGACCCGAAGACGGTCAGCCTCGGTTCGAACGCGTCGGACGCGGTGCCGAAGAAGGCGTTCGCCGAGATCTACGCCGCGTTCCAGAAGCAGTCCGGGATCACGGTCGACGTGAACACCAAGGACCACAACACGTTCCAGGAGCAGATCAACTCCTACCTCCAGGGCACCCCGGACGACGTGTTCAGCTGGTTCGCCGGCTACCGCATGCAGTTCTTCGCCGCGAAGAAGCTCGCCACGCCCATCGACGACGTGTGGCAGAAGATCGGCGGCAACTTCCCCGACGCCATGAAGGCGCTCAGCAAGGGTGAGGACGGCAAGTTCTACTTCGTGCCGATCTCCACGTCCCTCTGGGGGGTCTTCTACCGCAGAAGCGTCTTCAAGCAGTACGGCTACGAGGTCCCCACCACCTGGGACCAACTCGTCGCCCTGTGCAAGCAGATGAAGAAGGACGGCCTGGTCCCGCTCGCCTTCGGCGACAAGGACGCCTGGCCCGCGCTCGGCACCTTCGACCAGATCAACTTCCGCACCAACGGCTACGACTTCCATGTCGAGCTGATGGCCGGCAAGGCGTCGTGGACGGACGCGAAGGTCCGCAAGACCTTCGACAACTGGACCGAGATCCTCCCCTACCACCAGGACGGCGCCGTCGGCCGCACCTGGCAGGACGCCGCCCAGGCCCTGATCGCGAAGAAGGCGGGCATGTACCTGTTCGGCAGCTTCGTGGCGCAGCAGTTCACGAACAAGGCCGACCTGGACGACCTCGACTTCTTCCCCTTCCCGGAGATCGACCCCGCGTACGGCCAGGACACCGTCGAGGCCCCCACCGACGGCTTCATGCTCTCCAAGGCCCCGAAGAACACGTCCGGCGCGCACAAGCTGCTGGAGTTCCTCGGCACGCCGGAGGCCGAGCAGATCTACCTGAAGTCCGACACGAGTCTGGTCGCCGCCTCCAACAAGGCCGACACCTCGTCCTACACAGCACTGCAGAAGAAGGCGTACGCGACGATCTCCGGCGCCAAGCACCTCACACAGTTCATGGACCGCGACAGCCGGCCCGACTTCACCTCCACGGTGATGCAGCCCGCGCTGCAGAAGTTCGTTCGCGACCCCAAGGGCGTCGACAGCCTGCTGGCGTCGATCGAACGCCAGAAGAAGACGATCTTCGCGTCCGCATGACCGCTCCGACGAACGCCGGTGTCGGGACCGGTATCACCAGCACCCCGGGGGCGGCAGCCGTCCCGCCCCCGGGCTCCCCGAACGACATGACGACCCATCAGAAGAAGCGGCCGCGAGTGCCCTCGGGCCACCGACGACTGCTCACCCGGCGGGACCGCGTCACGCTCGGCCTGATGGCCGGCGTGCCGACGATCCTGCACGTGGCCCTCGTGTGGCTGACGGCCCTCGCGTCGGTCGCCCTGGCCTTCACCACCTGGGACGGCATCGGCTTCGACTCCATCAAGTGGGTCGGGCTCCACAACTTCTCGGAACTGTTCTCCAGCAACCCGCAGTTCTGGCCCGCCGTCGAGCACAACGTCATCTGGTTCGTCGTGCTCATCCTCGTCCCGACGCCCATGGGCCTGTTCCTGGCCGTGCAGCTGGACAAGAAGATCCGGTTCAGCCGGGTCTACCAGACCGCGTTCTTCCTGCCGGTCGTCGTGTCGATGGCCGTCATCGGCTTCGTCTGGCAGCTGGTCTACAACCCCGACACGGGCCTGATCAACAGCCTGATCGGCGCCAACGAGCCCGGCCACTACATCGACTGGATCGGCGACCCCGACCTCAACCTCTGGGCGATCCTCGTCGCCGCGTCCTGGCGCCACACCGGCTACATGATGATCCTCTACCTGGCCGGCCTCAAGGGCGTCGACCCGTCCCTGCGGGAAGCCACCGCGCTGGACGGCGCCAACGAGTGGCAGACGTTCCGGCACGTCATCTTCCCCACCCTGCGCCCGACCAACACCGTCGTCCTCGTCGTCACCATCATCGAGGCACTGCGCGCCTTCGACCTGGTCTTCGTCTTCAACAAGGGCGCCCAGGGCACGGAACTGCTGTCGATCCTCGTCACCAACAACATCATCGGCGAGTCCAGCCGGATCGGGTACGGCTCGGCGATCGCCGTCGTCCTCCTGGTGATCTCGCTCGCCGTGATCATCCCGTACCTGATCGCGACCTTTCGGAAGGAGCGGCGAGCATGAGCACCGTGAGCGCGCTCGGAAAGCAGCACACCCCGCTCCGGCCCGCCCGGATCCTGCTGCACACCTTCCTCACCGTCACCGCCCTCGCCTGGCTGGCCCCGCTGCTGTGGGCTCTGTTCGCCGCGCTGCGCCCGTACGCCGAGACGAGCGACAAGGGCTACGTCTCCTGGCCCGACAAGCTGAGCCTGGACAATTTCACCGACGCGTTCGAGCAGTCGGACATGCTGCACTACTTCGGCAACACGCTGATCATCGCGGTCCCGGCCGTGCTGCTCACGCTGTTCCTGTCGTCGTGCGTGGCGTTCTACCTCAGCCGCTTCGACTTCCGGGTCAACCTGTTCCTGCTGCTGGTCTTCACCGCCGGCAACCTGCTGCCCCAGCAGGTCATCATCACCCCGCTGTACCGCATGTACCTGCTCATCGACCTGCCCGGCATCACCATGAGCGGCAAGCTGTACGACTCGGCGCTGGGTCTGGTGCTGATCCATGTGGCGTTCCAGTCGGGGTTCTGCGCGTTCGTGCTGAGCAACTACATGCGTTCGCTGCCGCACGAGCTCACCGAGGCCGCGCTGGTCGACGGGGCGTCGGTGTGGCGTCTGTACTGGCAGATCGTGCTGCCCCTGTGCAAGCCCGCGATGGCCGCCCTGGCGACGCTGCTGTCCATCTGGATCTACAACGACTTCTTCTGGGCGATCGTGCTGATCTCCACCGGCGAGAACATGCCGATCACCTCCGCCTTGAACAACCTCTCCGGCCAGTACTTCACCGACCCCAACCTGGTCGCCGCCGGCGCCCTGCTCACCGCGATCCCCACCCTGATCGTGTACTTCGTGCTCCAGCGGCAGTTCGTCAGCGGACTGACCCTCGGCGCCAACAAGGGCTGAACGCCCACCTGAAATCACCCCTTCAGAAAGTTGTGAGCACCTTGCCCTCCCCGCTCTCCACGTACGTGTCGGACACCGCACCGTGGCGGGGCGCCCTGCGTCCGGCCCGCTCCTGGCTGCACTCCGACGTCCCCTCCCAGTCGCTGAACGGCCCCTGGCAGTTCCGTCTGTCGCCCACGGCGGCGGTCGCCGAGGACTTCGCCGCCGAGGACTTCGACGACCAGGGCTGGGACAGCATCCCGGTGCCCGCGCACTGGGTGCTGGAAGGCGACGGCGCCTACGGCCGGCCGATCTACACGAACGTCCAGTACCCGTTCCCCATCGACCCGCCGCACGTCCCCGACGAGAACCCCACCGGCGACTACCGCCGCCGCTTCGACCTCCCCGAGGACTGGTCGGACGCCGAGCGGCTCCTGCTGCGGTTCGACGGAGTGGAGTCGCTGTTCAGGGTCTGGGTGAACGGCGACGAGATCGGCAGCGCCAGTGGCAGCAGGCTGGCCCACGAGTTCGACGTGACGTCCGCGGTGCGACCGGGCGACAACGTCGTCGCCGTACGGGTGCACCAGTGGTCGGCCGCCAGCTACCTGGAGGACCAGGACCAGTGGTGGCTGCCGGGCATCTTCCGGGACGTCACCCTGCTCGCCCGCCCGGCCGGGGGCGTCGAGGACGTCTGGCTGCGCACCGGCTACGACCACGGAAACGGCCGTATCGACCCGGAGGTCACAGCCGACGCGGCCGCGTTCCCCGTCACCCTGCGCATCCCCGAACTCGGCGTCGAGCGGGTCTGGGCCACCCCGGCCGACGTGGCGCCCCTCGACATCGCGGGCGTGGAGCCGTGGTCGGCCGAGCAGCCCCGCCTGTACGACGCCACCGTGTCCTCGGCCGCGGAGAGCATCACCCTGCGGGTCGGCTTCCGCACCGTGGAGATCCGCGGCGACCGCTTCCTGGTCAACGGCCGCCGAGTCGTCTTCCACGGGATGAACCGGCACGAGGCCCACCCCGAGCGCGGCCGGGTCTTCGACGAAAAGCACGCCCGCGCGGACCTGGCCCGCATGAAGCGGTTCAACGTGAACGCCATCCGCACCAGCCACTACCCCCCGCACCCCCGGCTGCTCGACCTCGCCGACGAACTCGGCTTCTGGATCGTCCTCGAATGCGATCTGGAGACCCACGGCTTCGAGAACGTCGACTGGGCCGACAACCCGAGCGACGACCCGGCCTGGCGCGCGGCCTACCTGGACCGTGTCGAGCGCACCGTCGAGCGGGACAAGAACCATCCCGGCGTCGTGATCTGGTCACTCGGCAACGAGGCCGGAACCGGCGCCAACCTCGCCGCCATGTCGGCCTGGGTCCACGCCCGCGACCCCGAGCGTCCCGTGCACTACGAAGGTGACTACACCGGCGAGTACACCGACGTCTATTCGCGCATGTACGCGACGGTCCCGGAGATCGAGCAGATCGGCACGGACGGTTCCGGCGCGCCACTGCTCGGCTGCACGCCCGCGCAGGGCGCCCGGCAGCGCACCAAGCCGTTCCTGCTCTGCGAGTACGCCCACGCGATGGGCAACGGGCCGGGTGCCCTCGACCAGTACGAGGAACTGGCCCACCGGTTCCCGCGGCTGCACGGCGGCTTCGTCTGGGAGTGGCGCGACCACGGCATCCTGACCACGGCCCCGGACGGGACGCCGTACCACGCCTACGGCGGTGACTTCGGGGAGGTCGTGCACGACGGCAACTTCGTGATGGACGGGATGGTGCTCAGCGACGACGTGCCGACGCCGAGCCTGCACGAGTTCAAGGCGGTCACGCAGCCGATCCGCTTCGCCTTCGACGGCGACACGCTCGAGATCACCAACCTGCGGCACTCGGCCGACACGTCCGACCTGCGTTTCCGCTGGCGCGTCGAGCACGACGGAAACCCCGTGGACTCCGGGGAATGGGATGCCCCGCTCCTCGCGGCAGGCGAGTCGGGGCAGGTGCCGTTGCCGCCGGTCGCGGTGGCCCCGCACGGCGAGACCTGGCTGACGGTCGAGGCGGTACTGGCGGCGGCGACCGCCTGGGCGCCGCAGGGGCATGAGATCGCCACCGCCCAACTCGACCGCTCGGTACGGCGGCCGGTGCCCGCCGCCCGGCCCCGGCGCGACTGGCGACCCGGCGAGGGAACGCTCACGCTCGGCATCGCCGAATTCACCGACGGCTCCCTCACCCGCCTCGCCGGGCGCCCCGTGACCGGCCCACGCCTGGAGCTGTTCCGCGCACCCACCGACAACGACGAGAGCCGGGCCGACCGGCTGGAGGGCAGCGACAACAGCGTCCTCGGGGTGTCCAGCGCCGACACGTGGCGCCGCGACGGCCTGGACCGGCTGACCACGCGGCGCCTCGGCGTCGAGCAGGCCGCGGACGCCCTGCGCACCGTCGACCGGGTCTCCGCCGCGGACTTGGCCCTCTCGGTGACCGTGGAGTCCATCTGGTCGATCGAGGACGACGAACTCGAACTGCGCGTGGAGATCGAGCCCTCGCGCGGCTGGCGGTCGGTGTGGCCGCGGATCGGGGTGCGCTTCGAACTGCCCGACGGGACGGAACCCGTCGACGGCGCGGACTGGTTCGGCCTGGGCCCGCTGGAGTCCTACCCCGACAGTCGCCGCGCGGCCCGCACCGGCCGCTTCTCCTCCGGTGTCGGGGACCTCGCGGTCGCCTACGCGCGCCCCCAGGAGACCGGCCACCGCTCCCACCTGCGCCGCCTCACGTTGACCAGCGGCGGCACCGAGGTACTGCGGCTCGTGGCCCTCCCCGACACCCGCGGCCGGCGCCCCGGCTTCACCCTCGGCCGCCACACCCCCCAGCAGATCGCCCGGGCCGCACACCCCTTCGAGCTGCCGGAGTCGACCACGAGCCACCTGATCATCGACGCCGTCCAGCACGGACTCGGCTCCCGGTCCTGCGGACCGGACGTGTGGCCGGAGTTCGTGCTGCGCCCCGAAGCCCGCACCATCAGGCTGCGCATCACACGGGGCGCCTGAGCGACAGAGCCCCCCAGCGACGGTGCAGCCCGCCGAGGAGGACAGCGGGCCGACCGGGCGCTGCACCGGTCCGGCGAGAGCGCGGGCGCCTGCGGTTCCGGACAGTGGTTCTGGACCGCGGGCTGCCCTCGACGATGCCGAGGCCGACGCGGGGGCCTGTGCCGGACTCTCAGCGGCAACCCGCAGATCCACCGGCACCGAACGCGACGTGGACCGCTTCTTCACCGCCCTGCTCGGCGGACGCCTGCTGCCTCCCGCCCAGCTCGCGGAGATGCGCAGGACCGTGTCCGTCAGCGAGAACTTTCAAGTGGGGTTCCCCGGCCTGCGGTACGGCCTGGGACTGATGCAGCAGCCGCTGACCTGCGGCGGCGATACCTGGGGCCACGGAGGGGACCTGGAGGGATTCACGGTGCGCACCAGCTTCACCGCAGACGGGCGCCGCTCAGTCGTCGTAGTCGCCAACGGCACCGGCGGCGGCTAGCAGCTGCTCGCCGCCGAGCGGGCCGTCCGCGGGCTTGTGGACCGGGCCCTGTGCGCCAGTGCCGAATGACTCGGCCCCAGGCACGCGGTGCCCTGCCACGCCGGCCGCAGCCTGCGGGCCCGCCGCCGTCCTGACGGCACGGTGCCGCCGTCCCACACCCCGGACACCTCCGTTGCAACGGGAATCCGGGACGATCCACCGGTCCGGCGCGATCGGCGTCACCGCCGTGCTGGACACCCCGTCCGGCACCGCCGCCGCCCGCAGCGGCACAGCCGACCCGCACACCGGCCAGGCAGCAACCGACAACCTGAGCCGGCGCAAGAAAACCGAATCCGCCAGCACTGGCCGATGCGGGCGTGCTGCTGGCCGGGGTGCAGGAACTCCTCGACGCCGGCCCGGAGGAGTTCGCCGACGGTGTCCAGGAGATCGACAAGGATCTGCGCGCCGAGATCCGGCGGCTGCAGAGCACCCGCCGCCGGAGAGCACCTGGCGCTTCCGCAGGGCGTCGTGGGCTACCTCGACCGGTTGCGCGGTCTCCGCGTCGGGGAGCGGTACATGGAGCTGGAGCGGGATGCCTGGATCATGATTTCCGCGCAGGTGCCGGACCTGATCGACTCCGGATCGCCAAGAAGCACGAGGAGTTGGACGACGCCGACATGGTGAGGCTCTACAGCTACTTCACCGGGGAGCCCGACTGGCCGACAGGCGATCCACGGATCGTCGAGGTCGCCGACATCTTGGAGCGCCTGATGATTCGCGCCGTGGAGGCCGGCGAGGCTGGTGCCGACGGCTTCGACGATCAGTTCGTCGCCCTGATGGACTCAACCATGCTCGAGTCCGCACCGGGCGCCGAACTGGTGCTGGCGATTCTGAAGGAGCGCGGCTGGAGCGGCTGGACCCGCATCGAACGAGTACCTGCACACGTGACGCCACCCGCTCGCCCAGGTCAGCAGCACGGATTGACAAAGTTGATTCCGCAGAACGTCCGTTCGAGGGATACACACGCTGCGGGTTCAGAGGCCAGGGCCAATGCTGGTGGCCTTGGCTTGCAGGGTCTGCTGCGTTTGGGTAATCGTGGCCTTACCGTCGGCGAGCTTCTCCAGTTCGCTGTCGATCAGGTCGGCGATCTGCTGCCAGGTGGTGATGGCCGGCGGGGCGCCAGTGGCCTGCAGCTGGGTGTGGAAGGGTGCCAACCTGGGGTCGTCACCCTGCTCCGCCTCGTACCAGGCGCTGGCTACGGCGGGCAGGTTGCCGGAGGCGTCTGCGTAGGCGGTGATGTTGTCGACATCGATGAGGTACCTGACGAACTTCCCCGCTGCGTCCGGGTTCCGGGCGTCCTTGAAGACCGCGAGGTCGCTCCCCGTTGCCAGGCCGGCGGCCTGCTCGCCCTTCGGCAGGGGCATGGTCTGCCACTTGCTGTCCAGCGCGGGGGCGTTGAGGTGGAAGTTGCCGCCAGTGCTGGCGCCCTGCTGCACGGTGCCGATCAGCCCGTTCTGGAATTTCTGCCCGGAGTCCGTCCCGTCATCAGGCGACAGACCGCCCTTGAAAATTGCGCTGTAGTACTCCAGCGCCTTGGTCACCGCAGGTGAGTCGAAGGTGAACTTCCTGGCGGTGGCGTCGTAGATGTTCCCGCCCTGCTGCCACACCATCGGCAGCCAGAGCAGCCATGAGTCGCGGCCGGTCTGCAGCTGGGTGGCATGGCGCAGCTTGGCATTCTGCTTGCCCGCGGTGGCCTGGATGGCCTTCAGGTCCTTCAGGTAACCGGCCCAGTCCCTGGCCGGGGCTCCCTTGATGCCGGCCTTCGCCGTGATGTCGGTGCGGTAGTAGATCACCGAGGTGTCGGCGATGAACGGGACCCCGTAGGAAGTGTTCTTGTACGTCGTGGTGTCCCACGATCCTGGGAAGAACATCCACGGCCTGATCGAGGCCGGAGTGGCCCGCAAGCCGTTCGTTGCGGCCAGCTCCGTCACCCAACTCGAGTCGACCAGGGACAAGTCGGGTGTGTCGCCGTCGGCGATCGCGGTGATCAGCTTCTCGTGCGCGGCGTCCCACGGCACCGTGGTGATCCGCACCGTCACACCGGGGTTCTGCTGCTCGAACTCCTTCGCCAGGCTCTCAAGGTCCTTGTCGGCCTTGTCACCCACGTACCACATGACCAGCTTGCCCTCCCCGCTGTCGGTGGTGCTTTTCGCCGGGGCGTTGGCGTTCGTGGAGTCGTCGCTCTGGCTGCAGCTGGCGACCAGCAGAGCCACGGCGATGGGGGCGCAGGCTATCTGCAGGGTTCTGGGGGTGCGCACGGGCGGGGGCTCCTTGCTGAACGGACTGTGAGGAACGAGAGGGGGCGGAAAGCGAAAGGGGTGGGAGCGTCGGTGGTCGAGGCCGTTCTGTGGCTGCCCGTGCCTTGCTGGGAGCGGTCCTCAGCGGTCGGCTGCCACCGGCTGCGGGCGGCACCCGCCATCGACAGCGAAGGCGACCGCCGGAAGCGGTCAGGTGTGGGGAGAACCAGGTGAGCCGGTCGCCGACAGTTCTCGCGGGAACACGGGCGATCACCTGTCGCTCGCCGCATTGGGCTGTCCTGGGTGGTGACCAAGTTCGCGAACCATCCCGGATGCGGCTGGCCGCCGGGCAGGGCGTCGGTCCAGTGCGGTGACTCGTTCGCGGTCAGGGCACCACCGCGTCGGCCGCAGGCTGAAGATCGGCGGGCACTCGCGGGCGCGGACGCTGCGGTCGGACACCGAACCCTCGGCATCCCCCTCGGCCGGAGAGCCCGGATGCCACCAGCCGAGGGGGACGTTCGGGCCGGCCCGGTCTGCCCTGACTTACAGACCGGGCCAGCGGTCACGAGGATCGCGGGTCGGTTGGATCCGCGCTTGCCCTGTTCACGAGTCGCATTGCGTCGCGTCGCCTGCCGGGTGCCTGGTGGGCACCTGCAGTGACGTGCCGGGCTTGACCTTGCGTACGTCATCGCTGCCGATGCCGACCCGCACGGGAAGCGGCTTACCGGAGCGCAGGGTCAGCTTGGTCGTCTTCTGGCCGACGGACAGGTCGAATGTGCGCCCCCGCCATTTCACCCGGGTGACGTTGACGCCCGGCAGCTGCGGCGGCAGGAAGGGATCGATGGTGACGGCGTCGGTTCCCCAGCGCATCCCGGTGAACCCGTAGAGGAATTCCTGCAGGTAGCCGCCTTGGCCGGTGGTGAAGTTGAACGCTCCGCCGTTGCGGGTCTCGTACCACTGGTTGAACGGTGCGGCCTGGTATGGCTCCGCGCTGTTGCGCATGTAGTCGTAGACCTGGCAGCCCGGCGAGCCGAGGGCCGCGCCGTTGATGGCGGCGATCGCGTCCGTCATGGACGGGCCGCCCGGGTCGGTGCGCTCCTTGTAGTAGTCGAGGTCGTTCTGGGCCAGGCTCGGTGACATCGGTACAGCCCAGGGGTACTGCAGCAGGGTGACGTCGGCCTGCTTGACGGTCCGCCCGTCGTAGCCGTCGAACTCGGCGTGGATGTCGTTCTTGGTGTCGACCGGGATCTTCAGGCCGTCGGCGACCTTCTTCCACGCCGGGTCGGCGGTTCGGCCCACGAGTTGCGCGGTGCGGATGGCGATGCGCAGTGACGCCTGCGCTCCGGCGTTGGTGGTCGCGCCGTTGTCGACAGGGTAGTTGTACTCGTCCGGGCCCATGACGTCGTTGATGTCGTAGCCGCCGGAGGAATTGGGTACGGCGCGGGTGGCCCAGTAGTCGGCGATGCCCTTCAGCACCGGCCATGCCTTGTCCCGCAGCCACTCCTTGTCGCCGCTCGCCTGGTAGTACTGCCACTGCGCCAGGGCGATGTCGGAGTTGATGTGGACCTCGTACGTGCCCCAGGGGTCGGGGGCGGTCTCCTTGCCGGTCAGTGCGCTCTCCCAGGCGAACTTGGCGCCCTTGATCGGCTGGCTGGGCGTGGACAGCTTGGCGGCGTTCGCCTCGGCGGCGGACAACAGCTTCTGCCGGTAGGTGTTCGCCCCGTTGGCGATGTCGGGGTACTGGGCGAGCAGCGCCGGGTACATCCAGGTCTCCATGTCCCAGAACACGTGACCGCTGTAGCCGTCCGAGGACAGCCCGCCCGGGCTGGTGCTCCAGGTGACACCGGGGCGCATGCTCGCGAGCAGGTAGAACATGGACGCGTGAATCTGCGCGGTCATGGCGCTGTCACCGGGGATCGAGATGCTCGACTGCCACAGTCGCGACCATTCCTTGTCGTTGCGGGTGAGCAGCTGCTGGTAGCCGGCCTTGGCGGCGCGGGCCGCGGTACTCGCTGCGGCCTGCTGCGGGGTCGCGGCCTTGAGCGAACGGTCGGTGTCGACGCTGGCAGCGATGCCCACGTACTTGGTGATCCGGTACGTCTGACCGGCACGGACCGGGAATGCGGCGCTCTGTGCGGCGCTGCCGTCGGGTACGTCCATCGCCTTGGTCGGCACGGCCTTGTCGTTGACACGCAGTACCGAGTTGAGCCCGGCGGTGGCGAGCCTTCCGTCGGTGACGACCGTCTGTGAGAGGGTCGCGTTCTTGCTGTCCACCCGCGGGCTGGTGGTGGAGGCGCGGTGCAGGCCACGCCCGTCGAACTCGTCCACCACGGTGGCCGTTCCGCTCCAGTGCGGTACGGCCCGGACGCTCACCGTGCCCAGGTGGCCCTCCGCGCGGTTGGCGTTGACCTCGTAGGCGAAGCTGGTCGCGTCGCCCGCGGGCGAAGTCCAGTCGAACGACGTGCTCAGCACGCCGGTGCGCAGGTCCAGCGACTGCCGGTACTTGCTGGTGGTGCCGACCGTCCGGGGGGCGATCTCCGTGGGTGGCTGTGAGCCTTCCGGATACGCCACGAGGTAGTCGACGTTCACCCGCGCTGTGTCACCCTCCTTGACGGTGATCTCGAGTGTGTTCGCTCCTGCGGCCAGCGTCACCGGGACGGTCAGCACCGACCAGTCGTCCCAACCGCCCGTGCCGGGCAGGGTCAGTTGCTGAAGCGTGCCGTTGACGCCGAGGTGGACGGTCTGCGGGTCGCCGCTCCCGTTCGCGTACCGGATGGCAAGCGTGGCCTTGCCGGCCGACGCGTCGCGGATCGGAACGACGCCGGTGCCGCCGACCGTCGAGTTGCCTCCATTGTTCAGGCCGGCCAGGTAGCCGCCCACGATCCCGCCCGGATGGGAGTTCTCGACGAACGCGCCGCCGGAGATCTTCCCGTACGCGGCCGGGCACAGCCGGCCGAAGGCGCAGGACCAGCTCCCGATGCCATAGACACCGCCGCTGCCACTGCCGCCGAACCCGAGCGTGGTCCAGCTCGGCAGGCTGGCTCGTTCCTCGGTCCCGGGCGAGGGAGCGCCGTAGAAGCCGGCCAGCTGGGACTGGGTAACGAGGGGCGTGCTGCTGTAGCCGTGGCCCGCCTCGGGCACCCGCGTGGCGAGGTAGCCGTTGCCGACGAAGGTCGGGGCGTAGCTCTTCGAGGTGTCGGTCGTGCTCAGCACCCAACCGTCGTCCCCGCCCGTCTTACCCGGTTCGGGCGCGGCCGAGGCGGGCACCATCGCGGTGCCCAGGAGCAGGCCGGCCAGGGCCAGCCCGATGGACGCCGTCCTCCTGGTGGTGCGTGCGCGGGCACGTGGGCGGACGGTCGCCGACGGCATCGTGGACTGCGCGGTCCGGAAGCGGACCGGGGCGCCGGCTCTGGCACGGTCACCCGGACTGCTCACCACGGATACCGCTGACACGACGGATGTCACCGCGCTCGTGAAACGGGCCCAGGCCGACCTGCGGCGCGAAGTACCGAGCCTCATTCCTATGTCGCCTACGGTCTCGCCGTATTCCTGTTCCTTCATCGAAAGGCCACCTCCTCGGGGTGGTCTGCGTGGCTGGGTCACCAGGGCCTGCCGATGCGGCTCGCAGAGCGGTGTCGCGGTGTATGACCCAGACCACGAGGGGGAGTTGTGGGGGGTGAGGTTCGGGTTCAGGCCGGACGCGTGATGAAGATCGCGGCGGCGCCAACGGGTAGGCGGTAGCTGTACGTCGTGCTGCCCCACGGGACGTCGAACGTGGCGGTGCTCGGGCCTGAGTTGTAGACGGCCGTCAGCCTGGTGCCATCGGGCAGTGCCGCGCTCTTGCGCTGGACACCTTTGGTTGCGCTCGCGCTTGAGGTGGCCTGGCCGTCGGGGGTGAGGACGGAGACGTCGTGCATGGACCACCAACTGCCGGAGCTGGCCTTGTTGACCACCCGGACGTAGCGGGCTGTGGTGGTGGGCAGCTGAATGCGGGTCACGGTTCTGCCCGGTCCGGTCGCGATCGGCTTGCCCCAGGTGGTGCCGTCGCCGGAGGTGTACACCTCGTACTGGCGGACGAAGTCGCCGGACGAGGCGGTGCTGTCCAGGACGACCTGGTCGAAGGTCTGCTGCGAGCCGAGATCGAGCTGGAACCAGTCGCCGGGCTGCATGCCGTGGCCCAGGCTCCAGCGGGTGGCCGCGTCACCGTCGATGGCGTTGGAAGGCGGGGCGTCCGAGCTGCTCGCGGAGGCCGTTGCCTGCCAGCCGTCGCGGGGCAGGGCCGCCTCGCCGGTGGGCGGGGTGAGTGAGGCTCCGGTGGGCAGGGTGTAGCCGAGCCACTGGTCGCCGACGCGGACCTGGGGCTGCTGGGCGAGCAGGCCGCCGTCGTAGCTGATCAGTGCCTGGCTGCCGTCGGCGTTGCGGAAGGGGACGTCGACAGAGCCGATGGCGGCCGGATCGGTGCTGCCGTGCTGGGTGCCGGTCCAGGTGAAGGTGGCGGCCGCTCCGGCGGCGAGGGTGTAGGTGAAGGTGCGGTCGCCCCAGCGGACGGTGAAGGCGCGCTCGGTGGTGCTGGAGTTGTAGGCGATCAGCGCGGTGGAGCCGTCGGGGTTGGTGAAGGCGACGTCCTCGAGGTCGCCCTTGCCGAAGCTGTTGGAGGCGACTCGGCGGGCGCCGGGCTGGACGAACTTGCTGGCCTGGGCGAGGCCCCAGTAGTCGGCCGTCGGCTTGTACGAGTAGGTGCCGTCGGCGTTCTGGGAGACGGTCACCACCGGGCGGCAGCCCTGGCAGCCGTTGTTGGTGGGGCCGCCGGAGCCGTCGAGGGCGATGTTCCAGCGGATGATGCTCTTCGCCCAGTTCCGCGGGCCGTTGACGATGTTGTCCATCGTTCCGGCGAAGGTGGCGCCCGCGTCCGTGCCCTCCCAGCTGCCGCCTGAGCACTCGCTCTGGAAGGCGGGCTTGTTCGGGTAGTCGTTGTGGACGACGGACTGCGCCGAGACGTCGCCGGCGTAGCAGTGCCAGGCCGTACCGGCGACGTTCTTCGCGCTCGCCGCGTCCGTGTACAGGGACTCGGGGTAGCTGGTGACGTCCCAGTTGTGGTCGTAGCCCAGGATGCCGGTGGACAGGTGCTGCTTGCGCAGGGTCGGGGCGAGATAGTCGTTGATGAAGGTCTTGGCCTGGCCGGCCGTCAGGCTCGTGCTCGGGTAGGCGGACGTGTCGTGCAACGGCTCGTTCTGCGGGGTGACGTAGCGGACCGGGACCCCCGCCGCCTGGTACGCCTTGAGGAACTTCGCGAAGTAGTCGGCGAGGTGCTGGTAGGCGGCAGGCTTGATCTGGCCGCCGTTCATCGTGTCGCCGGTCTTCATCCACCCGGGCGGGCTCCATGGGGTGGCCATGAGGGTCAGCTGTGGGTTGAGCTTCCGGGCCTGCTTCAGCAGCGGGATGGTGTACGACCGGTCGTGGTCGATGGAGAAGTTGGCGAGCGTGGGGTCGCTTTCGCCGGCCGGCATGTCGTCGTAGGAGTAGTTGCCCTTGACGGTGAAGTCGGTGGCGCCCATGGGCTGGCGCAGGAAGCTCAGGCCGATGCCGTCGCTGCGGCTGAACAGGTCGCGCATCAGGGCGTTGCGCTGCTTGGCGGTGAGCTTGGTGCCGACCAGCCAGGCGGAGGAGTCGGTGAAGGAGGCCCCGAAGCCGGTCATCTGCTGGTACTTGCGGGTGGTGTCGACCGTGATGGTCGAGGGCCCCGAGGAGGCCGAGCCGGTCTTCCAGGTCACCGGCGCCTGCTTGGACAGGTAGGTGCCGGTGGAGGGGTTGGTCAGCCACACCGATGCCTTGCCGAAGGCGGTACTGGCGGAGGCCGGAGCGGCGGCCGGGAGCGCCGGGAGGGTCGCGAGCAGGGCGGCGGCGACGGTGGTGGTCCGGGCTGTCCGGCGCCGTTGCCGGGTGGTGGTTCGCATGGTGCGGCTCCTTGCGTGCATGACGGCCATGCACGGCGGCGCGCGTGCATGACAGGGGTGGTGCGAAACCGGCGCGTGGGGCCCTGGTAAGGGCGCCGGGGCTGGGGTCACTTCAGACCGGTGGTGGCGATACCGGCCACGAAGTGGCGCTGGAACAGAAGGAAGACGATCGTCACCGGCAGCAGGACGACCACGGCGCCGGCGAGCAGGACGCCGAAGCGGGTGAAGTCCTGTCCGCTGCTGGCCAGGGCGAGGCCGACGGGCAGGGTGTACTGGCTCTCGTTCTGGGCCACGACCAGCGGCCACAGGAAGTTGTTCCACGAGCCGAGGAAGGTGATGATCCCCAGCGTGGCGAGGGCCGGCCTGGTCAGCGGCAGGATGATCTTCCAGAAGATGGCCAGCTCGCGGCAGCCGTCGACACGAGCGGCGTCGATGAGTTCGTCGGGGAGGGTGGAGATGAACTGCCGCATCAGGAACACCCCGAACGGGGTGGCCAGGAACGGCAGGATCAGCCCGAGCAGGGAGCCGGTCAGCTTCATGTTGGCCACCAGCACGTACAGCGGTACGAAGGTGACCAGGCCCGGCACCATCAGCGTCGCCATGACCAGGCCGAACACCGTGCGCTGGCCGCGGAATTCGAGCTTGGCCAGGGCGTAGCCCAGCATCGAGCAGAAGATCAGGTTCCCGGCGGTGACGGCCAAAGCCACGATCACCGAGTTGGCGAACATCCTCGTGAAGTCGAGGCTGCTGAACAGCTCGCGGTAGTTCGCGAGCGTGGGGCTGGTGGGAATCAGGTCCGGCGGGATCCTGCGGATATCGCCCTCGGACTTGAACGCGCTCGACAACATCCACAGGAACGGCGTGACCATGAGCAGCAGTAGGCCGGTGAGCGGCAGGTAGAGCCAGGGGCGGCCCCACTCCTGGCGGATGCGACGGCGCCGTAGCACCTTGGCCGTGTCAATCGTGGTCGTGGTCACGGGGCATCAGTCCTTGTCCCGCAGCACGCGGAACTGCAGCACGGTCAGGGCGATGATCAGGACGAAGACGACGTAGCCGGCGGCCGAGGCGACGCCGTAGTTGCCGTTGCCGAACTGCTTGTAGGCGTACAACGTGGCGGACAGCGTGGAGTCCAGTGGGCCGCCGTCGGTCATGACGAACGGCTCGTCGAAGAACTGCAGGTAGCCGATGCCGGTAGTGACGGCGGTGAGCAGCAGGGCCGGGCGCAGGAGCGGGAAGGTGACCCGCCAGAACCGCTGCCAGGCTCCGGCGCCGTCGAGTTCGGCTGCCTCCATCAGGGACTGGGGCACCGACTGCAGACCCGCCAGCATGATGATCATGACCGTGCCGAGGTTGCGCCACACCGCCATCAGGATCATGACGGGCAGGGCGAAGCGGGTATCGGCCAGCCAGGCCGGACCGTCGATCCCGAACCAGGCGAGGACGGTGTTCACCAGGCCGGCGTGGGGTTCGAGGAGGGTCTTCCACACCACGGCGACGGCCACGATGCTGGTGATCACCGGCAGGTAGAAGCCGACCCGGAAGACGGCGCGGAAGCGTCGGATGCCGCTGTCGAGGGCGACCGCCGCGGCCAGCCCGGCGGCCAGCGTCAGGGGCAGGGCCACCAGGACGAACACCCCGGTGTTGCGTAGGGCGGTGAAGAACTGCGGGTCCTGGAAGAGCCGTACGTAGTTGTCGAAGCCGGTGAACGACACGTTCAGCGGCGTGCGCAGGTCGGCACTCTGGGTGTCGGTCAGGCTCATCAGCGTCGACCAGACGACCGGCAGCAACATGAAGGCGAGGAACAGGGCGAGGAAAGGGGCGGCGAGGACCCAGGCGGCGCGGGACTGGCGGCCTCGCGCGGTGCTGCGCCGCCGCGAAGGAGTGGCCGCCGGCCGCTTACCGGCGGTGTCTCCCTCTTGGGTGCTCTGCCCCGCGAGAGTGGTCGTGGGCATAGTGGTCATCCGTCCGTACGAGGGATGCGGGCGGCGGCGATCAGCGGCCGGTGCCGATGCTGGTGGCCTTGGACTGCAGGGCCTTCTGTACGTCGGCAACGGTGGCCTTGCCGTAGGCGAGCTTCTCCAGCTCGGAGTCGATGGCGTCGGCGACCTGCTGCCAGGTGGTGATGGCCGGCGGCGCCTTGGTGACCTTCAGCTGGGTCTCGAAGGCGGCCATCTTGGTGTTCTGGCTCAGCTCGCCCTCCGACCAGGACCCCACGGCGGCGGGCAGGTTGCCGGACGCCTCCCCGTACGCGGCCAGGTTCTCCGGCTCGGTTAGGAATTTCACGAACTTCCAGGCCGCGTCGGCGTTCTTGGCGTCCTTGAAGACCGCCAGATCGCTGCCGCCGGCCAGACCGGCCGCCTGCGTGGCTTTCGGCAGCGGCATGGTCTGCCACTTGCTGTCCAGCTCGGGGGCGTTCTTGTGGAGGTCGCCGCCGGTGCTGGCACCCTGCTGCACGGTGCCGATCAGCCCGTTCTGGATGTTCTGGCGGGCGTCGGTCTTGTCGTTCGGCGTCAGCTTGTCCTTGAAGATGCCGCTGTAGTACTCCAGGGCCTCGGCGACCGCGGGCGTGTCGAAGGTGAACTTCTTCGCGTCGGCGTCGTAGATGTCACCGCCCTGCTGCCACACCATCGGCAGCCAGAACAGCCATGAGTTGAAGCCGACCTGGAGCTGGGTGGCGTTGCGCAGCTTGGCGTTCTGCTTGCCCGCGGTGGCCTGGATGGCTTTGAGGTCCTTCAGGTAGCCGGCCCAGTCGTCGGCCGGGGCGCCCTTGATGCCGGCCTTCTCGGTGATGTCGCTGCGGTAGTAGATCACCGAGGTGTCGGCGATGAAGGGGACGCCGTAGGCGGTGTCCTTGTACTTCGTGGTGTCCCACTGGCCCGGGAAGAACGCCGACGACTTGAAGGATGCGGGAGTAGCCTGGAAGCCGTTCATCGCGGCCATCTCGGCCATCCAAGTGGAGCCGATCAGGGACAGGTCCGGGGTGTTGCCGCCGGCGATCGAGGTGGTCAGCTTCTCGTGCGCGGCATCCCACGGCACCGCGGTGATCTGAACGGTGACGTCCGGGTTCTGCTGCTCGAACTTCTTCGCCAGGCCCTGCAGGTCCTTGTCGGCCTTGTCGCCCATGGACCACATGACCAGCTTGCCCTTCGCCTTGCCGCTGCTGATCTTCGCCGGGTCCTTGTCGGCGGCCGCGGTGTCGTCGCTGCGCCCACAGCCGGTGGCCAGCAGGGCCGCCGCGACGGTCGCGCAGGCTATCTGGAGGGTTCTGGCAGTGGGACGGAGGGTGCTCATGGTTGCGGCTCCTTGCGGTCGTACTGATGAGGGTGGGGCAAAAGGGACGAGCAACCCGGGATCGCTCAGACTGCGGGGTGCAGGCGGCTGTCGTGGACGGTCACCTCGGCGGTGAGATGCGGATCACGGCTGGAGCGTCCGACGTGCAGGCGGTAGCGGCCGGGCGGAGTGCGCCACGCGCTCGCCTCGACATCCCAGATCCGGAAGGCGCGGGCGGGCACGTGCACCTCGGCGGTGACGCGTGCGCCAGGTTCCGCCTGGACCGTGGCGAAGCCGGCGAGCAGGCGCACCGGCCGGTCGACGCCGTCCCGCGGCGGCTCCAGGTACACCTGGACGACCTCACGGCCGGCCCGGGGCCCGGTGTTGGTCAGCGCCACGGTCAGATTGAGCCCGTCTCCGCCTGCGGGGCTGGTCAGGGAGGCGGCGGAGACGGGAGTCGGGGAGAGGTTGACGGACTCGTACGTCCATCGGGTCCAGCCCAGGCCGTGACCGAAAGGAAAGGCCGGGACGAGTCCGGCCCGATCCCAGGCCCGGTGACCGACGTGGACGCCCTCGGCGTAATCCACGATGCCGTCGCGGGGGCGCGCGTCGGGGACGGGGACGTCCTCGGCGCGGGCGGGCAGCGTCCAGGGCAGCCGGCCCGACGGCTCGGTACGACCCAGCAGCACATCGGCGAGCGCGTGCCCAGCCTCCTGGCCCGGCAACCATGACCACAGCACGGCGGGGACTTCGTCGGCCCAGGGCAGCAGCACCGGGGCTCCGGCGTTGACGACCACGATGGTGCGCGGGTTCGCGGCGATCACCTTGCGGACCAGGTCGTTCTGATGGCCGGGCAGGTCGAGGCCGGTGCGGTCCCAGCCCTCGGACTCGACCTCCTCGTTAGTGCCGACCACGACAACGGCCACATCGGCCGCCTGGGCCGCGGCGGCGGCTTCGGCGATCTCCTCGTACGGCGTCGGGCCGGGCGGCGCGTGCCGGATCTGAGCCGTGACGAAGCGGCCGTAGCCGCCTGCGTCCACGACGGTGAGGTCGAGGGCGAGGGCGAGCGTGCGCCCTTCCGGCCCCACCTCGACGTCGATCCCCCGCTGCGGAGGGTGGCTGTGGCTGGACTCCAGCACCAGCTCGACACCCCGGTCGTCGCCTCCGGCCAGCCTCTCCTCGCCGTCCACGCTCACGCTGAAACGCCCCGCGCAGCCGAACTCAAGGTGGTGCGTGCCGGGCTTGGTGAGGGTCAACCGCGTGCGGAACAGG
Source organism: Streptomyces achromogenes (assembly GCF_030816715.1). Classification (NCBI taxonomy): domain Bacteria; kingdom Bacillati; phylum Actinomycetota; class Actinomycetes; order Kitasatosporales; family Streptomycetaceae; genus Streptomyces; species Streptomyces achromogenes. The sequence goes on along the minus strand of NZ_JAUSYH010000001.1, from coordinate 8,958,132 downwards.
ACGCGTTGGGTATCCGGTGCGAAGGTGTCGTACATGGTCCAGTCGCCGGTGACGTCCACTTTGCCGCCGATGCGGTTGCCGTCGGCGTCCAGGTGGTCTGCCCGTATGCCCGTCGCGCCGGTGTCGGGGTCGGTGAGCAGTTCGGCGGAGGCATACGGCAGACGCAGGCGGGCGTCACCGCCCCGGTGCACGTTCAGCCGGACACCGTCGGGAAGGGCGGCGCGCAGTCCTTCCTCGTAAGACACGGTACGTATGGCGGGGACGTAGGCGCTGCCGCCGCCCTGGAGGTACGGCGCGACGGCGTTGGGGCCGATCAACGCGACGCTGCGGAGGCCGGTCGGCGAGAGCGGCAGCAGGTCTTCCTGGTTGCGGAGCAGCACGGTGCCCCGGGCGGCGACGTCACGCAGCAACCGAAACTCCTCCGGTGCGGGCTCTGCCGGGACGGGGGCCGCCCCCGGCTGGTCGAGCCGGCCGACATGCCGGGCCAGGCGCAGCAGCCGCAGCACCTTGTCGTCGACGAGCTCCTCGTCGACCTCGCCCGCGCGCACGGCCTCCACGAGCGGCCGGCCCCACAGGGGCTCGGGACCGGGCATCGCCAGATCCAGACCGCCGACGGCCGAGGCCACGGTGGACCGGGTCGCGGCCCAGTCACTGACCACGGGCCCGGCATACCCCCACTCCCCCTTCAGCACCTCGCGCAGCAGCCGCACGTTCTCGGTCATCGGAGCCGACTCGACCCCGTCATCCACACCCGAGTACGCGGCCATCACACTCCACGGCTCGGCCTCGGCGAGGACCTGCTCGAAGGGGGCCAGGTAGACCTCCCGCAGCGTGCGCCCGTCGAGCCGGGCGCGGTACTCGGTGCGGTCGGTCTCGGAGTCGTTGGCCACGAAGTGCTTCAGGCAGGCGCCCACACCCCGGCCCTGCAACCCGCGTACGACAGCGGCGGCCAGGGTGCCGGTGAGCAGCGGGTCCTCGGAGAAGTACTCGAAGTGCCGCCCGGCGACCGGGGTGCGCTGGAGGTTCACCAGCGGAGCCAGCACCACGTCGACGCCCTTGCGGCGGGCCTCGACGGCGAACAGCACACCCAGGCGCTCGGCGAGGTCGCTGTCCCAGGTCGCCGCCAGCGCGCTCGGTGCGGGGGCCAACAGGCCGGTCTCGTCGGGGTCGTCACCGGTACCCCGTACGCCCTGCGGGCCGTCGGACATCGTCACCGCCGACAGGCCGAGCCGGGGCTCGGCCGGAAATCTCCACAGCTCGGCGCCGGTCAGCAGGCGGATCTTGGAGTCCAGGTCCAGACCACGGATGCGGTCACGGAGCTCGGAGTCATCGGGGATGGCAGGCCGGCTCATGCTCGTCCTTCCAGGCCGCAGTGCGGCACGAAGCGGGCGGAACGTGGAGCAGAAAAGCACACTCACTAAGTACTTAGTAAGTCCTTGTGCTCAAGTTCTTTCTCAGGTTTGATCGGGACGTGACCACTGATCGACAGGCCCGTAGACTCCGCACGATGAGCGAGAGCACGCCGAACGGGGAGCGGCAGCCCCGCACAGGAAAGAGCCTCAAGGCCCAGCAGCGGCGGCAGGAAATCCTGCAGATCGCCATGGACACCTTCGCCGCCCGCGGCTACAACAACGCCTCGCTCCAGGAGATCGCCGACCGGGCCGGAATCACCCAGGCCGGCGTCCTGCACTACTTCCGCTCCAAGCCCCAACTGCTCACCAGCGTCCTGGCACTACGCGACGAAACCGACATCGAACAGCTGGGCCCGGAACGCCCCCGCGGCCTCGCATTCCTGCATCACCTCGTCGACACCGTCCGCCGCAATACCGAACGCGAAGGCATCGTCCGGCTCTACGCCGTCCTCTCGGCGGAAAGCGTCACCGAAGGCCACCCCGCCCAGAACTACTTCCGCGACCGCTACACAGGCCTGCGCACCTTCGTCACCGATGCCCTCGCCGAAGCATGCGAACTCGGCGAGACACGGCCCGACCTCAACCTCGAAGACGCGGCCAACGCGATCATCGCCGTCATGGACGGCCTCCAGATCCAGTGGCTGCTCGCCCCCGACTCCGTCGACATGGCAGCTTCCACCAACCGCGTCATCACCGCGCTCCTGGCAGACATCACCGCCAATACCAGCTGACACACCGTCCTTCGACCCGTCCTTCGACGCGAGCACGACGAAGACCAAGGTCCTGGACAGCGGCACCACTTCGCAGATCCCGTCCTACGCCGACGACTACACCTTGCGACCCACGCCCTGCTCACTTAAGTGGGAGCCAGCAACGTTCATCGGCGGTTTCGGATAGCGCTCGGGGACCGCGGATCCCGAACATGTGACTCTGTTCCCGGGCGATGGAAACACCAGCAGTCCCGCCGTCGCGCGGCCCTACAGCGGCTTCGCCGCGTTCCGGCGACAACTGGCGCAGGCTGAGGGGATACCCGTGCCCACGGGTAACAGGGAACTTCACCTTGCTCACCCTCGTCCTGCGTGTCGCCGGGCGCGGAGGGACACTGGAAGCCTCATCCGATCTTCGCTGGAGGGATGATGAGTCTTCAAGGAGAAGTCTCCGATGCCGTAAAGCAGGCATATGAGCAGAACAGGGCCGATTATGTGGATCTGAACGAGCGGCTGCAGGTCCTCCAGGAGACAGCGGCTGCGCGTTTGACACAAGCTGGCGAAGACCTGTCGCTCCATTTCTTCCCGTGCCTCCTGTGCGAGTGCCACGGCTACTCACGAGATCCCGCGATCCCCTCGACCGGTTGCATCTGCAACGATCCAGCCCACGCCCATCGCCAGATATGACGGAGCCGTGCCACGAGGCAGTACCGGGAGGCATACGTCACGTCGCTACGCCCAGGCCCACCGTGACGAAGTTTGGTGTACGCCGAGGGGTTCGCCTTCACCCATGCCGGGCTCGGGCACGGTCACGTCGGCTGACCGGTGGAATGATCTTCTGGTTGATCGTGCTGGAGGGGGCTGTCTGTAGGGGGCCGTGTCGCCGTCGCATAAGGGGCACCGGTACCCGGTCGAGGTCATCTCCCACTGTGTGGCTGTACTTCCGCTTCCCGCTGTCGTTGCGCGAGGTCGAGGAGCTGATGCTCGAGCGCGGGATGGTCGTCTCCTACGAGACGATCCGCCGCTGGTGCGGCAAGTTCGGGGAGGCCTACGGCAACGCGCTGCGCCGCCGGCAGCCCCGGCCCGGTGACAAGTGGCACCTGAACGAAGTCTTCATCAAGATCAACGGCGTGCAGCGGTACCTGTGGCGGGCCGTCGACCAGGACGGCAACGTCCTCGACATCCTCGTACAGAACCGCCGGGACAAGGCCGCGGCCAGGCGCTTCTTCCGCAGGCTGATGAAGAAGACCCGCACCGTGCCACGGGTGATCGTCACCGACAAGCTCCGCTCCTACGGCGCCGCCCACCGCGAGGTCATGCCCTCCGTCGAGCACCGCCAGTCGAAATACCTCAACAACCGGGCCGAGAACAGCCACCAGCCAACCAGGCAGCGCGAGCGCGCGATGAAAAAGGCTTCCGCTCCGTGGGCGGGGCCCAGCGGTTCCTGTCCGCGTTCAGCGGTATCTCGCCCCACTTCCGGCCCCGCCGCCACCTGATGCCTGCACACGACTACCGCGCCGAGATGACCGTCCGCTTCGCAATCTGGGAGCAGATCACCGGAGTCGCCGACCTCGCCACCGCGGCCTGAGCACAGCCCGGAACCGGGCTTCACCACGCCACGACGCACCATCAGACACCTACCCACCCAACAACACGACAGCGCCCCCAGCGGTCATGGAACAGATCGCTCGGGTATCGGCGACGTTCAGGCATGATCCGGGACTACCCTACAGACCCGGGTGCTCGTGCCGGCGCGCGAAGAGCATGGACGGTCGGCAGGACCCATTCGCCGGCCGCGCCCTGGTCAACGCCCTTCTCGGAGATCTGCACCTTGCGACCTCTTCGCCTGAACGAAGGAACCCACTCCTTGCTCCCCATACGCGCCGCCCGGCGACGCCTTGCCGCGGCCGTCACCGTCGTCCTCGCCCTCACCGCCACCGGTGCCGCGCTCCCCTCCCCCGCGACGGCCGCGCCCGCCGCCAGCCTCGCGGCCACCGCGGCCGAGGGCCAGTCGGTCGTCGCCTTTCCCAAGGGGGACGTCATCACCGGGGTCACCTCCTCGGGCTACCTGACCCACAACCCGGCCACCGGCCGAAGCTGGCTTCCCGCCGCGGGCGGCTCCCCGACGAAATGGCCTTCGAGCTCCACAGTCCTGGGTACCGGGTCCGGCGACCTCGTCGCCACGTACGCCGCCCCCGCCAACACCACCGGCATGATCACGGACATGGCGACCGGATCGGTCGTCTACTCCTACTACCCCGGCCCCTCCACCACCGGGATCACCTTCGCAGGCGCCGCCGGCGTCAGCCTCTTCACCACGCTGGACAACCCCGCGGGCGGCAAGACGCTCCGGATGCACACCAAGGACATGCCGCAGCGCACGGTGACCGGCCTGCCGGACACCGCCGCCGAGGTGAAGGTCGTGCCCGCCACCAACACCCACGCCCAGGTGACCTACGCCACCGGCGCCGGCACGGACACACGGCGTTTCCTCGGTCTCCTCGACCTCGCCGTCGGCGGCGTGACCGAGACCTACGAGCTGCCGGCCGCCGACGTGGGCACCGGCCTAGCTGTCTCGGCTAAGTACGTGGCGTGGGTCGAGTACAACCCCTCGCCGGACGCGAGACTTGACGCGGCGGTGGCCGTCACCGACCGTTCCACGGGAACGCGGCAGAACATCCCGGTGGGCAAGGTGCGGTCCAAGGGCGTGAAGCTCGGCCTGCGGGACAACTGGGTGGTCTACGGCGACACCGGCGCCCTGAACGCCGACGACAGCTACTCCTCGGACGCGCTGACCGCGTACGACCTGACGAGCGGCGCCACCCGCAAGCTCCTCGACCACCTCACCTCCGCCGCCACCGCCCCCGACGGCACCCTGTTCGCGCGCGGCGGCACGGTCGCCGGCAACGAGGGCGTGTACCGGATCGCGCCCGGCCAGGACGGCCTGCCGGCCGCGACCCTGGTCGCCGGCACGGGCGAGTCCACCCGGGTCACGCTGACCGGCTCCGACGTCCCCGCCGTGATCGACCTCGATCCGAGCGGCGGAGATGCGGCGATGGCGTGGAAGCTGTCCCGGAAGAACGTCGTCGTGACGCTCGCAGTGCGGCACGTCCGCACGGGCAAGACCGTCACCGCGTACTTCACGCGTCCCCTGCAGTCGTCCGTCACCTTCAACTGGGACGGCGAACTGGGGTGGCCGGAGCGAGGCAACGCGTACAACGGCGCCTACACCTGGACGCTCGTCGCCAAGCCCCTCAACGGCATCGGGCCCGACCTCACTTCTTCAGGCGCGTTCACGGTCGTGCGCACCGCCAAGCCGCATGACTTCGACGACAACGGCGCGCCGAACGTGCTCGCACGAGACAGCGCCGGGCGTCTGTGGAGCAGCGACACCTACTACGACCCCTACAACCCTGGGCAGTTGGCGGAGCACGAGACCAGACTCATCGGCCCGGGCTGGAGCATCTACAACCAGATCGAGGCCGTCGGCAATGTGGGCGGCTCCCAGCACGCCGATCTGGTCGCCCGTGATGCCAGCGGTGCGCTGTGGCTGTACCTCGGCACCGGCATCGGCGGCTTCTCGAGCCGCACAAGAATCAGCGGCGGCTGGCAGATCTACAACAAGATCACCGGCGGCACCGACTACACCGGGGACGGCCGGGCCGACCTGCTCGCCACCGACGCTTCCGGAGTGCTCTGGCTCTACCGGGGCACCGGCAACCACGCCGCTCCGTTCGCGACCCGGACGAAGGTCGGCGGCGGCTGGGGCGTCTACAACAAGATCACCGCTGTGGGGAACATAGGCGGCACCGCCGCGGGCGACCTCGTCACCCGGGACGGCAGCGGTGTGCTGTGGCTGTACCTCGGACACGGCAACGGCACCTTCGCCTCACGCGTCAGGATCGGCAGCGGCTGGAACGCCTACAGCGACCTCGTAGGCATCGGCGACGCCGACCACGACGGCCGACCCGATCTGCTCGCGTACGACAAGAGCCGGAACACGACGTACCTCTACCGCGGCACCGGCAACTCTTCGGCACCTTTCACGACGCGGATGTACTACTCCCCCAACAACCCCACCGTCGCGTACAACCACCTGGCATGACACATTCGTGATCGAAAGGTCCTCCTGACCGGCGATCGCCACGAACGGCTGGCACCCGTACGTGCAGCCGGGGGACCGGCCGGCGAGTTCGCTGCCTCGGGGTGTTCACCGATTCGCGTCCTGCGCCGCACGAGGCGAGGGCGGCAGGCTACCCCGCACACGGGCTACCTCACGCGCGGGTGTACAGCATCGGCGGTCACCCGGTGTGCCCGGGATGCCCCTTGGTCAGCAGTGTGCTCCAGGCCAGTGCAAAGACGGGAAAACCGAGTTCGGCGAGGCGCAGACGGGCCGTTTTGGCCTTCACGTTGCCGACGCCCGTGACCGTTTCGACGAGATCTACCACGTAGTAGAGGTGGGTGCCGACGAGGGTGTACCAGCTCCGGTTGGGCGCTGCTTTCGAGCATGGCGGGGGAACGGTCGCAGCAGCCGTTCCCCCTACGCGGGGTCGGTCAGCGCACGCCAAGCGGCGGCTTACCGTGCCGGGCTGTGAGCTGTTCTCGTCGGCTGACCCGCGGCGCCGGAGCTGGTGGTGTCTGCTTTCCAGACGGCGCGAAGACGACGGCGTACGCCTCGTACCAGTTGCTGTTCTCGTCTTGCTTCGAATCGGCCTCGAACCGGTCGCGCGAGTCGGCCCGTCCCTGGGCCCACACCTGCACGTCGTAGGTACGGGATGGATCGAGAGCGACGCATGCGTCACCCGGCTCAGACAGCCGACCGAAGGCGTCGATCGGTGCCTCGGCCGGTTTAGACCGTGTCCTACATGGTCAGTTTCCGGAGCCGTTTGTAGCAGCAGAGCGCTGCGGCCAGGCCGAGAAAGGCCAGGTAGTTGCCTGGTTTCCGCTCGTAGCGGTGGTTGAGTCGGCGGTAGCCGGTCAGCCAGGACATGGTGCGTTCGATGACCCACCTTCGGCGGCCGAGTCGCTCGCTGGACTCGACTCCTTTGCGGGCGATGCGGACGCCGAAGCGCTTACCCCATAGCCATCGCCGCAGGTGAGGCACGCCGTACGCCTTGTCCGCATGAAGGCGTTGAGGCTTGGAATCGGTCGCGTGGGATTCGTGTCCCATGTGGAAATGGGACAGCATCGGCTTCAGGGCCTGGCTGTCGTGGGTGTTGGCGGCGGAGACTCCGACGCGTAGAGGCAGTCCGTTCGCGTCGGACAGAACATGCATCTTGGAACCTGGCTTACCCCGGTCCACGGGGCTCGGACCTGCAAGTTCGCCCCCTTTTTAGCCCGCACGTGGGCAGAGTCAAGGACCGCACGGGACAGATCGACCAGGTCCCGCTCGTCCAGAGGCCGGAGAATCTTCTGATGCAGCCGTCCCCAGACCCCGGCTCGCGACCAGATGACGAACCGGCGATGGACGGTCGACTTCGACGCCCCGAAGCACGGTGGCAACGCCCGCCAAGCGCAACCGCTGACCAGCACATAGATGATCGCGGCGAAGACCGCCTCATCATTGATGTTCGCGACCCCGCCCCCTTGCGGACGCACCCGGGCCGGCGGCAACAACGGCCTCGCTATTTCCCACAGTCCGTCCGGAACGATCCATCCCCACCGTCCACTCCCCATGCCCAGGACAACTGTCAACTGACCATGTAGGACACGGTCTAAGGCCTGTCCCGTAAATGATCTTTGACTCGTTGGGGACGTAGTCGGTGGCCTGTCCAGCCGCTCGTCCATCCGGTGAGGTTGAGATTGTGCAGGCGGGCGATGCCGAGCATGGCGTGGTGGACGCCGTCGCCCTTGAGGCGGCAGTCGCGGAGGATCTTCCAGGTCTTCATGCGGGCGCAGACGTGCTCGACGCGGGCGCGGACCTGTTTATGGGAATTGTTGTGGGCGTGTTTCCAGTCGGGCAGGTCTTCGCCTTTGCGACGACGGTGGGGCATCACGAGCCCGGTGCCTGGATAGCCGCCGTCGGCGATCGTCATGGATTTGCCGACGGCGGCCTTCGCGCCCGACTCCTCCCACGCCTTGCAGTCGTTGCGGTTGCCGGGCAGGGGCCGGCCGACCACCACGACGAGCCGGTGTCGGCGTCGATGACGACCTGGTGGTTGGTGGAGTACCTGTAGTTCTTAGATTGTTCGGCGATGCTGTGGTCGCGAGTGGGAACCAGGGTGCCATCCACGATGAGCACCGTGCCCTTGCGGAAACGCTGTCGCTGCTTGAGCGCGAGCAGTGGGCCGGTGCGGGCGACGATCCAGTCGGCCGCGGACTTCGAGATGCCGAACAGCGGGGCGAGCTGCCGCAGCGTCAGGTTGGTGCGCCAGTAAGCGGCGACGAGCAACACCCGGTCCTCCATCGGTAGCGACCATGGGCGTCCCGGCCGCAGCGCTTCAGCTCCCTCGTGGCGCAGCATCGTGATCAGCTTGTGGAAAGCGCGCGGGTTCAGCCCGGTGAACGGGGCTATCCAAGACGGCTCCGACGCCGTGATCACTACTGCCACATCAAGATCATCCCATCATCCCGGAGCTGGACTCACGGAGATCCCTACGCGCCGGAATTTCACTGGGCGGTCTCGTCATCGGGCGGTACCGTGCGAAGCAGAACCAAGGGGGGATGAGCTGGTGCGCCCAGTGCTGTTGGTGGATGTGGACGGACCGCTCAATCCGTATGCCGCCAAAGCCGCACCGCCGGCCCGAGGGCTATCAGACGCACCGCCTGCTGACGCCTCGTTGGGAGGCCGCCGAGCGGCGCCGGCTGACTGAGTGGGGGCTGCCGAGCAAGCCCGTGAAGCCCCTGCGAGTGTGGCTTAACCCGGATCACGGCCCGGCGCTGGATGCCCTTCCCTTCGACCTTGTGTGGGCGACCACCTGGGAGGAAGAAGCCAACGCTTTCATCGCGCCAGTCCTGGGACTGCCCGAGCTGCCCTTCATTCCCTGGTCCTCGCCGCGGGCCCAGCCCGGCGGCGGTGTGTTCTGGAAGACGCCGGAGATCGTCGCGTGGGCGAAAGGCCGTGCGTTCGCTTGGATCGACGACGAGATCACAGAGGCCGATCGCGCCTGGCTGGAGGAACACCACGACGGTTCCGCCCTACTGCACCGAATCGACCCCCGATGCGGCCTCGCCATCGACGACTTCGCCGCGCTGACGTCATGGGCGACCGGCCTGGACTGACTTCACCATCGCTCGACAACCGACCATGACGCCGTTCCGAACGCACATTGCGGGACAGCTCTTGGCCGGGCTCCACATCGCCGGCATCTTCCTCTGGTCCGCCCGGTGATCCAAACGAAAGTGCCTAGCGCTGCGTTCCGACGTTCAGCGATCCCAACAAGGCGGGTCCAACTGTTCCCAGTGGGAGGGGCGTTCGGGGCCTTGAGCGATGTTGACGAGGGAAGTGGCCTCGGCCGGGGCTTTGCGTGGGGCTGCCTAATCGACTACAGGGGGTGAGCCGTGTGGGGTGACCGAAGAGACGGAATGCGCCTCAGACCCGTCTCGCCCCAGGAAGTCCGCTGCATGGCCCGGTAGTGACGAAGGGTCACCGCCGCCTCCAGCGCCAGCGGACCGGAGCCGATGTGTGTCTCCTGTCTTCGCGTTGCGACTCGTGCCAGCGACGACGTTCCCGGCGGAGTCGGCGCCGCGATCGGTTTCGGCTGATCCGCTTGCCGCATTCGGTTCCTGCACCGAGGATCAGCAGCGACGTGAGAAGTGCAGCCAAGACGGCCTGAGACGCGTAGGCTACCGGCAGATCAGCCCACGACAAGCCGTAACTGGTCAGCGCCAAGGAAGCCGACCCCACGCTCAGCACCAGGAAGAATCGACTTGTCTCACCTGGAACCGGCCCTCCCTTGGCCGCCCACTTCTTCATGCCTTCGACGAACCAGAAGGCGACGAGTGCGGCCACTTCGAGCCCTGACAACAGGAACGCCAGGCCAAGGTCCAGAACCCACTTCAGCATGTTCATCATGCTGAGGCGGATGGAGGGCTACACGCCTGAGTACGGCTACTCAGATGAAGCGGCCATCACGCGCGACTTCACCATGTGGACGTCACAAGTTTGCAGCAGGCGCGGTGTCCGACTAGGCAGCCTGGTTGTGCTTCCAACGCCGGGAAACACACCTGGGACGCAGCCGCCATCCCGGAGTTATTGTCAAGATCTGTGAATCGGGCCGGGCTGAGGCGGCTCGGTGGACATTCTGATCTTGATGTCGTTCTCGCCGTGCCGGGTGACTTCGTGCAGGCCGAGTCGCCGGTAGAGGGCCTGGGCCCGCTGGTTGACGACGAGAACGTCCAACGTGAGGTCCTGGCCCTGCTGGCGGGCCTGGTGCAGGAGGCTGCGGATGAGCTGGCTGCCGATGCCGCGTCCCTGGTGGTCGGGGTGGAGCTCGATCCGCGCCAGGTAGATATCCGTCGGCCGGTGCTCGACGTCGAGCATGCCGACCTCCGTGCCGTGGGCGGTGATGATCTGCCATCGGTCCGGGGTGAACGCGCGGGCGTGGAAGTCGCGTTGGATCTGTTCGTCCCAGCCCCAGATGGCCGTGATGTAAGCGCCCATGGCGGCTTTGTGCAGTTGGAAGCAGTACTCGCTGTCCGCGGAGGTGGTCGGCCGCAGGTCGATGGCGGTCATGCGGCCTGCTCCTGGGGCCGCTCGACGAGCAGGCCGCGTTCGAAGGGGGCTCCGGCGCGGACGAGGGCGGCGAGGTGAGGTGCGTTGACCGCCCGCCACCGCCGCTGGGCGGACTCGACGAGTTTGAAGACCATAGCCAGGGCGGCGGTGCGGGAGCCGGCGCCGCGGGTGACCTTGGTCCGCAGCCTCACGGTGGAGAACGTGGACTCGATGGGGTTTGTGGTGCGTAGGTCAATCCAGTGCTCGGCGGGGAAGTCGTAGAACGCCATCAATTGGTCCTGGTCGTCGGTGATCTTCTTTACGGCCTTGGGGAACTTCGCGCCGTAGAGCTTGGCGAACGTTTTGATCGCCGCCTCGGCGTGGTCGCGGTCTTCGGCTTTGTAGATGTCCTGGATCGCCTTCTTCGCGCCGGGCTGCGCGGACTTCGGCATGGAGTCGAGGACGACCGCGAGCACCGGGGCGCGCATGAACCTGTCCTCACCTTATGTGCGTGCACTCAAGGAGTTCAAAAGAGCGGCCCCGTGTTCGGCGTCGTCCACGCTCACGGCGAAATCCTTGCCCTTGGCCGTGCGAATGACCAGGCACTCGCCGCCGCGCAGCATCACCGTGGTCCCCAGACCACTCAGCCGGTATCCCCAGCCGCCGACCTGAGCGGGCGTGCGGTTCTCGGTGCGGGCCGACTCGATGTCCTCAAGAACCCAGCGGCGGCTGGGCCAGCCCAGGGGGCCGAAGGACACGTCCAAGCCGCGTTCCGTCACGCGCGCCTGAACCGAAGAGCAGGCCAGGACCAGCACACAGGCGAGCGCGAACGGCGGCGCGGCCAGCGCCACCGGGGGGTCCGCCAGACCTGCCAGCGCTCCCACCACAACCGCGATCGCGAGCAGCCCGGTCACGGCGGAGACTGCCTGAAGCCAGGGAATCGACGTACGCGCGAGCCATGCGAGCCGCTGCCCGGCGGGCAGCTCCAGCGCCGGGTCGTCAGCCGCCGACGGCACCTGCGCCGGCGCCCGCTGCGCGGCCAGGGAACCGATCACGCCGACCGTGGCCGCGACGACGAGAGTGCCCACGACCCAGCTCGTCACCGAGTCGGCGTCACGCCAGTCCGCGTGGTCGAGGTTGGCCCGCACGATCGACGCCTGCCCGCCGAGCAACATCACACCGCCGAACCCGAGGCCCGCGAGGGCCCATCCCGGTATCGCGCCGTTGTCGGTCCCCGCCCGGCGCAGCGCCAGCGCGGCGACGGCGGTCAGCACCGCCCGGACGAGCGCGGGGAAGAGCGCGCGGCCCACAGCGGCATGGAATCGTCGGGCCTGCCCGAGCCGCCGTTCCAGTGCGTCGCGAGCCGCTCGGGCAGTCGACTGCTCGCAACCGGCGGCAACGCCGCCAATAACACCAGCACACCCACGCACCAGCCGACGGTTCCCCACGCAGTCGTGCTCCTGCGTCCACGGTCGGTCACGGAATCTCCCTGATCATCTCGATGACGTCGCTCTTGCCGACGAGATCTCGGAGAGGTTCACTGATCTGTACCCCGACGTGTCGGTGCCGAAGAACGCGGGGCGCTGGATTGGCGCGGTGCAACACCGTATGGCTCAGGCTGGAGAGCATCGCGCCTCCGCTGTGGACCTCGTCATCGCCGCCACCGCGGCCCATCACGGTCTGGCTGTCCTCCATGATGACGCCGACTACCGGGCCGTTGCCCGGCACGCATCCGACTTGACCGAGCACGACATCCATGACGTGGCTTGAGGCGCTTTGGCCTGCGCATACGTAGCCTCCCACACCGTTGGGAGGGGCGGTACGGGGACCTGATCGGTCCGTTGTGGCGCTGCACCTGCACGGTGCGCTCGGCCGGTCACGCGGCTTCCGACCTGGTCATACGCATTCTTGTGCCGACTTCATCATGGGTGGCCTCGGTGGGAGTTACGGCAGAGGCAGGCCCTGGTGGACGCGTTGAAGGATGTGGTCCAAGGGGCACGTCGACTCCGCAGGCGCGGGCGAGGCCGCCGAGACCGTTCGTCCAGCCCTGGCCGAGGGCGCGCGCAGCAACCTGTACCTGTGGGCCCGCCGACCAGGTAGTCGGTGCCGGTGCGTTCGGCGAGCCGAGGCAGGACATCGTCGGGCAGGGTGTGCATGAGACGTGCGGTGCTCGCGTCCTGTGGTGAGGTCGTGGGGAAAGCGATGCCGGTGAACACGGGGCCGTCCGCGGAAGGCAGTGGTGGCGTGACGGCGGCGATGAGGCCTGTCTGCCGCCGGAACGTCCCGCATGGTCGGCCCTCCGTGACTGGTGTTCCTGGCGCAGGTCGGGTGGGCGGGCCGGGTGATCCCGGCCCGCCCCTTGTGGAGAAAGGATTCTCCTGGAGGGTCGTGTGCCGTCAGGAGAGCTTGAGCAGGGTGTAGTCGTCGCAGTAGCCGGCCGACGTACCCGTGTCCTTGTAGCAGTAGACCCCGGCCGACGTGTTGGTGCTGCCGGTGGTGAAGAAGACGGGCTGCTGGGCGTAGGCGGTGCTGGAGGTGCGCAGGTAGGTCTCGGTGCCGCCGAAGCTCTTCACACCGACGGCGACCTGCTCACTCGCGTTCGCGACCTTGGCCCAGCCGGCCAGCAGGTAGGTGCTGCCGGCGGTGAGGCCGGTGGCGGACTGCTCGACACCGCTGGTGGCGGCGCCGGTCTGCAGGGAGTAGGTGCCGGTGCGGGCGTTGGAGGCGACCACGTTGGACTGGGCGCCGCTGCCGCTGCGGGCCCAGGGGCTCAGGGAGCCGGTCTCGAAGCCCGCGTTGGTCAGCACGTTGGAGGGGGTGGAGATCCGTTCCACCGCGAGGTCGTCGCAGTTGCCGGTGCCCGTGCCGCCGACGTTCTTCCAGCAGTAGACCAGGGCCGAGGTGTTGGAGCTGCCCGTGGTGAACAGCACCGCGGCCTGGGAGTACGACGTCGTGGCCACGTTGGTGAACGTCTCCGTGCCGCCGTAGTTCTTGACGCCGATGGCGAGGGTCTCCCCGGCGTTCGCCACCTTGGCCCAACCCGTGAGCAGGTAGGTGGTGTTGGGGGTGAGGCCGGTGATGTTCTGGTTGGCGCCGCTGCCGTTGGCCTGGGTCGTGAGCGCGTAGCCGCCGGTGCGGGCGCCCGAGGAGGTGACGGAGGGGGCGGCACCGCTGTTGGTCCACGGGCTCATTGCGCCGGTCTCGAAACCGGCGTTGGAGACGAGGTTGCCGCCGGTGCCGTTGTCCGCGCCGATGTTGGGCGCGGCCGTGGCGGAGACCGGGTTGCCGAAGGCGTCCTTGCCGCCGTTGTTGCTGATGACCATTCCGGCCCGGATCACGGGAGAGGAGGCGTGGACCTGGTAGGCGTCGGTGCCGGTGTACGGGGAGGAGGTGGCCGCGTTGCCGGGGTTGCGGAACTGGGGGTCGGTCACGACCTTCGCCGCGTCGGCCGGTTCGGAGGAGGGGTGGTTGCCGTAGAAGAGGTTGTTGTTGAAGGTGGAGTTGACGCTGGCGAAGTAGCCGCCGGTGCCGTAGTTGAACACCGCGTTGTTACGGAAGGACAGGTTGCCGGTGATGCTGGTGCCCTTGCGCGAGTACAGGATCGGGGTGTTCAGGCCACTCTGGTTGATGTAGATGCTGTTGTTGTAGAACCGTGGGACGGCGACCGGACTACCGCTTCGGTTGGGGACGTTGCCGACGAAGTGGAAGACGCCGGAACCGTGAGACGGGGTTCCGGCGGCGGGGCAGCCGGCGTTGGTGCCGTCGTTCTCGCTGATGTTGTAGCGGATGACGGTGCCGTCGCTGGCGACGGTCGACGTCGGCTCGTTGGCGATCGAGAAGGGCGGCATCACCAGCATGAAGCCACCGAGGTTTTGGTGGCTGTAGTTGTACTGGAACGTGGTGTTGTGGTTGCCCCAGTCGACGTCGTAGCCGGTGCCGTCGGCGCCGTTGACGTGGCAGTACACCTCGTTGTTCTGGACCACGGTGTCGTTGCTGCCGGACATCCAGATGCCGGCCGAGGCGCCGTTGCAGTACTGGCCGGAGGGCGGGCAGTTGGCCTTCGCGCCGCCGTAGCCGGCCTTGTTGCCCTCGATGAGGGCACCGTCGTTCTTGACGACGAGGACATCGTCGGCGCCGTCGTAGGTCATGGTGTTGTTGCGGATGACCGTGCCCGTGGTCTGACCGGTGCCCTGGCCGTCCCCGTCCGGGGTGACGGCGACGGCGATGCGGTCCACGTGGTCGAAGGTGTTGTTCTCGATCACCACGTCGTCCCAGGTGGAGACGGGTGTGGTGTGGTCGGTCTGGACGCCGACGCCCGCGTTGGTGGAGTACCAGCCGCCCGAGTAGCCGCTGATGTGGTGGATGCTCATGTCGTGCACCCGGATGTGGTGCAGGGCGCCGCCCGAGCTGTTCTCGGCGAGGACGCCGGAGCGGTAGGCGGGGGAGGAAGCCGCGTTGGTAAGTTCCAGGCCGCCGATCTCCCAGTACTGCTGGTTGAGCAGGTGGATGACGGGGCCGGTGGCACCCTTCGCATCGATGATCGGCTTGGCTCCGGTGCCGTAGGAGCCCATGGTGACGGGGCTGCCGGAGGCGCCCGAGCCGCCCGGGGTGAGCTGGCCGGTGCAGGTGGTGCCGGCGGCGAAGAGGAGGCTGTCGCCGGCGCCGAAGGTGGCGCTGTTGACGCTGCTGACGGAGTTCCAGGGGCTGGCCTGGGTGCCGCTGCCGTTGGTCGCGGCCGAGCAGTTGACATAGAAGGTGCCGCCGGCCGCCATGGCGGCGGGGGCCGGGAGGAGGAGAGCGCCCGCCAGCGTGGCGAGCAGGGTGAGGACGCGGGACGCCCTGAGACCTGGGCGGTCCGATCTGCGACGCTTCATTGCGACGCTCCTTGTTTGGTGAATGTCTTCTCCGCGCCGCGGGATGCGACGTGGGGCTTCCTGCACCGGGCGGGTCGGCCGAAGCGGGCACGTCCGGAATCTGTGGCTGGGGCGGAGGCGGGGGGCAGGGGGCTTCAGCGCGGCGGGAGCGAGGCCGGGAGCGGCGTTTCGAGTACGGAGGCGTGGCGCATGCCCGGCGGCAGCGCCAGGGAGACGGGCTCCCAGTCCACGCCGTCCTTGCTGCGAGCCGCCCCGTATCGCCCTTCGAGGTAGTGATCGAAGATCATGACCAGCTCGCCTCCGCGCCGGAAGATCGACGGCCCCTCCACCACCGAGGGGGTGACCGGTCCGCTGCCGGCGGTGTACGGACCGCCGGGGGTCTCGAAGGCGGTGAGGTGGATGTCCTTGTGTGCGGTGGCGAGGTCGTTGGTGCCTCGCTCGTCCTTGAAGGCCATGAGGAACCCGCCGTCGTCCAGCTGCCGCACGGTGGCGTCGATGACCGAGTGACCGGGGTCGAAGAAGACGGTGGGGGCCGAGAACGTGCTGAAGTCCTCGGTGGTGCAGTGCCAGATGCGGTGGTCCTGGCCGACATGTTCGTAGTCGCGGCCCTCGGCCGTGCTCCCGGACTCGACGACCGACGACCAGATGAGGTGGTACAGCCCGGTCCCGCGGTCCAGGAAGAACTCCGGGGCCCAGGCGTTGTGGGCTCCGTCCACGTCGGCCATGACCGGGACGAGTTCCTGGTTCGACCAGGTGAGCAGGTCGGCCGAGGCGGCGTGGACGATGCAGGGGCTCGTCCAGCCGTCGGTGGCCAGCAGATGGAACAGGCCGTCGGGGCCCACCCCGATGAACGGATCCCGCAGTCTGCCGGTGCCGACCGTGCCCCGCAGGACGGGCCGGCCGCCGTTCACCACCGAGAACTCCTCGCCGTCGTGGCTGTAGGCGAGGTGGAGCGCCTCATCGGTGTCGGTGAAGTATGAGACCACGTACATCGGTGGATGGTCCTTCCGGGATGTTCGGGACGGCGGGGGTGCCGGGTGTCGGGGCATGGGGGTGCCTTGAACGGTGAGGTGTTCGTGTTTCAGGCCTCGGCGGCCGGGCCCGGCTCTACGACTTGACGGCGCCGGCCGACATCCCGGCGACCACGTGCCGCTGCAGGAAGACGAAGATCAGCAGCAGCGGGAGCACGCCGAGCAGGGCTGCCGGGAACAGGGTCGTCGGCTGCACGGTGTGCGGGTCGATGAAGGAGTAGGCGTTCACCATGACGGTGCGCTTGTCGGGGTCCTGCAGGAAGACCAGCGGAACCAGCAGGTCGTTCCAGACCTGGAGGGCGACGAAGGTCAGCAGCGTGCTGGTGATCGGGCGCAGCAGCGGCAGGATGATGGTGAAGAAGGTGCGGAACGCTCCGCAGCCGTCCAGGGCGGCGGCCTCCTCCAGGTCCACGGGGATCGAGCGGACGAAACTGGTGTAGAAGAACACGGCGACCGGGAGGTTGATGGCCGTGTAGATGATGACCACTCCCGCGTAGCTGTCGAGCAGGTCCAGGTCCCGCATCAGCAGGTACAGCGGCGCCACCACCACGAAGATCGGTACGGAGGTGCCCAGGATGAACAGCCGGTACACCCAGGTCGACCAGTTCTGGGTGAGGCGGGCCAGCGGGTAGCTGGCCAGGGAGCCGACGACGGTGATGCTGAGACACGACAGACCCGTGATCAGCAGTGTGTTCAACGCGCTGCGCCCGTAGTGGATCTGCCCGAAGGCCTCGGTGAAGTTGTGCAGGGTCAGGGAGTGCGGGAAGCCCAGCGGGGACCTCGCCACATCCGCCGCGGTACGCAGCGAGGTGACGACGGTGAAGAGGAACGGCAAGACGAACGTCAGCGTGCCGAGACACAGCAGCACGGTGCCGAGATTGCCGGAGGTCCGGCGCCAGAGGGTGGAGATCATGGTTGCCGTCCGTCAGATTCGTCGCTCGCGAAGCCGGAGCAGGGAGGAGGTGGCGCTGGACAGAACGACCACGGTCACGAGGAGCAGTACCGAGACGGCGATACCGAAGGCGAACTTCCCGCCGCCGAAGACATTGCGGTAGACGAGCATGGTCAGGGTGTCGGTGGCACCGGCCGGGCCGCCGTTGGTGAGCACGAGAGGAAACTCGAAGACCTTGAGCGAGCCGATGAGGCTGAGCGTGACGTTCACGGTCAGCGCGGGAGCCAGCATCGGCCACTCCACGCTGCGGAACCGCTGCCAGCCGCTCGCGCCGTCCACCGCGGCCGCGTCGAGCAGTTCGGTGGGCACGCTCATGTAGCCGGCGAGGAAGATGGCGCAGGAGTAGCCCGCGAACATCCACACGTTGACGGCGGCGACCGCGTACAGGGCGGTGGAGGTGTCCCCGAGCCAGACGTGCTGCAGCGAGTCGAGGCCGAGCACGCCGAGCAGCGCGTTGATGCCGCCTTCCGGGGCGAACAGGTACGACCAGATGAAGGCCGCCATCACCGGGGAGACGAGCGTGGGGGTCAGCAGCACCACGCTGAGCGCCTTGCGCACCTTGGGCCGGCGGAAGAGCAGGCTCGCGAAGAGCAGACCGAGGGCGTTCTGCGCGACCACGACGACTGCCGCGTACAGCACGGTGTGCCACAGGGCCGCGGTGACGGCCGGGTCGTCGGCCATGGCACGGTACTGCTCCGGGCCGACGAAGTTGGCGATGGGGCCGCCGAGGCTGTCGGTCATGCTCAGATAGACGCCGCGGGCCAGCGGATACAGCATGAACACGCCGTATATGACGATCGCTGGAAGCAGGAAGGCGGCCATGGTGGCACGCCGTCGGTGGAACACGGGGGGTCCTCCTCTTGCCCGGACGGGCCGTGGCGGGGGCGGGGCGGTGAGCCTCCGGCCACGCCCCCAGCACGGCTGACCAGGGGTGGCCGGGTTACTTGGCGGACGCCGCAGTCTGGATGTCCTTCAGGGTCTGCGCGGCAGACGCCTTGCCCAGCAGGTAGGCCTGGATCTTGGAGCCGATCGCGGTCTCGGCGGTCGCGCCGTACCAGGAGTTGGACGGGAGGATCCGGTAACGACCGTCCTTGAAGGCCGTGGTGAAGGCCGTCGTCTCGGTGGCTTCCGGCGTGGTGCCGTCCGTGAACGGGGACTCCGCGTTCTCGGCCGCCAGGTACTTGGCGAGGTTCTCGTTCTGCGACCAGAACTTGACGTACTCGCGTGCCGCGTCACCCTGCTGCGACTGGGAGTTGACGCCCCACATCGTGCCGGAGAAGAGCATTCCGTTCGGCTTGGTGTCCTCGGCGCCGCCCGGCCAGGGAGCGAAGGAGACCGGGAAGCCGGCCTTCTTGATGTTGGAGACCTGCCAGGCGCCCTGATACCAGAAGGCGCTCTTGCCGGCGCTGAAGTCCTGCGGGCCCTGCGACCACTCGTCGGTGCCGATCTCGTTCTTCCAGTTGACGTACCCCTTGTCCTCCAGGGTCTTCAACTGCTCCAGCGACGTCTTCCAGTCGGGGTTGAACGACGCCTTGCCGTCGAGGAAGTCGGCGTCCCACTGCTTGTTCTTCTGGTAGACGGTGGTCGAACCGCTCGCCTGGAAGACGGAACTGCCGGTCCAGCCGCTCTTGTCGGGCAGCGCGATGGGGTCGATGCCGGCCTTCTTGACCTTGGCAAGGTCCGCGAGGAACGCCGGCCAGTCGGCGGGGACTTCGGTGATGCCCGCCTTCTTCAGCAGGTCCATGTTGGCGTACAGGCCGATGCCGATCAGCTCCATCGGCATCGCGAGGGTCTTGCCGTCGGCCTGCGCGAACGGCTTGGCGTCCGGGGCTATTTTGCTCGCCCACGACTCCCCGGACAGGTCGGCGAGGTAGCCGGAGGCGCCCCACTTCTTCATCTTGTCCGTGTCGACCATGATCACGTCGCCGGCCTTGCCACCGAGCAGCTCGGGCTGGAGCTTCTGCACGTAGGTGTCGTTCGCGGTGATGTACTCGAAGTCGACCTTGATGTTCGGGTGGGCTTTCTCGAACGCCTTGTTGATCTCGGCAACGTTGGCGGGTTCCGCGCCGCCGCCCTTCCACGCCTGTACGTGGATGGTCACCTTGCCGTCCTTGGAGGCACCGGACGACCCGCCTCCGCACGCGGCCAGCGACATCGCCATGGCGGCGACCGTGGTGGCGACCGCGAGACGTCTCCCAGAGCGCTTCATTGCACACCTCACCCATCGTCGGTACGGACCGACTTGTCATCTCTGAAGGGGTTTGAACGGGCTGGTCGGTTTCCGCGTCGGGAAGTGCTGACACATATGGAAACGGACCGGTCGACCCGATTTTGCGGCGATCGTTCATGCCGATTGCGGGGACTGTAACGCAAAACTTAACCGACATCTATACGTAACTTTCTGTGGTTGATTGGCTCGATCAGCGTGGTCGTGATTCATGGAAGGGCAGACTAAATGCTCCGTTTTGTCTGCCTTTTCCATGCTTGAACCGTGCAGGGAGAGGCGGTTTCGTTGACGCGCCTACTGCCTTATCGTTACAGTTTCCCGCGTGTGTTCATGAGGGGAGCGCATGCGCGGCCCCCTGGCTCCGCCTGGCGGGCTTCGCACCGCGGGGCGCGGCACCGAAGGAGTGGCGTTCCGCCGGGGGATTCGACGAACGGACCCGGTTCGACCGAAGTCGGCAGACAGAAGGAGTTCGGGTGGCAGGGCGGGCGACCATCGCGCAGGTTGCGGAGGAGGCGGGCGTCTCCGCGATGACCGTGTCCAACGTCATCAACGGCAAGCCGGGTGCCTCCGAGGAGACCCGACGCCGGGTCATGGAGGTGGCCGCGCGACTCGGCTACCGGCCGAACGTCTCGGCCCGCAACCTCAAGGCCGGCCGTAGTGGGCTCATCGGCCTCATAGCGCTGGACCTGACCAGTCAGTACGGACTGGAGATCCTGCGCGGCGTCGCCGACGAACTCGCCAGTGCCGAGCAGGAACTGCTCGTCAACGCCACCTACCACGACGCGGTGCGGGAAAAGGACCGGATCGAGTTCCTGGCACGTGGCCTCGTCGACGGCGTACTCATGATCGCGCCCGTCCTGGAAGACGAGACGGTCGAACTGCTGCGCCGGCAGAAACTGCCCTGCGTCATCATCGACCCCCGGCGCCTGGATGTACCGCTGCCCCGGCTGAGCGTCGACAACTACCACGGCATGCGCCAGGGCACGCAGCACCTCATCGACCTGGGCCACACCCGGATCGCCTACCTCCGCGGTGAGGAGGATCTGGAAAGCACCTCCATCCGCTTCCAGGGCTTCGAGGACGCGATGCGGCTCGCCGGACTGGAGGTCGACGAGCGACTGGTCGCCTCGTGCGACTTCTCCTACGCCTGCGGCTTCCGCACCACTGCTCGTCTGATCGACGATCACAGTCCGACGGCGATCGTCGCCGGTGCCGACCTGATGGCGCTCGGCGCCGTCGACGCTGCCCGGGCGCGCGGCCTCAACGTGCCCACCGACTTCTCCGTCGTCGGCTTCGACGACCTCCCGCAGGCGGCGCAGAGCTTCCCCGGCCTGACCACCGTGCGTCAGCCGCTGCACGACATGGGCCAGAAGGCGGCCCGCGCGCTGCTGTCCCTCATCGAGGGACAACGGTTGCTCATGGAGCACATGGAGGTGGGCACCGAACTCGTGGTACGCAACTCGACCGCCCCGCCGCCCCGCGACGGCGCGGCGTGACCAGCGCCATGCCGCACCGACTCTTTTTCCGGCACGCCACGGGGCGCGGGACAAGTGTCCGGGCAGCAGCGAGGGCGGCTGCCCGGGAGTCGTCGAGCTGAGCGCGTCGTGCCGCCAGGGCAGGGTCGAGGAGGGAGTGACCAACTCGGTTCCGACGAAGGTGACGTCGTCGACGGCATAGGGCCCATGGGTGCTCAGCTGGTGCGGACCATGCGCTGCGCGCGCCCTCGATCCGCAGCAGGTCGACGACGTCGCAGTAGACATGCGCCGCGGCCAGTGAGCCGTTCGCCGTGGGCCCCGTGATCGGCTTTAGCGCGAACGTCCCTTCGGTGGCCGTCGTCAGGCCGCCGAACATCTCGCCGATCACGAGCGCGACGGTGGACCTCATGGTCGACCCCTCTCCTTCGGCGAGTCCTCCCTGCTGCGCCTCCATACTCACCATCGAGATCCAGTCACCTCAACGTAACCAATGGAATGACGTGATGACATCACGCGCCGTTCCGGTGTTGCCGACGCGCCGCGAGTCCGCCACTCAGGAGCAGACGCCAGCGGGGACGCGTCATGACGGCGCCAGGAGTCTGCCGCTGCGCCCGTACGGGGGACCACCGCGTCGTCCCGGACGGGCGGCGCGTAGCGGCGGTTCTGGTGCCGCCCGCGCCCGACCATCCAGAGGTGCCTCCACAAGGGCCCCAGCCATCCGATTCACCCGATGTATCGAGCTTTCCATATCCTGCACCCGGCGACTTGATCACGCGGTTCGAGTGCTCCATCAGCTGTGATCGCGAAGTTTCTGTCGACCCCCTAGACAGACTCAGCACTCAAGCCCGTTAATAGATCCGATGTCACTCCGGCGAGCCACACCGTTCAGGTGGGCTCTTTGCAGCTCGCCGTTCCGAGGGTGACTGGTCACTCCGTTCAGCCCGGTTGCCGAGCCGCAGCACGGTGTGTTGTCCCGGGGAAGTCAGGAGATCGCATTGTCAGAGCGGATCAGCCGCAGAAGGGGCACTCGCCGGCACGACGGTCCGCCGAGGGCGGGCTTCGCCCTCCGTCTGTGCCCTCTTCGTGCAGGAGTTGCTGATGGCCGGCGCGCCGCACTGCTCGTGCCGGCCGCCTTCCCGTGTGTGCTCTCACTACTCGTCACCGGATCGCGCGCGCTGCCGCTCCGTGACCGTGACCAACGCATCCCGGTTCCACCGACACCGCCGACCAAACCTGGCCATGCAGC
The DNA here is from genome assembly GCF_030816715.1 of Streptomyces achromogenes. NCBI lineage: Bacteria > Bacillati > Actinomycetota > Actinomycetes > Kitasatosporales > Streptomycetaceae > Streptomyces > Streptomyces achromogenes. The sequence continues at coordinate 8,935,555 of NZ_JAUSYH010000001.1, read as the reverse complement.
TTCCGGCCCGTCCCAGAGCGGTACCTCGTCCCGCGACGCGCCCCTCTTGAAGGCGACGTCGGCACGACGGCCCCAGGGGCACCGAGCAGCACCGACCTGCACGTTCACCGCTCAACGCCGAGCCGATTGAGCCGCCCCACGACAGCCGGTCGCCAACCTCGGGTGGTCACCTTCCGCTTCGCATCCGCCTGGCCTGCAGGTTTCAGCGGAGCTCCGTTCCACAGCCACTTCGTCATCCGTCCGTGCCCCGGCGCCCAGGCCGTCGACTGCCACCTGGGACGTCGTCACCGCAACCATTGCCATCGATTCACCGCAACCATTGCCATCGATCCACAGGAGTGGGCCATGTCCTCACGAAGAATGACTCGTCGTACGTTTCTCGGCGCTGCGGGTGTGGCTAGCGCCGCGACCGCCCTGCCGATCGTCCCCGGCTTCTCCGGCTTTCTGTCGCAGGCGGCCGCCGCGGAAACACAGACCAACCTGACCAACATGGTCGACATGCGGTTCGGCATGTTCAACCACTTCAGCCTGGGCACGTTCACTAACCAGGAGTGGGCCGAACCCAACCAGAGCCCCACCCTTTTCGCTCCCCCGAGCGTCAACTGCGCACAGTGGGCCGACGCGGCGGCCGCCGCGAAGATGAGCTACGGCATCCTGACCACCAAGCACCATGACGGCTTCGCCCTGTGGCCGAGCGCCCACGGCACCCAGAACGTCGCGAACAGCTCCTACAAGCAGGATGTGGTGCGGGCGTACTGCGACGCATTCCGGGCGAAGGGGCTGAAGGTCGGGTTCTACTATTCGATCTGGGACCGCACCTTCGGCGTCGAGGCATGGGAGAGCCGGCACAACGTGACCGGGCTCGAAATCACCGATGCCATCCAGCCCGGCGACATGACCTTCATCCTCGGTCAGATCACCGAGTTGCTCACCAACTACGGCACCATCGACATGTTCATGACCGACGGTTACGCCTGGCAGATGGGGCAGCAGGCCGTCTCCTACCAGAGGATCCGTTCGCTGGTGAAGCAACTGCAGCCGGACTGCGTCATGATCGACATCGGTGGGCTGTCGGAGCCTTTCCTCAGCGACGCGATCTTCTTCGAGGAGCCGCTCGGGGTCACGGCGCCGGCCGGCAACACCTACGCCGGAATGCAGGGGCAGACCATCAGCAACGGCTGGTTCTGGCACCCCTCCACCCCGACCGAGGGGCTCATGAGCAAAGCCGCGGTCCTGTCGCACCTGGCCGACCTCGAACCGAAGTACACCTCGTTCATCCTCAACTGCCCGCCCAATCGCAACGGCCTGCTGGACACCAACATCGTCAACCGGCTCGCCGAAGTGGGTGCCGCCTGGAGCCCGGACACCTCCAGGCCACCGCTGCCCACCCAGCCGCTGCGCGCCGAGCACCCCCTCACCCCGGTCGCCGCGTACGCGACCGCCTTCCGCACCGGCGAGGGACCGCTCAACGCCATCGACGGACTGAGCGACGTCCGCTACGAAACCTGCTGGTCGACCTGGGGGCTCTCCTCTCCCCTGCCCAACGCCCTCACGATCGACCTGGGTGGTGTGTGGAGCAATGTCTCCACCCTGGAGTACCTGCCCAAGCAGTGGAACCGCAACGACTCCACCGACGGCGACATCACCTCGTACACCATCCACACCAGCACCGACGGCACGAACTTCACCCAGGTCGCCACCGGCACCTGGGCCGGGAATCGCAAGACCAAGGTGGTCGAGTGGCCCGCCCGAAACGTGGGCTTCGTGCGGATCCAGGCGAACGCGGCCACCGGCGGCTACGCCAACGTCGGCGGCATCCGGATCGGGGGCCGGACGGCCAAGCCCGCCCTCGTCTCCAAGGTCCTGCCGGGCGACGGCACCGTCTACCGACTGGTCAACCGCAACAGCGGCAAGGTCGCCGACGTCAGCGGGAACGGAACCGCCAACGGCACCAACATCCTCCAGTGGCCCTGGCTGAACCGCAACAACCAGAAGTGGACCTTCGCCTCCACCGGCGACGGCTACTACGAGATCAAGGGCGTCAGCAGCGCCAAGCTCATGGAAGTGGCCGGGCTCTCCCGCGACGACGGCGGCAACGTGGCCATCTACGCGGACTCCGACGTGCCCCAGCAGCACTGGGCCGTCACGCCCACCGGTGACGGGTACTACTTCCTCATCAACCGCTACAGCGGGCTCTGCCTCGGCGTGGACGAGGGCAGCACCGCCGACGGAGCCAACATCGAGCAGCAGCCGTACACGTCACAAACGCGGCAGCAATGGCAGATCGTTCCGTCCTGACCTGAAAGACCGCGGAACCCCGCGAACCACGGATCGGCGACCCACCGGACTCTGCACAGGCCCGAGTCGTGCGGGTGCCTGACCCGGCTCTCCTGCCGTGGCCCCGGCACCCGTGCGCCGGGGCCATGGCAACAGGTGCCCGACCTCGGCGCCGGCCGCATCAGCGCCCTTGTGATGTCGGCCCGCCGGCTCGAACCGCTGCTGCACGACACGATCAGCGGCAGCTCCCCGCGGAACGGCCGGAGAGAGTGGTCACATTGGGACGGCGGCGAGCGACGGGGATTGCCGCAGACCGGCCGAAAACATAGGTTGACCCGGCGAAATGAAAGCCCTTGCCCTGCGCAAGGCCCGCAGCGGGACGCCGCAGCGCCATGACAGCTCCCGCACCGCACACCCCGACCCACGCCCCCGGCACCTCACGCACTCAGGTTCCCGCATGCCCAGACGCACCCTCGCCCCTGTCCTCCTCCTACTCGGCTCGTTCGCCCTGACGGCCGCGTGCTCCACCGGCTCGCCACCGGCGGACTCCGTGCCCTCCCCGGGCGGCCCGTCCCGGACCGGAGGGAACGACACCGGCACCCAGGTCGACCTGACCAAGCTCCAGGGCGTGAACATCGTCAGCGACAGCAGCACCGATCCCTCCTGCCCCTGGGCCACGAGTTACCCGGACGTGCCCGGCGCCGACGCGATGACGGCCGCGATGAAGAAGCAAGTGGAGGGACGTCTCGCGGGCTTCCTCGGCGAGGACATCGGCGGCCCGCCGAGCTGTGGTGGCGCGGACGGGCCGGAGGGGCCCGAGCTGAACGTCAGCTTCTCGTTCCTTGTGGCCTCCGGCGACGTGCTGGGCGTCCGGCTGGCGACGGTGGACCGTACGTCGAACGCGGACGGCCTGGACACCAGGGCGTACTGGTACGACGGTGCCGCCAAGAAATACCGGCCGTCCCGCGGCCTCATCGCGGACAGCTCCCGGGACGCCTTCGTCGCGGCCCTGACGAAGCGCCTGGAGAAGCGGGAGGGGGTCACCCCCGACACCGTCGAGGCGGCGCTCGGCGACCAGGAAGGCCGCGACGCCTACCTGGACGACATGGCCTTCACCGCCGACGGCGATCTGAAGGTGGACTTCGACCGGGGCACGGTCGGCTTCCCCCCGGCCGGCCGCATCTCCGTCACCCTCCCCGGAGCGACGGTCACCCCGTGGCTGTCCGGCTTCGGCAGCCGCGCCCAGAAGCAGACCACCGCCCCGGACGACAAGCTCGACCTAGGTGCCGTACAGACACCCGCCCCGTCCGTCTCCGCGCAGCCGGACCCGGGCGAGGACAGCACGGACTGCTCCAGGATCAAGTGCATCGCCCTGACCTTCGACGACGGGCCCGCCGCCCCCGAGACGGGAACGCTGCTCAAGTACCTCGCCCAGTACAAGGCGCGGGCCACCTTCTTCGTGGTCGGCCAGAACGTCGCCGCCCACCCGGACATCGTGCGCGCCGAGATGAAGTCAGGCCACGAGGTCGCCAACCACTCCTGGAACCACCCGGTCCTCACCAACCTCACCCCCGCCCAGATCCGCTCCCAGTTGGAGCGCACAAGCGCGGCGATCAAGGCCGCCACGGGCAAGGAGCCGACGCTCTTCCGCCCGCCGTACGGCGCGATCGACGGCAACGTCCGGGCGGCCACCAGCCTCTCCCCCGTCCTGTGGGACAGGGACACCCTCGACTGGAAGACCCACGACCCGGCCGAGGTCACCAAGACAGTCATCTCCCAGGCCGAACGCAACGACGTCGTCCTGATCCACGACATCCACCCCACCTCGGTCGCCGCCGTCCCCGAGATCCTGCGCACCCTCACCGCCCGCGGCTACCACTTCGTGACGATCAGCCACTTGCGCGCGACCCTCTGAGCGGCCCGTGGGGCAGCCTCACGTTTCCGGCAGACGTACCTCGTCGACTGCCTCACAGGTCGGACAGTTTGCGAACGAGCTTCGTGTCCTCCGGGACGGGGACCGAATCGGCCCAGGTCGCCATTGCGTCGAGAACGTCGCGCAACCCCTCGCCGAGGGGGGTGAGCTGATACTCGACGCGCGGGGGGATCTCCGCGTACGTGGTGCGAGTGACGATGCCGTAGGTCTCGAACTGGCGCAGTCGGCTGGTCAGGGTGTGCGGGCTGATGCCGGGCAGGGCCTCGCGCAGCTGGTTGAACCGGTGGGAGCCATGCAGCAGTTCGCGCACGATCAGAGTGGCCCACGGCCCGTTGAGCAGCGTGAGGAACCGGGCGACACCGCACTCGGGCAGACAGGGATCAGTCACAGTTTTGACCGTACCCCATTAGTGCAGTTGATGTAACTGGTGCATCACATGCACTAATGGCGTCATGACCTACGTGATTCATGGCGCCACCGGCGCCCAGGGTGCCCCCGTCGTCGCCGCTCTCGCCGCCGCAGGCAGGACCGTCACCGCTCTGACCCGCAACCCCGACGCCGTCGTGCCCGGCGCGCAGCACGTCGTGGCCGCCGGCTACTCCTCCGCCGCCGACCTGACCGACGCCTACCGAGGTGCCGAGGGGATCTTCGTCCACCTGCCGGTGGCCCCGGAGGAGGACCGCCAGACCTACGCGCACAACATTCTCACCGCTGTCCGCGAGGCCCGGCCGGACCGCGTCGTGTTCTCCACCAGCGGCTTCCCCATCGATCCCGCCATCGGCGGTGCCGCCGCGACCCTGGCCGCCGGCCTGGCCGACAGCGGTGTATCCCACGCGGTCATCGCACCCGAGCTCTACCTCGAGAACCTGCTCATGCCGCACGTCATCGGCTCGGTCCGCGAGCGCGGCGTACTGCCCTACCCGATCCGGGCCGACTTCCCCGTCTCCTGGGCCTCCCACCTGGACATCGCCGACGCCGCTGTCGCCCTGCTCGACCGCACGGACGTCACCGGCGTGGTCTCCGTCGGCCAGTACCCGGCGATCACGGGGCCGGACCTGGCCGAAGCATTCGGCACCCGGCTCGCACGGGACGTGGCCTTCGACCAGATCACCGCCGAGGAGTTCCGTACCTCGATCGCTCCCCTGATCGGGGAGAGCGCCGCCGCGGACATCGCAGGGGCATACCGAGCGATGAGCTCCATGCCTGGCCGCTCGATCGCACCGGAGACCTCCGCCCAGAAACTGCTGGGAGTCACCCCCCGGACCACAAGCCAGTGGCTGGCCGACATCGGCCTCTGACCACAACCGCTGTAGATCCGGCCGACTTCGCCAAGGCTTGGCAGACCGCCGTGTTCGGCGGGCGGCCCTGCCAAGCCTTCAATCACCGCCGCCCGCCCGGGCCAGGACCGCCCCGACGACCAGCTCGGCGGCACTGGGGCTCCGTGGTCCCACGGAGCCACCCCGCGGGCGCGGGGAGCAACCGGAACTGCGGTCGATTCGCGAGTTGGCCGTGGGACCATCCCCGAGCGCGGGGATGGTCCCGCCACGGTGATCGAGCGGGCGACACCTCCGACTGCCCGCCGTCGCTGATGTCGGGAGTCTCACCAGGTCGTGCGCGGGGCGGCACAGCATCAACTCGCCGATCCCGTGCGCGCTGGCGGCGAGACCGTCGAGGACGCGGCGCAGCGCCGCGAGCGCGGGATCCGCCGGCGCCGGAGACGGGACGGTACGGACGTCGCGGACGGCCTGATGGACCACCGCGCGCACCGTCGGCACGTGCCGGTCCCGCGTGGGGTTGCGGATCCTGCGCGGGTCAAGGGCTGCTCGAGATCCCTGTGATGGAGGAGATGATCCGGTCCTGAGATGTGGTCGGTACATCGAAGAAACCGTTGTTGTAGCCGAGCCGCAGCACCGCGGCCCGGTCCGCGACGGCCTTGACGTCTCCCAAGTTGTGACTGATGAGGATCACCCCGATCCCCTGTTCGCGGAGCTTGTCGACCAGGTCGAGGACATGGCCTGCCTGCTGTTTGCCGAGTGCCGCGGTGGGCTCGTCGAGTAGGACGGCCTTCGGTTTGCCCAGGAGCGCCCGAGAGATCGCGACCGTCTGCCGCTGGCCTGCCGACAGCGTGGCGACGGGGGTGCGCATGTCGGGGACGCGAATGCCCAGTGCGTCCAGCTGCCGACGCGCCTCTACGCGCATGCTGCTCTTGTCCATGTGCCGGAAGAGGCGGCCCAGGGCACCGGGGCTTCTCCGCTCCCGGCCGAGAAAAAGGTTCTCGGCCACATCGAGGCCGTCGCACAGCGCCAGGTTCTGATACACGGTCGCGATGCCGAGGTGTTGGGCGACCTGAGGGGTCCTGATCTGCACCGGCCGGCCCTCCCACTCGATGGCGCCGGTATCGGCCGGTGCGACGCCCGCGATGACCCTGACGAGGGTGGACTTGCCAGCGCCGTTGTCCCCCAGAAGGGCGACGACCTCGCCCGGGTGGACTTCCAGCTCGACGTCCTTCAGGGCCTGCACGGCACCGAACCGCTTGGAGATGCCACGCAGTGCGAGCAGCGGCGAACCGGTCACGCGTACCTCGCCTCCTCCGTGCGTGCAAGGTCTCGGCGGAAATCCGCCCTGTGGTAACGGTAGGTCAAAGCTCGCTTACGTTATCTTTCGGAATAGTCTCGGCACATGAGGCAGAAGTGGGGATCGTGGGGCGTTGCGCCGGCCAGAGGAGGGCGACCATGACACACGACCCTCCGAGCCGCGAGCGCGCATGTCAGTGGCGTTGCCGACGGGGAGCGGCGCTCCTCATGGTGGGTGGCCTTCTGCTCGGGGCCGCCGGATGCGGCGAGGGGCATAGCGACAGCGGTGGCACGGGGTCGGGGAAGGTCAAGATCGGCCTCGTGACCAAGACCGAGACCAATCCGTACTTCGTGACTCTGCGCGAGGCCGCCGTGGCGGCGGCGACGGAGAACGACGCCAAGCTCATCGCCCTGGCCGGTCGGTTCGACGGGGACAACGAGGGCCAGGTCGCCGCGATGGAGAGTCTCATCTCCAGCGGTGTGAAGGGCATCCTCATCACCCCGTCGAACGGCACGGGGCTCCTGAGCACCATCGCGGAGGCCCGCCGACAGGGCATTGCGGTGATCGCGCTGGACTCCACCACCGAGCCGCCGAGCGCGACCGACGCCACCTACGCGACGGACAACGTCAAGGCGGGACGCCTCCAGGGTTCCTACCTCAGGGCTGCTCTCGCCGGCCGACCGCCCAAGGTGATCATGCTCGACGGCACGGACGACTCCACCGTCAGCAAGCAGCGTCGCGAGGGGTTCCTCAAGGGCTTCGGCATCACGAACGACTCCCCGGCGATTCGCGGACAGGCGAACACCAATGGAGAACGCAATCCGGCACAGGCTGCGACGGAGAACCTTCTGGAGCGCACGAGCGACATCAACACGGTCTACACGATCAACGAGCCGGTGGCGAGCGGCGCCTCCGCGGCCATGGCGGCTCGCGGTCTCACCCAGAAGGTGACCATCGGCTCCATCGACGGTGGGTGCGACGGCGTCCGCGACGTCCGGTCCGGCAAGTACGCGGCCACCGTCATGCAGTTCCCGGTCAGGATGGCCACGCGAGGCGTCGACTCGGTCGTCGAGTACGCCAAGAACGGGAAGAAGCCGCACGGACTGTCGGACACGGGCACCGTACTCATCACCGACAAGCCGGTGGACGGCCTGGCGTCTCAGGATACGGACTGGGGACTGAAGCATTGCTGGGGATGACGTACCGACGGCGAGCGGTCGAAGGGGACCAGGCTGACCGATGAGAACATCTGTCACCGGCCACGCCGTCGGCAGTGAACGGCACGCCCGGCTCCGGGAGAGACTCCGGTACGCCCTGCGCACGCCGGCCATCGGCCCTCTCACTGCTCTGTTCATTGCCGTGGTGGTCTTCTGGATCACCACGGATACGTTCCTGACGCCGCAGAACCTCTCGCTGGTGCTCCAGCAGTCCATCGTGATCGGCACTCTGGCACTGGGCCAGTCCCTGATCATCCTCACCGCCGGCATCGACCTCTCGAACGGCGCCATCGCGGTCCTCGGCACGATCGTCATGGCCAAACTTGCCTTCGAAGGTGGCAACCCCGGGGTGGCTCTGCTTCTCGGCTTGGCCGTGGCGACGTTCCTGGGACTGGTGAACGGCCTGCTCGTCGCCCGGCTGGGCCTGCCCCCCTTCATCGTGACCCTGGGTGCCCTGACCGTCGTTTTCGCGGTGAGCAGCCTCTACTCCGATTCGCGTAGCTATCAGGTGACCTCCGATCTGCTCCTGTTCTGGGGGTACGGCATCCAGCTCGGAGCGATGCGCCTCACCTGGGGGACATTCCTGCTCGTGGGCCTCTACGGGTTATTTTGGTACGTACTTGTCAACACCGCCTGGGGCCGGCACGTCTACGCCGTCGGCGACGCACCCGAGTCCGCCCGCCTGATCGGCATCAAGGTGTGGAGCACAGTCCTCTCGGTCTACGTCACCGCCGGATTCCTCTACGGCATCGCCGCCTGGCAGGCCCTCGGCCGGATCGCCAACGCCGACCCGAACGCCTACCAGACAGCCAACCTGGAGAGCATCACAGCCGTCGTGCTCGGGGGCACCAGCTTGTTCGGCGGCCGGGGCAGCATCATCGGCACGCTCATCGGGGCCCTCATCGTCAACGTGCTCCGCTCCGGTCTCACTCAGGCGGGCATCGACAGTCTCTACCAAGATGTCGCGACCGGGACCCTCGTCGTCGTCGCGGTCGGCGTCGACCAGGTCTTGCGGCGAAGCGGCTCACGCTGATGCCAGGGTCCAGGCCGTGCCTGCCGTGGCTCCCCGTGTCCTTCTCAGCAAGATTCGGCCGCGCCCTGGTGCCGTCACCCGAGACGGCATGCCCCCTCCGGCGCGTAGACGGTGAAGCGGACGGTCATCTCGGCTCGGTGGCGGGAAGCGGTCATCAGGTGCCGGTGGGGTCGGAAGCGGGGTGAGATGCCGCTGAACGCGGACAGGAGCCGCTGGGCTGCGCCGGTACTGCGGAAGCCTTTCATCGCGCGTTCGCGCTGTCTGGTGGGCTGGTGGCTGTTCTCGGCCCGGTTGTTCAGGCCCTTGCGGGAGCGGTGTTCGACGGAGGGCACGACCTCGCGGTGAGCGGCGCCGTATGAGCGCAGCTTGTCCGTGACGATCACCCGCGGCACCGCGCCTGCCGTCTTGAGGAGTCGGCGGAAGAAGCGCCTGGCCGCGATCTTGTCCCGCCGGTTCTGCACCAGGAGGTCCAGCACCATGCCGTCCTCGTCGACAGCCCGCCAGAGGTACGTCTGCTCGCCGTTGATCTTGATGAAGACCTCGTCCAGGTGCCACTTGTCACCAGGCCGGGGCTGGCGGCGGCGCAGCCAATTGGCGTACTGCTGCCCCGAACTTCATGCACCAGCGGCGGATGGTCTCGTAGGAGACGATGACGCCGCGCTCAAGCATCAACTCCTCGACCTCACGGAAGCTGAGCGGGAACCGGAAGTACAGCCACACGCACTGGGAGATCACCTCGACCGGATACCGGTGACCCCTGTACGACGGCGACGCGCTCCCCACGGACGATCCCCCTCCACCATGATCAACACAAAGATCATCCCGCACGCTCAGCCAACGTGACAGCGCCCTCGCCGCCGTCGCCGTCAGCGCGAAGCCCGTCCGGAACACCGACCCGAACCGTTCAGAGCGCAGCAGCGACCTGATCGACCTGACCGTCCCGGAGATCCGCCACCGCATCGCACTGGACTAGCTGCGGAGATGTGTCGTCTCCAGAGTCGCTCGGGCTGCCGTCAGCGCCGGGTGGGTCTGTTGCGCGACGCGGTGGAAGGTTTCCTGGGCGGGGCGGGCGGGCCAGGACGGGGGAAGGTGGCGGGCCGGGAGTCTCGGGTCCGTGCGGATGGTCCGGAGCCAGTCGCTCACCAGGCGGAGCCGGGTGGCGATCGGGTCGTGGTCGGTGCCGTTTCCCAGGTGGGCGCTCCAGCGCTTGTCGAAGGCGACATAGCGGGCGGCGATGGACTCCAGGTCCCAGGTGTCGCAGATCATCTGCTCGATGTCGGTCACCTCGGCGGCCTGGGCGTGGAAGATCTTGACGTGGGCCGTGAGACCGAGGTCGGTGACCACCCTGGAGACGTCCACGTGCCCGGGGGCGATCCACAGGCCGCTGTACAGCGCGCCGAATCCGGACCAGGTGAGCCGTGAGCGCAGGTCGTGGCGCTGGCGTTTCCAAGAGTCGGGCAGGGAGAAGCCGAGCAGGGTCCAGGAGCCGTCCCAGTCGTCGTTGACGGCGCCCTGCTTCCAGATGCGGGTGCGGCCGTCGATCAGGACGCGGCCGGCCTGCGGGGTCAGGCCGAAGAACATCTTGCGGCCCTCGCGCTGACGCTGGAGCAGGCCTCGGTTGACCATGCGGGTGAGGGTGGAGCGTACGGCCTGTTCGCCCACGCCCACGCGGCCCAGGACGTCGATGATGCTGCCCGAGTAGACGCCCAGGTCCCCCTCCTCCAGGACGTGGTTGCCGAAGAAGGTGAGCATGAGCGACTGCGGGCGCGGCTGAGGCCCCTCCGCGGTGTCCAGGATGTCGTCGTCCTCCACGGGGGCAAGGGTACGACCGCCCGCCGACCGTGCGGCAGGCGGTCGTACGAGGTCACCGGCGGTCGGCGGGGTGGGCAAGGTCGTAGGGGCGGAGGTAGGGGGTGGGACGGTACGTGATGTAACGGGTGGGGGTGGTGGGGTCGGCCTCGGTGGCGCGGGAGTTAAGGGACGCCGGGTCGGCGCCCTGCCAGCTGCCGGTGGTCAGGCGGTCCTCCAGGGTGTGGAGGGCGGCCAGTTGTTCGGCGGGGCTGAAGGTGCAGTGGCCGGCGTTGTCGACGTACGCCCGGCGGAGGAGGGCGGCGGCGCCGGCGGCCGTCACCGCTCGTCGCAGGGCGCTTTCCGTCTGGACGGGGACCAGAGGGTCGCCGATGGTGTGGATGGAGAGCTGGGGCTTGGCCAGCTTGCCGGTGAAGCTGCTGGTGGTGCCCATCCAGGCCACGGCGGCCGGGTCCGCGGTGACGCGCGGGGCCCGGTTGAGGGCGGCGAGGTCCTTGGTCAGGGAGAGGCCGGCCTTCTTGTACAGCGCGGTGACCTCCTTGCGGACGGAGGACTTCCCGAGCAGCCGTGCGTAGTCGACGCCGGTGTTCCAGGACATGTTGCCGCCCGCCCGCACCTCGGCCTCTTGGCGGCGGTTGAAGGCGGCGATCTTCAGCAGGCCCTTGACGGCGTCGTACTGGTTGGCCTGCTGGGCGTCCCAGTCGTTCGCGGCGGGGCGGGTCTGGGTGGGCGCGTTCCAGACCGGGATGTTGTGCAGGGCCGTGGCGAGGGCGATACGGGCCCGGCCCTCGGCCGTGGACTGGGCGGAGTCGACCTTGGCGGTGAGGGTGTTCGCCGCGTCGGTGGCCGCCTCCTGGCTGGGGAGGTTCACCAGCGGGACGTCGGAGCCCAGGAGCGTCTTGAGGGCGAACACCGGGTCGAGGGTGTTGTTCCAGTTGGCCACGCCACCATGGACCAGGCCGCACATGGAGAGCGAGCCGTCGATCTCGTCTGGGGCGCGCTCCGCTATCGCGGTGGTGACCAGGCCTCCGTACGACCGTCCCCACGCGATGGTGCGGGAGGCCTGGCCGAAGCGGATGGTGAAGGCCTTCAGGGTGGCCAGCTGGTCGGGGACCGCGTCGGTGACCGCCCAGCCGGTGCTGGCGTACGAGGAGCCGATGAGAGCGTAACCCTGCTGGAGGAGAAGAGCCTTGGTGGGGGCGTCCGGGGCGTCCTGGGCGGGGTTGGCGGGGCCGGCGTTGTAGCCGTGGCTGAAGAGAAGGACGGTGCCGTTCCAGGTGGTCGGGACGTCCATCATGTACGTGGCCCCGGAGGGGAGCCTGCCGTCCACGTGGGTGGGGTCCGCGTCCGCCGCCATGGCCGCGGGTGCGGTGGTGAGGGAGAGCAAGAGGGCTGCCGTGCAAGCGATGCGGGTGCCGTGCCTCATGCGGTGATCTCCTCGGTGTGGTGGGGGGTGGTGGGGAGTTCGGGGGTGGGCTCGTCGCCGAGTGAGGTACGGCTCGTCTCGCGGACGAACCACACCGTCAGCGCGGTGATCAGCGAGCCGCCGCACAGCAGGAGGGCGACGGGGGTGCCGTTGCCGCTGCTCGCGACCAGGCTGCCGGCGATCAACGGGGAGAATCCGGCACCCACGAGGGTCGCGCCCTGGTAGCCGAGGGAGGCGCCGGTGTAGCGGACCCGGGTGCCGAACATCTCGCTGAACAGGGCTCCCAGCGGGCCGTACATCAGCGACTGGGAGATGCCATGGCCGATGACGACGGCCAGGATCAGGGCTCCCGACGACCTGGAGTCGACCAGCGCGAGGACGGGGAAGGCGGTGGCCGCGGACAGAATCGCGCCGGATAGGACGACCGGGCGGCGGCCGACCCGGTCGGAGAGCGCGGACGCGCAGGGCAGGACCACCAGGGCGACCGCGGCCGAGACGGTGAGCGCGGTGAGCACCTGCGGGCGGGTATAGCCGATGCCGGTGGCGTACGCGATCAGGTAACTGGTCAGCAGGGACTGGGCGGTGAAGGCGCCAATGCCGACGCAGCAGGCCAGCAGCACGGGCTTCGGGCGGCGCAGGACGTCGAGGATGGGGAGCCTCGACTCGGCGCGGTCCTTCTTCACCTCGGCGAACAGCGGACTCTCGACCACCTTGAGGCGGACGAACAGGCCGACGCCGAGCAGCAACACGCTCAGCAGGAACGGCACGCGCCAGCCCCAGGCCGCGAACTGGTCCTTGGGGAGGGTGGAGACCAGGGCGACCACGGAGGCGGAGATCAGGGAGCCGAGCGGGGCTCCCATCTGGGTGAAGCTCGACCACAGGCCGCGGCGGCGCTCGCCCGCGTGCTCCACGACCATCAGGGTCGCGCCGCCCCACTCACCGCCGATGGCGATGCCCTGCACCACGCGCAGGGTGATCAGCAGGACCGGGGCCCAGACACCGGCGGTGTCGTATGTGGGCAGTACGCCGATGAGGAAGCTGGCACCGCCCATCAGGCCCATCGTGAGCAGCAGCATGTTCTTGCGGCCGAGGCGGTCGCCGAAGTGGCCGAAGACGATGCCGCCGATCGGGCGGGCCACGTATCCGGCGGCGAAGGTGCCGAACGCGGCGATCGTGCCCACGGCGGGGTCGGCGCCGGGGAAGAACAGTTCGCCGAACACGAGTGCCGCGACTGTGCCGTAGACGAGGAAGTCGTAGAACTCGACGGCGGTGCCGAGCATGCCGGAGAGGGCGACTCGGCGGAGTTGGAGGGTGCGTTCTGACGCGGTGGGGGCCGGAGGCATCGCGCTCTCCCTTGAGCGGGGGAAGGACACCATGAAATTAGGCTGCCTGCTGACTACCGTCAAGAAAGTGCACAACATTAGCGGGGGCATGCGGGGAGAATTTGATGCGCCACTGGAACTCACTGATCCTCAAAGGCAGTTGCGAGCGTGACCACAGATGTGCGAACCCGGATACGCGCCAGGGATCCGGACGCCCTTCGCGGAGCTCTACGACGAGTGCGCTCGCTCGGTGTGCAACCACGCCTTTCCAGCTGACCGACGGCGGTTCGCTGCGGCCCTGGCTGCTCGGCATCGCCATGAACCTCTCGCTCCCACGAGCGCGGCAACCGCCGGTACCGGGCTGGGAGGGGTCGTCCGTGGGGAGTGCGTCGCTGTCGTACAAGGGGCACCGGTACCCGGTCGAGGTCATCTCCCACTGTGTGTGGCTGTATCACCGTTTCCCGCTGTCGTTCCGCGAGGTCGAGGGGTTCCGCGAGGTCGAGGGGTTCCGCGAGGTCGAGGGGTTCCGCGAGGTCGAGGGGTTCCGCGAGGTCGAGGGGTTCCGCGAGGTCGAGGGGTTCCGCGAGGTCGAGGGGTTCCGCGAGGTCGAGGGGTTCCGCGAGGTCGAGGGGTTCCGCGAGGTCGAGGGGTTCCGCGAGGTCGAGGGGTTCCGCGAGGTCGAGGGGTTCCGCGAGGTCGAGGGGTTCCGCGAGGTCGAGGAGCTCATGCTCGAGCGCGGGATCGTCGTCTCCTACGAGACGATCCGCCGCTGGTGCGTCAAGTTCGGGCAGCAGTACTCGAGCGCGCTGCGCCGGCGGCAGCCCCGGCCGGGTGACGAGTGGCATCTGGACGAGGTCTTCATCAAGATCAATGGAGACCAGAAGTACCTGTGGCGTGCCGTCGACCAGAACGGCGACGTCCTGGACGTCCTCGTGCAGAACCGCCGGGACAAGGCCGCGGCCAGGCGCTTCTTGCGCCGCCTGCTGGAGAAGACCGGTGCGGTGCCGCGGGTGATCGTCACCGACAAACTCCGCTCCTACGGCGCCGCCCACCGCGACGTCATGCCCTCCGTCGAGCACCGCCAGTCGAAGTACCTCAACAACCGGGCCGAGAACAGCAACCAGCCCACAAGGAAGCGCGAACGGGCGATGAAGGGCTTCCGCTCAATAGGCGGGGCCCAGCGGTTCCTGTCCGCATTCAGCGGCATCTCGCCCCACTTCCGGCCCCACCGCCATCTGTGGCCCGCACACCACTAGCGCGCCGAGAGGACCGTCCGCTTCGCCATCTGGGAGCAGATCACCGGCGTCACCGGCCTCGCCACCGCGGCCTGAGCACAGCCCGGAACCGGACTCCACCACACCACGACGCACCATCAGACACCTACCCACCCAACAACGTGACAGCGCCCTCGTCTCAGGTCACGCGGCGCACGGGTACGCGTGCACAGCACCGCCGAAGAGGGGTTCTCAAGCAGTCGAGCCGTCAGCGCCCGCTCTGGTGCCCACCTGCGCCGGGAGGTCCTCCTCCGCCCAGATGATCTTTCCGGACCGGGTGTAACGCGTACCCCAGCGGCGGGTCAGCTGAGCAACCAGGAACAACCCCCGACCGCCCTCGTCGGTGGTCCGCGCATGGCCCATCCGGGGCGAGGTGTTGCTGGCGTCGGACACCTCACAGATCAACTTGTCATGCCGGATCATCCGTAGCCTGACGGGTCCGGTGCCGTGCCGGATGGCATTGGTGACCAACTCGCTGACCACCAGTTCCGTGGTCATCACCAGGTCGTCCAGCCGCCATCCGAGCAGCTGGCGGACAGCCAGCTCCCTGGCGCTCGCGACGATCGCCGGATCCGTCGGCAGGTCCCACGAGGCGACCCGGTCGGCGCCCAGCGCATGCGGCCGGGCCAGGAGCAGGGCGACGTCGTCGGTCTGCGGGCCGGTCAGCAGGTTGTTCACGACCGCCGAGCACAGCTCCTCCGGCGGCAGGCCGGACTGCGCGAGCACATCGCTGAGGCGGGACAGCCCGACGTCGATGTCCTGGTCACTGCTCTCGATGAGGCCGTCGGTGTAGAGGGCGATCAGGCTTCCCTCGGGGAGGGAGATCTCGGCGGATTCGAAGGGCAACGAGCCGAGGCCCAGCGGAGGGCCCGCCGGAAGGTCAGGGAAGACGACCTTGCCGCCGGGGGTGACCACGGCGGGCGGCGGATGCCCGGCCCGGGCCATGGTGCACAGCTGGGTGACCGGGTCGTAGACGGCGTAGAGGCAGGTGGCGCCCAGTACCGCGGTGGCGATGGGCTCGTCGTCGCCGCCATTCTCCTCCGTCAGGCGGATCACCAGGTCGTCCAGGTGGGCCAGCAGCTCATCGGGCGGCAGATCCATGTCAGCCAGCGTCTGTACGGCGGTACGCAGCCTGCCCATGGTCGCCGCGGCGTTGAGGCCATGCCCGACGACGTCACCGACGACCAGGGCGACCCGGGCGCCGGACAGCTGGATCACGTCGAACCAGTCGCCGCTCACTCCTTCCCGGGCACCGGCCGGCAGGTAGCGCGAAGCCACCTTCATGGCGGTTCCGCCGTTCAGCGCCTGGGGGAGCAGACTGCGCTGCAGGGCCAGCGCCGCGGCGTGCTCACGGGTGTAGCGGCGGGCGTTCTCCACCCACACCGCGGCCCGGCTGACAAGCTCCTCGGCCAGCAGCAGATCGTCCTCCTCGAACGGATGCGGATGCTCCGTACGGATGAAGGTGGCCACTCCCAGCACGGTGCCGCGCGCGACCAGCGGCACCCACATCGCCGAGGGCGTCCCGAACTCCTTGATGCTCTCGGCCCGGGCCGGGTCCTCGGCGACCCACGGAGTCGTGTCGGAGTCCAGGCACGGTTCCAGCATCGAGGTGCCGGTGACCATGCTCTGGATGTACGGCGAGGACATGGGGGCGGCGATCGGGTCGCCGGTGGCGATCACCGACTCCGGACAGCCCTCGTGGATGGACTGCTGACCGGCACGCCGCGCCGGATACGTGCCGTCGGGCGGCCGCGAATCGGGTTCCTCACCGTGCAGCACCGCTTCCAGTAGATCGACGGTCACGAAGTCGGCGAGCCTCGGCACCGAGAAGTCGGCCAGCTCCTGGGCGGTCCGCATCACGTTCAGCGTGCCCCCGATGCAGGCGCTGGCCTCGCTGAGCAGGGCGAGGCGCTCCCGGGCCCGCCACCTGTCGGTGACGTCCATGCCCATGTAGCACACGCCCAGCGGGCGGCCGTCCGGGTCGTCGAGCCTAAAGAAGGACGTGGAGTAGGCGTGTTCCTGGTGCGGATCCGCCCAGGTCCAGCCCCGGTACTCGTAGTCGATGACCGGCACGCCGGTCTCCAGCACCCGCCGCATCTGTGCTTCGAGCGCCTCGGTGTTCAGGCCCGGCAACGAGTCCGACATCCGGCGCCCGAGCCGTTCCTCGCGCGGCACACCGCCGTAGCGCTCCAGGGTGTCGTTCATCCACACGTACCGCAGGTCCGGGCTGAGGACGGCCATGCCGAGCGGTGAGCGGGTGAGAAAGGCTTCCAGCACCTCCACGCTGACCGCCCAGGTCGGGGCCTTCGACACGTCGATCGCCGTTACCAGCCAGGCCTTGCGGTCGGCCGTGTCGGACATCGCCGTCACCCGCAGCCCGACTTCGAGGCGACGGCCGTCACGGTGCCGGGCGCCCACCAGGCCGACCCAGCTCTCCCGGGCCCCGCACTCCTCGGCGACCTCGGCCGCCCGTGACGCGTCTTCGGGTTGCGCCAGCAGGGTGGCGGCGGAGCGGTCGAGGAGCTCCGCCGCGCCGTATCCCAGGAGCCGCTCAGCGGCCCCCGTCCAGCCGACGACCGTGCCCTTCGCGTCGATCACCGCGGCGGCCACATTCGCCATCTCGAACGGTCCATGCGTTCCGTCCGGTGTTACCCCCTTGGGGAACATCATGGCAGCCGTCCCATCTGACGGATGGCATATCGGTCATTCTAAGAGTTATCCACCGGTGCTGCTCCCCGTAGGACCGTTTCTGGGCCTCGCTCTACTCCTGGCCCTCGCCGGTGATGAGCCGGGCGATCATCAGCGCCACCAGGATGATCGCGCCGTAGATGGCCTGGATCCAGAACGACGACACCTGTGCCAGGGTGAGCAGGTTCTCCAGCATGCCCAGCAGCAGGACCCCGAGCAACGCCCCGGCCAGGGACCCCTTGCCGCCGTTCAAGCTGATGCCGCCGATGACGGCGGCCGCGAACACGGTGAAGATCAGGCCCTGTCCCTGATTTGCGTTGATCGCCCCGACCCGTCCGGCGATCACCAGACCGGCCAGCGCGGCCAGGGTCCCGCCGATGACCAGAACTCCCCAGGCCACCCGGTCGACCCGGATACCCGCCGCCCGCGCCGCGGGGGCGTTGCCGCCCACCGCGTACACCGCGCGTCCCAGCCGGTGGTAGCGCAGCGCCCCATCCGGCGACAGCGAAACAGGCGCCAGTCACCCACACGGAGACGGGGACGCCGAGCCAGGTGTCGGACCCGAGGGCCAAGAACGCGGCGGGAGCGTCGAACAGGGTCTTGCCGGACACCATGCCGACCAGGACTCCGCGCAGAACGATGTTCATCGCCAGGGTGACGATGAATCCGTTGAGCTGGAGCTTGACGATCA
This sequence comes from Streptomyces achromogenes, assembly GCF_030816715.1. NCBI lineage: Bacteria > Bacillati > Actinomycetota > Actinomycetes > Kitasatosporales > Streptomycetaceae > Streptomyces > Streptomyces achromogenes. The sequence continues at coordinate 8,917,311 of NZ_JAUSYH010000001.1, read as the reverse complement.
ACAGACCGTTCACGGCCCCGATCAGCGCCCCGGTGAGCGGAATGATCAGCAGGCCGAGCCAGGTGGGCAGCTCGGTGCCGAAACCGGCCGAGGCGGCCGGGATCACCGCCATGAAGCCGAGGGCGGGGGCGACTCCCGCGATCGACTCCAACGAGAGGTCCATCTTGCCGCTGATCAGGATCATCGCCTCGGCGAGCACCAGCAGTCCGAGCGCCGAGGAGGCGCTGAGCACATTCAGCAGGTTGTCCCGATCGAGGAAGCTCTCGTTGCTGACCGCACCGACGAACAGCAGCAGGAGCACGGCGGGCAGCAGCGCCAGATCGCGGATACGGCCCAGGGCGATCGCGCGGACGGGACGGCGGCGCGCTCTGTCCGGGCCGCCGCCGGACGCCTTGCCGTTGGGCGCGGTGTCATTCATGTCCGGTGCCGACCCCTTCGATCGAGGCCACGAGTTCTTCGTCGGTCCAGCCGACGGTGTACTCGGCGGCGAGAGAGCCGTCGAACATCACCAGGACGCGGTCGCAGATCCGCAGGTCCGCCAGCTCGTCCGAGACGACGAGCGCCGCGCGTCCTGCGGCCCTGGCTCGGTCGACGACCGACAGCAGCGCGCGCTTGGACTGCACGTCGACGCCCGCCGTCGGATTGATGAGCACCAGTACCTCTGGGTCGGTGGCCAGCGCCCGGCCCATGACGACCTTCTGCTGGTTACCGCCCGACAGGTCCTTGACCGGCTGGCCCAGGCCGTCCGTGGTGATGTCGAGACCGGTGATCGTCCGCCGGGCGAAGGCGTCCCTGGCCCTGCGCGAGATCACGCCCAGCCGCCCCAGCCGGTCCATGATGGTCATGGAGGCGTTCTCAGCCACCGACAGTTCCGGTACCAGCCCTTCATAGTGGCGGTCGCGCGGCACACAGCCCACGCCCGCCGCGAGCGCCGAGGGGACGCTGCCCGGCCGCGTCGGACGGCCGAGAACCTCGACACGGCCGCTGTCGGGTCGGTACAGCCCGGCCAGCGCCTCGGCGACCTGATGGCTCCCGGAGCCCGCGAGGCCGGTCAGGCCCACCGTCTCGCCGGACCGGACGGCGAAGCTGACGTCCGTGAAATGCGGGCCGCTCAGCCGGTGCACCCGGACGGCCACGGCCGCGTCCGCCGGCTGCGACCGGGTCGCGCCCAGGCCGGGGGCCGCACCCGCGCCCCGCCTACCAGTCATCGCTTCGACGAGTTCGGTCCTGCCCATCTCGCCCACAGGTGCCGTGGTGATCCGGCGGGCGTCCCGCATGACGGTGACGACCTGGCAGACGGCGTAGACCTCTTCCAGGTGGTGGGAGATGTAGAGAAAGGTGATCCCGGCCCGCTGCAATCGCCGAACATGGGTGAACAGTCGGTCGATCGCCCGGCTGTCCAGCTGGGCGGTGGGCTCGTCCAGAATGATGAACCGGGTTCCGCGCGAGATCGACCTGGCGATCTCCACCATCTTGGCGTCCTCGACGGTGAGCCCGCCGGCCGGCACGCTCTCGTCGACCTCCACACCCCATGCGTCCAGCAGTTCGCGGGCCGCCGAGCGCATCCGCCGCCAGCTGATCACCTGGCCGCGAACCGTGGGTTGCCGGTTGACGTACAGGTTCTCGGCGACGGTGAGATCAGGGATGATCGTCGACTGCTGGTAGACGCAGGCGACCTGCCGCTCCCACGCCTCACGGTCCGCCAGGCCGGGCGCGGGTTCGCCGTCGAACAGGACAACGCCGCGGTCCGGCCGCTGCAGTCCGCTCAGGACGGCCACCAGGGTCGACTTGCCGGCCCCGTTGCGGCCGACCAGGGCGTGCGACTCACCGGCCCGGACGATGATCCGCACGTCGTCCAAGGCCACGGTGGGCCCGTAGCGCTTGCGGAGCCCGTGGGCCTCGACCACCGCGCGGCGACCGGCGGCACCGGCGCGGGGGTCGGTGAGTGGCGTCTGGTTCATCGCGGTCTCGCTTCCTGGGGGCCCGGAGAGACGGACTCTCGGGTATCAGGAGGTCTTGCCGATCCGGTTGCCCCACAGCGACGCGTCGTCGACGTTGTCCTCGGTCACCAGCGGTGCCGAGAGCTGGTCCTCCAGGATTCCGCTGGGCAGCCGGACGACGGTGCTGTCGTGGTCGGTCGGGCCCGGACGGAAGGTCTGGCCCTCCATCGCCCGCTTGATGTAGAAGATGCCGTACTTGGCGTACTGGTCGGCCGGTTGGGAGACGGTCGCATCGATCAGGCCCTTGCGGATCGCGTCCAGCTCCTGCGGGATGCCGTCGTTGGAGACGATCACGATGTGCCCGGGACTACCGGCTGCCACCAGCGCGTTGTGGCGCCGCAGCGTGCTCACCGTGGGGGCCAGATACACGCCTCCGGACTGCATGTAGATGCCCTTGATATCGGGGTTGGCGGTGTACAGCGCCTCGAGACCGGCCGCCGCCCTTTCCGCCTTCCAGACGGCGGGAATGTCCAGCACCTTGATGCCCGGGTAGTTCTTCTTGATGCACGCGCTGAACGCCTCCGACCGGTCCCGTCCGTTGACCGACGCCAAGTCGCCCTGGATCTGTACGACCTTGCCCGTCTTCACCGCGTCGCCGATCTGCTGACAGGCTTTCTCCCCGAAAGCCCGGTTGTCGGCCCTGACCACCATCGCGACCTTGCCGTTGTCCGGTGCCACATCGACGGCGACCACCGGCACGCCCTTGCGCTGCGCGGCATTCAGTCCGGCGACGATCGCCGCGGAGTCCAGCGGCGAGACCACCAGGCCCTTCGCGTTCTGAGCCAGCAGATTCTGGATGTCGGTGATCTGCTTACCCGGATCGGAGTCGGAGTTCACCGTCTGCAGCACGCGGACGTCCTGGGCGGCGGCCTGCTTGGGGACGTAGGAGTCGTACGACTCCCAGAACGGTGAGGTGAGCAGCGGCAGCACCACCCCCACCTTGCCCGAAGCGTTGTCGGTGGTGTTGCCCGTGCCTTCATCGCAGGCGGTGACGGCGGGCCCGCAGCCGAGTGCGAGGGCTGTTCCGACAGCGGCGATGCGTCGCTTCATGGTGCTCGGCTCCGATGGGTGGTCCGTGGTCGGTCAGGTCAGTGAAAGGAGTCCGGACGCGTGCGGATGCCTTGTATCCCTCCGTCCACGGCGAGCGCGGTCCCGGTGGTGGCACCGGCCAGCGGCCCGGCGAGATACGCGATGGCGTCCGCGACCTGCTGTGCGGTGACCAGGCGGCAGGTGGGCTGGCGGGCGATGAGAGCGGCGCGTTCGGCCTCCGGGTCGTCGGAGTGTTCGAGCAGCCGGCGCACCCAGGGGGTGTCCACGGTGCCTGGGGTGACGCAGTTGACGCGGATGCCCTCGCCGATGTGGTCGGCGGCCATGGCCAGGGTCAGCGCGAGCACCGCGCCCTTGCTGGCCGCGTACAGTGCCCGCTGCGGCAGCCCGGCCAGCGCCGCGACCGAGCAGGTGTTGACGATGGCCGCGCTGGGAGACCGGCGCAGATACGGCAGTGCCGCCCGGCTGGTGCGGACGATGCCGAGGACGTTGATGTCCAGCACGTGGTGCCATTCGTCGTCCGCGTTGTCCTCGACGGTGCCGAGCGCGCCGATGCCGGCGTTGTTGACCAGCACATCCAGGCCTCCGAACAGGTCCGCCACCCGGCTCACGGCGTCGGTTACCGATACGGCGTCCCCGACATCGGCCTTCACGGGGTGCAGCCCCGCGGGCAGGGGGTCGGGAATCCGGTCGAGTACCGCCACCCGGCACCCCCTCGCGGCCAGGGTCTCGGCGGTGGCCAGACCGATCCCGGACGCACCGCCGGTGATGACGGCGGCCAGCCCCTGGAATTCCTCCCCGGCGTTCATGCCGGGGGGCCCTCGGCCGAGGGCATGTGGTACGGGGCCTGCCAGGCGGCGCCGCCGGGGAACGCGTACGCGGTGAGTGACTCGGGCCGCATCGCGGAGCTGAAGCCGGGGGCGGTCGGGGCCGCGTAGCGCCCCCGGACGATCACGGCCGGGTCGAGGAAGTGCTCGTGCAGATGATCCACATACTCGATGACCCGGTCCTGGAAGGTGCCGGAGACCGCCAGATAGTCGAACATCGCCAGATGCTGCACGAGCTCGCACAGGCCCACGCCGCCCGCGTGTGGGCACACGGGGACGCCGAACTTGGCCGCGAGCAGGAGGATCGCCAGGTTCTCGTTGACTCCACCGACCCGGCAGGCGTCCAACTGCAGGAAGTCGATCGCGTCCGCCTGGAGCAGTTGCTTGAACATCACCCGGTTGTGCACATGTTCGCCCGTCGCCACACGCACCGGCGCGACCTCCCGGCGGATCGCCGCGAGACCGAGAACGTCATCCGGGCTGGTCGGCTCCTCGATCCAGTACGGGTCGAATTCCGCCAGCCGCCGGATCCAGCCGACCGCCTCGGCGACCCCCCAGCGCTGATTGGCGTCCAGCGCCATCCGCACCCCGGGGCCGATCGTCGCCCGCGCGGTACGGCATCGCCGCTCGTCGTCCTCCAGATCGGCGCCGACCTTGAGCTTGATCTGCCCGAACCCACTGTCCACGGCCTCCCGGGCCAACCCGGCGACCTTGGTGTCCGGGTATCCGAGCCAGCCGGGAGACGTGGCATACGCCGGATACCCCTCAGCGAGCAGCCGCGCCTCCCGTTCCTCCATCCCGCCGCGCGCCCGCTGCAGGATCCCCAGGGCCTCGTCGGGGTTCAGCGCGTCTTCGAGATAGCGGAAGTCGATCAACGCGACGACCTGCTCGGGCGCGAGGTCGGCCAGCAGCTTCCACAGCGGCTTCCCCTGCCGCTTGGCGTGCAGATCCCACACGGCGTTCACCACGGCCCCGATGGCCATGTGCACCACGCCCTTCTCCGGCCCCAGCCATCGCAGCTGGCTGTCGCCGACGAGCGAGCGACAGAACCCCCCGAGGTCGGTCAGGACCTCTTCCAGCCGCAGACCCACCACATGCGGGCGCAACGCGTTGATCGCCGTCACCTCGACCTCATTGCCCCGGCCGATGGTGAAGCAGAACCCATGTCCCTCAAGCCCGTCTCCGGCATCGGTGCGGATGATCACATAGGACGCCGAATAATCCGGATCGGGATTCATCGCGTCCGACCCTTCAAGCCGACGAGACGTGGGAAACCGGATGTCGTAGGCGTCCAGCGCCGTGATCCGCCCCTGCGTCGGGTGGGGCCTCATGGCAGGCGGCTCATCGACGTCATCGGGAGGACTCCACACAATCAGGCCTGACGGCAATGTTGGACACCCAAATGACTGTATACCGCCCAAAAGCCCCGGCTGCACTGCTGCAGGCCTGTGTCTCCGAAGGCTTGGTCAGGGCTGCCACGGAAGCTGACCGGGCCGGAGGCTGCCGAGCGAAGTTCCGGGATGGGCCTCTAGCCTGATGACCAGACCGGGGCGACCCGCGCTCCCGTGAATATTCCCGTGCAAATCCGTCGTGAAGGACCCATGTCCGCGTCCCCGTCCCGTCGCTTGGCGGCGCTGATATCCGTCGCCTCCCTGGCCCTGCTGGCAGGCTGCGGCAGCTCGTCGGACTCCGCTGGCAAAGGGAGCGCATCGGCAAGCCGGCCTCCGCGTCCGCATCCCGGTGGTCGCCTCGACGAACGTCTACGGCGACATCACCCAGCAGATAGGCGCCGACAAAGTCGACATCACCTCGATCATCAGCGACCCGGACCAATAACGTGCGGTGGCAGGACGCCCGCCAATGGTCATCAGAGGACCGAGTTGGGAGTGCCGTTGACACTGCGTGTCTACACCGTCGGTGCGGCTCTGTCCCCGACTGCCGTCGGCGTGAAGGACTGGGCGACGGACCCGGAGCAGCGGGCCCGGCTGGGGGAGCTGTCGACGCGGCTGACCGGTGTGAACGCCTTCGCGGCCTAGCCGCGCAGGCCGGCGCACCGGGAGGGTCCGGCGGGGCCGGGTACTCGGCCAGTCCCTACGAGGATCGGCGAGAGGAGCCGAGGGTGAGCAGCGCAACGGGCAGCAAGGTTGTCGTCACGGGCGCCACCGGAAATGTCGGCACGAGCGTGGTGCGGCTTCTGTCGGAGGACCCGGACGTGGCCTCGGTAAGGGGTCTGTCCCGGCGGATCCCGGAATGGTCGCCGCGGAAGACCGAGTGGACGGCCGTCGATCTGGCCTCGGACCGGGCCGATCTCGCCGCCGCCTTCGTCGACGCGGACGCGGTCGTGCACCTGGCCTGGGCGTTCCAGCCCACACACGATCCGGCGGCGACCTGGCGTACGAACGTCCTGGGCAGCATCCGGGTCTTCGAGGCCGTGGCCGCCGCGCGGGTGCCCGTCCTCGTGCACGCGTCCTCGGTGGGCGCGTACTCGCCGGGACCGAAAGACCACGCGGTGGACGAGTCCTGGCCCACGCACGGCTGGCCGGACGCCGCCTACTGCCGGGAGAAGGCCTACCTCGAACGGACCCTGGACACCTTCGAGCGGGACAATCCCGGGATCCGGGTGGTGCGGATGCGGCCGGCGTTCCTGTTCAAGCGGCAGTCGGCGAGCGAGCAGCGGCGCATCTTCGGCGGCCGGTTCCTGCCCGGCCCGGCCGCCCGCCCCGAACTACTGCCGTTCCTACCGGACATTCCGGGACTGCGCATCCAGGCACTGCACACCGACGACGCGGCCGAGGCGTACCGGCTCGCGCTGCGTACCGAGGTGCGCGGCCCCTTCAACCTGGCCGCCGAGCCGGCCCTCGACGCGGAGCTGCTCGGCGAGATGTTCGACGCCCGCCCGGTGCGCCTGCCCCGGACGGCGGCCCGATCGGCGATTGCCGCCGCCTGGGGTCTGCGCCTCCTCCCGGCCTCCCCGCACCTCTTCGACGCGGTGCTCAGGCTCCCTCTGATGGACTGCACGCGCGCCCGCGTTGAGCTGGGTTGGCATCCACAGCACACGGCACCGGAGGTGCTGGAGGAGTTCCTCCTGGGACTGCGGGCCGGTGAGGGCGAGGCCACCGAGCCGATGCGGGGGCGCAAGGTGGGCTGAGCGCCCGGCGCCCATCGACGGCCGGGGGTGCCGGTGGGCGCTGGACCGGATCAGGCCATTCCGGCGGGGCAGCCGTCCTGGGCGACGCGTTGGCGCTACCACCATCGCACACCCGAATCCTCCTCCGGTTGCTCCCATGCGACCAACGGCCTTGCCCGCCCCTGGAGTGTCGTCGCATGTCACGCCCATAGCGCCTATGCCCACGCATCCCGATTGCCGGTCGGCGGTCGGCGGTCGGCGGTCGGCTCAGAAGGCGGGTGTGGATCGCTCCGTGAGCCGGCTCTGATGCCGTGCTCCGAGCACGGCGTCTCTCAGTCGTTTCTGCGCGATCGTCAGGCACGCGTAGACCGCTCCCTGGGCCGTCGACAGACCGATCAGATGGGGACCCGTCCTGATCTCCGGCACCGCCGGAAGGATCTGGTCGAGCCGCCCGCGCACCTGGGGGAGCACGAGGTCGACGAGTGGACGCAACCGGCCCACGAAGTAGACCGACTCCGGGTCCAGCGTCACGGCGACGACACTGACAGCGGTCACGGTCGCCGTGGTGAACGCCTGAAGCACCTCGGCGTGCGGCGCGTCGGCGCGCGGTTGCAGCCAGAGGTCCTCAACGCGCTCCAGGTCGAGCCCCCGTTTGCGGGCGAACCGAAGGAGACCTCTCGTGCTCAGCAGTTCGTCGAGGATCTCATTGCCGACTCCGGAGGAGAGTGCCCCGATGTCGCCGAAGGTGGGTGTGCTCCCACGGGCGAGCTCGTGATCTGTGCATTGGGCGAAGTTCAATATGGTGCTGAGGCTGAAGAGCGCGGCGTTGGCGATGGTGGCGTCGTCGGTGAGGATCCCGAGCAGGGCCGCGTTCGCGTCGCTGTCGAGGAGCACAGGGGCGTCCACCAGGTCTTCGATGGCTCGGTGGAGATCGGAGCCCGCGAAGATCTTCATCGACTCCGCGGGGCCGAAGATCTCCGTGCCGCCCCGGACCCGCCCGGGCACTGCGACGACGATCTGCCGCAGGGGGCCCTGCGCGGACTCCGCGGCCTGCGCGATCAGGTCGACCAGCCATCGTGCGGCGTCCGCGACCTCCTGGTGATCGGCGGTGGGAACCGTTACCTGCTGGATCTCGCGGCCCCTGAGGTCAGCCACCAGCACACCGGTGGTCTGTACGCCGAAGCTGACACCGGCGACGTGGCCGGCTGTGCCGGACAGGTCCAAATAGGTGGACCGGCGGCCGCGGCCGGTGACCTCGTCGATCCCGCAGTCGACGAGGAAGCCGTCGGCCCAGAGCTCCTCCACCGCTCTGAAGACCGTGGCCCTGCTCAGGCCTGTCAGCTCGGTGAGCTTGTTACGCGTCAAGGGCGCGTGGGAGAGGACCGCGTCCAGGACTGACGCCTTGTTGTAGTCGCGGGAAGTCGGGTTGGTGGTCACGTGATGACCATAGCGAGAGCGGTACGCCGACCTTGCCGGCACCGGTTTGGGCGGCACGGCCAAGGGCGACGCGGCGACAAGAGGCCGTTTCGACGGATTTGCCGTTCCCTCCTGGCCGCCCTTGAGGCGTCCTTGCCGGAGGTTTCCGCCGTGTCGGACGGTTCTCGACTCATCTTTCATGCACTCCGACAGGGTCCCCCAAGACTTCGAGAGCGCATCGCCGCGCTGCGGCAAGGGCCTGGAAGCCGGGGTCGACGACCAACTGACTGTCGGCAGCGAGCATGGATCAGCCGGAACAACCTCGACGTCGCCGGGTCGGCACCCTGCCTTTGGGGCGACAGGACCGCATACCAGGAGCGCAGCCGGGGCCGGGGGCTGCCGAGCCGGATGCCCGTGGGCAGCAGGAGCGCGGGGTCGGCGAACGGCCTGAGCGTAACATTTTCAGTTTTGAACTGGCCCAAATAGTGCTGGGCGGCCTGAGCCCAGCATCGAGCACCCCGCGACGCGCCCGACGAATCTGCGCACCGTCGAACAGCTATCGGGACGCCCGGGTCTCGACCCAGTCCACCCAGAGCGACTGACGCCACTGGCAGAGAGCGGGGACATGGAGTTCACCCGGCACTGGCTCGACACCGCTCCCCCAGGGGCCGGACCGAGATCGGCGTGAGTGTCGACGTGGCGATCTTCGGGGCCGGCCGGACCGGCCCCTCGGCGGCACGTCACCTGGCACGGAAGAGCGCCGACGTCCATGGCGTCGTGACGGGGACGGTCGGCCTTCGCCACCTCTGGGCGCAACGGCGGCATGGCCACCCTGGGCATGTCGATCGGCTTCCGGGAAATGATCTCCCGCTACGACTTCGACACAGCGAAGGCATGCCTGCGGGCGCCCACGACGCGGTCGACGCCCTCCAGAGACTCGTCAAGGAAGAGAACGTCGACTGCGGCTTCGCCCGCACGGGCGAGCTGAACCTGGCGCCTAAGCCCGCCCACTTCGACTGGAGGGCATGGACGAGGCGATCGTGGCCACCACCGGCGCCCGCCGGGGCGGGGACTCGGTCACCGGCCTGCCTGCGGGGAGCGCCTGGCTGTAGGCCGACATGGCCAGCCTGAACACCGGCCTCACAGTACCTATCCACTCCCCGCGATGACGGCGTACTCTCCCTGGCACACGTGCCGGCTCGCGTCGGGCCGCCTCCTCCATTCGGGTACGGGCACCAAATATCGTCTGGACCTCGCCAGGCCCGGCCCACCCCAATACAACCCCCTCGCGCTGGGTCGCCCCACCAGTACCCGTCCTGCTCAACGGGACCGGCGGCGAGCCAGAGGTGTGCCCAACAGGCACTGCCCGCTCCGGGTTGGACGCGCTCCCGGGGCCGTTCGCGGCGAGATTGCGATGACGGAGACGCCCCCTCATCCCGCATGCGGGAGCCTGCCGGGATCCCGAAGGATCCGGGCGAAGGAAGTTTTTAGTCTCACGTTGAAACTGAGATAAATAATGTTATGATTTCGGCCAACGCAGCCAGCAGCCCCACGGACAAAGACTGAAGGTGTGCCTGCCGTGAATTCGACGATCAGTCGGGCTCTCGCCCACTACCCCAACAGGTTCGACCCCGGGGCTCTGAGCGAACTCCCCGAACACCTCCAGGAGACCATCCAGCGCCGCGACAAGGTATTGGGCCCTGGTTACACACTCATCTACAGGGAGCCGGTCGAGTTCGTCTCCGGTCACGGGGCCCACCTGATCGACCGGGACGGCCACGACTACCTCGACGCCTACAACAACGTCCCTTGCGTCGGGCACGCCCACCCGCACGTGGCCGAGGCGGTCGCCCGCCAGATGACTGCGGTCAACACCAACACGCGCCTACGTCCAGGAGGCCCTGGTCGGCTACGCGGAGCGGCTTCTGGCGACCTTCCCCGAGGAGCTGTCGAAGCTGAGCATCGCGTGCAGCGGGTCGGAGGCGAACGACCTGGCGGTGCGGGTGGCCCGGTTCCACACGGGCGGCGAGGGCATCATCGTCACCCGCTGGGCCTACCACGGCCTCACCCGGGAGGTGGCGAGCTTCTCGCCGACCCTGGGCGCAGGCTCACCGCTGGGCCCGAACGTCCGATTCATCGATGCTCCTGACCCGCGCCTCGTCGCGCCCGGATCCACGCTCGCCGAGCACATGCAGCAGCAGGTGCGCGCCGCGATCGACGACCTTCAGCGCCACGGCTACCGGCTGGCCGCGCTGATCACCGACTGCGCCTACTCCAGCGACGGCATCTTCACGGATCCCGTCGGATACATGCAGGCCGTAGTGGCGGAGGTACACGCGGCCGGCGGCGTCTACATCGCGGACGAGGTGCAGTCGGGGTTCGCCCGGCTCGGGGAGTCGATGTGGGGCTTCACCCGCCACGGCGTGGTGCCGGACATCGTCACCATGGGCAAGCCGATGGGCAACGGTATTCCGATCTCGGGTGTGGTCTTCCGCCCCGAGGTCAGCGACGAGTTCGGGCGCAACGTCCGCTACTTCAACACCTTCGGCGGCAGCTCGATCCCGGTGGCAGCCGGCGCCGCGGTGCTGGACGTCCTGGAGAAGGAGAATGTGCAGCAGCGTGTCCTGGAGAGCGGCAACGCTCTGCGCGCCGGGCTGAGGGAGATCACTAAAGACTCCCCCTACGTCGCCGAAGTCCGCGGTGCCGGCCTGTTCGTGGGCGTGGAGATCGTGAAGGACCGGGGGACCCTCGAGCCGGACCGCGCGCTGACCGACAAGGTCATCAACGACATGCGACACCGCCGGGTTCTCCTCAGCGGCACGGGCCCCTCGGCGAACACCCTGAAGATCCGCCCTCCGCTGGCCTTCGACTCCGCCGATGTGACCCGATTCCTGGAGACCTTTGCCGAGGTCGCGAAAAACCGTCTGTAGCAAGGCCGGCCGAAGGGACTGACCGTGAACACCTCACCAGCTACGAACTATGCACAACGGCTCCTCCAAGAGAGCGGCCTGACGTCGTCCCACGAGCCCATCGACGTGATGCTGGTGAGCATTTTCCTCCAGGAGCGCTATCGCCTCACCGGGCGCTTGGGGCGACTGGCGACCGAGAAGGACGACACGTTCAGACTCAGGACCGACTCGAGCAGCTACCTCGTGAAGGTCTCACCGCCTGACGAGGCGCAGGCGGTTGTCGCCCTCCAAACCGCAGCGATGCGCTACCTCGAAAGCACCGCTCCGCACTTGCCCGTCCAGCGGGTGAAGCTGACCACCGACGGAGACGACCATGTCACGATCAGGCTGAACGACGGCAGACCTCGGGTCCTGCGAGTGTTCGACTTCGCCGAAGGCCAGATCCTGGCCGAGGCGAACCCGGACGCCGAGCGGCTCGCCAAGGCGGGCGAGATGCTGGGGCGAGTCGACGTGGCGCTCAGGACGTTCACACATCCGGCGGACCGACGCGGTCTGGCCTGGGACATCCGGCACTTCCACCAGCTGACCGAACTGGTCGAGCACACGCCGAACCCCGAGCACCGTCAGTTGGCTGAAGCGGTGTTCCGGCTCTTCGGCGAAAACGTCGTCCCGAGGCTGAGCGATCTCGAAGCACAGGTGATCCACGGGGACTTCAGCCCCTACAACGTCGTGGTGGATCCGAAGAGCGAACACTTCATCACCGGCGTCATCGACTTCGGCGACACGGTGCGCAGTGCGGTGATCTTCGACCCCGCTGTTCCCATGGCGAACCTGCTCGCCAGGACGCCGCTTCATCCCTGGCGAGAGGCCTGCGCTTTCGTCGCCGGCTACCAACGCACGCGGCCGATCAAGGACTCGGAACTTCCGCTGCTCCCGATTGCCGCACTGGCACGACTCACACTGCGCGCGCTCCTCACCAACTGGCGAGCGGAGCGCGCACCCGAACGGCGCGAGTATCTCCTCGGCCACGCCAAGGACGACTGGATCAATGTCGAACACGCCTTGGCCGTAAGCCTAGACGACGTCATCGCCCAACTCCGGTAAGTCCGTCATGGCATGCCTGAAAAAATCGAACACCCTATCCCATTTCCGCAGAGAAGGATCGGAGCTCCTTCGTCGGGTCTCTCCTTCGTGAATACCCCTGCCTTCAGGCAGGGAGGAAACGAAGCTCCTGCGGAGCAGGGCAGGGAAAGCCGCGAGTTGAAGCGCGGGTACTTGGCGCGCTGGGCGAAGAAGTCGGCGAACGCCGTCTGAAGATGGCGCAGCGCCTGCTGGAGCGGGACGGAGGACACCTCCGTCAGGAAGGCCAGTTCCTTGGTCTTCTTCCACTCCGTGAGCGCGGCGGCCGAACTGCACGTAGGCCATGCTCGACCAGCTCGCCCCCTCCCGAGGACTTCCTGCACGTCGCCTCGCAACCCGTTACGACCACCAGTCGATGCATGACATGGGCTTCCGCAAGCCGGTCCTGCTGGACCGTGGCTACGACCCGGTGACCCACGGCTACGACTACGTGACGGTGAAGTCCCTGGACGACCTCAACACCATGCTTGGCATCTGACCCCTAAGGCAACACCAGTCCCGCGGCACATAGCCAGTTCTTTCCTACGGCTTGGCTTGTGTTCTGCCGCGCCGCAGCGGCATGGCGTTCCAGACCATGTCGTGCCACCGACTGATGGCCCGGCCGGCCGTCGAGGGCCTGCTCGAGGCGCTTCTGTCACGGCGTGACTGGTCACTTCGTTGATCGGCACGCGAGTCATCCTGGCAGTGACCACCGACAGCCCGGTCCCCAGCCGACGTTCGCCGGCCGCGTCCCTTGGCGATCGATCCGCACCCCCTACCTTTTCGCACGTTCGCGCGGTTTAGCTCTATGCTGGCCGATGCCCTGGACGCGGCCCGGCTGCTGCGGCCCGCCGACCGCCAGCATCTGGACGGCGGCGAACGCCAGCTGAAGGACCCGGCCGCCATGACGGCGGCCGCCGACCGCATCGGCCGGGCCGTCGGCGACGACCCCAGCCGGGCGGTCCGCCTCTTGGCCGAGACCGAGGACGCCGGCCAGTTCTGCACCCTCACCCCGGCCGATCTCGGGCTCGGGCGTCCCCACTTCCCCGAAACTGCCGTCGTCGGCGCCGGCCCCGAGCGCGGTTCGGCCATGCGGCTGCTGCGGCAGCGGTGTGAGACCGGGATGGTCGCCCGTGGCCTGGACACCGACGAAAGTGCCGTCCGACAGCTTCGCTACGAGCGGGACGTCATCGGCCGGTTGGGTTTCGAGGGGTTCTGCCTGACCGTGGCCCAGGTCGTGGGGACACCCGGGCGCTGGGGATCTGGGTCGCGGCGCGCGGCTCCGGCGCCGGCTCCATGGTCAACCACGCGCTGTTCGTCGCCTCTGCCAACCCGCTCGAACACCGGCTGCTGTTCGAGCGCTTTCTCAGCGAGCGGCATACGTCGCTGCCGGACATCGACCTCGACGTGGAGTCGGAGCGGCGCGGAGCGGATCGCGGTCTCCGGTATGTACAGCTCGATCACCGCAGGGGACACGCGGCTGTCGGCCAGGCTGGTAGCCAGCGTCGCGGCGGCACCACCGACGGCGGTTCGATCGGGAAACCGCTGGTGGAGAACCCTAGGCGGGTGGGCCGGGGCGCGCGGACAGCGGTGACGACTTTGCCCGCGAAGATCTGGCGGTCCTCTTCCGAGGCCAACGGCAGGTGAACGAACACTTCTTCGGCAGCCTTGAGTTGACGGAGTGATCTGGTTCTTCGCGCGAATGCACTGACGCGTCAGGTGAGCGCGCCGCATGGTCACCCTGCGCAGCATCTGGGTGCGCTCGTCCGCCAGCCACCTGCCTAACAGGAAGTCTGTGGCCAGTAGCTGGACCAGAATCTGCGCGTCGACCTTGTCGGTACGGTGGACATGGACGCTGACCGCGACGGAGCGATCCAGGCCCTTGGCGCAAGCCCTCACCGGACTCGCCCGTTCACCGCCCGCGGCCTGGACATGGCCACTCGTCACAGCATCGGCGTCACCCCGGCCAAGGCCCACAAGCGCGAAGGCGACGGCTTTGACCGGAGCAAAAGCCGGGCGGCCACGCTGCCGGGTCCGCTGCCGCGGGTCCGGGCCGCTTCTACAGCACCCTTTCGAGGAAGGCCTGGGTGCGTTTCTCGCGGGGGTTGGCCAGGACCTCGCGTGCGTCGCCGCGTTCGACTGCGATGCCGTCGTCCATGAACAGCACCTCGTCGGCGACCTCGCGGGCGAAGCCCATCTCGTGGGTGACGAGCAGCATGGTCATTCCGTTGCCGGCGAGGTCGCGCATGACGGCGAGTACTTCGCCCACGCGTTCGGGGTCCAGTGCGCTGGTGGGTTCGTCGAACAGCATGATGGTGGGATCCATCGCGAGCGCGCGGGCGATGGCCACGCGCTGCTGCTGACCGCCGGAGAGTTGGGCGGGGTACTTGTGGCCGCAGCCCTCGAGGCCGACCTTGGCCAGCAGCTCCTGTGCCCGTTCCCGGCAGGCGGCGCGGTCCTTCTTCTGCACCAGCACCGGTCCGGACATGACGTTGCTCTCGGCGGTCATGTTCGGGAACAGGTTGAACTGCTGGAACACCATGCCGATGCGGGCGCGCTGCTCGGCCAGCCGTTGCGGGCGGACGGCGTGGTAGGCGTCGTCCTTCTCGACATAGCCGAAGTCCTCTCCGTTGACCTTCAGGACTCCGCGGTCCACGGTCTCCAGCCCGTTGATGCAGCGCAGCAGTGTCGATTTGCCCGATCCGCTCGGCCCGATGATGCAGGAGATCTCCCCGGCCGCGACGGTCAGGTCGATGTCGCGCAGGACCTGGTGGCGTCCGAAGCTCTTGCACAGCTTGCGTGCGACGATCGTTCCGTCGGCGTTCACAGCAGGGACTCCCTCGTGGTGGGAACTGGCTGTCCGGCTCCGGGCTCGGCCGCGGTGGCGGCCGGGGTCAGCCGCGCCCGGGTCGAGCGGGAGAAACGGCGCTCGATCATGGACTGGGGCACGCTCAGCACCAGCGTCATGATCAGGTACCAGAGGCTGGCCACGATCAGCAGCGGAATCGTCTGGTAGTTGCGGGCGTAGATGGCCTGTGCGCTGTTCAGCAGGTCGGCGACGCCGAGCACGCTCACCAGCGAGGTCTCCTTGAGCATGCCGATCACCTGGTTGCCGGTGGCCGGAATGATCGCCGGCATGGTCTGCGGGATGATCACATGGCGGAGCTTGGTGAACCCCGACATGCCCAGGGACTCCGCGGCCTCGTGCTGTCCGCGGCTGACCGACGCGAACCCGCCGCGGATGATCTCCGACATGTACGCGGCCTGGTTCAGGGTGAGCCCCACGACGGCCGCGGTCATCGGGGTCATGATCGCGTTCACGTTCACCGGCGTGGAGACGCCGGTGAACGGGATACCGACCGACAGGTTCGGGTAGAGCGCCGCGATGTTGAACCAGAAGACCAGCTGCACCAGCACCGGGGTGCCGCGGAAGAAGGTGATGTAGAGCTGGGCCAGCCCGGAGACGGGCCGCTGCGGCGACATGCGCATCACCGCCAGCACCAGCCCCAGCAGCGTGCCCAGGGCCATACTCGCCACGGTCAGAATCAGCGTGACCAGCAGACCGTCGAGAATGGTCTGCGTGGTGAAGTAGCTGAACACCACCGGCCAGCGATAGTTCTCGTTCGTCACCGCGGTCCACACCAGACCGGCGACGATCGCGATCGCGACCACCCAGGCGACGTAGTCGCGCGGACGCTTCGGCGTGATCCGCTTCTTGTCTTCGGGCAGCAGTTCGGGCACCGGCCGGCTCCTGGTCTTCGTACCGATCAGATCCGTGCTCATGTCAGTCCTGCGGGACGGCCATGGCCGCGGTCGTGATCCCGAGATCCGGGAAGCCCCAGCGGCCCAGAGCCTCGGCGTACTCGGGGCTGTCGATGATCGACTGGACGGCAGCCTGCACCGCGGGGGTCAGCGGCGAGTCCTTCTTCAGCGCGACGGCCACGGTCTTGGCGGTCACCATGGGCTTGAGGACCTCGAACGTCTTGGGCTGCTGCTCGGCCGCCCACCCGAGCGCGGTGAAGTCGTACATCACCGCGTCGAGCCGCTTGGAGACCAGCTGGGTGAGAGCGTCGTTCACGCTGGGCAGGGTCACCGCCTCGATGGCGGGCTTGCCCTTGCTCGTACAGTCCTGCTTGGACAGCAGCGGCACCCACTGCAGCTCCTGGGTGCTGCCGGACGTGACACCGACGCGGTGCCCGCACAGCGTGTGGGTGCCCAGCTTCTGCGGGTTCCCGTAGGGGACGGAGACTCCGGTCCCGGCCTTGAAGTAGTCGACCATGTCGAGCACCTTCAGCCGGTCCTTCGTGGCGCCCATGGTGGAGGCCGTGAAGTCGTACCGACCGGCCTGCAGTCCGGTGATGATGGTGTCGAACTTGACGTTGTTGATCTGCAGCTTCAGGCCGAGCTTGGCGGCGATCAGCCGGGCCATGTCCGGGTTGAACCCGATCGGGGTCTTGTTGTCCGACGCCATGAACGTGGTGGGCGGGCTGGTCAGGTCCATGGCCACCGAGAGCTTGCCCTCGGCCTTCACCGCCGCGGGCAGCAGCTTCACGGCCTTGGCATCCGGCTTCACGCCCACCGAGATGTCGTCGGTGTGCTCGGCCGACGATCCGGAACCTCCGCCTTGCGCCGTGCCCTTGGCCCCCACGTTCTGCGGCGTGCCGCTCGCCCCGCACGCGGCGAGCGCGAGAGCCAGGGCGGCCATGACCATGGGGACGCTCAAGTGTCTTCTGATTCGCATGGGTTTGCTCCTTACAAAAGGGGAAAGCGCACTGGGAGCCACTCAGATCCCGGATGGGTGGCTGTTTGGAACCGGCTGGGGCGATCCGGAACTCGTCAGACTGGGCGTTGGGCCTCGTGGGGTGCCGAACGGCATCCGCTCATCGCTTCGACCGGACCGCGGTTCGCGACCTTCACGTACGACAAGGCAGGGGTGTTCAGAAGGCGGTGTATCCGCCGTCGACGGGGAGGACTGCTCCGGTGATGTACGACGACTCTGCTGATGCGAAGAAGAGGACCGCGTCGGCGACTTCTTCGGGGGTGGCGAGGCGTTGCAGCGGGATCTGGGTCTCGCGCTCGCGGCGGTAGGCCTCAGGGTCGGGGCTGCGCTGGATCGCTGCTTCGATGATCGGGGTGGCGGTCAGGCCTGGAGCGACGACGTTGACGCGGATGTTGCGCGGGGCCCATTCGATCGCCGCCCCCTTGGCGAGCATGATGAGGCCTCCCTTAGCGGCGGAGTACAGGACTTCCCCGGGCTTGCCGACCATGCCGAGCCGTGAACTTACGCAGACGACTGAGCCTCCTTCGGGGGGCATCAGCGGCGCGAAGTGCTTCATCACCAGGAACGCGCTGAGCAGATTGCTGTCGAGCACGTTCTTCGCGTCGTCGTAGGGCATCTCGGTGAGCGGGCTGCTGGCCTGCAGGCCGTGGTTGAGGACGACGACGTCGACGGTGCCGAGGGACTGGGCGGCCTGGTTGGCCAGGCCCTCGACGAACCCCTCGTCATTGAGGTCTCCCGGGATGTACAGGTCGTCGGGCTGGGCGGTGTCGAGTTGCTCCTTGCGGCCGGTGAGCAACAGTCGCGCGCCCTCGCGGCGGAAGTGAGAACTCACCGCCTGCCCGATGCCACTGCTGGCACCGGTCACCATGGCCGCGACGTTCTTGAGTCTCATGTCAGACATTCCTTCACGGGGGGAGAGGTCGGTGGGGTGGCGCTCAGCCAGGGGGTCTCGTCCCGGGGCCCGTCAGCTGAGGAAGCCGCGGGCGTCGACCGGCCACCGCTGCAGCGACGTGCCGGCGCTGTCGGTGACGATCAACTCCTCAAAATTGACGACAACCGGACAGACGTGGTTCGGCACCACCGGCACCACGGTGCCGACCCTGGGGCGGAACCCGCCCGCGGGCAGCGCGAGGAATCCGTGGTACTCGTTGAGCTTGGACAGAACGGCCGCCGTGCCGGCGACCCGGCCGTAGCCGCGCTCGATGCTGCCTTCGCGGCTGAGGGCCTTGGTGCCCGTGTCGAGGATGACCTGCTCGGGCACCCAGTCGCTGACCACGGTGGCGGCGACGAACAGCGCGATCTGATCGTCCGTGCAGGCGCCGAGCCGCGCGTTGTTCAGGTCCCCGAAGACGTACTCGCCGGGACGGATTTCGGTGATGACGCTGCTGGTGGAGAACTCGACGGTGGGTGTGGAGCCGGCGCTGACCACTTCGGCGGTGATCCCGACGCCGTCGAGGCTGCGTACCGCGGTGGTGAGCGCGGCATCCTGGTCCCGCGCGGCGCGCTCGCGAGCGTCCGGGCCGGAGCTGCCGTGACCTGGATAGGTGAAGACGCCCACCGGCACCAGGCCGCGCTTGCGGGCGGCGAGCGCGAGGTCGCCCGCTGCCTCGGGCGGTGCTCCGGAACGACGGGCACCACAGTCGACCTCGACCACGACCTGCAGCCGGTCCGGTTCGTCGCCTATCGCGTCGGCGAGGGCCTCGATCGCCGCGACGTTGTCCACGCCGACCCGCAGCCGCACGGACTCGGCGAGTCGGCGGATCCGGGCCCCCTTCGTTCCCGAGGGCCAGACCGGGTAGGCGAGGAAGATGTCGTCGAATCCGGCCCCGGCGAAGACCTCGGCCTCACCAACGTTGCCCGCGGTGATTCCGACCGCCCCGGCTTCGATCTGCCGCCGGCCGATTTCCACGCACTTGTGCGTCTTGACGTGAGGCCTGACATCGAGGTTGTGCCGGGCGGCGAAGCCCTGCATGCGGTCAATGTTGTCCTGCATGACATCGACCAGCACGATCGGCGCGGGGGTGTCGACCCGCTCGACCAGGGCGTCGAGTGCTCGCTGGAGCCGGTTCACGCTGCACTCCTCTTGCTGTGTCTGGGAATGAACGAGGGAGCGGATGCCGACTCCCTCGAATGCCGAATGTGCGTGGCGCGCACCATCACCCACGCTCGCGCTGCACCGCCGTCGTGCCCACCCCTACACCGCGGTGCAGACCATCTGGATCTCGACCGGACTGTTGAGCGGTAGCCCGGCGACGCCGATAGCGGTGCGGGCGTGCCGGCCGTTCTCGCCCAGTACCTCGATGAGCAGTTCACTGGCCGCGTTGGCGACCTGTGACTGCATACCGAAGTCCGGCGTGCTGGCCACGAAGACCAGCATCTGCACGATCCGGACCCGGTCCAGGTCGCCGACCGCCTGCACTGCGGCGGCGAGCGCGTTGAGCGCGGCATGGCGTGCGAGCTCCTGCGCGGTCTCCAGCTCCACGTCCCGCCCGACGACGCCCTGGCCCAGCAACCAACCTTCCTTGTAAGGAAGTTGACCCGAAACGTAGATGCTCGAATCCACACTGCGGTGGTGCGCGTAGTACGGATTCTCACGGAGCTCGGGAAGGGTCAGACCCAAGGCCTGGAGCCGACCGGAAGCCGAGCCGGTCTGTGCTACCGAGGCCACGCGCCCGCTCACCGTGCCACCGCCTTGGACGGCACAGGCCACAAACCCTCGCAGTTCGCTGCGAAGATCCGCATCTTGTGAATTGTGATTATCTGCACTCGGCCGTCCTCTCGAGCACTTGTGGCGACAAAGCGCCGCATGATGGCTTAAATCAGCCACCCTGATTGTCGTTTGTCGACCATAGGGCTGCCTGTTGAACACTGTCAACACAAACTTCAGCGCCGAGCACAAGCTGGGAGCGCCGCGTGCGGACCCATCCGCTGCTGCCGGAAACGACGGCCGACACCGCAACCGCGCTCGCCGGTCCATCCGGTTCGGCGTGGGCGAGAGCGTGCAGCGCACCTGTCCACATGACGGTCGCTGACGGCGGCGGATTCCAGGGCGATTGACGCAGAGCGCCGATCGGATCGCCGAACCACGCGCCGACGGTCGACCTCACGCCCAGGAGATCCTTAATGCCACGACTCGCCCCGCCGTACAGGCCGGGCAGTTACCTCCGGGCTCGGCGACCTCGCCGACCGCATATCCGCGCTGTCGCCCGGGGGACCGAAGCCAGGGCCCGGCCCGGTCGCTCTGGGGCGTGCTCGACGAACTCGACGGCATCGGCGCACCGGCCGGGTCACGGTGGCGTGATCGAGCCCGTCAGAGCGCGCGGGGGCACCGACCCGGACAGAGTCCGACCGATCCTGACAAACATGGGAGGCACCCAGGACTCCTCGCAGCCGTGAACGCCCCGTCGCCCCAGCCCGTCCCACCGCGCCAGCGGCCGGCGTCCTTCATACAAGATCCGCTACACGATCGCGTTGACGGTGCGAGCTTGATCCCGACCTTTCGGCACGGGTCCGCAACGTCACGGTGAGGAGCGGGCCGGACACTGCACACACGCGGCATGGCCTCATACGTGCCGGTGCGTCGGTTCCCCCGCATCTCCCGTCTGGGCTCGCAGCCCCATGGGGAAATGGGCAGCCAGTTCCTGACGGAAGGCGTCGGTGTCGCCTTCCAGGGCAACCGCGGCCAACCTCTCGTGCTCGACGACCAGTTGACGCGGGTTGTCGCTGTAAGTACGGTGATCGACGCTGAGGTAGAGGCGCAGCTTGGTCTCCCAGCCGTTCCAAAGGCCCTGCAGGATGCCGTGCCCCGAGAGCTCGTAGAAGAGCCGGTGGAAACGAAGGTGGGCGTCGATGCTGGCCGGGATGTCGTCCTTCTCCATCGCCCGACGGAGATCCTCGACAGTCTGCAGCAACTGCGGCCGCTCAGGACCACGCAGCGCTTCGGCCGAGAGCTCGGCGGCGTAGGGTTCGACATGCAGCCGGACCGAGTCGATCTCGGCGACCTCTCGAGGGCTCACCTCTACGACGAACGCCCCACGGTAGGGGATCTTTACGACGAGCCCCTCCTCCTCCAGCTTGGTCAGCGCCTCGCGCAGCGGGGACCGGCTGATCCCGAGATCCGAGGCGATGTGCGCCTCTCGTAGCTGGCCACCAGGAGGTACGGTCCCGTCGAGGATGGCCGCCCGCAGTGTGCGGTAGACGCCATCCGGCGTCGTCGTCCGCTGCTCCTGCCACTCGAACTTGTGGTCCACCCCGCCACCCTCCCTAAGCGCTTGTCGACCGCTTGGTCGTTTGTCGACTATACCTCTGTCGGGTTTTGCCCCCACACCTCAAGTCGCTTCCCCGGGCACGGAAGCCCCCTGGACCGTGGGGCGGTCGACGCCGGGGCCCGCACAAGGCACTCCTAGCTGTTCCGGGTCGTGAGGT
The DNA here is from genome assembly GCF_030816715.1 of Streptomyces achromogenes. Taxonomy (NCBI): domain Bacteria; kingdom Bacillati; phylum Actinomycetota; class Actinomycetes; order Kitasatosporales; family Streptomycetaceae; genus Streptomyces; species Streptomyces achromogenes. Next base: position 8,895,661 of record NZ_JAUSYH010000001.1, on the reverse strand, counting down.
TGTTGACAGGGTGCTGGCGGCGTCCGCTGTTGGCGACCCGCCTCTGACATGAGCGCGAGGCGGTACCGGAGAGCTACGGGGGCGGTTTCCTGTAGTCGTTACCTGTCTGCGAGCCGGGCTTTTTTGACCCTGTTGCCGCAGGTGTTCATTGAGCACCATCGGCGGTTTGTGCCGCGACTGGTGTCGAGGAAGAGGCCGGCGCAGCCGGGGCCTTCGCATGCTTTGATCCGGCTACGGTCGGGGCCTCCGAGTATTTGGATGGCGTCGGCGGCAAGCACTCCGAGCGCGTCCGGTACCGGTGCTTCCTTGCTGAGGTGCCAGACTGCGAGCCCGTTCTCGAGACCGGGCCTTGGTTGTCCTGCGGCCGCGGCCCCGTTCAGGATTGCCGCGTCACCCGGATTGGGGCGCTGGGTGGCGGCGACGGCCAGCCCGGCACGGTAGATCGCTTCTCTCAGCGTTAGCGCATCCTGGAGCTCGGTGGGCGAGACGTCAGGCACGCTGAGCCCCGCGGCATGCAACCAGATCTCCAGCCGGCCGGGGTCGGAGAGCCGCTCCTGGGGCTCCGCGCCGACCCGGTCGCTCATCGTGGCGGTGAAGCGGAACGCCAGCACCTCGTTGTCCAGCCGGAACAGTCGACGGGCCTCCACGGGCACCCCCTTTCGTATGAACCACCATGGACTACCTGAACCATCTTAGCCAGTTCGACATCGGCGTCGAATCGCGTCATAGTTGAACCGTCTTAGATAGTTCACACTATGGAGGTTGCGCGATGGGCGAGGTTGCAGTCATCGGCCTGGGCGGGATGGGGCGGGCGATCGCGCGCAATCTGGTGCGGGCAGGCCTGGAGACTGTGGTGTGGAACCGTTCAGCGGGGCCTGCGGAAGAGCTCGCGGAGGCCGGCGCCCTCCGCGCCGCATCGGTCGCGGAGGCCCTCCAGTGCCCGGTGGCGTTCTCGGTCCTGTCCGACGACACCGCCTTCGCGGAGGCCTTCCTCGACTCCGGGGTCCTCGGACAGGCCCGGCCTGGGGCGGTGCACGTCAACGTGGCTACGGTGAGCGTCGGGCTGGCCCGCCGGGCCGCAGAGGCGCACGCTGCGCACGGGATCGGATATGTGGCCGCCCCGGTGTTCGGCCGGGTCAGCGTCGCGGAGGCCGGTGCGCTGAACATCCTCGCCGCAGGAGAGCCCGGGCTCATCGACCGGGTCCAGCCGTTCTTCGACGCGATCGGATCGCGCACCTGGCGCCTGGGCGAGCGGCCCGAGCAGGCCAACACCGCCAAGGTCCTGGGCAACTACCTGATCGCCTGCGTGATTCAGTCGCTCGGCGAGGCGGTCAGCGTCGCCGACGCGGCCGGCGCCGACCCGGGTCAGTTCGTCGAACTGCTGGCCTCGACACTCTTTCCCGGACCCGTCTACTCCGGATATGGGTCAATGATCGCGCAGCGCAGGTACCAGCCGGCCGGGTTCACCACAGCACTTGGACGCAAGGACCTCCACCTCGCCCTGGATGCAGCAGCCGGTCAGGCGGTCTCCCTGCCGTTCGGTGAACTGCTCAGAGGCGTGTTCGACCAGGCGATCGCCGACGGCCGCGCAGTGGACGACTGGGCTGTGATTGCCGAGCAGCAGCCGCGGTGAACACCGCTGCCCGTACGGTCGTTGGCGGGCGGCGTCCAGCGCCGTGCAGGGCGGTCCGCGTACTGTCCGTGCCGCTGATGGTGCTCGCCGGGGGGCTCCTCGCACCCCAGTCCGAGGTCAACGGACGCCTCGCCGCCCAGCTCGGCACGGGCCCCGCACTGGCATCGCCGCAGGAGCTATCAGCATCGGCGTGAGCCTGCTGGCGCTGCTGGCCGTCAGCCTGCTCATGCCCGCACGCCGGCGCGAGGTGGCGGGAATCGCAGCAGTCTTTCGGGAGAGGCGGCTGCGGCCTTGGGAGGCCTCAGGCGCAGTGCTGGGTGCCTGCTTTGTCGCGAGCCAAGGCCTCACAGCCCCGATGATCGGGGTGGCACTGTTCAGCATCGCCGTCACCGCGGGACAAGCATGCGGCGCGCTGTTCGTCGACCACATCGGCCTCAGCCCCTCAGGACGACAGGCCGTCAGCCGCTCGCGCGTCATCGCAACCGCCCTGGCCGTCACGACCATGGGCGTCGGCGCGAGTGAGCAGCTCACAGCAGGCGTTGCCTGGGCAACGGTGCTGGCCGCCGCCACCCCGCTGGCCACCGGGGCCGGCCTGTCGGTGCAGCAGGCGCTCAACGGGCGCATCGCACGAGTTGTCGGCCCATGGGCCGCGACCGTGAACAACATGGTCGTCGGCCTGGCCACACCCATCGTGGCCTTCGCCGTCAGCCTGCTTGCCGCAGGCAGCCTGAACGGGATGCCCGGCGACGCCGACCTCTACATCGGCGGGCTGCTCGGCACCGCCTTCGTCGCTCTGACCTCCTGGCTGGCCCGCATCCACGGCGTTCTCGTCCTGGGACTCTCTGTCATCGCAGGACAGGTCCTCGCCGCCGGAGCGATCCAGCACGGTCACGCCACGCCGATGAGCCTGATACCCGTCGCGCTCACCCTCACCGGCGTACTCATAGCCCTCCGCCAACGTGCGCACCACTGAGCCCCAACCCCTTCCCACCACTCCCTCCGCCGGAAGCAAGGAACACCTCTTGTTTCACCGCAACGCCCCGCTGACCGTCGAAGGACGCCGCCGTCTCATCGAGCGCTGCAAGACCCGCCCCATCGCACACGTCGCCGCGGAGATGGGCACCCGCGTGTGCTTCCAAATGGGTCAACCGGTACCGGCGGTACGGGGAACTGGGCCTGCTCGACCGCTCCAGCGCACCGCACCGCCAACCGACAGGGACCCCTTGCCAGGTGATCACGAGGTCGGGGCGCTGCGGCGGGAGCGCAAGTGGCCCGCGGCCCGGATCGCGTTCGAGCTCGCCGCCGACGGCATACCCATCTCCCGCCGGACGGCCACCCGCCACCTCTGGGGCTGAACCGACGGAAGTTCATCGACCCCAACGGCGAGACGAACCGCGAGCCGCAGGAGATCCCCGCCCGCAGGCCCGGGCACATGGTCCACGTGGACGTGAAAAAGGTCGGCAGGATTCCCGACGGCGGCGGCTGGCGCGCCCCCGGCCGCGGCAGCGAGCAGGCGAAGGCCGCGGACCGGGCCAAGGCCAGGGGCGCCAAGGCCGGGTACGTGTACCTGCACTCGGCGTCCGAAGAGTTCCTCTACGCCCGCGTGTGGACCTCAGAAACCCAGCGCGCTGAAGCCATTTCAGTCTGGAACATCCACTACAACTACCATCGACCACGCACCGCCGTCGGAAACCAGTCCCCGACAGCGCGAGCCTGCAGCAGCGTCACCAACGTCATGGCCTCATACACCTAACCGCTGTTGACAGTCGACCTCAATTGGTCGACAATCGACTGAAGGATGGTCGACAATCGACCAGATTGCTCGGACTGCTCCGCTGAACACTAGGAGGAACCAGTGGGATTCGACGTCAAGCCCAAGTTCGTGACGTTCGACATGAACGGAACGTTGATCAAGTTCAGCATCAACGACACGATGCGTGAGGTTCTGGGCGACCGGCTGCCGCCCGAGGTCGCCGATGAGTTCCTGCGGATCTGCAAGGCGTACCGGATCGACGAGTGCACGGGCGCCTACCAGCCGTTCCACCAGGTCGTCGCCCGCTCCATGGAACGCGCCTCGCGCAAGGTCGGTCTCGAGCACCGCGAGGAAGACGCGCGGGCGGTGTACGAGACCATCCCCACCTGGGGCCCGTACCCGGGCGTCACCGAGGCGCTGAACCGCCTGGCCGAGGCGGTCCCGCTGGTCATCATCACGAACAGCGACACCGCGCATGCCGTGCGTCTCGCGGAGAACCTCAAGGCCCCGTTCGAGGTCGTCATCAGCGCCGAGGAGATGGGCGTCTACAAGCCGCGACTCGGCGCCTTCGACTACATGCTCGACAAGCTCGGCGTGACACCCGACGAGCTCGTGCACGTGTCCGCGAGCCCGATGTACGACCTGCGCTCCGCGGCGATCATGGGCATCAAGAACAAGGTGTATGTCGATCGCGGCTTCGAGCACGACGAGCACTGGCTCGGCTACGAGCGGATCACCGACATCGCCGACCTCCCGGTCCTCTTCGGCCTGCCGCGCCCCTGACACCCGAGAGGAGAACCGAAGAAATGGTGCGCAGCAAGGCGGCGGCATGAGTCTGCCCCTGCCGCAAACCGTCAAGGGCGACTCGGCTGCGGAAAGGCTCCGAGCCCTAGGACTGACGCTACCCGTCCTCGCCGACAGCACGTACCTCGTGCCCCACCGGACGGTGGGGTCCAGCATCCACCTCTCCGGCCAGCTTCCCTTCAAGGCCGGAGAACTGCTGGGCCAGGGCGTCGTCGGGCGGGACGTGGAGCTGGAGACCGCGCAGGAGCTCGCACGCCATGCCGCGCTCAACGCGCTCGCCGCCGCAGTGCAGGCGGTCGGCGACCTGGACCGGGTCCGTCTCGTGCAGATTCTGGTCTTCGTGGCCAGCACGCCGGACTTCGGTCTCCAGTCACAGGTCGCCAACGCGGCCAGTGAACTGCTCATCGAGGTACTGGGCGAGAACGGCCGGCACGCCCGCACCGCTATCGGCGTCGCCGGGCTACCGCTCAACAGTCCGGTCGAGATCCAGATGATCTGCACCGCGGTCTAGCGACGAGCCGATCGTGAGCGGCGGCGGTGAACCGGCTTCCCCAGGCACCGCGTGAGGGGCTGATCCCAGTCCGACGCGCCGCCACTGCCGAGGAGATCGCCGACGCCGTTCCGCCTCGCGTCGTCGGAGTCCTCCTACCTCAACCGGGCAACCCTCTCCGCCGACGGCAGCTGCACCGCCTTCCAGCCCCGCCCCCCGGGTCCCAGACACAGAAGAAGGACGCACCATGAACGCCCATGCGGCACCACCGCGAAACGGAGAGCTCGGCTTCTGGGTGGCCGGGCTGGCCGACAAGAGGCCGTCGTTCCCCCGCTTCACCGGCCAGGACTCCGTGGACGTGGCCATTATCGGCGGCGGCTACACCGGCCTGTGGGCGGCGTACTTCGCCAAGAAGCTCGAACCGTCGCTCTCGGTCGCCGTCTTCGAGGCCGAACAGGTGGGCTACGGCGCGTCAGGACGCAACGGTGGCTGGCTCTCGGCGATGCCCCCAGGGAACCGTGCCACCTTCGCCCGCGCCGGGGGCGGGCTGGAAGCGAGCCGGGCACTGCAGCAGGAGTTCGTCGCCGGCGTCGACGCGGTCCTGGACATCCTCCAGGCCGAGGGCATCAACGCCGATCAGCACAAGGGTGGCGCGCTCGTCGCCGCTCACACTCGGGCAGGGCTGGGCCGGCTTGTCACCAGGCGTGATGCCGACCTGAAGTACGGGTTGACCGAAGACGAAGTCCACCTGCTGGACCGGGACGAGTTCCGGAGCCGGATCGACATCTCCACCGTCCATGGCGGGCTCTTCTACAAGCACTGCGCGCGGTTCCACCCCGCGAAGCTCGTCTACGGCCTCGCCGACACCCTGACCTCCACGGGAGTAAGGATCTTCGAGGGCAGCCGAGTGGACCGTGTCGGGGACAAGACCCTCACCTTGGCCGACGGACGCGTCAGCGCGGCCAGGACGTTCATCTGCACCGAAGGCTATTCGGGACAGCTGCTCGGCAGCCGGACCCTGATTCCGGTCAACTCCTCGTTGATCGTGACCAAGCCCCTGCCGGAGGAGGCATGGCAGGAGATCGGCTGGGACGGGCTCCAATGCCTCAGCGACTCCGCTCACACCTTCATCTACGCCCAGCGGACATCGGACGGCCGCATCGCCATGGGGGGCCGCGGTGTCCCCTACCGCCTCGGGTCCGGCACAGGGGGAGCCGGTGCGACCGCCCAGTCCACCATCGACCTGATCTCGCAGAAGCTCAGTACCTTCTTCCCGAGCATCCCCTTCGAGGTGGACCACGCCTGGTCAGGGGTCCTGGGCGTCACGCGGGACTGGAACGGCGGCGTGCACTGGGACCCGGCATCGGGGATCGGCTCGTCCACCGGCTACGCCGGACACGGCGTCACGTCGGCCTATGTCGGCGGCAGGACTCTCGTGGAGCTCGCCTTCGAGAAGGAATCCGAACGGACCACCCTTCCCTGGGTCGGCTACCGGGCACGCAAGTGGGAACCGGAACCCATCCGCTGGCTGGGCGTTCACGCCATGTACCGGCTCTTCGGCGTTGCCGACCAATGGGAAGAGCGCAGGGGTTCCAGCAAGACCTCACTCCTGGCCAGATTCGGCAGCAGACTCGCCGGACTTCACGAGTAAAGAAAAGGCAACTGCTCTCATGGACGCAAAACTCGCAGTCATCGGCTTGGGCAGCATCGGAAGTATGGCCCTGTGGCAGGCCTCCCGACTGTCCGACTCGGTAGTGGGCTTCGAGGCCGCCACCCCGGCCCACGGCCGCAGTGCCGTGGGCGGGGACACCCGCTTGCTCCGCACGATCTACTTCGGGAAACCCGACTACTACCCCATCATGGAACGCTCCCGCAGCCTCTGGGCCGAGCTCGAAGCGGAAACCGGGCAGGAGATTTTCACACCTACCGGGGGTCTGACCATCGGGACGACGAACAGCAGCTTCATCAACAGCCTCCTCGAGACAGCGCGCATCACCGGAGCCGAGCACTACGTCCTCAGCCGGGAGGAGATAGCGGAACGCTACCCCCAGCACAACCTCCGCCCCGACGACTGCGCCATCTATGACCCCCACGCCGGCGTCCTGCGCACCGACCGCGCCGTCAGCGCCGCCGTCGCGGCAGCCCAGGCAGGCGGCGCCACCGTCCATCAGAACACACCCGTGGACAGCATCACCGAAACCGCACACGGCGTGGTCGTCACCTCGGGCGACAGGACCTGGACGTTCGAGAAGGTCATCGTCGCCTCCGGCGGCTGGTCCCGAAAGCTCATGCCCGACCACCTCAAGGCCGTCACGGAAACCCATCGGATCGTCCTGACCTGGTTCATCGCCCAGGACGGCACACACTTCTCGCCAGAGAACTTCCCCATCTTCAGCCGGCAGTACGACGATCGCTCCATGTACGGCGCACCCGCCCTCGATGGCGTGACGGTCAAGGCATCAGTGGACGCACCCCTGAGGGGACGCGCAAGGGCAACCCCCGACCCGGACTCCATGCCCAGAGAACTCACCCCGGAAGAAGTCGAGAAGGTCACCGAGACCGTCACCGAATTCTTCCCCGGTCTGATCCCCACCATCGTGCGCTCCGACGCTTTTCCCGACCTTTTCACCGAGGACAGGCACCCCCTCCTCGGCTGGCTGGATGAGAACAGCAGGGTCTACTGTGCCACCGGATTCTCCGGAAAGGGCTTCAAGATGGCCACCGGCTATGGCCACATCGCCGCACACGAGGCGCTAGGCAAGCAGACCATCGAAGGCCTGGACTTCGTGCGTCCGGACCGGTTCAAGACCAGGTAGCCTCCCACGTCCGCCGCCCCGGCGCAGGAGCGCCGGTATCGCCGTTCGACCGACAGTCGTTGCCGGACTCATCTGATGATGTCCCGCAACGACCGTCGGTCATCTGCTGAACTGTCCACTCGCGAAGGGACTCAGCGTCAGACGGTGTCCTATGTGGTGAGGCGGAGGAGTCGCTAGTAGCTCAGCTTCCTCGGCCTCGGTGCCCAGCCCCCTCCCCCGAATGAGGCCTGCTACTCGCCGAGAACCAGCCGTATGCCGTACGCGCCCCTGGGCCGTCCTTGCCCCGGCTGCCGTCCTGGCCCTGCTCGGGACGCTCGCGGTTACAGCAGCCGACGGGGTTCGCATCCCCAGGCTGAGGCGGCGGGCGTAGGCCCAGCCGGGAGCGCCCAAGGACCATCCCCGCAGGACGGTGCAGACAGTGCCGGAGCCACCGCGAACGCCCGTACTCACACCACCCAGAAACTGACGGACACCCTCATTGACCGATCTCATCCCCCGCGTTCTGACGCGCCGAACAGTACGGTCCGAGAAGCGTGGGCGCGAGCGGACCTGGAAGCACCTGTCACCGCTCCTGCGGCTGCTGATCCTGACGCAACTCACCTTCAACATCGGCTTCTTCGCCGTCCTGCCGGTTCCTGGCCGAGCACTCTCGGCACCGCGCTCGCCATGGCGGGGCGGATGGTCGGCTTCGTCCTGGGTCTGCGGACCTTCAGCCAGCAGGGCCTCTTCGTCGTCGGCGGCGCACTCGTCGACCGCTATGGCGTGCGCCCGATCGTGCTGGCCGGCTGCGTGCTGCGGGCCGCCGGGTTCGCCTGGCTGGGGTGTGCGGAGCAGACCTGGACGGTGATCGGCGCGGTGCTCCTCATCGGCTTCACCGCCGCGCTGTTCTCACCGGCGGTGGAGTCCGAAGTGGCCCGGCAGGCAGTGATCTGGGAGGAGGAGGGCCACGGTTCACGCACTCGGGCGTGCTGCTGCGCAACCGCCGCTTTCTCGCCCTGTGCTGCGCCTATCTGCTCGCCTGCAACCAGCTCTACCTCGCCCTGCCGGAGGAGGTGCGGCGCGCGACCGGCTCCCAGGCGGCCCTGTCCTGGCTGTTCGCCCTGTCCTCCCTGCTGGGTGTCTGCGCCCAACTGCCCGTCACGCGCTGGGCAGCTGACCGGATCGGCGTGCGCCGCTCAATGATCGCCGGGCTGCTGCTCATCGCGTCCGATTTCGCTGTCGTGGCCGCGGCTCAGCCCTCCGGCTGGACGGGTGTAGCGGGATGTTGCCCGCTGCCGCGTACGTCGTCCTGCTCACCCTCGGCCAGATGCTGGTCGTCCCCGCCGCCCGCGCCTGGGTGCCCGACCTTGCCGAAGACGGCCGCATCGGCCCCTACACCGGCGCGCTGTCCTCGGTCTCCGGCCTGATCGTTCTCGTTGGCAGCTCGGTCACCGCTCCCTGCTCGACCTGGACCTGCCACCTTCCGTGCCCTGGCTGGTCCTCGCCGCAGTGCCCGCCCTGGCGGTGGCACTGCTGCCGAGCCGCTCAGAGGCGCTGTCACGTTGTTGCGGGGGTAGGTGTCTGATGGTGTTGCGGCGTGGCGGAGCCGGGTTCCGGGCGGTGCTCAGCCGGTGGTGGAGAGGCCAGCGACGCCGGTGATGTCCTCCTGTTTCGTGGATGCGCCGAGGTTCGACAGCCCTTCGGTCGCCGACTACGGCGCACCTAACGAGCTCGTGCATGGTTGGCGGTGGCGAGGTGAAGTCGTGATCGTCGATCATGGCTTCCGTGGTGGGGACTCGAGCGCGTGCAGCCATCGTTCGGAGCCAGCGGATCACGGGCTTGTCGCCGGATGTGATCGCTGAACTCGCCGCTGAGATCGGCCCGTTGTGGCACGAGCGGCATCAGGCCGTTCTCATGTCGCACTCTCGACGCCGGGCGGTCGGGGCCGGGGCGAAGCACAAGCTGGTCTTCGTCGACAGCCTGCTGGCCACCCTCGTTCACCTGCGGCATGGCGGCACGCACGATGTGCTAGCCTGCTGGTTCGCTGTCGACCGCTCCACCATCACGCGCGCAATTGGTGAGCTACGACCCTTGCTGGCGGCGCGCGGCTGCACTGTCGCGCCCGGCAGCAGGCTGCGTACCCTCGCCGAGGTCGTCGACTGTCTCGGTGCGAGCGGGCAGACCGGGATCATCGACGGCACCGAGATCCGGGTCCGCCGACCGGCCGCCGGACGCAAGGACCGGGAGGACGCTGTCACGTTGGTTGACCGGGTGGGATGATCTTCTGGTTGATCGTGCCGGAGGGGGCTGTTCGTGGGGGTCGGGCCGCTGTCGTGCAAGGGGCACCGGTACCCGGTCGAGGTGATCTCCCACTGCGTGTGGCTGTACTTCCGGTTCCCGCTCTGCTTCCGTGAGGTCGAGGAGCTGATGTTCGAGCGCGGGATCATCGTCTCGTACGAGACCATCCGCCGCTGGTGCGCCAAGTTCGGCCAGGCCTAGGCGAACGGACTACGCCGTCGCCGGCCCCGGACCGGCGACAAGCGGCACCTTGACGAGGTCTTCATCAAGATCAACGGTGAGCTGAAGCCACCTGATGCCCGCAGACGACTACCGAGCCGAGATGACCGTCCGCTTCGCAATCCGGGAGCAGATCACCGGCGCCGCCGGCCCCTCCCCCACCGCCTGAGCACAGCCCGGAACCGGGCTCCACGGCGCCACGACGCACCATCAGACACCTCCCCGCCCAGCAACGTGACAGCGCCGTCCCACGGGCTGCCCCGCACGGTAAAGCCGTGCGGGGCAGCCCGCGAGTGAGGGAATGCGGTCAGGCCCAGGGGTTGACCGCCTGGAAGGAACTGTCGGCGCGGAAGGTGGCGTTGTCCTGGAAGGTGTCGAGGCGCAGCTCGTAGTTGTAGTGGCGGATGTAGCGGCCGGGGTAGTTGTAAGACTCCAGGCTGACCGAACCGGTGGCCGAGCCCGACCGGGCGCAGTAGGTGGCGTCCTTGTTGAAGAGCGTGGTGCCGTTGCTCGCGTCGGCGCGGATCCGGAGGTCCTTGTGGCGCAGGTAGCGGCCGGACGCGTCACGGAACGAGTAGCAGCTTCCGTCGGCCAGGCCGGGAACGATCGTGAAGGTGGCGCTCTGCTTGACCGCCGTCGTGCTGGAGGACGTCACCGGATCGAGGTAGCCGAGGCTGTCGGACCGCACGACGGCGTAGCGGCCGGGGAAGTTGACGGACTGGAGCGAGCGGGTGGTGTTCGTCGGCAGGGCGACGCCGCCGGAGACCGGGTCGATGCTGCTCAGGGTGGGGACGACCTTCTTGATCAGGCCGTCGGCGTCGAACTCCATCTTGTCGATGGTGGTTTCGCGGTGGGTGCCGTCGCCGCCGGGGATGGCGAAGCGGTGGTAGGCGATGTACCAGTCGTCGGTGCCCGGTACCTGCACCACTGAGTGGTGTCCGGGGCCCTTGATGCCGAGCGAGAGGTCCTTCTCCAGGATCACGCCGCGCTTGGTCCAGGGACCGGTGGGCGAGGAGCCGGTGGCGTAGGCGACCCGGTAGTTCTCGTCCCGGGTGTCGTTCTCCGACCACATCAAGTAGTAGGTGCCCTTGCGCTTGATGACGAAGGAGCCCTCCCTGTAGCCGCTGGGGGTGATGTTGGTGACCTTCGAGGCGTCGAAGGAGACCATGTCGGCGTTGAGGGGGGCGACGTACGCCTGGCCGTTCCCCCAGTAGAGATACGACTGCCCGTCGTCGTCGGTGAAGACGGCCGGGTCGATCATCTGGCCCGAGTAGTCACCGGCCTTCAGCAGCGGCTTGCCCAGCGCGTCCTTGAACGGGCCGGTCGGCGAGTCGGAGACCGCGACACCGATGTTGCCGTTGGCGCAGAAGTAGAAGTAGTACTTGCCGTTCTTCTCCTCGATCGTGGGCGCCCACGCCTTGTTGTCGGCCCAGCTGACGTCCGGTCCCAGGTCGAGGATGACACCGTGGTCGGTCCAGTGGACCAGGTCCTTGGACGAGTACGCCTTGAACTGCGTACCGCTCCAGTTCGCGAAGCCGTCGGTGGTCGGGTAGATGTAATACGTGTCGCCGAAGCGGACGATGTTCGGGTCGGCGGTGAGCCCCGGCAGGACCGGGCTCCTCATGACCAGCGCCTCCACCGTCCAGGTGCGCTTCGTTCCGTCGGAGCCGGTCACCTCGTACGTCACGGGCGCGGTGAAGTCGCGCGGCGTGCCGGAGGCCGGGCTGATCGACGCGCCCTGGGCGAGCGTGAACTGCGGGGCGAGCGCGGTGAGGTCCGTGCCCTCCTTCACCGGCAGCGTGATCTTGCTACGGGCGTCGTCGATGAGGGCGTCGATCTTCAGCGAGGGAAGGGTGACCGCGGCGATGTGCGTGGTGTTCCCGCTGATCTCGAGGACCTCGCCGGGCGCCAGCGCGCGGTTGTAGACCCTGAAGTCCCGCATCTTGCCCTTGAAGAGCTTGTCACCGCTGAAGAGGGACTTGCCGATGTAGTTGGCCGTCGTGATGCCGGATCCGATGGAACCGGGGGTGGTGGTGACCGACGTGTTGCGGGCCACCTCCACCCCGTCCTGGTACAGGACGCCCGTGGTGCCGGTCTGCGTGTAGGTGACGTGCTTCCAGACGGAGCGCGGCAGGTCGCTGGTGGTTCGGGTGTTCTGCTCGGTCGAAAAGGCCCCGGAGGCGATGGCGGTCCGGAACGTGTTACCGGTGCCGAACAGGTACCCGTTGCCCGCTCCGTTGGCGGAGTTGCCGAAGCCGTAGAGGAAGTACGGCGTGGCCTGGTTGGCGTCGATCTGCACGTCCATCGAGACGGTGATCGCGTTCATGCCGCTCATGATGTTGTCCGGCACCTTGATATAGGTGTCGGAGCCGTTGAACGTGAGCCCTTCCCCGGAACCCGACCAGCCGGCGGTGCCGTTCACGGTTCCGTTCCGGCCGTTGCCCGAGGCGTCCGCCGCCACGGTGCCCGAGGTGGCGTCGAGCTTGTACCAGAGAGCCAGGCCATCGGTGATCTCCGCTGCCTGGGCCGGGGTCGCTGGGCCGGCGACGCCCACCAGGAGCGAGGCGGCGGCCACGGCGGCCAGAGCGCCCTGCCGGAATCTCGGGCGGCGCTGTGCTGTCACGCCGCGCGGTCGAAAAGTATCCGGCATACCGGACAGCTCCTTTCGGTCTGGTGGAGCGATGGGTGGGTGGGGGCGCCGTGCAGGCGCCCCCCTTGTCGGCGTCGGTCAGCTCGTCGCGCGGAAGGTGGCGTCGCCGCGTCCTGTCGCGGTGGTGATGGGGTCGAGGCGGAGCTGGTAGGCATAGTGGCGGATGTAGCGGTCGGGGTGGTTGTAGGACTGGAAGGACGACCAGGTGGAGTCGGCGAGGCCGGGGACCTGGTTGAAGGTGGCGTCCGCGGCAAACTGGGCGGTGCCGTCGTTGCGGACCAGCTGGAAGTCGTAGTTGGCGTGGCGCAGGAAGTAGCCGGGGAACTTGACCGACTCGAAGGAGACGGTGCCGGTGCCGGTGAGGCCGGGCCGCATCCGGAACTGGGCGTCGTCGGCGGGGCTCACGTTGGGATCGATGCGCACGTCGAAGTTGGTCTGGCGCACGTACCGGTCCTGGAAGTTGAACGACTGCAGGCGCTGGACCGGGGTGTTGGGCCAGCGGGCGAGGACACGGCTCTCCTCGGCGGAGGTGAGGTTCATGATCCAGCCGTGGCGCTTCTTCGTCACGCCCATGTTGTAGCTGCCCGTCACCTGCTTCTGGTAGGAGGCGGGGTCTGAGGGGTTGGTCGTCAGGACCGGCATGTAGCCGCTGTTGGTGGCGTACTGGTCGAGGTAGAGACCCCACTTGTTGGTGCCGTTGAACTTCATCCACATCGGGCCCTCGACCCGCGTGCCGGTCGTGCCCTGCGTGCCGATCAGGCCGATGCCGGAGAGGTCGCCCAGCCTGGTCCACGTCCCGAGGATGGAGTTGCTGCCTTCGAGGGTGATCTGTCCGTCGGCGGAGGCCCGCACGTAGCGGTAGTTGCCGACACCGGCCGGGACCTCGATGATCTGGGTGTCGATGATCTCCTGGGCGCCGGGGCGGTCGATGTAGATCTGCGGGGTGGTGATGGTGTGGAAGTCGCTGGTGCGGGCGTAGAAGATGCGGTGCTTCGTCGCGCCGTTGAGGGGCACGTTCGTCGCCCAGTACAGGACGTAGTCGTTGGTCTCGGGGTCCCAGATCGCCTCGGGGGCCCAGGCGTTGCGGCCGTCGGGGATCGCGCCGGCGACGTTGAGCAGCCACGGATCCGACCAGGAGACCAGGTCCGTCGACTCCCACACCACCAGGTTGCGGCTGCCGTTGTTGATGGAGGCGTTCCAGTCCTGCCCGCAGCTGATGCACAGGTCGGTCGCGATGATCCAGTACTTGCTGCCGTCGGGGGACCTCACGAGTGCCGGGTCGCGCACCCCCTTGGTGCCGACCGTGGAGCGCAGCACCATGGCGCCGCCGTTGAGGTCGTTCCAGTGCAGGCCGTCGGTGCTGTGCGAGAGGTACATCTGCTGGTTGGTCGCCCCCTCACCGGTGAAGTGCACCATCAGGTAGCCGGGGTCGGCGGCGGCGGCGCGCTGAGGTGTGGTAACGACTTGGGCGGTGAAGAGCAGGCAGGCGGCGACAAATATCGCCGCCAGCCGCGAGAGAACCGCGGGCATATACGTTCGTTCCTGTCTTTTTGGGGTGCCGTGATCAGGGGCAAGTGAGGTCGAGGGTGAGGCCCGGCCTCCGTCCTGTTGGGGCAGGACCGGCCCAGCGCGACGTGGGCGCCGCGTCGCGCTGGTCAGCGGCCGACGTGCCGCGGTATCCGCGTGAGCATGGCAGCGACCGGGGACCCCGCCGTGGCGGGTCGGGTGACGAAGGCCGCGGAGAGGGCCGCCGGAGCCGGCTCACGAGTACGCCGGAGATGGGTGCGCAACACGAGCTGTCTCCTTTGACGGCCATGGTTCGAAACATCGAACATTGTTCGCAAGTTCGATCAGAAGATAGGTCTCAGCCAGAAGCGCGTCAATGAAACCGGCCAGTTCGATTTCCGCGCGGTCGCACCCGCAACCGCCCATGACGGTGAGACGTCCTCTGCTACGCCCCTTGAGCTGCGGAGACTCCCCTACGCTCTCGGGCCGCTCGTCAGAACGCCGACTGCACAACCACTGCCAGGGCGCTGCGAACAGGACAGGGATCTCGCATGCAAGCACGTAACGCCGAAACCTCCATCCGTCGGCGGCCTCGGAGAGCAGCACCGGCTCGGAAGATCGAACCTCAGCCTCCGACGCGACGCCCTCGCGTCCAGTCCGGCGAAGGCGTACTCGCGCCAGCGGGCAGCCGCCGCGTAGCGCCAGCCGCGTGCGACAGCGACCTCATGAAATCGCCGCAGAGAACCCCCGGCTTCCGGTAGCTGGTGACAGAAAGGCTGCTGAATGAGCGTCTGTGACAAGTCCGATGCCTCGCTTGTGACAGCCAGGCTGCTTCGACCGCTCCCATTCACCAGCTCAGCCGGTCCCGATGGTGACAACTCCTGAGCTTCGGCTCATCGCTTGAGCCAAAGATCGACGCCGTGATCGCCGGGCTCACATTTCCGTCCAGCAACGGCCCCACTGAGGGCGTCAACACCAAGGCCAAATGAATCGCGCGCCAGATGCACGGACGAGCAGGCTTCACCCTGCTCCGGCACCGCATCCTCCTCGGATAACAGCACGCTCCGTCACCACCGAATGCGAGACAGGGCCGCTCGTTTGACAGACCCCGAGTCTGCGCTATCGGGGGATGGTGAGCAGGATGCGGCCGTGGCCACCGCCGGCGTCGACGTGGTCGTGGGCCTTGGCGATGTCTTCCAGCGGGTGACGGTCGCCGACGGCGACGGTGAGGGCGCCGACGGCGGCTGCGGAGGTGAGGTCGCGGGCGGCCTGGCGCTTGGCCTCGGCTGGGAAGTCGTCGCTGCCGAGCAGCCGCAGGGTGACGTTGTTGAACAGCAGCGGCCAGAAGGGGATCTCGGTGCGGTCCGTGCGGGTGGCGTAGGCGGCGATGACGGCGTTGTTGGCGGCGACGGCATTGTCGAGATCGGCGTTGTCGGACAGCGCGACCTCGATGATCCGGTCGACACCCCGCGGCGCGTACGAGCGGATGGCCGCGGCGGGGTCGCCGGTGTCCAGGGCGACGGCGTGGGAGACGACGGCCGGGTCGACGCGGTCGAGGTCCGCGGTTCGGCGGACGGTGGCGATCACGGTGGCGCCGGCCCAGTGGGTGAGCTGGGCGGCCAGGGAGCCGACGCCGCCGAGAACTCCGTGGACCAGGACCAGTTGGCCGTCGACCGGGCCGTCGGCGAAGACGGTGCGGTGGGCGGTGATGCCGGGGATGCCGAGGCTCGCGCCCAGCTCATCACTCAGATGATCTGGCAGAGGTACGGCTTGGTGGTCAGGTACGACGGTGGACTGGGCGGCCGTGCCGAAGGGGCGGTAGGACTGGGCGCCGTATACCCAGACCCGCTGTCCGACGCGGCGGGCGTCGACTTGGGCGCCCACGGCGTCGATGACTCCGGCGCCGTCGCTGTGCGGGATCACCCGCGGGAAGGGCATGGACGAGCCGAGCCAGCCGCGCCGTTTCTTGGTGTCGCCGGGGTTGACGCCCGAGACGGTGACGCGGACGCGGACCTCGCCGGGGCCGGGGACGGGATCAGGGAGTTCACCGACGTGCAGGACATCGGCGGCGGGGCCCTGGTCGTCATACCAGGAAGCAAGCATGGGGGTACCTCCGTGGACAGTCAGCTCGCGGGAGCGGCGGGCGCGGCGGGCGCATGCGGATCGCTGTCGGTGCATGCGGCGTCGAATACGGGCAGTTCCTCCCCGAGGGCCTCGCGCAGCCAGGTCCGTTCGGCGCGGCTGGTGGCGCGGGCGGTGAGCAGCATGCCCCGCCGGTAGGGGTCGGCGACCTCCTCGGCACGCAGGGGCCGCTCATTGTCGTAGAAGAAACTCGCCGGTTCCTCCAGGAACTCCAGCCGTCTGCGCAGCACCGCGTGCCGTTCGGCCACGTCGGGCAGGTGGGAGAGGAATGCCAGGACAACGTAGAACCGGGTGAAGTCGGTGATCTCGTGGTCGGCGGGCTTGCGCAGGCGCTGAAGCATCTCGGCCCGCCCGGCCGCGGTCACGCTGAGCACGTACCGGGCCGCCCCCGCGGCCGGGTGGGCGCGCCGCTCGATCAAGCCCGCCCTGGTCAGACGATTGATCGCCGGATACAGGCTGCCGTCACTGACCGGCCGCGTATAGCCGGTCAGCTGTGAGATGCGGCGGCGCAGCTCGTGTCCAGGCAGGGGTCCCTCGGCGAGGAAGCCGAGTATCGCGAGTTCCAGCATGAGTCCATCTTCGCACGCGGACATCGATTCGATGTGAACATCGATTCGATGTTACGCTCGCAAGTACCCGCCCAAACGTCTCTGGAGAGGCACAGCAAGATGCCATCGCAGTCCACCGAGTCAGTGATGAACCGTTTCGTCGAGTTCATCAACACGGGCAACGAGGATCTCGCCCGCGAGGTCATTTCTCCGGACGCGGTGTTCCACGCGCCAAGCCACCCGGAACCCCTGCGGGGGCCCGATGGGTACTTGGAAGTCCTCGGGATGATGCGCAGTGCCTTCCCCGACGTCCAGTGGACGCTGGAGGAGAAGGTCACCGAAGGCGACACCGTGGCCGCGCGGTTCACCATGCGGGGAACCCACGACGGTGAGTTCTTCGGGGTCCCGGCGAGCGGCAACAAGATCTCGGTGCAGGCCATGAACTTCTACTACCTGGCCGAAGGCCGGATCGTCGGCGAACGGGGCCAGCCCGATCTCCTCGGGGTGATGCAGCAGATCGGTGCCGTACCGGCGCCGTGAACCTCGTAGCGCCGGGTGAGCATTTTGCCGCGCGGGATTGCCGCTGCCGGGAGGGGACCGTACGGCGCGGTGGCAGAGGGCGAAGGCCCGCACCGGAGCGCGGGCGTCCGTCGCGGGTTCACCGCAAGAGGCCGGTCTTCTTCTTGATCCGGCATTGTCGCGCAGACAGCGCCCGTTGGGGCGAGAGCTTTACACCTTGTCACCGCTGACGTGACCGAGCCGGTTACGGAACTGCTCGTTCTACGGCGAATACTGCAAGCCTCGAATACCGACAGTCCACCAGTGGGTCCGCAAGACGAGCGAGGCGATCGTCGGCGCCATCACCGGCTCTCTGGCCGTTCCCCGCACGCTGCTGCTCGGCAGGTACGACGACGGAGGACGCTTTTCAGTACGTCGGCCGCACCACCACCCTCGCCCGGGCGGCAGGTGCGGCCGCCGCCGGTCTGCTCGCTCGAGGGCGGCGCGGTCATCCGTGGACAGGCTGATCGTTCTCCGCCGGGTGGGGCAGCCGGGTGACGCTGAACGTCACGCCGGTGGAGCCCGAGCTGGTCGTGGAAGTCGACGTCGACGTCGCTCGCGACGCCTCCGGCCAGTGGCGACATCTCACACGCTGGCACTGTGCGCGCCCCGACCTCCCCCCTGTCGACGTTCCCCGCATGACGTCCCCGCGGCGCTGACGGCGGCTGGGCGCGATGGCCCCGCCGACGCGCAACCGGGTGAGCGCGCCCCGATCCCCGGCTGCGTCCGCGCCGCCCATCCCGTCCTCCCTCATCCTCAACTCCAGACAGGGCATGGTCGAAGGGGTCGCAACGGGGATGTCAGCGGCCCGACCACGCCGTACCCCCGCGGTGACCTGGGCGGACTCCAAGGCTCTGTGAGATACCGGCGCAACACCTACCGCAACACTTCACGCAACTTCTACCGCAACACGGACGGGGCCTTATGAGGTGAAGCGGCGGCCGGGCGGGCTGGTCACCGTGTCGCCCTGCGATCGGCGCCCACGATCTGGAGTTGGTCGCCGGTCGCGCGCACGACCAGGTCCAGGGCGAGCCGCAGTTCGCGTCCCTCCTCCGACACGGCACGGTCGGACCCGTGTTCGGGGCGATGGTCTGGCGTGGAGGGCTCTTGGGCGGTCACAGACCTCCGATCACCTTGGGGTTGGCATAGGCGCCCGGCCGATGCACGAGGAACAGGGTGTTGAGCGGCGACCTCCTGCTTCGTGGAGAGCGTGAGGCGACCGCCGTCGAGGCAGTCCTGGCACAGCGAGCGCGGCAGCACTCTGAATGCACCCAATCCGGCGAGCAGGCCGACACCAAGGCGCTGGTCATGCTACCGAGCGAGATCGTTGCTGAACGAATTTGAGCGCCGTTGCGGGCTACACCTCGAGGTAGGGGCATCCTGCCTGGCCCGTGACCGAATGGCTCCTGGATTTCGACCTCGATGGCGGCACCTGGGCACGTCGTGAGCGCGGTACTTGGCGAAACCCGCCAATTGAAGTGTTCAGTCACAGGTGCGCTTCCGCCGTGGATGGCATCGGGTCGATCGAACTGACACCGGCCTGCGCCTGCCGAAGGCGTCTGTGCCCTTACCCGGCCGCCGACCTGGCGGGCAGACTGCGCTCATGCAGCTGCCCGCCGGAGCCGTTACCGCCACCGTGCTGATCGAGGTCGTACGGATCTCCGCCCTTCCCGCCAGACGGGACGTCCCGTACCCCGGCACGGCGGTGGCCCACTGGGCCGGGAGCGAGGCCGACGTGGCCCTGGCCTTGATCGAAAGCCTGCCCGGCAGTGAACAGCACCGCTGTGGTTTCTCGCCGGGCTGGAGCGTCCGGGCCTACGACGACTCTCTCGATCTGGCGCTGTTCGAGGCGGCGTTCTGCTTCACCTGCCACGAGGTCCGCATGCAGGGAACGGCGGTGCCGCCCACTCTGGCCACTCAGTTCTTCGACCCTGGCGCCTTGCCGGCCCGGACCCTGCTGTCTCTCTTCCGCAAGGAAGCTTCGTAGCCGACCTACTGGATGAGCGCCACGACGGAAACCCAGGGCGCCGCCGACCAGCCCGCCGGCACCGCGGGCAAGCCCGCCAGCCGCGTCATACGTCCCGCTCGTCGGCCGGATCGCCGCCGAGGAATCGGTCGAGGACGTGTTCCCCCTCCCCCGCCAGCTCGTCGGCGACGGTGAGCTGTTTGTGCTGGAGGTCGTCGGTGACTTGATGATCGAGGCCGCGATAGGCGGTGACCTCTGGCCTTGTGCAGTCGGCCCGCGAACCCGGCCGTCCCGCCGCACACGAGCCACCCAGGCAGGGGCCGCAGGCTGGCTGTGGGGCGCGTGTGGGGCTGGCACTGAGCAGGAGCAGGAGCAGGCGACGGCATCGAGGGTGTGGCGTGGCAGCGGGGGTGTTGCGGACCGTGCCGCTGGCCGGGGAGCTGACCGCATCGTTGGTCAGCCGTGTGGCGGCCCGCTACGGCCTCCCGACCGGCGGTGTGCTGCGGCTGTGGACGTGCCGCAACTCCCCCGCCCGGCACGGCGGCGGTGCGTGGGCGGACGTGGCGGTCGTCCTCAACGGGGCCGGGCGGCGGGTGCTCGCCGAGCTGTGCTCTGGCCGCGCCTGCTGCGGCCGCCGTCTCCTCCGCACGGTTGATCTGCCCCAAGGACACCTGGGCCTTCCTCGTCGAACAGAGCCTGCGGCACGCCCACTTCCGGCTGCCTGACCGCATCACCGACACCGACGACGGACAGATCGACACCCGTCTGTCCAGCCGCTCCCTGCTGGTCACCACCCCGCACATCCTCGACCAGCCCGCCACAGACGACCTGGCCGCCTGGGCTCTGGCCCACGCCATCAACCAGCGCACCCGGGAAGCCGTCACCGCCGCCTCCAGCGCCCCAGAAGGCCGGTCCGGGGACACCCACCGACGTCACCACCATCGTCCTGGACGACCGCCCCTCCCCCAGCCAGGCCTGAACACCGCCGAACCCGGCGACCGGGAGGAGAGGACAGGGACAGGGACATTTCCCGGCTGCTCCTTCGAGTCACGGCTTGCCAGGGGTCGGTACCGGCCGGACCGGCGCTCGTTTGCCTTGCAGCGGCCTCACGCACTGCGGGCCGGCGCCGACCCGCAGGGACCTCGACGCCGCGGCCGGTGAACGGAAGGCAGTCGGGATGGAGGCAGTCCTGCCCGTGGTACCTGTTACGGGTGAGACGACGTGGTCGTTCCTGCAGCGGGTGGCGGCCGCCTACCGGCTGCAGGCCGGCGATCTGACGGCATGGTGACGCTGGATGAATCCGGTGCGGCACCGACACGGCGGGCGCCCGGACGGCGAGGTACTGCTCGACAGGGCGCCGCAGGAGCAGTTGGCCGGGTGGTGCCGCGTGCCGGCCGGCCGACTGGCGCGGGCGCTCCCGTCCTGGACGGCCGGGCCACTCCCCGCCCCTGCGACAGACGGGACGCGGGACAAGAAAGGCAAGACGGCTGCGAAGGATGCGCCGGATCTATCGGTGGACACCGGGTATCCGCACCGCATGTATCTCTCGAAACCGGTGAAGGCTCTCTTACTCGGCGTCGGCGTCTATGCGCTGCTCGTGTTGATGTTCCGATACGGGCGCGGCGGCATGGCCTGGGACAAGTCGCTACTGGTTGCCCTGGTCGCAGCGCCGGTGGCGCTGTTTTGGGGATGGGTGCGGGACCACTGGAACGACCGGGCCCGAGAGGCCGGCGCGAGGTGGCGGCGAAAGAGGCAGAACTGATCCGCACACGGCCGACCCGGATTCGGGTGTCGGGGCAGTCTGCGGGACGCCAGGCGGAGCACCGCCACGGCGTCCGGTGCCAGCAGGTATCGATCAGCTGCATGGCAGCGTCGATGGCGGCGAGCCGAGCCTCCAGCCCGAGCGTCACGGGCCACCGCCGGGGCGGCGGGTACGGCGGACTGCGGCGGTGCGGGTGGAGGCGGTCATCGGGGCTCCGGTCAGGCCGTGGCGATCAGGTCCGCCAGGACGTCCCTGAGGCGGGTGACGGCGGGGCCGAGGTCAGTGGAGGCGAGGGTGAAGCCGAACACGGTGCAGGCCGGGGCGGGGGCGGTGGTGGCCGTGCCGCGCCAGACACTCACCACACCCACCCAGGAAAAACAGCCCTGACCAGCACAACCACACACCGGGCCTTTTCGCGCTACCGATGCCTCCAACGAGCCCAGCCCCTCTCCACACACGACACATAACTCCAGCTCACACGCACTGGCCTCACCACCCAAACCGCTGCCCCAGCCTCTCAGCGAACCAACAACACACCAGGCCAGCCGCCGTCCCGTACACCAACAAGCCCCCCTCCAAGCGTCAGGTCGGCGCCCGGGACATGGAACGGTCATCTCGGGACTCTGCGCCGGTTGGGTGGGCGCTCCCGGATCCGGCCGCGCACGTCATCAGCGACTCGCTCACCCTCGCGGCCTTCGTCACGCACTACATCGGCATCTCGACGGCGGCGTACCAGCACGGGTGATCCCCGACCTACCGCCCGAGGTCGCCACGTCGGTCGGTCGCGGACGGGCTACCCGCCAACAGCCGCGAAGACTGAGCCAGTGCGCTGGCGCGGGACTTCTGCTCACGGCGGGCCTTCTGCTCAGGGTCGAAGGTCGAGGAGGACCTCCGCGAGCTGCTCGGCCGCCCACTGCGCGCGGGTCGGGGTGAGGCGGCCGTAACCGATGACCAGGGCCGGCGCGTGGCGCCGGGTGGCATATCCGGAAAGGGCCATGGCGGCGATGCCGCGGCCTGCGAGGTGTTCGGCGACCATGTGGTCGTGGAGTCCGGGGGGCAGCGGAACCAGCAGATGCAGACCCGCGGCGATGCCGTGGACCGGGCCGCAGTCGCGGATGACGGCGTGACTGCCCAGCGCAGTCACGAGGGCGTCGCGGCGGGCCCGGTAAACCTTGCGCACACGGCGTAGGTGCCTGTCGTAGCCGCCGGTGTCAGCGAGCCTGGCGAAGGTGAGCTGATCCAGGGTGCTGGGGCCGGCGCCTGCGGAATCGAGAGCGTCAAGCAGCGGTTGGCGCAACGCCGGTGGCGGGACCATCCAGCCCAGCCGCAGTCCTGGATGCAGGGTCTTGCTGACCGAGCCCAGGTAGACCACACGGCTACGGTCGAGGCCGGCCAGGGCGCCAATGGGTCTGCGGTCGTAGCGGAACTCGGCGTCGTAATCGTCTTCGATGATCACGGAGGTGCGCTGCGTGGCCCAGGCGAGCAGAGCCAATCGGCGTGTGGGCGACAGGGCCGTGCCTGTGGGGAACTGATGGGCCGGCGCGCACAGCACCGCCTGGGCGCCTGTTCGACGCAGCGCCTCGACGTCGAGGCCCTCGGCGTCCACGGCGACCGGCTCGGTGGGCAGGCCGGCGGCGACCGCGACCTGGTGCAGACGAGGCCAGCCGGGATCCTCGACGGCCAGGTGCGGCACTCCTCGCGCGGCCAGGACCCGCGCCACGAGGGAGACCCCATGGGAGGTACCGCACGTGATGAGTACCTCGTCAGCCTCGACGGTCAGTCCGCGCACCCGGCTCAGATAGGCGGCGACGACCTCCCGCAACCGCCACGCTCCTGCCGGCGGCGGGAAGAGCGACGGTTCCCATTCGACGGTGGTGAGGACGTGCTGCAGGGACCGGGTCCACGCGGGTGCGGGGAAAGCCGCCACATCCGGGGCGCCCGGCCGAAGGTCGGCCACCACCGGCGGCGCGGCAGGAGCTCGCCCGGTCTCTGGTGTCCGGTCCGGGTCGCGCGTGGCGGGATGGGTCGTGACGCGCGTGCCGGAGCCCTGCCGCGTCTGCAGTTGCCCCTCGGCGGCGAGCTGGGTGTACGCCTCGTTGACGACCCACCGGGAGCAGCCGAGTTCGGCGGCCAGCACGCGGCTCGGGGGCAACAGGTGGCCCGGTGCCAGGCGGCCCGCCACGATCGCGGCCCTGATCCCACTCGTCAGGCGCTCGTACAGCGACCCGCCGTCCTCGGACAGTTCGATGAGGAGGCCGCTGGCTCGATTGGTCCGGTGAATACCCACAAAAGAGGACTGTATAGCCGGACCATTCTTCTTTACCGTCGTCCTACGGAGTTGGTGGCAACAGGCCGCCGCGCCACGAACAGGAACACCCATCCCTGATGACGAACATCGAATCCGCCGCATTGACAGTCGTCGCCCAGTTGCGAGCCAAGCCCGGCAAGGAGCAGGTTCTGAGCCAGGCGCTCACTGCGCTCGTGGCGCCCACGTCGCGTGAGCCGGGCTGCGTCACCTACGACCTGCACGTCGGTGTGGACGACCCCGCCTCGTTCTGTCTCTACGAGATCTGGCGCAGCCGCGACGAGCACGCCGCCAACCTCCAGACCGCCCACCTGCAGGACTTCGTGGCCCGGCTGGACGATCTCCTCGACGGCGAGCTTCGGGTCACCCTTCTACGCCACATCGCCTGAATCCGTTCGCTCGACAAGCCTCGCCCTGCCCTGGAGGCAGGCCGGGCAGAAGCTCAAAACGCGGTATGTCCGCCTACGCGACGCCCTCATCCAGTCTGACGTAGTGCGATGCCGGGCGGCGGCGACCTCCGACTCGCTGCCGCTCGGCACGGTTTCCTCGGCGACCGCCCTCGGCCGGGCCTGCGTGATCCCGACCGCCGTGCCGGCCGTGGCGGCCGCGGTGCCTCCGGTGAAGAGGGCCGCCCCTGTCGCCATCACGGGGGGATTCCGATAGGGGCGCCGATGATCGTGAGGGTCAGAAGCAGTCCGAAGACCATCATGGCGATGCGCCAGCACGCCCCGAAGGCCGACGCCGCCCACCGTTGCACCGGCCACTACGCCGGTCACGCCCACACTCACGCCCACGCCCACGGCCGTCGCGCCGTCGGCGCGTTAAAAACCGGGCTGCCATCGCCGTCGCAGCACAGCGCATGGCGAATGCCTGCCCTGTGGGAAGGTTGTTCCGCCTACTCCCCTTTCTGGACACAGCCGTCGCCGAAGCCAACGTCAAAGCGTGCCTCAGTGTCGATGATCCTCGCCTTCTGAACACCTGGGTCAAGCCCGTCGCTCGGCTCCGCCAGACCACCGTCCGCCCTGCGGTGATGGCCTCCGCAGTGGGCAGGCTGCCCTGGTGGCCTGCGGGACACAGGGCTTGGACTGCCTGCCTTCATCTGGTGCGCGAGGAAATTGCCGGCGACGCCGCACTGGCACGATTCACAACGATGTCCTGGGCATATTGCTGGCTTCCGACAGCGAACTACTGACCGACGCGGTGCTGTGCGACCAGATCGCCTTTTACCTGCTGGCTGCCCAGGCTCCCGCCCTGGTAGCGGCCTGGGTCATCGAGCGCGCCACGCGCACACCGCACGTGTGGCAACGGCTGGTCGATGAGGCATCCGGACGGGATGACAGCGCTCCCTATACAGACGCAGTCATCCGGGAAGCACTGCGTTTGCGACCGCCGGTCACAGCCATCCCCTGGCTGCTGCGCAGCCAGGCGACATCGGCGGATACCACGTGCCGGCCGGGACATCCGCCGTAGCGAGCCCATGGGATCTGCACCGAAACCCCGATCTGTACCCAGATCCGGAGGAGTTCCGTCCCGAACGGTTCCTGGGGAACCGGCCTCCTCGCGGCGCCTGGCTGCCTTTCGGTACTGGCACGCACGCCTGCATCGGCGGTCAACTGGCCTTCCTGCAAGTCACCGTGCTGGTGTACAGACTCATCCGACGTGGGCAACTCCTGCCGGCGACGCGACAGGACGAGGGAATCGGCCACCGCGCCAGCACGGAGCCCTACCCCTCCCAGGGCTGCCGGGTCGCCCTGCGCCCTGTTCGAGGGCGCCATCCGCAGGGCGCTCGATGAATCTGGCTTCGGTCACGTGAAATGGTTCTGGCTCAGCTGTGACGCCGCCACGCTGAGTGACGGCTCGTCGTCTCCGGGCGGTACGCCAAGCCGCCTGTAAATGACCTGTGGACAAGGTCGTTGGGCCGACAGTTCGGGGCCGTGGAAGAGGTCGTGCTCCGGCTGAAGGAGCTCTTGTTCCCGTCGATCGCAGACGTCGCGGTGCTGTCGGTGGACGTGGATATCGAGATAGTGCGCGTCGCCACGCACCGCACCGCACTACGGACGGTGCCCCGTGCCCGGTTTGTGGGGTCTGGTCGAACCTGGCCGTAGTGACCTGATCCCGGAATCGCTCGGTTCCCGCCCTGCCCTGTCCGCTCACGTGACCACTGGCGCGCGGCCGCCTCACCGCGTCGATTGCGGCGGATCGAACGCGCGCAGGGCGTGGTCGATGAGCGTCTCGAGTTGCTGGGGGTCGGGCATGCCGAGGTGGAAGACGAGTCGGTGGTACACAGGGCCGTAGATCAGGTCCAAGGCGACGTCCAGGTCGGCGTCGGGGGCCAGTTGCCCTTCGAGCTGGGCTTTGCGCAGGCGGGATTTAAATGTGGTGATACGGGGACGGATGAGGCGTTCCCGCAGATCGTGGGCCAGTTCGCGGTCCTGTAGGGCTTCGGCGATGAGCCCGGTGACGGCAGAGTTCTCCGGCGAGGTGAGCAGGTCGATGACGGCGGTGAGCTGGGTGTGCAGGTCGGCGGCGAGGCTGCCGGTGTCCGGATAGTCGGCGACCGCGGCCATGTCGTCGATGGCGTCCAGGACGACAGCTCCCTTGGAGGACCACCACCGGTAGATCGTTTTCTTGCTGACGCCGGCACGGGCGGCGACGGCCTCGATCGTCAGCCGTCCGTAGCCGTGTTCGGCACTCAGTTGCAGCGCCGCGTCCAGGATGGCGCGGCGGCTGGCCTCGTTGCGACGTAGCGGGTTCGGCGATGCAGGCACGTCCCCGACCCTAACAGGAAACGGAACGTGTCGTGTTGACAGTCCACTGTGCCGATCCGTAGCGTTGCCGACGCCGCTACACGATACGTGTCGTGTAGCGGCGGCAAACTTCATCGAAAGACATGAACCTCGCGCTGCGCTGGCGGCGGGCTGGCTGGGTCTGCCGGCCGGGTTGACTGTGTCGCTGGGCACTCAGCGCTGTCAGCCTCTGCGCGTGGGCTCTCGTGACTTCGTCGGCGGGACCGTCTTCTCCGTCGCCACGGTGGCTGCCTTGGTCGTAATCCTGGGCTTCCACAAATAACCAGAAATCGAGGCATCCTCACCTTGGCACCTGATCCGACCACCGTTCACCCGCTGCGGGCGCACGACCGGGTGGTGTTCCTCAAACCGCTGATCACCTCACCGAAAATTGTCGTTGGCGAGTACACCTACTACGACGACCCCGGCGGCGCGACGGAGTTCGAGCACCGCAACGTCCTCTACGCCTACGGGCCGGAACGCCTGATCATCGGCAGGTACTGTGCGATCGCCACGGGAACCCGCTTCCTGATGGCCGGCGCCGAGCACCCGATGGTGGGTGTGTCCACCTTCCCGTTCACCATGTTCGGCGGCTGCTGGGCCGAGCAGACCCTGGACATCGTCACGGCCATGCCCAGCCGCGGGGACACCGTCATCGGCAATGACGTCTGGTTCGGCCACCAGGCGACCGTCATGCCGGGCGTGCGCATCGGCGATGGCGCCATCATCGCGGCCGGCGCCCTGGTCATCTCCGACGTCCCTGCTTACACCATCGTCGGCGGCAACCCGGCCAGGCCGATTCGGCAGCGGTTCACTGACGACGACGTTGAGCGACTGCTCCGCGCAGCATGGTGGGACTGGCCTACCGAGCTGGTCACCGAACACGTTCGCGCCATCATGGCCGGAACTCCCGCGGACGTCGCACGCATCGCCGCCGAGCACGATCTGGAGAAACCGCTGTGACCCAGGCGTCCATCGACGAGCACGCTGTGACTGACAGCGAGGCCGGACCGTACGCCATCACCACCGGGCCGGACGGTGCGTTGTGGTTCACCCTGGTCCACAGCGGCCGGATAGGCCGGCTGGTCCCCGGCGCAGAACCGACGAGTCACCAGCTCGACCCGGCGTGCGGGCCGACCATCATCGTCCATGGTCCCGACGACGCCCTCTGGTTCACTCAATACCAGGCACACCGGATTGGGCGGATCACCACCGGCGGCGTCATCGACAACTTCGCGATACCCACCCCCGGCTGCGGGCCCTTCGGTATCGCAGCCGGGCCGGACGGTGCTTTGTGGTTCACCGAGACCGCCGCCGATCGCATCGGCCGCATCACCGTCGACGGCCGGGTCACCGAGTTTCCGCTCCCCGTCACAGGCGCGTTTCCCTCCGCGATCACAGCCGGCGACGACGGCGGCATGTGGTTCACGCTCAACCAGGCAAACGCCATCGGGCGGATCGGCATGGACGGCGCAGTGACCCTCCACTCACTGCCCACCAAGGACGCCGCGCCGGTGGGCATCTCCGCGGGACGCGACGGGGCCCTGTGGTTTGTCGAGATCGCCGCCGGTCAGATCGGGCGGATCACCCCCGACGGGCAAGTCATCGAATTTCCCCTGCCCGACCGCGCAGCCCGACCCCACGCCATCACCGTCGCCGACGACGGCACTGCGTGGTTCACCGAGTGGGGCGGCAACCGCGTCGGCTCGATCACTCCGGACGGCACCATCACCGTGCACGACCTGCCCACCCCTGGCTCCGAGCCGCACGGCATCACCGTCGGTCCCGACGGCGCGCTGTGGACAGCTCTGGAGATCGGTGTGCTGGCCCGCATCGTCACTGTGGACAGCGCCACCTGACAAGGACACCCTCACACCCGCCACCAGCAACAGCGGCCGCCCGCACAGCGGCCGGAGAGGAACATCAGTGAAGTACGCACTCGTGATCTTTGAGACGGATGAGTCACGCCGCCGGATCCAGGCCGACCGGGACGCCTACCGCGCGGACTACCAGACGTGGATCGGCAGCCTTGCGACGGCCGGAAAGCTTGTCGGCGGCGACGCCCTGGAAACCGAGCACAACAGCCCGGCGACCGTGCGCAAGACGACCGACGGGGCGTCATCAGTGACCGACGGGCCCGCGCACACCGGTGAGGAGACCCTCGGCGGCTGGTTCGTGCTGGAGGTGGCCGACCGTGCGGAGGCCGTCGAACTGGCCAAGGCCCTGCCTACCCCGGAGACGATCGAGATCCGCCAGATCCTCGAATCAGCCTGAGCCCAATCACCGTCCCATCGGAGCGGTTCGAACGGCAGCGCCGCGAGCTGCCGTCCGCTTCGTTGACTCCGTACCGCACGCCTGGCCGGAGTTCGCTGAAATCCGGGATTGCGGACGCCGGGCAGGGCCGCGAGTGAATCAGCCTGGGTGACGCGGACGCCCCGGGCAGAAGTCTCGGGGCCAGCGCCGAGAGTGCGGCGGGTGGTCACGGCGCTCATCGTACGGGCGCCCCTGGGATCCGGTTTCGGCCGGTTGCCTCGGTGACGGAACGAGAGGAGAAGAACAGTGTGGCCATCGCCTCGAACGCAACGCGGCCTGACAGACACGGGGTCATATCTCAGACTCCCACCAACACCCCTCTGCCGAGCACTTATTGAAATACGAGCCCCGGCGGTGCCGGTGTACTGGCGCTGGACACCGACAGTGTCGGTGCCTTTCTTCACGTCGCCGGTCTCGTCGACCACCAGCACCGCCTCGGCGTCGTGCAGATGCTCCACCACGTAGTCACCCACGTCGTCCCGAGCCTGGTCGGCGTCCCACCTGGCCCGCCCGAGCAGGTGCTGCATGCTGTCCGGGGTCCTGTCCCCGGCCCACTCGGCGATGGTCCAGCAGGTCCTGCGCGACAGGTCCGACAGCAGGCCCAGTACCGACTTCCGGGCTCGGCACCGGGATTCGACCCGCGTGAACCCTCCCGCTGTCCGGCTCGCAGGCCCTCGAACGCCTCCTGCCAGTGGGCAGGGTTTACGCTGTGACCTGCGGCCACCGCGTGATCTTCAGTCTTCACACACCGATGATCCACGGTGGCCCCACCCGTCTCCACAACGCGTCAGGCTCGCGCAGCGTCTGTCTGTCGTCCCGTGTCTGGAGGACTTGTGCAACGTGGCGAAGTCTGGTGGGTCCAGTTCGACGAGCGGAGGTTGGTCGTGCTGCTGTCGGGAGACGACGCGTCCGGGATCCGGGTGATGCAGGTCGTCGCTCCGGCGGGCGTCGACATCAGCGGTCTGGGCATCGAAGTGATGGTGGGCGCCGGTGAAGGAGTGCCGTTCGAAGGCGTGCTGCGGCTTGCGTTCCCGCGTCCAGGCTTCACCCCTTGCACGTGGCTGACCACTGTGTCACGGGACGACCTGATAGAGCGGGCGGCCGTCCTGTCCTCGGCGAAGCTCAGCGAGATTGACGATGCGCTCCGACTCGCTGAACAAGCGCAGGAGCAGACCCCGGCGACGACCGCGAAGCTCAGCGAGATAAGGGACGCCCTCCGTCTCGGTGAACTCGGGTAGAGGGAGAAGTAGCCGACGGCGTGGGCGGTCTCGGCCAGATGGTCGACGCTGTCCGACTGTCGCCTCAGCGCCTCTCACCATCGGAATCACGATCTACGGCTGGAGCATCAGGCCAGGCTGCGGCGAAATTGCCGGGTGGCCAGGCGCGGCTGTCGTCCTCGGTCCGCGGGGATCCCGTCCGGCCCGTCATGGGCCAGGCAGTAGGCGTTGATCCAGGTGATCAGTGCCGTCATGTCCTTGATGGTGGTGCTGCTGCCCGGCACGTGGTGTTGGTCCTGGCCTTACCGGAGGGTGGGCGAGCTGGACGGTTTGGCGACCAGGTAGGGCTCCTCGTCTGGCTGAAGCCGCTCCAGGACTGCGACGGCGCGGGCTACCGGGGCAGTGACGATCCAGGTCGCCCACGCGGTGGGCCTCCGCACCCTTGAATGCGAGACTGTGCAGCCGGTACCGGTAGACGTGGCCGTCCAGGTCACGCTGCACAGGTGGCGCCAGCACCGTCACCCTGTGACGATCTCCCTGTTCATGGCGTATCTGCGTGATCCCCGCTACGGGTGGATCGAGGCTTGCCCAGAGCGGTTCGGTGAGGCGCCGCAAGTGGTGTTCCATGAGGGCAACTCGGTGCTACAAACGGTTGAGTAGGAGGGTGACCCACGGCGCCGACCGCTGACGTATGACGAGGTCCAGGCACTGTTCGACGCGGCGGACGCCCGGCCCGGGAAGATCCGGGGGCCAGGGCGCAAGGGGACGATCACCGCGCTGCGCGATGCTGCGGTGTTGAAACGGTCTACGCCTTCGGGCTTCGAAAGTGGACCTGGTGGACCTGCGTCGTAACCGCAAGACCCCGCGGTTCGGCCCCTTCGGCATCAGCCCAGTCACGGCCCACCGCTGGGCCCGGCTCGCGGGCGACAGCTGGTCCGACTGCCTGGCCACCCGCCAGCCAGCCCAAGGACTATGACCTATGCATCACTCTCGTTCATTGAGCAATCGGCATGACAGTGGTCGCTCGATGACCTCGTGATCTTCATCTGCCTGCACCAAGTACAGGCGGGCCTCCGGAGTCCGGGCGACGGCTTCCTCAAGGCGCCCGTCCGTGAAGAGGGCCCCCACCCCGTCCTCAACCGCCCAGCCGGCGGACAGCATGCCAGTAACTACAGCTTCCTGGTAGGAGGTGCGGCGCCCTGGTTCACTGTCGTAGTGCGGACACACCGAGCCCGGCAGGAGGCCCAGACCGTCCTGCAGGCACGTCAGCGGCCCGAAGGAATCCGTGTGCGAGCCCTCCGCCCAGCAATTGGCGCCAGCACTGATTCCGCACAGCAGCGTCCCGCTGCTGTATGCGTCGCGCAGCAGCCGGTCGACCCCATGCGCACGCCAGACCGCCAGCAGGTTCGCAGTATTGCCACCGCCGACGTACACGACGTCTTGGCTGAGCAGAAACGTCCGCAGCGCCTCGTCGTCCAGCTCTCGCCGGAACAACGACAAGACAGACGGTTCGCAGTTACGTGGCTTGAACGCGCTCAAGAACTGATCGATGTATGCGGGCGCGTCGCCACTGGCAGTTGGAACGAAGCACACCCTGGGTCGGGGGCTCCTCGCATGGTTAAGCAGCCAGTCGTCGAGCAGGCCGTCCTCATCTGTTGAAAAGCCTCCCCCCAGAAGGGCGACACGACGAGCTGAAACGACCACCACGAGAGTGCCTCCTGAGCTGCGGGTCAAACCTGCGCGCACACTGCCGTGCCACGGGACCCATCTGCAACCCAATAGACGGCAGTCCACCATCGCTGCGTCCCCATGTGGACGTTCACGTAATTCCCCAGGCGTAAGTTCACGTAATTCCCCACCTTGTGGACGCGTGTCGCGGGGGGTGTCATGATCACGCTGGTGTGCGGCGTGGGTCCGGCGCCCGGGAGTGAGACCGTGAAGCTTTTCCTCGCTATACCTCTTGTGCTGCTGGCTTTGCTCTTCGCAGCCTCCGGCATGGCAGCGGTGGCCCGTGGCTGGGTGCTTCCCGTGAACCGGCGTCATGTCCGTAACCCCCGCCTCTATGGCTGGGGCCAGTTGATAGGTGCGTTCGCGCTGTGCTGGCAGGTCGTCTTCGGGCTGATCATCAGTGACCCCGGCACCCGGGCATGGGGCACGCTGACCGGCGGCGTGGTCCTCGTGGTCGGCCTCATCGTGATGATGGTGGGCCAGCTCGCGGGTGATAGCCGTCAGGCCAACGGCGTGTCTTGAGCTTCCCCGACGATGGCCTGTGAGACGACGCTGCCGGCCCGAAGGCGTCTCACTTGATGGTGGTCTTGCCGGTCTTGTCGGTCTTGTCGGTGGGGTTCTTGGGCCGCTTGTTCGGCCGGTAGCTGGGGCCGTTCATGATGACCTGGTGGCTGGTGTTGATGAGCCGGTCCAGGAGTGACTCGGCGACGACGGGGTTGGGGAAGAGGGGATACCAGTCGCTCGGTGCCCGGTTGCTGGTGATGATCAGAGACCGTCCCTGTCGCTCACTGACGAGTTCGTAGAGGTCGTCGGCCTGGGACGCGCTGAGCTGGCACCTTGCGAAGTCGTCGAGGATGAGCACGTCGGGACGTACCAGCTCGCGGATCCCCTTGTCCCAGGTGCGGTCCGCGTGTCCGCGGGTCAGGTCGGCGAGGATCCGGCTGGTCTTGGCGAATCGGACGTTCGCGCCTTGCCGGATGGCGAGGTGTCCCAGGGCCTGGGCGATGTGTGTCTTGCCGACCCCGACCGGGCCGAAGAGGATGACCGACTCGCCCGAGTGCAGCCAGCGCAAGGCGCCGAAATCGCGGATCTGGGCGGCCGGCAGCTTGGACGACGCCGCGAAGTCGAACTCCTCCAGTGTGACCAGCTGCTCGAACTTCGCCCGGTGCAAGCGCCGTTGGAAGGCGACGGTCTCGCGCCGGGTGATCTCGTCCTGGCAGAGGACCTGGAGGAAGTCGAGGTGTTCCGAACTCGCCGCCGTGGGCCTGGACCATGCGGGCATCGAGAGTTTCGAGCATGCCCGAGAGCCGCAGCGACTTCAGCGACTCTCGCAGGGCGGTGTCCATCACGCTCATCAGATGCTTCCCTCAGCTTCGCCGTGGACCGGTCCTCCGCAAATTCCAGCCCGATCCTGCCGGCCTGGATGCCCGCTGGTGCGGCGACATCGCCTACATCGCCACGGACGAGGGCTGGCTCTATCTGGCCACCGTCATCGACATCGCCTCCCGTCGCGTGGTCGGCTGGGCGACGGCCGACCACCTGCGCACCGATCTGGTCGCCGATACCCTCATGGCCGCCTGCCGAAAGCGCCGCCCCATCGGTCCGGTGATCTTTCACTCGGATCGCGGCTGCCAAGGTGGATTCAACTGGTCGTCGCAACACCCTGATCTCGGAGGTGTGCGACGTGGCTACGGCGGACTGGAGTTTGAAGACCAGCGATGTCCCGGAGGGGCGGCGTCGGCAGTGGCGCGCTGACCGTGCGTTGCGGCCGGCGATGCGTTCGCCGGGGCGGCCTGATCCGTCTCGGGTCGTGCAGCGCCAGTTCTGGCGACTGATCGCCACGGGGGTCACGACGGTGGAGGCGTCGTTGGCGGTCGGCGTGTCGTGGCCGGTGGGTGCGAGGTGGTTTCGTCACGCTGGCGGCATGCCTCCGATCTCGTTGGCCGAGCCCACGGGCCGGTACCTCACGTTCGAAGAGCGCGAGGAGATCGCGATCCTCAGGGCGATGAGCAAGGGCGTGCGCGAGATCGCCCGCGCCCTGGGGCGTGACCCCGGAACGATCTCTCGCGAACTGCGCCGCAACGCCGCCACGCGCAGCGGCAAGCAGGAGTACCGCGCGACGGTCGCCCAGTGGAAAGCACAGCAGGCCGCCAAGCGGCCGAAGACCGCGAAGCTCGCAGGCAACGACAGGTTGCGTGAGTACGTGCAGGACCGGCTCGCCGACAGCATCCGCCGCCCCGACAGCACGATCGTCCCCGGACCCAGGACGCCCGCATGGAAGGGGCTGAACAAGCCGCACCGGCAGGACAGACGATGGGCGACGGCATGGAGCCCGGAGCAGATCTCGCACCGTCTCCATGCCGACTTCCCCGATGATGAGTCCATGCGCATCAGCCACGAAGCGATCTACCAGGCGCTGTTCATCGAGGGCCGTGGCGCGCTCAAGCGGGAGCTGGTCACGTGTCTGCGTACCGGCCGGGCGCTGCGGACTCCCCGTGCACGGTCGCAGAACAAACCGCATGGTCATGTCACCGCGGACGTCGTCCTCAGCGAACGCCCCGCCGAGGCCACGGACCGCGCGGTCCCCGGACACTGGGAAGGCGATTTGATCATCGGGACGGGCCGCTCCGCGATCGGCACGCTCGTCGAGCGCAGCAGCCGCTCCACGCTCCTGGTGCACCTGCCCCGGCTCGAGGGCTGGGGCGAGAAGCCGCCCGTGAAGAACGGCCCCTCGCTCGGGGGCTATGGCGCGATCGCGATGAACACAGCGCTCACCACGTCGATGACGCAATTGCCTGAGCAGCTACGCAAAACCCTCACCTGGGACCGCGGGAAGGAACTCTCCGCTCATGCCCAGTTCGCCCTCGATACCGGGACGAAGGTGTTCTTCGCCGATCCGCACTCGCCCTGGCAACGACCGACGAACGAGAACACGAACGGGCTGCTGCGCCAGTACTTCCCGAAGGGCACCGATCTCTCCCGCTGGTCGTTCACGGACCTCGAAGCCGTCGCCATGGCGATCAACAACCGGCCCCGCAAAGTCCTGGGTTGGCGGACGCCGACCGAGGTCTTCGAAGAACAGCTACGCTCGCTGCAACAGCCCGGTGTTGCAACGACTGGTTGAACTCGCCCAATACACCAGTCATCAACTCGCCACGCTGGCAGACCGGTGGGGAGTGCGTCTATCGGTCGGCCGCACCGTCCAGTGCTGGGACAACGCACTCGCCGAGTCGTTCTTCGCCACCATCAAGAGGGAGCTGCTCGACACGAGCTGCTGGCCCAGCCGGGCCGCCGCCCGGACCGCGATCTTCGATTTCATCGAGGGCTGGTACAACTTGCACCGTCTGCACAGCAGCCTCGGCTACCTCAGTCCCGCCGAATACGAGACCGCACCCGCAGCCTGGCCACCACACCGATGGTGTCCGTCAAAGCGGAACAAGCCCAGCAGGGATCAGGTCTGACATGGCATCCCCCAAACAGAGCAGCACACTGCGCCAGGCGGGACCCAAGCGTCCCTCCCCCGCCGTACCCAGCCCGTGCACCCGTTGAGGGACGGAACAACCTGCATCCCAGGAATATCGGGCAGATCAACCATCGGCGGACGGGCCGCCCATGGCTTGTGACCGTGCGAGCCGCCAGGGCCACCTCGATCCGCGACAGAGAAGGAAGCAGCCATGGCTACTCCGGGCCCGTCGGCCAGGTGGGCACTCAGGCGCTCTGTCAGTGGTGCCTGCTTATGTGTTGTCCTGTCAGGTACGTCGTGGGTCACGCCGGATCGCCAGGAACTGCGATTCATGCCCTTCACCGCGCTGCACCCCGATCTGGGCCGGGTCGATGCCACTCTTCCCGACCTCGGTGGCGGTCTGGCCTGGAGCCAAATCCACAAGGTCCGTCCACGCATCCCGCTGGCCTGCCCCGAGTGTTCCTGGAGCCTGCATCCCAAGGTCTCGCGGTACGGCGTGCGGTTCTTCTGCCACGACCCAGGGCGGCCGCCGTCGTGCGAGCTGTCGAATGAGTCCTGGGAACACCACATGCTCAAGCTGGAGATGGCGGCCGCGATCCGGGCGGCCGGGTGGTACGCCGCGCTGGAAGCGCCGGCCGAGGACGGCTCCTGGCGCGCAGATGTACTGGCATCGTCCGTGGACGGTAAGCAGCGCATGGCCTGGGAGGCCCAGCTGTCGCCGATCTCAACAATCCGGGTGAGCGTCCCCTTGCCCGGCATGCCGCGAAGGATCACGACCCGTCGTCCTACAAAGCCGGTCAGACTCGCTGCCGCCGCGGACAGTTTCGGAGATCTCCGATCTACGGGAGGAGAACCGGAAACGGCGACACCATCCAGACTTCCTCACCATTCGGGAATGGGAGTAAAACCGGTGGCACAACCCGGCACTGATGGCGCAGCCCACCCCGTCACGTCCCCCGTCATGGACGATCACCCGAAGGCGCCCCACGGGAAGGACAACGGCCAGTCCCCGCAAAGCCACGCTGAGGAAACCGCGGCGGTGACGGACCGGGGCAGTGAATCTCCCACCGCTCGCCCCGGACCGGCGCCGCCTGACGGCGACGGCCTAAAGTGGCGAGATGCTTGGCACCTGCCGACCGGGCGGCCCTGGACCTGCTGGACGCCCATCTGGAGGCACTGTGGGATGCGACGGACGCCTCGCTCCCGCCGGAGCCGCTCGACCTCGCAGCGGAAGAAGGAGACGAGCTCCTCCGTTGGACCCTGGACCGACTCCGGCGCATCCCGCGCGAGCCGAAGGACGCTTTCTCTCGGGAAATCGGCGGCTTACTAACGGAGTTCCGCTCCCGCCGCAGCCCCCGGAACGCAGCGGCGCTGCGGCTGCTGGACGACACGTACACAATGCTTCGCGGACCGTTTGTCGTGCCTGCCGGCCGACGCCTGCGCAGCGCCGTCCGGGTCGGTCCACAGCAGACCGTAGTACTGCATCACGCTCGTCATGGAGATCATCACTTCCCCTGCTCCGACGACCGTAAGCACGCCGCAAGCCGCCCATGGACGATCAAACGGCCACCCGCTCGGCAGGTTCGCCTTTTTCCGCGTCATGACGCCGTTCACCGCGCTGGTGGCCGTACGGGCCTTGGCCATGAGGTGAGACTGGGGTATACCGGCTGGCGGCCTGGATACCGAGGCCGAACAGGTCGCAGATCATCAGCGAGGACAGGCGTGCCCCTCCGCCCGGTGCCCCCTCCCCACCACCACGTCGCATACCCGCAGCACACTCACCATCTCCGGAACCCCTACGAGTGACACCGCTCCCGGTCGTGCTGCCCACGACCGAGCAGCACACGTCTCACCGGCGCCGCGGCGTGCCATGGGGTGGGGCCTCACGTCGCAGCGGGGGCCAACACCTCGCCGAGATGGCCAGGGCGGCTGCCATCGGACTCTGTGAAGTGGGTGGTGTGAGGCCGGAGGCGCTGCCCAGTGCGGACGCGCGCGCCGACCGAAATTGACAGGGTTTGCACACGGGGCGAACCTGGAATCAGACGCCCTGAACGGCATCTCAGAAATTGGTATTGCAACCAGACTTGCGTTCGTCGACTCCGGCCGCGCCCGAGAGGAGACTCGCGTGCACGGGCATGTGCGAACCATCACCGGGGACAAGCCGATCTCCATGATCAAGGTCAGCGTCTACCGCCCCGACCTCGCGCTCATCGCCTGCGCCAGCGCCAGCGCCGACGGTTCGTACAGCGTCGACGTGCCCGCCGGCGAGAGGGTCATGGTCCGGTTCGACACCCATCACTCGCTCGACCCCGCGGACAGCCGGCAGCCGTCGTTGGTCACCGAGGTGGTCGTCGACGGCACCGTCCCGCTCGACCACCATCTGGTCCCGTGGGCCCAGTTCGCGGATACGGCGCGCGCGGGCCGACGCCTGATGGGCCGTACCTGACCCGGCTCATGGCCATCGGGCCGCATCTCCTCCTCGTCCGGCCCCCGGATCATCTGTGACGCGAAGTTGCGCAACTGAAAGGACGGCGTCATGCCCGAGAAGAACGTCGGCGACGAGGACGTGAAGGCGGCCATCGAGAGGACCGACACCGGCGACGGACCCGGCACCGACAACCTTGACGACCTTCCGGAGAGCGACTTCGTCGGCTGCGCCGAGGACGACGCGGGAGCCGGCCCGCAAGCGACCGCCACCATCCCTTACGACTGTCCCGTCGCGAACTTCATCGACGAGCTCAGCGCGACGGGCCACGTCACCCACACGTCGTACAAGAAGACGTCGGTCACGCTGCACCACAACGCCGGCCGGCTTTCGCACCAGGATGTGCTCGATGTCTGGACGGTACGTCCGGCTTCGGCCCACTTCGACGTGGACGCCGCTGGCGCCGTCGCTCAGTACGTCAAGGTGAACGAGTACGCCTGGGCCGTGGGCAACACGGCCGGCAACCAGAGCTCGATCAGCATCGAAATGGCGAACGCGACGCTCGCGCCCAACTGGACGGTCGGCGAGGCCACCTGGAAGAACGCGGCACGTCTCGCCGGCTGGCTTTTCGCCGAGGTGATCGGCGAGCGCCCCAGCAGGAGCAACCTCTTCTACCACCACCACTGGTCCTCGACCGTCTGCGCCGGCCCGTACATGGACCGGATCTACGACGAGGTCCTGGCCGCGGCACAGGTGGCGTACGACCACTTCAAGGACGCACACCCCACCCCCCGGCCGGATGCCGAGCCGGTAGCAGTCGAGCGCCGACGCTGACAAGTCGGGACGAGTCCAAGGTCCGCCGAGTCGATCTCGGTGTCAGTTGCAGCACCAACCTTTTCCGCAAAGCTGGTCAGCGCATCCGTACGGAGACGGTGTGATCGACGTCGGCGACGGTCTCCGCTCCGGAAACTCGTGGGCAGGCTGCCCCAAGAGCGGCCCATAAGGCATCGGTTCTTTTGGCGACATGGTTCGTTGAACCGTGCATGACGGATCTGGTTGAGCGGTTGGTGCCGGACGAGTTGTGGGTGCTGTTCCGGCGGGTGGTGCCGCCGACTGAGGTGAAGCGTCCGCAGGGTGGGGGTCGGCGCCGGGCCGGTGACCGTGAGGCTCTGGCCGCGATCATCTTCGTGGCGACGTCGGGCTGTACCTGGCGTCAGCTCCCGCCGGTGTTCGGACCGGCCGGGCCCACGGTCTACCGGCGCTTCGCCCAGTGGAACCGGGAACGGGTCTGGGCGCGGTTGCATCGGGTCGTGCTCGACGAACTCGGTGCCCGGGGTGAGCTTGACTGGTCGCGGTGTGCGATCGACTCGGTCAGTGTCCGGGCTGCAAAAGGGGGCCTTTGACGGGACCGAATCCGACCGATCGTGGCAAGCCGGGATCGAAGATCCACCTGATTACGGACCGCAACGGACTGCCGCTGTCTCTGGGCATTTCCGGTGCGAACATGCACGACAGCCTCGGCCTGGAGCCGCTCGTGCGCGGAATCCCGCCCATCCGCTCCCGTCGCGGCCCACGCCGCCGGCGCCCGGCGAAGCTGCACGCCGACAAGGGGTACGACTACGACCATCTGCGTCGGTGGCTTCTCAGCCGTGGCATCCGCCACCGCATCACCCGCAAAGGCGTCGAGCCCTCACAGCGGCTCGGCCACCACCGATGGGTGGTAGAGAGGACAGTGTCCTGGCTGGCCGGCTGCCGACGGCTCCACCGACGCTACGAGCGCAAGGCCGAACACTTTCTCGCCTTCGTCGGCATAGCGGCACTCCGCATCTGCTTCCGTCGGCTGACTACCTGAATCCGGCTACGCGGGCGCGGTGGTGAGCCCGTCCCGTCAGAGACCCGAAGGGTGGCTGGAAAGCCAGTCGGCATGCCGATCGCGCATTCGATCCCGTTCCCCGGGCGTAGGGAGGAAGACATCGGCGCCGCCGTCGTAGGGGTGGTAGATGCGTCGCATCTGGGTGTCGGTGATGAGGATTCCCGCCACCTTGTCGTCGGCGATGTCACGGAGCAGCTCGTCGAGGCAGCCGTATCGCCAGGACCGGCGGGCGGCGAAGAGATGGCAGTAGGTGCGGAACTCCGGGTCTGGATCGTCCTCGACCAGCAGGGTTTGCCAGTAGCCATCGTCTGGCTGGGATGGCGGAACCTCGGCTTCTGTCGCCCAAACTGGGGTGATCACGTAGACCCCCTCACCGGCGAACAACTCGTCGAGGACAGTGTTATACCGCTCCAGGACGACGGCGTATTCGCTCTCGTCCTCTGCGTATCGCTTCGACTCCGGCAGGCTGTGGAAGCGCACCCAGAGATCCTTCGGTTGGATCATGATGCACCGTCGCCTCGCCCGGGACTACGAGACCAAACCCGCTCACTCGGAGAGCATGATCCGCCTCGCGATGATCTCCAACCTCGCGAAACGAGCGACCGGAGAAACGCCCATAACTTGGCACAACCCATGAACTATCCCGTCTTCAACCGGAAGGTCCTCTCAGCCGGCAACTGCGGCGGCACCGTCGGGCCATCGGCTCACGCTGGCGCCGGAAGTGTCACTTGTAGGGCGGCATGTTGTTGGTCGGGTCTCCAGGAGTCCAGTCCATGTGGGCCACGAGGACGGTCAGGAGGAGTACCACCACGATCAGGACGAGCACCCCCACCCAGAAACTGTCCGCAGGTCCCGGACGGTGCGGATCCGGTGAGCTGTCCGGCCGGTCACCGCCGCCCTCACCAGCACGGTCCCCGGCGTCACCGTACCCATCGGGTGCCACGGCCCCTCCTTCGACAAGGCCATGGCACCGCACCGCAGGGCAGGCGTCAAGACCACCCGCAGCCTCTGATTTCCTGGGGCCGACCGGGGCGTGACCACCAGCGGGTCGGGCCGGTTCAACGCGGTTGACCACCAGTGCTGCAACCACTGGTAGTCGACCTCGAGCCGATCAGCCATCGCCGCATCGAATATGATCAACCAGGACGCTCAGTTGCCGCACAGATGCCTTTCAACTTGCCGCAGCAGCTGCGTGGTTGACCTCACAACGTGGTGAAGCCCCTGGTAGATGGGTTTTCGACCAAGAGACCGCGTCCGGCCGCCAAGCCTGCTCACACTCACCCATTTTCGGGTGGGTCATGCGTATGCCCAGCTTGCAGAAGGATTCAGCGTGGGCACACGACGGCCTACCGCTACGTCGGCCAGCATGTCGATGACGGCTGCCACGTAGGCGCGCGCGGTGCCGACGGAGATGCCGAACCCGGTAGCGATCTGGGGGCTCACCCAGCGCGGGTTCGGGCCGTGGCAAGGATCTACCGCACGTTCACGCCGACCGGGGAATGGCCGACGGGTCCGGCCTGATACCAGATGCAGACCGTCGCCTACATCACCAGGCGCAGGTACGCCTCCAGCGGAGCGACGTGGTAGCCGAGCTCCTGGGTGATGCTGAGCACTCCGCTTCGCGGTTCTTCGCTTTCTTCGCGATCATACCGACGGGACGACGGGCGGGCGGTAGCGTCGGCCTCGGCCGAGCCTGTACAGATGCGGAAGTGGGGGCATGGTGGCACGCAGACTCCTGGCGTTCGCCGACGCGTTGATGCTTTTGGGTGCCGAGCCGCCGCGGCTGGCGGCGTTGGATCGGGCGCTCGGTGGGGCGTTGAATCTGGCGACCGGCGGGGTCAGCGGCACGGTGATCGGCATGGCCGACGCCAACGGACGCCTCCTCGGCCTCGGACGCGACGCGATCCGCGGCGTCGGCGCCCGTCTGGACCGTACCCAGGGGCGTGCGGAGCGGACCGATGTGCTGCGCGCGGCGCACACGGTCATCGTCGTGGTGGCCTTCTTCGAGGCGGTGGAGGAGTTGGAGCTTCCGTTCACCCTCTCCGAGGTGCAATTGACCCGGGACGAGCAACTCGGCCTCGCCCGAACCGAATCGGGCTCGGCCCCCCAGGCATCGGACCTGGTGTCGCTGCTGCTCGCCACGGACCTGCCATGCCCGGCACCGCACATACCGGCTCCGGCGCTCACCGCGATGCTGCTCGCGGGTTACGCGGACTACGCCCGCAGGTTCCACGGTTTCCTGGAAGGCCTTGCTCTTTGGGAGCACATGGACGCGTTGCGACGCCTTCGGGCCCATGCGGCTCTCATGGATGACCTGCCGAGCGCGGCTCTTGAGCGATACCAGGGTCTGTACGTCGAACTCGCGAAGGAGGCACCCGAATTCGGCTTCTGGGTCACACATGTGGCGCAGCAGGCGATCCACACAGACGTCGGCCGTGCCCTGTCCGGGATCGAGACTCTCCTCACCCGAACCAGCGAGGCGCTGCGCCCGCCGGTCGACGTGGCCTCCGCGCTGGCGCGCGCTCACCGGGCGGCGTTCGCCCACCCGGTGCTGGACGCCACATCGGCGCCGGACGGCATCCGGATCCCTACCCTTCAGGACCTCTACCTCGACCCGGACTTCCGCGTCAGTGCCGTGTCCGGGCAGGCCGCTCCGGCCGACCACGAGTGGTGGGATCGACTGCTCGTCCGCCGAGACCTCACCCGCTACCTGGCCGGAGCCCTCACCTCTCCTCAGCTCGCCGAGGCGCCCCTGCTGATCCTGGGGCAGCCCGGTGCCGGTAAATCCGTCCTCACCCGGGTTCTCGCCGCACGGCTCCCCTCCGTCGGTTTCCTCCCTGTGCGCGTGCCGCTGCGGGACGTCCGGGTGGAGGACGAACTGCAGGACCAGATCGAACAGGCGATCCGCGCCTCCACCGGCGAACGGGTCAGCTGGCCGGAACTGGTGCGCGCGGCGGGCGGCAGTACCCCTGTTCTGCTCCTGGACGGCTTCGACGAGTTGCTGCAGACGACCGGCGTCCACCAAACCAACTTCCTGGAGCGCGTGTCCCAGTTCCAGCGGCGTGAGGCGGATCAAGGGCGGCCCGTGCTGGCGTTGGTGACGAGCCGGACCTCCGTGGCCGACCGGGCCCGATACCCCACCGGCATGGTCGTCCTGCGCCTGGAGCCCTTCCGCGCCGAGCAGATCACGACCTGGCTGACGGTGTGGAACGAGGCCAACACGGCCGGATTCTCGGCGCAAGGCCGCGGCCCGCTCACCTGGCAGCACCTCGAACGGCACGCGGAACTCGCCGCCCAGCCACTGCTGTTGACGATGCTCGCGCTGTACGACGCCGCCGAGGGTGCTCTGCGGCGCGCCGACGACTTCGACGTCACCGAGTTGTACGAGCAGCTGCTGTCCTCCTTCGCCCGACGCGAGGTCGGCAAGACGACACTCCATGCCCTCCCCGGTGAGGACACGGCAGCCCTCGTCGAGCAGGAACTGCAACGCCTGTCGCTCGTGGCCTTCGCCCAGCTGAACCGGGGCCGCCAGTGGGTGTCGGCCGACGAACTCGAGCAGGACCTGACCGCCGTACTGGGCAGGCAGACGGTGCGGCCACCGGGATTCCGCACCCCGCTCACCGCCGCCGAAACAGCGCTCGGCCGCTTCTTCTTCGTCCAGCGAGCCCAGTCAGTACGCGACGGCCAGGTACTCGCCACCTACGAGTTCCTGCACGCGACCTTCGGCGAGTATCTGGCCGTGCGCCTCACCCTGCATCTGCTCACCGACCTGCTCGCACCCCGCCCCGCGCTTTCCCTCGGGGACACCCGCATCGACGACGACCTCGCCTACGCGCTGCTCTCCTACACCTCCCTGGCGTCGCGGCAGATGCTGCGCTTCGCGCGGTCGCTGACCGGCAGGCTGTCCGCGGCGGAACGGCGCCGGCTGACCCGGACCCTCATCCAGGTCTTGACCCAGCACACGACGCGCACCGGCGACCAGCACCCGGCCTACCGGCCCGCCCTGCTGCGCACCACGACACGCCACGGCCTGTACGGCTCCAACCTCGTGCTCTTGACGGTGCTGTTCGCCGAGCGCTGCTCCGCCGCCGAGCTGTTCCCAGGCTCCGCGGACCCGCCGGGTGCCTGGCACCGGCACTGCCTGCTGTGGCGCTCGGCGATGAACGAGAGCCAGTGGACGGACTTCGCTCTGTCTCTCGACGTGCATCACACGTGGGACGACGAGGGCCGGGCCCTGGAGATATCGCTTCGCTCCGAGCCGGGCACCCCACCGCAGCCGCTCGACATGAACTGGCACTTCCGCTATCCGCGAGGTAGCGCAGGCCCAGGCTGGTCACGGTCGTACTGGGATGAGCTGTGGCACAAGACGGCCGTGTCCGGCGGAACCAACGACTCGGTGATGCGGCATGTCCTGGACCCGGTGTTCCGGTGGCTCGGCCAGGCTGTGACCGTGTTCAGTCCGGTCGACGGTGCTCCGGCCTCGTCGCTCGCCCACGACCTGCTCGAACTACTGCTGGCCGATCGCACGACCATGAGCGACACGGAGCTCGGCGATCTGTACGAGCGGGCGCTCCAGGGCACGCGGCTGCTGATGGACATGCGCCACCCCCAGCTGGTGTCGGCCGTGCACGCCCTTCTCACGGCCTTCGGCCAGGACAGGGGGCGCGTCCC
Source organism: Streptomyces achromogenes (assembly GCF_030816715.1). Classification (NCBI taxonomy): domain Bacteria; kingdom Bacillati; phylum Actinomycetota; class Actinomycetes; order Kitasatosporales; family Streptomycetaceae; genus Streptomyces; species Streptomyces achromogenes. The sequence continues at coordinate 8,851,756 of NZ_JAUSYH010000001.1, read as the reverse complement.
CGGCGACGCACACGACGACGTCCTGCTGTTTCTCGCACAGCTCATTCAGCTCATGTTCAGTGACAGCGAGAGGGTGCAGCCATTGCCGGTCTCCGTCTTCGATGCACTGTCCCATGCGCTGGCGTCCCACCGACCCTTGGTGCACGCCCTCGTATCGGCGGAAGACCGCGCCCTGATCGCGCGCCACCACGATCCGGCCACAGGCCCGCCGGAGTGAGCAGACGGGGCCGGCCAGGCTGGAGACACAACCGCCAGCGTTCAAGCCGAGGAAACCCGGCGAGCGAAACGAGAGGCCGTATCTCACCAGCTGCGAGCAGGAACATGCCTAGCGGGGGAGGCGCAGGGATGCACGTGTCGAGGGCGGAAGACGGGGCGCCCGCTTCTGCCCCGGGGTTCGGCTGGTACTTGCCGGCTCCCGCCCTCGCCGCCTTCGGCGCGTACGGCGGCACAGTGTGGACCGTTCGGTCGTGGGCGAGTTGTCCCCTCGGGAACGACGCCAGCGGCAACGTAGGGCTGCTGATGACGCTGCCTGTCGTGTGGCTCTGCATGACTCTGTTGCTGCTTCTTCTCCAACTCGCACAGCGAAGGTGGCTCCTTCGGGGTGGTCGGGCAGCCATGTGGCTCGCACCGCTCGCGGCTGTCATCGCCCTGACATTGCTGTACCGGTTCGGGATGGGCTGGCCGTACCACCCGCCCGGAGGCCAATGCACGGAGGGCTATCCGCTCTTCCCGTTCACAGGCAAGGCGGGCCCGCACTCCGCCGAGTAGCCGCTGCCGGGTCGATCATGTGCGGAGCCAGACGGCGCAGCGGGCGACGCGGTCGTAGACCGGGAGCAGGCGCGGGCGCTTGCGGGCCAGGAGCTTGCCCGCGATCACCCATCCGACCTCGGGCTGGTTACGAAGGAGCTATGCCTGGCCTGGTCCGCCGGCGAGTCGTCGCCCAGGACGGACACATCGGCATCAGTCATTTCGATGTCCTTGGCAATGGCGTGTAGCAGCGCGGACGGTCACGTGCCGAGGCGGCCTTCCAGAATGTCCAGCGCGACCGGCACCGCGAGGGTGACCGACAAGGTCTGCACCGTGATCAGGTCCTCCGCCGTGAACCGGTCGGCAACCTCCGGCCGGTCTCCCCCACCAGCCAGATGTTCGAACCGGCTGCCGGTGAACGGCGTCCCGCCGGGCGGTATGCCTATGGCCGAAGTATCGCCGCAGGTCACCGACAACGCGCTCGGAACTCAGCGAGACACGCAACCGTTGCTCCAACGGCGACAATGCCCCCTCAGAAACGCCGAAAGCTGGGGTGGAAACGGCCAGGAGAACTCCGTCCTTCGTAACCTTCCAGCTTGGTCCCCTCACCAGGAGCACCACAGCGGCTCCCCGACAAGCCGACGATCGAGGTAAGCGGCGCGCAAGGCCGCATTCCCGGCCGCGTTCACCGTAGAGACGATGTGGGCGAGAGCCTGACCGGGTGGTTTCACGGGCAGCGGCATCCAGGAGATGGAGGCGTCCGTCATGGCTGCTCTCCTGCGCATCGGGCCTTGCTGACGTCTTCACCGCACCAGGCGTCTACGGCCGGGGCGCGGTCGTCGACGGCGAAGCCGCGGACGGTATGGAACTCCTCCGGGAGGCGGGCCGGCAGCCCGAACCGGGCCAGCTGGTCGGTCAGGGCCGCGGGGACGAGGACGCCGGGGGTGTCCCGCGCCCGCCAGCAGGATGTGCACGCCGCGGCGGGCGCGTCGTTTTCGCCCGACGGGCCTTCGGCGGGCAGCACCTGCGACACCCGCAGATACCCGGCGATGACAACGCCCCATGACAGGACAGTTCGGCCGGGCGCCGCCGCCTGCGGGCTGTCAGCTGAGGTGCAGGACGCTCAGGGCGGTGGTCCAGTCGGTGACGATCGCCTGCTGCGCCTGCGCGAGCGTGATCCTGCCCGAGCAGACCGCCGTATGCAGCTTCGTCTCCACCGGATCCTTCAGGTTGTTGACCCCGGAGCCCGCCCGGTGGCCGGGGTCGGCGGGCTCGACCCACAGGTTGCGGTGGTCGTTGGGGTCGCCGCCGAGCTGCAGGCTGATCAGGTGGTCGTACTCGGCGTCCCCCATACGACCGGTGTAGCCGTAGGAGGCCGCGTCCAGCCTCTTCTCCTTGCCGGTGACGTAGGCGGAGGGCCGGACACCGGAGGTGTAGCCGCCCTTGCGGCAGATCGTCGACTTCAGGTTCGCCTGCGTCACCGCCGGAGAGATCGCACCCGGGGTGCACTCTGCGTCCGGCAGGGGCTCCCCCTTCTCATACCGGTAGCGGCAACTGCCCGCTGCAGGCTGCTGCTGCACCGTGTACTTCCTCTGCGGGCCGGCGCCGACCGCGATCGAACGCCCCGACCCTGCGGCACCTGGCGCGGAGGCTGTCGGCGTCGAAGCGTGTGATGCGGACGGGTCCGATGCGTCCAGCGGCGAACAGCCCGCCAGGAACAGGCAGGTGAGCAGCATGGGCACAGCAAGGCGGTGGGTGGAGCGCATGACGTCCCCTCACGGGAAGGCGATAGCTGAGCACATGCTGCACCACCGGGAATGGGCCACACCGTTCGGGGTGGCCGGACAGGGGGACACAGGCCGTCGGTCGGGGTCCGGCCGCCGGCGCACGGTCTGTGTCCTGCCTGTCGGCGTCACCCAGGAAGTCACGCGGCGCTCGTTCCGCGTTACCAGGGATGACGACGGGGCAGCGATGTCAGCGGTCCGACGCTCGGTGGTTGGGGGGTCGAGCGTGCTCAGGGCTCCCATGTCCGCAGCGGACAAGTGGTTCCCCTCGGCGGTGCGGCGAGAGTCCTGAACGTCAGATCGAGCGATTGCCGGACGCGAGCCAGGCCTGGCGGGCGGCGGCCCCGGCCACCGGTCCAGCACGCTCCCTCCGGCGGGCCGGGCCTCCCCGGCACGGTCGGTCATCGACCATCCCGCCGCCCCCATCCCGGCCACCGTCTGCATCATCCCGGGGGCCCGCGCCTCTCACGCACCCCACGTACCCACATCCCGCGATCAGGACGTTTGACCAGCAACAGCCCGGCCTGCACCTCCCACGCCCGGCACCGTTGCACCAGTGACGGGACACCAGCACAGGCGCCCGCACGACCAGGAGGAGACGCATGCGGGCAAAGACGGCTCTCATCTCCGGCGCAGTGGCGCTCACCCTCGCCGCCGGAGCCGGGTGGGGCCGCCCTGGCAGCCCCCGAGCACACCCCCTCCACCAAGCCCGCACACACACCCGTGTCGTCGACGGCCACCAGATCGTCACGCTGCCCAACGACAACGTCCCGAACTTCCAGCGCCGTACCGTCTACTGCCCGCCCGGCAAGCACGTCGTCGGCGGCGGGGCCGAAGCTCAGGGCAACGACGCGATCCTCGTCGGCAGCTTCCCCACTCCCGACGGAACCGGCTGGATCGCCCTGGGCAGGCAGAGCGCCTCCAGCACCGTCGGCATCAGCGTCTACGCCATCCGCGGCAACTGACGACCCGACCCCAGCCACTCCAGCGCCCCGCCCCGGACACCCGGCGGCGGGGCCTTGCGCACCCGCCCTCTGCCGCCTACGGCAGTCCCTGCGACCGAGAAGGCGCTGCCGCGGCCGGACCGTCTGCCACGGTCAGGTGCCGTGCCGTGCCCGCCCGGTCAGCGCACGACGTGAGCTCACGCCTCGCGGATGTGCGCCGCGCGCCCGAGCAGGGTCGGTCGGGGGCGTCTGGTGCAGGTCGACGGTGCCCAGGTCGTCCGGGGGCTGATCGACCACGGCCGCGGCGCTGGCCCGGTCGCCCCTGCCACTCCGGACGAGATGGCCGTGACAACAAAGATCAAACAGCGGATGCACGCCACTCGCCGGAATCGCGTCCTTCCGGGTGAAGACCCGATCCCGATCATCCGAGGACACTCATGTCGCCCAGCTCGTCCCGAGGCGCCCGCCGCACCGTCTCCGGTCTCGCCACCGGACTGCTGGCCCTGGCCAGCCCCCTGGCGGCCCCGGCCTTGCCCGCAGCCGCCGCAACCGGTCAGGTCAGTACGGTCACCTACTCGGCGGCGGATCAAACCGGAGCCCTCTCGTACTGGACGCCCGCGCGCATGAAGCAGGTCAGCCGCGCCGTCGACCTGGGGCCGACCGGTCCGCTCAGCAAGCCCTGGACCGGCAAGGCCATCCCCAGCATCGGCCGGCTCTTCTTCGTCGATTCGAGCGGGCAGGACACTTGGTGCACGGCCAGCGTCGTCACCAGCGGCAACCACTCAGTGATCATGACCGCCGCTCACTGTGCGCGCCTCGGCTCCTCGCCGGTCAATACTTACAGCGACATCGTCTTCGTCCCCGGCTATGTCAAGGGCAAGACTCCATATGGCCGCTACGCCGTCAAGGCGACCATGACACCGCGCTCCTGGGCCGAGGACACCGTCAATGACGTAGCGGCGATGGTCGTCGCCACCCCGGCGTACGGGAAGCGGCTCACCGACGCGGTGGGGGCGCAGAACGTCGCCTTCGGCCGTTCGGCCGGTGAGCGGGTCACCGCCTTCGGCTATCCGGCGACCACTCCCCAGCGAGGCGAGGAGCTGCTGTACTGCGCCGGTACCTCTCAGCGTGCCCCCGAGGGCGAGGACCGCGTCCCGTGCGACCTCGGCGGCGGTGCGAGCGGCGGTCCCTGGCTCGCCGGCTTCGATTCCGCCACCGGCAAGGGCACCGTGGTGTCGGTCAACAGCCACGGCGAGGGCCACGGCGGTGGCACCCCGATGTACGGGCCGACGTTCGACAGCACCGCGCGGGCCGTCTACGACGCCGCCCAGCGCGGCTGAACGGTCCGTCCCCGGGCCCGGAGGCTGGTCGGCAACTCACCTGGCGGAGCTGAGAACGGGCAGATGGGGCCGCCGGCGGGTCTGGTCCGCTGTCGGTCTGCCCTGGACCAGGTAGCCGAGGGCGGTCCGCGCACGGATCCTGGTGCAGTTCCGCTCCAGCTCGTCAGTGTCCGTTGGCGTGCCGGCATCGGGCCAGGACCTTGAAGGAGTACAGGAACAGGGGGTTGGAGTTCCGCATCACCGCGCACGCCACCCGGCTCCGGGTGCACCACCGTGCGCCTCCCCTTGCGCAAGAAGGCGGATGTCCCGTCAGTGCCCTTGCGGTGGCGTCCTGGAGCGGAACCCTCGCCGGGGCCGTTGTCGGTGGCCATCTGTACCCTCGCCTTGGAGCAAGTACGGTTCTGAACCGGAGGCATCATGGACAGGGATTCCGCCGTGTGAAGACCGCGGTGCTCGACAACGTCGGCTCCGAAGAACCAGTCCGAACTTCCCACTGATGCGCTCGGCCTCGAGTTGTTTCGCCGGACCCACGTGGGGCGCACCTTCTGGTGCGGGGTGTGGCTGGGCGGCTGCGGAGGCTGGCTGACGAATAGATGCTGCACGGACAAGATCTGTCACTTCGCGTCTATTGCGAACCCGGATGCCCGCTCCGCCGGAAACCCCCGGACTGCAAACGGGTTCATTGGACGCGTCGACCGCCTGTCGGCAAACGAATCGTTTGCCGACGGAGATGCCTTGATGCGAGTCGAGTCGGTCGGGGCTCTGTGCGGCCGATGGCGATCGCGCCCACCGGCGGGATTGCGCAGCGGGCCATAGGGGAAGTCTCTGTCCCGCGGACCGTCGACCGACATCCGTTCTCCGAGGGCAGCGGAAACTTCAGGGATGGAGTTGATGCACGTGGAACGACGCATGTCGGTTGCCACGCACTGGGGCAGCTTTATCGCGGTGGTCGATTCCGGCCGGCTGGTACGAATTGAGCCGAGGGGTGATGACACGGCGCCGTCACCTATCGGCCCCGGAATGGTGACAGCCGCCGACGACAACGCTCGCGTGCTGCGCCCCGCGGTACGCAAAGGCTGGCTGAACGGCCTGCCCCGTGTCCACGACACGGCCAGAGGCGCGGACGCCTTCGTGGAGGTGAGCTGGGACGACGCGATCACGCTGGTGAGCGATGAACTGCGTCGAGTTCGTTCACAGCACGGAGACAGCGCGGTGTTCGGCGGATCTTACGGCTGGGCGAGTGCGGGCGGCTTCCACAACGCACAAGGTCAACTCCAACGGTTTCTGGCATTGGGCGGGGGATACACCGACTCTCGCAACACGTACAGCACCGCAGCTTTGGAGGTCGTCCTCCCCCATGTGATCGGCGGGCACCCGTGGAGCTACCAGTCCCGGATGCCGATGTGGCACGAGATCGCCGAGAACTGCGAGCTCGTCGTGGCCTTCGGAGGGCTGGCCCTCAAGAACAGCCAGATCAACCCCGGGGGGCTGGCCAGGCATCAGACGCAGAACCTGCAGCGCCGGTGCCGTGAGTCCGGGGTGCGGTTCGTCAACGTCAGTCCCATCCGCAGCGACGTCGCCGGCTTCCTCGACGCCGAGTGGCTGCCCGTCGTCCCCAACACCGACACCGCCGCGATGCTCGGCATCGCCCACACGATGTTGGTCAACGGGTGGCACGACGAGGACTTCCTCCGCCGGTGCTGCGTCGGCTTCGACCGCTTCGCCTCCTACCTCGGCGGTGAGTTCGACGGCATCCCCAAGGACGCCGCCTGGGCAGCGGAGATCACGGGCATCAGCCGCGGCGCGATCACCGACCTCGCCCGCCGCCTGGCCACCCAGCCTTCCCTCATCATGGTCAACTACGCGGTGCAACGGGCGGACCACGGCGAACAACCGATCTGGATGTCTGTCGTGCTGGCCGCCATGGCGGGCTCCATGGGCCGGCCCGGCTGCGGCTGGGGCGCAGGCTACGCGACGATGGACGCGACCGGCGTCGCCCCGGGCCGCCCTTTCGTGGCGGCAGTGCCCAAGGTCTCCAACCCCGTTGCGGACTTCATCCCGGTCGCGAGGATCGCCGACACCCTGCTGCACCCGGGGAAGACCATCGACTACGACGGCCTGCGCCTCACGTTGCCCGAGCTCCGCCTGATCTACTGGTGCGGAGGCAACCCGTTCCACCACCATCAGGACCTGCATCGATTGACCCGCGCCTGGCAGACCCCTGACACGGTGGTGGTCCACGAAGCCTGGTGGAACACCACGGCCAAGTTCGCTGACATCGTCCTGCCCGTCGCCACCACCTTGGAGCGCGACGACTTCGCCGCTGGATTCTGCGACCCCCACCTCGTTGCGATGCCGAAGGTCCGCGAGCCGGAGGGCGAGTCGCGCACTGACCACCAGATCTTCGCCGCCCTCGCCTCCCGGCTCGGATACGAGCAGGAGTTCACCCAGTCGCGTTCCGAGCTCGAATGGGTCCGGCACCTTTACGAGCAGACGAGGTCCGAGCTCGGCGGCGATGCCGCCTTGCCGGATTTCGACGACTTCTGGCGGAACTCCACCGCTGCCCTACCGGCGTTGACCGGACCGTTCCCCGGCAGCTTCGAGGCGCTCCGCTCAGATCCACAGCGTTTCCCCCTGCCGACTCCGTCGGGCCGGATCGAGATCTTCTCCGAGGAGATCGACTCGTTCGGCTACGACGACTGCGCCGGGCATCCGACGTGGTACGAGCCAGTGGAGTGGCTTCATGCTGACCTGTCGGCCCGGTTCCCGCTGCACCTGATCTCGAATCAGCCCGCCTCACGCCTGCACAGCCAGTACGACAACGGTGGCCACAGCCTCAGTTCGAAGATCCACGGCCGTGAGCCCGTGACGATCAACCCGTCGGACGCCGCGTCGCGGGGCATCGAGAGCGGCATGATCGTACGCGTCTACAACGATCGGGGCAGCTGTCTGGCGGGCGCGGTCCTGTCGGACGACGTCATGGCAGGCGTCGTGCAACTGTCCACGGGAGCGTGGTGGGATCCGGTCCGGCCGGGCCTGAGCGGAACACTGGACCGCCACGGCAATCCGAACGTTCTCACGGCGGATCGACCGTGCTCGCGCCTGTCCCAGGGGCCGAGTGCGCTCAGTGCGCTGGTCGATGTGGAGCGCTACGACGATCCGCTTCCCGAGGTGCAGGCGTTCTCACCGCCAGACCTCGAGCATTGACACGAAACCCTCTTCCCTCTGCGTGCACGCCTTGTGGTCCGCCACCGTCACGTGCGCGGCAGGCCGGCCCGGGCCGCCGAGAGACAGGCTCTCCACGAGCCCGTTTGTGTCTGAGTGATGGAGTGAATACCGTACGTGTTCGTGACTGCACTTCAAGACCTCAAGTACGCCCAGTGGTTCAGGGGCGCCGACGTCGACGGCGACGGGTTTATCACCCATCGGGATGTTCGCATGATGAGCGAGCGCTACATCGGTGCCCGTAGCGTCGCGCCGGACTCGACGACCGCCCGTCTGCTCACCGACGGGATGGACGGGTTCTGGACCAACGTCATCGCCCCCATGGACCAGGACGGCGACGGGAAGGTCGACCTGCGAGAGATGACCGAAGGATTCAGACGGGTCCTGACCGACCCAGCCCTGTATCCGGAACAGATCGAGCCGGTGACCAACTGCTTCTTCGACCTGGTCGATCTCAACGCGGACGGCAAGATCGATCAAGCCGAGTTCAAGCAGATGTTCGGCGCGGTCGCCGATGTTCCCGGCGAGGACTGCGCCGCGGTCTTCGCCGCTCTGGACCAGGACGGCTCCGGTGCGCTGGACCGCGCCGAGTTCCACCAGGCGGTCACGGAGTTCTTCTACGGCAACGACCCCAACGCTCCTGCCAACCACCTGTTCGGCAGGATCCCCGCCTGACGGCCCCACCACGCCGGCGGAGAAGGCCGGCAAGAAGAGGTACGTCCGGGAACTGGCCGGCAGCCCGGTCTGCATTTACCTGGTAAGCATTGCGGCCGGCCGGGCGCCCCCTCTGCGGCGAGGGCGGCGCACGCCTCCAACACCGCACAGTGGACGCTGAGCGGCGCGGTGACCCGCACCGTGAAGCCCTTCCCGACCGAAGGGCCGCGCGGGTCTGCGATGGGTACACGGCAGCGGTGAGCTGACGCCGACTCAGTGGAGGACGCACGTACCGAAAGGTGCACGCGGCTGAGGGTCGTTTGACTGATGTCCTGATCAGAGGGGCTATTGATCAATCCCCTCGGCCGTCGGCCTCGATCGGGCCGTGGCGCGGGCAACCCCCTCCGCCGGCGTCTCAATCCTCCGCGCCTTTGCGGAACCTTTGCCCGGGGGTGGACGTTGATCAAATGAGCATGCATGACCCGACGAATACCGAGGTGACGTCAATGGCACTGTTCGACCGGCTCAAGGACCAGGCCAAGCAGCTGCAACAGCAGGTCCAGGGCGGCGGCCACGGCGCGGCCGGAGGCCATGGCGGTCACGGCAGCCAGGGGGGCCATGGCGCCTCGGCGGCCGGCGGTTCGCACGGCAGCTCGCGGGGCGGTTCGAAGGCCCAGCTTGTGGGCCTGCTGAAGACACAGCTCGGCTCCCTGAAGACGGAGCTGAAGAGCGGTGCGTACCGGGACGCCAGCATGGCGATGTGCGCCCTGGTCGCGGCGGCGGACGGGCATGTGGACGCCGCCGAGCGCCAGCAGATGGAGTCGATGATCCTCAGCAACGACGTGCTGCAGAACTTTCCGCCGGACCAGCTGCGCCAGCGCTTCAACCGGCATGTGGACCAGCTCACCCGCAACTTCCCGCAGGGCAGGGCCGAGGCCCTGCAGGAGATCGCCAAGGCCGCGAAGAAGCCTACCGAGGCCCGCGCGGTCGTCCAGACCGGGATCGTCATCGCCGGTGCCGACGGCCACTTCTCCCAGGCGGAACAGGCGATTCTCCGGGAGGCCTGTGGTGTGCTGGGCGTGTCGCCGGCGGAGTTCCAGCTCTGACCACGGCCCGACAACCGCAGCCACAGCCGTGGCCCAGCCACAACCAGACCGCCGGCACAGCCCCGGAGTTCTCCGGACTCGTCCGGGTTCGGTCAAGGGATACCGGGGATGACGCGGATGCTTCCGGGCCGGTTTGAGCGCGTCGACCACTGGCCGTGTTGGTCCGGCCAGCGAACCACACGACGCCGCGGACGCCATCGCGTAGGGCCGTCGCGACCACCGGAGCGTTGTGCCGCCGGGCCTGGGCCGCGTCCTCGCCGAAGGTGCGTCCTTGGTCCAGCGGGGGTTGTCGTGGCGGCGGAGGTGTTCCAGGGCAGCCAGGATGACCGTTGGCCCTGGCTTTGCGAGTGTGTGGCCGCGATGCGCAACGTGGCGTCCGAGACGGTGTGTTCGCCTTGGTGGAAGTAGAGGCCGCTGGGTGTCCTGTGGCGGCGCAGTTTTAACGCGTCGATGACGGAGCGGAGTTCAGAGGCGCTGTGGCCCGTTCCACCACACCCTCAGCTGTCGGCTCTCCGCTCCGCCTGAGTCCTCGTCGGCGCGCAGGCCGGGAGCGTCCGAGGCACGCAGCTCAGCGCGCGACCAGACCTGCCCAAGGGGATCGTCGTCCAGGGGGCATCGTCACGCGCGTCTGTCACACGCTGCACCGGCCCCCCGGAGACAAGGCCCCGGCCCTTCCGCCACAACCGCTCTTGACCTGGAGCGCGCTCCAGATACGAGCATGGGCGGCATGAACACCACCGACCCCCAAATCATCCTCGGAACAATGGACTTCGGCACCCGCGTCGATCCCGACCGGGCCTTCGCGATCCTCGACTCCTTCGTCGCCGGCGGCGGTATCTGGCTCGACACCGCGAACTGTTACTCCTTCTGGACCGACCCCAGTGGCGTCGGCGGCGCCAGTGAGCGTCTGATCGGCGCGTGGCTCCGGGCACGGCCGGGTGCTCGCGACGTGGTACGGATCGCGACGAAGGTCCGGCAGAACCCGCTCGTCCCGCACTCCTGGCCCAAGAGCGCCGAAGGGCTTTCCGCCCGCGCCGTCCATGCCGGCGTGGAGGAGAGCCTGGGACGTCTGGGAGTCGACCACATCGATCTGCTGTGGGCCCACGCCGAGGACCGCACCGTGCCGCTGGAAGAGACGGTCGGCGCCTTCGGTGAACTGGTCGCAAAGGGGGCGGCCCGGCGGGTGGGGGCGGCCAACCATGCCGCCTGGCGCGTCGAGCGCGCCCGGTCACTCGCGCGGGAGCAGCGCGTGGAACCGTGGACGGCCCTGCAACTGCGCCACTCACTCGTCCAGCCGCGCCCGCTCACCTCCCTCGCGGAGGCCGGCCATCGCCTGCTCGGCGCCGAGGACCTGGACCTCGCGCGGTCGGAGGGGCTCGCCGTGTGGTCCTACAGCTCGCTGATGTGGGGTTCCTACGTGCGCGCGGACAAGCAGCTTCCGCAGACATATGATCATCCTGGGACCGTTCAGGTGCTCGCGGTCCTGAATGACGTCGCCGACGAGCTCTCGGCCACGAGGAACCAGGTCGTCCTGGCATGGCTGATGCGGCAGGGGATCGATCCCATCGTCGGCGCGAGCCGGGTGGAGCAGATCGAGGAGGCACTCGCTGCACGCCGGGTGCGGCTCAGCGACGAACACGTCGCGCGCTTCGACGAAGCCCGGTAGCAGCTGCCAAAGGAGCCTCATGACCACCATCACCCCGGCAACAGCCGTCGAGCGCACTGGCGTCTCCATCGACACACTGCGCTATTACGAGCGCGAAGGGCTCATCGGCCCGATCCGGCGCTCCGCCGGCGGGCGCAGAGAGTACACCGAGGACGACCTTTTCTGGATCGGCCTGGTCACGTGCTTCCGCGAGGCCGGCCTCGGCATCGCGGACCTGCGGGGGTTCATCGCCATTCTGCGCGCTGAGCATCCTCCGGAGCACCGGGTCGCCTTCCTTCGCGAGCGCCGTGCCGCCCTGGAGCAACGGGTGTCGGCTCTGCGCCGGGCCATGGAAGTTCTCGACGAGAAGATCGCTTACTACAGCTGAGCACCGGGCGCATCCGCACTCTTTCAAGGCTGGTATCTCCCATAGCGGGCGACTGAGCGGGAGCAAATCCAGCAGCTCGGCCAGTGAGCTTCAGCCGGACAACTGAGGGCCGGACGACGCGAGACCAGGACGCGTTGGCGGCGACTCTCCGCCGCACGCCAGGCCCTGCTCGCCCCGGCCCCCCTGCGGTGACGCAACACATACGCCCAAACTCGCCGCAGAATTCGGCATCGGGGTCGCGACTGTTTGCCGTTACATACGTGAAGCCGTCGCGGCTCTGTCCACCCTCGCTCCGCCCTTGGAGGAGGCGATGAGGACGATCCGGGGAAGGCGTTCGTCATCAGAAGAGAGGGCAGTGGTTGTCGAATGTGAGGTCACACTCCTTGCCGACTCCCCCTCATACTCCGGCTGTGGGTCTTGATCCTGTTGGCGAAAGTCGGTGCGAGGACGGGTGCGGCCACCGTCGATCTCGTGGGTGCCGCGGGCTGACCCGGGGATCGGTGGCCCCATCCCATATCGCTGATGCTGACCGGCTCCTGACGGTAGGTTGATCAGATGCGTTTAACAAAGTATGGCCATGCCTGTGTGCGCATCGAGGACGGCAATCGGGTGCTCGTGATCGACCCGGGCACCTTTTCCGAAACGGAAGCCCTGTCCGGCGCCACCGCCGTGCTCATCACCCACGAGCACGAGGACCACATCGACGTGGGCAAGCTCGCCGCAGCCCGCAAGAGCCATCCCGCGCTGACCGTCCACACCCACGCCGCCCTTGCCGCAGCCCTCGGCAACGGCGCGACCGCCGTCGCAGCGGGAGACACCTTCACCGCGGCCGGGTTCACCGTGCGCGCCGTCGGCGGCGAGCACGCCGAGATCATCGACGGCCTGCCCGGCTGCCCCAACATCGGCTTCATCGTCGACGGCGTCTACCACCCCGGGGACTCCCTGTTCGTCCCCGTCGAACCGGTTGACACACTGCTCGTCCCGGCATCCGGTCCATGGCTGAAGCTCCGCGAAGCCATCGAGTTCGTCCGCGCCGTACGGCCGACCCGGGCGTTCCCCATCCACGACGCCAACCTCAGCGACATCGGGATGCAGAACTTCGACGCATGGCTGACGGAGGAACACCCAACTGACTACGCCCGCATCCCACTGGGCGAGTCAGTCGACCTCAACAAGCCCGACTCCCGGCGATGACTCCCGCCCTCCGCATTCGCCGGAGCGGCCGTTCGGGGGTGAAGCCGGTCAGCCGTGGAGGGGTCGGGGGGCGGCCACGACCACGTTGAACCAGGGGGTGCTGAGCGACCGCAGCGGCGAGTCGAGCTTCTGCATGTTCAGCCGGTAGGTCCCGGCCGGGAGAACTCCGCTGCCGGGCAGGGGGGCCAGCGGCAGGTACCGGCCGTTGAAGACACCGCTGCGGTCGTACGTCCACAGACCCGCGCTGGTATGCAGGACGGTGTAGGGGCCGCGGGCGAGCGAGGGGTTGACCGCGGACTTCTGCGTACGGTTGAGGACGAAGGACGCGCCCGCGTACGACGGGACGCGGGCCGGCTGTCGTGGTCCAGCCGGTCAGCCAGCCGTCCACGGGCGGAGTTTGTCGGGGTTGCGCACCGCCCAGATGCGCGCGATCCGGTCGTCCGCGACGTCGAACGCGTACACGGCCACGGTGACGCCTTCGTGCTCGATCACCAGACCGGCCCGGCCGTTGACCGTGCGCTCCAGGACCGTCAGGCTTCCGGACGCCCGGACGGCGAGGTCGGTAAGGTAGCGCGCGATCCCTTCGCCGCCCTCAATCGGGTGGAGCGCGGCGGCGACCACGCCGCCGCCGTCCGCCGTGAACGTCGCGCCGGGGGCGAGGAGTCTGACGAGGGCGTTGATGTCCTGCGCGTCCCACGCCTGCTTGAAGTCCCTGACGAGGCGCGCCTGGTGGGCTGCCGGGGCCGCAGGGGGCAGGGAGGCGCGGGCGCGGCGCCGGGCGGAGGAGGCCAGTTCGCGGCAAGCCGCCGGGGTGCGGCCGGTGATCCCGGCGATCTCGGCGAACGGGTAGCCGAAGACGTCATGCAGGATGAGTGCGACGCGCTGAGCCGGGCTCATCGATTCGAGGGCGACGAGAAACGCCATGCTCACCGACTCGTCGAGTGTGACCCGGTCGGCCGGGTCCGCGGGGTCGGTCGCGGCGGCGCCTGGGCGCCCGCTGATCCAGTCGGTCCGCTCGGGCAGCGGCTCCGGGATCCATTCGCCCATGTAACGCTCGCGCCGGACCCGCGCCGAGCCGAGGAGGTCCAGGCACACGCGGGTGGCGACCGTCGTCAGCCAGGCGCCGGGAGACTCGATGGCGTCCTGCTGCTGTCGGGACATGGCGTACCAGCGGGTGTAGGTCTCCTGGACCGCGTCTTCGGCCTCGGCCAGAGAACCGAGGAGCCGGTAGGCGAGACCGATCAGCCGCCGCCGCTCGCTGATGATCGCGTCCAAGCCCGCGTCGGACTCGTCGTGCCGTGACTTCACGTGATCGGTCATGGTTCCGGTGGCTCCCTGATCTCGGATCGTCCCTCGGCGGTCCGACGAGACAGCACGTCCGATTGTCAGGTCTTCGACTCTCCCTGACGTTCCGCGGGGTTGTGTCGTCGTACCGCTCACAGACACCACCGGCCCGGGGAACCCGGGTGGGACACCTCAGGAGACAGCGATGACCAGGATCGGAATACTCATCGGCAGCACCCGCCCCGGCCGCAAGGGCGACCAGGTCGCCCGGTGGGTCCACGAGCGGGCGGCCCGCCGCGGCGACGCCGCATTCGAGGTGATCGACCTGCTCGACCACCCGCTGCCGCATCTGGACGAGCCGCTGCCCGCCCTCGCTGGACGGTACCAGCACGGGCACACCCGTACATGGGCTGACACCATCGGCCGCTTCGACGGATTCGTCATGGTCACCCCCGAGTACAACGCCTCCATCCCCGGCGTGCTCAAGAACGCGATCGACTACCTGTACGCGGAGTGGACCCACAAGGCCGTTGGGTTCGTCTCCTACGGCGCTGGCGGCGGCGCCCATGCGGCCCGTCACTTGCGGGCACTGTGTGAGCTCCTCCAGATGGGTGCAGTGACCCCGCAGGTCTCGCTGTCCCTGCACACCGACTTCGAGGACCACGCGATACTCAAGCCGGGCGCCCACCACGTCAGCGCCCTCGACACACTGCTGGATCACGTCGTCGCCCAGAGCACGGAAGGACAGACAGCCACCCCCACACAGCGCGAGACGGACGAAGCCGCGATCCGCCGCCACATCGACGGGATCATCGACGCGATCGAGGCCAAGGACCTCGAGGGTCTGAGGCGGCTCTACTCGACGGACGTGGTGTCATTCGACATCGATCCGCCGCTCCAGCACGTGGGGATCGACGCGAAACTCAAGAACTGGGCGAACGTGTTCACGTTCTTCCAGGAGGTGACCTACGAGGTGCGCGACCTGATGCCCACCGTGGGCGAAGACGTGGCGTACACACACGGCTTCGGCCGCCTCAGCGGCACGCTGCCCGACGGGACGGCGGCGGGCGGCATGTGGGTCCGGGTCACCTTCTGCTTCCGGAAGATCGACGGCGAATGGCTGATCACGCACGACCAGATCTCCGTACCGCTGGACATCCTGGGCGGCAAGGGGGTCGTCGACCTCGAACCGTGACGTCAACGGGCCCTGCCCCGCCCCGCCCGGCGGGGCGGCGCGGGGCGGCGCGGCACAGGTCGCTGTCCATGACCCGTGTGTACGAGCGGATCGCCGACCGGGCCGTCGCGGACGAGTACTTCGCTGTCTCGGGGAAGGTCGCGGCACTCTACAACGCCCCTCGTCAGCTGCCGGCCGACGCCGAGGGAACGGAGATGGCCAAGCTCCGCCGTGCTGGGCAACGGCCCCAACGAAGGCTTGTTCGCCGCCATCCGCCGCTCCATCCTCATCGACCCCCTCGGTAACAGCCCCCACCGTCACCAGTCCGATCACCGTGCCCGGCGGCTGGAAGCGGCCTTGGACCAACTGTCCGTCCCAGCTGCGGAGCAGGAGGCAGCTGCACTGTCACTCCCCCAGGCAGCCGGCCGTGGTGGTCCGGTCTGCTTGCGTGTTCCGCCTGGGCGGAGATTACCGCCGAACGTACAAGAAGCTTTCAGCGTGGCTACTGATCGTTGATGCGAGTCACGACCAGGTCGGCCGGGCAGCCCGACCGGCGCTGGGTGGCAACCAGGTGCTGCAGAGGTCAGGCGTATGCGTAGTCGGACGACGAGTACTCCGAATAGCAGCCGGCCATCGGGCGTGGAACGTCGTTGCCGCATTGCGCGCAGCTCACCGGGCGACCACCGTCCCGGCCGCGAATGGTGATCCACTCACCACTCTTGCCGGTCAGCACTTGACGTAGGCCTTCCTTCCCGTGTGCTCCTGATTCGACCGCTGTTTTGGCGAAGTCGAGGAAGGACAGGTGGTGTGTGCAGTAGGAGCACCGAACGTCAACGACCTTCAAGGGTCCCCTGAGGTCCTTGGCGGGTACGTCCAGATAGTCGGCCAGCTGCGAAGTCTCGGCCTCGTCCATCTCTCGCATACCCGCTGCCTCGTCGCATGCAAGCCTGGAGATGGACCCCCTCGGCACCTGGTACGTCCGGGTCACGTCAGGTCTGTCTTTGAGGTATCCGAGCACCTCGTCGAATGTGAGTTGTGCTTGCACTTCCGAATCCCTTCCGTTTGAGGCCTCGGCCGATTCAGCTGCGGGCCGATCCCCTCGTGTCGAGACACAGCCGGAGGCGATCGCCCCGTCATCGACAAGCAAGCCCCTCGGACGGCGGTGGACGTGACAACGCTCGAACGGCCGACACTCACTGCCCCGCTTCTCCGGGCCGATAACGGAGGTCAGCGGAAACGGAACGCCCACCACCCCCGTGAAGCCCGAAATCCCCCGTCGGGGATTTCTCGATGGCACAGATTTGTTCTTTCAGGATTTACCGACCGCGACTTGCAGCACATGTACGGGACATTGAGTGGGCGACGGCACCTCGACGCCCCTTTCCGCATACCACCGTAACCGCCGCCTCCGGGATCCGCACTGCGTAGTGGATACCTCCCATGGCCTCAAGAAGGTCATGAACGGCGACTATTCAAGCCGTCAACAATTGCTGATTCCGAGCGGACCGGCCTACCACTGAGGTGGACCGGCACACCGCGCCCTACGTTCGCCTACCACCCTTCCCTTCCGGGCTGTCCGGAGTTCACCCACAGCCTCACGGCGCTGTTCCGACATGCAGGCGATCGGAACGTCTCCTAGTGTGAATGCCAGACCGATTCAGATGTGATGTCGAGACGCATGTGCGCCATCGCGGCAGAGGTCAGCGCAATGGTCAACGCAATCCGAGATCCGAGGAGCCACCGTGGCCAAGCAACGCGCCTTCCGGCCGCTCACCTCGGGCATCTGCCAGTCGGCGCCCGGCTCGTCAACAGGATCGCTGGCCTGCCGGCGCCCACCCTGCTCATCCGGCGCCTCGACCCGGACCGCGCCCCGGTGACGGCGGAGTCCGGTATTCCGCGAGCCCGGCACGGGATCCGACCACATCGCGCCGCTATCACGCGGCGCGGTGGCGGCGTCGGCGGCGTGCAGCGGCACGAAGGAGCACCACCCTGGAGGAGGGGAAGAAGCGGTCCACGGCGATCACTGACGTGGCGCTGTAGTTGACCCGTTCCTGCCGCGCCCACGCCTCGGCCAGGGCGGCCAGAGCCAGGTTGCAGACCGTCCGCACGCAGCCGAACATGCGCGACGGCGCGGCCGCCCGCGCATCGGTCGGATGGAAGTACGCCCGCTTCGCATGGTCCGCGGTCGCGCGCACAAACCAGCCAGACCGCAG
This sequence comes from Streptomyces achromogenes, assembly GCF_030816715.1. Classification (NCBI taxonomy): domain Bacteria; kingdom Bacillati; phylum Actinomycetota; class Actinomycetes; order Kitasatosporales; family Streptomycetaceae; genus Streptomyces; species Streptomyces achromogenes. The sequence continues at coordinate 8,834,058 of NZ_JAUSYH010000001.1, read as the reverse complement.
GTGAACATCAAACCTGCGGGGCTTCGTCTCCTCCCCCGGCTGAAGCCGGCGGTGCCACGAAAGGACCCCGATGAGCACACTACGTTCCCTCTTCCGCCGCTCCCGCTCCTCATCCGCCTCTCTTCCGTGGAAGATCGCCGGCGATCTGGCCGAGTATGTCGACCGGCGCATCGGCTGGGACAAGCTGGCCGTGATTCCTGGCCTGGCGGTCCTCTTCGGACTGCGCGTGAGGCTCCGTCAGGAAAATCTCCACGACACCACGCACCTACCCTCGGTCAACCTTCCCGATCCCGGGCCGAAGTTGGAGAAACACAAGGTCAACCGAAGTGCCGACGGCAGCTACAACGACCTCGACGAGCCTCGGATGGGCATGGCGGGCACCCGCTTCAACCGCAATATCCCGCTGGACAAGATCGCGCCGGCCACGCGTGAGGACGTCCTATCCCGGCCGAACCCGCGCGACGTCAGCCGAGCCCTGCTCACCCGTCACGAGTTGATCCCGGCCGAGTCCGTGAACTCCCTCGTCTCCACCTGGCTGCAGTTCATGATCCGCGACTGGTTCAGCCACGGTACGAATCCTGAGGACCGGCCCTGGGAAGTGCCCCTCATGGACGACGATCCCTGGCCGGAGCGTCCGATGCGGATCATGCGGACACCCGAGGACCCGACCCGGGATCCGCAGGCGGATGCCGAGATGCCCGACACGCGCGTCAACGTCTCCTCCCACTGGTGGGACGCTTCGCAGATCTACGGGTCGAGTGACGCGGAGCAACGCCAACTGCGCACCGGTGAGCTGGGCAGACTGCGGCTGTGGGACGACGAGCAGACCCCGTTCCCCGACCCCTCTCGTGACCCGTCGCGGGTGCCCGGCTTCTGGCTGGGCCTGGTGATCATGCAGAACCTGTTCGCCCGGGAGCACAACGCCGTCTGCGACCACTTGCATGCCGCGTACCCGTCCTGGGACGACGAGGAGCTGTTCCAGCGGGCGCGGCTCGTCAACTCCGCGCTCATCGCCAAAATCCACACCGTGGAGTGGACGCCGGCTGTGATCAGCCATCCCACGACCGTCAAGGCCCTGCAGACCAACTGGTGGGGCCTCGCGGGGGAACGCATCCACAACCTCCTTGGCCGAATCAGCGACAGCGAGATCGTCAGCGGCATCCCCGGCGCGAAAACGGATCACTACGGCGCCCCGTTCGCCCTCACCGAGGAGTTCGTGGCCATCTACCGCATGCATCCGCTGATCCGCGACGATTGGGACCTGCGCTCCGCCGTCGACAACGAGACCCTGCGCCACTGCTCTTTGCGCGACATCTCCGGACCCGAGGCGCTGAAGGTCCTCCAGACCACGAACATGGGCGATCTGCTCTACAGCTTCGGCACACTCCACCCGGGACTGGTCACCCTGCACAACTTCCCGAAGTTTCTCCAGGAGTACCAGCGCCCCGACGGGCACCTCCAGGACCTCGCCGCCACCGACATCCTGCGCAGCCGGGAGCTGGGCATCCCCCGCTACAACGAGTTCCGCCGGCTTCTGCGGATGAAGCCCGCGGCGAACTTCGAGGATCTTACGGACAACGCGGCGTGGGCCAAGGAGATCAAGCGGCTGTACGAGAACGATATCGAGAAGGTCGACCTGACGATCGGAATGTACGCCGAGAGGCTTCCGGCCGGGTTCACCTTCAGCAACACCGCGTTCCGCATCTTCATCCTGATGGCTTCGGTCAGGCTGAGCAGTGACCGCTTCTTCACCTCGTACTACACCCCGGAGGTGTACTCCAAGGCCGGCATGGCCTGGATCGACGACAACTCCATGGCCACGGTGATCCTGCGGCACCACCCGGAGCTGCGCCCGGCCCTCGCGGGGCTGACAAATGCATTCGTGCCATGGCACAAGGCGCAGTCCGGCACGGGTGATTCCTGACAGCTGAGAGCCCTCTGGCCTTGGCCGCCGTCCACAACCCTGACCTGACCTGGTCGAGCGCGTGACCCACGCCGTCGGTACCGGCACGCTGCCGGTACCGACGTCCGCCAGGACCTCTCCCCCCTCCTGCACGTCGTACGCGACCATCTCTGACGCGGCGTCGGGGAGCCCCTCCGGCGAGGAGCCGTCTCCTCGTCGCCACCGGCCCCGTTCACGTCCGCTACGTACGCGACCTGAAGAGCGCCGTCCAGGTCGGTGTCGAACGACACCGACCAACCTGCCGCAGCACCCCTCGAGGCCTGATTCCGAGGGAGCCGGGACCGGCGTCTGAGCCGAACGGGTGCTCGCGCCTCGTGCCTCGCCTGTCGGCCGGTTGTCGGACGAGCCGGTGACTACGGTGCGACCCGTGGTCCCAATCATCCGGAACGGGGAGACGTTCCCCTCAGGTGTCCTGCACGGATCCACGGCACGTGACATCGCGCGGCTGACGGACCCCGGGCTGACCGCGGTCATCGTCCCCCCGGAGGCACATGCCGACTGGTTGGACGAGTTGGCCGAGCTGGTGGTCACGCGGCGGCTCGTCATCGCCCGTACGACCCTGCCCGCGGCCTCCCTCGACGACTTCGCCCACTGGTCCCGCACCGCCCTCGCCGATACGGCCAAGGCGGTGTCGGGTCCACTCCTGGACGACATGACGGGGATCGTGGAGCAGGTCATGGCCACGGCCTATGTCGGGCGCGTGATGGTGCGGGTGTTCACCGAGGCCCCCACCCGCCGCTGCGGGTTCCACGTCGACACGGTCCCACCTCAGGCGCCGACGATCGGTGCCGTACGGGTCTACAACGGTCCGACGACCGAGTACGTGGCCTGCGACGACGTGCTGAGCATGGCGGCTTTCTACACCTACCTGTCTCGCAGGGAGCGGCTGTCACGGATGGCGGGTGCCGGGACCTGCAGCGTGCGAGCCGCCAGTTCGGCGCCCGGCCGGCTGATCGCCATGGACGAGGCACCCTCGTTCCTGCGGCCCCGCGCCCCCGTTCACCGGGTGCCACGGGATGCGACCGTCTACTTCAAGCACATCGACGTACGACAGCACTGGTCGCCGCATCCCGTGACGGACGTGTGGATCCACCGATCGCCCATGCAGGGCGTTCCGAGGCTGGTTCTCAACGTGTCCCCGGCACAGCCTGTTCCCGCTCGCCGCGGTCGGAGGCCAGAAGCACGTGGGTGAGGGCCGGCAGCGAGGAGTCGAGGGTACGCAGCAGGCGAAGCAGGCGCGCGCCCGCGCGCGCCGGCCCGTGGTGGGCCATGAACCAGGCCCTCGGCCGGCTCTCGGCGGCGACCACCTCGAGGACTGCGGGCACCACGTCGTCCGTGCCGTCGAAGAAGATCCCGGTGAACGGGTTGACGTATTGCCAGCCGCCGAGGATCGCCTGATTGACGACGACGGGCACATCGAGGCAGAGCGCCTCGGCGAGCACCCTCGGCGACGCGTCGAGAACCGCCGGTACGAACAGGCAGCGCGCAGCGGAGATCGCGGCGAGCAGCAGCGGCCATTCCAGCGGTCCTGTCAGCCTGACGCCGGGCGGCGGTTCCGCGTCGTCAGGGGCGTCGACAACCAGGATCCGCAGGCCCGTCTCCTCGGCCAGCCGACGCAGGCAGCGCGCGGCGAGCGGCCAGTTCTTGGCCCGCTGCCGCCAGGGTTCCGAACCGGATACGTGGACCACGTCCGCGACCAGTTCCGGGGGCAGGGTTCGTGTCGCCATACGCGGGGCGACGCGGAGCGGGTCGGTGAAGTCGGACTCGCTCACGCGGGCCCGCGACCCGTTCGGCGGCAGGAAGCGGTCCGGGTCCCGGAAGCAGTGCAGCCACGCCTCGCAGAGCAGCCCGTAGTCGCGTTCGTCACGGAAGCCCGCCCCCGGGAAGCCCAGATAACTGGTGGCGCCGATGAAGCGGCAGCCCTCGGCGGCCAGCTGATCCAGGCGTACGTGTTGGGCGCGTGTGACGACGGGCGCCCGGACCACCAGCCACGGCAGTACCTGGCCGCAGGGACGGGTCACCCGCAGAAAAGGTGCGCCGGCGGCGAGGTCCACCCGTTGTCCTCCAGACCCGGATCACCACAGCGACATGACAGGAGAGGGTGGATTCAACTGGTCGTCGCAACACCCTGATCTCGGAGGTGTGCGACGTGGCTACGGCGGACTGGAGTTTGAAGACCAGCGATGTCCCGGAGGGGCGGCGTCGGCAGTGGCGCGCTGACCGTGCGTTGCGGCCGGCGATGCGTTCGCCGGGGCGGCCTGATCCGTCTCGGGTCGTGCAGCGCCAGTTCTGGCGACTGATCGCCACGGGGGTCACGACGGTGGAGGCGTCGTTGGCGGTCGGCGTGTCGTGGCCGGTGGGTGCGAGGTGGTTTCGTCACGCTGGCGGCATGCCTCCGATCTCGTTGGCCGAGCCCACGGGCCGGTACCTCACGTTCGAAGAGCGCGAGGAGATCGCGATCCTCAGGGCGATGAGCAAGGGCGTGCGCGAGATCGCCCGCGCCCTGGGGCGTGACCCCGGAACGATCTCTCGCGAACTGCGCCGCAACGCCGCCACGCGCAGCGGCAAGCAGGAGTACCGCGCGACGGTCGCCCAGTGGAAAGCACAGCAGGCCGCCAAGCGGCCGAAGACCGCGAAGCTCGCAGGCAACGACAGGTTGCGTGAGTACGTGCAGGACCGGCTCGCCGACAGCATCCGCCGCCCCGACAGCACGATCGTCCCCGGACCCAGGACGCCCGCATGGAAGGGGCTGAACAAGCCGCACCGGCAGGACAGACGATGGGCGACGGCATGGAGCCCGGAGCAGATCTCGCACCGTCTCCATGCCGACTTCCCCGATGATGAGTCCATGCGCATCAGCCACGAAGCGATCTACCAGGCGCTGTTCATCGAGGGCCGTGGCGCGCTCAAGCGGGAGCTGGTCACGTGTCTGCGTACCGGCCGGGCGCTGCGGACTCCCCGTGCACGGTCGCAGAACAAACCGCAGGGGCATGTCACCGCGGACGTCGTCCTCAGCGAACGCCCCGCCGAGGCCACGGACCGCGCGGTCCCCGGACACTGGGAAGGCGATTTGATCATCGGGACGGGCCGCTCCGCGATCGGCACGCTCGTCGAGCGCAGCAGCCGCTCCACGCTCCTGGTGCACCTGCCCCGGCTCGAGGGCTGGGGCGAGAAGCCGCCCGTGAAGAACGGCCCCTCGCTCGGGGGCTATGGCGCGATCGCGATGAACACAGCGCTCACCACGTCGATGACGCAATTGCCTGAGCAGCTACGCAAAACCCTCACCTGGGACCGCGGGAAGGAACTCTCCGCTCATGCCCAGTTCGCCCTCGATACCGGGACGAAGGTGTTCTTCGCCGATCCGCACTCGCCCTGGCAACGACCGACGAACGAGAACACGAACGGGCTGCTGCGCCAGTACTTCCCGAAGGGCACCGATCTCTCCCGCTGGTCGTTCACGGACCTCGAAGCCGTCGCCATGGCGATCAACAACCGGCCCCGCAAAGTCCTGGGTTGGCGGACGCCGACCGAGGTCTTCGAAGAACAGCTACGCTCGCTGCAACAGCCCGGTGTTGCAACGACTGGTTGAACTCGCCGAGGCCATGACCCAGCTCATCAGACGCGACTTCTTCACGGATCGCAACGGCGGCACGCGGATCGAGATCTTCGACGAGCTCAGTGACACCGCGAAGGCGGCCCTGTACGAGTTCTTCCGACGGACGGGCGCACCGCATCTGATGGACGAGGTGGTGCTGCCCATGTTCTATGACGGCGATTCGCAGATCTTCGCCGCGGTCCGCGACCGGCCGTGGCCGCCGTGGGGTCTGGGTGCGCGCAACATCGTCGCCGTCTTGCAGACGCACCTGGTCTCCGACGGCTGTTGGGGGCTGAGCCCGGTGCACGTCGGCGATGAGAGTCTGACGAATACCGGGCTGTGCGCCGCGCTGTACAAGGAGGCGCTGGAGACTCTGGCCGTCGACCCCGGCGCCGAGGTGCACTACCTCATCGCCGAGGACTCGAGGCTTGCAGACCTGACCCTGCGCCGGGTCGGCTTCCAGCGCACGGAGGATGTCTTCCTCACCGAGGCGGCGCGCTATCTCACCTACCGCGCGCCGGCCGGTGAGCTGCTGGAGAGCCTCGGTCTGGCCGGGACCGACTCCGTCGACGTGCTCGCGGGCGCGGTCGAGGATGACGTGTACGAGCGCAACGCCGCCTTTCACGGGACCGTGTATCTGGGATCGCGCGCGGAATGGACGGCTGACCGGGTGAGCGTCCCGTCCGAGATCGCCCGCCTGGTGCGGGGCGGCCACTACAGCAAGCCGGCGGGAGTGCCGACGGGGACAGGCCGGTTCGAGAGGGACGTGATCGCCGAGGTCGCCCAGGGGGTGCGCGAGTTCCTCACCGAAGCGGAGCAGCACGAGCTTCTCCAGTACGTGCTGGGCAGGGAATCCGAGTTTTCGGCGGCGACCGTCCAGCCGCGCGGGACTCGCTCTGCGGTGGTGGATGAGCGGATCCGCAGCAGCCTGGTCCTCGACGGGCTCGGTCGTTTCGAAGCGTTGCTCACGGAGCGCATCAAGGAGCAACTCGAGGCGGTACGGTCCCGCCTGGGCCACCCGGCTTTCCCGCTGGGCCGTATCGAACTGCAGGTGACGGCAAACGGCGACCGGGACTACTTCGGCATGCACCGTGACAGCGATGGCGGGGACACACGCGAGCTCACGTTCGTCTACTTCTTCTCTGCCGAGCCCCGCCGGTTCTCCGGTGGGGAACTGCGCGTCTTCGAGACGATCGTGGAGGACGGGCAGGTCGTCCCCACGGATCGCAGCCAGACGATCGTGCCGCGCTCGAACCTGGCGATGTTCTTCCCGAGCCGGCACGACCACGAGGTCCTGCCCATCCGGGTGCCGAGCAAGGCGTTCGCCGACAGCCGGTTCAGCGTGACCGGTTGGATCCACCGGAAGTGAGCGGCCGGCAGGACGCTCGGGAAGACAGCGGGCGGAACGGACTGAAGGAACGACGGGAGTTCACGGCCTGGTCCGTGACGGGCCATGTGGAGCTCCCCTCCGGCCGCGCGCGGCGGGAGGCGCGCACGACGCACCACGGGCCCTTCCCTGATGTGCCGGGGCTACTGGCCCGCAGTGTGCGGGCCGACGCCCGTGGAGTGCGCGCACGCTTCCTCTTCGCCTCGGCCGCGGCGGCCTCGGGGTTCTCCGCGGCACGGGACCCCGCAATGACCGGTCTGGGAACACCGGTCACCGGGCCGGTACGCGCCGTCCCGGCGGCCGCGCTCGGGGCGCCCGTGATCATCGTCTCCCCGCCTCGTTCGGGCAGCACCGCGCTGTTCGATGCCCTGGCCCGCAACCCTGCCCTGTGGACGGTCGGCGGGGAGAGCGAGGGGGTGATCGAGGGGGTGCCCGGACTCCATCCGGCGGCCTGCGGCTACGCCTCGCACGCGCTGGGTGCCCGGGATGCCGAAGCATGGGCTGGGCCGGTGCGCGCGGGCTTCCTCGCCGATCTGCTCGATGCACGAGGGCGAAGCCGGCTCGAGAACGGCGGCCCGCGGTCCGCGCCTCTCAGGCTGCTGGAGAAAACCCCGGAGAACAGCCTGCGGCTCCCCTTCCTGCTGCACCTGTTTCCGGATGCCACGGTCGTCCACCTGCACCGCGAGGCCCGCGACACGGTGGCCAGCATGGTGCGGGCATGGGCCCACCCGGGATTCGTCAACATCCCGGACCTGCCCGGCTGGCCCCGGCGGGCCTGGCACTTCCTGCTGCCGACAGGCTGGCGGGCGTGGGCCGGCGAGGACCTCACCCGGATCGCGGCCCGACAGTGGGCCGCTGCCGTGGAGGCGATCCTGGATGCCCGGGCCCTTCGTCCGGACGTCCCATGGGTGGACGTCGACTACGCCGAACTGCGCAGTGCACCGGCTCGAACGCTGCGGTGGTTGGAGGCGGTGCTCGGACTGCCCGCAACACCGCGGGGCTGGGACCTGCCGCTGTCGGCCACGACGATCAGCCCCCCACGCTCCGGCAAATGGCGCCACACCCCCGGCTTCGACCCGTCGGCGCTCGATGCCGTGCAGGAGACCTTGCAGCGCCTCACGAACGGACGCACCACGATGCCCAAGTCCACCCCGGCCTCCCCGGCAGCCCAGGGCGCGCCGGCCACGCGTGCGGCCACCCGTGATCTCCCCTCCTTCGCCTGCTGGCTACACGACGTGGACCCCGATGCGCCGGCCACCGTCGAGACGATGAGCCATCGCGATGGCATGGTGCTCGATCCGGCCGTGGTGCTCCAGGCAGGGGTCACCATCCCCCTGGGGCTGGCGCGCCGCGCGCGCTTCCGGGACCGGTTCTTGCCCGGCCACCCCATCCTGTGGACCGACGAACCCGCCACCGGGGCACTCGTTCCGTACTGGATCCGTTTCGAGGAGTTCTGGGCGCTGCGCGAACTCACCCCCGGACGCCCCCTTCCTCCAGGGTTCCCCGCACGGCTGCGCGCCTCGCTCGCCGGAGCCGGTGCGCTCGGGGCTGCGGAGGTGCGCGCCCGGCGGACGGCTCGGGCCGAAGACACCGTGGCCGCCGCCTCCGAGGAGTTCGCCCGCACCGATGTCTGCGGTATGGGCCGCCTGCTGCACCCCCGCCATCGCGAGGCGCTGCTCGACTATTACGAACGGCTCATCGCGACCGGCTCCTGGCCGCTCGGAGACGCCCAGGTGAAAGGCCGTTACGGCTGGTACAACGAGTCGCTGTCGCGCTTCTTCCACCATCAGTTCCGCGCTTTGGTGGGCCGCCTGGCCGGACGGCCGGTACGACCCTCGTACTCCTACGTCTCCGCGTACCGCGGCGGCGCCGTCCTGGACCGGCACGTTGACCGCGAGCAGTGCGAGTACACGGTCTCCCTGCTGCTCGGGGAGTCGGGATCGGGAATTGCAGGCGGCTGGCCGCTGCACCTCGACACGGGCCGGGGGTCCGTCTCCCTACTCCAGTGTCCCGGCGAGGCCGTGCTCTTCAGGGGCACCCGGGTAGCGCACTGGCGCCCGCCGCTGCCGGACGGGAGCACTCACACCTCTTTGCTGTTCCACTACGTCCCGGCCGAGTTCTCCAGGACCCTGTACTGAAGCGGCTACTGCGGCTCGAGGAAGCCGACGTGCCGGGCCTCGGCCTCCGTGACCTGCGGCGCGATCCGTTCCCACCGGGTCACCGTCCGCCGACCCGCGGGGCGTACGGCGCGTACCCGCGTACGGGTGAATCCCTCGGGCGCCGCTGCCGTCCCGAACATCACCTCGGCGGCGGTGGCGGTGAGCAGCATGTCCCACACGAGGTGGATCCGGTCCGCGGCCCCGGCGTTCGCGGCCGCATGCACACAGCCGTGATTGACCAGGTAGACGTTGCCGGCCTCCAAGTGGTGGATATCGCCCTCGAGTTGCAGGGACGCCTGCGGGTTGGTGACCAGCGGCAGGTGGAATCGGGCTCGTACGCCTACGGTGCCGGTCCGCGTCCGCACGACACTGTGCTCCTCGTGCGGCGCGAGCGCGGCACCTGGGCCGAGCACGTTGATCCGGAAGTTGACCAAGTGCGGCAGAGCTTCGACCAGCGCGGCCAACGCGGGATAGTGCGCGCGATGGTGAAAGCCCTTGCCGAAACACGACAGATCGTGATCCCGGGAGAAGTCGTCACAGCGCCCGGAGGCGTTGAGCAGACTGAACTGCTCCACCCGGCCCCGCGGACCGGCCCATGCCGTCACATGGCCCGTGGCGCTCGCCAGCGAGGGAGTGTGCCGGGCGCGCAACCGCTCCACCTCCGCGGCAAGTCTCTTCGCGGTCGGGGCGTCCGCGGAGAACAGCCGCAGACAGCGGATGCCGGCGCGGTGGTAGTTGGCGTCGCGGATGCCGTCCAGGAGCAGTCGCGGATCCGGAGGATGGTCCTGATCGTGGTGCTGGTCTCGATCTTCACCGGTCAACGGAAGGGGCACCTCTCGAGGAGCAGGTCCAGGTCAGGGAAATGTGTGGGGAGCGTCGCGAAATCACTCAGCGCGACCGCGTCCAAACCGGCGCCGACCGGACCGACGGACACCGGGGGCGGTACCGGCACCCCGACAGAGAGGAAGTAGTCGTGAAACTTGCTGCCGTCGCCGCTGGGCAGGTCCCGGAAGCTGATCCAGACAGCGGGAATCCCGTAGGCGTGGCTGAGGACGATGCCGTGCAGGCTGGACGAGGCGACCAGACAGGCACCCATGAGCTGCTCGACGACGTCCTCGACGCTGTTCTGCACGTCGATGATTCGCCAGCCCTGCGGAACGCCGCGCCGGGCCCGGGCCTTGTCGGCGAAGTGCGGTACGACAGCGGGCCTTGCGCCCGCCCGGGCGGGGCGACGCGGCAGGTATCTGGGCACCAGCAGACCGGGGTCACCGTAGACCGGGAGGCACGCCGCACCCGACCGCTGGGCCGCCTCCCGGGTGAGTGGCCCCCGGACCGCGAGCAGTTCGGCCCGCGGATCCACGTACTCGCCGGCCTCCATCACCCCTGCTCCCCACACCACGCAGCCCGGCCCCGCGAGCGCGACCACGCTGCCCGTGACGAAGTGCTTGCGGCCCGGGGCATGCGGAGCGACCCACCGGGCCGGGGCTCCGGAGATCCGGCGGATCAGCCAGGGGGTGAGCCGGTCACCAACGTTGCCCTGACTGGGCGCCCGGCACCAGAAGGCGGGTACGGTATCGACCACGTCACTCACTGTAGCGAACGGACCGCCCTTCTCGTGCGCACCTACCACCGGGATGTCCCGTGGCTGAGGTACGCGCTGGCGGCCATCGAGACGTGGTGCCACGGGTTCGCCGAAGTCGTCGTGATCACCCCGCGCACCGGATCGGCCGCTGTGCGCCGAGCGGTCGGCGGCGACGTACGTCTGGAGATCTGCCCGGACTACCGGGACGACTACCTGGGGCAGCAGGTGAGCAAGCTGTACGCGGACGAGTTCACGGCCGCCGGCCTCATCTGCCACGTCGACTCGGATGTCATCTTCACCCGCCCCGTCTCCCCCGCAGACCTTCTGGACGGCGGCCGCCCGTGGATCGTCCGCCGGGCGGTTTCCCAGCTCGGCCGGCACCGGCCCTGGGTCGCCCCGACGGAGGAGTTCCTGGGCCGGCCGGTCGCCTACGACTTCATGCAGCAGCCGCCCTTCACCTACCCGCGCCGACTCTATGCGCAAGTGCGCGCCCTGTCCCTGGAGCGTCACGGAATGCCGCTGGACCGCTATGTGGCGGGTCGGCCGCCTCGGGGCTTCTCCGAGTTCAACGTGCTCGGTGCCCACGCCTTCGCCACCCACTGCACCGCGTTCGCCTGGTACGACGCACACACGGCGCAGGTGCCGCAGTTGTGCAGGTGGTACTGGAGCAGAGGCGGCATCGACCCTGGCGTGCGGCAGGAGCTGGAAGGGATCGTCGGCAATCCGGCAGGGGACACATTCCCCGTCCGTTAGAACGCCGGACACCCCGCCCGACCCCCGCAACACCGCGTGGCGTCACCACACGGCCATCACATCGCGCTGCCCTCGGGAGGCGGCACGACCTCTCGAGGAACACCTCATGAAAATTACTGTCAGAGGCGCCGGCGCCGTCGGCGGGAATCTCGCCGCCAAGCTCAGCACGGCCGGTCACGACGCCCAGAGGGCCGGTGCCCGCGGCCCCGAGGCCGTCCGGGCGGACGTGCCGGAGACCGGGGCCCGAGCGGCGGACCTCGCCGACGCCGTCCAGGGACGGGATGTCATCGTCCCGGCCCGCCCGACGTGATGCCGGGCGAGCCCATCATGGTGTGGTGCGTCTGACAAGTGCACGCGGCCCGCCCCTCCCAGGCAGACGCGGACCGCGTAGCCGCGAAGTGGCCCAGTGGCGGGGCCGGGTGGCGCGTGCGTCAGCCCTACAGCATCACGCAGCTGTCGGCGTCTCCGACGTGGCAAATGTACAGGCGGACATCGGCCACGTCTTTGGCGTGATCCGCAGGCTTGATTTTGTGGAACTTGCCGTCGTTGGTCCAGGCGGAGCCGTTCCACTTCGAGTACTTGGTGTAGAGGCCTTCGCTCACCCCGTCGCTCGAACAGTGGTCAACGACCGCCATGTCCCAGTCGGTCTTGTAGGCCTGCTTGCCGTTGTACTGGATGGTCTCGTACCAGTGGTAGGTGCCGGAGGCGGTTCCGCAACCGTTGGCGGTACGGCCCGAGAAGGTTCCGCCCGAGGCGTGGGCGGTGCCGGTGAACGTAACCAGCAGGCCGGCAGCAGTGACTGCCGTGGCCAGTAGCCGCAGCGCGCCCTTGATGGCGTCATTTCGCATGGTGGGTCCTTTTCTTCCGTGAGTGGTGCCGCTGTTTGGGTCTGTGCGTGTCCGGGGTGGCTTCTGCGAAGGCACGGCTCCATCCCGGGTTCGCCGACTCCCCCTCGTCGGGCTCGTCCGTCCGCTGTGCTGCCGGGGCGGGGCCTTTGGGGGTGTCCGTCGCGTTGTTCTCTGTCGTGTACCAAGGTGCGCGCCGGGCCATCGGCTAACCTTGGACGAACATTGAATTGGCTGGTCGAAGGCGCTGTGCCAGGGTGGTCTCGAAACTCGGGGGGCACGGTGGGGGTTGAGTTCGCTGTCTTCGGCAGCGTTGAGGCGCGCGTGGACGGCCGAATCGTCGATCTGGGCCACGCCCGGCAGCGGGGTGTGCTGGCCGTGCTGCTCGTCGACGCCAACCAGGTGGTTTCGGTGGACCAGCTTGTCGACCGCGTCTGGGCCGACCGTCTTCCGCAGCGGGCCCGGAACACGCTCTACGGCTATGTCTCCCGTCTGCGGCAGGCTCTGGCCGTCACCGAGGGTGTGGATATCGTCCGGCGATCCGGTGGCTATGTCCTCGACGTCGAAGCGACGGCAGTGGACCTGCACCGTTTCTACGACCTTGTCGCCCGGGCTCGGGCAGCCGCGCGGAGTGTGCAGGACGAGCAGGCTGCGGCCCTGTTCGGGCAGGCACTCGGCCTCTGGCGGGGAAACGCCTTCGCGGGTTTGGACACCCCTTGGATCAACGCCCTCCGCGATGCCGTGGACCGGGACCGGCTCGCTGCCGAACTCGACCACACCGACGTTCGGCTCCGCCGCGGTCACCACAGCGGATTGCTGGGCGAGTTGTCCGCCCGGATCGAGAGGCACCCACTGGACGAACGGCTGGCCGGCCAGTTCATCCTTGCCCTGTACCGCTCCGGCCGCCCGGCCGACGCCCTCAGCCAGTACCGGCGAATCCGGCTGCTGCTGGCCGAAGAACTCGGCTGTGATCCCGGCGTCCCGTTGCGGCAACTGCACCAGCAGATCCTCACCACCGACCCCGCACTGAACGTCCCACCCGCCGGGCGCGCCACGGGCTCTGCACCCGCCCTCGTGCCGCGCCAGTTACCCGCACCCCACCCGGGCCCCACGGCACGGTTCGACGTTGTCCTGCCCGGTCCGCAGACACCGCAGCGCCCCAGGACGGGTAACCGCCTGATCGGCCGGGCAGCGGAGTTGGCGGTTCTCGACGGGGCGATCGAGGATGCCCTTGCCGGTGTGCCAGGGGTGGTCGAGGTAGTCGGAGAACCGGGTATCGGCAAGACACGGCTGCTCGGCGAACTGGAGGAGCGGGCGAGACAGCGCGGTTTCGTGTCCCTGGCCGGCCGCAGCGTGGAGTTCGACCGGGCTCCGTATGGTGCGTTCGTGGACGCCTTGGACGACCACCTCGGCAACCTGGACTCCGGAAGACTCCGGCAGGATGGCTCACCGTCCGGCGCGTTGGCCCTGTTGAGCACCGTCTTCCCCGCGCTCAGTGAGCGTCTCCCGACCGGCCCCGATCCGGTGACGGTCGAACGGTACTGGTTCCACCGGGCGGTACGGACGTTACTGGAGGCGCTGAGTGCCGACGGCGGGCTCGTGCTCAGCCTGGACGACCTGCAGTGGACGGACGACGGTACAGCCGAGCTGATCGACCATCTGGTACGGCACCCGCCGAGGACACCACTGCTGCTGGCCCTCGCCTACCGGCCCCGGCAGGCCCCGCCGCGACTGGCCGCAGCTCTGGCCCGGGCGGGAACACAGCAAAGAGTGGCCAGGGTTGAGCTGGGTCCGCTGTCCCCAGCCGAGGGAGCGGAGCTGTGCGGGGCCAGGAGGGATCACTGGCGTTTCCAACGGCTGTACGAGGCCAGTGGCGGCAACCCTTTCTACCTCGAGGCGCTGACCCGGAGCGTCGCACACGAAAGCCCGTCGGCTGTCCCGGCCCCTGTCGCCGGCGATCTGCCACAGTCGGTGCATGCCGCACTGCTGGAGGAACTGGGAGGTCTGTCGGCCACTGCGAGGGTCTGTACAGAGGCGGCCGCGGTGCTCGGCGACTCCTTCGAAGCCGACATGGTGGCAGTCGTGGCCCAGACCGGTGAGACGCAGGCCCTCGCCGCTCTGGACGAGGCCGCGGAGAGGGACCTCATACGCCAGATCGGCTCCACGCGGCAGTTCCAGTTCCGCCATCCGCTGGTGCGGGCAGCGGTGTACCAAGGAGCGGGCGGCGGTTGGCGGATCGAGGCGCATGCCCGGGCCGCGGTCGGCCTGGCGCTGCGCGGCGCACCGCTGACCGTCCAGGCGTCGCATGTGCAGCGTTCGGCGCGCGTAGGAGACGAACGCGCCGTCGACGTACTTGTACGGGCCGCCCGTCAGGTGATGACGGTCGCACCGGCCACCGCCGCGCACTGGACACACGAAGCCTTGCGGTTGCTGGGCACGCAGAGTCGGCTACGGCCCGAACTGTGGATCCAGCAGGCCAATGCGCTGGGCATGGCGGGACGTGTGTTGGAAAGCCGTGACGTCCTGCGCACGGCCTCCTCTTTCCTGCCCGCGCCGGCCCGGGGTCAGCGGGCCCGGGTGACTGCCCTACGAGCCACCATGGAGTGGGCGCTCGGCCGGTACGAAGAGGCCACGGCTCTGCTGCTTCGGGAGTTGGCCGATCACGAGGGCCGGCTGACGCCGGAGACCGCCGCGCTGGAGTTGGGGGTCGCAGTGGTCGCGCTCCGCACGAACGACTTCTCCACCGCCGTCGACTGGGGCGAACGCGCGTTGCGCTCCTCGGAACGCATCGGCGACCCGCCGCAGGCCACCGCCGTCCGCGCTCTGCTGGCACTGGCGCATACCTGCGCCGGCGACGCCCGGGCGACCGACTACCTCGACCTGGTGGCGGCAACCCTCGACGACACCGACGACCAGCAGCTGGCCGGGCAGATGGACACCCTCGTCATGACGGGCTGGACGGAGATGCTCCACGAACGGTACGACGCCGCACTGGGGCATCTCGACAGAGGCCTGGAAGTGTCACGCCGCACCGGCCAGAGCCTCGTGCTCGCGGACCTGTTCGCCGCCTCCGCGTACACCTACATGTGGCTCGGGCGGCTGGACGAGGCGGCGACATATGCGAGCGACGCGCTGGAGGCGGCCTCACTCGTCGGCAGCAGCGAGCCGCGCTCGCTGGCCGAGGTGGTGAGCGCGGCGGTCGCGATGTGGCGGGGAGACTTCGCCGAGGCACTGAAGATCTGTGAGGAGTCGCTGTCGCCTGACGGCCCTGCACTGGGCGCGCACCGGTCGGCGATGGTCGGGATGCTCGGGCAGACGCTGCTGCTCAACGACGATCCGAAGGGCTGTGTCAGCAAGGTGCTCGAAGCGGGCGGCGGCCCGCACCTGTTCGGGTTCGAAGCCCCGGTCCGCCCTATGTGGTTCCGGCTGTTGTCTGTCGCCCAACTGGCTCTGGGTGACGTGACGGCTGCCGAAGGATGGGCGGACCGCGCTGCCGCTGCCGCAACCTCTGACGGACCGCCCGGTCGGCGCGGTTTCGCATTGCTGGCCCGCGCCGAGGTACAACTCGCCCGGCAGAATCCGGCAGCGGGCCCCACCGCGTGCGAGGCTGCTACCGAGTTTCGCGCGGCTCGCATGCTCCTCAACGAGGGCATGGCCCGGCTGACGGCCGGTACCGCGCTGTCTGCCTTCGGCCGCCAGACCGAAGGACTCGCCCAGTTGGAACAAGCCAAATCTCTGTCCGTCACCTGCGGAGCCCTCGCCCTGTCCGAGCTGGCCGATCAGGAACACCACCGAATCGCCGTCCAACCCCCGCCTGCGACAACCGGAACCTGAGGGTGCCGAATGACACAAGTCCACCGCGCCTGTGGGCATGATGGCTCTCCTCGCGTGGGGGATGCGGGTGCGGGCAGCCCCCGGCTGGAGTACAGGACATGGATGTCCCTGCGGCCGCGGGCTGCGGAACCCAGACTCAGGATGACCGGCGGCGCCCGCCAGACGAGGCACCCACTTGGCCGAGTCGCGTCCCCGGATCTGCTGACAACAGCACCGGTCCCGTGCCCGAGCCCGTCGTAAGCAGCGCAGCGCCGCGCCCCAGGCCGTCACCGCCACCGGCGCCGGGTCATCAAGGAAGCGCATCGGGGCGTCCAGCGGTCCAAGTGGCGTATCACGGCATGCGAGTGGAGGCGGATGCTGGTGGAGTCTGCTGTGTCCCTGACCTCCACTCATTGGAGATACATCATGCTGTCCTTCCGTAAGACCTTCGCGGGCGTTGCCCTTGCTGCTGCCGCGGTGATGGCCGGTCCCGGCATCGCCTCGGCCAACGACCACTCCGAGCGGGGCGAAGGGCCGGCTCCCTACGGGCAGTGCAACGACTTCACCACGCAGCTCGGAGTGGTGAATGTCAACGAGGGCCCGGTCTGCATCAACTTCGGCCCTCTCGACGAAGCAGGTGAGAACAAGGGCGGTGGCGACGACGTGAACTTCGACTGCAACGCAGCCGTCACCCAGGTCGGCCTGGTCAACGTCAACCAGGGCCCGGTCTGTATCGACTTCTGAACCGCACGCTGAGGGGCGGGCTGCCCGCAACCGACAACGGTTGCGGGCAGCCGCACGCGGCTGAGAAGGGCCGGCGTTCACCGCTCGCATCGCTGCGGCCCGTACCAGAAGCAATACACACGTATGAGTGGGTGAGGGACGGCCGCCCGGGAGACCCGGACAGCCGCCCCTTTCCTGCGCTGTGCGTGCCCGCTGTCCGTGGCGTCAGGCGAGGACGTCGCCGGAGTCGTCGGCCGTTCTCAACTGCGCCGACGAAACCGGCCGAGAAGGACCGGACGGGCCGGCGCGCCCTGGTCCTTGAGCGCCTTGGCGGCCAGGGCGGTGACGGCCGAGGAGTCCAGGCCCCCGGACAGCAGGCTGCACAGGGGAACGACGGGGATGAGCTGCCGGGAGACGATGTCCTCGAGGAGTTCTCATACGGTGAGGATCGTCCGGTCCGGGGGTCGATGTGCTCCTTGGCCTCCAGGGCCCCGTACCAGTGCTTGGTCGGTCCCTTGCGGCGCACACGGATGAAATGGCCGGGACGGACCTCGAACATGCCGGTGAAGATGGCGTGTTCGGGGGGCCTGACCATGTCGAGGATCTCACTGAGACCGTCGGCGTTGACGCGGCGCGGGATATCGGGGTTGGCGAGGATCGCCGTCCGAGATCGGCCGCTGCGGGGCCGTACGCGGTTCGGCGGGTCCGGGGCGTGCCGGGCGGTTCACCGGTGGCCGTGTGGGATCAGGTGTTGTCGGGCCAGGTAAGGCGTCGGGCGTGGTGGGCCCATACGGCGATGACCATGAGTGCGGCTGTCATGCCGCCCAGGGTCATGACCGTCGAGGGTGAGCCGGCGTCGACGGCGAAGCGAGCAGGGCGCCGAGGGAGATCGTGGCCTGGAAGGAAGCGGTGAACATGACGGACGCGGCTTCGGGGGTGTCGGGGCTCGCCTTGGTGAACCAGGTCTGGGACGAGACGGGAACGGCCCCGTAGGCCACGCCCCAGACGATGAGGAGAGCGACGGCTCCGGCTTTCCACTGCCCCAGCACGGGAAGGAGCAACGTGGCGGCCGCGATCATGCCGGCGGCCGTGCCGAAGGTGGCGCGCGGGTGGCGCGCGACCAGTGAGCCGCCGAGAAAGTTGCCGAGGATGCCCGCCGCGCCGTAGACGAGCAGGAAGACGGTGATCAGCCCGGAGCTGACGTCGGTGACCTCCTCGAGGAACGGTGTGACGTAGGTGTAGGTCGCGAAGTGCGCCAGCACGACCAGAACGGTCAGCAGCAGCGCGACGCGGGTGGCGACGCTGTTGAGCATGCCGCGCAGCACGGTCAGGCGGGTCGTCCGGCGGGGCGGCAGGGGCGGCATGACCATCAGCAGCATGATCAGCACGGCGACGGTGAGGGCGCCCATGGCGATGAACGCGGTGCGCCATCCGGCCAGGTCGCCGATGAAGGCGCCGGCGGGCACGCCGAATACGGAGCCGAGGGGGACGGCGGAGAAGATCACCGCTGTGGCCCGGCCGACGGATTCGGCGGGTACCAGGCGTTCGGCCAGGGAGGCGCCGATGGACCAGAAGCCGCCGATGACGATGCCGACGAGGACGCGGGAGAGCAGGACCATCCAGTAGGCGGGTGCTGCCGCGGCCAGGAAGTTGGCGACGGCGAGAAGGATCATGAAGACGCACAGCATCAGGCGGCGGTCGATCCGCGCGGTCGCCACCGTGACGACGGGCGCGGCGATCGCTGCGAGGAGGCCGGGCATGGTCATCATCAGACCGGCCATGCCGTCAGAGATGGTGAAGCCGGCCCCGATCTTGGTCAGCAGCCCGATCGGAAGGATTTCCGTGGTGACGATGGAGAAGATGCCCAGCGTCACCGCGACGACGGCCAGCCATCCGATCACCGGGGAGCGAGGCGGTAAGGCCGCCCCACCCAGGTCGTGCGTGGTGGCGGTGGTGGATGCAGCCATGGATTCCGTCCTGTGATGAGTGTGCTCTTGCGTGATCAGTTCAACAGGCGGAGCGGAACAAAGGCTGGCAGATCTCCGACATCAACGTCGCCTCCGCGGGTGACGTCGCAAAGCCGCTCACGTGCTCCGCGGTGGTTCTCGCAGGTCACAGGGTTGAGCGGGGATCTCTCGGTGAATTCCCGCAGCCGCGCAGGTCGTGCGCGCCCTGGGCAGGCCCCGGAGTACCGGGCCTTTTTCCTGCACGCGGACCGACGGCCTGCGAGCAAGAAGGCCCTTGTTAGCGGGCCTGTCATGCTGCGAGAAGTTTGGGGCGTTCGACGAGCGGCCGCGTTCGAAGCTTGCGCCGGCGCTGACGCTGACGAGAGCGACGAGGTGGAGTGCGTTCACGGCCCGCCACCGCTGCTGGGCGGACTCGACGAGTTTGTGAGTCCTCGCCACCACGTGGCGGGACGGGAGGAGGGCGTGGGCGGATTCCTCTTCGGACGTTGAACTGCCGTGCTGTTCAGACCTCTTACGCGTGTCTCGACTGATACCTATATTTGCCCCATGGTCACTCGAAGCACGAACCCGCTGGCGGGAGTTGTGTCCGCCACGGCAGCGGGTGGTCGGCTGGTGTTCGTGCCAAGTCGAGTCCGGGAGTTCGGTGTCACGCTCGGCGGGAGCGTCATGGTCCCGCTGTGGGTGGCGACCCCCCTGCTGCTGCCGATGCTGGTGATCGCCCTGCTCACGGAGTCCGGCTTGCTATGGGCCATCGTCTGGGCCGGTCTCGGGCTGACAGCCCTGGCCGTGATCGGGCTCGCCCTGGCCTTGACGTTCACCGTGTCGGCCACGATGGTGCGGTGGATCGAGTTCCGCCCTCAGGGGAATGCGAAACAACTCGTGATCGCGCGCTCCCTGCGTTCGTCGACCGTCGCTGCGGCTGATCTGCGACGCATCGTCGTCGTCGAAGAGCTCAGGCTGGGCCAACGAAAGTCGCTCCAAGTGGTGTTGCACACGCGTGGCGGGACGGTGCAGTGCGCGCCGGGGTTTCAGGCCCCGATGTCCCGGATAGGCGCAGAGGCACTGCTCGCCTGGTTGACCAGCCAACTCGGTTCGGCTGATGTAGCGGTGGAGTACCTGGCGAAGGTCGACCGGTACTTCGCATGCCCGGAGGAATGGTGGACGCGATCACACCTGGCTGCCCTGTGGCACGTGCCCGTCGGCGCGGTCGACGAGCTGGCTGTCCGCCACGGGGGGTCCGCAGCTACCAGTACACGCCCCGGGCCATGGCGCTGTATTCACCGGCCAAGACGATGACGGTCTACAACCCGGATCGGGCGTACGAAGTCGCGGAGGAACTCCGCGGGGAGACCAACACGACTCCGGAGGCCGACGCTCCGCAAGAGGATCCGCGCCCGTGATCGGGCAGACTGCCAGCACAGGCTCGTCCAGGGACATGGCGTCTTGATCTTGCTGTTGGGGTCGATGCTCAGGGCGATGACCCGGGCATGGAGGGTCGCGAGGGCAGCGGGTGGGGTGGTCGCCGGTGGGACGCTTTTGGCGTGCGCATCGAGCAGTCTCCAGATCTTCAGCAGGGTGCGGCGCATGGCGGTGCGGCTGCTGCCGAAGAGCACGGCGAGGGGGTCCGCGGCCAGGGCGACCTGGAGGTGAAGGATGGCTGCCAGGACCTGGTCGGGGGCGGCGAGCCGGGGCGCGCGGCCGCGCTTGACGTCGCCGTCTCAAAGTGTCGGTGAGAGCGCTCAGTTGCTGCCGGGACGTGCCATCAGAGCGGGGTCGGACGGGAGAGAGTGGTCCCACTCCGGGGCCGGATCCTGCGGAGCCCGGGGTGCTGGGACGGCTCGGCAGGGCTGGGGGTGCAGGGCATAGTCCGGTCGCCGTGGAAGGCGTGTCGGGTCAGTGGCAGGGACGCCATCTCCGCGTCGCCGATCTGGACTCCGGTGGGGTAGAGGCTGGTGTCCAGCTCGGCCATGACACGCAGTCCGGTGCGGGTGGCGGTCGTGGCGATGGACTGGACGATGACTTCATGGCTGGTCAGCGGGCGGCCACGCCAGTTCATCGTGATGTGGGAGAAGAGGCGGTGCTCGATCTTGTTCCCCTTCGGTGTGCCGGGCGGCAGGTGGCAGACGGTGATCGTGTCCTGTTTCGGCCGCGAGCCGGGCAAGTTCGAGCTTCTAGGCCCGGGTGCGGCAGCCGTTCGAGCCGCCCGCGTCGGCGGTGATGAGCAGTCGCGTCGCCTGCGGGCAGGCGACGCGGCCCTGGCCGCACCACCAGCGGCGGATCGATTGTCGTCCTGCCGCGCAGGTGGGCAGTGGAACGGTGTTGGTCGTGGATCGTGCGGGCCCGTCGGCACTGCCGGGACCACGAACGCCTGTCCCGGGCCTCCTGGCCGTTTTGCCCACGTCATAGTGGGTGGCGGGGTGTCGGTTCTTCGAGCCGCGCGGCCTGCCGGGGCCGGCCCGGTTGTGTGTCGGCGCACGGGCCGGACAGGGCAAGTTGGGGCGGAGGTTCCTGAACTCCCGGCGAACCCGGGCGGGAGTGAGCCGACCGAGCTCGGCGGCATTCTCCCAGGGGCGGCGGAGGTCAGCAGCGGCGGCCGGGTGAGGCGAAGCCATCGTCGGCGACTTCACCGAGGGCGCGAGGGCGACGAGCGGCTGGGAGGGCGACCCGGCGAACCGGACCTCATGCTGCGTCTGGGGCTGCACCGGCTGCCCGCCGCCGACTACCCGCGGCTGCGCGCCCTTGTCCCACGCCTCGCCGACCACGACGGCGAACGGGGTCTGGTGGAGGGTCTCGACAGCCTGCTGAGCCGCGTGTCCGAGCCTCCCCTTGACGCCTTCCACGACGGAAGAGCACGCTGAGAACACGAGGTACACATCGGACATACACCTACGTCGGCAAGTGCGTCGTCGACACCGCCGAGGTGAGTACGACGGCGCCCGGGAAGTGGCCGCCATGTCCAGCGAGAACAGCACCCTCCGCGTCCGTGTCACGGCCGAGGACGCCGACACGCTGCGAGCACTTCTGCGCGAGGTCCGTCCCGACGTCGGTGGCGGCGTCCGACGGAGTGAGGACGGCACCTTCGGCATCGACGCCTACGTGTCGCCCGAGCAGGCCGAGGCCCTCGACCGCGAGGGCGTGGTGGTCACCGTCCACGACGACGCCACGGCCACCGGCAGAGCCCGCCAGAGCGAGGTCGGCGAGGGAGACCGGTTCGCTCCCGAGGACGCGGTTCCGCACGGACTCGCCCTCAAGGCGACGCGCGCCTAGGAGGGACACATGCCGTATCTGAACGTCACCGAGGTCGAGTCGGCCGTGACCAGTCTGGCCGCTGTCTACCCGGCCGCAGAACTCACCGAACTCCCCGAGCCCTCCGTCGAAGGCCGGACCGCGCACGCCCTGAGGATCGGTACGGGAGGCCGGGACGTCAACGACGCCGTCGTGCTGATCGGCGGCGTGCACGCCCGCGAATGGGGCAGCTGCGAGATCCTGGTCAGCCTTGCGGCCGACCTCCTGGAGGCCCACCGCGACGGCACCGGACTCACCTACGGCGGCACCGCCTTCACACCCGCCCAGGTGCGCGGCATCCTCGAGGGGCTCGACGTCGTCGTCTTCCCGTTGGTCAATCCCGACGGCCGGCACTACAGCCAGACCGTCGACCCCCTGTGGCGAAAGAACCGCAACCCTGCGCTGTCCGGCGGCGACCCGGCAGGAGTCGGCGTCGACATCAACCGCAACTACGACTTCCTCTTCGACTTCGGGACCGCGTTCCACCCGGCCGCTCCGGTGCGGGTCTCGACCGACCCGGCACACCCCCAGCAGGTGTACCAGGGCCCCAGCCCTTTCTCGGAACCCGAGACCCGCAACGTCCGCTGGCTGCTCGACCGGTTCCCGCGCACCCGCTGGTTCGTCGACCTGCACAGCTACTCCGAGGACATGCTCTTCGTCTGGGGCGACGACGACAACCAGTCCCTCGACCCGAGCCGGAACTTCCAGAACCCGGACTTCGACCACAAGCGCGGACTGGCCGACGACCTGCTGTACGGGGAGTTCGTGCCCAAGGCCGACGCCGACGACTCCGTCGTCCTCGCGGAACAGTTCAGCCGGGGCGCGAAGGGCGTACGCGGCAAGGACTACACCCCGATGCCCGGCTTCGACCTGTA
Organism: Streptomyces achromogenes; assembly: GCF_030816715.1. Lineage (NCBI taxonomy): Bacteria > Bacillati > Actinomycetota > Actinomycetes > Kitasatosporales > Streptomycetaceae > Streptomyces > Streptomyces achromogenes. The sequence continues at coordinate 8,811,111 of NZ_JAUSYH010000001.1, read as the reverse complement.
TCCGACCTGCGGAACCAGCGACGACTACGCCTACGCGCGCCATCTCATGGAGTCGGGCAAGGGCAAGGTCCTGGCCTTCACGGTGGAATGGGGCAAGAGCTTCCACCCGCCGTGGCCCGAGATGGAGCGCATCATCCTCGATGTCGACGCCGGCCTGCTGCAGTTCTGCCTGACCGCTGTCACCTAGCCTCGCGTGTCACCTAGCCTCGCGCCCGCGCCTGACCGCTCCCGCCCGGGGCCGGGTGAGAGCGGTCAGGCGCGAGCCAGGCCTACGCGGCGCGGTGGAAGAAGAACGGGTCGATCGACGGCGGCACACGCGTCACGTTGTCCAGGTCGAACAGCTGGTGGCTGACGAAGTCGGCGTGCCGTTGGTACGTCACTCCCTCGGGGAAGTCGGCGGGGTCGGGCGTGTTGTTGCCGGAGAACACCCCGTAGAAGTCCCGGCCGACCGAGAGCAGCCGGATGTAGTCGCCCAGGTACGGCAGGAAGTGCGCCCGCGGCACGTCCGCCCGCGCCTGGTGCAGCACGTGGCGCTCCGCCGGGGTCTGCCAGCCGTCGCCGGTCAGCTCCAGCGTCGTCACCCACTGCCCTTGCTTGAATTGTTGGTACGCCAGCCCCAGCAGGGAGTCCGTACTGACCGCGAGCGCCGGGTTCTTGGCGTCGGTGACGGTGCGGGCATCGGCCGACCAGGTCTGCCCGTGGTCGGTGGAGTGGCGTACGTGCAGCGTGCAGCCGACCCCGGGCGCCGCGCCGCCGCGGTCGCACCAGGCCACCCACACGCCGGCCGGATCCGTCGGGTCCACCGCGATGGCGAGATCGCCGCCGAGGCGCTCCTGTCCCATGGAGGCGTTGAACCTCTCGGTGCGTTCTGCCGCCACCCGCTGGCCGATCTCGGAATCCTCGGCGTCCTTCAGATCCTGGAACGGGTTCGGCCCTACGCCCCCCTCGTCGTCACGGGTGACCACGACGTCGAACGTGATGTTCAGGATGTCCCCGCCGGCTTCGCCGACGTCGCGCCAGCTCTCGAAGACCGCGTACACCGTGCCGTCGGGATGCAGCGCGATCCGCACCGGCGGCCCGTCCTGGCCGGACGGCGCGCGCCGCTCGATCACGCTGGGCTTGAACCCGGCGGGCGCCGACGCCGTGCGAGCGTTGTCGGAGACGTCGACCGCGGCGGTCTGCGGCTGCCGACCCAGGTCATTGTTGGCGACGTAGACACGGTCACGGGTGCCGTCGTGCAGCCGGACGCTGCCCGCCACCACCCACGGCTGGTCCGGCCTGTCCCGGGTGACGAGGACTTCCATCGGAGCCGTCGAGGAGATGCCCGGCGAGCGCAGGATCTGCATGCGGGTCGTCTTGGCCGGGTGCCGTCCGCTGAGGATGCCCGCGTACAGGGCCCCTCCCTCGGACGCGAACCCGACCGAGATGTCCCCGGTGCCCGTCTCGGCGGCCGCGCCCGGGACGATGCTCCTGAGACCCCAGGTCTGCCCGCCGTCGGTCGACACGTAGATCGGGGCGAGAGGGCCTCCCATGGGGTCGGGCGTGAACGCGGTCGCGACGATCTCTGAGGGGCGTTCGGGATTGACCGCGAGGTTGGGCTCGGCGTCCTGGCTGCGGTCGCCGCTCAGCGCGGCGGGAGTGATGTTGACGACTTTGAGCGTGGGCATGCCCACTCACCTCCGTGCCGCCTGCAGCGTCTGAAGTTTCTGCACCGGCTGGTAGTCCCCGGGGTGAAGGATTTGGAACGGGGCCCACTCAGCCAGCGCTCCCTCGGTGGCGTGCAGCATCCACATCCCCTCCTGCGAGGGCTGTGGCTTGGGCGCCTGATACCACTGGAAGTCCCGGCTGTTGGGATAGAGCACCGTGATCCGCCCGGGAGCGAGCTCCCCCTGCTCCACATGAGACACGTCGAGCTGAGCGCGCCACCAGTCGGGGGCATGCTCGCTGAACCTCTCGTCGGGGGCCCGCCCGCTGCCCGCCTGCTCCAGGCCCACGACCACGGCGATCACGACCGCGTTCGCCTCGTCGGCGTGCGTGACCAGGCCCTCGTCCTCGATGTCGCGCTCGATCGCGGAGAACGGCATCGCATCGGCGGTCCTCGCGACCCGGGAGACGTTCGGGGCCACGGCGTCGGCGGGCAGGCGTCCGACCTCCCGGACGGCGAGCCCTTCGCCGTAGGCCATTCCGTCGGTGAAGAACGCGGCCGCGTCGCCGACGGCCGGCGGATCGAGGTCGTCCGACAGCTGAATGGTGACCTCGCTTCCCCCGAGCCTTGTGAAGGCGTCGGGTGCGTGCAGCACCGTGTCCACCTTGACCACAGCCGTGCGTTCGCCGGCCGGTACCTCCGCGAGCCGTGTGTCACCGACGCGGGTGACCGTGCCCAGGAAGCTCAGCGGAGTCCGCCGGACCAGTCCCAGCACATCTTCAGGACCATCGGGCATGACGGGCCTCCTCTCGCCTCAGCCGGCCGCGCTACCGCGAGGCGTGCGCCGCGGCCGGGTGGGTTCGCCGCCACTCCGTCCGGGCGCCGAGTGCGCACAAGACGGTGACCAGGGCCGTGACGGCCACGATGAGCCACTCGACGGCTCCGTTCCCGGCGTCGGGCTCGACGCCGAAGAGTGTTTCGATCCAGTCGCGCCAGATGAGCGTGACGAGGAAGAGCAGTCCGGAGAGGGCTCCCAGGGCGATCTCCGCCCAGAAACGCCTGCGGACCGGCCGCCCCTCCTGGAAGGCATGGAAGCCCATTTGGAGCCTCCCTTCTCTGCACCCGGGGACGAACCGTCAGGCCGCCCCGGACGGATGCCGGGCTCGCGACAAGGGCTCGGTGCCGGAGCCACCGCGGCGCCGGGCGCCCTCGGCGGGGCGAGCGGACGCAGCGGTGCTCGACGTACACCTACGTTGCACACGTACTGCGTATACCAGTCTCCGCGCCCTCAACGCCCAGGTCAAGCGGGTCTCTCGCCGGCCTCGACGCACCGGGAAGCCCAAGGAACAGCCCTGCCGGCTGAGCCAGGGCAGCACTCCGCGCAGCGCCGCCACGGACCGAGAGCGATCTCCGCCGTGGTGACGGTGGTCCGGAGGGTGTCAGTGGCCGGGCCTGCTCGAGCGCATCCGACAGAGGAGGGTCAGTACTTGGCGGCCAGACTTACCTGGGTGTCGCCGCCGGCCCCTTCGAGACGCCATCGCAGCCACTTGCGGTCCGGCGCGTTCGTGTTCACGGACAACCAGTGTCCGGGGACGACGGCACCGTGCCAGTTCTCCACCCAGAAGCACTCGTGGCCGCCTATGCAAAAGGGACCGACGCAGATGCACTCCCACACGTCGACGAACAGGGTGCCGTTGCGCGACCCTTCCGCTCCGACCATCGCAATCCCGGTCCCGTAGCCCACGGCGTGATCCGTGCCGCAGATGGCCCAGTCCCAGCCCTGCACACAGGCTTGGGCACCGTTGCAGAAAGTGTCCTTGAACCAGCTTTGTTCGCCCGTGGTGCGGACGATCCCCTCGCTGTAGTCGGCCGGTTCGCCTGCCAAATGCACTCCCGCCTCGGGCGGGGGCGCGATGTCGCCGGTGGTGGCGGGGAGTTGGTCGACAGCTCGTCCGCCTTCCACGATCGCCCGCACTCCGGAGGGAAAGTCGAGGATTTGCAAGGCGTGGTCGTCCCCCAGATCCATAATGGTGCTGGCTCGCGGCGGCAGCCCGCGCTTGATGCGGCTGTTGGTAATGGTCATCGCAGCTTTCCTCCCTGTAACACCGAAGCGCGCCGGTGACACGATCGGCAAAGGCGGGTGTGCTGAAAGGAATTGGGGAGATCGTCAGAGGCCCGGTCACGGACTCACGCCCGTTCGTCTCCATCACTCTTCAGTCTGGCACGTAGCACGCCCACTGTCGTGCCGGCCCGCACCGTTCGTATTTCACCCGCCGCTTGCTCCCCGCCGCCACAACGACGCCGCCACATAATCCCGCGCCGACACTGGCCTACCCACCGGTCCGTCGCCCCCCGCGCGGCCAGCGCCAGCACGAACTCATCCACCCCCCTGCCACGGCAGGCACCGCCTGGTTCTGGATGGGCGCGCGATATTCCTTCGTGACCGCAAGGACCAGAGGAGGTCTCAGGCGCAGGAGGAGGCTGACGACGAGAGCTGAGTGAACAGCAGCGCACGGCCCACCCGCTGGGAAGGAAGCCGTTCCTCGCCAGGCCTTGACGATTTCCTCGAGAGTGGCACCGGGCCATCGGCCACACGATCCCGGAGAAGACCGACAGCCAGGTCGCGCGCCTGCGAAAGGCCTCGCGCGGCGGACAGCCGCCCGGCTTCGACGAAGACCGACCGCTACAAGAAGCGCAACACCGTCGAACGGGCGATCAACCGCCTGAAGAGTCCCGGGCGGTCGGTGAGGTCGACTCGGGGCGCCCTGCTGGTGTTTCCACCCGTGGGTTTCCCCGAGCCGCCTCCCGAACCCGGCGTGCCCGTCTCCGGGCACCGGGCTCTCCACAAATCCCGTTCCGGGGTGTTCAGTTCCTCATGCCGTAGTGGGCCACGGAGCCGGAATGAGTTTTCCCCGGTATCGGTATCTGGTCGTGCTTACCTTTGCCGGGTTGAACAGTTCCGCTTCCTTTGTGACGGGCCACCAGCCGCCGCCGTAATAGCGTCGACGGAGCTGTTTCCAAGTGATCCCGGGGTGCTTGCGTCGGATCCATCGTGTCACCCTCATCCACGCGTAGTGGCTGAGGTAACAGAAAGCGACGTTCGAAACTCCGGGGCGGAAATACGCGCACCATCCTCGCAACACCGAGTTCAGTCGGTGGAGCAAGGACTCCAGCGACAAGCCGACGTTCTGCCGTCCGGTCAGTTCCTTCACCTTGCCCGTGACGGAACGTACTGATTTCCGTGCCGGGTAGGTGTAGATGTACTGCCGATCAGTGCCAAGTTTCCGGTGACGCTGGATGCGCCATCCGAGAAAATCAAGGCCCTCGTCAATGTGCGTGATCTTTGTCTTCTCCACCGACAGGCGAAGGCCCATTGGCTTCAATGCCTCTGCGACCTCGTCGCGTAGTTCCTCGGCATGATCTCGGCGCCCGAAGACGAGTACGAGGAAGTCGTCCGCATACCGGACCAGCCGGTAGTTGGGCAATCCTCGGCGCCGTCTCCTGCGCCGATCCTCGGAGGTGCCATCTGGGCCTCCGAGGCCCTGGGCGATGTGCTCGTCCAGGACCGAGAGTGCGATGTTGGCCAGCAGCGGCGACAGGATCCCGCCCTGCGGGGTCCCGGTGCGTGTGTCCGTGAAGGCTCCGTCACGGGACAGGATCCCAGACTTCAAGAACGCCTTCACCAAGGACAACACCCGTTTGTCCCCGATTCGATTCCGCACCCGCTCCATGAGGGCCGGGTGCGCGATCTCGTCGAAGCACGCCGTGATGTCGCCCTCCACCACCCACTCGTATCCGTGGCTGGCGAGGTAGCGAGTCTCGGCGATCGCATCGTGAGCTCGGCGGTTCGGGCGGAACCCATAGGAACACGGGAGGAAATCCGCTTCGAATACCGGCTCCAGCACCAGTTTCAAGGACGCCTGGACCACTCGGTCCGCCACGGTCGGAATCCCGAGACGACGAAGCTTGCCGTTCGCCTTGGGAATCATCCGCTCGCGGACAGGAACCGGATGGAAGCTGCGGTCTCTGAGCTGGGTCCGCAGCTTGTCGAGAAACGCCTCGACTCCCTGCCCGGCTTCGATGGAGCGGGCGGTCTTCCCGTCTACTCCGGCCGTGCGGGCACCCTTGTTTCCCCGGACACGGTCCCACGCCACCAACAGGAAGGCAGGGTCGGCCACGAGGTTGAACAGGTCGTCGAACCTGCGATGAGAATCATCGGCAGCCCAACGGTGCAGCTTGGTCTGGATCTCCAGTACCCGGCGTTCGGCCTTCATCAAGGCCCATTCCAGCTCGTCGGTATTCACCGGCGACAGCCTCCTGGCATTCCAGTTTCCTTACTGCTGACTTGCTGGCCCCCTTCCCCATGTGACCGGCTTTCCCGGCCTCGGAGTACTACGAAGCCTCCGTCCTGCCCGACGGCCATCAGCCGGCGATGGGCCTGCTCCCGATCGAACTGGATGTCCGATATGAGGGCGACCGCGGACAGTTCCCACGTTCACCACGAAATCGATCGACAGGTGAGGTGCCCAGCTCTACCCCGGCAGCATCGCCACGCTTACGCCGCAGACTTTCGGCGTGGCCTCCCCACCGATGAGTAGAGTCGGCTTCGGAGTCGACCACCGACGAGCGCTGGTGGTCGTGCACTGCGTCCGGCCCAGATCCGCCAGGTTCGAGCCGGTGTCGTAATTACGGGGCGTCAGGCACTGATTTCTCGCGTGCACCTTCCTGTCTCGCTAGCCGGACCCGGGTCGTCTGGCAGTACCAACCCGTCCCGGCGTTGTCGGGGCTGCTTACCGCTCGGCTCGGCATCCCCCGAACCGAACTGCCCCCAGCTTCAACCGGATTGCTACGACAACCCGGTGGTGAAGGTCTCTCACCTCACTCGATTCCATGGCGCCTCGTGGCGCACCCACCCGCTACGACAAGCGCGGGTACGTCTTCCTCGGCACCGCCACAGCAGCAGCCTTGGTCATCTGGTTGCGAACTTGACAGCCCGGACAAGTCCTAGACCGCGGCGAGCAGCACGGTCAGCAGTACCCACCCGACGGCCGCCGGGACGATGATTTCGTATGCCCAGCGCACCTCTGGCCGGCCTGACCCTTCTTGGTCGTGGCGCCTGCCTCCTGGAGGGCACGCAAACTGTCGGTGGTTCTGCCGGACCGCGGCCGTAGGCGTTCCGTCTCCGCGCTTGGCGCATCGGGCCGTCCCGCGTCGAACAGCCCTCGGCGGTTAAGGGGCTGGCCACCCGCAACCAGCGAGGACTCCACCATCCTCAGCTGCTCGTAGCCGGCTTGTCTGACGCCACGCACGGAGACCGGGACGGCCCACAACTGGTACTTGGCGCCGGTCTGGCCGAAGACCTCGTTGGAGTGACCTGCCCGCAGGCCGGAGACGGTGCCCCAGGGCAGGGTGATGGTGCGAAACGGGTTGCGAAGCGCAACCGGTGGTCGTCGGCGAAGACTGCCGGCCGCATGGTGAAGGCGATCAACAGGGGAATGACCAGCAGCATCCCTGCCAGCGCTCTCCAGGGCGTGCCGCCTTTCGGCGCTGACGACTGTGCTGATGCCGAGCCACAGGAAGACAACAAGCAGTACTGCCCCTGTGGCGATGCCGACGGGCGACCGGAAGATCCGGTCGGTGGTGGCGGGCCGCGCGGTGGTCGGCGGTAACTGCGCCTCGGGTGTCGACATGCGTGCAGTGTTCCGGAACAACCCCCACAAACCGTCCGGCACCAGACAGTCCACCACCGCCAGCACATCGCCAGCCTAGTGAACAACCCAGTTTAGACAGTCTCTTAAGGACCCCGTTTAGGACCCCCTCCTATCCTGCTCACACCACAACACCCCCAACAACAAAACAAACCCCCCACATACCCCGCACCCACACCCGCACTCAAAGGAGACGCCACATGCATCAACCCAACGCCATACTCAAAGGCGGACCCACCTTCCAACTCACCGACGAAGACCGCATCCGCTTCATTGCCGACACCACCACCAAAGTCAAAATACTCAAAGGCAACCGCTACGAACACTTCGAACCCACACACACCACCATCACCAACAACAACCAACAACTCCACGTCTACACCTGGACCGGCTACACCTACGTCGCCGAATAACCACACGCACCCACGGCACCCCATCCCCCCACAGCAACCACTCCAGTGACCCGAAGGGAAAACGGAACCAACGAAACGCTGAACCTCACACCCACCCACCGACAACCTTGACCTCCCACTCTCCTCCACGACTCCGGGATCCGGCGTTTCCTGACCCGCCAACGTGGCGGCTTGTCGCACACAAGGCTCCAGGCAACCGGCAAACTCATCGACCTTTCTGTCAACTGTGGCCGGCTCCCCGGGAACTCAGCCCGCTGGTGGCTTTGCGTGATCCCCCGGGGCGTATCGGCTCCATGTCCCACCGGTCTCGTTGCGGAGCCCAGTAGTGGTCCCCCCCGTGGCAGCCGAGTGCGTCCGCGACGAGGGGACACGGAGTTCGAGGAGTTCTCCAAGCGCCCTACACGCGGGCTCCGAAGACCCTTGCCCTGGACTGGTGGGTCTGGTTTCGTACCGCGTTACGAGTGCGTGATCACGCAGACACGAGGAGAAACGAGCGGCGTGGACCGGGAAGCACAGGCGAGGATGAGGGACTTCCTGCCGGAAGGACTCGGTCAGGCGATACGGGAGACCGCCAGTGCCATCGCCGCGCTCCTGGACGGCGCGACGGACATGAGCGTTCCTGTACCGGGGTTGGAGTGGACCGTCGGCGAGACGGCCGCCCACCTGGCGCTGGCCAACGGCCTGATGGCCGGTCTCGCGTCCGGCCAGGAGCGCCCCTACGGAGACGGCACGCCGCACGGTCTCGCGGCGGCCAACGCGCAGAGTCTCGTCGAGTTCCCCGAGCGCACGGCGAAGCCGCTGGCCGCGATGATCGTGGAGCAGGCCGACGTATTCCTGGACGCGGTGGACCGAGCCGTCGCGGACGGGACCGCGGGCCGGACGCTCGCGACCCCGCTCGGTCCGATGGACCAGGACATTCTCGCCTCGTACCTGCTGACCCACATGCTGGGCCACGGTTACGATCTCGCCCGCGGGCTGCATCGGCCGCACATGATCAACGAGATCCGGGTCGGGTTGTGCCTGCCGTTCCTGAAGACAGCGATGCCGCGCGTCACCGCCTCCTCCACGCTGACGGCCCGTTACACCGTGCGCGTCCGGGGCGGCGCGCCATTCGGCGTCACGTTCACCGACGGCACGGTCGAGGTACTTCCTGACCCGCCGGAGCGTTCGGACTGCACCATCCTCACCGAGCCGGTCGCCTTCCTCCTCATCGCGCTGGGACGTCTGGGCCCGTGGCAGGCCATGGCACGCGGAGCGGTGCTCGCCTGGGGCCGCAAACCCTGGCTCGCCCCCCGCTTTCCCACGCTGTTCGTCGCACCCTGACCGTGGCGTTCCTTGACAAGCCCGGCGCTGAGAGCCGTCATGGCGGCGGCCCGAACGCCCCCGCCGGCAACGATCTTGGAATGGCACCGGTCAATCGAAAGCGCCAAGGCGCGTCCTGCTCGGCCGACTGCCGGCGGTTCTCACTCCTCCCTCCCCCGGCCAAAGGGGATAGACCAAGCCCCTGCGGCAGCCGCGAGCACGACGGCCCCCGTGGCTGGCGTCGTAGCGGGCAATCGCGGGGCGGGGCCGGCGTCAGCTCGGCTTCAGCATCACCGCCTGGCCGCCAGAGGGTGCCATGGCCATGCCGAGCGCGGTCGCCGAGGTGACGGTCCGGGTGCTCACCACTACGGGGGTCTGGTAGGCGGAGGCGCCTGGTGTGCCGTCGGCGTAGACCGTGGCCGTCCAGTTGCCGCTGCCGAGGAAGGACAGCGAGAGCGACAGCGTCCGGGCCGACTCGTTGGTCATCGCACCCAGGTACCACGCGGCGCCCTTGCGGCGGGCGACCGCGACGTACTGGCCGATCGAGCCGGCGAGGGTGTGACTCTCGTCCCAGGTGGTGGGGATGGCGTCGAACCACGGCAGCCCGGGCCAGTTCGCGGTGTTGGAGAACTTCGACGGCGAGTCGTACCAGTAGATGAAGTTGAGCGGCTGGTAGTACACCGCCGCCATCGCCATCTGGTGGGCGTTGGTGGTCTGGTCGCGTGACTGGCCGTAGCAGATGGTGTAGTCCATCGGTCCGCCGACGTTGCGGGCGAAGGGCAGCGTGACGTTGTGTGAGGCCGTCGGGAACTGCTCGTTGCCTCGAACGCCCTCCATGCTGACCCAGTTCGGGTAGGTGCGCTCGTAGCCGAACGGGCGAACGTCGTCGTGCATGTCGATCAGCAGGTTGTACTTGGCCGCCGTCTTCGCCCAGGCGGTGATCTGGTTCGTCATCGCCTGGGTGCCGTCGTTGATGAAGCCGAGTTTGACGCCCGCGAGGCCCCAGCTCCGGTAAAGGCCGAACAAGCTGTCCGCGTCGGCCAGCGCCATGGGGTTGACGTAGAGCAGCAGGCCGATGCCCTTGCCGGCTGCGTAGGAGAGGACGGTGGGCAGGTCGATCTCGGGGATGGACCTGGTGGCGTCGGCGGTGCCGCGCTCGGGACCGTACCAGCCGGAGTCGTACTCGATGTACTGCATGCCGCGCGCAACGGCGAAGTCGACGCCGGCCAGGCCGGCGGCGGTGGTCAGCTGGCAACGGAAGACCTTGCCCGGCTTGATCCACGACGTGTCGGACAGGACGTTCGCCGGGGCCAGGTTGAGGACCAGTTCGGCGTTGTCGACCAGTTCGGAGTGGGTGGAGCCGGTCACCACCGCGCGCCAGGGGGTGGCGAACGGAGTGGTCACCGTGGAAGTCGTCTGGACCGTCCCGCCCCCACGGGCGGTGTGCTCCATCAGGTGGGCGGCCAGTGCGTTCGGCTGGCCGGACACCGAACTCAGCATCAGGCGGGGGAAGTTGACCCGGGACGACTCACAGATGCAGGCGATCAGAGCGCCGTTCGCGTACGTGGCCGTCAGCGGGAGGTCGGTCAGCGGGCCGGTGTCGGTGCCGGAGGTCCCGGTGGACGGGATCGAGCCCGGGGCGACCGGGTTGTACGCGTCCTCGTCCCGGGCGCTGTAGACGAGCGTGCTGTCGGGGAGGACGAACGTCGTCAGCTCGTCGGCGACGGTGGCGACGCCCCTGTCCAGCAGCACGTACCGGAAGGCGACACCGGTGGGGTAGGCGCGGATCTGGACGCTGAAGTTGATGCGGGTGGCGGTGTCCTGGAGGTTCCAGCGCATCTCCTGGTGCCAGTCGCGGACGGTCGCGTTGCGGCCGTAGACCGGGCTCCAGGTGTTGTTGACGGTCCAGTGCTGGTAGTTGGTGACGACCGTGCCGCTGCGACCGAGCATCGTCCCGTCGCTCAGCTTCAGACCGAGGGCCGAGGTGTTGACGACGCTCGCGCCCCTGCGCTTGGCCGACCAGCTCAGCGTGCCGCCCGTCAGGGACATCGTGATCGTGGTGCTGCCGTCGGGGGCCGACGCGGTGACCGAGGCGTCCGCTGCGGCGGCGGTGCCCGTCGCAGCGACTCCGACCGCGGCGGCACCGACGGCGACCGCCGTGCCCTTGAGCAGTCCCCGCCGGGAAAGCGCCGGGGGCCGCCCTCCCGGGTCCGTCTCTGCGTCAGTCGGGCTTGATGGAATTCGCATGGCAGTGCACCCCTCCATCGAGTGGATCCGCGCCGGACCAGGACATCGGATGTTTCGGATGGCCACTTGCCCGCACGCCCTAACACAACCGAACAGTAATAAACGGTTTTCAACGCTTCGGCAGTTGTACGTCAGGGCGGGGGAAAGGTCAACAGTTCCTGCGGCGCGCATCCCGGCGCTCGGCCGAGCACCTCTCGACGCCCCCGGCTTCGACCTGCGTGACGCGCCCCAGCCCTGCAACCGGCCCGCCCGAAGACGCCATTGCCCACCAACGGCACCCGAAACCGGACAACGACCCGACCCGCACGCTGGACCGCGCCCCTTCGAAATACCCCGTGGTCATCCCGTGCGAAGCCGTCGGGGGGCCGTACCGCGAGGCCGGGCCGCTTCCCTCATCGCAAACAAAACCAATCACTTTCTCTTGACATCACAGCGCACCTGCCGCTGTCATGATCGACGGACATCCCATCCCCCCTTCCGTACTGCCGCGTGTGCCACCCTTCGCGGCCCCGCCCCTGTCGAACGTGCCGCCAAGCACCCACACCGTGTGCCACGGCCCGCACAGCCGACCGGCCTCGCTGCGGCCGGACACGTGGTCCTGTTCCTGGCGCTGCGTCATGACGTCATGACGTCATGTCAGAACCTCTCAGGAGAGGCAGAGCATGCCGAATCGAGCACCCCACCACAGACCCCCGCACGGCCGGTGCCACACGGTCACCGCCGCGTTCCTCACGCTGATCGGATGCCTCGCGGCTCTGCTGTTGCCCGCCGCGACCGCCCACGCCGCCACCGTCTCGTTCACCCTGGGCGCCACCAGGACCGACCAGAACGGCAACACCCTCCAGCTGCACGGGCTGGGCATCGTCAGGGTCGGCTCCATCTGGTACGGCTTCGGCGAGGACAAGACCGGTGAGGCGTCGACGGACACGTCTTTCCAGGACATCCCCTGCTACACCTCGACCGACCTCGCCAACTGGACCTACCAGGGCCAGGCCCTGAGCAGGCAGAGCAGCGGCGACCTGGGACCGGACCGGGTCGTGGAGCGGCCGAAGGTCATCTACAACGCGTCGACCAGCACGTACGTGATGTACATGCACATCGACAGCAGGAACTACTCCGACGCCAGGGTCGGTGTGGCGACCAGCAGCACCCCCTGCGGCCCGTACACCTACCGGGGCAGCTTCCGGCCGATGGGCAACCTCAGCCGTGACATCGGCCTGTTCCAGGACACCGACGGCACCGGCTATCTGATGAGCGAGGACCGCAACAACGGCCTGCGCGTCTACCAGCTCTCCGCCGACTACCTCTCCGTCGGCAGCCTGGTGACGACCCTGGGCAGCGGTGGCAGCGGCGGCAGCGTCGAGTCGCCCGCCATGGTGAAGGTCGACGGCAGGTACTACGTCTTCGGCTCCCACCTGACGGGCTGGAGCCTGAACGACAACATCTACGCGACCGCCACCTCACTGAGCGGACCGTGGTCGGCGTTCCGCAACTTCGCCGCTCCCGGCACCCGCACCTACGGCAGCCAGACGGCGAACGTCATCACCGTCCAGGGCACCTCCGGCACCACCTACATCTACGCCGGCGACCGCTGGGATCCAGGCAACCTGGGCGAGTCGAAGCTGATCTGGCTTCCGCTGACCATCAGGGGCACGACGGTGAACCTCGGCCAGTACCCCACCTGGTCCCTCGACGCGTCGGCGGGCACCTGGACGCCCGACTCCGGTGTGCCCACCAACGCGGTGCACACGCTCACCAACGCGGGCAGCTCCCTGCTGATGGACGTCGCGAGCGGTTCCACCGCGACCGGCGCCAAGATCATCCAGTGGCAGTCCAACGGCGGCGACAACCAGAAGTGGACGCTGAACCGGGTCGCGGACAACATCTTCACCCTCAAGAGCGTGAAGAGCGGTCTGTGCCTGGACGTCCCGAGCAGGTCCACCGCGGAGAACGTCCAACTGCAGCAGTGGACCTGCAACGGCGGCACCAACCAGCAGTTCGCTGCCGATCTCGTAGGCAGCCTGACCGGCACCAAGTTCATGCTCGTCAACGTCAACAGTGGACTGACCATCGGCGTGGACTCCACCTCCACCACGGCGGGCGCCGGCGTCGTCCAACTGACCGGCGCCAACGCGGCCGGCCAGCAGTGGACGATGTCGTGACCGTCCGGACGTGCTCTGTCTGCAACCGCCCCAGGCCGCTCTCGCCGGCGCAGGCCTCACACGCGGGCCGGACATGACGGGCGGATGATCCCTTCCGAAGCCGGGAGCCGGGCGGGTCGCTGACGTGGCCCTGCCCGTCGCCTCGACGTGAATGCCTCGCGCGCACCACGCGAGGCGTCCACGTTCGGTACCGGGCGTCGGCCCGGCCCGGCCCGTCTCCGCGGTCAGCTCCGGGAATTGGTCGTCGTCCCTCGACCGTCGGCGGGTCGAGGACGATGTCGAAGCGGACCTGTGTCCAGGTGCCCTCGACGACCCGCCGGTGCGGCGTCGGAGTGCCCGCCGGATGCCGGTGAAGTTCTTGACCAGGGTCTCCTTGACGCCGAAGTCCGTGTCGGAGTCGAGCAGTTCGTCGCCCCGGACGAAGGCGGGCCTTGACCCCTGATCTTGGACAGACGAGACACTGGGTCCTGGGGATCAATTCCGAGACCCTGCGGAACTCGGTCCGGGCAGTTGGCTCGAGCCGGCCGCGGGGAGGCCGGGCCGAGGCACCCGCCGATCCGCCCACGCCGCCGGAGGCGGAGAATGCCGCTCTACGCAAGAAGCTCCGTGAACTGGAGGAAGAACGCGAGATCCCGCGCAAGGCGGCCAGGTATTTCGCACGGCGCCGCCGGCAACGCGGCGGGTCGTCCCCCGGCCCGCTGTTGCCGCGTCAGCCCGTGGCACCGCCGTGGTTCCGCAGGACGTTCAGTGCCCTGTCGAAGGCCGAGTCCCTCTTCTTGTCGAACTCCTCCTTCGTGAAGACCGGCTCAGTGAGGTGCGGCGGAATGCCCGTGCCGTCGAAGGTCCTTGCCGACCGGGTCAGGAACTCCTCGTTCGGCAGCCAGGCCGACATGCCGTTGGGGAGCTTGCGCGGCATGACGTCCGAGAAGACGCCCTGTGTGGGCTGCCCGATCCGGACCATCCTGCCGGGCCGGTCCATGAGGGCCTGGGTGAAGGTCTCCCCCGCGCTGACGGTCGAGCCGCCGGTCAGCACGGCGACCGGCCCGGTGTAACGGGGGCCCTGGGCGGGCGTGACGTACGCGCGCTGGGGGCGGGTGTGCCGGGTGGGGTCGGCCGGGTTGTTGCGGGCCCGTTTGGAATAGGCGAGGTAGGACGTGTCGGTGAGGCGCTCGGCGATGTGGATTCCCAGGGCGTCGAAGCCGCCGCCATTGATCCGCACGTCGATGACCAGGCCCTTCAGGCGCTGGGTGCGCTCCTGGCTGAGGACCGTGTCCAGCGTCCTGTCGAGTTCGGCCAGCTGGGCGGCGTAGGGGGCGCCGTCGTCCGCGTATCCGCCGAAGCCGGAGATCCGCAGATAGCCCTGCCAGCCGGGGAGGTCTGCGTAGGTGATCCGCCCGCTGGCGAAGTCCTGGAGGTTCCGGGCGTCCTTGAGGTCGCGCGCCACGATGAACGTCTTGACCTTGGTGTCCAACTCCTCGGTGGGCATGACGGTGCCGGGGCGCACCTGTGCGAAGACCCGATCGCCGTCCTGGACGGCGACGTGGGCGTCGTAGAGCGGCTCGACCATCTCGCTGAACACGGCGTAGAGCTCGTCCCTCGTCGTCCCGGCGTGTACCCGGGGCCGGTATCGGTCGCGTACGGCGTGCCAGTCGATGCCCTTGGCGGAAAAGAAGGGGTAGTTCTCCTCGAAGGAATGCCAGAAGACGTCGAAGGCAGCGAGCGGCCCCAGGGGGGCCGGACGCGTGCAGGCGTCGGGCAACTCCGGGATCCGGCGCAGGTTCCGGTCGCCGACGGAGCCGTCCACCCGCAGGGACCCGCGGTCGCGGCCTGCGGGGGTGCGCACGGTGAGGACAGTGCCGTCGGGCATGGTGTAGGTGCCGGGACCGGTCCGCTGCGCGGAATCGCCCTTGAGGCAGCTGACGGCGGTGGTCTGGTACTCCTGGAAGATGCCGTTCCGGATCAACAGCAATGTGCCGTAGCCGTCCATGCGCCAGATTCCGTCGGGGCCCTGCTGGTGGGCAGTGGCAGCCGGCGCGGCTGGGCCGGCGAGGGCCAGGGCAGTGACGGTGGCGGTGGCGGCGGTAGCCGTGGCGAAACGCACGATCCTGCCTTCTCTGTAGGCGACTTGCTCGGACAGCACCACGGTCGCCGACATCGCGTTCTCTCCGCCATCCGGCTGCCCTCATGATCGGCAGTAGGGTCAGCCCCCGCTACCGGCAGGGCCCGCAGGCGATCGCAGTTGGGCCTGGACGCCCTGATGGCTGACGTTGAGACTCCCCCACTGTCCCTGCCGGCTGGCGTCGCGTGGGTGAGTATCCCCACGCCCGCCAGCTGTTCGACCTTGTGCTGGAAGAATTGGGGCTGTTGCCGCTGATCTCGAAGGATCTTGCCAAGGCACGGTGGACAGCGGTCCAGTGGACAGAACCCGCTCTGCACTCCGGCATGGCGTCCCGGGTCGAGACCTGGGCCGGGTTCCCAGCTCACGACGACAGCGTCCGCCTGGCAGCGCCCCCGCAGTCCATCGGTGTCGCCGCCGGATGGGGGCCAGGTCGAATCCCGCTCGCTCGAGCGTCCGACATCCTTCAGCGAGCAGCGCGTCTGCTCTGCCTCGGTGGCCACTCAGCCACGTTGCCCCGGTGTCGAGCCCACGACAGGCGCTCCGTATTTCGGAAGGCGTTACGTCAGAGGGGACGAGAGCACCGGGGATCGTGGAGAGCGAGGGCCCTGCGGGGGCGCGAACGGCTTCTCAGACGAGGCGCTTGCGACCCCAGATGAAGAGGAAGGCCACGATGCCGACCGTCAGGGCGAACAGAATCGACGCCCCGAGCCACTGCATACCGCTCATCTGCGAGATGGGGAGGTAATCCACCGACGCGCCGACGATGTCCGCCTTCTTCATGCACGACGTGGTCGCCTCCTCCGACAGCGTGTCCGCACACGTGGTCAAGTCGAACCGTTTCCCGCTGCCGCTGACATACGAGGTGTCGAGCCAGTGTGCGGTGCGGGGCACCGAGGGGAAGGTGATCGTAGTGCCGGGACTGACCGGCTTGCTGGTGGCTGTGACGATGTCGCCGAGCGACAGCTTGAAGTAGCCCCAGACGGCCTGGAGGGCGACGGTGAATCCGAGGGTCACGACCATGGCCGCCAGCGTGCGGCGCAGGATCACACCGATCAGCACCCCGCCGAACACGGAGAGGAGGGAGAGGGCGACGGGCACCGGACCCGTGGTGTTGAAGAACTCCCGGGAGGCCCAGTCGATGTCCGCGTAGTGGAGCTTGATGGGGCTCCACCACCAGGCGAACACAGCCGACAGCGTGACCGTGGTCACCGTCACCACCAGCCCGGCCAGCGCCAGCTTCGTGGCGAGCCAGCGGTTGCGGCTCACGGACTGGGCGGCGATCAGCTTGGCCGTGCCGTTCTCCAGGTCGCCCGCGAGCAGCGGGGCGCCGAGGAGGACACCGAGCATGACGGGTATCGCCGTGAGACCCGTGGTGACGGTAGTGAACGCGCCGATGTACGGCTTGAACTCCTTTTCCGCGTCGTCGAGGTTCTTGGCGGGAAAGCCGTAGGCGCCGAGGAAGTCCATCATCTGGCCGCGCTGGTAGACCATCCAGGCCACGCAAAGCACGGTGGCGGCGATCATGGTCCAGAACGCGGCCCGGTGCTGGCGCCAGACCAGCCAGGTCATACCACTCAGGCGGGGCCGCCGGGTGGCCTGCGTGGTGGTCGCGTTCCGGGCGCCGTGCCTGGGTCCGTTCTTGGTTGCGTTCATGGTGCCGTTCATCGTCTCGTTCGTCGTCCTGTTCTCGCCGTCGGTCGGGGGGCGGGTGAAGGTGCTCATGCCGCCACCGTCCCGGTGCCGAACGCCTGACCCTGGACCTGGGCGGTGGGGGTGATCAGCGGTGGCGCGTCGGGGGAGCGGAGATAAGCGAGCAGGAGTTCCTCCATGCTCGGGGCGGCCACCTCCCAGGGGCCGGTGACCGGGCCCTCCGGGCGGATGAGCGCGGTGAACTGCCGACCGCTGGTCCGGGACTCGACCAGGGTGTGGTACCCGAGGTCGGCGGGCAGGCCCTCGCCCTCCCGGGCCCCGGTGACCACGGTGTGCACGGTCATCAGGTCGTCCACGTCACCGGCAAGGCGCACTCCGCCGCCGGAGACGACGACGAGGAAGTCGCACACGTTGTCGAGTTCGGCGAGGACGTGGGTGGACATCAGCACGGTGGTGCCGCGCTCGCCCGCCTCGGCGAGGAGGGTGCCCATGAGTTCGTGGCGCACGACCGGATCGAGGTCCGACATCGGCTCGTCGAGCAGCAGCAGGTCAGGGCGCTTTCCGAAGGCCAGGGCGACGGCGACGCGGGTGCGCTGGCCGCCGGAGAGGGTGCCGATCTTCGCGTCGAAGGGCACGTTGCCCGCGCGGACGATGTCCTCGGCGGCGCGCTGGTCCCAGCCGGGGTTCAGCTCCCGCCCCATCCGCAGGGTCTCCGCCACGGTGAAGCGACGGAACAGCGGCTTCTCCTGCGCGAGGAAGGCCGTACGCCGACCGGACTCCACCGCGCCCGGCGCCTCACCGAACAGACTGAGCGAGCCCCGCGTCGGCTTCAGGACATGGGCCGCAAGGTTCAGCAGCGTGGTCTTGCCCGCCCCGTTGGGGCCGACGAGCCCGCAGATCCTGCCCGCCGGAAGCCGGAAGGTGCAGTCCCGCAGCGCCCAGCCCCGCCGGTAGCGCATCCCCAGCCCGTGCGCCTCGAGCGCCGGCTCCCCCGCGTACATGACGTCACTCACCTGTGCTCCTCGTTGTCCTGGCCCCCGTGACCGCCTTGGTCCCGGGGGCGTACTGCCTTTCCAGCGCCGCCGCGACCAGCGCGGCGACGTCCTCCTGCTCCAGACCGGCCCCGGCCGCCTTCGCCATCCACGCCACCAGCTCCCCGTACAGCGGCGAGTCGGTGCCCGTCTCGGCGCGGCCCAGCGTGCGGCGCACGAAGGTGCCCAGGCCCGGTCGCGGTTCGACCAGACCCTCGCGCTCCAGCTCGCGGTACGCCTTGAGAGTGGTGTTCGGATTGACCGCGCTCGTCTCGGCGACGTCCTTCGCGGTGGGCAGCCGGTCACCCGGCACCAGTACGCCCAGCCGCAGGGCCTGCTTGGTCTGCTGCACGATCTGCTGGAAGGCGGGGACACCGCTCCGCCTGTCGATGCGGTACTCCACGGCCACCACCCCTCCATCATCATTCCACTACTTGATTAGTGGAATGATGATGGAGGGGTGTGACGGCAGTTGTCAACGGGGTCCGGGAGCTGTCCAGAGACAGACCAGGAGACAGGAAGCGGCAAGGACGGGGCGAGGAAGAGACGAGATCCGGTGTCCGGTGTCCGGTGTCCGGTGTCCGGTGTCCGGTGTGCCCGGAGGGACCTGAGAGGCTCCGCCCCACCCCGCCGCCCTCGGAGGGTGTCAAGGATCAGCGAAGTACGCTCCTGCCCATGGATACGTTCTTACCGTTCCTGATCCTGGCCGCGATCCTCGCGGGGGTGCTGGGCTTCTTCGCTTGGCTGGCCTCACGTATTCGCCGTCGGGGCCTCGCAGGCGGTGCCATGAGCGCAGCCTTGGCCTCGTATGAAGAGGCATTCCGCGTCACGGCTCACGAATCTCACGTGGAGAGCCGGGCGCAAGCGCAGCGCAGGGCGCCGATCCTGTCGCCCGACGAGCACTGGGGACGAAGCCCCGGTGAAGCCGGCCCTGCGGCGGCAGTGCATCGTCGGCCGCGTTCTCGCCGGCCTCGACGGGGCCGTGGGGGCTGGGTCGGTCGATGGAGGCGCGGTCACTGACCACCGGTCACAGCAAGTGGAACGCCGGGCACGCTCCCGACGCGCTGCACCTGCCCCTTTCCCGTCTGGCGGCAGGGGCGCCGCTCCCGGCGGCAGCGCAGGGCAGGCCGGTGGTCACGATCTGCCGCTCCGGGGCATCACCGCCGCCACCCTCACCGGCGGCACCGCCGCCTGGACGCACCTCGGCCACGACACCCACCGCCCGGCCGGCACCCGCACCCCCTGAGCCATGGACCGCCAAGTCCGCCTCGCCGCCGGAACCCTCGTCCTGACCGGCCTGATCGTCGGGCCACGCTGGAATGCCGCCCGCTGGCTCTCTGCGGGCGTCGCGGGCGGCCTGGTCTTCTCCGCCCTCACCAACACCTGCGGCACGGCCAAGATCCTCGCCAAGCTCCCCCACAACCAGCCCAAGGCCACCGACCTGGACGACACCCTCACCGCCCTGACCGGCTGACCCCGTGGCCGCGAAAGCGGGTGACGTTCTCGTCGCGCGGTGCCAGGCATGAGGCGGATCAATGACGCGCATGCGGCCAGGCATCGGCGTGCCGTGCTGCATAGATGTAGTCGAGGCCGTCGTATCCGGTTTCGTCGAGTTGCTCTGCTCGGGTCAGACCGGCGCGCACTGCGACGCGTTGCGAGGCGATGTTGGCCGGCCGGACGCGGGCGATCAGTGGGAGATCGGGAACGTGGCGGGATGCCCAGGTGGTGACCGTCGCCGCGGCCTCGCTCGCGAAGCCCTGGCCCCAGGCCGACGGCGCGAAGCGGTAGAAGAGGTTGAGGACTTTCATGCCACGCAGTTCCATGGGCTTGATCCCGCAGAATCCCAGTTGCAGGGCGGAGTCGTGGCGTCGGACGACCCAGTACCCGTATCCGCACCGCTGCCACTGGTCGTTCCAGCGGCGATACAGTTCCCTGGCTTCATCGAGCCGGGTGAGCGCGTCGGAGGGGTTGTGGAGGCAGGTTTCGGGGTCACGGTGGATCGTGAAGATCGCGTCGATGTCGGCTTCGGTCGGACGCCGCAACGACAGTCGGGCGGTTCGCAGTTGTCCGTCTGCCGGGTTCAGGTCACTCATATGACGATCGTAGAAGTGCGTCGGGTGGCCCTGGCCGGGTAGTCGGTCCACGTGCGGACCGGTGAGTCCGGCGCGACGTTCGTCTTCGGCTTGGCCCAGGCGTTGCGCCAGCGGACGTAGGAGGCGTGTCCTGCCGCGCTCCCGGTCCTGCTGTACGGCCGTCTCGATCAGGCCGCCGCGGCTGAGGCACAGCGTGTGCTGACCAACACCCTGTTCAGCTCACCGAGATGAACCCGGTCATGCCGGAGGTCCTTCCCTTTCCGCTTCGTTTCGCAGGCGACCCGCAGGTTCCTGATCAGGTCGGCCACGGCCCCGATTCACCGGTGTGGCTGCAGCCGCGAGGCCGGTCACGGCTGGTCGCGTGGCTCTCCCCGCCCCCGGCTTCCCCCGGCTTTGGAGAGAAGGCCCTCGCGCAGTTGCAACGGTGCCATGCCGTGCCAGCGGCGGACAGCCCGGCGCAGGGCGCGTTCGTCGGAGAAGCCCGTTTGGCGGGCGACCTCGCGGAGGGTGATTTGGGGGCGGTGCAGGAGCTGTTCGACGCGTTCACGGCGGACGCCCTCGACGATCGCCCCGTAGGAGGTGCCGCAGTCGGCCAGGCGGCGGCGCAGCGTCCGCTCGCTCGACGCGTGTCTGCGGGCCTGTCCGGAGAAGGAGGGGACGACCGGGAGGCTCTGCGTGAGAGAGATCTCCAGGATCTCCAGCAGGTCCTGCTGACGGCGGCGGGATGCCATCTGCGCTTCGAGGAGTTCAAGGGTCGAGGCGTAGGTGACCGGATCGCGGCCGGGCATCGGCCGGTTGATACATGCCTGCGGTACCACCAGCCGGTTGCGGAGGGCGCCGAAGTGCAGGGGGCAGCGGAAGAGGTCGCGGAAGGGCTGGACGTCGCGCGGGGCGGCGAAGGCGAAGTGGTCAGCCGGCTCACCTCGCTTCTGCACCGGTCACGACAGAGCACCACAGAATGCTCCGGTGTCCCGGTGCAGAGCGCGCTTCGACGATTGCCGGGGAGGACCGCGCAGCGCGAACGAGTACGGTGCGAGGCCGACTACTTGGCGTACATCAGCGTGCCGAAGCCGAGCTGGTCGTAACCGCCGCTGGTGGCTCCGTAGTCACCGCCGCCCCCCTCGGGAGAGGCGACGTTGTAGTACATGGCGGAGACGTACTTGTCGTCCAGGCCCAGACGCCGGTTGTAGTGGAAGTGGAGCATGGCCCACACCGGCCGGACCTGACCGCGGGAGCCGGCGGCCACCACCGTCTGGGACGACTGAGCACAGCTCTGCCCGGTGCCCCAGGTGTAGGTGGTGTACGGCACCTCCTGGCCGAGGTTGTACTTGGCCACGTACTGGGCGGCCTTCATGAAGCGCCGGCTGTCGTACGAGTACAGGTCGTCGCCCTGGTTCCAGGCCATCTCGCAGATCGCGCCCATCTGCCCCATGCCCATGACGGTGTGGCCCTGGTCTCGGCCGGACTCCTGCCACTGTCCCAGCGCGTAACCGTCGGAGTCGGTGAAGAGGTAGGGGACGGCGTGCGCGAGGGAGCCGTTGCCCGCGCCCGACGTGAAGTAGGTGACGGCCTGGTCGTACTTGGCCGCGCTGTCGGTGAGGATCCCGATGGCCATGACCGACGCCATGTTGCACAGGTCCCAGTTGGCCCAGTAGTTGGTGATGCATGCGCCGTTGTGGCGGGTCAGGAAGTCGTTGTTGAGGGGGTAGAAGACGTTGACCATCATCTCCTGGAAGGCAGCGAGATCGAACCCCGCGTAGCCGCGCATGAGTTCGGCGGCCTGGCACAACTCCCAGCCGTAGATGCCGGCCGCGAGGAACCGGTCCGCGTTGCCGGTGACGGTGGTCAGCGTGGACGACCACGCGTTGAGGATCTTCGAGGCGGTGTCGCCGTTGGCCGCGGTGCCGCCCACCTGCCAGCGCAGTGCGTTCTGGTAGGCGGCGGCGATGTCGTTGTAGAGGATCCCGTAGTTCTCACCCGTACCGCCGCGGATGATCGTGGCCTGCGGGTTGGGGGTCCAGGTGGACTGCGCGTGGGAGTTGGCGGTCAGTCTGTTCCAGCCGGACAGCCAGGGGTCGGTGCCGGCGGCGACGCGCACCTTGGCGCGGTGGATGTCACCGGCGTTGTGGAGCATGCCGGGGTGGATGAAGGTCGTCGGCGCCGCGCCGGCGGGGGTGCCCGCCAGCACGGCCGCCGTGCCCCCGAGGGCGAGTGCGGCCGTGAGGCCGCCCGCGGTCCTCAGTAGACCGCGGCGGCCCAGCAGATCGTGTTCGAGGGGCTGGTGGGGGGAGATGCGGCTCATCTCGGTGTGACTCCAATCCGTGGGGGGATCAGTCGGAGTTGATGCTCACCTCGTCGAACTCGGTGGTGACGAGGGTCAGGGGGTCGCGGGAGCAGACCACGAGACCCACGTGGGAGGGGGCGTCGCCGAAGCCGGGGATGTCGCCGGAGGCGAGGGCGGTCCAGGTGGCGCCGTCGTCGGTGGAGACGGCCGCGGCGAAGGCGGTCCCCGTGCGTTTCAGCCTCAGCAGCAGAGGCAGATGGAGGGTGGGGGCGGTACCGGAGAAGACGGATGCGCCGGCCACCGCCCTGCGCAGCATCAACTGGGCGGCGGTCCCGCCGGTGACGACGAGCCCGGCGGCCTGGTCGAACGGCGACAGGGACTTGGCCATCAGCAGTCCGACCCGGTCGGCGGTGGCTCCGGTTCGGGAGAGGAGCCGGGCGGTGGCCGTGCAGTCACCGATGACCGGCCGGCGTACGAACTGCCCGGTCATGCCCTGGCCGTTGGCGTTCAGATCGATGCCCGCGCCGCGGACGGTGAACGTCCCACCGTCGTAGGAGGTGCTGCCGGGCGTGCGGATCGCCACCACACCGAGCGTCCCGTAGGCGCGGTCGTCGAGGATGACGTCGCCGAGGTCGCCGTAGGTCCAGGGGACGGGCGGTGGCGTGCCGACGGTGAGGGTGAGGGGTGCGGTCGTGTGGCCGGAGGCGTTGCCCGCTCCGGTGGTGACGTCGAACTCGCCGGTCCGGGCGGGTGTTCCGGAGATCAGGCCGGTGCGCCGGTCGAGGCGCAAACCGCCGGGGAGGCCGTCGGCGGCGAACCGGACGGGCTCGTGTGTGGCGCGGAGAAGATGCCGGAAGGGCACACCCTTGTTCGCGAACGCCTGTGATCTGGAGGTGATGCCGGGTTCGGCCGGGGTGGGCATCGCGGCGGTGGCCGGTTCGGACAGCGGTCCGCGTCCGCCGGCGCTCGTCTTCGCGACGGCGTAGTGGTACGTCGTGCCGGGCTCCCCGGTCCCGTCCGCGTAACGTACGCGGGTGCCGAAGCCGACGGGGCCGGTGCCGGTCGCGATCGTGCGGTAGGGGCCGTCCGCATGCGGGGCCCGCAGCACCGTGAAGCGGGCCGAGGGATCCGGATGGGTCCAGGTCAGTTCGATGGCGTCGGCACCGGTGGTGGCCGTGAGGCCGGTGCCGGTGAGGGCGGGGCGCGGCGTGGACCAGATTTCGCCGCCCGAAGCCGTCACGACGGTGACGTTGTCGAAGGCGCCGGCGCCGGTCTCGGCGTAGTCCTCGTCGACACCGAGACATGAGGTGAGGACGAGCCCCGCGTAGGTGGTACGCCCCAACGCGACCTCCGTCGAGCCGACTTCGCTCCAATGCATGCCGTCCGGGGAGATCGCGCCGGTGCATCGGCGGCCCCTGCGGGTGACGCGCACCCAGTACGGCGCCCGCAGCCGGTAGCCGTCGCCGGCGCCCTCGACGTACGGCGCCTCCAGTGGGGTCGCCGACTCCGGCAGCGCGCCGAGGGAGGAGATCGGGAAGGAGGCGTTCACTGTGATCGCCTCCTGCTGGGACGGTGGCACGGGCGTGCTGCCGGTGGCGGAGACAGCGGCGCCGGTGGTCGGCCGTACGCTCCACACACCGCTCCAGGTGTGCAGCGGCAGCCCCTGGATCAGCATGGCGGCGTGGGCGGCGTCCGCGTCGAGGGAGTCGCGGAGGGTGACGCCGATCTTGGAGTACTGGGAGCTGAGGGGCCACACGATCCGCGCGGTGACCGTCCCGTCGCCGCGCAGGGGCAGGTGCGCGAAGTGGTAGGTGTCGGCGGTGCCGCTCGCCTCCAGGACGAACCGCTCGCCGTCGAAGGAGGCCGAGCCGGGGACGTGCACGGTGCCGAGGTCCTGGGCGGCCCAGCGGCCGGGGAGACCGGCGCCGGCGCAGACCGTGCTCGAAACACCGCTGCCGCCTAGGGAGTTGGTCGCGGAGACGGTGTAGTGATACGTGCGTCCCGGGCGCGTCGCGGTGTCCGTGTACGTCGGCCGGTCGACCGCGGTGGCGATCTCCTCGTACGGGCCCTCGGGCTGGGCGGCCCTGCGGACCGTGTACGTGCTCGCCCCGGCGGACGGCAGCCAGCTCACGGTGACGGACCTGGCGGCGCCGACCGCGGTGACGCCCGCCGGGGCCGTGGGCACGGCCGGGGCGGTGGGCCTCATGCCGGCGTAGGCGAGTGTGCCCCAGCTGGGCAGGTCGTCGTTGCTGCCCTCGACGACGCGGGTGCCGCCCGCGCCCCGGAAGACGGCCGCCTCGGTGTACGGCGCGTCGAGGCCGCGGACTCCCGTGTAGTGGGCGTATGCCATCTCGTAGATGGGCGGCAGAGAACCGCGGCCGGTCGCGGAAACCGACTTCTTGACGTACTTGCCGGTGCGGTCGAGGTCGGGGGCGAAGGGGACGTCGTTTCCCAGGTTGTAGCAGGCGGCGTACTCGAAGTTGGCGAGGATGCGGTGGGCGTCGAAGCCCCACAGGTCGACGCCCTGGTGCCAGGCGACCTGGGCGATGTCGCCGGTCAGGCCGACGGCGAGCTGCTCGTGGCCCTGGTCCCGGCCGGACTCCTGGCCCTGGCCGGCGTCGGTGACGACGCGGTGCGGGACGCTGCCGTTGCCGGCGCCGGCCGCGGCGAAACGCAGCGCATCCTCGAAGAGCACGGGCTCCTCGCAGAACGCGCCGATGGCCAGGATGGTCTGAAGGGCCGTCAGGTCCCAGTTGCCGTTGGCGTAGAGCATGTAACCGGACACGGCCGGATACCAGACGTCGAGGAAGGAGCGTTCACAGCGGGCGATGTCCGCGTCCGGCCATCCGTCGTAGTCACCGTGGCGCAGCAGCTCGGCCGCGTTGACGAACTTGAAGGCCTGCAGCCCGGCACCGAGCGGGCCGTCCGCGCCGGTGACCGCCGCCAGGGACGCCGACCACGCGTCGAGGATGTCGCGCGCCTTGTCCGCATGGGCCCGCTCGCCCGTGACGGACCACATGAGCGCGTTCTGGTAGGCGGCGGCCGAGTCGGCGACGGCCTGGTTCTGGAAGTTGGAGGGGCCGCGGCCCCATGAGGTGATCTGCCCGGTGTTCTGGACGGCGTACGTCGACTTCGATCGGGCGTGCGCGGCCAACGCCAGGTATCCGTCGTAGACGGGTGACTGCCGGGCGGTGACGGCGGCCCTCATCCGAGCCAGATCGGCGGCGGTGTGCAACAGGCCGGGGTGCGTGAAGGTCCGGGTACGGGTCTCGTGTTGTGCGGCGGCCCGGGCCGTTCCGGGCGCGAGCAGTCCGCTCGCGCCCGACACCAGCAGCAGGGCGGTCGTGCCGCCGAGGAAGCCCCGGCGGCTCGGAGTGGGAGTGCTCATGACGCGGCGGCCGCCTCTGCCTCGGCGGTCGTGAGGAACTTCAGGTTCGTGACGTGCTCGTTGTAGAACCACTGGATCGCGTCGGTGGTGTAGTACCAGCTCGGCTTCTTCATCGAGTCGGCGATGGCCACCCCGTTGATCACGAGGTTCTCGAAGACGACGTTGTCGATGGCGTGATCCGCGTCGTAGCCGAGGAACAGCGACGGGCTGGCGTGGGTGCCCGTGTAGCTGAGATTCTTGACGTACACGTCCTGGATGCCGCGCCCCACCGAGGTGTTGTACTTCGGGTTGAACATCACCTTCATGTAGATGACCTGGCCCCAGCGGAAGTCCTCGATACGGACGTCCTCGATACGGACGTTCTTGATGAGGTTGGAGTCGCCGGGGTTGAGGGCGATGCAGCCCTGGTAGTTCATCTGGGGCTCGCGGTGGTCGAGGACGTCGATGTTCCTGATGACCAGGTTCTCGAGCGTCTCGGGGGCGTCGGTGTTGCCGTGCGTGCCGACGTTGATGGGGTGGGCGACATCGGCCCACAGCGTGCAGTTCTGGATGGTGATGTCGCGGGTGTCGCCGTAGTAGTCCCAGCGGTGGCAGTAGATGGCGAAGCAGTCGTCGGAGTTGCGCATGAAACAGCCGTCGAAAACGATCTCCGTCGAGGAGAAGACGTCGAAACCGTCTCCATTGCCCTTCGAGCTGAACGCGCGCGCTTTCGTGACGTGCACGTTCTCGCTCATGCCGAACGTGCCGGCGTAGCCGTTCGGGTTCATGATGATGACGTCCTCGACGCGGATGTTCCTGCTGCCCTCACAGAGGATCGCCCCCGCGCCGCCGTTGATCATGCCGTGCCCCCTGAGCGCGGACTTCTCCACGTTCTTGAAGAACACCTGCGCCTGCAGGACCGCGCCGCCCGCGAGATAGACGGTCTTGCCGCTGGGGACGGTGAGGACGTTGCCGGTGACGGTGTGCACGCCGGGACCGAAGTAGATGACGTCCGGGTCGTCGGCGCTGCACGGGTGCTGCTCCACGTGGTTGGTGATGACGTGCAGACAGTCGAATATCTCGTCGTTGATCTGGACGACTACGTCCCGCGGCTCGTCGAGGGTGAACACCAGTGTGTCACCGCCGACTTCCGGCTTGATGCCCAGGACGTCCGGTCGCACCCGGGCCTTGGTGGTGCCGCCCTTGAGGTTGGTGACCTCGATCTCGACGGCGCCTCGGAAGTCGAAGTAGACCATCGACGAGTTGTACACCTTGCCGGAGCCCGTGGTGGCGTTGATCTCCTCGAGCTGCGGACGGTAGACGTCCAGGGTCTGCCACTCGCCGCCGCGGGCGGTGCGGACCCGCACCTTGAAGCTGGTGTTCGTCGGCATGGACGTCGGCCGCGGGTAGGTGACCAGCTTCGGTGGCGACTTGGCGTCGTCGGCGTGGGCAGCGGTGCCCGTCGGTCCACCCGACAGACCGGCGGCGAGGACGGTGGCGCCCGCCGCCCGGAGCGCGGTACGGCGGGACAGGGACGTTTCCATGGGTGACTCCTTGCAACAAGGGGGTACGAAGGGCTACTTGCGTCCGGTGGTGGACTTCCGGCGACGGAGCCGCGCTGGGCGACGAGAAAGATCAGCGGGAATCGGGACGACGTGGCACAGCACCGAGACAGCGGCCGGGAGGTTGTTCACGGGCGGTCCGCTCGGGGTGACGTACGGGGTCATGACGGCGACGGACAGGGTGGTGCGGTCGCTGGACTGGAGCAGCACGGGGCGGCGAAGTCGCATCAGCGCCAGGCGCACGCGATCACGAAGCTCGCGGCCGGGACCGGGACCGGCCTGGACTGCGGCAGGAAGATCCGATCAGCCCGCGCGCACTCCCAGGGATGACCGAGGCACGCCGTGCGATTTTCAGCAACCGGTTTCTACAGGCGATGCAGGGAGCTTCCTTCCGAGCGCACGCCGCGTCAAGAGGGAGGACGTGATTTCGAAAACTGTGGAGCTGCCGAAGAAGGGGCCTCAGCCCTTGCGTTCCGACCGATCCCGACAACCGGTTGCCTGCCGGCCAGCAGAAACACAGCCCTGTGCCCGTGCCGATGGGACCCTCACCCGTATCGCGAGACAGATCGAAGTAACCGGTTTCCGATCTCGCACGGGACCGGTGCCCGGCACCGCGCATCAGGCAGCACCATGCCTTTGACCTTCATCCGCCCCCACCACACGATTGACCGGCCCCCTCGTCGGTCATACGGTAGAACGCGCTTTCAGAAACGGTTTCTACTCCCCTCTCGAGCACCCACTGCCTGTCGCCCCCACTCGCCCCCTTGCCTCCCACCCCAGGAGAGCCATGCCCAGCGCTCAGCCACCCAGGGCCGTGTTCGCGATCGATCCGGTCCACCTCCCCCTGCTCTTCCCCCCGCCGCTCCTGGCCCGGCTGAGGCAGGCGTCCGCCCTCGACCCGGCCCTCGTGGTACGGGACTTCGCGGATCCCTCGGCCGCGCCGGCCCTCGCCGACGCCGAGGTCCTGATCACCGGCTGGGGCTGCCCCCGCCTGGACGCAGATCTCCTGGCCGCCGCCCCACGCCTGCGCACCGTCCTGCACGCCGCCGGCTCCGTCCGCTCCCTCGTCGGCGATGCCCTGTGGGAGCGCGGGATCACCGTGTCCAGCGCGGTGACCGCCAACGCCCTGCCGGTCGCGGAGTACACCCTCGCCATGATCCTGCTCGCCGGCAAGGACACCTTCGCCCACCGCGAGCGCTTCCGCGCCACCCACACCCACCCGTCCCCGGCCGAGACCGCCGCCACCGGCAACGTCGGCCGCCGCATCGGGATCATCGGCGCCTCGCGCGTGGGCCGCCGCCTGCTGGAACTGCTCCGTCCGTTCGACTTCACGATCCTGCTGCACGACCCCTACGTGAGCTCCGCCGAGGCGGCATCGCTGGGGGCCGAACTGCTGTCGCTGGAGGACCTGTTGAGGTCCAGCGACATCGTGTCGCTGCACGCGCCCGACATCCCGGAGACCTACCGGATGCTTGACGCGGATCGACTGGCCCTCATCCGGGACGGCGGCGTGTTGATCAACACCTCCCGCGGCGCACTGATCGACCCCGACGCACTCGTGGGCGAACTGGTCTCCGGCCGCCTTCACGCCGTCCTCGACGTCACCGAACCCGAACCGCTCCCCCCGGGCTCCCCGCTGTACCGCCTGCCCAACGTCTTCCTCACCCCGCACATCGCGGGCTCGCTCGGCAACGAACTGGAACGCCTCGGCCGCATCGTGACGGAGGAACTGGAACGCCTGGCCTCGGACCTCCCCCTCCTCCATGAGGTACGGCACACGGACCTGGCCCGTGCCGCATGAGCACGCCGCGGGCCGAGCCGCCCCCGCACCGCGCCGACGGCTCGCACCCACCCGCCTCGACCGGGCCGGACATTCAGTACACTCCCGACAAAGGACGACGTCAGCCGACCACACGAAAGCCCACGCCAGTCCACAGCCCCCGACCCACCCCGAACCGGTGGGATACGGTTCCGTCACCCAGGCCCGTCGCCCCATCCAAGGAGCCCTCCGGTGAGTCAGCGCAAGTCGCCCGGTGACCCCGCCCGCGCCACCATCCGCGACGTCGCGGAGCGGTCCGGCGTCTCGGTCGCCAGCGTCTCGCGCGTCCTGTCCGGCAACTATCCGGTGTCGGAGGATCTGCGCCGCCGCGTGATGAAGGTGGTCCAGGATCTGGACTACGTCACCAACGCCCACGCCCGTTCGCTGGCAGGCGGCGGCACGCCCACCGTGGCGATCCTCATCAACAACATCACCGGGGCCGCGTTCGCCCACGTGGCCAAGGGGGTCGAGGGCGCCGCCAGCCTCCGCGGCTGGCTGTCACTCGTCGGCACCACGGGCGACGACCCGGAACGCGAACTCGCTCTCGTCAACCTCATGCGCCAGCAGGGTGTGGCGGCGGTCGTCCTGCTCGGCGGCGCCTACGACTACGACGAGTACCAGTTGCGCATGGCACGTTTCGCCCGTTCCCTGGACGCGGCCGGCTCCCATCTGGTCCTCGTGGGCAGGCCGCCGCTCGAGGGCGACGTGCCGGCCACGACGGTGGACTACGACAACGAGGGCGGCGCCTACGCCATGGCCAGCCACCTGCTGTCGGCCGGACACCGCAGGGTCCTCGTCCTGCCCGGCCCCGCCGAACTCACCACCGCTCAGGGCAGGCTGAGGGGGGCGCAGCGGGCGTTCGAGGCTTTTGGCGTGCCGTTCGACCCGGGCATGGTGCGGCACGGGCCGTACGACGACGAGCACGGCTACCGCGCCGTCGAGACGGCGTTGCGCGAGACTCCGGACTTCACAGCGGTGCTGGCGGGGACCGACGTGGTGGCGGCGGGGGCGATGCAGGCGCTGAGGGCCGCCGGGCTTCGCGTCCCGGAGGACGTGTCCATCGTCGGCTACGACGACATCCCGCTCGCTTCCCAACTGACGCCCCAGCTCACCACAGTGCACGTGCCGTACGAGGAGATGGGGAGGGCCGCCCTGCGCGCGGTGGCCGACCGCCGTGAGGACGGGCCGAGACGCCGTAAGGGCGCCGACGGCGACCACCTGGTGCTGGGCACGCATGTCGTCGTACGTCACTCCGTGCAGGCGCCGCGTCGCTCCCGCTGACGCCCTTCCGCACTCCCTCAGGTAGCAATGTTTCCGTAACCGTTTACTGACTGCGATCAGCCGGACTCCCCACCAGTTCAACAAATCCCGCCACACCTCTTGCTACTTCCAAGCCGCCCGGCCTACCGTCACGGGAACCGCTTTCTACCTCTTCCGCTTGTGGGGATCCCACCCCGAGCCGACGGTTCCCGGCCCCTTCCGCCGCCCCCCCCCACGCCCGGCCCGCCACCGAAGCCCTCTCGGCTCCGAGCGCCGTCCGTCCTGTCGTTGCGAGACGCCTACATTGCGAAGGAATACGCCAGATGAACTTCACCAGCCCCCGGAGAAGGTTCGCCCACGCCGCCGTCGCGGGTCTCGCGCTCACCGGCCTGCTCTCCGCCTGCGGCGGATCCGGCTCGGGGGCCGACGCCAAGTCGTCCGGGCCGGTCACCCTGCCCTTCTGGGGCTGGGCCAACGGCCAGGAGGCCGTCGTGACGGCGTTCAACGCCTCACACAAGGACATCAAGATCAAGTACACCAAGGTCACCGACCAGTTGACGATGCAGAAGCAGCTGACCAATGCGGTCAAGGCAGGCAACGCGCCGTGCCTGGTGCAGAACACCGCCGAGTACGTGACCAGTTGGGTCTCGCAGGGTGCTCTCGCCGACGTCTCCCAGTACGTCGACGCCGCCAAGGGCAAGTTCAACCCCGGCGCGTGGGCGAGCGCGCAGGTGCAGGACAGAACCTACGGCGTCCCGACCAGCTCGTCGCCGAACTTCACGATCTACCGCACCGACGTCTTCGAGAAGTACGGCATCAAGCCGCCCGCCACCTGGGACGACTTCATAGCGGCGGGCAAGGAGCTGAAGAAGCACGGCGTCAAGATCACCAACTACGCCGGTGAGGACCCGAGCACCCTGGAGGTGCTGGCCATGCAGGCTGGCGCTCACTGGTACGCGATCGACGGCAACTCCTGGAAGGTGGCCTTCCAGGACGCCGGGACGCTCAAGGCCGCCAAGGTGATCCAGGACGTCATCGACAACGACCTGAACTCCACACTGTCGTTCGCGGACTACGCGGCCGTGCAGCGCAACTACGACAACGGCGCCACCGCGACCCGGCAGATCTCCACCTGGCAGATGGCCGGCATGGCGCAGAACTTCACCAAGTCCTTCGGCAAGTGGGCCCTCTCGCCCTGGCCCACGTTCCAGGGCGAGGCGGCCAGAACCCCGGCCGGCACCAACCTCACCGGCAGTGTCACGCTGGTGACCAAGCAGTGCACGAACCAGGAGCAGGCCGCACAGGCGGCGCTGTGGATGTCCACCGACGCCGGCGCGGTCAAGACGATGTCCAGTCCGACGACCGGCAACGGCGTGTTCCCCGCGCTCGCCGACAACCAGTCCTACGTCGCCGGGTCCATCTCCGACAAGCTGCTCGGCAAGAACTACCAGCCGGCCCAGAAGGTCGTCACGGACAGCCTGAGCACCGTGACCACGGACTGGACCTTCGGTCCGAACTGGACCGCCATGTTCTCGGAGATGCAGGCCGGTTGGGCGAAGGTGGTCAACAAGCAGGAGAAGGTCACCGATCTGCTCGCGCACATGCAGCAGTGGACGGTCCAGGACCTGAAGTCCCGCGGCATCAGCGTCAAGGGCTAGAGGCAGAGGGCGACGGACGATGATCCGCTCCCAACGCTGGAAGGGCGCCGCCTTCACCGTGCCCTTCCAGCTCGGCTTCGTGTTTCTCTACCTGCTCCCGATCGGCTACGCGGTCTACGAGTCGCTGTACCGCGAGCAGCAGTCGGGGCTGGGGCTCGGTGGCTCCACCGAGACGTTCGCCGGGCTGGACAACTACCGGCACGGCGTGACCGACTCGGCGTTCATGGGCTCGGTCCTGCGGGTGGTGCTGTTCGCCTGCGTGCAGATCCCGGTGATGCTCGTCGTCAGCCTGGTCCTGGCGCTGTTCCTGGACGCGCTCACCTCCAAGGTCGCGGGCCGCTTCCGCATCCTCCTCCTCGTGCCCTACATGATCCCGGGCGTGGTCGCCGCCCTGGTGTGGATCAACCTCTACAGCCCCGACGTCGGGCCGCTGACCCCCTTCGGCAAGGTCTTCGGATTCGACTGGAACTTCTTCGCGCCGTCGATGGTGTGGCCGTCCATCGGCAACCTGCTCACCTGGCACGGGGTCGGCTACAACATGGTGATCATCTACTCTGCGCTCCAGGGCGTCCCGCGCGAGCTGTTCGAGGCCGCGCGCCTCGACGGCGCCTCCGAGCTGCGGATCGCGCTCAGCATCAAGATCCCGTTCGTCCGGGGCGCGCTGGTACTCACCGGCATGCTCTCCATCATCCAGATGCTGCAGATCTTCAACGAGCCCGCACTGTTCCGGAACATCACCCCACAGACGGTCAGCGACGGCTTCACTCCGATCATGATCATCTACAACCAGGCCTTCAACGCCGGCAACTACCACTACGCCGCGGCCCTTTCGGTGCTGCTCGCGCTGGTCCTCGGCGTCGCCTCGTTCCTCTTCTACCGACTGACCGCGAAGGAGGCCGACTGATGACGCTCATCGAGGAGCGCGCCGAGCCGCGCACTGTCCGACGCCTCGGCCGCCCCGACGCCGCCGCCCGCACCCGCGGCGGCCAGCGGTTCCTCCTGCTGGGTCTGGTGCTGGCCAGCATGTACAGCCTGTTCCCGGTGTGGTGGCTGCTCGTCGCCTCGACGAAGGACCGCACGGGCCTGTACCAGTCGAACGGCCTCTGGTTCTCAGGCTGGCACCTGTGGACCAACCTGCATCAGCTGTTCACCTATGAGGACGGCATCTTCCTGCGCTGGACCGCCAACTCGTTCCTGTACGCGGGTGTCGGCTCGCTCGGCGGCACCCTGCTCGCGCTGCTGACGGGCTACGGCCTGGCGCGCTTCCAGTTCCCGGGGCGCAATCTGGTGTTCGCGTGCGTGGTCGGCTCGTTCCTGATCCCGATCGCGCTGCTCACCCTTCCCCTCTACCTGCTGTTCTCGGAGATCGGTTGGGTGGACACGCCCTGGGCGATGCTGGTGCCCTGCCTGATCAACCCCTTCAGCGTCTATCTCGCGAAGGTCTACACCGAGGCGACGATTCCGTACGAGCTCCTGGAAGCCGCCCGGATCGACGGCGCCGGCGAACTGCGCATCTTCTTCAGCATCGTGCTGCGGATGATGACCACGGGCGGCGCGACGGTCTTCCTGCTGGCGTTCGTCAACACATGGAACGCCTTCTTCCTCCCCCTCACCGTGCTGCGCGGCGAGGAGAACTGGACACTGAACCTGGGCCTGTACAACTGGTCCGGCAAGCGCCTGGAATCCGGCGTCGACCTCACCGGTCTCGTCCTGACCGGTGCGCTGCTTTCCATCGTGCCGATGGCGATCATGATGGTCGCGATGCGGCGGTACTGGCGGAGCGGCGTCACGTTGGGGGCTCTCAAGTGAGCCCCGTACCAGGAGACTTCACGTGACCGTGCTGCACAACCCCGTCATCCGCGGTTTCGCCCCCGACCCCTCGATCGTCCGGGTCGGCGACTGGTACTACGTGGCGACGAGTTCCTTCGAGTGGTTCCCGACCATCCCCGTCCACCGCTCCCGCGACCTCGCCCACTGGGAGTATGCGGGCCATGTGCGCGGGGCCGTCCCCGGCGGCTGTCTGGCCGGGGTGCCCGACTCGGGCGGCGTCTGGGCCCCATCGCTGAGCTGGGACGGCGAGCGTTTCTGGGTGGTGTACGCGATCGTTCGGTCGGTGGGGACGCCGTACTTCGACGCGGACACGTATGTCAGCACCGCCACCGAGGTCGACGGCCCCTGGTCCGCGCCGCGGCGGGTCGCTAGCCACGGTTTCGACCCCGCGCTCTTTCATCACGAGGGCCGGCTGTGGTTGCTCAACCTGCAAAACGACCACCGACCGGGTGGACGCCGGTTCGCCGGGATCGTCCTGACCGAGCTGGACCGGAAGACGCTGAACCCGGTCGGTGGCACCCACTTGCTGCTGCAGCACGAAAGGCTTGTCGAGGGACCGAAGCTGGTGTTCCGCGACCACTGGTACCACCTCGCACTCGCGGAGGGCGGTACGGGTTTCGAGCACGGCGTGCGCGTGGCCCGCAGCCGCGCGCTCACCGGCCCGTACGAACTCGACGACCGCCCACTGCTGACGTCGCGGGACGACCCCTCGCTGCCTCTGCAGAAGGCCGGACACGGTGAACTGCTCCAACTGTCTGATGACAGTTGGGTGTTGAGTCATCTCACGGCGCGTCCGCTGGGTAGGGCGGCCGGCCCGCGCTGCACGCTGGGCAGGGAGACGGCCATCCAACGGGTGGTGTGGGACGCGCAGGGGTGGCCCAGGTTGGCGCACGGGGGTCACCATCCTGCGGTCGAGGTCGACGTACCGACGCGTCCGCACCCTCTCGTGGCCGCGCCCGCCGAGGGATTGGGCTGGCCGTGGAGTTCCCTGCGGGGCGCCCCCGACCCGTCCTGGGCCGACGCCGACACACGGCCCGGCTGGATCCGGCTGCGCGGTCGCCACGGTCCTGAATCCCGCTGGGCGCACAGTCTGCTGGCCCAGCGCATCACCGAGCACCGGGCGCAGGCCCAGGTCACCGTCGAGGCGCGGCCGGAGACCTTCACACAGGCCGCCGGACTGGTGCTCTGGTACAACACCGAAGCCCATCTGAGTCTGGACCTGACCTGGGCGGAAGCCGAGGGTGAGGAGCAGAGCGGGCAGCAGTGGCGCGGCGGCGGCCGCACGGTGCTGCGTCTCGTGGAGCGCGACGAGGCCGGCACGCGCGTGGTGGCCGACGCGGACATCGAGGCCGGGAACGCGGTGACGCTGGGCGTGACGGTCAATGGGGGCGAGGCCCGGTTCTGGTACGTGCGCAACGGGCAACGTATCGCGATCGGCGGGCCATTGGACTTCAGCAAG
This sequence comes from Streptomyces achromogenes, assembly GCF_030816715.1. Classification (NCBI taxonomy): domain Bacteria; kingdom Bacillati; phylum Actinomycetota; class Actinomycetes; order Kitasatosporales; family Streptomycetaceae; genus Streptomyces; species Streptomyces achromogenes. The sequence goes on along the minus strand of NZ_JAUSYH010000001.1, from coordinate 8,775,502 downwards.
CTCTCCGACGACCACGGCTCGAAGCTTCGCTTCACCGGTTCGATGGCCGGCATCCATGCGGTGGATCTGGTGGACGCGGCGTTCTCGGCGGACTTCGCGGGATTCCGGCTCATCTGCGGGTGACAGAGGACAGGCGTCGCCGAGTTCGAAGTTCCGCCTGATCACAGCCCTCCAGACGAACTGGGCTTTCCTGAGGCTGTCTGCTCCACACCGTAGCCGGGTTGGATGATGCGTGTATCGATCATTCCGCGTGGGGCCGCCACAGCCAGCGCAGAGCGTCCGGAAGCAGGACGCCGCCGTGGTTGGCACTGTGTCCGCCGTCTCCCAGGACAAGGCGGAAGTCGTAGCCCGCTTCAGCGAGAGCAGCTGCCACACGCAGGTTTTCGGCGAGCCAGTTCCACCGTGGCTCATTCCAGTGCAGGTCGCGGTGGCCGCCTTGCATGAAGATGCGCAGCGGCTTGCGGGGGACGCGGGAGATGAGGTCCGGGTAGGGGTTGCCGTCCGGCATCTGCGCGAAGCTGGACAGGTATCCGATGACGCGGCGGAACTTGTCCGGACGCAGCCAGGCGGCGGTAAAAGCGCAGTTGCCTCCGCTGCTCCCGCCGCAGATTCCCCACCTTTCGGGCGACTGGGCGATGGTGTAACGCTCCGCAACCTGCGGGATGATCTCGGTGATGAGGAAGGTGACGTACCGGTCGTCGAAGGCGTCGTACTCGTTGTTGCGGTTCTTCGGGTTGTCCGCATGGGGGAAGACACCAGGATCGACGAACACGCCGATGGTGACGGGGATGTCGCCGCGGTGAATGAGGTTGTCCAGGACGATCGCGCCGCGTACCTCCCCTGCGGGGTCCAGGTACCACCATCCGTCCTGGAACACCATCAAGGACGCCGGTACCGCCGGGTCGTACTGTGCGGGCACGTGCACCCAGAACTTCCGGAAGGTTCCCGGGTAGACCTCGCTGCCGCTCCACTCGAACCCGACCGTCTCGCCGGCGGGCACGCCCGCCCGCGGTGCGGAATCGGGTCCGTGGATGTAGCGCACGTCCGACTGGTCGATCGGAAGTGGCTGGTACGGCATCTCCATGGTCACGGGGAGCAACCCTAGGGCGATCACCACCTTTGGCCGCAAGGGGTTTTCGTCCAGACGCTCCACCTCGCAGCCTCAGCGCGAGGTTGGGAAAGGCTCACCGACTTGCTGGAAGTCCCCTCTGCTGGAGACGCCTCAAGATCCTTTACGAGCTCGAAGGCACAACAGCCGCTCTCGGCTTACCAGATTCCTTCGATGATCTCGTCGACGATCTCGTCGACGGTGAGACTCCCTTGCGACTGGTCGTCCTGGAAAGGCACCGAGTCGAACGCGAATCCGTGCACGCCGTTGCTTCGCCTGCTCCTCGCTGTCCGCTTCGCTTCGTTCGCGTCCGTCGAAACGCTTCAGCGGCAGAAGCCTCGCGCCGGGCCCGCGCGGATTCCCTCAATCACCCGTCACCAGTGTGGCCGCGCGGTAACATCGCGGCGCGCCACGAGGGGGAGCCCATGACACCGCAAGGTCCGGGCGGGTCCGACGCGAGGGATCCGGAGGAGACGGAGCGCGCGCTGCGGCAGGCCGAGGCCCGGGGCGTCGGCGGCGCCGGGCTCGCGGACCTCCTCGACCGGTCCGCCGCCGCGCACAGGCGTCGCTTCTGGAACTCCGGCGACACCCGGGACCTGCACCGGGCGGTGGACCGCTACCGGCGGGCCGTGCGCGCCGACCCCGCCCGACGGGCCGTGTGGTCCAACGAGTTGGCGGTCAGCCTGACCGATCTGTACGACGTCACCGGCACCGCCGACGACCTCGCCGCGGCGCGGCGGGCGGCCGAGGAGGCGACGGCCGCCGCCGAGGAGGGCTCACCGCAGTGGGCGCGGTGCGCGGCGACCCTCGTGCTGTGCCTGTGGGACCTGTACGACGCCACCGGTACGCTCACCGACCTCAACACGGCGATCGACCTCGGCGACCGGGCCTCGGCCGCGCTGCCACGCACGGACCGCGCGTGGGCGCGGGTGCGCAGCAACGTCGGAATGCTCCGGATGGACCGCTACGAACGGCTCGGCGCCGCCGACGACCTGCATGGCGCGGTACGGCTCGCCGAGGAGGCCGTCGAGGGCGCGCACCTGGACGACCCGGAGCTGGGCGGCTGGCTGAACAACCTCGGCAACGCGCTGCTGACCCGCCACGGCACCCAGTTCCCCGACGGAGCCGCGCCCCGCCCCGGCGAGCGGATCGACCTCACCGACCTGGACGCGGCGATCGCGGCGTATCGCAGGGCCATCGAAGTCTCCGAGTGGAAGGTCGCGGGGCGGGCCACCTTCCTGTCCAACCTGGGCAACGCGCTGACCGACCGCGTCGAGGCGCTACGGCTGGGCGAGTCGCGCGAGAGCGGTGAACCCGAGCTGCGCGAGGCGGTGCGGGCTCTCAAGGAGGCCGTCGGCCTCACCCCGTCGACGGCCCCGTACCGGGCGAGCAGGCTGAACGTCCTCGGCGAGGCCCTGCGGGCGCTGTCCGAGGAGACCGGCTCGGCCGACGACGTCGACGCGGCGCGCACCGCGCTGCGGCAGGCGTGCGCGAGCGGCCTGTCCGTCGCCCCGGAGATGACGGTGGACGCGGCGCACAACTGGATCCGGTGGGCGATGCGGCGCTCGGCCTGGGACGAGGTGGGCGAGGCCGACGGCCATCTGCTGCGGGCCGCGGAGGCCCTGCACCGGGCGCAGTCGCTGCGCCGCCACCGAGAGGCATGGCTGCTCGCGTCCCGCGGGCTTGCTCAGGAGGGAGCCTTCGCGCTGGCCAGACAGGGCAGGCCGGAGGCCGCCGCGGTTCGCCTCGAACGTGGGCGCGCGGTGCTGCTGAGCGAGGAACTCGGTCTGGTCCCGGCCCTGTTGAATCGCCTGCCCGCACCCCTGCGGGACCGGTACTCCGACGCCGTCCGCCGGGTCCAAGAGGCGCTGCGGAACGCGGGCTGAGCGCCCGGCGGCCACCGGACGAACCCGATACGGCGGATACCGCGACGGCGGCCGGGGTATTCCTCATCAGGGCCCGTGGGGGCGGGCCACGATGAGGGGGTGGTCCGTCGTGGAACAGGGTCTGCTCGCCCGTATGTTCAGTCCGTACACGTGGCGGGCGAGGATCCGCCCGGTGCTGATCGCGGCGCTGCCGCCGGCCCTGCCGGTGGTGGTGCTGGTGCCGGACTGGTCGGCTGCGCGCCGGGTGTGGGCGCTCGTGGTGGTGTGCGGACTGCCGCTGCTGCTGGGGCAGTTCAGCCGGTCCCGTGGGCGGCGGCTGGAGCCGGCTCTCTTCGAGCGGTGGGGCGGCAAGCCGTCGGTGCAGCTGCTGCGGTGGCAGGGTCCGACGGGGACCGCCCACCTGGCCTATCTGCACGCCCGTATCGAGCAGATCGCGGGACCGCCGCTGCGGCTGCCGTCGGCCGCGGAGGAGCGGTCCGACCCGGCGGGCGCCGACGCCGTCTACGAGGTGGCGGGCACGGTGCTGAGGACCCGGGCGCGGGCGCTTGCGGGCAGTGAGCTGGTGGCGGAGGAGAACCGCGAGTACGGCTTCCGCCGCAACGCGCTGGGGCTACGGCCGCTGGCCCTGGGTGCGGGGGCCGTCGGTCTGCTCGGGGCGGTGCTGTACGCGGTGGTGGGCTGGCCGCCGGCCGGTTCCGCGAAGCCCGTGATGTGGGTGCCGCTGGTACTCGCGGAGCTGGGGCTGCTGCTGTTCTGGCTCCGGACGGTGCGGCCCGCCTGGGTGGAGGAGGCGGCGTGGACGTACGCCCGCCGCCTCATCGAGACGGCGGGCCTGCCCGATCCGGAGTCCCGGACGTCGTAGCCACCGTCAGGCGGTGGCGAGGGCGGGGTGCAGGACCGTGTCGCCGTTGCAGTACAGGGCGTAGAGCAGGCCGAGCGGATTGCGGTGGCCGACGGCGAAGTGCTCCCGGGTGGCACGGACCGCCTCGCCCATCGGCTCGCCGGACAGGAACCGGTCGAAGAAGGCGGTCGCCCAGGCCGCGGCGAACGGTGCGGGTGTGTCCGCCTCGGTGCCGAGCACGCCCCGGGAACGTTCGAGGAAATAGGTGAGGAAACTCGTCGTGGACGACGGCGAGGTGAAGGCGGTACCGCACGCGTTCAGCACGACGATGGGCAGCCCGGGCAGCGCACCGCCGTAGTCGTGGAGGGTGCGCAGGGGGATGCCGCCGTGGGCGTCCTCCACGGCGAGCCTGGCGGAGGCCGGTCCGCCGTCCTCGGGGTCGTGGGCGACGGCATGGCAGTAGAGGTAGAGGATCTCGGCGGGGTCTCCGTCACCGCGCAGGGCCTTCAGGACGGTGTTCTGCTGGTCGTGGACGGCGAGGCGGGTCAGCCCCCGGTCCAGGTAGCCGCGCCAGTACGTCTCCTGTCCCCGCACCAGATCGCGTTCGCCGTCCCGGTCGATGCTCCGGTTGAGACCGAGCGTGACGCCGAGGCCCGGCCGGGTGTCGATGGCCACCTCCGTGACGCCGCCGCCCGCGTCGGCGCAGAGGGGAATGCAGTCGACCTGATGGCGCAGGCCCAGGATGTGGCGGAAGTCGGCTTCGCGTATGTCCTCGACGGGGCACATGAGATGCCAGGGCAGCAGGGGCTGCTCAGTGACGAACTGCACGCTGCGCGGCGCGGACTCGGCGAGGTAGTCCTGGATCTTCCGCCCCACGGCCTGCAGTTGGGCGTCCGCACGGTCGAAGAACAGCGCGCGGAACATGCGGCAGCCGGCCTCGGCGAGCTGCGTGGTGTACCTCTCGTAGGCGTCCGGTGAGAGTTCGAGCCCGGTCACCGCGCCGCCCTCGGCGAGCGGTCCCCACTCGGTGGCCAGCATGCGCAGGGGTTCACGGGCGTCGCGGGCCACGGCGTCGAGGTCGACGTCCTTCTTGCGCAGGTGTGCCCGGTACGCGTGGCCGATGCCGCCGGAAACGACGATCTCGTAACTGTGGCCGTCGGGGGCCGGCCACAGGTGCACGGACAGCCCGCGGTCCCGCTCCCTGCCCACCGCGGTCCGGGACAGGCCGCGAGCGCTCGTGCGCACCGCCCACTCGCTCGCGTTGACGAGCATCGAGTGCACATAGGTGTTGCCGTGGAGGAACACCGCGTGGAACTGGGGAGTGCCGGCCGTGAGCGGTGTCACCCGGAAGCGGGCGCGGTCGGGCGAGGGGCCCTCGCGGGGCACGGTGAGCGTGTCGGAGAGGGGCTCCACCACGGCGTCGGCGCTGTAGACCCGTACGGTCAGGGACACGGGCCAGGCGTCCGGCTCGTCCAGATGCCCGAGGGGCGCCGCGACGGCCGTGTCCCGCGGGGTGTCGGCGAGGTCGAAGGCCAGCACCCACGCGCCCGGCACACCCGGGTCGCCGGGCTCGGCCACGGCGTTGATCCACCGGCCGGACGGGCCAGGCGGGTCGTCCGGCAGCAGGACGCCCGCCCGCAGGGCGAGTCGTCGGGCGGGGCGGCTGCCGGTCCCCTCCTCCGTGTCCGCCGCGCGGTCGGTGGGGATGGTCTTGCCGATCAGGGCCGGGGCGAGCCGCTTCCTTACCTCGGCGTGGCCGAGCAGCAGCCGCAACAGAACCAGGGCGCGGCGCTCGTACTCCATCGGCGGTGCCGTCGCCAGTTCCTCCACGGCGGTCAGCAGCCGAGGGCGCAGTTCGGGCCAGCCCTCGCCCACCAGGACCGGCAACTCGTACCAGAGGTCGATGAGTTCGACGAGAGCGGGATCGGGGTTCACTGTGCCCTCTCCGGATCGGTGTGCGTGCGGGTCACCCGGCCGGGTGTCACCGTCACGTCGGCGCCCGGCCGGTCCTCGGGCGGGTGGACGGCCCGGAATCCCCGCTCGGCGGCGAGCTCGGGGCAGGCGTACTCGGTGGTGCTGAGTGAGCGGTAGTTGAACCACAGCACGGGGTCTTCGTACCGCCGCGCGATCCGGGCTATGGCCCGCCGGTCGGGGTGGCCCGAAGCGGGCGCCGCTGGTGGAGAACAGCCAGTGACGGCAGTCCAGTCGGGCGAGGAGTTCCGGGCTGAGGTTACGGCTGCTGCCGTGGTGCGGCACCTTGCACAGGTCCACCCGGTACGGCCGTCCCCAAGGGGTGTCGTCCAGGCGGCGCAGACCGTCGCACAGGGTCTCGGCGTGCGCGTCGGCGCCGAACAGCACACGGGCGCCGTCGTACTCGGCGAGGAAGGCGATGCTCGACCGGTTCGGCACGGACTCGTCGCGGGCGTAGGGGCCCAGCGCCAGCTCCTCCCAGGCCACACCGGCGCCGCCGCCGCGCAGGACGTCCGGGGGCGCGGCGGTCTCGGGGGCGAGTCGTTCGCGTTCGGTCTCCTCCACCCAGCGCGTCCAGTCCCGGCTCAGGTCCAGCAGAGCGCCCCGCTGCGGGGACAGCAGGGTCAGCCGCAGCCCCCGGACGTCGAATTCGGGCAGCGCCCCGCCGACCGGGACGGCGACGGCGCGCCCGTTGAACCTCGTGTTCCAGGGCTGGTCCACCAGCAGCCGGGAGAAGGTGTCGGCCTGGACGTGGCTGAGGACGTCGCCGAGGATCTGGCGGTCGCCGTTGAACCACACCTCGTCCGCGGTGAAGCCCTCCGGCGGATCGCGGAACAGGGGTATCAGGCCGCCGATGTGGTCGGCGTCGAGATGGGTGCAAACAACGAGGTCGAAGGCGCGCTCGGCGACCGGCTGTCTGCGGAACCGGGCGGCGAGGCCCTCGGGCAGCCGGCCGCGTCGGCCGGCCCGCCCGCCGTCGACGAGCATGCGGCGGGTGCGTCCTTCGTACGTCCACTCCACCCAGAGGCAGTCGCCCTCTTGGGCCGGCAGTGCTTCGACTCTGATCACGTGCGGCCCGTCACGCCCCGAAGTGGCCGAAGCCGGCCCAGGAGTGGAGGTCGGCGAAGGAGCGCTCGTCGTCCTCCTGGAACTCCAGTGCCAACAGGAGTCCCTCGGTGGTCTCGTCGTCCGGCAGCCAGGGCTCGCCGGCGACGAGGGCCTGCTGGAGGAGGGCGAACCGTTCGCCGTTGGGTACGTCGCGCAGCCAGGTCTGGGCGTCGCGCAGCGCCGTGGCCGGGTGGGCATCCTCGGTGCGCCAGCGCCGGTAGAAGTCGGTCATGAGGAGCGCGGCCGGTACGTCGGGCAGCGACCACATGGCGGCGACCACCCCGGCGACGCCCGCCTGGAGCAGTCCGCCGGGCAGCGACACCACCTCGTCCGGCAGGACGGTGCCCGGCAGATACGACTCGCAGGCGGACAGGACGGCCAGGCGAAGCGTCAGCCGCAGCGCCAGCAGGTCGCGCAGCCGCAGTTCGTCGGTGCCGGCCAGCAGCAGTCCGCTGTCCAGCGGGGTGAGCAGGTCGGCCTGCCCGTGACAGGCGAAGTGCGCGGCGTCGGCGTCGGCGAGGGCGTCGCGGACCGCGGCAGCGTGGGCAGCCGGGCCGCGCAGCACAGTCGTACGGGCCGGGAAACCGGCCGCCGCCGCGCGGGCCTCCTGCTCCGCCGAGCCCAGGGGCGACCGTCCGGCCGGGTCCACGACGACGGCCAGCCGCTCGACGCGGCCCCCGGCCCGTGCGCGGGCCGAGGTCAGGGAGCGGGCGTTGGGCACATAGCTGAGGACGAGGTCGTCGAGGGCGTACCGGCGTCCGGTGGGTGTCGCCGCGTCCTCGGTCCAGGCCGCGTGCAGGGGCAGCAGCCCGAGCAGGCCTCCGGCCACCAGGACGGCGCCGTCAAAGGCGCGCAGGGCGTCGCAGACCGGGCCCATGAGGTCGTCCCACAGCCACTTCGTGGTCGTCTCCAGGGACTTCTCCCACTGCGTCAGCCGTCCGGCGCGGTCGGCCGCATACCCCTGGTGGGCGTCGTCGTGGGCGCGCGCACGGGTGCGCACCGCCTCGGCGGTCAGGGCGGGCAAGTCCACCTGGCGTACGTCGTGGTCGTGCACGACGAGCGCGACTCCGCCGCGTTCGGCCGCCGAGAGGTACACCAGCGGCTGCTCCTCGGCGGCGCGGTGGACGTCCTCCTCGGTCGGTTCGGGCAGGAAGTCCTCGAACCCGTCGAGCTGCCGGATCTCGTCCACGACGGCGTCGAGTTCGCGCCTGGCCGCGCGGATCTCCTCGAAGCGGTCCACCCCATCACCCCCAGCGGTCGGCTCCTTCACCGATCCGGTGGAACTCAGCGTAGATGAACACTCACACTGGGGAGGCGAGTCGACCGTTCGAGAGGGAGTGCCGGTGACCGACGACCGGGCCGAGGCGGCGTACCGGGCACGTGACCGGTATGCCGAGACGGGTGATCCGCAGGCGGCCCGCGAGGCCGTGGAACTGCTGCGGACGCTGGCGCGGGAGGAGCATGTCGCCGCACATATGGATGAGTTGGGCGGTGCGCTGCTCGATCTCTTCGAGGCGGAAGGCGAGTTCGCGGTGCTCGCCGAGGCACTGGAGGTGCACGAGGAGCATGTGCGGCTCGCCCGGGACGCCGACTCGCTCAACAACCTGGGCAACTGCCTGCGCGTCTGCCACGACGAGACCGGTGACGAGCATCTGCTGGAACGGGCGCGGGAGGTACTCGAGGAAGCCGCCGAGTTGTCCCCGGCGAACGCCACGGTCGCGGACAACCTCGGTCTCGTCCTGACGGACCTGTACGGCGCCGAGGGCGAACCCGCGCTGCTCGACCGCGCCCTGGAGCTGCACACGCGTGCCGTGCTGCACGGCGCCGCCGAGGATCCCAACCACCTGCTGCACGTGACGAATCTGGCCTCCGCCCACATGCACCGCTACGACCGCGCCGGCGATCCGGCCGATCTCGACGCCTGGGCCGAGGGCTGCGCACGGGCGGTGGCGCTCACCCCCGCCGGATCCCCGAACCTGCCGCTGCGGCAGGCCAATCTGGCCCTCGCCCTGCTGGAGCGCCACGCCCGACGCGGCTCTCCCGCCGATCTGGCCGACGCCGTGCACGCCGCCCGGCGGGCCCACGACACGAGTCCCGCCGACGCGGCCGACAGGGCCCGGCAGTCCGGTGTCCTCGCGAACGCGCTGATCCGGAGGTACCACGAGGAAGGCGATCCGGGGGACATGGACGAGGCGACCGTCCTGCTGCGCGCCGCCACCGCGGATCGTCCCCAGGGGCACTCCAATTCGCCGCACCTCTGGAACAACCTCGCCCGCACCCTCCTGGAGCGCTACGAACGCGACGCGGACCCTGCCGAGTTGGAGGAGGCCGTCGAGGCAGCGGAGCACGCGGTGGACCTGCTCGACGGGCCCGAACCGCTGCTGCCGCTCTGTCTGAACACGCTCGGCACGGTGTTCACCGCGCGCTATCTGCACCACGGCGACGAGGAGGACCTGGAGCGGGCCGTGGCCTGTCTGGAGCGGTGCGCCCAGCTTACCGACGAGTCGGCCCCGGCTCTGCCCGGCAGGCTGACCACTCTGGCCGTCGCGCTGGCGCACCGCTACGAGCACACGCGGGAGATCGCCGATCTCGACCGTTCCGTCGGCCTGTTCGACACGGTCGCCGAGCTGCGCCCCGAGCGCCCCGGTCCCGCAGACCTCAACAACCGCGCGCGCGGCAGGATCCGGCGCCACCACCGCACCGGGGACCCCGGGGACCTGGCGTTCGCGCTGGACCAGCTGGAAGCGCTGGTGGCGGCCACGCCCGAACGGGCCCCCGGTCTCCCGCTGTACCTGGAGAACCTGGCCGAGGCCCTGCGGCTGCGGCACGAGTCCACCGGGGCGGCCGACGACCTGGAGCGGGCCGTGGCGGCGCTGCGCCGGGCCCTGCGGCTGCTGCCGCCGCGGGCTTCCCGGCGGCCGGACCTGCTGGGCGGTCTGGGCAACGCGCTGCTCGACCGGTTCGGCGTGACGGGCTCGGTCGTGGACCTCGACGAGGCGGTCGCCCTGCACCGCGAGGCAGTCGCCGCACTCCCCGCGGACGCGCCGGGCCGCGCCGGCGCCCTCAACGACCTGGCGAACGCCGTGCGGGAGCGCCATCAGCACCTCGACGCGCCGCACGACCTGGACGAGGCGGTCGCCCTGCTGAACACGGCGGTCGCCCTGGCCGGACGCACTACCCCCGACCGGCCGGTGTTCCTCGACAACCTCGGCAACGCCCTCATGGACCGCTACGAGCGCGACGCCGACCCGGGCGACCTCGAGACGGGCCTCGCCGCCCATGCCGAGGCCCTGGACCTGCTGCCCGCGTCGGCGCCGGAACGCGGCCGGATCGCCGCCAACACCGGGGGCGCGCTGTGGCGCCGCTGGCGGCTGAACGGCGCGCGGGCGGACCTGGACGAGGCGATCGCCCTGCTGCGGGAGGCGGTCGACGCGACGCCCCCGGCGTCCCCGGACCGTCCGCTGCGGCTGAACAACCTCGGCTGCTTCCTGCGCGACCTGCACGGCCTCACCGGGACGGAGGACGACCGGCGGACCGCCGCGGCGGCGCTGGAGGAGGCGTGCCGGTCGGGGGCGGAACGCGGACCGCGCTGGGCCCTTGAGGCGGCGCGCAACTGGGGTAGCTGGGCCACGGCGCGCGGGGCGTGGCCGGAGGCGGCCGCCGCCTACCGATTCGGTCTCGACGCCCTGCGCACGGCGTATCGCGGCCAGGGGATGCGCCTGCACCGGGAGAGCTGGCTGAGGATCGCCGACCGGCTGCCCGCGGACGCGGCCGAGGCGTATCTGCGCGCTGGTGACGTCCCGGGTGCCGTACGGGCCCTGGAGGCGGGCCGGGCGGTGCTGCTCAGCGAGGCGCTGCTGACCGGGGACGCCGCTCTCGAACGGCTGGTGGCCGCAGGACATGGCGCGGTGGCCGACCGCTACCGCCGTCTCGTGGACCGGCTCGCCCGCCTGGAGAACCCGCGCGACGACACCCGTTCACACCCAGCCGGACGCCCACGGTGAGCCGGCCGCCCACGACGGGCCGGACGCCCACGCCGGGTCGGCCGGACGCGGTGGGCCGGGCTGCCGCTGTCGTGCGGCGGCTTCGGGAGTGGCGTCCGGAGCGGCTGATGGACCGCTTCCTGTCCTGCGCGGACTGGGCGGGCGCCGAGCGGCTGGTGGCGTCGCGGCCGTGGCTGACCGGGGACAAGGCCCTGGCCCTGCTCGCCTCATGGGAGGAGGAGGCGCGGTCCGACGCCGACCACACCACAGCGGACACCTACGAGTACCACCGGCTGCTCCTTGAGCGGTGCCGGGGCTCGGGACCGACCCGGGTGTTCGGCGAACTGACGGCGGCCGACCCCGCGCAGGAGCGGTGGGAGGAGCTGGTGCAGGCCGCCCAGGACGCGCTCGACCAGGCGGCCGAATCCGGGCGCCGTGACGACCTCGACACCGCCGTGGACCACTGCGAGCGGGCCGCCGACCGCTGTTTCACCGCGCCGCAGCGCGTGGTGGCGTACGGCCACCTCGGTGTCGCCCTGCTGCGCCGCGCCGACCGCGTGGGCTCGGCGGAGGACGTGGGCCGTGCCGTCGGCCTCCTCGACACGGTGTACGCGCTGACCCCGCCGAGCACCTCCGAACGGCTCGACGCGGTCACCAACCTGGCCTGGGCGCTCGAACTGCGGCACCGGATCGACCGGCGCCCCGCGGCCCTGGACCGGGCGGCGGAGCTGCTGCGCCGGGTGGTGGAGCGCGAGGAGCCCGCGGACCCCGACGGTCCGTGGCCGTCCGGCGCGCGCAACGCCGACATGCTGACCACTCTCGCGTCCGTGCTGCGCACACGGTACTTCGCCACCGGCACCCCCGCCGATCTGGCCGACGCCGTCGTGTGGTTCGAGCGGGCGGTACAACACGACGGCAGGTCCGCGCGGGCGTTGGGCAACCTCGGGGTGGCCCTGTCCGAGTTCTTCGGGTGTACCGGCTCCGTCCGGGATCTGCGCCGTGCGGAGGAGTGTCTGCGGGAGTCGCTCGCCGGTACGGGCGCCCGCTCGCCCGAACGGCCGGCCCGGCTGGCGCACTTGGCTTCGGTGCTCGCCGACCGTTACCTCCACGAGGGCAGGAACGCACTGGACGAGGCCGTGGCGCTGTACACCGAGGCCGAGCGCGCCGCGCCGCCGGGATCGCCGGAGCACGCGGCCCACAGCAGCGGGCTGGGCACCGTCCTGCTGACCCGGCACGAACGCCAAGGCGACCTGGCCGATCTGCGGGAGGCGGTGCGCGCCCACGAGCGGGCGGCGACCTCGCCTGGACCCGAACGGGACGACGAGGCGCTGTACCTGGATCAGTGGGGGACGAGTCTGCGGCTGAGCGCCCGGCGTCTCGACGACGCGGCCGAGGCGCACCGGGCGGTCGGGATGCACGAGCGGGCCGTCGCCCTGACCGGCGACGGCTTGCCCGATCTGCCCCTGCGCCGGGCCAACCTCGCCGCGGCGCTACGGCTGCACGCCGAACTGGCCGGGGATCGCGCCTCCTTGGTGCGGTCGGTGGAGCTTCACGAGCAGGTCCGGCGGACGGTCGGCGAGGAGTCGCCGTACACGGCCACGGTGTTGACCAACCACGCCGCGGCGCTGCGTGCCACGGCGCAGCGGACCGGTCAGCGCGCGCCGCTCGACGAGGCGATCGGGGCACTGCGCCGTGCCCTCCGCGCCACTGCGCCCGACTCTCCCGAACGGGCCGGCAGGCTCAGCGAGTTGGGTCACAACCTCGTCGACCGCGGACAGTCGGGGGACGCAGCGGAGGCCGTGCGCGCCTACCGGGAGAGCTGTCGGCTCGCCGACCCGGACAACGTACCGGTGCGGCTGGTGGCCGGCCGCGCCTGGGGCGCCTGGGCGACGCGCCGGGAGGCCCACGAGGAGGCCGCGAAGGCGTTCGACCACGCGGTGGACGCCGTCGACCTGCTCGTCCGGACACAACTGACCCGCCCCGCCGCGGAGATCTGGCTGGCGCGGGCGACCGAGGTGGCCGCGGAGGCCGCGCACGCCCACGCGGCGGCGGGTGCCCCCGCGCGGGCGGTTCTGCGCCTCGAACGCGGCAGGGCCCGCCTCCTGTCCGCCGCGCTGCGCACCACCGACGCCGATCTGCGGCGGCTCCGCGGCACCGACGCCGACCTGGCCGGACGCTTCCGGCGCGCGGCGGCCCGGCTGCACGGCCTGGAGCACGCCGCCCTGCCCCGCGACCCGGAGCACGGCGGCCCTCCGCCCGCGCGCTGAGCACGGCCGCACCCCGGCCGCTCCTCCTGTCCGGCCTGCGTAACCATCTCGATGCAGGTGCCCGCGAAGGACGCCGACTCGAACCCGGCTCCGCCCTCGAAGGACGCCGAGTCGAACCAGGCGTCGCCCGCGAAGGACGCCGACCCGCACATGGCGTCGCCCTCGAAACACGCTTCTTCGAAGTCTGCGGCGCCGATGCGGGGGCGGCGGGTGGCGGGATCGTCGAGAGCCCAGAGAAGGTCGCTGATGAGATCGGGAGTGAAAGTGGTGCCACGGTGGTCGATGTCCGCGCCGGCTTCCATCAGCGCAGCGGCGCTCATTCAGGCGGTCTCGACACGGTCGGCGTACACCCGGTAGGCCTTGCGTCCGGCCGGGGCCGCCCCTCGGCCCCAAGCGCGGCGCACGCGCGCAGGGCCGCCCGGTGGGCGCTGAGCGGCGCGGCCACCCACAGCGAATACCCCTGGCCTCGCCGGATGGACCACCCGCCTCGCAGCCCATCGCGCACCGCGACCTCGGCGGCGTCCTGGAGATGCTCGGCGAGCAGGCCGGGCACCTCATGCTCACCACCGGATCCGCATCCGCGGCCACCGCGGCCTCCGGCTGCGCCACGCTCGCCCCACCTTCACACCCCCGCCCCGCATGCACCGCAAACGCCCCAGGTCCATCCTGAGAAGGAGGACCGAGACGGCCGCTCCTGCGCTTGAGGAGGCCTCGATGACCGCCACGCACCATCACCACACCCCCGACCTGTTCGCCCTGTCTGACGTGCGCGGCCCGGTGCTGCGCCCGGGGAACGAGGGCTACGACGCCGAGGTCGCCGCCTTCAACCTGGCGGCCCGGCACGCGCCCGACGTCGTCGTGGGTGCGACAGGTGCAGACGACGTCGTCAGAGCTATGCGCTGGGCCGCCGCCACCGGCACCCCCGTCGCCGTCCAGGCCACCGGACACGGCGCCAACTTTCCTGTGGACGGCGGACTGTTGATCAACACCGCCCGGATGACCGACGTACTCATCGACGTCGAGGCGCGCACTGCGACCGTCGGCGCCGGTGTGAAGTGGCGGCTGCTGCTGGAGGCCTCGGTCCCGCACGGCCTCGCCGCGCTCAACGGCTCCGCGACGGACGCCGGGGTGGTTGGATACATCCTGGGGGGCGGGCTGCCGCTGCTCGGCCGGGCCTACGGCTTCGCCTCCGACCTGGTCCACTCCTTCCAGGTCGTCACCCCGGACGGCACCCTGCACGAGACGGACGCCGACCACGAGCCCGACCTGTTCTGGGCGCTGCGCGGCGGCAAGGGGAACGTGGGCGTGGTGACGTCCCTGGTCACCGGGTTGGTACCACTGAGCCGCGTCGTCGGCGGGGGCATCTACTGCGCCGGCGAGCACGCCGAGTCCCTGTTGCGCGCCTACGCGGACTGGGCGCCCACTGTGCCACCCGAGATGTGCACCGGCTTCACCCTGCTGCGGCTGCCCCCGATGCCGATCATCCCCGAAGCGATGCGCGGCCGCTTCCTCGCCCGCGTCGCGGTCGCCTGGACCGGCGACGCGGCCGAGGCGGATGTCCTGCTGGCACCGCTGCGTGCGGCCGCGCCGGTCGAGTTCGACACGGTGGCCGACCTGGACTACCGCAAGGTCGACGAGATCTACCAGGACCCGCAGGACCCCATCCCCGCCCGCGAGTGCTGCGCGCTGCTGCGCGACCTGACCCCCGAGGCCGTGGACACCCTTCTGGAGCAGGCAGGCCCGGACGCGGGTGAGGACTACCCGCTTCTCATGGTCGAACTGCGTCACATGGGCGGCCGACTGGCCGAACCGGCTCCCGTCGAGGACGCGGTCTGCGCCCGCGACGCCGCGTACCTGCTGGAATCGGTCGGCGTCCTGGCAGGCCCGGAGGCCGCCGCCGCGGTGGAGGCGGCCACGGCCGCCCTGTACACCGCGATGACCCCGTACGGCACGGGCCGCACAATGGTCAACCTGCACGGCGCCCCGGGCGACGACACCGACCGCGCCCGTGCCTGGACCCCAGCGATCCACGACCGTCTGCGCCGCACGAAAACGACGTATGACCCACAGAACCTGCTGCGCTACGGCCACACCGTGCCCCTGCGATAGGACCTGGCCGCATGCGTGGTCGCCTTCAGCGTCACCGCCGGCCAGGCAGGCGATGCACCCGCCTTCGAGACCGTGATGTCAGGCATCCGAGTGTCCCGCTCCAGCCCGGGCGGACCCCGGCCCGCCCCTGGCCGTTCTGGCCGACCGCGCCTGTTCCTCACGCCATCCGCAGCCACCCGCGACGCAGGGCATCCGTGCAGTCATCCCGCAGCCGTCCGACCGAGTCGGCCACCGCCTGCGGCGAGGCCGGCTCGGCGGCCGTCCGCCCGGCTTCGACAGCGAGGCTCAAGCAGCGGAACACCGTCGAGCGGTGCGCCAACCGCCTTACGCGGTGGCGCGGCCCGGCCACACGAACCGACAAGCTCGCGATCGTCTACCAGTCGGCACTCCACCTCGGGGCATCCTCATCTGGACCCGACGCTGACCGCCGAAGGACAGAACCTAGCGGTGAACAACAGGGGCTGATGCAAGGCGTGGCCCCCAGTCCGGCGGCAACAAAGCCCATGAACCGTGGTCCAACCACTCCGAGAATTGGACGGGCCGGGCGCCAGTGACGTGGTCCAAAGAGAGCGGGACGATCCGATCACAAGTAGCCCGTCCGTCCCACCACACGGTGCCAGCCAGCGAGCCGGTCAGCGCCAACAGGGTGGAAAAGCCGCAGCCGTGCTCCTGGATGACCACCGCACCGGCCGTCTTCAGGTCCTCGAACCTGTCGGCCTCGTCGGCCCAGGAACGCCAGGCTGTCCCATGCTCGGCGTCGTCATCGAATGATTCAGCCTGTGGCTCACGCCCCATCAGTTCGTCGTCGCTCTCGGCATAGGAGTCGGGATGCGGAAAGGGAACGGCCAGCAGCTCGCGCCGCCACTTCTCATTGCCGGCCCACCACCAACCACGCCCCATCCGCTCAAGCCGGAAGAGCGCCCCGCCCGCGCTCACCTCGCGCAGATACGTCCGGTACTCCTCGGGAAAGGACACACCGAGATCACGTTCGGCCTCGACGATCTCAGCTTCAGTGAGAGGTGGCTCCGTCAGGGGGCGAGCCTAGGGTCCGTCTTCAAACGGATCTTGCCCAGAGCAGGAATGACGCGAGACTGACCGCTGCTTCGTAGGAGGTGGCGGTCTTGTCGTATCTGGTGGCGATGCCACGGAAGCTTTTGAGCTGGTTGAAGCAGCGTTCGACGACGTTGCGTCGGCGGTAGATCTGCCGGTCGAATGCCGGTGGCCTGCCTCCGTGACGGCCGCGGTTGTGGCGGTGTCGCCGCTGGTCGTTCTTCTCCGGGATGGTGCACGTGATGCCGCGTTTGCGCAGGTAGGCGCGGAAGCCGCGGGAACTGTAGGCCTTGTCGGCGACGATCTGGTCGGGTCTGCAGCGGGGCCGGCCCTGGCCGGTTCGCGGTACGCGGATGCGTTCCAGGAGGGGGCGTGCGCAGATGCTGTCGTGGCGTTGGCCTGGGGTCAGCAGAACGGCGAGGGGACGGCCGCGGCCGTCGCAGGCGAGGTGGATTTTGGTGGTCAGTCCGCCTCGGGACCGGCCGAGGGCGTGATCGTCCGGTTCGTCCGGGCTGTGGATCCCCCTTTTGGGCCGGTGGCGGCGGCGTGCTGGTGGGCCCGGACGATGGTGGAGTCGATCTGGACGAGCCAGTCGATGTCGCCGGCCGCGTCAGCGCACGCTTGGATCTGTTGGAGAGCCCGGGTGAACACGCCGTCCAGGGCGTAGCGGCGGAAGCGGGTGTAGACCGTCTGCCACGGCCCATAGCGTTCCGGCAGGTCACGCCAGGAGATCCCGGTCCGGATCTTGTAGACCATCCCGTTGATGACCTGCCGGTCCGACACCCGCGGACGACCTGTCGCGGCCCGCGGTATGAGTGGAGCGAGTAACTCCCACTCCTGATCGGTGAGTTCATGGCGGCGTATCACCCCACCATGATCCATCACATGATGATCTTTGAAGACGGACCCTAGTCCGCGTCATGCAGACCTTCGGTCCGCTCACGCGGCCCTCAGCACCATGGCTGAATCAGGCTGCTCCAAGAGACACGAACTGGAGCCGCCGTGCGGCGGGGCCGGTGACCGGCTCGTATGCGAGGGCTGTGCGGGCGGGTGATGCGCCTGCCGACCGCTCCTTGCGGGCTTCGAAGCCCTGGGCGACGGCCATCACGATTTCCAGCCCGTGCTGTGATGACGCTCTTTGAAATCGGCTCTGACCGCCATTGCGTGAGCTCGGTCCGGGAGCGGCTCAGTTGGGCGGCCGAGGTTCTACGCTGACGAGGTGATGACGTTGGAGGGGGGCCTCGTGCCGCGCCCGAGCGCCCGCGTGGTGCTGGTGGACCGCCGCGGAGTTGGTCGCGACGTCCGATGTTCTGCGACCGGCTGAGTTGCCAGAACTGCTGGCGTCTTTGCTGGTGGATGGCCCACCGGCCCAGCCGGTCACCGTGGACGGCTGAGCCTTGCCGGGCTGTCCGTGATCACGGCTGTGTGAGGATCCGGTTGCGGAGGAGCTGAAAACGAGGCCCGGCCACACATGGCTCTTCTGATGGTTTTCACCCGGTTTACTTGGCCCTCGACCACGCCGGAACTCCAGGACAAGGCGAGGTCGATGGAGTCGGCCACGTCGTCCCCGACGATCAGCCACCGACCCTGCCGTTGCCCGGGCTCGGGGCCGGCCAGACCACGGCTTTTCGCGGCCTGTTCAGGGTCTTCGGGGTCGGCCCGGCGCAGTTCGATGCCGGCCTGCCCGTATCCGCTCACCTGGCTAGATCTACGGGGACCCCGGTCGTCGGTGCCTTCGCCGATGCCCGTCGCACTGACGTCGTCGGCGAAGTGGTCCCCGAACCCGTCTCCCCACTCGCGGCGACCGCGTGTCGATCACAGGCGAGGGCGGTTCAGCAGCCGGGAGAGCACGATGGCGCTCTCGGTCCGCTCGACAGGAGCGGTGGCGCGCACGCGCTGGATGGCCTGCTCCAGGTGGGTGATGTCTCTGGCGAGCATGTGGACGACGGCGTCGGCGGCTCCGGAGACGGTACAGGCTTCGACGACCTCCGGAATATCCTCCATAGCGCGGCGCAGTTCGGCGGGGGTGGGGTTCCCGGTGCAGTAGACCTCGACGAAAGCCTCGGTGTGCCAGGCCAGCGCCTGAGGATCGACGAGAGCGGTGAAACCGCGGATCGCACCCGTGGCCACCAGGCGGTCGAGACGCCGCTTGGCTGCCGGCGCGGACAACCCGGCCGCCCTGCCGATCTGGGCGTACGTGGCGCGGGCGTCGCGCAGCACGCAGCGGACGATTGCTTGGTCGATGGCGTCCATGCCTTCCCTCCCGGTCTCAGAGTGGCCGAACAGGGCGCAAGAATTCGCCACAGCCTCGCCAATCTTGCAAGAAATCGGTGATGGAGAGAAGCAAATGGCGATTGTTTGCACCGGCTGCCGAACATAGTCTCCCGCTGTCCAGATGTCACGAGACGGGATCCTGCGGAGATGACGGCAAGCCTGAGCGATGTGGAAGCCACGGCGCTGGCCGCGGTGGATGAGGCGGCCATCGCCCACTTGCTGCTGGAACTTCTCGCTGTGCCCAGCGTGACGGGAAGCGCCGCGGAGTCCGAGCTCCAGCACGTTCTGGCCCGGCATCTGGAGCGTATGGATCTCGAGGTCGACCTGTGGTCCATGAACCTGCCCGAGCTGCGCGAGCATCCGCGATTTCCGGGCTGCGAGGCCCCCCGCACGGAGGCGTGGGGTCTGGTGGGAGGCACGCCGCAGGTCGGCGACGGGCCGAGCCTGGTCCTCCAGGGGCATGTCGACGTCGTCCCTCCCGGGGACCTGGCGCAATGGCCGGGTGACCCGTTCCAGCCGCGGGTCACCGGGGACGTGGTGCACGCCCGGGGAGCATGTGACATGAAAGCCGGCGTGGTGGCGATACTCGCCGCACTCGCCGCGATACGGGCCGCGGGCGCAAGGCTGCGCGGCCAGGTGTCCGCACACTTCGTCGTCAGCGAGGAGGACGGAGGACTCGGGGCGTTCGGCACCCTCCTGCGCGGCTACACCGGTGACGCCTGCGTCATCACCGAACCGACCAGCGGCGCGCTCATGACCGCGAACGCGGGCGCCCTGACCTTTCGCATCGACGTACCCGGCCGGGCCACCCACGGCAGCACCAGGTACGCCGGAGTGAGTGCCATCGACGCCTACTTGCCCGTCCACCGCGCGCTCGCCCGCCTGGAAGCCCGCCGCAACACCGGCGCCGATCCGCTCATGTCCCGATACCCCATCCCCTACCCGCTGTCCGTCGGCACCGTGCAGGCCGGCGACTGGGCCAGCAGCGTGCCCGATCTGCTGGTGGCCGAAGGAAGACTGGGCGTCCGGCTCGGTGAGGACCCGGCCCGGGCCCGCAACGAACTGGAGGCGTGCGTGGCCGAAGCCTGCGCTGCCGACCCGTGGCTGCGCTCCCGCCCCGCCACGGTGACGTGGCCCGGCGGTCAGTTCGCCAGCGGACGGCTCCCGGCCGGACACCCGCTGGCCTCGCTGGTCGCCGACGCCCACGTCGACGTCACCGGCGGCCCCCGGCCTGCCGAGCAGGGCGCCCCGTACGGCAGTGACCTGCGTCTGTACGCCGGGGCGGGCATCCCCACACTGCAGTACGGCCCCGGCGACGTCACCCTGGCCCATGGTCCGCGGGAAAGCGTTCACGTCAGCGAGGTCGTCACCGTCACTCGGACACTGGTACTCGCCGCACTGCGCATGGTCGGCACCAAGTAGCAGCCACCAGCGCCTCGCCCTCCTGTGCTGCCCGCAGCCGGTTCGGCGAATACGGGAACCTCACTGCAGCCGGCGCCAGGGTGGACGGCCACTGCCAGGACCCGGCCGGGCAAGGTCGCGGGGCCGGTCGAGCGGCATCGGCGAGGGGACGTCCGCCCCGACGGATGCCCTCTCGCTGCGGATGCGGGCACGCTCGCGGCGCGGGGCTGCCAGCACGTCGGAGTGACGGGCATTCGCTCTGCGCCGGCGCAGACAGGCGTGCAGGGCCCGGGTCTGCACGGTGTGGTTGCGGTGGTTGGAGTTGGCGATGGTGAACTGCCGCAGCAGCCCGAAGTGCGCCCCGATCGGGTTGGCCCACGACGCGTAGGCCGGCGAGAGGCAGAGCTCGACGCGGTTATGGGTCTGGCCGGGCTTAGTGGGGCGGGTGGTGGCCGTCTGAACGATCAAGTCCTCGTCGTCAGGACCGAGCG
Organism: Streptomyces achromogenes; assembly: GCF_030816715.1. Taxonomy (NCBI): domain Bacteria; kingdom Bacillati; phylum Actinomycetota; class Actinomycetes; order Kitasatosporales; family Streptomycetaceae; genus Streptomyces; species Streptomyces achromogenes. The sequence goes on along the minus strand of NZ_JAUSYH010000001.1, from coordinate 8,755,014 downwards.
GCCGGCGAGCCTGCCCGCACTTCTCCATTCGGGGCGGGTGTCCGCACCGGAAGGCGTTCTGCCGATCCGAGGGCACCTGGTCGACGAGGAACGGCTCGTCCAGCCGTCCCGAGCGGATCCCCCAGCGCGCCGATGATCGCTTCGGCGATGTCGGCCGGCAGCAGCCCCCGGTCGCGATCGGCCCGCGTGGCCGCCTACTTGACCGCGGCCGGCGCCGTGATCATTCGGGGAACTCGGCGACGGCCGTTCCGGTGATCGCGAGCTTCTCCACGGCCCGCACCGCGTACACGCCGCAGTAGGCGTCGGCGGGAACTTCCTCGTCCCCGGATCAGATCACGCTCGACGCGTGTGACCTGCACCATCAGCTGCTGCTCCTTTTCGCCGCCGCCGGACGTGGGGCGGGCACCGGTGCGGGGCCTCTTGACAGGCCGGTGCTTCCGGCCTCAGTCTTACCGACCAACACGCAGAATGCAATATATTGCATATGGCGGAAGGTCTTTCATGGGCACCACACACACCCGCTCCACCAGCACGGAACTGCCGCTGGCACGACCCTCGGGCTTCGTGCGGCGATGCCTGAAGACGCCGATCGGCATCCAGTCGGTCATCGCCGTCGGACTGGGGGCCCTCATCGGATCCCTCGCCCCCGCCGCGGGCGAACAGATGAAACTCCTCGGAGACGTCTTCCTGAACCTCGTGCAGGTCGTCGTCCTGCCTCTGGTCTTCCCGCTCATCGTGCTGGGCATCGCCCGCATGGAGTCGGTCAAGAAGGTCGGCCGGATCGCCGGCAAGGCCATCCTCTACTTCGAACTCGTCACCACCGTGATCCTGCTAATCGCGGTAGGCCTGGCCAAGCTCACGGACATCGGCAAGGACGCCCCCGTGCACGGCGCCGACGCCGGGGACCTCAACGGTCTGAGCCAGGGCATCGACTTCCACGAACTGGTTCTGCACGCCGTGCCGAAGAACATCTTCGCCGCGTTCGGCGAGGGCAACCTCCTCGGCGCCATCGTCTTCGCCCTCCTCGTGGGCGTTGCCATGGCCGCGATCGGGGAGAAGTCCGCACCCTTCGCCGCCGTCCTGGAGTCCGTCGCCGCGGTGATGTTCCAGGTCGTCGGCTATGTCATCCGGACCGCACCGCTGGGCGTGCTCGGGTTCATCTCCTACGACGTCGCCCACTACGGCTTCGGCAACCTGCGCAGCCTGCTCGGCTTCATCGCCGTGGTCTACGCGGGGCTGGCTGTCGTCATCGGCGTGCTCTTCCCGCTCATCGCCGCCGTCTACCGCATCCGCTACGTCGAGCTGCTCAGGTGCGTCGGCGGACTGGCCGGGATCGCGTTCGTCACCCGCAGCTCCGAGTCGGTGCTGGCCCCGCTGATGGGCAGGCTCGAAGCGTTCGGCGTCAGCCGCTCCACGACCTCCTTCGTCGTCCCTCTCGGCTACTCCTTCAACACCGACGGCTCCGTCCTCTACCAGGCCGCGGCTCTTGTCTTCCTCGCCAACGCCTACGGCGCGGACACCTCACTGCCCGCTCTCCTGCTCATGGTCGGGGTGCTGGTGATCCTCTCCAAGGGCATGGCCGGCGTCGCCTCCGCCTCCATCGTCGTCCTCATCGCCGCCGGCAACTCCGTCGGGCTGCCCGCCGAAGGCATCGCCCTGCTCCTCGGCGTCGACTTCGTGGTCGACATGGCCCGCACCGGCGTGAACGTCATCGGCAACTCGCTGGCAGCCGCCGTCGTCGACAGCTCGGAGAAGCGGCGCGAGGCCAGGCGCGCCGACCACGACAGCACCCGGCCCCCGACCGCCCCCGAGGTCACGGCCCCGCAGAAGGAAACGGCGCGGTGAGGGGCCCCGCACGGTCGGCCGAGGTCATCGGCATCCTGGGCGGTATGGGCCCCGCGGCCACCGCCGACTTCTACGCCAAGCTGGTCGCGACCACCCCCGGCTCCAGCGATCAGGACCACCTGCGGACCGTCATCTGGTCCGACCCGACCATCCCCGACCGCACCGAGGCCCTGCTGGGCGACGGCCCCGACCCCACCCCCTGGCTCCTCGACGGCAGCCGCGTGCTGCGCGAGGCCGGCGCCACCGTCATCGCCATCCCCTGCAACACCGCGCACGCCTTCGTCCCGCGGATCGCCGGCCACGCCGGCCTGCCCATCGTCCACATGATCGGCGAAGTCGCCCGCCACCTCACCGTCCGGCGCCCCGGGATCCACACCGTCGGGCTGCTGGCCACCACGGGCACCGTCCGCGCGGGCCTGTATCAGGAGTGGCTGGACCGCTTCGGGATCCGCCTCGTCCTGCCGGACGGCGACAGTCAGGACCGGGATGTCATGACGGCGGTCCGCGCGGTGAAAGCCGGTGCCCGCGACGGCACGGCGTCCGAGCCGCTCGCCCGCGCCGCGCGGCGGCTGACCGATCGGGGCGCCCAGGCGGTGATCGCCGGCTGCACCGAGATCCCCCTGGGTCTTCCCGCCGACGCCGTGGACGTTCCGCTCGTCGACCCGTCGCTCATCCTGGCCCAGGCCCTGGTCCGCCTGGCCACCAACAGAAGCACCACGGGATAGGGCGTCGGCCGAGCAGCGATGTACTGTACGCAATATGTCACTCGACCGCCCTGTCTCCCGCCGACTTCTCAGCGACGAGGTCTTCCAGCGGCTGCGCGACTCCATCGTGCGCGGCGAACTCGTCCCCGGCGAGAAGGTCAGGGACGGTGAGCTCGCCGAGCGCCTCGGCCTCAGCCGCACCCCGGTGCGCGAGGCGCTCGCACGGCTCGCCGACATCGGCCTGGTGGAGGCCAAGCCCGGCGTCTACACGCGCATCACCACCCTCAACCGCCGCGATGTCGAGAAGACCCTTGCCGTCCTGCGCTCCCTCGACCGGCTCGCGATCGAGACGGCCGTGCCGGTCATGACCGACCAGGCCCTGCGGCTCATGCGCGAAGCCAACCGGGACTTCGAACGGGCCGTCGCCGCCAACGACATCGACGCCGCCCTCGCGGCCGACGACCGCTTCCACGCAGTCCCCCTCGCGGCCGCGGACAACCCCGTGCTCAGCCGGATCGTCGAGCAACTCCACCCGCAGATCCACCGCATCCTCTACCGCAAGTTCTCCACGCTGTTCGGCGGCCGCAACACCATCGAGCACCATGATCAGCTCATCGACGTCTGCGCGGACGGCGACGCGGTCGCCGCCGCCGAACTCTCCGCGCACCACTGGTCCGAACTCGGCGGACACATCAACCAGCTCTTCGACACCAACCAGTTCGCCGAGACGGCTACCGGTCAGCCGAACCGGCACCCGTGACGCGGCGGTCACCCGGGCGGTCACGGCCGGTCTGTCACGGCCGGTCTGTCACGGCCGGTCGGGGCCCCGGCCCGTGACCCGGTGGCGCGCCGGCGCGGGTGCGCCGCATCGGGCAGGACGGTCACGATGGGTGCGACCAGGTCCGCCGGCGTGACCTCGCCGCCCGGCCGCTCGCACCGGTGGAGTCTCCGAAGACGACCGGGGACGGGCCCGACCACCCCATCAGGCGCTGGACCGGGTGACCAGTCCGGTGGGCAGGATCAGCGGGGTCGGGTCCTGACCGTCGAGGAGTGCGATCAGCATGCGGGCCGTCTCCCGGCCGAGAGCCGTGATGGGTTGATGGACGGTGGTGAGCGGCGGGTCGGCGATTTTGGCGATCTCCAGGTCGTCGAAGCCCACCACGGCGACGTCGGCGGGAACCAGCCGGCGGGCTCCGCGCAGGCTGCGCAGGGCCCCCGCGGCCATGTTGTCGTTGGCGGCGAACACCCCGTCCACATCGGGGTGGCTCTCCAGCAGGGCGGCCATGACGGCGGCGCCGCTGGGCTCGGTGAAGTCCCCCTCCAGCGGTGGGAACGGATCGAGACCGGCCGCCAGCACGGCGTCGCGGTATCCGCGGTACCGGGCTCGGCCGGCTTCGGTGTCCAGCCGTCCGCAGATCGCGGCGACACGAGTCCGGCCATGGGAGAGCAGGTACTCGGTGGCCTCGCGCGCTCCCCCGACGTTGTCGACGTCCACGTACCACCGCGGAGCCGGCCCTACCGGGCGGCCGCCGAACACGACGGGTATCTCCGCCTCCTGGGCCATCCGGGCCAGCGGATCGTCCTCGCGCAGCGCCATCAGCATGACGCCGTCGGCGCCCCTGGACCGGAACAGCTCTTCCACCCGCTTGCGCCCCCGGTCGGAAGCGGCCAGGCAGAGCATGAGGTGCAGGTCGGCCTCCTCCAGGGCGGCCGACGCCCCCACGATCACCTGGGCGAAGAACGGGTCCGCGAAGATCGACGGATCCTCGCCGGAGACGACCAGGGCGGCCGCTCCCGTCTGACGGGTGGCCAGGGCACGGGCACGCGGGTTGGGCACGTAACCGAGCTGCCGGACGACCCGTTCGACCGCCTCCCGTTTGGCGCGGCTGACATGCGGAGCGTTGTTGAGGGCGCGGGAGGCCACAGATCGGGAGACGCCGGCGAGTGCGGCCACCTCGTCGAGCGTCGGCTGCCGCCGAGGCGCGGCTTCTGCCATGGACCGTGGGCCTTTCCGTCATGGCCCCGAAAAGCCGGAGAATCCGGTAACCGGAGCCCTTCGAGGTCGGGGCGAGAGCTGGAAGCGCTTCCAGTTCCAGGACTCTAGATCCTCTCCTTCGCCCTGGGAAGGCATCTGACGCTCTGCGGTCGCCCGCACGAGCACGTGACCAGTGCTTCTTGCATGGGCGCTTGACAGTTCTGACGCCCCGCCACACCATACCGACCACACCCCAAGGCTCTCCGCGTTACTGGGAACGCTTCCAGTGGGAGCGCTCCCAGGGGCACCAACCTCCGCACCTCCGCACCTCCGCACCTCCGCACCTCCGCAGCGCGTCGCATGCTCGGGACGAGCGCGTGCGACGCATCCCCGCCAGGAAACCGAGGTTCAGTCATGCGCCGCAGGCTCCGCGCCCTCGTGACAGCGTTCTTCGCTCTGCCGCTGGCACTCGCCGCCGCCCCGTCGGCACACGCCGCCGACCCGACCACCATGACCAGCGGGTTCTACGTCGACCCCGACGCCAGCGCGAAACGGTGGGTCGCCGCCAACCCCGGCGACGGCCGGGCCCCCGCGATCAGTGCCTCCCTCGCCAACACTCCGGCCGCCCGCTGGTTCGGCTCCTGGAGCGGGGCCATCGGCACCGCCGCCGGCTCGTACGCGGGGGCGGCGGACCGCGCGGACAAACTGCCCCTCCTCGTCGCGTACAACATCTACAACCGCGACTACTGCGGCGGCCATTCGGCGGGCGGCGCCGCCTCGCCGGCCGCGTACGCGAACTGGATCGCGCAGTTCGCCGGCAGCATCGCCAACCGCCCGGCGGTAGTGCTTCTCGAACCGGACTCCCTCGGGGACTACGGCTGCATGAACCAGGCCCAGATCAGCGAACGGCAGGGCATGCTCAGCGGCGCCCTGAGCCAGTTCAGCCGACAGGCCCCCAACACCTGGGTCTACCTCGACTCCGGCAACCCGGGCTGGGCCGACGCTGCGACCATGGCCCAGCGGCTGCACAACGCCGGTCTGCGGCAGGCCCACGGCTTCTCGCTCAACATCTCCAACTACTTCACCACGGCGGAGAACACCGCCTACGGCAATGCCGTCAACCGCGAACTGAGCTCCCGGTACGGCTACACCAAGCCGTTCGTCGTGGACACCAGCCGCAACGGCAACGGCTCCAACGGCCAGTGGTGCAACCCCTCCGGCCGCCGCATCGGCACTCCCACCCGGCTGGGCGGAGGCGCCGAGATGCTCCTGTGGATCAAGACCCCGGGTGAGTCCGACGGCAACTGCGGCGTCGGAGGCGGCTCCTCGGCCGGTCAGTTCCTCCCGGAGGTCGCCTACAAGATGATCTACGGCTACTGACCCCCCGCTCCCGTGGCCCGTGGCCCCCGGCCCGCTGTCCGTGGCCCGTTTTCCGGCGAACGGGCCACGGACGGCGGGCGTTCCTCCCCTGTCCCTCCATCCCCCAGATCAGGATCAGCCATGAAAGCACCTCGCCCGCCGCGCCGAGCTGTCGCCGTCGCCGTCGCGGCGGCGCTCACCGCCTGCGCCGCTCTCACCGCGACCCAGGCTCAGGCCCGGCCGGAGCCGCAGCCCCCGTCCCAGTCCCGGGCCGCACCGAGGCAGGACGCGATCACCGCCGGCACGAGGTTCTACGCGGACCCGCACAGCAAGGCAGCACAGCAGGCCCTCGTGGACCTCAAGCACGGCGACCTCGCGAACGCCGCGAACATGGCCCGGCTCGCGAGCTGGCCCCAGGCCGAATGGTTCACCGAGGGCACGCCCGGCGAGGTGCGCGCCAAGGTGCGCCGACTCGTCCACCGGGCCGGGGCCGCGCACCGGACGCCCGTCCTGGTCGCGTACGACGTGCCCGGCCGCGACTGCTCGCAGTACTCCAGCGGTGGAGCGGCGTCCTCCGCCGCCTACCGGCAGTGGATCGACGCCTTCGCCGCCGGCATCGGCCCGGGCCGGGCGTTGGTCGTCGTCGAGCCCGACGGCCTGGCCCTCCTCCCGAAGGACTGCGGCCCCGGCACCGACCCGACCGGCGCGCTCACGGCCGCCCGGATCGCCGACCTCGGGTACGCCGTCAGGACTCTCAAGGCCCTGCCGCACACCGCGGTCTACCTGGACGCGGGGAACGTCCTGTGGCGGCCGGTCGGCGACATGGCCCAGCGGCTCCTGGACGCCGGGGTCCGCTCCGCCGACGGGTTCTCCCTGAACGTCTCCAACACCCTCCCCACCGGCCACAACGCCAGGTACGGCGCCTGGGTGGCGAAGTGCATGTGGTTCGCCACCGAGGGACCGCAGCAGGCACGCGGCCACACCGACTGGTGCGCCAGTCAGTACTACTCCTCGGCCGCCCCCAACGACGGCGTCCCGGGCAACGCCGTCGACTCGACCGATCCCGCCACCTGGCGGTGGACCGACGCCTGGTTCGACCAGAACGCGGGCGCCCCGCCGTCCGGCCGTCTGCAGCACTTCGTGATCGACACGAGCCGCAACGGCCGAGGCGCCTGGACCCCGGAGCCGGGCAAGTACAGCGGGGATCCGGAGGTCTGGTGCAACGCGCCCGGACGGGGGCTCGGGCCGCGTCCCACGGCGGCCACGGGCGTTCCCCTCGTCGACGCCTACCTGTGGATCAAGATCCCCGGCGAGTCCGACGGCAGCTGCACGCGCAACACCGGCGGCACGATCGACCCCGAGTACGGCATCGTCGATCCCCCCGCCGGCGCCTGGTGGCCCGACCAGGCCCATTCGCTGGCCCGCAACGCGGCGCCCCGCCTCGTGTTCAACCGCTGAAGGGCCGGACCGCCCTGCCCGCCCGGCCGCGGGGCGGTCCGCTCACGTACCGGGACGAGGTTCTTCCTCCAGCTTCTCGAGGAAGAACTCGCGTTCGAGGAGGAGACGTCGTTCTCGTGACCGGCCTGGGGCGGCAGCAGCCGGGAGGCCTGGAACAGGCGTCGCCCGCCGCACAGCGCGGCGAGCCCGGCGGCGTAGGACGGCTCGTCGCCGTCACCGGTCGTCGGGCGGGTCCGGCCGGCGCGCTGCCGGCGCCAAGGTCGTCCAGTGGGCCGCCGGCAGCGGCGCAACCAGGAATGGCAGCCCGTCGGAGTCTGATGCCCCGGCCGCGCACGTCAACGACGACCAGGGCATCGGCGCCGGCACACCGCATTCGCCGGAGCCGGCCCGTTCGGGGGTGAAGCCGGTCAGCCGTGGAGGGGTCAGGGGGCGGCCACGACCACGTTGAACCAGGGGGTGCTGAGCGACCGCAGCGGCGAGTCGAGCTTCTGCATGCTCAGCCGGTAGGTCCCGGCCGGGAGAACTCCGCCGCCGGGCAGGGGGGCCAGCGGCAGGTACCGGCCGCCTGGGCGGGTCCCGCTACGGGGTTTCAGCCGGCTCGAGCAGTGCGGCCTTCACGCGCCGCGGTTGGAGACCCCGGACAGCCCGGCGGGCCGCGTCGTCATCGATGGGCAGTCGCCGTGGCTGCTTGAGACGCACCGTGCGCCCCCGCTGGCCGAGTAGCCCCAGAGACCCTCGCCAGGCTGCCCTGCGCCGCCGGCCTCCGGCAGTCTCACGCGCTGCCCCGTCCCGGGTGCTGACCGATGGGGGCAGGACCTGGTCATAGCCTTACGGCCGTACGGACCAGGCCGGCCAGGGCGAGGGAGCGGCTGTGCGCGGGCCAGGCGATGTGGGTCACGACGGGAGGTGCGTCGGTCAAGGGAACGGCCGCGTGCTCGGCCCACAGCCAGGAGCGGGCGGAGTCGGGGACGACCGCCACGGTGCGTCCGAGGGCGATCAACTGGGCCAGTTGTGTCTGGTTGTGGACCTCGGGGCCAGGGCCGGGGGCGTAGGCGCCGCGGGTGGGCCAGCGGGCGAGCGGCAGACCGGGGACGTCCCTGACATCGGCCAGGGACAAGGTCTCGTGAGCGGCGAGAGGGTGCCCGGCAGGCAGGACGGCGACCTGCCCCTCGGCCGCCAGTGCCTCGCTGTCGAAGCCGGCGAGGGAGTTCCACGGCGTGTGCATGAGCGCGACATCGGCGCGTCCGTCGCGCAGCAGTTCTTCCTGCTCGCAAATGCCGCACGGCAGCACCTCGATCTCGGCGCTGTCGGGTTCGGCCGCGTAGCCGTCGAGAAGCTTCCGCAGCAGTTCGTGAGACGCAGCGGCCTTCACCGCGAGGACCAGCCGGTCACGGGGGCCGCCGGGACTGTCGGCACCGCCGGCGCGCCGGGTGCGGCGAGCGGCGGCGGCGGTCGCGTCGAGGGCCGCCCGGCCCTCGTGCAGCAGCACCTCTCCGGCACCGGTCAGGCGGACACCGCGGCGGTTGCGCTGCAGCAGGCAGACCCCTAGGCGCCGTTCGAGCTGCTGGATCGCCCGCGACAGCGGCGGCTGGGCCATGCCGAGGCGCTCGGCGGCGCGCCCGAAGTGCAGTTCCTCGGCGACAGCCACGAAGTACCTCAACTCGCGGGTCTCCAGGGTGTGCACGGTCGCAGCATACGCGGTGATACCTGACAGGTATGACAGGGCACCGTATCGGTGTTGGCCGCGCTATTCGTCCGAGGGCCACCATCATCAGCATGAGCGAAACGATGATCGCGCTGGTGACCGGCGCGAACAAGGGCATCGGGTACGAGGTCGCGGCCGGGCTGGGCGGCCTCGGGTACCGCGTGGGCGTGGGAGCCCGTGATGCGTCCCGGCGTGAAACCGCCGTCGGAAAGCTGCGCGCCCTCGGCGTGGACGCGTTCGGGGTGCCGCTGGACGTGACCGACGACCGGAGCGTCACCGAAGCCGCGGAGCTGGTCGAAGGGTTGGCCGGGCGCCTGGACGCTCTGGTCAACAACGCCGGCATCTCGGGCGAGATGGGCCCGGGGTGGGAGCAGGACCCGACCGCGCTCGACCTGGAGGTGCTCCGCACGGTCGTGGACACCAACGTCATGGGTGTCGTCCGGGTGACCAACGCGATGCTGCCGCTCCTGCGGCGCTCGGCCTCGCCGCGTATCGTCAACGTCTCCAGCAGCGTCGGCTCCCTGGCGCGGCAGGCGGACCCGGACACCGAGATCGGGCCGATCATGGCGGCCTACGCGCCGTCGAAGTCGTTCCTCAACGCCCTCACCGTGCAGTACGCCCGGCAGTTCGCCGGTACGAACATCCTGATCAACGCGGCCTGTCCGGGCCTGGTCGCGACCGACTTCACAGGCTTTCACGGACCCCGCACCCCTGAACAGGGCGCGGCCACAGTTGTCCGGCTCGCCACACTGCCCGACGGCGGCCCGAGCGGTTCGTTCTTCGAGGACGACGGCGTCGTCCCCTGGTGATCACGAACTGCCCTCAGCCGACGAAGCCCCGGCGGGTCCACGAAGCGGCGCGGGCGGTCCGGATCAGATGAAGCAGCGGGAAACATCCATCCGACCGGGACCGAGCAAGAGCTGAGCACGAGATGCCCGCACTGCGGATCGATGAGGATTCTCGGCGGCCGCCTGACAGACTTTCTCCACTCTCGGGGCAGGCTGTCCTGCCGCCGGTTCTTCGAGGTCGCGATCGACGCCGTCGCACTTCGGTGGCTTCTACGGCGAGTGACCGGAGGCTGAGCACGTCCCGGGATGGCCGGGACAGGCATGGTCGCGGCCTAACGAGTCGTCACATGATTCACCCTCCGGCGAGACTGGTGCCGGACAGGTCCATGGGGACACATCGCCACCATGACAGGTGTCGACCCCTGTGCTTTCACGGAATTGAGCGACAGGCATTGACGATCGCGATGGGATGTCTATCATCCAAAGAGTCCGAAACACCGAGTGCTGTTCGATTTTTCGGACAAGGTGACAGGGGCCCGGTGCTGACCACTCCGGCTCCCGTACGGCGACGCAAGAGCGACAGCACCCCGCTGCACCAGCACCGTCCCCTCAGGTACGGCCCCTCTGCTCTACGCCGTGAGCACGGACCGGTTCCCCTCAGTGTTGAAGCAAGGCCGCTCACCACACCTTGGAGTCCGGCATGCCCCCAGCACCCCGACGCTCTGTCCTGCCCCTCTCCTTCATCCCCCACCGCGTCGCGCACGCAGCGCACGTCATTCGGCGGCCATGGCAGCCGCGTGCGTGGCGACTCTCCTGGTCACGCAGCGGGCCGCCCTGATCTCGCCGGGCCCGGCGTCGGCAGCCGCCGAAGGTCCCCGTGACCTCTACGCTGCCGGCGGGACGCCGTGCGTCGCGGCGCACAGCGCCGTGGGTGCCCTGTACGCGTCGTACCACGGCCCGCTCCACCAGGTCAGGCACTCCTCGGACAACGCGACCAGAAACATCGGGGTCGTGGCTGCCGGCGGTGTGGCGAACGCGGCGGTCCAGGACTCCTTCGGTGCGGGCTCGAGCTGCGTCATCACGGGGGTGTACGACCAGTCGGGTCACGGCAACACGGCGCCGCCATGACCTGGGTGCCGGGCGAGGTCTGGAGGTTCTTCACACAGTTGTGAAGCCCCTCCCCCGCATCGGGCGAGACAACCGACGCCGACGGAGCTCACTGATGCACAGGCATTCAAAGCTGCGTCCCGTGCAGCACGCACTGCAGAGTTCCCGGGACGACGACGGGAGCGTGCACATCCAACGCAAGGGCAAAGCGCACGTCCAGACACGCAGCCGGGAGCTTCACCCCGCCGGGCCACCGGCCCCGCCCCGGTGGCCACCGTGCCGCCGGGGCACGCGGCCCGACGGCACGGACCCTCGACAGAAACGGAGGCACCCCACCCATGAAGAGGTTACTTCCCGCGCTGACCGGGCTCGTCGCCATGTGCCTGACGGTCGCGGCAGGTGCGCTGACATCGCCCGTGCCGGCCTCGGCGGCGACGCCAGTCGCGGCGACACTGACCGAAGTCACCGGTTTTGGATACAACCCGTCGAACCTGAGGATGTACGAATACGTACCGCAGAACGTCGGTGCGCATCCGGCTGTCCTGGTGGCCAACCACTACTGTGGCGGCTCCGGACCGGCCATGTACTCGGGCAGCGAGTTCGCCTCGCTGGCCAACCAGCACGGGTTCATCGTCGTGTACCCGTCGGTCACCCGCAGCAGCAAGTGCTTCGACGTGTCGTCACCGCGCGCCCTGACCCACAACGGCAGCAGTGACCCGGCGGGCATCGTGTCGATGGTGCGGTGGGAGCAACAGCACCGGAGCGCCGACCCGAACCGGGTCTACGCCACCGGCTTCTCCTCCGGAGCGATGATGACGAACGTGCTGCTCGGCGACTACCCCGACGTCTTCAAGGCCGGCTCGGCATTGTCGGGCGTGCCCTTCGGCTGCTTCGCCACCACGAACGGCTCGGAGTGGAACAGCGACTGCTCCGCCGGCAGAATCACCAAGACGCCCCAGCAGTGGGGCAACCTCGTGCGCACCGCCTATCCGGGTTACGCCGGGCCCCGCCCGCGCATGCAGGTGTGGCACGGCACGCAGGACACCACACTGAGCTACGTCGACTTCGGTGAAGAGATCAAGCAGTGGACCAACGTTCTCGGTGTGAACCAGACGCCCGTCCTCACCGATCACCCCAAGTCGACCTGGACCCGAACCCGGTACGGCGGCACCGGCACCACCGCACCGGTCGAAGCGATCAGCGTCCAAGGCGTGGGCCACAGCCTGCCGCAGAGCGGCATGGTACCGATGGCCCTGCAGTTCATGGGCCTGATCTGACCGGCATCGGGACGGACACGGGGCGCTGCCACCCGCATACATGCCGGTGAAAGACGCCTCCGCCGATCTCCACGCTGCTCGTCGCCAATCCCGCCCATGGCGGCTCGACCCACCGTGTCGCGCCCTCCCGACTTGCCCACCTGGCGGACAGGGACCGTCACGCCGGTGCACGCGTGTGGGGAGAAGCCGTCTTGCCGTCGAGTCCGAGGAGGACGTTCAGCTGAACCGTGCTCGGCCGGGGAGCCGCGAACAACTGCTTCCGCGTGCCGAGCACATCAGCAGGGGGTGCGGACCGCCCACCGCGGCCGTTCAGCAGATCCCGGAGGCGAGCGCCGTCGAGGGGGTGAAGCGTGAAAGCACCACCGGCTTCCGCGCCGAGGCCGCGCTGGCACGGCATTCGGCGCCAGGTTCCTCCGGCTTCGGTGACCAGGCGGGTGGCGTTCTTGTTGAGGCAGCGGATTGTCTTCGCGATAGAGCGGCGCGCCATGGACGCGTAGTTGTGGCGAGCCCGGGAGAGGTAGCGTCCTCGACATGGACATTCGCACCACCGTTGAGCGCGCTCAACGACTCAAGCAACTCCATGCCGAGTACAAGCCGCTTGTACTGCCGACCGTCTGGGACGCCTGGTCCGCGCGGACGGCAGCGGGCGCCGGATTCCCCGCGCTCACCATCGGCAGTCATCCGCTCGCCGACTCCCGTGGAGCCGACGACCACGAGGGGCAGACCTTCGAGGAGGTACTCGCCGCCGTCAGGCCCATCATCGCGGCGGTAGACGTTCCGGTGTCCGTGGACCTGGAAGCCGGCTACGGACAAGAGCCCGCGGACCTCATCGCCGGACTCACCGAAATCGGCGGCGTCGGTCTCAACATCGAGGACACCGTCCACTCGGACGGCGGACGCGTGCGCACCACCCAGGAGCACGCAAACTACATCGCAGGCCTGCGCGCAGCGGCTGACGACGCCGGGATCCCCGTCTGGGTCAACGGGCGCACCGACGTCTTCCTCCACGCCGAGGACGCGTCCGCCGTCCTCGACGAGGCGATCGAGCGACTGCACGCCCTGGAGCAGGCAGGCGCCGACAGTGTCTACCCGGTGGGCATTCAGGACAACGACGACCTGCTGACCGCCGTGACCGACGCCGTCACCATTGCCGTGAACTCCACGGCGCATCCCGTCAAGCACGATCTTGAGCGCTTCCGCCGCCTCGGCGTCGGGCGGATCACCTACGGCCCGCTGCTGCAATTCGCCTTGACGGACGCGATGAAGGACATGCTCACGCCGTGGGCGCCCTGACCAACTCGTGCACAGCCGACGGTGGGACGACTCAGTGAGACGCTCTCCCGTCAGACTGAGTCACTACGTCCAGCCCTGGGTCACCTCGACCGTCCAACCCGAGTCCGGGCCGCTCGGCACGAGCGAGACTTTGACGACGAGGTCCGTGTCGGCGCGGAACTCGGCTCTGCTCACGAACCGTTCGGCGGCCTTCTGACCCACGGCCGGTGTGGACAACGGACAGAAGCACCTGGCGGCTTGGTCCGGAAGAGGCTCCTTCGGCGCGCCGGCCGTCGGTCTGCCCTGGCGTGTTCCGCGCTGAAGCGGGCAGTCGGTCGGTAGCAAGAGACGAGTCCGTGTGATGGCACGGAGTTGTGCCCCTTTCAGACCGGCCCAGGAGCTCCCATGATGATCGTCGGCGTGATCGCCTTCTGCGTTGTCCTCGCGATACTCGCTTTCGTCGTCCCGCGACTGAGCAGGCACCCCCAGAACGGCGCCCAGCGCACACTGGGTTGGGGGTCTCGTGCCGGTTCCAAGGCCCCTGGCCCGCTCGGTCGCTTGTTGAGCAAGCCTTTCCAGTCCAGCTCGCGCGCCGTCGGTCGCAGCGGCTCCGCAGGCCGCCGGGCACGTGGCCGCCTTCCCTTCTGATCTGACGCGGCGGTGCGGCGCCCCGACGCACCGTGATCCGTCCGATCCCTACCTCGGCTCTTTGAACTCGGCCCCGTCCGGCGTCCTCGCCGGCCGGGGCCGCACGCGCGTCCGCACGCAGCCGCCACGAGCGGCTTCTGCTCGCGGCCACCGTGCGGAAGCATGTCGGACAGCAGCCACGAAGAGAACGGGCGCCTTTTCCGGTGGGCCCGCCGTCCGAGCACGACCGGGAGACGGACAGCCACACCCTGTGTGAGCGCGCTGCCGGCTACGTCGCGGTACGGGCGCGCAGGCCATGACGATCGGCTGCCTTCTCGGAGTACGGCTCCGCCTCCGGGACAAGTCCACTGAGCCGCACCACCGGCCCGTCCGACGAGACTCCGCGCATGCCCCATCCTTCGCACCGGGCACCTGACGACATGCCTGGCGAGGGCCGCAACGCCGGGCAGAACAATCGCCGGACGGGTCTGCCACGATGTCTCGTCGAACCGGGGCATTGATCGACGCGGGCGCGCCCGACGCTCGGGGAGCCGGCCGCGGGAGGCCGGGGGGACCAACGCGCGCTGCGCCGCCGGATCGGCTATCTGCCGCAGGAGTTCGGCTACTACAAGCGCTTCACGGCGCGTGAGTTCGTCGAGTACATGGCGTGGCTGAAGGAGGTCCCCAAGGCGGACATACCCGCCGCCGTACAGCGCGCCGTGGAGAGGGTGGGCCTGGCGGACCGCGCCGACGAGAGGATGAAGGCCCTGTCGGGCGGCATGGTCCGCAGGGTGGGCATCGCCCAGGCCCTCGTCAACGACCCGGAGATCCTTCTCCTGGACGAGCCCACGGTCGGCCTCGACCCGGCTCAACGGCTGCGGTTCCGCGAGCTGTTGCAGCAACTGGGCACGGACACCTGCGTCGTGGTCTCCACCCATCTCGTGGAGGACGTCGCCGCCGCCTGCACGGATGTGGTGCTCTTCGCCGAAGGACGGCTGGTCTTCCAGGGCACCCCCGACCGGCTGGCCGCGGCGGGCGGACCCGAGCACGTGGGCGACAGCCCGCTCGAGCGCGGCTACTCCGCCCTGCTGCTCCACCCCGGACAGGCGAGGGGCAACTGGTGAACGTCCGAGTCCTGCGCACCGAGTTGAAGCGCTCCCTGGCCCCCTGGGCCGGCGTCGTGGCCCTGGTGACGGCGTCGACGCTGCTGTACCTGATCTCCGAACCGTGGTCGGAGACCACCACGGCGTGGACGGGCCAGTGGACGTCCATGGCCCTGTGGACCCGCACCCCGCTGTTCTACCTGTGGCCGCTCGCCATAGGACTCGGAGCACTGCAGGGCCTGCGCGACCACCGCTCGAAGATCTCCGACCTGCTGACGAGCACCCCGCGTCCCACATGGCACCGCGCAGCCACGCTGGCGGGCACGACGGCGTTCACCCTGGTCGCGGCGTTCGTGTCGCTGATCCTGGTGGGCGCGGTCCAGGTGTTCGCCCACGCCCGGTACACCCACCTGGGGTGGCTGCCCATCTCGCTGGTGGGCGTACTCGCCCTCGTCGCAGCGACCGTGCTGGGGATGGGGGCCGCACGGGCCCTGCCGTCCGTGCTCACCCCGCCCGCGCTGGCCATGGGCACCTTCGTCTTCACGGCCGTCCTGGCCCGGACGGAGACGGCCGCGGCGCCGGGAGCCACCGGCGCGGAGCCGAACCGGCTCGTCCTGCTGTCGCCCGCCGTGGAGAAGGTACCGAACGCGCTCGTGACGCTCTCCGCCCCCGTGCACCTCGGGCAGACGATCTGGATGCTGGGCGTGGCGTCGACCGGTTTCGCGCTGCTGGTCGCCGCGACACCGCACACCCGGCTGCTCGCGCTGGCGCCCGTCCTGGCGGGCGCGGCGCTCGCCCTGCTCGTCCTGCCCGCCGATCCGCGCCGGGTGTTCGTCGTCGACGAGGCCGCCGCGAGGCCGGTGTGCGACGGCTCCGTCTGCGTGAGCAGGGCGCAGCGGGCCCGACTCGCCGGCCTGGCGGGCCCCGGAAAGGAGGCGCTGCGCCTGCTGCACGGCGCGCTGGGCGGACGGGCACCGGAGACGGTCCGCGAGAACACCGCCATGCTGCCGGACGGCGCCAAGCCACAGTGGTCCCGCACGACCGTGCTCTTCGACTTCGACGACGGCATGCTCGCCGCCGCGGAAGGCGAGGAGGTGACTCGGGCTCTGATCGCTCAGGGCATGGTGCCGGGATGCAGTCCCGTCGGCTGGAACACGTTCGGAGGCGACCAATTCGCGCAGACCGTCGCGGCGGGCTGGGTGCTGGGGGATCTCGAGCCGCTGCCCGGCACCGGGTCGGCGGCGTTGAACCGCGACGTCATCGCCAGGGTCCGACCGGTGTGGGAGGAGCTCATGGCACTGCCACGGGCGCAACAGCTCGCACGCATCAACGCGATGCACGCCGCCGCTCTCTCCTGCGAGGGCGACGCGTTCGAGGTACTCAAAGGCGGTCCGTCCCAGTGAGATGGCTGACGCTGTACGCGCACTCGCGCCAGGTGCCCGCGTCGCTCGCCACGGTGCTGACCAGTGCCGCGGCCGTGTGGGCGCTCACTCGAGACGGCAGTGCCGCGCCCGGTGGGTCGCAACTGCCCGCGGTCGTCCTCACCGCGGGCGCCATGGCCCTCTCGACCGGACTCGGCGGGCAGGACCTCGACCTGGACCGCAGCGCCGCGATCCGATGGGCTCCCCGCAGAGCGGCGCACGTGCTGCTCGGCGGCGCGATCGTCGGCGCCGTGCTCCTGACCGTGCAGGCGGTGGGTCAGGACCTGGCCACCACCGAGTTCGTCGCCCGGGACTGCGCGGGTCTGGCGGGGCTGGCCGCCCTGGGTGCGGCGGTCGCGGGAGGACGGTACGCCTGGGCGTTCCCCTTCACCTGGCTCGCGTTCGCGTTCCTCGCTCCGCCCCCGGCGACCACGGTGCCCGTGAAGGTGGCGACCTGGATGCTGCTGCCGGCCGGCACGCCTGCGGCGACCTGGACGGCACTGTGCCTGGCGGTGGTCGGCACGGTGCTCTACGCCCTCGCGGGACCGGAGGCCCTCACACTGCCGCCCCGGCGAGTATTGCGAGATCGGAACGTCTCTGCGGCACGCGCTGGCTGAAAGGCGGGCTCACACCGGACCTTCGCCGGTCGGCCGGGCCCCGCTGTCGCGGCACCCACCTCGCACCGCAGTCGCGCGTTCGAAGGTTCCCCTGCCTCCTGACAAGGGCCCCGCGCGTGCCGACCACGACGGGTAGCCGCGTCAGCTCTGTCTGCGCCGCGCCGCCTGCGGCGACAGATGCCGGGCCAGCGTATCGAGCGCGTCGGTGACTTCCTTCATCGCCACAGGGTCCTCGTCTCCGAGCGCATCGGCGAGAGCGCCGTCGATAGTGGTCGCCCTGACCTGGACCATCCGGTCGGAGGGACGGGGCGCTTGACGAACCAGGAGGCGGCGGCGGTCGTTGGGGTCGTTCTCGGTGACGACCGCGCCGGCCTCCTTCAGGCGGGCCACGGCGGTGGAGACCTGGCTCTGCGGGAGTCCGGTGCGGGCGGCGATCTCGCCGACGGCACTGTCGGGGTGGGCGGAAAGGTCACTCACCACGATGAGCACGGACCGTACGCCACCGCCGTAGCGGGCCATGCCGCCCTCCGGCTCGGGCATGGCGCCTTCCCCGATCTTCATCAGGGTGCGCCCCAACAGGAACAGCTCGACTCCATCCATACCCGCACAGTACATCCGTCTCGATGCATCACCTAGAGATGCATCTCTATTGATGCATCTCTATTGATGCATTAGCGTGAGGGGCGACGCCGGGCAGACCGGCCCGCCATCCCCCGACGGACGAAGGAGACTGCCGTGCGCAAGTGGCGATCGAACCCCTGGGCGGTGCTGGTGACGCTCTCACTCGGGTTTTTCATGACCCTGCTGGATCTGACGATCGTGAACATCGCGATCCCCGACATGATCAGCGGCCTCGGCGCCACGCTGGATGAGGCCCTGTGGACGGTCAGCGGCTACGCCCTCGCCCTGTCGGTGTCCCTGATCACCGCGAGCAGACTGGGCGACCTGCACGGCCCGCGCACCCTGTTCGCCGCAGGCCTGACCGTGTTCACTCTGGCCAGCATCGCCTGCGGACTCGCCCCCGGCGCAGCGGCACTGATCGCCGCCCGCGCCGTGCAGGGCGTCGGCGCAGCCCTCCTCGTCCCCCAGACGATGACGCTGATCGTGTCGGTGTTCCCCGCCCACCGACGCGGCGCGGCGCTGGGGATCTGGGGCATGGTCGCAGGCGCGGCCACCCTGGCCGGCCCCACCCTGGGCGGCGTCCTCGTCTCCACCGTCGGCTGGCGCTGGATCTTCCTGGTGAATGTGCCCCTCGGCATCGCAGCGCTCGCCCTGACCTTCACGCTCGTCCCCGACATCCGCCCCGCCCGCACCCACCGCTTCGACCTGACGGGCGTGCTCCTGGCCACCGCCGCACTGTTCTGCCTCGCCTTCGGCCTCCAGGAAGGCCAGCGCTACCACTGGGGGGCGGGAATCTGGGGCCTGATCGCCGCGGGCCTGGCACTGGCCGGCGCCTTTCTGCTGCACCAGCGCGCCACCCAGGACCGCGAACCCCTCGTCCCCTTCGCCCTCTTCCAAGACCGCAACTTCACCGTCATGACCGTGCTGGTCGGCCTCATCTCCATCGCCATGCTGGGCCTCGTACTGCCCTTCAACCTCTACCTGCAGTCCGTACTGCACCTCAGCGCGATGAAAGCCGGCCTCGTCCTCGCCCCCTCGTCCCTGGTGTCCATGGCCCTCGGCCCCTACGCAGGACGCCTCGCCGACCGCATCGGCGGCAAACCCCTCCTCCTGACCGGCCTCACCCTCTACGCCTGCGGCATCGTCGCCATCGCACTCACCGCCGGCCCCGCGACACCCTGGCAGGCCTTTCTCCCCGCCACCCTCCTCACCGGCCTCGGCATCGGCTGCACCCTCGCCCCCATGACCGCCGAAACCATGCGCCACATCCCACCCCACCACGCAGGCGCCGCGTCAGGCATCAACAACACCATCCGCCAGACCGGCTCCGTCATCGGCGCCGCCACCGTCAGCGCCCTGCTCCAGAACCGACTCACCGCCGAACTCGCCACCGGCAAGACCTACGCGGCCGCCTTCCTGACCACCCTCCACACCACCACAGCCCTCCCCATCGCAGTAGTGACCATCGGAATCCTCATCTGTCTCCTCCTCCGCAACCACACCAAAACCCCCACCACCGCACCCGCACCGTCCACCACACCCACCGCGAACACCCGGAACGCGAGCCAAGGCCCAGCCGGCCACTGACCCACAGGAGACGCCACCCATGCACCGTCGGGTGCGCGTACCGTACGGAACCCCGAGTCTCAGGCGCAGATACCCACCAGCGCAGGGCGATTCGTCCTTTGCCGCGGCGCATGACACCGAGCTGTTCCAGTCTGCCTAGTTGGCATGCGAGGGATCCCGTGCTCAACGGCCACACGCCATGGCCGATGTCCCGCATCGTGGGTGCTTCTCCGTTCTCGGCCACCCAGACCCTGATGCACGCCCGGCCACCCAGACCCTGATGCACGCCAGGATCCGCCGCTGCTGATCTGTCAGGAGGTCTTCGGCTGCCTCCAGCTCCCGGACCCTCTGCCGGGGTCCGACCCTGGCCGCAGGCGATCGGCCGGCGCTCGTCTCCCAGAAGGGACGGGCGGCCAGCCGGACGGGCAGCTGCTGCAACCGTCGCCCCAGCGTGGTCTTCTCGACCGGCAAGCCGCGGCGGCGATCGAGTGCAGCGTAGGTGCGGTTCCCTTTGGGACGCGTGGCGCGAGGGTGCGGCATACCGGGTCGCAGACCTCAACGCTACCGTCGCCGGATGGAAGCTTGGGACGAGGACGGCGTACGCGCACAGATACATGCGATGGCAGCTCATGACCCGGGGCAGAAGCGCTTCGGAGCTCACACGCACCAGTACGAACTGGCACCTCGGTTGCCAGAGGCGGAGATCCGAGCATTCGAGGAATCGCACGGCATCGATCTGCCGATGGAATACCGGTCCTTCGTCGCGGAGGTGGGCAACGGCCCCGCCGGTCCCTGCCACGGATTGATGCCGTTGGCCCTCCCCCGCCCGGAGGCCGGCGAGGAGTGGGCCGTGGACGGCGAGTGGGAGGAAGACGGACTGCCGGGCCGACTCGCCGAGCCTTTCCCTCTCACCACACCCCTGCCCGGCCGGATCGGCGCACCGGCCGATGTGCTGACCCGGGGCACGCTCATGCTGGCCGAACGGGCATGCGGCATCTTCATCCGGCTGGTCCTGAACGGCCCGCGCGCCGGCCAGGTCTGGCAGATCGATCCGGACTGGGGCGGCTTCGTACCGGTGAGCCCCGGCTTTCGCAGCTGGTACACCGATTGGCTAGAGGGTCCGTAAACGCACGTCAAACCACCGCGAGAGACCGTCGCTGCCCACGGCTGGCGATCTTCGGGGGTCAGTAGTCGAGGTCGAGGTAGTCGATGTCATTGAGGGTGACGTCGGTGAGTCCGGTGGCGCGGGTTCCGCTGTCTTGGAAGTAGATGTCTTTGAGGCCTTCGGCGATGATCTGGCGCAGTTGTCGGTCGTCGGCTCCGGCGTTGCGGGCGTTGAAGAGGCGTTGTGCGTAGGCCGGGGGGAGGTGGACGGTCAGTCGTCGGAACCTTCCGTCGTCGGTGGTGCCGACGGGTGCGGTGTAGCCGAACCGGGCCCTGGTCTCCACGGTGATCCCGCCCGTGGTGGCGGCCCGCTTCTGTCGGCGTTTGCGGACCTGTGGCTGCCACCGTTGCCGTACGGCGGCCTCGATGCGGTCCGCGATCGCTTTGGGCGGGTGCTTGCGTTCGCCTTTGCGGTAGCGCTCCACCGAGCGCTGGCTGACTCCGAGTTCCGCGGCGACGGCTTTGGTCGTCTTGAGCTGCTTGATCAGGAAGTTGATACGGGCCTGGAGGGTCTTGGGCGGTTGGCGGGTGAAGGCTTCCAGGTCGGCGCGCTCGATGGCGTCCTCGATCTCTGCCACGGCTCAGCCCTTCTCGGCGGTGGGGTTGTTGCTGTCCGTGTCGGCCAGGCCCGGGAACCGGGTCCGGTGCGTGGGGCGCGGACGGTCGTGCGGGTGCCGCGCCGGCTGCACAGGGCGCGTGTGGCGTACTGCTGGTTCCTGAACGCCGGGGCGGGTCCGCGGTCGGCCTGTGGCCTGCAGCGACGGTGCGGTGCCGGTGCCGGTGTCCACGCCGCCTACTCTCCTTCGTCGAGGACGGCGTCGCCGCCTTTGATGTGCCGGGCCGGGTTGTAGCCCTTCTCCATCAGGTCGACCGCCCACAGCATCGTCTGGACGCCTTCCAGCTTGGCCAGGCCCGGGTTGGGCCCGAGGCGGAAGGCGCCGGGCTGGGGCTTGCCGGAGGCGGCGTAGGGCAGGAAGTCGAGCGGGCTGTCACCCGATGAGGGGTAGACGACGCAGTCGGAGAGCACGGCGAGCGGGTACAGGCCGGTCATCCTGGCCATGTTGGCGAGTTTGCGGTGCATGTTGACCCGGGCCTTGGAGATGACGGCGGCGCGGATGTCGGGGCGCCACGTCGGGCGCTGCAGGGCCGGCCACCGTTCGCCCTCCTTGTAGCGCTTGCCCTGGGGGCGCTCGCGCAGCTTGCCGATGCCGCCCTTGACCGTGGCCTTGATCGCGGCGAGGACGGCCGCCATGGCGGGGTCGGCATCCTTGTACCGCTCCATGGCGGTCAGAAACTCGACGTCCGTGAGCTCCTTGGTGACGCCGAGGTCGGCGAGAGTGTCGGCGTAGGCCTCCTTGAGGCGGTCGTGCCACGGATCGAGGTACGCGCCGGTCTCCCGGCGCAGATACGCCTCCAGCGGGGTGACGTTGTAGCCGAGTTCCTGGGCGTAGGCGACGGTGTGGGTCTGGTACCAGGCGGGGCCGGTCGGCCGGGTGCCGTCCGGGGTGAACGGCGAGGGCAGGCGCGGGTTCACCTCGATGTGGGAGAGGTCGACCAGCCAGGAGCCGGGGATCTTCGGGTTGAACGTCGGGGCGCGGAAGTGGTCGGGGGCGCTGAGGCCGACGACCAGGCGGGCTGCGGCGGCGAGGAAGGCGGTGTTGAGGTCGAGGCCGACGGCGTACGGCAGCGTGCACTCCTCGTCGCTGAGGAGCTCCACCGGCCGAACCCACTGGTACGCCTCCTCGTTGAGGAACCCGCCCCTCCAGCCGGAGTCCACGACGACGGGGTGCTCAGGGGTGGCCTCCGGCGGGGCCGGGTCCATCGGCTCCGTGCCGAGCGAACCGGGGTTGTGGCCGGGAACCCAGTTCCCGCTCGCTTCGTCCCGTACGGCGCGCGTCGGCGGGCGCAGCGCCGTCATCAGCTCCAGCCCGGAGACGGCCGTGGACCCTCGTGGGGTGATGACGCGGGTGGCGTAGACGCCCAGGACGCGGGCGATGTCGGCCGGTTCCATCTCCGTCACGCCGGGCCACGCCCGCTCGTCGAGGGCGTCCCAGGACAGGATGGCGAGCTGCACACACTGCCGCTCGCGCCCCTGGGCCTTGCGGTAGATCCTTGCCCACGGCCCGAACCCGCGCTGGGTGAGCCTCCACTTCGCCTTCACCACTTGCTTGACCACCGGGTGGTCCTCCGGCAGGCGCAGGGATCGGCGCTGTTCGTGGCCTTCCAGGCGCTCGGGGAGGCCGAGCTTCACGGCGGCCGCGGCGGTGAGCACGATCAGGGGGTCGGAGTCCTTGCCGTGGCGGTTCAGTTTCGGCGCGCCGAGGCCGGACTCGTGCAGCGTCCACTCCACCAGCTCCACCACCGTGGTCGCGGGGCAGTCCAGCACGATGCCGCCCGTGCCGTAGGCGGAGCCGTCACCGTCCAGCACGGCGAGCGGCCCGTGCGGAAAGCGCGGGTCGGCCGCGGACTGCACCGCCTTCCTCGGGGCCGGACGCCGCGATGCCGCGGCCGGCCGGTCAGCGGGCCGCGCCGGCGTCGCGGCTGCAACGGCGGGAGCATGCGGGACATCTGCTGTTTCCCCCGTGGACGCGGCAGGCTCGCCAGACGCCGCGGGCGCCATCGCCGCGACGGAGGCTGCCGGGGCGTTACCGGGGGCTGGGTACTTCGCCGCCCACCCGTTCAGCAGCCGTTGGTAGGCGTCCAGGCGCGGCGATTTCGGCTCGCTGCGGCCGTTCTCCCAGTTCTTCACCGACTGGGTCGTCGTCTTCAACGCCGTGGCGAGGCGGGCCTGGGTGATGCCGGCGGCCTCACGCAGCCGGGCACGCTCCGCCGGAGGCGGCAGATGCGGCTCCTCGTTCAACAGAGCGTCAACCGACGCGAACAACTCTTCCTCAGATGCCATTCCCTGCACCCTCATCTCAGCACCCGACATCACTTATCCAGAAACTTACCCCATCACTTAACCCAACCTGCGCATTCCCAGCCCGGTGCGGCGAGCCCGTCGCTGGGCGAGCCTCCCTCCCACAGCCACTGGAAGACATGCGGGCTGTGCCCGGCGGACCGTCACCGGCGTCGGCGCGGTCAGGCAAACCCGCTGATCGCGTTCGGCTCGACACGAGCACCTGGCCCAGCCGGGCCGCCGCCCGCACGATCTTCGGCTTCCCTCTCACCGATGGATGCCCGGAGTGTGTCTCTTTTCAGCCATACCCCTGTAACTTCCCGGCACGGAAAGGTACTTCCGCACAGGAGCACGCGTCTGACATCTTGCATCCACCACTCGTTTCGTACGGCCCGGCCGGTGCCCTCAGCACGGCCGGGCCGTCTCCGGAGGACGCATTGATACCCCACAGATCCAGCCGACCTCGACGCACACTGGTGCTGGCGGCCACGCTCGGCGCAGCCCTCGCGTTCGGTGCCCCCGGCGCCCTCGCGGGCACGCTCCCCGTCGCCCCCTCCACCGCGCCGGCCGCCAAGGCCCACGCTCCGGCCGCCGTGCCGGCCTCCCTGAGTGCGACCTGGGTGGCCGGCACGCGTGCCTACCTCGTGATCACCGCCCCCGGTGACAATTCGGCGGTCCGTTCCGCGATCGCCGCCAACGGCGGCACCGTCTTCTCGAACTTCGACGCCATCGGCGTGATCGTCGCCCACTCGGCGTCCAGCGGATTCGCCGCCAGCATGCGGGGCGTCGCCGGTGTGCAGCAGGTCGGCGCCACGCGCACCTCGGACGTCCCGGCCGACGCCTACTCCCCGGCGCTCCCGGCCAATCCGGCCCAGTCCTCGACCCCGGCCGGAGAACCGGTACGGGCCGACATGAGCCAGATCAAGGCCGACCAGGCCTGGGCCGTGAACCCGGGCTCCGCCTCCGTCAAGGTCGGCATCCTGGACACCGGTGTGGACGACCAGCACCAGGACCTGGCGCCCAACTTCGATGCGGCCGACTCGGTCTCCTGCGCCTACGGCAAGCCCGACACCCGCGCCGGCGCCTGGCGGGACGTCGACACGCACGGCACCCACGTAGCGGGCACCATCGCCGCGGCCAAGAACGGCAAGGGCGTCGTCGGCGTGGCCCCCGGGGTGAAGATCTCCGCCGTCCGGGTCGCCGAGCCGGGCAACGCCTTCTTCTTCGCCGAGAACACCATCTGCGGCTTCGTGTGGGCCGGTGACCACGGCTTCCAGGTCACCAACAACAGTTATTACACGGACCCGTGGCAGTTCAACTGCCCGGACAACATCGACCAGGCCGCCATCATCGAGGGCGTCAAGCGCGCCCAGGAGTACGCCGAAGGCAAGGGCTCCCTCCAGATCGCCGCCGCGGGCAACGAGAACTACGACCTCGCCCACAAGACGACCGACTCCGCGAGCCCGAACGACTCGACGCCGGTCACCCGCACCATCACCAACGCCTGCCTCGACATCCCGACCGAGCTGCCGGGCGTGGTCACGGTCGCGGCCAACGGCACGGGCGTCACCAAGGCCTCGTTCTCCAACTACGGGCAGGGCGTCATCGACGTCGCGGCGCCGGGCAGCAACGTGTACTCCACCGTCCCCGGCGGCGGCTACGGCAGCAAGAGCGGCACCTCGATGGCCACCCCGCACGTGGTCGGCGTGGCGGCGCTCATCGCCAGTGCCAACCCGGGCATCACCCCGGCGCAGATCCGCGCCAAGCTGGCCGCCCAGGCCAACGACATCGCCTGCCCCTCGGACAGCCGCTGCACGGGCACGACGGCCAGCAACTCGTTCTTCGGCGAAGGACAGGTCGACGCCCTCAAGGCCGTCGGGACCACTCCCCCGCCCGGCAAGTACTTCGAGAACCTCGCGGACTTCGCCGTCAACGACAACGCGACCGTGGAGAGCCCGATCGCCGTCACCGGCGTGACCGGCAACGCCCCGGCCACCCTCAAGGTCGGCGTGGACATCAAGCACACCTACATCGGTGACCTGAAGGTCGACCTGGTGGCACCGGACGGCACCGTCTACACGCTGCACAACCACGCCGGCGGCAGCGCCGACAACATCGCCCAGACCTTCACCGTGAACGCCTCCTCGGAGGTCGCGAACGGCACCTGGAAGCTGCGCGTCAACGACAACGCCACCTCCGACACGGGCAAGATCGACGCCTGGAACCTGACCTTCTAGCGCAGGGCCGGCAACGCCCGGGTACAAAACACGCATTGCGCCGGCGACGGCTCCCCGCCCGCGCGCGGACACGGCGGGTTGCGGTCTGTTCGACCAGGGCTGCGAACTGCTCGGCGGCTGAGGGCATACGGTCCTGGACGGCGGTGCCCGCCGCGGTCGAGGCCACCGTGCCGGAGGCGTCCAGGAAGGCC
Source organism: Streptomyces achromogenes (assembly GCF_030816715.1). Taxonomy (NCBI): domain Bacteria; kingdom Bacillati; phylum Actinomycetota; class Actinomycetes; order Kitasatosporales; family Streptomycetaceae; genus Streptomyces; species Streptomyces achromogenes. The sequence goes on along the minus strand of NZ_JAUSYH010000001.1, from coordinate 8,729,078 downwards.
GCGGACGGCCTGGGGCCGGTGTCCAGCTCACCGTGCGCCTCCCCCTGAGGAACTGCGGGGCCGTGTCCGCGCTGCCCGTACGGGCAGCGCGGACACGGCTGCGCGCCGCGGCCCCCGACGAGCACCGGCCGGCCCGAGCGGTCCGGGCCACCGTCCCCGCCGGACCGCGAAGGCAGCCGCCGTCTCAACCTCCATTTGGCGCCAGGTCTCCGGTATATAGGGTGCGGAAATGACAAGAAGCGAGCGCCTCGCGGAGCAGTTGGACTGGTACTGGCACCAGAACCTGCGGCCGCGGCTGCACGGTCTCACCGATGAGGAGTACTTCTGGGAGCCGGTGCGCGGCTGCTGGAGCATCCGCCCACGTGGCGCGTCGGCGGCACCGAAGTCGGCAGGCTCGGGGGAATGGACGATGGACTCCGCGTCGCCTGACGCGGTGCCGGCACCGGCGCCGGTGACCACGATCGCCTGGCGGCTGGCGCACATCATCGTCTCGTGCCTGGGCTATCGGGTCGGATGGTACTTCGACGGCCAGGACGTCGACTCCGAGAAATTCGCCTATGCGGGGACCGCTGACGAGGCACTTCAACAACTCGACGAGATGTACGGGAGATGGAACGCGGGGGTCCGCGAACTCTCGGACGCTGACCTGGAGAATCCGCCCCCGGTGGGTCCCGAGCAGTTTCCCATGGAGAACAGGGTCCTGCACGTCAACAGGGAGCTGATCCATCACGGCGCCGAGATTTCCCTGCTGCGCGACCTCTACCGCTGGCAGGACGGAACCGGGTGATGCCCGCTACGGTGACCGACCAGGTGATCAGTGGGTCGCGCAGGTCCCGGGCGGCGGCCCGTGCGGCGAGCAGTTCGCGCGCCATGGCCTGCGCGGTGCTCGCTCCTGCCTCGTGTTCCCTTATTCAGGCGGCCGGCCCGTGTGCCGGCTTTCTCCGAGATTGTGTGCGGGTCGGCGTGGCGGCACTGTCTCTCGTCGTGGAGCTGGGTGGCTGTCAGTCATCAAGCAGTGTGGCCGGGAGCGTGTCGGGAAGCAGATGAGCGAGTTCAAGGGCGGGATTCACTTCAGTGGCGAGGAGCAGCAGCCGCAGCGGCTGGGACGCGACGTTGGTCACTGTCGTCTTGCGGGCCGGGCCCTCTGGTGACGGCTGTTCGAAGAGCAGGTGGAGGCCGGCGACGTCCATGAAGCGGGCGTCATGCAGGTCCCAGACCAGCTCTGCCACTTCCGGTGGCAGCTCGGCAGCAGCGGCGCGGAGCGTCGGCAGGGTGTCGTAGTCGATCTCTCCGTGCATGGTGATGTGAGCGACAGCGCCACAGATCCGTATGGTGAAACGCATGTGGGCCAGCCCCCTCTCCAGGGGGTGAGGAGCCCAAAGGCGAAGCGCCCCTGCGCGGGGCGGGCCGACGATGGTGGGAGGCCGGTGCCCTGGTAGGGGGCAACGCATAACGTCCCAAAGACCGGCCTCCGTAGCGCCGGTCGGTCCCGTGTCCGCCCATCGTCGCACAGCGAGGCCCGCGTGACGTCTGCGGAGGGAGCCGACGACGGCACGGCAATGGGCCAGGGAACAGCGCTGGGGCGCTACGGCCAGTCCTCCGTCTCCGGCGCGCGGATCCCCGGGTCCGCGCGGCGGCATGCTCGTCAGCGATGTGCGGTGTCGCTGCGGGGTGGATCGAGCAGGGGGATGCGGGCGGTGATGCGCTTGCCGACCGACTGCTGCTCGATGAACAGGGCCTGGCTGACGGCCTCGACGATCTCCAGCCCGTGCTGGCCGACCCGGTCGGGATCGGCGGCCCGGGCCGCGGGAACGACAGGGTCGCTGTCCCACACGATGACGTCCACGGCGTGGATGTTGATACCGAATTCCACCAGGACCGGGCCAGGGGCGTATTTACAGGCGTTGGTGACCAGCTCGCTGACGACAAGCTGGGTCAGATCCCGTGCGCGGGCGGGCACGGACAAGGGGTAGTCGGCTTCGGCCTGGTCGAGGAAGGCAAGGGCGTGCCGACGGGCGTCGGCGATGCAGCCGTCGTCTCCGCCGAGGGCGTAGCCGGCGCGGATCAGGTGCTCGACCGGTCTGGTACAGCCGTCACCGTCGGTATGGGATCCCCCTGGTGCCATCCTCATGCTCCATTCACGCGTGCCCCACTACCCGCCATCGCGTCATACATGCCTGAGCCATGCTGTTCCGCACAGCCGCCCGAGCGCATGTGGTCCACGTCAGCGATCACGCAGCGCCCCGTGGTCTCCCACCGCACCCGCCAGCACCGCTCGCTGAGGCGCCGCAGATCATCACTGCCGAGGCCAAGCGCCACACCACCGCGTAGCGATCTCCGGCTTCGGGCCGCGGCCCTCGCGCAGCCGGCGGCGGACAACGGGCCCGACGGAGTCATGTGACCTGTGGGGGTGTCTCAGTCCCAAGGGGTCTCAGGCGGCGCAGCTCCCGTAGACGAACCGTGACGGGCGTCGCGGGCCACGCGCCGCGCCGGCCGCTCAGAGGTGGCCGTCCAGGAACTTCCGTACCTCGGCGATGGTCATGGGCCCCGTGCCGTGCGCCACCGCCTCCCCCTGCTTCAGCAGGACGCAGGACGGGGCTCCGGTGATCCCGTATCGCTCGGTTGCGGCCGGACAACGCGTGATGTCGGTACGGACGACCGTCAGGCGGCCCGTGCAGTCGTCGGCGATGTCACCCACGACGAGGTCCATCACCCGGCAGGGCTCGATCGCCTTGGGCCATGTCCCGGTGAAGTACGCGAGGACCGGAACTGCGCTCATCCCGAGGATGAAATCGAACTCCGCGTCCTCACGGGGCCGGTGAACCCGCTTCGCCATGAGCCCTCCTGACCTCACGTTCCGTCATTGCGTCCCCATCATCCCTCGCACTCGGCCTGAGCGCGCAGTCCTGACCCCTGGCGCGGCTGGTCCGCGGCGTCAGGGCAGGAAGCGCTCGACTGCGGCCGAGGCCGATGGGCGGCTCAGTGCTTTCGCGCAGTCTGTCTGAGTGATCGTGGGTGATCTCGTCCCGGGCGCGGCGACTGCCAGGAACGTACACCGCCTCGGGCGGCAGACGTTCGTCTGTCAGGCGGGAGAGAGCCGGCCGGCCGGCACCGTGCTCGGCGTCGGGCAGGAAGAGGTTCCACAGGCCCTGGCTGCGCGTCTCGGCCTCGAGCGTTCCCGACCTCGGCGCCCTCTCTCACGCACTCCCCCCGCTGAGACGACCGACTGCCCACGGCATGAGCTCCTTCGCGACCGCAAGGCTGAACGGCCGCACCAGCGAGCACAGTTCGACGCAGGCCGTAGGACCGAGTGTGAGATACGGGAGGGCGGCCAGCCTGTCGGTGGTGTGCTCGATCTCCGCCCTGCGCCGCGCCCCCTCCTCGGTCAGGGCCGGCTGCGGCCCGTCGTCGAGCCATCCACGCTCACGTAGGCTCTGGACCGCCTGGCCCCACTGCTGAGGCGTCCATGCCCGCGAGTCGCGCAGGACCCCTGCGTCGACGTCGCCTGCGGCGGCATGCGTGACGAGAGCTTCGATCCCGCTCAGTCCGGCGGTCAGCAGTGCCCCCACATGACCGTCGCCCCGGAACTCCCTCAGCAGAGTCTGCGCATGCCAGAGCACGAGGTGCGGCGCGCTCGGCCACGGCAGTGCGGCGTGCGCGGCGAAAAGAGGGCGGCCCTGCGGGTGATCGACAGTCACTTCAGCTGCGGTACGGGCCAGTTCCGCGGCACGGGCCATCGCCGGCGAGGAGACCTCCGCGCCGAGGATGCGGCGGAGCGTGGCGTCGATCCCTGCGAGCCGGGCAGCGGCGAACTGCTGCGGCGTAGCGACCCCCCATGCCGCGGGTATGGCCCGGCGCACCAGTTGTGGATTGAAGTTGTAGAACGTGGCGATGACCAGATCCGCCGAGGCCGCGCCGAGCGCGGCCGAACGGGACGCGAAGTACCCCGTCCTGGCGTCCGCGCCCAACTCGTCGTACCGGCCTGCGGCTTCGGGCGAGAAGTAGACGGCCCCGTGGTAGGGCTCGAGGGTTCTCCAGGTCTCGCGCGCGAGGGCGAGGCTGTCGCGGTTCATCTTCTGCGTCATGAGCGGCTCTCCGGTCCTGTGGCGGATGAAACGCTGGTATTCATCGAGCACATGACGGCGTATGGGACGCCGCCCGACGTACCGCCTGGTCGGTACGCTACTGGAGAGCGGCTCCGGCGGCTACCGCCCTGCAGCCGGTTCTCCTCGCCGGTCCACGATGACCACGCCGCCCCGGCTCCTGCGAGGACAGGGCCCTGGGAGTGACGCACCGCACGGTCGACGCCATCGTCATCCACAAGGCTGGTACGCCGTACGGTACTCGGGCACGCTTCATGAAGGCGTCGGAGATCCAGTGCCAGCAACCGCTGGACCAGGACCTCAACCCACCTCGACCAGCCCTAGAACGCCGAGTTGGCGAACCAGTAGATCAGCAGGTCATCGTCTCCGTCACATGCGAAGACCGCCGCATCGTGGTGCAGTCGGCCGTAGACGAGCAGCAACAGATCGGCCGCGGTTCCGTGAACGGTTGCGTCGGCGGTTTCGGCAGCGCCGGGGTTCGCGTCGAGCCCGAAGCCGTCGGACCGCAGGCGGACCAGCCAGTTTCCCTCACCGTCGGTCGCATGGAACCGGATGGCCTTGTCGGGACCGCGCAACTTGGCGACGTGGGGCGCGAAGGAGGTGGCGAAGGGGAGATTGTCGAGGAACTCGTCGACCCCGTCCACCGCCAACGGCCGGTCGACGGTGGGTCGGCGACCCAGGGCCAGTTCGGCGTCGACCCGATGCAGCAGGGTCTCGAAGAGCATCCGGCGTGCCCAGAAGCGGGCGTGCTGATCGCCGCCCCATGCCCACATGGGAAGGTCCGGGTCGGTGGCGGCGAAGGCCTCCGCGGCCACGGTCGCACTGTGGGTCAGCCAGTCTGGGTACTCCTCCTGCCGTTCCGGGAGCCGCAGGTCCACCTCCCGCTTGCGCGGGGGCTCCTGGATGCGCGCGTGCAGAAGACTCGAGAACCAACGCTGGACGCTACCGGTGTGCCTGACCAGGTCTGCCAGAGTCCAACCGGGGCAGCTCGGCACGGCGGTCATCAGGTCGGCATCCTTGACGGCTGCGACGAGTCGGGCGGTCTCCACCGCGATCGCGGCCCGGTGGTCGACCGGAACGTGTCCGTTTGCGGGGCGGTCCAACGAGTTCATCGTGGGAGCCTTTCTCTGGTGTGCTTGGGGTACGGCGCGTCGGTCACCGGCAGTCCGCAGAACTTGTCGCGCTGCAGACAGTCAGCGGCAGGGCTGGCTGCCTCCGGCCTCACGACCCTCCGATGGTCGCACCCGCACGCATACCCCCGGGTACAGAGGGCTCCCTCGCCGTCCGCCTGACCCACTGCCCCTTGCCGGGACCTCCTCCCTGACCGGCCGGACGAATCTCACTCACCCGCGACGTGTCGCCCGCCGGAGCCCGCCGGTCCTGCTCACCGCCCAGGAGCCGAGCGCCGCGAGGAAGGCCGCCCCCAGCGCGTACACGGGCAGCCAGAGCGTCGTCGTGGAAGCCAGGCAGTCGTTGACAGCGCGCCGACTCTGGTCGCCCTGCGCGTACACCAGCGCGGCACTGTCGTGGCCCCCCAGGTCGCCCAAGGCGGCCTGCGCCTGGAGCGCCGCGTATCTGCCCAGGTGGGCGCATTCGGCCCGGGTGCCCGGCATCGGGAAGAACCAGGCCCACCGTTGCATGGCGGGCGCCACCGCGAGGGCCACACACAGGCCGACCACCAACGAGTAGGCGGTCAGGGCCCGCACATACTCCCGCCGCGCGCCGGGCGCGGCGGTCGGCGGGCGGGTGAAGGAGAGGATCACCGCGAGCAGTGTGACGCCGAGATAGGTGGAGAACCACTGCCATGAGCCGGAGGAGAGCGCGAAGGCGAGCACACCGGCGAGGGCGGTGCTCAGCACCCCGGCCCGGTTGCCGGTCCCCCGGTTCGCGCCGGTGGCCACGGAACTCTGGGAGCCTGAGCGGCTGCTTTCGTCCATGGTCTCTCCTGCCTGGCTCCGGAGCCACCAGTCTCCGGGGGCAGCCCCTTCGGGCCCGCCCACCATGCCGTTACACCCGCCCCGCTCGCCCGGTTGGCGGGCGTGCCGCGTCGACCCTGTGCGGGCGTGGCACGGCCCGGGCATGGGTCGAGGTGAGCCGGAGTGGGAGCCCGACCGCAGCGGTGGCCGTCCTGCCCGGGCTGCCGGGCTGCCGCCCGTGTCGCGAGCCGGCCGACGACATCGGTCAGGATTCGAGAAGCAACGGCCGCCGGCGGCATCTAGCGTGAAGTGCATGACCTCCATCGACTTCATCACCTTGGAAGTGGCCGACCCGGTGGCCGCCGAGCGTTTCTACGCGGAGGGCTTCGGCCTGGGCGAAGAGGTGCGCCTGCGGGCCTCGCAGGAACCGACCTCCGGCTTCCGAGGGTTCACCGTCTCGCTCGTGGTGTCCCAGCCGTCGATCGTCGACGGCCTCTACGGCACCGCTCTCGACGCCGGCGCCACCTCGCTGAAGCCCGCCAAGAAGTCGCTGTGGGGTTACGGCGGCGTCGTGCAGGCCCCGGACGGAACCGTCTGGCAGATCGCGAGCTCCTCGAAGAAGGACTCCGGGCCGGACAGCCGGCGGATCGACGAGATCGTCCTGCTGCTGGGCGTGGCGGACATGGCCGCGAGCAAGCGGTTCTATGTCGAGCGCGGCCTCAAGGTGGCGAAGAGCTTCGGAAGCAAGTATGTCGAGTTCGACGCCTCGGGGAGCCCCGTGAAGCTGTCGCTGTACGGGCGTCGGGGTCTGGCCAAGGTCGCCGGCGTACCGCCGGAGGGGGCGGGGTCGTCCCGGCTCGCGATCGGCGGCGACGCCGGATCCTTCACCGACCCGGACGGATTCGTCTGGGAGTCCGCGGACTGAAATCGACCACAGCGACCAGGTCCTCGCGGGCGGCAAGGTCTACATCAGCGGCGTCCAGGGGATCGGCGAGGATGCCTGGGGGGCATGCCCCGGGACAAGGCGCAGGCCCACTACCTGCTGCGGGCCCCGCTCAACTTCCCCGAGCACGTGCTGCAGCAGATCGCCGCAATGCGCAAGATCTCCCGGGCGGGCGAGGAGAACGTCCAGGGGGTGCGCGCAGTGCGCTGCCGAGGCATCCTCGGCCACCGGACCGTCACACCGCGCATGACCCCGGATGTCCGCAGGAAGACGGACCGAGCCCGCCACGCTCTCGGCCGTGTTGTCAGTGGCCTGCGGCATGATGACCGGCACGTGACGACCTGCCCCGCAGGGCTCCGAGGCCGTCCGAGACGAGGGGGCGCTGTGCGTAGGCCGGTTGCAGGCGAGGTACATGTTCATGACCGTCAGATCTACGTCGAGAGCGATCCGGACAGCCCCAGGCCAGACCTGTCCAAGGCGCTCGCGGGCCAGAACGGGGGGTTGTGCGGGGCTGCGGTCCCGGGTGTGATCCTCCTGTCCACCGCGCTGTACACGGGCGACGTCGGATTCGTCGTGGAAGTCCACGACGACGCCCCTGCGTTGGACCCGGTCTGGGAGGACGTGATGGAGGTGTCCTTCCGCCCCGCGTCGGAACGCACAAGGTTGGTGCAGTGGGACGGCGAGGCCGCGTGGGACCTGGGTCTCACGCGGACCGACTACCGGGTCCGGTACTGCGCCCGGGGGATGGACGAGGGAGGGGAACTCCCCACCAGAGTGACCGGGGAGCCCCAGGCGGACAGCTACCTGCTGCAGTTCTGGCCTGCCCCACCCCGCCCGGACCACGTGATCCGGCACACCTCGTGGACGGCCGGGCACCTGCACGACTACGCGCGTGCGACGGCTCGTACGCCCGAGCAGCTCGCCGAGGCCGAACGGCTGACTCGCCAGCTGTTCGAACGGGCCGCCGAGGAGCGGGCTCAGCGGGCCGCCGAGGAACGCCGACTGCACTACGAGAAGTGGGAGTGGGGCGGGCGGCTGCCGAGCGAGAGGCTGCGCGGTGCCCGCGAGAGCAACGTCCTCGGTCTGCTCCGCTTCGACAGCGACCTGGTGCATGCCCTCGATGCCGTGGGTCCCGAGGTCCAGCGTGCGGTGGCACTGCTGGCCGCGCGGCGAGCCTGCGAGGCTGCGGGCCTGACCGATGTGCCATGGGTCGCCCAGGCACTCTCCGAGTTGACAGAGAGGCGCCCCCTGCCGCCGCCGTTCGACGACCCGGACCTCATGCGGCAGACCCTGCGCTCCGATCCTCGCGTACCGGACAGGTCGGTACGCGAAGCCATACCTCCCGAGCGAACGCCGTACCTCCCACCGCCGTCCGCGAACACAGGGCACAAGGTCGTCGTGGTGGCACACCCTGCCGTCACGCCGCGTGCCCCTGGGCAGATCTCACAACCGCACTTCGCTCTTCCCGCCGTGCTCGCCGCCGCCAGTCCCGCCCCGCTCACAGCAGCACTGGACGCGGTGTGGCATGCACTGCAAACGTATGGCGAGCACTACCCCGCGCTGGTGGACGAGGTCAGGTCGGTGTGCGCCGAGCGGGCAGGGAGTATCGCCGCTGCCCTCCGCATCCGCACCACCCCGCCACGGCCGGTCGACGTCACCGCGGTCGTCCCGCAACTGGCCCCGCTGGCACGCACAGCGACCCGGCTGCACCCCCGCCCCGGGTCGCCCACTCCGTACGACAGCTCTGTCGGCGGGCCGCTGCTGTGGCCCGCAGACGAACCGTGGCCGCGCTGCGAGGGACCGCACGAGTGGGACGAGGTGAACGAGATTCTCTCGCCAGAGGACGTGCGACAGCAGCGACGCATCCGGGCAGCATCGGAGAACCGGCCGGGCGGTGATCCCCCGGCGACCGGGTACACGCCCGAGGTACCGGCGTTCGAGGAGCGGATCAAGGCCGGCCGCCCCTGGCCCGAGGGCCCGATCGCCATGCTGCCCGTGGCCCAGTTGTACGTACGCGACGTCCCCTTGCTGCGCCCGCCCGGGCAGGCCGAGGCAGACCTGCTCCAAGTGCTGTGGTGTCCCTTCGACCACCCCGCGCAGCCCGAGACCGCACTGTTCTGGAGGTCGTCCGCCACGGTCACCGACATCCTCGACACGCCCCCCGAGCCGCCCGCGATCCAGTTCGCCGGCTACCTGCCGGAGCCGTGCCTGCTCGCGCCTGAGCCGATCACCGAATACCCCAACATCATGGAACTGAGCAAGGAGCTCCAGCACCAGCTGGAAGACTGGCGCAGGTGGCAGGCAGCGGGCACCGCGCTGGACGGCTCTGCCACACCCCGTGCGAAGGCTTTCTACCATGGGTTCTACACCGACAGACTGTCCGTTGCTCCCGGCTGGAAGGTCGGTGGATGGACCCGGTGGGGCCTCACCGATCCCGTACCCCGGCTCTGCCCCTCGTGCGGCACCGAGATGGATCCGCTGCTGACCATCGCCTCGGCCGAATGGAACTCCCACAATCCCTGCTGGATTCCCGACGAGGACCAGGCCGGCTCCACGTTGTCCACCACCGATCCCGCACCGTGGAACCCGACCATGCTCGACCTCGCCCGAGGCTACGATCTGCAACTGCACGTCTGCCCGGCGTCCCCCGACCATCCGCACATCGAGCTGATCCAGTGAGCCGTTCCTGGATCGCGAGGGGCGGCCGGTGATACCGGCGCGAGTGGGACGGTGCGACGATGCCAGCGGCCCCGCCGCGGATGTCCGCGAAGAGCCAGACGGCTCGCTGACGTTGCTGCCGCGGCCGCGTGTCCTCGCCACGCTCGGCCCCTTCCCCCTCGCGCGCAAGGGCGTCATTTCCAACCCCGGATCGGGCGAAGGTGCCGTAGAGCGGGTCGCGTCGGCCCTGCGGGCGGCGTTCCCCGGCCGCTTCACGGATGACGCGCTCCTGCACTGGGGGCCCAAAGACAGCGCAGAAATCTTCGCCGAGGCAGTCGCCGGCACGGCGCGTGAGGGGACACCGGCCTCGGCGGCCGACGAACGCGTCTTCGTGGGCGAGGATCACCAGGAGCGCGCGTTCGCCAGGGAAGCCGGCCTGCGCACGGCGGCCCGCCCCGTGTTCACCGTCGCCGCCGTGGAGAACCGCCCCGTCTTCTGGGCGCGGATCGAGCTGCCCGAGGGCCGGGGGCTGCCCGACCTGAAGGCGGTAGCCGATCACAACGAGGTCGTCCCCGTGCACGTCGCCTCCGCCCGGCTCGTGCTGGCCATGGCAACTATGGTCGGTGCCGCGGCGCTCGAACAGGCCGGATTCCCGGTCGACTTGCGAGGGCCGGTGGAGGAGACAGCGGCCTTCTTGATCCGCGACGACCGCCCCCTCGCCCCTGACCATGCCTCCGCGGACATCCTGGGCGGAGCGACGACACGCGCCACTGCCGCCTTCGGCCTCGTCGCCGGAACCACCACCCGGCCTCTCCTCCCGCTGGGTTCCGCGCCGGGCGGTGTCTACCTCGCGGTACCCGCCGGCTCCGCGATCGACGACGTCCACCTACCGGGTGCGAAGCCCGGACACACCGAGCGGTTGTTTCCGGACCCGGCGCTCCTCTCCCGCCCCGGAGAAGCGTGGTCGCGAGGCCAGTGACGGCATTCCTTCCCCGGAGACGACGGCCGCGGTGCTCGCGGCCGTCACCCCCGAGGTGCTGCGGGGCCACGTCACCCGCATGGGCGTCGCGTGGGATGGGAGGGGGGTCAGGCGGGCCGGTCGGCGGCCGCCACCAAGGCGGTGAGTACGCGGCGGGTCTTGCTCTCGGGGTGCTCGGAGAGGGGCACCCCGCGTTCGCGTACCGCCTCCTGGAGTTTCCGCTGCTTGCGCTCGGCCCGTGCGGTGAACGTCTCCCGGTCGTCCTCGTCCTTGGGTTTCACCCGGATAGAGACCTCCAGGAACTCCAGGCCGGTCACCGACCACACCTCCAGATCGGCCTTCAGGTCGTCGAGCGGAACGTCCTCGATCTTCGTCGACAGGACCGGCCCCAGCGCGACCAACCCGTCGAGCGGGACGGAGGGCGCACAGGCATGCAGGAACTGGTCCTGCACCGCGTCCATCGCCGCTGCGGCATCGGCTCCCTGCTCCACCGCGTCGCCCAGCGTCCCAGGAGGGCAGTCGCGCAGCAGAGAGGCCGCCAGCACGCGGCCGTTGCTCGACCAGTCCTCCTCGATACGGTAGGTGAAGGGTCCCGCTTCGAAGGCGTCGGAGAACCGGCCGACCAACTGCTCGCGGTCGCACGGTCGCAGCTTGACCGTCAGATCCTCCGGTGCGCCGCCCAGTCTGAAGCGGACGATCACGCCGTTGTCCAACAACGCGACCCGCCCCTCGGCGGCCCCTCGCCGGTCTTCGGCGAACCAGATCCGGCGCGAGGTCAGCGCACCCCGCGAACTCTCGAGAGCCGACAGCGCACCGGACACATCGCCCTCGATGTTGACTTTGATCTCGGCTGGTATCAGGCCCATGACATCGCTCCTGCACGGGTTTCAAGGGGAGCAATCCTCACTTTTCAGAATATCACCGCGGGAAAGAATTCCCGGCGGCGTCCGCCAAAGGACACGGGCGGGACAGGGTATCGGCTTATCGACCGCCCGAACTGGACGGTATGCGAGCGATCAACAGTTGCGCCGACTGGAACCCGGCTTTCTGCCTGGCCCCTGAACGCCGGCAACAAGGACTGCCCCGCCCCGATTCGAGCGGCTGGTCTACCGACGACGCGGAGCTGACGGTCAGTCTGGAATCTTGTGGTGGGCGCGAATTGACCCTGGGCGTGTTATGTGAAGGCGCAACATTTGAGGCCGCTCCGCACCAGGGAAACGCCATGTGGCGCCGAGCCCGGAAAGTGCAATGATGGACGCGTGAGCCAGCTCACATCATGACGCTGCGATGGATGAAATGGATTACCGGCCCGGCGGGCCGTACACGGCCGGTTCTGGGCACATACGCCTGTCCGGCGCACGTGGACCGCGTGCGGGTTGGGCACCCTCGCAGCTGGGAACAGACTCCCCCTGGTTTCAAGGAGTGCAGCGATGACCAGCGAATTTCGACACCATTGCATGATCCCCCCGTATCTGCTCGAAAGACTGCTGAAAAGCGATGACGGCGAGGTCCGCCAGGCCGCGCTGAACACCATGCTCACCACTGCTCACCTGCGGGGTGAACGAGCGGTCCGAGCAGCCTTCCCCGGTGTCGCCACTCCCGGCAACGCTCGTAGGACGATCTTCGACTGCCGGAACACCACGTCTCTGCCTTTCGCGGTTCTGGCGCGGTCCGAAGACGGACCGGAGTCTGCCGACGTCTCCGTCAACCGGGCATTCGACATGCTCGGCAAGACGCGCGACTTCTTCCAACGGGTGTTCGCCCGGAACTCGATCGACGGTCACGGAATGCGCCTGGACGGATACGTCCACTACGGCCACGAGTTCGCCAATGCCTTCTGGGACGGGCGCCAAATGGTGTTCGGGGACGGGGACGGTCGCGTCTTCTCCGACCTCACGGGCTCCATTTCCGTGATCGCCCATGAACTGGGCCACGGGGTGACCGAGCACACCACGGGGCTCGAATACCACAACCAGTCCGGAGCCCTGAACGAGTCCATGTCGGACGTCTTCGGGGCGATGGTCGAGCAGTGGACGCTGAGTCAGACAGCCGAGCAAGCGGACTGGCTGATCGGCCGTGAGGTCTTCACGCCTCAGATCGAGGCCGACGCACTGCGGTCGATGAAGGCTCCCGGGCATGCGTGGAACACCGAGAAGTTCGGCAAGGATCCCCAACCGGACCACATGTCCAAGTACGTGAACATGCCGGACACCTACGAGGGAGACTGGGGTGCGGTGCACTACAACTCCGGCATTCCGAACAAGGCGTTCTACCTGACGGCGGCGACCATCGGCGGATACTCGTGGGAGGCACCCGGACTCATCTGGTACGAGGCTCTCAAGGCATCCAACAGCGAGACGCGGTTCCAGGAGTTCGCGGACACCACGTACCGGAAGGCCGGAGAGCTCTACGAGGCCGGCGGCGCCGAACAGACGGCCGTGCTGGGGGCGTGGCAGGAGGTCGGCATCTCGATCACCGGGGTCTCGACCGGGCTCGCAAGGAGGCTCAATCGCACGGTCGGCCAGAACGGGGACGCGACCGGGGCGATCAGAGCTCTGACGGCCCAGGTGCAGGAGCTGAGCCGGGACGTGGCCGCGCTCAAGGGACGTGTGACGTCCGGAGGTTGACGTCGAGGCGCCCGGCGGCCGACCGCCGGGCGCTTCTGCGGGTACAGCGGAACCGGCGGGAACGGCGGGAACGGCGGGAACGGCGGGAACGGCGGACGGCTGAGAGGTGCCATGAGGGTCACATTGGCGACGCACGGCGGACTGGCGGCACCGGTCCTCGCCGGCCTCCCGCCGGACGTGGTGGACAGCCACGCCCTGCCCGAGAGTGCTGCGGCCGAGCTGTCCCGGCTTGTGGCCGCTGCCGTTCCGGCGGCTGCGGCACCCGCGGCGGCTGCGGGAGACCCGGAGCCCCGCAGGCGCGCACCGGATGCCATGAGCTACTCGATCACGGTCGAGGAGGGCGGCCACTCGTCCGTCCTCGTCCAGTCGGACACGGACATGTCCCCGGAGTTCGCGGCGTTGCTGCGGTGGCTCAAAGAACATGTCGCGCGGGAGTGAGAGAAGAATCGAGGCACCCCGCCGCGCCGCGGATGGTGGAGTGCCGACGCGGCTGTCCGGGTGGGCTGTTGGCAGCACCACGACGCCGTCGGCCTCGGCGCCCTCGACAGTCCGGGTCCCAGGTGATCTGGCCGTGGACTCCTCGCCTGCGGCGGGAAGAGCGGGGCTCCCTCCGCCGTGTGCGTGACGACCTCGATCTCGATCTGTGGCCCCCTGCGCATCCTTCATGAACTGCGGTGTGGCGGCGGGTGAGAGGAGCGTGGGAGCGATGACGGCACCGCCGACGCCGCGGTCATAGGGCACCGACCGACTGCCGTTGCGCGTTCACGGGTCAGGTCGCGTTCACAGTCCACTCATCCAGCGGTTCCGCACGTGGGGTCGTCCTCTCCATGGTGTGTCGGGGACCGGAGATCCGAGATCGGCCGCGCGCCCTGCGAGTGACCTGGCGTCCGGCTTGTTGTGACGCCTTCGCGGCAGGAGTCACAACAAGCCGGACGCGCTCTCTTGGGCAGGATCCCCGGATACCGGGTGATCTGGACCCCCGGCGGACTCGGCGGCACGCAGCGCCGCCTCGACCCGGCGATTGCTGGTCATGGTCGCCGTTACGGCTGTCATGGCGAGGAGGAGGCCGGCGGCGGTGAAGAGCGGGGTGCGTGCGCCGTAGGCAGTGGCCAGCGAGCCGCCGAGGAAGGCGCCGAACGGGGCGGCGCACATGGCGAGCATGCGGGAGGTGGAGGCGACCCGGCCCATCAGGTGGGCGGGGACGATCGCCTGTCGGAGGGAGGGGCCGAGCACCATCGTGGCACCCATGCCCGCTCCGCAGACGGCGAGCGCGAGGCCGGCGCAGTAGGGGTTCGGGGCGACGGCAAGACCCAGGATGGCGAGTCCCTCGACTGCCGCCGTGGAGGTCAGTGCGGTGCCGGTGCCGAGTCGTCGGCCGAGGAGGGAGGCGATGCCCGCTCCGAGCAGACCGCCGGTGGCCTCCGCCGTGAGCAGCAGGCCGAAGCCGAAGGTCTCGATGCCGAGACGATCGTGCGCGAAGAGGACGAGTACGGTCTCCACGGCGAGGAAGGCGATGTTCCCCACCGCCGGACGCAGCGCGAGCCCGAGCAGCAACCGATCCTGGAATACGTACGAGGCACCGGCCCGCGCCTGCCGCAACAGCGACTCACGGGCCTGCGGTACGGGCCGGGGTGTGGCAGGCAGCGACCGTACGAGCAGTGCGGAGAACGCGAACGACACCGCGTCGGCGAGCAGCGGAAACGCCCGCCCGAGCGCGAGCAGGGCACTGCCCGCGGGCGGCCCCGCGAAGCCGGACGCGGCCGTCTGGGTGCCGCGCAGGCGGGAGTTGGCACGCTCCAGGAGCGCTGGGTCGCGGCCGAGCAGATCCGGCAGATAGGCCGTGGCCGCCGTGTCGAAGAAAAGTCCGCCGAGGCCGAGCAGGAAGGCGACGGCCGCGAGCAGTGGGATGCTCAGCATGTCGAGCGCGGCCAATGCCGCCGGTATCGCGAGCAGCACCGCACGCGCCGCGTCCGCGACCCACATCGTGCGCCGACGGTCCCAGCGGTCCACCAGCGCACCGCCGAGCACCCCGAAGAGCAGCCACGGCAGCGTCCCGGCGGCCGTGACGACGGCGAGCGCCATCGGGTTCCGCGTCAACGCCAGCGCGAGCAGGGGCAATGCGGCATGCGACACCCCGTCACCGAGCGAGGACACGGACTGCGCGGTCCACAGCCGTCCGAACCCGGCCGGCAACTTCCGAACGGCTGGGGTCACTTGGCGTCGCCTTCGGCCTGCTCGCGCGGTGCCGGGTGAAACAGTGCGAAGACGAGTGACGCGTCCGGCAGCGACGGATCGGACAGCTCCCGGTACTCGTCCGCCAGCGCCTCCAGCCGCACCCCCAGCTCCGCGAACTGCTCCTCGGTGAGCCGCAGATGCGCCATCCGTACGTGCCGCCCGCCTTCCGCCGGCGCTGCCTCCAGGTCGGCCACCGCATGCCGCATCAGCACATCGGGTCCTCCGTCGCCCGGATCCGGCAGCACGATCGCCCGCGCGGCCATTGCGTAGTACCGCTCCGTGACGCCCCGGACCTTCCGCGTTCGCACCACCTTCACCAGGCCGGCCCGTTCGAGCAGTCGTACGTGGTAGCTGGAACTCCCCTTCGCGAGGCCCACGCGCTCGGCGATCTGCGTGATCGTCGCGGGCTCGAAGCGGAGCGTGGCCATGATCCGGTGACGCGTGAGATTGGAGACGGCACGTAGCTGCTCGTCGGTGGTGACCTGGAACGTGTCGGGAAGATCATCGGTAGGCATGACTCTAATGGTCAACAGTTCTTGACCATTAGGCAAGGGGATTTCGTTCTGTCACTCGATGACCGGGTTCTCTTCGTCCTGCCTGAACCGCTCGGCCGCCTCCATCCTCAACTTCTCGCGGAAGGACCGCCGTTCGTCGGTCAGTCCCCCTTGCGCATACCCGGCAGACCCTCGGCGGCTGACTGGACCAGCCGAGCTGATACTGCATCAGCAGGGCTTGATCGACGCGTCAGGCCGTTCCGCTGATTCGCAGGCCTCATCGAGTCGGCGCGGAGCCTCGCCGAGGACCAAGTCCTGCGTGGCTGGGACATCGGTGCGAACCTGGCGGCCCTAGGTCCCAACGAGATAGATCTCACCTACTTCATCGATACCCAAGAGGGTCTGGCCGTGGTCCAACTCGCCGAGTGGTTGGGGATGTCGCCCGATCGCTTCGCCCCACCGGCACCCGTCGTCGACTTCGCCCCTTTTATGCTCCGCTGGAGGCGGAACCGCGCGGCAATGCCCTCGGTGCGCACACAGGTTTGGTCGTGCGTCCGGCCAGGACGCTTCGTGCATGATGAGCCATGACCGCGCGGGACTGCTTGATCTTCACATCTCGAGGACACGCGCGGCCGTCGTCACGTCACGGTCCACCCGGGAAGCTGGTCAGACCCGGTCCAGGGGTCGGTGCGGACCGTTGGGAAGTTCCATTTCGACCGTGTCACCAGGGCGCACCACGCCTCCTTCCCTCACGATGCTCATGATTCCGGCTTTGCGCACGATGTTCCCGGCCTCGTCGCGGCCGACGACCTGCTTCAGCAACCCGTTCTGGAAGTTGTCGATCTGCAGGCACGGATTGCGGAGGCCGGTGACTTCCAGGACCGCGGACTCGCCGATGCGCAGGAGTGTGCCGACCGGCAGACCGAGCAGATCGATGCCGCGTGTGGTGATGTTCTCGCCGAGTTCGCCCGGCGCCACTTGGAATCCGTCTTCGCCGACCTCGGCGAAGAGCTCTTCATGAATGAGGTGGACCTGGCGCAGATTCGGCTGGGTGGGATCCTGCGCCACGCGCGAGCGGTGCTTGACCGTCACACCGGCGTGCACGTCCCCCTCCACACCGAGTCCGGCGAGCAATCTGACGCTGTCCCGGTTCGGCTTGGTGAACGAGTACGCCCCGTTGCTGCTGACCGCCGTCACTCTCCCGCTCATACCTCGAAACCCCCTCGTCGGTAACCGTGATCACCCACGAGCCTAGCCCCGGCCCCTCAAGGCACACCATGCACAGTCAATCGCGGGTGGGGGCGATACCCGCGGGCGGGTCTCCTTCTTCTCCACCTCGACGGCATCGCCGTCGCCTTCGACGACCCGCCTGGCCGGCTGTTCCCGCCGCCTTTTCACTGGCAGGTATTGCCTGGCAGTCCCCCTGCCGGCTTTGCGGACTTCGGGTCGCGTTGAGCCGCGATTTCGAACTCTCGGCGGCGGAGCGCGATTTCCTCACTGATCACCTCGTGCACGACCGCTCCTACGCACCGGACCACCTGCTTCGCCACCACCTTCCGGACGGCGTGCGTGGCGGCATCGACCACCTGCAGTGACCCGGGCCGAGTCGCTTGCGATCGCAGGTGCCCTGGTCCGCGGACGTCAGCGACTGTGTGGTCCCACCGAGGTCGACCGGTGGCTCACTTTCCCGTCTGCGCGGCCAGTCGGGCGGCGCACAGGCTGAGGTGGTGCCGCTCCAGGAGGCTGGCGGTGCGACGGGCGGCGGTGCGGTAGTCGGCGACGGCGGCCTCCTGGTCCCCGGCGAGTTCGTGCAGATGGGCGCGGACCGCGTACAGCCGGTGGTGGCCGGTGAGCGCGGGGGGCGGGTCGGCGAGCAGGGCAAGGCCGGTGGCCGGGCCGTCCACCATGGCGATGGCGACCGCCCGGTTCAGGATGATCAGCGGGTTGTCGGAGATGCGGGCGAGCACCCCGTACAGGGCGAGGATCTGCGGCCAGTCGGTCTCGGCGGCGGTGGGCGCCTCGTCATGGACGGCCGCGATCGCCGCCTGCACCTGGTACGGGCCGACCGGACCGCGCGGCAGGGCGGCGGTGATCAGCGAGACGCCCTCGGCGATCGCGGCGGTGTCCCATCGGCCGCGGTCCTGCTCGGCGAGCGGGACGAGTTCGCCGTCCGGGCCGGTACGGGCGGGCCCGCGCGCCTCGGTGAGCAACATCAGCGCGAGCAGGCCGGCCACCTCGGCGCTGTCCGGCAGCAGCGTGTGGACGGCCCTGGTGAGGCGGATCGCCTCCCGGGAGAGTTCGACGCGCCGCAACGCGGCGCCGGTGCTGCTGGCGTACCCCTCGTTGAAGATCAGGTAGAGAACGTGCAGCACCGCGTCCAGGCGAGCCGGCCACTCGGCACCGTCCGGCATCCGGAACGGCACCCCGGAGTCCTTGATCCGATGCTTGGCCCGGCTGATCCGCTGGCCCATGGTGGCCTCGGGGACCAGGAACGCCGCGGCGATCTCACCCGTGGTCAACCCGCCGACCGAGCGGAGTGTGAGTGCGATCTTCGAGGCCGGCGACAGCACAGGGTGGCAGCACAGGAACAGCAGCGCGAGGGTGTCGTCGTGCGCGCCCTCGGTCCCGGCGTCGGCCCCGGGTGCGGACCGCCGGTCGGCCGGGACCTGACCGGCCACCAGTTCCTCGCGTCGGCGGCGTGCCTGCTCGCTGCGGACCTGCTCGGTCATCCGGCGTGTGGCGACCTGAATCAGCCAGCCGCGCGGGTTGCGCGGCACGCCCTCGGCCGGCCACTGCCTGGCGGCGTCCAGCAGGGCCTCCTGGACGGCGTCCTCGGCGGCGGTGAAATCCCCGTAGCGGCGGGTGAGCACGCCGACGACCTGCGGCGCCAGCGTGCGCAGCAGGTCGTCGACGGTTGGTTCGAAAGCCGTCATACGGAGATGTTCACAGCTCCGTGGGCGGGATCGCCATGATCTGGCGTACCTCGATCGGCATGTTGAGCGGCCGTCCACCCGGGCCGGGGGCGGCGGAGACGGCGGCGGCGATCTCGATGGCCCGCTGCTCGGTGTCGCAGTCCACGATCCACCAGCCGGCCACCCACTCCTTGGACTCCGGGAAGGGGCCCTCGGTGACGACCGGCGCGCCGCCGCTGTGGGAGCGCACGATCCGGGCGGTCTCCGGCATGGCCAGGCCCTGGGCGTCGACCAGTTCGCCGGCGTCGGTGAGGCCGGCGTTGGTCTCCTTCATGAACTGGATGTGGGCCTGGATCTCCTCGGGCTTCCACTCGTCGAGCTTGGGGAAGTCGACATTCTTCTCGCTGAACTGCATCAGCAGCATGTACTTCATGGTTCTGCTCCTCGATCGTCGTGGCCGCCCCGGACGGGGGCCGTCACAGGTAGGTAGAAGCACGCTCGGCGTTTTCGACATCCTCGACAGGGAATTCCACGAAAAACTTAGCGGCCGCCGAGCGACGAGCCCGCAGCAACCCGGTTCCCCCCAGCGCCTCCGCGGCCGCGGCGACCGTGCACCGGCTGGTGGCGGTCGGCGGGTCAACGGGTGCGGTTCACGGTTGCGGTCGAGGCGCGGCGCGGCGCGCGCACCGACGCGACGTCGTCGTACGCCGCTGCGACCAGCTCGAGGGCTTCCGTGGCATCACCACCGGATACGACAACACCGCCACCTCCTACATGGCGGCGCTCAGCTTCGCCTCATTCCCGCTCCGGGCGAGATCCGTTGTAAAGACGGACCTCGACCGGGACGGGCATATGCGCTCACCAGCAGTGTGTCGGTCCCGGACGGGGTGTCGGCGGACCGGGCCAGGCTCGCAGGCCGTTGTCGTCAGGGTGCCGCCCGGCCGGCCGGCGGCTCGGCCAGGGCGGTACGCGCCAGGTCGCGCAGCCACCGGTGTGCGGGGTCGGTGTCGTAGCGCTGGTGCCATGACAAGTAGACCGAGGCCGGCGGCAGGTCGAGGGGCAGCGGGAGCAGGGTCAGACCGAGCTGTGCGGCTGCCGGGCGCGCGGTGGACTCCGGGACGGTGACCAGCAGGTCGGAGTTCTGCACGAAGGTGAACGCGGCTCCTTCGGTGGGCGCCGTCGCCACCACGCGTCGGGTCAGACCGAGAGCGGCGAGGGTGTCGTCGAGGACATTGGAGAGCCTTCCCCGGCGTGAGACGCCGATGTGGTCGGCCGCCGCGTAGTGCGCTGCGGTGACGGTCTCGGCATGTGTGAGCGGGTGGTCCCGACGCACGGCGATGACGTGCATGGTCTCGGCCACTCGTTCGGCGCGGATCTCGGGTGCGGTGGGGCGGGCGGCGTTCGCGGCGAGGTCGACCTCGCCTCGGCGCAGTTCGGGAGTGTCGACGCTGGACTCCGCCAGGAAGCGCAGCCGTACTCCCGGCGCCTGCTCGCGCACGGCCGCCAGGAAGGCGGGGCCGGCGTGGGCGACGAGCGCGTCGTGCCAGCGCAGCGTGAAGGTGCGTTCCAGCGTCGCGAGGTCGAGTTCACGACTGGGCGCCAGCACGCCCTGGACCTGCTGCAGCAGGTCGTGGACCTGCTCCCGGACGGCTATGGCGTACGGCGTCGGCGTCATCGTGCGCCCTGTGCGCACCAGGATCTGATCCCCCGTCGTGCGCCGGATCCGGCCGAGACTCCGGCTCATCGCGGGGGCGGTGACGTGCAGGCGTTCGGCCGCGCCGGCCACGCTGCCTTCTTCCAGAAGGGCGTCGAGCGCGGCGAGCAGGTTCAGATCCAGTTGCATGGGAGTCATGTTATCCGTGTTTTACATGCACTTGCTGTTAATGACCGCGGATCCTAACGTCGAGGTACGGGCGCACCACACCAGGACTGCCGCCCGGTCGACCTCATCCCCGTCCCGATGGGAGTTCCGTCATGCCCGCAACACCCGCCGTCCCCGCCACACGCGCCGTCCCCGCCACACCCGCCGTTTCCGCCGATGACGCCGAGATACTGGCGCGGACCGCGGACGCCGTACGCGACGCGGCCTCGGCACTGCGCGAGCGCTTCGGCGACGTCGTCCGCCACGAGACCCGCGAGGAGCTCATGCGCGCGCTGGCCGTCAACGACGACCTGGCTCTCGGTATCCTGCGCCCCCGCCTCTCTCAGCTGCGCCCGAACGCCCGCTGGGTGGAGGAGGAACTCGAGGGCGGCGCTCTGCCCCCGGGCGAGTGGTGGGTCGTCGATCCGGCCGAGGGCAACGTCAACCATCTGCACGCGCTGCCGGAGTGGGCGGTCACCGCCACCCTCGTGCGCGACAACCTGCCGGTGCTCACCGCGGTCCACCTGCCGTCGACCGGGGAGACGTACACCGCGCTCGCCGGCGCAGGAGCCCGTGTCGACGGCCGTCCGCTGCGCGTCTCCCCGACTGCGGACCTCGGCCTGAGCATCGTGGCCACGAGCCAGGCGAGGCCGGACGAGCCCGAGGAGGTCGTGCGCCGCATCGGGGCGTCGATCACCGCGATGCTGCTGGACGCGCTCGTGGTGCGCACGGCCGTGCCCGCCACCCTGCATCTGCTGCATGTGGCGGCCGGCCGGATCGACGCGTTCTGGCAGTTCGCCGGAGCCCGCGCGGATCTGCTGCCCGGCGCGCTGCTCGTCACCGAGGCCGGGGGACGCATCTCCGACGTGGAGGGCCGTCCCTGGACCCCGCAGAGCGAGAGCTTCCTGGCCGCTGCGCCCGCCATGCACACCGCCGCCGTAGCCACGCTCGGCCGCTGACCCCCTCGCCCCCCCTCGCCCCCCATGGCCACCCCATGGGCACCCCGGACAACGGAAGGACTGGATCACATTGAGCAAGATCACTGTGCTCGGCAACGGCCGCGTCGGCGGCGGCCTGGCCGCGGCGCTGACCCGGGCGGGACACGAAGTGACCGTGCCGGGCCGCTCACCGGAATCGTCCGCGGAGGCCGTCCGGACAGCGCAGATCGTGGTCAACGCCACGCCGGGCGCCGGCTCGCTCGAGCGGCTCGCTGCGCTGCGCGAGGAACTGCGCGACAAGATCCTGGCGGACGTCTCCAACGCCACCGTCGACGGACCGGACGGGCTGCCGACTGCACTGCTCCATCCCGGCTCGAGCCTCGCGGAGCGACTCCAGGAGACACTCCCCCGCACACACGTCGTCAAGACGCTCAACACCATGCTCTACACGGTGATGACGGCGCCCGCCGCGCTCGCCCAGCCGCCGACCGTCTTCCTCTCCGGCGAGAGCCCGCAGGCCAAGCAGGTCGTCCGCGGGCTGCTCGCGGACCTCGGCTGGCGCTTTGAGTGGATCACCGACCTCGGCGGCATCGAATCCGCGCGGGCCACGGAGGCCGCGATCCTGTTCGTGCCGCACGTGATCCGTTCCAGCGGGTTCGCACCCTTCGCCGTCTCCATCGCCCGCTGACGAATCGGGACCGATCGAGACGACTGCTCACGCGGGCAGGTTCAGCTGCCAGGAGACGCCGAACCGGTCGTTGACCCAGCCGAACTTGGGGCTGAAGCCGTAGTCTCCCAGCGGCATGAGCACGGCTCCTTGCTCGGCCAGGGCCGCGAAGAGGCGGTCCAACTCGGCTTCGTCCTGACACTGGACGAAGAGCGAGACCGCGGGCGTGAAGGTGAAGTCGTGCTTCACCGGACTGTCGATGCACATGAACTGCTCACCGGCGAGTGCAAAGGTCGCGTGCTGCACGCTCCCCTCCTTGCCAGGGCCCGCGGCTCCGTAGCGGCTGATGCTGACCACCTCGGCGTCATCGAAGAGCGAGATGTAGAAGGTCATCGCGTCTTCGGCGTTCCCCTCGAACATCAGAAACGTGGTGATCTTCCGGGACGACACGATCTCCATGCGGGGCACTCCTTCGACGCTGTGAGGCGGCAGGTCGCCAGGCTAGCGCCAAGAGGCCGCAGGTCAGCGGAAGCGTCATCGTCATGCCTCCAGCCGGGTAGCGGGCGGGGCCGGTGCGGACCACCTGCGAACCGACGCCCGTCGCCGGCCCACCGGCCGTCGCCCGCCCCGCGGAATTCGAACACGGTAGCTCGGTGGTGTGAACCTGACCGAGCGGTCCAAGGAGGCCCCGTTGTCGTTGTTGTACGCGCTCGCGCCCGCAGACTTCAACTCGTCCGTCGTGTCGTGCGATTGCCTCGCGCACGTGTACGGCAACGCGGCAGATCATCCGGACCGGGTGCGCCGGTATCCCTCGGACATGAGCGACGAGGAGTGGACGGTGGTACGGCCGCTGTTGCCCACGCCGGCCTGGCAGGAGGGCCGGGCGGGCAGCCCGAAGGGCACTGCCACCGGCAGATGCTGGACGCGATCCGCTATCTCGTGGCGGGCGGGATCTCCTGGCGGTCAACGCCCGTGGACTTCCCCGGCTGGGACCGCGTCTACGGCTGGAGGTCAGTGCCCGTAGCGGTGCACGGTCTCCGGGTGGATGACGACGCGGAGTGGGTCAGCGGCCAGCATCATGGCGAGGTCGTGGGCCCGGCCCTGGTCGTCGAGGTCCCAGTAGCGAGCGGCGAGGCGGGAACACAGGTCGTGCGCTCCGTCGGCCGCCATCGTGGTGCGGCCGACGACGGACACCCAGCGCTCACGCTCACCTACCGGGGCCGCGACAACGATCGAGGCGCGGGGGTCGCGGTGCAGGCGCCGCACCTTCAGCGAGCCCGGCTCCGTGAAGAACTGGATCGTCCCCTCTGCGGTGGCCTCGAACCACACTGGCCGGGGCTGTGGCGGCTGCGTTCCCCCGGCCACGGACAGGAACCCGTGCAGGGGGCGTCCGAGGAACTCGAGATCCTCGGCGGTCAGCCGGCTGGTGGCGGTGCTCATTGCGGTCCTTTCAGAAGATGCTGGCGTGACGGTGGATGGAGGTTTCGCTCCGTTCGCTCACCGCGATCACGGCGGCCTGACAGCGCGGACCGGATGCGTGGCAACAACCGTTGGGAGACCACCCCGGCGCGCAACACCCCCACCGCCGGAGTCCGGCGCAGCCGCTGGACGGCCGCCCGAGAGGTCATGGCCGCCAGGCTCCCGCTGCCGCGGCCCGCACCACGTAGTCCTCGAAGTTCCGGGGCGCTCGCCCCAACACGGTGGCGATACCGTCCGTCGTTTCGGCAATCACCCCGCGCTCCATCAACACGAACATCTCGGCGACGTGGTGCGCGTCGTCCTCGCCCCACCCCTCCGCGACCAGCGCCGCGGTGTACTCGGCGGGGGAAAGCCGCTTGTAGGTCATGGGCAGTCCGGACGCCCGGGAGATCAGCTCGACGGCCTCCTCGAAGGTCAGCGCGCGCGGCCCGGTCAGCTCGTAGATCCGCCCGGCGTGCCGGCCGGGCTCGGCCAGCACCGCGGCCGCGGCGTCGGCGACGTCCTCCAGGTCGATGAACGGCTCGGGGACAGCACCGGCCGGGAGCGCCAGTTCGCCGGCGACCAGCGGGGCGTGGAAGAGGTCCTCGTCGAAGTTCTGGTTGAAGTTCGACGGCCGCAGGACGGTCCACTCCAGTGCCGAGCCGCGCACGGCGTCTTCGGCCGAGCGCATGTCCAGGCCGAACGTGGAGTCGCCCCAGGCGTCGGCGCCGTGCCCGGAGAGCAGAACAAGGCGCTGCACGCCGGCGGCCTCGGCCCGCGCCACGAACTCGTGTACCGGTCCGGGCACGGGCGGGGGTACCACGTAGGCGGAGGTGATGCCCTGCAGGGCCGAATCCCAGCCGTCGGGGTCGGACCAGTCGAAGCGGGTCCGGCTGGATCGGGAGGCGGCGCGCACCTGCGTGCCGCGCAGCCGCAACCGGGCGGCGACCCGTCGGCCGGTCTTGCCGGTGGCGCCGAGGACGAGGGTGGTGTCGTTGCTCATGACAGCGATTCAACGGCGTCTGATCGGACGAATACATAGGTGAAAAGCCGGATCGCATGTGTGATCGTCTAACCTCGGTGGGGTGGACGCGTTCGGTGACCTCTTCCGCGGGATGCGGGCCCAGGGCTCGTTGTTCGGCAACTCGATCCTGTCCCCGCCCTGGGCGTTGCACTTCGTGGACGGCGCGCCGCTGACGTTGTGCACCGTCCTCGGCGGGGCGGGCTGGATCGTGCCGGAGCACCGCCCGCCCGAACAGCTCCGCGCCGGCGAGACGGTCATCGTGCGGGGCCCCGCACCGTTCACCTTCGTCGACGAGGTCGGCACCCGGGCCGAACCGATCGCGTGCGGCGAGCACTGCGCGACGCCCGAGCAGGGCGGGACCCGGCACCGGCTCGGCTGGAACGACTGCGACGGCGACGCCGGCGACGGCGCGACGACGCTGATCGTCGGCGCCTACCCGGTACGCGGCGAGATCAGCCGCAGGCTGCTGGACGGACTGCCCGTCGTGCTGCACGTCGTGTCCGGCGGCGGGACCGACGCCGTACTCGACCACCTCGCCGCCGAGGTCGCCACCGACACCCCGGGCCAGCAGGTGGTCCTCGACCGGCTGCTGGACTGGATGCTGGTGTGCGCGCTGCGCGAGTACTTCGACCGGCCCGGCGGCGAGCCGCCCGCCTGGTACGCCGCCCAGCGGGACCCGGTGGTCGGCGACGCGCTGCGCCTGCTGCACGCCGAACCAGCGGCCCCGTGGACGGTGTCCTCGCTGGCCGACCGGACCGGAGTGTCACGTTCCACGTTGGCGAAGCGGTTCGCCGACCTGGTCGGCGAACCGCCGCTGACCTACCTCACCCGCTGGCGCATGACGCTCGCGGCGGACCTGCTGGCCGAACGTGAGGCGGCGACCGTCGCGGAGATCGGCCGCACCGTGGGCTACTCCGACGCGTTCGCGTTCAGCGCAGCGTTCAAACGGATCCGAGGCGTCAGCCCGAGCCGGTTCCGGCGCACCGGTACGGTCGTTCCCGAGCGGCCGACCGTCCCGCCCCTGCGGCCTCCGGGCACCGAACTGCCCGTCGTCGCCGCTCCTCCTCCCGGCGTTCGTGTGCGGTCCTGATGCCAGGACCGTAGACCTGGTATCAGGAAGTCCACGGAACCGGGATCAGTTCAGGGCCGCCGCCGATGGGCGGCGGGAAGCCGTAGCCCGAGCATCTGACACAGCGGCTTGGGGGTTTTGGCGGGCTGTCGCGGGAGCCGCCATGGGGATGACACCGCCCGCACCACTGCCCGCAGTGACCGGCCCGCCGGTCTGCTCCTCGGCGGCCGGCGCGGTCCCCTCGGCCCGGGCGGGGTCCTGCCCCCTCGTCCACAGGGGCCAGCACCTCGCCGACCCGCGAGCAGGCGATGGCCCACTCCTTCCATTCCCGCTCGGCCACGGCCAACTCGGCCTGGACACGGTCGGTTTCCTCCCGCAACTCGTCAACACGACGGCGAGCACCCAGCTCACGCTGTTCCAACAGCCCAACCGCCGATGGCATCCACGACCTCCCGGGCAGCAACAGCACGACAGGCCACCACTCCCACGGGATCGCCGACCCTATGCCCGACCAGCGGA
The DNA here is from genome assembly GCF_030816715.1 of Streptomyces achromogenes. Classification (NCBI taxonomy): domain Bacteria; kingdom Bacillati; phylum Actinomycetota; class Actinomycetes; order Kitasatosporales; family Streptomycetaceae; genus Streptomyces; species Streptomyces achromogenes. The sequence continues at coordinate 8,702,675 of NZ_JAUSYH010000001.1, read as the reverse complement.
AACGCAGTCCTCAAGTCCGGAAGGACTGTGAGCTTCTCACCGAATCTGATCCATGCTGAGCGGCGCTGAACTGCGGTGGATCAGATTCGGTGAGACATGAGGTAGCCGACCATATGTCCATGAAGTTGATCCGCCTCTGGTCAGACGGAAACAAGGCCTCAGCGGTCAGAGACGCGCCGAGCAACGTTGCGGATGGCCGGCACGGTTGTCGGCCGTCAGTGGGAATTCCCCAGCGGCGGCCACTCGGCGGGGAGCTATCCGGCCGCCGGTGGTCACTCTGCGTTCCCGGATGGTTCGTTGTTCTTGATCGGTCCCGGCGGCAGCTAGGGCCTGGCTCCGGTGGCACCTGGATGGGGTTGTTGCACATGCCGTAGCGGCATGTGGTGGGGTCGGGGCACCACAGCACGAAAGGCTCCGTCTGCGATGTACCCCTCCCTCACGCCTCCCCGGCAGGTCAAGATCGGTGACGCCGCTGCGTTCGCCGGGATCACCCCACGCGCCATCCGCCACTACCACGAGATCGGTCTGCTGCCGGAGCCCGAGCGCGGCGGGGACGGCCGCCGCCGCTACGGCTATGACGACATGACCCGCCTGCTGTGGATCCGCAAGATGGCTGATGCCGGTATCAGCCTGGACGACATGCGGGCCGCCTTCGGCGAAGCCCGGGACGAAGCTGGAGACGAAGCCCTGGACCAAGCCCCGGATATCGAGTCGGTCCTGAGCAGGCTGGAGGAAACCTTGGCGGCGCAGGAGGCCGCCATCAAACGTCGGCGCGCGGCTGTCCAGCGCCTGCAGGCGGTGGGCAGCCCGCTGGGGCTGCTCTCCGAACTGGTCACGGGCCGGCTCAGCCACCTGCCCCCGGGCGCGTTGCGCCCCTCCGATCTGGACGCCCTGCTAGTCACAGAACGGATCTTCGGGCCGCTGGGCGCCGCCATCCAGGCCGGCACGTTCATCGTGCTGGCCACCCACCCCGACCTGCGGGCCGAGGAGGACCGTCTTGAGGCGGCCGAGGCCGCCCTCGACGACGGCGTCGAACCCGACGACCCGCGCGTCGAAGAGCTCGCCGTACAGCGATGCGCTCACCAAATGGCCCTGAATCAGGCCATCGAGGCAGCTGGTCTCGACGCGGCCGAGGAGAAGATCTTCGAGATCTACGACGCCGACCTGAAAGGGGAGGAGGGCACAGAGATGAGTGCCGCCGCAGCGATCACCAAGATGCCTTACGACTTCTCTCCTGCCCGGATGCGCTGCGTGGAACTCGCCGGACGGCTCTTCGGCGAGGCCCTTGCCGACGCCCACTCCGCGGACAGCTGATCGCCTGTGCCTGGCACTGACGTGGCCCGACAACCGGTCGCGTTCCTCCGCATGTGACCGATCGGGTCGGACGTCGAGCCCGGGCCGTAGGCAAGAGTGACATCACACCTGGCCGTACGTGGTGATTCCGAACTGGCCGCTGACACACGGTCAAGCCTATTCCTGCCATCCGCTATACGGGTCCAGACGCCGACGCGGCGGCCTCGCGGGCGTAGTCGGTGAAGTCTTTTGGTTGGCGGCCCGGGGCCGCCTGGACGTGGATCTTTACCTCGCCGTCGACCGGCGGCCTCTCGACAACCAGTGTGCCGGTGTCGGCCTTGGGCACGCCCCGGGCGCTTCGTGACTACTTCAACCGTTGGCGGATGCGTTGCCGTGCCCAGAGCGCCGAGACCGTGGGCACGATCGCGGGGCGTTCATCGCGGCCGGAGGCTCAGGAACCAGCCACGTTTGTGGGCGCGGTCCAGCCGGTAGCTCGGATCCACTCGACCAGGTCCAGGGTGGCCGGCTCGATCGAGCGCACCACCGCGAGGTCCGAAGGATATTCCGGCGCCTTCGCGAACTGGCGGAACATCGCCTTGTCGAGGTCGTTGGGAAGCACGCTCAACGGGAGGGTCTCGTACCGTGCCGGGAGCCCGGCGCGCGCGCCGAACGCCGCGGCGATCTGGGGGCCCGTCAGCTCGTCGCCGACGAGCTCGACGGCTCCGCCGGGCGCCTCCGCGGTGCCGAGCAGGAGCGCGGCGGCGACCCGGCCGATGTCCCTGACCGAGATCATCTTCAGGGCGACGTCCTCCGGCAGCGGCAGCCTCAGCACGATCTCCCCATGCTCCAGGCTCGGTGCCATCACGCTCGCGAAGTTCTCCATGAATGCGGTCGCGCGAACCATCGCGGCCCTCAGGCCGGACTTCCTCAGGTGCTCCTCGATCCAGTGCTTCGAGTCGTGGTGCGGCACACCCGACTCCCGGTCCGCTCCGAAGACCGAGTTGAACACGACGTGCGGGACGCCCGCCTCGACCGCCGCGTCGACGAGCGCGGTACCGATGCGGATCTCCGCCTCGACCTCTTCGAGGCTGTTCGCCTCCGGGGTCATGAAGTAGAACCCCTCGACCGACGCCAGCGCGGCGGCCAGCGACGCCGGGTCGTCGGCCCGGATGGCCGCCAGCTCGACGCCGCGGACGGCCAGCGCCTGAGCCCGGTCGGACTGCGGGTTGCGGACCAAAGCCCGCACCCGCGCCTTGTGGTCCAGCAGCGCGTCGACCACCGCCCCGCCCTGTTGCCCCGTCGCGCCTAAGACTGCGATCGTGCCGGTCGTCTGTGTGCTCATCGCTGCCACCCTTCACTGGTTCACGGCATGAACGAAACTAGTTCATGGCATGAACTACGTCAACGTGCGGATGTAGCAACCTCACGGTGTGATGGGTTGGTTCGAGGTGGGCGAAGAGAGGTCCGAGGTGTCCACGATGGCGGTGGCCACGCGCTCGAAGTCGCGCTGATCGTCCGCGTCGAGGTTCCTCGCGATCTCGGGCAGGCGCTTGGCGACCTCGGCGTAAACGGCCTCGCCGAGCACCTTCCCCGTGGGCGTCGCTCTGAGCATGACGACCCGTCGATCCTGCGCCGAGCTTGCCCGGCCGACCAACTCGCGCCGCGCGGTGCGATCGACCAGCTGGCTCAATGCGTTCTTGGTCATACCCAACGACGCGGCGAGGTCAGCCATCTGCCGCGGCTCGTTCCTGACTGCGCAGAGCAGCGTGGCCTGCGAGGGGGTCAGGTCGAACTCGGCGCAGATCTGCGCGTACTTGCGTTGAATCACAACCGAGAGCCAGAAGAGCTTGTCCCCATAGTCCACGCCGGCCTCCCCGTCCGATGACGAACGATCAGCCTACTCGTCGCGGGCCGGCAGACCACGCCACTCACCAGGAGATGCACACCTCTGCGAGACCGGCCTGGCACTCTTACCCCAACCCCTTTGATCGACTTACCCCGTCCCTTCACCCTCAAGTGGCGCCTCTACCGGCGCGCGACGGGTCGCGCGCCGGTGCCATGTCACTTCTGTGCCGCGTCGAGGTGCGGTAGTCGGTGTATCCGGTGCGGTCGCCGCCGTAGAAGGTGGCCGGGTCGGCCGCGTTCAGCGGGGCGTTCGCCTGGACGTGCCAGACGCCACTCGCTGCCGGTGAGCCGGGACCAGACCAGGGCGGAGAAGCCGACGCGGACCCGAGCCCCTCCCTGGGAGCCGCCGACGATGAGTCGGCGTCTGCTGGGGTAGTTCTCGACGATCCTCTGCAGGTCCGACACGGGGAGAGTCCAGTTCTCGAAGCCTTTCCGTCGGGCGGCGTAGTCCACGGCCGGCTGGTCAGCGACGTGATCGGTGAGACGTTGGAACAGCATGGACAGTTCGGCTCGGCGACCGTACAAGCGCTCCTCCAAGGGGCGGAACCTCCCCCAGGCGGCCATCCAAGTAGGAGGGATGCGATGCCGAGATAGGCTCCCGCCTCGTTCAACGACATGCCCGTGGCCGGCTGGACGAGATGGACTGCGAGGCCTCTGCGGACCGCGACGTTCCCAGGGAACCCCGGGGTAGGGCCACTCCATCTCCTCGCCCCAGCCCTCCCGCACGGGCAGCGGCATCATCACGTCCCGCAGCAGCATCGCGATGTCCACCGAGGTGTCCGAGACCATCGTCAGGCGGAATGCGCAGCATGAGTGCGTGTAGACGTCCAGGGCCAGCGTGAGCATCACCGAGACCGGCTCGCCGAAGACGCTCTCGCGGAGCTTGACCGGCAGGGGCGTCGAGTCCAGCGCGACCACCTGGCCCGGGCGGTGCACCACCACCCGGGGCCCGGTGTCGTCCAGCATCTCCGCCGTCCCTAGATGCCGCTGGCGGGCGCCGCCCGGCCCGAACCACTCCCGCCGGATCCGGGTCAGGGTGTCGCAGCTGGAGATGTCCTTCGTCGGGAAGTCGGGGAACCGCTCGGCCATGTACTGGTGCAGCAGGCGGTGCTTGCCCCGCATGGAGATCCGGGAGCGCCGCACCGACTCCTGCCGAACGGCGAGGATCGCCTCCCGGATCTCCGGCCGGACGACCCGGCCGGTCCTGCGTCGTGTCCAGCGGCCGTCCGCGCAGGCAACCACCAGTTCGTCAACGTGCGGCGCTGACAGGCGGATCAGCGTGCGTTCACACACGCGTCGGAACGGACCTGGCCATCCACCTTCGGACTCACTGCCCCACATCACCAGCTCACGTAGCGTCCCCGCAGCAGATGATCACAACTGACCGCTCCGCAGAGTAACCACAGAGCAACGACAGCGTCGTCTGCCGACAAGCGTGCTGATTTGCCAACTGCGATGCGTCGTCACATTGCAGCGGCTGCACAGCAGGCTCGGCCACCAGACGCAATGGGTCGACAGAGTCTTGGCATTGAGTCCACAGATCCTGGTTTTGCGTCGACTGTCCCACTGGGCTCGGCACGAGCCCGCTAGGTTCGGTCTCCGTGATCGTCCATAGGAAACGCCTGGGTGCCGCAACCACGGCCCCAGCATGTTTGGGGGAAAGATGAACACTTCCATTCGCAAGCGGACCGTAACCGTCCTTGCCACTGCCGCTCTCGTGACGGGCACCGCATTGACGATGGGCGCGGGTTCCGCCTCGGCCGCCCCGAACGCCACGTTCTCCGTCGGTGCGCTGCAGAGTGACGGCTCTCGCACCATCACCATCAAATCCGGTGGCACCACCGCCGGCACCGTCAAGTGGACGGCCAACGGGGACACGCTGACTGCGACCGACTCCAAGGCCGACGGCTACGGCATCTCCGGCTACGTGACAGCCGACCCGTATCTCATCGCGAACACGGCCGGCCACGCGTCTCCGTACACCGCCACCGCGCACCGGGATCTCGCCGAGGACAAGTCCTACACGTACTGGGCTTGCATCGGAAACAACAGTGAGGGCCTGCTCTGCTCCGACGTCTACAAAGTCACTTCGTAAGCACCCCTGACGAAGCGGGCGACCGGAGCATCGTGGGCAGCGCTCGGGGCTGCCTCAGGGGCGGAGCGAATGCGTGGAGTTCCCGATAAGTAACATCACGCAGGTCCCGCGGTCGACCGGGTGACGGGTCGCCCCGTTGCGCGGATCCCGGCCTTCCGGCCGGGGAGGCGTGCGCCCTGCGCCGATGCGGTGCCGAGAAGAGTGTCGGCACCGCATCGGCCGTTCCATCATCCGTCGGCGCTCCTGGCGCTTCGCACCTGGGTATCGCGCCGAAGCACGATCCGGGGTCCTTGGCTTGTGGCGGTGCGCGCGGTGAGACCGGCAGTCGGCTTCCAAGCCCTTCCGAGAGACGCCGACAGCCGAACCTCACTGTTTGGTCTAGGAGTTCGGATGCATCTGTGCAAGCGGGCGATGGTCACTCTGTTCGTGGCTGCAGCGGCCTTCACTGCCGTCGGATCCCAGGCCATAGCCACACCCATGCCCTGGGAGACCAGCAAGGCTCCCGGTGCCGTCACCCACAGCACCCCTTCGGTCGGCGAGAGCGGCGCCGTCACCGTGTGGTGCGTAGGTGGCTGCTACCAGTAGTCGGCCGGGCGCCTCGAGCGCGCACAACGCCCGACTGCGGGCCGCTCCGGCCGGCACCGTCTACAACTCCGGCGGGTGCACGAGCTACTGCCTGGACGTCGACGGCCGCACAGCGTCGGCTGGCCTTGGTCCACCGGCCCGCTCCGCGCCGAGGTCGGCCGGATCGACGTGCGCGGCTTCACCGTCACCGGCGTCCCCGGCGGCGTCACCGGCCTGCGGCAGAGCCCCGCGTGACCAGGGTGCGGCCTGCGAAGCGCACGGTCCCTCGAGGTGTCACGGCACCCCGGCTTGACGTGCCGTCAGACGTCCACCAGGCCGGGGAGGTGCTCGGCGAGGTGCATCGAGTGCAGCCGCGCGAACTCGTCGTGCGTGCAGCGTCCATAGGCGGGGTGGGGGGCGTGCTCCGCGGTGTGACCGGTGAACAGGGTCACCGCATCCGTGAGGCCGGTCGCGGCCTCGGTCACCGGGAGTGCCGGATCCAGGGAGGGCGCTCCGTCGATCTCGGCAGCGAGCGAGTGCTTCATGGTGCCGCGGAGCAGGAAGACCCGTTTGGCCAGGGCGCCCGCCGTCGCCCGGAACAGGGCGGGCTTGAGCGCGGGGTAACCGGTCACGGAGTAGCGGACGGTCTGGGCACAGTGCTGCAGCGTCTGGGACAGGTTCCAGGAACTTCCCGGAGCCAGCAGCTCGCGCTCGGGGCGGCCGAGGTTGTGATGCAGTCGTTCAGCGAGCCGGGCGAGGTCGATCGGGGGCATGCCGTGAGCCTACAGTGATACAAAACGAAACTATCTCGTTCTCGCGAGCCCGCCGTTCCGAAGCCGGGGCCACTCCGTCACCCCCCGGCAATCCGGAGAGGTGCACACGGCCGAGCAGTGCCGTGGTCCCTGACGGCGACCTCGCCGAGGCTGCTTCAGGGCCTGATCGGTGGCAGGGGCGGCAGGAGTCGAACCTGCGGCATCCGGCTTTGGAGGCCGGCGCTCTGGCCATCTGAGCTACACCCCTTCGGTGGGTGACAGCTTGGCATGACCGACCGCGGCATCTCCAAGGGATTTCGCCGAGCGCCACCTTCACGGTTTACACACGAAAGGAACACCTACCGATCACTTCCGGTAGGCTCCAGGCGCTCCATTCGCACCACTGAGGGGGGAATCCTCATGCCTATACGCCTCGCCCTGGCCGCAGTTGTCGCCGCGGGCACGATCGCTGTGATCACCGCCGGACCGGCCCAGGCCACCGAGTACACGTCCGCGCTGAAGATCAAGGGTGTCCAGTACGACGCCCCCGGCAGCGACTCCAACCGGTGTACCGGCGGCAACACCAAGAACGAGTACCTGACGATCAAGAACTACTCCCGCACCGCGACCGTCGACCTCAAGGGCTACGTCGTCAAGGACGCCACGGGCAACAAGTTCACCTTCGCCGCCAGCCACAAGCTCGAGCCGGGCGACTACGTGAAACTGCGCGGCGGCCGGGGCACCAACTCCGACGCGGGCAACGTCGTATACCGCCAGAACTGCAACTTCATCTGGAACAACGACAAGGACACCATCTACCTGCTCAAGCCCTCCGGCGCCAAGGCAGACGTCCACTCCTACACCAAGCGCGCCAACGACGCCGACGGCAACGGATACATCAACTACCACGGCTGACTTCCCGCTGAGCCGATCCTTGCCCCGCGGGGCAGCACGAGGACCTGTCTGCCCGTGTGGTGGCAGTCAGGTCCTGGGAGCGGGCCGGCAAGGGCTCAGCCGGTGACCCAGTCCGTGCGTGTGTGGGTGAACTCGCGGAGGCCGGTGGCAGCCAGTTCGCGGCCTTGGCCGCTGCGCTCGGTGCCGCCGAAGGCCAGGCGCGGGTCGGATGCGACGGTCGCGTTGGCGAAGGCCGCGCCGCTGGTGATCCGGCGGGCGCTGACCGGACCGCGGGTGGCCACCGGGGGGATCAGCGCCGCCGACAACTCCGGGGTCAGGCCCGTACGTCGAGGCGGTGATCGCCCGCGTAGACATTCATGGTTCCGCCGCGCAGGAAGCCGACGAGGGTGAGTCCGGTCTCCTTGGCCAGGTCCACCGCGAGGGAGGACGGCGCGGAGACGGCGGCGAGCACGGGGATGCCCGCCATGACGGCCTTCTGGGCGAGTTCGAAGGACGCGCGTCCGGAGACCAGCAGAACGGTTCGGGACAGCGGGAGTTCACCGGACCGGAGCGCGCGGCCGACCACCTTGTCGACGGCGTTGTGCCGGCCGATGTCCTCGCGCAGGTCCAGCAGGTCGCCCTCGGGCGAGAACAGCCCGGCCGCGTGCAGTCCGCCGGTGCGGTCGAACACCTGTTGCGCGGCCCGCAGTCGGTCGGGCAGGCGGGCCAGCAGGCCGGGGGTGACCCGGACCGGGGGCGTGTCCGCGATGGGCCATCGTGCCGTGGTCCGCACGGCGTCGAGGCTCGCCTTCCCGCACAGGCCGCACGACGACGTGGTGTACACGTTGCGTTCCAGCGTGATGTCGGGCAGCGGCACGCCGGGGGCGAGACGGACGTCGACGACGTTGTAGGTGTTGCCGCCGTCCTGGGTGGCTCCCGCGCAGTACACGATGTTCGTCACGTCCGAGGCCCGGCTCACCACGCCCTCGCTCACCAGGAATCCCGCGGCGAGGGCGAAGTCGTCGCCGGGGGTGCGCATGGTGACGGCCAGGGGCCTGCCGTCGAGGCGGATCTCCATGGGCTCCTCGGCGACCAGCGTGTCGGGGCGGGTGCTCGGCGCTCCGTCCCTGATCCGCAGCACGCGCCGTCGTTCGGTGACCCGGCCCATGGCCTCACTCCCAGTTCTGTCGTCGTCGGGATCGCAGCCGCTGCTCTGCGGTGCTCAGCACTCGATGACGTTGACGGCGAGGCCGCCGCGGGCGGTCTCCTTGTACTTGACCTTCATGTCGGCGCCGGTCTCCTTCATGGTCTTGATGACCTTGTCGAGGGAGACGTGGTGACGGCCGTCGCCGCGCAGAGCCATACGCGCGGCGGTGACGGCCTTCACCGCGGCCATGCCGTTGCGCTCGATGCAGGGGATCTGGACGAGGCCGCCGACGGGGTCGCAGGTGAGGCCCAGGTTGTGTTCCATGCCGATCTCCGCGGCGTTCTCGACCTGTTCGGGGCTGCCGCCCATGACCTCGGCGAGGCCGCCCGCGGCCATGGAGCAGGCGGATCCGACCTCGCCCTGGCAGCCGACCTCGGCGCCGGAGATGGAGGCGTTCTCCTTGAAGAGGAGACCGATGGCGCCGGCGGCGAGCAGAAAGCGGACGATGCCGTCGTCGTCGGCTCCCGGTACGAAATCGAGGAAGTAACGCAGGACGGCGGGGATGATGCCGGCCGCGCCGTTCGTCGGGGCCGTGACGACCCGGCCGCCGGCGGCGTTCTCCTCGTTGACCGCCATCGCGTACAGCGTGATCCACTCCATGGAGCGGGCCTGCGGGTCGCCCTCGCTGCGCAGGGCGCGGGCTGCCGCCGCGGCCCGGCGACGGACCTTCAGACCGCCGGGAAGGATGCCCTCGCGGCCCAGGCCCCGGGAAATGCAGGCCTCCATGACGCGCCAGATCTCCAGCAGGCCCGCGCGGATCTCCGCCTCAGTGCGCCAGGCCCTCTCGTTCTCCAGCATCAGCGCGGAGATCGACAGCCCGGTCTCCCGGGCGAGCCGCAGCAGTTCGTCGCCCGTGCTGAACGGATGGGGCAGGACGGTGTCGTCGAGCTTGATGCGGTCCGCGCCGGCGGCCTCCTCGTCGACCACGAAGCCGCCGCCGACGGAGTAGTACGTCTTCTCCAGCAGGGGGACGCCATCGGCGTCGTACGCGAAGAGGATCATGCCGTTTGCGTGGTAGGGCAGTGACCGCCTGCGGTGCAGGACCAGTTGGGTCGAGGCGTCGAAGGCCACCTCGTGGGCGCGGCCGATCTCCACGCCGAGCAGCCGGATGCGCCCGGTGGCGCGGATCCGCTCGACGTCCAGGTCGGCCCGGGCGACGTCGACCGTGTGCGGCTCGTTGCCCTCCAGCCCGAGCAGCACCGCCTTGGGGGTGCCGTGGCCGTGGCCGGTGGCGCCGAGGGAACCGAACAACTCCGCCCGCACGGCGGCGGTCTGGGCCAGCACCCCGTCCTGCTTCAGCCGCCTGACGAACATCCCGGCGGCGCGCATCGGGCCCACGGTGTGCGAGCTGGACGGGCCGATGCCTATGGAGAACAGGTCGAAGACGCTGATTGCCACGCCACGCTCCGTGGAGTCGGAGGGGGTGTGCCGGTCGGTGACGGCACGCCCCCTGCGGGGGTTGTCGGTTACAGGCCGGGGTAGAGCGGGTGCTTGTCGGCGAGGGCCTTGACCCTGGCCTTGAGGGCTTCGGTGTCGTACGACGGCTTCAGCGCCTCGGCGATGACGTCGGCGACCTCGGTGAAGTCCTCGGCGGTGAAGCCTCGGGTGGCCAGGGCCGGCGTGCCGATGCGCAGGCCGGAGGTGACCATCGGGGGGCGCGGGTCGTTCGGGACGGCGTTGCGGTTGACGGTGATGCCGACCTCGTGGAGGCGGTCCTCGGCCTGTTGTCCGTCCAGTGCGGAGTTGCGCAGGTCGACCAGGATCAGGTGCACGTCCGTGCCGCCGGACAGCACGTCGACGCCGGCCTCCCGGGCATCGGGGGCCGTCAGCCGCTCGGCGAGGATCTTGGCGCCCTCCACGGTACGGCTCTGGCGCTCCTTGAACTCCTCGCTCGCGGCGACCTTGAAGGAGACCGCCTTCGCCGCGATGACATGCTCCAGCGGACCGCCCTGGAAGCCCGGGAACACCGACGAGTTGAGCTTCTTCGCGAACTCCGTGCTCCGGGCGAGGATGATGCCGCCGCGGGGACCCCCGAGGGTCTTGTGGGTGGTGGAGGTGACCACGTCCGCGTACTCGACCGGGTTCGGGTGAAGACCGGCCGCGACCAGCCCGGCGAAGTGGGCCATGTCGACCCACAGGAACGCGCCGGTCTCGTCGGCGATCCGGCGGAAGGCGGCGAAGTCCAGCTGCCGGGGGTAGGCGGACCAGCCCGCGATGATCACCTTCGGGCGATGCTCCTTGGCGAGCTGCTCGACCTCGTCCATGTCGACCAGGCCGGCGTCGTCGACGTGGTAGGGAACGACGTTGAACTGCTTGCCGGAGAAGTTGATGCGCATGCCGTGGGTGAGGTGGCCGCCGTGGGCAAGATCGAGACCGAGGATGGTGTCGCCGGGCTGGGCGAGGGCGAACAGCGCGGCCTGGTTCGCCGAGGCGCCGGAATGCGGCTGGACGTTGGCGTACTCGGCGCCGAAGAGGTCCTTGAGGCGGTCGATGGCGATCTGCTCGGTGACGTCGACGTGCTCGCAGCCGCCGTAGTAGCGGCGGCCGGGGTAGCCCTCGGCGTACTTGTTGGTCAGGACCGTGCCCTGGGCCTCCATGACCGCCACCGGAGCGAAGTTCTCCGAGGCGATCATCTCCAGGGTGGACTGCTGGCGGTTCAGCTCTGCGTCGACGGCGGCGGCGACCTCGGGGTCGAGGTCGTGCAGGGACTGGTTGAGCAGGGTCATCAGCGGTCTCCTGTGAGGGTTCCGGAGGGAGGAGGGAGAGAGCGGGACGCTCAGGGGACGGCGACCGCGGCGGCGGGGACGAGCGTGCGGCGGAGCCGGTTGAAGAACTTCGGCTGGTTGAGGGAGAGCACAGCCACGGGCTTGCCCTCGTGCCGGTAGACGGCCGTGAAGGTACGGCTGTCGAGGTCCCCCTCGACGACCTCGGGCTCCGCGCCGGGGACGACGTGACCGGCGAGCTGGATGCGCGTCCGGTACTGGTCGGACCAGAAGTAGGGGGCGGTGAGCGGGGCCGGGGCGGACACCCCGGTCAGCAGGGTCCGGGCGGCGGTCCTTGCCTGCTCGGTGGCGTTGCTCCAGTGCTCGATGCGGGCGTGGCGGCCGGTGAAGGGGTGGGGGCAGCGGGCCACGTCACCGACGGCGACGACGCCCGGGACGGTGGTCGCGCAGCCGGCGTCGCACACCACGCCGTCGTCCACCAGGACTCCGGAGCCGGCGAGCCAGTCGGTGTTGGGCCGGACGCCCACGCCGGCCACGACCACGTCGGCGGGCAGCACCCGCCCGTCCGCCAGCCGGACGCCGGTGACCCGGTCCTCGCCCAGCAGTTCGGCCACGCCGGTGCCGCACAGCAGATGGACGCCGTGATCGGTGTGCAGGGAGGAGCAGACCAGGCCCATCTCCCGACCGAGTTGGCGCTCCAGCGGTACGTCGGCCGCCTCGACGAGGGTGACGTGCAGGCCCAGCCGGTGGGCGGTCGAGGCCACTTCGGCGCCGATGAAGCCGGCGCCGATGACGACGACCCTGGGCAGGCCGTCCAGCAGCTCGGCCCGCAGGGCGACGGCGTCGTCCAGGGTGCGCAGGGTGTGGACGCCGGCCAGCCCGTCGGATCCGGGGAGCGTGCGGGGGCTCGCCCCGGTGGCGACGACCACGCCGTGGGTGCGCACCTGCTGCCCTCCGGTCAGGGTGACGGTCCGGGCGACGGGGTCGAGACGGACCGCGCGTTCGCCGAGCAGCCAGTGCACGTCCAGGTCGTCGTACTCGCCGGCGTCGCCGAGGGCGAGCGCGTCGGCGTCGATGTCGCCCTTGAGGAAGTCCTTGGACAGCGGAGGGCGGTCGTAGGGAGTGTGGCGCTCCTCCCCCACGACGACGATCTCGCCGTCGTAGCCCTCTGCGCGCAGCGCGCGGACCGTGCTCAGGCCCGCCAGTGACGCTCCGACGACGGTGATGCTCCTCATGCGGGCTCCAGACGAAGAAATGTCTCACATGGCACAACGAAACGCGTTATGCGCAACATGGTTTCGGTGGAATTCGGGAGTGTCAAGAGGGTGGACCACTGATCGTTCCTGATGACGCTCCAGGTTGCACTGATCGCAACGATTCCGTCGGTGGCCCGTCCACCTGCCGCAGGGACCGGAGCGGCAGGTGGACGGGGGTTCGGGGGGGGCGGAGGCAGGTCAGAGCGCGGGTCCTGCGTCCAGCTTGTTCTGGAGCCAGGTGTGGAACTCGCCTATGTGGTGCTCGCTGGGCACCAGCACACCGCCCTTGACGTACAGCCGTGAGCTCATGCCGGGCTGGGTGCGCTCACAGGCGTCGAAGTCCTGCCGGTTGACCCGGTCGAAGAGCTCCACGGACCGGCTGACGTCCTTGCCGCTCTCGACGACGTGCGGGAGGTACAGCCAGTCGCACTCGACGACCGTGCGGTCGGCCGCCATCGGGTACATGCGGTGGAAGATCACGTGGTCGGGGACGAGGTTGATGAACACCTGCGGCCGCACGGTGATCGCGTAGTAACGGCGGTCCTGGTCCTCGGCGACACCCGGGATGCGGTCCAGGCCCTCGGAGCCGTCCACAGTGAACCCCCGCACCTCCTCACCGAACTCCGCGCCGTGCCCCACGTAGTACTGCGCGGCGTACCCGTCCGCGAACTCCGGCAGCACCTCGGTCAGTTCCGGGTGGATCGTGGCGCAGTGGTAGCACTCCATGAAGTTCTCGATGATGAGCTTCCAGTTCGCCTTCACGTCATAGGTGATCCGACGCCCGACGGACAGGTTGTCGATGTCGTACCGCTCGATCGACTCCAGGTCGCCGAGCCGCTCGACGACCGCACCCAGCACGTCCGCCTCGAAGGACGGCGGCTCGTCGGCGAGGCACACCCACACATAGCCGAGCCATTCCCGCACATGGACGTCGACCAGGCCGTACTCGGTCCGGTCGATATCCGGCATCGAGGTCAGGTTCGGTGCGGCGACCAGCTTGCCGTCCAGGCCGTACGTCCAGGCGTGGTAGGGGCACTGGAAGGCCCGCTTGACCTCGCCGGACTCCTCGGTGCAGAGCTTGGCCCCACGGTGCCGGCAAATATTGAGGAAGGCTTTGACCGACCCGTCCCGGGAGCGGGAGACGAGGACGCTCTCACGTCCGACCTGGTAGGTGCGGAAGGCGCCGGGTTTGGCCAGCTCGGAGGCGCGGGTCACACAGAACCACATGGCCTCGAAGACCCGTTCCTGCTCCTGGGCGAAGACTCCTGGGTCCGTGTAGTACGCGCCGGACAGCGTGGGGATGAGGCTGGGCGGCAAATTGGTGAGGGTCATCGAGTCACCTTCCGGGGAATTCGTGAGTGGAGGCGGACCGCGCCGGGCGAGCGGCCGGGGGTGACGGGCGCTCGATGCGGGCGGTCACAGGACCACCACCGAACGCAGGACGTCGCCGTGGCGCATCGTGGCGAACGCGGCCTCGACGTCGTCCAGGCCGACGGTCTCGGTGACGAACTCACCGAGGGGGAAGCGGCCCTGGAGGTAGAGGTCGATCAGGGCGGGAAAGTCGCGGGAGGGCAGGCAGTCGCCGTACCAGGAGGACTTCAGTGCGCCGCCGCGCCCGAAGACGTCGAGCAGGGGCAGGTCGAGGGTCAGCTCCGGGGTGGGGACGCCCACCAGGACGGCCGTGCCGGCCAGGTCGCGGGCGTAGAAGGCCTGCCTGAACGTCTCGGGGCGGCCCACCGCGTCCACCACGACATCGGCGCCGAAGCCGCCGGTGAGTTTCCGGATCGCCTCGACGGCGTCGGTCCTGGAGGCGTCGACGGTGTCGGTGGCGCCGAACCGCTCGGCCCACTTCAGTTTCCGCTCGTCGACGTCGACGGCGATGATGCGGCCGGCGCCGGCGATCTTGGCGCCGGCGACGGCGGCCATGCCCACGCCGCCACAGCCGATCACCGCGAGGGAGTCACCGCGTCCCACGCCGCCGGTGTTGACCGCGGCGCCGAACCCGGCCGTCACACCGCAGCCGAGGAGGCCGGCCGCGGCGGGGGCGGCCATGGGGTCCACCTTGGTGCACTGTCCGGCGGCGACCAGGGTTTTCTCGGCGAAGGCGCCGATGCCGAGGGCCGGGGAGAGCGGGGTGCCGTCGGCCAGGGTCATCGGCCGGGTGGCGTTGTGGGTGGCGAAGCAGTACCAGGGCCTGCCCCTGCGGCAGGCCCTGCAGGTGCCGCAGACGGCGCGCCAGTTGAGGATGACGAAGTCGCCGGGGGCGACGTCCGTGACACCCTCGCCGACCGACTCCACCACACCCGCCGCCTCATGGCCGAGCAGGTAGGGGAACGCGTCGCCGATCCCGCCCTCCCGGTAGTGCAGGTCGGTGTGGCAGACGCCGCAGGCCTGCACCCGCACGAGCGCCTCTCCGGGGCCGGGGTCCGGCACCAGGACGGTCTCCACCGAGACCGGGGCGCCCTTCCTGCGGGCGACGACGGCGCGTACCTCGTGTGTCACGGTCGATCTCCTCGTCGGGGGACGGCCGAATCCGTGCTTCGGCCGGATGTGCTGGGCGGCGGGAGGACGCCGAACGCTCCCCGGAGCTGTCGGCGAGGAAGGGGAGGGAAGGAAGGGAGGGAGTGTCTTCATCGGCGCCAGGACGGAGGCCGTGGCCGGACCATCCGCTCCTTGCGTTCTATATAGCGCAACTGCTTTCGCCATGAGCAACGACGACCAAACTGTCTCCCCGGGGGCACCCACTGTCAAGAGGCCGGCCGCGCCGACTTGCCCGTACCCCCTCGGCACCGCCCTCTTCCCCGAACGGGAGGGGCCGTGCGACCATGCGGGCGACCGGTTCCGGCCAGGGCGCCCCGCACCGGGAACACCTCGGAACCTCCGGACGCGACTGCGTATAGTTGCACTATGAGCAACTACGCGGCAGAGGGCGCAACAAGTGGGCCTGCGGTGAACGGTGTGCAGTCCGTCGACCGCGCCGTCAGCGTCCTGGAGATCCTCGCCCGGCGCGGCGAGGCCGGTGTCAGCGAGGTCGCCGCCGAGATCGATGTCCACAAGTCCACCGCCTTCCGGCTCCTCGGGGCGCTGGAGGCACGCGGGCTGGTCGAGCAGACCGCCGAGCGGGGCAAGTACCGGCTCGGTTTCGGCGTCGTGCGGCTCGCAGGCGCCGTCACGGGCAGACTCGACATCACCCAGCAGGGCCGGCAGGTCTGCGAGCGGCTCAGCGAGGAGATCGGCGAGACCGTCAACATCGCGGTGCTGCAGGAGCACTACGCGGTCAACCTCCACCAGGTACGGGGACCGGGTGCGGTCGGCACCCACAACTGGGTCGGCCAGCTCACCCCCGTGCACGCCACGTCCAGCGGCAAGATCCTGCTCGCCCACCTGTCGCAGCGGCGGCGCTCCGAGGTGCTGGAGGCGTCCGGACTGCGGAAGCTGACCCCGCACACTCTGACCGCCAAGCCGAAGCTGGAGAAGGTCCTCACCGAGGCGCGCGAGCTCGGGTACGCGGTGACGCTGGAGGAGCTGGAGGTCGGACTGCACGCGATGGCGGCCCCGATCCGCTCGCGCGACGGCGAGGTCATCGCCGCGCTCAGCGCCTCCGGCCCGGCCTACCGCTTCACCGAGGAGCGCATGCGCGAACTCGTGCCCGTGCTGACGCGGGGCGCCGAGGAGATCAGCCGCAGGATGGGTTATCTGGGCTGACCGCCCGCGAAGAGCAGTCAGCCCAGCGGTGCCCGCGCCGCCACCGCCGTCTCCACGCCCCAACGGGCCGTCACCCGCACCGCGTCCAGTGTGGAGGCGACGTCGTGCACGCGCACGCACCAGACGCCCTGTGCGGCGGCGAGCACGGACACGGCGGTGGTCGCGGCGTCACGCTCGCGCGCCGGGCGCGGTTCCCCGGTCGCCCGGTCGGCCAGCAGCCGTCCCAGGAACGCCTTGCGGGACGCGCCCAGCAGGACGGGACGGCCCAGCGCGCGGACCTCCCCGAGACGGCCCAGCAGCTCCCAGTTGTGTTCGGGCGCCTTGGCGAAGCCCAGCCCCGGATCGACGATCAGCGATCCGGGCGGGACGCCTGCCTCCAGGGCGGCGTCGATCCGCAGCCGCACTTCGCCGAGCACCTCGTCGACCACGTCGCCGTACACGGCGTTCGCCTGCATGCCGGCGGAGTGGCCACGCCAGTGCATCAGCACGTACGGCACCCCCGCCCGCGCCATCAGGGGCAGCATCCCGGGATCGGCCAGGCCCCCGGAGACGTCGTTGACCAGCCGTGCGCCCGCCTCCAGGGCGCGGGCGGCGACCTCGGCCCGCATGGTGTCGACGCTGACGACCGCGCCCGCCGCCGCGAGGTGCCGGACGACAGGCAGCACCCGTCGCAGCTCCTCCTCGACCGGCGGACGCAGCGCGCCGGGGCGCGTCGACTCGCCGCCGACGTCCACGATGTCCGCGCCCTGCTCCAGCAGGGCGATCCCGTGTGTCACGGCAGCGTGCTCGGCGAACGACAGCCCGCCGTCGGAGAACGAGTCCGGCGTGACGTTCACGACGCCCATGACCAGCGTCCTGCCGGGCCGGGGAAGGCCGGGCGGGTGCAGGTCCGGCGTCCCCGGACGCGGGGGTCTGCCGGTGGCGGGGGCCGTGACGATCACTGGTGTCCGACTTTCGACGTGCTGACAGGACCGCGTGGGCAGGACGCGTTCACGGCCCTGCCCGGCACAGCCCTGCGGGAACCCCTCACCGGAGCTCCCACAGGGACGGCGGGGTCACCCCCGCCAGGGGGTGACTCAGACGTACTCCGTCGCCGCGTCGAGCAGCCAGTCCGCCAGATACCCGGCGAACGACGAACGGACCAGGACCCAGAAACCGGCGCTGGGCTCCTCACGCGCGACCAGGACGACCTGGGTGCGGCCCAGGGTCGTCTGGGCACAACGGCCGGAACGGAAGGCCCTCGGATGCAGGTCCAGCGAGCAGCCGTGGGCCAGCAGGTCACGGGCTCCCGCGCCGGCGACGAGGACCGTGGTGCGCTGCGCGGAGACATCGGTGACCGAGACGGGCTCCTCTCCCGCGGCCTCCCGGATCCTTCTCTCCAGTTCGCGCGCACCGCCCGGCGGCCCCACGAGCAGCCACTCGTCGGGGCCGAGCCACAGCGCGGTCGACTCTCCCGCGCGGACGACGGTGTCGGGTTCCAGGGGCAGCGTGAGGCCCAGCGCGAGGCCGACGGCGTCCGCCGCCGCCCCCTTCGCGTCGAGACGCACGTCGAGCTGGGTGAGGAAGGGGAGTTCGGCCAGCCGGATCGTGCCCCCGGAGGCACGGGTGACGGCGGCCAGCCGGTCGGCGGCCCCGGCCAGCGGACTGCGGGGCCGGGAGGTCAGGGCGGTGTCAGCCATCGCGGCGGGCTCCCTCGGGGTCGTAGAGGACGGGGCTCGCGACGGTCACCGGGACCAGTCGGTCGCCCACGGGGGCGTACAGCCGCTCGCCGATGCGGTCCCGGCCGCCCTTGACCAGGGCGAGCGCGAAGGTGCGGCCGAGGGCGGCGCTGCGGTAGCTGGAGGTGACGTGGCCGAGCATCCGCACGGGCGGGGCCGGCAGCACGCTGTCGGCGACCAGGTGGGTGCCCTCGGGGAGGAACGCGGCCGGGTCCTCGGGGAGCAGGCCGACCAGATGCTTGCGGTCCGGGCGCACCGTGTCGGCGCGGGCGAACGAGCGCTTGCCGATGAAGTCGGGCTTCTTCTTGGAGACCGCCCAGCTCATGCCGAGGTCCTGCGGGGTGACGGTGCCGTCGGTGTCCTGGCCGATGATCGGGTAGCCCTTCTCCGCGCGCAGGACGTGCATGGTCTCGGTGCCGTACGGGGTGATGCCGTAGGGGGCGCCGGCCTCGTACAGGGCCTCCCACAGGGCGAGGGCCTCCCACGGGGACACGTTGATCTCGTAGGCGAGTTCGCCGGAGAAGCTGATCCGGCAGACCCGGGCCTCGATGCCAGCGACGGTCGTCTCGCGCCAGGCCATGAACGGGAAGTCCTCGTTGGCGACGGCGAGCCCGGGTGTGAGGGAGCCGAGCACCTCACGGGACCTCGGGCCGACCAGGGCGACGGTGGCCCACTGTTCGGTCACAGACGTGCAGTGCACCTTCAGTTCGGGCCACTCCGTCTGGAGCCACTCCTCCATCCAGTCCAGGACGGCGGCGGCGTTGCCGGTCGTCGTGGTGACCAGGTAGCGGTCCCGGTCGACCCGGATGACGGTGCCGTCGTCGAAGACCATGCCGTCCGGGCGGCACATGACGCCGTAGCGGATCATGCCGACCTTCAGGGTGCTCATCATGTTGGTGTAGAGCAGGTCGAGGAAGACACCGGCGTCCGGGCCCTGGACGTCGATCTTGCCGAGCGTGGAGGCGTCCATGAAGCCCACGCCCTCGCGGGTCGCCGCGCACTCGCGCAGCACCGCGGTCTCCATGTCCTCGCCGCCTCGCGGGTAGTACCAGGGGCGCTTCCACTGGCCGACGTTCTCGAACAGCGCCCCGTGCCCGACATGCCACTCGTGCAGGGCCGTCGTGCGGACCGGGTCGCTCAACACGCCCCGGTCGCGGCCGGCGAGGGCGGCGAAGGAGACCGGTGTGTACGGCGGGCGGAAGGTGGTCGTGCCGAGGGCCGAGACGTCCACCCCGAGCAGTTCGGCGACGGCCCCGCTCGCCAGCACGCCCGAGGTCTTGCCCTGGTCGTTCGCCGTGCCGGCCGTGGTGTACCGCTTGGTGTGCTCCACCGAGCGCAGGCCGGCGCCGGTCGCGCGGGCCAGGTCCGCCACCGTGACGTCACGCTGGAGGTCCACGAACCGGGGAGCGTCCGACTCGCCCGGGACGACGTACACATGCATCGCCGGCGTCGGCCGTGGCTGCGCCGGCACGGCCGGGAGGCGGGGCTCGCCGGGCGTGTATCCCTCGGCCTCGATCGCGCGGGCACCGCCGGCGGCGCCCTGGGCGAGGACGGCGGCCGGGTCGAGGAGACCGCTCGCGCTGCCCACGACCTCGACGGCCTGGCGGGCGGTGTCGGGCACGAAGGAGCCCAGTGTCTCGTCGTGGCGCAGCTTGCCGCCGGACTGGCTGAAGAGGTGCGCCACCGGGTTCCAGCCGCCGGAGACCAGCAGCAGGTCGGCGGCGAACTCCCGCTGCCCGGCGGACTCGCCGTACGGGGCCACGGTCACGGCGGTGAGACGGGACTCGCCCTCCGTGCCGGTGACGGCGTGCCCGGCCAGGACCTCGATGCCGGCGGCCGCGGCGCGCTCGGCCCACTCCCCCGGTTCGGGGCGGGTGTCGACGATCGCCGTGACGGCCAGGCCGGCCGAGGCGAGGTCCAGGGCGGCCGCGTAGGCGCTGTCGTTGGTGGTGAAGACGACCGCGTGGCGGCCGGGCAGAGAGCCGTGGCGGTTGACGTGGGTGCGGGCCGAGGAAGCCAGCATCACGCCGGGGCGGTCGTTGTCGGCGAAGGCCAGCGAACGTTCGTGGGCGCCGGTCGCGAGGACGACGCGGCGGGCGCGGATGCGCCAGACGCGTTCCCGGGAGACGTTCTCGGGGGCCGCGCCGCCGAGGTGGTTGGTGCGGCGCTCGACGGCGAGGAGATGGTTGTCGTCGTAGTAGCCGAAGACGGTCGTACGGCGCAGCACCCGGACCTCCGGGGCGGCGTCGAGCAGGCCGGCGGTCTCGCCCACCCAGTCGAGGTGTTCGGCGGTGCCGAGGAGGCTGCCGCCGGGTTCCGGCTGGTCGTCGGCGAGGATGACGCGGGCGCCGCTGTTCGCCGCCGCGGCGGCGGCCGCGAGGCCGGCCGGGCCGGCGCCGACGACCAGGAGGTCGCAGTGGGCGTGTACGGCGTCGTAGCGGGCCGGGTCGGGTTCGGTGGCGAGGCGGCCCTGGCCGGGGAGGCTGGTGGCGGCCAGGCCGTCGTAGAGCTCGACGGTGGTCGCGGGGAGCATCGGCTCGGGGAAGGGTTCCTCGATCTGGATGACGGCGTTGGGCTCCTCGACGCCGGCGGAGAAGATGCCTCGGGGGCGGCCGAGCTTGATGCTGGTGCCCGCGTGGATGACGCCGTTGGCGAGGAGGGCGGAGGCGAGGGTGTCGCCCCGGTGGCCCTGGTACTCGGTGCCGTCGAAGGTGAAGGTGAGGAGGGTGTCGCGGTCGATGCGGCCTCGGGTGGGGTGGCGGAACGGTTGGGTTGTCCCGCCCCCGCCGCCCCTGCCCGTCCCGTCCCCGGGGGCTGTGCCCCCAGGCCCCCCTTCGGCCTGAACGGCCTCGTCCTCAAGCGCCGGACGGGCTGGAGGTACCGAGCTCGGCCGGGATGTGATCCCCTCGGGGGTCTCCGGGCGTTCCTCGCCCGTGCGGTACACCGTCAGGATCTCGTTCGTCGACGTGTCGCGAAGCGCGTTGAACCAGCGGCGGCAGCCCGCCGCGTGGCTCCAGCGTTCGGCGAACGGGCCCTTGGTGTTGTCGCGGAAGAAGAGGTAGCGGGCCCACTCCTCGTCGGTGAGGGCCGAAGGTGTCTCGGGGTAGGCCACGTGGGCCTGGCCGCCGTAGTGGAACTCGGCCTCGTCGCGGGGCCCGCACCACGGGCAGGGGATGAGCAGCATGGTTGGGCTCCCTAGTGGGCCACCGCGGCCGCGCCGTGCTCGTCGACGAGCGCGCCGGTGGTGAAACGGTCGAGCGAGAAGGGGGCGTTGAGGGCGTGCGGGGTGTCGTGGGCGATGGTGTGGGCGTAGACCCAGCCGACGCCCGGGGTGGCCTTGAAACCGCCCGTTCCCCAGCCGCAGTTGAGATAGAGGTTGTCGACGGGACTCAGCCCGATGATCGGCGAGGCGTCGGGGCTGACGTCGACGATGCCGCCCCAGGTGCGCAGGACGTGGGCGCGGGCGAACACCGGGAAGAGCTCCAGGGCCGCGGCCATCTGCTCCTCGATGATGTGGAAGGCGCCGCGCTGGGTGTACGAGTTGTACGCGTCGATCCCCGCGCCCATCACCAGCTCGCCCTTGTGCGCCTGGCTGACGTACACATGGACGGCGTTGGACATCACCACCGTGGGGTGCACCGGTTCCAGCAGTTCGGAGACCAGGGCCTGCAACGGGTGGGACTGGACGGGCAGTCGTATGCCCGCCATGGCGGCGAGGACCGAGGTGTGGCCCGCCGAGCAGAGCGCGACCTTGCCGGCCGCGATGCGGCCACGGGTCGTCCGTACGCCGACGACCCGGTTGTCGACCACGTCGAGGCCGGTGACCTCGCAGTTCTGGATGATGTCGATGCCGGCCGCGTCGGCGGAGCGGGCCAGGCCCCAGGCCACATGGTCGTGCTTGGCGATGCCCGCGCGCGGCTGGTAGGTCGCGCCGAGGACCGGGTAGCGCACGTCCTGCGAGATGTTGACGATCGGGCAGACTTCCTTGACGCCGTCGGCGTCGAGCCACTCCGCGTCCACGCCGTTGAGGCGGTTGGCCTCCACGCGGCGCACGCTGTCGCGGACGTCCTGCAGACTGTGCGCGAGGTTCAGCACACCGCGCTGGGAGAAGAGGATCGGGTAGTCGAGCTCCTCCTCCAGGCCCTCCCAGAGCTTGAGGGCGTGCTCGTAGATGCCGGCGCTCTCGTCCCACAGGTAGTTGGAGCGGATGATCGTGGTGTTGCGGGCCATGTTGCCGCCGCCGAGCCAGCCCTTCTCCAGCACCGCGACCTTGGTGATGCCGTGGTTCTTCGCCAGGTAGTGGGCGGTGGCCAGGCCGTGTCCGCCGCCGCCGACGATCACTACGTCGTACGACTTCGCGGGCTCGGGGTCACGCCACAGCCAGTCGGGGTGCTCGGGGAGGTCTGCGCCAGGGGTGCGGGGGCTCATCGGACGTCTCCGCCTTCCGAAAGGTACGGATACTGCGGGTGCTGGGGGGCGTGCGCGTTCATACGGCGGTGGCGTTCCTCTCGGCGGCCTCGACGACGTTGGCCAGCAACATCGCGCGGGTCATGGGGCCCACTCCGCCGGGCATCGGCGCGATCCAGCCGGCGACCTGGGCGGCGTCCGGGTGGATGTCGCCGACCAGGCCCTGGTCGGTGCGGGTGATGCCGACGTCCAGGACGGCCGCGCCGGTGCGCAGCATGTCCTTGGTGATCAGTCCGGGTGAACCGGCCGCCGCGATGACGATGTCGGCCTCGCGGGTGTGCCAGGCCAGGCCCTTGGTCCCGGTGTGGCACAGGGTCACGGTGGCGTTCTCGGAACGGCGGGTGAGCAGCAGGCCGATGGGGCGGCCGACCGTGATGCCCCGGCCGACCACGCAGACCCGGGCGCCGGCGAGCGGTACGCCGTGGCGGCGGAGGAGTTCGACGATGCCGCGTGGGGTGCACGGCAGCGGGGCGTCGACGCCGAGGGTGAGCCGCCCGAGGTTGACGGGGTGCAGTCCGTCGGCGTCCTTGGCCGGGTCCATGCGTTCGAGTACGGCGTTGGCGTCGAGGTGGCGGGGCAGCGGGAGCTGGACGATGTAGCCGGTGCAGGCCGGGTCGGCGTTCAGCTCGTCGATGACGTCCTCGACCTGCTGCTGGGTGGCGTCGGCGGGCAGGTCGCGGCGGATGGATGCGATGCCGACCTGGGCGCAGTCGCGGTGCTTGCCGCCGACATAGGCGTGGCTGCCGGGGTCGTCGCCGACCAGGACGGTGCCGAGGCCCGGCGGGCGGCCGCCGATGGCGGTCAACTTGGCCACGCGCTCCGTGAGTTCGCGGCGGATGTCGGCGGCGGTGGCCTTGCCGTCGAGCAGAGTTGCGTTCACCGGCGGTGTTCCTTCCCTCTTCGGGCGTGGCCGGGTGTCAGCCACGGAGGCGGGACATGGTGGGGTCGAAAAGGGGCTCCTCGCTGACGACCGCCTCGACGCGCCGGTCGAAGTAGCCGATGTGCAGCACGGTTCCGGGGGCCGTGAGTTCCGTCGGGAGCCAGGCGTAGGCGATGCCCTTGCCGATGGTGTAGCCGTGGGCGGCGCTGGTGACGTAGCCGACCGGCCGGTCGCCGTCGAAGACGGGTTCCTTGCCGAGCACGACCGACCGGGGGTCGTCGATGACCAGGCAGGACAGCTTGCGCCGGACGTTCTCCTTGCGGCGCAGCAGGGCGGCCTTGCCGACGAAGTCGTCCTTGTCGAGCTTGACGGCGAAGCCGACGCCGGCCTCGTAGGGGTCGTGCTCGTAGGTCATGTCGGTGCCGAAGGAGCGGTAGCCCTTCTCCAGGCGCAGGCTGTTGAAGGCTCCGCGGCCGGCGATGACGCCGCCGAGGGGCCGGGCCGCCTCCCACAGGGTGTCCCAGAGCTTCTGGCCCTGGTCGGCGGTGGTGTAGATCTCCCAGCCGAGTTCGCCGACGTAGCTCAGGCGCATGGCGGTGACGGGCACCGAGCCGATGTAGGCGTGCTTGGCGCGGAAGTACTTCAGTCCGTCGTTCGAGAAGTCGGCGTCGGTGAGGGGCTGGAGGACCTCCCGGGCGAGCGGGCCCCACAGACCGACGCAGCAGGTGCCGGGGGTGATGTCACGGACCTGGACCGTGCCGTCGGCCGGGAGGTGGCGGGTGATCCAGTCCAGGTCGAGGTTGCCGTTGGCGCCGATCTGGAAGGTGTCGCGGGACAGCCGGGCGACGGTGACGTCGCTGCGGATACCGCCGTCGTGGTCGAGGAAGAGGGTGTAGGTCACCGAGCCGACGGATTTGGCGACCTTGCCGGTGCACAGGCGCTCCAGGAGGTCGGCGGCGCCGGGGCCGCTCACCTCCAGGCGCTTGAGGGCGGTCATGTCGTACATCGCGACCGTCTCGCGGGTGGCCTGGGCCTCGGCGCCGACGATCGGCGACCAGAACCGTGCGGCCCAGTCGCCCGGGGTCGGGATGGAGCGGCCCTCGACTAGGCCGGCGTTGCCCTCGTACCACTGCGGGCGCTCCCAGCCGTTCGCCTCCAGGAAGAAGGCGCCGTGCTCCTGCTGGCGGGTGTGGAAGGGGCTGGTGCGGATCGGCCGCGGGTCCCCGGACGGCTGGAGGGGGTGGAGGATGTCGTAGACCTCGACGAAGTTCTGGCAGTCGCGGGCCAGGACGTACTCCGGGGCGAGCTGGTGCGGCTCGAAGCGGTTGACGTCGCACTCGTGCAGGTCGAAGGAGGAGCAGTAACCGTCGACCAGCCATTCGGCCATGGCCCGGCCCACGCCTGCGGAGTGGGTGACCCAGACCGCCTCGGCGACCCAGAAGCCCTTGACGTCCCGTGACTCGCCGAGCAGCGGGAAGTTGTCGGTGGTGAAGGAGAACAGTCCGTTGATGCCCTCCTCGATCTTCGCCTCCTTCGTGGAGGGCAGGAGCGCCTGGGTCTCGGTCCAGGCGTCCGCGAAGTCGTCCTCGGTGAACTTCAGGACCGACGGCATGTCGTCGGCCTCGCCCACGGAGAGGATGTCGTCGGCGGAGATCGGCATGGGGCGGTGGCCGTAGTAGCCGATGCCGATGCCGTCGAAGCGGTCGCGGTAGTAGAGGTCGGCGTCCTGGTGGCGCAGGATCGGGCGGACCGCTTCCTCGGTCTGGCCGGCGAGGGCCGGGATCGGTCCGGTCCAGGCGAGCTGGTGGGCGAGCGGGGTGAGCGGCAGGTTCATCCCGGCCATGCGGGCGATCTTCGGGCCCCAGATGCCGGCGCAGCACACGACGATGTCCGCCGGGATCTCGCCCTGGTCGGTCAGGACGCCGGTGACCTCGCCGTCCGCCTTCAGGACGTCGAGGACCTCGTGGCGGGCCAGGAAGGTCACACCGCGCTCGGTGGCCCGGCGGATCTGCGCCTCGACGGCGAGGACCGCCTTGGCGAGGCCGTCGGTGGGGACCAGGAGGCCGCCGAGGACCTTGTCGGGGTTGACCAGCGGGTGCTGCTCGAGGCATTCGTCCGCGGTGAGCAGGCGGGCGTCGATGCCCCAGGCGGTGATCCAGCCGTGCCGGCGCCGCAGCTCGGTCAGGCGCTCGGAGGTGGTGGCCACTTCGAGTCCGCCGACCTGGAGGAAGCAGGGCTTGCCGTCCACGTCGAGGGAGCAGAACTTCTCGACGGTGTACCTGGCCAGCTCGGTCATCGTCTTGGAGGAGTTCGTCTGGAAGACCAGGCCCGGGGCGTGTGACGTGGAGCCCCCGGTGGCGGGGAGCGGGCCCTGGTCGACCACGGTCACCTCGGTCCAGCCTCGCGCGGAGATCTCGTCCGCGAGAGCCGCTCCCACGACTCCCGCTCCGATGATGACCACTCGGGGTCCCGCCATCGCCGCACCTCCGGTCTGTTGATCAGTCGAGCCGATCGAGTTGCTGTTCACGCAACGCGATTCAGGTTGCGCAACTCAATGTGCCTTTCGCGCAGGTGGGTGTCAAGGGTCCCGAGACCTCGGAAAACAGGGGGGTGGCGGGCCCGGACACGGCGATGCCCGGTGGGCGGCGCGCATCTCGCGCACGCCGCCCACCGGGCATGGTCCGACCGGCTTCCCGCATCCGGTCTCCGCCCCTACTTGATCCAGGCGTCCACCTTGGCGCGGTTGGCCTCGACCCACTTCTTGGCCGCGGCCTCGGGGGTCATCTTGTCGACGGCGATGTACTTGGCCACGACGTTCTGGTCGTCGTTCGTCCAGTTGAACTTCTTCACGAGGTCGTAGGCCGGGCTGCCGGACTTGGCGAACTTCGCGCTGACGATCTTGTCCAGCGTGTAGACCGGGTAGTCGCAGGCGATCTTCTCGGCGTCGGCGTCGCAGCCCGCCTTGTACTCCGGCAGCTTGACCTTCACCAGCGGCACCTCGGACATGAACCACTGGGGCTCGTAGAAGTAGCCGATCACCCATTCCTTGTTCTTCTCGGCCTTGCGGAAGGTCTGGATGAGGGCCGTCTCGCTGCCCGCGTACACGACCTTGTAGTCCAGCTTCAGGTTCTTCACCAGCGCCTCGTCGTTGGTGACGAACGACGGGTCGCCGTCGAGGAGCTGGCCCTTGCCACCGGACTCGGACGTCTTGAACTTCGCCGCGTACTTGTCGAGGTTCTTCCAGTCGGTGATGTCCGGGTGCTCCTTGGCCAGCCACGGCGGCACATACCAGCCGATCAGGCCTTCGTTTCCGGTCGCGCCGGCGTCCACGGCGGTCTTCTGGCCGGTGATGTACTTCTTCTTCAGGTCGTCGTGGCCCCAGTTCTCGACGACCGCGTCGACCTCACCGGTCCCGAAGCCCTGCCAGGCGATCTCCTCCTTGAGGTCCTTCTTGGTGACCTTGCAGTGGAGGTCGTTCTCCGCGACGTACGCGATGACCGCCGCGTTGGCCTCGTAGCCCACCCACGGGTTGACCGCGAGGTTGAAGGTGCCGCACTTGGCGGAGCTGCTCGAGCCGCCCGCCTCCGAGGAGCTGTCACCGACCTTCGCACCGCCGCAGGCGGTGAGGGTGAGCCCGAGGACCGCCATGCCGGCCGCGCCGGCTCTCCATCGTCTTGCTTGCCTTGCCATGGTCAGTTGCTCCTTACGCGCTGGTTCGCCGCGCCGCGGCCTGAGTGATGCGGTCGAACATGACTCCGAGAAGGACGATGGCCAGCCCCGCGGCGAGCCCCTTCCCGAAGAGTTGGCCCTGCGAGAAACCGGCTACGACGTCGTAGCCGAGGGCGCCCGCGCCTACCAGGCCGCCCACCACAACCATCGACAGCACGTAGATCAGACCCTGGTTCGTTGCGAGGGTCAGGGCGCTGCGTGCCATCGGCAGCTGGACCTTGGTGATGATCTGCCAGGTGTTGCACCCGGCGGAGGTGGCCGCCTCCACGGTGGCCGCGGGCACGTTCCGCACCCCGTCCGCGATGATCTTCATGGCGACGGGGGCCGCGTAGACGATCGCGGCGACGATCGCCGTGAAACGGGTCGCGCCGAACAGCGCGAGGAACGGCACCAGATAGACGAACGGCGGCATGACCTGCGCCGCGTCCAGGCTCGGCCGCAGCATGCGGTCCACCAGCCGGCTGCGGCCCATCCACACGCCGAAGACGACGCCGAGCAGCATCACGAGAATGGTGGCGACCACCGTCGAGGCCAGCGTCGTCATGCTGTCCGACCACATCCCGGTGGCGACCAGCAGCCCTACGCACACCGCCGTGGTGATTCCGGCCCGACGGCCGCCGAGGACGACGCCGAGCGCGATCAGCACGGCGCCGACGAGCCACCACGGGGAGTCCGTGAGCAGCGACTGGAAAGGGTTGAGCAGCCCGTTGGTGATGAGGTCGCGGACGGTGTTGGTGACACCCGACAGGTTGTCCTGCACCCAGGTCGTCGTGGTGTCCGCCGCGCTCGCGATGGAACTGCCGAGACCGCCCTCGCCGGGGAACTCGGCCGCCCACACATAGGTGTGCGACATGAAGACCAGCACGGCCGTGACGACCGCGCCCGCGCCGAGCAGCGGCCGCCGCCAGGCGAGGAACCGGTTCTTCGAACGCCGGGCCTCCTCCTCGCGGGTGCTGGCCGCGGTCGTCACCCGGTCGAGCACGATCGCCATGACGACGATGGACAGGCCCGCGTTGAAGGCGGTGCCGACGTCGAGCGACTGGAGCGCCTGGACGACGGTCTTGCCGAGGCCCGGCGCGTCGATCAGGGCGGCGATGGTGACCATGGCCAGGGCGGCCATGATGGTCTGGTTGACGCCCATCACCACGGTCCGCTTGGACATCGGCAGCAGGACCTTCAGCAGGGCCTGCCGACGCGTCGCGCCGAGCGAGTCGGCCGCCTCGACGGTGGTCTCGGGGACGGACCGGATGGCGTGCGCGGTGATGCGGATGGCGGGTGGCGCCGCGTAGATCACCGTGGCGATGGTGGCGGAGGCTCCGCCGATGAGGAAGAACAGGGTCAGGGGGGCGAGGTAGACGAAGGTCGGCATGGTCTGCATGAAGTCCAGGAAGGGCGTCATGATCCGGTGGAACCGGTCGGACAGCCCCGCCCA
Source organism: Streptomyces achromogenes (assembly GCF_030816715.1). Classification (NCBI taxonomy): domain Bacteria; kingdom Bacillati; phylum Actinomycetota; class Actinomycetes; order Kitasatosporales; family Streptomycetaceae; genus Streptomyces; species Streptomyces achromogenes. The sequence continues at coordinate 8,674,055 of NZ_JAUSYH010000001.1, read as the reverse complement.
CACCCCGAGCGGGATCGCGAACAGCAGCGCCACAAGGACCGAGGACAGGGTCAGCGCCAGGGTGTCCATGCTCTCCTGCCACAGGCCCTGCAGCCCGAAGAAGGTGAAGCCGGCCACCGCCAGCAGGGCGACCCGCCAGTTGCCGAAGGCCCACGAGACGTAGCCGGCGATGCCGACCACGCCGAGCCAGCCGATCTGCGGGAGGGGCCGGGCGTCCGAGGGCTGGGAGATCAGCTCCCGGACGAAGGTCACCAGGGTGTCGATGACCAGGCGGATCTCGTTGAAGAAGTACAGGAACAGCGGGTTGGTGTCGCGGTTCGCGCCGATCGAGTCGTTGACGTCGTTGAACCACCGGTGCAGACCGGTCAGGTCCGCCGCCGCGAGCGCGAGGGTCTGTCTGCCGCGCAGGACGGCGAACAGCACCAGCCAGACGACCAGAATCACGCCGATCACCAGGGAGCGGCTGATCCTGCGGGGCTCCGCGGCCGGGGCCGGCTCCTCGACGGGCCGGGTCCTCTCCGGTCCACCCGGCGGCTCGGTCTTCTCCACGACGACGGTCATCAGGCGCCGCCTTCCTGTCCGGCGACCACGGCGAGGATCTCCTCGTCGCCGACGATGCCGAGGAGTCTGCCGTTCTCGACGACCTTGACGGGCCTGTCGGCCGCGAGCACCGCCCGGGTGGCCTCCCGCACCACGACGTCGGGGCCCAGTTCGGGGCCGTCCAGGGGGTCTCCGTCGGCCGGCGGGCGCATGATCCAGCGCAGGGTGAGCACGTCACCGCGGGGCACGTCCTTGACGAACTCGCGCACGTAGTCGTCGGCGGGGGCGCCCACCAGCTCGTCGCCGGTGCCGCACTGCACCATCTTGCCGTCGCGCATGATGAGGATGCGGTCGCCCAGCTTGAGCGCCTCGGACAGGTCGTGGGTGATGAACACCATGGTCTTGCCGACCTCGTGGTGCAGACGGATGACCTCGTTCTGCATGTCGCGGCGGATCAGCGGGTCGAGCGCCGAGAACGGCTCGTCGAAGAAGAGCACGTCCGGATCGCCCGCCAGCGCCCGGGCCAGGCCGACACGCTGCTGCATACCGCCCGACAGCTGGTCGGGGTAGGAGTTCTCGTAGCCGGCGAGGCCGACGAGTTCGACGACCTCCTGGGCCCGCCTGGTGCGCTCGGCCCGGCCCATGCCGCGGATCTCCAGACCGAAGGACACGTTGTCGACGACCCGGCGGTGGGGCAGCAGCCCGAAGTGCTGGAAGACCATGGAGAACTTGCGGCGGCGCAGATCACGCAGGCGCCTGTCGTCGGCCTGCCGGATGTCCTCGCCCTCGAAGACGATCTCGCCCGCGGTGGGCTCGATCAGCCGGGTCAGACATCGCACCAGGGTCGACTTGCCGGAGCCCGACAGCCCCATCACGACGAAGACCTCGCCGGGCGAGACGTCGAAGTGCACATCGCGTACGGCGGCCGTGCAGCCGGTGCGGTCCATCAGCTCACGGCGGGTGAGCCCGCACAGATCCTCGGACCCCGGCACCCGGTCGGCCTTCGGCCCGAACACCTTCCACAGATTGCGCACGGAGATGACCGGGGTGGGACCCGAGTCCTGGGGCGTGCCGCGCCGCTGCGGCACCTCGGTCTGGGTGGTCATGCTCGACCTCTTTTCGGCGTTCAGCCGCTGAACCAGCGCTGCGGCCGGGGTTGGATGTTCTGCCAGATGTGCTTGGGCTCTCGGTATTCGTTCAGGCCGGTCGGTCCCAGCTCCCGGCCCACACCCGAATGCCCGAAACCGCCCCATTCCGCTTGCGGCACGTAGGGGTGGTAGTCGTTGATCCACACCGTGCCGTGCCGCAGCCGCCGCGCGACCCGCTGGGCCCTGCCGGCGTCCTGCGTCCACACCGCCCCGGCGAGCCCGTACTCGGTGTCGTTGGCGATGCGCACGGCGTCGTCCTCGTCGGTGAAACGCTCCACGGTCAGCACCGGCCCGAAGGACTCCTCACGCACCACGCGCATGTCCTGCCGGCACTCGTCCAGCACCGTGGGCAGGTAGTAGTGGCCACCCGCCAGCGCCGGATCGCCCGGGCGTTCCCCGCCGCAGCGCAGCACCGCGCCCTCGGCCAGGCCCGCCGCGACGTAGGCCTCCACCTTCTCCAGGTGCCGCGCGGAGATCAGCGCCCCGGTCTCGGCCCGCGGGTCGAAGGGGCCGCCGAGACGGATCAGCCGGGCCCGGCGGACGATCTCGTCGACGAGACGGTCGTGCAGGCGGTCCTCGACGACCAGCCGGGCCCCCGCCGAGCACACCTGGCCCGAGTGCAGGAAGACCGCGGTGAGGGCGAAGTCCACGGCCGTCTCGAAGTCGGCGTCCGCGAAGACGACATTGGGGTTCTTGCCGCCCAGCTCCAGCGCGACCTTCTTCACCGTCGCCGCCGCCGAGGCCATGATGCGCCTGCCGGTGTCCAGGCCGCCGGTGAAGGAGACCATGTCGACACGGGGGTCCTCGCCGAGCGGTGCGCCGACCTCGGGGCCGGCGCCCAGCACCAGGTTCGCCGCCCCCGCCGGCAGCCCGGCCTCCTCCAGCGCCTTCATCAGCAGGACCGACGTCGAGGGCGTGAGCTCGCTGGGCTTCAGGACGACCGTGTTGCCCGCGGCGAGAGCCGGAGCGACCTTCCAACTCGCCTGCAGCAGCGGATAGTTCCACGGCGTGATCAACGCGCACACCCCGACCGGCTCGTACACGACACGGCTCACGGCGTCGTCACGGCCGGTGTCGATCACCCGCCCCGCGTCGGTGCCCGCGATCCCGCCGTAGTAACGGAAACAGGAGACGACGTCGGCGATGTCGTACTCGCTCTCCACCACCCGCTTACCGGTGTCCAGCGACTCCGCCCGGGCGAAGACCTTGGCATCCCGCTCGACGATGTCGGCGGTGCGCAGCAGCAGTGCACCGCGCTCCCGCTCGGGCGTGTGCGGCCAGGGACCGGCATCGAAGGCCTCCCGGGCGGCCGCGATCGCCGCCTCGGCATCGGGACGCGTACCCTCCGACACCGTCACCGCGAGCGTGCCGTCAGCGGGACACCGGATGTCCCGACGCCCACCCGCCAGCGCGTCCCGCCACTCACCATCCACATACAGGTCTGCCACGCCCCGAGCCTTCCGACTGAAATTCGTTGCGCATCGTGCACCCGATTGCTTGTGATGGAACACCCTGTCGGCTGGCCAGACGGACGTCAAGACATTGCCGTATGACGATTTGGCCATGCGGCCACTTACCCGCCCACTCTTGACCGCAGGCGGCACCGAGCCGACCATGTTGCGTATCGCTCACCATGTTGTGCATTACGCACCGACGGAGGCCGCACATGTCCCCTCGCCCGCAACCTGGCCGTGAGTTCGTCCTAACGCTTTCCTGCCCCGACAGCGCAGGGCTGGTCCACGCCGTGAGCGGCTTTCTCGTCCGGAACTCCGGCAACATCCTGGAAAGCCAGCAGTTCGACGACCGGCTCCAGGGCGGGTTCTTCATGCGGGTCCACTTCGACGTCTCCGACCCGAACGTCGACCTGGAGGGGCTGCGCCACCGCTTCGGGCCGGTCGCCGAGGCCTACGGCATCTCGTGGTCCCTCAGCGACGCCTCCACTCCGACCCGGACCCTGATCATGGTGTCCAAGTTCGGCCACTGCCTGAACGACCTGCTGTTCCGCCAACGGGCGGGCGCGCTCAACATCGAGATCCCCGCGATCGTGTCCAACCACCGGGAGTTCGCGAAGCTCGCGGAGACGTACGACATCCCCTTCCACCACGTCCCGGTGACCCGGGACACCAAGGCCGAGGCCGAGGCACGACTGCTCGAGCTCGTCCGCGACCTGGACGTCGACCTGGTGGTGCTGGCCCGCTACATGCAGATCCTCTCCGACGACCTGTGCAAGCAGCTCGAAGGCCGCGCCATCAACATCCACCACTCCTTCCTGCCCAGCTTCAAGGGCGCCCGCCCCTACGAGCAGGCCTACGACCGCGGGGTGAAGCTCATCGGCGCGACCGCCCACTACGTGACGTCCGACCTGGACGAGGGCCAGATCATCGAGCAGGACGTCGTCCGGGTGGACCACTCGCTGGACCCCGGCGAGCTCGTCACGGTCGGACGGGACGTGGAGGCCCAGGTCCTCGCGCACGCCGTGAAGTGGCACAGCGAGAGCCGCGTGATGGTCGAGGGCAACCGCACGGTCGTCTTCCGCTGAGCGCCACACGTCCGTGCACGAACGCCGGACGGGCCGAGAGCCCGTCCGGCGTTGTGCGTCCGGCGAGAAGCGGCGCGGGAGCGGTGTGCTCAGCCCTCCAGCCGGTCCAGCAGGGCCCGCCGCCACCGCTCCGTCTCCGCGATCTGGTTGAAGGTGAACAGGTGCAGCCCCGCCACCCCCGACGCGGGGTCGGTGAGGGCGTTCCGCGTGCGGGTGAGCAGCTTCTCCGGCGCGTAGCCGCCGGGCGCGGCGAAGCGCGCGAACCACGACGGGTGCCGGGTCAGGAAGCGGACCGACTCCCCCACCCCCGTCTTCGTCGCCATGGCCAGCAGCTTCGCCCGCTGCACGGGCCCCGCGACGCCCACGTGGACCGGCAGGGTCACGTCCCGGCGCCTGATACGAACGAGCCACTCCTCCAGCACCCGCGGGTCGAAGCAGAGGTTGCTCACGATGTACGTGGCGTGCTCGCGCTTGTCCCACATCGCCTGGACGGTGACGTCGTCGTGGATGAGCGGATGACTCTCGGGATAACCGGTGACCCCGACGCGGGCGAACGGTCCGCCCAGCTCGCTGAGCCGGCGGAGCACCGGCAGCGACCCGTCGTAGGGACCGGCCGGCGGGTCGGCGTCCCCCGCCGGGACGAACACGTCGTCCACCCCGGCCTCGCGCAGCCGGTCCACGACCTCCTTCAGGTGCAGGTCGTCCCGCAGGAGCCGGGCGGGGACGTGCGGGACCGTACGGTACCCGTGCGCGGCCAGCCGGCCGACGAGGTCGAGGGTCGGTTCCAGGCCCTTGACCGGTGACGCCGTCACGGTGACGACGACGTCACGCGGAACGTGGGCGAGGACCTTCTCCTCGGTGGTCCTCACCGGCAGCACCTCGTAGCGGACCCTCCTCAGCAGCGCGCGAAGCCCTGCGGCGGCCAACGTCTACTCCGCCGGCTTCTGCGCGTCGCGGTGACGGTAGTACGCGGCCTTCGACGGCGCCGCCGGCTTCTTGCCGAGGATGAGGTCGGCGGCCTTCTCGGCGATCATCATGACAGGGGCGTAGATGTTGCCGTTGGTGACGTACGGCATGACCGAGGCGTCAACCACCCGCAGGCCCTCCACGCCGTGCACGCGCATGCTGGTGGGGTCCACGACGGACATCTCGTCGGTGCCCATCTTGCAGGTGCAGGAGGGGTGCAGAGCGGTCTCGCCGTCCTTGGCGACCCAGGCGAGGATCTCCTCGTCCGACTCGACGGACGGTCCGGGGGAGATCTCCCCGCCGTTGTACGGGGCGAGCGCGGGCTGGTTGAGGAGCTGGCGGGCCACCCGGATCGCCTCGACCCACTCGCGGCGGTCCTGCTCGGTGGAGAGGTAGTTGAAGCGCAGGGCGGGGTGCTCCCTCGGGTCCCTGCTCTTGATCTTCACCGAGCCGATGGCGTCGGAGTACATGGGTCCCACGTGCACCTGATAGCCGTGGCCGCCGGCCGGCACGGAGCCGTCGTAACGGACCGCGATCGGCAGGAAGTGGAACATCAGATTGGGGTAGTCCACGTCCTCGTTGCTGCGGGCGAACCCGCCGGCCTCGAAGTGGTTGGTGGCGGCCGGGCCCTTGCGGAACAGCCACTGGAGCCCGATGAAGGGCGCCCGCCACTTCGCCAGGTAGGGCTGCATGGAGACGGGCTTCTCACATGCGTACTGGATGTAGACCTCCAGGTGGTCCTGCATGTTCTCGCCGACGCCCGGGAGGTCGTGGACGACGTCGATGCCGAGCGCCCTGAGTTCCTCGGCGTTGCCGACGCCGGAGAGCTGGAGCAGCTGAGGCGAGTTGATCGCGCCGCCGCAGAGGATGACCTCCTTGGCGCGGACCTGCTTCGCGGCGCCCTTGCCGCGCCGGTACTCGACGCCGACCGCCTTCTTGCCCTCGAAGAGGACACGGGTGACGAGAGCACGGGTGGTGACCGTGAGGTTGGGCCGCTTCCGGACGGGCTTCAGATACGCCTTCGAGGCCGAGAGCCGGCGTCCGCGGTGGACGTTGCGGTCGAACTTGGCGAAGCCCTCCTGGCGGTAGCCGTTGACGTCGTCCGTGGGGGCGTAGCCGGCTTCCTCGGTGGCCTTGAGGAAGGCGCCGAAGAGCGGGTTGGAGGCGGGGCCGCGCTCCAGGACGAGGGGGCCGTCGTGGCCCCGGAACTCGTCGTCGGGGTCGGCCGCGAGGCAGTTCTCCATGCGCCGGAAGTAGGGCAGGCAGTGCGCGTAGTCCCAGGTCTCCATCCCGGGGTCGGCGGCCCAGCGCTCGTAGTCCATGGGGTTGCCGCGCTGGAAGATCATGCCGTTGATGCTGCTGGAGCCGCCCAGCACCTTGCCGCGCGCGTGGTAGACACGCCGCCCGCCCATGTGGGGCTCGGGCTCGGACTCGTACTTCCAGTCGTAGAACCGGCTGCCGATCGGATAGGTCAGCGCAGCCGGCATGTGGATGAAGACGTCCCACGGGAAGTCCGACCGGCCCGCTTCCAGGACCAGAACTCGGTTCGCCGGGTCGGCGGACAGCCTGTTTGCCAGTGCACTGCCCGCGGATCCACCACCGACGATCACGAAGTCGTACTGCACAGGAGCCATGGTGCCTCGTCTCACTCGCGCCGTAGATATGCGTGGCATGCTAGACCGGTCGCGCTATACGCACCAGGTTGCGAACGACGCAACTTGGGGAACTTCGCCTCAGGACGGTTACTTGCAATCGCGTTGTTTACTGCGCGTATAGTTGCACTGTGAGCAACTACAGCCTTGACACAGAAACGTCGAACGCACCAGCGGGCGGGGTGCAGTCGGTCGACCGCGCCATCAGCGTCCTGGAGATTCTCGCGCAGCGCGGCGAAGCCGGTGTCAGCGAGGTGGCGGCCGAGATCGAGGTGCACAAGTCGACGGCCTTCCGTCTCCTCGGGGCCCTGGAAGCGCGCGGCCTGGTCGAGCAGGCCGGGGAACGCGGCAAGTACCGGCTCGGTTTCGGCATCGTGCGCCTGGCCGGCGCGGTCACGGGCCGTATCGACATCACGCAGCAGAGCCGTCCCGTGTGCGAGCGGCTGGCCGAGGAGATCGGCGAGACCGTCAACATCGCCGTGATGCAGGAGCAGTACGCGATCAACCTGTACCAGGTGCGTGGACCGGGGGCGGTCACCGCGCACAACTGGGTGGGCCAGTTGACTCCCCTGCACGCCACCTCGAGCGGCAAGATCCTGCTGGCCCACCTGTCGGCGAAGGAGCGCGCCACGCTGCTGACGACCGCGGGCATGAAGAAGGTCACCCCGCACACCATCACCGCGAAGACGAAGCTCGAGAAGCACCTCGTCACCGCTCGGGAGCAGGGTTACGCCTTCACCCTGGAGGAGCTGGAGATCGGCCTGCACGCCATGGCCGCGCCGGTGCGCAACCGCGACGGCGAGGTCATCGCCGCCGTCAGCGCCTCCGGGCCCTCCTACCGGCTCACCGAGCAGCGTCTGCACGAACTGTCCCCGGTGCTGGTCAAGGGCGCCGCCGAGATCAGCCACCGCATGGGCTTCCTGGGCTGATTCACCCCTGAGGAGTGCCGAGGCGCTCGTTCACCCAGTCGTGGAAGGCGCCTATGTGGTGCTCGCTGGGCACCAGCACACCGCCCTTGGCGTACAGCCGTGAGCTCATGCCGGGCTGGGTGCGCTCACAGGCGTCGAAGTCCTGCCGGTTGACCCGGTCGAAGAGCTCCACGGACCGGCTGACGTCCTTGCCGCTCTCGACGACGTGCGGGAGGTACAGCCAGTCGCACTCGACGACCGTGCGGTCGGCCGCCATCGGGTACATGCGGTGGAAGATCACGTGGTCGGGGACGAGGTTGATGAACACCTGCGGCCGCACGGTGATCGCGTAGTAACGGCGGTCCTGGTCCTCGGCGACACCCGGGATGCGGTCCAGGCCCTCGGAGCCGTCCACCGTGAACCCCCGCACCTCCTCACCGAACTCCGCGCCGTGCCCCACGTAGTACTGCGCGGCGTACCCGTCCGCGAACTCCGGCAGCACCTCGGTCAGTTCCGGGTGGATCGTGGCGCAGTGGTAGCACTCCATGAAGTTCTCGATGATGAGCTTCCAGTTCGCCTTCACGTCATAGGTGATCCGACGCCCGACGGACAGGTTGTCGATGTCGTACCGCTCGATCGACTCTACGTCGCCCAGGCGGGCCACGACCTCACCGATGACGTCCTCCTCGAAGGACGGCGGGTTCTCCGCGAGGCACACCCAGACATAGCCGAGCCATTCCCGCACGGCGACACTCACCAGGCCGTACTCGGTGCGGCCGACGTCGGGCATCTTGGTCAGGTTCGGTGCGGCGACCAGCTTGCCGTCCAGGCCGTACGTCCAGGCGTGGTAGGGACACTGGAAGGCCCGCTTGACCTCGCCGGACTCCTCGGTGCAGAGCTTGGCCCCGCGGTGCCGGCAGACGTTGAAGTACGCGCGGATCGAGTGGTCCCGGGCCCGGGTGACCAGGATGCTCTCGCGGCCGACGTCGACGGTGCGGAACGCACCCGGCTTCGCCAGCTCGGAAGCCCGGGCGACGCAGAACCACATGGTCTCGAAGATGCGCTCCTGCTCCTGGGCGAAGACCCCGGGATCGGTGTAGGAGGAGCCGGGAAGAGTGGCGATCAGGCTGTCGGGCAGGCTGGTCGAGGTCACGGGTCACTCCTCGGTGAACGTCGCGGAGGGGTCATTCGGACGCCGGGAGGACGACTCCGGACGGCGTTGTACATGGAGCAACGCTGCGCGCTGTGGGCAACCGCAGCATGGGGTGACGCGGGGATGCTGTCAAGACGTGCCGGCGGCCAGCTGCTTGCGCGCCCGCATGAACAGCCGCGGCTGGTTCATCCCGAGCACGGCGACCGGCCGGCCGTCGCGCCGGTAGACGGCGAGGACGTCGCGGTCGTCCGCCGCGCCCGCCTCGACGGTGATGCTGTCGGCCTCGGCCGCGTGGCCGGCGAACTGGATGCGGACGCCGTACTGGTCCGACCAGAAGTACGGCGGCCGGGGCACACCGGGCTCCACCGCACCCCCTGCCAGCAGGGTGGCGACGGCGGCCTCCGGGCGCTCGCGCGCGCCGGTCCAGTGCTCCACGCGGCGGTGGTGGCCGGCCCGGGGGTCGTACCAGTTGGCACAGTCGCCGACCGCGACCACGCCGGCCAGGCTGGTCCGGCCGTCCGCACCGCACTTCACGCCGTTGTCGAGGACGATGCCGGAACCCTCCAGCCACTCGACGCACGGGAGGGCCCCGACCCCGACGACGACGATGTCGGCGGGGACGCTTCGGCCGTCCTCCAGCAGGACGGCGTCCACTCGGCGCTCCCCGCTCAGTCCCTTGACGCCCACGCCGCACAACAGCCGCACACCGTGGTCGGTGTGCAGGCCGGAGACGACGGCGCCCATGGTGGCGCCGAGCGGCCCGGCGAGCGGGGTCGGGGCCGCTTCCACGACGGTCACGTCGAGACCGAGGGCGTACGCGGTGGAGGCGACCTCGGCGCCGATGAAACCGCCGCCGATCACCACCAGGCGTCCGCCGCCGGCCAGTTCGTCCCGTAGGGCGCGGGCGTCGTCCAGGGTGCGCAGGGTGTGCACTCCGGCGAGGCCCGCGGAGCCCGGCAGGGCGCGCGCCACGGCGCCGGTGGCGATGACGAAGCCGTCGGCGCGCACCTCAGGTCCGTGGGCGAGGCGGACGGAGCGCGCGGTGTGGTCGAGGCCGGTGGCGCGGGCGCCGAGCAGCCACTCCGCCGCCAGGTCCTCACCCTCCGCCTCCAGGGCGAGTTCGGCCTCGCCGAGGGTGCCGGACAGGAACTCCTTGGACAGCGGGGGCCTGTCGTAGGGGCGGTGCGGCTCGTCCCCGATGACGACCAGGCGTCCGTCGAAGCCCTGCTTGCGCAGCGAGCGTGCCGCCGACAGCCCGGCGAGGGAGGCGCCGACCACGGCGACGGTCCTCACGCGGGACCACCGGCGAGGCGGGCCGAGATGCAGGGCGGCAGGTTGGGCGCCTCCGTGGAGAGCCGCACGTAGATCATGCCGTCCTCGACGACGACCTCGTGCGTCCGGACCGGCAGCTTCGCCGGCGGGGAGTCCACCGCGCCGGTGCGCAGGTCGAACTTGGAGGCATGCAGCGGGCATTCCACCTCGCAGCCCTCCAGCCAGCCGTCGGCGAGCGAGGCGTCCTGGTGGGTACAGGTGTCGTCGATGGCGAAGACCTCGCCGTCGTCGGTGTGGAACACCGAGACCGGCGGGTCGGCGTCGAGCCGGAAGGCCTCACCTCGCGGGAGATCCGCGAGACGGCACGCGGGAATCATCATGACACCTCGGGTGCGTATAACGAAACGGTTTGCGGTAAGCGCAACATCAGTCTGGAGTCGCCCAGAACCCTTGTCAAGGCATTCAGAAGCCCCTTCGCACCCCGCAAGGCGTTGCGACATCCACAACTCACCTCACATAGAACAACTGAAGAAGCCCGCCTCGTCGGCTCGCGGCAACCGCGGGGCGAGGGCGGGCGCATGATCCCGGAGGCGGACGCGAAGGCCCGGCGGGCCCGTGGCCGCACCGGGCGGTGCCACGACCCCGCCGGGCGGCGGGTCCGGCGGTCTCAGACGGCGGAGGAGACGGACTGCGAGGACTCCCCGGCCTGCGTGGGCCCTGCACTCTCCTCGCCGGCCGTGGACGTGGCGGGGCCGATGCGGGGCTCGAAGTCCCCGTCGTATTTCTCGTGGCCGGCGATGACGGCCGTCTCGACGGCCTCCTCGCCCATGCGTCCGCGGATGATCAGCGGATCGTGACGCAGGTCCCGGTTGAGCGCGACGCACAACCCGATCACCACGAGGGTGAAGGGGGCCGCCGCGAGGATGGTGAGGTTCTGCAGCCCCGTGAGCGCGTCGCCCTTGCCTCCGCCGATGAGCAGCATGACGGCGGCGACAGCCCCGGTCAGCACACCCCAGAACACCACGACACCCCGGGAGGGTTCCAGGGAGCCCCGCTGCGAGAGCGTCCCCATCACGATGGAGGCGGCGTCCGCGCCGGAGACGAAGAAGATGCCGACGAGCACCATCACGACGATGCTCGTCACCGTGGCCACGGGGTACTGCTGGAGGATGTCGAAGAGCTGGCCCTGGGCGGTCGCGGCGTCGTTGAGGCGACCGGACTCCTGGAGGTGCATCGCCGAACCGCCGAAGACGGCGAACCAGAGCAGGCTGACACTGCTGGGGACCAGGATGACGCCCCCGACGAACTGCCGGATGATACGGCCGCGGCTGATCCGCGCGATGAACATGCCGACGAAGGGCGTCCAGGGGATCCACCACCCCCAGTAGAAGACCGTCCAGCTCGCCAGCCAGTCGGCGACACCCCTGCCGCTCGACGCCTCGGTACGGCCCGCCATCTGGGCGAGGTCGCCGAGGAAGGCGCCGACGGAGGTGGGCAGCAGGTCGAGGATGTGCGGCGCCCGACGCCCGCGGACGCCACCGCGAGCAGTCGGCGGGCCTTCAGACGGGTCGACGAGGAGGCGTCCTGTTCTCCTCGTCGGCCCTCAGGTCCCGGTGGGCGGGTCGACGGGGGCCGGTTCCAGGCGCACGACGATCGACTTCGAGGTGGGGGTGTTGCTGATCGCCGCCGTGGAGTCCAGGGGGACCAGGACGTTGGTCTCGGGGAAGTAGGCGGCGCAGCAGTCGCGGGGCGTCGGGTAGGGCACCACGCGGAAGGCCGGCGCCCTGCGTTCCACCCCGTCGTCGTACTCGCTGACGATGTCGACGAGGTCGCCGTCGGCCAGGCCCCGGTCGGCGAGGTCGTCGGGGTGCACGAAGAGGACGCGGCGTCCCTGGTGGATGCCGCGGTAGCGATCGTCCAGGCCGTAGACGGTGGTGTTGTACTGGTCGTGGGAGCGGAGCGTCTGGAGCAGCAGCCGGCCCGGCGGTACATGGGGCCGTTGCAGCGGGTTGGCGGTGAAGTTGGCCAGCCCCGTGGCGGTGGTGAACCGGCGTTCGTCGCGCGGCGGGTGGGGCAGCGCGAAGCCGCCCTGCCCTCGCACCCGCTGGTTGAAGTCCTGGAAGCCGGGGACCACGCGGGCGATGCGGTCGCGAATACGGTCGTAGTCCTCCTCGAACTCCTCCCAGGGCACGTGGGAGCCCGCTTCCCCGAGCGCGGCCCGTGCCGTGCGGCAGATGATCGCGACCTCGCTCAACAGGTGCTCGGACGCGGGGGCGAGTCGCCCCCGGGAGAGGTGCACCATGCCCATGGAGTCCTCGACGGTGACCAGTTGGGGCCCGGCGGGCCGCAGGTCGGCCTCGGTCCGGCCGAGGCACGGGAGGATGAGCGCCTGTTCCCCGGCGACGACGTGCGAGCGGTTGAGCTTGGTGGAGATCTGCACGGTGAGGCGGCAGTTGCGCAACGCCCGCTCGGTGAGGTCGGTGTCGGGGGCGGCGGCGACGAAGTTGCCGCCGAGGGCGACGAAGACCCGTACGTCGCCGTCGCGCATGGCACGGATGCTCTCGACCGCGTCGTGGCCGTGGCGCCTCGGGGGCGTGAACGCGAACTCGGCGCCGAGTGCGTCCAGGAACGCGCCGTCCGGTTTCTCGTAGATGCCCATGGTGCGGTCGCCCTGCACGTTGGAGTGGCCGCGCACCGGGCAGAGCCCGGCACCCGGGCGGCCGATGTTGCCGCGCAGCAGGAGGAAGTTGACGACGTCCCGGATGGTGGGGACGGAGTGCTTGTGCTGGGTCAGGCCCATCGCCCAGCAGACGACGATCTTCTCGGCGTCCAGCACCTCGCGGAACGCGGCCCGGATCTCCTCTTCGGGCAGGCCGGTGGCCGTAAGGATCTCGTCCCACGACACCCTGCGGGCGTGCTCGGCGAACTCCTGGAAGCCGTGTGTGTACCGGTCGATGAAGGGCGTGTCCAGACAGGAGCCTGGGTTCTCGTCCTCCGTCTCCAGCAGCATGCGGTTGAAGGCCTGGAACAGCGCCTGGTCCCCACCCAGTCTGATCTGGAGGAACTGGTCGGCCAGGCGGGTGCCGCCGCCGAGGACGCCGGACGGCCGCTGGGGGTTCTTGAACCGCAGCAGCCCCGCCTCGGGCAGCGGGTTGACCGCGATGATCCGCGCGCCCCGGCGCTTGGCGGTCTCCAGTGAGGACAGCATCCGGGGGTGGTTGGTGCCGGGGTTCTGACCGACCACGAGGATGAGGTCGGCGTCGTGGAGATCGTCCAGGGTGACGCTTCCCTTGCCGATCCCTATGGTCTCCGTCAGCGCCGAACCGCTGGACTCGTGGCACATGTTGGAGCAGTCCGGCAGGTTGTTGGTGCCGAGCATCCGGACGAACAACTGGTACAGGAACGCGGCCTCGTTGCTCGCCCTGCCGGAGGTGTAGAAGGCGGCCTGGCCGGGGTGGTCGAGGGCGGCGAGTTCGCGGGCGATCACGGCGAAGGCGTCGTCCCAGGAGATCGGCCGGTAGCGGTCGTCGCCGGCCCTGCGGTACATGGGGTGGGTCAGCCGGCCCTGCTGGCCGAGCCAGTAGTCACTGGCGGGAAGCAGGTCCTCCAGGGTGTGCCCGGCGAAGAAGTCCGGGGTGACCCGGCGCACGGTGGCCTCCTCGGCCACCGCCTTGGCGCCGTTCTCGCAGAATTCCGCGCGGTGCCGGTGCTCCGGCTCGGGCCAGGCGCAGCCCGGGCAGTCGAAACCCTCCTTCTGATTGACCCGGAGGAGGGTGAGCAGTCCCCGGCGGGCTCCCATCTGCTCGCCGGCGTGCCGGAGCGAGGAGGTGACCGCGGGGATGCCCGCGGCGTACTCCTTCGGAGGGCCGACCCGCAGCCGGGCGTCTCCGGGGTCGTCGACAGGTGCGTTGCGAGTCATCTGAGGCGCCGCTCCGGGTTGTAGGGGAATCAGGGCCGTTCCGTCGCCGGGTGTCCCGGCTCTCGTGCGGGGCCGTCACAGGACGGCAGGAAGTTGTGCACTACACAACAGTGCCGCTATATGCAACGACACCAAGAAAGCGTCATCCCGATCTCCTGTCAAGACCGCCGCGTCGCCGGATCCACGTGGTCGACACGGTGCGGGGGTGCCTTGGAACCGCCCCGTCGCCGGATCCACGTGGTCGACACGGTGCGGGGGTGCGTGGGTATGCGTAGGGGTGTACGCGGGTGCGTGGGGGATGCGCAGGGGTGCGGGGGTGCGCGGGGGGTGTGGGGGCGTGCCGACGTTCATGCATGATGACGGGGTGAACCATGGCGACCAGCGCTTCCACGTCATCGTGCTGTCGAACTTCGCGAGGGGCTTCGACAAGTACGCGTACGCGTACGGAAAGGCGGGGATTCCGGAGAGCACGTATCCCGACCGGTTCCACCTGCTGACCCGGGCGGAGCTGGGAATCGGCATCGGCAAGGCACGACGCCTGCTGGACCGCCTGGCCATTCCGGGCGATCGGCTGCTGGTGCTGGAAACCACGGTGGACCCCGACAAGCTGGTGCCCAACGTGTCGACCGGCCTCGGCACGGAACTGCACGAGGCGCGCATCCGGTTGTCGGCGGTCCACGAACTCGACCGCGTGGGCGACGAGTTCACTCTGCGCCCGACAACCGTCGAGGACGCGACGGCGGCCTCCCTGCACCTGCACGGATCGGCACTGCGTCACTACGCCGACACGCGACCGCGCTCGGTGTCGCTTCTGCCGGTCGCCTCCGCCTGCCAGGCCCGGTGCTCGTTCTGCTTCTCCTCAGCGTCGATCTCCAGCGACCAAGCGCCGGCACGGGTCCCGTGGGACGCGGTCGCCCACTGGCTGGAGCGCGCCCGCGCGGCGGGTGCCGAGCGTGCAGTGATCACCGGCGGCGGGGAGCCGACCCTCATACCCTTCGAACAGCAGCTTCGACTGGTGTCCGCCTGCTCGGCGGCCTTCCCGAAGGTCGTCCTGATCACCAACGCGCACACGCTGGCGAAGGGCCGGCACGCCGACCGGGCCGACCGCCTCGCAGCCCTCAGCGCCGCGGGCCTGAGCGTGCTGGCGGTCTCCCGGCACCATCAGGACGACGCCGTCAGCGAGCGGCTGATGATGCTGCGCACGCCGGTGAGCTCCGTCGTCGACACCTGGCGCGAGGAACGCGAGCGCTGGCCCGGGCTGCGGATGAGGTTGATCTGCGTACTCCAGCACGGCGGTGTCTCCGACGCGGCCGAGGTCGCCGACTACCTGTCGTGGGCCGCGGCTCTCGGTGTCGAGGAGGTCTGCTTCAAGGAGCTCTACGTATCCACCAGCACCGAGTCGCTCTACTTCGACCTCGCCGCCAACGTCTGGAGCCGACAGCACCAGGTTTCGCTGTCCCTCGTCACCCGGTTCGCCGAGCGGCACGGCTTCGAACTGGCGAGCCGCCTGCCCTGGGGCGCGCCGGTCTACCACGGCAGCTGGGCCGGACGGCCGATGCGGATTGCCGCCTATACCGAGCCCAGCCTGCTCTGGGAACGCACCAGCGGGATCGCGCGCAGCTGGAACGTCATGGCCGACGGACGCTGCTACGCCTCCCTGGAAGACCGCGCCAGCGAGATCCTGCGGGAAGGCGCGACGGCATGAGGTTCGACGAGTTCCAGGGATTCCGGCAGCGCCAACTGCGTGCCTCCTCGTCGCTTCTCGACGCCGGCGAGACCAACGTGTACCGGGCGCTTGCTCCGATGCGGCCCGAACCTCCGGCCGACATGGCCACGGTGCACCGTTGCGATCTCGCCCGCGCCTGGCTGCGGCGCTTCGAGCTGCCGCAGGAGTGGTCCGGCCACGCCATGGTCTGTCGAGGGGTCCGGCACGGGCTCGGTGTGGTGTTCCACCGGCTGCGCGTCGAGCAAGCCCGGTTGTGGCTGCCGAGCGACGTGTACCCGGTCTACTTCGAACTGGCTCGCGCCGCAGGCCTGGAGCCCGCGTCCTACCCCACGCTGCCGGCGCCGGCCCTGCCGGGATCGCCGGCGGACAGCCGGCCCGAATACCTGCTGCTCGCCAACCCCAGCAAACCCCTCGGCCGGTACCTGTCCGACGCCGAGTGCGAGGCGGTGATGGCGTGGCTGCGGGAGTCACCGCGCCGCGGCCTGCTCATCGACAGCGTCTACGACCTGGGAACCCCGTTCGCAGCCGGCACGCGGCGACTGCTGGACACCGGCCGTGCGGTCCTGTTGCATTCGGTCACCAAGGGGTGGCTGTGGCCGCGCACCTTCGGCGTGGTTCTGCTGAGTCCGGCGCAAGGCGAATGGGCCGAAGCCTTCCGGGCGGATCCGCCCACGTCGGCACAGCTGCACCTGGCCCACCGTCTGCTGACCGGACACGGCGACTTGCCCCGGAAGGTCGTCGACGAACTCGCCGCACGGGCCGAGCGGCTGTTCGAACGGTTGCCGGACGATGTGCTCGGGGCCATTCCCACGGCGAGCCGGACGTGCCCCGGCAACTACTTCTTCCCGGTGGAAATCCCCGCCGGGACGCTCCGGCGCCAATACGGCGTGCTCGCCGTACCGATCAGCGTGTTCGGGGACACCAACTGGCCCGGCTCCATCCTCACCAGCCTCGCCGACGCCTTCGGCCCGACGCCGACGGCGGCACGATGAACCGCTGAAGGACCTGGCCGTATACGAAGACCCGGCCCGGTGTACCTGCACGGTCACTGCACGAGCCGGGCCCTTCACCAGCCGTGTTGGGCATCCCCCAGTACGGTCCCGCCGAGGAACGCGGCGAGTTTCTCGGCGCGCGGAAGGTCGCCCCACTTGTCGACGTGGACGAAAACCGTGTGATGGTCGGCCGGCCTCGACCAGTTGACGTTGTCGCCGTTGAAGACGACCTCCACGCCGTCGTACGCGGCGACGCCACCCGAGTCCGTCTCCGCGTCGTCCGGCCACCTGCCGGACAGGCCGATCGAGGCGATGCCTCGTCCCAGCGCCCTGACGAACTCGTCTTCCACGGTGCCCGGTGGGACGTAGTGCAGGACGGAGAGGGGCAGCTCAGGCTCCAGCAGGGCGTCCTCCGTCGTGGCGATGTCCGAGCCGAAGTGCACGATCTCGGGTGCAGCCGGGTCCACCTGGGCTCTGGCGTGGTTGAACTCGGCCCGAGGCAGCACCGCCGCCATCCTCCGCGCGTCCTCGACGGTCATCAGGTCGGCCATCAGGGTCACCTCGTCGTCGTGCACCTCCAGCAGTGCGTTCAGGCGCAGTGCCTGCGTCCATGCCTCGACGGCGGCCCCAGTACGAAAGACCGGGTAGGCCCGTGAATTGCCCACCCGCCTACCCTCGCACACCGCGGCGTGGATGCTCCCGTGGATTTCGTCCCCAGCGCTGCTACCGGTAAGCCGTCAACGGGCCCCGACGACAATGACGCCCTGGTGCGGTGCCTCCTGGCGGGCGACGGCGAACGTGCCCGTGCACAGATCCAGATCGCGATGCCGCCGATGCTGATGGGCCCACTGGACTCTCTGCGTAGTGGATTGTGGATCCTCCGCCAACGACAGGAGGACAGCCGGCGGTGCATGGTGGTGATCGCCCCTGGAGACGCACAGACGACAGCCCACATAGCTGTCGTACCTGACAAGTTGCCGGACAGCGCTGCATTGGGGTGCGAGCCTGTGCCGGCTGCTGCTGCCAGTGGCCCTTGACCCACTCTACCGAGGAGAACCATGAAGTACCGATTGGCCGGGGCGCTTGCCCTGGCGGCAGCCGGCCTCCTGATCGGCGGAGGAACTTCCTACGCCGCCGACGCGGGTGTCTACACCGGCACCGGTGGCGGCTGGGCGGGATGGACGGAGAACGGCGACACCCTGACGGTGTGCGACCTGAGCTCGGACAGCCACGGGGTCCGCGGCTACATCTACACCCCCAATTCCAGCAGCGACCCGGGTAACGGCACCGTCCTCATCAAGGGCAACGACCCGAGCAACGACGGCAACTGCGCCACCTTCGCGAAGAACCTCAGCGAGACCAGCCACATCTCCATAAAGGTCTGCGAGTACGCGGGAGACGTGGTCACTGCCTGCAGGTACGCCGCCATCCGGTAGTCGAGCGCCGCTCGCCGGGTCCCGGCGCCCAGTGCGCCGGGACCCGGCCTCTCGCGTCGCCCTGAGTGCGTTGCGTATGGGGAAGGCTTGCGACGCTCTGCCCTACGCGACGACGTAACCGGCCGATGAGGCCGCCGAGTCGTCGGCTTCGCCCGGATGCCTACGTGTCCACCGCACGGCTCGGTGAACGGTCCCCTGCGGCCACGCGTCCTCGAAACACCGCAGCGCTGCGGGGACTTCCGGTGTCGGGAGCCGTCGTAGGTCACCGTGGACCGCAGTCGAAGCCGCCTCACCTTCCGTCGAAACGAGGATTCACAGAATGCGTAGAAACGGCCTGCGAGCCGCTGTGGCCACCGCCTGCCTGGCGGTGGCCACTCTGTTGGTGCCTGCGAACACCGCTGAGGCGGCCCCCGGCGACAACCCCGGAGCCCTGACCGCGCTGACCTCCTCCTCGGAGCTGGCGAAGCTCCGCCTGGTCGAGCACCGCGTTCCGACCGCCTCCCTCGACAACCTGGCGAACGCGATGGGCACGTCCCGCGGGGTCGACCAAGTCCTCGCGAGCGCCAACCACACGATGCGGAACGCGGCGAACTGCTCCGGCACAGAGACCGCCGCGCTGCCGGTGAAACCCACCGCGGAGTCCTCGTACTGCTGGGACACCGGTGACGCGGTGACACAGGACTGGCTGCCGCAGTCCGTGACATCCTCCGGAGACGCGGACAACGACGGCATATGGGGCAACAACAAGGTCATCCTGTCCGGTTGGGGGCAGAACGGCGCCACCACCACCGACCACATGGGCCGCATCGCCTTCATCGACGCCAACAATCCCAACGCCTTCAAGTACCGCTGGGTGCTGCCGGTCGTCCCGCTCAACGGGGGCACCGACTACCGCGCCCTCAAGACCCACCTGGGCGGCATGGTCTGGTACCAGGACAAGCTGATCGTCACGTCGTGGGAGAAGGACGCCGACCACAACGTGATGTACATCTTCGACATGAAGCGCATCCTCCAGGCGACCGTCAACAGCTCGATCATCGGCAAGGTGAGCGGCGGATGGTCGGCGGGCGGTTACCAGTACGTGATGCCGGCCATAGGCTCCTACAGCCTCGCCGGCGGGGCCTGCACCTCCGCCAACGACGACTCGCTCCCCTGCTTCGGATCCATCTCGCTGGACCGCAGCAGCGTGCCGGACAGTCTGGTCGCCACCGAGTGGTTCTCTTCCGGCGGCACACAGCCGGCCCGCATCTGGCGGTACGACTTCGGCTCCGACCCCGGCTACCTCGCCACGGACAGCAGCGGCCAAGTGAACGCCTCGCAGGCGTACGAGTCGAAGGCCGTCGGACTGCAGGGCGTGCTGTCCCACAGCGCCACCAGCGGCGGCACACCGAATTTCTACGTCGCCGACGCGCGCGGTGGGGTCGGTCAGCACGGCATCCTGTGGCGGCAGAACACCAGCGGAGCCAAGGCTGCCGCCAACTGCGGGCAGGACATCACGTATGCCTGCTGGGGCCAGCACACCGAGAGCATGTCCTACTGGTGGAGTACGGGTCGGGTATGGACGCTCACCGAATGGGCGGCTGACAGCGCGGGACACTGGTCGGGCACCGATACGGCGATTCCCCAGCGCGTACTGTTCTCCGTGCCGCTCTCATCGATCGACGCATCGCTCAGCTGACACCGGGGCCGGCCGGCACCGCGACAGCGGTCACCGGGACACACTCCTGCACGAGGGCGTTCGTTCGGCGCCTGCGGGGTCGCTCTGCGGTCCTCGCGGTCGCTACGCCCACGGGCGTGGCGTCGGCCGGATCCCCCTGCGCGCTGCGGCCACGGATGCTGCCGGGGCACGAGGAGGCAAGGCGCGGGTGGCCGGGGGAATCCTGGACCACGTATCCGCGTTGTCGCAGCATGGGCGAAGCATCCCGCTACAGCCAGGACGGGCCCGATCCGTCCACCCTCGCGAGTGCCCGCGCGCGCCTCGCGGCCGACCGGGCGGACACCCTCGCCCGGGCGGCCGCGCTGAGCAGGGACTTCGACGGGATCGTCGCGGCGAACGCGCTGATCGCGGTCGACGACGAGCACGACCCCGAGGGAGGCACCACCGCCTTCGAGCGGGCCCACGTGGCCTCCCTGATGGCGCAGGCGCGCGAACACCTGGAGGAACTGGACCGGGCGCTGGAACGTCTCGAAGAGGGATGGTACGGACAGTGTGAAGGCTGCGGCAGGATGATCCCGCCCGAACGCCTGGAGATCCGTCCGGCGGCCACCACCTGCGTCACCTGCGCCCGGGGCGGCCCGCGCCGACAGCCGCCCCGCGCCTGACTCCGGCCCCTCGCCGCCCATCGGCCGACCACCACGGCGCCCGCCGCGCCACCCCGCCGAGGACGACGGCAGAAGCTTCGTACTGGGCGGGAGGAACCACGGCGAAGACCTGCCGCACTGCGAGCATCGAGGACGCCCGCTCCCCCGCCGACGTCATCGCCGAGGGACTGCGCGACCAGGGCATGGCCGTGGACGCCGCGTGACGGTCCTGACGCCGACCGCCGCCGGCTCACCCGGCGACCGTGCCAGCGGCCTGACCATGGGCACCTACGACTACCTCGCCAACCCCTTCCACGTGGGGCGGCTCGCTCCGGCGCCTCCTTCGCGGGGTCAGGTCCCGCCCTCACCTGGACTCCATGGCGGCCCCCTCGTGGCTCGCCCGGGACACGGGCTCCCGCTTCGAGGACGGCGACGTGGTCGGGCAGGCGGAGACCGCGGTGGGCCGCACAGTGACAGCCGGCGGTCAGCCGGCGAATCCGCCATTGCTCTTCAGCAGCTGTCCATTGATCCACTGACCCTGCGGTGAGCACAGGAACTCCACGAGGTGGGCGGTGTCCTGCGGGTTGCCCAGCCGTGCCAGCGGTGTCCTGCGCACCACGTGGTCCCGAATGCCGTCGGACATCCATCCGGTGTCCACCGGCCCCGGGTCGATCACGTTGGCGGTGATCCCGAGTTCCCCGAGTTCATGGGCGGCGGCCAGCGTGATGCGGTCCAGCGCGCCCTTGCTGGCCCCGTAGGGCAGATTGCCGACGGTGTGGTCACTGGTGAGGCTGATCACCCGTCCGGTTCCGCGAGCTCCCTGGAAGCGACGACCGTACTCGCGGATCAACAGCCAGGTGGCGCGTGCGTTCACCGCGAAGTGGCGGTCGAAGCTTTCCAGCGTGGTGTCGAGCAGGCCGGAGTCGACCGACTCGCAGTGGCACATCACCAGGGCGGTGACGTCGCCGAGGCGGCTCCGGACCTCGTCGAAGACACGCGCCGGCGTATCCGGATCGGCGAGGTCCGCCTCGACGGACGCCGTCTCGGCGCCGCGTTGCGCCAGGGTCTCGGCGATGGTGTCCGCGGCATCGGCCTCCGCGCCCCACGCCATGCGCGCATCGTAGGGCGTCCAGTACGTGAAGGCGACGTTCCAGCCGCCCTGGGCCAGTCGGCGGGCGACGCCCGCGCCGATCCCGAGAGAGCGGCCGACGCCGGTCACCAGCGCAACCGGCCTGGCGGCACCGGACAAAGGCATCTCTTCCGTGGTCGTCACAAGATGTCATCGTTCGACCTACGGTGCGGACTCGGCAAGCGATATTCCTTCAGCCGGCCTACTGGTCGCGCGTGGGCCAGATGGGGCCCTGATCGGTCCAGGTGACACCCTTGTTGCGGCAGAGGCAGAAGGGGTGGCCGATGGGGTCGGTGTAGACGCGGAAACCGTAGCCCTCGGGGCCGGTG
The DNA here is from genome assembly GCF_030816715.1 of Streptomyces achromogenes. Classification (NCBI taxonomy): domain Bacteria; kingdom Bacillati; phylum Actinomycetota; class Actinomycetes; order Kitasatosporales; family Streptomycetaceae; genus Streptomyces; species Streptomyces achromogenes. The sequence goes on along the minus strand of NZ_JAUSYH010000001.1, from coordinate 8,652,045 downwards.
CAGTCCCGTTGCAGGGTCGCGCCGAGGGCCAGGACGCGGCGCTGTTCGGCCTCGATGTCGTCGACTTCGAAGTCGAGGTGGAACTGCTTGGGGTGCTCGCTGTCGGGCCACTGCGGGGCGCGATAGTCCTCCACCTGGATGAAGGCCAGTTCGATCGCGCCGAACCGGATGCCGGCCCAGTTCTCGTTACTGCCCTCCTTGACCGGGAGCCCCACCACCTCGGAGTAGAAGGCTGCCAGCTTCATCGTGTCCGGGCAATCGATGATGAAGTCGGTGAGTCGTAGCATCCTGAGATCTTGTCACAAGATCAAATGAGCCGGAACGGGAGACAGACGCGCGGCCGGCCCGGCTGGGTCGGCGCTGTCCCCGCCGGACGCCGAACGACGAGTTCAGTGCCGATACCGCAGTACAGATGTCCTACAAGGAGCCCGCACACATGTCCTGAGCAGCGCCCCGACGCATCGGGCGCCGCTCCATGCAGACAGCGCGACCGGACCCTCCCTTCCTTCTGCACCGTCTGGGGAGTCGGCGCCCGACTCTCACTCGGTCATGGGCGTTGTCGCGGCTGTCCCTGGAGGACCGGTCGATGCTCCGGCCCCGCGGACGTGAGCGGCTCCGCCGGGCGGCCCTCCCGTTCCCGCTGCCTGGCGGCCAGGGCCCTGGCCAGCATCTTCGACCGGTAGGGATTCGACGTACTGAGAGCCTCGGCCACCTCCACGGCCTCGTCCAGCAGGGCCGGCCGTCGATCGGGGGACTCCCCCACCAGGGGCGATGCGCTCGCCTCCACCAGGACGTACGCCAGCTTCGACCCGTACACCTCCGGCTCGACCCGCGTCAGAAGGCGGTAGATCCACAATCCCTCGGCACCGCGCACCACCCGCCGGTTGGCGCTGAGCAGCCTGACCCTCGCCAGCATCACCATGTCCTGATCCATCGATCCCCCTTCGTCCCGCCACCCCCCGGCCGGTGCACGTCACACGGCGAGACAGCACGGCGAACGCACCGACAGCCGAAGGAGGCTGGCGACACGTTGACCGGAGAGTGGATGACGACGAGTCTGGCGCGCGGAATCAGCCGCCACAAGGCCGAACGGACGTGCGCTGGGTCCTACCGAAAACCGCCTCCGAGCAGGCATGATGGACCTGACACTCTCTCAAGTCCCCTTGTCGCCACTCGTGTGGACGCAAGCCCGGCCTCCCTTCGCAAGGTTTTCGCAAGGTCCGTGGCGCACTGTTCGGTGGGCAACGCGGAATGCCGCTGAGCGGACTCGAGATGACGACGCACTTCGTCGCGGGCTCTCGGCCTCTCCAGCGCAGCCGTAGGCCCACCCGTACATGTCAAGCAAAAGGAACCCATGTGAAGAAGCCCCGTATGGGCCGTGTGGTCGCGGCCTCGGCCGTGCTGATCAGCAGCGGCGCCATCGTGTTCGTTCCCGCGTCGGCGGCCTCGGCCACCGAGGCCGACTGCGACGGCATTGCCGTCATCGGCCGCTTCAGGGCTGTCGAGTCCGGAGCCTCGTTCGACTTCAGGGGCCGCCGGGTCGAGTTGCAGAACGAGTCGGCGCTCGACCGCTACAGCCGCGCGGAGATCAAGTCCGGCCGCAAGGCCGGCGACCGGCTGTGGGTCGACCGCAGCTTCCACTCGTTCCCCAACACCAAGGGCATCGTCAGCGACCAGCAGGCGAAGAGCGAGGGCTGGAAGATGTGCGGTCCCTACACCGGCAGCCGCACGCAGTCCGTCTTCAACTCCAACTTCGCCGCGCGCGCCTGTGCCGAGATCGAGGGCGTCACCAAGTGCGGCAAGTGGTACGTGGACTGACGTGTCCCGGCGGCAGGACATCTGAGCGGTGCCCCGCCGTGTGACCGCGCCCGGCAAGGCCGTCGCCCCTCCCCCTGTGGACGGGCGGCGGCCTTGCCGGCTGTGCGGGCGCGTTCGCGACGACCGGACGCCCGCGTGGCGGGCGGCCGGGGCACCGGTGGCCCGCAGGGATCTGCCGTGCGGGCCACCGGGCGAGCGGGAGGTTCGATCAGGCCCAGGGGCTGACCGCCGTGAAGGAACTGTCGGCGCGGAAGGTGGCGTTGTCCTGGTAGGGGTCGATGCGCAGCTCGTAGTTGTAGTGGCGGATGTAGCGGCCGGGGTAGTTGTACGACTCCAGGCCGACCGAGCCGGCGACCGAGCCGGGCCGGGCGCAGTAGGTGGCGTCCTTGTTGAAGAGCTGTGTGCCGTTGCTCGCGTCGAAGCGGACCCGGTAGTCGGCGTGGCGCAGGTAGCGGCCGGACGAGTCACGGAACGAGTAGCACTTGGAATCGGCCAGGCCGGGGACGATCGTGAAGGTGGCGCTCTGCTTGACCGCCGTCGTGCTGGAGGACGTCACCGGATCGAGGTAGCCGAGGCTGTCGGACCGCACGACGGCGTAGCGGCCGGGGAAGTTGACGGACTGGAGCGAGCGGGTGGTGTTCGTCGGCAGGGCGACGCCGCCGGAGACCGGGTCGATGCTGCTCAGGGTGGGGACGACCTTCTTGATCAGGCCGTCGGCGTCGAACTCCATCTTGTCGATGGTGGTTTCGCGGTGGGTGCCGTCGCCGCCGGGGATGGCGAAGCGGTGGTAGGCGATGTACCAGTCGTCGGTGCCCGGTACCTGCACCACTGAGTGGTGTCCGGGGCCCTTGATGCCGAGCGAGAGGTCCTTCTCCAGGATCACGCCGCGCTTGGTCCAGGGACCGGTGGGCGAGGAGCCGGTGGCGTAGGCGACCCGGTAGTTCTCGTCCCGGGTGTCGTTCTCCGACCACATCAAGTAGTAGGTGCCCTTGCGCTTGATGACGAAGGTGCCCTCGCGGTAGCCGCTGGGGGTGATGTTGGTGACCTTGGAGGCGTCGAAGGAGACCATGTCGGCGTTGAGGGGGGCGACGTACGCCTGGCCGTTCCCCCAGTAGAGATACGACTGCCCGTCGTCGTCGGTGAAGACGGCCGGGTCGATCATCTGGCCCGAGTAGTCACCGGCCTTCAGCAGCGGCTTGCCCAGCGCGTCCTTGAACGGGCCGGTCGGCGAGTCGGAGACCGCGACACCGATGTTGCCGTTGGCGCAGAAGTAGAAGTAGTACTTGCCGTTCTTCTCCTCGATCGTGGGCGCCCACGCCTTGTTGTCGGCCCAGCTGACGTCCGGTCCCAGGTCGAGGATGACACCGTGGTCGGTCCAGTGGACCAGGTCCTTGGACGAGTACGCCTTGAACTGCGTACCGCTCCAGTTCGCGAAGCCGTCGGTGGTCGGGTAGATGTAATACGTGTCGCCGAAGCGGACGATGTTCGGGTCGGCGGTGAGCCCCGGCAGGACCGGGCTCCTCATGACCAGCGCCTCCACCGTCCAGGTGCGCTTCGTTCCGTCGGAGCCGGTCACCTCGTACGTGACGGGCCTGGTGAAGTCGCGCGGGGTGCCGGAGGCGGGGCTGATGGACGAGCCGTCGGCGAGGGTGAACTGCGGGGCGAGCGCGGTGAGGTCGGTCCCTTCGACCAGCGGGAGGGTGATCTTGCTGTTGGCGTCGTCGATGATGGCGTCGGTCTTCAGCGCGGGATGGGTGACCTTCGCGATGCCCGTGGTGTTGCCGCTGATGTCGAGGACCTCTGCGGGCGCCAGCGCGCGGTTGTAGACCCGGAAGTCCCGGATCTTGCCCTTGAAGAGCTTGTCACTGGTGAAGACCGACTTGCCCACGTAGTTGGCGGTGGTGGTGCCGGACCCGATGGAACCGGGGGTGACGGTGACCGACGTGTTGCGGGCCACCTCCACTCCGTCCCTGTAGAGGACGCCCGTGTTTCCGGTCTGGGTGTAGGTGACGTGCTTCCAGACCCCGCGCTGCAACGTGCCGCCCGCCTGGGTGTTCTGCTCGGTGGACGGGCCCCCGGAGGCGATGGCGGTCCGGAACGAGTTACCGGTGGTGAAGAGGTACCCGTTGCCGCTGCCGTTGCTGGTGTTGCCGAAGCCGTAGATGAAGTACGGCGTGGTCTGGGCGGGGTCGATCTGCACGTCCATCGAGACGGTGATCGCGTTCATGCCGCTCATGATGTTGTCCGGCACCTTGACATAGGTGCCCGACCCGTCGAACGTGAGCCCTTCTCCGGCCCCCGACCAGCCCGCGGTGCCGTTGACGATTCCGTTTCGGCCGTTGCCCGAGGAGTCCACCGCCACGGTGCCCGAGGTGGCGTCGAGTTTGTACCAGAGGGCCAGGCCGTCCGTGATCTCCGCCGCCTGGGCGGGTACGGCCAGCCCGGCGAAGCCCCCCAGGAGCGAGGCGGCGGCCACGAAGGCCAGAGCGCCCGGCAGGAATCTCCGGCGACCGCGAGGTCTCACGCTGTGCATGGGTTCACATCCCTGAAGAAGGCATCGCTGTGGCAGGGTGCGCGAGGACTCGGCCGAGGTGCTGCCGTTCGGCCCGCATGACATCGCGTTGGCGAGTTTGTTGGGGGACACGATCAACGTCAATAGTTTTCGAACAATGTCCGACATGCCGAACAGTTCGCTTTCGCTTTCTTGCAACCGCGCGCCTGAGGAGCAGTGGCAGATCATCGCCGTCTGACGATCCCGGCGCCACCTCCCGACAACGGGCTGCCGCCCGCACCCGCGACATCAACGCCCGGCTGCGCATCCCCCGCCGGACTGGTCCGGCGTGCGGGCGGCGAGCGGATACCTCCGTGCGCCTCGTCTCCGGACGCGCTCGGGGGACGTCCGGCCGCGCTCCGGCGATGGGCCGGCCACGGCCCGGAAGTCGATGAACATGCCCTCTGTCCACTCGCGCCGTGGCCCCCGTCCTTCGGGAGTGTCGTCGCCGGCGTCCGCCCGGCGGGTGGAAAAGGATTCGGGGCGAGGAGTAAACGCGGTGCGCCGCCGCGGGTGTTCAGCGGTGTCGCAGTCGGCAGGGCATCTGCCGACGTTACGTGGTTGCCAGGGGATGGTGGTCGAGTATGTGGGAATCGATCGTGGTCGCGGGGTTGGCCGCTACGGTCAGAATCGCCGTCCAGGTGGTGGCCTGGCGGCGGGAGCTGACGCGAGAACGTGAACGTCGCCGGCTGATTCTTGCTGCGTTGCGCCTGGCGGGACACGGTGTCCGGCTCGAGGAACGCCGCCCGGACGGCGGCGTTCTGACCGTGCGGGGCGAGGGCCTCGCCGCGTCCCGCGGGCAGGAAGGGGAAGAGGGATGAGCGCTGGGACGGGCGGTGCCCGCTTCGACGCGCAGGAGCCCGCACCGGCCGGTGGTGAGGAGTCAGGGCAGGACGGACGCCTTCCCGTCGACTTCGCGTCGTTCTTCACAGACCACCGCCCGGCCCTGCTGGCCCGGGCGGTGATGCTGTGCGGCAACCGTCAGGACGCGGAGGACGCCGTCCAGGACGCCTTCCTCGCGGCGCTGGAGAACTGGGGCCGGGTCAGCGGCTACGACCAGCCCAACGCGTGGGTGAGTCTGGTGATGCGGAGAAAGCTGTGGCGCGCCCTGCGTCTACGCCTCAGGGCCAAGCGCGCGGCGTTGGACGTGGCCGTACCCAGTCAGGCGCTGCCGGACGAGACGGCGCAGGCCCGCCGGGTGCTGACCGCGATGGCCGCACTGCCGCCGCGTCAGCGGATGGTGCTGGTCATGTACAGCCTCTACGCCATGACCCATCAGGAGATCGCCGACGACCTGAACATCGCCGCCTCCACGGCACGGGTGAACCTGCACAAGGGGCGCGCCAATCTCCGGCGCATGCTCGGCCTCGGCCCGGATACCGACCCTCTGCGGGACGTGCTGCTGCTGGCTGTCGGCGACCGGCCGCCGAAGGAGCGGCTCGCCGCGGCCCTCGACGCCACCGAGTCCTGGCTGTGCTCTGCCTTCGAGGCGGAGGAACAGGCGCCGTCGCAGGCCCGAACGGACCTCGCAGGCCGACACCGCCGAGGCACGGGGCGCAGGTGACAGCGAACAAAACGGCGACCACCACAGTGCGCGCCCTCCTCGGCTGCGCCCTGCTGGGCGGCGTCCATCTGCTCGGCCTCGCCGTGCTGGCCGCCCAGCTCCTGCTGCTCGTAGCCATCCTGACCACAGACAGCTGGCAGGTCGCCGTACCGGGCTCCTTCACCCTGGCCGCCGTCTGCACCCTGGGTTACGGACTGCTCTCCGGGAAGTCCGCCGACGTGCCCGAAGGCCCCCGCATCGTGCTCACCGCGCAGCAGCAGCCCGAGCTGTGGGCCTTGATCCGGCAACTCGCGGACGAACTGGACACAGCCCCACCCGCGACACTGCGCCTGGCCGACACCGTGAACGCCTGCGCCGGTGAGCGCAGCAGGCTGTGGGGTCTCTTCCCCGGCCCTCGCACCCTGGACCTCGGCCTGCCTCTGCTCATCGGTCTCACCGGGGACCAGCTACGCGCCGTCCTGTGCCACGAACTGGGCCACTACGCGGGCCGGCACACCGCGTTGGCCGCCGTCAGTCATCGCGGCAGTGTCGCTCTGGAACGCACGATCCGCCATCTGGAGGTCCTGGCGACCGACCAGCTCAGCGTCACACCTCCGCCGCGACTGCTGCTCAGGATCCTCAGGGCCTACAACGGCCTGTACCTGCGCCTGACGTTGTCCGTCCGGCGCGGCCAGGAGCTCGAAGCGGACGCCGCGGCGGCGCGGATGACGGGACCACACACGCTGGCGCAGGCCTTGCTGACGGTGCACAACCTGGTGCCGCTCTGGAACGAGACCACCGGGAACCGGGCCCGGTCGCAGGGGCCGTCGGCGCCGGCACCGGCGTCAACGACCGGAGGAGACGATGTCCGTTCCCTGTCGCCGCCGTCGCTTCCCGAGGGCGTCTTCCGGGACTTCGCGCACCGGATCGCCGAGCCGGCCGGGCGGCCCTTCGCGGACGGCAGGGGTCTCTCGGCACTCGACGACCCCTCCCATGACGGGCTCGGCAGTCACCCGCCGCTGACGGTCCGGCTGGCGGCCCTGCGCCGCGACGACGAGCCCGTCGACGCCCACCCAGCGAGCCTGAGCGCGCACCCTCGTGCCGCGAGTCTTGTGCGAAACCTCCCCGAGGCGGCCGAGGCATTGCAGCGCGCCATGAGCCCGCTCCGCGGAGCGCCCCCTGGGCAGGCCGGACAGGCCGGCGCCACCGTAGCGGTGCCACCGCCTCGGCTGGACAGGGCGGTGGTGCGGTTCCGGGTCAAGGTCATGCTGGTCGGCTGGTTCCTGATCCTGGCGGCGAGCGCTGTCGTCCACAGCGTCGTCTCCCCGCCCCGCACCGATCCGCCGCCCATCAACCCGCCACCCGCCACGCACCACGTCCCGCCCGCGGTGCCACCCCCGCCGCTGACCTTTCCGACGTTCACCCTCCCCCCGCTCCCGTCGCCCGGCCGGCTCACCACTTCGCCGCTCGTACCGCTGAAGTAGCCGGAGCCCGTTCCGGATGATCAGCCGCGGCCGAGAGCCGCTGTCGCTACCGACCCAGGTCCGCGGCGGCGCCCGCGGTCTCTGCGTGCCGCGCCTCGACCGCGCCGATCACCCGCTGCCGGGCCAGCCGCCGGGCCTGCCTCAGCTTCGCGTCGGCCAGCAGCAGGGGCGCGTACCAGATCCAGCCCCACGCGCTGTAGGAAACGGTCCCGCTCAGCACCAGCGCCCTGTTGGTGGCGACGACCAGGACGAAGGCGGCGGCGTACGCGGCCACCCGGTAGCGGACCAGGAGCCGGAGCGGGGCCCGCCACGGGCCGGCCAGCAGTTCCAGCGCGGCCGCCACCTCGGCGGCCCGCAGGTCCTCGGGATGGGCGGACGCCCGGCCCCCCTTCTCCAGCGCTTCGGCGACCTCGGCGCTGTGGGAGGTCAGAGCCGCCCGCTCCGCCCGCACGGAGGCCGTCCTCTCCCGTAGTTCCTGCCAGTACCCCCGCCCGGCGCGCCCGAGCGCGTCCTCCACCTGTGCAGCCTCGGGCGACCCCGGCGGAGCCAGCACGGCGATCCGCTCCTTCAGCGAGCCCGCCCGAGCGCTGCGCCCCGGGTACGTCCACGCGTCGGCCCGCAGGCACAGCTCCAGGTAGGACACGAGCAGTCCGAGGTCGTCGGGCCACTCGGCGAGTCCGGCCCTGTAGGCCTTCTCCGCCTCGGCGTCGTGGTCGTCCTCGTCCTCCGCCGCGTGAGCGAGGCCTAGCCACCGGTAGAGCACCGGATCGGGTCCGAGTTCCACCAGGCCGGATTGGCCAACTTCCGGACCTTCGTGAACCCGCCCACCGCGAAGAGTTCCTCGCAGTGGGCGGCGTATTCCTCGTGTGTCATGCTTCCCGCCCCAGTCGATCAGTAGGGCCACTTTCTGCCACACGAACCCGCTGGTCAAGGCGGTTCAGCGGGCACCCGGTCGTGAGACGGGCGTGAGCCGGAGCACCGTGGACCGCGCAACCGGGCACTCGCTGAACGGGACAACCGGGTCAGCCGATCCGCGCGACGGACTTCCCCGTCGGAGTGAAGGACTCGCCCGCTCAGGAGCACGTGAACGAGCCCCGGGCCGACGGTGACCGAGCATTTCAGCGAGCGGGTTTCGTGCTGTCGAATGCTCAGTCGGCAACGCTGTACGCGCTGTTGCGCGTGTGGGATGATCGGACTCATGATCGAAGCTCCAGCACGGAAGGGCGACCTCCGCCCCGCCCGATGACGTGGCCGGACGAGGCCGTGGCCGACGGCACCGCCACGACACTCGCCCACCCTTCCCGTATCGCGCTCTTCGAGGCGATACGCGCCGACCGCACCGGCCCCGTCGCCACCCGGCTGCTCCGGCTCGCACACGGCGACACCCCCGTCGTCCGCAGGGAGGCCTTGGACCTCCTACACAGCCTGGCCCGCGAACGGCCCTGGCCAGAGGCGGTCGACGCCGCTGTGGCCCGGCTCAGCGACCCCGACGAGGAAGTACGGCGCCGAGCCGCGTACCTCTTCGGCTACCGCGGGGAGCCCGGCCTGGTTCTCGCGGCCCTCGTCGAACCAACCGACCCTGCCGTGCGCGCCGATCCGGTCGTGCGCACCGTCCTGGCCAGGGCGCTCGGCCCGGCCGCCGCCCACCTGACCGGCGACGACCTCGCGCCGGTCCGCTTCCTCGCGCACCTGGAGACGCTGCGGGCAGCGCCACCCCCGCGGTGGCGCTCCCTGGACGCCGCACTCCTCGACGACGCCCGGGAGGCCGCGCGCCACCTGGACGACATCGGGCACCTCTGGGGCGCGGCCCTGTGCGCACTCGGGCGCGAGCACGACACGTACGCCCTCGTGGCCCGCCTCCTCGCCGACCCGGCCACCCGCGACATCGGCGCCGACCTGGCCCGTGAGGCGTGCCACGACTGGCGGGTCGCCCCGGTCAGGCTGCTGCCGCTGCTCGTCCACCACCACAGCCAGGGGACCACCCCCGCTCTTGATGCGGCGCTCGCGACGGCCTCGATCTCCGAGGCGGCGGTGCGGACTCACGGAGTCCTCCTCGCCGGACTCCCCTGCACGCCGACCGCGAGGGCCCGCCGGATCCCTTCCACCGCGACGTCGTACGACAGCGCATCCGCCGCCGCACTCCTCGCCGCCAGGCCTGTGGGCATCACCCGCCTCGCTCACGCCTGCGAGATCTTCGAGGCCCTGCTGGACGCCGGCCCGCTGACCTTCCGTCAGGCGGCCCAGCTCTACAACCTGACGTTCCATCGCCCCTGCCGCTCACAGGCGGAGTGCGCCCCGCTGTGGCTCCGGCACGCCGGTCCCTCCGCACTGCCCCGGCTGCTCGCCCTCGTGACACCCCACCTGGCCGACTACGCGTTCGGCGAGTACTACCTGGCGGGCCTCGCCCGGATGGGCGGCCACGCGCGGCCCGCGCTGCCGGCCGTGACGGCCCTGATCGACAGACGTACCCGCATCCCTGTCAACGACTCCACCCGCGACGCCGAGATGAGGCTGGACGAAAACCTTCTGGCCGCCGCTCGCAGCGCCCGCCGAGCGATCCTGGCGCACACCGGCCCACCGCTTCCCGCCCGGCTGTCTCCCCCGTAGACCGACCGCGTTCGTCGGAGCCCTGGTTCGGCAGCCCGCAGCCGACGACCACCCATCGGGGGGAGGCTGCGCGGAGGCCGTTCGTCACGGAGCCGGATGAACTCCTCGCTCGAACCGGTTCGGGGCTGCCGCGAGGCGCGGGGGGCTGTCCCACCTGAATCGGAGCGCCTCCCCCGACAGCGGGAGAATCCGCGCGATCCTCGGCCCTCGCCGATGCTCCTTGCGTCGGGGGTATTGCTGCGGGATTTCCCCGGTGTTAGCTTCCTGCGAACCGATTCGATGGAGTGATCCTTCCGACGACCCGAGCCAGCCCCTCCCCCCACCCGTTGCCATGCCGGGCACCGACCCCGTTCTCCGGGCACACCCCTCCCCCCTCCGGATGCCCGATGTCGAACCGATTCGATGTCGCGTGTCCCCGGATCCTCCTCACCGGCCCGGCATACGGCCCGGCAGTCACGGGCCGGGCCCGGGCCGACCGGGAGCCGTAACTCACAGGATCGAGGACGCAGTCCATGTCATCCGCGTCATCCGCCGACAGTTCAGCCCGCCGCCGGGCCTCCGCCGCCGCGGCCCTGGCCCTCGGCGCGGGCCTGCTGGCCGCACCGGCCGTCCCCGCGCAGGCGGCCGACACACCCCGGCCCACGGCCCGCTACACCTTCAACGAGGACGACCTCACCTCCGGAAAGATCACCGACAGTTCCGGCAACGGCCTGACGGCGAGTCTGGTCAACGGCTCCACCGCACGGTCCGTCGAAGGAACGGACGGCGGCAAGGCGCTCGCCCTGCCCGGCGGGGCGCCCGCCTCCGACGGCGCCTACGTGCGCCTGCCCCGGGAAGTGGTCGGCGACGCGACCGACCTGACGGTGTCCGCCCGCGTGAAGTGGGGCGACGACACATCGTCCTGGCAGCGGATCTTCGACCTGGGATCCGGCACCACGAAGTACCTCTTCACCACCCCGTCCAACAACGGCGGCGTGCTGCGCACCGCCGTGACGACGGGCGGAGGCGGCGCGGAGTCCCAGGTCTCCGGATACGCGGCGCTCCCCGCCGGCGCCTGGCGCACCGTCACGGTCACCCTCGACACCGCCGCCGGACAGGTCACCACCTACCTCGACGGCGTGGCGGTCTCGTCCTCGGCGACGACCGTCAAGGCCCGAGACCTGCTGGACGCCTCGGCCACGGCCGCCGGCTACATCGGAAAGTCCTTCTACCCGGATCCGCTCCTCAAGGGCGTGATCGACGACTTCACGGTGTGGCACTCGGCGCTCAGCGCCGAGCAGGTGGCGGGTGTGGTCGGCGACGTCCCCACCCTTCAGGCCCTGTCGAGGACGTCCTTCGAGGTGCGGACCACCACCGGAACGGCCCCGTCCCTCCCCTCAGCGGTCCGCTCCACCTACTCCGACGGCTACGACCGCGACACCCCGATCGTCTGGGACGCCATACCCTCGGACGCGTACGCCCGGCCCGGCACGTTCACGACGGCAGGCACGGCGGCCGGGCGCCGGGTGACGGCGACCGTCACCGTGGTCCGCGAAGGCGAACTCACCGTCGACCTCGGCTCGGACACCGGCGCCTTCCACGGCGGCGCCTCCGGCACCCTCTACGGCGTGTACGGACCCGACGTCCCCACCAACAACCTCATCGAGGGCATGGGTCTGCGCACCGTCTCCACCAAGGCGCAGGACGGTCCCCAGCATCCGGGAGCCGACGCCCTGGAGGTGGTCGGACCCCTGGCCGACTCCACCGACGGTGACGTGTACATCTACATGACCGACATCCACCGCGGGTTCCCGTACGAGTGGCCGGGCGCCACCCCGGCGGAGAAGGTCAAGCTGTACGAGGAGAAGATCGCCAAGCAGGTCGACCAGGTGCTGCGCCTGCCGAAGCGGTATCAGGACAACATCGTCTTCGTGCCGTTCAACGAGCCCGAGGGCAACATGTTCGGCACCGGTGAGTGGAGTTACGACAAGGTCAGCTGGCTGAACTCCCCCGACGCCTTCTTCGCCGCCTGGGACTCCGCGTACCAGCTCATCAAGGGCAGGATGCCCGACGCCCGCATCGCCGGCCCCAACACCAGCATCCTGTACGACCAGGTGAAGGGCTTCCTCACGCACACCCTCGCCGCCGGCACCCTCCCGGACGTGATCACCTGGCACGAACTGAGCCACCCGGAGGCCGTGCGCGTCGGCGTCACCAAGTACCGGACGTGGGAGAAGGACCTGTTCAGCGGAACCAGCCGTGAGGGCACCGAACTCCCCGTCAACATCAACGAGTACGCCTTCAACTACCACACCTCCGTCCCGGGCCAGATGATCCAGTGGGTCTCCGCGATCGAGGAGTCCAAGGTGGACGCCGACATCGCGTACTGGAACATCGACGGCAACCTCTCCGACTCCGCCGTCCAGTCCAACCGCGGCAACGGCCAGTGGTGGCTTCTGCACTCCTACGCCTCCATGAGCGGACACACCGTCACGGTCAGCCCGCCGTTCCCCGGCCAGAACTACACCATGCAGGGCGTTGCCACCTTCGACGAGAAGAAGAAGCAGGCCCGACTGCTCTTCGGCGGCTCCACCGGCAAGGGCCACATCACCTTCGCGGGCATTCCGAAGAAGGTCTTCGGCAAGAGCGTCCACGCCTGGATCCGCGAGATCGAGTGGAGCGGGCAGGTCGGCGACAGCCCCGGCCCGAAGCTGCTCGCGGAGACGAATCTCGCGGTCGGCGCCGACGGCACCGTATCCGCCGACTTCGGCGAGGGCACACTGCCGGCGCTCAAGGAGTCCTCGGCCTACGAGATCGTCCTCAGCCCGGCCGGGAAGGCGAAGGCCACACAGTCCGCGCCCGTGCGCTGGCAGGGCTCGTACGAGGCCGAGGACGCCGCGCACACCGGCTCCGGCTACTCGAAGAAGGGCCCCGAGGGCTCCACGAGCGACGTGTCGAAGTTCTACACGTCCGGCGGCTACGACGTGGGCGGCCTGCGCACCGGCTCGGACGTCACGCTCGACTTCACCGTGGACGTGCCCGAAGACGGCAGCTACGACCTGAGCGTCTTCGCCAACTCCCTCAACACCTTCGACAAGGTCCGGGAGCAGGGTCCCACCAACGTGTTCCTGCGGGTGGACGGCACAGCCGTCAGCGAGCAGGAGCTGCACCTGCCGCTCGGCTACAAGTGGGTGGTGTGGGACCACAGCGACACCGAGGTCAGGCTCACCAAGGGCAAGCACACCCTGACGCTCGCCGCGAAGAGCCTCGACGGCAGGCGCGCCACCCAGGGCGACGCCATCGTGGACCGGCTGACCCTGTCCCTGCCGGACGCCTCCGCCCGCACACAGGTGTACGAGGGTGAACTGGCCTGGCTCGGCGGCGGATCGCGCCCCGTCTACGACCTGCCCGAGCGGGCCGCCACCGGCTCGGGCGCCGCACGGCTGCCGAAGAAGGGAACCGCCACCTTCTGGGTCTACTCCCCCGCCGACCGCGAGGCGACCCTCACGATCGACGTCCTCGCCGGCACGGACGGCCGCGTCTCCGTCAACGGCCAGGACGTCCTGCGTCTGGGCAAGCGCAGGAACAGCGCCGCCGTCTCCCTCTCCGGCGGCGTCAACAAGGTGACGGTGACCGGCGGTTCGGGCAACACCCTGGTCGACCGCCTCACGGTCACCCCGACCGAGGGCGCTCTCAGGACGCGCACGTACGAGGCCCGCGACGCCGCGCTCACCGGCTCGGCCACCCTCAGTCCCCTCTCCCTGGCCACCGACGGCACCGCGATCAGCGGCATCGGCGGCGACCCGGGCAACGGCAACACCGCCACGTTCACCGTCACCGCGGACAAGGCGGGCCTGCACGCACTGCGCATCCGCTACTCCAACCCCGAACAGTCCCCGGCCACCCACTACAACCCGGACCCGCTCGCCCGTCACGCCGACCTCACCGTCAACGGCGGCGAGACCCGGCGGATCTTCTTCCCGCACACCTTCCACCAGAACAACTTCTGGGAGCTGACCGTCCCCGTCCAGCTCAAGAAGGGACCGAACACACTCACCTTCCGCTCCGAGGAACTCCCGAACTTCGACGGCACCACCTACGCCTCGGACACCTTCCCCGGCGTGCTGCTCCGTTCCCGGTACGCGCCGTTGATCGACCGGATCGCCGTCGCGCCGTATGCGAAAGAGGTGCGATGAGAGGAGCGGCGTAGCGGCAAGGCGACGCGTGCGATCGCCGGGCGGCGGGGCGACGCCCCCCGCCCCGCCCCGCCGCCCGCCGGATCGCGCCGACCGCGTCGCTGATGCCGTCGGCAGGCGCCCGGGGCCGTCAGTCCGCCGGACCGACGGCCCCGGGCGCTTCGGCGTGCGAAAGTCCCCTCCGGTACGAGCGACGGCTCGACCGCATGGCCGCCGGACGGGACGACCCGGCGCTGCCCTCATCCCGCCACGTCTGCACGCTCGGGACCACGACCGCGGTGTCAGTGTGCTGACGTATTCTTCCCGCCACTGCTCACCGACCTGGAGGACCAAGAGAATTGTCTGGCCTGTCTGCTTTTCCGCTGCCCTTTCATGCTTCTCGTTCCCTGTCGTACGCGACACCTCGAACGCTGCGAGAACTCGAGATGATGCGGTGCAGCGCGCTCATTCGGGCCAAGCCTGAGTGGTTCAACAAGTTGAACGACGCCGGCATCGTCGCCAGATGGACTCAGGAGGCGGTCGCCCAGGGCCTCACCGAGGCGCAGGTTCACTACGTGCTTGCCGAACTCCGGCATTACGCCGCACTGCGGGACGGACGAACCGGCGTCGAGGTGTCCGCCGTCGACGGGGTGTGGCAGTCGGACGCGCTGGTCGACGACAAGCTGAGGTCCCGGCTGCGCGAAGCGGTTCAGGTGCTGGAGCAGGTCCCCGAGGCGGAACAGGACTGGCATCCCGGCTCCGACGGTCAGGTACTGGATCTCGTGCATCCCTCACTGTTCTGCCTGGTGCGGGAAGTGAGCGGGGCGCACGAGAGGGCCTGGGAGAACCCGACGGACCGCTACTCGGCGTACGAGTTCTCGGAGAAGTTCCAGTGGCTGCCCACGGACGTGGACATAAGTGACGACGGTGATGTCTCCTTCCGGTCGTACGTCAACAACGTCCACCCCGAAACGCATCGCGAACTGGCCGCCGTCCTGCCGGACTTGTTCGCGCGCCTGCGGCCCCTGTTCGAGAACGTGCTCACCGATCTACGTCACCCGCGGCCCCCGCGGATCGACGTCGACCCCTACGGGTGGTACGACTCGCAGCCGGAATACCCGGACCGGTCCTCCTACAGCGATGACACGTCGTACGCGGAAGCCCGCCAGGCGTGGGAAGAGGCCCAGGACGCATGGTGGGAGAACCGTCGCCCGGTCGTCCCGGACGCGCCGGCCTTCACCGCGCCCGAGTCACCCGACGAATCCGCCCGGGTCGACCTGCGCGGCCGGCGTCTTCAGGTCATCGTCAAGCTAGCCACCATTCACCTCACTCCGGACAAGCCCGCATACCCGGGCGGTTCCTGGCATGTCGAGGGGATGATGAACGAGCGGATCGTCTCGACCGGCATCTACTACTGGGACAGTGAGAACATCACCGAGAGCCGGCTCGCTTTCCGGGCGGTTCTCGACGATCCCCACTACGAACAGAACGACGACAACGGCCTTCGCGAGGTCTACGGCCTGGAGGACGAAGACGCGCTGAACCAGACGCTGGGATCGACGTCGACGCCGGCGGGCCGCTGTCTGGCGTTCCCGAACATCCTGCAACACCGCGTCGGCCCGTTCGGCCTCACGGACCCCACGCGCCCGGGATACCGCAAGATTCTCGCGTTCTTCCTGGTCGACCCGTCACAGACCATCGTCTCGACATCCGATGTGCCGCCGCAACAGCCGTGGTCCGACACCTCGACCATGACACTCGAGCAGGCCGAGGACTTCCGCGAACAACTCATGCGGGAGCGCAAGTTCTTCGTCGACGAACACAACGAGCAGCTCTACGAACGAGAATTCTCCCTCTGCGAGCACTGACCGCGTCCCCTCGGCATTGAGGGCCGGACGGAACGCGACGATACTGGCGCCCACAGGGGATCGAGGGAGAACACATGAGCCAGGTCGTCACCGGGACCATGGTGCGCGTCGAGAACGTCCACAAGTCGTACGGCCAGGGGGCCGCCGCCGTCCATGCCCTGCGCGGTGTGTCGTTCGACATCCCGCGCGGGGAGATCGTCGCCCTCAAGGGGCGGTCGGGCTCCGGGAAGACCACTCTGCTGAACATCGTCGGAGGGCTCGACACGCCGGACGGGGGGCGCGTCACCGTGGACGGCCTCGATCTGTCGGAGCTCGGCGAGGACGGCCTGCTGGCACTGCGCCGGGACCGGATCGGTTTCGTGTTCCAGTCCTTCGGCCTCATCCCGATCCTGACGGCGGCGGAGAACGTGGGTGTGCCGATGCGCATGCGCCGGGCCGGCGTACGGGAGCGTGAGGAGCGGGTCGAGCTGCTGCTGTCCCTGGTGGGCCTCGCCGACCACGCGGCCCAGCGGCCCGGCGAGCTCTCCGGTGGCCAGCAGCAGCGGGTCGCCATCGCCCGGGCGCTGGCCAACAACCCCTCGTTGCTGATCGCCGACGAGCCCACCGGCCAGCTGGACGCGGAGACCGGCCATGCGGTGATGGAGCTGCTGCGGGCGGTCGTGCGCAGCGAGCAGGTCACCGCTCTGGTGGCCACGCACGACGCGACGCTGCTCGGCCTGGCCGACCGGGTGCTGGAACTGCGCGACGGGGAGATACGGGACGCGACGAGGGAGCAGGCCGAGCCGTCACCTGTCACGTGACGGGTTGACCGCTGTCGTCCCGCCGCCGCCGGCGCGGTGCTGTGGCGAGCCGCCGGCGTCCGCTGTCCGGTCACGACCGGCGATCAGCTGTGCCCGCTGTCGTCCGGCCATACGGTGATGTGGTCCTCCTCCAGGTCCAGCGCCACCCGGTCGCGCATGCCGAGGGTCCTCGTGTACTCGGCGGGCAACTGGAGGCGGCCGGCCCGGTCGAGCATCGCGTACTCGCGGGCCACCAGCGTCTCGTGGCCGGTGGTCTCGTCGACCTCGCTGCGGCGCAGGACCTCCGTGGAGGTGCGGCCGTCGCGGATGGCGACCGTGCGGCGGACCTCGGTGGCCACGGCGCGGTCGTGGGTGACGATGACGATCGTGGTGCCCAGCTCCTCGTTGGCCGTGCGGAACGCGGCGAAGATCTGCTCGGCGGTGTGGGAGTCCAGCTCGCCGGTGGGTTCGTCGGCGAGCAGTACCGCCGGGTCGCAGGCGAGGGCCACGGCGATCGCGACGCGCTGCTGCTGGCCGCCGGACATCTCCTGCGGGCGGCGGTCCCGGCAGTCGGCGACCTGGAGCAACTCCAGCAGCGCCAGGGCACGTTCGGCGTGGGCCCGGGAGCGGCGCCGCCCGCCCGCCAGCTGGAGGGGCAGGGCCACGTTCTGGGCCGCGGTGAGATACGGGAGCAGGTTGCGGGAGGTCTGCTGCCAGATGAAGCCGACCACCTTGCGCCGGTAGTGCAGGCGGTCCTTCCCGGTCATGGCCAGCAGGTCGTGGCCGGCCACCCGGGCCACCCCGGCGGTCGGGGTGTCCAGGCCGGCCAGGATGTTCATGAGGGTGGACTTGCCGCTGCCCGAGGCGCCGACCAGGGCCATGAGTTCGCCCTCGCGGACCAGCAGGTCGAGACCCTGGAGGGCCTGCACCTCCATGCCGTCCGCCGAGAAGATACGCACCAGACGGTCGCAGGTGATGAGGGCGTCGTGGCCGTAGGCGGGCCGATCGCGGGTGGCGGTCGCCTTGTCGGTCAGTTCGGCGAGGGTGGGATTCGTCGTCATCGGGCTCCTTGGTCGAGGGGGCCGCGGCCCGCCGGGTGCGCGCGCCGGGCAGCCGCGTGGCGGCGACGGCCGGCGCAGTGGCGGCCCGGGCCGCCGGGTCCGCGGGGGTCGGGCGCCGGGGCCCCGCGGACCCCGGCCGGACGCGGGGCTCGGGGCCGCCGGGTCCGACCGGCGTCCCGGGCCGGGGGCGCCTGGTACCTCGAGGCCCGGCGCCGCGGTCGCCGGGCTCCGTGGCCGTGGCCGTGGCCGGGGCCGCCGGAGACGGGGTGGGGCGCCCTTCTCACCTGGTGTCACCCGCTCTCAACTCCCGCACCGCTCCTCTCCTCCCCGCCCACCACGCCTGTACGCCGGCGATGCTTACCGTCAGCGCCACCACGCTCAGCGTCGGCACCGTCAGCGACCAGGGGTCGGGGTACAGCGGGATCTGCTCCAGGGGAGCGGCCGAGGGCGGTAGGGCGACCGCGGTCAGATCCATGCCCGGGGCGAGCAGGCGGATCGCGCACCAGCCGGTCAGGACCCCGCCTGCCGCGGCGAGCGCGGCCTGGGGCAGGGACTCCAGGACGAGCAGGCGGCGGCCCTGCGCACGGGTGAGGCCCATGGTGCGGAGGCGGGCGAGCAGCGCGACGCGTTCGGGCGCGGCGCGCAGGAGTGACAGGAGCAGTGTGAGCACGGCGTAGCCGGCGCCTGCCGCCACCGCGGCCGTGTAGAGGTGCTCCGCTCCGGACTGGAGGGGCGAGTCGATGTAGCGGGCCCTCTCGTCGGCGCGGAGCCGGACCGACACCTCGCCGCCGGCTGCCTGGCGCAGGGCGCGGCCGTCCGCTTCCGGGCCTGTCACCAGCAGCGTCGTCGGCTTGGCCGGCGTGGCGCCCAGGCCTGCGCGGTCCACCACCAGGAAGTCGGCGCCCGGCACGGCCGGAGTGGCGTCCCGGACGAGGACGATGCGGACGGTGACGCTGCTGCCGTCCTCCATGGTGACGGGGAACGGGGACGAGCCGTGGGCGTCCGCCACACGTGGGGAGGCCACGGCGGGCAGCACGGCGCCGGCCCCCGAGTCGCCCCGGCCCTTCTCGATCGCCGCTTCGGAGAAGGCGCCGAGCCCCGTCCGCCTCGTCAGCTCCGCATAGCCGCCGGGATCCACGCCCACCACCGGCACGGCCTGGCGCCCGTCGTCCGGCTTCGCCCGGTACGCGATGCTCACCGCGGCCACGTCCCGCACGCCGGGGACCCGGCGCACCCGGTCGGCCAGCTTGGCGGGCAGGGGATCGACGGTCGACTCCACCCGGGCGTCGGCCCCGACGGTGAGGAGCGCCGCGTGGTCCCTGGTCGCGCCGATGCCGGCCAGGACCGAGCCGCCGAACGAGGCCGTGGTCAGTGCGGTGAGCAGGGCGAGCAGCGGCAGCACGGCGGACGCGGAACCGCGGCCGGCCCGGGCCAGCGCCAGATGGCCCACCACCCCGCGCAGCCGCCCGGCCGGGCCTGCCAGGCCGCGCAGCGGTAGGGGGTAGAGGCGGACCAGCAGCAGCGCGGCGATCACTCCCACCAGCACGGGTGCCGCCGAGATCAGCTGATCGCCGGACCCGCCGGACGTTCCCTGCCGGCGCAGGGTCACCACCGCGCCGACGGCCACCGCCACCAGCGTCAGCTCCGCGACCGTGCGCCGCCGGGACGGTCGTACGGACGTCACGTCCTCGCGGAGGGCGGGGATGCGGACGAGCCGGTGGGCGGCCGCCGCGCGCAGGGGGAGGGCGGCGCAGGCGAACACGGTGACCGCGAGAGCGGCCAGTACGGCGGGCAGGGCCCGGGCTCCGGGAAGGGCCCGCATCGCCACGGCCAGGCCGAGCGCCCCGGCCGGGACGGCGACCACCGCCGTCTCCGCGAGCAGGCGGGCGGCGAGGCCGGGCAGCGAGGCGCCGCGGGCGCGCAGCAGGGCCAGTTCGGTGCGGCGGCGGTCGGCGGCCAGGCCGCCCGCCAGCGCCAGGACGACGGCGGCGACCGTACCGCCGCCGAACGCCGCGACCGCGACCAGCGGCAAGACGCCGGCGTGCAGGCGGGTGTAGGTGGTGAGCACGTCGTCGAGGCCGGTGTCGGCGTCCGTGAGGGGGTCGGTGGCCGTGCGTATCTGCTGGAGGCCGGGGCCCGACACCAGGGCGGCGAGCGCGGACTGGAACGCGCCCAGGTCACGGTGGCGCAGGGTGTGCGGGTCTGGGGCCAGCCGCCAGTAGCGGTAGGGCCGCCCTTCGGTGCCCAGCAGCGCAGGTGCGGCCTCGGGCGGCAGCAGCAGGGCGCCGAGCCAGTACCGGGGCGACTCGGGGTCGACGGGCGCCACCCGCATCAGGACGGGTGTGCGCAGCAGGGTGTCCGTCGCCCAGTAGGCGCCTTCCCGGTGGCGCGGTTCGACGATGCCGGTGATCCGGACGGCGAGGGCGTCCCGGCCCGCGCCGGGGACGTGCAGGACCGACCCCACCTTGATGCGCAGGCTCTTGGCGGTTTCCGCGGTGACCGCCGCCTCGACCTCGGGCGTCGCCGCGGTGATCGTGGC
This sequence comes from Streptomyces achromogenes, assembly GCF_030816715.1. Classification (NCBI taxonomy): domain Bacteria; kingdom Bacillati; phylum Actinomycetota; class Actinomycetes; order Kitasatosporales; family Streptomycetaceae; genus Streptomyces; species Streptomyces achromogenes. The sequence continues at coordinate 8,631,641 of NZ_JAUSYH010000001.1, read as the reverse complement.
GGACGCGCGGGGTGGACGGCCCTCGCTCAGCCGGGCGTGGTCGGCCAGGCCGGCCTGCGCGACGAGGGCGACCCGGGCGGGCAGCCCGCTCGGCCGGGGCAGCCAGGGCTCGGGGACCGCCTGGTTGACGGAGGTGACCACGCCGTACGACGACTGGCCGGGGTCGGGGACGAAGGGGCGCCGGACCGTGCCGAGGATGCTGTCGTAGTAGCGCTTCACGGTGGCCGGGCGCAGTGCCTGCTCGCGTTGTTCCTGCGGCAGGTTCGGCAGCGGCGTCGGGGCGGACAGCGTGACGACGCTGCGGAAGTGGGGCACCTGTTCGACGGAGTGGCGCAGGCCCGCGTCCTCGTACCGCTCCAGTGCGCGCGGGAACGCGGCGGCCAGGGAGGCGGTCACCGCCACCAGCAGCGCGAGGGCGAGGGCGGCGCCGGGGGCGGACCGCAGACGGGTGCGGACCCACGGGGCGGCGGCACGCGTCGCACGTCTGAACGGGATCACCATGTTCACTCCCCCTCCCGCAGTACCTGCACAGGATCGGCCTGTCGCACCGCCAGCAGCGCCACGACGACGACCGGGACGGCGGCCACGGCCGCCACCAGGGCGGCCACCCGCAGCGGCGGCAGTACCACGAACAGATCCGGCACGGGGCGGGTGGCCTCGCCGGTCAGGACGATGAGCGGCAGCACCGCACGGGTCAGGGCGAGGCCAAGGCCGGTGCCCACGGCCAGCGCCAGCGCGACCAGGACGCTCTGCTCGCCGGCGACGGCACGGGCCAGCCGGCCACGCGGGGCGCCCAGGGCACGCAGGACCGCGAACTCGGCGTTCCGTTCCCGCAGCGCCCCGGCCGCACTCACCGCGAACCCGAGCGCGGCCAGCACCGCCGCCGCGGCGGCCGCCGCGGTGAACGCGGCCTCAGGGCCCGCGCCGAACGGATCGTCGCGCAGTTCGGCGGCGATCTCGTCGCGCACGACGATCTGCTCGGGATCGAGGTCGGGCCGGGCGCGCAGGGCGGCGGCGACGTCCGCGCCGTCCGAGGGCGAGTCCGGCCGCAGCCACCACTCGGTCGGAGCGAGGGCGAGCCCGTAGCGCGCCTGGAGGACCCGGTTCACGGCGGGCAGATCGACGAGCAGGGCACCGCCGTCGCCTTCTCCCTCTCCTCCCTGTGCCGTCGGCAGCTGCCGTACGGCGCGCACGATCCGCACGGGCACGTTCTGCCCCTCCACGGCGATGTCCATCGTCTGACCGGGGCGGGCGCCGGCGGAGGCGAGGAAGCGGTCGGTGGCGAGGGCGGCCACCGCGGTGGTCCTGGGCTGTGTCACCTGCATGCGCAGCGTCAGTGACGGGCTGAGCCAGGGCTGACCGGCCGGGACGTAGCCCGTGCCGTACACCGCGGTCGGGTGTGCGGCGGGGCGGACGGCCGGGCGGGTCGGCGCGGTTCCGGCATCGGCGGAGGCCTGTCCGTCGGTGCCGGAGACCGCGGTCCAGGGCGCCGCCGGCAGGGGCACCCGCTGTGCCGTGCCGGCGGCGGTCGTCGCGGTCAGGGCGTCGAGGGTCAGGGTGTGCTGTTCCGCTCGGTTCGACGGTACGGGCAGCACGAGTTGTACTGCGGTGAGTGTCAACGGTCCGTGGCCGCTGGGCAGTTCGACCGACAGTGTGTGCGGGCGCGCGTCGGCGGGGAGGCTGCCGGACGGCAGCGGGTAGGGGACGCCGTGGTCGTCCTCCAGCGTCTGGGTCACGGTCGCCGCGCTCTGCGTGCCCCGCACCGAACTGAGCAGGGTCGCCGTCAGCGTCAGCCGGGTCGCCCCGGCGGGTACGCGTGCGCCCGCCGACTCACCCTCCGGGCCCAGCCCCGCCAGCAGCCCCTTCATCGGGGCGGGCGCCAGGTCGGGGCGCATCAGGACGGTGTCCGCCGCGTGCGCGGTGTCCAGCGCCAGCACCGTCGCCGCGCGGTCGCCGGGCAGCGGCAGCGTCGTCCGCACGGCGGGGGCGGCTTCGCCCACATGGGGCACGGCAGCGTACTCCTGGGTGAGGCCGAGCTCGCCGCCGCCGGTGCCCAGGATGCGTACCGGCGCGCCTGCCGCGAAGTCGGCCTGGTCGTCCTGTGAGCGCCCCCAGGAGGAGCCCTGGCCGATCGCCAGCACACCGAGCGCGACGGCCAGCACGAGCAGCAGTACGGGGCCGGCGCCCTGCCCCGGTCGGCGGCTGAGCTGCCAGCCGGCCAGCGCCGCGGCCAGCCCCCGCCCGCCCGTCGCCCGGCGTTCGGCGAGGCGGGCGACCGGCGGCAGCAGACGCAGGGTCAGGACGGCGCCGGCCAGCAGCGCGAGGGCGGGTGCGGTGACTAGCAGCGGGTCGATGCCCAGGGCGCCGGCCGTGTTTGCGCTCACCGCGCCCGACGTACGGCGGCCCAGTTGCCAGAAGGCGACCCCGGCCACCGCCACCAGCCCCAGATCCGCCCCGGCCCGCAGCCAGGCGGGCAGGGCGCGGGCGCGCAACGTGCGGAATCCGGTGGACGCGACGGCCGGCAGGGTCACCGCCAGCGCGCACCCGAGGGCCACGGCGGCCGCTGTCAGCCACACCGCGAGCCGTCCGCCGGCCGGTGCGTCGAGCTCCAGTCCGATCCGGGCCAGCGCCCCGTGCCCGGCGAGCAGCCGGGTCAGCGGGCCCGCCAGCAGCGGGGCGATCAGCAGCGCGGGGCCGGCCAGCAGCAGCGCCTCCAGGGCGGCGAGGCGGGCGAGGGCGGCGCGGGAGGCGCCGCGGGCGCGCAACAGCCGGGTCTCGGCGGTGCGTTCGGCGGCGAGCAGTCGGGCCACGAGCACCAGCGCGCAGGCCGCGAGCAGGGCGAGCTGGAGGGCGACGATCAGGAGGGTGGAGCGGGAGACCAGCAGGGAGCGCTCGACGCGGTCGAGGACCTCGGGGAGAGCGGTGCTCGCGGTCGTCCCGTCTTCGCCGCCGTCCCTGGTGCGCAGCTTGAGCAGGGCGGCCGGCCCGGTGCGCGCGGAGGTGCGCAGGGCGTCGACGCGGTCGGCGGTGAGGTGGCCGAAGTCGGCGGAGGCGACCCACGCGGACGGTCCCTCGCTCACCCGGCCGCCGGTGACGACGGAGGGCGCCGTCAGCAGGGGGCCGTAGGTGGTGAAGTCGGAGGTCCGTCGTACGCCCCGGCCGCCGAGTTCGTCCGTCAGCCAGTAGAGGGAGACCGGGTCGGTGGGCCGGTACACACCGGTGACGGCGATCCGTACGGGCGGCCCGCCGAGCCGGTCGGTGACGGTGAGTTGGGCGCCCGGCGCCAGCCGAAGCCGCCGTGCGGCGGTCTCGGGCAGCGCCACCTCGACGTCCCGCGTGCCCGCGCGCGGGGGCCGTCCTTCGCTGAACCGCACCTGGGTGGAGTCGAGCGTCGCGAAGTGCGTGAGGTCCGGCTTGTCGCCGGGCCGGGCGGCCGCCGTGCTGGTGGTCGCGGGCAGGGCGTACGGGCCGGAGCGCGCCAGCGTCCGCACGGTCACCGGCAGCCCGTCGAAGGTACGGCGGGCTCCGTCGCGCACGGCGGTGTCGGCGGCCCGGCGGTCGTCGGCCGCCACCTCGGCCGTGACGACCAGCGCGGCGTCGGCGGCGTTGCGCGGCCCGGCCAGCGAGTGGCGCAGGGCCGCGTCGCCGATCGCGGCCGAATAGGCGGCCAGGGCCGCCAGCACGGACGTGGTGAGCAGGACGGTGACGAGCGCGGCGGTGATCAGCGTCCGATGCGCGCGTGCCCTCGCCAGGACAAACGCGGCCCGCCCCGGGCGCACCCCGAAACGCCCCCCGTAAGTCGCCACCCGGCTCCCCCAAGCCTCCGTTGACATCACCGAACAGATCTTTCGCGCATTCTCCTGCGCGGATCACGCGTTCTCGCGGTACGCGCGTGGTTACAGGGCGCCCTTCTTCGCGCCGGAGAACGCGGCGAACGCGCCGATGCCGAGGAACAGGAAGGTCATCGCGTCGGCCGTCTCGCTCCAGCCCTCGGTCAGCACGTCGAAGTGCTCGGTGAACAGCGAGGTCGCGGAGACGCCGAGTTCGTCGGCGCCGATCATCGCGATGCCGATGAGCTGGCCGAGGTAGACCGCGCCCAGCGACAACAGGGCACTGAGCACGGGCAGCACCGGGTTGGTGCCACCGATCCTGCCCGCCGCGAAGCCGATGACGAAACCCACACCGACGGCCGCATAGCCGATCTCGTACTCCGTCGCGCCGACGATCGCACCGTAGATCCCGGCGGAGACCAGAGCCACGGCGACGGCGACGACCAGGCCCAGGGCGAGGTTGTTGCGGGCCGGCGCGGCCGGGACCGGGGGCGGCAGAGTCGCACCGGGCTGCTGGGCGAAGGGATTGCCGTCGGTGGGCTGCGGAGCGCCCGGCGCGCCGACGGGAGGCTGCTGGGCGAACGGGTTGCCCTCGGACGGCGGTGGAACTGACTGGGTCATGACAGGATCCCCCCACGGGACTGATGCGACAAGTGGTGTGATGTGTGCGCACGAATGTGCGACAGGACGCCGAAGACTAGCAGGCCCGGTGACCGTCTTCCTCGGGGATTACACGGGGGATTCCGGGAGTGGCCAGACCGGCTGACGAGCTCGCGCCGGGTGAGTGGTGGCGTGTCGAACCCCTTCACATGACCTGTCGCGGGGGTCCCGTGCTTGCCTCGCCGCCCCGGGCGGAGACGGGAGCCGTCGGACAAGCTCTAGCATCTGCGCATGCCCTCACGTCGCAGACATGACAAATTAGCCGGCCTGCCGCGCGATCCCCGAGCCGACCAGTATCCGATGCCGACCGTGCCGTTCGGCTGGTACGCGGTGTTGCGCAGCCGCGAGTTGCGGCCGGGCAAGGTCGTCAGCCTGCACTACTTCGGGCGGGCGCTCATCGCCTTCCGTGGAGCCGACGGCCGGGCAGCCGTACGGGACGCGCACTGCCCGCACTACGGCGCGCATCTCGGCGCGGGCGGGAAGGTCGTGGACGGCACGGTGGAGTGCCCGTTCCACGGGTGGCGATTCGGTGCCGACGGCCGGTGCGTCGAGGCCCCGTTCGCGGTGCGCACCCCCAAGGTCTCCCTCGCCGGGTTCCCGGTCCGCGAGCACAGCGGGCTCGTCTTCGTCCACGCCGGGCCGGGAGAGCCGTCGTGGGAGGTGCCGGAGATCCCCGAGACGGGATCGAAGGAGTTCGCCGCGCCCATCGACGACACCTGCCGGGCACGCGTCCACGTCCAGGAGATGCGCGAGAACATCGTCGACGAGTCCCACTTCCACTTCATCCACGGCCAGAGCGAACCCCCCGTCCAGGACTGGCGGGAGGACGGCCCGTTCGCCGAGGCCCGCGGCCGGATCTCCCGCCGTGTCCTCGGCCGGGTCATCGACAACACCTTCGACGCGTTCATGTACGGGCCCGGCGTCATGGTGGTTCGTACCCACGGCCCCGTGCTGTCGGTGACCGCCGTCGCCCTCAGTACCCCCGTCGACGACCGCACCAGCGAACTGCGGATGCTGTACTACATCCGCAAACCGGCCCGGCTGCCGTTTCTGACCCCCCTGGCCAAGCTCGTCTTCCGCATGGCGGCCCTGGGCGAGGTGCGCGAGGAGGTCGGGATCTGGGACCACAAGATCCACCAGGCACGCCCCGTGCTGCTTCCGCACGAGAAGGGCATCAAGGCGCTGCGCCGCTGGTACGCGCAGTTCTATCCGGCCGACTGACAGATCGGTCGATCGGTCCTGGCCGATGCCGAGCCGGGCGTCGTGAGGTCACCGGCTGTGGGCGGTGGGGTGGTGTGGTTCGTACAGCGGGAGCTCGGCGCCGCTGGGGAGTCGGATCGCGGCCAGTCTGCCCCAGCGCTGTTCGCTGACCGGCCCGATGATCTCGACGCCCTGCGCGCGGAATCCGCTGAGCTGGGAGTCGAGGTCGTCGCACATCAGGAAGAACCCGTGCCGGGGCGGGCCGTCCGTCGGGTGAACGGCCACCTCGGCCGGGGGCAGCCTGAAGACGAGCCAGCCGCCGCCCGCGTCGACGCCGGGCAAGTCGAGGACGTCACGGATGAAGTCCCGGTCCGCCTCGGCGTCCTGGCTGTAGAGGATGACGTGCGCACCACTGATCATGGCCGGCTCCTGCCCGTCGACGTGCTGTCGGTCGCGTCCTCCGACATCCTGCGCTCTCGGACGCGAGAGGCCTTCGACCGCACAGGACGACACGACGGTCGTCCCGCTTCCGGGCGCAGCTCCTGGACCCGGTCAACTCGGGCTCCCGGACCCGGTGGACTCCCCCGTACCGCGCCGTACCGCGCCCCTCGCGCCCCGGCCGTCGGCCGACGACGTCGACATCCGGCTGGTGCGGTTCACCCGCCGCAGCGCGACTCTGGAACCATCCCGGCCTTGTTGACGTGCAGACATGAGGAGCGCCTGGGATGCCGTCCCGGGGCGGGGCATCACTGCACAGGCCGACGGATGGATGCGGGTACGGACCACATGGATGCAATCCACGATGACGTGGTGGAGTTCGCACTACTGCTGACACGTCTGAAAGAGCGCACGGACCGCAGCTACGCGGCGCTGGCCCGCCGTCTCGGCATGAATGCCTCCACGCTGCACCGCTACTGCTCCGGAGAGGCGGTTCCTCTGGACTTCACGAGGATCGAGCGGTTCGCCGCACTCAGCGGAGCCTCCCCCGAGGAACGGGTTGAGTTGCACCGCCGGTGGATCCTGGCAGTCGCGGCACGGCAACGATCACGCCTTTCCGACGGCCGGCGGCCATCGACGCGCAGCGACCCCGCCGACGCGGCCGCTGCGACCGCATCCGTGAGCCACGACGGCCAGGCGGACCAGGCGGACCAGGGAGCCGAGCCCACCTCGTCGGCCGACCCGCGCCCGGACTCGCCCCGACGAGCCGACCGGCGGGGCGAGTCCGGGCGTCCTCGACGGCGGTTCGTGCGATCGGCGGTGCCGGCGGCCTCGCTCGCCGTCGCGTTCGCCGTCGCGTTCGCCGTCCTCACGGCATCCGCCGGCGGGCCCCCCTTCGGCCGCGATGAGCAGTCGGACTCCGCCCGCACCACGCCGAAGCCCTCGGCGCCGGCCGCGCACAGCGGCGGCAGCCCGCAGAAGAACAAGGGGGGCAGGGTTCCGCCGCCGGCCCCGCTCACCTGGACGGCCGACTCCCAGCTCTGGCAGCTCGATTGCGACCATGACTACGTCATCGCCAAGCCGCCGGAGCAGGTCCCGCCGCCGCCGACTCCAGCCGACGCCGCGGTGTGGGCCACGTCCCAGGGGGCGGTGCACGGGCGCACCACCAATCTGCGGATCTCGGTGCAGGGACGCGGCGCCGCCGCCGTCGTCCTGGAGGCACTGCATGTGCGTGTGGTCGACCGCACCATCCCCGCCGACCGCTCGGGCTCCGCCTATTCCATGTACGAAGGATGCGGCGCCATCCTCGTTCCCCGCTATTTCGCCGTGAACCTCGACGCGCCCCGCCCCCTGGCCCGTTCGATGCCCGGCAAGGACCCGGACCGACCGGCCCCGGCGATCGGCTTCCCCTACCAGGTGTCCCTACGGGATCCGGAGGTCCTGCTGGTCGCCGCACGCACCGAGTCCTGCACCTGCGACTGGTACCTCGAGCTGGCCTGGTCCTCACAGGGCCGAACCGGCACGACGCGCATCGACGACCACGGCCGCCCGTTCCGCACCACCGGCATCAAGGGGCTACCGCACTACTGGTACCGCAAGCCCCACGGCTGGGTCCCCATGAGCTGACCGTCCATCACGGCATGGCGGTGGCGAGCGACTGACGACGCAACAGGCGCACAGCCCGCCGTCCGCCGGCAGGACCGGCGGCCGTGCCCCCTGGGAACCTTCAGGCAGCCCTGCCCGTGGCCCGGCGGGCGCGGTCACGCGCGCCCGCCGGGCGTTCCTGCAGACTCAGCACGTGGGGCTGCTGGAGATCCTTATCCCGTTGACGACCGCGGAGTTGGCGAACACGGTCGAGTGATTCGGCGGAAGGCAGATGGAGCCTCCGCCCTGGAGCCGCAGATACACCACGTCGTCGTTCCGGGTGTTCATGACCCCGTAGTGCGGCCGGGGTGTGACGGCCTGATAGCCGCTGGTGACGTCCTTGTACTTCGACAGCGGCGTGCCGGCGAGCAAGGCGTCGTTGTCCACGTAGAAGCAGACCCATGGGTACGGGCACCCCTGGGTGGGTGACTCCGCGTGCGCTGCGGATGCGCCGGTCACGGACATGGCCACGACGGCCATGCCGACCCCCGCGAAAGCGGCGATCTTCCGGACGATGGACTTCATCAAAACCTCCAACAACTCGGCACTACGTACGAATCTGTCCACGCGTGTACGGGTCGTGCACGCCCCTGACCGACGGGGGGAGCAGCCCCGTAGGGAGGTCTCACCTCGACATGATGAAGTCCAGGGCGAATCCGGAGGCAGTCGTCCAGTAGGTGACGAGCTGGCCGTCGTCCGCGTACAACGTGGGGGCGGGCATGGGGACGTCGATCGGCCGGCCCGCGGTGCTGCCGATCTTACGGCCCTGGAGGCCGAGGGTGATGCTCTTCGCCTCGTACTCGTCCCGGGCGCCACCGCTGACGAGCAGGGCGGCGTAGGCCTCTTCACCCGGAGCGAGGGTCACGGGGACGCCCGGGTCCGGGTCGCTCTCCTCGATCACGGGAACCGTGGTCCGGGCGTCGGCGCCGAGCCGCACCAGCGGGTGGCGGTAGAGGTTGCACTTCTTGTCGCCGGCGTTCTGGACGATCAGGAGGAGGTGCCTCGCCTCCTGGCTGTCCGCGGGCTCCTTGACGGCGGAGACCCCGAGAACGTCCTGGGAGCAGGCGGCGACGGCGCCCTTGCCGCCGACTGTCCGGGGCACGGTGGCGGAGGCCTGTACCGACACACCACACCCGAGAGCCAGGACGAGGCCGGCGGCCACGGCCACGCGGCGGCCCCTGAAGGACTTCACGTTCATCTGCGTGCTCCTCTTCGTTCGTTCGCTACGAGGTCGCACGTGCCCACGGTCCGGCACCTCGGATCACCTCGGATCGAGGTGGGTGCCGGTCGGCACCGCCACACCACGCCGTCTCCGGACCCGAAGAGAACGGGCGTTCCCGGGACCAGGCGGGGCGGGGTGGTGCTGTCGGACCGTCGGGCCACGAGGCTGTCGGGCTGTCCGCCGTTTCAGCCGGTGCGACAGCCACAGCCTCGGATGCCCCCTGGGCCTGGGACAACAGCCGCCGCCACCCTGCAACGGTGGGCCGATCCCACCCCCGGTCACCTGCGCGAACAAGAAAGCCTGGGATGCCCGTCCGGGATGCGGATGTCGCGCGGAACCGGCCGAACCCCCGTGCGTGAGGACGCCGGGCGGGCGGAGTCGGGATGTCCTTGATCAGTCGATGGATGATCACTCCGGCGGCCCGAGTCGGGTGGTCAGCGTGCGGGAGTCAGTTCTGCCTCCTGCTGCGGCTGTTCCTCCACCTGCGCCTCAGCCCCGCCGAACCATGCGACCGCGACCGCGCCTGCCACCGCAAGGACGAACCCGAGCATCGCCATCCAGGCGAGACCAGGCCGTGAGGCGTCGCCGAGCCACAGCACGCCGATCGCGCCGGGCAGCACGGTCTCGCCGACGACCAGGGCCGCCGTGGCCCCGTTGACCGAACCGATCTGCAACGCGACGGTGTGCAGGTACATCCCCCCTACGCCGGCCGTCACGATCGCGTACAGGGCAGGATCCGTCAGCATGGCGGCCGGATCGAAGGGAGCGACGCCGTTCAGGACGCGGACGCCCACGCCGAGCGCGCCGAAACCGAGTCCCGACAGCAGGCCGGCGAGGATCGCGGCGCGGGGACCGACGAGGCGTACCGCAAGCGTGCCGCCCGCCATCAGAGCAAGCGAGATCGCCAGAAGCCACCAGTGCGTGGCGATCGGGGTGCCGTGTCCGCTGCCCTCCTCCCCCGCCGCGGTCGCTAGCAGGACGAGCGCCGCGCAGACCACGCCGATGGACGTCCACTCGGCGCGAGTCAGCCGGACCTGGAGGAGCCGGACGCTCAGCACGGCGGTGATGATCAGGTTGGCGCTGATCACGGTCTGCGAGAGGAACAGCGGCAGCAGCCGAGCAGCCAGTGCGCCGAGCGCGAAGCCCACGAAGTCCAGGACCGTACCGACGATGAACTCCCAGGTCATCGCGGCCTTCGCGGTCGAGGACAGACTGGGTCCCCCGTACTGGGTGCGGGCCGTGGTGGCCGCGTCGCTCCGCGCGGACCTGCGGGACCCGACGGCTTGCAGGACCGAGCCCGTGCCGTAACAGACGGACGCCGCAACGGCCGTCACCAAGCCGATCAACACGATTCGCTCCGTTCCTGATGCGCACCGACTCGGCGCCATCTCGGTTGACCAGACGGCATACGGCCACGGAGCGTTGCCTCGCCGTCGACTTCGACGCCCGCGAACGGAGGGCCGGTGCGCCGGATGGAGTGCTGGGCAGTGCGCCGCACGCCCGCCCCGTTCTCTCCCCCGCCGGCGCGCGACCGGCTGACCCGATCCCCCCTGTCCACGTCATGGCTGCTCTGTGTTCGTGGCTGCCGTGCGGTCACCGGACTGCGGTCTCGTCTGAGCGGGGAGGTGAAGGGGAGCGGCCGGTGTGTCGGAGGTGTAGGCGTCGGCGTCGAAGCGGCGCAGGCGGCGCACGAGGCGTCCGGTGGACCACGGCCAGGCGAAGGTGTTCTGCCCGGTGGCCGTGAAGTAGTAGCTGTCGCAGCCGCCCGTGTTGTAGACCGTGCCGGCGAGCGCCTCCTGAACGGCGCTGTTGTGCGCGGCCTGTGCGGCCGGCCGGACGTGCAGGACGCGGCGACCGCCTTGGTCGAGGTGGGCCAACGCGGCGATGAGGTAGGTCAGCTGGGCTTCGAGAACCGTGATCGCGGAGGTGGAGCCTCCGAGCAGGTTGGGGCCCAGCAGCAGGAAGAGGTTGGGAAAACCGCTCACGGTGGTGCCCAGGTACGCCTGCGGTGCACCGCCCCACGCCTCGTGGAGCGTCTGACCGTGCGCGCCGTGCAGGGTCGTGGCCAGTGGCAGCTCACCGACGTGGAAGCCGGTGGCCTCGATGATCACGTCGGTGCGGACGGTGGTGCCGTCGGCACCCATGACCTTGTTTCCGCGTACGGCGCTTACGGCGGTGGGATGCAGGTGCACGTGCGGCTGGGACAGGGCCCGGTAGAAGGTGCTCGACGTCAGCAGACGCTTGCAGCCCAGCCGGTACGGGGGTGTCAGGTGACCGCGTAACTGTCCGTCACGGACCGCGAGGCGTAGGTGTGCGCGGGCACCGGCCTCGAGGAGGCGGGCGGCCTGCGGATGGCGGAAGGCGTAACCGAAGCCCTCCTGCAAGGTGTACTGACCGGCGCGCAGGACGCTGCGCGCGCCGGGGACGTGGTCCACCAGCCGGTTGAGTACCGCGGGTACCGGCAGATCGGGTTTGGGCAGCACCCACTGAGCTGTGCGTTGAAAGAGGTTCACGGCCGCGGTCCGTGACTCGATGGCGGGGACGATCTGGACGGCGGAGGCACCGCCGCCCACCACGGTCACCCGCCGCCCGGTGAGATCGACGCCGTGGTCCCACCGTGCGGAGTGGAACACGGGACCGTCGAAGTCCTCGATCCCGGGAACCTCCAGGCGGCGCGGGACGTGCCATGGGCCGGTGGCCAGGACCAGTACCGCCGCGCGGTAGGGCCCTTCGCTGGTCTCCAGCAGCCAGCGGCCGGCCGCACCGTCCCATCGCGCGCCCAGCACCTGGACGCCACAGCGCAGCAGTTCGCCGAGACGGTACCGCTCGGCCGTCTCCCGCAGATAGGCGAGAATCTCCCGCTGCCCGGCGAAGACCCTGCTCCACCCCGCGTTCGGGGTGAAGGAGTAGCTGTAGAGAGTCGAGGGCACGTCGCAGGCGCAGCCCGGGTAGGTGTTGTCGCGCCAGGTGCCGCCGAGTTGTGTCGCCTTCTCCAGAACGAGGACGTCGTCAAACCCTGCCTCGCGAAGCCGTACGGCGGCCCCGATCCCGGAGATGCCCGCTCCCACGACCACGGCCCGCACGTCCCTGACAGGCCGCGCCCCCTGCGTCGGAATCACAGGGAGGCTCCAGCCGGGCAACGGGCGCACAGACAACGGACCCCGCCGAGTTCGCGCAGCGCCGTTCGGCGGGCGGGATCGCACAACGGCGTATGAGATCCCTCTACTTGGGCGGCAGTGCCGGACGGAGAGTAGGTCGGGGACGAGGCCCGCCTGAGTCGCGTGATCACCTATCGCCAACGATCACGACGCCACATCGTCACCGCACCCGATCAAACAGGTTTCCCTGCGCTTTCACGCCGTCGGGCTCCGGCCGGGCCCGGAGCCCACCGATGCCGAGCACGAGGGACTCACGGTTCCCGCGCACAAGACAGTGGACGCGGAAGACGACGGGTGGGCGTCAGGGCCGCATGTCTTCCAGGTCCTCGAGGAGGCTGGAGTTCCTCGGCCGGCGGGATGTCGAGGTCGGGGCCCCCGGCTGCGGGTGACGGACGACGCCGGAACCCGGCAGATGCTTCACGAACAGCTGAGTGACCACGTGTTTGCACCGGTGCCGATCGGGTGGATGCGGTTGCCCCCGGCGCCGAGACCGCCGGGGGTGACGCGGGCGCCGGAGCTGGCCGGGCCGGACAGCAGCAGCCGCAGCGGCCCGCGCGTCACGTCGGCGAAGGCGGGGGCGGGGTGACTGCGGAGGGTGAAGCCGAGATGGCCGGTGTAGAAGTCGATGGCTTCCTGGACGTCGTCGACGAGGTAGCGGACACCGGCGAACGGACTGGGTGTGTTCACTGCTTCACCTCCTGTGGCGTGGCGACGAGCAGAGGCACCAGGTAGCGGATGCGGGTGTCGATCTCTGCCGCCGTGCGGACGAATGCGGGGTGGCCGGCGGGGCCGGACCCGGTGGTCGCCGTGGGGTCGGGGATGCTCCAGTGGACCAGCCCCGACCGGCCTGCGCCGAACTCGGGGCAGACCTCTCGGACCTTGTCGCACAGGCTGATCACGTAGTCGAACCGGCGGCCGAGCAGCGTCTCCAGGTGGCGTGGACGCTGCCCCGAGATGTCGACGCCGTGCTGCTCGCGCAGAACCTGTACGGCGTCGCCATGGATACCGGGTCTGGGGTGGCTGCCGGCGCTGGTCACGTCGACCTGACCGTCGGTGCGGTGGCGCAGCAGCGCCTCGGCGATCGGTGAGCGGGCGCTGTTGCCGGTGCAGGCGAACAGGACGGCGGGCCGTCTCGCCGTACGCGTCGGGGAGCGCGGCAGCGGTGACGGGACGGGGGCGAGACGCAGCGCCGGGTGCAGGGCGCCACCGGCGTCGGCGAGCCCATGGGCACATCGCTCCAGGTCCAGGTGGTAGTAGCTGTCGCGGGCGTCGAAACTGCTGCGGCGGGCGGTGACGAGCCCTGCGCCGCGCAGCAGCCGCAGATGGTAGGAGACCAGGTTCTGCGGCTGGCCGACCCGTTGCACCAGCTCGCGGACCCGGTAGTCGCTCGCGGCCAGTTCGGCCAGCAGCTTCCACCGCAGCGGGTGGGCGGCCAGCCGCAAGAACGCGGGGGCCGCAGCCTCAGAAGGCCTCATGAATCCAAAATACATCAAACCCCGTTGATGTACCTTGCTGCCCGGGAGTTCCCGCCCCTCCAAGCCGGAAGACGGAGGCACGTCATGAACCAGCCCACCGGGCCCGCGTCACCTCACCTCCAGCGGCGGCTCGGCGTCGCGGACGCCGTCCTCATCGGACTGGGCTCGATGATCGGCGCGGGCATCTTCGCGGCGCTCGCCCCGGCCGCCCGCGCGGCCGGTTCCGGACTGCTGGTCGCGCTGGCGGTGGCCGCTGCGGTGGCGTACTGCAACGCCACGTCCTCCGCCCGGCTGGCCGCCCGCTACCCGGCCTCCGGCGGCACCTACGTCTACGGCCGCGAACGCCTCGGCGACTTCTGGGGCTACCTGGCCGGCTGGGCCTTCGTGATCGGCAAGACCGCCTCCTGTGCGGCGATGGCACTGACCGTCGGTTCGTACGTGTGGCCCGAGCACGCCCACGCGGTGGCGGCCGCCGCGGTGGTGGCGCTCACCGCCGTGAACTACGCCGGGATCCAGAAGTCCGCGTGGCTGACCCGGGCCGTCGTCGCCGTCGTGCTGACGGTGCTGGCAGCGGTCGTGGTCGCCTGCCTCACCTCGTCGGCGGCGAACGCGGGCCGGCTGGACGTCGACGCCGACGCCACCCTCACCGGCGTACTTCAGGCCGCGGGTCTGCTGTTCTTCGCCTTCGCCGGGTACGCCCGCATCGCCACGCTCGGCGAGGAAGTCCGCGATCCGGCGCGCACGATCCCCCGTGCCGTCCCGCTCGCCCTCGGCATCACGCTGGTCGTCTACGCGGCCGTGGCGGTCGCCGTCCTCACGGTGCTCGGCCCCCGTGGGCTGGGCGAGGCGACCGCGCCGCTCTCGGACGCGGTGCGGGCCGCGGGGGCGGACCGGCTGGCGCCCGTCGTCCGGGGCGGGGCGGCCGTCGCCGCACTCGGGTCCCTGCTCGCCCTGATCCTGGGCGTCTCCCGCACCACCCTGGCGATGGCCCGGGACCGGCACCTGCCCCATGTCCTGGCCGCCGTTCATCCGCGCTTCCAGGTGCCGCACCGCGCCGAACTGCTGGTGGGCGCCGTCGTCGTGGTGCTGGCCGCCACCACCGACGTACGCGGCGCGATCGGCTTCTCCTCCTTCGGCGTCCTCGTCTACTACGCCGTGGCCAACGCCTCGGCCTGGACGCTCACAGCGGACGAGAACCGCCCCGCGCGCATCGTCCCCGCAGCCGGCCTGGCCGGCTGCCTGCTGCTCGCCTTCACCCTGCCCGCCGCGTCCATCGCGTGGGGAAGCACGGTCATCGCCGCAGGCATCGCCGCCTACGGAACACGCCGGGCCATCACCGCGCGCCGGGCGTCCTGAACCGCGCGGCACGAGGGCAGGACAGTGAGACCCGGGCCTCAGCACACCGTCCCGGCCGCCCGAGCCCATGACGGAAGCGGCGACCCCGCTGTCCGCAGCCCACCGACGCGGTCGTCCCGCCGCTTCGTCGTTCGCGCTCCCCGGGGAACCCGCCGACCGGTGGTGCCCCATCCGGGTGTGGCTTGCTTGACCAGCCGGGGCGTCGACCGCAGAGTCGGAATGCGGCGCCGCAGCACCGCCAACCCTGCCGACCGGCCCGCCCCGTCCACGGGCACCAGGAGGCCCTGACATCCGGGAGCGGCTGATCCGATGGTCCTCGACCTGGTGGTGATCGGTACCGCCGTCACCCTGGGGCCCCTGCACAACAGCGCCTTCATCCTGCTGCTCTCCTCGCGGCGCGGCGTTCGCCAGGGACTGGCGTTCCTGTTGTCGTGGCTGGCCAACCTGATCGTGGTGATCACCTGCGTTCTGCTGCTGACCGGCGCTCAGCCCCCGGCCCGTCACAGCGCGCCCTCGACCGCCGTGCTCGCCGCGAAGGTCGCCCTCGGCCTGGCGCTGGTCCTCTACGGCGCACACCGGCACCGCCGACCGCCCCGCCCGCACGGCCCGCCGCGCTGGACCGCCCGGATCGACAACGCGTCGCCGGCCGCGGCGGCCGGACTGGCGTGGATGCTGCAGCCCTGGGCGCTGGTCGGCGCCGGCGCCGCGACCGCCGTCGACGCGGACCTCTCCACCCTCGCCGACTGGCTCGCGCTGACCGCCTATTGCCTGCTCGCCACCCTCAGCCTCATCGTCATGGAGATGTACGCGGTCCGGGCTCCCACGGTCGCGAACGCCCGGTTGAACGCCCTGCGCAGCTGGCTCGCGCAGCACCAGGAGCAGCTGATCGTCACGCTCACCCTGCTGACGGGCCTGTGGCTGACGGCCCGGAGCATCGCCGAACTGGTCGCCTGACCGGGGCAGGCGATGCCCGGTGCGGGGCCGGCCGAGGAATGCGCCGGACCCCGCCGGGCCTCATGGATACCGCCGGCAGCATCCGTGAGACACCGCTGGCGGCGTCCGTGAACCTGGGCCTAATTCCCGCAAGATCGCTGAAGAAACCAGGCTGACCAGCCGTATGTTCTTCGATTCGCCGGGCACGAGGACCATCGGAGGTTGATAACTATGGTTCCCCTGCTTCTCGTTCTTCTGCTGGCTCTGATCCTGTTCGGCGCGGGTTTCGCGCTGAAGGCACTGTGGTGGATCGCCGTCATCGTGCTGGTCGTCTGGCTGCTGGGCTTCGTCATGCGCAGCGCGGACACCGGCGGCCGCAAGGGCCGCTGGTATCGCTGGTAGTCACCGACACGACCACCTGCCTGTGGGCCCCGGGAACACCCGGGGCCCACAGGCATGATCCGCCCCAGGGCGTCCCTTCGGGCAACCGATGTGACCCCACGCCGCCGGGCACGAGACCTCAGGCACGTCGGTCAACGGAGGTCCGGCCGCTGGACGGACTCGGGGGTGACGCCCGTGGCGTCCGTGCCGTCCACGTCGTCGGCCCTCGGCTGTGGCGCGGGCCCGAGGCGCGGCGCGGCGGGTTCGGGCAGGCCGCGGAAGATCAGCCAGCTCAGCAGGGGCATCACGGCGAGAGGCGCCAGGGCGGTCTGCAGCGACGTGGCGTCGGCGAGGCTGCCGATGACGGGGCCGGCCAGGCCGCCGGTGCTGACGGTCAGGCCGAGGGTGATCCCGCTGGCCGTGCCGACCCGCGAGGGCAGGTAGTCCTGACCGAGCGTCACCTGCAGTGAGAAGGGCACGTACAGGCTTGCCGAGGTCAGCGCCAGGAACAGGTAGACGACCGGGCCCGGCACCCACACCACGCCCGCGACGGCCGCGACGGCGACCAGGTACGACCGGCGCGAGACCGACACCCGGTCCCGGCGGCTCGCCAGAAATCCGCCCAGCACCGAGCCGAGCGCACTGCCGAGGTAGAGCACGGTCAGGGCCGCGGTGCCGACGGCCGTACCGCCGCCCAGGCGCTGGCGGGCGTAGAGCGAGATGAAGGTGCTCAGACCGACGAACGCGATCGAGCGGAAGACCACGGCCAGTGACAGCTTCACGAAGGAGGCGAGGTCGTCGCTTCCGGCCGGTCCCGTCGTACCCGGTCCGGGTGCCTGCTTCCGCTGCAGGGCGCGCACCACGGGCAGGCACAGTGCGGCGCCGGCCAGGGCCGGCAGCACCAGCAGCGGCGTCCAGCGCAGTCCCCCGGTGGCCACCACGGCGGCGACCAGGAGCGGGGCCGACGCGAAGCCGACGTTGCCGCCGGTGGAGAACCAGCCCATGGCCCGGTGACTGCCCTGGCCGGCGATTCGGGCGACCCGGGCGGACTCCGGGTGATAGGCGGCCACACCGACCCCCGAGACGGCGACGCACACGAGCGTGAGCGGGTAGGAACCGCTCAGTCCGCTCAGCGCGACGCCGACACCGCCGAGCAGCGTGCCGACCGGCAACAGCCAGGGCATCGCCCAACGGTCGGTGAGCGCGCCGAACACCGGCTGCGCCACCGAGGACAGCAACGAGGCGGCCAGCACGATGCCCGAGGCGACCGCGTAGGTGTAGGAACGCTCGGCGACGAAGAACGGCACCAAGGACGCCACGGCGCCCTGATAGACGTCGACGCAGGCGTGCCCGACGGACAGCAGAGTGATCGATGTGTTCCTTCGCACCCCGCCATCGTCCGGACCCCCTCCCGTGTCGCGCTTCCGATAACCTGCCGGATGATGCCGAACATCCGCCATGAGCCGATCGCTCCGACCCGCACCCAGCGGCTGGCCCCCGGCGGCGCGATCGACGCCCATCGGCACGACGACCACCAGATCGTCTACGCCGGCCGCGGAGTGCTGGCCGTGACGACGGGCGCGGGCTCCTGGGTCGCCCCCGGCAACCGCGCCATCTGGGTGCCGGCCGGCGTCGACCATGCCCACCGGGCCCACGGCGAACTCGAACTGCATCTGATGGGGCTGCCCGCCACCGACAACCCGCTCGGCCTCGACACACCGACCGTGCTGGCCGTCGGCCCGCTGCTGCGTGAACTGATCATCGCCTACACCCACGCACCCGACGACGACAGCCCCGAACGGGCCCGGCTGCGCGCGGTACTGATCGACCGGTTGCGGACGTCCCCCCAGGAGCCGCTGCATCTGCCCACACCGGCCGCGCCCCTGTTGCGCACGCTGTGCGACGTCCTGCGGGCCGACCCGGCCGACTCCAGCACGCTCGCCGAGCTGGGCAGCCGGGTCGGCGCAAGTGACCGCACGCTGTCCCGGCTGTTCCGCAGCGACCTCGGCATGACCTTCCCCCAGTGGCGCACCCAGTTGAGGCTTCAGCACGCCCTGGTCCTGCTCGCCGAGAAGGAACCGGTGACCGCGGTGGCCCACCGGTGCGGCTGGTCCTCGGCCAGCGCCTTCATCGACGTCTTCCGGCGCACCTTCGGCCACACACCGGGCTCCCGTCCGAAACGCTGACCGACGACCCGCCCCGCCCCGCTCCGGCCTCGGCCGCCCACGCTGGTACACATGGGTGATGGCAGGCGACGACTCCAGTGGTTTTCAGGCAGGGCAGTCGGGACTGATCGTGCGGGTCCCCGAGGCGGAGCCCGTCGTCCGAGCGTGGCGTGAGCGGCTGGACCCCTCGGCCCGGGCGGGCGTTCCGGCCCATGTCACCGTCCTCTTCCCGTTCCTCGACGAGAGCAGCGTCGACGACGGTGTGTGTGCTGCCGTCGCGGAAGTGATCGGGCGTCACCGGCCCTTCGAGGTCCGGTTCGAGCGCTGCGGGCGATTCCCGGGGAGTTTGTACCTCGTCCCCGAGCCGGGCATCCCCTTCGTTCGGCTCACCGAGGCGATCGCGGACCGGTGGCCGCAGCATCCGCCGTTCGGCGGGCGGTTCGACGAGGTCGTCCCGCATCTCACCATCGCCCAGGGGCAGGACGACGCCGTGCTGGAGGAGGTCGAGGCCGGCCTGCGCGACCGGCTCCCCGTCACCGGACGCGTGTCGTCGGTCGACCTGATGGTCCACGACGGAACAGGCTGGCGGCACCGGGCGTCGTTCGCGCTCCGGTGATCCCTGCCGCCGGCCGCCGATCAGCCTCCGGCCTGCCGGGCCCCGGTGCGGGCGAGGGGGCGGTCGGCGCCGGGTTCGTCAGTCCCGCGCCGTGCGGTGCGGCGTACGGATGGCGTCGATGATGCGGGTCCAGTTGTCGCCGCCGTGGCCGTCGTCGATCGCACGGCGGTAGTGAGCCTGCACCGCCAGGGGTAGCGCGAGGTCGAGACCGAGCGACGTACTGGTCTCGACGATGTGGTCCGACGTCGCGCCCATCATGGTGACTGTGCTGAGGTCACCGGGATGCTCTCCGGCGTCCAGCGCGGTGCCGGGGGTGGCTTCACCGGCCCGCAGGATGGCGCCGATCGTGTCGGTGAAGGACAACAGCTCCGGCAGTGCTTCCGCGGCCTTCATCCCTGCGGTACCCAGCATGGCGGTGGCATGCATCAGTGCCGACAACGTGGTGAGGAACACCGCGAGCTGGGCTTGGTACATCATCTGGGCGAGACCCGGATCCGCGCCCAGATACCTCGCCGTGCCGAGCGGGGCCAACGCCGCCCCGTGACGCTCCATCACTTCGCCGGCCCCACTGTAGAAGACGGACGCGGCGTCGGTGCCGACCATCGGCGCGGGGACCATGACACCGCCGGTGAGGAAGGCGGCGTGGTGTCCCGCTGCCCAGGCGGCCGCCCGGCGCGTGCGGTCCGGCGTGTCCGAGCTCAGGTTGACCAGAGTCCGGCCGGCGAGTGACGCGGTGGCGCCGTCGAGGACGTCGTACATCGCCTGGTAGTCGGTGAGACTCAGGATCACGAGGTCGCTCGCTTCGACCGCTTCGGCGGGCGTCGGGGCGAGCCTCGCGCCGTCGGCGACGACGCCGTCGGCCCGGCCGGCGGTGCGGTTCCAGACGGTGACCGGGTGGCCGGCGGCGAGGAGGGTGCGGGTCATGGCCTGGCCCATCGGGCCCAGTCCGATCACGGTGACAGCGCTGTTCAGCCTGGTGGAGTGGTGCTGTTGTTCGTTCACCCCTCCATGCTCGAACAGCGTCACTAGTCTCGGAAGTACCCACTATTTTCTGCGGTACTTACCTCTATGTAAGGGTGATCAGTGATGGCCAGGACGCCCAGAAGCGGGCCCTATATCTGTGGTATCGACGCCGCGCTCGATGTGGTCAGCGGCAAGTGGAAGGGGCTGATCCTCTGGGAGCTCGACGCCCATCGCGTACGGCGCTTCTCCGAGCTCCGTCGCGCTCTGCACGGGGTGAGCGAGAAGATGCTGACCCAGCATCTGCGGGAGATGGAGAACGACGGACTCGTGCACCGGGAGGTCTACGCCGAGGTCCCACCACGGGTGGAGTACTCCCTGACCGAGCACGGCCACACCCTGAACCAGGCGCTCGAGCCGCTCGGCGCCTGGGGCGGTGAGCGGTTACGTCGCGGGGGCTTCGAGGTGTTCGACGCCGTGGAGTCCTCGGGCGGCTGAGGACGACGGAACGTGCCCACACCCCGCCTGCCGAGCACGGACGCTCTCCCCCGAGCGTCCGTGCTCGGCACGGGGAAGAGCGTGGAGGCGTGCCGTCGCCCCTGGCAGACTGTCGCCATGACGGAGGAGGAACTCGGGACGGTGCAACGGGAGCTCGCCACGGCTCGCGCGGAACGCGACGTGCTGCGACGAGAACTCGGCGACCTGAGAGCCCGGCTGTGCATCAAACTCGGCATCGGCCGGGAGGGTCCGATCCGGGACGAGGTCACCGCACTCGGCGTTGCCACCGACGCCGAGATCGTCGGCGAGGTGCAGCGCCTCCAGGACGAGCTGGCGAGCTTCAGGTCGACGGAGGAAGCCGAGGAGCGGCGATGGTCGGGTATCGATGCCCTGATCACGGAGAACCGCCGGATTCACGCGATCCAGGCCATCCGCTCCGAGTTCGGAACGAGCCTGCACCTGGCCGTGGAACTGCTCAACGAGCGATACACCCGACTACGACGCAGACACCCCGACCGCTTCGGCAAGAGCGCTGACACTTACTGGGAGGGGTTCCACTCCTTCTGACGGCTGACCACCATCACCACAGGACTCGACGTCAGCCGCCCCGGGGACATCGAAAGGCCGCCGACCGGTTGGGTACTGAACCCGCCGTGCCGCGAGGCCGACGGGTAGGACGGCTTGCTCGCGCCCTTCTCGACCCACGCCGCGCACTCCCGGTCGTGGCGATGGCTGACGACGCTGCTGATGCCGGTCGGGTCGCCGGCCTTCCACCGGGTGATCCTCGCCGCCTCCGGCAACGGGTCACCCTGGCCCTTTTTCGACGTACAGACCGTGGACGACGGCGCACCAACCGTGGTTGCACACCTGCATGCCGAGGACGCGGGAGCAGGATGCTGCGCGGCAGTGAGACCGCTCACACCGGTGACAGCCGGGCGCCGGCGGGTGCGGTGGGGGAAGCGCCGAAGTCCCCGGTAGGTCAACGGCGTCCGACAACGCCGGGTGCTGCTTCTCCGTGGGGCCCGGTGCCCGAGCCGCGGCCTTGCCCATACGACGCCGACAACCGCGGCGTTGATTTGCCCGTCCTCTCCGGGGAAGCGGCCAATCGCCCCCTCGAAGACCTGGTTGTCCGTTGTCATCTGCTCGTCACCCGCAATCAACCGGTACGTCGCCGGGCGATCCGTATGGTCGCCCCTCCCGATACCGCTTTTTCCTGAGATGTAAGGAGGTACGCACCCATGGGGCGTCCCGAGAGACCGGTCGACCCCGAGGCCGGCCCCGTCCAACGACTCGCGTACGAGCTGCGGGAGGTGCGGCGGATCGCGGGCGGCCCTTCGTACCGGAGCATGGCCGAGACGGCCGGCTTCTCCGCGACGACGCTGTCCCAGGCGGCGGCGGGCGAGCGGCTGCCGTCCCTCGCCGTGGTCCAGGGGTACGTACGGGCCTGCGGAGGAGACCCCGCCGAGTGGGCGGGCCGGTGGCAGGACGCGGAGGCGCAGACGGAGAGCGCCCGGGCCACCGCACCCACCCGCGTCGAAGAACCGGCGCCCTACCGGGGCCTGACCCGGTTCGAGCCGGACGACCGGCACCTGTTCTTCGGCCGTGACCGCGTACTGGAGCAGCTCGCGGAGCTGGTCTGCGACAACCGGCTCGCGGTACTGTTCGGGCCGTCCGGCAGCGGCAAGTCCTCCCTGCTGCGGGCCGGGCTGATCCCCCGGCTGCGGGAGACGATCGCCGGGCGGGCCGATCCGGCGGTGCTGCGCATCCTCACTCCGGGGCCGCGTCCGGCCACCACCTACGGGCATCTGCTGACGCCCGGCACGGGGGAACCGGAGGGCTGGGTCGTGGTGGACCAGTTCGAGGAGGTCTTCACCCTCTGCCGGGACGACGCCGAGCGCGCCCGCTTCATCGACCTGCTGCTCGCCGCGCGCGACCCCGGAAGCAATTTGCGTGTCCTGATCGCCGTACGCGCCGATTTCTACGCGCGTTGCGCCGAGCACCGTGGCCTCGCCGACGCCCTGGGCCGGTCCGGGCTGCTGCTCGGACCCATGACGGCGGAGGAACTGCGCGAGGCGGTGGTGCGGCCGGCGCAGACGGCCGGACTGATCGTCGAACGTGAACTGACCGCACGGATCGTCGACGACGTCCTCGACCGGCCCGGCGCCCTGCCGATGCTGTCCCACGCCCTGCTGGAGACCTGGCACCGCCGCAGGGGCCGTCTGCTGACCCTCGCCGCCTACCGGGCGGCCGGCGGGGTGAGCGGGGCCATCGCGGCCACGGCCGAGGCGGTGTACGGCGAGCTCTCTGCCGACCAGGCCGCCGCGGCCCGGCACGTGCTGCTGCGCATGGTCGAACCGGGCCAGGGCACTGCGGACACCCGCCGCCCGCTCAGCCGGTCCGAGCTGGCCGGGTGGGCCGAGCCGCAGGTGCCCGGGGTGGTGGAGCGGCTGGCCCGCGCCCGTCTGGTCACCGCGGACGAGGACGGCGTGCATCTCGCTCACGAGGCACTGCTGACCGGCTGGCCCCGGCTGCACGGGTGGATCGAGGCGGATCGCGAACGGCTGCGCCTGCATCGGCGCCTCGCCGAGGCCGCGGACGTGTGGCTGGAAAACGACCGCTGCCCGGGCACCCTGTACCGGGGCGCCAACCTGGCCCGGGCCGAGGAGCTGTTCACGGATCCGGCCCGGGACGCCGCCCTGACGGCGACCGAGCGGGCGTTTCTGCTGTCCGCGCGGGACGTCCGGGCGGCCGATCGCAGGGCCGCCGCCCGCACCACCCGCCGGGCCCGGCTGCTGACCTGCGCGCTGTCCGCCGTGCTCACCGTGGCGCTGGTGATCGGGGCCGCCGTCTGGCGGGAGCACGCCGACAACGAACGGCGACGCAGCGCGGACGCGGCCCGCCGCGTCGCCGAGACCGCAGACGCGCTGCGCACCACCGACCCGCGCACCGCGCTCCTGCTGGGGGTCGCCGCCTGGCGCACCGCCCGCCTCCCCGAAACCCGCCGCTCCCTTCTGGGATCCCTCACCCAGCACGCGTCGGACACGTTCACCGACCCGGCGCCGGGCGACGACCGGAGCCGTCTGCTCACCGGCTCAGGCCGCACCCTCCTCAGCGCCGACGACACCACCTGGCGGACCTGGAGCGTGTCCGCGCACCGCCCTACCGCCCAGGGGCGGCTCCCGGCCGGCGCCAGGGTGACGGCCGCCTCCCCCGACGGCCGTGTCCTCGCCGTCGCCACGGACGCCGGCACACGTCTCTGGAACGCCGGCACCGGACACTGGGCCGGCGCTCCGCAGCCGCTCGGAGGGGAGGTCACGGTCACGTTCACCGCCGACGGCCACAGCTACCTCACGCACGAGGACGACCGGGTCGGCTTGCGGTCGGTGGCCGACGGCAGGGTGCGCTTCGAGCGCCGAACGACCGTCTTCACGGAACCGGCCGCGAGCGCCGACGGCTCCCTCCTCGCCGTGTGCCCGGCGGACGGACGAGGACCCCAGGTGTGGGACACCGTCCGGCACCGAGCCGTACCCGGCCGATGGGAGCGAACCCGCGGCGTCTGCGGCGCGGGGCCGGGCGCCCTGGCCCTCGGCCCGGGCGACCGGCTGACCACGGTCACCGGCACCGCGGTCACCGTCTGGGACACCCGCACCGGCCGCGGCCTGGCAAGCGTGGACGACCCCGGGGTGACCCACGCCTCGCTCAGCGGCGACGGCGCCTTCCTCGCCACGGCCGACCGCACCGAGCTCCGCGTCTGGCGGTTGTCCTCGCCCGCCGCTCCGGTCTTCCGCCATCCCCTGGACAACGAACACCTCGACGGAGTCCTCGCCTGGGACTCCCGCCGTCCCGACCTGCGCTACATCGAGGGCGCCACGGTCCACACCCTCGCCCTGGGTGAGGCCGTCACACGGTCCTGGCGAGAGACACCCGTGGACGCCGTGGCGCTGAGCCCGGACGGCCGCACCTATGTCACCGCCCAGCGTCTCGGCCGCCGGTACGTACTGCGCCTGCACAGCACCACCGGCGACCGCTCGCCCCGGGCCCTGCCCCCGCTGTCCCTGCCCGTCTCCCGCGACCCGGCCGAGCCCGTCGTGCCACAGGACACGCTGCCGCTGCTGGCGTTCAGTCCGGACGGCACGGCTCTCGCCTACGGCGTCTCCGCTCCGGGCCGCAGCGCCACCGCGCAGCCGGTGCGGATCTGGGACCTGCGTCGCGGCCGCGTCGCGACGACGCTGAACCTGCCCGGAGACGCGCTGGTCGGAATCGCGCTCGGCCCGGCCGGCCGCACCCTGCAGACAGCCCGCAGCAGCTTGGCGGCCGCGCTGACAGGTGAAATCTGGGATACCGCCACCCATCGCACGACGGCGACGCTGCCGCCCGGGACGGGCGCCCACCTGGCCGTGCGACCCGACGGCCGGCTGCTGGTCGCCGACAACCGGACGGTCTCACTCCCCTCGGCCCGCAGCACCATGATCGACCTCGTGCGGGGCGGCGTGGCGGGAGCCGTCGCCTTCTCACCCGACGGTTCTCTGTTCGCCGCCGGCGACCTGACCGGTCGCGTCACCCTCTGGGACGGTGGGCTGCGCCACCGTACCGGCGCGCTGCGCAACGTCTTCCCCGCGCCGCTGGGCGACACCGCCGAGGCCGTCCAGGCCCTCGCGGTCAGCCCCGACGGTCACACGCTCGCCGTCGGCGGCGACTCAGGCACTCTGCAGCTGTGGGACACCTCCACCCGCCAGCCCCTCGGTGAGCCCCTCACCACCCCCGGGGACGCCATCAGTTCCCTCGCCTTCTCGCCCGACGGCACCACCCTCTACGCCGCCGCCCCCCACGTCCCGCTCCAGCGGTACTCCGTGGACCCGGACCGCGCCGTCCGGACCGTGTGCGCGCGGGCGGGCAGGGAACTGACGGCGGGCGAGTGGCAGGCATACGCGGCGGGGCTGGAACACCGCAGCGTGTGCCCGGAGCACGGGTGAGTCGAGACCTGCGCGCGGCTGACCGGACGGTGCGCGGCCGTTGATCGGTCCCGCGTTGATTCGCCTGGTGAGAGCCCGTTGATTCACCCGGCGGAAGGGGGTGGCTGATCAACTACGGGCCGCCGAATGTGGGGGTCAGGCCGGTCACCGCAGCGGTGCCGGTCACCGACTACAGAAGGACGTCATGCGAAACGCAACGCATCGCACACGGCGCGCGGTCGCCCTGGGACTCGCGACCGCCGCCCTCGGCTCCGCCCTCACGCTCGCCGGCTCGGGCGCTGCCACGGCCCAGCCCATTCCGCCGTCGGGACCCTCGCAGAGCAACAACGGCGGTGGCCCCTCGGGCGTGTCCGGCAGTGTGACCCACCCCGACCCGGAGCCGCACGACATGGTCCAGGGAACCGACTTCTGGCGGGACATGGGCTGGCCGAACTGGCACAACATCGGCAACCAGCACTGGTTCACCGGCGCCTCGTGGGTGGACCCCGCCAGACGCACACAGGTGCGGGAGATCGTCTACACGGGAGGCCAGTACCAGGACCGGGACGGCCGGCTGCGGGCGTTCCTGAACGCCGGACTCGCCGGGACCTCCGCCCGGGGCTACACGGGGACGTTCCAGGAGTACAACACGACCGTCTACGTCACCCCGGCGAACGGCGCCGCTCCTCGACGCGACGCCCGTCGGGTCGTCCGGGCGATCAACACAGGAGACGTGTGGTGGACGAACGACCACTACAGCACCTTCCACTACATGGGCCGGCCCTGAGGGCTGATCCCCTGGCGGGCCGCATGAGCCACGCCCGCGGAGAGGCCGCCCTCGAAGCCCTCGAGGGCGGCCCCCTCACGTGGTGCCGCGCGGTGCGCATCAGCTGACCACCGCCGGCCGGCTGCTCAGACCCGCGAGGAGCCGGCGTCTTCGTGCACGGGGCCCGCCCGGGCGTCCCCGCCGTCAGTGAGGTGGCTCGGAGGGGAGGGGGTCGGAGGTCGGGGTGCCGCGTTCGGCCCTGGCCGCGTCGGCGAGGGCCGCGGCAGCTGCTTCCGCGGCCTGTGCCGCGTCGTCGGCGGCCTGCGCGGCCATGTCGTCCCCGGGCTTCTCGCGGGTGGCCGGTGACGGCGGCAGCACTTCGCTGAAGGCGCGGGACACACCCTGGAGTGCGGAGGTGATCTCACTGGGGATCACCCAGAAGTTGTTGCCCGAACCCTGCGCGAGCTGGGGCAGCGTCTGGAGGTACTGGTAGGCGAGCAGCTTGGGGTCGGGGTCGTTGCGATGCACGGCCTGGAACACCTCGTCGATGGCCCGGGACTGCCCTTCGGCCTGGAGGATCGCGGCGGTGCGGTTGCCCTCCGCGCGCAGGACGGCGGCCTGCTTGTCGCCTTCGGCGGTGAGTATCTGTGACTGGCGCTGCCCCTCGGCCCCGAGAATCGCGGCCCGCTTGTCCCGCTCGGCCCGCATCTGCTTCTGCATCGCGTCCTTGATGCTCTGCGGGGGGTCGATGGCCTTGATCTCCACGCGGTTGACTCTCAGCCCCCATTTCCCGGTGGCCTCGTCCAGCACGCCTCGGAGCTGGCTGTTGATGGTGTCCCGTGAGGTGAGCGTCTTCTCCAGGTCCATGGATCCGACGACGTTGCGCAGCGTGGTGACGGTGAGCTGCTCGACCGCCTGGAGGAAGTTCGCGATCTCGTAGAAGGCCGCTCGTGGATCCGTGACCTGGAAGTAGAGGACGGTGTCGATCTCGACGACCAGGTTGTCCTCGGTGATGACCGGTTGCGGCTTGAAGGAGACGACCTGTTCCCGCAGGTCGATCACCCCGTGCACGCGGTCGATGTACGGGATGACGAAGTTGAGGCCGGGATTCAGGGTCCGGAGGTAGCGGCCGAGCCGTTCGACGTTGCGGGCGCGTGCCTGGGGCACGATGCGCACCGCCCGCACCACGGTGAAGACCGCGAAGAGGGCGACGAGCAGGCCGGCAATCAAGAACGCCGAGGTTTCCATGGTTTCAGTCCCGGGGGTAGACGATCGCGGTGGCTCCGTTGATCTCTATGACGTCGACGGTTCTTCCGGCGGGGATCACCAGCGTTTCGTCGTAGGCGCGGGCCGTCCATTCGTCGCCGTCGATACGGACCCTGCCGCCCCGGTCCGTCACGTCCGAGACGACGAAGGCGGCCTTGCCGATCAGGGCGTCCACGCCGAACCGTGCCACTTGCGGCTGGAGCACGTGGCGCAGCGCGATGGGACGTACGAACAGCACCGTGGCCGCGGCGACCACGGTGAACACCACGAACTGGAACGGCAGCGGCAGCCCGACCGCCGCGGAACCCGCTGTGACCAGCGCGGCCGCACTCAGCATGCCGAGCGCCGCGGTCAGCGTGAAGATCTCCACCACAGCCAGAACCGCTGCGATGATCAACCAGATCAGCCATGGATCCATGACGTGCCTCTTCTGACCGGTGCGGACATGAAAGGGCTGGACTCTCACCATTGGACCCGAAACGGGACAGCTCAGATACCCCTGGGTACGCAATCCCTGCGATCCGTCGGAGGTGAGCCGCCCGTGACGCGCCCGGATCGACCGCTTCACACCTATTACAGGGGTTCTACCCATCCAGGGAACATCACTCCGCTATTGCCGCTTTTCGGTAAGGGACGCGGTCACGGTCAGCCGGTGGCCCGATTTTCCGCGTCGGCTCCGAAACGGGTGACCCGTGCGCGCCGGGGCGTGGCACCGGGCCCCGCTTCGGGCCGGACGGGACAGGGCGGTGCAGGGCGGGCGGTGGATCACACCGGCGGACTCTTCGGTAACGTGAGGTCATGAGCCATCCGCACCCCGAACTCAAAGCCGCCCCGCCGTTGCCCGAAGGCGGGCTGAGGGTCACCGCCTTGGGCGGCTTGGGCGAAATCGGTCGCAACATGACCGTCTTCGAGCACGCCGGCAAGCTGTTGATCGTCGACTGCGGTGTGCTGTTCCCCGAGGAGACCCAGCCCGGCGTCGACGTGATCCTGCCGGACTTCACCTCGATCCGTGACCGCCTGGACGACATCGTGGGCATCGTGCTCACCCACGGCCACGAAGACCACATCGGCGGCGTGCCGTACCTGCTGCGCGAGCGGCGCGACATCCCCGTCGTCGGTTCCAAGCTGACGCTTGCCTTCCTGGAGGCCAAGCTCAAGGAGCACGGCATCCGGCCGCGCACGGTACGGGTGCGGGAGGGCGACCGGCGGCGCTTCGGCCCCTTCGACTGCGAGTTCGTCGCGGTCAACCACTCCATCCCGGACAGTCTCGCCGTCGCGATCCGCACCGGCGCCGGGATGGTGCTGCACACCGGCGACTTCAAGATGGACCAGTTCCCCCTCGACGACCGGATCACGGACCTGCGCGCCTTCGCCCGCCTCGGCGAGGAGGGCGTGGACCTGTTCCTCACCGACTCCACCAACGCCGAGGTCCCCGGCTTCACCACCTCCGAGCGTGAGCTGAACCCCGCGATCGAGCAGGTCATGCGCACCGCGCCGCGCCGCGTCATCGTCTCCAGCTTCGCCAGCCATGTGCACCGCATCCAGCAGGTCCTGGACGCCGCACACCAGCACGGCCGCAAGGTGGCCTTCGTGGGCCGGTCGATGGTCCGCAACATGGGCATCGCCCGCGACCTGGGCTATCTGAAGGTCCCGTCCGGTCTGGTCGTGAACGCCAAGGAGCTGGAGAAGCTCCCGGACCACAAGATCACCCTGGTGTGCACCGGCTCCCAGGGCGAGCCGATGGCCGCACTGTCGCGGATGGCCAACCGCGACCACGCAATCCGCATCGGCAAGGGCGACACCGTCCTGCTCGCCAGCTCCCTCATCCCCGGCAACGAGAACGCCATCTACCGGGTGATCAACGGGCTCACCCGGTGGGGCGCCCACGTCGTCCACAAGGGCAACGCCAAGGTGCACGTCTCCGGACACGCCAGCGCCGGCGAACTCGTCTACTGCTACAACATCGTCAAGCCCCGCAACGTCATGCCCGTGCACGGTGAGTGGCGCCATCTGCGGGCCAACGCCGATCTCGCCATCCGCACCGGCGTCGACCCGGACCGCGTCGTCATCGCGGAGGACGGCGTCGTCGTCGACCTCGTGGACGGCCGTGCCTCGATCACCGGCAAGGTGCCCGCCGGGAACGTCTACGTGGACGGCATGGAAGTCGGCGGCGCGACCGAGGCGTCCCTCAAGGACCGGGTCACGCTCGCCCAGGAGGGCGTCATCACGGTCGTCGCCATCGTCGACGCCGACACCGGCGCCCTCGCCGAGGTTCCCGACTTCCTGGCCCGGGGCTTCGTCCACGACGACGCCACCTTCGAGCCGGTCATCCCCGTCATCGAGAAGACGCTGGCCAACGCAGCTCAGGAAGGCGTCGGCGACGCCCACCAGCTCGAACAGCTCATCGCCCGCGCCGTGGCCAACTGGGCCTTCCGCACGCACCGCCGCAGGCCGCTGATCATCCCCGTCATCATCGACGCCTGATCGGACCCGCCACCCCGGTTCCCCCGCTCCCCCGCCGGAGCGGGGCATCCGTCGCCGTACCGACCGCGGCGCACCGCGGCCCGTCGACGCTTTCGGGCGGGTCGCCACCGGCCCGGGCCGCCTCGCCAGAACGCCAGAACTTCAGAACGTCACAATCCCGAAAGGTGAACGGATGGGCCTGCGCTTCGAGGAGATCGACTGGCGACCGACGCCCATCGGCGAGATCAGTCTGCGGCGCCGCCGCCACCCGGTCTCGGGCGACGACGTGTACGAGGTGAAGCTCGGCGATGAGTTCCTGATGTCCAGTCTCTTCACCGCCGGCGAGATCGCGCTCACGGAACTCGGACTGGCCGAGCTGCCGGACGCCGACGGACCCGAACTGGACGTCGCGGTCGGCGGACTCGGGCTCGGCTACACCGCCCAGGCGGCCCTGGACGATCCCCGCGTCCGCTCGCTGACCGTCATCGAAGCGCTCCCCGAGGTCATCGACTGGCACCGGCGGCGCCTCGTGCCCCTCGGAGCGCGGCTGACCTCGGACGCCCGCTGCCGCCTGACGCACGGCGACTTCTTCGCTCTGGCCGCCGACCCCCGCGGCCTGGACCCCGAGGCCCCGGGCCGTCGCTTCGACGCCATCCTGCTGGACGTCGACCACTCCCCACGCCATGTGCTCCACCCACGCCACGCGGCCCTCTACCGGCCCGCGGGGCTCCGCGCCCTGGCCGCACACCTCCGTCCCGGCGGGGTGTTCGCCCTGTGGTCGAACGATCCGCCCGACGAGCCGTTCATGTCCGCGCTCTCGGAGGTCTTCGCCCACACGGCGGCTCAGGTCGTCGTCTTCGACAACGCCCGGCAGGACGGCACGTCGACCAACACGGTCTACGTGGCCCGCACATCGCCCGGCACACCGCCTGCCGGCAAGGTCCCTTCCGGATAATCCGCCTCGGAACCAGTTGCCCTACCCTGGCAGGCATGACCGCCATGGCGCCCGCACGCAGCGAACCGGACCTGTCGTTCCTCCTCGACCACACCAGCCACGTCCTGCGCAGCAAGATGTCGGCCGCTCTCGCCGAGATCGGCCTGACCTCCCGGATGCACTGCGTGCTCGTCCACGCCCTCGAGGAGGAGCGCACCCAGGCCCAGCTCGCCGACATCGGCGACATGGACAAGACGACGATGGTGGTGACGGTGGACGCCCTGGAGGCGGCGGGCCTGGCCGAGCGCCGCCCTTCCCGCACGGACCGGCGGGCCCGGATCATCGCCGTGACCGACGACGGCGCGCGCATCGCCCGGCAGAGTCAGGAGATCGTCGACCGTGTGCACCGCGACGCCTTGGCCACGCTGGCCGACGAGGAGAGGGAGGCTCTTCTGCGCGCCCTGAAGCACCTGGTCGACGACGGTCTGGCGGACCCCGTCGAGGCCCCGCGCACCGCCCGCCGGGCGCGCCAGGCCAGGTGAGCGGCCCGGCGAGGCCAATGCAGGACCGAAAAAGATAGTCTGCAACAAAACTATCTGCTACGGTCTCTCCTGTCGCACCGACTGACAGGAGAGACCCATGTCCACCGCATCCGGCCCCGCCCGCTTACCCGCCACAGCGCCCTCACGCAGGCTCGCCCTCGCCGTCGTCGCCTCCGGGATGCTGATGGTCGTCCTCGACGGCTCCATCGTCACCGTGGCGATGCCGGCCGTCCAGGACGACCTGGGGTTCACCCCCGGCGGCCTCAGCTGGGTCGTGAACGCCTACCTCATCGCGTTCGGCAGCCTGCTCCTGCTGGCGGGCCGGCTCGGAGACCTGATCGGCCGCAGGCGCATGTTCCTGGCCGGCACCGCCGTCTTCACCGCCGCCTCACTGCTGGCCGGCGCGGCAATCTCCCCCGCGACGCTGATAGCCGCCCGCTTCCTCCAGGGCATCGGCAGCGCCATGGCCTCCGCCGTCAGCCTGGGCATCCTCGTGACGCTGTTCACCGAGCCCCGGGAGCGCGCCAGGGCCATCGCCGTCTTCAGCTTCACCGGCGCGGCCGGCGCATCCCTCGGGCAGACCCTGGGCGGCGTCCTCACCGATGCGCTCGACTGGCACTGGATCTTCTTCGTCAACCTGCCGATCGGCGTCGCCGTGCTCGCGGTCGCCGTACGCGTCCTGCCCGGCGACGCCGGTCCGGGCCTCAAGGCGGGCGCTGACGTGTTCGGCACGGTTCTGGTCACCACCGGTCTGATGCTCGGCATCTACACCGTCGTCAAGGTGGAGGAGTACGGCTGGTCCTCGGGCCGCACCCTCGGCTTCGGCGCCCTCGCCGCCCTGCTGCTCGCCGCGTTCCTCGCCCGTCAGGCCACCGCCGAGAACCCCCTGATGCCGCTGCGGATCTTCCGCTCGCGCAGCGTCTCGGCCGCCAATCTGGTCCAGATCCTGATGGTCGCCGCGCTCTTCTCCTTCCAGATCCTCGTCGCCCTGTACCTGCAGAAGGTGCTCGGATACGGCGCCGCCGAGACCGGCCTCGCGATGCTCCCGGCGGCCGCCGTCATCGGCGCCGTCTCCCTGGGCGTCTCCGCCCGCCTCAACGCCCGCTTCGGTGAGCGCAACGTCCTGCTGGCGGGCATCGCGCTCCTCATCGGCGTCCTCGGCCTTCTCGCCCGCGTCCCCGTGCGGGCCGGTTACGCCGTCGACCTCCTGCCCGCCATGCTGCTCGCCGCGGGCTTCGGCCTCGCACTGCCGGCGTTGACCGTCCTGGCCATGTCCGGCGCCGACGAGGAGGACGCCGGTCTCGCGTCCGGCCTGTTCAACACCACCCAGCAGATCGGCATGGCCCTGGGCGTCGCGGTCCTGTCCACCCTGGCCGCCTCCCGCACCCGGAGCCTCACGGCAGGCGGGCGGACCACGGCCGAGGCGCTGACCGGCGGCTACCGGCTCGCGTTCGCGGTGGGAGCGGGGCTCCTCGTCGCCGCCTTCGCCCTCGCGTTCACGATGCTGCGCCGCTCCGGGCCGCAGGCCGCCGCGGAGCCGGTCGCCGGCACACCGGCTCCCGCCCACGCGGCAGGCGCCTGACCACTCACCCGTCACCACCCCCTCCCCGAAAGGCCGATCCCCATGAGCGACCACTCCGCCGGACAGACCACCACCGACCCCACCGGCCCCACCGCCACGAACACCGAAACCACCGCGAACGACGGCCCGGCCCCCCGAGCGCTCACCCCTCAGGAGCTCTCGCATCTGTTGACGCAACAGCAGTTCGGGGTGCTCGCGAGCGTCAGGAGCACCGGCCACCCGCACCTGTCGACCGTCCTCTACGACTGGGACGCCGAGGAGCGCGTGCTGCGCGTCTCCTCGACCGCCGACCGGCTCAAGGTCCGCCAACTGCGCCGCGACCCGCGCACCTCGCTGCACGTGAGCGGCCCGGACGTGTGGTCGTTCGCCGTGGCCGAGGGCGAGGCCCGGATCGTCGACCCCGCCGACGAAGCGGCGCCCGGCGAGCAGCCGCTCGCCGACCGGCGCGTGACCATCGTGATCCGGGTGTCCCGCCTGTACGGGACCGCCCTGGACATTTAATCTTCGCGCAGATAGTCTGTGGACACATCATCTTCGAGGAGGCACCCATGTGGGAGTACGAACACGCCGTCGAGACCAGCGCCACCCCCGAGGCGATCTGGCGGCTCTGGGCCGACGTCGACGACTGGGGTGCCTGGAACGCCGAGATCGAGAAGATCGAGATGAACGGCCCGTTCGCGGCGGGCACCCGGATCACGATGACACCGCCCGGGGACGACCCGATCGTGCTGCACATCGCCGAAGTCCGGCAGGACGAACTGTTCGTCGACGAAGCCCGCTTCGACGACCTGCTGTTCCGCACGACGCACCGGATCGACCCGATCGACCGCGACCGGGTCCGAGTCGTGTACCGAATGGAGATCACCGGCCCCGGGGCCGAAGAGGCCGGCGCCCACATCGGGCCGGGGATCACCGCCGACTGGCCCGACACCATGGCCTCGCTGGTCGAACTGGCACTGCGCTGATGCCGCTCCGCCCCGAGGACAGCCCGGGACTGCTGCTCTGGCACGCCACACTGCGCTGGCAGCGCGACATCGCCACAGCGCTCGCCCCCCTCGAGCTCACCCATGTCCAGTTCGTGCTGCTCGCCTGCACCTGGTGGCTCAACTCCCAGGGCGAGCACCCCAACCAGATGGCTCTGGCCCGGCAGGCGGGCACCGACGTCAAGATGACATCCCAGGTCCTGCGCGCCCTGGAGCACAAGGGGCTCATCGAGCGCGAGACCGACCCTGCCGACACGCGAGCCAAGCGACTGCGCGTCACCGACACCGGCGCCGAACTGGCCCCCCGCGCGATCGCGGCCGTCGAGCTCGCCGACGCGCGGTTCTTCGAGCCGGTGCCCGTCGACGACGCGGTGGATCTGCTCCGCCGGCTGGCCCGTCCGCACCCCGGAAACGCCGACGCCTGACCCGCGGGACACCGGATGCGAGCCGGACCTGCGCAGGGGGAAAATCCTTCGCGGGCCCGCCTCCCCCGCGCCCCTTGACCACGTGAGGACACGCTCGCGCGGACTTCGGGTGAGACGCGCACCGTGCGACCGGTGCGGGTCTCATCCACCGCGCGGAGCGGTCATTCGTTCTCCGTCATGATTTTGTGCGCCTCGTGGCGCACGTCAGCGCTCGCGTGTTCGCGCAACCGGCGCAGCAGCGACCGCCATCGGTCGGGCCAACGGAGCGCGCTGCCGGTTCCCTTCACGAGGCCGACCGCCAGCAGACCCGTGACGGCGCCGCCGTCGCGGGCGAACCGGTCGGCCGCGTCCAGCAGAGTACCGACGCGCCACGGAAGGGCGCGCGACGCCGAGGACGCCCACAACCGGTCCGCCATGTGCACGGCGACGGTCACACCAGCGCCGTCGAGGGCGTCCGCGAGGCGCTGCAGCCGTTCCAGCAGAGCGGCCGGCCCCACGGCGTGATCGACCGAATCGACCAACAGGAGGGCTCGTTCAGTGACCAACAGGTGTTCCGGCGCGAGCTGTTCGGCGACCGCTTCCAGAGACTCGGCGTGCGCGCCGTCGACATGGCCGAAGGCCGTCAGGGTCCGCAGCCGCTGCAGCGCCGGCAGGTCCCGGCCTTCCCGCGCCTGACAGCCGCCCTGCGCCGTGTGCATCGCCGCCATCAACTCGGCCACCGCACCGTGATACATGCTTCCCGGCGCGCCGCCGCCCACGGGATGCGGCACCCCGGAGACCGCCAGATCGCGCAGCACCCACGCGGCGGACTGCCAGTGCGCACGCTCACCGAGATCGCAGACGGTACGGGAGATACGCGCGGCCAGTTCGGGTGAGTAGCGGCACCACACCCCCATGCGGCGAAGGAGGCCGTAGCCGCCCGCGAAACCCTCCGTGCGGGCCAGCGCGGCGTCGTACACCGCGACGATCACCGCGGCGTAGGCACGACGCTGCGTCTCGGCCAGCTCCCACGGATCGACGGCCAGGAGGGCTTCGTGTACGGCGCTTGAATCGCCGCGCCTGACGTCGTCGAGCAGGCGCCAGGCCTCCGGCTCGCCGAGCAGCGGCGGCAGTGCGCGCACGACGGCTGCGCGCACGTCGGGGTGGCGATCGGGAGCGTGGAAGGCGTTCGCCAGCAGGGACACCGCCCGCCGGGGCGGCAGGAACCTCGCGGCGAGCCGTACGGCCTCCTTGCGGGCGGTCACCTTCACGGGCCGCTCCCCCGTGAGCAACGCGTCCAGCGCCAGGGCGAGTTCGGACGGGGCGGTGAAGCGGGCGGCGCGGGCCGCCGCGTACACGGCGACCCTGGCACGGTCACCGTCCGCCTGCTCCAGCAGCGCCGGCAGGACGGCGTGGGGCCGGTCGGTCCAGGGCAGCGCGCCGAGCGCCGCCTCGGCGACGACCACCTCCGGGTGGTCCTTGTGCGCGAGCGCCAGAGCGCGCCCGAACTCGGGCACCGGGGCCGCGTCCCGGATGAGGGCGGCGCGCTCGTCGAGCGGAAGCGAGTCGTCCGCGACCGCCTCCTGGACCAGCCCGACCGCCGTCCGCTGCTGGCGCGGCAGCCAGCGGTCGCTGTCGCCGAGGTCCGGCAGGGGGCGCCGGGCCCCGTTCACCAGGAAGCGGCCGTACGGCGGCGGCGCGTCGAGCAGGGGGTCCAGCAGGTCCGTGCGCCGCCGGGTGAGCACCCGCCGCACGGACGTCAGGACGACCGACGACGGCTCGAGCGCGACGATCCTGGCGACCCGTTCGTCGCGGGTTGCCGGTGCGGCCAGCCACAGTCGCGCCGCCGCCCGGAACGTCGCGTCGTCACCGCGTTCCAGGGCCGCGGCCAGCCTCTCCTGCACCTCGGGCATCCGCCGGGCACGCGGTCCCAGTGCGGTGACCAGACCCAGCAGCAGCCGGTGGTCGGCCCGCCCGGCTCCGGCGTCGAGCCAGGGGCGCAGAGCCTCGAGCACCTGGTGTTCCTGGCCCCGCCGCAGGACACGGTGCAGCGGACCGAGGTCGGGGACGCCGACGCGGCCCGCGACGCGTCCCAGGACGCCCAGCGCCCAGTCCCGCAGGTCCGTCGCCGCGGCCTCGGCGTGCGCGACGAGCACACGTACGGCGAGGGTGCGCACCGCCGTGAGGGTGTCGGCCCACGTGTCCCGTGCCTCCAGCGCGCCGGTGGCGATCGCGTCCAGCAGCGGGGCGTCGTCGGAGCGGAAGAGCCGTGGGTGCGTCCCGGCGAGTGCGCCGAGCGCCTCGGCGCGTACCGGGTCCCGGTCGTTGCGCAGACGCCGGGCCGCCGTGGTCAGCAGCTCGGTGACCGCCTCCCGGCTGCCGTCCCGGGCGGCGCAGCCCACGAACAGCCGCCAGGCGATGGCCCGTTCGTCGGCATCGGACCGCCCGATTCCGGAGAGCAGCGCGGGACGGGCCTCGTCGATCGGGCCGTGGGCGAGGATGTCCAGCTCCTCGAACCAGTAGTCGTTGCCGTCGAACTCGGCTGCGGCCCGCCGGACTTCCGCCCAGCGGCGCTCACGCGGCAGCAGGCCGAGGACGCTCAGCGCCGGGTCCCGGCCGGTCGCCTCGTCGGCGACCGCGTCGACGAGCGCGGCACGCCGGCCGGGCGCGATCGCCTTCACCAGCGCGGTGAAGTGACCGTCGCGGACGAGCCAGTGACGGCCGAGCGCCGTCAGTGACGAGGGTGCGGCCGCCCGTGCGAGCCTGTGCAGCACCCCGGGCGGCGGTATCGGCTCGTGGCGCTGTCGACGGCGATCGGGAGAGGTGATCCAGCGGATCACACGATCGGCGTCGGCGGTCACCAGCGGGCCCAGCCCCCGATTGAGCGCGGGCGGCAGACTGCCGGGGCCCTGCCGCTCCAGTAGGGTCATCACCCGCTCGGGGCGCAGCGGCGCGAGTGCCGCGACCGTGGTGGCGTGCCGGCGCCACCACTCGTCCCGCTGCTCTCCGCCGTCCCGGCCCGCCAGGGTCCGCTCCGCGTGATCCAGTACCGGGCCTGGATGCCGGCAGGCCAGTCGAGTCCAGTCGTCGACGGCATGGGCAAGGCCGGGCAGCTCCCGTGCCACGAAGGGGGCGGAGCAGGCCGGAAGCAGCCGTCCGGCTTCGGCGTCGCCCCACTGCGCGCGCATGCGCCCCACCAGTCGCTCGGCCAGTGCGCGACGGTCTCCGTGGGCGATCAGACGGGCCAGACGCCGGCGCAGCACGGCCGGTGCGTCGGCGTACGCCTCTTCCACCGCCTCGTCCGGTACGGGCAGGTCCCGAGCGCCCCGCCGGGCGTAACCGGCGACGATCGGGTCAGGGTCGGCCAACCGCTCTGCGAGGAACCTCGCGTCCCGTCCGACCAGGGCCGCCAACACCGCCAGCCGCCGCTCGTACGGCCCACGCCCGTCCAGCTCGGACAGAAGGGGGGCGAGTGTCCCGCCGTCCGCCAGCCTGCGTGCGGTGCGCGCCGTCAGGGTCAGGCGTGCGGGGAACGGCAGCGGTTCGAGGGCAGACAGCAGGTGCTCCGCGGAGTTCGGCATCCGCCGATTGTGCCCGGCGGTATCCGCTCATGCGATCGAACAGGCGTCGTGACACCGTCGGCGCACCCCCCGTGCCGATATCCACTTGCGCGATCTCGTCGCCCGGGTCAACGTCACCTGACACTTGACACCTGACGAAGGCGTAGAAGATGACCACGCAGACCCATCCCGTCGACCACGAGCTCATCCGGGCGGCAGCGCAGGTCGCGCGCACCCGCTGCCGGGGCGACAACCACACCGTGGCCGCCGCGGCCCGCGACCGCGACGGCCGGATCATCACCGCGGTGAACGCTTACCACTTCACCGGAGGCCCCTGCGCCGAGCTCGTCCTCATCGGCACGGCAGCCGGCCAGGGCGTCTACGAGCTGGAGACGATCGTCGCCGTGGGCGACCGCGAGCGAGGAGTCATCCCGCCGTGCGGCCGGTGCCGACAGGCCCTCCTCGACTACTTCCCCGGCCTGAAGGTCATCGTGGGCAATGACGACCGCGCCCGAACCGTCCCCATCACCGACCTGCTGCCCGAGACCTACGTCTGGGCCGACCACCAGCTCGAAGAGGAGTGAGCCGCGGCTCCGTCGTCGGCCCTCGGCCTGGAGAGGCCGTTGCCCCGTCGGGAGTGGGCGCAGCGCCCGTCGCCACACTCCCGCTCGACATGCGGGCGGGCGCCTGCCGGGTCATCTTGGGGGGAGGGGCGGCACGCCGTCGCCGTCACCTCCACGCCTGGAGGCACCATGCAGTACGACCCAACGGATGCCCAGAAGAACGCCTTTGAAGAGTTCGAGGAGAACGAGGCCGATCCCCGCAGACTCGACGGGCACATGGGCGGCATCCGGGAATCCGCCCGGGTGAGACCGACGGACAACGGGTGGGGTGGGCCCGACCCGAGCGACCACATCCGCTGCCTGTCCTGCCCGTGCCCCGACTTCCAGGCCGGCGGCCCGCTCGGGAAATGCAAACGCAGCAGCTGCCACCACCCGATCAGCGACCACGACCTGCCCACCTGAGAGCCTCCTCGGCAACCCTGTCCCGCCGTCGCGGACTTGGGGAAGCGCCGTCATCGCGGCGCCTGTGTGCGCAGGGCTTCGACGCACCGGTCGAGAATCGGGGCCAGGCTCTCCGGAGCCGGCCGGCCGCCCCGTCATCTCCGGGCCCGCCGACCGGACGGACGCCGCCGACGACGCCCACGGCAGCGGGTTCCTGCGTGCCCGGCGTCATCGGCGGGAGCGAACCGGCCGGCCACCTATGCGGCCGGCCCGCCGTCGCCGTCCGGTCAGGCGTAGGTCTCGAACTCCGCCACCTTCGGGGTGGCGCTCGAGCCGGTGATCTCGAAGGTGACCTTCTTCAGCGAGGTGGAGGTGAAGGACACCGCGCTCGCTCCGCTGCCCGAGGTCAGCACCGCGCCGGTGTCGCCGTTGAGCACCCGCCAGGAACCGATGTTGCCGGTGGCTCCCGCGGCCTCCCGAAGGACGACCTTGGAAACGGCGGTCGTCGAGCCCCACTTGACCGAGACGGATCCGGTCGAGCCGGCCGGCGACCAGTAGGTGCTCGTGTCACCGTCGCGGACGTTGCCGTAGCTGGTGCCGGACGCCTTGCTGGAGCCGTCGGCGGCGGCGCCGAGGCTCAGGTTGGCGCCGGCCGGCGTGGATGTCGCGGTGGGCGTCGGCGCCGGCGTGGGATTCGAGGTGGCGGTCGCGGTGGCGGTGGGCGTCGACGCGGCGCAGTTGCCGTCCGACACCTTGAGGCCCGTGTTGGCGCCCGCCGTCGCGGTCACGATCGACGGCACGCAGGACGCGGCGTCGAGACGGTAGGCGTAGGGGATGCCGACGGTCGTGTTCGACGTCGGGTTCGGCCCCGCGGGGTTGTTGTCCTCACCCGGCGGCGTCCAGGTCACGTTGTCGAAGATGTTGCCGCTGACCTGCCAGTATCCCGGCAGGTCGGTGTAGAAGGTGCCGAGGACGTCCTTGGAGTCCTTGAAGTAGTTGTTGTCGACCTTGGCCTTGCCGCCGGCCCGGGGATTGATGCCCGACTCGTTCAGCCTGACGTAGTGGTTGTTGTAGATGTGGGCGGTGGCCCCGCGCAGCAGGGGCGTACGGGAGTCGATGTTCTCGTACCGGTTGTGGTGGAAGGTGACCGGCCCGTTGCCGAGGTCGCTGTCGCCGGAGCCGACGAGACCGCCGCGCCCGGAGTTGCGCAGGACGCTGTAGGACAGGGTCACGTACCGGGTGTCGTCCTTCATGTCGAACAGGGCGTCGAAGCCCGCCGACTCACCGCCGGATGCGGTCAGCGTGGTGTGGTCGACCCAGACGTTGTGCACGTCGCGCTCCATGCCGATGGCGTCGCCGCCGTTGGAGGTGGGCGAGCCGGACTTCTTCACGTTCTGGACGGTCACGTTCTGCACGATGATGTTGCTCGACTGGCGGAGGTGAATGCCGATCTGGTCGAACACGGCTCCGCTGCCGACGCCGACGAGGGTGACGTTGCTGACGCCCTTCAGCTCGATCACTCCGGCCGCGGTGTTGCAGCTGCCGCCCGACACCTTCGCCGTGTTGCCGACGGTGATCGTCCCCTCGACCTGGATGACGAGGGGGGTACTGCTGGCGGCCCGGCTGCACAGGGCCTGGTGGATCTGGGTGCCGGTGGTGGCCCTGACCGTCGTGCCCCCGGCGCCGCCGGTCGTGCCGCCGTTCTGGGTGGCGAACCCGGTCGCGCCGGCGCCGGCCGCCGAGGCGGTGGGCATCGACAGGACCATGCCTGTCGCCGCCGCCAGGGCCAGCGTGCCGAGCGCCGCGGAGAGTCGCAGAGCGACTGGCTTTCTCATTCTCGCCTCGTCTTTCGTCGTCGAGTACCGGGGATGCCGCGCACGTCCGTGCCCGGCGCCGAGGGCCGTCGAGGTCACCTGAATGACATGCTCATGCCATTTCGCATCACAGCGGCCCCTTTCGGCTCGCCGCGGATGTCGCGCACGCCCACCCCGAAAGGGCGGTGACGTTGCTGCGGTACGGGCGGACGGTGTTGCTGCGGTACGGGTGGACGGGTGTTACTGCGGTACGGGCGTACGGTGTTGCCGGGCGACCTCGGCGCCGGCGCCGAGGTCGCCCGGCGAGCGACGCCGTCGGGGCGCGGGTCGGCGTACGCATGCCATGGCGACCCGGGCGGGACGCCGCCGGAGGCAGGAACGACCGGGGTGACGGAGCTGGAGAACTCCCCGCGATCCATGGCGCACGGGCCCGCCACCACGGCCCCGGCGCGAGCACGATGCGTCTGCGGCCCGGAGCACGGCCCGGAGTGCGCCCAGCCGTTCCGACGCGGCGGCATCCCGGTGCGGTCAGCCCGGGTCAGCCTCGCGCCGGATCGATTGCGGCGCGCGGCATGCCCCACGGCTGACACTGCGGACCGCTCGCCCGGCACGGTCAGGCGAGCCGGGAAAGCGCTTTCTCTCCGCGAG
Organism: Streptomyces achromogenes; assembly: GCF_030816715.1. Taxonomy (NCBI): domain Bacteria; kingdom Bacillati; phylum Actinomycetota; class Actinomycetes; order Kitasatosporales; family Streptomycetaceae; genus Streptomyces; species Streptomyces achromogenes. The sequence goes on along the minus strand of NZ_JAUSYH010000001.1, from coordinate 8,590,187 downwards.
GATAGGGCGGCCTGTCATGGGTGACAAGTATGTGAACAACGATCGGTCACCAGAAAATCGCCGCTGCTCTCGAGACGTGAGCACTTCCCCAGATCACATGGCACAGAAGGGAAAGTCCGACAGCCCCCTCACCAAGCGACTCGCATGACGCGTTCGCATGCATGAACAATGTGTCGGTGGCGCCCTGGCGGACTCCGGGCGTGATGCGGGCCCCGCACGAGCGTGCGGGGCCCGCATCGGGGGCGTGGTGCGCTCAGGGGCAGCTGAGGCGCGTGTCGCCCGCGTCCGTGGTGCAGGTGTCCGTCTGGGGGCCTCCGTTGGCGGTGTCGTTGCCGGCCACGTTGTCGACCGTGTTCAGGTTGTCGGTGCCGGAGTTGCCGATGAGATTGTCGTTGCCGGGGCCCGCGGTGAGGGTGTCGTTGCCGAAGCCGCCGTCGAGGCGGTCGTTGCCGTATCCGCCGTGGACGATGTCGTTGCCGCTGCCCGCGTCGACGGTGTCGTCGCCGCCGAGGGCGCAGATCACGTCGTTGCCGAAGGTGCCGGTGATGGTGTCGTTGCCGCTGGTGCCGACGCGGGTGCAGCCGCGCGCGTTGTCGACCGTGGTGATCGCCGTGGCGGTGTTGTCGCCGGCGTTCGGGTCGCTCTGGGCGGCACCGACGGTGGCCCGGTCGGTGAGCGTGCCGGTGGCGCGCGGCTCGACGGCGACCGTCACCGTGGCGACGGATCCGGGGGCGAGGGCGCCGAGGGAGCAGCTCGCGGTGGTGGCGGTGGTGGTGCAGGTGCCGGAGCCGGTGGTCGCCGAGACGACCGAGACGGCGACGCCGCTGAGCGTGTCGGACAGGGAGACGCCGGTGGCGGAGGCGATGGTGCTGTTGTTGGTCACCCGCACGGTGTAGGTGGCCCGGTCACCGATGCTGACCGTGGTGGGACCGGACTTCGTCACCGACAGGTCCACGCCGGCCGGTGGCGGCGATGAGCCACCGCCCTCGAAGCGGGCCAGGGCGAAGTCGTTGTCCGGGCCGCCCCCGCCGGCGGCGACGATCTTGCCGTCCGTCTGCAGGGCCACGCCGCGGGCGGCGTCGTTGCCGCCGAAGTCCGCGGTCGCCAGGCCGCCGGTGCCGAAGCCGGTGTCCTGGCTGCCGTCGGGGTTGTAGCGCAGGACGGCGAGATCGCCGCCGGGTCCGTTGCTTCCGGCGACGACGATCCGGCCGTCGCTCAGCTGCAGCCTTACGTCCGCTGCGCCGCCGCCGGGTGTGATCACCCTGCCGTTGCCGTCGAAGCTCGTGTCCAGGGCGCCGTTCGGGAGGTAGCGGGCCAGGGCGAACCTGGCGCCGCTCCCGCCGGCGGCGACGATCTTCCCGTCGGGCTGGAGCGCGATTCCTTCCACGGCCTCGTAGTCGCCGAAGTCCGTGCGGACGATGCCGTCGCCGTCGAAGCTCGTGTCCACGCCGCCGTCGGCGTTGAAGCGCATCAGCGCGAAGTCGAACCTGGTCGAGCCGACTTGGCCGCCGACGACGATCTTGCCGTCCGGCTGCAGCGCCAGGGCCCGGCCGTCACCGCCCTCCTGCGGAACCGGGCCCGCCGGGTTGGCGGTCACCGTGCCGTCGCCCCCGAACGTGGTGTCCGGGGTGCCGTCGCCGGTGAGGCGGAGCACCGCCATGCGCCCCCCGGCAGAGCCCGCCGCGACGATCCTGCCGGCCGGGTCGATGGCCACGTCGAGGGCCTCGGTAGGGCCGTCGAAGTCGGCGAAGACCCGGCCGTCGCCGCTGAAGGAGCCGTCCAGGGTGCCGTCGGGGTTGTAGCGCGCCACCACGAACCAGCAACAGTCCTCGTACTCCCGCCAGCTGCTGCCCACCACCACGATCTTGCCGTCGGCCTGCAGCGCCACGGCGTGTGCCTCGCTCCACTGGAGGCTCGGGCTCATGTTGTTGACGGCGGTCGTCACCGTGCCGTCACCGCCGAAGCCGGTGTCGGGGGTGCCGTCCGGGTTGTGGCGGGTCAGCGCGAAGCGGCTCTCCACCGCCGATTCGTCGACGGAGGCACCGACGGAGACGATCTTTCCGTCGGGCTGCACCGCCACGTCGTCGGCGCGATCGTCGTCGGCGATGCCGGTGAGCACCTTGCCGTCACCGCTGAAGGTGGTATCCAGGCCGCCGGGGGCCGCGGCTGCGGTGCCGGGAAGAGTGAGGACCAGGGCCAGGACGGTCGCCACGACGGTCCCGGCCGGGGCCGGGAAAGACCGGCGGCCACCGTGTCGCTGCCGCGCAGGTCGTACATGTGGTGTGAACATGCGCGACAGCCTTCCGCCGTGCGCACTGTCCGACCGCCACCACGAGCGGCGTTGCCCTCACCGGACGTACGAATCCATCCGAGCGGGTGAGGAGAGACGTGGGGGTACGGCGGCTCTGTTCCTCGTGTGCGACCCGGACGGCCGTGGGCCACGTGCTGACCCGCCGGGGACCCCAGCCGCGCGAGGAGGTGGGGCGGTGGCCGGCGTCGCTGCGTGTTCACACCGGGGGATGGCGGGACCGGGCGCCGCCCGTGACACCGGGCGCCGCCCGGTGTCACGGGCGGCGCCCGGTCCCGTCGGGCTATTCGACCTTGGCCCAGTCGAGCGTGCGCTCCACCGCCTTCTTCCAGCCCGCGTATCCTTCCGCACGCTGGTCCTCGGACCACTGGGGCTCCCAGCGCCTGGACTCCTGCCAGTGGGTGCGCAGTTCGTCGGTGTCGCGCCAGAATCCGGTGGCCAGGCCCGCCGCGTAGGCCGCGCCGAGCGCCGTGGTCTCGGCGACGACCGGACGGCTGACCGGCACTCCGAGGACGTCGGCCTGGATCTGCATGCACAGGTCGTTGGCCGTGACGCCGCCGTCCACCTTCAGCACGTCCAGATGGACTCCGGAGTCCTGCTCCATGGCCTCGACGACGTCGCGGCTCTGGTAGCAGATGGACTCCAGGGTCGCCCGGGCCAGGTGACCGTTGTCGTTGTACCGGGCCAGACCGACGATCGCGCCGCGGGCGTCGGAGCGCCAGTACGGAGCGAACAGGCCCGAGAAGGCGGGAACGAAGTACATCCCGCCGTTGTCCTCGACGGTGCGTGCCAGCGCCTCGCTCTCCGCCGCGTCCTTGATGATCTTCATCTGGTCGCGCAGCCACTGCACCGCGGACCCGGTGACGGCGATGGAGCCCTCCAGGGCGTAGACCGCCGGGCTGTCGCCGAACTGGTACGCCACGGTCGTGAGCAGACCGTGCTGCGAACGGACCAGCTCGGTACCGGTGTTGAGGACCAGGAAGTTGCCCGTGCCGTAGGTGTTCTTGGCTTCGCCGGGCGCGTAGCAGACCTGCCCCACGGTGGCCGCCTGCTGGTCGCCGAGCACCCCGGCGATGGGGATGGCGGCGCGGAGCGGCCGGGAGGTGCGGGTCACGCCGAACGCCTCGCGGTGGGAGGACGGGTTGATGGTGGGCAGCATCCGCCGGGGGATGTCGAAGAAGCCCAGCAGCTCGTCGTCCCAGTCGAGGGTCTCCAGGTCCATCAGCATGGTGCGGCTGGCGTTGGTCACGTCGGTGGCGTGGACACCGCCGTCGGGGCCGCCGGTCAGGTTCCACAGAACCCAGGCGTCCGTGTTGCCGAAGAGGGCGTGGCCCGCTTCCGCGGCCTCGCGGACGCCGTCGACGTTCTCCAGAATCCACTGGATCTTGCCGCCGGAGAAGTAGGTCGCCGGCGGCAGCCCCGCCTTGCGGCGGATGACGTCGCCCCTGCCGGAGCGTTCCAGGGCCGCCGCGATGGAGTCGGTGCGGGTGTCCTGCCAGACGATGGCGTTGTAGTAGGGACGTCCGCTGCGCGGGTCCCACACCACGGTGGTCTCGCGCTGGTTGGTGATGCCGATGGCGGCCAGGTCCTCGGGTGAGAGGTTGCCGTGCCGCAGCGCGTTCTGGATCACCGAGTTGGTGCGCTCCCAGATCTCCACCGGGTCGTGTTCGACCCAACCCGAGCGCGGGAGGATCTGGGCGTGCTCCAGCTGGTGCTTCGCCACCTCGTTGCCGGAGTGGTCGAAGATCATGAAACGGGTGCTGGTGGTGCCTTGGTCCACCGCGCCCACGAAGTCAGCCATGAGTTGCCGCCTCTGCTGTGGGGGTCATTCCTCGGGGGCCGGAACGCGGCCGGGAGGCTCCGGTTCCGCCGTCGGCAGGAACCGGCCGATGAGGGCCTTGTAGAGTCCGGCGCCGAGCAGGCCGCCGACCAGGGGGCCGATGATCGGCACCCAGAAGTAGAGGTTCCCGTACTGATCTCGCCATGCTGTGCCGTAGCCCGTGAAGAAGCTGGCCAGTCGGGGCCCGAAGTCGCGGGCCGGGTTGATCGCGTACCCCGCGTTGGTGCCCCACGCCATGCCGATGGCCACGACGATCAGACCGACGATGAACGGGGCCAGGTTGGCGCCGGGCGGCGTGTTCAGCAGGTCCGTGACGGCCAGGATCAGCAGGAGCAGGATCGCGGTGCCGATGACCTGGTCGCGGAACGCGCCCCACTCGTGGACCGGCAGGTTCGGATTGCCGTTGGCGGGGAGCGTGGAGAACACGCCCTGCGTCTTGATGGTGTGCCCGGGGTCGGCCTTCGCCAGTGCCTCGGTGTAGTTCCACCGCACGATGAGGGCCGCCACGAAGGCGCCGGCGGTCTGGGCCAGCGCGTAGGGAGCCACCTTGCTCCACGGGAAACCCTTGAACGCGGCCAGGGCGACCGTCACCGCGGGATTGAGATGGGCGCCGCTCAGTCGCGCCGCGACGTAGACGCCCAGGGTGACGCCGAGGCCCCAGGCCCAGGCGATGCTGTCGTGGTTTCCCAGTCCTCCCGGCGGCGTCGTGAGCGCTCCGCCGGCGACCACCTGGGCCACCACGCCACAGCCGAAGAGGATGAGAATCATGGTGCCCACGAACTCGGCCGCCACTTCGCCGACCAATCCGTGCATTTTCAATCGCTCAGCCATGGAAGCCCGCTTCCCGCCGGCGCGGAGCCGGCACGTCGACTGCTCGAGCTCTCCCGCACAACAGCATAGGGCGATCATGGACTAAACGCACAAATCGGTCCCGGCGCGGAATCACACAGCGGGCTGTGGTGGTCGCGCCCGGATCCCGGGCTGACTAGCCGCGCCCCGGCCGTGTCCCGGCACTCCGGTGCGCCGGACGTCCCGCACCGCCCGGACGTCCCGGAAATGCAGGCCCCCTGACCGAGTGCTGCAATGGCTGGAGAGCACCGTCCCTCGACCCGAGCGCGAGCGACCGACGCCGCAGCGGGACACGGCCGGGGCCGGACCCACCGCTGAGGAGTGGCCATGCACCAGGACGTCGCGGACATGGGGCCCGTCGACTATCTGATCGTCGAGTTCCCCGGAAGCCGCATGACGGGCGAGGGCATGCCCCTGCTCGTCGACTTGGTCGAGGACGGCGTCATCCGCATCCTCGACCTCGTCTTCATCCAGAAGGGCGCCGACGGATCGGTCGCCGTGCTGGAATTCAGGGAACTCGGTGACCGGGCCGAACTGACGGTGTTCGAGGGAGCCTCCTCCGGCCTGCTCGACCAGGGCGACCTGGACGAGGCCGGCGCCGCGCTGGAGCCCGGGAACTCCGCGGCCGTGATCGTGTACGAGAACCTCTGGGCCGCTCCCCTGGCTCGTGCGCTACGGCGTGGTGGCGCCGAGATGGTGGCCGGGGGCCGCATCCCCGTGGACGCCCTGCTGGCGTCGCTGGACGCCACCGAACCGGTGCGTCCTTCCGGCGGAGCCGTGACCGCCCCCTGACACCGCGACCACCCGCGCCCCCGCGGCGCGTCCTCACGACTTCGCACGGACCAGGGAGACGAGTGACATGCCAGGACTTCTTCGCGGTGTGGCCCGCACCGCCGTGATCGCGGGAACGGCCACGGCCGTGTCCAACCGGGTCTCGAGGCGGCAGGCGGGCCGGTGGGCCGAGCAGGACAGCGCCCGCCAGGACGTCGACCAGCAGGCCCCCGCACCCGCACCCGCACCCGCTGCCCCGCAGTCGCACGCCGACGACATGACCGCCAAGATCGACCAGCTCAGGCAGCTCGCCGACCTCAAGGCTCAAGGAGTCCTCACCGAGGAGGAGTTCGCGGCGCAGAAGCGTCGGCTCCTCGGCTGACCCGGGCCGGAAGGCCGTGGGCCGAACCGACGGCCATGGCGCGCGCTCCGGCGGCGGGCGACCGCCCGCCGGCACGACTGGGCCGACCGGGACCGGGCACCCGCCTTCCGGCGGGCGAACCTCCTCCCCCGGTCGGCCCAAGACCGCTCCCCACGACGCGCCCCCGCGCGACCGCGGTGCTTGGGTGAATGTCTGACCCCGGGCCGGTGAGACGAGCCCCGGAAGACCCGGCCGCGCAGTGGAGGAGACAGTCATCGTGAGTCCGACCGAGGGTGCGCCCCGTGACGTGATCCCCACCCACCTGCTCAAAGGCCAGAAGGCACTCGTCACCGGCGCGAACTCCGGGATCGGCCTGGCGACCGCGGTCGCGCTGGGCCGGGCCGGAGCCGACGTGGTCGTGAACTACGTGGCCGGCCGGGAAGATGCCGACAAGGTGGTGGAGGAGATCAGGTCCTTCGGGGTGCGGGCGGCGGCCTACCAGGCGGACGTCTCCGACGAGGACCAGGTCGTCGCCATGACGAACCGGATGGTCGAGGAGTTCGGCACGATCGACATCCTCGTGGCCAACGCCGGGATGCAACGGGACGCCGCGTTCACCGAGATGACGCTCGCGCAGTGGCACAAGGTCCTCGAGGTCAACCTGACCGGACAGTTCCTGTGCGCTCGGGAGGCGACGAAGGAGTTCCTGCGCCGCGGAGTCGTCCCCGAGGTGTCGCGCGCCGCTGGCAAGATCATCTGCATGAGCTCCGTGCACCAGGTCATCCCGTGGGCCGGGCACGTCAACTACGCCGCCTCCAAAGGCGGTGTGCAGATGATGATGGAGACCCTCGCCCAGGAACTCGCGCCGAAGAAGATCCGCGTGAACGCCGTTGCCCCGGGGGCCGTCAGGACACCCATCAACCGGAGCGCCTGGGAGACCCCCGAGGCCCGCGAGGACCTGCTGCGGCTGATCCCCTACGGCCGTGTCGGCGACCCCGAGGACATCGCCCACGCCGTCGTCGGCCTCGCCTCCGACCTCATGGACTACGTGGTGGGCACCACGCTCTTCGTGGACGGCGGGATGACCCTCTTCCCCGGCTTCGCGACCGGCGGCTGACACCACACACAGCGCGCGACGCCTCCCGAACGGAATCAGATGCACAGCACGCTGCAGGCACTGGCGGACGCCCCGGCGCAACTGCTCCCGGCCAGGTCCCTGATGGCCTTCACCCTCGCCTCCCACATCGTCCTCGTCCCGCTGGGCGTGGCGCTGCCGCTGATCACGCTCGTCCTGCACGGCTACGGCCTGCGCCGCGGGGACCGGACGGCGCTGCTGCTCGCCCGCCGGTGGTCGGCGGTGATGGCGGTCCAGTTCGCGATCGGGGTGGTCACCGGCACCGTGCTCTCCTTCGAGTTCGGCCTGCTGTGGCCGGGTCTCATGGGCAGGTGGGGCGACGTCTTCGGGATCGGCTTCGGCGTCGAGGCGTGGGCCTTCTTCCTGGAGGCCGTCCTCATCGCGATCTACCTCTACGGCTGGCGGCGGCTGCCCGCCCGGACCCACTTCCTGCTCGCCCTGCCGCTGCCGGCCGCGGCCCTGCTCGGCGCCTTCGGCATCCTGGCCGCCAACTCCTGGATGAACACCCCGCGCGGCTTCCGCCTGGACTCCGCGGGAAACCCGGTCGACGTGAAGATCTGGAAGGCGGTCTTCACCCCCATGTTCGGCCCGCAGTACTGGCACTTCGTGGTGGCGATGCTCGTGACGGCCGGCTACGTGGTGGCCGGCGTCTACGCCGCCGGATGGCTGCGCGGCCGCCGGGACCGGTACCACCGCCTCGGTTTCACCGTCCCCTTCACGGTCGCGGCGGCGCTGACGCCGGTTCAGTTCGTCCTGGGCGACTCGATCGCCCGGAAGGTCTTCCACGAACAGCCCGTGAAGTTCGCCGCCATGGAGATCGTCTGGACGACTGGCGCCCACATGCCGGAGTACCTGTTCGGCCGCCTCCACCCGGACGGAAGCATCTCCGGCGGCATCAGGATCCCGCAGCTCGACTCCGTCCTCGCCGGCTTCAGCACCGACACCCGGGTCACCGGACTGACCTCCGTGCCCGCGAACGCACGGCCGACGGCCACTCAGGCGACCATCGCCCACTGGGCTTTCGACATCATGGTCGGCATCGGCTCCCTGCTGGTGGTACTCGCCCTGTGGTACGCCCTGGTCTGGCTGCGCCGGCGTCGGCTGCCCGCCTCGGCGTGGTTCTACCGGTGCGCGGCGGTGGCCGGCGTCGCCTCCGTCGTCGCCGTCGAGAGCGGCTGGATCACCACCGAGGTGGGCCGCCAGCCGTGGATCGTCTACGAGAACATGCGCGTCGCCGAAGCCGTCACGTCGACCCGTTCCACCAGCCTGTGGATCATGTTCGCCCTGGTCGTCGTGGTGTACGTGTGCGTCTTCGCGTCCTTCCTCGCCGTCCTGCTGACGATGCGCACCCGCTGGCGGCTGGCCGACGAGGAGGACGGCCGGACCGGCAGAGCCGGCTCACCGCGGCAGACGCCGGAGTCGGGCCTCCCCTACGGGCCGCGCCCCGCGGTGCCGTCCGGCGCGCCGCCCCCGGAGGACCAGCCGTGATCGCGGACGTCGTCGCCGTCGTCCTGCTCCTCGCGGTGGCCGCCTACGCCTGCGCCGGCGGGACCGACTACGGGGCCGGGTTCTGGGACCTGCTCGCGGGCGGAGCGCGCCGCGGCAGGCGACCGCGATGGCTGATCGACCATGCGATGGCTCCGGTGTGGGAGGTCAACAACGTGTGGCTGGTCTTCGTCCTGGTCATCATGTGGACGGGCTTTCCCGTCCTGTTCCAGCGCCTCTGCCAGTCGATGTGGCTGCCGCTGGCGCTGGCAGCCGTCGGCATCGTGCTGCGCGGCGCCGGGTTCGCGCTGCGCAAACCCGCGCAGCGACTGGCCGGACGGCGCCTGTACGGCGCGGTGTTCGCCGTCTCCTCCCTCGTGACGCCGTTCTTCCTCGGCGTCGCGGCGGGCGGGGTGGCGTCGGGCCGGGTGACGGCGGAGGCCGACCCGTCCGCGCACGCCTGGGCGCATCCCACGCCGGTGCTGTTCGGTCTGCTGGCCGTGACGACCACCGCGCTGCTGGGCGCGGTGTTCCTCGCCGCGGACGCCCGCCGCTTCGACGCGCCCGACCTGGCCGGCTACTTCCGGCGACGGGCTCTGGCGGCGCTGGGCTGCGTCGCCGTCCTCGCCGTCAGCACCCTCGCGACCACCCGTGACGACGCCCCTCACGTATGGCACGGGCTGACGCACGGGGCGGGACTCGTGTTCGTGGCGGCCGCAGCCGTGAGCACCCTGGCCACCGTCTGGCTGCTCGTGCGCGGCGCCTCCCCCGGCGCCTGGTCGCGGGGCTCGGCGGTTGTCGTGGTGGCGTCCGCGGTGATCGCCTGGGGTATGGCGCAGCGCCCGTACCTCGTCCCGACGACCCTGACCGTCTCCGAGGGGGCGGGGGCGGACAGCACGCTGCGCTGGCTCGGCCTGGTCACCCTCGTCGCCGTGGTTCTGGTCGTGCCCGCCGTCGTCCTCCTCTACCGGCTCGACACCCGTGGGGAGTTGGAAAGCCTCACCGACGCCGATCTGCGCCGCGGCGCCGCTGACGAGGGCTGAGCCCCGCACGGCGGCCGGCCGCCCGGCCGCCACCCGTGCGGCCGGGCGGTGGGGCGCGGTGAGCGAATGAGGGGGCGACGGTGGTCGGTACGAGCAGGTGCGTCACGCGCGGTTGAGCGCGGCGTCCAGGGTGATGGCCGCGTCGATGAGCGCGAGATGGGTGAACGCCTGTGGGAAGTTGCCCAGTTGGCGGCCCGTCGGGTCGATCTCCTCCGAGTACAGGCCCAGATGGTTCGCGTACCCCATCATCTTCTCGAACACGAGCCGCGCCTTCTCGGTGCGTCCGGCTCGCGCCAGGGCGTCGACGTACATGAAGGTGCACAACGAGAACGTGCCCTCGGAGCCGCGCAGACCGTCGGGTGAGGCTTCGGGGTTGTAGCGGTAGACCAGGCTGTCGCTGACCAGTTCCTCCTCCACGGCATCGAGGGTGGCGGACCACAGGGGATCGTCGGGGGTGATGAACCCGACCGTCGCCATGCGCAGCAGCGAGGAGTCGAGCACGTCACTGCCGTAGTGCTGGACGAAGGCCCGACGTCCCTCGTGCCACCCCTTGGCCATGACCTGCTCGTAGCAGTCGTCCCGTGCGCCGCGCCAGCGTTCGACGCCGGCCGGCCGGCCGTTGGACTCGGCGAGCCGCAGAGCGCGGTCGAAGGCCACCCAGGACATCACACGGCCGTAGGTGAAGTTCTCGCGGCCGCCTCGGGTCTCCCACAGGCCCTCCTCCGCCTGGTCCCAGTGGTCGACCAGCCAGTCGAGGTCGGTGAGCAGCGCCCGCCATCCCCGGTGTCCCACCTGCAGACCGTGCCGGTGCGCGAAGTAGATGCTGTCGAGCGCCTCACCGTAGATGTCCAGCTGGAGTTGCGTGGCGGCGCCGTTGCCGATGCGCACCGGCGCGGAACCGGCATAGCCCTCCCAGTGGTCGAGCGTCGCCTCGGCCAGGTCACAGGATCCGTCCACCGCGTACATGATGTTTAGCGGACCGGTGTCACCGTCCTTGCCCGCGTGTTCTCCGACCCGGTTTGCGAGCCACTGGATGAACGCCCGGGCCTCGTCGGTGAAGCCCAGCCCGAGCAAGGCGTACACCGAGAACGAGGCGTCGCGGATCCAGGTGAAGCGGTAGTCCCAGTTGCGCTCGCCCCCCAGTTGCTCCGGGAGCGCGGCCGTCGGTGCGGCCACCACCGCGCCGGTCGGCGCGTAGGTCATCAGCTTCAGCGTGATCGCGGAACGCTCCACGGTCTCGCGCCAGCGCCCCGTGTAGCGCGACTGGTGGAGCCAGGAACGCCAGAACGCGACCGTCTCGTCGAAGAGCCGGCTGTACTCGGCGAGGCGCATCTCCCGGGGCGGCCCGTCGGCGGACCGTTCCAGGACCAGCCCCCGCTCCTGGCCCGCCTCCAGGGTCAGGGTGAAGTGCAGGGCGTCCCGCCGGTCGGTGAGCAGATCCAGCAGCCGCTCGTCGTCGGGCTCACGGACGGGGTGCACCGTGAGCTCCGTGCCGTCCTCCGCGACGAACACCGCCCCGTGCTCGCTGAGGTGCAGCCGGTGGCTCTTGCGCCCGTAGTCGAACCGCGGCTCGACCTCGACGTCGAACATCATCCTGCCGCGCACGCAGCGGACCATGCGCACGAGCCGGTGACTCCCGGTGACCGACGGGCCGGTCACGGGCATGAAGTCGATCACCTCACCGGTGCCAGCCTCGGTCATGAACCGGGTGACCAGGATCGCCGTGTCGGGGAGGTACAACTGCTTGGTCGCGTAGGCCCGGTGCCGGGGCCGGATCGTGCAGTGTCCGCCCCTGTCCTTGTCCAGCAGCGCGCCGAACACACTGGGCGAGTCGAATCTCGGGACGCAGAACCAGTCGACGCTGCCGTCGGTGGTCACCAGCGCCGCGGTCTGCAGGTCCCCGATGAGGCCGTGGTTCTCGATCAGTGGGTAGTCGTCCATCAGGGGCGCCTCCCGGTGCGCGATTCACCCGATTGCCCCTTGCAACAGAGTAAGCCGAGCCCTGGCAATCGGCGCGCGGGTCGTCGGCCGGGCCTGCGGTCCCACCTGCGCCGACGCCGCCGGTCTCACCTGCGCGGCCGCCGCCGGTCGGGCACCGTGGACCGGCGGCAACCGCGTCCGCGCTACCTGAGGTATGCCGCGAGCGGGAGGTTCTGCCGCCGTACGTCACCGGCGACCAGTCCGGCGATCTGCTGGGCGCCGTAGGTCTCGAAGTGGGTGTGGTCGTTGCAGAAGAACGCCCCCAGCGGACCCGACCCGTAGTCGCCGTTGTTGGGGCAGAAACGGAGACTGTTGTAACGCGCGACGCTGAGCGTGTGCAGGTCGACGACCGGCGACCCGGTGGCGGACCCCGCGGCGAGGATCTCGGGGACGAAACCGCGGTTCTTGGTGGCCGTGCTGCCCGAGCAGGTGATGGCGGCGACCGGGGTGAGCAGCACCGGGTGCGCGCCCCGGGCCAGGGCGGCCTTCGCCATCATGGTCGTCAACTGCTGGTACCGCGCCCGCCCGACGTGCCGTGGGCAGGTCGAGGAGGAGTCGTTGATGCCGAACTGGATGAACAGGTAGTCGCCGGCCTTCATCCCGGTGCTCGCGTTGAGCATCGCCTGCCAGCGTGACGCGTACGTGCCGGACGTGAGCCGGCACTCGCCGTCGGAGCCCTTGGTGGCGCTCACGTTCCCTTCGTACAGCCAGGTCTGGATGCTGCGTCCGCCGACGGCCTGGTTCTTCACGGTGACGCCGCTGGTGAACAGGGCGGCGAACTGACTGCCCCAGCCGACCGGACAGCGGGCGGCACTCGGGTTGGCCATGGTGGAGTCACCGGCGAGCCACACGGTGACCGGGGCGGCCGCCGCTCGCTCGGCGGAGGCATGGGAGGCGCCGGTGCAGCCGGCGGCGGCTCTGTCGGCCGCCGAGGCGGTGTGGACGCCGAAGCTCGACAGGGCGACCACCAGTGCGGTCGTGACGAGTGTCCGAAGGTTCTTCATCGGGTTCCTCTCCGGGGACGGGCGCTCGCGCGCGTCGGTCGACGCAGGAACGCGGCCAGGGGCAGGCCCTGCTCGCGGATGCTCCGGAGCACCAGCGCGCCGACCTGGGTCGCGCCGTTCGCATCCCCTCAGTGTCATGATCATGACAAACAGGGCGGCACCGGCCTGCCTCGTGCCCGGCAGGGACAGCCCACGCCTGCTGCTCCGGCCGCGCTCAGGGCCAGAAAGGTACGGTGTTGAACGCTCACGGACGACTCCTTGTTCGTGGGGGGTGCGGTGCAGGGACGTATGCCTTGCGGGGATCCGGGGATCCCGGCGGTGCACCGGAGGAGAGGCCGATGAGGCGACGGACGTCGGTCGGGTATGAGCGGGGTGGACTGGGAACGTTCCCACAGCGTCGGATAACAGAAAGAGTCGCGACCGAGCGCCCGTCTGTCAATCGTTGCGACCCACATCGCTCCGAACCCGCGGGGCGGGTCGATCAGTCGGGAACGTGACCGATTCCGGCACTCATGCCGGCGATCGTATGAGCCGTGATCCCCGGATGCGGGCCGTCGGCGAAGCGCGCCGCCACCGAACGGACATGCTCCTGGGCCGCGTGGGCGAGACCGTCGTACACGGCGACACAGACCTCCCGAGCCCGGGACCGGGGCCAGTCGGCCGGCAGCAGATCGACGGGCAGCAGCGGGTCCAGCACCGGGAAGTGGCGATAGGCGCTCATCACCTCGGTGCGTGCGCGCACCGCGTCGGCCCCGGTGACGTCACCCGCGCCGATACGGGGCAGCACCCCGCTCCACCGCTCGACGAAGATCTCGTACTGCTCGGCGATGCCGGTCAGATCCCACGCCTCGACGGCATTGCGGTTGGCCTCCGTCTCGAGGTCCACCTGGCGGGCTCGGAACACGCTCATGGCCCCGAGCGCCAGGTCGGCGAGCTCGACACGCCCCTCGGGGGTCAGGGGATGCGGCGACGCCCAGACCGCGTCGTACAGGGACGCGAATCCCCGCCAGCGCAGCGCGGTGCGCAACGCGCGCCGCCGCGTGCTCTCCTGCTCCGGCACGGAGAGTTCTGACATTCGCATGCCCGATCGGAGCACCGAACGATACATCCCCCGCTCGCCCGGCGCGCCGCCGCAGCCCGGTTCCCCTGACAGCTGCGGCCAGGCGTTCTCCTCATCTGCGGCCAGGTGACGTGCAGCTCCGGGCTGGAAGCGCCGCGGGCAGGCTGCGGTGGGGTCCGGAAGCCGGGGGCGGGTGGCCGCCGGGACGGTGTGTCAGAGCACGGCGAGCCGGCCCACCAGCAGCTCCACCCTCTGCCCGGTCTCCCCCGGCGGCAGCCGTCCCGCCCGGGTCAGGGTCGCGATGCCGTGCAGGGACGCCCAGAACACCTCGGTGAACAGTCCCGGGTGGACGCCGTCCCCGGCGACCTCGCCGAGGCACTCCAGCAGGGCGGCGAAGGCGTCCTTGAGAGGTTCCGGGGTGTCCTCCTGCGCGTACGCCAGGCCGCCGTCGAGCTGGAACAGGGCGTCGTAGACCGCCGGGTTGCGGGCGGCGAAGTCGAGGTAGCCGCGGGCCAGGGCGGTGACCCGGGCGTGCGGGCCCTCCGCGGCGGCGGCGGAGGTCGCCGCCCGCAGCGCCGCGGCCAGCTCGGTGGCGCCCTCGAGGGCGACGGCGCCGATGATCTCGCGTTTGCCGCGGAAGTGGCTGTAGAGGACGGGCTGGCTGTACTCGATGCGCTCGGCGAGCCGACGGGTGGTGACCGCGTCCCAGCCCTGCCGCTCGGCGAGTTCGCGGGCTGTCGCCACGATGAGGCGCTCGCGCGCCGCCCGTTCCCGCTCCTTGCGTTCCTGTACCGACATGCGTCGATGCTAGCACCACTAGACAATCGAGCGGCAGCAGTACTAGCGTTGCCCCATCATCTAGCGCCGCTAGATTCCTGGAGGGGTCATCATGCTCAACGCACTCGAGGTGTTCACCACCGTGGTCGTCGGCCTGATGGTGGGGGTGGAGTTCTCCGTCGCCTTCGTCATCAACCCGATCCTCAACGCACTCCCCGAGGACAGCGCCCAACTCGGCCACGCCCACGGGGGCCGAATGCTCGGCGCGGTCATGCCGGTCTGGTACATCGGCTCGCTCGTCCTCGCCGCGGTCTGGGCCGCCGCCGGACGGCATCACGCGGGCGCCGGTCTCGTCGTCACCGCCGCCGGACTGCTGATCCTCAGCGTGGTCATGTCGATCCTGCTGCTCGTCCCGATCAACAACCGGAACAAGGCGTGGACCCCCGAGAACCGGCCCGCCGACTGGAAGGAGCAACTCAACCGCTGGAACCGCTTCCACTACGTCCGCGTCGCCGTCCTCATCGCGGCCTTCGCCCTCCTCGTCGCCGCCCTCACCTGATGCCGAAGTCGCCTGCGGCACCCGGCAGTCGCCAGCCGGCAACCGAAAAGCCGTCCGCCGAACGCGGCGGGCGGTTCACATCCCACGACCGCGATCCCGACGAAGGCCCTCGAGGAGAAGAACCGTGCCGCTGAAGAAGATCAACACCGTCCTGACCGCCGTCTTCGTGCTGTTCATCCTCTGGTTCGGGACGGAGTTCATCCTGAGCCCGGAGACGACGGCTACGGGCTTCGGCCTGCCGAGCCGGCCGTCGGGCGACTTCGACGGTGACGGCTTCCTGGTCGTCAAGGGAATCCGCGACGTCGTCCTGGCCCTGGTACTGGGCATCCTGCTGGTGACGGGCCACCGCAGGGCGCTGGGCTGGGTGTTGCTGGTGGAGTCCCTCGCCGCGTTCGGCGACATGGCCACCGTGCTGGCCCACCACGGCTCCGTGGCCACCGCGCTCGGCGTCCACGGCCTCACCGCGACACTGATGGTGGTCAACGGCCTGCTGATGGCGCGCGAGACCCGCACGACCGCGGCCCCCGCGGCAACACCCGCTCCGCAGCCCGTCTGACGCCGTATCGGCCCGTGCCGGTATGTGCCTGCCGGCGCCCGTCGGGAAGGCGAGGCGGACGATTTCCTGCGAGTGCGCGGTGACCTGGTCCCGTCGGTCCGGGGCGGCGTCGCGTGGCCTGCCCCGAACGGCCGCCCGGAAATGGACGAGGGCAAGGAACTCTCTCCTTGCCCTTCTCAACGTATAGCGCACCGGGGGGCTTGCGGCAAGGCCCGGGTGATGCCGCAAAATCGTCGGCCGAAGCCACAACCTGCGGAAATGAGGCCACTTACGTGCGTGTGTTGTCGACGTACCGGGGACGCGATGACGTCGGACCAGCGGTGGGAACGGTGCGGCCGCCGAGAGCGTCCGCGCCGGCGAAGCGATCGGACGGTGCGGTGCGACGGGACACGACTGCTGCGGAGGCAAGGCGATGAACGGGCCGTACGTGTGGAATCTTCACGACGTCGACGAGAAGCAGGTCGCGGCCGTCGGCGGCAAGGGTGCGAACCTCGGCGGGCTGTCGCGGATCGACGGTGTCCGGGTGCCGGCCGGCTTCTGCGTGACGACGGACGCCTTCCGGCAGATCATGGCGCAGGCGCCGTCGATGGACGATCGGCTCGACGAGTTGTCGCGTGTGGACCCGGAGGACGGGGAGGCGATCCGCACGCTGAGTGCGGAGATCCGCCGGACCATCGAAGAGGTCGTCGTTCCGGGCGAATCGGCGAAGGCGATCGCCGGGGCGCTCGCCGAGCTGGGCGAGGGGACCGCCTGCGCCGTTCGCTCCAGCGCGACGGCGGAGGACCTTCCGACGGCGTCCTTCGCCGGCCAGCAGGACACGTATCTGAACGTCGTGGGGCCGGCGGCGGTTCTCCGCCACGTCAGCCGGTGCTGGGCCTCGCTGTTCACCGAGCGCGCCGTGGTGTACCGCCGGCGCAACGGCATCGACCACCGCACGGTGCACATGGCCGTGGTCGTGCAGCAGATGGTGTTCCCCGAGGCGTCCGGCATCCTGTTCACGGCCGACCCCGTCACCGGCAACCGCAAGGTCGCCACCGTGGACGCCGGCTTCGGCCTCGGCGAGGCGCTGGTCTCCGGCCTGGTGAACCCGGACGTCTTCAGGGTGCGGGACGGCGAAGTCGTCGCCAGGACGATCGCCGCCAAGCACCGGGCCCTGCACGCCCTGCCGGACGGCGGTACACGAGAGGTGGCCGTCGACCCGCAGCGGCAGGAGCAGCCGGCGCTGACGGATGCGCAGGCGGTGCGGCTCGTCGGGATCGGGCGGCGGATCGAGGCGCACTTCGGCAGCCCGCAGGACATCGAATGGTGCCTGGTCGACGGCGACTTCCGGATCGTCCAGAGCCGGCCGATCACGACGCTGTTCCCCATCCCCGTCCGGGAGACCGGCGACCGGGAGAACCACGTCTACGTCTCCGTCGGTCATGGGCAGATGATGACCGACGCCATGAAGCCCCTGGGGCTGTCCATGTGGCGGCTGACGGCCATGGTGCCGATGCACGAGGCAGGGGGGCGGCTGTTCGTCGACGTCACCCCGCGTCTGGCCTCGCCCGCGAGCCGCGCCGGGCTCCTGGACGTCATCGGGAGGGGCGATCCGCTGACCAGGGACGCGCTGGAGACCGTCCTCGAGCGCGACGGCTTCGTGGCGTCGCTCCCGGACACGGCACCCGGCGGACCACCGGTCGGTGGTGAGTTCGACCCGACCGAGACCGATCCAACCGTGGTCGCCGAGCTGATCGGCCGCAGCGAGGCGTCCGTCGCAGCCCTGGAGCGCGACATCCGCACGAAGAGCGGGCCGGAACTGTTCGACTTCCTGTCGGAGGCCTTCGAGGAGCACAAGCGCGTCCTGAGCGACCCGCTGAACATCCGGGCGATCATGGTGGCGATGGAGGGCACCTGGTGGCTCAACGACAGGCTGCGGGAGTGGCTGGGCGAGAAGAACGCGGCCGACACGCTCACACTCTCCGCCCCCGACAACATCACGTCGGAGATGGGACTGGCGCTGCTCGACGTCGCCGACGTGATCCGCCCGTATCCCGAGGTGGTGGCGTTCCTGCAGGACGTCCGGGACGAGAACTTCCTCGATGGGCTGGCCCACATCGCGGGCGGGGCCGAGGCGCGCGACGCCATCGAGGCGTACCTCGACCGGTACGGCATGCGCTGCGTCGGCGAGATCGACATCACGCGACCGCGCTGGCGCGAGCGCCCCACCACGCTCGTGCCCGTGATCCTCGACAACGTCAGGAACATCGAGCCCGGAGCCGCCGGGCGGCGCTTCGAGGAGGGCCGGCAGAAGGCGCGGAAGAAGGCGGCCGAGGTGCTGTCACGCTTGCGGGCCCTGCCGGACGGTGACCGCAAGGCCGACGAGACAGAGCGGATGATCGACCAGGTCCGAGCCTTCGTCGGATACCGGGAGTACCCCAAGTACGGCATCATCAGCCGCTACTTCCTCTACAAGCAGGCTCTTCTGAGGGAGGCCGGACGCCTCGTACGGGCCGGTGTGCTCGCCGCGGAGGAGGACGTCTTCTATCTCACGTTTGAGGAGTTCCACCACGTCTCGCGCTCGAACCAGGTGGACGAACAGCTCGTCCGGCAGCGCAAGGACGCTTTCCGGTCGTACCGCGCGCTGACGCCGCCCCGGGTCCTCACCTCGGACGGCGAGGCCCTCACCGGGGCGTACCGACGCGACGACGTGCCGGCCGGCGCCCTGGCCGGCCTCCCGGTCTCGGCCGGGATCGTCGAGGGAAGGGCCCGCGTCGTCCTCGACATGGCGGAGGCCGATCTCGAGACGGGCGACATCCTGGTCACCACGTACACCGATCCCAGCTGGTCGCCGCTCTTCGTCGGGATCACGGGCCTCGTGACGGAGGTGGGCGGGCTGATGACCCACGGCGCGGTGATCGCCCGGGAGTACGGACTGCCGGCCGTCGTGGGCGTGGAACAGGCCACGCGGCTGATCCGGGACGGGCAGCGGATCCGCGTGCACGCGACCGACGGGTACGTCGAGATCCTGTCCTGACCGATCGGACGTCCCCGGTGGCCTCGGTCGACGCGCGCGGGACCACAGGGGGACGCGCCGTCCAGGGGCCTACGACACGCCGTCGAGCGGGCGGAGGAAGCGGCGTTCGTACCGCCTGATGCAGCGTGTTCGGCGAGCCAGTTCGAAGGCCTCCTGGCACCCCGGATCGGACACGCTGTCCGTGCGGTACCGCTCGTACGCGGCGAGGCTGGGAAACGAGAAGAGGGCGTACGCGATGTCGCTGTCGCCCTCACTCGGCAGGAAGTAGCCGTGGTGCGTCCCGCCGAAGCGGTTGACCAGCCCGACCCAGCGGCGGCCGTATTCCTCGAAGTCCTCCACCTTGTCGGCGTCGATCTCGTAGGTCAGATGAACGGTGATCATGTCACCATCATGCAGCGGGACGCGACGGGGCCGGAAGTCCGCTCGCCGGCACCTTGCGTGGCGCAGGCGAGGGAAATCGGGTCGACAGGCGGCTGGGGACGGCGCAGGGTTCGCCTATGTCCGCCTCTCCCTTTTTCCGCTCGCAGGCCGGCTGCCGGAGCCGCCCGGCGACCACTGCCGACGCCCGGGAAATCCACCGCCTGGTCGCCGCGTGCGAACACCGGCTGCACGACCGTGCCACGACCGACGCCGACGGCATCGCCGCCGATCTCCGTCAGCCGGGTCTGGATCTCGCGTACGACACGGTGCTCATGCACGACGACGGCGGCCGGTTGGCCGGCTGGGCGTGGGTGCGGGGGCGACGGTCCACGGTCGATGTCCACCCCGACCACCTGGGCCGGGGACTCGGCCGGTCGCTGCTCGCCTGGGCCGAGGCCCGGGCCCGCCGCAGGGGCGGCGATCGACTCGCCCAGACCGTCTCGGACAGCGATCGGGCGGCCGTCGCGCTGCTCCGGTCGAGCGGATACTCCCCACTGGTCACGGAGTGGCTCCTGGAGATCGCGATGCCCGAGGAGCCGGTGGTGCCCGAGCCGCCCGAAGGGATCCTGGTCCGGCCGTTCCGGCCCGGCGACGGGCACGCGGTGCACCGGCTCGCCGAGGACGCGTTCGACGAGTGGCAGCAACGGCGGCAGTCCTACGAGGAGTGGGCCCTGCACACCGTCGGGCGCGCGACGTTCGAGCCGGCTGCGTCGCCGATCGCCTTCGCGGGCGACCGGATGGTCGGCGCGGTGCTGTCGCTGAACGGCCCGGGCGGGGACGAAGGATATGTCGAGCGTGTCGCCGTACGGCACGACCACCGCAACCGGGGGATCGCGCGCATGCTGCTGCGGGAGGCGTTCCGCGCCTTCTACGTCAACGGGATGCGGACCTGCACGTTGTGGACCCATTCGGACACCGGAGCGCTGTCGCTGTACAAGCGGATCGGCATGACGGTCCGGCGCAGTTCCACGGTCTACAGCAAGGAGCTCGCCCCCGGAACGACGGGAGACTGAGCGGACGCCTCGCCTTTCCCGGACGTACCGCCCGAGTGAGTCCGCTCGGCGGGAGACAGGACAATACCCGGCATGAACCCGTTACCCACGCTGTCCGCCACGGAGATCCGCACGGACCGCCTCCGGCTGCGCACCGCGCACGACGGCGACATCGACGCCTTCATCGAGCTCCTGACCGATCCGCAGGTCAGGGCCCACCTCGGCGGCCCACGGCCCCGGAGCACCGTCGAGCAGTACTTCGACGCGAACGGCATCGGCGCCGTCGCCGCCAGGCCCGGCACCTTTGTCGTCGCCGACAGGGAATCCGACCGCTGCGTCGGGACGCTCGTGCTCGACCGCCGCTCCCCCGACCTTCCCGGGCACGTCACCGAGGAAGGCGCGGAGCTGGAGCTGAGCTACGTTCTCCGGCGCGGCAGTTGGGGTGCGGGGCTGGCTCTCGAGGCCGGCGCGGCCGCGTTGCGGGTCGCGGCCGGCGAACTGCCCGACCAGCCGGTCCTGATCGTGACGCAGACCGCCAACGAACGTTCGCTTCGGCTCGCCGCCCGTCTCGGTTTCCAGCGCGTCGGCACCTTCGAGGCGTACGACGCGGAACAGACCCTCGCCGTCGCTCCCCTGCACGCGTTCAAGGCGCCGGAACCGGTCCAGGGGTAGGACGGGCGCGGGGGTCCTGGTGTGCTCGCCTCCGGCGGAGTCCGGGGATCGCCGTCCGTGCGGGAGAGGAGTGCGTCCCCGGAGCGGGGTGCCGGATACTTTCGGGATGGACGAAGCAACGGCCTCCTGGGCCAACACCACCCACGACTGGGCCCGCACCGTGGATCTGGACCATCTCGCCCGGATTCGCCGAGAGCCGCGGACCTTTGCCCCTGGCGGTCCCGCGCACCTCGTCCTCGAAGTCGTCGCCTACGCCGCCGACGAGGCGTCCCATCGGGCGGGCGGCCGGTGCCTCGTCACACTGCACCGCGACGGCTCCGTGTCCGTGGCCGACGACGGGCGAGGCACTGACACCCGGGTCGACGCCCACGGTCGGGCGGTGAAGAAGCCGGTGATGGCGTCGAAGGACCTGCGGTTCTTCGACTTCCCGGACGCGCAGCGGCTTCCGGACGGCCATCCGCGTCGCGGGATGTCCGTAGTGGCGGCGCTCAGTGAGTGGCTGGTTCACACCAACCGCCGTCACCACGGTGCCTGGACCCGGCGCTACGAGCACGGCGTCCCCGTGAGTGACCTGGACCCGCTCGATGCCGACGGCACCACCGGGACGCTCGTCCGTTTCCTGCCGCTCACCTCACTGCGCACCCAAGGGCCGCCGGCCGCGGACGATCTGACGCGGTGGTGCGCGCACTGGCCCGACCTGACGGTTCGCCTCAAGGACGAACGCGACCTGGCCCCATGACCCGGGCGAGATCCGACGCCGTCGGGGCCGCTATGCCTGTTCCACCTCGCGACGGTCGTTCGTCGTCCTCGGCCGGTCGACCGGAGTCACGCGGTTGACACGGTGCACGGCCGGCACGCAGAGGTTGAGCACGGTCGCAGCGGCGATCATCGCCGCGCATGCCAGCAGCACCGTCCGCGCGTCGAAGGAGTGGACCGCAAGGGCGGTGACGAGGTAGCCGACGGGGATGGCCAGACGTTCCCCGATCCCGTTGAACGCGATCAGCCGGCCCTGTTCCGCCTGTGGCACATGCTGCTGGAACGCGGTGGTCCACGTGACGACGGCGACGTCGAGTCCGATTCCGGCCAGCAGGGCGGCCACCAGCACGAGCGGCAGCGGCAGCCCCCGGGCCATGGCCGCCAGGGGGAGCACGAGCGCACCGCCGGTGGCGACCGCGACCATGAGCAGTCGGTACGGCTTCCAGCGCAGGCATACGACGGTTCCCGCCAGCAGCCCGGAGGCGAAGGCCGCCTGGATCAGACCCCAGTCGCGCGCCCCCGCGTACTGCGACGCGGCGACGAGGGGGCCGAGAAGCTGGAAACCCGCCAGCCACGCCGCGACGAGGACGGTGCCCGCGGCCGTATAGGTCCACAACCAGGTGCGCGACCAGAAGCTCGTCCAGCCGGCCCGCAGATCCGCCAGCGCGCCGGCGGATGTGGTGAGCGGGGCGTCCAGACGCAGACCGAGCAGCAGGACGGCCGCCGCGGCGAACGTGAACGCGTCCCAGGCCAGCGCCCATGCCGCGCCGCTTGCGGCGACGACGAACCCTCCGACGACGGGGGCCAGTACCTTGACCGCGTTGGTCGGCAGTCTGAGCAACGCGTTGGCCTGTTGCAGATGCTCCGCGGGCACGATCTGCGCGACGGCGCCCTGCCCGGCCGGCCCGGTGAACGAGGCCGCGGCACCCGCCACGAAGCCGCAGGCCGCGATCGAGGCCGTCGTCGCATGCCCCGTGGCCACCGACACGGCCAGCACTCCCTGGGCGCCCGCAGCCAGCAGATTGCCGAGAAAGAGCAGCCGGCTTCGGGACAGACGGTCCGCGAAGACGCCCCCGGCCACCAGGAACACGATCATGGGGACGGTGTTCGTGGCGAGCACGAGGCCGAGGGAACCCGCTCCCCCACCCTGCTCGATCACGGAGTAGGCCAGGGCGAGGGGCGCCATCGCGGAGCCGGTCGCCGAGATGAGCTGGGCCGAGAGGAACCGCCGGAAAGGCGCGATCCCCCACGGCGTGCTGCTGGTCGTCGGTGACTCCGCGGCGGACTCCATGATCTCTCCTGTGGTGGGCGCGGTGAGCACCCTAGCCCAGCGGTCCACGGCCCGAAGTCCCCGGCGGGCGTGGGCTGATGACACTCCGTGCGAAGGCGGCCGAGCCCCCTGTTACGGTGGGCCGATGGCATCGGTCAAGGAATTCCAAGTCACCTTCGACTGCGCGAATCCCGAGCGGGTCGCCCGCTTTTGGTGCGAGGTGCTGGGGTACGTCCTGCCCGCGCCGCCCGGGGAGTTCGCCACCTGGGACGACTTCAACCGCTCACTGCCGGCCGCGGAGCGGGGTGCGTGGGCCGCGTGCGAGGACCCCTCGGGTGTCGGTCCGCGGCTGTTCTTCCAGCGTGTTCCCGAAGGCAGGGTCGT
The DNA here is from genome assembly GCF_030816715.1 of Streptomyces achromogenes. Taxonomy (NCBI): domain Bacteria; kingdom Bacillati; phylum Actinomycetota; class Actinomycetes; order Kitasatosporales; family Streptomycetaceae; genus Streptomyces; species Streptomyces achromogenes. The sequence goes on along the minus strand of NZ_JAUSYH010000001.1, from coordinate 8,566,949 downwards.
GAAGAACCGGGTGCATCTCGACGTGCGTGTCGGCACCGGGCTCGTGGGTGAGGAGCGCCTGGCCAGGCTCGAGGCGGAGTGCGCACGGCTGGTCGCGCTCGGCGCGGTACACGGACGGCTCCTGCCCGCCGACGAGGACAACGAGTCGTGCCTCCCTATGCAGGACGTCGAGGGCAACGAGTTCTGTCTCGACTGAGCCTCCTGCGGACGGCGGGGCGGGGAACCGCGGGCGGGCCGTCTGGGCGGGCGGGGCCCGGCGGGGGCGCGGATGAGCGTGTCAGCCCTCGTGGCCCTGGGCGCGCAGGATCTCCTCGATGCGGGTGCGGTGGGCCGTCTCCCACATGTCGAGGGTCTCGCCCGCCTCCTCGGCGAGCTTGGCGCGGGCCGCGGTGAGCGTGTCCTGCGTGCGGGCGAAGGGGACGATCACGATGCCTTCCTCGTCGGCGACGACGATGTCACCGGGGCGCACGGCGACTCCGGCGCAGCGCACCGGGGCGTTGAGCGGCTCGACCGCCTTCTTGCTGCCGGGGAAGGGGATCACCCCTCGGGCGAACACGGGGAAGCCCATCTCCCTGACCTCCCCCAGATCACGGATGAGCCCGTCGGCGACGAAGGCCGCCACACCCCGCCGCTGCGCGACGGCGCACACGTTGCCCCCGGCCAGCGCGTAGTCCAGGTCGCCCGACTCGACGACGATGACGGCGCCGCGTTCCGCTCGGTGGATGGCCGCGTGCAGCATGAGGTTGTCGCCCGGCGGGCATCGCACGGTGAACGCCGGCCCGGCCACGCGGGGCACCGGCGACCACAGCGGACGTATGCCCGTGCCCATGACCTGCTCGCGGCCGAGGACGTCCGCAAGGGTCGTGACCGAGATCTCCGCGAACGCGGCGGCCGCTCCTGTCGTGTCCGTCATGTGTCTCCCCCTCGTGGTGGACGGGCCCGCGCTGTCCGGGCCCGTCCGTTTCTACACGACGGGTGCCCCGTCCGTGCGGACGGGGCACCCGGGAGATCGATCTCCAGGCCTGTTCCAAGGCCCTGTCCGGTGAGCGGCGGTGACGGTGGTCCGTCGCCGTGGCAGACCACGGTGTGGCGGATCGGCTACCGGGTGACCACGTTGAACACCGGGTAGGTCCGCGGCTGCACGTCGTGGAGACCCAGTTCCTGCAGGATCGGCAGGAGGGTCTTGCCGAACTCCCGGAACGCCTCCTCCGACTCCCAGACGTCCACGACGAGCCAGCCGCCGTCCATGGGGGCGGACGTGTGCGAGATGAGCCCGGCCACCGGCCAGTCGGCGGGGCTCCTGACCGGGCCGGGGCGGCCGGCCACCTTGTCCGCGCTCTGCTCGTACTGGGCCTGGGTCATCCCCGGCATCTCGAGAACCACGACGATGGCCATGCTGACGTCCCTTGCGGTGAGGCGACGAGGTGCGAAGTCCTCCGCCCAGTTGACCAGCCTGCCGGACCGCCCGCCTGCGGGCTGGGCCGGACAGGTTACGCGGGGCCGCCCGGCTCAGCCTGTGGCGCCCGGCCCTCCACCAGCCGCCGGGTCCCCTCACCCGGCCGCCGCCGGCCGACCGGCCCCGGCGGAGAACCGGGCGGTCGGCCGATTCGACCGCGCCGGTCCCGTTCACGGCCCGGCGAAAGCGGGTACTCGGAGCCGGCCTCCCCATCGGACACGGGCAGGGCGATCGCCACCGTTCGTCACCCCCGGAAACCCCCGTTCCTCACTCGTCACAAGCCCCGCCGCTCGCGGCTCGGCAGCCAACCGCTCCCCAAGGGGAAGCCATGATCATCCTGGGTGTCATCCTGCTCGTCATCGGTCTCGTCGCCGGCATCGCCTTCCTGTGGACCATCGGAGTCATCCTGGTCGTCGTGGGAGCGGTGCTGTGGGTTCTCGGCGCGATGGGACACGCCGTCGCCGGGCGGCGTCACTACTGGTGACCCGGGACCTCGGGGACGCGCCGCACGCCGCTCCCCTCGGTTTACCGCACGCAAGGAGAGGCCCGCTGTGGGCATCACCGCGGGCCGGGTCTCTCCTCGGCCTGTCTGCGCCGACTGCCGTGCCAGTCCAGTATCAGCACCGTGGCGTCGTCCCTGAGGTTGCCGTGGCAGGCCTCGAGCACCGCGGCGGTCAGGCGCCGGACTGCTTCCCGTGGGTGCAGGTCGCGGGTCTCGTGGACGATCGAGGTCAGGTCGGCGGCCGCGGCGCCGCGCTCCTGCATGCCGTCGGTGAGCAGGACCAAGCGGTCCCCGGGAAGCAGGTGTAGCTCTTGGAGGCGGTAGGAGGTGGGCGCGGCCACACCGAACGGCAGGTTGACGGCGAGTTTCAGCTCTTCGACGGTGCCGTCGCGCAGCAGCAGCGGCCGGGGATGGCCGGCGTTGACCAGCTCGCACAGTCCGGTGTCGAGTTCGACGCACAGCAGCTGTCCGGTGGCCAGACCGCGGCTGTGGCTCAGCAGGGCCTGATGCGCGTGGTTGGCCTGTTTCAGCGCGTCACAGCCGCTGCGGCGCGCCCGTCGCAGCGCGCCGATGAGCAAGGTGGCCAGCAGAGCCGAGTTCGTGTCGTGGCCCATGGCGTCGGTGATGGACAGGTGGAGGGTGTCGCGGTCGAGCGTGTAGTCGTAGGTGTCGCCACCGATGTCGTCGGCCGGGACCAGCCCGGCGGCGAGGGTGAACTGCTCCGCCTCGCAGCAGGGGGCGGAGGGCAGCAGCTGGTGCTGGATCTCCGCGGCCAGGCTCGTCTCGGTGGTGCGCCGGCCCAGGTGGTAGAGATCGGTGAAGCGGCGGTCCGTGACGATGATGTAGGCCAGCGCGTGGGCCGCGTCGCGCACCTGCCGGAGCACGGTGTCGTCGACGGACTGCAGCGTCACCTCCAGGACGCCGATGCAGTCGCCGCGGTTGGTGACCGGCGTGATGACCCGCCGTCCGTCCTGCCCGGCCGGTTCCACATGCTGGCGTTGGCTGCGCAGAACACTGTCGTAGACGCTGCCCAGCAGGTCCGTCGGCTCGTCGTGGTCCGCGACGTCGGCATCGGCCGCGGCGAGGCGCACCAGCCGCTGGCCGACCAGGTCGACGAACAGGAAGGACACCCGCTCCGCTCCGAACCGCTTCTGCAGGTCGTGCGCCACCACGTCCACGGACTCACCGGGCGGCGCCGCCTCCGCAGCGGCCAGCAATTCGCCCAGTTCAAGATCTCCACCCTCCACAGCAACCTCCCATCGGCTGCCGCATCTTCTTCCCCGGATCTCCGCAACGTCACCTGCTGCGCCTCTTCCCGCCTGGTCAAGACGGCAGGCCGGGCCCGTGCGACAGCCCCCGTTCCCCGAATCCTGGCAGGATGGCGGCCATGGAACGTGTGCTGGGAATCGGTGGATATTTCCTGCGGGCCGCAGACCCCGCGGCCTTGGGTGCGTGGTACCGCGAATGTCTGGGTCTGGACGCCGACGAGCACGGTCTGTGGCGTCAGCAGAGCGGTCCGACGGTGTTCGCGACGTTCGACTCCGGGACCGACTACTTCGGGTCCCGCACCCAGCAGTCCATGCTGAACTTCCGGGTGCGCGACCTCGACGCGATGCTCGCGCAGCTGCGTGCCCTGGGAGCGGACGTGACCGAGGAGACGCAGGACATGGAGGGGGTCGGCCGGTTCGGCTGGGTGGTCGATCCCGAGGGCAATCGGGTCGAGCTGTGGCAGCCTGCCTGACCGGGCCGCGAGGCGCGGCGAGTTGATCCGTGCGTAGGGTTCCCTCTTCGCGCGCCAGGCAGAACGCCTGAGCGGCCCGCGTCCGCACGCACACGGGCGGCCCGGGCTCCCGGCTCACGGCGTTCCGGGCCCCGGCCGGACCGTTCGCAGGCGTGGGGCCTCGTCGTCGGGGGCGTCCGGGGAGGGGAAGTGGAACGGCACCCCCAGGAGGTCGGCCAGGGCCCGGCCCGCCGCGGCGGCTGCCGCGCCCGGAGCGGGCCCGCCACGGCGGTGGTGGACGATGGCCAGATCGGCTTCCCCGCGCGGGTCGTCGTCCAGGACCGCGACCAGCACCACGAACCAGTCGTGGACGGTGTCGCCGTCCCACAGGGCCTCGACCGCCACCACCCGGCCCGGCAGCGACGCGGCGCGGGCAGCGAGTGAAGGGGTGTCGAGTGGATCGGGTGACCGGTACCGCACGCGGTCGCCGAGGGCCGCGTAGCGCGCGTGGACGACCTTCTCCGCCTCCCGCAGATCCAGTTCCAGCGGTCGCAGGGCCTCCCGGACGACCTTGATCGCCATCACCCGGCGATCGCGCAGCACCTCGGCGTCGACCTCCCGGCGGGTCCCTTCCTCCAGATAGGCCCACCAGCCGCTCATCGGGCCACCGGGCCGGATCCTCTGCCGTGCCTCATGGGCCGAACGATACGGCAGCACTCCGCCGGCGAGTCGTCCCGGTGCGAGGTCCGTTGCCGTCAGGCGGTGCTGAGCATGCCTTCCCGCAGGCGGGCCAGGAGACGGGAGATCAGCCGGGAGACGTGCATCTGGGAGACGCCGAGGCGTTCGCCGATCTGGGCCTGGGTGAGCTCCTCGACGAACCGCCAGTGGATGATCCTGCGGTCGCGTTCGTCGAGTTCGGCGATCATCGGGGCGAGCGCGTGGAAGTCCTCGATCAGGCCCAGGGCGGCGTCCTCGTCGCCGATGAAGTCCGCCAGCGCCGCCTCGCCGTCCTCGCTGCCGTTGATCGCCGCGTCGAGGGAGGCCGACGTGTAGCCGTTGGAGGCCAGTTGGGCCTCGACGACCTCGTCCTCGGGCAGGCTCATCAGCTCGGCGAGCTCCTTGGTGGTGGGCGTACGACCGAGGCGGCTGCGCAGTTCCTCCTTGGCGCGGGCGAGTTGGACGCGGGCCTCCTGCAGCCGGCGCGGCACATGGACGGCCCACGTGGTGTCCCGGAAGAACCGCTTGATCTCACCCACGATGTACGGCACCGCGAACGAGGTGAACTCGACCTCACGGGTCAGCTCGAACCGGTCGATCGCCTTGATCAGACCGATCATGCCGACCTGGACGATGTCCTCCATCTCCTCCGGCCCCCGACTGCGGAACCGGCCGGCCGCGAACCGGACCAGAGACATGTTCATCTCGATCAGCGTGTTCCGCGCGTACTGGTACTCCGGCGTCCCCTCCTCCAGCACCGCGAGCTGGTCGAAGAACAACTTCGACAACTTCCGCGCGTCCCTCGGCGCGACCTTGGAAGGGTCTGCGATCTCCGGTACGTCCACCGTCTGTCCAGCGGTCTGCACGGTCGTCGTCGCCGGCATGTGCCCTCCCCATCGATCGGTTTCCGGTCGCCGGTCCGTCGTCCGGCACTGACGCGTGTACCCCCGACGTCGACCGGCATTCCTGTTACTTCCGTCAGTTGCCGCCCGGCTCCCCGTGACTTCGTACGACTTCCTTCACCTTGGCGACCGCGAACCCCCAACCCTGTTCGACCGTCGGCTTGGCCGGCACCGCGATCTCGTCGGGATTGGTGAGGACGTCCAGAAGGACCGGTCCCGGACTGTGGAAGGCACGCCGTACGGCGCCGTCCAGGTCGGCCGGGTCGGTCACCCGGATGCCGGTGATGCCCATGGCTTCCGCCACGGCGGCGAAGTCCGGGTTGTCGAGCACGGTGCCGAACTCGGGCAGACCGGCCTGTTCCTGTTCGAGTTTCACCATGCCCAGCCGGCGGTTGTCGAAGACGACGAGTTTGACGGGAAGGCGATACGTCTTCAGGGTCATCAGATCGCCGAGCAGCATGCTGAGTCCGCCGTCGCCGCAGAACGCCACCACCTGGCGCTCACGGTCCAGGCACTGGGCGCCGAGCGCCTGGGGCATGGCGTTGGCCATCGAGCCGAGGTTGTAGGAGCCGATGAGGCGTCGTCCGCCGCGCATCTCGACGAAGCGCGAGAGCCACACCGTGGCCATGCCGGTGTCGGAGGTGAAGACGGCGTCGTCGGCGGCGATCCGGTCGACCGCGGCGGCCAGCGCCTCGGGGCGGATGTCGTGGGCACGGTTGTCCAGCGCGGACCGGACGCGTCCGAGGACACCCTTGTCGTGGGACGGGTCGGCGAGCCGGGCCTGCCCCGCGCGCCAGTGGTCGAAGCGTTCGCGCGCCTTCTCCAGATGCGAGCGCTCGCGTGCTCCGTCCGACCCGGCGGGCGCGGCGGTGAGGTGGTCCAGGAGGTCGCGCACACCGGCGCCGGTGTCCCCCACGAGTCCGACGTCGACCGGTACGCGGCGTCCGATGTGCGTGGCCTCGGTGTCGATCTGGACGACGGTCCGGCCCTCGGGATACCAGTCCCGGTAGGGGAAGTCCGTGCCGAGCAGCAGGAGTGTGTCCGCGTCCTGGAGGGCCGCCGCGGCTGCGGGATTGCCGATCAGTCCCGTCTGGCCGACCTGGAAGGGGTTGTCGTCGCCCTCGAAGCCCGCCTTGGCCTTCAGGGTGAGCACCATGGGCGCGGCCAGCCGGTCGGCGAGGGTGAGGACGTCTTCGCGGGCGGCCCGGGCGCCTTCGCCGACGAGGAGGGTGACCCGTTCGGAGCGGTCGAGGAGTTCGGCGGCGCGGCGCACGGCCGCCGCGTCGGGGCGGCTCACCGGAGCGTTCAGGGAGAAGCGGGCCGGCCGGTCGGAGGGCAGCTGCTGCTCGCCCAGGTCTCCCGGCACGGTGAGGACGGCGACGCCCTTGCGGCCGAGTGCGTGACGCACCGCCGTCTCCAGCATCCGGGGAAGCTGGTCGGGGGAGGTGATGGTCGCGCGGAAGACGGCCACGTCGCTGAAGAGGGCGTCGTTGTCGACTTCCTGGAAGTAGTCGCTGCCGAGTTCGGCGAGCGGTACCTGACCGGCGATCGCCAGGACCGGCGCGTGACTCTTCGCCGCGTCGTACAGCCCGTTGAGGAGGTGGACGGAGCCGGGTCCGACCGTGCCCATGCACACGCCGAGCGTGCCGGTGAGCTGTGACTGGGCGCTCGCGGCGAACGCGGCCGCCTCCTCGTGGCGGCAGCCGACCCACTCGAGGCCGTCGGTGGTGCGGATGGTGTCGGTGAGGGGGTTGAGGGCGTCTCCCACGACGCCGAACACCTGGCGCACGCCGAGCTCGCTCAGCGCGTCGACGATGACGCGGGCAACGGTACGGGTCATGTGGGTCCTCCGGTTCAGACGGTGAAGCGGTCGGGGTCGGCGGCCCGCCAGTCGGCCGCCCAGGAGTCGGGCGGTTCGGCGAGGAGCTGCCCGGGCGCAAGCCACTCGTACAACTCCTCGTAGGAGCGCTCGGTGCAGGGGTCGACGCGCCGACGGAGCATGTGGGGGCGCAGTTGCGCGGGGTCGGTGACCCCCATGGACGCCATGATCTGCAGCGCGCCGGCCACGGTCGCCTCCTGGAAGCGCCGCACGCGCGCCGTCTTGTCGGGGACGTCGAGGGCTCGGGCGCGGCGGGGGTCCTGGGTGGTGACGCCGGTGGGGCAGGTGTTGGTGTGGCATCGCTGGGCCTGGATGCAGCCGACGGCGAACATCATCGCGCGGGCGGCGTTGCCGTAGTCGGCGCCCTGCACCAGGCGTTTGACCAGGTCGGCGCCGGTGGCGATCTTGCCGCTCGCTCCGATCCGCACCTGGTCGCGCAGGCCCGCGCCGACGAGGGCGTTGTGCACGGTGAGCAGGCCTTCGGTGAGCGGTGTGCCCACGTGGTCGGCGAACTCCAGCGGCGCCGCGCCGGTGCCGCCCTCGGCGCCGTCCACCACGATGAAGTCGGGCGCCGTGCCCTCCTCCAGCATGGCCTTGCAGACGGCCAGGAACTGCCGGCGGGAGCCCACGCACAGCTTGAAGCCGGCCGGCTTGCCGCCGGACAACTCGCGCATGCGGGCGATGAAGCGCACGAGTTCACGGGGCGTGGAGAACACCCGGTGGTACGGCGGTGAGACGACCGTCCGTCCCTCGGGCACGTCCCGGACCCGGGCGATCTCGGCGTTCACCTTGGCTCCCGGCAGGACTCCGCCGATGCCGGGCTTCGCGCCCTGCGACAGTTTCAGCGAGACGCACTTGACGTGGTCGTGCGCGGCCTTGTCGGCGAACTCGGCGGCGTCGAAGTCACCCTTCTCGGTTCGGCAGCCGAAGTAGCCGGTGCCGATCTCCCAGACGAGGTCGCCTCCCGGGCGGAGGTGGTGTGCGGAGAGTCCGCCCTCACCGGTGTCGTGGGCGAAGCCCCCGGCGGCTGCGCCCCCGTTTAGTGCGAGGACCGCGTTCGCGGACAGTGAGCCGAAGCTCATCGCCGAGACGTTCAGCAGTGCCATGTCGTAGGGCCGGCCGCAGTGTGGACCACCGATCCGCACGCGTGGCGGGGTCTCCGGCACCGGGCACGGGGTCATCGACGGGACCAGGAACTCGTGACCGGGCTGGTACACGTCCCGTTCGGTGCCGAACGGCTCCTCCGCGTCGGTGCCCTTGGCGCGCTCGTAGACGATGCTGCGCACGTCCCGGTCGAAGGGGCGTCCGTCGTAGTTCCGCTCGATGAAGTACTGCTGCAACTCCGGGCGGATGCGCTCCAGGAGGAAGCGGGCGTGGCCGAGGACGGGGTAGTTGCGCAGCACCGAGTGCCGGCGCTGCAGCAGGTCCCGGGCTCCCAGCGCACCCACCAGGGTGAGCGGTAGGGCGGCGAACCACCAGGCGGGCGAGACCCCGACCGCCGCGGCCACGGCTCCGAGGGCGGTCAACAGGGTCAGAACGACGATTCCCACGCGTATCACACCAGGCGCATTGCCCGGATGTCGCCCGTCATGCGCGACAGCCGCGCACGGGACGATCTCCGTCGCGGCCGGAACGGGTGGGTCGGTGATCGGGGGCCGGACATGCCATCAGGTCCCGGAGCAGGAAGCGCTCCGGGACCTGATGGCCGTGCGAGGGTCAGGCGGGGGTGATGTTCTCCGCCTGCGGGCCCTTCTGGCCCTGGGTGATGTCGAAGGTGACCGCCTGGCCTTCCTGGAGCTCACGGAAGCCGGAGGCGTTGATGTTGGAGTAGTGGGCGAAGACGTCCGGTCCGCCGCCGTCCTGGGCGATGAAGCCGAAGCCCTTTTCGGCGTTGAACCACTTCACAGTTCCGCTGGCCATGCTGGTGCCTTCCAGTCAATGTCGGGCACCGCACCGCGCGGCCCCGGAGGTGATCGCCTTGGTCCGGCACTGCACAGCAAAACGCCCGCGCGCAGCGCGGGCAGGTACTGCCAACCACGACATCTGGGAGCGACGCTACACGGTGACAGCGGCCGCCACCAGAGAGCAACGGCCATGATCCGTCGTCAAGTTCTGCGATTCTCCGGGCTCCGGGCTCCTCGCCGGCCCGGCTCACGGGCCGCGGCGCCCGTGGTCACCGCGGTGTGTCGTCACCCGTGACGCTTCGCGCGAGTGCCTCGGCGACGGCGGTGAGGTCGGTGCGGATCCTGCGCTCGTGCGGCAGCAGGTCCCGCTGCCTGCCGACGACCGACACGACGGCCCGGATGTGGGCGTTCCCGTCGCGCACGGGTACGGCGTACTCGGTCACGCCGTGTTCGAACTCACCGTGCGCCGCGACGACGCCGCGCCGGCGGTCGCGGTCGTTGGCGGCGGCGACCTCCTCGGCGGAGTGGGCCGCGTTCGGGCCGCCGACGCCGATCAGTTCGTAGTCGTCGAGCAGCGCGGTGATGTCCTCGGCGGTGTGGTCGAGGAGGAGGGCGCGGCCGGCGCCGGTGCACCAGCACGGGGTGACGAGAGCCGTCCGGCTCTGCCACTCCTGGGACGCGCCCGCGGCGGATTCGGCGCGCAGCAGCCGGACCTGGACGCCGTCACGGACGGAGAGCCGGGCGCCGGCGCCGTGCTCGACGGCGAGGCGGCGCAGGAGGGGGCGGCTGCGGCGGAGCAGGCCGGGGTGCAGGGACGCGGCGGTGGCGAAGAACGCGTCCCCGGCGCGCAGCGTCGAGTCGTCGAGGCGTGCGAGGAAGCCCTTGTCGCACAGATCCTGCGTGGTGCGTGACGCCTTGCTGCGCTCGACGCCGACCTCGTCGGCGAGCCTGCTGACGTTGAAGCCGGTACGGCCGGACGCTTCGCGGTCCAGGACGGTGTTGACCATGCGCAGGGCCATCCGCAGCGAGGCGGCCGTTCCCGGGCCCTGCTGTCGGGGTGCGGGACCGTTCGTCGTCACCTTCGCACCCTACAACCGCTTTCAGCCTTCCTGGTGCAGGGCGAAGACCCGGGCCGGGAAGCCGGAGCCGCCCCGCGGTTTGGGCCAGGTGGCGACGATCAGCGCGCCCGCCTCCGGCACCCGGTCGAGGTGGGCCATCAGCTCGATCTGCCACCGGTCCCGTTGCAGGACGTACCGCTCCAGGCTGAAGTCGCCCGCGGAGGTGGCCAGTCCGGGGTCGGTGTCGGTCTGCTCGTGCCCGATCGCGGTGACGCGGGCCTCCTCGAAGAGGTGGCGCAGCACCTCGGCGGACCAGCCCGGGTAGTGGCTCACACCCGCCTCGTCCTTGTTGGCCATGGCGGCCGGGTCCGGCCAGCGGCGGCCCCAGCCGGTGCGCAGCGCGACGAACGCCCCTTCCGGGACGCGGCCGTGGCGGGCCTCCCAGGCCGCCACGTCGTCCAGGGTCGGTACGGCGTCCGGGTCCGCCGAGACGCGCTCGGTGATGTCGAGGACGACGAGCGGCAGGATCATCTCGTCGACGGGTATGTCGTCCAGGGACCGTGCGCCGGCCACGAAGTGGACGGGCGGGTCGACGTGGGTGCCCCACTGCCCGACGATCGTGTACAGGTGCACGGTGAAGCCGTCGCCGCGGGACATGTCGAAGGGCGTCTCCCGCTGCTCGTCCGGGAAGGCGGGGAAGTGCGGCTGACCGGGGTGGAAGGCGTGGGTGAGGTCGGTGCGGACCGTCTTGCCGATCAGTTCCCGGTGCAGGGCCCACAGCGGCGGTTCGACGGCGGCGTTGGTGTGCTGCGTCATGCGTGCTCGTCCTCTTTCTCGGCGATGTCCGACGGTCCGGCCGGGCTCGACCGGCTCGGCGGGTCCGGCCGGACGGGTGACCGCGCGTGCCTGGGCGGTGATGGTGACGGTGACGGGTCAGGCGCGGGAGACGAGGTCCAGCGGGGCGGAGAGCTCGATCACCGGGATCTCCCAGGGGTGGGCGTCGGTGAGGCGGGCGAGGACGCGCGCCAGGTCGTCGTCGGTCGTCGCGGCGTCGACGTAGGTGGTGACGGCGAGCGTCGGGGACAGGAACCTGCCGCCGACCGAGCCGAGCGCGGGGCGGGCGCCGGGCCGGACGGTGAACCCCTCGGCGCCGAACGCCACCTCGAAGACGTCGCCGTAGGCGCCGAAGTCACCGAGTTCAGGCGAGGTCTCCAGGATCCGCAGCAGCGCGGCGAAGGAATCGTCGGCGCGCAGCGTCCCGAGGTCGCCCTCCGCGCAGGCGGTCAGCGTCGCCGTCGCGACCGGCCAGTACACCTTGATCGTCCGTACCGTCCGGCGGCGGACGGACGTCCGGGCGGTCTCCCGGTCCGGTCCGGCGGCGTGCGGCGTGATCGTCGTGGTGGCCATGAACGTCCTCCCTCGGCTTCGGCGGCGGCTGATGCAAGGATAGTAGGCGTGCATTAATTGCACGACAAGATGCAGATACCGCACACATCATGATCGACTGGGGGCGGCGGTACAGTGCGGACCGACGATCACGGGGACGACGCTCCGCGCGGGCGCGCGTCGGCAGGGCGGAGGAGCACGTGGACTCGAGCGTGACGAAGGGGCTCGACGCCCTGGCCGCGCTGGCCCGCGCCACGGACGACGGAGGGCGGCACGGCCCCGCCGTGACCGTCTCGGAGCTGGCCCGTCGGATGGACCGCGACCGCAGCCAGCTGTCCCGCATGCTCACCGCCATGACGGCGGAGGAGTTCGCCGTCCGCGACGACGTCTCGGGCGGCTTCGCACCGCATTGGCGGCTCTACGCGACGGCGCGCGACCTCACGGCCCACCGCCTGCGCACGGACGGTCTCACCGCCCTGGAGGGCATGGCCGCCGAGACCGGTGAGAGCTGCTACCTCGGGGTCCTGGTGGGCGACACCACCGTCACCGTCGCCGAGCGGGTGCCCCCCGGCAGCCGCCAGCTCGGCTCGTGGATCGGCCGCCCCTTCCCGGCCTACTGCAGCGACTGCGGCCAGGCCCTGCTGAGCGACGCCGACGACGAGGAGGTGGCCGCGGTCTTCGCCCGCACGGAGTTCGTCCGCCACGGCCCCAACACGCCGACCGGCCTGGACGACTTCCTCAGCCGGCTGGAGGCGACGCGCCGACGCGGCTACTCCATCGTCGACGAGGAGGCCGAACCCCTTCTGTACTCCGTCGCCGTCCCGGTCCGAGACTTCGGCGACGAGGTCGTCGCCGCCGTCCAGGTCGTCGGACCGCGGCGACGCCTCCAGCCGAGGACCGAGGAGTGCGTGACAGCGGCCCTGCGCTGGGCGGGCCACCTGGAGACGGCCCTGCGCGGGGCCTGAACGCACCCCCACGCGCGGCGCACGTCCCGCAGCGGCGCAGGTCCCGCACGTCGCGGGCTCCCGCTCGACCGGGGAACGCACGCCTGCACCCACCCCGTCTACTGCGCTCGCAGCAGACGCAAGTGTCTACGAACGGCCAACGACGGGAGAGCGCGGAACTGCGAGCGTGAGGGTGGGCCGAGATCGCCGGCCCGATCGTGTGACGCTCCGCTCGAAAGGCTCGTCGATGTCCCCTCTTGCCCGCTGGTGCCATCGGCACCGGCTCGCCGTGGTCCTGGCCTGGGTGGGCCTGCTGGTCGCCCTGGGAGCCGGGGTCGGTGCGGCCGGCAGCGCGTTCGGCAACAGCCCCACCTCACAGGACACCGACTCGGCGAAGGCGACGGCCCTGCTGCAACAGGCAGCCAACAGCGCGGCGGGCAAGAGCGGACGGGTGGTCTGGCAGTTGAGCGGCGGCGGCCGGGTCACCGAGCCCGCCACCGAGCAGACCATGACCGACACGCTGAAGGAGATCGCCGACGCGCCGGGCGTCGCCTCGGTGAGCAGCCCCTACACGCCGGTCGGCAAGGGGCAGATCAGCAGGGACGGCAGGACCGCCTACGCAACGGTCGCCTTCGACCAGGAGGTGGCCGACGCCCAGATCGACCACGTGAAGGACCTCGCCGCCGAGCCGGCCTCGGGGAGCCTGCACATCGCGCTCAACGGGCAGGCGTTCACCGTCAACCCGAAGCCGAACCCGGTCGCCGACGCCATGGGCATCATCCTCGCCTTCATCGTGCTGCTGTTCGTCTTCAGGGCGGTGTGGGTGGCGGCGCTGCCCATCATCACGGCCGTCGTGGGCGTCGGCACCTCCGCGGTGGCGGTGATCCTGCTCAGCCACGTCATCACCCTCTCCGACACCACACTGACCCTCGGCTCGCTGATCGGCCTCGGCGTGGGCATCGACTACGCCCTGTTCATCGTCAACCGGCACCGCGCCAACCTGACGGCGGGCATGACCGTCCCCGAGTCGATCGCCAAGTCGCTCGACACGTCGGGCCGCGCCGTGCTGTTCGCCGGTCTGACCGTCGTCGTCGCGCTGCTCGGCATGCTCACCCTGAACGTCGGCATCATCAACGGCATGGCCATCGGCGCCGCCGTCACCGTCGTCCTGACCGTGCTGGCCGCCGTCACCCTGCTGCCCGCACTGCTCGGCATGATCGGACTGCGCGTCCTCGGCCGCGGGGAACGCCGGGGACTCACCGGGGAGGCACGGCGGCGGTCCTCCCGGCGGCCGGGTCTGTGGGCCCGGTGGGCCGAGCAGGTCCAGGCCCGACCCAGGACGCTGGCCCTGGTCGCCCTCGCCGTGCTGGTAGCGCTCGCCTTCCCCACGCTTTCGCTGCGCCTCGGCGCGTCCGACGACGGCAACCTCCCGACCGCCTCGACGAACCGCCAGGCCTACGACATGATCGCGGAAGGGTTCGGGCCGGGCTTCAACGGGCCGCTCGTCCTCGCCGTGCAGACCTCCGACGCCGCCGACAAGGCGGCCGCGGCGAAGCTGGTCACCGCGCTCGAGAAGGCCGACGGCGTCGCCAGTGCCTCCGCGGCCCCGATGCGGGAGGGGCAGAGGGTCGGGGTGATCTCCGTCGTCCCGACCACCTCGCCCCAGTCCGCGGCCACCTCCGACCTGATCCACCGTCTGCGCGACAAGGTGATCCCGCCGGCCGAGCGGGGCACGTCCATGAAGGTCTACGTGGGCGGTGTCACCGCGAGCAACGACGACTTCGCCTCGGTGCTGATGTCCAAACTCCCGCTGTTCGTGCTGGTGATCGCCGCACTCGGCTTCCTGCTGCTGACGATCGCCTTCCGCAGCCTGCTCATCCCTGCCGTGGGCGCGGTGCTCAACATCCTCAGCATCGGGGTGGCCTTCGGCGCGATCGTCGTGGTCTTCCAGTACGGCTTCGGCGCGGGGGCCCTCGGCCTCGGTGCGGGCGGACCGATCGAGTCGTTCGTGCCGATCCTGGTCGTCGGCATCATGTTCGGCCTGTCGATGGACTACCAGGTCTTCCTGGTCAGCCGGATGCGCGAGGAATGGGCCCACACCGGCGACAGCCGCCGGGCGGTCCGGGTCGGCCAAGCCGAGACCGGCAAGGTGATCGCCGTCGCCGCCACCATCATGGTCTGCGTCTTCGGCTCCTTCGTCTTCGGCGGCATGCGGGTCATCGCCGAGTTCGGCGTCAGCCTCGCGGTGGCCGTCGCCGTCGACGCCCTGCTGATCCGCATGGTCCTCGTGCCCGCGCTCATGCACCTGTGCGGACGCGCCAACTGGTGGCTGCCCCGCCGCCTGGACAGGGCCCTCCCCCACGTGTCCGTCGAAGGCCCCGCGGACGAGCCGGCGCGGGAGCCGCTCCCGGTGCGCGAGCCGCAGACCGCGGGCGTGGCCGAATAAGGCCGTCCGACACGGCGGACCGACGGACCGACGGACCGACGGACCGACGACGAACGCGCGGGCCGGCCGGGCGGGCGGGGCGACCCGTCCTTCGGCCGGCCCGCGCTGCTTAGAGTGAGGAAATGGACGTGAGTATGGTGTGGCGCCAGTGGCTCGCCCGTCATGACCGTGTGCGCGACGCGCTCCCGGCAGTGCCGCTGATCGTGGTGGCCACGGCGGCGACCGCCGTCGGCGATTCCTCCTGGCACGAGCCGCGCTGGCAGGAGGCGGTGTGGACGGCGCTGTCCTGCCTGCCCCTGGTCGTCCGCAGCCGGTGGCCGCTGCCCGTCGCCCTCGTCACGCTGGCGACCGGACTCACCCTGATGGCCCTCGCCCCGAGCGCCGACAGGATCCCCGGGGCCGGCCTCGTCGCCCTGTACACCCTCGCCGTGCTCGGCAGCCGGCGCACCGCGTGGACCGTCGGCATCGTCGCGGCCGTGGCGATCACCGGGGTCCACGCCGGCTCTCACACGGAGTCCCTGGTGGGCGGGGCCGCCCTGCTGCGGTTCGACTTCGCGATCGCCGCCACCGCGCTGGGCCGCGCCGTCCGCAACCGCCGCGACCACCTCGCCGAGGCCAGGGAACGCGCGGCACGCGCCGAAAGCACGCAGGAGGAAGAAGCCAGGCGCCGCGTCGCCGAGGAACGGGTGCGCATCGCCCGCGATCTGCACGACGTCGTCGCCCATCACATCACCCTGGTCAACGCCCAGGCGGGAGTGGCCCACCACCTCATGCGCGCCAACCCCGACCAGGCGTACGAGGCGTTGGCCCACATCAAGGACAACAGTCGCGCCGCGCTCGACGAACTGCGGGCCACCGTGGGCCTGTTGCGCCAGATCGACGACGCCCCCGGCACCCGGGCCCCCATCCCCCGGCTCGCCGATCTCGACACCCTCGCCGCGGGGTTCCACGCGAGCGGGCTGCGCGTACGGGTGTCCCGCACCGGCACGCCCGCGCCGCAGGCCCCCGCGACCGAGCTGACCGCCTACCGCATCGTCCAGGAAGCGCTCACCAACACACACAAGCACGCGTCCGCCACACTGGCCGCCGTGACGCTGGAGTACGGCCCGCACACGCTCCGGGTCACCGTGACCGACGACGGACGACCCGGCGCGCCCGCGGCCGCGGGCACCGGCCACGGGCTGATCGGCATGCGGGAGCGCGCCACCGCCATCGGCGGGACCGTCACCGCGGGCCCCCGGCCCGAAGGCGGCTTCCAGGTCGTCGCCGACCTGCCGCTCACCCTGGCCCCCGCAACAGTCTGACGACCCGTGAGGACACCCCGCCCATGACGATCCGCGTTCTGCTCGCCGACGACCAGGCCCTGCTGCGGGGCACCTTCCGGCTGCTCCTCGACGCACAGCCGGACATGGAGGTCGTCGCCGAGGCGTCCAACGGCCGCGAGGCGGCACTGCTGGCGCGCAGCGAACGCGCCGACGTCGTGGTCATGGACATCCGGATGCCCGAGGTCGACGGCATCGAGGCGACCCGGCTGATCGGCCGGGACGAGGACATGGCCGGCGTCAAGGTCCTCGTCCTGACCACCTTCGAGGAGGACGAACTCGTCGTGGACGCGCTCCGGGCCGGCGCCAGCGGCTTCCTCGGCAAGGGCATCGAGCCTGACCAGCTCCTCGACGCCGTCCGCCTCGTCGCCGCCGGCGAGGCGTTGCTCTCCCCCACGGCCACCAAGGGCCTCATCGCGCGGGTCCTCTCCCACCCCTCCCCCGGTGACCTCGTGGACCCCGCGCGGCTGGCCGCGCTGACTCCCCGGGAACGCGAGGTGACGGCATTGGTCGCGACCGGCCTGTCCAACGACGAGATCGCCGAACGACTCTTCGTCACCCCGGTCACCGCGAAGACGCACGCCAACCGCGCGATGACCAAACTGGGCGCCCGCGACCGCGCCCAGCTGGTCGTCATCGCCTACGAGACCGGTCTGGTCCACGCCGGCGAAGCGCAGCGCTGACGCGGACCCGGGCGGCCCCGGGGTGAGCGCTGCGCCCTCGGCGCGGTGGGTCAGGCGTCGGAGCGGGCGGGGAGCCGCCAGCCCGGGCGCGGGAAGTGGCAGGTGTAGCCGTCGGGGTAGCGCTCCAGGTAGTCCTGGTGCTCGGGCTCGGCCTCCCAGAAGGGCCCGACCGGCTCCACCTCGGTGACGACCTTGCCCGGCCACAGTCCGGAGGCGTCCACATCGGCGATGGTGTCCTCGGCGATCCGCTTCTGCTCGTCGTCCACGTAGTAGATCGCCGAGCGGTAGCTGAGCCCGATGTCGTTGCCCTGGCGGTTTTCGGTGCTCGGGTCGTGGATCTGGAAGAAGAGCTCCAGGACGGTCCGGAAGTCGGTCTTCTCGGGGTCGAAGAGGATCTCGATGGCCTCCGCGTGGGTGCCGTGGTTGCGGTAGGTCGCGTTCGGCACGTCACCCCCGGTGTAGCCGACCCGGGTCGCGGTCACGCCCGGGAGCCGACGGATCAAGTCCTGCATTCCCCAGAAGCATCCGCCCGCCAGAACGGCCCTCTGCGTCTGCGCTGCCATGTCGGTTCCTTCTCCTCTCCGCCCCGGCCGCTCGCGCTGCGCGCTCGCCCACCGTCGGCGTCCCACCTTGGTGGATACGACAGCACGTGGAAGTCCCGGATAATTCCGCGCCCGCGGCGTCCGCCCCGCCCCGAAGGCCCCGCTCCCCGACCGCCCGTCTTCCCCCAAGACACGGCAAAACCTTCGCGGGGGTCGATCCTTTGACCTTGCCTTGAGTATCCGGTGATCATTCTGTGGCCGGCCGCCGCCTAAGGTCACTCCGGGCCCGGCAACCTTGCGGCCCCGCCGGCCAGGCCGTAGGCACCTCCGCTTCGCGCGCACCCGTTCCCGGTCCCCCACCCAGTTCCGGCGCACCATGCATGTCACTCTCGAGGACTTCGATGCGTCTCCCGTCCCATGCCGCCAAGCTGCTCGCCGTCGCGGCGCTCCCGCTGGCCCTGGCTGCCTGTTCCTCCTCCACGTCCGAGGACTCCGCCGCCGGTCCGGCCACGTCCACCGCGCCGTCGAAGGCCGCCGACCCCAACGCCGGTCTGCTGACGGGGACCCAACTGAAGAAGGCGCTCGCACCCGCCTCGTACTTCCCCTCCGGCTTCGCCCCCGACGCCGGTCTCGCCCGCGACACCGGCGACACCTACCAGGCGCCGGCCACGAAGAGCGCCGCCAAGCCGCACTGCGCCGATCTCGCGGCCACCAGCTGGATCAGCCTCACCGGTGTCGAGGGCGTGTCGTTCGCGCAGAGCTCCCACGTCAACAAGAACACGTCCGCCGAACTCGACCAGGAGATCGACGTCTACCGCGGCACCACGGGTGCGGACGTGCTCAAGGACCTGGCAGCCGTCGTCGCCGCCTGCCCGAGCTACACGGACTCCGACACCCACAGCAAGGTGAAGGTCACCGGCGCCGCCACGGCCGGACTCGGGGACGAGGCGTACACCATCACTCTCACCAGCGGCGCCTGGGAGACCGGCACCACGTTGATCGCCTCCCGCACCGGCACGGCCGTCGTCAGCGTGCTGTCCACGGACGGCGCGGACAACGGCGCGGCGAGCGCGAAGAAGCTCGCGGCACACGTGCTGGCCTCACTGAAGGCCTAGGTCGTGTCTGCAGGACGTCGACCGCCGCTCCGCTAGGACGGACGGCGGCCGGCGGTGGCGTCGCCCGGTGGGTCGGCGAGGGCGATACGGGCCGTGATGCGCTTGCCGACCGGCTCCTGCTCGACGAAGAGGTGCGCGGTGACGGCCTTGACGATCTCGAGGCCGTGCTGGCCGATCCTGTCCGGGTCGGCGGGCCGGGCCATGGGAACGGTGGGGTCGTTGTCCCACACGGCGACGTCCACACTGTCGGCGGTGAGACGCAGCTCCATCAGAACGGGGCCGGGGGCGTACTTGCGGGCGTTGGTGACCAGTTCGCTGACCACCAGCTGGATGATGTCCCGCACACGGTCGGACACGCGCAGCCGATGGTCGACGCGGGCCCGGTCGAGGAACGCGAGGGCGTGGTGACGGGCGTCGGCGATGCAGCCGTCGGCGCCGCCCATCGCGTAGGCGGTGCGCATGAGGTGCTGTCGCGGCCCGGTACAGCCGTCTCCGTCGGCATGCGATTCCACTCGTCTCGCCCTCACTCCCCCGTTACACGTGCGCCGGTACCCGCGATGTCTCTCGACATGCCTGTCACAGGAGTGTCGTCCGACACACCCGCCCGAAGCGGCCTCGGAGGGCTCGGGCCCACGGGGACGGGATTCCCGCGCGGGGGTGTGCGGGAACCCCGTTCAGCCGCGCGCGGGTGTGCGGGCGAGCCGCCCGGACCGACCGGAACGGGGTCGCCCGGTGGTCAACGAGGCGGGGGGACGAGCCCCGTCTCGTATGCCGTGATGACCAGTTGGACCCGGTCCCGGGCGCCCAGTTTCATGAGCAGCCGTGACACGTGGGACTTGGCGGTGGCCGTCGAGATGAAGAGGTCCTCGGCTATCTCGGTGTTCGACCGGCCGCGTCCGACCAGGGTCAGCACCTCCCGTTCGCGCTCGGTGATGCCCTCGACCGGGCGCGGAGGCTGCTCCGTCGCACGGGCGGGGCGCCTGACGAATTCCGCTATGAGACGGCGCGTCACCCCCGGCGCGATCAGGGCGTCGCCGGCCGCGACCACGCGGATCGCCGCGAGGATGTCGTCCAACCCCATGTCCTTGACCAGGAAGCCGCTCGCGCCGGCCCGGAGCGCCCCGTACACGTGGTCGTCCTCGTCGAAGGTGGTCAGAACCAGGACGCGGGTGGTCGCCGGACCGGCGGTGATCAGGCGGGTGGCCTCGATACCGTCCATGCCGGGCATCCGGATGTCCATGACGACGATGTCGGGGTCGGTGTCCTCGACCAGGCGGACGGCTTCCGCGCCGGTGGCGGCCTCGCCCACGACCTCGAGGTCGGGGTGGTCGGCCATGAGCACGCGCAGACCGGACCGCACCAGCGGCTGGTCGTCGGCGAGCACCACCCGGACGGTCATCGAGTGGCCGCCGCAGCTTCGGCGGGCGCGGGCAGCGGCAGTCGGGCGGCCACCCGGAAGCCGCCCTCGGGGCGCGGCCCGACGCTGAGCCGGCCGTGCAGGAGACCGACGCGTTCCCGCATCCCGATGATCCCGAAGCCGTGGACCGGATCGTCGCCGGTTGTGCCGCGTCCGTCGTCGACGATTTCCACGAGCAGCTCCGTGTCCGCGTAGTCGATGGACACGTGGCAGCGCCGAGTGCCCGCGTGGCGGACCACGTTGGTCAGCGCCTCCTGCACGATGCGGTAGGCCGACAGGTCGACGTCGGGCGGCACGTGACATCGCCGCCCGGTGCGGCGCACCTCGACGCTCACCCCGGCGTCCGCGGTCGCGGCCGCCAGCCGTTCGACGTCCGCGAGTCCGGACGGGGGCGAGAGCGGTGACTCCTGTGCGGCGGACTCGCCCCGGTCGGTCCTTCGCAGCGACACCAGGGTGCGCCGGAGGCCCGACAGTGTCTCCCTGCTGGTGGCCTCGATGACGCTCAGAGCCTCGCGCGCCTGCGCCGGCTGGGTCAGGATGACCCTGCTGCCGACGCCCGCCTGAATGGCGATGACGCCGATGCTGTGCGCCACCATGTCGTGCAACTCCCTTGCGATCCGCAGACGTTCAGCAGTCACCGCCTCGGCCACCTCCTGCGAGCGCAGCGCCGCCGCGTGCTCGCGGCGCTCGCGGCTGAGCAGGCCGGCCATGCAGGACGCGACCGCGGCCAGCAGGGCGATCAGCAGGTTGACGGCCACGGCGTCCCCGTGGGTGAAGCCGCCGATCACCAGGAACTGCACGGCCAAGGAGGCGCCCACGGCGACCCCCGCGTGCCCTCGCGGACAGGTCGCGACGATGAAGCCCAGCACCATGTCGACCGCCACAAACCCGAGGAACTGGCCCTGGTACGCCGCTGACAGGTCGTCGCCTACGGGGCTCGGCGGACCCAGCACCACGGCGGTGGACCCCACGACCGCCATGGCCAGAGCCGCCGACGGCCTGCGGCGGACCACGCCGACGAGCAGGCTCGCGGCCAGCAGCGCCCCCGCGCCGTGGACCGTGCCGGACGCCTGCGGCGCGACCCCCACCAGCAGAACCACCGTGAGGAGGTACAGGGCGCCGCCCGCCCAGGCCACGCCTGTCGTCCTCGTCATCGGCGGCCCTCCGTCCCGGGAGCGGCACCGCGGTGTGCGACGCGCACGGGCGCGGGCAAGGGCACGCGCACGGGCAGCGAAGTGATCGTCTCGGGGTTCACATCGCGAGACTAACCGGACGCCGCCGACGGGGCATCAGCCCGGGGACGTACGCCCACGGGCGAACCCCGGCCGCACGATTGCCGACCGAGGCCCCATGCCCGGAGGGGAGTTGTCCCGGCAGTGTGGCTGTCGTGATCGAAGTCAGTGAACTCACCAAGTGCTACGGCGGCAGGACGGCCGTCGACCATCTCTCCTTCACCGTGCGACCGGGCCGGGTCACCGGATTCCTCGGCCCCAACGGAGCCGGCAAGTCCACCACCCTGCGGATGATCCTGGGTCTGGACGCCCCCACCGCCGGCGCCGCCACCGTCGGCGGCATCCCTTTCCGCCGTCACCCGCGCGGACTGTGGCACGTCGGGGCCCTCCTCGACGCCGGCCAGGTGCACGGCGGACGCAGCGCGGCCGCCCATCTGTCCGCTCTGGCCCGCAGCAACGGCATCCCGCGCCGCCGGGTCGACGAGGTGCTGGGGGAGGCGGGGCTGGCCGAGGTGGCGCACCGCCGCGTCGGAGGGTTCTCCCTCGGCATGAAGCAGCGGCTTGGCATCGCGGCCGCCCTGCTCGGCGACCCGCCCGTGCTCATGTTCGACGAGCCGGTCAACGGCATGGATCTGGAAGGCGTGCTCTGGGTACGCCGCCTCTTCCGTCGGCTGGCCGCGGAGGGCCGCACGGTCTTCCTGTCCAGTCATCTGATGTCCGAGATGGAGAACACCGCCGACCATCTGGTCGTCGTCGGCCGGGGCCGCCTCCTCGCGGCCGAGCCGCTACGGGACTTCGCGGCTCGCGGCGCCCGACGCAGCGTCGTGGTCGTCACCCCTCAGGCCGTCAAGCTGACGGCCGTGCTCACCGCGGCGGGCGCTTCGGTCGAGCCGGACGGCCCGGCGGACGCCGGGAAGCTCTCCGTGCGGGGCCTCCCGGCCGACCGCGTCGGAGAGCTCGCCTTCGACAACCGTGTCCGCGTGGACGAACTGACCACCCGCACCGCCTCGCTCGAGACGGCTTTCATGGAACTGACCGCCGACAGCGTCGAATACCCGGCAGGACAACCCCGATGACGACGACCGAGATGACCGCACCCGCTTCCGAGCCCCCGACGGCCTCGGCCACGCGCCTCTCCGTGCCGCCCGCCCGCTTCCGCGACCTCGTGGCCGCCGAGTGGATCAAGGCGCGGTCCCTGCGTTCCACCCCGTGGACGCTCGCCCTCACCGTCCTGTTCGTCCTCGGGTCCGCCGCCGTCGCCACCTGGTCGGACGCGGCCGCGCTCTCCGGACCTGCCGCCTTCCTCCCCTTCGACGCCTACCCCCCGGCCGGTTACTGGACGCTGATCCTGGTCGCCGGCAGCATGGGCACCCTCACCGTCGTGAGCGAGTACGGCAGCGGTCTGATCCGCACCACCACCGTGGCCGTCCCCGCCCGGGGCTCGGTCGTGCTGGCGAAGGCCGTCGTCACCGCCGCGCTGTGGACGGCGGTCGGCACGGCCGCCTCCACCGGTTCCTTCCTGGTCTCCCAGGCCATTCTGGACGGGCACCACGCCGGCGTTCCGATCACCCACCCCGGGGTGTTCCGGGCGCTGGCGGCGTCCGCGCTGCTGGCCCCGGTCAGCGCGCTGGTCGGTCTGGGCCTCGGCGTTCTGCTCCGGCACGCCGCCGGGACCATGGTCACCTGTGTCTTCGTGCTGCTGATGCTGCCCCTCATGTTCTCGGAGAGCAGCCGTTGGTCGGCGGACGTCAGACACGCGCTGGTGGCGTCCGCCTGGAAGCGCCTGGTCCAGAACTGGGGACCGGGCCCCGATTCCCTCGGCTACACCGCCACGGTCACCGGCTCCTGGATCGTCTACACGCTCTGGCCGCTGGTCACCGTCGCGCTCGCCGTGCTCGTCGTCAGGCGTCGCGACGTGTGAGCGCGTCTCCGCCAGGGCGCCCCGCGCCTGTGGGGCACCCTGCGCGGGCCCCGCCTATCCACCCGAGAGCCGTGCCATCAGCGCCACTCCCTCCTCGGTGAGCTTGACGTACACACCTCCGTCCGACGTGGCGACCCGGGTGAACTCACCGTCGTGCCACCAGAACACCGCGGGGCTCAACGCGCCCGGGAACTTCTCGTGCCCCACGGCGGCGAACCGGGCCATGAGGTTCAGTGAGGGGAGCACGTCACTGTCGCGAATGACGTGGAAGGCGAGTTGGTGGCGGTGCGGCAGTGCGACCAGTACGCCGTCCGGCGTCGGTGTGTCCTTGCTGTGCCGGCGTACGACCTCGTCGAGGAGCAGGGCGAGGCTCGCGACGAAGTACGAGTCGCCCATCAGCACGTCGAAGCGGGCGCCGCTCTTGTCCTTGACCTTCTCGTGCTTGTCGACGCGGACGTCCCGCAGGTTCTGGAACGCCCGCTCGCGCAGTGCCGTGAGGTCGCCCAGGTCGGCGAGGTCGTCCGCCGTCAGCATGTCGACGGTCTCCGGGAGGTCGAGTGCCAGCACCTCCAGCAGGCCCGGTACCGACGGGGGGCCGTAACCGAACGCCTTGAGAAGCCTGGGCTCGCCGGGAATGAACCGGGGGTGCAGCCGGGTCAGCACCTGTTCGCGCGGCAGCGCCTTGAGGGCCTGCCGTCCGTCCAGCGAACGTACGACGCGGTCGACGTGCTGGTCCACGAGCGTCCGCCAGCGACGAGGTCCGCTGCTGTCGTTGTGGCAGGCGGCCGCGAGGTTCGTGAGGCCGAACCGCCAGCCCGCGCCCGTGGTCACGCGTCCCGACTCGACGGTCACCTCGATTCCGCGCTCCGCGAAGGCGTCACGGACGAAGACCCGCAACCGGGCGGCCTCCGCCTCGGACAGGTACGTGAACTCCGGGTCGCGTGGCTGGTCCACGCCGTCACGACGCTCTCCACGTCCGAACATGCCCACAGGATCTCCCTCGCATCGAGGACGCGGATCATAACGACGGCAGGTAAGAACCCCTTCTCACGGTGTCCGCCATCGGCGGACGCCCCTTAACCCGACGCCGGCGAGGGGCCGTTCGCCGGCCGCTACCGCGTGGCGGGGCCGGCTGCGAGCAAGGCGGGAGTGGCGACGTCGTCGATGACGCGGGCGGTGAGCCGGTCGCGGTGACTCGCGGCCACCGAGGTGCCGAGAACGGCGACGCCGAGTCCCCGGGCGGCGAGATCGGCGATGGCGTGGCTGCGCGTGCTCGACCAGCGCGAGTTCGCCCACCCCGCCCGCTGAACCCTTCCCTTGTTGCACCACACGCCTGGTGCGCCCGATCACCAGGGCGTCCCGGCCTGTCACTCGCTCGGTGACTCCTGGCCGGCCAGGAACTCGTACTCCCACGGTCGTGGTCCCACGCCGTCCTGCCAGCGCAGGAGTTCTCGACCGTCCACGCAGACGATGCCGCACTGCCCGGCGTACTCGAGCGCGGGACCGGTGAAGTCGCTCGTGGTCACCACGACGGCGACATCGGCCCCGTGAACGGTGTAACACGTGCCGCCGAACCGCTGCATGTCCTGGGAGCCGACGCGGTTGCCGTCGCTGTAGCGCTTGCACTGGACGACGACCAGGCGTCCGTCCGGCGTCCTCGCCACGACGTCCGCGCCCAGGTCGCCGGCGCCGCCCACGACGTCGACGTCCCGGCAGCCGTCCCGTCGGCACAGGTCGGCTATCGCCTGCTCGAACTCGTCGGGGTCCAGGGCCTCGTAGGCGGTCTCCTCCGTCTCGACGGCCACCTCGTCCACGGCGTCCACGGGGGCGAAGGGGTCGACGAGGAGGAGGGTCCGTTCCGTGCCGTCTCGACCGGCAGGGGGCTCGGCCGCACAGCCGGGCTCGGGCGCAGGGGCGGGGGACGGGGCGTCGAGGACCTCGACCGCCGTCATCGTGGCCTCGTCCAGGGCTGCCGCGGCGCGGCGCGCCAGCCTGGCCGCCGATATCCTGCGCCCGCGACGGCAACCCGCCACGACGGCGCCGGCTGCCACGAGCGCGAGCGCGACGGCCCACGCGGGACGGCGTTCGGCGGCCGCCGCAGCCGTGCGGGCGACCGTGCCCACCAGGGTCAGCAGCACCGCCAGAAGGACGAAGTACAGCGCCGTCGCCCGGAGTTCGAACCGGCGGGGGCGGCGCACGGGACGCGGAGCACGTACGGGTACGGCCATGGTGATGCTTCCTCCCCGAGGACGTCACTGAAGATCAAAAGCCGTCTTCCCAGGTACGGACGGTTTACGGATGCTTCTGCCGGGTGTCGGCGATCTCACCTGCCCGTAGTGCCGTGGTGCGGTGCAGCCCGGTGAAGTCCGGCGCCGTGCACACTCCCCCGGGGGTCGGCCACGCGGTAATCCGTCCCGCCGAACCGGGTCCCCTCGTAGGCTGCGACCATGCAGCAATCCGAGATCATGCAGCGAGTCGTCGGCATCCTCACCGAAGCGATCGAGATGCGGCGACAGGCCCGCGAGAACCCGGACGCCAAGGCCGCACTGACGGGGTCCATCTCCGCGCTCCTCGCCGAGACCCTGCCCGAGATCAAGCTGCCCGCCGACGCCACCGCCCAGGAGACCACGGCCATCATCACGGAGGCGCTGGGGCCGGCCATCGTCGCTCTTTCCACCTGCTTCTCCTACGCCTTCGTGCACCTGGCCGAGGTCCACGACGAGGGAAACACCGACACCTCGACCGCTGACGTCCTGCGGTCGCTGTCCCTCCAGTTCGCACGGCGGGACGGCGCCTGAACCCGACGTCGTGCCGGCTGAACCCGGGGGCGCCTGTTCGGCGCCCTCCGGCCTCCCATCCTGAGAGTCCCCTCGTGATCGAAGCGTCCGTCGCGGCCGTACCCGGGCTGCTCGTCTCCTTCCTGGTCCTCGCCGCCGTCGTGGCGGTTCCCACCGCACTGGTGGCGAAGGCCCTCGGCAGGCCCTGGCCGCTGCGCACCGCCCTGGCAGTCCACCTGGCCGGCGTCCTGGCGGTGACACTGCTGCCCGGTGACGCCGGCCTGCAGGGGTGGCAGTGCGACACGGGAGCGCCCTCGCACCTGTTCACGTCGGAGAGTTCCCTGCTGAACGTCGCCCTTTTCGCACCGGCGGGGTTCCTGGCCGTCCAGCTGTTCCGGCGGCCTGTCACGGTGGCTGCCGCAGGGGCCGTCCTGAGTGCGGCGGTCGAACTGACGCAGTCGGCCGCGCCATTGGGCCGGTCGTGCAGCGTGACCGATCTCGCGGCGAACGCGACGGGGGCCGTGGCCGGCTCCCTGGTCGGGACGCTGTGGCTCTGCCTGCGACACACTCCCCCGCACCGACCGCTGCGCGATCTCCTGGGAGGTGTCGCCCTCGCCGCGGCCGGCGCCATGGCGGTGACGACGGTCTTCCACAGCCGTGTCACCGGAGTGAACATCGTGGCCCTCGACGAGCAGCGACACGACTTCGCTGAATCCTCCGTCCAGGCCGACGAGTGGCTCACCTCCGCGGCGGAGGGCATCTACGGCAGCGGCACCGAGGTCACCGGTTCCGCCACGGAGAAGAACGGTGCCCGGCTGAAGATCACCGTGGACACGAACCGCGGCAGCGTCTCGGGGTGGTGGCCCGACAAGGAACTGGTCAGCGCCTCGTCGTCGAACCGGCGTGGTGGAGCAGGGCCTCTCAGCGAGAAGCAGGTCGTGGAAGCGGCCGACGAGTTCGCGCTTCGGTGGGTTCCGCGGTACGCCGCAGGGCGCGAGCGGACGATCCGTTCCGTCGGGGACGGCCCCACCCGGATCTACCGGGTGACCTACCGGCGTCCTCCGGTGGGTGGGACGACTCCCGTGCGCCTCGCCCTCACCGTGGACGTCACCGCCGGTGCCGGCACCCGTACCGGTACCGAGGCCAGGGTCACCGGGTTCTCCGTCGGCAGGGCCGAAGGGCCCGTCCCGTCGGGCCGGCCGTGAGTCAGCAGGCGTCGTACTTCCAGGCGTCGCCCTCCAACGTCCACGGCTGTGCCTTCTGGTCGAACTTCGGCAGCCCCGTCACCTTGTAACCGGCACGCCCCGTCCTGCCGGAGACCTCGGCCCGCACGTCACTCACCGTATGGTCCTCGCCGTAGTCGGCCGACGCCTTCTTCACGACCTCGGCGTACGCGGTCTTGGTGATCTCCTTCGCGCAGCGCGCGGACAGCATGCCGTACGCGGTGTCCGCGTCGCCGGCGAAGTAGGAGGCGGTGTAGACGGCAACGGCCGCCTTCAGGTCGTCGCCCTCGTGCTCCGCGGGAACGCTGATGGTGGGCTCGGCGACGGGCGTGCCCGAGTCGCTCGCCACCGGGGCGTCGTCGTCGGACGAGGAGCAGGCGGTGAGCGCGGCGAGAAGCAGGGCCGCGGTGACGATGGTGGCGCGGATGCGCATGGTGTCCCCCCTGGACGTGAAGCTTGCGCAGGAATGGTGCCATGGCCGACATGGCGGAAGACCCCGCCGGGAGGATTTCGCGGGGCCCTGTGACCAGGCTGCTGCTCAGATGTGACAGTCGGGCGGACCCCGGCGGTGCTCAGCACGCGGGGACGACCGTGATCAGGGCCCTCACGACGGTGAGCTTCACCCGGTCCTCCTAGCGCATGTGGTCGGTGTGCCGACCCGTGCGTTGCCTGTCAGCCCGCTCGGCCCGGTCGCGACGGCGGCGACTTCGCCCACGGCGCCCGCCTCCCCGGACGTAGGCTTCGCCCAGCACTGACATGACGGGGGCGGAGCACATGACGGATGGGACAGCACCGAGGTGGGGGTCGGCCCTCGATTCGGTCGTGGTGTACGCGCAGGGCGCCGTCTGCCGCCGCCTGGCCCGCGGCAGTGTGCCGCCGGGCGGCCGGGTCCGCGTGACCGGTCTCCCACGCGTGCTGGACGCCGGATCCCTGCGCGTCCGTGTCACCGGCGGCGAGGGTTCACGCGTCATCGAGGCACGCGTGGAGGTCGAGGCGGAGCCGCTCGGCGCCACCGTGCCCGACGCCTTGCGCAGCGAGGTGGAGGCGCTGCGCGAGGAGTGCGCGGCGGCGCAGGCCCGCCATGACCGGCAGGTGCGACTGATCGACGAGGTCAGGGCTCTGCGTCCGGTCCCGCCCGCCCGCAGGCGGGACGACCCGCACCGCCGCACCCCGGTCGACGCGTGGCTGGAACTCGCCGACTTCGTCGACGAACGGCTCACCGGACTGCACTCCCGTCTCGCCGAGCTGGAGAAGGCGCTGGGCCGGGCCGAGCACGCCCTCGCGGTCGCCGCCGACCGGCTGGAACGCGCCTCCAGCGACGCCCCGCCCGCCCACGTGCGGACCACGGTCTCCGTGCTGGTGACCTTCGACGGCGCCGGGGACGCGGAGGAGGAAGTGGAGTTGGAGTACGCGGTGCCCGGCGCGGTCTGGGCGCCGGCCTACCGGCTCACGCACCGTCAGGGCGAGAGCAGCGGACGCCTGGTGCTGCGCGCCTCCATCGCTCAGCGCACCGGCGAGGACTGGACCGGCGTCCAGCTCGCCCTGGCCACCGCCGATCTCGGGCGCCGTACCGATCTGCCCCGGCTCCGCTCGCTGCGCATCGGACGCCGCCAGCCGGACCCGATCCCGTCCGGCTGGCGCGAACCGCCGTCGGGTCTGGCCGATTTGTTCGCCGGGTACGACGCGGCCGGTCGGCGCCCCGACGCGACCCACGCCGGCGGCGTCGGGGGCCGTCCTGTGCCCGTGACGGCGGCTGGCACTCCCGCCCCTGCTCCCCTGCCGCCGATGCCGATGCCGACGGCACCGCAGGGTTACGGCCAGCCGCTCGCCGCGCCGCCCCCGCCGGCATACGGCGCACCGCCCCCGGCCCCGATGCCCGGCGGTACCCACCCGCAGGCTTTCGGCGGCGAAGGCACCGCACAGCAGGCCTCCCGCCCGGGCGGCGGGAGTCGCTCCCCCGCCGCGCGGGCCGCCATGGCTCCCCCGGCGATGCCCGCGGCCCCCGGTCGGGCCGCGCCGCCTCGGCCTTCGGTACCCGCACCGGCGGTCCCCGGTCACGCCGGGCCGCCGCGGCCGAGCGGATCCGAACTCGACTACACGGCTCTCGTCCTGTGCGGACCCGACGAACCGCGTGCTCGCCGCGGCCGGCTGTTCCCCGACGTTCCCTTCGACCCGACGGCGGCCGAGTACCGCCGCCGGGCCGAGAGCGTGGCGGCGCTGGCGCTGCCCGCACACGCCGTGCGGCCCCGCGAGTCGGCGGGTTCGTTCGACCACCGCTTCGACGCCGTCGCCCGGGCCGACATCCCGTCCGACGGCACCTGGCACACCGTCACCGTCGGTGAGATCTGGGTCGGTCTGCGCACCGAGTACCTCTGTGTGCCGTCCGTGGAGCAGACCGTGTACGCGACGCTGGCCCTCTCCAACGCCACCGACCAGGCTCTGCTGGCGGGCCCCGTGGAGATCACCGCCGGCGACGACTTCCTGCTGACCGCGGCCCTGCCCACCCTCGCGCCCGGCGGTGTGTGCCGGGTGGGGCTGGGGCAGGCCGAGGGCGTCCGGGTGACCCGCCGCACGAATCTGCACGAGTCGACCTCGGGGCTGCGCAACACCACCACCGTGCTCGACCACCGCGTCCACGTGGAGCTGGCCAACCGGCTCGCCGAGCCGGTCACCGTGGAGGTCCGCGAACGGGTTCCGGTCTCCTCCGATCCGGACGTCCGGATCGAGGAACGAGCCGACTGGACCGCGCCCCACCCGGACACCGACACCGAACCCCACACGCCCGGCACCCGCGTCTGGCGGGTCGAGCTGCCCGCCGGCGCCACCACCGCCCTCGACGGCGGCTACGAGATCCGCATCCCCTCCGCCAAGACCTTGGCCGGCGGCAACCGCAGGAGCTGACGCACCATGTCCACGGCACCCGAGCCGATCCCCCTGCCCGTCACGGCCGTCACCTGTCTGGAGGACCGCGCCCACGTCGAGCGCACCGCCGTCCTCGACCTCGAGGCCGGCATCCAGCGGCTGCGTCTGGGCCCGGTGAGCGCGCTGGCCGTCGACCGCACGCTGCACGCCGAGCTCAGCGCCGACGCCCCGGCGACCGTGCTCGACGCCCGGATCGTCCGGGTCTGGAGCCCGCGCGGGCCCCGGCCCACCGACGACGACACCGCCCTGCGGCACCGCGTGCACGCCCTCGAAGAGGAACTGCTCGTCCTGGGCCGGCAGCGAGACCGGCTGCACACCCGCCTCGACACGCTCGGCCGCCTTGCCGCCGACCTGCTGCGCGAGATCGGTGAGGGCGCCGGTCACGGAGAGGTCGAAGGGCCGCGCTGGGACCGCGAACTGGACCGTCTGGACGGCGAGCGGGACTCCTGCGGAGAGCAACTGCGCACCGTGGACGCCCGGTTCGCCGCCCGCACCGCCGAACTCGCGGCGGCGCGGGGGGCGATGGACCTCGCTGAGGAAGAACCCGCCGAACTGACCGGCCACATCGAACTGACCGTGGAGGCCACGGCCGCGGGGCCGGCCGGTCTGCGGCTGAGCCACCTCACCGCCTGTGCGCTGTGGCGGCCCGTCTACCGAGCGGTGCTCGACGGGGACTCCCTCACCCTGGAGACCGACGCGATGGTCTGGCAGCGCACCGGCGAGGACTGGTCCGACGTGGCGCTGACCCTGTCCACGGCCCGTTCGGCGCAGGCTGCCGCCCCGCCGCGACTGCACGAGGACCGGCTCACCCTGCAGGACCGCTCCCCCGCGGAGCGCCGCATCGTCGACGTCGAACTGCGCGAGGAGGAGATCGCCGACCTAGGCCCGACTCCGGTGGTCGGCCTGCCGGGAGTGGACGACGGCGGCGAGACGCGGGTGCTGCACGCCCCCGCTCCGGTCCGCGTCCCGGGGGACGGGCGTGCCCACCGTGTGCCACTCTCCGCGTTCACCACGACCCCGGGCGTCGAGCACGCCTGCGCGCCCGAGTTGTCCCCGCTGGTCACCCAGGTGGCCCGGTTCGACAACCTCTCCGGCCACGCCCTGCTCGCCGGCCCGGTCGACCTGGTGCGCCGCAGTGGGTACAGCGGCCGCGGCGCGCTGGACTTCACCGCGCCCGGGGCCCGCGCCGAACTCGCCTTCGGCAGCCTCGACGACCACCGCGTCGTCCGGCAGACCGAAGAGGTCCGCGACACCTCCGCCCTCACCCAGCGGACCGTGCTGACCCGCACCGTCCGACTCCATCTGTCCCGCTTCTCCGCCCCCGACGCCCCGCACGCCCGCGAAGAAGGAGCGATCGTCGTGCGCGAACGGATGCCCGTCTCCGAGATCTCCGCCGTGCAGACGCGCCTGCTCGAAGACGCGTGCTCCCCCGCGCCCGATGCCGTCGACGCCGACGGCATCGTCCGGTGGAACCTCGCCCTCGCACCGGGCGGTCACCGCACCGTCACCCTCGTCTACGAGATGACGGCGAGCAGCAAGGTCAGCGGCCTCTAGCGGCCCGGGACCCCGCTCGTGTCAGTCCGGTACGACAACGTCCACCGACTGATCGTCGGCGGCGGGCAGGCCGGAGACCGGGGCCCTCACGGCCTGTTCCCACAACTCCAGCCCCACGAGGAGCAGTTCACGCACGGCCGAGGTCTCCTCGTGCGTCCAGGCCCCGTCGCCGGCGGCCGGCTCGAGGGCTTCGCCGCCGAAGATCTTCTCGTAGGCGCGGTCCTGGAGCGGTCCCCGGGAGGGCAGGGGCGGGACGTCGTCCAGGCTCTGGGCGAGGTCGTCGAAGAAGTTCCAGGCCTCCAGCAGCAGTCCCGCCGAGACCTGCCCGGGTTCGGGGTGTTCCACCCACCGGCGTACGACGGCGAGGTCGAGCGTGCCCTCGCCCTCCCGGACGAGGTCCCAGCCGTTGCGGTCGCAGTGGTTTCGGAGGGTGTCGAGGTCGTGGAACGCGAGGAGCCTTCCCCGGTCGTCGACGGCGAGCGCGTCGGGGTCGTCGCCCTCGCCGGGCCGCCAGATCAGGGTCACTTCCCCTTCCGTGGTGGCGATGCGGTACGGATAACAGTCGGCCATGCGGGACCTCCCGAGGTGCCTCAGTGCCGTGGCGTGCGGTGGCCACGGGGATCATCCTGCCCTGCCCGGTCGCCGCGTGGTGACCGGGACAGCAGGCGGAACCGGCGCAGCGCGCCGGTGACGACTCCACGGACGACGGGGTGTGTTCAGGACAGCGGGGCAGCTCTCCGCCGGGTGTGCCCTCGTTCTCGGAGGACAGCGACTCCTTGATCGCGCGGAGCAGGGATCGCCGCTCGACCAGTTGCGCTCCCGGTTCCTCCGCCAGGGGCTCTGGGTGTGGGCCGAAGCCGGACGCGGGAACGGGCAGGCCGAGCACCGCGAACGCCTCGTCGACGTGCTTGCGCGGATCACCGGTGCCGCGCAGCACCGCGGTGAGCGCACGATGATCGGCTGTGCCCTACGCGGTCGCCAGGGCGGTCGCCCTGGCCCGGAATCGGCTGCTGCCGGGCCGGCCCTCGCACGCGCGGTGGTCGTCCGTGCTGCCGGTCGGCACTCCCCTCAGGTCACAGCTGCCACACCACCGGCAGCGAGGCGTCCGCACCGTCCGCGGAGTAGTCGTGGGCGACGTCGAGCAGACCGGCCATCCGCGCCTGCCACGCGATGTTGACAGGCAGCTTCTCGAGTTCGGCGATCATCGCCGGGTAGTCCGCGACGTCCAGCAGGTGGAACAGGTCGGTGCCGCTGCGCCAGATGGTCCACTCGCTCACCCCCGCCGCGCGGATGGCGGCGGTCAGCTCCTCGGGCACCTCCCGGTGTGCGGCCTCGTACTCCTCCACGCGGTCGGCACGGACCTTGGTGTGCAGGGCGACCCTCATGACAGCTCCTTCGACGGCGTGACTCCCCCGACCGGGGCGGGGTGTCCGGCGGGTGCGGTCCGCCCGCTCGGCGTGGCCGAGGGGACGGGGGTGTCCGGGTCGAGCAAACCCTCGGCGCGCAGCTCGTCCCACAGGGCGTCCGGGATCGGGCGTCGCAGCTGGTCCACGGTGTCGTGCACCTCCTGCGGCGACCGCGCCCCGGTCAGGACGCTCGCCACCGCGGGATGACCGAACGGGAAGTGCAGCGCGGTGGCCCGCAGGGGCACGCCGTGGCGTTCGGAGACCTCCAGCAGCCGCAGCGCCCGGTCGAGCACCGGCCGGGGGGCCGGTGCGTAGTCGTAGGTGGCGCCGGGTCGGGGCGCGGTGAGCAGACCGGAGTTGAACACCCCGCCGACGACCACGGCACGGCCGCGGGCGGCCGCCTCCGGAAGCAGTTCGGCGAGCCCGTCCTGGTCCAGCAGCGTGTAACGGCCGGCCAGCAGGACCACGTCGATGTCGGTCTCCCGCACGAACCGGGCGGGCAGCGCCGACTGGTTCATCCCCACTCCGATCGCGCCGACCACGCCTTCGGCGCGCAGCCGCTCCAGTGCCGGGTAGGCCTCGCGCAGCGCCTGCTCGGCGTGGTCGTCCGGGTCGTGCAGCAGGGCCACGTCGACGCGGTCGACGCCGAGACGTCCGAGGCTCGCCTCCAGGGAGCGCAGCACACCGTCGGCGCTGAAGTCCCACACGCGGCGGTGGGTGGCCGAGACGGCGAAGCCGTGAGCGAGGTCGTCCTCGGCGTCCCCCTGCGGATGCGGGACGAGCAGCCGGCCCACCTTGGTGGAGAGGGTGTAGGCGTCCCGGGGGCGGTCGCGCAGCGCGGCGCCGAGCCGTCGTTCGGACAGGCCGAGGCCGTAGTGGGGGGCGGTGTCGAACGTGCGGATGCCGGCGTCCCAGGCGGCGTCCACCGTGGCCCGGGCGGCGTCTTCGGAGACCGGCCGATAGAGGTTGCCGAGGGCTGCGCAGCCCAGCGCCAGCTCCGAGACCGTCACCGTGCCGGCGCCCGGCCGCGTAATCCTCACGACGGGTCCGCCGGGCGCATCCGGAGCCCCTGCATGCCGCCGTCCACCGCGAGCGAGGTGCCGGTGACGGATGCCGCGGCGGGACTCGCCAGGTAGACGATGGCGGCGGCGACCTCGTCCGCTGTGACCAGGCGTCCCATGGGCTGGCGGGCGTTGAGGGCGGCGCGTTCGCTCTCGGGGTCGTCGGCGGCGTCGAGGAGCCGGGAGACCCACGGCGTGTCGGCGGTGCCCGGATTCACGCAGTTGACGCGGATGCCCTCGCGGACGTGGTCGGCGGCCATGGCGAGAGTGAGCGAGAGGACCGCGCCCTTGCTGGCGCAGTACAGGGCGCGCTGCGGAAGGCCCGCGGTGGCGCCGATGGAGCAGGTGTTGACGACCGCCGCGTGAGCGGAGCGACGCAGATGCGGCAGGGCGGCGCGGGTGACGCGCACGATGCCGAGGACGTTGACGTCCAGGACCCGGTGCCAGTCGTCGTCCGGGTTGTCCTCGATGGTGCCCACCGCGCCGATCCCCGCGTTGTTCACCAGGATGTCCAGGCCGCCGAGCCGCTCGGCGGCCTGGTGCACGGCGGTGCGCACCGAGGCGTCGTGTGTGACGTCGGCCCGCAGGCCGAGCAGCGGTCCGCCGACGCCGTCCGGGTCGAGGTCGAGGACGGCGACCGCCGCGCCCCGCGACGCCAGCGTGCGGGCGGTCGCGAGGCCGATGCCGGACGCGCCTCCGGTGACGATCGCCCTGAGCCCTGACAGATCGGTCATGCCGTGCCTCCCTGGGCAGCGCGATCGGCGGCCCAGAAGGCGCCGTCCGGGTAGTGGTAGGCGGCGACGGACTCCTCCCGCATGGTGGCGGAGAACCCGGGCGCGAGCGGCGCACGGTAGCGGCCGTCGCGCATGATCACAGGCGCGGTGAAGTGCTCGTGGAGGTGGTCGACGAACTCGATGACGCGGTTCTCGGTCGTGCCGGACAGCGTCAGGTAGTCGAACATCGACAGGTGCTGCACCAGCTCGCACAGGCCCACCCCGCCGGCGTGCGGGCAGACCGGGACCCCGAACTTGGCGGCGAGCAGCAGGATCGCGAGGTTCTCGTTGACGCCGCCGACCCGGGCCGCGTCGATCTGGAGGACGTCGATGGCGCCGGCCTGGAGGAGTTGTTTGAAGACGATGCGGTTCTGCACGTGCTCGCCGGTGGCGACCTTCACGGGCGCGACCGCACGCCGTACGGTGGCGTGGCCGAGGACGTCGTCCGGGCTGGTGGGCTCCTCGATCCAGTACGGGTCGAACTCGGCGAGCGCGTTGGTCCATTCGATCGCCTCGTCCACGTTCCATCGCTGGTTGGCGTCGATGGCGATGCGGATCCCGTTGCCGACGGCGGCGCGGGCGGTGCGCAGGCGGCGGATGTCGTCGTCCAGATCCGCGCCGACCTTCAGCTTGATCTGGGTGAAGCCGTCGGCGACGGCCTGCTTGGCCAGCCGGGTGAGCTTGTCGTCGGAGTAGCCGAGCCAGCCCGGGGAGGTGGTGTAGCCCGGGTAGCCGTTCTCGAGGAGGATCGCCTCACGTTCCGCGATGCCGGTGCGGCCCTCGCGCAGCAGTCTCAGGGCGTCCTCGGGGGTGAGGGCGTCCGCGATGTAGCGGAAGTCGACCTGGGAGACCAGCCATTCGGGGTCGGCGTGGGCGAGCAGCTGCCACAGCGGCTTGTCCTCGCGTTTGGCGGCGAGGTCCCACACGGCGTTGAGCACGGCGCCGATCGCCATGTGCATCACGCCCTTCTCGGGGCCGAGCCAGCGCAGTTGGCTGTCGCCGATCAGGTCGCGGCTGAGCGAGCCCGGATCGGCGCACAGTTCCCGGACGGACCGCCCGACCAGGTGGGGTCTCAGCGCCCCGATCGCGGCGACCTGGACATCGTTGCCACGTCCGATGGTGAAGGTGAAGCCGTGGCCCTCGTGTCCGTCACCGGCGTCGGTGCGCAGGACGACATAAGCGGCGGAGTAGTCGGGATCCGGGTTCATCGCGTCGGAGCCGTCCAGCTCCCGCGAGGTGGGGAAGCGGACGTCGTAGGTGTCGACCGCGGTGATCCGGGCGGAGGTTGCAGTCACGGTGCTGCCTTTCACGCTTGGGCGAAGGTCTGGCGCTGGCTGCCGAGACCGTCGATGGCGAGCTCGACGGTGTCGCCGGGGCGCAGGAAGGGAGTGCCGGGGAGCCCCAGAGCCACACCCGCGGGCGTACCGGTGTTGATCACGTCACCCGGTTCCAGGACCATGTACTGGCTCAGGTAGGACACGAGGTGGTCGACCGCGAAGATCATGTCGCCGGTGTGGCCCCGCTGCCGCTTCACACCGTTGACGCTCAGGTGCAGGGCGAGGTTCTGCGGATCGCCCGCCTCGTCGGCGGTGACCAGCCAGGGGCCGAGCGGGTTGAAGGTCTCGCAGGACTTGCCGAGGTCCCACTGGGAGGAGTACTCGAGCTGGAACTCGCGCTCGGAGACGTCGTGGCTGACCGCGTATCCCGCGATCACGGCCCGCGCAGCCCGGGGGCCGTCGAGATAGCGGGCCCGTCGTCCGATGACGACGGCGAGTTCGACCTCCCAGTCGGTCTTCACCGAGCCGCGGGGGATCAGCACCTCGTCGTACGGGCCGACGACCGTGCCCGGGTCCTTCATGAAGACCACCGGGCGCGGGGGGATCGCCGCGCCGGTCTCGGCGGCGTGGTCGCGGTAGTTCAGTCCGACGCAGACGATCTTGCCGGGGCGGGCGACGGGAGCGCCGACGCGCAGGCCTGCCGGGTCGAGCCCGGGCAGTTCCCCCGCCGTGACGGCCGCGCGGGCCCGGTCGACTCCGCCCGAGGCCAGGAAGGCGCCGTCGATGTCCGGCGTCACGGACGACAGATCGAGCAGCCGGCCGTCGTCGGTGCGGACGGCGGGGCGCTCCTGTCCGGGGGCGCCGACTCGAAGCAGTTTCACTGGGGCAACTCCTCTGCCATGCGGGTTTCGTCTGAGGGCGGCCGGCCGTGGGACGGGGCCGGTGGGGTCGTCCGGGCGTGGACTGTTCCGCGGCGCTCACTCATCCGCGCACACAGTCATCGGATGTATGGCGGCAGAGTGACCATAGATGCGGAATCCGCAGCTGACAATGGATTCCTCGGATGTATTTCCGCGGGCTTGTCGGCCCGGCCCCTTCCGGGCCCTTTCCTCCATGGTCGTGCCTGACGTGAGGGGGGCCACACGACTCGCCCTCCGATGAATCCCGCGCCGCGCGGTCGACGATCCGCCTCGATGAGGGCGGGATGAGTGGACATGTCACTGATTGATCCGAAGAAGGACCCCGGCTCCCGGGCGGCCGGCTCCGCCCCGCCCCCGCCCTCCCGGTGACGCCGTTGCCGAATCGTGAGCCCGCGGCAACCCGTCGCCAGAGACCCGCCCTTCCTTGAAATCGCAGGTCGGGAGGTACAGCGACCGGCAATCCCGGGAGCCGGAGCAGCGCCTGGACGGCTCACGGCACGATGTGCCGCAAATCGTCGACCGCGGACTCTTGTCAATCTCGGCAACGCCGTCGTAACGTCCTGGTCGTCCGAGATACATCGGAGGAATGGTTCGCATCGTCCCGGTGCGCCGTTCGGGCCGCACCCGTGTGGCCGCCCGCTGCCAACACCTCGGTCACCGGCTGACCCTCGATTCCCTTCTCCTCGGGCACGATCCGCGCATTCGGCACCAGGATCGGCACCTGCCCGGCCGGCGCCTCCGCCCCTCCCGACAGGCGGGTACGCCTCCCCTCCCACCGTCGCCCTGCGGCCCCGCGCCCCTGGCTTAGGAGAGAACACGGCCATGAAGCTCGCTCACACCCGTTCCACCGCCGCAGCCGTCACCGCCGTCGTCGCGGTCCTGGCCCTCGCCACCGCGTGCAACCGCGAGAGCACCGGCTCGACGGCCTCGGGCGGTGACAAGCCCGCCCTCGGCATCGACCTGCCGCGCTCCGACTCCGACTTCTGGAACTCCTACGCGCAGTACGTCAAGGGCGACATCAAGTCGGACGGCCTCAACGCCCTGCCGCTGAGCAACTCGCAGAACGACGTCACCAAGCTGGTCGCCAACGTCCAGGTGTTCCAGAACACCGGCGCGAAGGCCATCGTCATGGCCCCCCAGGACACCGGCGCCATCGCGTCGACCCTCGACACCCTCGCGTCCAAGAAGATCCCCGTGGTCAGCGTGGACACCAGACCCGACAAGGGCGACGTCTACATGGTCGTCCGCGCGGACAACCGCGCGTACGGCACCAAGGCCTGCGAGTTCCTCGGCAAGCAGCTGGGCGGCACCGGCAAGGTCGCCGAACTCCAGGGAGCCCTGGACTCGATCAACGGGCGCGACCGCTCCGAGGCCTTCGCGGAGTGCATGAAGACGAAGTTCCCGAAGATCAAGGTGTTCGAGCTGCCCACCGACTGGAAGGGCGACGTGGCCTCCGCCAAGCTGCAGAGCCTGCTCGCCCAGCACCCCGACCTGAACGGCGTGTACATGCAGGCCGGCGGTGTCTTCCTGCAGCCGACCCTGGCCCTGCTGGAGCAGAAGGGCCTGCTCAAGCCCGCCGGCCAGAAGGGCCACATCTCCATCGTCTCCAACGACGGCATCCCGCAGGAGTTCGACGCGATCCGCAAGGGCCAGATCGACGCCACCGTCTCCCAGCCCGCGGACCTCTACGCCAAGTACGCGCTGTACTACGCCGAGGCCGCGGCCGAGGGCAAGACCTTCAAGCCGGGTGCCACCGACCACGACTCCACGATCATCAAGATCCCCAACGGCCTCGAGGACCAGCTGCCGGCGCCGCTGGTCACCAAGGAGAACGTGGACGACAAGACCCTGTGGGGCAACAACGTCGGCTGACGGCCGGCAGTCGCAGCACACCGCGCCGGCGGGGACGGACCACGCCCGACGCCCGCCCCCGCCGGCCCGGGTACACACCCGCCCCCCGGTCCCAGCCCCCGTAAACGAAGGACGGTATCCACCATGGCGGACACCGCGACCGCCCCTGCGGCCGGCCCCGGCACCCCGGCCCCGGTGGCCGAGGCGGCCGGCATCAGCAAACGATTCGGCGCGACCGTCGCGCTGCGCGACGCCCGTATCGCCGTGGCTCCGGGCGAGTCGCACGCCCTGGTCGGGCGCAACGGCGCGGGCAAGTCGACGCTCGTGTCCATCCTCACCGGGCTCCAGCAGCCCGACACCGGCAGCCTGCGATTCTCCGGCGAGCCCGCTCCCGCCGTCGGCGACATCGACGCCTGGCGCTCCCGGGTCGCGTGCGTCTACCAGCGTTCCACGATCATCGGTGAGCTGACCGTCGCGGAGAATCTCTTCCTGAACCGGCAGAGCGGCGGCGCGGTCCGGCCCATTCGCTGGAAGCAGTTGCGCCGGCGCGCCGGAGAACTGCTCGGCGAGTACGGCGTGGCCGTCGACCCCACCGCGCGGGCCAGGGACCTCACCGTCGAGCAGCGACAGTTCGTCGAGATCGCCCGGGCCCTGTCCTTCGGTGCGCGCTTCATCATCCTCGACGAGCCGACGGCCAAGCTCGACGCCCGCGGCATCGAGCGGCTGTTCGACAAGCTCCGGGACCTCCAGCGCCAGGGCGTCGCGTTCCTGTTCATCTCGCACCACCTGCAAGAGGTGTACGACCTCTGCACCACGGTCACCGTCTACCGCGACGCGGCCCACATCCTCACCTCGCCCGTCGCGGAGCTCGGGCACCAGGCCCTGGTGGAGGCCATGACCGGCGAGTCGGCCGGTGTGGCGACCGCCGCGGGCCGGCCCCGGGCCGCACGGGCGAACGCCACGGAAGTCCTGGCGCTCGACGCACTGACGCTGCCCGGCGCCTGCGAGGACATCTCCCTCGCGGTGCGTTCCGGCGAGGTCGTCGGGCTCGCCGGGGCGACCGCCAGCGGAAACGTGCAGGTGGGTGAGGCGATCGCCGGGCTGCACCGGGCCAAGACGGGCCGGATCTCGGTCCGCGGCAGGACCGTGCGCACCGGCAGCGTGCCGTCCGCGCTCGCCGCCGGGGTCGGTTTCGTCCCCGAGGACCGCCATCTCCAGGGACTGGTCGGCAACCGCAGCGTGGCGGAGAACGCGACCCTGACCGTCACCGACCAGCTCGGCCCGTTCGGCACGGTGCTCCCCGCCCGGACCAGGGCGTTCGCCCGGAACATGATCCGCGACCTCGACATCAAGACCCCCGGCGCCGCCACCCCGGTCTCCGCTCTCTCCGGCGGCAACCAGCAGAAGGTCGTCGTCGCGCGCGCCCTGGCCACCGTCCCCGACGTGCTGGTGGCCATCCGGCCCACCAACGGCGTGGACGTCAAGTCCAAGGAGTTCCTGCTCGCCAGGATCCGGCAGGTCGCGGACGACGACAAAGCCGCGCTGATCGTCTCCGACGAACTGGACGACCTCAAGGTCTGTGACCGGGTCGTCGTCATGTTCCACGGGCGGGTCGTCGCCGAGTTCGACCGCGGCTGGAAGGACGAGGACGTCGTCGCCGCCATCGAGGGCGTCTCCGGCGGTACGGCCCACGCCATCGCGTCACCCCTGTCCGCCTCATCCGGCGCAGACGAGCACGGAAGGTAGTCATGTCCGCCACCACAGATCTCACCGAGCCCACCGCGAGCAAGGCCGGGCCGGCCGGCGGCGACACCGTCCGCCGCCGGGTCGACCTCGGACGCTTCCGTGAACTGTCCCTCGTCCCGGCCATCCTCGTCCTGGGCCTGATCGGGTTCATCGTCTCGCCGGCCTTCCTCACCGCCGACAACCTGATCGGTGTGGCCCAGCAGTCCACCGAGCTGAGCCTGCTGGTGCTCGCCACGACGTTCATCCTGATCGCCGGACGGATGGACCTGTCGCTGGAGTCCACCATCGGCGTGGCCCCCGTCATCGCCGTGTGGCTCGTACTGCCCTCCAGCGGCGGCCGGTTCAACGGGCTCGGCCTCCTCCCCGAGTGGACGGCCGTCCCGCTCTGCCTGCTGGTCGGCGCGCTCATCGGGGCCGTCAACGGCTTCCTCATCCTCAAGCTGCGCCTCAACGGGTTCATCGTCACGCTCGGCGCCCTGACCATGCTCCGCGGTCTGCAGGTCGCCCTCTCCGAGGGCCA
Source organism: Streptomyces achromogenes (assembly GCF_030816715.1). Taxonomy (NCBI): domain Bacteria; kingdom Bacillati; phylum Actinomycetota; class Actinomycetes; order Kitasatosporales; family Streptomycetaceae; genus Streptomyces; species Streptomyces achromogenes. The sequence goes on along the minus strand of NZ_JAUSYH010000001.1, from coordinate 8,525,773 downwards.
GTCCATCGTCGAGCTGCCCTCGTCCTTCACCTACCTGGGCAAGGCGTCCTGGCTGGGCATGCCCGCCGCCATCTGGGTGTGCGCGCTGCTCTTCGCCGTCGGGGGCAGCGCACTGGCCTGGCTCCGGCACGGCCGGGCGCTGTACGCGATCGGAGGCAACGCGGAGGCGGCCCGTACCGCGGGCATCCGCGTCGACCGCATCGTGTGGACCGTCCTCATCCTCGGCAGCGTCCTCGCCGCGTTCGCCGGCATCCTCTACAGCGGCCACTACGGCTCCATCTCCGCCACCCAGGGCAGCGGCTGGATCTTCCAGGTCTTCGCCGCGACCGTCATCGGCGGGGTCAGCCTCAACGGCGGCAAGGGCTCCGTGTTCGGCGCCCTCACCGGCGTCCTCACCCTGCAGCTGGTCGTGAACGTCATGACGCTGGCGGGCGTGCCTCCGCTGTGGAACCAGTTCCTCAACGGCGCCATCATCATCGTCGCCCTGATCATCTCCCGCTTCGCCTCCGGCGAGAAGCAGGAGTAACCGCCTCCCACCTGCGGCTCCGCCGGCGCCGTGCCGGGCCCGGCGGAGCCGCCGCACACACACCCCCCAGCACGGAGAGGCACGTTCGTGGCCCTGACGGACGACGCGATCGACAAGATCAAGGCGATGATCGTCGCCGGCGAGCTCGCGCCCGGTTCCCGGCTGCCGAAGGAGGAGATCCTCGCCGAACAGCTCGGACTGTCCCGGAGTTCGCTGCGCGAGGCCGTCCGTGCGCTGGCCGCCATGCGCATCCTGATCACCCGCCAGGGCGACGGCACCTACGTCTCCAGCCTGGAGCCCCATCTCCTGCTGGAGACCCTCTCCTTCGCCGCCGACGTATCCCAGGGCCACGCGGCCCTGCAGTTGCTCCAGGTGCGGCGGCTGCTCGAACCGCAGGCGACCGGGCTTGCCGCCGCGCTGCTGAAGCCGGAGGACCTCGGGGAACTGCGCGACATCCTCGACCGTTCCCGGAGCGTCGCCACCGTGGAGGAGTTCGTCGCCCACGACACGGCCTTCCATCTCAAGATCGTCGAAGCCGTCGGCAACCCCGTGCTGTCGATGCTGCTGCAGGTCGTCTCCACCCGCACGCAGCGCGTCCGCATCGTCCGCGGCAGCCGGACCCGTCATGCCCTGGACCACGCCCATCGGGACCACGAGCAGATCCTCGCCGCGCTCACCTCACGCGATGCCCTGCTCGCCGCCTCCGCCGCGACCGTCCACATCACCGCCGTAGAACAGTGGCTGGCCGCCAGCCTGACCGACACCTCGGACGAGCCGCCGACGCCCGCCCCTTCCGGCTCTTCCCTCCCTTCCGGCTCTTCCGGCTCCTTCGGGTCTTCCGTCCCTTCCGGGTCTTCCTGCTCTTCCTGCTCTTCCGGCCCTGGCGCCGTGCCCGAGGCCGTCCGATCCGCCTCATCTGCGGTCCCTGCCCCGCCCTGTCCCGGCGGCGGCCCGGCCCGCGCCCCGGGCGCCGCGCCCGGTACGGGGGCGCAGGCGGCCCGATCGGTCTCCGGCTCGCACCACGGGCGCACGGGAATCACGCCGACCCGCTGAGAGCTGCCCGGCGACGCCATGGGCACGCGGGCGGCGCTCGCACGGGGGTCCGTGGCGCCGCGAACGCCTCCCGCCGACGAGCCCCTCCCGGCCGCCGATGACGAACGTCCGGCGGGCCGTGCCGCTGGATCCGACGGGCGGCGCCACAGGACCCGGCGGGCCGTGCCGCAGGAGCGTCCGGCGGGTCATGAACCGGGAACGGGGCAGGCGAGCGGCTCGAGGCTCGGCGCGCCGGACTCGCAGCGCGCCACCGCATTCCGGCCACCCGCTTCGGATATGTCTACGCAGTCAGACGGGGGACGTCAAGACATGCGACGAACCCCGCACCCGCCCTTCGCGCAGGACGCCCGGCGGGCCCGTCCCTCGGGTTTCGAGGGCGTCACGAATGTATTCCGGACACTTGACGGCTTCCGTCTGACTGCGTAGACATGGCAGCGCAGTCAGACGGAATCGGCCGGGCAGACGTCCACCGGTGCCGCTGGAACTCACGACGGCCGGGAGACACCATGACGCGAGGGGCAAGACGGGGCGGCAGTTCCGGCGCACCGCGCAGTGTGGACGTGGCCCGGGTCGCGGGCGTCTCGCAGAAGACGGTGTCCCGGGTCTTCAACGACGAGCCGTACGTCTCCGCCGATGTGCGCCGACGCGTCCTCGAGGCCGCCGACGAACTCGGCTACCGGCTGAACAACGCCGCCCGGGCACTCGCCTCCGGCCGCACCCGTTCGATCGGCGTCGTGACACTGGGAACCGCCCTGTACGGCCCCGCCTCGCTGATCATGGGCGTGGAGCGCGCCGTTCGGGACACGGGCTACGCCCTGCGCGTGGTCAACACCATGGAGGGCGACCCCGCGGGCGTCGCCCCCGCCGTCCATTCACTCCTCGACCAGGGCGTGGACGGCATCGTCATCTCCGAGCCGATCGACGACGGGCGGGACGGAGATCTCGCGGCCCGCCTCGACGTGGACGTACCCGTCCTCGTCCTCGGCGCGCCGCCGTTCTCGACGCCGAGGTCGCTGGTGGCCGGTGTCGACGCCGACGTCATGGCGCGGACGGCGACCGAATACCTGCTGGACCTGGGGCATGTGACGGTCCATCACCTGGCGGGGCCGCAGCGGTGGTTCGCCGCCCGCGACCGTGCCCAGGGCTGGCGTTCCGCACTGGTCGGGAACGGCAGGGCGGTGCCGCCCGTCATCGAAGGCGACTGGTCGGCGGCCTCCGGTTACGCGGCCGGCCGCCGGCTGGCTTCCGACGCCGGCGTGACAGCGGTGTTCACCGCCAACGACGACATGGCCATCGGCCTCATCCGGGCCCTGACCGAGGCCGGCCGACGCGTGCCGGAGGACGTCAGCGTGGTCGGCTTCGACGACATCCCCGTCGCGGCCTACGTGACTCCTCCGCTCACCACGATCCGGCAGCCGTTCGACGTCGTGGCGCAGGAGGGGATCAAACGCCTCGTGCACATCATCGAGAACCCGCAGGCGGACCCCTTGCCGGCGAGCGAGCCGCCGGTCGACCTCATCCTCCGCGCCTCGACCGGGCCGCCTCCCACCCGGCCACCCCGGGATCGTGGCCGCCGCATCGCCCACCGTCCGGACGGGGGCGGCCCCGCCCCGCCCGCGCAGGCGACCGCCCCCGCCCAGAACTGACCGGGGCGCGCGGCCCGGGCGACAGCCTCCGCCTCCGGGCGCCCGATCGCAGGGCCCGGGCCGCGCGCAGGTCACCGCGCCGGCCGTGCCCTGCCGACGCCCCCGCAGGCCGCGGAAACCCTGCGGCGGCGAGGGCGCCCCTCCCTTCCTCACCCCGCGGCCGGGCAACGGACCCGCCGCAGCACCTCTCCCTCCCTCCTCTCCCTCCCCCGGCCACCGGATTCCCGCCGCAGCGGCGGCAGGCCCGCCGGGTGAGGCCTTGAGGACGTATTCCCGGCCCCGTCGGACCCGTGTCCCGGCCGTCACGTCCGACCCCTGTCCCTCCCTCGTCACCCCTTGTTCCGCATGCCCTCGTCCGGCGTGCCCTTCCTCAGCCATCGGCGGGAGTTCACCATGTACAGACTCCGCTCCACCCCCAGCCCGTCCCAGATGAGCCGTCGGCTTTTCCTCACCGCCGCGGGTGCGGTGTCGCTGGGCGCCGCCCTCACCGCCTGCGGCGACAGCGGCGGCGGCTCCTCCGCATCCGCCGAGCCGGTGAGCCAGGCCGACATCGACAAGGCGATGAAGACGCCGACCGAGCTGACGTTCTGGACGTGGGTCCCGGACGTCGCCAAGGAGGTCGCCCTCTTCGAGAAGAAGTACCCGGCGATCAAGGTCAAGGTCGTCAACGCCGGTCAGGGCACCCCGCAGTACACCAAGCTGCGCACGGCGCTGAAGGCCGGCAGCGGCGCCCCCGACATGGTCCAGATCGAGTACCAGGCGATCCCCACCTTCACGATCACCAACAGCCTGCTGGACCTGCGGCCCTACGGCGCCGCCGCCCTGAAGGACACCTTCGTCGACTGGACCTGGGGGCAGGTCAGCGGCACGAACGGCGAGGTGTGGGCGATCCCGCAGGACACCGGCCCAATGGGCATGCTCTACCGGCAGGACATCTTCGACAAGCACGGCATCGAAGTCCCCACCACCTGGGACGAGTTCGCCGCGGCGGCGCGCAAACTCCACAAGGACGACCCCGACGTCTACCTCACCAACCTCGCCGCCAACCAGGTCGCCGCCTGGCACGGTCTGCTGTGGCAGGCGGGCGCCAAGCCGTACGTCACCTCCGGCAAGAGCGACATCACCATCAGCGTCGACGACGCCGTCTCGCAGAAGCTCGGCACGTACTGGGGCGGCCTGGCGAAGGAAGGTGTCATCGGCGTCGAACCCGACTTCACCGACTCCTGGTACGCCGCGCTCAACAAGGGCAAGTACGCCACCTGGATCACCGCGGCCTGGGGCCCCGTATTCCTCTCCGGCTCCGCCAAGGCCACCGCGGGCAAGTGGCGAGCGGCCCCGCTGCCGCAGTGGGACGCCTCGAAGCCGAGTTCGGGCAACTGGGGCGGCTCGACCACCGCGGTCATCCGGTCCACCAAGAACCCGATCGCGGCCGCGCAGTTCGCACAGTTCCTCAACAGCGACCCGGCCAGCGCGAAGATGTTCGCCACCGAGCAGTTCTTCTTCCCCGCGACCAAGGCCCTGCTCACCGACGCCTCGTTCGTGGGCGACGCGCCGGCCTTCTACGGCGGGCAGAAGGTCAACCAGATCTTCGCCGACATCAGCTCCACGGTCAGCTCCTCCTTCCAGTGGCCGCCGTTCCTCGACCAGGCGGCCACCGACTGGACCGAGACCGTCGGCAAGTCGCTGGCCGACGGCACCGACACCGCCCGCGCGCTCGGGACCTGGCAGTCGAGGCTCACCACCTACGCCAAGAAGCAGGGCTTCACCGTCAACTCCTGACGGCCCGCCGGGTCCCGCCCCACGGGCGGGACCCGCCCCCCACCAGTCATCCCTCCTCAGAAAGGGCCGATGATGACCGCCACAACCACGGCCTCTCCCAAGGGCCGGCGCCGGGACGGGCCGGCACGGCCCGGGCGCGGCGGTGCGAGCCGGCGACGGTCGGCAGGGCCGCTGTTCGTCGCACCGTTCATGGTGCTGTTCCTGCTGCTCTACCTCGCGCCGCTCGGCTATGCCGCCTACCTCAGCCTCTTCCAGGAGCGTCTGATCGGCGGCACGGCGTTCGTCGGCCTCGACAACTACACCCAGGCCCTCACCGATCCGCAGTTCCTCCACGGCGTCGGCCGCGTGGCGCTGTTCTTCGTGATCCAGGTGCCTCTCATGCTGCTGCTGGCGCTGCTGTTCGCGCTCGCCCTCGACAGCGGCCTGCTGCGGCTCGCCCGGGTGATCCGGCTGGGCATCTTCGTCCCGTACGCCGTGCCGAGCGTGGTGGCCTCGCTCATGTGGGGCTATCTGTACGGCCCGGACTTCGGCCCGTTCGCCCGGATCGCCCGGAAGGTCAGCCTGCCCGTCCCCGACTTCCTCAGCGACGGCTGGATGCTCGGCAGCCTGGCCAACATCGTGACCTGGGAGTTCGTCGGCTACAACATGATCATCCTGTACGCCGCGCTGCGCACGATCCCCACCGAGCTGTACGAGGCCGCGTCCATGGACGGCGCCGGCGCCTGGCGCATCGCCTGGTCGATCAAGATTCCCGCCCTGCGCCCGGCGCTCCTGCTCACCCTGCTGTTCTCCGTGATCGGCAGCTTCCAGCTGTTCAACGAGCCCAAGCTGCTCATGAACATCGCCCCCGACGTCATCACGAGCTCCTACACCGCCAACCTCTACGCGTACACGCTCGCTTTCACCGGCCAGCAGGTCAACTACGCGGCCACGGTCTCCTTCCTCCTCGGCCTCGTCATCGTGATCGCCTCCTACGCCGTCCTGCTCACCGCGAACCGCAGGAGGACACCGTGACCGCCCTCACCCCCGAGGCCACCGTCGCACCGGCCGTCGAGCCCACCGCCGACGAGCAGGGCCGCAAGCGGCATCGGCAGTCGGCCCGCCGCCGCAGCACCCCGCTGACCATCGCGATGCTGGCCGCCCTCGCCTACTTCCTCCTCCCGCTGCTCTGGCTGCTGATCGCCTCGACCAAGAGCACGCAGGACCTGTTCAACAGCTTCGGCCTGTGGTTCTCGCACGCTCCGCAGCTGCTGACGAACATCGAGGACACCTTCACCCAGGACGACGGCGTCTTCGTTCGCTGGCTGCTCAACACGGTCGTGTACGCGGGCGTCAGCGCCGTCGGTGCCGCACTCCTCGCCGCCGCCGGCGGGTACGGCTTCTCCAAGTTCCGCTTCCGCGGCGACCGCACCGCCTTCAGCCTGGTGCTCGGGGCCGTCATGGTGCCGACCACCGCCCTGGCGATCCCGACCTACCTGCTCTTCGCGAAGGCGGGCCTGGTCAACACCCCGTGGGCGATCATCCTGCCCTCCCTCGTCAACCCGTTCGGCCTCTACCTGATGCGCGTGTACGCCGAGGACGCCGTCCCCGACAGCATCCTGGAGGCCGCCCGGATCGACGGCGCCGGCGAGGCCCGGATCTTCTTCCGCATCGTCCTGCGGCTGCTGAGCCCCGGCCTGGTGACCGTCCTGCTGTTCACGCTGGTCGCGACCTGGAACAACTACTTCCTGCCGCTGATCATGCTGAACGACCCTGATCTGTACCCGGTCACCGTGGGCCTCTCCTCGTGGGCGGCCCAGGCGCAGAACGGCGGAGCGGGCGCCAGCAGCGACATGTTCGCGCTGGTCGTGACCGGTTCCCTCATCTCGATCGTCCCGCTCGTCGTGGCGTTCCTGATGCTGCAGCGGTACTGGCAGAGCGGACTGGCCTCCGGCGGCGTCAAGCAGTGACGCGCACCACCCGTACCTCTCCCCGTCTTCTCGGAGGTTTCCCCTCATGGCGGCTCTGCCTGCCCGTGTCCTCTTCGGCGCCGCGTACTACCACGAGTACACGCCCGCCTACGATCCCCAACTGCGGCCCGACGAACGGCTGAAGACCGACCTGGACCTGATGGCCGAGGCGAACTTCACGGTGATCCGGGTGGGCGAGTCGGTCTGGTCGACCTGGGAGCCGGAGAACGGACGCTTCGACCTCGACTGGCTCCAGCCGGTCCTCGACGGCGCCCACGAGCGCGGCATCTCCGTCGTCCTCGGCACGCCGACCTACGCCGCGCCGCTGTGGCTGGCCCGCCAGTACCCGGAGATCGCCGGCGAGCGGCGCACCGGCGAGCGCATCGGGTTCGGCGCCCGCCAGGAGGTCGACTTCACCCACCCGGCGTTCCGCTTCCACGCCGAACGGGTCATCCGGAAGATCGCCGCCCGCTACGCCGGCCACCCCGCGGTCATCGGGTGGCAGGTGGACAACGAGCCGGGGCTGCACCTCCTCCACAACCACGGCGTCTTCCAGCGTTTCGTCGACCACCTGCGCACCACGTACGCAGACGTGGAGACCCTCAACCGCGAGTGGGGCCTGGTCTACTGGTCGCACCGACTGTCCACCTGGGCGGACCTGTGGACGCCCGACGGCAACGAGCAGCCCCAGTACGACGTCGCGTGGCGCGCGTTCCAGGCCCGTCAGGTCACCGACTTCATCGGCTGGCAGGCCGACCTCGTCCGGGAGTACGCGCAACCGGGGCAGTTCGTCACCACCTGCATCTCCTACACCCGTCAGGGGGTGGACGACGACGAGATGAGCGACCGTCTCGACATCGCCTCCGGCAACCCGTACTACGACATGCAGGACGGCCTGCTGCTGCCCGATCCGACACCGGACACGCACGAGCAGATCTGGAAGACCACCGGCGTGTGGGCGATGTACCAGACGGCCGACTGGATGTTCTCCTCCCGCCAGGCGCCGTTCCTGGTCACCGAGACCAACGCGAACTCCATCGGCTTCCCCTGGGACAACCGCCCCGGCTACGACGGCCAGTGGCGTCAGACCGCGTGGGCGCACGTCGCCCGCGGCGCCCGGATGATCGAGTACTGGCAGTGGCAGACGCTGCGCTTCGGCGCGGAGACCTACTGGGGCGGCGTCCTCCCGCACAGCGGACAGCCGGGCCGCACGTACGCCGAAGTGACCCGTCTGGGAGCGGAGTTCGACAAGGCCGGACCGCTCGTCGCCGGTCTCGAACCGGACTGCGACATCGCCATGGTCTACTCGATGCCGAGCAAGTGGCTGATGCAGAAGTACCCGCCGCTGTCGAATCCGGACGGCGCGCCGGACCCCGCCTCCTACCACCGTGTCTTCGACCCGTTCTACCGCGGCGCCTTCGAGGCGGGCCGTCAGGTGCGGATCGTCCACGCGCGGCAGTTGCACGACCCCAGCGGGCAGCGGGAGGGGATGACACCCGAGGACGCCGTGCGGCGCCATCCGGTGCTCGTCGCGCCCGCCCTGTACGTCGTCGACGACGCCACGGTCGACTGGCTCGCGGCCTACGCCCACGCGGGCGGTCACCTCGTACTCGGCCCGCGCACCGGCTACGCCGACCAGGAGGCCCGCGCCCGCCTCGAAGCGGCCCCCGGACGCCTCACGGAGGCGGCGGGCGTCCACTACGACGAGTTCAGCAACCTCCTGCACGACGTGCCGGTCCGCGGCGTACCCGGCGGCACGCTCGACGTGCCCTCCGACGCGACGGCGACCCACTGGGCCGAAGGGCTCACCGTCACCGACGCCGAGGTCCTGGCCTCCTACGAGCACCCGCACTTCGGACGCTGGCCGGCCGTCACCACCCGCCGGCACGGTGCGGGCCGGGTGACCTGCGTGGGCACGGTTCCCGGCCGTGGTCTCGCCCGGAGCCTGGCCGCCTGGCTGGCTCCGGCCCCCCGCAGCGGGTGGCAGGGGCTCCCCGCCTCCGTGACCGCGACGACCGGCGTCTCGCCCGACGGACGCCGCGTGCACATCGTGCACAACTGGAGCTGGGAGCCCACGAGCGTGGACGCTCCGGCCGACCTGACCGACGTCCTCGACGACCGGCCCGCGCCGGCGGGCGCCGCGCTGCGCCTGGGCCCGTGGGACGTGCGCGTGCTCGTCTCCGACACCGCCGGCCCTGCCTCCGGCGCGGGCGCCGGCACCGGCCCGGACAACTGAACCGGTATCCCTCCCTGACCACCCAGAAGAAGGAACCATGCAGAGAAGAAGCCTGGGAAAAACGCTGGGAGCCTTCGCCGCCGCGTCCGCGCTGCTGGCCGTGCCCGCGTTCACCGCGCAGGCGTACAACCCGACGGGCGGCACCCTCTAACGTCCTCCGAGTGCTCGGCCAGCCAGCGGCCGACGGGGTCCCGGGCGGCCTCCCGGACGCAGGCGTGCACCCGCCTGCCGTCCAGGGGTGTCCGCGTGGCCCCGAGGAACTCGGGACGGTCCAGCTTCACCGACACGACGCCCGTGACGCCCTCCCGGATCCCGTCGGCGCCGGCGTTGGCGGCGGCCGCCGTCAGCAGCCCCGTTTCGAGCCCGTACGCCCTGACCGCGGTCGCCGGCCCCTCCCCCTGGACGAGCGGCTGCGACCGGTGTCTTCACCACGGAGAACGGTCCGGCTTCTCCTCCGGCCCTCAGGGGGTCGTCCGTTCGCGGCCCCAGTCGGCCAGCGGTCGGAGTGCGTCGTTGAGGCGTCTGCCGTCCTCGGTCAGTGAGTACTCGACGCGGGGCGGCACCTCGTCGTAGGAGACACGGTGCACGACACCGTCCGTTTCCATCTCACGCAGGTGGGAGGCCAGCACCTTCTCGGTGACCCCCGGAAGCAGGCGACGTAGCTCGCCGAAGCGACGGTGCGGGTGCTCGTGGAGCGCCCAGAGGATCAGCACCTTCCACTTGCCGCCGATCACCTCCATCGCGGTGTCGATCCCGCAGACGTGTCCCTCCGGTGTGCCCGGCCGGTTCAGCGTCGTCATGCCCCACCCTTCCGACGTGCTCGCTCACCTCGGGGTAACCACCCACTGTCAAGTACGTACTTGATCGTCTCCGGTTCTGCGACCAGCCTGATCGGCATGGCACAGAACACCGTGGAGAAGACTCCCGTCACGATACTGGGGCTCGGCGCGATGGGCACCGCGCTGGCTCGCACCTGGCTCACCGCCGGTCACCCGCTCACCGTCTGGAACCGCACCCCGGCCCGCACCGGGGCGTTCGCCACCGAGGGTGCGAGCGTCGCGGACACCGCGGCGGCGGCGGTCGCGGCGAACACCCTGGTCGTCGTCTGTCTGCTGGACGACGCCTCCGTCGACGAGGCGTTGGCCGGCGCCGACCTGGCCGGCCGGGATCTGGTCAACCTGACCACCAGCACCCCCGCCCAGGCCCGCGCACGCGCGCAGTGGGCCCGCGAACGTGGGGCCCGCTACCTGGACGGCGGAATCATGGCCGTCCCTCCGATGATCGGCGTCCCCGAAGCCGGCGGCTACGTCTTCTACAGCGGCTCGCGCGCACTGTTCGAGCGATACCGGGAGACCCTGGCGGTCCCCGTCGGCACCGCGTACGTCGGCGAGGACGCGGGCTTCGCGGCCCTGCACGACGTGGCCCTGCTCAGTGCCATGTACGGGATGTTCGCCGGCGCCGCGCACGCGTTCGCTCTGATCCGCAAGGAGGACGTCGACCCCGCGGCGCTCGCCCCGCTGCTCTCCGACTGGCTCGTGGCGATGGCCCCGGCCGTCCACCAGACCGCCGAGCAGTTGCGGAGCGGCGACTACACGAAGGGCGTCGTCTCGAACCTCGCCATGCAGGTGGCCGGCACGCCGACCTTCCTGAGCACGGCCGAACAGCAGGGCGTCAGCCCTGAACTGCTCACTCCCTACTTCGAGTTGATGCGCCGCCGTCTGGCCGAGGGTGACGGCGAGGAGGATCTGACGGGCGTGATCGATCTGCTGGTGCGCCGACCAGCGGCGGCGGTGGGCCTGCCCCGCGCCGTGTCCGAAGCCAAATGACTGTTCAGCGGCGCTCTCCTCGCGTGACAATCAGGGATCACCAAGGGGAGGAACACCATGAGCCAGGTCAACCTGACTCTTCATGAGCTGCTGCCGCCGCAGGAGTTGACGGCCGCGCTCGACGCGGGGCACGTCACGCGCAAGCCGCACCCGGAACTGCCGCTGTCCATCTACACGTACACACGGGTGTGCCAGTACGAACGGGTGTGGAACCGGGTGACGACCCGCTGCCGCGGCCTGGTCGCCGACGACGTCACCGGTGAGATCGTGGCGCTGCCGCTGCCCAAGTTCTTCAACGTGGGTGAGCACGAGGCCCGTCAGCCCTACGCGCCCGAGCTGCCGGACGAGCCGTTCGAGGTGTACGAGAAGGTCGACGGCAGTCTGGCGGTGGTCTTCCACTACGCCGGCCGGTGGCGGGTCGCGTCCAAGGGCTCGTTCATCAGCACCCAGGCGACATGGGCGCAGCGGCTGCTCGACGGGAAGGACACCTCCGGTCTGGTCCCCGGGGTGACCTACCTGGCCGAGATCCTGTACCCGCAGAACCGGATCGTCGTCGACTACGGCGAGCGACGTGACCTCGTGCTGCTGGCCGCGTTCGCCAAGGACGGCACGGAAGTCGCCCTGGCCGAGGCCGCGACGCACTGGGGTGACATCGGTTCGGTCGTCACCGTGTGGCCCGCCATGCCGCTCGACGAACTGCTGGCCCTGGCCGACGGCAACCGGCTCCCCGGCGGCCGGGCGGCCACCGGCACCGAGGCCGAGGGGTTCGTGCTGCGCTTCGCCTCCGGTGTCCGGGCCAAGGCCAAGCTGTCCGAGTACGTCCGGCTCCACAAGGTGCTCACCGGTGTGACCGAACGGGACGTCTGGCGCGGTCACGGCATCCAGCGGTTCGCGGGGCTGCCCGCCAAGCAGGTGGCCCAGGCGCTCGGCTGTTCGGCCGAGGACGTCACCGCGTCCGGTGGCCGGCCGCTGGACGCGCTGCTCGAGCAGGTGCCCGACGAGTTCGACGCCTGGGTGCGCGGTGTCATCGCGGGAATCGAGAAGCAGGTGGCCGACCGCGAGCAGGCGATCGACGAGGCGTTCCGGTCCCTCGCCCCGCTCGCCGGCGACCGGGGGGCCTTCGCCCGCGCAGCGGGCGCACTGCCCGACGCGGCGCTGCGCCCGGCGATGTTCCTGCGCCTGGACGGGCGCCCGACGGAGCTTGTGACGTACCGTTCCACCCGGCCGGAGGCGTCCGACCCGTTCAAGACCGACGAGGAGAACTGACCGTGCCCGTAGTACACGTCATGACGGGGCTTCCGGCCTCGGGGAAGACGACCGCCGCGCGCAGGATGCAGGCGGAGTCCGAGGGCCGGATGCGTCGTGTCAACCTCGACGATCTGCGGACGATGCTCGACGTCCCGGCGCCCGAGCGCGGCCGGTCGCACGCGCATGAGCAGACCGTGCTGGAGATCCAGGACGCGGCGGTGCGCGCGGCCGTCGACGGCGGTTTCGACGTCGTGGTCGACAACACGCACATGACGCCGCACATACCGAAGCGGCTGAAGGCAGCCGTGGCGGGACAGGCCACCTTCGTCGTGCACGACTTCACCGACGTGCCGGTGGAGGAGTGCATCCGGCGCGACGCCGAGCGGGAGCGCGTGGTCGGCGAGGAGATCATCCGGCTCCTCGCCCACAAGCACGGCGTGGCCAAGCGGGGCGGCTGGCGGCTCACCGCGGAGTGGCTCAACGACGAGCCGTCCGTCGAGCCGTACATCGCGGACCCGGCTCTCCCCTCGGCCGTCATGTGCGACATCGACGGCACGCTCGCCCTGCGGGGCGCCCGGGGCCCGTTCGACTTCACTCGCTGCGGGGAAGACCTGCTCAACGTGTCGGTGCGCGATGCGCTGCGCTCCTTCCGGGGCGCCGACGGCGATGTCGTCGTCCTGCTCTCGGGACGCGGTGAGGAGCACCGCGAGCGGACGGAGGCGTGGCTGCGGGCGCACGAGGTTCCGTACGACGAGCTGTGGATGCGTGCCGCGGGTGACGGCCGCCGCGACGACGTGGTGAAGGCGGAGCTGTTCGACCGGCATGTGCGTCACCGCTTCGCGGTGCGGGTCTCCCTCGACGACCGTGATCGCGTCGTCGCGGTGTGGCGCCGGATGGGCCTGCCGACCTGGCAGGTCAACTACGGCAGCTTCTGACCGCCGGCGGGCGCGGTCGTCGCATCGCGACGTCCGTCCCGGATCAGCCGCCCCGGTGCGCGGGGGCGGCTGATCGTCGTGACGGCGGGGCCGGGCCGGTGGGCCGGGCCGCCGCGAGGAGTTCGCAGGGTCCGCGCCTGGTGGGTGTCAGGCGTACGGGGCGAAGGGGATCCCGGACGGCTTGGCCTTGTTGAGCGTGTCGTTGAACTTGGAGTCCTGGAGGGGGAGGTTGGCGTCCCCCCAGTCGGAGCCGTTCAGGGTGTTGCGCAGGTTGGGCGCCAGGTTGTCCCAGGTGAGCAGGTTCTCCTGGTGCCAGGCGCCGGTGTCGTTCTCGGCCGTCTCGCCCCACTGGGCGAAGCGGAAGGCGTGGGTGCTGGCGCCGTCCTTGTGGTAGACGGCCATGACGCGCTGACCGCTCATCGGGACGTCGGCGATGGGATGGGTGCTGAACCCGCCGTGCCGGGAGGCGGACAGGTACGACGGTGTGTTCGCGCCCTCGGGGACCCAGACGACCATGCACTCCCAGTCGTGGCGGTGGCCGATGCCGGGCGACGCCTCGTCCTTCTCGAAGTAGCTGGCGTAGATGATCCCGCACCAGCCGTTGTTGCACTTGGCCCGCGAGTAGGTGTTGGCATGGTCGAGGTGACCGCCGCGGCACTGGCCCGTGATGGAGCCGGTCGGCTTCAGGCCGCCGTTGAGGTTGCCTGCCGGGTCGATGGCGGCGGCCGGGTAGCACGAGTCCGTGTCGTAGTCGTACACGGGCTCGAAATACGTCTGGAGCGCGGTGGCGTTCTCGGGGAGGTTCTGCAGCACGCCTGCGGAGGCGCTGCCCGACAGGGTGACGGTGAGCGCGAGGGCGCTGCCCGCGACGGACGTGGTTCTGACGAGCCGGGAGGTCCTGCTGGTTCGAGGCATGGGGGGGTCCCATCGGCGGATCGGTGGTCGCGGACATGACATCCGCGGTGTGCAGGAAGAGAGTGACAAGCGGAAGGGGCGGGGGAAGGGCTTTCCACAAAACTCGTGGGGGACTTTCGACGAACTGATCAACGGCGGCCGGACGTTCCGCGGCGGGTTGCCCCGCGCGGTCGTCCCGGCCGCCCGGGCGTCGCTCGCGGTCGCGGCGCCGCCGTCGCCGCGGCCGGGGGCCCCGTTCACGGGACCGCGCACACCGCCCCGCGGATCCCGTCCTGGGTTCCACCCAGGTGAACGGGCCCGCCCGATCCGCCGTATACGACGAGGTGAACGCTCGGAGGATGATGGGCCACCGTGCCGCCTGATCACGTGACCGGAGACCACCGACGCGCCGGAGCAGTTCGGGCCGGCCACGCGGGGACCTGCGCGCGGGCCGGACTGTTCGCCGCGCTCGGCACCCTCCTCGCGGCGTTCGGCCATCACGCGGTCGCCGAAGGCACCGTGCCCTGGCGGCTGGTGGCCGTGCTGACCGTGGCGCAGTTCTCGGCGGTCTGGCCGCTCGCGCGTCGCCATTGCACCCCGGTCGCCACCATCGCCGTCACGTCGGCGACGCAGGGTGTGCTGCATCTCGCGTTGTCCTGCGCGGACGGCGACGCCCCGATGGCCCGGACCCGGCATGCCTCGCACGCCGGGCACATGACCGCCGTCGGTGACGGCCACTCCTGGCACCACGCCGGAGCGGCGATGACCATGGTGCACACGACCGCCGCCGTGGTCGTGGCATGGCTGCTGCATCGGGCGGACAGCCGGATGAGGGTGGTGCTCGGCACACTCCGCACCCTCGCCGGGGCTGCCGCGGCCACGCTGACGCCGATGTGGCCCCGGGCGGTCACCGATCCTGACCGGCCGGCCCCCCGGCTGCCCCGTCGGCGGTCCGGTGTGTTCTTCGAAGCGGCGGCGCAGGCACGGGAGTGGGTGCTGGAGCACGCGGTGGTGCGCAGGGGACCACCAGGGCTGGGACGCCTTCCGGTTCCTCACCGGCCCCGGTCTCCACGGGGCCGCGTCCACCCGTGTCAGCAAGGAGTTCCCCCGTGCCCCTCTCCACCCGTCCGCCGGTGCGTGCCGGCCGTCGTCTCGTCCTCGCCGGCGCCCTCGCGTTGACGGCCACCCTCGCCCTGGCCGCCCCGGCCGCCGCGCACGCGGAGGTCGAGGCCGACAAACCCCAGGCTCTGGCGGAGAACGTCACCCTGAGCTTCGTCTCCGAGGCCGAGTCCGGCTCAGCGGGCTTCACGAACCTGCGCGTCGTCCTGCCCGAGGGAATCGCCCCGGCCGACATCGCCCTCGACGAGGGCCCCAAGGGCTGGAAGCTGACCGCGGCCGCGGACGGTTACACCCTCGCCGGCCCGGCGCTGAGAACCGGTGTCGACGCCGAGTACAAGATCAAGGTCCGGCAGCTGCCGGACGTGAAGGAGCTCGTGTTCAAGACCGTCGAGACCTACAGCGACGGTGAGGTCTCCCGCTGGATCGAGCTGCCCACCGGCGGCAAGGAGCCCGAGCAGCCCGCGCCGGTCCTGAAGCTCAAGGCCGCGGCCCCGGGCGCCAAGCGGGTCGACGCGAGCCCGACGGCGACGCCGAGCCCGACGCCCAGCGCGGCCGCCCCCGCCGCCACGGCCGGCACGCCGGACGCCTCCCCGAAGGCCGACGACATGGCCGGCGACGAGGACGACGGCATGTCCACCAGCGCCCTCGTCGCCGTGATCGTGCTCGCCCTGCTCGTACTCGGCGGCGGAGCCTGGTGGCTGGCCAAGCGCGGCTCCTCCGGCTCCTCGGATCCCTCCGGCCCCTCCGGCCCGTCCGGCTCATCGGACTCCTCCGGTTCCTCCGGTTCCTTTGGCGGGAGCTGACCGGCATCGTCGGCGGCGGGGTGGAGCGGTGACCGCCTCACGTCGCCGCCCACTGTGTGACCAACCGAGGCGGCACGCCACGCGGACGGCCACCGAGTCTTCGCTCGTCCTCGACGAGGTCGGCCGGTCGTCCGCGGGCCCCTGGCCGTCCGGCCACGACCTTCGGCATCACCTTGGGGCAGGGGCTGCCCGGGCCCAGGTCGGGAAGCGACAGGGAGGTGTCCCAGGTCGAGGACGACGATGCGTGAAGGCTTGTACGGCCAGGACCACGGTCGGTAACAGGTTCTGCACTCGGGTCACAGAAGACGCCTCCATCGCATTGACGAAAATCAATGCGGGCTAATGGCTTCGCGTGGCGTTCTCAACGCCTCTTTCCGGCCCATTCGATGCGTGCGGGTGCGGGTGTCGCCGGGGGTGATGCAGGGATCCTGCCGCCGCCCCGGTAACCACTCTTCCGCACCCTGCCGGGTGGCTCGGCGCGAGCGCGCCGGGGACGATGGAGCCGCGTGACCAAAAGGCGTGAACAGCGGGAAACCTTGACGAAGGGTCCGACCTGATGAACGACGGTGCGTCCGGCGTGCAGGCAAGACCGCTGCGGGGGCGCGTCGCTTCCGCCGTCGCCGGTCTGATCGTGACGGCGGCGGGTGCGACGACGTTGGTCTCGTGCAGCAGCGGCGACGGTGACGGCGGCGGCGCTTCCTTCACCCCGCGCCCCTCCGCTCCCGACACGGCGTCCTTCTCCGGTGCCGCGCCGTCCGCACTCGCCTCGCTCGGCGCGTCCGTCGAGGAGTCCGTGCGCGCTGCCGCTTCCGCCGCCGCCTCCTCCGCCTCGGCGCGCGCCTCGGAGTTCGAGGCGTCGGTGTCCGCGGAGGTCGCGCGCGCCAACCAGGCCGCCGAGAAGAAGCTGAAGAACCTCGAAGGCCGGGGCAACGCGACCGCGGACGTCTCCCTCACCGGCAAGCCGCGCGCCGAGGCGGGCGGCCTGCTCGCCGTCATCGTGAACATCACCAACAGCACGGACGAGACGGCGTCCTACGCCGTCCAGGTCGATTTCCGCGACGCCGACGGCGAGGTCGTCGAGACGCGGTTCGTCGGCGCGGACGACCTCGCGCCCGGCGCCCGGGCCCACCCCCTCGCCATCAGTCGCAAGCCGCCCGAGCCGGCCCTGACCGCCGAGGTCGCCAAGGCCCAGCGCTCCTGAGCACTGCGGGTACCCCGGCCCCCGCTCCCGCCGTCCGGCCCTTCGGCGCCAAAAGAGTACGTGGCTTCTCCGTCCATGGCGGCTATCCGCTTCCCTGCACCGATTGGCCTGTGTCGTTCGTCCTCACGGGAGCGCCGAAGCGGGCCAGGCAGTGCCACACCTTCTTGACCGCCTGCGGGTCGTGGCGGCCGTCACGTGCCGCGTCTCCCAGGATGCGAGGGTCGAGCACGCCGTCGACGGCGATCCGCGCGCCCAGGTCGACGTACTCCTGACCGCGGTAGCCGGGGCGCCGCCGCAGTTCCTCGACCTGGAGGCGGAATCCGGAGTGCCACTCGACGGGACAGCCGAGACGCATCGCCGCGGCCTCGACGGCCGTGCCCCGGTAGCACGCGTCCAGGACCAGGGCCTCCACATGACGGTCCAGCCGGACCGGCCCGTGCACTTGGGCCTCGATGTAGTCGTCGAGGTCGTCCTGACGGTCGGCCAGGGCGAGCGCGATCAGCCTCATACGGGAGGCGACACCGAAGTCCGAGGGTTCGAGGAAGCTGTCCGGATAGCAGAACGTGGTGCGCGTAGCCGTCTGAACCGTCAGCCGGAAGTGCGCGGAGCCGAATCGCGGAGCCCCGCCGGCCGGCTTCCGGCGGAAGTTCAACGCCCCGTAGACGGGCCTGTCGTGAGCGGGCGCCGCGTCGTAGGCTCCGTCGAAGATCCGGCTCTCCCAGGCCCATCTGTCGCCGCCGGGATGCGCGGTCAGCCCGCCGTTTCCGGTCCCCGTGACGAACTGCGAGCGGTACAGCCCGTCCTCGGCCAGCGCCTCCACCGTCAGCCTGTCGCGGAAGACCCGGTCGGGATGGAAGTTCAGCGTCACTCGCAGTGTCGGGTCCATCGGCGGGCCGGACGCCAGCGTGGCGACATGACGCAGAGCCCGCTCCTGAGGGGTGTGCGAGACTTCGGAGATCATCCGCGCAGTGTCTCCCGGGCCGGTCCACGCGTGCACGTGGATTCCGTCGCCGCCGGGCAGGCGTCGCTGTTCACGCGGGCCGCTCGCCACGCGCCGACACGGCACGCATTTCCTCCGGCGGACCGGAGGGGACGCCTCCGGTGGGTGGGCAGAAGTGACCGAATTGCTGAACGAGCGCGCAGGCTGGGCTAGCCTCGTATTCCATGAGGGCGAACTAGCGTTCATCGAAAGTAACTTCGGGGGAATTCTTGTCGGGACAGCGACCGGGACCTGCTGACGATGCGGCGGCGACGCTGCGGCAGACCGGTGCCTCACCACTGCGGCTCGGCGATCCCGGGCGCGTCGGCCCGTATACGCCGGTGGCACTGTTAGGCAGTGGCGGCATGGGACGGGTCTACCTGGCCCGCCCCGGGGACGAGAGTCCCGGACTGGTCGCGCTGAAGGTGATCAGGCCTGAATACGCGGAGGATCCGAGCTTCCGGCGCCGGTTCGAACGGGAGGCGTCGGTGCACGCCCGGCTTCGGACGCCGCACACGCCACGGCTGTGCGGTACGGGATTCGAGGACGAACTGCTGTGGATGGCCACGGAGTACCTCCCCGGCTTCGACCTGGCGGAAGCCGTACAGGAGGACGGCACCCTGGAGACGTCCGCGGTCTGGCGTCTGGTGGGGGACCTGGGCCGGGCGCTCGCCGGGCTCGCCGTCGAGGGGATCGTGCACCGGGACCTGAAGCCGTCCAACGTGCTGCTGTCCGTCCGGGGCGCGCACGTGATCGACTTCGGCATTTCCAAGGCCGCCGACGCGAGTGCGATCACCGGTACGGGCAACCGCGTGGGCACACCGGCCTACATGTCCCCCGAGCACCTGAGGGAGGGCCGCTCCGACACGGCGTCGGACGTGTTCTCGCTCGCCGGGACGCTCGCCTACGCGGTGACGGGCCGGGCTCCGTTCGGCGACGGCACCGGCGTCGACGTGATGCACCGGGTGGCGTTCGAGGAACCCCACCCCGAGGTGATCGGTGAGATCTCCGCGGCGGACCCGGAGCTCGGCGCGCTGCTGACCGCGTGTCTGGCCAAGGAGCCCGCGCAGCGGCCCACGCCGCAGCAGCTGATCGCCGCGGCCGAGAGCCACGCCGTCCCGTCCGCCGTGCCGTCCGACTGGCCGGAGCCGCTGAACGCGAAGATGCAGGCCCGGCAGCGGGCGTACGAGAAGCTGCTCCGCCTGCCTGTCGCCGGCACGCCCCGGCTCCGGTCGACGGGCGCCCCGTCGGCGCTCCTCGCCGCACGCAAGCCTGAGTCCGGGCCGCCCGTCGCGTCACCGCCGGCGGCCGAGAGCGACCCGGCCGCGCCACCGTCGGGGCGGTCGGGACCGGCACAGGCCCCCGCCCGGAACCGGCGCAAGCCCCTGCTGATCGCCGCCGCGGCCCTCTCGACCTGCGCCGTGGGCGCGGCGGCCTTTCTGCTCACCGGCCAGGACCCTCCCGCCACCGCCTCTCCGGAAGCCGGGGTCACGAGGGCCGTCGACGGCGGATCCGGTCACGTCTCCACGGCGTCGGTCTCCCCGAGCGCGAGCGCTCACGCCCGCCCCGACGTCGACGGCGCAGCCGTCGAGAACCGCGGCGGCACGACCGCCACCGCCCCGGGCGCCGGGCCGTCGGCCTCCCCCGTCGGCCGTCCCGTCAACGCCTCCGCTCCCGGAACCGCACCGGAGAGTTCTCCCTCCGCCACCCCGTCCGCCGCCGACCCGTCCGCCGTGACCGACACGGCGCCCTGGCTCTCCGAGTGCACGTACTACTCGGGCAAGGCCCGCACCCGCCTCGGCGACACGGGCCGACGCGTCCAACAGGTTCAGTGCATGCTGTCCAAGCGCGGGTACAGCGAGGGAAGCACCGACGCGGACGGTGAGTTCGGGTCCGGTACGCAGGCCGCGGTCCAGAGCTTCCAGAGCGAGCGGGGGCTCAAGGCCAACGGCGTCGTGCGACCCGACACCTGGACCGCGCTGCGCACCACCGAGTGACGGACGGGTCAGTCGGTCATCGCGTCGCGGACGAGCGCGGTGTCGACGAACTGCTCGAAGCGGACGATGAGTCCGCCGCGCACGACGAAGTGGTGCGCCACCCGGACGTCGATCGGCTTGCCGGTGGCGTTGTTGACGGCGGTGTAGCGGGCCAGGACGACGACGTTCTCACCGTCGACGACGTAGGCGTCGTCGTGGGCGGTCCAGCCCGTCCAGTCCTTGCCGAGCTGTGCCATCACGTTGGCGGTGACGCCGTCGGGAGTGCGGTAGGTGCCGGCGAGGGGGAAGCCGGCCATCTCCGTCCACTCGACGTCCGGGGCGAGGGTGGCCCGAAGTGCCTCCAGGTCACCTGCCGCGGAGGCCAGGTACTGGCGGCGTACGACGTCGGCGGGGGCCGCGGAGGTCGCGAACTCGCTCATGTCAGCCCCACTTCATTTCGCCCTTGGCGACCTTCGCGCCGATCTGCGCGGCGATCAGCATCCCGTTGTCCGGGTAACGCCTGACCAGCGCCTCGGCCAGGGCGGCGCCGTCGGCGGCCTTGCCGAGCTCCTCCTCGAAGGCGAGCAGGTAGTCGCGGGTCGCGGTGATGGCGGTCGGGTCCGCCGCCGTGCCGGGCAGGCGGTGACCCGGCACGACCAGTTCCGGGTTCAGGGCGGCCATCTCGCCGAGCAGGTCGATCCAGGCGGCGCGGTCATCGGGGGTGGGCGTGTCGGCGACCCAGACGTGCTCCTGCTGGAAGAGCAGGACGCCGCCCAGCAGGGCATGGTGCTCGGCCTGCCACAGGTAGTGGCGGTCCGGCAGCGCGGCCGGGCCGCCCTTGAGCTCGAAGGTGTGGCCTTCCAGGGTGAGGTCCCCGGTGAGGGGCTCCAGGTCCACCAGGCGGGTGGGCAGGTTGGGGCCGAGCGCCGCCCACGCCTTGAGCTTGCCCTCGTAGGAGTGCTGGATGTGCTCGATGACGAGCGGGGTGGCGACGAACGCCGCTTCCGGGAAGGCGTCGGCGAGAACCTCCGCGCCGAAGTAGAAGTCGGGGTCGGCGTGACTGACGAAGACGGTGGTCAGCCGCTTGCCGGAGTCGAGGATCGCGGCGGCCAGGCGGTGCCCGTCGGCGCGGGTGAAAGCGGCGTCGACCAGCAGCGCGTCGGTCTCGCCGGTGACGAGGGTGGCGGTCTTGTTCTTGCTGCCGACGGGGAAGTCCAGGTCGAGGATCTTGAAGTCTAGCGTGCTCATGACGGTTCCTTCGGGGGTGATCTGGGACGGGGCAGTGGTCGGGGACGGGGCAGCGGTCGGGAGAGGGGGCAGCGGTCGGGAGAGGGGCCGGCGATCGGGCGGCGGTCGACGGAAGGGTCGGCGGTCGGGTCGGCGGGACGGGGTGGGTCAGGAGGGGCGGGTGGCGGAGAACGCCGCGAGGCGTCGCTCCACGTCGTCGGCGGTGGCTCGGCCGCGGGCCAGCGCGGTCGTGCGCTCCCCGTCGACGGCGAGGAGGGTGGGGAAGCCGTCGACGCCCAGCCCGGCGGCGCGCGCGAAGTCGGCTTCCGCCGCCGTCCGTGTCCCGGGCGCTCCGAAGGCGGCGGCATCCTCCGCACCCAGGCCCGCCTGCCCGCCTCCGGAGACGACCTCGACGGCGAGCTCCGGATGCCGCGAGATCACCTCGCGGAGCGTCGGGGAGAAGCCGTGCGACCAACCGCAGTAGGCGTCGAAAACGTAGATCAGCTTCATCGAGGACCTCGGCAGAACGGTGTGGCGCCCACCTGATGCGAGCGGTTCACCTGACCAACAATACCTGACTCGTCAGATATTCCGGCGATCACGCGGGCATCCCGCCGCCCACGCCCGCCGCCCACCCATCCTTTGCCGCCACCCACGAACCCCGCCAGGAACCTCAGGCCGAACGCCCGCCGCACACAAGCCCGTTCGGGCGCATCCGAAAGGTTCACCTGCCCGACACCGGGCGGCAAGCCACAGCCTGACCCATGGACCAGACCACGCGGTCAAGTTTTGATCTCCCTTGACAGAGGCGACGACAGAAGCGGGTTACCAGCGGTAGGTTCCCGCTGCCCCTCCCCACACACAGGAGTTCCACTTCATGCGCCGTCTTCTCACCTGCCTCACGGCCGCGGCCATCACCTGCGGCGGATTCGTCGCGACCGCGACCCCCGCCGCCGCCGTCGCCGCGGATCCGGCATCCGGCTCCTTCAGCACCCTCACCTACAACGTCGCGGGCCTGCCGGCGATCATCTCCAGCGCCTCCACGCCCCGCGACACCAGTACGACGGCCATCGGACAGCGCATCGCGCCCTACGACATCGTGCACGTCGAGGAGGACTTCAACTACCACTCCTACCTCTACGCCGCCGACACCGCACACGCCTACCGCACCCCCACCAGCGGCGGCGCCGCCATCGGCAGCGGCCTCAACACCCTCTCGAAACTCCCCTACGACGCCGACGACTTCGAGCGGGTGCGCTGGAACTCCTGCCAGGTCGACTCCGGCGACTGCCTGACCCCCAAGGGCTTCACCTTCATCCGGGAACGGCTCGCCGAGGGCGTCTACGTCGACTTCTACAACCTGCACACCAACGCCGGCACCAACGACGGCGACCTCGCCTCACGCGCGGACAACCTCGCCCAGCTGACGGCCTTCATCAAGACCCACTCCGCCGGCAACGCCGTCGTCGTCATGGGCGACACCAACACCCGCTACACCCGCTCCGGCGACACCATCGCCGAGTTCGGCGCCGCCAACAAACTCACCGACGCCTGGGTCCAGTTGGTCCGCGGGGGCACCCCGCCCGCCAAGGGCAGCGGCGACCTCGTCTGCGTCCAGACCGGGCCCACCGTGCCCAACACCTGCGAGGTCGTCGACAAGGTCCTCTACCGCGGCAGCAGACTGGTCACGCTCAACGCCACGTCCTACAACAACGAGCACGCCAAGTTCCTCACCGGCGACGGGCTCATGCTGTCCGACCACGACCCCGTCGGCGTCGGCTTCTCCTGGTCGCGCAACCCGGACCTCCAGCTCAGCGACCAGTTCGGCGGACCCCACGGCGACTACTACAACGACATCGACGCCGTACCGGCCGGCGTGAGTCCCGTCAGCCTGTCGCTGCGCAGCGGCTCCCGCGTCGACGGCGTCGCCCTGACCCTCGCGGGCGGCAAGGTGCTCACCCACGGCGGCACCGGCGGCACGGTGTCGACCCTGACTCTGGGCAGCGGTGAGTACGTCACCTCCGCCCAGCTGTGCCAGGGCCAGAAGGACGGGCTCACGCGCGTCTTCTCCGCCAAGTTCACCACCAACCTCGGCCGCGGCCTGTCCGGCGGTACCACCACGTCCGACTGCGTGACGCGCACCGCGCCGTCGGGATGGCAGGTCGCCGGGTTCCACGGCCGCGCCGGGGGCGAGATCGACAAGCTCGGTCTCATCTACACGAAGCGCTGACCCCGTCCCCTGCGCCGAACACGCGGCAGCGGCCTCCGGGCCGTCGCCGCGTGCCGCTGCCGGCTCGCACGAGCCCGACTCACGGCTGGCTCTGGTGCGCCTGCCGGAAAGCACCGGGGGTGACTCCGGTGTGACGGGTGAAGAACTTGCCGAAGTAGGTGGGTTCGGGGAAGCCGAGGCGGCGGCCGATCGTCGCCACGGGTTCGTCGGTGTGGGCGATCGTGATCGACGCCCAGCTGAACCCCGTCTACGCGGACGAGGCCGCCGCCTACGCCAGGGGGCTCGGCAAGCCGCTGGACCGGCTCATCGTCACCCACGCGCACCCGGACCACCACAACGGCGCGGCGAGCTTCGACGCGCCGGTCCACGTGATCGCCAACCGGTCCCTGTTCCCCGCCACCGCGCCGGCCGGCGCCGCCCCGGACGCTGCCGGAAGGCCCGCCGCCCCTTGAGCCGGCGCGCTGCGCCCACCGTCCTCCGGCCCGTGGCGGTCCCGACGCGAGGCGGGACAGGACCGCTCCTCGCGGCGGCTTCGTTTCGAGCTGCCGGGGCAGTCGGGAAGCGGATATCGTCGAGCGGGCGTGCCGGCGGTGAGCTGAGGAGATGTGGGCATGGCAGCAGAACCGGAGCGGGAGGAGAGCCACGGAACGGGGCCGCTGGCGGCACCTGTCACCGCGCCGGCCGAGGGACTCGACGCCATCGGGACCGGGGCTTACGTCGTGGACGAGCAGGGCCGTATCCTCGCCGTCAACGCACTCACCGAGCAGCTGCTGGACCGACCCGCCGCGGATCTGCTCGGCCACGACGCGCACGACCTGCTGCATCGGGACGCCCACGGACAACCCCTGCCTAGAAGCCAGTGCAAGATGCGGCAGGCGTTCCACGCCGCTCGTACCGAGCAGGCCCCGGAGGACTACTTCGCACGCGGGGACGGTTCCCTGCTGAAAATCGCGTGGCTGATAACCCCGTTCGGCCTCGCAGGCCACGCGAACACCACGCTCGTCCTCTTCCACGCGCCTCATCCGGGGGAGGCCGGCGCACGGCCCGAGCAGGCGCCCACGCTGCTGCCGGAGATCGAGCGTCTCGCGCTGCTGGCCGCGACGACCACGCAGCTGACGTCCACCCTCGACGTCGAGGAGGCGCTGCGCCGGCTGGTGACCCTGGTGCTGCCGCGGCTGGCGGACTGGGCCGTCATCGACCTCATCACCGAGCGCGACGAGGTGTGGCGCACCGTCGTCGTGGAGGCGGACGGCGGCGAGCTGGTGCGCCACGAGGAACTCGAGGGACCGATGCCGCCGATCCCCGAGGAGTCCCCGATGCCCCTGTCCCGGGCGCTGCGCGGGGTCGCCTCGACCCTGGCCGGCCCGCAGACCTACCAGGGGCCGCCGGATTCCGGCATCGCGGTCGAGCAGCGCCGTCTGTTCGAGGCCACCGGCGTGCACTCCGCGGCCATCGCGCCCATCCGCAGCACACGGGCGGTCCTCGGGGCGCTGACCCTGGGCCGCGCCAAGCAGCCCGGTGACTTCCACACCACCGACCTTCCGCTGCTCGAGGACATCGCCCGGCGTACCGGCCTCGCCCTGGACAACGCGCGCCTCTACCAGCGCCAGCGCAAGGTCGCCGAGACCATGCAGAACCACCTGCTGCCCCAGATGCCGCGCGTGCCCGGCCTGCAGATGACGGTCCGCTACCTGCCCGCGCCCGACGCCTCGCAGGTGGGGGGCGACTGGTACGACGCCTTCTCCCTCTCGGACGGCGCCACCGCGCTGGCCGTCGGCGACGTCGTCGGTCACGACCTGGAGGCGGCGGCCGGCATGGCGCAGGTACGCAACATGCTCCGCGCCTACGCATGGGCTCTGCACGAGCCCCCCAGCCAGATCGTGGCCCGACTCGACGAGGCGGTCATGCACATCACCGACGTCGCCATGGCCACCCTGATCCTCGCCCGGGTCGAAGCGGCCGACGACGGCAACTGGCGACTGTCCTGGACCAACGCGGGCCACCCGCCACCCCTGTTGATCAGTCACGACGGCCTGGCCGAATACCTCACCGGAGGACACGGCATCCTCCTGGGCACCGGCGCCCGCAGGCCCCGTGCCGACGCCACCGTCCTGCTGCCGCCCGGGTCCACCCTGCTCCTCTACACCGACGGCCTGATCGAGGAACCGGGCCACACGCTCGACGAGGGCCTGCATCGGCTGCGCCGGCACGCCGCCGCCCTGGCCCACCGCCCTCTGGCCTCCTTCACCGACCTGCTGCTGCGCCGGGTCCGCCCCGTCGCCAACGACGACGACGTCGCCCTCCTCGCCCTGCGGACACCCGCCCGGACATGACAGGCGTCCGGGCCGGGTGGCCGCGGCGCCGGGTCTCGGCGTGCCGTGCCGTCGGGGGTGCGGCCCGAGGAACGTTCCACCGCCGGCGTCGACGACCCGCCCGGTGGTCCGGCGCGCCGCGTCGGCGACGTCCTCGGGCCCGCTTGGACGATCGAGCGCCGTCGCCGCCGCGATGAACTCCGCCGGGCCCGGCGCTTGGAACGACGCTCCGTTCGCCGCGGCCCGCGTGGCGCCGTGTCCATTGCCGGACGCACCGCACGAGCGGCAACTCGCCTGCGAGAGCGTGCCGTTAGAGTGCTCACGTGACACACGTGGCAGCATTCACCCTCCTTGACGACAGCGCGGAATGGCGGTCCGACTTCGAGCGGCGGCGACGTGCCTCATACACGGCGGCCGGTCTCGGAGCCGCCGCGGCGGACCGCATGCTGGAGGACGCCGGCGCCGGTGACTGGACCGTCGCCGAGATCACGGACGCCGGGACCCGGGTGGGTCATGTCGCGGTCGTGGTGACCGACGCCGACGGCATCCTCGTGGGCCGTATCGGCGATCTCCGCGTCGACGCCTCCCACACGGGCCGGGGGCACGAGCGGGCCGCGCGGGAGTGGGCCGAGCAGTGGTGCGCGCGGCGCGGCGCGAGCAGGGTGGAGGTGCGGCTCACCGAGCCCGCCGGCAGGCTGTTCGACGGTTACCGTCTCCGCGGCCAGCTCAGAGCGCGGCGCGTCGACTCCCCGCCGACAGCACTGGAGGGTGTCACCGCACGGCCGATGACACCGGCCGAATATCGCGGGTGGCTCGACGCGGAGAAGGCCGCCTACATCGCCGACATCGTCCGCTCGGGAGCCCTGAGCCCCGAGGGGGCCGTGCACAAGTCGGACCGTGACTTCGCCGAGCTGCTTCCCGAGGGCCTGGCGACGCCCGGCCACGCCTTCCTGGTGCTCGAGGCGGCCGGAGAGCGGATCGGCACCGGCTGGCTGAGGCACGGGCACCTGCCGGGCGTCACCTACGGCTACTCGCTGCACGTCGAGGAGCGGCACCGCGGCAAGGGGTTCGGACGTGCCGCGATGGCGGCAGGCGAACAGGCCGCCTTCGCGGCCGGTGACGGCGCGCTGATGTTCACCGTGTGGGGCGGCAACGACGTGGCCATGAGCCTGTACACGAGCGCCGGTTACCGCGTCGTGGAGGAAAGCCGCTCGACCGACGTTCCGCGCCCCACTGCCTGAGGCGCCTGAGCGCTCCCCCCGCCCCCGCATGGGGGCGCATTCTCCTGCGGCGACCTTGGGTCCGGTATTTCTGGGCAGACGGGACATCGACGACGGCTCGTTCGGTTGGCGCAAGGAGAGACAGTGGCGAAGGACTCATCGCTGAGGGCTGTGGGGTGGGCGCGCTCACTGCCGCTGAACAGCGGGGCGAAGACGGCCCGGGACTGGACGCGCGCGCACCTGGAGACGCTGGCCTGGTCGAGGACCTCGCCCGACCTGGTGGATTCCGTGGTGCTGGCCGTGTCCGAACTGGTCACCAACGCCCATGTGCACGCCCACAGCGCGGCGCAGCTGATCCTCACCTGGGACGAGGAGTGCCTGCACGTGACCGTGCACGACTCCTCCCCCCGGCTCCCCGAGCCGCGCGACCCCGGCACCTCGGCCCCTGGGGGGCGCGGTCTGCTGCTGGTCGACGCTCTCGCCGACGACTGGCTCGCCTATCACTGCCCCCGCGGCAAGAAGGTCACCGCCTGCTTCCAGCCTCCGCCTCAGCCGGATCCGCGGTGAACGGCGTGGCGTGAGGCCCGGCGCAGGCCCCGGAACGGGCCGTCACGCGGCGCACGGGCCTCCGGCGCCTCATGAACGGAAGGTCAGCGGGTATCCGCATCACACGACCACGACGACCCCTGACCCATCGACGAGGACGACCCCCGGGAAGAGTTCTATGGCCACCCCCCTTGAAGACCGGGCATCGCACGCACGCAAGCCCCCGACCCCGCTGCTGTTCAGCGCCGCCTGGGACACGCCGGGTGCGTCCATCGCCGACGCCCGTGCGGCGGTGCGCACGCTGCTGGCCCGGGCCGGACACCACCCCGACCAGCGGCCGAGCCAGGACGCCCAGCTCGTCGTCAGCGAACTGGTCACCAACGCACTGCGTCACGCGCCCGGACCGGGCGGGCTGGCGCTGGAAG
Source organism: Streptomyces achromogenes (assembly GCF_030816715.1). Lineage (NCBI taxonomy): Bacteria > Bacillati > Actinomycetota > Actinomycetes > Kitasatosporales > Streptomycetaceae > Streptomyces > Streptomyces achromogenes. The sequence continues at coordinate 8,497,643 of NZ_JAUSYH010000001.1, read as the reverse complement.
TGACACCGGACGCCGCCCTGCTGCGCGTCACCGTGAGCGACAGCTCTCCCCGCCCGCCCGAACTGCGCGCCCACGACGCCGGCCGGATCGGCGGACACGGCCTGCGTCTGGTGACCCGGCTGTGCGACCAGTTGCAGACCGTCGCCCTGGAAACCGGCAAACGCGTCGTCGCGCATCTGCGTCTGTACGCGCCCGCCCACTAGTCGGCCCACTGTTGCCCGTGGTCGGCCGAGTGTTTCCGGTGGCCCCGGTGTGTTCAGCGCTCGGTGAGCATGCCGTCCCGCAGTCGGGCGAGCGTGCGCGACAGCAGCCGGGAGACGTGCATCTGCGAGACGCCCAGACGTTCGCCGACCTGGGCCTGGGTGAGCTCCTCGACGAACCGCATGTGGAGGATCTGCCGGTCCCGCTCGTCGAGTCCGGCGATCAGCGGGGCCAGGGCGTGGAAGTCCTCGACCAGCTCCAGCGCCTGGTCCTCGGCTCCGATGAAGTCCTGCAGCGCCGCTTCGCCGTCCTCGTTGCCGCTGACGGCGGCGTCCAGGGAGGAGGAGTGGTAGCCGTTGGCGGCGAGGCGCGCCTCGCACACCTCGTCCTCCCCGAGGCTCATCAGCTCGGCGAGCTCCCTGGTGGTGGGCGTACGGCCGAGGCGGCTGCGCAGTTCCTCCGTCGCGCGGGCGAGCTGGACGCGGGCCTCCTGCAGCCGGCGCGGCACATGGACGGCCCACGTGGTGTCCCGGAAGAACCGCTTGATCTCACCCACGATGTACGGCACCGCGAACGAGGTGAACTCGACCTCACGGGTCAGCTCGAACCGGTCGATCGCCTTGATCAGACCGATCATGCCGACCTGGACGATGTCCTCCATCTCCTCCGGCCCCCGACTGCGGAACCGGCCGGCCGCGAACCGGACCAGAGACATGTTCATCTCGATCAGCGTGTTCCGCGCGTACTGGTACTCCGGCGTCCCCTCCTCCAGCACCGCGAGCTGGTCGAAGAAGATTCGGGAGAGTTCGCGAGCGTCCTTGGGCGCCACCTGCGAGGGGCGGGCGATGTCCGGCAGTTCGTGCGCCTGCCTGTCCGTTGCCGTCGCGCTCCTGAGCGTCATGACCTGTCCCTCCCGCATCGTCGAAGCCACCCGCGGCGCCGCCCGAACGGGGTCGGCGCCGTCCGGCGGATACCCCTTTATTCTGCCTCCATGCCTGCGCTCACAGGAAATGCGGGGTGACCTCGGGGATCAGCGCCACGAACCATCAGGGCGCCTGGCGGCCGGCGAGCGGCGGGGGCGGCGGGTCACAGGAAGCGGCGGATGGGCACGACGGCCGCCTCTCGCGCCCTCTGCAGCACGGAACGCCGCTTCCACCGCCCCTCCCGGATCAGCGTGGCGGCCCGCACGTCGTCGTCGAAGTGGCGGTCGAGGGTGCCTGTGAAGCTCTCGTCCAGCACGGCGAGCATGATCTCCTCGTCGTGATCCAGGGAGCGGCGGTTGAAGTTGGTGGAGCCGACCAGTGCGGCGACGCCGTCGACGGTGATGACCTTGGCATGCATCATCGTCGGCTGGTACTGGTAGATCTTCACCCCGCAGGCGGTGAGCGCCTCGTAGTGGTGCTGGCCGGCCAGCTGGCAGACCCGCTTGTCGGTGTGCGGTCCGGGCAGCAGGATCTCCACCTCGACGCCCCGCCGTGCGGTGGCGCAGAGCAGGTCGACGAAGTACTCGTCGGGTGCGAAGTAGGCGGTGGCCAGGCGGAAGCGGTGCTCCGCCGACTCCAGCACGACCCGGATCAGCGTCTGCATGTCCTGCCAGCCGAAGCTGGCCGAGCCGCGCACCACCTGCACCACCGCGTCGCCCTGCGGACGGTGCTGGACGAAGCGGTCGCGCTCGTCGAAGAGTGCGTCGTGGCATTCGGCCCAGTTCTGCGCGAAAGCGGCGGCTATGCCGTCCACGGCCGGCCCGCGGACCTCGACGTGGGTGTCGCGCCATTCGTGTGCGTTGCGGGCGTCGCCGCACCATTCCTCGGCGATGCCGACCCCGCCGGTGAAGGCCGTCTGCTCGTCGACGACCAGGACCTTGCGGTGGCACCGGTGATTCTGCTTCAGCGGTGACAGGAGCAACGGTCTGCGGAACCAGGCCACTTGCACGCCGGCCTGTTCCATCTCCGCCAGCAGCTCCTTCTCGATCAGTCTGCTTCCGAAGCCGTCCAGCAGCAGCCGTACCCGCACACCGGCCCGGGCCCGGTCGGCCAGTGCCCGCGCGAAGTCCCGGGCGATGTCCCCCTTCCAGTACACGAACGTCATCATGTCCACCGTGTGCTCGGCGGACCGGATGCCCGCCAGCATCGCCGGGAAGATCTCGTCACCGTTGCGCAGAGCGGTGAGCGCGTTGCCCTCGGTCGCCGCGATGCCGATCAGCCGCTCCAGTCGACGGCGTATGCGTGCGGCGCGCTCCTGCGCGGTCCCCCGGGCCGGGACGCCGGCGAGGGAGGCGGTGGACTCGGGCCGTTCCTGCGTACTGGTCATGACTCATCACCTGGCCGGCGCTCATGGGAGACGAAAGCCGCACTGCCCGGACCGGCTCGGGACGCGGCGAGCAGCAGGTACCCCCGAGTTCCCGCGACACCCGTCGGTCGGGGCGAGTCGTCCCTCACTGCGGCGGCGCGTGGCCGGACACCGCAAGGGGTAGCCGTTCCCCGAGGTGTGTCGCGTGCGAAGGGCGGGAGAACCGGCATGAGACTGCGCTTCGACGGCTGGATCGCGGGCCTGGGCACGTCCCACGGAACGCGCCTCGTGCTGGGGCACTGGGCGCGGTCGCCGTTCGGGGCGTTCAGCGATGTGATGGTGGAGCGTCCCGACGGAGAACGGCTGCTGTTCGCCCCCACCCGGGAGACGGCGGACTTCGTCAGCGGGACCTATGTCTTCGACCGTGTGTGCGTCGTCCCGGTCGACGTGAGCGTCGACGGCGACACGTGGACCGTCGCGGCCGGCCCGCTCCTGCTGCGTTTCACCACCGGCCGGCGGGGGCTGCTGGGCCTCCTGCTGCGCGTCGTGCCCGGCTCGCTCGCCCGTCGTCCGGCATGGAGCGCGCTGACGGACCTCCCCGCCCGGGTGCTGCTGCCGGGCGTGCGCACCCGCGGCAGCGCCGGCGGGGACCGCAAGGAGTGGTACGGGGCCCGTGACCTGCGGCCGGTCCGCACGGTGTCGGCGACGTTCGAGGGCGGCGACCTCGGTGTCGTCGCACCCGTCGATCCGCCCGTGCGGTTCGGGTTCGGTTCGGTGCCGCGCACTCCCGCCCTCACCCGGGTCACGACGACCGTGCGACTCGGCACGGAGGAACCCGGCCCCTCGTGACAGGCGCCCGGCCGCCGCGGTCTCGGCCCTCGCCCCGACAACCCCCGTCGCCCGGGCTCCTGCCGTCGGCACGGACGTCACCTGGGCGTTCGGAGCCCCCGCTCGTGCAACTCGTCCACGGTAGGCAGAACCCCGCCGACTGCGCCTTCTGGCGATATCCGCTCCTCGACGGGCCCCCGCGCGTGAACATCTCGTTGCCGACCGGCCGCGCCGCCCGCGGCCGTGGTCATACTCGTGCGGCGGCCGAGGGGAGCGACGGTGGAATGGTGGACGGTCCTGGGAGGGCTGGTGGCGGGGGCTGTCGATCGCGGTCGTGACCGCGCCGGTCGGCGTGTCCGGGGCGGTCTTCCTCCTCCCGGTGCAGCTGAGCGTGTTCGGCGTGCCGAACCCCGCGGTCACGCCGACCAACCTCCTCTTCAACCTCGTCGCCGGACCGGGCGCGTTGTGGCGCCACAACCGGACCGGCGTGCTGCACGGCCCGCTCACGCGGCGCCTGGTGACCGGCACCGTGCCCGGCGTGGTCCTCGGCGCCACGATGCGGGTCTTCGCCCTCCCCGGGCCGGGTGTGTTCCGCCTCCTCATCGCGGCCCTCCTCCTCCCGCTCGGCCTGTGGCTGTGCGCACGCACCCTGCGGCCCGCGCCCGCCCGGGGCACCGGCGCCGCCACCGCCGCCGATGGGCCGCCTTCCTCCTCCGTCACCGTGCTCGCTCTGGCCGTCGGCATCGTGGGCGGGATCTACGGAATCGGGGGCGGGTCGCTGCTCGGTCCGATCCTCGTCGGCCGTGGACTGCCCGTCGCCCTCGTCGCGCCGGCCGCTCTCGCCTCGACGTTCGTCACCTCGGTCGTCGGCGCGATCACCTTCGCCCTGCTGTCGACGGTCAGCGGCGGGGAGGCGGCGCCGGACTGGCTCCTGGGCCTCGCCTGCGGAGTCGGCGGCCTGCTGGGCGGGTACCTCGGCGCACGTCTTCAGCCCCGACTCCCGGAGACCGCTCTGCGGCTCCTCCTCGGCGCGCTCGCCACGGCGATCGGCGCCCTGTACGTGATGCAGGCCGCTCGCTGAGGGCGTGCCCCACCCCGGGACACGGTCGGCGCTGATCCAGGCGGTCGTACAGTGGGTAGTCCGTACGCCTTCGCTGTCGATCCGGCCAGTTCCGCTCGTCCACCTCCACCCCACCGGAATGTGTATGCGCCAGCCGTTCGCCGCCTCGGCCGACGACGCCGACGCCCTGTTCGGGCTCGACGCCCTCGGCCCCGAGCCCGTGACGGCGAGCTCCGGCCGGCCGTCCTTTCGCGACTCCGACGCCGCACACCGTCTGTTGTGCGTGCGGGAGATCCACGCCGAACCCGCGGCCGCGGCCTCGCCGCGGGGCCGGCAGATCATCGGCCGTTTCCCCGGGGCCCGTCTGGTCGAGGTCGAGTCCCACTGGCGCATCCCCGGGCTGCACGGCAATGAGGGCAACGTCGCGCGCTGGGTGCGCGTCAAGGGCGAGACGCTCGTCCTCGGCGAGCGGAAGTCACTGAGGACACGTCCCAACGGCCGGTCCGCCGACTGGATCGCACCGGGCGCCTCCAACGGCTGCGCGATGTCCTGCGCCTACTGCTACGTGCCGCGCCGCAAGGGATACGCCAACCCGATCACCGTCTTCACCGACATCGACCGGATCGTCGCCCACATCGGCCGTCACATCACCCGGCAGGGCTCGAAAACCGAGCCGAACCAGTGCGACCCCGAGGCCTGGGTGTACGACATCGGGGAGAACGGCGACTGTTCGGTGGACGCCCTGATCAGCGACAACACCGCGGATCTCGTGCACGCCTTCCGGCGGTGGCCGACAGCCAAGGCCTCCTTCGCGACGAAGTTCGTCAACCCCGACCTGCTGGCGCTGGACCCCCGTGGCCGGACCCGCGTCCGCTTCTCGGTGATGCCCCCGGAGGACTCCCGGCTGCTGGATGTGCGCACGTCACCGGTCGCCGAGCGGATCGCCGCCGCCGCGGACTTCCTCGACGCGGGATACGAGGTGCACTTCAACCTGTCCCCGGTCGTCGTCCGTCCGGGCTGGGAGCAGGCCTGGGCGGATCTGCTCGGGCACCTGGACGACGTCCTGCCCGACCGGGTGAAGCGGCAGGCCGCCGCCGAGGTGATCATGCTGACGCACAACCGGGAGCTGCACGAGGTCAACCTCAGGTGGCACCCTCGCGCCGAGGACGTCCTGTGGCGACCGGACCTGCAGGAGACCAAACGCTCCGAGAACGGCGCCCTGAACGTCCGCTACGCGAGCGCCACCAAGTCGCCGGCCGTGTCACGCCTCCGTGCGCTGGTGGCCGCCCGAGCCCCCTGGCTGCGCATCCGCTACGCGTTCTGAGCGCCGCGGCTCGCGACGCGCGCCGCCCGGCGGTGAACGCCGACGGGCCGACGACCGTACCCACGGCTGACACCGCCGAGCCGACACCGTCGATGAGTCCGTCCGCGACGTTCCCCCTAGGATGAATCCGATGACGATCCCGGAGCAGCGCCTCGCGCCGTCGCCTGTACGGCGGTGGCGTGCGCTGCTGGTGTTCGGGTTGCTGGCGGGTCTCCTGGCCATGCACGCCCTGGCGCCCGGGGGCGCCGTCCGCGAGCACGCCGGGCCCGGGCACATGAGGGCTGTCGCGGTCGGCGCGCACGAGCACTGCGCCGGGGACCACGGCGGGTGCGACGGGGGCCACCTCCATCACGCCGACCCCACCTGCGCGGCGGCCGCGGTGAGCGGTGCGCCGACTCTCGCCGCTCTCGTTCCCGACCCGGTGGCCGTGCCCGTGCGCACCGACGCCGCGCGCTCGTACGCGGCCCGGGTCCCGGACGAGGCACGCGCGCCGCCCTCTCTGGCGGAACTGCAACTCCTGCGGATCTAGACAGCACGCACCACGCCGCCTGCACGGCGACCCTCTGTGCCGCGGCATGTCCGGATCCCCTTTTCGCACGACCCCACAGGAGTTTCAGCATGCGCAACACTCGTACCCTGACCCGCCGCGCCGCCGTCTCGGCCGCCTGCGCGGTCGCCGCGCTCGTTCTCGCCGCCTGCGGTGGCGGCGGCGACAGCAGCGGCAGCGGCAGCGGGCCTACGGCCGCTCACGGCTCCACGTCGGCGTCGGCCGGCGCGCACAACGCGCAGGACGTGTCCTTCGCGCAGGGCATGATCCCGCACCACCGGCAGGCTCTGGAGATGGCGCGGCTGGCCGCCGGGCGGGCGTCCTCGGCCCGGGTCGAGGACCTCGCCGCGCGCATCGAGAAGGCGCAGGAACCGGAGATCAGGACCATGAGCGGCTGGCTGACGTCCTGGGGTGAGGATGTCCCGGGCTCCTCCGGCAGCGACGCGGAGTCCATGCCCGGCATGGATCACTCGGGCTCCGGGATGCCCGGCATGATGGCCGCCTCGGACATGGCCGCCCTCGGGAAGGCGTCCGGCAAGGACTTCGACGCCAGGTTCCTCGCGATGATGGTCGACCATCACAAGGGTGCCGTGGACATGGCCACCGCCGAGAAGAAGAAGGGCGCGTACGCGCCCGCCACGTCCCTGGCCGACGACATCGTCGCCGCGCAGACCGCCGAGATCACCGAGATGAACGAACTTCTCGGCAACGGCTGACCGTGGAAGAGGGGAGGGGGCGCTCGCGGTACGCCCCCTCCCCTCCCCGGTTCAGGCCGCCTGGGTGAGTTCGGCGCGGCCGAACAACAGGGCGTAGCCGGAGGGGAGCCGGTCGAGGACACGGCCGAGCAACTCCTCGCCGGCGAGTTGGGCCACGACCCGCAGGACGGTGCTGGCGTCCCAGCGGGTGGTGGCCGCCGTGGCGCCGGTGCGGGACGCCAGGTCCTTGACGAAGCCCCAACCCGTGAGGCGTTCGGCGTCGGAAGTCGCCGATGTGAAGGCGACGGCCGCCTCGTGCGGCAGCCTGGCGGCGAGCTCCACCCGCTCGTCGCCCGCGAGTTGACGCCCGAGCGCGGCCAGCACGGCGCGCGCGGACTCCTCGGCCTGGGCGCGGGTCGGATACGCGCCTTCGTACCGCACTCTTTCCAGCATCTGCTCGAACGTCATGCCCACGGTGGACCGGCATGGCTCCTGCAGGGTGATCATCGGTGACGCGGATGCCTTTCTCGTCTGAGGTGATCGGGGTCGGGTGGGGAAATCGGGGAGCGGTGGCCGGCGGTTCGCCCGCCGGCCACCGCAGTCGCCCGGGAGCGGGGAGTCAGCCGCTGATCTGCCGGTGCGAGGAGCCGCGGCCGATGGCGACCTTGCGGGGCTTGGCGCGCTCGGCGATGGGGATGCGCAGGGTCAGCACACCCGCGTCGTAGTCCGCCTCGATGCGCTCGGTGTCGAGGGTGTCCGCCAGTACGAGCTGCCGGGAGAAGACCCCCAGGGGCCGCTCGCTGAGCTCCATCTGCACGTCGTCCGCCTTGGCGACGGGCCGCCGCTCGGCCTTGACGGTCAGCATGTTCCGCTCGACGTCGATGTCGATGGCGTCCGGGGAGACACCGGGCAGGTCGAGGGCGATCACGTACTCCTCGCCCTCACGGTAGGCGTCCATCGGCATCGCCGACGGGCGCGACCACGTTCCCGTGGTGTTCAGGAGCTGCTGGGTGAGTCGGTCGAGCTCGCGGAACGGGTCGGTGCGCATCAACATCGGGAAACACCTCCAGTGTTCGGTTCAGGCACTTGCTGCCAATGCGGGGTGACCTGCCACCGTTGTAACATGTCATCGAAACGATGACAAGCAAGATGTCGTCCATACGATGACGACGCCCCCGGAGGCGACATGACCGACGCCGATCACCACCGCCCGCACCCCGTCACGCCCGCGTCCTTCCTCGCGGCCGCGGCCCTCGACACGATCAACGAGGCGCTGCGCACCGCCGGGAGCCCGCCGGCGGGCGGGCCTCCCGCGTCCACCCGGCCCAGCTCGGAACAGGCGCTCGCCGCACTCCTGTTGCTCCGCGAAGTGCGCGACAGGCTCGCCGGATGGGAGCCGGGCCTGATCGAGGAGGCCCGGGAGGCGGGCGCCAGCTGGGCCGACCTCGCGCACCCCCTCGGCGTCTCCAGCCGCCAGGCCGCCGAACGCCGCTACCTGCGCGTTCGCCCCGGGAACCCCGGCTCCACGGGCGAGCAACGCGTCCAGGCCACCCGCGACCGCCGCGCCGCCGACCGCACCGTCACCGCCTGGGCGCGTGCCAACGCCGCCGATCTGCGCCGGCTCGCCGGACAGATCACCGCGCTCGGCGACCTGCCCGCCGCCGCCCGCACCCCCCTCGTCGAACTCTCCGCCGCCCTCGCCGCCGACGACGCGGCGGCCCTCGTCGGCCCCCTGGCCGGCACGCGCTCGTATCTGACCCCGGACCATCCCGAACTCGCCGCGCGCGTGGACGACGTGGCCCGCCACACCGACCGCCTCCGCCGCGACAGCGGCGACCAGCGCCGGGGGCCGGTTTCCGCCGACCGGCTCAACTCCCGGGACGTGCGACGTGGGCGTGGGGCTGATGGGGCTGATGGGGCTGATGGGGCTGATGGGGCTTGAAGAGGACCAGCACCTCGACGTCGTGGCCGCCGCCGGGCGGCTGGGCCAGCCTGGGAAGCGTCGTCATCAGCGCCGAGTGGCCCTGGGCGACGCCCTTCTGACACGGGCCCCGACCGGCCGCCTCGGCGAGGTCCGTCGCGGCCGCGGCGAAGACGTCCCGGCTTCCGAACAGGAAGAAGGTGCCGGCGTGGGTGGCGTGCCGCACCTGGTCTCGGAAGTCGGCCCACCTCTCGCGTTCCACCCACCGTGCGGCGTCCCTGGCGGTGCGGCTCTCGTCGGTGCCTGCGGTCAGGGGCGTGCCGTGCACCAACTTGCGCCGCAGTTCTGGCCACTTGGCGGCGCGCAGACCGAGCGTGTGATGGATAAGGACGAGGTCGACCGGTGTGCCGAAGCCCTCGTCGGGCTGAGGGGAGTCGCGCAGCGGCACGTGGACGATCGTGTGCCGGGAGTAGGCGGCGAAGGAGAACAACCCCGAGAGCAGGCGCAGCCCTCCCTGGTCGCCGAACAGGGCGCCGATGGGCTCGGGTGCGCTCAGCGAGATCCGGCGCGGAGGCTCCCACGGCTGGACGACGCGATGCTCGTGCGGACCCGTGCGGGGCCTGAACTGCCGCAGCCTCAGCCGCATACGACGTACCTCATGGCCTCAGGATCGCGGCCGGCACCGCTTGTCGGCAACGGAGATTACGCGTGCGGCGATCAGCCGTCTTCGCCGCCGCCCCGCACTCCGGACGACGGCCGGTCTCGCCCGACGATCCCCCGTCCCCCCGTCCCCCCGTCCCGCCGTCCCCCGTCCGCCCGAATGTCCGCCGGTCCACCCGTCCGCTCGCCGGTCCGTCCGTCCGTCAGGCCAACGGGTCGAGGAAGGTCAGCACGGAGGCGGTCTCCTCGATCAGCGGAGTGAGCGCGGCGTTGAAGGGACCGCCGTACGGGGCGTTCAGATGGGCCTGGAAGGCGTCCTCGTCCCGGTACACCTCGAAGATCCAGAAGGCGCGCGGCTCGGCGGCCTTGGTGTAGACGTCGAAGGCGATGTTGCCCTCTTCCTCGCGCACCGCGAGGGCGTAGTCGCCGATCAGGCGGGCGACCTCGTCCTGCGCTCCTTCGCGGGCGGTGAACTCGGCGAGCAGGGTCTTCTTCACGGTCTCGTGTCCTTGTCCGTCAGGGGCGGTGTGGCGAGCTGTGCGCGGCGGCCGTTCGACGTCGCCGCCGGCTTGTGTCATCGATGACATCGGGTGGGCCGATGATGGGCGCGGTCCGCCCCGCGCGTCAACGGCCCGGCGTGGACCGCGTCCGGCCGGTCGGTCCGGACGCTCAGGCTCCGCCGGTGGGCGAAAGCTCTGCCAGCTGGTCCAGCCACGGCGGATTGGGGCCGGCGACCGAGCACGTCAGGGCCGCGACCCGAGCGCCGAACCGGCAGGCTTCCGCGACCTCGTCGAGGCCGAGACCGGCCAGCCGGCCGCCGAGGAGTCCGCGGGCGCCGAGGTGGTGCAGAAGTCCGGCGGTGAAGGAGTCCCCGGCGCCGACGGTGTCGACGACCCGCGTGGTCACCGCGGGCACCCGCACCCGTTCACCGTCGAGCGACGCCAGTGCGCCGTCGGCGCCGAGCGTGATCACCACGAGCCGCACCCCCGCGGCGTGCCAGGTGTCGCAGGCCTGCTCCGGCCCGGCGCCCGGCATCAGCAGCTCCAGGTCGTCCTCGCTCAGCCGCAGGATGTCGGCGAGGGAGCACCAGTGCGCCAGCCGGGCACGGTAGACCTCGGGGCGCACGAGCAGCGGCCGGACGTTGGGGTCGATGCTGATGGTGGCCTCGGGAGCCGCCGCCGCCAGGAACTCCTCCACGACCGCTCCGCCGGGTTCGCGGACCAGTGCCAGCGACCCGGTGTGCACGCAGGCCGTCCCGGACAGGTCCACCGCCGCCAGTTCCCCGGCCGTCCACTGCCAGTCGGCCGTGTTCTGCGCGTGGAACGAGTAGGCCGCCTGACCACGGGCGTCCAGCTCCGCCACCGCCAGTGTGCTGGGCTCGGCGGCGGAAATCGCGTACGACAGGTCCACGCCGGACTCCTCCAGATGGGCCCGGAACAGACGGCCGAACACGTCGCCTGACAGCCGTGCGAGGAAGCGGGCCGGGGTGCCGAGCCGGGCCAGCGCCACTGCCGTGTTCGCGGGTCCGCCGCCCGGCAGCACCCGCAGAGCGAGTTCGTTCGAGGCGTTGACCGGTTCCGCGAAGGCGTCCGCGACGCACTCTCCCAGAACGGTGATCTGACGCGGGCTCATGGGCTGCTCTCTCTCGGAAAGGCGGGGAAAAGGCTCGGAAACAACTCGGAGAACGGTACGGAAAACGACTCAGGACGGCTGTGGACGGCTGTGGGCGGCTCGGGCGGACGGGACGGAGGGGCGGCCCGGAGCCACCGCGGCCGAGCGGCTGCGCGGAGACGGCGGCTGGGGGCGTTGCCGATTTGTGACGGGTGGAAGGCATTGACGTTGCCGGGATCCGGAGTCCATCATCCTCGCCAGGAAGTGTCAACGATGACATAAGTCAACGATGACACCCCGGGCGGCACGCTCTGATCCCTACCCGGTGCCGCCCGCTATCCCACAGGAGTCGATCATGTCTCGCACCACTCGCCTGTCCTCCTCCCTCCTCAGAGTCGCCGCGGTCACGGGCGTCGCGGCCCTCACCCTGACGGCCTGCGGGTCCGGCTCCGGTTCGGGCTCCTCGAGCTCCGGCTCGGGCGAGGTGAAGGTCGGGCTGATCACGAAGACCGACACCAACCCCTTCTTCGTGAAGATGAAGGAGGGCGCGCAGAAGGCGGCCAAGGAGAACGGCGCCCAGCTCTCCACCGCAGCGGGCAAGTTCGACGGGGACAACGCCGGGCAGGTCACCGCCATCGAGAACATGGTCGCCGCCGGGGTCAAGGGCATCCTGATCACGCCGAGCGACTCCAAGGCGATCGTGCCCGCGATCGCGAAGGCCCGTGCCAAGGGTGTTCTGGTCATCGCCCTGGACACGCCGACCGACCCGCAGAGCGCGGTCGACGCCCTCTTCGCCACCGACAACCTGAAGGCCGGCCAGCTGATCGGCGAGTACGCCAAGGCCGCCATGAAGGGCAAGACCGCGAAGATAGCCGCCCTGGACCTGGCGCCCGGCGTCTCCGTGGGCGTCCAGCGGCACGACGGCTTCCTGAAGGGCTTCGGCGCCACGGACAAGGACGTCGTGTGCGCCCAGGACACCGGCGGCGACCAGGCCAAGGGCCAGACCGCGATGGAGAACTGCCTGCAGAAGTCCCCCGACATCAACGTCGTCTACACGATCAACGAACCGGCGGCGCTGGGCGCCTACACCGCGCTGAAGGCGAAGGGCCGGGAGAAGGACGTCCTGATCGTCTCCGTCGACGGCGGCTGTACCGGCACCCAGGCGGTCAAGGACGGCAAGATCGCCGCGACGTCGCAGCAGTACCCGCTGAAGATGGCGGCCGAGGGCGTCAAGGCCGTCGTGACGTACGCCAAGGACGGCAAGAAGGCGTCCGGTTACACCGACACCGGCGTCACGCTGATCAGCGACAAGGCACAGGACGGGGTCGCGTCGAAGGACACCGCCTACGGCCTGGAGAACTGCTGGGGCTGAGCCGCCCCGCAGGACCGTACGACACGTCACTCCCCTCAGCGGGGCGGCCGGCCCACCTCCCCGGACGACCGCCCCCCTTGTCCCGGCGGCGGGGGCTTCGCCCCCGTCCTCCGACAAGGACAACTGTCTTCCGACAAGGACTTCGCATGACAGCCACGACCACGCCGTACTCGGAGCTCAAAGCACCGACCACGGTCCGCAGACTGCTCACGGCGCCGACCACCGGACCCCTGGCAGCCCTCCTCCTGGCCTGCGCCTTCTTCTCCTTCTCGACCGACCAGTTCCTGACCGGCGGGAACTTCTCGCTGATCGTGCAGCAGGTCATGGTCGTCGGCACCCTCGCCATCGGACAGACCCTGATCATCCTCACGGCGGGGATCGACCTGTCGTGCGGGGCGGTGATGGCCTTCGGCAGCATCGTGATCGCCAAGATGGCCGCCGAGGGTTCGGTCCCGCCGCTCGTCGCGATCGCGCTGGGTCTGGCCGTCTGCGGCGGCTTCGGGCTGCTCAACGGGCTGCTCGTGCAGAAGATCCCGCTGCCGCCGTTCATCGTGACGCTCGGCATGCTCAACGTGGCGTTCGCGCTGACCCACATCTACTCCGAGGAGCAGACGGTCACCAGCCTGCCGGGCTCCCTGACCGCGCTCGGGGAGACCTTCCCGCTCGGTCACACGGACATCACCTACGGCTCGCTGGTCACCATCGCCCTGTTCCTGCTCCTCGCCTACGCGCTGAGCAGCACCGGCTGGGGCCGGCACGTATACGCGCTGGGCAACAGCGCCGAGGCCGCCCGCCTCAACGGCATCCGCACCTCGCGCCTGACCATCGGCATCTACACCGTGGCCGGACTGCTGTACGGCATCGCCGCCCTGCTGCTCATCTCCCGTACCGGGGTGGGCGATCCGCAGGCCGGACAGACCGACAACCTCGACAGCATCACCGCCGTGGTCCTCGGCGGCACCAGCCTCTTCGGCGGACGCGGCTCGGTGCTCGGCACCTTCATCGGCGTCCTCATCGTCGGTGTGTTCCGCAACGGACTGCAACTGATGGGCGTCGCCTCCATCTACCAGACCCTGATCACCGGCGTCCTGGTGATCCTCGCGGTGACCGTCGACCAGATCTCCCGGAAGAAGGCCCGATGAGCGCCACCTCCTCCCCCACGCCCGTGCTGCAGGCCCGCGGCCTGGTCAAGCGGTACGGCCAGGTCACCGCCATCGACGGCGCCGACTTCGACCTCCTGCCCGGCGAGGTCCTGGCCGTCATCGGCGACAACGGGGCCGGCAAGACCAGCCTGATAAAGGCCCTCACCGGCGCGGTCGTCCCGGACGCGGGCGAGATCCGGCTGAACGGCAGCCCCATCACGTTCTCCGGTCCGCAGAGCGCCCAGGCCCACGGCATCGAGACGGTCTATCAGGACCTCGCCGTGGCCGCCTCCATGGACATCGCCTCCAACATGTTCCTCGGGCGTGAACTGCGCCGCACCGGCGTCCTCGGCAGCGCCCTGCGCATGCTGGACAAGAAGCGCATGCGCCAGGAGGCGGCCGAGCACATGGCCGACCTGAAGATCGGACTGCGCTCGCTCACCCAGGCCGTGGAGACCCTCTCCGGCGGACAGCGCCAGGCCGTCGCCGTCGCCCGCGCCGTCGCCTGGGCCCGCTCGGTCGTCGTCATGGACGAACCCACCGCCGCCCTCGGCGTGAAGGAGTCCGGCCAGGTCCTCGACCTGATCCGCCGCGTCCGCGACAAGGGCATGCCGGTGGTCCTCATCAGCCACAACATGCCGCACGTCTTCGAGATCGCCGACCGGATCCACGTCCACCGCCTCGGCCGGCGCGCCGCCCTGATCAAGCCCTCCGACTACTCCATGGCCGAGGTCGTCGCCATCATGACCGGCGCACTCACCGTCGACGAGGCCGGGGATACTGTCGTAGCGGATTCGGAGGCCGCCAAGGCCGCCGGTGTCCAGGCCACCTGACAGCACAACCGCTCTCGCCGTTCCGGCCGAGGCCGCGGCCGGAACCGAGAGCCCTCAGGAGACGGTTACCTCCATGGCAGCCAACCGCCGCCCCACCCTGGCCGACGTCGCGCGAGAAGTCGGCGTCAGCGCCAAGACGGTCTCCCGGGTCCTCAACGAGGACGGGCCCGCCTCCGCGCAGACCAGGGAACAGGTACTGGCCGCAGTGGCCAGGCTCGGCTTCCAGCCGAACCTGATGGCCCGCAACATCCGCGTCGGAGGCCCGGACACCACCATCGGCCTGGTCATCCCCGACCTCGCCAACCCGTTCTTCGGAGCCGTGGCCCGCGCCATCGAGGACACCGTCCGCGACCGCGGACTGACCCTGCTCATGGGCTCCTCCGCGGACGACCCCGACCGCGAACGCGCCCTGACCGACAAGTTCCTGGCCCGCCGGGTCAGCATCCTGATGGTCGTCCCGTCCGTCGGCGCCGACCACTCCCACCTGAAGTCCCACCGCACGGCGGGCCTCCCCGTCATCTTCCTCGACCGTCCCGGCGTCGGGCTGGCCACGGACAGCATCGTCAGCTCCAACCGTGCCGGAGCCCACGACGGCGTCGCCCACCTCATCGCCCACGGCCACCGGCGCGTCGGCTTCGTCGGCGACCTCCCCGTGAAGCTCTACACGCGCCGCGAACGTCTGGCCGGCTACCGCTCCGCACTGGCCGAGGCCGGCATCGCCCACGACCGCGCACTCGTCGCCAACGCCCATGACCAGCGGGGCGCCGAGGAGGCGACCGCCCGGCTCCTCGGCCTGGCCGACCCGCCCACCGCGCTGTTCGCCGGCAACAACATCATGGCGCTGGGCATAGTCGCCCAACTCGCCCGCAGCGGACGCAAGGACGTCGCCGTGGTCGCCTTCGACGACGTGGCGCTCGCGGAGGCCCTCGAACCGGCGCTGACCGTGGTCGCCCAGGACGCGGAGGAACTCGGCAGGGCGGCGGCCACCACCGCGCTGAGCCGGCTCGACAGCGACCGCGCCCGCGCCCACACCATCACCGTCCCCACCCGGCTGATCGTCCGCGGCTCGGGGGAGCAGCCCGCGCCCCTGGCGTAGGACCTGTCCCGGCCGGCGCTCGGGCGGCGGCGAAGGAGCCGTGCGGCGGCCGCACCCCGGAAAGGCGCGCGGCGGTCCGGGTCAGTTCCCGCGCGGCGCGTACATCAGGACGGCCATGCCGGCCAGACAGACGAGGGCGCCGACGACGTCGTACCGGTCGGGTCGATAGCCGTCGGCGATCATGCCCCAGGCGATCGACCCGGCGACGAACACGCCACCGTAGGCGGCCAGTACACGGCCGAAGTGGGCGTCGTGCTGCAAGGTGGCGACGAAGCCGTACAGGCCGAGGGCGACGACGCCCGCGCCGGCCCAGATCCAGCCCCTGTTCTCGCGCACCCCCTGCCAGACCAGCCACGCCCCGCCGATCTCGAACAGGGCGGCGGCGAGGAACAGGACCAGGGAGCGCGCGACGGTCATGGGCGGCACTCTACGCAGCCCGCCGTCGGACTCCGGCTCCCCTTCCGCGGCGCAGCCGAACCGGGGTTTCGCGACGCTTGCGCCCGAGCAAGATCAGGAAGGTTGTCCGGCCGGCCCGGCACGAAAGGAACGTCGTCGACCACCCCTTCCCCGCGCCCAGTTCGTCGGCCATCCCCTCGTGTAGTTCGTCGACCATCCCCCCACGCACCTCCAGGAGAGACCCATGGCTGTCGTGCCCTGCGCAGAGATCGACATGTTCGCGTCCTCGGACCGAAGCATCCGCTACGAGCAGTACCGGCAGCTGCGGGAGCTGGGCGGCGTCGTCCGGCTGCGCGAACCGGACGTCTACGCGCTCACGCGGTACGACGAGGTGAAGGCCGCGCTGGCCGACCACGACACGTTCCTCTCCGGCGAGGGCGTGGGATTCGATCCCGACGTGAACCGGCTCATGCGGGGCGTCACCCTGGTCAGCGATCCGCCGGAGCACGACGTGCTGCGCTCCGTCGTCGGGGCGGGACTGCGGCCGGGCTCCGTGCAGGGCCGCGGCGAGGAGATAGCCCGCAAGGCACAGGGCCTCGTCGCCGAGGTCGTCGCCCGGGGTGCGATCGACGGCGTCGCCGAACTGGCGCAGGCGATGCCCATGTTGGTCATACCCGACTACCTCGGCCTGCCCGACAGGGGCCGTGAGCACCTCTACGAGTGGGGCCAGGTCGGCAACGACCTGCTGGGCCCGGTCACGGAACGCACCCCGCACAACATGGAGATGACGCAGCGTCTCTTCGCGTTCGCCCACGAGCTCGCGGCGAACGGCGAGCTCGCGCCCGGGAGTCCCGGGGCCGCCATGCTCGAGGCCGCCGAGCAGGGTGTCATTCCCCGGGAGAAGTGCCCGCTCCTCCTCGTCGACTTCATCGGCCCGTCGCTGGAGACCACGGCCGCCGCGATCGGCCATCTGCTCGTCGTCTTCGCCGAGCGCCCGGACCAGTGGGCCGCCCTGCGCGCCGAGCCCGGGCTCGTGGCCTCGACGATCAACGAACTCCTGCGGTTCGAGACTCCCGTGCGGGGCCTCACCCGTGTCGCCGCGCGCGACACGCGGCTCGGCGGGGTGACGATCCCGCAGGGCGCACGGGTGTGGGCCCTGTTCGCCTCCGCGAACCGTGACGAACGCAAGTGGGAGCGCGCGGACGAGTTCGACCTGCGCCGCAATCCGCGCGACCACCTCGCGTTCGGTTACGGCGCGCACGGCTGTGTCGGTCACGGCGTCGCCCGCCTCGAGCTGCACGCCCTGATCCACGCGCTGCTCGACTCCGTCGAGCGGATCGAGCTCACCGGCGACCCGGTGATCGCGCAGAACACGATCCTGAACACGTACGCCGAGGTGCCCGTCCGGCTCGTCGCGCGGAAGGCCGGCTGACCGCCCCGCGTCGACGGTGGGTGGGCGCCGCCGCGCGCAGGCCGGAAGGGAGCGCCGGTGCCCACGCCGCGGTGCTCATCGCAGCGTGGGGACCGCTCCCGCGTCGACGTGCGCCACTTCCACGCCCGGCAGACCGGTCGCCCATCGGCCGGCCATGTCCGCCAGCCGCTCCGCGCCGGGTGGCGTGCGTCCAAGCCCGATGACGTAGCGCGCGCCCGTGGGTTCCCCGTCGGACGCCGGCACCGGGGGCAACTGCCGCGGCCAGGCGTGGGCGTCTTCCACCCCCGCCTCCTCCAGCGCCGTGAGCAGCGCGCGCAGCCGTCCGCGTACCCGCCCGTTCAGCTCGTCGAAGTCCCGCGTCCGCCGCCCCCGCACGGTCACCACGGCCCATGCCGCGTGCCGCCGGTGCAGGGGCGGCGGGGACAGCAGCGCGGGCCATGGATCGGCGCCGGACCCGGCGGCTTCCTCCACCGTCTCCCAGGCCCGGTAGAGCTCGCGGCTGACCAGGTCCCGGCCGTGCGGGCCGACCTGCTCGGTGCAGGACCGCACGGGTGCGCTGGGCGTCAGCACGGTCAGGGCGTGGTGGGCCGGGTGCGCCTGTGGATTGTGGTGGTGCCGGTCGTGGTGGTTCCGGTGGTGGTGGTTCCGGTGGTGGTGATGCGTCTCTCCGGTCTCGCGCCCGTCCCCGGTGAGGCCGACCGGCTCGCGCCAGTCCCATGCCGCCCAGGTGCCGAAGAACCGTCGCAGCAACTCGTCGGGGTGCCGCACGTCGGGCGACCGACAGACCGTGTGCGCGGCGAGCACCGCCCAGGCCACGCCGGGCAGGCCGCCGAACGGCGCTCCGTCCAGGCCACGGGCCCGCGCCCACGCCTTGACGCCCCGGGCCAGCTCCGCGAAGGCCGGCAGGCGGTGCGCGCCCACGGCCGCGAGGACCGCGTCCGCGTCCGACACCGAGCTCAACGCGACCGCCGCGGCCTCGCCCAACTCGGCCCGCCGGGGCAGGGCTTCCGCCGCCGGCACCGTCCCCGTGGCGACGACCACCAGGTCCACGTCGAGGCCTTCGGCGTGGAACCGCAGTCCCGGCACGCGCGCGCCGACGACCTCGCGCATCCGTGCGGCCTGCGGCAGCGCGGCCACCACCCGCTCCCGTACCGCGGCGAGTTCCACGGCGCCGGGCAGCGCCACGACGAGGTCCAGGTCCGCTCCGGCGAGGGCGCAGCCGATGCGCCGCGAGCCCGTCAGGTGGACGACGCCCTCGCCGAGCGCGTCCGCGAGCCGCCGCACGACGTGCCGGGCCGCCGGTTCGTCGGCGGCCGGCCGGACGTCCGCGTCGGCCGGGGGCGAGGCCCAGTCCTCCCGTCCGCGGTCAGGCCGGCCGAGGTCCGGCTCGGGAAGCCACCTCACCTCGCCGGTGCCGAGGGCGACCGTGGCGCGCGGCCGCATCGGTTCGTCGCCCCGCCGGGACAGCAGGACGAGTTCGCCGACGCGGGCGGTCGTCGGCGCGAGCCGGGCCGCGCAGTCGGCGGCGACGGCGTGCGGGTCGCCGGTCCGGCCGAGGCTGAGATGCGGGGTGAATCCGTCGTGGCGTCCACGGCAGTGGGGGAATCGCCGAACGAGCGCCTGCCACAGCTCCGCCCACGGCGTCCCGTCGTCCGCCGCCGGGTCCAGCCACACGGTGGCGTCGCGCCCGTGGGCGAAGGTGTGCACTCCCTCGAGCCGTGCCGTGAACGGCTCGACCTGTGCGGCGGCCGTGGCGAGCAGCGGAACCGCCCGCTCGAAGTCGGCCTCGGGGACGAACCCGAAGAGCACGTTGACGTGCGGCGGCCAGCGCCTGATCTGCACGTCGTGGTCCCGGCGCACGTCCTGGAGCGCCGGCCACAGCTCGCCCGGCGGCACCCATGCCAGTGCCGTACGGGGCGTCGGCGCGATGTCGAGGACGTCGACGGGCGTGCCGACACCGCAGTACAGGTCGGCGGCGACCCCGTAGTGGTCGGAGACGAACAGTCCGGCAGGGGTGGGCGAGGTGCCGAGCAGCGTCGCCCCGGTCACGCGCGGGCCGTCGGCGGGGCGGACGAGGACGCGGTCGAGCCGGGAGACGCGGCCCGACAGGGAGGAGACGGCGGCGAGCGGGTTGTGGCCCGGGTCGAAGGTGGGCGAGTCGTCGTGCGGGCCGTGGGTCTCGGTCCAGGCGTCGAGCATGCCGAGCGTGCGCGCCGGGCCGGGCCCGCCGTCGTTGAAGTCGCCGACCAGGACCAGGCCGCCCGGCACGCCCGCCGATCCCTCGGCGAGCCGGGTGAGTTCGGCGCCGCGCCGGGCCGGGCCGTCCTCGGAGTGGTCGCTCGTCAGATGGGTGGCGGCCACCGTCAGCGGTCCGGCCGCGGTGTCCACGACGACGGCGGTGACGGCCTTGTGGCGGCCCAGGGCGTGCAGGGCGGCCTCCCGCACCGGGAGCCGGCTGAGCAGCAGCAGACCACAGTCGTCGACGTCCTTGCCGTAGGGGTCGGCGCCGAGGGTGTAGTGGGCCCGGACCCAGGACGCCTCCAGGAGCATGGCCAGCAGCCCCGCCTCGACCTCCTGCAGGGCGATGACGTCGGCGTCGGCGCGCTCGAGCGCCTCCAGCAGCAGCGGACGGCGCTGGGCGGTGTCGATGCGGTCGCTGTCGTAGCGGTCCCAGAGCGTGTTCCAGGTCAGCACCCGGATCCGGTCCCGGACCGGCTCCCCCCGGTCGTGCGCCGCCGGGAGCCACCGCCCGGCGAGGCCGTCCCACGCGTGCGGGGTGCGTGCCGTGAAGAAGGGCGCCCGCAGCCGCCGTGCCTCGCGGACCCGGCCGGCGCCGGAGGCGTCGACGCGGTCCACCCCCGTGGCGCGGTCCCACACGACCTCGCCGTCCGCCTCGACGAACAGCACCCGGTGCCAGGGGATCTCGCCGCCCGGCACGAACGTCGCCAGCGGCACGCGCTTGGGCGCGGCGCCCCGCTGGTGGATGCCGAACACGAACCGCGCGGGGTCGAACCGCGCGTCCCAGCACACCCGATGGTAGATCTCCTCGCTGGTACGCATCAGGCGTCCTCCCCCTCCAGTGTGCCGTCGCGGTCCTGCACGGTCCCGTCCGCGCCCACGTACCAGGTGCGGTGCGCCTCGCCGGGGTAGGGCGGCACGAAACGGCGCAGTTGCCCCGCCAGCACGTCCGACGGGACCGGATGCGCGCGGGTGGCGTTGCGCCGTCCCAGCTCGTCCTCGTCGGCGAGGACGACGACATGGGTGACCAGTGCGTCGCGCCGGCGCGCCACGGCATGGACCAGGGAACGCTGCCGCGGGTTGAGGGACGTCGCGTCCCACACCACCGTGCCGCCGGCCGCGAGCGCTGCGTCCAGCCGGTCCAGGCCGTCCCGCAGTACTGCCCCGTTGGCTTTCTGATCGGCCCGCGAGCCGCGCGCCGCACGCAGCGCGTCCAGCTCGACCCGCGCCGAGACGCCGTCGAGGCCCGCCGCGAAGGCGCTCTTGCCGCTGCCGGAGGGGCCCATGAGGTGCACCAGCCGGGGGAAGTCCCCGGCGCGCCACCGCCAGGTCGCCGCGGTGGCCTCCTCGACCGTGCGGATCCGCCCCCGCCCGTATGCCTCCCGTGCCTCCGCCCAGCAGCGGTCCGCGGCCTCGCCGCCGATCCCGTCCCGCGCCAGCGCGGCCCGCAGCCCGGACCTCAGGGGCGCGAGCGGGGCCTCGGCGAGCAGTCCCGCCTCCTCCGCGTGCAGCGCGGACCACTCCACCTGCTCGCGCGCCGCCCGATCCTCCCCCGCGACCGCCGCCGCGACGGTGTGCAGCACCCCCAGGTCGGCCGCGAAGGACATCCGTACGAGCCCGGCCCGCCGCTCCGCGTCGGGGTAGGGCCGGTGCAGCGCGGTGTGCAGGCCCACCAGGTCGGCGACGCGTCTCGCCGGCGGCAACCCCAGGGGGCCGGCTGCCCGGCGCATCAGCGACGCCCGCGGTGTGCGGTGCAGCAGCGCGGCCAGCACCCCCGCGAGACGTGCCTCCCCGCCGCGTCCCAGCGCGGCCAGCCGCGCGCCCGTCTCAGCGGCCGCGTCCGCGTCCGTGTGGGCGTCCGCGTCGTCGCCCCCCTCGCCGTGGGCCGTGCCCACTCCCACGTACCCCGCCAGTGCCCTCGCGTCCGGGTCCGCCCCGGATCGTACGGCCCACAGCGCGGCCCGTGGACCGAGCCCGTTCTCCACGACGGCCGCGTGCATCCAGTGGGTGTCCGTGGTGACGTGTCCCGGCCGTACCCACTTGGCGATCCGTCCGGCGAAGTCGTCGCGTGCGAAACCCTCGACGGTCCGTACGACGTACCCCTCCTGACGGCCGGTCTCCACCCGCAGTCGGCGCAGCGCGCGCTCGTCGAACACACCCCGCCACAGCACGGGCGGCGTCGGCACGCCGAGCGCCCGCAGGAACCGCACGGTCTCGTCCCAGCCCAGACACCGGTCGTGCTCGTCCCACACGGAGAACCCGTAGAAGTAGCCGTCCAGTTCGTCGTACGGGATGGAGTGCCGCGCGTACATGTTCTCCCCGCACACCCGCCACCCCGCCGGAATCCGCGCCCCCACCCGCCCCTGGAGCGCCTTGACCCACGTTCGCGACGGATGGTGCGCCGAGTCCACGGACCGCGCGTGCAGCCCGTCCGTGTACAGCGTCGTGTTCTCCCCGTCGAGCTTCTCGGTGACGACGACTTCCCGCCCGGCGAGCCCGCTCAGCCCGACGGCCCGCACATCGTCTGCGGACGTGCCCGGTGACCAGGGCAAATGAGGGGTTCGGGGGTAGGAGGCGCGCATGCGGGCCACTATAGGAGCGCCGAAACGCCGCGCTCCATCGGATTTGCCGGACGCCCCGAGCCGCCCGGCGGCCCGGCGAACGGCAGCGGTCTGCCGGCGATCGCACGGCGCCGGGGGCCGCCGCCGTGCCCAGCAGGGCGGACACGAGGTCGATCGGCCCGGGAGTGGCGAGGCCCAGCCCGAGGACCTTGTCGCGGCC
Organism: Streptomyces achromogenes; assembly: GCF_030816715.1. Classification (NCBI taxonomy): domain Bacteria; kingdom Bacillati; phylum Actinomycetota; class Actinomycetes; order Kitasatosporales; family Streptomycetaceae; genus Streptomyces; species Streptomyces achromogenes. The sequence continues at coordinate 8,475,217 of NZ_JAUSYH010000001.1, read as the reverse complement.
GACGCCCGTCCCGGCCGGCACGTCGGCGACCAGTTCCGCCAAGTCCTTGACGACCTGGGCGGGCTCGACGCCGGGATGCGTGGGGCGCTTCTTGACGACCAGCGGCCTGCCCAAGCAGGTCGACCACGATGCCCGAGACCGTCTGTGGGGTGAGGCCGGTGTGCTGGGCGATCTCGACGCGGCTGACGCCGGTCAGGGCCCTGCGGAAGGGCGGCAAGCCGACCATCGACGACACCAGGTCCTACGGGTTCTCGCACCTCGCCGGTGGTTCGCACACTTCGCCGGTGATGCTCACACGGCGAACAGGCGGGCCGCGTTGTCGTGGCACACCGCCCGCAGCCACTCGTCGCCGAGGCCCAGGCGTTCCAGTGCGTGCAACTGGTGGAGGTACCGGTAGGGGATGCTGGGGAAGTCGGTGCCGAGCAGGATCCGGTCGCCGAGTGCGGCCAGGCGGGGCAGGGCCCGGCGGGGAAACGGGCTGAGCTCCTCGGCGAAGTCGGTGAACGCCATCGTCGTGTCGAGCCGCACCTCCTCGTACCGCTCCGCGAGGTCGAGGAAGTCCTCGTACTCGGGCATTCCCATGTGGGCGACGATCAGCCGCAGTCGGGGGTGTGCCGACAACACCCGCGCGATCGGCTCGGGCCCGGTGTGCTTGCCGCGCGCCGGTCCGGAGCCGCAGTGGATCACCACGGGGACCCCGGCCTCGGCCAGCAACGCCCAGGCCGGCCGCAGGAGTTCGTCCGTCGGGTCGTACGCTCCGACCTGCACGTGCGCCTTGAAGACGCGTGCCCCCGCCTCGACGGCCTCCCGGACGTACGCCTCGACGCCCGGCTCCGGATAGAGCGTGGACGTGTGCAGGCAGTCGGGGGTGCGGCGGGCGAAGTCTGCCGCCCAGCCGTTGAGCCACGGGGCCATGCCGGGCTTGTGCGGGTAGAGCATCGCGGTGAAGGCCCGCACGCCGAACTGCCGGAGCAGGGCCATCCGTTCCGCCTCGTCCCGCCGGTAGGTGATGGGCCACTCCAGCCCGCCCGTCAGGGGCCCGACCCCGTCGAAGTAGTCCCACACCTTGCGCAGGACGCGCTCGGGCATGAAGTGCGTGTGCACGTCGACCAGCCCGGGAAGGCCGAGCCGCCCCCAGAAGCGACGGATCTCGTCGGCCTCGCCGTGCGGCGGCACGTCACTCATGGCACCTCGATGATCGTTCATGTCGCCCACGATCGACCCCGGTGAGGCGACCGGTCCACTCCTTCGCGCCGACGGCCCGTGAGGCATCCGCCACCTGCCGCACATCCAAGGCGGTGGCCATTCACACGGCGCGCTCCATGCACACCAGCCGGTCCCGCTCGTCCCAGGACTCGGTGACGGCGAAGCCGAACCGTTCGTACAGGGCGACGGCCCCGGTCCGCCAGGCCCACACCGACAGCCGCAGGACGCCCACGCCGTTCTCCGCGGCATGCGCGAGCGCCGCGCGGAGCAGGCCGGACGCGACGCCCCGGCCGCGGACCGCCGGGTCCGTCCAGAGTCTCTTGATCTCGGACCCCCCGTCGACGGGAGCCGTCACCACCAGGCAGCCCACCGCGGCGTCCCCGATCACCGCCACGAGCACGACGTCGGCGGCGAACACCGTCCGCGGGTCCGCTATCTCCCTTCGGTAGCGCTCCGGCAACGCGTCCACGTCGGCGACGGCCGCACCCTTCTCCGCCTCCGTCCGCAGGTGGTAGGCGGCGAGCAGCGCGGCCGGCCCGTCGTCCGCGGAAAGCGTCGGGCCGGGCCAGCGGACAACGGAAACCTCGCCTCGATCAGTCATGGCGCCAGCATCACACGACGGCGGCCGGACTCACTCCTGACCCCCCACGGTCCGATATGGGGCCCGCCCTTCCCCGGCCCTCGCGGGCCCGCCCTTCCCGGCCCGCCCCTCCCTGGCCCGTTCGCCGCAGGGCCGCTCAGACGACGTCGTCCGCCGCGGACGGGTGCACGTAGCCGCTCTCGGCAGGGCTCTCGTCGAAGGGGGTGAACCACGACCTGAACGCCAGCGGCGCGGCCCTCGGGCCGGCGCCGGCGGCGGCCCCCTCGTCGACGCCCAGGGCGTCGTCGTAGAGCCACTGGTGGTCCATGCCCTCGTACACCCGGTCGGCGAACGCGTCGAGAGCGGCCGACACGTCGGCGTCCAGGAGCCCGTACAGCTCCAGCGTCGAGGCCGTCTCGTTCAGGAGCAACCGCAGGGCGAGCCCCTCGGCCACGCAGCTGAGCCGCTGGAAGGAGCCGTCGGTGAAGCGGGTGGTCAGGGCGATCACGGTCACCAGGAAGCGGCGCGCGAAGCGGGCGTCGTACTGGAGGGCGTAGCGGTCGGGAAGGTGCTCGAGGTGCCACAACGGACCTTCGCACTCGGCGACGGCCACATCCTCCTGGGTGAGGACCTGGAGGTCTTCGAACAGTTCGTCCACCAGGATGTCGGTCGCGTAGAGAAGGGCTCCGGCGGCGAGTGCGGCAACTCCCCCCTCGTCCGCCTCGTCCGCGCCGGTCGCGCCGAACGTCGCAGGAGGGAACGACCGCAGCGCTTCGGCCAGCCGGAGCATCTGCGTTCGGACGGCCGCGGCCTCCGTCTTCGCGTCGTCGCCCTTCGCCGGGCCTTCGCCCGACGGGCCGGCGGTGTGCCGGGCCTTCCGGGCGGCCGGGTCGTCGGGCGGGGCATCGGGGCCCTCGGCCGCCTCGAGGCTCTCCTTGGCGAGATCCTGGTGGAGTTCGACCTCGCACCGCTCGATCGTCCAGTCGGCCAGCAGCGCGGAGCGCTCCAGCAGTTCGTCCACGAGCGCCTGCACGGTGTCCTCGGCGAACTCCAGGGCCGGAGCGTCCACGATCACTTTCAGCAGGGCGCCGCCCGGGTGGACGGCCACGATGGTGTCGAGCAGGACGACTTCCACCCCCTCCGGTCCCTTGACGGACCTCACTGCGGCGAATCCGTCCTCGATGAGCGCCACGGCGCCGGCGCGTTGCAGCGGGTCCATCTCCGGAGTGCCCTCCGGGATGCAGGTGTCCACGGTCACTACGTACGTCACGGCCCCGAGCCTGTCAGAGAGCCGCGCCGCGCGGGGCACGGGCCACCCCCCGAAGAGCGGGCACGCCGTCGGGCGCCGGTCAGTACCGGCTTCTGAACAGCGCCCGGTCGCCGCCGGACCGGCCGGTCATGGCCGCCGCGGCGAGCCGGTCGGCGAAGCGACGGTAGGCCGCGTACTGCACCTCGGACAGGTCGGTGCGGGAAGTCGTCGTCGCCTGCGCGAGGGCTTCGGTGAGCACGTCGGTGTCGTCGTCGGCAGCGAGGGACAGGACCGCGACGGTCCGCTCCACCGTGCCCCGGTAGTCGCCCGGCGAGGCGACCCCGTGGACGTCGGCCGATCCGTCGGGACGCCTCGTCACCACGAGCGAGGGCATCGCCCTGGCCCCGGCGCGTACGGCGCGTCGTACGCGTCCGAGGGCGCGCGGATCGTCCTCGGCGACGGTGACGGCGTGCAGTGGGATCAGCGGTCTGCCGTCGGGGGCGCGCAGTGGGCCGCGGCGGGTGGGCACCGCCCGTTCGTCGTGCAGGAGCGCGCGGCAGCGCAGGGCCGGCGGGAGGGCGTGGTGGACGCGGGCCCAGGCATCGAGAGCGGCCGGGGCGTCGAGCCCGGTCAGGTTCTCCAGCCCGGGCGGCCGGGCGGGCGCGATGTCCTCGCCCACGCCGTGCCTGCGGGCCGCCCAGGCCGCGTGGAGGGGCGCGAGCAGCAGGTCGTGCGTCATGAAGAAGTCCCACAGCCACTCGGGGTCCTGCGGGAGCAGACGGACCGTCGTGACGCCGGCGCCGGGGACGGCGCCGGCCCCGGACCGGGCGGGAAGGCGGAGTGCGGCGGGCATGGCGGTCCTCCCGGAGGGTGGCGGGGACGGCGACCCCGCCCAATGTCGTCACTTTGACGATATCGGGTGTCGCCGCCCGCGTGAACGCGCACGCCACGCACATCGATCTCCGCGGCGGCCCACGCGAAGCAACACGGGCACCACTCTTCCCCGAATGTTCCGGATATGGTGTTTTCATATGATCCATGCCGATGGGGAGGTACCGCGGTGGAAGCCCCTCACCGGGCGGGCGCGGCGCCCGAGCAGCCTCGGGGAGCTGTCGGGTACGCGGGCGTACTGCGGGAGCTGCTTCCGATCGCGCTGTGGCGGGAGGACGCGGACGGCCGCGTCGTGGAGTGGTCGCTGGCCGCCCAGGATCTCCTCGGTTACCGGCCGCAGGACGTCCTCGACCGGCCCGCGTCGGCCCTTCTGGTGCCCGAGGGCAACCGGGAGCTGGCCGACCACCTCACCCACCGCGTCCAGGGCGGGGAGACCGTGGTCGGCACGCTGTCGGTGCGCCACCGCGACGGCCACCAGGTCACCATGGAGATGTGGATCGTCCCGGCCGCCGATGCGCGGGGCCGGGCCGGAGCTCTGCTGATCGCCGTGGAGACCTCCCAGGTCCTGCGCATGCGCGACTCCCTCGCGGCCCTGGAGAGCCTCTTCAGCCAGTCGCCCATCGGCCTGGCCACCCTCGGCGTCGACCTGCGCTTCCTCCGGGTCAACGACGCCCTCGCCCGGATGAACGGCGCCTCCGCCGCCGAGCACCTCGGCAGGCGGCTGACCGAGGTCGTGCCCGGCGTCAACGCCGTGGCGCTGGAGGCGACGATGCGGCAGGTCCTGGAGCGGGGCACGGCCGTCGTCGACGTCCGCCGCACCGGGCGGACCCCCTCGGACCCCGACCGCGAACGCACCTGGTCGTGCTCCTACGCCCCGCTTCTCGACGGCGGCGGCCGGACCCTGGGCGTGATCGCCTCCCTCATCGACATCACCGAGAGCCAGCAGGCGGAACGCGACGCCGAACGCGCCCGGCACCGCTTCGCGCTGCTGGCGGAGGTCGGCACCCGCATCGGCACCACCCTGGACCTGCGGCAGACCTCCGAGGAGATCGTGCAGATGCTGGTGCCCCAGCTCGCCGACTCCGCCGACGTGCAGCTCCTCGAAGAGGTCCTGGCGCCCGACGAGTCCACCGCCGTCACCCGCGGCGTGGTCCGGCGGATGGCCGCACTCTTCCCCGATCCCGCCGCCCCGACCGCGAAGCTCCGTGCGGGCATGACCTCCCGGATCGCGGCCGGCTCCCTCTACGAACGGGTCATCGCGGACGGCCGCCCCACCAACCTCTACCGGTCCGACGTGCCCGCGCTCGTCACCGATCCCCGCGCCGACGAACTGCGCGCCTACCTCATGAGCCTCGGGTCCGCGCGGCTGATCCCGCTGGTCGCCCGGGACAAGGTCCTCGGCGCGATCGTGGTGACGCGGCTGCGCAGCCGTGAACCCTTCGACGACCAGGACTGCGTGCTCGTCGACGAGCTGGCGGCGCGCGCCGCCCTCAACATCGACAACGCGCTCATGTACACCCGGCAGCGGGCGGCGGCGCTGACCCTGCAGCGCAGTCTGACCAACAGCGCGCTGCCCGTCGTCCCCGGCCTCGAGCTCACGGGCCGGTACCGGCCGGCGAGCGAGCACGACGTCGGCGGCGACTGGTACGACGTCATCGCGCTGCCCGACGGCCGGACGGGGCTCGTCATCGGGGACGTCATGGGGCACGGCATCCATGCCGCGGCGGTGATGGGCCAGCTCCGCACTGCGGTGCGCACGCTCGCCCGGCACGACGTCGACCCGGCCCGCATGCTGCGCTCGCTGGACGCCGTCGTGGCCGACATGGGCGAGGACCAGATGGCCACCTGCGTCTACGCCGTCCACGACCCCGGCGCCGGCGGATGCCTCGTCGCCAGGGCCGGTCACCCCCCGCCGGCCGTGGTGACGGGCGACGGCGCGGTCGCCTTCCTCGACGGCTCGCCCGGCACCCCGCTGGGAACCGGCGGGCGGCAGTTCGCGGCCGAAGAGGTTCCGCTGCCGTCCGGCAGCCTGCTCGTCCTGTACACCGACGGCCTCATCGAAGCCCGGGACCGCGACCTCGACCAGGGGCTCGACCGGCTCGCCCGGGCACTGCGGCGACCCGGACGGCCCCTCCCGGCGCTCTGTGACGACGTCCTCGGGCAGATGCTCCCGCACCCCGCCCAGGACGACGTCGCGATACTGATGGCGCGCCCCCAGTGACCGGCCGGGACCCGCCCGGGACCGCCGCCGCCCGTCACCTCTCCCCCACCGCCGGCCGCGGTGACATCCACGACGCGAAGCCGGGTACCCGCACCGGCGGAGGAGGTTGCTCATGTTCGAAGCCGGCGATATCCGTGACTGGCGCGGTCACGACGTGGTCGATCCGCAGGGGCACAGGATCGGCGTCCTGGAGGCGGTCTATGTGGACACCGGGACCGACATGCCCAGTTTCGCCACGGTGACCGTCGGTCTTCCCACTCGCCGCCGCCTGGTGTTCGTCCCGCTCGCCGGGGCGACGGTCGGCCCCGGGCACCTGAAAGTGGCCTACGGCAAGAACGCGGTGAAGAAGGCCCCGTCGATCGAGGTCGACGGCGAGCTGCTCGCACCGGACGAGCCGAAGGTCTTCGCCCACTACGAACTGGACTACCTGCCGGGCGCCGGCGGCGAACGCCGTCTCGCCCGCCGCTGAGCGGCGGGGCCGCCGAAGCCCGCCCAAGCCGACAAGTCCGCCATGGGGAGAGACGATGACCCTGTTCCTGTTCCTGATCCTCGTGGCCCTCGTCCTGGGCATCATCGGATTCGCGGCCCACGGGTTGTTCTACCTGCTCGTCATCGGCGCCGTCGTGCTCCTCGCCGACCTCGCCTACGCCGCCGCCCGGTTCCGCCGCGGCGGACGGAAACACCGCATCGCCCGCTGAGGGCATCGCCCCCGGACCGCCTCACTCCCACGCGGAAGCCCGTGGGAGCGCGCCGCGGCCACGGCAGCGGCGTCCGCCGCGTTCGCGTACGCACGGAGAGGAACATGGATGGGGACCACAGGATGAGGAACACCGGATGAGGAACACCGGATGAGAACCAACCGTCTCGGGCGCAGCGCGGTGGAGGTCACGGAGCTGGGCTTCGGCGGCGGACCGCTCGGCGGCCTCTTCGCCCCGCTCGACGACGAGACCGCCGCCGCGACGCTGAGCGCCGCGTGGGACTGCGGCATCCGCTACTTCGACACGTCCCCGCACTACGGCATCGGCCAATCCGAGCGCCGCACGGGTGAGTTCCTCCGTGGGATGCCACGCGACACGTTCACCCTCTCCACCAAGGTGGGCCGCCTCCTCGTCCCGCAGGATCACCGGGGCCGCAGCGACGAGAGGTTCCGGGTGCCCGCGACACACCGCCGGGTGTGGGACTTCTCCCGTGACGGAGTGCTGCGCAGCGTGGAGGACTCCCTCACCCGCATGGGCGTCGACCGCGTCGACGTGCTCCTTCTCCACGACGCCGAGGAACACTTCGGCACAGCGCTGCGCGAAGGCTTCCCCGCCCTCGCTGAACTGCGCTCCCAGGGTGTGGTCGGGGCGGTCGGAGCGGGCATGTACGACCCCGGGATGCTGACGGAGCTGGTGCGGGAGGCCGACCCCGACGTGGTGATGCTCTCCGGGCGGTACACGCTCCTCGACCACAGCGCCCTGGACGACCTGCTGCCGGCCTGCACCGAGCGCGGGGTGTCCGTCCTCGCCGCGTCGGTCTTCAACTCCGGGCTGCTCGCCACGCCGCGGCCCGTGGAAGGAGCGGCCTTCGACTACGAGCCCGCCCCGCCGGACGTCCTGCGGCGGGCGCGCGAACTCGCCGATGTCTGCGAGGCGCACGGCGTGCTGCTGCCCGAGGCGGCGATGGCGTTCCCGCTGCGGCATCCGGCGGTCGCCGGCATCGTGCTCGGCATGCGCTCCCCGGAGGAAGTACGGCTCGACTCCGCGGCGTTCGACGCCCGGATCCCCGACGGGCTCTGGTCCGACCTGCGCGAGGCGGGACTCCTCGACGCACGGGCGCCGGTCGGCGCGTGACGGGCGGCAGAACAGCCGGGCGGACAGGCGGATGGACAGGCAGGCGGACAGGCGGGCGGACAAGCCGGGCCGGCCCGCCGTGCGCGTCCGGGTGCGCGGCGCGTCTGCGGTCAGTACGGTGGCGTCCTGGTGTTCGATCTCGGCACGAGTGAGAACTCCGGGGGCGTCGGCGTTGGGGTCACGGGCGGTGGAGGCGGCATGTCCGGCAAGAAGGCGGCGGCACTGCCGCGCAAGGCGTACGAGAAGGAACTGCTGCGCCTGCAGACGGAGTTGGTGAAGCTGCAGGAGTGGGTGCGGGCGTCGGGCACCCGGCTGGTGATCGTGTTCGAAGGCCGGGACGCGGCGGGCAAGGGCGGCACGATCAAGCGGGTCGCCGAGCACCTCAACCCACGCGTGGCGCGCATCGCGGCACTCCCGAAGCCCACGGAGCGCGAACGCACCCAGTGGTACTTCCAGCGGTACGTCGAGCACCTGCCGGCGGCCGGCGAGATCGTGCTGTTCGACCGGTCCTGGTACAACCGCGCCGGCGTGGAGCACGTGATGGGCTTCTGCACGAAGGAGGAGCACCAGCTCTTCCTCCGCCAGTGCCCGATCTTCGAACGCATGCTGGCCGAGGACGGCGTGCTGCTGCGCAAGTACTGGTTCTCGGTGAGCGACACCGAGCAGCAGGAGCGATTCCGGCGCCGGCTGGAGGACCCGCTGCGGCGGTGGAAGCTCTCCCCGATGGACCTGGAGTCGATCACCCACTGGGAGGCGTACTCCCGGGCCAAGGACGAGATGATGGTGCACACCGACATCACCGAGGCGCCCTGGTACGTCGTCGAGAGCGACGACAAGCGCCGCGCGCGGCTGAACATGATCGCCCACCTGCTGTCGTCCGTGCCGTACCACGAGGTGCCGCCGCCGGTGCTGGAGCTCCCCGAGCGGCCCGCCTCGACCGGCTATGAGCGCCCGCCACGTGATCTCCGCACCTACGTCGCCGACCACGCGGCGAGCCTGGGATCACGCGAGCAGTGAGGGGCGTCCCGCTCGGCGCTCGGCATCCCGGACTCGTACCCCGATGGAGTGTGCCCGGGGAACGTCCCGCCCCGGTGGCCGCGCTTCACCCCCGCCTGACGCACCGGGCGAGAGAGCCTAGGTGCGAGGAGCCGTGAACAGGACGGCGAACAGGCTCCGCTCGCGTGTACCGGCGGGTGTGAGCCAGGGGCCTGCGACGTGGCCGGTCGCCTCGGGCGGGAGGAGCGGCTCGTCGTCCGGAACGGGGGTCAGCAGCCTCCGCAGGCGGAGGGTCGTGCCGTTCGGTGCGGCCAGTTCGGTGCCGTCCCGGTCGTCGACGGCGGAGGCCGTGAGCCGCGCGGTGAGGAACGAGGTGGTGGGCGCGTCGCCGGTGCAGGAGCGGGTGACCTCCCGGTCGGGCGTGTCACTGGTGCTCTGGGCCTGCGCCTGGACCCGGCCCTCGATCAGCGCCAGCAGTTGGGCGACCAGCACCGGATCCTGACAGCCGTCGTAGACCCAGCGCCGGCCCAGCACCCCGTGCTCCATCGTGCCGACCAAGGCGTGTTCCGCCCCCTCGAGAGGGGCTCCGCGATAGGTGAGCGGGACCAGATACGCGGCCGGGTGCGGGCCGACGGTGTCGGTGACGACCATGAACTCGATCCCGACCTCGCCCTGCCGGTCGTCCAGCCGGAAGCCGCCGGCCTTGGCGGGCTCCGGCCCGCCCGCGCCGCCGACGTACCACGGACGGGTGGGCAGCCAGGAAGTGAGCAGTTCCAGCTTGGTCGGCTTCAGGACGGTGTGGTGAATGACGGCCATGCCGAGGGTCCTCCTCCGTGAACGGGTGCGCGCCCCCACCTTCCCACCCCCGGGGCTCAGTTCTCGACGGCCTCCGCGATCCGCAGGGCGGCCCGGTCGGGCGTGAGGTGTGTGGTGTCGACGACCTCCGCCTCGGCGTGCAGCCACGTGCGGGCCGCTTCGGCGTAGGGCTCCAGATACCGGAGGCGGAACGCGGAGGGGCCGAGGACGGTGTCCCCCTCGATGCGTCCGCGCAGGGTGTCCTGGTCCGCGTGGAGGACGAAGTGCCGCACCGGGATGGCGTGTCGCGCGAGGCCCGCGCTGATCTCGCGCCAATACCCCTCGACCAGGACGGTCATGGGCATCACCAGGGTGCCGCCGGTGTAGTCGAGTACGTGGCGGGCGGTCTCGACGACGAGCGGCCGCCATGGCGGCCAGTGCTGGAAGTTGTCCGTGCCGGGCAGCCCCGGCGTGATGTCCATGAGCGTCTCGCCGACCTTCTCGGCGTCGAACACGCGGGAATCCGGAAGCAGTTGCTGAACGAGCGCGGCGGTGGTCGTCTTGCCGGCACCGTGGGTTCCGTTGAGCCATACGATCATGGGACACGAGCCTAGGGCCGCCGCCACCGAGGGTGGCGACCCGCGTCGACCGGTGTCGGGAATCCAACCCGCGACCGCCCGCGAGCCGCCCGTCCGCCGGAGGCTCACTCGCATACGGCGCGGCCGGCGGGTCATCGCTCGCCGGACACCGCCGTCACCGCCGCGGGGTCCACCCCGGTCAGTTCCACGACGCGGTGGGGCGGCACTCCCGCGGCCAGGGCCCGTCCGATCAGAGCGTCCAGGTCGTCGGTGCGGTCGCGGTAGGCGAGGAGCTCCTCCTCCACCTGCGCGAGCGACGCCGGCGCCAGCCCGTGACGCACCCGGCTCAGCTCCTCGTCGCTCAGCGGCACCGGCAGCCGTTCCGCTCCCTCCGGGACGGCTCCCCTCTCCTCCGGCGGCAGCAGGCGCAGCCGCGGGGACGTCGCGGGGGCTCCCTGCGCGTCCAGCCACGCCTGTACCGCGGGAGTGTCCATGCACGCGAGGTCTCCGACGGCGGACGGCGCGACGCCGAGCGCCGCGGACGCGTCGTCCAGCAGGAACAGATAGGCCTCGTCGGTCATCCTCGACTCCTTCACTCCGGGGAGACGCCGACCGCGTCGGGGCGGCCGGTCGACGTCCCTCTACCCCGCCGACGCGCGATTACCGTCGTCCGCCCTCCGACCGGGCCGCAGCTCCGCGCGCGTCCCGGACGCCCCGGAGGGCCGGGGGGCCGGGGGGCCGGGCAGGCGACGTCCGCGGCTGGCAGCCGTCCGGTGCGCAGACAGGCGTTGACCGTGCGGTCGGCGCAGTCGTCGCCGTACGCCCCGAAGAGGCAGTTCCGGTCGGAGCCGGTCACGCGTCTTCGCGGTCGCACCCGGGGTCGCCGCACGAAGGCCGACGACACGGCGCACGCCGGTCACGGCGACGCCGAGAGCCCACGCGCCGCCCTGCACAAGGAACTCGGCGACCTGGGCCTGCTCTGACCGGCGCCCCACGCCCGGCCGCACGCCGTGGCCCGCCCTTCGCTCACCCGACGTGCTCGGTCTGCCGCGCCGGCGCCCCGTCCCGCTTCGCGGCGACGACCATGACGACCACCGACAGCGCGACGATGCCCGCGCCGACGTAGAGCGGCGCCGTGTAGCCGAGACCCGCGCTGATGGCCACGCCTCCCAGCCAGGCGCCCAGGGCGTTTCCGATGTTGGACGCCGACACGTTGGCGCTGGCGGCCAGCGCGGCCCCGCGGGCGTGGTCGGTGACCCGCGTGATCATGCCGGGCACGCTCGCGAAACCGAAGACTCCCATCAGGAACAGCAGGATCACCGTCGCGACGGCGCTGCCGGCCAGCAGACCGAACACGGTCAGGGTGACGGCGAGTCCGGCGAGGGCGAGCACCAGGGTGCGGTCGCGGGCCTGGTCGGCCGCTCGTCCGCCGGCCAGGTTCCCGACGACCAGGCCGGTGCCGTACACCATCAGCAGCCAGGCGACGTCGGTCGAGGAGAAACCGCCGACCTCGGTGACGGTGTAGGCGAGGTAGGTGAACGCGCCGAACATGCCGCCATACCCGAGCGCGGTGGCCGTCAGCGTCAGCCAGACCTGACAGGACCGGAACGCGCGGAGTTCGGCCCGCAGGCCGCCGGGCGGTGCCGGGGTCGGGGCCGGGGCCGCGGCCACGTCCGGGTCCGGGTCCAGGTCCGGGAGGCGCTTCGCGTGCGGCGGCGGTGCGTTGCCCGCCCAGCCGGGGACGAGGGCGACGATGCCCGCGAGCGCGAACACGCCGATGGCGGTGACCGCCCAGAACGCCGCCCGCCAGCCCCAGCGCTCGCCGACCAGCGCACCGAACGGCACGCCCAGGACGTTCGCGAGCGTCAGCCCCGCGAACATGACCGCCACCGCGCGGGACTTCCGCTCCGGCGCGACCAGACTGCGGGCGACCAGCGAGCCGATGCCGAAGAACGAGCCGTGGCACAACGCCGCGACGATCCGTCCGAGCAGCATCACCGGATAGTTCGGCGCCACGGCCGACAGCAGGTTGCCGATGACGAACAGGGCCACCAGGCCGACCAGGACCGCTTTGCGGGGCAGTCTGGCCGTCGCCGCGGTCAGCACGATCGCGCCGATCGCCACGCTCAGCGCGTACCCGGAGATCAGCCGGCCCGCTGCCGCTTCGGACACTCCGAAACCGGACGCCACCTGCGGAAGCAGCCCGGCTATCAGGAATTCGGTCAGACCGATGCCGAAGCCGCCGAGTGCCAGCGCGATGAGTCCGCTCGGCATCCGTCGCTCCCCCTCGCTCGCGATGTGTCGCGGGGGTGGGACGCACGTCCTGCCACGGCGCGCGGAACTCCCCCGTCCCGCACCACACGCCTGCGGTCCGACGCGGGACCACGCGGCAAGGGGCCCCACTATGCCATCGCGGAAGCAAAGGAACCGCGCCCGGGGGCGCCCGGCGGCGGACGCCGGTTGGGGTTTCCCGGGCTGGGCACTCGGCCGGGGACCTGTCCCCGGGACTCTGGAGGTGTGGCGTGGCGGTACGGCATCGGCTGATCAAGGTGAGTCCGCGGACCGTGTGGGCCGTCCTCGCGGACGGCGATCGCTATGCGGAGTGGGTGGTGGGGACGGCGTCCTCCGAACCGGTGCGGGGGCAATGGCCGCAGGTCGGCGCCGCTATCGGCTACGAGGTGCGGCTCGGGCCCGTCCGGCTGACCAACGAGACCGTCGTCCGGCATTGCGAGGAGGGCTCCGAGCTGGAGCTCGAGGCGCACGCGGGCATGCTGGGATCGGCGCGCATCGCGATCGAGCTGCGCCCCTGGGGCGAGCACTGCCTGGTGATCGTGGACGAACATCCGCTCCAGGGAGCGAGCGGGCGGCTCCACAACGTGGGTTTCGAAGGACTGATCCAGCTGCGGCACCGCGCGATGCTCGCCCGGCTCGCCCGGGTGTGCGAGGAGCAGGGCCGGTCCGAACGGCTGTCGGACCTGCGCGGGCGCAGGGAGGCAGCGCACGGCGTCGGCGGCGGAAATGCCTGATGTGGTGGTGATCGGCGCCGGCCCCAACGGGCTGGTGGCGGCCAATCTGCTCGCCGACGAGGGCTGGAGCGTGGAGGTCCTGGAGGAGCAGCCGGAACCCGGTGGCGCGGTGCGTCACGACCGGGAGGTCGACCCGGAGTTCGTCAACGACCTCTTCAGCTCGTTCTATCCGCTCGCCGCCGCGTCGCCCGTGCTGCGGCGGCTGCGGCTGGGCGATCACGGGCTGCGCTGGAGCCACGCGCCCCGCGTGCTGGCCCATCCGCTCACCGACGGCAGGTGCGCGGTGCTCGCCCGGGACCTCGACGCCACCGCCGACTCCCTCGACGCCTTCCATCCCGGCGACGGGGACGCGTGGAGGCGCCTGCACGACACGTGGGAGCGCCTCGCCCCGGACATTCTGGACGCCCTGTTCACCCCGTTCCCGCCGGTGCGCGCCACCGCCCGGCTCGCCGCGAGGCTCAGGGGCGCCGGGGGGCTGCGGATGGCCCGGACGCTGATCCTGCCGGTGCGCCGCATGGGGAGAGAGGAGTTCCGGGGGGAGGGCGGCAGGCTGCTGCTGGCCGGGAACGCGCTGCACGCCGACCTGGCTCCGGAGGCCGCGGGGAGCGGGGGCTTCGGCTGGCTGATGTCCATGCTCGGGCAGAGCTTCGGCTTTCCCGTGCCGGTCGGCGGCGCGGGGGCGCTGACCGAGGCCCTCGTGCGCCGGCTGCGGTCGCGTGGCGGCGTCCTGCACTGTGGGCAGCGCGTGCAGCGGGTGATCGTGCGGGACGGGCGAGCCGTCGGCGTGCGCACCGCCGAGGGCGAGACGGTGGCCGCGCGGCGCGCCGTCCTCGCGGACGTGTCGGCGTCGGCGCTGTACGGCGGGCTCGTCGACGCCGAGCACCTGCCGTCCCAGGTGCTCGACGATCTCAGGCGCTTCGAGTGGGACTTCGCGACCTTCAAGGTGGACTGGGCGTGCGACGGTCCCGTGCCCTGGCGGGCCGCGTCCGCCGCGCAGGCGGGCACCGTCCATCTGGCGGACGGCGTGGACGAGCTCACCCGCTTCGCGGCCCAGATCGCCATGGGCCAGGTGCCCGACCGGCCGTTCGCCCTGTTCGGCCAGATGACCACGGCGGACGCGTCACGCTCGCCCCGGGGCACCGAGGCCGCCTGGGCTTACACCCATCTTCCGCAGGTCGTCACGTCGGACGCGGGCGGCGAGGGGCTGACGGGCGCCTGGAGCCCCCGGGAGCAGGAGATCATGGCCGACCGGATCGAACGCCAGGTCGAACGATTCGCTCCGGGATTCCGCTCCGTCGTCCGGGCCCGGCGCATCCTGGCCCCGCCCACGCTCCAGGCGCTGGACAGCAATCTGCACGGAGGCGCGATCAACGGCGGCACGACGGCCATGCACCAGCAACTCGTCTTCCGCCCCGTGCCCGGAACGGGCCGCCCGGAGACACCCGTCAAGGGGCTTTACCTCGCCTCGGCCTCCGCGCACCCGGGCGGAGGCGTCCACGGGGCCCCGGGAGCCAACGCCGCCCGCGCCGCACTGCACCGGCAGCGGCTCTCGGGTCTCACCCGCGCCCAACGCGTCCTCACCCGCCGGGACCGCACCGGCCGGAAGACACCGCACGCACCGTGACGCCCCGACCCGCCCCCGCCCCTCCCCTCGGCCGCGAGCCGCTTCGCACAAGGAACGGACCTCACCATGGACATCCCGAAGGACGGCGCCGGCCACACCCCTGCGCCGGACCGTCCCGACCGCGCCCACCGGCGCCCGGAAGGCGTCAGCGACGAGACCGTGGAAGCGCTCGGGGCGCTGTCCAAGGCGTTGGAGACCACCGAACGCGCACGAGGCCACCTCTACAGCTTCCATCAGCTGACCGGCACCGCGGACCTGCAACTGGACGAGGCCGTCGAGCTGCTGCGCAAGGCGGGCCACCCCGAATGGGCCGACAAGGTGCACGCGGAGATCCTGGGCCGCAACGTCATCCCGGGGCACTGGACCTTCCAGATCGTCGAGGCGTACGACGCGACCTACCACCAGCCGTTCACACACCTCGCGCGGGAGGCAGTGAACCAGCTGGCTCAGGGCCGCGACCACCTGTACGAGGCCGAGATGAAGGAGGCGCGCCGCACCGCCGGCCACCCCGCCCACACCGCCCGTCCGGCCGTCGACGGAAGCGACCGTCCGGGCTGAGCCCGGCACGGCACGGCACGGCACGGGCGACAGCCGCTGGTACGGAGCCGCTACGGAGCCGGAACCGGAGCCCGGCCGCACCCCGCCAGGCCCGGGCCGCAGCACCAGAAGGGGACTCGCCGTGGACGCCAGCCCGCTCAAGGACCGCACCGTCGTGATCACCGGAGCAGCGCGCGGCGTGGGAGCGGCACTCGCGGCCGCGCTCGCCGGACGGGGGGCGCGGCTGGCCCTGCTCGACCACGACGGGGCGGCGCTGCGGGCGACCGCCGCCGCGCTGCCGGGGACCACGCTGGCCCTGCCGGTCGACGTCACCGACGACGAGGCCCTCCAGGACACCGCCGAAACCGTCCGCGGTCGCCTGGGCCCGCCGTCGGCGGTCGTCGCGAACGCGGGCGTCGCCGAAGCCGGGCTCTTCGCCCGTTCCGATGCCGCGACGTGGCGCCGCGTGGTCGAGGTCAACCTCGTCGGCAGCGCGCAGACGGCCCGGGCCTTCCTGCCCGACCTGACGCGGACCGCCGGCTATCACCTCCAGATCGCCTCGCTGGCGTCCCTCGGCGCCGCCCCGCTGATGAGCGCGTACTGCGCGTCGAAATCCGGGGTGGAGGCCTTCGCCCACGCCCTGCGGGCCGAGGTCGCACACCGTGACGTGGCCGTGGGCATCGCCTACCTCAGCTGGATCGACACCGACATGATCCGGGACGGCGACCGGTACGCCGCCCTGCGGGAGTTGCGGGCCAACATGCCGTTCCCCGCCCGGCGTGTGCACCCCGCGGAAGCCGTCGCGGCCCGCCTGGCCCGTGCGGTGGAGCAGCGGCGCACCGCCGTCTACATCCCCTCGTGGCTGCGTCTCGCCCAGGTGGGCCGGGCGGCGATTCCACCCCTCGTGCTGCGCGCGACGCGGCGGACCCTGCCCCGACTCGAGGCCGAGGAACCGCTGCGCCCCACGGGCCTGCTGGGCGCGGGCGGCCACGCCGACAGAGCCGCCACCCTCGCCGAATGACGGACCGCTCGGCCCGCGCGGCACGCACGGCGCAGGGGGCCGTCGGAAGCGCGTGCGCGCCGCGTGGACGGACGCCCTGGTGGGCGGAGACGGGCCACACATGCCACCCCGCGGGGTCGTGACGTGCCCGTCGGGCGGAATGCACACAGTTCCCGTCGCCGGAGGGGGGATCCGGGAGCAGGCCGCGAAGCGGGCGTGGGGCGGCCGCGAAGCGGGACGCGTGGGGCGGCGGAGCGAGGGGCGGCGGGGCACGGGGCGGGGGCGGGGTGGGCGGCCCCCGCCGACGGCAGGGCGCGCGCCGCTCCCCCGGAACAGCCGCCGTCGACGGGAGGGCGCGCCGCTCCCCCGGCCCACACCCCTGGGCCGTCGCCCTCACCGTGGTGCTAGTCGCGTGCCAAGCTGGGTATGCGGGTGGTTCAGGCGCAGGCGGGAGAATGGAGGCGGCGTGGACTGGGGCCGGTTTGCGCAGCAGATGGCGGCGATGGCGCGGGATCTCCTCGCGCAGGATTCGGTCGGCGCCACCCTCGAGCGGATCACCACATCGGCCACGGAGCTGGTGGCCGGCTGTGACGCCGCCGGCATCCTTGTGCTGCACGACTCGCAGGTGGAGTCCTTCGCCCCCACCGATCGTGTGGTCGTCGACAGCGACCGCCTGCAGGCGCGGCTCGGCGAGGGGCCGTGCTTCGACGCCGCCCGCAGCGGAACGGGAGAGCGGGTCTACCGCATCGCCGACCTCACCGTCGAGCATCAGCGCTGGCCCGCCTACGCCCCCCAGGCCCACGAACTCGGCCTGGGCAGCATGATGGGCTTCCTGCTCTTCACCGAGGACGAGGATCTCGGCGCGCTGAACCTCTACTCGCGCAAGCCCGGCGCCTTCGGCGAGGCCAGTGAGCTGGCCGGCTGGCTGCTCGCCTCGCACGCCGCGGTCGCCTTCTCCAGCGCCCGCACCCACGCCCAGATGGAGCAGGCCGTCGCCACCCGGCACGCCATCGGCGAGGCCATGGGCATCCTCATGGGACGCCACCACCTCAGCGAGGAGCAGGCCTTCGACGTGCTGCGCCGCTACTCGCAGGAGAACAACGTCAAGCTCCGCGAGGTCGCGCGCCGGGTGTGTGAGAAGGGCGGCCTCTCGTGAGCCTCTCCTGACCCCTCGGGGGCGGCTCCTCCGGCACGCAGTCTGAACCGAAGAAGCCTGGGCCGGGCCGGCTCCCATGGGAACGCCGCCGGACCCTGCCTGCACTCCAAGTCCCCTCTCCGGGCTCCCTCACACCCGATTCCGGGGCCGCCGCGCCGTCGCCCCGCCCTCTTCGCCCGCCCGTTCCCGGGTGCCTGCGAAAGTGCGCGACAGTCTTTCGTAACCGAGGAATTTCGAGTCCTTGTCCCTGGGTGTCCGGGCCATCAGGCAGACCGACGACGCCACCTCGCAGGCGCTGGGGCTCACCGTGAAGGTGAGGGTGAGCCGGCTGGTCCAGACGCCGATCGCCCTGGCGGTGGGCGTCTTCCACGCGCCGAGGGGCAGGGCAGGGGCGCTGTTCGCCGTGCATGACGATTCCCGCGGCGCCGAGGGCGTCCGACTCCTCCAGCCAGCCGGAGATCGACCCGCGTCCCGTCGTCCCCGTCACCACGTCCACCCCGAGCTCGCCGGCCTCGTCCACGATCTCGCGGACCACCTCCGGCGTGTACGGGCCGGACAGGTCGCGGAACACCGCGATGATCTGCCGTGGCCCGGTGGCGTCCCGCTCCCACGGGCGCACGTACCCGTGCCGGTCGAGCAGTTCCTCCAGCGGGCCCGGGTGGCCGCACCGACGTCGCGTCGCCGGTGCACCACCTTGGACACCGTGCCGGCCGACACCCGCCTCGGCGGCGATGCTCGTCAGCAGGCCGTACCGAGGCTCCAGCCGGCCGTTGCCCACATCTGTCACCCGATGGCCGTTCGCTCGCCCTACCCCGGAGCGCGAACGCGCGCCGCATGCCTGATCAGAAACTCGGCGTTCGGTAACGGGGGCCGGCGCGCGGAGGCAAGAGCGGTGCGCTATCCCTCCTCGAGGTCCCTGACGTAGACGAGCGCGTCAGCGCCGGCGAGGTGGGCCGGGTCGAGAGGCGCGTAGCCGAACCAGGGGGACACCCGGGGGGTGGGACGCGGGTCGCCGAGTGCGGCGGCGAGGCGGGGGGCGTCGACGACACAGCGGTCGTGCGGGAGGGCGTACAGGAGTCCTTCGACGGTGTCCGGCGCCGGGGCGTCCACTCCGCGACCGCGGATCGTGCCGACGGCGGTGGCCAGGAACGCGTATTCCTCGCCCAGGCGGGCGTTCGCCAGCGCGCCGGCGCTCCACCACCGCACCTTCCGTCCGGCCAGCCGCATCGAGCTCTCCTCCCGCTGGAGATGCGCGTTGTGGGCGTGCGCCAGGACCGGCCCCCGCTCGGCGAGGGCGAGCAGGTTGTCGGCCAGCATCCGGCCCCGCAGGCCGACCAGCCGGGTCATGCGGCCCGGTGAGGTGTCGGCCGTCCAGTGGTGGTAGCGCAGCAGACCGACGGCGGCGCGTCCGTAGAGGCGGGCGCGGTCCCGCTCGTCCCGTGAGGTCGTCGCGGTCGGGTGCGGGGTCTGCTCGTCGAGCAGCGCCACGAGGTCGTCGGCGATCAGCCGCAGTTCCCTGGCTTCGGGCGTCCGGCCGACGGACCGCGACGGGTCCCTCATGGCGGCCGGGTCCGGCCACCGGTCGTCGGCGCCGAGGAGACGATCGAGCTGTTCCGCGGTGCAGGGGAGCAGGTCCGGATCCACCCGGGCGGCGAGGTGGGCGTGCAGCGCGGTGAGGGCCTGCCGGGGGCTCGCGCCGCCGGTGATCTCCAGCGGGCCGTCGAATCCGGCGAAGCGCAGCCGGTCGTCCACGGTCCGGCCCTCGTTGAATTCGCGCATCCAGCGCACGAGCTCGCGGTTGGCCGCGGAGGCGCCGAGTCCGTGGCTGAACCCGCGCTCCATGACGTCGTCGAGGGTCCCGGCGCCGAAGGCGACGTGGTCGTCGACGACCAGACCCGCCAGACAGTCGCTCTCGATCGCGATGGTGCGGTAGCCCTCCTCTTCGACGAGCTGCCGGAACAGCTCGTTGCGCACGTCGAGCAGGGTGTCCTCGCCGTGGGTGGGCTCGCCCAGGGCGAGCAGCCGGGGCCGCCGTGCGAGCAGCTTCATGACGGCGGCCGCTTCGAGGGCACGGGCGGTGTCCGTGAGGTCAGTTGCCATGCCTTCAACGCTATCGTTGAAGCTTCGGTGGAAACTTTTTCCGCGTCACCGCCGGATAGCATGGCGTCGTGGGAAAAAACCTTCAAAGCGGCGGACAGCTCAGGCCGATCGACCTGGCGCGCGGGCACGGCCTGTCCACGCAGGCCGTCAGGAACTACGAGGAGGCCGGCATCCTGCCGGCCGCCGACCGCACCGCCCACGGCTACCGCACCTACACACCGTCGCACGCACGGGCCCTGTCCGCGTTCCTGGCCCTCGTGCCCGGTCACGGCCACGCGACGGCCACGGCGATCATGCGGGCCGTGAACGCGGGCGCGCTCGACGAGGCCTTCCGCTGTGTCGACGAAAGCCACGCGCGACTGCTGGAGGACCGAAGGACGCTCCAGGCCGTGGAACGCGCCCTGCGCGACCTGACGCCCGCCACGGCAGCAGCACCCGCACCCGGCGCCGCGCCCCCGCGGGCCGCCGGCCTGTTCATCGGGCCGCTGGCGAGACAGCTCGGCATCCGGCCCGCGACCCTGCGCGCATGGGAGCGCGCCGGTCTGGTGCGCCCGCGCCGCGATCCGGTGACCGGGTACCGGGTCTACGACGAGGCCGATGTGCGGGATGTGCGCATGGCGCACCAACTCAGGCGCGGTGGCTACCTGTTGGAGCAGATCGCGCCGCTGATCACCCAGGTGCGGGCGGCCGGCGGTCCGGAGCCGCTGGTGGGTGCGCTGGGCGACTGGCACCGCCGGCTGTCCGCGCGCGGGCGGGCCCTGCTCAGCGGGGCCGCCGAGCTGGAGGCGTACCTGCGCGAGCGCGGATGAGCCGTCGGGAGCCGGGGGCCTAGACGTGCCGGTCACGGCCCGGGGAGGGCCGGCGCGGGTCCGTCGCCGGCGGCAGGGGCGGGGGCCCCTCGTCGTCGGCCCCGGCCGGACGGGGGCTATCGGGGCGGCGCGGTGGTGGGGCGGTCGCCGGTGGCCGCGTGCGCGTCGGGGTGGAGGGGGAAGACCTGGTCGAGTCCGACGATCCGCAGGACGCGCAGCGTGTTGGCGGGCACGGCGGCCAGGGCGACGTCGGCCCCGGCGGCGGCCGCGTGGTTGCGGACCGCGATCAGGGCGGTGATGCCGCTGGAGTCGCAGAACTCCAGTCGCGCCAGGTCGAGGACCACGCGCTGGCCGGGACGCAGGGCGGTCCGGGCGACGAAGTCGCGCAGCTCGTGCGCGGTGGCGTAGTCGAGGTCGCCGACCACCTCGATCACGGGACCGGTGGCCGCGTCGCGAGCGGCGATCTTCACGGTGTTCCTCTCGAGTGATCCATTGCCGGCCGGGGTGCCGGACCGATGCCGGGGACGCCGATGGCGAGCAGCGCGGTGTCGTCGTCGACTCCGTCCCCGAGGCCCTCCAGCAGGCCGGTCAGTGCCTTGACGATGCCGTGCGGTGACGCGGCGGCGTGAGCGGCGACGAAGTCGCGCAGGGCGTGATCGCCGTACAGGTCAGCGCGGTCGGGTCCGGTGCGCGCCTCGGTCAGACCGTCGGTGTACAGCAGGAGCGTGTCGCCGGGTCCGAGGGTGGTGGTGGCGGGCGTGAAGGTGGCCTGGGGCAGCACGCCGACCAGGAGCCCTCCGGGAGTGGGCAGGAAGTCCGTCTCGCCGTCGCCGCGGATGACGAGGGCGGGCGGATGGCCGCCGGACGCCAGGCTGACGGCGACGCGACCGGTGTCCGGGTCGCGGGTGAGGATGCCGAAGATCGCCGTGCAGTAGCGCGGGTCGCCGCCGGTGTAGCGCTCGTGCAGCACCGTGTTCAAGGTGGTGAGCGCGGTGACGGGGTCGGGGTCGTGCAGGGCCGCCGCCCGCAGGGTGTAGCGGGTTAGCGAGGTGACCGCGGCGGCCCTGGGGCCCTTGCCGCACACGTCGCCGAGGAAGAACGCCCAGCGGCTGCCGTCCAGGGCGAAGAGGTCGTAGAAGTCGCCGCCGAGCCGGTCCGGCGCCGCCGTGTGGTAGTACACGGCCGTCTCCACGCCCGGCACCTCCGGCAGGGTCGCGGGGAGCAGGGACTGCTGCAGCGCGGCCAGGGCCTCCTTGAGCCTGGCCCGGTCGGCCTCCGCCTGCCGGTGCGCCTGCTCGGCCTCCCGCTTGCGGCGCAGCAGTTCCTCTTCGTAGGAGCGGCGGTCGGAGGCGTCGAAGACGGTGGTGCGGATCAGCAGCGGCTCGCCCTCGCTGCCGTGCTTGACGACGGAGGAGACCAGGACCGGTATGCGTCCGCCGCCGGCTTTCCTCATCTCCAGCGCGATGCCGCTGATCTCGCCCTTCATCTGCAGCAGCGGCGCGAAGTGCGTCTCGTGGTACAGCTTGCCGCCCACGGTGAGCAGGTCGGTGAACCGCATGCGGCCCACCACCGCCCGGCGCTCCAGGCCGAGCCAGCCCAGCAGCGTCGTGTTGATCTTGGCGATGGTGCCGTCCATCAGCGTCGACAGGTATCCGCAGGGCGCGGACTCGTACAGGTCCTCGGCACTGTCCTCGAGCAGCGCGGTGAACGCGGCGTCGGTCGACGCGGCGTCCGCCCCGTAGGGCTCCGGGCTTTCTCCGGCGGGGCACATCACCGCAGGGCGCGCAGGAAGTCGAGGACGGCCGCGTTGGTGGCCTGCGGGGCGGACAGCTGCGGGCAGTGGCCGGTGGCGGGCAGCGTCACCAGGGTGGAGCCGGGGATCTCGGCGTGCACGTAGGCGCCGACCTCTCGCGGGGCGATGACGTCCTGGACGCAATCGAGGACCAGGGTCGGCACGACCACGGTCTTGAGGTCGTCGCGGGAGTCGGACAGGAACGTGGTCCGGGCGAAGGCGCGGGCGATGTCGGGGTCGGTGGCGCAGAAGCTGTGCGTCAGCTCCTCCCCCAGCTCCGGCCGCTCGGGGTTGCCCATGATGACCGGGGCCATGGCCGCGGACCAGCCCAGGTAGTTCGACTCCAGCGACGCCAGCAGCTCGTCGATGTCCTCGGCGCTGAACCCGCCGCGGTAGCCGGCGGTGTCGATGTAGCGGGGCGACGGGGCCACCATCACCAGGGATCCGATCCGTTCCGGCGCCGCCCGCGCGGCGAGCACCCCGACCATCGCGCTGACCGAGTGCCCGACGAAGGCGGCGTCCCGCAGATCCAGTTCCTCGCAGACGTCGACGACGTCCTGTGCGTAGCCCTGAAGGGTCGAGTACCGCTCCTCGTCCCACGCGGTGAGGTCCGAGCGGCCCGAGCCGACGTAGTCGAACAGGACGACCCGGTAGTGCTCGGCGAGGGCGGGGACCGTCAGTCGCCACATGTTCTGGTCGCAGCCGAACCCGTGGGCCAGGACGACCACCGGTCCGTCCGGCCGACCGGTGATCACGACGTTGTTCCTGCGACGAATGTCCATACCAACCATCCTGCCATCACCGCCGTCGGATCCCGCACGTCCCGGCCCGCGCGACCGGCAGGCGGCCCCCGCCCACGGCCACGGCGGGCAGGTCCACGCGGCGACAGCAGGGGCAGGAAGCGGCGCTCGACCTCCCCAGGCATCGCGCCGCTTCCTGCCGACTCGCTTCGACTACCCCGCGTCCGCCGCTCTACGCACACCGGATCCGGGGAACGTTCACACCCGCCGGGCGACGTTCACAGCAGGAGGTGGCGCTCCATCCAGTCGGCGGCGGCACGGCGGAACAGCCGCCGGTTGTCCGCGCGCAGAAAGTCGTGGCCCTCGTCGCGCAGGGTCAGCAGTTCGGCGGCGAGACCCCGTTCACGGGCGGCCCGCACGAACTGGCGCGACTCCTCCGGCGGCACGTTGGTGTCGTGTTCGCCGTGGACGGCCAGCACCGGGACGCGCAGCGCGTCGACGCGCGTCATCGGCGACAGGGACCGCAGCAGCTCCCGGTCACGGTCGGGGTGACCGTACTTGTGCGCGGCGGACTCCGCGAGCCAGGGTTCCGTCGCGGCGAAGAAGGTCAGGAAGTCGGACATGCCGCAGACGGCCACTCCGGTGCGGAACAGGTCGGGGTGCCACACCAGGGAGGCGAACGTCAGGTAGCCGCCGTAGGAGCGGCCCATGACGGCCAGCCGTGTCGGGTCGGCGAGCCCCGTCGTGACGATGTGGGCCGCGCAGTCGGCGACGTCGTCCAGGGCGGCGAAGCGGCCCGCCCCGAGGTCGGCGTCGACGAACGAGCGGCCGTGGCCGGAGGACCCGCGCACGTCCGGGGCGAAGACGTCCAGGCCGCGTCCGGTCAGTTCGTGGTAGAGCGGGTGCAGGACGGGGCGTTCCTGTTCCTCGGGGCCGCCGTGCAGATGGATCACGCAGGGCGCGGGCACGCTCGAGGGACGGCCCGGCGCACGGTAGTACCAGCCGCTCAGCGGCAGCCCGTCGCGCGCCGTCAGCCGCAACGGGACGGGGCGCACGGGCGGGCGGCCCGGCGGGACGGCGTCCTCGTCCCTCGAGGACCAGGGGGTGCGCAGGAGGGACACGCCTTCGTGGGCCCACCACACGCCGGGGCGGCGTTGCGAGCCCGACAGCGCGAGCAGCAGGCGTCCCACGCCGGCCGCCGTGACGCGGGTGACGACCTCGTGGGGCAGGGGGACGGGCCGTGCCGGGCCCGTGCGGTCGGGAGCCTGCCGTGCGGGGACGCCCCAGAAGGCCGGGAAGGTCTCCACCAGTTCGAGTTCGCTGGCCCCCCGGGTGTTCCAGGCCAGGGCGGCGGTGCGGCCGTCGTGGGCCATCGCCAGCAGCTCGAGGTCGCAGCCCTCGCGTTCCGCGACGACGGACGTGTGGCGCGGCGCTTCGAGGAGGTCGTCGGACGCGCCCTCGGGCCGGCCGTCCGCGTCGAGGAGGACGGCGAGGAGTGCCGCGTGCTCCCGGTCCGCGTTGCTGCGCAGCCACAGCGTCCGGGCGTCGGGTGAGAACCGGCCGATCCACGGGTCGCCGTCCGCGACCGGCAGGGCGAAGGTGGCCGTCGCGTCGTCCGTCCGCCGCACGACGGCCTCCCGTCGGCCGCGCGGTCCCCGGCGCAGCAGCACGAGCGAGCCGTCCCGGCTGAGGTCGCAGGCCCGCAGGGTGGCCGCGTGGGTCTCCGTGGTCAGCAGGGCGGGCGACGTCAGACCGTCGGGGTCGATCAGGTAGACCGACAGGCCGCCGTCGGGGCGCACGGTGGCCGCCGCCGGAGCGGTGCCGTCGGTCGGCCCGGCGCTCGTCGCCCCGGCCGCCGTCCCCGTGGCGGCCGTCGGACCGTGCCACGTTCCGGCGTCGTACGAGGAGGCACCGAGGAGCGTGGCGTGTCCGCCGCGGTCGGCCCACCCGGCGGGCGGGAGGGCGCCGTCGAGAGGGCTGTCGGCCGGGCCGCGGTCCACCGGGACCAGGCCCTGGGCCTCGCCGGGGGTGCGGGCGGGCGGCGCGGTGACCGTGACGGCGAGGCACGAGCCGTCGTGCGACCAGCAGCCCAGGTAGGCGGTGCTGCCCGGGTCGGCGCCGGCCAGCACGCGCCGGCCGCTGCCGTCGGGGCGCACGCACAGCACCCGGGAGTGCTCACCGCCGCCCGGCGCGGTGGTGTACGCGATCCAGCGGCCGTCCGGTGACCAGGACACCTCGGTGACGGGATCCGGCGAGGAGTCCAGCAGCCGCACCTCGGCGCTGTTCACGGGCCCGGCCCAGAGCTGGGGCACCCCGCCGCGGTCGCAGATGAAGGCCACCTCGGCGCCGTCCGCGCCCGCGGAGGGGTACCAGCAGCCGTGCGCGTGCAGCCGGCTCACGGCCTCGCGCGGTCCGGCCGCCTCGGGCAGCAGCACCAGGGCCGGGGCCGCCGCGCACACCTCGCCGGGCGTGTCCCCGTCCGCGGGCCGGGCGTCTTCGGACCGGGCGTCCGCGGGCCGGGCAAGCGCGTGCCACGCGGGCGCTCCGAACGTCGCGGGGTCGGCGTCGACCCGTCGCAGGGCGGGCGCCGGGCCGTGCGCGGCCCGCCCGCTCCGGTCGCCGTCGGTCACGTGATCCCGTGCGTCTGCAGCCATATCTCCAGCAAAGCTACCTGCCACAGGGCGTTCGCTCCGCGCCTGGTCCGGCACTCCTCGGGCGCCGCGAGGAGCTCCGCCACGTACGACTCCCGGAACAGGCCGCGCTCGGTCGCCTCGGGCGCCTTCAGCGCCTCCTGCACGCGTTGCAGGACGGGACCCGCCATATGGCGGATCGCCGGGACGGGGAAGTAGCCCTTGGGACGGTCGACGACCTCGCGCGGCAGGAGCTTGCGGCCCGCCTCCTTCAGCACGCCCTTTCCGCCGTCGGCGAGTTTGAGCTCCGGCGGGCAGGCCGCGGCCAGCTCCACCAGCTCGTGGTCGAGGAACGGCACCCGGGCCTCCAGGCCCCAGGCCATCGTCATGTTGTCGACCCGCTTGACGGGGTCGTCGACGAGCATGACGTGGGTGTCGAGGCGGAGCGCCGCGTCCAGGGCGCTCTCCGCCCCCGGCACCGCCATGTGCGCGCGGACGAAGTCGCCCGAGACGTCGCCGGGCGGCAGCATGTGCGGCTGGAGGATCCGGGCGAGGTCGGCGTGCGGCCGGTCGAAGTACGTCTCGGCGTACCGCTCGGGTTCGTCCTCGCGGGCGACCTCGGCCAGCTGCGGGTACCAGTGGTAGCCGGCGAACACCTCGTCGGCGCCCTGCCCGCTCTGCACGACCTTCACCTCCTTCGACACCTGCTCGGACAACAGGTAGAAGGCGACCACGTCATGGCTGACCATGGGCTCGCTCATGGCCGCGATCGCGCCGTCCAGGGCCGTCGACACCCGGTCGGACGGCACCATCAGGCGGCGGTGGTCGGTGGCGAACTCCCGGGACACCAGGTCCGAGTACCGGAACTCGTCGCCGTCCTCGCCGCCCTCCGACTCGAAGCCGACGCTGAACGTCATCAGGTCCCGCTGCCCCTCGTCGGCCAGCAGGGCGACGATGAGGCTGGAGTCGAGGCCGCCGGAGAGCAGCACGCCGACCTGGACGTCGGACACCATCCGGCGTCGTACGGCGGTGCGCAGCGCCTCCAGGACCGCGTCACGCCATTCGCTCGCGCCCATGCCGGCGTACTCGGGCCGGCGCGTGTAGGACGGCTGCCAGTAGCGGTGGTCGCGGTGCGTGCCGTCCGGCTCGACGACCCGCACGGTGGCCGGGGGGAGCTTGCGCACGCCGTTCAGGACCGTGCGGGGCGACGCCACCGTGGCGTGCCAGCTGAGGTACTGGTGGACGGCCGTCGGGTCGAGCGAGGTGTCCACGTCCCCGGCGGCGAGGAGGGCGGGCAGCGACGAGGCGAAGCGCAGCCGGCCGGGCGTCCGGGACAGGTAGAGGGGCTTGATCCCGAGCCGGTCGCGGGCCAGCACCAAGCGGCCGGTGCGGTGCTCGACGAGGGCGAAGGCGAACATGCCGTGGAAGTGCTCGACGCAGGCGGTCCCCCACTGCCGGTAGGCCTTGAGCACCACCTCGGTGTCGGACGTCGACGTGAAACGGTGGCCGAGGCCGCGCAGTTCGTCGCGCAGCTCCCGGTAGTTGTACACGCAGCCGTTGAAGACGCCGGTGAGCTCGCCGCGGGCGTCCGTCATCGGCTGGGCCCCGAGGTCCGACAGGTCGATGATCTTCAGCCGCCGGTGTCCCAGCGCCACCGCGCCTCGCGTCCAGAGGCCCTGGCCGTCGGGTCCGCGGGCGGCGAGCCGATCGCTCATGCGCCCGACGGCCGCCGGATCGGGTCGCCGTCCGTCGAAGCGGATCTCTCCGCTCAGACCGCACATGGCGTACCACCTCCGTTCCGCACGCCGGCGTCCGCGGGCCGGTTCCGGGGAACCGGACCGCCCTCGCCGATCACGACCTCAGCCGTGCTGCTGGACATGACGAAACCTTTCTGAACGGATCGATTGCCGGACGGGCGGTCGTGGGGAACGCACACGCCGTCGGGGGCTCGCCCCGCGTGCGGCGGGGCTGCCCTCGCAGCCGCCCGCACGGCCGCCGCCCGCGGCCGGTGCGAGGCGAGGCGACGGTGCTGCCGGACCGGAGTACCCGGTGTCCATGGCGTTCACGAGCACGTCAGCGGCCGATGGCCTCCGGCAGTGCTCGGCGCAGGACGGCGGAGCGCGAGCCGCCCACGGCGGACGGCCGGGACGGGTCGCGCAGTCCGCGGGCGCGTTCGCCGCGGGTCTCGGCTATGAGCATGTCGACACAGGCCAGCAGGTCCTCGTTCTGTGCCGTACGGCGCATGCGGCGCGCCGCGCTGCCCTCGGCGAGCGCCGACCGGGCCAGCGAGCGGACGGTGTCCCAGTCGCCGTGCGCCTCGAGTGCGGGCCGGAGCCGGACGAGCAGCTTGCGCAGTACCTGAGGCGCCGGGGCCTCCCGGTGTGTCTCGGGGTCCACGAGCGTCCCTTCGAGGCCGGAACGGGCGGCGCGCCAGGTGGCGCCGCGCAGCCACTCGTGCCGTCCGGTGCAGACCGGCCCGCCGTGCGCGCGCAGCCGCTCGCGGGCCACCGTCACCAGGGCGCGGAAGAGTCCGGCGATGAGCACGACGGTCTCCGCGCGCGGGCAGGCGTCGCAGACGCGCAGTTCGAGCGTGCGCAGGTGGGAGGACGGGCGTACGTCGTAATAGATCATCCCCGTGTCGCTGATGATCCCGGCGCGGACGAAGTCCTCCACCGCGGCGTCGTACTCGGCCGCGCTCGCGAAGCATCCGGCGGGACCCGCGGTGGGCCAGCGCTGCCACACCAGGGTGCGCCAGCTCGCGTAGCCCGTGTCGGCCCCCTGCCAGAACGGGGAGCTCGCGGAGAGCGCCAGGAGCACGGGCAGCCAGGGCGAGACCACGCACATGGCGCGTACGGCCGTGTCACGGTCGGGCACGTCCACGTGGACCTGGGCGCCGCAGATGAGCTGCTCGTCGGCGATCCTGCGGTACTCCTCGGTCATGTGCAGATAGCGGGCGTCGGTGGTGGGGTGTGCGGAGGCGGCGGGCGCGAGGGGCGCGGTGCCCGCGGCCATCACCGCCAGCCCCGACGAGGCGGCCGCCTTGTCGAGCCGACGTCTCGTCTCGGTGAGATCGGCGTAGAGGTCGTCCAGCGACGTGTGCACACCGCTGTTCGACTCGACCGTCGACTGATGCAGTTCGGTCGTGAAGGTCCGTTTGGGCAGGTGCTCGAGGACGGCCTCGGCGCGTGGCACCAGGAGCCCGCTCTCCACCTCCAGGACGTGGAACTCTTCCTCCACTCCGATACGCATACTCACGTTCACTCCTCGGGGTATGCCCGGACGCCCACGTGGAGGGCTGATCCTCCGGGTCGATGCCGGCGGCTGGCTGCGGAGACCAAGTTCCCCGCAGACCGGCACATAAGCCCAGTAGCGCACATTTGTTGCATATTATACTCAGATGAGCATAGTGACGCAGAAGTTGGCTGCTGCCGCCCGCCGTGGCCGGACCGGCTCCGGCCATCGAGTCCCCTGAGCAACCCTTCCGCGCTCCGGCCACCGGACCGGCGGAACGCGCTGCGCCCCCGGGTACCCGAATTCACACAGACCCACCGTCGGAGCTTCACCGGCGCGTCACGTCCGCGGCGCGGGGGTCCGGTCCGGCCGGACGAGGACCTCGGCGCCGACCGGGGTGAAGCCCGCGGCGAGCGCGCGTTGCCGGGGCGCCGGCGGCGAAGTCCGGTTCGTCCTCCTGGACCGGCGCGAGCGCGTCACCGAGCAGCGACCTGCCGCGCCCACGGCGTCCGCCGCCGCCGCCGTCGTCGTCGTCGGGTGCGTGCAGTTCGATGCTCGGCTCCGTCCGACTCGTCCCGATGGGCGGAGGGGTACGCGTCGTGACCGTCGACGGGCGCGGTCGTGCCGCCTCCACGCGGCTCGGACGCCGTCCCTGGAGGGGGCGCCCGGTCGGTCGAGCGCCAGATCGCCTGTCTTCCGCGGGAGTTGAGCGGCCGGAACTTGGAACCGGGGCGTCGCACGGTGGCGGCCAGGGCGCGCGAAGCCGCCCTGCGGGTCCGGGCCGAGTACCGCCGAGCACCGGAACGGACGCCTCCGCCGGAGTGGCGCTGGGCCCGCGCTGAAGCGCCGGTGGCGCGTCGCCGTAGCCGACCCGGCGTCGGGCCCACAGACCGTCGTCGCGCCGTCGGCCGATATCGGCCGTTCCGCCTGGTCAGGCCCTGTCCGAGCCGGTTCGTGGCGTTGAGTCCCGGTGGAGCGGGGCAGGTCACAGCCATGGCGAGGGAAAGGTCACAGCGATGCCCACTGCTGCTCCTTCGTGTCTTGGGCCTAGCATCCGAGCATGACGGTCCTGCCTGACGACGGGCTCCAGCTGGCCGGCGAGTTCCCTGACGCCACCCACGAGCAGTGGCAGCGCCTCATCACAGGCGTGCTGCGCAAGTCGGGCAAGGATGTCGAGGGTGCTCAGGCCGAGGAAGCCCTGTCCACCGCCCTCGAGGACGGGTTGCGCACCCGCCCCCTCTACACCGCGCGCGACGCCGCGCCCGACCACGGTCACCCCGGTTTCGCGCCCTTCGTGCGCGGCAGCCGGCCCGAGGGGAACGCCGTCGGCGGCTGGGACGTACGGCAACGGCACACCGCCGACGACAACCGGGCCGTGCTCGCGGACCTGGAGAACGGCGTCACCTCCCTGTGGCTGGTGGCCGGCGACGGCGGCATCCCGGTGTCGTCCCTCGGCCGGGTCCTGGACGGTGTGCTGCTCGACCTGGCGCCGGTCGTCCTCGACGCGGGCGACCAGGTCGAGCCCGCCGCACGGGAGTTGCTGCGGCTGTTCGAGGAGCGGGGCGTCGCGAAGGACGCGGCGCGCGGCAATCTCGGCGCCGATCCCCTGGGCCACGAGGCCCGCACCGGACAGCCGGTCGCGTTCGCCGCGTCCGCCGAACTCGCACGGCTGTGCGCGCGGGAGTATCCGCGGCTGCGGGCGCTCACCGTGGACGCGCTGCCGTACCACGAGGCCGGTGGCAGCGCCGCGCAGGAACTGGGCGCCTCGCTGGCCACCGGCGTCGGCTACCTGCGGGAGCTGACCGAGGCCGGGCTGAGCGTGGAACAGGCCTGCGGGCAGCTGGAGTTCCGCTACGCGGCGACCGCCGACCAGTTCCTCACGATCGCCAAGCTGCGGGCGGCCCGCCGGCTGTGGGCCCGGGTCGCCGAGGTGTCCGGGGCGCCCGGCGCCGGCGCGCAGATCCAGCACGTCGTGACCTCGCCGGTGATGATGTCGCGCCGCGACCCGTGGGTGAACATGCTGCGGACCACCATCGCCACGCTGGCCGCGGGGGCGGGCGGAGCGGACTCCGTCACCGTGCTGTCCTTCGACGACGCGCTCGGCCTGCCCGACGCGTTCGCGCGGCGCATCGCCCGCAACACCTCCACCATCCTCATCGAGGAGTCGCACCTGTCCCGGGTCATCGACCCGGCGGGCGGCTCCTGGTACGTGGAACGGCTGACGGACGAACTGGCCCACGCGGGCTGGGAGTTCTTCCAGGGGATCGAGCGCGGCGGCGGCCAGGCGGCCGCGCTGCGCTCGGGACGCCTCGCGCAGGACCTCGCCGACACCTGGCGGGCGCGCAGCGTCCGGATCGCCAAGCGGCGCGAACCCATCACCGGGGTCAGCGAGTTCCCGTTCCTCGCGGAGAAGCCGGTGGTCCGCGAGAGCGCGCCCGAACCCCGCTCCGGCGGTCTGCCGCGGGTGCGCCGCGACGAGGCGTACGAGGCGCTGCGGGCGCGCTCGGACGCCCACCTCGCGGCGACCGGCTCCCGGCCGCGGATCTATCTGGCGGCGCTCGGTCCGGCCTCCGCGCACACCGCCCGGCTGACCTTCGCCGCGAACCTGTTCCAGGCCGGCGGTGTCGAGCCCGTCACCGAGGGCTCGTTCGAGGACAGCGGCGCCACGGAGGTCTGCCTGTGCTCGAGTGACGCCCTGTACGAAGAGCAGGCGGAGACGGAGACGGCCCGGCTGCGAGCCGCCGGCGCCTCACACGTGTTCCTCGCCGGGCGCCCCGGGCAGTACGCCGGGGTCGACGCTTACGTCTTCGCGGGCTGCGACGCCGTCGACGTGCTGTCCGCCACCCTTGACCGCATGGGAGCTGTGTCCTGATGGCAATTCCCGACTTCTCCGGGATCGAACTGGGGACCCCGGCCGCCGACGCCGGCGCCGACGAGTGGCGCACGGCCGTGAAGAGGGCGGCGGGCGGGGACGACCTGCTGTGGGAGACCCCCGAGGGCATCAACGTCAAGCCGCTGTACACCGGTCAGGACCTGGAGGGCCTGGACTTCCTGGGCACCTACCCGGGCGCCGCACCGTACCTGCGCGGTCCGTACCCGACGATGTACGTCAACCAGCCGTGGACGATCCGTCAGTACGCCGGCTTCTCCACCGCCGAGGAGTCCAACGCCTTCTACCGCCGCAACCTCGCGGCCGGCCAGAAGGGCCTGTCGGTCGCCTTCGACCTGCCCACGCACCGCGGGTACGACAGCGACCACCCGCGGGTGACCGGCGACGTCGGCATGGCCGGTGTGGCGATCGACTCGATCTACGACATGCGCCGGCTCTTCGACGGCATCCCGCTGGACAGGATGACCGTGTCGATGACGATGAACGGCGCCGTGCTGCCGGTGCTGGCGCTCTACATCGTCGCCGCCGAGGAACAGGGCGTGCCGCCCGAGAAGCTGGCCGGGACCATCCAGAACGACATCCTCAAGGAGTTCATGGTCCGCAACACCTACATCTATCCGCCGAAGCCGTCGATGCGGATCATCTCCGACATCTTCGCCTACACCTCGCAGCGGATGCCCCGCTACAACTCCATCTCCATCTCCGGCTACCACATCCAGGAAGCGGGCGCGACGGCCGACCTGGAGCTGGCGTACACGCTCGCGGACGGCGTGGAGTACATCCGGGCGGGCCGTGAAGCGGGCCTGGACGTCGACGCGTTCGCGCCGCGGCTGTCCTTCTTCTGGGCGATCGGCATGAACTTCTTCATGGAGGTCGCCAAGCTGCGGGCGGCGCGCCTGCTGTGGGCGAAGCTGGTCAAGCAGTTCGACCCGCAGAACAGCAAGTCGCTGTCGCTGCGCACCCATTCGCAGACCTCGGGCTGGTCGCTGACCGCGCAGGACGTCTTCAACAACGTCACGCGCACCTGCGTCGAGGCGATGGCGGCGACCCAGGGCCACACGCAGTCGCTGCACACCAACGCCCTCGACGAGGCGCTCGCGCTGCCGACCGACTTCTCCGCGCGCATCGCCCGCAACACGCAGCTGCTGATCCAGCAGGAGTCCGGCACCATGCGGGTGATCGACCCGTGGGGCGGCAGCGCCTACGTCGAGCGGCTGACGTACGACCTCGCGCGCCGGGCCTGGCAGCACATCGAGGAGGTCGAGGCCGCGGGCGGCATGGCCAAGGCCATCGACGCCGGCATCCCCAAGCTGCGCATCGAGGAGGCCGCCGCCCGCACGCAGGCCCGTATCGACTCGGGGCGTCAGCCGGTGATCGGCGTCAACAAGTACCGCGTCGACAGCGACGAGCAGATCGACGTCCTCAAGGTCGACAACTCCTCGGTGCGCACCCAGCAGATCGAGAAGCTGCGCCGGCTGCGCGAGGAACGGGACGACGTCGCGTGTCGGGCCGCCCTGGACGCGCTGACCCGGGCCGCGGGCGGCGAGGGCAACCTGCTGGAGCTGGCCGTCGACGCGGCCCGCGCGAAGGCCACCGTCGGCGAGATCTCCGACGCCCTGGAGAAGGTGTACGGCCGGCACGCGAGCCAGATCCGTACGATCTCCGGCGTGTACCGCAACGAAGCAGGGGAGTCGCCGTCCGTGGACCGCACCCGCGGCCTCGTGTCCGCGTTCGAGGAGGCCGAGGGCCGGCGCCCGCGTATCTTGGTCGCCAAGATGGGCCAGGACGGGCACGACCGCGGCCAGAAGGTGATCGCCACCGCCTTCGCCGACCTCGGCTTCGACGTCGACGTCGGCCCGCTGTTCCAGACCCCGGGCGAGGTGGCGCGTCAGGCCGTCGAGGCCGACGTGCACATCGTCGGGGTGTCGTCGCTGGCCGCCGGACACCTCACCCTGGTGCCGGCGCTGCGCGAGCAGCTCGCCGAGGAAGGACGCGAGGACATCATGATCGTCGTCGGCGGCGTCATCCCGCCGCAGGACGTGCCCACGCTCCTGGAGATGGGCGCCGCCGCCGTCTTCCCGCCCGGCACGGTCATCCCGGACGCCGCGTACGACCTGGTGAAGCGGCTGTCGGACGACCTCGGGCACGATCTCGGCCGCGACCTCTGACGCCCATGGCCATCGACCTCGACACGTATGTGAAGGGTGTGCTCGACGGGAAGCGCGCGATCGTCGCGCGCGCCATCACCCTCGTCGAGTCCACCCGGCCCCAGCACCGGGCGCTGGCGCAGGAACTGCTGACCGAGCTGCTCCCGCACAGCGGCAGCGCGCGCCGGATCGGCGTCAGCGGCGTGCCGGGCGTGGGCAAGTCGACGTTCATCGACGCGTTCGGCACGCTGCTGACCTCGCGGGGCCACCGGGTGGCGGTGCTCGCCGTCGACCCGTCGTCCAGCCGGACCGGCGGCTCGATCCTGGGCGACAAGACCCGTATGGAACGTCTCGCGGTGGATCCGGCGGCGTTCATCCGCCCCTCCCCCACCGCGGGCACCCTGGGCGGGGTCGCCAAGGCCACGCGGGAGTCGATCGTGGTGATGGAGGCGGCCGGCTACGACGTGGTCCTCGTCGAGACGGTCGGCGTCGGCCAGTCCGAGACCGCGGTCGCCAACATGGTCGACTCCTTCCTGCTGCTCACCCTCGCCCGCACCGGCGACCAGCTGCAGGGCATCAAGAAGGGCGTCCTGGAGCTGGCCGACGTCATCGCCGTCAACAAGGCGGACGGCCCCCACGAGCGGGACGCCCGCGCCGCCGCCCGCGAGCTGGCGGGCGCGCTGCGTCTGATGCACGGCAAGGACGCCGCGTGGGCGCCGCCCGTGCTGAGCTGCAGTGCCCGGGAGTCGTCGGGACTGGACACCGTGTGGGAGCGCCTGGAGCAGCACCGCACGGTGCTGGACTCCACCGGGCGGCTGGCCGCCAAGCGGCGTGATCAGCAGGTCGACTGGACCTGGACCATGGTCCGCGACGAGCTCCTCGGCCGGCTGCACGCCGACCCGGCGGTACGCACCCTGGCCCCGCTCCTCGAACAGCAGGTCAGGGACGGCGGGCTGACGGCGACGCTGGCCGCCGAGCGCATCCTCGCGACGTTCGCGGAAGGGGGCGGCCCGGGCGGCGGGGCGGGCGGCGGCTGAGGTCAGTCCCGGCCTCGCGGGCCGGCGCCGGGCTCGGCGTCGGCGGTGCCGCCGGCCCGGTAGCCCGCGACCGACGGCCAGCGCACCGTCAGGACGACGGACTCCTCCTCCGCGTACCAGGAATGGTCGACGCCCTTGCCCCACACGATGTAGTCGCCCTGCTCCGCCAGCACCACGCTGCGCCCGGGGAGCTCGACCCGGAAGCGGCCGCTGACGAGCACCAGCAGGGCGGTGCGCACTTCACCGCTCACCCACTGCACCCGCTCGTCGCCCCGCGGGTGGACTCCCCACTTGATCTCCACGTCCGCACTGTGCCGGGGATCGTCGGCGTCCTTGAAGTGGCCCAGCAGCCAGCCGTGGTCCAGCGCCGCGTCCTTGCCGGCGTTACCCACGTACACGTTGTCGCTCATGCGTCCGCAACGTAGCAGCCGCAACCGCACCCCATCGAGTCGCCCCCAGACCGCCCGGCAGCGGCCCGGGCACCGGCACCGACCCCGGCACCGGCGCGGCCACGACCCGGGCCCCCGCCGGAAACCGGAACCGTCTGCTCCCCGGGAGGCGGGGCACGCGGGGTCCATGACACAGGTGACACTCGCGCATGCCCTGCCCGACGACCCGATCGGGTGGTGGATCTATCTGGGCACGTTCGTCGTGTACGCGGTCGCCCGCTGGTTCTTCGCCTGGCGGCAGGCCCGGCGGGACGGGGACAGTCACCCCGCGCGCGCCGCGCTGGCCGAGGACGATCCCCAGCCGGACGTGTCGGGCGGGTTCCGCTCCTACCGCCAGTTCTTCGGCTTCGTCGGCAGTGCCGTCGCCGTGCTCGCCGTCGCCGCGGTGACGGCGGGACGGCTCCGCCTCGTCCTGCTGTGGGTCATCATTCCGCTGCTGGTGACGGCGCTGTCCTACCTCGACTTCCGGCAGTCCCGCGCCGCACGCGCCCGGTCCTGACGCTTGACGAGGTCCCCCGCGCCGCTCGGCGGCCGTTCCTCGGGGGCGGGCAGGTCCATGGCACCGGCCCGCCCCCGGTGGCGGGCACGACCTCAGTGGGCGGCGTCCCACCGCAGCAGCACGGCGGTGTCGGGGCGGGGCAGGTGGACGGTGAGGATCCCCGCGTCGGCGTCCCACCGGGCGGTGGCGTCGGACGGGTGCGGGTACAGCACCTCCGGTACCGGGCCGACGCCCCGCAGATGCGGCAGCGACAGGGCGCGCCGCTCACCGTCGGGGCCCCTGCGCCACACCGTCAGGAACGTGGACTCCGGGCCCCGCAGCCCGTGCGCGAGCCAGGAGTCCTCCCAGCCGGGCAGCCCGAGCGGCCAGAAGGGGTGGGCGGCGGCGATCCGCGGCCGGATGTCCTTGTACACGCCGATCGCCGAGCGCACGAGGGCGAACCGGTCGTCGTCCATGAGGTCGAGGAACCCCGAGAGATGGACCCGGCCGAGGAGTGCGCCGGTGAGGGTGAAGGCGATCTCGTCGAGGCTGTGCTCCGGCTGGGGGTAGGCCCAGACCGCCGCCTGCTCGGGTGTGACGGCGGTCGCGGCGGCGGCGGCGATCGGCGGATAGCGCAGGAAGTCCTGCTGGTCGCTGGTGGACTGCAGCTGCGTCACCGCCAGCTGCGCGTAGTCCATGCGCAGGCCGCCCGATCCGCAGTTCTCCAGGACGAGACGGGGGTGCCGGTCGAGCAGCGAGGCCATCCAGTCGAGGTGGGCGCGGTGGTGCCCGAGCAGACCGGCGCCCGGGCTCTCGGGGCCGTCACCGGTGCCGCTCTCCGTGCCGGGGCCGATGTTGATGTTGTAGTCGAGCTTGAGGTAGCCGACCCCCCAGTCGCCGACGAGCCGGTCGACGACCCGGTCGAGATGGGCGCGGGCGGCGGGGTGCCGCAGGTCCAGGTGGTGCCGTCCGTGTTCGGTCACGCGTACCCCGCCGCGCTGGAAGAACGCCTCGGACGGCAGCGTCCGGGCCAGCGGGCTGCGCACGCCGACGACCTCGGGCTCCAGCCACAGCCCCGGTGTCATACCGCGCTGCCGGATGGCGTCCAGGACCTCTCCGATGCCGCCGGGGAAGCGGTTGGCGGCGGCTTCCCAGGCGCCGACGGCGTCCCACCAGCCCTGGGCGTCGTCGTCGTACCAGCCCGCGTCGATGACGAAGACCTCCGCGCCGGCGGCGGCCGCGGACTCGATCAGGGGCAGCAGCTTCTCGGTGGTGGGGTCGCCCATGAGGGTGTTCATGTAGTCGTTGTAGATCACCGGGAGCGCGCGGTGGTCGGGGTGGTGACGGCGGATGCCACGGCGGTGGTCCGTGAGGATTCCGAAGGCGGCGTCCAGCCCGCCGCTTTCCGTGCGGACGAGGACGGCGGGCACGGTGTGGAACTCCTGGCCCGGCGCGAGGGTGTGGTGCCACTGGTGGTGGGCGTCGTCGGGGCCGAACAGCGCGACGTAGGCGGATCCTTCGCGTTCACCGGTCTCGAAGCGCCAGCCCGCGCTGGACTCGATCTGCCACAGCCACGCCCGTCCGTCCCGGTCGGTGAGGCCCGCGACGGGGAGGTGGCGGCCGGTGGACCAGCTGCCCTGCGAGTACCGCTCGAAGCAGCCGCGGCCCTCGTGGCCGTGGGCGGACCGGCTCAGCGGGACGACCCGGTCGCGGTAGGGGGCCTGCCGCCAGCGGCATTCGGCGAGCCAGTCGTTGTCGGCCCAGTGCAGGGTGAGGCCGTCGAGCGATCCGTCGGCGTCGGCGATGCCGCCGAGGGTCAGCGTGGTCACGCTCTCCAGCCGCAGCGGCGCGGCGCCCTCGTTGACCAGGCGCACCCGGGCCCGCAGGAATCCGGCGCCGGGAACCGCCCCGCCGCCGCCCGCCTCGAGGGTCACATGGGCGGCGAGGCCGGTCACGGGGTCCGCCAGCCGGATCGTGGTGCGTTCCCGGCCGTCCACGTGGACCGTCTCGTGACCGCGGTAGGCCAGGCGTTCGCCGATGGACGTCTCGATGAAGCGTTCGCCGGACCACCGGCGTCCGTGGCCGGTGGCGGTCACCTCGACGAGGGGGACCAGGCAGTCCCGGTCCTGGTCGGGTCTGCCCAGTCGCACCGATCCCTCGGCGTCCACCACGGCGTGCAGGCCCAGTTCCGGACGGGACCAGATACGGGACCTCTCGTCTGTCGCGACGGCAGTGGTCAAGGCAATTTCCCCTTCCGGGACGGTTCGGTCCTGCGGTGCTGCTCGTGGCGCTGAGCTGGTGATTCACGCTCGGAGGGTGACGGGTCCGCCGCGCCGGCCGGGGTGACCGAGGAGTAAATCCCTGGTTTCAGTCTCTTGACGCCCACGTTGTGACCGCTCACAATCCTCGCATGTCAGTGACCGGTCACACAAGCTTCGGCGGCCGGGTCCACCGCGCCCCGGGGCAGCGGAAGGCCGCCAGCATTCGCGACGTCGCCCGGGCGGCGGACGTCTCTTACCAGACCGTCTCGAGGGTCATCAACAGCCACCCGAGCGTGCGGGACGAGACGCGCAGGCGCGTGCAGGAGGCCATCGACGCCCTGGGCTTCCGGCGCAACGCGACCGCGTTCGCGCTGGCCAGGGGCGTCACCCGGTCGGTCACCGTCCTCACGTCGGACACCCTCCTGCACGGCTACGCGGCCACCCTGCAAGGCCTGGAGGAGGCGTCCCGGGCGGCGGGCTTCACGCTCGGCGTGCGGCTGCTGACCCCCGAGGACGACCTGGACCAGACGATCGCCGCGGCCGCCGACACCGGTGGCGGGCTCGTGGTGATCGGATACGACCGCCTGGGCGCCGCCGCCCTGGACCGCGTGCCGGCGCAGGTGCCCTGCGCGGCGGTGGTCGAGGCGCCGCCGCCGGGCCGGACACCCGGCCGTCCCGCAGTGTGGGCGGACGACCGCGCCGCGGCCCGTGCCGCCACCGCACATCTGCTGGCGCTCGGACACCCGACTGTGCACTATGTAGCGATTCCCGCCTCGACCGGAACCCGGCGCTCGGCGGGACCTCGCGCCGAGGGATGGCGTCAGGCCCTGAGAGCGGCCGGCGTCGCCGCCCCCGCGCCGTCCGGCCGGGGCTGGGACGCGCAGGCCGGATACGAGGCCGGGCGCGGACTCGCCCGGAACCGGGAGGTCACCGCGATCCTGTGCGGCAACGACGACCTGGCCCTCGGCGTCCTGCGCGCTCTGCACCACGCGGGCCGCCGGGTTCCGCAGGACGTCAGCGTCATCGGCTTCGACGACGCCCCGCACTCCGCTTTCGTCACACCGTCCCTGACCACGGTCCGCATGGACTTCCAGGGACTGGGCCGCGCCGCCTTCGGGCTGCTGCGCGCCCAGCTCGACAGCGACCGGCAGCCGCCCGCGCCCGATCCGGTCGCGACCACCCTCGTCCTCCGGGAGAGCTCGGGGACCAGAACCTCATGAGCCGGACGGGACGTTCGCGCCCGCCGCACCCGACAGCCGCTTCGCCCGGTGTCACCAGCCGTCTCCGCCTTGCTCCGCCCCACCCCGCCCCTTCCGCACCACCAAGGATCACGCCATGAGAAGAGCCCTCTCCGTCCTCGCCGCAGCCTGCGTCCTCGGGCTGACCGCGACGGCCTGCAGCGACAGCACCGCCGGCGGCTCCTCCGGCGCCGCCCCCGAGGGGTCGGTCGACCCGACCGCGAGCCTCAACGGCGTCGAGCTGACCATGTGGGTCGCGCAGAACAGCGTCGCGCAGCCCAAGCAGGCCATCGAGGCGTTCGAGAAGGCCACCGGCGCCAGGATCACCACCCAGGTGATCCCCGACCCCTACGAGTCGAACGTGCCCACCAAGCTGGCCTCCGGCGACAAGCCGGACCTGATGTTCTGGCAGCCCACCGGCAGCACGCTGCCGTTCGTCCAGCCGGCGAAGAACCTGTTGCAGCTGGACAAGGAGGACTGGGTCTCCAAGCTCGGCAAGACGGAGCAGAGCCTCGGCCAGGTCGACGGCCACCGTTACGCGGCGATCGTCACGAGTCCGGCCGTGCTCGGCGTCTACTACAACAAGGACGTCTTCGCGAAGGCCGGCATCACCGCGATGCCCACCAGCTACGACGACATGCTCGCCACCGCCGCGACGATCAAGGCGAAGGTCCCGGGCGTGGCCCCGTTCTTCGAGGTCGGCGGCGACAAGTGGCCCTTGCAGTGGCAGGTGCAGGCCCAGATGACGGATCTGCCGCAGTCCTTCTGGGACGACCTGAACACGAACAAGGAGTCCTGGACCGACAAGACGATCGTCGACGCGATCACCAAGTACAAGACGAAGATCCTCGACGGCGGGCTGGCCCAGAAGAACTACCGGACGGGCACGTTCGTCGACCAGGGCAAGGCGATCATGGACGGCACTGCCGCGATGGCCCTGAACGTCACCTCGCTGCAGTCCGAGATCCAGGCGACCAACAGCACGGCGGAGATGGACAAGAAGCTGGGCTGGTTCCCGATCGCCAACAGCAAGGCCAACGCCGAGTACTCGCCCGACCAGACCAACGGCGTGGTCGCCTTCAACACCGGGGACACCGAGCGGCAGAACGCCGCCCGGCAGTTCCTGTCCTTCTGGCTCGGCCCGAACTACCCCGCGTACATCAAGGCCAACAAGCTGGTGTCCGTGGAACCGTCCGTGCCCAACCCCGACGGGCTGCCGCAGACGGCGATCGCCCAGGCCAAGGCCCTGTCCACGGCGACAGGCGTCTTCCAGGTCAACGCGCTGACCGCGCCGGACATGCACCTGGCCCTCGCCGACATGATCTACGGCAAGAAGACGCCCCAGCAGGTCGCCCAGGCCGCCCAGGACCAGTTCCAGCAGGTCCTCAAGGCGCGCGGCATCTCCGGCTTCTGACCGGCGCTTTTCGCCAAGCCGTCCCCCGGGCCGCCCGTCGGCGGCGCGCCCGGGGCC
This sequence comes from Streptomyces achromogenes, assembly GCF_030816715.1. Classification (NCBI taxonomy): domain Bacteria; kingdom Bacillati; phylum Actinomycetota; class Actinomycetes; order Kitasatosporales; family Streptomycetaceae; genus Streptomyces; species Streptomyces achromogenes. The sequence continues at coordinate 8,434,253 of NZ_JAUSYH010000001.1, read as the reverse complement.
CGTACCGGAGGTATGAAAGATGGTGGACACCGCCACCATGGACGTCAGCGCCAACCCCCAGGCGAAGGACCGGGACCGTCCGTCCCGGCAGGGCGGGCGAGGGCGCTCTCTCAGGAAACCCGACCAGCCGTGGTGGTTCGCGCTGCCGGCGCTCGCCGTGTTCGGCGTGTTCTTCCTGCTGCCGAACCTGCTGAACTTCGTCTACCCGTTCACCGACTGGTCGGCGTTCCACCCGCAGATCGGGTTCGTGGGCCTGTCGAACTTCGACGCCATCCTGCACGACGGCTCCCTGGCGCGGGACATCCGCATCACGGTCGAGTACGCGGTCCTGGTGGCCGTCTTCCAGAACGGCTTCGGTCTCGCGCTCGCCCTGCTGCTGGAACGCGACACCCGCTTCAACCGCTTCTTCCGCGCCGTCTTCTTCCTCCCCGTGCTGATCTCCGCCCTGGCCGTCGGCTACATCTTCCGGGCCCTGCTCGCCCAGGACGGTGCGCTCAACGGCGTGCTCTCGTCGCTGGCCGGCCACCCCGTGGACACGCCCTGGCTGGGTTCGACGACCTGGACGCTGCTCGTGGTGACGCTGATCCACGGCTGGAAGTGGATGGGCCTGGCCATGCTCATCTACCTGGCGGGCCTCAAGAGCATGCCCGGCGACGTGCTGGAGGCCGCGCGCATCGACGGGGCAGGCGCCTGGCGCACCTTCTGGTCGATCCGCTTCCCGCTGCTGGCGCCCGCGGTGACCTTCAACGTGACCACCGCGCTGATCGGTTCCATGAACACCTTCGACATCGTCCAGGCCACCACCGCGGGCGGCCCCGGCAGCGAGACGGAAGTCTTCAACATCTACATGTTCCGCATCTTCGGCCAGGGGCTCTACGCCCAGGCGTCCGCGATGAGCCTGGTGCTCTTCCTCATCGTCGTCGTCCTCGCCGTGCCCGTCATCGTCGGTCTGCGCCGAAGGGAGAACAACCAGTGACCGCGGTCACCGCGTTCCCGCCGGCCCGCCGGAGCCCCCTGCGCTGGGCGCAGCCCGCGGCCGTCCTCCTCGTCGCGGCCGTCACCATCGGCATCCCGCTCTGGCTGGTGGCGGTGACCTCGGCCAAGCCCCAGGCCGAGGCGATCAAACCCAACCTCTCGCTGCCGCACCACGTGCAGGCCGGCGAGAACTACCGGCAGGCCTTCGACCAGGGCAAGGTCATCCAGGGTTTCGTCAACAGCCTGCTCGTCGTCGTGCCCTCGGTCGTCCTGGTTCTGCTGCTGGGCGCCGGGGCCGCCTGGGTGTTCGCCCGCCGCACCGGACGCCTGGCCGGCACGCTGTACGCGCTGAGCATCAGCGGACTGCTGCTCCCGCCGGCCGTCATCACCATCGTCATGGAGCTTCGGCAGCTCGGTCTGGCGGGCACGCAGCTCGGCATGATCGCGGTCTACACGGGGATGTACCTCTCCACGTCGATCTTCTTCATGACCGGTTTCATCCGCAACCTCCCCGAGGAGCTGGAAGAGGCCGCCCGCATGGACGGGGCCGGCCCCGCCCGGGTCTTCTTCCAGGTCATCCTGCCGCTGCTGCGCCCGGTCATCGCCACCGCGACGATCATGGTGATGCTGTTCGCCTGGAGCGACGTGTTCTACGCGTTCTTCGTCCTCGGCGGGGGCGACAGGGCCACCCTCCCGCTCAACCTCTACCAGGTCGCCAACGCACAGCTGTACCTGAACAACTGGCATCTCATCTTCGCCTACGTCGTGATGATGAGCCTGCCGATGGTGGCGGTCTTCGTCGTCGCCCAGCGCCGGGTCGTCGCCGGCATCACCAGCGGCGCCGTCAAGTAACCCTTCCCCCTCGACCCCCGGGGCGCGTCTCCCCACGCGCCCCGGTCGCCCCCTGGTTCCATCCACGATCCTCCCGCAGCGACGCGGGAGGCGGAGGACATCCATGCCTCGTAGCGCACGCAGATCACCGAAGGCCCGCCGCCTCGTCGGCTCGGTCGCCTTCAGCGCCGTCCTGGCCGGCACGGCCCTGACCGGTCCGGTCGCCCACGCGGCCGGTCCGCAGGTCACCGTCGACCTGGGCCGCACCACCGGCGCCGTGATGCACGGCGCCAACGGGACGCTGTACGGCCTGAGCGACGTCGGCGTCCCCGGCGACGAACTGGTCACCCCGCTGCACATGACCACGGTCGTGCAGAAGCCGCAGGGCGGGGCGCAGCACCCCAACGGCGACGCGCTGACGGTCAAGCCCGCCTTCGACCGGGCCGGCGGCGGCGACGTCTACGTCTACATGCAGGACGACTACGTCCAGTGGCCGTACGAGAACCTGGGGCTGGCCGACTACCTGTCCAAGGTCGACAGGATGGTCCGCGAGGTCGCCGCCCGTCCCGACGCGGACGATTTCGTGTGGGTGCCGTTCAACGAGCCCAACGGCAACTGGTACCCGGGGCTGGGGAGTTCGGACAGCGCCACGTACGCGGCCGCGCTCCGCAGCTTCAAGAGCGACTGGACCACCGTCTACCGAAAGATCCGGTCGATCATCCCGGACGCCAGGATCGCCGGGCCCAACGAGACGCACTACGACGCCCGCCTGATGGGCGACTTCTACCCGTGGGCGAAGGCCGCCGGCGTCCTGCCGGACATCACCACCTGGCACGAGCTCGACCCCGGCTCGCTGTCGAGCTTCGAGTCCACCCTGGCCGCCTACCGCGCCCTGGAAGCCTCCGCGGGCATCCCCGCGCTGCCGGTCAGCGTCAACGAGTACGGCAACCGGCGCGACCAGTCGGTGCCGGGACAGATGATCCAGTGGATGTCCATGTTCGAGCGGAACAAGGTCTACGCCGACCAGGCCTACTGGAACATCGCCGGAAACCTCAACGACAACGCGGTGCAGACGAACATCCCCAACGGCACCTGGTGGCTGCTGCGCTGGTACGCGGGGCTCACCGGCAGGACCGTCCAGCTCACCCCGCCGCAGTCCAACACGATCGACACCGTCCAGGGCATCGCGTCGCTGGACACCGGCCGCAAGCAGGCCCAGGTGCTGCTCGGCGGCGCCTCCGGGTCCGTCGACACCGTGATACGGCACGTGCCGGCCTCGTTCGGCAAGAAGGTCGACGTCACGGTCGAGCGCACCGCGTGGAGCGGCTACGAAGGCGCGGCCGCCGCACCCGCCGTGGTGTCCCGCACCACGGCCACCGTGGCGGGGGACGGCAGCGTCACCGTGCCGCTGACCGGCCTGGACGCCATGTCCGCGTACCGCATCACGGTGAACCCGGCCGGCAGCGGCACGCCCGCCGCGGCGAGCCTGCCCTGGTCGGCGACGTACGAGGCGGAGAACGCGGCGATCACCGGCGGCACGGTCTACTCGCAGGGCTCGCGCTCCAACCCCTACGGCTTCGCCACCTCCGGCACCAAGGACGTCGGCAGCCTGAACCAGCCGACCAGCAAGGTCGCCTTCACCGTCGACGTCCCGCGCAGCGGCGTGTACGACCTGGACGTCTTCTACGGCAACCAGTCCGGCGGCCCCGCCACCCACACCCTCACGGTGGACGGCGCTCCCGCCGGGACGCTCACCTACGGGTCCACCCTGAACTGGACCTACCGCGCCAAGGCGAGCACCCCGGTCACCCTCACCGCCGGACAGCACACCCTGACCCTGGCCAAGGGCACGAACGAGGTCACCCTCGACAAGATCGACCTCACGGCGGCCACCGCACGGGACGCCGTGTACCCGGCGACGTACGCCGACATCAGCGGCTCCCCCTCCTACGACTACTCCGCCTCGGGCGTCAGCGGCGCCGGCGCCCTGGTGCTGGACCGCGGTGACAAGGCGGCCTTCGACGTCTACGCGCCCTCCGACGGCTACTACACCGTGCACGCCGACTACGCCTCCACCGGCGACAGCGCCCTGAGCATGGACGGCGCCACCGCCGTCACCCTCCCCGCCACCCGGGGCCGCGTCACCGACAAGGCGCTGCGGCTGTACCTGTCGGCGGGCAACAACCGCATCACCGCCGCCCCGGCCGCAAACTCCTGCCTCACGCTGCGGGACCTGCGCGTCACCGGCGCCGCCGACACCACGGGCGTCACCTCGTACGAGGCCGAGGACGCCACCCTCGCCGGGACCGCGGACGTCTCCGGCAACGCCTGGTCCTCGGGCGGCGAGTACGTCGGTCACATCGGCCTGAGCGCCGCCAACACCCTCACCTTCCAGGTGAAGGCCCCCGCGGCCGGGCGTTACGTGATGAACGTAACGCTATGCGAACAACGAGGTCGCCGGTTCCGGGAACTACAACACCAACGTGGTCTCCAGGGCGGCGGACATTTCGGTGAACGGCACCACGGCCACGGTCATGTTCCGCAACTCCTACAGCTGGTCCAACTTCTGGGACCTGCCGGTCCCGGTGACCCTGAAGGCCGGCGTCAACACCGTCACCTTCGCAAATTCCAGCACATACGCGCCTGACATCGACAAGGTGAGCGTCGCGCCGCTGCACGGCTGATCTCACCCCGGCCGGGGTCTTCACGGGCCCCGGCCTTCCCCATCCTCCACACCACCGGTTACCTTTCCCCTATCCGCAATACCGAACGTTGATTGTCATACCGAACAGAAGGGCGGTCCGGTGGTGAACGCCGAGATCCAGGACGAGCGCGGGGAAGAGTCCCGTCCCGACACCTATGTCATCGGAGTCGACTACGGCACGCTGTCCGGGCGGGCCGTGGTGGTCCGGGTCTCCGACGGCGCCGAGCTCGCCGCGGCCGAGCACGCGTACACGCACGCCGTGCTCGACCGGGAGCTGCCCGACGGGACCTCCCTGCCGCCGGACTGGGCGCTGCAGGTGCCCAGCGACTACATCGACGTCCTGCGCATCGCGGTGCCCGAGGCGCTGGCCCGCTCGGGAGTCCGCCCCGAGCAGGTGGTGGGGATCGGCACGGACTTCACCGCGTGCACGATGGTGCCGACGCTCGCCGACGGCACCCCCCTGTGCGAGCTGCCGGAGCTCACCGGCCGGCCGCACGCCTACGTCAAGCTCTGGCGCCACCACGCCGCCCAGGCCCAGGCCGACCGGATCACGGCGCTGGCCGCCGAGCGCAAGGAGCCGTGGATCAAGCGCTACGGCGGCAAGATCTCCTCGGAGTGGGAGTTCGCGAAGGCGCTGCAGCTCCTCGAGGAGGACCCGGAGATCTACGCCCGGACCGAGCGCTGGGTGGAGGCCGCGGACTGGATCGTCTGGCAGCTGTCCGGCACCTACGTCCGCAACGCCTGCACCGCCGGCTACAAGGGCCAGCTGCAGGACGGCGTCTACCCGTCGCCGGAGTACCTCGCGGCGCTGAACCCCGACTTCGCCGACTTCGTGACGACCAAGCTGGAGCACCCGATCGGGCAGCTCGGCGATCTGGCCGGGCGGCTGACCGCCGAGGCGGCGGCCTGGACGGGCCTGCCCGAGGGCATCGCCGTGTGCGTCGGCAACGTCGACGCCCATGTGACGGCGCCCGCCGCGACCGCGGTGGAGCCGGGCCGGATGGTGGCCATCATGGGCACCTCCACCTGCCACGTCATGAGCTCCGACCAGTGGGCCGAGGTGCCGGGCATGTGCGGCGTCGTCGACGGCGGCATCCTGCCGGGCCTGTGGGGCTACGAGGCCGGGCAGAGCGGCGTCGGCGACATCTTCGGCTGGTTCGTGCGCACCGGCTTCCCGGCGTCGTACGCCGAGGAGGCGGCCGCGCTGGGACGCGACGCGCACCAGCACCTCACCGCGCTCGCGGCCGAGCAGAAGATCGGCGAGCACGGGCTGATCGCACTGGACTGGCAGAGCGGCAACCGTTCCGTCCTGGTCGACCACGACCTCAGCGGCATCATCGTGGGCCTGACGCTGTCCACCCGCCCCGAGGACGTCTACCGGGCGCTGCTGGAGGCGACCGCCTTCGGCACCCGCACCATCATCGAGGCCTTCGAGAACTCCGGCGTGCCGGTGCGCGAGCTGATCATCGCGGGCGGTCTGACGAAGAACGCGCTGCTGATGCAGATCTACTCCGACGTCACCCGCCTGCCCCTCGGCGTCATCGACTCGACGCAGGGACCGGCCCTCGGCGCGGCGATGCACGCGGCGGTCGCGGCCGGTTCGTACCCGGACATCAGGGCCGCCGCCCACGCCATGGGCAAGGCCCGTCCGGCGGTCTACCAGCCCGACCCCGAGCGGGCCGCGGCCTACGACCGCCTGTTCGCCGAGTACCGGGAGCTGCACGACTACTTCGGACGCGGCGCCAACGAGGTCATGCACCGGCTGCGCCGCATCCGCGCCGAGGCATCCGTCTGAACCCGTCGTCCCCCTGAGCGGTGAACGCCACCGCCATCTGCTCTGTGGTCATCATTCCCGAAAGGAAACGTCCGACATGGAAGCCAACGCCACGCCCTACCCCGACCACGAGGTCTGGTTTCTCACCGGCAGCCAGGGCCTGTACGGCGACGACGTGCTGCAGCAGGTGGCCGAGCAGTCCCGGAGCATCTCCGAGACGCTGGGTCACCCGGGTGAGATCCCGGTCCGGATCGTGTGGAAGCCGGTCCTGACCGACGCCGACGCGATCCGGCGGATGTGCCAGGAGGCCTCGGCCTCCGACACCTGCGTGGGCGTGATCGTGTGGATGCACACCTTCTCCCCCGCCAAGATGTGGATCGCCGGGCTCAGCGCGCTCGACCGGCCGCTGCTGCACCTGCACACCCAGTACAACCTGTCGCTGCCCTGGCCCAGCATCGACATGGACTTCATGAACCTCAACCAGGCCGCCCACGGCGACCGCGAGTTCGGCCACATCGAGTCCCGCGTCGGCGTCGACCGCAAGATCGTCGCCGGTCACGCCACCGACCCCCGCGTCGTGGGCCGCGTCGCCGCCTGGGCCCGCGCCGCGGTCGGCCGCCACACGGCCCGCACCCTGCGGCTGGCCCGCTTCGGCGACAACATGCGTGACGTCGCCGTCACCGAGGGCGACAAGGTCGAGGCCCAGCTGCGGTTCGGGTTCTCCGTCAACACCTACGGCGTCAACGACCTCGTCGCCGTCGTCGACGCCGTGGCGGACAAGGACGTCGCCGAACTCGCCGCCGAGTACACCGACTCCTACGACGTCGCCGAGGCCCTGCGCCCCGGTGGCGACCAGCACGACTCCCTGCTGTACGCGGCCCGCATCGAAGCCGGTCTGCGCGCCTTCCTCACCGAGGGCGGCTTCACCGCCTTCACCACCAACTTCGAGGACCTCGGCGGCCTGCGCCAGCTGCCCGGCATCGCCGTCCAGCGCCTCATGGCCGACGGTTACGGCTTCGGCGGCGAGGGCGACTGGAAGACCTCGGCGCTGCTGCGCACGGTCAAGGTCATGGGCGCCGGCAGCCCCGGCGGCACCAGCTTCATGGAGGACTACACCTACCACCTCGGCCCCGGCAAGCCGTGCGTCCTCGGCGCCCACATGCTCGAGGTCTGCCCCTCCATCGCCGCCGGCCGCCCCAGCGCCGAGATCCACCCGCTCTCCATCGGCGGCCGCGAGGACCCCGTCCGTCTGGTCTTCGACGCCGCCGAGGGCCCCGCCGTCGTCGTCGGTCTCTCCGACCTCGGCGACCGGTTCCGGCTGACCGCGAACGTCGTCGACGTCATATCCCCGAGCGAGCCGCTGCGCCGCCTGCCGGTGGCCCGCGCCGTGTGGGAGCCCCGCCCGTCGCTGGCCGAGTCCGCGGAGAGCTGGCTGCTCGCCGGCGCCCCGCACCACACCGTTCTCAGCTCGGCCGTGAGCGTGGAGACCCTGACCGACTACGCCGCCATGACCGGCGTCGAGCTCCTCACCATCGACGAGAACACCCGCACCGACCAGTTCGCCAAGGAAGTCCGCTGGAACGCGGCCTACCACCGTCTCGCCCAGGCGCTGTGAGGACGAACACCATGGCTCTGATCCGTAGGCAAGGAGGAAGCCGATGACCGTACGAGTACGCGACGGTCTGCGGCAAGAGGTGCTGGACGCCAACCTGACCATCCCTCAGGTCGGCCTGGCGACGCTGACCTGGGGCAACGTCAGCGGCGTCGACCGGGAGGCGGGCGTCTTCGTCATCAAGCCCTCCGGGGTCCCCTACGAGGACCTCGGTCTCGACGACCTGGTGACCGTCCGCCTGTCGGACGGCGCGGTCGTCGACGGGCACCTGCGGCCCTCCACCGACACCGAGACCCACCGCTGCCTCTACCTCGCCTTCCCCTCCATCGGCGGCGTCACCCACACCCACTCCACCCGCGCCGTCGCCTTCGCCCAGGCCCGCCGCGACATCCCGGTGCTCGGCACCACCCACGCCGACACCTTCAACGGCCCGATTCCGGTCACCCCGGATCTCACGGCCGAGCAGTGCGCGAAGGACTACGAGTACAACACCGGGCGGGTCATCGTGGATCTGCTGAAGGAGGACGACCAGCGGGCGGTCGAGGTGCCCGCGGCCCTGGTGGCCAACCACGGCCCGTTCACCTGGGGGCCGAGCGCCCGCAAGTCGCTCGAGCACGCCATCATCTGCGAAGCCGTCGCCGACATCGCCCTGCACACCTTCGCGCTGTCACCGACGGCCCCGCCGCCGCCCCACCTCCTCAACCGCCACTACACCCGCAAGCACGGCCCGGACGCCTACTACGGCAACCCGGCGCCCACGTCCTGACCGACGGGTCGGCCGGCCGGTCGGGTCCATCCCGGCCGACCGGCCGACCCGTTCCCTGATATATCTGTCGCACGAACGCCGGTCCCGGTCACTCCCGTCACTTGACGCGCGGCAATGTGACCGCGCACACTCACTCCATGGATGTGACCGGTCACACGAACTCCGACAGCCGCTCGGGTTCCGCACGGGAGCCGCGCAGAGCCGCCAGCATTCGCGATGTCGCACGGGCCGCCGGCGTCTCGTACCAGACCGTCTCCCGGGTGATCAACGGTCACCCGAACGTCCGCGAGGAGACGCGCCACCGCGTCGAGGCGGCCATCCAGAGCCTGGGATTCCGACGCAACCCGACCGCGTTCGCCCTCGCCAGCGGCGTGACCCGGTCCCTCACCGTCCTGACCTCGAACACGACCCTGCACGGCTACGCGGCCACGCTGCAGGGCGTGGAGGAAGCGGCCCGCGCCGCGGGATACGCGCTGGGCGTGAAGGTGCTGACGCCCGAGGACGACCTCGACCGCACGATGTCCTCGGCAGCGGCCGAGGGCGGCGGTCTGCTGGTCATCGGCTTCGACCCACTCGGCGCCGCGGCACTGGAACGGGCCCCGGCCGACGTGCCGTGCGCCGCCGTCGTCGAGGCCCCGCCGCCCGGCCGGACCCCTCCCCGTCCGGCCGTGTGGGCCGACGACCGCGAGGCCGCCCGGGCCGCCACCGCGTATCTGCTGGAACTCGGGCACCGGACCGTCCACTACCTCGCCATCCCGACGTCCGTGGGCGCCCGGCGTCCCGAAGGCCCCCGCGCCCAGGGCTGGCGCGCCGCTCTGGAGTCGGCCGGCATCACCCCGCCGGACCCGCACGGCGGCACGGGCTGGGACGCGCAGGTCGGTTACGACGAGGGGCGCAGGCTCGCGGAGGACCCGGAGATCACCGCGATCCTGTGCGGCAACGACGACCTGGCACTGGGCGTGCTGCGCGCCCTGCATCACGCCGGACGCGCCGTGCCGGGCGACGTCAGCGTCGTCGGCTTCGACGACGCACCGCACTCGGCGTTCCTCACGCCCGCCCTCACCACCGTGCGGATGGACTTCCAGGGGCTGGGCCGCGACGCCTTCGCCCTGTTGCACGGCCAGTTGGAGAGCGGCCACCTGCCCCCCGAACCGACCTTCGCCGGCACCGACCTGATCGTCCGCGAGAGCTCCGGGCCCGTCGGCGGCTGAACCGTCGGGCGCGGGCCGCCCCGCGGAACCGGCGCCGCGCCGTGGGCGCACAGCAGGGCACCGCGTGTGAACGAGTTCGGCCAAGCCCGGCATTCCGGGGTGATGGCCGGTGCGAGCCGGGGTTAGATGAGGCCATGGATCGACGGCTCGGGCGTCTGCGGTCCTGGCCGGGGCTACGGACCGTCGCCGGCCAGGTGTTCGTTCTGCAGGTCTTCATCATCCTCGTGCTGGTCGCGGCCGCGGTCGCCGCCCTGCTGCTGCAGTCCCGGACCGACGCCGAGCGCGAGGCCCGTAACCGCACCCTCGCGGTGGCCTCCGCCGTCGCCTCCTCGCCCTCGGTCGTCCAGGCCCTGAGCGAACCGAAACCCACCGTGGTGCTCCAGCGGCAGGCCGAGCAGACGCGCGTCCGCTCCGGCGTGGACTTCGTCGTGGTGATGAGCGTCGACGGCATCCGCTACACCCATCCCGAGCCGGCACGGATCGGCCGGCACTACATCGGCAGCATCACCAAGGCCCAGCACGGCGGAGTCGTCACCGAGACGACCACCGGGACGCTGGGCCCGTCGGTGCGGACCGTCGTCGCCGTCAGGGACCCGGGCGGGAAGATCGTCGGGCTGGTCTCCGCGGGCATCACGGTCAAACGGGTGAGTGTGGCGGCCGACCGGCAGGCGCCGCTCGTCCTGGCGGCCACCGCGCTGGTGCTCGCGGCGGCCACCGCGGGCAGCGCGCTGATCAGCCGGCGGCTGCGCCGCCAGACGCACGGGCTCGGCCCGGCGCAGATGACCCGGATGTACGAGCACCACGACGCCGTCCTGCACGCGGTGCGCGAAGGCGTCCTCATCATCGACCGGCAGGGCCGGCTGCTGCTGGCCAACGACGAGGCGCGGCCGCTGCTGGACCTCGGCGCCGACGTGGAGGGGCGGCCCGTCAGCGGCCTCGGGCTGGAGCCGAGGGCCGAACGGCTCCTGCTGTCGGGCACCACGTCCACCGACCGGGTGATCAAGGTCGGCACCCGGCTGCTGGCGGTCAGCCAGCGCCCCATGGAACAGCTGCCAGGCCCCGGAGGCTCGGTCACCACCCTGCGGGACACGACGGAACTCAGCTCCCTGGTGGGGCGTGTGGAGGTCGTCCAGGAGCGGCTGAGCCTGCTGTACGAGGCCGGCCTGCGCATCGGCACCACCCTGAACGTGACGCGCACGGCGGAGGAACTGGCCGAACTGGCCGTGCCCAGGTTCGCCGACTACGTCACCGTCGACCTGGCCGACGCCGTGCTGCGCGGAGAGGAACCGAACCTGGCGACCGTCGCGGAGTTGCGCCGGGTCGCGCTGCACGGCGTGCGCACGGGCACACCGCTGTATCCGGCCGGTGAGCTCATCCACTTCGACCCCTCGACGCCGCAGGCCGCCGGGTTCGGTTCGGGCCGGATGGTGCTGGAGGCCGACATGGCGGCGTTCTCCGGCTGGCAGGCACAGGCACCCGACCGCGCTCGCGCCCTGGTGGCCGCCGGTATCCACTCGATGATCGCGGCTCCGCTGCGGGCGCGCGGTGTGATCCTCGGCGTGGCGACCTTCTGGCGCTCGCGGGAGCCCACGCCGTTCGACCAGGAGGACCTCTCGGTCGCGGAGGAGCTCGTGGCCCGTGCCGCGGTGAGCATCGACAACGCCCGTCGCTTCACCCGTGAGCACGCCACAGCCGTCGCCCTGCAGCGGAGCCTGCTCCCGCACGCGCTCCCCGAGCAGAGCGCCGTCGAGGTGGCGCACCGCTATCTGCCGGCCGAGGCGGGCCTCGGCGGCGTCGGCGGTGACTGGTTCGACGTCATCCCGTTGCCCGGGGCGCGGGTCGCCATCGTGGTGGGCGACGTCGTGGGACACGGCCTGCACGCCGCCGCCACCATGGGTCAACTGCGCACCGCCGTGCACAACTTCTCGACGCTCGACCTGCCTCCCGACGAACTGCTCTGGCATCTGGACGAACTCGTCACCCGCATCGACCAGGACCGTGACGACGACAACGCCGACACCCCGACACTGACCGGCGCCACCTGCCTGTACGCGGTCTACGACCCGGTGTCCGGCCGGTGCTCCATGGCCCGGGCCGGTCACCTGGAACCCCTTGTCGTCCACCCGGACGGCCGGGCCCGTCTGGCCGGGGTGCCGGCCGGACCGCCGCTGGGACTGGGCGGGCTGCCCTACGAGAAGGCGGAGATCCAACTGCCCCCGAGCAGCAGCATCGTGCTGTACACCGATGGTCTGCTCGAGGAACGGCAGCGGGACATCGACGAGGGGATCGAACGGCTGCGCGGCGTCGTCGCACACGCCGGACGCACACCTGAACAGATGTGCCAGGCCGTGATGGACGCCCTGCTGCCCACCGCCCCACGCGACGACGTCGCGCTGCTCGTCGCCCGCACCCGGCTGCTCGACGGTGACCGGATGGCCCTCTGGCAGGTGGAGTCCGACCCCGCGGCCGTCTCCGGTGTGCGGGCCTGCGTCAGCGGCCTGCTGCACGACTGGGGACTGGACGAGGAGGCGTTCACCCTGGAACTGATCCTCAGCGAACTGGTCACCAACGCCATCCGGTACGCGACCGGGCCCATCACCGTGCGCGTGATCCGTGACCGCAGCCTGATCTGCGAAGTCTCCGACGGGAGCAGCGTCTCACCGCATCTGCGCCGCGCCGCCGGCATGGACGAGGGCGGCCGCGGGCTCTTCCTCGTGGCCCAGTTCGCCGACCGCTGGGGCACGCGTTACACACCCGAGGGCAAGGTCATCTGGACCGAGCAGCAACTGCCCGTGGGGCAGTGACGGTTCACTCGGCCACCGCTGCCGCGGGCCGTGCGGTCGCGCGGGGTGAGTTCGCTGGGCGCGGGGTCGCGGGGTGCCGGGTCGCGGGAGATTGTGCGCATGTGCGACGCGGTGATGAGTGCGGTGAGTACTATTCGGCAAAACCACGGCACATCACTCCAAGGAGGGCCCCTCGTGGCCGACAACCATGACGAGACGACCAGCCTCAGGCCGCTGTACGCTGCCCGGTTGGCTGAGGACCTGAAGCACAACACCGAGGAGCAGGAGCGTCTCAGCAGCGAAGTGACCGCGCTGCAGGAGAAGTTGGAGTCACTGCGCCACGACCACGCGCTGCTGGTCACCATGCAGCAGGCGCTCGGCGGGGCCGCGGCGGTGGCCGAGGCGGCTGCCACGAGCGCGCCCACGGCTTCGGTCCCCCGTCAGGCCGCGCCCGCCGCCGCGCAGGGCGGTGAGCAGAAGAAGAAGGCGCGCTCCAGGAAGGCGGCGTCCCCCAAGGCCGCGACACCGGCGAAGTCCGCCGCGTCACCGGCGAAGTCCGCGTCGTCGCCGAAGGCCGCGACACCGGCGAAGTCCGCGTCGTCGCCGAAGACCGCGGAGTCACCGAAGGCCGTGCCGGCGCCCGCGTCCAAGACCACGGCGGCGTCGAAGCCGGCGCCGGCGGCCAAGAAGGCGCCCGCGGCCAAGCAGGCGTCCAAGGCCGCCGACGGTCCGACGCTGCGTGATCTCGTCGTCGGTCATCTGACCCGCGAGGGTGAGCCCCGCTCGGCCCTCGAAGTCACCGAAGCGCTCACCGGCGCCCACCCGGAGCGCGGTGTCAAGATCACGGTGGTGCGCAGCACCCTGGAGGCACTGGTGGCCAAGGGGCAGGTCCGTCGCAGCAAGCAGGGCAAGTCCGTCTTCTACTCGACGGAGTCCGTTCCCGCCGCCGCCGAAGAGAAGCAGCCGGCGACCGTCTGACGCGTCCGGCCCACCTCCGCTCAGGCTGCCGACGGGGGCGGCAGCGGAGTGGGTCCGAGGCGGTGAACATGCCGCCGGGCGGAGCAATCGCCGGTGTGCCGCGACCGCGCACAGCAGGCTGGACGTCCTGCCCGGGCCGTGTGACAGGAGTCCGCTGTGCGAAGGCCGCGTAACCCCGACCGTGCGACACGCCGTCCGCCTGCACGCCACGCCCACCGGGTGCCGCGCAGGAGCGAGGGGTGACACACGCGTCCCCCGGCCGACGGCCGGAGACCGCCGTGGCGGCGCGGAACCGACCGCCCGCGCCTGCGGCGTGGGTGCGCAGACTGCCGCTGCCGTACGTCGTCGTCCTTCTGCTGATCGAGCCGGTGACGCCCACCCGGTGGCCGGTGAGTTTCGCGCTGGTCGCCGTGCCGTTGCTGACGGCGTTCGCCCACGGTCCGTCCGTCGTCGCCGGGGCGACGGTGTTCGCCGTCCTCTTCGAAGGGGTGCTGGCCGGCACCCCGTGCTGCGCGGGCCGGCCCGTCGGCTGTCTGTGGGACCGCCACTACGTGGCGAACGGTTCGTCACCGCCGTCTTCGCGGAGATCCGCGCCGACGACGGCGTCGTCCGGGTCGTCAACTGCGGTCACCCGCCCCCGCTGCTCATCGGTCCCGACGGGGTCCGCGAACTCGACCGGGGGCGGTCGGCTCCACCGCTGAACCTCGGGATGCTCGGCGGCGATCCGTATCACGTCGAGGCCTACGCCTTCCGGCCCGGTGACCAACTCCTGCTGTACACGGACGGCATCACCGAGACCCGCGATCCCGGCGGCGCGTTCTACCCCCTGCAGCGGCGACCGCGCTCTTGGGGGAGCCTGCCGCCCGACGAGCTGCTGCGCCGGCTGCACACCGACCTGCTGGTCCACAGCAAGGACCGTCTGCAGGACGGCATCGCGGCGCTCGCCGCCTGTCTGCTCGCCGACGAGGAGTGTGCGCCGGGGGGCGGGACGGCCCTCGGCTGACTCTTACGGAGTCGTGACGTCGCGGGCGCGGAGCGGGGTCCCGGCGGTGCGCCGCCCTAACGTGGAGCCATGCGTGTACTGGTCACCGGCGGCGCCGGGTTCATCGGGTCCCATGTGGTCGAGGCGCTTCGTGCGCGCGGCCACGAACCCGTCGTGTTCGACGTGCGGACCGATCCCGCGGCGGACGTGCGCGACGAGCAGGCCGTGGCCCGCGCCCTCGCCGGGGTGGACGCGGTGTGCCACCAGGCCGCCATGGTCGGGCTGGGCGCCGGGTTCGCCGATGCCGTGGAGTACGTCTCCCGCAACGACCTGGGCACCGCCGTCCTGCTGACGGCCATGGCCGGACAGGGCGTACGACGGCTCGTGCTGGCCGGGTCGATGGTCGTCTACGGGGAGGGTCGGTACACCTGCGCGCGGCACGGCGTGGTGCGGCCCGGGCCCCGGGCCGTCGCCGACCTTGCGGCCGGGCGTTTCGAACCGCGGTGTCCGGCGTGCGGCCGGGAACTGTCCGCCGGGCTGGTCGCCGAGGACGCGGCGCTGGACCCGCGCAACGTGTACGCCACCACCAAGCTCGCCCAGGAGCATCTGGCCGCCGCCTGGGCGCGGTCGACGGGCGGGTCGGCGGTGTCGTTGCGCTACCACAACGTCTACGGCCCCGGGATGCCCCGGGACACCCCGTACGCCGGGGTCGCCTCCTTCTTCCGTTCGTCGCTCGCCCGGGGCGAGGCGCCGCGCGTGTTCGAGGACGGGCTGCAGCGACGGGACTTCGTCCACGTACGGGACGTGGCGGCGGCCAACGCGGCCGCGCTGGAGGCGGATCCGGCCGCCGGCGCGCTCACCGCGTACAACACCGGCAGCGGTGAGCCGCACACCGTCGGCGAGATGGCGAGGGCGTTGGCCGCGGCCCACGGCGGACCCGAGCCGGTGGTGACCGGCGAGTACCGGCTGGGGGACGTGCGGCACATCACGGCGGACTCCTCCCGGCTGCGGGCGGAGCTGGGCTGGAAGCCGCAGGTCGGCTTCCCGGAAGGCATGCGGGAGTTCGCGTCGGCGGGTATGCGCGGCGCGTAGGACCGCACAGGACCGGTGGTGCTGCCCGCGTCATGAAGCTGCCGCGGGCAGCACCACCTCGAAACGGCAGCCGCCGGGGATGTTGTGCACGGTGGCCCGGCCCCGGTGCGCCTCCACGATGCCGCGGACGATCGCCAGACCCAGTCCGGCTCCCGCCGGCGGCGTCCGGGCGTGGGTGCCGCGCCAGCCGGTGTCGAAGACACGGCCGAGGTCCTCCTCGGGGATGCCGCCGCAGCTGTCCGAGACGGACAGCACCACGCCGTCGGGCGAGCGTTCGGCGGCCACCATGACGGTGCCGTCGGCGGGCGTCCGGCGGATCGCGTTGACCAGCAGGTTGCCGAGGACCCGGCTCATCTCCTTGCCGTCCACCTCCACCGGCAGGGGCTCCACCCGGTCCCCCACCAGTCGTACCCCGTGCTCGTACGCCAGCGGGTACGCCCCGGCGAGTGCGTCGCCGACCAGGTCGTAGACGGACATCCGGGCAGGCGACAGGGCCAGGGCGCCGGCGTGGATGCGGGAGAGCTCGAAGAGGTCGCCGACCATGCCGTTGAGACGTTCGACCTCGGTGCGGATCTGGCGCAGATAGCGGCCGGGGTCGACGGCGACGCCGTCCTCCAGCGCCTCGGACATCGCGCGCAGGCCCGCGAGCGGGGTGCGCAGGTCGTGCGAGATCCAGGCGACGAGTTCCCGCCGGGACGACTCCAGAGCCCGCTCCCGCTCCCGGGACTCGGCGAGTTTCGCGCTGGTGGTCTGCAACTCGCGGCTCAGCGCGGCGAGTTCGGCGGTGGCCGGCCCCTCGGGTGCGGTGAAGTCGCCGCCGTCGCCGAAGGAGCGGGCCGCGAGGGCGAGTTCGTGGCTGCGGGCGACCACCCAGCGGCCGAGCGCCAGCGCCGTGGCCAGGGAGACCACGGCCGCCATCGCGACCACCGTGGTGACCACGCTCAGGTCGTGCGGGGACAGGAACATCGCCTGGGCCACGGCGAGGGTGCCCGCGAGCATGGCGGTCACGGCGACGGCCGCCACCACGGTGAGCGAGCCGGTCAGCGACCGGCGGCGCAGCAGCCACAGGGCGCCCGCGCCGAGCAGCCCGGCCGCGGCGGCGCCGAGCAGGGCGTACAGGGCGATGAGAAGGGCGTCGCGCACGGGTCACTCCTCGCCGGGGCCGGCGGGGGCCGCCGGATCGAATCGGTAGCCGACGCCCCAGACCGTCTGGATCAGACGGGGCCGGGCCGGATCGTCCTCGACCTTGTTGCGCAGTCGCCGGACGTGCACGGTGACGGTCGACAGGTCGCCGAAGTCCCAGCCCCACACCTCCCGCATCAGGTCCTCGCGGCTGAACGCCCGGCCGGGATGCCGCAGGAAGAACGCGAGGAGGTCGAACTCGCGCAGGGTGAGCGCCAGTTCGGTGCCGCCCCGGGTGGCGCGGCGGGCCGCCGGGTCGAGGGTGAGTCCGGCCGCGCCGAGGGACCGGGCGCCCGCCCTGGGCCGGCTGCGGCGCAGCACGGACTCCACCCTGAGCACCAGTTCCCGGGGGCTGAACGGCTTGGTGACGTAGTCGTCCGCGCCGACCTCAAGGCCGAGGATGCGGTCGTCCTCGTCGCCGCGGGCGGTGAGCATGATGACCGGGACGGGGCCCCGGCCGCGCAACCGCCGGCACACCTCGAGGCCGTCCATGCCGGGCAGCATCAGATCGAGGACCACCAGGTCGGGCCAGTGGGCGGTGGCGCCGGCGAGGGCGGACGGTCCGTCACCCGCCCGGTCCACCAGGTATCCGGCGCGGTCGAGGTAGCCCGCCACGACCTCGGCGACGGTCGGGTCGTCGTCGACGACGAGGACCCGGGCCCGGGGGGCCGGGGCCCCTCGGCTCGCGGGGGCGTCCTCGGCCCGCTCGTACGGCTGCTGTTCCATACGGCCAGCCTCGCACCGTCGGCCGCCCGGCGTCGTCCCGCGGCCCCCGTCCCGCGTCGACGTCCGTGTTTCGTAAGGACCCGGAGTCCGAAATGACCGATTCACGTTCGTAGGGTGAGAGGCGTGATGACCCCTCCCCCGCTCGAGGACGTCGATGTCGTCCTCCCCTGTCTGAACGAGGCCGTGGCGCTCCCCTGGGTGCTCTCCCGCATTCCCTCCGGCTGGCGTGCGCTCGTCGTCGACAACGGTTCCACCGACGGCTCGGCGGACATCGCCCGGCGACTCGGCGCCGTCGTCGTCGACGAGCCGCGCCGTGGCTTCGGCGCCGCCTGCCACGCCGGGCTGAGCGCCGCGACCGCCGGCATCGTGTGCTTCTGCGACTGCGACGCCTCACTCGACCCGGCCCTGCTCGTGCCGTTCGTGCGCGAGGTCCGAGACGGCGAGGCCGACCTGGTGCTCGGGCGCAGACGCCCGCAGGGCCGAGGCGCCTGGCCCGCGCACGCCCGGGCCGGCAACATCGCGCTCGCCCGGACGCTGCGCCGCCGCACCGGTTTGCGCCTGCACGACCTCGGTCCGCTGCGCGCGGCCCGCCGTGAGGCGCTGCTCGGACTCGGCCTGACCGACCGGCGCAGCGGATATCCGCTGGAGATGGTCGTGCGGGCCGCCGACGCCGGCTGGCGTGTGGCCGAGCACGACGTCCCGTATCTGCCGCGGTCCGGCGCGTCCAAGGTGACGGGCACCTGGCGCGGCACCTGGCAGGCGGTGCGCGACATGAGCCGCGTCCTGGCCGAACCCCCGACACCGGCGCCGCCGCCCGGGGCGAGCCCGGCTCCCGCTCCGGCTCCCGTGCCCGCCGAGGAAGGCGTCCGCCGATGATCACGTTGCTCGTCGTCGCCAAGGAACCGCGGCCGGGCCGGGTGAAGACCCGCCTGACCCCGCCGTTCACGCCCGCCGAGGCCGCCTCGCTCGCCGAGGCGGCCCTCGAGGACACCCTGCGCGCGGTCGCCGCGACACCCGCTCGGCGCCGGGTGCTCGTGCTGGACGGGGAGAGCGGCCCGTGGCTGCCGCCCGGCTTCGACGTCGTGCCGCAGTGCGCGGGAGGTCTGGACGAGCGGCTCGCCGCGGCCTTCGCCGGATGCGACGGCCCCGCCCTGCTGATCGGGATGGACACCCCCCAGGTGACGCCGGAGCTGCTCACCGTGGACTTCGACGGGTACGACGCCTGCTTCGGCCCCGCCGAGGACGGCGGCTTCTGGGCCCTCGGGCTGGCCCGCCCCGACCCGGATCTGCTGCGCGGGGTGCCGATGTCGACGTCCGTCACCGGCGCGGTGCAGCGCGCCCGGCTCGTCGCCGCCGGACTGCGTGTGCGCGATCTGCCGCGCCTGCGGGACGTGGACACGTCCGCCGACGCCGAGGCGGTCGCCGCCGGTGCCGCGCACGGCCGCTTCGCCGCCGCCCTGACCCGGCTCCGCGCGGTCGGCAGCCGATGAGCCGGGCGCACGAGGTGATGACGAAAGACGTGATGACCGACGACGTGATAGCCGACGGTGTGGTGACGAATGACGTGGTGACCGACGGGGTGGGCACGCGCGAGGCGGTGACGCGGGAGGGCGCGGAGCACGGCTGGTCCCGCGCCGACCCGTACGCCGACGCCCTCCGGGCCGGCCGCGGGCCGCTCTTCCTGCGCCGTGGGGACGGCTGGCTGATGCCCCTGGACGTGGAGCGCTGGTGCGGGCGCGCCGACGCCGTGGACCGGCAGGTCCTGGACCGCTGCGAGGGCGCCGTCCTCGACGTCGGCTGCGGTCCCGGACGGCTGGTCGCCGAGCTGGCCTCCCGGGGCCGGACCGCTCTGGGCATCGACGTCAGCGAGGCCGCCGTCCGGCACACGGTCCGGCTCGGCGGTCCCGCGCTGCGACGCTCGGTCTTCGAGCCGCTCCCCGGGGAGGGCCGCTGGGGCACCGCCCTGCTCGTCGACGGCAACCTCGGCATCGGCGGCGACGCCGGGGCCCTGCTCGAAAGGCTGGCGGAGGCCCTGGTCCCCGGCGGTCTACTGATCGCCGAGACGGCTTCTACGGACGTCGACGAGCGCGTCAACGTCCGCCTCGTCGACGTCCGGGGCGGGGCCGGCGCCCCGTTCCCCTGGGCCCGGCTCGGCACCCGGGCACTGCTCCGGCACACCGGCCCGACGGGGTGGCGGGCCGTCGATCAGTGGTCGGCGGGCGGCCGTTGCTTCGTCGCCCTGCGCAGCCCCGGCCGCCGGCGCAGCGCGAGCAGCAGCGCCGAGCCGCCGAAGAGCGCGGCCGTGATCAGCAGCCAGCGGGCGAGGAACCCGTCCGCGGACATCCCCGTCGCCGACCGGTAACGCTCCTCCACCCGCCCGCTGATCAGCGGGAACCACACCAGCAGGAGCAGCCCGGACAGTGCGGCCGGCACTCGCACGTACAGGGCCCACGCGCGGTGGCCGGCCGCCTCGAGCGACCTCACGGCCGCACGGTCGGCCGTCGCGTACAGCGGCAGCAGCACCAGGTCGTGCAGGAGCGCCGCGCCCACGAACCACAGGGCCACCGCGAACCAGTCGTCCGCCAGCAGCCGTACCCCCGCATAGCCGGCCAGCGCGAAGGAGCAGGCCAGAAGCAGCAGGGGGAACGGGCCGGCGGCGTGCGCCCGGGGCGGGGCGCCGGCCGCCTTCGCACCGGGCGGGCGGCTGCCCAGCGTCGCGCCGTGTCGCCTCACAGGTCGCCTCACAGGTGTCTCCTCACCGGGGTGTGCACAGCTCGCCGCACCGCTCGTCCCGCCGGCGCCGTCACAGCTCGCCGAACGTCAGCCGGGCGACCCATTTGGTGTTCAGCACGCCGGGCGCGGCGGGCACGATGATCCGGGCCGGGAATCCGTGGTCGGCGGTCAGCGGCTCGCCGTTGACGTCCAGGGCCAGCAGGGAGCGCGGATCGCGCACCTGGTTGGCGCGCAGCGCCGCCCGGCGGAACGCCCCGCTCCGCTGGAGCGACTCGACCAGGACGTCGGGCGCCGCCTCCTCGTCGTGGCCGACCAGGGCGGCCAGATCAGCCAGCCGCACGCCCCGCCACCACTGGTCGGAGGTGGACCAGCCCTCCACGCACGCGATGGGCAGCGCCGCACTGTGCAGGGGGAGGTCGAGCAGCTCGGCCCGGCTCAGCCGGACGGTCCCGGCGGGCCCGGTGACGGTCAGCCGCCACGCGACCGCGCTCGTCTCGGCCGCGACGATCCCCCGGGACGCGGCCGTCTTGTTGATCTGGAAGCCGCCGGGGCCACTGCCCGGCTCCGCACCCCCGTGCGGCGCGAGGAGGGCCGTCCGCCGGGCGAACCCGTCGAAGCCCTGCCCCGCCGTCGTGAGGAACAGCAGCAGGGAACCGCCTCCGACCAGCCACAGCGCGCCCCGCCGCGTCACCGTGGGCTCCGCGGGACGCGGCGCGGCCGGCGAGGCCTCCGCTCCTCGGGCGTCCTCCTCCCGGGCAGGCTCCGGCTCGTCCCGCAGTCGGCGCAGGTTGCGCACGGCGGCCGGCGCGCGCAGTACCGCGTGCGCGGCGAACGCGGCGAAGAAGACCCACGCCCCGTAGAAGTGCAGCGGGTAGAAGGAGCCGGGGAAGACGTAGTCCAGCTGGACGTTGAGCACGCCGGTGACGAACTCGAACAGCGCGCCGCCGACCAGCAGGAGCAGCGACAGGCGCTCCAGCGCGTGGGTGAGCGAGCGCGCGGGCGGCAGCGCGAACAGCCGGGGGATCACCGACCACAGTTTCGCCAGCAGGACGGGGATCAGAGTGATCCCGAGGGTGACGTGGACGCCCTGGCTGAGCCGGTAGAGCCAGGGCGGATCCGTCGGCCACGCGAAGAGGTAGAAGCCGAGCAGCCCCTTGTCGGGGGTCTTGTCGTTCACCGGCGAGAGATCCGGGTTGTACGCGGCGTAGGACAGCAGCCCCGTCACGAACAGCACGGTGATCCCGCCGAGCAGCACGACGCCGAGGACGGAGGTGAACCACGGACCGCGCAGCGGGCTGCGCCAGAACCGGGGAGAGGTCGGCAGGCGGGGGGAGGCGGACAGGGACGGCAGAGTGGGCAACCGTGACATGCGCCGACCGTAGGCCGACGCGGCCGGGCGACGGGGCCTTCGACACATGACGAAACGCTGACGTCCGCGGGCTCGGCGGCGTCGACGGGCCCGCGGCGGCCTAGCGTTCCCCCTGTGAATCGTGATCATCTCCGTGACCTGGGTGCGACGGTGGCAGCCGCTCTGCTGGTGGCGGCCGCCGCGCTGGTCGGTACCGCGATCGAGCGGGACCACGGAACCCTCAGGGTGAACTGGCCCCCGCTGCTGGCCACCTGGCAGCCGCACGTCGGACCGGGCACCCCGGCGGCGATCGTCGTCGCGGTCGCCGTCGTCGCCTACGGGCCGGCCGTCGCGGCCCGGCTGCGGTGGCGGACGCTGCTCTGGACGACGTGGAGCGCCGCGACGGCCTGGATCTGTTCCCTGGCGCTCGTCGACGGCTGGCAGCGCGGGATCGCCGGCCGGCTCACCACCCGGCACGAGTATCTGCGGGTCATCGACCGCTTCCAGGACATCCCGGCCACCCTGCGGGACTTCACCCACCACATCCTGCTCCAGTCCCCCGACAACTGGCCCGCGCACGTGGCGGGCCACCCGCCCGCGGCGCCGCTCACCTTCGTCCTGCTCGACCGGGTGGGGCTCGGCGGCGGTGGCTGGGCCGGGGTCTGGTGCATCACCGTCGGCGGGTCGGCGTGCGCGGCGGTGCTCGTCGCCGTGCGGGCTCTCGTGGGCGAGGACCACGCCCGCCGGGCGGCGCCGTTCCTGGCGACGGCGCCGGCCGCGGTGTGGACGGGCACCTCCGCCGACGGCTACTTCGCGGCGGTCGCCGCCTGGACGATCGCCTTCCTCGCCCTCGCGGTCACCGGGCACCGGCCGCGCCTGGCCGGCTGCGCCGCGGGACTCCTCTTCGGGCTCACCTGCTATCTGTCGTACGGCCTCACGCTGTTCGCCGTGATCGGGGCCGCCGTCCTGCTGCTCGGCGGGCCGCGGCGACTGCGGCCGCTGCCGTACGTCGTCGCCGGAGCCGCCGTCGTCCCGCTCGCGTTCACGCTGGCGGGCTTCGACTGGTGGGAGGCGTACCGGCTGCTGGTCGACCGCTACCACCAGGGCGCCGGCGGTGTCCGGCCCTACGGCTACTGGGTGTGGGCCAACCTCGCCTGCACGGTCCTGATCGTGGGTCCGGCCACGGTGGCCGCTCTGCGACGTGCCGGCGGCGCGTTCCCCCGGTCCCGAGCGCGGCTCGTGGACGTGCGGGGCGCCTCCCCCGACTCCCGTCTCGCCCTGCTGGTCGCCGCCGCGTTCGTCGCGCTGCTGATCGCCGACCTGTCCGGGATGAGCAAGGCGGAGACCGAGCGGATCTGGCTGCCGTTCGCCCAGTGGCTGCTCGCGGCGTGCGCTCTGCTGCCCCGGCCCCGGCCGTGGCTCGCCGCGCAGGCCGTGCTCGCGCTGCTCCTCAACCACCTGCTGCTGACGGGCTGGTGACGCCGTACCACGGTTTTCCTTCGCGGGCCCGCCGGGCGGGCGGCACTTGCCGGAGTGGCGGTGACCGTCCTTCCCCCGGCCGTGTCACGGCGACGGGTCACCGCCATGGCCGCCCTGAGGATCTTCGCCGTGAGGAGACACCCGGGCGTGTCCGCCCGGTGATCGCGCCGTACCGCGCGGCGCAGGCGTCACGCACGTTCGGCGCGGACCACCACCAGTTCCTCGCGGCTCTCGCCGTCCTCCAGCAGGCCCTGCTGGACGAGCCACCGGTGGCGGGAACGCAGCACCGGGCCGTGCGGCACGGTGACCCGGTCGGTGACCGCGGCGCGCAGTCCGACGTCCGCCAGACGCCGCAGGGTGGCCCGGGTGTCGCACAGACTCGAGTGCACGATCAGCAGGGCCCCGCCGGGATTCAGGACGGCGGGCGCCTCGGCGCAGATCCGGTCGATGAACACGCGCCCGTCCCGGCCCGCGTCCCAGGCCCGCGCCAGGCCCCGGTGCGGCAGCGCCGTGGCGGGCGACGGCACATAGGGCGGGTTGCTCACGACCAGGTCGTACGAGCGCCCCGGCACGGCCGCGGTCAGGTCGCCCCGACGGCAGCGGACCCGCTGGCCGGCCAGCAGCGCGTTGAACCGCGCGGTCAGGACGGCCAGCCGCGAGATGTCGACCGCCGTCACCCGGGCGCCCAGCCGTGCGGCCTGAACGGCGAGGGCCCCGGAGCCGGTGCCCAGGTCCAGCACCTCAGTGGCGGAGCCGATGTCCTCACGGGACAGGGCACGCGTCAGCAGCCGGGTGTCCCACTGGGGGGTGTACACACCCGGCGGGGTATAGGCCCGGGCCGGCGCCTCCGGCGCCCATGGTTCCGCCGTCATCGCGTTCTCCGTTCGGCAGGGCGCTCCAGGGGGAGGCGCGGCTTTCCGCCCCACTGAGTGCCCACTTGCCGCCGCTCCACACACGCCCCTCGCGCCCCTCGCGGCAGGCCCGACGCCCCGCTCCCGGCGGGATCCCGCCCCGGGCGGCCTCGTCACAGGCTCGTGAGGACCTGTGGCGCGAGGTTCTTGATCAGGGTGTTGGTCCAGCGCATCTGCCGGAGGGTCTGCGGGTGGCACGTGGAGACGACGGAGAGCAGCTCCTCGTCCCTGGTGGCCTGAGCGGCCTGCGCCAGCATCTCCCAGTACAGGGAGTTCTCCGCGGCGCTCAGGTGCAAGCCCCGCAGGTCGCGCAGGAGCAGCAGTCCGGGCTCGGGGCGACGGGCCACCGCCTCGGCGGTCCTCTCCCGGAGCGAGGACAGGACGCCGGCCGCGGGAGCGCCGGGCGAGGCGGCGAGGTCGAGGCCGTGGGCGCGGGCGGCCTCGGCCAGGTGTGCGACGTGGGCCCGGGACCAGACGGCGAGGTCCTGGGCGACATGGTGCACCTCGTGCTCGGTGCGGTGGCGCTCGGCCACGGCGGTCAGCTGTCCGGCGAGGTGTCGCTCGCCGTGGTGCAGAGCGCGCAGGGTGAAAGCGATGCCGTTCACGGCGCCTCCTGCGTGCGGCGGCCCCGGGGAGGGGCGTCCGTCTCGGTGACGAGGGCGGTGGGGCCGCCGACGGTGGCCGGCGCGGCGCCGGTGCGGGAGGGCGCCGACGCCGTGGTGGTCGGAGCGGGGGCGACGCGGCCGTCCCCGCGTTCGACGAGGCGCAGCGCCGCCGCGGCGGTCTTGAACAGCGGCTGCTTGGAGGCGGGGTCCCAGTCGGTCACGGTCGTCTCGTTCGCGGCGCGCCCCGGGGTGTCGCCGCCCGGCCCGTGTCCGCCCTCGGTGTCCCAGTAGCCGTAGTGGAAGGGCAGGAAGAGCAGTCCGGGGCGGATGTCGGTCACGCGCAGCCGCCCCCGCACGGCGCCGCGGCGGGTGCCGACCTCGACCAGGTCGCCCTCGTGGAGTCCGAGGGCGACGGCGTCGGACGAGGCGGCTTCCACCCACACGTCGGGAGCGGCGGCGTTCAGCTGGGGCGCCCGCGCGGTCTTGGTGCGCGTGTGGAAGTGGTAGAGGGTACGGCCCGTGGTCAGCTGGAAGGGATGGTCCTCGTCGGGCGCCTCGTGCGGCGGCAGGTAGTCGGCCGCCCTGATCACGGCTTTGCCGTCCGGGTTGAGGGAGCGGTACTCGACGACGTCGTCGGTGGCGCCCGTCACCAGGTCCTTGCCGTAGCTCTCGCAGAGGTCGGGGTGCGCCCAGGTGATGCCGTCGGCGTAGAGGCGTGGCGTGCCGTCGGGGGCCTGTGCGTTGCACGGCCACTGGACGCCGCTCGCGCCGCGCAGCCTGTCGTAGGTGAGGCCGGTGTAGTCGCACGGCCGGCCGGAGCTGCAGCGTTTCCACGCCTCGAAGGCGGACTCCGGGTCGTGCCAGGTGATCAGCGGCCCGCCGTCCTTGTCGCGGAAGTCCATGCGGGCGGCGTAGTCGAGGAAGACGTCGAGGTCGGGCCTGGCCTCGCCGGGCGGTTCGACGGCCTTCTCCGACAGGTGCACGGTGCGGTCTGCGTTGGTGGCCGTGCCGGTCTTCTCGCCCCACGTCGCGGCGGGCAGCACCACGTCGGCCAGCCGGGCGGTCTCGGTGAGGAACAGGTCCTGCACCACCACGAACAGACCCTTGCGCCGCAGGATCGAGCGGATGCGGGACAGCTCGGGCAGGGACACCGCCGGGTTGGTGCCGCTGATCCACAGCATGCGGATCGAGCCCTGCTCGGCGTACCGGAACATCTGCATCGCGTGGGTGGGCGGGGTGTGGTGCGGGATGGTCGCGGGGTCGACGTTCCACACCCGGGCGAGGTCGGCGACGTGGTCGTCGTTCTGCCAGTTCCGAAAGCCCGGCAGGTCGCCGTCGGCGCCGCACTCGCGGGTGTTCTGCGCGGTGGGCTGCCCGTTCATCTGCAGCACCCCGGCACCCGGCCGGCCGAGCATGCCGCGGACCAGGTGCAGGTTGTTGATCTGCACGGCCGCCGCGGTGGCCTGGTGGGACTGGTAGACGCCCTGCAGGACCGTGGACAGGAGCCGGTCGGCCGCGCCGAGGAGCTCGGCGGCCGCACGGATCGACGCGGCCGGCACGTCGCAGATCCGCGCCGCCCACTCGGGGGTGCACTGCTCGACCCTGGACGCCAGCTCCTCGAAGCCGACGGTGTGCGTCCGGACGTAGTCGTGGTCGACCCGGCCGGCGCGGATGATCTCGTGCAGGAGCGCGTTCAGCAGGGCCACGTTGGTGCCGACACGCGGCGCGAGGTGGACGGCCGCCCTGCGGGCCACCCGGGTGGGGCGCGGGTCGACGCACACCAGGCGGGGCGGGTCGCCGCCCTCCAGCCGGTCGAGGATCCGCATCCACTGCACGGGCTGCGTCTCGGCGATGTTGTGCCCGAACAGCGCGATCACGTCCGCGTGGTCGATGTCGTCGTAGCTGCCGGGCTGTCCGTCGCAGCCGAAGGACTCCTTGAGCGCCTCGCCCGCGGTGGCGGTGCACAGGCGGGTGTTGCCGTCCAGGTGGCTGGTGCCGATGCCGGCCCGGGCCAGCACCGCGAGGGTGTAGTACTCCTCCAGGTACAGCTGCCCCGAGGTGTAGAAGCCGATGGACCCCGGGCCGCGTTCCGTCAGCAGTTCGCGCGAGCGGGCGGTGACGCGCTCCATCGCGGTGTCCCAGTCGCACTCCACCAGGCTTCCGCCCTCGCGGACCAGCGGCCTGGTCAGCCGGTCGCGGGAGGCGTTCGCCTGCCAGCCGAAGGCGTCCTTCGGGCCGAGGCGACCGCGGTTGACTCGGTCGTCCACCCGGCCGCGCACGCCGGCCATGCGCCCGTCGACGACGGCGATGTCCATGGCGTCCCCGTCGGAGTGCAGGATCGAGGCGGCCCGCACCCAGCGCTCCACCTGGTCGGGCGCGACGCCCGCCTCGAGGTGGGTGTCCACACGCGCAGGCCAGGTCCCGTGCCGGTCGTACGGGGTACGGCTGCCCCAGGGCTCGGCGATCCGGTCGACCGAAGCGTCCATGCCAGCCTCCTCAGGCCCACCGGCGACGCCCGGCGCACCGCCCGTCTCCCGGTACCCCTCGAGCCGATCACGTAACGCGGCCGTCGGCACGGCGGGCGGGGCAGCCCACGGCACCGCTCGGCCGCGGCACCGCGCCTCCCGACGAGCCGTGGGGGAAGGCGGCGCCTGCGTCGCATCGAATGCTCCGGTGCGGATGCCGGCACCCGTACGACGGGCGGCCCACCTTCCGTGTCGGCCGTCCTCGGTCCGCCGATGCGCCGGCCGGGCGAAGGCGGGGTGCCGCAGCCGCTCCGCCGGGGTTCGATGCGGTGTACTACCGGGGGAGGTGAGCGCATGACCGGACGAAAGTACGGCGGCGCGCTGGCCGCTCTCCTGGCCGTCGGCATCGTCGGCGGGTGCGGCACGGTGGCGGAACGGCAGGACGACGTACGGGACACCGCGGCACGGTTCCAGGCGGCGCTGCACGACGGCGCCTACGACCGTGCCTGCGCACTGCTCGCGCCGGACACCGAGCAGGAGCTGCAACAGTCCGCCGCGAGTCCGTGCCCCAAGGCGCTGAGCCAGGAGTCGCTGCCGGCCGGCGGCGCGGTACGGCACACGGACGTCTACGGCAACCAGGCGCGTGCCGTGCTCGCCTCGGACACCCTGTTCCTCTCCCTCTTCACCGGCGGCTGGAAGGTCGTGGCCGCCGGGTGCGAGACGCGGCCCGGCCGGCCCTACCAATGCACGATCAAGGGCGGGTGAGCACATGCGGGTCATGTTCGTCCTGGTCCTCGCGATCATCGCGGCCGGCCTCGTCTACCTCGCGGCCCTGGGACTGATGCACCGATGACCCGCCCGTCCTCTCGCACCCGGCCCCCGCAGCGCCGGGGTCCGCGGGGCTTCGTGCGTGACAACGGGCTCGGGCTGTTCTTCCTCGGCGCTTTCCTGCTGAGCCTCGTCGGCCAGGCGATCGCCGGACACGCCGACTTCAACGACCAGATGGCCGTGGACGGGCTCCAGCGGATCTCCCTCGGCGCGTACGTCACCTCGTCCGACTTCGCCGTGGACGTCTCGGAGAACTGGCAGTCGGAGTACCTGCAGTTCTTCCTCTACATCGGGGCGA
Source organism: Streptomyces achromogenes (assembly GCF_030816715.1). NCBI lineage: Bacteria > Bacillati > Actinomycetota > Actinomycetes > Kitasatosporales > Streptomycetaceae > Streptomyces > Streptomyces achromogenes. The sequence goes on along the minus strand of NZ_JAUSYH010000001.1, from coordinate 8,405,970 downwards.
CGGTATGGCTGCTGCAACGCGGTTCACCGGAGTCCAAGGAACTGCACAAGGCCGGCGGCGAGTCGGACGAGGACCAGATGGTCGGCGCGTACGCCAAGGACGGCTCGCCGCGCTGGGCCAGGAGCGGCGGCTGGCGGCGCACGCTGTACTCGCAATCCCTGCTGCTGGTCATGGGGACGGTGTTCCTGCTGTCCTGGCTGGTCCAGTCGATCACCGGCGTGGCCGCCTGCAACGAGCAGCGGCTGCGGCAGCTGCAGTCGCCGCTGAGCTGGCCGGACTACCTGGGCGCGGCGGAGTTCTGGAGCCGCACCCTGCAGAACTGGCAGTCCGAGCTGCTCGCGGTCGCCTCCATGGCGGTGCTCTCCATCTACCTTCGGCAACGAGGCTCCCCGGAGTCGAAGCCGGTGGGAGCGGCCCATGACGCCACCGGTGTGGAGGGCTGAGAGAGCGGATCAGCCGAGGTGCGGCTCGTCCTGCGGGTCCGGGGTCGTGACCGCGGACGCGAGACGACGGTACGCGGCCCGGGCATGGCCGATCCGGGCGGCCGCCGTGCCGACGAGGGTCGCGGCGCACAGACAGGTGAGCCAGAAGGTGTCGCGGTGGCCGGTCCAGGTGAGGGTGCCGGCGGGCGGAACGGCGAAGCCGTTGAGGGTCAGCCAGCACAGCAGGGCCGTGCCGGGGGCCGCCGTGAAGCGGGCGCACAGACCCAGCAGGCCGGCCAGCAGGGACAGCGCGGCCAGTGCGAGCCCGGGGCGGTCGGAGCCCACGACCATGTTGTGCACCGTCACCAGCGTCAGCGCGCCGACGCACGCGGTGGCCCACACCAGCGGAGTCGCGACGGGCTGGGGTACGGGCCTGGTGCCCTGTCTGAGGGACACCCACTCGATCATTCTCCACGCCTCCTTCCGGCCCCCTGCCGAGGGGACGCCGGCCGACGGAGCGGCGGCCCCACGGCAGCGTGGTCCTGAACACGAAGTCTCCCACCCGGTCGCCGGGGCGCCGAGTCCGGCTTCGCCGCCCGGCCCGACACAGCACGAGACGGCCCGGTGCCGTGACCGCAAAGGCCGGCCGGTGAACGTCTGCGGGCACGGCACTAGGGTGGACCGACAACGTTCGCAGCACGCTCGATGAAGACTGGGGGCAGTCATGGGGGCTCCGCGCCTGAGCAGTACGCCGTTGCCGGGCATCGGCGTCCGCTATGACCTGACCACACGGGAGCAGCGCCGCGTCTCGGTGGTCGCGCACCGCGACGGAGCGCGGACGCTGAACGCCTACCAGGAGGACGATCCGGACGCCTGCGCGTTGTCGGTGCGCCTGACCTCCGGGGAGGCGGCGGCGCTCGTCGACGCGATGACGCCGACGCACCACAGTCCCAGCCTGCTGTCGACCACCGAGCTGGGTCTGGTGGCGGAGCGCGTCGAGCTGACGGCCACGTCGCACTGGAACGGGCGGCTGCTCGGGGAGACCCGGATGCGGACCGAGACGGGTGTCTCGATCGTGGCGGTACTGCGCCGCGCCGAGGCCATCCCGTCGCCGACGCCCCAGTTCCGGCTGACCGGCGGGGACATCCTCATCGTGATCGGCACCCGGGAGGGCGTGGACGCGGCCGCCGCGATCCTCGCACGGGAGTGAGCCGTCCGGGCCGCCCCGCGCGGCGGCCTCAGGCAGGCCCGTCGGTCGGATGCAGGGGTCTGGCGGGCCAGTTGAGCAGACGGGCGCCGATGACCGCGGTCTGCAGCGTGTAGCGGTGGCCGGGGTCGGCGGGGTCGGCGCCGGTCAGATGGTGGACGCGCTCCAGCCGGTAGGTGAGGGCACGCACGCTCAGCGAGAGCCGCCGGGCGGCGGCCGCCGCCACACAGCCGGAGTCGAAGTACGCCGTCAGGGTCGCGAGCAGCGGCTGCGCACCGCCGCGGGCCCGTTCGAGCGGCCCGAGGACGCTGTGGACGAGATCCACCAGGGCCAGCCGGTCCCGGGCGAGCACGGGGAAGACGAGCAGGTCGGCGGCGCGCAGCAGCGGCTCGTCGAGGCCCATGCGCTGGGCCACCTCAAGGGCGTTGAGCGCCTCTTCGTAGCTGTGGCCGATGCCGACCGGTCCCGGTCTGGGTCGGCCGACGGCGACCTGGAGCTGCCCTGCGGCGGCGTAGGCCTGCTTGGCGAAGTGGGTGAGGACCTCGTCCTGGTCTCCCGGGGCGATGCACACCATCCGGCCGTGCTTGGTGGTGAACAGGATGCGGCGGTTCTCGAAGCGGCCGAACAGTTCGTCCGCCACCCGGCGGGGCACGGGGTCCGTCTCGTCGTACCCGACGGGGCCCTCGGCCACCGCGACCGCGTGGGCGCGGGACAGGCGCAGACCGAACCGCTCGGAGCGCGCGGCGAGTTGCCCCGGGTCCCCGCGCCCGTGCAGCAGGTCGTCGATGAATTCGCGGCGGGCGGCCTCCTCCTTGCGGATCACGAGGCGCTGCGCGCTCTCGTAGCCGTCGGCGAAGGCGTCCAGGGCCTGTTCGACGACGGTGAGCACACCGGACGGGTCGGCCCCCCGCGGCCAGCCCTCCCGGCCGGCGGCGAGATGGGCCCGGACGAGGCTGCGCCAGTCGTGTCCGTCCTCGGCGGCCCGGGCGCCGTGCGCCCGCCGGGACTGGATCTCCTCGCGGGTCAGACGGCGGCCGGTGCCGGCGGCGTCCGCGAGCATCCGCTGGAAGCCGTCGAGGAACGGCTCGGACGTGCTGCGGTCGGTCATGGCCTCCCCGTTCGGCTCGGACGTCCTCGCCCACGGATTATCGCCCCTTCTCGAAGGGGCGCCGCCGTCCGGGGGTCGTCACCGAGCCGCGGCCTGCCGTTCCTCAACGGCTCGCGGGAACGGCCCCTGCGCCTCCCGTGGTCCCGGCGCTCCCGGCGGATTCCGCGGCGTCCACGGCGCCTGCGGCCTCGGCCGTTCCCGCCGGTGCCGCGCGCCTCGCGGTGAGACGGCCTGCGAGGGGCTCGGTCCAGCGGGCGGCGATCGGCCCGAGGATGACCAGGATCAGCACGTACGCGGTCGCCAGCGGTCCGATGCGCGGTTCGACGCCGACCGCGAGTCCGGCGATGACGATGGAGAACTCGCCCCGTGCGACCAGGGTTCCGCCCGCCCGCCACCGGCCCTTGACCGAGATCTGGGCCCGTCGCGCCGCCCAGTAACCGGTGGCGATCTTCGTCAGGGCGGTGACGGTGGCCAGGGCCAGGGCGGGGAAGAGGACGGGCGGAATGGCCGCGGGGTCGGTGTGCAGCCCGAAGAAGACGAAGAAGACCGCGGCGAACAGGTCCCGCAGCGGGGTGAGAAGACTGCTGGCGCCCTCGGCGACCTCGCCGGACAGGGCGATGCCGACCAGGAAGGCGCCGACGGCGGCGGAGACCTGGAGGCGCTGGGCGATGCCGGCGACCAGAAGGGTGAGGCCGAGGACGACGAGCAGCAGCATCTCGGCGCTGTCGGAGGAGACCGCGCGGCTGATCAGCCGTCCGTGCCGCAGCGCCACGTACAGGACCGCCCCCACGGTGCCCAGGGCGATCAGCAGGGTGAGCGCGCCGCCCGCGAGGCTCACGCCGGCGAGCAGGGCGGTGAGGATCGGCAGGTAGACGGCCATGGAGAGGTCCTCCATGACCAGGATGCCGAGGACGACCGGGGTTTCGCGGTTGCCCAGCCGGCGCAGGTCTCCGAGGACCTTGGCGATCACGCCGGAGGAGGAGATCCAGGTGACGCCGGCCAGCGCCACCGCGGCGACCGGACCCCAGCCGAGCAGCAGGGCCGCGGCCGCGCCGGGGACGGCGTTGAGCACGAAGTCGACCGCGCCGGAGGGGTATTGGGTCTTCAGGCTGGTGACGAGTTCGGAGGCGCTGTACTCCAGGCCGAGCAGGAGCAGCAGGAGGATGACCCCTATCTCGGCGCCGGTCGCGATGAACTCCTCACTCGCCTCCAGGGGCAGCATGCCGCCCTGGCCGAAGGCGAGCCCGGCGAGCAGGTAGAGGGGTATGGGCGAGAAGCCCACCCGGCCCGCCAGACGTCCCAGCAGGCCCAGGACGAGGATGATCGCCCCGAGTTCGATGAGCAGGGCGGTGGTGTCGTGCACGGGCGTCTGTCCTCCGTCGGTCGGGATCGGTGGTGGCGCGTCGGTCGAGGTCGGCGGGGTGCGTCTGTGCTGTCGCGGGGCCGGTGGGGTCGCCCCCGGGTGTGCGCCGGGTGTGCGGGCGCAGGGCGGACCGCCGTACGTCAGGGTGGAACGCGGACTTTCCGGACGGGCCGGCCGGTGCCCGGGGCACCGCGCGGAGCAGTCGGGTGGGCGCTGCGGGCGGCAGAGCCGTTCGTTCCCCGCCCGCCGACCGGGGCGGCCGACGGGCGGGGCCGAGGCGCGGACCGTCGGGTCGGCCCGGGGCGTGCCGGGCGGCAGCGGGGTCGTGTGCGGGGCAGTACCGGCCCTGGGGTGGCGGGGCTCCCACCGTGCGGGGAGCTACACGTCAGCGCTGCGGGTGGTCGCTCGGGCCGGTACCGCCGATATCGGGAACGCGGTCGCGAGCGGCGTTGTCGACGCGCACGGGGATGACTCGACCCATGGCACGCCCTCCCTCACGTCGATGACCGGACCGCCGGCCGTCGCTCCACTGCCGAGCGCGACGCCCGGCGAAACGTAAGCACTCGGTAAAGAATATTAGCGCAGGCCGGGCTCCCCGCCTCACCGCAGAGGAAGGTGACGGCTGCCCCCGCGCGCCCGGTGCGCGTCGAGAAGCTGCACGCCGATGCCGGTGACGACCAGGCCCGCCGCGATGAGCAGCCCGTGCGACAGGAGGACGCCGCCGGTCAGCACGGCCACGCCCGCCGCCAGCGTCCAGCGGGCCCCGGTGCGGCGGTACTCGCGGGGCCGGGCGGGGCGTCCGGTCCGCAGCGCCCGGGCGAAACGGGGGTCGTCACGCTCGAGGCACGCCGCGAGAGCGACGAGCGGCTCTTCTTCGGACTGCGGCACGGGCGCTCCTCTCCTGGCAGCGGACACGAAGGCCCAACTGGCTTATGTCCGGGAGGGACACGTGCACAAACGCCGACGTCGACGCCCGTGACGGCCCACGCGCCGCCCGCCACCGCCCCGCGCCCCGGCGACGACCCCGCCCAGGCTCCCCGTCGGCGGACCGTGCCGGACACGGCCTAGTCGCCCGGCTGTTCCACCGGTGCCCGCGGTCCCTGCGGCGTCGAGGCGTGGTCGGGCGGGGCCGCCAGCCGGGGCAGGACGAAGGTCCACAGCTGCGTGACGCGTTCGACCGAGAGCACGTCGCGGTCCGCCGCCCCCATCACCTCGAAGCCCGCCGTCGCGGCCACGATCACGGTCGTCGCGACGTCGGCCGGGACGTCCCGTGCGAGCTCCCCCTCGCGCTGCGCCTGTACGACGAGCTCGTGCACCCACGCCTGCCACCAGCGCAGCAGCCGCGTTCCGTCCTTGCGCGAGGGATCACCGCTCAGCCGGAACCCCGCCCGGATCACGGGGTCGGCGACCACCGCGAGCAGCAGTCCGCAGGCCGTGTGCACGAGGGACTGCAGCAGCGTGTCCGACCGGCCGCGGCATCGTTCGGCGAGGCGCTGCGCGCGGTCCGCCGCCGTCCTCTCCACCTCCGCCGCCAGGTCGTGCTTGCTGGCGAAGTGGAAGTGCAGGGCGCCGTTGCTCACCCCCGCCCGTTCGCTGATGACGGGAAGGGACGCCCCGGCGTACCCCTCGGCGGCGAACACCTCGGCCGCCGCCCGGACAAGGGCCTGGCGGGTGCGGACCGCCCGTGCCTGCTTGGCCATCAGGTCTTCCTCCCCAGCCTGCGCGGACGGCGGAGAGCAGCGTCCTGCGTCCGGCGGAACGGGGGAGAGCATCCCATCGGCGCCGCGCCGAAGTAAACCGCGTGTTCGGTATCTTCGGTCCGCGCCCCTGGGCTCCCGGCCCTCGACGGCGCAGACACGATGTCCGGTTCAGGCCTGGACGGGAACGAGCCGGACGGGAAGCGAGCGGTAACTGTTCATCAGGAAGCTGGGCAACGGCAGGAGTTCCTCGGGCGCACAGGCGAGTTCCATGCGGGGGAAGCGCTCGAAGAGCGCGGCGAAGGCGCTCTCCGCCTCCACTCCGGCCAACGGCGCCCCGAGGCAGCGGTGCGGCCCGTGGCCGAACCCGAGGCCGTCGCGGTCCTTGCGCAGCACGTCGAACCGCTCGGCGTGCGGCCCGTAGCGTTCCGGATCCCGGCCCCCCGCCGCGAAGTTGACGAGGATGGCCTCCCCCTTGCGGATCAGCACGCCGTCCAGATCGATGTCGTCGACGGCGAACCTCATCGGCGAGTAGGCCCCGGGAGTGTGCACCCGCATCGTCTCGGCAGCCACGTCCTGCCAGGTAGCCCGGCCGGCCCGGACGTGCTCCAGCTGCTCGGGCCACCGCAGCAGCGCACCGACCGCGTTGGTGATGAGGGCGGCCGTGGTGTCCTGCCCTCCGGCGATCATGAGGAAGAGGGTGCCCAGGAGTTCCTCCTCGGTGAGCCGGTCCTCCCGGTCACGTGCCTGGATCAGCAGCGACGTGAGGTCGTCGCCCGGTTCGGCCCGCTTGGCCTGCACCAGGTCCGACAGCCGGACGAAGGCCTCCAGACGGGCCGCCTCGATCTCCCGGCCGCTGATCGTCGTGCCGAACACCGTGTGCAGGGCGGCGCACAGGGCGTCGGTGGCCTCGCCCTGCGCCACGCCGAACAGTTCGCAGATCACCCGCATCGGCAGCAGCTCAGCGAAGGAGGACCGCAGGTCCACCGGCTCCCCCGGCCGGCTCGCCGCGAGTTTGTCGACGAGTTCGGCCGCGATCTGCGCCACCCGTGGCCGCATCGCCTCCGAACGCCGCGCGGTGAACGCCCCCGCCACCAGCCTGCGCAGCCGGGTGTGCGAGTCGCCGTAGGCGAAGAGCATGTTCTCGTTGATCACCCAGGGGTACAGCGGCCACTCCTCGGTGATGCGCCCCTCGATCAGCTCCGGCCAGTGCCTGCGTGCGTCCTTCGACACCCGGGGATCGGTCAGCAGCCGCTCCACCTCACGCTGGCGCAGCACCGCCCAGGCGACCACACCACCCGGCAACTCCACCCGCACGGCGGGGCCTTCGGCCCGGAGCATCGCCGCCTCGCCCGCGAGATCGCGCCCCGTCACGTCCAGGGCGTAGGGGCAGGCTGTCGTATCCATCGTCGGACTCCCAGGGTCGGTCCTGCAGGGTCGGCATGCGCACCGGTCGGGAGGCAGGGCGTCGCCCGCCTCTCAGCCGAGGGCACGGAACCACGCCCCCGGACAACCGTTCGTGCCGGACCCCTCCCCCTGCCGCCCCACCCTCAACCACCGACCCGCACACGCCTGCCGACCCGGGCACCCCTGCCGACCCGGGCACCCCTGCCGACCCGCACGCGCCTGCTCCACACCGGCCGCCGGGGACACCCCGTGTCCGGTCACCCCCTCACGCGCCGCCGGGCGAGCCGGGGCCGCCGGCCGCTCGGCGACCCGCGGGCGCCGCCGGACGGCCCGCACCGGACGAGGCCGCGCCGGTCATCCGGCGACTCGGGGCTGCCCCGTCGGCCAACTGGCCTTCACTGCCTCCTCGTACACCCGGGCGCCCCGGTCGGCGGCGGTGTCCAGCTGCAACAGCACGGCGGGCACCGCGACCCCGGCCAGCAGATGCCGCTGCAGGTCCGCCACCCGCTCCGGCAGGTCCGCGTGCCCCGTCATGATCTTGGACAGCACCTGGACCCCGGTGAACGCGCCCACGAACATCCGCGCGGCGGCCGCCACATCGACGTGCGGCAGCAGTTCGCCGCGCTCCTTCGCCCGCCCCAGCAGGTCCGCGTTGTGCGCGATCCACCCGCTCATCGGCGCGCGCCGGTCCAGCCCGTCCGTCGGCGCCCCCTGGTCCACGGTCAGTCTGATGCTCCCCTGGACCAGCGGATCGCCCACCGACAGCAGATGGGCCAGGACGAACGCCTCGTCCAGCCCCTGCTGCAGCAGCAACTCCCGCGCGGGCACGGCCGGGACGGTCTCCAGCTGGCCGGCCAGCACGGCCTGCGCCAGCTCCTCCTTGGAGGAGAAGTGGAAGTAGAGCGCCCCCTTGGTCACACCGGCCCGGGCGAGGATCTCCGCGATCGTCGCAGCCTCGTACCCCACCTCGGCGAACACCGCCGCGGCCGCGACGAGGACGGCCCGCCTCGTCCGGACGGCCCGTTCCTGCAGCGCCACGCCCCACCTCCGAGGTAGCTCCGGCGAATCCGGCTCGAAAATATACCGACAGGTCTGACACCTGCCACCTCGCCACCGCACGTCCACCGAGGCCCCGGCGACCGGCCAGCCGACCGGTCGTCGCGGCTTTCGGCGCCGCGACGTCCGGACCTCGGCGGTGAGTTCGCCACACCCGCTCCGGGCGCGTTCCCGCGGCCCGGACACCCCCCAAAACACGCCATCGACGGCCGGTCGGATTGCCGGTTTCCGACTTGATGAGAAAACCGGTAGGTCCGTATCTTTTGGCGGACGGCGCCACCAGGCGTACCGGTGTGCGGATCCGCGACAACGGGGAGTGGTCATGGCCCTTCTGGCATTCCACGGCGCGGAACGCCCCGCCGGGCCGCACCGCAGCGGTCCCCGCCCCCTCGTGGACGCAGCCGAGGGACCGGCGCGCGACGACGCGGCGACCGTCCGCGAGCTGACCCGGCTGCTGTTCGACCAGGACGGCGAACGGGAACGCGTCCACGCCCCGTGGCGCCGCCTCATCGCCCGGGACGACTTCCGTCACCGGCCGGGCCTCACCCCCGAGGAGCGGGCCGCGCAGTCCTACGCCTGGCTGCGTCTGGTCAACGACGTGCCGGCCGACCCCGCGTCGCTCGCGACCGACCCGGCCCTCCTCACAGCGCTGCACGAGTGGGCCGCCATCGTGGACGGCGGCGGCGGCCTCACCACCGTCGCCAGCATCCACTACAACCTCTTCCTCGGCAGCCTCCTCGACCACGACGCCGAACCCTCCAGGGACCTGACCGAGTTCACCGCGCTGCGACGCACCGGAACCTTCCTGTGCACCGAGGTCGACCACGGCAACGACGCCTTCGCGCTGGAGACCACCGCCCGTCTCGACCCCGCGACGGGCGGGTTCCTCCTGCACACCCCCCACCCCGGCGCCGCCAAGTTCATGCCCAACACCAGCACGCTGGGCGGCCCCAAGAGCGCCGTCGTGGCCGCGCGACTGCTCGTCGGCGACCGGGACCACGGGGTGTTCCTCTTCCTGACCCCGCTCACCGACCACGAAGGACCGCTCCCCCACATCACCGTCACACCCCTCCCGCTGCGTCCGAACGCCCCCGTCGACCACTGCCTCACCTCCTTCGACCACCTCCCCCTGCCGCGCCGGGCCCTCCTCCAGGGCGAGCACGGGCGACTGGGTCCCGACGACGTCCTCACCAGCAGCCTCGGCAACCGCCGCAAACGCTTCCTCACCTCGATCTCCCGGGTCACCGTCGGCAAGCTGTGCATGAGCGCCGCGGCCGTCGGAGCCTCACGCGCGGCGCTCGCCATCGCCGTCCGGTACGGCGACCACCGGCACGTCAGCGGCGCCCGGCCCGGTCAGCGGCTGCCCATCAACGCCCATCGCACCCACCACAGCCGGCTGCTCCAGGGCGTTGCGACCACCTACGCGATGACGTTCCTGCACCGCTCGCTCACCGCGCGGTGGGGCAGCCCCGACGCGGCGGACCGCGCCGATCTCGAACGCCTCGTCGCGCTCGCCAAGGCCTGGATCACCTGGGAGGCGCGCACCATCGCGCTCGAGGCGCGGGAGCGCTGCGGCGCGCAGGGGCTTCTCCCGGCGAACCACCTCGCCGGATTCCCCGAGTACATCGAGGGCACCATCACGGCGGAGGGCGACAACCTTCTCGTCACCACCAAGGCGGCCGCGGAACTGCTCCACCACCCGCCGGCCCCGCTCCTCCCGGACGCCGGGCCGCCCGTCCTCACCAACCCCCACCACCTGCGCAACCTGCTCGCCCGCACCGAGCACGCCTTCCACGAGCAGGCACACCGGGCCCTGCGCCAGGGACCCTCGCACGATCCGCAGGCCCGCTGGAACACGGCATCCGCTCCCGCGCTGCAGAAGGCTCAGACCCACATCAGGCTGCGGGCCGCGGACGCCCTCCTGGCCACCCTGGCCCGCACGACCCACGAACCGGCCCGCCGCCTCCTCGACGAGATCGCCGCCCTCTACCTGCTCACCCACCTCACCCCGCACACCGGCATACTCCTCGCCGACGGCCACATCGACGCGGGACACGTGCACGAGCTCCCGGCCGCCGTCGACGCCCTCACCCACAGCCTCCAGCCCCGGCTCGCCACCCTGACCGGGGCCTTCGACCACCCGCCCGAGTACCTGGACGCCCTGCCTCTCCTGCACAAGCCCGGCGGGACGGCGACTTCCTGAGCGTGATCCGGGCGGTGTGTCACCTCACCACCGGCCGAAGTGCCCGCAGGCCGCGGCGGATCGGGCACACGAGGGGCACACCGCCGGCATGTGCGCCGCGCGGACGCCGCGGCGGTCAGGGCTGGTCGAACCAGGCCAGGGCTGCGATGCGCCAGCCCTCGGCGGTGCGAACGAACTGGAAGGTCTTGGTCCCGCCGCCCTCGAAGGGCTCCCCGTCCAGGATCCCGGACTTGCGGTACTCGCCGAGCCTCGACGCGATGTCGCCCGCGATGTCGGTGCGTTCGGAGGTCTCCCACTCGGCGAACTCCACCAGCCGGCCCTCGGTCAGCAGCCGCCGGCGAGGCTCGATGAACTCCTCGACGGTGAGGACGGTGAACTCCGGACCGGTCTTCACCACCACGCCGGCCGGAAGAACCAGCCTGCGGATGCGTGCCACGTCAGGAGTCCTGCCGCCCCGGTTGTCGAACGCGCCGAAGAATTCGGCGGTCAGCGAGTCGATCTCGGTCTTGGACATCGCGCGACGGTAACACCACCCCGTGCGCCGAGGGCCTGTTCGTCGACGGCGACCGCCGCTGCGACCTGTCGGCCCGCTCGGCATCCGGCACGTGCCGCGGCTCCTCACCCTCGACGTCCACTTCGCGCCTCGACGCGGCCCAGCCACTTCGGCCGCGCCCGGGCGCGGCCGGTCGGCCCGGGTGGGACCGGTCGTGCGGGGCAGGGGGAACGGCAGTCCGTCAGGTGGCGGTGTATCCCAACTGACGGCGCATGTACGGGGTCATGAGGGTCTTCGCCTTGGCCAGGACGGAGGTGCGGCCGCCGAGCACCGCGCTCTCGCCGCCCGGCACGGGCAGCAGCGTCAGTCCGTCGGTCGGGCCGAAGGGCACGATCAGCGGGGTGCGCTGGAGCGGCCGGTAGAGGCGGGGCTCCCTGCGGTGCCTGCCGGGACTCTGCAGGTAGCCGCGGATGTTGTGGGCGGCGAGGTCGGCCTGGGCGAGCGCGGCGGGGGTGATCTTGAGCTGGGTCGCGTCGTTGACGTCGCCGACGGCGAACACGTCCGGCCATCCCTCGACCCGGAGCCGGCGGTCGACCCTGACGTGCCCGGCCGGGTTCAGCCAGTCGCCGAGCCCGGCCAGGCGCAGCCACAGCGTGTTGGGGGTGGTGCCGGTAGCCCAGAAGGAGAGGTCGGCTTCGAGAACGCCGCCGTGCCCGTCGCGGTAGGTGCCGAAGTCGTTGCCGCGGGACATGAACGAGTCCAGACGGACCTCGACGTCGTGCGACTCGAGCCAGGCCTGCGCCTTGCGGCCGGCCCGCTCACTGCCCGTGGAGTGCAGCAGCGCGGGCCCGGAGTGCGCGAGAGTGACCCGGGCGTCCGGCCGGGCCAGGCGTATCTCGGCGCTGAGCTCGACACCGGAGGGACCGCCGCCCACCACGAGGACGTGCTCGGCGGCGGCGACGTCACGCTGGTGACCGGCGAACGTCTTGAGGGTCTCCTCGGCGGTGGTCCCGGTGAAGCGGGCCGGTTCGGGGTAGTCGGCGCCGGTGGCGATCACCACCACGTCGTAGGGCAGCCGCTCGCCCGAGGCCAGGACGACCTGCCGTTCGGCGGTGTCGATGCGGACCGCCTTGCCGACGACCATCCGGCCGTCGCGCAGCAGCCGGTCGTAGGGGATCAACGGGGTGACCGACCACTGCGGGCGCACACCGGCGCGGAGGGAGGCGATGCGGTGGAAGAACACGTCCTTGCGGTCGACCAGCGTGACCCGGGCCGTCGCGTCCAGCCGTTTCGCCAGGCGGACGCCCGCATAGCCGCCGCCGATCACCACTACGTCGCCGTCGCGCACGCGAGTCTCCTGAGCATGGGGGGATACGAGCGGCACGGCGTGGGGTCCGGCCGCTCGGACTGCCGACGAGCGTAGCGCTTGAAACCTAAAGTTCAGGGGGACGGTTGTGCACGTTCCGTGAAGCTGAGGGCAGGGCAGGGGGTGAGACCGACGCCGGCTCGAGGGGCGGGCCACCCCTCGAGCCACGGTCGTGCGATCGGCCGGTCCTGCGTCGCGGACATGCCCGCCGGTCCGTCAGTCCGTCAGTCCGTCAGTCCGTCAGTCCGTCAGTCCGTCAGCCGAACATGCCGGGCCGGTAGTCGCCGGCGGGCTGCCGGACGATGACGTTCAGACGGTTGTAGGCGTTGATGAGCGCGATGAGCGCCACCAGGGCCGTGAGCTGCTCCTCGTCGTAGTGCTTCACGGCGTTCGCCCAGACCTCGTCGGGCACACCGCCCGCCGCGTCGGCGATGCGCGTGCCCTGCTCGGTCAGCTCCAGCGCGGCGCGCTCGGCGTCGGTGAACACCTTGGCCTCCCGCCACACCGCGACCATGTGCAGGCGTTGATCGGACTCGCCCGCGTGCACGGCGTCCTTGGTGTGCATGTCGGTGCAGAATCCGCAGCCGTTGATCTGGCTGGCCCGCAGCATCACCAGCTGCTGGACCGTGCCCGGCAGCGTCGACTGCGTGACGGCCTTGCCGGCCGTGTTGAAGTGCTTCATCAGAGTGCCGGCGAACGGGGTGCCGAGCAGGTCGAGACGCGCTTCCATGATGATCTCCTTGCCGTGTCGGGGGCTTACACGGCAATGACGGCTCGCGCCGCCCACATGTGACGGACGGCGGCAGCGGCCGCGTGTGACGTGCGTCTCCCCGGGTACAGGCGGCTGGGCGGGCGGCCCGCTGTGCCGTCAGCGGCGCAGGTTCGCTGCGGTGGCGGCGGCGACGACGCGGTCCCGTTCGGCGGGCGTGAACCGTCCGTCGGCCCGCCAGGCGTCGGCCAGGGCGCGTACGGCGGCCAGAAAGGCGGCGGAGGTCACGAAAGGCGCCTGCTGCCACAGGACGTCGAGGAAGGTCAGGCCGTCGCCGCGGGAGCGGTTCGGCACGCCCGAGTCGGACGTGCCGAAGACGACGACCGGCTCCACGCGCCGGAAGTAGGCGTGGTAGCGGGCGTCGTCCGCGACATGGAACGGGGCCAGGGTCAGACCGTGCGTGGTGAAGTACTGCGGACGGCCCTCAGGGCGGATCGCGTCGGCCAGGTCGCCGCGCAGAGTGAAGTCCCTGTAGAACGAGAACTGCCGGAAGTCCGTCGCCTGACTCCGCGCGACCAGCAGAACCGGCCCGTGGAAGAGGGACTGCACGGTCGGGTCGTCCGATGCCCGCTCCACGCGCAGGCGGTAGGGCGCGGAGACGGTGACCCGGTCGCCGCGCCGCCATTCCCTGCGCAGGGTGAGGTAGCTCCCGGGGACGGCCGACGCCTGTTGCTGGACCCCGTTCACGGCGACGGTGAAGCCCGCGGTGGCCCAGGAGGGGACCCTGAGCTTCAGGTCGAGGCTGCCGCCGCCCTCGCGGAAGGTCAGCGTGCGGACGCCCTCGGCCGGGTAGGCGCTCGTCTGCTCCAGGACCAGCCCACGCTCCGGCCATCGCAACGTCGAGGCGAGGTAGAGGTTGACGTACAGCGCGTCGCCGGCGGCCGAGCGGAAGTACACCGAGTCCTGGTACTTGGTGTGGTTCTCCATGCCCGTGCCGCCGCAGCAGGTACCGGTGTTGTCGTACTGGCGCACCGTCCCCGGGCCCATGCCGACGAAGTAGGTGACCTCCGGGCTGGTCGTGCTGGACGTGTCCCGGCGGGAGGCCAGGATGTGGTTGGTCAGGCCGCGCTCGTAGTAGTCCATGTAGGCGGCGTCGGGCGCGTGGAAGAACAGCTGCCGGCTCAGTTTGAGCATGTTGTACGTCGCGCAGGTCTCGGCGTTGTCGTCGCCCAGGGTGGCCGCGATCGCACCCCGGGCCCGGAAGATCTCCCCCTTGCCGGCGCCTCCCTGGCTGTAGGTGCGCGGACCCACGACCATGCCCCAGAAGTTGCGGGCCGCGGCCGCGTACTCCTGCTCACCCGTGTGATCGAAGAGCCGTACGTAGCCGGTGAACTGGGGGATGTGCTGGTTGGCGTGCCGGCCGTCCAGGACGTCCCGGCCGTCGGCGCAGGCGTCCAGGAGTGCGGTGTTGTCGAAGCAGCGGGCGGCGGCAAGGTGTTCGGCCCGGCCGGTGAGCGCGTACAGGTCCGCCATCACCTCGTTCATCCCGCCGTACTCGCCGGCTATGTAGATCGACCACATGCGCTCCAACTGCGCCTTCGGCAGCCGGCCGAGGCGGCTGTGGACCCAGTCGCCCATCTTCGAGGCGATGGTCAGCGCCTGCGCGTTCCCGCCCAGGGTGTGCGCGTCGAGCAGCCCGCGCATGATCTTGTGGCAGGTGTAGTAGGGGGCCCAGATCGTGGGATAGGTCGTGTAGCTCTCCAGCAGGATGAACTGGGTCTCCGGGTAGGCCGCCAGGTAGCCGGGGTGACTCGGCCTCGGCGAGCCGTGGTCGGCCGACGCCGCCTGGCATTCGCCCAGCGCGGTCACCAGGTAGTCGAGCTTGGTCTTCAGCGCGGTCTCTCGGGTGTCGGCGTACGCCTGGGCGACGAGCGTGAGGAAGTGGCCGCCGTAGTGGCCGCGCAGATTGCCGTCGGAGGTCTCCCAGCCGCCCGGCGGCCGGGCGCCGCGGGTGTCGAGCCCGGCGTTGGCCCGGAAGACGGCGAGGATCCGGTCGGCCGGGTAGGACCTCGCGTAGCCGAGCATCAGGTCGCGCTTGCGGCGGAAGACGCCGTCGCCGAGCGTCACCCGGTCCAGCGCGAAGGGCTGGACGGTCCAGGTCGGCGGGACGGGCGCGGCTGCCGCAGCGGGAGCCTCAGGGGCGGCGGCGGACGCTCGGGACGCCGCAGTCGCCGTGGCCGGCTCGGCGGCGGCACTGGCCGCCGCGGGCGTCGCGTGCAGCAGCGGGGCCGCGGCAGCGGTCCCGGCGGCCAGTCTCAACAGACCGCGGCGAGAGGGGGGTTGGGACATGGTCGGACTCCCATCGTGGGGGCGTGGGCGCGTCGGGTGGTCGGGTCGGACGGTGGGGACGTCACGGTCGGACGGATGTCGCCGAGGGTCGGGTGCGGCACGCCGGCGTCGGCGCAGGCGCGGTTCTGTGCGCCCCGGGTCCGCGCGTCGGCCCGGCGCTTCCCGCGGCGCACGGCCGCGCCCGGCCGGCGCACGTCTACCTCCCGGGGGGTTCGGTCGGCGGTCGCGTCGTCGGCAGCCAGACCCGCATCGTCGAGGGGCCGCGGTTCGCCCAGGAGTGGTAGGGCACGAGGACGATGTCGGCACGCTCGCCGGCCGGCACGGCGGCCTCGTCGAGCGGCGCGTACGGCCACCGCGTGTCGGCGTCCGGCCCGGCCTGCCCGTCGCCGTCGGCGTCCGTGCCTGCGGCTGCGGCCGTGCCTGCGGCTGCGGCGGAATCGGCCGACCGACCGGGACTGTCGGACTCCGCCGCTGGTGGTGCGTCCGGGACCGTGACCAGCGCGCCGGACGCCACGACGGTGCCGTCCGGCCCGTCCTGCGGCGGGACGGCGGGGTTCACCCGGACCGCGTCGACCTCGTGGCCCGGCGGGAGGTCGACGGACTCGGCGCAGTAGACGAGCGGCCCGCGCTGGACGGCGGCGGTGCCGCGTACCGCGTCGATGCGGGGGTCGGGTGTGATCCAGCGCGGGGCCACGGGCAGCTCCAGTCGTATCTCGTCGCCGGGCCGGAAGCGCCGGGTGACGGCGGCCGTGCCCGGCGTGACGGCACGGCGCATCCCGTCCGGGTCGACCAGTCGGGCGTCGGTGCCCGTGGCCCATGCGGGCACGCGAAGCGACAGGGTCCAGGGGCGCTCCGGCGACCGGTCGATCCGTACGGTCACGCTGCCGCCGGACGGGTAGTCGGTGCGCACGCGCAGGGCGACGTCCCGGCCGCCGGCGAGGGAGGTGGCGAGCTCGGCGTCGGCGTACTGGTGCAGTTGCACCCCGTCGTCGTCGGCCGTCGCCAGGTAGGCCGGCAGCAGGGCCAGCGTCCGCGCCACGTTGGTCGGACAGCAGGACACCGCGAACCAGGGGGCGCGCAGGCCCGATTCGGCGCGCGGGCTCTGCGCGTCGGCGGCGGGCGTCGTGCCCCGGCGGCGTCGGTGCAGGGTGTTGGCGTAGAAGAAGGTCCTGCCGTCCTCGGACGGGGAGGTCGCCACCACGTTGAACAGGGTCCGCTCGGCGAGGTCGGCGTAGCGCGGTTCGCCGGTCGCCAGCAGCAGCCGCCAGTTGAGCATCACGGAGGCGACGCCCGCGCAGGTCTCCGAGTAGGCGCGGTCGGGGGGCAGCACGAAGTCGTCGCCGAAGGACTCGTCCCGGTGGTGGGAGCCCATGCCGCCGGTCAGGTAGGTGCGCCGGGCGACCGCGGCCTCCCACTGCCGGACGACCGCGGCGAGCAGGGCGTCGTCCCCGGTCTCCACCGCCACGTCGACGGCGCCGGCCGCGAGGTAGAGGGCGCGTACGGCGTGGCCGCGCAGCACGGTGGCCTCCCGGACGGGCACGTCGTCCTGGTAGTAGGCGCGGCCGAACTCGGGCTCGGCGAGGGTGTGTCGGCCGCGACGGTCGACGAAGAGCGCGGCCTGGTCGAGGTAGCGCTGCTCACCGGTCGCCCGGGCCAGTTCCACCAGGGCCGTCTCGATCTCCGGGTGTCCGCAGACGCGTTCGATGCCGCCGGGACCGAAGGCCGCGCACACGTGGTCGGCGGCGCGCCGGGCGATCTTCGCCAGCTCGCCCTCGCCGCGGGCCCGCGTCTGGGCCACGCCCGCCTGGATCAGATGCCCGTAGCAGTACAGCTCGTGGCCCCACTCGAGGTCGCTGTACCGGGGCTGTTGACCGGGGCGGCCGAAGGCGGTGTTGAGGTAGCCGTCCGGTTCCTGGGCGGGCGCGATGGTGTCGGTGAATGCGGCGATCTGCGCGTCGAGGGCGGCGCCGGAGCCGTGGCCGGCCTCCCAGGCCATGGCCTCGATCAGTTTGTAGACGTCGGAGTCGGCGAACTCGCGGCCGCGCCGGTCCCGGTGGATCCGGCCTTCCACGGCGGCGCGGAAGTTGCCGGTCCAGCCGACGCGTTCCATCCAGTCGCGGCAGTGGTCGAGTGTCGCGGTCGCGTTGACCTGTCGGCGCCGGGCCCAGAAGCCCCCGGTGATCCTGACCTCGTCGAGCCCCAGCGGCCTCAGCCGTCCCCGGCTCGGCGCCACCGGCAGGACGGCCGACCGCGTCGTGTTCTCCCTCACCAGTTCATGCCTTCGGTTCGTCCTCTCGGTTGCCCGTCAAGGGTGTTCAGGTGGTCGTCGGTTCCCGGTCGGTCCGGCCTCCGCGGCGGTACGGCCGGTCGGGCGGGCGCCTCAGCCCTTGAGCGCGCCCGACATGAAGCCCCGTACGTAGTGCCGTTGGAGCAGCAGGAAGAGGAGGAGGCAGGGCACGGCGAGGACCACCACGCCGGCCTCGGTGGCGCCGTAGTCGACGGCGCCCATGCTCTGCTGGCGCAGGTTGGCGACGGCGAGCGGCAGCGGAGCCTTCTGGCTGTCGGAGATGAGGATCAGCGGTGCGATGAAGTCGTTCCAGGCCGCGAGGAAGGCGAAGAGACCCACGGTGATCAGTCCCGGCCGCACCGCGGGAAGCATGACCCGGCGCAGTGCGCCCGCGGTGCCGCAGCCGTCGACGAGGGCGGACTCCTCGAGTTCGCGCGGCACCGCCTCGAAGGAGATCCGCATCATGAAGGTGGCGAACGGCAGTTGGAACATCGCGAGCACCAGGCTCAGCCCGAGCAGCGAGTTCTGCAGATGGAGCCTGCCGAGCAGCACGTAGAGCGGGATGAGCAGGGTGGCGTACGGGACCATGAGGATGGCCAGCGTCAGCAGGAACAGCAGGTTCTTGCCCGGGAACTCGAAGCGTGCGAAGGCGTAGCCGCCGAGCAGCGAGACCCCGAGGGTCAGGGCGACGGTGAGCACGGAGACGAGGGCGCTGTTGCCGAGGTAGCGCCACAGCCCGGCGTCGTAGTCGAGCAGCGTGCGGTAGTTGCCGAGGCCGTAGCCGGACTCCTGCGCGGTGCCGGGCTGGGCGCTGACCGACGCCCAGGCGTTCCACACCAGCGGGAAGAGGAAGATGACGGCCAGTCCTGCGGCGACGACGTAGTGGGGCGTCCGGCCGAGGGCTCGGGTGAGCACCGGGGTGTCCCTTCTCCAGGAGGCGGGGGTCATGACTCGTCGGAGCGGCGCAGACCGCGGAACTGCAGGGCGTTCAGCAGGAGCAGCGCGCCCAGCACGAGGATGGACAGGGCGGCCGCGGTGCCGAGGTTCAGCCGCTGGAACGCCTCCCGGTAGATGAGCTGTACGACGGTGACGGTGCTGTTGTCGGGTCCGCCCTTGGTGAGGACGAAGAACTGGTCGAAGGCCAGCAGTGAGCCGGTGACGCAGAGCAGCAGGGACAGGGCGAGCGACGGACGCAGCAGCGGCAGGGTGATGGAGCGGAAGATCTGGCCGCGGCTCGCGCCGTCCATCCGGGCGGCCTCGTACACCTCGTGCGGGATGCGCTGGAGGCCGACGAGGAGGATCAGCATGTAGAAGCCGGCGAACTTCCAGACGACGAGGAAGACCGTCGACAGCAGGGCGGAGGTGGGGGTGCCGAGGAAGGACACCGGGTCGTCGACGAGGCCGAGGTGTTCGAGGATGCGGCTGAGCGGTCCGGTGGTGGGGCTGTACAGGCCCCAGAAGAGCAGCGAGGCCGAGGCCAGGCCGACGGCGCCCGGCAGGAAGTAGACCGTGCGGAAGAAGCCGGCGCCGGGGCGGGACTCCTGGACGAGCAGGGCGAGCAGCAGGGCCAGGCCCAGGAGGACGACGGTGACGACCGCCGTGTAGAGGAGGGTGAAGCGCACGGCGGGCCAGAACAGCGGGCTGTCCATGACGTCGGTGTAGTTCTCGGGGGCGTTGACGCCCTGGTCCCCCGCGAGCAGCGGCCAGTCGTCGAGGGACATCTGCCCGACGAGCAGCAGGGGCAGCAGGAAGAAGACGGTGACGAAGACGGCCGTGGGGGCGGCGTACCCGAGGCCCTGGATCCTTCGGGAGTGCCGGCGCGGGGCGGCGTTGCGGGGGCTGCGGTCGGCGGGCCGCGTCGGGGGCGGGTGCTCGGCGGTCGCCCGGTCGGGCGCCTTGACGTGCATGGCTCTCCTCTGCCGTGTGCGGTGGGAGGGGTCGTGCGGGAGCACGACGTCCGGCCGCGTATCGGTGCCGTGCGCCCGCGTCGTTCGTCCGTGCCGTGCCGTGCTGTGCCGTGCGCCCGCGTCGTGCCGAGTCGTGCCGAGTCGTGCGGGTCAGTCGGCCAGGGAGGCGGTGACGGCCTTGTTGTCCTTCTCGAGCGACGCCCCGTCACCGAAGACCGCGTCGCGCATCATGGACAGCCAGGGCCCGTTGGGGTCGTTGAAGGTCTGTCCGAACTTCAGGGCGTAAGGGGTGCGGCCGTCCGCGACCAGCTGGTTGATGGCGACCAGACGGGGGTCGGCGGCGGAGTACTTGTTGGCGGCGAGGTCGGTGCGGGCCACGACGTCCTTGTGCGCGGCGACCACGTTCACCTGGGCCTCGTCGCCCAGTGACCAGGCGAGGAAGTTCCAGGCCTGGTCGACCTTCCTGCTGGTGGCCGAGACGCCCACGGCGTCGCCGC
Source organism: Streptomyces achromogenes (assembly GCF_030816715.1). NCBI lineage: Bacteria > Bacillati > Actinomycetota > Actinomycetes > Kitasatosporales > Streptomycetaceae > Streptomyces > Streptomyces achromogenes. The sequence goes on along the minus strand of NZ_JAUSYH010000001.1, from coordinate 8,385,899 downwards.
CGACGAAGGTGGACCTGCCGCCGTCGGGCCCGGGGATGGGGGCGACGCCGAGGTCGAGGTTCTTGGGCATCAGGCCCAGCGTGGTCGACGGCATGGGCATGACCCCGACCTTGCCCTTGGGGAAGACGCCGGTCCAGGTGGCGCCGGTCTCGTCGCGCGCGCCGGGGGCCACGATGTCGTCCTTCACCCATCCGCGGTAGGTGTCGTAGACCTTCTTCGCGGTGGCGGAGTCGAGGTTCGCCCCGGTGCCCTCCTTGTTCAGCACCTCCTCCCCCCCGGCCCAGATGGAGGGCCACCAGGTGAAGACGCCGCAGCCGCCGCAGTTGCCGCCGAAGAAGGTGCCGTCGACTCCGCCGCCCAGCGCGTCCACGGCCCGGGCCTGCCGGTCCCAGTCGGCGAGGGTGGCGGGCGGCTTCTCGGGGTCGAGCGCGGCCTTCCGGTAGAGGTCCTTGTTGTAGAAGAGCACCGACAGGTCGAGCGTGTGCGGGACGACGTACTTCCTGCCCTCGTACGTGCCGGCCTTGATGTGCGACTGCGCCAGGCTCGCGGCGAACGGCAGGGCGTCGATGCGCTCGGTGAGGTCGGCGAAGAGCTTGCTGGTGGTGTAGTTCGGCACGAACACCACGTCGGAGGCGAAGAGGTCGGGGAGGTCGTGGGAGCCGGCCGCCGCCCCCACCTTGGCCTGGTAGTCGTCGGTGGGGACGACGGTCAGCTCGATCTTGTTCTTGTGACTGGCGTTGTACGCCTTGACCAGGGCCTCGCTCTGCGGCCGGGTGGCGGCCCGCGTCCACATGGTCAGCGTGGCGCCGTCGTCGACGCCCTTGGCGTCGGCCGTCCGGCCGGATCCGCCGGCGGAGTCGCCGTCCCCCGATCCGCAGGCCGTGATCAGGCTCGCGGCGGCGAGGAACGCGGCGGCGCCGACGGCGAGTCTGCGGACGGGTCCACGTGGTCCGGTCGTGCTCCCCATGACGATCCCCCTAGTGTGGGCTCTTCGAACGGAAAGGAACCGAAAAGGCTTTCTGAAAGCTAGGACCCGGCTGACAGCTCGTCAATCCCCTTGCAGCAAGCGGTATTACGGGCTCCGCCGAAACCCTTGAAATCGTCCAGGCCGGACCCCGGCCGAAACAACTCGCGTACGGTTTACTCACGCGCCGCGCGACAGGAGATCCCCATGACACCGGCCCCCGGCACCTCTCGTTCGCACCCCGCCACCCTCAGCGACGTCGCCCGGCTGGCCGGCGTGTCCATCGCCACCGCGTCCAAGGCGCTCAACGGCCGCAGCCAGGTGCGCGCCGAGACCCGGCAGCGGGTGATCGAGGCCGCCGAGCGGCTGGCCTTCCGGCCGAACCAGCTGGCCCGCGGGCTGCTCGTGGGACGGTCGGGCACCGTGGGACTGCTCACCAGCGACCTCGAGGGCCGTTTCAGCATCCCGATCCTGATGGGCGCGGAGGACGCCTTCGGGGCGGGCGAGGTCGCCGTGTTCCTGTGCGACGCGCGTGGCGACGCGATCCGCGAACAGCACCATGTCCGGGCGCTCCTGGGGCGCCGCGTCGACGGCCTCATCGTGGTGGGCAGCCGGACCGACCCGCGCCCGTCCCTGGGGCGCGAGCTGCCCGTCCCCGTGGTCTACGCCTACGCGCCGTCGGACGATCCGGCGGATCTGTCCATCGTCCCGGACAGCGTCGACGCCGGCCGGATCGCGGTGGAACACCTGCTGGCCTGTGGGCGCACCCGGATCGCGCACATCACCGGCGACCCCGGGTACGTCGCGGCGCGGGAGCGGGCCGAGGGCGCCGGGGCCGCGCTGGCCGACGCCGGTCTCGCGCCGGTCGGCGAACCGCGGTTCGGCGCCTGGTCGGAGGGCTGGGGACGGGCGGCCACCGCGCTGCTGCTGGACCGGCATCCGGATCTCGACGCCGTACTGTGCGGCAGCGACCAGATAGCCCGCGGCGTCATGGACGTCCTGCGGGAGCGCGGCCACCGGGTGCCGGAGGACGTGGCGGTGATGGGCTTCGACAACTGGCAGGTCCTGACCGCCTCTTCGCGGCCGCCGCTGACCAGCGTCGACATGAACCTGGAACAGGTGGGGCGGGCGGCCGCGCACGCCCTGTTCCTCGCGATCGGCGGGGCGCGGCGCTCGGGGATCGAGACGGTGCGCGGCCGGGTGGTCATCCGGGAGTCGACGGCGCCGCTGTCCTGAGCCGCGCTCCCCGGGGCCCGGGGCGGCCGGTGAACTCGTGCTCAAGCGCTTTCCCTTGACACGGCATCAGGTCGCTCCTACGTTGCGAAAACCTTTTAGGTGAGTTTCCTCGCACGTATGTCAGGCGCATGACATCCCCGACACCGCCAACCGGAGAGGGAGCCCATGAAGCGCCTCCTCGTCGCCCTCGTGCTCATCCTGTGTTCCGTCTGTTCCGTCAGCCCGGCCTCCGCCGCGCAGACCATCGGGTTCCCCGTCTTCAGCGGGCCGGCGATCCCGGCACCGCCCGTCGCCTACACCCCCGGCGACATGATGCGCGGCATCTACGACGCCGAGAGTTCCGGCACCGATTTCTGGATGGACCGGCTGCTCGCCCGCTCCGGTGACGACCCGGCCGGACCCTGGCTGATGAGCCGGGGGCGTGCGCTCTTCATGAAGACCCACGACCCGGCGGTCCTCGGGTTCGGCGGCCATGTCGCCTACTGGGAGAGCGTCAACGACAACAACGCCTACACCGTCGCGATCACCCCGGGCACCTTCACCGAACAGGTCTCCCAGCGCCGGCAGGTTCCGAGCCACTGGAAGAGCGTCCACACCAGCGGCTCGATCGCGGTCACCCAGACCAAGTTCATCACCGAGAACAACGTCGCCGTCACCAACCTGTCGATCAGGAACAACGGCAGCAGCTCCACCACCTTGCAGTTGCGGGCGACGTCGCCGTACGCCACCGCAGGCAGCGGCAGCGAACTGACCGGCCAGGTCAACGCCTACAACAACCTCACCACCATCCGGCCGCGGCTCACCGGCGACGGATTCAACGCCTCCGGCGGCGGCCTGAACCGCTCCGTCACCGTCGGCGCCGGCGCCACGGTGACCACGAAGGTCGTGATGGGCTTCGTCACCGACGAGATCCCCGACTCGCTCACCGAGTACAACGCCTACGCGGGCTACAGCGACGCCACCGCGTTCGCCACCCACGTCAAGGCGTACAACCTGTGGTGGGCGAAGAACGTGCCCTACATCGACGTGCCCGAGCCCGCGATCAAGAAGAACGTCTACTACCGCTGGTGGCTGATGCGCTTCAACAACCTCGACGCCGACATCCCCGGGCAGACCTTCCAGTTCCCGACGTCGACCGAAGGCGTCCTCGGGTACAACAACGCGATCGCGCTCACCCAGCCCATGCACATCGACGACCTCAAGTACCTGCGCGACCCGTCCTACGCCTACGGGGACTGGCTCAGCGTCGGGCAGACCTCCAAGGGGGGCCGGTTCCTCGACAACCCCGGCGACCCGGAGAACTGGTCCAACAGCTACACGCAGTACATCGCCGAGGCCGCCTGGAAGAGCTACCAGATCCACGGCGGACAGCCGGCCATCGCCGGCAACCTGGCCAAGTACGCCGAAGGCGACGTCAAGGGCCAGCTCGCCTACTACGACCACGACAACAACAAGCTGATCGAGTACGACTGGGGCGCGCTGACCGGCAACGACGCCGACGCAGTCTCCTTCCACTGGAAGCCGGGCACCATGGACCGCGCCGAGTCCGCCTACCAGTACAGCGGCGCGCTCGCCGCCGCCCAGGCCTACGAGGCGACCGGCAACACCGCCAAGGCCGCCGAGATGCGCACCCTCGCGACACAGATCAAGGACGCCATCGTCAACGTCCTGTGGAACCCGAACCGGCAGCTGTTCGAGCACCGGTTGAAGTCGACCAACGAGTGGGTCCCCTGGAAGGAGATCAACAACTACTACCCGTTCTCGGTCGGCGCCGTTCCCAACACGGCGACGTACAAGCAGGCCCTGCGCCTCTACGACGACCCCGCCCAGTACCCGGTCTTCCCCTTCTACACGGCCAACCAGGTCGACAAGAGGGCGGCTGCCGACGCCGGCAACCCCGGCTCCAACAACTTCTCCACCATCAACTCCACCGTGCAGTTCCGGCTGTACTCCTCCGTGCTGCGCAACTACCCCAACTCGTGGATGAACGCCACGGACTACAAGAAGCTGCTCTACTGGAACACCTGGGCTCAGTACGTCGGCGGCAACACCCAGTGGCCCGACGCCAACGAGTTCTGGGCCGACTGGAACGGCAGCGGCATCGACTACCGCTCGTGGATCCACCACAACATCCTGGGCAGCAGCAACTGGACGGTCATCGAGGACGTCGCCGGGCTGCGGCCGCGCAACGACGCCAAGGTGGAGGTCTCCCCCATCAACATCGGCTGGAGCCACTTCACCGTCAACAACCTCCGCTACCGCAACGCCGACCTGTCCATCGTCTGGGACGACCCGGCCGACGGGGTGGTGCGCTACCCCGGCGTCCCGGAGGGTTACTCGATCTACGTCAACGGCACCCGGGCCGCCACGGTCAACTCACTCGTGCCCTTCACCTGGGACCCCGCCACCGGTGACGTCACCACGAGCGGCACGGTCACCCACCACGTGGCCGTGTCCGGGCTGCAGGCCCCCCAGCAGGTCGTGCAGAACAGCCCCCGGATGGTGGACATGCTCGCCAAGGCCGGCGTCGACCTCACCGCCGAGCCCGGCCTGACCAACCTCGCGGCCGGGGCGACGACCACCGCCTCCTACACCGGCTCCGGCGGCAACACCTCCGGCGCGGTGGACGGCTATCCCACCAACGAGCCCTTCTGGGGCGCCGGCGGGTCTCCCAACAGCCAGGACTGGTACGAACTGAACTTCGGCACGGCGCGCACGCTGAACGAGATGCGCCTGTACTTCAAGGACAGCCGCCCGGCCTCGGCGACCTACCGGGCGCCGTCCGCCTACGCCGTCCAGTACCACAACGGCAGTTCGTGGGTGGACGTGCCGGGCCAGACCAAGAGCCCTTCGGCGCCACGGGCCAACTACAACCTGGTGCGGTTCCCCGCGGTCACCGCCCAGCGCGTGCGGATCCTGGCCACCAACGCCCCCGGCGCCAAGACCGGTCTCACCGAGGTCAAGGCGTACAACCGGGGCGGGGTCCAGCCGCCTCAGCCACCGGCCAACCTGGCCACGTCCGCGACGCCGACGGCGTCCTACACCTCCCCCTGGGAGAGCGTCGCCGCGGTCAACGACGGGGTCGACCCGCCGTCGTCCAACGACACGGTCAACCCCCGCTGGGGCACCTGGCCGGAGACCGGACAGCAGTGGGCCGAACTGACCTGGCCGTCCGCGAAGACCGTCAACAAGGCCGACGTGTACTTCTTCGACGACGACGAGGGCATCGACATGCCGGCCTCCTGGAAGCTCCAGTACTGGAACGGCAGCGCCTACGCCGACGTGCCCGGCGCGAGCGGCTACCCGCTGGCCAAGAACCAGTACGACACCGTCTCCTTCACCGCCGTGAACACCACCCGGCTGCGGGTGCTGCTCACCGGCAACGGCTCCGACTCCGTCGGCCTCCTCGAAGCAAAGGTGTACGGACCGTGACCCGTTCCAGATGCCTGTCCGCGCTCGTCGCGGCACTCCTCACGGCGGTCGCCTTCCTGGTGGCGCCGCCCACCGCCTCCGCCGCCGTCGCGTTCACCTCGACGGGGGTCAACCAGAACGGCGGCAACTGCCTCGACCTGCCCGGCGGTTCGACGACGGCGGGAGCGCAGTTGCGTGCCTTCGCGTGCTCCGCCGGCGCCAACCAGAACTTCGCGTACACCCTGCTCTCCGGCACCACCGACACCTACACGATCACCGGGCAGTCCGGACAGTGCGTCGACGTCTACGGGGCGTCCACCGCGGACAACGCGGCGATCATCCAGTGGCCCTGTCATGGCGGGACCAACCAGCAGTGGCGGCTCGTGCCGGTGGCGGTGAGCGGCACCGACAAGACCTTCAACCTGGTCTCCGTGAGCTCGGGCAAGTGCGTGGCGCCGAGCGGCGGTTCGTCCGCCTCGAACACCAACCTGGTGCAGCTGCCCTGCGCCACGGCGGGCGGCCGGGTGTGGCGGCTGCCCGCCTTCACCGGCGGCGGCACGGGGACGAGGACCTTCACCAACCCGCTGTCCCAGCACGGGCCCGACCCCTGGCTGACGTACTACAACGGTTACTACTACCTCGCCACCACGACCTGGAACTCGACGGTCACCATGCGCAAGGCGAGCACTCTCGCCGGCCTCGCCTCCGCCTCCGACCAGGTGATCTTCAACCTCACCCGGCCCAACGGCGCCGGCACCATGTGGGCGCCCGAGTTCCATCTGCTCGACGGCCCGAACGGCAAGCGGTGGTACTTCTACTACACCGCCGGGCGGGAGCCCTACGACCTGGGTACCCAGCGGATCCACGTGCTGGAGAGCGCCGGCCTGGACCCGATGGGCCCGTACAGTTTCAAGGCCGACCTGCTCGACCCGACCCAGGACAACACCTGGGAGCTCGACCCGGGCATCCTCCAGCTCAACGGGCAGCTGTACCTGCTGGGCACCTTCTACAACGGCTCGCAGCCGATGTTCATCCGGCCACTGTCCAACCCCTGGACGGCGAGCGGCACCCGTCGGGTGCTGTCGACACCGACCTACAGCTGGGAGACGGTGGGCGGCGCGGTCAACGAGGGCGCCGAGGTCCTCCAGCGCGACGGGAAGACGTTCATCGTCTACTCGGCCAGTCACTGCTCCACGCCCGACTACAAGCTGGGCATGCTCACCTACAACGGCGGCGACCCGCTCAACTCCTCCTCGTGGGTCAAGTCGCCGAACCCGGTCTTCCAGCGGTCCAACGCCAACGGTGTGTACGCCCCCGGGCACAACGGCTTCTTCAAGTCGCCGGACGGCACCGAGGACTGGATCGTCTACCACGCCAACAACTCGACGAGCGGAGGCTGCGACATGAACCGGAGCACCAGGGCCCAGAAGTTCACCTGGAACGCCGACGGCACGCCGAACTTCGGCACCCCGGTGGCACTCGGCGTCACCCTGCCCGCCCCCTCGGGGGAGTAGTCGGATGACACGATCGAGGTTCCTGCCCCTGTGGGCGATCCTGCTCACGGTGATGTTCGGTGCGGTCATGGGCGCCGTCGCGATCGCACCGCAGGCCCACGCCGCGACGGCGTTCACCTCCACCGCGGTCAACCGCAGCGGCGGCAACTGCCTGGACGTGCCGGGCGGTTCCACCGCCGACGGCCTCCAGCTCATCCAGTGGACCTGCCACGGCGAGCCCAACCAGAACTTCACCTTCACCCCGGTCGGCGGGACCACCGACCAGTACACCGTCGGCACCTCGGCCGGCGGGCGGTGCGTGGACGTCAACGGAGCGTCCGGCGCCGACAACGCCACGATCGTCCAGCGGGCCTGCGGCACGGGCGCCGGCCAGAAGTTCCGTCTCGTGCCGGTGACGGTCAGTGGCACGACCGGCGTCTTCGGCCTGCAGTCGGTGTCCTCCGGCAAGTGCGTCACCCCCGCGGGCGACTCCTCGGCCTCGAACACCGGTCTCGTCCAGCTGCCCTGCACCGGCACGGCGGCCCGGACCTGGCGGCTGCCCGGCTTCACCGGCAGCGGCGGCGGCTCGACGCCGCCGCCGACGAAGACCGTCCGGGTGTACTGGCTCAAGCCGTCCGACGTTCCGTTCGACCAGCGGTACCCCGACGGCATCGCCAACGTGATGCGCGAGGCACAGCGCTACTACCAGCAGGAGCTCGGCAAGACCTTCAAGCTGAACACCACCGTGGTGGAGGTCGTGAACGGCGACCAGCCCCGGAGCTGGTACGAGAACACTCCCAACGGCGGTGACCGCTACTGGTGGGCCGTCACGAACATGCAGAACGAACTCGCCAGGAAGTTCGGCCTGAACAACCCCGACAGCCGTTGGCTCAACGTGGGCGAGATCAGCGCCGAGGGAGAAGGCGCGGGCGGGGGCGCGAGCCCCGGCTGGGTCGTCCTGAGCGGGCACGACGCCGACGGCGCGGCCGGCACCAGCGGACAGTCGATGAACCGCTGGTACGGCGGGATGGTGCACGAGCTCGGGCACGCGTTCGGCCTGCCCGACTCGTCCTCGACCGACGGCACACCGATGTCCGCGTCCTTCTACGACTACCCCAACACCCACTTCAGTCAGAGCCAGAAGAACCAGATCCTCAACGGCCCCTACGGGAGCTTCCTGTCCTGACCCTGCCCCCGGGGGCAGGGTCAGGACATCGGCGGGGCGTCGCACCGACGCCCCGCCGACGCGTGTCGTCAGGCGGCGCCCGGGCCGCCGGGCGTGGTGGCGGCGGGCGTGGGCCCGCCGGCGTCCCGGTCCGTCAGCGCTCCCTGCGACACGCCGCCCGTCATGAGGCACACCCGCCGACGCGCCGGGTGCTGAGCGCCACGTCGTCCATGCGGACGTCGTACGACGACGGCGTCGGGCCGGCCTGGTACAGCTGCCAGCCCAGCTTGAGCGTGTCGAAGCGCGGGAAGACGAAGTCGTCCGCGCTGCCGCCGTGCTCCTCGGTGGAGACGGTCAGATCGGAGCGCTCCACGCCGTCCTGGTACACGGTGACGCGGTTGTCGGTGGCGTCGAGGTGGAACTCCACGCAGCTCCAGGTCCCGGCCGTGGCGGGGGCCGAGGTGCGCCACGCGGTCCAGTCCCCGGTGGGGCCGAGGTCGGAGCCGACACCCCAGAAGTTCGCCTGCGAGGTGGGAACGTACTGGCCGCCCAACGGGCGTACCAGCGTGGGCGCGTCGGAGCCGGACGCCTCGGCGACGGTCCAGTGCGCCCAGTCCGGGGCGGTCGGGAACCCGTCGACGCGCAGCCGCAGCCGGGCCCAGAAGCTGTTCCCGGCGGGTGCGAGGTCGGACAGGACGAGGAAGGCGCGACCGTTGCCCTCCGTGTGCAGCCGCAGCTCGCGGCCGTGGCCGGTGCGGCTGGGCTCGACGGTCAGGGAGCCGTCCTTGGCGTCGGTGGTCCAGCCGTGGCCTGCGGTGACGGGACCGAGCGGCAGTCGGTCGAAGTCCTCGCGGACGAAGGTCTTGCGGGAGACGGCGCCGTCCGCGGCGCGGGTGGGACCGAGGGCGGAGACGGTGGGATCGGCGGGGCCGGCAGAGGCGGTGGGGGGTAGCGCGAGCAGTGCGCCCGATGCGGCCAGCAGGGCGGCCGCGATCTTCCTCATGCGTGTCATGAGCACAGTCTGCAACACCGGGCAGAACGATCACAGTGGTCGCCCGGGTCACCGTGGTCACACCGCCCGCTCTCCCAACGCCAGTCCTTCCAGGGCCGGTTGGGGGACGCCGGCTTCGGCCGCGCCTGCCGTCGGCTTGCGGATCAGCAGCAGCGCCGCGTCGTCGTGCAGTCGTCCGCCGACATGCGTCAGCAGTTCCTCGTGGATCGAGTCGAGCGTGCGCGCCGGCTCGTCGCAGAGGTGGCGGGACAGTCCTTCGGCGAGCGGGTAGAACTTCCGGTGGCGGTCGCGGGCCTCGATGACGCCGTCCGTGTAGAGCAGCAGTTGGTCCCCGTCGGCGAACGGCAGCACCTGGAGGTCGGGCCGCTGGTCGGTGAGGGCGCGCAGACCGAGGGGCGGGGCCGGGTGGGGGCTCTCCACGGCCACGACGTCCTCGGACGAACGCACCAGCAGCGGCGGCGCGTGTCCGCAGTTCACCACTTCCAGCTCCCCCGGCCGCGGGTGTCCGGCGACGACGGCGGTGACGAAGTCGTCGGCGCCGAGGTTGCGGGCCAGGCTCCGCTCGATCCGGTCGACGACGGCGAGGAGATCGGGCTCGTCGTAGGCGGCCTCGCGGAAGACGCCGACCACGAGGGCGGCGGTCCCCACGGCGGGCAGCCCCTTGCCCCGCACATCGCCGACGATCAGCCGGACGCCGTACGGAGTGGGCACCAGCGCGTAGAGGTCCCCGCCGATCCTCGCCTCCGCGGCGGCCGCGCTGTAGCGGACGGCGACCTCGAAGGGGCCGACCGTGGCGGGGACCGGCTTCAGCAGCGCGTGCTGGGCGGCCTCCGCGACGGAGCGGACGTCGGCGAGCACCCGCTCCCGGCGTGAGCGCAGCGCGCCGGCGAGGGCGCTCGCCAGCGTGACGGCCAGCAGGGCGGCCAGCACGGCCGCCAGCTCCGGGCCGGGCGCGCCGTCCCGGGCGCCGAGGGTCGCACCGAGCGCGGCGGCCAGGAGTCCGACGCAGAGCACGCCGCGCGGACCGTTCGTGGTGGCGGCCAGCGCGGGACCGGCCGCCAGCAGGGGCAGCCACGTCATTCCCGCTCCGCCGACGAGATCGACGAGCACGACGACGAAGACGATCAGGACGGGCAGGAGGGGACCTGCCGGTCGGTGTCCGAACAGCCGCGTCGGGATGGGGTCGCCACCATGCTTCCGGGCCTGACTCATGCTGGGTATGCAGTCCTCACCGTGCCGCGCGGCACATCGCACATGTCCGTTTCCTCTAGGAAAAGGGAGGGCTGCCGTCACTCACAAGGCGCAGCTTTTCAGATAATGAACGATCAGGCGCGCAGCGAAAGAGTCCTGGTCACGCGGTTAGCGGTGGGGATCAGCCGGTCGCGGACCTGCTCGATCCGGGACAGCCGGTCGGCGGGCAGGGAGACGCCGAGCGAGCCGATGACGTCGCCGCTGTAGACGGGGACGGCGACGCAGACCGTGCCGAGGGCGTACTCCTCCAGGTCGGTGACGGCCGGGGCCACGGGCGACTCGTCCAGTCGCCGGATCAGTTCCGGAGCGCTGGTGATGGTCCTCGGGGTGAGGTCGGCGAGCTGGTGGCGCGAGAGGTAGTCCCGTCGGGCGTCGTCGTCCATCTCCCGCAGGACGGACTTGCCGAGGGCGGTGGCGTGCCCCGCGTCCTCGAAACCGACCCACAGGTCCACACGGGGCGTCCGGGGACCGTCCACGATCTCGGCGACCCGGATCTCGCCCTCCTCGTAGAACGTGAGGTAGGCGGCGGTCGTCAGCTCGTCCCGCAGCGCGGCGAGCGTCGGACGGACCCGGCTGAGCAGCGCCTGGCCGCGGCCCGCGGTGTGCAGTGTCCGCAGTCGGTCACCGAGGATGAACCCGCCGTCCTCGAGTTTTTGCAGGTAGCCGTCGTGGACGAGGGTTCGCAGCAGGTGGTAGGCGGTGGCCAGGGGCAGCCCGGCCTCCCGCGCCAGCTGTTTCGCCGGCGCGCCGTTCTCGTGCTCGCTCACCGCCTCCAGCAGACGGAAGGCCCGCTGTACGGAGTTGATGAGCGTGGGGCCGTCCCGCGCACTCATAGGACCAGCGTGCGCCCGGCGGACCGGGCAGGCAAGGCACGGGCCGCCGCCGGCCCCGTGATGACGCCGCCGTTCCCGTTCCCTTTCGCGTTCCCTTGCCCCTGGTGGCGCCGTCGGGTCCGGCTGGCCGCGCCGGACGTCGGCGTCACCCGGCGAACGCCGACGCCGGGAACTGCGCCGACTCGCTCAGTTCGGCCCAGACCGTCTTGCCGCGGCGGGCGTGGCGGGTGCCCCAGTGCTCGGCCAGCCGGGCGACCAGCAGCAGGCCGCGTCCGCCCTCGTCGGAGACCCGGGCCCGGCGCTGGTGCGGGGTGGTGTTGCTGCCGTCGGAGACCTCGCACAGCAGCCCGCGGTCGTGGATGAGGCGCAGCCTGATCGGGGGGCGGCCGTAGCGGATGGCGTTGGTGGCCAGTTCGCTGACCACCAGCTCGGCGGTGAAGCCGAGCTCCTCCAGGCCCCAGTCGCCCAGCTGCCGGGAGACGAGCGAACGGGCCCGGGCGACGGCGGCCGGGTCGGCGTCCAGATCCCAGGTGGCGACCTGGCGTGCGCCGAGGGCACGGGTGCGGGCGAGGAGGAGGGCGACGTCGTCGTCCGGGCGGTCGGGCAGCATGGCTTCCAGGACGGTGTCGCAGATCGCCTCCAGGGAGGTCTCCGGGCGGGCGAGGGCGTGACGCAGCCGGGTGAGGCCCGGGTCGACGTCGTGGTCGCGGGCCTCGATCAGGCCGTCGGTGAACAGGGCGATCAGGCTGCCCTCGGGCAGTTCCACCTCCGTCGCCTCGAAGGGCAGGCCGCCCAGGCCCAGCGGCGGCCCGGGCGGCAGTTCCAGCAGCTCGACCGTGCCGTCCCGGCTGGTCAGGGCCGGTGGGACGTGACCGGCGCGGGCCAGCGTGCACCGTCGGGAGACGGGGTCGTAGACGGCGTACAGGCAGGTGGCGCCCGTCTCGCCGAGGTATTCGTCCGGGTCGCCGTCCGGGTCGCCGGATGCCTCGCCGGAGGGGCGCAGCACCACGTCGTCCAGGTGGGTGAGGAGTTCGTCGGGCGGCAGGTCGATGTCGGCGAGGGTGCGCACGGCGGTCCGCAGCCGGCCCATGGTGGCGGCGGCGTGGATGCCGTGGCCGACCACGTCGCCCACCACCAGGGCCACCCGGGCCCCGGACAGCGGGATGACGTCGTACCAGTCGCCGCCCACCCCGGCCTGACCGCCGGCCGGCAGATACCGGTAGGCGACCTCCACGGCCGACTGCAGGGGGGCGTGCCGGGGAAGCAGACTGCGCTGCAGGGTGAGCGCGGTGGCGCGGGCGTGCGTGTAGCGGCGGGCGTTGTCCACGGCGACGGCCGCCCGGGCGGCGATCTCCTGGGCGAGCAGCAGGTCCTCGTCGTCGTAGGGGTCGGGGTTGCGGTGCCGGCGGAACTCGGCGACGCCCAGCGTGCTGCCACGGGCGCGCAACGGCACCACCAGGGTGGAGTGGACGCGGCGCCCGTCCGGGCTTCTGTCGCCTTGGTGCCGGGTGGGCCGCCCGGTGGCCAGGGCGCGTGCCGTCGGCGATCCGTCGACGCACGTGACCAGCTGCCACGCGGCGGCGGACGGGGGCCGCGCGTCGCGGGCGGCCGCCGGCGCCCGGGCGATCCGGCGCACGACGAGCCGGTCCGTAAACGGGGTGTCCTCACCGTGCAGCGCGGAGTCGAGCAGGTCGACGGTGACGACGTCCGCGAAACGCTCCGCGGCGAGGTCGGCGAGCTCCTGGGTGGTGCGGGCGACGTCCAGTGTGGTCCCGATGCGCACGCCCGCCTCGTTCACCATCGCGAGCCGCCACTGGCGCCGGCGGTCGCGCTCCTCCTGGAACGCGGCGACGTCCTGTTCCGAGGTGCGGTCGACGTACCCGGTCGTCGTCGCGATCACGTACCGGGTCGCCCTGCTGACCAGGGGCGCGTCGGCGGTGTACCGGGGCAGCTCCCCGATCAGCCGGTCGAGGACGACGCCCTGCGCCAGCCGGAAGGCCCTCAGCATCGTGGCCAGGGACATGCCGTACCGGGCCAGTCGGCGGGCCCGCTCCAGTGCGGCCGGCGGCGGTTCGATCAGCTCCGGCTCGGCCGAGCTCGCCAGGCCGGACAGCCCGGTCACGATGTACTCGGCGACGTTCTGCGACACCGTGCCGGCGATCTCCGGGGTCTCCCAGAGCGCGGGAAGCTCCCGCCGCAGGGCCTTCTCCACGTCGGCGATCAGCTCGTCCGCCCGCGCGCCCAGCTCGCGCGCGACGCGGGCCACGAGACGGTCGGCCTGGTCGTCCACACTGTCGACGGTACGCCGGATGCGGGCGCGGGCCCCGCAGGGGGGACGGGCCACGGGCCCGCCCCCCTGCGCCACTGGGACCGGAAGCCGCCGAACCGGTGGGGTGGCCGACGGCCGGTGCGCCCGCAGGGGGCAGGATGGGGGCATGAGCGTAGTCAAGATCAACGTACTGACCGTCCCGGCGGAACAGCGGGAGACCCTCGAGAAGCGCTTCGCGGCACGCGGCCACGCCGTCGAGGGGTCCGACGGCTTCGAATGGTTCGAACTGCTCCGGCCGGTGGAGGGCACCGACACCTACCTCGTCTACACGCGCTGGCGTGACGAGGAGTCGTTCCGGGCGTGGGCCGACGGCCCGATGAGGGCGGCGCACCAGGGCGGCGCGGAGGGCGAGCGTCCCAAGCCCGCAGCCTCCGCCTCCACCCTCTGGTCGTTCGAGGTCGCCCAGCAGGTGACGCCCAAGGGCGCGTAGCGCACCGCGCGGCCCCATGGGGGTGCGGTCCGGCCGCGGCCCCATGGAGTGCGGTCCCGCCGCAGTCCCAAGGGGTGCGGTCCCCGCGTGGCGCGGACGCGCTCACCACGGGAGGGTGCGCAGATACGCGCCCACCCGTTCGCGGTCCCACACGCCGTCGGCGACGACCACGCGGTAGCGGTAGGCGAAGGACTCGCCCGGCGGCAGTGCGAACTCCTCGAAGAACGCCCAGGAGAACGCGACCGTCGGGATCGGTTCGGAGCGCACGAACCAGTGCGACTCGTGGATCGCGCTCCGCTCGTCGAGGTTCTCGGGCGCGTGGGCGAAGACGAGGGTGGAGTGGGCGTCGACGTCGTCGTGCTCGGCGGTGAAGGCGAGCCACGGCCCCTGGGCGCCCATCAGCTTCTCGGCGCCGGCGTCGGCGTCCGCCTCGGTGTCCGGGGCGAACACGGCGCCGCCGGTGAAGTCGCGGGGGCCGCGCCATTGCAGGCCGGTGTAGCCGGCCGGTTCGCGCCCGGCGGTGGTCGGGGAGCCGAAGACGAGCGGTGCGTCGCGGATGTTGGTGAGCCGGATCGACCAGTCCAGCGCCCATGCTCCGGCCGCTTCGTCGACGGAGTGGACGGTGAGGCCCCGCTGCTCGCGCGCCCACTCCTCGCCGCCGTGCGTGACCCAGGTGAGCTGCTCGGTGACGGCGAGCCTGTCGTCGGTCACCGTGAACGCGGGGAAACCGTCGTGCCGCATCGAACCGACGCGTTCGGGCAGCGCCAGGTAGCCCCGACCGTGGACGTAGGAGTTGCCGCCCCAGAAGTTCTGGCCGGAGAGGTGGCTCGCCGTCATCTGCAGGCCTTTGTGCCAGCGGTGGTCACTGGGCCGGTAGCCGGTCACGGTGCGGCCGGCGAGGGTGCGCACCGGGTGCGCGTAGGGCTTGGGCGACTCGAACGCGTCGGGGTCGGGGCGGTACACGTACCGGAGGATCTCCGTCCCGTCCGCCGCCGCGACCGCGATGTGCTCGCCGTACGCGTGACTGACTCGGATGCTCATGCGCGCTCCTCGGGGCCCGTTGCATGGTCGCCGTGTGGGTGACGAAGCGGAGAAAGCGCTTGCTCCCGTGAGGTGACCCTAAGGGCGCGGTGAATGTCAGGACAACCCCTGTGTCCGAATGCGCCGAGGGCCTTCACGGAATCATCCCGCCCCGGCCCGTCACCGCACCGGAGCACGGGACGGTTCGCGGGATCACCGTCCCGAGGCGGTGGACGGGTCGGTCCGGCCGGTTACCGGTCCGCGTGACACCGCCCGCCGGCACGATCCCCACGGTCGGCTCGAACCCTGTGTCGCCGCCCGCCGGGGCGATCCCCTCCGTCGGCCGAGTACCATCGACGTCATCCTCGGGAAGGGAGGAGCTCGCGTTGTCTCTGACGGACAGGGCCATCGAGCAGATCCGTGAGCTCATCCGCACCGGCGCTCTGCCCCCGGGGTCGAAGCTCCCGCCGGAACCGGACCTGGCCGCCCAGCTCGGACTCTCCCGCAACCTCGCCCGCGAGGCGGTCAAGGCACTGGCCGTGGCCCGGATCCTGGAGGTCCGGCGCGGCGACGGCACCTATGTGACCAGCCTGCAGCCGAGCCTGCTCCTGGAGGGGCTCGGCGGGGCGGTGGAGCTGCTGCAGACCGACTCGGCCGCCCTGCAGGACCTCATGGAGGTGCGACGGCTTCTCGAACCGGTGGCCACCGCACTGGCCGCGACCCGGATCTCGGACGCTCAACTGGGCGAGGTGGAGCGGCACTTGGACGCCATGCGGGTAGCCCGCGACGACGTCGAACTGCTCAACGCGCACGACGCGGCGTTCCACCGCGCCGTCGTGGCCGCCACCGGCAACGAGTCACTGCTCGCTCTGCTCGAGGGCGTCTCCGGCCGCACGCTGCGCGCTCGCATCTGGCGCGGCCTGGTCGACGACCAGGCTGGGGGCCGCACGCTCGCCGAGCACGAGGCGATCTTCAAGGCGCTGACCGCCCGCGACGCCACCCTCAGCCAGGCCGCCGCCCTGATGCACGTGAGCACCACCGAAGGGTGGCTGAGGGAGCACCTGCGCACGGAGGGCGCCCCCGGAGCGGGCGGTACGGCCGCCTGAGGTCGCGGCTCAGCCCGCGGTCGGGGTGAGCACCACGAAGTCCGCGTTCGACGGGTCGAGACAGACGGCCAGCCGGCCGACGCCCGGCGCGTCCTGCGGACCCATCTGCACACTGCCGCCGTTCCCGGTGACGGCGGCGACCGCGGCGTCACAGTCGGCGACGGCGAAGACCGGGTGCCAGTAGGGCCGCCCGTCCGTCAGGGCGAGGTCCTGCGCGCGCAGCTGCATGACACCGCCCTGCATGCGCTCCTCGGGCAGCCCCTCCGGCGTGACGAGGGAGTACTCGCCGCCGCCGCCCGGCAGCTCCATCGCGCTGAAACTCCAGCCGAACACACCGCCGTAGAACTCCTTCGCCGCCGGGGCGTCGGTCGTGTACAGCTCTGTCCAGCACAGCGAGCCCGGCTCGTCGACGAGCTCGAAGCCGGCGTTCTTGCCCGGCTGCCAGACCGCGAACTGGCCGCCCAGCGGGTCGCTGTACTGCGCCATCCGGCCCCAGTCGCCGAGATCTCTGGTCGCCAGCCGCACGGTGCCGCCGGCGCTCTCGACGGCCCTGGTCGTGGCGTCCGCGTCGGTGACCGTGTAGTAGATCATCCAGGCGGAGCGGGCCCCCTCCTCGGTCAGTTTGCCGAGCCCGGCGACGGTCTTGCCGTCCTTCTGGAACATCCCGCCTTCCGCGTCCTGTCCCTCCATGGGCTCGTAGCGCCAGCCGAGCACGGCGCCGTAGAAGGCCGCGGCGGCCGGGACGTCGGGAGTGCCGAGGTCGAGCCAGCAGGGGGCGCCGGGGGTGGGGTCGGTGGTCATCACGGCGTTGGCCTTTCGCAGATCCGTCAACGTCCTCAGCGTGGCACCGGGCTGCGGTGCTCGCGCGTCGGCCGCCGCGCGTCGCGCGCCGAACGAGTGGCGGTTCCCGCCGGCCTCAGGTGACGGGCAGCCCGTAGACCCGGTCGAAGTGCTGGGCCACCAGGTGTCCGGCGCCGTCGCAGGAGAGCTGCCACCGGTTGACGCCGGTCTCCCGGCCGTCGGTGAAGTTCCACAGCAGACGGCCCGAGGCGGTGTCGATCGCGTAGAAGCCGTCCTTGTTCTCGAAGGCCGTCACGTACACGGCGTTCGAGCCCACCGCGACCGGGCTGTCCATGTCGAGGCGGGGCGTCTCGCAGAACCAGCGCCGGGAGCCGTTGCGCGCGTCGAAGGCGTACACGCCGCAAGGGTCCGTGCCGGTGACGTAGACGGTGTTGCCGACGGCTCCGAGGGAGGCGTACATGCCCCGTTCCGCCTTCGTGTTCCATCGGAGCCTGCCGGTGCCCAGGTCGAGGGCGATGAGCTCGGAGCCGATCGCGAAGACGGTCTGCCCGAGCACGGCCAGGCCCGGCCTGAGGTCGTATCCGACCTGGTGCCGCCAGCGCAGGCTGCCGCTGTCACGGGTGCCGCGGACGGCGACGTTGCGCAGTCCGTCGGCGTAGACGAAGTACTCGTCGGTGATGACGGGCCGCAGCGCGATGCCGACGTCCTGCGGATCGATCGGTATGACAAGGGCCTGACGCGCCGCGATGTCGACGCCGAACACGGAGTCCGTGGAGGTCGCCACGCCCTGCTCCCCCGACCGGCGCTGCAGCTTGGCGCCGAGCACCGAGACGCTGTGATCGTCGTAGCCGCCCAGCAACTGGTCGAACCGGTAGTCCTCGCCGAAGTCGAGGGTGAACCGCTCCGCGCCGCCCACCGGGTCCACGCCGATCACCGTCGCGCCCGCACCCAGCGCGACCGCCGCGCCGTGGACCAGCAGGACGGGCCCGGGCGAGAGGCTGATCCCCTGGTACACCCAACGGGGCCGCGAGCCGTTCTTCACGTCCAGGCCGATCATGTCACCGGGACGGGTCTTCAGCAGGGCTGTGCCGTCGTGGAAGACGGCCGGGGCCTGCAGCAGCGGTGCGCCCCGGTAGACCCAGGCCGGCTCGGGGGCCCGGCCGAGCGGACGCGCCGATTCCGCGCCCGGCGTTCCGCGGAGGGCGAATGCCGCACCGGCTACCAGCGCGGTGCCGGCGGTCGCCGCCAGGACCGTGCGCCGGGTGACTGCGGTGCGCACGGGCGCGCGGTGGTGCGCGGGCGCGGCGGAACGTTTCGACGCCGGTTGCGGCGACGGCGCCGGACCCGGCGCCTTCGACCGGACGTACGCCGGTTGGGACGCCTGCGCTCGCGCCTCGGGCTGGTCTTCGGCCTCGTCCCGCGACGGGGCTTCGGACCGCACCGCGGCCCGGGCTGCGGCCTCGACTGCGGTCCGGGCTGCGGCCCGGGCTCGTGCTTCTGCCCGGGACTCGGCCCGCGTGAGCGCCTGCGCCTCGGTCAGCGGCTGGGCCAGGCGTCGGGCCTGGGCGTGGTCTTGAGCTCGGGCGTGGGCGTGGGCCGGCTCGTCCGGCGAGACGAACGACTCGGCTCCCGGCAGCACCGTGGAGGGTTGCACACCGCCGACGGCCCCGGCGCCCTCGCCGCGGCTTCGGTTTCCGTTTCCGGTTCTGTTTCCGTTCCGGTTTCCGCCCCCGCTCTCGCCTGCGCATTCGCTGTCGGCAGCGCCATACGCCGGCCGGTCGGCGGCCGGGTGGGCCGCCCTCCGCCGGTAGGGCTCGGAAGGTTCTGCGACGGGCTCCGGGTCGGGCGTCGGCGCCGGCGGCGCGAAGGCGCCGGGCCGCGGGACCACGTCCGCCGCCGCCAGGCGGTCCAGGTCCCGCACGGCCGCCCGGTGGGCGGCGACCATGGCGGCCAGGGGCGCGGGCAACCAGCCCTGTGTCAGCACCTGTTCGGCGCCGCCGGGAGCGCAGGCCGCGGAGAGCCGGTCGGGGTGGATCCTCAGGGCCGGGTCCTTGGCGTGACAGAGACTGATGATCTTGTCCAGCGGTTCGGGCACCTGGCTCAGGTCGGGCGACCCGTGGGCCACCTGGTAGAGCAGCGCCGCGCCCACCGCCCCGCCGAACGGCGAGCGGCCGGACGCGGCGAAGGCGAGCACCGAGCCGAGGCAGAAGACGTCGCCCTCAGGGCCCATCGGGTCCCCGGTGGCCTGCTCCGGGCACATGTAGTCGAGGGAGCCGAACAGCGTGCCGGAACCGGTGAGTTCATAGCCGTCACGGGCGCGCACGATGCCGAAGTCGATGACCCGCGGGCCGTCCGCCGCGAGCAGCACGTTGGACGGTTTGAGGTCACGGTGCACGAGCCCTTCGGCGTGCACCGCCATGAGCGCCTCGGCGACGCCCGCGCCCAGCGCGAGGACCGTCTCCACCGGCAGCGGCCCGTGGGCGGCGACCGCCTCGGCCAGGGTGGGGCCGGGTACGTGGTCGGTGGCGAGCCAGGGCGTCTCGTCGTCCGGGGCGGCGTCCACGACGTGCGCCGTGTAGGCGCCGCCGACCGCCGCCGCGGCCGCCACCTCCCGCCGGAAGCGAATGCGGAAGTTGTCGTCGTCCGCCATCTCGGGACGGATCACCTTGACCGCGACGACACGGCCGGCCGACGACCGCGCCAGATAGACCCGGCCCATGCCGCCGGCGCCGAGCCGGGCCACGAGCCGGTAGGGCCCGAGCTGCTCGGGGTCTTCTGGGCGCAGTGGCTGCATGCCCTCGGCCGCCTGTTCTCGGTGGTGACGGGCGGAGATCCCGCCCACGCTGCGGGGGAAGGCCCGGTGGGGTCCGGACCACAGACTAGGCGCTGGGACGGCGGGCTGGAGCGTCTCCTCCCCCGCGGCTTCACGCACCTGGAAGTAAGTGCCGGGCCGTCCTCCGGTTCTCCCGCGTCCATGTGACGTCCTGTCAGAGGTCGGGTGACACGTGCTTTCCCTGCGGGAACAGTGCGCGATGAGCAACAGGTGCACGATGAAAGCACTTGCCGGGCCGGAGACCTCCGATGTGCCGAAGGTCACCCTCCTCGGGGCCCCCGATGCCTGTGGTAGCTTGCCGAGGCCAGTCGTACTCGTGCGCGCCCCTCGGGCGCGCGGGGGTCAGGGAATCCGGTGGAACTCCGGAGCTGACGCGCAGCGGTAAGGGCGACGGGCGGGGCTTTCGGCCACTGGGGCGCGCACGCGCTCCGGGAAGGCGCCTCGCCCGGGTGACCCCGAGTCCGAAGACCTGCTGGCGGCCTCCGGTGTCGCAGACCGGCCGGAGGAGCGCACCGTACGACCGGGCTTCGCGCTTGAGCCCTCGACGCCGAAGGAAACTCCGTGCCGTTCGCACGTCCCGTCCGCTCTGCCGTCCTGTTCCTGGCGGGCGTCCTCCTGTCGACCGGCTGCGGCGGCTCCGCCGCCCCCTCCGCCTCCTCCGCCGACGGTCCCGCCGACAGCGACACGGCCGGCCGGCCGGTCACGCTCGACAACTGCGGACAGCGGGTGCGGATCGACGCTCCCCCTCGGCGGGCGGTCTCCCTCAACCAGGGAACGACGGAGATCATGCTCTCCCTCGGGCTCGCCGACCGGATGGCGGGCACCGCCACCTGGACCGATCCGCTGCCCAAGAGCCTCGAGAAGGCCGACGCCCGGGTGACGCGGCTGGCCGACAACGCGCCCTCCTTCGAGAAGGTCCTGGACGTCGAACCCGACTTCGTGGCCGCCTCGTTCGCCTCCACGCTCGGCAAGGGCGGGGTGGCCACCCGAGACCAGTTCGAGAAGCTCGGGGTCCCGACCTATCTCTCCCCCTCCGACTGCTCCGGCAAGGACAACAGCGGCGACGGCGACGGCGTCCGCACCGAGCCGCTGACCATGGACGCGGTCTACGGCGAAGTACGCGACCTGGCCAGGGTCTTCGGGGTGGAGAAGCGGGGCGAGACACTGGTGGCCGACCTGAAGACCCGGGTGAGCAGGGCCGCTTCGGGACTCGATGCCGAGAACGTCACCCTCCTCTACTGGTTCGCCAACTCCCAGTCCCCCTATATGGCCGGCTGCTGCGGCGCCCCCGGCGTCATCACCCGCGAACTCGGCGCGAAGAACGTCTTCGACGACACCGAGGAGGAGTGGCCGCAGGTCAACTGGGAGACGGTCGCCGACCGCGACCCGGACGTCCTCGTCATCGGCGACCTGACCCGCAGACAGCAGACGGCCGAGACCGCGGCCCGGAAGATCGCGTTCCTGGAGTCCGATCCGGTCACCAGGAACATGACCGCGGTACGCGAGAAGCGGTACGTGCTGCTGTCCGGGCAGGCGATGAACCCGACCGTGCGCACGGTCGAGGGCGTGGAGAAGGTGGCGGCGGCACTGCGCGCGTACGGTCTCGCGGGATGAGCGCCGCGGGACCGGCGGCCGCCGCGCCCGCGGTGGCGGCGCGGGGGCTGCGCCACGTACTGCTGTGGGCGGCCGGTCTCGCGCTGCTGTGCGCGTCCGTCGCCGTGGCCATCACCATCGGTCCGGCGGACATCGCGGTCGGGGACGTGTGGTCCACGGTGGCCGCCCATCTCGGCTTCGGAGAGGCCGGGTCGACGCCGTTGAGGGACGGCATCGTGTGGAACCTGCGGCTGCCCCGGACCCTGCTCGCCGCGGTGTGCGGCGCGGGTCTCGCGGTGTGCGGCGCGGTGATGCAGTCCCTGCTGCGCAACCCGCTCGCCGACCCGTTCGTCCTCGGGATCTCGTCCGGGGCCTCGACGGGCGCGGTGGTGGTGGTCGTGCTCGGGGCGGGCGGCGGAGCCCTGTCGGTGTCCGGGGGCGCCTTCCTGGGCGCGGCGGTCTCCTTCGCGCTGGTGCTGCTGCTCAGTCACAGCCTGGGGGGCGCCACGGACCGCGTGGTGCTCGCCGGGGTGGCGGCGATGCAGCTGTTCTCGGCGCTCACCTCGTTCGTCGTCATGACGACCGCCGACGCGGAGACCACCCGCGGGGTGCTGTTCTGGCTGCTCGGCTCGCTCAGCGGGGCCGACTGGGCGGACGTGGGCCTGGGTCTGGCGGTGCTGGCCGCGGTGCTGCTGGTGTGCACGGGGTACGCGACGACGCTGGACGCCTTCGCGTTCGGGCAGGACGCGGCCGCCTCGCTGGGCGTGCACGTGGCCCGCACCCGGCTGGTCCTGCTGTGCGCCACCGCCCTGCTGACGGCCACTCTGGTCAGTTCGTCGGGGGCGATCGGCTTCGTCGGCCTCGTGCTCCCGCACGCGGCCCGCGCCCTGACCGGTCCCGGACACACCCGGCTGCTGCCGGCCACCTCTCTGGCGGGGGCGGTGTTCCTGGTGTGGGTGGACACCCTCGCCCGCACCGCCTTGGACCCGCAGGAGGTGCCGGTGGGCGTGGTGACCTCGCTGATCGGCGTCCCCGCGTTCGTCCTCGTGCTGTACCGGACCAGGAGCGCGCGATGACCGGGACCGTCGAGGACGCCGGCCTGCGCGGCGACCGCCTCGTCTACACGGCGGGCGGCTCGCTGATCCTGGACGGGGTCGGCCTCGCGCTGCGCCCGGGAACCGTCACCGGCCTGCTCGGGCCGAACGGCTCCGGCAAGTCCACGCTGCTGCGTCTGCTCGCCGGCGTCCTCGCCCCCGCCTCGGGAGTCGTCACCCTCGACGGCCGTCCGCTGGCGCAGCTCGGGCGGCGGGCGGTCGCCCGGCGGATCGCCGTCGTGGAGCAACAGGCCGACGCGCAGGTCGCGTTGAGCGTCCTGGACGTCGTACGCCTGGGCCGTGTCCCGCATCGCCGGGCCTGGGGCGCCGCCTCGGCCGAGGACGAGGCGGCGGTCCGTTCCGCGCTGGAGCGGACCGGTCTCGCCGACAAGGCCGGCCGGCTGTGGCACACCCTCTCCGGCGGGGAGCGCCAGCGTGTCCAGGTCGCCCGCGCGCTCGCCCAGCAGCCGCGGGAACTGCTGCTGGACGAGCCCACCAACCACCTCGACATCCAGCACCAGCTCGCGCTGCTGGACCTGATCACCGAGCTCGGAGTGACCACTGTCGTCGCGCTGCACGATCTGAACCTGGCGGCGATGTACTGCGACCGGGTCGTCGTCCTCAAGCAGGGCAGGGCGGTGGCCGGCGGCACACCGCAGGAGGTGCTCACCGAGGCGCTGATCGCCGACGTCTACGGCGTGCGGGCCGACCTCACCCGCCACGGCCCCGACGGCCGCCCGCACATACGCTTCCTGGGCGCCCTGCCCGCCGAGCGGAACGGGGAGCAGCAGGACGGCGGGCGGCAGGAGCAGGACGCGGGCGCGGCGAAGCGGGACACGGGGGAACGAGGATCGGCGGAACGCGGGACGGCCGGGCGGCGTACGGCCGTCGGCGGGCTGATCCTGTGTCGCGTGGCGGGCGGCGCCGCCGTCCGCCGCGCGAACGCGCTCTGCCCGCCACGTCCTCCGCGCGACCAGGCCCTGCGCGCCCCGCGCCGGGAGACCCGTACGTCGATGACCGCATCAGAAGGAGCCGCCACGTGACCATCCGGGTCGTTTTCGTCTCGCCCGCGACGAGTTCGTCGCTGCGGCAGGCCCGTTTCGACGACGGGGCCTCGATCGACGCCGCCGGGGCGGCACTCGCCCGCGCCGCCGCCGGGACCCTGCCCGCGGCCGGGAGAGTCCTCGTCTCGCCCGGTGTGCGGTGCGGTGAGACGGCGGCGGCGCTCGGTCTCGACGCGCTGGAGACGGCGGAGCTGGCGGGGCTGGCGGTGGGCCGGTGGCGGGGCCTGACGCTCGCCGAGGTCGGCGCCGCGGAGCCGGAGGCGGTGGCCCGCTGGCTCGCCGATCCCACGTCGGCGCCGCACGGCGGCGAGTCCGTGCGGGATCTGTGCGAACGGGTGGCCCGCTGGCTGGAGAAGGCTGCGGACGGCGAGGGACGCGTGCTGGCCGTCGTCGAGCCGGAGATCGTACGGGCCGCGGTGGTGCATGTGCTGGGAGCGTCCGCCGCGGCCTTCTGGCGGCTGGACGTGCCGCCGCTCACGGCCACCTCCGTCAGCGGGCGCGGTGGCCGCTGGAACCTGCGGCTGGGGCTCCCGCTGGATCGGGCGGAGGCGGCCTGAGGCCGAGTCCGCCCGATCGTCGTCGGTCTCCGGGACGGAGTCCGCGGCCTATCGCGAGGCGGTCACCGCGGTCCCCGCGGGGACCGCGGCGGGCTTCGGGTTCAGCAGCCGTTCGGCCAGTTCCCCGAAGACCAGGCCGAAGCACGCCCACATCGTGACCTGCAGGGCGAGCGAGGAGAGCCGGAAACGCCACAGCAGGGTCGCCGGGAAGTCCGCCGGCACCTCGTTGACGGCGGGCAGGAACGCGTAGGCCAGCCCGATCACGACGGTGAAGCCGAGGACGGCGACGACCGTCGCGTACCAGGAGCCCAGTCCCGGTGCGAGCCGTTTGCCCGCGATCACCGCGGCGACCGCGAGGAGCACGCCGAGCACCATCATCAGGAAGTACAGGGTGGTCCGCTTGGCGATGGTGTCGTGGTCACCGACCGCGGGCGGGTTGGCCGGGTACTTCAGGAACGGGACGACGTACACGGTGAGCAGCGCCGCTCCCGAGAGCAGGAGCGCCGTGGCCCGGGGGGTGAAGCGGCCGACGCGGCCGAGCGCGAAGCAGTAGGCGAGGGCGGCGATGCCGCCGAAGGCGACCCCGTACACCAGCACGCCGGTGGCGAGGCCCGCGGTGGACTGGAGGCTGCGGGAGACGAGTTCGACCTCGTGCTCGTGCGCGGGCGCGTGGGACTCCTCGAAGCCGATCGCACCGTCGACGTTCGGCTCACCGAGGAAGTAGGCGACGACCAGGGCGAGCACGCCGGCCGCGAGGCCGGCGAGCATGCCGCGGACGAGCAGGTTTCTTACCGTTGCGGAGTTCATCTGGTGCGCGGCGTCCCTCGTCAGTGGCAGGGGAAGCCGAGAAGGTGGCGTGCGTCGTGCACCCACTCGTGGACTCCCTCGCCGGAGACGACGGAGGTGGCGCCCTGTTCGGCGCCGACGAAGTACAGCAGGACCAGCATCAGGACGCCGAAGAAGACCGCCCAGGGGGCGACGTCCTTCAGCGGCAGCTTGGCGGGGACCACGGGAGTGGTGGGGGTCGGCTGGGCGACATGCTGCGCCATGGCAGGGCCTCCTCTGGGAGTTCGCGTCCCATCTCGGTGGTGCACAGGACGACGGCTCCGGGTCTGACTCTTGATGTGCCCCTCGAGGAGGGACGCATCGTTCACAGTGGCGCGACCGTGCCGGATTTCCACCGGCTTCCGTGCTGACGTCGTCGATATCAGAGCGACGGTACCGCGTGTCGCGCCCCCGGCCAATACCGCACCACCTGGCGTGACGTCGCTCTCCGCCGTCAAGTGGTGCGGATCACCGGCCGGATCGGGCGTCGACCGGAGGGCGGAGCGGGTGCTGATCGTGTGGCGATCGCCGGGCCGGGAGGCGCGGACGGCTGCCGCGGTGGCCGTCACGCCGACGGCCGGGCGCCGGCGTCCGGGGCGAGGAGGTCGGCGACCAGGGCGGCGAACTCGTCGGGCGCGGCGAGGCGGACGCCGAGGGCCTCGGCCTTGGCGCGCTTGGATCCGGCGCCCTCTCCGGCCACCACCAGCGAGGTCTTCCCGGAGACGCTGGAGGAGGAGCGGCCGCCGGCCCGTTCGATGAGCTCGTTCATCTGATTGCGGCTCAGCTTCTCCAGCGATCCGGTCATCGCGCCGGTGACGACCACGGTCATCCCGGCCAGCGGCCCGGGAACGGCCGCCGCGTCGGCGGCTCCCGTGCTTTCCCTGCCTTCCGTGTTCTCCCTGCCTTCCGTGCCGTCACCTTCGTTCCCGTCCGCTGCCGCCGCGGTCCGGGGCAGGGGCGGGGTGGCGCCCGGCTCGGTCATGTTCACCCCGACCGCGACGAGTTTGTCGATGAGCGGGGCCAGTTCTGCGAGTTCGGCGACGATCGACGGGGCCTTCTCGGCGCCGATGCCCTCGACCTGCCGGATCGCCTCGGCGTCGGCGGCCCGGAGGTGGTCCATGGTGGCGAAGTGCCGGGCGATGCGCCGCGACATCGAACGGCCGGTGCCACGGACGCCGAGCGCGCACAGCACCCTCGACAGCGGCTGCGACCTGGCGGTGGCCAGCGCTGCCAGCAGGTTGTCCGTGCTGGTCTCCCCCATCCGCTCCAGGCCCAGCAGTTGGTCCCGGGTCAGGGTGAACAGGTCGGCGAGGTCCGCGACGAGTCGGGCGTCGACGAGCTGGACCACACGGGTGTGGCCGAGTCCCTCGATGTCGAGCTGGTCTCGCCCGGCGGCGTAGGACAGGGAGGCGACGAGATGGCAGTCGCGGCCGTTCTCGCAGCGCCAGCGCTGCTCGCTGGTGTCGATGCCCGACCCGCACCGCGGACAGGTCTCGGGGAAGACGATGGGCTGTTCCTCGCCGGTGCGCAGATGGGCGACCGGGGCCTCGACGCGCGGGATGACGTCACCGGCCCGGTGGACCATGACCCGGTCGCCGAGGCGCAGGTCGCGGCGGGTGATGTCGGCCGGGTTGTGCAGCGTGGCGTAGGTGATGGTGGACCCCTCGATCTCCACCGGCTCCAGGACGGCGCGCGGGGCGATGACGCCGGTACGGCCCACGTTCCACTCCACCGCCACCAGCCGGGTGATCTTCTCCACGGCCCGCAGCTTGAAGGCGATCGCCCAGCGCGGGGCGCGTGAACCGGATCCGGCGGCCGCCTGGTCGGCGGCCAGGTCGGCCTTGACGACGATCCCGTCGATCCCGAACGGCAGCGTCGAGCGCAGCGCCGCCGTCTCCGCCACCCGGGCCAGGACCTCCTCCACGGTGGCCGCGGTGATGCCGGGCACGGCGGTGGCGGCCGTGGTGTTCACGCCGAGCCCGGCGGCCTCGGCCATGAGGTCGCTGTGCGCGCTCTCGCGCAGACGCTCGGCGAGGGCCGGGTCGGTGTCCGCGAGGGGCAGCAGGCCGTAGCCGAAGAACGTCATCGGGACGGTGTAGGCGCGTTCCCTGGCGCGCAGTGTGCCCGCGGCGGCGTTGCGGGGGTTGGCGAACGGTGCTCCGCCGTGCGCGGTGCGCACCTCGTTGGCGTGCTCGAACTGGGCGTTCGTCATCAGGACTTCGCCGCGCACCTCCACCGTGACCGGCTCCGCCAGCTCAGCCGGCAGACCCTCCACGGTGCCGATCGCGTGCGAGACGTCCTCCCCGGCCGTCCCGTCGCCCCGGGTGACGAGCTGTGTCAGCCGGCCCTGCCGGTAGCGGGCCGCGATCGCCAGGCCGTCGAGCTTGGGCTCCACGCTGAACCGGCTGACCTCGCGGCCGATGCGTCTGCTCAGCGAGACGGTCCACGCCGTGAACTCCTCGGGCGAGAACACGTTGTCCAGGCTCAGCATCGCCGTCGTGTGCGGGACGTCGCCGACCACGGCTCCGCCGGCGACCTTGCCCGTCGGGGAGTCGGCCAGCGTCTGCTCCGGGTGCTCGGCCTCCCAGGCCGCGATGGACCGCACCAGCCGGTCGTAGTCGTCGTCGTCCAGCCCCGACGTGCCGGCCGCGTAGTACGCCGCCGACGCCTTCACCGCGTCCTCGACCGCCTGCGCGTAGGCGGCGGCGTCCCCGATCACTGCACCACGTGTTGTCATGCCGGTCATCCTGCCCGCCACCACTGACAACGCCCTGGAGCGCCGCCGGTGAAACCGTTCCCGGGCGGCGCGCACGTCGCGTCTGCGACGACCGTCCGCGCGGCGGGTGATCTTCACAACTGGCCTGCTGATCAACAAATTTGACGCGTCATCATATAGTGAGCGTGGGTGCGCGGCGGCTCCCCCTCACCCCCGTCGCGCGGCCGGAGCCCCCACTGGAAAGGCACAACCCTGCGGAACGAACCGCACAGCGCCGCCCCCGACCCGTCCGCGGCCCTGCCCTCCCCCCGCCGGTCGGCGTTCTCGCCCGCCGCCGACGTCATCGGCACGGAACTCGACCTGCGGATGACCGCCGACCACCTCGTGCACGCGCTGACCCCCGGGTTCTGCGACGCGGCCTCCGTGTACGTGCTGGAGCGCTGGCGTCTCGAGGAGAACGCACGCGTGCGCGCGGACGCTCCCCGGGTCGAGGTGCGCCGGACGGCGCTGCGTGTCGGGCCGGGCGCGCAGGCGGACTGGGAGCACGCGCTGCCCGTCGGCGAGGTGGTCACGCACTCCCGCCGGACGCCCTATGCCCGCGCTCTCGCCGACGGCCGGGCACGGGTGCTCGACGCGGTGGACCCGCACACCTCCGGGCGGCTCGTCGGTCCGGGCGACGGTGACGCGCGCGCCGGCGACCTGCGGCGCGTGACGTCGTTCCTGGTCGTCCCGCTGCGGCTGCGGGACAAGCCGATCGGCTTCGTCAACTGCACGAGGGGACCGGGCCGGCCGCCGTTCGGCACGGCCGACGTGGCCGCCGTGGAGGCGCTGGCCGCGCGGACCGCCGTCGCCCTGGACAACGCGCGCCGGTACGAGCGTGAGCGGCGCACCGCGCTGGCCATCCGCAACAGCCTGCCGTCGGGCGCCGCCGAGGAGTTCGGAGGCTGCCGCGCCGCACACGGCTGTCTGCCGGCCGGGCACGGCAACCTGGTCGGCGGTGACTGGTGCGACGTGCTGAAGCGTCCCGGCGACCGGGTCAGTCTGATCGTCGGGGACGCGATGGGGCACGGTCCCGAGTCCGCCGTCGCGATGATTCAGCTCCGCACCGCCGTCCGGACCCTGGCGGCGCTGGACATACCCGCGGCCGACCTCGTCGCACGACTCGACGCCCTCGCCGGGGACTCACCCGGCGTCTCCTTCGCCACCTGCATCTACGCCGAGTGGGACGCCCGTCGGCGCACCTGCACCCTGGTGGGGGCGGGCCACCCTCCCCCGCTGCTGCGCGGTCCGCGGGGCCGGACCGCCCCCGTCACGCTGACCGGGGCGGGCCTGCCCCTGGGACTGGGCGCGGGCAGCTACGAGGAGACCGTGCTGAGCGTGCCCGACCCCGCCCTGCTGGTCCTCTACAGCGACGGTCTGGTCGAGTCCCGCGACGCCGACATCGACCACGAGATCACCCGCCTCGCGCGCACCGTGGACGCGGTCGCCGCCGAAGCCGGGGACGGCGACGCCCGGGACGCGCTGCCGTCCCTGTGCCGACGGCTCCTGCACGCCGCCTCCGGCACGGCGGGAGCCGACGACCGCACCCTGCTGCTCGCCGAACTGACGCCCGCGCGCCGCTGACGCCCGGCCGCACGGCCGGGAGCGGACGCCCCCGCCAGGGGTGCGCGCGCTCAGTCCGCCAGGGTCGCCCACACCGCGTTGCCGCCTGTGAGTGTGGACCGGTCCACTCCCCAGGCCTGGGAGAGCTGCTCCACGAGGAGCAGCCCGCGGCCGCCCTCGTCGTCCGGGCCGGGTTCGCAGCGTGGCAGGCCACGACCGGTGCGGTCGTGGTCGTGCACCTCCAGGCGCAGGCATCCCTCGGCGACGAGGCCGACCCCGCACAGGAACCGGGTCCCGAGGGTGTGCCGTACGGCGTTGGTGGCCAGTTCCGAGACGAGCAGGACGGCGTCCGCGCACAACTCGGCCGGCATGCGCCAGGCGGTCAGCCACATGGTCGTGGAGCGGCGGGCGATCGACACGCTGGAGCGGTGCGCGGGGAGTTCGAGCCAGTGCGTCCGGTCCGGGCTCCAGGTGTCTAAGAACTGGGGGGAGGTCGCGTGGGGGGACACGGTGGTCGCCTTCCGTGGGGGACGGGAGCAGCCAGAGGCCGGGGGAAGGTGAGCAAGGGGCCCAAGAGGAGGGGGTGTTCCGGACGGGCCCTGCGCCGGTGAACTCCCGGACGGTCCAACTCGCGCGGGGATGGCGGAGCTTGACGGGAGAACGCTCGAAGTCGGCGGCGCGGTTCACACAAGTAACTATGCTCGCACTGAAGTTCAAGCTGCAACCGACTGCCTGATAATTTCAGCAAGCCGATATCCGTCCGGCCCGCTCCGGCATGCCGCCGCCGGACTCGCGGCGGTGTCTCTCCCCAGGAGGTAGGCGTGAGCGAAAGCCGTTCGGGCGCGGGCAGCCCCAGTGCGCCCACCGTGCTGCGCATGATCCTCGGCCGACGCCTGCAGGAGCGGCGCCGGAACGCGGGCGTCTCGCTGGAGGACGCGGCCAGGGCGCTGCGGGTCAAACCGCTGACCGTACGACGCCTGGAGAAGGCCGAGGTCGGACTGCGGCCGCTCTACGTGGAGATCCTGCTGGAGACGTACGGGGCGGACCGGCAGGAGATAGAGGAGTTCGTCGGTCTCGCCGAGCGGGCCAACGAGCCGGGCTGGTGGCACCCGTACCGCGACGTGCTGCCGAGCTGGTTCAGCGCCTACGTCAGCCTGGAGACCGCGGCCCGGACCCTGCGCGCCTACGAGCCCCACTACGTCACCGGCCTGCTGCAGACCGCGCGTTACGCGCGCGAAGTCCTGAGCGGTGGTTTCCCGGACGACCGGGACGACGATCTGCGGCGCCGCGTCGACCTGCGGCTGCGCCGCCAGAGCCTGCTGGAGAGAGCCGACGCGCCCACGCTGTGGGTGGTGCTGGAGGAGGCCGTGCTGCACCGGGTGGTGGGCGGCGCCGAGGTGATGCGGGAGCAGATCGACCGGCTGCTGGAGGTGTCGGAACTGGAGCATGTCAGCGTGGACGTCGTGCCGTTCGCGGCCGGCGCCCACGTCGGCGCGTGCGCCCCGTTCACCTACTTCCGGTTCGAGGAGCCGGAGCTGCCCGACATCGTCTACACCGAGATCCTCTCCGGCGCCGTCTATCTGGACCAGCGCCCCGACGTCGCGACCCATCTGGAGGCGCACAACCGCATGTCCCTGCTGACCTCGGACAACGACAGCAGGGCACTCCTGAACCGGATGCGCAAGGAGTACTCATGACCGGCGTACAAGGCCTCGACGGCCGTGCCCACCACCCCGTCTACAACGGGATGCCCGCCTCCGACCTCGGCGAAGGCGGCTGGGAGTCACCCTGGAGCGGCCCCAACGGCGGCCAGTGCGTGCAGACCAAGCAGCTGGCCGACGGGCGTGTGGCGATGCGGCAGTCGACCGATCCCGCCGGCCCCGCGCTGATCTACACCCCCGAGGAGATCGCCGCGTTCGTCGCGGGCGTCAAACGGGGTCTCGCCGACCATCTCGCGGCCGGCTGAGACCCGGGCACGGACGACGCAAGGCGTCCGCCCGCCGGCGCGATCCGCCGGACACCCCCCACGCACACCACCGAAAGGCACAGGATGACCACCTCGAACGCCCCGCGGGACATCGACACCAGCAGGCCGCACTCCGCCCGGATGTACGACTACTACCTCGGCGGCAAGGACCACTTCGACGTGGACAAGCAGGCCGCCGAGACCGTGGCGTCGGTCTACCCGGGCATCTTCGTGTGCGCCCGGGAGAACCGCGCGTTCATGCACCGGGCGACCCGGGTCCTCGCGCGCGAGCACGGCATCCGCCAGTGGCTGGACATCGGCACCGGCATCCCCACCGAACCCAACCTGCACCAGGTCGCCCAGTCCGTGGTCCCCGACGCACGCGTCGTGTACGCCGACAACGACCCGCTCGTCCTGAAGTACGCGGAGCGGCTGATGCGCAGCACGCCCCAGGGCCGCACGGCCTACGTCCACGGTGACGTGAACGACCCCGGCGCGCTGCTCGACGCGCCCGCCCTGGCCGACGTGCTCGACCTGGACCGGCCGGTGGCCCTGTCCCTCAACGCGCTCATGCACTTCGTCACCGACGCGCAGGACCCGTACGGCATCGTGGGACGGCTGCTGGACGCCCTGCCGTCGGGCAGCGCGCTCGCCCTCAGCCACTGCACTCCCGACTTCGACCCGGCCACCTGGCAGAAGGTCACCGACATCTACACGAGCGCGGGCACGCCGGTGCGGTTCCGCTCGCAGCAGGACGTCACCCGCTTCTTCGACGGGCTCGACCTCCTCGACCCCGGCGTCACGGTCGGCCACCGCTGGCGTCCGGACGGCGCCGTCGAGGCCACGGACGCCACCGTCAGCCTGTGGACGGGCGTCGGCATCAAGCCGTGACCGGCCCGCCACACCGGCACACCGGCACACCGGCACACCGGCACACCGACCGCTCGACGGGAGTTGCACATGCACGACACGGGCGGCCTGGGTGACGTCGTCGCGGACGCGTACGCGCTGGGCTCCGGTGAGTGGGCCATGGCGCCGGTCGCCCGTGGCGCGCTCGGGCAGATCTGGAAGCTGACGCGGAAGCACGCGCCGAACGGCCTGTCGGGCGGGCCGGCATGGGCGGTGAAGGAGCTGCTCTTCGACGGTGACGAAGAGCAGGTCCTGCGGGAGTCCGCGCTGCGCGACGCCGCGGAAGGGCTGGGCATCGCCTCTCCGCGGCTCTTCCCCGACCGTACCGGCGCCTACCTCACACGGCTCGGCGGTTCGCCCGACGGGCCCCGCGTGAAGCTGTACGAGTGGGTCGACGGAACCCGGGCGGACCCCTCCGATCCGGAGATCCTCAGCTGGTGCGGCCGGACGCTCGCCGCCCTGCACCGGGCGGGGGCGCGGGAGGCCGGGACGCCCGATCCCTGGTACGAGCAGTGCCCTTCGCCCGCCGAGTGGGCGAGTCTCCACTCACAGGTGCGGCGGGCCGGCGTGCCGTGGGCCGACGACCTGGGCCGGTTCGTCGCCTCGTCGGCCGGGGAGCTCGCCCGCCACGTCACCGCGTCCGTCGCCGACGGCGTTCCGTCCGCCGGTGAGGAGGTGGTGACCTCCCATCTCGACGTGCAGCCCCAGAACGTGCTGGTGGGGCCACGCGGGCCGGTTCTCCTCGACTGGGACAACGCCGGGCCGACGTCGGCGGGGCGCGAACTCGCGCAGGCCGTGTTCGTGTGGTCCGGCGGGAACGACTTCCAGGCCGGGTCCGCCCGGCGGCTGGTGCGGGCGTACCGGGAAGCCGGAGGCCGCCCCGTGCTCAGGGGCCTCGGCTCGTTCTCGATGCTGTTCGCCACGGCCCTGAACTACGTCCGCGTGCAGGCCGAGTGCGCGATCGACACGACGGTGACGCCGGCGCAACGGCAGTTCGCGAGCGGTCAGGTCCTCGCCTCGCTGCGGGATCTGCCCGATCCGGCCGCCGTCGCACGGCTGGCGGAGTGTCTGGAGTCCGCGTGGTGACGGCAGTCGACCGGCGCAGGACGTGGGAGGCCGGTCAGCGGTCCGTCGGCGGCAGACGGTGCAGGCCCGTGTCGCGCAGAATGCGCTCGACGGTGTCGTCGAGGGCGCTGTCCTCGCCGATGACGGTCTCGGCCCCGCCCGGCAGCAGATCCAGGGGGCGGTACCAGTCGCGCAGATCCGCCTCGCCCACTTCGTGCGCGATCGGCTTGGTGGCGTGGCGCCGGAGGGTCTCGGCGAACGGCACGTCGAGATAGTAGGCGTGGGTGGGGCCGCGGTGTTCGGCGCGCAGCCGGGCGAGCATGGCGCCGTAGTGGTCGGCGTACAGGATGCCCTCGAGGACGACGTGGTAGCCGGCGTCCAGGGCGTAGCGGGCGACGGCGTCGATCAGCCCGATGTTCGCGGCCCCTGGCCGGTCGCGCTCACGCAGCACGACGCGGCGGAGGTTGTCCTGCGCCACGAGGGCCAGACCGCGGCCGTACCGGTCGCGCAGGGCCGCCGCCACCGACGACTTGCCCGAGGCGCTGTTGCCGCGCAGCACGACCAGCCGGGTCTCCCGGGTGCCTGCCTTCACGGCGGCCACGGTACCGGTCCGGAACTTCCGGCCGTCGGGGCGCCGGCCCCTGCGCCGGTCCGGTCGTTCGCCGGGTCGTCGGCCCGGTCGCCTACGACGTCCGTGCGCACTTTTCCGCCACACCGGGCAATTGTGCCGATAGGTCGCTGGAACCGAACGAAAATGTTAACTGGTGTCCGTAACATGGCCGTTGGGACGTAAGTTGTGGCTCGACCTGCTCACGCCACGGCTGAAAGACGGACGCCCCTCATGACCGACCATGTCACCACGCCCGGACCGGCGGCCCCTCCGAAGATCGACACGACGGTGCCGCACTCGGCCCGCATCTGGAACTACTGGCTGGGCGGGAAGGACAACTACCCCGTCGACGAGCAGGCCGGCGACGCGTACACCGCCGTCTTCCCCGGCATCGTCACCATCGCCCGCAGCAGCCGCGCCTTCCTGCGCCGCAACATCACCTTCCTCGTCGCCGAGGCCGGCATACGGCAGTTCCTCGACGTGGGGACCGGCCTGCCGACCGCCGAGAACACCCACGAGGTCGCCCAGGGCCTGGCTCCCGAGACGCGGATCGTCTACGTCGACAACGACCCGCTGGTACTCGCCCACGCCCGCGCCCTGCTCACCTCCACCCCGGAGGGCGCGACCGCCTACGTCGACGCCGATGTGCTGGACCCCGAGCGCATCCTGGCGGCGGCCGCCGAGACGCTGGACTTCACCCGCCCCACGGCTCTCATCCTCAGCAACATCCTGGGCCATGTCGCCGACTACGACGAGGCCCGCTCCGTCGTCACCCGGCTGATGGCCGCACTGCCCTCCGGGAGCTACCTGTCCGTCAACGATGGTTCGCGGGGCGTGGACCCGGTCTTCGAGCAGGCCCAGGACGCCTACAACGAGAGCGGCGCGGTCCCGTACAACCTGCGCACGGTCGACGAGATCACCGCGTACTTCGACGGCCTGGAGCTGCTGGAGCCCGGAGTCGTCTCGGTCCCGCTGTGGCGTCCGGAGGCCACCTCGCCGGCCCCGGCCGTGATCGGCGAGCACGGCGGCCTCGCCCGCAAGCCGTAGCCGACGGCCGGAGCGCCGCCAGGAGCGGCGCCCGGACGAACGGACCCCGCCTCCGCCGTGACAGCCCGTCAGGGGCTCTGCGGCGGGGGCGCCGTGCCGTCGCCCCCGCGGGGATGCGTCGCCCCCGCGCCCCCGGCCGCTCACAGCAGGCGGCGGATGTCGCCGCGGACCCGGTAGAAGCCGCCGGCCGCCGAGTGCAGGGCGTCCACCACGTACCGCGCCCCGGGCTCGCGTATCTCGCGAGGGAACTGCACGTTCCACGACGTGTCGTAGCCGTCGGAGACCACGTGCACCCGGACCCGGCCGCCTTCCCGGACGCACTCGACGACGACGGCGCCGGCGGGCGCCTGGGCGACCGTCGCCACCGCGCTCACCGCGGTGGCCGGGGCGTAGGTCGGCAGCACCGCGGCGAGCTTCACGTCCCGCGCCACCGGCACGGTGCCCTCCTGCGCCGCGGAGACGGCCGTCTCGCTCGCGTCCACACAGACCAGCGAGCCGTCCGTGGTCACCAGGTACAGCCGTTCGTCGTGGTACTGCATCGACAGGGCCGAGCCGCCGCCGGTGCCGAGCTTCCACAGGCGGGTGCCGTCCCGGTCGAAGCAGTAGACGGACGACGACGCGTCACCCGCGAACACGAACCGGCCGCCCGGCGAGGTGGCGCAGGAGTACACCGCGCCGTCGCAGCCGTACGTGGCCTCGATCGCGCCGGTCGCCTTCGACAGCCGCTGGACCACCCGGTGCGCGGTGCCCGCGTACACGGCGTCGTCCTCCTGCCAGCCGAAGAGGACGCCGCCCCGGGTGGGCGTGTGCCAGAGCTCGCCGCCGCCGTCGGGCGCGTAGGCGGTGACGCCCCGGAGGTGGCCGTGGTAGACGCTGCGGTCGTCGGCGCGGACCATCCACGCGTGCTCGCCCTGGCTGCGGCGGACCCACTGGTGCTCGTCCTCGTGGTCGATGACGGTGAGCCGGCCGCCTCGGTCGGAGACGTTCAGCACGCCCTCGTGGATGTCCAGCCAGAAGATGTCGACGTCGGCGGTGATGTCGTAGGCCGCGAACGGCAGCTTCGAGGACAGGTCGTACACCTTGCCGTCGTCGCAGCCGGCGTAGATCCAGAAGTCGTCGGCGACCAGGCACTTCACGCCGTCCGGCAGGTTGAACCGGGCGAGGACGCCGCCTTCGTGGTCCAGGGTGTAGACGTCGCCCGCCTGGTTGCCGACCCAGCAGTGGTCGTCGTCGACATGGATGCCGAAGGCGGAGGAGCCGGTGCGGAACCGCCACAGCACCGGCGCCACCGCACGCGCCGTGGACGGCGCCGACGCGACCTGACGGCGCGTGACCGCACGGGGGGCGCGCTGCCCGGCGACGGCCGGCGCATAGCCCTTGCGGACCTTCTCCCCGACCTTCTTCGCGGCGGCGGCGCGCGCCTTCTCGACGGTCGGGAACGCGGTCGTCTGGACCTGGCCGGTGGCGCCGATCCGCCCGTACCGCACCGTCACCGCCGTGCCGTCGACGGTGACTTCGTAGAACTTGTGCGCGCTCCCGTCGTCCTGCGACAGCTCCAGATACGTCGTGGACAGCGTGCTGGACCCGGTAGACATGACACACCTCTCCCCAGGCGGGCCCGCGGCCGTTCCGGCGAGTCCCACCGATCGAACCGTAGGCGCAGCCACTGACATCGACGGTGACCCGCAGGACCCGGCGGTGGTCCGGACGCCGGGCGGCGGCGTCAGTCCTCGGGATCCTTCGGCGGGCGGCCGGGCGGGGCCTCGCCCGCGGTGAGGTGTTCCAGGACCTCGACCAGTTCCTGACAGGCGCGTTCCACGGAGCGGCGGGTGTTGCGCTGCTCGGCGATCACCGCGGAGAGGAGCAGGGCGGTCAAGGCCATCGTCCCGTTGAAGGCCTGGAGTTTGATCATCACCTCGATCCGGGTCAGCCCCTCGAAGGGCCCGACGGCGTCCGTCGCGGCGACGGTGGCCAGCACCGAGGTGAACAGGGCGCACAGCATGCTGCCGGCGAGCTGGAAGCGCAGCGCCGCCCAGATCAGCAGCGGGTAGACCAGGAACAGGAGGCTGACGGAACTCCGCGTGGCCGCCGGGACCAGGACGCAGGCGCAGAGCGCCAGTCCCGTGGCCTCCTTCCAGCGCGACAGGTCCAGGGGCAGGCGTACCGCGAACAGCATGAGCAGCACGGGGGTGACGAGCAGTACGCCCATCGCGTCGCCGACCCACCAGGCGAGCCAGACGGGCCAGAAACTGTGCGCGCCGAGGCGGTCGGTGAGCAGCAGCAGCCCGACGCCCACGGTCGCGCTCACCAGCATCGCGGTGAGCGCCCCCAGGAACACCAGTGCGAGGCCGTCGCGCAGTCGGGCCAGATCGTTGCGGAAGCCCACTCTGCGCAGCAGGAGGTACGCGCAGACCGGGGCGGCGGTGTTGCCCACCAGGTTGCCGATCACCACGGGGCGCAGGGACGTCAGGGACATGATGACGAGCAGCGCCCCGAGGGCGATGCCCGGCGCGCAGCGGAGCCCGAAGAGCAGCAGACAGGCCACCGCGACGCCGGTGGGCGGCCAGATGGGGGTGAACACGGCGCCCTCGACGACGAGCTCCCGCAGGAGGCCCAGTCGCCCCGCCGCGTAGTAGCAGAGGGCGACGGCCGGCGTCGCAACGACGAGGCCGGCCGGCCTGCGCAGAACCTCGAAACCCACCACAGCAGCCATCAGACACCGGCGCCGCGCCGTCGGCGAGGCGAGCGCCCCCGTCTCCCTTCCTCCGGCTGAGGCCGGCCGCCGTCCGGCCCACGGCCGAAGCGCGGCGCCGCCCCGGCCGCCCCTACGGCTGCACGCCGTGCACTTCCGGCGCCACCAGCCCGTCGTGTCCCACCACCAGCACCGCCGCGTCGTCCTCGTGCCCGACCCGCTCGGCGCCCTTGATCACCGCGGCGGCGAGCGCGCCCGCCTCCATCTGCGCGACGGCGGCTATGCCCGCGAGCCGTACGACCTGGTCGAGGCCCTCCTCGACGCTCAGTCTCGGCCCCTCGACCACACCGTCCGTGAGCAGGACGAACACTCCGCCCTTGGTCAGCCGGTAACGGGTGACGGGGTAGTCCGAGCCCTCCTGCACCCCCAGCGGCGGCCCGCCCTCGTCGTCGGCGACGCCGGACTTGCCGTCCGCGGTGGCCCACACGCACGGGATGTGGCCCGCCCTGGCGCTCTCGAGCACTCCGGTGGCGGGATCGAGCCGCATGAACGTGCAGGTGGCGAAGAGATCGCTGCCGAGGGAGAGGAGCAGGTCGTTGGTGCGGGCGAGCAGCTCGCCCGGCTCCCCGGTCACGGAGGCCAGGGCGCGCAGTCCGGCCCGGACCTGGCCCATGAAGGCGGTCGCCTCTATGTTGTGGCCCTGGACGTCGCCGATGGACAGGCCGACACGCCCGTCCGGCATGGCGAAGGCGTCGTACCAGTCGCCGCCCACGTTGAGCCCGTGGCAGGCCGGCGCGTACTGCACGGCCAGCCGGAATCCCGGCCCGGCGGGCAGGTCGCGGGGCAGCATGCCGCGCTGCAGGGCGAGGGCCAGCTCGACACGGGAGCGCTGCTGCTCCGCGCGCTCACGCGCCTGGGCGGTCAGCGAACCGAGTCTGGCCAGCAGCTCGTCGCCGTCGTCCGTGGTGCGCTTGCGGGACATGATCACTCCGGCGGGGACGGCAGCTCGTCGGGAGGACGACCCTCTCGGGCAAACTTCGCATTTTACCTTTAGAGGATCATAGCGGCCGTGACGCGGGGCCCGACAGACGCACCGCGCA
The DNA here is from genome assembly GCF_030816715.1 of Streptomyces achromogenes. Classification (NCBI taxonomy): domain Bacteria; kingdom Bacillati; phylum Actinomycetota; class Actinomycetes; order Kitasatosporales; family Streptomycetaceae; genus Streptomyces; species Streptomyces achromogenes. Next base: position 8,347,175 of record NZ_JAUSYH010000001.1, on the reverse strand, counting down.
GCAGTGCACCCGCAGGCCCGGCGCACCCGGCCGCCGCCGCGGAACACCGGCGGGAGCGGCAGCGTCTGCGCGGGCACCGGTCGCCGCCCCGTGCCCGCGCAGGCGCTCAGCCGCCCAGCGCCGCGTCGACGACGTCCTTGGCCTCGTCCTGGACCCGGCGCAGGTGGTCGGGGCCGAGGAAGGACTCGGCGTAGATCTTGTATACGTCCTCGGTGCCCGACGGGCGGGCCGCGAACCAGGCGTTCTCGGTGGTCACCTTGATGCCGCCGATGGACGCGCCGTTGCCGGGCGCCTCGGTGAGCACGCCGGTGACCGCCTCGCCGGCCAGGGTGTCGGCGGTGACCTGCGCGGGCGACAGCCGTGCCAGCAGCGCCTTCTCCTCCCGGGTGGCCGGGGCGTCGACGCGGGCGTAGGCGGGAGCGCCGAAGCGGTCGGTGAGCGCGGCGTAGTGCTCGGAGGGGGTCTTCCCGGTGACCGCGGTGATCTCGGAGGCCAGCAGCGCGAGGATGATGCCGTCCTTGTCGGTCGTCCAGACGGAGCCGTCGCGGCGCAGGAAGGAGGCGCCCGCGGACTCCTCGCCGCCGAAGCCGAGCGAGCCGTCCACCAGGCCGTCCACGAACCACTTGAAGCCGACGGGCACCTCGACCAGCCGGCGTCCGAGATCGCCGGCGACGCGGTCGATCATGGAGGACGACACCAGCGTCTTGCCGACGCCCGCGCTCGCGGGCCACTGCCCGCGGTGCGCGTAGAGGTAGGCGATGGCCGCGGCCAGATAGTGGTTGGGGTTCATCAGGCCCGCGTCGGGGGTGACGATGCCGTGCCGGTCGGCGTCGGCGTCGTTGCCCGTGGCGATGTCGAACCGGTCGCGCCGGCCGATCAGGGAGGCCATCGCGTACGGCGACGAGCAGTCCATGCGGATCTTGCCGTCCCAGTCCAGCGTCATGAATCGCCAGGTGGGATCGGTCAGCGGGTTGACCACGGTCAGGTCGAGGCGGTGCTGCTCGGCGATCCTGCCCCAGTAGGCGACCGACGCCCCGCCCAGCGGGTCGGCGCCGATGCGCACGCCGGCGGCGCGGATCGCGTCCAGGTCGAGGACGCCGGGCAGGTCGGCGACGTACGTGCCGAGGAAGTCGTACCGCTGCGTCGTGGGTGCGGCGAGGGCCCGGACCTGCGTGACGCGCCGGACGTCCTTCAGACCGGACGCGATGATCTCGTTGGCCCGGTCCTGGATCCAGGAGGTGGCGTCGGAGCCCGCCGGCCCGCCGCTCGGCGGGTTGTACTTGAAGCCGCCGTCGGCGGGCGGGTTGTGCGAGGGGGTGACCACCACGCCGTCGGCGAGGCCGGCGGTGCGCCCGCGGTTGTGGGTCAGGATCGCGTGCGAGACGGCGGGCGTGGGCGTGTAGCCGTCGGCGCTGTCGATGAGCACGGTGACGCCGCAGGCCGCGAACACCTCGAGGGCGGTGACCCGGGCCGGCTCGGACAGGGCGTGGCTGTCGGCGCCGAGGAAGAGGGGGCCGTCGGTGCCCTGCGCGGCCCGGTACTCGCAGATGGCCTGGCTGGTGGCCGCGATGTGGTCCTCGTTGAACGCGGTGTTCAGCGACGATCCGCGGTGTCCGGAGGTGCCGAACGTCACGCGCTGCGCCGGGTCGGCCGGGTCGGGGTGCAGCGCGTAGTACGCGGTGACCAGCCGGGCGACGTCGACGAGATCCTCGGGGCCGGCCGCCTGGCCCGCTCGCTCGTGCTGCATGTGCCCGCTCCTCCACATCGGTTGACCATTGCCGTGCGGTCCCATCTTCCCTCGTGGGAGCGGCTGTCCGCGAGTACGGGCCGGCTTTTCGCGCGGGTCGCCGGGCAGGCGCTCAGCGTCGGCGGCCGCGCACCGACCAGCCGCTGCCGATGCCCGCGACGTGGAGGGCGAGCGCGGTCAGGCCGAGGAGCATGAGGTTGGTGGAGCTGAAGGTGTCGTTGGTGGAGATGTCCGCCGCGTTGATCAGGAAGGCGATGAAGAACAGCACTGCCGAGACGATGGCGACCACGGGGTCCGTCCTTTCGGGGTGGGGGCTCCTTCCGGGGAGCCGCTGTTCTGCGCATGCCCCCGACGGGGCGGTGAACACCGGTGCTTCCGGGAGGTGTTCGGCGGGGGATCTGAGTAGCGGTACTCAGGCGTGGCCGGCCGGGACCCATGACACTGAGGCTCCGACCGCCCCTACGGAGAGGCATCCTCGTGTTCAGCCGTGCTGTCATCGCCCTGACGCCGCTCTTCGGGCGGCTCACCGTCACCAGTGAGATCAAGCTGCGGCTGCCCGCGGGCAGCATCTTCGTGGCCAACCACGACTCCCTGGCCGACCCCGCCGTCGTCATGGCCGCCCTGCGGCGGTTCGAGCTGGACCCGGTGGTCATGGCTACCGCGGGGCTGTGGCGCGTACCGCTGCTCGGCCGGGCGCTGACCCGGGAGGGGCACATCCCGGTCCACCGCCGCACGACGCACGCGGCGCTGGCCCTCGACGCCGCCGCCGAGGCGCTGGCCGGCGGACGGCACGTGCTGCTGTACGGCGAGGGCGGGCTGCCGCGCCGCAGGGACGCCGCGGCGACCGCGCCCGAACCGTTCCGCACCGGGCTGGCCCGCCTGGCGCAGACGACCGGCGCCCTGGTGGTGCCGGTGGGGCACGCGGGCGCCCGGCGCATCGCCTCCGGCTCGGCGGCGAAGCAACTGGCGGGCACGTTGACGGCGCCGGTTCGGCGCCCGCACTGCCACGTCCACCTGGGCGCGCCGCTGCGCCTGCCGGCGGAGACGGAGCGCGGGACGACGGCCGCCCGGCTGGCGGTCACCACGGCCTGGCGTACGGCGGCCCGGGCCGTGGGCGAGCACCCGAGGTGACCGGCCCTTCCCGGACGCGGGCGCACCCCAAGTCGCCTTGTGCACCGTGACGTTGTCGAGCAGCCGGGTGCGGCGCGGCCGGCGCCGCTCGGTGTCAGTCCACCCCGGGCGGCGGGGCCGTGCTCTGCCGATGGACGAGCCGCGTCGGAACCAGCGTGGTCCCGTGTTCGGCGCCGTCCGGGCGCATCTTGCGCAGCACGGCCTGGACGCAGAGCCGGCCCACCTCGGCGAAGTCCTGGTGCAGGGTGGTGAGCGGGGGCAGGAAGGAGCTCGCCTCGGGGATGTCGTCGAAGCCGATGACGCTGACGTCCTCGGGCACCCGGCGGCCGCCCTCGTGCAGGGCGCGGAGCAGACCCAGGGCCATCTGGTCGTTGGCCGCGAAGACGGCCGTGCACTCCTCGCGGGCCGCGAGTTCGAGGCCGGCCCGGTAGCCGGACTCCGCCGACCAGTCGCCGCGGACCAGGGGCGGGGCCGGACGGCCCGCCTCGGCGAGAGCGGCGCGCCACGCGTCCGCGCGGCGTTGCGCGGCGAACGAGCCCTCGGGCCCGCCCAGGTGCCAGACGGTGCGGTGGCCGAGGTCGAGCAGGTGCTGGACGGCGGTACGGGTGCCGCCGGCCTGGTCGGTGTCGACGACGGTGTAGTGGTCGCCGGCGTCGGAGTCCACCACGACGACCTGGACGTGCGGCGGGAGCTTGACGGTCGCCGCGTCGAGCAGGTGCACCTCCATGATGACGATCACCGCGTCGACGGCCAGTTCCTCCAGCCGGGAGAACGCGCCGCGCACCTCGTCCGAGGTGGGGACGGCCACCGGGAGCAGCGTCACCGCGTAGCCCTCTTCCGCCGCCGAGGTGGCGATCGCCTCCAGGGTGCGCACGTTTCCGGTGGTGGACAGCGTGAACGTGATGACGCCTATCGTGCGGAACTCGCCGCGCTTGAGGGCCCGGGCGGCGCTGTTGGGCCGGTAGCCGAGTTCCTTCATGGCCTCGAGCACCTGCTGCCGGGTCTCCTCGTTCACCCCGGCGTACCCGTTGGAGACCCGGGACACCGTCTGCGAGGACACCCCCGCGAGCCGCGCGACATCCGCCATGGAGGCCGTGGCCCGCGGCCGCCGCGACCCCTTCGCCGATGTTCTTTCGGCCATGTCCACCCCGTGTGCCCACCTCTCTGTCGGCTCAGCTGTCACAGTCTCCCCGGAGGGCCCTTGACCATCGTTATCGGGGCAGTGTAGACATGCCGCCATCAGATGTTTACGTAAACATAACAGCTTGTACAGCCCTCTTGCGTGGCTGATGTTTACGCAAACATCATGGTGGCGGCGAGGCGACCGGAAATCTCCGCGCATCACCGCCGGTTCCAGGACTGGACGAGCGAGGAACTACATGACGACGCTGCAACCGCCGGTGGCCGCCGAGCCGCGGCCGGCACCGCCTCCGGCGAAACGGGACCGCCGCTCCTGGACCGGGTGGGGTTTCCTCGGTCCGTTCGTGGCCGTGTTCGCGCTGGTCTTCCTGGCCCCGATCGTGTACTCGATCTACCTCAGCCTCTTCCGGAACCAGCTCATCGGCGGAAACCAGTTCGTCGGCCTGGACAACTACACCCGGGCCCTGCAGGACGACGCCTTCTGGGGCGCCGTCGGCCGGGTGGCGCTCTTCCTGGCCGTCCAGGTGCCGCTCATGCTCGGCATCGCCCTGCTGGTGGCGCTGGCACTGGACAGCGGCCGCCTCTACGGCAAGAGCTTCTTCCGCATCACGATCTTCCTGCCGTACGCCGTGCCCGCCGTGGTCGCCACCCTGATGTGGGGCTTCATGTACGGCACCAAGTACGGCCTGGTGGGCGACATCAACTCCGCGTTCGGTGTCACGCTGCCCGACCTGCTCTCCCCCGGCTGGGTGCTCGCCTCCATCGGCAACATCGTGACCTGGGAGTTCGTCGGGTACAACATGCTGATCTTCTACTCGGCGCTGCGCGTCGTCCCGACCTCGCTGTACGAGGCGGCGGAGATCGACGGCGCGGGACAGTGGCGGATCATCCGCTCGATCAAGCTGCCCGCGATCCGGGGAGCGATCGTCATCGCCACGATCTTCTCGATCATCGGCAGCTTCCAGCTCTTCAACGAGCCGAGCATCCTGCGTCCGCTGGCACTGAACTCGATCACCACGGACTTCACGCCGAACTTCTACACGTACTCGCTGTCCTTCAACGGCCAGCAGCACAACTACTCCGCGACGGTGGCCATCATCATGGGCGTCATCACGATGATCGTCGCCTACGCCGTCCAGCTGCGCGGCATGCGCAAGGAAGCGTGACCCGATGAGCACCTCTGTCACCGCCTCCCCCGCGAAGAGCGCCGCGCCCGGACTGCGCACCCCCCGTAAGAAGCACACCCCCGGCAAGCCGAAGCGCAACGTGCTGCTGACGGTGCTGATGGCCCTGATGGTCCTCTACACCGTGGTGCCGCTGATCTGGCTGATCATCAACTCGACGAAGACCCAGGCCGGCCTGGCCGACTCCAACGGCCTGTGGTTCGCCCACGACTTCGCGCTGTGGGACAACGTCCGGGACACCTTCACCTACCACGACGGCATCTTCGGCCGCTGGCTGCTGAACACCCTGCTGTACGTGGGGCTCGGCGCGGGCGGCGCGACGCTGCTGGCCGTGCTCGGCGGGTACGCGCTGGCGAAGTTCCAGTTCCCCGGCAGGCGCGCCGTGTTCGCCGTGGTGATCGGCGCGGTGGCCGTGCCGGGTACGGCGCTGGCGGTGCCCACCTTCCTGATGTTCAGCAAGATGGGGCTGACCGACACCCCTTCGGCGGTCATCATCCCCTCGCTGGTGTCGCCGTTCGGCCTCTACCTGATGTGGGTGTTCGCCGCCGAGGCGATCCCGACCGAGCTGCTGGAGGCGGCCCGGATGGACGGGGCGAGCGAGGTGCGGACCTTCTTCCAGGTCGCGCTGCCGCTGCTGGCCCCCGGGATCGTGACCGTGCTGCTGTTCACCACGGTCGCCACCTGGAACAACTACTTCCTCCCGCTGATCATGCTGAAGGACCCGGACTGGTACCCGCTGACGCTGGGTCTGAGCGCCTGGAGCTCCCAGGCACAGACCATCGGCGGTGACGTGATCTTCAACCTGGTGATCACGGGGTCCCTGCTGACGATCCTTCCGCTGATCGCCGCCTTCCTGTTCCTCCAGAAGCACTGGCAGTCCGGCCTCGCCGCCGGAAGCGTCAAGGAGTGACGTGGACGGCCCCCACAAGCCCCACATTTAAGCCTTACCAGCACCAGCGACACCCCCACCCTCACCTGTCCCACCCACGAAGAAGTGGAAGCCCCATGCGCAGAACAACGAGCCGCATCCTGCGCGGCATCGCCCTCGTCTCCACCCTGGCCCTGGGCGTCACCGCCTGCGGCGGCTCGGACGACGACTCCGACACCAAGGCCGTCTCCGCCGGCGACATCCAGGCAGCCCTGGACAAGGGCGGCGACATCACGGTCTGGGCGTGGGAGCCCACCCTGAAGACCGTGGCCGCCGACTTCCAGAAGAAGTACCCGAAGGTCAAGGTCAACCTGGTCAGCGAGCGCTCCGGCGACAAGCACTACACCGCGCTGTCCAACGCGATCTCGGCCGGCAAGGGCGTCCCGGACGTCGCCCAGGTCGAGTACTTCGCGCTCGGCCAGTACTCCCTGACCAAGGGCCTGACCGACCTGGCCCCCTACGGCGCCGACAAGCTCGCGTCGAAGTACACCCCGGGCCCGTGGAACGCGGTCAGCGACGGCGACAAGGTCTACGGCCTGCCGATGGACTCGGGTCCGATGGCGCTGTTCTACAACAAGACGGTCTTCGACAAGTACAAGATCGCCGTCCCCACCACCTGGGACGAGTACCTGGACGCGGCCCGCAAGCTCCACAAGGCCGACCCGAAGGCGTACATCACCAGCGACCTCGGTGACGCGGGCCTCACCACCTCCCTGCTGTGGCAGGCCGGTTCGCGCCCCTACAAGGTCGACGGCACCAAGCTCGGCGTCAACTTCGACGACGCCGGCGCCAAGAAGTACGAGACCGTCTGGCAGCAGCTGATCAGCGAGAAGCTGCTCGCCCCGGTCAACGGCTGGACCGACGACTGGTACAAGGGCCTGGGCGACGGCACCATCGCCACCCTGGCCACCGGCGCCTGGATGCCCGCCAACTTCGCCACCGGCGTCCCGAACGCCAAGGGCCAGTGGCGCGCGGCGCCGATGCCGGCCTGGACCAAGGGCGACAAGGCGAGCGCGGAGAACGGCGGCAGCTCGCTGGCCGTCCCGACGCTGGCCAAGAACAAGGAACTCGCCTACGCCTTCACCGAGTACGCCAACTCCGGCGCCGGTGTCGCCACCCGCATCAGCGAGGGCGCCTTCCCCGCAACCAAGGCGGAGCTCGAGTCGCCCGCGTTCCAGAGCAAGAAGTTCGACTACTTCGACGGCCAGGAGGCGAACAAGATCTTCGCCGACTCCGCCGCGAACGTGGCGAGCGACTGGTCGTACCTCCCGTTCCAGCCGTACGCCAACTCGATCTTCAACGACACGGTCGGCAAGGCCTACGTCTCCGGCACCAAGCTGGCGGACGGCCTGAAGGCCTGGCAGGACGCCTCGGTCAAGTACGGCGAGGAGCAGGGCTTCACCATCCAGAAGTAGTCGAGAACCAGTCGACCGCGAAGCGGTCGGCACAGCACCAGCACAGCAGTAAACGCCGGGCGGCGCGGCACCCGGGCCGCGCCGCCCCCGTGCACCACCTTCGGAAGGACCGCCATGATCTCCACCCTCCAGTCCCGCATGCTGAGCGGGGCGGACGGTGACCCCGCTCCGCGTCTGGCCTACGGCGCCGACTACAACCCCGAGCAGTGGCCCAGGGACGTGTGGGCGGAGGACGTCCGGCTGATGCAGGAGGCCGGCGTCACCGTCGTCTCCGTGGGGATCTTCTCCTGGGCCCGCATCCAGCCGGGCCCGGACACCTGGGACTTCGGCTGGCTCGACGAGGTCATGGACCTGCTGCACGCCGGCGGGATCGGTGTCGACCTGGCCACCGCCACCGCCTCCCCGCCTCCGTGGCTGACCAGCGCCCACCCCGAGATCCTGCCGGTCACGGCGAACGGCGAGACCCTGTGGCCGGGGGCGCGCCAGCACTGGCGGCCCACCTCGCCGGTCTTCCGCGAGCACGCCCTGCGGCTGGTCCGGGAGATCGCCGGCCGCTACAAGGACCACCCGGCCCTCGTCGCCTGGCACGTCTCCAACGAGCTGGGCTGCCACAACGTCTACGACCACTCGGACGACGCCGCCCGCGCCTTCCGGGTCTGGCTGCGCGCCCGCTACGGCAGCCTCGACGCGCTCAACCACGCCTGGGGCACGGCGTTCTGGTCGCAGCGCTACAGCGACTGGGAGCAGATCCTGCCGCCCCGGCTGGCCGCCTCGCACCCCAACCCGACCCAGCAGCTGGACTTCAAGCGGTTCTCCTCGGACGCCCTGAAGGACCACCTGGTCGCCGAGCGGGAGATCCTGCGGGAGATCACCCCCGGGATCCCGGTCACCACCAACTTCATGGTGATGGGCGGCACCAAGGGCATGAACTACCCGGACTGGGCGAGCGAGATCGACTTCGTCTCCAACGACCACTACGTGCACCCCGGCCCGCAGGACCGCGACGAGCTGTCGTTCTCCGCGAACCTCGTCAGCGGCATCGCGGGCGGGCGGCCGTGGTTCCTCATGGAGCACTCCACCAGCGCGGTCAACTGGCAGCCCGTCAACGTGGCGAAGCGGCCCGGCGACCTGGCCCGCGACTCACTGCTGCACGTGGCGCACGGCGCGGACGCGGTGTGCTTCTTCCAGTGGCGGCAGTCCGCGGCGGGCGCCGAGAAGTACCACTCGGCGATGGTTCCGCACGCCGGCCCCGACAGCGATCTCTTCCGCGCGGTCGCCGACCTCGGCGCCCAGCTCAAGACCCTGGCCCCGGTGGCGGGTTCGGAGCGCGAGGCGGCCTCCGTCGGCATCCTCTACGACTGGCAGTCGTGGTGGGCGAGCGAGCAGGACTCCCACCCCACCGCCCTGCTGGACTACCGGCAGGAGGCGCTCGACTGGTACTCGGCGCTGCTCTCCCTCGGCGTCCGCGCCGACCTCGTCACCACCCGCGCCGACCTCTCCCGGCACCAGGTGCTCGTCGCGCCCGTGCTGCACGTCGTCCCCGCCGAGCTCGCCAAGGAACTCACTCGGTACGTCGAGCAGGGCGGCCACCTCGTCACCACGTACTTCTCCGGGATCGTCGACGAGAACGACCACGTGTGGCTCGGCGGTTACCCGGGCGCCCTGCGCGACCTGCTCGGCGTCCGCATCGAGGAGTTCGGCCCGCTGCTCGCCGGCGAGCGCGTAGAGCTCGACGACTCCACCTGGGGCACCCTGTGGACGGACCGGATCGCCGTGACCGGCGACGAGACCGAGGTACTGGCGCACTACCGCACCGGAGTGCACGCCGGCCGCCCCGCCGTCACCCGGCGGCCCACCGGCGCCGGCTCCGCCTCCTACGTCTCCACCCGGCTCGGCGTCGACGGCCTCCGCTCGCTGCTGCCGCGGCTGCTGGAGCCGGCCGGCGTCGGCAGTGAACTCCCCGCCGACGTGCGGGGCAAGGTCGAGCTGACCGTCCGCCGCGGCGCCGGGGAGCGGTTCCTGTTCCTCGTCAACAGGACCGACGCGACGGTGCCGGTGGCCGGGCTGGCAGGAGAGGTCCTGATCGGCTCCGGCGGCACGGACGGCGCCCTGGTGCTCGGTCCGCGGGAGGTCGCCGTCCTGCGCCAGCCCACGCGCTAGAGGACACGCCGCACAGCACCTCTCAGGACAGGCCGCACAGCACCTCGTCGTCTCACCGCATCCCCCACGACTCCCCGGCACGGCATGCGTCCGCGGCCGGGGGCCATCCCCTGCCGCCCGCGCGGCGGCAGGGGCCCACCACAGCGACCGCACCGCAGTTGGGAGCACAGATGGCACGCCGTAACCGCAGCAGACGGACCCTCGGGGCCGCCGCACTCACCGCCCTGGCCACCGGGGCCGCGCTTCTCAGCGTCCCCGTGCAGGCGCACGCCGAGGCCGCCGTCACCGTGACGCCGGACCCCTCGTACCGGCAGGAGAAGTTCGAGGGCTGGGGCACCAGCCTGGTCTGGTTCGCGAACGCCACCGGCGACTACCCGCCGGCGGTCCGCGAGAAGCTCGCCAAGCTGCTCTTCGGCGACGACGGCCTCGCGCTGAACATCGCCCGCTACAACATCGGCGGCGGCAACGCGCCGGACGTGAAGGACTACCTGCGCGCGGGCGGCGCCGTCGAGGGCTGGTGGAAGGCGCCCGCGGGCACCACCCGCGAGGACACCGACTGGTGGAGCGCGGACGACCCGGCGGACTGGAACAAGAACGCCGACGCCACCCAGCGCTGGTGGGTCGACCGCATCAAGAAGGACATCACCCACTGGGAGACGTTCAGCAACTCCCCGCCGTGGTTCATGACGGAGAGCGGCTACGTCTCGGGCGGGTTCAACGCCAACACCGACCAGTTGAAGGCCGACTCGGTCGACGACTTCGCCGCCTACATCGCCGGCGCGACCAAGCGGCTGGAGAAGGCCGAGGGCATCAAGGTCGACACCGTCGACCCGTTCAACGAGCCCAACACCGGCTACTGGGGCACCCGGCTCGACGCGAACGGCCAACCGGTCGGCGGCCGCCAGGAGGGCGCCCACATCGGTCCCGCGCTCCAGCAGAAGGTGCTCGCCGCGCTGGCGCCCGCGCTGAAGAAGGCGAAGACCAAGGCGAAGATTTCGGCGATGGACGAGACCAACCCGTCCATCTTCGCGACGAACTGGAACTCCTACTCGCAGGCCTCCAAGGACCTCGTGGACCAGATGAACGTCCACACCTACGGCACCGGTCAGCGCACCACCGTCCGCGACCTCGCCAAGGCCGCCGACAAGCCGCTGTGGATGAGCGAGGTCGAGGGAGACTGGGGCGACGGGCAGAGCTTCACCGACATGCGTCCGGGCCTCGGGCTGGCCCAGCAGATGGTGAACGATCTGCGTGAACTGGAGCCCAGCGCCTGGGTGTTCTGGCAGCCGGTCGAGGACTACGACAACATGAAGCCGGGCGGCGAGTCCGCCAAGGGCGGCAACTGGGGCGAGATCCAGCTCCCGTTCAGCTGCACGAAGTCGGACACCCTGAAGTCGTGCCCGATCTACACGAACACCAAGTTCGACACGGCCCGCAACTTCACCCACTTCATCAAGCCCGGCGACAAGCTCATCAAGGTGGACGACACCTCCAGCGCCGCCGCCGTGACGAAGAACGGCAAGGGCGTCTCCCTCGTCCACGTGAACTCCACCACCGCGGCCCGCACGGTCACCATCGACCTGTCGAAGTTCCGCACCGTCAAGCGGGGCGCGACCGTCACACCGACCGTGACCAGCGCCGACGGCAAGCTGAAGCAGCAGGCCCCGGTCAAGGTCGTCGACGGCAAGGCCACCTACACCGTCCCGGCGCAGTCCGTGACCTCGTTCGCCGTGAAGGGCGTCTCGGGCGTCGCGAAGAACGCGAGCCTGTTCACCAAGGGCCACTCCTACACGCTGACCGGCGTGCAGAGCGGCAAGGCGGTGACCGTCGCCGCCAACGGCAAGAGCCTGGTCATCGGCTCGGCCAACGGCAGCACCGCGCAGCAGTGGCAGCTCGACGCACGGCACGGCGACAAGGGCGCACGCCAGCGGTACGTCTTCGCCAACCCGGCCGAGGGCAAGCGTCTCGCCGTCCGCGACAACGTGCCGGTGGTCGAGCCGGACACCGGCGAGCGGGACCCCGCCACCGAGTGGATCATGTCGACCACGGGTGACAGCACATGGACGCTGATCAACGTGGCGACCGGACGGCTCCTCGAGGTCGGCGGCCAGGCGACCAACGAGGGCGCGGCCGTCACCACCTGGCAGGCCAACTCCGGTTCCAACCAGCGCTGGAGGGTCACGGACGTGACGCCGTAACGCCTGCGCGTCCGCCCACCCGTCAGTCCGTCGTCCCCGCCCGCGTCGCGATCCCCGTGACGCGGGCGGAGTGCTGTGCGGGGCCGGGCTGCCGGGACGGGGTCGAGTGCCGCGGAGGAGCGGCCGCCGGGATGCGTTCCAGGACGCCGCCGGCGAAGACGTCGTACAGCGGCAGCGTCTCCAGGTGGACGTAACCGATGTGGCAGTCGCAGACGGCGAGCGGACACGCCCGCGGACGCAGCGCGGCGCGATAGGAGCCGTCGTAGAGGTTGCCCAGTTCGGCGCGGACGAAGTGGCAGCGCCGCACGGTGCCCTCGCCGTCGACCGAGATCACCGACTCGCCCGTGCGGCAGGGCAGGCCGGCGCTGGTGTGCGGGTGGCGGCTGTAGGGGAAGAGCGGGTCGAGCGCGGTCCAGTCGTCGGCCTCGGCGTCCGTGTAGACGTGCCCCTCGGCCGCGTTGATCCACAGGTAGACGTGCGGGGGCAGGTCGGCGCGCAGCCGTCGGGCCGCGTCCCGGTGTCCGGGCAGACCGACCACGCCGACGCTGAAGCGGACGCCCCGGTCGGCCAGGTCGCGGCACTTGGCGAGGAATCGGTCGTACGGCGTCTGGCCCGGGTGGTAGGTGCACCACAGGGCCAGGGTGTCCGCGTCGGCCTCGGCCAGCCAGTCGGTGCGGCAGCTGAGGTTCGTCTGGATCGCGACCCGGCGGATGTGCGGGAGGCGGGAGAGGTCGGCGAGGGCGCGCCGGTACCAGGAGCGGACCAGGCCCTCGCCCCAGGGGGTGAACAGGAGGGAGAGCCGGTCGTCGGTCCGGTCCGCCGCCCACGCGGCGAACCGTGCCAGGGCGGCGCGGTCGGCCCGCAGCTCGGCGGTGGAGTCCCGTCGCTTGGCGAACGGGCAGTAGGGGCAGTCGTAGTCGCAGGAGGCGAGCGGACCGCGGTAGAGCAGGGTCAGATCCATGACGGCCGGGTCACTTCCGCTCGTAGGCGGCCATGGCGGTCCGCACGGCCGGGGAGAAGAGCTCGGGGCCGACGGCGTCGGAGTGGGCGAGGCCCTCGGGGGTGAGCCGCAGGGCGGTCGGGTCGGCGTCGCTCAGCCAGCCCCGGTCGGCGAACCGCTCGAGCTCGGGGCCGAAGTCGTCGGCGGGGGCGCTGCCGAAGCGGTCCCGGTAGTCGTCCGGGCGCAGCCCGTCGGCCTGGAGGAGCGACTGGAGGAGGTGCCGGCGACGCGCTTCGGCCGGGCTCATGGGGTAACCCACCTGGGCGCGGGCGAAGCCGGCCGCGTCGCCGGCCACGTAGTCGTCGATGATGCCGCGGATCTGGTGCATGTCCACGGCGTAGTCGAAGGAGTAGTGCAGCCCCGACGTGTAGGAGCGGGCGCCGCAGCCGAGGCCGATCATGCCGTCGGTCTGGCAGGCGTAGTCGTCGGCGCCCTGCGGCGGGGCGTCGGCGCGGCGGAACATGCGCATGGAGTGCTGGGTGTAGCCGCGCGCGAGGAGGTGGTCGCGGCCCGCCCGGTAGAGGGTCAGGCGCCGCTCGTCCCAGGCCGGATCGCCGCCGGTTCGCGGGCCGGGGGCGGGGTGGCGCCGCCCGAGACCGGTCAGCGGGCGCACGTAGAGGGGGTAGAGGTAGAGCTCCTCGGGCCGCCAGGTGAGGGCCGCGTCCAGGGAGTGCAGCCAGCTCTGCTCGGTCTGGCCGTCGATGCCGTAGATCAGGTCGATGTTGAGGACCGGGATGCGGGCCTCGCGCACGCGCCCGAGCGCCGCCTCCACGTCGGCGCGGCGCTGCGGGCGTACGGCGGCCCGGGCCTCGGCGTCGACGAAGCTCTGCACGCCCAGGCTGAGCCGGGTGGCGCCGCGGTCGGCGAGGACGGCGAGCCGGTCGGCCGTGGCCGTCGCGGGGGACGCCTCCACGGAGAGCGGGACCGCGCGGAGGTCGGCGCCCATGCGGTGCTCGGCGATGTCGCAGAGGCGCTCCAGCTCGGTGGCGGTGAGGAAGGTGGGGGTGCCGCCGCCGAAGGCGGCCGTGGCGAACCGGGCCCCCTCCCCCAGTGCGTCGCGCACGGCGGTGGCCTGCCGTTCCAGCGCGTCCAGATAGGCGCCCGTCAGGCCGTCGGGGGCGCCGATGCGGGTGAAGAGGTTGCAGAACCCGCAGCGGACCTCGCAGAACGGGATGTGCAGATAGAGGGAGAGGGCGTCCTTGGGCTCGCTCGCCCAGAGCTCCGCGAGGAGGGGGCGGTCGGGAAGCGGCCGGTAGGCCGTCTTGTGCGGGTAGGCGTAGACGTAGTGCTGGTACGGGCTGGTGCGGGTGACCGGCTCGGCGGTGGTCATCGGTCGGTCTCCGTCGGACGGGGTACGGGCTCACGGGGTGCGGAGTCGAGGGGTACGGGACCACCGGGGGCGGGGTCGAGGGGTGGGGGGTCGAGGAAGAAGTGGGCGTACGGCACGGTCCACACGGACTCGTGGCCCAGGCGGTGGCCGGTGTAGCCGTCGTCGCCGTAGGCGGTGCCGTGGTCGGAGCAGACGATCGCGAAGCAGCGGCGTCTGCTGCTCGCGGCGGTGAACAGCCGCCCGATGTGCCGGTCCACGTACTCCAGCGCCGCGGCGTGCGTCTCACGGCTGTCGCCCGCAGCCCGGGTCGCACCGGGCAGGTGGAACCAGTTCGGCTGGTGCAGCGCGGAGACGTTCACGAAGAGGAACATCCTTTTCTCGGGCGGGAGTTCGCGGACGGTCTGCTCGGCGCGGGCGATCTGGTTCTCGAAGGACTCCGGCGAGGTGACGCCGAACTCCGGTGCCCAGTGGGACTCGTGGAACAGACCGGGCAGCACCGAGCCCAGCGGGCCCTGCTTGTTGAAGAAGCCCACTCCCCCGACGCAGACGGTGTGGTACCCCTCCTTCCCGAGGCCGGAGACCAGATCGGGCGTGTCGTAGACGAAGGTGCCGCCGGCGGTGGTCTCGCTGCCGGCGAAGCTCGCCGCGAACAGCCGCGGGTGCGGTCCGGGGGCTGCCGGGGTGGGCAGGAAACCGGCGAAGATGGCCTGGTGGGAGGCGTAGGTGAAGCTGCCCGGGGCGTGCCGGCGCTCCCAGCGGCCGTTCGGGAGGTGGCGCGCGAGGTGCGGGATGCGGCCCGCCTGCGCCAGCTCGGCGGCCACGTCGTACCGCAGGGTGTCCAGGGTCACCAGGAGGATGTCGTGGCTGCCGACGACGTCGTTCATGTCGGGCTCAGGCATGCGGTGTTCCTGTTCTGTGCGGGACGAAGCCGCGCAACACGGCCGCCACCTGGGCCGCGTACGTGTCCTGGCCCTCCGCCCCGCCGCCGGGCAGACCGGTGAGCCGGGGCAGCAGGTCGCCGAAGGCGTTGACCTCGCCGATCGCGGCCCCGCGCCAGCCGACGGCGGGCAGCAGGTCGACGCCGACGCACAGAGTGCGCGGGAAGCAGGCCGCGGCCTGCTCGCACACGCCGAGCACGTCGGCCCAGCGGGCGCCCGCGGCCTCGACGGCCTCGCGGGCGGTGTCCAGATCGCCGCGGCGTCCCCCGAGGTGCAGGTTGGTCAGGGGCGAGCGGCTGGTGCGGACGACGGCGTGGGTGGCCCGGCCGGCCACCACGACGACCCGGAGGTCGGCGGCCCGGCCGCTCTGGGACGCCTTCGGCAGCCAGCGCTCCAGGTGCAGTCCGTCGGGGGCGAGCGCGTCGACGACGGCCGCGACGTCCCGCTCGCGTTCGTAGCGGCGCACCCGCAGGGAGTTGTACAGGACGCCGTCCGCGGTCAGTTCGACGGAGGTGGTGGCCCTGATGCGGCCGCCGCCACCCGCTTCGACGGCGAGGACCCCCGACGCGGACGACCCGTGCGCCGGCTTCACGAAGAGCCGGGGCATCCGGTGCTCGCGCATCGCGGCGCGCACGTCGTCCCAGCCGCGCACCGGCAGGCCGTCCGGGCCCGAGGTGGGCGAGGCGGGGACCGGGACGCCCGCCGCGTGCAGGACGCCGTGGCAGAGCCGTTTGTCGAACAGCACGGCCAGGTCGTCGGGGTCGGTGAGGCGGACGCCGCCGCGCAGGCTGCGCACGGCGGCGACGAAGGCGGCGTACCAGCGCGCCGATCCCTCGACCCGGGTGGGGTCCGGGGCGCCCCGCAGCATCCGGTCGACCTCCCGGTTCTCCCCGGGCGAGTCGATCCGGACGATCTCGTCGACGGCGAAGTCGGCTCCCCGGGCGCGCAGGACGTCCGCCCAGGGGACGATCCGCGGGGCGGGCAGTCCGGCCGTCCGCACGGCCTCCTCGAAGAGGGCGACCCGACGGTTCTCGGGGTTGGCGACCACCGCGAGACGCGGCACGGGATCACTCACCGGCACAGGCGTGCGGTCCATGGGTTTCGTCGCTCACTCCCCCACGGCGACGTAACGCCACACCGTGCCGTCGTCGTCCGCGTCCTCGTCGGCGTCGCCGCGGTCGAGGTCCACCTCGACGCCCGCGGCCCCGAGGGTCTGCCGGACGCGCTCCTGGAGCGGCTCGCTGAGGTAGTGGTGGTGCAGGTCCAGCTTCTTGAGGTGGGTGAGCGGCTGTCCGTCGAGCAGGGCGGCGGCGCCCTCGTCCGTCAGCACGCCCATGGAGAGGTCCAGCACCTCCAGCCGGGGCACCACCGGGGCCGCCGCGACCGCGACGGCCACCGCGTCCTGCATCTCGCTGTTGCGCAGGGCCAGGTGCCGCAGGCGGGGCAGCCGGGCGCCGGACAGGATCGGCTCGAGGTCGGCCGCCTCGCTGTCGCCGCCGTATTCGGGCGTGCCGAGCCACAGGTCCAGGTGCTCCAGTGCGGGCAGGTCGCTGGCGGCCACGCCGCGCACGACCTCGGCGGGCAGTCCGCCCGTCTCGACGACCAGCCGGCGCAGCGCGCTGTGCCCCAGGGCGGGGAAACGCAGCCCGGACCCGCCGCGCACCCCGAACTCCTCCAGCGCGGGGAACGCCGTCAGGAGCGGGGTGACGTCGGTCTGGTTGATCCAGGAGATCTCGCACTCCTCCATCACCATGTCGCCGAAGAACAGCGCGCGCAGGGCCGGGAACCGGTCCCGGGCGGCGGTCAGCGCCTCGACCACGGGGGTGGGGTCGTCCTCGTAGGCCTCCTCCCACGCTCCGACGATCAGCGCCTTCACGCGCGTGGTGTCGACGGCTGCGCAGAAGCGGGCGAACGCGTCCGTCCACTTCTCGTCGGCGTCGTAGACGTCGCTGGTGACGCGCCAGGCCACGGCGTCCGGCTCGACCGGCCGCGGCTTGTGCGCGGCGCCGGGAAACGTGTAGGCGGGCAGCCCGTGGAGCGCCTTGAGGTGTTCACCGATGGTCATACGGCTGCTCCCGAGGGGAAAGGGTGTGCGATCTGCGAGGTGTCCGCAGTTCTACCAACAGCCACTGACATCGCCTCTCGCGGGGGCCGGGTTCGAGGCCGGGTCCGGGGGTGGGAGCCCCCGCGCCGGGCCGCCACGCCACGCGGCCGCCCGCCGCGTTCCCCACGACGGACGGCCCCGGGACGGCCGGTCTCCACACGACGGGCGCGCGACGGACGGCCGCGTGACGGCCCGGCGAGGGCGGCGTCCCGGCCGACGGCTCCGCACGCCCGCCCCGGCGGCGCCGGTCTCCCGCGCGGGGACCGCTCCTCAGCCGGCGGCGCGGGCCAGCACCTCGACGACCTGGTCGCGTACGGCGTCCCGGGCGGCGGCGGGCAACTCGCCGAGCTCCGTGCCCTCCAGGGCGTGCAGCACCTCCCCGGCGCCGGCGCCGGGCTCGCAGGGGGCGCTCCCGCTGAGCACGTCGTAATTGTCGCGGACGGCCACGCGCAGGTGGGCGCGGCCCTCGTCCCCGGAGTGCAGGGCGACGGCGACGACGAGGGGCGGCGCGCCACCCGCCGCGCCCTCCAGCTTGCGGTAGCCGCTGGCCAGCGGTGTGCGCCAGCGCAGGGCGAGCAGCACGAGGCGTTTGGCCAGCAGCTCGGCCAGGTCGGTCTCGTAGACGCCGTCGGCGGTCAGGACCGTGGCCCGGGCGTCGAGGACGAGGGCGGCGGGGAGCAGACAGCGCAGGGTGCTGCCGACGATGTTGCCGCCGACCGTGGCCGCCCGGCGTACGGCGCCCGTGCCCACTCCGCCGGCCGCCCGGTGCAGCACCTCGGGCACGGTCGCGTCGACGTGGTGCAGCAGCACGGCCCCACCGAGTTCCCCGGGTCCGATCGCGTTGGCCTCGGGCAGCCGGCGCAGCGACACGGCCTGCTCGGGAAAGCCGTCCCGCTGCCAGCCCGCCCACACCAGCGTGGCCCCGCCGACCGGTACCGCGCCCTCGGCCAGACACCGCTGTGCTTCGGATATGGAGGAGGGAAGACGCAACTGCACGACAACCGACCCGCCTTCCCGTGGAGTTCGTGGGGCGACCGCGCGTCGTCCCCGGCGTGATCAATGGCAGAACGGATTCTGCCCAGACTCGCGGGGGCGCATACAGGGCTCATGGCCGCACCGCGCGCCACGGGAAATGGTGTTGCGGCCCGGCTGCGGTCCCCTGGACCCTGGACGGCGTGTTCTCCCTCCTGCGCCCCGCCGCCCTCACCGACGCCCCGGCGGTCGCCGCTCTCCTCAACGAGATCGACCTCGTCGAGATCGGCCGCCCCGAGACGGACGTGCACTCCGTGGAGGCGGAACTGAGGCATCCCGAGGTCGACCTGCGACGCGACTCCTGGCTCGCCTTCGACGGGGACCGGCCGGTGGTCTACGGCCTGCTGTGGGACGAGTCGGGCGGCGAGCGGGTCGACATGGACCACTACGTGCTGCCCGACCGGCAGGAGGAGGGTCTGCTCGTCCTGGCCGCGATGGAGGCGCGGGCGCTGGAGAAGGCCCGGGAGAACGGTGCGGACCGGGCCGTGGTGCACCTGAACCTCAACGCCCGGCCCACGACGGACGTCTCGCTGCTGCGGGAGCGGGGATGGTCCGTGGTACGGCGGCATCACGTGCTGCACCGGGGCCTTAACCGGGCCGCCGACCGGCCGCCGCGGGCGCCCGCCGGGGTGCGGCTGCGGCCCTGTGCCGAGGAGGCGGACCGGCGGCGCGTCCACGAGCTGTTCCAGGCCGCCTTCGCCGAGCACTTCGACTTCCACCCGCGCCGCTACCAGCAGTGGCTGCACGACGTGGACGCCGCCGGGCTCGACTGGTCCCTCGTGTGGATCGCCGCCACCGACGACGCCGGGGACTGCGGGTTCCTGATGGCCCGTGACGACCGCGAGGCCATGGGGTGGATCCCGGCCGTCGGCGTCCTGCGCGAGGCCCGGGGGCGCGGTCTCGCCGGCCTGCTGCTGCGGCACGCGTTCGCGGCGTTCGCCGCCCGGGGGCGGGACACCGTCGGGCTGGGCGTGGACACCTCCAACGCGACCGGCGCGCCCGCGCTGTACGCCCGCCACGGCATGACCCTGCACTACGCCGTGGACACCTGGGAGGCCGTCCTGCGGTGACCGTGAGCCGCCGTACGGGGCCGCGGAGCGGTGGGCGGTCGCCGGCGGGTGAGCGCCGGCGACCGCACCGTCAGCCGACGACGACGAGCAGGTCGCCGCCCTCCACCTGCTGGATGCGGTTGATGGCGAGCCTGCTCACCCGGCCGGCCTTCGGCGCGGTGATCGTGGCCTCCATCTTCATCGCCTCGATGGTGGCGACGGTCGCGCCCGCCTCCACCTCGTCGCCCTCGGCGACCGCCAGGGTGACCACGCCCGCGAACGGGGCCGCGACGTGCCCGGGGTCGGTGCGGTCGGCCTTCTCGGTCACGGGGACGTCGGAGGCGGCCGCCTTGTCGCGGACCTGGATGGGCCGCAGCTGGCCGTTCAGGGTCGACATGACGGTGCGCATACCGCGCTCGTCGGCCTCGCCGACGGCCTGCAGCTCGATCAGCAGACGCACGCCCGGCTCGAGGTCGACCGCGTACTCCTTGGCCTGGCGCAGACCGTAGAAGAAGTCCTTGCTGTCGAGGACGCTCGTGTCGCCGTAGGCCTGCCGGTGGGTCTCGAAGTCGCGCGTCGGGCCGGGGAAGAGCAGCCGGTTGAGGGTGGCGCGGCGGGTCTTCTCCAGGCCCTCGCGGTCCTCGGCGCTCAGCCCCTGGACCGGCTTGGCCTCGCCGCGGCCCTGCAGGGCCTTGGTGCGGAACGGCTCGGGCCAGCCGCCGGGCGGCGTGCCGAGCTCGCCCCGCAGGAACCCGATGACGGAGTCGGGGATGTCGTAGCGGTCGGGCATGGCCTCGAAGTCCTGCGGGGAGACTCCGGCGCCGACGAGGTGCAGGGCGAGGTCGCCGACGACCTTGGACGAGGGCGTGACCTTGACCAGGTGGCCGAGGATGCGGTCGGCGGCGGCGTACATCGCCTCGATGTCCTCGAAGCGGTCGCCGAGGCCGAGCGCGACGGCCTGGGTGCGCAGGTTGGAGAGCTGACCGCCGGGGATCTCGTGGTGGTAGACGCGCCCCGTCGGGGAGGCGAGGCCGGCCTCGAAGGGTGCGTAGATCCTGCGGACGCCCTCCCAGTACGGCTCGAGGTCGCCGACGGCCTGGAGGTCGAGGCCGGTGGGCCGCTCGGAGTGGTCGGTCGCGGCGACGATCGCCGACAGCGAGGGCTGCGAGGTGGTGCCCGCCATGGAGGCGACGGCGCCGTCGACGGCGTCCGCGCCGGCCTGGATCGCGGCCAGGTAGGTGGCGAGCTGGCCGCCCGCGGTGTCGTGGGTGTGCAGGTGCACCGGCAGGTCGAACTCGCGGCGCAGCGCGGAGACGAGCGTGGCGGCGGCCGGGGCGCGCAGCAGGCCGGCCATGTCCTTGACGGCCAGGACATGGGCGCCGGCCTCGACGATCTGCTCGGCGAGACGGAGGTAGTAGTCGAGGGTGTACAGGCGCTCGTTCGGGTCGGACAGGTCGGAGGTGTAGCACAGGGCGACCTCGGCCACCGCCGTGCCCGTCTCCCGTACGGCGTCGATGGCGGGCCGCATCTGGCCGACGTCGTTGAGGGCGTCGAAGATGCGGAAGACGTCGATGCCGGTGGCGGCGGCCTCCTGCACGAACGCGTCGGTGACCTCCGTCGGGTACGGGGTGTAGCCGACGGTGTTGCGGCCGCGCAGCAGCATCTGGAGGCAGATGTTCGGGACGGCCTCACGCAGGGCCGCCAGCCGCTCCCAGGGGTCCTCGGCGAGGAAGCGCAGCGCGACGTCGTAGGTGGCGCCGCCCCAGCACTCGAGGGAGAGCAGGTTCGGCAGGGTGCGGGCGACCAGGGGGGCGGAGGCGAGGAGGTCCTTGGTGCGCACCCGGGTGGCCAGCAGGGACTGGTGGGCGTCGCGGAAGGTGGTGTCGGTGACGCCGATGGTCGGCGACTCCCGCAGCCAGCGGGCGAAGCCCTCGGGGCCGAGGTGCACCAGCCGCTGGCGGGAGCCCGCGGGCGGCTCGCCGTCGGGCGTCGCCGGCAGCTTGGCGACCGGGTCGATCAGGTCGGGCCGTTCGCCGTGCGGCTTGTTCACGGTGACGTCGGCGAGGTAGGTGAGCAGTTTGGTGCCGCGGTCGGCCGAGTGGCGCGCGGTGAGCAGGTGCGGGCGCTGTTCGATGAAGGACGTGGTGACGCGGCCGGCCCGGAAGTCGGCGTCGTCCAGGACGGCCTGCAGGAACGGGATGTTGGTGGCGACGCCGCGGATGCGGAATTCGGCGACGGCGCGCCGGGCGCGTCCGATCGCGGTCGGGAAGTCCCGTCCCCGGCAGGTGAGTTTGACCAGCATGGAGTCGAAGTGCGCGCTGATCTCGGTGCCCGCGTGGGTGGTGCCGCCGTCGAGGCGGATGCCGGAGCCGCCCGGGGAGCGGTAGGCGCTGATGCGGCCGGTGTCGGGGCGGAAGCCGTTGGCGGGATCCTCGGTGGTGATGCGGCACTGCAGGGCCGCGCCGTGCAGGGTGACGGTCTCCTGCGACAGGCCGAGGTCGGCGAGGGTCGCGCCGGCGGCGATGCGCAGCTGGGCCTGGACGAGGTCGACGTCGGTCACCTCCTCGGTCACCGTGTGCTCGACCTGGATGCGGGGATTCATCTCGATGAAGACGTGGTTGCCGGCGGGGTCGAGGAGGAACTCGACGGTGCCGGCGTTGCGGTAGCCGATCTGCCGGGCGAAGCGGACCGCGTCGGCGCAGATCCGGTCGCGCAGCTCCGGGGCGAGATCGGGCGCGGGCGCCATCTCGATGACCTTCTGGTGGCGGCGCTGGAGGGAGCAGTCGCGCTCGAAGAGGTGGATGACGTTGCCCTCGCCGTCGGCGAGGATCTGCACCTCGATGTGGCGGGGGTCGACGACGGCCTTCTCGAGGAAGACGGTCGGGTCGCCGAACGCGGAGGCCGCCTCGCGGGAGGCCGCCTCGATGGACTCGCGCAGGGCGGCCGGGTTCTCCACCCGGCGCATGCCGCGTCCGCCGCCGCCGGCGACGGCCTTCACGAACACCGGGAAACCGATCTCCTCGGCGGCCCGGACGAGTTCGTCGACGTCGTTGGAGGGCGCGGACGAGCCGAGCACGGGGACGCCCGCGGCGCGCGCCGCGGCCACCGCGCTCGCCTTGTTGCCGGTCAGCTCGAGGGTGCGGGCGTCGGGGCCCACGAAGGTGATGCCCGCCTCCTCGCAGGCGCGGGCGAGTTCGGGGTTCTCCGACAGGAACCCGTAGCCGGGGTATACGGCGTCGGCGCCTGCCCGCAGCGCGGCGCCGACGACCTCCTCCACGGAGAGGTAGGCGCGCACCGGGTGTCCCGGTTCGCCGATCTCGTACGCCTCGTCGGCTTTCAGCCGGTGCAGCGAGTTGCGGTCCTCGTGCGGGAAGACGGCGACCGTGCGCGCACCCAGCTCGTAGCCGGCGCGGAATGCACGGATCGCGATCTCGCCGCGGTTGGCGACCAGCACCTTGCGGAACATCCTGGACCCCTTCAGCCTGACGGTGACGGACCCATCGTGGCGGTGGGTGACCTTGTTGGCCATGTGAGTCGGGCCACTCACCGCGGGTGTCGCTCGATTGGACCGTGTTTGTCCTGGCAGACCGCCGGACCGGCTCAGGCCGCGACGGCCCACGGCGGCCACCGGGGTCACCGCGGCGGCCCCGCCCGCCTGACGGCCCGGGAGCAGGCGGCCACGGAGCTGTCCACACCCACCGACACCCTCCGCCGCCGTCCCGGCGTACTCCGGCAGATCATCCCGGTCTTCCCCGGCCGCGAGCGTGGGTCCGCAGGCCTTGCCGCGCCGGTGGGGGCGCTCACCACCCGGGCGGAGTCCGCACACCGGCACTCCGCGCGAGCCCCTGGACGACACTCCAGCCGTTCGACCTGTCGGACATCGTTCGGTAAGTCTTGACGCGGCCATGCACACCGTTTGACACTCCAGCAACATCACGTCACACGTTTGAAACGGCGGTCCGCCCATGGCGCACAGACATCGACTCCGAGGACGGGCAGGGCGCGGGGCGGGACGACTGGCCGCACTGACCGCCGTCTCCCTGATCGCGGGCCTGGCCGTGGCCACGACTCCGGTCCAGGCGACGGAGGCCGCCGATGTCACGGAGGGCCTGGCCCTCTGGTACAAGTTCGACGGCGCCTCCGGCACCACGGTCACCGACGCCTCCGGCCACGGACTGAACGGCACGGTCAACGGGACCGCCGACTTCTCCTCGTCCGGCCAGGGCCTCTCCTTCAACGGCTCGGACACCTACGTCAAGGTGCCGAACGACGTGATGAAGGGCATGACGTCGATCAGCGTCGCGATGGACGTGAAGATGGACGCGGCCCAGGCCACGCCGTACTTCCTCTACGGTTTCGGCAACACCAGCGGGGGCAACGGCAACGGTTACCTGTTCACCACGGGCAACTCCCTGCGCACCTCGATCGCGACCGGCAACTGGTCGACCGAGCAGAACACCAAGCCGGCCGACTCCCACAACCTGACGCGCGCCGTGTGGAAGCACCTCACCTACACCCAGTCCGGGACCACGGGCGTGCTGTACGAGGACGGCGTCGAGGTCGCCCGCAACACGTCGGTGACCATCACCCCCGGCGCGATCGGTTCGGGCACGACCACCGCCAACGCCATCGGCAAGTCCGTCTACTCGGGCGACCGACTGTTCAAGGGCAGCATGCGCGACTTCCGCGTGTACAACCGCGCACTGGACGCCGGCGAGGTCGAGCAGCTCTCCCTGCCCGTCGCCACCCAGGGCGTCGCGGACGACAAGGCCGCCCTGACGCTCGGCGACACGAGCGCCGTCACCGCCGATCTGACCCTGCCGAAGACCGGCCCGGCCGGCGGGTCCACGATCACCTGGTCCAGCGACCACACCGACGTGGTGACCGACGCGGGCAAGGTGACCCGGCCGGCCGCGGGCCAGCCCGACGGGCACGCCACGCTCACCGCGACGCTGAAGAAGGGCTCGGTCTCCGCCACCCGGACCTTCGACGTCACCGTCCTGCCGACCCTCGACGACAAGGCCGCCACCGAGCAGGCCGCCGAGGCCCTCACCGTCCACAACCTGGACGACGCCCGCGGCAACCTCACCCTTCCCGCGACGGGCGCGTTCGGCACCACCGTGACCTGGTCCTCCGCCGAGGAGGACGTCGTCTCCGCCGACGGCGTGGTGCACCGCCCCGCGCACGGCGCCGGCGCCACCACGGCCGACCTGACCGCGACCGTCGCCAAGGGCGACGCGAAGACGACCCGCACATTCACCGCGAAGGTCCCCGAACTCCCCGTGAAGGAAGCCCTCAAGGGCTACATGTTCAGCTACTTCACCGGCGAGGGCACCGCGGACGGCGAGCAGCTCTACGCGGCTCTCAGCAAGGGCAACGACCCGCTGAAGTGGCGTGAGCTGAACGACGGCAAGCCCGTCCTGACCTCCACGCTCGGTGAGAAGGGCCTGCGCGACCCGTTCATCATCCGCTCCCCCGAGGGCGACAAGTTCTACCAGATCGCCACCGACCTGAGGATCTACGGCAACGGCGACTGGGACCGCTCGCAGCGCTCCGGCAGCAAGTCCATCATGGTGTGGGAGTCCACCGACCTCGTGCACTGGACGAACCAGCGCCTGGTGAAGGTCTCCCCGGACAGCGCCGGCAACACCTGGGCGCCGGAGGCGTACTACGACTCCCAGCTCGGCCAGTACGTGGTGTTCTGGGCGTCGAAGCTGTACGACAACGCCTCGCACTCCGGCGACACCTACAACCGGATGATGTACGCCACCACCCGTGACTTCTACACCTTCAGCGAGCCCAAGGTCTGGATCGACCGCGGCTACTCGGTCATCGACTCCACGGTCATCCAGCACGACGGCACGTACTTCCGCCTGTCGAAGGACGAGCGCAACAACACCTCCTCCACCCCCAACAGCAAGTTCGTCTTCGAGGAGAAGAGCAACTCGCTGCTGAACCTCTCCTGGACCGCGGTCGCCGAGGGCATCGGCAAGGGCGCGATGAACGCGGCGGAGGGGCCGCTGGTGTTCAAGTCCAACACCGAGGAGAAGTGGTACGCCTTCCTCGACGAGTTCGGCGGCCGCGGCTACATCCCGTTCGAGACGAAGGACCTCGCCGGGGGCAACTGGACACCGTCCACCGGCTACGACCTGCCGTCGAAGCCGCGCCACGGAACGGTGCTGCCGGTCACCCAGGCCGAGTACGACCGGCTGCTGCGCGCCTACCAGCCGGACCAGATCGTCACCGGCGTCGAGGACGTGTCGGTGAAGACGCGGATCGGTGAGGCGCCGGTGCTGCCGGCCACCGTGATCGCCACGTACGCCGACGGCGCGAAGCGGCCCGTCACCGTCACCTGGGCGGACATCGACGCCTCGCAGTACGCGCAGGCCGGCTCGTTCGCGGTGAAGGGCGACCTGCCGGGCGACGCGGCGATCGAGGTCCACGCCGACGTCACGGTCTCCGCCGAGGGCCCGGACGTCCCCGCGGACCTGCTCCTGCACTACGGCTTCGACGAGAGCGGCGGCAACATCGTCCGTGACTCCAGCGGCCACGGCTTCCACGGCACCTACGTCCGTACGCCCGCCTTCGGGACCGGCGTCGACGGCGGCTCGTTCAAGATGTCCGGCGGCTCCAGCACCTCCGACTCGCCGTACGTGAAGATTCCGAACGGAGTGCTCAAGAACGTCGACAGCGTCACCGTCTCCACGTACGTCAAGTGGAAGGGCGGCGACAACTTCCAGTGGCTGTTCGGGCTCGGCCCCGACAGCAACAAGTACCTCTTCGCCACTCCCTCCAACGGCAGCGGCAAGCTGTTCTCCGCGATCACCAAGGCCACCTGGTCCGGTGAGAAGCAGATGATCGGCGGCGCGCAGCTCACGCCGGGCGAGTGGAAGCACCTCACCGTCACCCTGGACGGCGCGACCCAGACGGCGGTCCTCTACGTGGACGGCGCCGAAGTCGCCCGCGTGAACGGCGTCACCGTCAAGCCGTCCGAGCTGTACGACGCCGCGAAGGACGCCTCGGGCTACATCGGCAAGTCCCTGTACTCGCCGGACCCGTACTTCGCGGGCGAGGTCGACGACTTCCGGATCTACAACCGGGCCCTGACGCCCGCCGAGGTCCTGGAGCTCGCCGGCAACACCACCGGCATCGCGGCGGCGACCCACCCGGCTCTCAAGGTGGACGCGCTGATCAACGACAAGAACAGCACGATCGTCCTGCCGCTGACCGAGGGCAGCGACATCACCGCGCTGGCGCCGCAGTTCACCCTGGCCCACGGCGCGGGCATCACCCCGGCCTCCGGCGCCCTGCGCGACTTCACCAAGCCGCAGACCTACGAGGTGACCGGCTCCGACGGCAAGAAGCGCACCTGGACGGTGTCCGCGCTCATCATGAGGAGCCCGGTCCTGCCGGGGCTGAACGCCGACCCGAACATCGTCCGCTTCGGCGACACGTTCTACATGTACCCGACCACCGACGGCTTCGAGGGCTGGAGCGGCACGCAGTTCAAGGCATACTCCTCCACCGACCTGGTGCACTGGACGGACCACGGCGTCATCCTCGACCTCGGCCCCGACGTGAGCTGGGCGGACAGCAGGGCCTGGGCGCCCACCATCGCCGAGAAGAACGGTAAGTACTACTTCTACTTCTGCGCCGACGCCAACATCGGCGTCGCCGTCTCCGACTCCCCCACCGGCCCCTTCAAGGACGCCCTCGGCAAGCCGCTGCTGAAGGCGGGCCAGTTCCCCGGCCAGATGATCGACCCGGCGGCCTTCACCGACGACGACGGCCAGTCGTACCTGTACTTCGGCAACGGCCACGGGTACGTCGTCCCGCTGAACGCCGACATGACCTCGATCGACACCGCGAAGGTCGAGGACATCACCCCGAGCGGCTACAACGAGGGCGCCTTCGTCATCAAGCGCAAGGGCGTCTACTACTTCATGTGGTCGGAGAACGACACCCGCGACGAGAACTACCGGGTCGCCTACGCCACCGGAGACTCGCCCACCGGCCCGTGGACCAAGCAGGGCGTGATCCTGGAGAAGGACGCCTCCCAGGGCATCCTCGGGACCGGCCACCACTCGGTAGTGAACGTGCCCGGCACCGACGACTGGTACATCGCCTACCACCGGTTCGCGATCCCCGGCGGCGACGGCATGCACCGCGAGACCACCGTCGACAGGCTGGAGTTCGACGCCGACAAACTGATCAAGAAGGTCGTGCCCACGCTCACGAGCATCGACCCGGTCGGCGTCGTGCACGCCGGTCCGGACGCCAAGGGCGTGGAGGGCGACCGGATCGCCCTGAACGGCACGCTCTCCGGGGCGGGCAGCCCGAAGTGGACGGTCGAACAGGGCGCGCCCTGCACGGTCGCCGACCCGGCGGCCACCCGGACCACGGTCACCTGCACCGACAACGGCACGTTCACCCTCACCCTGACCGCCGGACGCAGCACCGACACGGCCGTGGTCGCCGTGACGAACGCGGCTCCCTCGATCACCTCCGCCACCGGACCCAAGTCCCCGGTGTCGGTCGGCCGGCCGGCGGTCGTCACCGTCAAGTTCGCCGACGCGGGCGCCCGTGACACGCACACCTGCGTGATCGACTGGAAGGACGGCAGCAGGCCGGCGAAGGGCGCCGTCACGGCGTCCGGCTGCCGGACCGAGCACACCTACACCTCGGCCGGTCTGCGCCGCCCGGTGATCACCGTCACCGACGACGACGGCGGCAAGGCCACCACGACGCTGCCCGAACTGGTCGTGTACGACCGGGCCGCCGGTCCGGCGGTGGGCGCGGGCCTGTCCGCGTCCCGAGGCAAGCCGAAGTTCTCCCTGTCGGCCGGCTACCTGCCGGGAGCCTCGGCCCCGGCCGGAGTGGTCACGCTCGACCTGCGGTCGCCTCTCACAAAGTTCCGGTCCGCTCACCTCGACTGGCTCGTCGTGACCGGCAACCGGGCCGTCCTGGAGGGCTCCGGCACGGTCAACGGCAAGAGCGGCTACCGCTTCCGTGTCACCGTCACGGACGGCCCGGACACCTTCCACATCAGGATCTGGAAGACGTCCGACGGGAAGGTCACCTACGACACCGGCATCATGACGAGGGTCGCCGGCGTCGTGACGGTCGGACTGCGGCACCGCTAGAGAAACGCCTGGCACGTCGTCGTGCCGGACGGTTAGGGTCATGGGCCCCCTGCCACCGCAGGGGGCCCATGCCTTTGCAGGGGGACCCTCACATGCGCACGCCCGACGAGATCTGGGCCGCGGCCGATCTGCCGACCCGGCGACTGGCCGGACTCGCGCTCAATCCGTCCACGCCCATCGACCTGCTGCTGCGGCTGCTGGCGGACGCGCCGCTCGCGGTACGGATGGTGCTGTGCGGGGACCGGGTCCTGCCCGACGCCGTCGTGGACGCCGTCGTCGAGCATCCCGACGCGTACACGCGCAGCTTCTTCGCCCGCAACCCCCATGCCGACCCGCGCACACGGGCCCGCCTGCTGACGGACCCGGACTGGATCGTCCGCGGCCACCTCGCCGAGGGGCCACGGGTGACCCGTCCCGACGACGTCGCACCGCTGCCCGACGACGCAGTCGTGTACATGATCACCACCTATGAGAACGAGCTCCTCGGCGGCTCCTTCTACCGGCAGATATCCGCCGGGTTGCAACGGGCCATGCCCACACACCCGGTGGCGAAGGTCCGTCTCTGGGGAACCGGCCAGTGGAGCTCCCTCCCCGCCCGGACGAGGGCCGCCCTGCTGGCCGACCCCGACGACGAGGTGCGGGAGAGAGCCGAGCGCAACGCGCGGGAGGAGGATCCGGCGTGGGTGGAGAGCGTCCTGCCTCCGCACTCCTGCCACGGCCGCACGGACGCCCTGCTCCACCGCGCGCTCAGCAGAGCCGTGGTGGACGGCGTCCTCACCGCGCCGGCCGGCCCCGACGACCGGTGGATGATCGCGAGGAACCCCAGTCTTCCGCCCGACGTCGTGGCCCTGCTGTCCTGCGACGCGGATCCGGAGGTCCGGCGGGAGGTCGCGAGCCGACGGGACCTCGGGTCCGCCGAACGCCGCGCCCTCGTCGAGGACCCCGACCCCGCGGTACGCCGGACGATCGCCCGGCACCCCGACCTCGGCCCCGACGAGCGCGCCGCCCTCGCCGCGGACGCCGATGCCCGCGTCCGCCTGTCCGTCTCCGTCCACCCCGCCTGGAGCGAGCGGGAACGGTCCGCCATCGACTACCAGGTCTCCCAGCACGGCGACTTCGGCTTCCACCCCTGCTTCGCGACGCCGCGGGACGCCGAGGCCGTCCGCCGGGACGCGCTCTCCGGCCACCCGCTGCTCCGACGGGCCGCCGCGAAGGAGCGCACGCTGCCTTCGGACCTGGTCGCCCTGCTGGCCGCCGACGACGACCTCGGCGTCCGGGTGCTGCTGGCCCAGAACCACCCGAACCCCCCGGCGGGCCTGCTGCTGCGCTGCTTCCTCGAGTACGCAGGCGACGAACGCGAGCGTCTCCTGACGCGGCCGGGCTTCCCGAGCGAGGGCCTCGCCGTGCACGCCGACGACGCGGACCCGGCCGTCCGCCGCCTGGCCGCCCGCGATCCCGAGACCGCCGCGCACACCGTGGAGCGGCTCACCCGGGACCCCGACCCGGCCGTGCGGGCCGCCTTCGCCCGCCACCCGAACCTCCCCGGGCCCCGGCTGACGCAGCTCCTCGACGACGAGGAGCTGGTCCACCATGCCGCCGCCAACCCGGCGTTGGCCGTCTCCGCCATCCGCGCTCTGGTGACGTCGTCCCTGCCTCTCAGGTGACGGCCAGCAGCGCCTCCAGCGCGGCGGCGGTGACCGGGTGGCGGCCGAGGAGGACCGCTCCGGACGGGTCGGGCCCCGCGGTCTCCCACTCCCCGTCACAGCCCAGCAGGTCCGCCAGGGCGTCACAGGCCGCCGGGTGGGCGGCCAGGAGCGGCACGCCGCCGCCCGCGGCCTCCTCGCCGGCCCGCGGACGCACACCGGCCGGTTCCTGCGGCAGCCGCCACGGCGGCACCCAGGCGTCCAGTTCCGGCAGCCGGGCGGGGAAGACCCGGCCGGCCTCGCGGATCAGCAGTGGCGCCAGCTCGGCTCCGCCGGCGCGCAGTGTGGTGATGAGCGTCGGCAGCCAGGGCAGCAGCACCCGGTCGGGGAGGCGGGCGAACGCGTTCGACACGGCCTCGACGACGAAGTCGGCCAGGCCCGGCACCGGTTCCAGGGCGTGCACGAACCCGCTGAGGTAGCGGGGGTAGGCGGGGACCACCAGCGGGTTGCCGAGCAGCTCGTCGCAGCGCGCCCGCAGTCGCGGCCTCGGCAGTGTGCCCAGGTGGGTCTGCGCCGCCCACAGCAGTGCGGTGCGCGCGGGCTCCGTCGGGTGGGACTGGGCGAGGGCCAGTTCCAGCTGGGCGCGGTCGCAGCCGAGGGACAGCGCGAGGCTCTCCATGCCGAACAGGAAGCCCAGCATGGCGGCGACCTGTCGGACGGTCGCGTCCTCGTCGGTGAACGCCGTCGGCAGCAGGGTGCAGTAGTGCGCGTATCCCGTCGTGACGAAGGACTCGATCCAGGGCGGCAGGACCGGTTCGGCGGTGCGGTGGTACGCCAGCAGCCGGCGGACGCGGCGCAGCACCTCCGGCGCCCCGTCGACGGAGCGTTCGTGGGCCAGCACCTCCAGGGCGCGGGTGCCCAGTTCGTCGGCGAGGCGGCGGCTGCGCAGGTGGAGCGTGGCGTCCTCGACGGCCTCGAGGACCTGGGCGGCGGTGGCCTGCGGGGCGTACGCGGCACGGCGCAGCCGCTGTTCGAGGACCTGCTCGATGCTGACGCCCTCGTAGCCGAGTTCGATGAGGGCGCGCTGATGGGTGCCCAGCGCCAGGTCCCAGGACTCCTGGAGGGAGCGCTCGCCGAGCCGCCGTTCGCCCATGATCGGCCGGGCGGCGCCCGGCGGCAGCAGCCGGCGCAGCATCCACAGCAGGTCGGAGCAGTGCGCCAGGTCCGGCTGGGAGGCGATGTCGAGCAGGGCGCGCTGCACTCCGCGCTGCTCGAGCCTGAGGTTCAGCGGGGCGAGCCGGTCGTGCACGTCGCGGGCGAGCGGTGGCAGCGCGTCGTAGCCGACCTGGCCGAGGCGGTCGCCGCCCATCATGATCTCGACGAGCCGGCCGACGTCCCGCCGGCCCGGCACGGCGTCCTTCTCGATGCAGGTGACCGCCGCGTCCTGGAAGTCGTACGGGGTGGGCTTGGCGCGGTCGCGCATCCCGGCGAGCATGATGGACGTCTCGAAGACGGCGATGGCGTCGGCGGTGGAGGCGAGGTAGCCGTTGCGGCGGGCGGCCCGCACGATCTCCACCGACCAGCCGAGCAGTTCGGCCTCGTCGAGGGCGTCGAGGGCGGGCGGGCGCCGGAGGAATCCGCTGAGCCGGTCGGCGGGCGGGGGTGCGGGTTCCAGGGCGGCGGGCAGGGCCTTCTTCGGCTGCGTGGTCCTCCTGGTGGTCTTCTTCGTGCCCGCCTGGCCGTCCAGGCGGTAGGGGCGGACGCCGGTGCGCCGGACGTTCTTCGCCCATTCGGCCGCGGCGATGGACACCGAGCCCGCCGCGAGGCCGAACTGCGCCTCGATCGCCGCATGGCTGGAGGGGATGAGGCCGTGCCGCCATCGGGTGCCGCTGGGCGGGCTGATGACGAAGCCGTCGCTGCCGTGCACGCCGAACTCGGCGACGCGGCTGGCCGCGTGGAAGGCGCCGCAGACGTAGAGGCAGTCGGCGGGGTCGGCGCCGGTGACGGCCAGGTGCTCGCGCATCCGCGTCCACATGTACCGTTCGCGGTCCTCGTCGACCCGCACCTTCCCGGGGTCGCCGGGGGCGAGGCGCCGGAAGAGGCTGCCGATGAGCAGCATCACCTGGCGGTAGGTGTCGTGGTCGCTGTCGCCGAGGGGCAGTTCCACGTACTGGTGCCACCACTCCGACCAGTGCCGCACCCGGCCGTGACGCAGCAGGTGCTCCTCCAGTTCGGCGAAGCGCGGGCGCAGGTCGCCGATCTCCACGCCGACGGCGTCACCGTGCAGGGCGCTCTGCTCCGGTGTCTCGGGCCCCTCGGCGCCGGCCTCGGCCAGGGGGACGGCGCCGGAGTCGGTCTCCCACTGGAAGACGTGGTCGGAGGAGCGGTCGACGAGGACCAGTTCGACGCCCGGCGTGTCGAGCGCGTAGGCGATGGCCTGGTACTCGGCGGAGGCCTCGGTGACCGGCGCGACCACCGACAGCGGCGACCAGTCGGCGGGGAACCCCTCGATCTCGGTGGCGAACGACTGCACCGCCACCGGCAGCCGGCAGTTGCGCAACTCGGTGAGGAGCGGCGCCATGTCCTCGCACAGCTCGAGGTAGACGACCTTCGGCTGCTTCTCGCGCAGCCGGCGCGCCATGGCGATCGCCGAGGCCGGCGAGTGGTGGCAGACCGGGAAGATCTCCAGCGGCTCGTGCACGGCGCGCTCGACGTCGTCGACGATGCCCCGCAGGATGCCCTCCAGGGCTCCGGGGCCGTCGGCGAACGCCGTGGCGGCCTCGTGCAGTTGACCGCGCAGCGCGTCGAAGGCGCCGCTCATGACAGGGTCGCGATGGCGTCGCGGCCGCCCTCGAGGAACTCGGGCCAGGAGCCGCCCTGCTCCTTGCTGCGCGGTTCGACGACGCCATGCAGGTACTTGTTGAGGATGGCGAGGTCCTCGGGCGCGCGCCGGGCCAGCGAACCGACGAGGGAGGAGGCGAGGGTGCGGGCGGTGAGGGCGCGCTCGCCGAAGAAGTTGCTGTGCAGGACGGCGTCCTCGAGGACGCCGATCTGTTCGGCGGTGGACAGGGCGGACTCCAGCTTCTCGTCGTCGCTGCCGGCGGCGGCCGAGGAGGCGCGCAGGTCGGCGAAGCTCTGCAGCAGCACGTCGAGCAGGGTCGGCGGGACGTCCAGCTCGATGCGGTGGCGGCGCAGCAGCTCCTCGGTGCGGAAGCGGACGATCTCCGCCTCGCTCTTCTTGTTGGTGACGACGGGGATGCGGACGAAGTTGAAGCGGCGCTTGAGCGCCGAGGACAGGTCGTTGACGCCGCGGTCGCGGCTGTTGGCGGTGGCGATGACGGAGAAGCCGGGCTTGGCGAACACGATGTTGTCGCTGTCCCGGTCGCTGCCCAGCTCCGGGACGGAGATGTACTTCTCGGAGAGGATCGAGATCAGCGCGTCCTGGACGTCGCTGGTGGAGCGGGTGAGCTCTTCGAAGCGGCCGATCGCGCCGGTCTCCATGGCGGTCATGATCGGCGAGGGGATCATCGACTCCCTCGACTGACCCTTGGCGATGACCATGGAGACGTTCCACGAGTACTTGATGTGGTCCTCGGTGGTGCCCGCGGTGCCCTGCACGACCAGGGTGGAGTTGCGGGAGATCGCGGCCGACAGCAGCTCGGCCAGCCAGCTCTTCCCGGTGCCCGGGTCGCCGATGAGGAGCAGGCCGCGGTCGGAGGCGAGGGTGACGATGGAGCGCTCGACGAAGCTGCGGTCGCCGAACCACTTCTGGGCGATCTCCCGGTCGAGGCCGTCGGCGCGCTCGGAGCCGAGGACGAACAGCCGGACCATCTTCGGCGAGAGCCGCCAGGAGAACGGCTTGGGGTTGTCGTCGATCGACTCCAGCCAGTCGAGTTCCTCGGCGTACTTGAGTTCGGCGGGGGCGCGCAGCAGGTCGGTCATCGTCAGGCCTTTCGGAACGAAGGGGGCGGGTCAGGTGAGGAACGTCTTGAGCTCGTGGACGAGCTTGTCGATGCGGCCGGAGATCACGGGTGTGCCGAGCGCCTTGAACCGCTCCCGGAACCAGGGGTTGACCTCTTGCCGGCCGAAGCTGGTGACCGAGCCGACGGGGATGAACTTGACGCCGGAGCGGTGGACTTCCTCGATGCCCTCGAACAGGGGCTGGGAGCGGTCGAACTCGTAGAAGTCCGAGATCCACACCATGACGGTGTTCTTGGGCTCGGCGATCTTCGGACGGGCCATGGCCATGGCGACCGGGCCGTCGTTCCCGCCGCCGAGCTTGGTGCGCAGCAGCACCTCGAACGGCTCACGGACCCAGGGGGTGAGGTCGATCGCGCGGGTGTCGTACGCGATCAGGTGCACCTCGACCCTGGGCAGCCCGGCGAAGATCGACGCCAGGATGGTGCAGTTGACCATGGAGTCGAGCATCGAGCCCGACTGGTCCACGACGACGACGAGCCGCTGCGGTGTCGTTCTGCGGGCGGTGTGCCGGTAGTAGAGGCGGTCGACGTAGAGGCGTTCCTCTTCGGGGCTGTAGTTGGTGAGGTTCTTCCAGACGGTCCGGTCGAGGTCGAGGTTGCGGTACACGCGCTTGGGCGGCACCGAGCGGTCGATCGCGCCGGCCGTGGACTTCTCCACCTGGGTGCGCAGCACGTCGGCGACCTCGTCGACGAAACAGCGGATGAGCGCCTTGGCGTTGGCCAGAGCGACGCCGGAGAGGTTGTTCTTGTCGCGGAGCAGTTGCTCGATGAGCGACATGCTCGGGGTGAGCCGCGCTGCCAGGACGGGGTCGGCGAGCACTTCGCGCAGATGCATGCGCTGCACCAGGTCTGCTTCCACGTCGGCCAGTTCCGCACCGATGCCGGGGACGAGGCCGCCGGCGGCGGGGCCCCGGCCTCCGCGCAGCTCGCCCGGGCGGCATCCGAGGGCGCGCTCCAGCCAGCCGGCGTCACTCTGCCAGCGTGACAGCTGCTCGGCGCTGACGGCTCCGGCGCCCGTCGCGAAGACGTTCAGCAGCACCTTGGACACGAGCGCGGCCCGCCGCACCTCGTCGGCACGGTCGCGTCCGTCGTCACCGCCGTCTCCGTCTCGGTCTCCGGCTTCGGCCCCGACCTCGGCTTCGGCTTCGGCTTCGGCTTCGGCTTCGGCTTCGGGGACCATCAACCCGTCGAATTCCGCCGCGAGTTCCGGGTGACGCTGGACGAGGGAGTCCACGGAGGACCGCGGGTCCAGCAGGGCGGCCGGCAGGCCGCTGTCCTCGACGACGGCGAGACTCGCGGACTCCAGGGCGATCTGCTCCTCGGAGTCGAAGAGCCGGGCCAGCAGCCGCCAGTAGAGCACCTGCCGGCGGTTGTCGTCGGGGATCGGGGAAACCTCGGGGCTCTCGGGGTCCGCAGTCGTCGCGGGGACCGGTTCCAGCATGTCGTCGCTCATTTCCGCAGCAGCCTTCCCGCCCGTTCGCGCAGGACGGTCACGGCGTCGGTGGCGGCCTTCTCGGCCCGAGCGCCGGCCTTGTCGGCCGTGCCGCCGGCCCACGCGCCCGCGTGCAGGGCGACGGCCTTCCTGCGCACGGTGGTCTCGACGGCCAGCGGCTGAAGACGCAGGCCCCCGTCGTCCCAGCGGAGCAGGCCCACGCAGGCGCGGGAGCCGGCGACGGCCTCGGGGGTGAGCGGTCCCGCGGCCGGAATGCGGTCGGTGTCGACGGGAAGGTCGCGGCCGGCCACGGTGAAGGTGAGGACGTCGCCCTCCTGCCGCCGGTCGTAGCCCTCCAGGAACACCGGCTCGGCGATGCGCGCGGGATGGCGGTTCAGAGGTGCGGTGAGCGGCGCGAGGGCGGTCGGCAGGACGACCCGCGCGGTGGCGAGGGCGTCGGCGGGGTCGCCCGGACGGGCCAGGGCGTCGTCCCAGAGGAGGTCGCCCTCTTCGGTGAGAGGCATGGCGTCGAGTTCCATCGACCGGCCTTCGCCGAGGGCGGTGAGCAGCGAGAGGTGCGGCCGCAGCAGCTGCCAGACGCCGGCCGCGACGACGGTGTCCGGCTTCGGCGCCGAGACGCTCGCGCGGACCAGCCGCGGCGCGCTGCCGTCGGCCGGTTCGAGGACCGCGTGGACCTGGGCCTGTGCGGCGGTGGCGTGTTCCTGGAGGTCGACGCCGAGCGGCAGGAGCCGCCCGGTGGCGGTGCCGGACACGGGGGTGTCGGCCGCGCCGGGGACGGTCAGCAGCAGGGCGCGGGACCACAGGTCGGCCCAGCGGCGCTCCGGGACGTGCGCCAGGGCGGCGCCGGGGCAGGAGGCGGCGAGTTCGGCGGCGAATCCGTCGAGCAGCGTGGCCGACCGGCGCAGTCCGGGTTCCGGCAGCATGGCCGAGACGATCGGGGCGGCTCCGCCGGCCAGTTCGTGGTCTATGCCCTGCCAGCCGGTGCGGGCCAGGTCCGCGAGCCAGGTGCGCGCCGCCGCCAGCAGGTTCACCGTCGTGCGCGGGCCGGCGGCCACGGGCGTCGGCTCCTCGCGCAAGCGGCCGCTCAGCTCGTCGGCGCTCACGACGAGGGCGTCGTGCACGGAGCCGAGCAGGGCGGTGCGGGCGGCCGCGAGGGCGACGAGGTGGTCCTCGCTCGCGGAGCCCGCCGCGGCCTTCTCGGCCGCCTCCGCCACGCGGGCGGCCAGCGGGCTGCCGGCGACCGCGCGGGCGAGGGCGCCGAGTCCGCCGACCCGGTCCGGGCGGGGGCGCAGCAGACCGGCGGCGAGCGTGTGGTCGAAGGCGTCGACCGCGGCCAGCGCCTCGTCGAGTCCCTCGACGGGTGCGGCGGTACGGCCGGTTCGGGCCTCCTGCGCGGCGTCGGGCCCGTGCCCGGTCGCTGCCGGGGCGGCCTGCGCGCGGGTCGGCGGGAACCACTGCAGTTCCGGCAGCGGCACGGTGACCGGGGCGAGTTCGAGATAGGCCAGGTGGCGCAGGAACCGGCTGAAGACGGCGGCGGCCGTCGCCTTGCCGTCCGCCTGGGGCGGGCGGGCGCCGGTCATCGCGACGGTGAGGGCGCCGGCTTCGGCCTCCGGGCCGGCGGGCTCCACGCGCAGGTAGCGGGCGACGCGGTCGACGCCGTACTGCAGCACGGCCTCGGTGATCAGGGCACGGATGTGGTGGCAGAACGAGCCGCGCGCGCCGCCGCAGGGGCGGTTGTTGTTGGTGCTGCACGCGAAGGCGTAGGTGCCGGCGGCGACCGACGAGACGTACACCCGCTCGATGTCCGAGCCGCTGGAGACGACGCCCTGAAGGCGTCCGTCGGCCAGTTCGACGAAGGGGACCTTGGCGAGTTTGCGCGGCCGGGCGGGCGGCACCACCCGGGCCGTGCTCGCCCTCTCCCAGTTCTCCCGGTCCGAGAACACACCATCTCCTTTGCGGCACGCGGCTGCACACGCCGACTCGGCGCAGCACAAGGGGGGCCGTCGCACCCGAGCGGTGCGACACCCACGAACTTAGCGGCGGCCACTGACAACGCCCTGCGCGACCGGATGCCGGCCGGCGCGGACCGGCTCCGGGCGACCCGGCCCGTCCGGGACGCCCGGCTCAACCGGGAGGACCGGGAGGACCGGGAGGACCGGGAGGACCGGGAGGACCGGGAGGACCGGGAGGACCGGGAGGACCGGGAGGACCGGGACGTCGTGATCACATTTCGGGGTCCTCGGGGTCCTCGCGGTGAGGACAGGGGCACGCCGACGTCACGGCCGCGTCGACGGGAACCTCGGGAATCCCGGCACCGGGGCTTCGCCCATCCGGGCTTCCCCATCCGGGCTTCAGCCGGGGCTTCCGGGCCGCCCGCAGGCTGTCCCCGCACGCGTGGCGCGTCGCACGGATCGCGAGGGAACCGCCGGCCATCGGCCGGCTCAGGAAACGGGGCGGCTGCGGCCGTACTTCCACGTGCAGGCCACGAGCGTCAGCCCGGCGACCGTCGCCGCCGCGGCCACCGTCCCGCGCGAACCGCGGGCGAGCACCGCACCGGTGGAACGGGCGCTCAGCACCGAGCCCGCACTGAGCCAGGAGCCGACGGAGACGACGGACAGGGCGGAGCCTACGGACCCCACGGACAGGAAACCGCCGACAGAGGCGACGGACAGGGAACTGCCCACCGAGCCGACGGAGAGGAAGGAGTTGACGGAGCCGATCGACAACGCCGAGTTCCTCGACCACAGCGAACACCAGGAGCCGTCGGCCCCGCGGCCCTTCGTCACCCGTCTCGTCATGCGGCGATCATAGGGGCGTACCGGTCAGGACGGCGGCCGGTCGCGGTAGGCGATGCGCGCCAGGTCGTGGATTTCGCCGACCGTTCCCCACTCGTTGCCGCCCAGCCTCGAGAGGGGCCGCAGCCGGCGGATGTCGGGGCGGCCGTCGACGACGACGCCCTCGTGTACGGCGGCGTGCACGACCTCCCCGAGGACCAGCGTGCAGTCGCCGACGACGACGGTGGAGTGCAGGCGGCACTCCAGGGCCACGGGCGAGTCCGCCACGCGGGGCGGCCGCACGCGCAGGGAGGCCTCCTGCTCGATACCGACCGCGTCGAACTCGCCCTCGTGCGCGGGGAAGTCGGTGGCGGTGGCGTTGATCTGCCCGAGGAGCTTCTCGGGTGCGAAATTGACGACGAACTCGCCGGTGGCCTCGACGTTGCGCAGCGAGTCCTTCCGTCCGACGGACGTGAACTGGACGATCGGCGGGTCGGTGCAGGCCACCGTGAAGAACGAGTGCGGGGCGAGGTTGGCGGTGCCGTCCGCCGCGAGGGTCGACACCCAGGCGATCGGCCGGGGTACGACGACGGCGGTGAGCAGCCGGTAGAAGGCGCCCGCGCCCAGGGCTTCGGGATCATGGTCGACGCGCATGTCAGCCATTTCTACCCGAGAACGTTCCGGACAGTGGAACCGGCCGCGGCGACCACCACGGCGACGGCCGCAGCGCCTCGGCGAGCGCACCCCTCCCCTACGACCTGACTTCGGCCACCGCCGCGGTCACCGCTTCCGGCAGGGCGCCCGGCGACGGCTTCTCCTGGACGGCGCCGACCAGGTCCCGGGCGAGGCCCCGTACCGTGCCGTCGGTGTTCCGGGCGGCCAGGACGAGGACCCGCCAGGCCTCGTCGGCGCTCAGACCGAAGGACGCCATGAGGACGCCGCGGGCCAGGTCGATCACCGGGCGGGTCCGCGCCGCGCGCCGCAGTCGCACGAGTTCGATGCGCAGGTGGGGCGGAGGGCTCCCGTCGAATGCTTCGCCCGCCGGGCCGGCTGGGCGCACGCCGCCAGAAGTACGCCCGGCCCCCCGGCCCGTGACGCCTTCGGCGGTGCTGTCGGCAGAGGCACGGGGGGCGCCGCCGGGACCGCGGGCGGCCCCGAACAGTGACCCCGTGCCGGTCAGCGTCAACAGCCGTTCCATCGCCGGGCCGACCGAGCGCAGGACGACCGTCCTGCCCTGCCGCAGACCTTCCTCGCGCACACCGAGCAGCACGTTCAGGGCGGAGCAGTCACAGAAAACGACCCCGTCCAGCTCCAGGTCGATCCCGTCCTCCGACGCCTCGAGTGCGGCGCCCAGGGCGCGTCCGAGGGGCCCGACCGAGTCGAGGTCGAGCTCGCCCCGTACCGCCACGACGACCCGCTCCCCGTCGGTACGGACCGTGATGTCAGGCCCGGGCGTCGCCCGGACGAGGCGCGCGTCGCGGGACTCCGCACCCGTGTTCGCGTCCCCGCCTGCGGCATCCGCGTCGTATACCGGTTCCGGCATGACCGCCTCCCTCGGTCACTTCACATGTCACCTCAAGACTCACCCTCCGACCGTCATACGTCAACAGATACACGAAATGAAGTTCCGGCCTTTGTGTTCATGAAAGCTCGGACATAACATGACCTCATGGAGGGAGTACCCGAGCCACACAGCGGATGGACGTTTCTGACCAACCACGCCCGCGTACTGGCGGTCATCG
This sequence comes from Streptomyces achromogenes, assembly GCF_030816715.1. Taxonomy (NCBI): domain Bacteria; kingdom Bacillati; phylum Actinomycetota; class Actinomycetes; order Kitasatosporales; family Streptomycetaceae; genus Streptomyces; species Streptomyces achromogenes. The sequence continues at coordinate 8,307,084 of NZ_JAUSYH010000001.1, read as the reverse complement.
CGGACAACCACAGCGCCCGCATCCGGGACATCGCCGCGCACTGCCGGCTCACCGAGCGTGCGGTCCAGAAGATCATCGCCGACCTGGAACAGGACGGCTATCTGTCCCACACGAAGGAAGGGCGCAGCAACATCTACCGGATCGAGCCGGGCCGGCTGCTGCGCCATCCCGCCGAAGCGGGACTGAGCGTGGCGGCCCTGCTGTCACTGCTGGCCCAGGACGAGGCGGGCCGCGCCCGGCGTCCGTGAGCCGGGAGGCCGTGAGCCGGGAGGCCGTGAGCCGGGAGGCCGTGAGCCGGGAGGCCGTGAGCCGGGAGGCCGTGAGCCGGGAGGCCGTGAGCCGGGAGGCCGTGAGGCCGGGAGGCCGTGAGGCCGGGAGTCACGAGGGGGATCGGCCCGCTTCTCGTGACCGACAGGGGTCGGCCGCACACAGCCGGACACCAGGATGCGCCACGACGTCGGCACGACGGTGGGCCACCACGGACACGAGACGAAGGTCACGAATACGTATCGGACATTTAACACCTCAATCTTCACACCAGGCACACAAGTTGGCTAAGTTGACGCCCAGGCCGTTCGACTGCCTTTCGGGGCAGGGGGCTTGGGTCACCCGCAACAGGGGTCGCCCGGATTCCGCCGGGAACACACCGGCGGAGCACGGAAGGAGAACGTCTTCCATGGCGACGGATCGCAGCCCTCGGTCCCCAGGCGGCGGCAACGAGCCGAGCCGGGCAGAGATCCAGCAGCGGGTCAGCTCGCTGTACGACCGGGCCGAGACCGACACGGGCACCTACAACGCCACGCGCGCCATGTCGAACCTCTCGCGCCGCAAGGTCGGCTCCGTCGCCAACAGCGGCCGCGGATCGGCCGATCCGTCACTCGAGGCGGTGGCCAAGCAGTGGTTCGACGTCGCCCGCGACAAGATCGGTCCCACCACTCCCGCGGTACTGCCGGCCGATCGCCGACCGCCCCGTCCGGCCAGGCCCGGGCCCTCCGCGGACAGTGCGACGATCCGCGAGCTCGAAGCGGCCGCGAGACGGATCCCGGAACTCACCGCACCCGCCGCGGCCGCCTCGCCCGCGGCGATCGAGGCGCGTCGCAGCGAGCCCAGGGCCCTGGAGGCCGCCGCACCGGCCGCGCTCACCGCACCCCTGCCCGCCCTCCCCGCGCCGGCCGCGCTCCCCGCCGCTCCCGCCTCCGCCGCCTCGCCCGCCGCCGCCCCCGCCGACCGGCAGGCCTCGCTCAGGAGCACCAAGGAACAGATCGGGCGCAAACTCGCCACGGCCCGTGAGGTGCTGGCCCGGGCCGTCGCCCAGCCCACGCCCTCCCAGCAGCCCGCGCTCACCGCGTTCATCCCCGCACAGTCCACGTCCTCACCCTCGATGCAGTCCCTGCCCACGGCGACCGCGCCGACGGGCTATCCGTCCGCCGTCGGACTGCCTCAGCAGCCGGCCGGCCCGCAGCCGGTCCAGCAGCCCTGGGACACCGCGGAACAGCAGGCGTTCCGTGCGGAGATCAGCGCCGCGTGGGCGGGAAAGTCCGCCGTCGCTCCCGCCGTCGCTCCGGCCGTCGCACCGTCGGCCGGGCCGGAAAGCCTCCTCGACACGGGCGGGTTCTCGTTCGCCGCACCGGCGCCGGCGTTCTCGGCATCCGACATCGCCCTGGTGGAACCGACATCCGACCACGGCGTCGCGGAACTCGGCGTCGGCGCACCGTCGTTCGGTCACCCGATACCCGGTCTCGGCGCCGCCGCGCCGGAGTCGGGCTACGCGACCTCCCCGACGGACGCGGTCGCACCGGGCTACCTCATGGACGAACTGGGGACGTTCACACCGCCCGCCGGTTACGCGTACCCGGAACTTCCGGTCACCGCATCCGAGTTCGGCTACGCCGCGGTCGGCTCCGCGCCCGCCCCGGCCTATCCCACGTCCGGACTCGGCCTCCCGGCGCCCACGCCGGACGCGCTGACCGCCCATCACGGCTACCAGACCTCCCCCGGCCCCACCGCGCCCGTGCCCCCGCTTCCCGAGCCCGTCCGGCCCACCGCACCGGCCGACGTCACCGTCAGCGCGACCGGGACGGCCTACCTGGGGAAGGCGGACAAGGCGCTCGCCTTCGCCCGTGCCCAGACCGGACGCCCCTGTGTGTGGGGAGCCACCGGGCCGGAGTCCTACGACTGCTCCAGCCTCACCCAGGCCGCCTGGAAGGCCGCCGGGGTGAGCCTGCCGCGGGCCGCCATCGACCAGGCCAAGGCCTTCACCCGGATCAGCCTGGCCGACCTGCGCGCCGGCGACCTCGTCTTCTTCTTCGACGACCTCAGTCATGTGGGCCTGTGCACGGGGAACGGCATGATGATCCACGCCCCGGGTCCGGGCGCCGCCATCCGCGAAGAGGCGATCCTTCCCTACGGGGAGGGCGCGCTGCGCGGCGCCGTCCGCCCCGCCTGAGGCCGGCCTCCGAGAGCGTCCGCGGCACGCGTCGCATGCCCGAAGAGGCCCCGAAGAGGCGCGGAGACCGGCCGCCGCGAGGTGAGCCGCCGGCCTCTCAGTGCACGGCGGGACGGGTGCGCGCCTGTGCCCGTCTGGCGTTGTTGTAGGCACGCAGAAGGAGTTTGGAGACGGCACACCGCGCTCCGTCGTAGTGACACTGACGGCACGTACGGGCATGCTCCTCGTACGCGGCGCGGGTCTCCTGCAGGGCGTCCTCGGGTGAGGTCATGGGGTCCTCCGAACGAAACGACGGTCCGCGGCAACCAGGGCTACTCACCAGTAGCTTCCGCGTCAAGAGGATTGGATCATGTTACTTACGGTAGTGGAAAACATGATTCCGGCCCGTTTCGGGAAGTCTTTCCGCTCACCTGGCGTGAACCCATCCGTGCGAAACGCCTGGGGCGTGTTTCTCCACACGCCCTCGGCGCCCGCACACCACGACGAGGAGCCGACGTGACGAGCGAGGACGACGGACAGCACGCGGCGCGGGTGTTCGACGCACTGGGGCCCGCGTACGAGAAGGCGTTCGCGCACTCGCAGGCGCACCGCAGATCCCTGGACCGGCTGCTCGGACGGCTCACACCGGGCAGCGACGTGCTGGACGTGGGCAGCGGAACCGGACGGCCCACGGCGGCCGTCCTGGCGGCCGCGGGCCATCGCGTGCTCGGCGTCGACGTCTCCCCCGTCATGGTCGACCTCGCCACGCGCCAGGTGCCGAACGCCACGTTCCGGTGCGTGGACGTACGCCGGCTCCCGCTGCGGGAGCGCTCCTTGAACGCCGTCTGCGCGTACTTCTCCCTGCTGCAGATGGAACGCGCGCAGCAGGCCGAACTCATCGGCCGACTGGCGCGGGCGCTGCTGCCTGGCGGCAGCCTCGCCCTGGCGACCGTGCCGGTGGACGTGGAGGGGGTCGACGCCGTCTTCATGGGGCAGCCGGTGCGGGTCACCAGCTACGGCCGGGACGGCCTCGTCGACGTCGTCACCGCCGCCGGCCTCACGGTGCTGGACGAGGAGAGCGTCCTGTTCACCCCCGACCACCCCGAGGCCGGCCCCGAGCCCCATCTGTTCCTGGACTGCGGCAAGCCGTAGGCCCGTCCGCCGCCGGCGTTCAGTTGCTGGAGCGGGCGGCGAGGGCGAGGACCAGTGCGGCGGCACCCGTGCCGAGGACCGCGCCGGCCACCACATCGCCCGGATAGTGCACACCGGTGTGGACCCTCGAGTAGCCCACCGCACAGGCCAGCACGCCGAGCGGGACCGCCGAGACCGGCAGCGTCGGGCCGACGGCGGCCGCGAAGGCGACGGCCGAGGCGGTGTGTCCGGACGGGAACGACGCCGAGTGCGGCATCGGCACATGCCGGCCCGGGTACGGCGAGTCCTCCGCGCGATGCGGCCGGGGACGGCGCACGAGCTGCTTGCCGAGCAGGTTGGCACTGGCGGAGGCGACGCCGATGGCCGCGACGCCGAGCACCGCGGCGCGGCGCGGGCGGCCGCCGCGCAGGGCGAGCGCGGCGGCGACCGCGAAGGAGAGCTTGGAGTGGTCGGCGGCCGCGGACAGCCGGCGCAGCGCGGTGTCCAGGGTGGGCGTCCTGGTCACGGTGACCGCCTCGTACAGGGCCTGGTCCAGGGTGGCGAGGTCACCGACCAGTCGCCGGGCGGTCAGCTTCGCTGGGCGGTCAGACATCGTAGGCCTCCTTGATCGTGCGGGGGTCGGGATGGCCGAGTGCGAGACGGGCGACGCGCCGCCAGTCGACCGTGGGGGGCGCGTAGGCCGCGCCCGGGCGGTGCCGCGGCACCCGGACCCGCAGCGCGGCGGGCCGTACCGTGCACACCACGGGAATGTCGAGTTCGAGGGCCTCGCCGTCGACGGCCACCGCGATGCGCTCGCGGTCGGCCTCGACGACGACGCGCTTGGAGGTCACCGAGGTGATGCTGCCCGCGCGCTCGCCGAGCAGGGCGAGTTCGGCGGCCTGCGCCGCGCTCTCCACCCGCACGCCGATCACCCCGAGGAGCCCGGAGTCCAGCCGGGGGCGACGGCCGCCGCCCAACGGGTCCGCGCGGGCGTACGCGTTGTTGCTGACCAGCAGCGCCTGCGGCGCGTGCACCGCGGTGTCGTCCGTGCGCACGGCCAGCACCGGGCCGGAGGCGCCCTGCAACAGGTCGGGCAGGTGGTCGAGGGCCGTGGCGGCCTTGGCGTCGCGGTAGTCGGGACTCTGCACTATTTCCGCGTACGCCCCGAACGAGACGGTGTTGACGAAGGGCCGTCCGCTGACGTCACCGAGGTCCACGCGCAGTTCGACGCCGCTCGTGAGGGCGTCGAGGCTGCGCACCGGGTCGGTGCGGTCGAGGCCGAGGTCCATGGCGAAGTGGTTGCGGGTGCCGGCGGCGACCACCAGGAACGGCACGTCGAGTTCGGCGGCCACGCCCGCGACCAGTGCCTGGGTGCCGTCGCCGCCCGCGACGCCGAGCAGGTCCGCGCCCTCGGCGACGGCCCGACGGGCCTCGGCCGCCGGGTCGACGTACCCGTCGTCGACGCCGAGCAGGATCACCCGCGCCCCGAGCGCCTCGGCGCGCGCCGCGAGGTCGTGCTTGACGACCTTGCCGCCTCCCGAGCGCACGTTCATGATCAGGACGGGTCGGCGCGGCGGCGGGGTCCTGCGGCCGTGGGTGCCCTTGGGACGGCGCACGCTGCGCAGGGCGGCCCGGGCCGAGGCCAGCGCCCCCGCCCACAGCGCGAGCGCGCCCACCGCCACCGGCCACAGCCCCGACGTCGCGTACAGCACCAGCACGCCCACGGGTGCGGTCACCGCCAGCAGACCGCCGAGCAGCCGGGGCCCGCCCCGGTGCGCCAGCATCCACCACACGCCCGCCGCGGCCAGCGCGAGCAGGGCGAACCCGGCGAGCAGCACCAGCCAGCCGCCGGACCCGGCCCCGGCCATGACGACCGCCACGCACGCGGCCACCAGCGCCAGGGCGAGCCGCGCCCAGCTTCGCGCGCGGGCGACGGCGTCCTGCTGCGCCGGGCCGACGTGCGGCAGCGCCCACTTCGATCTGCCTGTTCCGTTCACCGTGCGCCCGCCATGTTCGGAGGCTCCTTGTCGTGCGTCGACAGCACCAACGATCTCGATCAATTGTCCATGGCGCTGAGCCCCGTCGTGACCGCGCCCCCGGGACGGGGGAGCCGGGTCGGCGTTCGGGCCGCCTCGCGGGGGCCTCGCCCCGGCGAGACATACGACCGGGGGCCCGTCGCCGATGCGACGGGCCCCTGGTCGTGCCGACCGGACTCAGCAGCTCAGTTGCGCCGGGCGCCCCGGCGCAGGACGACGAAGCCGCCGATCACCAGGAGGGCGCCGAGCGCCCCGGGCCACAGATGGGCGCCGGTCTCGGCGAGGCCGCCCTGAACCGCCTGCTGCTCGGTGCCGCCGGTGCCGCCAGTGCCGGTACCCGTGTCGGCCGGAGGCTGGACCTGGGACTGCGACTGCGACTGCGCCGGAGCGGACGCGCTCGGCGGAGCGGTCGCGGGGGCGCCGATCTCGCCGCCCGAGCCTGCCGGAGGCGCCGCGGTGGCCGCCTTCGCCGACGGCTTCGCGTCGACGCGGGGCTGGTTCCTGGCCGGCGCCTCGGGAGCGGGCTCACCGGCGGACGGCTGTGCGCCCTGACCGGCTCCGTCGTCGTTTCCGGAACCGTTGCCGCCGGCGTTACCTGCGTCGTCGCCACCGGCGTTACCGGAACCGTTGCCGCCGTTGTCGTCGCCGTTCCCGTTGCCGCCGTTGTTCTCGCCGGTGCCGGTGTCTCCGTTGCCGCCGTTGTTCTCGCCGGTGCCGGTGTCTCCGTTGCCGCCGTTGTTCTCGCCGGTGCCGGTGTCTCCGTTGCCGCCGCCGTTCTGGCCGGCTCCGCACTGGCGGCCGCCGTTGATGCAGTCGACCATCTCCCGCATCAGGGACTCGTCGAAGACGTTGATGAAGTCGCCGTGGTCGGTGACCGCCTTGTGCAGCTGTTCCGGGAAGGAGTCCACCGCGAACAGCGGAGTCGTCCTGCCGCCGTCCTGCAGGCTCGGCGCGTCGACGTCGTACACGATGCGCTGCACCAGCTGCGGCACGGCCTCGAAACCGGCCGGGCAGGAGCCGTCGGCGCCGGCGAACGCCACATGGGTGCGGTGGTTGGCGCTGTCGATGTTGGAGCCGTCCCAGCAGCTCTGGAACCGGAAGGTGCGCACCACGTCGCTGCCGGACGGGCAGAGCGGGTACTTGTCCTTGAGCTGCCGGTCCTCGAACCCGGTGCAGCTCCACGACGCGTTGGCGTTGGCCGTGCCGTTGACGAAGGCCTTCGCGTCGCCGGTGATGATGCGCAGCAGCCGCGGCATGGCCGTGACCTTGGATCGCGGGTTGCCGACGAAGGTCAGCGTGACGTCCTTCGGGGTGATGATCTTGCCCGCGTTGCCCTCGACGCCGCCGCCCGGGCTCTGCGCGTCCTGCTCCTGGGCGCCGTTCTGCAGGCGCAGCACGGGCCAGTAGTAGGTCGACTTGTCGCCCTGGTCCACGCAGCTCGTCTCGGCCCTGGCCAGGTCGTCGTCGGAGGCGAAGGCAGTGTTCGACTGGTTGCCGACGTAGTCGTGGAAGTGGTGGGCGCCGTTGCTGACGCCCGGCGCCACGATCACGTTGTCCGAGTTGAAGAGGCCGCCTGCGTTGACGCCGCAACTGGTGACGAAGACGCCGCGGGAGGGGCCGGAGCGGGGGTCGGGGGTCTGCCGGGCCGGCTGGACGGAGGTGATGTCCGCGAAGTCGGCGGCGACCGGACCGTTCCCGGCCTGACCGCCGTTGCCCTGCCGGCCCTGCCCGTCCTGCTGGCCGCCGCCCTGGCCCTGACCGCCTTGGCCCTTGCCGTCCTGGCCTTGGTCGCCCTGGTCCTGGCCGTCCTGCCGGCCGTCGCCCCGGTTCTCGTCGCCCTTGCCGTCGGCGCCCTCGTCCGCCTGGTCGTCGGAGGCGCGCAGGGTGCAGGAGGCGAGGGACTCGAGGCCCTCCGGGCGGTCGCCGACCCGGTCGATGGCGACCGCGATCCGCTCGATCGTCGCGCCGCGCTTCTCCTTGAGCGGGTTCATCACCGCGTTGTCGGCGAAGCCCGCGTCCTCGCGCACGGACTGCGCCGACTGCTGGAGCTGCCGGTAGGCCGCGGCGACCTGCTCGTCGAGCACGGCGAGTTCGCGGTCGACCTCCGCGGAGGCCTGGTCCGGGACGGTCGTCAGTTTGGCGCCCACGTCCGGGCAGTCGATGGTGACGGCGCTGTTGCCGCCCTTGCGTACGGAGTTGCCCTCGGTGCCGTCCTCGGTCGCCGAGGCATAGACGTTCGCCGCCATCAGCCCGCCGCCGCCGAGGATGAGCGCCATCGCGGCGAAGCTGGCCCGCCGTCCGCCCGTCGGTCGTCTGCGCCTGTTCTGTGCCAAGGAGTGCTCCTACGCGTCGTCGGCGGCCACGGACATGAAATCCCCCGGCCTCATACGCTGCCGGACGCCGATGTGTTCAACCGCACGGCGAATTCACAGCAAGATCTCAGGCAAGCCGCGTCTCCCGCGCCTCACCGCGCACGGGGCGCCGCCGGCCGTCATCCCGCCGGAGCATCCGCGAGGCCGGGCCGCCGAGCCTGCCGCCTGCGGTCCGCACGCAGTTGCAGCAGACCCATGACGACGGCGGCGGCCACGGCGATCAGGTGCTCGCGGCCGGCGAGGTTGGGCTTGGCTATCGACTCCCACACCATCGAACCGCCGGTGAGCGTGAACACGACGGGCGCGCGGCGGACGACGGACAGATAGGTGAAGAGCCCGACGACCGCGGCGGACGGTCCGGTGTCGAGCACCTGTCCGGCCTCCGGCGGCAGTCCGAGGCCCCACGGGCCGGGTCCGATCGCCAGCATCACCCGCACGGTGAGGGTGCCGGCCAGGGTGGAGGCATAGGCGATCAGCAGGGTCCGGCGACGTCCGAGGGCCAGCTCCGCCAAGGCGAAGGCGAGGAACAACTGGGTGATGCCGGCCCACACCGGCAGGTCGAGGGCCGGGACGTACAGGGAGACCGGGGTGCGCAGCAGGGCCAGCCACAGAGGCAGGTCGCCCTGGACCCCTCCGAGCAGACGCACCGCCACCGCGCCCACGGGGTGCTGGGCGATGCCGTGGAAGAAGATCACGCCCACGCAGGCGACGACCGCCAGCAGCAGCGCGGCGGGCCCGCGCCGGACGAGCTGCCGCACGGGGTCGACGACGATGCCGTGCCACTCGCCCCGCAACGTGCGGCCGGCGAATGCGGCAGCCCGGCGGAGCGGGTTGGCGGGCGGCTTCGTCGCGGTGCTGTCGGCGCGAGGCTCGCCACCGGCGCGGCCCTCGTGAGGCCAATCCACTTCCGGGCGCAGGCGCAGCATGCTCATGGTCTCCCCAACCACTCGTCGCACGGGGTGTGTGCGAGTCCCGCCCTGAGAGACGCACAGAGCGGGCGGCAGGATCACTCGGCGGGCCGGCCTTGACTCCCGGTCACCCGGCCATCACCCACCCCCGTGTGACACGGGTGGGTTACTGTCACGGCTGTGGAACGCACTGACCAGCGGAACATGACCCCAGCCGACTTACCGGACACGGCGGGCCCCGGGGGGCTCCGGCGGGCCCGGCGCCCCGGGCCCCCCGCCGCTCCGGGCGACCGCCGCGTGAACTGCCGTCCGCCCGTCGGGAGCCGGGCCGCCGCCGAACCCGCCCCGGTTCTGCTCGCCGACGGCCTCCTCACCGAACGACTCGCCCTGGCCGCGCCCGAGGGCACCAGAGTGGTGGTCGCCGACTACGAGATCCCGCCGGGCGGCACGCTGCCCTGGCACTACCACGACGGCCGGGTCGTCGCCGTCGTGACGGCCGGGGTGCTGACCCGGACCCTGGCGGACGGCTCCGAGTGCGTGACGCCCACGGGGGCCTGCATCGTGGAGCCGGTGGGGCCGCGGGGCGTCCACATGGCGGAGAACCGGGGGTCCGGGCCGCTGCGCATCTGCGCCCTGTTCTTCCTCCCCCGGGACTGTGCGCTGTCTACGCGCGCAGACCCCCCGGCCGCGGCCGCGCCGGACTGACCGGTCCACGCTCGCGCCACGGACGGGACACGGACGGGGACACGGTTCGGGCGACCGGGTCGTCGGACGCCCGGGCCGACGCGTCAGCGCTGCGGGCGGGGGCCCGTCTCCTGGACGGGGAAGGTCTGGTCGGCGCCCGGCAGGGTGGGCCTGGGCAGGGTGGCGACGTCCGTGCGTCGGGTCAGCTCTGCCATGTGTGATGTGCCCCTCGGTGGTGGTGTGTCCGGCCGTCAGCCGCCGTGCTCTGCCGGGCCGTTCAGTTCCACAGCTCGTCGCTGTCGCACACCCGGGCGCCCATGTTGCGCCGCATCATGCTGAGCGCGGCGTCCGCCAGGTCGGCCTGGATGTGGGCGACGGCGTCCCGGGGGACGGTCACCTCGATATGGCGGATGTGGGCGTCGAGGGCGGAGTAGAGCACGCACTGTTCCGTGACCTGGCCGCAGAGCACGACGTGGTCGATTCCCTCCTGGTGGAGGAGGTACGACAGCGGGGTCTCGAAGAAGATCGAGTGCCGCGCCTTGACGACGAAGAGGGACTGCTCGTCCGGCACCAGCGGCTCGACGAGTGCCGTGTGCCGGCCGGCGAGCGCCGTGTCCAGGAGTTCGCCGTGGTGGGAGCGCCACTGGCCGAAGTTGTCGTTGACGTAGACGACGGGCACGCCCGCGTCGCGGGCCCGTGCGAGGAGACCGGCGATCACCGGGACCACCCTGTCGGCGGACGGCAGCAGCAGCTCCGCGTCCGGATGGTCGTAGGTGTTGATCATGTCGATGACGATCAGTGCGGTCTTGCTCATGCGGCTATGGGTTCCCGTTCGCCCCATGGGAACGCCGATATGACGGCATGTCACTCGTCCGCGTCACGGGACGTCACGGGGTGCGGCCCGGTGGTGCGAATCTCGGTGGCGAGGGCGGCGCACCTCTCGGTTACAGTGCTCCGCCGGCAACGCGCCGGCCCGGAGAGGAGACACAGCGGTGCGCTTTGGGGTGGGGAACGCGGGACACGCGGGTCGTGGGGGGCACGCGGGGAGGCTTCGGCGGGGGGTGACCCTGGCGGCCCTGGCGACCGGACTGGTGACGGGGTTGGTGACGGGGTGCACGACCGAGCGGGAGGGCTCGGACGCCGCGACCGGGACGTCCGGGAAGAGCGGCGTGAAGGTCGCGAAGCGCGGGGGGTCGGTGGGGGCCGCCGGGTCCGCCTGTGAGCTTCCGGTCGCCTTCGACATCGCGGAGTTCTGGAAGGCCGAGGCCGTCGACTCAGTGGACGCGTCCGCCGCCGGCACGGACCTGGCCGAATTCGGGGACCTGTTCCTGCACCAGGGCCCGGTCACCGCGGCCTGCGAGATCGACGCGAAGCCCGCCGGCAAGATCGGGTTCCTCCGGGTGTGGACCGGTGCTCCCGGCAAGGCCGACGCGCGGACCGTGCTGAAGGAGTTCGTGGCCGCCGAGCAGGAGGCGAGCGGGGCCGTGTACCGCGAGGTCGAAGCAGGTGACGTCACCGGCGTCGAGGTCGAGTACACCACCACGAGCAAGCTCCTCGAGGAGAGCAAGCAGGAGCACGCCTTCGCCGTCACCACGTCGAAGGGCCCCGTCGTCCTCCACCTGGGCGGTATGGACACCGGCGAGCACGAGGCGATGCTCCCCGCCTACGAGCTCGCCAAGAGCACCCTGCACACCACCGGCTGACGCCCGCCCGTCCGGCCTCCCGGAGCCGGTCACCCGGTCACCCGGTCAGCCGGTCAGCCGGTCAGCCGCCGAGCAGGGTGCGCGTGCTTGCGGCGGCCGGTTACCCCGTCCGGCGCTCATTTCTCCCGGCGAGCGGATGCACATCCGGTCACATGTGGCGCATTCTTGCTGTGTCGCCCCACGCGGCGGCGCACGGACGAGGTAGGGCCGATGACTGGGAGCGCCAGGGACGAGCGGAAGCCGTCCGGACCGCCGCCCGCGCTGCTGACCGGGGCCGTCACGGACGCGCTGCGGACGACGGCCGGGCGCGCGGCGGGCGTCTACCTGCGCTCGGGGAGCTCCGGGTTGCTGCGCCTCGCGGTCCTCTCCGGGCTGCCCGGCCAGCTGTTCCGTCCCTGGTGGCGGGTGAACGTGGACCGGCCGTTCCCGGTGGCCGACGTGCACCGGACGGGCGTTCCGGTGGTGCTGGCGAACGCCACGGAGGTGATGCGGCGCTATCCGCAGTTCGCGGCCGGACTCCCCTTCCAGTTCGGGTCGCTGCATGTGCCCGTCGTGGCGGAGGACCGGGCCTTCGGGGTGCTGACCGTGCTGCGGGCGTCGGCGGCCGACGCGGCGGAGGTGCAGGCGGAGGGCGAGCGGTTGTCGGCCGTCGCGGACGCCCTGGCCGCGGACCTGCTGCGGCTGGACGCGGACGGCGGGACCGTCACCTGGGACGACGCGCCGCTGTGCGTGCGTCCACCGGCCGCCGGACCTGCCCCGGGGCGCGTCGGGCGGTTCGCCTGGAACCAGGTGACCGGCGCCCTGGCCGTGGACGCGCGCGCCTGTGAGCTGCTTGGTCTGCCGGCCGGCGATTTCCCCGGCACGCTGGACGCCCTGGCCCGGGCCGTCGACCCGGCGGACGCCCACCGCCTGCCCGGCCTGCTGCACCGCACGGCCCTGGGCCGGCCCCCGTCGCTGCCGATCCAGGTGCGGACGGCCGCGGGCGGTCTGCGGTTGCTGGATCTGTGGCCTGCGACGGAGGCGGAAGCCGCGAGCATCGGCCCGGCCGCCGCACCCGCGCGGCCCGCCGTGCGCGCCGGGGAGGCACAGGAGCGGGGCCCGGCGACCGGGGAGACCTGGGGGGCGCCGGAATCCGGGGGGCCCGCCGCGTCGGACGGCGGCGGGGCCTCTGCCTCTTCCGACGCACCGCGCCCCGTCGCCGGGGTCCTCCTGGACCCGGGGCCGGGCGCGCTGGCCGACGGGGCGGCCGATCTGCTCCCTGAGGGCGTGTTCTGCCTCGACCGGACGGGCCTCGTCGTCTACGCCAATCCCCGGGCCGGCCACCTGCTGGGCGTGCCGCGGGAGCTGCTGGTCGGACGGCCGCTGTGGGAGGCCGTGCCGTGGCTGAACCAGCCCCCGTACGAGGAGCACCTGCGGGGTGTCCTGCTGTCGCCCGAGCCCGCCCACTTCGACGTGCGGCTGCCCGCCGTGGCGAAGGAGCCCGCGACGCCCCGTCCGTACGAGGGCGACTGGCTGCGGATGTCGCTGTACCCGGGCGCGGATCTCGTCACCTGCAAGGCCGTGCCCGCCGACCGTGTCCCGCACGACGACGTCCCCGAGGCCACCGGCCCGGACGCTCCCGCACCGGACGCCGCCGCCTCGGCGGCCCCGCTGTACCGGCCGATCGTGCTGGCCATCGCGCTGACGGAGGCGGTCACCGCCCGGCAGGTGTCGGCGGTGGTCATGCAGGAGCTGCTGCCCGCGTTCGGCGGCCGTCGGCTGGCCATCTACCTGCTTCAGGAGCGGCATCTGTACCTGGCCTGGGAGTCCGGGTTCCCCGAGGGCTTCCTGGCGCCGTTCGAGGGGGTCGCCCTGGACGCCCGGCTGCCCGGCGTGGAGACGCTCACCACGGGCCGGCCGCTCTTCTTCGACTCGATGCAGCAGCTGGCCGACGCCTACCCCGGTATCGAGCTCGACGCGGAGGAGGGCGCCCGCGCCTTCCTCCCGCTGATCGCCTCGGGCCGACCGGTGGGCTCGTGCATCCTCGGCTTCGACCGTCCGCGCAGTTTCGGGTCCAAGGAACGCACGGTGCTGACCGCGCTGGCCGGGCTCATCGCCCACGCGATGGAGAAGGCCCAGCGCTACGACACCGAGGCGGCCCTCGCGCGCGGCCTGCAGCAGGCCCTGCTCCCCCGCCGGCTGTCGCAGCACGCGCGCGTGGAGACCGCGGGGCGCTATCTGCCGGGCACCGAGGGCATGGACGTGGGCGGCGACTGGTACGACGTGGTGGAGGCCGGGGACGGGCTCGCCCTGGTCATCGGGGACGTCCAGGGCCACGGGGTGCAGGCCGCGGCGACCATGGGCCAACTGCGCAGCGCGGTACGCGCGTTCGCGCTCGGGGACCGGCCCCCCGAGGAGGTCATGGGCGGCACGAACCACCTCCTCATCGACCTGGACCCCGGTCAGTTCGCCAGTTGCTGCTACATCCGGCTGGACCCGTCCACAGGCCGCGCCCGGGCGGCCCGCGCCGGGCATCTGCCCCCGCTGCTGCGCCACCCCGACGGCCGGACCGACGTGGTGGACCTGCCCGGCGGGGTGGTCCTGGGGGTGGATCCGCGCGCCCACTATCCGGTGACCGAACTGCTGCTGGAGCCGGGCGCGATCCTCGCCCTCTACACGGACGGGCTGGTCGAACAGCCCGGCCACGACATCGACGAGGGCATCGCCGCGCTGCGCAGTGCGCTGGCCGAGGCCGGCGGAGCACGACGCCGCCCGGCCGCGGGGAACCCCGGCACCCCGCCCGAGGCCACCGGCGGCGCCGGCCCCTCGCTCGCCGGTGTGGCGGACCTGCTGACCGCGGCGGCCCGCCGGTCGGCGGACCGGTTCGACGACATCGCACTCCTGCTTGCCACCCGGCGCGACCGGGCCGGGCCGGGGCCGAAGCCGCCGCGGCGGGGCTGAGCGGCGCGCACTGTCACCCTGGGTGACGGCTCTCGCCTCAGGAGGCCGGGCAGTGTAGACATGAGCACATGGTCCGACTCCTGGGGCGCTCGGATGCCCGTCAGGCCCGTGGTCCCCGGGGCCCGCGGGGTCGGCGTGCTCCCGAGACCACGTTGGGCGGGCGCAGTCTCGCCGCGCAGGTGTTCGTGTTGCAGGTGGTCATCGTGCTGCTGCTGGTCGTGGCGGCCGTGGTGGCGCTGCTGCTGCAGGTGCGGCACGACAGCACGCAGGAGGCCCGCAACCGCTCCGTGGCCGTCGCGGAGACCTTCGCGAACTCGCCGGGCATGGTGGAGGCGCTGAACAGCCCGGATCCGACGGCCGTTCTGCAGCCCAGGGCCGAGGCCGCCCGCAAGGCCTCGGACATGGACTTCATCGTCGTCATGAACACCGACGGCATCCGCTACACGCATCCCAAGCCGGACCGCATCGGCAAGAAGTTCGTCGGGACCCTCCAACCGGCGCTGGACGGCGGCGTCGTGGTCGAGGAGGTCAACGGGACCATCGGCCGGCTGGTCCAGGCGGTCGTCCCCGTGAAGGCGCCCGACGGGCAGGTGGTCGGGCTGGTGTCGTCCGGCATCACGACCGAGCACGTGGGCGGCAACGCCGACCGGCAGCTGCCGCTCGTCCTCGGCAGCGCGGCACTCGCCCTGCTGCTGGCCACGGCGAGCACCGCGCTGGTCAGCCGCCGGCTGCAGCGCCAGACGCACGGTCTCGGGCCGCGCGAGATGACGCGGATGTACGAGCACCACGACGCCGTGCTGCACGCGGTGCGGGAGGGCGTGATCATCGTCGGCGGCGAGGGCGATCTGCTGCTCGCCAACGACGAGGCACAGCGGCTCCTCGACCTGCCCCCGGACGCCGAGCGGCGGCAGGTCCTCGAGCTAGGACTCGACCGGGAGACCGCCCGGCTGCTGGCCTCCGGGCGGATGGTCACCGACGAGGTGCACCTGGTCGGGGAACGGCTGCTGGCGATCAACCAGCGGCCCACCCACCTGGCGGGCGGTCCGGCCGGCAGCGTCGCGACGCTGCGCGACTCCACCGAGCTGCGGGCCCTGTCGGGGCGGGCGGAGGCGGCCCGTGAGCGTCTCGACATGCTGTACGCGGCCGGGGTCGGCATCGGGACGAGTCTGGACGTGACCCGGACGGCCGAGGAGCTGACGGCGCTGGCCGTGCCGAGGTTCGCGGACTTCGCGACCGTCGACCTGTTCGACGCCGTCCTGGACGGCGAGGAGCCCCAGACGCAGGGCACGCTGCGGCGCACGGCGGTCAGCGGGATCCGCAAGGGCGCCCCGCTGTACGCGGTGGGCGACCGGATCCGGTTCGTCGACTCCGCGCCGCAGGCCCGCAGTCTGGGCACGGCACGGGCCGTGCTGGAGGCCCGGCTGTCCCGGGCGCCGGGCTGGCGTGCCCAGGACCTGGAACGGACCGAGCAGGTCGTGGAGTTCGGCATCCACTCGCTGATCACGGTGCCGGTGCGGGCCGGCACGCTGATCCTGGGCGTGGTCAGTTTCTGGCGTTCGGAGCGGCCCGACCCGTTCGATCCGGACGAGGTGGCGCTCGCCGAGGAGTTGGTGGCGCGGGCGGCCATCTCCATCGACAACGCGCGCCGTTTCACCCGCGAGCACGGCATGGCCGTCACCCTGCAGCGGAGCCTGCTGCCCCGTACGCTGCCGGAGCAGAACGCCCTGGACATCGCCTACCGGTATCTGCCGGCGCAGGCCGGTGTGGGGGGCGACTGGTTCGACGTGCTGCCCCTGTCGGGAGCCCGGGTCGCTCTGGTCGTCGGTGACGTGGTGGGACACGGGCTGCACGCGGCGGCCACCATGGGGCGGCTGCGCACCGCGGTGCACAACTTCTCCGCACTGGATCTGCCCCCCGAGGAACTGCTGGGTCTGCTCGACGAGTTGGTGGCGCGCATCGACCAGGACGAGGCGGGCGACCAGGGCAACGCGGCCGTCTCCGGGGCGACCTGTCTGTACGCCATCTACGACCCGGTGTCCCGGCGCTGCACGATCGCCCGCGCCGGCCATCCCCCGCCGGCGGTGGTGCATCCCGACGGCCGGGTCGAGTACGCCGACGTGCCCGCGGGGCTCCCGCTCGGGCTGGGCGGACTGCCGTTCGAGACGGTCGAGCTGGAGCTGGCCGAGGGCAGCCGGCTGGCGTTGTACACGGACGGGCTGGTGGAGGACCGGGAGCGGGACATCGACACCGGTCTGGAGATGCTGCGCACGGCGCTGGAGCGGAGCGCCGACGGCTCGCCGGAGGAGACCTGCCAGGCGGTCGTGGACGCGCTGCTGCCGGCCCGGCAGGGCGACGACATCGCACTGATCGTCGCGCACACCCGGGCCCTGGGCGCCGAACGCGTCGCCGAGTGGGACGTGCCGGTGGACCCGGCGGCGGTCGGCGAGGTGCGGTCCGCGGCGATGCGGCAGCTGGCGCGCTGGGACCTGGACGAGCTGTCCTTCGCGACGGAGCTGATCCTCAGCGAGCTGGTCACCAACGCGATCCGCTACGGCAGCGGGCCCGTGCGGGTGCGCCTGCTGCGGGACCGCACGCTGATCTGCGAGGTCTCGGACGGCAGCAGCACATCGCCGCACCTGCGTTACGCGGCGATGACCGACGAGGGCGGGCGCGGACTGTTCCTGGTGGCGCAGCTCACCGAGCGCTGGGGCACCCGGTACACGCCCAAGGGCAAGGTCATCTGGGCCGAACAGCCGCTGCCCTGAGGGGGCGTGGGCCTCCGGCGTGCGGGCGTGTGTTCCGCCGCGGCGGGGCTCGGGGAGCCGCGTCCGCTCATAAATGGGGTTTATGAGCTCATAGAGTGGACCCGCGTACCGAGTTAGGCTTGCCTTAGTTTAGGCTTCCCCCGAGTCGATCTGTCACCGCTCGAAGGGAACCTGATCATGCCCCGCCCTCTGCGGGTAGCCATTGTCGGAGCCGGCCCCGCCGGGATCTACGCCGCCGACGCGCTGCTCAAGTCCGCCGTGGCCGCCGACCCGGGTGTCTCCATCGACCTCTTCGAGCGCATGCCGGCCCCGTTCGGCCTGATCCGCTACGGCGTCGCCCCGGACCACCCGCGTATCAAGGGCATCATCACCGCCCTGCACCAGGTCCTCGACAAGCCGCAGATCCGTCTCTTCGGCAACGTCGACTACCCGACCGACATCAGCCTGGACGACCTGCGCGCCTTCTACGACGGCGTGATCTTCTCCACCGGCGCCATGGCCGACCGGGAGATGTCGATACCGGGCATCGACCTCGACGGCTCCTACGGCGCCGCGGACTTCGTCTCCTGGTACGACGGCCACCCGGACGTGCCGCGCACCTGGCCGCTGGAGGCCGAGAAGGTCGCGGTCCTCGGCGTCGGCAACGTCGCCCTCGACGTGGCGCGCGTGCTCGCCAAGACGGCGGACGAGCTGCTGCCCACGGAGATCCCGGCCAACGTCTACGAGGGCCTCAAGGCCAACAAGGCGCTGGAGATCCACGTCTTCGGCCGACGCGGTCCCGCACAGGCGAAGTTCTCGCCGATGGAGCTGCGGGAACTGGACCACTCCCCCACGATCGAGGTCATCGTCGACCCCGAGGACATCGACTACGACGACGGCTCGATCGCGACGCGGCGCGGCAACAAGCAGGCCGACATGGTCGCCAAGACGCTGGAGAACTGGGCGATACGCGATGTGGGCGACCGCCCGCACAAGCTGTTCCTGCACTTCTTCGAGTCGCCGACCGAGATCCTCGGCGCGGACGGCAGCGTCGTCGGCCTGCGCACCGAGCGCACCGCCCTCGACGGCACCGGAAACGTCAAGGGCACCGGCGAGTTCAAGGACTGGGACGTCCAGGCGGTCTACCGCGCCGTCGGCTACCTCTCCGAGAAGCTGCCGAAGCTGCCCTGGGACCTCGACTCGGGCACCGTCCCGGACGAGGGCGGCCGGGTCATCGAGGAGTCGGGCGCGCACCTGCAGTCCACGTACGTCACCGGCTGGATCCGGCGCGGCCCGGTCGGCCTGATCGGCCACACCAAGGGCGACGCCAACGAGACGGTGTCGAACCTGCTGGACGACCACGCCAACGGCCGTCTGCACACCCCCGACGCACCCGAGCCGCAGGCCGTGGACGCGTTCCTCGCCGAGCGCGAGGTCCGCTTCACCACCTGGGAGGGCTGGCACCGGCTGGACGCCGCCGAGAAGGCGCTGGGCGAGCCGCAGGGCCGCGAGCGCGTGAAGATCGTCGAGCGTGAGGACATGCTGCGGGAGAGCGGCGCGTAGGCACGGTGACGGGGCCCGGGGGCGGACGCCTCCGGGCTCTTCCCTCCGGCGCGCACACCCGGCGCGCACCCTCGGCGAATCCGTTGGTCCGCAAGATCGCCGGCTGTTAGCGTCCGGGGGTGTTCTCCCTCCAGGAACCTCCTCTCTTCGCCCGGCTGCGCGATGCGCGCCGGGTGCTCGTGGCCGGCGCGGGCGGCGGTTTCGACGTGTACGCGGGGCTTCCGCTGGCGTTCGCCCTGCGGGCGGCCGGCAAGGACGTCCACCTCGCGAACCTCTCGTTCGCCGACCTGTACGGACTGCCCTCGGACGTGTGGCTGGAGCCCGACGTCGCGGCCGTCGGCCCCGACCTCGCCGTGCGCGGCGACTACTTCCCCGAACGCACCCTGGCCCGCTGGCTCGACCGGCAGGGGCTGCCCTCCACCGTGTACGCCTTCCCGCGCACCGGCGTGCGGCCGCTGCGCGCCGCCTACCGGGCGCTGGTGGACCACCTGGGCGGGGTGGACGCCGTGGTCCTGGTGGACGGCGGGACCGACATCCTGATGCGCGGCGACGAGCACGGCCTGGGCACGCCCGAGGAGGACATGGCGAGCCTCGCCGCGGTGCAGGGCCTCGACGACGTCCCCCAGCGGCTGGTGGCCTGTCTGGGCTTCGGGGTGGACGCGTATCACGGGATCAGCCACTCACTGGTGCTGGAGAACCTGGCCGAACTCGACCGGGCCGGCGCCTACCTCGGCGCGTTCTCCCTGTCGCGGCTGAGCCCAGAGGGCGCCCTCTACCTCGACGCGGTGGCCGACGCCCAGGCGTGCACGCCGGGCCACCCGAGCATCGTCAACGGCTCCGTCGCCGCGGCCGTGCGCGGCGACTTCGGCGACGTCCGGTTCACCGAGCGCACGAAAGACGGCGAGCTGTTCGTCAATCCCCTCATGGCCCTGTACTTCTGCGTCGACGCGCCCGGCCTGGCCCGCCGCAACCTCTACCTGGACCGGCTGGCCGACACCGTCCTGATGCGGCAGATCAGCTCCCGCATAGAGGAGTTCCGCGACGAGCTGCCCCGGCTGCGGCAGCCGCGCGTCTTCCCGCACTGAGGCGGGCACGCCGTTCGGGCGGTCAGCGGGCTGCGAGGTCACGGCCCCCGACGACCGCGAGGACGGCGGTCAGGAACAGCAGGGCGGCCGCCTGGACGGCGAATCCGGCCACCATCGCCGTGGGCAGGGGCATGGACACGTCG
The DNA here is from genome assembly GCF_030816715.1 of Streptomyces achromogenes. Classification (NCBI taxonomy): domain Bacteria; kingdom Bacillati; phylum Actinomycetota; class Actinomycetes; order Kitasatosporales; family Streptomycetaceae; genus Streptomyces; species Streptomyces achromogenes. The sequence goes on along the minus strand of NZ_JAUSYH010000001.1, from coordinate 8,287,350 downwards.
AGCCAGGTGTACGCGGCGGCCACGCGCAGCGTGAGGACCAGCAGCCCGAGCACGGCGAGGGCGAGCGCGCCCTCCCCGCCCGCGGTGCGGCCCCGGCGGCCGCGTCGCACCAGCCAGCCGAGTGCGCCGAGGACGAAGCAGGTGGTCGGCGCCCACACCGAGTCGGCCACTGCGGGCAGTACGACGACGGAGGCGCCCATCACGACACAGCAGCCGAGATGGACCGTGCCCGGTGTGCCGACGGGCAGCTCCGCCGGGGGCGCGTCGCGGTGGCAGGCGGTGCACAGGGCCAGCGCCGGCAGCCAGGCGAAGGCCGCCGCGGCGGTGGCGTACGCCGGCTCCGGCGGGGGGAAGTCGGTCACGAAGGGCGCGAGGAAGGGCCACAGGGTGGGCAGGGCGGCGAGCAGCACGCTGATCCGCGCGGTCCTGCGGCGGTCGCGCAGCAGGGCGAAGTAGCCGACCGTCCACCCCAGCGGCAGCACCCAGGCGGCGACCTCGGCCGTGGCGACGACCGGCCCCCGCCCGGTGAACCCGGACATGAACACGTCCCTGGCGAAGGTGCCGTGCGTGGACGTCCAGGTCAGCTCCAGTGCCCGGTCGGCGACCGCGGCGGCCGCCTGCAGCAGCACGGCAGCGAGCGCGAAGAGCCGGACCGCCGAGCCGAGCAGCGCGTAGCGGCGCGGCGCGGCTGCCGTGCCCAGCCGGGCCCGCAGGGCGAGGGCGGCGACGCTGGCCGCCTCGCCGAGGGTCGGCCGGCTCTGGTCCTGGAGATCGCGGTCGGTGTCCCCGAGGAAGACCTCGACCATCTCCTCCTCCCGCTGCTCGCGGTAGTACGCGGGCAGCAGCCGCAGCACGGCGCGGTATCGCGCTTCGAGAAGGGTCGTCGTGCCGGTCATGCCAGACCTCCGGCGAGTCCGGGCCCGGGGGCCGGCGGGATGACGGTTCCGGGGGCGCGGCGGCCCGCGTCGATGCGGCGTCTGGCCGCGCCGGCGCCGGCCGCCATGCGGTCGGCCTCCGCCGCCAGGGCCTGGACGCCCTCGTCGGTGACGCGGTAGTAGCGCCTGAGCCTGCCCTGCTGGACCTCCTCGCGGTCCAGGGCGATGAGTCCGTCGGCGGTGAGCCGGTCGAGCACTCCGTAGAGCGTGCCCACCCGCAACTGCACCTCGCCGTCCGAGAGTTCCTCTATCTCCCGCAGGATGCCGTAGCCGTGCCGCGGCTGGTCGGCAAGGGCCGTCAGCACGAAGAAGGCGGCCTGGGTCATGCTCCTCGATGCCATGGAACTGAATATATCGGCTCCCGATATATTCCGCATGACGAAACACCCCTTGGCACACTCCGGCCGAGGCCGGTGCGACGGTTCGGCGCCCAGGGCGTCACCGCCCGCCGCCGCCGGCCGTCAGCCGTCGTCGCGCGGGTAGGTCGCGATCACCCGTCCCTTGACGTCGGCCCGGAGGTAGCCGCTGCCGTACTCGTCGGACAGGTAGACGCTCATCGACGGCCCGGTGTCGAAGACGGTGGACCCCGGGTCGACCAACAGGTAACGGCTGGTGGGACGGGGGACGCCGAGGCTCTTCGCGGCCCGGGCCAGCAGCCCGGGCACCTTGTCCCAGTCATAGACGTCCAGGTCGACGGGGACCGCGCCGTTCATCACGGTGCCGCCCGGGCCGTCCTTCACCGCCACGTCCCCACCGCGGTACATGTACCGGTCGTAGAGCTTGGGGCGGCCCTTCACACAGACGTCGGCGATGGCGTACTCCTCGTACACCGCGAGGCTCGTCACCTTCGCCCCGCCCGTGGCCGCGGACAGCTTCGCGACGACGTTCTTGACGCCGTCCCCGCTGAGCAGGTCGACCTTCTGCGGGTCGGCCGCGTCACCGGAGGCCGCCCCCGAGGCGTCGCCGGAAGTGGCCCCGGACGCCCCGGAGGCGGCATGCCGGGCGCTCTGCGACGCGGACACGCCCGGCAGGGGTGAGGCCCCGCCGCTACCGCCGCTGTCGCCGTCGTCATGGAGGTACGGAACCAGCGTCCACGCGAGGAGCCCGGCCAGAGCGCCGGCCAGCACGGCGACGGCGACGCCCGCGCCACGGCCGCGGCGGGCGGGAGGCCGGGCGTCGGCGGGCGGGACGACGGTGACCGCGCCGGGCGGCGCCGCGGGCGGCGCGAGGGAGTACGAGGTCGTCGACGGCCGCGGAGCCTGGACCGCCGGCGGGACCGGAGCGGACGGGAAGGCCACGCCCGGCGTCGGCGCGGCGGCGGTCACGGCCGCCAGCATCAGGTCGACCCGGGCCGCGTCGGGGCGGGCCTGCGGGTCGCGCACCAGCAGCGCCGTGAGAACGGACGTCAGCGGTCCCGCGCCGCGCGGCGCGGGCACGTCCTCGCTCAGCACGGCGGCCAGGGTGGCGAGCGTGCTGCCCCTGCGCAGCGGATGGCGCCCCTCCACGGCGACGTACATGAGCATCCCGAGGGACCAGAGGTCGGCGGCGGAGCCGCCCTCCTTCCCGCTGACCCGTTCCGGAGCCATGTAGTCCGGCGAGCCGATGACCGAGCCGGTGGCGGTGAGGCCGGCGGACTCCCGGACGGCGGCGATGCCGAAGTCGGTGAGCACGGGCCGTCCGTCGGGGCGCAGCAGGACGTTGGCGGGCTTCACGTCGCGGTGCTCGATGCCGACGGCGTGCGCGGCGCGCAGCGCGGCCAGCACTTCGCGGCCCATCCGGGCGGCCTCGACCGGGGCCATCACGCCCCGTTCCAGCCGGTCCTGAAGGGAGCCGCCCTCGACGAGCTCCATCACGATCCACGGATACGTGTGTTCGCCGCCGTCCACGATGTGATGGATGGTGACGACGTTGGGATGGTGGACGCGCGCCAGCGCGCGCGCCTCGCGCAGGACGCGCTCGCGCAGCACGCCGGCGGCCGCCGGGTCGTGCTCGGCGAGGTCCGGGTCCGCGTGCCGCACCTCCTTCACCGCCACCGCGCGCTGCAGGACCAGGTCGTGGGCCCGCCACACCAGGCCCATCCCTCCCCCGCCGAGTCGCTCCACCAGCTCGAAGCGTCCGTCGACGACGCGTCTGTGGGTGCCCCCTGTGCTCATGGAGGGAGCTTAGAGGCAGCGACCGACACGCGGTGTGTCGGCCGGAGGGGCAACAGCGCGAATGGTCCGGGCGCCCACGGGCATGCTGTGAACGAGGTCACTTCCGCCGGGCCGTGCCGCAACCGCTCCCGGTCCGCTCCCTCTCCCTCACCCCCTCCTCTCGCCCTCCCCACGAAGGACGTGTGCTTTGGCTCTCCTGCACCCTGACGCCCCCTCGGCCCGCCGTCCGGGCCGCTGCTGGACGATCCGCGTGGTCGGGCACCGGGACCGCACCGCGTCGGTCACCTGCTCCTCCGCCTGCGCGATGCCGCCGCGCTCCCGGGACCTCGCGGCCCTGCGCCGTTTCGCCGAGGCCCACGCGGCCGCGCACGCCCGGGCGGCGGCGGTGCATCACGACGCCGCCTGCTGGTGCCGCCGTCAGCGGTGCGCGCCGCACGAGGACGTCCGGGTCTCCTGCGCGGGCACGGTCGTCCTCGTCCTGCGGCACGACCCGTCGGTCGGTCAGGTGTGGACGCTCAGCGAAGTGTGCTCCGCGTGCGCCCCGTTGATGCCCCACACGCGCGTGCTGAGCCGGGCGACTGCGCCGCGGCCCCGCGTGCCGGACCCGGCGGCGGCTCCGGAGGCGAACGCCCGTACGGCCGGCCCGGCGGGGGCTGCCGACTCCGGTGCGGGGCGGGAGGTGCAGGGCAGGCCCGCTCCGTCGGGACCCACGATGCCCGCCGTCGGACCGGCGCGGCTCGTCCCCGGCGGTTTCAGCGCGCCCTCCACGGGCGCCGGCGCCGGCCCGGAACGCAGCAGCGGTGCGCGGCGGCGCCCGGTCGCGGGGCGACGCGGACGCCCGGGAGCGGGTGGCGGCGCGGGGTGACGTACACCGTCCGCCGGCGACGCCTTCAGGGCGGTGGCGGGACCGGGTCCGGTTCTTCAGGGCCGGTGGCGGGACCGCGACCCGTGATCAGGGCCGGTGGCGGGACTGCGGCGGGATGCGGAGTGGCAGCGCGCCCTGGATCCGGTCGCCGGCCCGCGGCGGAGGGAACCGGCCGCCCCCGGCGTCGAAAGGCCGTTCGTCCGCGGACCGGGCGGCCATGAGCTCGGCTATGCGTGCGCCGCAGCGCCGCCCCTCCAGGTGCAGCCGGCCGACGTTGACCCGGTCGTCGGCGAGCAGGGTCAGCACGGCGGTCGGCCCGGCCGCGTAGGTCGCGAGGTAGCCGTCGGCGCCGCGTACCAGGAGTTCGCGGAAGTCGCCGCGGGCCGCCAGGTCGACCATGCGGCGTCCGACGCCGAGCGCCGCCGCGGTGAGCGCGGCCAGTCCCTCCGGCGGGACGTCCGGCATGTCCTGGGCCAGGACGAGGCCGTCGGCGCCGGCCGCCAACGCCCCCGTCAGCTGCGGCATGCGGGCGCGCAGGCGGTGCAGTTCGTCGGCGACCTCGACCTCGACGGCCATGACCGGTGTCCCTTCGGCGCGTTGGCGACTGGTGCGGAGCGAGTGCGGTGCGGCGCGGGATGGTTCGGGTGCCCCAGAGATTACGGAACGCGGCAGCCGAAGGCGACGACTTTGGCACATTCCTTTGGCATGCCCGGCGTTCGCCGACGGCAGGGGTCGGATCGTCCGCGGGGCCGCACTGCGAGGCGGCCCGGCGGGAAGGCGGGCCGGGAGCGGCTCGCACGGGAGCGGGCGCCGCCCCCGGGCGGGGGCACGGAGACGGCCGCCCGGCTCGCCCGGCGGACAGCGGCGCGGCGGGCGGGTCGGCGGGCGGCGCACGGACGGGGCCCGCCCCGAAGCGGATGGTGGGCGGGCCCCGTCCGCCGTCCCATTCTCCCGTCCCGCACCGGGAGATCCCATGAGTGCGGGGCGTCCGCCGTGGTGCACGGCGCACACCCCGGGCGGGCGGCGCGCACACTGCGCGTCGTCTCCGGCGGATGCGGCCAACCGGGCGGATTCGGACGCGTGACGGGCGTCGCGCCGGGGAAGGGGCTCCTGGAACGAGGGCGTCCTCGGGCGCCCTCGCCGCCACCCGTCGGACCGCCCACCCCCTGTGGCGAGCGATACTGGCCTTCGCGCGTCGTCGCCCCGTCGTCGCCGCGCCGCCGCCCGGCCCGCCCTCACGAATGGACCCATGCACATCGCCGCGACCGATTCGCCCATGACGCCCTCCACGGTGTGGCAGGCCCGTGGCCGCCACACCGGACCGACCGCGCCGGACGTCCTGCGCAAGAACCTCCAGGCCCTCAAGGACACCGGCGCCGTGCAGGATTTCGCGGAGCTGCCGGAAGCCGACACTCCCGACGGGGAGACGGCCTTCGAGGCCCGCTGGCAGCCCGAGGAGGACGTGACGGTCCGCGCCCGGCTCACCCTCGCCGAGTGGTCGGGCCGGGGCCAGGAGTGGACGCTGACGGCGGAGGCGGACCGCCCCTGGGACCAGCGCTGGCCGTCGCCCGCCGGCGTCTTCTGGCCCTGGGACGCGGACGCCCCGTGGGGCCACGAGACCGTCACGGGCGAGCGTTTCCTCGACGTCAACCCGCTGCCCGCGGACGACAAGGAGCTGCGGCGAACGCTCCGCGCCGCGCTGCGCGACACCTGGGCCGTGCACACCGTCGTCCACGAGGCCATGACGCCCGACGAGCAGGGCCGCCGCTCGCTGGTCCCGCTGCTCCCGCCCGGTCTGCATCACCGGGTCGTCGAGCACCGGGCCGCCCCGCACCAGCTGCGCACGGTGAACTGGGCCCTCAAGGAGTCGGGGGCGGAGGTGCCGCGCGGCGGTGCGCTGGTGCTGCCCGGCGTACCCGCTCCGGCCGACTACGACCCCGTCGCGTTCTCGGTGCGCAGCGTGTTCCTGGACGGCACGCATCCCACCGAGCTGCTGGACGCCGTGCGGCGTTTCGCCGCTCTGCCCCGGCCGCTGCCGGAGGGCGGCGACGCCGCGCTCACCGTGCTGCGGGAGGAGTGGCAGCTGCTGACCCTGGAGGAGGAACTCGCCCGTGAGCGCGCGCTGGTGACGATGTACAAGGACGCGCTGGAGGCGATGACGGAGTCCCGGGACCTGTACCGGGAGGCCGCCGAGCACGCCCACGAGGCGCTGGCCGCGTACCGGGAGGCGGCGGCCGAGGCCGACACGGCCGGAGTGCCGCGGCAGGCGCCGGCCAAGCGGACCGGCTCGCCCTTCCAGCAGCTGGGCCGGACGCTGGAGCGGTTCAAGGAGTCCACCAAGGGCCTGCGGCCGGTGCCGGCGAGCACGCCCGCCGAGGGGCCGGAGCAGGACCGCACATCCGGGCCCGGCGGCGCGGAGGCCGGCTCGACGCACCCGTAGGCGCAGGCCGCAGTGTCGCGCGCCCCGATTCGTCCCGCACGCCTGTTCCTCCCGCTGGCGGAGCCCTCCGGCCGGTCGCGTCCCTCGGACGCGGCGCCCGGGTGAGGGCGTCCGATGCGGTAATCCTGCCGGAAACGGGCATTCGAGCACCCGAAGCGGGGAAATCGACAGACAGGGACCGCGATCCGGGGTCCGGACAGGAAGCGCGGAGCACGGCCGGACGTAGCGCGACGGACCACAGGGGAGGACCCGTGGATGCGCCAACCACGCTCGTCGTCGTCGGGGCGGTGGCGGCCGTCGCGCTGTTCGCCGCGGCCGCCGCGGTGCTGACCCGGCTGATCCGGACCCGCCGGGGCCTCAGACGGGCCGGACTGCCCACCGGCCCGCGCTGGGTGTTCTGGGGGGCGGTCCTGTACTTCGTGTTTCCGGCCGATCTGCTGCCGGATCCGGTCTATCTCGACGACATCGGCATGCTTCTGCTGGCCCTTCGTTCACTGCGTCGCGCCCCCGACCGCACCACCGGGCACGTCTCCGAGCGCGTCCCCGACTGACCGCCGCGGAAGACGTTTTCACCACCGCTCGACCCGATCTCCCCTGCTCCACGCCCTGCTCGGCGCCCAACTCCCCGACGATCACGGAGAGTAGGGAAACCAACCACCCGTTCGATTCGTATAAGTGACTGAAGGGCGCACCAATCCAGCACCAAGCAGCGGGCCCGAGTGACGTCGCACAGCGGCACCGCTTGATCGAGGCAGTACCGACGAGGGAGAGACGATGCAACCGTTCACGCTCAACTACGCACGCCCCGCAGCTGAGTTGGAGTTTGCCACTCCGTATGTCTACGACCCCGGAATGCAGTTGAACGTACTTTTCGACGGCCGGATCGCCGCTCGCGACCACGCCCTCCTCAGAGAACTGGCGACCACCACCTCGACAGCGGGCTCCAAGACCCACTTCGACGACTGAACACAGGCCGACGAATAATGACCGTGCTCATCCTGACCTGTGAAGAGGACGTCACGGCGGACATGGTGGTCGTGCACCTGAACGCCGCGGGCGTCCCCGTCGTCCGGCTCGATCCGGCCGACCTGACCCATACCGTCGCGCTCTCCGGCGAGTACGTGCACGGAGCCTTCCGTGGCCATCTGTCCTCCGCCGGACGGCTGGTGAGCCTCGAAGGGCTGCGATCGGTGTGGGTCCGCCGGCCCGGCTCCCCCGCGGCCCGGGCGGCCCAGCCGTCCGCGTGGCTGACGGAGGAGGCGTCGCAGGCGCTCTACGGCATGCTCCGGGCGACCGGCGCGCGCTGGATGAACCACCCGGACGCCTCCGTCCGGGCCCGGCACAAGCCCTGGCAGTTGCGGCTCGCACAACGCAGCGGCCTGCCCGTGCCCGCCACGATCGTCACGACGTTCCCGCAGGCGGCCCGTGAGTTCGCGGACCGCTATCCGGACCTGGTCGTCAAGCCGGTGTCCGGAGCGCATCCGCAGGATCCGCCCCGCGCGGTGCCCACCACCCGGGTCCCGCCGGACGCCGACTTCGCCGCCGTCGCCTACGGTCCGACGCTGCTGCAGCGCCGGGTGGCCAAACGGGCCGACATCCGGCTGACCGCGGTCGGCGACCGCCTCCTCGCCGCCCGCAAGGAAACCGTCCCCGGCGGCGACCCCGACGTGGTGGACGTGCGCTACTCGCCCTCCGCGACGCCCTGGCGTCCCGCCGACGTCCCGCCGCGCCTGGCCGAGGCGGTGCGGACGTATCTGCGGGAGGCGGAACTCGCCTACGGCGCCTTCGACTTCGCGGAGGACGCCGACGGCACCTGGTGGTTCCTGGAGTGCAACCAGTCGGGTCAGTTCGGCTTCGTGGAGGTGGACACCGGTCAGCCCATCGCCCGTACCATCGCCGACTGGCTGGCAGGGCCGCCGACCGAGCGCGACGCCCTGCGCGCCGCCCGGTGCGGCTCCGCGGCCCCGTGAGACGCCCGGCGCGACGGGAGCTCGGGGGAGCTCCGCCGCGCCGGGCCCGTCCACCCGCCGTCGGCCCCCGCCCCGGTGCCGGTGGACCGGATGCCGACGGGCCCCGGGGCCGCATGCCGGCCGGCCCGGGGGCCGGACACCGCACGGCGGGTCCGGCCGTTCCATGGCCTCAGACGGCCAGCGACAGTCCGTCCGAGCCCTCCGCGGGCGTGCGCGTCACCGGAGCGGACTCCAGCAGGGCGTCGGCCGCGGCGACCGCCTCGCGGACGTCGGCGGTGCCCATGAGCACGCACAAGGTGTACGTCACGTCCTGGAGTTCACGAGACGCCTGCGGCGTCTCCCTCTCCGCCTGCGCGATCTTGAGCGTCGCGTAGCGGGTCAGCAAGGTCCTGGCGATTTTCGGGTCCGGAACGATCACGAGCGCCCCTCTCTCTGTTGTGCGCTGCGTGTGCCCGGACTCGAGCGAATCATGCATGACACACGGACTTCTCACTCCCCAGGGGCATGATCCGGCCAAGGCGGGCGCGGGCGCGGATCGGATGATCGCCCCGGTGGCGGTGGTCGAGCGGTCTTCCGTGCGACGACGCCACGGAAGCCGTCCGCCCGGTGGTCGTGTCGGTCGGCGGCGTCCGGTCCCGCGAGTCCACCGGCGGTCAGGGTGAGTCCCGTCGAAGTCCGGTGCGCCGGACGGTGATCGCGACGCACCGGACCTCTCCCCCCTGGCCCGCCGTCGGCCGCGGGTCCAAGGGAGATGAGCGAAGGCGTTCAGCAGCCGGGCCGCCGAATCGCCCGGGGGCCGGTCAGGAGCGGCCGGCCAGGTACTCCGTGACGCCCGGCGCCTGGTGCGCGTCTTCCACGCCCACCACACCGCCGAGCGCCTTCGCGTCCGGCTTCAGCACATAGGTGGACAGGGCGGCGGGCTTGGCGACGTCGGAGAAGTCCTGCGGCGAGCCGAGGCCGGTGTCGGCGTTCTTCTGCGAGCGGTGGGCCTTCACCACGTCCTCCCGGGCCAGGCTCCCTGCCGCGCAGGCCTTCTTGAGGTCGGCGCCGAGCAGTTGCGCGGCGTTGTAACCGGACAGCGTGCCGGCGTCCACCGGGGAGTCCGGGTACTTCTTGCCGTAGGCGGCCGCCATCCGTTGGACGCCCGGCAGGTCGGAGCTCACGGCGGGCGCCGCGCTCACCACGTTCAGCATGGCCAGCAGGGCCGGCGCCGCGGGGGTCTTCATGAGCTGGGGCGCGAAGCCGGGCGCGCTGCTGACGACGGGCACCCGCAGCCCGCGCGAGGCGGCGACCCCGACCAGCGAGGCCGTCTGCGCCGGACCCGCGCTGATCAGGACGGCCTGCACACCCGCCTTGCGCAGCGCCGACACCTGCGCCGACAGGTCCGTGTCGGTCGCCTTGATCTTCTGCGGCACGATCGTGAGCCCGGCCCGCCCGGCCGCCCAGGTGGATCCTTCCAGGGCGTTGGCGCCGTAGTCGCCCTCGAAGTAGACATGGCCGACGGAGTCGCCCTTGGCCAGTCCCTTCGTCCGGGTGAGGAAGTCGACGGCGGCGATCATGTCGACGTCGTAGGTGGTCCCGATGACCTGGACGGCGTCCTTGCCGAGCAGGGAGGCCGCCCACGCCTGCGGGAAGGTCAGCAGGTGGTCGCGTTCGATGTCGTCGAGGAGGGCGGCGACCACCGGGGATCCGATGACCTGCGGCAGGGCGACGACGTCCGGGGCGAGGTCGGCGTAGGCGGTGACCGCCTTCTGCACGTCGTAGCCGTGGTCCTTGACCACGATCTCGACCTTGCGGCCGCAGACGCCGCCGGCCGCGTTGGTCTCGTCGGCCCACATCTGCTGGGCCTGCACGATGGACTTGCCGAGGGTCGCGTAGGGGCCGGTCAGGTCGGTGAGGGCGCCGAGCCGGAGGGTCTTGTCGGTCACTCCCGGGCCCCCTTTGACGCCGTCGGCGCCTTCGGAACCCCCGCCGCCGCTCCCGGCCTTGGAGCTGCAGCCGGTGGCCGTGACGAGCAGGGCCGCGAGCGCGGCGGCGAGGACGGGGGCGCGGTGTCTGTGCTGCGTGCGGTTCACGGGGTGGGCTCCTTGGCTCGGACTGCGCTGGCGGGTGGACGGTTCGTGGCCGCCGGTGACGGGGCGGCGGGCCGCAGACGGGCGCGGACGCGGCGGGTGAGGCCGGCCAGTCCGTCGGGGGCGTACAGCAGGACGAGGACGATGGCCGCGCCGTACAGGTAGCGGGCCGCCTCGGTCGGGCCGACCCCGCCGTCGCCGGCGCCGGGGGCGGTCACCAGCGGCAGTTGGTCGGCGTAACGGGTCATCAGCAGGGGCAGCGCGGTGACGAACACGGCGCCCGCGGCGGCTCCGGCGACGGATCCCAGTCCGCCGATGACGATCATCGCCAGGTAGTCGACCGAGAGGGCCAGGCCGAAGTAGTCGGGGACCACCCGGCGGAAGGCCAGCGCCAGCAGGACCCCGGCGAGGCCGGCGTACATCGACGACACGACGAAGGCCGCCGAGCGGTGGCGGGCGACGTCGACGCCCATCACCGCGGCCGCGGTCTCACTGTCGCGCAGCGCCGTCAGGGCGCGTCCGGGGCGGCCGCGCAGCAGGCCGCGCGCGGTCCACCAGGTGGCGGCCAGCAGCACCAGTCCGAGGTACCAGAGGCGTTCCTCGCCGCCGAAGGGCACGCCGAGGACGACGAGCGAGGAGCCGTCGCCGGCGAAGGAGAACCCGCCGAGGGTCAGCGGGGGCACCGAGCGGCCGTTGAAGCCGCCGGTGACGGAGTCGGCGGTGAGCAGCACGTGGTGGCCCAGGAAGACCAGGGCGAGCGTGGCGACGCCCAGGTAGATGCCGCGCACCCGGCCCGCGACAGGGCTGAAGAGCCCTCCGGCCGCCCCGGCCAGCAGCACCGCGAGGAGCGCGGCGAGCGCGGTCGGCAGCCCGGGGCCGGGTTCGCCGGCCAGCCAGGTGTAGCCGTAGGCGCCCACTGCGAGGAAGAAGGCGTGCCCCAGGGAGAGCTGGCCGGCGGCGCCGGTGAGCAGACCGAGGCCGACGGCGCCGATGGCGGCGGCCATCGAGAACAGGCCGATGCGCAGCCAGAAGGCGTCGAGGTAGAAGGGCGGCGCGCACAGCAGGAGAGCCGCCAGGAGGGCGCCCGCGCCCTTGGGGATGCGCTCAGACACGAGCCGCTCCCTTCGCGCCGAACAGCCCGGTGGGGCGCACCAGCAGGACGGCGACCATCACCGCGTAGGGGGCGACGTCGCCGAACCCGTCGCCCAGCACGTGCAGTTCGGACTGGTAGCCCGCGGCCAGGGCCTCGGTCAAGCCGATGAGGAGACTGCCCGCGAGGGCGCCGGGCGGCGAGGCGAGTCCGCCGAGGATCGCCGCCGGGAAGGCGTTGAGGGCGATCTGGCCGGTGGTCCGCTCCAGCCCGGGGGCGGGGAACGCGGCGAGGAACACGGCCGCCAGGGCGGCGAGGGCGCCGGCCAGGCACCAGGCGAGCGTCCGTACCCGGCTCAGCCGCACCCCCATCAGGGCCGCGGCCTCCGTGTCCTCGGCGGCGGCCCGCAGGGCCAGGCCCCAGGGCGTGAACCGGAACAGGGCGAAGACGGCGCCGATGGCCAGCGCGGAGACGACGATCGCGGCGATCCGGCTGTCGGCGACGGTCACCGGGCCGAGCCGGGTCACCGAGTCGCCCCAGGGGTCGCCCAGGGTGAGCAGATCGCCGCCGATGCGCCGGGACAGGTCGGTCAGCAGCACGATGTCGACGCCGATGGTGACGATGGTCTGCACATGCGCGGCCCCGGGGTCGGGGTCGCCGCGTTGCAGCAGCAGCCGGTCCAGTGCGCCGGCGAGGCCCGCGGTCGCCAGGACGGACACCGCGAGCGCGCCGGCGAATCCCAGGTCGTCGTGGAGGACGGCGGTCAGGTAGCCGCCGAACAGCAGCAGGGATCCGTGGGCGAAGTTGAGCACGCCCGACGCCTTGAAGATGACGACGAAGCCGAGCGCGACCAGGGCGTAGACCGCGCCGAGGGCGAGACCCGCGAGGACGCTGTCGAGGAAGGCGGTCATACGGGGTCCTCTCCGGGGACGCCGAGGTAGGCGCGCAGCACCTCGGGGTGTGCGCGCACCTCGTCGGGCGAGCCGTGGGCGAGCGTCCGGCCGAAGTCGAGGACCGTGACCTCGTCGGCGAGACGCATCACCAGGCCCATGTCGTGCTCCACGAGCAGTACGGACAGGCCGAGTCGGGCGCGGACGGCGGCGATCGCCTCGGCCGTGCGGGCGCGTTCGGCGCCGTTCATGCCGGCCACCGGCTCGTCGAGGAGCAGCACGCGCGGTTCCAGGCACAGGGCGCGGGCGAACTCCACGCGTTTGCGGTCGCCGTAGGACAGCAGAGCGACGGGGGTGTCGAAGTGGGCGGCGAGACCGGTGAGTTCGGCGATCTCGCGGACCCGGTCGCGGTGCGCGCGTTGTTCGCGGACGGCACGGGGCAGGTGCAGCGCGCTCGCGGCGAAGCCGGCCCGCGACAGGGCGTGGCGGCCGAGCATCAGGTTGTCGGCGACGGTGCCCTCGGTGGTGACGATGTTCTGGAAGGTGCGGGCGACGCCGAGTGCGGCGATCCGGTGCGGGGCGAGTCCGGTCAGTTCGGTGTCCCCGAGCCGGACCCGTCCGGACTCCGGGCGGTACAGGCCCGACAGGACGTTGAAGCAGGTCGACTTCCCGGCGCCGTTGGGCCCGATGAGGGCGTGTACGGAGCCCGGCGCGACGGTGAGGGAGACGGCGCCGAGGGCGGTCAGGCCGGCGAAGCGCACGGTGACGTCCTCGACGTGCAGGGCGGGGGGCGGCGCCGGGGGCCGGTCGCCCGTGGCTCCCCGGGCGATGCGGGCGGTGCGGGCGTTCACGCGGCCCCCTGGTCGTCGGCCGGGTCGCCGAGGTAGAGGCGGCGGACCGCGTCCGTGCGCGCGAGTTCGTCGGCGGGGCCGGACAGCCGGACCTCGCCCACCTCGAGGACGTGGGCGTGGCCGGCGAGGGACAGGGCCATGCCCGCGTTCTGCTCGACCAGCAGGACGGCCGTGCCCTGGGCGTTGATCTCCCGGACCACCTCGGCGATCCGGTGCACCATGCGCGGGGCGAGGCCCAGCGAGGGCTCGTCGAGCAGCAGCAGCCGGGGCGCGGCCATCAGGGCCCGGCCGATGGCCAGCATCTGCTGCTCGCCGCCGGACAGCAGCCCGGCCGCCTGCCGCCCGCGTTCGGCGAGCACGGGGAAGAGGGTGTGCACCCGCTCGCGTGCCGCACGGACCTGCCCGGGCGCGCGCCGGCCGGGGCCGAGGCCTCCGGTGCGCAGGTTCTCCTCCACGGTCAGTCCGGCGAAGACCCGGCGGCCTTCCGGGACCTGGACCACGCCGGCCCGTACGGCCGCGACCGGGTCACGGCCGTCCAGGACGGTGTTGCCATAGCGGATCAGGCCGGCCGTGACGGCCCCGCGGTGCAGCCGGAGGGTGCCCGAGACGGCCCGCAGCAGCGTGGACTTGCCGGCGCCGTTGGCGCCCAGCAGGGCCACCACCGCGCCGTGCGGGACGGTCAGGGACACGGAACGCAGGGCCGACAGGGCCCGCCCGTACGTCACGTCGAGACGTTCGACGTGCAGGGCGGGCCGCTCCTGCGGGGGTGCCTGGGGCATCGCGGCTCCTCGGAACCGTGCCCGTGGGCACGGCGTTCGGGGGAAGGGGAGCTCACGACAGCACGGCGGACGAGGGGCGGTACAGCCGCGGCGGCGGGGTCGCTGCGCGCAACCAACGGGGGGCGGGGCGGCTTGTGCGGCTGCCCAGGCGCGGGCCGGTCCGCGCCGGGCCGGCGGCCGGGTCAGCGGGGGTAGAGACCCCGCGCCGTCAGGGCGAGGCTGACCTCCATCAGGTCGGCCGGCCGGGCCAGCGACCGGCCCGTCAGCTGCTCGTAGCGGCGCAGACGGTTGAGGACGGTGTTGCGGTGGCAGTACAGCCGCTCCCCCGCCCGCTGGGCGGAGCCGTCGCAGGCCAGCCAGGCGGCGAGGGTGTCGAGCAGGACGGCCTCGTCGGCGGGCTCCAGGTTCCCCAGTGGGCCGAGGGCCCGCTCGACCAGCGCCGCTCCCAGGTCGGGGGCGGAGACCACGAGCGCGGCCGGGAGGTGCTCGGTCAGCCGGATGGCGCCGCCGGTCCGGGGGCACAGGCCCAGCGCGACGTCCGCGAGCCGGCGGGCGTCCCCGACGGCGGCCAGGCCCGTCACGGCCGTGCTGACGCCCGTCCGTGCGCTGCCGGCGGCCGGCGCGGCTCCGGACGACCCGCTTCCGGTTCCGGTTCCGGGTTTGGGTTTGGCGTTCGGCGGCCGCTCGTGGCCGGGCCGGCCGACCGCCCCGGCGTCGGCGTCCTCGCCCAGCAGGACGATGCCGTAGTCCACCTCCACGCCGGTGTGCCAGTACACGCGGGCGCCCCGCGCGAGGGCGGCGCGCGCCCCGGCCCCGTCGGCGGGGCAGCCGGCGGTCACCGCCACCACGGCGTACCGGCCGTCCTCGGGAAGGTCCAGCGCCTGCGCGGTCTCCGGCAGGTCGGCGATGCGGCTGGCCCCGTCCAGAAGGGCGCCGGCCAGCATCCGCAGACGGTTCTCGCGCCGCCAGGCGAGCTGCCGTTCGACCTGTCGGTAGGCGTCCGCGACGAGGGTGCAGTGCTCGTCGACGAAGTTCCACACGTCGGTCGCGACGTGCACGAGCAGCCGCACGTCCTCGGGAGCGGTCCGGGCGGTCTCGTCGATGAGGCCCTGCCACACCAGGGACCCGCCCAGCCGGAACGCGTGCAGCAGGGCGTCCAGCGGGAGGCCCTGCTCCGCGCGGGTCGCGCCGATCCGCCACGAGCACCGGCGGGCCGCGTCCCGGCTGCCGCGCGGGTCCAGCAGCGAGGACACGCTGTGCCGCAGCGACCGGTGCACCTCCTGCCAGGTCGCGGTGGGGTCGCACGTCACCGCCGCGCGGTAGGCGGGCTCCTGCTCCTGCAGTACGGCGACCAGCCGGTCGGTGAGTGCGGCCAGGTCCTCCAGCAGCACCCGGGCGGCCCGGTGCAGGACCCGCAGGGCGTCGGCGTCGATCAGTGACCGCACGGGTTGCGGACGCGGCCGGTGCCCGCGGGCCGCCGGGGCGTCCTCCGCGGGACGGAACACGGTCCGTGACCGTAGGGCGTGATGCATCGCGGTCCTCCCCCGGGGCCGCTGCCCCGCCGTCCGACTCGTCCTGCCCCGAAGGATGGCATACCGTCCGGTCGGTCCCTAGGGGTGTGCAGTCTTCTTTTCGGCCCGCTCGGCCGTCCCGGTGACCGTCCGGGCCGGCCGAGCGGGCCGGTTCGGAGCGCACACGCCCTGCGCGGGGAAGACCGTCCACAGGTGGTAGCAGGGAGGGCGGGGAGGATCACCCCGCCCTCCCTGCTAGCCGGCCCCGCCCGGCCCCCGCCCGACCTCGTCCAGTTCGCCCCGCCCGAAGGAGACCGCAGACGTGCCGAGGCCCACCGAGAACCAGCAGACCGACGTCACCTCCGTCGCGCGCACCGTCCGCCGGGCCGTCGCGGACGGACTGATCGGCGAGGGCCGGCCCGTCGCCGGCTTCGTGGACGTGCGGGGTGTGCGCAGCAGCGTCGCCGCGCTGCGCGAGGCGTTCGCCCGCACGCCGGACGTCCTGCACACCTTCGCCGCCAAGGCCTGCCCGCTGGTGCCGGTGCTGCGCCTGCTCGCCGACGCGGGCATGGGCTGCGAGGTGGCCAGTCCCGGCGAGCTGCGGCTCGCGCTGGACGCGGGGTTCGCCCCGGCGCGCATCGTGCTGGACTCGCCCGCCAAGACCCGCGGGGAGATCCGCGAGGCCCTCTCCCTGGGCGTCGCGCTCAACGCGGACAACCTCGACGAACTCGACCGGATCGACGCCCTGCGCCCCGCCGACTGCCCGTCCGTGCTCGGCCTGCGGGTCAATCCGCAGGTCGGCGGCGGGTCCATCGGCGCGATGAGCACGGCGACCGCGACCTCGAAGTTCGGCGTGGCGCTGCGCGACCCGGGGGCCCGGGCCCGGGTCGTCGAGGCGTTCGCGCGGCGGCCGTGGCTGACCCGGCTGCACGCGCACGTGGGCTCGCAGGGCTGCCCGCTGCCGTTGATCGCGGAAGGTCTCGCCGCCACCCATCGGCTCGCCGAGGACATCGCCGACCGGGTCGGCCGCAGCCAGGTGACCAGTGTCGACCTGGGCGGCGGGCTGCCGGTGAACTTCGCCGACGACACGGTCACGCCCACCTACGCCGACTACGTCGCCGCGCTCACCGCCGCGGAGCCTGCGCTGCTGGACGGCCGCTACCAGGTGGTCACCGAGTTCGGCCGGTCCCTGATCGCCAAGAACGGGTTCACCGCGGCCCTCGTCGAGTACGTCAAGGACGCCGGCGGGCGCCGGGTCGCGCTCACCCACGCGGGCGGTCAGGTCGCCACCCGGACCGTCCTCATGCCGGACGCCTGGCCGCTGCGGATCTCCGCGTTCGGCCCGGACGGCCTGCCCAAACGGACCCCGCTCGTGCGGCAGGACGTCGCCGGGCCGCTCTGCTTCGCGGGCGACGTGGTGGCGCACGACCGGCCGCTGCCCGCGCTCGCCGAGGGGGACGTGGTGGTGCTCCACGACACCGGCGGCTACTACTTCTCGGCGCACTGGGCGTACAACAGCCTGCCGCGGCCCGCTGTGTACGGCGCTCTGCTAGACGAGGGCGGGGTCGCCTTCGCCGTGATCCGTCCGGCGCAGTCGGTGCGGGAGATCTCCGCGGAGAGCGGCCTGGCGCAGGCCGACGCCCTGCTGACGGGTTTCGACGCGCCGTTTCGCCACTGACGGCGTCCCGGCAGGCATCAGCGGCCCGAATCGGAGCACTCGCCAGGTTGTCGCCTGCCGAGGAGGGAACCGTGCTCTGGGTCGCCGTACTGCTCCTGCCGCTGCTGTCCGTCCTGCTGGCGGTGATGGACCGGGTCGAGACCCGCCTGCTCGCCCCGGCACCCGCCCACCGGCGTCACGCCTCGCCCCGACGTCGGCTGCGCCTGATCCGCGGCGGCGCGTCCGACGCCCCGGCACCCGCCGCCCCATCGCCCGAGGTCCCGGTCTCCGGGGTCCCGTCATCCGTGGTCCCGGTGTCCGACGCCGCCGCGGCCGAGCGCGTCCGGCCGTCGGAGGCCCGGGCCGCCTGATCTCGCAGCGCAAGCCGGGGGGTGACCCGGGGGGCGGGGTGTGCGAGGCTCACGTCGGCATGCGCGGCGAACGGGTCGTCCGTGTCACCGGCGGTTTCCTCGCAGGGAGAGTCAGCGGTATGCGCATCGGTCTGCTCGGCACCGGCCCCTGGGCGCGGATGGTGCACGCCCCCGTCCTCGCCGCCCACGACGAACTCGACCTCGTCGGCGTCTGGGGCCGGCGCGCCGAGGCCGCGAAGGAACTGGCCGACCGGCACGGCACCCGGCCCTACGACGACGTCGACGCCCTGCTGGCGGACGTGGACGCGGTGGCCGTCGCCCTGCCGCCGGACGTCCAGGCGCAGCTCGCCGTGCGGGCCGCCGGAGCCGGTTGTCATCTGTTGCTGGACAAGCCCGTCGCCACGACGGTGGCGGGAGCGCGGGCCGTGGTGCGGGCGGCCGAGCGGGCGGGGGTCGCCTCGGTGGTCTTCTTCACCACCCGGTTCGTGCCGGAGGCCGACGCCTGGATCGCCGAGCAGGCGGGCGGCGGGGGCTGGTTCACCGCTCACGCCGAATGGCTCGGGGACGTCTTCCACGCGGAGGGCGACAGCCCGTTCGGCACGCCCTGGCGCGGGGAGAAGGGCGCGCTGTGGGACGTCGGCCCGCACGCGCTGTCGGTGCTGCTGCCGGTCCTCGGCGACGTCCGGCGGGTGTCTGCCGCGGCCCACGGCCCCGGCGACACCGTCCATGTGGTCCTGGCCCACGCGGACGGCGTCTCCAGCACCCTGACGCTGAGCCTGACGGCGCCGCCCGCGGCGGCCGGCGCGGGTGTCGAACTCCGCGGCGCCGCGGGGGTGAGGCGGCTCCCCCAGGGCGACGCGGACGCCGGCCGCGCCTTCGCCCGGGCCGCGGACGCCCTGCTCGGCGCGGCCCGCGACGCGCGCCCCCACCCTTGCGACGCCGCCTTCGGCCTGCGCGTCACCGAGATCCTCGCGGACGCCGAGACCCTGCTGGCGGGCGCGGCACGCTGACTCACGTCCCCGCGAACGGTTCGTCGGACCAACGGAACCACGCCTCGCCCCCGCTGACGTGCGGCAGCGACAGCCGGCCGTCAGTCGAGCCGGAAGTTGACGCGTTCGCGGACGACCGGATAGCCGGCCTTCGCGAAGTGCGCCGCCATCGGGTGGTTGGTCCGGTCGGTGGCCGCGGCGATGAACTCCGCGCCCCGTTCGGCGAGGTGGTGCGTGCATTCGGCGAGCAGGTCGTAGGCGTAGCCGTGCCCCCGGTGTTCCGGCAGCACGCCGACGAAGCCGACGCACGGGCCGGACGGGTTGTGGGCCGGGACGTGGATGCCGGCCAGCGCGCCGTCAGCGGTGCGGGCGGTCTGCCACCACTCGCGGGGGGACGGGCACCAGCGGAAGAAGTCGATCTCCTCCTGGGCGGCCCGGTCGAGCCCGCCCTCGGCGACGGCCTTCAGCGCGTGGGCGTCGAGGGTGTCGGAGTGGATGCGGCGCAGGGCGTCGAAGAAGACCGCGTCGTCGGGCTCGGGTGCGAAGCGCAGTCGTCCGGGCCGCTCGGGCAGCCCGCACCGCGGCGTCCAGCGGTACACGAAGCGTTCCACCAGCGGGGTGTGGCCGGCCGCGCGGGCCGCCGCGTACCGGGCCTCGACGGCGGCCCGCACGACGGGGTCCGCTCGCCAGTCGCCGGGCATGACCAGCTCCAGGCCGACCCGCCAGGGCGCGGTGCGCAGGAGTTCCGCGCCCGCCGCCTCCTCGCCGTCGGCGAAGTCGAACCACTCGACCGTCAGCGGCTCGCTGTCGTCGGGTCCGCCCCACCAGGCGGCGCGGGCGACGACCCGCCCGTCGCGCAGGGCGACCCGCTTCCAGTGCGGCCGGTACGTGGCATGGCGGAACGCCTCGGCGGCGCGCAGCGGGTCGGGCAGGGTGTCGAAGAGATGGACGTCGCTCTCGTCGAGAGCGCGGATGACCAGATCGGTCACGGATTCCTCCGGGTCGCGTACGGCAGGGGGTGCGCTCCCGGGGGCGTCGGACGGACGTCAGACGCGGCACGCCGGGGTCACGGGGCGGGAGCGCGGATCAGGTGTGGACCGCATGGCGCTCGCCTCCTTCCGTGGGTGTCCGGGCGTGCTCCCACAGGTTAGGAGGCCTCCCTGGACGGCGTCCACCGGATTTCCCGGCGTGCGCCGGCCGGGCCCGGGAGGGAGCGTGGGGGTGTGGGAGAACAGGACGGGGACCGGCGGGGCTGGCTGCGGGGCGCGCCACCGCCTCGGTGGGTGCGGGCGCTGCCGCTGCTGCTGGTGGCGGGCGTCTGCGTGGCCACCCTGGTCAGTCCCAGCCCGCTGGACATCGGCTTCCTGCTGGGCGCGATCCCGCCGCTGGCGGTCCTGTCCTACGGTCCCGCGGTGACCGCGGTGCTCGGCGCGGCCGTGATCGTCATGCTGGACGTGCCCGCGTTCCAGCTCGACCGGCCGGGGCAGACCGATGTGCTGACGGTGTTCTCCGTCGCGGCCCTGAGCGTGTTCGTGGCGTTCGTGCGCCGCCGCCGGGACGTCCAGCTGGACACCGAGCGCACCATCGCGGAGGCGGCTCAGCGCGCCGTGGCGCCGCCGGTGCCCGAACGGGTCGGGCCGGTGCGGTGCGCCGGTCTGTACCGGGCGGCGCAGCGCGGGACGCTGGTCGGCGGGGACTTCTTCGACGTGCGCGAGAGCGCTCACGGGGTGCGGGCGGTGCTGGGGGACGTTCAGGGGCACGGGCTGGCGGCGGTGGCGACGGTGTCCTCGCTCCTCGGGGCGTTCCGGGAGGCGGTGCTCGACCAGCCGGACCTGGAGTCGGTGGCGGCCCGTCTGGACCGCAGGCTGGTGGTGGACTCGGCGCGGGTCGCGCACGCCGAACTGTTCGCGACGGCCGTGCTGGTGGAGTTCACCCCGGACGCGGACGCCGTGCGCGTCGTCGCCTGCGGGCATCCGCCGCCCCTGCTGCTGCGCGACGGCGCGGTCACCGAGGTGGACGTCGTGCCGTGGACGCCGCTGGGGCTTGGCCTGCCGGGGGGCGCCCCGGTCACCGCCCGCGTCCTGCCGCTGCGCCCGGGCGACCGGCTCTTCCTCGCCTCCGACGGCATCTCGGAGGCCAGGGACGCGACCGGGGTGTTCTACCCGCTCCTGGACCGGCTGCCCGCGCTGGCGGCCGGCGCCGACCCGGCGACCACGGCCGGCCGGGTCTGGACGGACGTGTCGCGCCACTGCCCCGACGTCCGCGACGACGTCCGCGACGACGTCACGATGCTGGTCCTCGCCCCGACGCCGGCGGCGGCCCGCTGAGGGTATCCGCCTCGCCCTCGGCGTCGATGTGCGGCAGGATCCGGTCCAGCCACCGCGGCGTCCACCAGGCGTGCGACCCCAGCAGGGTCATCACCGCGGGCACCATGAGCAGCCGCACGACGGTCGCGTCGATCAGCACGCTGACGGCGAGTCCGAGGCCCAGCATCTTGACGACGATGTTGTCGCTGATGATGAACGCCGCGAACACGCTCACCATGATCAGGGCCGCGCAGGTGATGACGCGGGCGGTGATCTCCAGAGCGTGGGCGACGGAGTCCTTCGCGTTCCCGGTACGCAGCCACGCCTCGTGCACCCGGGACAGCAGGAAGATCTCGTAGTCCATGCTGAGGCCGAAGATGATCGCGAACATCATCATCGGCACATAGCTCTCGATGGGCACGTCCCCGTTGACGCCCAGCGCGGGTCCGCCCCAGCCCCACTGGAAGACGGCGACGACCACGCCGTAGGAGGCCGTGATGGACAGGACGTTGAGGACGGCGGCCTTGACTGCGACGAGCAGGCCGCGGAAGACGGCGAGGATGATCAGGAAGGCGAGGCCGACGACCACGCAGATGATCAGCGGGAGCCGGCTGGCGACGATGTCGCGGAAGTCGACCTGGGCGGCCGTGGTGCCGGTGACATAGCCCTTGGCGTCGTAGCCGGAGACCGCGTCGGGCAGGGTGGTGTCCTTGAGCCGGTTGGTCAGGCCGGTGGTGACGGCGTCCTGCGGCGCCTGGGTCGAGTAGACGGTGCCGATCAGGACGTCGCCGTCCTGGGTGGGCGTCAACGGGGTGACGGTGGCCGCGTCCGGTACGGCGTTCAGCGTCTTCTGCGCCTGGGACTGCAGGTCGGAGCGCTTGTCGGAGGGGACGGACGTCTGGTCGACGACGATCGTCAAGGGGCCGTTGGAGCCGGGCCCGAAGGCGTCGGTCATCAGGTCGTAGGCGCGCCGGTCGGTGAAGGAGGTCGGGTCGGCGCCGTCGCCGATGTGGCCCAGCTGGATGGAGAAGACGGGGATGGCGAGGATCGCGATGGCGGCGACCCCTCCCCCGAGGTACTGCCAGGGCCTGCGCTCGACGCGTTTGGCGTACCGGTGCCAGGTGCCGTGCGGGGTGGCGCCGGGTTCGGCGTCGGTCTCGGCGACGGGTCTGCGCACATGCCAGCGGTCGATGTGGCGGCCGATGAGCCCGAGCATGGCGGGCACGAGCGTGAGGGCCCCGATCACGGCGGAGACGACGGTGACGGCGGCGGCGACGCCGAGTTTGCCGATGAAGGACACCCCGGACGCGTACAGTCCGGCCAGCGCGATGATCACGGTGGTGCCGGAGACGAGGACGGCGCGGCCGCTGGTGGCGGCGGCGTGTCCGGCGGCCTCGGCGGGATCGGCGCCGTCGATCAGGCTCTGCCGGTGCCGGGTGATCAGGAACAGCGCGTAGTCGATGCCCACGCCCAGCCCGATCATGGTGGCGAGGGTCGGGGAGACGGTGGCGAAGGTGAACGCGGCGGCCAGCAGTCCGAGGACGGCGAGTCCGCCCACCACGGCGATCAGCGCGGTGATCAGGGGCAGTCCGGCGGCGAGGACGCTGCCGAAGCCGATGAGCAGGACCACGACGGCCACCGCGAAGCCGATCGCCTCGCTGATGAAGTCGTTGGCCTTGGGACGGGCCAGTTCGCCGAGCGAGCCGCCGTACTCCACGTCGGCGCCGGCGGCCCGCAGCGGCTGCACGGCCTGGTCCACGCCGTTCAGGTAGGCGTCGCCGAGGGTGTTGGGCTGCTGGTCGAAGCGGATGGTGATGTATCCCGTCTTCCCGTCTCCCGACACCGGGCCGACCTTGGTGGGGCTCTGCGAGAGGGGGTTCTGCACGGACAGGACGTGGGGCAGCTTCTGCAGGTCGCCGACCGCGGTGGACATCTGCGAGCTCAGCGCGCTCAGGGCCTGCCCGTCGTCGTGCAGGACGATCTGCGCGCTGTATCCGCCGGCCTGCGGATCGTGCTCCTGGAGGACGTCGAGGCCCTTCTGGGACTGCGTGTCCGAGAGCGCGAAGTCGTCCTCGAAGGTGCCGCCGACGGCTCGGTCGATCACCTGGAGGGCGACCAGGGCCACCAGCCAGGCGATGATCACGACGAGGAAGTGACGGGCGCACCAGGCGCCGAGTCTGCGCAGTGCCCCCCGTTGGGGTTTCCCGGCAGTGGTGGGTTCCATGAGCTGGGCCTTCCATGCCGTGCGGTGTCACCGCACAGTGGTTGGGTCGCCCCGACACGGCTCATTAGACCTCCGCGCGATCATCGCGGCATCTCGGGCGGGGATGATCGGGATTGCGGGGCGCGGCCACAGGATGAATGGTGTTAGTACATTCCTTCGGACGCGAGGAGCAGACACCATGCCGACGTCACAGCCCGGCGCCGCCCGGCCCTCGCCGGACCGCACCACCCCGGACAGCCTGCTCCACACCCGCACCGGCACCGAGGTCTCGCCGGAGGACATGGTCCTCGCCACCGGTCGCGACCTCACCCCGCGCAACCTCGCGTGGGCCCGGCGCAAGCTCGACGAGGAGGGCCCCGGCGCGATCGAGAAGGTGCTCCCCTAGAACCCCCGCCGAAACCTCCGCCGCACCTCTTCCGCCGCCCTTTCCCTGGGCGCCCCCGCACTGCCAGACTGCGGAGGATGCCCGACTTCGACATGCTCGTCCTCGGATCCGGTCCCGGCGGTCAGAAGGCCGCCATCGCCGCGGCCAAACTGGGCCGCCGGGTCGCCGTCGTCGACCGCCCCGACATGGTCGGCGGGGTCTCCCTCCACACCGGCACCATTCCCTCCAAGACCCTGCGCGAGGCGGTGCTCTATCTCACCGGCCTCACCCAGCGCGATCTGTACGGTCAGAGCTACCGGCTGAAGGAGAACATCACCGTCGCCGACCTCACCGCCCGCACCCAGCACGTGGTGGGGCGTGAGACCGACGTCATCCGCAGCCAGTTGTCCCGCAACCACGTCGCCCTCTTCGCCGGCACCGGCCGCTTCGTGGACGACCACACGATCGCCCTGCGGGAGGTCACCGGCCAGGAGCGGCTGATCAGCGCCGAGCACATCGTGATCGCCACCGGCACCCGGCCGGCCCGGCCGGACACCGTCGAGTTCGACGGCCGGACCATCCTCGACTCCGACAACGTCCTGACGATCGAGCGGGTGCCGCAGTCCATGGTCATCGTCGGCGCCGGCGTGATCGGCATGGAGTACGCCAGCATGTTCGCCGCGCTCGGCAGCAAGGTGACGGTGGTGGAGAAGCGGGCCGGGATGCTCGACATGTGCGACGTCGAGGTCGTCGAGTCGCTCAAGTACCACCTGCGGGACCTCGCGGTGGCCTTCCGGTTCGGCGAGACCGTGGCCGCCGTGGAGAGGCACCAACGGGGCGCGCTGACCGTCCTCGAGAGCGGCAAGAAGATACCGGCGGACGCGGTGATGTACTCGGCGGGCCGGCAGGGGCTCACCGACGAACTCGACCTGGACAAGGCCGGGTTGGCGGCGGACCGACGCGGGCGGATCGAGGTCGACGAGCACTACCGCACGCCGGCCGGGCACATCTACGCCGTCGGTGACGTCATCGGCTTCCCGGCCCTCGCCGCCACGGCGATGGAGCAGGGCCGGGCGGCCGCGTACCACGCCTGCGGCGAGCCCGTCGGACGGATGCACCACCTGCAGCCCATCGGCATCTACACCATCCCGGAGATCAGCTTCGTCGGGCGCACGGAGGACCAGCTCACCGAGGAACGCGTGCCGTTCGAGGTGGGCGTCGCCCGCTACCGCGAACTGGCCCGCGGCCAGATCATCGGCGACGCGCACGGCGTCCTCAAGCTGCTGGTCTCCCCCGAGGACCGCACGCTGCTCGGCGTGCACTGCTTCGGCTCCGGGGCCACCGAGCTGATCCACATAGGGCAGACGGTGATGGGCTGCGGCGGTACCGTCGACTACCTGGTCGACGCGGTGTTCAACTACCCGACGCTGGCGGAGTCGTACAAGGTCGCCGCCCTCGACGCCACCAACCGGCTGCGGCAGTTGGAGCGGATGGACGACTGACCGGACCGCGCCCCCCGCTCCCCCGCGTGCCGGTCTACTCCTCGACGATGTGGACGGCGGCCTCCTCGGCGGCCGCCGCCCCGCCGTCGATGCCCACGTCCTCGGCGATCTCCTCCTTGACGGCGTCCGGGTGGGCGCCCTCGTCGGGGGCCACGAGCCGGCCCGCGCGCCGGTCGCCGGCCTCGGGGTCGACCGGCTCGCCCTCGCCGTCGGGCAGGTCGCCGACGCCGTCCCCGGCCGGCGCGGACACGTCCGGGACCTCCTGGGCGAGACGCTGGTCGAGGCTCTCGCCGTCGTGCTGCTCGGCCGCGGTGGTGCCGTACCTGGTGACGCCGAGCGGTTTCTCCGGCGGGGAGTAACCCTCGTCCAGCGCGTCGTCGTAGGTGCGTTCGTCGACGGCGTCCTGAAGGTCGAGCGGGGCCCCGCCCTCCTGCTCCTCGTCGGATCCGGTGGGCTGGTAGACGTCGTCGCCCCTCGCCTCGGACTCCGTACCCATGGGGTGCCTCCTCACTGGGCGGACTGCTGTTCTCCCCGTCCGCGTTTCCCGTGCGGCCCGGTCCAATCGCGACACATGCCACCTGCACGAGCGGCCCCGAACATTACCCAGCCGTCAATCTTGAAACCTCAAGAGTTGCGGCTATAGTCACTCGCACACTCGGTGTAACCGTCCGCCGACGCAGTGCTGAAGTCAGTGTCCTTGCGCGCCCCTCCCCGCCGACGTTCCCGAGGCCATCCCTCTTCGCGCGGCGGCGCTCCACGCAGCTCCACGTCCCACCCTCACCCCCATTCACCGCCGGACCCTTCCCCCTCCGGCGTGCACGACGAAAGCAGCGCCAACCATGAGCAACAGCACCGGCAGAGGGCTCCAGGCGAATGTGCTGAGCACCTTCGACACGGTGGTGATGGCGGTCGCGGGCAGTGCTCCCGCCTACTCCATCGCCGCCACCACGGCGGTCCTGGCGGGCGCCGTGGGCCTGGCCGGCCCGGCGGCCCTGCTGTACTGCGCGATACCCATGCTGGGCATCGCGCTGGCGTTCAGCCGGCTCAGCCGGATCGACGTCAACGCGGGCGCCAGTTACTCCTGGGTGGGGCGCACACTCCACCCCTTCCTCGGCTTCATCAGCGGCTGGGCGCTGGTGATCTCGGCGACCATCTTCATGGTGGCGGGGTCGCTGCCGGCCGGGTCGATGACGCTCGCCCTGTTCGACGAGGACCTCGCCGCGAACACCGCGCTGTCGACCGTGGTGGGTGCCGCCTGGTTCCTGGTGATGCTGGCGGTGGTGCTGGGCGGGGCCCGGCTCACCGTGCGCGCACAGCTGATCATGTCGGGGGTCGAGCTGACGATCCTGGCGCTGTTCGCGGTGCTCTGCCTGTTCCACACGGACAACGCCCTGCCGTTCGACTGGTCCTGGTTCGGCTTCGGTCACTTCGACGGGGTCTCCGGCTTCGCCGCGGGCGCGCTGGTCGCCGCGTTCTACTACTGGGGCTGGGACGTCACCAGCAACCTCAGCGAGGAGACCCGCAACAGCCGCCGCACGACCGGCCTGGCGGGACTGATCGGCGTGGGCGTCGTCTTCCTCCTCTTCGAGGTCTTCACCGTCGCCGTGAACATCGTCCTCAGCTCGCAGCAGATCGACGACAACGGCGCGAACGTGCTGGCCGCGCTGGGGGAAGCGGTGTGGCCGGGCTGGGGCGGCAAACTGCTGATCGTGGCCGTGATGCTGTCCACGGTCGCCACGCTGGAGACGACCCTCATCCAGGTGACGCGCTCGCTGTTCGCGATGGGCCGCGACCGCACGATGCCGTCGGCGCTGGGCCGGGTGCACCGCACCTGGAACACGCCCTGGGTGGCGATCGTGGTGGTGGGCGGGGTGGCGCTGGTGCTGTTCGTCGCCTCCAACGCGCTGGGCTCGGTGGGCGACATCCTCGCCGACGCGATCTCGGCGATCGGTCTGCAGATCGCCGTCTACTACGGCCTCGCGGGTCTGGCGGCCGTCGTCGCGTACCGCAAGACCCTGCTGAGCTCGCCGTCGGACTTCGTCCTCGGCGGGCTGTGGCCGCTCTTCGGTTCCGTGTTCATGTTCTGGGTGTTCGTGGAGTCGCTCGGCGAACTGGCCCCCACCGCCATCGCCATCGGCATCGGCGGGCTCGCCGTGGGGCTCGTGCCGATGCTCTGGTACTGGCGGCAGGGCAGTGAGTACTACCGGCCCGCCCGGCTGGACGCCACACGGACCGTCGAGGCCGACTATGTGCCCGACGGACGCCCGGACGAGCGATCGGTCGTCCACGAGGGCCTCTCCACCGACTTCTGAGAAGGAACGTGATGGCGCGGGACCGCTTCGCTCCCGATTTCGACCCCGACTGCGGGGACGCACCCCTTTCCTCCGTCAAGCACGACATCGTCATCGGGCGCTGGCAGGGTGTGCGGGAACTGCTGCGGTCGACCGGGCCCGACTGGCTCGCCCGCGGCCACCGGATGCGGATGCTCGCGCAGGCCTGCGCGAGCAGTTCCACGGTGGAGACCTGGCTGGCCGCCGAGCCGCACAGCGCCGACGCACTGGTGCTGCGCGCGGCCACGGAGACGGCCCGGGCGTTCAACCTGGCCATCTCCGCGGGCCGGGGCGCGCCGATCGACCAGACCCGGGTCGACGCCGCGGTCCTCGCGTGTCTGGCCGCGACCGAGGCCTATCTGGACGACCCGACGCCGTGGACCTCGCTGATCTCGGTCGCCCGCCTCTACCCGGCCGGCGTGCGACGGCAGGAACTGGCGCGCTGGTGGGACGAGTTGCACCAGCGCGACCCCTACAGCATGGAAGGGCACCTCCAGGTCCTGCACTACTACTCCGCCCGCTGGCACGGCTCGCACGGGCTGATGTACGACTTCGCCCGGGACGCGGCCGGGGTGGCTCCGCCGGGCTGCCCGCTGCCGGTGCTGGTGCAGTACGCGCGCGTGGAGGAGTTCCGCCACGCCCTCGACACCGCGCACGGGCGTGCCACCTCGGTGGCCCTCGCCCAGCACTGGAACAACGACGGCGCGGTCAGCGACGTCCGCCGCACCTGGGAACGCTGGTTCGCCGGCCGCCGGGAGGGCGCCTTCGCCCCGGGCGAGCTGCGCGACGTCAACCACCTGGCGCACGCGGCGTGCGCGGCGCGGGTCGGCGACGTGGCGGCCCCGCTCCTGGCCGGCCTCGGCCGCCGGGCGACGCGCACCCCGTGGTCCTGCACGGGCGACCCGGCCCAGCAGATCGTCAAATACCGCAGGGACCACGGGGTGCGCGACTGAGGGTGGTGCCCGGTCAGCGGACGTTGGGGCCCCGGTGCGTCGGCTGGCTGGGCGCCGGACGGGCCGGGACCGGCGGCGCGGGGCGCACGACGGGACCGTCCCCGTTCACATGGACGGGCTCCCCGTGGTGGCGGATCGTCAGCGGCGCCCCGGACAACAGGGTGTACGCGGTCTTCTCGGGGCCGATCTCCACCCGCAGGCAGCGGCCGAGCACCTGCACGCTGAAGGCGAGGCGGCTGAACCGCTCCGGCAGCCGGGGCGCGAACCGCAGGCTGTCCGCGTCCCTGCGCAGCCCCCCGAACCCGGCGACCAGGGCCGTCCAGGTGCCGGCCAGGGACGCGATGTGCAGCCCGTCCCGGGTGTTGTGCTCGAGGTCGGCCAGGTCCATCAGCGCGGCCTCGGCCGTGTACTCGTAGGCCAGCCGCAGATGTCCGGCCTGGGCGGCGATGACCGCCTGGCAGCAGGCGGACAGCGAGGAGTCGCGGACGGTCAGCGGCTCGTAGTAGGCGAAGTTGCGGGCGAGCTGCTCGTCGTCGAAGTGGCTGTCGCAGGTGTACATCGCCAGGACGAGGTCGGCCTGCTTGACCACCTGCTTGCGGTAGAGGTCGAAGTAGGGGAAGTGCAGGAGCAGGGGGTACTGGTCGGGGCGGGTGCCGTCGAAGTCCCAGTGCTGGTAGCGGGTGAAGCCGGCGTGCTGTTCGTGGACGCCGAGCTCGTGGTTGTAGGGCACGGACATCGCCTCGGCGGCGTCCCGCCAGGCGGCGCTCTCCTCGTCGTCGACGCCCAGCCGGGCGGCCTCCTGCGGGTGGCGCTCGACGGCTTCGGCGGCGGCGAGGAGGTTCGCCCGGGCCATCAGGTTGGTGTACACGTTGTCGTCGGCGACCGCGCTGTACTCGTCGGGGCCGGTGACCCCGTCGATGTGGAAGTGGCCGTGCGCGTCGTGGTGGCCGAGCGCACGCCACAGCCGGGCCGTCTCGGTCAGCAGCTCGACGCCCGTGGACCGTTCGAAGTCGCGGTCGCCGGTGGCCGCCACGTACCGCACCACGGCGTCGGCTATGTCGGCGTTGACGTGGAAGGCCGCCGTCCCGGCCGGCCAGTAGGCCGAGCCCTCGGACCCCTCGATGGTCCGCCAGGGGAAGGCCGCGCCGCGCAGCCCGAGCTGGGCCGCGCGCTCCCGGGCCGCGGGGAGGGTGTTCTGCCGCCAGCGCAGGGCCTCGGCGACCGCCACGGGCGCGGTGTAGGTGAGCAGGGGCAGCACGAACGTCTCGGTGTCCCAGAAGGCGTGGCCGTCGTAGCCGGAGCCGGTCAGCCCCTTGGCGGGGATGGCGCGCTGCTCGGCGCGGGCGCCGGCCTGCAGGACGTGGAAGAGGGCGAAGCGGACGGCCTGCTGGATCTCCTCGTCGCCGTCCACCTCGACGTCCGCGCGGGTCCAGAAGTCGTCCAGGTAGGCGCGCTGTTCGTCGAGGAGGCCCTTCCAGCCGCTGTGCCCGGCCGCGGCGAGGGCGGCCTCCACCTGATCGCTCATCGCGGGCCGGGAGCGGACCCCGGACCAGCCGTGGGCGACGAGCTTCTCCACCCGCAGCCGCTGGCCGGGCTCCAGCACGGAGGTGACGGTCAGCCGGGCCACGTCGACGTTGCTCTCGCTGCTGAGGGTGGTCCGCTCGGGGCCGCTCACCTCGTGGTCGGCGGCCACGGCGACGCGCAGCCCGCTGCGCTTCGTGCGGTGCACCAGCCGCAGCCGGCGGCCCACCGCGACGTCCTCCTCGGGTTCCAGCGGCGACTTCAGGGCGCGGGCCGCGCGCGGGTCGCCGTCGGGGTCGGGCAGGCTCTCGTTGGCCACCAGCTCGGACTGGATCACCACCCGGGAGCGGCTGCCGACGGCCTCCACCTCGTAGGCGACGGCGGCGACGGCCCGCTGGGCGAGCGACACCAGCCGGGTCGAGCGCACCCGGACCGTGGAGCCGGCCGGCGAGGTCCACTCACAGGTGCGCTCCAGCACGCCGCGCCGCAGGTCGAGCACGCGCTCGTGCGCGACGAGCCGGCCGTAGCGCAGGTCGAAGGGCTCGTCGTCGACCAGGAGTCGCAGAACCTTGCCGTTGGTGACGTTGATGACCGTCTGCCCGGACTCGGGGTAGCCGTAGCCCGCCTCGGCGTAGGGCAGGGGGTGCAGCTCGTGCACGCCGTTGAGGTAGGAGCCGGGCAGGCCGTGCGGCTCGCCCTCGTCGAGGTTGCCGCGCCAGCCGACGTGTCCGTTGGAGAGGGCGAACACGGACTCGCTCTGGGCCAGGACGTCCAGGTCGAGCCGCGTCTCGCGCACGCACCACGGCTCGACGGTGTAGGACCGGTCGGTGATCACGCGTCCCCTCCCTGCCCGATGAGGTCGTCCAGATCCTTGACGACGACGTCGGCGCCGTGCGCGTACAGCGCGTCGGTCTGTCCGACCCGGTCAACGCCGACGACGTGCCCGAAGTTCCCGGCGCGGCCCGCGTCCATGCCGGCCAGCGCGTCCTCGAAGACGGCCGCGCGGGCGGGTTCGACGCCCAGGTCGCGGGCGGCGGCCAGAAAGGTGTCGGGGCGCGGCTTGCCGGGCAGGCCCCGCTCGGCCGCCACGACGCCGTCGACCCGGACGTCGAAGAGGTGCTCGGCGTGGATGGAGCGCAGCACGTCGCGGGTGTTGGCGCTGGAGGAGACGATCGCCGTGCGCAGGCCACGCGCGCGTGCCGCCTCGACGTAGCGCAGGGTGCCGTCGTACGGCTCGACGCCGTCGGTGCGGATCCGCTCGAGGAGCAGCTCGTTCTTGCGGTTGCCGAGTCCGTGGACGGTCTGCGCGTCGGGCGGGTCGGCGGGGTCGCCCTCGGGCAGTTCGATGCCGCGGGAGGCGAGGAAGGTGCGGACGCCGTCGGCGCGGGGCCGGCCGTCGACGTACTCGTCGTAGTCACCGGCGGAGTCGAAGGGCCGGTAGTCCGCGCCCTCGCGCGCGCGCAGGAACGCGTCGAAGGTCTCCTTCCAGGCGGCCGCGTGCACCACCGCTGTCCGGGTGACGACCCCGTCGAGGTCGAAGAGGCAGGCCTGGATGTCGTCGGGAAGACCGAGCGTCGTCGTCATACAGCCCCGGTTCCCCCACAACGCCCCTCCCAACGGTGTGGCGCGCGCCACACATGCTTCCGTGACCGCCGGCCGGCCGTCGTCGTCGGCCGGACGCGGCCGCGTCCCTTGTCGTGCGCCTGTCGTGGCCCTCGTCGCGCCGGGCGTCGTGCCGGGCGTCGTGGCGCTCGTCGGTCAGTCGTGGGGGAAGGAGTGGTGCTCGTGCGCGATCAGCCAGCGGCCGTGCTCCTTGCGCAGTCCGAAGGTGAGCCGCAGCCGCAGGCCGGGGAAGTCCGCGAGTTCCTCGGGCGTGCCGCAGCGCAGCAGTGCGTGGGCGTAGGCGACGTCGTGACCGGCGGTGACGTCGAGGGTGTCGATGTCGAAGCGGGCGCCCTGGGCCTGCCAGGCGAAGAACGGCGGCCAGGCGGCCCGGTAGGCGGCAAGGCCCCGGATGCCCTCGTGCGGCGCGGGCACGTCGTACATCACCAGGTCCTCGGCGTGGTGGTCGACGACCGTCTCGAGGTCGCCCCGGTGGACGGCGTCGGCCCAGCGGGTGATCAGGGTGCGGATCTGCGTCTCGTCGTCGGACACGGGCGTCCTCCTCTCCTTGCGGGTCTCCTGCCAGGAGACTGCGACACTCTGCTGTGTGCTCACTTTCGACGATCTGGTCCGGCGGGCCCGCTCCCTCGCCGGGGACGGCGGCCGGCGCACCCTGCTCGGCATCGCCGGCAGCCCCGGCGCGGGCAAGACGACCCTCGCCGAGCGCCTGGTGCGGGAGCTGAACGGCGCCGGGGAGCCGTGGGCCGCGCAGGTCCCGATGGACGGCTTCCATCTCGCCGACGTCGAGCTGGACCGCCTCGGCCGGCGGGACCGCAAGGGCGCGCCGGACACCTTCGACGCGGCCGGTTACGCCGCTCTGCTGCGCCGGCTGCGGGAGGAGACGGACGGCGGGGACGTCGTGTACGCGCCGGGGTTCGAGCGGGTGCTGGAGCAGCCGATCGCGGGGTCCGTGCCCGTCCCGCCGCAGGTGCGGCTGGTCGTCACCGAGGGGAACTACCTGCTCCTCGGCACGGGGGCGTGGGCCCGGGTGCGGGCCGCGCTGGACGAGGTGTGGTTCTGCGAGACGGACGAGGACGAACGCGTCCGCCGGCTGGTCGCCCGGCACGAGGAGTTCGGCAAGGGGCACGAGGAGGCGGTGGCCTGGGTGGGCCGGAGCGACCGGCTCAACGCCGAACTGGTGGCGGCGACGCGGGACCGGGCCGACCTGGTGGTGCGGGTGGGAGGGCCGGATGGGGCTTGACCTCACCGTGCTGGCGCTGGACTGGGGTCGGCTGGAGCGCACGCCCTTGGCCGGGCTGCCGGGGCTGCTCCACGAGGCGGCGTGCCCCGAGGACCCGGACCCGGCCGCGGCGCCCGAGGCCGGCTGGGTGTTCCCCGCCTCACCGAAGGTGCCCTGGTGCGGCCGCTACGAGTTCTCCAGCACCACCGGGTCCTACGCGCCGCACTTCTGGGCGGGCGAGGGCTGGGACGCCGCCCGCGGGTTCGCCGACCCGGCGCTGCGGGACGCTCTCGACGGCTTCCTCCTCCCCCTGGTCCGGGAGGAGAGCGACCTGCCGGGGGCCGGCCTCCTCCCCTCGGATCGCACTCCGTGGGGCATGCGCCTGCTCCTCGTCGGCCCGCCCGCCCGGGTGGCCGGGCTCGCCGCTCACTGGGCCCGCGCACAGCCCCTGCTGGAGGGGCTGCGCACGGAGTACGACCGGCACGCGGCACGCCCCGGCGGCTCGATCGCGGACTTCGACGCGTTCACGGTGCTGCTGCGCGAGTGGGCGGTGGTGGTCGACGAGGCGACGCGGCGCGGCTGGGGACTGCTCGGGCTGCCTGTCTGACGGCCGGCCTCAGCCGCCCGCCGCACGCGGCGTCGGCCCGTCGGGGGCCGTCGTCCGGGCCGCCGGTCGGAGGACGGCGGGGCGGGCGTCCCGTCACACGGCCGGCGCGGGGCGGCCGGCGCGCAGTGCGACGGTCAGGGTGTGCGGGCCGAGTCCACCGAGGTAGACGCGGTTCCCGGTCGTCGCGTCGGTGCCGCCCACCACGGTGTGGTCCTGGCCGGGGTCGTACCGCAGTACGTCGCTCCGGTCCGGGCCGGCGAGCGGCTCGCCCGCCTCGACGACGGCCTCGATCCGGATCTCGTCGTCACCGACCCGGTAGGTCATCGGCTCCGTGGTCAGGCACCGGCGTCCGTCACCGATCGGTTCGCCGCCCCGCGTCACGCCGCCCGGCCGGAAGGTCAGTTCGAGCGCCCAGGGCACCCGCGGTCCGCTGATGTCGATGCGCAGGTCGGCGCCGTCCTCCCGCAGGTCCACGTCGACCCGGGTCGTGTGCGAGACCTCGTCCCGGGGCCGGTCCGCGAAGGACATGGCGGCCGAGAAGCGGCCCTCGTCCGCCATCCGGTAGGCGCCGTCGTCGCGCCGCCGGTCCTTCGGGAGCGGCTGGTAGTAGGCGGCCGTGAGGGTTTCGGTGAGCCGGTAGCGGTTGGCGGCGAGCTGCTGCATGTCGGCGGCGCGGAACGGGCCCAGGTCGAAGAACCCCCGCGAGAGGCGGACCGCGTCGAGGACGGCGTCGCCGGCGAACAGGCGCAGGAAGGTGGGGTTGCAGGCGAGGCCCGAGCGGATGCGCCGGTGTTCCGGCACGTCGGAGCCCCCGTACAGCACCGTGTGCGCGGTGGCCGAGGCGCGTGTGGCGAGGCGCGCGGTGGTGACGTACCGGTCGCGGGGCAGTGTCTCCGGGTCCGGTGCGGGCAGTGCGCGGCACAGGTCCGGGGTGAGGAGGGTCTCGGCGAGCAGGTCGGGGTCGTCGATGCCGCCGGCGGCCGCCAGCCGCGCCGCGCGGGCGAAGTCGCCCCGGCCGGTGCGGACCGCGAGCAGCCGGTAGTGGGGCAGGTAGGGCGCCAGCGGGAACGGGTGGTTCTGGTCCTGCCGTCGCGAGAGGACGGTCTCCACCGTGCCGTCCGGCCTGATGAGGTCCAGGGTGGCGGTGAGATTGCGTTCGACGGCGTCCAGCAGGTCGGCGCGGCCGAGGACGCCGGCGAGCAGCAGCAGCGACGGGTTGGACACATGGGCCGCGTAGTTGGCGCTCCGTTCGGAGTACAGGCCCTCCGCGTCGATGTCGACGCCCTCGTCGAGCCATTCCCCGACGCGGTCGAGCAGTCGGCCGTCGGGGAACGAGCGGTGCAGCCGGGCCAGCGCCGCGCACAGTTCCCAGCGGTGGTTCGGGGTGTGGATGCCGCCGGTCAGGAGACTGCCGGAGGCGGCGCCGGCGATCTCGGCGAGCCCGGCCGTGATCTCGCCCAGTTCGGGCCCCGCGCCGGCGGCGAGGACGTGCGCGTCGCAGACGTCGTTGACGGTGAACGCGGAGTCCGGCGGTGACTGCACGTTGTCGCCGCCCGCGAAGAGGCCGGTGGACGTCTGCGCGGCCCGCAGGGCGCGCAGGTGGGTCGCCGCGGCTGCGACGGCCCGGCCGCTGCCGTGCAGGGCCGAGTCCGCGCAACGGTACGCCGCGATCAGGGTCTTCACCCGGCGTGCCAGCGCGCGGTGGGGCATGCCGGCGGGTTCCTCGTCGGGACGGGCCGCCGCCGGGGCGGCCTCCCGGTCGGCGGCGCGGGCCACCGCGCGGACGAACTCGTGGTCGAGCGGGGTGGGCACGGTCAGTCCTTCAGTCCGGCGTTGATGTCGGCGCCCATGACGTAGCGCTGGAAGACGAGGAAGACGAGGATCAGGGGGATCATGGAGATCACCGAGGCGCCGAGCAGTACCGACCAGTTGATGTTCTGTGCGCCGACGATGCTCTGGATGCCGATCTGCACGGTGAACTTGTTGGGGTCGTTCAGCATCAGCAGCGGCCAGATGTAGTCGTTCCACCGCCACTGGAAGGACAGGATGGCGAGGGTCAGCATGATGGGCCGGGAGAGCGGCACCATGATCCGCAGGAAGATCGACAGTTCGCGGGCGCCGTCGATGCGTGCGGCTTCCACGAGTTCGTCGGGAACCGTCAGGAAGAACTGGCGGAACATGAAGCATCCGGTCGCGGTGAGCACGGCCGGGAGGATGATGCCGGCGAACGAGTTGTACAGGCCGAGGTTGCGGACGACCAGGAACTCGGGGGCGAGCATGACCTCGGACGGCAGCATCGTGGTGGCCAGGATGCAGAGGAAGAACGCCTTGAGCCACCGGTTGTCGTACTTGGCCAGCGCGTACCCGGTGCAGCAGCTGACGCCCACCGTGAGGATCGTCGTGATCACACACACGATGGCCGTGTTGATGAAGTACTGGGAGAAGTTGGCGCTCTCCCACGCCGTCTTGAAACCCGACAGGGTGGGGTTGTGCGGGACCAGCGTCAGTGGATAGGAGAACAGGTCGCTGGCCGGCTTGAGGGAGCTGAGGACGAACCACAGCACCGGCAGCCCGTACAGGCACGCCATGATCCACAGCAGTGTCGTCGCGGACACCGCCTGACGGAGTCCGCCGCTGCCCGCGCCGCGGGACCGCTTCTTGGAGACGGTCCGTCCCGGACCAGCGGCGACCGGGCGGGGGATCTCTGTGGTCTTCATCGGTTCTCCACCCGTCGGTTGACGATCAGCTGGATGATCGCGACGGCCATCAGGATGAGCATGAGCACGAACGACGCGGCGCTCGCGTAGCCGATCTGGCCCCGTTTGAAGCCGGTCTCGTAGATGTACTGGACGAGCAGGTTGTTGGAGGTGCCGGGGCCGCCGTTGTTGAGGGCGACGAACACCGGGTATTCCTTCATCGCGTTGATCGTGTTGAGCAGGATGACGATGAACGAGGTGGGCGCGATGCTCGGCAGCGTGATGCTGATGAACTGGCGCCACGGGCCGGCGCCGTCGAGCGCGGCCGCCTCGTAGTACGACACCGGCACGTTCTTGATCGCCGCGATGAACAGCAGCATCGAGAAGCCGGTCCAGGCCCAGGACGCCGCCATCACGACCACGATGAGCGACAGGTCGGCGTTCGACTGCCACGGGACGGCGCTTCCGCCGAACTGCTCGATGAGGTAGTTGACGAGTCCGAAGTTCTCGCCGAACAGCCACCGCCACAGGACGCCCACCACGATGGGCGACAGCAGCCAGGGGATGAAGAAGACGACGCGGGCCACCGACGCGCCCTTGGCGTGCTTGTTCACCACCAGGTTGGCGGCGAGCAGCGAGAGCCCGAAGTTCAGCGGGACGAAGAGCACGGCGTACAGCAGCGTCCGGGTCAGCGCGTCGTAGAAGGTGGAGTCCCCGACCAGGTGGTGGTAGTTGTCCAGTCCGACGAACTGGAACACCCCCACGCCCGTGTAGTTCGTGAAGGAGTAGATGAGCCCGAGCACCGCCGGCCAGACGAAGAACAGCGAGAAGAGCACGACATTGGCCGCGATGAGGACGAGCGGCGCAAGGATGTACTTGCTGCGTCTCCTGGGCGGGCTCGCGGACACGTCCGAGGCGCGTTTTGTCATCTTCCTGACTCCGTGCTGGTGGAAGGGATTCCTGTGGGCTCACGCCGTGAGCCCGGCATCACGTGGGCGCCCAGGGCCGGGCGGCGGTGTCTCGGTCCCGCCACCCGGCCCTGTGGCCCACGATCAGCCGCCGACCTGCTGGTTGTAGCCGGCCACGATGTTCTCCAGGGCCTTGTCGGCCGTCTGCTGACCGTTGATCGCCTTGCCGAGCTCCGTCTTGGTCGGGTCCTCGGTGAGGCTCTTGCCCTTCAGCACCCAGTTCGTCTGCGCGCCGTTGAAGTAGCCGGAGATCGGGGCGTAGAGCGGGATCGACTCGTTGTAGAGCTTGAACGCCGCCTGCGCCGCCTCGGAGGTGAAGGGGTACTTGGGGTTCAGACCGCTCTCGACCGGCAGGAACCCGGACGCCTCGCACAGCGTGCGGTAGTGGTCCGGCTCGTACAGCCAGGACATGAACTTCGTGGCGGCGGTGGCCGCGGCGCCGTTGTTGTTGAAGCCCACCATCAGGCCGCCGCTGTTGACGTCGCTGGCCTGCACCGGCTGGGCCGGGGTCGGGACGCTCGCCCACTCGAACTTCTTGATGCTTTCGGCGAAGGAGGCGACCTGCCACACACCGGACCAGTAGGCGACCACGTCACCGCTCTGGAACATGGCCGACGGGTCGGCGCCGCTGGTCCACACCGACTTCGGCATGGTCTTGTCGTCGTTCAGGCCGACGAAGTAGTTCACGGCCTTCTTGGTCGCCTCGTCCGCCGAGAACTTGCCCGAGTCGTCCGCGTGGACGTACTTCCCGCCCATCTCGTACACCATGGCGCGCAGTCGGGACGGCGACTGGTCGAAGGTCAGGGAGTACTTGGCGTTGGTCTTCTCACGGACCGTGTCCGCCGCCTTGATGAAGTCGGTCCAGGTCCAGGTCTTCTGGGGCGAGGTCGGGAAGGCGACGCCGGCCTTCTCGAAGAGCGACTTGTTGATGTACAGGCCGGACGCGGTGACGTCGGAGGGGATGGCCAGCACCTTCCCCGACGAGTCCTTGGCGATGAAGTTGGCGTTGATCTTGTTGGTCTTGTTGTTGGCGATGGAGCTGAGGTCGATCAGCTTGCCCGACCAGATCGGGTCCAGCGCCGGCACGGCCGCCACGTCGGGCAGGGAGTTCGCCTGCGCGGCGCTCTTCAGCTTCGTCGCGTAGCCGTCGTAGGGGATGTTGACGAGCTTGACGTCGACGCCGGCTTCCTTCTTGTACTGCGCCACCAGCTTCTTCCAGCCGGCGTCCTGCCCCGGAACGGTGGAGATCCAGAACGTCAGCGACTTGGAGTTCCCGCCCGAGTCGCCGTCCGACCCGCAGGCGGAGAGCAACAGGGCACCTGCCGTGGCAACGGCAGCGAGGGGAACCAGGCGGCGTATGCCGCCGAGGCCGAGTCGGCGGGAGCGCCGCACACCCACACTGGTCATCTTCGATCCCTTTTCGTCGTAGGGGACGGAGCACGGCGCCGAACGAGGCGGCACGGGTGCAGTTTGCAGGAAAGTTGCTTTCCGAGGGTGCGGCCTCGCCCGGCCGCATCGCCTTGACGGGTGGGATCCCCGGCCATGAGGGCCGTCGTCGCACAAGCGCGCCCTCGTGCGGCTGCCGTACTTCGCGTACCGGCGGGATGCTCAACCCAAGCCGACGTCCCGGCCGACTTAGAAAGCGCTTGTCCGGACATTGGCAGACCGAGTCCGAAGCCGTCAATCCTTGGGCCGCGCGGCCTGGGTCACGGTTTGGACTCCCCGGGCGACCGCGAGCCGTGCGGCGCCCGCGACGGTGCCGGAATCGCCGACCGTGCTGCTGACCACCTCGGTGGGCCAGCTCAGTCGTGCCAGCTCGGCCCGCACACCGGGCAGGAGCTGCGGATCCGCACCGGTGCTGCCGCCGAGCACGATGAGCCCGGGGTCCAGTACGGCGGTCACCGCGGCGGCGAGCCGGCCCACGTCCGCAGCGTGCCGGCCGACGATCTCGCCCGCCGTGGCCGTGCCCGCCCCGGCGAGGGCGAACAGCCGCTCGGTGGTGCGCGGACAGGGCCCGTCCGCGGCCTCCCAGGCCTCCCTGGCCCTGCGCAGCAGCGAGCGGGCGCCGATGTACTCCTCCAGGGCCTCCTGGCGCGGCTCACGGCCGTCGTCCCAGGGATAGGGCAGCCGCGCGAGCTCGCCGGCGGCTCCGTTCGAGCCGCGCAGCACCTGCCCCCCGACCACGATGCCGAGACCGATGCCCACGCCGATCCGCAGATAGCCGAAGGTGTGCCGGCCCCGGGCGGCTCCCTCGTGCAGTTCCGCGAGCGCCGCGCAGTTGACGTTGTTCTCCAGCTGGACGGGCACGCCCTGGGGCAGCGCGACCGCCATGGCGTCGAAGGCGGGTCCGGCCTTGGCGGTCGCGGGCCGCATGCCGCTGCCCAGCCGGTCCCGCGCGGCCACGTCGCCGACGGCGACCACGATGGAGCGCAGCGGCACGCCCTCGGGCAGCACGCCGAGCGCCTCGCGCACGGCGTCCGCGGCGTCCTTGCGGGAGGCGGTGGCCTCGGCGAGCAGCGCGCCGTCCAGGGCACAGCCCCTGACCCGGGTGACGGCCGGGCCGAGATCGACGGCCAGCACCGCGCCCGCGGCCGGGCCCAGGCAGTAGACGGCGGCGGAGCGACCGGTGCCGCTGGAGGCGGTGCCGGAGTGCGTGGCGAGCCGGGCGGCCTCGAGCTCCGCCACGGCGGAGGACACCGTCGGTTTGGACAGTCCGGCAAGGCTCGCGAGCTGCGGCCGGGTCGCACTGCCCGCCTGGGCCAGCACGGCGAACACGGCGCCGGCGCTCTCGGTCAGGCGGGGGGCTTCCAGCACGTCGAGTTCCACAGTTTCCCCCACACGGGTACAGGGCCGCGCGCGCCGGACGAGATCGTCTCGGCGGGCTGCGGCGATGGGATGCACCGACGTCGCGCGTTCCCGCCCCGTGCGGCCCGGCCGGGCCGCACGGTGGTCGAGTGCGCGATTCCTCTTGACGCACTGTACTTCGTTAGTTAACTTCCTAACGAACTTCACGGTACTCGCCTGCCGTGCTTCGTCAGAGGCCCGTCCCGGGGCTTCCCTAGTTCCTCCATGCCTGTTCCCTCGGTCACGGTTCGCCCGCCGTCGCAGCCCGTCAAGCGCATCGACGAAAGAGGATCCGTGCAGGACTCTCCCCCTTCGAGCCCCCTCGTGGTCGGCGTCGACGTGGGCGGCACCAAGACGCATGTGCGCGCGCTCGCGGGCGACCACGTCGTGGTCGACCACGTGCGCGCCAGCAGCGGCTGGCGGCCGCACGACCCGGCGGCCGCCGCGCACTGGCTGGTCGCCCTCCTCCGTGAGGCGCTGCCGGCGGGCGCGCGTCCCGCCGCGCTCGCCGTGGGGGCGCACGCCTGCGAGACCCCTCTCCAGTGCGCGCGGATCCGCGTCGCGCTCCAGGAACTTCTCGGCGCGCCCGCGCACCTCGTGGGCGACGCCGAGTTGCTCGTTCCGGCCGCGGGTCTGGACAAGGGCGTCGGCCTCGTGGCCGGCACCGGCTCGGTCGCGGTGGGACGGCTGCCCGACGGCGCCCCGGTCCAGGTGGGCGGCTGGGGCGCGGTCCTCGGCGACGAGGGCGGCGCCGCCGGTCTCGTCCGGGAGGCCGCCCGGGCAGTCTGGGCCGCGCACGACCGGGGCGACGCCCCCGACGCCCTCGCACACGGCCTGATCTCCTCCTTCGGCGTGCCGGAGGTCCCGGCGCTCGGCGCCGCGCTGGAGAGCGCGGCCGACGTCTCCGCCGAGTGGGGGCGGCACGCTCCCGTCGTCTTCGCGGCCGCCGCCGACGGTTCCGCACTCGCCCGGTCGGTGATCGCCGGGGCCGGCGAGGACCTCGCGTCGCTCGTCGCACGGCTCGCGGCGCGCGGGGTCGTGGTCGACGACGTGGTCGTGGCGGGCGGCACGGTGCTCGGGCAGCCCGCCCTGTACGAGGCGTTCGCCGACGCACTCGGGGCCGCGGTGCCGGGAGCGCGGCCGCAGCCGCTCACCGTGCCGCCGGTCGAGGGCGCGGTGGCGCTGGCGCGCTCGCTGCTGTGAGTCACCGCCGGCACGTTCACCCGCAGGACACGCACCGGTCGCCGGGCCCTCGCGAAAACGACACGACCCGGCCGTAGATCTTCGCTCAGACGCGTCTC
This sequence comes from Streptomyces achromogenes, assembly GCF_030816715.1. Classification (NCBI taxonomy): domain Bacteria; kingdom Bacillati; phylum Actinomycetota; class Actinomycetes; order Kitasatosporales; family Streptomycetaceae; genus Streptomyces; species Streptomyces achromogenes. Next base: position 8,246,319 of record NZ_JAUSYH010000001.1, on the reverse strand, counting down.
CCGGCTCACGGGGCGTCGCAAGACCCTCGGACCGCAGTCGCGCACCCCCTCCCTCGGGCCCCTCGGCCGAGGCCACTCCAGGAAGGCACATCCATGCCGTCACCCGCCGGGCTCAGCTCTCCCTCGGCCGTGAACAGAAGGCGTTTCCTCAAGTTCTCCGTGGGCGGGTCGGCGGCCCTGGTGGCCGCCCCGACGCTGGCCTCGTGGCTGGCCGCCGCGGACGCCAAGGCCGCCACCGCTGCGCTGCCGTTCGTCGACGACTACAAGACGAACGTCATGGCGAACCTCACGCCCGAGACCAACGCGGTGGTCCGCGCCCTCGGCGGCTTCGCGAAGGTGTGGAAGACCGGCGGCGCCTGGAACACCGGCACGCCGCTGCGGCCCGACATCCTGCGCGCCAACGTGCGCTACTGCGTCGCGGTCACCCGGGCCCGCACGGAGGCGCAGGGCAGGGAGGCCTTCGTCTACGACCGCCAGCACCAGAGCTACTCGACGATCGCCGGCCTCGGCCCCCTGGCGGATCTCTACAAGGCCGGAGCCAAGGCCGTCACGTCGATCACCGCAGCCCCGGACGGCGTCCCCGCCACCAAGATCGACGACGCCGTGCCGGCCGACGCGCCCGCCGGCTCCGCGCTCGGCGCCGGTTCGTACGCCTCCGACCTCGGGCTGGTCGCCAAGCTCGTCGACACGGTGCGCGGCCCGTTCGCCTCCGGCAACCCCGGCAAGTACGCCTTCCAGTACCCGCGGCCGTGGCGCATGAACGAGAACAGCGAGGTCGTCGACACCGGGAAGACCGACGCGCTCGGCTTCCCCGTCTACGACTCCCAGGTGGTCGTCGTGCCGCAGCTGCTGCGCCAGCGCAGCAGCTCGCCGACGGACGACGGCGGATTCCCGAGCGGTCACACCAACGCATTCCACCTGGCGTCGCTGGCGTACGCGTACGCCGTCCCGGAGCGCTTCCAGGAGCTGGTGACGCGCGCCCTGCAGCTGAGCCACACCCGGATCGTGTCCGGCATGCACTCCACCGTCGACGTCCTCGGCGGCCGCATCATGGCCACCGCCCTCGCCGCCGCCACGCTCGCCGACCCGGCCAACGCCGAGCTCAAGGCGGCCGCCCGCGCCCAGGCACTGGCCTACTTCACCGAGAAGACCGGCACGACCGCCGACACCCTGTTCGCCTACGCGCACTCCGACGCCGACGACGAGTACGCCGACCGCGAGGCCAACGCCCGCGCCGTCGCGCCCCGGCTGACCTACGTCCTCCCCAGGGAGGGCCGCAAGGAGCCGCTGACGGTGCCCAAGGGCGCGGAGGTGCTGCTGGAGACCCGGCAGCCGTACCTCACCGCGGCCCAGCGCCGGGAGGTGCTGCGCACGACCGCGCTGCCCTCCGGGTACGTGATGCTGGACGGCTTCGAGCAGTGGGGCCGGCTCAACCTGTTCGCGGCCGCGGACGGTTACGGCGCCTTCGACCGCGACGTCACGGTCACCCTGGACGCCGCCAAGGGCGGCTTCCAGGCTGCCGACGCCTGGCGCAACGACATCGCGGGCGAGGGCGGTCTGACCAAGCGCGGTTCCGGCACGCTCACCCTCACCGGGCACAACCGCTACCACGGCGGCACCGTCGTCGAGGCGGGCGTGCTCGTGGCCGGGCACGCCAACGCCCTCGGTCAGGGCGACGTGCGGCTCACCGGCGGCACGCTGCGCGCGGGCGAGCCGGTGCGGGTGTGCGGCGCGTGGGCCCAGGGAGCCGGCGCGGTGCTGGATCTGACGCTTCGCGGGCACCACGGTCCGGCCCTGACGGTCTCCGGGCGGGTGCGCCTCGACCGGGGCTCGGTGCTGTCGCTGCGTCTCGACGCCGACCGGCCGCCGGCCGCGGGGACCACCGTGCCGGTGATCGCCGCGTCGGCGCTGCGCGGCCAGTTCGACCGCGTCGAGCTGGACTGCGCTCACCTGCGGGCCGTACCGGTGTACACCGCGCACGGCCTGTCGGTACGCCTGCTGAGGCGGTAACCCCGTCACGGCGGCCCCGGGCCGACCCGGTGCGGGCCCGTGGCCGGTCTCGGTGCCGGCCCGAGTCCGGGGCCGCCGCTCGGGCCGGGTCGGCTCTCGGTCCGGCATCACCTTCGGGACCGATGAGGGCGCGCCCGGGGCGCGGGCCGGCCGGCGGTACGGCCGGGCCCCGGGCGGGCGGAGGCGACGCGGGCCCCGGGCTGCCGGCGGCGACGCCGGACCCGGGCGGCCGGTGACCGCGTCAGGTCGCCGGCCGAAGACAACCTCGGACCCCGAGCGGCCGGTAACCACACCAGGCCCCCGGCGGCCGAAGACAACCTCGGGCTCCGGGCGGCCGTAGGCGACGCCGGACCCGGGCGGCCGGTGACCGCGCCCGGTTCCGGGCGCCGACAATCCCCCCGGGCTCCGAGCGGCCGGTGACCGCGTCAGGTCCGGGACGCGCCGTACCGGCGGTAAGGCACGATCACCGGGGGTGCGGGGGAGGCGTCCTCGCCCGCTTTCGGCCCTCCCTTGCCGGGCGGGTCCCTGAGCTATGTTGAGCCTCGTGGAAGACAAAGGAGGCGCACCGGCGCCATCGCCGCAGCAGGCACGCGCACAGGCATCCGCGATCACCTCGGGCAGAACCGGGCCGGAGACGGAGGTGTCCCCGACCTCCCGGCTGCGGGCGCTCTTCGACGGGCCTCAACTCTCCCCGGGACAACGGCGTATCGCCCAGTATCTGATCGAGCACATCACCGAGGCCGCGTTCCTGTCGATCACCGACCTCGCGGACCGGGTCGGCGTCAGTCAGCCCTCGGTGACACGGTTCGCCGCGGCGGTGGGCTTCAGCGGGTACCCCGCGCTGCGGGAGAGGCTCCAGTCGATCGCACTCGGCGCGCTGGCCGGCGGCCAGGCGGCGGAGGTGAACCGCAGCAACGAACTGCAGGCGGCGGTCGACGCGGAGATCGAGAACCTGGAGAACCTGCGGCGCGACTTCGCCGACCCCGACCATGTCATCGACGTCGGCCGGCAGCTCTCCCAGTCGACGCCGCTGACCATCCTCGGGCTGCGCATCTCCGCCTCGCTGGCCGAGTACTTCGCCTATGCCGCCCGCCGCGTCCACCCGGACGTGCGGCTGGTGACCCGGGGCGGCAGCGTCGCGTACGACGCGCTGCTGCAGTCCCGGGAGGCGGGCGGGACCTGGGTGCTGGCGTTCTCGATGCCCCGGCACGCGCAGGAGACCCTGACCGCCGTGCGGGTCGCGCGCAGCGCCGGCCTCAAGGTCGCGCTGATCACCGACCTCGCGCTGGGGCCGGTGGCCGACGAGGCCGACGCCACCTTCGCCACCGGCACGGGCTCCCGTCTGGTCTTCGACTCGTACGCCGCGCCGGGCGTGATGGCCGCGGCGCTGCTCCAGGCGATGACCGACGCCGGCCCCGAGCGCACCCAGGCACGGCTCGAGGAATACGAGCAGATCGCCGAGCAGCACCAGTTCTTCCTCCGGGAATGACCGTTTCATCCAGGACCACCCCCCTCCCACAGGCAAGACCAAAGGCATCATTGTGGGCATTTCACGCATGAATGTTTTCATACGTCTTGCAAAGCCGTCGGCATATATAAATACTGCTCACGGCCGCACCCGCCCGCGAAGGGCTCCTGTACGGGCACCCGAAGACCGCCGTCCCCTACCCACGTCGGCGCTCGGGGTGCTCGGGGCATCGCTAGCGCGAGCGCCCTAGGCGGCCCCGGTCATCCCCTGGACCGGGGCCGCCCCGAACCGTCGGACCACCGTCACGACGCCACATACCGGAAGCGATGATCATGACTCTGACGACGACGCGCATCAGCTCGGACTGGCCGTGCCAGGTCAAGACGCCCGGCAGCTACGACTGGGAGCGCTCGGCCGCCAAGTGGCTGCGTGAGCTCGTGCCCGCGCGGTACGCGAGTTACCCCGCCCTGCTGCGCCACCCGGTGCTGCTCGCCCGTCACGCGCAGATCCAGGTCCAGAACGAGGTCCGGGTCGCCCGCACCGCTCTGCAGACCGCTCGCGCCGACCTCCCCCGGCTCGGACTGGCCGAGTCCGTCATCGAGCACACCATCAAGATGTACGCGGCCGAGGTCATGCAGCTCCAGCACATCGCCCGCAGCGTCCGCGCCGTCACCCAGGCCCTGACGGAGCACAACGCCGGGCGCTGAGCGCGACGTCGCGACCGATGTCCGCGCAGGCCACAGAGCCTGGCAGGAGGGTTGCCGCAAGGCCTCGGTCCGATCCGCGCCCATGTGCCATGCTCAAGGCGTGACGAGCGAACCCGCCCTGCCCGCGGAGTCCGGCGGCGTCCCCGACATGGCGGCGCTGACCCGCGTCGTGGCCCGCCAGCGCGCCGAGATGGACCGGCTGCAGGACCTCGCGGCCACCGCGGCCGTGCTGGAGCGTGCCAAGGGCGCGCTGATGGCACAGCGCGGCTGCACCCCCGACGCCGCCCAGGAGGAACTGCACCTGAGAGCGCAGGCCGCGCGGCGGACGCTGCTGGAGGAGTGCTGGATCACCCTCGGCGCCCTCGCCGCACCGCCGCACACCGAGCCCACGGCGCCCTCCGCCGACTCACCGGAGCGGCAGAGCCCGCCGCAGCCGGCCGGCGACGAGATCGACGCCGCGGCCCTCGGCCGGCTCAGCCGGGCCCTGGTCCGGGTCGGCGGCTCGCAGGATCTCGCCCGCCGGCTCCTGGACCACCTCGCCCCGGACGTGGGCGCCGACGCCGTCATGATCTACGCGCGGCTGCCGGGCGGCGGGCTCGAACTCGTGGGGCACGCCGGGATCGACGAGACGCTGGCCGACCAGTGGGGCCGGGTGCCGCCGCTGAGCGGGATCCCCGCTCGCGACGCCCTCGAGTCCGGCCGGCCGTGCTGGCTGGAGGACGTCGACAAGGACGCGCAGCGGCATCTGCTGATCGGCGATCCGCCCCGGCGCTGGCCGACCCGGGCCTGGCTGCCGGTGGTCACCGGGGCGTCGGCCGACGTCGCGCTGGGCATCCTGCGCCGCCGTGAGGGTCCCTTCACCCCGCGCGTGCGGGAACATCTGCTGGCCGTCGCCCAGCTCTGCGCGGGCCCGCTGCGCACGTTCGACGCCCGCCCGCCCGCCGCCGGGGGCGGGGGCGGCGCGGAGGCCGTGCAGACGATGTTCGACCGGCTGCCGGTCTCCGCGGTGCTCCTCTCGCCCGTGCGTTCCGCGTCGGGGCAGGTCGAGGACTTCCGCGTCGACGCCGCCACCCGGATGACGTCCGACGCCAGCGGGCGCAGCGGGCGCGAGCTGGTCGGTCTGCGCTTCCTGGAGTGCTGGCCGGAGATGTCCGGCGAACCGCTGTGGCAGGGCTGCCTGCGGACACTGGCGGGCGAAGAGCCCTTCGAGGGCGAGCCGTTCGCCCTGCAGCAGATGATCGCCGGGTTCGGCGAGCTGTCCACCTACTCGGCGCGGGCGGCGCGGCTGGGCGAGGGACTGGTGGTCAGCTGGGTCCGCCACGACCCCTCCGACCGGCAGGAGCAACGGCTGGCGGACGTGCAGCGGCTGGGCAACCTCGGCTGGGCCACCTGGAACCTGGCGACGGGCGAGGGGGACTGGTCCTCCCAGGTCTTCGCCATCCTCGAACGCGACCCCGCCCTGGGCGTCGTCCCGCTTTCGAGTCTGCCGGGGCTCGCCCTGCCCGAGGACGTGCCGGTACTGGCCCGCTCCGTCGGGGAGCTGGTGCGCCACGGGCGGCCATGCGACGTGCCGTTCCGGATCGTCACCCGGGAGGGCGTCCGTCATCTGCGGATGGTCGCGGAGGCCGTGCCGGACGCCGAGGGCACGCCCGTCGAGGTGCACGGCTTCGTGCAGGACCTCACCGCACAGCGCAGTGCCGAACTCGCCCTCGTCGCCAGCGAGCGGGCGATGCTCACCCAGCACGGCGTGCTGCAGGCCGAACGCACGGCCGCCGCCCGTCTGCAGGAGGCGCTGCTCCCGCTGCCGAAGCAGCCCGTGCGGCTGGCCGGACTGCGGGTGGACATCGCGTACCTGCCCGCGCAGTCGGACCTCAGCGTCGGCGGTGACTGGTTCAGCGCCATCGAACTGCCCGACGGGGACGCCCTGTTCGTGGTGGGCGACGTGGCGGGGCACGGTCTGGGCGCCGTCGCCGCGATGGCGCTGCTGCGGTTCACCGCCAAGGGCATGATCATCACGGGGTCGTCGCTGACCGGGGCGCTCAGCCGGCTCAACGCCCTGCTGCTGCACTCCCGCGATCCGCACGGCTCGGCGACCATGGTGCTGGCCCGCTACAACCCGCGCGAGCACCGGCTCGTCTGGGCGCAGGCCGGCCATCCCCCGCCGCTGCTGCTGCGGGGCGGCGAGGCGCGCTACCTCGAGCGCCCGTACGGCATGCTCCTCGGTGCGACCGACGCGCCCCGCTACGAGGAGGCGGACGTCCTGCTGGAACCCGGCGACCGGCTGCTGCTGTACACCGACGGGCTGGTCGAACGGCCCACGGAGAGCATCGACCGGGGCCTGGAACGGCTCGCCCGGGCCGCCGCCCGACGCGGTCCGGCCGGTCCGGCGCCGCTGGAGCGGCTGCTCGGCGCGGTGCTGGAGCCCGACGGCCGCGACGACGTGTGCGTCCTCGACATCCGGCTGCCGAGGGACGGCGAGCGCTAGCACCGGCCGCTTCCCGCCCCGCCCGGGACAGCTTCCCACCCCGCCCGGCGCGCACCTCTCCGTCGCCCGGTCATCCCCGCCCGGCGCGCACCGGTCCGTCGCCCGGTCATCCGGTGGCGGCCGACGCGGTCCGGGACTCCAGGTCGCGGCGGGTGTCGTCGCCGTACACGCCGGTCTCGTCGCCGCGGATTCCGTACCAGAGCTGGAAACGGGCCACGGCCTCGGTGAGCACGCTGCCGTAGCGGCCGTCGGTGGGGCCGTGGTCGTAGACGTTCGGGATCCTCAGCAGACGCCGCTGGAGATCGGTCACCCGGGGGCCGCTGTCGCCCTCCCGGAGGGTGCCCGCGCCGTCGGGATCGGCGGACGCGCTCGCGTCGGCGGTCGGCGTGGGAGCGGACGCGGGTGGTTGCGCCCCGCCGGCGGCTCGGCCGTCGCGGCCGGGCAGGAGCAGTGCGCAGGCGAAGCCGAGGAGCGCGGCCGCGAGCACGGCGACGGCGGCGACCGCGACGCGGGACGGCCCGTCGGCCCGGCGGGGCGCGGTCCGGGCGGGGGCCCGTCCAGGGGCGGTCCGGGCGGCGCCGCCGGGGGCCGTGCGCGGGGCCGGCCGGACCCCGCGCACGGGTGGCGGCCCGGGTGCGCGCCGGGCACGCGCGCCGACGGCCGGCGGCGGGGGCAGTTCCCTGGTCTCGGCCTCGTCGCCCGGGGCCCTGCCAGGGAGCGGAACGGCCTCGTGGCCGTCGGCGGCGTCCTCGGTCATCTCGCGGAACAGTTCCGCGAGGGCGTCGGTGTTGCGCGGCCTCAGGACCCGGATGGGCTCCAGGACCTGGCGGTCGTGCGGCTGTCCGGGTTCCTCCGGTGTCGGCACCTGGTCTCCCTCCCGTGGGTCCCCCGGGAGGGATACGGGCGCAGGTGCCGCCGGGTTCACCGGCGCCCCGCCCGACGCGGCCCGCCGCCCGGACCGCTCCGCGCGGAAGGGCGGGGCCAGGGCCCTTCCGGCGGATCTCCGCGGCGCCCCACCGGGATCCGTCGGAAAAGCCCTAGTGGGCGAGGAAGTGGCGCAGGGAGCGGGTCGTCGCGGCGACGAAGGAGTCCCGCCCGTCCTCGTCGAGGGCGTCCAGGGAGAGGTAGGGGTTGAGGTCCTCCAGCTCCACCAGCAGCAGTTCGCCGTCCCGGGTGCGGCAGGCGTCGACGCGCTGGATGCCGTGCGCGAGACCGTTCCAGTCGACGAAGCGGTGGGCGAACTCCAGGTCCCGCACGGTGGGCCGGTACGGCTCGAGCTCCCAGCGGCGGTCGGGGCGCGGGGCGTACAGGGCGTACTGGAAGTCGTGGTCGACGTAGTAGAAGGAGACCTCGTGGACGAAGTCGACGCACGGCTGCAGGAGGAGCGAGCCGTCGGCGACGGCGGCGGCCGGCAGAGCGTCGGCCGCGACGACCCGCAGACCTGACGAGTCGGCGCCGAGTTTGGGCTTGACGACGTACCGCTCGGCCTCGGGCAGCCGGTGCAGGTCCTCGGCGCGGTCGACGGTGGGTATCACCGGGAAGCCCTCGGCGCCGAGGTCGAGGAGGTACTGCTTGCCGGCCATGTCGGCGCGGCCGGTGAGCGGGTTGTAGACGCGCACCCCGTCGCGCAGCGCGTGCTCCCGGAAGGCCTCGTACTGCGCCCGGTAGCCCATGACCGGTCCGCTGTTGCGGACGACGACGCCGTCGAAGGCGTGCATCAGCGCGGTCGCGTCCAGCGGATGGCACAGGGCGAGGTCGAAGTCCGCGCGCAGACGGGAGGAGAGGAAGACGTCCTCGTCGCCGTAGCGGCGCCCACGGGCCGGGTAGGCCAGGTCGGTGACGTAGAGGAGACGGGGGCGGGCGGCGGGCATGCGAGGTCTCCCGGTGGGCGGCGGAGCGGTGCGCAAAGATTACGTCAGCGAAAGTGCGGCCGACCTGGCGGTACGGCTGCGGCGGGCGGGACTCGTGGGTGCCGGCGGACGATGGGGTCGTACGATGACAGGACCGTCGTTCTTATCTCCTGAAGGGCTCGCGATCCCGTGACCACCGCAACACTTCTCGACGGCAAGGCCGCCGCGGCCGACATCAAGAGCGAACTCGCCCTGCGCGTACAGGCGTTGAAGGAACGCGGTGTCATCCCCGGGCTCGGCACGATCCTCGTCGGCGACGACGCGGGCAGCCGTTCCTACGTGGGCGGCAAGCACCGTGACTGCGCCCAGGTCGGCATCGCCTCGATCCGGGTGGAGCTGCCCGCCGACGCCTCCCAGGCCGACGTGGAGGCCGCCGTGCTCCGGCTGAACGCCGATCCGGCGTGCACCGGGTTCATCGTGCAGCTCCCGCTCCCCGCCCACATCGACACCCACGCGGTGCTGGAGCTGATCGACCCGGTCAAGGACGCCGACGGCCTGCACCCGACGAACCTGGGCCGGCTGGTGCTGGGCATCCCGGGCCCGCTGCCCTGCACCCCGCGCGGCATCATCGACCTGCTGCGCCGCAACCACGTGGAGATCACGGGGCAGCAGTTCTGCGTGATCGGCTGCGGCGTCACCGTGGGCCGGCCGCTGGGCCTGATGCTGACCCGCGCCACCGAGCACGCCACCGTGACCCTGTGCCACGAGGCCACGCAGGACACGGCCGCGCACGCCCGCGAGGCGGACGTGGTGGTGGCCGCGGCGGGTGTGGCCCACATGGTCCGCCCCGACTGGATCAAGCCGGGTGCGACCGTGCTGTCCGTGGGCCTCACGCGCACCGTCGAGGGCATCCTCGGCGACGTCCACCCGGACGTGAGCGACGTCGCCGGCTCCTTCGCGCCGCCGATCGGCGGCGTCGGGCCGATGACGCGGGCCATGCTGCTCACCAATGTGGTCGAGGCGGCGGAGCGGCTCTGACCGACACCGATCCGGCACTCCGTTCCCTGTAAGAGGGAACCGAGTGCCATCGGCGTGGTTCAGGTGTTACGTTCCCGTCCATGAGCGCGACTGACAAGGCGCAGCCCAAGCCGCCCATGCGGGACTCCCTGGTCGCGGCGGCCTTCCGGCTGTTCCTGGAGCGCGGGTACGAACAGACCACCGTCGACGACATCGTGGCGCTCGCGGGGGTCGGCCGGCGGTCCTTCTTCCGCTACTTCCCCTCCAAGGAGGACGTGGTCTTCCCCGACCACGAGCGGTGCCTGGCCGACATGACCGCCTTCCTCGCCGCGAGCGACGAGCGGCACGAGCCGGTGCGACGCGTCTGCGACGCCGCCCGGCTCGTCCTGCTGATGTACGCGGAGAACCCCTCCTTCTCCGTACAGCGCTACCGGCTCACCAAGCAGGTCCCCGGGCTGCGCGCGTACGAGCTGTCGGTGGTCTGGCGTTACGAGCGCGCCCTGGCCGAGTACCTGCGCGGCCGTCTCACCGGACGCACGCACGGCACCCTGCACGCCGACGTCATCGCGGCCGCGGTGGTGGCCGCGCACAACAACGCCCTGCGCTCCTGGCTGCGTTCGGACGGCCGGGGTGACGCGACGGCGACGGTGGACCACGCCCTCGGCTTCGTGCAGTCGGCCTTCGGCACTCCCCCCGCCCCCGCTGCCGCCCCCGCCCCCGCCCCCGCCTCCGCGGCGCTGTCGCCCGCCGCCGAGCACCCGGAGGACGTCGTGGTGGTGGTCGCCCGGCGCGGAACGCCGCTGTGGCGTGTGGTCCGGGAGATCGAGACGAGGCTCGAGCCGGACCGGAACCCCTGAGATCAGGGTACGCAGTGCCTTTACCTGTGACACTGAGTGCCATACGCTGTGGCCGTGCACGGCGGCACGGTCGACCGGGCACGTGCGTGCACGGGTGAACCGCGCACGTGGATTCCGGCCGAGTGCAGGGAGTTGACCCGCGTGTACCACCCCTCAGGAACCGCCGTACAGCAGACCGTCCGCTCCACGGCGGGCGTCCTCGACCGTCCGCGCGCCGACGGCGACACCATCCTCTTCCAGCGCTGCACCTGGTGCGCCACCACGATGTACCACCGGCTGCTGTGTCCGGTGTGCCAGGGCAGCGATCTGCGCACCGAGCGCAGCGAGGGCGCCGGAACGGTCCGTCACGCCACGGTCGTGCACCGCAACACCCCGGCCGCGCGCAATGTGTCGCTGGTCGAGATGGCCGAGGGGTTCGTCGTGCGCGGCAGGGTCATGGGACCGCTCGTCGGCATCCACAGCGGCGCCCGCGTCCGGCTGTCCACGGCGCAGGACCCGGTGCGCGGGGAGCCGGTCTTCCAGCTGCTCGACGAGCCGTACCGCGCCTGGCACTGAGCGCCGCGCGCGAGTGGTGGACGCGCCGCGCACCGACCCCGACGGCCGGAGAGGGCCCGGACAGCCCTACGGTCCGCACCCCCTCCCCCGCCGCGTCCTCGTCCGCTCACAGCGTGATGCGGATGCCCACCGTCCCGTCCAGCCCCCGGCGCAGCCGGCTGCCCAGCAGGGTGAGCCGGCCGAGGACGCCGTACTTGCGGGCGAGCAGCGTGCGGTAGCGGGCGGTGGTCCGCGCGTCACAGATCTCGGCGGTGGCCGGGATCTGGTCGCCGGTCGGGTTGCCCCGTACGTCGCACGGGCCGACGAGGACGTCGCCGCGCGCTCTGATGCGCTTCACCTTCCAGGCGTCGGCGGCCGACCAGGCCCCGAGCGCGTCGCCGTCGCGCACCACCCACACGGGGGTGGCGACCGGCGTCCCGTTCTTGCGGTAGCTGGTGATCAGCAGATACTTTCCCGCCGCCAGCCGGTCGAGCGACTTGTCGTCCATGGCCGCAGTCTAGGCACCCGCGCCCGCTCATCACCCCGGCGGCTCCCGCGGGACGGTCCGCCGCCGACGGTGATGACCGGCCTCAGCGCACGGCGGCGCGGGCCATCCTCCGCACCCCCTCGGTGAGGATCTCCGGCGAGGTGGCCAGATTCAGCCGCACGTGCCCGGCTCCGCCCGTGCCGAAGTCCGGTCCGGGGCTGAGAGCCACCCGGCCCCGCTCCAGGAAGACCGCGGCCGGATCGTCCCCGAGCCCCAGGGCCCGGCAGTCGAGCCAGGCAAGGTAGGTCGCCCCGCCCGGCCGGTACCCGACGCCGGGCAGGTGCTCGGCGAGGAGAGCGGTGAGCAGACGGCGGTTGTCGTCGAGGCCGGCGAGCAGCGCGTCCAGCCAGGCCGTGCCCTCGGACAAGGCCGCGGTGTGCGCGAGGACGCCGACATGGCTCGGCCCGTGGCCGACCTCCTCGGGCATCCGGGCGAGGTCGGCCGCCGCGTCGGGGCCCGCGATCGCCAGGGCCGCCTTGAGCCCGGCCAGGTTCCAGCCCTTCGAGGCCGACATCAGCGACAGACCGTTCTGTGCGCCCGGGACGGCGAGGTAGGGCACGAAGTCGCCGTCCGGGGCAGCGAGCGGGGCGTGGATCTCGTCGGCGACCACCCGTACGCCGTAGCGGTCGGCGAGCGCGGCGACGGCGGCCAGTTCCCGGGCCGTGTGCACGGTGCCGGTCGGGTTGTGCGGGCTGCACAGCAGGTGGGCGGCGCGCCCGCCGCCCGCGACGGCCCGCCGGTAGGCCTGCTCCAGCACGTCGAGGTCGAGCCGGCCGTCCGCGCCGAGGGGCGCCTCGGCGATGCGCCGGTCCATATGCGCGACGAACGCGAAGAACGGCGGATACACCGGCGGGTTGACCACCACGGCGTCGCCGGGTGCGGTCACCAGCTTCAGCATCTCGACGACGCCCAGCATCACGTCCGGTACGATCGCCGTCCGCTCGACCGCGAGCCCGTCCCAGCCCCAGCGCTTGGCGGCGAACTCGGCCAGCGCCCGCGCATAGGCCGTGCCCGACGGATAGCCGGTGTCGCCGAGCGTGAGGGCCCGCGTCACCGCGCGGACGACCGGCTCGGCGAGCGGCACGTCCATCTCGGCGACCCACAGCGGCAGGACGTCAGAAGGATGGGTCCGCCACTTCATGCTCGTGCGGCGGCGCAGCAGATCGAGAGTGAGGGCGTTCAGCGGATTCGGTTCACCTGGCGTCTCGTGCGGGATGCTGGTCATGGGCACAAGATAGGGGGCCGTGGTGTGACCTGGGATCACGTGAACGGGACAGTCGCGGCGGACGCCGCGGGCATCCGGGAGATCGCCTGCGACGAATCGGGCTCGGACGGCGAGAACCTCACCGGCGGCAACACGGATGTGTTCGCCCACGCCAGTGTGCTGCTGTCGGCCGCATCCGCCGCCGGGCACGTACAGGAGATCCGCGACCGGATCCGTTCGCCCGCGGAGGAGTACAAGGCGAACCATCTGCTCCGGGAGAAACACCGGGCCGTCCTGGAGTGGCTGCTCTCGCCGTCGGGGCCGCTGCACGGGCGTGCCCACGTGCACCTGGTGGAGAAACCCTTCTACATCGTGGACCGGGCCGTCGACCTGCTGCTGGACGATCCCGGGGCGGCCGTCTCCCTTTTCGCGGAAGGACGGCGGACGTTCACCGGGGAGGAGTGGACGTCGTTCCTGGAGGCGGCGAACCACCTGCTGTGGGTGCGTCACGACGAGCCGCCTGACACGCCGCACACGCCCGTGGCGCGCTTCTTCCACCTGGTCGACACCCTGCGCGGCCGGCATCCGGGGACACCGGCGGCGGACGTTCTCGGGCGGCTCTCGAAGGAACGCCCGCGCGCCCTGTCCTACCGCGCCGGAATCCAGGACGGTCCGTTCGTGCTCGCCCCGGTCCTCAATCCACTGCTCCCTTCGATCCTGCACACCGCGGCCCACTGGAGCGACGGCGGGCGTCCGGTCCGGCTCGCGCACGACCGCCAGAACATGCTCACCCCGGAGCGGATCGCCTGGATCGAGGGCGAGGCGCGGCGACGCGGCATCCGGCTCGCGGGGCTCCGGCTGGTCGTCTCGCGGTTCGACGCCCGGGTGCAGCTCGCCGACTTCCTGGCCGGCATCGCCCGCCGCATCGCCTCGGACGAGCTCAACGGCCGCGGCGACCCGGCGCTCTCCGCGCTGCTGCGGCCGTACACCGGCGCGGCGGCCGTGTGGGGCGACGAGCGGAGCTGGGCACGGCTGGGACCGGCCCGGGAATCGGGGGGACCGTCCGCTCCGGTCGACTCCCGCGCCCAGGGTCTTTCGTAGGCGGACGGTCCCGCAGTCCCGGGAGGTCACGTCGCTCCCGTACACCCGGAGATCCGGCCGGTCCGGCGGCCCCGGGGGCGCTGCGGTCGGGTGCGACGCGCCGCTTCCCACCGGTGGGCGTGAGGCGCCGGCAGCGGGACGCGAACGCACGAGGCCGCGGGTCTTCGCTCGGTCGGCGCGCGGTTGCCGGCCGCGATCACTTCCGGCGGCCGGCGGCTGAACACTCCCGGGTTTTCGCGCGTATGGAGGTGAGGGTGCTCAACGACCGGAGGGCCCCGCGGTGTTGAGTCCGCGCGTTCAGGGTTTCGGGAGCCAGGCATGAGGCACGTACGACGACGGACCGTCCGGCGAGTGACACGGCTGGCGGCGGTCGGCGGACTTCTCCTGGGAGGAGCCATGGTCACGCAGGCCGCCATGGCGAGCGAGCCGCCCGGCACGGCGGCGGTTCCGCGCAGCGCCGCGGAGTCCGTCGTCACGAACCCGGGGGCGGCGCTCGTCGAGAAGTTCGGCGCCGCGCGCACGGCCGGCACCTGGCTCGACTCCGAGGGGCGACCCGTCGTCGGCGTCACCGACGAGAAGACGGCCGAGGCCGTGCGGGCGGCGGGCGCCGTCGCGAAGGTCGTGTCGCACAGCATGAACGAGCTCAAGTCGGCCACGGCGGCGCTGCGTTCGGCTCCGCGGGTGGCCGGCACGGCGTGGGTGATGGACTACCGGTCCAACCAGATCGTCGTGCAGGGCGACAGCACCGTGTCGTCCTCGGACTGGTCGAAGCTGACGCGGACGGCCGGCGGTATCGGCAGCTTCGTCCGCATGGAGCGCACCACCGGCACGTTCACCACCCGGATCAACGGGGCACAGCCCATCCTGTCGACCGGCGGACGCTGTTCGGCCGGCTTCAACGTGACCAACGGGACCAGCGACTTCATCCTCACCGCCGGGCACTGCGGCCCCACCGGGTCGACCTGGTTCGCCGACAACCAGGCCAAGCAGCAGGTGGGCCAGACGGTCAACTCCAATTTCCCCGGCAGCGACTTCTCGCTGGTGCAGTACGCGAGCGGCAAGGCGGGGGCGAGCGCCGACGTGGTCGCCATCGGCAACGGCAACGGGGTACGGATCACGGGCACGGGCGACGCGGCCGTGGGCCAGCGGGTGTTCCGCAGCGGCAGCACCAGCGGACTGCGCGACGGGGAGGTGACCGGCCTGGACGCGACGGTGAACTACCCGGAGGGCACGGTCGGCGGGCTCATCGAGACGAACGTGTGCGCCGAACCGGGCGACAGCGGCGGCCCGATGTTCTCCGAGGGCATCGCCCTCGGCATCACCTCGGGCGGCAGCGGCGACTGCAAGACCGGCGGCCAGACGTTCTTCCAGCCGGTGGGCGACGCGCTGAACCAGCTGGGCGTCCAGCTGATTGTGGCGGCGCCGTCCGGCAACGGCCAGGGCGGGGCGCCCGCCTCGTCCGCCGAGCCCGCGCCGGCCGCCACCAACACCCAGTCGGCGGCCTCCCCGGGTTCGGCCTCGCCGGGCTCGACCACCCCGGTGACCGGTGGCGGCGAAACCGCCACCCTCGCCTCCCGGCTCACCGACCCGAAGAACATCGGCCCCGGTCTGCTGGTCCTGGCGGGCAGCATGGTCGCCCTGGTCGCGACCCGGTACATCCGCGCCGAACAGGACCGCAAGGCCTATCAGCGGTACTACTCGGCGACCTGGGGATGACCCGGCCGGGCGCCGACGCAGGCTCCGCCGGACACGGCGGAGCCCCCCGGCTCGGACGAAGTCCTGAGCGGGGGGCGGTGAGACCGGGAGGCGCGGGTCAGCCGGGGGGCCAGGAGCGCCGGTGCGTGGACGGAAGCGGGGCGGCCCGGTGGTCGGGAGGCGGTCAGGCCGCTTCGACGGGCTGCGGTGCGGCGGCCCACTCGAGGACGAGCCGCTGGTACTCCTCACGCTGCTCGACGCTCAGTGTCCCGCCGGACCGGAGCCACAGGGCCCTGATCTCCTCGTTGACCTCCGCGGCCGATCGCTCGGAGAGGGTTCCAACAGTGGTGGACATGGTGTGAATCTTACGGCGTCCGAGGTGAAGGCCGCGTGAGTCATCACGAATGAATCAGACATATCGGACGTGTTACTGATCACGTCCATCTGTCAACCCCCGCGGCACGGTTCAGCCCTCCGCTGAGCCCGGCGCCGGGACCCAGAGCGCCGGTCGCGCCGCGCCGCGTGACGCGGCGCGGCCCCCGGCTCAGGTGCCCGGCTTGCGCCCGTACACGAAGACGTCGTCGCCGTTCTTCAGCAGCGACCAGTACTTCTTGGCGGTCGTGCTCGTCATGTTCACGCAGCCATGGGAGCCCGGCGGGTTCCACATGCTGACGCCGACCGAGTGGAAGGCCTGGCCGCCGTCGAAGAACTGGCTGTAGGGCATGGGCACGTTATAGATGGTCGACACGTGGTCGATGTGCCGCCAGTAGATCTTCTTCAGACCCGTGCGGGTCTCGTAGCCGTTACGGCCGGTGCGGACCGGGACCGGTCCGTAGACCAGCCTGCTGCCGTCCTGGATCCAGCTGATCTGGAGGGTGAGGTTGACGCAGGCGATACGGCCCTTGTTGGTGGGGCACTTGCCCGCCTTGTTGGGCTTGTTGCCCACCGCCTTCTGCTTGTTCATGAGGTCCATCACGCCCCATGTGACGGGCCCCGCGTAGCCGATGTTCGGCGTGATGCCGTGCTTGTTCTGGAAAGCCCGGATCGCCGAGCAGTCGGCGCCCGACTGCTTGCCGTCCACGGGCCGCCCGAGGAACTTCTCCACCTGCTTCTGGTACGGCCCGGCCGACGTCGTGCAACTCGCGGCCTGGGCCGGCGCCGCGCCCAACGCGAGCGTCAACGGCGCGACCAGCCCGGTGATCCCGAGCACGACCGCCCCTCGTCTGCGTATGTCCCCCATGACCTGCCCTCTCCCTGCCACTGTTCCCGCGTTTTCGTCAACGTAGACCGGCCGGCGGGGGCCGTGGTTGTGGTAGGCACCGGTCTGTGACGAAACAGTGAACTTCCGGACCGTCAGATCAAGTGAAATGATCCGACGGTCCGTTGAGCGTCACCGTGCCCTCAGAAAGGGTTCCGTGCGGGTATGTCCGCGTTCCTCCAGCAGCTTCCCGCCCTCCTGGGCGTCGTCGTCGGCGCCCTCGGTTCGTATCTCGCGCTCGTGCGCAGCGACCGGGCAAGGTTCGCGCGCGAGCGGTCGGCGCGGTGGGAGGAGCGGCGGCTGTCGGTGTACGCCGAGTACGCGCGGGCGGTGAAGAGGTCGGTCAACCTGATGTACCGCGTCGCCTCGCACCTGGGCAACGACCCGCACCCCTATCCGCTGTCCCCGCAGGAGGCGGAGCCGCAGCTGGCGCAGGCCACCGACGGACGCGATCCGGCGGGTGAGGCGCTGGTCATGCTGGGCAGCCGCGACGTGGTGGAACGGGCGCGGACGTGGGTGACCGTGGTGATGGACATGGAGCGCTTCCTGCGGGAGGGAACACACGATCCGCGGGCCTGGCAGGCGCTGCTGGAGCGGCAGCGCGCCGGCCGCGAGGGCTACTACGCGGCCGTACGCGAGGACCTCGGCCTGCCGCCCGGCCACCCGGCACACTGGCCGACGATGCCGCCACCCTCGTCCTCGGCGTCGCCGTCGCCGTGAACGCTCAGCGGTAGCCGGTGGTGTCGGCCGGCTTTCCCGCGTCCTGCACCTCCACGAGGTAGCGCCAGGCGTCCGGACGGCTGCCGTCGAGGTCGGTGAAGCCGTACTCCCGGGCGAGGCCGCCGCTGGAGAGCGACTGTCCGTTGCGGCGGGCGACGTCCGGGTCGGCGGCGAGCGCGGCGACGGCGCTGCCGACGTAGCGGGGCGTCTCCGAGATGGCGAAGTGCGGGACCCGGTCGAGAGCGTCGCGCCAGTTGTCCTCGCGGACGCCGCGAGCATCAGCTCCGAGCGCAGCCAGCCGGGGGTGAGCGCCACGGCGGTGGCCCCCCGGGGCCCGATCTCGTGGGCGAGAGCGAAGGCCATGCGCAGGACGGAGGCCTTGGCGAGGTCGTAGAAGAAGTTCACCCGGTAGGTGTCGCGGTTGTACTCGGCGGTGCCGTCGGTCATCTCGACGACCAGTCCGCCCGGCGTGCGCAGCAGCAGCGGCAGGGCGTGGTGGCTGGTGACGGCGTGGGTCTCGACGGCGAGCCGCAGCATCCGCAGTCCGTTGTCCAGGTCGTGCTCCCAGACGGGGGTGTCCCACTCGAAGAGCTTCTCGCCGCCCCAGATGTCGTTGACCAGGACGTCGAGGCGGCCCTGCTCGTCCGCGACGCGCTCGACAAGGGCCCGCACCTGCGCCGGGTCGAGGTGGTCGGTGGGTACGGCGACGCCCCGGCCGCCGGCCTCGGTGACCAGGTCGGCGGTGTCCTCTACGGTCTCGGGGCGGTCGTACTCGGAGCGCCGCTCGCGGGTGGTGCGCCCGGTCACGTAGACGGTGGCGCCGGCCGCGCCCAGCTCCACGGCGATGCCCCGGCCGGCGCCCCGGGTCGCTCCCGCGACCAGGGCGACCCGGCCCTCCAGCGGTCCTGACATGTTCTGCCTCCCGGCTCCTCGGTGTGGGGTGTCACCACGAGGATCGCGGGAAATCCGGACGTCTTCTGTCGCCTTTCCGCGGACCTCACCCGGCCGGGCTCGGCCCGCGGGTGTCATCCGGCGGTCGTGCCCGGCCGGTGGCCGGGGTCAGCCGGTGCCGCGCTCAGCCGGTGGCCGGGTTCAGCCGGTCGTCCAGCGCGCCGTCGTCCGCCAGGAACCACAGCTGACTGCCGCGGTTCGCCTCCCGCACGAAGTCCCGCAGCGCGGAGCTCTCGGCCAGCTGCCGGGAGACGTCTCCGACGACGGCCAGCCGTATCCGGTAGTTCACGAACTTCTGCACGACCTCGCCGGCGACCCCGGACCGCAGCCGGAAGAAGTCCTCCCCGACGCGTTCCGCGGGCACGGCCACCAGCTGGGCGTCCTGGCCGAACGCGTCGCCGATCAGGTCGAGTGCGGCGCGCTCCCCGTCGAGCGGTGGGCCGTCGGGGGCGCACCGCAGGACGCGGGTGCCGTGCAGGGTCAGGAGAGTGCCGGTCATGCCCGTGAGGGTACGGCCGTCCGGTGCGGCGGCGCGCCGTCTTTTCGCGTCAGTGGCCCCGGTCGATCCACTCCTGGAGGTGGGGCGCCTCGGCGCCGATGGTGGTCGCTTCGCCGTGCCCGGTCAGCACCTTCGTCTCCGGCGGGAGGGCGAGCAGCCGGTCCCTGATGGAGGCGATGATGGTCGGGAAGTGGGAGTAGGAGCGGCCGGTGGCGCCGGGGCCGCCCTGGAAGAGGGTGTCGCCGGTGAACAGCACGCCCAGTCCGGGCTCGTGGAGGCAGACGGCGCCGGGTGCGTGCCCGGGGGTGTGCAGCACGGTGAGATCGGCGCCGGCGGCCTCGATGACCTGGCCGTCGGTCAGGTGGGCGTCCGGTTCGCGGTCCGGGTGGGTGAGCTTCCACAGCGGCAGGTCGTCGGGGTGCAGCCAGATCGTGGCGCCGGTCGCGTCGGCGAGGGCGGGCGCGGCGGAGACGTGGTCGTTGTGGGCGTGGGTGCACACGATGCCGGTCAGCCGTCGCCCGCCGAGGGCCGCGAGGATCGCGTCGGCGTCGTGCGCGGCGTCGATGACGATCGCCTCGTGGTCGTCGCCGACGATCCACACGTTGTTGTCGACGTCCCAGGTGCCGCCGTCGAGGCTGAACCGGCCGGAGGTGACGAGGCGTTCGATGCGCGCGGCCATCACAGCACCACCACCGAACGCAGGACGTCCCCGTGGTGCATCCGCTCGAACGCCTTCTCCACCTCGTCCAGCCCGATGGTCTCGGTGACGAACGCCCCCAGGTCCAGGCGGCCCTGCAGATGCAGGTCGATGAGCATGGGGAAGTCACGTGAGGGCAGGCAGTCGCCGTACCAGGACGACTTCAGCGCCCCGCCGCGGCCGAACACGTCCAGGAGCGGGAGTTCGAGCTTCATCTCGGGGGTGGGGACGCCGACGAGGACGACGGTGCCCGCGAGGTCGCGGGCGTAGAAGGCCTGCCGGTACGTCTCCGGGCGGCCGACCGCCTCGATGACGACGTCGGCCCCGAAGCCGCCGGTCAGCTCTCGGATCGCCTCGACCGGGTCGGTCTCCTTGGAGTTCACGGTGTGCGTGGCGCCCATCTCGCGGGCCTTCGCCAGCTTGCGGTCGTCGATGTCCACCGCGATGATCTTCGCCGCGCCGGCCAGCCGTGACCCGGCGACCGCCGCGTCGCCGACGCCGCCGCATCCGATGACGGCCACGCTGTCCCCGCGCGCGACCTCGCCGGTGTTGATCGCGGCGCCGATGCCCGCCATCACCCCGCACCCGAGCAGCCCCGCCACGGACGCCGACACCGAGGCGTCCACCTTGGTGCACTGGCCGGCCGCCACCAGCGTCTTCTCCGCGAAGGCGCCGATCCCGAGGGCCGGCGACAGCTCTGTGCCGTCCAGCAGGGTCATCCGCTGCGTCGCGTTGTGCGTGTCGAAGCAGTACCACGGCCGGCCCCGCAGGCAGGCCCGGCACTGGCCGCACACCGCCCGCCAGTTCAGGATCACGAAGTCGCCCGGCGCGACGTCCGTGACGCCCTCGCCGACCGCCTCGACCACGCCCGCCGCCTCGTGCCCGAGCAGGAAGGGGAACTCGTCGTTGATGCCGCCCTGCTTGTAGTGCAGATCGGTGTGGCACACCCCGCAGGCCTGGACCTGCACCACCGCCTCCCCCGGACCCGGATCCGGGATCACGATCGTCTCCACCCGCACCGGCTCGTCCCGGCCCGGTGCGATCACTGCGCGTACTTCCTGCGGCATGGGCTGCCCTTTCGTCGGCGGTCGTCCGTCCCTGTGCCGACCCTACGCTCGACTGATCGCCCGAGGGCGCGGACACCGTGAACGGGTGCGGGGGCCGCCCGGTGCTCCGGACGGCCCCCACGAGGAGAGATACGGCGCTCAGCCGAGCAGCCCGGTGACGGGGGCGGCGAGGTCGGTGACCTGGTGCAGCTCGCTCAACCGCTGGAGCGGGATCACCTTGTTGAGCTCGCCCAACTGCCTTGAGACGGGCGGGAGTTCGGAGCGGTGCTCCGCCGGGATCTGGGAGGTCGCGAGCGAGTCCAGCGCGGTCATCGGGTTGAGCCGGCCGGCGTCCGGGGCGTCGGCCGCGCTCGCCATGGGCGCCGCGAGGCCCGTGAGCCCGGCGGCGAGGGCGGCGAGGGCGGCGATGCGTCGAGTGGAGATCATGCCCTCAGCAACGCCGTGACCGGTCCGGCGGACACGGCCGGACGCCCGCGCTCACCCGACAGGTGGAGCGGGCCGCTGCGCTTGCCGAGCCCGGCTCGGCGGAGGAGCCTCGAAGGTGAGGGCCCGGCGGCACCTCTCCCCTCGGCCGCTGCCCTCCGAGGAGGTCACCATGGGCACCGCGGCAGGCTCCGCCTTCGACACCGAGGCGCTGCGCCAGGGCATTGAAGGACAGACCGCGGCGACACTTCTGTCGCTCTACGCCGACGACGCGGAACTGCGGCTCGTCGACCACAACACCCAGCCGAGCAAGCCCCGGGTGCTGCACGGTCGGGACGAGATCGCCCAGCTGCTCGACGACGTCTACAGCCGGGACATGACCCACAAGCTGGAGGAGTGCATCGTCCAGGGCGACCGTGCCGCCTACAGCGAATCCTGCCGGTACCCGGACGGCGTGCGCGTACTCGCCGAGTCGATGATCACCCTGCGCGACGGCAAGATCGTCGAGCAGACGATGATCCAGGCATGGGACGAGTAGGGAGGAAAACCGCCGGGGTCCAGGTCACCTCGCGGTTGACCTGGACCTTCTCGGTCCGGGCCGGCCCGGGCCGGTCGCGGACGTCCCGGCCCTCGCTGTCGGAGCCGGTCTTCGCGGTGGGGCGGCGGGCCACCGTCGTCCTGCTGGGGACGGCGCTGCGGGCGACCCGGCGGCGTCCGCTCCCGCCGGCGCCCGCCACGGGCCGCCGGCACCACGGCCGACGCCGGTGAGCGGCGGCGGACCCGGTGCCGCGGTCCCGCTGAGGCCTCGAGGCCTGAGAAAGGCCTGAGCCGGTGGGCTGCCGGCCACCCACGCCCAGAGGCACGGGCGGCCGGGCCGCGTCCTGCTGTGCCTGACGTCACGTCAGGCCTCGTTGCTGGTCAGGTCAGTTCAGGGTCCACTTCTGATTGTCGCCGCCGCCGCACGTCCACAGCACGATCGGGGTGCGGTTGGCCGTGGCCGCCCCGTACGCGTCCAGGCACAGGCCCGCGTTGACGTTCGTGATCGTGCCGTCGCCGTTGACGTTCCACTTCTGGTTGTTCTGGCCGGTGCAGTCCCAGATCACGACCTTGGTGCCGTTGGAGGTGCCCCGGTTGTAGGCGTCCAGGCACTTGTTGCCGTACACCACGAGTTCCTTGCGGGAGGTGTACGTCCAGGCCTGGTTGGAGCCGCCGTTGCAGTCCCAGATTTCCGCCTGCGTGCCGTTGGTGATGGTGCTGTCGAACATGTCCAGGCAGCGGCCGGACTGCTTGCCGACGACGAGGCTGCCGTCAGCGCCGGGCAGGGGCCGGACCGTGATGTCCGCGAGGGCCGGGGCGCCCGTGAAGGCGAGCGTGTTGGCGGAGCCCTTCGACAGGGCGACCTGAACGGTGATCGTGCCCTGCGTGGAGCCCGTCGGCGGGAAGGAGACGGTCGTCGTGGTCTGGCCGTTGACCTTGAGAGTCGCGGTGCGGGCGGTCGAAGCGGTGTTGGTGTAGGCGACGTCGACGACCTTCAGGCCGGTGTTGCCGGCGGTCACGCCGGAGAAGCTCGACGTTCCGGTGTACGTGCTGCCCGCCGCCTCGGTGCCACCGCTGACGGTGAGCAAGACCGAGCCGCCGGCCGGGACGTTCGCCGTGTAACCGGTGGCGAAGGCGCCGAGGTCGGCGCGGGCCCACGGGTCGCGCACGGTCGCGGAGGCACCGGTCAGGCCCAGGTCGGCCCAGCGGGCGGTGATGTTCGCGGCGGCCCCGGTCCGGTTGAGCAGGACGACGGCGCGCTTGCCGGTGCCGGCGAGGACCTTGCCGTACACCTGGAGCCCGCTGCTGTCCTCGGCGACCTTGACGCCCTGCAGGCCCCGCGCGTCCTGGTCGACGGCGAGGACCTCGGGGTTCTTGAGGATGTTCGCCGTCTCCGTCGTCATCGTGGCCAGGTTGTTGCCGGCGAGGAGCGGCGCCCCGGAGACGGCCCACAGGTTCATGTGGGTGCGGTTCTGGGCGGCGGTGAAGCCGTCCATGCCGACCATCAGCATGTCCGCGTCGTTGTAGTAGCCGGTGTGCTGGGCCGTGGGGTGCACGTTGCGGTCGAAGTTGGTCAGCAGGTTGGCCATGGACGGCTTGTTGCCGAACAGGATGATGTCGTCGTTGGTCCGCCACATCGCCCCCTGGCCTGGAGCCCAGTTCCACGGGTTCTGCCGGCCCCAGTTGCACAGCGACAGGGTCATCGGGCGGCCGGTCGTCGCCGTGGCGGTCGTGATCGCGTCGCTGATGGCCTGGAACGTCGTCTTCGCGTCGAGGCCCTCCTTGTCGCCGCCGCACCAGTCGACCTTCACGAAGTCGAAGCCCCACCGGGAGAACTGGAGCATGTCCTGGTCGTAGTGGCCCTCGCTGCCGCTGCCCGGGGCGGCGGGGCGGCCGGTCGGGAAGTAGTAGCCGCAGCCGTCCTTGCCGGCGTCGGTATAGATACCGGCCTTGAGGCCCTTGCCGTGGATGTAGTCGGCGATGGCCTTCATGCCGCCGGGCCACTCCGACTCGTCCACGGTGATGTTGCCCGCGCTGTCACGGGTGCCCTGCCACCAGCCCTCGTCGATGTTGATGTACTGGTATCCGGCCGCCGGCAGGCCCGCGGCGACGAACGCGTCGACCTGCTGCTTGATGACGTTGTAGTCGATCTTGGCCGCGAAGCTGTTCCAGGAGGCCCAGCCCATCGGGGCGGCCGGCACGGCGATCTGACGCGAGGTGGCGGCCTCGGCCGTGCCGGGCTGGGCGAACATCAGGGCGGCGACGACCGTCAGCAGCAGGGCGAGCAGCCGCGCGGCGGCGGATCTCCCGTGCCGGGCGAGGTGCGCGGGGGGTGGAGGAAACATGGGGCGGCTCCAGCTTCGGGGAAACTACTTCGATATATCGAACGAAGGTCGGCAAACCGAACGCATTGCGCGCCGAAAGTAGAACCGCCGGGGGATGAAGTCAACGGCTGCGACCGAAGTGATTGTGACCGCTCTCAAAATGCAACCGGCCGCCCGCTCGGGGTTCTTCACCCCGGTCCGGTTCCGCCGCCATACTGTCCGTCGTGCGAGTGGCGATCATGACGGCGGGTTCGCGGGGCGACGTGGCCCCCTTCACAGGTGTGGGCCACGCGCTCGTGCGTGCGGGACACCAGGTCACCCTGGTCACCCACGCGCGGTTCGCGCCGCTGGTGGCGGGCACGGGCGTCGCCTTCCACGCACTGCCGTTGGACCCGCGGGCGGAGCTGGAGTCCGCGCGGGGCCGGGGGCTGCATCGCAGCGCCACCGGCCCCGGCAAGCTGCTGCGGGTGACCCGGATGGCACGGACGCTGGTCGGGCGGATCGCCGACGATCTGCTGGCCGCCGCCCGCGAGGCCGACGCGCTGCTGCTCTCGGCCTCGGTCGCGCCCCTCGGCCACACGATCGCCGAGGGGTTGTCCCTGCCGAGCCTCGGGCTCTACCTCCAACCCGTCGCCCCCACCGGCGAGTTCGCCCCGCCGATGCTGGGCGGCGGCTCCTGGGGGGCGGTCGGCAACCGACTCGCCGGGCACGGCGTCGAGGCGGCCGTCGAGCGGATCTTCACCCCGGTGCTGCCGGCCGTGCGGGCCCGGCTGGGGCTGCCCGCCGCCCGCCGCGCCGTCACCGCTCCGCGAAAACGGCGGCGGCACGGCTGGCCGGTCCTGCACGGTTTCAGTCCGCAGGTGGTGCCGCGTCCCCGGGACTGGCGTGCGGAGCTGGACGTCACCGGATATTGGTGGCCCCACGACCGCGACACCCGGCTGCCGTCCGGTCTGCGGGAGTTCCTGGACGCGGGGCCGCCGCCGGTCTTCGTCGGGCTGGGCAGCGCGACGGTGCCCGACCCCCGGCGGCTCGGCGCCGAGATCGTCACGGCGCTGCGGCGGGCGGGGCTGCGCGGGGTGATCCAGCGCGGCTGGGCGGGGCTCACGGCCGAGGGCGAGGACATGATGACGGTCGACGAGACGCCGCACGCGCTGCTCTTCCCGCGGATGGCCGCGGTCGTCCATCACTGCGGTGCGGGCACGACGGCGGCCGGCGTACGGGCGGGCGTGCCTGCCGTGCCGGTGCCGATCCAGTTCGACGAGGGCTTCTGGGGCGAGCGGCTGGTCGCGCTGGGGGTGGCCCCGGGCACGGTCCCCCTGCGCCGGCTGACCGCCGACACGCTGGCGGCGGCCCTCGTCCGGGTCACCCGCGAGCCCGGATACGCCCGCCGGGCGGCGCAGCTGGGGGCACGGGTGCGCGGCGAGGACGGCGCGGGGCGGGTGGTGGAGGCGGTGACGCGGCTGGGGTGAGGCCGTCCGGCCGGATCAGGGGCACCGGGCGCTCCTACTGTGCGCTCCGCGGCCCGCCGGGCTCCTGTTCCCTCGGCCGCAGGATGTCCAGCAGTTGCCGGACCAGTTCGTCGACCACCTCGTCCAGGGTCGCGTCCACCCAGCCGGCGCTCCAGTCGTGCAGCAGGCCGTTGACGCTGCCGATGAAGGCCGTGGCCGCGAGGCGGTAGTCGCGCGGGGCGCCCTCGCCTCGGGCGGCGGCCGCCGTCGCCTCGGCGCAGATCAGGTCGATCCAGCGGGCCCGGCGGGCCAGGCGCTGCTCGTCCAGACGGGGGCTGACGCCGACGATCTCCACGAAGGTGATCCGGATGCGGCAGGGGTCGGAGGTGACGTTGGCGGCGTAGGCGCGGAAGATCGCGGCTGCGCGTTCGGCGAGCGGTCTGCCCTCGGCGGCGACGGCGGCGGCCATGACCGCCTCCTCGGCCCAGGCGTTCACCTGGAGGTGCAGCTCCGCCAGGACGTCCTCGAGGGTGCGGAACTCCTCGTAGAACTGGCGGGTCGACAGGCCGGCCGCCTCACTGAGCGAGGCGACGGTGGTGCCCCGGTAGCCGGGCGCGCCCCCGAACGACCGCAGCGCCGCGTCCAGGAACCTGCCCCGGCGCTCGGCCTGCCGCTGTTCGGCGGACTTGCCGCCGTAGCGGCCGGTCGGCGCCTTGAGTCTGCCCGCCATGACCCTCCCTCGTCTTCCGGTGTGCCCCCGCGGCCAATTTTGTCGTGTACGAGTCTTGTGGCGAAGGGCACCCCTTCCTTACTTTCCAGTAAGCACATTCTGAACGGGCCCGTGTTCAGACTTCGGCGGGTATTCCCCCGCCTTCGCACCCCTGCCCCTGACCTTCCCGCCCCAGAGGAGAGTGCAGTCATGGCTGCCTTCAGATCCAGGCACCTTTGCTCCATCGCCGCCGCCGTCGCCCTGACCGTCACCGCTCCAGCCGCCGTCGCGTCCGCAGCCCCGGCCGCCCAGGACTCCTCCAGCGCCGCCGCACTGCGCGAGGTGCTCTTCGTCGGCAACAACTGGGAGGGCACCGCGGACGTCATCAAGTCCAGCGGCGACTTCGCGAAGGTCGGCCGGATCAACGTGATCCCCGACAAGGACGCCCGGATGGCGGAGATCAACGGCGACCTGATCAAGTGGATCTACTTCATGGCCATCCGCAACGGCGTCGGCGAGGGCCACGACCAGTTCGTCGACGACATGTACACCACGCCGGACGGCGCGTCCGTGGTCGTCTCCCGGCCGAGCTTCGCCGACGTCGTCTCCATCGACCTGACCACAGGGAAGATCAACTGGCGGTTCCCGGTGTCGGGTTACCGCTCCGACCACATGGCCGTCTCCCCCGACGGCAAACGGGTCGCGGTCTCCGCGTCGATCTCGAACACCGTGCACGTCCTGGACATCGTGACCGGCAAGCAGGTGGGTTCGTTCAAGACCGGCGACAAGCCGCACGAGAACATCTTCACCAAGGACGGCAAGTACATCTACAACATGGCGATCGGTGACGTGAACACGTCCCAGGACGCCCCGTGGCAGGACTTCACGAAGGGCGACCGGCGCATCACCGTCGTCGACGCGAACACGTACCAGCAGGTCAAGATCATCGACATGCGGCAGCGGCTGGACGCGATCGGACTCAAGGACTACTCGGACGCCGTTCGCCCCGCGGTCTTCTCGCCGGACGAGTCCAAGCTGTACTTCCAGGTGTCGTTCTTCAACGGCTTCTTCGAGTACGACCTCGCCACGGACAAGATCACCCGGACGAAGACCCTGCCGAAGAACCCCACGACCAGCGACGACCGCACCACGTACGTCAACGACTCGCGCCACCACGGCCTGTCGATGAGTCCGGACGGCAGCAAGCTGTGCGTCGCGGGCACGATGGACGACTACGCGACGATCGTCAACCGCGCAACCCTCCAGGAAGGCCCGCTGGTCACCGCCTCCAAGCCCTACTGGGCCACGGTCAGCGGCGACGGCAAGGACTGCGTCATCTCCGAGAGCGGCGCCGACCAGGTGACCGCGATCGACTTCGCCACCGGGCAGAAGGTCGTGTCGGTTCCCGTGGGCGACCATCCGCAGCGGGTCCGGCTCGGCCATGTGGCGGCGGACTGGACAGGCACCGGATCCGGCAGCTGACGGCGGCCTTTCGGCGCCGAAGGGGTGGGTGGCGGTCGGTCGACCACCGCCCACCCCTTCGTCGTACCGGCGTCGCTACCCCACCTTCTGGGCCACCCACGCCGACAGTTCGGTGCGGGCCGCGGCCAGCTGGGTCGCGGACGGCGCGCTCGCGCCGTTGGTGACCAGTGCGAAGTGCACCGCGCCCGAGTCGGACGTGCTGAGCAGCAGGCGTCGGCTGCCCGTGCCGCCCGGTTCGACGGCCGCCGCGATCTTCGTGCCGGACGTGTAGGCCGGGGGCGCGTACACGGCGCCGAGATCGGAGACGACCGTGGTCGTGGCGGTCGGGAAGGAGGCGGGCAGATGCAGTTCGGTGGGCGCCGCGCCACCGGCCGAGCGCCACACGAGCAGTGCGTACTGGCCGGAGCCGACGAGCTGCTTCGTGGTGGGCAGGGATGCGGGGACCGGGTTCCAGGTGAGGGTGGTGGAGCCGTCGCGGGAGCGGTCCTCATAGGTGAAGGCGACGGTCGTGCCGGAGGTGGCGCTCGGGTAGACCCGGTCCAGGAGTCGCGCGTCCTGACGGAGCGTGGCGTTGCCGGAGTCGTCGAGGCGCACGGCCGACAGGTCCTCGTCGTTCCAGGCGTCGCCGCCGGTGAGCACCTTGTCGGGGTTGCCGTTCATCAACTCGTGATGGCGGCCCCAGTAGATGTCCCACTGCCACTGACTGCCGGAGAGGACCGGACCGGAGACGGCCGGGGTCGTCCACCAATTGGCGCCCTTCACCCGGGAGTCGAGCGCCTGGTACATGGCCTTGAGGACGGTCGGCGCCTTGTCGGAGACGTTGCCGGCCAGCGGATGGCCGAACTCGCTGACGACGGCCGTGGTCCCGGTCGTCGCGGCCCGGTCGCGGACGGTGCCGAAGTCGGTGACGTACTGGCCGTCCGCCGCCTTGCCCCACATCAGGATCCCGGAGATGGCCTTCTGGTCGTAGAAGTGAGTGTTGAAGACGTAGCGGGAGCCGAGCGTGCCCACGTCGAGGAGTCCGCCCTCCTGCCGCTGGGAGTCGATGTTGCCGTTCCAGAACATGTTCGGCTCGACGAAGGCGGGCTTGTCCTGCCAGCCGGCCGCGTCCATCCGGGCCCGGAACTTCACGTAGAAGGGCCACAGGAGGTCGCGTTCCCAGGTGCGGCTGGTCTGACCGGAGTCGTAGGTCCCGGCGTAGGGCTCGTTGTAGGGGTCGAAGCCGAGGACGCCGGCGAACTCCTCGGCGCTCAGGTGCTGCCTGACGTACGCCATGGTCTGCTGGGCGGTGGCGAGGAAGTTGTCCTGGACGCCGTGGGCGTTGTGCCAGAAGTCGTACTGGGCGGCCTTCACCGCGCCGTTCTGGGTGATGTTCTGGCCCCAGAAGAAGCAGATGCCGCAGGACTCGGCGGGGTAACCACCGAGGTCCACCGCCCACTTGGGGGCGCCGTCGCCGGTGTACCAGCTGCCCTGGTTGAACAGGTGGCGGGAGTAGAGGTCCTGGTGGAAGTCGGGGTAGACGCGGATGCCGGCGTCGAGGAAGGCGCGCATCTGCTCGGTGGCGGCGGCGAGGTAGCCGGTGTCGACCTGGCCGCGCACGGGCTCGGCATAGGCCCAGGAGAGCAGGAAGCGGATGGAGTTGCCGCCGCCGAGGGCGCGCAGCGCGGTCGCCGATTTCCTGGCGTCGGCGACCGAGGCGAAGGGCAGGCCCTTGTTCTCGTAGAGCTTGGTCTCGCCGGAGACGTTGTAACCGCGCAGCACGACCTCGCGGCCGTTGCCGTCGACGAAGCGGCCGTTGGACACGGTGAGGGCCGTGCCGTCGAAGGGGAGCGAGCCGGGGAACGTGGCGTCCGCGGCGGCGGGCGAGGCGCCCGCCGCCGTCAGGAAGCCGCAGAGTCCGCAGAGGACCACCAGAACAGCGAGCAGACGTGCCCGGATATTCGGCATGTCCACTACAGTCCGGCGATTTCCGTACACCGTCAATACCTTCTGACCCCCGAGTAAGTTCCTGCATATCCAGCCCAGTTGGCCACCCGACCGGTCACGCACACCAGGTACTCCCGGCGGTTCGGCGGTTTGCCGTCCGTACGGAGGCGCTCGGAGGCGCTCGGAGGCGCGCCGGGGGATCGGCGCGAGGGCGTCGCCCTCCCGACGGCGGGCCGACCGAACGGCGGACGGGGCGGCGGACGGGGCGGCGAACGCGACGACGGGCGGACGGGGCGGCGAGCGGAGCGGCGACGGATTACCGTGCAATCGTGCGTGAGATTCTGCCGGTGCTGAACGGGTGGTACGCGGCCGCTGAGCCGTTCGGGCTCGCCACCGTGGTCGCCGTCCGCGGCAGCGCGCCGCGCGCTCCGGGCGCCGCGATGGCGGTGGGCCCGGGCGGCGAGGTCGTGGGCAGTGTGTCCGGGGGCTGTGTGGAGGGCGCGGTGTTCGAGCTGGCCCAGGAGGTCCTGGCGGACGGGACGGCCCGGCGGGCGACCTTCGGATACAGCGACGACGACGCCTTCGCCGTCGGGCTGACCTGCGGCGGCGAGCTCACCCTGCTGGTGCGTGCGGTGACGCCGGACCTCGACCCGTCGTTCGGGGCGGTCGCCCGGTCGGTCGCCGCGGGCGAACCGGTGATCGTGGCCACGGTGACCGACGGCCTCGCGCCCCACGGGGCCGTGCTCGCCGTCTGGCCGGACCGGACCGCCGGCACCCTGGGGTCCGCGGGACTGGACGCGGCCGTCGCCTCCGACGCGCGCGGAGGCCTGGTGCTGGGCACCACCGGACTGCGGCACTTCGGACCGCACGGCCGGCGGCGCGAGGACACCGTCTCGGTGTTCCTGCAGTCCTTCGCCCCGCCGCCGCGCATGCTGGTGTTCGGCGCGATCGACCACGCGGCCGCCGTGGCCCGCATCGGCGACTTCCTCGGCTACCGGGTCACCGTCTGCGACGCCCGGCCGGCCTTCGCCACGCCGGCACGCTTCCCGGCGGACGTCGAGGTGGTCGTGGACTGGCCGCACCGGTACCTCGGCGGCACGCGGACCGACGACCGCACGGTGATCTGCGTGCTGACCCACGACCCGAAGTTCGACGTGCCGCTGCTGGCGGCGGCCCTGCGCCGGCCGGCCGCGTACATCGGGGCGATGGGCAGCCGGCGCACCCACGACGAACGCCGTGCGCTCCTTCTGGAGGCCGGGGTCAGCGACGCCGAGCTGGCGCGGCTGCGCTCGCCGGTGGGGCTGGACCTGGGAGCCCGTACGCCCGAGGAGGTCGCCGTGTCGGTGGCGGCCGAGATCGTCGCGCTGCGGTGGGGCGGCAGCGGCGCCCCGCTGACGGCGACGACCGGGGCGATCCACCCCCCGGCGGGCGATCAGGCGCCGCCCGCCCGGTAGTCCGGAGCGACGAGGCATCCCGGGGATTCACCGGAACGGCCATGTGTGGGGTGGCCCGTGACGGGGTACCCGCCCATAACGGACACGCATGCATGTCCCTCGGTCGTCTCACCAGTGAAGGAGGCCCAGTTGACGCAACGCACACTCGCAAGTTCCGGGCCGCCTCCGACCGCATCGGCCGGAAGCGGCCCGGTTCGTCCGTGACCCGGGTGCGCCCCGCCGACGTCGAGCGCGCTCAGCGCGGCGGCAGCCGGTGCAGGACGACGTCCGTGAGCCGGCCGCCTGCGGCGGTGGCCGTCAGATAGGTGCAGTACGGCTGCCGGCGGCGGTCCGTCGGGGAGCCGGGGTTGAGCAGGCGCAGGCCGCCGGGGGCCGTGGTGTCCCAGGGGATGTGGCTGTGCCCGAAGACCAGGACGTCCAGGTCGGGGAAGCGGGCTGCACAGCGGGCCTCCCGGCCCTGGGCCGGACCGGTCTCGTGGATCACGCCGAACCGCAGTCCGCCGAGTTCCGCGCGGGCGATCTCGGGCAGCCGGGCGCGCAGCTCGGGCCCGTCGTTGTTGCCGTGCACGGCCAGCAGCCGGCGGCTGCGGCTCTCCAGCAGGTCGAGGGTGGCCGCGTCGACCCAGTCCCCCGCGTGGACGACGAGGTCCGCGTCCGGGATCTCGTCGAGCAGCGGGGCGGGGAGCGCCTTGGCGCGCTTGGGCAGGTGGGTGTCGGACATCAGCAGGAGGCGCACGGCGACAGACTACAAAATCCGGATCAGGACGAACCAGGACAGGTGGGGCGCCGACTGCGGGGTTAGCATCGGGCTGCACGCACCCGCCGTCCGCACGGCAGGCGATCCGACGAGGGGGCCAGGAGCCCGATGCCGGTCAAGGTCAGCGTCATCGTCCCGGTCTACAACCCCGGCCGCTACATCGAGGACTGCATCGCCTCGCTGCTCGGGCAGTCTCTCCCGCCGGACGCCTACGAGATCGTCTTCGTCGACGACGGCTGCACCGACGCCACCCCGGCGCTGCTCGACGCGCTCGCCGCGCAGGACTCCCGGGTCCGCGTCGTACACCAGGAGAACTCCGGCTGGCCCGGCAAGCCGCGCAACGTAGGCATCGACGCCGCCCGGGGCGAGTACGTGATGTTCGTGGACGCCGACGACCACCTCGGCGCGGAGGCCCTGGAGCGGATGTACGACTACGGCGTCGCCAACGACGCGGACGTCGTCGTCGGCAAGATGGCCGGCCGGGGGCGCGCGGTGCCAGTGGAGCTGTTCCGCACGAGCCGCCCGCGCGCCACGGTCGAGAACGCGCCGCTCATCGACAGTCTCACCCCGCACAAGATGATCCGCCGGGCGTTCCTCGAGCGCACCGGTCTGCGCTTCCCGGAGGGGCGGCGCCGCCTCGAGGACCACGTCTTCGTCACCGAGGCCTATCTGCGTGCGGGCAACGTCGCCGTGCTCGGCGACTACGTCTGCTACTACCACGTGCGGCGCGGCGACGCCGCGAACGTGAGCTTCCAGCGGATCGACCCGGTGAGCTACTTCAAGGACCTCCGCGAGGCCCTCGACGTCGTCGAGCGGTACACCGAGCCGGGAGCCCTGCGCGACCGGCTGTTCCGGCGCTGGCTGCGGGTGGAGATGGTCGAGCGGCTGCGCGGCCGGCGCTTCCTCAACCTGCCCGAGGACTACCGCAGGGAGCTGTTCGAGGAGATCCACGGGGTCGTCGTCGAACGGTTCGGGCCGGGCGTGGCCGCTCCGCTTCAGCCCACCCAGCGGGTCGTCGCGGCCCTGGCCGCCGACGGGCGTTACGACGACGTCGTCGCGTTCGCGCGGTGGGAGGCGGGCGTCGGGCTCGCCGTCGAGCCGCGGGACGTCGAATGGCGGGGCGGGCTGCTGCGGATCGTCTTCGCGGCGGAGCTGACGCACGACGGCCGGCCGATGGTGTTCCCCGCCGCCGGGGAGCGTCCGCGGTGGCCGCCGCGGGACGTCGCCGAGGCGGTGCGCTGGCTCGGCCTGGACACCGCGGAACGCTTCGACCGGGCCTCGCCCGATCTGCTGCTGCGGGAGCGGGCCGGCGCGGCGCAGTACTTCCAGCCGGTGCGGACGGACCGGGAGCGGATCGCGGCCGCCGACGGGAACGGGGTGCGTCTGGTGCTGCGCGGCACGGCCGTCGTCGATCCCGCCACCGCGGTCAGCGGCAGCCCGCCCCGCGAGGGCCTGTGGGACATCTGGGTGAGGGTGGGCCTCGGCGGCTGGACGAAGGAGCTGCGGCTGGGCCCGGCGCCCCGGCACGGCCGGCCGGCCCCGCCCGCCGCGGTCGTCGCGGACCAGGTGGTGCTGCCCTACTGGACCGACCGGCACGCCGGACTCGCGCTGGACGTCGGCCACGCGAGCGAGCGGCTGGGCCTGGGCAGGGTCGCGGCGGGCGACGTCACCCTCGCCGGGGACCGCGGGGAGCGGTTCCATGTGCTCCTGCCGCTGCACGTGCCCGAGGCCGCCCCGGTGCTGCTGCGGCTGACGGGGGTGAAGCCGGGGAGCTCCCACGAGGTCTTCGGGACGCTCGCTCCGGGCGGCCGGCTGGACGCCGTCCTGCCGGTGGGCGATCTGGGGGGCCGGACCTGGCTCACGACGGTGTGTCTGACGCCGGAGACGGAGGGGGCGCGTTTCCATCCGCTGCCCTTCGCCCTGCACGTCGACCCGGACGGCGTCCTCGTGGTGCCCGCCCCGCAGCCGGGCGGCGTGCGCCGTACCGCCCGCCGGGTGCGACGGGTGGTGTACCGGGCGCTCGGCCGGCTCACCGCGGGCGGGCGCGTGGCGACGCGGCCGTCGCGTCGACGACGCCGGTAGGCGCCGGCGCGGGCGGGGGGACGCGTGGGCGGCGACCCGGGTCGTGCGCGCGGGGGCGTCTGCAGCGCGCGAGGGCCGGTCGGTCCTGCGCGAGGGGCGGTCTGTCGTGCGCGGCGGCCCGTCAGTCGTCGCCCCTGACGATGTTCCCCTCCGGGCCGGACCGCGTCCCGGGCGCGGCCACCGCGGGCAGGCAGGTGCGCGGTGCGGCGGAGCCGCAGCGTGTGCGGCGCGCCCTGGCCCAGCCCGTCTCGGGCCGGCGGATCGCGGGTTTGTCCTCGAGCTGCGAGGTCACGACGGTTCATCACCCTTCTCTGTCACGCTTCTCTGCCTTGTCACGATGCCCCTGAGGAGCGGGTCAGCGGGCGCCCGGGCCGCCGCTGCCGAACGAGCCGCCCGTGCCCTGGTCCCAGCGGGGCCTGGCGCCGTCGGCGCTGTCCCGGCTGCCGGTGGGTCGCAGCTCGTGCGGGGTGAGGCGCTCGCCGTCGGCCGCTCGGGGCATCTCG
Source organism: Streptomyces achromogenes (assembly GCF_030816715.1). Lineage (NCBI taxonomy): Bacteria > Bacillati > Actinomycetota > Actinomycetes > Kitasatosporales > Streptomycetaceae > Streptomyces > Streptomyces achromogenes. The sequence continues at coordinate 8,212,007 of NZ_JAUSYH010000001.1, read as the reverse complement.
TTGGGTTCACGTGAGCGGCTCTCGTGGGTCGGGCCCGACGCGGGCATCCGGGGATGTTCGTGCGGCTGCGGAGGCGCCGGCTCCCGGCGGCGGATCTTGGACCCGAGCCGGAAGGCGAAGATCAGCCCGCCGACCAGGACGAGCCCGACGACGACGAACGCTACGGAGGCCAGTGCGGACCTTCCGGATGCCGCGAGGTATGCGGAGGCGAAGGTGTCCATGGGCGCCGGGTACCCTGCCCGCCGCCCGGGACACGTGGACGTCCGGCTCCAGGGACACGGGGCGTCCGGCTGTTCAGCGCTCCAGCAGCAGCTCGCTCCAGACCTGTTTGCCGCCGCTGACCGGCACGGTCCCCCAGCTGTCGGAGACGGCCTCCACCAGGAGGATGCCGCGCCCGCCGGTGGCCTCCCAGCCGGGGTCGGTGGGCTTGACCGGCGTGCGGGGCGAGGCGTCGGTGACGGCGACGCGGAGCCGGCGGTCGATGAGGGTGAAGTCGAGGCGGACCGGCCCGTCGGTGTGCACCAGCGCGTTGGTGACGAGCTCGGAGACGACGAGCAGCGCCGCGTCCATGGCGGTGTCGGCGACGCCCCAGCCCCGCAGACTGCGCCGGGTGAAGCGGCGGGCGTGCCGGGCCGCCTCGGGCACCCGCCACACCGTCCAGCCCTCGCGCCGGGGTTTGACCGCCATGCCGTCGTAGCGCAGCAGGAGCAGGGCGACGTCGTCGCCGCGGTGGGCGCCGCCGAGCAGCGCGTCGGCGACGGTGCCGAGCTGGGCGGGGTCTGCGGCGGACAGCTCTCCGGCGAGGCGGTCCAGGCCGGTCCCGATGTCGAGGTCGGCGGACTCCACGAGGCCGTCCGTGGTGAGGGCGACGACGGCGCCCGGCGTCAGCCGCAGCGGGGTCATCGGGAACTCGGCCTGCGTCAGGATGCCGAGGGGCGGGCCGCCGTCCGTCTCGGCGACCTCGGCCGAGCCGTCCGGGTGACGCAGGACGGGCGGTGGATGCCCGGCCCGTACGCACCAGGCGGTGCCGTCCTCCATGTCGACGTCGACGTAGCAGCAGGTGACGAAGAGGTCGGTCTCCAGCTCCATCAGCAGCCGGTTGGCGTGGGAGACCACCACGTCGGGCGGGTGGCCCTCGGCCGCGTAGGCGCGCAGGGCGGTGCGCATCTGGCCCATGAGGGTGGCGGCGGCGGCGCTGTGGCCCTGGACGTCGCCGATGACGAGGGCCACGTGGTGGTCGGGCATCCGGATCACGTCGTACCAGTCGCCGCCGACCTCCAGGCCCGCGGTGGCGGGCAGGTAGCGCGCGACCGCCAACCCGCCGGGGAGGTCGGGCAGCCGGCGCGGGAGCAGCTGGCGCTGGAGCATGCCGACGAGCTCGTGCTCGGCGTCGAAGGCGTGGGCGCGCATCAGGGCCTGTCCGGCGAGGCCGGCGGAGGCGGTGAGCAGGGCGCGCTCGTCGGGGCCGAAGTCGTGCGGCGCGTCCCAGCCGATGAGGCAGGCGCCTGCCATCCGGCCGCCGGCGGACAGCGGCAGGACGGCGAGGCCGCCGGGGCCGACCTCGGCGAGCGCGGGTTCCAGGGCGGTGCCGGCGGGCCAGATCCGGGCCCGGCCCTCGCGCAGCGCGGCGGCGAGTGTGGGCATGGCGCGCACGGGCGCGTCGGGCCATTCGCCGCGCCACTCCAGCTGCCACAGCTCGGGCCAGGAGTCGGGTTCGGGCGGGTCGAGGACGGTGACCACGAGCCGCTCGTTCTCCAGCTCGGCGAGGGCGATCCGGTCGGCCCGCAGCGGCTTGCGCAGGGCGACGACGGCCTGGCTGACGTCGCGGACCGTGCCGGCGGTGGCGAGCGCGGCGGCCAGGCGCTGGACGCGGGCGACGTCGGTGATCTCGGCGCGCAGCGTGGAGGCGTCGGCGACGGTGCCCTCCAGCCGGGCGGGGCGTCCGTCGCCGCCGGGTACCAGGCGGCCGTGCAGTCTGAGCCACTTCGGCGGCCCGGCGGGCTGGAGCACCCGGAACTCCAGCTCGCGGTCGCCGACCGACATGTGGTCGGCCTCGACGACGGACATCAGCGAGGGCAGGTCCTCGGGGACGGTGAGCCCGAGCAGGGTCTCCACCCGGCCGTCGAACGCGGCCCGCTCCATCGCGAACAGCTCCAGGATCGCGTCGCCCACCTCGACCCGTCCGGTGTCCATGGCCAGGCTGAAGCCGCCCGCGAGGAGCTCCTCGCCCTCGGCGCGGGCGGTCGGGGCGGGCAGTGCGACGGCGTCGGCGACCCGTTCCAGGCAGGCGCGGTCCTCGGCGTCGAACCCGCCGGGGCGCTCGCTGACGGCGAGCAGACAGCCGCCCGCGCCGTCACGGACGGGCAGGGCGGCCAGATGGAAGTCGCGGGCGGGCATCCGCCGCGCGTCCGCGCACTCGGCGACCTCGTGCGGGCCGAGCCACACCGGCCGCCCGGTGCGGTGGGCGTCGGCGGCCGGCGAGCCGCCGTCGAGGGGATAGCTCTCGCGCAGTCCGTACAGGGTCCTCGGCACGCCCGCCGACTCGGCCAGGCAGAGCAGACCGGCCTCCGGCGCGGGCGTGTAGACGGCGGCGAGGGCCGCACCGGCGAACACGAGCGCCTGTTCGAGGGTGCGGCGCACACGGTGCGGCGAGACGGGATCGGCGGTGACCGCCTTGAGGGCCGTCTCGACACCCAGAGGTCCCCTTCTGCGCTCCGCGGCACCCTCACTGACCACGTCCGCAATTACAGCGCCAATGCGGCCCGGGCGCAGCCCCTGGAACCGTTTCACGGACCACTCCGGGGGCATCGCGAGGGCCGCGCGCCCGGCTGTGCTCGAAACGGACCGAACATGTCTTTACGCATGCGTTCCGCACGGTGTTCTCGTGACACCGGTGACTGTCCGCGCCCCCGCCCGGCTTGCGAGTCTCATGGCCGGGCCACGAAGGGGGACGCATGGACAAGCGGTACGAGGTGTACGCGCTGGCGGACGCTCACTTCTACGAGACGCCCGACCGGCTCGCCGCCGGCGGGGTGGCGGCCTCGCTGTTCGACACGGCGCGCCGGCCGGTACCGGGGGGCTGGTCCTCGGGACGCGTCGGCGACTGGCTGACGATGACGCCGCTCGACGCCGACGGCAGCCCGGCGGCGGGCCCGGACCAGGGCTGGAAGATCCACGCCTCGGCCACCCGGGAGAACGCGGAGCGGATCGCGGCGATCGTGTGGGACTACTGCGTCGCGCACCGCGTCCCCTTCAAGTTCGTGCCGGGACCGCACCTGCTGCATCTGCGCAACACCAAGTACGCCGGCCGCGACACCAGCGGCAAGTTCGTCACGGTGTACCCGCGCGACGAGGAACAGCTGCACCGGGTGCTGCGGGAACTGGGCGCGCTGCTGGACGGCTTCGAGGGGCCGTACATCCTCACCGACCTGCGCTGGCACGACGGCCCGCTGTACGTCCGCTACGGCGCGTTCGCGCGCAGGTACGTCGTCGACGAGCGCGGCTCGCTCGTGCCGGCGGTGCGCGACGGGTCGGGGACCCTGGTCCCGGACCGGCGGGCGCCCTCCTTCCAGACCCCCGGATGGGTGACGCTGCCCGCGTTCCTGGAACCGCATCTCGCGGCCCGCAACACGACGACGGTGGGCGAGCTGCCCTACCGCATCGACAAGGCGCTGCACTTCTCCAACGGCGGCGGGGTGTACCAGGGCGTCGACACCCGCGACGGGCGCGCGGTGGTGCTGAAGGAGGGGCGGCCGCACGCCGGACTGGCCTCGGACGGCGCGGACGCGATATCCCGGCTGGAGCGGGAGAGGGAGGCCCTGGAGGCGCTGGCCGGCACGGGGGCGGCACCCGAGGTGCGGGACTGGTTCACCCTGGGCGACCACCGCTTCCTGGTCATGGACCTCGTGCCGGGCCGAACGCTCAACTCCTTCTTCGCCGAACGGCATCCGCTGCTCTCCCCCGACCCGGATCCGGCGGCCGTCGCCGCGTACACGGCGTGGGCGGTGCGCGTGCACCGGGCGGTGGAGCGTGCCGTGCGGACGGTCCACTCGCGCGGGATCGTCTTCAACGACCTGCACGTCTTCAACATCATGGTCGCGCCCGACGAGGAGTCGGTGTGCCTGATCGACTTCGAGGCGGCGGCCCCGGCCGGCCACAACGGCCGCCAGGTCGTGGCGCACCCCGGGTTCTTCGCCCCGCCCGACCGCCGGGGCGCCGATGTCGACCGCTATGCGCTGGCCTGTCTGCGGCTCGCCCTGTTCCTGCCCGTCACCACGCTGTTCGTGGTGGACCGGGGCAAGGCGGCCCATCTGGCGGAGGTGATCGCGGAGCAGTTCCCGGACGTCCCGCCGGAGTTCCTGGACGAGGCGGTCGCGGAGATCACCCGCTCCGTGCGCAGCGACCCGCACGCCGCCCCGGACGATGCCGGGAACGCGACCCGGACGGCCGGGCGGGTCACGCGCGTGCCGTCGGCGCCGGCCTTCCGGCTGGAGCCCGGCGACTGGCCGCACAGCCGTGACTCGATGGTCAAGGCGATCCTCGCCTCCGCGACCCCGGACCGCGCCGACCGGCTCTATCCCGGGGACGTCGCCCAGTTCTCCGACGGCGGCGGGCTCGGCCTGGCGCACGGCGCGGCCGGCGTCCTGTACGCGTTGGCGGCGACCGGCGCGGAGCGTCACGAGGAGGGCGAGCGCTGGCTCCTGGACCGTACGGCCCCGCCGCCCACCGGCACCCCGCTCGGGCTGTACGACGGGCTCGCGGGCGTCGCCCATGTGCTGGACCTGCTGGGACACCGCGGGCGCGCCCTCGACCTGATCGACGGCATACTCCGCGAGCGGTGGCAGAACCTCTCCTCCGACCTGCACGGCGGCCTGGCGGGGCTGGGGCTCGTCCTCGCCGGTTTGGCCCGCCGCACCGGCGAGCCGGAGCTGCGCGAGCGGGCGGCCGAGGCCGCCGACATCCTCGTACGGCGGCTCGCCGAACCGGTGCCGGACACCGCCGGGCGACGCCGGGCCGGGCTGCTGCGGGGTGCGAGCGGGCCCGCCCTGTTCCTGCTCCGTCAGTACGAGGAGAGCGGCGACCGGGAGCAACTGGCGGCGGCGGGCGCCGCGCTGCGCCGGGACCTGGCGTGCTGCGCGGAGCGAGAGGGAGGCGCGGTGGAGGTCGACGAGGGGTGGCGGACGCTGCCCTACCTGGGCGACGGCAGCGCGGGGGTGGGCATGGTGCTCGACGACCTCGTGTCCCATGTCCCGGACGTCGGCGCGGAGTTCGCGCGGGCCCGGGCCGGCATCCGCACCGCGGCAACCTGCCGCTTCTACGCGCAGCCCGGTCTCTTCCAGGGCCGCGCCGGCATGATCCTGCACCTCGCCCGCACCACCGAACCCGGCGCTACCCGGGCACGCCTCGACGAGCAGATCGCCGCGCTGGGCTGGCTCGCGATGCCCTACCAGGGCCAGCTCGCCTTCCCCGGGCACCAGATGATGCGGCTTTCCATGGACCTCGGCACGGGCACCGCGGGCTGTCTGCTCGCCCTGTCCGCCGCCCTCGACGCGGACGGCACGGGCCCCGGCGCCCACCTGCCGTTCCTTCCGCCGCCGCACCGGCGGCCCTCATGACGCGGCTCCCCGACGCATGACGGAGTCGTGACGCAACCCGTCCCCACGGGACGCAGCCATCCAACCGACGAAAGGACACACCATGGCCCTTCTCGACCTGCAGACGATGGAATCCGACGAGCACACCGGCGGCGGCGGCAACAGCACCGTCAGCCTGCTGTCGTGCGTCAGCGCGGCGAGCGTCCTGCTCTGTCTCTGACGGGCACGAACCGCACGACCCGCACCACCCGCACGACGCGTTCGCAGACGTCGTCGTGCTGACCGCCCCGGGCGGCCCGCTCCCCCACGAGGGAGGGGCCGTCCGGGGTCCTCCCCTCCCCGGGTCCCCGAGAACGCACGGGAGCAGCATGCCGACGGACCGGACCACCGACGACGGGCTGCTCGGCGCGGCGGCCCGGCACAGCGGCTCGCGTTGCGCGGCCCTGGGGCTGGTGGGCGTCCTGGCGACGGGCGCCGGACTGCTCCTGCCGGCCGCCCTCGGCCGGGCCCTGGATCTGCTGCTCGCCCACGCCCCCGCGACCCGCTGGGTGCTGTACTGCGCGGCTCTGATGCTGCTGCTGACCGTGCTGGACGCGTGCGAGACCGTCCTCGGCGGCACGCTCGACGCCCGCAGCACCGCCTTCCTGCGCCGCAGGGTCACCGGTCACGTCCTCGCCGCAGGCCCGCGGGTCGCCGTCCGCTTCGGGGCGGGCGACCTCGTGGCGCGGCTGGTCGGCAACGCCGCGCAGGCGGGTACGGGGCCCGGCGCCCGCGCCGCGCTGGCGGCCGCGCTCGCCGGACCCGTGGGGGCGGTGGCGGCGCTCGCCGTCCTCGACCCGTGGCTCGCGGCCGTCTTCCTGACCGGCGCGCCCCTCCTGGCCCTGCTGCTGCGCGCGCTCGCCCGCGACACCTCGGCGGCCGCGGCCGGTTACCAGCGGGCACAGGGGCGGATCGCCGACGCGCTGGCCGAGGCGATCGACGGCGCCCGCACGATCCGCGCGGCCGGCACGGCGGACCGCGACACGGCACGCGTCCTGCGCCCGCTGCCCGAGCTGTCGCAGGCCGGCCGGCGCATGTGGCGGGTGCAGGGCCGGGCGGCGGCGCAGGCCGTCACGGTGGCGCCGCTGCTGCACCTCGGCGTCGTCGCCGTGGCGGGCCTGCTGCTCACCCGGCACCGGCTGTCGCCGGGCGACGTGCTCGCCGCGTCGCGCTACGCCGTGCTGGCGACCGGCGTCGGCGTGCTGGTGGGACAGCTGTCCGGCCTGGCCCGGTCCCGGGCGGCCGCCGCCCGCCTGGGCGAGGTCCTGGCGGAGCCCGCCCGGGCCTACGGCGACCGCCGTCTCCCGCCGGACGGTCCGGGCCGGCTGGAGTTGCGCGGGGTGAGCGCCCGCCGCGGCGGCCGTACGGTCCTGGACGGCCTCGACCTGGTCGTGCCGGGCGGCACGACCCTGGCCCTGGTGGGCCGCTCGGGCGCGGGCAAGTCCCTGCTGGCCGCGCTCGCGGGCCGGCTCGCCGACCCGGACGCCGGGGAGGTCCTGCTGGACGGCGTCCCGCTCACCGCCCTCCCCCGGTCCGTTCTGCGGGCGGAGATCGCCCAGGCCTTCGACCGCCCGGCCCTGCTGGGCGCGACCGTCGAGGACACCCTCGCCCTGAGCGCCCCCGGCCGCGCCCCCTCCCCCGCCCGGGTCCGCGAGGCCGCCCGCACCGCCCGCGCGGACGACTTCGTCCGCCGCCTGCCCGACGGCTACGCCACGCTCTGCGCCGACGCCCCGCACTCCGGCGGCGAGGCCCAGCGCCTCGGCCTGGCACGCGCGTTCGCGCACGGCGGCCGCCTGCTCATCCTCGACGACGCCCTCTCCAGCCTCGACACGATCACCGAACGCCAGGTCACGGACGTCGTGTTCGGTCCCGCGACGGCCGCCACCCGGCTCGTCACCGCCCACCGCGCCACCACGGCAGCCCGCGCCGACCGGGTGGCCTGGCTGGACGGCGGACGCGTCCGCGCCGTGGGCACCCACCGGGAGCTGTGGCGGCTGCCGGAGTACCGGGCGGTCTTCGGCGCGGGAGGCGAGCCGACGGCCGACGCGCGGCCCGGGAACGGCGCGCGGTCCACCGGCGGCGAGGGCCCGGAGGGGGGCCGATGAGCACCGGTCGGGGCGGGCGACACGGGTTCGCCGTACGCGCGGGGCGGTTCCTGGCGCGACGGCGGTGGGCGCTGGTACGGCTCACCGGATGGTCGGTGCTGGAGGCCGGACAGACCTTCCTGCTCGGATACGCCCTGGCCCGGGCGCTGGACGACGGTTTCCTCGCCGGACGCGCCGACGTGGGGCTGTGGTGGCTCGGGGCCGCCGGGCTCGGGGTGCTCGCGGGGGCGTACGGCACCGCACGGGTGTACGGCGCGGTCGCCGCGCTGGTCGAACCGCTCCGGGACGGGCTGGTCGCCGGGGTGGTGCGGCGGGGGGTGCGCGAGGCGGACCGCGGGGCGCTGTCGGGTCTCACCCAGCAGGTGGAGATCGCCCGGGACGCCTTCGCCGGGCTGATCATGGTCTCCCGCTCGTTCGTGTTCACCTCCGTCGGCGCGCTGGCCGGTCTGAGCTCGCTCGCGCCGCCGCTGCTGCTGGTCGTCGCGCCCCCGCTGGCCGCCGGGGTGGCGCTGTTCGCGGTGACCCTCGGTCCGCTGGCCCGACGGCAGGAGGCGTTCCTCCGCGCGGACGAGGCGCTGGCGAAGGGTCTGGGCACCGTCTGCCCGGGCCTGCGGGACGTCACGGCGGCCGGCGCGGAGGACCGGATCGCCGCCGAAACGGCCGTCCTGGTCGACGCCGAGCTGCGCGCGGCACGCGCCCTGGCCCGATGGGGCGTGGCCCGCGTGGTGTGCCTCGCGCTGGGCGGCCACCTTCCCCTGCTCCTGCTGCTGGCCGGCGCCCCCTGGCTCCTGGCCCACGATGTGACCCCCGGCGCGCTGGTCGGCGCCCTCGCCTATGTGACGCAGTCCCTGCTCCCGGCACTGACCGGCCTCATCCACGGCCTGGGCACGAGCGGCTCACGCCTCACCGTCGTCCTGCGCCGTCTGGCGGCACCCGAGGAGAAGACCGGCACGCCCCCTCCCGACGGCGCCGGCCGACCGACCACCGCCCCACCCCCACACCACGACCCGCCCCCGACCCCGCCGCTCGGCCCTGCGAACAGCTCGCCCCACGGACCGGCGGATGTACGGGCGGTGGGGGGTGCACCGTCCGTCGCCGCTCTCTCCTTGGACGCCCTCTCCTTCGCGTACGGACCCGCCTCCGCGCCCGTCGTCGACGGCCTCACGCTGAGTCTGCCCGCCGGGGCGCATCTGGCCGTGGCGGGTCCCAGCGGGGTGGGGAAGTCGACGCTGACCGGCCTGGTCGCCGGGCTGCTGACACCCGTGGGCGGGGAGATCCGGATCTGCGGCCGGCCGGTGCCGGGCGCCGAGGCCGCCGCGCGGCGCGTGCTCATCCCCCAGGAGGCGTACGTGTTCGGCGGCACCCTCGGCGAGAACCTCGGGCACCTGCGGCCGGATCCCGTGCCCGAGGAGGAGCTGCGCGCCGCCGCCGCGGCGGTCGGGCTGGCCCCGCTGATGGACGCGCTGGGCGGGCCGGGGGCGTGGATCGACCCGGCGGCGCTGTCGGCGGGCGAGCGCCAGCTGATCGCGCTCACCCGCGCGTACCTGTCGTCCGCCCCGCTCGCCCTCCTCGACGAGGCGACCTGTCACCTGGACCCGGAGGCCGAGGCGCGCGCCGAGCGGGCCTTCGCGGCCCGGCCGGGCGGCACCCTGGTCGTCGTCGCCCACCGCGTCAGCTCGGCCCTGCGCGCCGACCGGGTGCTGGTCATGGACGGTCCGCGCACGACGTACGGAACGCACGACGAGGTGCTGCGCCGCTCCCCCCTCTACCGTGACCTGGTCGCCGGCTGGACGGCTGCGGACGGCGGGACGGCCGGGGACGGCGGACGGGCGTCACAGCCAGCCCTGCCCCTGCGAGATGCGGATGGCGTCGACGCGGTTGCGCGCGCCGGTCTTGCGGGTGATCGCCGCCATGTAGTTGCGCACGGTCCCGTGGGACAGGTGCAGGCTCCCGGCGATCTCCGCGACGGAGGCGCCCTCGGCGGCGAGGGTCAGCACGCTTAACTCCCGACGGGTCAGCGGCATCTCGGCGGCCTTGAGGAAACCGAACCCCAGCGACTCGGTGACGAAACGTTCCCCCTGAGCGACCCTGCGGATGCCCCGCAGCAGTTGCTCCGGCGTGCCCGCCTTGTCGACGTACCCGAGCGCCCCCGCCTCCAGCGCCCGTTTCAGCAGGCCCGGCCGGTGCGCACTGGCCAGGACCAGCAGCCGCGGCGGCGGCGTCCCGCCGCCGCGCGGGCAGAGGTCGCCCAGCGGTGGAATGCCGTACGCGTCGTCCGAGCAGTCGAGGTCCGCCGCGCACACGTCCGGCCGGACCGCCCCGACGCGGCCCGGCGCGCTGCGCCACGGAGTGTCCTCGACCCGCAGATCGGGCTGCCTGGACAGCCATTGCGAGAGGACCGATCTGACCAGACACACGTCGTGCACCAGAAGTACCCGGATCACTGCCGCCCCTTCAGCTCGCCGTACGCCGGCTCGTGGTGGTGAACGCGTGCCCATTGTTGGGCTCCGGGACCGCTCCACGGGCACGAAGATCCGGCCATCAGGGTGCGCGGGGGCGCACATGGGGCGGTCGTACGCCGTCGCGCGCTTCGGCCGAGGGGGCATGGAGCCGGCTCCGCGGGGTACGGGACGGCGGCTCCCGGCGGGGCCGTTCGCCGTGCGCGTCGCGCCGGCAGGGGGCAGATTTGGAGCCGGACATCCGCGCGACGCCGGGCGAGGAGGTGGTCGGCGTGCCCGAGCAGACCTCCGGCCAGGCCCCGGCGACCGTATGGGCGCCGGGCGGCCGGCCGCTGCTCTCCCTCGCGCTGACCTCGATGATGGACGCGGTCGGCGCGCACTCCGGCGCCGTGTACCTGCGTCCCGGCGACGGGACGGTCCTGGAGATGGCGGTGATGGCGGGGCTGCCCCGGTCCTTCGCCGCGCCCTGGGAGCGGGTCGGGCTGAGCGCGCCGATCCCGGTCGCCGAAGCGGTGCGCGAACGCCGGCTGGTGTGGGTGGGCGGAGAGGAGGAGATGGCCCGACGGTATCCGCGCATCGCGGTCGTCCTGCCGTACCCGTTCGCCCTCGCCGCGCTGCCCGTGGCCACCGGGACCCGGGCGTACGGCGCGGTCTTCGTCACCTGGCCCGGCTCCCACCCGCCGGAGCTGTCCGAGCGGGAGCGGCGGGAGCTGACGTCGGCCTGCGAGCGGCTCGCGCTGCGGCTGGAGCGCGCGGCGGCGCAGAATCGCGCGGTGCGGGCCGAGGCCGACGTGCTGGACTCCGGCCCGTTGGGCGGCGTCTCCGACACGCTGGGCACCGTGGAGGCGGCGCGGATGGTGGCCCGGCTGCCGTACGGGATGTGCTCACTGGATCTGAGCGGACGGGTGGGGTTCGCGAACGCCGCCGCCGCCGAGATGCTCGGCGTGCCGGTGAGCGGGCTGCTGGGCTCGCAGTTGTGGGCGGCGGTGCCGTGGCTCAACGATCCCATGTACGAGGAGCGCTACCGGGCGGCGCTGATCGGTCAGGACGCCACCTCCTTCGTCGCCCTGCGCCCGCCCTCCGAGTGGCTGTCGTTCCGGCTGTATCCGAGCACCACCGGCATCAGCGTGCGGATCAGCCGGGCCCGGTCCGTGTCGCAGATGGGGCCGGCCGAGGCCCGCTCCGGGGACGCGCCGACCCGGCTGGTGTCGATGTCGCAGGCGCTGAGCCTGGCCGGGGCGCTCACCGAGACGGTGAGCGTGCAGGACGTGGTGGGGATGGTGGCGGACGAGATCGCGCCGGCGGTGGGCAGCCGGGCGCTGGCGTTGCTCGGCGCGCGGGCCGGCCGGCTGCACGTGCTCGGGCACCACGGATATCCCGACCCGGCCACGGTGGAGCAGTTCGACGGGATGTCGCTGACCGCCCCGACGCCGGGCGCTCGCGCCGTCTCCCACGGTGTGCCGGCCTTCTTCGACTCCCCGCAGCAGTTGCGGCGCCTGTACCCGGACCGGCCCGGCGCCCCCGACGGCTTCGGCTCCTGGGCCTACCTGCCGTTGATCGCCTCCGGCCGTCCGGTGGGCGCCTGTGTGCTGGCCTACGCCGAGCCGCACCCGTTCTCCACGCACGAGCGCGCGGTGCTCACCAGCCTGGCCGGGCTGATCGCGCAGGCCCTGGACCGCGCCCTGCTGTACGACACCAAGCACCGGCTGGCGCACGGACTGCAGGCGGCGCTGCTGCCGCCGTCCCTTCCGCGGCTGGCCGGCATCGAGGCGACCGCCCGCTATCTGCCCGCCACGCGGGGCATGGAGATCGGCGGGGACTTCTACGACCTGGTGCCCTCGCCGCCGCTCGCGGCGGCCGTGATCGGCGACGTGCAGGGACACAACGTGACGGCGGCCGGTCTGATGGGGCAGCTGCGCACCGCCGTCCGCGCCTACACGACGGTGGGCCAGGAGCCGGCCGAGGTCATGCGCAGCACCAACCGGCTGCTGATCGACCTCGGCTCCGACCTGCTCGCGAGCTGTCTGTACCTGCGGCTCGACCCGGCCGGCGGCCGGGCGGTGATGGCCCGGGCCGGTCATCCCCCGCCGCTGCTGCGCCGGCCGGACGGTCGTGTCCGGGTCCTGGACCTGGCGGGCGGGCCGCTGCTGGGCATCGACGCCTCGGCGACGTACCCGACGACGGAGGTGGAGCTCTCCCCCGGCTGTGTTCTCGCCCTGTACACGGACGGGCTCGTCGAGAAGCCCGGGGTGGACATCGAGGAGGCGGTGGCCGAGCTGGGGCGGCGGCTCGCCGAGCGCGGGGACCGTCCGCTGGAGGAGCTGGCCGACGAGCTGGTGGGGCGCTACGCGGAGACCGAGGACCGGATCGACGACGTGGCTCTGCTGCTGCTGCGAGCCCGAGAAGGCGGCTGAGGGGCGGCCGAGGAGACGGCTGAGGGGGCGCCACCGGGGGCGGACGCGCGGACGGTCCGGCCCTCGCCGGAGGACCGGACCGTTCGGATGCCGCTGGGTCAGTGCGACTCGGTCACACCCGCGCCGTCCTGGTTGTTGTCGTTCTGGTTCTGGCGGCCGTTCTGCTTGCCGCCGTCCTGGTTCTGCTTGCCGCCGTTCTGGTCCGCACCGCCGTCGGCAGCCGCGTCGCCGCCGCCCTGAACGGCCTCGCCCGTGTTGTCGTCGATACCGTCACCGTTCTGGTCCACCGCACCGGCACCGGCACCCGCGCCGCCGCCCTGGACGGCCTCACCGGTGTTGTCGTCGATGCCGTCACCGTTCTCGTCCACCGCACCGGCACCCGCACCCGCGCCGCCGCCCTGAACGGCCTCACCGGTGTTGTCGTCGATACCGTCACCGTTCTCGTCCACCGCACCGGCACCCGCCTGCCCGCCGCCGACCGCGTCACCGGCACCGGCGCCGCCGTCGCCGAGAGTCGCGCCGACCGCCGCCAGCGCGGTGGTCACCGGCTGGAAGAAGGTCTCGCCGCCGACCGTGCAGTCACCGCTGCCGCCCGACGTCAGACCGATCGCCTGACCGTCCTGGGTGAAGAGCGAGCCGCCGCTGTCGCCGGGCTCGGCGCAGACGTCGGTCTGGATGAGGCCGGTGACCGTGCCCTCGGGGTAGTTCACCGTGGCGTCGAGGCCGAGCACCTGACCGTCCTTGAGGCCGGTGGTGCTGCCCATCCGGAAGACCTGCGTGCCGACGGTCGCCTCGGCCGCCTGGCTGATCGCGACCTTCTGCTGACCGGTGTTGACCTCGCTGGGCGCCTGGGTGTTCGCGTCGTCGTACTTCACAAGCGCGAAGTCGCCGTCGCCGGGGAACGTCGCCTGGTCCACGGTGGCGATCGGCTGGCCGTTCTCGGAGTCGGCCCACTGCTTGGCCGCGACACCGCAGTGACCAGCCGTCAGGAACGCCGGGGAGCCGTCGCCCGCCGTCACGTTGAAGCCGAGGGAGCAGCGCGCCCCGCCGCCGAATATCGCGTCGCCGCCGGAGACGAGCGGCCTGAGGGTGCCGGCCGACTTCTTGATGGTCGCCATGCCCGAGCCGAGGGACTGCACGGTCGAGTCGACCCGGTCCCACTTCTTGCCGGTGACGGTGGAGTCGGCGGTGACGAGGATCTTGTTCGTCCTCGGGTCGACGGCCCAGGAGGTGCCCGGGACGGTCGCCCTCGTCTTCAGCGTCTTGGCGGCCGCCTCGAGTTCGGCCGTGCTGTTCTCCACCTCGCGGACCTTGGCGCCCGCCTTCTCGGCCTGCGCCACGACGTTGTTCTTGTCGCCGGAGACGTTCACGACGTTGACGACCAGCTGCTTGCCGGCGTCGTCATAGTACGAACCGGCGAAGGCGTCACCGAGCAGCTTCTCGAGCTGGGACGCGAGGTCCGAGGCGTCGCCCGCCTTCAGGGTCTTCACCGAGGCGGCTGCGCCTGCGCCGCCGTCCTGGGAGGCGTTGGCCTGGGGAAGCAGGATGGCCGCCGCTCCGAGGGCCGCCACACCGCCTGCCGCGATGATGGCCTTGCGCTTCGTAACTCGCTTGTGACTCAAAAAACTCGACCTCCTGGGGGGACGGGGTCTGACTGCCGGTGTCGGCAGCTCCGTACATCCGTACAGCGGCGCCTGGTTGGCCATGGGTACGCAGGCGGCACGCGGGGCGTTCAATCGCGATTGCCAACTTCCTTTGCGAAACGCTGAATCGGCCATGACCCGCGACCGGCTCCGCGGGCCGGGGAGCAATCGCCCATATGGCGATGACGACCGCCGAAGCCGACAAGATCCTTTCCAGGGGTTTCGCGGCCTCGTCGCTCGCGCCGGGCCCGTCCGCCCCGGCCCAGGGAAAGGACCCGCCCGTTCCGCTTCCTCACTGGTCAACGACGCTCGCACCGGACGCCCGGGCACCGCGACGGCGGGCGTCCACGGGCGTCGCGACCCCGGGGCAGGCGAGCGGTGCGCAGACCTCCGGGCAGACCGGCCGAGGGGTTCCCTCCGATGGCCGACGGCGCGTCAGACGCCGCACGACGTCGGCCGGATCCGCGCACTGTGGCCGATTCCCATGCCTCGCGGACGACCGGATGCCCACACGTTCCGCATCCCTCCGGTGACCCTGCGTCGAGAAGGCGCGATGGAATCCCCGCTTCAGGAAATCTGCACAGCGCACGCCCAAGCGGGTCACCGTCGGGGCGGGTTCTGCACATCTGCGAAGCCCCGGCCGGGCCATTGGGGCCGGAGTGTCGGATTCGCCGCGAGGATGCAGGACGCTCATCCGAGCGAAGGCCGTCCGAGGTGTGAAGAAGTCGGCCCCAAGGCGTGGCCGCACCTGCACGGTTTGACGCTCCTGTGACGCAAGTGCCCAGGTGAGAGCGGTGATTGATTGGATGTCCGAGCCGTGGACCTGCTTTAGTCCAACGCACCGCAGGCCGCCGCGGTCTTCCGGAGACGGGAGCCCGGCGCCGGCGTTCGCGGCCGTCGTCTGTCCCCCAGAGGGGGCCGCTCCCCCTTATGAATACCCATGTGAAGGGAAGTCCCCCCATGAACTCCACCCCCCAGGTTGAGACCGTCGAGATCTCCGACGCCGAGCTGGACAACGTCTCCGGCGGTCTGGCCCTGAACGCCCTCGGCACCGTCACCGGCCTGGTGGACGGCATCGCCCCCGTCTCGACCCTGGTCGACACGGCCGTCGGCACCGTCGAGGGCGTCACCGGCCTGAGCACCGCCCCGGTCACCAACCTGGTCGCCGGTCTCTGATCGCGCCCTTGTGACCCGTTGAGTCCCGGAGCCGTCACCCGGCTCCGGGACTCGTCGGTGCGCCGAGACACCCAGGGAAGTCCTGTGCAGTTCCGTCAACAGGCCCTCGCCAAGCTCCAGTCTCCGGAGGAACTCGACCTGCCGGTGCGTTTCGCACGCCCGCAGGGCCGGCTGGTGCTGTCCGTGACGGTGGCCGTCCTGGCGGCCGCGTCCGTGTGGGCGGTGACCGGGTCGGTCACGTCCACGGTGGACGCACCCGCCGTCCTCACCCACGGCGAGGGCAGCTACCTCCTGCAGAGCCCCGTCGCCGGCCAGGTCGTCGCCGTCCTCGCGAAGGAGGGCGAACGGCTGCCCGCCGACGCCCCCGTGCTGAAGGTGCGCACGGCCGAGGGCGTCACCGTGGTGCGCACGGTCGCCGCGGGCCGGATCACCGCGCTCGCCGCCTCCATCGGACAGATCATCTCCACCGGCGCGAACGTGGCCGCCGTCGAGAAGATCGCCGGCGCCGGCGATCCGCTGTACGCCACGGTGTACGTCCCGGCGGAGAACGCGGCCTCGATCCCCGAGGACGCGGCCGTCGACCTCACCGTGCAGACCGTGCCGTCCCAGCAGTACGGCGTGCTGCGCGGCCGGGTGAAGTCGGTGGACCGCACGGCCCAGTCGGCGCAGCAGATCGCCGCGTTCCTGGGCGACAGCCAACTGGGCGAGCAGTTCAGCGAGGAGGGCCGCCCCGTGGCGGTCCTGGTCCGCCTCGAGACGTCCTCGGCGACCAAGAGCGGATACCGGTGGTCGTCCGCGGGCGGACCGCCGTACGGACTCGCCTCCATGACCACGGCCACGGGCTCGATCCGGCTGGCCGACCAGCATCCCGTCGATTGGCTGCTCCCGTGACCGCCGCCGGACAGACACGTGGCCGACGGCGGGCCGCGCCGCCCCGGCGCCCGGTCCCCAGGAGCCGGGTGAAGACCGTCCGCACACCCACGGTGCTGCAGATGGAGGCCGTGGAGTGCGGGGCCGCCTCCCTCGCCATGGTCCTCGCCCACTACGGCCGGCACGTCCCGCTGGAGGAGCTGCGCATCGCGTGCGGGGTCTCCCGGGACGGTTCACGCGCGAGCAACCTGCTGAAGGCGGCCCGCAGTTACGGACTGACGGCCAAGGGCATGCAGATGGACCTGGCCGCGCTCGCCGGGGTCGGCACGCCGGCGATCCTCTTCTGGGAGTTCAACCACTACGTCGTCCACGAGGGCCTGGGCCGGCGCTTCGGCCGCCGCGGCGTGTTCGTCAACGACCCCGCCAAGGGCCGGCGGTTCGTGCCCATGGAGGACTTCGACGGCAGCTTCACCGGCGTCGTGCTGGTGCTGGAGCCGGGTGAGGACTTCGAGCGGGGCGGACGCAGGCCCGGTGTGCTGGGCGCGATGCCGGCCCGGCTGCGCGGCACCGCGGGCACCCTGCCGGCCGCCGTGCTGGCGAGCCTGCTGCTGGTTCTGGTGGGCGCGGCGGTGCCGGCGCTGAGCCGGACCTGGATCGACACGTTCCTGATCGGGGGTCAGACCTCGCTGCTGGGCGTGCTGTTCGCGTCGATGGGCGCGTGCGTGGCGCTCACGGTCGCGCTGACCTGGCTCCAGCAGGCCAACCTCCACCACGGCCGGATCATCTCCTCGACGCTGTCCAGCGCCCGCTTCCTGCGGCATCTGCTGCGGCTGCCGGTGACCTTCTTCTCCCAGCGCAGCCCGGCCGACCTGGTCCAGCGTCTGCAGTCGAACGACGCCGTCGCCGAGACCCTGGCCCGCGACCTGGCGTCGGCGGGCGTGGACGCGGTGGTCGTCGTCCTGTACGCCTTCCTCCTCTACAGCTACGACCCGCAGTTGACGTACGTCGGCGTCGGGGTGGCGCTGCTGAACATCGTCGCCATGCGGATCGTCGTGCGGATGCGGGCGACCCGCACGGCGAAGCTGCGCGCGGACAACGCGCGGCTCACCAACACGGCCTACACCGGGCTGCAGTTGATCGAGACGATGAAGGCGACCGGCGGCGAGGACGGCTACTTCCGCAAGTGGGCCGGGCAGCACGCGACCACCCTGGAGGAGCAGCAGCGGCTCGGGGTGCCGAGCGCCTGGCTGGGCGTGGTGGCGCCGACCCTCGCGACGCTCAACAGCGCGCTGATCCTGTGGATCGGCGGGATGCGCGCGATCGAGGGCCATGTCTCGGTGGGTCTGCTGGTCGCCTTCCAGGCGCTGGTCGCCCGTTTCACGGCGCCGCTGACCCGCCTCAACGGCGTGGCGGGCCGCATCCAGGACTTCGCCGCGGACGTGGCCCGGTTGAAGGACGTGGAGAACTTCCGCGCCGACCCGCTCTACGACCGTCGCGAGGGCGCCGACTCCACGCGCCGGCTGCGCGGTCACGTCGAGCTGGAGAACATCTCGTTCGGCTACAGCCCGCTGGACAAGCCGCTGCTGACCGGCTTCGACCTGACCGTCGGGCCCGGGCAGCAGGTGGCGCTGGTGGGCGGCTCCGGCAGCGGCAAGTCGACGGTGTCGCGGCTGATCTCGGGCCTGTACGCGCCCTGGGAGGGCGTCATCCGGATCGACGGGCAGCGGCTGGAGGACATCGCGCGGGGGGCGCTGGCCTCCTCCGTCTCCTTCGTCGACCAGGAGGTGTTCCTGTTCGAGGGGTCGGTCCGCGACAACGTGGCGCTGTGGGACCCGTCGATCCCCGACGACGCCGTCGAGGACGCGCTGCGCGACGCGGCGCTCCTGGACGTCGTCCTGCGCAGGCCCGGCGGCATCCGCAGCAGGGTGGAGCAGGACGGGCGCAACTTCTCCGGCGGGCAGCGGCAGCGGCTCGAGATCGCGCGGGCGCTGGTGCGCCGGCCCAGCATCCTCGTGCTGGACGAGGTGACCAGCGCGCTGGACGCGGAGACCGAGCAGACGGTGATGGACAACCTGCGCCGGCGCGGCTGTGCGTGCGTGGTGATCGCCCACCGGCTGAGCACGGTGCGCGACAGCGACGAGATCGTCGTGCTCCGGCACGGCACGGTCGTGGAGCGCGGACGGCACGAGGAACTGGTGGCGCGCGGCGGCTCGTACGCGGCCCTGGTCAGGGAGCGATGAGATGACCGCGGTGTCCGAGGGCGAGCTCGACGTCGTGCTCGCCGCGCTGGGCCGGATGGGCTCGCGGATCGACTGCGCCGGCTCGGTCCGCCTCGATCTGGAGGGCCCGCAGGTGCTGTGGCTGGTCGCGTCGGGTGCGCTGGACCTGTTCGCGGTGGACGCCGAACAGCAGGGCCACTGGCACCACTTGGGCCGTCTGGAGGCGGGATCCCTGCTGCTGGGACCGGTCGCCGGGCCCCAGCACACCCTTGTGGCGCGTCCGTTGCGCGACTGCGTGGTGCACCGCGTCGGCCTGCGCGAGCTGTACCAGCCCGCGGACACCCGGACCTGGTCGTACGACGAGTACGGCAACCCCCTTTACGTGCCGCCGACTTCGAGTCCGCTGGAGTACGCGCTCGCCCTCGGTGTCGGCCGCGGTCTGTCGGTCCTCTTCCAGGCGCCGATGGCGACCGAGGGGTCCGCGGAGGTCCAGGACGACGACGTGTTCTGGATGCAGGTCCCGCCGGGCAGTGTGCGGTACGGCTCGCTGTACGGCGAGGAGGCGGCCGCCGACCTGCTGATGGACCCGGCGGTGTGGCAGTCCATGGTGGACCAGCAGTACCGGCTGCTGACCACGCTGGACCGCTGGATCGAGCAGCTGGAACGCGCCCACGAGACCCGTACGGCCGCCGGGATCAAGGCCGGCGAGGCGGTGCGCGCCCAGGCCGACCGGACGCTCCTCGCGTCGATCGGCGGGAAGTCGGGGCAGCGCGCGACGGCCGCCGACGCCGACGCGACCTTCGCCGCCTGCCGGCTGGTGGCGCGGGCCGCGGGGATCGCTCTCGTCGAGCCCGACCGGACGGGCTCCGACGGCGACCGGCTGGACCCGGTCGAGCGGGTCGCCCTCGCCTCGCGGGTGCGGGCCCGGGCCGTCCGCCTCGACGGCCGGTGGTGGCGTGACGACGTGGGGCCGCTGGTCGGGCACCGGGCGCTGTCCGGGGCGCCGGTCGCGTTGCTGTGGCGGCGCGGCGGCTACGTCGCCGTGCATCCGGCGACCGGCCGGGAGACGCCGGTCGAGAAGGCCAACGCGGAGGAGTTCGAGCCGCGGGCCGTGATGTTCTACCGGCCGTTGCCGGAGCGGCGGCTCAGCCCGCTCGGGCTGCTGCGGTTCTGTATGCGGGGCACCGCGGGGGACCTGACGAACCTGCTGCTCAGCGGGTTGGTGACGGTGGCGATAGGGGCGCTGGTGCCGATCGCCACCGGCAAGGTGCTCGGCGAGTACGTGCCGAAGGCCCAGCAGGGTCTGATCGCGCAGGTGTGCCTGTCCGTGATGGTCGCCGGCGTGGTCGCGGCGGCGTTCACGCTGCTGCAGAACCTGACCATCCTGCGGCTGGAGGGCCGGGTCGAGGCGACGCTCCAGCCGGCGGTGTGGGACCGGCTGCTCAGGCTGCCGACGGCTTTCTTCGCCGAGCGGTCCACGGGCGAGCTGGCCAGTGCCGCGATGGGCGTCAGCGCGATCCGCCGGCTGCTGGCGGGGCTCGGCCCGTCGGTCGCCCAGTCCGTCACGATCGGCGCGATGAACCTGGGGCTGCTGCTCTGGTACAGCGTGCCGATGGCACTGGCCGCGATCGGCATGCTGGTCGTGATCGCGTCCGTGTTCCTGGCGCTCGGGCTGTGGCAGATGCGCTGGCAGCGGCGGCTCGTCGTGCTCTCCAACAAGCTGAACAACCAGGCGTTCCAGACGTTGCGCGGGCTGCCGAAACTGCGGGTGGCGGCGGCCGAGAACTACGCGTACGCGGCCTGGGCGGCGCAGTTCGCGCGCAGCCGCGAGCTCCAGCAGCGGCTCGGCCGGATCAAGAACCTGAGCACGGTGCTGGGCTCGGTGTACCTGCCACTGTGCTCGCTGCTGATGTTCATGCTGCTGGCGGGCCCCGCCCGGGGGGCGCTGTCGGCGGCGGACTTCCTCACCTTCAACACCTCCATGACGATGCTGCTCACCTCGGTCACCTCGTTGACCGGCGCGTTCGTGTCGGCGGTGGCCGCGCTGCCGCTGTTCGAGGAGATCCGGCCGGTGCTGGAGGCCACCCCCGAGGTCCGCACCGCCAACACCCGTCCCGGCCCGCTGACCGGCGCGCTCGAGGCCCGCCGGCTCTCCTTCCGCTACTCCGACGACGGTCCCCTCGTCCTCGACGACGTCTCCTTCGAGGTGCGGCCGGGCGAGTTCGTGGCGGTCGTCGGCCCGAGCGGCTGCGGCAAGTCGACCCTGCTGCGGCTGCTCATCGGCTTCGACAGGCCCCTCTCGGGCAGTGTGCTGTACGACGGCCAGGACCTGGCGGCGCTGGACCAGGCGGCGGTGCGCCGGCAGTGCGGGGTGGTGCTCCAGCACGCCCAGCCGTTCACCGGCTCGCTGCTGGACGTGATCTGCGGGACCGGGGCCTACACGCCGGAGGAGGCGATGGCGGCCGCGGAGCTGGCGGGGCTCGCGGAGGACATCAGGCGTATGCCGATGGGGCTGCACACGATCGTCTCCGGCAGCGGGTCCGTCTCGGGCGGTCAGCGTCAGCGGCTGATGATCGCGCAGGCGCTGATCCGGCGGCCGCGCATCCTGTTCTTCGACGAGGCGACCAGCGCCCTCGACAACGAGACGCAGCGCACGGTCATCGAGAGCACCCGCAAGCTCAACGCGACGCGCGTGGTCATCGCGCACCGGCTCTCGACGGTGATGGACGCCGACCGGGTGGTCGTGATGGAGAACGGCAGGATCGCCCAGCAGGGCCCGCCGGCGCAGCTCCTCGCGGACACCGGCGGCCGGCTGCACGAGCTGGTGCGACGCCAGCTGGCGTAGAGCCCGCCGGACGCGCCCGGCCCGGTGGTCGCCCCCCCCCGGCTCGCACCCCACCCCCACCCCCGGCACCCGGCACCCGGCACCCGGCACCCGGCACCCGCGATCCGCGATCCGCGATCCGCGATCCGCGATCCACTAACGAAACTTTGCCGTTTCGCAGAATCTGGTCTAGCCTCCATGTGTACGAAACGGTTTCGTTTACGCGCTCATTGCCGACGGCCCTGGAGTGGTTCCCGATGTCCTCCAAAACCCTGACGAAAGACGCCCGCGCGGGCGCCGAACAGCATCCGTCCACGGCCTCCGCCAGGAAGTGGTGGATCCTCGCCGTGGTCGCCCTCGCCCAGCTGATGGTGGTGCTGGACGCCACCATCGTGAACATCGCGCTGCCCTCCGCCCAGGCAGACCTCGGCTTCTCCGACGGCAGCCGGCAGTGGATCGTCACCGCGTACGCCCTGGCGTTCGCCTCCCTGCTGCTGCTCGGCGGGCGCATAGCCGACCTCTTCGGCCGCAAGACGGCCTTCCTGATCGGCATCGTCGGCTTCGCCGCCGTCTCGGCGCTCGGCGGCGCCGCCGCCAACTTCGAGATGCTGGTCACCGCCCGCGCGCTGCAGGGCGCGTTCGGCGCGCTCCTCGCCCCGGCGGCGCTCTCCCTGCTCAACACCACGTTCACCGACGCCAAGGAGCGGGCCAAGGCGTTCAGCGTCTACGGCGCCATCGCCGGCGCGGGCGGCGCGGTGGGCCTGCTGCTCGGCGGCATCCTGACCGACGCGCTCGACTGGCGCTGGACGCTCTACGTCAACGTGGCCATCGCCGTCCTCGCCTTCGCCGGCGGCTGGCTCCTGCTCGCCAACCACCGCGACGCCGCGAACTCCAAGCTGGACGTGCCCGGCACCGTCCTGGTCGCCGCCGGCCTGTTCGCCCTGGTCTACGGCTTCTCCAACGCGGAGACGCACGACTGGGACTCGCCGCTGACCTGGGGCTTCCTGATCGCGGGCGGCCTGCTGCTGGCCGCCTTCACCTGGTGGCAGACCCGGGCCGCGCACCCGCTGCTGCCGCTGCGCATCCTGCTCGACCGCAACCGCGCGGCCTCCTTCTTCGCCGTGCTCATCTCCGGCGCCGGCATGTTCGGCGTGTTCCTCTTCCTCACCTACTACCTGCAGCTGAACCTCGGCTTCAGCCCGACGAAGACGGGTGTGGCGTTCCTGCCGATGGTCGGCGCGCTCATGGTCGCGGCGCAGCTCGGCACGACGGCCTTGGTGCCACGACTGGGGCCGAAGGCGGTCATCCCGCTGGGCTTCGCCGTCGCTGCGGCCGGCATGGCCTGGCTGACCGGGATCGGCGTCGGCTCGCACTACCTGAGCGCCGTCCTGCCGCAGCTGGTCGTCATCGGCCTCGGCCTCGGTCTGGTCATGCCGCCGGCCATGCAGCTGGCCACCGGCGGGGTCGCCGCCGAGGACGCGGGCGTGGCCTCGGCCACCGTCAACGCGATGCAGCAGGTGGGCGGATCGATCGGCACGGCCCTGCTGAACACCCTCGCCGCGAGCGCCGCGACGGACTACCTGGCCGGCAAGAACCCGGCGGACGAGCTGGTCCAGGCGCAGGCCACCATCGAGAGCTACACCACGGCCTTCTGGTGGTCGGCCGGCTTCTTCGTCGCGGGCGCGGCCATCGCCTTCGCGCTCTTCCGCCGCGGGGTGCCGGAGCCGGACGCGGACGCCGCGCCGGTGATCCACATGTGACGGACCGGGCGCGGGAACCGCCCACCGGGGAGAGGGGCCGCCGTCCGCACCGGACGGCGGCCCCCGCTGCCGTCCGGGCCTCGACGAACCTGCTTTGCCCCCATCTCTCCCGTCACGCTCCCTTTCGGCTCGGCGGCGGATGGAGGTTCGGGGCGGCGCATGGAGGTTTGGGCCTGGGTACTCGCGGGCCATGAGAATCAGCGTTCTGGACGTGGGGTCGAACACCGTACGGCTCGTGGTCGCCGACGCGGCGGGCGGAGTTCCGCTGCCGGTGCACACCGCCAAGTGGCGGCTGCGGCTGTCCGAACAGGTCAAACACGGTGACCCCATCCCGGAGGAGGCCGTGGAACGGCTCGTCCGGGCGGTCTCCGCCGCGGCCCGGACCGCGGACCGCTGGGCGGCCACCGGGCCCCTCGCCTTCGCCACCGCCGTGGTGCGCGCCGCCCCCAACCGGCAGGAGGTGCTGCGCACGGTCCGGGCGCGCAGCGGCGTCGCGCTGTCCACCCTGCCGGGCGAGGTGGAGGCGGAGCTGACCTTCCTAGGGGCCCGGCGCTGGATGGGCTGGCGGTCGGGACCGCTCGCCCTGTTGGACATCGGCGGCGGGTCCTTCGAGGTGGCCTTCGGCCGGGGCCGGCTGCCGGACTTCGTCGTCTCCCTGCCGTTGGGTGCGGCCCGCCTCACCCACGACTTCTTCGCCGACCACGACCCGCCCTCCCCCGAGCTCCTGCGTGATGCCCGCCGCCGGATCCGCCATCAGCTCAGGGACGTGGCCGCCCGGATCCGCTGGGAGGGTCCGCGTACGGCGGTGGCCACCTCCCGGACCTTCCAGCAGCTGGGGCGGCTGTGCGGGGCGGCGCCCGGGCGGCACGGCCCGTTCATGGACCGCACCCTGCGCCGCGGCGACCTGCGGAAAGCCATCGACACGCTGGCCGCCCTGCCCGCGGCCGAACGCGCCCGGCTGCCCGGCATCTCCGCGCCGCGCGCCGCGCAGAGCCTGGCCGGCGCGGTGCTTGGGCACACGGCGATGAAGCTGACCGGGCTCTCCACGCTCACCGTCTGTCCCTGGGCGATCCGTGAGGGCGTCATGCTGCGCCACCTGGAGGACGGCCCGGCCTGGTGGGCGGAGGTCACCCGGCTCGCCGACGACGGGGACGCACCCCCGGAGCCGGTCCCGCTGCGCCTCGCGAAACACTGAGGACCGATCCGAACCCGGCGGAAGGAAGCCACCGTGCCCGACGACGAACAGCGCCCCGACACCGGCCAGGACCGCTCCCGGACCCCGCTGGAGGAGCTCATCCAGGAGATAGAGGACGCCGAGACGCGCGTCGACGACCCGGAGGACGAGCGCTCCCGGCGCAGGGCGGAGGCCGCCGACGCCCTCGCCGCCGACCGGCGCGCCCAGGAGGAGCCCCGGAGCGACTGAGCCCCGCGAGCCGCACCCCGGAAGGGGAGCGCCGGGCATCCCCGCCGGGCGCCCCCCTTCCGTCGAACCGCAGGCCGAGGGGTGTACCGCCGCCCGCGGGGGTACCCGGCCCGCATGGCACACGACCTTGCAGGACCGCCGCTGCCGGCCCCCCGAGGCCCCCTCTCCACGGCCGTCCGCGCGTACCTGGAGGACGCGGGCCCCCTCCCGGCGACCGAGGCCGCGGCGGCAGCCTCCCCGTACGGCGACGACCTCCAGCTCGCCCTGTACCTCTGCTACGAACTGCACTACCGCGGTTTCGCCGGGGTGTCCCCGGACCTCGAGTGGGACCCGGCCCTGCTGCGGGTCCGGGCCGCGCTGGAACACCGCTTCCTGACCGCCCTGCGCACGGACACACCGGTCCACGCCTCCCTCGACGAGGCGCTGGCGGAGATCCTCGTGGAGCCGGTCGAGGGCACGGGGGTCAGCCACTTCCTGGCCGCCGAGGGCGAGGCCTGGCAGCTGCGCGAGTACGCGGCCCAGCGCTCCCTGTACCACCTCAAGGAGGCGGACCCGCACGCGTGGGTGCTGCCTCGGCTGTGGGGCCGGGCCAAGGCGGCCATGGCCGCGGTGGAGTTCGACGAGTACGGCGGCGGCCGGCCCGAGCGCGTGCACGCCCGGCTCTTCGCGGACCTGATGGCGGACCTGGGGCTGGACACCGGCTACGGCCGCTACCTCGACGCGGCGTGCGCGCAGGCGCTGGCCGTGGTCAACATGATGTCCCTGTTCGGCCTGCACCGGTCCCTGCGCGGAGCGCTCGTCGGACACTTCGCGGCGGTGGAGATCACCTCCTCGCCCGGCTCTCGGCGGCTCGCGCAGGCGATGCGCCGCGCGGACGCCGGCCCCGCCGCCGTGCACTTCTACGACGAGCACGTCGAGGCGGACGCCGTCCACGAGCAGGTCGTGCGCCACGAGGTGATCGCCGGTCTGCTCGAGGAGGAGCCCCACCTCGCGGCCGATATCGCGTTCGGCGTCGACGCGACCGGGATGCTGGAGGACCGCCTCGGCGACCGGCTGCTGGCCGCCTGGCGCTCGGGCGGGTCCTCCTTGCGGGTCCCGCTGCCCGAGCGGGAGACCGCCCGCGTCTCCTGACCGGCCCCGCCGCCCCACGGCGCGCCGAGAGGCGTCGAGAGGCGTCGAGAACCGAGGACGGGAAACGACGAGAAACGACGAGAACGAGGAGCTGGTGGTCGCCCGTGTCGAACTCCCCCGCCGACAAGCCCTGCCGGATCACCGTCCGCCGCCGGGGGCCCCTGCTCGTCGAGGGTCCGGTGGAGGTGGAGCTGGAGGACGGCACCACCGTCTCCTCCGACCGCTTCCGGGTCGCCCTGTGCACCTGCCGGCGCAGTCGCCGCTACCCCTGGTGCGACACCAGCCACCGGGACCGGGAGCGTTCCTGACGGGCCCCTGCCGCCCGAAGGCCGCACCCGCGCGGGCGGGTGCGGCCGGGTCGCGTGCGCAGAGCCGGTCGCACGCGACGGACCCGTCCGCTCGCGGCCGGGTCGTACACGAAAAGCCCGGAGGCCGGCGGCAGCCCCACACCGCCGGTCCGGCCTCCGGGTACGAGATCACAGCGGTCCCGCGTCAGGGGCTCGCACTCCCCACTTCACGAGCCTGCCCTCGGTGTCCACGGGGACCACGTGATCCCGGTCCTCAGAACGCGAAGAGGCTGCTCTCGGCAGCGTTCTTCACGCACTCGTTGGCGAAGGTGTGCGCGAAGGCCACGCGCCTGCCCTGCCACACGCCGTCCACGGTGACGACCACCGGGTCGTACTGCCGGGTGCACACGGCGTGGCCCGGGCCCGCCAGGAGTTCCGGGTCACCGCCGGCGGCGCGCAGTTCGGCGCAGGCCAGGGCGGCGGCCGGGTGCGTGCCGGAGGGCGTCGGGGCGCAGCTCAGGGTGACGGCCCGGGCCGCGTTGGCGGTGGCGGCGGTCTCTCCGTGGCCCACGGTCAGCACGAGTGCCGACGGGGCGTACAGGGAGGTCGGCGCTGCGGCCGGGGCGGCGAGCGCGGATCCGGTGAGGGATCCGCAGACGGTTGCGGCCGTGAGGCCGAGGGTCGCTGCCCAGCGCGCGGTGTTCCGCATTGTGTGCATCCTTCCGCTCGATTCGGGGGTGTGCCGGTCCGACTCGGTCGGTGCCGAACGCGGCGAGCGCGAGTCTGCCGAGTCCGCCGCCGAATCTCACATCGACCCCATGCGTTTCGGTAACCTTGCGTATTGAATCAGTGGCGCGAAGTCACCAAATTCGAACGTTCCAACGCCGAAAGCAAGCGCTTCATGATCCCTTGGGTCGATTCGGTGACCGGTTCTCGTAGCTTCGTTAATCGGCCTGAAACATTCCGCTAGCGCCCCCGAGCCCCCGACGATCTCTCCGGAGGCCGGCCGGGGCGACCGCGCACCACCCCGCGGGAGTCCCTCGAAGACCCCGGCGGGATCGCGCCCGGAGAGCCGGCACGGACCGGGACCACGGCGCCGACCCGCCGGTATGGTCGCCCCTGCGGCACCACGCCCGAGCGACTGCGCGACGGGACGACGGGGATGACGGGACGACGAGAGGCGGCACGGACGGATGGCCGAGCACTGGGGGGACTTCCAGTACGAGATCTACCTCAACGGGATGACCGGCGCGGTTCCCCGGCTGCCCACCGACCTGACCCGGCTGGAGGAGCTCACCGAGGGGCGGCTCGGACCGGGGCCGGTCGGCTACGTCGCGGGCAGCGCGGGCGACGGCAGCACCGCGCGGGCCAACCGGGCGGCGCTGGAACGCCGCCGGATCGTGCCGCGCATGCTGCGCGACGTGCGCGAGCGGGACCTGTCGGTCGAGGTACTGGGCCGCGCGCTGCCCGCGCCGCTGGCGCTGGCGCCGGTCGGGGTGCTGTCGATCATGCATCCGGAGGCGGAGTCCGCGGCGGCCCGGGCGGCGGCCGCACACGGCGTCCCGTACATCCTGTCGTCGGCCTCCAGCACGCCGATCGAGCAGGTGGCCGAGGCGATGGGGGACGCCGAGCGCTGGTTCCAGCTGTACTGGTCCAAGGACCGTGAGGTCACCCGCAGCTTTCTGGGCCGGGCGAGGGCGAGCGGCTTCACGGTGCTGGTCGTCACCCTCGACACCCCGATGCTGGCCTGGCGGCCCCGTGACCTGGACCAGGCCTACCTGCCGTTCCTGCACGGCGTGGGCACGGCCAACTACTTCACCGACCCCGCCTTCGCGGCAGGTCTCGCCAAGACCGTGCACGAGGATCCGAACGCGGCCGTGCTGCACTTCGTGAACCTGTTCGCGGACCCCGGCAAGACCTGGCCGGACCTGGCCTTCCTGCGGGAGAACTGGGACGGCCCGATCGTCCTCAAGGGCGTGCTGCACCCGGACGACGCCCGACTGGCGGCGGACGCCGGGATGGACGGCGTGGTGGTCTCCAACCACGGCGGCCGGCAGGTGGCCGGCTCGGTGGCGGCCGCCGACGCGCTGCCCCGGGTGGCGCGGGCGGTCGGCGACCGGCTGAGCGTGCTGTTCGACAGCGGGGTGCGCACCGGGGACGACGTCTTCAAGGCCCTCGCCCTCGGCGCACGGGCGGTCCTGCTCGGCCGGCCCTACGTCTACGGGCTGGGCCTGGACGGACAGTCCGGCGTCGAGCACGTGATCCGCTGCCTGCTCGCCGAGTTCGACCTCACGCTTGCCCTCTGCGGTCACCGCGGCCCGTCGACCGTCGGCCCCGAGGACCTCGTCGAGGACGGCGGCTGACGGTCCGCCCGGGCCCGGACGGACCGGGCCTCAGACGGCCCCGTCCGCCAGGTCGACGGGCCGGGCCGAGGCCGGCGCGTCGGTGCCGGCGACGGCGAGGGAGCCCGGGCTCGCCGAGGGGGCGTCGGTGAGCCAGCGCTGACTCGCCGAGTGGTCGCGCACCTTCACCACCACGTCGCTGCCCGCGTTCTCGCCGGCCGGGGCGAGCGCGAGCGCGTCGTCCCAGCGGGGCAGCAACTCGCCCTGCGCGGTGAGGTCGTAGCGGACGTCGTCGCCGCGGGCGTCGGTGGCGTCGACGCACCCGCCGAGGATGACGACGCCGGCGTCCACGTGCGAGTCCACGCACAGGTCGGGCCGGGCCACGCTGCGCACCTGGCCGTCGTCGCCGTACGACCACTGCTGGGTCACCTCGGACGAGCAGCCCGCCAGCTCGACGGAGGCGCCCGCCTTCGCCTCGCCGCGGACGTCCAGGCACAGGTCGGCGGCGGCGTTGCGCAGCCTGGTCTGCCGGGGCGTGGCGGGCAGGCGGGCGGTGCCGGGGGCGGTCGGCGAGGCGGTGGCGGTCTGCGAGTCGGTGCCGGGGACGCCGGTGCTGGAGGAGGCGGGGTCGGCGCCGCCGCCGTCCGTCCACAGGCCGGCCGCGAGCAGGGTGGTCACCAGGCCGGCCGAGGCCAGGCCGACGCCGGCGAACAGTCTGCGCGCCGAGCGCGGGCCGTCGGACGTGCGCCGGCGCGGCGTGGGGATCTTCGCGAGCAGGGCGCCGCGCCGGCCGCGGGTGCCGCCGCCGCGGTGGCGTGCCGAGCCCTTCAGGCGCACGGTCTGCTGACGGGCCCGGCCGGGCCGGGTGTCGTGGTAGCGGCGGGCGCCCCAGCCGAGCACCGCCTCGGCGAGCAGCAGGCCGAGGCCGTTCTCGAAGCCGCCGAGCTGTTCGGCGGCGGAGCGGCAGTAGCGGCACTCGTCCAGGTGCTTGCGCACGTCGGGCAGGAGTTCGCCGCCGCGCCGGATGGGCACGTCCAGCAGTCGGTTGTAGAAGCGGCAGTCCTTGCTCGGCGCGAGTTCCCGGTGGGCGCGCACGACGCCCTCGCGCAGCTTGTCGCGGGCCTGTTCGAGGGCCGCGGACACGGTCTCGGTGTCCATGCCGAGCAGTCCGGCCGCGACGGTGATCTGCTCGGCCTCGACCTCCACGTGCCACAGCACGCAGCGGGCGACCGCGGGAAGTCCCTGGAACGAGCGTTCCGCCAGCACCCGGTTCTCCGGGGTCATGGACTTCGCGGTGCGCATGCCCCGGGCCCCGGCCGGTTTGCGCAGCACGGGCAGGACGCCCGACAGCTGCTCGTCGGCGGACCACAGCCGGGCCATGTCCCGGACGGTCACCAGCAGTCGGGGGCGCAGCGCGGTGCCCGGCTCGCCCAGCTTGAGCCGGTCGAAGACCTGGTGGAAGGCGGCTGCGGTGATCATCGACGCGACGCTTCCGGAGGAGGCGAGGCAGATGACCGCGTACTCGTGCGCCGGCCGCCAGTGCCGGGCGATCAGCAGCGCCGTGGACTGGGCGACCTCGCTGTCCGCGCCGCCGCGGATTCCGGCGGCGAGGGACTCGTCGGATTCTCCGGGGCCCTCGCCCGGCGGGGGGTAGGGCGGAAGCGGAGGCTGGGGGGTGGGCACTGAGCGAATTCCTTTGGTACGTACCTGTTCGGTGCGGGCAGGGAGCGCCAATTCGCCTCCGCCGACGAACGCAGGGGACCTGGCCATGATCCCCCGCACGGGTGGTTCACCTTTGCACAACTAAGTCGCGCGCAACAAGGCGAGAGCCGAAGGCGCCCTTTGTTGATGGAAAGTCGATAAGCGAAAAGCGGCTCCCACCTCGTACGGCGTCTTTCCGCGAGGCAGGGTGTTCCGGTCGGAATCCGTTCTTGCGCCCCGTGTGAAACACGCGCACGCGGCGAGGCTCCGCGCACGCTCCCGCCGCACCGGCCCGGGTAGTTGGGTGGAACCGGCCACTTCCTCGGAGGCCCCGCGCAGGACGGCGGCTCTCCTGCGCGAAACGGCCGCCGGCCCTGTTCCTCCCGCCCTCGGCCGGCGGCCCGGAAGGTTTTCCCTTCGGCGTCCCGTGGACCCGCGTCATATCTGCCAGGAACGCAGCCGGTCCGCCGCGCCGTACACGTCGGTCTTCCCGTCGAGGAGATCCCGGGCGAGGTCGACGAGCGCGCCGTACGGCGGATCGATGCCGACGCCGCTGGTGAACATGTACGCCACCGCCGTCGCACAGGCGAAGCGGGCGTTGGCCGAGGGCAGCGGCCTGAGCAGGGTGAGCGTGTGCAGCAGTGCGGCCGCCCGCCAGGCGGGATCGGAGTCCACGCCCAGTCTGGGCGGGTCGACCCGGTGCCGGGCGACGGCCGCGACCAGGGCCGAGAAGTCGTTGACGGTGGGCTGCTCGGGCAGGACCTCTTCATGGCGCTGGAGCAGCCAGGGCACGTCGATGTGGATGACGGCTGTCATCGGTCAGGCGACCCGCCCCTCGCTCCTGGCGGCGTGCTCGTCGTCGGGGAAAGCGGCCGCGAACTCGTCGGCGTGGGACGCGAAGAACCTGCGAAATTCCTCCGCGCCCTCCTGCAGCGCCCGGTGCCGCGCGATGTCGGCGGCGGCCGCCTCCCGCACGAGTGCCTTCATCGACGTACCGCGTTCCTTGGCGATCTGCCGCAGGTCCTCCAGCTCGCGATCGCTGAACTCCACATTGAGGGCTGGCATGCCCTTCACGGTACCGCGCGGGTACTTACTCGTAAATCTCCCCAGGTCAAACTGATGACCGCGCGGTACCAGAAGATGTTCGTCCGTGCTCGCTCCCGACCGGTGGCGTCCTATTGCTGATCCGCCACGAAGGACGCCATCCGGGCCAGCGCCGCATTCCAGTTGATCGCCGTCTCGTTCGTCGACCAGGACTGAATGTCGTCGATGTAGCAGAACTGTCCGACGCACCCCTGGAGCTTGCCCTGCGCGAAGGGGTCCTGGATGCTCGAGTTCGGCCCGCCCGCGAGGGTTCCGGCCGGCGGGTCCGGCAGGCTCGGGTCGAGCTGGTGGGCGTACCAACGGCTGTGCTGACGGTGGGAGTTCACCTCGCCGTAGCCGGTGACGTACGAGATGTTGAGGGCGTTGCGGCCGAGGACGTAGTCCATGCTCTCGAGGGCCCCGTCACGGTACTTCGAGGCGCCGGTCAGGTCGTAGGCGGTGGCGATCACCACGGCGTTGTTCAGGACCTGGTGACTGGAACCCCAGTCGTAGCGGTTGCCGTCGGGCGCGTAGGGCATGCCGTACGGCTGTGCCGCCAGGGCGGCCAGATAGGTGTCCGCGCCGCGCACCACCGACCGGCGCACCTTGTCCCGTCCCGGCAGCTTGCTGGGCACGAGGGCGAGGTCGAGCCGCCCGGCGGCGGCAGTGCGGGACCAGTCGAATCCGTAGGGGACGAACACGTCGGCGGTGTGCACGGGCGAGCCGGCGACGAAGTCGGCGTACTGCTTCTCCCCCGTGGTCAGGTACAGCTCGGCCGCCGCCCAGTAGAACTCGTCGGTCGCGTCGTCGTCGTTGTAGGCGCCGCCGCCGGTGGCGTCGGCCGGGTCGGCGTACACCTTCGGGTGCGCCACGGCGGCCGCCCAGGCGGTGCGCGCCGCCTTCAGCGCCTTGGCCGCGAACGCCTTGTCGTAGGGCTTGTAGAGCCGGGCCGCCTGGGCGGCGGCAGCGGCCAGGTTGAGGGTCGCGGTGGTCGTCGGCGGGTGCAGCTCGCGCTTTTGCGGGTCGTCGTCCGGCAGCAGCGGCAGGCCCGTCCACTGCTCGTCGTGGACCTTGTGGTGGGCCATGCCCGCCAGCGGCTGTCCGGCCGGCACCTGCATCCTCAGCAGGAAGTCCAGCTCCCAGCGGGCCTCGTCGAGGATGTCCGGCGTCCTGTTGCCGCTCTCGGGCAGGGCGAGCGTGCCGTCGCCGAGCGCGGCCGGATGCCCGGTGCGGGCGTGCAGGGAGCGTTCGTAGGTGCTCATCAGCTCCCAGACCGCGATGCCCCCGTTGACGACGTACTTGCCGTGGTCCCCGGCGTCGTACCAGCCGCCGGAGACGTCGAGGGTGTAGTCGCACACCCCGGGCCGGCAGGGCACCGACGCGTCGCCCTGGTTGGGCGCGACGCCCACGTGTCCGGCGGCCCTGCCGTATCCGGGCCGCAGGTCGTCGCGGATCGCGATGCCGCTGCGCTGCGTGTAGTAGTACTTCGCCGCGTCGACGCGCAGCCGCCGATAGGCGGCCGTGCCGATGTCGAACGGGCGGCTGGTCTCCCCGTCGGCGACCAGGGTGAAGCCGGTGCCGCCCTTGCGGAAGGCGCCGAAGTCGATGGAGTGCACGCGCTGGCCGGAGGAGGCGTCGAGACCGCGCGGCACGCTCCAGCCCTTCGCGACCGTCGTCCCGGCGGCGTTCCTCAGCCGCCAGGGCAGTCTGCCGGCGGCGTCCGTCACCAGCGTGGCGTTCTTGGGCCCGCCGGGCAGGTAGGCGACCTGGTTGACGCGCACCCGCGGTCCGGTGTCGGGCTCGTACACCTCGGGCGGCACCCCGCCCAGCAGCGACACGTCGTCCAGGCAGAACCGCCAGGGGTCGGCGCTGCCGCCGACCTGGAAGGCGACCTGCCCCTGGGCGCTGTCGACGGGTGCGGTGAAGGTGTACGCGTACGACCCCGACGGGCTCAGCACCGGCGTCGCCTCGTACCAGGTGTCGTACGGCGCCGCCCCGAGGCCCACGACGGCGCGCACCACATGCCCCTCGGGCACTCCGGAGGCGCTGAAGGAGAACCGGTACGTCGTCCCCTTCAGCAGGGTGATGTCGTTCTGGCCGACGGCGGAGTCCCAGCGGTTGACGGTGCCGCCGGGCACGTCGGCGCAGAGCCGACCGTCGGTGAGGCCGGCGGTGACGTTGCTGGTCCACCACGGATCGGCGGTCGTGTCGAAGGTGCCGTTCCTGACCTGTTCGGTCTCGTCGGCACCGGCCTGCTGGGCGGGCAGCGCGGTGAGCGCCGCGCCCAGCAGGGCCGCGAGGGACAGCAGGGCGGTTCTGCGTCGGTTCACGTCCGGGCTCCTCGGAAGACGCGGGACGCTCCGCACGGAACCGGGCGGACCGATGGGAGCGCTCCCAGGGAGGGTCGAAGGACATGCTTGTTGCAGTCATGACACCCCGTCAACGGTGCGGACGAAATGACCTCGGGGCGTCGCCGCGGGGCCGCGTCGCTGGGGCGCGTCGCCGGGGCGGTTCCGCTCGGGCGCGTCGGCGGGGCCGCGTCGCTGGGGCCGCGCGGACGGCAACCGTACCGGCGGGTCGTTGTCAGTGGGGCGTCCTAGTACTGCAACGGTACTTGTTCTGAGTGCTGGGCACTTTTCAGGGGCTGTGTCCGCGTCGTTCGTGGGGTGGGCGCGGCGTGGTGTTCGCGGTGCAGATCCTCGAGGGAGCGTGCTCCAGCCGGTGATCCACAGCCGGACCGTGCAGATGCGCCCGGCGGCGATCCTGCCGGCGCTCACGGCGGGCGCCTCCATCGCCGGCATCCTCGGCATGCTCCTGTCGGTGCCGCTGACTGCGGCGGCGTTCGGCGTGCTGTCGGAGCTGCGCTCCCGGTACGGCGACGGCGCGGACCGGGCCGAACCCACGCGGCCGAAGGAGATCGCCGGAACGGCGGGATGACCCCCGGGGGCCCGCCGCCCGCCAAAGGGGAGGAACCCCAGCCGGCGGGCGGCTGGGGTTCCTTCAGGCGGTGCGTGTCAGGCGGATCAGCGTTGCAGGGTGAGGACACCCGGCCGGTACGGCCACGTCAGGTAGTCGGCGCCGTTCGGGGTGGCGCCCCTGCCCTGGTAGAGGAACTGCAGGTTGCAGGGGTTGATGGTCTTGGTCTGGTCGGGGTTGTTGCGGACCAGGTCACCGTGGCTGATGTCGTTGGTCCAGGTGGCACCGCTGTTGGCCTTGCCCGCGAAGGGGCTGCTCTCGCTGCCGGCCTGCACGGTCCACGGACCGTTCAGGTTGGAGGCGGTGTACGAGCGGAAGTAGCGCCCGTTCGCGCCCCTCGCCTCGACGATCATGAGGTACTGGTTCTGACCCTGGACCTTGTAGACCTCCGGCGCCTCGAACACCTTGTCCACGGTGTCGCTGATGACCGTCGTGTACGACGAGCCGAAGTTGCCCGGGAAGTTCGCGAGCGACATGCTCGTCTTGTAGATCTTGCCGTTGTCACCGGCGAAGAACAGGTACATGTTCTGGTCGTCGGCGATCAGGGTCTGGTCGAGCGCGCCCACGCCGCTTTCGGTGCTGGGGAGCTCGCCGGTGAACAGCGCCTGCGGCGCGGACCAGCTGTTGGGGTTGGTGGGGTCGGTCGACGTGCGGTAGTTGAACTTCCAGCCGCCGGCCCACTGGGAGGCCATCACCCAGATGTTCTTGGGCGCGAAGTAGATCAGCGTCGGCGCCACCGCGCCCTGGCTCATGGCGGTCTGGGGGGCCGTCGCCATGTCCGACCAGTTCGTGAAGGGGCCGAAGCCCATCGAGTGCCAGCCGCTGGCGTCGGCGTACGTCCCGTAGACCAGGTGCTTGCCCTGGTACGTCACGGTGGTGAAGTCCTTCTCGGAGTACCACCCGTTCGCCGGCTGCGCGAGCGGTGCGGTCGAGGTCCAGTTGTACGTCGACGGAAGAGCACACGTGGTGCCCGACGGGGTCAGGCCGGACCACTTCTGGTTGCTGCCGCCGTTGCACGTCGCGATCTCCACCGCCGTGCCGTTGGCCGTGCCGGCACCCGTGACGCTCAGGCACAGCCCGGACTCCGTGCCGACGACCGTGCCGTCGGCGTTCACCCGCCACTGCTGGTTGGTCCCGCCGTTGCAGTCCCAGATCACCGGCCGGGTTCCGGACGTGGTGGCGTGGCCAGGGACGTCCAGACACTTGTTGCCGTACACAGTCAGCTGGTTGCTGTCCGTCAGCGTCCACTGCTGGTTGTTCCCGCCCCAGCAGTCCCAGATCTGGGTGCTGGTGCCATTGGTCTGACTGGCGCCCGGCACGTCGAGACACCGGTTGGAGCCGACGCCGCGCAGGGCGCCACTACTGGCTGCCTGGGCGGTCGGACTGGCGACCAGCAGCGCCGTCAGCGAGACCAGGGTCGCGGTCGTGGCGGCGAGCACCGCGGACGGACGTCTGCGGCTGAAGCTGAGTCTGTGCATGGGGACCTCGTTTTCTGAGTGCGCGGCTCTGCCGGCCCCTCGGAGGCTGTGCGAATGGTGGTGCGGCACAACTATGTTCGTGATTTCGAACATCGATCGAAGTGTCGAGCGAGTGGATAATAAAGATCCGGCCACCGGCGTCAATACTTCTCACGGAATTCACGAGCCGGAAAAGTCACGAGCCGGAAGAAGGCCCAGTACTGCAACGGTGCTTGTTCTGATTGCTGGGCGGTTTCCAGGGGCTGTGTCCGCGTCGTTTGTGGTGGCTGATGCGGGCCTGGTGCTGGCGTCGTCGGCGCCAGTGGGACCAGTGGGACCAGTGCAAGATGTGGTCGACCGGGGTGGGGCGGCGGTCGGTGCGGCGGGCGAGGACCCAGTGCCGACGGTCCTCGCGGTGCCAGGGCCGAACCTCCACGCGGGCCCAGTCAAAGATCCGACGGCCATGGGCTCCTTCACCGCAGGACCGGCGTTTCCATTTCTGCCGCGGAAGGCCGGGAAACAGCTCGTGCACGGGATGGTCGATGGACCAGCGGGCGACGACGGTGTCGTGCCGGGTGGTGGCCATGACGTGGAAGACGTCCGCCTGCTCCAGCTCGAACCGCCAGCCCTTGCTGTAGCCGTAGGCGGCGTCCGCCGTGACCGTCCCACTCGATCCGGTTCAGCAGCCGGTGGATGCGATCGGGACCCGTGTGCCCGGCCTCCTCCGCCGGCGTCCAGCCGTTCTTCCGCTGCAGCGGCGCAACCAGATTTCGCATGCAAGCCAGCGCCGACTGCCTCGGCTCCTCCCGGTTGAACCGGTGCACGAACCGCTCATGCAGAGCATCAAGTTCCCCGCCCACAACCCGACATCAGCAAGGTCCCCACCCATAACCACACCAACGACCGAGCTGGCCAGCAGTCATGGTAAAGACCGTTGCAGTACTAGGGTGGACAGTCCGCACAGCGCTGCGAGATCGGGGAACCTCCATGACCACCCTGCCCGACCGGCCGCGTACGGCCCTGCTCGTCATCGACGTCCAGAAAGGCGTGGTGGCGGGCGCGCCCCGGCGCGACGAGGTGATCGCCAACATCCGCACCCTGATCGACACCGCCCGCGCGCAGGGGGCGCCGGTCGTCTGGGTGCAGCACTCGGACGGCGAACTGGTGCGCGGCAGCGAGAACTGGCAGTACGTCGAGGAGTTGGTCCGCCTCGACCCGGAGCCGCTCGTGCACAAGAGCTACTTCGACTCCTTCGAGGACACGGAACTGGAGTCGGTGCTCGCCGGACACGGGGTGGGCCGGGTCGTCGTCACGGGCGCGCAGACGGACGCGTGCATCCGCTCGACCCTGCACGGCGCCTTCGTCCGGGGCTA
The DNA here is from genome assembly GCF_030816715.1 of Streptomyces achromogenes. Lineage (NCBI taxonomy): Bacteria > Bacillati > Actinomycetota > Actinomycetes > Kitasatosporales > Streptomycetaceae > Streptomyces > Streptomyces achromogenes. The sequence continues at coordinate 8,175,131 of NZ_JAUSYH010000001.1, read as the reverse complement.
CGACGTGACGCTGGTCGGCGACGCGCACACCACGGAGGACCTCAGCGAGTACGGCGCGCCGGCCCCGGAGCAGGTCATCGCCCACACCAATCTGTACTGGTCGTGGCAGAGCGCGCCCGGCCGCACCGCCGGCACGGTGGACACGGCGAAGGTGACGTTCGCGGGGGCCGAAGCGCTCTGAGGCGCTCATGCGGGCGTCGCGGACGCGCGGGCGCCGGCGTGCGGTGGCGCCCGGGCCGGTGGTCCCGGCCGGGGCGCCCCGCGGCCCGCGGCCCGGACCGGTCAGGCGGTCACGCCTCCCACCTCGTGATACGCACCGCGCCGCGGGCCGTGCCGGGCGCGCCGCTGGTGAGGCTCAGCCGGAGCTTCGAGCCGCGCACGGGGTCGAAGGTGAGCGCCGTGGGCGTGTTCGACGCGGTGGCCCAGTCGACGACCGCCCCGGTGACCGGCACGTACCGCCGGCCGTCCCAGACCTCGGCCGTCACCGAGGCGGGCAGGCTGTGCGCGGCGTCGACGGTGAAGGACACCTCCACCCGGTCGAACACCCTGGTGCGTCCGTAGTCCACCGACACCCAGTCCTTCGGCCGGGCCCCGCTGAAGGCGGGCAGCAGGGCGGTGGCCGCCTTGACGAACGCGTTGGACCACCCGGTGGCCGGGTCGCCGTCCAGCATCGCGGCCGGCAGGGTGTCCGGGCGGCCGGAAAAACTGGCGTCCGGCCTGGGGAGGCCGGCCGGGGCGGGGAGGTCCGCGGTGAAGGCGGCGGCCGGGGTGGTCGCGACCTGGCGGGCGGGCGTGGCGCGCACCGTGACCGTGCCCCCGCGCAGGCCGTCCGCCCGCGCGGTCACCTTCAGGGCTCCGGCCTGGACGCCTGAGCGCACGACGGCGAGCGCCTTGCCGTGGAAGGCGGTGCGGGTGGTGGCCTGATACCGCTCGGCGCTCTCCTGCCGGCCGTTGTCGAGGCCCGCGAGGGAGCCTCCGCTCACCTCGAAGGAGATGAGGTGCTCGGCGTCGGGCACCACGGTCCCGCGTGCGTCGACGACATCGGCGGTCACGAAGACCAGCGACCGCCCGTCCGCCGGGAGGGACCCGCGGTCGGCGGTGAGGCGCACGGCGTGCGGGGCGCCCGCCGTGCGCAGGACGTCGGTGGCGACCGTCCTGCCCTTCCTGCGGGCCACCGCCTTCAGCACGCCCGGCGCGTACGGCACCCGCCACGTCAGATGCAGCTTGCCGGCGCTGCCGCCCGGACTGGTGTAGCTGCCGGGGTAGGGCCCGGTGGTGAAGGTCTTGTCGTCGCCGGTCGCCTCGGTGGTCTCCAGGTAGGCACGTCCGTCGACGGTCCGCTTCACGTCGAACGTGCGCACGCCCAGGGACTTCCCGTCGAGGTACAGCTCGACGGTGTCGACGTTGGAGTACGCCCACACCTCGACCGTGTCGCCCGGCTCGTGGTTCCAGGTCATGGGCAGCAGGTGGACCATGGGCTCGTCGACCCACTGACTGCGGAACAGGTGGTACATGTCCTTGGGGAAGCCGGCCGTGTCGACCGCGCCGAAGAAGGACGCCTTGACCGGGAACACGTCGTACGGCGTCGGCTCGCCGATGTAGTCGATGCCGGACCACAGGAACTGCCCGGTGAACCACTTCCGGTCCCGGTCCTTCTTGTGCCCGTACTCGCCGCTCATCGTCCAGGAGGCGAGGTTGTTGTCGTAGGACGAGGTGGCCCGCCCGCCCGGGGTGTGGTTCTCGCCCGTGTTGAGGTGCTCGGGCTCCTGGTACGCGCCCCGGGTCGAGGTCTCCGAGGACGACTCGGACTCGAAGAGGAACAGGTGCGGATAGGCCGCGTGCAGGGCGTCCACGGACTGGGCGGTGTTGTAGTTGAGGCCGAGGCCGTCCAGCTTCGCCAGCATCAGGTCGGCGGCGGTGCCCTTGGCGGGCGGCCTGCGGTACTTGTCCGAGCCGATGACGAGCGGGCGGGTGTCGTCCGCCGCCCTGATCGCGGCGATGATCCGGTCGGCCATGGCGAGACCGGCGGTGGAGGTGGAGTCGGGGATCTCGTTGCCGATGGACCACAGCACGACGGCCGGCGAGTTGCGGGCCGCGAGCACCATCTCGGTGGCGTCCCGGCTCGCACCACTCGTCGAAGAACCGCCCGTAGTCGTACCGCGTCTTGCCGGTCTTCCAGCAGTCGAACGCCTCCACCAGCATCACGATGCCGAGTTCCTCGCAGACCCGGACCATCTCCGGCGAGGGCGGGTTGTGCGAGGTGCGGAACGCGTTGACGCCCATCGACTTCATGATCGTCATCTGTCGGCGGATCGCGTCGACGCTGACCGCGGCGCCGAGCGCGCCCAGGTCGTGATGGAGGTCGACGCCCTTGATCTTGGCGTGGACGCCGTTGAGGTGGAACCCCTCGTCCGGGTCGAAGCGGAAGGTGCGGATGCCGAACGGGGTGCGGCAGGAGTCGACGACCCGGCCGTCGACGCGCAGTTCGGTCTCCAGGGTGTAGCGGTGGTGCGGGGTCGCGAAGTCCCACAGCCGGGGACCCGCCACGGAGAGCTCGTGGGTCTCGGTGGTCCGCTCGGTCACGGCCACCGTGGAGGACGTACGGGCGACCGTGCGGCCGTGAGGCGCGCGGATCCGGGAGACGATCTCGACGTCCGCGCCCGCGCCGGACGCGTTCGCCACGGTGGTGGCGACCCGGACCACGGCCCGCTTCCCGGTGACCTCCGGGGTGGTGACGTACGTGCCCCAGCGGGTCACGTGCACCGGCTCCGTGACGACCAGACGGGCCTCGCGGTAGATGCCGCTGCCGGAGTACCAGCGGCTGCTCGGCAGCCGGTTCTGGACCCTGACCGCGATCACGTTGTCGGTGACGCCGTCGGTGTGCAGCAGGTCGGTGAGGTCGAAGGCGAAACCGGTGTAGCCGTAGGGGTGGCGGCCGGCCTCGACGCCGTTGCAGTAGACGGTGGAGTCCATGTAGACGCCGTCGAACTCGACCGAGATCCGCTTGCCGGCGTGCGCGGGCGACAGCGGGAAGGCGATCCGGTACCAGCCCAGGCCGCCCGGGAAGAAGCCGGTGCCGCTGGTCGTGCCGTTCTGCGTGGTGGGGGCCTGTTCGATGCTCCAGTCGTGGGGGACGGCCACGGCGCGCCAGGTGGAGTCGTCGTGGCCGGGGTCGGCGGCGTCCGCGTACCGGCCGGTGGGGTCGGAGAGGCCGCCTGGGTCGACCAGCGCGAACCGCCAGCCGTCACGCAGCGGGATCGTACGGCGCCCCGGTGCGCTCGTGGCGTGCGCGGCGGCCCGGGCCGGCGGGGCGCCGAGGACCGCTCCGGCGGCCGGTGCGGCCGCGGAGGCGGCAAGGACGGATCTGCGCGTGACCGTCATGGGCGGCTCTCCCTCATCTGGACATCAGAAACCAGAAGTGCTCACAACTCATCGTTTACTCACAGAATCTGACGACGCGACACTCCAGCCCGTCAAGGGTGCCGAAGCCCCCCGCCGCCCCCGGAACCCCTTGGGGCGCCCTCGAAGAAGATCGGCCGGTTCCGCCTCTTGACCCCGGCGCGCGACCGCTGCTTCGCCGCCCCACAGGGGTCGCGGTCCGCGCGCGGGCCGAACGCACTAGGCTGGAACGGAAGTGACGTGCCTGTTCACTGTGAGTGCCCGCGTTGGAGTGGCGAGATGAGCCCGGAGTATCCATTCGACGAGGCCGCGACGGCCCGGGCCGTCGTCGACGACGTCGGCACGCTCGTCGGGTGGAACGAGGGCGCTCGCGCCCTCCTCGGCTGGTCCCCGGACGAGGTCGTGGGACGGCCCGCGGCGGAACTCCTGACCGGACGGCCGCCCCTCCTCACCGGCTCCCGCTGGGACGGAACGGTGACTTTGCGCCACCGCGACGGCCGTACGGTGCCCACCTGGCTGCTCGCCCACCACAGCCCCTCCGAGGACGGCCGGGCCGGGCGGTGGCTCGTCGTCACCCCGCTCACCGGGAGCGACCCCGCCCCCGCGGACGAGCCGCTCGCCATGGCGGGGCTGACCCAGTCCCCCTGCGCCGTGGCGGTCTACGACGAACAGCTGCGGCTGCGCCGGATCAACGACGCGATGAGCGAGGTCATCGGGCTCCCCGAGGGGCGCGTCAGGGGACTGCGGCTCTCCGAGATCGGCGGCCGGTCGCAGAGCGCCGAACTCGAACGGCACATGCTGCAGGTGCTCCACAGCGGCCGGGCCCGGGACGTCGAGACGTACCTGCCGGCCGGCGGGGAGGACCGCGCGCGCGCCTGGCTTGCCCGGATGGCGCCGGTGACCGACCCGGCCGGCCGGATCCGGGGCGTGTGCCTGGCAGCCCACGACTTCACCGAGCACCACCGCTCCCGTGAGCGGCTCCAGTTGGTCAACGAGGCGAGCGTGCGCATCGGCAGCACCCTCGACGTGACCCGCACCGCCCAGGAGCTGGCCGAGGTGTGCGTCCCCGCGCTCGCCGACTTCGTCAGCGTCGACCTGCTCGACCCCCAGGACGGCGAACCCCCGGCCCGGTTCGCCCCGCCGGTGAGCCTGCGGCGCGCGGCACACCACTCGGTCAACCCCGGCAGCCCCGAGGCGGTGGCCAAGCCCGGTGAGGCGCAGGACTACCCGGCCGGGTCGCCGCAGGCCGACTCGCTGGCCGCGGGCCGCACCATCGTCGGCACGGTGGCCGGCGGCGGACTGGACGCTTGGCTGGCCTGGGACCCGGCCCGCGCCGCCCGGGTGCGGGAGATCGGCATCCACTCCACGATGTCCGTGCCGATCCGGGCCCGGGGCGTCACCCTCGGCGTCGCCGTCCTCACCCGGTTCCGGCGGCCCGAGCCCTTCTCCCCGGACGACGTGCTGCTGGCGGAGGAGGTCACGACCCGCGCCGCCGTCTGCATCGACAACGCCCGCCGCTACTCCCGCGAACGCGAGACGGCCCTCGCCCTCCAGCGCAGTCTGCTGCCGCGGACCCTGCCGCGCACGGCCGCCGTCGATGCCGCCTCCCGCTATCTGCCGGCCGCCCGCGCCGGGGTCGGCGGCGACTGGTTCGACGTCATCCCGCTGTCCGGGATGCGCGTGGCCATGGTCGTCGGGGACGTCGTCGGACACGGCGTCCAGGCCTCGGCCACCATGGGCCGGCTGCGCACCGCCGTGCGCACCCTCGCCGACATCGACCTGGCCCCCGACGAGCTGCTCACCCACCTCGACGACCTGGTGGTCCGGCTGTCGGAGGAGGCCGGCGGCGAGGGCAGCCCCGGTGAGGTCGGCGCGACCTGCCTGTACGCGGTGTACGACCCCGTGTCGCGGCGCTGCACCCTGGCGCGCGCCGGGCACCCCCCGCCGGTGCTGCTGCGGCCGGACGGCGCGCCCCGGCGGATCGAGCTGCCCGCCGGCCCCCCGCTGGGCGTGGGCGGGCTGCCGTTCGAGTCGGCCGAGCTGGAGGTGGCCGAGGGCAGTGTGCTCGCCTTCTACACCGACGGCCTGGTCGAGTCCCGCGAGCGGGACGCGGACGCCGGTCACCGAATGCTCGGGGAGGCTCTGGCGGACGCGCCGGGCTCCCTGGACGAGACCTGCGACCGGATCCTGCACACCCTGCTGCCGCCCGGCGGCGCCTCCGACGACGTGGCCCTGCTGCTCGCGCGCACCCGGGGCCTGCCCGCCTCCCAGGTCGCGACCTGGGACATCCCGGCCGACCCCTCGCTGGTCGCGCCGATCCGCAAGCAGGCCGTCGAGCAGCTGTCGCGCTGGGATCTGAGCGACGCGTCGTTCACCACCGAGCTGGTGGTGAGCGAGCTCGTCACCAACGCGATCCGGTACGGCTCCCGCCCCATCCGGCTGCGGCTCATCCATGACGCGACGACGCTGATCTGCGAGGTCTCCGACCACAGCCACACGGCCCCGCACCTGCGCCGGGCGAAGACCTGGGACGAGGGCGGCCGCGGCCTGCTCCTGGTCGCCCAGCTCACCCAGCGCTGGGGCAGCCGGCACACCGCCGAGGGCAAGACGATCTGGGCGGAGCTGGCGCTCCTCGAGGAGGAGTGAGGCGGCCCCCGGGCCGACCCGGCGGACGGGGCTCCCGAACCGGCCGGCCCGGGCTCTTACCCGAACATGTTTTCATGTACGGGCTCCCGGACCTCTCGATGGGCGGGCAGCGTCCCGCCCCCGTCCCGGAGAACCGCCCTGAACACCCCGCTCGCCGAAAGTCTGTCCATCCTCCTGCTCGCCGCCGCTCTCGGCTGGGCGGTGCTGCGACCCGCCGGGCGGTCGGAGGCCCTGGTCGCCGTCCCCGCGGCGGCGGTGCTGATCGCCCTGGGGGCGGTGTCGCCGGAGCACGCCCTGACCGAAGCCGAGCGGCTCGGGCCGGTCGTCGGCTTCCTCGCCGCGGTGCTGGTGCTGGCGCACCTGTGCGACGTCGAGGGACTGTTCACCGCGTGCGGCGCGTGGATGGCCCGCCGGGCGGCAGGCCGGCCCCGGCGCCTGCTGGTCGCGGTGTTCGTGCTGGCGTCGGCCGTCACGGCGGCGCTCAGTCTGGACGCCACGGTGGTGCTGCTGACGCCGGTGGTGTTCGCCACCGCGGCCCGCATGGGGGTGCGCTCGAGGCCGCACGTCTACGCGTGCGCGCACCTGTCGAACACCGCCTCGCTCCTGCTGCCGGTCTCCAACCTCACCAACCTGCTGGCGTTCACCACGAGCGGGCTCAGTTTCACCCGCTTCGCCGCCCTGATGGCGCTGCCGTGGGTGGTCGCGATCGGTGCCGAGTACCTGGTCCTGCGACGCTTCTTCGCCGCCGACCTGCCCGCCGCCGAGCCCACCGCCGACGACGGTCCGGAGCCCGAACTGCCGCTGTTCGCGCTGGTCACCGTGGCCTGCACGCTGGCGGGGTTCGTGGTGGCCTCCGCCGTCGGGGTCGAACCGGCATGGGCCGCGCTGGCCGGCGCCCTCGTCATGGCCGGGCGCGCGCTGGCGCGGCGGCGCGTGACGCCCCTGGTCGTGGTGCGGGCCGCCGCGCCGGGGTTCCTCGCGTTCGTGCTGGCGCTCGGGATCGTGGTGCGCGCGGTGGTCGACAACGGTCTGGCCGGCGCGTTGCGGCACGTGCTGCCCGGGGGCTCGGGTCTCCTCGCGCTGCTGGCCGTCGCCGCGGTGGCCGCCGTCCTCGCGAACCTGATCAACAACCTGCCCGCGGTGCTGGTCCTGGTGCCGCTCGCCGCCCCGGCCGGAACCGGGGCGGTGCTCGCGGTGCTGCTCGGGGTGAACATCGGCCCGAACCTGACCTACGCCGGATCCCTCGCGACGCTGCTGTGGCGGCGTGTGGTGCAGGAACGCGAAGAGCGCGTCGAGGTCGGCGAGTTCACCCGGCTCGGCCTGCTCACGGTGCCGGCCGCGCTGATCCCGGCCGTGGTGGCGCTGTGGGCCTCGCTCCAGGTGATCGGCGCCTGACCGCCCGGTTCAGCGCCCGGCGCCGTACCCTCCGTACCCGCCGTACCCGTACCCGCCGTACCCGTAGCCGCCGTTGCCGCCGTAACCTCCGTAACCGTATCCGCCGGAGCCGTGTCCGTAGCCGCCGGACGAGCCGGGCCGGCCGCCGGAGCAGGGGTTCCCGTACCAGCAGGAACCACCGCCCGCGCCCGGGGACGCCCCGGCGGACGCCGTCGGGGCGGCGGACGGTGTCGGAGTGGGCGCGGGCTTCGCGGCTTTCGGCGTGGGGGACGGGGCCGGGGCGTCGGAGGGGTCGCTGTCGGCGCCCCAGTTGACGAACTGCATCTGCGGGTCGGGCCGCGAGGTGTCGATCACCCAGCGCTGGGCGGCGCTGTCCACCCGGTTCTTCAGGACGAGCGCGCCCGAGCCGTCGGTGGCGGCGGGCGCCAGCGCGAGGTTCTGGCCGGAGCGCGGGACGAGCGTGCCCTGCAGCGTGAAGTCGTACTGGACGTTCCTGGCGTCCGGCTGGGCGGCGCCCGTGCAGGGCGCGAGCCGCACCGAGTAGCCGAGCCGGGAGTCGAGGCAGAGGTCGGGGGCCGCGGCGCTGCGCAGCAGTCCGCTCGGGTCGTACGCCCACTGCTGGCCGGCGGCGGAGGTGCAGGCGGCGAGTGCGGCCTCGGCGCCACTGACCGGCTTGGTCCCCTCGACGCCGATGCACAGCCCGGAGGCGACGTTGTGCAGACGGCCGCGCACGGTGCCCTGGACGGCGGCGTCGGCGCCGGTCCAGGACGGCTCGCCGGTGGCCTTGTCCGTGCCCGGCGCGTCGGGCTCCGCCGCACCGCTGTTGGCCGCCGGGGCGGATCCCTCGCCGGAGTCGATCACGGCCCACACCATGAGCGGCAGGACGACGAGCCCGCTCACGGTCAGCACCGCGGCGGCGAGGTTGCGCCGGCGGGCGGCGCGACGGGCCGCCTTCTGCGCCGAACGGCTCGCGCCGGGGCGGGAGTCGGCGTCCGTCGCGGAGCCGGGCGCGGATCCGTCGCCGGGACCGGCCGGGGCCGTGGCCGTCCCGGTCACTGTCGCGGTCGCGGTCGACGAGAGGTCGCCGAAGCGGGCCCCGATCCGGGAGGCCAGGCCGGACCGCATCCGGCCTCGGGTCGCGGGCCGGGCTCCGGCCTCGGCCGAGGCGGCCGCGAAGGACCCGTCCGTGAAGGCCTCGCCCGCATAACCGCGTGTCTTCTCGCCGGCCGGGTCGATGGACTCGCCGCGGCCCGCGACCCGGATCTCCACATAGGCCGCGGCGGCCCAGCCCAGGATGCCGTCGGCCAGGGCGGTGCCGAGCAGCCCCTCGAACTGCAGCAACTGGTCGGCGGTGTGGGTGCAGTGCCGGCAGCCGTCCAGGTGGGTGCGCAGGTCGGGGTCGAGGTCGCCGCCGCCGCGTCGGCAGGTGACGTCCAGCAGTCGGTGGTAACGGTGGCACTCGTCGTCGGTGGCGAGTTCGCGGTGCACCTGGAGGCACTCCTCCCGCAACCGCTCGCGGGACCGGCTCAACTCGCCGCGGGCGCCGTCCTCCTCGAGGCCCAGCAGGCCGGCCGGGACCGCCACGGGCTCCGCCTCGACCTCGACGTGCCAGAGCAGACAGCGGGCCGCCTCGGGCAGCCGCTGGAACGCCCGGGACAGCATGCGCCGGTTCACGGGCGGCAGCATGAGGGAGGCCGCGCGGTCGGCGATCACGCCGTCGCCGTCGCCCTCGGAGCGCAGTGTGGGATGCAGCAGGTCACGGCGGCCGTCGGCGTCCCACTCGGCCGCGATACGGCGAACGGTGACCAGCAGATGAGGGCGCCAGGCGGCCGTCGGACCGTTCTGCCGCAGGGTCTCGCCGAACAGCCGGGTGAAGGCGGCCGTGGTGAGCATGCCGGCCGCGCGCTCGTCGTCGGTGCACAGCCGGGCGTAGGCGAACGCGGCCTCCCAGTGCCGGTCCAGCAGTTCACCGACGGGATGCAGCGCGGGCGACGCCCCCGTCCACTTCTTCAGCTCCGCGCTGAGCTGTTCGTCCGTCGCGTCGAAGCGGCGCGCCGAAGGGGAATTCGACAGGCCTGCGTCATTCACGGGCTGCATTCCTTCCGGGGGCATGCGGCATAAAGTCCATACCATCGGGTTTGCGGTTCCGCCCGGGCGGCGGGACGACTCGCACAGGGTTCGGCGCCTCCGACGTCCACAGGGGACAGCTCTCGTGAAGCGTGGGGAGTGTGACGGGAGGCGTCTCGTGCGCACGATGGGGAAATCGTTGTCCGCGCGCCGACAAGGCACACCTTCGCACAACCCGACCAGGACGAACAAGGGATCACACGGTTTCGTACACGGGCCACCGGCCGCCGGATATTGACGAATCGTCAAAGCGGGATCGCCCTGTGGGGCGGTCCCGGTATTACTGTCCCTTTTGACGCCCCTTTCGGGGCATCTTTCGGGACGCGATTTCCGGACCTTTCCCTCATCCGACCGCCGCCGCCCGTGGCCCTTCTTTCGCATCGGCCGGTCCGGGGTTACGGTGCCGGTCCCGCGGCAGGCGGACCGAGGAGGCCACGCATGACAGTCACGGACAACGGCGCCGCCGGGACCCCCCGCCCGGGTGAGGCGGACCTGCGGCAGTACCGGGAGGACGGATTCACCGTCGTGCGCGGCCTGTTCACGCGGGACGAGGTCGACCGGCTGTGTGCCGGGTTCCAGGCCCTGCACGCGGCGGGGCGGCCGGTGCCCGGGCATTTCGAGCCGCGCCCCGGCGCCGTGGACCCGCTCGCCGCGTATCCGAGAGTGCTGCACCCGCACGAGATCAGTCCGCTCGCCCGCCGGGTCCTGCTCGACGCCCGACTACGGGCCGTGCTGGAGCAGTTGCTCGACGAGGAGGTGCTGGCCGCGCAGAGCATGTTCTACTTCAAGCCGCCGGGGGCCCGGGGCCAGGCGCTGCACCAGGACAACTTCTATCTGCGGGTCGAACCGGGCACGTGCGTGGCCGCCTGGCTGGCCTGCGACGAGATCGACCGCGACAACGGCGGTCTGGAAGTCGTGCCCGGCACGCACCGGATGGACCTGTTCTGCCCGGAGACGGCCGACGACCAGGTGTCGTTCGCGCGGGAGTACGTGCCGCCGCCGCCCGGGCTCGCGGCGACTCCGGTCGACATGGCCCCGGGCGACGTGCTGTTCTTCAACGGCAGTCTGGTGCACGGATCGCAGCCCAACCGGAGCGGCGACCGGTTCCGCCGGTCGTTCATCGGGCACTACGTCGGGCGCTCGGCTGAGCGGATCGGCGCGTACTACCGGACGCTGACGATGGACGGCGAGCGGTTGACCCTGCCGGTGAGCGAGGGGGCGGGACCCTGCGGCACGGAGTTCGCGCCGCCGAGCCCGCACTGACCGCGGTTCGGGGTGGGGCACGTGAAATCCGGTTGCCCTCGGGCGCTCCGCACCCGCAGGATCCAGCCATGCTCACTTTCGACGCCTCTCTGCCGCTGACGTCCGCCGCCGCTCCCCCGGCGCCGGTCCAGCAGCAGCCCGGCCGTCCCCGGAGGCGCGACGCCGCACGACGGTGACGGCCGCCCTCGTCGCGGGCCTGGTCGCGGGTTACGGCATCGCCGTGCCCGTCGGCGCGGTCGCGACCTACCTCGTCTCGCTCACCGCCCGCACCTCCCTGCGCACCGGGATGTGCGCGGCGCTCGGCGTCGCCACCGCGGACGGCCTCTACGCACTGGTCGCGACCGTGGGCGGCTCGGCCGTCGCGGCCGTGCTGCGACCGGTGCTGACGCCACTGCGCTGGGCCTCGGCTCTGGTCCTGCTGGCGCTGGCGGCCCGGGGCGCGCTGAGCGCCGTGCGCCAGTACCGGGCGCATCGGCTCGCCACCCGGTCCGGACCGCCTCCGCCCGGGCCGGCACGGGCCTATCTGAGCCTCCTCGGCATCACCCTGCTCAACCCGACGACCGTGGTCTACTTCGCGGCGTTGGTCCTGGGCGCCGGCACCGCCGACCCGGTACGGCCCCTGGAACAGGGCGTGTTCGTGCTGGCGGCCTTCGTCGCCTCGGCGAGCTGGCAGGTGCTGCTCGCCGGAGGGGGCGCCCTGCTGGGCCGCGCGCTCACCGGCCACCGGGGACGCCTGGTCACGGCCCTCGTGTCGAGCGGGGTGATGACCGTGCTCGCCGTCCGGATGGTGACGTAGGGACCGCACGTGCGGATGAAACACGCGGCCGTCGGTGTTGCAGCTCTGTGCGGGCCGGACGTGCGCGACGCGAACCACGCGAACCACGCGGACGGAGCGACGGCATGACGGCACACGGCACCAGTGACATGACGAAGGGGACGCAGACCATGCCTCTCGAAGGCGAGTACGAACCCAGCCCGACACAGTGGGTGCGCGAGCAGGTGGAGCTCTACGAAAGCTCCGGCGGCACCGAGGGCACGACCCTGCGGGAGACGGGACTGCCCGTCATCCTGCTGACGACCCTGGGTGTGAAGAGCGGCCGGATTCGCAAGACCCCGCTGATGCGCGTCGAGCACGACGGCCGGTACGCCCTGGTCGCCTCCCAGGGCGGGGCGCCCAAGCACCCCGTCTGGTACCACAACATCAAGGCCCTTCCCCAGGTCGAGCTCCAGGACGGGCCGCTCAAGCAGGACATGACGGCCCGTGAGGTCACCGGCGCGGAGAAGGCCGAGTGGTGGGAGCGGGCCGTCGCCGCCTATCCCCCGTACGCCGAATACCAGACGAAGACGGACCGGGAGATCCCGGTGTTCGTCGTGGAACCGGCCGGGAACCGCTGACCCTCCAGGTCGCGCGGGCGGCGCCCTCGCGGGCACCGCGAGCAGGAAATCCGCGGTGGGAACGCATCAGCGCGTTCCCACCGGGCACCCGAAGGTCAGGCCCCGCCGCGCTCCCCCGTCGCGGCGGGGCTTTGCGCCGTCTCTCCCGCGGGCCGGTCGGTCACGTCGAGGAAGACCTGGTCCGCCTCGGAGACCGTCGAGGCGATCGACCGCTTGATGCGCACGGCCACCTCCTCGACCCGCTCGCTGTCCAGGCCCGGCATGAGGTCCACGCGGGCCGCGACAAGAACCGAGTCCAGGCCCATCTGCATCGTGAACACCGCTTCCACGCTGTCGATCTCCGGCTGGGCGTCGAGGAGCGCGCGGATGCGCGCGCCGGTCTCGGGCGCGGCTGCCTCGCCGATGAGCTGGTCGCGGGCGTCGCGGCCGAGCCGGAAGGCGACGTAGACGAGCAGCGCTCCGATCGCCAGCGACGCGGAGGCCTCCCAGACGACCTGCCCGGTGACCATGTGCAGGGCCATGCCGATCGCGGCCAGGGTGACGCCGAGCACGGCCGTGCCGTCCTCCGCGACGACCGTACGCAGGGCGGGGTCGCGCAGGCCCGCGCTGCCGCCCTGCCGGCGCACCTGGTGCAGGGCCCGCGCCAGGGAGGCGCCCTCGGCGAGGAAGGAGACGCCGAGCACGATCAGGCCCGCCACGTAGCCACTGAGTTTCTCGTCGGCTCCCGTCCGCAGCGCCTCCACGCCCTGGAAGAAGGAGAAGCAGCCACCCATCACGAAGATCCCGACAGCGGCGAGGAGCGACCAGAAGAAGCGTTCCTTGCCGTAGCCGAAGGGATGCCTGCGGTCGGCCGGGCGCCGGCTGCGGCGCAGGGCGGCGAGCAGGAACACCTCGTTCAGGCTGTCGGCCACGGAGTGCGCGGCCTCCGACAGCAGCGCCGGCGACCCCGCGAGGACGCCGCCCAGCCCCTTGGCGACGGCGATGACCAGGTTGGCGGCCAGCGCCACGAGCACGGTGACGCGGGTCCGCCGATCGGCTGCTCCGTCGTCCGCACTGCGCGTGCTCCGCGCGTCGGGCGCGCCCGACGTGCCGGACGGGTCGGCTGTTCCGGGCGGGCCGGAGGGGTCGGACGGGTCGGCTGTTCCGGGCGGGCCGGATGTGCTCGGCCGGCCTGCACGTTCGCCTGGCGTCCCGGCTCTCCGGCCGATGCTGCGATCGTCCACCCCCTGACTCTCTCGGGCCTGCGTGTCGGCCGGGTGATCGGCGTTCCGTTCTGAAGGCGTCGCGCTCACCTTCGCCGGATTCCCCGGCCGGTCGCGATCACACCGTGCCACCGGCCGAAAACGGGGAACGCGTGGAACAGGAGACGCGACACCACCGGGAGGACGTCATGAGCGACGGGGGCGGCGACGGCAACAGCGCGTACGGGCACACGGCTTTCCGGCGCGCCAGGAGTCACTTCACCGACCGGATCACCGCGGACGGCCGGGACGGCTGGCCCGTCTCCGGGCACCGCTACCGGCTGGTGGTCAGCCGCGCCTGCCCGTGGGCGAGCCGCGCCGTGATCTCGCGGCGGCTCCTCGGTCTGGAGGACACGCTGTCCTTGGCGATCACCGATCCGGTCCAGGACGACCGCAGCTGGCGGTTCGGCCTCGACCCCGGCGGCCGCGATCCCGTCCTCGGCATCCGGTACCTCGCCGAGGCGTACGAGCGGCGGGAGCCCGGTCACCCGGGCGGGGTCAGTGTGCCCGCGGTCGTCGACGTGCCGAGCGGGAAACTGGTGACGAACGACTACCAGCAGCTCACTCTCGACCTCGCCACCGAGTGGACGGCCCTGCATCGCCCCGGTGCGCCCGACCTCTACCCGGAGCGGCTCCGCGACGAGATCGACGCGGTCATGGCCGACGTGTACGAGGACGTCAACAACGGGGTGTACCGGGCGGGTTTCGCCGACGGCCAGGACGTGTACGAGGAGGCGTGCGCGGGTGTCTTCCGGCGGTTGGAGCTGCTGACGCCGCGGCTGGCCCGGCAGCGGTACCTGGTGGGCGACACTCTCACCGAGGCGGACATCCGGCTGTTCACCACGCTGGTGCGTTTCGACGCCGTCTATCACGGTCACTTCAAGTGCAACCGCTGGAAGTTGACGGAGAACGAGGTGTTGTGGGCCTACGCCCGCGATCTCTTCCAGACACCCGGTTTCGGCGACACCGTCGACTTCGACCACATCAAGCGGCACTACTACCGGGTGCACGCCGGCATCAACCCGACGAGGATCGTCCCCCTCGGACCGGACCTGGCCGGCTGGCACACACCGCACCGCCGGGAGGAGCTCGGTGGCCGCCCGTTCGGCGACGGCACACCGCCCGGCCCGGTGCCGGCCGGTGAGGAGGTACCGGCAGCCGGCCGGGCCCGCCGTCCCTCCCCCGTGACAGAGAACATGACAGAGAAGGAGTGAGGAGATCCATGGCCAAGAAGAGGAAACTCCCCCTCGTCTACCAGCCCGTCGGATTCGCGCTGGGTTGGGCGAGCGGCGCCCTGGCGGGGCTCGCGTTCCGCAAGGCGTGGAAGGCGATCAGGCACGAGGACGACGCACCGGACGCCCTCGACCGGGACCGCGGCTGGGGCGAGGTCCTGCTGGCCGCGGCGGTGCAGGGGGCGATCTTCGCGGCCGCCCGCAGCGCCGCCGACCGCACCGGCGCCAAGGCGATCGAGCGCTCCACCGGCGTCTGGCCCGCCAAGGAGAAGGGCGGCCGCGACTGACGCCCGCCCGCCGTCGTCACGGGCCCGGGACACGGCGGCCCGGGACAGGGCGGCGCGGCGGTGCGGGGCGGGGCGGCGGCGGCGCGGAAGGCCTGGACGGCTTCCACGGTGCGGAAGCCTGCGGAGCGGCGGGCGCCTGCCGAAGGGCGGGGCCCGCCGCTCCGGGCGTTCCCGGCTCAGCCCTGCTTCGGGGCGGTCGACGGCGCCAGGCGCAGGGTGAAGGAGTGGCCCGCCGGATCGGCGTAGCCCCGTTCCTCGTGGGGGCCGGGCGCGCCTTTGGTCTCCAGGGGGCGGCCGCCCAGTCCGACCACCCTGCGTTCCACCTCGTCGAGGTCGTCGACCAGGAAGTCCAGGTGGGCCTGGAGGGAGTTCTCGGGGCGGGGCCAGCTCGGCGGGGTCGCGTTCACGTCGCGCCGGAAGGCCAGGCGGGTGCCGTCATCGCTCCTGATCTCCACGCGGTTCGCGGTCCGGTCGATCTCCTCGGCGTCCAGCAGCCCCTTGTAGAACTCGGCGAGCTTCTCGGGCTCGGCACAGTCGAGCACCACGACGCCCGCTTTCACCAGTGCCATGTCGTCGTCTCCTCCACGAGATCCGGGCCGGAGCGGAGCGCCCCGCCTCCGAACCCTGCGGTTACCCCCGTTTCGACGGCCCACCGGGGCCGGGCGACTGCCTCTGGACTTCCTGGACAGGTGTCCCGCTATAGTGGACACCTGTCCAACAAGTGAGGGAGACCATGGAAATCCTGGCGAACGTTCTGGTCGCGCTGGTGGCCGCGCTGCATCTCTACATCCTGGTGATGGAGATGTTCCTGTGGCAGAAGAAGCCCGGCCTGTCGTTCCACGGCTTCGAGCCGGAGATGGCGAAGAAGACCGCCGCGATGGCCGCCAACCAGGGGCTCTACAACGGTTTCCTCGCGGCGGGCCTGATGTGGGGGCTGATCGCGGCCGACCCCACCGGCTTCCGCGCCCAGGTGTTCTTCCTGTCCTGCGTGATCGTCGCGGGCGGGTACGGCGCCGTCACCGCGAACCGCCGGATCCTGTTCGCGCAGGCCCTGCCCGGCGCCCTCGCCCTGGTCGCCGTCCTCGTCGCACAGTGACGCGCAGGGAGCCCGAGGACCCGCGGGCGGCCCGCACCCGTGCGCGGCTGCGCTCGGCTCTCCTCGAGGAGTGCGCCGAGCGGCCGCTGGAGGAGGTGGGCGTGGCCGCCCTGGTGCGGCGGGCGGGCGTCGGCCGGGCCACCTTCTATGTGCACTATCCCGACCTGGAGGCCCTCGCCGTCGACGCCTGCGCCGACGTCGTGCGGGAGGCCGTGGAGGCGTTGCACGCCTGGCAGGGCCGCCCCGACCCGGTGCGGGCCCCGGCCGCGCTGGCGGGGTTCTTCGCGTCGCTGAGTCCGCACAGCGCGCTCTACCGCGGGCTGCTGACGCCGGGCGGCGGCGGGCCGCTCGGCCGGGTGCTCCACCGCGACCTGCGTGCCTACAGCCTGCGGGAGCGGCAACGGGCGGGCGCGGCGGACGCGCCCCTGGTCGCCTCGGCCGTCGCCGCGACCTTCGCCGGCGTCCTGGCGGACTGGCTGCACGGCGACCTGGACGGCTCCCCCGCCGAGATCGCCGACCAGGTGTGGCAGTTGCTGGTCGCGCTGCACGCCAGCCGCTGAGCGGACCCGGCCCACGCGCCCCGCGCCGAGCGCCTCCCGCCTCCCGCCGCCCGCCGAGCGGCAGCCGAGAGCGGCAGCCGACGGCGACCGCGGCAACCGACGGCGACCGGTGACCGGCGTTCAGCGGGGCGTCGTCTGGAACGTCCTGCGGTACGCCTGCGGGGAGACGCCGATGGCCGCGTGCAGGTGCTGACGCAGCGAGGCGCCCGTGGCGAAGCCGACGCGGCCGGCGATCTGGTCCACGGAGAGGTCGCTGGCCTCCAGCAGATGCCGGGCGTGTGCGACGCGCTGCTGGATCAGCCAGCGGCCGGGGCTCAGTCCCGTCTCGTCGTGGAAGCGGCGGGCGAAGGTGCGCAGGCTCATCCGCGCGTGCGCCGCGAGGTCGGCCAGGGCGAGCGGCTCGCCGAGCCGCCGCAGGGCCCAGGCGCGGGTGTCCGCCGTGCTCGCCGCGCCGGCCTCGGGGACCGGCTGTTCGATGTACTGGGCCTGGCCGCCGTCCCGGAAGGGAGGGACGACACAGCGGCGGGCCACCCTGTTGGCGAGTTCGCTGCCGTGGTCCTTGCGGACGAGGTGCAGGCAGACGTCGACGCCGGAGGCGGCTCCCGCCGAGGTCAGCACCTGGTCCTCGTCGACGAAGAGGACGTCCGGGTCGAGCTCGACGTGCGGGTACCTGCGGCGGAACTCCTCCGCGACACACCAGTGGGTGGTGGCCCGGCGGCCGTCGAGCAGGCCCGCGGCCGCGAGCACGAACGCGGCGGTGCAGATGGACACGAGGCGCGCCCCGGGACGGATCCGGGCGAGGGCCGCGGCGGCCGCGTCGGGCAGGTGGTCGGTCATCCGATCGGGCGCGACCGGGGCGATCACCACGGTGTCGGCGGTCTCCAGAAGCTCGGGGCCGTGCTCCACGCCGACCGTGAAGTCGGCGTTGGTGCGCACCGGCCGCCCGTCGACCGTGCAGGTCAGCACCTCGTAGTGCCCGTCGGCCGCGCCGAACACACGGCTCGGGATGCCGAGTTCGAAAGGGTAGACGCCGTCGAGGGCGAGGACGACGACGCGGTGCTTCGCAGGCATGGCACGATTCTATCGGAAGTTGGCAATCGTGCCATTTCCCGGCCGGGGGCGGCCCGGCAGGCTGGTTCACCATGAGCACTGTGAACACCATGCGCACCATCGGCCAGAGCGTCCTCGGCGGCCCCGAGGTCCTGAGGGAAGAGGAAGCGGAGCGGCCCGCGCCGGGCCCGAACCAGGTATTGGTGCGGGTGCGCGCCGCGGGCGTCAACCCGACCGACTGGAAGCACCGCGCCACGGGCGGCTTCCTCGGCGAGCCGCCGTTCGTCCTGGGCTGGGACCTCTCGGGGACGGTGGAGGCGACCGGCATCGGCGTGGCTTCCTTCGCCCCCGGCGACGAGGTCTTCGGCATGCTGCCGTACCCCTACGGCCACGGCTCCCACGCCGAGTACGCCGTCGCGCCGGTCCGCGCCCTGTGGCACAAGCCGGCCGGGATCGACCACGTCCAGGCCGGTGCGCTGCCGCTGGTCTCGCTGACCGCCTGGCAGGCGCTGGTGGAGACGGCCGGCCTCGGAGCCGGGCAGCGGGTACTGATCCACGCGGCCGCGGGCGGCGTCGGGCACGTGGCCGTGCAGATCGCCAAGGCGCGCGGGGCGTACGTGATCGGCACGGCCAGCGCGGGCAAGCACGGCTTCCTGCGGGAACTCGGCGCCGACGAGACGATCGACTACCGGGCGAGCGACTTCACCGAGGCCGTGAAGGACGTCGACGTCGTCCTGGACACCCTGGGCGGGGACACCTCGGTGGACTCCCTGCGCGTCCTGC
Source organism: Streptomyces achromogenes (assembly GCF_030816715.1). Classification (NCBI taxonomy): domain Bacteria; kingdom Bacillati; phylum Actinomycetota; class Actinomycetes; order Kitasatosporales; family Streptomycetaceae; genus Streptomyces; species Streptomyces achromogenes. Next base: position 8,156,657 of record NZ_JAUSYH010000001.1, on the reverse strand, counting down.
GACCGGGCGGGATCGTGGTGTCGATCCTGCCGGTCGGTTCCGGAGAACTGCACGCCGAGGCCGAGCGCCTCGGCGTGCGGGCGGTGCGGATGCTGGTGGACGCCGACCGGGCCGGGATGCGAGAGATCGCCCGGCTGGTCGAGGCGGGGCAGCTGCGCGCCACCATCGCGGGGACGTTCCCGCTGGCCGGGGCCGCCGAGGCGCACAGGCTCGGCGACACCGGCCGGACCACCGGGAAGCTGGTCCTTACGGTCGACTGACGAGATGTCAGAACGCCGGCGGGAGCGGATTCGCCGGAAGATCAGAACGTCAGGACCGGCTTGATGGTCTTGCCCGAGGTCATGTCCTGGACCGCCCGGTCGATGTCCGCGAACGGGTACGTGCCGATCAGACGGTCCAGCGGCAGCCGGCCGGCCTTGACCAGCTCGACCAGGGCGGGGATGAAGCTCCGTGTCTCGCTGTCGCCGAGGGTGAGGCCGACGACCCGCTTGCCGCCGAGCAACCCGTTCACGTCCAGGGCGACTTCGCTGCCGAAGGGCGGTGCGCCGACCACCACCAGGGTGCCGCGGGCGGCGAGCGCGTCGACGCCCTGGCGCAGCACGGCGGTGTTGCCCGTGGTCTCCACGATGCCGTCGGCGCCGCGCCCGCCGGTGATCTCCGCGAGGGCGTCACCGAGGGCGTCCCGGCCGGCGTCGACGGTGTGCGTGGCACCCAATTCCTCGGCCAGTGACAGGCGTTCGGCGACCCGGTCGACCGCCACGATCGTGGTGGCCGGGGTGAGGGCGGCCGCCATGACCGCCGACAGGCCGACGGCTCCGGCCCCGAGGACGACGACGGTGCTGCCCGTCGTGGGCCGGAGCACGTTCCACACGGCGCCGACGCCCGTCTGCACGCCGCAGCCCAGGGGGGCGATCGACGCCAGCGGCACGTCGGGGTCGACCTTGACGAGGCTGCGCTCGTCGACCAGGGCCCGCTCGGCGAACGAGGACTGGCCGAAGAAGTGGCCACCGAGCGGCTCGCCGTCGCGGCTGAGCGTGCTGGTGCCGTCCGCGCGGCGGCCGCCGAGGAGGTTCAGCGGCAGCCATGAGGCGCAGTAGGCGGGGTGGCCGCCATGGCAGTTGCGGCAGTCCCCGCAGGAGGTGAAGGACAGCACGACGTGGTCGCCGGGGGCCACGGCCGTGACGGCCGCGCCGACCGCCTCGACGACCCCCGCGCCCTCGTGGCCGAGGACTCCGGGCAGCGGGAAGGGCAGTCCGCCGCTCGCCACGCCGAGGTCGGTGTGGCACAGTCCGGCCGCCACGAGCCGGACGACCGCCTCGTGCGGCGCGGGGTCCTCGAGGACGACCTCGGAGAGGGTGAAGGGCGCTCCGGCGGACTCGACGACGGCGACACGTGTGGTGATGGTCATGGGTGCGACTCCCTTGCTTTCGCGGCGCGTTCAGTCGAGCGAGACGACGACGGACTTGACCTTGGTGTACGACTGGAGCGCCTCGGGGCCGTACTCGCGGCCGAAGCCGGAGTCCTTGACGCCGCCGAAGGGGACGGCCGGGTCGAGCATCGCCCAGTCGTTGACCCAGACGATGCCGGCCTGGAGGCGGTCGGCGACGCGGTGGGCGCGGGCCAGATTGCCGGTCTGGACTCCCGAAGCCAGGCCGTACGGGGTGGAGTTGGCGAGCGCGACGGCCTCGTCCTCGTCGTCGAAGGGCTGGACGGTGAGGACCGGGCCGAAGATCTCCTCCTGCACGACACGGGAGTCGTTCGCGAGGTCGGCGATGACGGTGGGCCGGTAGTAGTAGCCGCCGTCGAGGTCGAGGCGCTCGCCGCCGCAGACGATGCGGGCGCCCTCCTTCCGGGCGAGGGCGACGTACTCCTCGACCTTGTGCAGGTGCTTCTCCCCCGCCATCGGACCGACGACGGTCTCCGGCCGCCGGGGGTCGCCGACGGGCACGCCCGGCACGGCCTCGGCGAGGATGTTCAGCATCGTGCTGTAGACCGGGCGGGCCACCAGCAGTCGCGGGCCGCCCATGCAGAACTGGCCGGTGTTGAAGACGAAGCCCTTGATGACGGCCCCGACCGCCTTCTCCAGGTCGGCGTCCTCAAAGACGAGGTGCGCGGCATTGCCGCCGAGTTCCATGGTCACCGGCTTGAGGTTCTCGCCGGCGATGCCCGCGGCGTGCCGGCCGACGGCGGTGGAGCCGGTGAAGGCGATCTTGTCGACGCCGGGGTGGCGCAGCAGTGCCTCGCCGGCCACCGGGCCGCTGCCGGTGACGACGTTGACGACGCCGTCGGGCACCCCCGCCCGCTGGAACAGGTCCGCCATGTACAGGGCGCTGAGCGGGGTCTCGTCGGCGGGCTTGTGGACGACCGTGTTGCCGGCGGCGAGGGCGGGGGCGATCTTCGAGCCGGCCAGGATGAGCGGGAAGTTGAAGGGGGTGATCGCGGCGACGACGCCGAGCGGGCCACGCCGGGTGTAGGCGAGGGCGTTCATGGGGGTGTCGCGGTTCGCGCCGTCCAGGGCGAAGGCGAGGGAGGCGAAGTACTCGTAGTCGTTGGCCGCGTTGGTGACGTCGACGGCGTGCGCCAGGGTGATCGGCTTGCCGACGTCGAGGCTCTCCAGCCGGGCGATCGCGTCGGCCTCGGCGCGGATCAGTTCGGCCACCCGGAGCAGGACGCGGCCGCGCTCCCGGCCGCTGAGGCCGGACCACTGCCCGGCGTCGAAGGCCTCCCGCGCGGCCCGCACGGCGGCGTCCACGTCGGCGGCGCCCGCCTCCGCGACAGTGGTGACGACCGCGCCCCGGGAGGGGTCGACCACCTCGGTCCGGGCTCCGTCCGCGGCCTCGCGCCACTGTCCCCCGATGAACAGTCGACCGGGGCCGGTCTCGAAGGTGGTCATCGCCACTCCTCAGCATCGTCGCCAAGATTTCAACAAACAGGATTCCTGTTGGTTCGCAGTCTCTTTACAGACAGGTTTCCTGTCAATGCTCTAGGCTCCGACTCATGGCCGGCACCCAGACGAGCAAGACTTCGTCCGCACCCTCGCCCCACCGGGCGCCCCCGTCCCTTCTCTACATGGTGAAGCAGGTCGAGCTGGTCGTACGCTCCCATCTCGACGAGCTGGTCAAGCCGTCCGGGATCACGGCCCTGCAGTACACGGCGCTCACCGTGCTGCAGCGGCACGACGGGCTGTCGGCCGCCCAGCTGGCCCGGACCTCCTTCGTCACCGCCCAGTCCATCGCCGACCTGGTCCGGTCCCTGGAGGGGCGCGGCCTGATCCGCCGCGAGCGCAATCCGCACAACCGGCGCGAGCTGCTGATCCTGCTCACCGACGACGGGCGCGAGCTCCTCGACCGGCACGCCGGCCCGGTGCGGGAACTGGAGGGGCGCATGGTGCGAGAGCTCACGGCCGCCCAGACGGAGCAGTTCCGCGCGGCCCTGTCGACGGCCTGGCACGCCCTGTCGTAACCCTCCCGCACCCGTGCCGGCACCCGTCCCACCCACTTCCGCCACCTCTCGGACCGCTCCTCGCACCCCCCTTCGCTCACGGCGCGAAAAAACTCGGCCAGAGTCGGTTGCATTTCGAAGACATATGTCAATCGAACATGCTGGAATTCACTCCATCGGGGGTAACTTGCTGGAGCGGGGAACTGCGGTGTGCTCCCCGCCCGTTGGAGGCTCCCGACCGGTGGAGCGGGTTGGAGGCGATGTCGTCGTGCAGCACGAATCCACGGCGGGCACCCCGCATCTACGCGTCCGCCAGGACGGGGGGTACACGGTGCTGGAGTTCCACGGCGAGATCGACATCGTCGCGGCGACCGAGATCGGCCCGCACCTCGACCACGCGACCGCGGGCGCCGCGCCGCGCATCGTGATCGACCTGACCCCGGTCGAGTTCTTCGACTGCTCCGGACTGCGCCTGCTGTACCGGGCCCGCGGCCGGGTCCTCGACCAGGGCGGCCGTCTGCACCTGGTCTGCCCCCACCCGCTGACCCTGCGGATCCTGCGGGCCACCGGGCTGTCCCGGCTGCTGCCGCCCGCCGCGACCCTGGAGGCCGCCCTGGAGCGTCCCGGGGCCGCCTCCGGCACGTTATGACGGCGCCGGGAAGCGCTGCTCGACGACCCTTCCGACCCGGCCGCCACCCCGCTATTCGCTGCGCGCCGCGTCGAACAGGGCGCTGACGGACTCGCCGTTGTGGATCCGGCGAACGGCCTCCGCGAGGGCGGGGGCGATGGACAGGATCCGCAGCTTGTCGGTGTGCTGCTCGACGGGCACCGGCACGGTGTTGGTGCACACGATCTCCAGCACGTCGGGCTGCTCGCTGAGCCGTTTCAGCGCACCGGCCGCGAACAGGCCGTGCGTGCACGCCACCCGTATCGACCGCGGCTGCGACTCCCGCAACCGGTCGAGCAGTTCGAGGACCGTGCTGCCCTTGGCGATCTCGTCGTCGAGGACGATCACGTCCCGCCCCGCCACCTCGCCGATCACGGCGCTGATGCTGACCCGGTCGTCGGCGAACCGCTGCTTGGCCCCCGCCGCCACCTGGGCGCCGATCATCCGGGCGAAGGCCGCCGCCTCCTTGGCGTTGCCGAGGTCGGGCGAGACGACGGTGGTGCGGGTGAGGTCGTAACGGCGGAAGTGGGCGGCCAGCTCCCGGTGGGCGTGCAGATGGTCCACGGGCATCGAGAAGAAGCCGTGCACCTGGGGCGAGTGCAGCGTCATGGTGAGCACCCGGTGGACGCCGGCCGCCGCCATCAGGTCGGCGACCAGCCGGCCGCCGAGCGAGATGCGGGGCGCGTCCTTCTTGTCGGAGCGGGCGTAGGAGTAGTGCGGCATGACGACCGTGATCCGGCCCGCCGAGGCGCCCCGGGCGGCGTCGCACATCAGCAGCAGTTCGACGAGGTGTTCCTGCACGGGCCGGACCAGGGGCTGGACGAGGAAGACGTCCCGTTCCCGGCAGTTGGCCTGGAGCTGGACCTCCAGGCAGTCGTTGGCGAACCTGCTGAGGCGGGTGGGACTCAGGGGCACGCCGAGGTGGGCGCAGACCTCGGCTGCCAGCTCGGGATGGGCACTGCCGCTGAACACGGAGATGTCTCGCACGATCGGCTCCTCGCGGATCATGTCCGGCTGGGGCGGGAGCTCCCATGCTACGGACCGCGTCCGTTTCGCCCACCCTCACCGGCACCCCGTGGTCCGCCGGTCCCCTCCCCCACCGCTCCCGGCCCCCGGGACGTCCGGTCGCGGTCCGCCGACGGCCCCGTCGGCCCGGCGGGCGGGACGCGCGGGGCGGGATCGGCCGCCCGGGTGACGTGGCCGGCTCCGCCTGCCGCGGTCGCCGTCGTGGTCACGCCGGTCGCGCCGGTCGTCGTGGTGAGCGTGACGGGGGAGCGGCGGCCCGGGCCGCCGGAGCGGGCGGCGTCAAGGCGCCCGGACACGGCCGTCCGCAGGCCGTCGGCCGCCCGCGCTCCGGCGAGGACGCCCGGCCGGCCCGCGTGCCGGGCGGGCCCGTACGTCACAGGTTGCCAACAAGGCGGTCTGACACCGCAATTGGCGGGAATCCGTGTCCTCAGGAAGGAGGGCCGTCCGCATGACGACTTCCATCGAGCCCACCGAGCCCACCAAGGCCGACAAGCCCACCAGGCGCCTCCCCGGCCGCATGCCCGGCTGGGCCAAGGCGCTCACCGCCGTCGTGGTCGTGCTCGTCGTGATGTTCGCCGGGATCCGGCTGAGCCTGCTGCCGGGACTGCGCGACTTCTTCGGCACCGAGACCCACGACCGTACGGGCCCCGCCCTGCTGCAGTCCATCCAGGACATGAGCCGTTACGACGCCGCCTCCGGCAACTTCCAGGTCGTCGTGGACCTGGAGAAGGACGCCAAGTACCTCCCCGACGCGATCCGCGGCACCCGCACCCTGTACGTCGGGGCGGGCACCGTGGACGCCTACGTCGACCTCGGCAAGGTCGGCGACGACGACGTGACGGTCGACGAGGACCGCACCTCCGCCACGCTCCGGCTGCCGCACGCGCGACTCGGCACCCCGGCGCTCGACCCCGACCGCTCCTACGCGGTCTCCAAGCAGCGCGGTCTCCTGGACCGCCTCGGCGACCTCTTCTCGGACAACCCCGGCGGTGAACAGGCCGTGCAGAAGCTCGCGGTCCGCCACATCGGCGACGCGGCGAAGGAGAGCGAGCTGACCGCGCGGGCCGAGAGCAACACCACCGACATGCTGGAGGGGCTGCTGCACTCCCTCGGCTTCACGGAGGTGAAGGTGGTGTACGGCTCCTGACCTCGCCCTCGGCGCCGGACCTCGTGTCCGGCGCCGGACGGGAAGGCCGGCATCCTCCGGGATTTCGCGGGTAATCGCCCTGTCACGCAGGGAAGTTGACTACTGGAGGACCGCATGGCCCGTGCAGCGCTACGTCCGCTCACCGCGTTCCGCCCGCGCGGCGCCAAGGAGCCCGGAAAACCCGGAAAGTCCTGGAAGCCCTGGAACAAGACCGAGGCGCCTCCGCGGAGCGGCGGGAAGACCGACAGGAAGGCCGGAGCGAAGACCGGCGCGAAGACCGGCGCGAAGACCGGCCGGCCGCTGCCGTTCCCGCTGCGGCTGCTCGCCATGCTGTGCGCCTTCGCGTTCATGGTCGCGTTCGCCGTCGCGCTCGCCCGCATCACGCTGGAGCCGTCCCCCGCCTCGACGGCCCTGGTGCACTCCAACCTGCGGCCGGGCGACTCGCTGCGGGCCTATCTGGACCAGCCGGAACTGCGCGACGCCGCGAAGCAGATCGGCGGCAACGTGCTGCTGGGCGTGCCCTTCGGCGTGCTGGTGCCGGTCGTCGCACCCCGGGCCCGCGGGCTGCTGCGCGTACTGCTGCTGACGGCGGCCGTCATGCTGCTGGTGGAGTTCGCCCAGGGCGCGCTGGTGACCGGACGCGCCTTCGACATCGACGACGTCATCCTCAACACGACGGGCGCGCTGATCGGATACCTGATCCTGGGGCGCAGGTTCGGCCGGGCGGTGCACGCCCGCAGGCAGCGCGCGTGAGAGCGGGGCGGGGGCGAGGACCGGACCGGCCTCAGTGCGGGTTCCACGTGTACCTGTCCCCGCCCACCCAGCGCACCACGTCCGGGTCGTCGAGGTCATGGACGGTGATGCCGTACGCGGCGGCGATCTCGAGGACGTCGGTCACGTCCCTGGCCTCGCCGACCACCTCGGCGTCGATTTCCACGATGCGGAACGGAACGGGGGCAGGCTGCACACCGAGCACCATGATCCGCGGTCGGGCGATACGGAGGCTCGCGATTTCGGTCATGACATAAAGGGTAGAGCGGAACAGGTCGTCACGAATCGTTCGATCGCTGACGTACGGGCAGGACGGGCTATCGCCTCCCCCGACGTGCGGCCCGCGCGCGGGCGGTGAACTCTGGAGCCAGGAGGTAGCGATGGACCCCGTCGAGGCCCTGGACCGGATCGCCTTCCTGCTGGAGCGGTCGCTGGCCCCCACCTACCGGGTGCGGGCGTTCCGCACGGCGGGCCGCGTGCTGGGACGGCTGCCCACGGCGGAGGTCGAGCAGCGATCGGCGGCCGGGACGCTGGAGTCGCTGAAGGGCGTGGGCCCCAAGACCGCCCAGGTGGTGCGTGAGGCACTGGCCGGGCAGCAGCCGTCGTACCTGACGACACTGGAGGACGAAGCAGGCCGACCGCTCACGGACGGTGCGGGGACCGGGCTGCGGGCGCTGTTGCGCGGGGACTGCCACCTCCACTCCGACTGGTCGGACGGCGGCAGCCCGATCGAGGAGATGGGCCGGACGGCGGCGGCGCTCGGCCACGAATGGGCCGTGCTCACCGATCACTCGCCGCGGCTGACGGTGGCCCGCGGGCTGTCCCCCGAACGGCTGCGCCGGCAGTTGGACGTTGTCGAGGAGCTCAACGCGACCTGGGCGCCCTTCCGGCTGCTGACCGGCATCGAGTGCGACATCCTCGACGACGGGTCCCTGGACCAGGAGCCGGAGCTGCTGGAGCGGCTCGACGTGGTCGTGGTGTCCGTGCACTCCAAGCTGCGCATGGAGGCCCGGGCGATGACGCGCCGCATGGTCAGGGCCGTGCGCGATCCGCACGCCGACGTCCTGGGCCACTGCACCGGACGGCTGGTGAGCGGGCGCGGGCGGCCGGAGTCGGAGTTCGACGCCGACGAGGTGTTCGCGGCGTGCGCCGAGTCCGGCACGGCCGTGGAGATCAACAGCCGGCCCGAGCGGCTCGACCCGCCGCGCCGGCTGCTGCGCCGTGCGGTCGCGGCGGGCACGCTGTTCTCCGTCGACACCGACGCGCACGCGCCGGGCCAGCTGGACTGGCAGATCCTCGGCTGCGCGCGGGCCGAGGAGTGCGAGGTGCCCGCGGAGCGGGTCGTCACCGCGTGGCCGCTCGGGGACCTGCTGGCCTGGACGCGCGAGGGCCGCACGCCGACGGGAGTGGCGAGCCGCTGAGGTGGTACCCGGCGGGTGGTTCGAGAGAGAGGATCCCAGATGACACGCGCCGCCGTGTTCGACGTCGACGGCACCCTCGTCGACACCAACCACCTGCATGTCGTCACCTGGTGGGAGGCTTTCCGGCAGGCGGGCCACCGGGTGCCGACGCACGCCGTGCACCGGGCGGTCGGGCTCGGTTCCGACGACCTGATCGCCCACCTGCTGGGCGAGGACCGGGACACGGACCGGGACGCGGAGCTCAGTGCCGCCCACAAGGCGCTGTACGGCCAGTACTTCGACCGGCTGCCGCCGCTGCGGGACGCCGGGCGGTTGCTGCGCCGGCTGCGCGACGACGGCTGGACCGTGGTGCTCGCCACCTCGGCGAGCGGGTCCGAGCTGTCGGCCCTGCGCGCCGCCATCGACGCCGACGACGCCATCGCCGCGACCGCGAGCGCGGACGACGTCGAGGCGGGCAAGCCCTCGCCGGAGCCGGTGGCCCACGCGCTGGAGCTGGTCGGGGCGTCCGCCGAGGGGGCCGTTTTCGTCGGCGACACCGTGTGGGACATGCGGGCCGGCCGCCGGGCCGGGGTGCGCTGCGTGGGCGTCCTGTGCGGCGGCATCCCCCGCGCCGACCTGCTGGAGGCGGGCGCGGAGACCGTGTACGACGACCCGGCCGACCTTCTGGCGTCCCTGTCGACGAGCCCGCTGGGCGGGGAAGCGGGGTGACACACGTCACCGCGCGCCGCCGCGGACCGGGGAACACCCAGGAGTGGTCACCCGTTGAACAGACCGTGGGTGCGGACGGGACAGTGTCCCCGGGCCTCACCTTCTGCCCACAGGGACGATCGTCCGGCTGAAGCCCTGCGGCGCGTCTCGCCGAGTGGCGACCGCCGTGCGCGCCCACACTCAGACCGCCCCGACCGTGATTCCCCCGTCCGGTCGGGGCTCTCCTTTGCCCGGCTCCCCGGGTGGGCCCGGTCGGCCGTGCCCGCGAATCCTCAGGCGGACGGCTCTTCGGGCACAGGCTCGTCGGACTGGTCGATGTCGGTGTGCGACGGGCCCGGGGACGCGCCCTTGCGGCCGGTGCCCGACTCGTCGGTGTCGGGGACGCTCTCGGCCTCCGCCGGCTTCCCCGACCCCTTCGGGCCGGCGAGGTCCCAAGGGTCCTCCGCATCCGCGTCCGCCTGCTGGTCCGGCGGGTCGCGCGGGATGGGTGCGCTGGTCTCGCCCGGGCCTTCGAGGTTGTGTGCGGCCACGACGGCCTCCCTTCGCGGTCGTGCCTGCCCGGACGCCGTCCGTCCGGCGCCACGCGAGTACCTTCCAGGCGGCGCGCGAAACGTCACGCGCGGGCACGGCGGGGGCAGGGGCACGGGCGAGCCAGGGGTGTCCGACGAGTGGCCCCTGCGAGGGCGGGGAGCGGCCGGGCAGGAGCGCCGGGACAGGAGCCGGGGTGCCGGACCGGAGTGCCGGGGCAGGAGTCGCGGATGCGGACCGGTGTGCGCTCGGCAGGGGAACGCCCGAGGGCAACGGTCCGAGTGTCCGCGCAGTCATGCGCGGCGGGCCGCAGTGGCGGCGCCGCCTTCTCGGACCGATGGCCGGACGCGCTTCGGCGGCCGGGCGCTTCGCCGGCCGAGACCCCGTCAGCGCCGGTACGGGCCCCTCGGCGTCAGCACCGGCAACCGGGCTCCCGGTGGGGCGCGGGCGCCTCAGCGTGGGGCGCGTTCCTCCAGCACCGTGCGCCAGGCGGGCGCCGGGCCGGTGGGGGCGGGGTCGGGACGACGGCCGCCGCGGGCGAAGAAGTCGGCGAGCGGGAGGATCGCCGCCCCGACGGTGACGGCGTCGGGGCCGAGCCGTCCGAGCTCGACACTGACCTTCTGCGCAGGGTGGCGCAGCGCGTACGCGGTGGCATGGCGGCGCACGGCCGGCAGGAAGCGCGCCCCGAGTTGCAGGCCGGCCCAGCCGCCGATGAGGATGCGCTCGGGCTGGAACAGGTTGATCAGGTCGGAGAGGCCCGCGCCCAGGTACTCCGCGGTCTCCTCCAGCACCGCGAGCGCCACCGGGTCGGCGGTCCGGCCGCCGTCGGCGGTGTCGCCGCCGACCAGTGGGTAGGCGGCGGCGAGCATCGCCGTCAGCGCCGTCTCCTCGTCCGCGCCCTCCGGCGGCCGGCCGCCGGCCTCGCGCCAGCGCTCCAGCAGGGCCTCGGCGCCGGCGTACGCCTCCAGACAGCCGAGGGCCCCGCACCGGCAGCGGCGGCCGCGCACCCGCACGGTGAGGTGTCCCCACTCGACCGCCCGGCCGTGCTCGACCTCGGGGGTGACGAGGCAGGCGCCGACGCCCGAGCCGAAGAGGACGACGACCGCGTTGTGCGCGCCGCGTCCGCCGCCGAACCACATCTCGGCCTGGCCGAGGGTCTTCGCACCGTTGTCGATGAAGTACGGGACCGACTCGGGGAGAAGAGAGCCCTCTCGCAGCAGCTCCTCCAGCGGGACGGCGTCCCAGCCGATGGTCTGACCGTGCACGACCGCGCCGCGCCCGGGGGTGTGCTCGACGATGCCGGGGACGCCGATGCCGACGCCGAGAAGCTGTTCGGGGGCGACGGAGGCCGCCGCCAGCACCTCGGCCACGCCGTCGCGGATGTGGCCGACGATGCCGCCGACCTCGTACCGCCGCTGCTCCAACGGCTTTTCCACGCGCGAGAGTTCGGTCAGCGTCAGGTCGAACAGCTCGATCCGCACCCGGGTCTCGCCGACGTCCACGCCGATCATGTGGCCGCTGCCGGGGGCCGCCCGCAGCAGGATGCGGGGCCGGCCGCCGTCGGAGTCGACGCTGCCGGCCTCCTCCACCAGCCCGTCCGCGATCAGCTCGCCGACGACGTTGCTGATCGATCCCGAGCTCAGACCGGTGGCCGGGCCGAGCTCGAAGCGGCTCAGCGGGCCGTCGAAGTAGAGCCGCTGCAGCACAGCCGTGCGGTTGGCCCGCCTCAGGTCGCGTACCGTGCGCCCGTTCCGCCCCGTCATGTCGCTCCCTCCGAGCCCTGCCCGACCTGCAACATACCTCCGCGGACGGGCTCGACGCGATATTCGTCCAACCCTTAGTTCACGATGTGAGCTAAGAGACGTCCGTCTCGGCGATCTCGTCCAGCGCGGCGACGAGCTCCGGGGCGACCGTCTCCTGCGTCCAGCGGGCGTGATCCTCGCCGACCGCCCGGGGAACCGTCTCGGCGAGCATGATCAGGTAGAGGTAGGCGCGGTAGAGCGCGAGCCGCCGCCGGGCCGACGCGTCGAACACGGCCCGGCCTCCGGCCTCCCGATAGCCGGCGAGGAACGCCACGTCCTTCCTGATGTCGCCGAGCAGGGCCAGTGAGACGAAGTCCGCGAGCGGGTCGCCCCAGAACATCCGCTCGCCGTCGATGAGGCCTCCGATGCGGGCCCTGCCGCCGGTGCGGTCGACCAGGACGTTGCCGGGCCACAGGTCGAAATGGACGAGGCGCGGGACGGCGACGTCGTCGAGGGCGCCGTACGCGGACCTGGCGACGGCGGCCACCTCGCCGGCCGGGCGGGGCAGTCGGGCGCCGTAGTCGCGGGCGTCGGCGAGCACGGCGTCGAACATCGCCGTGAAGGCGCTGCGCCAGTCGGCGGCGAGCGGGCCGAACACCCCGGAGGGGTAACCGAAGCCGGGCCCGGTCACCTGGTGCAGCCGGGCGACCTGGCGACCCAACTCCGTTCTCAGTTCGGCCTGTTCGGCGGTGGTGAGCGCGTCGTCCCACGGCTCGCCCGGGCACATCGTCATCAGCAGCCACTGCTCGTCGAGGGCCACGACGCGCGGCGCCGGCACGGCTGCCTCGGCCGCGCCCCGGCACAACTCCGCCTCTCCGAGCAGCAGTCGGCTCTCGTAACGCAGGGCCGGTGCGGTGGGTGCGACCTTCAGCGCGTAGCCGTTGCCGTCCGTGAGGCGGAGTTCCTCGACCGTGTTGTAGGTGCCGCCGCCCAGCGGGCGCACGCGGGCCAGGCGGTCCGGCGGGATGCCCGCCGCCGCCAGTACGCTCCGCGCCCGTTCCCGGGAGTCCGTCATCGTGCGCCCGCCCCTTCCCCTCCTCGGGCCGGTCGGCCGCGTGCCCGCCGTCGGGCGTGCCGGCCGCCCACGGCCGGCCCGTCGAGCCGTGTCCTGCCGGTCCGGTCGCCGGCCCCGCCCCGCGGCCCGGTCCAGGGTACGTAACGCGCGCCGGATGCGACGCCGCACAGCCGGCACCAGCGGTCCTCGGGGCGGGAGTCGGGGCGGGAGTCGGGGCGGGAGTCGGGGTGCGGGCGGCGAGTGCGGTCCCCTTCCGGCCGTGGTCGTCGTGGACGTCGTGGACGTCGTGGACGTCGTGGACGTCGTGGACGTCGTGGACGTCGTGGACGTCGTGGACGTCGTGGACGTCGTTAGGCTGGCGCGATGACCACCGTCTGGACCGTCCGGTCCATCGCCTCGGACGACACCTCGGACCCCGCGCTGCGCCCGATGCCGTCGGAGGCGGTACGGCTGCTGGACGAGATCGGCGCCCCGCCCCGGCTGGTGGCGCACCTCAGAGCGGTCCACGACGTCGCCGCCCAGCTCGTCGAAGGGGTCGCCCGGCAGTGCCCGCGCCTGCCCGTGGACCGGGAGGCGGTGCTGTTCGGTGCGGCCACCCACGACATCGGCAAGACGCTGCACCCCGACGAGCTGTCCGGACCGGGCGCGCGGCACGAGGAGGCGGGGCGTGAGCTGCTGCTGGCCCACGGGGTGCCCGCCGAGCGGGCGCGGTTCGCCGCGACGCATGCCTTCTGGGCGGCTCCGGGCGTGACGGTGGAGGACCTGCTGGTGAGCCTGGCCGACAAGGTCTGGAAGAACAAGCGGGTCGCGGATCTGGAAGATCGGGTCGTGGCGGAGCTGGCGCGGGCGGGCGGCCGTCCGGTGTGGCAGGAGTTCCTCGATCTGGACGAGTTCCTCACGGCCGTCGGGGAGGGCGCGGACCTGCGGCTTGCCTGGCAGGCGGCGCATCCGGTCCACGGGTGAGGCGGGCCTCCGTTCCGGCCGATCAAGGCGGAGCGGGAGGAGCGGGTCGGGCCTGGCTCCCGTCCGGCCGTTCGCCAGGACCTGGCGGGCCGTACGGGAGCGGGCAGGCGCCGTCTCAGTGCGCGACGGCGGTCCAGCGCGGGTCGCGGCCGAGGAAGGCCAGCAGCGCCTGCGCGGGGTCGTGGTCCGGGGCGGGCTCTCCGGCCGGGGCGAAGACCTGGTAGGCATCGCGCAGGTGGTTCACGAGCCGGTCGGCCGCCGGCCTGATGCCCTCGGCCGTGCCCACCGGCAGCGGGCGGTCCTGACCGGTGGCGACGGCGATGTCCCAGGCGTGCACGGCGGCGTCCATGGCGGCGGCGCCGAGGGCGATCCGCAGGGGCAGCGGGCCGAGCGGGGTCGGGGCCTCCTCGGTGTCCGCGGGCAGCGCCGCGTAGGCCTCGGCCACCATGGTCAGGACCTTGTCCAGTTCGGCCGCCGGGTCGCCGTCGAGGGCGTCGGCCGGGTGGAAGGGGTCGCCGTCGGGCCGGCCGCCGGTGAGCGCCAGACCGTAGCCCTGCTGGTCGATGCGGGCGTGGTTGAGCACCTGCCGCGCCGTCCATCCGGCGCACGGGGTCGCGCTGCCCCACTGTCCGTCCCCGACGCCCGCGACGACCTCGCGCAGGTAGTCGTGCGCCTGTGTGAGGACCTCGATCCCGACCGTGCCGGCCTTGTCCGTCATGCGTCTCCCCCTCGTCTCCCGCTCGGCTCCCGCGGCCCGCGCTCTCCCGGCCGCCGAGAACAATCTAGGCACACTTGCGGACAGCCATCGTCCTGAGTGGACATTGATCGATCAGACTGTCCCGGTCGGGGCATCCGGTCGCCGACGCGGCCGATCGGGCGGCGCGATGCGCGCGGCGCTGCGGAGACGTTCGAGGCCGCGGGCGAAGGGGAACGGGAGTGAGGATGCAAGAAGTACGTGAGCGGGCGGCGCCGCTGGTGCGGTTCGTACAGCGCCACCGGGACCCCGTCGTCGTCCAGGCGCTGCGGTCGGCCGCCGCGGCCACCCTCGCCTATGTCCTCGCGCTGCGCCTGAGCCCCGAGGCGCTGCCGCTCACCGCGCCGCTGACCGCGCTGCTGGTCGTGCAGGTCACCCTCTACGCGACGCTGACCAACGGCATCCGCCGGGTGAACGCGGTGGTGGCCGGTGTCATCGTGGCCATCGCCTTCAGCCTTCTGGTGGGTCTGACCTGGTGGAGCCTGGGGCTGCTGATCGTGGCCTCGCTGGCGGTGGGGCATCTGGTGCGGGTCGACGAGTACGTGCCCGAGGTGGCGATCAGCGCCATGCTGGTGCTCGGGGTGACCACCGTCGGGGACACCGCGTGGTCGCGGGTGGTGGAGACCCTGATCGGCGCGTTCGTGGGACTCGGCTGCAACCTGCTGCTGCCGCCCCCGGTGTGGGTGGAGGAGGCCGGCGAGTCGATCGAGGGGCTGGCCCGCCGGCTGCGGCAGCTGATGCTGCGCATCGGCGACGAGGCCGCCGGCCGCACCCCGTACGAACAGGCGGCCGAACGGCTGCACGAGGCACGCCGGCTGGACCACGACATCGTCGAGGTGGACGCGGCCCTGCGGCAGGCCGAGGACAGCCTGCGGCTCAACCCCCGCGTGCGGGAGGGGCTGCTGCACCGGGTGGTGCTGCGCACCGGCCTGGACACGCTGGAGATCTGCACGGTCGTGCTGCGGGTGCTTGCCCGCACCTTCACCGACCTGGCCAAGCAGCGGGAGTCGCAGCCGCTGTTCCCGGCCGGGACGGGGGAGGTGGTCGAGCGGCTGCTGTCGGAGATGGCCGACGCGGTGGTCAGCTTCGCGGTGCTGGTGACCACGCAGGTCAGCCAGAACGCCGACGCCGCCGAGTCACGGCTCACCGCCGAGCTGCGGCAGGCCGCGGCGACCCGGGACAAGCTCGCCCAGCTCCTGCTCGAACAGCTCCAGCACGACGCCCGCCAGTGGCAGCTGCACGGCGCGGTGCTCACCGAGGTCGACCGCATCATCGACGAGCTCGACACCGAACACCGCACCCAACGCCTGCTGGAGGAACTGGACCGCAACAGCCGGGAGCAGCGTGAGCGCCGTCCGTGGCTGCACCGGCTGAGGCAACGGCTGCGCGGTCGCTTCCGGCCGCGGCGGAACCGGACCACCACCGCACGTCGTTCCCGGTGACGTACACGACGACGAGGGGAGCGCACGGATGACCGACACGACCGTACGGATCGACGGGGACATGCTGCGGCTGCCGGGCGGGGTGGCGGTGCGGTTCATGCGGACCCTGCGACTGCCGGAGCAGGGCACCCACGACCTGCCGCCCGGCCTCGGCGTGTTCCCGGTGCGACGGGTCTCCGACCACGCCGGCACCGTGCCCGCCGAGTGGCTCGCGCGCGGGGGCGTGATGCTGCCGATGTACCTGCGCGAGGCGATGTGGCTGAGCTTCGCGTCGTCCTCGGAGCCGGCCGCGCTCCAGGTCGGGGCGGGCAAGGTGTGCGCGGTCTCCGGCAGGCCGTGGAGCGACCGGCTCTCCCGGGACCCGCAGAACTACGTGGCGCTCCCCCGCCAGCCGTGGCTGGACGGCATCAACTCCGGCAGCGGCACGGTGCGCCAGTTCGTCGCGGTGCCGCTGGGCCTGGGCGCGACCGTCGAGGGCCAGGTCACCGGCGAGGAGGTGTGGGGCGGGGTGCAGTTGCAGTCGTTCCCGCTGGAGGAGCGTCGGCGCGCCGAGTGGCTGGAGGCCGAGCGCAGCCGCCGCATCCCGCTGACGCAGGACCTGATCGGCGGGGTGTTCGGCAGCCTTCCGCCCGCGGCCCCGATGGCGGGCGCGGCGCCTCGTCCGGGCGGCGCGCCGCGGGCCCGGGCGGTCGCCGCGATGGGCCTCGGGGTGGGCGGTTCGATGCGCCAGGAGGTCTACCGGGACGAGCGTCCGCTCGCGCACTACACGACGGAGCCCGCCGCCCGGGTCTTCGTGCATCTGGTGACCCCGCCGGAGTGGCGCCGGATCACCGGCGAGGAGCCGCCGCCGTCGCCGGCCGACCGCGCCGCGTACACCAGGGCGGGCCTGCCGTGGTTCGACTACTACGACGACGACGCGCAGGACGTCGCCCCGAGCGACGCCCTGGGCGCGGTGCGGCCGGTCGGCGAATGGCTCGGCGACGATCTGGATCCGTGGGAGCCGCCCGCCCCCGGCCAGGTGCAGCACCTGAAGGACACACCGGGCAGCCCGGTGCAGGACGGCGACTGGTAGCCCCCCTCCCCCGCCGTCGGCGGCCCCGGCCGCGCCGCGCTTTTGCGTTCGACGGCGGTCCGGGTCAAGGTGGCTGTCACGGCGCGGGCGGACGACGCGGACGGACGACGACGACAGGTGCGGGCATGGGCAGCGGGACGGGCGCGGCGCGCGGGGGGTCTCCCCGCTCCGGCGGAGCCGACGGCGGCCGGGGCTGGAGCCGACGCCGCTTCGTCGGCGCGATCGGCGCCCTCGGCGGCGCGACGGCGGCGTCGGCCCTGGCCGGCTGCGCGGGCGACGGGGACGGCGGTGACGGCTCGGCGGCCTCGCGGGAAACCCCACAGGCCGCCCCGCCCGGGCAGCCGTCGTCGTCCGGGCCGTCGTCGTCCGCCGCACCCGCGACCACGCCGGGGTCCGCACCGGGCGCCTCCGGGCCCCGCCCCCTCTACCTGGGCACGTACACCTCCGCGGAGGGCGGCGGGAAGGGCGTCGGCGTCGCCTCGTACGACCCCGCCTCCGGGCGGATCACCGGCGGCGGCACGATCATCGGCGTCCCGGACCCGTCGTATCTCGCGGTGCATCCGGACGGCCGCACGCTGTACGCGGTGAACGAACGCGACCGGGGCGCGGTGACCGCCGTTCGGCTCGCCGACCGGACGGTGCTGGGCAGCAGGGCCACCGGCGGGGCGCACACCTGCCATGTGTCGGTCCACCCGAGTGGCCGGTGGCTGCTGAGCGCCGACTACGGCTCGGGGAGTGTGACCGTGCACCCGATCGCCGCCTCGGGGGCGCTCGGCGAACGCACGGACCATGTCACGCACCGCCGTCCGGCGCCCCGCAGCGGTCAACGGGGCCCGCATGCGCACCAGTTCGTCACCGCCCCGGACGGCGGCCATGTCATCGCCGTCGACTTCGGCACGGACACGGTGTACAGCTACCGACTGGACGGGAAGGCGGGCACCCTCACCGAGGTCGCGCAGGCGCACACCCGGGCGGGCGCCGGTCCGCGCCACCTCGTGTTCCACCCGGGCTGCCGGTACGCCTACCTGGCGAACGAGGCCGACGACACCCTCGCCGTCTGTGCCTACGACGCGTCGAGCGGCCGGCTGACGATCGGCCGGCCGCAGTCCACGGGCGCGAAGGCGGACGTCAACTACCCGGCGCAGCCCGCCCTGACGCCGGACGGCCGGTTCGCCTTCCTCGCCAACCGCGGCGACAACAGCCTCGCGCGCTACGCCGTGGAGCAGGACGGGGCCCGGCTGCGCCTGCTCGGCACGGTGCCGGTGGAGGGGGACTTCCCGCGCCAGATCGCCCTCTCGCCGGACGGCGGCCTGCTGTTCGCCGCCAACCAGCGGTCCGGCACGATCAGCGTCTTCCGGGTGGACGCGGGGGGTGAACTGCGGCTCGCCGGCGAGCCGTTCGCGTCACCCGTCGCCGTCTGCGCGCTGCCGCTGTAGGGCGGCGCGGGGACAGGACGCGGCGGCCGCCTGAGTGAGCAGCACGTGCATGCGCTCGGTGAGCTGGGAGACGTCGTCGGCCGGCGCGTGGAAGGGCAGGCGTACGTCGCCGTGGGCGCGGGCGCGTTCGATGCGCAGCGTCAGTCCGTGCCGGTCGACGGCGAGCGGCTGGACGCGGACGGCGCCGTGCAGGCTGTCGGACCGGACGAGCCGGGTCAGCCGCTCCACGGCCTCGGGATGGGCGTCGGCGAGATGTGTCAGCAGGTGCGCCTCGGCGCCGGCCAGCGGGTCGGGCGCGGCGGCGGCGAACTCGGCGAGGTCGACGACCACCGCGCCCTTGCTCTCCTTCAGCACGACGCGCGTGGCGTGGAGGGCGAGGCCGCCGTCCTCGGGGGCGAACCAGCCGGCGAGCCAGAGCCGGGCACGGATCCGGCCGCGCACCGGGACGGGTGCGACGTCGGCGAACTCCAGCACCGCGGCCGGCTCGCCGCGCGGCGCGCAGATCGCGGCCGTGCGCAGGGCGCTGTCCTCGG
Source organism: Streptomyces achromogenes (assembly GCF_030816715.1). Classification (NCBI taxonomy): domain Bacteria; kingdom Bacillati; phylum Actinomycetota; class Actinomycetes; order Kitasatosporales; family Streptomycetaceae; genus Streptomyces; species Streptomyces achromogenes. Next base: position 8,137,931 of record NZ_JAUSYH010000001.1, on the reverse strand, counting down.
GCACCCGCAGGGTCACCCGGCCGTCGTCGTCGACGGTGTGCGCGCCGACGAACTCCTCGCGCCCGCCGTCCGCGGTCACCGCGCAGGACCACGAGGCCGCGAGCACCGAGCGGGCGCGCTCGGCGGCGGCAGGCGCGGCCGCCCAGCTCTGGTCGTCACCCATCCTGAACCTCCCAAGGTAAGGCTTGCCTAACCTATCGGAGATCCGCTCGTGCGCCAACCGCCGCACCGCACCCTCCGGCGTGGGGGGACAGATCACGCCGCAGGCGCGATGACCCCCAGCAGCGCCCGTGCGCACAGGTCCCGCACCTGCTCCCGCGACAGGTCCGCGCCGCGCAGCCACTCCAGACAGACCGCCGTGGTGAACGCCAGCCAGCCGCGCACCGCCAGCCGCACCTCGGGGCGCTCCTCGAACACCGGGCCGAACTCGGGGTCGACGCCGAGGGCGGCCAGGATCTGGCGCTCCTGCGCCGCCAGCGCCCGCCGGTAGACCGTGCGTACACCTCGGTCACCGGCGGCGTCCGCCCGGTGGAACGCGCGGTAGCCGTGCGCGTGGGTCTCCACGTACTCCAGGTAGGCGTCGAGCCCGGTAGCCAGCTGCACGCGGACCGGGACGCCGGGGACTGCCGCCGTCATGCGCAGCATCCGCTCGCTCTCGCGCTCGACGACCGCCGCGAAGAAGTCCCGCTTCGTGGGGAAGTAGTGGTACAGCAGCCCGCGGGAGACCCCCGCGATCTCGGCCACCTGCTCGATCCACACCTCGTCGTAGGGGCTCTCAGAGAACAGACGCGCGCCCACCGACAGAAGCTGTTCCCTGCGCTCCCCGGTGCTGAGTCGGCGCCGGGTGCGCTCGCCCTGGTTCGCAGCCATCCCCGCACCTTACTTGACGTCCGCTCGACGACGGGACCAGACTGGGCGCGCTATTGAACCCACGTACAACATGCTCAACCTGCCGGTGCATCAAGGGAGATCGCGTCATGGCGGAGACGGGGACGACGGGCACGACGGGAACGGGGACGGCCGGGGCGGCGGTGCCGGACGCGCTGCCGAAGGGGTTCCGCGGCGCGGAGCTCGGGTGGCCCGAACTGCACCGCATCCCCCACCCGCGGCACCGGCTCCCCCTGCTGGGCGACATCCTGGGCGCGAGCCGGCGCACCCCCGTGCAGGACTCCCTGCGCTACGCCGGTCAGCTCGGGCCGATCTTCCGGCGCAAGGCGTTCAACCGGGAGTTCGTGTTCGTGTGGGGCGCCGAGCTGGCCGCCGACATGGCCGACGAGCAGCGGTTCGCCAAGCATGTGGGACTGGGCATCGCCAACCTGCGGCCCGTCGTCGGGGACGCCCTGTTCACGGCGTACAACCACGAGCCCAACTGGCAGCTGGCGCACGACGTCCTCGCTCCGGGATTCAGCCGGGAGGCCATGGCTGCCTACCACCCGATGATGCTGGACGTGGCCGAACGGCTCACCGCGCACTGGGACCGGGAGCTGGCCGCGGGCCGGGCGGTGGACGTGCCCGCAGACATGACCAAGCTGACCCTGGAGACGATCGCGCGCACCGGCTTCGGCCACGACTTCGGCTCCTTCGAGCGCGACCGGCCGCACCCGTTCGTCACCGCGATGGTCGGCACCCTCAGTTACGCACAGCGCCTCAACACGGTGCCGTCCCCCGCGCTGATGCGGCGGGCCGCGCGCCGCAACCGGGCCGACATCGCCTACCTCGACCGCACCGTCGACGCCCTGGTGCGGGAGCGCCGCGCGCAGGGCGGCCAGGACGGCGACCTGCTCGACCGGATGCTTGACACCGCCCACCCCGAGACCGGCGAGCGCCTGTCGGACGAGAACGTCCGGCGGCAGGTCATCACCTTCCTGGTGGCCGGACACGAGACGACGTCGGGCGCGCTCTCCTTCGCCCTGCACTACCTCGCCCGCGATCCCCGTGTCGCCGCCCGTGCCCGCGCCGAGGTGGACCGGGTGTGGGGCGACACGGCCGTGCCCGCGTACGAGCAGGTGGCGAAGTTGCGCTACGTCCGCCGGGTCCTGGACGAGGCGCTGCGGCTGTGGCCGACGGCGCCCGCTTTCGCGCGCGAGGCACGGGAGGACACCGTGCTGGGCGGGGAGCATCCGGTGCGGCGGGGCGGCTGGGCGCTGGTGCTGACGGGCATGCTGCACCGGGATCCCGCGGTGTGGGGTCCGGACGCCGAACGGTTCGACCCGGACCGCTTCGACGCCCAGGCCGTCCGCGCCCGCGCCCCGCACACCTTCAAGCCGTTCGGGACGGGCGCGCGGGCCTGTATCGGACGCCAGTTCGCGCTGCACGAGGCCACGCTGGTGCTCGGGCTGCTGCTGCGTCGCTACGAGCTGCGGCCGGACCCGGCGTACCGACTGCGGGTCGCGGAACGTCTGACGCTGATGCCGCAGGGGCTGCGGCTGCATCTGGAGCGGCGTGCGCCGACGCCCTCCGGAGGACCGGATGCCCCGTCGGACCGGCCGGTGGACGAGGAGCGCGAGGCCGACGGTCGGACCGGGCGCGGCGGGGCGGGCGAGCGGGGCGACGCGGACGGGACAGGAGACGCGGGCTCGGGCTCCGGCTCTGGCTCCGGCTCCGGCTGGGAGTCCTCGTCAGACCGGCGTTGTCCAGTGCACCGGACGGGCGAGTGACTTCGGCACCCTGGTGGCCGCGCTCCCCCTGGCCGCGTTCAGCTGCGGCTGGGTGAGGAAGAACGCGCCGGTGAGGTCGGCGTCCGTCAGATCGGCGTCGCGCAGGTCGGCGCCGATCATGTCCGCCCGGCGCAGGTCGGCGCCCGTGAGATCGGCCGCTATGAGACAGGCGCCGCGCAGGTTCGCACCGTGCAGGTCGGCGCCCTTGAGGCGGGCGCCCATCAGGTCGGCGCCGCGGCGCTCCTTCCGGCGTCCGCCGACGCCGGCCCGGACCAGCTCGCTCGTCCTCAGCAGCAGCACGTTGACGTCCTGCCGGTGCGCCGGGACGTCGAGCGCGACCAGCTCTCTTGGGGGCAGCAGGGTCAGTTCCTCGGTTTTCGCCAGCGCCCGGCGCAGGTCGGCGTGGACCGGGCGGGCCGCGGGCAGGCCGAGCGCCTCGGTGAGGTACCACAGGAGTTCGTGGAGCTGCCGCACGACCGGGAACACCTCGGTCATCCGGCGGGCCTCGGCCGACGGAGCGGTGCTCCGGCCACGGCCGCCGAAGGTGACCTGGGAGACCTTCTGCCCGGCGCCGAAGCAGTCGTAGACCGTACAGCCGGCGAAGCCCTTCTGCCGCAGCCGTGCGTGGATGCCGCAGCGGTGGTCCTCGCCCAGGTTCGGGCAGGGCGTGCCGGCCGGCTTGTCGATCGCGAAGTCGGCGGAGCGGGCGAAGGGCAGGGCCACACAGCACAGGCCGAAGCAGTTGGCGCAGTCGCCGCGCAGCGCCGCCGGGTCCACCGTCTCATCGTGCATCCGTCCACCCTACTGACCTGCGGCCATGCTTCGTGCACCCGTATTCCGGCCCACCGGTCCGACCGGCACACACCGCCGAAGGCGACGTCCCGCACCACCGAAGGCGACGTCCCGCACCGCCGAAGGCGACGTCCCGCTACCGGGCGAACAGCTCGAACGCCACGGCCGGCCGGCCGCCGAACCGCTCCCCCACGGAGTTCGCCACCCCGGTCAGGAACCCCCGTGCGTACGTCTCGGGCTCCTCGTCGGTCAACGCCTCAATGTAGGCGCGGTGCTCGAGCAGCGAGCCGACGGCGCGCTCCAGCCCCGCCGCCGCGTCGACCGCGTGGGTGGGTGTCGCGGAACCCGCCACGGCGACCCAGCGCACGCCGTTCCAGGGCTGGAGGCCCTGCTCGACGAGTTCCGGGAAGATCCAGCGGTTGCCGGCGTCCCCGGCCGCGTCGAGGGTGGCGCGGCCGACGGCGACGTGGTCGGGGGTGTTCCAGGCGACGCCGCCCCAGGTGTCGCGGTGGTTGAGCGTGATCACGAGCTCCGGGCGGTGGCGGCGGATCGCGGCGGCGATGTCCCGGCGCAGGGCGGGGCCGTACTCGACGACGCCGTCCCGGTGGTCGAGGAACTCGACCGTCGAGACGCCCACCACGGCCGCGCTCGCCCGCTGCTCCCGCTCGCGCTGCGGGCCGCACTCGGCGGGCGCGAGGGTGTCGATGCCGGCTTCGCCGCGGGTCGCCAGCACATAGGCGACCTCACGGCCGGCGTCGGTCCAGGCGGCGATCGCCGCCGAGCACCCGTACTCGAGGTCGTCCGGATGGGCCACCACGGCCAGGGCGCGCCGCCAGTCCTCGGGCATGGGCTGGAGCTGAGTGATCGTCGGCTCGGTCATGTCCGCAGACTAGTGCGTGACACCGGCATCACGCTTCGTCACGGACCAGGGCGAGCAGCCGGTCCAGGACGCGGGGGCCGCCGGCCCGGACGCCGTCGTGCTCGAACTCGTCGGTGACCCAGGTGCGCAGGCCCCGGATCGCCCGCGCGGTGCGCAGGGAGTGGGCGGTGTCGACGTACAGGTCGTCGTGGTAGATCGCGGCCGCGACCGGGACCTCGTTGACGGCCAGGCGGGCCGGGTCGTACAGAGGCGTCCAGTCGGTGCGGGCGGCGAGGAGTCCGGCGGTCTCGCGCAGCGGGCGCAGCGCGGGGTCGGCGTCGAACATCCAGGGATGGATCGTCTCGCCGGTGAGCAGCAGCGGGCCGTCGCCGGTGAGCGTCCTCGCGGCGTCGAACTGCGGGAACTCGGCGCGCACCCGCTCGGCGGACCACGCGGTGGGGCGGGCGTCCTGTCCGTAGATCGCCTCGTGCAGGAGGGCGTAGAGCGGGTGCCCGGCGAAGGAGAGCCGGCCCTGCGTCTCCTCCTGGAAGGCGTCGGAGAGGGCGGGGCCCTTCAGGGTCGGCACGAAGGCGTCTTCGAGGAGGTGGTGCAGACGGTGACTGCCCTCGCCGCCGCCGAGGAGGATGCCGACGGTCTGGAAGGCCTCGGCGGTGAGCCGGTAGCCGCTCGGGAGGGTCACCTCGTGGTGCAGGAGGTGGTCGGCGACGCGGCGCGCGCGTTCGACGTCCTGCGGATAACGGGCGTAGTGCGCGGCGGCCTTGCGCTCCATGCGCGGGTACGCGGCGCGGTAGACGTCGTCGGCGTGGCCGTCCAGGGCGGGCAGACCGCCGGTGATCAGGGCGGCGGCCAGGCCCTCCGGTGCGGTGGAGAGGTAGGTGACCGTGCAGAAGCCCCCGAAGCTCTGGCCCAGCACGGTCCACGGGGCGCCGCCGGTGACCTCGCGGCGGATCAGCTCGCAGTCCCGGACGATGGAGTCGGCGCGGAAGTGCGCGAGGTAGTCGGCCTGTCCGGCCGGTCCGCCGCGCAGCGGCAACGTCTGGCGGTTGGCCGGGGTGGAGTGGCCGGTCCCGCGCTGGTCGAGGAGGAGGACGCGGTACTCCTTCAGCGCGCGGCCGAGCCAGGCCGGTCGGCCGACGAAGCGGTGGGCGCCGAATCCGGGCCCGCCCTGGAGGTAGAGCAGCCACGGCAGGTCGCGGCCGGCCCTGTCGCTCGCGACGACCTCGCGGGCGTACAGCGAGATCGTCTCCCCGGCCGGGTCGGCGTGGTCGAGCGGCACGGCGAAGCGGCGGTCGGTGAGTACGACGCCGGGCTGGCGGTAGCTGAGGGACAACAGGGGTCTCCCGGGACGCTCGGTGTACGGGCCGCGACCCAGTCCAGCACATCCGCGGCCGGCGCCGTGCCCGGGGGATCACGCTCCGGCTGCTGCACAGCCGCTCAGCGCGCCGACAGGCTCGACCGGCGGACCACCAGCTCCGGCTGGAGCACCACGCGACGGTGTTCGTGCGCCCGCTTCCCGTTCTCGTGCCCCTCCTCCGTCTCCTCCAGCAGCATCTCGGCGGCCAGGGCGCCCATGGTGACGGCGGGCTGCCGGACGGAGGTGAGGGGGACCGCCGCCGCGGCCGCGAACTCGATGTCGTCGTAGCCGACGATGGCGAGGTCGTCGGGGACGCCCACGCCGGCCGCGTACATGGCCTGCAGCACGCCGAGCGCGAGCAGGTCGTTGGCGCAGAACACGGCGGTCGGGCGGTCGGCGAGGCCCAGCAGTCGGGCGCCCGCGTCCCGGCCGGCGGCGACGTCGAGCCGCTCGGTGGGCAGTTCGCGCAGCCGTTCCGGGCCGAGGCCCGCCTCGGCGAGCGCGGCCAGTGCGCCGGTACGGCGGTCGCGGACCTGGGTGAAGCCGGGCGGCCCGCTGACATAGGCGATGGAGCGGTGCCCGACGTCGATCAGGTGCCGCACCGCGAGCGCCCCGCCCGCCACGTCGTCCACCGACACCGAGCACTCGGCGGTGCCCTCGGAGACCCGGTCGACGAGGACGAAGGGGATGCCGTGCCGGCGGAAGGACTCGATGTTGCGCCCGGTCGCGTCCGCCGGGGTGAGCAGCACGCCGCGCACCCGCTGCTCGGCGAAGAGCGACAGGTACTCGGCCTCCTCGCCCGCGCTCTCGGCACTGTTGCAGACCATGACGCCGAGTCCGGCGTCCCGGGCGGCGCGCTCGGCGCCCCGGGCGACGTCCACGAAGAACGGGTTGCCCATGTCGAGGACGAGCAGCCCCATGATCCGGCTGCGGCCGGCGCGCAGTTGGCGGGCCGACTCGCTGCGGACGTACCCGAGACGGTCTATCGCCGAGAGCACCCGGGCCCGGGTCTCCATGGCGACGCTGTCCGGGCGGTTGATGACGTTGGACACCGTGCCGACGGAGACTCCGGCGGCACGGGCGACGTCCTTGATACCCACCGACTGGGCCATCAGGCGTGAACCTCCAGGTGAACGGGGCACGGCGGGACGGCCTTCACATTACCGCCATGCCGCCGGGCCTCCGGCCGAGCCGGTGCGCCGGTCATGCGGGCAGTGTGAAGTCGATGACGCGGAGCGCCGACGGGGTCGTCCCGCTCGACTTCTCCTGGTACATGAACGACAGCGTGTTGTCGGCCTTGACCCGCATCTCGTCGATGACGACCTCGCCGAAGGCGTTGAGGCCGCTGCCGTCGAAGAGGATCTTCCAGTCGGTGTACCCGGATGCCTTCGAGGCGCCGGCGATCCTGCCGAACGGGAAGATCGCGTACGCGTTGTCGTACTTGTCCAGGATGAGCTTGGTGCGCTGGCTGGAGCCGAGGACGACCGGGATCTCCGTCTTCTGCCAGCTGCCGGAGGTGTTCTTGCGCAGGTGGAAGGCGCGGCCGTTGGCGGTGCGGTCGTTGACGTAGTCGGTGGTGCACTGGCCGAAGCGGCCGGGTACGTAGCTGATGATCGCGTGCGGCCGGCCCCCGGAGTCGGTGGCCTGGCTCTCCTGGTTCATCAGCGAGTGGTCGGGGTTGAGCGGGTCCACGACGAGCCCGCTGTCGGTGACCGCGACCTTGTCGGAGCCGCCGGTGACGCCGACGACCGCGCCGGCGTTGTTGCGCCAGGTCCGGCCGCGGTCGTCGGAGTAGACGTAACCGGTGTCGTGGTTGGTGATGCCGCCGCCGGAGCACATCACGGCGCCGTTCTGCTCGCGCCAGGTGAAGAACGAGTGCAGCCGGCCGTTGACGTCGTAGTCGATGCCGTGCAGGTACATGTTGCGGGCCGTGCTGGAGCCGTGCTCGCTGGTGTAGGTGCCGGTGGAGCTGGACCACTCGCCGAGGTTCTGCCAGGTCGAACCGTCGTACTCGGCGAGGGCGTTGCGGCCGTTGCCGGATATGGCGACCCGGTAGCTGAGCTGGAGCCTGCCCTCGGGGGTGGAGACGAACTGCGGGTAGGTGAACTGGGAGGTGAGCGCGAGTCCGTCGAGGGTGGTCTGGACGGCGCCGAACCTGGACGACGTCCAGGACGTGGTCGCCGGGTTGTCGAGGAGGCCGGCGACCGACTTGACGTAGAAGAAGCCGTCGCTGTGCGAGTCCATGTTGAGGTGGAGCCGGCCGTCGGTCTTCGAGACGCCCATGGAGATGACGTTGTGCGAGTCGCTGGACTTGAGCTGGTGCGCCAGCGTCACCGTGGACCAGGTGGTTCCGCCCAGGACCCGGCGGGCGACGACCGCGTTCCGGGTGGCGGTGTACCAGGTGGCGTACTGGTAGCCCTTGTAGGTCAGCAGACCGTTCTTCTGGAACGAGTTGTTGTTGACCAGGCCGTCGTAGGACACGAAGAACACGGCCTGGGCGTCGAGCAGCGTGGTCGTCCTCCTCGTGACCGCGGGGCCGGGGTCGGCGGCGCGTGCGGTGCCGGCGGCCAGCACGGGAGAGGCTGCGGCGCTGAGGAGGGCGCCGGCCAACAGGGTGCGTCGTCTCATCTCGGGACTCCGTTGTCGTGCGAGAGCAGGGGAAGAGGGTGGGGTGGGACGTGGGGGGTGCCGGCAGTCTCCGGGTAAGGGTCTCAGGCGAGGTGGAAGACCTCGGTGAGGGGTTTCATGGCCTCGTCCGGCCGGGCTCCGTCCAGGGACTCGAAGAACGGGGCCATCTCCGCCTGCCAGCGGGCGTTGACGTCGGCGGCCTCCATGCCGGCCCGGGCGGCGGCGAAGTCCTCGGTCTCCAGGTAGCCGACGAGCAGGCCGTCGTCTCTCAGGAAGAGCGAGTAGTTGTGCCAGCCGGTGGCCGAGAGAGCTTCGAGCATCTCCGGCCACACGGCCGCGTGGCGTTCGCGGTACTCGGCGAGGCGGTCCTGTCGGACCTTGAGCAGGAAACAGACGCGCTGCATGAAGTACCGCTCCAGACCTAGAAGTTGAACTGGTCGATGTTCTTGGCGTTGAACACGGTCGGCTTGCCGAGGTTGATCACGCCGTTCTTGCCGATGGTGTACTCGGCGCCGCCGGCCTTGAAGGTCTCACCCTCGGCGCCGGTGATCTGGCCGGAGACGAGCGCCACCGCGGTCTGGGCGGCCAGCGCGCCGAGCTTCGAGGGGTCCCACAGCTCGAAGGCGTCGACGGTGCCGTTCTTGACGTAGGTGCGCATGTCGTTCGGGGTGCCGAGGCCGGTCAGCTTGACCTTGCCCTTGTACTTGGAGCCCGACAGGTACTGCGCGGCCGCCTTGATGCCGACGGTGGTCGGGGAGATGATCCCCTTCAGGTTCGGGTACTGCTGGAGCAGGCCCTGGGTCTGCTGGAAGGACTGCTGGGCGTCGTCGTTGCCGTACGCCACCTTGACGAGCTTGACGTCCTTGTACTTGGGGTCCTTCAGCTCGTCCTTCATGAAGTCGATCCAGGTGTTCTGGTTCGTCGCGGTCTGTGCGGCCGACAGGATCGCGATCTCGCCCTTGTAGCCGATCTGTTCGGCGAGCAGCTGCACCTCGGTGCGGCCGAGGTCCTCGGCGGACGCCTGTGAGACGAAGGCGTTGCGGCACTCGGGGTTGGTGTCGGAGTCGTAGGTGACGACCTTGATCTTGTTGCTCATGGCCTGCTTGAGCGCGGTGCACAGGGCGCCCGGGTCCTGCGCGGACACGGCCATCGCGTCGACCTGCTGCTGGGTCAGGGTGTTGACGTAGGAGACCTGGCTGGAGGTGTCGGTGGCGCTGGAGGGGCCGACCTCCTTGTAGCTGGACCCCAGCTCCTTCAGGGCCGCCTCGCCGCCCTTGTCGGAGGAGGTGAAGTAGGGGTTGTTGACCTGCTTGGGCAGGAAGCCCACGGTCAGGCCCTTCTTGGTGGCCGCGTTCGGGTCGGCCTTGCCGGTGGCGACGGCCGCGCCGGTGCTCTCCTTCTTCACGTCCTCCTTGGTGGTGCCGCCGCAGGCGGTGGCGGCGAGGGCGAGGGAGGAGACGGCGGCGACGGCCGCACAGGCACGGCGGAGGGATGACTTGCGCATGGTGGGTGTGTCCTTAGAGAAGAGGGCGGAGCTGTGAGGACGGTGCGTGTGGCGCATTTGTCGGTTCAGGCCGTCGGGGTCGAGGCGGCGGCTCTGCGGCCCGCCCTCGCGACGGCGATCTGGCGTGCGACCCGGGGGCCGAGCACGGAGACGACGAGCAGGACGCCCGTGACGACGATCTGCGACTGGGCGGAGACGTTGAGCAGGCTCATCACGTTCTGCAGTGCGCCGAGGAGGAACACTCCCGCGATGGCGCCGCCCAGCGTGCCCTTGCCGCCGTCGAAGTCGATGCCGCCGAGCAACACCGCGGCGACGACGGAGAGTTCGAGGCCGGTCGCGTTGTCGTAGCGGGCGCTGGCGTAGTGCAGGGCCCAGAAGATTCCGGTGAGGGAGGCCATCAGGCCGGTCACCGTGAACAGGATGAGCTTCTGGCGCTTGACGCGGATGCCGGCGAACCGGGCGGCCTCCTCGCTGGCGCCGGTCGCGAAGAGCGAGCGGCCGAACGGGGTGGCGTGCAGGACGACCACCGCGATCGCGAGCAGCACCACGAAGGGCAGGAACGCCTGCGGGAGGAAGCTGTCCCCGACCCGTCCGGCCGCGAAGTCCAGGTACTGGGTGGGGAAGTCGGTCACCGCGTCGGAGCCGAGCACGATCTGCGCGATGCCACGGTAGGCGGCGAGGGTGCCGATGGTGACGGCGAGGGAGGGCAGGCCGAGGCGGGTCACGAGCAGACCGTTGACCAGCCCGCACACCACGCCCAGCAGCAGGCAGATGGGGATGATCGCCTCGATGGTCAGGCCCTGGTTCCACAGGGCGCCCATGACCGCGCCGGACAGGCCGGCCGTGGAGGCGACCGAGAGGTCGATCTCGCCGGAGACGACCAGCAGGGTCATCGGCAGGGCGATGAGTGCGATCGGCAGGGTGTTGCCGATCAGGAAGGACAGGTTCAGCGCGTTGCCGAAGCCGTCCACGAGGGAGAAGGAGAACAGCAGCAGGACGATCAGGAGGGCGCCCACGACGGTGTCCCAGCGGATCGCGCGGGCCAGGGACTCAGGCACGGGCCTCTCCCTTCTCTACGGCCTGCACGGAGGCCGACTTCTTCTTCAGGGCGGACGCCACCCGCAGCGCCACGATCCGGTCGACCGCGATGGCCAGCAGGAGCAGCACGCCGTTGACGGCGAGCACCCAGACGGAGCTGACGCCGAGGGCGGGCAGGACACTGTTGATGGAGGTGAGGAGCAGGGCGCCGAGGGCGGCGCCGTAGACGCTGCCGGAGCCGCCGGTGAAGACGACGCCGCCGACCACGACCGCGCTGACGACGGTGAGTTCGTAGCCGTTGCCGGTTCCGGAGTCGACGTTGCCGAACCGGGCCAGGTACATCGCGCCGGCGAGGCCGGCGAGGCCGCCGCAGAACGTGTAGGCGGCGAGGATCCGCTTGCGGACCGGGATGCCGGCGAGCCGGGCGGCTTCGGGGTTGGAGCCGAGCGCGTACAGCTCGCGTCCGCTGCCGAAGTGCTTGAGGTAGTAGGCGGTCGCGATCAGGACGGCGACCGCGATGAGCGCCAGCCAGGGCACCGCCGAGAGGCCGCCGGAGCCGAAGTGGACGAAGGAGTCCGGCAGGTCGGCCGCGGTGATCTGCCGGGAGCCGACCCAGATGGAGTCGATGCCGCGGATGATGTACAGCGTGCCGAGGGTGACGACCAGGGCGGGCACCTGACCGAGGCTGACCAGCAGGCCGTTGAGCAGCCCGAAGCCGACGCCCAGCAGGATCGCCAGGGCGATCGCGATCACCGGGTTGCCGCCGCCGTGCAGATAGGTGCCGGCGGCGAAGGCGCTGATACCGAGGGTGGAGCCGACCGAGAGGTCGACGTTGCGGGTGATGACGACCAGGGACTGGCCGGTGGCGACCAGCACCAGGATGGTCGCGTTCAGCAGCAGGTCCTTGATGCCCTGCTCGGAGAGGAACTCGCTGTTGCCGGCCTGGGTGACGGCGATCATCACCAGGAAGACGACCAGGATGGCGAGTTCGCGCATCTTGAAGACGCGGTCGGCCAGCCGGGTCCCGCTGGACTTCGGCGTCCCGGCGACGGGGGCCTCATGGGATGTGGTCACCGTCATGCGGCGGCCCTCCCGGTGGCTGCGGCCATCACGGTTTCCTCGGTGGCGTCGGTGCGGGCGATCTCGGCGGTGAGCCGGCCCTCGTGCATCACCAGCACGCGGTCGGCCATGCCGAGGATCTCGGGCAGGTCGGAGGAGATCATCAGGACGGCGACCCCGTCGGCGGCCAACTCGCTCAGCAACCGGTGGACCTCGGCCTTGGTGCCGACGTCGATGCCGCGGGTGGGCTCGTCGACGATCAGCACCTTGGGGCCGGTGGCCAGCCACTTGGCGAGCACGACCTTCTGCTGGTTGCCGCCGGAGAGGGTGTTGACGCTGTCGGCGATCCGGGCGTACTTCACCTGGAGCTTGACCGCCCAGTCGAGGGAGCGGCTGCGCTCGGCGCCGCGGTCCATCAGTCCGGCCTTCACCGTGGTGCGCAGACCGGTGAGGCCGATGTTGCGCTCGATCGACATGTCCATCACCAGGCCCTGGGCGCGCCGGTCCTCGGGGACCAGGGCGAGGCCGGCGGACATCGCGGTGGAGGGGGCTCCGTTGGTGAGCGGACGGCCGTCCACCGAGACCTCGCCGGCGTCCCAGCGGTCGATGCCGAAGACGGCCCGGGCGACCTCGGTGCGGCCGGCCCCGACGAGTCCGGCGAGGCCGACGATCTCGCCGCGCCGGACCTCGAAGGAGACGTCGGTGAAGACGCCCTCGCGGGTCAGCCGGCGGACGCTCAGGGCGACTTCGCCCGGTGTGACGTCCTGCTTGGGGTAGAGCTCGTCGAGATCGCGGCCGACCATACGGCGGACCAGGTCGTCCTCGGTCATGCCCTCGATCGGCTCGCCGGCGACCCATGCCCCGTCGCGCAGGGTGGTCACCCGCTGGCAGATCTCGAAGATCTCCTCGAGCCGGTGCGAGATGAACAGCACGGCCGCGCCCTGTTCTCGCAGGGTGCGCACCACGCCGAAGAGCCGGGCGACCTCGCTGCCGGTGAGGGCGGCGGTGGGCTCGTCCATGATCAGGACGCGGGCGTCGAAGGAGAGCGCCTTGGCGATCTCGACGATCTGCTGGTCGGCGATGGACAGTCCACGCGCCGGGCGCTCGGGGTCGAGATCGACGCCGAGGCGCTGCATCAGGGCGGCGGTGGCGGCGTGCGTGGCCTTGTGGTCGATGCGGCCGAGGGCCCGCCGGGGCTGGCGGCCCATGAAGATGTTCTCGGCGATCGACAGGTCGGGGAAGAGCGTGGGCTCCTGGTAGATCACCGCGATTCCGGCGTCGCGGGCGTCGCCGGGACCGTGGAAGACGACGGACTCGCCGTCGAGCAGCACCCGGCCGGCGTCCGGTCGGTGCACCCCCGCAAGGGTCTTGATCAAGGTCGACTTGCCCGCGCCGTTCTCACCGGCGAGGGCGTGCACCTCGCCGGGGAACAGCTCCAGGGAGACGCCCCGCAGGGCGCGTACGGCGCCGAAGGACTTGGTTACGTCCCTCAGTGCCAGCACCGGGGCCGGTCCCGTGTCGGACGGGTGGGTCATGGGTGGCTCCTCGACGACGTCCGCGGGCCGGGCCGCTGAGGGCCGCCGCTACGTCGTGAAAGGTTTCAACTGGATGGCCGGGACGTTAGGCATCCCGGGCATGTCGCGTCAATGGGTACACGTCGAAAACTTTTCGATACCCGTAGGTCACGCGCGGGTCACGATGGACACGCCACACCTGGGGGGTTGACACCCGTTCGACGGCCTCATAGCTTCCCGTTCTGAATCGTTTCATCCGGGAGTCGTTCTCGGACTGATGTCACAGGAGCCCGAAGTGACCGAACTCGTCGCCGTGAAGGCCGCGTTGAAGACCCAGGCCGTCGAGACGCCGTCATGGGCGTACGGGAACTCGGGGACCCGTTTCAAGGTGTTCGCCCAGCAGGGGGTTCCACGCACCCCGCAGGAGAAGCTGGACGACGCGGCACAGGTGCACGCGGTCACCGGGGCGGCCCCGACCGTCGCGCTGCACATCCCGTGGGACAAGGTGGAGGACTACTCCGCGCTGGCCAAGCACGCCGAGGACCGGGGCGTGAAGCTCGGGGCCATCAACTCCAACACCTTCCAGGACGACGCCTACAGGCTCGGCAGCATCTGCCACCCGGAGGCGGCGGTGCGCCGCAAGGCCGTCGACCACCTGCTCGAGTGCGTCGACATCATGGACGCGACGGGCTCCACCGATCTGAAGCTGTGGTTCGCGGACGGGACGAACTATCCCGGCCAGGACGACCTCCGCGCGCGCCAGGACCGGCTCGCGGAGGGCCTCGCCGAGGTGTACGAGCGGCTGGGCGACGGGCAGCGGATGCTGCTGGAGTACAAGTTCTTCGAGCCGGCGTTCTACGCGACGGACGTCCCGGACTGGGGCACGGCGTACGCACACTGTCTGAAGCTGGGCCCCAAGGCGCAGGTGGTGGTCGACACCGGGCACCACGCGCCCGGAACCAACATCGAGTTCATCGTCGCCACACTGCTGCGCGAGGGGAAGCTCGGCGGGTTCGACTTCAACTCCCGGTTCTACGCCGACGACGACCTGATGGTGGGCGCGGCGGACCCCTTCCAGCTGTTCCGGATCATGTACGAGGTGGTGCGCGGCGGCGGGTTCACCTCCGACGTGGCGTTCATGCTCGACCAGTGCCACAACATCGAGGCGAAGATCCCGGCGATCATCCGCTCCGTGATGAACGTCCAGGAGGCGACGGCCAAGGCGCTGCTCGTCGACGCCTCGGCCCTGGCCGGCGCCCAGGCCTCCGGCGACGTGCTGGAGGCCAACGCGGTGCTGATGGACGCGTACAACACGGACGTACGGCCGCTGCTGCGGGAGGTGCGCGAGGAGATGGGGTTGAACCCGAACCCGCTCGCCGCGTACAAGGCGTCCGGGTGGGCCGAGAAGATCGTCGCCGAGCGGGTGGGAGGGGAGCAGGCCGGTTGGGGCGCGTAGGCGTCCGCCGCCACCTGTCCGTCGCGGGCCGCGGGCCCGTCCTGGCCTGCCGCCCCCGGCGGAGCCGCATGCCGACACCACTCCCCGCCCCTCGGGGCGCTTCGTCACCCGCGTTCGAGAAGTAAGGAATCCGCATGACCACCCACCCCGAAGCCGCCGCTCTCCTCGCCCGGTCGAACCGGCTCGGCGCCGATCCCCGCAACACCAACTACGCCGGCGGCAACACGTCGGCCAAGGGCTCCGACACCGACCCCGTCACCGGCGGGGACGTCGAGCTGATGTGGGTGAAGGGTTCGGGCGGCGACCTCGGCACGCTCACCGGGGCCGGACTGGCCGTGCTGCGGCTGGACCGGCTGCGGGCGCTGCGGGACGTCTACCCGGGGGTCGAGCGCGAGGACGAGATGGTCGCCGCGTTCGACTACTGCCTGCACGGCAAGGGCGGGGCCGCCCCCTCCATCGACACCGCGATGCACGGACTCGTCGACGCCCCGCACGTCGACCACCTGCACCCGGACTCCGGCATCGCGCTCGCCTGCGCCGCCGACGGGGAGAAGCTGACCGCCGAGTGCTTCGGCGACGCGGTCGCCTGGGTGCCGTGGCGGCGCCCCGGGTTCCAGCTGGGCCTGGACATCGCCGCCATCAAGGCGGCCAACCCGCGGGCCATCGGCGTGATCCTCGGCGGTCACGGCATCACCGCCTGGGGCGACAGCGCCGAGGAGTGCGAGCGCAACTCGCTGCACATCATCCGCACCGCCGAGGCGTTCCTCGCCGAGAAGGGCAGGGCCGAGCCCTTCGGCCCCGTCCTCGAGGGCTACGGCCCGCTGCCCGAGGGCGAGCGCCGCAGGCGGGCGGCCGCGCTCGCGCCGTACGTACGGGCGATCGCCTCCCAGGACCGGCCGCAGGTCGGACACTTCGACGACTCGGACGTCGTCCTCGACTTCACCGCGCGGGCCGAGCACCCGCGGCTCGCCGCGCTCGGCACCTCCTGCCCCGACCACTTCCTGCGCACCAAGGTGCGGCCGCTGGTCCTGGACCTGCCGCCCGGCGCCCCGCTGGAGGAGGCCGTGGCCCGGCTCGGGGAGCTGCACACCGCCTACCGCGAGGAGTACGCCGCCTACTACGACCGGCACGCCGAGCCCGGCTCCCCCGCGATGCGCGGCGCCGACCCGGCGATCGTGCTGGTGCCGGGCGTGGGCATGTTCTCCTTCGGCAAGGACAAGCAGACCGCCCGGGTCGCCGGCGAGTTCTACGTCAACGCGATCAACGTGATGCGGGGCGCCGAGGCGGTGTCCTCGTACGCGCCGATCGAGGAGTCGGAGAAGTTCCGCATCGAGTACTGGGCGCTCGAGGAGGCCAAGCTCCAGCGGATGCCGAAGCCCAAGCCGCTCGCCACCCGGGTCGCCCTGGTCACGGGAGGCGGCAGCGGGATCGGCAAGGCGATCGCGCACCGGCTGGCCGCCGAGGGCGCCTGCGTGGTCGTGGCCGACCTGAACGGCGAGAACGCCGCCGCCGTCGCCGAGGAGCTCGGCGGACCCGACAGGGCCGTCGCGGTCACCGTCGACGTGACGTCCGAGGAGCAGATCGCCGCCGCCTTCGAGGCCGCCGCGCTCGCCTTCGGCGGGGTCGACCTGGTCGTCAACAACGCCGGCATCTCGATCTCCAAGCCGCTGCTGGAGACGTCGGCGAAGGACTGGGACCTCCAGCACGACATCATGGCCCGCGGGTCCTTCCTCGTCTCCCGCGAGGCGGCCCGCACGATGATCGCGCAGCGCCTCGGCGGCGACATCGTCTACATCGCCTCGAAGAACGCCGTCTTCGCCGGGCCCAACAACATCGCCTACTCCGCCACCAAGGCCGACCAGGCCCACCAGGTGCGGCTGCTCGCGGCCGAACTGGGCGAGCACGGCATCCGCGTCAACGGGGTCAACCCCGACGGTGTGGTGCGCGGCTCGGGCATCTTCGCCGGCGGCTGGGGCGCCCAGCGGGCCGCCACCTACGGCATCGAGGAGGAGAAGCTGGGCGAGTTCTACGCGCAGCGGACCATCCTCAAGCGCGAGGTGCTGCCCGAGCACGTGGCGAACGCCGTGTTCGCGCTGACCGGCGGCGAGCTCACCCACACCACCGGACTCCATGTCCCCGTCGACGCGGGTGTGGCGGCCGCGTTCCTCCGGTGACGGCCGTGCGGTCCTACGCCGCCGTCGACCTCGGCGCGTCCAGCGGGCGCGTCATGGTCGGCCGCGTCGGCCCCGACACGCTGGAGCTGACCGAGGCGCACCGCTTCGCCAACCGCCCGGTCCGCCTCCCCGAGGGGCTGCGCTGGGACGTGCTGTCCCTGTACGCGGGGGTGCTGGACGGGTTGCGCGCGGCGGGCCGGGTCGACTCCGTCGGCATCGACAGCTGGGCCGTGGACTACGGTCTGCTGGACGCCGACGGGGCGCTCCTCGGCAACCCGGTGCACTACCGGGACGCACGCACCGAGGGCGTCGCCGAGAAGGTGTGGGCGAGCATGCCGGCGGCCGAGCTGTACGCGGCGACCGGTCTGCAGTACGCGCCGTTCAACACCCTCTACCAGCTGACGGCCGCCGCCTCCACGGCCCAGCTGGCGCAGGCGCGGCGGCTGCTGCTCATCCCGGACCTGCTGACGTACTGGCTGACGGGCGAGCAGGGCACGGAGCTGACGAACGCCTCGACGACACAGCTGATCGACCCCCGCACCGGCGACTGGTCGCACGCCGTCGCGGACCGGCTCGGCATCGACCTCACGTTGTTCGCCCCGCTGCGGCGGCCCGGCGACCCGGCGGGTCTGCTGCGGGACCGGGTGCTGGAGGAGACGGGCCTGACCGGACCGGTGCCGGTCACCACGGTCGGCTCGCACGACACCGCGTCGGCCGTGGCGGCCGTCCCGGCCGTCGACGAGCGGTTCGCCTACATCTGCACCGGCACCTGGTCGCTGGCCGGCCTGGAGCTGACGGCGCCCGTGCTCACCGAGGAGAGCCGCGCCGCCAACTTCACCAACGAGCTGGGGCTGGACGGCACGGTCCGCTATCTGCGCAACATCATGGGACTGTGGCTGCTCCAGGAGTGCATGCGCGCCTGGGACCAGCCCGACCTGGCGGACCTGCTGCGGGACGCGGCGGCCGCGCCCGCGCTGCGCTCGGTCGTGGACGCGGGGGACGCCGTCTTCCTGGCGCCCGGGCGGATGCCGGAGCGGATCGCCGAGGCCTGTCGCGCCTCGGGACAGCCGGTCCCGGGCACGCCCGGCGAGATCACCCGGTGCATCCTCGACTCCCTGGCGCTGGCGCACCGCAGGGCGGTCGAGGACGCCCAGCGGCTGGCCGGCCATGCCGTCGACGCCGTCCACATCGTCGGCGGCGGCACCCGCAACACGCTGCTCTGCCAGCTCACCGCCGACGCCTGCGGACTGCCCGTGGTGGCCGGCCCGACGGAGGCTGCCGCGCTCGGCAACGTGCTCGTCCAGGCCCGGGCCCACGGGCTGGTCGGCGACCGCGCCGACATACGCCGGCTGCTCGCCCGCACCCAGCCGCTGACGCGCTACGAGCCGCGCGGCGACACCGGCCGGTGGCGGGAGGCGCAGGCCCGTCTCACCACACGGTGAGACGGGGCCTCCCCCGGAGCTCCGTGGCGGGCTACTCTTCATTCATCCGATGACCGATCCCCGAGGAGCCGCGATGCGTGTCGCCCTGTTCCTGACCTGTGTCAACGACACGCTCTATCCGGACACCGGCCGCGCCGTGGTGAAACTGCTGACCAGGCTGGGCGTCGAGGTCGACTTCCCGATGGCCCAGACCTGCTGCGGCCAGGCCCACTACAACACCGGTTACCGCCATGAGGCCGAGCCGCTCGCCCGGCATTTCTCCGATGTCTTCGGCGAGTACGAGGCTATCGTGACGCCGTCCGGATCGTGCGGGGCGATGGTGCGGGAGCTGTATCCGCGGATGGGCGAGCGGGCCCGGGCGGAAGGACGCGGGGACACGCTCGCCGCGACCCTCGCCCCGGTGGTCCCGAAGACGTACGAGCTCACCGAGTTCCTGGTGGACGTGCTCGGCGTGACGGAGGTCGGCGCGTACTACCCGCACACGGTGACCTACCACCCCACCTGCCACGGACTGCGCGGGCTGGGGCTCGGGGACCGGCCCCGGCGGCTGCTCCAGGCGGTCAAGGGGCTGGAGCTCAGAGAACTGCCGGGCGCCGACGAGTGCTGCGGCTTCGGCGGCACGTTCGCACTGAAGAACTCCGACGTCTCGGCGGCGATGGGCGCCGACAAGGTGCGCAACGCCGAGTCGACGGGCGCGGAGGTGCTGTGCGCGGCCGACAACTCCTGTCTGATGCACATCGGCGGGACGATGACCCGGCTGCGGACCGGGATGCGGCCGGTGCACATCGCGGAGATCCTGGCGAGCACGGAAGCGGAGCCGGCGCTGTGAGCGGGACGTTCGTCGGGATGCCGGCGTTTCCGAAGGCCGCCCAGGAGGCGGTCGGCAACCCCACCCTGCGCGCCAATCTGCGGCACGCCACGCACACCATCCGCGCCAAGCGGGCGGCGGCGGTCGCCGAGGTGTCCGACTGGGCCGCGCTGCGCGAGGCCGGCAAGCAGATCAAGGACCACACGCTGCGGCATCTCGACCGCTACCTCGTGCAGCTGGAGGAGTCGGTCACCGCGGCCGGCGGCACGGTCCACTGGGCGGCCGACGCCGACGAGGCCAACCGGATCGTCACGCGGCTGGTCAAGGAGACCGGCGAGTCGGAGGTCGTCAAGGTCAAGTCCATGGCGACGCAGGAGATCGGGCTCAACGAGGCGCTGGAGGCCGAGGGCATCCGGGCCTACGAGACCGATCTCGCCGAGCTGATCGTGCAGTTGGGCAAGGACCGTCCCTCGCACATCCTGGTCCCGGCCATCCACCGCAACCGGGGCGAGATCCGGGACATCTTCGCCGCGGAGATGAGCGAGTGGGGGCGCCCGGCCCCCGAGGGTCTCACCGACACGCCCGCCGAACTCGCCGAGGCGGCCCGGCTGCACCTGCGGGAGAAGTTCCTGCGGGCCAGGGTCGGCGTCTCCGGCGCGAACTTCATGGTCGCCGAGACCGGCACCCTGGTGGTCGTGGAGTCGGAGGGCAACGGCCGGATGTGCCTCACCCTCCCCGAGACGCTGATCTCCGTCGTCGGCATCGAGAAGATCGTGCCGACCTGGCGCGACCTGGAGGTCTTCCTCCAGACGCTGCCCCGCTCCTCGACGGCCGAGCGCATGAACCCGTACACCTCGACGTGGACGGGCACCACGGACGGAGACGGTCCGCGGACCTTCCATCTGGTGCTGCTGGACAACGGCCGCACCGACACCCTCGCCGACGAGGTCGGCCGGCAGGCCCTGCGCTGCATCCGCTGCTCGGCCTGTCTGAACGTGTGCCCGGTGTACGAGCGGGCCGGCGGCCACGCCTACGGCTCGGTCTACCCGGGCCCGATCGGCGCGATCCTCAGCCCTCAACTGCGGGGCACGGGCAGCGAGATCGACGCCTCGCTGCCGTACGCCTCCTCGCTGTGCGGGGCCTGCTACGAGGTCTGCCCGGTCGCCATCGACATCCCGGAGGTGCTGGTGCACCTGCGCGAACGGGTCGTGCAGGGCGGACCGGTGACCCTGGAGGGCAACCGGACGGTGCTCAAGCCGGCCAAGGGCCATGCCGCCGAGCGCGCGGCGATGCGGGCCGCCCGCTGGGCGTTCGCCCGCCCCGGCGCACTGCGTGCCGGTCAGCGGCTGGCGTCGCGCACCCGCCGGCTGCACCCCCGCACCCTGCCCGGTCCGGGCCGGGCGTGGAGCGGCAGCCGGGATCTTCCGCCCGTGCCCGCGGAACCGTTCCGCGACTGGTGGCAGCGGACCAACGGCGGCGACGCCGGCGAGGGGAGGGCGAAGTGAGCAGCAGGGAACAGATCCTGGGCCGGGTCCGGCGCGCGCTGGCCGACGTGCCGCGTGACGGCGCTCCGGACGGGCCGGACGGCCCGAAAAAGTCCGACGGGCCGAACAGATCGGACGGGTCCCACGGGCCCGGGCAGGTCGCCGGGTACGAGGAGGCCGTCGCCCGGGAGTACCTGCGGGAGCACGGCGAGCGCAGCGCCGCGCAGACGGCGGAGCTGCTGGCGGAGAACCTGGCCGACTACCGGGCGCTCGTGCACCGCTGCACGGAGGACGAACTCCCGTCCCTCATCGGCCGGTTGTTCGCCGACCACGGGACGAGGACGGTTCTCGCGCCGGCGGGCCTGGACCCCGCCTGGCTGTCCGCGACCGACGTGGAGCGGGTCGAGGACCGGGCCGAGAGCACCGCGCACGAGCTGGACGGCGTGGACAGCGTGGTCACGGCGTGCGCGGTGGCGATCGCGGAGACCGGGACGATCGTCCTGGACGGCGGGCCCGATCAGGGCCGGCGCCGCATCACCCTGGTCCCCGACCACCATGTGTGCGTGGTCCGGGTGCCCGGGCAGGTCGTGTCGTCCGTGCCGCAGGCCCTCGAACGGCTCGACCCGGCCCGCCCGTTGACATGGATCTCCGGTCCGTCGGCGACCAGCGACATCGAGCTGGACCGGGTGGAGGGGGTGCACGGTCCGCGCACACTGGAGGTCGTCCTGGTCGACTGAGGCCTGCCGGACCGGGCGGACCGGGCGAGCCCGACGGGCGGCCCGGCGCCGTTCTCAGAGGTCGCGGGGCTCCAGCGGGTCGACCGCCGGACCCTGCACGACCGCGCCCCGCACGTCGAACCGCGAGCCGTGGCAGGGGCACTCCCAGGCCCGCTCGGCGCGGTTGAAGGCGACGAGGCAGCCCAGGTGGGTGCAGCGCGCGGACAGGGCGTGCAGCTGTCCGTCCTCGTCGCGGTGGACGGCGCGGCGCTCGCCGCCGACGCGGAGCACCGCGCCGTCGCCCGGCGCGAGGGTCTCGACCGACGGCTCGGTGAGTGAGGGCAGCCGGTCGCCGACGAAGTGCCGGGCCACGTCGGCCTGCTGCTTGAGGAAGGCGGCGCCCTCGCGGACCACGGAGGCGAGGCGGCGAGGGTCGTACAGGTCGTCCCAGGGGCTCGTCCCGCCGGTGATCTGCTCGGCCAGCAGACGGCCGGCCATGACGCCCCCGCTCATCCCCCAGCCGCCGAACCCGGTCGCCACGTAGGCGTGGCGGCTGCCGGGATGCAGTGGTCCGACCAGGGGGACGGAGTCGGTGGAGTCGTTGTCCTGGGTGGCCCAACGGTGGGTGAAGGTCAGGTCGCCGAAGCGGTCCGTCGCCCAGGCGCACAGGCGGGCGAAGCGCTCTTCGACGTCGCCGCCGGAGCCCGGCGTGAAGTGCTCGCCCGTCACGATGAGCAGCCGTCGGCCGTCGTCCATCGGCGCGGTGCGCACCGAGCGCGTGTTCTGCTCCTGGGTGATGTACATGCCGAGCGGGGCGCCGATGGCGTCGAGCGGCGCGGCCACCACCAGTTCGCGGCGCGGGGAGAGCCGGCTGAAGAGCAGGGCCCGGTCGAAGACCGGGTAGTGGGTGGCGACGACGACGGACCGGGCGCCCACCTCGGTCGCGGACGCCGGCGACCGGGTGGTGAGCATGCAGGGGTCGCCCTCGGTGAGGCCGGTGACCCGGGTCTGCTCGTGGATCGTGCCGCCGAGCCGCCGGATGCCGTCGGCGAGGGCGAGGAGGTACTTACGGGGGTGGAACTGCGCCTGCCCGGTCACCCGGACCGCGCCGGCGACGGGGAACGGCAGGTCCGTGTCGGTCACGTACGCGGCCGGGAGGCCGGCCTCCCTCGCGGCCTCCGCCTCCGCCTTCAGGGCGTCGGTGCGGGAGACGTCCTCGGCGTAGGTGTAGGCCGCCGTCTCCTCCCAGTCGCAGTCGACGCCGAGCGCGTCCGCGGTCTCGGCGATGTGCCGGACGGCCTCCGCCTGCGAGCGGGCGTACAGTGCGGCCGCCTCCGGGCCCCGGGTGCGGCGCAACCGGTCGTAAATGAGGGTGTGCAGGGCGCTGACCTTGGCCGTCGTGTGCCCGGTGACCCCGGCCGCGATCCGGTCGGCCTCCAGCACGGCGACGGAGCGTCCCCGCCGGGCCAGCTCCCAGGCGGTGCTCAGTCCGGCGATGCCCGCGCCGATGACCGCGACGTCCACGGTGAGCGGCCCTTCCGGCGGGGGCAGCAGGGTGCCGGGGGGCGCGGTGTCCAGCCAGTACGACCCGTGGAGGTGCGCATGATCGGGATGCACATGATCGAGGTGCGCATGATCGTCCATATCGGCCGGGTTCCCACGGCCGGGCGGATCACACCGGGATCCGGCCCCCGCGGCGTGCACGCCCACCCGGTACGCCCGTGGGTCAGGACCAGGTCATCGGGCAGCCCTGCCGCAGGGCGTACCGTGCGGCGCGCAGGTACAGGGCCGTGTAGAAGGCCGCCTCCGGGTCGTCGGCCCACGGACCCGGGCGCGCCGCGGCCGCCGCACTGGCCTCGCCGTCGAGGAACCAGTTCGTCATTTCCAGGTTGCCGCCGGTCTCCGGTATCGCGTCCAGCGGCAGGTCGAGAGGCCGGGCCAGCCGCTCGGCGAGGGCGAGGACCTGCGGCGCTCCGGCGACCACCGTCTCGTCGACGTAGGCGCTGCCGATCGGCAGCGCCACCGCCCGGTCGAGGGAGACCGGCACCAGAACGGTCCAGCCGAGGAGCGTCTCCTGCTCGTCGGGGGTGAGGTGCGCCCGGCACAGCGCGGCGAACCCGGCCATGGACGGGCTCGCCTTCTCCTCGAACCAGTTCCGCGCCCGCGTGGCGGATTCCGCCGGCAGGTACGGCGGCAGTCCGCGCCGCCGCAGCTCCTCGTTCAGCGCCGAGGCCGTGTCACCGTGGCCGCCCTCCTCCTGCCCGAACCAATCCCGCGCGTCCACACTCACCAGATACACACCCATGCCCCGCAACGTAGCGCCCGCCACCGACAACGCCCCGCGGCGAGGGACGGCTGGACGGCTCCGCCCCCTGTGGCGAGTGGCGGCGGCGAAGGCCGGGGGCGGGGCCCGCAACCGGCGGGGCGAGGGGCGAGGGGCGACGGAAGGCTGATGACAAACCGGGTGAACAAGCGCTTAGATAGTTGGCGGATCACGCTCCCAGCCCGCGCCGACCGCCGGAGGCCCCGTTGTTCACGTCCGTCGACGATGTCTCCGCCCGGCTCGCCGAAAGCGGGTACCTGGCCTCCCCCGCCGTCGCCACCACCGTCTTCCTCGCCGACCGGCTCGGCAAGCCGCTGCTGGTGGAGGGACCGGCCGGGGTCGGCAAGACCGAGCTGGCCAAGGCCGTGGCGCGGGTGGCGGGGGCCAGGCTGGTGCGGCTGCAGTGCTACGAGGGCGTCGACGAGTCCCGCGCGCTGTACGAGTGGAACCACGCCAAGCAGCTGCTGCGCATCAGCGCCGGGCGGGACGAGACCTGGGACGAGGCCCGCACCGACATCTTCAGCGAGGAGTTCCTGCTTCCCCGCCCGCTGCTCACCGCCATCCGCGGCGACGAGCCGACCGTCCTGCTGATCGACGAGACCGACAAGGCCGACGTCGAGGTGGAGGGACTGCTCCTCGAGGTGCTCAGCGACTTCCAGGTCACCGTGCCGGAGCTGGGCACGATCACCGCGGCCCGCCGCCCCTTCGTGGTCCTCACCTCCAACGCCAGCCGCGAGCTGTCGGAGGCGCTGCGCCGCCGCTGCCTCTTCCTGCACATCGGGTTCCCCGAGGAGGAGCTGGAGCGGCGGATCGTCCGGCTGAAGGTGCCGGGCATCGACGCGGCGCTGGCCGAGTCCGTGGTCCGGGTGGTGGGCGCGCTGCGCGCGATGGACCTGCGCAAGGCGCCGTCGGTGGCGGAGACGATCGACTGGGCGCGCACGCTCCTCGCGCTCGGCGCCGACACTCTGGACGAGAACGTCGTCCGGGACAGTCTGGGCGTGATCCTCAAGCACCAGGACGACATCCTCAAGGCCGGCGCGAAGCTCGACCTGGACGCCGTGTGAGCGCCGGGGTCGCCGACCGGCTGGCCCGGCTTCGCCGCCGCCCTGCGCGCCCACGGCGTCCGCGTCGGCACGGGCGAGACCGTGGACGCCGCCGAGGCCGCCGCGGCCCTGGGATTCGCCGACCGGGCGCTGCTGCGCGAGGGACTGGCCGCGACGCTGCTGCACTCGGCGGACCAGCGGCGGGTCTTCGACACCGTCTTCGATCTGTACTTCCCGCGCGGTGTGGGCGCGCCCGGGGGCGAGCCGGGCGATCGGGACGACCTGCGCGAGCGGCTGGCCGCCGCACTCGCCGAGGGCGACGACGCGATGCTGGGCCGGCTGGCGATCGAGGCCGTCGACGGGCTGGGCGGGTACGGGAGTTCACCGGGTGCGGACGGCTGGTCGTCGTACCAGACGCTCGAACGGCTGCGCCCGCAGACGCTGCTGGCGCGCGTGCGGGACGACATGCGTGCGCGGGACGGCGGTTCGGGCTTCGCCGACCGGCTGCTGGAGGACGAGATCCGGCGGCGCATCGAGGCGTTCCGCGGCCTGGTGGCCGGGGAGGCGCGCCGCCGGGTGGCGGAGCGGCGCGGGCGGGACGAGATCGCCCGCCGGGCAGTGGCCCCGACCGCGGACCGGGTCGACTTCCTGTACGCGGGCCAGGACCGGCTGGCCGAACTGCGGCGGACGGTGCAGCCGTTGGCGCGCAAGCTGGCCACCCGGATGGCGGCGCGCCGCCGCCGGTCCGCCCGGGGGTCCATCGATCTGCGGCGCACGCTGCGCGCGTCGCTCTCGACGGGCGGTGTGCCGATGCGGCCGGTGCTGCGCCGCCGGCGTCCGGTCCGCCCCGAACTGGTGCTGCTGTGCGACGTGTCGGGCTCGGTGACCGGGTTCTCCGACTTCACGATGCTGCTGGTGCAGGCCCTGCACGACCAGTTCTCCAAGGTGCGGGTGTTCGCCTTCGTCAACCGGATCGACGAGGTGACCGGTCTGCTCGAACACGGCGCGGCCGATCCCGTGGGCCTCGGCGCCCGCATCCGGGCCGAGGCACGGCTGACGGGCTACCACGGCAGCAGCGACTACGGCGTGGCGCTGGGGGAGTTCGCCGAGCGCTACGACGCCGCCGTCGGGCCCCGCACCACGGTCTTCGTGCTCGGCGACGCCCGGACGAACATGGCCGACCCGAACCTGGCCGCGCTGCGCCGGATCGCCGGACAGGCCCGCCGTCTGCACTGGCTGAACCCGGAGCCCCGGTCCCTGTGGGGCACGGGCGACTCGGCCGCACCGGAGTTCGCCGAGCTGGTCGCGATGCACGAGTGCCGCAACGCCCTCCAGCTCGGCGCGCTCATCGGCCGGCTGCTTCCCGTCTAGACCATGTCGTCGGACCGGCTGGTTTCCGTGCGGACCGTGCCGGCCCGACTGTTTCCCGTCCGGGCCGTGCCGGGCGGCCCTCAGGCCTCCTTGGCCTTCGCGTACTCCGTGGCCATCGCCCCGGCGAAGTCGTACACGACGCACTGTTCGTCGCCCACGACCCACGCGTCGTGGCCGGGCGGGACCACGAACACGTCGCCGGGGCCGACTTCACTCTCGCCGCCCGCGTCCATGGCGATGTGCATGCGTCCGGAGACCACATAACCGTTGTGGTGGATCATGCAGGTGTCCGTGCCCATGACCCCCGCCAGCGACTCGGTCCAGCGCCACCCGGGCTCGAACGTCGCCCTGGCGAAGTCGAGCCCGGTCATGTGGACGGCCTCGATGTGGCCGCGGGGGAAATCGCGGCGCTCGTCCGGCTTGTCGAGCGTCTTCACTTCCAGCATGACGCTCCTCCCTTCCGGCCGCGTTCGACCACGGCCGGGGGCGGTCTCCCCGGCGGACCTGGACGCCACCGGCGGGAGCCGCGCCCCTACGCCTCCATCGTCCGCCTGTCCACCGGGGGCCGCCATACGGGGGTGTGCGGCCTCAGACGGCGACGCCGCACAGCTCGGCGAAGCGGCCGGCGTCGACGTTGCCGCCGGAGACGATCACGCCGACGCGCCGGGGCAGATCGTCGACCCGTCCGGCGAGGAGCGCGGCGAGCGGTGTGGCGCCGCTGGGCTCCACGACGATCTTCAGCCGTTCGAAGGCGAACCGCATGGCGGCGCGGATCTCGTCGTCCGAGACCAGCGCGATCGCGTCGACGAGCCGCCGGTTCACCGAGAAGGTCAGCTCCCCCGGCGTGTGCAGGGCCTGCCCGTCGGCGATGGTGCGCGGCACCGGGATCTCGACCCGGCGGCCCGCCTCCAGCGAGCGCTTGGTGTCGTCGCCGGCTTCGGGCTCGACGCCGACCACCCGGATGCCGGGCCGCAGCCCCTTGACCGCGGTCGCGCTCCCGGCGATCAGCCCGCCGCCGCCGACCGGCGCCAGCAGGGCGTCCAACTCGCCTGTCTCCTCCAGGAGTTCGAGGGCCGCCGTGCCCTGGCCCGCCATGACGTGCGGGTGCTCGTAGGGCGGGATGAGCGCCAGGCCGCGGTCGGCGGCCAGCGCCTCGGCGATGGCGACGCGGTCGCCGGCGTAACGGTCGTAGGTGACGATCTCGGCCCCGTAGTCTTCCGTCGCCGCCCGCTTGGAGCGCGGCGCGTCCTCGGGCATGACGATCACCGCGGTCGTGCCGAGTTCCCGGGCGGCCAGGGCGACGGCCTGGGCGTGGTTGCCGGAGGAGTACGCGGCGATGCCCCGGGCCAGCTGTTCGGGGGCCAGCCGGGAGGCCGCGTTGTAGGCGCCGCGGAACTTGAAGGCGCCGACGCGCTGGAAGTTCTCGCACTTCAGCAGGACCTCGGCGCCCACGATCCGGTCGAGGGTCCGGGAGCGCAGCACGGGGGTGCGGTGTGCGACGCCCTTGAGCCGGGCGGCCGCGTCGCGGACGTCGTCGAGGGTGATCGGCAGGGGCGTGGTCGTCACGAACGTGCTCCTTCAGGGGTGTCGTCGGCGCCGTCCGCCCCGGTCGTCGGGGTGGCTCTGGCCTGCGAGAGATAGGTGTAGGCGGAGGCGCGCGAGATGCCGAGGCGGGCGGCGGTCTGTTCGATCGCGCGTCGCACGGCGAACACACCGTGTTCGTCCAGGCTGCGGAAGAGGGCCAGCCGCCGCGGCCGGTCGAGACCGGCCCAGGTCTGGTCCTGGCGCAGCAGATGGGCGTCGAGGAGGGCGTCCACGACGGAGTCGATGTCGTCGCCGAACGTGGTCGCCGGCGGGTCGGACGGCCCGGCCGCCGTCCCCGCCAGAGCGGCCAGCACCGCGCGCGCCCGGTCCACCTCGGTGACGTCCACGTTGACGCAGAGGGCGCCGAAGACCGCGTTCGTGGAGTCGCGCAGCACCATCGTGGACGACTTCACCAGCTTTCCGGCGCCGGCGCGGGTGACGTAGTTCAGCTCGTCCACGGCGGCGTCCCCGCGGGCGAGGACCCGCATGCCGATCTCGCTCATGGCGCCGCCGACCGTCCGTCCGGTCACCGCTCCGGCGACGGCGACGACGGACCTCTCCGGCCGCCGGTAGTCGTGCAGCACCACCTCGCACACCGGACCGAAGGTCGCCGCGATGCCGCCGACGAGGGGGGCGAGGGCGCGAAGGATCACGTCCCGCTCCCGCTCCCGCTCCTCTACCGGCTCTTCTTCCCGCAAGGTCTGCGGATCCTGGGACTCCATGCAGTGATTAGACCATGAGTCCAGTCACTGGACCAGTTGTCCAATCAGGCAGGGTGGCGGGAATGGACAGCCCTCCCGGTGAACCGTCGGCCAAGGGGTGGCAGTGCCAACTGACCTCTCCCTAGGATGTGTTGTCGGCCGCGCCAGTCCGTGGCACGGCGGGGATCCTGGGGGAAGAGATGCAGCCGGGCAAGCAGCTGTCCACGAAGATCGATGAAACGATCCCGACGGCCGCGCGCATGTACGACCACTATCTGGGCGGCAGGGACAACTACGCGGCCGACCGTGCCGCCTGCGAGGAGCTCGACAAGGTCGTCCCGAGCACGCGCGCCCTCGCGCTGAACAACCGGCGCTTCCTGCGGCGGGCCGTGCGGACCCTGGCGCAGGACCACGGAATCCGGCAGTTCCTCGACCACGGCTCCGGCCTGCCCACGCAGGACAACGTGCACCAGGTCGCCCAGCGCGTCGACCCGAGCGCACACGTCGTCTACGTCGACAACGACCCCATGGTCCTCGTGCACGGCCGGGCCCTGCTGGAGCAGGACGAGCGGACCACCGTCATCCACGCCGACCTGCGCGACACGAAAACCGTCCTCGACCACGAGGACACCCGGCGGCTGATCGACTTCTCGGAGCCGGTCGCCGTGCTGTTCAACTCGGTCTTCCACTGCGTACCCGACAGCGAGAGCGACGGGCCGCAGGCGGTGGTGCGCCGGGTCACCGAACGCCTCGCGCCCGGCAGCTGTCTGGTGATGTGCCAGCTGGTCAGCGAGGACGCCGAGGTCAGGGCGTTCGTCACCGACTTCATGGACAAGGCCACCCAGGGCCACTGGGGCCGGGTACGCCAGGAGAAGGACGTGGCCGCGCTGTTCGACGGCCTGGAGATCCTGCACCCCGGGCTGGTCGAGGTCTCGGCCTGGCGACCGGACACCGACGTGGCGCCCCGCCAGCTCACTCAGGAGTGGATCGAGTTCGGCGGAGTCGGCCGGCTGGGCTGACCCGCCGGGGACGCCGCGGCGGCGGCCGCCACCAAGCAGTCCGCCGCAGGGCAGTCCGCCGCAGGTCAGGGATAGCGCTGCCGTGCGGTCGACTCCAGCAGCGCGACGGAGTCACGCGGGTTCAGCGCCTCGTCGGCCAGCCGGTCCAGGGCGACCCGGTATTCCTCCGTCTCGTCCCGGTCCTCGAGGAAGGTGGCGCTCCTGATCTGCTCCAGATAGACGACATCGGGCAGATCGACGCCGGCGAAGCGCAGATAGGTGACCGGTATGGCGGGCGCCGAGGCATGGGTGACGTCGAGCGGCACCACCTGGACGGTGACATGGGGCAGGGCGGCCAGCTCCACCAGATGGGCGAGCTGCTCCCGCATCACCTCGCGGCTGCCCAGCACCCGCAGCAGCACCGACTCGTCGAGGATCGCCCACACCTGCGGGGCGTCCGTCCGGCGCAGCAGTTCGGTGCGGCGGGTCCGCAGCTCGACCCGGCGCTCCACCTCCCGTGACGTCGCCGACGGCAGCCCCCGCTCCACGACGGCGCGTGCGTAGGCGGGCGTCTGGAGCAGGCCCGGCACATACTGGATCTCGAAGGTGCGGATCGCCGTGGCGGCCTCCTGCAGCCCCACCAGCCGGTCGAACCACTCGGGCATCAGCCGCTTGTCGTAGCGCTGCCACCATCCCGGCTCCCCCGCCTGCCGCAGCAGTCGCAACAG
This sequence comes from Streptomyces achromogenes, assembly GCF_030816715.1. Taxonomy (NCBI): domain Bacteria; kingdom Bacillati; phylum Actinomycetota; class Actinomycetes; order Kitasatosporales; family Streptomycetaceae; genus Streptomyces; species Streptomyces achromogenes. The sequence continues at coordinate 8,107,677 of NZ_JAUSYH010000001.1, read as the reverse complement.
CACGGAGGCCTCGTGGTCGTCGGCCTCGTACAACGACAGCAGGGCGCGGACGTCCGCCTCGACGGGCGGTCTGCGCCCCTTTCCGGCCTCGATGCGCGACAGCTTCGCCGGACTGAACCCGAGGGAGCGGGCGGCCTGCTCCTGGGAGTAGCCGGCGTCCTCCCGGATGCCCGACAGCTGTACGCCGACCAGCATTTTCAGCAAGGTCGGGGCGGGTTCGGCCCGGTTCAGATACGGTTCGAGGCGGGAGACGCGAGGCGACTCGACAGACATCCTGACTCCCCGTGGACCGGCAGACGACAGACCGAAAGTATCGCATCCGAAGCCCTCCGGCCGCACGCCGCAGGGGAATTGAGCCCCTTTTGCGTCCCTCGGACCCCCGGCCGGCTCCGCACGACCCGTCTCCGGCCGCTCCGTCCCGCCCGGATCCGGCCGGGCCCGTCGCGCCTCGGACTCCCATCCGGCCCCCACGCGACCTTCACGCGGCCTTCACGCCAGATGGTCGAACTCCCCGCCCTTGGCCCCCGCGACGAACGCGGCCACCTCCGCCGGCGTGTACACCAGCGCGGGCCCGTCGGGATCACGGGAGTTGCGCAGCGCGACACCCCCGCCGTCGAGGGCCGCGACCTCGACACAGTTGCCCTCGGCGTTGCTGTGGCTGCTCTTGACCCAGCGCACGCCCAGCGAGCTCGCCCGCACTCCGTTCGGCACTGACGGCATCGCAACTCTCCTCACTTGTGCGCGCAATTTCCCGTGAAATTGCACGAGGACATCGTCAGCGTGGATAATAGCCCTGTCGTCAACCGCTCTTCCGGCGCCCCGTTCTGACGTCACCTCAGGGAGATGCACCGTGTCATCACCTGCGCAGTTCCGAAGTCCTGAGTCCGTCTCCGTCCGCGACTCGCCCAGAACCGCCGCCCTGCACCTCGCGGGCAGCGAGGAGGGATTCGCCCAGGCACGCGACTTCACCCATCGCACGCTGGACTGCTGGTCCCTCGGCCACTGCGGCGACGACGCGATCACCGTCGTCACCGAACTGGCCGCCAACGCGGTCCTGCACGCGCTCCCCCACAGCGGGACGGACCGGTTCCCCGTACGGCTCAGACTCACCCTTCGGCGCTCGCACCTGGTGTGCGCCGTAACCGATCCGAGCGACAGCCTGCCCGTCTGCCCGCAGTCCACGGACGACCTCCTCGAGCACGGCCGCGGACTGCACATCATCGAAGCCCTCTCGGAGCACTGGGGATGGACCCGCCGCTTCCCCGTGGGCAAGACCGTCTGGGCCATGCTGCCGACCCACCCCTCCATCTGATCCCCGACGCCCGACCCTGACCTCTGACATGACTGCCACGAAGAGAACGACCCCGCTCGCAGGCCTGGGACACGTGCCGTGGCCCGACATCAAGGACTCCACCGGGTCCGCCGCGGCCATCCCCTCCCTGCTCACCACACTGGCCCGGGGCGACGCCGCCAGCGCCGGCCCGGCACTGGGCCAACTGCGGCGACGCATCTGCCAGTTCGGATTCGTCGTAGACCAGGCGACGGCGGCCACGGTGCCCTTCCTCTGGGAACTCGTCCGGCTCCCCCAGGTCACCTGCCGCGCGGAGATACTGCGCCTGCTCAAGAGCATCGCCGACGCCCGCCAGTGGGAGACCACCGCCGCCGCCTACCCCAAGCTGCACCACCACCCCGACGACTACGTGGGGTGGGAGCGCGAGGCCCGCCATGCCGTCCACGCCCAACGCGACGTCCTGCGTCAACTGCTGCGGGAGCCGACCCCCGACGCCGAGATGATGCGGGCCACCAGCGAACTCGCCGCCGCCCTCGACGACTGAGACGCCCCCGACCGCCCGGGGCGCCGCAGCGGACGGCCCGCCTTCCGCGCTGCGCGCCCGCGCACCCGACCGCTAGGTTGGCCCGCATGAGCAACCTTGACCGCTCGCCCGTGCCGAGCGTGTGCGGCGGCCGTGGCTTCGTCGTCGCCGAGCCCGTCCGCGAGCTGCTGAGCCCCCGCCATGTGCAGCTCGGCGGATCGACGGAGGTGCGGCGGCTGCTGCCGAACCTGGGCCGGCGCATGATCGGCGCCTGGGCCTTCGTCGACCACTACGGCCCCGACGACATCGCCGACGAACCCGGCATGCAGGTCCCGCCGCACCCGCACATGGGTCTGCAGACCGTCAGCTGGCTGCACGAGGGCGAGGTGCTGCACCGCGACTCCACCGGCAGCCTCCAGACGGTCCGGCCCCGCGAACTCGGGCTGATGACCTCGGGGCGCGCCATCAGCCACTCCGAGGAGAGCCCGCGCTCACACGCCCGGTACCTGCACGGCGCCCAGCTGTGGGTGGCGCTGCCCGACGCGCACCGGCACACCGACCCGCACTTCGAGCACCACCCCGACCTGCCCGTCGTCACGGCCCCCGGCCTGCACGCCACCGTGCTCCTCGGCGGCCTGGACGGGGTCGTCTCACCCGGCACGGCGTACACCCCCATCGTGGGCGCCGACCTCACGCTCGCCCACGGTGCGGACGTACGGCTGCCGCTCCGGCCCGACTTCGAGTACGGCGTGCTCTCGATGTCCGGCGAGGCCCACGTGGACGGCGTCCCACTGCTCCCCGGTTCCCTGCTCTACCTCGGCTGCGGCCGCACCGAACTCCCGCTGCGCGCGGAGTCCGACTCCGGTCTGATGCTCCTCGGCGGCGAACCGTTCGAGGAAGAGCTGGTCATGTGGTGGAACTTCGTCGGCCGCAGCCACGCCGAGATCGAACAGGCGCGCGCGGACTGGATGACGGGCGCCCGTTTCGGCGAGGTGAAGGGCTACGACGGCGCTCCGCTGCCCGCGCCGGAGCTGCCGCCGGGGCCACTGAAGCCGCGCGGCAGGGTGCGCTGAACCGGGAAGACGCTGCCCTGCCGCCCGCGACTCCCACCGCTCAGCCGTTCGATCGCCGTTGCTCAGACCCTGCTGGCCGTCAGGCGCTGCAACTCGGGTATCACGGCGCGCAGGTCGTCTCCCTCGACGGAGGTGGTCGCGAGCGCGCTCACCTCCGACGGGGCGTTGAAGGCGATGGCGAGGCCGACCGAGCCGAAGAGCGGGCCGTCGGTCGGGCAGGCGCCCACGGCCGCGCAGCCGCGAGGCGCGACCCCGAGATCGTCGGCACGGCGCCGGACGAACTCGACCTGGTCCGCGGGCGTCTGCGGGCGGCCGGCCTGGCCCGTGAACCTGCCGTTCCTCGCGTCCAGGCAGCGCCCCGCGTACGAGTGAAAACCGAACCGCTCGGCGAGGTGTGCGCCGATCGGGGTCCAGGTGAGGCTGGAGACGATCGGAACCAGGCCGCTGCTCCAGCACCACTGCGTGGTCTCCGCGATTCCGGGGATCATGGGGAGCCCCGCGAGCTGGGTGTGCAGTGCGTTCTCCGGGATGCCCGACCAGCGTGCCGCGTCGGTCGCCCGGGTTTCATGCACGCTCGAGGCCCCGCTCAGTCCGAGGCGTTCCTCGACGAGGCGGGACAGGCTGCTTCCCCTGGTCAGGATGCAGTCCACTGAGAAAAACACGGCGGCTAGGGCAGACATGAGTCTCATTGGAGTATGCCACCGTGAGCGGTCTCACTGGAGGCACATCCGCGATCCGTCCTTCCGGTCTCGGCGCGGGCATACGGTCTGGTGCTGACTTCCTCATCGGATGCCCGCATATCGCCGTCGTATTCGGCGGGTGAGCGGGGCCGGCGGACGACGGCAGGTTCGCCTTCGTCGCGCCCCGGTCGTGCTCGTCCAACGACCGTCCGGCGCCCGCCCCGAGCACCCCGACTACCCCGCCGGCAGCCCCTGTACCCGCAGAACGCGGAATCCAGCACTAGGGATCTCCTGGACCGATCGCGGCCAGCATGGGGACGGCCGTCAGCGCACGGTCCCTCGCCGCCTCGTCCACCGGAGACCCGTGTCCATGAACTTCGCGTCCTTCACCATCGTCCTGTCGCTGGTCCTCCTGGTCTCGGCGCTGGGCAAGCTGCGACGGCAGGAGTCGGTGGTCGCCGCGATGCGCGGAGTGGGCGTGCCCGACCCGTGGCTGCCGCGGCTCGCCTGGGTGGAGATCGCCGGGGCCTCGGGACTGCTTCTCGGGCTGGCCTACCGGCCGCTGGGAATAGCCGCAGGCGCAGGGGTGTTCCTGTACTTCTGCGGCGCCGTGGTCTTCCATCTCCGGGCGAACGACCGCAAGGGGCTCATCGCGCCGAGCGTGCTCGCCGTGACGGCGCTGCTGGCCACACTGCTGACCGTCCGGAACACCTGACACCGGCCCACCTCGACCGGCGCCCCTCAAGAACAGGAATACCGTGCTGCTCCCCGCCCTGCCCGAAGCCGCCTTCACGGCCCGTCTCCGCGGCCGCATACGTCCCGATCTTCCGTTGATCGTGACGGCGGCCGAGGCGGAGGCGGCGCACTTCGACGACACCCTTCCCGTCCTGATCACCGGAATGGGGAAGGTGCGGGCCACCGTGGAGCTCTCGTGGGCACTGTCGTCGGCACGCCCACGGGAGATCGTCAACCTCGGTACGGCCGGGTCGCTCAGCGGCTCGCTGAGCGGTGCAGTCGAGGTGTCCCGGGTCATTCAGCACGACCTGCCGGACGAGGTTCTCCACCGGCTCAGCGGGGTGCACTACGGCCGTCCGCTGACCGTACGGCCCGAACCCGGACCCACCCTGGCCACCGGTGACTCCTTCGTCGCCGACGGCCGCACCCGCACCCTGCTGGCCGAGCGGGCCGACCTGGTCGACATGGAGGGCTACGCGATCGCCTCCGTGGCCGAGCGGTTCGGCCTGCCGGTGCGGATCGTGAAGTACGTCAGCGACCAGGCCGACGAGTCGGCCGAGCAGGCCTGGCCCGTGGCGGCCGCGGTGGCCTCCGGCGTCCTGGCCGACTGGATGCGCCGGCACCTGATCTGAACCGCACCAGCAGGCGCCGGAACCCGAACCGTCCGTTCTGTGCGGTGTCCCGTCGGGGGGCGCCGCGGTACCCCAGGAGAATCATGCCTCGTCGCCTGTTCACTTCGGAGTCTGTGACCGAGGGTCACCCCGACAAGATCGCTGACCAGATCAGCGACACCATCCTCGACGCCCTGCTGCGTGAGGACCCGGCCTCCCGGGTCGCCGTCGAGACCCTGATCACGACCGGTCTGGTGCACGTGGCCGGCGAGGTCACCACCAAGGCCTACGCGCCGATCCCCCAGCTGGTGCGCGACAAGATCCTCGAGATCGGCTACGACTCCTCCAAGAAGGGCTTCGACGGCGCCTCCTGCGGCGTCTCGGTGTCCATCGGCGCGCAGTCCGCGGACATCGCCCAGGGCGTCGACACGGCGTACGAGGCCCGGGTCGAGGGGTCCGCCGCAGGTGAGGAAGGGGACGAGCTGGACCGGCAGGGCGCCGGTGACCAGGGCCTGATGTTCGGCTACGCCTCCGACGAGACGCCGACGCTGATGCCGCTGCCGATCTTCCTGGCGCACCGGCTGTCGAAGCGCCTGTCGGACGTCCGCAAGAACGGGACCATCCCCTACCTGCGCCCGGACGGCAAGACCCAGGTCACCATCGAGTACGACGGGGACAAGGCGGTCCGGCTGGACACCGTCGTCGTCTCCTCGCAGCACGCGTCCGACATCGACCTGGACTCGCTGCTGGCCCCCGACATCCGCGAGTTCGTCGTGGAGCCGGAGCTGAAGGCGCTCCTGGACGAGGGCATCAAGCTCGACACCGACAACTACCGCCTGCTGGTGAACCCGACCGGCCGCTTCGAGATCGGCGGTCCGATGGGCGACGCCGGCCTCACCGGCCGCAAGATCATCATCGACACCTACGGCGGCTTCGCCCGGCACGGCGGCGGCGCGTTCTCGGGCAAGGACCCCTCCAAGGTCGACCGCTCGGCCGCGTACGCGATGCGCTGGGTGGCGAAGAACGTGGTGGCGGCGGGTCTGGCGGCCCGCTGCGAGGTCCAGGTCGCGTACGCGATCGGCAAGGCCGAGCCGGTCGGTCTGTTCGTCGAGACCTTCGGCACCGCCAAGGTCGACGTCGAGAAGATCGAGAAGGCCATCGACGACGTCTTCGACCTCCGCCCGGCCGCGATCATCCGCGATCTCGACCTGCTGCGGCCGATCTACGCCCAGACCGCCGCGTACGGTCACTTCGGCCGCGAGCTGCCCGACTTCACGTGGGAGCGCACGGACCGCGTGGACGCGCTGCGCGAGGCCGCCGGCCTGTAAGCAGCCGCGACGACAGGGGAAGCGACAGGGGGAAGGGCCTGCGGACACCGCCGGAACCGGTGCCAGCAGGCCCTTCGCCCTGCGGACCCGGCTTCCCTCTCCCCCGGTGGTGCGGTTCAGCACGCGCACCGACTCGCCGCTCGGCCGCGCGAGTTGACCGGGAGCCGCGATCAGAGGCCGCCAGGACCGTCGGCAGCGCCGCGCAGACGTTCGGCCCACCGGGGGCTGCGCAGGGCGTCGGCGGCTTCACGGGGAACGCTCAGGTGCACGTCGCGGCTGTGGTCGTCGTCGGGGGTGGGCGTGACGAGTGCCGTCCAGGGGATGGGGCTCGCCGGGAACTCGAACCAGAACGGCCGTCCGGCGCCGAACTCCAGCGTGTACACCGGCAACCTGCCGGAGTCGTTCAGGGCGACCGTGCCGTCGAAGGCGTCCAGTGACATGCGGCTGAGGACCCGGGCCGAGCGCCCGGCCTGCCGCTGGGCCTCGAGGAAGGCGGCCTCCTGACGCACCCGGACGGGCGTGACACGCTGCACGGCGGCGCGTACCGCGGCGACGGTGTGGGCGAGGGGCTCTTCGCGCAACTCCCGGGCCGACAGCACGGCCGTGGTGTTGGACACCGCATTGCCCCCATAGCCGTGCGGAAGGCGGTCCTTCAGCACGGCCCGCAGTCCGACCACGATCCCCAGGCGCTCCTCGGCCCCGGGTTCCCGGTCGCGCAGCGCGCCGAGGACCCGCCACAGGTGTGCCCCCAGCGCCACCGCGCTGGAGGCGGGAGGCAGGTCGCGGTCCTGTCCGGCGCGCGCGGCCGCGCGCAGGGCGAGGACCTCCGCCGCGGTCAGTCGGACGGTGACCGTTCGCACCTTCCACGCACGGGAGTTGACCCTCCAGATGAACCCGAACTTCTGCCGTCCGGTGACGACCTGGTACTGCGGGTCGTCCGGTGCGGGCCGCGCCTCGCCGGCCAGGCCGTCCAGCAGCGCGCGGTCGTACGGCGCCGCGGAACCGTCCTGTCCGGCATGCGTGCGCGACCAGTGGCGCAGGAAGTCGAGGTAGCCGCTGCCGTCGACGACGCTGTGGTTGACGGCGACGCCAAGCACGGAGCCGCCTCCCCGCATGTGGGTGACCTTGACCGTGAGCAGCGGTGTGTCGTGCCCGACGACGCGGAAGGCGTTGACGGAGTGGATGTACCGGCGCAGGTCCGGTTTGGCGGAGCGGTCCGGCCCGTAGTCCGGCATGACCTGGTCGGAGTGGGTGACGGCGAACATCGCGCCGGCGTCGTCGCACACCACGCTGAGGCCGCCGTCCGGGTCACGTTCGAGGCGTCCCGTGAGCAGCGGGTGGTGCGCCAGTGTGCGGCGCAGGGAGTCGGCCAGGGCGTCGGCGTCCAGGGTCTGCCGGTAGAAGAAGGTGCGTGGTGTGGCGAAAGTCCCGTTCAGCAGGTCGTGAACGCCGAGCCGGACCCGCTCGCCGGACGTCCCTCCTGAGCGCAGGACGACGATCTGCCCGGGCTTGCCCGACGGGCGGCCGTGCTTCATGGGTGCGTCTCCAGGGAGGGGCGAAAGGCCCACGCGGGCTTGGCACTTCAGAGTGCCGGGTCCGTGACGAGGAAATCCCTAGACCTCATGCTCTTGGTGGATCCCTAGAATCGTGCGGCGTGCCTGGCCCGCGGGCGGGCGCGCGTGCTGGTCTGGGGTTCCCCCGATCGAACGATACGGGCGTGGGGACTCGCTTCGACTGCGAGCCGGCGAGCACGTCTCGTCCCCACCGGCACATACAGGAGGCCATCAGCCGTGGGGAACGACAAGACCGAGATCCTCGACCTGGTGCGGGAATACCACCGCTCCACCCTCTCATCGGGGTTCGTGCCGGGCATCACGCCCGTGCTGGCGTCCGGCGCGGTGCTCAGCGAGGACGACCGGGTGGCGCTGGTGGAAGCGGCACTCGACATGCGCATCGCGGCCGGCGTCAGCTCGCGCAGGCTGGAACGTTCGCTGGCGAAGTACTTCGGGCTGCGCAAGGCGCACCTGACCAACTCCGGCTCGTCGGCCAATCTGCTGGCCCTGAGCAGCCTCACCTCGCCGCAACTGGGCGCGGACCGGCTCAAGCGCGGCGACGAGGTGATCACGGTGGCCGCCGGGTTCCCCACGACGGTCAATCCGATCCTGCAGAACGGCATGGTGCCGGTCTTCGTCGACGTCGAGCTGGGCACCTACAACGCCGCACTGGAGCGGGTGGAGGAGGCCATCGGTCCGCGCACCCGCGCGATCATGATGGCCCATGCGCTGGGCAATCCCTTCCAGGTCCGCGAGATCGCCCAACTGGCGGAGGATCGTGGCCTGTTCCTCATCGAGGACAACTGCGACGCGCTGGGCAGCACCTACGAGGGACAGCTGACCGGGACCTTCGGGGACCTGGCGACCGAGAGCTTCTACCCCGCCCACCACATCACGATGGGCGAGGGCGGCTGCGTCCTGACGGACAACCTGGCCCTGGCGCGGATCGTGGAATCGATGCGCGACTGGGGCCGCGACTGCTGGTGCGAGCCGGGTGAGGACAACCGCTGCTTCAAGCGTTTCGAGCACCAGATGGGTTCACTGCCGGAGGGCTACGACCACAAGTACATCTTCTCCCACGTGGGCTACAACCTGAAGTCGACGGACGTCTCCGCGGCGCTCGGGCTCCAGCAGCTCGGCCGCATCGACGAGTTCGGCAAGGCCCGGCGCCACAACTGGGCCCGGCTGCGGGAGGGTCTGGACGGGCTGCCGCACCTGCTGCTTCCCGAGGCCACGCCGGGCAGCGACCCGAGCTGGTTCGGCTTCGCCATCACCGTGCAGCCGGGCGCGCCGTTCCAGCCCGGCGCCCTGATCGACCACCTGGAGTCCAGCATGGTCGCCACCCGCCGCTTCTTCGCGGGCAACCTGACCCGCCACCCGGCTTACGAGGGACAGGAGTTCCGGGTCAGCGGACCGCTCACCAACAGCGACATCACCACCGAGCGGACGTTCTGGATCGGTGTGTACCCGGGCCTGACCGACGAGATGATCGACCACAGCATCAACACGGTGCTCGAGTACGTGACCCTGCCGCACTGACCCCGCGACACGTCCACGGGGTGGGTCCCGGCGCCTGAGGTCGCCGGGACCCACCCCGTTTCGTGTGCCGACGGACCGCTCAGCCGCGCGTGGGCGTCGCCGGAACCCGCGCCGCCCACGTCTGCAGCAGGTCGGCGGCACGGGCGGCGCCGCCCGCCGTGCGGACGGCCTCCCGCATCGAGGCGAGGGCCGCGGGTCCGCCGGGGTCGGCGAGCAGATCCTCCACCGTGGCGGCGAGACGCCGGGCGGTCAGACCGGCCCGGGACAGGGCCCGGCCGACCCCGCGGTCTTCCAGCCGCTGCGCGCTCAGCGCCAGTTCGTGGGCGCGGGGAAGGGCCACCACGGGCGTGCCGTAGGACAGGGACTCCATGAGGCTGCCCATGCCCGCGTGGCACACGAACACGTCGGCGTGCGGCAGCACGGCGGGGTGCGGCAGCCAGGGGTGCGCCTCGACATGCGCCGGCAGCGACCCGAGGAGTCCGGGGTCGCTGTCGCGGCCGAGCGTCATGACGACATGCCATTCGGCCGGCGAGAACGCCTCGGCGCACAGGCGGAAGAAGTCGCCCCGGTCCCCCGACTCCGTACCCAGCGACACCAGAGCGACGCGGCGCCCGTCGTCGGGCGGTGACCAGAGGCCGGGTTCGGGTTCGGTGAAAACGGGGCCGACGAAGGCGAACCGGTCGTCGAAGCCGTCCCCCTCGATCTGGAAGGCGCGCGGCAGGAAGACCAGGTTGCGGGTGTCCCATTCGGTGCCGTACCGGCCCATCTCGTCCAGTCCGATGCCGTGTTCGCCCATGAAGTCGATCAGCACCCTGGCTCCCTCGGCCATCAGCGGATGCCCGGGGTCCCACATCTGGGCGCGCAGGGAGAAGGTCTCGTTGGCGGCGTGACTGGGGCAGACCTGGACCGGCACGGCCCCCAGGACCCGTGCGGCCACCCGGCCGGCGGCGACGGTCTCGAAGTCGTAGAGCACCACGTCGGGCGGGTCGGCCGCCAGGGCCTGAAGTGCGGCGGGGAAGACGGTGTGCACGGTGTCGACGAGCAGGTCGTAGCCGTCGCGGGCGAGCCGGTCCGGGCTGGGGTCGGCGGCACGGTAGAAGTCGCCGCGCGCGGAGACGTAGGTGACGGCGCGGGCGCCGCAGTCCTCCACGAGGGGCCCGAACCGCTCGTCGACGACGTAGGTGACCCGGTGGCCGCGGGCGAGGAGTTCACGGGCCACTCCCAGGGTGGGGGCGATGTGGCCGAAGTCGGCGAACAGCAGCAGGGCGTAGTGGCGGGCGGGCGTGGGGGCGCCGGGCGTCATCGGCTCTCCGAAAGGGTGTCTGACGGCCCGGGGACGGGCCGAGGAGGTGGTTCAGCGGGCATCCGCCCGGAGCGCCTCGTAGTACGCCAGGCAGTCCTCGTACCGGGCCAGGAGTCCGGTGTCCCGGGCCTCGGTCACGGAGATCGCCGCCGAGTCCTTCACCGACATCAGGGGGGTCTCCGACAGGCTCCAGGGCAGGGCGAGATCGGGGTCGAAGGGATCGACGTCCACTTGCGTCCCGGGCACGAACTCGGTGGAACACAGATACGACACACAGGTGTCGTCGGTGAGGGCGAGGAACCCGTGCATCAGCCCTTCGGCGACGAACAGCGTCTCGCCCGACTCGGCGGACAGCCAGTTCGTCTCGTACACCCCCCACGTGGGGGAGCCGACCCGCAGATCCACGACGATGTCGAGGACGGTGCCGCGCACCACGCACACCACCTTGGCCTGCCCCGGCGAGAGCAGCGTGCCGTGCAGTCCGCGCAGGGTGCTGCGGCGCGACACGGAGTAGTTCACCTGAGCCACCGGCACCGGACGGCCGATCTCCTCGGCCAGCCGGTCGCGCCGGAACGACTCGTAGAAACTGCCGCGTTCGTCACGGAACTGATGCGGCGTGATGTGGTAGGCGTCCGGCACGGCCATCTCTCGAACCTTCATGGTGGCTCCACCGTAGGACGTCGGGATCGAGGACCGATCGAGAGCCGGCCATGAACGGCTCAGGTCGACGCGGCCTGGAGTGATCCTCGATCAAGGGCTGCTTGAGTGGTGTCGTCAGACCCGCGACCGAGCGGGGCAGCGACGGTGACCGGGCGTGCAGCGCGCGGGCCCGGGAGGAGAGACGGCAATGCCGGAGGTCGGTGCGCTGGGGCGGCCAGGCGGTGCGGACGGGAGGTCGGGCCGCGTGCTGCTCCTCGGGGCGACCGGATTCGTCGGCCGTCATGTGGGAACCGCCCTGGAGCGGGCCGGCTACGAGGTTCTCGCCGTCGCCCGTCACCCCCGCAAGACTCCGGCGTCCTGGCGCTTCCATCCCATGGATCTCGCCGACGCCGAGCCCCGGGCCCTGGTCGAGCTGATCGACGAGGCGCACCCCGAGGCCGTGGTGAACGCCGCCGGGGAGGTGTGGTCGCCCACCGCCGACCGTATGCGCCACAGCAACCAGCTGCTCGTGGAGCGGCTCCTCGCGGCGCTGGCCGCCGCCGGACCCCGGCCGCGGCTGGTGCAGCTGGGCTCGGTGCACGAGTACAGCCCGCAGCCCCGAGGGGTGTGGCTCACGGAGTCCTCGCCGGAGGTCCCGGCCACCGGCTACGGGCGGTCGAAGCTGCACGGCACGCGTGCGGTGCAGCAGGCCGTCGCGACCGGCGCGGCGGACGCGGTGGTGCTGCGGCTGTCGAACGTCATCGGCGCCGGCACCCCGCGGGGGAGTCTGCTCGGGCAGGTGGCCACGCAACTGCTCGAGGGAACAGCCGAGGGACGTACGGCCGAGGTGCGGGTGTCGCCGCTGCGCAGCAGCCGTGACTTCGTCGACGCGCAGGACGTGGCCCGGGCCGTCGTCGCGGCGCTGCGCTCCCCCGGCGCCGTCGGGCGCGTGGTGAATGTGGCGAGTGGCGCCTCGCAGCCCGTCCGGGACATGGTGGACCTGCTGATCTCCATCAGCGGGCGCCCGGCCCGGCTCGTGGAGCGTCCCGTCACGCAGTCGCGATCGCCGACGGACACCGACTGGATGGCCGTGGAGGTGTCGGCCGCGCGCACCGTCCTCGGATGGCAGCCGCGACGCACGCCCCGCGACATGGTGCAGGACCTGTGGCGTGCCGCGGCGGAGCAGCGGGACGGGTCGGTCGACCGTTGAGGAACCGACCGCGCGCCGATGTCAGCCGGGCAGCAGGTCCAGATCGGCCGTGCTGACCCGATCGGTGAGCACATGCTGGCGCAGACGCTGCAGGCCCGGTGAGGGATCCAGTCCCAGCTCGTCCCGCAGTCGCGCGCTCAGCCGCCGGTAGACGTCGAGCGCCTCACTCCGCCTGCCGCACCGTTGCAGGGCGATGATGAGTGAGCCCTGGAACCACTCGTGCAGCGGGTGCGCGCAGGCGAGTTCCTTCAACTCGCCGACGAGGTCACGGTGTCGGCCCAGGTGCAGACCGGCGGTGATGCGCAGCTCCTCGGCCTGGAGGTGGAGTTCGTTCAGACGCAGGGCGTGCCCGTGCAGCGCCGGTCCTGGCGCGACGTCCGCGAACGGCGGCCCGTCCCACAGCAGCAGGGCCTGGTCGAGCAGCACGACGGCGCCGGCCGGGTCGCCGTCGGCGAGTACCGTCCGGGCCCGGCCGGTGAGCTGTGCGAACGCCTCCGCGTCGCAAGCGCCGGGTCTGACCCGCAGCAGGTATCCGTGGGCGTGGGTGACGAGCGGGCCGCTGTCGGCCGGCCCGGGGTCCTCGCCGCCGTGCAGCGCCTTGCGCAACTGATAGGCGTACGTCTGCACGGTGGCGGTGGCGCTGCGCGGCGGGCGCCCCGCCCACAGCTCGGACGTCAGCGCGGCCAGCGGGACGACCGTGTCGTGCCGGGCGAGCAGCAGGGCCAGCACCTGGCGGACCTTCGGCGCGGTCGGTGTGACGTCCCGGCCGTCGGCCGAGACCCGCAGCGGACCGAGAGTGCGCCAGGTCAGCACGCCTCGGCCCCCGCCGCCGGGTCGGGGCGGACGGCCCGGCCCCATACCCCGGGGTTGTCCCGGTACCAGGCGACGGTTTCCGCGAGGCCCTCGGCGAAGTCCGTCTGCGGCTTGTAGCCGAGCTCGACATGGGCCTTGCGCCAGTCCACGGAGTAGCGGCGGTCGTGACCCTTGCGGTCGGTGACGTACTCCACGCTGTCCCAGTCCGCACCGCAGGCCTCGAGGAGGAGTCCGGTCAGACCGCGGTTGTCGAGTTCGGTGCCGCCGCCGACGTTGTAGACCTCACCGGCACGGCCCTGGGTGCGGACCAGCTCGACGGCACGGATGTGGTCGTCGACGTGCAGCCAGTCGCGCACGTTCAGGCCGTCGCCGTAGAGCGGGACCTTCTTTCCGGCGAGCAGGCGGGTGACGAACAGGGGGATGATCTTCTCTGGGAACTGGTGGTGTCCGTAGTTGTTCGAGCACCGGGTCACCCGCACGTCCAGGCCGTGGGAGCGGTGGTAGGCGAGGGCGATCAGGTCACTGGACGCCTTGGAGGCGGCGTACGGCGAGTTGGGGTGCAGCGGCTGCTCCTCGGAGCAGGAGCCCGCGGCGATGGAGCCGTAGACCTCGTCGGTGGAGATGTGCACGAACCGGCCGACGCCGTTGCGCAGGGCGGCGTCCAGCAGGGTCTGGGTGCCCAGGACGTTGGAGCGCACGAACTCGGTGGCGCTGGCCAGGGAGCGGTCGACGTGGGACTCGGCGGCGAAGTGCACCACCTGGTCGTGCTCGGCCATCAGCCGGTCTGCCAGGCCGGCGTCGCAGATGTCGCCGACGACGAGCCGGTAGCGGTCGGAGTCCGCCACCGGGTCGAGGTTGGCCAGGTTGGCCGCGTAGGTGAAGGCGTCGAGGACGGTGACGGTGACGTCGTCGGGCCCGAGGGGGCCGAGCAGGGTCCGGACGTAGTGGGAACCGATGAAGCCGGCACCGCCGGTCACCAGGATGCGCGTCTGACTCATCTGGGTGCGGCGCGTCACCGGGAGTGCCGGGCGGGCGCCGTCCTCCTTCCTCGTGGGTGTGCGTGCGGCTCCGCGGACCTTTCAGCGGGCCGCGGCGAGACGTTCGAGTTCCGGGACGATGGCGTGCGGGGTGGGCATGGCGGCGGACTCGTCGCGCAGCCGACGGGCGGCCGCGGCGTGGGAGGGGTCCTCCAGGAGTCGTCCGGTGAGGTCCGTGACCCGGTCGGGGTCGGCGTCGGTGTGGTGCAGGAAGAATCCGGCGCCGGCGTCCTCCAGGGACCGTCCGCGCAGTTCCTGGTCGGCGACGAGGGTGGACATCGCGAGCTGCGGCACCGCGTTGACGAGAGCGGTGGAGAACGAGCCCCAGCCGCCGTGGTGGACCACGGCGGAGCACGTCGGCAGCAGCGTGCTGAGCGCCACCTGACTGACGGCCAGGACGTTGGCGGGCAGGTCGTCAAGTTGCTCGGCCTGTTCGGGCACGAGGGCCGCGACGATCTCGGCGTCCAGCCGTGACAGGGCGCGCAGCAGGTTCTCGACGTCGACGTAGTCTCCGCCGTAGGCCTCGGTGTTGGTACGGCCGAGAGTGACGCAGACGCGGGGCCGTTTGGGCTCCTCGCGCAGCCATTCCCACTGCACCGCGGGGCCGTTGTGGGGCACGTACCGCATCGAGACCTGGTGCAGTTCGCTCGGCGGGCGCAGGCTCGGCGGCAGGGTGTCGAGGGTGAACTGCCCGTTGAGCAGCTCTTCGTCGCACCGCACCCCGTAGGCGCGTCCGCGTTCGTCGATCCAGTCGGCCAGCGGGTCGGCGCGCTGGTCCTCGGACACGTCCTGGGCCAGCTCGACGAACGTGGCGCGGGCCTGGCCGTAGACGTCCGCGGACCACAGCAGGCGCGCGTGTGCGGCGCCGCAGGCGCGCGCGGCGATGCCGCCCGCGTAGGCAATCGGGTCGTGCACCACGAGATCGGGCCGCCAGTGCCGCGCGAGTGCGACGAGGTCGTCGAGGATCGGGTCGTTGTAGCGGGCGAACCCGTACGGGACGCTGACGGCGTACCGCTCGACCAGGCTCGCGTGGTCGACGTCGCCGTATCCGAGACGGCTCCAGTTCGCCACGTCCGCGTCCTGCGACTCACGGGCCATGGCCATCTCGTGGTGGAGGTGGTGGTCCGTGCCGATCGGTGCGGCCACCAGTCCGGTGCCGGTGACCGTCTCGTTCAGCGACGGCGCGTTGGCCATCAGCACCTCGTGCCCAGCGGCCGTCAGGGCCCAGGCCAGCGGCACCATCGTGAAGACGTGCGACTTCTCCGGCAGGCCGGCGAACAGGACGCGCATGGGTTCCTCTCCTCATCGGTTCCGTGGCGGTGGCCCGGGGCGGCGCTCAGGCAGTTCTCTCCCGGTCTTCCGCCACGGCGATGGCGCTCATCGGGCAGGACTCGGCGGCCTCCCGCACGGCGGAGAACTGTGCGGCCGCGGGTCGGTCGACCAGCAGCAGGGCCGATCCGTCGTCGCCCTGGTCGAAGACCTCGGGGGCGATGAACGCGCACTGGCCGGCGCCGATGCACTTGTCGTGATCGATCGCGATGTCCATGCGGGCCTCCTGCGCGCTCGCCGATCCGATGGGTTGCCTGGGCGCCCATCTTGCGGTGTGGGGCGGGGGATCGACCGGGCACGGACCGCTGTCTGGGAATTCCTCCAGAGATTCGGCCGTGGCGCAGGACGCGGGAGCCGGGGCGCGCGCGGCCCTGATGGCCGGTACGCGGTGAATCCCTAGACTGCGCGGCCCGCTCTGGCCGGGCACCGCGCCGCCGTGCTGGAGTGGCCGGGCGATCGGACAGCGGCGCCGGCGAGTGTACGAGGCCCGCGCGACCGTCGTACGACATCTGCGAAAGGGGAATCCGGGTGGCGCAGCAAGGCACCTCGGACGTGCTCGATTCGACACCCGGGGCCGGACGCCGGCTCGAACACCCGCCGACCGTCGAACCCGACGGCGGCGTCGCGTTGCTGGCCTGGGCGGCGCGGATGCGCGAGGACCGGCCGGTGTGGCGGGACGGCAGCGGCCATGTGCACGTGTTCCGCCACGCGGACGTGCAGCGGATCCTCGCCGACACGGCGACGTTCTCCTCGGACACGGTGGGCCGGCTGTCGGGCGGTGAGAAGCAGGCCCCGCGGGGCACGCTGCTGCTCCTGGACCCGCCGCTGCACGGCAAGATGCGCCGCCTGGTCAGCCGGGCGTTCACCCCGGGCCTGATCACCGGCCTCGAGCCGTGGATCACCGAACTGACCGGGCAACTGCTGGACGCCGCCCCCGAGAACGCCTTCGATCTCGTGGACGTGCTGGCCAACCCGCTGCCGGTGACGGTCATCGCGCGCATGCTGGGTGTCCCGACCGAGGACCGCGACAGGTTCCAGGGCTGGGCGGACCAACTGCTGTCCACCGATCCGGACGACCCCGAGAGCGTGCGCCGGATGGAGGAGACCGCGGTCGCCATCTCCTCCTATCTCCAGGGCTTCATCGAGGCCCGGCGCGAGGAGCCGAGCGGCGATCTGCTGAGCACCCTGGTCGGGGCCGAACTCGACGGCGAGCGTCTTGAGGACGAGGACATCGCGAGTTTCGCGACGCTGCTGCTGCTCGCCGGGCACATCACCACGTCGGTGCTCGTCGGTAACGCGCTGCTGTGTCTGGACCGCGATCCGGAGCTGCTGGAACGGGTGCGTGCGGACCGTTCGCTGATACCGGCGGTGATCGAGGAAACGCTGCGGCTGCGCCCGCCGTTCACCTGGATCGAGCGGGTCACCACGACCGCGGCCACCGTCGCCGGGACGGATGTCGGACCCGACACCCTCGTCCATCTGTGGCTGCTGTCCGCCAACCGCGACGAACGGGTCTTCGAGGACGCGGACGCGTTCCGCCCGGACCGTGCCAACGCCCGGCAGGCCGCGTTCGGACACGGCATCCACTACTGCATCGGGGCGCCGCTGGCCCGGCTCGAGGGCCGGATCGCCCTCGACGCCCTGCTGGACAGATACGCCCGCATCGGCGTCGATCCCGCGGTGCGGCTCAGCTGGCACGGGACGAACGTCTTCGGCGCCCGGCACCTGCCCCTGCGGGTGCACCACGCCTGAGGCGGCGGCCCACGTCCCTCCCCCACCCCCCAGTCCCGGCCTCTCTCACGACGGAGCGACCCCATGAAGACCAGGCCCGACCCGCCCGTGATCCCCTCGGAACGGGGCAGGTGCCCGTTCGACCCGCCCGCCGAGTACGCGCGGCTGCGCGCCGAGCAGCCGGTCAGCCCGGTCACCTTCGAGGTGGCGCCGAAGGACACCTCGGGCTGGCTGGTGACCCGGCACGACCTGGTCCGGCAGATCCTCGCCGACGACCGCTTCAGCCACCGGAACGAGTTGCTGGCGCATGTGGTCGCGCCGCCGTTCCCGATGACCGAGTACGCCCCACAGCCCTCGCCGCCCGGCTCGTTCGCGAAGATGGACGCCCCCGACCACACCAAGTACCGGCGGCTGCTGGCGGGTCACTTCACGCTGCGGCGCATTCAGCAGTACGAGCCGCAGCTGACGCGCATCGTGGACGGGGCGCTGGCGGAGATGGCTGCCGAAGGCTCCCCCGCCGACCTGGTCTCCGGCTTCGCGGAGAAGGTTAGCCTGCGCTCGGTGTGCTCGTTGATGGACGTCTCCCCGGAACTGATGGACGGCATCCAGGAGCACTTCTCGGCACTGATGACCCTCACGTACACGCTGGAGGAGTTCATCCACCACGTGGAGTCGATGGACGGGCTCATCCGGCCGATGGTGCGGGAACGGACGGCAGAGCGGGGCGAGGACTTCTTCGGCCGGCTGGCGGCGACCGGCGAGTTGACCGAGGACGAAATGGTCAACCTCGCCGTCCTCACCCTGGGCGGCTCGCTCGACACCACGCCGAACATGCTGTCCCTGAGTGTCTTCGCCCTGCTGGAGAACCCGGACCAGCTGGCCCTGCTGCGGGAACGGCCGGAGCTGTACGAGGCCGGCGCGGTGGATGAGCTGCTGCGGTATCTGACGATCTCCCAGATGGGTTCCAGCCGGTGCGCGCTGGAGGACGTGGAGATCGGCGACGCCGTGATCAAGGCGGGTCAGACGGTGGTCCTGGCGCTGCCCGCCGCCAACCGCGACCCCGAGGTCTTCACCGATCCCGATCGGCTCGACGTCACCCGGGTCCCCCGTAAACACCTCGCGCTGGGCTTCGGCGCACACCAGTGCCTGGGTCAGCACCTGGCACGGGCCAGCCTGCGCATCGGACTGCGCGCCCTGTTCGAGCGCTTCCCCTCGCTGCGGCTGGCGACGCCGGCCGGGGAGGTACCGCTGCGCGACCGGGCCGTGCACTACGGCGTGGACCGACTGCTCGTGTCCTGGAGCTGACGGCCGTGGCACGGAAGAACTCCGCGCACCGCGCGGCGAGGAAGGGCCTGCCCGCGTTCCGCACCACCGTCGACAGCCGTGTGGAGCGGGTGCACACCGTGCGGGCCGGTGCGGCCGACGGCGCACGGATCCGGCTGACCGGCTACGACCTGCTGACCGGTCCGTGGTACACGCCGCTGACGTTCTTCTACCGCGGCACCCTCGACGGCGCGGCGCTGCGCGACTCGCTGGCGCGCACGCTGCGCCGCTACCCCCTGCTGGCGGGGCGTCTGGAGCGGGACGCGGACGGCGGACTGAGCGTGCTCTGCAACGACGCGGGCGTCCGGTTCACCGAGGCGTTCTGCCCCGACCCGATGCGCGAGTACGGCCACGGTCTGCGCGCCGAGCCGGTCATCGGGAAGTTGCTGCGCGAAGTGAGCGCCTTCGGCGTGGTGGGTCGGGACACGCCGCTCCTGAAGATACGGCTGACCCGGATGGCGGGCGGCGGCTCCGTTCTCGGCGTGCTCGTCAACCACAGCCTGGCGGACGGCGGTAGCACCCTCGCCTTCCTGGAGAGCTGGTCGCGCGAGCACCTCGGGGTGCCGTGGGAGGAGCCCAGTCACGACCGCGCGGCGCTGGACGGGCTCGGCCGGCCGGCCACGGACTCCGCCACCCTGGAGGCGCGGGCGTTCGTGGGTGTGGGCCGGGTCCGGCACCTGACCACCACGCTGCGGGTCGGCGTCAACAAGCTCGCGACCGTCACGACCCGGTTCGGTGCGGCGGAACTGGCCGCGCTCAAGGCCGAGGCCCAGCGGACTCTGCCCGGACCGAACGCGTGGGTGTCGACGAACGACGCGCTCACCGCGCACCTTTGGCAGGTACTGAGCGAACTGCGGGGCCGTCCGGCCGACGCCGTGGAGTGGCTCGGGCTGATCGTCGGCGCGCAGAGCCGGCTGGGTGACGCCCTGCCGTCCTCCTACTGGGGCAACTGCGTCAGCAACAGCTGGACCTCGCTCGGCGCCGCCCGGTTGCGCGAGTCACCGCTGGGAGCGGTGGCGAGGGACGTGCGGCGCTGTCTGGAGAGCAACACCGAGGACAAGATCCGCGACGAGATAGCCTTCCTCGGCTCCTACCGGCGCAAGGGCGTGTCCCGGCACGTGATGTCGGTGCGGGCCCCCGACGTGTCGACGACGTCCCTGTCGGTCAACAACTGGTCGCAGTTCCCGCTGTACCGGATCGACCTCGGCGCCGGACGCCCCTTCTGGTACGAGTTCCCCGACCTGCCGGTACCGACGGTGCACATCGCGCCCACGCCCGAGGAGGACGCCGGACGGGACGTGTATCTGTGCCTGCCCGAGGCCGAGGCCGCTGTGGCGGACACCGCGCCGTGGCGGGAGCGGCTGCACAGCCGCAGCGGGACATCCGTCGGATCATGACGTCGGCGGGCCGTGCGCCGTCATGGCACCCGGCCCGGTCGAAGCCCCAAACGGGCCCAGACGGGAAAGACGGGAAAGACGGGATGAAGGCGCAGCTAGCGGAAAAGAGTGATCCGGGCTTTCTGCCGGCCCGGTTTGAGCGAAGATGGCTCATCGGGAGGGGTTCCACGTGTCAGCACCGGTCTTCACGGCCGGTCCCGCGGGGCGTGGGCACAGGTCCCGGTCGCCACCGGCGCTCCGGGAGAGAGGTACAGGGTGGATGACCGCTGCGCACGGGAGCGTTCCCCGCGAACGGCAGCCGAGGGGGCAGGGCCCGGAGCCGGTGGAGCGTGAGGGCGAACTCGCCCTCTTCGTGGAGCTCACACGGCGCACCGCGGCCGGTGACCCGGCTCTGGTCATGCTCGAAGGCCCGGACGGCATCGGCAAGACGACCCTGCTGCGCGCTCTGATCGCCCAGGCCCGCGCCGAGGAACTGCGCGTGGTCCACACCACGGCCGGGCAGGAGGGTGAGCGGCTGCCCCTGAGCACTGCCCACACCCTGCTGGCCGGCCTCGACGCGGACGTGGGCCAAAAGCCCCTGACCGCGTGGACGCACGTGGACCGGACGCCCCTGACCGCGTGGACGCGTCCACCTGACCCCGCCGGCGGGAACGCGCGGTCACGGGGGCTTGCCTGCTACGACGTCGACGGAGAGAACCCGTCCTTCGGCGTACTCGCCGAACTGCACGAGGTGGTCCGGTCCGCTGCGGCGGACAGCCCACTGGTGATCGTCGTGGACGACTCGGAGGAGGCCGACACCGCGTCGCTGCGCTTCCTCGCGCACACCGCGCGCCGCCTGGCGGGTCTGCCCGTGCTGCTGGCACTCGCCCGCCGCAGTGGCGCCGACGAGCCGGCCCTCAACGACGTGGCAGCCCTGCCTCTGTGCCGGCTGGTGCGACCACGTCCCCTGACGAGTGAGGGAATCGGCCTGCTGACACTGCGGCTGCTCGGCTCGGAGACCGACGCGGCGTTCCAGGAGTCGTGTCTCGCGGCCACCAACGGCAACCCCCTGCTCGCGACGCGGCTCCTGACGGCGCTGCGCGAGGAGCGGCTGCCGCTCACCGCGGACCATGTCGCCTCCGTGCCCGGACAGGACATCCACGGGTTCCGCCTGCGTGCGGCGGATCTGCTGCACCGGCACCCGGCGGTCACCGTCCAGGCCGCGAGGGCCCTGGCCGTGCTCGGGGACAGGGTCACACCGGAGAACGGCGCCCGCCTCGCCCTGCTGGACAGTCCCGTCTTCGCCCGCTCCCTGCTCGCCCTCGTGTCAGGCGGGCTCGTCACGTCGAACAGCGACGGAAGCTGGTCCTTCTCCCACGCCCTGCTGCGCAACGTCGTCCTGGGCGACATGTCCGACGACGAGCGCGACGCCCTGCACGGTCGGGCGGCGCGGTTGCTGCACGACGACGGGGCGAGCCCCTCGGACGTGGCCGAGCACCTGTGCCACGCGCCGTCCACGGCACGTCAGCCCTGGGCCGCCGCCATCCTGCGCGACGCCGCCCGTGAGGCCGTCCTGCGCGCCTCACCGGTCCGAGCCGTGGAGCTGCTGCGCGCGTGCGTGCCGGAGGACGCCGAGGAAGCGGGCGACCCGAGCCTGCTCCTCGAGCTCGGCGTGGCGGAGATGAGGGTCGACGCCGAGGCCAGCGTCCGCCACCTGACGGCTGCGCTGGAGGGGGCGACCGAGCCGAAACTGCGTCTCGAGGCCCTCGGCGTGCTCGCCGAGGCGCTCACCCGCCAAGGCCAGGTGGGGCGGGCGGCGGTCCTCCTGGCCCGATGTCGTTCCGAAGCTGCCTCGACCGCTTCAGGTTCGGCCGATCCGCAGCTGATGGAGGCGCAACTGCTCATCGCGGCCTCCGCCAACCGGGCCGCCTACACCGAACTGCTCCAGACCGTCTCCTTCGACCTCTCCCTGCCCGGGGACACTCCCGAGCAACGCGCTCTGCTCGCCACCCGGGCCGTCATCTCGGCGTCCCGCATGGACCGCGTCGCCGAAGCCGTCGCGGCCGCCCGCACCGTCGTCCGCCGCAGCACGGCGACCACCGACGCCCCGGTCTTCCTCGGCGCCGCCGCGTCGGGACTGCTGTACGCGGACCTGCCGCACGAGGCCGAAGTGGTCTACCAGAGGCTGGTCATAGGGGTCGACGCCCTGCTCGACCCGGGCTACCGGAACCTGCTCGCCCTCAGAGCGGAGGCGCACCAGCGACTCGGAGCCCTCGGGGAGGCGTCACGCGCCAGCACCGCAGCCCTCGCGGGCATGACCGGCGCACGGGCCACCCCGTTCGAGGCTCTGGCGCTCGCCGTGCGCCTTCACACACTGCTCGACCAGGGCGATCTGGCTCAGGCCACCCTGTTGGAGGCGGGGATACCCGACCCCGTCCAGGACGACTGCTGGCAGTGGAACGAGGTGGTGAGCGCCCGTGGCCGGCTGTGGCTGGCCAAGGAGGACCCCACGCGGGCCCTGGCCCATTTCGAGGAGTGCGCCCGCATGCAGGCGGGTTGGCAGCGCACCAGTCCGGCTGTCTCGCCCTGGTGGTACTGGGCCGGACGCACCCATCTCGCCCTGGGCGACCGCGCTTCGGCCGTCGCGCTGGCGGAGAGGGCCGTCGCCGACGCCCGGTCCGCGGGCCTGCCGTGCGCGTTGGGTTCGGGACTCGAACTGTGGGCGGCGACGATGAGCGACGACCGGCGGCCGGCCCTCCTGGAAGAGGCCGAGCAGGTCCTCATGGGCACCCGGGCCGCCCTGTGGCTCGCCCGGGTCCGGGTCGCCCGGGGCCAGGCGCTCCAGCGGCTCGGGTACAAGAAGGCCGCCCGCGAGGTGCTGCGGCAGGGCTGGGAAGAGGCGTACGGCGTCGGTTCCCTGCCTCTCCACACGGTCGCGCACCGGGCGTTGCTCGCCACCGGCGCACGACCGCGTCGTCCCGTGTCCCGAGGACCGGGCGCGCTCACACAGAGCGAGTCCCAGGTCGCTCGCCTCGCGGCCGACGGCAGGTCGAACGCCTACATCGCCGAAACGCTGTTCGTCACGCGGCGAACGGTGGAAGTCCACCTGACCTCGGTCTATCGCAAGCTGGGCTTGACGGGACGGCGAGAGCTGCGGGACTCGCTGGAGTCGCAGGGCCTCCATGACGCCGGGCACGGACAGTGACGTTCCGGTCACCACACCGCCCCGGGCGAGACCCGAACCCCTGCCGGACGTCATCGGCTTTTGTTCCGCATGACGCAACAAGGCAATGTGACGTTCATTCAGGAGAGCGCCTCGCAATGGGGGGCTGAAAGCCCGCCTTTTCCCGGCGCCCCCGCGAGACGAGGGAGCCGGGCCACACAGGCATTTCCTGCAATTGCATGCGCGTCGGCGCATCAGGCCCTCGATGTTCGCGGACGCGATCCCGCATCGGCCCGCCGCGCCTCTCACCTGGCACGCCGTGCCGGGACGACCGTAAACGACCGGCCCGCCATGCCACCCGCCTCTGCCCGGCCGGGCTTTATGCAGCTTCCGCTGGGCGACGCTTTCGTTTGCCTTCCGCGCCCCCTTGCTGGCATACCTCTCGCTATGATCTGCTGAAGCTCAAATGGCAAGGGGTATGAGTGAACTTTCAGTACATCTTCTGTATGGGCGACTCCATGAATTCTCCGCACACGGCCACTCGCACCGCCACCTTTGCCGCGCATCGCCGTCCTGAGCCGACGGGTTCTTCCGGTCCCGGCCACCGATAGCAGTCCACGGCCCGGCACACCGCGCCCCGCGCGCCGACCGAGACACGTCCGCGCGGGGGTCACCACCCGATCCGCCGGTCTCGGTGGGCACAGCGACCACGCGGTTCCGCCGGCCGAGGCAGCCTCCGCGCGCACGAGGGAGTACCAGCACGGTGTTGTTAGAACGCGAGTCAGCCCTTGCACAGGCCACCGCGGCCCTGTGCCGCACGAAGGGCGGACAGGGCTCGCTGCTCGTCGTACGGGGCCCGCTGGGGGTGGGCCGGTCGGCGTTCCTGGAGTCCGTTGCCGCCATCAGCCGGGACCACGGTTTCGTGCTGCTCAGAGCCCAGGCGTCCGCTGCCGAGGAGCGGTTCCGGCTGGGCGTGGTAGGGCAGTTGGTGGATTCGTTGCGCGGGATCACCCTTCCCGGCGACATGGCCCGCTGGCTCCGGCAGGCGAACGCCGTCCGGCGCGAGAGCTCATCGGGCGCGGCCCTTGCGAAGGGCGCGCGCTCGGCGGACCCTCGGTGGTCCGAGCTCAGCCCGCAGCTGGCGCCGTGCTGGCTGACGGCGCTGCTGAGCGCCGTTTCCGAAGCCCGGCCCGCGGTGCTCATGGTGGACGACCTGCAGTGGGCGGACACCGGGTCCTTACAGGCCCTCTCCCTTTCGGTGGCGCAACGCGCGCGACGACGGGTCCTCTTCGTGTTCTCCGTTCTTCCCGGCGACGTACGCGTCAGACGGCCGCACGTGCGCGATCTGCTCGATCCCGAGGGGTGCGCGGCGGAGCCGAACGGCGGCGGGGACCCGCTTCGGTCCCGGGCAAAGGCATCGGACCAGGTCCTGGAACTGTCGCCACTCGGCCTCAACAGCGTGCGTCTGCTCGTGGAGAAGACCCTCGGCGACGCGCCGGACGCGGTGTTCGTGGAAACCGTGGCGGTGCGCTCCGGCGGGAACCCCCTGCTGCTGCAAGCGGTGCTGGACGAGGCCCAGTACCTGAGGCTGCGTCCGACAGCGACGGACGCCGCCGTCGCCGCGACCCTGCGGCCCGAGCGCCTGCGCCGCCGTCTCGACGCCTTCCTGCGGTCGCAGCCGGACCACGTGCGGCGGTCCGCCTACGCGCTCACCCTGCTCGGCGCCGCCGCGGATGAGCGCTTCGTGGCCCGCCTCGCCGAACTCGACGAAGAGGGAGGGGCACGGGCCGTCGAAGCGCTGCGCCTCGCCGGTCTCGTGGACCAGCGCGCGTGCCGGCTCACCTCGGGGACGATCCTGCGGGACCTGGTGGAAGAGAACATGCCCGCCCAGGAGCGCACCGCCATGCGCGGAGTGACGGCCGAGCTGCTGCACCGTACCGGGCATCCGGCCGAACTCGCCGCGGAGCAGCTGATGGCGGTGATTTCCCTGCGCGGCCCGGAAGCGGTGCAGATTTTGCGCACCGCCGCGGACAGCGCGCTGCGCCGCGGTTCGCCCCGGGACTCGGCGCGTTATCTGCGCCGCGCCCTCCTCGACTCCTCGCTCTCCGGACAGCACAGGGCGAGACTGCTCGTCGACCTCGCCACCGCCGAGCGCAGTTTCGCGACGGCCGCGGCGCTGCGGCACGTCGTGGAGGCCGCGCCGCTCCTCGAATGCGTACAGGAGCGGGCCGACGCGATGCTGCGGCTGGGTCCCCTCCAGATGGATCCGCCCTCCCTGCGCATCAATGTCATCAGAGCCGCCATCACCGACGAACTGCGTCAGTCGGTCACCGAGGACTGGGTGGAGCGCGAGCTGGTGCTGCGCCTGGAGGCACGCGAGCACATCCTGTCGGCGCAGGATCCCACGCACATCCGACGGGCGCTGCGGCGCTTCCGCGACCTCGGCCCCTGCCCCCGGCTGGCCACCAAGGGCGAAAGGGAACTGGTCACGTCGCTGATGCACATCGCATTCGTCGCCAACGCCGTTCCCGCGGAGCAACTGGCCAAGTCGTGCACCCGGGTGCTGGAGCACGAGCCGCCCACGCCGGAGCACGTCCACACCACCGCGCCGTTGGCCGTGAACATCCTCGCCGGTGCGGAGCAGACGGCGGGTGCGGCCAACTGGCTGCGTGAGGCGAACCGCCTCGCCCACCGCCGCGGCGGTGATGTGGAACAGGCCGTCATCCGCTGCGAACAGGCATTGGTCGCCCTCGCCGACGGGCACCGGGCCTACGCCCGGGACAAGATCATCCAGGCCGACGCCCTCGCGGGCCCCGAGACCGGCGGGCTGCCCACCGTCTGCGCCGCCGTCCTCTCCATCGTCGCGATGCACACCGACGAGCCGGAGCTGGCGGAACAGCTGCTCACCCAGCACCGGCTGCACGCCGAGAACGAGTATCTGACAGCACTCCTGCACCTGGCACGAGGCACCCTCGCGGCACGCCGTGACGAACCGCGCACCGCACTGGGCCACTACCGGACCGCGGGCCGGCACATCGAGCAGATCGGCTGGAAGAACCCGGCCGTCCTGCCGTGGTCGTCGTGCGCCGCCCTCATGCACCACCGCCTGGGCGAACACGAGGAAGCCGTGACCGCCGCACAGTCGGAGGTGAACAGGGCCCGCGCCTGGGGGTCGGCCACCCCGCTGGGGCGTTCCCTGGTCGTCCTCGGCCGGGTCACCTCCGGACGAAGGGGCCCCGAGCTGCTCGAGGAGGCCGTCACGGTCCTGGAGAAGGGCAACAACGGATATGAGCTCTTACGGGGCTTCTACGCGCTGGCAACTCATCCCGACACACGGCGGAACCGAAGATCGACCGCCCTCGGGCGCGCGCACGATCTGGCCGACGAGCATGACGTCCCCGGGCTGGCGGAGAAGATTCGCACCAGGCTGACCGAGGGAACGAGGAAATCCATAAACCGCGACAGCCGGCTGACCCCCTCGGAACTCAGAGTCGCGCGTCTCGCGTCAACAGGCCTCAGCAATTCAGAGATCGCAAGTCAATTGGGCACGTCGTCACGCATGGTGGAGAAACATCTGACGAACGCCTATCGAAAACTCGGCATATCCGGGCGCCCGGAGCTGGCCAGAGCACTCAAGAGAGCGGACGCCGAGCAGTCACCCTGACGCCTGGCACCGCACGGGCACACCCCCACAGCAAACTTTGCACACCGCTTCGACCCGTCCCGCGAGCAACCGACAGCAGCGCTCGGCGCACCACGGGTCCGACGCCCCGTCGCCTGCCGCCAACAGCCAACACCTCCGGGTTCAAGGCGAGTTGCACTTCGGCAACGGACAGGAGACGACCTGGGGCGTCCGAACCACCGAACCACCGAACCACAGTCTTTTAGGGCCACGCAAAGGTTTGCTTGACCGCCCCATGCCATATTCCTAGGCTCGACCACAGTTGATCAGAGGCACGCAGGAAGGGTCACCGCTCGATCTCCTACCTGCACAAGCAGCACCGCGTCCGATCAAACTCTGCCTCCGGGCAGTAGATCCCCCACATGAGTGCAGAAAGACGGTGCGTCGCAGTGACCACGCGAACAGCAGGCCCCTGGCCCGACAGAGACTGGGCGGCGGCCCCGCACACTTCTTCGACCGCGCACAGGGCCCAACCCGATCACCGCCCACGCACGGAAACCAGCCGTCGCCTCTACACGGCGCACATCGACACCGGCATGCACATCGTGGCAGCGGAGCCGGATTTCTCCCGCCAGTTCGGCAGTACGTCGGCCGACATCTGCGGACGAAGTCTGTACGAGCTGCTGCACCCCAGTTCCCCCTCCGTCCTCGACCGGCACTTCAACCGGCTTTCACAAGGGCGCTGCAACCGCTTCGCCGAGCGCGTGGTCGGTCTGGGGGACGAGGGCCGGGCTTTCTCCGGAGAGCTGACGGGCATCGCCGTACAGAACACCACGGGGCTCATGGCCGGCATCGTCGTACAGGTGAGGCCGGACAAGGAGGCCCCTTCCTCAGGACCTGAGGAAGGGGTGCTCAACCCGCGTGAACGGCTTCTCAGCAAGCTCGACGCACAGGTTCTCGAGGGTGTCGCCAGCGGCTCCTCCACCGTGCAACTCGCCGCCCGGCTCTACCTCAGCCGACAGGGCGTCGAGTATCACGTCGGTCTCATGCTGCGGAAGCTCAAGGCGCCGAACAGGGCTGCCCTCGTCGCGCGCGCCCACTCCATGGGCATGCTGACCGTCGGCCAGTGGCCCCCGCGGGTCCTGCCGGAATTCATCAAGTAGCGGCACCCTCGCCGAGGTTCCGTCCCCTGCCGCCCGACCCCACCGCCTGCCGCACCAGCCGCACGCCTCGTGCGGACCTGGTGGGCACGGCCTGCTCCTCAGAGCGGCCGTACCGTCCGATCGGTACGGCCGCCGGCTCATGTCCGACGTCAACGCGTCGACGCGGTGGGGCCGTTGCCGGAGGACGAGACGGGCCGGCCTCCGGCGAGGACAGCGGCGGCTACTGTTCCAGCTCGCGGCTGATGAGGTCGAACAGTTCCTCGTCGCTGGCCCCGTCCAGCTGGTCGCCGAGCGACGGGCCGTGAACGTCGGGGCCGGATCCGAGGAGTTCGATCTCGCCCAGCAGGGTCCGCAGCCGGGCGCCGAGCAACGAGCGGGCGTCCTGATCGGGATCCGCCTTCATGATGCGGGCGATACCCGCTTCCAGGTCCGCCAGCATGGTCGCCATCGTCCCGCTCTCCCCGGACAGTTCGGCGTCGAGGTGCTGTGCGAGAGCGGCCGGGGTGGGATGGTCGAACACCAGGGTCGCGGGCAGCGCCAGGCCGGTGTCCTTGATCAGGGTGTTCCGGAGTTCCACGGCGGTCAGCGAGTCGAACCCCATGTCGCGGAAAGCCCGGTCGGCGCCCATCGCTGCCGTGTCGTGGTGGCCGAGGGCCTTGCCCGCGGCCCGCCGTACGTGCTCGAGGAGGGCATCGGCGCGCCCTTGGGGCGGCAGGGCGGCGACGCGCTCGGCCAAGGCCGTCAGCGTGGCGCCGGCAGGGGAGGGCTCGGACGGCGCCCCGAGCGCCGCCAGGATCTCGGTTGCCTGGGGGAGGGTGGTGAGCAGGGGGCTGGGACGACGGCTGGTGAACGCCGGAACGAAACGCTCCCACTCCACATCAGCCACCACCACCGAACCCCCACCACCCTCCAGCACCGACCCCAACCCCACCAGAGCACGCCCCGGATCCATCACCCGCAACCCACGACGACCCAACTCCACCGCACCCTCACCCGACACCATCCCCCCACCCGCCCACGGACCCCACCCCACCGACACACCCACCAGACCACGACCACGACGCGACTCCACCACCGCATCAGCCCACGCGTTCGCCGCCGCATACGCCCCCTGCCCCCCACTCCCCCACACACCCGCAATCGACGAGAACACCACAAACGCAGACAGATCCCAACCACGCGTCAACTCATCCAAATACACCGCACCCCACGCCTTCGCCCCCACCACCCGCCGAACACCAGCAGCGTCGATGTCGTCGATCGCCTCCATGTCCAGGACACCGGCCACATGGGCGATGCCGTCGACGCGGTGGGCTTCGAGAAGGGCGGCGACCTGGGAGCGGTCGGCGACATCGCACGCGACGACGTCGACGCGTCCCGCTCCGGCCTGCCGCAGCCGAAGGACGGTGTCTGCCAGGCCGGGAGCGTCCGGACCGCTCCGGCTGGTCAGTACGAGTTCCTCCGTCCCGCGTGCGACGAACCACTCGGCGACGCGCACCCCGAGCACACCGGTCCCCCCGGTGACGAGCAGTCGCCGCGGAGCCGGGCGGCCGTGGCTCTGCGAAGAGACCGGATCCGTTCCGTTCAGCGGTGCCGGACGCAGCCGACGGCCGAAGACCCGCTCCCCGCTCACCGCCACTTGATCTTCGCTGCGATGCGCCAGCACCGAGGCGACAGCGGCGAGTTCCCGGTCGTTGGGCGTCGTCGGCAGATCGACGAGTCCGCCCCAGCGGTCCGGGTGTTCCAGAGCGGCCACCCGGCCGAACCCCCATATCGCGGCCTGCGCCGGATCGTCGGGGGCGCGGCCGGGGCCGAACCCTGCCCGGGTGACGACCCACAGGGGCGCTGCGACGCCTGCGTCACCGAGGGCCTGAACGAGAGTCATGGTGTGCACCACGTCGGCGTCCGGACCGGAGACGACATGGTCGTCGCCGAGACCCGGAAGGGAGAGGCAGGAGAGCACACCGGTCGGCGCGATGCCGTCGATGGCCGACTCCAGAAGATCGGTGAGCGATTTCCTGTCCCGCGCGTCGCAGGTGAGCCGCTCCAGACCGGGGATGAACCTCTCGAGCCCAGCGAGGGGAAAGGCGTCAGGTCCCTGGAGCAGCAGCCAACGCCCGTCCAGAGGCGTCGGGGCCGGCAGTGCCACCGGTTCCCATCCGACGCTGTACCGCCAGCCGTCGACCTCGGCGCGCGCCACCTGCTCGCGACGCAGTTCCGTCAGCGCGGGGAGCACGGCCTCCAGCACCTCCTCGGGCACTCCGAGGGTCGCCGCCAGATCGGGGGTCCCCTCCTCCACCATCGACCAGAAGGACGCGTCGCCGTCGGAGACCGGGGGATTCGCCGACACCACCGTGCGTGCGGTGACCGTGGGCCAGAAATCGGTGTGCTGGAAGGCGTAGGTGGGCAGGTCGACGGGTGCGTCGCCCGTGCCTTCCCCCAGTACGGCCGTCCAGTCGACGTCCGCGCCGTCGACGTGGAAGCCCGCCATCGCCCGCAGGGCCGCCACGTGCTCGGAACCGTCCTTGCGCAGCATCGATACGAACAGTGCGTCACCGGTGTCGTCGGGGAGGCTGTTCTGCGCGAGTGCGGTGAGGGTGGAGTCGGGGCCGATCTCCAGGAACCGCGTCACGCCCTCGCCGGCCAGCACACCCATCCCGTCGGCGAAACGCACCGCCTCACGCACATGCCGCACCCAGTACCCCGCCGACGCCAACTCGCCCTCCACCGCGAGCCGCCCGGACACGTTCGACACCAACGGAATCACCGGAGAGTCATAGGCGATCCCCTCCGCGACCTCACGGAAGGCCTCCAGCATCGGCTCCATCAACGGCGAGTGGAACGCGTGCGACACCCGCAGACGAGACGTCCGACGACCTCGCGCCTTCAACTCCGCAGCGATCTCGGTGACGGCCGCCTCGACACCCGCGATCACCACCGCACACGGGCCGTTCACCGCAGCGACCGACACCTCCGCCCCACGGCCCTCCAGGAGTGGCAGAACCTCGTCCTCGGACGCCTGCAGAGCGACCATCGCGCCACCCCCGGGCAACGCCTGCATCAACCGCCCCCGCGCCACCACCAGAGCACACGCGTCCTCCAGACAGAACACACCCGCCACATGCGCGGCAGCGATCTCACCGACCGAATGCCCCATCAGGAAATCAGGACGCACCCCGAACGACTCCACCAGACGGAACAACGCCACCTCGACCGCGAACAACGCAGGCTGCGCCCACTCCGTACGCTCCAGCCGCTCCACGTCCCCACCGAACACAACCTCCCGCAACCCACCGCCCACCCGCGCACACACCGCGTCGAACGCCTCCGCGAACACCGGGAACGACACATACAACTCACGCCCCATCCCCACCCGCTGCGCACCCTGACCCGCGAACAAGAACGCCGTCCGACCACCCCGGAGTCCTTCGCCCACGACGGTCCGCAGTCCGGGCACACCCAGTCGCAGGCCACGCAGTTCTTCGGCCAGCTCCTGACGGGTGCCTGCGAGCACGACGGCTCGGTGTTCGAAGGAGGTGCGGCTCGTAGCCAGTGCGCGGGTCAGGTCGGACGACGAGTCGTCCCGCTCTTCGAGCATCGTGAGCAACCGTGCGGCCTGGGCGTGCAGAGCCTCTTCGCTGTGACCACTGACGAGCCAGGGCAGTACCGCTCCGTCGTCCGCCGCACGGTCTTTCGGCGGTGCCGGATCGGCAGGGGCCTGTTCGAGGATGACGTGCGCGTTGGTGCCGGACAGACCGAACGACGACACCCCCGCACGCCGCACACGCCCACCCTCCCCGGGCCACGGCTGCCGTTGCGTCAGCAGCCGCACGTCCCCGGCCGACCAGTCCACATGCGACGACGGCTCACCCACATGCAACGTCGCCGGCAACACCCCATGACGCAACGCCTGCACCATCTTGATCACACCAGCCACACCCGCAGCCGCCTGCGTATGACCCACATTCGACTTCACCGACCCCAACCACAACGGCCGGCCAGACGGACGACCCTGGCCGTAAGCGGCAAGAAGCGCCTGCGCCTCGATCGGATCACCCAACCGCGTCCCCGTACCATGCGCCTCCACCACATCCACATCCACCGCCGACAACCCCGCCGACCCCAACGCCGCACGAATCACCCGCTGCTGCGACGGACCGTTCGGAGCCGTCAACCCATTCGACGCACCATCCTGATTCACCGCCGAACCCCGCACCACCGCCAACACCCGATGCCCCAACCGACGCGCATCCGACAACCGCTCCACCAACAGCACCCCGACCCCCTCACCCCACCCCGTACCATCCGCACCCTCACCGAACGCCCTGCACCGACCATCCGCCGCCAACCCACCCTGACGACCGAACTCCACGAAAGCACCCGGCGTCGACATCACCGTCACACCACCCGCCAGCGCCAGATCACACTCCCCCGACCGCAACGCCTGCCCCGCCAGATGCAACGCCACCAACGACGACGAACACGCCGTGTCCACCGTCACCGCCGGACCCTCAAGACCCAGCACATACGACACCCGGCCCGACGCCACACTCGCCGCGTTCCCCGTGCCGACATACCCCCCGAAGTCACCCTCCGACACACTCAACAACGCCGGATAGTCCTGACCGTTCGTCCCCACGAACACACCCGTACGACTCCCCCGCAACGACCGGGGATCCACCCCCGCCCGCTCCACCGCCTCCCACGACACCTCCAGCAACAACCGCTGCTGCGGATCCATCGCCAACGCCTCACGCGGCGACACCCCGAAGAACTCCGCATCGAAACCACCCACACCCGACAGAAAGCCACCACGACGGGGATACTCGCCGGCCTTGCCGTCCTCGTTGGCGTACCGGTCGTAGACGGGTTGCAGCGCAGCCCAGCCGCGGTCGGTGGGGAAGTCCCCGATGCCCTCGCGGCCGTCCGCGAGCAGCTCCCAGAACTGCTCCGGGGTCTCCACACCACCGGGGAAACGACAGGCCATGCCCACGATCGCCACCGGCTCGTCCACCGCGATCGCGGTGGTCCCGACCGGCGTGGCGGCAGCGGCGGCCTCCTCCCCGAACAACTCGGCGTGGAGGAACGCCGCCAGCGCCCGCGGGGTCGGATGGTCGAAGACCACCGTCGCCGGGAGGCCGACACCCGACACGGAAGCCAGGACATTGCGCAGCTCCACCGCGATCAACGAGTCCACGCCCAGGTCGCGGAAGGCCCGCTCCGCGCCGACCTGTTCGGTGCCCTCGTATCCGAGTATGGCGGCCGCCAGCTTCCGCACCTCCTCCAGTACGAGGCGCAGCCCGGTCTCACGCGACAGTCC
This sequence comes from Streptomyces achromogenes, assembly GCF_030816715.1. Classification (NCBI taxonomy): domain Bacteria; kingdom Bacillati; phylum Actinomycetota; class Actinomycetes; order Kitasatosporales; family Streptomycetaceae; genus Streptomyces; species Streptomyces achromogenes. The sequence continues at coordinate 8,074,315 of NZ_JAUSYH010000001.1, read as the reverse complement.
TGCCGCCCGCGACCGCAGGCTGCCGTCGGCATCGCCGGATCTCGCGGCGCCGCCCGTTCCGGAGCCGGCGATGGGAACCGCGAGGCGGGAGAGAAGGGCGCTGGGGCGGGTGGCGGTGAACGCGGGGACGAAACGCTTCCAGTCCGCGTCCACGACGAGCTGCGTGGTGACGCCCCCGTCCAGTACCGCCCCGAGGGCGGACAGCGCGAGCTGAGGTGCGAGTGCGGTCATGGCGCCTTGGCCGCGACGCCGGTCGCCGGACGCGACCGCCATCCCGTCTCCCGCCCACGGCCCCCAGGCGATGGATGTGGCGGTGAGGCCGTCGGCGCGCCGACGCTCGGCGAGAGCGTCAAGGACCGCGTTGGCGGCGGCGTAGGCGCCCTGGCCGGGGCTCCCCAGTGTTCCCGCCAGCGAGGAGAAGAGGACGAACGCGGAGAGATCCCGGTCGCGGGTCAGCTCGTCGAGCAGGTGGGCGGCCGACGTCTTGGGACGCATGACCCGATCGACGCGTTCGGCGTCGGTCGACAGCAGCGTGGCGTCGTCCAGCACCCCGGCCGTGTGGAAGACGGCATCGAAGGAGTGCTCGGCAAGAAGGGCGGCCAGGTCCGCGCGCACGGAGACGTCCAGACCGCGCAGGGTGACCCGCGCACCCGCCTGCTCCAGTTCGGCGCGCAGCTCGGCGGCGCCGGGCGCGGTTTCGCCGCTGCGGCTCACCAGGACGAGATCGCGGGCGCCGCGCACCACGGCCCAGCGGGCCACGTGTGCTCCCAGAGCTCCGGTGCCTCCCGTGATCAGCACCGTTCCGTTCGGCTTCCAGGGGACGGCGGGCTGCGGCAAGGGCGCGGACTGCTCGAGCCGACGGCCGAAGACACCGTGCGGGCGGACGGCGATCTGGTCCTCGCCGCCCTTCAAACGCGTCAGCGCGTGCGTGAGACGGGTGCACGCCCGGTCGTCGACGCGTTCGGGCAGATCTATCGTTCCGCCCCAGACGTCCGGGTGCTCGAGCGCCGCGACGCGTCCCAGCCCCCATACGGCGTTGTGCGAGGCACGAGTGACGCGTTCGGTCCTGCCGACTGCGACGGCGCCTTGGGTGAGGGCCCAGAGTCGTACGCCCGGAGTGCGCGCGACGGCCAGCGCGCGCAGCACGTTCAGCGCCCCCACGACCGGTCCGGCGGATGCGGCGAAAGCGAGGAGCGAGAGGATGCCGTCCGGGCTTCGGGTGGCGTCGGGCGTGTCGGTCCCGTCCACGGGAAGGCGGAGGGCCTCGGCGCAGGCTCTGGGGTCGGCTGCGTCCACTTCGAGGAGGTGCGGGGTGAGTCCTTCCCTCCGGAGTCCGGAGACGAGGCTGTTCATCATCTCCCGCGAGTCGCCGTCGGCGTCGGACGGGACCAGGACCGTCCAGATCCCGGTGCCGGACGCGCCCGCCCCCGGCCGGGCCTCGTCGTCGCGGGTCAGCGGCCGCCAGGACACCTCGTACCGCAGGGCGTCGATCGCGGCCTGCTCCTGTCGTCGGTGGTACCACTTCGCGAGGGCAGGGACGACCGGAGCGAGCGCGTCGTGCGCGAGGTCGAGGCCTTCCGCGAGAGTCGGCACGTCCTCGCTCGCCACGGAAGCCCAGAAGTCCGCGTCGACCACAACGGAAGCCCGCGTCGGACCCGACGGGCCGCCGAGTGACGGTTGGCTCGGGGTGAGCCAGTACCGCTGCCGCTGGAACGGATATGTCGGCAGGTCGACGGGTGCGTCGCCCGTGCCTTCCCCCAGTACGGCCGTCCAGTCGACGTCCGCGCCGTCGACGTGGAAGCCCGCCATCGCCCGCAGGGCCGCCACGTGCTCGGAACCGTCCTTGCGCAGCATCGATACGAACAGTGCGTCACCGGTGTCGTCGGGGAGGCTGTTCTGCGCGAGTGCGGTGAGGGTGGAGTCGGGGCCGATCTCCAGGAAACGGGTCACGCCCTCGCCGGCCAGCACACCCATCCCGTCGGCGAAACGCACCGCCTCACGCACATGCCGCACCCAGTACCCCGCCGACGCCAACTCGCCCTCCACCGCGAGCCGCCCGGACACGTTCGACACCAACGGAATCACCGGAGAGTCATAGGCGATCCCCTCCGCGACCTCACGGAAGGCCTCCAGCATCGGCTCCATCAACGGCGAGTGGAACGCGTGCGACACCCGCAGACGAGAAGTCCGACGCCCCTGCGCCCTGAACTGATCCGCGATCGCGGTGACGGCCGCCTCGACACCCGCGATCACCACCGCACGCGGGCCGTTCACCGCAGCGACCGACACCTCCGCCCCACGGCCCTCCAGGAGTGGCAGAACCTCGTCCTCGGACGCCTGCAGAGCGACCATCGCGCCACCCCCGGGCAACGCCTGCATCAACCGGCCCCGCGCCACCACCAGAGCACACGCGTCCTCCAGACAGAACACACCCGCCACATGCGCGGCAGCGATCTCACCGACCGAATGCCCCATCAGGAAATCAGGACGCACCCCGAACGACTCCACCAGACGGAACAACGCCACCTCGACCGCGAACAACGCAGGCTGCGCCCACTCCGTACGCTCCAGCCGCTCCACGTCCCCACCGAACACAACGTCCCGCAACCCACCGCCCACCCGCGCACACACCGCGTCGAACGCCTCCGCGAACACCGGGAACGACACATACAACTCACGCCCCATCCCCACCCGCTGCGCACCCTGACCCGCGAACAAGAACGCCTGTCGCACGTCACCGTGGTCCTGGCCGACGATCGCGTTCGCCGAAGCAGTGCCGCGCGCCAAGGCGTTGAGAGCCTCGACGAGGCCTGTGCCGTCCTCGGCGACGACTACGGCCCGATGCTCGAAGTGCGTCCGCGTCGTCGCCAGGCACAGGCCGGCACGGCCGGGTGCGATGTCGGATCGGCGGTCGGCGAACGTCGCGAGAGCGCGCGCTTGGGAACGCAGGGCCTCCTCGGTCCGGCCTGAAAGCGGCCAGACGGTCGGTGCGGGGTGCGTGGTGGCAAGGGCCGAGTCGGCCTGGGGCTCCACCATCGGGGCCTGTTCGAGGATGACATGGGCGTTGGTGCCGCTGACCCCGAAGGCGGAGACACCGGCCACCCTGGGGCGGCCGGTGCGGGGCCATGGCTGCTGTTCCGTCAGCAGCCGCACGTCCCCGGCCGACCAGTCCACATGCGACGACGGCTCACCCACATGCAACGTCGCCGGCAACACCCCATGACGCAACGCCTGCACCATCTTGATCACACCAGCCACACCCGCAGCCGCCTGCGTATGACCCACATTCGACTTCACCGACCCCAACCACAACGGCCGGCCAGACGGACGACCCTGGCCGTAAGCGGCAAGAAGCGCCTGCGCCTCGATCGGATCACCCAACCGCGTCCCCGTACCATGCGCCTCCACCACATCCACATCCACCGCCGACAACCCCGCCGACCCCAACGCCGCACGAATCACCCGCTGCTGCGACGGACCGTTCGGAGCCGTCAACCCATTCGACGCACCATCCTGATTCACCGCCGAACCCCGCACCACCGCCAACACCCGATGCCCCAACCGACGCGCATCCGACAACCGCTCCACCAACAGCACCCCGACCCCCTCACCCCACCCCGTACCATCCGCACCCTCACCGAACGCCTTGCATCGGCCATCCGCCGCCAGGCCGCCCTGACGACTGAACTCCACGAAGACATCGGGGGTGGACATCACGGTGACGCCGCCCGCGAGGGCCAGGTCGCACTCCCCCGACCGAAGCGCCTGCGCCGCCAGGTGCAGGGCCACCAACGACGACGAACACGCCGTGTCCACCGTCACCGCCGGACCCTCAAGCCCCAGCACATACGACACCCGGCCCGAGACGACGCTCGCGGCGTTGCCGGTGAGCAAGTGACCCTCGACGCCCTCGGGCAGGTCGTCTCCCGAGACGGCCCCGTAGTTCTGGTTGCTGCATCCGACGAAGACACCGGTACGACTGCCGCGCACGGAGGCGGGCTTGAGGCCCGCGCGCTCCAGCGCCTCCCAGGACGTCTCCAGAACGAGACGCTGTTGGGGGTCCATCGCAAGGGCCTCGCGGGGTGACACCCCGAAGAAGCCCGCGTCGAAATCCGTGGCCGTGGCGACGAATCCGCCCTGCCCCGGGGACGTCGAGGAGGCCCCACCGGCCGGCTCCCAGCCACGGTCCGCGGGGAACGGCGTGACGGCGTCGACGCCGGCCGCGACCAGGTCCCACAGCTGTTCCGGGGTGGTGACGTCACCGGGGTAGCGGCACGCCATACCGACAATGGCGATGGGTTCGCTCGCTGCCCGGCTGAGTTCGTCGTTGCGCTGACGCAGTCGCTCGTTCTCGGTCAGGGAGGCGCGCAGCGCGGCGACGACGCGCTCTTCGGAGGTGGGCATGCTCAAACTCCACTGGTTCGTGGCCCGTTCGCGGGCGGACGGGAAGACGTGGCGGTGGGGTGGTGCTTCAGGAGGTGGAGTCGCCCAGGGCCAGTTGAACGAGTGCGTCGACGTCCATGGCGTCGATCGCGCCGGATACGGCCTCGTCGTCGTTCTGCGACTGCTCGAACGTGCCCGTGAGGCGGGCGGTGCCGTAAGCCGTGGGGCCGGACGGGACGGCCTCGTCGGCGGCCCGTCCGATCGGGCCGCTGTCCGCCAACGACAGCACGGCTGCCAACAGGCCGCTCTCCTCCCAACGCGTGAAGGGGATCGTGGCGAGTACGTCGCGGAACGACGTCTCGTCACCTCGTTCTGGGCGCAGCGGCGTTCCCGATTCCCTATCCCCGTGGTCCGGCCGGCCGAACAACTCGTCATGCAGGTGATCGGCGAGGTGGCGGGGGCTCGGATGGTCGAAGACCAGCGTCGACGGCAGCCGCAGTCCGGTCTCGGTGTGGAGCTGATTGCGGAGTTCGACGGCGGTGAGGGAGTCGAAACCCATGTCGTTGAAGGGCCGGTCGAGGTCCAGGGCCGAGCCTTCGGATCGACCGAGCACCACCCCGGCCCACTTGCGGACCAGTTCCCGCAACGCGCGCAGACGTTCCTTCTCCGGCCGGTGCGCCAATCGGGCGGTCAGCACGGCTCGAGCGTCCTCGGTCGCGTGCTCTTCGACGACGTCAGATCCGGTGAGGCGCGGGAGGGTGGTGAGCAGGGGGCTGGGACGGCGGCTGGTGAACGCCGGAACGAAACGCTCCCACTCCACATCAGCCACCACCACCGAACCCCCACCACCCTCCAGCACCGACCCCAACCCCACCAGAGCACGCCCCGGATCCATCACCCGCAACCCACGACGACCCAACTCCACCGCACCCTCACCCGACACCATCCCCCCACCCGCCCACGGACCCCACCCCACCGACACACCCACCAGACCACGACCACGACGCGACTCCACCACCGCATCAGCCCACGCGTTCGCCGCCGCATACGCCCCCTGCCCCCCACTCCCCCACACACCCGCAATCGACGAGAACACCACAAACGCAGACAGATCCCAACCACGCGTCAACTCATCCAAATACACCGCACCCCACGCCTTCGCCCCCACCACCCGCCGAACACCAGCGGCGTCGATGTCGTCGAAGGGCATGTGGTCCGGGACGCCTGCGACATGGAAGACGGCGCTGACGCGGTGCCGGGAGAGCAGGTCGGCGACCGCTGCCCGGTCGGACACGTCACACGCTTCGACGCTCACCCGTTGCGCGCCCGAGTCGCGGAGCTCGGCGACGAGTTCGTCGGCTCCGTCGGCGTCGGGGCCCTGACGACCGGTGAGGACCAGGTCGGTGGCTCCACGCCCGACGAGCCAGCGCGCGACGTGCGCGCCGAGAGCACCGGTGCCGCCGGTGATCAGGATTCTTCCCTCCGGTTTCCAGCCGGGTCCGGTGGGCCGCTGCGCGGACGCCTGCCGAAGTCTGCGGGCATGGATCCGGCCTTCGCGGAGCGCGAGTTGATCCTCCGAGGAGGATGAGAAGACCGATGCGAGGAGCTCGGGGGTGTCCGCGTCAGGCACCTCCGGCAGATCGATGAGGCCTCCCCAGCGGTCGGGATGTTCCAGCGCGGCGACACGACCCAGTCCCCAGACGGCGGCCTGCTCGGCCTGCAGTGGTCCGTCGTCGAGGTCGCCCACGGAGACCGCTCCCCGGGTCACCAGCCAGGTGGGCCCGGCTACCTTCGCGTCGCCCATTGCCTGGGTGGCGACGAGTGCCTGCACGACCGTGTCGCACAGGACGACGGCTCCGGCGATCTTCGGGCCCGGAAGGGCAGCGACGGCGCGGGCCAACTCCGCACGGTCGGGATCGTCGGCGAGGGACAGGAGCAGGTGCTCGGGCAGAGCAGCGGTCACCGTCTCCAGGTGAGGCGATTGCCTCGCCGAGTGGAGCACCAGCCACTGCCCGGAAGGGTCGTCACCGGGCGTGAGCGCGACCTCCTGCCAGTCGACACGATATTGCCAGCCATCCACCTCGGCCCGAACCGTGCGGTCCAGGTGCCGGGCCGACAGTGCCGCCAGGACCTCCTGGACGACGTCCTCGCCGATGTTCAACGTGTGCGCCAGCTCGCGCGCTTCCTCCGGTTCGGTGGCGTCCCAGAGTTCCGCGTCGCGCACGACTTCACTGCGCTTGGTCTGCGGCCAGAACCGCTCGCGCTGGAAGGCGTACGTCGGCAGGTCGACGCCTGCCGTGGAGGCCTCACCGATCAGTGCGGTCCAGTCGACGGAGAGCCCGGCCGTGTATCCAGCGGCAACGCACGCGACAACGGTATCCACCTCGCTCCTCTCCCTACGGAGCATCGATACGAACAGTGCGTCACCGGTGTCGTCGGGGAGGCTGTTCTGCGCGAGTGCGGTGAGGGTGGAGTCGGGGCCGATCTCCAGGAACCGCGTCACGCCCTCGCCGGCCAGCACACCCATCCCGTCGGCGAAACGCACCGCCTCACGCACATGCCGCACCCAGTACCCCGCCGACGCCAACTCGCCCTCCACCGCGAGCCGCCCGGACACGTTCGACACCAACGGAACCGACGCAGAGCTGTACGAGATCCCCTCCGCGACCTCACGGAAGGCCTCCAGCATCGGCTCCATCAACGGCGAGTGGAACGCGTGCGACACCCGCAGACGAGACGTCCGACGCCCCTGCGCCCTGAACTGATCGGCGATCTCGGTGACGGCCGCCTCGACACCCGCGATCACCACCGCACGCGGGCCGTTCACCGCAGCGACCGACACCTCCGCCCCACGGCCCTCCAGGAGTGGCAGAACCTCATCCTCGGACGCCTGCAGAGCGACCATCGCGCCACCCCCGGGCAAACGCCTGCATCAACCGGCCCCGCGCCACCACCAGAGCACACGCGTCCTCCAGACAGAACACACCCGCCACATGCGCGGCAGCGATCTCACCGACCGAATGCCCCATCAGGAAATCAGGACGCACCCCGAACGACTCCACCAGACGGAACAACGCCACCTCGACCGCGAACAACGCAGGCTGCGCCCACTCCGTACGCTCCAGCCGCTCCACGTCCCCACCGAACACAACGTCCCGCAACCCACCGCCCACCCGCGCACACACCGCGTCGAACGCCTCCGCGAACACCGGGAACGACACATACAACTCACGCCCCATCCCCACCCGCTGCGCACCCTGACCCGCGAACAAGAACGCCGTCCGACCGGGATCCGTCGCTGTGCCCTGAATCAGGTTGGCCGCTAGATCTCCGACGGCGAGGCAGTGGAGGCCGGCCAGCAGTTCCGCGTGATCGCGGCCGTAGATGACGGCACGGTTCTCGAAAGGCGTACGGGTGGCGATCAGAGCACTCGCCACAGCAACGGGGTTGAGGTCTTTCCTCGTCTGCGCGTAGGCATGCAGACGGCCGGCTTGTGAGCGCAGAGCGTCGGCGCCGCGTCCGGACAGCACCCACGGCACCACCGGCAGACCCTCACCCGCACCCCCGCCCTCGCCCTCGCCGTCCCCCTCAACCTCGTCCACCGGCTCGGCCGGAGCTTGTTCGAGGATGACGTGCGCGTTGGTGCCGGACAGACCGAACGACGACACCCCCGCACGCCGCACACGCCCACCCTCCCCGGGCCACGGCTGCCGTTGCGTCAGCAGCCGCACCTCCCCGGCCGACCAGTCCACATGCGACGACGGCTCACCCACATGCAACGTCGCCGGCAACACCCCATGACGCAACGCCTGCACCATCTTGATCACACCAGCCACACCCGCAGCCGCCTGCGTATGACCCACATTCGACTTCACCGACCCCAACCACAACGGCCGGCCAGACGGACGACCCTGGCCGTAAGCGGCAAGAAGCGCCTGCGCCTCGATCGGATCACCCAACCGCGTCCCCGTACCATGCGCCTCCACCACATCCACATCCACCGCCGACAACCCCGCCGACCCCAACGCCGCACGAATCACCCGCTGCTGCGACGGACCGTTCGGAGCCGTCAACCCATTCGACGCACCATCCTGATTCACCGCCGAACCCCGCACCACCGCCAACACCCGATGCCCCAGCCGACGCGCATCCGACAACCGCTCCACCAACAGCACCCCGACCCCCTCACCCCACCCCGTACCGTCCGCACCCTCACCGAACGCCTTGCACCGACCATCCGCCGCCAAGCCGCCCTGACGACCGAACTCCACGAAAGCAGCAGGTGTGGACATCACGGTGGCGCCGGCGACGAGGGCCTTCGAGCACTCGCCGGAGCGAAGCGACTGCGCGGCCAGATGCAGGGCGACCAGGGACGAGGAACACGCCGTGTCGACCGTGACCGCCGGGCCCTCAAGACCCAGCACGTACGACACCCGGCCCGACGCCACACTCGCCGCGTTCCCCGTGCCGACATACCCCCCGAAGTCACCCTCCGACACACTCAACAACGCCGGATAGTCCTGACCGTTCGTCCCCACGAACACACCCGTACGACTCCCCCGCAACGACCGGGGATCCACCCCCGCCCGCTCCACCGCCTCCCACGACACCTCCAGCAACAACCGCTGCTGCGGATCCATCGCCAACGCCTCACGCGGCGACACCCCGAAGAACTCCGCGTCGAACTGACCGACATCGGACAGGAACCCGCCATGACGGGAGTACGCCGGTGTGTCGCGTCCGGCGCCGCCCAGGTCGTCGAATGCGGTGAGGTTGTCCCAGCCGCGGTCCGTGGGGAAGCCGCCGATGGAGTCCTCTCCTTGCAGGAGCAGATCCCAGAACTGTTCGGGTGTCTCGACGTCCCCCGGGAATCGACAGCCCATGCCGATGATCGCGATGGGATCGTCGGCGAGCGCGGCGGGCTCGGAGAGGCGGACCGCGGAGGCGTTCGAGTGCGGGGTCGGCGCCAGTTCGGTCTGGAGGAGTTCGGTGACCGCCTCGGGCGTGGGGTGGTCGAAGACGAGGGTCGCCGGCAGCCGTATGCCGGTCGCTTCGCTGAGGGAGTTCCGCAGTTCCAGCGCGGTCAGGGAATCGAGTCCCAGCTGCGTGAACGGCGTGTCCGGGCGGATGTGCGTCTTGGGGCCGTGCCCGAGCACGTCGGCCAGCGTGCTCCGCACGAGTGCGGCCAACGCGTCGCGGCGGCGGGACTCGGGCAGGTCGAGGAGGTCGAGCTGCGGGGCGGCGGCTCGCGCCGCGGAGGCAGCCTCGCGCAGAGCGGGGCGGCCCGCGAGGGCACGCAGCAACGGGGGCAGCCTGTCGGCGGTCCGGCGAAGTGCGGCGCGGTCCAGGCGGAGCGGGATCGAGGTGATGTCGGTGTGGGTCAGGGCACGGTCGAAGAGGGCGAGGGCATCGCCGGTGGGCAGCGCGCCGATGCCGTTGCGGGCGGCGCGGCTCTGCGCGGCATCTGTGAGACCGCTGGTCATGGCGCTGTCGGCTTCCCACAGGCCCCAGGCGACGGACACCGCGGGACGTCCGGCGGCGCGCAGACCGAGGGCGAAGGCGTCGAGGAAGGAGTTCGCGGCGACGTAGTTGCCCTGACCAGGACCGGCGAACGTGGCGGCGGCCGACGAGAACAGCACGAACGCCGACAGGTCGAGGTGTCGTGTCAGCTCGTGGAGATGGACCGCCGCGTCGACCTTGGGCCGCAGCACCGAGGTGAGCCGCTCCGGGGTGAGGGAGGTGACGACGCGGTCGTCGAGCGTTCCCGCGATGTGCACCACGGCACCGAGCGGGTGGTCGGGCGAGATGTCGCGGATGCTGTCGGCGAGCGCGTCGCGGTCGGCCACGTCGCAGCTCACGACGGTGACCCGGGCGTCGGCGGCGGCGAGTTCGGCGATCAGTTCGGCAGCGCCCGGGGCCTGCGGGCCCCGCCGGGTGACGAGGAGCAGGTGACGCACACCGTGGCGGTGCACGAGGTGGCGGACGGTGGCGGACCCCACCGTGCCGGTGCCACCGGTGACGAGCACCGTCCGGTCCGTGGGGAAAGCCGCTGCGGCCCTTCGCTGCGCGGGGGCCGCGATCCGTGTGAGCATCGGAGCGAGCAACTGCGCCTCGCGCAGCACGAGTTCGTCTCTTCCCTGCCTGGCCGCGTCCTTGAGCTGGTCGTCGGTGGGAGTGACGTCGGTGTCGGTGTCGAGGAGCAGGATCCGCCCGGGGTTCTCCGACGCGGCCGACTTGAACAGCCCTCGCGCCGCGGCGGCGGGCAGGTCGGCCACGGTCTCGCCGGGGCGCGCGGCGACCGCACCTTGGGTGAGCAGCAGCAGACGCGAGTGGTCGGCGCGCGCTTCGGTGAGCCAGCTCTGGAGCAGGCGGAGCGCTTGGTCCGCGGCAGTGTGCACGTCGGGCACGAGCCCGGCGCCGCTGTCGGCGTCCGCGGTGCGCCACGGGAGGGCGACGAGGTCGGCGAAGGGGGCGTCGTCCGAGGTGGCAGACAGGGCGGTCAGGAGCTCATCCGGGCTCATCCGGGTCACGGCCCCGACGTCGTCCCGCTCCGTGGCGGCCTCGGCCGCGGTCCACGTGACGGTGTAGAGGTCGCTGCCGCGGTGCCGGACGGCGTCGGGACGTTCGTCGGCGTCGAAGGGCAGGACGGCTACGGTCGAGGCGGTCAGGACGGGGGCCCCCGTGACGTCCAGCAGCCGGAGCCCGGATTCCGTCGTCGAGCGCGGAACGACGTGCAGCCGTATGCTCGCCGCCGCACGCGCGTGGAGGGTGACTCCGGACCAGGCCACGAGGTGCGGCATCGGCAGTCCGGCTGCCGTCAGGACGAACAGGGCGGAGTCCAGGAGGGCGGGGTGAACGGCGAACCCGGCCGCCTCGGCTTCCGCCGTCTCCGGCAGAGCGGCCTCCGCGAAGACCTCGTCTCCCAGACGCCACACTGCTGTCAGCGCCTGCGAACGAGGCAGGTCGGGGTCCGTGTACACCTCGTCCAGGTGGACGGGCACCGCGCCCGGCGGGGGCCAGGCCGCGGCGGCTTCGGAGGCGTCGGAGCTCGGGCCGGTCGGATCTTCGGGGCCGCCGAGCAGGGTTCCGCGGGCGTGGCGGGTCCAGGGCCGGTCCTCGTCCGCCGGGCCGGCGTCGGGGTCGTACGGTCGTCCGTACAGAGCGAAGGTCCAACGCCGCTCGCCCTGGACCGCCTCCGTGACCGTCTGTACCTCGATCTCCCCGGTCGTGGGGAGCGGCATGGGGGCGTCGACGCGCAGTTCGGCAAGGTGATGGGCGCCGATGCCGCGTCCGGCGTGAAGAGCCAGGTCCGTCAGGACGGAGGCGGCCACGAGGGAGCCGCCGCCGGTGGCGAGCTCGCCGAGCCAGGGCTGCGTGCGCGGGGAGAGACGTCCCGTGGCCACGACGGTGGTGGAGTCGGCGAGGCCGATTCCGTCCGAGAGCAGCGGGTGTTCCCCCCGACGTCCGGCGGGGTTCGCGACGGGATCGAGCCAGTACCGCGTCCGCTGGAAGGGGTACGTGGGCAACTGGACCGACTCGTACGTGTCGTTCAGAAGCGCCGTCCAGTCCACGGGCCTGCCGGAGGCGTGCAGCGCCGCCATCGCCGCCACCGTGGTCCGAGACTCGTCCCGGTCCTTACGGAGGGTCGCGACGAAAAGGGCTTCGTCGCCGGTTTCTTCGGCAACGGCACGGGCGAGTGCGGTGAGGGTGGAGTCGGGGCCGATCTCCAGGAACCGCGTCACGCCCTCGCCGGCCAGCACACCCATCCCGTCGGCGAAACGCACCGCCTCACGCACATGCCGCACCCAGTACCCCGCCGACGCCAACTCGCCCTCCACCGCGAGCCGCCCGGACACGTTCGACACCAACGGAATCACCGGAGAGCCATAGGCGATCCCCTCCGCGACCTCACGGAAGGCCGCCAGCATCGGCTCCATCAACGGCGAGTGGAACGCGTGCGACACCCGCAGACGAGACGTCCGACGCCCCTGCGCCCTGAACTGATCGGCGATCTCGGTGACGGCCGCCTCGACACCCGCGATCACCACCGCACACGGGCCGTTCACCGCAGCGACCGACACCTCCGCCCCACGGCCCTCCAGGAGTGGCAGAACCTCGTCCTCGGACGCCTGCAGAGCGACCATCGCGCCACCCCCGGGCAACGCCTGCATCAACCGCCCCCGCGCCACCACCAGAGCACACGCGTCCTCCAGACAGAACACACCCGCCACATGCGCGGCAGCGATCTCACCGACCGAATGCCCCATCAGGAAATCAGGACGCACCCCGAACGACTCCACCAGACGGAACAACGCCACCTCGACCGCGAACAACGCAGGCTGCGCCCACTCCGTACGCTCCAGCCGCTCCACGTCCCCACCGAACACGACGTCCCGCAACCCACCGCCCACCCGCGCACACACCGCGTCGAACGCCTCCGCGAACACCGGGAACGACACATACAACTCACGCCCCATCCCCACCCGCTGCGCACCCTGACCCGCGAACAAGAACGCCGTCCGACCACCCCGGCGGGCGGTCGCGGTGATGACGTCGGGTGAGGTGCCGCCGGCGGCGAGGACGTCGAGGCCCGCGGTGAGGGTCTCGCGATCGGTGCCGAGGACGACGGCGCGTTGTTCGAAGAGAGAGCGTCGAAGGGTCAGCGTGCGGGCGACGGCCAGGTCGTCGATCCCCGGGTGCGTGTCGAGGTGGTCGAGCAGGCCGGCGGCCTGAGCTCTCAGGGCGTCGGCGGTCCGGGCGGAGAGGACCCACGGGATGACCGGCGGCGCCGTGGATCGGGGTGTCGCCGTGGGTTCGGGTGCCGTGTCCCCGTCTTCCGGTTCCGTGGCCTCGGCCTCGTTCGGCGGGGTCTCCTCCAGGATGACGTGGGCGTTGGTGCCGGAGACCCCGAACGCGGACACCCCGGCCCGCCGCGGCCGGTCGCCGGGCGGCCACACGACGGGCTCGGTGAGGAGACGTACGTGGCCCTCGGTCCAGTCGACCTTGGTCGTGGGCGCGTCGACGTGCAGAGTGCGGGGCAGGCGGGCATGGCGCAGCGCCATGACCATCTTGATGACGCCGCCGACGCCCGCGGCGGCCTGGGTGTGACCGATGTTGGACTTCAGGGAGCCGAGCCACAGCGGCCGGTCCTCGGCGCGGTCCTGTCCGTAGGCCGCCAGGAGTGCCTGGGCCTCGATGGGGTCGCCGAGGGTGGTTCCGGTGCCGTGCGCCTCGACGGCGTCGACGTCCAGCGGGGAGAGCCCGCAGGAGGTCAACGCCTGGCGGATGACGCGCTGTTGGGACGGCCCGTTGGGGGCGGTGAGTCCGCTGCTCGCGCCGTCCTGGTTGACGGCGGAGCCGCGGACGACGGCGAGCACCTCGTGGCCGTTGCGACGCGCGTCGGAGAGGCGTTCGAGCAGGAGGACGCCCGCGCCCTCGCTCCAGCCGGTGCCGTCGGTGGCGTCGGCGAAGGACTTGCAGCGTCCGTCCGGCGCGAGTCCGCGCTGCCGGCTGAACTCCAGGAAGGTGACCGGAGTCGACATGAAGGCGACACCGCCCGCGAGGGCGAGGTCGCACTCGCCCTGCCGCAGTGACTGCACCGCGAGGTGGAGGGCGACGAGGGAGGAGGAGCACGCGGTGTCCACCGTGACGGCGGGCCCCTCGAAGCCGAAGGTGTAGGAGACGCGACCGGAGGCGATGCTCGCGGCGCTGCCGTTGCCGAGGTGGCCCTCGACGCCGGGGGGCGGCTCGGGGAACCGGGTGGCGTAGTCGTTGTACATGACTCCGGCGAACACCCCGGTGGCGCTTCCGCGCAGGTCGGCCGGGCGCAGGCCGGCCCGTTCGAGGGATTCCCAGACGATCTCGAGCAGGATCCGCTGCTGCGGGTCGGTGGCGAGGGCCTCGCGCGGGGACATGCCGAAGAAGGCGGGGTCGAAGTCGGCGGCGTCGTGGAGGAAGCCGCCTTCCCGGGTGTAGCAGGTGCCGGGGTTGGCGGGATCGGGGTCGTAGAGCGCGCCGAGGTCCCAGCCGCGGTCGTCCGGGAAGGCGGAGATGCCGTCGGTGCCCGTGTCGACGAGGTGCCAGAGGTCTTCCGGCGTGCGCACCCCACCGGGGTAGCGGCAGCTCATGGAGACGACGGCGATCGGTTCCGTTGCCCTGCCCTCGACCTGACGCAGCCGGGCGCGGGTGCGCTGGAGGTCGCTGGAGACTCGGGTCAGGAACTCGCGCAGCCTGTCCTCGCTCACGGATCGGTCTCCCTTCGGCGGCGGGCACGCTGGCTCGCGGTGGGGCACGGGGGCATCGGGTCGGCCCCGGCACCTCGTGGGCGCCGGGGCCTGGTGAGGGCCGGTGTGCCGTCCGACGCCCTCGTGGGACGGGCCGCGGCGCTCCCGGTGCCAGGACTGTCCCTCGGGCCGATTATGGGAAGGGTTGCGCCCGTTTCGGGCTGTGGTCCGGGCGGCTCTAAGAGAACTTCTAGCGTTGCCGGGCAGGCCGGAGACCGGCCGGGCTGCGGGACCACGACCCCGCGCTCACAGGCGGAGGGTCGCGTCCAGTGCGTCGTCGGCGACGCGCGGCAGGAGGCCAAGGTCGGCCGAACGGTCCAGGAGAGTGCGCACGGCGTACAGTCCGTCCTGGCCGAGCGCGGCGGTGAACTCGTTGACGTACAGGCCGATGTGCTGGTCGACGACGTCCGGTTCCATCTCCTGGGCGTGCCGGAGGACATGGGCGCGGGAGGCGTCGGGGTTCTCCCGTGCCGCGCGGAGGGAGGCGCGGATCGTGTCGGTGAGCCGACGCAGTACGGGTTCCCCCAGGGAACGGCGGGCGACGATGGCGCCCAGCGGGATGGGCAGTCCGGTGCGCTTCTCCCACTCCTCACCCATGTCGGCCGTGCGGTGCAGACCATAGCGCCCGTAGGTGAAGCGGGCTTCGTGGATGACGAGTCCGGCGTCGACGGCGCCGTCCCGGACGGCGGGCATGATCTCGTGGAACGGCAGGACGACGATCTCGCCGACACCGCCCGGTATCGCGTCGGCCGCCCAGAGCCGGAACAGCAGGTAGGCCGTGGACGTGGTGCTGGGCACCGCGACGCGGGCGCCGGCCAGGGCGGCGGGCTCACCGGGCTCCGCCACCAGGACGAGGGGACCGCAGCCGTGGCCCAGGGCGCCGCCGCAGGGCAGCAGGGCGTAGTCGGTGAGGATGCGCGGCAGTACGCCGTAGGAGACCTTCAGGACGTCCAGTTCGCCGCGTTCGGCGAGGCCGTTGGTGATGTCGATGTCGGCGAGGGTGAGCCGGGTGCCCGGCGCGTCGGGGAGCAGCCCCTCGGTCCAGGCGTGGAAGACGAACGTGTCGTTGGGGCAGGGCGAGTGCGCGAGGGTCAGGGGCGCCGTCATGGCCGGTCCTTCCTTCTTGTCCGTGGTACGGCAGCGTTCTGGTCCGTGGTGCGGCAGCGTTCTTGTCCGTGGTGCGGCAGCGATGCCCTCAGCAAAGCCGTTGCGGATGTGGGGTTTTCCCCAGACTGCCCTCCGCGAGGATGAGCGGGCCCCACCCGACACGGCGTCGATGCCCGCCGTCCGGCCGGGGGCCCGCGGTTGCCGGATCGTTGGCCGGTTCCGCGGGTCGCCCAGGCCGGTCGGACCGACGGGTCGCCGTGTGGTGCGGATCCGTGCCGTGCCGCCCGGCCACCACCGGTCGGGAGGGCCGGTTCCGCGGGGCGTCGCGGTCGCGCCCTGGGGACCGTCGACGCGGCAGACCACGCCCATGCCACGTGCGCACCGTCACCACGCGTGCCGCCTGGCACTGAACGAGGAGGTTCCCGGCCATGGACGCTGGGCTCAAGCGCGAGCTGGAGGAGAAGGTCTTCTCCGGTGAGCGGCTGTCCCGCGAGGACGGCATCGCCCTGTACGAGTCGGACGACCTGGCGTGGCTGGGCGGACTGGCGCACGAGGTGCGGACCCGCAAGAACGGTGACGTGGTCCACTTCAACGTCAACCGTCACCTCAACATGACGAACGTGTGCACCGCGTCGTGCGCCTACTGCTCCTTCCAGCGCAAGCCGGGTGAGCAGGACGCGTACACGATGCGCATCGAGGAGGCCGTGCGTCTGGCCAAGGCGATGGAGAACGAGCACCTGTCGGAGCTCCACATCGTCAACGGCCTTCATCCCAATCTGCCGTGGCGCTACTACCCGCGCTCGCTGCGCGAGCTGAAGAAGGCACTGCCCAACGTCGGTCTGAAGGCGTTCACGGCGACGGAGATCCACCACTTCGAGACGATCAGCGGGCTCACCGCCTCGGAGATCCTCGACGAGCTGATCGACGCCGGCCTGGAGTCGCTGACCGGCGGCGGCGCGGAGATCTTCGACTGGGAGGTCCGTCAGCACATCGTCGACCACCGCACCCACTGGGAGGACTGGTCGCGCATCCACCGCCTCGCGCACGAGAAGGGGCTCAAGACGCCGGCCACCATGCTGTACGGCCACATCGAGGAGCCCCGCCACCGCGTCGACCACGTCCTGCGGCTGCGTGAGCTGCAGGACGAGACGAACGGCTTCCAGGTCTTCATCCCGCTGCGCTACCAGCACGACTTCGTCGACATGAAGGACGGCAAGGTCCGCAACCGGCTCCAGGCCCGCACGACGATGGCCACGGGCGCGGAGGCGCTGAAGACGTTCGCGGTCTCGCGGCTGCTCTTCGACAACGTCCCGCACGTGAAGGTCTTCTGGGTGATGCACGGCGTCCAGACCGCGCAGCTCGCGCTCCAGCACGGCGCGGACGACATGGACGGCTCGGTCGTCGAGTACAAGATCACGCACGACGCCGACAACTACGGCACGCCGAACAAGCTGACCCGCGAGGACCTGCTGGACCTCATCCGGGACGCCGGGTTCCGCCCCGTGGAGCGCAACACCCGCTACGAGATCATCCGCGAGTACGACGGCCCCGACCCGGCACGGCGCGAGTCGCCGCAGCCGATGCGGGTGTGATCCGCCGGCCCGGCCGCGGCGGCCGGGCCCTTCGTGTACCGCGTGCACGACTCCCCCACGTGTGCGGTGCGTACTCCGCTCGGTCCCGAGCAGATGTCCGCGCACCGTGTTCACACCACGACGACATGGCCAGGCAGGTGTTTATGTCCCCACGGACGACGAATGACGAGGACCTGGAAGTCTGGATCGACCAGGACCTGTGCACCGGCGACGGGATCTGTGCCCAGTACGTCCCCGAGGTGTTCGAGCTGGACGTCGACGGGCTCGCCTACGTCAAGAGCGAGCAGGACGAACTGCTCCAGGCTCCGGGAGCGACGACGCGCTTCGCCCTGGATCTGCTCACGGACGTGGTCGACTCGGTCAAGGAGTGCCCCGGCGAATGCATCCACGTGCGCCGTGTCTCCGACGGGGTCGAGGTGTACGGCCCCGAGGCCGCCGACTAGGCCCTCGTCCTCGCACCCGTCCCCGGAGCGGCCGGGTCCGTCTCCCGGTGGCGGATCCACCGCCCGGTGGCCGGGTTCACCGCCCGGTGGCCGGGTTCACCGCCCGATGGCCGGGTCGCCACTCCGCCGGACCGCCCCGGCCACCGGGCCGCCCCGGCCACCACACCGCCGGGCCGCCACATCGACGCACGGGAAGGACACACGTCCGATGAGTTCCACCACCGACAACCTGTGGGTCCGCAGGTTCCGGCCCTCCTCCGAGGCGGCCGAGCGGCTGGTCTGCTTCCCGCACGCGGGCGGTTCGGCCAGCTTCTACCTGCCGGTCGCCGCCGCCCTCAGCCCCGGCGTCGATGTCGCGGCGATCCAGTACCCCGGTCGTCAGGACCGCAGGCACGAACCGGGCCCCGCCTCGATCGCCGCACTCGCCGACGAGGTCTGCGCGGCCCTCGCGGAGTGGGACGACGACCGTCCCATGACCTTCTTCGGTCACAGCATGGGCGCCTTGGCGGCCTTCGAAGTCGCGCGCCGCATGGAGCGCGCCGGAGCGGGACCCGTCCGGCTGTTCGCCTCCGGGCGCCGCGCCCCTTCGCGGGTCCGGAACGAGAGCGTGCACATGCGCGACGACGACGGTGTGATCGCCGAACTGCGCGCTCTGGCCGGCACCGACGCCCAGGTCCTCCAGGACGAGGAGTTGCTGCGCATGGTGCTGCCCGCGATCCGCAGCGACTACCGGGCCGTCGAGACGTACCGCTGTGAGCCCGGCGCCGCGGTGCGCTGCCCGGTGACCGTCCTCACCGGCGACGCGGACCCGCGTACGTCGTTGGAGGAAGCCCGCGCGTGGGGTGAGCACACCGGGGCCGCGTCGGATGTGCGGGTCTTCTCCGGCGGGCACTTCTTCCTCTCGGAACGGCCGGCCGAGGTGCTGGCCGTGCTGAACGAGCACTTCACCGCCGCGGTCCCCCGAGTCTGACGGCACCCCTCTGTCCTTCCCCCTCGACCCGTTCCGGGAGTTGTGCACCATGACCCAGCAACTCGCGCCCGACACAGTGCGGTCGACGCCTGTGCGCCGGCGCCGGCCCCGCGTGGGCCACATACAGTTCCTCAACTGCCTGCCGCTGTTCTGGGGACTCGCCCGCACCGGGTCCCTCCTCGACATGGATCTGCACACCGACACGCCGGACGGCCTCAACGACGCGCTCGCCGCGGGCGATCTGGACATGGGGCCGATCAGCCTGCTGGAGTTCCTGCGGCACGCGGACGAACTGGTCGCCCTGCCGGACATCGCGGTCGGCAGCGACGGAGACGTCATGTCCTGCCTGATCGTCAGCCAGGTACCGCTCGAGGAGCTGGACGGGCAGCCGGTGGCACTGGGTTCGACGAGCCGCACGTCGGTCCGTCTGGCACAGCTGCTGCTGGCGGAGCGCGTCGGGGTGAACCCCGAGTACTTCGTGTGCCCGCCGGACCTCCGCACCATGATGTCCGAGGCGAAGACCGCGGTGGTCATCGGCGACGCCGCCCTGCGCGCGGCCCTGCACGAGGCGCCCCGGATGGGCCTGGAGGTGCACGACCTGGGCCGGATGTGGAAGGACTGGACGGGACTGCCCTTCGTGTTCGCCGTGTTCGCCGCCCGCCGCGACTTCCTGGCCCGCGAGCCCGCCCTGGTGCGCCAGGTCCACGCCGATCTGCTGGCCTCCCGGGACCTGTCCCTGGCGGAGGTGGCGAAGGTCTGCGAACAGGCCGCGCAGTGGGAGGAGTTCGACGCCGCGACGCTCGAGCGCTACTACACCACGGCCCTCGACTTCAGTCTCGGCGAGGAACAGCTCGCCGGCATCGCCGAATTCGCGCGCCGGGTCGGCGGCGGCGGCGAGGGCTTCCCTCCCGACGTCGCCGTCCGGCTGCTCGGTCCCATCGCCCCCTGAACGCCCCACGCCACCGGAAAGGCCCGGCCACCACCATGCCCCGACCTCCGCAACACCGCCTCCAGTCCGTCCTCGACCGTGCCGCCGCCGGTGGGCGGATCACCCCCGAAGAGGCTCTCGACCTCTATCGCGACGCCCCGCTGCACGCGCTGGGCACGGCCGCCGACGCCGTACGCCGTCGTCTGTACGCGGGGACCGAGCACATCGCCACGTACATCATCGAGCGGAACATCAACTACACGAACGTGTGCGTCACGGCGTGCAAGTTCTGCGCCTTCTACGCGGCCCCCAAGGACACGGCCAAGGGCTGGACCCGCGACCTCGACGACATCCTGCGCCGCTGCGCGGAGACCGTCGAGCTCGGCGGCACCCAGATCATGTTCCAGGGCGGCCACCACCCCGACTACGGCGTCGAGTACTACGAGCGGCACTTCGCAGCCATCAAGAAGGCGTTCCCGCAGCTGGTGATCCACTCGCTGGGCGCGTCCGAGGTCGAGCACATGGCGCGGATCTCGAAGGTGGGCGTGGAGGAGGCGATCACCCGGATCCACGCGGCCGGCCTCGACTCCTTCGCGGGCGCCGGCGCCGAACTGCTGCCCGCCCGGCCGCGCAAGGCGATCGCCCCGCTCAAGGAGTCCGGCGAACGCTGGCTGGAGATCATGGAGACCGCGCACGGACTGGGCGTCGAGTCGACGTCCACCATGCTGATGGGCACCGGCGAGACCAACGCCGAGCGCATCGAGCACCTGCGGATGATCCGTGACGTGCAGGACCGCACGGGCGGCTTCCGCGCCTTCATCCCGTACACGTACCAGCCCGAGAACAACCACCTCAAGGGCCAGACGCAGGCCACGCAGTTCGAGTACCTGCGGATGATCGCGATCGCCCGCCTGTTCCTCGACAACGTCCGGCACATCCAGGGCTCCTGGCTGACCACCGGCAAGGAGATCGGCCAGCTCTCCCTGCACTACGGCGCCGACGACCTCGGCTCGATCATGCTGGAGGAGAACGTCGTCTCCTCGGCCGGCGCCAAGCACCGCTCCAACCTGCTCGAACTGATCCAGCTCATCCGGTCGGCCGGCCGCGTCCCGGCCCAGCGCGTGACGACGTACGAGCACGTCGTCGTGCACGACGACCCGGCGAACGACCCGGTCGACGAGCGCGTCGTCTCCCACGTCTCGTCCACGGCCATCGCGGGCGGCACGGCCCACCCCGAGCTGAAGCTCATCGCCGCCACCTGAGCCGCCGGGCCGGGTGTTCGGGGCGCGGGCATCCGGCCCGGGGCGCCCGCCCTCGTGACTCACCCCGCCCCATCCCTGCACACACGAGGACGGAGAACCCCATGGCGGGTGCCATCCACGCCACGGGTCTGGTCAAGACCTTCGGCGAGACCCGGGCCCTGGACGGAGTGGACCTTGACGTGCCGGAGGGCAGCGTACTGGGACTGCTCGGCCCCAACGGGGCGGGCAAGACCACGACGGTGCGCCTGCTCGCCACCCTGCTGCGGCCCGACGCGGGCACCGCCGTCGTGGCCGGCCACGACGTGGTCCGCCACCCCGACCGGGTCCGGCTCTCCATCGGCCTCTCGGGCCAGTTCGCCGCCGTCGACGACCGGCTCACGGGCCGGGAGAACCTGCGGATGATCGGTGAGCTGTACGGGCTTCGCTCCCGGGCCGCCCGTGGGCGCGCGGACGAGCTGCTGGACCGGTTCGACCTCACCGGGGCCGCCGACCGGATGTCCAGCACGTACTCGGGCGGCATGCGGCGGCGTCTGGACCTGGCCTGCGCGCTCGTCGTGCGCCCTTCGGTGATGTTCCTCGACGAGCCGTCGACCGGCCTGGATCCGACCAGTCGGCTGATGCTGTGGGACGCCATCGAGGACCTCGTGTCGCAGGGCACCACACTCCTGCTCACCACGCAGTACCTCGAGGAGGCCGACCGCCTGGCCCGGGACATCGCGGTCGTCGACCACGGACGGATCATCGCCCGCGGCACACCGCGCGAACTGAAGGCGCAGGCGGGCGGCCAGCGGGTCGAGGCGGTCGTCGCCCGGCGCGGGCAACTCGACTCCGCGGCCGCCCTGCTGGCCCGGTACGGCACCCGCGCACCGGACGTCGACGGTCCCCGCGGCATGGTCTCGGTTCCCGTCGACGGCGGGGTGCGGCTGGTGACCCAGGTGATCGCCGCACTGGACGCCGCGGGCATCGAGGTCACCGACATCGGACTGCGCCGGCCCACGCTCGACGAGGTCTTCCTGGCCCTCACCGAGGTCGCCCCGCGGGACACATCGCGCACGGCGGTCGGTGCCGGCGCGGCGAACGAGAAGGAGTGATGAACGTGTCGGCCACGGCATCGTCCGTACCCGAGCTGAGGCCCGGATCGGCCGCCAAATCACTGCGCGACGTCCTCGTCGTGACGCGGCGCAACGTGATCCGGACGATCCGCATCCCCGAGGTGGTCGTCCTCAGTCTGGTGCAGCCGATCGTCTTCGTGCTGCTCTTCGCCTACATATTCGCCGGGTCGTTCAGCCTGCCCGGCGCCGCGAACGCCGCCGCATACCGCGAGTACATGATGCCCGGGTTCTTCGCGCAGACCATCGCGTTCGCCACCGCAGGCAACAGCAGTGTCAGCATGGCCAACGACATGCAGAGCGGCATGGTCGACCGGTTCCGCTCCCTGCCGATGGCGCGGGGGGCGCTGCTCACCGGCCGCACCCTCGCGGATCTCGTGCAGAACGTCATGGTGATGACGGTGATGGTGCTGTGCGCGCTGCTGGTCGGCTGGCGCATCCATCACGGGGCGCTGCGAGCCGCCGCCGCCTTCGCTCTGCTGCTGCTCATGGGTTACGCGCTGTCGTGGGTGGGTGTCGTCATCGGCCTGTCGGTGCGCGCCCCGGAGGCGGCGGCAACCAGCAACTTCCTGTGGCTGTTCCCACTGACGTTCCTCTCCAACGCGTTCGTGGCGCCCTCCACGCTCCCGACGGTGCTGCGCTGGGCCGCCGAGTGGAACCCGCTGAGCGCGACGGTGCAGGCGACCCGGCAGCTGTTCGGCAACCCGGGGCTCGCGGCCACGGGCGCCTGGCCCGCTCAGCATCCCGTGCTGGTGTCGCTGTCCTGGTCGGTGCTGATCGCGGTGGTGGGCCGGACGCTGGCGGTGCGCCGCTACCGTTCGGCCGGTACGTGAGGAGGAAGTCGTGACCGCGGACGCCACGTTCCAGGCGGAGCTCATCCGCCCGGTGCACGAACTGCTCGCCGGGCACGCGGCCAGGCAGCCCGACCGGATCGCGTTCAAGGACGCCGATCACGCGGTGACCTGGGCCGAACTGGACCGGCGTACCGCCCGGGCGGCCGGTCATCTGGTGGGGCTGGGCCTGGCACGAGGCGCGTCGGCGGTGATCTGCCTGCCCAACCGGGTGGAGGCGGTGGAGAGTTACCTCGCCGTCACCCGGGCGAGCGCCGTCGGAGTACCGCTGGACCCGGCGTCGACCGACGCGGAACTGGCGTACCTGCTGGACGACTGCGCGGCGCGGCTGGTCATCACCGACGCGGCGCGGCTGCCCCGGCTGCGCCGCGTGCTGGCCGACCGGCCGGACGTCGTCGTGATCCTCGTCGGACGGGACTCCGAGCCGGGGTTCACGGAGGCGGCCGACGACGAACTGCCGCGCTGGGAGGAACTGGCGTCGACGTGGTCGTTGCGCGATCCGCCCCGCGACGACCTGGGCCTGGACGAGCCTGCCTGGGTGCTCTACACCTCCGGGACGACCGGCCGGCCCATCGGGGTCGTGTCCACGCAGCGGACGTCGCTGTGGACGACGGCCGCCTGCGACGCACCGCTGCTGGGGCTGTCCCCCGAGGACCGGGTCGTGTGGCTGGTGCCGCTCTTCCACGCGGCGGCGCACCACGTGTGCGTGCTCGGTGTCGTGGCGGTCGGCGCCACGGTCTGCATCACGGACGGCCCGGCCGCCGACGAGGTGCTGCGCCGGGCCCTCGAGGAGGACGCCACCTTCCTGGTGGGCGCGCCGGCGATGTACCACCAGATGGTGGAGCTCGCCCGGCCCGGCGCGGTCTGCGTGCCACGGCTGAGGGTGTGCGTGGTGGCGGGCTCGCCGTGTCCGCGGCCCCTGCACGAGGCGTTCCGCTCCGCGTTCGGCATCGCGCTGCTGGACGGCTACGGCTCGACGGAGGCCGGCGGCGCGATGACCACGAACCTGCCGGGGGGCCCGTACGTGCCCGGTTCGTGCGGTGTGCCGCTGCCGGGACTGACGCTGCGGCTCACGGACCCGCGCACCGGCGACGAGGTGGAGCGGGGTGCCGAAGGTGAGGTGTGGGTGTCCAGTCCGGCGCTGATGCCCGGCTATCACCGGCAGCCGGAGGAGACCGCGAGGGTGCTGTCCGAAGGCTGGTACCGCACCGGTGACCTGGCCCGCCAGGACGCGGACGGATATCTGACGCTCACCGGCCGGCTCAAGGAGCTGATCGTCCGGGGCGGGGAGAACATCCACCCGCGCGAGGTGGAAGAGGCCCTCGTGCAGGCGCCCGGGGTCGCGGACGCGGCCGTCGCGGGCGTCGCCCACGGGACCCTCGGGGAGGTGCCGGTCGCCTACGTGGTACCGACGGCCGGGGAGCTCGACGTGGAGGCGGTGCTGTCCGCCTGCCGACGGAGGTTGTCCGCGTTCAAGCTCCCGGAGGAGATCCACGAGGTCCCCGAGATTCCTCGCGATCCGGCGGGGAAGGTCGCCCGCAGACTGTTGGCGGGACTGCCGGCACGGCCGCTGTGGCGACGGTCCCGGAAGCGGTCGCACGAATCGCTCTGCTCTTCCGACGCCGTCGAGCTGGGGCTGGACGACGCGGGCCATCCCCTGCTCTCGGCAGTGGTCGAACTGCCCGGGCGCGACGAACTGGTGTGCACGGGCTGGATCACCGCGGCCGGCGGCGACCCGACGCTGCCGCAACGCGTGGACGGCGCAGCGGTGTTCGCCGGAGCGGCCCTGCTGGACCTGGTGCTGCACGCGGCGGGCCGCGTCGGCTGCGCCCGGGCGCTGGACGTGGCGGCGGACGAACCGCTGGTCCTGCCGCGCGACGGCGGCGTGCAACTTCGGGTGACGGTCGGGGCGCCGGGGGCCGACGGGACCAGGCCGGTGACGGTGCACGGGCGGCGCGACCCACGAGGTGCGTCACGAAGACCGTGGACCCGGTACGCGACGGCGACGGTGGCGCCGGTCTCCCCCGCGGTAGCCGACGTGAGCTTGTCCGTGTGGCCCCCGCAGGGCGCCCGCCGGGTCGTCGGGGACCGCGGCGCCGGCCGGCCGGACGCCGCGCGGACACCGCGCGCCGTGTGGCGGCGCGGCGACGAGTTCTTCGTCGAGGTGGCGCTGCCCGACTGGGTGACGGGCCAGGACCGTCACGCGCTCCATCCGGTGCTGTTGGACGCGGCGCTGGCCGGCACCGTACGCCTGGCCCGAGAGCCGGCACCGCACGACGCGGAGCCGACGGCGGCGGTGCGCTGGCGAGACGTGTCCCTGTACACCCCCGGCGCGTCCGTGCTGCGTGTGCGGCTGCGGCCGACGACAGACGGTTCCTGGGACCTGGCGGCGGCCGACGGCGCCGGGGACCCGGTGCTGACCGCGCGCTCGGTGACCTGCGCGCCGCTGCGCGGCGACGCCGTACCAGCCGCGTCGGCGGCACACCAGGACGCCCTGCTTTAGATCGTGTCCGCAAAGTCCCGTCCGGCGCGCGACGCCACTGTGCGGACACGCCCTGGCACTGCCGGACTCGTACGAACCCGCACCGCCGCCGGCGGCCGTCCTCGACTCATCGAGGACGGGCGCGCGGTGGCAGAGGCCGGCACGTCATAGCGCCCAGGTGGGAAGGTCGACGAGGGTGACGACAGCGGCCGTGCACATCCAGCCCGGGCCCTGGGAGATCAGCAGTACGTGGTCGCCGGGAGCCACCTCGCGCGCACGGACCAGATGCTCCAGGGTGATGAACACATCGGCGCCGCCCACATGCCCGATGCCCTTGCCGAAGTCCCACGTGGAGCGGTCCATGGGCAGGCCGAGCGGCATCATGACCGAGTACTCGATCATCCGGCCGTCGATGTTGATCGGCACGACCTTGGCGATGTCGTCGGCATTCAGGTCGGCGTCGACGAGTGCCCGGCGGATGACACCGAGGTTGAAGAGGGTGAGTTTCTCGAGGGTCTCCGAGAGCGGGGTCTCGGTCTCGCTGTAGCGAGTGGCTCGTTCGGCCATGTCCCCGTCGCTCTCCCGGCCTTCGTCCGCCAGCAGCGGGCCGTCGCCGCGATGCCACCGTTCGAGCTCCGGCAGGATGCCCGCGCTCAGCGACCTGATCTGCGCGAAGCCCTCCTCCGCACTGATCAAGGCCGCGGCGCCGCCGTCGGAGAGGAAGT
The DNA here is from genome assembly GCF_030816715.1 of Streptomyces achromogenes. Lineage (NCBI taxonomy): Bacteria > Bacillati > Actinomycetota > Actinomycetes > Kitasatosporales > Streptomycetaceae > Streptomyces > Streptomyces achromogenes. The sequence goes on along the minus strand of NZ_JAUSYH010000001.1, from coordinate 8,048,180 downwards.
ACGCCTGGCCGATTCCCGTGTAACGGTCAGAGCCCGTGGCGGTGAAGTTCTCACCGGAGGTGAGCAGTACGTTCTCCGCCTGGGCGGCGCCCGTCAGCTGCCCGACCGCCACCTCCAGGGCCCCCAGCATGCCGTTGCAGCCCTGGCGCAGGTACAGCGACGAGACCGGATCGACCTCCAGTTCGCGCAGGACGTATCCGGGTGCGTAGGACCCGGGCGGGCCCTGGTAGTACACACCGCTGTGCACGTGGTGCGTGATGTCTTCCCGTTGCAGCTTCGACCGGTCCATGGCGACGCGCGCGGCGGAGATCGCGAGTTCCACGGCCGGGATGTCGTGCGCCAGATGGGTGCCGGTCAGCCCGTTCGCGTCCACGAGCTCCTGGCTGATCAGTCCCTTGGACACAGCCCGCTCGACCGGCTCGAACTCGTGCAGCGTGACACCGATCGAGTCGATGAACACATGGTCAATTCTCATCCGAGGGCCCTTCCGTTCCATGGAGGTGTGAGGGTGCCGAAGCGAGGATCCGCTCGAGCAGGTGCTCCGCGAGGTCCACCGGGGTGTCGAACTCGAACGCCACCCTCGTCGGCAGCCTCAGCCCGGTCGCCTCGCCGAGTGCCGTGCGCAGTTGCAGAGCGGTGAGCGAGTCGAATCCGAGGTTCTTCAGCCGGGCGTCCGCGGCCACGCTGTCCGGTGTGGCGTGGCCGAGGACGGCACTCGCCCGGTCCCGTACGAGGTCGGTCACCACCGCCTCCCGCTCCGCCTTGCTCATCGCCGCCAGCCGGTGTCGCAGGTCCGTCTGCTCCGCCGGGGTGGCCCGGGCCGTGCGGCGGGTGCCGACAGGCACGAGGGCCCGCAGGACGGAGGCCACATCGCCGGTCTCCGCGTCGCCGGTCAGTCCGGCGAAGTCCAGCCGGGACGCGATCACGAGACCGCGCCCGGCCGCCCATGCCGCGTCGAAGAGCCCGAGACCCTGCTGTTCGACGAGCGGACGCGTTCCGCGCGGCGCCACCGGCCGCCGGTCCTTCCCGGACCGCCCCGGCAGACTGCCCGCCCCGGCCCACGGACCCCATGCGATCGAGGTGGCGGCGACGCCCCGGGACCGCATGTGGTGGGCGAACGCGTCCAGGAAGGTGTTCGCCGCGGCGTAGTCGGCTTGTCCCGGGCCGCCCAGGATGCCGGCGACCGAGGAGAACAGCACGAACTGCCGTACGCCTGCCTCACGGACCAGTTCGTACAGGTTCACGACCGCGTCCACCTTGGGGCGCAGCACCTTGCTCAGGCGCTCCGCGGTCAGAGCCGGGAGACTTCCGTCGTCCGCCGTGCCGGCCGTGTGCACCACGGCCCCGATCCGCCGGTCCGTGAGCAGGGCGGCCAGGGCTTCGTGGTCCGCCACGTCGCAGGCGGCCACCTGGACCCGGGCTCCCAGCTCCGTCAGTTCGGCTTCCAGGACCGCCGCCTCCGGCGCGTCCGGACCCCGACGGCTCGTCAGCAGCAGGTCACGCACACCGTGCTCGGTCACCAGGTGGCGGGCCATGGCCGAGCCCAGCCTGCCCGTCCCGCCGGTGACCAGCACCGTTCCGTCCAGGCCGACGTCCAGTCTCGGCAGAGCGCTGCCCGGTACGAGGCGGGCCAGCCGCGGGACCCGCGTCGTCCGCCCGCGCAGCGCCCACTGCGGTTCCGTGGAGGACGCCACGCGATCCAGGGCGCGCCAGGTGGGCTTGGCGAGGTCGGTGTCCACGAGCACGAAGCGGTCCGGGTGTTCCGTCTGCGCGCCGCGGATCAGACCCCAGACGCCGGCTCCCGCGAGGTCGAGCGGTGACGTGTCGTCGGGCCCGGCCACCGCGGGGACCGCGCCACTGGTGAGGAACACCAGCCGGGAGCGGTCGAAGGCCGGTGTGCTCACCCAGGCACGGGCTGTCTCCAGGGCACGGACCGTCGTGGCGTGGACGGCGTCCACCAGTTCCTGCCCGGCCGGCTCGCCGTACTGCGCCAGGAAGGGGACCACGACGATGTCGGGGACGGGTCGGCCACCCTCCACGGCGGCTGCCAGCGCCGTCAGGTCCGGGTACGTCTCCGTGTAGCGTCCCGCGGTCATCAGCGAGGACCGCATGCGCGCGGGATCCTCGCCCACGATGGCCCATGTGCCGTCGGCGTCGGCGGTGTTCGCCCGCGTGTCCACGGCGGTCCACTCGATGCCGAACAGACTGTCCTGCTGCGCCACGTCCGAGGCCCTGAGCTCCTGGCGCACGACGGGTGCGATCCGCAGGGCCGGGATCGAGAGGACAGGGGATCCCGTGGCGTCGGCAGCGGCCAGCGACACCGAGCCGTCCGGCCCCGGGGAGAGTCGGGCGCGCAGGACGGACGCGCCGGAGGCGTGCAGCGAGACCTCCCCCCAGGCCTGTACCCGCCAGGACGCGTCGGCCTCGGGCGCGACGCCCTTCATGCCCGCCAGGCTGAGCAGAGCCTGTGCCAGCGCCGGGTGGAGTCCGAACCGCCGCGCCTCCTCACGCAGCGCGTCCGGTACGAGGATCTCCGCGAACACCTCGCCGTCCCGTCGCCACACGCCCCGCACGGCGGCGTGCAGGGTGGGGTGGTCCAGGCGCAGCTCGGGTTCGGGCACCGGGAGGGCGTCCGCGGGCGGCCAGGCCTCGAGATCCCAGTCCGGCTCGGCCGCCGCTGCGACCAGTTCCCCCGTCGCGTGGCAGGTCCAGGGCAACCCCAGGACGTCGTCGCCGCGCCGGGAGTGGACGGCGACCGTGCGTACGCCGGGCTCCCCACCCTCGCCGACCGTGACGCGGACCTGAACGGCGCCGGACCCCGGCATCACGAACGGCGCCCGCGCGGTCAGGGCGCGCAGCCGGCTCCTGCCCAGCTGCCCGCCGGCCGCGAGGGCCAACTCCGCAGCGAGCCAGTCCAGTTCTCGCTCCCCGCCCTCGGTGTGCTCTTCCGCCGACCACGCGGGCCTGCCCGCCGAAAGCCGGCCGGTGAACACCACGGTCTCGGTGCCGGGCAGTTCCACGGCCGCACCCAGCAAGGGATGCGAGGTGGGAACCGCGCCCAGGCCGGACGCACCGCGCGAAGTGCCTGTCGGTGCGTTGAGCCAGTGGCGGGTGCCCTGGAAGGGGTAGGTGGGGAGGTCGGGGTGGACGGGTGTGGGGGTCGGGTGGAGGGTGACGCCTTGTGTCCAGGCGGTGCTGAGGGAGTGTGTCCAGTCGTGGGTGTCGCCGTGGTCGCGGTGGAGTGTGGCGAGGACGGCGGGTTGTCCGGTGAGGTCGTCGAGTGTCTCGAGTGTTTCCTGGGTCGGGAGGGTGAGGACGGGGTGGGGGCTGACCTCGATGAAGGCGGTGACGCCGGTGTGGGCCAGTGCGCGGATGGCGGCCTGGTAGTCGACGGTGTGGCGCAGGTTGCGGTACCAGTAGTCGGCGTCGAGTCGGGTGCCGTCGACGGGGCCGCCGGCGAGCGAGGAGTAGAAGGGCAGGTCACCGCTGCGCGGCGTGATCGGTGCGAGCGCTTCGAGGATCTGGTCCTTGATGGCTTCGGCGTGCACGGAGTGGGCGGCGTGGTCGATGGGGATGCGTTGGTGAAATACGTCGTGCTTGTCGCACCGGGCGCTGAGTTCGTCGAGTGCTTCCGCGGTGCCGGACAGGACAGTGTTGGCGGGGCTGTTGACCGCTCCGATGTCCAGTCCGAGGTCGGCGGCGATGGTCTCGGCCCGCTCGCGCGGCACCGCCAGGGAGATCATTCCGCCGAGGCCGGCGATCTGCGAGATGAGCTGCGAGCGCAGGGCCACGATGCGTGCGCCGTCGGCAAGGGTGAGTGCGCCGGACACGGTGGCGGCGGCGATCTCGCCCTGTGAGTGACCGATCACCGCGGCGGGCCGGATGCCCGCGGCCTGCCATTGTGCGGCGAGGGAGACCTTGACGGCCCAGAGGGCGGGCTGCACGACATCCACGCGGTGGAAGTCGGGCTGGTCCGGCTCGTCACGCAGCACCGCGAACAGGTCCCAGTCGACGAACGGCCGCAGCGCCTCGCGACATTCCTGCAGACGTTGCGCGAAAGCACCGCCGTGGTCGAGGAGTCTCACGGCCATGGTGGTCCACTGGGCGCCCTGACCGGGGAACACGAACGCCGGAGCACCCAGTCGGCCACCGGTGCCGCGCACCACACCGGTATCGGTGTCCTGGTCCGTGTCGGCCAGCGTGCGCAGGCGTGTCAGCAGTCGGGTGCGGTCGTCTCCGGTGACCGCCGCGCGGTGTTCGAACACGGTTCGCGAGCCGGCGAGCATGCGTGCCACCGCGTCGGTGGGCAGGTCCGGGTGGCGGTCCAGGAAGTCCGCCAGCCGTCCCGCCTGGGCTCGCAGCGCGCCCTCGCCACGCCCCGACAGCAACATCGGCAGCGCCACGCCGGACGGTTCGGCGACGGCCACGGGAACGGGCTCGGCGGGCGCCTCCTCCAGGATCAGATGCGCGTTCGTACCACTGATCCCGAACGCGGAGACGCCGGCGCGACGCGGGGTGCCGGTGCGCGGCCAGGGCTGATTCTCCGTCAGCAGTCGGGCCTGGCCTGTGCTCCAGTCGACGTGGGGTGAGGGTGCGTCGATGTGGAGGGTGCGCGGCAGCGTGTCGTGCCGCATCGCCATGACCATCTTGATGACGCCGGCGACGCCGGCGGCGGCCTGGGTGTGGCCGATGTTGGACTTCACCGATCCCAGCAGGAGAGGCTCTCCGGCCGGACGGTCCTGACCGTAGGTGGCCAGGAGGGCCTGAGCCTCGATGGGGTCGCCGAGGGTGCTGCCGGTGCTGTGGGCCTCGACGGCGCTGATCTCGGCGGGGGCGAGGGCGGCCTGCGCCAGGGCGGTGCGGATCAGCCGCTGCTGCGCGGGACCGTTGGGGGCGGTGAGCCCGTTGGAGGCGCCGTCCTGGTTCACCGCAGAGCCTCGCACCACGGCCAGGACCGGATGCCCGAGTCTGCGGGCGTCCGAGAGTCGTTCCAGCAGGACCAGGCCGACTCCCTCGGCGAAGCCCGTGCCGTTCGCGCCGGCCGCGAACGCCCGGCACCGCCCGTCGGGGGACATGGCGCGCTGCCGGCTGAAGGCGGTGAACGTGCCGGGGGTCGACAAGACGGTGGCGCCGCCCGCGAGGGCCAGGGTGCACTCGCCCTGCCGCAGCGACTGCGCCGCCAGATGGATCGCCACCAGCGACGACGAGCACGCCGTGTCCACCGTGATCGCCGGCCCCAGCAGACCCAGCAGATACGAAAGCCGACCGGAGATCACACTGGTGGCGTTGCCCGTGAGCAGCATGCCGTCCAGGCCGTCAGGGGCTTCGTGCAGCAAGGTCGAGCCGTACTCCTGGGCGATCGCGCCGACGAACACGCCGGCCGTGCTGTTGCCGAGGGACGTCGGGTCGACGCCCGCGCGTTCGAAGGTCTCCCAGGCCGTCTCCAGCAGCAACCGCTGCTGCGGATCCATCGCCAGCGCCTCACGCGGCGATATCCCGAAGAACGCCTCGTCGAACCGCCCGGCCTCCTTCAGGAAGCCACCGCTGCGGGAAGAGGAGGTGCCCGGTTTATCCGGGTCGGGGTCGTACAGGGCGTCCAGGTCCCAGCCGCGGTCGGTGGGGAAGTCGCCGATCGCGTCGGTTCCGGAGCGCAGCAGCTCCCACAGGTCCTCCGGGCCCGCGACCCCGCCGGGCAGGCGGCACCCCATCGCGACGATGGCGATGGGGTCCGCGTCCGTCGTGGCGCTCGCCCGGAGCGCCGGGAGGGGCGCCGCGGCCGTGGCTCCGTCGCGGCTCTCGGCCAGGTGCTCCGCCAGGGCCTGCGGGGTCGGATGGTCGAAGACCACGGTCGGGGCCAGCCGGAGGCCGGTGGCGGTGTTGAGGCGGTTGCGCAGTTCGACGGCGGAGAGCGAGTCGAAGCCGATGTCCTTGAACGCGCTGTCGGCGCGTACGGCCTGCGGCGACTCGTGTCCGAGGACCGCTGCGGCGTGCCGGCGCACCGCGTCGAGCAGGGCGCGTTCGGCCTCCTTCGCCGAGAGTCCGGCGAGCCAGGCGCCGGTGTCCTGCGCGTCACCGGATTCGACGGCGGCGGTACGCCGCGTGACGGCGCGGACGAGACCGCTCAGCAGCGTGGGCACCCCGCCGGAACGCCGTCGCAGAGCGGCGTGGTCGAAGAGGGCGGCCACGAAGGCGGCACCTCGCCGGGCGACGGCGGCGTCGAGCAGTGCCAGTCCCTGCTCGGCGTCGAGCGACCGGACGCCGTTGCGGGCGATGCGGACGCGGTCGGTGGCACCCAGATGCGCCGTCAGACCGCCGGCCGCCCAGAGGCCCCATGCCACCGCGGTGGCGGGCAGTCCGAGCGAGCGCCGGTGCTCGGCGAGGGCGTCGAGGAAGGCGTTGGCCGCGGCGTAGTTGGCTTGTCCCGGACCGCCCAGGACGCCGGCGACCGACGAGAACAGGATGAAGTGCTTCAGGTCGGCGTCGCGCGTGAGGTCGTGCAGGTGCAGTGCCGCGTCCACCTTGGGCCGCAACACCGCGGCGACCTGCTCCGGGGAAAGGCCGGACACCGTCCCGTCGTCGAGGACGCCGGCGCTGTGCACCACGGCGGTCACGGGCCGGTCGAGGCCGGCGAGCACCGTCGCCAGGGACTCCCGGTCGGCCACGTCGCACGCTTCGACCGTCACGGACGCGCCCAGGGCGGTGAGTTCGTCGATCAGGTCGGCGGTGCCGTCGGCTGTGCGTCCACTTCTGCTCAGCAGCAGCAGGTGGCGGGCGCCGTGTGCGGCGACCATGTGCCGGGCGACGAGCCGGCCCAGGCCGGTGGTTCCGCCGGTGACGAGGGTGACGCCCTCGGGATCGAGCGTCCGCGGTTCCTCGGACGCCAGGTCGGCGGCGCGCGTCAGACGGGGGACCAGAACCAGGCCTGCGCGAACGGCGGTCTGGGGCTCACCGGACGCGACCGCGGCGCGCAGCCCGGCCACGTCCGCGGCGAAGGAGTCCGCCTCGGGGTCCAGGTCGATCAGGACGAGCCGCCCGGGGTGTTCGGCCTGCACCGTCCGGGCGAGACCCCACACGGAGGCCCCGGCCAGGTCGGCGACGCCGGACGCGGGCGCGGCCGCCACGGCGCCACGGGTCGCGAGAACAAGACGGGTGGCCTCGTACCGTTCGTCGCGCAACCAGTGCTGCACCTGCGCGAGGGCGGCCTGCACGCGCGCATGGACCGCGGCCGCGGTGTCGGCCGTGATGTCGGCGGCTTCCGGCCCGGGACGGTCGCAGAGCACGAGCAAGGTGTCGGGCGCGGTCCCCGTGGCGTCCGCCGTCAGGTCAGGCGCCCCGTGCGCGTCGAAACCCGCGTCGGTGAGGGCCGAGGCGATGTGCGCGGCGTCGGGTCCCACCGCAAGCCATCGGCCGGCGGGCTGCAGCTCGGGCGGGCTTGTCACAGGCTGCCACTGCGTGTGCAGCAGCATCTGCCGGACGGTGTCGGCCTCCGCGGCAGCCGCTTCCCCCATGGGCCGCGTCGACAAGGTGCCCACGGAGACGACAGGGGCTCCTGCCGGGTCCACGGCGAGCAGCGCGACGCCCTCCGGCTCCGGCCGGGTCAGCCGGACTCGCAGCGTGGTGGCGCCGGCCGCGTGCAGTCGTACACCGTGCCAGGAGAACGGCAGGTTGAGCGGCCGGGACGCGTCCTTGTCCACCTCGCCCAGGACGTCCGGGTGCAGGGCGGCGTCCAGCAACGCCGGGTGCAGACTCCAGCCGTCGGTCGTCTCCCCTTCGGGCAGGGCGATCTCGGCGAAGACTTCCGCGTCCCTGTGCCACACGGCCCGCAGGCCTCGAAACGCGGGGCCGTAGCCGTATCCGGCCTGGGCCATCCGTTCGTAGGCGTCCTCGACGGGCATCGCTCGCGCGCCCTGCGGCGGCCAGGTCGCGAGCGCTTCGGCGGCGGCGGTGTCATCCGGCGGGGCGGGGACCAGGAAGCCGTGGGCATGCCGGGACCACAGTGGGTCGGCCGTCGATTCGGCGCCGCTCTGCGGCGCGGAGTGGACGCTCACGGCACGGCGTCCGGACGCGTCCGGTGCCCCGACGGTCACCTGCAGGCTGACGGTCTGCTGTGCCGCGACCACGAGCGGGGCCTCGAGGACCAGTTCTTCCAGACAGGTGGTGCCCACCTCGTCACCCGCCCGGATCGCGGCCTCGACGAAAGCCGTTGCGGGAAACAGGACGGACCCGCGCACCACGTGGTCGGCCAGCCATGGATGCGTGGCCGTGGAGACCCGCCCGGTGAACACCACGCCCTCCTCGTCCGCGCGGTGGATCGCGGCGCCCAGCAGCGGGTGCGCGACGGGGCGCAGACCGAACGACTGCGGGTCGCCGCCTGTCGGTGTGTTGAGCCAGTGGCGGGTGCCCTGGAAGGGGTAGGTGGGGAGGTCGGGGTGGACGGGTGTGGGGGTCGGGTGGAGGGTGACGCCTTGTGTCCAGGCGGTGCTGAGGGAGTGTGTCCAGTCGTGGGTGTCGCCGTGGTCGCGGTGGAGTGTGGCGAGGACGGCGGGTTGTCCGGTGAGGTCGTCGAGTGTCTCGAGTGTTTCCTGGGTCGGGAGGGTGAGGACGGGGTGGGGGCTGACCTCGATGAAGGCGGTGACGCCGGTGTGGGCCAGTGCGCGGATGGCGGCCTGGTAGTCGACGGTGTGGCGCAGGTTGCGGTACCAGTAGTCGGCGTCGAGTCGGGTGCCGTCGACGGGGCCGCCGGCGAGCGAGGAGTAGAAGGGCAGGTCACCGCTGCGCGGCGTGACCGGTGCGAGCGCTTCGAGGATCTGGTCCTTGATGGCTTCGGCGTGCACGGAATGCGAGGCGTAGTCGATGGCGACGCGTCGGTGGCGTACGTCGTGCTCGTCGCACCATGCGGTGAGTCGCTCGAGTGCGTGGAGGGGGCCGGACAGGACGGTGTTGGCGGGGCTGTTGACCGCTCCGATGTCCAGTCCGAGGTCGGCGGCGATGGTCTCGGCCCGCTCGCGCGGCACCGCCAGGGAGATCATTCCGCCGAGGCCGGCGATCTGCGAGATGAGCTGCGAGCGCAGGGCCACGATGCGTGCGCCGTCGGCAAGGGTGAGTGCGCCCGACACGGTGGCGGCGGCGATCTCACCCTGTGAGTGACCGATCACCGCGGCGGGCCGGATGCCCGCGGCCTGCCATTGTGCGGCGAGGGAGACCTTGACGGCCCAGAGGGCGGGCTGCACGACATCCACGCGGTGGAAGTCGGGCTGGTCCGGCTCGTCACGCAGCACCGCGAACAGGTCCCAGTCGACGAACGGCCGCAGCGCCTCGCGACATTCCTGCAGACGTTGCGCGAAAGCACCGCCGTGGTCGAGGAGTCTCACGGCCATGGTGGTCCACTGGGCGCCCTGACCGGGGAACACGAACGCCGGAGCACCCAGTCGGCCACCGGTGCCGCGCACCACACCGGTATCGGTGTCCTGGTCCGTGTCGGCCAGCGTGCGCAGGCGTGTCAGCAGTCGGGTGCGGTCGTCTCCGGTGACCGCCGCGCGGTGTTCGAACACGGTTCGCGAGCCGGCGAGCATGCGTGCCACCGCGTCGGTGGGCAGGTCCGGGTGGCGGTCCAGGAAGTCCGCCACCCGTCCCGCCTGGGCTCGCAGCGCGCCCTCGCCACGCCCCGACAGCAACATCGGCAGCGCCACGCCGGACGGTTCGGCGACGGCCACGGGAACGGGCTCGGCGGGCGCCTCCTCCAGGATCAGATGCGCGTTCGTACCACTGGCGCCGAAGGAGGAGACGCCGGCGCGGCGGGGAGTGCCGGTGCGCGGCCAGGGCTGGGCTTCGGTCAGGAGCTGGAGTCCGCCTGTGCTCCAGTCGACGTGGGGTGAGGGTGCGTCGATGTGGAGGGTGCGCGGCAGCGTGTCGTGCCGCATCGCCATGACCATCTTGATGACGCCGACAACGCCGGCGGCGGCCTGGGTGTGGCCGATGTTGGACTTCACCGATCCCAGCAGGAGAGGCTCTCCGGCCGGACGGTCCTGACCGTAGGTGGCCAGGAGGGCCTGAGCCTCGATGGGGTCGCCGAGAGTGGTGCCGGTGCCGTGCGCCTCGACCGCGCTGATCTCGGCGGGGGCGAGGCCGGCCCGCGCCAGGGCGGTGCGGATCACCCGCTGCTGCGCGGGACCGTTGGGGGCGGTGAGCCCGTTGGAGGCGCCGTCCTGGTTCACCGCAGAGCCTCGCACCACGGCCAGGACCGGATGTCCCAGCCGACGTGCGTCCGAGAGTCGTTCCAGCAGGACCAGGCCGACTCCCTCGGCGAAGCCCGTGCCGTTCGCGCCCGCCGCGAACGCCCGGCACCGCCCGTCGTCCGAGAGCGCCCCCTGGCGGCTGAACTCCACGAGTGCGCCGGGCGTCGACATGACGGTGGCGCCGCCCGCGAGGGCCAGGGTGCACTCGCCCTGCCGCAGCGACTGCGCCGCCAGATGGATCGCCACCAGCGACGACGAACACGCCGTGTCCACCGTGATCGCCGGCCCCAGCAGGCCCAGCGTGTAGGAGATGCGGCCGGAGGCGACGCTGACGGCCGATCCGTTGCCGAGGTAGCCCTCCAGGTTCTCGGGGGCGCGCTCGTGGAGGCCGGGGCCGTAGCCCCCGTACATCACACCGGCGAAGACACCTGTCCGGCTGCCCTTCAGCGACACCGGGTCGATGCCCGCGCGTTCGAAGGTCTCCCAGGCCGTCTCCAGCAGCAGTCGCTGCTGCGGATCCATCGCCAGCGCCTCACGCGGCGATATCCCGAAGAACGCCTCGTCGAACCGCCCGGCGCCCTCCAGGAACGCGCCCTGCCGGGCGGACGACTTTCCACCGCCGCCGCCCTCGTCGCCCAGGAGCCGGTCCAGGTTCCAGCCCCGGTCGTCGGGAAGCGGGCCGACCGCGTCGGTTTCCGCCACGAGCAGGTCCCACAGTTCCCCGGGCGTCCGGGCCCCGCCGGGCAGACGGCAGCCCATCGCGACGATGGCGACGGGCTCGTCCGACTGCCCCGTCATCGCCGTTCCCTCGGCGTCCCCCGCGCTCTCCGCGCTCTCCGCGCCGGGGCCGCCCTCCCCCAGGCCGTCGAGGTACCGCGCGAGGGCCTGCGGGGTCGGGTAGTCGTAGGCCACGGCGGCCGAGAGACGGTGACCGGAGGCGGCCGACAGCCGGTCGCGGAGGGCCACGGCGGACAGGGAGGTGAAACCGAGTTCGTGCAGAGGCCGATCGGCGGCCACGTCCTCGGCGGGCAGACCGAGGACGTCCGCGACCACGGAGCGCACCAGGCCGAGCAGCCCGTGCCGCGTCGTCGGGAGGACGGTGTCGCCGGACACCGGCGTCACGGCGGGCGCTGTTCCGGTCGGGCCTTCGGCGGCCAGATCGGGGCGGACGTTCACCGACGGATTGACGACGAGCAGCGTTGCGGGCAGCTCGGCCAGCCGCCGCCGGGCGGTCTTCCCCGTCGACGTACGCGGGATGGCGTCGACGACGTGGAACTCGTCGGGCACCTTGAAGTAGGAGAGTTCCCGGCGGCAGGTCTCCAGAAGCTCACGGGTGTCGATGCCCCCGGGGCCTTCCGGACCCGGCACCAGGTAGGCGACGGGTACCTCACCCAGTACGGCGTGGGGCTTGCCCGCCACCGCGGCCTCGGCCACGCCGGGCACCCCGGCCAGGACGTGCTCCACCTCCGCGGGGTGGATGTTCTCGCCGCCGCGGATGATGAGTTCCTTGACCCGGCCGGTGATGGTGAGCCTCCCGGCGGAGTCCTGCCGGCCGAGGTCACCGGTGCGGTACCAGCCGTCCACGAGCACGGCCCGGGTCGCCTCCGGGGCGTTGTGATATCCGGTCATGGTGGCCGGGCTGTGCACCCAGATCTCGCCCTCGTGGCCGGCGGTCACCTCCTCGCCGGTCAGCGTGTCCGTCAGACGCAGCGTCAGGCCGGGCAGCGGGGTGCCGGTGGTGCCCAGGACGCGTGGCCCGGTGAGTGCCTGCGTGGTGATCGCGCCTCCGGTCTCGCTGCTGCCGTAGCTGTCCAGGAGGCGGATGCCGAAGGCGTCCTCGAAGGCTTCGTGCAGCGCGGGCGGGCAGGCCGAGCCGGCCGCCATGCACACCCGCAGCTCCGGCAGTTCGAGCCCGCGCTCACGCGCGAGGTCCACCATGCGGTGGTAGGTGGTGGGGGAGCCGACCAGGAAGGTGGCCTGCTCGCTGCGGACGGTCTCCATGATCTCGTCCGGGGCCGAGCCCTCCAGGATGTGGGCGAAGGCCCCTACGGCCAGCGTGGCGAGCACACCGATGTTGTGCGAGGCGGCGTGGTACAGCGGCATCGGCCACACGAGGCGGTCGGTCGCGGACAGGCCGAGGATCGGCCGGGTGCATGCGGCCGTGGCCCAGAGGGACTTGCGCTGGGTCGTGACCACGCCCTTGGGGCGTCCGGTGGTGCCGGAGGTGTACAGGATCCAGGCCGTCTCGTCCAGGTCCAGGTCGTCCCGCGCGTCGACGGGCGGCGGAGTGACGGCGAGGTGCTCGAAGTCGGTGGCGCCCGCCACCGGCTCGGTGGCGCCGACGACGATCAGGCAGCAGTCCAGGCCACTGCTGCGACCGGTCCTCAGCATCTGGGGTATCTGTGCCGCGCCGCTGATCACCGTGCGGGCGCCGCTGTCGAGGAGATGGTGGGCGAGCTCGGCGTCGGAGGAGCGTGGGTCGACCGGCACACCGACGGCTCCCGCGCGCGTGACGGCGAGGTAACTCTCGACCATCTCGACCCGGTTGCCCATACGCAGCAGGACGCGGTCACCGCGTTGGACCCCGAGTGCGGCGAGGTGCCCGGCCAGGAACCGGGTGCGCCGCTCCAGGGCACCGTAGGTGACGGACCGCCGGGAGTCCTGGAAGACCCGCTCGTCCGCTCGCTGCAGTGCGTGGTGCGTGAGGATCTCGTGCAGCGGGCGGACAAGTGCGACGGAGGGCTCTTCGGTCACAGCTCGGCTTCCAATCACATGGGGGCGATGGACGGACTCTGACAATCCGGGGCCGCCATCCCCCAGGCACCGTCGGCACAAGGAGCGGCAGAGATCGTTCCCGATCCTTGCCAAGCAGTATGTCGAGGGCGGCACTAGGTCTTTCTCTAAACCCGGCCCGGCGACGCCCTGTCCGCCGCCGCCCGGCAAGGCCGAGGGCCCTGCCCCCGTCGAGCGGGGGGGCAGGGCCCTCGGTGCGGGGGGGCCGGTCAGGCGCCTCGGGCGGTGAGCCAGTCGTCGGTGGCCCCGGCGGTGGAGCGGGCGTGGTCCTCCATCATCGTGAAGTGGTTGCCGGGGACGTCGAGGACGGTGTGGGCCCGGTGCCAGGACGTCTGCCACTCCTCGGGCGGCATCTCCTCACCGGGTCCGGCGGGCACCGGGGGCTCGCTGGAACGCACCAGCAGCACGGGGCACTCCAGGGGGCCCGGCTCCCATTCCCCGATCATCGCGACGTACCAGCTCATCGCGGTGAGCCGTGCCGAGTCCATGTGCGCGAACATCGACTCCCGTTCGAACATGCCGCTGAGCATCTGCTGGGAGAAGCGCAGGAACGGGGAGTCGGCCCGGGGCATATAGGTGTCCAGCAGGACGACGGCGGCCGGCGCGGCCCCGCGTTCCTGCATCCGCCGAGCGGCGGAGAGGGCGAGGACCCCTCCGGACGACGACCCGAGCAGGACCGGCCGAACGTCCCCGACGGTCCGCCGTACGGCGGCGGCGTGCAGGTCGGCCACCGCGTCGAAGGTCGCCGGCAGCGCCTCCCCCGTGCCGAAGCCCTGGGTGGGCAGCGCCCAGACGTCGCGCCGGCCGCGGAACGGCGAGGCGAACCGGGCGTACTGGTGGACACCGGCGAGGGCGACATAGGAGCTGAAGCAGACCAGCGGTGCCGCCGCGCCGCCTGCCGAGAGCCGGATCGCCCCGGGCAGACCGGGGAGTTCGTCCGGCGAGGTGAAGGTGGGACGCAGTTCCGCCGCCGCCTGGAGCAGGGTGAAGCCGTCGTCGACACGGTCGTCGAGACAGGCCTGCTTGAACAGGCCCCCGAGGGTGTCCCCGGGGCGGATGTCCGGCGCGCCCGCGACCGTCTGTTCCCGGCCGGTCTCCTGGGTGGACCGCTCGGCGAGCCGGCCGTGCAGATGGGCGGCGAGGGCCTCGGGCGTGGCGTGGTCGAACAGAAGGGTCGGCGCCAGCTTCAGGCCGGTGGCGGTGGCGAGGTGGTTACGGAGTTCGACCACCGTGAGGGAGTCGAAGCCCTGCTCGGTGAAGAGCCGGTCGGGCTCCACCTCGTCCGCGCCCGCGTGCCCCAGCACGGTGGCGGCGAGGTCGCGCACCAGACCGAGCAGCAAGGCGCCGCCCTCTTCCGGGGAGCGTCCGGCCAGGAGCGACGGGCCGGCCGGCTCCGACGGACCGGACGCGCTCCTGCGTCGCGCCGCCGCGGTGCCGGGCCGCAGCATCGAACGGACTCCCGCCCGGCCCGAACCGGTGGCGACGGCGATCACCGCGGGGTCGGCCGTGGTGAGGGCGTCGTCGAGAAGGGTGAGGGCGTCCTCGGTGGTCAGGGGACGCAGGCCGCCGCGGCTCAGTCGGCCCCGGTCGGTTCGGGACAGACGGGCGGTGATGCCGCTGTCGTCGCTCCACAGGCCCCAGGCGACGGACGCCGCGGGTCGTCCGAGTGAGCGTCTGAGGGCGGCGAGGCCGTCGAGGAAGGCGTTCGCCGCCGCGTAGTTGGCCTGGCCGGGAGCGCCGAAGGTGCCCGCCGCCGAGGAGAACAGCACGAACGCGGCCGGACGGTGGTCCGTCGTGGCGTGGTGCAGGTTCCAGGCGCCGTCCGCCTTCGGGCGCAGCACCGTGTCGAAGCGCTCCCCGTCGAGTGCGGTGAGGACGGCGTCGTCGGTGACACCGGCCGCGTGGATCACCCCGGTCAGCGGCGCGTCGGCGGGCACGTGGGTCAACAGCCGCTCGACATCGGCTCGCCGGGCGACGTCGCAGGCCTCCAGGCGTACTCGGGCGCCCAGCTTCGTCAGCTCGGACACCAGAGCGTCCGCGCCGTCCGCGGCGGGGCCGCGTCGACCGGCGAGCAGCAGCGAACGCACACCGTGCCGGGTGACGAGGTGACGGGCGACGGCCCGGCCGAGGGCGCCGGTGGCGCCGGTGACGAGCACCGTGCCCGCGGCGAGGTCGGGTACGGCGCCGGGGGCGGCGGGCACGGCGTCGGGGTGCAGGACCCGTCCGTCGCGGACCGCGCTGTGCGGGTGACCGGAGGCGATCGCCGCGAGCAGTGCGGCCTCGTCGCCGGTCCCGGCCCCGCCGGGCAGGTCCACCAGCTGGAACCGGCCGGGGTGTTCGCTCTGTCCGGCGCGGACCAGTCCCCACAGGGCGGCAGCGGTCACATCCGGCGGGACCACGCCCGCGGCTTCGTCGCCCGGGCCCACCGTCACCGCACGGCGGGTGACGAACACCAGCCGGGCGTCGGCGTACCGCTCGTCGGCGAGCCAGCCGCTCATCACCTCGTGGGTGCGGGACAGGCGGCCCCGCAACGCCTCGGGCATGCCGTGCTCGTCGACGTGACACGGCTCCGGTGCGACGACGACCACCTCGGGCATCGTCATACCGGTGTCGACGGCCTTGGCGAGCGACTCGAGGTCGGCGTAGGTCTCCACATGGACCCCGGTCGCGTCGAGGGAGGCGACCACCCGGTCGTCGCCCCCGCCGAGGACGATCCAGCGCACCGTGCGCGGAGCGGGCAGCTCGGGGGCCGCAAGCGTCTCCTGCCAGTCCAGGCGCAGCAGTTCGGGCCGGGCCGTCCCCGGCGCGGCCTGGGCGGCGGGCACCTCCCGCAGGGTGATCGCATCGGCGGTGGCGACGGCCCGGCCGGTGGTGTCGGTGACCAGGACCCGGTAGCCGTGATCGTGGCCGGCGGGGGTCAGACGCACCCTCAGCGCGGTCGCGCCGGTGGCGTGCAGGGTCAGCCCGGTCCACGCGAACGGCAGCATCGGCGCCGTGTCCTCGTCGTCGCCCCGCAGCCCGGGCCGCCTGACCAGCAGAGCCTGGACGGCCGCGTCGAGGAGGGCGGGATGCAGGGCGTGCCGGAGGGCGTCCTCCCGGTACGGTTCCGGCAACGCGACCTCGGCGTACACCTCCTCGCCGCGCTCCCACACGCTGCCCAGACCGCGGAAGCTCGGACCGTAGGCGAAGCCCGCGGCGGCGAAGGCCGGGTAGGGGTCCTCGTCGGAGACGAGGGAGGCTCCCGACGGAGGCCAGGCGGCCAGGTCGCCGGCCGGCACGGACCTCGGCTGCGGAGCGAGGACGCCCTGGGCGTGCCGCTGCCACTCCCCGTCGTCCGCCGAGGGCCTCGACCACACGGCGAAGGCACGGCGGCCCTGACCGTCGGCGGCTTCCACTGTGACCTGAAGGTGGGCGGCGCCCTCGGCGGGCACGACGAGCGGGCTGAGCAGGGTGAGTTCGCTCAGGTGGCCGCAGCCGGTGCGGTCGCCCACGTGCACGGCGAGGTCGAGGTAGCCGGTGGCGGGCAGGATGACCTGCCCGAGGACGGCGTGGTCGGCGAGCCAGGGTTGGCCGCGCAGTGAAAGCCGTCCCGTGAACAGCAGGTCGTCCGAGCCTGCGCGGGCGACCTCGGCCGCGAGGAACGGATGGTCCGCGGGGTGCAGTCCGGCGGCGTCGGGGTCGCCGGCCGCGGCCACGGTCGGCAGCCAGAACCGCTGCCGCTGGAAAGCGTAGGTGGGCAGCGGCACGGCGCGGGCGCCGGGGAGGAGCGCCGTCCAGTCGGGCTCGGCGCCGTGCGCGAACAGTGTGCCGACGGCGCGGAGCAGAGAGCCGGTCTCGGGCTCGTTCCGCGGGACGGCTGCCGCGAACACCGTTTCGGCCGTGTCGGGCTCCGCCTCGGCGAGGGCCGTCTCGGCGAGCGCGGTGAGCGAGGCGTCCGGCCCGACCTCCAGGAAGCGTCGGACGCCCAGGCCGTGCAGCCGGGTGACGCAGTCGTGGAAGCGGACCGGCTCACGGAGGTGCCGCACCCAGTGCTCGGGGTCGGTGAGCAGACCGGCGGTGGCCGGTTCACCGGTCCGTGCGGAGACGACGGACAGGACCGGCTCGTCGTAGGAGACGCCGGCGGCGACCGCCCGGAAGTCGTCGAGCGCCGGCTCCATGAGCGGGGAGTGGAAGGCGTGGCTGACCCGGAGCCGCGTCGTGCGCCGGCCGGCCGCCGAGAAATGCTCGCAGATCCGGGCGACGGCCTCCTCCGTGCCGGAGACGACGGTCGCCAAGGGCCCGTTGAGGGCGGCGATGCCGACTTCGCGTTCGCGTCCGGACAGCAGCGGCAGGATCTCCTGCTCGGTGGCCCGGATCGACGCCATCGTGCCGCCGGAGGGCAGCGCCTGCATGAGCCGGCCGCGGGCGGTGACCAGGGCGCAGGCGTCGTCGAGGGAGAACACTCCGGCGACATGGGCCGCGGCGATCTCACCGACGGAGTGGCCGGCGACGTGGTCCGGGCGGACGCCCCACGACTCCAGCAGGCGGTAGAGGGCGACTTCGAAGGCGAACAGGGCGGGCTGTGCGTGCTCGGTGCGGTTCAGGAGTTCGGCGTCGTCTCCCAGGACCACCGCCCGCAGCCCGGGAACGCGTGCGCACACGGCGTCGAAGGCCTGCGCGAACACCGGATGGGCGGCATGCAGTTCGCGGCCCATGCCGGGCCGCTGCGCCCCCTGGCCGGTGAACAGGAAGGCCGTACGGCCGCCAGCGCGTGCGACGCCGGTGACCGTGCCGGGCAGCGGCGTTCCCTCGGCCAGGGCCCGCAACCGGGCCGCCAGACCGTCGTGATCGTCGCCGATGAGGACGGCTCGGTGGGCGAACGGCGTCCGGGTGGTCGCCAGCGCCAACGCGGTGTCGGCGACGTGGACTTCGGGATGCGCGCTCACGTGGTCGAGCAGCCGGGCGGCCTGGTCGCGCAGGGCGTCACGGCTACGACCGGTGACGATCCAGGGCACCGGGACCTGCACCGGGACCTGCGCAGGCACCGGCGCCTGCGGCTGCGATGCGACGGCGAGGGGTTCGTCGGTGCGCGGTTCGCCGGCGTCGGACGTGTCGTGCGGTGCCTCGGCGACGCCCTCCAGGATGACGTGCGCGTTCGTGCCGCTGATACCGAACGACGACACACCCGCACGCCGCGGACGCCCGCCCTCCTCCTCCCAGACCCGCGCCGCCCTCACCAACTCCACCGCACCCGCCGACCAGTCCACATGCGACGACGGCTCATCCACATGCAACGTCGCCGGCACCACACCCGACCGCATCGCCAGCACCATCTTCATCACACCCGCCACACCCGCACCCGCCTGCGTATGACCCACATTCGACTTCACCGACCCCAACCACAACGGCCGATCCACCGAACGCCCCTGACCATAGGTCGCCAGCAACGCCTGCGCCTCGATCGGATCACCCAACCGCGTCCCCGTACCGTGCGCCTCCACCACATCCACATCCACCGCGGACACACCCGCGTCCGCCAACGCCGCCCGGATCACCCGCTGCTGCGACGGACCGTTCGGCGCACTCAACCCGTTCGACGCACCATCCTGATTCACCGCCGAACCCCGCACCACCGCCAACACCGGATGCCCCAGCCGACGCGCATCGGACAACCGCTCCATCAACAGCAGACCACCCCCCTCCGAGAACCCCGTCCCGTCCGCCGCCTCAGCGAACGCCTTGCACCGACCGTCCACCGCCAACCCCTGCTGACGACTGAAGTCCACGAACAGACCGGGCGTCGACATCACGGTGACACCGCCGGCCAGCGCCAGGTCGCACTCCCCCGCGCGCAGCGCCCGCGCCGCAAGATGCAGGGCGACCAGCGACGACGAGCAGGCGGTGTCGACGGTGACCGCCGGCCCTTCCAGCCCGAAGGTGTAGGAGACGCGGCCCGACAGGACGCTTGCGGAGTTGCCCGTGCCCAGGTGGGCGCCGACGTCGTCGCCGGGCGCGATCGGACGGGAGGTGTAGTCCTGGTAGTTCGTGCCGGCGAACACCCCGGTCCGGCTGCCGCGCAGCGACCGCGGATCGATCCCCGCCCGCTCGAACGTCTCCCAG
This sequence comes from Streptomyces achromogenes, assembly GCF_030816715.1. Classification (NCBI taxonomy): domain Bacteria; kingdom Bacillati; phylum Actinomycetota; class Actinomycetes; order Kitasatosporales; family Streptomycetaceae; genus Streptomyces; species Streptomyces achromogenes. The sequence goes on along the minus strand of NZ_JAUSYH010000001.1, from coordinate 8,029,053 downwards.
GCGGTCTCGAGCAGCAGCCGCTGCTGCGGGTCCATGGCCAGTGCCTCGCGGGGCGAGATGGCGAAGACGCCGGGATCGAAGTCGGCGAAACCGTCCAGGAATCCACCGGTGAGTGTGGCGGTACGGCCCGCCGTGCCGGGTTCGGGATGGTAGAGCCCGGCCACGTCCCAGTCCCGGTCCTGCGGGAACGGGCCCATCACGTCGGTCCCGTCGGCCAGCAGCTGCCAGAACCGCTCCGGGGTGTCCGCCCCGCCGGGGAAGCGGCAGGCCATGCCGACGATCACGACCGGGTCCTCGGCCGTGTCCCGGCGGGTGACGGCGACCGCGGAGGCGGCGGCGCCGGCCGGGGCGAGCTGCTCGCCGAGGTGCTCGGCCAGGGCCGCGGGCGTGGGGTAGTCGTACACGAGGGTGGCGGGCAGCCGCATGCCGGTCGCCTCGCCGAGGGTGTTGCGCAGTTCGACGGCGGTGAGGGAGTCGAAGCCGAGTTCCCGGAAGGCCCGGGCCGGCTCGACGTCGTCGGGGCTCGGATGGTTGAGGACGTAGGCGATGTGTCCGCGCACCAGCTCGAGCAGGGCATGCCGGCGGTCGGCCTCCCCGAGGGCGGCGATGTGGGCCATCACGTCGTTGTCGTCGTCGCCGGACACGGCCGGGGCGGCGGCGCGCTGCGCGCGCAGCTGTCCCAGATCCGGAAGGTCTGCGTAGAGGCGGCGCGGGCGGCCCTTGCCGAGCTCCGCCCCGAAGACCTCCCAGTCGATGTCGGTGACCACGAGCGCGGTGTCGTCCTGATCCAGGGCGTGTCGCAGGGCCGTGACGGCGACGGCGGGGTCCATGAGGCGGACGCCGTGGCGCTGGAGCCGCTCCCCGACCGTGCCGGAGGCCATGCCTCCCTCGGCCCAGCCGCTCCACGCGATCGCCGTGGCGGGCAGACCGCGCGAGCGGCGGTCCTCGGCGAGGGCGTCCAGGAAGGCGTTGCCGGGGGCGTAGTTGCCGTGTCCGGGGCTGCCGAAGACACCCGAGGACGAGGAGAACAGCACGAAGGCGGAAAGGTCCAGGCCGGCGGTCGCGGCGTCGAGGTTCCGGGCGCCTCCCGCCTTGACCCGCAGGACCTCGGCGAGGCGCTCGGGCGTGAGCGAGCCGATGACCCCGTCGTCGAGAACGGCTGCGGTGTGGAAGACGGCGGTGAGAGGGCGCTCCTCGGGGACGGAGGCCAGCAGGCCGGCGAGGTCCGCGGAGTCGGCGATGTCGCAGGCTACGAGGTCCGCGCGGGCGCCGAGGGCGGTCAGTTCGGCGAGCAGCCCGGCGGCGCACTCCGCCTCGGGGCCGGAGCGGCTGACGAGGAGAAGGTGCGCCGCTCCCTCGCGGGCGAGCCAGCGGGCCACGTGACGGCCGAGGGCGCCGGTGCCGCCGGTCACGAGGACGGTGCCCTCCGGTCGCCACCGGCGTCGGCCGGCGAGCCCGCCGACGGCGGCGCGCTCCAGCCGGCGGCCCAGTGTGCCGGTGGCGCGTACGGCGACCTGGTCCTCGTGGTCGGTTCCGGCGAGGACGGCGACGACCCGGTCGGCGGTGCGCGCGTCGAGCTGGTCGGGCAGGTCGATCAGGCCGCCCCAGCAGTCGGCCTGTTCCAGGGCGACGACCCGTCCGAAGCCCCAGACGAGGGCCTGGGCCGGTGCGGCGGGGGCCTCGCCGGAACGGGTGGCCACGGCGCCGCGGGTGAGGAACCACACCGGCAGCCGGACGTTGAGGTCGTCCATGGCCTGCACCAGGGCGACGGTGGCGGCGAAACCGCCGTGCAGCTGCGGGTGCCGAGGATGCGCGCTGCCGTCGAGGGCGAGCAGGGACAGGACACCGCGGGCGTCCGCCGTCGCCTCGGCCAGCACGGCGGCGAGGGCGGTGCGGTCGGCGTGCTCTTCGACCACGACGAGGGCGCAGTCGGCGCCGGCGCGGGCCAGGGCGGCCTGCACGCCGGTGGCCTCGGGCCCGTTCCGGTGGCCGCGGGGTACGACGAGGGTCCAGCGGCCGGTGAGGGCCGGTGTCGGCGTGTCCTGCAGCGGGCGCCAGGTGATGCGGTAGCGCCAGCGGTCGGCGGTGGCACGGTCGTTGCCGCGCCGCCGGTAGTCGCCCAGGGCGGGGAGCAGTGCGGCCGTGGCCTGTTCGTCGAGGCTGAGCGTTTCGGCGAGGGTGGTGAGGTCGCCTGACTCGACGGCGTGCCAGAAGGGGGCGTCCGCGGCGTCGGCGGTCACGGTGGGCGCGGCGGCGGTGAACCCCGGCCAGTACCGGCGGCGTTGGAAGGCGTAGACGGGCAGGTCGACGCGGTGCGCGGGCTCGTCGTGGACGGCGTCGAAGTCGACGGAGACGCCGCGGACCGCGAGTCCGGCCACGGACGTGAGGAAGCGTTCGGTCCCGCCCTCGTCGCGGCGCAGGGTGCCGAGGACTGCGCCGCCGGTGATGCCGAGGTCGTCGAGGATGTCGCCGACCGCCGTGGTGACCACGGGGTGCGGGCTCATCTCGACGAAGACGCGCTGTCCGGCTTCGGCGAGAGCGCGCACCGTGCTCTCGAAGCGGACGGTGCGGCGGATGTTGTCGTACCAGTAGGCGGCGTCGAGCGTGGTGGTGTCCTCGACCCGGTTCCCGGTGACGGTGGAGTGGAACGGGATCTCGGCGGGGCGCGGGCGCACCGGCGCGAATCCGGCGAGCAGGGCGTCGCGGACCTCCTCCACCTGGGCACAGTGCGAGGCGTAGTCCACCGGCACACGGCGGGCGCGGATTCCGTCTTCGGTGAGGCGGGCCAGCAGTTCGGCCAGCGGTTCGGCGTCCCCGGACACGGTGACGGACCGCGGGCCGGTGACGGAGCCGACGGAGATACGGCCGTCGTAGGGGGCGATGAGGCGTTCGACCTCGGTGAGCGCCAGCGGTACGGCGACCATGCCGCCGCGGCCGGTGATGGCGGTGAGTTCCCGGGAGCGGGTGACGACGACCCGGGCCGCGTCCTGGAGGGTGAGGACGCCCGCGATGTGTGCGGCGGCGATCTCCCCCTGGCTCTGTCCGGCGACCGCGGCGGGGCGGACCCCGCACGCCATCCACAGCCGGGCGAGGGCGACGCAGACCACGAAGAGGGTGGGCTGGACGACGTCGAGGCGCTCCAGGGGCGGGGCGCCGGCGGCACCTCGCAGCACGTCCAGGACGCAGAAGTCGGCGAACTCCTCCACGGCGGCGGCGGCTTCGTCGAAGAAGGCGCGGAACCGGGCGTCGGCGTCGTGGAGTTCGATGGCCATGCCCTCCCACTGCGGCCCCTGGCCGGGGAAGAGGAAGACCGGGTCGCCCTCGGTGTCGGCGACGCCGCGCACCACGGCGGGGTCGGGCGCGCCGTCGGCCAGGGCGGTCAGGCCGCGCAGGAGCACGTCGGGGCCGGGGGCGACGACGACGGCACGGTGTTCGAGTGCGGACCGGGTGGTCGCGAGGGACCAGGCGAGGTCGGCGAGGCGCGGTGCGCCGTCCGGATCGGCGCGCAGGCTCGCGGCGAGCCGGCGGGCCTGGTCGCGCAGGGCGGGCGCGGTGCGGCCGGACACGGTGAAGGCGCGCGGGCGGGGCGTGTCGCCCGCGGGCCCGGTTTCGTCGTCCTGCTCGGTGGGCGGGGCCTGTTCCAGGATGACGTGGGCGTTGGTGCCGCTGACTCCGAAGGAGGACACGCCCGCGCGGCGCGGGCGGTCGCCGACGGCGGGCCAGCCGCGGGCCTCGGTGAGCAGTTCGACGTTTCCGGCGCTCCAGTCGACGTGCCGGCTCGGCCGGTCGACGTGGAGGGTCGCGGGCAGCCGGCCCGCGCGCAGCGCGAGGACCGTCTTGATGACGCCTGCGACGCCTGCCGCGGCCTGGGTGTGGCCGATGTTCGACTTCACCGAGCCGAGCAGCAGCGGCCGGTCCGCGGGCCGGTCCTGTCCGTAGGTGGCGAGCAGGGCCTGCGCCTCGATGGGGTCGCCGAGGGTGGTTCCGGTGCCGTGCGCCTCGACGGCGTCCACGTCGGCGGGTGCGAGCCTCGCGTTGGTGAGCGCCTGCCAGATGACTCGTTCCTGGGAGGGGCCGTTGGGAGCGGTCAGACCGTTGGACGCGCCGTCCTGGTTGACGGCGGAGCCGCGCAGGACGGCGAGGACGGGATGGCCGTGGCGGCGGGCGTCGGAGAGCCGTTCGACGACGAGGACTCCCGCGCCCTCGCCCCAGGCGGTGCCGTCGGCGGTGTCGGCGAAGGCGCGGCAGCGGCCGTCCGGCGACAGGCCGCGCTGGCGGCTGAACTCGAGGAAGATCGTGGGCGTCGACATGACGGTGACGCCGCCGGCCAGCGCCAGGTCGCACTCCCCGGCGCGCAGCGCCTGCGCCGCCAGGTGGAGGGTGACCAGGGAGGAGGAGCAGGCGGTGTCGACGGAGACCGCGGGGCCTTCGAGGCCGAGGGTGTAGGAGATCCGGCCGGACAGGACGCTGGGCGCGTTGCCCACCCCGTCGTCGCCTGCGTTGTCGGACAGGCTGAGCAGGGTGGTGTAGTCCTGGAGGTTGGTGCCGGAGAACACGCCGGTGCGGCTGCCGCGCAGGGCGAGCGGGTCGATCCCGGCGCGTTCCAGCGCCTCCCAGCAGATCTCCAGGAGGATCCGCTGTTGCGGGTCGGTGCCGACGGCCTCGCGCGGTGAGATGCCGAAGAACCCGGCGTCGAAGTCGCCGACACGGTCGATGAATCCGCCGGTGCGGGTGTAGCTGCGGCCGGGCGTGCCGGGCGTCGGGTCGTACAGGGCGTCGGCGTCCCAGCCCCGGTCGCGGGGCCACTCGGACATGGCGTCGCCGCCGTCGTCGAGCAGCCGCCACAGATCGTCGGGGTCGCCGACCCCGCCCGGGAAACGGCAGCCCATCGCGACGATCGCGACGGGGTCGTTGCGGTGTGCCTCGGCCGCGGCCAGGCGCTGTCGCGTCTGGTGGAGGTCGGCCGTGACCTTCTTCAGGTAGCCGAGGAGTTTTTCCTCATCGCTCATGTGTTGTCACCCGTTCTCAGGTCCCTTGGCCGCGCCGTCAGGAGATGCCGAGGTCGTTCTCGATGAAGTCGAAGATCTCGTCCGCGCCGGCGGACTGGATCCGGTCGCTGACGTCGTCACCGCCGGTGGCGGGGACGGCGACGGCGGGGCCGCCGGTGAAGCCGGTGAAACCTGTGAGGAGCGACTGCAGCCGGGCCCCGATGCGGTCGCGCCGGACGTCGTCCTTCGCCAGTGCGGCCAGGGCCGCCTCCAGGGAGTCGAGGCCGGCGAGGACGGTCTCGGAGCCTTCGGCGTCGTCCGAGAGCCGGCCCCGCAGATACGCGGCGAGCGCGGTGGCGCTCGGCTGGTCGAACAGCAGGGTGGCGGGCAGGGCGAGGCCGATGGCGGCGCCGATCCGGTTGCGCAGCTCGACCGCCATCAACGAGTCGAAGCCCAGGGCGTTGAACGCCGTGGCGGCGCCGACCCGGTCGGTGCCGGTGTGGCCGAGGACGGCGGCGGCCTCGGTCCGCACCAGTGTGGTCAGGGTGCGTTCGCGTTCGGCCGCGGACTGTCCGGCGAGCCGTTCACGCAGGGCCTGCGGGGCGCCCGTGGCGCTCTGCGGGCGGCGGGCGTGCAGGTCACGGACCTCGGGGAGTCCGGCGAGCAGCGGGCTGGGCCGGGAGGTGGTGAAGCCGGGCGCGAAGCGTGCCCAGTCGATGTCGGCGACGGCGAGGACGGCTTCGGTGCGTGCGACGGCCCGGCCGAGGGCGTCGACCGCCCGCTCGGGATCGAGCGGGTCGAGGCCGCCACGCCGCATGCGGTTCTCGGCGTCGGCGTCGGCGGTGGCCATGCCGCCGCCCGCCCACGGCCCCCACGCCACAGAGGTGGCGGGCAGGCCGGCGGCTCTGCGCTGTTCGGCCAGGGCGTCCAGGTAGGCGTTGGCCGCCGCGTAGTTGGCCTGGCCGATGGTGCCGAGGGTGCCGGAGATCGACGAGTACAGGACGAACGCGGTGAGTTCGCGTCCGCGCGTCAGTTCGTCGAGATGGCGCGCTGCCGCCAGTTTGGGCCGCAGGACGCGGTCCAGGGCTGCGGCGTCCATGCCGTCGAGAAGCCGGTCGTCGAGCACGCCGGCGGTGTGCACGACGGCGTCGACGGGGTGCTCGGCGAGCAGTGCGGCGAGCGCGTCGCGGTCGGCGGTGTCGCAGGCGGCCAGGACCAGTTCGGTGCCGGAGTCGGCGAGCGCGTCCTTGAGGCGGGAGGCGCCGTCGGAACCCGGGCCGGACCGGCTGACGGCCACGATGCGGCCGGCGCCCTGCGCGGCGAGCCAGACGGCGGTGCGCAGACCGAGCGCGCCGGTGGCCCCGGTGAGCAGGACGGTGCCGGACCAGTCGGGCGCGGCCGCCACAGGCGCGCCGGCCGGGACGCGCTCGAGGCGGCGCACGAACGTGCCGGCGGGCCGTACGGCGATCTGGTCCTCGCCTGCCCGATCGGCGAGCGCTGCGGCCAGGCGGCGGGCCACGTCGCCCGCGACGGCGGTGTCGGTGCCCGCGGGCAGGTCCACCAGCCCACCCCAGAGCTGCGGGTGTTCGAGGGCGGCGGTGCGGCCCAGGCCCCACACGGCGGCCTGTTCGGGGACGACGGGCGCCTCCGTCCCGAGGACGCCGGCGGCGCCCGCGGTGAGCGCCCACAGGCGCACCGCGTCGGTACCCGCGGCTCCGTCGGCGAGGGCCTGGACGAGGGCGGCGGTCGCGGCGAGACCGGCCGGGACGGCGTCGAGTCCGGGCAGTGCGGCGGTGTCGGCGGCGAGCAGCGACAGCACGCCCGTCCAGGGCCCGTCGCCGTCCTCGCGCAGGGAGCCCAGGGCGGTTGCCAGGGCCGTGCGGTCGACGGTGGCGCAGTCGACGGGCAGGACACGGACGCGGGCGCCGTGCGCGGTGAGCGCGTCCGCGACGGAGGTCGCCCAGGCTCCGCCGTCGAGCCGGTCCGGGACGGCGAGGACCCAGGTGCCGGCGGGCGTGGCGGCGTTCTCCGTGGTGGGCCGCCACACGACACGGTGCTCCCAGCCCTGGATCTCCGCCTGCCTGCGGTCCTCGCCGCGCCAGGCGGCGAGGGCGGGCAGGACGGCGCTGAGCGGGGCGTCGGGGTCGACCGCGAGGCGCTCGGCGAGGGCCGAGGCGTCCGTCGCCTCGACGAGTTCCCAGAACGCGGCGTCCTGGCCGGCCGCGGCGGGGGCCGGCGCGGACGCCTCCAGCCAGAAGCGCTCGCGCTGGAAGGCGTACGTCGGCAGGGGCACCCGCCGGGCCGCGGCGTCGGCCGGCGGCCCCGGGACGTCGCCGAGCCCGTGTACGTGCAGCGTGGCGGCGGCGAGCAGCGCGGAGCGGCCCTCGGGAATGTCGCGGCGCACCAGGGGTACGGCGGTCACCGCCGCGGAGGCGCTGATGCCGTCCTGGACCAGGGTGGTGAGGGTGGCGTCGGGGCCGAGTTCGAGGGTGAGGGTGACGCCGCTGGCCTCCAGGGTGCGGACGGTGTCGCCGAAGCGGACGGCCCGGCGGACGTGGCGCACCCAGTAGTCGGGGGTGGTCAGGTCGTCGCCGGCCGCGAGGTCGCCGGTCACGTTGGACACGACGGGGACGGCGGGCCGGTGGAAGCGGACGCGGGCGGCGACGGCGCGGAAGTCGTCGAGCATGGCGTCCATCAGCGGCGAGTGGAAGGCGTGGCTGACCCTCAGGCGGCGGGTCTTGCGGCCGCGGGCCGCGAACCCGGCGGTGATGGCCTCCACGTCCTCGGCGTGGCCGGAGACGACCACGGAGACCGGTCCGTTGACCGCGGCGACGGCGACGCGGTCGGCGCGGTCCGCCAGCAGGGGCCGGACCTCGTCCTCGGTCGCCTCCAGGGCTGCCATGGCGCCGCCCTCGGGCAGGCTCTGCATGAGCCTGCCCCGGGCCGCGACCAGGGCGCAGGCGTCGGTCAGGTCGAGGACTCCGCTGACGTGGGCGGCGGTCAGTTCGCCGATGGAGTGCCCGGCGAGCACGTCGGGCAGCACGCCCCAGGACCGGACGAGGGCGTGGGCCGCGGTGCCGTACGCGAAGAGGGCGGCCTGTGTGTAGGCGGTGCGGTCCAGCAGGGCGGCCTCGGCGCTGTCCGGGGCGGCGAGGACCACGTCGCGCAGCGGCGGTCCGTCGAGGTGCGGGTCGAGTCCGGCGCACACCTCGTCGAAGGTGCGCGCGTAGACGGGGTGCGCGTCGTACAGGTCGCGGCCCATGCCGGGGCGCTGGGCGCCCTGTCCGCTGAACAGGAGGGCGAGCCGTGCGCCGCCGGCGGTGCCGGTGGCGGTACGGGCGTCCGGCTCGCCGGCGGCGACGGCGGCGAGCGCGGCCAGGAGTTCCGCGCGGTCCGCGGCGACGACGGCGGCGCGGTGGGCGTGTGGATGGCGGGCTACGGCGAGGGTGTGGGCGAGGTCGCGGGGGTCGTCCTCGTGGCGCAGCAGGTGGGTGTGCAGCCGGGCGGCCTGGGCGCGCAGTGCGTCCGGGGTGTGCCCGGAGAGGGGGTGTACCCGGGGCACGGCGGCGGGCTCCGCCCGTTGGTCGGCGGGCCGGGCCGCGGGCGGCTCCTCCAGGACGACGTGGGCGTTGCTGCCGCTGATCCCGAAGGAGGACACGCCCGCGCGGCGCGGCCGGTCGGGGCGGGCCGGCCAGGGACGGGCCTCGGTGAGCAGCTCGATGGCGCCGCTGGACCAGTCGATGTGCGGGGAGGGCTCGTCGACGTGCAGGGTGCGCGGCAGTTCGCCGTGGCGCATGGCCATGACCATCTTGATGACGCCCGCGGCGCCAGCGGCGGCCTGGGTGTGACCGAAGTTGGACTTCGCGGATCCCAGCAGGAGGGGTTGCGCGTCCCGTTCGCGACCGTAGGTGGCGAACAGCGCCTGGGCCTCGATGGGGTCGCCGAGGGTGGTTCCGGTGCCGTGCGCCTCGACGGCGTCGACGTCGGACGGGGAGAGCCCGGCCGAGGCCAGCGCCTGTCGGATGACGCGCTCCTGGGAGGGGCCGTTGGGGGCGGTCAGGCCGTTGGAGGCGCCGTCCTGGTTGGTGGCGGAACCGCGGATCACGGCGAGGACGGGGTGGCCTTCGCGGCGGGCGTCGGAGAGGCGTTCCAGCAGGAGCATGCCGACGCCCTCGGAGAAGCTGGTGCCGTCGGCGCCGGCGGCGAAGGCCTTGCAGCGGCCGTCTGCGGCCAGCCCGTTCTGGGCGGTGAACTCGGTGTAGGTGCCGGGGGTGGCCATGACCGTGACCCCGCCGGCCAGGGCCATCGAGCACTCGCCCTGGCGCAGGGCGTGGGCGGCGAGGTGCAGGGCGACCAGTGCGGACGAGCAGGCGGTGTCGACCGTCATGGTCGGCCCCTCCAGGCCGAAGGTGTAGGCGACCCGGCCGGAGATGACGCTGCCGGACACGCCGAGTCCGATGTAGCCCTCCATGCCTTCGGGGATGTCGGCCAGGCCGGAGGCGTAGCCGGAGCCCATCGCGCCGACGTAGACGCCGGTGCCGCTGCCGCGCAGGGAGAGCGGATCGATCCCGGCGCGTTCGAAGACCTCCCAGGAGGTCTCCAGCAGCAGCCGCTGCTGGGGGTCCATGGCGAGCGCCTCGCGAGGTGCGATACCGAAGAGGGAGGCGTCGAAGTGCGTGGCGCCGTAGAGGAATCCGGCCTCCAGGCCGGGCAGGCGGTCCAGGTCCCAGCCACGGTCGGTGGGGAACGCGCCGATGGCGTCGCCGCCCTCGGAGACGAAGCGCCACAGGTCCTCGGGGGAGGTGACCCCGCCGGGGTACTGGCAGGCCATGGCGACGACGACGACCGGGTCGTCCTCCTCGGCCGCGGCCCTGGTGGTGGCGAACTCCTCGGTGACACCCGCGAGTTCGCGCAGGAGGTGACGGGCGAGCGCGGTGGGGCGGGGGTGGTCGAAGACGAGCGTGGCCGGCAGCCGTAGTCCGGTCTCGGCGTTGAGGCGGTTGCGCAGGTCGACGGAGCTGAGGGAGTCGAAGCCGAGGTCCTTGAAGGACTGTTCGCCGTCGACGGAGCCGGCCGAGCCGTGGCCGAGGGCGACGGCGGCGTGGCGGCGGACCAGCTCGAGCAGGTGGCGCTCCTGTTCGGGTGCGGACAGGCCGGACAGGAGGCGGCTCAGCGCGGAGGAGTCCGCGTCCGCGGCGCGGGCGGTCCGCCGGGCCGGGGCCGCCGGGACGAGGCCGCGCAGGAGGGCGGGCAGCCGTGCGGACGAGGCGGCGGAGCGCAGCGCGGCGGGGTCGGTGCGCAGCGGCGCGAGCAGCGGCTCGCCGACGGCGAGCGCCTCGTCGAGCAGGCGCAGGGCCCGGTCCGGGGCCAGGGCGGGCAGTCCGGAGGCCGCGATGCGGCGCCGGCCGTCCTCGCCGAGCCCGCCGGTCATGCCGCCGTCGTGGTCCCACAGCGTCCAGGCCAGCGAGGTGGCGGGCAGACCGGTGGCGCGGCGGTGCTGGGCCAGGGCGTCCAGGACGGTGTTGGCGGCGGCGTAGTTGGCCTGTCCGGCGCCGCCCAGCAGGCCGGATGCGGAGGAGAACAGGACGAAGGCGGTGAGGTCGGCGTCCCGGGTCGCCTCGTGCAGGGTGAGCGCGGCGTCCGCCTTGGCCCGCAGCACGGCGGCGAGCCGGTCGGGGGTGAGCGAGCCGAGCACGCCGTCGTCGAGGACGCCGGCGGTGTGCACCACGGCGCGCAGCGGCCGCTGCGCGGGCAGCGTGCCGAGGAGGCCGGCCAGGGCTCCCGGGTCGGCGGCGTCGCACGCCTCGACGCGTACGACGGCGCCGTGGGCGGTGAGTTCGGCGGTCAGCTCGCGGGCGCCGGGGGCTTCGGCGCCCCTTCGGGAGGTCAGCACCAGGGAGCGCACGCCGTGCGCGGCGACCAGGTGGCGGGCGACCAGCGCGCCCAGCGCGCCGGTGCCGCCGGTGATGAGGACCGTGCCCTCGGCGTCCCAGACGGGTGCCCGGCCGGCTGCGGGGATGCGGGTCAGGGCGGGGGTGAGCAGCATGCCGTCGCGCAGGGCGAACTGGGTCACCCCTGTGCTGACGGCGGCCGCGAGGGCCGCTCGGGAGGCTGCGGTGTCGTCGACGTCGGCGAGGACGACCCGTCCCGGGTTCTCGGTCTGGGCCGAGCGGACCAGGCCCCAGACGGCGGCCGCCGACAGGTCGGCGACGTCCTCGCCGTCGACCGCGCCGACGGCTCCGCGCGTGACGATCACGATCGGGGCGCTGTCGGTGCGCGGATCGGCCAGCAGCGTCCGCAGGCCGGTCAGGACGCGGCCGGCGATGCCGGCCGGGGTCTCGTCGGGCGCGGAGACGCACGGCAGGACCACGGCCGAGGGGGCGTCGTCGCCGGCGCCGAGCACCGGCCAGGCGGGGACCACGCCCGCCGGATCGTCGCCGGCGAGCCGCAGACCGTCGGCGACCGCGTCGCCGGGAGCGGCGTCGGGAGCGGCGTCGGGCAGGGCGGTGTCGCTCCAGCGCACCGCGTACAGGGCACCGTCGGCGGGCCGGGAGGTGTGCGGGGCGGCCTGGGAGACGGGGCGGCTGACGAGGGAGCCGACGGTGGCGACGGGGCGTCCGGTGCCGTCGGCGAGGTGCAGGCTCACGGCGCCGGAAGGACCGCGCTCCAGGCGGACCCGGAGCCCGGTGGCGCCGACGGCGTGCAGCATGACGCCGCTGAACGCGAACGGCAGGCCCACGCCTTGCCGACCGCCACCACCGCCGCCCCCGGCGTCGTCTCCGGCGTCGTCGGCGTCGGCACCGGCGAGCTGGGCGTGCAGGGCGGCGTCCAGAAGCGCCGGGTGCAGGCCGAAGCGGGCGGCGTCGCGGTGCTGGTCCTCCGGGAGGGCCACCTCGGCGTACCAGGTGTCGCCGGACCGCCACGCGGCCCGCAGGCCCTGGAAGGCGGGGCCGTACTGGTAGCCCTGGACGGCGAGAGCGTCGTAGAAGCCGTCCAGGGGGACGCTGCGGGCGTCGGCGGGAGGCCAGGCGACGGGCGGCTCGGCCTCGGGCGCGGCGGGCACCGGTGCGAGGACGGCGGTGGCGTGCCGGATCCAGGGGCCGTCGTCGTCGGCCCGGGAGTGCACGGCGACCGGCCTGCGGCCGTCCGCGTCGGGGGCGCCGACGGCGATCTGCAGCTGGACACCGGAGGCGTCCGGGAGCGCCAGCGGGGCTTCGAGCGTGAGGTCGTCCAGGAGACCGCAGCCGACCTCGTCGCCGGCCCGCAGCACGAGTTCGACGAACGCGGCGCCCGGCAGCAGGACCGTGCCGGACACGGTGTGGTCGGCGAGCCAGGGCTGGGCGCGGGTGGACAGCCGTCCGGTGAGCAGGACCCGGTCGTCGTCGGCGACGCGGACGACGGCCCCGAGCAGCGGGTGGCCGGCGCCGACGAGCCCGGCGCCGGTGACGTCGCCGGTGCTCAGGGAGGGGCGCAGCCAGTAGCGGTCGCCCGTGAAGGCGTAGGTGGGCAGGTCGACCCGCGGGTCGGCCGGGTCGCTGCCGAGCAGGGCCTCCGGTTCGACGGAGGCGCCGTGGACGTGGACGGCGGCGACGGCGGCGAGCAGGGTGTGCGACTCGGGGCGGTCCTTGCGCAGCACGGGCACGCAGAGGCGGTCGGCGGTGTCGTCGGGCAGCGCGGTCCGGGCGAGCGCGCTGAGGGTGGCGTCGGGGCCGAGCTCCAGGTAGCGGGTGACACCGTGGGTGGCGAGCCAGTCGACGCCGTCGGCGAAGCGGACGGTGTGGCGCAGGTGGCGCACCCAGTAGTCGGCCGACGCCAGTTCCTCGGCCGTGGCGGGGCGTCCGGTGAGGTCGGAGACGACGGTCAGGCGCGGGGGGTGCGATGTGACGCTTTCGGCGACGGCCCGGAAGTCGTCCAGGACGGCGTCCATGCGTGCCGAGTGGAAGGCGTGCGAGACCCGCAGCCCGCGGGTGGTGCGGCCGCGGGCCGCGAGTGCGGACGCGATGGCTTCGACGGCGGTCTCGTCACCGGAGATCACGGTGGCGCGCGGGCCGTTGACGGCGGCGACCGACACGGCGTCGCCGTGTGCGGCGAGCAGCGCGGTCACCTCGTCCTCGGCGGCCTCGACGGAGACCATGGCGCCGCCTCGCGGCAGGGCCTGCATCAGCCGCCCGCGGGCGGCGACGAGCCGGCAGGCGTCGGGCAGCGACCACACACCGGCGACGTGCGCGGCGGAGAGTTCGCCCAGCGAGTGACCGAGAACGTACTTGGGCGTGACGCCCCACGACTCCAGCAGACGGTAGAGGGACACCTCGACGGCGAACAGGGCGGGCTGGGCGAGGCCGGTCTCCCGCAGCGCCTCGTCGTCCGGGGCGCTGTCGAGGACGGCTTTCCTCAGGCTCAGGCCCAGTTCGGGGTCGAGATGGGCGCAGACCGCGTCGAAGGCGCGGGCGAAGGCGGGGAACGCGCCGTACAGTTCACGGCCCATGCCGGGCCGCTGGGCGCCCTGGCCGGAGAAGAGGAACGCGGTCGCGCCGCGCAGGGTGCGGCCCGTCACGACGTCCGGATGCGCCTCCCCCGCGGCGAGGGCGCGCAGGGCGTCGCGGGCGCCGGCCTGGTCCTCGGCGAGGACGACGGCCCGGTGCTCGAAGGCCTGCCGTGTACCGGCGAGTGCGCGGGCGGTGACGTGCGGGTCGTCGGCGGGGTGGGCGTCGGCGTGCTCGAGGAGGCGGGCGGCCTGGGCGCGCAGCGCTTCGGCGCCGCGCGCGGACAGCAGCCAGGGCGCCAGCGGCAGCCGCGCGGCGGTCGCGGGAGCCGCACCCGCGTCCTCGCTCCCCTCGTCCCCCTCCGTCCCGTCGGCCCCCTCGGCCTTCTCGGTGTCGCCGGGCGCGGCCTCCAGGACGACGTGGGCGTTGGTGCCGCTGATGCCGAAGGACGAGACGGCGGCGCGGCGGGGACGTCCCTCGGTGAGCGGCCAGTCGGTGGCCTCGGTGAGCAGCCGGACGTGACCGGCGTCCCAGTCGACGTGTGTGGACGGCCGGTCCACGTGCAGCGTGCGCGGCAGCCGTCCGTGCCGGAGGGCCATGACCGTCTTGATGACGCCGGCGACGCCTGCCGCCGCCTGGGTGTGGCCGAGGTTCGACTTCAACGAGCCCAGGTGCAGCGGATGTTCGGCGTCCTTGGCACGGCCGTAGGTGGTGAGCAGGGCCTGGGCCTCGATGGGGTCGCCGAGGGTGGTGCCCGTGCCGTGCGCCTCGACGGCGTCGACGTCCGCGGCGGTGATCCCGGCGTTGGCGAGGGCCTGCTCGATGACGCGCTGCTGGGCGGGACCGTTGGGCGCGGTCAGACCGTTGGAGGCGCCGTCGGAGTTCACGGCGGAGCCGCGGACCACGGCCAGCACCGGGTGTCCGTTGCGGCGGGCGTCGGAGAGGCGTTCCACCAGCAGCAGGCCCACGCCCTCGGACCAGCCGGTGCCGTCCGCGGCGTCGGCGAAGGCCTTGCAGCGTCCGTCGGGGGCGAGGCCGCGCTGCCTGCTGAACTCGAACAGCAGGCCCGGGGTGGCCATCACGGCGACGCCGCCGGCCATGGCGAGGTCGCACTCGCCCGCCCGCAGGGCCTGCACCGCCCAGTGCAGGGCGACCAGGGAGGAGGAGCAGGCGGTGTCGACGGTGACGGCCGGCCCTTCCAGGCCCAGGACGTAGGAGATACGGCCGGAGGCGACCGAGGTGGCGTTCCCGGCGAGCATCAGTCCGTGCACGTCCTCGGGCACCTCGACCGGGCCCTGACCGTAACCGGAGGTCGCGGCGCCCACGAACACGCCGGTGGAGCTGCCGCGCAGGGTCCGGGGCCGGATCCCGGCGCGCTCCAGCAGCTCCCAGGACGCCTCCAGCAGGATCCGCTGCTGCGGGTCGGTGGCGAGGGCCTCGCGGGGGCTCATGCCGAAGAAGGCGGCGTCGAAGGAGGCGGCGTCGCGCAGGAAGCCGCCCTCGCGGGTGGAGAACGTGCCGGGCCGGTCGGGGTCCGGGTCGTAACGGTCGGCGATGTCCCAGCCCCGGTCCTCGGGCAGTGGGCCGATGGCGTCCCGGCCCTCGTCGACGAGCCGCCACAGGTCCTCGGGCGATCGGATGTCGCCGGGGAAGCGGCAGCTCATCGCGACGACGGCGATCGGCTCCCGGCTGCGGTCCTCGACCTCGCGCAGCCTGCGGCGGGTCTGCCGGAGTTCACCCGTGACCCGCTTGAGGTATTCAACGTACTTGTCGTCGTCAGCCACGAAAGTCACTTCCTTGAACCGGGCGGGGCCGGGGCGTCGGGTGCGTGCGGAGGACCTGCGGGGTGCTCATGCGTCCCCCAGCTCGCGGTCGATCAGGTCGAAGAGGTCGCCCGCCGTCTCGACGTCGGCGAGCTCGTCGTCCCGTGCGGCGGGGACGGCGGCGGCCACGACGGGTTCGCCCTGCCAGCGGGAGAGCAGCTCGCGCAGCCGGGCGGTGACCTTCTCGTGGTCCTCACCGGCCATGTCGGCGTCCGCCAGGGAGCCCTCCAGGCGGTCCATCTCCGCGAGGAGGGCCTGCGCGGTGCCGGGCGGCTCGGGCAGGGGCAGTTCGTTCAGCAGGTACCGGGCCTGGGCCAGGGCGGTCGGGTAGTCGAAGACGAGGGTGGCGGGCAGCCGCAGGCCGGTGGCGGCGCCGAGCCGGTTGCGCAGCTCGACCGCCGTCAGTGAGTCGAAGCCCAGCTCCTGGAAGGTCTGTTCGGGATCGATGTCGGCCGCCGAGCCGTGTCCGAGGACGGCGGCGGCCTGCTCGGCGACCACGTCGAGGAGGAGCTGGTCGCGGTCCGCGGAGGACAGCGGAGCCAGCCGGTCGGCCAGCGACTGAGGAGTCCCCGTGACTTGAGCGGTCCCGGCAGCCGTGGCGCGGCGCCGGGCGGGGGTGCGGACCAGGCCGCGCAGGAGCACCGGCAGGACGTCGTGGTGTTCGCGCAGCGCGGCCGGGTCCAGGTCCATCGGCAGCAGTGCGGCCCGGTCGGTGCCGGCGGCGGCGTCCAGGAGCCGCATGCCGGTGGTGGCGTCGAGCGGCACCATGCCGGTACGGGCGTGCCGTTCGCGGTCGGCGTCGCCGAGTTCTCCGGTCATGCCCGCCTCGGGCAGCCAGCTGCCCCAGGCGAGCGACACGGCGGGCAGGCCCTGGGATCGGCGGTGCTGTGCGAAGGCGTCCAGGAAGGCGTTGGCGGCCGAGTAGTTGGCCTGTCCCGCTCCGCCGAACGTGCCGGCGACGGAGGAGAAGACCACGAACCGGGCGAGGTCGAGGTCGCGGGTCAGTTCGTGCAGCGCGATCACGGCGTCGGCCTTGGGACGCAGCGCCTCGTCCAGTCGGTCCGGTGTCATCGAGGACAGCACGCCGTCCGCGAGGACACCCGCGGTGTGGACCACGGCCGTCAGCGGCCGGTCGGCGGGGACGCCCGCGAGGAGCGCGGCGAGCGCGGTGCGGTCGGCCACGTCGCAGGCGGCCACCGTGACGTCGGCTCCCAACCGGGCGAGTTCGTCGCGCAGTTGGGCGGCGCCGGGCGCGTCCGGGCCGCGCCGGCCGGCGATCAGCAGGTGCCGTACACCGTGCTCTGCGACGAGGTGACGGGCTGTGATGCGGCCGAGTCCGCCGAGTCCGCCGGTCAGCAGGACCGTGCCGGCCGGGTCGGGCTCGGCCGGCAGGGTCAGCACGACCTTGCCGATGTGCCGTGCCTGGCTGACGAACCGGAAGGCGTCGGGTGCCCTGCGCACGTCCCATACGGCCATCGGCAGCGGCCTGAGAACGCCGCGGCCGAACAGGTCGGCCAGGTCGGCCAGGATCTCGCCGATCCGGTCGGGGCCGGCCTCGACCAGGTCGAACGCCCGGTAGACGACGCCGGGATGATCGGCGGCGATCTGTCCGGCGTCGCGTACGTCGGTCTTGCCCATCTCCAGGAAGCGGCCGCCGCGCGGCAGCAGCCGCAGGGAGGCGTCGACGAACTCCCGGGCCAGCGAGTCGAGGACGACGTCGAAACCGCGGCCGCCGGTGGCGGTGCGCAGCCGCTCCTCGAAGCCGAGGTCGCGGGAGGAGGCGGTATGGGCGTCGTCGAGGCCGGCGGCGCGCAGCGCGTCCCACTTGGCGGGTGAGGCGGTTCCGTAGACCTCGGCGCCGAGGTGCCTGGCGAGCTGGACGGCGGCCGAGCCGACGCCGCCGGCCGCCGCGTGCACGAGCACGCTCTCGCCGGGCTCGAGTCCGGCGAGGTCGACCAGCGCGTAGTAGGCGGTGAGGTAGGCGATGGGGACGGTCGCGGCCTCGGCGAAGCTCCAGCCCTTCGGGATCCGCGTGACCATCCGGGCGTCGGCGACCGCGACGGGCCCGAAGGCGCCGGCGAACATGCCCATCACCCGGTCCCCGGGGGCGAGGACCGTCACCTCGGCGCCGACCCCGGTGACCACGCCGGCGCCCTCCAGGCCGATCGCGGTGGCGTCGCCGGGGTACATGCCGAGCGCGGTGAGGACGTCGCGGAAGTTGACGCCGGCGGCGCGCATCGAGATGCGCACCTCGTTGGGGGCGAGCGCCGCGTCGGCCTCCGGGCAGGCCTCGAGACGCAGGCCGTCCAGGCTGCCCTTGTGTTCCACGCCGAGCCGCCAGGCGCCGGCGCCGGCGGGCGGGAGGAGGGCGCGGTCGGCGGCCAGCGGGACGATGTGCGGTGCGGCCACCGTCCCGTCCCGGACGACGAGTTCGAACGCGGTGTCGCCGAGCGCGGCGGGCAGTGCCCCCGCCGAGGCGTCGCCGCCGTCGGTGTCGGCGAGGACGAAACGGCCCGGGTTCTCGGTGCGGGCGGCCCGCACGAGGCCCCAGACCGCGGCCTGCGCCGGGTCGGCCGGCCGGGGGTCCGCGGGGACGGCGTCACGGGTGACGACGGCGAGCCGGGCGTGCGCGAACACCGGGTCGTCCGCCCACTGCCGGACGACGGCGAGAGCCTCGGCGAGGGTCGCGCGGGTCGCGTCGACGAGACCTGCGGCGTCGCCCGGGACGTCCGCCGTGACGGGCACGGCGTACAGGACGGTGTCGGGCACCGCCCCGGCCTCCGCCAGGGCGTCGAGGCCTGGGACGCGGCGCACGGTGTGACCGGCGGCGCGCAGGGCGCCGGCCAGTGCCTCCGCCTCGTCCGCGCCGACGATCGTCCAGGCGGCCGGCGCGACGGCGGCCGGCGCGGCCACCGGCTGCCAGTCCAGTTCGTACAGGCCCTGACGGTCCGCGGCTCCGACGGTGGAGCCCGCCAGATCGCCGGTCAGCTCGCGCAGGGTGAGCGAGCCGACCGATCCGACCGGGCGGCCCGTCGGGTCGGCGAGGGCGAGGCCGACGGCCTCCGGGCCTTCCTGGACCATCCGCAGCCGCAGCGCCGAGGCGCCGACGGCGTCCAGGCGCACGTCGCTCCACGAGAAGGGCAGCCGTCCGGCGTCCTTCATGGGCACGAACATCACGGCGTGCAGCGCGGCGTCGAGCAGAGCCGGGTGCAGGTCGAAGGCGTCGGCGGCCGGGGCGGCGTCCGCGGGCAGCTCGACCTCGGCGAACACCTCGTCGCCGCGCGTCCAGACCCGGGTCAGCCCCTGGAACAGCGGGCCGTAGAGGTGGCCGCGGTCGGCGAACGCCTCGTAGAAGCCGTCGAGCGGGACCTCCGTGCCGTGCTCGGGAGGCCAGACGGTGAAGTCGTACGGTGCGGCCGCCGGTTCGGCGGCGGCGGTGAGCAGACCGCCGGCGTGCAGGGTCCACGGTGTGCCGGCCTCGGCGGCGTCGGGCCGGCCGTGCACGGTCAGGGGGCGGGCGCCGGTGGCGTCCGGGGCCTCCACCCGTACCTGGACCTGGACGCCGCCCTGGGCGGGCAGGGTGAGCGGGGCCAGGATCGTCAGCTCCGCGACCTGTTCGCAGCCGGTCCGGGCGCCGGCGTGCAGGGCCAGGTCGAGGAACCCGGTCGCCGGGAACAGGGCGGTGCTGGTGAGCGCGTGGTCCCTGAGCCACGGGCTGCTGCCGAGCGCGAGCCGGCCGGTGAGGACATGGGTGTCGCCGTCGGCCAGTTCCACGGCCGCGCCGAGCAGGGGGTGGCTGCTCGCGCCCAGCCCGGCGGAGGTGACGTCGCCGAGGAGCCGGGGCGGCCTGGGCCAGAAGCGCCGGCGCTGGAAGGGGTACGTGGGCAGCTGCACGGTGCGGGCGGCGGCGCCGTCGAACAGTCGCGGCCAGTCCACCGGCAGGCCGTGCGTGAAGGCCTGGGCGACGGCGTCGAGCAGCGTCTCGCGCTCGGCGCGGTCCTTGCGCAGCGACGGCACGAGGAGGACGCCTTCGGCGTCCGGCAGGCAGCTCTGCGCCATCGCGGTGAGGGTGCCGTCGGGGCCGACCTCCAGGAACCGGTCGACACCGTGCTCGGCGAGCCAGCGGACGCCGTCGGCGAAGCGGACGGCCTCCCGTACATGGCGCACCCAGTACTCCGGGTCCTGGAGTTCGCCGCCGGCGGCGCTCCCGGTGACGTGGGAGACCACCGCCATCCGGGGCGCCTCGTAGGCGATGCCCGCGGCGACCTCGCGGAACGCGTCGAGCATCGGCTCCATGAGCGGGGAGTGGAAGGCGTGGCTGACCCGCAGCCTGGTGGTGCGTCGCCCGTCGGCGGCGAGGCGCGCCGCGATGCCGGTGACCGAGTCCTCGGCGCCCGAGACGACCACCGAACGCGGGCCGTTCACCGCGGCGATGCCCGCGTCGCGGAGCCCCTCCAGCAGGGGCCGTACCTCGTCCTCGGTGGCTTCGAGCGCGAACATCGCGCCCCCTGGGGGGAGTTCCTGCATGAGCCGGCCGCGGGCGGTGACCAGGGCGCAGGCGTCCTTCAGGGAGAACACTCCGGCGACATGGGCCGCGGCGATCTCGCCGACGGAGTGGCCGGCGACGTGGTCCGGGCGGACGCCCCACGACTCCAGCAGGCGGTACAGGGCCACTTCGACGGCGAACAGCGCGGGCTGGGTCCACTCGGTGCGGCCCAGCTGCTCGGCTTCGCCGCCGAGGACGAGGTCGCGCAGTTCGTCGCCGAGGTGGGCGCAGACGGCGTCGAAGGCGTCCGCGTAGACCGGGAACGCTTCGTACAGTCCGCGTCCCATGCCCGGGCGCTGGGCGCCCTGTCCGGAGAAGAGGAAGGCGGTCCTGCCCTCGCCGCGGCGGACGCCGGTGACGATGTGCGGTCCGCTCTCGCCGGAGGCGATCAGCCGCAGTCCGTCGGTCAGCGCCGTCCGGTCGGCGCCGAGGACGACGGCGCGGTGTTCGAAGGCGGTGCGGGTCGCGGCGAGTGACAGGCCGATGTCGGCGACGCTCGTGTCGGGCGACTCCCGCAGGTGCTCGAGGAGTCGGGCCGCCTGGTCGCGCAGGGCGTCACGGCTGCGTGCGGTGAGGACCCAGGGGGCGGGCGGGGCGTCCGCGTCGCCGGCGTCGGACGTGTCGTGCGGTGCCTCGGCGACGCCCTCCAGGATGACGTGCGCGTTCGTGCCGCTGATACCGAACGACGACACACCCGCACGCCGCGGACGCCCGCCCTCCTCCTCCCAGACCCGCGCCGCCCTCACCAACTCCACCGCACCCGCCGACCAGTCCACATGCGACGACGGCTCATCCACATGCAACGTCGCCGGCACCACACCCGACCGCATCGCCAGCACCATCTTCATCACACCCGCCACACCCGCACCCGCCTGCGTATGACCCACATTCGACTTCACCGACCCCAACCACAACGGCCGATCCACCGAACGCCCCTGACCATAGGTCGCCAGCAACGCCTGCGCCTCGATCGGATCACCCAACCGCGTCCCCGTACCGTGCGCCTCCACCACATCCACATCCACCGCGGACACACCCGCGTCCGCCAACGCCGCCCGGATCACCCGCTGCTGCGACGGACCGTTCGGCGCACTCAACCCGTTCGACGCACCATCCTGATTCACCGCCGAACCCCGCACCACCGCCAACACCGGATGCCCCAGCCGACGCGCATCGGACAACCGCTCCACCAACAGCAGACCACCCCCCTCCGAGAACCCCGTCCCGTCCGCCGCCTCAGCGAACGCCTTGCACCGACCGTCCACCGCCAACCCCTGCTGACGACTGAAGTCCACGAACAGACCGGGTGAGGCCATGACCGTGACGCCGCCGGCGAGGGCGAGGTCGCATTCGCCGCTGCGCAGGGACTGTGCGGCGAGGTGCAGGGCCACGAGGGAGGCGGAGCAGGCGGTGTCCACGGTGACCGCCGGGCCTTCCAGCCCGAAGGTGTAGGACAGCCGGCCGGAGACGACGCTGGCGGCGTTGCCGGTGAGCATGTAGCCCTCGAAGTCCTCGCCCGATGCGGCGAGCATTCCGGTGTAGTCCTGGCCGTTGGTGCCGGCGAACACTCCGGTCCGGCTGCCGCGCAGCGACCGCGGATCGATCCCCGCCCGCTCGAACGTCTCCCACGCCATTTCCAGCAGGAGCCGCTGCTGGGGGTCCATCGCCACGGCCTCGCGCGGCGAGATGTTGAAGAACGCCGGGTCGAATCCGCCCGCGTCGCTGAGGAATCCGCCGGTCCGGGTGTAGACGGCGCCGGCCTTCCCGGGCTCGGGGTGATAGAGGGCGTCGAGATCCCAGCCGCGGTCCTCGGGGAAGGGGACGAGGCCCTCTTCGCCGTCCAGGAGCATCCGCCACAGCTGGTCGGGGGTGCTGATGCCGCCGGGGAACCGGCAGCCCATGGCGACGACGGCGATCGGGTCGTCGTCGGCCACGGTGCGGCGCGGGGCTTCGTCCGGCGCGGCGGGTGCGGTGTCGTCGGCGACCTGGGTGAGCAGGAAGTCGGCCAGCGCCCGGCAGTCGGGGTGGTCGAAGACGAGGGTGCTCGGCAGGCGCAGGCCGGTGACGCGGTTCATGCCATTGCGCAGTTCGATGGCGCTGAGCGAGTCGATGCCGAGGTCGGTGAAGGGACGTTCGGGTTCGACGGCGTCGGCCGAGGGGTATCCGAGGACGCTCGCGACATGTCCGCGCACGATCTCCAGGGCGGCGCCGGCCCGTTCGTAGTCGGGCAGGGCCGTCAGGTGGGCGTGGAGCGACGACACCTCGGCCGCCACCGTCGCGTCCTGCGGCGCGGTCTGCAACGCCCGCCGTGCGGCGGGGAGTTCGTCGAGGAGACGGGTCGGCCGCGGGGCGGTGAAAGACAGCGCGTAGGTGTCCCAGCGCAGGTCGGTGACGACGACGTGGGTGTCGCCGAGGTCGAGGGCACGGCCGAGGGCCTCGCAGGCCTCGGCGGTGCCCATGGGGTGCACTCCGTAACGGCGCATGCGGTCGCCGGCGGCGTCTCCCACCATGCCGCCCTCGGCCCACAGGCCCCAGGAGACGGCCGTGGCGGGAAGGCCGGCGGCTCGGCGTTCGGCGGCGAGGGCGTCGAGATACGCGTTGCCGGGAGCGTAGTTGCCGAGTCCCGCGCCGCCCAGGACGCCCGCGGTGGAGGAGAACATGACGAAGGCGGAGAGACCGAGGTCGCGGGTGAGTTCGTGCAGGGCCCGGGCGGCGGTGGCCTTGCCGCGCAGGACCGGTTCCATACGGTCGGCGCCGAGCGATTCGATCACACCGTCGTCGAGGGCGCCGGCGACGTGGAACACCGCGTCCAGCGGCTGGTCCGCGGGGAGTGCGGCGAGCAGGCGGGCGAGGGCGGTCCGGTCGGACACGTCACAGGCCGCGAGGGTGACGTCGACTCCCCGGGCGGTGAGTTCGTCCCGCAGGCCGACGGCGCCCGGCGCGTCGGCGCCGCGGCGGCCCGCCAGCACGAGGCGGGTCGCGCCGCGGTCGGCGAGCCAACGGGCGACGTGACCGCCCAGGGCTCCCGTGCCCCCGGTGACCAGGACGGTTCCGCGGGGCTTCCAGGGCTCGGCAAGGACGTCCGCGCCCGGGGCGTGGACCAGCCGGCGGCCGTGGGCGCCCGTGGCGCGCAGCGCGATCTGGTCCTCCTGGCCGGGGTGGGCGAGGACGGCGGTCAGGCGGGCGGCGGAGCGGGCGTCGAGGTCGGCGGGCAGATCGATCAGACCGCCCCAGCGCTCGGCGTGCTCCATGGCGGCGACCCGGCCGAAGCCCCAGACGAGGGCCTGGGAGGCGTCCGGCGCGGGGTCGGCCGCGCCCACCGCGACGGCGCCACGGGTCGCGCACCACAGGGGTGCGTCGACGCCGAGGTCGCCGAGTGCCTGCACCAGGGCGAGCGTCGAGGCGAGACCGATCGGGACGGCGGGGTGGGCGGGGTGGTCGCGGGTGTCGAGTGCGAGCAGGGAGAGCAGGCCGTCGACGCGTCCCGTGTCCTGGTCGGCGGTGAGGAGGCCCGCGAGGGTGGCCCGGTCGGCGTCGCCGTCCGGCAGGACGATCCGCCGGACCGTGCCGGCGCCGCCCGCGGCCAGCGCGTCGGCGACCGCGTCGGCGACCGCGGTGTGGCCGGCGGCGTCGGCGGGGGCGAGCAGCAGCCAGGTTCCGGTGAGGGCGGACGGCCCGGGGTCGAGCGGCGTGAAGGCGACGCGGTAGCGCAGGGCGTCGGTGGTGGCCAGTGCCCGGCGGGCGCGCCGCCAGCTGCCCAGCGCGGGCAGCACGGTGCTGAGCGGGGCGTCGGCGGGCAGGTCGAGGGCGTCGGTCAGGCTCTCCAGGTCCTCCTGCTCCACGGTCTGCCAGAAGCGGGCCTCGACGGAGTCGGCCGTGAGCCCGCCGTCGGCGGCGAGGTCGGCGGCGACCGCCTCCCGCAGGTTCGGCCAGTAACGCCGGTGCTCGAACGGGTAGGTGGGCAGGTCGGTGCGGGTGGCGCCGGTGCCGGCGAAGAGGGCTTCGAAGTCGATGCCGACGCCGTGCACGTGGGCCTCGGCGAGCGCGTGGAGGAACTGCCGGAGGTCGCCCCGCTCGCGTCGCAGGGAGCCGAGGACGGCGCCGTCCGTTCCGGCCGCTTCGAGGGTGTCACGCAGTCCGACGGCGAGCACGGGATGCGGTCCGACCTCGACGAAGGTGCGGTGTCCGGCGGCGATCAGGCCGCGCACGGCCTCCTCGAAGCGGACGGTCTCGCGCAGGTTGGCGTACCAGTAGTCGGCGGTCAGCGCGGTGGTGTCGATCCAGTCGCCGGTGAGGGAGGAGCGGAAGGGGATGTCCGCCTCCCGCGGCGTGATGCCGTCCAGTGCGGCGAGGACGGTGTCCCGGATCGCCTCGACCTGCGCGGAGTGCGACCCGTAGTCCACGTTGACCTTGCGGGCCCGGATGCCGTCACCGGTGAGCGCGGCGTGCAGTTCGTCCAGCGCGCCGGCCTCGCCGGAGACGACGACGGACGCGGGTCCGTTGACGGCCGCGACGGCGAGCCGGTCCGCCCACGGCGCCATGCGGGCGCGGGTGTCGTCGGCCGGCAGCGGCACGGACATCATGCCCCCGGCGCCGGCGATCGCGGTGATGGCCCGGCTGCGCAGGGCGACGACGCGGGCGCCGTCCTCCAGACTCAGGGCGCCGGCGACGCACGCGGCCGCGATCTCGCCCTGGGAGTGTCCGACGACGGCGGCCGGACGGACGCCGTGAGCCCGCCACAGGGCGGCGGTCGCCACCATGACGGCCCACAGGGCGGGCTGGACGACGTCGACGCGGCCGAGGTCGGCGCCGTCCTCGTCGCCCCGCAGCACCGCCGTCAGGGACCAGTCGACGTGCGGGGCGAGCGCCTGCTCGCACCGGTCGATCCACTCGGCGAACACCGTTGATTCGTCGAGGAGTTCGCGTGCCATGCCGACCCACTGGGCGCCCTGTCCCGGAAAGACCAGCACGGGGTCGTCGCCTCCGGGGACGGCCGCGCCGACCACCGCCGGCGCGCTGAGCGGTCCGTCGGCGGCGAGCGCGGCGAGCGTCTCGGCGAGCCGGTCCGCGTCGTCGGCCAGGACGGCGGCGCGGTGGGCGAAGGAGGCACGGCCGACGGCGAGGGTGTAGCCGAGGTCGGTGAGCGAGGTGCCGGGCCGGGCACGCAGGTGGGCGCGCAGCCGGACGGCCTGGGCGCGCAGCGCGGCGGGCGTGCGGGCGGACAGCAGCACGGGGACGGCGGGCAGCGCGGCCCGCTCGGCGGGCAACGCCGGCGCGTCGGGGGCCTGCTCGACGATGACGTGCGCGTTGGTGCCGCTCATACCGAAGGAGGACACCCCGGCGCGGCGGGCGCGGCCGGTGACGGGCCAGGGTCGTTCCTCGCTCAGCAGCCGGACCTGACCGGCGCTCCAGTCGACGTGCGGGGTCGGGTCGTCCGCGTACAGGGTGCGCGGCAGGATCCCTTCGCGCAGGGCCATGACCATCTTGATGACGCCGCCGACGCCCGCGGCGGCCTGGCTGTGCCCGATGTTGGACTTCAACGAGCCCAGCCACAGCGGCCGGTCCTCGTCGCGGTCCTGACCGTAGGCCGCGATCAGCGCCTGGGCCTCGATGGGGTCGCCGAGGGTGGTTCCGGTGCCGTGCGCCTCCACGGCGTCCACGTCCTTGGGGGACAGCCCCGCCGCCGCCAGTGCCTGCCGGATGACCCGCTGCTGCGACGGCCCGTTGGGGGCGGTCAGACCGTTGGACGCGCCGTCCTGGTTGAGGGCGGATCCGCGGACGACGGCGAGCACCTGGTGACCGTTGCGGCGCGCGTCGGAGAGGCGTTCCAGGACGATCATGCCGACGCCCTCGGCCCAGCTCGCGCCGTCGGCGTCCGCGGAGAACGGCTTGCAGCGGCCGTCCTCCGCGAGGGCGCGCTGACGGCTGAACTCGATGAGCGAGCCCGGCGTCGACATCACGGTGACGCCGCCGGCCAGGGCGAGCTCGCACTCTCCCTGGCGCAGCGACTGGGCGGCCAGGTGCAGGGCGACCAGGGAGGAGGAGCAGGCGGTGTCGACGGAGACGGCCGGGCCTTCCAGACCGAGGGCGTAGGAGATGCGGCCGGACAGCACGCTGGGTGAGTTGCCGGTGCCGACGTAGCCCTCGAAGTTGTCGTCGGAAGCGGCGAGGATCGTCACGTAGTCCTGGTAGGTGACGCCGGCGAAGACGCCGGTGTCGGAGCCGCGGGCGGCGACGGGGTCGACGCCTGCGCGCTCCAGGGCCTCCCAGGACACCTCGAGGAGCAGACGCTGCTGGGGGTCCATGGCGAGGGCCTCGCGCGGACTGATCGCGAAGAACGCCGGGTCGAAGCTGCTCGCGTCGTGGAGGAAGCCGCCTTCCCGGGTGTAGACCGTGCCCGGGTGGTCGGGGTCGGGGTGGTAGAGCCGCTCGGGATTCCAGTTGCGGTCGGTGGGCAGGGGCGAGATGCCGTCCACTCCGGCGCGCACCAGGTCCCACAGGTCCTCGGGCCCGGCGATGCCGCCGGGGTAGCGGCAGGCCATGCCGACGACCGCGATCGGGTCGTCGTCGACGGCACGGCGGACGCGGGCGGGCACTCCGGCGACGGCGGCGCCGAACAGGTCGTCGGCGAGGTGCCGGGCGAGGACGGCCGGCGTCGGATGGTCGAAGACGAGGGTGGCGGGCAGGGTGACGCCGAGGGCGGCGCTGAGGGCGTTGCGCAGTTCGACCGCGGTCAGGGAGGTGAGGCCGAGGTCGGTGAAGGGTCTGGCGGGTTCGACCTCGTCGGGACCGCTGTGGCCGAGTACGGCGGCGACCCGGTCCCGGACGGTGGCGAGGAGTGAGCGCTCGCGTTCCGCGGCCGGCCGGCCGGCGAGCCGTTCGAGGAGGCTCCCGGGGGGCTGGGTGCGGGCGGCGGCCCGGCGGCGGCCCGGTTCCGCGACGGGCGCGCTCTGCGGGCGGGCGGCGGCCGCGGAGGTCGCGGTCGCCCCGGGTACCGGCCGCAGCAGCAGCGACCCGACGGTGAGAACGGGGTCGCCGACCGCGTCGGCTGCGGTGAGGGACAGTGTGTCCGCCCCGCTGCGTTCCAGGCGGACGCGGAGCGTCGTGGCGCCGGTGGCGAACAGCCGGACCGCGCCCGCGGAGAACAGCACGCGGCCCTCGCCCAGGCCGTCGAACGTCCCGAGGCCGAGCGGGTGCAGGGCGGCGTCGAGCAGGGCCGGGTGCAGGTCGTGGCGGCCGGCGTCGGCCGTGGCGGACTCGGGGAGCGCGACCTCGGCGTACACGGCGGTCCGGTCCCGCCAGGCTGCCGTCAGGCCCTGGAAGACGGGCCCGTAGTCGAGACCGGCCTCCCGCAGCCGCGTGTACAGCCCCCGGGTGTCCAGTTCCTCGGCGCCGGGCGGCGGCCATGCCGTCAGGTCGTGGTCCGGGGCCGGTTCGGTCTGCGCCGTGAGGACACCGGTGGCGTGCCGGTTCCACGCGGCGCCGGTGTCGGCGGCCGGGCGTGCGTGGACGGCGAAGGCACGATCGCCTCGGGCGTCGGGCGCGTCCACGCGGATCTGCAGGGCGACGGCGTCGTGCTCGGGCAGTGACAGCGGGCGT
The DNA here is from genome assembly GCF_030816715.1 of Streptomyces achromogenes. NCBI lineage: Bacteria > Bacillati > Actinomycetota > Actinomycetes > Kitasatosporales > Streptomycetaceae > Streptomyces > Streptomyces achromogenes. Next base: position 8,001,614 of record NZ_JAUSYH010000001.1, on the reverse strand, counting down.
TCCAGGACCAGTTCCCGAACCTGCGGGCAGCCCGCGTGGGCGCCGACGGCGAGGGCGAGCTCGAGGAAGGCGGTGCTCGGGACGACGGCCGTGCCGCCGATACGGTGGGCGGCGAGCCAGCTCGCGGCCCGGGTGCCGAGGCGGCCGGTGAACAGCAGGGAGTCGTCGACGGCGGACGGGACGACCGCGCCGAGCAGGGGGTGGCCCGCGGGCATGAGTCCGGCGGCGGCCGGGTCGCCCCCCGCCGCCCCCGCCTCGATCCAGTACGGGCGGTGCTGGAAGGCGTAGGTGGGCAGCTCCACCGGGCGGGCGCCGGGCGCGGCGGCGTCGAGCACGGCGCGCCGGTCGACGGGTGCGCCGTGGGCGTGCAGGGCGCCGACCGCGGTCAGGAACGTCTCCGCCTCGTCGCGGTCGTCGCGCAGCGTGGGCACGGCGAGCGGCGCGCCGCCCTGCCAGGATCCCTGTGCCAGGGCGGTCAGGGTGGTGTCGGGGCCGAGTTCGACGAGGCGGACGACGCCTTGCTCCTCCAGGGCGGCGACCGCGTCGGCGAACCGTACGGCGTGCCGCACGTGCCGCACCCAGTACGCGGCGTCCGTCAGCTGGCCGGGTTCGGCGACGCGGCCGGTGAGGTCGGAGACGACGGGGATGTGCGGCTCGGTGTAGGCGACGGTGTCCGCGACGGCCCGGAAGTCGTCGAGCATCGGCTGCATGCGCGGCGAGTGGAAGGCGTGACCGACCCGCAGCCGGGTGGTCTTGCGGCCCTGCGCCGCGAAGTGGGCGGCGACGGCGAGAGCGGCGTCCTCGTCGCCGGAGACGACCACGGACCGGGGTCCGTTGACGGCCGCCACCCCGATGGCCTCCTCGCACCCGGCGAGCAGCGGCAGGACCTCGTCCTCGGACGCCTGGAGGGCGATCATCGCGCCGCCCTCGGGCAGCGCCTGCATCAGCCTGCCGCGGGCGGCGACCAGGCGGCAGGCGTCGGGCAGGCTGAACACCCCGGCCACGTGGGCGGCGGCTATCTCGCCCACGGAGTGGCCGATCAGGTGGGTGGGCCGCGCCCCGAACGACTCCAGGAGGCGGAAGAGGGCGACCTCCACGGCGAACAGGGCGGGCTGGGCGTACTCGGTGCGGTTCAGGGTGTCGGCGTCGCCCTCGTGCACCATCTCGGCGAGAGGCCGTGCGAGGAGCCCGTCGAAGTGCCCGCAGACGGCGTCGAAGGCGTCGGCGTACACGGGGAACGCGTCGTGCAGCCCGCGGCCCATCCCCGGGCGCTGGGTGCCCTGTCCGGCGAACAGGAACGCGGTGCCGCCCCCGCTCAGGGTGTCCCCGGTGACCACGGCGGGGTTCGTCTCTCCCGAGGCGAGCGCACGGAGTCCGGCCAGCAGTGCGGCGCGGTCGGAGCCGGTGACGACGGCGCGGTGTTCGAGCGGCGCGCGCGTGAAGGCGAGCGAGTGGGCGACGTCGGCGGCGTCCAGAAGCGGGCGCTGTTCCAGGTGGGCGAGGAGGCGGCTCGCCTGGTCACGCAGGGCGGGCGCGCTGCGCGCCGCCAACAGCCACGGCAGCGCGGTCCGTTGGCGGTCCGTTCCGCCGGGGCGGGGGGCACTCGGCTCGCGCCCGGCAGCGGCCGGTTCGGCGAGGACGACGTGTGCGTTGGTGCCGGAGACGCCGAACGCGGAGACACCGGCACGGCGGGTTCGGTCGCCGGCGTGCCAGGCCACGGCCTCGTCCAGGAGGCGGACCCGACCGGTGTTCCAGTCGACGCGGGAGGAGGGGCGGCCGGCGTGCAGGGTGGCCGGCAGCATCCCGTTGCGCAGGGCGAGGACCATCTTGATGACGCCGACGGCTCCGGCCGCGGCCTGGGTGTGGCCCAGGTTGGACTTGACGGAGCCCAGCCACAGCGGCCGGTCCTCGTCGCGGTCCTGGCCGTAGGCCGCGATCAGCGCCTGGGCCTCGATGGGGTCGCCGAGGGTGGTTCCGGTGCCGTGCGCCTCCACGGCGTCCACGTCCTTGGGGGACAGCCCCGCCGCCGCCAGCGCCTGCCGGATGACCCGCTGCTGCGACGGCCCGTTGGGGGCGGTCAGACCGTTGGACGCGCCGTCCTGGTTGACGGCGGTCCCCTCGACGACGGCCAGCACACGGTGACCGTTGCGCCGCGCGTCGGACAGCCGCTCCACGACGAGGATGCCGACACCCTCGGCCCAGCCTGTGCCGTCGGCCTCCTCAGAGAACGCCTTGCACCGGCCGTCCGGGGCCAGTCCGCCCTGAAGGCTGAACTCGACGAAGGCGCCCGGGTCGGCCATGACCGTCACGCCCCCGGCGAGGGCCAGGTCGCTCTCGCCGGACCGCAGCGACTGCGCGGCCAGGTGCAGGGCGACCAGGGAGGAGGAGCAGGCGGTGTCGACGGTGACGGCCGGACCCTCGAGTCCGAGGGAGTAGGCGATGCGGCCGGAGACCACACTGCCCGCCTGACCGGTCAGCAGATGTCCGCCGAGGCCCTCGGGGATCTCCGTCAGACCGGTGGCGTAGCCGGAACTGCCGGCGCCGACGAAGACGCCGGTGCGCGAGCCCTTGAGCGCGGTGGGGTCGATGCCGGCGAACTCCAGCGCCTCCCAGGAGGTTTCCAGCACCAGCCGCTGCTGCGGGTCGAGCGCCTGCGCCTCGCGGGGGCTGATGCCGAAGAACGCGGCGTCGAAGGCGGAGGCCCGGGTCAGGAAGCCGCCGGAACGGGTGTCGCTGACCTGGAGCAGGGACGTCAGGTCCCAGCCGCGGTCCTCGGGGAACCCGCCGACGGTGTCGCCGCCCGCGGCCAGCAGCTCCCACAGCCGGTCGGGGCCGTCGATGCCACCGGGCAGCCGGCAGCCCATGCCGACGATGACCACGGGGTCGGTGTCGGCGATCCGCGCCGTGACCTCGTGCCGGACCTCCACGGTCCCGAACAGCACGTCCCGGAGGTGCTCGGCGACGGCGAGCGGCGTGGGATGGTCGAAGACCAGCGTGGTCGGCAGCGGGACGCCGGTCTCGGCGGTGAGGTCGTCGCGCAGTTCGACCGCGGTCAGCGAGTCGAAGCCCATGTCGCGGAAGGCCCGTCCCACGGTGACCGCGGCCGGGTCGGCGTGGCCGAGCGCGGCGGCGGCACGACGGCACACCAGGTCGAGCAGGCCGGCCTCGCGCTCCTCCGCGGTGAGCGGTGCGAGGCGCTCGCGCAGCGTGCTGCCCGCCTCCGTGACGGCTCCGTCCGCGGCCGGGGCCGCGGCCGTGCCGGCCGGCACGGCGAGCAGAGGGCTGGGACGGCCGGTGGTGAAGGCGGCCAGGAACCGCTCCCAGTCCACGTCGGCCACGACCACGGTCGTGTCCCGGCCGGCCAGTGCGCACTCGAGCGAGGTCAGCGCGGCAGCGGGATCGAGCGGCCGCAGCCCCCTGCGGATCAGCAGCTTCGCCGCCTCCTCGTCGGCGGCCATGCCGGTGTCGCCCCACGGCCCCCAGGCCACGGAGGTGCCGGCCAGGCCGCGGGCGCGACGGCGCTCGACCAGCGCGTCCAGGTGGGCGTTGGCGGCGGCGTACGCGGCCTGCCCCCCGCTCCCCCAGACGCCGGCTATCGAGGAGAACGTCACGAAGGCCGACAGCCCGCTGTCACGGGTCAGTTCGTCGAGGTGGTCGGCGGCCACGGCCTTGGCCCGCAGCACGGCCGCGAGCCGGTCGGGCGAGCAGGCGGCGATGACGTCGTCGTCGAGGACGCCCGCACAGTGCAGCACCGCGTCCACGGGGTGCTCGGCGAGGAGCCGCTCGACCGCGTCCCGGTCGCCCATGTCGCAGGCCACCACGGACACCCGCGCGCCGAGCTCGGCGAGTTGCGCGCGCAGCTCGTCCGCGCCGGGCGCCTGGGGCCCACGACGGCCGGTCAGCACCAGCTCGCGCGCCCCGCGCCCGACGGCCCAGTGCGCGACACGCGCACCGAGGGCGCCGGTGCCGCCGGTGATCAGGACACGTTCCGGGGACGTCCACTCCCCCGTGCCGGCGGGGACGGGAGCGGGCACGAGCCTGCGGGCGTAGGCCTGGGCGCCGCGCACCGCCACCTGGTCCTCGTCGGCGGCCTCCAGAACGGCGGCGGCCCGAGCGAGGGCGCGTCGGTCCGGCCGTGCGGGCAGGTCGAGCAGACCACCCCAGACATCCGGATGTTCGAGCGCGGCGACCCGCCCGAGGCCCCACACGGAGGCTGCTCCGGGCTCGATCGCGGCCTCGGTCCCGGCTCCCACGGCCACGGCGCCGCTGGTGACGATCCACAGCCGCGCGCTGAGCCCGGCGTCACCGTGGGCCTGCACCAGGGCAAGCGCGCTGTCCACACCCGGCAGGCACGAGAGCACACCGGCGACGGGAACGCCGTCGGCCATGGCCGCGCCGAACAGATCGCGCAGAACCGTGCGTTCCCTGCCGGTGGCGCAGACCACGCGCTCGACTCCCGGCACGAACTCCTCGATGCCGGGCAGTGCCTCGTCGTCACCGGCCTGCAGCAGCAGCCAGCGACCGCTGACCGTCCGCTCGACTCCCGTCGCCAGACGATCCCAACGGACGCGGTAGCGCAGCGAATCCACGGCGGTCCGTTCGAGCTGAGCACGCCGCCATTCCGTCAGCGCCGGGACGACACCGTTCAGTTCTCCGCCGCCGAGGCCGAGGAACCCGGCGAGTCCATCGGCGTCACCCTGATCGACGGCAGCCCAGAACGCGGCCTCCCCGGCCGTCACCACGTCCGTCGCCGCAAGGGCCCTCTTCTTCACCTCGGGCCAGTACCGGGTGCGCTGGAAGGCGTACGTGGGCAGCGGCGCGGGGCGCACGCCGGCGAAGAACCCGCCCCAGCGGACGGGAAGTCCGCAGGCGTACTGAGCGGCCATCGCCGCGAACAAGCCGTCGACTTCGGGGCGGCCCTTGCGCTGCACGGGAACGCAGAGGACACCGTCCCCGAGAGCGGCACGGGCGAGCGCGGTGAGGGTGGAGTCGGGGCCGATCTCCAGGAACCGCGTCACGCCCTCGCCGGCCAGCACACCCATCCCGTCGGCGAAACGCACCGCCTCACGCACATGCCGCACCCAGTACCCCGCCGACGCCAACTCGCCCTCCACCGCGAGCCGCCCGGACACGTTCGACACCAACGGAATCACCGGAGAGCCATAGGCGATCCCCTCCGCGACCTCACGGAAGGCCTCCAGCATCGGCTCCATCAACGGCGAGTGGAACGCGTGCGACACCCGCAGACGAGACGTCCGACGACCTCGCGCCTTCAACTCCGCAGCGATCTCGGTGACGGCCGCCTCGACACCCGCGATCACCACCGCACACGGGCCGTTCACCGCAGCGACCGACACCTCCGCCCCACGGCCCTCCAGGAGTGGCAGAACCTCGTCCTCGGACGCCTGCAGAGCGACCATCGCGCCACCCCCGGGCAACCCCTGCATCAACCGCCCCCGCGCCACCACCAGAGCACACGCGTCCTCCAGACAGAACACACCCGCCACATGCGCGGCAGCGATCTCACCGACCGAATGCCCCATCAGGAAATCAGGACGCACCCCGAACGACTCCACCAGACGGAACAACGCCACCTCGACCGCGAACAACGCAGGCTGCGCCCACTCCGTACGCTCCAGCCGCTCCACGTCCCCACCGAACACAACCTCCCGCAACCCACCGCCCACCCGCGCACACACCGCGTCGAACGCCTCCGCGAACACCGGGAACGACACATACAACTCACGCCCCATCCCCACCCGCTGCGCACCCTGACCCGCGAACAAGAACGCCGTCCGACCTTCGCCCACCGTTCCGGTGACGGCATGAGGGTCGGCTTCTCCTGCCGCCAACGTTTCGAGGGCGTGGAGGAGTTCGGTGCGGTCCCGGCCCCAGACGACGGCCCGGTCCTCGAACGCGGTACGCGTCGCGACGAGGGCGGCGCCCACCTCCGCGCAGTCGATGCCGGGGGTGGACCGCACGGCGTCCAGCAGACGGCCGGCTTGTGAGCGCAGAGCGTCGGCGCCGCGTCCGGACAGCACCCACGGCACCACCGGCAGACCCTCACCCGCACCCGCGCCCTCGCCCTCGCCGTCCCCCTCAACCTCGTCCACCGGCTCGGCAGGGGCCTGTTCGAGGATGACGTGCGCGTTGGTGCCGGACAGACCGAACGACGACACCCCCGCACGCCGCACACGCCCACCCTCCCCGGGCCACGGCTGCCGTTGCGTCAGCAGCCGCACGTCCCCGGCCGACCAGTCCACATGCGACGACGGCTCACCCACATGCAACGTCGCCGGCAACACCCCATGACGCAACGCCTGCACCATCTTGATCACACCAGCCACACCCGCAGCCGCCTGCGTATGACCCACATTCGACTTCACCGACCCCAACCACAACGGCCGGCCAGACGGACGACCCTGGCCGTAAGCGGCAAGAAGCGCCTGCGCCTCGATCGGATCACCCAACCGCGTCCCCGTACCATGCGCCTCCACCACATCCACATCCACCGCCGACAACCCCGCCGACCCCAACGCCGCACGAATCACCCGCTGCTGCGACGGACCGTTCGGAGCCGTCAACCCATTCGACGCACCATCCTGATTCACCGCCGAACCCCGCACCACCGCCAACACCCGATGCCCCAACCGACGCGCATCCGACAACCGCTCCACCAACAGCACCCCGACCCCCTCACCCCACCCCGTACCATCCGCACCCTCACCGAACGCCCTGCACCGACCATCCGCCGCCAACCCACCCTGACGACCGAACTCCACGAAAGCACCCGGCGTCGACATCACCGTCACACCACCCGCCAGCGCCAGATCACACTCCCCCGACCGCAACGCCTGCCCCGCCAGATGCAACGCCACCAACGACGACGAACACGCCGTGTCCACCGTCACCGCCGGACCCTCAAGACCCAGCACATACGACACCCGGCCCGACGCCACACTCGCCGCGTTCCCCGTGCCGACATACCCCCCGAAGTCACCCTCCGACACACTCAACAACGCCGGATAGTCCTGACCGTTCGTCCCCACGAACACACCCGTACGACTCCCCCGCAACGACCGGGGATCCACCCCCGCCCGCTCCACCGCCTCCCACGACACCTCCAGCAACAACCGCTGCTGCGGATCCATCGCCAACGCCTCACGCGGCGACACCCCGAAGAACTCCGCGTCGAACTGACCGACATCGGACAGGAAGCCACCGTGCGCGGTGTGGCTGGCGTAGGGGTTGTCCGGGTCAGGGGCGAAGAGCAGGTCGAGGTCCCAGCCGCGGTCGGTGGGGAAGTCGCCGATGCCCTCGCGGCCGTCCGCGAGCAGCTCCCAGAACTGCTCCGGGGTCTCCACACCACCGGGGAAACGACAGGCCATGCCCACGATCGCCACCGGCTCGTCCACCGCGATCGCGGTGGTCCCGTACGACGTGGCGGCAGCGGCGGCCTCCTCCCCGAACAACTCGGCGTGGAGGAACGCCGCCAGCGCCTGCGGGGTCGGATGGTCGAAGACCACCGTCGCCGGGAGGCCGACACCCGACACGGAGGCCAGGACATTGCGCAGCTCCACCGCGATCAACGAGTCCACGCCCAGGTCGCGGAAGGCCCGCTCCGCGCCGACCTGTTCGGTGCCGGTGTGTCCGAGTGCCGCCGCGGCCCGGGCGCGGACCTCTGTGACGAGCTCCCGCAGGCGCGCCTCAGGGGCGAAGCCGCGCAGACGCGCCTGGAGTCCGGTCGTGACGGTCTCGGCGGTGACCTGGGGTCCGACCGGGGCGCGGTACACCTCTCCGAGGAACGAGCTGTGCCGGACCGCTGTGAAGGCGGCGCCGAAACGGCTCCAGTCGACGTCGGCCACGAAGGCCGTGGCAGCCGCGTCCCCAGCGGCGGCGGCGAGGGCGTCCAGGGCCCGGTCGGGGTCGAGGAGGCCCACGCCGCCTCTCGTCTGCCGGCCCTCCGCGTCGGCGTCGGCGGCCATGCCGCCGCCTGCCCACGGCCCCCAGGCGATCGAGGTGGCGGGCAGCCCCTCGCTCCTGCGCCGCTCCGCGAGGGCGTCCAACAGGGCGTTGGCGGCGGCGTAGTTGGCCTGTCCGGCGGAGCCGACCGTGCCGGCGAAGGACGAGAAGAGGACGAAGGCGGAGAGCTCGCGGTTGCGGGTCAGCTCGTCCAGGTTGCGTGCGCCGGCGGCCTTGGCGGCGAAGACCTTCTTGAAGGCGGCCGGCGTCAGGCCGTCGAGGACGCCGTCCTCCAGCACCCCTGCCGTGTGGACGACCGCGTCGACAGGGTGGGCGTCGAGCAGCGCGCGCAATGCCTTACGGTTCGTCAGATCCAGTGCTGCGAACGTCACTTCGACGCCGGCGTCGAGCAGTTCGCCGCGCAGGTCCTCGGCGCCCGGCGCCCGGTCCCCGTTGCGGCTGACCAGGATCAGGTGCGCGGCGCCCGCCCGGGCGGCCCACCGGGCCACTCTGGCGCCCAGCGCGCCTGTGCCGCCGGTCACCAGCACCGTGCCGGACGGCTGCCAGGCGGATTCCAATGCGGGAGAGGCCGGAACCAGGCGGCGGCCCAGGAGTCCGCGGGAGCGGACCGCGACCTGGTCCTCGCGCGGGCCTGCGGCCGTCGCGCCGTCGGCGAGCAGGGTGACCAGCCGGGCGGCCGAACGCCGGTCCAGGGTCGCGGGCAGGTCCACGAGACCGCCCCAGCGGTCGGGGTGTTCCAGGGCGACGACGCGTCCCAGGCCCCAGACGGCGGCCTGGTCGGGTTCCGGGGCCGGATCGCCGGCCGTGGCGGTGACGGCTTCCCGGGTCATGGTCCACAGCGGCGCCGGGACAGCGGCGTCTCCGAGGGCCTGGACGAGTACCGTGGTCGCGAGAACACCGTCGGGCACGTCCGCGTTCCCCCCGCGCTCCAGGGCGAGGGTGGAGACGACGCCGGCGACCGGGGCGTCGCCGACGGCCACGGCGATACGTCGCGCCAACTCGGCCCGGCCGTCGCTGTGGTGGTGCTCGACGGCGACCAGTTCCGCACCGGCGTCGTGCAGTGCGCCGGTCAGGGCGCCGTCCCAGCCGTCCGCGCCGGCCGACGACACGGGCCGCAGGAACAGCCAGCGCCCGGACAGCCGCGCGCCCTCGGGCAGGCCGGCGACCGTACGCCAGACGACACGGTGGTGCAGGCCGTCGACGGCGACGGCCGAGCCGTCCTCGGCGTAGGAACGCTCCAGCCAGAACCGGTCGCGGTGGAAGGCGTACGTGGGCAGCTCGACCGTCCGCGCCGCCGGAAGGAGCGTGGACCACGCCACCGCCGCGCCGCTCACATGCAGTCGCGCGAGGGCCGTCACGAAGTGCCGGGACTCCTCACCGTCCTTGCGGAGGACCGGCGCGTACAGCGCGTCGTCCGCCGCGTTGTTCTGCGCGAGTGCGGTGAGGGTGGAGTCGGGGCCGATCTCCAGGAAACGGGTCACGCCCTCGCCGGCCAGCACACCCATCCCGTCGGCGAAACGCACCGCCTCACGCACATGCCGCACCCAGTACCCCGCCGAAGCCAACTCGCCCTCCACCGCGAGCCGCCCGGACACGTTCGACACCAACGGAATCACCGGAGAGTCATAGGCGATCCCCTCCGCGACCGTGCGGAAGGCCTCCAGCATCGGCTCCATCAACGGCGAGTGGAACGCGTGCGACACCCGCAGACGAGAAGTCCGACGCCCCTGCGCCCTGAACTGATCGGCGATCGCGGTGACGGCCGCCTCGACACCCGCGATCACCACCGCACGCGGGCCGTTCACCGCAGCGACCGACACCTCCGCCCCACGGCCCTCCAGGAGTGGCAGAACCTCGTCCTCGGACGCCTGCAGAGCGACCATCGCGCCACCCCCGGGCAACGCCTGCATCAACCGGCCCCGCGCCACCACCAGAGCACACGCGTCCTCCAGACAGAACACACCCGCCACATGCGCGGCAGCGATCTCACCGACCGAATGCCCCATCAGGAAATCAGGACGCACCCCGAACGACTCCACCAGACGGAACAACGCCACCTCGACCGCGAACAACGCAGGCTGCGCCCACTCCGTACGCTCCAGCCGCTCCACGTCCCCACCGAACACGACGTCCCGCAACCCACCGCCCACCTGCGCACACACCGCGTCGAACGCCTCCGCGAACACCGGGAACGACACATACAACTCACGCCCCATCCCCACCCGCTGCGCACCCTGACCCGCGAACAAGAACGCCGTCCGACCACCCCGGGTCGTCCCGATCGTGGTGCGCGCGTCGGGCCCGCCCGTGGCCAACGCGGAGAGTCCGGCGAGGAGTTCGGCGCGGTCGTGGCCCTGGAGCACGGCGCGGGCCTCGAAGGCGGTGCGGGTGGTGGCCAGGGAGGCCGCCAGGTCGTAGAGGTCGGTGTCCGGGCGCTCGGTCAGGTGGGCGGCCAGACGACCCGCCTGGCCCCGCAGCGCGGTCTCGTCGCGGGCGGACAGGAGCCACGGCAGGACCGGGAGGGCGGTACGGGGTTCCGGTTCCGGGGTGGTCTCGTCCGCGGCGGGTTCGGGAGCCTGCTCGATGACGGCGTGCGCGTTGGTGCCGGAGACGCCGAACGCGGAGACTCCGACTCGGTGCGGGTGGTCGACGTGCGGCCAGTCGACGGGCCCGGTGAGCAACCGGACGTGACCCGCGCTCCAGTCGACGTGGTGCGAGGGACGATCGGCGTGCAGGGTGGGCGGCAGGACGCCGTGCCGTAGCGCGAGGACGGACTTGATGACGCCGACGACGCCCGCTGCGGCCTGGGTGTGGCCGATGTTGGATTTCGCCGAGCCGAGCCACAGCGGCCGGTCGGCGGTACGGCCCTGGCCGTAGGTGGCGAGCAGCGCCTGGGCCTCGATGGGGTCGCCGAGCGAGGTGCCCGTGCCGTGGGCCTCCACGGCGTCGATCTCGGACGCGGGCAGGCCGGCGTTGGCGAGGGCGGCGAGGATGACGCGCTGCTGGGCCAGGCCGTTGGGGGCCGTGAGGCCGTTGGAGGCGCCGTCCTGGTTGACCGCGCTGCCGCGCAGCACCGCCAGCACCTGATGGCCGTTGCGGCGGGCGTCGGAGAGCCGTTCGACGACGATCGTCCCGGCGCCCTCGGCCCAGCCCGTCCCGTCCGCGTCGTCGGAGAAGGCCTTGCAGCGGCCGTCGCCGGCCAGGCCGCCCTGCTGCTCGAACTCGACGAAGGCGCCGGGGCTGGACATGACGGTGACACCGCCGACGACGGCGAGAGAGCACTCGCCGGAGCGCAGCGACTGGGCGGCCAGGTGCAGGGCGACCAGGGAGGACGAGCAGGCGGTGTCGACGGTGACGGCCGGGCCCTCCAGCCCGAGGGTGTAGGCGACACGGCCGGAGAGGACCGACATGGAGTTGCCGGTGAGCAGATGACCCCGGACGTCGTCGGGGATTTCGCGCAGCCCGGAGGTGTAGCCCTGGTCGCTGCACCCGACGAACACCCCCGAGCGGCTGCCCCGCAGGGTGGTGGGATCGATGCCGGCACGCTCGAAGGCTTCCCAGACCACTTCGAGCAGCAGACGCTGCTGCGGGTCCATCGCGAGCGCCTCGCGCGGGGAGATGCCGAAGAAGGCGGGGTCGAACCGGTCGGCGTCGTCGAGGAAACCGCCACGGCGACGCCCGGCGGCGCCGTGGTCCGGGCCGGGCGCGGTGGACCAGCCCCGGTCGGCGGGCCAGTCGGTCACCGCGTCGGCCCCGTCGATCAGCAGGTCCCAGAAGTCGTCGGGTGTGCGGACGCCGCCGGGCAGGCGGCAGCTCATGCCGACGATGGCGACGGGCTCCTGCTCGCGGGCCTCCAGCTGCCGCAACCGGCGGCGGGTGTTGTGGAGATCCACGGTGACCCGCTTGAGGTAGTCCCGAAGCTGCGCTTCATTCGTCATGGACTGCCCCCATGCTGATCGGTTCTGTGACGGAACGTGTCCCCGCGCGTGGTCGGCGGGCCCTGTGGGCGCCCGACTGCCGGTGTACTCCTCGAGCGGTGGGGACAGCATGACCCGGCCCGGGAGCCTTTCTCGGCACCCGGCCGGGTTCTCTGGGGAAACCCTTGGAAATCATGAGCCCGCCGCCATTCACGCAGGCCGGAGCAATGGCCGGTCGGACGGCCCGGACGTGCCGGGGCCCCGGACAGCCGTTTCTTCCACGGAAGTTCGGGGCCCGGGCTGCTCAGACGTACGGCGGTGGGGCGCCCCGGGCCAGCACGGTGTACAGGACCGCGAAGGCGTCCTGAAGTGCCGTCAGGGCGTCGGGGATGCGCCAGGCGGCGCGGTCGCGGGGGCCGACGGCGTTGGAGACGGTGCGCAGTTCCAGCAGCGGGACGCCGTGGACGGCGGCGGCCTCGGCGACGCCGAAGCCCTCCATCGCCTCGGCCGCGGCTCCGTGGCGTTGCCGTAGACGCTGGGCGCGTTCCGCGGTACCGGTGACGGTGGAGACGGTCAGGACGGGGGCGTGGACGGCGCCGAGGACCCGGGCGACGGCGGCGGAGAGGTGGGGTGCGCAGGCGTGCTCGGAGACTCCGAAGCCGAGGCAGTCCATGGAGAGGAATCCGTCGGGGGTCTCGCAGCCGAGGTCGGCGGCGATGACGCGGTCGGCGACGACGACGGAACCGACGTCGGCGACCGGCACGAAGCCCCCCGCGATGCCTGTCGAGACGACCAGGTGGTACCGGTCGCCCCGGACGGCCGCCGCGGTGAGTGCCGCGTCGGTCGCCGCGGCCGCGGCGGCGGGGCCCACTCCCCCTGCCGTCAGGTCGGCGACGAGCTGCCGGTGACGGACGGGACCCTGCCCCGCCGCCGTGCGGTCGGCCCGCTCCGACGAGGCGTCCCCGGTGCAGTCGATCCGGAGCATCTCGCGGCCCGGCAGGGCGCCGCACTCGACCGCCGCGGCAGGGCCCAGACCTCGCGCGACGGCGTCGCGTTCGGCTCGTACCGCGGTGACGACGAGGAGGCGTACGGCGGTCATGACGAGAGCTGGACGTGCCCGTGATCGCCTATGACGAGGCGGTGGGTGGCAGGCAGTCCGGGGGCGACGGCGACTTTGACGTTGCGGCCGACGAGGGACGCCGCCACACGCCGGATCCGGTCGAAGGACGACTCCCGCAGCACGATCGAGTACTCGATCTCGCTGTGGGAGATACGGCAGTTCTCCGCGACCGACGTGGAGGGGCCCACGTACGAGTCGCTGACGACGCTGCCGGCGCCGATGATCACGGGACCGACGATGCGGGAGCGCCGGACCTCGGCGCCCGCCTCGATCCGGACGCGTCCGATGATCTCGCTCTCGTCGTCGACGTAGCCGTTGACGCAGGGCTGGAGGCGTTCGAGGAGGGTGCGGTTGACCTCCAGCATGTCGGTGACGTTGCCGGTGTCCTTCCAGTAACCGGTGATGACCGTGGAGCGGACCTCCATTCCCTGGTCGATCATCCACTGCAGCGCGTCGGTGATCTCCAACTCGCCGCGGGGGGACGGCTGGACGGCCCGCACCGCTTCGTGGACGGCCGCCGTGAAGAGGTACACGCCTGCGACGGCGAGATCGCTGCGCGGCTTGCGCGGTTTCTCCTCGAGCACGAGGACGTTGCCGTTGTCGTCGGTGACCGCCACGCCGAAGGCCGTCGGATTGCTCACCCGGGTGAGCAGCACCTGGGCGTCGCGTGGGTCCTTGCGGAACTCCTCGACGACGTCGGTGATGCCGTCGAGCACGAAGTTGTCACCGAGGTACATGACGAAGTCGTCGTCGCCCAGGAAGGATTCGGCGATGAGCACCGCGTGGGCGAGCCCCAGGGGTTCGCTCTGCGGGATGTAGGTGACGGTCAGGCCGAAGGCGGAGCCGTCACCGACGGCTGCCTCGATCTCCGGGGCGGTGCTGCCGACGATGACACCGACGTCGGTGATGCCCGCCGCGGCGATGGATTCGAGACCGTAGAAGAGGATCGGTTTGTTGGCGACCGGGACCAATTGCTTGCTGGACGTGTGGGTGATCGGTCGCAGTCGTGAACCTGATCCCCCCGCGAGCACGAGAGCCTTCACTGTTCCATCCAGGTGACGGGTGAGAGGTGATGGGTGGGAGGTGATGAGTGAGAGGTGGTGGGTAGGGGGTGGTGGCCGTTCCGGCCCGGACGCCGTGTCCGGGCCGGAACGAGGCCGGGTTCAGACCTCGTCGAGGTCGCCCTCGAGGAAGGCGCGCAGTTCGTCGTCGGAGACCTCGTCGGCGGCCTGCCCCGGCGCCGACGGCACGGGACCGACGGCGGTCCCGGCGGCCGCGTCGTCGTCGAGCCGGGCCAGCAGTCCGCTGAGCCTGCTGCGCAGCCGCTCCTGGACGGCGCTGTCCAGGACCGACGCGGTGAACTGGGCTTCCAGGGCGTCGAGACGGTCGAGGACCGGGGAGGTGGCCGGCTGCGCCTCGTGGGTGAGGCGTTCCAGGAGGTGCGCGGCGAGCCGTTCCGGCGTCGGGTAGTCGAACATGAGGGTCGCGGGCAGTCGTGCTCCTGCGAGGGCGCCGATGCGGTTGCGCAGTTCGACGGCGGTCAACGAGTTGAACCCGCTGTCCAGGAACCCTCCTTCCGGGTCGATGGAGTCGGGGCCCTCGTGCCCGATGACCAGGGCCGCCTGAGCGAGTACGGCGTCCAGGACGACGGCGTGCCGGGCATCCGGGGCGAGCCCGGCGAGGCGGGTGCGCAGCTCGCCCTCCGCGGGCGCCGCCGACGCGGCGGTGGCCGGTGCGGCCCGGTGCCGGGGGCGAGCCGGGACGAGGTCGCGCACCAGGTCCGGGACCGAACCGTCAAAGGCGCGTAGCCCGGCCGGGTCGAGGTCGACGGGCGCGTGGTACGGATCCCGGGAGCGCAGCGCCGCGTCGAGCAGGGCGAGCGCGTGGGTGGTCTCCATGGGCCGCAGTCCGCTGCGGGCGATGCGGCGCATGTCCGCTTCGCCGAGCTTGCCGGTCATGCCGCTGCGTTCGGCCCACAGACCCCAGGCGAGGGACTGGACGCGGCGTCCGCCGGCGGCGCGGCGGGCAGCGAAGGCGTCGAGGAAGGCGTTGGCGGCCGAATAGTTGCCCTGACCCACGCCGCCGAGGGTTCCGGCGATCGAGGAGAACAGAACGAGCGCGGCACCGGTGTCGCGGGTGAGTTCCTCCAGCAGGACGGTCGCGTCGGCCTTGGCCCGCAGCACCGTGTCGACGCGCTCGGGAGTGAGCGACTGCACGATGCCGTCGTCGAGGACGCCCGCGGTGTGGACGACGGCGCGGAGCGGCCGGTCGGCGGGGATGTCACCGAGCAGGGCGGTCAGGGCGTCGCGATCGGCGACGTCGCAGGCCGCGACGGTGACGTGGGCCCCGTGGCCGCTGAGCTCCTCGTGGAGTTCGGTCATGCCCTCGGCCGCCGGGCCGCGCCGTCCGGCCAGCACCAGGGAGCGCACGCCGTGGGCGGAGACCAGGTGGCGGGCGATCTCCCGTCCCAGGATGCCGCCGGCCCCGGTGACCAGGACGGTGCCGTCGGCGAATGCGCCGTCCGCCGTCTCGGCGGGCGGCGCCGCCTGGGTGAGCCGGGGTGTGAGCGCGGTGCCCTCGCGCAG
The DNA here is from genome assembly GCF_030816715.1 of Streptomyces achromogenes. NCBI lineage: Bacteria > Bacillati > Actinomycetota > Actinomycetes > Kitasatosporales > Streptomycetaceae > Streptomyces > Streptomyces achromogenes. The sequence goes on along the minus strand of NZ_JAUSYH010000001.1, from coordinate 7,986,009 downwards.
GGCGATCTCGCTCTCGTCCGAGGCCAGCACGGCCGGCAGCCGTGCCAGGGAGGCGGCACTGCCGTCGTGGTCGATCAGGGCGAAGCGGCCCGGGTTCTCGGCGCGCGCCGCACGGACCAGGCCCCAGACGGCCGCCTGGGCCGGATCGGTACGGGGCGCGTCCCCGGATCCGGTGGTGACGGCGTGCCGGGTCAGCACCACCAGCCGGGAGGCGGCCAGGCCGTCCTGCGCCAGCCAGCCGGTGAGCAGGCTCAGCGCGTGGGTGGTGGCACGTCGCGTGGCGGCGGTGACGTCGGCGTCCGCGTCGGACCGGGTGTCGGGTATCGCCGCCAGGACCGTCGCGGGCACGGCTGCGCCGGTGGCGGCGTACAGCGCGGCGGGGTCCGGGTGCCGTACGGCGGCGCCGAACGCCGGTGTGTCGGGCGGCAGCACGCTGCCGACGAGATGCGGCGTGGCGACGGGCGCCGTGTCGATGGCGGCGGGCGTCCAGCGGATCCGGTGCAGTGCGCCGCGCCCCGGAGCGGACGGCAGGGCGCTGGTGTCCACGGGGCGCAGGGTGAGCCCGTCGATGTCGGCGACCCGGCGTCCCTCGCCGTCGAGGAGGCCCACCCGGTAGGTGTGCTCGCCGACGGGGGTGAGTCGCACGCGCAGCGCGGTGGCGCCGGCGGAGTGCGGGACGACGTCGGAGAAGGTGAACGGCAGGACGCTGCCGGTGCCCGCGGCGGGGGTCAGGGCCACCGTGTGCAGGGCGGCGTCCAGCAGGGCGGGGTGGACGCGGAACCGGTCGGCGCCCTGCAGGTGTTCGCCCTCCTCCGGGGCGATCTCGGCGTACACGTCGTCGCCGTCGCGCCAGGCCGCGCGCAGCCCGCGGAAGGCGGGGCCGTAGGCGAAGCCGGCGGCGGCGATGCGGTCGTACAGGCCGCTGACGTCCACCGGGGTGGCGGTCGCCGGCGGCCAGGCGGCCGGCAGAGGTGCGGGAGCGACGGCCGACGGCGTGTCGGTGAGGGTGCCGTCGGCGTGCCGCGTCCAGGAGGCGCCGGGGGCGGGTCGGGAGTGCACCGAGAGGGCGCGGTCGCCGTTGCCGTCGGGTGCCGAGACGGACACCTGGAGCTGGACGGTGCCGTTCTCCGGGAGCACGAGCGGCGTCTGGAGGGTGAGGTCGCCGATCCGGGGGGCCCCGACGTGCGCGCACGCCTCCATGGCGAGGTCGAGGAACGCGGTGCCGGGGAAGAGGATGCGGCCGTCCAGGGCGTGGTCGGCGAGCCAGGGCCGGTCGTTGACAGAGACGGTTCCCGTCAGCACGACGCCGGAGCTGTCGGCGAGGGCGACGGCGGCGGTGAGCAGCTGGTGGCGTACGGGGTCCAGGTCCGTGCGGGTGCTGTCGGAGCCGGTCGCCTCGAGCCAGTACCGGCGCCGCTGGAAGGGGTAGGTGGGCAGGTCGGTGCGGACGGCTCCGGAGGGGGTGAACCAGCTGTCCCAGTCCACGCGGTGGCCGTGGGTGTGCAGCCGGGCGAGGGCGGTGGTCAGCGAGGCGTCTTCTTCGGCGTCGCGCCGCAGCGTCGGCACGAGGGTGGCGACGCCGTCGAGGCAGTCTCCGGCGAGCGCGGTCAGCACGCCGCCCGGGCCGATCTCGACGTAGGTGGTGACGCCCTGTTCCTCCAGTGTGCGCATGCCCTCGCGGAAGCGGACGGCCTCGCGCACCTGGCAGACCCAGTAGGTGCCGTCCATCGGCTCGTCGGCGGTGACGGGGCGTCCGGTGACCGTGGAGACCACCGGCAGGGCGGGGGCGGAGTGGTCGAGGAGCGCCGTGTGTGCGGCGAACGCGTCGAGCATGTCGTTCATGTGGTGGGAGTGGAATGCGTGACCGACCTGCAGACGGTGTGTCTTGCGGCCCCGGTCGGCCAGTTCGGCCGCCACCGCGGTGACGGCTTCCTCGTCGCCGGACAGGACGGTGGCGAGCGGGCTGTTGACCGCCGCGACGGACACCCGGCCCTCGTGGGCGGCGAGCAGCGGTGTCACCTCCTGCTCACCGGCCTGTACGGAGATCATGACGCCGTCCGTCGGCAGGTTCCCCATGAGTTTTCCGCGCACGGCGACGAGCCGGCACGCGTCCTCCAGGGTGAGTACCCCCGCGATGTGGGCTGCGGCGATCTCGCCGACCGAGTGTCCGAGCACCGCGTCGGGCCGTACGCCCAGGCTCTCCAGCAGGCGGTACAGGGCGACCTGGACGGCGAAGAGTCCGGCCTGGGTGTAGGCGGTGCGGTCCAGGAACGCCGCCTCGGGACTGCCCGGTTCGGCGAACAGGACGTCGCGCAGGGGCAGTTCGAGTTCGGCGTCGAGGTGGGCGCAGGCCTCGTCGAGGGCGTCGGCGAAGGTCTCGTACCGCTCGTACAGGACCCGTCCGGTGGCAGCCTGCTGACTGCCCTGTCCGGAGAAGAGGAAGGCCACCTTGCCCCCGCGGGCCCGGCCGGTGGCGAGCAGCGGGTGCTCCCGGCCCTCGGCGAGAGAGGTGAGCGCGTCGGTGAGTGCGGCGGTGTCGCCGGTGGTGACGGCCGCGCGGACGTCGTGGTGGGCGCGTGTGGTGGCCAGGGAGAGCGCCAGGTCGGCCGGAGCGCTGTCCGGGCGGGCGGCGATGTGGGCGAGGAGACGGCGGGCCTGGGCGCGCAGGGCGGCGTCGCCACGGGCCGACAGCAGCCACGGCAGGGTGCGGCAGGAGCCGTCGGCCGGACGGGCCTCCACCGGGGCGGATGTCTCGGGTTCTTGGATGATCACGTGTGCGTTGGTGCCGGAGACGCCGAACGAGGAGACACCCGCGCGACGCGGGGTGTCACCGGGGGCCCAGTCGCGCGCCTCCCGCAGCAGGCGCACGGCGCCGGACGACCAGTCGATGTGCGGGGACGGCCGCTCGGCGTGCAGGGTGCGCGGCAGGACGCGGTGACGCATCGCCATCACCATCTTGATGATGCCGGCGACGCCGGAAGCGGCCTGTGTGTGGCCGATGTTGGACTTCAGCGCCCCGAGCCACAGCGGCCGCTCCGCAGGCCGGTCCTGACCGTAGACGGCCAGCAGCGCCTGCGCCTCGATGGGGTCGCCGAGGGTGGTTCCGGTGCCGTGCGCCTCGACGGCGTCGACGTCCAGCGGGGAGAGGCCGGCGGAGGCCAGCGCCTGTCGGATGACCCTCTGCTGGGCGGGTCCGCTGGGTGCGGTGAGTCCGTTGGAGGCGCCGTCCTGGTTGACGGCGGTGCCGGCGACGGTGGCGAGCACGGGGTGGCCGTTGCGGCGGGCGTCCGACAGGCGCTCCAGCAGGAGCAGGCCGACGCCCTCGGCCCAGCCCGCGCCGTCGGCCTCGGCGGCGAACGGCTTGCAGCGGCCGTCCGGCGACAGCGCACGCTGCCTGCTGAACTCGACGAAGGTGTCCGGGGTGGAGATCACGGTGACACCGCCGGCCAGGGCGAGTTCGCACTCCCCGGACCGCAGGGCCTGCACCGCCAGGTGCAGGGCGACCAGGGAGGACGAGCAGGCGGTGTCGACGGTGACGGCCGGTCCTTCCAGACCGAAGGTGTAGGCGATGCGTCCCGAGGCGACGCTGCCGGCGCTGCCGGTGGCCAGGTAGCCCTCCAGCTCCTCGGGGGCCTTGCGGGCACGGCTGCCGTAGTCGTTGTAGTTGGATCCGACGAAGACGCCCGCGCGGGCGCCGCGGATGCGGTCCGGATCGATCCCGGCGCGTTCGAACGCCTCCCAGGACGTCTCCAGCAGCAGCCGGTGCTGCGGGTCGATGGCCACGGCCTCGCGGGGGGCGATCCCGAAGAACGCGGGGTCGAAGCGGTCGGCGTCGTGCAGGAAGCCGCCGTGCCGGGCGTACGAGTGGCCGATGCGGTCGGGGTCGGGATCGTAGAGGTTCTCGACGTCCCAGCCGCGGTCGGCGGGGAACGGTGTGATGGCGTCGGTGCCGTCGGCGACCAGTTGCCACAGATCCTCGGGTGAGACGACACCGCCGGGGAAGCGGCAGCTCATGCCGACGATGACGACCGGGTCGTCGTCGACGGCCGCCGTCGGCAGTTCGGGCAGCGGCTCGGCGGCCGCCCCCGTACCGAACAGTTCTCCGTCCAGGTAGGCGGCGAGGTCTCCTGCGGAGGGGTGGTCGAAGGCGAGCGTGACCGGCAGACGCAGCCCGGTGGCCTCCGCGAACCGGTTGCGCAGTTCGACGGCGGTGAGCGAGTCGAAGCCGACGTCCCGGAAGGCACGCCCGTCGGGGACCGCGCCGGGATCGGCGTGGCCGAGAACGGCGGAGGCCTGGGCGCGGACCTCGGTGACCAGCGCGGCACGGCGCTCCGCCGGGGCCAGCCCCGCGAGGCGCTGGACGAGCGGCGGTCCGTCGACGGAGTCGGCCTTCTTCTCGCCGCTCTCCGTGGAGAGCGGCGCCCGGGCCTCGGGGAGCTCGCGCAGCGCGGCGAACGCGCGGGCGGTGATCAGCTTCCAGTCGACGTCGGCGACGATCAGGAACTCCTCGTCCTGCTCCAGCGCCTTCTGCAGGGAGGCGATGGCGAGTTCGGGGTCCATCGGGGGTACGCCGTCGCGGCGCAGCCGCTCGGCGACCTCCTCCCCGACCATGCCGCCGCCCGCCCAGGTTCCCCAACCGATGGAGGTGGCGGGCAGTCCCTCCGCCCTGCGGCCGGCGGCCAGGGCGTCGAGGAAGGCGTTGGCCGCGGCGTAGCTGCCCTGTCCGGGACCACCGAGGGTGCCTGCCATCGACGAGAACAGCACGAACGCGTCGAGGTCGAGATGGCGGGTGGCGGCGTCGAGGGCGAGCGCCGCGTCGGCCTTGGGTCGCAGGACGTCATGGGCGCGCTGCGGGGTGAGCGCGTCGATGAGGCCGTCGTCGATGATGCCGGCGGTGTGCACCACTGCCGTGAGGGTGCCGCCGCCGGGCAGGTCGTCGACGAGGCGCCGCACCGCGTCGGCGTCGGCGACGTCGCAGGCGACGACGGTTGCCGGGGTGCCCGACTCGGCGAGCTCGGCCACGAGTTCGCCGGCGCCCGGCGCGTCGGGGCCGCGCCGGGAGGCGAGCACGAGGTGTTCGGCGCCACCGCGTGCGAGCCAGCGGGCGACGTGCCGGCCGAGCCCGCCCGTGCCGCCTGTCACCAGGACGGTGCCGGACGGCTGCCAACTGCCCTCCGGCCGCGGCCCGTCACCGGCGCGCACCAGCCGCCGGGCGAAGAGTCCGGAAGCGCGCACCGCGAGGTGGTCCTCTTCGAGCGTCCCGGACAACGCGCCGATCAGCCGGCGCGCCGCACGGTCGTCGAGCGTGCCGGGCAGGTCGACGAGCCCGCCCCAGCGCTGCGGGTACTCCAGGGCGGCGATGCGGCCGAGACCCCAGGTCATCGCCTGCAGAGGGCTGGTCAGCCGGTCGCTGCGGCGCACGGAGACAGCGCCGCGCGTGGCACACCACACCGGGGCGTCCAGGCGGACGTCCCCGAGCACCTGAAGCAGAGTCGTGGTCAGGACCAGGCCGGTGGGCAGCACGCCCTCGGCCGACCAGGGGGACTCGTCCAGCGCGAGCAGCGACAGCACGCCACCGACCTCGACGCCGTCGGCCAGGGCGCGCAGGAGGTCGGCCATGCGGTCACGTTCGGCGTCCGGGCCTCCCACGACGAGGACGCGGGCCCCGGCCGGCCTGTCGCCGATCGCGGCGCGCACATCCCTGACGAGGGGGTCGTCCTCGTATCCGGCCGGTACGACGAGCAGCCACGTGTTCACCAGCTCGTGGGTGCGTGCGGGCTGTTCGGTGCGGGGCCGCCAGGCGACCCGGTATCGCCAGCCGTCGAGAGTGGAGTGGTTGAGCCGGTCTCGCCGCCAGGACGACAGGGCGGGCACCACCTCGGCGAGTGAGCGCACGTCATCGAGTCCGAGGCTGTCGGCCAGGGAATCGAGATCGTGGTTGTCCACGCTGGCCCAGAACCCGTCGTCGGGAAGGTTCACCCCGCCGGACGTCCCGGTGTCGGCAGCGGTCTGCGGGGCGGTCGGCTCCAGCCAGTAACGGCTGCGCTGGAACGCATACGTCGGCAACTCCACCCGACACGGCGACAACCCCGCAAACACCGGCCCCCAATCAACCCCGACACCCCCCGCCCACGCCTCACCCAACGACAGATAGAACCGCCCCAGACCACCCTCACCCCGACGCAACGAACCCACCACCACCGCATCCGAACCCACAGCCTCGACCGTCTCACCGATCGGCACCGTCAACACCGGATGCGGACTCATCTCCAAAAACGCCCCAAACCCCTCCCCCACCAAACGCCGCACCACCGGCTCCAACAACACCGTCTGCCGCAAATTCCGGAACCAATACCCCCCATCCAACACCGCACCCTCAACCCACTCACCCGACACCGTCGACAAAAACGGCACCGACGGCACCAACGCCACAACCGAACCCAACGACCCCGCCAACTCCTCCTCCAACGCCTCCACATGAGCCGAATGCGACGCATAATCCACATCAATACGCCGCACCCTCACCCCCGACCCCTCAGCAAACTCCACCAACTCCTCCAACGCCCCCACATCACCCGACACCACCGTCGACGACGGACCATTCACCGCCGCCACCGACACCCGACCACCCCAACGCCCCACCAACTCACCCACATCCTCAGCAGGAAGAGCCACCGACACCATCCCCCCACCACCCGCCAACGCCACAATCGCCCGCGACCGCAACACCACCACCCGCGCACCATCCACCAACGACAACGCACCCGCCACCACCGCAGCAGCAATCTCCCCCTGCGAATGACCCACCACCGCAGCCGGCCGCACACCGAACGACTCCCACAACGCAGCCAACGACACCATCACCGCCCACAACACCGGCTGCACCACATCCACCCGATCCAACCCAGGCGCACCCCCCACCCCCCGCACCACATCCACCAACGACCACTCCACCAACCCCTCCAACGCCACCCCACACTCACCAAACCGCGCAGCGAACACCGGCGACACATCCAACAACTCCACCGCCATCCCCACCCACTGCGCACCCTGCCCCGGAAACACGAACACCGGGTCAACGGTGTCGCCGATACGCCGGGTGGCGCCCCGCGCGACGGCGGTGCCGGACGTTCCGGCGGCCAGAGCGCGCAGTGAGGCGACGAGGCTGTCGCGGTCGGCGCCGACGACGGCCGCACGCTGCTCCAGCGCGGCACGGCCGGTCAGGAGGGAGTGCGCGATGTCGACGGGATCGCCGTCCACGCTCTCCAGATGGGTCAGCAGCTGCTCGGCCTGGGCGCGCAGCGCGTTGTCCGAGCGTGCGGACAGCAGCCACGGCACGACGGTGCGGGGCGGGTCGGCGACGAGCGGTGCCGGCTCCTCCGCGGCGAGCGGCGACTCGGGCTCCTCGAGGATGATGTGGGCGTTGGTGCCGCTGACGCCGAAGGAGGAGACGCCGGCCCGGCGAGGCCGGCCGTCGCTTTCCCAGGGGCGGGTGTGCGCGAGGACCTCGACCTGTCCTGCCGACCAGTCGACGATCGGGGAGATCTCCTCGGCGTGCAGGGACTTCGGCAGGGTGGCGTGCCGTATGGCCTGCACCATCTTGATGATCCCGGCCATGCCCGAAGCGGCCTGGGTGTGGCCGATGTTGGACTTCACGGACCCGAGCCACAACGGGCGGTCGCCGTCACGCTCCTGGCCGTAGGTCGCCAGCAGGGCCTGCGCCTCGATCGGGTCACCCAGCCTCGTCCCCGTACCATGCGCCTCCACCACGTCCACATCCGCCGCCGACAGACCCGCGTCCGCCAACGCCGCACGGATCACCCTCTGCTGCGCGAGACCGTTCGGAGCCGTCAACCCGTTCGACGCACCGTCCTGGTTGATCGCCGAACCCCGCACCACCGCCAGCACCTGATGCCCCAGCCGACGCGCGTCCGACAACCGCTCCAGCAACAGCACACCCACACCCTCGGCCATGCCCATGCCGTCGGCTTCGGCGCCGAACGCCTTGCAGCGGCCGTCGACGGCCAGGCCACGCTGACGGCTGAAGCCGACCAGGCCGATGGGCTCGCCCATGACGGCGGCGCCGCCGGTCAGTGCGAGGGAGCACTCGCCCGAACGAAGAGAGCGCATGGCCTGGTGCATGGCCACGAGCGCGGAGGAGCATCCGGTGTCCATCGTCACGGCCGGCCCTTCGAGGCCGAGTGTGTAGGAGATACGGCCGGAGGCGATGCTGGTGACGGTGCCGGTGATGAGGTGGCCTTCGAGTCCCTCCGGCACGCCCCCGCTCGCTCCGTAGCCCTGGTGGGACACGCCGACGAAGACTCCGGTGTCGCTGCCGCGCAGGCTGTCGGGGGCGATGCCGGCCCGCTCCAGGGTCTCCCAGGCGGTCTCCAGCAGCAGTCGCTGCTGCGGGTCCATCGCGGTCGCCTCACGCGGCGAGATCCCGAAGAAGGCCGCGTCGAACTCGGCCGCGTCGTGCAGGAATCCGCCGTCGCGGGCGTAGGTGGTGCCCGCTCGGTCCGGGTCGGGGTCGTACAGGTTCTCCACGTCCCAGCCGCGGTCGACGGGCAGGGACGAGATGGCGTCGGTCTCGTCGAGGACGAGCTGCCAGAAGTCGTCCGGTGAGTGTGCTCCGCCGGGGAAGCGGCAGCCCATGGAGACGATGGCGATCGGTTCGTCCTCACGGGCCGGGCGGGCCGCCGGAAGGGCCGGGAGTGCGGTGGGCCGCTCCTCGGCGGTGTCGTCGACGAGCTGTCCGCGCAGATGGCGCGCGAGGTCGCGGACGTTGGGGTGGTCGAAGACGATCGCGGCGGGCAGCGTGAGGCCGGTCGCCTCGTTGAGGCGGTTGCGGAGTTCGACCGCGGTGAGGGAGTCGAATCCGAGTTCGCGGAACGCACGTGTGGCGGCGACGTCGTTGCCGTCCGCGTAGCCGAGGACGGCGGCGACCTGGGTGCGGACCACTTCGGTCAGGGTCCGGTCGCGTTCCGCGGAGCTCTGGCCGGCGAGTTCCGCGCACAGGTCACCGCCGCGTTCCGAGGCGCGGTCGAGGACGGCCTCGTCGGCCCGCATCGCGGCGGCCACCTCGGGGACCTCATGCAGCAGGGGTCGGGAGTGCGCGGCGGTGAAGACGGGGACGAATCGCTCCCAGTCGATGTCGGCGACGGCGAGGAAGGTCTCGTCGTGGTCGAGTGCCTGCTCGAGGCCCGCGACGGCGAGTTCGGCGTCCATGAACGGGATGCCCCGCCAGCGCAGTTGCTCCCGAACGACGTTGACGGCCATGCCTCCGCCCTCCGGGCTCCAGATGCCCCAGGCGAGGGACATGCCGGTCAGCCCGCGCGCTCTGCGATGGTCGGCGAGTGCGTCGACGTACGCGTTCGAGGCCGAGTAGGCGCCGTGGTCGCCGCTGCCCCAGGTGCCGGCGACGGAGGAGTACAGGACGAAGGCGTCCAGCCGGTCGTGGTCGAAGAGTTCGTCGAGGTTGACGGCGCCGAGCAGCTTGGCGCGGGCTCCCTCGGCGAAGAAGTCGAGGTCGGTGTCGGCGAGGGAGGCGAGCATGCCGACGCCCGCGGTGTGCACGACGGTGCGGATCGCGGGGCCGTCGGACTCCACCTGCTCGACGAGACGGTGCAGCGCTTCCCGGTCGGCGACGTCGCACGCGGCGATGGTCACCCGGCAGCCCAGAGCGGTCAGTTCCTGCCGCAGCGCTTCCGCGCCCGGCGCCTGGTCCCCGTGGCGGCTGGTCAGCACCAGATGCTCGGCGCCCTTGCGGGCGAGCAGTCGAGCCGTGTGGGCGCCGAGGCCGCCGGTTCCTCCGGTGATCAGCGCGGCGCCGCTGGTGCTCCAGGACCGCGATGCGCTGCGGCCGGACAGGGGGGTGCGGACGAGCCGTCGGATGTGGGCGCTCGCCCCGCGCAGGGCGATCTGGTCCTCGTCGCCTCCTGCGGCGAGGACGGCGACCAGAGCGCGCGCGGTATCGGGGTCGGGTGCGGAGGGAAGGTCGACGAGTCCGCCCCAGCGCCGCGGCTGCTCCAGGGCGACGACGCGGCCGAATCCCCAGAGCGCGCCCTGTATCGGATGGCTGACGTCGTCCCCGTCACCGGTGCTGACGGCCTCGCTGGTCAGGAGCCACGTCCTGGCCTCGATGCCGGCGTCCAGCATGCCCTGGACCAGGACCAGCGAGGACATCATGCCGACGGTCGCACCCGAGTGGTCCGGGGCGAGGCGCTCGTCGAGGGCCAGCAGGGACACGACGCCGCGCACGGAGTCCGTTCCGGCGAGGCGGTCGGTCCCGGTGTCGGGCCCGGCTACGGCGGCCGTGAGGCGCGCGGCGACGAGTGCGCGGTCCAACTCGTCGGCGGCCATCGCGAAGGTGACGGCGGTCGCGCCCGCCTCGCCCAGGGCGTCGGCGACGGCGGCGGCCAGCGGCGACCGGACATGCTCTTCGGGGACGACGAGCAGCCAGGTCCCCTCGAGCGCGGCCCCTTCGTCGAGCTGATACGGCCGCCAGGCCACCCGATAGCGCCAGCCGTCCAGCTTCGCCCGGCCCTGCCGTCCCCGGTGCCAGGCCGACAACGCCGGCAGGAGATCACCGAGACCACCGGTCTCGTCCAGCCCGAGCGTGCCCGCGAGCCCTTCGAGGTCACCCTCCTCGACGGTCCGCCAGAACTCCTCCTGCACCGGATCCACCCCGGCCCGCACCTTCGGCAGATCCAGCCAGTAACGGCTGCGCTGGAACGCATACGTCGGCAACTCCACCCGACACGGCGACAACCCCGCAAACACCGGCCCCCAGTCAACCGCCACACCCCCCGCCCACGCCTCACCCAAAGAAAGGTAGAACCGCTCCAGACCACCCTCACCCCGACGCAACGAACCCACCACCACCGCATCCGAACCCACAGCCTCGACCGTCTCACCGATCGGCACCGTCAACACCGGATGCGGACTCATCTCCAAAAACGCCCCAAACCCCTCCCCCACCAAACGCCGCACCACCGGCTCCAACAACACCGTCTGCCGCAAATTCCGGAACCAATACCCCCCATCCAACACCGCACCCTCAACCCACTCACCCGACACCGTCGACAAAAACGGCACCGACGGCACCAACGCCACAACCGAACCCAACGACCCCGCCAACTCCGCCTCAAGCACCTCCACATGAGCCGAATGCGACGCATAATCCACATCAATACGCCGCACCCTCACCCCCGACCCCTCAGCAAACCCCACCAACTCCTCCAACGCCCCCACATCACCCGACACCACCGTCGACGACGGACCATTCACCGCCGCCACCGACACCCGACCACCCCAACGCCCCACCAACTCACCCACATCCTCAGCAGGAAGAGCCACCGACACCATCCCCCCACCACCCGCCAACGCCACAATCGCCCGCGACCGCAACACCACCACCCGCGCACCATCCACCACACTCAACGCACCCGCCACCACCGCAGCAGCAATCTCCCCCTGCGAATGACCCACCACCGCAGCCGGCCGCACACCGAACGACTCCCACAACGCAGCCAACGACACCATCACCGCCCACAACACCGGCTGCACCACATCCACCCGATCCAACCCAGGCGCACCCCCCACCCCCCGCACCACATCCACCAACGACCACTCCACCAACCCCTCCAACGCCACCCCACACTCACCAAACCGCGCAGCGAACACCGGCGACACATCCAACAACTCCACCGCCATCCCCACCCACTGCGCACCCTGACCCGGAAACACGAACACCGGGTCGAGGGGGGAGCCGGGGCTCTCGGTGAGGCCGCGGGCCGCGCTCGTGGGTCGTTCACCCCGGGCCAGGGCGCGCAGGCCGTCGACCAGGCCCTCGTGGTCCGTGCCGACGACGACGGCGCGCTCCTCCAGCGCGGCGCGACCGGTGGCGAGCGTGTGGGAGACGTCCACGGCGGAGAGGCCGCCGGACTCGACGCGGTCGAGCAGCCGCTGTGCCTGCTCCTTCAGCGCGGCCTCCGACCGGGCCGACAGCATCCAGGGCAGGACGACACCGGTCTTCTCCGCCTTGTCCGCCGCCCTGTCCGCCGCCTTGGCACCCGTCGCGTTGGCACCCGTCGCGTTGGCACCCGTCGCCTCGGCGCCCGTCGCCTCGGCGCCCGTCGCCTCAGTGCCCGTCGCCTCGGCATTCGTCGTCTCGGCGGCTTCCGCCGGTTCGGCGGCCGGCGCCTGCTCGAGGACGACGTGCGCGTTCGTGCCGCTGCCTCCGAAGGAGGAGACGCCCGCGCGGCGCGGCCGTCCGGTGTCCGGCCAGTCGACCGCCTCGGTGAGCAGACGCAGCGTGCCGGAGGACCAGTCGACGTGCGGGGTGAGCTCCTCTCCGTGGAGCGACTTGGGAGCGACGCCGTGCCGGAGCGACTCGACCATCTTGATGATGCCCACGACACCGGAAGCGGCCTGGGTGTGGCCGACGTTGGACTTCAGGGAACCGATCAGCAGCGGGCGGTCGCCGTCGCGCTCCTGGCCGTAGGTGGCCTGCAGCGCCTGTGCCTCGATCGGGTCCCCCAGCTTCGTCCCCGTGCCGTGCGCCTCCACCACGTCCACGTCCGCCGCAGACAGACCCGCGTCCGCCAACGCCGCACGGATCACCCGCTGCTGCGACGGACCGTTCGGAGCCGTCAACCCGTTGGACGCACCGTCCTGGTTGATCGCCGAACCCCGCACCACCGCCAGCACCTGATGCCCCAGCCGACGCGCGTCCGACAACCGCTCCAGCAGCAGCACGCCGACGCCTTCGCCCCAGCCCGTGCCGTCGGCGCCGGCCGCGAAGGGCTTGCAGCGGCCGTCGGCGGCCAGGCCGCGCTGACGGCTGAACTCGATGAAGTTGCGCATGCTGGCCATGACGGTGACACCGCCCGCGACCGCCATCGAGCACTCGCCCGAGCGCAGCGCCCGGACCGCGAGATGGAGGGCGACCAGCGAGGAGGAGCACATGGTGTCGAGGCTGACGGCCGGTCCCTCGAACCCGAAGCTGTAGGAGATGCGCCCCGACAGCACGGCGGCGGATCCGCCGGTCAGCAGGTGCCCTTCGATGCCCTCGGGCGCACGGGTGCCGTCGGGCGCGTAGGCCTGGTTGCTGGCGCCGACGAACACACCGGTGGAACTGCCCCGCAGGGTCGTGGGGTCGATGCCGGCCCGTTCGAACGCCTCCCAGGTGGTTTCCAGGAGCAGTCGCTGCTGCGGGTCCATCGCCGTCGCCTCACGCGGCGAGATCTCGAAGAACCCGGCGTCGAACTCGGCCGCGTCGTGCAGGAAGGCGCCCTGGCGGACGTAGCTGGTGCCGATGCGCTCCGGGTCGGGGTCGTACAGCGCCTCGATGTCCCAGCCGCGGTCGGTCGGCAGGTCCGAAACGGTGTCGACGCCGTCGGCGACGATCCGCCACAGGTCCTGCGGGCTGCGCACTCCACCGGGCATGTGACAGGCGGTGGCCACGATGGCTATGGGCTCGTGCGCCCGCGTCTCCAGGTCGGTGAGCCTGTGACGGGTCTGTCGCAGGTCCGTGGTGACGCGCTTGAGGTAGTCCCGCAGCTTGTCCTCGGTGTTGTGCGTGTTGGCCATGCCGGTCAGCCCTTCGAGAATCGGGAAGTCGTGTCGGGGGTGCGCTCAGGAGATCCCGAGTTCCTTGTCGATCAGATCGAACATGTCCTGGTCGGAAGCGCCGGCCAGTTCCTCGTCCACGGTGGCGGGGGTGGGTGCGCCGTTGGGCGCCGCCCAGGAGTCGAGCAGGCCGCGCAGCGCCTCGGCGAGTTCCGCCCGGCCGGCCGGGTCCGAGGTGGCGCGGTAGGCCGCCTCGATCCCCAGCAGTCGGGGGTCGAGCCCGGTGTCACCGTCGTCCTCGGGGAAGAGTTCCGCGCCCAGGTGGTCGGCGAGGGCGTTCGGCGTCGGGTGGTCGAAGACGAGCGTCGCGGAGAGCCTGGCGCCGAGTGCGGAACCGAGCCGGTTGCGCAGTTCGACGGCGGTCAGGGAATCGAATCCCATGTCACGGAAGGCCCGGCCGGGCTTGACCACGTCGGCGGCTCCGGATTTTAGGACCGCGCCTACGTGCGTCCGGACCAGCTCGGCCAGTCGGCGCTTGCGCTTGGCAGCCGGCAACGCGGCCAGTTCGCCACGGAGCCCGCCGACCGCTGTGCTCGCGTCAGCGGTGTGCCCGGCCGTCCTTTCGGCGTCCTGCGCGGCCAGCAGGGCCTGTACGTCCGGGATCTCGTCGATCAGCGTGCGGTGCCCGTGGGCGCAGTACGCGGGCACGAACCGGTCCCAGCGGATGTCCGCCACGACGACGGTGGTCTCGTCCGCCGCCACCGACTCGCGCAGGGCGCGCACGGCGAGCGCCGGCTCCATCGCGGGCACTCCGCGCCGCGCCAGTTGCTCGCCGACCTCGGCGTCGACCATGCCGCCGCCGGCCCAGGCGCCCCAGGCGATCGAGGTGGCGGGCAGGCCGGCGGCGCGGCGCCGTTCGGCGAGCGCGTCGAGGTGGGCGTTGGCCGCCGCGTACGGTCCCTGACCGCCGTTGCCCCAGACGCCGGCTCCGGAGGAGAAGAGCACGAAGGCGTCCAACGGGCGTGCGCCCAGCAGCTCGTGCAGGTTCTCGGCGCCCACGACCTTGGCGTGCATCAGCTCGACCGCCTCGTCGGCGTCGATCTTCGTGAGCGGCCGCGCCCGGTCGACGGCGCCCGCGGTGTGGACGACCGCCGTCAGGGGAGTCTCTTCCGGGATGCCTCCCATGACCTCGGCCAGCGCGCCGCGGTCGGCCACGTCGCAGGCGGCGATGGTCACCCGGCATCCGAGGTCGGTGAGTTCGCGCTCCAGCTCCGCCGCACCGGGCGCGTCGGGACCGCGTCGGCTGGTCAGCACCAGATGCTCCGCGCCCTCCCGGGCGAGTTCCCTTGCCACATGGGCGCCGAGTGCTCCGGTGCCTCCGGTGACGAGTACGGCGCCTCGCGGTTTCCACACCGGCGCCTCGGCGGGTCCGGCGAGCGGTGAGCGCACCATTCGCCGGACGCGCACTCCCCGCTGCCCGGGCCGGAGCGCGAACTCGCTCTCTCCGCCGGACGCGTCGCCTGCCGCGAGCAGCGCGGGCAGCCGCACCAGCAACTCGGTGCCGCCGTCCACGGGGAGGTCCACCAGTCCGCCGGACCGCTCGGGATCGTCCAGCGCGGCCACCCGGAGCAGACCCCATGCGGCAGCCTGGCCGGCGACCGGCTCGTCCTCGCCGTCGACGGCGACGGCTCCACGCGTCAGTGACCACAGTCCCGCCTGGATCGCGTTGTCCGCGAGGGCCTGGCTCAGGGCCATGGAGCCGAGCACTCCCCTGGTGACACCCGGGCTGCGCTTGTCCGGTGCGTCGTCCAGGGCCAGCAGCGACAGCACGCCGGCGGGCGCGTCGCCGGGTTTCACGGCGGCGTCCAGCAGTTCGGCGACGACCGTCCGGTCCGCCCGCTCCGGCACGACGACGGGGATGACTCGCGCCGCCTCCTCCAGAACGCGTCGCGCCCCGACCGTCACGTCGTCCTCCGTCCGCCCTTCGGGGACGACGAGCAGCCAGGTCCCCTCGAGCGCGGCCCCTTCGTCGAGCTCATACGGCCGCCAGGCCACCCGATAGCGCCAGCCGTCCAGCTTCGCCCGGCCCTGCCGTCCCCGGTGCCAGGCCGACAACGCCGGCAGGAGATCACCGAGACCACCGGTCCCCTCCAGCCCCAGCGTGCCCGCGAACCCCTCGAGGTCACCCTCCTCGACGGTCCGCCAGAACTCCTCCTGCACCGGATCCACCCCGGCCCGCACCTTCGGCAGATCCAGCCAGTAACGACTGCGCTGGAACGCATACGTCGGCAACTCCACCCGACACGGCGACAACCCCGCAAACACCGGCCCCCAGTCAACCGCCACACCCCCCGCCCACGCCTCACCCAACGACAGATAGAACCGCCCCAGACCACCCTCACCCCGACGCAACGAACCCACCACCACCGCATCCGAACCCACAGCCTCGACCGTCTCACCGATCGGCACCGTCAACACCGGATGCGGACTCATCTCCAAAAACGCCCCAAACCCCTCCCCCACCAAACGCCGCACCACCGGCTCCAACAACACCGTCTGCCGCAAATTCCGGAACCAATACCCCCCATCCAACACCGCACCCTCAACCCACTCACCCGACACCGTCGACAAAAACGGCACCGACGGCACCAACGCCACAACCGAACCCAACGCCCCCGCCAACTCCGCCTCCAACGCCTCCACATGAGCCGAATGCGACGCATAATCCACATCAATACGCCGCACCCTCACCCCCGCCCCCACAGCAAACCCCACCAACTCCTCCAACGCCCCCACATCACCCGACACCACCGTCGACGACGGACCATTCACCGCCGCCACCGACACCCGACCACCCCAACGCCCCACCAACTCACCCACATCCTCAGCAGGAAGAGCCACCGACACCATCCCCCCACCACCCGCCAACGCCACAATCGCCCGCGACCGCAACACCACCACCCGCGCACCATCCACCAACGACAACGCACCCGCCACCACCGCAGCAGCAATCTCCCCCTGCGAATGACCCACCACCGCAGCCGGCCGCACACCGAACGACTCCCACAACGCAGCCAACGACACCATCACCGCCCACAACACCGGCTGCACCACATCCACCCGATCCAACCCCGGCGCACCCCCCACCCCCCGCACCACATCCACCAACGACCACTCCACCAACCCCTCCAACGCCACCCCACACTCACCAAACCGCGCAGCGAACACCGGCGACACATCCAACAACTCCACCGCCATCCCCACCCACTGCGCACCCTGCCCCGGAAACACGAACACCGGCGACCCAGCACCACCCACCACAGAACCCGACGCCAACCACTCACCCGCGACACCCACCGACCGGCACTCGAACACCGACCGCGACCGCCACAACGACCACGCCACATCCACCGCGTCGGCTGCCGTGGACTCCAGGTGTGCGGTCAGCTGCCGGACCTGGGCGGCCAGCGCCGCTTCCGTGCGGGCCGAGGTGAGGAGGGGCACCACCGCCCGGTCGCGCGCCGGATTCCGCTCGACGGGCTCGGAATCGGCGTCCGCGGCGTCCTGCGGCGGCGCTTCGAGGACGACGTGGGCGTTGGTGCCGCTGATGCCGAACGACGACACCGCCGCCCGCCGCGGCCGCCCCTCGGTCTCCTCCCACACCCGGGCCCGCGCCAGCAACTCCACCGCACCCGACGACCAGTCGACGATCGGGGAAGGCTGATCGCCTCGCAGCGACTCGGGGAGCGTGGCGTGGCGCATGGCCTGCACCATCTTGATGATCCCGGCCATGCCCGAAGCGGCCTGCGTGTGGCCGATGTTGGACTTCACGGACCCGAGCCACAACGGGCGGTCGCCGTCACGCTCCTGGCCATAGGTCGCCAACAGGGCCTGCGCCTCGATCGGGTCACCCAGCCTCGTCCCCGTACCGTGCGCCTCCACCACGTCCACATCCGCCGCCGACAGACCCGCGTCCGCCAACGCCGCACGGATCACCCGCTGCTGCGCGAGACCGTTCGGAGCCGTCAACCCGTTGGACGCGCCGTCCTGGTTGATCGCCGAACCCCGCACCACCGCCAGCACCTGATGCCCCAGCCGACGCGCGTCCGACAACCGCTCCAACAGCAGCACACCCACACCCTCGGACAGGGCGAATCCGTCCGCGTCGGCGGCGAAGGGCTTGCAGCGGCCGTCGGGTGCGAGGGCACGCTGACGACTGAAGGCGACGAACGCCCCGGGTCCCGACATCACGGTGGCTGCGCCGGCCACCGCCAGACGGCACTCACCGGCGCGCAGCGCGCGCACCGCCAGGTGCAGGGCGACCAGCGAGGAGGAGCAGGCCGTGTCGACGGTGACCGCCGGGCCCTCCAGTCCCAGGGCGTAGGCGATGCGACCGGACGCCACACTGGCTGCCGCTCCGGTCGCGAGGTATCCCTCGTTGTCCCCGGAGGCAGCGCGCAGCCGGGCGGCGTATTCCTGGTCGGTCAGGCCGACGTACACGCCGGTCGAGCTGCCCCGCAGGGTCTTGGGGTCGATGCCCGCGCGCTCCAGGGTCTCCCAGGCGGTCTCCAGCAGCAGTCGCTGCTGCGGGTCCATCGCCAGCGCCTCACGCGGCGAGATGCCGAAGAAGGCCGCGTCGAACTCGGCCGCGTCGTCGAGGAATCCGCTCTCCCGGACGTAGCTGGTGCCCAGGCGGTCGGGGTCGGGGTCGTAGAGGGCGTCGAGGTCCCAGCCGCGGTCGGTGGGCAGCGGGGAGATGACGTCCATGCCGTCGGCCACGAGACGCCACAGGTCCTCGGGGGCGCGGACGCCGCCGGGGAAGCGGCACCCCATCGACACGATCGCGATCGGTTCGTCGGCGGCCGTCGGAACGGCCGCGCCCGCGGTGTCCGTGGCGGGCCGCGCGTCCGCGTGCCTGCCACCGAAGGCCAGGTCGTCGACGCAGGCGGCGAGCGCGGAGATGCTGGGATGGTCGAAGACGACGGTGGTGGGCAGCTTCAGGCCGGTGGCACGGTGCACACGGTCGCGCAGCGCCACAGCGGTGAGGGAGTCGAAGCCGAGCTCCTTGAAGGCCGCGTCGACGCTGACCGCTTCCGTGTCGGCGTGCCCCAGCGCCGCGGCCACGTGAGTGCCGATCAGGGCGCGCAGTGCGGCGGTCCGCCGCTCGGGCTCGAGATCGGCCATCTCGCGCAGCGCGGCGGAGACGCCGTCGCCCCGGGCGGCCCCGGGCGCCGTTTCCGACGTCTCGGCGCCGGAGGGGGAGAGTTCCGAGAGGAGGGCACTGCCCCGTACGGAGGTGAAGACCTCCGCGAACCGTCGCCAGTCGACGTCGGCGACCGCGACGACCGTGTCCTCGTGGTCGAGGGCCTGCTGAAGGCCGGTGATCGCGGTGGCCGGCTCGATGACGGGGACGCCGCGACGGCGCAGGTCGTTCTGGACGGACTCGGCGATCATGCCGCCGCCGGCCCAGGGTCCCCAGGCCACGCTGAGCACGGGCGCGCCGTCGGCGCGTCGGCGTTCGGCTCGGGCGTCGAGGATCGCGTTCGCGGCACCGTAGGCGGCGTGGTCGGCGACCCCCCAGGTGCCGGAGATCGAGGAGAAGTAGACGACGGCGTCGAGTTCGGCCGTGTCCAGTACCTCGTCGAGGTGGGCGGCGCCGAGAACCTTGCCGGACAGCGTCGCGGCGAGGTCGTCGACGTCGGTCTCCGTGATCGGGCCGAGCACGCTGACGCCGGCCGCGTGGACGACCGACCGCACCGGACTGCCGCTGCCGGCAAGGCCGTCGACCAGGTCGGCGAGCGCCTGGCGGTCGGCGGTGTCACAGGCGGCGACGGTGATCCGGGTGCCGTGGTGCGCGAGTTCGTCCCGCAGGCCGGCGATGTGGGAGCCGTCGCCACGACGACCGGTCAGGACGAGGTGTTCGGCTCCACGGGTGGCCAGCCAGCGGGCGACATGGGCGCCGAGCGCGCCGGTTCCCCCGGTGACGAGGACGGTGCCGCGCGGGCGCCAGTCACGCGGTGCCGGCTTGCCGCGGGTAGCGGCGTGGACGAGCCGACGGCCGTATGTCCTGCCGTCCCGGAGGGCCACCTGATCCTCCGCCACGCCTGCCGTGACGGCGTCCAGCAGCAGCTCCGTGAGGCCGTTCGCCCCGGCCTGCGGCAGGTCGACGAGTCCGCCCCAGCGCCTGGGGTGTTCCAGGGCGGCGCTCCGGCCGAGGCCCCACACGCCGGCCTGCCCGGGCGCCGCCGGCCCGTCGTCGTCGCCGACGGCCACGGCGCCTCGGGTCACACACCACAGCGGTGCGTCGATGCCCACGTCGCCGAGGGCCTGCAGCAGTGTGAGGGTGCCGGCGAGCCCGAGCGGTACGGCGGGCTGCCGGGGGTGCGGCCGCTCGTCGAGCGCGAGCAGGGACAGCACCCCGGCGAACACGTCGGCGGTGGTCAGCAGTGCCGCGAGCGCCGCGCGGTCCAGCCGGGCGGCGTCGACGGCGACGACGACGGCACGGGCTCCGCGCGCCTCCAGTTCCGCCCGCACGTCGGTGACCAGGTGGTCACCTTCCATCGACTCGGGGGCGACGATCAGCCAGGTTCCTCCGACGGCGGTGGGGGCGTTCGCGGTCAGCGGCCGCCACTCCACCCGGTGCCGCCATCCGTCGACCACTCCCCGCTCGCGGTGTGCGGTGCGCCAGGCGGCGAGAGCCGGCACGACGCTCTCCAGCCCCTCCGCCACACCGAGCGTGCCCGCGAGCCCTTCGAGGTCACCCTCCTCGACGGTCCGCCAGAACTCCTCCTGCACCGGATCCACCCCGGCCCGCACCTTCGGCAGATCCAGCCAGTAACGACTGCGCTGGAACGCATACGTCGGCAACTCCACCCGACACGGCGACAACCCCGCAAACACCGGCCCCCAGTCAACCGCCACACCCCCCGCCCACGCCTCACCCAACGACAGATAGAACCGCCCCAGACCACCCTCACCCCGACGCAACGAACCCACCACCACCGCATCCGAACCCACAGCCTCGACCGTCTCACCGATCGGCACCGTCAACACCGGATGCGGACTCATCTCCAAAAACGCCCCAAACCCCTCCCCCACCAAACGCCGCACCACCGGCTCCAACAACACCGTCTGCCGCAAATTCCGGAACCAATACCCCCCATCCAACACCGCACCCTCAACCCACTCACCCGACACCGTCGACAAAAACGGCACCGACGGCACCAACGCCACAACCGAACCCAACGCCCCCGCCAACTCCGCCTCCAACGCCTCCACATGAGCCGAATGCGACGCATAATCCACATCAATACGCCGCACCCTCACCCCCGCCCCCACAGCAAACCCCACCAACTCCTCCAACGCCCCCACATCACCCGACACCACCGTCGACGACGGACCATTCACCGCCGCCACCGACACCCGACCACCCCAACGCCCCACCAACTCACCCACATCCTCAGCAGGAAGAGCCACCGACACCATCCCCCCACCACCCGCCAACGCCACAATCGCCCGCGACCGCAACACCACCACCCGCGCACCATCCACCAACGACAACGCACCCGCCACCACCGCAGCAGCAATCTCCCCCTGCGAATGACCCACCACCGCAGCCGGCCGCACACCGAACGACTCCCACAACGCAGCCAACGACACCATCACCGCCCACAACACCGGCTGCACCACATCCACCCGATCCAACCCCGGCGCACCCCCCACCCCCCGCACCACATCCACCAACGACCACTCCACCAACCCCTCCAACGCCACCCCACACTCACCAAACCGCGCAGCGAACACCGGCGACACATCCAACAACTCCACCGCCATCCCCACCCACTGCGCACCCTGACCCGGAAACACGAACACCGGCGACCCAGCACCACCCACCACAGAACCCGACGCCACCCACTCACCCGCAACACCCACCGACCGGCACTCGAACACCGACCGCGACCGCCACAACGACCACGCCACGTCCACCGCGTCAAGTGAGCTGGACCCGGCGGTGAACTGCGTGAGCCGGGACTCCTGCTCCGCGAGTGCGGCCGGAGTGCGGGCAGAGACGAGCCAAGGCAGTGCGACCTCACGGGCGGGCGCCCCCGCGACCGAGTGAGCGAGCTCGGTCACGGCCGCCTCCGTCACGGCCGGTTCGGTCACGGCCGGCTCCCTCACGGCCGGTTCGGTCATGCCTTCGAGGACGACGTGGGCGTTGGTGCCGCTGATGCCGAACGACGACACCGCCGCCCGCCGCGGCCGCCCCTCGGTCTCCTCCCACACCCGGGCCCGCGCCAGCAACTCCACCGCACCCGACGACCAGTCGACCAGCGGCGAGGGGGTTTCGGCGTGCAGGGACTTCGGCAGCACCGCTGCCCTCATGGCCTGCACCATCTTGATCACGCCGCCGACGCCGGCCGCCGCCTGTGCGTGGCCGATGTTCGACTTGAGGGACCCGAGCCACAACGGGCGGTCGCCGTCACGCTCCTGGCCATAGGTCGCCAGCAGCGCCTGCGCCTCGATCGGGTCACCCAGCCTCGTCCCCGTACCGTGCGCCTCCACCACGTCCACATCCGCCGCCGACAGACCCGCGTCCGCCAACGCCGCACGGATCACCCGCTGCTGCGCAAGACCGTTCGGAGCCGTCAACCCGTTCGACGCACCGTCCTGGTTGATCGCCGAACCCCGCACCACCGCCAGCACCTGATGCCCCAGCCGACGCGCGTCCGACAACCGCTCCAGCAACAGCACACCCACACCCTCGGCCCAGTTGGTGCCGTCGGCGCCGGCCGCGAAGGGCTTGCAGCGGCCGTCGGCGGCCAGGCCGCGCTGACGGCTGAACTCGACGAACATGCCGGGGCCGGACATCACGGTGGCGCCGGCGGCGAGGGCCAGTGAGCACTCTCCGGAGCGGAGCGCGCGCACCGCCAGGTGCAGGGCGACCAGCGAGGAGGAGCAGGCCGTGTCGACGGTGACCGCCGGGCCCTCCAGTCCCAGGGCGTAGGCGATGCGACCGGACGCCACACTGGCCGTCGTCCCCGTGAGGAGGTGGCCCTCGACGGCTTCGCCCGCTTCGTGGAGGCGGGGGCCGTACTCGGGCGCGGTGACTCCGACGAAGACGCCGGTTGCAGTGGCGTGCAGGGCGCGGGGGTCGAGTCCTGCCCGTTCGATCGCCTCCCAGGAGGTTTCCAGGAGCAGTCGCTGCTGCGGGTCCATCGCCGTCGCCTCACGCGGGGAGATCCCGAAGAAGGCGGCGTCGAACTCGGCCGCGCCCGCCAGGAACCCGCCCTCGCGCACATAGGTGGTGCCGGTGCGGTCGGGGTCGGGGTCGTAGAGGGCCTCGACGTCCCAGCCACGATCGGTGGGGAACGCGGTGACGGCGTCGGTCTCGTCGCGGACCAGGCGCCACAGGTCCTCGGGGGCACGGACGCCGCCGGGGAAGCGGCACCCCATCGACACGATCGCGATCGGTTCGTCGGCGGCCGCGTGGCGATCGTGGGAGGCGGCTTCGGTGGAGGCGGGGGCAGGGGCGGAGGCGCTCAGGCTCTCGGCGAGCCGGGCGGGCGTGGGGTACTCGTAGACGGCGGTCGTCGCCAGGGTGAGGCCGCCGACGGAGTTGATCCGGTCGCGCAGCTCGACGGCGGTGACGGAGTCGATGCCGAGCTCTTTGAAGGTCCGCTGGGGGGCGACCAGGGCCTGGTCCGGGTAGCCGAGGACGACCGCGGTGCACTCGCGGACGAGGCGGAGCGCGTCACCGCTGCCGAGCCCTGAGGCCGCCTCGTCGGAGACGGTCGCCGTGGCGGTCGCCGTGGTGGTCCCGGGGGCGTCGGCGGCGGGGGCCGTCGCGGTGGGCGTCGGCCCGTTCACGGCGTTGTCCGAGACGCCGGTGACCCAGTGGCGTCGGCGCTGGAAAGCGTAGGTGGGCAGATCGCGACGCCGGGGCGCCAGGCCGGTGAAGACGGGGGTCCAGTCGACGTCGGCGCCGTGGCTCCACAGGGCGCCGAGGGAGGTCTGGAACCGGGTGGCTCCGCCCTGGCCCCTGCGCAGGGTTCCGGTGACCACCGCCTGCCGGGGGCCGGTCGCGGCCTCGACGGTCTCCTTGACCGGGGCGATGAGCACGGGATGCGGGCTGACCTCGACGAAGGCGCCGTGGCCCGCGAGCGCCAGAGCACGCACGGCCGGCTCCAGGAGGACGGGGTTGCGGAGGTTGTCGTACCAGTACCGGGCGTCGGTGACCGGGCCTTCGAGCCAGTCTCCGGTGACGGTGGACAGGAAGGGCACGTCCGGCCGGCGCGGGGTGATCCCCGCGAGGAGGTCGAGCATCTGCTCACGCACCGGGTTCACGTGCGGAGAATGGGAGGCGTAGTCGATTCCGACGCGGCCGGCGCGGACGTTCTCGCGCTCCGCGGTGGCGAGGATGTCGTCGACGGTCTCGATGTCGGCGGAGACGACCGTGGAGGCAGGGCCGTTGAGGGCGGCGACGGTGACGCGATCGTCCCATTTCCCGGTGAACCGGCGGGCGGCGTCCTCGGAAAGGGTGAGCGCGACCATTCCGCTGCGGCCCTCGAGCGGTACGAGGATCCTGCTGCGCAGAGCGACGACCAGTGCGGCGTCCTCCAGGCTGAGGGCTCCGGCCACGCAGGCGGCGGCGATCTCGCCCTGTGAGTGTCCGACGACGGCGGCGGGCCGGACGCCGTGCGACTGCCACAGGGCGGCCAGGGACACCATGACGGCCCACAGCACGGGCTGCACGACGTCGGACCGGTCCAGGGGCGGAGCGTCGGCGTCGCCGCGCAGCACGGCGGCGAGATCCCATGCGACGTGCGGAGCCAGCGCCTGCCCGCACTCGGTGAGGCGTGCCGCGAAGACAGGTGAGGACGCGAGGAGTTCGGCGGCCATGCCGGCCCACTGGCTGCCCTGGCCGGGGAAGACGAACACGGGCCGGTTCACGTCGCCGTCGAGAGGGTGGGACGGGGCCGCTGCGGTGATGCCGCTGAGCAGACCGGCGGTGTCCGAGCCCACGGCGAGGGCCCGGTGCGCGAGCGGGGTGCGGGCGGTCAGCAGGGACCACGCGATGTCGACGGGGTCGGCGTCGGTGTCGCGGACGTGTGCGGTGAGGCGGTCCGTCTGGAGGCGGAGCGCGCCAGGGGTGGCGGCGGACAGCAGCCAGGGCACGGTGGCGGGGGTGGCGCGCGGCGGCCGCAGGTCCTTTTCGGCCGCGGGGGCTTCTTCGAGGACGAGGTGGACGTTGGTGCCGCCCATGCCGAAGGAGGAGACTCCGGCGCGCAGCGGGTCGCCGGGGGCGGCCGGGGCCCAGTCGGTGGTGTCGCGGTGGACGCGCAGGCCGAGGCCGTCGAGGTCGATGGCGGGGTTCGGCTCGTCGTGGTTCAGGCTGGGCACGAGTTGACGGTGGGACAGGCAGAGCACCGTCTTGAGCAGTCCCGCGATGCCGGCGGCGCCTTCCAGGTGCCCGATGTTGGTCTTCACGGAGCCGACGGCCAGTGGGGCGCGTCGCCCGTCGGCGGTGCCGAGCACCGCGCCGAGGGCGGCGGCCTCGACGGGGTCGCCGACGCGGGTTCCGGTGCCGTGGAGTTCGACGTAGCCGATGCCGGCGGGGTCGACCCCGGCGCGCAGGCACGCGGTGCGCAGGACGGCCGCTTGAGCGTCGGCGTCCGGGGTGGTGATGCTGGTTCCGGTTCCGTCGTTGTTGAGGGCGCCGCCGCGGATGACGGCGTGGATGTGGTCACGGTCGGCGACGGCGCGTGAGAGCAGCTTCAACACGACGATGCCGCCGCCTTCGCCGCGTACGTAGCCGTTGGCGCGGGCGTCGAAGGTGTGGCAGGCGCCGTCCGGGGAGAGTGCCCCGAACTGGGCGGCGGCCAGGGAGCTTCGCGGACTGAGGTTGAGGTGCACCCCGCCGGCGAGGGCGAGGTCGCAGTCACCGAGCCGGAGGCTGTCGCAGGCGAGCTGGACTGCTACCAGGGAGGACGACTGGGCGCTGTCGACGGTCACGCTGGGGCCGCTGACGCCGAGCGCGTAGGACAGCCGGTTGGCGATGAGGGAGCGGTGGAGGCCGGTGAGCGTGTGGTGTCCGGTTCCCTGTCCCGCGTCGCGGACGACGTCGGCGTAGTCGCACCCGTCGGCGCCCACGTAGACCGCCACGGCGCGCAGGGCGGCGGTGACCGGGACGCCGGCGTGCTCCAGGGCCTCCCAGCCCAGTTCGAGAGCGAGGCGGGCCTGCGGGTCCATGGCGTCGGCCTCGCGGGGCGAGATGCCGAAGAACGCGGCGTCGAAGTCGGCGGGTGCGCTGATGTAGCCGCCGCGCAGGGGTGCGGTGCCACCGTGCGGGGTGGGCCAGCCCTGGGCGGGTACACCGGTGCGCCGGTCCTGCGGAGTGTCGGTGACGGCGCTGCGGCCGGCGGCCAGCAGCTCCCAGTAGGCGGCCGGATCGTCGGCGCCCGGGAGCCGGCACGCGAGGCCGACCACGGCCACGGGCTCGTGACCGGGAGCGGTGTTGCGGGCGGCGGTGGGCACCGGCTGGTTCATCGATGGCACTCCAAGACCGGGGGCGGGAGGCTGGGGGTGGCTCACACATTCGCACGCGGACAGGGGCCGTCCGGCGATCCGGGGAAACGCTCTAGGGGAATCTCTAGGCACGTCGTGGGCCGTGCCCGGTCGTCGTCCCGGTCGGTCGTCCCGGTCGGTCGTCCGGCCGGCCACGGCCACCGCCGCCGGACGCGGTGGCCGTGCCATAGCCAGTGGCGGGGCCCGCCGCAAGGGGCGGCGGTCTAGGCGAATGCTCGAATGCGGACGGGCACTCTGTGGGGACGGATTGCACTGCGCGTCCTTCGGCGCGGGTGCGCGCGCCGGCGGCCGCCCTGGTTGATCACGCGAACGGTCGCACTCCGCGGTCGAGAGAAGGGCTGATTGATGACTCCGACAATCGCGCCTGCGGCGTCGTACGGCGAGGAGGCCCGCACGCTGGCGGCGCTGGCGGTCTCCGCGGCGACCGTCGACGGCGGTGTGCTCAGCGACGGGGAACTCGCGGCGTGGCTGGAGGACAGGCGTCGCGCCCAGCCGCAGCAGGTGGAACGGGTGCCGTTCGCGGGGCTGTCCGGCTGGCGGTTCGAGGAGGGGACCGGCGATCTGCGGCACGCCAGCGGTGGTTTCTTCTCGGTGCACGGACTGCGGGTCCACTCGGACTTCGGTCCGGTGTCCGAGTGGGAGCAGCCGATCGTCGATCAGCCCGAGATCGGGATCCTGGGGATCGCCATGCGGGACTTCGGGGGGATACCTCATCTGCTGATGCAGGCGAAGTCGGAGCCGGGCAACGTGAACGGGATGCAGTTGTCGCCGACCGTCCAGGCGACGAAGAGCAACTACCGGCGGGTGCACGGTGGTTCGGCCGTCCGGTACCTGGACTGTTTCCGCAGTCCCGAGCCGGGTGCGGTGGTGGCCGACGTCCTCCAGTCGGAGCAGGGTTCGTGGTTCCTCCGCAAGAGGAACCGCAACATGATCGTGCGGGTCGGTCCGGAGGTGGAGGCGGGCGAGGACTTCGCCTGGCTGACTGTACGTCAGGTGAACATGCTGCTCAAGCAGGACAACGTCGTGAACATGGACGCCCGGACGGTCCTGTCGTGCCTGCCCGACTGGCGGGCGGACGCCTCCGCCCTGGCCGGATCGCTGCACCCGGACGCCGAGATACGCAGTTGGATCACTCGGCGACGGGCGGAGCACGACGTGAGGGTCGCTCCGATCGGACTCGCGGACACACAGGGCTGGCAGCACGATCCGCACACGGTGTCCCACGTGCGCGGACACCACTTCAGCGTGGTGGCCGTGGACGTCGTCTCGGGCCGCCGTGAAGTGGCGGCGTGGTCGCAGCCGCTCATCGAGCCGCACGGGACGGGCATCGCGGCCCTGTTCGTACGCCGGGTCGACGGCGTACGCCACGTGCTGCTGCGGGCGCGCGCCGAGGCCGGCTTCCTGACGGTGGTCGAGCTGGGGCCGACGGTGCAGTGCACGGTCCAGAACTACTCGCACCTGCCGCGCACGTCGTGGCCGCCCTACCTGGACGAGGTGCAGAACCGGCGCGGCGGTGCCGTGTACGACGTGCTGCTGTCGGAGGAGGGCGGGCGGTTCCTCAACGCGCAGAGCCACTACGTGATCATCGAGATCGAGGACGAGGCGCCTCTGGAATCGGAGGAGTTCCGCTGGGTGTCGCTGCGGCAGGTCGACGAACTGCTGCGCTACAGCCACAACTTGAGTGTTCAGGCACGTACGCTGATCACCGCGCTGAGGTCGCTGTGACGGCCCCGGCGGCGCGGCCGATGCGCCTGGGGGTGATCGGTACCTCGTCGATGGCCGAGCGGCGGGTCCTGCCGACGGTGACCCGTATGCCGGAGTGGGAGCTGGTGGCCGTCGCCGGACGCGCGGCGAAGAAGGCGGCCCGCTTCGCGGAACAGTTCGGCTGCGCGGCCGAGGAGGACGCCGGAGCGCTGCTGGAGCGAACGGACGTGGACGCGGTGTACGTGTCGACCCCGACGGGCCTGCACCGTCACTGGGCCGAGCGGGCGCTGCGGGCGGGCAAGCACGTGCTGGTGGAGAAGCCGATCGGGGTCGACGCCGCCGAAGCGCGTTCCCAGTGCGCGCTGGCAGCGGAACGCGGACTGGCGCTGCGGGAGAACTTCATGTTCCTGCACCATCCGCAACACGCCAGAGTGCGGGAACTGATGGCCGACGGCCGCGTGGGCCGGCCGGCCTCCTTCCGTGCCGCGTTCTGCATTCCGCCGCTGCCGCAGGACGACATCCGCTACGACGCCCGGCTGGGCGGCGGTGCGCTGCTCGACGTCGGCGTGTACCCGCTGCGGGCCGCCGTGCACCTGCTCGGGCCGGGACTGGAGGTGGCCGGGGCGACGTTGCGCACCCGCGCCTCGGACGGCCTCGATCTGTCGGGTCAGGTACTGCTCACCTCACCGTCGGGGGTCCTGGCCGAGTTGGCGTTCGGCTTCGAGCACGCCTACGCGTCGACGTACACGGTGTGGGGCGATCGGGGCCGGCTGACGGTGACCCGGGCGTTCACTCCGCCGGCCACCCACCAGCCGCTGCTCGTCGTCGAGGAACAGGACCGCGAGGAGCGGCTGGTTCTGCCCGCCGCCGATCAGTTGGCGCTCCTGCTGGCGGAGTTCGCGCACGCGGGCCGCTCGGGCGGCGGCGACACCCGGCGGCTCATGGACTCGGTCGCGACGATGGACCTCGTCGACGCCGTCCGCAGGACGGCTCGACGGATGCCGGTGTGCTGACGGCAGACCGCCCGAGGCCGCCGGACCGAGGGGCCGGAGAAGGGGCCGCAGGGGACGGGGGAGAGATATCTCGACGAGGCAACGAACCTCCGGACTCTAGGAAAATCACGATCAAGACCCGGTTAATCTGAAGTCATGACGGCCAGAACAGCCAAGGCGAACACCAGGACTTTCACGCAGAATGCGCGGCGGGCGCAGATAGTACAGGCGGCTATCGAAACGCTCGCCGAATCCGGCTACACAAAGGCGTCGTTCAGCAGAATCTCGCAGCAGGCCGAACTCTGCAGTACGGGAATGATCTCGTACCACTTCTCCGGCAAGCCCGAGCTGTTCGCGGAAGCCGCCCGCGTCATCGTCGAAATGGCCGAAAAGGTGGCCGGAATGCGCATGGGCGACGAGCGGACGTACCGCGGCAAGCTGAGCGCGTACATCACGTCGAACTTCGACTTCATCACGAGCTATCCGATGCACACCCGGGCGCTCACCGAGATCGTCAAAATGATCCGGGACCGGCAGATCACCGGTCTGGAGGAAGTCGAACGCAACATCATGTCCGTGGACCGGCTCGCCGCCCTGCTCGAACAGGGCTGTGACGCAGGGGAGTTCGGCAGCTTCGACTGTCTCACCATGGCCCTGGCCATCCGTGGCGCGATCGATGCCGTCGTGCGCCGCCATCTGTCCCAGGCGGCGATAGACCTGGACCGGTGCGCTCGCGAACTGACGGTCGCGTTCGACCGCTGCACGACGCCCGTGTGAGACCACGTTCGGCCGGCATGCCCAAGGCCACGACTCCGGAGCACATCTCATGACCTCCCCCACACCCCGCCCTGAGTCCACGACGCCCACGTCCGCACCTTCCGCGACGCCATCCGCCACCACATCGGACAGCCCCTCTTCACCCTGGGCTTTCGTGGTCACGGTCGTCTGCGACATCGTGCTTCCCGTGGGGCTCTATTACCTGTTGCGCGCGTGCGGAGCGGGTGAGATCACCGCCCTGCTGCTCAGCGGTTCGGCGCCCGCTCTGCACACGCTCCATTCCGCGATACGCCATCGAAGACTGGACGCGATCGGGGTTTTCACCCTCGCGCTGCTCGCGGTGAGCGCGGTGGCTTCGCTGCTGACCTCGGACCCGCGCATCGCGCTCGCCCGCAACGGCCTGTTCACCGCGCTGGCCGGAATCTGGCTGCTGGTCACCCTGTTCACCGGGCGCCCGTTCACCTACCAGGCGCTGCGCACCCTCCTGCCCGGCAAGAGCGCGACACTGGAGCGGTTGTGGGCGTCGGACGCGTCGTTCCGGCGTGTGTGGCGCGGCTTGACGGTGCTGTGGGGCGTCGGTCTGCTGTGCGACGCCCTGCTTCGGCTTCTCATGGCCTACACCTTGCCCGTCGACAGCGTCCCCGCGCTGGACGGCGTCCTGTACGCGGTCTCGTGGATCTTCCTCCAGGTGATCACTCAGGTCGTGCTGGTCCGCACCCGCACACTCGTCAAGATCTTCGGCACCCTCGGACCCCGCCGCGCCTTCACGGCGACGACTCGGCAGGACGAGGCGAGCGACTGAGCCGCGCGCCGCCTCGGCGCCGACCCCGACAGGCCCGAGGACACGAGGCCGAGCGCACTGACCGGCGCCGCGCTCGCCTGCCTGGACGCGGCCTCCACGGCCTGGGTGGCCTGCGAGGGCACGATCCCGCTGGCCGTGCTGCTGGACCGGGCCGTGGGCGCGTTGGCGAAGTAGCCCCGCGCCCGGCCCCGGTGGACGAGGACCCCCCGGCGACTCACTCCACTCACCGACCGGGCGTCCGGTGAACCCGCCCGCCACCTCGGTGGAACGGTAGCGTCCGTCGAGGCGGGCGAGGACGTCCGTGCCGGTTCCGTCACCGATCCCCGGTTCGATGTCGTCCGTGTCACGTCACGGCGAACGACGGCGGTTACTGCACGGGGTTCCAGCCGTCACTGCCGGCCAGATACTTCTGCGAAGTGTAGTTCGCCGCGGTTGCGCCACTGATCTGCGGGCGGTCGCTGGTGCCGGCGCCGGCTCCGGAGCCGGTGTTGTTGTATTCGTTGAACCGGCAGGTCTTCCAGGAGAAGCCGCCCATGTCCTGCCAGGCCCCGGCTTGGCGGATGTGTGCCCCCAGCGTCGAGTCGCGGACCAGCACCTGACCGATCGCGTCGGCCGCCCCACCGGCGTGCCAGCAACGCCCCAGGGCGACGGTCCGCGCCGCGGCCGAACTCAACAGCGTCGACCTGGTGATCAGAATGCCGTACCGGTTGCTGGAGTTGGTGGCCGCGGCGGTGATGTAGCCGTTGTTGGTGCTGCCACGGTCCAGTGAGCGGATGGTCGTGGAGTCGACGACCAGGGCGCCGTTGCCGTAGATGAAGTCGACGGCGCCCTCTATGTAGCTCTTGTAGACGTATTGGCGAACCTGCGCGCTTCCTGTTCCGCCCCAGGACAGGAAGGTGTCCTGGTAGCCCAGCAGGCGCACGTTGCGGTAGACCTGCCGGTCGCCGCCGGCGTACAGGGCCAGTGCCTGACTGTCGTGCCGGTCGTAGGTGTTGGCGATGGTCACACCGGTGACGGTGGTGTTCTTGGCCATGTTCAGTACGGTCGCGCTGCCCGCGGTTCCGGCGGTGGAGGCGGGAGCGTTGCCGGTGATCACGACGTCCGTCGCGGTCCCGGTCGTCCCCTGCAGGGTGATGCCGGGCTTTGCCGCCGGGATGGACACCTGGCCGCGGTAGGTACCCGGTTTGATCTTGATGGTCGCGCCGGACGGGGCTGCCGCGATCGCGGCCTGGACGGTCGTGTAGTTCCCGGAGCCGTCACTGGCCACCGTGATGGTGGTGGCGGCTTCCGCCGGGGCGGTCAGCCCGAGGACAACCAGGGGTAATGCGGCGAGGGCGCCGGCGACCGCAGAGGTCCGGCGCTTACCGAGCGGGTGCATGTGGGGCCCTTTCGTCGTTTCTTCGGGGACGTCGATCCGCGTCAGCGGGAGGCTGGTGATCCTCGGTCCGGTGCGGCCGAGGGCCATACGATCGCGCCGGCGGGGACGGGGTCGGTGAGCCGTCGGAAATCGGCGGCCGGCAGGACGCCCTGGTTGCGCATGGCGGCGGCGACGAGCCGGGCGACCTCGATCGCACCGAGGGCCTGGAAGTGCGTGTTGTCCTGGCTGCCGTTGGGGTAGTTCGGGT
This sequence comes from Streptomyces achromogenes, assembly GCF_030816715.1. Taxonomy (NCBI): domain Bacteria; kingdom Bacillati; phylum Actinomycetota; class Actinomycetes; order Kitasatosporales; family Streptomycetaceae; genus Streptomyces; species Streptomyces achromogenes. The sequence continues at coordinate 7,953,952 of NZ_JAUSYH010000001.1, read as the reverse complement.
ACTGGCCTGCCGGGAGGATCATGAAGTGCTTCTTCGTTCCCTCCACGCCCGCGCGGTTCCACAGCCCGGTACTGGAGGCGGTCAGGTCGATCAGCGGTACGCCTTTGGCAGCGGCGAGTTGGCGCATGGCCGCCGGATAGGCGCCGTGCGAGGGGGAAATGACCCCCGCGCTGTTGAAGTGACGCCGCTCCACGGGCGTGACCAGCACCGGGATCGCTCCCTTGGCCCGGCTCCTGTCGATGTACCGGGAGAGGTACTGCTTGTACGTGGTCGACGGCTCGGTGTACCGGGAGGGGTCGTCGGACTTCTCGTCGTTGTGTCCGAACGAGACGAGAAGAAGGTCCCCGCGCTTGATCACGGCCAGGATGCGGTCGAGGCGGCCCGTATCGACGAAGCTCTTGGAACTGGCCCCGGACTGGGCCTCGTTCACCACCTCGACACCGGAGGTGAGGAACACCGGCAGCGCCTGTCCCCAGCCGGCCCGGGGAGCCTTCGACGAGACGTAGGTGGAGGCTGTGGAGTCTCCCGCGACATGGACGTGAACGGTGGCCGCCGCCGAGGCGGCCGCGGCCTCACCGGCCAGTGCGGTGATCGACGAGGCTGCCACGATGCCGGCCAGCGCGACGCGCAGGACGAGCCGTCGGCTGGTGACCCGGTGCCCCGTCGGGCGTCGTAAGAACATGCTCTCTCCGTTCATGAGGCGGACCACCGGCGACGTTCTTCTCTCGGACAGCCAGGACGATCGGGTGTCGGCCATGGTGAGCCAGGACAAGCCAGGAAGAGCCAGGACGTGGGACACCGGAGCCGTACCGCTCGGCCCGCGTCCGGCGCCCGGACGAGGTACGGCCCGGCCGAGGCGCTGGTGCCACCCGGGCCGGCCGCCGTTCCACCGCTCATCGGGACGAGTCGCCGAAGCACTCCCGCGGGCCGGGAGCGGAGGCGGTCGAACCTGTTGTGCGGTGTTCAGCGGACGGGCGACTCCGACGTCCGGCCGGCAGCGGTGTCGGGCGACGGTGGGTGGCATGTGCAGCGTCGGCGCGTCGCGGTGCGGAGGCGTTCGTATGCGTCGGTCACCCTGACCTCCGTGTGGGGGAAGGGAAGGCGGTGCCGGGCAGAAGGCGTGAACAGTGCGGTTCTCGCTGGGTGTGGGAACGTTCCCACACCCAGCGAGCGTAGGTACTTGTTGGTGGACCGTCAAGGATGCCGTTCGTTTGTGTTTCGGCCGTGTGCGGAGGGGGGCGGCGGCTGTGCGGCTATGCGGCCGCGAGGAGGATGGCCGTGTAGTGCGAGGCGAAGGCGGCGATGGTCAGGGCGTGGAAGACCTCGTGGAAGCCGAACCACGAGGGTGACGGATCGGGGCGCTTGAGTCCGTAGACGACGGCTCCCGCGGTGTAGAGCAGGCCGCCCACGATGACGAGGACGACGACGGCTGCACCGCCGGTGCGCGCGAAGTCGGGGAGATTGAACACGGCCACCCACCCCAGGGCGATGTAGCACGGGGTGTACAGCCACCGGGGAGCCCCGATCCACAGGATGCGGAAGGCGATCCCGGCCAGCGCGCCCGCCCACATCACGGCCAACAGCAGCCGCTGCCGGTCCGCGGGCAGCAGCAGTACCGCAAGCGGGGTGTAGGTGCCGGCGATGATGAGGAAGATGTTCGCGTGGTCCATCCGCCGCAGCACCGCCTCACCGCGCGGGCTCCACGTCCCGCGGTGGTAGACCGCGCTGGTGCCGAACAGCAGGCAGGCGGACACCGCGTACACCGCGCAGGCCGCCACCGCCGCCGCCGAGCGTGACATGACGATCAGGACGATCCCGCCGGCCAGCGCGAGCGGGAACACGCCGGCGTGCAGCCAGCCGCGCATCCGCGGCTTCAGAGCCGCCGCCGCCCGCTCCATACCGCCTTCGAGGCCGGTGGCAGCCGTCGGCCGACGGGGCGCGACGGGAGACTCCGCTTCCGTCGCGCCCCGCGGGACGTCGGACGGGTTGCCGGCTCCGGGGTTCGGCTCTCGGCCCCGGGACGGCGGCTCGGCTTCTTCGGCGATCATGCTCTCATTGTCTCCGAGTGCCGCAGGCAGGCGGTCCGGCGGGGTGGTCGTCATCGTCGAGACGGCCGTACGCGTCCTCCGATGTCGTCCGGGTCTCCGTGGAACGCGTCGAGGGGGTGCGCTCGGCGGGTCAGGCCCGGAGGTAGGTGAGGACGGCCAGGACCCTGCGATGGGTGGTGTCCGTCGGAGGCAGGTCCAGCTTGGTGAGGATGTTGCCGATGTGCTTGCCGATCGCCGCTTCGGACACCACCAGTTCCTTGGCGATCGCGCCGTTGGACCTGCCCTCGGCGATCAGCGCCAGCACCTCGCGTTCGCGCGGGGTGAGCTGCTCCAGCGGATCGCGGCGGCGGCGCAGCAACTGGCGCACCACCTCGGGGTCGACCACCGTCCCGCCGTCCGCCACCTTGCGCAGCGCGTGCACGAACTCCTCGACCTGGCCGACCCGGTCCTTGAGGAGATAGCCGACGCCGGTTCCGTCGCCGGAGTCCAGGAGTTCGGCGGCGTACGTCCGTTGCACGTACTGGCTGAGGACCAGGACGGGGAGTGCGGGGAGCTTCTCCCGCAGCCGCACCGCCGCGTGCAGGCCCTCGTCCTGGTAACCGGGCGGCATGCGGACGTCCGTCACCACGATGTCGGGGACATGCTCCTCGACCGCGGCGATCAGCGCCGGCGCGTCCCCGACGGCCGACACCACCTCGTGGCCGCAGCGGTCGAGCAGGCCGACGAGTCCTTCCCGCAGCAGCACGCTGTCCTCGGCCAGCACTACGCGAAGCGGTCGGCCGCCTTGGTCACTTCGCAAGGAAACTCCACACGCAACAGGGTCGGTCCACCTGGCGGACTGGTCAGGGCAAGTCTGCCATCCAGGACCGAGACCCGGTCGCCGAGGCCGGTGAGGCCGCTGCCCGCCGAAGGGTCCGCGCCGCCGCGGCCGTCGTCGCGCACTTCCAGGAACAGGCGTCCGTCATGATGGCCGCCGCTCACCCGCGCGCGGCCGGCCCCGCTGTGCCTGGCGACGTTCGCGAGCGCCTCGCAGACGACGAAGTGGGCCGCGGACTCGATCGCCGGGGTCAGCCGTCCCGGCAGTTCGAGGTCGACGTCGACGGGGACCGCGCAGCGGTCGGCGGCGTCGCTGACCGCTGCCTGAAGGCCGTAGTCCGTGAGGACCTTGGGGTGGATGCCGTGGATGAGCTCCCGCAGTTCCACGAGCGCCTGGCCCGCCTCCTCCTGGGCCTTGGCGAGCCGGTCGGCGAGCGGGCCGGGCGGGGCGTCCAGGCGGGCCAGGCCGAGGGCCATCGTCAGGGCCACGAGGCGTTGTTGGGCGCCGTCGTGCAGATCGCGCTCGATACGGCGCCGTTCGGCCTCGAAGGCGTCGACCAACCGGACGCGGGAGCGGGCCAGTTCGACGACCCTCGCGTCGAGCTCGCCCTCGCGTGGGGCGATCAGCAGCCGGGCCAGCCCGGCGCGGGCGCCCGCCGTGACGCCGAGCAGGTAGGCGCACAGGCCCATGAGGAGCAGGCCCAGTACGGCGACGCCGAACGCGGTCGGCCAGGTGGTGACCGTCCACTGCTTGAGCACCTTGACCTCGCGGCCGTCGCCGGCCGTGGCCATCAGCAGCGGAGTGGCGACCATGGACAGGGGACACAGCAGCGCCAGCGTGACGGCCAGGGCGTCGACCGGCCACAGCAGCCCGGCGAACAGCAGCGCGTACCCGAGCTCCCGCCAGGTCGACTGTTCGCGCAGCCGGGTGGTCAGCCAGGGCCGCAGTCCCGGCGTGGACGGCGTCCGGTGCCGACCAGCCGCCGGATCACGGTCGATCAGGCGCATCCTGCACCGTTCCGCCCGCGCCACCGGGATCCCGCCGAGAGCCGGCACCACGAGCAGCGGCAGCCCCACCAGGACGAGGGCGAGCGCACCGCAGACCACCACCGACACCACGATCCCCGCCAAGGTGACGACGCCGGTCAGCGCGCCGGTGAGCAGATACCCGGCGGAGCGCCAGGGCCAGGCCGACAGCACAAAGCCCGGCCGGGACATGGCCTGCCACACATTCCGAGGGTGCATGTGCATGACCGTAAGCGACCCCGTCGGTCCGGCTCCATCGGGCCAGGATCCGTATGAGGGGTAGGTCTGGCCCTACCCCAGGACTCGTTCCGCCCTTACTGCGCCACCAGGGGCTTCCGCGGTTTCGTTGAGCCACCGACGAGTTGAGGAGCAGGTACTGATGGGGGAACACATGAGCGACGACGCGGTCCGGTTGAGTTCGGTGACCCGGCGGCACGGCTCCGGCGACACGTCCGTCACCGCCCTCGACCAGGTGTCGCTCGCCTTCCCGAGAGGGACCTTCACCGCCGTGATGGGCCCCTCCGGGTCCGGCAAGTCGACCCTGCTGCAGTGCGCCGCGGGTCTGGACCGGCCCACGTCGGGCTCGGTCACCGTGGGCGGCACGGAGTTGACCGGGCTGAGCGAGACCGCGCTGACCCTGCTGCGCCGCGAGCGCGTCGGCTTCGTGTTCCAGGCGTTCAACCTGGTGTCCTCGCTTACCGCCGAGCAGAACGTGTCCCTGCCGCTGCGGCTGGCCGGCCGCCGCCCGGACAGGGCACGGGTGCGCGAGGTGCTCCGGCAGGTCGGCCTCGGCGACCGGGCGCGGCACCGCCCGACGGAGATGTCCGGCGGCCAGCAGCAGCGGGTGGCCCTGGCCCGCGCCCTGATCACCCGCCCCGACGTGCTGTTCGGCGACGAGCCGACCGGCGCCCTCGACTCGCGGACCAGCCGCGAGGTGCTGACACTTCTGCGCGGCATGGTCGACCGGGACGGCCGGACGGTCATCATGGTCACCCACGACCCGGTCGCGGCCTCCTACGCCGACCGCGTCGTGCTCCTGGTCGACGGCCGGGTCGACGGCGAGCTGCTCGGCGCCGGTGCGGACGCCATCGCGGCGCGCCTGTCCGGGCTGGAGGCGGCGCCGTGCTGACCACCACGCTGTGCACCCTGCGCACCCGCTGGGTCACCTTCGTCGGCAGCTTCGTCGCCCTCTCCCTGGGCGTGGCGCTGATCGCCGTGATGGGACTGGCCCTGGCGTCCTCGCCGGACGCACCCGGGCGCGGGCCGGAGCGGTTCGCCGCCGCGCCGGTCGTCGTCAAAGGGCAGGACACGCTGCGGGTGCCGACCTCGATCGGCGACCGGACCCAGAAGCTCGCCCAGCCGCGTGCGGTGCCCGCCGACGCGGTCGCGAGACTGCGGGACCTCGGCGCCGTCGTGCAGGACCGGTCGTTCGCCGTACGGGCGGAGGGCGGGCCCGCCGGTCTGGTGGGGCATCCCTGGCCGACCGCGGCCTTCGCGCCGTACCGGCTCGACGCGGGACGCGCGCCCGAGGCCGCGGACGAGGTCGTCGTCAGCGGTGACTGGACCCGGCCGGGCGCCCGGGTGCGGACCGACGGCGGTGTCGTGCGCGTCGTCGGCACCGTGCGCGTCGTCGGCGCCCCGGCCGGGGCGGGCTTCGAGAACGCCGTGTTCTACACCGACGCCCGCGCAGCCGAACTGTCGCCGCGCAGCCTCCAGCTCGTGGTGAACGCCGATCCGGCGGCCGTGCGCGAGGCGGTGCGCGGCGCCGAGGGCGTCCAGGTCCTCACCGGGGACGCGCGCCGGTACGCCGACGCCGGCCCCGACCGCGACCGCGCGGCCCTCACCGCGATGAACGCCCTGTTCGGCACGGCCGGCGGCGTCAGCGGGTTCGTGTCGGTGTTCGTGGTGGCCTCGACGTTCGCGTTCGCGGTGGCCCAGCGGCGCCGCGAGTTCGGGTTGCTCCGCACCGCCGGGGCGACCCCGGGACAGATCCGCCGCATGGTCGTCGGCGAGGCGCTCGCGGTCGGCGTGCTCGCCTCGGCCGCCGGATGCGTGATCGGTTCCCGCGCGGCTCCGGGGCTCGCCGCGTGGGCGGTCGACGAGAGCCTCGCGCCCCGCTGGTTCACCGTCGGCGACCACACCTGGCCCTACCACATGGCGTTCTGGACGGGGTTGTCGGTGGCCCTGGGCGGTGTGCTGGCCGCGTCCTGGCGGGCCGGACGCACCGGTCCCGCCGAGGCGCTGCGCGAGGCGTCCGTGGACGCCCGGCCCATGACACGGGGCCGCCTGCTGTTCGGCGCGGCCCTGCTGGTCACCGCCGTGGTGACGCTCGTCCTGGCCCTGGTGACGGACCCGGGCGAGCTGTTGCAGCGCAAGACCTATGTGAGCCGTCCCATGCTGCTGATCACCGCGGTCGCCCTGCTCGCGCCGCTGCTGGTGCGGCCGTCGGTCCGGCTGATCGCCTGGCTGCCGGCCCGGCTGCCGGGCGCCGCCGGGATGCTGGTGCGGGAGAACGCCGCCGCCGGGGTGCGCCGCACCGCCGCGGTCGCGGCGCCGGTGCTGGTCACGGTCGCGCTGGCGGGCTCCCTGCTGGGCGCCGCCGCGACCCTCGACGCGGCGAAGGCCACCGAGGTGCGCGAGCGGACGGCCGCCGACTTCGTGGTCGCCTCGGCGGGCGAGGCCGGATTCGACGAGGCTACGGTGCGACGGCTGCGGGGCGTGTCCGGCGCCGACGTCTCGGCGAGTTCGCCGAGCGCGGTGTACGTCCTGGAGGACGGCGTGGCGCTCATCAGGTCCGACGCCAGGGCCGTCGAGCCGCAGACGTTCGCGGCGACGGCCCGTCTTCCGCTCGCCGCCGGGACGGTGAGCGCTCTCGACGACGACTCGATCATCGTCAACGAGGAGTGGGAGAAGCACACCGTGGGCGAGCGGGTGGACGTGTGGCTCGGCGACGGCACGCGGAAGTCCCTGCGGATCGCCGCGGTCATGACCGTCGGCACCGGCGACAACGGCGTCTACGTCACCCCGCGCAACGCCGCCGCCGCGCCCGTCGACCGGGTCGACGTACGCCTCGCGGAGGGCGCCGACGCGGACGCCGTGGCCGCCGGACTGCGTCGGGCGGTGCGGGCGTCGGACGGGGAGGTGGTGACCAGGGACGCCTGGGTGCGCGCGATGTACCCGCAGACCGACCGGACGACCCGGGCGGGCTTCTTCCTGGTCCTCGGGATCGCCCTGCTCTACACCGGCATCTCGCTGGCCAACACGATGGTCATGGCGACCTCCGACCGGTCCCGCGAACTGGCTGTGCTGCGGCTGGCCGGCGCGACCCGCCGGCAGGTGCTGCGGCTGGTGGGCGCCGAGGCGCTGACGGTGGTCGTGGTCGGCGGGGCGCTCGGAGCACTGGTCGCCGGTGTCGACCTGGTGGGCATGTGGGCCGCGTTGGGCCTGCGCTCGGTGTGGACGTCCGTCGAGATGCCGTGGGCGACGCTCGCGGCGATCCTGGGCGCCTGCGCGGTGCTCGCCGTGATCTCGGCGGTCGTCCCGGCCGGCCTCGCCCTGCGCCGCGGGGCGATGGAGCCGGCGGGCACGCCGGAGCAGCCCTTCCGCCCGGCGGGGCGACGAGGGGCGAGAGGACGGCGGGGAGAGCGGCCATGAGGGGACCGGCCCCGCGTCCGAGGCCGGCCTGTGGCCTCGTCCGCCCTCGCCGCCCGCGCTCCTCGTCCGCGACGATCAGGAGGGCGGCGTGATGCCGAGTCGCTCCGCGAGTTCGTCGGCGCCGACGCCGTACGTCTCCCGGATCCGTACGCCCTCGGGGCCGACGTCGAAGACGCCGTGGTCGGTGTAGACGCGGCTGACGCAGCCGACGCCGGTGAGGGGGTACGTGCAGTGCGGCACGAGCTTGGGCTCGCCGGAGCGGGTGAAGAGCGTCATCATCACGTAGACGTCCTTCGCGCCGATGGCGAGGTCCATGGCGCCGCCGACGGCGGGGATGTCGTCGGGCCGGCCGGTGTGCCAGTTGGCGAGGTCCCCGTCGAAGGCGACCTGGTAGGCGCCGAGGACGCAGACGTCGAGGTGCCCGCCGCGCATCATGGCGAAGGAGTCGGCGTGATGGAAGTACGCCGCCCCCGGCAGTTCGGTCACCGGGACCTTGCCGGCGTTGGTCAGGTCGGGGTCGACCGCGTCGCCCTCGGCCTTCGGGCCCATGTTGAGCATGCCGTTCTCGGTGTGCAGCACCACTCCGGATCCGGCCGGCAGATGATCGGCGATCCTGGTGGGCTGGCCGATGCCGAGGTTGACGAACGCGCCGGCCGGGATGTCCCGGGCGATGACGGCTGCCAGTTCGTCCATCGAGAGCCGGTGGTCGGCGCCGGCCTGATCGCTTGGCGCGGTGGTCATCGTGCCCCCTGGACGGTGTAGCGACGGGCCGCCACCTGGACGACCCGGTCGACGTAGATGGACGGCGTGACGACGGCCTCGGGGTCGAGTGTCCCGGGCGCGACGATCTCGTCGACCTGGACGATGGTCGTCGTCGCGGCCGTGGCCATGACCGGTCCGAAGTTGCGGGCGGTCTTGCGGTAGACGAGGTTGCCCAACGTGTCCGCGAGGTGCGCGCCGATCAGTGCGTAGTCGCCCTTGACGGGGTACTCCAGCAGGTACGTGCGGCCGTCGATCTCGCGGACCTCCTTGCCCTCGGCGAGCGGTGTGCCGACCGCGGTCGGGCAGTAGAACGCGCCGATGCCGGCCCCGGCCGCACGCATCCGCTCGGCGAGATTGCCCTGCGGCACGACCTCCAGCTCGATCTTTCCCGCGCGGTAGAGGCCGTCGAAGACCCAGGAGTCGGCCTGGCGCGGAAAGGAGCAGAGCACCTTGCGCACCCGGCCGGCGGCCAGCAGCGCGGCCAGCCCGACGTCACCGTTGCCCGCGTTGTTGGACACGATCGTGAGGTCCTTCGCCCCCTGCCGGATGAGCGCGTCGATCAGGTCGAACGGCATCCCGGCCAGGCCGAAGCCACCGACGAGGACCGTGGACCCGTCCTCGATCCCGGCGACCGCGGCGTCGGTGCTGTCGACGATGTCCGCCCGGCTCACCGGGTCTCCTCCGTGACGCCGCAGTTCTCGAGCACGACGGCCAGGCCCTGGCCGACCCCGATGCAGACGGCCGCGACACCGTAGCGCTGCCGGGTCTCGCGCAGCACCTTGGCCAGGGTGGCGAGGACGCGGCCGCCCGAGGCGCCCAGCGGGTGCCCGATCGCGATGGCGCCTCCCTTCTGGTTGACGAGGGCGGGGTCGACCTTCCACGCGTCGAGGCAGGCGAGCGACTGCACCGCGAAGGCTTCGTTGAGCTCGACCGCGCCCACCCGGTCCCAGCCGATCCCGGCCCGGGCCAGCGCACGGTTCGCGGCTTCGACCGGGGCGTAGCCGAAGGCCTGCGGCTCCAGCGCGCTCATGCCGCGGCCGGCGATGCGGGCGACCGGGTCGGCCCCGATCGTGGCCGCGGCCTTCTCGCTGCCCAGCAGCACGGCGGAGGCCCCGTCGTTGAGGGGGCTGGCGTTGCCCGCGGTGATGGTGCCGCCCTGCTCCGGCGTCCGGAAGACCGGCTTGAGCCCGGCCAGCACCTCCGGCGTGGATCCGGCCCTGATGCTCTCGTCGCGGGTCAGGCCGACGCCCTCGACCGGCGCCACCAGGTCGTCGTAGAAGCCCGACTCCCATGCCTGGTGGGCGAGTCGGTGGGAGCGGGCGGCGAACTCGTCCTGGCGTTCGCGGGAGATGCCGAAGCGCTCCCGGAGCTGCTCGTTGGCCTCGCCGAGGCTGACCGTCCACTCCTTGGGCATCCGCGGGTTGACGAGCCGCCAGCCGAGCGTGGTCGAGACCGCGGTGACGTCGCCTGCCGGGAAGGGCTTCGCCGACTTGGGCAGCACCCACGGCGCCCGGGTCATCGACTCTACGCCGCCGGTCAGCACCACCTCGGCGTCGCCGGTCTCGATCATCCGCCCGGCCGTCATCGCCGCGTCGAGGCTCGAACCGCACAGCCGGTTGACCGTGATGCCGGGCACGCTCACCGGAAGCCCGGCGAGCAGCGCCGCCATACGGCCGACGTTGCGGTTCTCCTCGCCGGCTCCGTTCGCGTTGCCCCACACCACGTCGTCGATCGCGGCGGGGTCGAGGCCAGGCACCCGGGCGAGCGTCGAGGTGATCGCGGCGGCGGCGAGGTCGTCGGGGCGGACCCCGGCCAGCGCGCCGTTGAAGCGGCCGAACGGCGTCCGGGTCGCGGCGTACAGGAATGCACTCATGGCAGCGACGCTAATCCCGGCCCGCGATATTCTGAAGTACGCGTATCCGAGCCGATTGATACGGATGACCTATGGATCTGCGTCACCTGCGGTACTTCGTCGCCGTAGCCGAGGAGCGCCACTTCGGCCGTGCCGCCGAGCGGCTGCACATGGCCCAGCCGCCGCTCTCCACGCAGATCCGGCAGCTCGAGGCGGAGCTCGGCGTCGAGCTGCTCCATCGCACGACCCGCCGCGTCGACCTCACCGAAGCCGGCCGGGCCTACCTCGGGCGGGCGCGCGCGATCCTCGCCGACGTCGACGAGGCGGCCCGGCACGCCCGGCTCGTCGCCGCCGGCTCGGTGGGCCACCTCGCGATCGGCTGCGTGGGATCGGCGACGTACAGCCTGCTGCCCGCCCTGTCGCGGCGGCTCACGGAGGAGCTTCCCGGCGTCGACTTCTCCTTCCGCGGCGAGATGCTCGCGCCCGACCAGGTCGAGGCGCTGCGCACCGGCGCGATCGACGTGGCGCTGCTGCGCCCCGTGGCGGCCGGCCCCTCCCTCACCGTGCACAGCCTGCGCCGGGACCGGCTCGTCGTCGCCGTGCCGGTCGGCCACCCCCTCGCCCGCCGGAAGCGGCTGCGCGCCGCGGACCTGGCCGGCGCGGACCTGATCGTGCACTCCGCCGGCCGCCGGTCCGTGATGTACGACGTCGTCCTCGGCCTCCTGCGCGACGCCGGCGTCGAGCCGCGCATCCGCCACGAGGTCGGCGAGACCTCGACGCTGGTCACTCTGGTGGCCGGCGGTCTCGGTGTCGCGGTCGTGCCGGGGCCCGTGACCGCGTTGGCGCTCGACGGCGTCGCCTATCTGCCGCTGGCCGGACCGGACGCGCGCGTGGAACTGGCCGTCGCCCACCGCGCGGACCGCTCCGAGCCGCATCTGGCGCGCACCGTGGGAATCATCCGGGCGATGTTCCGGTGACTCCGGTTCATGTCGACCTCTTCGGTCGTTGTCGTCGATGGATTGTTAGCGCCCACATTCTGCTCCGGCATAACAGAAATCAAGGTCAAGGAATGGCATGGCCTTTGTTTCCATACTCTTGACTGTTCAACAGTGTTGACCCGATGTTCACACCGGCGTAAAAAGGCGGAGTCACGGGACCGGTCGATCACCGCCAATCGTATGAGCACCGTCCAGGCACAACCCTGGACCAACTCCGACACAGAGCCACCGACGAACCGTTCACACCCCGCCCCACGGCTCGGATGAGCGGCGGCATCCGGGCTTCCCGATTGTTAGCGCTCACAATTTTCGTTCGCCGGCTGGACGTCCCCCGCTGCCCGCGCCTTCGGTACCGGGCCAGTGAAGAACGCACGACGGAAGAGGTTCACAGTGATAGCCAGACACCTGAAAGGGCTTCGCCTGAGGGTGGTGGGCGCAGTCCTCGCACTGCTCGCCGGCCTCCTGGCCGGGGTCATCAGCACGGCGGGCACGGCCGAGGCCGCCTCGTCCCTGCCGTGCGACATCTACGCGTCCGCGGGCACTCCCTGCGCCGCCGCCCACAGCACCACACGGGCGCTCTACGCCGCCTACAACGGCTCTCTCTACCAGGTCAAGCGCGCCTCGGACTCCGCCACCGCCGACATCGGCCTCCTCAGCGCCGGCGGGTACGCCAACGCGGCGGCGCAGGACTCCTTCTGCTCGGGCACGACCTGCATCATCACCAAGATCTACGACCAGAGCGCGAACCACAACGACCTGACCATCGAGGGGCCGGGCGGCAACGGCGGGCAGGACGTCGGCGCGATCGCCAACGCGCTGCCGGTCACCGTCGGCGGTCACGCCGCGTACGGCGTCTTCGTGTCCGCCGGCGTCGGCTACCGCGACAACAGCACCACGGGCATCGCCACCGGCAGCTCCCCCGAGGGCGCCTACATGGTGACCAGCGGCCACCACGTGAACAACCGCTGCTGCTTCGACTACGGCAACGCCGAGACGTCCGGCAACGACACCGGCAACGGCCACATGGACGCGATCAACTTCGGCACGGAGTGCTGGTTCTCCTGCGCCGGCGCCGGATCGGGCCCCTGGGTCGAGGCCGACCTGGAGAACGGGCTGTTCTTCGGAGGGAACGGCGCCAACTCGGCCAACACCGGAAACTCCAGCGAATACGTCACCGCCATGGAGAAGAACAACGGCAAGACGACCTACGCCATCAAGGGCGGCAACGCGCAATCGGGCTCACTGACGACCTGGTACGACGGGGCGCTGCCCAACCTCGGCGGATACACCCCCATGCACCTGGAGGGCTCCATCGTCCTCGGCACCGGCGGTGACAACAGCAACGGGTCGGACGGCTCCTTCTTCGAGGGCGTCATGACCTCCGGCTACCCGACCAACGCCGCCGACAACGCGGTGCAGGCCAACATCACCTCCGTCGGCTACACCACCCCGGCCGTCACCTTCCCGGTCGCCGGCACCGCCTACCGGCTGACCAACCCCGGCTCCGGCAAGGTCCTGGACGCGGTCAACTGCGGCACCGGCAACGGCACGGCGGTCGACCTCTGGTCCTCGCTCGGCAACGCCTGCCAGCAGTGGAAGTTCGCGGCCGCGGGCGACGGCCACTACACCATCACCAACGTCAACAGCGGCACGGTCCTGGACGACAAGAACTGCGCGCAGTCCAACGGGACGGCCGTCCAGCTGTGGGCCTCACTCGGCAACCGCTGCCAGCAGTGGGACGTCACGAGGGTCGGCACCCACTACACGATCTCCAACGTCAACACCGGCATGACGCTGGACGTCACGAACTGCGGAACGGCCAACGGCACCGCCGTCCGCCAGTGGCAGCAGCTCGACAACGTCTGCCAGCAGTGGGACATCGCCCCCTGACCCCATTCCGGTCACCGACGGCCCGCCGGACTCCCCACCGGCGGGCCGTCGCGCTCCGATCCCCCACGACATGCCCGCCCGTACACAAGAGGGGATAATTTACCCATATCGGGTGGGCGTGAGCAGCGTCCCCGCTGACCGCGAAAGGGCGGATCGGACCATGTCGAAGAAACCACGTTCGTCCGAACCACCGCACGGAGAGGGTCCCAGCCGTCACCAGGGCGGCGAGCACCACGGCTGGTCGCCCGACGTGGACGAGACGCGCCGACAGGACAACCCGAGCGCCCGTCGCTCGTTCCACGCGGGTGAGCACGCCGGGAAGCGGGGCCGCGGCCGGACGAAATCCGCGGAGGAGACGAAGTCCGTGCCGGGAGACACGGTCGAGAGTCCCGGCACGAGCGGCGAGGAGTACGGCGACGCGCAGGAGAAGGGCAGGCGCGACACCGGACGCAGGGGCCGCTCCCAGCGACCCAGCGGCACCAAGGACGCCTCCTCGAGAAGCGGCGTGGACCCGCAGGACCCGCCGTCCGGGCCCCGAGCGGGCTGAACCCCCGATCAGGGCCGGACGGGCGGACGGGCGCGCTCCTCGACTCCACGAGCGGCGCGCGGCCGGGTCAGCAGATGCGCGGCAGTTGCTCCCCCAGCGGCAGATCGACGACGCGCGTCCCGCCCAGACCGGTCCGGGTCACCACCATGCCGGGGTGCTCCTCGACGGCCTCACCGATGATCACGGAGTCCGCGCCCAGCGGATGGGCCCGCATCGCCTCGAGCACGGCGTCGGCGTGCTCGCGCGGGACGAAGGCCACCAGCTTGCCCTCGTTGGCGATGTACAGGGGGTCCAGTCCGAGAACGGCGCAGGCGTTGGCCACGGCGGGCGGGACCGGGACGTCGCGTTCCCGGATGACCACCCCCGCGCCGGAGGCCGCCGCGATCTCGTTGAGCGATGCCGCGAGGCCGCCCCGGGTGGGGTCGCGCAGGACGTGCAGATCCGGGGTGACGGCGAGCATGGCGTCGACCAGGCCGCCGAGCGCCGCGCAGTCGCTCTTGATCTCCACGCCGAACTCCAGGCCCTCGCGCACGCTCATGATCGCCACCCCGTGGACGCCGATGGCGCCGCTGACGATCACGACGTCGCCGGGGACGACCCGCTGCGGACGCAGGTCGACGCCCGGTGGGACGAGACCGATGCCCGCCGTGTTGATGAAGATCCCGTCGCCGTGGCCGGCCTCCACCACCTTGGTGTCCCCGGTGGCCACCTGCACGCCGGCGGTGCGCGCGGCCGCGCCCAGCGCCTCGGACACCCGCGTGACCACGTCCAGCTCGACGCCCTCCTCCAGGATGAATCCGCAGGAGAGGTAGGCGGCGCGGGCGCCGCTCATGGCGAGGTCGTTGACGGTGCCGTTGACGGCCAGGTCGCCGATGCTGCCGCCGGGGAAGAACAGCGGCCGCACCACGTAGGAGTCGGTGGAGAACGCCAGCCGGGCGCCGCCCAGGGAGAGGACCGCGGCATCCCCCATCTGGGCGAGCACCTCGCCCCCGTAGGCGGGCGCGAAGATCTGCTGGACCAGTTCGGCGGAGAGGGCTCCGCCGCCCCCGTGGCCCATCACGACACGCGGCCGGTCGCGCACGGGCGCCGGACACGTCCACGCCTCGATGTCCAGGGCGGCGGCCGGGACAGCTGTGGGGGCAGCGGTGGTGTCAGACAACGGGGGTCGCCTCCCTGGTCTTGCCGGCGGGCATGTCGAGCCGCCGGTAGAGGTAGTACGCGGCGCAGGCGCCCTCGCTGGAGACCATGGTGGCTCCCAGGGGGGTGCGCGGGGTGCACACGGTGCCGAAGGCCTCGCACTCGTGCGGCTTGAGCAGTCCCTGCAGGACCTCCCCGCTGCGGCACGCGGCGGGTTCCTCGGTGCGGATGCCGTCGACCTGGAAGCGGTGCTCGGCGTCGTGGTCACGGTACTTCGACGACAGCCGCCAGCCGCTGCCGGGGATCACCCCGATGCCGCGCCAGGCGCGGTCGGTGACCTCGAAGACGTCCTCCAGCATGGCGCGGGCGGCCGGGTTGCCTTCCGGGCGCACGGCCCGCGCGTAGGCGTTGTCGACGGTGTGCTCACCGCGTTCCAGCTGGCGGACGGCGCGGCGCACGCCTTCGAGGATGTCCAGCGGCTCGAAGCCCGTCACGACGATCGGCACCCGGAAACGCTCCGCCAGTCCCGGGTACTCCCCCATCCCCATCACGCTGCAGACGTGACCGGCCGCGAGGAAGCCCTGCACACGGCAGCTCGGCGACGACATGATCGCCTCGATGGCCGGTGGCACGCGGACATGGGACACCAGCATGCTGAAGTTGGCGATGCCCAGCTTCCGCGCCTGATGGACCGTCATGGCGTTGGGGGGCGCCGTCGTCTCGAAGCCGATGCCGAAGAACACGACCTGGCGGTCGGGGTTCTGCCGGGCGATGCGCAGGGCGTCGAGCGGAGAGTAGACGACGCGTACGTCACCACCCTCGCTCCGGACCTGGAACAGGTCCCGTCCGGTGCCGGGCACGCGCAGCATGTCGCCGAAGGAACAGAAGATCACCTCCGGCCGGGAGGCGATCTCCAGGGCCTTGTCGATGACCTCCAGCGGGGTCACGCACACCGGGCACCCCGGCCCGTGGATCAACTCGAGCTCCTTCGGGAGGAGTTGGTCGATCCCGTGCCGGATGATGCTGTGCGTCTGGCCCCCGCACACCTCCATCAGGGCCCACGGCCTGGTCACCGTGGCGTGGATGTCGTCGAGGAGCCGGCGGGCCAGCTCGGGGTCCTGGAACTCGTCGATGTACTTCACTTCCGCACCTCTTCCACGGCGTCCTCGTCCGCCTCCGTCGCCGCCGCCTCCCAGGGGTCGCCGAACTCCTCCTGCAACAGGCCCAGTTCGGCGAAGAGTTCGAGCGTCTGCCGCGCCGACTCCTCGTCCAGCCGTTGCAGGGCGAACCCGACGTGGACGATGGCGTACTCGCCGACCCGGAGGTCGGGCAGGTACTCCAGGCACACCTCCTTGACCACGCCGCCGAAGTCGACGGTGGCCATCCGGGTGCCGTCACGTTCTTCGATGTCCAGCACTTTGCCGGGTACCGCCAGGCACATGAGCCTCTCCTCGCTGTGGGTCGCGCGTTACTCAGTCGGTCGGACGGGAAACGGACCGGGCGGCCACCATCAGCTGGCCCAGCGCCAGGCCGCCGTCGCCCGGCGGCACCAGGCGGTGCCGCAGGACGGTGAAGCCGTCCTCGCGCAGGACGGCGGCACAGGCCGAGGAGAGCAGCGTGTTGGCGAACACGCCGCCCGTCAGGGCCACCGTGTCCAGCCCCTGCCGCTCCCTCGCCCGCACGCAGACCCGGTGCACCAGGGCGGTCACGGCCCGGTGGAAGCGCGCCGCGACGACGTCCGGTGCGGCGCCCGCGCGCAGGTCGTCGACGATCGCCGCGAGCACGGGGGCCGGGTCGGCCCGCAGGGCGCCGTCGCGGCCCTCCTGCGCCCCGTGCAGGGCGAAGGCGTACGCGGCGCCGTCCTCGACGGGTGCCTGCACGGCCGCCCCCTCCAGTTCGACGGCGGCCTGCGCCTCGTACCCGGCCCGGTGGCACACCCCGGCGAGCGAGGACACCGCGTCGAAGAGCCGGCCCATGCTGGAGGTGGGGACACAGTTCAGTTTGCGCTCCAACTGCCGTTCAAGGAACTGGAGTTCGTCGGCCGGGCAGGCCGCCGTGCAGGCGAGGTCCGCGGACCGGTCGATCCCGGCCGCCCTCAGATGCGCCAGCGCCATGCGGTAGGGGCGGCGCACCGCGGCGTCACCGCCGGGCAGCGGCACGTACGCGAGGTGCGCGAACCGGCTGAAGCCGTCGTAGTCGGCGAGCAGGAACTCCCCGCCCCACACGGCGCCGTCGTCACCGTGGCCCGTGCCGTCGAAGGCGACGCCGATCACCGCCCGGGTGCCGTCCAGCCCGTGCTCGGCCATGGCGGCGGCGATGTGCGCGTGATGGTGCTGGACGCGTACGACCGGCCGGTGCGCCGCGTTCCGCTCGGCCCACCGGGCGGACCGGTAGCCCGGATGCCGGTCGGACGCCAGGGTCTCGGGCCGCACGCCCGTGATGCCCTGCAACTGCGTCACCGCGCGGCCGAACGCCTGCTGCGTGGCGATGTCGTCCATGTCGCCGATGTGGGCCGACAGCCAGGCCCGTCGGCCCGCTCCCAGGCAGAACGCGTTCTTCAGGTCTCCGCCGACGGCGAGGGCCGGCGGCACGGCCAGCGGGAGGGGGACCGGCAGCGGCGCGTACCCCCGGGAGCGGCGGATCACCAGCGGCTCGCCGTCGCACACGCGGACGACGGAGTCGTCGCACGGGACGTGGATCGGCCGGTCGTGCGTGAGCCAGCCGTCGGCCAGGTGCGCGAGCCGCTCCAGCGCCTCGGCGTCGTCGGTGACGATCGGCTCACCGGAGACGTTGCCGCTGGTCATGACGAGCAGCCGGGGGCCTTCCGGGTCGCCGGGCAGGCCGAGCAGCAGATGGTGCAGCGGCGTGTACGGCAGCATCACGCCCAGGTCCGGGCTGCCGGGCGCGACGGCCTCGGCGAGGCGCACGCCCCCGTCGGCGTACGACGGCCGCGGGAGCCGCCTCATCAGGACGACCGGCCTGGCCGGGTCCTCGAGGAGGCTCCGCTCCTCGGGGCCGAGCCGGACGAGGTGACGGACCTCGTCCGCCGTCCCGGCCATGACGGCGAACGGCTTGTCGCCGCGCGCCTTCCGGCGTCGCAGGAGCGCCACCGCCGTCCGGTTCGTGGCGTCGCAGGCCAGGTGATAGCCGCCGAGGCCCTTCACGGCGAGGATCGCGCCCCGCGCCAGCAGGGTGCGCGCCTCGGTGACCGGGTCCGCCCCCTCCCGGCTTCCGGGCCCCGCTTCCCCGCCGAGGACCAGCCGCAGCCGCGGCCCGCACGCGGGGCAGGCGACCGGCTGCGCGTGGAAACGGCGGTCGGCGGGGTCTGCGTACTCCCGGGCGCAGTCGGGGCACATCGCGAAGCCGGCCATGGTGGTGTGGGACCGGTCGTAGGGCACGCCGGTGACGATCGTGAAGCGCGGGCCGCAGTGGGTGCAGTTGACGAAGGGGTGGCGGTGCCGCCGGTCGGCCGGGTCGGCCAACTCGGCGAGGCAGTCGGCGCAGGTGGCGGAGTCCGGGGAGACCAGGGTGCGGGCGGGTCCGTCGGTGCGGGAGGCGAGGATGGTGAAGGCGGTGTCGCCGGCCGGAGGCACGTCCCGGTGGCGCACGGACTCGACGCGGGCCAGTGGGGGCGCCTGGGCGGCGATCCGGTCGCAGAACCGGGCCACGGCCGAGGCGGCGCCCTCGACCTCCACGACGACGCCCTCGGGTGTGTTGGTCACGTGTCCGGCGAGGGCGAGTCCGGTGGCGAGGCCGTACACGTAGGGCCGGAAACCCACGCCCTGCACCACTCCCCGGACGGTGACCCGGCGTCGTAGCAGGGTGTCCTCGACGAGGGCGGCCCGGGCCGGCGGACCGCTCACGGGTGGGTGTGGGCCATGGTGCCGTCGGCCTCCGGGTGCGCGTGGGAGTGACCGTCGTGCGGGTGGGTGTGGCCGTGGTGCGGGTGGGTGTGGCCGTGGTGCTGCGGCGGCCGGGCCATCACGGGCGTGTGGACCGGTTCCCCGGCCGCGGCCGCCGTCGCCCGGTCCAGCAGCGCGCCGATCCCCCGCCCCCGGCGTGCCGAGGTCAGGATCACCTCGACGCCCGGGTTGACCCGTTCCACGTTCGCGCGGAACGCGATCTCGTCGAACTCGACGGCCTCCGCGATGTCGGTCTTGGTGAGCACGACCAGGTGGGCGAGGCCGAAGGCGGTGGGGTACTTGAGGGGCTTGTCCTCGCCCTCCGTCACGCTGGCGAGCGTGACCCTCAGGGTCTCCCCCAGGTCGTAGGAGGCCGGGCAGACCAGGTTGCCGACGTTCTCCACGAACAGCAGCCGGGTGTCGTCGGGCAGCCATCCGTCGAGGTGACCGGCGAGCATCCCCGCCTCCAGATGGCACAGGCCGTCGGTGAGGACCTGCTTCACGGGGACGCCCGAACGCGCGAGGCGGACCGCGTCGTTCTCGGTGGCGAGATCGGCGCTCAGCGCCGCGACGGGAACGGACCGCTCCCGTGCCCGCAGCAGTTCCTGCTCCAGCAGCGCGGTCTTGCCGCTGCCGGGACTGGACAGCAGGTTGACGACGGCCGTGCCGCGGGCGGCGAGGCGGGCGCGCAGTGCGTCGGCGCTCGCGTCGTTCTTCGCGAGTACGGCCTGCCGCAGATCGACGACACGGCACATGGTTCAGCGCTCCTCGGAGATCGGTTCGCGGGTGGACGCGTGCGGGGGGCCGTCCTCCCAGTGCACGTCGACGATTCGCAGCTCCCGGCCGGCGAGCAGCTCGGTGTGCGTCGCGCCGCACGCGGGGCAGGTCAGCCGGGGTGGCATGCCGACGGCCCATTCGTGCGCACAGGGCGTACAACGGGCCCGCCCCGGCACCGCCTCGGTGATCAGTTCGGCGCCTTCCAGCAGGGTTCCGGCGCACGCCAGCTCGAACGAGAAGGCGAGAGCGTCCGGTACGACGCCGGCCAGTTCGCCCACCTGGAGCCGTACGGATCGCACGGCCGTGACGCCTGCGGACCGGCCGGCGGCCTCGGCCACCTGGTCGACGACGGCCAGCGCCACGGACATCTCGTGCACGGGTTCCGTCCTTCCGCAGACTGCCTCCGCCGGGCTTCATTAGAGGCGCGCCCTCCCGGGTCGCACGGCCCGGCACGCCGTCACGGCGCCGCGGGTACGCCGTTCGACGCAACCGCACGGCGTACCGGGGGCGCCGGCGGTCACATCCGTCGGATCCGCAGGTAGCGCCTGATGTCGGGAAACACCTCGGCGAAGACGGCGACCACGGCGGCCAGGGCCGCTCCGCCGATGACGATCTTCTTCATCCCGTCTCTCCTCATGTCGAAGCACGTGCGGTCGGGGTCTGTGCGGTCGGGGTCTGCGCGGTCGGGGTCTGCGCCGCGGACGGCTCGCCGCTCCGCAGCAGTTCTTCGATCAGCCGGACGGCCCGTGGCACGGCGTCGGACACCGGCGCGCTCAGCCCGACGCCCTCCTCCACCGAGGCCGGTTCGCAGCCGACGACGAGGACGCGGCGCGGCGGCTCCGTGCCGGTGCCGGCGCAGAGGGTGGCCAACAGCGCGAGGACGGTGTCGGGAGTCATCCGGTGGCCGTCCATCGCGGCGGCGGGCGGCGAAGGGGCCGCGCCGACATCGTGTTCGATGACGTACAGGGTGCCCGGGGCCTCGCCGCGGGACGTGGCGTCCACGAGGACGAGGGTGTCGTAGCCGTCCAGCAGCTGGTAGGCGAGGTGCACCCCCCGTACGCCGATGTCCACGACCTCGGTGCGGCCGGGCAGGTCGCGTTCGGCGAGCCGGCGGACGGTCTCCACGCCGAAGCCGTCGTCGCCGAGGAACACGTTGCCGATGCCGGCGACGAGGGTTCTGGGGTCCGGCGGTGCGGAGGGCTTCATCCGTCCTCCTCCAGCGGTGTGACCTCGTCGGGCTGGAAGTACAGGAACCGCCCCTGCTCGCGCCGGATGTCGGCGCCCGGGTCGCCGTCGACCGTGACCGCCAGGTGCACCCCGCCGTCGACGTCGTGCAGGACCGCCTCGACGGTCGCCGTGCGGCCCTGCAGGAAGATGTCCTGCGCGTCGGTGCGCCGCAGGCCAGGTCGCAGCGCGACGCGGCTGCCCTTGCCCACCGGCAGGCCGTCGACGAGCACCCGGTCCCGCGCGGGGTCGAAGCCGGCCTCGCTCGCGGGGTCCCACCAGGGGGTGTCGGGTCTCTGCACCCCGTACTCGTCGGGGAAGCCCGTGTGCGGGACGGCGGGGTCGGCGGCGGCCGGACCCGGCGCGGCGGGGCCCGGGCCGGTGACCTCGCGCAGGCTGCGCACCGCGCCGTGCAGCCTCTCCAGGACCTCGGCCGGCATGGAGTCGGCCAGCTCGATCACCGCGGCCGCCCGCTCGTCGGTGCCCCGGGCCTCCCGTTTCTCCTCGTCGGTGAGGGCCGCGGTGCGCAGCGCGAGGATCTCGTCGATCTCGGTGGCGTCGTAGAGCGCGCCGGGGCTCTCCGGGGCGATGGCCGGATGGTCCTCCAGGATGATCGGCGAGGACAGCACGAGGTCGGCGCGGCCGGGTTCGCCGGCGAGCACGGGCCAGGTGTGCAGGTTGCGGCAGGCGGCGACCGCGCCCTTGGCCCACTCGGGGGGATCGGTCATCGACAGGAACGATCCGGCGCTGAGCGCCATGAGGAGGTGGGTGGCCACCAGGGAGTGCGGCAGCGCCGCGTCCCGGCCGGCGCCGTGGCTCCCGGAGGGCGCCCAGTCGCTGGTGTTCTCGACGACGGCGGTCAGCCGCAGGGTCCGGTAGGGGCCGTCGAGTTCGCGGACGGACAGCCGGATCGTCCCGCTGATCTCCTCGCACCGCCGGACCAGCCGGCCCACGGTGCGGCCGGCCGCGTCCAGGACCGGTTCGGTGTCCTCGCGGGCGGGGCGGCGGAAGGGATGCGTGACGCCGTCCCCGAGGAGTTCGTCCACCGACGCGACCACCTCGACCCGTTCCTCGCTCCCCTCGTCCCAGGGCATCAGCACCCGGTCGTCGAGGCGGAGTTCGGGCACCGTGTCGTAGCCGCCGTCCGGGCGGGTCCGCTGCACGGTGCGCCGTCGGGCGTGCAGGAAGCGCACCTCGACCGAGAGGGTCGCGCCCGCCTTCGGCTCCATCAGGCACTCGGTGTGCTGGAAGTCGTGCTCCTCGCACTCCGCGCCCCAGCCGGGCGGCACCAGCACCCCGAACTGCCAGCGCAGCCGGTTCTTGGCGGCGGAGGCCCGGTACGGGTAGAGCACATAGCCCTCGAAGAGGACGGCGTCGGCCACCTGCCGGGCGAGGGCGAACCGTTCCTCGGTCTCGGGCGCGAAGGCGGTCACGGTCACGGATCCGTCCTTCCGGTGCTCCCGGTGAGCGCGCGGAACGGGTCGCGCGCGGGCGGTGCCAGGACACCGTCGTCGCCGCCGTCCCCGTTGCCGCCGCCGTCGTCGCCGAGCAGGGCCTTGAGGGTCGCCTCCCAGGACGTCAGGGCGTGCCGGGAGCGGTAGGCGAGCAGGGCGTCCATGGTGTCGCGCGGCAGCCGGATCCAGCCGCAGCCGGGGAAGTGCTGCTCGATCATCTCCCGCCACGTGGTGACCGGCATCCGGAAAGCCGCCTCCCGGTCCCACGGAACCGGCTCGACCTGGAATCCGCCGTCGCCGGTGAAGGCCGTGCCGGAGAACAGCATCAGCAGCGGGACCTCGCCGTCGGTGAGGGCGGTGAGATAGCGGGTCGCGGCGACGTCCATGTCGTACGTGCAGGGCACCACGAGGTCGGTCTCGATCTCTCCGGTGAAACTCGGGACCATAAGCGCGACCTGGGCGAACTGCACCGGCTGGAGCGTGCTGCCCCAGCGGGAGCGCTCGCCGAAGAGGTCGGACAGTCCGTCGGCCTCGGCCGCCCCGTAGGCCCGGCGGGCGGGTTCGATGCGGATCTGGCAGCGCAGCGCGAGGGCGTGCACGCGTGCGCCGGCCGCGGCGGTGACCCGCAGCCGGAAGACCAGGGTCGGTCCTGCGGCGTACCGGTCGGCGCGCACGCCGGTGCAGGCGAAGGAGAAGTCCGTCACGGCCGCACCGCCTTCCGCGACGGGCGCTCCGCCTCGTCCACGGGCCGGGCGCGGCGCGCGACGTCCGCGAAGAACGCGTCCAGAGCGGCGCGGGCCTCGGCCCCGCCGTCGAAGCCCTGCCACAACAGGCGCATACGGCCGACGAGTTCGTAGCAGACGTCGATGGGGACGAGGTGGCACGCGCAGCCGCCGTCGGTGCGGCGCAGCAGCAGCGCCTCCACATCGGGTTCGAGCAGTGCGGCGAGGCGGCTGCCGCCGAGGACGTCCGTCCAGGTGGCGGGGTCGAGTTCGCTCTCGGTGGCGCCGGCCGGGCTCGGGTAGAGGGCGACCAGCCGGTCGAGTGCCGCGTTGCGGAAGAGGAAGGCGACGCCGACCGGGATCTGCAGGGCGTCCCACGCGCTGTCGTCGAGGTGGTGTGCAGGGTCGGCGAGGTAGCGGTGCGGGACTGTGCGGAAGCGGCCCGCGGCGGCCCCCGGCTGTTCCATCAGCAGCCCGCAGGGGGCGCAGGCGCAGACGAGGGCGCGTTTCTCGGTGTCGACCAGGTGGCGGTGGTCCGCCGGGACCGTCACGGCGCACAGTTCGCACCGTTCGGGCTGCGGGGCGCGTTCGGTGACGAACCTCCGCAGGCCGTGCGTGCGCGTCGCCGGGGACGCCGTCATCGGGCGCCCTTCGGGACGGTGCCGATCTGCAGGAGCGGGGGCCCCGCGGGCGCGGTCCGCACGTCGACGGCCCTGACTTCCGGCGCGAAGCAGGCGAGGGCGGCCTCCGCGGCCTGCCGGGCATCCGCGCCGGAGCCGCATCCGCAGCCGCCGCCGGATTCCTGGGCCCGCAGCGACAGGGTGCCGCTGCCCTCGTCGAAGTCCACCATCTCCAGGGCGTGTTCGCGGACGCTGTCGAGGGCCCGCGCGATGCGGGCGTCGCGGTCCTCGGGGTGCAGGTCGTGCAGGACGAGCAGGCTCGCGACCAGCTCGTCGCCGAGCAGCCGCGCCGCCGGACCGCCCGGGGCGGCGGACAGCAGGTGGAGGATGCGGGCCAGACCGGCGCCGTAGAAGTCCATGAGGGACCGCACGAGTTCCTCCGCGGCCGCGGCGGCGGCCGGGTCGCCGCTCGCGGTCAGCCGCTCCAGCACCTCCTCGACACGGCGTCCGGTCTGCTCCGCGTTCACCGGCGTCGCCGCCGTCGCCGCGCTCATCCGCCCAGTCCGCTCAGGCCGGTGGGCACGTGCATCGACTTCACCGTCTTGCCGCCGCCGACGTACATGTGGACGCCGCAGGGCAGACAGGGGTCGAAGCTGCGGACGGCGCGCATGATGTCGATGCCCTTGAAGTTCTCCGGGGTGTTCTCCTCGAAGATGGGCGTGTTCTGCACGGCGTCCTCGTACGGGCCCGGGGTGCCGAAGGTGTCCCTGGTGCTGGCGTTCCAGGGGGTGGGCGGGTACGGGTGGTAGTTGGCGATCTTGCCGTCGCGGATCACCATGTGGTGGGACAGCACGCCGCGGACGGCCTCGGTGAAGCCGACGCCGATGCCCTCGTCGGGGACCTCGAACTTCTCCCAGGTCTGGGTGCGTCCGGCGCGGACCTCCTCGAGGCCCTTCTCCGCGAAGTGCAGGGCGACGGCGGCCGCGTACGCCTGGAAGTAGGTGCGGGCGCGGTTGCGCTCCAGGGCGTTGGACCACTGCGGGATCTTCCACTCGAAGGTGGTCTCCGGCTTGGTCATGGTGCGGGGCAGGTTGATGACCACGCTGTGGCCGGTGGCCTTGACGTACCCGATGTCGACGAGTCCGGACAACGCGGTCGACCACAGGCGGGCGATGGGGCCGCCGCCGGTGTCCAGCGCGAGGTGGTCCTTGCCGTCGAACCAGCGCGGCGACATGACCCAGCTGTATTTGTCGTCGAAGTCGCGCTTCTGCGGGGCGGGGATGGTGTGCTGGTTCCACGGGTGGCGCGGGTCCACCGGGTTGCCGAGCGGGTCGCGGGTGACGAACTGCTCCTGGCCCTGCCAGTCCTCGTAGTAGGAGCTGCCCAGCAGGATGCGGATGCCGAGGTTGATCTCGGTGAGGTCGTTGGTGACCAGTTTGCCGTCGACGATGACGCCGGGCGTGACGAACATCCGCCGGCCCCAGTCCGTCATGTTGGCGTAGGTGAAGTCGCAGTGCTCGGGGTCGTTGAGCGCGCCCCAGCAGCCGAGCAGGACACGGCGGCGGCCCACTTCCTCGTAGCCGGGCAGCGCCTCGTAGAAGAAGTCGAACAGGTCGTCGTGCAGGGGCACGACGCGCTTCATGAACTCCACGTAGCGCATCAGGCGGCTGAGGTAGTCCGTGAAGAGCTGGACGGAGGCGATGGTGCCGACGCCGCCCGGGTAGAGCGTGGAGGGGTGCACATGGCGGCCCTCCATCAGGCAGAACATCTCGCGCGTGTAGCGGCTGACCTGGAGGGCCTCGCGGTAGAACTCGCCCTCCAGGGGGTTGAGCGAGCGCATGATGTCGGCGATCGTGCGGTAGCCGTGCTCGGCCGCGTGCGGGGCCTCGGTGCGTTCGGCGAGTTCGAGGACGCCGGGGTTGGTCTCCCTGACCATCTTCTCGCAGTAGTCGACCCCGACCAGGTTCTCCTGGAAGATGTTGTGGTCGAACATGTACTCCGCGGACTCGCCGAGGTTGATGATCCACTCGGCGAGGTGCGGGGGCTTCACGCCGTACGCCATGTTCTGCGCGTACACCGAACAGGTGGCGTGGTTGTCCCCGCAGATCCCGCAGATGCGGCTGGTGATGAAGTGGGCGTCGCGGGGGTCCTTGCCGCGCATGAAGACGCTGTAGCCACGGAAGACCGACGAGGTGCTGTAGCACTCCGCGACCCGTTTCTGCTTGAAGTCGATCTTCGTGTGGATGCCCAGGCTGCCCACGATCCGGGTGATCGGGTCCCAGGCCATCTCCACCAGGCCGGTGCCGTCGCCGGCCGCCTTCGTCTTCGGTGCCATCTGTGTGCCGTGCCCTTCGTTGCGCGGGAGGTACGGGGTGTGTGGGGGGTGCACGAAGCGGGGAGCGGACTACCTGCTGCCGCTCACCACGGGGGTCGGTATCCGGTGGTGATCCGGTCTCCGGTGCGGCGCCACTTGGGCTCCTTGTCCACGGTCCGGGCGGTGATCGACCGCAGTGTGCGCACGACGGCGCCGTACGCCCCGCTGGCGCCGCTGGACACCTTGGCGCCGGGCGGCTCGTCCATGAACGGCATGAACTTGTCGGGGAAGCCCGGCATCGTGCAGGCGATGCAGATGCCGCCCACGTTGGGGCAGCCGCCGATCCCGTTCATCCAGCCGCGCTTGGGCACGTTGCACTTGACGACCGGGCCCCAGCAGCCGAGCTTGACCAGGCACGTCGGGGAGTCGTACGACAGCGCGAACTGGCCCTGCTCGTAGTAGCCCGCGCGGTCGCAGCCCTCGTGCACGGTGGCCCCGAACAGCCAGGTGGGGCGCAGCTTGTCGTCCAGCGGGATCATCGGGGCGGAGCCGGCCGCCTGGTAGAGCAGGTAGGTGAGCGTCTCGGAGAAGTTGTCGGGCTGGATCGGACAGCCCGGGACGCACACGATGGGGATGCCCGCGTGGGACTTCCAGTCCCAGCCGAGGTAGTCCGGCACGCCCATGGCGCCGGTCGGGTTGCCCGCCATGGCGTGGATGCCGCCGTAGGTGGCGCAGGTGCCGATGGCGACGACCGCGAGGGCCTTCGGGGCGAGCCGGTCGATCCACTCGCTGGTGGTGATCGGCTGGCCGGTCTCCGGGTTGTCGCCGAAGCCGCACCAGTAGCCCTCGGGCTTGATCGCCTCGTTGGGGATGGAGCCCTCGACGACCAGGACGAACGGGTCGATCTCGCCCCGCTCCCCCTTGAAGAACCATTCGATGAACGTGTCCGAGCCGCCGATCGGGCCGCACTCGAAGTCGATGAGCGGCCAGTGGACGGCGATCTTCGGAAGACCCGGCAGCACACCGAGCACGATCTCCTCGATGCTGGGCTGCATGGCGGCCGTCAGCGCGACCGAGTCGCCGTCGCAGCTCAGCCCCGCGTTGATCCAGAGAATGTGGATCGTGGGTGTCTCGTCGGCGGGCGCGCCGTCCGCGTCCGCAGCGCCGACCGTGCCCGGCGTCGCCTCAGTCATGGGATCGCCTCCTGGGGAGGTAAGGGATGAAGGCCCGCATTTCGGCCGTCGTCTTTCTTCGTATCAGCCGATCGGCCGTGACGGGACGCCATCGTGGGCCGTTCCGGTGACAGCGGCGGCAGTGGGGACGGGAACGGGTTGCGCAACCGCGGCGGAGGCCAGGTGCGGCGGGGTGCGGGCCGGCCGTTCCTTGTGGACGAAGGAGCGGCGCAGGGCGTGGTAGGAGGCGTCCGGGTCGTCGAAGGTGCGGCGCATGAGGGCCAGCTCCCGCTCACGGAAGCCGGCCAGCGGGGTGGCGGCCTCCAGCCGGTCCAGTGCGGTCTTCTTCGCGGTGATCCGTGCCGCCGTCGCCGGGAGGGCCGCCAGCCGGGCCGCCAGAGCGCCGGCCTCCCGCGCGAACGCGTCCGGGCCGCAGTCGACCACGCGGTCGGCCAGTCCGAGGCGCAGGGCGCTCGCCGAGCTCACCGGCAGGGCCTCGCGCATGAGCCGGTCTGCCGTCGCGGGCCCCACCCTGCGTGGAAGGGTGTACGTCCAGTACTCCGATCCGTACAGGCCCATCAGACGGTAGTGGGGGTTCAGCACGGCGCCCGAGCGGCACCACAGCTCGTCGGCGGCGAGGGCCAGCATCACCCCGCCCGCGGCGGCGTTGCCCGCGACCGCCGCGACCACCAGCCGGTCCGTCGTCGTCAGGACCGCCTCGACCAGGTCGTCGATGGCGTTGATGTTCGCCCAGGACTCGGCCGCGGGGTCGGCCGCGGCCTCGATGACGTTGAGGTGGATCCCGTTGGAGAAGAAGTCCCGTTCGCCGCCCAGCACCAGCACGGACGTGGGCCGTGTGCACGCTTCCCGGTAGGCGTCCAGCAGACGTCGGCACTGCTCGGTGCTCATGGCTCCGCCAGGGAATGAGAACGACAGGCAGCCGACGTTGCCGTCCTCGCGGTAGCGGATGTCGGTCCAGGTGCCGAGGTCCGCGTCGGGCAGCGGGGGCAGGGGGTGCTCGGGCAGCGGCGGCAGCCGGTCGCCCAGCGCCCGGACGGCCGGCAGCCTGAACGTGGGGGGCTGTCCGGGCTCGCGCCGGGGCCGCAGTTCGGGGATCCACACCGCGCCGTCCCGGGTGGCCCGGCAGACCGCTCCGGCCCGGGTGGCCAGCAGGTCGCCCGGGCGGCCGCGCAGCACGTTCTCGGGGTGGCCGCCGTGCAGGTACCACTCGCCGCCGAGCAGCGTGTCCAGCACCCCGGGCTGGGAGTCCGCCGCTCTGAGCCGGCGCAGGACGTCCTCGGTGGAGTCCGCGGCCCAGTCGATCCGCCGGACGCTCTGGTCGAGGTACGGACGCGTGCCCGGGCGGGCGTCCGTCGTACCGGACGCGGGTTGCCGCAGGGGTACGTACGTTCCGCCGGCGAAGCGCTCCACCGCGAGCATGAGGGCCTCCAGCGCGGCGTCGGCGATCTCGCCCCGGTACAGCTCGCTCTTGGACACCGGCGGGACCCGGCACGGGACGCAGGCCCACACGTCACCGGCGTCCATCTCCCGGTCCGCCTGGAGGACGGTGACGCCCCACCGGTCGACGCCCTCATGGATCGCCCAGTCCAGGGAGGACGGTCCGCGGTCGCCCACAGGCCCCGGGTGGACGACGAGGCAGGTGTACGCCGTCCAGACCTCCTGCGGAATCGCCGTCTTCAGCATCGGCGCGACGACGAGCTCGGGTGCGTGCCGCCGCACGGCTTCCGGCAACGGGCCGCCGGCCAGCGCCAGCTCCACCGCCACGGTGTGGCCACGATCGCGCAGTTCGGCGTGGGCGCGCTGGGTGAGGCTGTTGAACGCGCTGGCAAGGAGCAGGATGTGCACAGCTGCCTCCGGGCGGGAGAACGGCAGGCAGGGATGTCCGCCGACCGCGATCCTCGGCCAGGGCGGGTCCGCCGTCCCCGGCGACAGACGGTGGGGTCACCCGAAAGTCGGCACCGATGCGCCGTCCGGCCTCCCACGGCCGGGGACGGTGAGCACACCGCCGGTCAGACCGGCCGTCGTGCGCGGTCAGCGTCGGCGCAGGCCGCTGGTGATGCGCTCCCACGGGGAGCGGGTGGCGCCGAAGTGGGTCTCGTGCGTCCAGATGTGGGTGCAGGACCGGCACTGCAGGTGGAGCAGGCTGCCGGCGTGGGAGAGCAGATAGCGCCAGTGCTCGGAGCAGGTGCGCCCCTGCTCGCAGGCAGCGCAGCCGCGACGGTCGTCGCAGTTCGGGCAGGGCACCCAGGCGCGACGCCCGATGTCGGCCTGCGGGTCAAGCGGCAGCATGGCCGCCCCCTCCGCGCGGGAGGACACCGGCCGAGACCAGCTCGTCGTACATCCGCTGCTGTTCCGGGCTGAGGCCCGAGTAGAGCAGCTCGTACGCCGCTTCCTCGCCGCGCAGCGCGGCGAGGGGGTCCCAGGCGGCCCCGAGGGCGTCCAGGACATGGGCGCGGCGGAGCATTTCGTGCGAGCTCAGGTCGATGTCCAGGCCGACCAGGGCGGACGCGCCGGGCCGGTCCGCGGCAGGCCCGCGCGTCTCGGCGGGTTCGTCGGGTTCGGCGGGGAAGGCGTCGCCATGGGAGGACATGCGACCGAACGTAGGTAAGCGCTCCGCGCCCCGGCAAGAGCAGGTGGGAGAAGTCACAGCGGGCCGACCCCGCCGGATACGCGACCGCCGTCGGGGCCGGGAGGGTGTCGGCGACGGGTGTCGGCGTCCGGTCACCGGCCTCGGCCTGTCGATCGTCGCGGCGGTGGCCGACGCCCAGGGAGGCCGCGTCGCCCTCCAGAGCGCCCCCGGCTCGACCACCTTCACCGGCCGCATCCCCGCCTGCCAGGGTCCTGACCCGTGCGTCGACGAGGGCCGAGCCGCGCCCGCCGATCCGGCGAACCGCCGGTGGCCCGCCCGGCGTCAGGGCGAGCAGCCGGCGCCGCCTCCGCAAGGGCCCGCACCGGCGCGCGCCGTGGTGGGGCGCAGCGGGACCCCGTTGTTCCGCAGCACGTCGCGGACGCGCAGGATCAGCGGGAACACCTCCTGGTTGCGGTCCTCGCCCTGCTCGTCCCAGGCCCGCTGCTCGGCCTCGACGGCCATCCGGTCCTCCGCGAAGACCCGTTCGGTGAACCTTCGGATGAACGGCCGGGCGGCGTGCAGGGCACCCGGGATCGGCGGCTTCGCGATCATGAGCAGTCCGAAGGTGTGGTTGACGCGCTGCTCGGCGTCCTGCGGCACGTAGGCGGCCCACAGGGAGAACGCCGGGAGCTCGGCCTTCTCCGGGACCGCCCGCAGCGTCTGGTACGGGTACTGGGTGCGGACGGTGATGACGTCTGGCGAGGAACCTCCGCCCAGGCCCTCGGCGGACAGCAGACCCGCGCCCCGGTCCTTCTTCCCTCCCGCGGGAACGAACAGGTACCGCGCCTCGACGAAGTCCGGGCCCGTGTCGAATCCCAGCAGTTCGGGCCGGATCCTGCCGAGGACGCCCCGGTGCAGGAACTGGTGGTTCATGTCGAGCAGGTTCTCGTGCATGAACGAGTAGTGGCATCGCACGGTGCGCGAGAACGTCATGGTCATGTGCCGGGCCGAACCGAACTCGGGCAGGTCGGGCAGCGGCGTCGCGGCGGCCTTCTCGGGATCGCCGGGAAAGACGAAGACCAGGCCGTAGGCCTCCTGGACCGGATAGGCGCGCACGCCCCGCGGCGGCCGGCCCACGCCCTTGGGCAGGTACGGGATCTGCGAGATGCGGCCGTTCCCCCGGTAGGCCCAGGCGTGGTAGCAGCAGCGCAGCACCTCGCCCTCGACCACGCCCATGCTCAGGGGCACCTGACGATGGGCGCAGCGGTCCTCCAGGGCGAAGACCGTGCCGCCCTCGCCGCGGTACAGGGCGATCCGCTCCCCCGCGAACCGGGCGGCGAACGTCTTCTTCCTCGCCACGCTCCGGGACACGGCGACCGGATACCAGTAGTCCGGGTCGATCCCGCGGCGCCGGAGGTCCGGGACCGCTCCGTTCCTGTGCTCGAGCGACGGATACGGACCGCTCGCGGATTCAGTCTCGATTGCCTTGTCCCTTTCCCTGTTCGCGTCCGTGCCGGCGATCGGGCACTCGGGGCGGGTCCGTCCACCGGCGCTCAGAGGCCATACGTCCCCCTCGCGCGCCGAGGCTTCACGGCCCCCGCAGGCCACCACCCGGACGGCCGAGCGTGCCGGGCACCCGCGAGGAGCCCCGCCCGGCGTGCGCCGGGGCGAACATCGGGGACCGGGCGCCCACCACGGGGCGGGCCCCGGCACCGGAGCCGCCGCGCCTCGTAGTGGAATTTTCAACTATGCGGTTCGGTTGACGGCTCCGAAGGAGGTCGGCAGTGGACATGAGGTACGAGAGGGCACGCGGCGGGACCGAGGAGTACTACTCCCACGGGACGCCGGCCGAACGCTGGGAGCGGGCGCAGTTGTTCTTCGGGGCGCGCGAGTACACCGCCGCGGCCCGGGTGCTGGCCGGCCTGGTCGAGGAGGCGCCGGAGCAGACCGGTCCGCGCCTGCTGCTGGCCCGCGCCTACTACCACTCGGCCCAACTGCGCCGCGCCGAGTCCGAGTTGCGGCTCATCGTCGAGCGCGATCCGGTCGAGCACTACGCCCGGCTGATGCTGGGCCGCACCCTGGAGCGGCAGGGCCGGCACGCGGAGGCCGGACCCCACCTGCGGATCGCCTCGGCGCTGACGGGCGACTTCCCGCAGGACTGACGGCCCGGCTCCCCACCGTCCGGGACGGTCACCGCCCCGGACGGCCGGGCGGGCCGGCAGTGGACGGCCCCGACGGTGAGCGGCCCGGCGGTGACGACTGCTCACCGCCGGGCCGCTCACGCCGTCCGCGACGGCTCAGGCGACGGACGTCCGCCGGTCGCGCCGGTGCGCGATCTCGCCGAGGACGACGTCCACCACGAGGAACCCGGCGAGCGGGATGCCGAGCAGCGGGACGAGGTAACCGACCACGGCGACCGCCGCCATCAGCGGGACCAGGACGTACGGCGGAACCTGCGCCCAGGCGCCGCGCGGGATCGGCCGGCCGAACGCGCCGCCCCGGCCGCGCTGCCACCACATCCGGTAGCCCCACACGATCAGCAGGATCAGCGCGAGCGCGAGGAGCATCAGCGCGATCTGGTTGGCCAGGCCGAACAGGACGCCGGTGTGCAGGTCGATGCCGTACCGGGTCAGCTTGGCCAGCAGCGGGTGGTCGGCGAACCGCAGGGTGTCGGTGACCTCCCCGGACGCCGGGTCCACCGCGACCGCGTCCTGCTTCTCGGGCCAGCTGCGCTGCACCTGCTTGACGACGTAGGCGGACGAGGCGTCGGCGGGCGGGACGATCTCGACCGGGTCGCCGAGGCCCTCGGCGCGCGCTGCGGCCAGGACCTTGTCGAGACCCACGCCGTGTGCGCCGTCCCCGCCCGCCCTGGACGCCGCGTCGTGGCCGGCGTGGTCGCCGCCGCTCGCGGCGGCCGACACCGACGGGGTGGCCTGGCCGAGCGAGGTGCGCAGCTCGTCGATGTGGGCGCCCGCGTACGCCGACCAGGTCAGACCGGTCGCGGACAGGAAGAAGAAGCCGGCCGCCGCCCACACGCCGACGGCGCCGTGCAGGCCGAGCGTGCGGCGCCGTCCGGTGACCCCGCGGACCTTGCGCTGCGCGCGCCGGCGGGAGAACCACAGCGCGACCCCGCCGCCCGCGATCACCCAGAGCCAGCTCGCCGCGAGTTCGCTGTAGAGGCGGCCGTTCTCACCGAGGTGGAGGTCGCGGTGGAACTCGTCGATCCAGGTGCGCAGCGGCAGCGCGCCCGTCGAACCGTACTGTTCCAGCGCGCCGCGCACCTCGCCGGTGTACGGGTCGACGAACACCGCGAGGGCGTGGGTGGCGCCGACCCCCTCGACGCCGGACAGCATCACGCGGGTGGAGGCGTCGTCCTCGGGTGAGGGGCGCACCGCCGAGACGGTTCCCTCCGGGTGGGCCTTGCGGGCCGCGTCGACCTGCCGGGATATCGGCAGCTTCGCGTCGCCGACGGGCACCGTCATCTCGTGCGCGTACAGGAGCTTCTCGGCCTGGAACGAGGCGGCGTACAGCAGGCCGGTGACGGCGGCGACCAGCAGGAAGGGCGCCACGAACACGCCGGCGTAGAAGTGCAGCCGCAGGACCAGGGGGCGCAGTGCGGCCCACGGGCCGCGGGACTTCGGCTCGGGGGCCGCCGGTTGCGGGGCCTCTTCCGCGGTGAGGGAGGGAGCGGTGGACATCGGCGGCTTCTCCGGGGAAAGGGGAGCGAACGGGGCGGGGTACGTGGGCGGGAACCCAGGCCGGGACGAAAACCGTGCTCGGCCGTGCGCTCCGGTAGTCGGGGGGCGGCGCCGGCGAGTTCCCCCCACTTCGAGTGACCTGCGTCACGTCGGGTGCGGCCGTGGCATGCTGGCTCGATGGCATCTCCCCGTCCCCTCGCCCCCCTTGCCGAACGGATCGAGGAACTCCTCGCGCCCGGCGGCCCGTTGCCCCTCGTGCTGGCCGGAGATCCCGTTCTGCGGGTGGGCACGGCCCGTTACGAGGGTCAGCTCGACCCGGCGCTGCTGGCCCGCTTCGTCGAGGCGCTGCGCCGCACGATGCACGCGGCGCCCGGCGTCGGTCTCGCCGCGCCGCAGGTCGGCGTGGAGCTGCGGATCGCGGTCGTCGAGGACCCGGCGACGGTGCCGGAGGAGGTGCGGCAGGCCCGCGGCAGGGTGCCCCAGCCGTTCCGGGTGCTGGTCAACCCGTCGTACGAACCGGTGGGTTCGGCCCGGGCCGCGTTCTTCGAGGGCTGTCTGAGCGTGCCGGGCTACCAGGCGGTGGTGGCCCGGCACGCGGAGGTCCGGCTGACCGGCGAGGACGAGCACGGCAGGCCGCTGGACGAGGTGCTCGGCGGCTGGCCCGCCCGGATCGTCCAGCACGAGACGGACCACCTCGACGGCATGCTCTACCTCGACCGGGCCGAACCGCGCTCGCTGGCCGCGGACCCCAACGTCCTGCGGCGGTGGGCGCAGCCGACCCCGGCCGAGGCGGCGCGGGCGCTGGACTTCGAACTGCCGTAGGCCGGTTGTCCGGTCAGTTGTCCCGGAACGCCTCCAGCAGGCGCAACCACACCTCGCTGATCGTCGGGTAGGACGGGACGGCGTGCCACAGGCGGGCGATCGGCACCTGGCCGACGACGGCGACAGTCGCGGAGTGGATCAGCTCACCGACGCCGGGACCGACGAAGGTGACCCCGCGCAGGGTCTCCCGCTCCAGGTCGACGACCATCCGGGCGCGACCCTTGTAGCCCTCGGCGTACAGGCCGGCCCCCGCCACCGACGACATGTCGACGTCGACGGCCCGCACCCGGTGTCCGGCCCGTTCGGCCTCCGCGAGCGAGAGGCCGACGGAGGCCGCCTCGGGGTCGGTGAACACGACCTGCGGGACGCACTCGTGGTCGGCGGTGGCGCTGTGGGCGCCCCACGGGTCGTTCTGCGTCAGGGGTGTTCCGGCGGCGCGGGCGGCGATGGCCGCGCCCGCGATGCGGGCCTGGTACTTGCCCTGGTGGGTGAGGAGGGCACGGTGGTTGACGTCGCCCACGCCGTAGAGCCAGTCGGTGCCGGTGACGCGCAGGCTGTCGTCGACGCCGAGCCAGGAGCCTGGTTCCAGGCCGACCGATTCGAGGCCGATGTCGTCGGTGCGCGGGGCGCGGCCGACGGCGAAGAGGATCTCGTCCGCCTCGATGCGCTCCCCGGTGTCGGTGACGACCACGACCACGCCGTCCGTGCGGGTCACCGACGCCACCGAGGTGCCGGTGCGCACGTCCGCGCCGGCCTCGGTGAGCGCCTCGGCGACGAGTTCGCCGGCGAACGGCTCCATGCGGTCGAGCAGGCCCTTGCCCCGCACCAGGAGAGTGACCTGCGAGCCGAGGGCCTGCCAGGCGGTGGCCATCTCGGTGGCGACGACTCCCCCGCCGACCACCACGAGCCGGCCGGGCGCGGCCTGGGCGCTGGTGGCCTCCCGGCTCGTCCAGGGCCGGACGTCGGCGAGACCGGGCAGGTCGGGCAGGGCGGCGCGGGTGCCGGTGGCGACGACGACCGCGTGGCGGGCCGTGAGCACGGTGTCCCCCACCGTCACCGTGCGCGGGCCGGTCAGTCTGCCGTGGCCCCGGTGCAGGTCCGCGCCGATGCTCTTGAGCCAGTCGGCCTGGCCGTCGTCCGTCCAGTCGCCGGTGTACCAGTTGCGGCGGGCGAGGACCGCGTCGGCGTCCAGAGGACCCTGCACGGCCTGACGCAGGCCGGGCAGCCTGCGGGCGTCGGCGCGGGCGATGACCGGGCGCAGCAGGGCCTTGCTGGGCATGCAGGCCCAGTACGAGCACTCGCCGCCGACGAGTTCGCTCTCCACGACCGCGGTGGTGAGGCCGGCCGCGCGGGTGCGGTCGGCGACGTTCTCCCCCACGGGCCCGGCCCCGAGCACCACGACGTCGTACGTGTTGGTTTCCGTTTCCGTCATGGGGTCAGTCTGGTGGGTGGTGTGGCGGGTGGCCACACGGGTAGGGGCGCGGAATACGCGTCCGGCCGCGCGCGTTGTGAGGGGCGGCTTCACCTCCTGTCGGGACGCACCCGACTGGAACTCCGGGAAGAAGGAATCAGGTCATGAGCAGCACCGTGGAGCTCACCAAGGAGAACTTCGACCAGACGGTCACCGACAACGACTTCGTCCTGATCGACTTCTGGGCGTCCTGGTGCGGGCCGTGCCGTCAGTTCGCCCCGGTCTACGACAAGGCGGCCGAGGAGAACCCCGACCTGGTGTTCGGCAAGGTGGACACCGAGGCCCAGCCCGAGCTGGCCCAGGCCTTCGGCATCCAGTCGATCCCGACGCTGATGATCGTGCGCGACCGGGTCGCCGTGTACGCCGAGCCGGGCGCGCTGCCCGAGGCCGCCCTGACGGACGTCATCGGGCGGGTGCGTCGGCTGGACATGGACGAGGTGCGCAGGTCGATCGAGGAGCAGCAGGCGAAGGCGGCGGCGGGCGAGTCCCCGGCCGCCCAGGGCGAGTGACCGCCCGGGCGGCGGGATCTGCGCGTGCCTCCTCCTTCGGAAGGCCCTCGGTCTAGAACGGGTACGGTGCCACGTCGGCGCGCACCGTCGTCCAGCGCACGTCGGTGAAGGCCTCCAGGTTCGCCTCGCCGCCGAACCGGGCGCCGGTGCCCGAGGCGGCCACGCCGCCGAAGGGCGCCACGGCCTCGTCGTTCACGGTCTGGTCGTTGATGTGCACGATGCCGGTCGGGACGCGCTCGGCCAGGTCGAGGCCGCGGGCGGCGTCACGGGTGACGATGCCGAGCGACAGCCCGTAGGAGCTGCGCGCGGCCAGTGCCGCCGCCTCGTCCGGCGTGGTGAAGGGGCGCACGGGGGCCACCGGTCCGAAGACCTCCTCCGCGTAGGCGGGGGTGTCGTCGCCGACGCCCGCGAGGACCGTCGGCCGGTAGAAGCGGTCCTGGTGCGTGCCGCCCGCGGCGAGCTTCGCCCCGGCCGCCGTGCTGGCCTCGACCAGGCCGTGCACCTTGGCGAGCTGGCCGTCGTCGATGAGCGGCCCGAGGTGCACCTGGGCGCGGTGCGGGTCGCCGACGGCGAGCGCGTCGGCCTTCGCCGCGAGCCGTTCCACGTACTCCTCGTAGAGGGAGGCGTGCACGATGTGGCGGCCGGTGGTCATGCAGATCTGGCCCTGGTGGAAGAACGAGCCCCAGGCGGCCGTGGAGATGACCGCGTCGAGGTCGGCGTCCTCCAGCACGATCAGGGCGGAGTTGCCGCCGAGTTCGAGGTGCGCGCGCTTGAGGTGACGTCCGGCCGCCTCGCCGACGGACCGGCCGGCCGCGGTGGAGCCGGTGAACGAGATGACCGGCACGCGCGGGTCGGCGACCAGGGCCTCCCCGGTCTCGGCGCCGCCCGGCAGGACGTGCAGCAGGCCCTCGGGCAGTCCCGCCTCCGCGAACACGGCGGCCAGCGACAGTCCGCCGCAGACGGCGGTGCGCGGGTCCGGCTTGAGGACGACGGCGTTGCCGAGCGCGAGGGCGGGCGCGACGGAGCGGATCGACAGGATCAGCGGGGCGTTGAAGGGGGAGATCACCCCCACGACGCCGACGGGGACCCGCCGGGTGTACGACAGCCGGGGCGCCTCGCTGGGCAGGACCTGGCCGGCCGGGCGGGAGGCGAGGGCGGCGGCCTCGTAGCACTCCTGGGCCGCGACGTGCAGCTCGAAGTCGGCCTTGCCCGCGATGGAGCCCGACTCGCGGACGATCCACTCGCGCAGTTCCTCGGCGTGCGCGGCGAACAGGTCGCCGGCCCGGCGCAGCACTCCTGCGCGGACGAAGTGCGGGACGCGGGCCCACTCGGTCTGCGCGGCGCGGGCCGCCTCGGTGGCCGGCGCGACGTCCGCGCCGGCCGCCAGGACGACCGTGCCCAGTTGCTCGCCGGTGGCGGGCTCGGTGACGGTGTACCGCGGTCCCGACAGGGTGCGGGGCTGCCAGTTGGTGGGGTCGAGCAACGGCATGGGGGCTCTCCGATCGGTGACCCGCGGGCTTCGCCGCTCTCACGGGGAGAGGGGAAGTCCCGTGTAGTTCGCCGCCAGTTCGGCGGCCGCGTGGCGGGATGCGGTGATCCGGCGCAGCCGGGCGAGCTGCATCCGGTGGTCGAACGCATCCCCATCTGGTTGAGCGTGCAACATCCTAGTCATGTCGTAGGAGAACCGGGTCGCCTGCCACACACGTCGCAGGCACAGGTCCGAGTACCCGTCCAGGAGTCGCGCCGACCCGTGGGCGTGCAGTTCGGTGAAGGCCCGGGCCAGGAGCCGGACGTCGGAGACGGCGAGGTTGAGTCCCTTGGCGCCGGTCGGCGGGACGATGTGGGCGGCGTCCCCCGCGAGCACCAGCCGGCCGTGCCGCATCGGCTCGTGGACGAGACTGCGCATCTCCGTCACGGACCGGGCGGTGATCGGACCGCGGCGCAGCGTCCAGTCGGCGTCCACGGCGAAACGCGCGGCGAGTTCGTCCCAGATCCGCTCGTCGGACCAGTCCCGCAGGCTCGTGCCGCGGGGGACCTGGAGGTAGAACCGGGAGACCCGTGGTGAGCGCATGCTGTGCAGGGCGAAGCCGCGGGCGTGGCGTGCGTAGATCAACTCGTCGCAGGAGGGCGGCACTTCGGCGGTGACGCCGAGCCAGGAGTACGGGTAGTCGTGGGCGTAGGTGCGGCCGGAGGCCGCCGGGAAGGCGTTCCGGGCGACGCCGTGCGAGCCGTCGCAGCCCGCCACCCATACGCAGCGCAGGGTGCGTTGCCGGCCTTCGTGCCGGAACCGCACGACGGGCGCCTCGCTCTGCGGCTGCTCGACGGCGAGCGCCTCCGCCTCGAACAACAGGGGCGGCCCGTCGGCCAGTTGGAGGGCGATGAGATCCTTCACGATCTCCGTCTGGGCGTAGATCGTGACCGTGCGGCCGCCGGTGAGGGCGGGGAAGTCGAGGTGATGGCGTTCACGGTCGAAGCGCAGCTCGATGCCGTGGTGCACCATGCCCTCGACATCGAGCCGGTCGGCGGCGCCGGCCGCGCGCAGCGCGTCGACCGTGCCCTGCTCCAGCATTCCGGCGCGCTGACGCCCTTCCGCGTAGGCGCGCGTCCTGCTCTCCAGCACGACACAGGCGATTCCCGCGCGGTGCAGCAGGCGGGCGAGCAGCAGCCCCGCCGGGCCGCCGCCGATGATGCCGACCGTGGTGCGCATGGCGTGCCTCCCCCTGGACGGTAGTTCAGCTGGAGTCGCGGTGCACCACGGCGACCGAGAACAGCGCGTGCGACTCGGGGGCGGCCGCGGGGTTGCGGACCGCCCGGTCCACCAGGGAGGCGAGCTCGCGGCCCAAGGGCAGCGTGATCCGCACGGTGCTGAGCCGCGGCCGCAGCAGCCGGCCGAGCAGCAGGTCGTCGGCTCCGATGACGGCCACGTCCTCGGGAACGCGCAGGCCGGCGTCCCGCAGGGCGCGCAACAGCAGCATGGCGTACTCGTCGTTGTAGCCGAACACGGCGTCGAGGCCGAGACCCCGCCAGCGCGCCGCGAGGGCGTCCGCGGCCTCCTCCGTGTAAGCCAGCGGCAGCTCCGTGACGGTGGCGTCGGCGCCCCGCAGGGCCTCACGGGCGCCGGCGAGGCGGGGCGCGGAGAACAGCTCCATGCCGGGCTCCTCGGGGACCACCACCCCGATACGGCGGCGCCCCCGGGCATGGAGGTGCCCGGCGGCGCCCCGGCCGACGTCGGCCTGGTCCAGGAGCATCGCGTGGGCGCCCTCGACGGCCTCGGGGCCGAGGGTCACCACCGCCCGGGCGCCGGACCGCTTGAGGATGGCCACCCCCTCGGGTCCGATGCCGGTGCCGGGCACCAGCACGGCGACGGGCCGCAGCTCCGCCCACGCGCGGGCGGCCTCGTCACCGCCCACACCGCTCGCGCCGTACTGGACGACCGTGTAGTCGAGGCGGCTCATCGCGCCCTGGAAGTCGTGCACGAACCGGCTGTAGAGCGGCCCCGCCGGCACCGGCAGGGTGGGCATGAGGACCATCCGGCTGTGCCCGGCGCGCAGGGTGCGGGCGGCCGCGTGCGGCACGTACCCGAGTTCCCTCGCGGCCTCGCGGACCCGCCGGCGGGTGGGCTCGCTGATGCGTACGGCGCTGGTGTTGTTCAGGACGTAGGAGACGGTCGCGCGCGAGACTCCGGCCAGGCGGGCCACGTCGGCGCTCGTGGGCACGGGGCGCGGCGCCGGCGGCATCGTCGACGCGGGCTTGTTCGGTATCTGCACCATGACGTACCGCATCTTGGCAGAAGCCGCGAGCCGGGTCCCGGGCGGGGGAGGCCGAATCCGACGATCCGTCAACGGACACGGTCGGGACGGGGCGTCGACACACGCTGCGCGGCGCCGCCGCTACCACCGTTCCCGCTGCTGCGGCTCGGCGCGGCCGCCGCGGCGCTATCCGCCGGGCGTGGCGCCGGGCGGTTCGCCTCCGCGCGTGGCAGGCCGTGGCGGGCCTCTGCCCGACCCGGCCCCGAGCCGGTGGGTCGCAGCGCGTCACCCGGCGCCCGTCCGGCGGTGCTCGCCCGTGACCCGGTCGACCAGGTCGCTCCAGCCCGCCTCCAGACGCTCCGGCGGCATGCCGCACTGCCGGGTGAGGTGGTGGACGAGCACGGGGTTGAGGTATCCCATCAGCGTGTGTGCGAGGAGTTCGCCGTCCGCGTCGGGCAGCGCCTGCTCCAGCAGCATCGCCAGGTGATGGTGATGCACCCGGCGCACCGGGACCGAGTGCCGGCGGTCCGGCCCCGGCTCGGCCGCGAGTTGGAGATCCAGCTGGTCGACGGAGCGGGCGAGAAGCGCGAGGCCGAACGCCCGCAGCCGCTCCACCGGCGGCGCGCCCGGCCCCAACGGCGCGGGGCCGCTCAGGAAGGCCGCCTGGAACTGCTTCTCCGAGTGGTCCAGAAGGGCGTTCAGCAGGCCCGTGCGATCACCGAAGCGGCGGAAGACGGTCCCTTTGCCGACGTTCGCCGCGCTCGCCACCGCCTCCATCGTGACCCCGGCCGCGCCGTGCTCGGCGATCAGACGGGCGGCGGCGTCCAGCAGCCTGGCCCGGTTGCGGGCCGCGTCGGCGCGCAGACACGGCTCGTCACCCGCCGGGCCGAGTTGCAGCAGCTCCGGCTCGGCGGCGCTCTCCTCGGGCTCGGGACACGGGGGCAGCACGGCGGACATGACGCCAGCGTAAAGCATCGGGAATGAAACTGGACCGCGGTCCGGTTAGGGTGCTAGAACATTAAACGGACCCCGGTCCGGATCAATTGACGCAGTGTCTCAGCCTCTGGGAGTACCCATGTCTGTCCGCATCCTCGCGCTCGTCGGCAGCCTTCGCGCCGGCTCGACCAACCGCCAGCTCGCCGAGGCGGCCGTCAAGGTCGCTCCCGAGGGCGCGGAGGTCGACCTCTTCGAGGGCCTGGCCGAGATCCCGTTCTACAACGAGGACCTCGACGTCGAAGGCAGCGTCCCGGCCGCCGCCGCCCGGCTGCGCGAGGCCGCCCAGGCCGCCGACGCCTTCCTGCTCTTCTCCCCCGAGTACAACGGCACGATCCCGGCCGTCCTCAAGAACGCCATCGACTGGCTGTCGCGCCCCTACGGCGCCGGCGCGTTCGGCGGCAAGCCGGCCGCCGTGATCGGCACCGCGTTCGGCCAGTTCGGCGGCGTGTGGGCGCAGGACGAGGCCCGCAAGGCCGTGGGCATCGCCGGCGGCAGGGTCATCGAGGACCTCAAGCTCTCCATCCCGGGCTCGCTGACCCGCTTCGCCGAGACCCACCCGGTCGACGACGCCGAGGTCGCCGCCCAGCTGACCGAGGTCGTCGCCCGTCTGCACGGCCACGCGGGCGAGGCCGCCGCAGCCTGACGCCCGGCCGGCGCCGCGCCGACCGACGGCCGCCCCGACCTGTGGCACGCCGGGCCGGGAACGGCCGGCGAGGCGGCAGCACACCCGAAGGGGCCCGGAACGCGTTTCCGGGCCCCTTCGGCGTGCGCGTGCTTCCGGGTCGGGTGAGAGGAGCGGCGAATGTCGGTCAAGCCGCAGACCGCGGGCCGTCCCGTCTGATAGGGCTGGGGAGATGAGCACCCTTTATCGACGACTGCTCGATCTGATGCCGCGCATCGGCGTCCAGGTGACCGACCTCGGGCCGGGGAAGGCGGTGGTCTCCCGGCGCGGCGGCCCGTACCGGGTGACCGGCGCCGGCAAGGACACCTGGGTCCTGCGGCCGACGGGCGACGCGGCCCGCTCCGAGGCCGCCGAGGACGAGGCCGTACGGCTGGGCGACAGCGGCGCCGTGCTTCTCATGGACCCCTCGGCCCGCCGGGACGAGCGCGGGACGCAGCTGGCGGCCGCCGCGTACCTCTGCACCCAGCATGTCGCCGCGATGCTCGAGCTCTACGGCGTGAACTGCGTGTTCGACGTCGGCGCCAACACCGGCCAGTACGCCAAGGGGCTGCGCAGGGCCGGATACACGGGGCGGATCGTGTCGTTCGAGCCCACGTCGGCGACGTTCGCCCGGCTGGTGAAGGCGGCCGAGGACGACCCGCAGTGGCAGGTGCACCGGTGCGGGCTGGGCCGCGAGGAGTCGACCGCGCGGATCCACACCGGCTGGAAGACGATGAACTCCCTGCTGCCGGCCAGTGAGTACGGCAAGGGCCGCTACAGCCGTTTCGCGAAGGACGACACGGAGGAGATCCGCGTCCGCCGGCTGGACGAGGTCATGGACGAGGCACTGGCCGGCCTCGCCGACCCGCGCCCCTACCTGAAGATGGACACCCAGGGCTATGACCTCGAGGTTTTCGGCGGGGCCGGGGAGCGGATCGCGGAGTTCGTCGGGATGCAGTCCGAGGTGGCCGTGCTGAAGCTGTACGAGGGCAGTCCCGGCATGGGCGAGGCCGTCGCGCGCTACGAGGCGGCCGGGTTCGGCATCACCGGCATGTATCCGGTGACCCGCGAGGCGACGACCGGGCGGGTGATCGAGTTCGACTGCGTGCTGATGCGGGCCGCCGCGGCGCCCACCGTCTAGGCGCGGCCCCCTGCCGGAGGAGCCGTCTCGAGGGGGCCGCGCCGCGGATCCGTCACATCGGTGACGTGTCCGGCGCGGCCTCCACCTGCCGCCCGGCCGCCCGCAGACTGGTGAAGGTCGTCACGGCGAGGACGGGCACGATGAAGCCGAGCGAGAACGGTATGCCGATCTCGGGCACGTGCACCCCGGACTCGTGCAGGGCGTGCAGCAGCAGCTTGACGCCGATGAAGCCGAGGATGATCGACAGGCCGTAGCTGAGGTGGACCAGCTTCTTCAGCAGACCGCCGATGAGGAAGTACAGCTGGCGGAGCCCCATCAGAGCGAAGGCGTTGGCGGTGAAGACGATGTACGGGTCCTCGGTCAGCCCGTAGATCGCCGGGATCGAGTCGAGGGCGAAGAGCACGTCCGTGGAGCCGATCGCCAGCATCACGACCAGCATCGGGGTCATGACCCGCTTGCCGTTCTGCTCGATCCACAGCTTGGTGCCGTGGTAGCGGTCCGCCACGCCGAAACGCTTCTCCACCGCCTTGAGCAGCTTGTTCTCGTCGTACTCCTCCTCGTGCGCGCCCTTCTTGGCGTCCTGGATCAGCTTCCACGCCGTCCAGATCAGGAACGCGCCGAACAGGTAGAAGACCCAGGAGAACGTCGAGATGATCGCCGCGCCGGCCGCGATGAACAGGGCGCGCAGCACGAGGGCCATCAGCACGCCGACCATGAGGACCCGCTGCTGGTATTGCGAGGGCACCGCGAACTTGCCCATGATCAGGACGAACACGAAGAGGTTGTCCACGCTCAGCGACTTCTCGGTGATGTACCCGGCGAAGAACTCGCCCGTCGGCTTGCCGCCGCCGAAGACGAACACGCCGAGACCGAACAGGCAGGCCAGCACGACCCAGACGATCGTCCAGGTCCCGGCCTCCTTGACCGAGACGTCGTGCGGCTTGCGGCCGATGAAGAAGTCGACGGCGACGAGCGCGCACAGCGCCGCGACGGTCAACAGCCAGACGGTGAGGGAGACGTTCACGGGTGATACTCCTGGTGCCGGTGTGGGGGGTGAAAATCGTTGTCGTGTGAACCGCCGGTTGTCCACCCTTCACAGATGAACAGAAGGTCACGTACTGGCAAGGGCGCGGGCGCATGCCGGGTGCCACCCGCCGAACGGCGGGCAGGTTCCGCCGAACGGCGGCGCTCCGCCGGGCGCGGGTGCGCGGACCATGGCCGCAGGAGCCGCCCCGTCGAGGAGACGCCATGACATCCGTCCCACCGCCGTTCGACCCGGAACTCGCCGCCGCGCTGGAACTGATCAAGGACATGATCCAGCCGGGCATGGCCATGGAGGACATCGAGGCCATCCGCCAGGGCCCGGCCCTGGCGCTGCTGTCCCAGCTGGACCTGACGGCGGGCGGCGCCTTCGAGGTCGAGGACCGCACCGTGCCGGGGCCCGAGGGCGCCCCCGAGATCTCCCTGCTGATCTGCCGCCCCGCCGCGCCGGCCCCCGACCGGCCGCGTCCCGTCGTCTACCACGTGCACGGCGGCGGCATGGTCCTCGGCAACAACCGGGCCGGCGTGGACGTGGCGCTGGACTGGGCGCGGGCGCTGGACCTGGTCGTGGTGTCGGTGGAATACCGCCTCGCGCCCGAGCACCCGCACCCGGCGCCCGTCGAGGACGTGTACGCCGGGCTGCTGTGGACGGCGGAGCACGCCAAGGAGCTGGGCGGTGACCCGGACCGTATCGTGATCGCCGGCACCAGCGCGGGCGGCGGGCTGACCGCCGCGCTCGCCCTGCTGCTGCGCGACCGCGGCGGGCCGCGGCCGATCGGCCAGCTGCTGATGTGCCCGATGCTGGACGACCGCAACGACACCGTCTCCTCCCACCAGATGGCGGGCCTCGGCGTGTGGGACCGCACCGCCAACGACACCGGCTGGACGGCGCTGCTCGGGGCGGCGCGCGGCGGCCCGGACGTCTCGCCGTACGCGGCGCCCGCCCGCGCCGAGGACCTGTCCGGGCTGCCGCCGGCCTTCCTCGACGTGGGCTCCGCCGAGACCTTCCGGGACGAGGTCGTCGCCTACGCCTCCCGGATCTGGCAGGCCGGCGGGATCGCCGAACTGCACGTGTGGCCGGGCGGCTTCCACGGCTTCGACGGTTTCGCACC
The DNA here is from genome assembly GCF_030816715.1 of Streptomyces achromogenes. Taxonomy (NCBI): domain Bacteria; kingdom Bacillati; phylum Actinomycetota; class Actinomycetes; order Kitasatosporales; family Streptomycetaceae; genus Streptomyces; species Streptomyces achromogenes. Next base: position 7,909,247 of record NZ_JAUSYH010000001.1, on the reverse strand, counting down.
ACAGGCCACCCTGTCGAAGTCGGCCCGCGCGGCCCACCTGGACTGGCTGCGCAGGCTGCTGGCCGAGTAGCCGGGGCGGTGCCTCGGCTCTCCTCACCGAGGGGTGCGTGCCGCATGATGACCGTATGAAAGAGCTGGCGGGGCGCCTGACGGCACTGGACCCGGACGCCGGCGCCGCCGTCCGCGTCATCGCGTACTTCGACCGGCTGACGGAGGGCCGCGCCGGGGTCGAGGCGCTGGTGCGCGGGGCCGCGGTGCTCGCCGGGGTGCCCGCGCTGCTCGTGGACGCCGAGCGGCGGGTGCGGATCCGGGTCGAGCCCGACGGCGTCCGGCGGGACCGCGGCCTGCCGCCGGACCCCGCGTGGCCGTCCGCCGCGCTGACCCCGGACGGGGCGCCCGCCCTCTGGCTGGAACGCGCCGACGCGACGCCGAGCGTGGTCGACGCGGTGATCCTGGAGCGGGCCGCGGGCGCGGCCCGGCTGGTCCTGGACCGCACCCGCGGCCGGGCCCCACTGGACGATCCCGCCCTCGTCGAGACGCTCCTGGACGCCACCGCCGCCGAACCGGCCAGGCTGCACGCCGCCCGCCGTCTCGGTCTCGACCTCCTCGCACCGGCCCGCGCCCTCGCCACCCCGGCGGGCCGGCCCGGGGTCGTCCCCGCGCCCGCCGCGCCCGTCGCCGCCGAGCCGCCCGCCGTCCGCACCGGGATCGGCCCGGCCGTGCCCGTGCTGGAGCTGCCCGGGTCGTGGGACGCCGCCCGGACCGCGCTGCGGTTCACCGCGGAGGGGGGAGCGCTCGATCCCGGGCCCCGGGTGGTGTCCGCCGAGGATCTCGGCGGGATCGCGCTGCTGGCCGAGCTCATCGCGCCGGGCGCCGACCCGCCGCCGGACGTCCGGGCGCTCGACACCGCCGCCGCGGACGCGCCCTGGCTGCTGACCACGCTGTACGCCGTCACGGCGACGGCGAGCCTGCGGGCGGCGGCCGCCGAGGTCAACGTGCACCACTCCACGCTCCAGGACCGGCTGGCACACGCCGAGCACCTGCTGGGCTGGCCGGTGCGCACCCCGCAGGGCCGCCTGCGGCTGCACCTCGCGCTGACGATGCGACGACTGGCCCGGCCGTAGCAGCCGGGCGGCGGCGGGCTCCCCTCCGAGCCGGCCGTACCGTCCACGCCGTGCTCCCGGTCAGCTCAGATCCTGGCCTGCTCGGGCTCGGCCGCCCGGTCCGCGACGTCCTCGCCCACGGTCGCGGCGCGCGCGGCGGGGATGGCGGCCGCGATGGCCGCGGAGACCAGCGCGAGCCCGCCGCCGACGAGGAGCGCGGTGCGGAACCCGTCCTCGGAGGCGACGGCGGACGCCCCTGGCCGCGCCCGTAGCACGGACGACGCCGCCCGGCCTGCGCGACGCGGCCGGGCCCGACGGCGCATCGGTCAGCCGCACACCAGGCGGCGCGCACCGGTCGGCGGACCGGTCAGTCGCGGATCGGCCAGGCGGCGCGTCGGTCAGTCGGCGGTGTCGCCGCGGAGCACCAGGTCGAGCAGGCCGGGGAAGCAGGCGTCGAACTCCTCGCGGCGCAGCCGGTTGGTCCGCCTCGGGCCCTCGTCGCGCTGTTCGACCAGGCCGGCGCCGCGCAGCACCGCGAAGTGGTGACTGAGCGCGGCTTTGCCGACCGGCACGTCGAAGCCGCCGCAGCTGCGCGTCCAGTCGGCGGAGCCCGCCAGCTCGCGGATCAGCTGGATGCGCACCGGGTCGGCGAGCGCGGACAGCGCGGTCAGGACCGGCACCTCACCCGGGTCCGTGTGCACCGGCGCCGCGCGGTGACTGCCGCCCTCGGTCCCCTTCGCCATGCCTTCTCCTCGTCCCGCACTCGCCGCTTCCCGCCCCGCACCCACCGGTCGGGCCGGCCGCGTGCCGCTCCGGCGGGTTGCCCGGTGTTCGATGAATATCTTACAGTCCCAGTGTTCGCTTCCCATTGAACAGTCGTCGAAGGGTGCGGTGACACCGTCATGCGCGCAGTGGAGTTCCAGGAGTACGGCGGTCCCGAGGTGCTGCGGGTCGTCCAGGTCGAGACGCCCGAGCCGGGGCCGGGACAGGTCACCCTCGACGCCGCCTACGCGGGCGTCAACTTCGCGGACCTCAAGGCCCGCGCGGAGGGGTACCGGGTGGGTTCCCTGCCCTTCCGTCCGGGGCTGGAGGTATCCGGACGGATCCGGGCCGTCGGCCCGGGCGTCACCGGGCTGCGCCCGGGGCAGGAGGTCGCCGCCCTGGTCGACCGCGGCGCCTACGCGGAGGTCGTGGTCGCCGAGGCCGCCGCCGTCCTCCCGCTCCCCGCGGGCGTGGACCTGCGCACGGCGGCCGCGCTGCCCACCGTGCTGCCGACCGCGCACGCCCTGCTGCACGAGGTGGGGCGGCTGCGCGCCGGCGAGACCGTGCTGGTGCACAGCGCGGCGGGCGGCGTCGGCACGGTCGCCGGGCAGCTGGCGCGGGCGGCCGGCGCGGTCGCGGTGTACGGCGTCGTGTCCTCCGCGGCCAAGGCGGCGCACGCGCTCGAGCACGGTTACGACGAGGTCTTCACCGAGGACGCCTTCACCGACGGCGTCCGCCGCGCCACCCGCGGCAGGGGGGTCGACCTGGTGCTCGACCCGGTGGGCGGCGACACCCTGCGGCGCGGCCTCGACACGCTGGCCGTCTTCGGACGCCTGGTGTCCTTCGGCAACGCGAGCGGGGCGCCCCCGTGGCAGGTCGGGCAGCCCGAGCTGTACGAGGGGGGCCGCTCCGTCGCCGGGTTCTCCATCCTGAGCCTGGCCCGGTCGGCGCCCGAGGAGCTCCGCCGGCTCACCGAGCGCGCCCTGCGCACCGTGGCCGAGGGTTCGGTGCGGGTTCCGGTCACCGCACAGTTCCCCCTGGCGGACGCGGCCGGCGCCCACGAGCTGATGGGCGGCCGCACGTCGACCGGCAAGCTGCTGCTGCGGATCTCCGGCTGAGCGCCGCGGGCGGTGGCGCCGGCGTCCTGCCGCCGGCCGTCCTCCCCCGGCCCGTGCCATCGCCCACGGCTCGGCTGCCGCGGTGACCGACGGTCTGTCTAAGGTGGAGAGGATCGCCACGCGCCCGGGAGTCCCCATGATCGGTATACGTCGGAAGAGACCTGCCGACGCCCTCGACGCCATCGAGCCCCCGGGCAACGCAGAGACGGTCGTCGGCGTGCTCTCCGTGACGGTGCTGGTCGAGGTGCTCGGCGTGCTGTCCGGGTCCGAGGTGTGGCTGCTCGGACTCCTGGTGTTCCTGCCGGGAACGGCGTCGGCGCTGTGCACCGTGCAGCAGACCAGGTTCGTCGCCGCGTGGACCACCCTGTTCGTCTCCCTCACCCTGTTCCTGCGGGCCGGCGACAGGGCCGGGTGGCTGGACCGCAGTGTCCTGGTGCTGCTCACCCTGGTCCTCGGGGTCGTCTCCGTGTACGCCTGCCACCGCCGCATCGCGCGTGAGCAGGAGATGCTGCGGCTGCGCTCGACCGCCGCCGCGATGCAGCGGCACATCCTGCACCCTCTCCCCCTGGTCACCGACGACGTCCTCGTCAACGGTGTCTACGAACCCGTGCAGGAGGACCGGCTGGTGGGCGGCGACATCTACGACGTCGTCGACTCGCCGTGGGGCACCCGCGTGCTCATCGGAGACGTGCAGGGCAAGGGCCTGACCGCGGTGGGCGCCGCGTTCGCCGTCATCGGCGCCTTCCGGGAGGCGGCCTACCGGGAGCCCACGCTCACCGCGCTCGTCGACGCCCTGGACGCCGCGGTCGTCCGGCACAACTCCTACGCCGAACAGACCGGGGACGACGAACGGTTCGTGACCGCCCTCATCGTCTGTGTCGACGCGGACGACGAAGCGCAGGTCGTCAACTGCGGCCACATACCCGCGCGACTGGTGCACGAGGGCGCCGTCACCACGGCCGCGGTGGACCCGGGCGTCCCGCTCGGGCTCGCCGAACTGGCCGTCGAGCCCACGACCGTGGACTGGTTCGCGTTCCCGGCCGGCGCCACGCTGGTGCTGACCACCGACGGGCTCACCGAGACCCGTGCCGCCGACGGCACGTTCTATCCGCTGGACGAGCGTCTGATGAAGCACCTCGACCGCTCCCCCACCGAACTGCCCGGGGCCCTGCACGAGGACGCCCGCGGCTTCGCCGGGGACGGCCGCCGCCACGACGACGTCGCCGTCCTGACCGTCCGCCGGGCACCGAGGCGCTGAAGCACCCGGTCCGGGCCCGCGCCGGGCGGGTCCAAACCGGTCGCGCACGCCACGGCGTCGCGGCGGCGGACGCGGTCGAGCGGGCGGGAGGGGCCGGTCAGTCCTCGCCCTCGAGGTCGCCCTCCGTCTCCAGGTACACCTGCCGCAACCGCTCCAGCACCGCCGGGTCGGGCTTGGCCCACATCCCGCGCGACTGCGCCTCCAGCAGCCGCTCGGCGATGCCGTGCAGCGCCCACGGGTTGGCCTGCTGGAGGAACTCGCGGTTCGTCGGGTCCAGGACGTAGGTCTCGGTGAGCTTGTCGTACATCCAGTCGGCGACCACGCCGGTGGTGGCGTCGTAGCCGAACAGATAGTCCACGGTGGCGGCGAGTTCGAAGGCGCCCTTGTAGCCGTGGCGGCGCATCGCCTCGATCCACTTCGGGTTGACGACCCGGGCGCGGAAGACGCGGGAGGTCTCCTCGACGAGCGTGCGGGTGCGGACCGTCTCGGGGCGGGTGGAGTCGCCGATGTACGCCTCGGGGGCGGTGCCGCGCAGCGCGCGGACGGTGGCGACCATGCCGCCGTGGTACTGGAAGTAGTCGTCGGAGTCGGCGATGTCGTGTTCGCGGGTGTCGGTGTTCTTCGCGGCCACCGCGATCCGCCGGTAGGCCGTCTCCATCTCGTCGCGGGCCGGACGGCCGTCCAGTTCGCGGCCGTAGGCGTAGCCGCCCCACACCGTGTAGACCTCGGCGAGGTCGGCGTCGGTGCGCCAGTCGCGGGAGTCGATGAGCTGGAGCAGGCCGGCGCCGTACGTCCCCGGGCGGGAGCCGAAGATGCGGGTGGTGGCCCGGCGTTCGTCGCCGTGCTCCGCCAGGTCGGCCCGGACGTGCGCGCGCACATGGTTGACCTCGGCCGGCTCGTCGAGCGAGGCGGCGAGGCGGACCGCGTCGTCCAGCAGGGCGATGGTGTGCGGGAAGGCGTCCCGGAAGAAGCCCGAGATGCGCAGGGTGACGTCGATGCGCGGGCGGCCCAGCTCCTCGTGCGGGACGGCCTCCACGCCGGTCACGCGGCGCGAGGCGTCGTCCCAGACGGGGCGGACGCCGAGCAGGGCGAGGGCCTCGGCCACGTCGTCGCCGGCGGTGCGCATGGCGCTGGTGCCCCACAGGGACAGCCCGACGGACGTCGGCCATTCGCCGTTGTCGGTGCGGTAGCGCTCCAGGAGCGAGTCGGCGAGGGCCTGCCCGGTCTCCCAGGCGAGCCGGGAGGGGACGGCCTTGGGGTCGACGGAGTAGAAGTTGCGGCCGGTCGGCAGGACGTTGACCAGACCGCGCAGCGGCGAGCCGGAGGGGCCCGCAGGCACGAATCCGCCGGCCAGCGCGTGCACGGCGTGGTCGAGTTCGGCGGTGGTGCCGGCCAGCCGCGGGACGACCTCGCGGGCGGCGAACTCCAGGACGGCGGCGACCTGTTCGCCGTGCTCGGCCGGGACTGCGGCCGGGTCCCAGTCCGCGTCCTCCATGGCTTGGACGAGGGCCCGGGCCCGGGCCTCCGCCTCGTCGGCCGTCGTGCGGGTCGCGGCGGACTCGTCGAGGCCGAGCGCCTCGCGCAGGCCGGGCAGCGCGGTGGCGCCGCCCCAGATCTGGCGGGCGCGCAGGATCGCGAGGACGAGGTTGACGCGGTCGGCGCCGGCCGGCGGGTTGCCGAGGACGTGCAGGCCGTCGCGGATCTGGGCGTCCTTGACCTCGCAGAGCCAGCCGTCGACGTGTAGCAGGAAGTCGTCGAAGCCGTCGTCGTCGGGGCGGTCGGCGAGGCCGAGGTCGTGGTCGAGCTTGGCGGCCTGGATGAGGGTCCAGATCTGGGCGCGGATCGCCGGCAGCTTCGCCGGGTCCATGGACGCGATCTGGGCGTACTCGTCGAGGAGTTGCTCCAGCCGCGCGATGTCGCCGTAGGAGTCGGCGCGGGCCATCGGCGGGACGAGGTGGTCGACGAGGGTGGCGTGCGCGCGGCGCTTGGCCTGGGTGCCCTCGCCCGGGTCGTTGACCAGGAAGGGGTAGACCAGGGGGAGGTCGCCGAGGGCGGCGTCTGGGCCGCAGGCGGCGGACAGACCGGCGTTCTTGCCGGGCAGCCACTCCAGATTGCCGTGCTTGCCGAGGTGGATCATCGCGTCGGCGCCGAAGCCGCCGTCCTCGGTCCGCGCGGCGATCCAGCGGTAGGCGGCCAGGTAGTGGTGCGAGGGCGGCAGGTCGGGGTCGTGGTAGATGGCGATCGGGTTCTCGCCGAAGCCGCGCGGGGGCTGGATGAGGATCAGCAGGTTGCCGAAGCGCAGGGCGGCGAGGACGATGTCGCCCTCCGGGTTGCGGCTGCGGTCGACGAACATCTCGCCGGGCGGCGGGCCCCAGTGCTCCTCGACGGACGTGCGCAGCTCCTCGGGCAGGGCGGCGAACCAGCGGCGGTAGTCGGCCGCCGGGATCCGCACCGGGTTGCGCGCCAGCTGCTCCTCGGTGAGCCAGTCCTGGTCGTGGCCGCCCGCCTCGATGAGCGCCATGATCAGCTCGTCGCCGTCGCCGGAGGCCAGCCCAGGCACGTCGGCGCCGCCGAAGTCGTAGCCCTCCTCGCGCAGCCGGCGCAGCAGCGCGACCGCGCTGGCGGGGGTGTCCAGCCCGACCGCGTTGCCGATGCGGGAGTGCTTGGTGGGATAGGCGGAGAGGACCAGCGCGAGGCGCTTGTCGGCGGGCGGGATGTGGCGCAGCCGCGCGTGGCGTACGGCGATGCCGGCGACGCGGGCCGCCCGTTCGGGGTCGGCGACGTAGGCGGGCAGTCCGTCGGCGTCGATCTCCTTGAAGGAGAACGGGACGGTGATCAGCCGGCCGTCGAACTCCGGGACGGCGATCTGTCCGGCCGCGTCCAGCGGGGAGACGCCCTCGTCGCTCGTCTCCCAGTCGGTCCGTGAGGAGGTCAGGCACAGCGCCTGGAGGATCGGGACGTCCAGGGAGGTCAGCGCGCCGGCGTCCCAGGACTCGTCGTCGCCGCCCGCGGAGGCCTCGGCGGGGCGGGTGCCGCCCGCGGCGAGCACCGTGGTGACGATCGCGTCGGCGGCCCGCAGTTCCTCGATCAGCTCCGGCTCGGGGGAGCGCAGGGAGGCGACGTACAGCGGGAGCGCCCGGGCGCCGGACGCCTCGACGGCGTCGCACAGGGCGTGCACGAAGGCGGTGTTGCCGCTCATGTGATGGGCCCGGTAGTACAGCACGGCGATGGTCGGGACCCGGGGGGCGTCGGCCCGCGCGGGCCGCTCCAGCGGGCCCCAGGTGGGGGCGGACGCCGGGGAGTCGAAGCCGTGGCCGGTGAGCAGGACCGTGTCGGAGAGGAAGCGGGCGAGCTGCTCCAGGTTGGCGGGGCCGCCATGGGCGAGATAGGCGTGGGCTTCGGCGGCGATGCCGACGGGGACCGTGGAGGCGGCCATCAGCTGGGCGTCGGGGGCCTGTTCACCGGTCAGGACGACGACCGGGCGGCCGTCGGCGAGCAGCAGGTCGAGGCCGTCCTGCCAGGCGCGCACCCCGCCGAGGAGGCGTACGACGACGAGGTCGGCGCCGTCGAGGAGCGCGGGGAGGTCGTCGAGGACCAGCCGGGCCGGGTTGGCGAAGCGGTACGGGACCGGGCCGGCTGCGGCGCGGGCGCTCAGCAGGTCGGTGTCGGACGTCGACAGCAGAAGGATCATGGGGCGTCGGCCTTCCTCGGGGTGTCCGCGCCCCGGGCGGTGTCGGACGGCGGGAGTTCCTGGCTCGCCCGGCCGGTGAGGGCCGGGTTCACAGTGGCGGGACCGCGCCGGATTCGCACCGGGCTTCCTCCCCTGTCGCCGTCGTGGCGATGGCGGACCGGATGATCCACCGCAGAGCATAGTAAGGGGCCGGGGGAAGAGGGCACAGGCATACCTCCCAGGTGGACGTGGGTATGCTCGCCGCCATGTCCTCGGCTGACCTCCGTCCAACATCCCTGGCCACAGCGGTCTCACGGGACCGCGGTGACGCCTGCCCCGGGGCGTTGCGGCTGCACGCGGCGGACGACGGGGCGCTGGCCCGGATCCGGGTGCCCGGCGGGGTGCTGAGTGTCCGTCAGGCCGAGGCGCTGGGCGCGGCGGCCGGGCGGCTGGGGGACGGGGAACTCCATCTGACCTCGCGCGGCAACGTGCAGTTGCGGGGTCTCGCGGACGGCTGCGGCACGGAGCTCGCCGCCGTGCTGGACGCGGCGGGGCTGCTTCCCTCGCCCGGGCACGAGCGGGTGCGCAACGTCGTCGCCTCGCCGCTGTCCGGCCTCGACGGACGGAGCCTGCACGACGTCCGGCCCTGGCTGCCGGACCTCGACGCGGCGCTGTGCGCGAGCGGGCCGGCCCGGGAGTTGTCCGGCCGGTTCCTGTTCGCCCTGGACGACGGGCGCGGGGACGTGGCCGGGCTCGGCGCCGACGTGGCGCTGCGGGCGACCGACGACGGCGGCGCGGTGCTCGATCCGGGTGCGGTACGGGTGTCCGCGCGGGACGCGCCACGGGCCGCGCTGCTGGCGGCGGAGACGTTTGTGGAAGCGGTCCGGGAGTCCGGCTGCAAAGTCTGGCGGGTGGCCGAACTCACCCTGCCCGAGGGCGTGTTGGCCGAGCGGGTTCGCCATCGCCTGGCCGCCGAAGGCATCGGCCGGTCGCCCCTCACGGAGGTCGCCCCCGTCCCGGTCGCGGAGGTGCCCGCGCCCGGCGTCGTCGGCGACGCCCTGTCCGCGCACGTGCCGCTGGGGCGGCTCTCCGCCGAGCAGTGGCGGGAGTTGACGCGGGTCGCCGGGACCGAGCTGCGGCTGACCCCGTGGCGCGGAGTCGTCGTCCCCGTGCCGGGCCTGGGCGCGCGGCAGCGGGCCGAATCTCTCGCCCGGCTGGCCGCCGCCGGTCTCGTCACCGACCCGGCCTCGCCCTGGCCGCGCGTCGGCGCGTGCGTCGGACGGCCCGGGTGTGGCAAATCCCACGCCGACGTCCGGGCCGACGCGGCCGACACTGTCGACGCGGCCGGCGCCTGCGCCCTCCCGCTGTACTGGTCCGGCTGCGAACGGCGCTGCGGGCATCCGCACGGCGACCGGATCGACGTGGTCGCCTCCGCGGACGGCGGCTACCGGCTGGCCGCCGTCCGGTCGGGCCGTCCGACGCGCACCGCACCGATGAACGACCCCGACGACCTCGCCGCCGCCCTGGCGGCGATCACCTCATGAGCCGTACCACCATCGAGAGCAGCGAGACGAACACCGTGAGCAGCTACGACTACGAGAAGGACGGTGCGGCCATCTACCGCCGGTCCTTCGCCACCATCCGCGCGGAGTCCGACCTCGAAGGGCTGCCCGCCGACGTCAGCCAGGTCGCGGTCCGGATGATCCACGCCTGCGGGATGGTCGACCTCGCAGGGGACCTGGCGTACACGCCGTCCGTCGTGGCCCGCGCCCGCGAGGCCCTGCGGGCCGGCGCGCCGGTCTTCACCGACGTGCAGATGGTGGCCAGCGGGGTGACCCGGCGTCGGCTGCCCGCCGCCAACGACGTGCTGTGCACGCTGTCCGACCCGGGCGTCCCGGAGCTGGCGGCGCGACTGGGCACCACGCGCACCGCCGCCGCGCTGGAGCTGTGGCGGGACCGGCTCGAGGGCTCGGTGGTCGCCGTCGGCAACGCGCCCACCGCCCTCTTCCGGCTGCTGGAGATGATCGAGGAGGGCGCGCCCCGGCCCGCCGCCGTGATCGGCGCGCCGGTCGGGTTCATCGGCGCGGCCGAGTCCAAGGACGCGCTGGCGGCGAACTCGCTCGGCCTGGAGTACCTGGTGGTGCGCGGACGCCGTGGCGGCAGCGCCATCGCGGCCGCCGCGCTCAACGCGATCGCGAGCGAGGAAGAATGAGCGGCAAGGGCAAGCTGTACGGCGTCGGGCTCGGCCCCGGCGACCCGTCCCTGATGACCGTACGGGCCGTCGAGGTGATCGGTGAGGCGGACGTGATCGCCTATCACAGCGCCCGGCACGGCCGGTCCATCGCCCGCTCGATCGCGGCGAAGCACCTGCGCGCCGACCACGTCGAGGAACGTCTGGTCTACCCGGTCACCACGGAGACCACCGACCATCCGGGCGGCTATCAGGGCGCCATGGACGAGTTCTACGCCGAGGCCGCCGCCCGGCTCGCCGCGCATCTCGACGCGGGGCGCACGGTCGCGGTGCTCGCCGAGGGCGATCCGCTCTTCTACGGCTCCTACATGCACATGCACAAGCGGCTCGCCGACCGCTACGACACAGAGGTGATCCCCGGTGTCACGTCGGTGTCCGCCGCCGCCGCCCGGCTGGGGGCCCCGCTCGCCGAGGGCGAGGAGGTGCTGACGGTGCTGCCGGGCACGCTGCCCGAGGAGGAGCTGACGGCGCGGCTCGCCGCCACCGACGTGGCCGTCGTGATGAAGCTGGGCCGCACCTTCCCCAAGGTGCGGCGCGCGCTGGAGGCCGCGGGCCGGCTGGACGAGGCGCGGTATGTGGAGCGGGCCACGATGAGCGGGGAGCGGACCGGCGAACTGGCCGACGTGGACCCGGAGTCGGTGCCGTACTTCTCGGTGGCCGTGCTGCCCAGCCGGGTCGACGCCGAGCGTCCCGTGCGGCCCCGTGGGGACGTCGTGGTGGTCGGCACCGGCCCGGCCGGCCCGCTGTGGCTGACGCCCGAGACCCGGGCGGCGCTGGCCGCCGCCGACGATCTGGTGGGCTACACCACATACCTCGGCCGGGTGCCGGTACGGCCCGGCCAGCTGCGGCACGGCAGCGACAACCGGGTGGAGTCCGAGCGCGCCGAGTTCGCTCTGCAGCTGGCGGAGCGCGGCCGGCGGGTGGCCGTCGTCTCCGGCGGCGACCCGGGGGTGTTCGCGATGGCGACCGCCGTCCTGGAGGCCGCCTCGCAGCCCGAGTACGCGGACGTGCCGGTGCGGGTGCTGCCGGGGGTGACCGCCGCCAACGCGGCCGCCGCGCGCGCGGGGGCCCCGCTCGGGCACGACTACGCCACGATCTCCCTCTCCGACCGGCTCAAGCCGTGGGAGGTGATCGCCGAGCGGCTGCGCGCGGCGGCCTCGGCGGACCTGGTGCTGGCGCTGTACAACCCGGGCTCGCGCAGCCGCACGTGGCAGGTGGGCAAGGCGCGCGAGCTGCTGCTGGAGCACCGGGCGCCGGACACCCCGGTCGTGGTCGCGCGGGACGTCGGCGGCCCCGGTGAGCGGGTGCGAATCGTGCGGCTGGCCGATCTGGACCCCGCCGTGGTCGACATGCGGACGATCCTGCTGGTGGGCTCCTCGCAGACGCGTGCCGTGCGGCGGGGTGACGGCGAGCAGATCGTCTGGACCCCTCGCCGACACCCCGAGGCGTGACCCTGCGGCGGCGCCGGCCGACCGACGCCGCCGCCGCAGGCACCAGGGGCGGGGGCGCCTCCTGCGCGGGCGGCTCGGGCCGGGGCGTGAGCGGGCCGGGGAGTCAGGCGCGGGGCGCGGTGGGCGAGGCGTTCCGCCACCCAACGGGCCGCCTGCTCGGGCTCCCCGACCTCGGGCACGCCCTCCGGGACGGGCGGCCGCCGGACCACGACCACGGGCAGCCGGGCCTCACGCGCCGCGGTCAGCTTGGGCGCGGTCGCCGCTCCTCCGCTGTCCTTCGTCACCACGACGTCGATGCGGTGGCGGCGCAGCAGCTCCCGCTCGCCGTCCAGGGTGAAGGGGCCGCGGTCGAGCAGGATCTCGCCGTGCGAGGGGTGCGGGGTCTCGGGCGCGTCGACGGACCGCACGAGGAACCACAGCTCGTCCAGGGCGGCGAACGCGGGCAGGCCCATCCGTCCGGTGGTGAGGAACACGCGGCGGCCGAGCGCGGGCAGCAGCCGCGCCGCGTGCTCCAGGGAGCCGGCCTCGTGCCAGCGGTCGCCCTCGACGGGGACCCAGCCGGGGCGGCGCAGGGCGAGCAGGGGAACATGGGCGGTGGCAGCGGCCCGCGCCGCGTGGAAGCTGATGGTTGCGGCGAAGGGGTGGGTGGCGTCGATGAGCGCGTCGACGGCCCGCTCGCGCAGCCAGGCCGTCAGCCCCTCGGTCCCGCCGAAGCCACCGACGCGGACCTCGCCCGGAGGCAGCCGGGGACTGGCCACCCGTCCGGCGAGGGAACTGGTCAGCTCCAGGCCGGGCGTGCCGTGCAGCAGCCCGGCGAGGCGGCGGGCCTCCGTGGTTCCGCCGAGAATCAGTACGTGCACGAGAGTCCGGATCCGATCATGAGCAGTGACGTGGCAGGCGCGGGCGACCCGAAGGGCGGCCGCGGCGCCCAACTCAAGCACACCGGTCTGCGGCCCGGCTGGACGACCGGCGCCTGTGCGACGGCGGCCACCACGGCCGCCTACACCGCCCTGCTGACCGGTGAGTTCCCCGACCCGGTGACGATCACGCTGCCCAGGGGGCAGACGCCGGCGTTCGCGCTGGCGGCCGAGGAGCTGACGGACGACCACGCCATGGCCGGGGTGGTCAAGGACGCCGGCGACGACCCGGACGTCACGCACGGGGCGCTGGTCCGGGCCACGGTGCGGCTGCTGCCGGCCGGGGCCGGGGTGGTGTTCCGGGCGGGGCCCGGTGTGGGCACGGTCACCCGTCCCGGACTGCCTCTGCCGGTCGGGGAGCCCGCCGTCAACCCGGTCCCCCGCCAGATGATGCGCGACCATGTGGCCGAGGCGGCGGCCCGGCACGGCGGCGCGGGCGACGTCGAGATCACCGTCTCCGTCGACCACGGCGAGGAGATCGCCCGCTCCACCTGGAACCCGCGTCTGGGCATCCTCGGCGGGCTGTCCATCCTCGGCACGACCGGGATCGTCGTGCCGTACTCCTGCTCGGCCTGGATCGACTCCATCCGGCGGGGCGTGGACGTGGCCCGGGCGGCGGGCCGCACGCATGTCGCCGGGTGCACGGGGTCGACGTCGGAGCGGACGGTCGTCGCCGAGTACGGGCTGCCCGAGGACGCCCTGCTCGACATGGGCGACTTCGCCGGGGCGGTACTGAAGTACGTCCGCCGCCACCCCGTGGAGCGTCTGACGATCTGCGGCGGCTTCGCCAAACTCTCCAAGCTCGCCGCGGGCCACCTGGACCTGCACTCCGCCCGGTCCCAGGTCGACAAGGGCTTCCTCGCCGAGCTGGCCCGCAGGGGCGGCGCGGACCCGGCGCTCGCCGCGGAGGTGGCCGGGGCCAACACGGGGCTCGCCGCGCTCCAGCTGTGCGCCGCGGCCGGGGTTCCGCTCGGCGACCTCGTGGCGACGGCCGCCCGCGACGAGGCGCTGGGCGTGCTGCGCGGGGCCCCGGTCGCGGTCGACGTCGTCTGCATCGACCGCGCGGGGACGGTGGTGGGCCGCAGCACGGTGGCCGGCCCGTAGCCGGAGCCCCGCTACCCGCTACGGGGGCGGGCGTTCAGCAGATGTGACGGTCGCGGTCGGGTGAGTAGAGGTGGCTGTCACGGAACTGCTCCGCTCCCAGCGTCCGGCCGACCAGGATGACGGCCGTGCGCAGCACCCCGGCCTCCTTCACCCGGCCGGCGATCTCGTCGAGCGTGCCGCGGATGATCAGCTCCTCGGGGCGGGAGGCGTAGGCGACGACGGCGGCGGGGCAGTCGGCGCCGTAGTGCGGAAGGAGCTCGGCGACCACCCGGTCCACGTACCGGGCCGCGAGGTGCAGCACGATGAGCGCGCCGCTGCGGCCGAGGGTGGCGAGGTCCTCGCCCTCGGGCATGGCGGTGGCGCGGTGGGCGATCCGGGTGAGGATGACGGTCTGGCCGACGGTCGGCACGGTCAGCTCGCGCTTGAGGGCGGCGGCCGCGGCGGCGAAGGCGGGCACGCCGGGGACGACCTCGTAGGGCACGCCGGCCGCGTCCAGCCGCCGCATCTGCTCGGCGACGGCGCTGAACACCGACGGGTCCCCGGAGTGCAGCCGCGCCACGTCGTGCCCCTCCTCGTGGGCGCGCACCAGCTCGGCGGTGATCCGGTCGAGGTCCAGCTGGGCGGTGTCCACCAGCCGCGCGCCCGGCGGGCATTCGGCGAGCAGCTCGCGCGGGACCAGACTGCCCGCGTACAGACAGACCCGGCAGGCGGCGAGCGTGCGCGCGCCACGCACCGTGATCAGGTCGGCGGCGCCGGGCCCGGCGCCGATGAAGTACACGGTCATCGGTCTTCTCCCGCAGAGGTGTCGAGGGTCTTGTGGACGGCCCACTGGGTCACCGGCATCGCCTGCCGCCAGCCGGTGAACGCGCCGACGGGGACGGCGTGCGCCACGGCCAGCCGCACCAGCTCGCCTCCGTGGCGGCGGTGGGCCTCGGCGAGCAGCGCCTCCGACTCCAGCGTCACGGTGTTGGCGACCAGCCGTCCGCCGGCCGGCAGCGCCTCCCAGCACGCGTCGAGCAGCCCGGGCGCGGTGAGCCCGCCGCCGACGAACACCGCGTCGGGCGACGGGAGTTCGGCCAGGGCCGCCGGGGCCGCGCCGGTGACCACGCGCAGTCCGGGCACCCCGAGCCGGTCGGCGTTGCGGGCGATGCGCGCGGCCCGCGCCGGGTCCTTCTCGACGGTGACGGCGCGGCACGAGGGGTGCGTGCGCATCCACTCGATCGCGATGGAGCCCGAGCCGCCGCCGACGTCCCACAGCAGCTCGCCGGGGGCGGGGGCGAGGGCGCCGAGCGTGGCCGCGCGGACGTGCCGCTTGGTGAGCTGGCCGTCGTGCTCGTACGCCTCGTCCGGGAGCCCGGGTCCCGCGCCGAGCCGCAGCGCGTCCGGGGCGCGGCGGCATTCGACGGCGACGACGTTCAGCGGGTCGCCGAGCGGTCCGCCGGCGGGCCAGTCGTCGGCGGTGCGCGGCGCGGTCGTGCGTTCCCTCGCACCGCCGAGTTGTTCCAGGACCCGCATCGGGCTCGGCCCGAACCCGCGGTCGCGCAGCAGGGCGGCGATCTCCGCGGGGGCGGCGGCGTCCGCGCCGAGGACGAGGAGCCGTCGGCCGGTGTGCAGGGCGGCGGCGAGGCGGGCCGTGGGGCGGCCGACGAGGGTGACGACCTCGGCGTCCTCCAGCGGCCAGCCGAGGCGGGCGGCGGCGAGGGAGACCGACGAGGGGTGCGGCAGCACGTGCAGCCGCGCGGGGCCGAGTTCCTCGGCGAGGGCGCGTCCGATGCCGTGGAACATGGGGTCCCCGCTGGCCAGGACGGCGATCCGGCGGCCGGCGTGCGCGGCGAGGAGGCCGGGGACGGCGGGTCGCAGCGGGGACGGCCAGGGGACGCGCAGTCCGGCGCAGTCGGGCGGCAGGAGGTCCAGCTGGCGCGGACCTCCGATCAGGACCTCGGCCGCGCCCAGCGCGGCGCGGGAGGCGTCCGGGAGGCCCGCCCAGCCGTCCGCTCCGATCCCGACGACGGTGACGGCGGTTGTGGCGGCGGCTGTGGCGGTGACGGCGGGCGACGGTCCTGGTCGTGCGGGGGTCACTGCGCGCTACCTCGGTGTTCGTGGACGGCTCGGGGACGACAGGGGCGCACTCTACTGGGCGGTGGCCTGGGCGTTCGCCCCGGGTGCCACCGCCCGCCTCCTGCCGCGCGGCCGCGGCGGTGCAGCTCAGGACCAGGCTGTCACCGGTACGAAGGAGCTGTCCTGCCGGAAGAGGTCCGTGCCGTCGGACTGCTCGACGCGCAGTTCGTAGTTGTAGTGGCGCAGGTAGTTGCCCGGGTAGTTGTACGACTCGAAGCGGACCGAGCCCGCGGCCGTGCCGGTGCGGGCGATGAAGGTGGCGTCCCGCGCGAAGGTGGACGTGCCGTCGTTGGTGTCGAAGCGGCCGCGGAAGGAGTAGTGGCGCAGGTACTTGCCGGCCGCGTCGCGGAACGAGTAGGCGTTGGCGTCGGCGAGCCCGGCGACGACGGTGAAGGTGGCCGCCTGCTTCTCGGCGGCGGTGCTGGAGCCGGTCACCACGGGCAGGTTGAGCAGGGCGGACTGCTCCTGCCAGTAGCGGGTGGTGTAGTTGCCCGACCGCAGGGAGCGGGTGGCGTTCTTGGTCAGGGTGGGGCCACCGGTCACCGTCTCCTTGATGACCGTGAAGTGGCGGGCCGTGCCGGAGATGCCGGGCAGCGCCTTGGGGGCGCTCCAGGTCGCGAAGGAGTCGTAGCTGTCGCTGTAGTAGTACTTGTGGTCGCCGTAGCCGTCGAAGAAGATTCGCCAGGCGCCGTTGTCGAGCTGGATGACGGTCGGGCCCTCGCGGTAGCTGCCCCAGCCGGCCCAGTCGCCGGTCTTCTTGATCGTGTAGGGGCCGGCGAGGTTGGACGCCGTCGCGTACTCGATGTACTTCGCCGTCTCGTTCTTGGTGAACGCGTGGTAGGTCGACCCGGTCTTCACGATGTACGTGTCGATGTGGTTGGCGCCGATGCCGGACAAGGCGACCGGTGAACTCCAAGCCGTCAGCGAGGAGTTGGTGGCCTTGAGGAGGTACGGCGTGAAGATCCACTCGTCGTTCGTCGTCGAGCAGGACACGATGACGTTGACGCTGCCGTCGCTGTCGACGAAGAACTCCGGCGCCCAGGCGCGGGAGAGGTTGGCGATCGGGACCGTGTAGTCGTACAGGAACGTCCAGTTGACCCGGTCGGAGCTGCGGGCGAATCCGATGGTGGTGCTGGCGTCCTGCCAGGTGTGGGTGGTGTAGGTGATGTAGTAGTAGCCGTTGGTGTGCTTGAAGACGCTCGCGTCGCGGATGCGGTTGCTGGGCGGGGTGTACGCGGAGG
Organism: Streptomyces achromogenes; assembly: GCF_030816715.1. Classification (NCBI taxonomy): domain Bacteria; kingdom Bacillati; phylum Actinomycetota; class Actinomycetes; order Kitasatosporales; family Streptomycetaceae; genus Streptomyces; species Streptomyces achromogenes. The sequence goes on along the minus strand of NZ_JAUSYH010000001.1, from coordinate 7,892,254 downwards.
CCTGCACCAGCCGGAAGTCGGTGGCGTCGTCGGACTGGTAGACGTTCACCGTGCCGTCGTTGCTGTCCAGGAACGGCACGATGGTGTAGCGGCTGGCCGATCCGGCGGCGGGCGCGGCGGCGAGGGCCGTGCCGAGCAGGCCGGGGGCCTCGCCGAGCACGAATGCGGCGGCGGGCAGCACGGCCATCGCGCGCAGCAGGGCACGGCGGGACGGGGCGGGGGGACGTGTCGTCATGGTGCGGCTCTCCTACGGCTCAGGGTTCGACATCCCGAACAAGGTCCGGAAAGTCGATCAGAAGCTAGGGGTGGGGCGGGAGCACGTCAATCCCCTGCGCAGGAACACGCGGTGCCTGTGGGGTGGCTGTGCCGCCGAAGGGTCGGCCCCGCCCTCACCAGGACGTCCGGCTCGATGTGGTGCGCGCGCCGTTCCGCTGTCCGGCGGCCGCAGGTTACCGTGCGGTAGACAACGTCGTCCCGGAGGTGCCCCCGCATGACGCCCGACCGTGCCGCAGGTCTGACGGACACCGTACGCGCCCTGGCCGGGGGCGAGGTGTCGTCCCGCACGCTCGTCGAGCGGACCCTCGCCCGGATCGAGGCGAGCCAGGGCGTCCTCAACGCCTTCCGGGTGGTGCGGGCCGAGGCCGCGCTCGCCGAGGCCGAGGCGGCCGACCGGGAGTTGGCGTCCGGCGTGCGCCGCCCGCTGCTCGGGGTCCCCGTCGCCGTCAAGGACGACATGGACGTGGCGGGCGAGCCGACCGCGTTCGGCTGCGCCGGCGTGTACCCGCCCGTCGCCGAGGACGGTGAGGCGGTCCGGCGGCTGCGGGCGGCCGGAGCCGTGATCGTGGGCAAGACCAACACCTGCGAGCTCGGACAGTGGCCGTTCACCGAGGGGCCGGCCTTCGGCGCCACCCGCAACCCGTGGAGCACCGGGCACACGCCCGGCGGCTCCTCCGGCGGTTCGGCCGCGGCGGTGGCGGCGGGACTGGTGCCGGCCGCCCTCGGGTCGGACGGGGCCGGCTCCGTCCGCATCCCGGCCTCCTGGACGCATCTGATCGGCGTCAAACCGCAGCGGGGCCGCATCTCGACCTGGCCGCGCGGCGAGTCCTTCCAGGGCATCACCGTCAACGGCACCCTGGCCCGGACCGTCGCCGACGCGGCCCTGCTGCTCGACGCGGCCGCGGGCAACCACGCACACGACCCGCACCGGCCCCCTGCCGTCGACGCCTCGGCGGCGGTGCGCCGCGACCCCGGCCGGCTGCGGATCGCGCTGTCGCTGAAACCGCCGTTCACCGCCGTGGCCGCCCGGCTGCGGCCCGAGGTGCGCGCCCGGGTCCTGGAACTCGCCGAGAAACTGGCCGGCCTGGGCCACACGGTCGAGGAGGCCGATCCGCCGTACGGGCAGATCGGCCTCACCTTCGTGCCCCGGGCGACCGCGGGCATCGCCGAGTGGGTCGCCGACGCGCCCTTCCCCGCGCTCCTGGACCGGCGCACCCGGGACGCCGCCCGGCTGGGCAGACTGCTCGGCGGGGCGCCGCTGCGGGCGGCCCGGCGCGCCGAGACGGTCCTGCACCGCCGCGTCGGCGCCTTCTTCGCCGGTTACGACGTGGTCCTCGCGCCGACGACGGCCGCTCCCCCGCCGCGCATCGGGGCCATGCTGGAGCTGAGCGGGTTCGCCACCGACCGCGCCATGATCGCCGCCTGTCCGTACGCCTGGCCGTGGAACGTGCTGGGCTGGCCCGGCGTCCAACGTCCCGGCCGGCTTCGCCCCCGGCGGGCTGCCGGTGGGCGCCCAGCTGCTCGGGCCGGCGCACAGCGAGCCGCTGCTGCTCTCGCTCGCCGCCCAGCTGGAGGCGGAGCTGCGCTGGCACGAACGGTGGCCGAGCGAGGCGGTCGCCGACTCCCCTGCCTGACGGCCGTGTTGTGCCCGTACCCTGTGACCATGGACGACGCGTCGATGGTGGGGCTCATGGGGCGGGTCACCGGGACGATCGGGCCGGGGCTCGTCGGCGAGGTCATGGTCCGGGTGCGCGGCGGGGCCGAGCACTTCCTCGCCTACGCGGCGGACGGCACGGCCCGCATCGAGTGCGGCACCGTCGTGATGGTGGTGGAGCACCTGCCGCCGCGATCGGTCTACGTCACCCGCGCGTACGACAGTTGAGCCCGCCGCGGCCCAGGTGAGGGCCGCTTTCGTACGGCTTCGGGAACGTAAGCGTCAAGATTGCAACAAGGATGCGTCAGCGCCTTCAACCGGGGGCCGGCGAGGCGCACACTCCCTTCGTTCGGTGCCGAAAGGGCACCATCACAAGGGGGCGTATGCCGATGGTTGTCGGCGTCGTTGCGGGGGTGGCGGTTGTCGCCGTCCTCGCGCTGATCGGTCTGTTCAAGATGATGTGGCGCGTCGCGGAGCCCAACGAGGCACTCGTCATCTCCGGCTCCAACCACCGCACCGAGGGTCTCGAGGCGGGCATGGGTTTCCGCATCGTCACCGGGCGCGGCACGCTGGTGATGCCCGGCGTGCAGGTGGTGCGCAAGCTGTCGCTCGACCTGAACGAGACCGAACTGCAGGTGGACTGCGTGACGCACCAGGGCATTCCGCTCAGGGTGCGGGGCGTGGTCATCTTCAAGGTGGGCGACGACTTCGTGTCGATCGCCAACGCGGCCCGGCGTTTCCTCGACCAGCAGAAGCTGATGTCGGAGCGGGTGCACAACGTCTTCGCCGGTCATCTGCGGTCCATCGTGGGCGGGTTGACAGTCGAGGACATGATCCGCGACCGGGAGAAGCTCACCGGGCAGACCCGTGCCGCCTGCGGTACGGAGATGGAGAAGCTGGGCCTGATCGTGGACTCGCTGCAGATCCACGAGATCGAGGACCCGACCGGTTACATCAAGAACATGGCGATGCCGCACGCGGCGGCCGTGCAGCGGGACGCGCGCATCGCCCAGGCGGAGGCGAACCGGCTCGCCACGGAGGCGGAGCAGGCCTCGTTCGCCCGGATGGCGGAGGCCACCCGGGACAGCGAGATCCTCCAGGCCGGCTACCAGGCCGAGCGGGACAAGGCGGGCGCCAAGGCACGTCAGGCGGGACCCCTCGCCGACGCCGCGGCCCGGCAGGAGGTCGTCGTCCAGGAGACGCGGGTGGCCGAGCTCGAGGCGCACCGTCGCGAGCAGCAGCTCCAGGCGGACGTGCGCAAGCCCGCGGACGCGCAGGCCTACGAGAAGCGCACGCTGGCCGAGGCCGAGCGCGACGCCCGGATCTCGGCGGCCGAGGCCAAGGCGAAGGAGACGGAGCTCGCGGCGGCCGCCGAGGCGACCCGCGTCAAGCAGGCCGCCGGCGCCGAGGCCGAGGCGACCAGGACCCGGGGTGAGGCCTCCGCGGCCGCCACCCGGGCCACCGGTGAGGCCGAGGCGGCCTCCGCACAGGCCAGGGGCCTGGCGGCGGCCGAGGCGGCGAAGGCACAGGGTCTCGCGGAGGCGGAGGCCATCAAGGCCCGCGCCGCCGCGCTCGCCGAGAACCAGGAGGCGGTCGTCGCCCAGCAACTCGCCGAGAACTGGCCGGAGATCGTGAAGGCGGGCGCGTCCGCCTTCGGCAACGTCGACAACATGGTGCTGCTCAACGGCGCCGACGGCATGGCGGACGTGTTCGCCAAGGCGCTCACCATGGGCGGGACGGGGCTGGGGCTGGCCCGGCAGCTGCTCGCCTCGATGAACCAGAACGGCCAGGCCCCCGGCGGGACTTCGCCGCTGAACGGGTCGGCGGGACCGGCTTCGCAGAAGGTGCCCGTCGAGGAGAGGTGACACGCCGGTGAGGCACGGTCACGGGGACACCGCTTAGGGTGCCCCCGTGACCGCGTTTACCGATGCAGACGTCCCGGGCCGCTCCGGCCCCACCGCCACCGTCGAGGCCGCCCCGCGTGAGGTCGGCCGGGTGCGCACCGAGTACTCCCCCGCGCACGACGGCGACCCGGACCCCGGCGAGATCGTGTGGACCTGGGTGCCGTTCGAGGAGAACGACGGCCGGGGCAAGGACCGTCCGGTGCTCGTCGTCGCCCGGGAGCCGGGCGGCACCTTCCTGGCCGTGCAGCTGTCCAGCAAGCGGCACGACGGCGACCGGGAGTGGGTGGCCATCGGCAGCGGGCCGTGGGACCGGACCGGCCGCGACTCCTGGGTGGACGTCGACCGCGTGCTGCGGCTGCACGAGGACGGCATGCGCCGTGAGGCCTGCGCGCTGGACCGCATGCGGTTCAACCTGGTGCGGCAGCGCCTCCACGAGCGCTACGGCTGGACCTGAGCACCCGTCCGGCCGAACGCGTGCCCGAAGGCGGCGCGGACCGTGCCGCCCGGGGTCCGGTCCAGCACCCCGAAGACCACGTGGGCGAACCGGTGCTCGAAGCGTCCGCCGGCCGCCAGCAGGGCCCGGAACGCCTCCGCCACCTGTGCGGGGTCGTTGCGGAACACCCCACAGCCCCATGCGCCCAGCACCAGGCGCCGGTAACCGTGCGCGGCGGCCGTCTCCAGGACCCGTTCCGCGCGGGCGGACAGGGCGCGCGGCAGCTCGCCGGCCCGCTGCGGCGTCGTCCGCAGCACCACGCCCGCGTTCGGCGCGGCGGCCGTCAGGAAGCCGACGGTGTACGGCTCGTCCAGCAGACGGCCCCGGTCGTCGCGGAAGACGGGGACGGCCGGTGAGTGGATGACGCGGTCCGTGTAGAACGCGTCGCGGTGGGCGCGGTGGTGGTCGTAGAAGCCACGGGCCTCCAGCAGGCACGTGTACAGCGCGGAGGCCCGGCACAGCGCTTCCTCCTGCGCCTGGGCCCCGTTGAGGAAGCCGCCGCCGGGATTGCGCGCGGAGGCGAAGTTGAGGACGGCGACCGCGTCTGCGTCTGCCCGGATGGCCGGCTCTCCCCCGGCAACCGGCTTCACCCCGGCGACAGGCTTCCCTGCGGCGACCGGCGTTCCTCCGGCGACAGTCGTCCCTCCGGCGGTCGGCAAGCCCTCCGTGGACGCGCCGACGAGCCGGCGGGCGGCCTCCAGGCTGCTCTCGCCGGTGACCTCGACGCGCAGGTCCACCGGCGGGGCGGCGGGCACCTCGACCGGTCCCGGTCCCGCCGTCCGCGTGCCGGCCCGGGCGGCCTCCACCGCCGCGCCGAGGGACACCGTGCGCCCGTCGGAGGCGCGGTAGCCGCCGGCGGCCACGATCTGCTCGGTCTCCCGGGCGATGCCGCGCAGCCGCGCGCTCATGGGGCCACCCCCGTGGACCCCATGAGCGCGCGCCGTGCGGTCACTCCTGCCCCGCACCTCGCTTCGCGCAGCACGCCGCGCGTCTCCCCCGTCGAGCTCATGCACGCATCGTGAGCGATCCTGGACATCGCGTGCAACAAGATTTTCCGGCGCCCGGAGCAGGTGACGCATGCTTCGGGTCCGCCCGGGAAGCAGCCCCGAGGCGAGGGGAAACCGGCGGTGAACCGGCGGAGAATCGCCACGGAATCCGGGCTTCACGGTCCTGAAAGTGCCGATGTGCACCCTTGTGCGAATCGGATCCAGGGTCTTGGGTGGAACGAGCTCTGCCGGTCCGGCCGCACCGAGGCCGGACCGGTGGCATGGTGGAATCTCAGGAGGATCCCGACATGTCCGACTCGGTCAGCGACTGTACGAACGGAGCAGAGCCGCGCATCGCCGTCACCGAAGCCGAGGTGGAGGCGCTGGTCAGGGGAATCTGCTTCAAGACCGGCCCACCCCGCACCGTCGGGGTCGAGGTGGAATGGCTCGTCCACGAGCTGCGCACGCCGCAGCTCCCCGTCACACCCGAACGGCTCGAAGCGGCCTACGCCGCCCTGCGGGACGTGCCCCTCCGCTCGCCGCTCACCGTCGAACCCGGCGGTCAGCTGGAGCTGAGCTCGCCGCCCGCCGCCTCCCTCATGGAGTGCGTGCACACCGTCTCCGCCGACCTGGCCGCGGTCCGCGCGACCCTGCGCGAGCAGGGACTCGCCCTCGTCGGCATGGGCACCGACCCCTGGCACACACCCCGGCGGTTCCTGCACGAGCCCCGCTACGACGCCATGGAGTCCTGCCTCGACCGCACGGGACCGGCGGGCCGCGCCATGATGTGCACCTCGGCGTCCGTGCAGGTCTGCCTGGACGCCGGGTACGAGGAGCCGGGCCCCCTCGGGCACGGCCGGCGCTGGTGGCTGTCGCACACGCTGGGCGCGGTGCTGGTGGCGGCCTTCGCCAACTCCCCACTGCTCGGCGGCGCCCCCACCGGCTGGCGCTCCACGCGGCAGCTGCTGTGGATGGAGATCGGCGCCGGCCGCGCGGGCGGGCCGGCCATGGACGGCGATCCGCGGACGGCCTGGGCGCGGCACGTGCTGGACGCGCCGGTGATGTGCGTCCGGCGTGGCGACGGGGCCTGGGAGGTTCCCGACCGCCTCACCTTCCGCCAGTGGACCCGAACGGGTGAGCCGACCCGGGAGGATCTCGACTACCACCTCACCACCTTGTTCCCGCCGGTCAGACCGCGCGGCCATCTGGAGCTGCGCATGATCGACGCGCAGCCCGGCGACGACGGCTGGATCGTGCCGCTCGCCGTGACGACGGCCCTGTTCGAGGACCCGGAGGCCGCCGAGTTCGCCTACCGCGCGGTCAAACCGCTGGCCGAGCGGGCCCGGCCGCTGCCGGCTCCGCACAACCCGCTGTGGATCGACGCGGCCCGGCACGCGCTGACCGACCCCGAACTGCACGAGACGGCGGTCGCCTGCTTCGCCGCGGCGCTGCGGGCCCTGCCCCGCCTCGGCGCCGACGACACCGTGCTGGAGGCCGTGACGGACTACCGGGACCGCTACGTCCTCGAGGGGCGCACCCCCGCCGACGACCAGCTCGACCGCCTGCGCGGCACGGACGCCCGCGCGCACGGGAAGGACCTCCGCCCATGACCGAGCCCGCCCTGGACGCGGAGCCCGCACCCGCCGCGCCCGCCTCGAACGCGGCCGCCCCGGACGCGGACGTGCTGCGCGCCCGCGCGCTCGCCTCGCTCACGACGGCCCGCGCCCGCACGACGCTGCTGACCACCTGCGTCGAGGAACCCGACCTCACCGCCCAGCACTCCCCGCTGATGTCCCCGCTGGTGTGGGACCTCGCCCACATCGGCAACCAGGAGGAGCTGTGGCTGCTGCGCGCGGTGGCCGGCCGGGAGGCGATGCGCCCCGAGATCGACGGCCTGTACGACGCCTTCGAGCACTCGCGCGCCGAACGCCCCTCGCTGCCCCTGCTGCCGCCCGCCGAGGCCCGCCGGTACGCGGCGGAGGTACGCGACCGGGTCACCGACGTGCTGGAGTCGGCCGACTTCCACGGCACCCGGCTGACGGAGTCCGGCTTCGCCTTCGGGATGATCGCGCAGCACGAACAGCAGCACGACGAGACCATGCTGATCACCCATCAGCTCCGCACGGGGCCACCGGTGCTCACCGCACCCGACCCCGAACCGGTCCCGCTGTTCACCGGCCCGGCCGAAGTGCTGGTCCCCGGCGGCCCGTTCACCATGGGCACGTCCGGCGAGCCCTGGGCCCTGGACAACGAACGCCCCGCCCACCGGCGTGAGGTGGCGCCCTTCCACATCGACACGACCCCGGTGACGAACGCGGCCTACCAGGCGTTCATCGAGGACGGCGGCTACGACGAGGAACGCTGGTGGACGAGCCAGGGCTGGGCGCACATCCGCGGGCACGGCATCCACGCGCCGCTGTTCTGGCACCGTGACGGCCGGCAGTGGCTGCGCCGCCGGTTCGGCGTCACCGAGGTCGTGCCGCCCGACGAGCCGGTGCTGCACGTGTGCTGGTACGAGGCCGACGCCTACGCCCGCTGGGCCGGACGCCGGCTGCCCACCGAGACCGAGTGGGAGAAGGCGGCCCGTTTCGACCCCGCGACCGGCGGCTCGATGCGCTACCCGTGGGGCGACGCCGATCCCGCGCCGGAACACGCCAACCTGGGCCAGCGCCATCTGCGTCCGGCCCCGGCGGGCAGCTACCCGGCCGGCGCCTCCCCGCTCGGCGTACGGCAGTTGATCGGCGACGTCTGGGAGTGGACGTCCAGTGACTTCCTTCCCTACCCGGGCTTCCGGGCGTTCCCGTACAAGGAGTACTCGGAGGTGTTCTTCGGGCCCGATCACAAGGTGCTGCGCGGCGGTTCGTTCGCGGTGGACCCGGTCGCCTGCCGGGGCACCTTCCGCAACTGGGACTACCCGGTCCGGCGGCAGATCTTCTCCGGGTTCCGCACCGCGCGCCCGGCGGCCGTCTGATGTGCCGTCACCTCGCCTACCTGGGGCCCGAGGAGCCGCTCGGCAGGCTCCTCGTCGATCCCCCGCACGCGCTGTACCGCCAGTCGTGGGCGCCGCGGCGGCAGCGCCACGGCACGGTCAACGCCGACGGCTTCGGGGTGGGCTGGTACGCCGAGGGCGACCCGGCGCCGGCCCGCTACCGCCGGGCCGGGCCCATCTGGGCGGACCTGTCCTTCGCCGACCTGGCCCGGGTGGTGCGCAGCCGGGCCGTGCTGGCCGCCGTCCGGGACGCCACCCTGGCCGGCGCCGACGCGGAGGCCGCGGCGGCCCCGTACGCGGCGGACGCCTGGCTGTTCAGCCACAACGGGGCGGTCGCCGACTGGCCGCGCTCGCTGGAGCCGCTGGCGCGCACCCTGCCCGCCGCCGACCTGCTGTCCATGGAGGCCCGCAACGACTCCGCGTTCGTGTGGGCGCTGGTCCTCGCCCGGCTGCGCGCCGGGGACCCGGCGGGCCAGGCGCTGACCGACACCGTCCTCGAGGTCGCCGCCGCCGCCCCGGGCTCCCGGCTCAACCTGCTCCTCACCGACGGGGCGGCCGTCACCGCGACCGCCTGGGGCGACACCCTCTGGTACCTGACGGAACCCGGCGGGGGCACGGTGGTCGTGGCCTCCGAACCGTACGACGACGATCCGCGCTGGCAGGAGGTCCCGGACCGGACCCTGCTCGTGGCGAGCCGCGCCGACGTGCTGCTCACCCCGCTCAAGGACCCGAGCGCGGACCCGGCACCCGCACCATCCGAGGAAAGGCAGTCATGACCGGCACCCGCGCCTACGGCTACACCGACACCCTCGACGCCGAGCACTACGCCAGGGCTCTGCGCGCCGACATCCGCGGCGGACTGACCAGCACCCCCAAGTCCACGGCGCCCACCTGGTTCTACGACGCCCGGGGCAGCGAGCTCTTCGAGGAGATCACCCAGCTCCCGGAATACCCGTTGTGGAGGGCGGAGCTGGGGTTGCTCCAGCTCCACGCCCAGGACGTGGCCGCGCAGACCGGGGCGCGCAGCATGATCGAGCTCGGGTCCGGGAGTTCGACGAAATCCAAGCTGATCATCGAGGCGCTGGGACCGGCCGACCTGAACTACGTGCCCGTCGACGTCAGCGCGGACGCGCTCCAGCAGGCCGCCGCCCAACTCGTGCAGGACTATCCCGGGATCCGTCTGCACGCCCTCCGCGCCGACTTCACGGCTCCGCTCGTGCTGCCGGCGCTGCCCGAGGAGGGCCCACGGCTCATCGCCTTCCTCGGCAGCACGCTGGGGAACTTCCGGCGCCCGGCCCGCGGCCCGTTCCTCCGTGGGCTCCGGGACATCATGCGACCCGAGGACTTCCTTCTGCTCGGCGCCGACCTGGTCAAGCCGGAGCACGAGATGATCGCCGCCTATGACGACGCACAGGGCGTCACGGCCGCGTTCGACAAGAACCTGCTGCACGTCCTGAACCACGAACTGAACGCCGACTTCGACCCCGACGCCTTCGACCACGTATCGGTGTGGAACAGCACCGAGAGTCTCATCGAGATGAGGCTGCGCAGTCGAGCCGAGCAGCTGGTGAAGATCCGGGAACTCGACCTGGCGGTGCCGTTCGAGCGCGGAGAGGAATGGATCACCGAGCGCAGCGCCAAGTTCACCGTGTCCGGGCTGCGGGAGGAGATGGCTGCGGCGGGCCTTCGCACCCGTCAGCTCTGGTCCGACCCGAACGCCGGCTTCATGCTCACCCTCGCCACCGCTCACTGAGCGGCCCGCCGCCCGCCCACGGGACATCCCGGGGAGCGCTCCGGGCGCGGGACACCGCGAGGGCGGGGCTCACGGCGTGAGCCCCGCCCTCGTCCGGGCTGTCGGCGGCGGCCCGGCGGGCCCGCCGCCTGCCCGCAGCCCGCCGGTCACGGATGGAAGGGGTCCCAGCCCGGCTCCCCGGTGGGCGGGGGGCCGGCGTTGGGCCGGCTCGGGGCGCACCGCGCGGGATCGGGCGGCGGGAACAGCCGGTACGCGCCGACCCGGTCCGTGGCGAACCGTACCGGCGTGTGCTCGTCGGCCGACGGGCCCGGTGTCACCCGGGGCAGTTCTCGTTCGGTCAGGGGTTCACCCGCGTACACGGCCGCGAGCACCCCGACGCAGACACCGTCCCGCCCGGCGGGAAGATCACCGGGGAAGCCGACGGTCCGGGTTCTGCCACCGTCCGCAAACAGGTGGTAGCGCCTGACGGACGACGACTCGGTCCGCGTCGTCGCGGTCGTGGTCGTGAGGGTCCAGAACTCGACCTGCACGTCGAGCGGACGACACAGCCGCCGGGCGTCGGCCGACCGCGGTGCGCCCACGACGACCGACGTCCTCGCGTCCGACGCGGCAGTGCCCTCGACCGTCCGGAAGGAGACCGCGCCCCGCAACCAGGCGGCCTTCTGCCGTCCCGACCATCCGTCGTCGGCACGGCAACCTCCGGTCTGCGTGGTCTCGGACGCCTTCGAGCAGCCGGCGGTCAGCAGGGCGAGGACCGCCGCGCAGGCCGTCAACGCCCCGCGGCGGAGTCGGGTCGGGTTGGTGTGCATGGTTTCCTCGTTCGTCACGGCCGGCCCGCGGACCTCCCACGGTGCGGGCGGCGAGCAGTCTGCCGGGGGCCGGCCCCGGCGGGGACGCCGGAAAGCCGCTGTGTCCGCTTCGTGATCATGGGGATGGCCTGTCACGCCCCGGACGGCGTGCCGTTCGTCTCGTGGCCGAGGTCCCGGAGGTTCTCCGGGGAGACGGTTTGCCGCGCGGAACTCCCTTTTCCGGCGATCCGTAGCCGAAATCGCCCAAACAGTTGAGCGATCGGCTTCCCGTCTTCACGATTTCCCTGTCGAACGCCCGACGGGAGACCCCGGGCCCCAGCGCTGCAGAAGCGAGTCGAGCATGGTGCGTGTCCGTGCGTCTCTGTCCCAGCTGCCCGCCCAGGTGCCGGGCCGCGATGTGCCCGACTCCCGCTCCGACGTCGTCCGCCCGTTCCCCGGCGAGCGCGTCCGGGTGACGGTCGGGCTGCCGGCGGAGAACGACGCCTTGCTGGCGCTCGCAGCGAGCCGGAGAGGCTGACGGCCATGCGCCCGGGCCCCTACGAGCGTCACCGCGAGCTGTTGCACAGCGTCGTCCGTGCCCTCGCCGCCGGTGAGTGCCACCGTCCCTTCTCCGAGGCGACCGTCCAGGACGCGGCCGACGCGGGCATGCGGTCGACCCGCACCGCGGGGAAGGTGTTCGGCTCGCTGCTGGGGCGGCCCTTCGACCTGGTGCAGCCCGGCGAAGTCGCCCGGGTGCGCACGGAGTCGTCGCCGTACGGGCTCGGCCTGGCCATCGCCTATCCGCGCTGTGAACCCTCGGAGCTGGTCGCGGCGGCCGCCCGGGCGGCGCCCGGATGGCGGGCCGCGGGGACCGGTCAGCGTGCCGGGCTCGCCGTGGAGATCCTGCGGCGGCTCAACACCCGCAGTCACGAACTGGCCCTCGCGGTGCACCACACCACCGGTCAGCCGCTGCGGGCCGCACTGCACGCCGCCGGACCACGCGCGCAGGACCGTGCGCTCGAGGTGGTGGCCCAGGCCTTCGCCGAGTCCGAGCGGGTTCCGTCCGGCCTGCACTGGGAGAGCGCGGGACGACGCGGTGGGCCACCGCTCGCCCTGCGGGGTACCTGCACCCTGGTGCCCCGCGGTGTGTCGCTGCTCATCGGCTGTCCCGACTTCCCGCTCTGGAACGGCTACCCGGGCCTGTTCGCCAGCCTGGTCACCGGCAATCCCGTCGTCGTCGCCCCGCATCCGCGCTCGGTGCTGCCGCTGGCGATCACCGTGCGCGTCGCCCGGCAGGTGCTGGAGGAGGCCGGTCACGACCCGAACCTGGTGACCCTCGCCGTGTCGGAGCCGGGACGGCGGGCGCACCTGCGGCTGGCCACCGACCCGGCCGTACGGATCGTCGACTTCACGGGCTCCGCGCGCGTCGCGGACTGGCTGGAGCGGCACGCCGCGCAGGCCACCGTGTTCGCCAACCGGACCGGGCTGAACACCGTGGTCGTGGACTCGACCGACGACTACCCCGGCCTGGTCCGGGGGCTCGCCCTCTCCTCCTGCCTGTGCAACGGGACGGTGCGCACCACACCGCAGAACATCCTGGTGCCGGAGCACGGGTTCGACACCGACGAGGGCCCCAAGACACTGCGTGACCTGGGGACCGACCTCGGTGACGCCGTGGACCGGCTGCTCGGACACCCGGTGCGCGCGGCGGGGGTGCTGGGTGCGACCACCGCCGACGAGGTACGCGCCGCGATGACCGAGGCCGCACGGTACGGCCCGGTCGTGCACGCCTCCGGCCCGGTGCCCCATCCGCGCCATCCGGGCGCCGAGCTGCTCAGTCCGCTGCTGGTGCGGCTGCGCGCCTCCGACGAACAGGTCTACACGCGGGAGTGGCCCGGACCGGTCTCCTTCCTGGTCGGCACCGAGTCCACCTCGCACAGCCTGGCGCTCCTGCGCCGTACGGTGGCGCGGCACGGCGCGCTCTACGCCTCGGTGCACTCCACCGACACGCTGGTCCTCGCGGCGGCCGAGACTGCGGCGCTCGACGCCGGGGTCCCACTGGTGGAGAACCTGGACGATCTGCCGGCCGACCCGTCCTCGGCTCTCGCGGATCTGCCGGGCGGGGGAGCCCACTTCGTCACCGGGCGGTTCCGCGTGGTGCGCTCACGCCGGCACGCCACGCCGACGGCTCCCGTCCCGGCGCCTGCGCGGCGCGCCGGGGCGGCAGCCGAGCTGGTGGACCGGTGAAAGGCCGCCGCGGAGCCGGCGGACCGGTGAAGCCGCCGGTCCTCAGTCCGTCCAGGTGGCGCCGCGCCCCCGCACCTCGTCGAAGACCAGCCAGGTACGGGTGGAGCGCACACCCGGCACCGCCTGGACGCTCTCCAGCACGACCTTGCGCAGGGCCAGGTTGTCCGGGGCGCGCACCAGCACCAGGACGTCGAAGTCGCCGGTGACGAGGGCGACATGCTCCACGTAGGGGATGCGGCGCAGTTCGCGGGAGATGTCACGCCAGGCGTTCTGCTCGATGCTCATCGTGACGTATGCGCTCGTGCCGAGGCCCGCTCGCTGGGCGTCGAGCTGCGCGGTGAAGCCCGTGATGACGTCCTCGGCCACGAGCCGGCCGATGCGGGTGTAGGCGTTGGCCCGGGAGATGTGCACCTGCTCGGCGAGTGAGCGGACCGAGATCCGGCCGTCCTCGAGGAGCCGGCCGAGGATCTGCCGGTCGATGTCGTCGAGCGGGACGGCGGTGCGTCCGGCCGCTGCCGTCGGCGGCGAGTCTCCCTCGGACACCTTGTCCTCCCCGGCCGTCGATTTCGGCAGTTCATCACCGGTTCGGTGGTGCCGCTGAACACATATTCAGGTGTTGCCGCGCTTCTCCTGTCAAGTGTCCAGAGACGCCGAGTGCGTCCCAGGCCCGGAACCGGGGGTGTCCGCGGGCTGCGCATCCGCCTGCCTCGTGGTGACGTTCCGCGCGCCGGAAGGGCGCCCGGGCGGCCCCGTCGGGGTCACCGGCCCCGGCGGGCATCAGGGGCCGGTGTGGCGTTGCAGGAGCGGGCGCACGCTGAGGGGCTGCAGTTCCATCAGCACGATGGTGGTGTTGGAGCGGACGACGCCGGGGACTTCGAGGAGGTGGTTGGTGATGCGGTGGAGGTCTGTCGTGTCACGGGCGACGACCCGGGCGAGGAGGTCCGCGTCGCCGGTGGTGACGAGGAGTTCGACGACCTCGGGGATGCGCAGGATGCCCTCGCGGGTGGGCTCTCCCACTCTCTGGCTGATGGACAGGGTGATCAGGGCCAGCAGGGGGTAGCCCAGGGCGGCCGGGTCGACGCGGCGGCTGGGTTCCTTGAGGTGGCCGCTTTCCTCGAGCCTCCTCAGCCGGCTCTGGACCGTGTTGCGGGCGAGGCCGAGCCGGTCGGCCAGGGCGACGGTGGTCGCCTGCGGGTCTGCGTCGAGCGCGAGGAGGATGCGGGCGTCGACGGCGTCCACGTTTCGCATGATGCCCAGTATGCCACGGCACACGGGATCGACCTTGAGCATAATGCTCAAGATATTGGACGCATATTGCGCATACTGATGGCTGTTTCTAGGTTTCCGCCATGCAGAAAGCACCATGCGATGGCATGTCAGTGAAGAGCGTCCCCCCTGCCGAGGGCCGGGTGTGGGGCGACGAGGACGAGGTGGTCTCGGTTGCCGTGCAGTACGCCTGGCAGCGTCTGAGGCAGGACCCGGATCCGGTGGCGGGCGCCCGCCCCGCGGCCGACCTGGCCGAAGCCGCAGGCAGCACCGTCACCGCCCCCGGTATCGGCGCCGCCGCCGCGCTCGGCCTGTTCGACCGCGTCCTGGCGCCCGCCACCCGCGCCCAGAACGGGCCGACGAACCTGGCCTACATCCCCGCGGCCCCCACCCGGGCCGCGCTCGCCTTCGAAGCCGTCACCGGTGCGGCGAACATCTTCGCGGGAACCTGGGAGGCCGGGGCCGGGGCCATCCACGCCGAGAACGAGGCGCTCGCGTGGCTCACCCGGCTGCTCGGCTGGCCCGCCACCGCGGCGGGATGCTTCGTCAGCGGCGGCACCATGGGCAACCTCTCCGCCCTCGTCGCGGCCCGGGCCGCCGCCGCGGAGCGGCCCCGCCCGGCGGGGGGCTGGAAGATCGTGTGCGCCGACAGCGCGCACTCCTCGATCCGGTCCGCGGCGCGCGCCATGGACGTGGAGGTGGTCACCGCGCCCGTGGACCGGCACGGACACCTCACCGGAGCCGCCGTGAACGCCGTCCTCGACGCCACCGACGGGGTGTTCGCCGTCGCGGCGACCGCGGGAACCACGAACGCGGGCCTGGTCGACGAGCTCGACACCATCGCCGACGCCTGTGAACGCCACGGCGTGTGGCTGCACGTCGACGGCGCCTACGGCGGAGCCGGCCTGGCCGCTGCCAGCGTGCGTCACCGCTACACCGGCATCGAACGCGCCGACAGCTTCATCGTCGATCCCCACAAGTGGCTGTTCGCACCGTACGACTGCTGCGCGCTGCTCTACCGCGACCCCGCACCGGCACGGGCCGCGCACAGTCAGTCGGCGCACTACCTCGACGCCATCGACCGCGATGCCCACAACCCGTCGGACCTGGCGCTCCACCTCAGCCGCCGCGCCCGTGGCCTGCCGTTCTGGTTCAGCCTGGCCGTCCACGGCACCGACCGTTACGCGACGGCCGTGGAGCGGACGCTGACCACCAGCCGGCAGGTCGCCGACGCCGTCCGGGCCAGTGACCACCTGCGTCTGGTGGCCGAACCCGAGTTGTCCGTCGTCCTCTTCGAACGGCCGGGATGGAGCGCGCAGGACTACGCGGCGTGGTCCGCGCGGGCCGCCCGAACGGGCGCCACGCTGTGCGTGCCGACCCGGTGGAACGGCAGGACGGTCCTGCGCATGGCCTTCGTGAACCCCGACACCCGTGCGGACGAGGTGATCGAGGTCCTCCACACGCTCGGCGGGCTCGTCCGGCCGGGTCCGCCGCCGGCCGCGGACGCCCGGTGACGGTCCCCGCGCGGCATCGCCGAGGAACGCGAGGAGCCGTCACCGGGATGTCGGCGAGGTGGCGCGAGGGACGGCGCGGGGACGCCGTCAGGAGGTCACCGTCAGCGCCCGGGTGATCTCGCGGGCGGCGCGGCGGGCCTCGGTCGCCGGGTCGGCGCCGGTGAGCACCTTCGTCATGCAGCCCTTGATCGGGTTGTCGGCCTCGACGGCGGCCCACTCGGGTGTGCTGGGGGTCGCGCGGCCCTGCGCGGCCCCCGCCGCCATGGCCGCGGCGCCCTCCTCCCCGGCGACGGCTCCGGCCAGCTTGGCCTTGTTGGGCACGTAGTCCATGGTGCGGGCCAGCTCGGTGTCCCATCGGGCGCCGGTCAGCGCGGCGACGACGGCGACGGCGCCCTCGCGGACGTCGGTGTTGCGGGGGACGACGAGATCGGATCCGCCGGTGAAGACGGCGCCGGGCCGGTCCGCGCTCTTGCCGGGCACCGGGAAGAAGCCCAACTCGCCCTCCAGGGCGGGGTTCTGCTCCAGCACGGCGCGGGCCAGTCCGGGCACGGCGACGATCTGCGCCACCCGGCCCGCGGCGAACACCCCCGCCTGGGGCGGATGTTCCTCGTCGGCGCCGACCGGGCCCCGGCCGAGCGACTGGAGGCGCCGGTAGAAGTCCATGCCGCGCAGGGCGGCCTTCGTGTCGAGGGCGCCCTGCCAGCGCCCGCCGTCCTCGGTTGCGAGGTCGCCGCCCTCGTCCCAGATGAACCCGGAGAGTGTGTACCAGTCCTGACCGGCGAGGTAGATGCCCTGCCGGCCGGCCGCGTTCAGCTTCCCGGTGGCGGCGAGCCACTCGGCGCGGGTGCGGGGCAGGGCGGTGACGCCGGCCTGCTCGAAGAGGTCCTTGCGGTAGATCACCACCCGGTTGGCGGCGTACCAGGGGATGCCGTACTGGTGGAAGCGCTGCTGTCCGGGTTCGGCGAGACCGGGCAGCCAGTCGTCCCTCCCCCACTTCGCCGCCGACTCCAGTGTCAGGTCGAGCAGCCCGCGCCCGACGACGTACCGCGGGACCTGGGTGTTGCCCACCTCGATGACGTCCGGCCCGTTCCCGTCGTCGGACTCGGACTCCAGAGCGGCCTCCACCTTGTCGCCGACGCCGGTCCACTCCTGGACGCGGATGTCGAGGTCGAGGTCGGGGTGACCGCGTTCGAAGTCCGCGGTGAACCGGTCCAGGAACTCCTGCGAGGCGCTGTCCTTCATCAGCCAGACCGTGACCGTGCTCCGGTCGGGTCCCCCCGTCCCGGGCAGTACCCCACAGGAGGTCAGAAGGGCGGCGGACACGCAGAGGAGGGCGAGGAGGCGACGTCGCACGGGGGTCCTGTTCTGTCTGGCGGACAGGGCGGGGGCCCGACATGGGGGACGAGCGCGGCGCTCGAACGGGTGTCCCGGATTTTGGTATGGACCAATGCGGCGGGTCAAGGGGATGCGCCCGGAACCCGCTCGTCCGCCTCGACGTCTCGCGCTCCGCCGCAGCTTGGGGCACGGTGGAGTGACGCGTGACACACGTGACGATGCCGTCACGGTCGAGAGGAGCAGCCCCGATGTCGAACCACACCTACCGGGTCACGGAGATCGTCGGCACGTCGCCGGACGGCGTCGACCAGGCCGTCCGCAACGGGCTCGCCCGCGCCTCGCAGACGCTGCGCAACCTGGACTGGTTCGAGGTGACCCAGGTGCGCGGCCAGATCGAGGACGGCGACATCGCCCACTGGCAGGTGGGCCTGAAGGTCGGCTTCCGTCTGGACGAGTCGGACTGAGCGGCGCTCAGGTACGGCCTTCACCCTCCTGCGCCTGTTCCAGCTCGGCCGAAGGAGCGGTCCAGCGCGCCCGCACGACGGCGAACCCGGCCCGTTCGGCGTCGGCGCAGACCAGCTCGTCGTCGTCCACCAGGACACGCACGGTCCGGTCACGGGCGAGCCCGCGCAGGATCTCCAGCTTGGCGAGCCGGGCCGGCCGGCGGTCGCCGTTGCGCCGCATGTGCACGCGCCCCTTCGGCAACCCCTGCGCGGCGAGCCACTCCTGCGTGTCGCGCCGGCAGCGCTCGGGCCGGCCGGTGAGGTAGACGACCTCGCACTCCTCGGCGCTGGACAGCGCCAGCGCGACGCCTTCGGGGATCGGCGGATCGTCCGGCGCGGCCGCGAAGAACGCGTCCCAGTCGCGCGGCCTGCGCTCCAGGAACCGCTGCCGGTGGGCCGTGTCGGCGAGGGTGTTGTCCAGGTCGAACACCGCGAGGGGCCGCCTGCTGCTCTCGTTCACGCCACCCACCCTAGCCAGGCGCCGCCGCCGGGCAGCCTCCGGCACCCGCCAATTGCTCATGGGAACCATTTTCATATAGCGTCCTCGAAGCTCACCGCGAGCCGACCGAGGAGGTTCCCATGGCCGTTCCCAAACGGAAGACGTCCCGCAGCAACACCCGCCACCGCCGCGCCCAGTGGAAGGCGACCGCACCGGCCCTGGTGCCGGTCACCGTCGACGGTGTGCGTCACCTCGTCCCCCAGCGTCTGCTGAAGGCGTACGAGCGCGGCCTGCTGCACCCCGAGGGCTGAGGCGTGCGCGACCGCCCGCTGCCCGTCACCGTCCTGTCCGGGTTCCTCGGGGCCGGCAAGACGACGCTGCTCAACCATGTCCTGGCGGGCCGCGCCGGCCTGCGGGTCGCCGTCGTCGTCAACGACATGAGCGAGGTCAACATCGACGCGGCCCTGGTGCGCGGCGGTGCGGCGGCGCTGTCGCGGACCGAGGAACGGCTGGTGGAGCTCACCAACGGGTGCATCTGCTGCACCCTGCGCGACGACCTGCTCCAGGAGGTCGACCGACTGGCCCGCGA
The DNA here is from genome assembly GCF_030816715.1 of Streptomyces achromogenes. Taxonomy (NCBI): domain Bacteria; kingdom Bacillati; phylum Actinomycetota; class Actinomycetes; order Kitasatosporales; family Streptomycetaceae; genus Streptomyces; species Streptomyces achromogenes. The sequence goes on along the minus strand of NZ_JAUSYH010000001.1, from coordinate 7,873,518 downwards.
GGGCCGTTTCGACCATCTGCTCATCGAGTCGAGCGGCATCTCCGAACCGATGCCGGTCGCCGCCACCTTCGCGTTCGCGCGCGACGACGGCGCGACCCTGGCGGACGTGGCCCGCCTGGACACCATGGTCACGGTCGTCGACGCGGCGAACTTCCTGACCGAGCTGGCGAACGGCGACGAGCTCGACGAACGCGGCCTCGCCCCGTACGAGGACGACGAGCGCACGGTCAGCGATCTGCTCGTCGACCAGGTCGAGTTCGCGGACGTCATCGTGCTCAACAAACTCGACCTGGTGGACGAGGAGGCGGCCGGCCGGCTGCGGGCCGCGCTCACCCGGCTCAACCCCCTTGCGCGCGTCGTGTCCGCCGTGCACGGCCGGGTGGACCTGAACGAGGTGCTGGGCACCGGTCTGTTCGACCTGGAACGGGCTCAGCAGGCGCCGGGCTGGGTGCGCGAGCTCAACGGCGACCATGTGCCGGAGACCGAGGAGTACGGCATCTCCTCCACGGTGTTCCGCTCCGGACTCCCCTTCCATCAGGGGCGGTTGTGGACCTTCGTCACCGAGGGGCTGGACAGCGGGCGGTACGGGCGCGTCCTGCGCTCCAAGGGGTTCTTCACGCTGGCGAGCCGGCCGCGGGTGACGGGACTGTGGTCCCAGGCCGGCGCGGTGGCCCGGTTCGAGCCGTCCGCCGCGCGGGACGCCGACGCGCCCCACGCGCAGGAGCTGGTGTTCATCGGCACCGACCTGGACGCCCACGCGCTGCGCGCCGCCCTCACGGAGTGTCTGCTGGCCGACGGCGAGGGCACACCGGCCGACGACCCGTTCCCCGCCTGGGACGCCTACGGCCTCGACGACGTCTGCGAGCACGAGCACGCCGCCCGGTAGGGACACGCGAGCACGGAACGCCCGAGGTGGGGACGCGAAGTGGGGGGCGAGCGGGCCGGCGCACCGGGGCCGAGGAATCCCGTGGGCCGCGAGGCGTTGAACCCTGTATGAGCTCCCTGATCGCCTCGGCCCGCTTCTCCGTCCTCGACCGCTCGCGCATCCGTGAGGGCCACACCGGCGCGCAGGCGCTGCGGGACACCGTGGCGCTGGCGCAGGAGGCCGAGCGGCTCGGCTACCACCGGTTCTGGGTGTCGGAGCACCACGGGGTGCCGGGTGTCGCCGGGTCCGCGCCGACCGTCCTTGCGGCCGCCGTGGCCGGTGCGACCGACACCATCCGCGTCGGCACCGGCGGGGTGATGCTGCCCAACCACCGCCCGCTGGTCGTGGCCGAGCAGTTCGGCGTCCTGGAGTCCCTGTTCCCGGGCCGCATCGACATGGGGCTCGGGCGTTCGGTGGGCTTCACCGACGGGGTGCGCAGGGCGCTGGGCCGGGACAAGGACGACGCCGACGACTTCGCCGGGCAGCTGCAAGAGCTGCTCGGCTGGTTCACCGGCGCCTCGCCCACGGGGGTCCGTGCCCGGCCGTCGGAGGGTCTGGCCGTGCCGCCGTTCGTGCTGGCGCTGGGCGAGGGCGCGGAGATCGCCGCCCGCGCGGGCCTGCCGCTGGTGGTCGGCGACCTCCGCGACCGCGCGAGGATGCGGCGCGGCATCGACCGCTACCGCGCCGGCTTCCGGCCCTCGCCGTGGGCGGCGGAGCCGTACGTCGTCCTCTCGGGGACGGTCGCGGTGGCCGCGACGCCCGAGGCCGCGCGCCGGCTGCTGATACCGGAGGCCTGGTCGACGGCGTACTCGCGGACGCACGGCACCTTCCCTCCGCTGCCGGCGGCCGAGGAGGCCGAGCGGCGGCCGATGACCGCCAAGGCGCGCGGGTTCTACGAGGCCGGGCTCACCGGCGGCGTCGTCGGCGACGAGGAACAGGTCGCCCGGGAGCTCGAGACCGTGCTCGAGGAGACGGGCGCGCAGGAGGTGCTGGTGACGACCAGCACCTACGACCGGGCCGCGCTGCTGGAGTCGTTCCGGCGGCTGGCCGCGATCGTCGACCGGGAGCGCGGCGACGCCCCGCGCCGGGCGGCCGCGCTCCCGCGCGCGTAGGTCCGCTCACCGCCGGACGCCGCTGAGCGCGCTGCTCCGGCGGGCGCGCTGCTCCCGCCAGGCCCGGTAGTGGTCCGTCACGGTCTCCTCGATCGGGCGGTAGACGAGCCCCAGTTCGTCGATGCTCCTGCGGTTGTCGACGCGGAAGCGGATGCCGAGGTGGCTGCGGATGTAGGCCTGGGAGAGGCCGAAGGCGGGCCCGAGGACGCGGACCGGCCAGTGCGGAAGGGCCGTCCGGGGCAGGCGCAGGTTCCTCGGGTGCTGCTCCAGGAGGATCTTCGCCATCCGGTGGAAGGAGGTCATCTCCTCGGCGGCGAGGATGTACCGGCCGTGGGCGCCGGGGTGTTCGGCGGCCGCGATGTGGGCCGCGGCCACGTCCCGCACGTCGACCGTGGTGAAACTGAAGTCCGGGGCGCCGTAGAAGAAGTAGCCCTTGAACAGTTCGTCCAGCAGGAACAGGCTGCCCGAGTCGGAGGACGGGGTGAGCGAAGGGCCCAGGATCAGGCCGGGGTTGAGGGAGACCATGCGCCAGCGGTCCTGCGCGGCCTCGGCCTCCCAGGCCGCCTGTTCGGCGACCGTCTTGGCGTAGTGGTAGGGGTTGTTCTCCACCGTGCTGGTGGTGTTGACGTACTTCTCCGACAGCGTCCCGCCGTCCATCTGCCGTACGTCGGCGTAGTCGCCGAAGATCGCGCCCACCGTGGAGGTGAGGACGAGCCGGCGGACCGTCGGCGTGCGCTCGATCGACGCCACGACGTTGCGGGTGCCCCGCAGGGCGGGTTCCACGACGTCCCGCCGGCCGTCCTTGATCTTCTCCGGCATCAGGAACGGCGAGGCGACATGGAAGACCACCGCGCAGGCCCGCATCGCCTCGTCGAAGGAGCCCTCGGTCAGCAGGTCGGCCTCGAAGAGGTCGAGGCGGCCGGGAAAGGCGTCCTGGAGCGCGTGCAGCGGGCCGCACTTGGCCGCGTTCGCCGTGGAGCGCACGGTGGTGTGCACGCGGTAGCCGCGTGCGAGGAGCTGCTGGACGAGATGAGCGGCCACGAAGCCGCTGCCGCCCGTCACCAGCACCGATGTGCCGACCGGATCCGTACTCACACGCGCTCCCCTCGGAGGTCGGGACGCGTCATGATCCCATCAACTCGGCGCAACCGTCACCGCGTTGCCGGGAATCGCCGTGGCGGCCGGCTCCCGCCGCGCGGCCGTCCGTCGCCGACCGGCCCGCCGCCCGCCGCCGACCGCCCGCCGCCGGCCACGCGGGCCGTGCCGGACGGCGGCCGGGACGAGCGAGGACCGCTCACGCGGCGCGTCCAGCACCCCGGCCCCGGCCGCCGCGGCCAGTGCCCTGCGGTCCGCGTGACCGTCCGCCGCGAGGGCGGGCAGCACCTCGACCTCGGCCACCAGGCCCCGGGTGGACGCCACCCTCCACAGCGAGGCGAGCAGGGAGTCGTCGCCGACGAAGGCGGCCGCCGTGCTGACCGCCCCGGCCGCGTCGCGGTAGCCGATGCGCACCGGCTGGACCAGGGCGCCGGCGTCCAGCGCGGCCTGGAACACCGCCCTGTGGAAGCTCCCCTGCGCCCGGCCGCACCAGGTGCTCCCCTCCGGGAACACGGCGACCGCCCGGCCGGAGCGCAGCACCCGCGTGATCCGTTCCACCGTGGCGGGCAGGGCGCGCAGCCGGTCGCGGTCGATGAACAGCACGCCGCCGCGCACGGCCAGCGCGCCCGCCACCGGCCAGCGCCGGATCTCGGCCTTGGCGAGCATCCGCGCCGGGCGGACGCCCGCCAGCAGTGGGACGTCCAGCCAGGAGATGTGGTTGGCGACGAGGAGCACTCCCCCGGCGGCCGGCGCGCTCGCGCCGGTCACTCGGACGCGCACCCCGGCGGCCCGGACGACGGTGCGGCTCCACCGTCGCACCGCGCCCGCCGGGATCCGCCCGCCGAGCGGCGACAGCGCCGCTCCCGCCAGCACCAGCACGGCGACCGCCGTGAGCCGCAGCACGGCCCTCGGGACGCCCGTACGGGACGCCGTCCCTCGCACACACGCCACCGGAGTGCAGGGCGCCGCGGGCAGCCAGACGCTCACGCGGCGGCCACGAGGGAGAGGAAGTGCCGCAGGTAGCGCGGGTCGACCCGGCTCATCGGCAGCAGCACGTACAGATCGGCGACGCCGAAGTCGGGGTCGTGGGCGGGCTCCCCGCACACCCAGGCGCCGAGGCGGACGTAGCCACGCAGCAGGGCGGGCAGCTCGGTGCGTCCGGCTGCGGCGGCCGAGGCGGCCGGGGAAGGCGTCCACGGCCGCAGCGGGCGCACCCGGAACTCCTCGGGCGCCAGGTGCTTCACGCGCACCCGCTCCCAGACGCCGGCCGCCAGCGCGCCGCCGTCGGCCAGCGGGACGGAGCAGCAGCCGGCCAGCCACGCGTGGCCGTGGTCCACCATGTACCGGGCGATTCCGGCCCAGATGAGGCCGATGACGGCCCCGTCGCGGTGGTCGGGGTGCACACAGGAGCGGCCGACCTCGACCAGGCCGGGCCGGATCGCGTCGAGCGCGCCGAGGTCGAACTCGCCGTCCGAGTAGAGGCGTCCGGCGGCCGCGGCGCGCTCCGGCGGCAGCAGCCGGTAGGTCCCGACGACCTGGCCGGTGTGCGTGTCGCGCACCAGCAGGTGGTCGCAGCGGGCGTCGAACGGGTCGACGTCGAGGCCCGGCTCGGCGGACGCCAGCGTGGCGCCGAGCTCGCCGGCGAACACGTCGTGCCGCAGCCGCTGCGCGGCCCGTACGTCGTCCTCGTCGCGGGCCAGGGTGACGGTGTAGCGGGCGGGTGCCGTGGACTGCTGGGGGCGGTCGAGCGTGGAAACGCCGGTCATGGCTCTCTCCTGTCGCGGGCCGGGTGGGCGCAGCGGCTGCAGCCCCCTGGCGTGGGTGCTGCCGCCCCTGTTCTTCCGCTCCCGGCCGACCTCGGCGTGACCGGCGCGAGGAGAGCTGATGTGCGCTTGCTGAACGGCTCGGGCCGACGCCGGGGACGGGGTGGCGGGCGCCGGCCGGGACGGGGCGGAGGGCGCCGGTCGCTTCACCGGCCCGTTCACCGGCCCGTCGCCTGTAGGTCCACCGGTCGGTTCACCGGTTCGGGGCCGCGCCCCGCCCGTGCCCGCGGACGCGAGACGGGGCCGGGGAGCACCACTCCCGGCCCCGTCCGTCCGCACCCTCGGCGAACGCTTCACATGCCCGGCGCTACCGCTTGGCGGCCTTCCGGGTCGCCCGCAGCCATTCCCTGTTCATGCCGGTGATGGACGTCAGCGGGATGCCCTTGGGGCAGGCCGTCGCGCACTCCCCGGCGAGGGTGCAGCCGCCGAACCCCTCGTCGTCCATCTGCGCCACCATGTCCAGCACCCGGGTCTCCCGCTCGGGCGCGCCCTGCGGCAGCACGTTGAGGTGGTTGACCTTGGCGGAGGTGAACAGCATCGCGGCCCCGTTGGGGCAGGCGGCCACGCACGCCCCGCAGCCGATGCACTCCGCGTGCTCGAAGGCGTAGTCGGCGTCCGGCTTGGGCACCGGTGTGGCATGCGCCTCGGGCGCGGCGCCGGTGGGTGCGGTGACGTACCCGCCGGCCTGGATGATCCGGTCGAAGGCGCTGCGGTCGACCACCAGGTCCTTGACGACCGGGAAGGCGGCGGCCCGCCACGGCTCGACGTCGATGGTGTCGCCGTCCCGGAAGGACCGCATGTGCAGCTGGCAGGACGTGGTGCGCTCGGGGCCGTGCGCGTCGCCGTTGATGACGAGCGAGCACGCGCCGCAGATGCCCTCGCGGCAGTCGTGGTCGAAGGCGACGGGATCGTCGCCGCGCAGGATGAGCTCCTCGTTGAGGGTGTCGAGCATCTCCAGGAAGGACATGTCGGGCGAGATGCCGTCCACTTCGTACGTGGACATGGCACCGTCGGCGTCGGTGTCGCGCTGCCGCCAGACGCGCAGGGTGAGCCTCATGCGTAGCTCCGCTGGGTGGGGTGGACGTACTCGAAGACCAGGTCTTCCTTGTGCAGCACGGGGGCCTCGCCCGGCCCGGTGAACTCCCAGGCCGCCGCGTAGGCGAACTCGTCGTCGCGGCGGGCGGCTTCGCCGTCCGGCGTCTGAGACTCCTCGCGGAAGTGGCCGCCGCAGGACTCGGCGCGGTGCAGCGCGTCGAGGCACATCAGCTCGGCGAGCTCCAGGTAGTCGACGATCCGGTTGGCCTTCTCCAGTGACTGGTTGAACTCCTCGCCGACGCCGGGAACCCTGATGCGCCGCCAGAACTCCTCGCGGATCTGCGGGATGCGCTCAAGAGCCTTGCGCAGTCCGGCGTCGCTGCGGGCCATGCCGCAGAACTCCCACATCAGTTCGCCGAGTTCACGGTGGAAGGAGTCGGGGGTGCGGTCGCCGTCGACGGACAGGAGCAGGTGGAGCCGGTCCTGGGTCTCGGCCAGCACCTCCTGGACGGCGGGGTGTTCGTCGCCCACCTCACTCTGCCGCGGGGTGCGGGCGAGGTAGCCGTTGACGGTCGCCGGGAGGACGAAGTAGCCGTCGGCGAGGCCCTGCATGAGGGCGCTCGCGCCGAGGCGGTTCGCGCCGTGGTCGGAGAAGTTGGCCTCGCCGATCGCGAACAGGCCGGGAACGGTGGTCTGCAGGTCGTAGTCGACCCACAGTCCGCCCATCGTGTAGTGCACGGCCGGGTAGATCCGCATCGGGACCTCGTAGGGATCCTCGTCGGTGATCCGCCGGTACATGTCGAAGAGGTTGCCGTACTTCGCCTCGACGGCCTTGCGGCCCAGGCGCGCGATGGCGTCGGCGAAGTCGAGGTACACGCCCTGTCCGCCGGGGCCGACGCCCTTGCCCTCGTCGCAGACGTTCTTGGCGGCGCGGGAGGCGATGTCCCGCGGGACCAGGTTGCCGAAGGAGGGGTAGACGCGCTCCAGGTAGTAGTCGCGTTCCTCCTCGGGGATCCGGTTCGGCGGACGGTCGTCGCCCTTGGCCTTCGGCACCCAGATCCGGCCGTCGTTGCGCAGCGACTCGCTCATCAGCGTCAGCTTCGACTGGTGGTCGCCGGTGCGCGGGATGCAGGTCGGGTGGATCTGGGTGAAACACGGGTTGGCGAAATAGGCGCCACGGCGGTGCGCCCGCCAGATCGCGGTGGCGTTGGAGTTCATGGCGTTGGTCGACAGGTAGAAGACGTTCCCGTAACCGCCGCTGGCCAGGACGACGGCGTCCGCGACGTAGGCGTCGATCTTCCCGGTGATCAGGTCCCGGGCCACGATGCCCCGGGCCCGGCCGTCGACGACGATCAGGTCGAGCATCTCGGTGCGCGGGTGCATCTCGACGTTGCCGGCGGCGATCTGCCGGCTGAGGGCCTGGTAGGCGCCGAGGAGCAGTTGCTGCCCCGTCTGGCCGCGGGCGTAGAAGGTCCGCGAGACCTGCACGCCGCCGAACGAGCGGGTGTCGAGCAGGCCGCCGTACTCGCGGGCGAAGGGCACGCCCTGCGCGACGCACTGGTCGATGATCTCGACGGAGATCTGCGCCAGCCGGTGCACGTTGGACTCCCGGGCCCGGAAGTCGCCGCCCTTGACGGTGTCGTAGAAGAGCCGGTGCACGGAGTCGCCGTCGTTGCGGTAGTTCTTCGCCGCGTTGATGCCGCCCTGCGCGGCGATGGAGTGGGCGCGGCGTGGGGAGTCCTGGTAGCAGAACTGGACGACGCGGTAGCCCTGTTCGGCGAGGGTGGCGCCGGCGGAGCCGCCGGCGAGGCCGGTGCCGACGACGATCACCGTGTGCTTGCGCCGGTTGGCGGGGTTGACCAGACCGGCCTCGAAGCGGCGCTTGTCCCACCGCTCGGCGACGGGGCCGGACGGGGCCTTGGCGTCGACGACCGGCTCACCGGTCGTGTAGTGCGCGTAGGAGGGGAAGGGACTCATGTTCAGCTCACCACTCCGGTCATGACGCCCACGGGCACGGCGAGGAATCCGGCCGTGAGCAGCAGTGCGAGGACGTCGGCGAAGATCTTGAGGGCGCGGTCGCGGGTGCGGCTGCCGACGCCGAGGGTCTGGGCCGCGCTCCAGAAGCCGTGCCGCACGTGCAGGCCGAGGGCGAGCATCGCCACGGTGTAGACGGCGTTCCCGTACCAGGTGGAGAAGGTGTCCACGACGTTCTGGTACGGGTGGCCCTCCTGGAAGCCGCCGCTGTGCGCGGTGCCGGTGGTCAGGTCGAGGATGTGCCACACGATGAACAGGGCGAGGATGATGCCGCCCCAGCGCATGGTGCGGGTGGCGTAGCTCGCCCGCGGCTTCCTGTGCACGTACCCGGTGGGCCGCGCTCTGAGGTCGCGGCGGCTGAGCTGGTACGCGGAGACGGCGTGGGCGATCACCGCGACGACCAGCACGACGCGTACGAGCCAGAGCGTCCACTCGTAGTGCATGAACGGTTCGCCGACCGTGCGCAGCCAGTGGGCGTAGTGGTTGAACTCCGCCGGGCCGAAGAAGATCTTGAGGTTGCCGATGACATGGGCGACCAGGTACATCAGCATGATCATGCCGCTGACGGCCATCACCGTCTTCTTGCCGACGGAGGAGTCCCACACGGTGCGCGCCATGGACGACCGTCGGTCCGTCCGCGTTGCCAGAGCCATGTCTGCAGACGCTACGGCCGCGCCGGCCGATCGGTCCAAGACATGGTCCGCCTGGAATCCATAGGCTCCGCCTATGGCGGCGTACGCTTGCGGCATGCAGTTCCAGCAGCTCCAGTACTTCGTGGCGGTCGCCGAGACCCGGCACTTCACCCGGGCCGCCGAGCTCGTGCATGTGGCGCAGCCGTCGCTGTCGCAGCAGATCAAGGCGTTGGAGCGGGAGTTGGGGGCGGATCTGTTCCTGCGGGCGCGGGGCAACATCACGCTCACCGACGCCGGCGAGGCGCTGCTGCCGCCGGCCCGCCGGATCCTCGCGGACGCCGAGGCCGCCCGGTACGAGGTGCAGGAGCTGGTGCAGCTGCGCGGCGGCCGGGTGCGGCTCGGAGCGACGCCCAGTGTCTGCACGGGCCTGCTGCCGGACGTGCTGCGCGCCTTCCACGACCGCTATCCGGGCGTCCGGCTGGTGATCGAGGAGGGCGGTTCGCACGACCTCGTCCGCGAGCTGGCGCGCGGGGCCCTGGACCTCGCCCTGGTCGTCCTGCCCCTGCCCAGCCCGTCGCCGGCGCTGACCACGGTGGAGCTGCTGCGTGAGGACCTGGTGGTGGTGTCCTCGCCGGAGGCGCCCCGGCCGGGGCAGGGGCGCACCGTGCGGATCGCCGACCTGGTGGGTGAGCGCATGGTGATGTTCCGGCATGGCTACGACCTGCGGGAACTCACCGTGGCGGCATGCCGCGCGGAGGGTTTCGAACCCGACTTCGCGGTCGAGGGCGGCGAGATGGACGCGGTGCTCGGCTTCGTGCGGGCCGGCCTCGGGGTGGCCGTCGTCCCCCGTATGGTGGCCGCCCGCTCCGGCCGGGGCCTGCGGGTCACCCCGCTCGCCCGGCCCGGCCTGCACCGCACGATCGCCCTGGCCCACCGCAGCGACGTGGCGCCGCCCCGTGCGGCGCGGGAGCTGCAGCGCATGCTGCTGGAGCGGTGAGCCGGCCCACGTGTGCGCGCGGCCGGCCGGCCCGCCGCTCGCGGGCTCCCGGTCCGTGCCGCGACCGCCCCGCTCCCCCGCCCGGTGCAGTCGCGCCCGAGGTCAGCCCGTCGCGTCCACGAGTGCCAGGTCGTGGAGGCGGTCCGGGGGGCCGGGGCGGGCGTAGTACCAGCCCTGGGCCGTGTCGCAGCCGAGTATCCGCAGCTGCTCGGCCTGGGCGCCGGTCTCCACGCCCTCCACGGTGACCGCGAGGTCCAGACTGTGCGCGAGCGAGACGATCCCCTCGACGATCTTGAGGTCGACGGGGTCCGCCGGGAACTGCTGCATGCCCTGGGTGAAGGAGCGGTCCAGCTTGAGCACGCTCACCGGGAGCCGGCGCAGGTTGGCGAGGTTGGAGTACCCCGTGCCGAAGTCGTCGAGCGCGATGTCCACGCCCATCTCGGCGAGCCGGCGCAGCGGTTTGAGCAGGGCGTCGTCGGCGCCGATCAACGCCGACTCCGTCACCTCCAGGCACAGCGCGGCCGGGTCGACGCCCGCGCGCTCCAGGATGTCCACGGTGTCCTGCACCAGGCCGGGGTGGGTGAGCTGGCACGGGGAGAGGTTGACGTTGATGCGCAGCGGGCCGGTGTCCTCGTTGCGGTCACGCCACTCACCGGCCTGCCGCACCGACTCCTCCAGCACCCAGCGGCCCAGCGGCACGATCAGCCCGGTGTGCTCGGCGAGCGGGATGAACCGGTCGGGCCCGAGCACCCCGTGCTGCGGATGCAGCCAGCGCACCAGCGCCTCCGCGCCGCGCACGCTGCCGTCGCCGAGGTGGACCAGCGGCTGGTACTCGATGAAGAACTCGCCGCGTTCGAGGGCCGCCGGAAGCGCCGTGGTCAGACCGTGCCGGGTGATGGCGCGGGCGTCGGCCTCCGGGTCGGCGACCTCGAAGCGGTTGCCGCCCGCCGACTTGGCCCGGTACATGGTGATGTCGGCGCTGCGCAGCACCTCCGCCGCGCTGCGCTCCCCGGCCGGCCCTTCGACGATGCCGATGCTGCCGCGCACGGTCAGCTCACGGCCGTCGATGCTCACCGGCGCGACCAGGACGTTCATGATGCGCGCGGCGAGCTCGTCGACCTCGTGGCGGGTGTCGGGGCCGGTGGTCAGCGCCACGAACTCGTCGCCGCCGAGGCGGGCGACCATCTCGCCGGGCGCGGTCGCGCAGGACTGCAGCCGGTCGGCGACCTCCACCAGCAGCCGGTCGCCGGCGGCGTGTCCGAGGCTGTCGTTGATGGTCTTGAAGCCGTCCAGGTCCAGGTAGCACAGACCGAACCTGCGGCCCTCGCCGGCCGCCAGCACCTTCTCCAGCCGTTCGAAGAACAGGGTGCGGTTGGGCAGTCCGGTGAGCGCGTCGTGGGTGGCCTCGTAGCGCAGCCGCAGGTTGAGCAGCCGGCGCTCGGTGGTGTCCTCCATCAGGGCCAGCTGGTACTGCGGGGCCCCGTCCGCGTCCCGCAGCAGCGACACCGTCAGATTGGTCCACAGGACCGTTCCGTCGGGGCGGCTGAACGCCTTCTCCGTGTGGTAGTGCTCCCGTTCGCCGCGGACGAGCTCGTCGTAGAGCCGCCAGGTCTGCGGCGCGTCCTCGGGGTGGGTGAAGTCCTGGACCTTGCGGCCCAGCAACGACCGCTCCGAACCGCCGAACATACGCAGCAGCGCCCCGTTGACCTGGAGGACGTTGCCCTCCAGGTCGGCGATGCTGATCCCTATCGCGGCGCCCTCGAAGACCGCCCGGAAGCGGGCCTCGCTGGCGTGCAGCGCCTGCGCGACGACGCCCTGGGCGCGCAACGCGGCCTGTGCGATGGCCTCCTGCTCGGCGAGGGTGCGCTCGCGCAGCGCCACCGCGTAGCCGGCCGCCATGGCGTGCTGCAGACGCGAGGCGCGGGTGCGCAGGTCCTCCTGGGGGCCGCCCTCGCCGCAGTAGAGCACCAGATAGGCGTCGACGCAGTCGAGCGTGCGGCTGAGCGCCTCGGGGTCGGTGCAGTGCGCGTCGACCAGGGCGGCGCCGACCGCCTTGGCGGCGTCGGCGTCGAGGGTCCGCTCCAGCAGCGCCTCACGCAACCGCCGCGCCAGCGGAAGGAGTTGCTCTTCGAGTTCGGGGCGGGTCAGCGACGTCGAGGTCACCGGGTACACGGCCCGGCTCCAGATCGTCACGAACCGCCGCAGTCTGTCCTCCGGCCCGTCCGGCTCCGCACTCACGCCGTACGCCCCACGCCGGCGAAACCGGAGAAGGCCCAGGGGTCCTCGTCCTCCGGCGCCGTGTCCGGCCGCCAGTGCGGCATCGGCACCAGTCCCGGCTCCACCATGTCGTACCCCTCGAAGAACCGCCCGATCTCGTCACGCGAGCGCATGACCAGCGGATTGCGAATGTCCTTGTATACGTCGACGGCGCCCTCGGCCCGCTGCGGGATTCCCTCGTACGAGGCATGCGTGAGCACCAGCAGGCTGCCGGGCGCGAGCGCGGCGCCGAGTTCGGCCACCGCCGCGTGCGGGTCGTCGGCGTCCTCGACGAAGTGGAGCACCGCGACCAGCAGCAGGGCCACCGGCCGTTCCAGATCGAGCAGTTGCTCCACCTGCGGGCTGGTGAGGATCTCCTGCGGCTTGCGCAGGTCGGCGGCCACGACGTCGACGCCGTCGCAGCCGGCCAGCACCGCCTCGCTGTGCGCCACGGCCACCGGGTCGTGGTCGACGTAGACCACGCGCGCGTCGGGGTTCGCCGCCCGGGCGATCTCGTGCGCGTTGCCGAACGTGGGGATCCCGGAGCCGATGTCGAGGAACTGGGTGACGCCCTCGGCGACCGCGTACCGCACCGCACGGCGCATGAACGCCCGGTTCGCCTGACTGATCTTCGGCAGTCCGGGGATGAACTCCATGGCCCTGCGGGCCGCTTCCCGGTCCACCTCGAAGTTGTGCGATCCGCCCAGGTAGTAGTCGTAGATCCGCGAGACGCTCGGCACCGAGATGTCGATGCTCCGAGGGGCCCAGGCGGGACGCTCCATCTATCTCTCCAAGGCGTAGGCGATCCGGTGTTCGAGCTGAGGCTACTGATCGCCCGCCAAACGGGCGAGGGGAAACGGAAATTGACCGTCCGTTCCCGGTCACTGCCTCCGGCACGTGCCAAAACGACGCCCCCCGCGGGGCTACCAAAAGTGTCCGGGCCGCTCCGGAGGGTTCCGGAAGCGGCCCGGAGGGCGGCCGAATTCTACGCACAGGACAAGGGGGCCCGACAAGCACAGCGGTCCGCCCCCTCCGTGCGGCGCGGAGGGGGCGGACCAACGGGTCGTGCGCGAGGGGCGGCTTCGGGAACCGGCCCTGGGGAGGCGTTCCTACTGCCCCGGCGCTCCGACCAGCTTTCCGTCGGGCGCGACGGCGTACCACGTGCCGCCCACACCCTGGCCGTTGATGTCGCCCGGAGACTTGTCACCGGAGAAGGTGTAGATCGGCGAGCAGTTGACCGTCTGCTGCTTGACGCCGTCACCCCGGGTGAAGCTCATCAGGCCCTTCTTCTGGACGCCCTTGGTGTCGTTCGCCTCGACGGGCGCCACCGCCGGCCACTTCTCCAGGCACGCGCCGTTGCAGTTCGACACCGGCTTGGGCCACGCCTTGTCCTTGAGGAACCGGTAGACGGTCATGCCGTTCTTGTCGACGACGATGTCGCCGAGGTTGGGGTCCTTGCGGACGGACAGCCCCGCCAGGGCGGCATCGCCGCCACCGCCACCGCCCCCGCCGCCGCCGCCCTTGGCCTTCTTGCCCTCGGGGGTCAGCGCGAACCACTTGTTGCCCACGCCCTGACCGGTGGTGTCGCCGGCGTTGGCGTCCTTGGCGTAGTAGTAGGCGGGCCAGCCGCCCACGGTGAGCTGCTTGCTGCCGTCGGACCGGGTGATCTCGCCGAGCAGCGACTTGTCGATGCCGTCGCCGGCGCTCGCGTCGTCGGCGGACACCGGCGGCCAGGCGGTCGCGCAGTCGCCGTCACAGTTCGACTTCGGGGGTTCCGCGGTGTCCGCGTCGAAGCGGTAGAGGGTCTTGCCGGCGCCGTCGGTGAGGATCTTGCCCAGTTCCGGGTTCGCGGCGACGGCCAGTTCGCCCGTCGATCCGCCCTGCGCTCCGGTGCCCGAACCGACACCGCCGGGCGCGGGGCTCGCACTGGCGCCGACCTGGCCGTAACCGCTGCCGACGCCCCCGATGCCACCGGCCGGAGCCGTGGCCCCGACGTTCTGGCTCGACGCTGACGTGCCGCTTTCCGATCCGCACGCCGTCGTCAGCGCCAGTACGGCCACGGTGCCAGCCGCGAGTGAGGCGCTCCGCCAGGTGGTCTTCATCGTCAACAACTCCCCGATCGTCCCAAGGTGTTGCGGCGCCCTGCTGCGCCACCGCACGACACTGGGTACGCATACGGACGTCCGTTGTGTTCAACGGCGGCACAAATTTCTTTCGACGGCCCGTGACGCGCGCCGCCCCGGCCGCTCACGACGACCCCCGGACCGGGCGCCCCCAACGGCCCGGACCGCGCCGATCGCACAGACGGACGACGGGCCGCATAAGCGAACGCACCACCCGGCAAACCCGGGGAACCGTTCTTCCCCCGTTCGGGGCAATCCCCGCCGGGTGAGGACTCCGGCCGCCGCACGAGGCCGCATGATCTCCGTCGTGCATGGACCCGAACCGACCCGATCCGTCCTCGTCACACGAGGTCTGGCCCTGGTGACCGCGGTGTGGATCCTCGCGGCCGTCCCGGCCGGTGTGGCGACGGCCGACGCGTGCGCGTACGCCTCGACGGGCCCGGACGGCACCGAGGCGGTCGCCGTCGCGGGGAGTTACGGGTGGGAGGGCTCCCCGGTGTGCCCGCAGCCCACCCCGCCGCCCGAGCCGCCCGAGCCACCGAAGCCGCCGAAGCCGCCGAAGCCGGAACCGCCCGAACCGACGCCCACACCCACCCCCACGCCCACCCCGCCGCCGCCCCCGGCACCGACCCCGAAGCCGCCGCCCCCCGCACCCCGGCCGCCGGCGCCGAAGCCGCGCCCGAAACCGCCCGCGCCGCCGCGCCGCGCGGCACCGCTGCCGCCGCCGGCCCCCACACCCCCGCCGGCCCCCACGCCGGCCCGCACCCCGGAGCCGACGCCCACCCCGCCTCCCTCGGCGGCTCCGGTGACCTACCCCGCCTACCACGCGACAGCGCGCCAGCGACCCGCCCGCGGGGGCCAGTCGCCCGTCACCTATGTCCTGCTCGTCACCGTGCCCGCGCTGATCGCCGTCGCCGCGCTGCGACCGCGCTGAGTGCCGATCCTGGAGGCTTTCCTTGCCGGAATGGCTTGTTCTCACCCTCGCGATGCTCGCCGCCTGCGCGGTGGTGGTCGTCATCACCCTCGTACGGCACCGCAGGGCACCCGAGGACGAGGACCCCTCGGAGACCCCGGACGTCATCGAGTACATGACGATGTGGATCGGCGTGGTGTACGCCATCGTCCTCGGTCTGGCCATCGCCGGCGTCTGGGAGGCGCGGAGTGTCGCCCAGGACCATGTGCAGGCCGAGGCGCAGGCGCTGCACGAGATCTCCGAGCGGGTGCGCGTCTATCCGGCGGACGTGCGCGACCGTATTCGAGCGGATGTCAACGCCTATGTCGGACACGTCGTCACCAGGGAATGGAAGGAGATGGCCGACGGCGGCGACGTGAGCGGGCGCGGTGACGAGCTCCTCCAGCAGGTCCGGGTGGACGTCACGGACTACCGGCCGGCCTCCGACTTCCAGGCGCAGGCCTACCAGCCGCTGCTCGACCAGCTGGCCGCGGCCGACCAGGCGCGCAACGCCCGCGCCGAGTCGACGGGGGCGACCATGCCCGGCGTGGTGTGGTTCGGGCTGTTGGCGGGGGCCGTCATCACCATCGGCATGGTGTTCGCGCTGCAGATCCGGCGCACCACCCGCGAACTGGTCCTGGCCGGGCTGTTCTCCGCGCTCATCGCCTTCCTGCTCTTCCTCATCTGGGATTTCGACGCGCCGTACAGCCGCGGTGTCACCGCGTCGGCGGAACCGTTCCTCCGTCTGTTTCCGGGAATCGGGAGCTGAGGCTCTCGGACTGACGCCCGCTCACCACCACGTCCGCGCGCCGGAGGGCGGCCGCCACGCCGCCGCCTTCCCCCGGGTGGCCCACACCCGTGCCCCATTCGCACGACAGCGATCGCGGGAGCGCACACGTGTTCCTAGTGTTTCGGTCATCGAGGTGCATTGTCGGAGAAAGCGGAACAGTTCCGCGGCCTGCTCCTCGGGACCGGAGGATCCACCATGCGCGCGATACGCGTCGCTTCGGCCGCACTGCTGGGCGTCACCGCCCTGACCTGCTTCGCACCGGCCGCCGTCGCGAGCGACGACGACAACCACTACGTCATGTCCAACGGCTACCGGGTGCTGCCCTCGACCGTCGCCGCGGGCGGCGAGGTCGTTCTCCAGGTCGACCGCGTCACCAGCGGCTGCCGGAACTCCGTGACCGTCACCTCGGGGGTGTTCGACGCCGTCGTCATCCCGAAGGGCTCCACGTCGGCGGTGGCACGGATCGACCGGGACGCCGAGCCGGGCGCCTCGTACCGGGTGACGTTCAGTTGCGGCGGCGTCAGCGCCGTCAAGGAACTGACGATCGCCGCCGTCCGTCCGGATCCGGTGCGCCCCCAGCCGCCCCGGGGTGTGCACGCCGGTGAGGGCGGCAGCTCCGCCGGGTTCGACCTCCAGGAGATCGGGCTGGGCGCGGCGCTCATCGCGGGTTCCGTCGGGGCCGCCTACCGCGTCGCGCGACGCCGTACGGGCGAGGACGGCGGCTGACGGCTCGCCGCGCACGGGGCTTCGCCCCGGATCCCAGCAGGTCCGGGGCGAAGTCCGGTGTCACGCGCGGTCCGCGCGGATGCGGGCCGCGCAGGGGCGGACGTCAGATGCGGCGTTCGGCGCGGCGCCGCATCCAGAACAGTCCGCCGCCGACCACCGCCGCGGCGACGAGCCCGCCGCCGATCGCGACGTCGGTCGGGGAGGCGCCGCTGGTGCTGCTGCCGCCGAGGCCGCCGCGTACGCCGCCGATGACGGTGAAGGCCGCCGGGCGGGTCAGGGTACGGCCGGAGCAGTTGACGGTGACATCGTAGGCGCCCGGGCGGGCGGTCTCGTTGACGGTGGCGGTGCCCCTGGCGGTCTGGTTGGCGCCGGTGATGGGCGTCAGCTGGGTCTGCGGGAACGCGGCCGAGGTCGCGGCGCCGCCGCCTGGGCAGCCGTCGACGGTGATCGTGAGCTGGCCGCCGCGGGCGATGACGGCGGGCAGGACGACGATGTTGCTGGGGTTGGCGCCCATGCCGTCGCGGGCGACAGCGGCGGGGGCGGTGAGAGCGAGGGCGGCGACCGCGGCGGCGGAGACCGCCGAGGCCGCCAGAGCACGAGTGGTACGCATGTGATCCTCCGCGGAAGGCGCCCCGGGTCCCGTCCCCGGCATGTCGGCGAGAAAGCGCCTCCCGGACCGACCCTCGGATGCCGTGCGGCCGCCCGCATTTCGGCAATGGTCCGTCCTGGTGAGCGGACACGCCGGGAGGCATCCACACAATCGGATATCACCGCAGGTCACGGGCTGTCAGAAAATATCTGCCGTCGTCAACTCGGATGGCGCACCGGGCGAAGCGGTCACCACCCGTTCGCCGTTGCCCCGTCGCCGGTTTCCGTCACGGCACTTAGCGTTCTCGTATGCGCGAAAGGACGCGGCGACGGCCGCGTCGAAAGGGGATGGCGAATGTCTGCGTACGAGCTGTCCGAGGTGGCGGAAGAGGAGGAACGGCGGAGGAAGCGCGCACCCTGGGGCGTGATAGCGCTTGTTCTGCTGACCGGTCTCGCGCTCATCCGGAACGGGTCGGGAGAGTTCGACATCGGCCCGCCGCAGCCGGCCGCGGCGGCGGCCGCGGACGGCCGGACCGCCGGTGACGTCTTCGGACGGACCGCGGCGGCCCTGCCCTACGCCGAGCCGGACCGGGTGCGGATCCCCGCCATCCGGGTCGACGCGCCGGTGATGGCGGTCGGCCTCGACACGGACGGCTGGGTGGGAGCGCCGCCGCCGGAGGACCCGAACCTGGCCGGCTGGTTCACCGGCGGCGTCTCACCGGGCGAGAAGGGGACGGCGGTCGTCGTCGGCCATGTCGACAACAAACTCGGACCCGCCGTCTTCTACGGCCTCGGCGCGCTGAAGAAGGGAAACCGCGTCGAGGTGTCGCGCAAGGACGGAAAGACCGCGGTGTTCGAGATCTACGGCATCGAGGTGTTCGCGAAGAACAACTTCCCCGGCGACCGCGTCTACGCCTCCAAGGGATCGCCGGAACTGCGGGTCATCACCTGCGGCGGCGGATTCTCCAAGGCGAACGGATACGACGGGAACGTCGTCGCCTTCGCCCGCCTGGTCGAGGTCCGCTGAGCGGCCGCCGACCGGGCGGGCGCCGGGTCAGGCGCGCGGCGAGTGCGGCAGCGTGAGGTGGTAGCCGGAGTCCAGCAGCCGCGGCAGATATCCGCGCAGCGCCCGCACACTCTGGCTGCGGTCGCCCCCGGCGTCGTGCGAGAGCACCACGACGCCGGGGGCGGCGCTCTTCTCGACCCGGTCGACGATCACGCCGGTGCCGGGGGTGGTCCAGTCGAGGGTGTCGACCGTCCAGGCGAGCGGTTCCATGCCCAGTTCGGCGCCGAGCTGGAAGGCGGCGCGGTTCCACGCGCCGTAGGGGGCGCGGAACCAGCGGGGCCGCTCCCCGTAACCCTCCTCGATGACGTCGCTGGTGCGGGACATCTCGGAGCGGATCTGACGGCGGGTCAACCTGGTGAGCAGGGGATGGGACCAGGTGTGGTTGCCGACGACGTGGCCCTCGTCGGCCATCCGGGCCAGCAGGTCCTGGTTGTCGACGGCCATCTCCCCGCACACGAAGAACGTCGCGCGCACGTCGTACTCGGCCAGCGTGTCGAGGATGCCCGGGGTGTAGTGGGGGTCGGGTCCGTCGTCGAAGGTCAGCACCATGGTGCGGCCGCGGCCGGTCATCCGCAGCAGGGGTTCGTGGCGCACCGGGGTGCGGGCGGGTGCGGCGCGCGGGGGGCCGTAGCCGGTCAGCGGTCGCAGACGGTAGGCGGAGGGTTTCAGCGGGAGACTGCGCGCCGGGGCGCCCGAGACGGGGACGCCGACCCTGACCGGCTCGCCCTTGTCGCCCCAGACGAACACCCCGGCCGTGCCGGCCGCTCCGACGGCGGCGGCGCCGGCGAGCAACGCCCGGCGCCGCGTGAACAACTGCTCCTTCTTCATGCAGTCATCAGTCGCCCGACCGGCCCCCGGCGCACCCTGCCGACACCGGACCGGCGGCATGATTCCACCCGCCCGGCGCAGCGCCGCCGGTGCCGCGCCCTGCGCCGGCTGCCGCTCACCGGTGCCGCACCAGCGGGAACGGCAGGGTCTCAGCGGTGCCGCACCAGCGGGAACGGCAGGGTCTCGCGGATGGTGAGCCCGGTGAGGAACATGACCAGGCGGTCGACGCCGATGCCCAGGCCGCCGGTCGGCGGCATCGCGTACTCGAGGGCGTCGAGGAAGTCCTCGTCGAGCTCCATCGCCTCGGGGTCGCCGCCGGCGGCCAGCAGGGACTGCTCGGTCAGCCGCCGGCGCTGCTCCACGGGGTCGGTCAACTCCGAGTAGGCCGTGCCGAGTTCGGTGCCGAAGGCGACGAGGTCCCAGCGTTCGGCGAGACGCGGGTCGAGGCGGTGCTGCCGGGTGAGCGGGGAGACGTCGGTGGGGAAGTCCTTGTAGAAGGTCGGCAGCAGGGTCCTCTCCTCGACGAGCCGCTCGTACATCTCCAGGACGACGTCGCCCCGGCCGTCGTCCGGCGTGTACGGGACGCCGGCGCGGTCGCAGTGCCGCAGCAGGGCCGCCAGGTCCGTGTCGGCGTCGATCTCCTCGCCGAGCGCCTCGGAGATCGCGCCGTGGACCGTCCTGACCGGCCACTCCCCCGAGATGTCGTGCTCGCGCCCGTCCTTGTGGACGACCGGTGAGCCGAAGGCGGCCGTGGCCGCGCCCTGGATCAGCTCGCGGGCCAGGTGGAGCATCTCGTCGTAGTCGGCGTAGGCCTGGTAGGCCTCGAGCATCGTGAACTCGGGGTTGTGCTTGTAGGAGACGCCCTCGTTGCGGAAGGTGCGGCCCATCTCGAAGACCTTCTCCAGGCCGCCGACGCACAGCCGCTTCAGATACAGCTCGGGGGCGATGCGCAGATAGAGGTCGAGGTCGTAGGCGTTGATGTGGGTGGTGAAGGGCCGGGCGTTGGCGCCGCCGTGGATCTGCTGGAGCATGGGCGTCTCGACCTCGAGGTAGCCGCGCTGCAGCAGCCCCTGGCGCAGGGCCTGGACGGCGGTCGAGCGGGCGCGGACGACGTCGCGGGCGGCGGGGCCGGCCACCAGGTCGAGATGGCGCATGCGGACCTTGGCCTCGGGGTCGGTCAGACCGCGGCGCTTGTCGGGCAGGGGGCGCAGGCATTTGGCGGTGAGCTGCCAGGCCGTCGCGAAGACGGTCGGTTCCCCCTTGTCGCTGACGCCTGCCGTGCCGGTGACGCAGAGGTGGTCGCCGAGGTCGGTGTCGGCCCGGAAGGAGCCGAGGGAGCCCCCGGAGCCCCCCGAGACCGCGGAGACCCCGGAGCCCCTGGAAGGGCCGGCGCCCGGGGAACCGGGGACCTCCCCGGAGCCGAGGGCGTCGCGGGTGAGGGCCAGTTGGTGGTCGCCCGACCAGTCGCGCAGGGTCACGAAGACGATGCCGCCGAAGTCGCGCACGCGCATGATCCGGCCGGCGACGGTGACCGCCTCGCCGGTGCCGGCGAGGGCGCGGGCCTCGGCGAGGGTGTGGGTGCGCGCCGGGACGCCGACCGGGTAGGGGTCGGCGCCCCGGGCACGCAGCCGGTCGAGGGTGCGGCGCCGGACGCGGACCTGGTCGGGCAGGCCCGCGTCCGGACCGCTCCGTCCGGCCTCGTCCCCTCCGTCGAGGCCCAGCGCCGCCAGCGACGGCAGGCCCTCGGTCGTGGCGGGTCGGGGCCCGCCCGTCGGGTGCCGCTTGCCCCAGAGCTTGCGCAGGGAGGGCACGGAGACGAAGCCCTCGGCGATGCCGGAGGCCAGGCCCACCCGGGCCAGCGAGCCGGCGTCGCCGTAGCACAGGAAGCGTGGGTACCACTCGGGCCGGTACTTGGCGTTGGAGCGGTAGAGCGCCTCCAGCTGCCACCACTTGGAGAAGAACAGCAGCAGCCGGCGCCACAGCCGCAGGACCGGTCCCGCGCCGATGCGGGCGCCCTCCTCGAACGCCGAGCGGAAGACGGCGAAGTTCAGCGAGATCCGGCGCACGCCGAGCTTGGGGGCGGCGGCGCACAGGTCGGCGACCATGAACTCCATGACGCCGTTGGGGGCCGAGCGGTCGCGGCGCATCAGGTCCAGCGAGACGCCGTCGGCGCCCCAGGGGACGAAGGAGAGCAGCGCCAGCAGGCGGCCGTCGCCGTCCAGGGCCTCGACGAGGAGGCAGTCGGCGTCGGCCGGGTCGCCGAGGCGGTCCAGGGCCATCGAGAAGCCGCGTTCGGTCTCGGTGTCGCGCCAGGCGTCGGCGCGGTCGACCACGTCCTCCATCTCCTGGTCGGTGAGGGCCGAGTGGCGGCGTACGCGGCAGGTGGCGCCGGTGCGGCGGACCCGGTTGACGGCCTGCCGGGTGACCCGCATCTCGCGGCCGCCCAGATCGAAGGAGGCGACGTGCAGGATGGCCTCGTCGCCGAGTTGCAGCGCTCCGAGTCCGGCGCGTGCGAAGGCCTTGGCGCCGTCCTCCGAGGCGCCCATGACCGCGGGCGCCCAGGCGTGCCGGCGGGCCGCGTCCAGCCAGGCGGCGATGGCGTGCGGCCATGCCTCGCGGTCGCCTACGGGGTCGCCGCTGGCCAGGCAGACGCCGGCCTCGACCCGGTAGGTGACGGCGGCCTTGCCGCTGGGCGAGAAGACGACGGCCTTGTCGCGCCGGGTGGCGAAGTAGCCCAGCGAGTCCTGTTCGCCGTACGCCTTCAACAGGGCGCGGATACGGGTCTCCTCGTCGTCGTGCAGGGCCGCTTCCATGCGCTGCGAGCGGAACAGCACGGCGGCGGCGTTGAGCAGGGCGAGGGCGCCGAAGAGGCCGAGCAGGAAGAACAGGGCGCGGGGCGGGCGGCCGTCGAAGGAGCCGGCGGAGACCAGGCCGCCCAGCACCCGGTTGGCGGCCCAGCCGAGGCGCTGCCCGGCGGGGAGGGTGCCGGGGAACGCCTCCACCAGGCCCCAGCCGGCGAGGATCGCGAGGCCGAGCCCCACGAACAGCACGGCGAGCGCCCGCCGGAGCGCCGCCCGGCGGGAGGCGGCGTAGAACTCGCGACGGGCGAGCACGAGCAGGGTCAGCGCGAGGGCGCAGACCGCCAGGGACGGAACCGACTGCACGTACAGGCCGACGGCGACGCCGAGGACGTCGGTGAGGACGAGCAGCCCCAGGTAGACGACGACCAGCCACCAGGCGACCTTCTTGCGGGCGGCGGTCGCGGCGGCGAGCAGGAAGAGGAAGACGGCGTAGGCCAGGTTGGCGCTGACCGGGACGATGAGCAGGTCCAGGAAGCGGACGACCGGGCGCAGCAGGCGGCGCAGCGGCGGGATCAGCGCCAGCAGGACGCACAGCAGGCCGAGGGCGCCGAGGAAGGCCGCGAACGCCTCGGGGACCCGGGTGAGGACGCGGCCTGCCGGACGCCGGGCCGGGCCCGTGGTGCGGTCGGCCGCGGTGCGCTCCACGGTGGCACTCATGCTCCGACTGTAGGAACACCTGGGCCGGGCCGCCCGTCGGACGGCCCGGCACCGGCGGGACCTGGGGCTTCCGATAGCCTCGGGCCGTGACGGAACACCACGCGCAGCAGCCCGCGCACCGGTTCGAGCGAGGCACCGACGGCCCCAAGGTCGTCCTCGTCGGCGTGGACGGATCGGACTCCTCGCTGCGCGCGGCGGCCTACGCCGGCGGGCTGGCCCGTCGCCAGCACGCGCTGCTCGCCGTGGTGTACGTGCAGCCGGTGATGACGGCGGGCGCCGCGCTGGGCGTGCCTGTCGTGGAGACGACCGACGCCGTCGCCGATGACCTGGTCGCCCAGATCCGCGAGGCGACCGAGCGGACCCGGGGGATATTCGACGTGCGCTGGGAGTTCCACACCTTCCGCGGCGATCCCTTCAGCGGCCTGGCGAGCGCGGCGGACCAGCTGAAGGCGGACGCGGTGGTGGTGGGCGCCTCCGAGCAGGCCGGGCACCGGATCGTGGGTTCGGTCGCGGTGCGGCTGGTGAAGGCGGGGCGGTGGCCGGTGACGGTCGTGCCGTGATCCGCCGCCACGGTCCGGCCGGGTTCACCGGTGTGCCCGGCGGGTGACCCGGGGCTCCGGACCGATGGCCGGGGGCGCCGGCCCGTGACCGCTGGGCCCGGCCGCCGCCGCGTGACCGGGGGGCGCCGACCCGCCCGCCGCGTGACCGAAGGGCGCCGACCCGCCGGGTCCGCCGCTACTTCCCCATCACCAGCCCGTCCTTGGCCGCGCCCCTGCTGAGGACGACGTCCTTGATGCGGTCGCGCACCCCCTGGACGCCGGCGCCCTGGGCGAGGGCCTTGTTCAGGTCGACGACCCGTCCCGCGTCGACGTCGAACATCTGGGGCACGAACTCGGCCCTGCGCACCTTCCAGCGGCCCCCGGCCCGGGCGGGCGGGGCGAAGGTGAAGCGGGCGACGGTGGACTGGTTGCCGCGCGCGTCCTGGGCGCCCTGGTGGTTGAACATCTCGCCGGCGATCTGGTCGCCCATGCCGTAGACGACCCAGGTGCCGTTGATTTTCTCGTAGGCCTGGGGGACGTGGGCGTGGGTCCCGAGGATCAGGTCGATGTCGGGGCGGCCGTCGGTGCGGGAGGCGGTGAGCGTGCGGGCGAGGGTGAGCTGGCGGTCGTCCGGGGCGTCCTGCCATTCGGTGCCCCAGTGCAGGGAGACGACCACCACGTCCGCGCCCGCCTTCCGGGCGACCTTGGCGTCGGCGAGGATGCGGTTCTCGTCGATGAGGTTGACGGTCCAGGGCTGCCCGGGCGGGAGGGGGTAGCCGTTGGTGTCGTAGGTGTAGGCGAGGTGGGCGACGCTCGCCGGGCCCGCCCGCAGCAGGGTGACCGAGTTGCCCTCGGCTTCGGTGCGCGCGGTGCCCGCGTGCCGCACGCCGGCGGCGTCGAGCGCGTCCAGGGTGCGCTGCACGCCGGCTGCTCCGTCGTCGAGGCTGTGGTTGGAGGCGGTGGAGCAGCCGTCGTAGCCGGTCGCGGCGACGGCGGCGGCGATCTCGGGCGGGGACTTGAAGGCGGGGTAGCCGGTGTAGTCGCCGTTCGCGCCGTACACCGTCTCCATGTGGCACAGGGCCAGGTCGGCGCGGGAGACGACGGGTGCGATCCCCGCGAGCATGGGACGGAAGTCGTAGGCGACGCCGCCGCCGTCGAAGCGGGCGCGGTCGATGACGGTGGTGTGCGGGAGGATGTCGCCCGAGGCGACGAGGGTGAAGCCGCGGGCGCCGGCGGGCGCCGGACGTCCGGGCCGTTCTCCCGGCCGGTGGTCCCGGGCCTGGCAGGCGGCGGCCGCGGTGAGGACGACCGTCAGGGCCAGGGCCACCTGGTGTCTGCGCGCGATCACCGGGCCACCCCCCGTTCGGTCAAATTGTCATATTTATGCATGTCTCACTACTAGTCGATTCGGGACGTCCGACCGGCGCGGCACTCCCTTCGTCCACGGGCGATGCCCGCGATCGGCGTAGCCGGGACCGTTCGTCGAACCGTTCGTCGACGCGATCGACCGTCCGCCGCAGACCCCTGTGCACACCCTGTCTGAAACCGGCCCCTTGAGATGCCATACGCCCATGACCGCAACCGCCGCCCTCAACACCCGGACGACGACCGCCGAACACGAGCTCGCCGCGCTCCAGCGCGAGCACGGCCGGCCGCTCTTCGCGCTGCTGCTGCGGCTGTGCGACGGCGACCGCCAGCGCGCCGAGGACCTGGTCCAGGAGACTCTGGTCCGCGCCTGGCAGCACCCCGAGGCACTGCGCGCCGACGCCTTCGACTCCGTGCGGCCCTGGCTGCTCACCGTCGGCCGGCGGCTCGCGATCGACGCTCGGCGGGCCCGCCAGGCCCGGCCCGCCGAGGTCGGCGACGCGGTGCTGGAGAACGCGCCGGTCTGCGCCGACCACGCCGAGCGGGCGGTCGCGACCCTCGATGTGCGCGAGGCTGTGAAGACTCTCACTCCGGAGCACCGTGAAGTCCTGGTGCTGGTGTATTTCCGCGGGGCGAGTGTGGCGGAAGCCGCCGAAACGCTCGGCATTCCGCCCGGTACCGTGAAGTCCCGCGCGTACTACGCGCTGCGCGCCCTGCGCCGGGTGCTTCCGGGATACGCGGCCGACCTGCACTGAAACCCACGGTCGGGTCAAGCCTTCGCAAAGCGCCTTGCCGAGGACCCCCGTTGGGTAATCGGGTGTCCTTATCCGTGTTCCGGACGGGTCCGGGAAGCGGGTCTCCAGCGTCCCGGCGACGGGCGAAGCGCACGCACCGGAGGAAGGCAGGAAGGGATGCTGCACAGAGGGCACCAGAACACGGACGGCACCGGCGGCGGCGAACTGACCGTCCCCATGGCCTGGTTGTACGCCGAGTACATCGCCGACGAACTTCTGCGGACCGGTGATCTCATGCCGCCGACGTCCTTCGAGTTCCGCGCCGGGCGCGACGCCCTGGCACTGACGATCTTCCTGTCCGACACCGACGGCGAACTGCCCGGCATCCGGGTCCTCACGCAGCTGGAGACCTGGCTTTCGCTCACGGCGTACGACCAGCCGTGGCAGGACTGGATCGGCGTACGTATGTCACAACTGACGGACGAGGCGTCCGCGTCGGAGGGGCCCGCGCCCGATCTGGAACTCGCCGCCGCGGCCTGGCGCTGGCTGGAGGAGACGGAGCTGCTCGCTCCCGACCTCAACGCGGTGCCGGGCGGCTCCGCGGGCGTCGGCGAGGACGACGGACCCAAGGTCTGGACGCCCGCCTGGCAGCTCGGGCTGCCCCTCGGCCACCTGGCCATTCACCTTTTCTAGACTCGCACCAATCCGCGGGCCGGGCCGCTCCGAACATCTGGGTCACGATTCGGTACGCGGCTTGAGTGATTCGTCTGCCAGGTGCGTACCGGTGGGAGCAACGAGTAACCCCACTGGCACTCAACGGCACGAGGTTTCGGCATGAGGTCCCTGGAAAGGCATCGCGACGTCGGCGCGTACGCGCTCGGCGTGCTGGACGAAGCAGAGGCTTTCCGCTTCGAGGACCACCTCATGGAGTGTCCTCAGTGTGCGGCACAGGTCACCGAGTTCGGACCCACCGCGCGGCAGATGATGCTCTACCGGCGTGCCACCCCGCGCGCCGTGCACCCCTTCGCCGGGCCCGGCCCGCAGCTGCTGGACCGGCTGCTCGCCGAGGTGGCGGCCCGGCACCGGGCGGTGCGCCGGCGCGTGCTGTACGCCGTGGCCGCCTCCGTGGTGGTGGCCCTCGCCGGTCCCGTGATCGCGATGATGGCGGGCGGCGGCGGTGGCGACGACGGCGCGAACGCCGTGCGGCTCACCGCGACGGACGAGAAGTCCGGGGTGTGGGCCCAGGTCACCGCAGAGGACGAGGAATGGGGCAGCCATGTGCGGCTGGAGGTCAAGGACGGCGCGGGCCCGCGTTCCTGCCGCCTGATCGCCGTGGGCCGCGACGGCTCCGAGCAGACCGTCACCAGCTGGAACGTCCCCCTGCACGACGCCCGCCCCAACACCATGCAGGGCGCGGCGGCCTGGCACCTCGACGAGATCGCCCGCTACGAACTGCGCACGTCGGGCGGCGAGCACCTGGTGACGCTCCCCGCACGGTGACCGGCCGGAGTGAGTTCAGGTCACTCCGGCACCGTCTCACCCGTACCTGGGACGACCGTCGCGCGAGTCGGCATTTCCGCCGATCTGCCGTATACGGCACGGAATTTGCGAGCCCGGTGAATACGCCGGAAAATAGAGTTGAAGACGTGGAGCCATCGTACAGCCGACTCCGCGCCGCCCCTGCGCACGACCGAAAAGGGGCCGACCGGTGGAGAACAACACCTTGCGCATCCTCCTGACCGAGGAGGGCGCGGACGCCGAGGACGTGGCCGAACTGACCGGCTTCCTGCGCGCGGAACTGCTCCAACTCGACGTGGACGACGTGACGTCCGTTCCCGGCGGGGAGGCGCCGCCCGGCGCCCGGGCCGTCGACGTGACCGCGATCGGCGCCCTGCTCGTGAGCCTGGGCACCTCGGCGGGCGCGTTGACCCAGGTGATGAACGCCGTCCGCGAATGGCGCGGCCGCTTCCGGGGCGCCCGTCCCACACTGCGCCTGGCCCTCGACGACGACGTCCTGGAGATCTCCGACGCGACGCCGGAACAGGTCTCGGAGGCGTTCGACCTGTTCGTCAGCCGCCATTCCACGCTCGGAGCGTGAGCCATGGACCAGTCCCGCCACGCGCTCATCGTCGCCAACGACCGGTACGACGACCAGGGCCTCAGGCAGTTGCGTTCACCGGCGCAGGACGCCCTCGCCCTCGCGGAGGTTCTCGGCGATCCACAGGTGGGCGATTTCGACGTGGAAGTGTTGAGAAATGAACCGGTGCATGCGATCAGACGGGTCGTCGAGCGCTTTTTCTCCGAGGGCGGACGCGACGACACACTGATGCTGCATTTCTCCTGTCACGGTCTGAAAAGCGAATCGGGGTCGCTCTATTTCGCGGCCCGCGACACCGAACCGCGACTGCTGGAGGCCACCGCCGTCTCGGCCCAGTTCGTCCGCCACTGCATGTCCCGCACCCGGGCCCGCCGCACCGTGCTGTTCCTGGACTGCTGCTACGGCGGCGCCTTCTCCCGGGGCGCGTCCGGGGTCCGCGCCTCGGAGGACGTCCACGTCCTGGAGTCCTTCGGCGGCGAGCAGGCCGGCGGCCGGGGATGGGCCGTCATCACGGCCTCCAACTCCATGGAGTACGCCTTCGAGGGCGCCGACCTGGCCGAGGGCTCCGCGCCGCGTCCGTCGGTGTTCACCCACGCCGTGGTGGAGGGCCTGACCACCGGTGAGGCCGACCTCGACGCGGACGGCAAGGTCTCCCTGGACGAGCTGTACGACTACGTCTTCGACCACGTACGCCGGCAGAACCCGAACCAGACGCCGGGCCGCACCGTCGACATGCAGGGCGACCTGTACCTCGCCCACAGCCGCCGTCGGCGCATCGTGCCCCGGCCGCTGCCGCAGGCCCTGCGCCGCGCGGTGGAGGACCCCGACTTCTACACCCGCCTCGGCGCACTGGCGGAGCTGCGCGCCCGGATGCAGGACACGGATCTCTCCGTCGCACTGGGGGCGCGACAGGCCCTGGCGGAGATGGCGCAGAACGACATCAGGATCGTCTCGGACGAGGCGCGGCGCGCCCTCGCCGAGTCGGAACTGCGGCCCGACCCGGACAGCCTGGACTTCGGCCGGGTGCCGCTGAACTCGGTCGCGCCGCACCGGCCGGTACGTCTGCTCGGGCCTCCGCTGGCGCGGGACTGCGGTCCGCAGCCCGCCCGGCCGGGGCAGGACTGGCTGCGGGCCGCGGAGACGCCCGAGGGGCTGGACGTCAGCATCGACACGGCCACGGCGGGGCGGCGGAGCGGGGAGCTGCGGCTCAAGGGGGCTGTCGGCGAGGCCGTGGTGCGCGTCGAGGCGGAGGTGGTGCCGGAGCCGGCCGGGACGACTACGCCGCCCCGGCCGCCGTCCCCTCCCTCGTCGGTGCCGTCCTCGCCGCCTCCGCCGCCCCCATCGCGTCCCCGTCCGCCTTCCCCGACGCAGACGGCGGGTCCGGCGGGTGGGCCGAGGCACACGGCGTCCGCCGGAGGCGGGGCGGCGGGCCGTCGTGGCCGGGGCCGTCCGCAGGGCGGGGCCACCGTGGGGATGCCCCGCCCCGCCGCGGCGGGGACGCCGGCCCGCGACGCGCCCCCGGAAAGGTCGCTGCGCGCCCCGGGCCTCGCGGCGGCCGCGCTGGCCCTCGCCCTGGTTTCGGTCGCCACCGTCGCCTGGGCCGCCGTCCGTGCCGGCAGCGCCGCGGAGGAGCGGGTGGCGACGGGGGACTCGATCGACCTCTCCGAGCACGTCCACGACTTCGGCGTCCTGCCCCCGCTCATCGCGGCTCTGATCACCGCGGTGGCGGCACTCGTCCTCTGCGCCTACGCCCGGCACGAACTGGCCTCCGGCGTCCGCCGCCCCACGCCGTGGGCGTCGGGCACCGCGCGATCGCTGGCCTGGACGGCGATGTTCCTGTCCGTCGCGTCACTGGCCCTGGGCGCGCTCATGGCAATCGCCTACCCGATCACGAACCACTTCTGGTGAGCGGGCGCCGGGTTCTCCTTCCGAGCGGGCTCGGGTCCTTCCGGCCGGATTCCGGGCGGCCTACTTCAGCAGCCGGGACATTCTCCGGTCCGCCAGCGGTCGGCCGCCCGTCTGGCAGGTGGGGCAGTACTGGAGCGAGGAGTCGCTGAAGGAGACCTCGCGGACGGTGTCGCCGCAGACCGGGCACGGTCGGCCGGTCCGGCCGTGGACGCGCAGACCGCTCTTCTTCTCGGCCTTCAGCCGCCCCGCCGCCACTCCCCGCGAGCGCTCGACCGCCTCCGTCAGCGTCGTGCGCAGGGCCTCGTGGAGGGTATGGGTCTCCTCCGGCGTCAGGGAGGCCGCCAGCTTGAACGGGGACATCCTCGCGGCGTGCAGGATCTCGTCGCTGTAGGCGTTGCCGACTCCGGCGATCAGGCTCTGGTCGCGCAGGGCGCCCTTGAGCTGACGGCGTTCACCCGCCAGCAGGGCGGCGAAGCGGGCCTCGTCGAAGTCGGCGGCGAGCGGGTCGGGGCCCAGCCGGGCGACGCCGGGCACCTCCTGCGGATCGCGGACCACGTACACGGAGAGCCGCTTCTGGGTGCCGGCCTCGGTGAGGTCGAACCCTTCGCCGGTCTCCAGCGCGACCCGCAGGGCGAGGGGGCCCTTGCCGGGACGGGGCGGGCCGTCGGGGAGGCGGTCCTTCCAGTGCAGCCAGCCCGCGCGGGCGAGATGGGTGACGAGGTGCAGGCCGTCCGCGGTCGTCAGGTCGAGGAACTTGCCGTGCCGGTGCACGGCGGTGACCTCCTGCCCGTCCAGGGCGGTGACGGGCGGGTCGTACGTCTTCAGCACGCTGATCGCGACAGGCAGTACGCGCACGATCTCGTGGCCGACCAGATGCTCGGCCAGGAAGTCCTTGAGCGCTTCCACCTCGGGAAGTTCCGGCATACGTCCACAGTGCCACGCGGGGTGGTGAGCCGCTGGCGGCGGGACGCACTCCCGCTCGGTCCCCAGGAACGGTCAGTGGTGCTCGTGCACGAGGAACTCGCACCACACGCACTTGCCGCCGCCCCGGGCCTCCACTCCCCAGCCGTCGGTGAGCAGGTCCACCAGGAGCAGGCCGCGGCCGGAGACGCCCGACTCGCCGGCGTCGCGGCGGCGGGGCAGCGCGCTGGAGGAGTCCTCGACCTCCACCCGAAGCCGGCGGTCGCCGCCGGTCAGCGCGCGCAGGGTGACGATCGCCGCGCCCTCGGTGTGCATGAGGGCGTTGGTGACCAGCTCGTCGGCGACCAGCTCGATCTCGTCGGAGCGGTCCCGGGCCCCCCAGGAGCGGACGGCGGCACGGATCATGTGCCGGGCCTCGGTGAGGGCCTCCGGGTCGCCGGGCGCCACATGCTGCTGGAGCCGGTTGCCGGACTGCGGGTTGTCCGGCCCGCGCCGGCGCAGCAGCAACAGGGCCACGTCGTCGTCCCCGCCGCGTTCCTCGGCGATCCCGATGAGCCGGTCGGCGAGTTCGCGTACGTCCTCGGGGCCCGCGGCGATGAAGGCGGCGAGGGTCTCCATGCCGTCGTCGAGGTCGATGCCGGGCTGCTCCACCAGGCCGTCGGTGCACATCAGCAGGGTGTGCCCGGGATCGAGCTCCACCGTGCCGACCGGGTACCCGAGACTGCCGAACTCGGCGGACAGGCCGAGCGGCAGTCCCCCGGGCACCGGGACGCGCCGGCAGTTCCCGTCCGGGCCGCGCAACAGGGGCTCGATGTGCCCGGCGCGTACCAGCTGGACGACTCCGGTGGACAGGTCTGCCTCCGCGTACAGGCAGGTCGCGAAACGGTCGGTGTCGAGCTCGTGCAGGAAGACGGAGGCCCGGGCCATCACGGCGGCAGGGGTGTGTCCCTCGGCCGCGTAGGCCCTCAGCACGATGCGCAGCTGGCCCATGACGGCGGCCGCGTGCGTGTCGTGGCCCTGGACGTCGCCGATGACCGCGCCGACCCGGCCGCCGGGCAGCGGAATCAGGTCGTACCAGTCGCCGCCGATGTCCCGGCCGTTCGCTCCGCCTATGGTGGCGGCGCGGTAGCGGACGGCCACGTCGGCGCCGCGCACGCTGGGGATGGTGCGCGGGAGCATGGCCTGCTGGAGGCCCTGGGCGATGTCCTTCTCCTGCTCGTAGAACATGGCCCGTTGCAGGCTCTGCGCGATGCTGGAGCCGAGCGCGACCAGGATGTTGCGCTCCTCGGGCGTGAAACCGTGCCGGTCGCTGTAGAGCAGACCCATCGCGCCGATCGGACGGGCCTGCACGATGAGCGGCAGATAGGCCGCCGAGGTGATCCTCAGGTCGGTGAGGTGCGGCCACAGCACGGGGTAGCCGCCGGCGAACTCCTCGGGTGACTCGATGAAGCGGGGGGTGAGGGTCCGCACGACCTCGCTCATCGGATACGGCTCGTCGATCCGGGTGACCAGCGTGCCGGGCACGAAGCTGCCCTCCGGCCCCTCGGCGATCAGCCGGATCCGGCCGGCCTCGACCAGGCCCATGACGAGACTGGTCGCCCCGAGGTGGGTGAGGCCGTGGGTGTCCTTGAGCACGTCGATGACGTCCTGGACGGTGCGGGCGTGCGCGAGGGCCGCCGTGGTGAGCTGGACGACGTTGGTCTGCTCCCGGCGCGCGTCGTCGAGGGCGGCCGCCTCGTGGCGGTCGGCGAGGTCGTGCAGCTCGTCGGTGGCGTCGCGGACGATGCCGACGATCCGGCGCGGCCGGCCCGTGCCGTCGCGCCGGATGTAGCCCTGGGTATGGGTCCAGCGCAGGGTGCCGTCGCGCAGCCGCAGGCGGAAGTAGGCGCCGTAGTTCTCGCTGCCGTCCTTGATGGCCTGGGAGACCAGCTCGTCCAGGCGGATGCCCTCGTTGGGCGGGACGCGCACGGCGAGCGAGGCCGGGTTGCCGTCGTACTCGTCGGGCCGCAGGTCGAAGATCTCGTGCGCCCGCGCGTCCATCTGGAACACACCGGAGTCCAGGTCCCAGTCGAAGCCGCCCATGCGATTGAGCGCCAGGATCGGATCCGGGTGGGCGGGCCAGTCGTCCGGGAGTGACAGGGCGCTCGCTCCCCGATCAGCCATGGGCCCACCTTGCCAGGATTTGCCCGATTCTTCGACCGGGGAGCGCCGGGCCCGCGCCATCGTCAGCCCAGGGCCACATCGACGGGGCTGCCGAAGATGGCGTCGGACTCGTCGGGTCCGTCCGGGATCAGCCCGCCGCCGTCGAGCGGGTCGGGCAGCTCCGGCACGGTCTCGGGGCCGATCGCGTCGGGGTCGAAGGCGCCGGGATCGAGTCCGCGGTCGAGGTCCGAGCCGTCCGCGTCCGTACCGACATCGGCGTCGGCGTCGGCGTCGGGAGCCGAGCCGCCGGTGACGTCGCCGAAGAGGGCGTGGCCCTCGGCGGCCGGGAGGACGACGTCCGAACCCGGCATCGTGTGGTTCGCCGCCTCGCCGCCGCGGCCGGCGACGACGAGCGCCGCCGAGAGCGCGCAGGCGGTGAGGAGAGTGGCTGTGGGTAGTCGCACCACGTGCTCCGCATCGTCCGAACAGAGCGAACCGAAGTGGTTCGCCCACTATTGTCTGCTTGACCCGCTCCGGTCACGCAAGCGGAGCAGGCTGCCACGCACAGTGACACGCGGATCGGAGAGGGCCTGAGCCCGGACCGGAGAAGGTCCTGAGCCCGGCCCCGGACAGGACCTGAGCGAAGGAGCGCACGGCCGTGGAGTGGTTCGCCGCACCCGACTTCTGGCTGAGCCGGCTGGTCTTCCAGCGCGCCCTGGCGGGCCTGTACGTGGTCGCGTTCCTGGCCACGGCGCTGCAGTTCCGGGCGCTGCTCGGGGAGCGGGGCATGCTGCCGGTGCCCCGGTTCGTCGAGCAGGTGCCCTTCCGGCGGGCGCCCAGCCTGTTCCAGCTGCGCTACTCCGACCGGTTTTTCGCGGGCTGCGCGTGGACGGGGTGCGCGGTGTCGGCGGCGCTGCTGGCCGGTGTCGACGGGCTGCTGCCGCTGTGGGCGGCGATGGCTCTGTGGCTGGTGCCGTGGGCGCTGTACCTGTCGATCGTCAACGTGGGCCAGACCTGGTACGGGTTCGGCTGGGAGTCCCTGCTGCTGGAGACGGGCTTCCTCGCGGTGTTCCTGGGCAACGACGAGGTGGCCCCGCCGGTCGTCGTGCTCTTCCTGATCCGCTGGATCCTGTTCCGGGTCGAGTTCGGCGCGGGCCTGATCAAGATGCGGGGGGACGCCTGCTGGCGGAAGCTGACGTGCCTCTACCACCACCACGAGACGCAGCCGATGCCCGGCCCGCTGAGCTGGTTCTTCCACCGCCTGCCGGGGCCGCTGCACCGTGTCGAGGCGGCGGCCAACCACATCACCCAACTCGTCGTGCCGTTCGCGCTGTTCGCCCCGCAGCCGGTGGCGTCGGCGGCCGCCGCGCTGATGATCCTCACCCAGCTGTGGCTGGTGCTGTCCGGCAACTTCTCCTGGCTGAACTGGATCACCGTCGTCCTGGCGGTCCCGGCGCTGGCACTCCCCTCCGACCACGGGCCGGGCCCCGACGCCCCCCTCTGGTACGAGGTCGTCGTCCTCGCCGTGGCCGCCCTGCTGCTGTTCCTCAGCCACCGTCCGGTGCTCAACATGCTCTCCCGCCGGCAGGTGATGAACCGGTCCTTCGATCCGCTCCACCTGGTCAACACCTACGGCGCGTTCGGCAGCGTCAGCCGGATCCGCTACGAGGTGGTGGTCGAGGGCACGCGCGACACCGTGCCCCGCGAGGACTCCGACTGGCGGGAGTACGAGTTCAAGGGCAAACCGGGCGATCCGCGGCGCTGGCCGCGTCAGTTCGCCCCCTACCATCTGCGCCTGGACTGGATGATGTGGTTCGCGGCGCTCTCCCCCGCCTACGCCGGGGCGTGGTTCGCCGCCCTGGTGGAACGGCTGCTGGAGAACGACCGCGACACGCTGAAGCTGCTGCGCCGTTCCCCGTTCCCGCCCGGCGAGCCCCCGCGCCACGTCCGCGCCCGTCTGTTCCGCTACCGGTTCACGACCTGGCGTGAGCTGCGGGCGACGGGCGCGTGCTGGGAGCGGACGTACGTGCGCGAGTACCTGCCGCCGACCCGGCTCGCGAGAACGGCCCCGAGGCCGTAGCCGCCGGCCGCCCCGAGGCCGTGGGCGCCGGGGTGGCTCGGAGCGCTCGAAGGCCGTGGGCGCCGGGGCGGTTCAGAGGTCGTAGACGCGGGCCGCGGTGGTCTCGAAGATCTGGAGGTGGTCGCCCGGGTCGGTCAACCGCCGTGCGAGGTCCACGACTTCCCCGTACGACGCGGCCACCGTGCACACCGGCCAGTCCGAGCCGAACATCAGCCGGGCCGGTCCGAAGGCTTCCAGCACCGTGTCCGCGTACGGGCGCAGGTCGTCCACGGTCCAGGACGCGGGGTCGGCCTCCGTCACCATGCCGGAGAGCTTGCAGACGGTGTGGGGCAGGGCGGCGAGCGCCCGGACGTCGCGAGCCCAGGGCTCCAGGGCGCCGGAGGCGATGGGCGGCTTGCCCAGGTGGTCCAGCACGAAGGTGAGTCCGGGCAGCGCGGCGGCCGCGCGGACGCAGGCCGGCAGCTGGCCGGGCAGCACCACCAGGTCGTAGACGAGACCGGCGTCGGCGACGGCGGCGAGCCCTCGCAGGACGTCGGCCCGCAGCAGCCATTCCGGGTCGCTCTCGCCCTGCACCTGGTGCCGGATCCCCTTGAGGTACCGGCCGCCGGGCAGCTCCCGCAGCCGGGCCAGTTCGTCGGCGACGTCCGGGCGGGTCAGGTCGGTCCAGCCGACGACGCCGGCGACCAGGTCGTTCCCGGCCGCGAGGGCGAGGAACTCGGGCGTCTCCTCGGCCACGGTGACCGTCTGGACGAGAACCGTGCGGTCGACCCCCGCCGCGCGCGCCTCGGGCGCCAGATCGCCGACGCCGAAGTCCCGCCGCAGCGGGCTGCCTTCGGCGATCCAGTCCTGGTCGCGCACCGACAGGTCCCAGACGTGGTGGTGCGCGTCGACGCTCACGCCGACTCCCGCTCGACGGGTGCGGCGACGGCGACGCGGTCCCCGCGGCGCACGGTGGACGGGGCGGGTCTCATGACGGCTCCTCGGGGGGAAGCAGGCCGGTGTCCCGCAGCTCCTGCCAGAGAGCGGCGGGGACGGGCATGGTGAACTGTACGGCGCAGTCGCGTGCTTCGTCGGCCGAGCGGACGCCGACCAGCACGCTCGCGACGGCCGGATGGGCGGCGCAGAACGCCAGGGCGGCGGCGCGCAGGCCGACGCCGTGCCGGGCGGCGGCGTCCCGCAGGCGCAGAGCCCGGTCCACCAGCCCGGCGGGGGCCCGCGCGTACTCGTACGTCGCCCCGGGCCCGGGGTCGGCCAGCAGGCCGGAGTTGAACGCGCCCCCGACGACCACCGACACGCCCCGCTCGAGCGCCGCGGGCAGCAGCTCGGCCCCGGCCCGCTGGTCGAGCAGCGTGTACCGGCCGGCGCACAGGACCACGTCGACGTCCGTGTCGCGGACGAAACGCGTGAGCATCTCCGCCTGGTTCATGCCGGCCCCGATCGCCCCGACGACGCCTTCGGAGCGCAGCTTCTCCAACGCCGGGTAGCCCTCCCGGAAAGCCTGCTCGGCGTGGTCGTCGGGGTCGTGGAGGTAGACGACGTCCACGCGGTCGAGACCGAGGCGTTCCAGGCTCGCCTCCAGGGTGCGGCGGACGCCGTCGGCGCTGAAGTCCCACACGCGGCGGTGTGCGGAGGGGACGGCGAAACTGTTGGCCAGGTCGTCGCCGCGGCCGTCGGCCGGCTCCAGTCGGCGGCCCACCTTGGTGGAGACCGTGTAGTGCGCCCGGGGGTGCTCGCGCAGCGCCGCGCCGAGGCGACGTTCGGACAGGCCGAGGCCGTAGTGCGGCGCCGTGTCGAAGTAGCGGACGCCCTGCTGCCAGGCGGCCGCCACGGTCTCCTGCGCCTGCTCCTCTTTGACCTCGGCGAAGAGGTTGCCGAGGGCGGCGGCGCCGAGGCCGAGCGGGCTGACCTGGACACGGCTGCGCCCGAGCCGGTTCACCGGGCCGATGCCGGCGGCGCCCCACGGCACCGGGACCGTCGGCTCTTCGAAGTCGCTCACCCGGCGTTCCCTCTCCCGCTCAGTGGTCCTGCGCTCCTTCGACCGTACCCGCCGGGAGCCCACCGGCGGAGGACCGGCCGGCGTGGGACCGGCGTGGGACCGACGGTCGGCCCGCGATCGGCCGGCGGCCCGGGCCTCTCGACTCGGGGCGTCCGCCGGGGCACAGTTCTCCCTACGTACTCGCGAGTAGTGCAGAGGAGCTGCCGTGGCTGCCTGGGTCGGCCGGACCGCCGTCGAGATCGCCGCCGCCGTGCGGGAGAAGCAGGTCACGCCGCGGGAGGTGGTGGCGGAGCACCTCGCGCGGATCGAGCAGCTGGACGGCCGCGTCGGCGCGTTCCGCACGGTGCGGGCGGAGGCCGCACTCGCGGAGGCCGACGAGGTGGCCGCCCGGCTCGACCTGGGCAAGCTCCCGCTGGCCGGGGTGCCGGTGGCGGTCAAGGACAACCTCGGCGTGCGGGGCGAGGCCATGCGCGTCGGCTCGGCGGCGACGCCCGACGCTCCGTCCACCGCCGACCATGTCACCGTGGCCCGGCTGCGCGCGGCCGGCGCGGTGGTCGTGGGGCTGACGAACGTGCCGGAGCTGTGCGTGTTCGGCACCACGGAGGGCGTCCACGGCACCGCCCGCAATCCGTGGGACGTCTCCCGCACGGCGGGCGGCTCCTCCGGCGGGAGCGCGGCCGCGGTCGCCGCCGGGATGACGCCGATCGCGCTCGGCAACGACGGCATGGGCTCGCTGCGCATCCCGGCGGCCAACTGCGGCCTGGTGACCGTGAAGCCGGGTCACGGGGTGGTGCCGGCCGGGATCGGGGACGGCGACTGGTTCGGGATGTCGGAGAACGGTCCGCTGGCGACCACGGTGG
The DNA here is from genome assembly GCF_030816715.1 of Streptomyces achromogenes. Taxonomy (NCBI): domain Bacteria; kingdom Bacillati; phylum Actinomycetota; class Actinomycetes; order Kitasatosporales; family Streptomycetaceae; genus Streptomyces; species Streptomyces achromogenes. Next base: position 7,836,375 of record NZ_JAUSYH010000001.1, on the reverse strand, counting down.
GGGACGCGCGGCTGATGCTGTCCGTGCTCGCGGGTGCCGACGTCACGACGGCCGACGCGTCCGGGGCGCTGCGGATCGCGGTCTCCGTGCGCAGTCCGCTGGCCGGGGTCGCGGTGAGCGCTCCCTACGCGGGCGCCGCCCGGGACGCGGCCGGGGTACTGATGAAGGCGGGGCACCTCGTGCGGCGGGCCGATCCGCCCTATCCGCTGTCGCTGGGCGTGACCTCGCTCGCCCACTGGACGGCGGGCACGGCCGTGGACGCGGCCCGTCTCGACGCCCGCCTGCTGACCCGGCGCACCCGGGTGCACGCGGCGCTCGGCCGGCGCTTCCTGAACGGGGTGCGCGAGGGCTCGGCGCGCGAGGCGCTGCGGCGCCGGCTGGAGCCGTTCTTCGCGGAGTACGACGTGCTGCTCACCCCGGCGCTGGCGCGACGCTCACCGAAGGCCGCGCCGTGGCACGAGCGGGGCTGGCTGCGCAACGTCGCGGCGAACACGAACTACTCGCCGCTGACCCCGCCGTGGAACCTGACCGGCTGGCCGGCGATGGCGGTTCCCTTCGGCACGCTGCCGTCCGGTGCGCCGGCGGCCGTACAGCTGGTCGGGCGGCCGGGTTCGGAGGCGGAGCTGCTGCGCGTGGCGGAGCAGTTGGAGAACCTGCGCCCCTGGCGGCGCACGGCGCCGCTCGATCAGGGCGCGCCGTGAGGCCCGAACGGGCCGGCCCCGGCCACGACGGCCGGGGCGCAGGCGGGGCGCAGGCGGGGCGGCACGGGCGTGGCTCGGGTGGGTGCGCACGCCCATGCCGCGGTGATCGCGCGAAGCGCGACCCGTGGGGTCAGTCCACGCTGGGCAGGATGTGGTCCTCGGCCAGGTCGTCCTCGTAACCGGCCAGGCGGATGGGGGCGGAGCGGGCCCACACGTCGAGGTTGCCGATCTCGCCGGGCCTGCGGCCGGCCCGCTCCGTGCGTTCCTTGGGGCGTTGCTCGCGATTCGTCTTCTCCGGTGTCACCGCGCACTCCTTATGTGTCGGGTCACCCTCGGGGCGTGCCGGCCAGTCTGCGGTCCGGCGCTGAACGCTCCCTCGGGTCTGGCTGGAGTCGGTGGCGACACGGTGGCGCCGGTGACTCCCAGGAGAGCTGGCCGTGGTGAACCGGCTTGTCCCAGACGGACGGTGGGTGTGGGTGGCACTCCGTCCTGCTGTCCGTCCGCTACACATTAACCAAATGAGCGGGGTGCCGCTCGATAGGGCCTGAAGATTTGACACAACCATGGCGCGTCACCCACAGGCACCCGTAAGCGAATTGAACCCTTTCCACCGCTTCAGAACCCTTTGAGTTCACCCGGACGGCGTATGTCGCCGAACACCCCTCCCGGTCCCTCGCGCCGTCCTGACGCCGCTCGCCCGGCCCGTCCGGCCTCGCCGACGCCGCACGGCCGCCGCCCGGCGGTGGCGTGGATGCACAACTCCCCTCCTGAGCCTGTCGATTGGGAGCGGACCGTGAGACCGTACGCCGATGACGTCGTCGTACGGCTTGCGCGGCAGGGCCGCCCTCGTCACCGGGGGCACACGGGGCATCGGATGGGCGGTGGCCCGGGCGCTCCGCGACGCCGGGGCGCGGGTGTGCGTGAGCGCGCGGGACCCCGACGAGGTGCGGCGCGCCGCCGCCGAGCTGGGCGGGGTGGGACTGGCCGGGAGCGTCGCGGACCCCGGTCACCCCGAAGCGCTCACCGACCTGTGTCTGCGCTCCTTCGGGCGGCTGGACGTCCTGGTGAACAACGCGGCGACCAACCAGCCGTACGGCCCCCTCATGGACGCCGACCCGGACGTCTGGCGGGAGGCGTTCGCCGTGAACGTCGAAGCCCCGTTGCGGCTGGTGCAGTGCGCGTGGCACGGCTGGATGCGCGAGCACGGCGGGGCCGTGGTCACCGTGTGCACGGAAGGGGCGGGCCATGTGGGGCCGGGCGTCGGCGCCTACGGCACCAGCAAGGCGGCCCTGCTGCACCTCACCCAGCAGCTGGCGGGCGAGCTGGGCCCGGGGGTGCGGGTGAACTCCGTCTCCCCCGGCCTCGTCCGCACCGAGATGGCACGGTTCGTCTGGGAGCCGGGGGAGCGGGACATCGCGCGGGAGCTGCCGCTCGAACGCATCGGCGAGCCGCAGGACGTGGCCCGGGCGGTGCTGTGGCTGTGCTCCGACGAGGCCCGCTGGATCACCGGCGCGGACCTGCTGGTGGACGGCGGCACACGGGTGCGGGCGGCACGCGCCGCACGCCCGGAGCCCGGGGCCGGGCACGGGTGACGCGCGGCTCCGCCGACCCGTTCCGCCACCCGGTTCCGAGCGGTCACCCGTGCCGCGCCACCGGCTCCTGCCGGGCGGCGCGAACCCGGGTCACCACTTGCCCGGCGCGTAGTCCTTGAGGAAGACCCCGTACACGTCCTCGCCGGCCTCGCCCCGCACGACCGGGTCGTAGACCCGGGCCGCGCCGTCCACCAGGTCGAGCGGCGCGTGGAAGCCCTCCTCCGCGAGGCGCAGCTTGTCGTAGTGGGGACGCTCGTCGGTGATCCAGCCGGTGTCGACGGAGGTCATCAGGATGCCGTCGGTCTGGAACATCTCCTGGGCGCTGGTGCGGGTCACCATGTTCATCGCGGCCTTGGCGGCGTTCGTGTTCGGGTGCCCGGCGCCCTTGTAGCCGCGGCCGAAGACGCCCTCCATCGCGGAGACGTTCACGACGTACGCACGCCCACTCCCGGCCTTCGCGGCGGCCTCGGCCATGGCCGGCCGGAGCTTGCTGATCAGGATGAACGGCGACGTGTAGTTGCACAGCTGGGTCTCGAGCAGCTCCACCGGGGAGATCTGCTCGATGGTCTGCACCCAGGTGTTGGTGTCGACGACGTCGGGGACCAGACCGCCCGCGTCGATGGCCGTGCCGTCGAGGTGCCGGGCGACGCTGGCGTTGCCCGCGACCAGGGCGAGGTCGGCGACCTTCTGCGCGTCCAGGGCACTGGCTCCGACCGGCAGGGCGGCGAGCCCGTCGACGGCACCGGAGCCGAACGCGCCGATGACGTGGTGGGCGGGCAGCTCGCCGGCGGGCAGCGGGGCGCTCTCGCCGCCCACCAGTGCGGCGTACGCGGAGGGCAGCCGTCGCACGGTCTGCGTGGCGTTGTTGATGAGGATGTCGAGCGGACCCGCCGCGGCGACCTGCTCGGCGAGGGCCACGGCCTGCGCCGGGTCGCGCAGGTCGATGCCGACGACCTCCAGGCGGTGGATCCAGTCGGCCGAGTCGTCCATGGCCTTGAAGCGGCGGATGGCGTCCTTCGGGAAACGCGTGGTGATCGTGGTGTGCGCGCCGTCGCGCAGCAGCCGCAGCGCGATGTACATGCCGATCTTGGCGCGGCCGCCGGTGAGCAGCGCGCGCTTGCCGGTGAGGTCGGCGCGCACGTCGCGCTTGTCGCGGTTCAGGCGGGCGCACTCGGGACACAGCTGGTGGTAGAAGTAGTCGACCTCGACGTACCGGGTCTTGCAGGTGTAGCAGGAGCGCGGTCGCTGGAGTATCCCGGCGATCCTGCCCTCCTCGGTGACGGACGACGGCAGGATGCCCTCGGTCTCGTCGTCGATGCGCTGGGCGGAGCCGGTCGCGGTGGCCTCGGTGACCGTCTTGTCGTGGGCGGTCTTGGCGGCCCGGCGCTCCTGGCGGCGGCGCTGCTTGACCGTGCGGTAGACGCCCGCGGTGGCCCGGCGCACGGTGATCGCGTCCGGGTGGTCCACGTCGAGCTTGTCGAGCTCCTCCAGCACCCCGAGGCAGACGGCGAGCCGCTCGGGATCGATGCCGGGCCCGTGCACGACCGTGTCCACGGCCTCCTCGGTGATCGCCGCCGAGTTGTCCTCTGTCACCGTCATCGCGCTGCCGCTTCCCTGCTCACCCGGGCGGCGCTCCGACCGCGCCCGCCTTACGAAGGGGGAATTTTACGGAGCGCCGCGCCTCTCCTCCAAACGCGTTCCCGTCAAGGGCCGCAGGCCGTGATGAGCGTCTCCACCTCGACGGTCAGCGCGTGGGCGACCCGGTCGAGGTCGGGGACGGCCTCGGCGTCGGCGACGAGGCCGTAGTGGACGCGGCCGCGGTAGGTCGAGACCGCGACGGCGAGGGCCTGGCCGCGGGCCAGCGGCGCGTAGGGGAAGACCTCGTCGACCGGGTTCCCGCCGAGCTTCAGGCCGAGGCTGGGCAGCGGGACGCTGGTGACGAGGATGTCGAACCAGAACCGGGCGGCCTGGCCGGCCAGCGGCCCGCCGAGCCGGTGACCGAGGGCCGGGACGTGGTCGGCGAGCAGGGCGACGGCGCCCGCGCCCCTGGCCGGCCCGGCGTCCTTGTTGCGGTCCATGGTGGTGCGGACGTGGGCGAGCCGGCCGAGCGGGTCCGGGTCGTCGACCGGCAGCCGCACCACGTACCCGGAGAGGCGGTTGCCCTGCGGGTGGGCGGTGCGCGGTCGGCGCTGGGAGACGGGGATCAGGGCGCGCGGCCGTACGCCCGCGCTGCCGTCGCCGCGCTCGTCGAGCCAGCGGCGCAGGGCTCCGGCGACGACCGCGATCAGCACGTCGTTGACGGTGCCGCCGGCGACCTTGCGGATCCGGTGCACGTCGTCGAGGTCGATGACCACGCCGGCGGTGCGGCGGGTGCCGCTGGGCGCGGCGGTGAGCGCGGTACTGGAGCGCACGCCGAGGCCCGAGACGGCGAGCGAGGCGCCGATGTCGAGGGCGCGGCCCACGTCGGACACGGCCCCGCGCAGCAGTTCGCGCATCCGCTCCACGTCGGGGACGAGCCGCCGGGCGGGCTCGGCCGGGCGGGGCCGGCGCTCGGGCAGGTCCATCGGGTCGAGGACGGCCGCGGCCAGCGTCAGGGCGCGCAGGCCGTCGGCGAGGGCGTGGTGGAACTTGAAGAGGACGGCGAAGGAGGCGCCGTCCTCGCCTGGCAGGACGTGCGCCTCCCAGGGCGGAAGGCCGCGCTCGAGGGGCCGTTCCATGAGCCGTCCGGCCGCCGTCTGGAAGTCGGCGGCGGGGGCGTGCAGACGGACGTGGTGGCGGGGGTCGAAGTCCGGGTCGGCTTCGCGCACGGCTCCCCCGAAGGCGAGCGGCTGCCACACGTCGCGGATCCGCATGCGCAGCCCGGGGACGCCGGACGCGCGGGCGGCGAGCAGGTCGGCCGCGTGGGCGCCCGCGGTGGGCGAGTGCGCCGAGAAGACGCCGAGCGCGCCCAGGTGCATGGGGTGCTCGGCCGACTCGAGGTTCCAGAACGCCAGGTCGAGGGGGGCCAGCAGATCATCAGCAGTCACGGACTTGCCTCGCGTCGAGGACGGGGTGTGAAAGACGGGTGTGAAGGCAGTCAACCCCCTGGAGGTGATTACGGTCAAGCACGATCAGGCTACGCACAGTTAACATCGGATTAAGTTCATGACACCTGGCAGCCCTTGCCCAGGGCGATCACTCCGCCCGGGGACATTGTGTAGAGCTCCGCGTCCCGCTCCGGGTTCACGCCGATGGTCGCGCCCGGAGGGACGTCGACGTTCTTGTCCAGGACCGCCCCGCGCACCACGGCCCCCCGTCCGATGTGCACGTTGTCGTGCAGGATGGAGCCCTGGACGACCGCCCCGGGGTCGACCACCACCCCCGGCGACAGCACGGACCGGGTCACCTGTCCGCGGATCAGGCAGCCCGAACTGATGATCGACTCGCCGGCGATGCCTCCCGCGTTGAAACGCGCCGGGGAGAGCTGGCCCGAGTGGGTGTAGATGGGCCAGCTGCGGTTGTACAGGTTGAACGCGGGGCGCTCGGCGATCAGGTCCATATGGGCGTCGTAGTAGGCGTCGAGCGTGCCGACGTCGCGCCAGTAGCCCTGGTCCCGGGTGGTCTCGCCGGGGACGTGGTTCTCGCTGAAGTCGTACAGCCCGGCCTCGCCGCGTTCGGTGAGCTGGGGCAGGATCGAGCCGCCCATGTCGTGCACGGACGCCTCGTCCTCGGCGTCCCGCTGCAGCGCCTCTATGAGGGCCTTGGTGGTGAAGATGTAGTTCCCCATCGACGCGAACACCGACTCCGGGTCGTCGGCGAGCCCCGGCGGGTCGGCCGGCTTCTCCAGGAAGCGCTCGACCGTCTGGCCGTCCGACCCCGGGGTGATCACCCCGAAGGAGGAGGACTCGCCGCGCGGCACGCGGATCCCCGCCACCGTGACGCCCGCGCCGCTCTCGATGTGCTGGGCGAGCATCTGGCGCGGGTCCATGCGGTAGACGTGGTCGGCGCCGAACACCGCCACGTACTCGGGCCGCTCGTCGTAGATCAGGTTCAGCGACTGCAGGATGGCGTCCGCGCTGCCGAGGTACCAGCGCGGCCCGAGCCGCTGCTGCGCCGGCACCGGGGTGACGTAGTTGCCGAGCAGGCTCGACATACGCCACGTCGTCGTGATGTGCCGGTCCAGCGAATGCGACTTGTACTGCGTCAGCACGCAGATCCGCAGGATGTCGGCGTTGACGAGGTTGGACAGCACGAAGTCGACGAGCCGGTAGGTGCCGCCGAACGTGACCGCCGGTTTGGCCCGGTCCGCGGTGAGCGGCATCAGCCGCTTGCCCTCACCGCCCGCCAGCACGATCCCGAGCACCGTAGGTCCTCCACGCCGCATGGCCGCTCTCCTCACCCTGGTCGGATACCCATGGCTGCCCCGGCGCGGGGCTCCCTACGCCTGTTTGACGATCTCCTCGTACAGCCGGACCGTCCGCCGGGCCACCGCGTCCCAGCCGAACTCCCCCACCGCACGGGCCCGCCCGGCCTCGCCCATCCGCGCCGCGGCCGCCGGGTCGCCGAGGATCTCGTCCAGCGCGCCCGCGAGGTTCCCCTCGAAATCCTCGTCGACGGTCACGAGCCTGCCCGTCACCCCGTCCTCGACGACCTCGGGTATCCCGCCGACCCGGGAGGCGACCACCGGGGTCCCGCAGGCCATCGCCTCCAGGTTGACGATGCCCAGCGGCTCGTACACCGAGGGGCAGACGAACACGGCCGCGTGCGTGAGGAGTTGGATCACCTCGGGGCGCGGCAGCATCTTCGGGATCCAGTGCACCCCGTCCCGGGCACCGCGCAGCCCGGCGAAGAGGTCGCGGAACTCCTGCTCGATCTCCGGGGTGTCGGGGGCTCCGGCGCACAGCACGACCTGCGCCGCGGGATCGATGTCCCGTACCGCGCGCAGCAGATGCGGCACGCCCTTCTGCCGGGTGATCCGGCCGACGAACAGCACGAACGGCCGGTCCGGGTCGAGGCCGATCCGGGTGAGCGCGTCCGTGCCCCGGTCGGGCCGGTAGAGGGCCGTGTCGATGCCGTTGTGCACGACGTGGACCCGCTCCGGGGCGAGCGAGGGGTAGCAGGCGAGGATGTCCTCACGCATCGCGCCGGAGACCGCGATCACCGCGTCTGCCGCCTCCACCGCGGTCCGCTCGGCCCAGCTCGACAGGGCGTAGCCGCCGCCGAGTTGCTCGGCCTTCCAGGGGCGCAACGGCTCCAGCGAGTGCGCGGTCACCACGTGCGGGACGCCGTACAGCTCCTTGGCGAGATGACCGGCCAGGTTCGCGTACCAGGTGTGGGAGTGGACGAGTTCACGCCCCTCGAGGGCGGCCGCCATCGCGAGGTCGACGGAGAAGGTGCGCAGCGCGTCGTTGGCGCCGTCCAGGGCCGACCACGGCCGGTGGCGCCGCACCCCGTCCGTGCGGCCCTCGCCCCAGCAGTGCACGTCGAGGTCGATCAGCCGCCGCAACTCGCGGGCGAGGAACTCCACATGGACGCCCGCACCGCCGTACACGTCCGGGGGATACTCCCGCGTCAGCAGGCCTACTCGCACCCGGAACCCCCAGTCTCAGCGGCCGACTCCCTTCATGGTCACCCAGACGGGGCGCGCGGGGAAGAGCGCGGGGGTCGTGTGAAGCAACAGTCGCCGCAGACGCCTCCGCCGGGGACCCGGTAGTACAGGCAGCAGCTGCGACGGCGGAAGACGCCGTCGGACAGCGAGCCGGTGTCCGCGAGGAGCGGGTGGGCGAAGAGCGCCGCCGTGAGATCACGCGTGCGGGCGGCGACGTCGGGACGGCTGTGCTCGTCCGCCCACCGGACCAGCAGCCGGGCCGTCGCGGCGAGGGCGGAGGCGGCGTTGCCGCGCAGCAGCCCGGGCGCGACCGGACAGCGGGCGCGCAGGGCCACGGCGAGAGGTTCGAGGTGATCCTCCAGGACGGTCGCCGCCACGGACTCGGCCACGGTGCGAGGCACGCTCGCCGGGCCCTCGGGCCGGGCCCGCACCCGCGTCAGCCACAGGTCGTCCGGAGCGCCCGCGTCCGGGTCCCAGCGCAGCAACCCGGGGGCGAGGTCGGGAACGCGCCCATACAGGGCGGCACAGCCCAGGGCGACCGACCACAGCCGGGCCGCCAGCCCCTGCTGCGCCACCGACGCGCCGATCCGCTCCTCGGGGGCCCGTAGCGCGCGGGTCACTTTTCGGACACGAAAGGCCAGCGGATCGTCGTGAGGTTCCGCTCCCGAGCGCCCCGGAGCCCCCGCCGAGTCCGGCGCGGGAGCCCGCGCGTAGGCCTGCGCGAGGGTGGGCGGCCGCCGGTCGGGCTCTCCTGGGCTCCCTAGTGGGATGCGCAGGGTGAAGAAGCCGCCCAGCGGGCGGAGCAGGGCGAGTTCGGGGTCGAGGTCCACGAAGTGCAGTAGTACCAAGGCGGGTAGGGGTCGGGGTCAGGGGGATCCCTGGTCCGTCACCCGCCTGAGGGAGGACGCAGGGCCCGTCGTACTCCATCGGCAGTAGGACCCAATGCGTGCTCAGGGACGACGACGGGAACAGATCGACAAGGCATCGTGTTGGTTATGAGAGCCGACCGTTCGCCGCGCCGGGCCGTGTGCCCCCGCCTCACGCAGAGGAGCAGCTCATGAGCGCCCTCGCGTTGTCCGTGGTCCTGTCGCTCGTCTCCGCTGTCGCGTACGCGGCCGGGGCGATCGTGCAGGAGCAGGTCGCGGTGTCCTCGCCCGACGAGGAATACGCTCCGCTGCGCCGCCCGGGCTGGTGGGCCGCGGTCGCGCTGAACGGTCTCGGCGGACTCCTGCACGTGGTGGCGCTCGCCTACGGCCCGCTCAGCCTGGTCCAGCCGCTGGGCGCGCTGACGATCGTGTTCGCGCTGCCCATGGCCGCGCTGTTCGTCGGCCGCCGGGCCGGGGCGACGGCCTGGCGGGGCGCGATCATGGCGACGGTCGGTCTCGCGGGTCTGCTGTCCCTGGTCGGCGCGTCCGACGCGCAGTCGCTGTCCACTCCCCAGCGGGTCACGGTGGCCGTGGTCACCGCCGGCGCGGTGGTGGCCCTGATGATCGCCGGGCGGGCCGCTCACCGGCACCCGGTGGTGCGCAGCGTGCTGCTGGCGACCGCGTCGGGCATCGCGTTCGGCATGTCGTCGGTGTTCACCAAGACCGTCGCGGTCGACTGGACGGGCGGCGTCTCGGCGGCCGACATCCCCTCGCTGGCCGTGATCGGAGTGCTGGCCACGGCCGGCATGATGCTCTCCCAGGCCGCCTACCGGGGCGCGGGCCTCGCGGCACCGCTGGCCACGCTGACCGTGGTCAACCCGGTGGTGGCGGCCGCGGTCGGCATCACGATGTTCGACGAGACCTTCCGCCACGGCACCACGGGCACCGCGCTCGCCCTGGGCTGCGCCGTGGTGGCGGCGGGCGGACTGATCCTGCTCACGACAGAGCGTCTCCAGACCACACAGACCACACAGGCGCAGCCGGAGCCGGCGACGACCGGTGTGCCGGCCGGTCTGCCCGCCGCCCGCACCCGGACCGACACCGTCAAGGTCGTGCTCCCGGCGCCGGCCGCGGTCCTGGAAGCCGCCGCGGAGCCGCGGCAGGTGGTTGCGGAGCCGCGGCCCGTGGTCGTGGCCGGCCCGGACCGCCTGGTGGCGGTCTCGGGGGCCGACGCCGAGGCACGCCGAGCGGACGACCGCCACGGCGACGGCCGGTACGACGACGTCCGCGACGACCTGGACGATCTGAACGGCCTGGACGACCTGTACGAGGACGCACACTCCGGGCAGACGGCGCCCGTGACGGCCGCCGTCCTGCCGTCGTTCTACACCCCGCTCTACGGAGGGCTGCACATCCCGGTGCCGGTAGCGGTGGACCGGCACCGGGAGCGGGTCAAATCCTGACGCCGCCGGCCCTCAGATAGGCCACCGGGTCGACGTCCGATCCGAAGCCGGGCCCCGTCCGCACCTCGAAGTGCAGATGCGGGCCCGTGCTGTTGCCCGTGGAGCCGGACCGGCCGATGCGCTGACCGCCGCCCACCGACTGGCCGTCCCGCACGGAGATGGCCGACAGGTGGGCGTACTGGGTGTAGCGGCCGTCGCCGTGCCGGATGACCACCTGGTAGCCGAACGACCCGCCCCAGCCGGCGCTCACCACTTCCCCTGCCGCGACCGCCTTCACCGTCGTCCCCGTGGCCACGGGGAAGTCGACCCCGGTGTGATAGCCCTTCGACCACGACGAACCGGACGCGTGGTACCGCGTTCCGGTGGCCGCGTCGACGGGAGCCACGAAGGAACGGCCGGTCGACGTCCCGCCGTGGGCCTTCTCGCCCTTGGAGCTCTTGCCGCTCTTGCTGCTCTTGGCCGGCTTGCTCTGCTTGTGCTGCTCGCCGTGACTGCCGGGCTTGCCGTGACCGCCGGGCTTGCCGTGACTGCCCGGCTTGCCGTGACTGCCCGGCGTGCTGCCGGTGGACGACGCCCCGGCCCGCAGGCTCAGCCGCTGACCGGGCAGGATCAGGTCGGGGTCCGCGCCGATGGTCGTCCGGTTCGCGGCGTACAGGCCCTGCCAGCCGCCGCGGACGTCCTCGTCGTCGGCGATGCCGGACAGGGTGTCGCCGCGGACGACCGTGTACATCTGCGCGGTGCCCGCCCGCGACTGGGGGGTGCTCTGCGGCCGCACGTCGTCCAGGGACGTCTTCGCCGCACCGCCGGACCGCGCGGACGCGCCGGACTTCTTCGCCCCGGCCGCTCCGGTCGCCCCGGCCTCCCGGGACGTGCCGTCCTTTCCGCTCCTGGCGCTCTTGCCGCTCTTCGCGGCCGTCTTCGCCGAGCCGTTCGGGTGGATGCCGGGGTCCCCGTCGCCTCGGCTCAGGCCGGCCCGCACCGAGCACACCGGCCACGCGCCGGGCCCCTGTCCGTCGAGCACCTTCTCGGCCACGGCGATCTGCTGGTCCCTGGTGGCCAGATCCGCGCGGGGCGCATACCGCGTGCCGCCGTACGCCTCCCAGGTGGACTGCGTGAACTGCAGTCCGCCGTAGTAGCCGTTGCCGGAGTTGATGTCCCAGTCGTTGGTCGACTCGCAGGCGGCGACCTTGTTCCAGGTGTCGACGTCGGCCGCCTGGGCGGTTCCGGCGCCCATGAGCGGTATCGCCATGCCGGCGCCGCCTGCCGTGACGGTGAGTGAGGCGCGGTTGATCCTGTTCGGCTGATACCGGCGGTGCCGGCCGCGTACGGCCATGGGGTCCCCCTCGACATTGCGTCAGGAGCGGCAAAAGTATGGGCTGCGAACAGGCCATGACAAGGCGACAACCGGCCGCTCCGGCGCCGCCCGGAGCGTGGCAGCCGCAAGGGGGCTCCCGACGGGCCGTCCGAGGGCCGGTCGCGGAACGAAACGGCCCGGGAAACCCGTCAAGATGGACCCGAGGACGACAGGATGACAGCACGCTACCGACGCGCACCTCTGGAGGGGCCACCCGTATGAGCACTTCAGCCCAGATCGGCGTCACGGGACTCGCGGTCATGGGCCGCAATCTCGCCCGCAACTTCGCACGCAACGGCTACACGGTCGCGGTGCACAACCGCACGGCGGCACGCACCCACGCGCTGGTGAAGGAGTTCGGTCACGAGGGCGAGTTCGTGGCGGCCGAGACGGCCAAGGACTTCGTCGCGGCGCTGGAACGCCCCCGCCGCCTGGTCGTCATGGTCAAGGCGGGTGAGCCCACCGACGCGGTGATCAGGGAGTTCGCCCCGCTGCTCGAGCCCGGCGACATGATCATCGACGGCGGTAACGCGCACTTCGCCGACACCCGCCGCCGCGAGCGCGAACTGCGCGAACAGGGGCTCCACTTCGTCGGCGCCGGCATCTCCGGCGGCGAGGAGGGCGCGCTGCACGGCCCGAGCATCATGCCGGGCGGCTCCCCCGAGTCGTACGAGTCGCTGGGCCCGATGCTGGAGAAGATCTCCGCCAAGGCCGCGGACGGGGCGCCCTGCGTCACCCACGTCGGCCCCGACGGCGCCGGCCACTTCGTGAAGATGGTGCACAACGGCATCGAGTACGCCGACATGCAGCTCATCGGCGAGGCCTACCAGTTGCTGCGCGACGTCGCCGGGTACGAGCCCGCGCAGATCGCGGACATCTTCCGCACCTGGAACACGGGACGCCTCGACTCCTACCTGATCGAGATCACCGCCGAGGTGCTGTCCCACGTGGACGCGGCGACCGGCAGGCCCTTCGTGGACGTCGTCGTGGACCAGGCGGAGCAGAAGGGCACCGGCCGCTGGACCGTCCAGATCGCCCTCGACCTCGGGGTTCCGGTGTCGGGCATCGCGGAGGCGGTCTTCGCCCGGTCGCTGTCGGGACACGCGGGGCTGCGCGAGGCCTCGCGCGGTCTGGCCGGGCCCAAGGCGGCCGCGCTGGGCGAGGCGGAGGCGCAGGCCTTCGCCGACCGGGTCGAGCAGGCGCTGTACGCCTCCAAGATCGTGTCGTACACGCAGGGCTTCCACGAGATCGCGGCGGGCAGCGAGGAATACGGCTGGGACATCGACCTCGGCGCCGTCTCCTCGATCTGGCGCGGCGGCTGCATCATCCGCGCCGCCTTCCTGGACCGGATCCGGGCCGCGTACGACACCCGGGCCGACCTGCCGAGCCTGCTCTCCGACGCGACGTTCGCCTCGGAGATCGCGGCGGCGCAGGACGCGTGGCGCGAGGTGCTGGTATCGGCGACGCTGCAGGGCGTTCCCACCCCGGGCTTCGCCGCGGCACTGGCCTACTACGACGCCCTGCGGGCGGAGCGGCTGCCGGCTGCGCTCACCCAGGGGCAGCGGGACTTCTTCGGGGCGCACACGTACCGGAGGGTGGATCGCGAGGGAGCGTTCCACACGCTGTGGGGCGGGGACCGCTCGGAGGTGGACGCGTAGACGCCGTTCCCGGGAGCAGTGCGGGAACGGCCCGTCGGGTGGCGGCGGTGAGCGGCGTCGGGGCCGCCCACCGCCGCCGCGTCAGGTCAGGGGCGGCCCGGGTTCCGGGCTGGGGACCGGCTCCGGCCCCGGCGGGATCGGGGACGGCGACGGGTCCGGCGGCCCGGGCCGCGGGGGCGGCGCCGGATCCGGGCCGGGCGGTTGCGGGCCGGGGGGCTGAGGGCCGGGGGGCTGCGGTTCGGGCGTGGGCACCGGGCTCGGGAAGGGATCCGGAAGTACCGGGTCGGGGCCTGGCGTCGGCCCGGGCGGGACGGGGTCGGGGTACGGGTCGCTCATCGTGTCCTCCGGCCGCTTGCGGGGCTTGGCTGTGGAACTACTCCCCCGCGTACCCGGGCCCGCCCCGCACACTCACCCGGCCGGCCCCGCCCGACCGTCACCCCTGCGGCGCCCGAGCGGACGACGGGGCCCACGGCCGGCGGAGGCTGCGGAGGCCGTGCGCAGGCCGCCCCATCGAGGACTGCACTCGGCTCGGACCACCGGTGACGCCACCCACGCCCCGATCGCCGCGATCGCCGCGCGACGGCAGGCCACCCGCATCGCGGGCGCCCGGCTCGCGAGCCGCCGAAGGACAGACCGCGGGGCCTGGGCGCGAAGGTCAGAACCTGCCGGGGTGGGCGCGCAGCCAGTCCTTCGCGGCGCTCAGCAGCCCGGGGTCCGCGGCCGGAGCCTCCTCGGGGTGGCGTGCGGCCCACTTCACGACGTACGGGCACAGCGGCGCCACCGGGACGCCGTCGCGCGCGGCCAGGGCGTACAGCTCGCGCGCCAGCGACCCCGCGATGCCCTTGCCCTCGTGCGCGGGTTCGACGACGGTGTGCACCGGCACCAGGGCGGCAGCGGGCGAGTCGAGGACGAAGTACTCGATACGGCCGACGACTTCACCGCCGTCGCCGACGGCTTCGAGGCGGCCCGCCGCCCGGTCGTCGCGGATCTCGATGTCGCTCATGGGGCTCTCCCGGTGCGGTGACTGCGCTGACGGCGTCAGACCGACACCGCGTGCGGGCTGCGCTCCTGGTCGGTGCCCGGTACCGGCTCCGAGGGGTCGGCCCCCAGGGCCACGATCCGGTTGTCACCGTCCACGTGCACGATCCGCGGCTCCAGTGCCCGCGCCTCGGCGTCGGTCACCTGAGCGTAACTGATGATGATCACCAGGTCACCGGGGTGCACGAGATGCGCGGCGGCGCCGTTGATGCCGACGACACCGGAGCCGCGCTCCCCTTCGATGACGTACGTCTCCAGCCGCGCCCCGTTGTCGATGTCGACGATGTGCACGAGCTCGCCCGGCAGCAGATCGGCGGCGTCCAACAGGTCGGCGTCGATGGTCACCGATCCCACGTAGTGCAGGTCGGCCTGGGTGACGGTGGCACGGTGGATCTTGGACTTGAACAGAGTACGCAGCAATTTGGACTCCTGGAAGATGGCTCCCTGCCAGCTTTGTGCAGGTCAAGGGCGGTCTCGACTGTACACCGGGACACGCCGGTCGAGGAAGGTGAGGAACATCGCTCCGCTCGGGCGAGACGGCTTCACGCCTCGGCTTTCGCGCCGCACCGGCGCCTGTTCGGGCAATCCCCCGGGAAAGCCCGGCGACTCGTGCTGACCGGATGCTGACTACCTGATACACGGTCCCTTTGGCCCTCGGCCGGTCGGCGCTGTCGGCGCTGTCGGCGCTGTCGGCACTGTCGGGAATCCTGCCCAACGTCTTCGGCAGCGGCGAACGGGACGTTCAGGGGGTTCGGAACGAGATCAGGTTCGCCGCCCACGAGGCCGGCCTGATCGGCGAACTCGTACGCCCGCTGGCGACCCGATCTCGCGCGCCGAGTGGAGCTTTCCGCACCACGCCGCCGCGCAGTCCCGTCGGTACCGGGTCAGCACACACCCGGCGGAGCGGAAGGACGGATTACTCAAGCTGGGCGAAGGGCCTGGCCCGGGTGCTGGGCGTCGCTGCTTCTGGACATCGCGCAGCAGGGTCACCCGGCGGCAAAGGACACCGCGTTGTCGCTGCTTGACGAGGCTCTGTCGTGCTGTCCGCATGCCGGGTACACGCGGGTAGTGGCTCCTGACGGCACCGCGGTTCCCGTCTGTTGTGCCATCGCGCACCATCTGCGAGATCGCACGGATTTCCTGGTCGGGCTGGGCAAGAGGGGCAAGTCATTGCTGGCCGATGCGGCCGCGCACTGGCGTTTCGACATCCGTGAGTGCGTCGCCGACAGCGGCGACACGGCAGCCTTCGGCCTCTTGGCCGGCTGTCTCCCCGACGGCATGCACGCGGCGGAAATGCACCTCGCTGGTGTCATCACCGTGCTGAGCGAACTCACCCTCGAATACCCGCCCGCGAAGGGCTCTCTCGAAGCACGCCTGCGGGTGAGCGCCCGGCATCCGGGCGAACTGCCGCCAGGTGCCGTGTTGTTTCCGGCGGAGTGCGGGGATTGTGTGCACTGACTGCTCCCATGCAGGCCTTGTCAGGGCCTGAATGCACACTGACGCCATGAACACATCGTCGTCCGAAGCCGCCGGTTCAGCCGAGTACACCCACACCTGGGTGGAGTCGATGGGCGGGCCGCTTGTGGTCGTGCCCGTTTCCGCGCTGGCCGAATGGGGTGGTTGCACCGAATCGGGGATGCTCATCGGCGGCACCGACACGCCGGACGACTATGACCGGGCCTGCGAGGTGGAGGGACTGGCCGAGGCGGTCGCCATGAGAGGTGAGGGGGGCGAGGCTCTGATTCTGGGAGACGAGCCTGCCACCACCTGCTACCTCCCGGAGCACCGTGCCTTCTTGCGATGGCTTGCGGCCTCGTCCGAAGCCGAGCTGGTCGCAGTGGCCGAGCGCGTCCTCACGAGCCCTTCTATTGCCTGGGAGGACTGCGGCACCTGGACGACGGACGGCCCGGCGGTGCTCATGGACTCGGTGAATGCCGGCGCCGATCTGGACGTCGAGTACCCACATGGCGGGCTGCCCGATTCAGCTTCCGTTCCTTTGTCCGCCGGCACCTGGAAGGTCCGCGCCGTTCATACCGAGGCCGATGAGCACACGTGGGTCGGTCTGGTGCAACTCCTTGCCGGACCATGAGGCCAGCTCAGTGGGAAGTACCCCGACGAGTTGCGTGAGCGAGCCGTCCGCGAGGTGAGGACCTCAGGCCGTCCGGTCGCGCATGTCGCCCGGGATCTGGGCATCCACAAGGAAGCCCTGCGGCTATGGGTCCGCCAGGCCGAGGCCGACCAGGGCGACCGGCCCGATCTGCTGACCACCGCCGAGAAGAGCGAACTCGCCCAACTCCGCAAGGAGAACGCCGATTTGCGGCGAGCCAATGAGATCCTCAAGGCCGCGTCGGTGTTTTTCGCAAGATCCGCTCGCCCAGCCCTCCGGGTCAGCGGCCCGGGGGGCACACCGAGGAAGACGGCGCATGGTGCAGCCTTGATACCAGCTCGGCAGAGCCATTCATGCAGATCCCGGCACCGGGCGAGGCCCCGCCGCTTGAGCGACTCGGACGGACCTCACTATCGTCTTGCCCAAAGGTGAGACATCTCTCTCCGATGAGGCATCCCGGGAGGCTCCCCCTGACGGTCAAGAACGAGGAACAGGGTGCCGGTCGTGGCATGCGCCGCGACGCGGTCCGCAACCGGCGCAAGCTCCTGGAGGCCGTGGGGGAAGCGCTCAGGACCGAGCCCGGCGCGATGACCATGGCGGTCATCGCGGAGCGAGCCAACCTGTCGCTGGCCACGGCATACCGGTACTTCCCGTCGGTCGAGGAGCTCCTCAAGGCCTACCTGCTCGGCGTGATCGTCCAGTTGCGCAACTACAGCCACGACTGCCCCAAGACCGGCCCGGACCTGTTCGAGGAGGTCGTCCGGGAGTGGGCTCGTCTGGTCCGCAGCTACGGCCCCGCCATGGTCCAGATCCGATCGCGCACGGGGTTCCTCGCCCGCCTGCGCGACAACGACGAGGTGATCACCCCGGTCCGGGACGCCTGGGAGCGCCCCATTCGCAGTGTGATGCGGCACCTGAACGTGCCGGATGAGCATTTCGATCACGCGTTGTTCCTGTACAACGCCATGTTCGATCCACGCGAGATCCTGGACCTGATCAGCACCGGCCTCCCGGAGGAGGAAGCGATCAGCCGTCTGACGGCGGCCTACTACGGGGCTCTCCAGGGCTGGGCCGGCGCCTGACGCACACGACCGGCAGCCGGTGAGGGGCGGCTCCCTCCGGGGGCCATAGCTCAGCACCAGGAACCAACCACCCACGGCGTCTGCGGTGGGCTTCAGGCATGCCCCCCGGACCACGGCGCGCCCACCGCGCACCCGCTCGGGCATGTGCAACCACCTGCCTCCGGCCGATCCAGCCGCGTCCCCACCCTTGAACCGCTCATCACGATGTGAGAATGTTCTCGCACTTTACATCCATCGTGACTCCCTGGAGATCGGATGAGCACCCTCCCCTCCCGAACGGCCAGTTCTCTCCCGGAACGCATCAGAGCAGCGTCGAGGCGGCCCCAGACACTGGGAGGTGCGGTGCCGGGCCTCATCTCTCTGGCCATGGGTGAACCGGACAGCAACACGCCGCAGCCGGTAGTGGAGGCTGCCGTCCGGGCGTTGCGCGCCGGTCGCACTCGTTACTCGCAGATCACAGGATCGCCGGATCTCCGGCAGGAGATCGCCTCCCACCTGGCACGTTTCCAGGGCCTCGGGGTCGAACCGGCGAATGTCGTCGTCACTCACGGAGGCAGCGCCGGCCTCGCAGCCACCGTCCTCGCTCTGCTGAACCCGGGCGATCGAGTACTGCTCCCCGAACCGACCTACTCCCTGTACGCGGACCACGCGGCGATGGCAGGGGCCAAGACCGAGTGGATCTCCACGCGGCCTGACGGCTCGATCGACCTGCACAAACTCGCGGCGGCCGCAGCGGGAGCCCGCATGCTCATCCTGTGCAATCCCGTGAACCCCACCGGAATGGTGTTCTCCAAGGCCGATATCGAAGGAGTCGGCGCCATCCTCCGCGATCACCCTGACCTCTACCTCCTGTCGGACGAGGCATACAGCGACATCGTCTTCGACGAGATCGCGTTCACCTCGGCATCTGAACTGATCTCCGTACGGGACCGGGTGGTGCTCTCCGGCACGTTCTCCAAGTCGTACTCGATGACCGGCTGGCGCATCGGTTTCATCTGCGCCGCCGCCACTGTCGCCGAAAAGATCAACCTCGTTCACCGGACGATCAACGGGCCTCTGAACACCTTCGTCCAGGACGCGGCCGTCGAGGCGCTACGCATTCCCGACAAAGATCTGCACGCACTCTCGGCACGCTTCCAGCGCCGCCGCGATCTGGTCATGCAGCACCTCGACGGTCTCGATGCGGTGAGCGTCGTCCGGCCTCTCGGAGCGTTCTACGCATTCCCCCGTATCGACAGCGCCCTGTCCTCCGTCGAACTCGCGCAACGGTTCGCCGACGGAGGCGTGCTCGTACGCGCCGGGTCCGAATTCGGCCCGTCGGGCGAGGGACACGTACGCCTGTCCTTCGCCACGGACGAGGCTGCGCTCGAAGAGGGTCTGCGCCGCTTTTCACACGTCATCAACGCGCTTTAGCACTGCCTCCTCGATTTCGGTCACATATCGGCCTGACCGACAGAACGCATACACATGGACCCCGGAGATCTCGAGTGCGTCACAGAGGTCCCGAAGCCCGTGCTGCCCAGCGACCCTTTCGGTGAGCCAGACTCTTTACCAAGAGTCGACGAGAAAGCGTTGACAGGCGGCGCACCCGGCCCCATAGTCAACGCAACTGAGATTCGCTTCGCACTTCAGAGTGAGCTGCTCGGTTCGACCGCAAGCACTCCGAGCCTCGGACGCTGCTCCGCGGGGCCGGCGCATCACGTAGGCCAGACGGGCCAACAAGGGCTGGCGCACACCTCAAGCGAAACCCCAATCGCAAGCCGTTCGGCAGTGTTCGTAGGGATGAGTCCCCGAAGACGGGAAGCTCTCAACGACTCCGTGCGCGACACGCCGCTCGCAGATCAACCGGCAAGCTCCGCAAGGCGGACGGCCGACGGAAGGAGTTCCCATGGCTTCACGGTGGGTGAAGGGGGCTGGGGTCATGTTGACCGTTGCCTCGCTCGTCACGCTCAGCGCCTGCAGCGGGTCCGGCGACTCGGGCGGTTCGAGTTCCGGCGGCAAGCCGGTGACGGTGGAGTTCTGGGGGGCGGCGGTCGGCCTCGACAAGTCCGTGGCGCTGTGGAACAAGTCCCACCCCGACATCAAGGTCAAGTACAGCCAGATCCCGGCGGGCAGCATCGGCGGCTACGCCAAGATGCAGAACGCGGTGAAGGCCGACAACGCACCCTGTCTCGGACAGGTGGGCTACGACACCCTCTCGAACTTCATCGCCACCGGCGCGCTGGAGGACATCTCCCAGTACGCCGACTCCGCCAAGGACAAGTTCGTGCCGTGGACCTGGCAGATGTCCAGCGTCGGCGACAGGGTGTTCGGCATCCCCGTCGACACCGGGCCCATGGCGATGTACTACCGCACCGACCTGTTCAAGAAGTACAAGATCTCGCCACCGAAGACCTGGGACGATTTCGCCGCGGCCGCGCAGAAGGTGCACAGCGCCGACCCCTCGGCCTACCTGACGACCACGCCGCAGGACGCCTATGACCTGGGGGCGCTGACCTGGCAGGCCGGAGGCAAGTGGTTCGGTACCGAGAACGACCGGTGGCAGGTGACCATCGCCAACCCGCAGACCAGCAAGGTCGCGCAGTACTGGCAAGGCCTGCTGGACAAGAAGCTGGTCACCAGTGACCCGATGCTGGACACGGCCTGGTTCAAGAAGGTGCAGGACGGGCAGCTGCTGTCTCTCGTCAGCGCCGTGTGGGCGGCTCCGCTGATCTCCAAGAACCTGCCCGAGCTGTCCGGCAAGTGGGCCGTGGCGCCCATGCCCCAGTGGTCCGCCGGACAGAAGGCGGCCGGTAACCGCGGAGGCTCGGCGACCGTGGTGCTCAAGGGCTGCGACCACCCGAAGGAAGCGACGGAGTTCGCGACCTGGATGAGCACCGACAACGACAGTGTCACCAGTCTGATCAAGAACACGGGCATCTACCCGGCCGCGACGAGCGGACAGCAGCTGCCTGCCGTGGACCAGCCGTCGGCGTACTTCGGCGGACAGAACATCTACGACGTGTTCAAGACAGCGGCCGCGAACACGAGCACGGGCTGGGTGTGGGGCCCGACGATGAGCCAGGTTCAGTCCGACATGAAGGACGGGCTCAAGAAGGCCGGAGCCGGGCAGGGCACCATCCCGAAGACCGTGACCTCCGTCCAGGACAGCACCGTCGCGGCCATGAAGAGCCAGGGGCTGAGCGTCGGGAAGTGACGCGCGCGGTGAACGACGGCGGGCGCCCGGCGGCCTTCCTGACCCGCCGGGCGCCGGCGCCCCGCGGCTTCACGCCCTCGGCCCCGACATGCGGGGCTCCGTCCTCCCTCCGTACCACCACCGCTCCCGCCCCCGCAGGGCGACGACCAGCCCGACCAGCACCCATGACCAGTCGGTCCCTCACTTCACGGGGCCACTTCACGAGCAAGGAACAGGCATGGCGACAAGAACGCCTGGCGACGCTCTCGCCCACCCCATCGCCGGCTCGGCAGCGAAGCGTGTCCCCGGCCGTGGCCACACTCGTTCCGCGGTGCTCTTCCTGGCACCGTTCGGGCTGTTGTTCACGGCGATGTTGCTCGCACCGATCGGCTACGCGGTTTACCAGAGCTTCTTCAGGACGCGCCGCAGCGGCCTCGGACTGGGACCGTCGACGACTGTCTTCGCCGGGTTCGACAACTACGTGACGGCTCTGCACGACAGCCGGTTCATGTCGTCGTTCCTTCGGGTGTTCACGCTCGGCATCGTGCAGGTGCCGGTGATGCTGGGCCTGGCGCTCCTGCTGGCGCTGCTGCTGGACTCGCGTGGCGCCGTGTTCAAGAAATTCTTCCGGCAGATCTACTTCCTGCCCTACGCGCTGCCGGGCGTGATCGCCGCGATCATGTGGTCGTTCCTGTACGCACCGAGCGTCAGCCCGTTCACCGCTGCCCTGCGGCACATCGGTCTCGAAGTGAACTTCCTGTCCGACGACCTCGTGCTCGCCTCGATCGGCAACATGATGACGTGGGCCTGGACCGGCTTCAACATGCTGATCATCTACTCGGCCTTGCAGGCGATCCCCGGCGAACTCACCGAAGCCGCTGTGATGGACGGCTGTTCCGGGTGGCGGGTCGCCTGGCACGTGAAGATTCCCGCGGTACGGCCGGCGCTGATCCTCACCACCGTGTTCTCCATCATCGGTACCGCCCAGCTGTTCAACGAGCCCGCGGTGCTGAGTCAGGTCGCCCCGACCGTCTCCCCCACCTATACACCGATCCTGGCCACACAGCAGTCGGCGGACATCAACAACTACAACTACGCGGCCACCCAGTCGGTCATCCTCGCCCTGTTGACCTTCGTGCTGTCGTTCGGCTTCCTCAAGTTCACCCAGCGGAAGGGCACCTTCGCATGACGACCGTCACTCCCTCAGCAGCACGTGCCGCCGCCGGGCCTCCCGGGCGACCGCGTACGTCATCGCTGGCCGGCCGGGCGGGCGTGTTCGCGGTCATGGCGCTCTTCGCCCTGTACACGCTCATCCCGGTCTGGTGGCTGCTGGTCACCGCGACGAAGAACAGCGGCTACCTGTTCACCACGAACGGGCTGTGGTTCTCCCACTTCGACCTGTGGACCAACATCCGTGACGTCTTCCAGGAGCAGGACGGCATCTTCGCCCGGTGGCTGCTGAACAGCGCTCTCTACAGCATCGGCGGCGCGGCGGTGAGCACGACGCTGTCCGCCATGGCCGGGTACGCGCTGGCCAAGTACCCCTTCCGCGGTCGCGACCTGACCTTCAACGTCATCCTCGGCGCCGTCCTGATCCCGGACGTCATGTTCGCGCTGCCCCTGTACCTGATGTTCAGCCAGGTCCACCTCGTCAACACCTACTGGGCCGTCTTCCTGCCCAGCGTCGTCAGCCCGTTCGGGGTCTACCTGTCGCGCATCTACGCCGGAGCGTCGGTACCGGACGAACTGATCGAAGCCGCGCGACTCGACGGTGCCGGCGAGGCCCGGATCTTCTGGCGGGTCGCCATGCCGATCATGTCGCCCGCGCTGGTCACCATCTTCCTGTTCCAGTTCGTCAGCATCTGGAACAACTACCTGCTGCCCCTGCTCATGCTCAACAGCGACGAACTTCAGCCGGTCACCGTCGGGCTGGCCAACTGGAGGGAAGGGGTGAACCAAGGCATCCCCTACAACATCACCATCACCGGCGCGTTCCTCTCTGTGATCCCTCTGATCGTCGCGTTTCTCGTCCTGCAGAGGTTCTGGCGCTCCGGACTGACCGCCGGGAGCGTGAAGTAGGCCTGCCCGCCCGGCACTCCGGCCGGCCACGCGGCTGAGCGGACATCCCCCACCGCCTCCCGCCTACGCGCGCTGCACCCGATTCCCCGCACTCCTGGAGACCTGACCCTGATGGCTCTGCATCCCAGCATCTCCGCGCGGCTCAGCCTGATCGAGGACCTCCCGTCCTGGCGCGAGGCACTCGCCGATCCGGCTGTGCAACCGCGCCTGCAGGAATACCGGACCTGGAAGGCGGCACCGGCACTGCCCTCCGTCGAAACCAGCGACGAGAGCATTCCCGGCCCGCACGGCCCGATAGCCGTGCGCGTCTACCGGCCGCCGTCAGCACCGCAGCGGCCTCGCCCCGGCCTGGTCTGGGTGCACGGCGGCGGATGGGTCTTCGGCGATCTCGACATGCACGAGGCCGACTGGACCGCCCGCGAGGTGTGCGCCAGGGCCGACGCCGTGGTCGTGAGCGTGGACTACCGGCTCGCGGTCGACGGCGTGACGTATCCGGTGCCGCACGACGACGTCGTGGCGGGCGTCCAATGGGTTCGCGAGAACGCCGCGGTGCTCGGCATCGAACCGGCGCGGATCATCGTCGGCGGCGCGAGTGCGGGGGCGAACCTCGCCGCAGGAGCCGTACTTCGCCTCCGGGACGACGACAAATGGCTGCCCGCCGCACTGGTACTGGCCTATGCGACCCTGCACTCCGTCCCGCCGCCCCTCTCGCCGCCGCTGGTCGAAGCGTTCGCGCCGTTGCCGCGCATGGTCCGGATCCTGCCGGAGGACGTGGCCGAGATGACGGGAAACTACCTGGGCCGCACGCCGGATCCGCACGGCTACGCCCTCCCCGCCAACGGCGTCCTCGACGGCCTCTGCCCCGTCTTGCTGCTCGACGCCGAGTACGACGATCTGCGTGCGAGCAGCGAGGCGTTCGCGGCCACTCTCGTGGACGCGGGGGTACCCGCGCGGCACGTCACGGTGCCCGGCGTACTGCACGGCTTCCTCAACCTGCCCGCTTCCCTGGAACCGGTGGACCACGCGCTCGCCGTCCTGGCCGAAACGGTGACAACGGCTCATGCGGGAGAACTCGCGCTGGACCAGGGAGAACGCGGATGACGGAGCGCCTGTACTCAGTGCAGCTCTATACGCTGCGCAAGGCCATCGAGACCGATCTCCCGGGGACGCTCGCGCGCGTCGCCGCGATGGGATTCGAGAACGTGGAGCTGTGGAGGTTCGAGCAGTACCGCGACGCGTACCGGCGTGCGCTGGCCGAGACACCGCTGCGCCCGCTCAGCGCACACGCGAGCCTCGTCGATGGAAACGCTTCCGCAGCTGTCCGCATGGCAGCAGAGCTCGGAATCGGCACGCTCATCGAACCGCGCATCATCGCTCAGCGCTGGACCACGCGGGCGGACATCGAAGCGGCGGCCGCGAGTCTGAACGGCGTCGCGAGGCTTGCCCGGGACGCAGGCGTCACCATCGGGTACCACAACCACGACCACGAGGTCCGTCAGGACTTCGGCGGCAGGACCGGCCTCGAAATCTTCGCGGAGGCGCTGGACGAGGACGTCGTCCTGGAGCTCGACACCTTCTGGGCCGAGGTCGGTGGCGCTTCCGCCGTGGAGTTGACCTCCCGGCTCGGGGCGCGCGTCAGGTTCCTGCACCTCAAGGACGGCCCCGTACACCACAACCCTCCTGGAGCAGCAGCCGGTCGGCCAGGGTGCGATGCCGGTGGCGGACATCCTGAAGGCCGCACCGGACGCGGTCCGCGTCGTGGAACTGGACGACTACGCGGGCGACCCGTTCGAAGCCGTGCAGCAGAGCCTGCGTCACCTGGTGGAGGTCGACCGGTGAACTCCAAGCGAGTGGGTGTCGGCGTCATCGGCGCCGGCGTCATCAGCAGCCACTACCTCGAGAACCTGACCCGGTTCCCTGATCTGAACGTGGTCGCGATAGCGGACCTCGACCAGGAGCGCGCCCGTGCCCGTGCGCGGGAGTTCGGGTTGCGGCACCTGCTCGTCCACGAGCTCCTGGCCCACGACGACATCGAGATCGTGCTGAACCTCACCGTCCCCGCCGCCCACTACGACGTGTCGGCCCGGATCCTCGCGACCGGCAAGCACGTCTGGAGTGAGAAGCCCCTCGCCACCAGCCGCCGCGACGCACGGTTGCTGCTGGACAAGGCCGGTCGGAGAGGACTTCGCGTGGCCTGCGCGCCCGACACGTTCCTCGGTGGTGCCCTGCAGACGGCGCAACGAGCGGTCCTCGCGGGCCGCATCGGCGAACCGAAGAGCGCGCTCGCGATCATGCAGTCCCCGGGACCGGAAGGCACCCACCCGAATCCCGCCTTCTACTACGACCAGGGAGCCGGCCCGCTGCTGGACATGGGGCCGTACCACGTCACCGCGCTCGTGCAGACCTTGGGTGCCGTCCGGCGCGTGAGCTCGGTTTCCTCAACCGCACGGGCCGTCAGGCGCGTCCTCGTCGGCGCGGGCGCCGGGACCGAGTTCGACGTGCGCGTACCGAGTCAGCACATGGCTCTGCTCGAGTTCGCCTCCGGCGCCCGGGCGGCCCTCGTCACGAGCTTCGATTCGGGCATCCGCCGCGACCTCCTCGAACTGCACGGCACGGAAGCCTCACTCGAGGTCCCCGACCCCAACCGCTTCGCTGGAACAGGCAGGTTCGTCCCTCTCCATGCGGAACCGGAAGACGTACCCGCTGTCGGGTCCACGTGGGGCCGGGGAGTGGGGGTGCTGGAGCTCGCTCGCTCCATACGCGACGACGTACCGGAACGCGCCTCCGGCGCTCTCGCCTGCCACGTTCTCGACGTGCTCCTCGCCATCGAGGAGGCGGCACGGGCCGGGACACCGCTGACCCTCGAATCCACCGTGGCATCGCCGGCCCCCCTGGACGAGAACTGGGACCCCACGGCCGCGACCCTCTAGAACGATCGAGCAAGGAAGTTCCAATGATCCGCATCCCGTTCAACGACGCGTGGCGCGTCGGCCCTCTCGTGTCCGTTCACGAGGCGATCGTGGTCGCCGGTGCCGGTGCCGGTGAGGAAGAAGTCACCCTGCCGCACGACGCCATGCTGAAGGGAGGGCGGTCCGCGGAGAACTCCGGTGGACCGCAGACGGGCTACTTCCGCGACGGAAAGTGGACCTACGAGAAGCAGTTCGACGTGCCGGAGGAATGGGCGACGAAGCGAGTCACCTTCGAGTT
This sequence comes from Streptomyces achromogenes, assembly GCF_030816715.1. Taxonomy (NCBI): domain Bacteria; kingdom Bacillati; phylum Actinomycetota; class Actinomycetes; order Kitasatosporales; family Streptomycetaceae; genus Streptomyces; species Streptomyces achromogenes. The sequence goes on along the minus strand of NZ_JAUSYH010000001.1, from coordinate 7,810,466 downwards.
CGAAGGTGTCTACCGCGACGCGATGGTCTACATCAACGGTGCTCTCGCCGGTCAGTGGGCAGGCGGATACTCCCGCTTCCACGTCAGCGCGGACCCCTTCCTGTACTACGGCAGGGCCAACACCGTTCGGGTGGACGCGCAGGCACACCAGGACTCCCGCTGGTACTCGGGGGGCGGCCTCCACCGTCCCGTCAACGTCCTCGTCGGTGACCTCGTCCACGTCACCCCGACCGGCCTGCGACTCATCACGCCGGACATCGACGCCGATCTCGCCACCGTGGTGGCGGCGACCGAGATCGTCAACGAGGACGTCTCCACCCGCGTCGTCGAAGTGCTTCTCGAGATCCTGGACGCCGGGGGCGAGGTCGTGGCGTCCGACCGGGCCCGGGTCACCCTCCTGGCGGGCGACGGGATCACCACCCATCAGCGGGCGTACGTCCAGCGGCCGTCCCTCTGGAGCGTCGACTCGCCGCATCTCTACCACGCGACCGTGCGCCTCTTCGACGACAGCGGCCCGCTCGACGAGACTTCCACGCACTTCGGTGTCCGCACCGTCACCGCCGACCCGATCCGCGGCCTGCGGATCAACGGCGAGACCGTCAAGCTCCGCGGCGGTGCGATCCACCACGACAACGGCATCCTCGGCGCGGCCGACTTCGCCGACGCCGCCGAGCGGCGGGTACGGATGCTCAAGGCCGCGGGCTTCAACGCCGTACGTTCCGCGCACAACCCCATGAGCGTCGCCCTGCTCGACGCGTGCGACCGTCTCGGCATGCTCGTCATGGACGAGCTGTTCGACGTGTGGACGGTCGCGAAGTCCGGTGACGACTACTCGCGCAGATTCCCGCAGTGGTGGGAACGCGACGTCGACTCGCTCGTGGCGAAGGACTTCAACCACCCCAGCGTGATCATGTACTCGATCGGCAACGAGATCATCGAAGCCGGAACCCCGCACGGCACGCGCCTGGGCCGCCGCATCGCCGACCGGGTGCGCGCGCAGGACCCGACCCGCCTGGTCACCCACGCACTCCAGGGCATGTACATCGCCCGCGACAAGATCCCCGCGCTGAAGGCGGAACTGGGGCAGGACGCCGCCCCCGTCCGGGGGCTGAACGACTATCTGGGCCAGGTGACGCATCTGATCGACGCCCTCATGGCCTCGCCGGTCGTCGGGGAGCGGCTCGCCGAACCCGCCTCCGTTCTCGACGTCGTGGGGCTCAACTACGGCGAGAGCCGGTACGTGCTGGACAAGGAGGCGTACCCCAACCGCGTGGTAGTGGGCTCGGAGACATTCCCGACGAAGATCGACCGGCTGTGGCAGCTCGTCACGGAGAACCCCCACGTCATCGGCGACTTCACCTGGACCGCATGGGACTTCCTCGGCGAGGTGGGAACCGGCCGGCACGTCTACCCCGAGGACCAGCAGGTGCACCGCGCCCCCTACCCGTGGCTCACCGCCGAGTGCGGGGACATCGACATCATCGGGCAGCGTCACCCGATCTCCTACTACCGCGAGATCGTCTACGGGCTCACGCAGACGCCCTACCTCGCCGTGCGACGCCACCGCGATGACGGCTACGTCATCAAGCCCAGGGCATGGACCTGGGCCGACGTCTCCCCCAGCTGGACCTTCGATGTTCCTGTCGGCTCGCCGCTCCATGTCGAGGCCTACGCGGCGGCCGAGGAAGTCGAGTTCCGGCTCAACGGCATCACCGTCGCGACCGTGCCCGTCGGCACCGAGCGGAACTTCGTCGCCGAAGCCGACGTGCCCTACGAGCCCGGTCTCCTGGAGGTGGTGGCGTACCGCGACGGAGCGGAGGTGGGACGCTCGGCGCTGCACACCGCCGGCGAACCCACGCACCTGAGCCTGAAGACGGACCGCACCGAACTCGGCGCCGATCCGCAGCGGTTGGTCCACATCGACATCACCCTGACCGACGGAGACGGTGTGCTCAACCCGAACCGGGACACAAAGATCACGATCCAGGTCGACGGTGCCGGGGTGCTCCAAGGATTCGGTACGGGAGCTCCGGCCACCGAGGAGAGCTTCCTCGACCATTCCGCCACCTCGTTCAAAGGACGTGCCCTGGCGATCGTCCGGGCCACCGGGGAAACAGGACGGATCACCGTCACAGCCCGGGCGCACGGAGTCCCGGACGCCTCCCTCGAGATCGACGTCGTCCAGGCACCCACTCATCACGTGACACGGGAAGGACAGAAATGAGCTACGCGCCGACATCCGCCGGCTCGCCCAACATCGAGGTCGGCCCGAAGTGGCGGCGTCCTGACGGGGAGTTGCTCGCGCAGTTCCAGCGGCACTCGGTCGCGAACATCGGAGACGCACTCGGGCGCCTCGGCATGCCCGACGGTGGCATCACACCCCTCTGGGACGGCTGCCGTGCCGTGGGCAGCGCCCTGACGGTCCTGACCGTCGCAGGAGACGACCTGGCCGTGATCGACGCCGTCGCGCACATCGAACCCGGCGACTTCCTCGTCATCAACGGATTCGGTTACCCGGGCCGGGCCGTGATGGGCGACATCCTCACCCAGTACTTCTCCTCGCGGGGTGCCGTGGGAGCGATCGTCGACGGAGCGGTCAGGGACCGCGACGAGATCCGGCAGCAGCAATTCCCCGTGTGGTCGCGTTCGATCACGCCGGCCGGGCCGTGGAAACACGGCCCCGGAGCCATCGGGACGCCCGTCGCCATCGGCGGTGTCGTCATCAACCCCGGTGACGTGGTCGTGGCCGACGCCGACGGCGTCGTCGCAGTGCCCCTGACGAAGGCGTACGACATCGCCGCCGAGCTGGCGCAGATCGCGGAATCCGAGCAGGGCATGCGCACGCAGGCCAAGCAAGCGCCCACGAAATGAGCCGCGTACATGAAGAGGACGCGCATGCGCAGGGATCAGCGGTTGAACAACGCCAAGCTGATCCAGGCCGCCGCAGAGCTTTTCGAGCGTTGCGAGCAGCCGATCAGCCTCGCCGACATCGCTCGGCAGGCGGATGTGTCGGTCGCGACGGCCTATCGGCACTTCGAGTCCGCGGACGACGCCCTCAGTGCCTACCGGCGGGACATCGTGAGCAAGTTCCGCGATCACAGTCTCGAGCAGCGAAGCAACGGTCTGGCCCTGCTCGAGAGTGTCTGCGGCTTCTGGGTGGATCTCGTCCTCGCCGAAGGCGCGGCGCTGGTGCACCGCCGGTCGTCGGAAGGGTTCCTCGCGCGGTACAAGGCCCAGGAACCGTACTTGGAAGGCCAGGCGGAGGCCCTCGCCCGCCCCATCCGCGAACTCGTGGCGATTCTCGGGGTCGGCCAGCTCGTCGGCGTCGAGGACGAGGCCGCCTTCCTGTGGAACGTCCTCTTCGACCCCCGGGAGATCTTCGATCTCCGTGACACGCTCGCGCTGTCGCCCGCGCAGATCACGCACCGACTGGTGTCGGCGTTCCGCGGTGCGCTGCTCGGCTGGGCGACCGCGCGGCTGACCGAACCTGTGCCGCGGTGAGGAACTACGTCGCAGATCCCGGCACCCTGCCCTGCCCGGAGGCAGTCGGCGGAGCTCGCCGTTCAACGGCCATCAGAGGGGCAGTGGCCCCGAATCGTTGTCAGGAAGAGGACGATGACCCCATCCATCACCGAGGCGCAGCAGCCGGGCGGCCGACGCTTCCGCCTGGAAGACCGCTACCTGCGTGAAGAAGGCGTCCTGCACCTCTCCGGAATCCAGGCTCTCGTCCGCGTCCTCCTGGATCGATCCAGGCGTGACCGTCTGAACGGACTGCACACCGCGACGTTCGTATCCGGGTACGAGGGATCACCACTCGCCGGGTACGACATCGAGTTGGCACGGCGCGAGGCGTTGCTGCACGCGCACGACGTCGTCCACCGACCGGGGCTCAACGAGGAACTCGCCGCGACCGCCGTCATGGGCAGCCAGTTGGCCGGCCAGATCGGAACCTCACGGTGCGACGGCGTCGTGGGCGTCTGGTACGGCAAGTCCCCCGGCCTCGACCGCGCCTCCGATGCCCTGCGCCACGCGAACCTGGTGGGCACGGGCCCCTCCGGTGGCGCTGTCGCTCTGGTCGGCGACGATCCGGGAGCCAAGTCGTCCAGCGTGCCGTGCGCCAGTGAGGCGACGCTCGCGGACCTGGCGATCCCGACGCTGTACCCCGCCGATGCGCAGGACGTCCTCGACTTCGGGCTGCACGCGCAGTTCCTCTCCCGGTTCAGCGGCGTGTGGTCGGGCCTGAAGGTCACCACCGCGGTCGCGGACTCGGCGTCCACGGCCGTCGTGGCGCGCGATCGGATCTCGGTCGTGGAGGGCGACCTGGGCGCCGGCTCGCACGAGCCGAACTCGATGCTCCTCGGCGCCCATCTCATGGCGCTCGAGCGCAGCCTGCACGAGGTCCGGCTCCCCCGCGCCGTGGAGTACGCACGGCTCAATGGCCTCAACCGCGTGGTCCAGCGCGGGCCGTCGGACAGGATCGGCATCCTGACGTCCGGCAAGACCTACCTCGACGTCCGCGAGGCCCTGCGCATCATCGGTCTCACCGACGAGGACCTCGCACGGTACGGGATCAGGATCCTCAAACTCGGCATGATCTTCCCCCTCGAACGTGACGCCGTCATCGAGTTCGCGGAAGGTCTCGACCAGGTGGTGGTCGTCGAGGAGAAGCGGCCGTTCCTGGAAGCCGCCGTCAAGGAGATCCTCTTCGGCCGCCCCCGGGCCCCGTTCGTCCACGGCAAGCAGGACCAGGACGGGCGGTCCCTGTTCAGCCGCTCAGGAGAGCTCGACGCGGACGGCATAGCCACCGGACTGTCCAGAGTGCTCGCACGGCTCGGCATCGATGCCGCCCGCACATGGCGTCAGCGGCCGAGGGCCCGTACGGCGTCGGTGCTGCCACTCCTGGCCCGCAGCCCGTACTACTGCTCGGGGTGTCCGCACAACACCTCGACCACCGCAGGCGGGGACTCGCCGGTCGGCGCGGGGATCGGCTGCCACTCCATGGTCGTGTTCATGGATCCCGAACAGGTGGGCCCGGTCGTCGGCATGACCCAGATGGGCGGGGAAGGGGCTCAGTGGATCGGGATGGAGCCGTTCGTCGACGCCGACCACTTCGTGCAGAACATCGGGGACGGCACTTTCATGCATTCGGGCAGCCTGGCCGTCCGGGCGGCGATCGCCGCGGGGGTGAACGTCACGTTCAAGCTGCTCTACAACGGGACGGTCGCCATGACGGGAGGCCAGGACGCCGTCGGCGCGCTGCCGGTCGACCGGCTCGCCGCCACGCTCCTCGACGAAGGCGCCACCAAGGTGATCATCACGACGGAGGACCGGGCCCGCATCCCGCGGGCCCGGCTTCCGAAGTCGGTGAAGGTCCTCGACCGGGCCGTGATCGAGGACGCACTGGCGGAGCTCAAGGCCACCGCCGGCGTCACGGTCCTCATCCACGACCAGGAATGCGCCGCCGAGAAACGGCGTGCCCGCCGGCGCGGCAAGGCCCAGGCACCGACGACGCGAGTCTGGATCAACGAGCGCATCTGCGAGGGCTGCGGTGACTGCGGCCGCAAGTCGAACTGTCTGTCCGTCCACCCGGTCTCGACCGAGTTCGGCCGCAAGACCAGGATCGACCAGTCCTCGTGCAACCTGGACTACTCGTGCCTCGACGGCGACTGCCCGGCGTTCATGACCATCGTGCCTGCCGGTAAGCCGCCGCGCGCGGAACTGCCCGCCCTGGCGGCCACCGACGTCGCCGAGCCGGCCCGCACCGCCGGTGCCGGCTCCTTCGGCATGCGGATCACCGGGATCGGGGGCACGGGCATCGTCACCGTCTCCCAGGTGCTGGCCACTGCGGCCGTGATCGACGGCCGTCACGCGCGCAGCCTCGACCAGACCGGTCTCGCCCAGAAGGGCGGCGCCGTCGTCTCCGACATCAAGATCACAGAGGGTGTCGTGGAAGAAGGGGGCAAGATCGGTCAGGGGCAGTGCGACCTCTACCTCGCATGCGACCCGCTCGTCGCGACCGATCCGAAGTACCTTTCCGCCGCCTCCCCGGACCGAACTGTCGCCGTCATGACCACGACAGAGATACCCACCGGGGAGATGGTGGTCGACACAGCAGTCAGCTTTCCGGCTCCCGCTGCCGTGCGCCACGCCGTCGGCAGTGCGACGCGCCGGCTCGTGGCTCTGGACTCCGGCTCACTGGCCAGGCAGCTCTTCGACGACGATCAGTACGCCAACATGCTGTTGGTGGGAGCCGCCTACCAGACCGGGCTGCTGCCGATGCCGGCTTCGGCCATCGAAGAGGCCATCGCACTGAACGGCGTCGCCGTCGATCGCAACGTGCAGGCCTTCCGGCGAGGCCGCCAGGCGGTCGCCGACCCGCAGGCGTTGCGGGCCGGGCTGACGGGCTCGACATTCGCGGAGGCGGGGCCGCGGCTCGCCGCAGGAACCACCGAGCTCGTGGCCTCGGTCACCGATGACGAGGAGTCGGAGCTGCATCGTCTCCTCACCATGCGCGTGGCCGACCTCATCGACTACCAGGACAGGCGCTACGCCCGCACGTATGTCGACTTCGTCAAGGCGGTGGCGGTCGCGGAACGCGCTGCCGTCGGCGATTCCACCGAGTTGGCCGAGACTGTCGCTCGTTATCTCCACAAGCTGATGGCGTACAAGGACGAGTACGAGGTGGCGCGGCTCGCCCTCGATCCCGTCGTGGACGACCACATCACCGCCACATTCGGAAGCGCGAGCCGACGCTCCTACCGGCTGCATCCGCCTGTTCTGCGAGCCGCGGGTATGACGAGGAAAGTCGCTCTGGGGAGCTGGTTCCGTCCGATCCTCAGCCTGCTGCGAGCACTGCGGCGCGTTCGAGGGACCCGCCTTGACGTGTTCGGACTTCAGCACATGCGACGGATCGAGCGTCAGCTCGTCGACGAGTACCGCGAGTCGATCAACGCCGCGCTCGGGCTCTTGAACGAGGAGAACCTGGCCGAGGTCCGCCGGCTCGCGGAGCTGCCGGATGCCGTTCGCGGATACGAAGGCGTCAAACTCCCGACCGTAGAGCGCTACCGGGCCGACAAGACCCGCATACTTCGTGAGCTGCGGGAGAGCGCGGACCCCGAGTCGACGGGCGCCGGACGGGGCCGTTGAACTCCGTGGCGTAGCGAGTGCGGTGCCAGGCGTACCTCCGGCGCAAGGTCTCCCGCGCACGCCCCTGCGCGGGACGTCGGCGTGAGAGAGCGTCGGCATCTGCGCTGCGCAAGGGCCATCGCGGCAGGCACTCACTCCTCGAGAGCACGGGAATACGGTCGTGAGGCGAGTGCGTGCCAACTGTGCCGGGGTGGAGCGTGCTGGCCGAGTTCCCGGCGGACCTCGGCATCGGACGAGGCCAGCTCCACCACGCGGACCTGTGACTTCTCGCGGGCCGAGATCCACGTCGACCATGTGGCCGCAACCGCCGACCGTCTCCACTGGGGCGATCCAGTGGCGGTCGGCAGTGGCGGCCACGGAACATTCATCTACGGAAGTTGCTTCCATGGAATGCATATGTCTAGGCTGAGCGCGGCAACTCCGGAAGGCGCCCACCGGCTCCGGTCGTGGCGCGCGGAGCGTGCCGCCATGTCCCCCGCTGTCAGACGTAAAGGAGAGTTCGATGCCCGGTCCTGCCCTCAACTCCGTCGCCTGGTTCGAGATCGGCACCGACCAGCCGGAAGAGGTCAAGCACTTCTACGGCCGGCTCTTCGACTGGAACTTCCAGCTCAACACCAACACCCCCGGCGTCAACTACCACGCCGTCGTCACACCGGGCGCCCAGCAGCCCACCGGTGGCGTGTGGGAGTCGGAGGGGAGGTTCCCCGACTACGCGGTCTTCTACGTGCTCGTCCAGGACGTCGCCGCGACCGTCCAGCACGCCGAGGAACTGGGCGGCAAGGTGCTCATGGCACCGATCACCGACGCCGCGGGCCTCACCTTCGCCCGCCTGGAAGACAGCGCGGGCCACCACTTCGGCGTGTTCTCCGCACCCGCCCCGTGACACGTCCCGTGCAAGGAGGCCGGGTCCGCCACGCGCCGCCTCTCGGTCGATCTGCCTTTTGACGGAACCCGGACGGTCCTCCGCACCGTCCAGTACCGCCAAGTTCTCCCGCGTCAACACACGGAAGGTTTCCCCATGTCCAGCCCCACCGGCGAGCAGGTCCCCGTCCACGTCCACGGCGGCCCCACCACCCTCATCGAGTACGGCGGTCTCCGGTTCGTCACCGATCCGACCTTCGACCCGCCGGGCGACTACCCCATGCCCCTCCCCGGCGACCACAAGCTCGTCAAGACCAAGCCGTCACCGGTCACCGCCGCCGACCTCGGCCGCATCGACGCCGTCCTGCTCTCCCACGACGAGCACGACGACAACCTCGACCACGCCGGACGCGCCCTCCTGTCCGAGGTACCGGTCGTCTTCACCACCGTCAGCGGCGCCGGCCGCCTGGGCGGAAACGCCCGGGGCCTCGCCTTCTGGCAGACCGCCGAGCTCGAGCGGCCCGACGGCGGCACCGTGACCGTCACCGGCCTGCCCGCCCGGCACGGCCCCGAGGGATGCGAGCCGATCACCGGCGACGTCGTCGGCTTCCTGCTCACCTCCCACGACCTGCCCTCCGTCTACGTGAGCGGCGACAACGCCAACCTGGAGCACGTCAAGGAGATCGCCACGAAGTTCGCCCCCGTGGACACCGCGGTCCTCTTCCTCGGCGGCGCCCGCATGGACTTCGCCTTCGACGGTGGCCTGCTCACCCTCGACAGTGCCCTGGGCGCCCAAGCCGCCAGGATCCTCGGTGCCCGCCGGGTCGTCCCCGCTCACTACGACGGCTGGGCCCACTTCCAGGAGGGCCGCAAGGAGATCGAGGCCGCGTTCTCCGAGGCCGGCCTGGCCGACCGCCTCGACTTCGCCCGATAGGCCGCGCCGCGTCCGAACACAGTAACCGCGACAAACCGTGCTCCCTGTGTGGGGAAGCCGGACCGCCGGGCTTCCCCCCGACCCGGCGCCCGATCAGAGGAGGCAGACCATGCACAGGATGACCGACCAGCAGTGGCGGGCCTTCGTCTCCCACGGCACCCGCACCGGCAAGCTGTCGACCGTCCGGCCCGACGGCAGCCCGCACGTCACACCCGTGTGGTTCCTGCTCGACGGAGACGACGTGGTGTTCAACACCGAGGAAGACGGGGTCAAAGGCCGCAACCTGGCCCGCGACGGCCGCTTCGCGCTCTGCGTGGACGAGGACCGGCCCCCGTACGCCTTCGTCCTGCTCCAGGGCCGTGCCGACATCTCAGAGGACCCCGACGAGACACTGCGGTGGGCCACGCGCCTCGGCGCCCGCTACATGGGCGAAGACAGCGCCGAGGAGTACGCAGCCCGCAACGGCGGCCCGGGAAACCTCCTCGTCCGGGCCCGCATCGACAAGGTCATCGCCTTCGCCGGCATCGCCGATTGAGCCGTGCAGGCGGACGCGGGGTTGCGTACCGCCGAAGGCCGGCACCCACGGCTCGCAGGCCACCTCGTGGCCGGGCAGCCGCCGGCCCAGACGGACGAACTGCCGGGCGCTGTCGATCAACTGGGCTGGAGCCGCCTTCTGGGCGACGGGCTCCGTGCTCGGGCTCGCCACGTTGCCGGCGACCTCGCGCGTGGTACACGACGTGCTCCGGCTCGCGGGCGCGGCCCTACCGGCATCGGGACCGCCGACGCCCGTGCAACCGTGGGTGCGGCGTCAAATCCGTTCGGGCACGGCCGCCACAGAGGCCGACTGCCCGGCCTGAGTGACGTCTCCGGGCCGGCCGGAGTTGACCCTCGACCTTGTCGAGGGATCAGAGTTCCGGGAGTGGAGAACGACATGCGCAGCATCGGGGAGATGGCCCGGGACGGCGGACTGGGCGTGAGCGCGCTGCGGTTCTACGACCGGGCCGGTGTGCTGGTCCACCGCCTGGGTGGACCCGGTCAGCGGGTACCGCTGGTACGAGGCCGGGCAGCTGGAGGAGGCCCGGTTGCTGGCCCGGTTACGCCGGGCGGGCATGCCGCTGGCCGATATCCGGCTCGTGCTGGCCGCGTGGTCCGGCGCCGACATGGACCTGGTGCGCGGTCTGCTTCAGGCGCACCTGCGCCGTCTCGAGCTGGGACTCTCCGATGCCCGCAGCGAGTTCTCCGCGCTCCGAGCACTACTCGACCGCAGGGAGACACACCCCATGAACTCGCTCCACACCGCCACCACCGCCCGGTTGTCCGTCCCCGCGCCTGAGTTGGCCGCCGCGCTGGACGCCGTCCGCTTCGCGGCCGGTACCGACGCGGAGCTGCCGATGCTCGGCGGAGTCCTCTTCGACGTGGAGGGCGACGGCCTTCACCTCGTGGCCACCGACCGCTACCGGATGGCCGTCGCGCAGGCACCCACGACCGGGCACGGCGGGCCCCGGACACAGGTCGTCGTGCCTCTCCCGCTCGCCGACGCGATGCGGGCGCTGCTCACCGGTGAGGAGCCCGTCCACCTCCAGCTGGACGGTGACCGCGTGACGATGGAGACAGGCGACCGGCAGACGGCCGGCCGGAGCCTCGGCCACGAGTTCCCCGACTACCGTCGTCTCGTCGACCTCCCGGCCGGCCGCCGGGCCCACATCGATACGGCGGCCTTCCGTCAGGCTCTGGAATCGGGCCCGGTCCGCCTGAGCGAGACGCGTGAGCAGGACGGCGAGCCGCACGACCTCAGCGTGCTCAGGGTGGCGGAGAACGGGTCCGTGATCGTGTGCGACGACAATGACGACGACCAGGCCAACGTGGCAGTCAACCGCGAGTTCCTCCTGGACGCGCTCGCCGCCGGGGCCCGGGACGAACTGATCCTGGAACTGGGCGCGCCCACGGCCCCGCTCGCGATCCGCCGGCCCGACGACGAGGATGCCTTCTCGCTCCTCATGCCGGTCCGGTCGGAAAACTAGGTTCCGCCCGGCGGATGTCTCCGACCTGCTCGATCGCCTGCCTGGCGGTGAGGGCGAGCAGGTCGGGCAAGGACATCCCGTCGTCCGGGTTTGTGGGGGTCGGGCGGAGGATGCCGGCGGCTTCGGGGGCGTACCGGGTGCCGTCGCATGCGGGGCAGGCGATGTCGACGTCGGGCAGGAACCGGACGTCGAGGGAGACCTGGCCGGTGCCCTCGCAGCGGGGCCAGCGCAGGGAGCCGGTGTTGTGGGAGAAGTCCGCGGCGGTGAGCCCCCGCTGCTTGGCCGCATCGGTGGCGGCGTAGGCGCGGCGCAGGTCGTCGAAGATGCCGCTGTAGGTCGCGACGGTGGAACGGACGTTGACTCCGGTGGGGGTCGCGTCGACCGTGTTCACCCGGGTGATCGCCTGCGCGTCCACCGCGGCCACATGGTCGGGCAGTGCTCTGCCCGCGGCTTTCGCCTGGAGCGCGGGGATCAGGCTTTCGAGGATCAGCGTGGTCTTGCCCGATCCGGACACGCCGGTCACGGCGGTGAGGCGGCCCCGGGGGATGTCGACGTCCAGGGCGTGCACGGTGTGCAGGGGCCGGGTGGAGAGGTGGATGCGGCCTTGGTCGGACATCGTGTCGCGGTCGGCCCGTTGGCGGACGAGGACGGGTTCGCGGCCGGTGCGGAATCCACCGATCAGGGAGTGGGGGTCCTTGCCGAGAGTGGTGACGTCGCCGGTGGCCAAAACGGTGCCGCCTTCGGTGCCCGAGCCCGGGCCGATCTCGATGAGCCAGTCGGCTTCGCGCAGGAGTTGGGGCGGATCGTGCACGCCGCCGTGGAGACGGGCGCGGCCGGCGATCCCGTCGTGCGCGAGCGACTGGTGCGGCTGTGGGCGGAGTTGCGGACCATGCGGTGGAACGCGTTGCGGACGCTGGGCGAGGTAGCCGAGGCCGAGTTCGACCAGGAGAGGCGAGGCGGCGAGCAGGTCGCTCGACCCACCTGCGTCGGACGTGACAGCGCCCGCCGGCCGACCGGCCTCGCCTGCCGGGATCCGAGCGTGAAGGCGACGCTCGCCCCCCTCCTTGACCCGCGGTCCCTCCGCAGCGTAGGAAAGCCCTGACCCCCGCCATGCTTCCGTGCGCCGAGAACACGGCGGCTTCGGTCGCCCGGCGGGGCGGTCCCGCGAGAATCCCGCCTGCCGGGTCCCTGCACTCACCTTCGGTGACCATCGCCTCGACACAACCGATGAGGGCGTTCACGTGCCACAGTTCCCGACGTTCGATGTCATGACGGCGACCTGCCCGTCCCGCACCTCGCTCGCCCGCATCGCCAACAAGTGGACGGCCATGGTGGTCATCGCGCTCAGCGTCGGCCCCCTGCGCTTCCGCGACCTGCGCACCAGCGTCGACGGCATCAGCGCCAAGGTCCTCACCGAGACGCTCCGGGACCTGGAACGCGACGGGCTCGTCACCCGGCACGTGTACGGCGAGGTCCCGCCCCGGGTCGAGTACGAGTTGACCGCACTGGGGCGCACCCTGTACGCCCCGCTTCAGGCAATCGCCCTCTGGGCCGAGGAACACTTCACCGAGGTACTCGCGGCACGCGAGAGCTACGACGCCCGCCAGTGACCTGACCGGTGCTTCCGCCCGGGAAGGGTAGGGGCGGCCTACTTCCCCCAGAAGGCGTCCTCGGCCACCTGGTCGTGGGAGAACAGCCACATCTCGACGATCTTGCCGTCCTCGAGGCGCAGGACGTCCACGCCGTCCATGCTCATGGACGCGTCCTCGCGCCGCCCGGCGAAGTGGATCGAGGCGGCCACCATGTCCCCGTTGCCCATGAGGGCGTGGATCGCGTCGATGGCGAAGGAGCCCTGGCTGGCCTCCATCATCCCGCCGAGCATCGCGAAGACGGCGTCGCGCCCCTTGCGCTCACCGGAGAACCGGTTGGCGCCCGGCTGGTGCCAGACGATCTCCTCGTCCAGGAGCTCGCCCACCTTGGCCAGGTCACCCGTCCGGACGGCCTGGAAGTACTCACGTGCGATGTCGACGTTCTTGCTGGTCATGACAACACTCCTTACGCCTCTGACGCGGAGGCGGGACGACTACCGTTACGAGGTGGATGCGAGCCGCGACGTGCGCGACTCGGGATGGATCAACGACGCGCGGTCCGGCGTCGGCAGACCTGCTCCCCGGGCGCCGCCCCGGAAGTCGTCGGCCTGCCGGCCCGCCGAGAAGAGCCGGACCCCGCGGTGCACTTGGCCTCGATCCGCAGGCTCTCTCCTTCGGCGAGTTCTCCTGCTGCGTCTCCATACTCACCATCGGTGTCCGGTCACCTCAACGTAACCAATGGGATGACGTGACGCACGTCACACGCCGCGCCGATACTGCCGGGAGTCCGTCCCCCAGGGCAGGATCCGCGGTCGCGTGGCGCGACGCGGCGCGGCGCGGGCGTCGCCCATGAACGCCGGTCCGGCCGGTCCCGGGGCGACCGGATAGAGTGCGCGAAACGGCAGCCTGGTCAGGGAGCGGAACCGTGACCGACACGAGCGACACCCGGCCCGCGGACAGTGCGGCGCAAGCGCCGCGGCGCAGCCGACTGCACCGCCTGATGCGCTATCTCCCCCTGATCGCCCCCGTGCTGCTGTGGGCGGTGCCCTGCGTGGTGCTCCTGCACACCGGGCAGCACTGGCCGCTGTCCGTCATGGTGGCCGGCACCGCCCTGTGCGTCCTCGGCCTCGTCGGTATGCCGCTCGCCATGGTGCGCGGCCACGGCCGGCGTCAGCAGGACCGGGCCGCGATCGTCGGTGACACCCTGCTGGGCACGGGCTGGGTGCTGTTCACCTGGTCCGTTCTGCTCGGTGTCCTGCTGCGGCTCGCCCTGACCCTGGCCGGCGTCGGCGAGAGTCAGGACCGGGCCCGCGTCGTCACGTGGGCGGTCCTCGGTGTCAGCGCCGTGCTGCTCGCCTGGGGGTACGCAGAGGCCCGCCGTGTGCCGCGCGTGCGTCGACTGGACGTGCTACTCCCGCGGCTGGGAGCCGGGTTGGACGGCACCCGGGTCGCCCTCATCACCGACACCCACTACGGCCCGCTCGATCGCGCTCGCTGGTCGGCACGGGTGTGCGAGACCGTGAACACCCTGGAAGCCGACCTGGTCTGCCACACCGGCGACATCGCGGACGGCACGGCCGAACTCCGCCGCGCCCAGGCCGTCCCGCTCGGTTCGGTGCGGGCCACCCGGGCCCGGGTGTACGTCACCGGCAACCACGAGTACTACAGCGAGGCCCAGGGCTGGGTCGACCTGATGGACGAGCTGGGCTGGGAACCGCTGCGCAACCGCCATCTGCTTCTCGAACGGGGAGGCGACACCCTCGTGGTCGCCGGTGTGGACGACGTCACCGCCGAGTCCTCCGGCCTGGCAGGCCACGGCGCCCACCTCGCCGGAGCCCTGAACGGCGCCGACCCCGACCTGCCCGTCCTGCTCCTGGCGCACCAGCCCAAGTTCGTCGACCGGGCGGCGGCCGCCGGTATCGACCTCCAGCTCTCCGGCCACACCCACGGCGGCCAGATCTGGCCCTTCCACCACCTGGTCCGCATCGACCAGCCCGTCGTCGCGGGCCTGAGCCGGCACGGCGCCCGCACCCTCCTCTACACCAGTCGCGGCACCGGCTTCTGGGGCCCGCCGTTCCGCGTCTTCGCCCCCAGCGAGATCACCCTGCTCGTGCTCCGCTCCCCGCACCCGCCCACGCCGTCGTAGGAGCACCGGGCGGGCCGGCGCACCCCCTGGAGCACGGTTTCACAGGCGCACCGCGGAGCCGCCGTCGTCAGCGCCGGGCACGCCCCGGGTTCTGCGGTGGGTCACCAGCCCAGCGCGCCGTGCCGGTCGCGCAGGGCTCCGGTCGGGCCGTCCGCCCCGATGGTGGCGAGTCCGACGACGGCGTCGGTCCCCTCGGCCACCGTCTGAGCGCCGCTGTGCCCGTTGAAGTCGGTCGCGGTGTAACCACGTCGACGGCTCCTCGCCTCCGGGGCCCGGCCTGCTCTCGGCACCGTGACACCTCGCGAGAACGACGGGACGTCGGTACGGCCGTGACGAGGCTGCGCGCCGGATCCCGCGGCGTGGCGGGTCAGCGCATGCCCGCCGCGTCGAGCAGGACGGCCACCGTGGGAGCGATGAGCCCCGCCGGTGTGTCGGCCCCGATCCCCGCGCGGGCACTTGCGCCGTCGAAGATCAGGATCAGCTGCCGGGCCAGCAGATCCGGGTCGCTCGCCCCACCCTGTCCGGCCTCGGAGCGGAAGAAGGCCGTCAGGTTCTCCTTGACCCGGCGGGCCACCCGGCTCGCCGGGTGGCCCTGATCCTTGAGCTCGATCTGCACGGCGAGGTACCGACAGCCCAGGAAGTCGGGCGCACCCGCCTGTGACGCCAACTGGTCGAACACGTGCATGATCCGCTCGCGCGGTGAACGGTTGTCGTCCGATGCGGGCAGGAGCGTCGCCGCGTAGGCGGAGGCGCGAGCCTCCAGGCTCGCCGCCAGCAGTTCGTCCTTGCTCTCGAACAACTGGTACATGGAACGCTTCGACACCCCCGCCGCCTTGCACAGCGCGTCGACGCCGACACCGACACCGTCTCGATAGGTGAGCGCGGCTGCCGCCTCCAGCAGGCGCTCTCGGGGACTCGGCTTCGCTTCGGTGGTCATACGGCGAGGTTAACTCCATTTCGCCCCATTGCAAACCGATCGGTTTACAAGGCTCGACGGGGCGGCTCCCGACGCCGTCCACGGCCGGGAACCGGGCGATCCCGGCTCAGCGGGCGATCACGAGGCGACGGTGGCCACGAGCGCCGTGCTGATCGAACCGCCCATCCGCCGGCCCGCGTCGACCAGCGCTCCCTCGTGGCGCTTGCGCTGGGATACCGATCGGTTTACTGTAGTGGAAACCGATCAGTTTCCAATTCTGCGGAGGCAGTCATGACCGTTCTGAAGGGTGCGAACGTCCTCGTCACCGGCGGCAGCCGGGGCATCGGCAAGGCCCTGGTGGAGGAGCTCTACGCACGCGGCGCAGGCAAGGTCTACGCCACGGCCCGCGACCCGCGCGGCGTGACGCACCCCGACGCGGTGCCCGTGGCGCTGGAAGTCACCGACCCGGCCTCCGTGGCGGCCGCCGCCGCACAGGCGGGGGACGTGACCGTGGTGATCAACAACGCCGGCGCCTCGGTCGGCGCGTCCTTCCTCGACTCCCCGGTCGACGACGTGCGCCGGGAGTTCGAGACCAACTTCTACGGCCCGCTGCTCGTCGCCCGTGCCTTCGTGCCGGTCATCGAGCGCAACGGCGGCGGCCACCTCCTCAACGTGCACTCCGTGCTCTCCTGGATCGCGCTCGGCGGCTCCTACAGCGCCTCCAAGGCCGCCCTGTGGTCGCAGACCAACTCCCTGCGTCTGGAGCTCCAGCCGCGCGGCATCTCCGTCACCGGACTGCACGTCGGCTACGTGGACACGGACCTGGCGGCCGGCGTCGACGCACCGAAGTCCGACCCCCGTGACGTCGCCGCACTCGCCCTCGACGGCATCGAGAGCGGGGCCTACGAGGTCCTCGCCGACGACATCTCACGCCAGGTCAAGGCCGGCCTCGCCGGCGACCTGACCGGCCTGTACGCCCAGCTGGCCGACTAGGCCACCTCACACGGGGAGACCCACCCAGGACCCACGTCCGCGGATCCACGTCCCCGGGACCACCAGCCGCACCATCCCCAGACGCGCAGGACGCCACGCGGTCCTCGCTCCTCGCCCGCGTGGTGGTCGGCGGCGTCCTGCGGTGCGGGTGGGGTGCGGGTGGGGTGCGGTGATTCGAAGGCGAGTTCATGACCTTTCCTGATGTCCTGCCTCAGTTCTCCAGGACGAAGATCGGCTTGTGGCCGGCGCGGCGGAGGTCAGCACGTCGGGGATCTCGTCCCATCCATAGATCCCGCTGGTGACCAGCTCGGGGTGGAGCAGCCCGGCGGCCACCGCCTCCAGGGTCGGCGTCATGTTCGGCCGTGCGTGGCCCTTGCCGTTGCGGAAGTGGACGCCGCGCTGGTACAGCGACAGCAGCGGGAGCGGGACCTCGTCGAAGTGGATGCCGACGCTGTTGCCACGAGGCCGGCGCCATCCGCCCGGGGGTGACCGCCGCCGACGTCCTCCGCGCCGGCGCCGGCATCTGGCAGATCGACGCCAACGGCGACCGGCACGCTCACGGTCCGGTGCCCTTCCGTGCAGCGATCAGGTGACGGGCTCCAGGCGGACGCAGCACCGACCCGGGCCGGGCGAAAGACAGGCCTCGTATCCGCGCTCCCCCAGCCCGTGCAGGACACCGCGCAGCAGGTGCAGGTTCATGCCGCAGACCGTCTGCGTGTGCTCACGGGCCAGGGCGTGGAAGGGACAGTTGCCCAGAACGATGGCGTCCTCCTCACGGTGGGGCTCGAATCCGTATCGCTCCAGGACGCCGGACAGGACTGCGCCGCCCGCCTCCCCCAGGTGAGTACCGAGCTCTTCGGCCTTGCGGTGCAGCACCTGTTCCACCGCCTCACCGGTCGCGGCGGATTCCTCCACGGCCTGGGCGAGCAGCCGCCCGGCCAGCTCGTAGCGCCGGTCGGGCAGGCTGACCGCGATCTGTTTCGCCGAGCGCCGGTACAGCTTGGCCGGCCGGCCCGCACCCGGCCCCGTCCGCCCGCTGCGCCGCTCGTAGACCACGTCGAGGAGGGACTCGTCGGCGAGGCGGTCGAGATGGAACGCCGCGGTCTGGCGAGCCAGACCCAGCGCGGCCGCGGCCTCGTCCCGGCCGACGGGGGCCGGCTGGCGCACGACATGGTCGTACAGCCGCCTGCGCGTCGGCTCGTCCAGAGCGGCGATGGCGGAGACGTCGGCGTCGCGTACTTCCTTCGGGTCGGTCACGAACACCAGTGTAAAACCCATGGCCATTGACTAAAGAAGAGTTCCGAGCTTCTATAAGTAATGAGAGTCTCTTATAGAAGGAGTGGTCGTCATGTCCTCCGTCACCACAAGCACCACGCCCGCCGCCGCGCGGCGCGGCCTGCTCGCCGATCCGGGCTATCAGGCGTTCGTGATCCTGCGTACGGCCTTCACGGTCGCGCCGATCCTGTTCGGGCTGGACAAGTTCGCCAACCTGCTCGTGGACTGGCCCGCCTACCTCGCGCCGTGGATCGACGACCTCGTTCCCGGCAGCGCCCAGGCCGCCATGTACGCGGTGGGCGCCATCGAAATCGTGGCGGGCATCGCCGTGGCCCTCGCGCCCCGCTTCGGAGCCTGGCTGGTCGCCGGCTGGCTGGGCGGCATCATCGTCAACCTCCTGACCATTCCCGACTACTACGACATCGCGCTGCGCGACTTCGGACTCCTCCTCGCCGCCGTCGCACTCGCCCGCCTCGCCGAGCGCTACCACGGCGCGCGACGGCACTGAACAGGCGCGACACGTGCCGGCCTGCTCCGGCGGGCGGACCTTCCGAGGACCGCCCGTCACGGCCTGCGGACCCTTCGGCCGGAGCAACCGACCGGCACGGCCCGCACCTGGTCAGCGAGGCCCGGGACGGGCCGGAAGCCGGACGGAACCTCTCACGAGCGAGCGGTTCGGACCCCGCGTCCGTCGAGTGGCCGCCGGGTGGCGAACGGGGGGAGGCTGGAAGCAGGCGACCTTGTTCCCGGCAGCGGTCCCGATCGCCGCGGGGGCGGCGGTCGCGCGGGCCGTCCAGCGGATGGGAGAAAGCCCATGAGGGTCGGAGTACTGACCGGCGGTGGTGACTGCCCCGGCCTGAACGCCGTGATCCGCAGTGTCGTCCGCAAAGGCGTCGACGCGTACGGCTTCGACTTCGTCGGGGTACGGGACGGCTGGCTCGGCCTGCTCCGCGATGTCGTCCTGCCCCTGGACATCGCCAGGGTGCGGGGGATCCTCCCCCGCGGCGGAACCATCCTCGGCTCCTCCCGCACCAACCCGCTCACCCACGAGGACGGGCTGCGACGCGTCCAGGACACCCTCGCCGCGCACGACGTGGACGCGCTGGTGGTGATCGGCGGCGAGGACACGCTCGGCGTGGCCACCGAACTGAGCCGTCGGGGAATCCCCCTGGTCGGCGTGCCCAAGACCATCGACAACGACGTCTCCGGCACGGACTACACCTTCGGCTTCGACACCGCGGTCGGTATCGCGACCGAGGCCATCGACCGTCTCCACACCACCGCCGAATCCCACATGCGCGCCCTGGTGGTGGAGGTCATGGGACGGCACTCCGGATGGATCGCCCTGCACGCCGGCGTCGCGGGCGGCGGCAACGTGATCCTCGTCCCGGAGCGGCCCTTCGACATCGACCAGGTCTGCGAGCAGGTGAAGAACAGATTCAGGATCAACTACGCCCCGATCGTCGTGGTCGCCGAGGGGGCCGCTCCGAAGGAGGGGCAGGTGGTCCTCAAGGACCGGTCGCGCGACGAGTTCGGCCATGTACGGCTGTCCGGCGTCGGCGAGTGGCTGGCCCGGGAGATCTCGGAGCGCACCGGCAAGGACGCCCGCACCACGGTGCTGGGGCACGTCCAGCGGGGCGGCACCCCGAGCGCCTTCGACCGCTGGCTGGCCACGCGCTTCGGGCTGCACGCCATCGACGCGGTGAAGGACGGCGACTTCGGCGTCATGGTCGCCCTGCAGGGCACCCGGATCGTCCGCGTCCCCCTCGCCGAGGCCACGGCGAGCCTCAAGCTCGTCGATCCGTCGCTGTACGACGAGTTCGAGGTCTTCTTCGGCTGACCGGCCCGGTCCGTCGCCGATCGCGACGGGAGGCGGCGGACGAGGGGCGGCCGGGCCGGGAGGTTCACAGACGGAGGACGACCAGCGCGGTGTCGTCGGTGGCGCCGGTCGGGGGCAGCAGGTCGGCCAGGAGGGCGTCGGCCAGAGCCTCGGGGTCGGACCGCCCGTGGCGGACGAGGGAGTCGGCGAGACGGGCCAGGCCGACGTCGATGTCCTCGTGGCGACGCTCGATCAGGCCGTCGGTGTACAGGACCAGGGTGGCGCCCTCGGCGAAGGCCGTGCGGGCCTGCGGCCGCGGGACGTGCTCGGGGCGCGCGCCGAGGGGCGGGTCGGTCGCCTGGTCGAGGAAGGTCACGGTGCCGTCCGGGGCGAGCAGGGCGGGCGGCGGGTGGCCCGCGCTGCTGTACGTGACGGTGTGGGTGGCCCAGTCGATGAAAATCTTCACCACGGTGCTCGACTCGGCCCCGTCGACATGGCGGGCGTACAGACCGAGGGCCTCCACGGCCCGGGCGGGGCCGTCGGCGACCCGGGAGGCCGCGCTGAGCGCGCTGCGCAGCTGCCCCATGACACCGGCCGCCCGCAGGCCGTGGCCGACGACGTCACCGACGGCGACCGCGATGCGGTCACCGGGCAGGTCGACCAGGTCGTACCAGTCGCCGCACACGTTGAGGGTGCCGACGGCGGGCCGGTAGCGGACGGCCGCCCTGTGGTGCCCGACCGGTGTGGGGGCGGGCAGCATCGCCGCCTGCAGGGCCAGGGCGACCTCGCGATCGTGCGCGTGGGCGCGGCGCAGACGTTCGTTCACGTCCTGCAGTTCACGGGCACGGGTGTACAGCTCGGCCTCGAGCACGCGGGCCCGGCTGCTGTCGCTGCCCGTGCCGCCGCGGGCGCGGATGAGTTCGGTGACCTCCTCCACCCGGTGCACGATCAGCACCACGTCCCCGTCCGGGCCCAGGACGGGGGCGTTGACCGGGCTCCAGAAGTGCTCCACCCAGTGGCCCGGCCGCGCACTGTCCTCGATGTCGTAGCGCAGCAACGCCATGGTGTCGCGCTCTCCGGTTGTCACCACGCGCAGCATCGACGCCTGGGTCTCGCGCATGCCGGCGGCGGCCGCGTCGTTGGGGTTCTCCGGGAAGACGTCGAACATGTAGCGGCCGAGCAACTGCTCGCGGGTGCGCCCGGCCAACCGGAGGAAGTCCTCGTTGGCGTCGGCGTACACCAGGTCCGGGGTCAGCAGAGCCACCATGCCGGGGAGGGCCCGGAACACGGCCGCGTAGTCGATCCGCGGTTCCCTCATGTGCTGCCCGCCTCGGTGCCGCCCGTCACTGTGCTGCTCCACGATAGGAGGGAATGCGCCACCGAGCCCCGGCACTGCCCCTTCCGGCCCACGGCCGTCACCTGCGCGGCCCCACAGCGACGCCCGACGTCCCGCACCGCGTGCGATCGGACCGGTTCATCCGGTCAGGGACCGATGTCCCATGGGTCCGGGCCCGTCGGCCCAGGACGGGCGGGCGGACGGGGCGACATCCGTCGCCTAGTCACCCCCGCCGCCGCCACCGTCCCCTCCTCCGCCGTCACCCCCGCTGTCGCCTCCGCCGCCGTCTCCGCCGTCCGCGCCCCAGCCGTCGCCGCCACCGGGTTCGTTGTCGTCGCTCCCCTTGCCGAGGTTGGTGAACCAGGGGCGGTCCCACCCCTCGTCGGCGGCGACGGGCCCGGACCCGCTCGCCGGGCGCCGCTCCGACCGGAACCGCGCCGAGCCCGTGGTGTCGCCGAGCCCGAAGGCGACGGCGAAGACCTGCGCCATGACGGCGTCCAGCGGATCAGGGCTCTCGTACCGCACGGGAGCCAGCGGCAGCAGTACCGCCCCCGGCTCGGGCGCCGGCCGGCGAGGGGGCCTCGACAGCAGGGCGACACACCGTTCGTCGCGCAGCAACCGCGAGGTCAGCGCGTTCTCCCGGCGCAGCACCCAGCGCTGCCCCGGCAGTCGCACCTCCACGTGACTCCTGGATCTGCGCAGCTTCCTCTTCAGTGCCAGCTGCGCGGCGACGCCGTCGACCGTCAGGCGCAGCCCGGCGGACTGTTCGGGGGCGTAGGGGGTGAAGCCGTGCGGTGCCCGGATCCGCACGACGGGGGCGTGCGGCCCCCAGACGTCCACACGCGCCAGACGCCGGTCCACGGCGACGGTTATCGGCCCGGCCGGGCCCGGTGCGAAGCGCCGCGCGATCCACAGCGGCACCTCCTCGGCCCGGGCCCGGTCCGCCAGGGCCGCCACCTGGGCGGGCCCACCGCACCGGCGCACCGCCAACTCTCCCAGCCTGCGGGCGAACTCGGCGGCCTGCCGCACCCTCACCGGCATGGCGGCGCCCGTGGCACGGGTCACCGGCACCACCCCCGCACCCTCCGCCAGCCGCTCCAGCGGGCGTTCCGTCCCGCCGCCGCCGAGCCAGTACCCGCGCTGGAACGCCTCGGCCATGGCAGCGAGGTTCAGTTCACTCAGCGGGGTGGTCCTGCCGCCCCTGCGCACGTGGTCCTCGGTCAGGTCCACGGTCCGCGCGAGCGGGTTCCACGACCGTTCACCGTAGAGCACCTGGTTCACCCTTGCCCCCGTTCACGCACTCGGTTCGACAGAACGCACCTGCACACATCGCTACTTGCTGACGGCGAAACGCATCAGGGCGTGTTCGTCGCCCTGCTTGACCTTGCCCGTCACGTTGATCACCTCGAGTTTCCAACTGCCGCCGACCCGCAGGGCCTTCGCCACGGCGCAGCCGTTGTCCTGGGTGAGCAGACTCGGCCAGATGTCGGCGACCTGCTGGGGGTTGCCGCCGGTCGCGTCATAGACCTTGAAGCTGATGTTGCGCGCCTTCTGGAAGGAGCTGCCCTTCTTGTAGGCCGCGGCGACGAACACGATCGACGTGATGTTGGCCGGTATCCGGGCGAACTCGACGGTCACCGTCTCGTCGTCGCCGTCTCCGTGCCCGGTCTGGTTGTCACCGCTGTGCACCAGCGAGCCGTTGCCCATCGGGTCGAGTGAGTCGAGACCCGCGAGACGCACCGGATCCGCGCCCTGCATGGCGACGGCGATCAGGTCGAGGTCGGTGCCGGTCTTGCGGCGCAGCTTGCCCAGCACGCCGCCGCTGCTGCCGGCGGTGGGGTCCCAGGAGACCCCGATGGACAGATGGGTGACCCCGTCCAGGTCGGCCGGGCCGTCTTCCTTGGTGAGGGTGATCATGGGTGGCTCATCCTTAGGTCAGAAGGGACTACAACCGCAGAGTCTGCCTGGTGCCTCCGCGGTTCCCGCATCGCGGTCGACGAGCGGGCGTCCGTCGGCCCGACGGCTCCCCGGGCCTACTCGGTGCGCAGGGCGGTCGCGGTACGCGCCGCAGCCGCCCGGCCCGCGGGCAGCAGCGCCCCCAGGACGGCGATGAGCAGGCCGCCCAGCGCGAGCAGGGACAGCCGGTCCGCGGGGTAGACGGCGAGGACGGAGTCCGGGAGTTCCAGTCCGGCGCCGCGGCCCATGGCGGGCACGACCCGGCCGTGCAGGGCGACGCCGAGCAGAACGCCCAGGACGCCGCCGGCCAGCCCGGTCAGGACGACGGAGGTGACGACCATCGCGATCATCTGCCGGGGGGTCATGCCCAGGGCCTTGTGGACGCCGAGTTCACGGACGCGCTCGCGGGTGTCGAGGACGACCGCGTTGAGAACGCCCAGGGCCGCAACGGCGACGAGCATCAGCGTCAGGAGCGCGGACAGTGCGTTCAGGGTGGCGACCACGTCGCTGCCGCCTTCGGTCCCGCCGGCCCGGGCGGTGACGCCCAGGGGCGCCAGGCTCGTGTTCAGCGCGTCGGCGTAACCGGCGGCGGGGGTACCGGATGTCACCGCGATGTGCTGCGTGGTGTCGGTCAGGTCCGGGTGTGCGGGTGCGAGCGTCGCGGCGTCGGTGAACACCTGCATGCCGTCGTTGCGGGGGTCGAGCACCTCGCCGACGATCCGGACGGTGACCGCCTCGCCCGTGCCGCCCAGACCGCCCAGCGCGACGCTGTCCCCGAGGTGCGTGCCGGTGGCGGTGAGGAAGGGCGTGGGCACGGCGGCCTCGCCGGGCTCGGCGATCCAGCGGCCGGAGACCATCGCGTAGCCGCCCCAGGACGCGTCGCCGGTGAAGGCGACGACCGTGGTGGTCCCGGCCGCACCGGAGACGGTGGCCCGGGCCGTCGCGGTCGTGTAGTACGCCCGGGTGCCGGGCTGGGCCTCGATCGCCGCGGCGACGGCGGCGGCGTCGGGCTCGGGCCGTGTGCCGGGGACCGGCCCGTCCGGGCCGGGTTCCGGCAGGGGCGCGGCGACGGTGACGTCGGCCGCCTCGTGTGCCCTTGCCTTCATGACCTCGCCGAGCGACGCCCCCATGCCCACGGTGAAGGTGACGGCGGTGGCGCCGAACAGGATCGCCGTCCCCGTGGCCAGGGCACGGGCGGGGCGGGCGAAGGGGCGGGTCAGTCCCAGGGCGAGCGGCCGTGACAGGGGCAGCCGCCCGGCCAGGCGCGCCGCCCACCGGCCGCGGTCCGTCCGCGCGCCGTGCCCGAGGGCGATGGCGTCGGCCGTGCGCAGCCGGCCGGCCCGCCAGGCGCTCGCCCAGGCGGTCACCGCGATCAGTCCGAGGACACCAGCGACCACGGACGCGTCGACCCAGGGGGCGACCGCCAGGGACGTGGTGCCGTACACGTCCTCCGTCTCGGACATGACCGGCACCGCCAGCAGATGGGCCGCCAGGAGGCCGAGCACCGTGCCCGCCGCCGCCGTGACGAGCGCCTGGCCGACATAGGCCCGTACCACCTGCGCCGGGGTGAAGCCGACGGCTTTGAGGACGCCGATCCTGGGCAGTCCCGCGCCCACCGCGCCGGCGACGACGTTGCCCACGATGAGCACCGACATGACCAGGCCCAGGACGCCGAACGCGAGGAGGAAGGGCACGTACAGCGCGGTGTCGCGCTCGGCGGACGCCCTGACGCTGAGCCAGGACCGCGTCGCGGTCACCGCCCTGCCCCCCGCCGTCACGGCCACGCGGCCTGCCGCGACCTGCGCGGCCGTGTCGGCGGCGGTGAAGCGGTAGAGCATCTGGTGGCCGCCGGGACGGCCGGGCGTGGTGAGGGCCGCGGCCTGGGCCGGTGTCACCCACGCGTCGGCGCTCCCGGTGACCGAACGGGCCGCGCCCACCACTGTCAGGACGGGGTCGCCGGGCAGTCCCGGGAAGGCCAGTTCGAGCCCGAGGTCGGGAAACAGCGAGGCGTCGGCGTTCAGCACGATCTCGCCGGGCCGGACGGCCCACCGCCCGGCGCTCAACGTGAGGTCGTCGACCGGGCCGTCGGGATCGCCGCGGCCCACGACGGTCATCGGCCACACGGCCCTGCCCCCGCGGATCCGCGGGCTTGCCGACACGGTGCGGAACGGTCCGGCCACGGCGGCCACCCCGTCGGCGCGCCCTGTCTCCTTCACGCGGCCGGCGTCGGTGCGGGCCGCGTCGAACTCGACGGACAGGTGCGCGCCGTGCTGCCGGGCGAAGGCGTCGTCGAAGGGCGCGCCCGAGACCACCAGCAGCGAGCCTCCAAGGACGGACGCGGCGACCGCCACCATCGCGGTCAGGCCGATCACGAACGTCTGCACCCGGCGCCGCTCCACGCCCGAACGCACCACCCGGCTCAGCGCGCTCACGGGGCCACCTCCACGCCCGTGTCCGCCACACCGGTGCCGCCCATGCCGATGCCCTGCACACCGGCGTCCTCGGCGATCCGGCCGTCGACGATCCGTACGGTGCGGCGGGTGCAGGAGCGGGCCAGGGCGAGGTCGTGAGTGACCATCACCAGGGTCTGTCCCTCGGCGTTGAGCTCCCTGAGCAGTCGGCCGACGTCGTCGCCGGCGGCCGTGTCCAGTGCGCCGGTGGGCTCGTCGGCCAGGATCAGCGGCGGGCGGTTCATCAACGCCCGGGCCACCGCGACGCGTTGGCGTTCACCGCCGGACAACCGCCCCGGGTGGGCGCGGGCGTGCCGGTCGATGCCGAGGGTCTCGAGGAGTTCCGCGGCGCGGCGGTGCGCCGCTCCTCGCGCCATGCCGGCCAGTTGCGCGGGCAGTGCGACGTTGTCGGCGACGGTCATGTCGTCGAGGAGGTGGAAGAACTGGAAGACCATGCCGACCTTGGCGCGCCGGTAGCGCGCCGCCGCGGCCTCGCCCAGCCCGTCGACCCGTACGCCGTCCACGGTCACGGTCCCCGCGTCCGGCCGGTCCAGGCCCGCGATCAGGTTGAGCAGCGTGGACTTGCCGCTGCCGGACGGACCGAGGATCACGACCGCCTCACCGGCTCCCACGGTCAGCGACACGTCGTTCAGGGCGGGCGGCCCGTCGTCGTATCTGCGGCTCACGTCGCGCAGTTCGATCAGCGGCTCGGTCATGAAGGCTCCTTGCTTCCGCGTGTCCGGCGCCCTGGACGCTAGGCGGGCACCGGGGCCGGCCACGTCCTTCGCCCGAGCCGTTCGCGGTCCTCCGTGGGAACGAGGGCCTGCCGGGGTCCTCCCTGAGAAGTAGGCGTCCGGCGTAGGAGGTGCGCCGGAAGTGATCTCCGGGACGGATCCCGCGGGGGCGGCGCGACGGCGAGAATGTGCCGGTGACGAACGAGACGACCGTGGTGGACCGGGTCCGTGAGGCAGCCCGCCGTGCGCTGCGCCCGACCGGGCCGGCACCGCGCCTCACCCGGCGCGGCCGGCGGTTCGACCTGGCGCTGGCGGCGGCCTTCGCCGTCACCACCGTGTACTACGCCGTCGACGTCGCGGACAACCAGGTCCGCGAGATCCTCCCCGGTGTGGGCAAGGCGATCCACCCGGCCGGGACGCCCGCCGCGATCGCCCTGAGCGCCCTGGCGCTCGTCACCTCCGGCGCACTGGTGATGCGCCGCCGCTTTCCGCTGGCCGTGCTCTGCGCGGTGACCTGCCTGGCCCTGCTCACCCCGCAGGACGTCGCCCGGCTGACCTTCTACCCCCTCGTCGTCGCCGTGTACAGCGCCGCCGCGTACAGCCCGTACCGCACCCCCACCCTGGTGGCACTCCCGACGGCGGTCCTCCTCGTCTACACGTCGGGCTCCTCGACCACGCACGTCTACCCGTACCAGCCGGGCATCGTCCCGAACGAGTACGTGGTCCTGTGGATCCTCGGGCCGCTGGCGATGGCCGCCAACGGCCTGCGGACCTGGCGGGTGCGCACCGACGAGGGCCGCGCGCGGCTGACCGCCGTGGAACACGAGCAGGCCGACGCGCTGCGTCGGGCCGTCGCCGAGGAACGCGCCAGGATCGCCCGCGAACTGCACGACGTCGTCACCCACAACGTCAGCGTCATGGTCATCCAGGCCGGCGCCGCCCGCAGGGTCATGAGGGCCGTACCAGACGAGGCCGACGAGGCGCTGCTCGCCGTCGAGGCGAGCGGACGGGCCGCGATGACCGATCTGCGTCACGTCATGGGCCTGCTCACCATGGACGGCGACGGCCACGCCGCGGACCGCGCCGGGGAGCTGGCCCCGCAACCGGGCCTGAAGCAGCTGGAAACGCTCGTCGGGCGGGTCCGTGACACCGGCCTGCCGGTCGACCTCGAGGTCACCGGAGTGGCCCGCCCCGTACCGCCGGGCATCGGGCTCACCGCGTACCGAGTGGTCCAGGAGGCGCTGACCAACACGGTGAAACACGCGGCCGGGGCGCGGGCGGCCGTCCGTGTCGAGTACTCCCCCGGCCTGCTCCGGGTGGAGGTCTCCGACACCGGCGGTGCTCCCGGCCCGGCCGCGGCCGCCGGCAACGGGCGCGGGCTGCTCGGCCTGCGCGAGCGCCTCTCCGTCTACGACGGAACCCTGGACACCGGCCGGCGCCTCACGGGTGGTTACCGTGTCGAGGCACTCATCCCCCTGGAGGCACCGTGACCGAGCCGCCGCCCCGCGTGGTGCTCGCCGACGACCAGACCCTCGTCCGCACCGGCTTCCGGATGATCCTGCGCTCCGACGGCATCGAGGTGGTCGCCGAGGCCACCGACGGGGCCGAGGCCGTCGACGCGGTCCGGCGCACCCGGCCCGACGTGGTCCTGATGGACGTCCGGATGCCGGAGATGGACGGCCTGGAGGCCACCCGCCGTATCCTCACCGGCGTTCCGGGCGAACCCCGCGTGATCATCCTGACCACCTTCGACCTCGACCAGTACGTCTACGCGGCGCTGTCCGCCGGCGCCAGCGGATTCCTCCTCAAGGACGTCACCCCCGAACAGCTGATCTCCGCCGTCCGCACGGTCCGCTCGGGCGACGCCCTGCTCGCGCCGGCCGTCACCCGGCGTCTCGTCGAACGGTTCACGCGGCAAGGGAGCCAGGGCGCCGCGATCCACCGCGACCTGGCCTCGCTGACCTCGCGCGAACGCGAAGTCCTGGGTCTGGTCGCCCGCGGACTGAGCAACGCCGAAGTGGCCGGCCGTCTGCATCTGGCCGAGACCACCGTCAAGACCCATGTCTCCCGCGTCCTCGGCAAGCTGCAACTGCGCGACCGCGTCCAGGCCGTCATCGCCGCCTACGAGACCGGGCTGGTCAGCGTGGGCGAGCGGGGGCCCGAGCAGCCGGCCGCCGGACACCCGTGAGGCGGGCCGGCGGTCGCCGGTGGCGCGGCACCTCGTCGAAGCCGTGAATTCGCCGTCTCGCTGCGCGCCGGAGTCCGAAAATCCTATGCTGACCCGAGGGTGGCAACGACCTGGGGAGATGCCTGATGAGCGCAGCAGGCAAGGGCACGTCGGCATGGAAGTCCGGGGTCAAGCGGCTCCTGGGGCGCACGGGGTTCGACATCGTGCGCAGCGGCAACAACCTGGGGGGCGTCGACGACTTCATCCCCTTCGAGGCGACGATGCGGGCCGCCCGGGCGTCCGGTATGTCGGTCGGCGACCACATCGACACGGTGATGAACGGGACGCCCGGCGCCACCCGGTCCACCATCGACGAACTACGCGCTCTCGGCGTCTTCGCCGCCGGTCCGGCAACGGTGCTGGAGATCGGCCCCGGGTCCGGACGGTATCTGGAGAAGACGTTGAAGGAGTGCGCGCCGGACCGCTACGAGATCTACGAGACGGCGGCGCCCTGGGCCGACTACCTGGTGAACACGTTCGGCGTGATCGCTCTGCCGACAGCGGGGTCCAGTCTCGCGCCGACCCCCGACGCCAGCGTCGACCTCGTTCAGGCACACAAGGTCTTCAACACCGTGACCTTCCTCTGCGCCGTCCGCTATTTCTTCGAGATGGCACGTGTCACGAGGCCCGGTGGCCGGATCGTCTTCGACGTCATGACCGAGACCTGCCTGGACCCGGCCGCGGTGCGCACCTGGGCGACGCAGGGCGGGACGGGGCACGGCTCCTTCCCGGCCGCCATGCCGCGCGGGATGTGCGTGGACCTCTTCGCCTCCCTCGGCTGCGGCCTGGAGGCCGGCTTCCTGGCTCCGATGGGCGTCGCCTCCACGGAGGTTCTCGTCTTCCGCAAAGGGGCCTGACCCAGGGAGCGGGTGAGCGGGGGAACCGACCCTGACGGAACAGGCGTTCCTGACGGCCGGACTCGAGGCGCGCGTGGCGGAACTGCGTGCCGCGGCCCGGACGACCCGCAGGGCACGGCTTCACCGCCGACGCCCGCTCCTGTCTGGTCGGCGACGAGGAGCCGGGTACGGATGCGATCCGTCGCCGACGGCAGAGAGCTGTTCGCTGCGGCCACGCCGAGCGACGGCGGGGCAGACCTTACGGAGCCCCTACTAGAGCCAGCCGTTGCGTTTGAAGCCGCGGTGGATGACGACACAGGCGGCGGCCATGACGGCGAGGGCGAGGGGGTAGCCGAAGCGCCAGCGCAGCTCGGGCATGTGGGCGAAGTTCATGCCGTAGACGCCGCACACCATGGTGGGGACGGCGATGATCGCGGCCCAGGCGGTGATCTTGCGCATGTCCTCGTTCTGGGCGACGGTGACCTGCGCCAAGTGGGCCTGGAGGATCGAGTCGAGCAGGGCGTCGAAGGCGGCGATCTGTTCGGTGACGCGCAGGAGATGGCCGGCGACGTTGCGGAAGTACGTCTGTATCTCCGGGTCGACGCAGCTCCGCGGATCGGTGGCGAGCCGGTCGAGGGGGCGGCTGAGCGGGACGACGGCACGCTTGAACTCGAGGAGCTCGCGTTTGAGCTGGTAGATCCGGCCGGCGTCGGCGGCTCGGGGGCTGAGCGGGGAGAAGACGTCGGTCTCGGCCTGCTCGATGTCGTTCTGGACCGCGTCCGCGACGGTGACGTAGTCGTCCACGACGTGGTCGGCGATGGCGTGCAGGACGGCGGAGGGGCCCTTGGCCAGTTGCTGCGGGTCCGCCTCGAGGTCCTCCCGCAGGGGCCCGAGGGAGCCGTGCCGGCCGTGGCGGACGGTGACGACGAAGTCGGGGCCGGTGAACACCATGATCGATCCGGTGTCGACGACCTCGCTGGACGCGGTCAGCTCGGTGTGTTCGACGTAGGTGACGGTGTTGAACACGGCGAACAGGACATCGCCGTACTGCTCGACCTTGGGGCGCTGCTGGGCGTGGACGGCGTCCTCGGCGGCGAGCGGATGCAGCCCGAAGAGCTCCGCGGCTCCGGCGAATTCCTCCGCGCTCGGTTCGTGCAGGCCCAGCCAGACGAATCCGCCCCGGTGCTTGCGGGCGTACCCCACGGCCTCCTCCACGGAGTCGGCCGGCGGTCGACGGACCCCGTCACGGTAGACGACGCAGTTGACGACGGCGGAGCCGAGCGGGGAGCGGGCCGGATGACTGAGGTCCACGCGCCGTCGGCTGCGCCGAGCCAGGCTCGCGACTTTGCGCAGGTGGCCGACCATGGACATGCGGGACCTCTTTCACCGGGGTGCGGACAGTGTGCCAAACGCCCCCGCGCAGGACGTGAACCGGACCTGGCGGAACGCCCGGCCCCGGGAGGGGCACGGACGTTCCGGCGGCCTGCCGGGCACCCATGACGCCGGGCAGGCCGCGACGTCGCGTCAGGCGGCGAGGGGGGTCGGGGCCTCGGCCCCGCCCCCTCCCTCGGCGCCGTCGGAAGCCTCGGCCCTCTCGGCTTCCTCGAGGAGGCCGACGAGGGTCGCGCGGGCCCGGGCCACCCGCGAGCGGATCGTCCCCACCGGGCAGCCGCCGGCCTCGGCCGCCTCGGTGTAGGGAAAGCCCGCCAACTGCGTGAGGACGAACGCCTCCCGGCGCTCGGCGGGCAGCGCGTCCAGCAGGTCGAGCAGGGCCACGCCGTCGTCGAAGCCGGGCAGGCCGGCGGGCTGGGCGCGCTCGGCGCAGCTCGTCCAGTCGTCCACGTCGGCCCGCCGCGGCCGGGCGGCGGCGTGGCGCAGGCTGTCGACGACCGTGCGGCGCGCGATGGACAGCAGCCAGGTGCGTGCCGACGAGCGCCCCTCGAACCGGTGCAGGCTGCCGAGCGCCCGCAGGAACGTGTCCTGCGCGAGGTCGTCGGCCAGTTGCCGGTCCGCGGAGAGGTACGTGACGTAGCGGACGACGTCCGGATGCAGGGCCCGCACGAACCGGTCGACGGCGTCGGGATCGCCGGTGCGGGCGGCGAGCGCCCAGCCGGTGGCCGCGTCGTCGGGCGGCGTCGTCCTGAGGTGCTCGTCGGACGACGCCGGGAGCAGGGGGAGGACAGGAGTGATCACCTGAAGTCCTTCTCGGGTGGTCCGGGACGATCGGCGCAGCGAGGCGAGACGAGGCGACGCGCGGCGGCACAGCGCGGCACGGCGCCGGGCAGGCGCCCGGAGGGACGTGCACGCTGTGAGGTCCGCCGCTGCGGAGGGTCCCGGGACGGGAGGGAGACGGGGACGGGACGAGGACGCACGACGTGTGCCCGCCCCGCGTCCGAAGCCTCGGAGCCGACGCCGCGACAGACGCGGCGGCGGCAGGACGGCTTCGGGAAGCCGGCTGTCTCAGACGACAGCGGTCCCGGCCGGAGGCCCCCGAGAGATGATCGTGTGCGTGAGCGTCAGCCGCGGGATCCGCCCGGCACGCTCGCGCGTCGGCCGCAGGCGGGGCCGGCGCGGCGGGGCGGGCAGGTCGGCGAGCGGCAGGAACAGCGGTGCGGCGAGCCGTCCGGCGACGGCGCGCAGGAGCCGGAACGCGGCCCGCTCGCCGTGGGCCAGCCACAGACCGGTCAGCAGGGCGGCCAGCGTGTGGGCGGCGAGCATGCCCAGCGACGACATGCCGCCGGCGCTGTGGACCATGTGCCCGAGGTGCTCGGCGTGCGCCGCGTGCCCCATGCTCATGGAGTTCATGGAACCCGGCGAGCCCATGTCCATCGCGTCCATGGACATCGAGCCCGCAGAACCGGCGGACATCGAACCGGCGGACATCGAGCCCGTCGACATATCGCTCGAGTCCTGTGCCGCCGAACCGATCCCGGACGCCGGAGCCGCCGTCCGGCCCCACGAGAAGGCCGAGTGCAGCGCCCCCTGAGCGACGACCACGACGGTCACCACCAGCGGGAGTCCGCGCTCACGCCCCGCCAGAGTCCAGCCGACGCCGGCTGTGGCGGCGAAGCCGGCGGACATCGTCCACCACGGCACGGAGGAGCCCGACATGAGTACGTGTCCGAGGGCGGCGAGCAGCACGCAGACGGCCGCGAACACCGCGGCGCGTACCGTGCGCGCACCCCACCCAGCAGTCATGACGGCCTCATCCTCGCATCCGGGCTCCGCTCGTCACGGATGGGTACGCACAACACCCCGGCCCGGCACTCACTGTGCGAAGAGTGATACAGGACACAGCGCCAGGAGGCGATGCGTCAGACCGGAAGTGCCCCTGCCGGGTGCCCGTGTCGGCGGCCGCACGCGGTCAGCGCGAGCACCCCGTGCCCGCCGACGGTCGTCTCCGCTCCGACGGAGCCGGGGTCGACCGACAGCCGACGGGCCACGTCGACGGCGTAGCACGTGTCGGGGATCGCGAGTTCCTCCTTCACCTGGCGGTATCTGGCCTGGAACGCTTCGCTGTCCGAAGGGTTCACGCCGTCGAAGGCGTCGTCGGGGAAGCCGTCCTGATGGGGCAACAGGTATCCGGCCTCCGCCGGGTGGGCCGGTCCCCCGTCTCCGGTGCCGCCGTCCGCGTCCTCGTCGCTCTCTTCGGCGTCGAAGGCGTCGTAGTAGCGCACCACTTCGCCGCCCTCGGCGACGCACCAGGCGGTCCAGTCGTCGCCGCAGCTCATCCCGTACCACTGTGCCGCCCCGAATCGCCTGCCGAGAGCCGCGCACCGCTCCCGCACCACGCGTTCGCGGACCTCGTCACGGAGGGCGTCGTCGGCGTCCTCCATGCGATGGGTGTCCTCGGACGAGGCGCCGAAGACGAGTGTCCAGCCGTCCAGCACCGGGCTGACGAACACCCGTGCGCAGTCTGCGTGTTCGCGGCGGTGCCGCCAGTCGTGGTGATCGTGGTTCCAGGCGGCCGCCCCGGTGCGCAGGGTGACCGGTTCGGCGTCCCCCAGATCGAAGGCGTCAAGCACGGCGCTCCGATCGGCGCTCGGCACCGCGTACCAGGACCCGCAGAGGTGCATGGCCTCCGGGATCTCCCCGGTCCGCAGAATCGTCGTCAGCCGTCGCCACGCGTCCAGGTCTTCCGGGTCCAGCGCGGCCGGACCGCCGACGGCCGCGAGCGCCTCCAGCGCGCCGGCCCGCAGCCGGGGTCCGGGGGCGGGCTCCCGGCGTACCCGCCGCAGCGCGGGAACGACTCCGCCCCCGATGGCCGCGAACGCCCACACGGCTCGCTGCCGGACGCTCTCCCGGGGATCCCCCAGCAGGGGGATGAGCTGATCGGTGAACTCCAGCGCCGCTTCCCCCTGACACTGGAAGGCGAACAGCGCGTCTTCGCGGACCCTCGGGTGGGAGTGACTCAGCAGCGGCACGTAGACCCCCGCGTCTGCGACCTTCAGACGCCCGAGCGCCCAGCCGGCCCTGCGGGCCGTCTCCGGGGAGTCTGCCGATGCGGCCCGGGCGAGGGCCTCGGCCAGCGGGGCGAGTGCGGGCTCGCCGATCCGGCACAGCACGTCCGCGGGGACGACCCAGTCCACGGGCGACCGCTCGTCGCAGAGCACCTCCAGGACGGGCGCCACGGCCTGGGCGCCTCGTTCCACGAGGGCGTCACGGGCGGTCCGGGTCTGCTCCCAGGAGCCGGTGAGTCGTTCGATCAGCGAGTTTCGGTCCACGGCGGGGACTGTAGCCCCGGCCACTGACATGGATACCGGGGCGGCCCCGCCCGTCCCGGTGCCGGGCGTGCCGGTGGGTTCGCGCACTGCGCGACCGGGGGGCGTGGGGGGCGTAGGGTCCGGTAATGAGGGAGTCACCTCTGACCGCGCTCCCTGGCCCTGCGCTCCGGGGAAGGTGAGAACGTGGCGGACGCCGCCGCCGAGGACCGCCGTGCCGGCTCCGGTCCGGAGCTGCTGGAGCCGGTGCTGGTCGACCTCGCACGGCGGACCGGCGCTTCCGTTGCGGCCGTCTATCTGCTGGAGGAGGACGAGCCGGTCCTGCGGCTGGCCGCGCTGGGCGGGGCCCCGTGGGAGATCTCCATGCCCTGGGCGCGGGTGATGCTGGACGCCGTCTCTCCGGTCTCCGACGCCGTGCGGGAGCGGCGCCTGGTGTGGGTGGGCGGGCAGGAGGAGAGGGCGCGCCGTTACCCGCGGCTGGCGCTCGTCCTGCCGTACCGCTTCGCGCTGGCCGCCGCCGCGGTGGCCACCGGCGCCGACACCTGGGGCGGTCTGGTGGTGCACTGGCCCGCGTCGCACCCGTCGGAGCTGAGCCCGCGCGAGCGGGAGGCGATCACCGGCGCGTGTCACCGGCTGGGCCTGATCCTGCGGCACGCCGCCGAGGAGGGCCGGCGGGTGCGGCCGGGCGCCGAGCCGCTGATGCTGCCGCCGCTGCGGGCCCGCACGGTGGGACCGGACGAGGCGCAGGCGGCGGTGGACTTCGTCGAGCGCCTCCCCCGCGGCTGCTGCTCACTCGGCGTGGACGGCCGTATCGCCTTCGTCAGCACCAGGGCCGCCGAGCTGCTGGGCGCCGACATCGACGCCCTGCTCGGCAGGAAACCGTGGGAGGCCCTGCCCTGGCTGGACGAGCCGACCGCCGAGGACAGGTACCGGGCGGCCGTGCTCAGCCGTGAGCCGGTGTCCTTCACCGCCCTGCGCCCTCCGGACCGGTGGCTGTCGTTCCGGCTCACCCCGGACGCCTCCGGCATCAGCGTGCACATCGCGCCCACCCACTCGGCCCACGCCCACGCGCCGGTCTCCGCCCCGCCCCGGCCGGACGCGGGCGTGTCCACCGCTCCCGGGCGGGCCGCCACCCTGTACCACCTGATGCATCTGGCCGCCACGCTCACCGAGGCGGTCGGCGTGCGGGACGTGGTCGACCAGGTCGCGGACCAGATGCTGCCCGCGTTCGGCGCGGAGGCGCTCGCGCTGATGACCGCCGAGGAGGGCAGGCTGCGGATCATCGGCTACCGCGGCTATTCGGCGGACGTCATGGAAGGCTTCGACGCCGAACCGCTCACCTCCGCCACCCCGGCCGTACGCACCCTGGCGACGGGCGTGGCCGCCTTCTTCGGCAGCTTCGCCGAGCTCCAGCGCGCCTATCCGCCCGCGGTGGCGCAGGACGGCATGGCGGCCTGGGCCTTCCTGCCGCTGATCACCTCCGGCCACCCGGTCGGTTCCCTGGTGCTCGCCTACGGGCGGCCCCGCGCCTTCGCCTCCGAGGAACGCGCCGTCCTCACCTCCACCGCCGGACTGATCGCGCAGGCCCTCGACCGCGCCCGCCTGTACGACGCCAAGCACCAGCTCGCGCACGACCTGCAGGCCGCCCTCCTGCCGCACGCCCTGCCCGACGTGCCCGGCCTGGAGGTGGCCGCCCGCTACCTCCCCGCCACCCGCGGCATGGACGTCGGCGGCGACTTCTACGACCTGATCCGCCTCGACGCCACCAACGCCGCCGCGGCCATCGGGGACGTCCAGGGCCACAACATGACGGCCGCCGCGCTGATGGGGCAGGTCCGCACCGCCGTCCACGCCACCGCGGGCGCGCCCCCGGACGAGGTCCTCGCCCGCACCAACCGGCTACTCACCGACCTCGACCCCGGCCTGTTCACCAGCTGTCTCTACGCCCACATCGATCTCACCGAGCAGCGCGCGCGCCTGGCCACCGCCGGGCACCCGCCCCCGCTGCTGCGTCACCCCGACGGCCGCACCGAGGTGCTGCACCTGCCGCCCGGACTGCTGCTGGGCATCGATCCCGACGTGCCCTACTCGTCCACCGAGGTCCCGCTGCCGCCCGGCTCCGTGCTGGCCTTCTACACGGACGGGCTCGTCGAGGCGCCCGGGGTCGACCTCGAGGACGCCGTCGACGCCCTGGCCCGCCAGCTGGAGCGGGCCGGGCCGGGCACCCTGGACGCGCTCGCCGACTCGCTCGTCCAGCACGCCCGCCGCTCCGCGCCCCGCAGCGACGACATCGCGCTCCTGCTCATCCGCCCCACCGGGCGGCCCTGAGGCCGCTGCGCTCAGGCGAGGGTGACCTCGACCGGCAGCTTCTTGATGCCGTTGACGAAGTTGGAGCGGACCCGGGGGACGTCGCCGGCGAGCTTGATGTCGGCGATGCGAGGGATGAGCTCCTCGAACATGATGCGGATCTCGGTGCGGGCGAGGAGGTTGCCCAGGCACAGGTGGGGGCTGCCCTTGCCGAAGGTGACGTGGTCGTTGTTCTGCCGGCTGACGTCGAAGTCGTACGGGTTGCCGAAGACGGCCTCGTCGCGGTTGCCGGAGGCGTACCACATGACGACCTTGTCGCCCTCCCTGACCTGCTTGCCGCCGAGTTCGACGTCCCGGGTGGCGGTGCGGCGGAAGTGGTACACGGGGGAGGCCCAGCGCAGGAACTCCTCGACGGCCGTCGGGATCAGCGAGGGGTCGTCGCGCAGCCTGGCGAGCTGGTCGGGGTGCTGGAGCAGGGCCAGCATGGAGTGGGAGATGGTGTGGCGGGTGGTCTCGTTGCCGGCGACCACCAGCAGCAGGAAGTAGTTGTCGAAGTCCTGGGCGGAGAGCGGGACCCCGTCGCGCGGGGTGGTGTTGACGAGCTTGGACACCAGGTCCTGGCCTTCGCCGCCGCGCCGCTGCCGGGCCAGCTCGCGGCCGTACTCGAAGACCTCGAGCGAGGCGGGTGAACGGAACGGCAGGTCGCGGTACTTCTCGCTCTCCGCACTGTGCAGGAGGACGTCGGCGTAGTCGGGGTCGGTGTTGCCGATGATGCGGTTGCCCCAGTCGATGAGCTGCTGGTTGTCCTCCGGCGGCACGTCGAGGAGCCGGGCGAGCACGTTGATGGGGAAGTCGGCGGAGACGTCGGCGACGAAGTCGAAGGTGCCCTTGGCCAGGGCCGCGTCCAGGGTCTTCGCGGTCAGGCCGCGCAGGAAGTCGCTGTAGCTGTTGATGACGCCGGCGCCGAACTGGCGCTGGATGACGCTGCGCAGGGCGCGGTGGCGGACGCCGTCCATCTCCAGGATCGAGGCGCGCTTCTTGATCTGGTCCTCGTCGACTTCCTCCAGGTTGACGAAGCGGGTGGAGGTGAAGGTGTCGGCGTCGCGGTCGACGCGGGCGATGTCGGCGTGCCGGGTGACCGCCCAGAAGCCGGAGTTGGGAGCCTCCTCGGGCTGCCAGTGGACCGGGTCCTCGTGACGCAGGGTGTGGAACATCCGCCACGGGGTGACGCCGTCGGCGAAGTTGTCGAGGTCGGCGAGGTCCACCCGGTCCAGCGGCAGGGGCTCTTCGAGGGCGGCGCGCAGCTCTGCCCGGCTGGCGGGGACGGCGGCGGCGGGGCTGTTCATCGGTGATCTCCTGTGCGGGACGGGACGGGACGGGAAGGCGCGGGCGGGACGAGCGGGGCCGGCGGGGCGGGGCGGGCAGGGCGGGACTGACCGGAGCGGCCGGAGCCGGGGCCGGTCGAGCGCTCGGACCTTCGGGCGGGCTCGGGCTCGGGCGGGCTCGGGCTCGGGTGGGCTCGGGCTCGGGCGGGCTCGGGCGGGCGCGGGCGGGCGGGCGCGGCCGGGTCAGAGGTGGTAGGCGTACTCGGTGAACTCCCAGTCGGTGACGTGCCGGCCGAAGCGCTCGGCCTCGTTGCGCTTGTAGGTGAGGAAGGAGGCGGTGAAGTCCTTGCCGAGGACGTCGGTGAGGGCGGTGTCCGCCTCCAGCGCGTCGAGCGCCTCCGGCAGGCTCGTGGGCAGCAGGGCGGAGCGGGCGGTGTCGTACCCGTAGCCCTCCAGGGGGGCGGCCGGCTCCTCGCCCGCCCGGATGCCGAGCAGGGCGGCGGCGATCGTGCCCGCGACGAGCAGGTAGGGGTTGGCGCCGGCGTCGCCGAGGCGCAGTTCGAGCCGGGCGCCGCTGCCGCGCTCCGGGGGGATGCGGACCATGGCGCTGCGGTTGTCGAGGCCCCAGTCGATCAGCCACGGCGCGAGGGTGTCGGGACCGAAGCGCTTGTACGAGTTCACGGTCGGGTTGGCCAGCGCCGCGAGCGCCGGCGCGTGGGCGAGGATGCCCGCGACGGCGTGCCGGGCCGTGGCCGAGAGGCCGTGGGCGCCGGCCGGGTCGTCGAAGGCGTTGCGGCCGTCGGCGTCGTCGCAGGAGAGGTGGAGGTGGAAGCCGGAGCCTCCCGCGTCGCCGAAGGGCTTGGCCATGAAGGTGGCCAGTCTGCCCTCCTTGCGGGCCAGTTCCTTGACGGCGGCCTTGAAGCGGAAGGCGCGGTCGGCGGCGTCCAGGGCGTCGGAGTGGGTCAGGTTGATCTCGATCTGGCCGCCGTCGAACTCGTGGTTGCCGTTGGTGACGCCCAGGCCGAGGTCGCGCAGCAGGCGCAGGGTGCGCAGCAGATGGTTGGCGGGGTCGGCGCGCAGGCCGGCGGTGTAGACGGCGCCGGTCGTCTCCGGGGCGCGGCGCCAGCCGGTGGGGGTGCCGGGGGCCGGTTCGAGGAGGAAGTACTCGAGTTCGGGGCCGACCACGGGTCGCAGTCCCTGCTCGGCGCAGCGGGCCAGGACGGTGCGCAGCAGGTCGCGCGGGGATTCCGCGGCGGGTTCCCCGGTCGCCGGGTCGGTGACCTCACCGAGGCAGGCGGCGACGCCGGGTTCCCAGGGCAGCGGGACGGCGGTGGACAGGTCGGGGCGTACGCAGACGTCCGGCAGTCCGGCGTCGAGGCCGCCGGGCACGGGGACCACGTCGCCCTGGGGGGTGGTGTGGTAGACGGCGCGGCAGAAGGCCAGGCCGTGCTCGCCGGCCGAGGGCAGGTGGTCCAGCAGGACGTCGCGGGCGCGGTCGGTGCCCATCAGGTCGGGGTACTGCACCCGGACCACGTCGACGCCCTCGGCGGCGAGCCGCTCCATGTGCCGGCGGATGTCTGGGCTGTCGGATGCGCTCACCGGGTTCTCCTAGGGCGGAAAGGCGGGGCTCCCTCGGGGGGGGCGACGGCCGGACGGGAGGCGCACAGGAGGCGGGTCCGGGGCCGGGAGGGAGCGGGAAGACGGTCCCGGGCGAACCCCTGGAGCCGTTCGTTTGATCCCGAACGGTAGGGAAGGGAGTCGCGACCCCGCAAGGGGGCGGTGGAAAAAATTTATCCATCTGGACAGGTATTGACCAGGGGGCGACGGCTTCCTATGTTGTTTGACGCCAAACGAGTCAGGGCGGCGGCTCTCCCGCCGCCCTGTGGCACCGGGGCCCGGCCCTCACCGGACGCTTGCGGCCCGCGGGCCGGGCCCTCCCACCTCCTCCCCCTCCGCTCCGATGCGCTCACCCCTCAGGAGGACCGCCATGAAGGTCGTCGTCGACATGAACAAGTGCCAGGACCACGGCCAGTGCGTCTTCGCCGCCCCGGACGTCTTCTCGCTGGACGACGACGGACGGCTCGCCTACGTCCCCGACGCCGACGAAGCTCTGCGCGACGAGGTCGAGGAAGCCGCCGACGTCTGCCCCTTGCAGGCCATCCGGATCGAGGGCTGATCCCATGACCGGGACGATTGTCGTCGCGGGCGGCTCGATGGGCGGACTGCGCGCCGCCGAGCAGCTGCGCGCGGCGGGCTGGACCGGGTCCGTCACCGTCGTCGGCGACGAGCCCCACATGCCCTACAACCGGCCTCCGCTGTCCAAGGACGTGCTGGCCGGCAAGGCGCCGTTCGCGTCACTGGCCTTCACCCCGAAGGCGTCCGCGGCCGACGTGGAGTGGCTGCTCGGCACGAAGGTCGTCGCCGCCCGGCTCGACGAACGGACCGTCGCCCTCGACGACGGCCGCGCGCTGTCCTACGACGGGCTGGTCGTCGCCACCGGGATGCGGCCGAGACGGCTGCGCTGCCCCGGACCGCTCGCCGGCCGCCACACCGTCCGCACGCTGGACGACGCGAAGGGCCTGCGCGACGAGCTGACCGGACCCGGGGTCCGGCTGGTCGTCGTCGGCGCGGGATTCATCGGCTGCGAGGTCGCCGCCACCGCCGTCCGTCTCGGCGTGACCGAGGTGACCGTCGTCGACCCGCTGCCCCTGCCCATGGCCGGCCCGCTCGGCGAGCTGCTCGGCCGCGCGCTGCTGAAACGGCACGAGGAGCGCGGGGTGCGCTTCGCGCTGGGCACGGGAGTGGCCGGCTTCCGGGGCGACGAGCGGGTGACCGGCGTCGTCCTGTCAGACGGCCGCGTGCTGCCCGCCGACGTGGTGGTCGAGTCGGTCGGCTCGGTCGCCAACGTGGAATGGCTCGACGGCAACGGCCTCGACCTCGCCGACGGCGTCCTGACCGACGACCGGCTGCGGGTCGGCGGCCGGCCCGACGTGGTCGCCGTCGGCGACGTGGCCCGCTTCCCCAACGCCCGTTACGACGGCGTTCCCCGCCGCGTCGAGCACTGGTCGATCCCCACCGACACCGCCCGGCACGCCGCGAAGACCCTGGTCGCCGGTCTCACCGGCGCCGACGCCGGTCCCGGCCCCTTCGCTCCGCTGCCCACCTTCTGGAGCGACCAGCACGACTTCCGCCTGCAGTCCTTCGGGGCGCCCGGTCTCGGCACGGACGACGTACGCGTCCTGGACGGCGACCCCGAGGGGGACGTCCTGGTCGGCTACCACACCGGCGGCCGGCTGGTCGGCGTCGTCGCCCTCGGCGGTCCGGCCACCGCGACGGCCGCCGCCCGCTACCGCGCCCAGCTGCTGAAGTCGCCCGCCCTCACCCCGTAAGGAAG
Source organism: Streptomyces achromogenes (assembly GCF_030816715.1). Lineage (NCBI taxonomy): Bacteria > Bacillati > Actinomycetota > Actinomycetes > Kitasatosporales > Streptomycetaceae > Streptomyces > Streptomyces achromogenes. The sequence continues at coordinate 7,769,480 of NZ_JAUSYH010000001.1, read as the reverse complement.
CCCGTCATGTCCCCTGTCCGTGGTTACTTCCACCCCAAGACGGCGAGCGGCGCCTCGTCGCTGATCCCGTCGCCGCCGTGGCGCTACTCCGGCGACCTGCTCACCGTCGAGTACCGGACCGATCCGGCCCGGGTGCGCGAACTGCTGCCCGAGCCGCTGGAGCTCGCCGACGAGGACCCCGGGGCGGTGGCGTTGATCTGGGCCGACTGGCAGTCCTGCGCCGCCTCCGGCGACGAGCTGCTCGACCCGGTGCTCTCCCAGTACAAGGAGGCCTTCGCGGTCGTCCGCTGCCGGTACCGGGGACAGACCTACTCGCGGTGCGTCTACATCTGGGTCGACAAGGACTTCGCCATCGCCCGCGGACTGCACCAGGGCTACCCGAAGAAGCTCGGCTCCATCCACCAGACCCGCCCGCACCCCTACGGGCCGGCCCCGCGCATCGAGGCGGGAGCCCGGTTCGGGGCGACGCTGGCCGCGGCGGACCGGCGGCTGGCCCAGACGGTGGTGACGCTGCGCGAGCCGTCGGAGACGAACGGGTTCGTCAACGCGCACCCCATGGCCCACCACCGCTGGCTGCCCTCGATCGAGAAGGGGAAGGGGCCGGCCCTCGACGAGCTGATCGAGACCGGTGCGGCGTCCTTCGAGGCGGGTCCCGCGTGGGTCGGCGAGGCCGAACTCGAGCTGTTCGAGGCGCCCACGGAGGAACTGGCCCGCCTGGAGATCCACGAACCGATCGCCGCCTACTACCGGCAGGTCGGCGTCGTCTGGGACGGCGGCCGGCTGCTGGAGTCCGGCACCTCGGGCGCCGAGTAACCCCCTCACGCATCACAGAACCTGGAGACCGGCATGATCGAGCACACCCTCACGGTGGCCGGGGTCACCGTCGACACACGGCACTGGATCGGCGGCGAACGCGTCGCCTCCGCCGAGACGTTCACCGACGTCTCGCCCATCGACGGCCGCGCGATCGGCGAGATCGCGCGCGGCACCCCGGCTCAGGCCGCCGCCGCCGTGGCCGCCGCCAAGGCCGCCTTTCCCGCCTGGGCGGCCACCCCGCGCGCGACACGCGCCCGGATCCTGCACGCCGTCGCCGACGGCGTGGAGAAGCGGCTCGAGGATCTGGCGATCGTCGAGACCACCGACAACGGGGCCCTGCTGCGCTCGCACCGCCGCGGGGTGATGCCCCGGGTGGCGCACAACTTCCGCTTCTTCGCCGACTGGCTGCTGAAGCTGGACCACGAGGACTTCGAGACCCGGGGCCACACCAACCACGTCTCCTGGGACCCGGCGGGCCCGAGCGTGCTGATCACCCCGTGGAACGCCCCGCTCATGCTCGCCACCTGGAAGGTCGCCCCGGCCCTCGCCGCCGGCAACACCGTGGTCCTCAAGCCCGCCGAGTGGTCCCCGCTGACCGCGTCCCTGCTCGCGGACATCGCCGCCGAGGCCGGGCTGCCGGCCGGGGTGCTGAACGTGGTCCAGGGCTACGGCTCCGAGATCGGCGACGCGCTCACCTCCCACCCGGACGTCCGCCGCATCAGCTTCACCGGCTCGGTCCCGACGGCCCGGCGGATCGCCGCATCGGCCGCCGCCCACCTCACCCCGCTCAGCCTCGAACTCGGCGGCAAGTCACCGCTGCTGGTGTTCGCCGACGCCGACCTCGACCTCGCCGTCGACCTGGCGGTGGAGCAGTACGACAACGCCGGCCAGGTCTGCCTGGCCGCCACCCGGTTCCTGGTCGAGGAGTCGGTCGCCGAGGAGTTCACCCGGCGGTTCGTCGAGAAGGCCGGGCAGCTCACCCAGGGCGACCCCCGCGAGGAGGCCACCGACATCGGGCCGAGCATCCACCCGCGCCAGCTGGAGAAGATCGACGGGTTCGTGCGGCGGGCGCTCGACGCCGGGGCACGCGCGGTCATCGGCGGGCACCGCAAGGACGGTCAGTACTACGCGCCGACGCTGCTCACCGACGTGGCCCAGGACTCGGAGATCGTCCAGGAAGAGGTCTTCGGTCCCGTCCTCACGCTGCAGCCCTTCACCACCGAGGACGAAGCCGTCCGGCTCGCCAACGACACCCGCTTCGGCCTGGCGGCCACCCTCGTCACCGGCGACCGTGAGCGCGCCGAGCGCGTCACGGCACGACTGGTGGCGGGCACGGTCTGGGTCAACTGCTTCTTCGTCCGCGACCTCCAGGCTCCCTTCGGCGGCTCCCGCCAGTCCGGCGTCGGCCGCGAGGGCGGCTCCTGGAGCTTCGACTTCTACTGCGACCTGAAGAACACCGTGACCGCGCCGAACGGATGGAGTCAGGACCATGGGTGAGATCGTCGGGGCGGGGCTGCTCGCCCACGTCCCCACCATCGTGCTTCCCGAGCAGGAACGGCGGAAGCTCAACCAGGGCAAGGAGATCACCCTCGTCACCGGGCTGCGGCAGCTGCGCGAGGACGTCTTCGCCCGCGACGACTACGACACCGTCGTCGTCCTCGACTCGCACTGGGCGACGACCGTCGAGTTCGTCGTCACCGCCCAGCGGCGCCGCGCCGGGCTGTTCACCTCCGAGGAGCTGCCGCGCGGCATGTGCCGGATGCCGTACGACTTTCCCGGAGACCCCGAACTCGCGGAGAACATAGAGAAGTTCGCGGACCAACACGGCACCTGGATCACCGCGATCGAGGACGACTACCTGCCGGTCTACTACGCCACGATCAACCTGTGGAAGTTCCTCGGCGAGGGGCTGCCCGACAAGCGGTGGGTGACCATCGGGGTGTGCCAGACCGGTGACATGGAGGACCATCTGCGGCTCGGCCGCGCGCTGGCCGACGGCATCGCCGCCACCCCCGGCCGCCGTGTCCTGCTCATCGCGTCCGGCGCCCTCTCGCACACCTTCTGGCCGCTGCGCGAACTGCGCGACCACGAGTCCAGCGACCCGGTGCACATCCGCACGCCCGAGGCCCGCGAGGCCGACCACGAGCGCATCGCCTGGTTCAAGGAGGGCCGTCACGACAAGGTCCTCGACACGATGGACGAGTTCTGGAAGTACCGGCCCGAGGCGAAGTTCTTCCACTACCTGATGATGGCCGGCGCCCTCGGCGAGCAGGCCTGCGTCGCGACCGCCCGCCAGTACGGGGAGTACGAGAACTCGATCGGCACCGGCCAGGTGCACCTCTGGTTCGACCGCCCGTCCGACGGCTGGACCGGCACGGCTCCGGCCGCGGCCGGCCCGGCGCACACCCCGCCCGGCAGCCTCCCGGACAGCCGTCCCGCCGCCGGCCGCACCCCGCACAGCCACCCCTAGGAGCCCCGCCATGCCCGAGTACCGCCGCATCCTCCTCGACGGCGCCGCCGTCCAGGTCACCGTCGACGGGGACGAACTCGTCGCCGGCGACGGCCGTCGCGTCAAGACCGAGGAGGCGCAGCACCTGCCGCCGGTCGTGCCGTCGAAGGTGATCGCCGTCCACCTCAACCACCGAAGCCGCGTGGACGAGTTCGGGATCGACCTCCCGGCCACCCCCACGTACTTCCACAAGCCGACCTCCTCCCTCAACTCCCACCGCGGCGCGATCGTCCGCCCGGAGGGCTGCAAATGGCTCAACTACGAGGGCGAGGTCGCCATCGTGATCGGCAGGACCGCGCGCAACATCTCGCCCGCCGAGGCCGGGGAGTTCATCGCGGGCTACACCGTCGCCAACGACTACGGTCTGCACGACTTCCGCGACACCGACGCCGGCTCCATGCTCCGGGTGAAGGGCTCCGACACCCTGTGCCCGCTCGGGCCGGGGCTGGTCACCGACTGGGACTTCCGCGGAAAGCGGCTGCGCACGTACGTCAACGGCGAGGTCGCGCAGGACGGTTCGACCGACGAGATGCAGTGGGACATGCACTATCTCGTCGCCGACATCGCCCGCACCATCACCCTCCACCCCGGCGACGTCCTGCTGTCCGGCACCCCGGCGAACTCGCGGCCCGTCCAGCCGGGAGACGTCGTCGAGGTGGAGGTCGAGGGCCTCGGGCGGCTCACCAACCACATCGTGACCGGCCCGACCGCGGTCCGCGCCGACGTCGGCGCCCAGCCCACCGAGTCCGAGGAGGTGCTGTCCACCGCGCTCGGCGGCGACTGGGAGTTCCGCGGCGTCCGCCCGCCCCGGCGATGACACCCGCGAGGGCCGCCGCCGGGCCGGCGGGTAGGGTCACCGGCATGACCGACTCCGCGGACGCCCCGACGGGCCGCCGGCCGAGGAAGCGCCTGCACTACGGCGAGGGGCGCGAGGCCCTGCTGAACGCCGCCGTGCGCGTGGTGGCGCGGGGCGGTCTGCGCCGGCTCACCTACCGGGCCGTCGCGGAGGAGGCCGGGGTCACCCACGGTCTGGTCGTGCACCACTTCGGTTCCCGCGACGCGCTGATCGAGGCGGCCCTCGCCCACACCATCCGCACCTCGCTGAGCAGCAGCGCGCTCGAGCCGGGCACCGGGGAGATCGCCGACTTCTCGACGGGGCTCTCCGAGATGGTCTCGGCGGACCCGGGCACCCAGGCCTTCCAGTACGAACTGCTGCTGGAGTCCCGCCGCCGGCCCGAGCTGCTGCCGCAGATCCGTGAGCTGTACGACGAGTACTTCGAGGCCAGCCGGCGCGAGCTGGGCCGGATGCTGCCGGCCGGCGCGGACGAGGCGCTGGCCCGGCTGGTCTTCGCCGCCCTCGACGGGCTGGTGCTGCACCAGCTCGTCCTCGGCGAGCCCGACGTCACGGACGCCGCGCTGGAGCAGCTGCGCTCCCTGCTGAGGCTCCGCGCCGCCGGCGACCCCGGCGACCTCGGCCACGTCCACGCGGAGCCCTCCGACCGCGCGTAGCCTCCGACCGCGCGTAGCCTCCGACCGCGCAGGGCCGTCCGACCCGCGTGATCATCCAACCCACTTGATCTTCTGAGCTGCGCGTTTCCCTGTTCCGGCACCGGACGGACGGTGTCGGGCGTCCCGCGCCGGCGATCCCCGGCGCACGCCGGAGACGGACGACTCCGGGCCGGGCGCCGGCGCGTCCGGCGCCGGCGCGGAAATCTTTCCGCAGAGCCTTGCCAAACGGATAGTTCGCGACCACGATGAGGCAACTCGTTTGGCTCAAAACAAACTCCCATCCCTTCCCGTCCCCGACAGGTGATCCGAGTGGACAGTCAGACGGCGGTCGCCCCGCACTCCCCGCACGACACGAGCACCACAGGCAGGCTCAAGCCCGATTCCCTCGGCGTCCTGGGCATCCTGTTCTTCGTCCTCTCCGCCCAGGCCCCGCTGACCGGCATCGCCGGGGCGGTCCCCATCGCCGTCGCCATCGGCAACGGGGCGGGCGCGCCCGCCGCGTACCTCGCCGCCGGCGTCATGGTCCTGCTGTTCTCCATCGGCTTCGTCGCCATGGGCCGCCACGTCGTGGACGCCGGCGCCTTCTACACGTACATCGGCAAGGGCCTCGGCCGCTCGGCCGGCTCCGGCAGCGCCGCCGTCGCCCTCTTCGCCTACTGCGCCATCCAGGCCGCCATGTACGGCCTCTACGGCGCGACGGTCGGCGGCCTCGTCGCGTACTACACCGACGTGCACCTCGCGTGGTGGGTCTGGACGCTGCTCACCATGGCGGTCGTCCAGGTGCTCGGCGCGGCCGGCATCGAGATGGGCGCCAAGCTGCTGGCCGTCTTCGTCCTCGCGGAGTTCAGCATCCTGATCGTGTTCGCCCTCGTGACCTTCTTCAAGGGCGGCGGCCCCGAGGGCCTCGGCTTCGGCGAGAGCTTCTCGCCGCACGCCGCGCTCCAGGGCGCTCCCGGCGTGGCGCTGATGTTCGCCGTGGCGTCGATGTTCGGCTTCGAGGCCACCGCCATCTACGGCGAGGAGGCGCGGGAGCCCCGCAGGACCGTGCCGCGCGCCACCTATCTGTCGGTCGCGGTGGTCACCGGCTTCTTCGCCTTCACCTCGTGGATGCTGGTCTCGGCGCACGGTGCGTCCGGTGCGACGCCGCAGGCGGGCAAGGCACTGGAGTCCGGTGACGCGACGTCGTGGGTGTTCGCGCCGATCACCGCCCTGTTCGGTTCCTGGGCCGGTGACGTGCTGCCCGTCCTGCTGGCCACCTCGCTGTTCGCCGGCATCCTGGCCTTCCACAACTCCGCCAACCGCTATCTGTTCTCCCTCGGCCGTGAGGGGCTGCTGCCGCGCCGGCTGACCAGGCTCAACCGGCGCCACTCGCCCTGGGCGGCCGGCACCGTGCAGACGGTGATCGCGGCGGCGCTGGTCGTCCCGTTCGCACTGCTCGGCAAGGACCCGGTGCTGACGCTGTTCTCCTGGTTCAGCGGAGTCGCCGTACTGGCGATGATGCTCCTGTACTTCCTGACGTCCGTCTCCGTGGTCGTCTTCTTCCGCCGCTCCCGCGCCGACATCCGGCTGTGGAACACGCTGGTCGCGCCGGTGCTGGGCGCGCTCGGCATCGCCGGCGCCATCTGGCTGATCATCGAGAACTTCACCACGCTCATCGGGGGCGACCGGACCACCGCGGTCTGGCTCCAACTGACCGTCCCGGCGGTGCTGGTCCTCGGGCTGTGCGTGGCACGGCTGACCCGCGGCGGGCACGCCGCCGCCTGACCCCGGCGTTCCGTGAACGGCCGGCGGCGGCCTCACTCCCCGGACGCCGCCGCCGGCCCCGGATCCACGGCCGGGATCACGGCCCACGGGCCACCCCGCGCACACCACCACAGACCGACAAGAAGAGAACAGGAGAGCCGAGATGCCGGCCCTCACCCATGACGATCTGCTGCACCGCGCCGAGAAACTGCGGCTGCCGGCCCAGCACCACATCGACGGGGCGGACGAGCCGGGTTCGGGCGCCGCGTTCACCGTCGTCTCGCCCAGGGACGGACAGGTCCTCGGCGAGGTCGCCGACGCGCACGGAGCCGAGGTCGACCTGGCCGTGGCCGCCGCCCGCCGGGCCTTCGACTCCGGGCCCTGGCCGCGGCTCGCGCCCGCCGAGCGGGGCCGGATCCTGCTGCGCGTGGCCGAACTCCTCGAGGAACAGCGGGAGACGCTCGCCCTGACCGTCAGCCTGGAGATGGGCAAGCCGTTCACCGACGCGTACGGGATCGAGCTGCGCGCGGCGATCAACACCTTCCGCTGGTACGGGCAGTTGGCGGACAAGCTGACCGACGAGTCGCCGCACGCGGCCCCGGACGCCCTTGCGCTGGTCACCCGGGAGCCGACGGGCGTCGTGGGCGCCGTCGTGCCGTGGAACTTCCCGCTGACGCTGGCGAGCTGGAAGATCGCGCCGGCGCTGGCGGCGGGCTGCACGGTCGTGCTGAAGCCGTCGGAGAACTCACCGCTGTCCGCCCTGATGCTGGGAAGGATCGCCACCGAGGCGGGGCTGCCGCCGGGCGTGCTCAACGTCGTCGCCGGGGACGGCCCGACGGCCGGCCGGGCGCTGGGCCTGCACCCCGACGTGGACGTGCTGGCGTTCACCGGCTCCACCGCGGTCGGCCGGCACTTCCTGCGCTACGCCGCCGACTCCAACCTCAAGCGCGTCTGGCTGGAACTGGGCGGCAAGTCGCCGAACATCATCCTTCCCGACGCCCCCGACCTGGAGAAGGCCGCCGCCACCGCCGCCTGGGGCATCTTCTTCAACCAGGGCGAGATGTGCACCGCCCCGTCCCGGCTCCTGGTGCACTCCTCCGTCGCCGAACGCGTCACCGAGGCGATCGTCGCCCGGGCCCGTGACCTGCGGGTCGGCGACCCCCTGGACCCGGCGACCGAGATGGGCGCACTGGTGGGCGAGGGGCACCTGGAGCGCGTCCTCGACCACATCGGCGCCGGGGTCGGGCAGGGCGCGCGACTGCGGGCCGGCGGCGCCCGCACCCTGACCGGCACCGGCGGCAGCTACCTGCACCCCACCGTCTTCGACCAGGTGGACCCGGGCATGCGCCTCGCCCGCGAGGAGATCTTCGGCCCGGTGCTCTCGGTGCTGACCTTCGACGACGTGGAGGAGGCGGTGCGGCTGGCCAACGCCACCGAGTACGGTCTCGCCGCCGGTCTGTGGACCTCCGACCTGTCCACCGCCCACCGCATCTCGCGGGCGCTCAAGGCCGGGACGGTGTGGGTCAACTGCTACGAGGAGGGCGACCTGACCGTCCCCTTCGGCGGCATGAAGCAGTCCGGCAACGGACGCGACAAGTCCGCGCACGCGCTGGAGAAGTACACCGAGCTCAAGACCACCTGGATCCAGCTGTGACGCATCCGGCGGTGAGGCATCCGGCGGTGAGGCATCCGGCTGCGACGGACCCGGCTGTGACGACGGCCCCGCGCCCCCTCGTCGCGATCCCCGCCCGCTTCAGCGCGACCACGTCCGCGCTGCGCTACGCCGCCGAGGTCAACGCCCGGGCCCTGGTCGAGGCCGTCTGGCGGGCCGGCGGCGAACCGGCCGGCCTCCATCCCGCCGACCAGGACGAGCGGGACGTCGCCGCCCGCCTCGCCCGCTTCGACGGCGTCCTGCTCCCCGGCGGCGGCGACCTCGCCCCGCACCGCTACGGCGCCGCCGACGCCCACCACAGCGTCTACGACGTCGACGAGCTGCAGGACGCCTTCGATCTGCGGGTCGCCCGCGCCGCACTGGACCTGGGGCTGCCGCTGCTGGCGATCTGCCGGGGGCTCCAGGTCGTCAACGTCGCGCTGGGCGGCTCCCTGGAGCAGGACATGGGCGGCCCGGAGCGCGAACACCGGCACGTCGTGCACCCGGTGGCGGTACGGAGCGGCTCTCTGCTGGAGCGGGCCGTCGGCGCCGGGAAGGTCGACGCCTCCTGCTATCACCACCAGCGGGTGGAGCGCACCGCCGAGGGCCTCACGGTCACCGCGCGCGCCGCCGACGGCACCGTGGAGGGCCTCGAACTCCCTTCGGGAAAGGGGTGGTTCACGGCCGTCCAGTGGCATCCCGAGGACACCGCTCACGAGGATCCCGCGCAGCAGGGCCTCTTCGACGCCCTCGTCCGGGCCGCCCGCGACGGACGCTGACACCGGCCCGGCGCTCTCGTCCGCCCGGCGCTCGTCCGCCCGGGCCACCCGCGCCGCGCGACAGCCGCCGCCGGCCCGGCCCGCCCCCGCCGCCCGCCCGGGCAGCTGACTACCGGACCGGGGCGGGCGGCCGCCTCAGCGGGGTGTCACAGGACGACCGCATCGGTCGGGGCCGGCTCGTCGAACTGGGTCCGGTACAGCTCCGCGTACCGTCCGCCGGCGGCCAGCAGTTGCTCGTGGTCGCCGCGCTCCACGACCCGGCCGGCCTCGACGACGAGGATCAGGTCGGCGGCGCGGACGGTGGACAGCCGGTGCGCGATGACGACGGCCGTACGGTCCGCGAGCGCCTCGGCGAGGGCCTCCTGGACGGCCGCCTCGGAGGTGTTGTCGAGGTGGGCGGTGGCCTCGTCGAGGATGACGACGCGCTGACCGGCCAGCAGCAGCCGGGCGATGGTCATGCGCTGGCGTTCGCCGCCGGAGAGCCGGTAGCCGCGTTCGCCGACGACGGTGTCGAGGCCGTCGGGCAGGGAGCGCACGAGGTCGTCGAGACGGGAGCGGCGCAGCGCGTCCCACAGGTCGTCCTCGGTGGCCGACGGGCGGGCGAGCAGGAGGTTGGCCCGGACGGTGTCGTGGAACAGATGGCCGTCCTGGGTGACCATGCCGAGCGTCGCCCGCAGAGAGCTCGCGCTCAGGTCGCGGACGTCCACGCCGCCGATGCGCACGGCGCCCTCGTCGACGTCGTAGAGGCGCGGCAGCAGTTGGGCGATCGTCGACTTGCCGGCGCCGGAGGAGCCGACGAGGGCGACGGTCTGCCCCGGGTCGGCGCGGAAGGAGACGCCGTGCAGGACCTCGGCGCCGCCGCGGGAATCCAGGACGGCGACCTCCTCCAGGGAGGCGAGGGAGACCTTGTCGGCGGACGGGTAGCCGAAGCGGACGTCGTCGAACTCGACGGAGACCGGGCCCTCGGGCACCTCGCGGGCGTCCGGCTTCTCCTCGATCAGCGGCTTCAGGTCGAGCACCTCGAAGACCCGCTCGAAGCTGACCAGCGCGCTCATCGCCTCGACACGGGCCCCGGCGAGCGAGGTGAGCGGGGCGTAGAGGCGCGTCAGCAGCAGGGCGAGGGCGACGACGGCGCCCGGTTCGAGGGAGCCCTTCAGCGCGAGGTGGCCGCCTAGGCCGTACACCAGGGCGAGGGCCAGCGCGGAGACGAGGGTCAGGGCGGTCATGAACACCGACTGGGCGGTGGCGGTGCGGACGCCGATGTCGCGCACCCGGGCCGCGCGGGCCGCGAACTCGGCCGACTCCTCCTCGGGGCGGCCGAACAGCTTGACCAGCGTGGCGCCGGGCGCGGAGAACCGCTCGGTCATCCGGGTGCCCATCGACGCGTTGAGCGCGGCCGCCTCCCGCTGCATGCCGGCCATCCGCCTGCCCATCCGCCGTGCCGGGATCACGAACACCGGCAGCAGGACCAGCGCGAGCAGCGTGACCTGCCAGGAGAGGGTGAGCATGACGGCGAGGGTGAGCACCAGGGTGACCAGGTTGGCGACCACTCCGGAGAGCGTGTTGCTGAACGCGCGCTGCGCTCCGATGACGTCGTTGTTGAGTCGGGAGACGAGCGCTCCCGTACGGGTACGTGTGAAGAACGCGACCGGCATCCGCTGCACATGATCGAACACGGCCGTGCGCAGATCGAGGATGAGCCCCTCCCCGAGCGTCGCCGACAGCCTCCTGCCCAGGATGCCGAGCGCCGCCTCCAGCACCGCGATGCCCGCGATGAGCAGCGCCAGCCGCACCACGGTGCCCGGGTCGCCGTGCGACACGATCGCGTCGACGACCTTTCCTGCGAGGACGGGGGTGGCGACGGCCAGCAGTGCGGTCAGCACCCCCAGCACGACGAACAACGCGATGCGGCGGCGGTGCGGGCGGGCGAACGCGCCGATGCGGCGCAGTGTCGCGCGGTCGAAGGGGCGGCGTTCCTGTTGGCTGTTCATGACGCTGTACAGCTGCGTCATGGCGATCGCGTCCATGCTCATGGGACCGACCGTAGAACCTCAAGCATTATTGAGGTCAAGTCCTTTCCGACGTCCACCCGTACGAACGCCTCCGACACCGTCGGGGGCTCCGGCCCGAAGACCGCTTGCCCGAAGGTCCCCGGCACGGGCGCTCCGCGCACGACGCCCCCGAACACGAAGGCCCCGATGACCGTGAGCAATGTTCCGTCCACGCTGGTGAAACCGGCGGTCGGCCCCGTTCGGGAACCCTCGGCGGGTGTGACAGCGGTTCCTCCCGCCCGCGGCGGAGCGGCCCGGCGGCTGCCGGTGCGTCAGCTCCTGTGCCTGCTTCCGCTCCTGCTGGTCACGGTGGTCGCGGTGCGGCACCGGTCCGTACTCGCCGACGGGGTGGCGCAGTTGCGCGGCGCCGAGGTGCCCTGGCTGCTGGCCGCGGTCGGCGCGACCTGCCTGACCTGGGTGGCGGCGGCCGTCACCCGGCAGGGCGCGGTCGTGCAGCGGCTGCCCGGACGGCGGCTGCTGGCGGCGCAGTTCGCGGCGGGCGCGGCCAACCACCTGCTGCCGACGGGGCTGGGCGCGAGCGCGGTCAACCTGCGGTTCATGTCGGTGTGCGGGGTACCGCTGGCCCGTTCCTCGGCGGCCCTCGCGCTGTACCTGCTGGCGGAGGGCGTGGCCCGGGTGGGCCTGCTGACCGCGCTGCTGCTCGCCTTCCCGGACGCGCTGCGGCTCGGCCCGCTGCTGCCCGGCGGGTCGTTCGGCCCGCTGCTCGCCGCACTCGCGACGGTGGCGCTGGTCGCGGCGGGCGCGCTCGCCTGCGTGCGGCGGCTGCGTGCGGCGGTGTGCTCGTTCCTGCGGACCGCGCTGGGCGAGGCGCGTTCGGTGCACTCCCGGCCCGCCCGGGCGCTCGCGCTGTGGGGCGGTTCGCTGGCGTTCCCGCTGCTGCAGGCGGCCGGCTTCGCCGCCGTGGGGCAGGCGTTGCGCCTGCCGGTGCCCGCGGCCCACATGGCGGTCGCGTACGTGGCGGCCACGGTGGCCGTGGCGCTGGTGCCGACGCCGGGCGGGATCGGCTCGGTGGAGGCGGCCCTGGTGGTGGCGCTGGTGGCGGCGGGCGGGCCGGTGGCGGTCGCCACCGCGGTGGTCCTCGGCTACCGCATCATCACCGTGTGGCTGCCGCTGGTGCCGGGCGCGCTGACGCTCGCGGCACTGGTGCGCATGAAGATCGTCTGAGCCGGTCGACGACGGCGGCCCGCCGCACGCCCGCGCACACCGTCGCGGCGCGGACGCGTCAGCGCGCCGGGGGCGTTTTCGGCCGTCCCTGACCGCGGGCCCGTCCGACCCCTCCCGGCTGCCCCGGCTCCTCCCCCGCCTCAACCCGGCTTCCCCCGGCTCCTCCCGGCTCCTCCCGGCTCCTCCCGGCTCCTCCCGGCTCCTCCCGGCTCCTCCCGGCTCCTCCCGGCTGCGGCCGCGTGCCTCGCCCGAGTGGCGCGATCCCGCCGTCGCGACCGGATCCTCCGGTACGAACGGCCGTGCCGGATACGGCAGGATGAGCGGTCGCGCCCCGGGTGCCCGACCGGGCGGGGGCGCCATCGCACATCCCGGAACCGAACAGGTGACATCGTGACGAGACTTCACATCCGGCCGTCGGCGGCCGCGTCGGCCGCGGATCGACTTCCCGGAGGTGACCGGTGAACCGCGCACTGACCCTCGACGACGGCGTCCTCGCCGGAATCGCCCTGGCCACCGGTCTGTTGACGGCCTTCCTGTCGCGCACCGTGCTGCGCTGGCTGGCGAAGCACGCCAAGCGCACGAAGTGGAGCGGCGACGACGTCGTCGTGGACGCGCTGCGCACCGTCGTGCCGTGGGCCGCGATCGCCGGCGGCGCGGCGGCCGCGGCCGCGGTGCTGCCGCTCACCAAGGCGGTCCAGCACACCGTCAACCAGTGTCTGACGGTGCTGCTGATCTTCGTGGTGACGGTGTCGGCGGCGCGGGTCGTCGCCGGACTGGTGCAGACGGTGACGTCGTCGCGCTCCGGCGTCGCCGGGTCGGCCACCATCTTCGTGAACATCACCCGCATCCTGGTCCTGGCGATCGGCTTCCTGGTGATGCTGCAGACGCTGGGCATCTCCATAGCGCCCCTGCTCACCGCCCTCGGCGTCGGTGGTCTGGCGGTCGCGCTCGCCCTCCAGGACACCCTCGCGAACCTCTTCGCGGGCATCCACATCCTCGCCTCCAAGACCGTCCAGCGCGGCGACTACATCAAGCTGAGCAGCGGCGAGGAGGGCTACGTCGAGGACATCAACTGGCGTCAGACGACCGTGCGCGCGCTCTCCAACAACCTGGTCGTCATCCCCAACGGGCAGCTCGCGAAGACGAACATGACCAACTACATGCGTCCCGAGCAGCAGTTGACGGTCCTGGTGCAGGTGGGCGTGGCCTACGACAGCGATCTGGAGCAGGTGGAGCGGGTGACGTCGGAGGTCATCGCGGAGGTCATGACGGGAGTGGACGGCGCCCTGCCGGAACACGAGCCCGCGATCCGCTTCCACACCTTCGGCGACTCGCGGATCGGCTTCACCGTGATCCTGGGCGTCGGCGAGTTCAGCGACCAGTACCGGATCAAGCACGAGTTCATCAAGCGGCTGCACCGCCGCTACCGCGAGGAGGGCATCCGGATCCCGGCGCCCGCCCGCACCGTGGCGTTGCAGTCGGGCGCCGTCGTCATCCCGCAGCAGCGGACCGGCGAGGGGGTCGTGCAGGGCGAGATGTCCGCCCTGCACGACTGACGGCGCTCACCCGGGTCAGAGCGTGGCCGAGTTCTCGTGCCGGCGCGCGTCCGTCTGCCGGCGCGGCGCGGTGAGGGACGGCGGCACCGGGGTGACCGTCCAGTCCGGGTGACCGGGCATCCTCGGGGTCGTCGTGCCGTACAGCCAGTCGCGCAGGAACCCGGAGACGTCCTGCCCGCCGACGTGCGAGGCGACGGCGATGTAGTCCTCCGTCGACGCCGAGGAGTCGCGGTAGCGGGCCAGGAAGGCCCGCTCGACCGCGTGGAAGGCGTCCTCGCCGATGAGCTGGCGCAGCGCGTACAGGACGAGGACGCCGCCCAGGTAGCGCTGGCTGTCGAAGAGGTTGGCCGCGTTCGGCGCGGCGACCGGACCGGAGGACTTCCGCCACTGGTCGCCGCGCGCGTAGGTGTCCTTCATCCGGGCCTCGAACGAGGTCAGGCCCAGGGAGTCCGCCCAGCCGCGCTCGTAGCGGTACAGCAGCCCGTAGAAGTCGGCGTGGCCCTCGTTGATCCACAGGTCGGCCCAGGTGGCGGGGCTGACGCTGTTGCCGAAGTAGGAGTGGACCAGCTCGTGCATCATGTGCGAGCCGATCTTCGGCTCCGCCTGCAACAGGAAGTTCGGCTTGTAGAGGGTGAGGGTCTGCGTCTCGAGGCCGGTGAAGTCGAAGGCGTTCGGGGCGTCGGAGTTGCAGGGCAGCAGTCCGTACGTCTCGAACGGGTAGGCGCCCAGCCGCGCCTCGAGCCACTCGACGAGGCCCGGGGTGAGGGCGAGCGCCGGCTCCAGGGCCTCGGCGCGGGCGACCGGCACCACGTCGCGCAGGCGCAGCCCGTGCGGCCCCTGACGCTCCTTGACGACGTAGTCGCCGACCGTGATCTGCACGAGCTCGGTGGCGATCGGCGAGCGGGAGCGGTAGGTGTACGCGGTCCGGTCGCCGGCCAGGTTCTCGGTGCACACCAGCGAGCCGTTCGCGACGGCGCGCAGCGCTGCGGGCACGGTGAGGCGGAAGGTGAAGTCCGCCTTGTCCGACGGGTGGTCGTTGCAGGGGAACACGGTGTGCGCCGCGTCCGGCTGGGGGCATATCGCGAACCCGTCCGGGGTCGGGACCCAGGCGGTGTGCGCGAGGGTGCGCCGCGGGTCGGCCGTGTACGTCACGCACACCGTGACGCGCTGCCGGGCGCGCAGCGGCCGGGCGGGCGTGATCCGCAGCTTCTCGTCCGCCTGCTCGAAGGCGGCGGTGCGGCCGTCGACGCGGACCGTGCGGATGTCGAGGCCGAGGGAGTCGAGGGAGAACCGGGTGAGGGCCTGGGTGGTGCGCAGGTCCAGGGTGGCCGTGGCGTCGACGAGGGTGGTCGTCGCGTCGTAGGAGACGTCGAGGTGGTAGGCGGTGACGCGGTAGCCGCCGTTGCCCAGGTTCGGGAAGACGGGGTCCGCGAGCGTCTCGGGGGCCGGGGTGTCGTCGGGCTTCCCGTCCGCGTGAGCCGTGGTTCCCCCGGCCAGGACTGCTGCCGTGCCGATCAGGGCGGCCGCCGGGGCCGTCACTCTGCTGCGATATCTCATGGTCCGCTTTCGCTCGGGCGGCCGGGTGGTCGGTCCGGCCGTCGGACAGGTTCGAGGATCTACCTGCTTGACCGCGGAAACGGTCGCTTCGGTTGCATCCGGCGGACACCGGGGCCGTCCCGGATGTGAGGAGACCGCTGTCGAGCCTGACCCGAGCACGAGATATCTTGATGTCGAGCAATGTTGCAGACGTGGAGCGGAGCACCCGGTGACTGACTCGACCATCATCTATACGCACACTGACGAGGCCCCGGCCCTGGCGACGTATTCGTTCCTGCCGGTGGTCCGGGCGTACGCCTCGCAGGCGGGTGTCGCGGTCCAGACGCGGGACATCTCGCTGGCCGGACGCATCATCGCCCAGTTCCCGGAGTACCTGACCGAGGACCAGCGGATCCCGGACGCGCTGACCGAACTCGGCGAGCTGGCGAAGACGCCCGAGGCCAACATCATCAAGCTGCCGAACATCTCGGCGTCGATCCCGCAGCTCAAGGCCGCGGTCGCCGAGCTGCAGGCCCAGGGCTACGCGCTGCCTGCCTACCCGGACGACCCGAAGACCGACGAGGAGCGGGACGTCCAGGCCCGCTACGACAAGGTCAAGGGCTCGGCCGTGAACCCGGTCCTGCGCGAGGGCAACTCCGACCGCCGCGCCCCCGCGTCGGTCAAGAACTACGCCAAGACCCACCCGCACCGCATGGGCGCCTGGTCGCCGGAGTCCAAGACCAACGTCGCGACCATGGGCGAGAACGACTTCCGCTCCACCGAGAAGTCCGTGGTGATCTCCGAGGCCGGTTCGGTGCGGATCGAGCTGGTCGCCGAGGACGGCTCCACCACGGTCCTGCGCGAGTCGGTACCGGTCCTCGAGGGCGAGGTCGTCGACGCGTCCGTGATGCGCGTGGCCGCGCTGCGCGAGTTCCTCACCGCGCAGATCGCCCGCGCCAAGGCCGAGGACGTGCTGTTCTCGGTGCACCTGAAGGCCACGATGATGAAGGTCTCCGACCCGATCGTCTTCGGTCACGTGGTGCGCGCGTTCTTCCCGAAGACCTTCGAGCAGTACGGCGCGACGCTCGCCGCCGCCGGCCTCTCCCCCAACGACGGCCTCGGCGGCATCCTCAAGGGCCTTCAGGCCCTGCCCGAGGGCGACGCGGTCAAGGCGTCCTTCGAGGCCGAGCTCGCCGAGGGCCCGGCCCTGGCGATGGTCGACTCCGACAAGGGCATCACCAACCTGCACGTGCCGTCCGACGTCATCGTCGACGCGTCGATGCCGGCCATGATCCGCACCTCCGGCCACATGTGGGGCCCGGACGGCCAGGAGGCCGACACCCTCGCGGTCCTGCCGGACTCCTCCTACTCCGGCGTCTACCAGGCCGTGCTCGACGACTGCCGCGCGCACGGCGCGTACGACCCGTCGACCATGGGCTCCGTCCCGAACGTCGGCCTCATGGCGCAGAAGGCCGAGGAGTACGGCTCCCACGACAAGACGTTCGAGATCAAGGCCGCCGGCACGGTCCGTCTGGTCGACGCGGCCGGCAACGTCCTCATCGAGCAGCCGGTCGCCGCGGGCGACGTCTTCCGCGCCTGCCAGACCAAGGACGCGCCGATCCGCGACTGGGTGAAGCTGGCCGTCACCCGCGCCCGCGCCACCGGCGACCCGGCCGTGTTCTGGCTGGACGAGACCCGCGCGCACGACGCCAACCTCATCGCCAAGGTCAACACCTACCTGGCGGACCACGACACCGAGGGCCTGGACATCCGCGTCCTCGCCCCGGTCGAGGCCACCAAGCTGTCGGTGGAGCGCATCCGCCGCGGCGAGAACACCATCTCGGTGACCGGCAACGTGCTGCGCGACTACCTGACCGACCTCTTCCCCATCCTGGAGCTGGGCACCAGCGCCAAGATGCTGTCGGTCGTCCCGCTGATGGCGGGCGGCGGCCTGTTCGAGACGGGCGCCGGCGGCTCCGCGCCCAAGCACGTCCAGCAGCTGGTCAAGGAGAACTACCTGCGCTGGGACTCGCTCGGCGAGTTCTTCGCGCTCGTGCCCTCCCTCGAGCAGTTCGCCACGGCCACCGGCAACACCCGCGCCAAGGTCCTCGCCGACGCCCTCGACCGCGCCACGGCGACCTTCCTCAACGAGGACAAGTCCCCGACCCGTCGCGTCGGCGGCATCGACAACCGCGGCAGCCACTTCTTCCTGTCCCTGTACTGGGCTCAGGAGCTGGCCGCGCAGACCGACGACGCGGACCTGGCGAAGGCGTTCGCGCCGCTCGCCGAGACGCTCGCCGCCAAGGAGCAGACGATCGTCGGCGAGCTGATCGCCGCCCAGGGCGAGCCGGCCGACATCGGCGGCTACTACCAGCCCGACCCGGCCAAGGCGGCGGCGGTCATGCGCCCGTCGGCCACCTGGAACGAGGCCCTCGCCTCGCTGAGCTGACGCGACGCGGCCGAGCGCCGCACCCGTCCGTACGGCACCCCCGCGCCCCGACCGGCACCACCCGGCCGGGGCGCGGCGCGTCGCCCCGGGCGCGGCACCTCCGCCGTGCGCGGCCCGGTGTTCACCAGTCCCGGGTGGCGATCAGCTTTTCCACGTCCGCGTCCGCGAAGCCGTAGGACCGGGCGACGAACCAGAAGTCCCCGGCTATCTCCTCCCGGGCCACGGTCTCGATCTCGCTGTCGGCCTCCCAGAAGGCGTCCTGGAGGGCGTTGAACTCCTCGGTGGCGGCGTGGGTGAGGGCGTACAGCGCGTCGAGTCCGGCGGGCCGCTCGGCCTCGACGCGCTCGCACAGCCGCAGCAGGATCTCCCTGCCCCGGTCCACCAGGTGATCCGGGTAGTAGCCGTCCCGGTACAGCGCCTTCAGGAACGTGTGTCCCGTGACCTGCTCGTTCGTCGGCGCCATGCCGCTCCCCCGCCCTCTTCGCCGTCGTGCTGTGATGGCGTCTCCGATCATGCCCCACGCCACTGACAACGCCCCCGGAGCAGCCCCGTGACCGCTGACGCACCGTCCTTCACGTTCCTTCCCGGCGACGCCGGCTCGCCGGTGATCCTCCATGTGCCGCACTCGGCGCGGGAGATACCGCAAGAGGTGCGGGCGGGCATCGTGCTGGGCGACGGGGCGCTGGAGCGGGAGCTGGACCACATCACCGACACGCACACCGCGCGGATCGCCGAGGAGGCGGCCCGGCTGGCGGGTGCGGCTCCCTGGCGGTTCGTGAACCGGCTGTCGCGCCTTGTCGTCGACCCGGAACGGTTCCCGGACGAGCGGGAGGAGATGCTGGCCGCCGGCATGGGCGCCGTCTACACCCGGACCACGCACCGCGAGCCGCTGCGGCCCGAGGACACCGACCCCGAGCCGCTGCTGGCCCGCTACTTCCGGCCGTACGCCCGGGCGATGGCGGACGCCGTCGGCGAACGGCTCGCGGCCGTCGGACGGGTCGTCGTCGTCGACGTGCACTCGTATCCCGCCGCGCCGCTCCCCTACGAGCTGCACGGTGACGGGCCGCGGCCGGCGGTGTGCCTGGGCACCGACGGCTTCCACACGCCGCCGGAGCTGGCGGCGGCCGCGCGGACGGCGTTCGGGGAGATCGGCGACACGGGCCTCGACAGCCCGTTCGCGGGGACGTACGTACCCCTTGAGTACTACGGGAAGGACCCCCGGGTGAGCGCGCTGATGGTGGAGATCCGCCGGGACACGTACATGAGCGAGCCGTGCGGTCCGGCCGGCCCGGGGCTGACCCGGCTCGCATCGGCGCTGGCGGCTCTCGTGGACGCCGTCACCGGCTGAGCCCCACCGGCCGGCCGCCCCGCACGACCCGCCCCGCACGACCCGTCCGGCGCGACCGGCCTGCGGGGCGGAGGCCTCAGGCGCGCAGCCACTCCGTGACGACCACGTCCCCGCCGGTCCGCAGCCGCAGAGCGAACGGGCCGGCAGGCGGTGCGGCGGAGGCGAAGCGGCCCAGGTCGTCGGCGGTGAGCGCGGCTCCGGCCCGGGGGCCGTGCAGGACCTCGATCGACGCGGGCTGCGGCGGCAGCAGCTGTCCCAGCAGCCCGTCCTCGGTCACCTCGACGTCGACCGTGAGCCCGTCCGAGTGGAACGTCAGCATCCGCGGCACGTCCACCGCCCCCCGCACCGGGACGGCGTCGACCAGCGAGTCGAAGGTCAGCTCGGCGATCCGCGCGTCCAGGTCGTGCAGCGCGTACGCCTCGACGGCGGCCCGCCTCAGCTCGGCCGGCACCGGGTCCAGGACGGCGGCGGCGCCGCGGAGTTCCTCCTCCATCCGGTCGTGGTCGAACTCCTCGTCGACGAAGGGGACGTCACCGAAGAGGTCGTCCGGCTCGCCGTCGTCCACGTGGTCCATGGGGATCTTGGGGTTCTTGGGGTTCTTGGGGTTCATGCCGTTCGTGTCGCTCATGGCGTTCACAGAGCTCCCCGTGCGTCGAGTCGGGCGCGCAGCCGGCGCAGACACCGCTGGCGCATCGGGCCGATGCTGCCCACGGCGATGCCCAGGGCCGCCGACACCTCCTGGTAGCTGGGCGGCGGCGTGGCGATCAGCACCCGCAGCAGCTGCCGGCAGCGCTCGCCGAGCGCCTCGAACTCCTGCCACAGGAAACGCACGCGCTCGCCCTGGGCGGCTGCCTCCTCCGAGTCCAGCACCGACTGCTCGGGCGTGCGGTCCTCGCTGGCCCGGTCGAGCAGGTGGGGGTCGTCGGTCGGGGTGAGCCGGCGCAGACCCTTGATCACTTTCAGGCACTCGTTGCGGGCGGTGCTCGCGAGCCAGGACCCCGCCTTGTGCGGCTCGCGGATGCGTCCGAGGTGCTGGGCGAAGCGGAACCAGACGGTCTGGTACACCTCGTGACCGTCGGCGTCCGAGAGCCGGTGGGCGCGCACCACCGACCACACCAGTGGGCTCAGCCCGTCCACCAGGCCCTTCCAGGCCGCCGCGTCGCCGTCGACGGCGGACTGGACGAGCGCTCCGACCTCAGTACGGTCCACCGTCCCACCCCTCGTGTACGGCCTGTCATCGTACGCCGTGGCGGGGTCCGTCCCGGACGTCATGAGGCCCTCACGCGGCACCGACCGGGACCGGCCGCCAGGTGGGCGGCAGCAGGGCCGGCACATGGACGCCCCGCACCTCGGCGAACTCGGCGTTGCCCGCGAGCAGTTGGCGGGCCGCGGCCCGGGGGTCGGTGAGCTGGTTCGCGGTCATGTGGGCGGCGACCAGGCCCGCGGCCAGCGGGGTCGCGAACGACGTCCCGCTCCAGGACGCGAGACCTTCGAACATCA
Organism: Streptomyces achromogenes; assembly: GCF_030816715.1. Lineage (NCBI taxonomy): Bacteria > Bacillati > Actinomycetota > Actinomycetes > Kitasatosporales > Streptomycetaceae > Streptomyces > Streptomyces achromogenes. Next base: position 7,748,848 of record NZ_JAUSYH010000001.1, on the reverse strand, counting down.
CCTGGTCCGGCTTGCCCGGGGCGGCATGCCGCTCCTCGCTCAACACCCCGGTGTGACGCGGGGAGCGGCAGGTGCAGGAGTAGGAGAAGCCGTAGCGGCAAGCCTCGTACGTGGAGTGCTGGTAGACGTACGGGACGGGCGTGCCGAAGCCGGTGAAGGCGCTGACCAGCCGCTCACCGGGGGCGTACGCCGTCACCCAGGGGCCGTGGTTGCTGAAGCACGCGCCGAACGCGCCGTCGCCGCGCAGCGCGCCCACCGACAGGACCGCGTCGGCGTGTTCGGGCAGGGCGGCGTAGGCGGCGGGCCAGAACGGCGCCGCGCTGGCGTTGTTGCCGGCGGCGGCGACCAACAGGGTGTGCCGCGAGCGGAGTTCGTCCATGAACGCCGCCACGCCGAGCAGACCGTCGACGCGGCCGTTGGAGGTGCCCGCGGAGAGGCTGAGGATGTCGGGCCAGCCGTCCTCGACGGCGTCGAAGAGTCGCTCGCCGAACTCGGACTCCAGGATCGCGCCCGCGTCGTTGAGCGTGCCGCGCACGGTGACGTCGGTGTTCGGCGCGACGGCCGCGACGAGCCCGGCGATGAACGTGCCGTGACCGACGTACTGCTGGAGGACGCCGTCCTCGTCGGTCTCCCTGACCTGGAGGTCGCCCTCGGTGTGCGCCAGCAGCGGGTAGGAGCGGTAGTCGTGTGTGAGGCCGGTGTCGACGACGAGGACGCCGACGGCGCGCGCCGGGTCGTACGCCGTCCCTGCGGCGGCGGGGTTGGCCGGCCCGGTGCGCGGCGCGGGCACCGGCTCGTCACCGGGGCAGGCGTTCACCGCGATCGACACCACGTGGTTGCGGCTGACCAGCCGGCGGCCCGCGCGGCCCTCCGTCTCGCGCAGCGCGCGCAACGCCCCCGCGACGGCGTGGTCGGCGGCGCGGCCCCCCTCGCCCGGGTCGCCGACCCGGATACGGGTGATGCCCGACCGGTTGGCCCGCGGGCCCGCGTGGCGCACATGGTCCGCGGTGAGGCCCTCGGTCGCGGTGAAGTGCGTGCGGACTGCCTCCTCGACGACCTGGGCCTCCTCGCCGTCACGGGCCAGGACGACGCCTTTCTCGTAGATGAACTCGGCGGAGTCGTCCGGTCCCATCGCCAACGGGACATCGGGCAGCGAACGCTGGATCTGGTCGAACTGCTCGTGGAAACGCTGCGGTGCCATGGCATGTCCTCCCGTGCAGGCCGGTGGTCGTCAGAGTGAGCCGCGAGGCCGTCGTCTGATACAGGTGGTGCGACGGCGGATGAGGGTGGTGCGGTTGCGGCCGCGCGCCCCTTCGTCGCGAACCGGTGTGCTGTGCGGCCCCGAGCACTACCATCCCTGGGGTGACAGCGGGAAACGACTCGGTGCTCGCACTGCTGCCGATGGTTTTCGCCTCCCCGGGCGACGCGTTGTCGCGGGCGGAGGAGGTGCTCGACACCGATCCGACGCCGTTGCACGCCTCGGTCGCCCATCAGGTGATCGGCATCTGGCAGCGGGACTGGGGGGACGTCCGGCTCGCCCTCGACCATCTGCGCCGCGCCCGGGACCTCGCGGCCCGCTCGGACTCGGCCGAGCGTGAGGCGGACGTCCTCGGCACGCTCGGCGTGGCGCTGGTGCACGCGGGCCGCACCCGGCAGGGGCTGGCCGCGTTCGAGCGGGGCGTCGCCCGCGGCACGGGCCACACGCGCGCGCGGGTGCTCTACCGGCGGGCCTACTCGCTGTGGGTGCTCGGCCGTCATCGCGAGGCGCTGGAGGACGTCCGCCGGGCGATACCCGTGCTGCGTCAGGCGGACGACGTCATCTGGACGGCGCGCGCCCGCACCCTGCGCGCCACCGTGCACCTGGCCCTCGGGGCGGTGGAGCGGGCCGAGGCGGACTTCGCGGCGGCCGAGGCACTGTGGGACACCACCGGCCAGGAACACGACAAGGCGGACGCGGTGGAGAGCCGGGGGCTGGCGGCCTTCCACTCCGGGGACGTGCCCGCCGCGCTGCGGCTCCTCGACGAGGCGCAGGAGCGGTACGACAAGCTCGGCACGCCGACGTTCATGCTGGCCATCCGGCGGTGCGAGGTCCTGATGGCGGCCGGTCTCGCCCCGGAGGCGCTGGCCGAGGCGGACGCCGCGATCGGCGTGCTCGACGGGATCGGCGGTCAGTCCACCCGCAAGGCGGAGCTGCTGCTGACGGCGGCGCGGGCGGCCCGGCTGGCGGACGATCCGGGGACGGCGATCGCCCGCGCGGCCGTCGCCGAGCGGCTCTTCGCGGGTCAGCGCCGCACCTGGTGGGAGGCGCACGCGCGGCTCGTGCTGATCGAGGCCCGGGCGGCCACCGGGCGGAGGTCGGGCCGCCTGGTCGCGGACGCCGCCCGGCTCGCCGAGCGGCTGGCGGCGTTCCAGGCGCCCGCCGCGCCGGAGGCCTGGCTGCTCGCGGGCCGGATCGCGCTGGACCTCGGCCGCGCCGCGGACGCCGAGCGGTATCTGCGGATCGCGGCGCGCAGCCGGCGCGGCGGTCCGCCGCTGGCCCGGGTGACGGGCTGGGCGGCGCAGGCGCTGTGGGCGCGGGCCACCGGCTCCGGCCGGGGCGTGCTGGAGGCCTGCCGGCGCGGCCTCGACGTCCTCGACGACCACCGCACGACACTGGGGGCCTCGGAACTGCGGGCCCGCGCGACCGCGCGGGGCGCCGAACTGGCCTCACTGGCCCAGCAGGTCAGCCTGGAGCGGGGCGGGCCGCGGCGACTGCTGGCGTGGAGCGAGCGCTGGCGGGCCACGGCGCTGTCCACGCCGCCGACCCGGCCGCCGGCCGATCCGGTGCTGCTGAGCGGACTCACCGCCTTCCGGGTGATCGCCTCCCGTGCGGAGGCCGCCCGCAGGGACGGCCGGCCGGTGCCCGCGCTGGAACGCGAACAGCGGCGTCTGGAGCGGGAGATCCGCTCCCGGACCCTGCACATCCGCGGGGTCACGCCCTGGGGCGGCGACCGCTTCGGCGGCGACCGGTTCGACGCCCGGCGGTTGCTGGACCGGCTCGGTGAGGGGCGGCTGGTCGAACTGGCCGTGCTGGACGGCCGGGTGCAGGTGCTGCTGTGCGGAGGCGGGCGGGTGCGCCGGTTCGCGGGCGGGCTGCTGGCCGACGCCGAGCGGGAGGCCGAGCACGTTCAGGCCGGGCTGCGCCGGCTGGCCCATCCCGGCGCGGAGGGGCGGCTGCCGGTGGTGGAGGCGATGGGACGGCGGCTGGAGGAGCTGCTGCTCGGTGAGGCGGCCGGGCGGCTGGGGCCGGGCCCGGTCGTGGTGGTGCCGCCTGCCCGACTGCACCGGGTGCCGTGGGCGCTGCTGCCGGCGCTACGGGAGCGGGTGGTCAGCGTGTCGCCGTCGGCGAGCGGCTGGCTGCGGGCCCGGGAGACGGACCCGCCCCCGGACGGACGGCAGGTCCTCGTGCGCGGGCCGGGGCTGGCCACCTGCGGGGCGGAGGTCCCGGAGGTCGCCGGGCGGTACGGCACGCCCGTCGTGCTGGAACACGGGGACGCCCATGTGCCGCGCGTGCTGGCGGAGTTGGACGGGGCGGCGCTGGCGCACATCGCCGCGCACGGCACGTTCCGCGCCGACAGCCCCATGTTCTCCTCACTGCGCATGGCGGACGGCCCGTTGATCGTCCACGACTTCGAGCGACTGGCCCGCAGCCCGTACCGGATCATCCTCTCCAGCTGCGACACCGCCCGGCTCGCCTCGGTGGGCGCGGACGAACTGCTCGGCCTGGTCACGGCGTTGCTGCCGCTGGGCACGGCGGGAGTGGTCGCGAGCAGCGCACCGGTCAACGACGCGGCGGTCGTTCCCCTGATGCTGGCCCTGCACGAGGGCCTGCGCCGCGGACTGTCCCTCGCCGAGGCCCTGCGGGACGCGCGGGCCGCGCTCCCGGGAGACGCCCTGCACCAGGCGACGGGGTGGGCGTTCACGGCGTTCGGCGCCGCGTGAACGCGCCCTCGCGCCAGGCCGGTTGCTCCCGAAGGCCGCGGCCCCGCCCGGGCCCGGCCCCGCCCCGGACCGCACAACCCCCTTTGGGACTCGCCCGGTTCGACCGTCACCGCGTGAACACGCCCCGGCGTCAGGCCTGTTGTCCCCGGAGGCCGCGGACCCCGCCCGGGCCCGCCCCACCCCGGACCGCGCCACCCCGGTCCGACCCGTCCCGCCCTGGTCCGGTCCGTCTCACCCCGGACCGCCTCACCCCGCTGCGGCCCCTCCGGCGTCCTCGGTGCTCGTACGCGGTCGGCTCACCGGCGGGGTTTGTGCGTCGCGGCGAACTCGTCGGCGGCGGCGAGGTCGAAGTCGCCGTGGTCGCTGCCGAGTCCCCGGGCGACGAGTGCGGCGGCGGCGCTGCCGAGCACGGCGGCGTCGCCCGGCGTGCGGCCCAGGCTGACGCCCCTGAGGTAGCCCGCCGAGAACGCGTCGCCGCATCCGGTGGTGTCGACGACGTCGATCTCGAAGGCGGGCACCGGCTCCGCGCCGTCCGCCGTCACCACGAGCGCGCCGTCCCCGCCGCGCGTGACGGCGACGACGCCCACGCCGGCGGCGAGCAGCTTCCGGGCGCCCGTGAGCAGGTCGCTCTCGCCGGTGAAGCCGAGGACCTGGTCCTCGTTGGGCAGCAGATGGTCGATGTACGGCAGGGCCGCCTCGATCTGCTCGAAGCTGCCGAGGACGCCGGGGGCGAGCAGGTCCACGGAGGTCACGACGCCGTGTTCCCTGGCGTACGACAGGATGCGCGCCGCCGCGTCGACGCCGATCAGCTCCGGGCCGCCGAGGTGCAGATGGGTCGCCTCGGCGAGGGCGTCCCACGGGACGTCGTCGGGGCCGTACGTGATGTTCGCGCCGAGCAGGTGCAGCGAGGGACGGTCGCCGTTCGGCCGGATCGGCAGGACGCTCGCGGAGGTGGCGGTGTCGGTGCGGCGGACCAGGAACCCGGTGTCGACGCCGCCCCTGTTCAGCAGCTGGATCAGCATGTCGCCGGTCGGGTCGGAGCCGACGGCGCCCGCCGTGCGCACCTCGGCGCCCAGTTTGGCGAGGGTGAGGGCGGTGCCGCCGGCGGTTCCGGCGGCGGTCATCCGGATGTCGTCCACCAGGGTCGCGCCCTGGCCCTCGGGTATCTCCTGCACCGGACGCACCAGTACGTCGAGTACGTGCACGCCCATCGTGACGACCTTCATCGGACTTCCTCCTGCGCGGGTGGAACGGGGTGGGTGGCGCCGTAGTTCCGGGCAATCGCGGCCTCGACGACCGCGAGCTGCTGCTGTTCGTCGAGGACGCGCGGCCGGCCCATGGCTGCCGCGCGCTGGTAGACGCCGCAGGCCCATTCGAGGAGCAGCGCGTTCTCGACGGCCTTGCCGAGGGTCGGGGCGTGGGTGAGCGCGCCGTGGTTGGCCATCAGGGCGGCGCTGCGGCCGTCGAGCGCGGTGAGCACGGACTCGGCGAGTTCGGGCGTGCCGAACGTGGCGTACGGCGCGACCCGCACCGTGCCGCCGAGCGCGAGCAACTGGTAGTGGATGCACGGCAGTTCGTCGAGCACGCAGGAGACGGCGGTGGCCATCGGGGCGTGGGTGTGGACGACCGCGCCGGCTCCGTAGCGGCGGTAGACGCCGAGGTGCAGCTCCAGTTCCGAGGTCGGCTGCAGGTCCCCGGTCACGACCTTGCCGTCCAGGTCGACCACGGTCACCTGGTCCGGGGTGAGGTCGGCGAGGACGGCGCCGGTCGCGGTGATGGCGACCCGGTCCTCGACGCGTACGCTCACGTTCCCTGCCGTGCCGATGAGAAGGCCTTCGGCCCCCAGACGCCGGCAGGCGCCCGCCACGGCGGTCCGCTCCCTGCCCGGCGTCGCGCTTGAGGCGGTCATGGGCGCGAAGGTAGCGTAAACGTGAAACAAAGTCACGTTCAGATTTGGAGGCAGTTCCTTGGTCCAGGCGACCGCGGGTCCCGACGGCGGCGTTCCCCTGCGCCGCACCCCCCGGCAGGCGCGCAGCAGGGCACGGCTGGCGCTGATGCTGGAGGCCGCCGAGCGCATCCTGGTGGACGAGGGCGTCGAGGCGCTCACCACGACCCGGGTCGCGGCGGAGGCGAAGGTGTCGGTCGGGTCGCTGTACCAGTACCTCCCCGACCGGAACGCGATCATCGACGCTCTCGCGACGGGGTACTTCGCCCGGCTGGAGGGCGTCATGGACGACCTGGTCCGGGCCGCGGCGCGGGAGCGGTGGGACGATCCGGTGGGCGTCCTGGTCGACACGTACGCCGAGGTGTACCGGACCGAGCACGGCTTTCGCGCCCTGTGGTTCGGCAGCGGGCTGACCGAGCAGACCCGGGCCGCCGACCGCGAGCACAAGGGCCGGATGGCCGACGGGATCCGCCGTGTGCTGCGCGCCCTGGGCGTGGCCGGCGACGACGAGGCACTGGCCAGGGCGGGCCACGCCGCGATCCTCGCCGCCGACGCCCTCGCCCAGGAGGCGTTCCGCCGCGCCCCGGAGGGGGACGCGCTCCTGCTCGACGAGGCGAAGACGATGCTGCGCGCCTACCTCACGGAGATCACGACACGGCACGACGGGGCGTGAGGGCGCCTGGGGCGGCGACCGCCGATGCCGCGGAGCGCCTCCTTCGAGCGGTTCGGCTCGCGCGAGGTGGCCGTCCTGGCGCGGCGGGGCGCAGGCACGCGTGGTCGGTGCCGGGCGGTCCCGCGCCGACCGCGGGCAAAGTCGCTGGCCCGCGTGGCGCGACGGCGGATACCGTCGGGCGTCAGCAGACCGCACCGGCGGTCGCCGCACCAGGAAGCGAAGCGATTCCCGTGACCAGGCAGCACCGAGACACCACGACCCTTTGGCGTCCCACCGGCCCCCGGGAACTGGAGCTGGTGCGTGAGCTCGAGTGGCACGCCTGGCCGCCCCGGCTCCCGGAGCAGCCGATCTTCTATCCGGTGCTCAACGAGGACTACGCGGTCAGGATCGCCCGGGACTGGAACGTCAAGCACGACGGCGCCGGGCACGTCACCCGGTTCGAGGTCGACACGGAGTTCCTGCGCAGATATCCGGTGCAGCGGGCCGGCGGGCGGACGATTCTCGAGCTGTGGGTTCCGGCGGAGGAGTTGGCCGAGTTCAACGCGCACATCGTGGGCGAGATCCAGCTGGTCCACACGTTCTCGTGACACGGTCCGGTGGCCCCGTCCAGGCGAAGGAGGGCGGGGCTCCGGCCCGTTCGAGCGCGGGTGGTCAGGTGCCGAGCGGGTGCTGCGGGTCCAGCAGTTCCGCGATCCGCTCGGTGATCGTCTGGGAATTGTTGCCGCCGGGCGCGTTGCGGCCCACCGTCGTGGACACGGCGATGGACAGCCGCTTGTGCGGTTCGTACGCCATCACGGCCGCGTAGCCGAAGAAGGACGGGTTCTGGACCACCCAGCCGTTCTTGACGACGACGCCGACACCGAAGTGGAAGTCCTCGGTCATGGGCAGGCAGACCGTCGCCGGGCAGGTGGCGGTCGGGTGGCCGAGGCCGACCGTGCCCGGGTTCAGCTGGGTGCGGAAGGACTGCGGCGAGAGCAGCTCACCCGAGCCGACGGCCTGTCCGGAGCGGGCGAGATCGCAGATGTCCTGGGTCAGGACGGCGCCGGGCGCGGTGGTCCAGGAGGGGTTCCAGTAGGTGGACTCCTCGTAGGTGCCGCGCTCGTCGTCGTAGGCGTGCAGCACGGGCTCCGGGATGACCGCGGTGTCGTTGCTGCGGGTGTTGCGCAGGCCGAGCGGCCGGTAGACGCGTTGGCGCAGCAGGCGGTCGAGCGGGGTGCCGGAGATCTTCTCCAGGGCGCGGCCGAGGAGGACGAAGTTGGCGTGCGAGTAGCTCCAGTTGGTGCCCGGCGCGTACCACAGGGGGTGCCTGAGGGAGAACCCGACGACCTCCTCGGGGGTCCAGTGCTGCCAGGGGTCGGCGTAGAGCTTCTTGAGGAAGGCCGGGTCGGTGACGTAGTCGTGCAGGCCGGACGTGGAGTCGCCGAGCATGCGCAGGGTGATCTTGTCGCCGTGCGGCAGTCGGGGCAGCCACCGGGAGACCGGGTCGTCGAGGTGCGCCCGGCCCTCCTCGACGAGCTGGAGCAGCACGGTGCCCATGAAGGCGATGCCGACCGAGCCGGTCCGGAAGTGCATGGCGGGGGTGGCGGGGACGTCCGTCATGGACTCGCCGACGGCGGCCGTGACGAGTTCACGGCCGCCGACCGTGACCTTGACGAGGGCGGCCTCGAGGTCGAGCTCCTTCTTGGCCCTGCGGACGATGTCGAGGACCTCGCGTGCCTGACCCCGCGGGTCACGAGTCGTGGTGCAGGCGCGGTCGTGGCGCTCGGGGAGGGCTGCCGCGACCGCGGTCTGCAGGGTCGAGGCGAGGAGGGCGGCGGCGCACAGCAGCGCCGTACGGGTACGCGTCATACGCGCACTATGGGCTGATTGTCACAACGGTCCGGCGGCCAACACTCCGGACACCCGTGCCACGGACCCGGACGGAGGACGGGGCGTCCGCCGACTGCCGTTCACCGGACCGCCCCGGCTCGCGCGCCGGGACCACGCAGCCAAGCCGGCCGACGACCTCCCGAGGACCGGCTTGACTGCGGAGTCGGCCCAGTCTTGGCAGCCGCCCGGTCCACGTCAAGACCCGTCTCACCGCCGAGCCCACGCGACTCGGACGGCCCGGCGCCACCCGGATGTCGTCCGGGCGCCGCCACCCCGCCGCCCGTGCTCCGCCGAGGGGCCGCCCGCGTTCCACCGAAGGGCCGCTCGGGGCTCCGTCGACCGGCCGCTCGGGTCCGACCGCCAGGCCGCCCGCGAGCGGTGCCCACGAAGAGCTGTTCCAGGACATCCGCGGCCGGAGCGGGGTCGGGAGTGGTCATGACCACGAAGCCTTCCCCGCCGCTCAGGGGCCGACACACGGATCGTGACCCGCCGTGCGGACGATGCCGGAAACCGACGTCCCGATGTCGGACTTGCGGCTCCAAGGGGCCTATTTCCAGGGATTGTTGATGCTTCGACGACACCCGCGGCCGGTGGTCGCGGGCGGCGGCAGAAGGGGTTCATCCGCATTCCGGCACCCCGCCCCGTGCGTGCGACTGACCGAATCGTTGCGGCTGAATACCGGCCGATCGTTCGAACGTTGACCAGTGAGTAATAAGAGCACTACCTTGCAACGCGTTTCGAGCACGCGTTGTAGAACGGCGTTCCGCGGTGAACCTCTGCCCGCTGGAACCCGGTGAGTCGCCTTTGCTGTCCCGACCCCCCACCGTGCAGTCTCACCTTGGTTCGGAGAATCATGACGTCCGCTGTGCGTCCCGAGGACATGATCATCGGCATCACTCCGTTCGGAGAGCCCGACGCGGGGCTCGCCCTGGCGGTCTGCCGGGCCGGCGGCCTGGGCGTGCTCGACCTCGGGCCGGGTGACCGAAGATCCCGGGAGGCCCTCGCCCGCCTGCGCCGGGCCTGCCCCGGCGCGTTCGGCGTCCGGCTCGGCGCGCACTGCGCGCTCGGTCCCGCCGACCTGCCGCCGGACGGCCCGCACACGGTGATCCTCACCGCGGAGGCGGCCTTGGACGCGCAAAGCCCCTGGCATGTGAGCAGTTTGACGAAGCATCACCGTCTGCTGGTGGAGGTCTCCGACCTGGCGGGGGCGCGGGACGCGATGCGCGTCGGGGCGCACGGCCTGGTCGCGCGCGGCGCCGAGAGCGGTGGCCGGATCGGCGAACTGAGCACCTACGTCCTGCTCCAGCAGCTCCTCGCCGCGCCCGAGGTGAGCGCCCCGGTGTGGGCGTGCGGCGGCATCGGCCCGCGCACCGCGGCCGCCGCGGTGGCCGGCGGGGCGGCCGGAGTGGTCCTGGACAGTCAGCTGGCGCTGCTCGCCGAGTCGGCCCTGCCCGAGCCGGCCGCGGCCGTGCTGCGCACCCTGGACGGTTCGGAGACCGTCGTCCTGGCCGGTCACCGCGTCCTGCTGCGGCGCGGCCCGGACGCGCCGCGGCTCGCGCCGGACGCCACCGCCGAGACGGTGGCCGCGATGCTGGGCGCCCAGGATCCGCGCACCCAGCTGCTCCCGGTGGGCCAGGACGGGTTCCTCGCCGCCCGGTTCGCCGAGCGCTGGGTCGACGTCCGGCGGACGGTCCGCGCACTCAGGGACGCGGTCCTGGACGCCCTGCGCGACGACACCGCCGGGCGGGCGCTGCGGGACGGGTCGCCGATGGCCCGGGCGCTCGGCACCCGGCTGCCGGTCGCGCAGGGTCCCATGACCCGGGTGAGCGACGACGCGGCGTTCGCCGCGGCGGTGGCGGCGGACGGCGCCCTGCCGTTCCTCGCGCTGGCGCTGGCGGACGGCGAGCGGACCCGGGCGATGCTCGCCGAGACGCGCGAGGCGGCCGCCGGCCGGCCCTGGGGCGTGGGCGTCCTCGGCTTCGCGCCGGAGGAGGTGCGCGCCGCCCAGCTGGAGGCCGTACGGGAGCTGCGGCCGACCCACGCGATCATCGCGGGCGGACGGCCCTCCCAGGCGCAGGCGCTGGAGCGCGACGGTGTGCGCACCTTCCTGCACGTGCCGTCCCCGGGACTGCTGCGGCAGTTCCTGGAGGCAGGGGCGCGCCGGTTCGTCTTCGAGGGCGCGGAGTGCGGCGGACACGTCGGACCGCGCGCCAGCTTTCCGCTCTGGGAAGCCCAACTCGCCGTACTCGAAAACTTCTTGACGGACCGTGAGGCAACGGACGTCGAGGTGTTCTTCGCGGGCGGGGTGCACGACGAGCGGTCGGCGGCGATGGTCGCCGCGCTCGCCGCCCCGCTGACCGCGCGCGGAGCGGCCGTCGGCGTGCTGATGGGCACCGCGTACCTGTTCACCGAGGAGGCGGTGGCGCTCGGGGCGATCCGACCGCTCTTCCAGCGGCAGGTCATGGCGGCCGGGAGCACCGCGCTCCTGGAGTCGGCGCCGGGTCACGCCACACGGTGTGTGCCGAGCCCGTTCGCGGCCGGCTACCGCGACCGGGCGGCCCGGCTGCGCGCCGAGGGGGCGCCGGAGCGGCGGATCTGGGAGGAGCTGGAACGGCTCAACGTCGGCCGGCTGCGGGTCGCCAGCAAGGGCGTGACCCGCGACGCCGACGGTCTCCTCACCCCCGTCGACGAGGAACGCCAGCTCGCCGAGGGGATGTTCATGGCCGGGGAGGTGGCGGTGCTGCGCTCGGCCCCGACCACCCTCGCCGCCCTGCACACGTCGGTGACGACGGGCGCGCTCGGCCATCTCGCCCGGCGCGCGGCCGAGTTCGGCCTGCCCGAGGAGCCGGCCGAGGCAGCGGCTCCGGCTCCGCTGGACGTCGCCGTCGTCGGTATGGCCTGCATGTTCCCCGAGGCGCCCGACCTCGCCGCCTTCTGGGCGAACGTCGTGGGGGGCGTGGACGCGGTGGGCGAGGTCCCGGCGGACCGCTGGGACCCGGCCGTCCACCACGGCACGTCCACCCCGTCCAAATGGGGCGGCTTCCTGCCCCGCATCCCCTTCGACCCGCTGCGCTACGGCATCCCGCCGGCCTCCCTCGGCAGCGTCGAACCGGTGCAGCTGCTCGCCCTGGAAGCCGCCCGGCGCGCCCTGGAGGACGCCGGGTACGGCGACGGGGGGCGGCGCTTCGACCGCTCCCGCACCTCCGTGGTGTTCGGCGCGGAGGCGGGCAGCGACCTGTCGAACGCGGCCACCCTGCGGGCGGTGCTGCCCTCCTACTACGGCGAGGTCCCGGCCGGCCTCGACGGGCAGCTGCCACAGCTCACCGAGGACTCCTTCCCCGGCATGCTCGCCAACGTCATCTCCGGACGGATCGCCAACCGGCTGGACCTCGGCGGCGCCAACTACACCGTCGACGCGGCCTGCGCCTCCTCGCTGGCCGCCGTGGACGTCGCCTGCAAGGAGCTGGTCGGCGGCACCTCCGACGTGGTGCTGTGCGGCGGCGCCGACCTGCACAACGGCATCAACGACTACGTCCTGTTCTCCTCCGTGCACGCCCTGTCCCCGACCGGCCGCTCCCGCGCGTTCGACGGCTCGGCGGACGGCATCGCCCTCGGCGAGGGCGTGGCCTGCGTGGTCCTCAAGCGTCTCGCGGACGCCGAACGCGACGGCGACCGGATCTACGGCGTCATCAAGGGGCTCGGCTCCTCCAGCGACGGACGTTCGCTCGGCCTGACCGCGCCGCGGCCGGAGGGGCAGCGCTCGGCCCTGGAACGCGCCTACCGCAACGCGGGCGTCTCGCCGGCCGACGTGGGACTCGTCGAGGCGCACGGCACCGGCACGGTGGTCGGCGACCGCACCGAACTGCGCATCCTCACCGAGGTGTTCGACGAGGCCGGGGCGAAGCCGGGGAGCTGTGTCCTCGGGTCGGTGAAGTCGCAGATCGGGCACACCAAGTGCGCCGCGGGACTCGCCGGTTTGATCAAGACGCTGCTGTCGCTGCACACGGGCGTCAGGCCGCCCACGCTGCACGTCGAGGCCCCCAACCCGGCCTGGGACGCGACCGCCAGCCCCTTCGCCTTCCACGCCGAGGCCCGCCCGTGGGCGGCTCCGCCGCGCGAACGCCTCGCCGGGGTGAGCGCGTTCGGTTTCGGCGGCACCAACTTCCATGTGGTGCTGGCCGCTCACGCCGACGGCGTGCCGCCGGTGCGCGCGATGGACGCCTGGCCGGCCGAGCTGTTCGTCTTCCGGGGCCGTGACGAGGCCGCCGCCCGCCGTTCGGTGAGCGAACTCCTCGACGCCGCGCGGACCGAGGGACGGCCGTGGCGGCTGCGGGACCTCGCGCTGAGCGCGGCACGCCGGGCGGACGCGAGCACGGACCCGACGTGGTTCGCGGTCGTGGCGACGGACGTCGACGACCTGGTGGAGAAACTGCGGCGGCTGACGGCCGACCCGGGCGAGACCGCGCCGGCCCGCGGCATCCACCGGGCCGTCCGCCACGAACAGCACGACGAACACCCCGGCGACGGCCCCGGTGCCGAGTCCGCTGCTGCTGCTGCCGGCACCGGCACCGGCACCGGCACCGGCACCGGCACCGGCCGGAACGACGCCGGGGAGGGCAAGGTCGCCTTCCTCTTCCCCGGACAGGGCAGTCAGCGCACCGGCATGCTCGCCGACCTGTTCGTGGCCTTCCCCGAGCTGCGCCCGTACCTGGAGCTCGGGCGCGCCCACGCCGACGCCCTGTACCCGCCGGCCGCCTTCGACGACGCCGGCCGCGCCCGGCAGCAGGCGGCGCTGACCGACACCCGGGCGGCCCAGCCCGCCCTCGGCCTCGCGGGCCTCGCCGCCCACGCCGTGCTCACCGCGGCCGGGGTGCGCCCCGACATGGCGGCCGGGCACAGCTACGGCGAGCTGGTCGCCCTCTGCGCGGCGGGCGCGCTGACCCCCGAGACGCTGCTGGAGCTGAGCTCGGAGCGGGCCGCGGCGATCCTGGAAGCCGCAGGACGCGCCGACGGCGAGAGCGGCGGGAACCGCGGTGACGGCGACCCCGGGACCATGGCCGCCGTCACGGCCGGCGCCGAGGCGGTGACCGAGGCGCTGAAGGCGGGGGCCGCACCGGACTCCGTCGTCCTCGCCAACCGCAACTCGCCCCAGCAGACGGTGATCTCGGGACCGACGGACGCCGTCGCCGAAGCCGTCCGGGTGCTGCGCGAGGCCGGACTCGGGGCCCAGCGCATCCCCGTGGCCTGCGCCTTCCACAGTCCGCTGGTGGCGGGCGCCGCCGACCGGTTCGCCCGAGCTCTCGCCGACCGCCCGGTACACGCCCCCGAGTTCCCCGTGTGGTCCAACCGCACGGCCGCCCCCTACCCCGCCGACGCGGACGCCGTCCGGGCCGGGCTCGCCGCCCAGATCGGCGCACCCGTCGCCTTCGCCGAGCAGATCGAGGCGATGTACGCGGCCGGGGCGCGGGTCTTCGTCGAGGCGGGACCGGGGTCGGTGCTCACCCGGCTGGTCGGCCAGATCCTCGGCGATCGCCCGCACCGCACGGTGGCCTGCGAACCCCGGCCCGGCAGCGGGCTCGGCGGCTGGCTCGACGCCCTGGCCGCGCTCGCCGTCGCGGGTCGGCCGGTGCGCGCGGGATGGCTGCTGCGCGGCCGGGACGCGGTGGACGCGGTGCGCACCCCCGTGCCGAAGCGGCCCGGCTGGACGGTCGACGGCCAGCTGGTCCGCACCGCCGCCGGCGCCCTCCTTCCCGGTGCGCTCGCACCGGCCCGACGAGTCGCGGAGACCCAGGAGACGACTGTGACGACCAACCCCCCGCCCGGCGTCCCCTCCGACCGGGACGCGCTCATCTCGGAGTTCCTGCGCACCAGCCGCGAGATGATCGCCGCCCAACGGGACGTGCTGCTCACCTACTTCGGCGGCACGCCCGGGGCCGCGATCGCCGCTCCCGTGGTCGTCGTCCCGCAGCCGCAGACGGCGCAGGCGCCGGCCGAACTCGCCGTACCGCGACCGCAGTCGGGGGGGCCGGGGACCGCGGCGGCGGAGGCGGGCGCGGCGGACACGGGAGCGGCGGCCGAGGCCGTGGCGCCGGCCGACGGGCCGCCGGACGTCCAGCAGGTCGTCCTGGAGATCATCAGCGAGCGCACCGGTTACCCCGTCGACATGATCGAGCCCGACCTCGATCTGGAGGCGGACCTCAGCATCGACTCCATCAAGCGGGCGGAGATCGCCGGCGAGCTGGCCCGGCGGCTGGGCGGCGCCGGCGCGGACCTGACCGCGATGGACGACGCCGAGCTGGAGGAACTGGCGAAGGCGCGCACCGCCGCCGCGGTGACCGACTGGCTCACGGCCCGGCTGGGCGGCGGCCCGGCCCCCGGGACCGCACCCACCGCGCCCGCTCCCACGGCGCCCGCCCCCATCGCACCCACCGCGCCCACCGCCCCCGAAACGCCGGGCACCGACGAGGTGCCCGCCGAGGCTCCGCGACGGCACGTCCTGCGGCCGGTGCTCCTGGACGCCGCGGCGCCCGCCCCCGCCGACCCGTCCGCGGTGCTCTCCGGCACCCGCTGGACCGTCCTCGGGGACGCCCCGGAGGTCGCCGCCCGGCTGGTCTCGCACGGCGCCGACGTCACCGTCCGCGGCCGGGACCACGTCCTGTCGCGGGACGACGGGGCGGTGGACGGGGTGCTGTACCTCGGGGCTCTCACCAGCTCCGGCGACGGCGCGCCGGTGCTGCCGGACGCCTTCCCCGTGCTGAAGGCGGCCCTCGAGGGCGGCCCGCGGTGGCTGCTGGCCGTCCGGCGCGCCGACGGCGACACGCCCGACGCACGGCCGGCGGGACTACGCGGTCTGTTCCGGACCCTGGCGCGGGAGTGCCCGGACACGCTCGCCCGGGTCGTCGACCTCACCGACGTGTCGGCGTCCGCCGTCGCGGACGCGGTGGTCGCCGAGGCCCTCGCCGCCGACCGCACGCCCGTCGTGCTGCGGACAGCGGCCGGACGGCACGGGTTCGAGCTGGTGGAGGCGCCGCTCGGCGCGCTCGGCAGCACGGGCGCCGGACCGGCGGGGGGCGGCGTCGCGGAGGCGGCAGCGCTCGGCCTGGACCGGGACTCGGTGGTGCTGCTGGCGGGCGGCGCCCGGGGCATCACCGCGCAGTTCGCAGCCGCGCTCGCCGGGGCCGCCCGTTGCCGGCTGGAGCTGCTCGGCCGCACCCCCGCGCCGGACGGCCCCGAGGACGCGGACACCGCGGCCGCGCGCACCCCGGCCGCACTGCGCGCCGCGCTCGCCGCGCGCGGCGGCCGGAAGCCGGCCGAGATCAACCGCGCGGCCGAACTCCTGCTCGCCCAGCGGGAGATCACGGCCACGCTGGCCGAACTCGAAGCGCTCGGCGGACGGGCCCGCTACCGCACCGTCGACTTCCGGGAGCCGGACGCGGTGCGCCAGGCGGTGAAGGAGATCCACGCCGAGCACGGCAGGCTCGACGGCGTCGTCCACGCGGCCGGCGTCATCGAGGACCGGCTGATCGGCGAGAAGAGCGCCGAGTCGTTCCAGCGCGTCTACGGCACGAAGGCGACCGGCGCGCACGCCCTGCTCACCGCGCTGGAGGAGCTGCCCTGCGCGCCCGCGTTCACCGTGCTGTTCGGCTCGGTCTCGGCCGTCCTGGGCAACCGGGGCCAAGTGGACTACGCGGCCGCCAACGACGCCCTGGAGACCCTCGGCGCGGCGTTCGCGGCCCGCACCGGCCGCCGCGCCGTGACGGTGCACTGGGGTCCGTGGGCGCCCGCCGCCGGTCACGCCGGCATGGTCGGGGCCGAGTTGGCCCGCGAGTACGCCCGGCGCGGCATCCGGCTGATCGACCCCGAGGAGGGAACCGCGGCGCTGCTGCGGGAGCTGGCCTGGGGCGAGGAGTCGGCCACCGCCGTCGTCTACACCGCCTCGGGCTGGTGACCGCCGCGGTGACGTCGTCCGGGCCGGCCGACACGGTTCCGGCTCCGGTGACGGGACGTCGGGCCCCCGAACACCACGTGCCGGAGCACCAGGTGACTGATGATCAGGCGACGGTGCGTCAGGTGCCGGTGGCCATCGTCGGGATGTCGGTGCTGCTGCCGGGCGCCGCCGGGCTGGACGCGTACTGGCGCAACCTGCGCGACGGGGTGGACGCGATCGGCGAGGCGCCGGAGGGACGCTGGGACTCCGCGTTCTACCGGCCCGGCACCGCCGCCGACCCGGCCGTCGCGGACCGGGTGTACACCCGGCGCGGCGGGTTCGTGGACGGGCTCGCGGAGGTCGAGGTCACCCGGTTCGGGATCATGCCGAACTCGGTGGCCGGGACCGAGCCCGACCAGCTCATCGCCCTGCACGTGGCCTCGGCCGCGCTCGAGGACGCGGGCGGCGCGGACCGTCTCCCCGAGCGGGGGCGTGTCGGCGTCGTCCTGGGCCGGGGCGGCTATCTCACGCCCGGTCTGGTCCGGCTCGACCAGCGGGTGCGCACCGCGGGCCAGCTGGTGCGCACCCTGGGCGAACTGCTGCCCGACCTGACGGACCGGCAACTCGGCCGGGTGCGCGACGCGTTCACCGAGCGGCTCGGCCCGGACAGTCCCGAGTCCGCGATCGGCCTGGTGCCCAACCTGGCCGCCTCCCGGATCGCCAACCGGCTCGACCTGCGCGGGCCGGCGTACACCGTGGACGCGGCCTGTGCCTCGTCGCTGGTCGCCGTGGACCAGGCGGTGGGCGAACTCGCCTCCGGCCGGTGCGACCTGATGCTCGCCGGCGGGGTGCACCACTGCCACGACATCACGCTGTGGAGCGTCTTCTCGCAGCTGCGCGCCCTCTCCCCCAGCGAGCGCATCCGCCCCTTCCACCGGGAGGCCGACGGCATCCTGATCGGCGAGGGCACGGGCGTCGTCGTCCTCAAGCGGCTGTCCGACGCCGAGCGCGACGGGGACCGGGTGTACGCCGTCATCCGGGGCACCGGGGTGGCCAGCGACGGCCGGGCGGCCGGGCTGGTCAACCCCGATCCGGGCGGTCAGGCGCTGGCCGTGCGGCAGGCGTGGCGGGCCGCCGGGCTCGATCCGGCCGCGCCCGGCTCGGTGGGTCTGCTGGAGGCGCACGGCACCGCCACCCCGGCCGGGGACGGTGCCGAACTCGCCACGCTGGCCGAGGTGTTCGGCCCCGGCGACGGCGAGGCGGTCCTCGGGTCGGTCAAGTCGATGATCGGGCACACCATGCCCGCCGCCGGGGTCGCCGGACTGGTCAAGGCCGCCCTCGCCGTCCATCACCGCACGCTGCTGCCGACGCTGCACTGCGACGACCCCCACCCGGCGCTGGCCCGCACCCGGTTCCGCACCCTGGACAAGGCCGCCGACTGGGAGACCACGACGGGGCAGCCCGTGCGGCGGGCCGCCGTCAACGCCTTCGGGTTCGGCGGCATCAACGCGCACGTGGTGCTGGAGGAGGCGCCCGCCGCCCGCGGGCCGCGCGCCGCGGCGGCCCCCCGCGCGGTCCTGGACGTCGCCGAGCCCGAGCGCGTCCTGCTGCTCGCCGCAGGCTCCCCCGCCCGGCTCGCCGCCCTCCTGGACGAGGCGGACGACGCCGTGCGGGCCACCGGTCTCGACCCCTCCCGACCGCACCCGGACGCGGGAGGGGCCCGCCTCGGCATCGTGGAGCCGACCGCCAAACGGCTCGCGCTGGCCCGCCGCGCCATCGCCAAGGAGCGTGCCTGGCATGGCCGCAGCGACGTCTGGTTCCGGCCGAGCCCGCTGCTGGGCGCCGGCCGGGGCCGGCTCGCGTTCCTGTTCCCCGGACTCGAGGGCGACTTCACCCCGCAGGTCGACGACGTGGCCGCGCACTTCGCGCTGCCCGCCCCGGCCGTCGACGGCGACCGGACCGGCGACGTGGGCCGGCACGGCTTCGGCGTCGTCGCCGTCGGCCGCCTCCTCGACGCCGCGCTGCGCCGCAGCGGGATCGTGCCGGACGCGGTCGCCGGGCACAGCGTGGGCGAGTGGACGGCGATGGCGGCGGCCGGTCTGTACGCCGGGGCCGAGGTCGACGCCTTCATGGCGGAGTTCGACCCGGACACCGTAGCGGTCCCCGGGCTGGCCTTCGGCGCGATCGGCGCGTCCGCGGAGCGCGTACTGGCCGCCCTGCACGACGAGGGCGGGGCGGGGGCGGGTCTGGTGCTGTCCCACGACAACGCGCCCGGCCAGTCCATGGTGTGCGGTCCGCAGTCGGCGGTGGAGGACTTCGTGCGGGCGTTCCGCGCCCGGGGCGTGCTCAGCCAGGTGCTGCCGTTCCGGTCGGGCTTCCACACACCCATGCTGAGGCCCCACATCGGCCCGATCGAGGCGGCGGCCGGGCGGTTCCGGCTGCATCCGCCGCACACCCCGCTCTGGTCGGGGACGACCGCCGCGCCGTTCCCCGCGGACGAGCACGGCATCCGGTCCCTGTTCGTGCGGCATCTGCTGGAGCCCGTCCGCTTCCGGCAGCTCGCCGAGGCCCTGCACGCGGCCGGTCACACGGCGTACGTCCAGGTCGGACCCGGTCAGCTCGGTTCCCTCGTCGGCGACACCCTGGGCGGACGCGACCACCTGGTGATCGCCGCCAACTCGCCCCACCGCACGGGCCTCGCCCAGCTTCGCCGGGTCGCCACCGCGCTGTGGACGGCGGGCGCCGCCGTGGCCCCCGCCCTGCCGCCCTCGTCCGCCGTCCGGCCCCGCGACGCCCGTCGCCTCCCGCCGACCCGGCTGGACCTGGACGGCGCCCTGGTCTCGCTCGCCCCGCAGCGACTCGCCGAACTACGAGAGGAACTGCGGGAAGGGCGGCGGGAAACACGGGAGAAGACGCAGGTCGAAACACGGGAAGCACTGCGCGCCGGGCCGCCCGCCTCCTCCCTCACAGTCCCCGCGGCCCCCGCCAACGTGGCCCCCGCCCACGCGGCCTCCTTCCCCGCGGCACCCGCCGCGTCGGCACCCGCCCCCACCGCCGGCCCCGGCGGTCCGTCACCGCTGGACGCCCTCGTCGCGCACTCCCCGGTCGCCGCCGAACTGAGCGCGCTGCTGCGCGACACGGCGGACACCGCCGCCGCCCTGATGACCGCGCACACTCCGGCGCCCGTGGCCCACGGGCCGGTCACGCCCGCGCCGCACCACCGGATCACGCCCGCGCCGCACCACCCGGTCGCGGCGCCCGGACGCACGACGGTCCGCGTCTCCACGGACGCCATGCCGTACCTCCTGGACCACTGCTTCTTCCCGCAGCGCCCCGGCTGGCCGGACCTCGCCGACCGCTGGCCGGTCGTCCCGGCCACGACGATCGTGCAGCACATCATGGACGCGGCCGCGGACGCCGCACGGGCCGCGGACGCCGGTCGGGCGGTGCCGGTCGCCGTGCACGGGGCGCGCTTCGAGGAGTGGCTCACCGCCGCCCCCGCCGTCGACGTGCCGATCACCCTGACGCCCGAGGGCGCGGACCGCGTGACCGTCTCCTTCGGCCCGCGGGCCCGGGCCACCGTGGAACTCGCCGGGACCCATCCCGCGCCGCCGCCCGCCCCCTGGCCCGCCCGCCCCGGACCCGAGCGCACCCCCGACCACACCGCCGCCCAGCTCTACGACGAGCGCTGGATGTTCCACGGCCCGGCGTTCCGCGGCGTCACCGAACTCACCGCGATCGGCGACCGTCATGTGCGCGGGGTCATCACCACCCCGGCCGCGCCCGGTGCGCTGCTGGACAACGTGGGCCAGATCCTCGGCTACTGGATCATGGCGACCCTCTCCGAGCGGACCGTGGTGTTCCCGGTCGGGATGCGGGAGATGCGCTTCCACGGCCCGCATCCGACGCCCGGCACACGGGTGGGATGCCTGGTGCGGATCACCTCGCTCACCGACGCGTTCCTGGAGGCCGACGTCCAACTGACGGTCGACGGCACGGTCTGGGCGGAGCTGCGCGGCTGGCAGGACCGGCGCTTCGACAACGACCCCAGCACCCGGCCCGTCGAGCGGTTCCCCGAGCGCCACACCCTGTCCGAGACCCGCCCGGGCGGCTGGCAGTTGCTGCACGAGCGATGGCCGGACCTGGCCTCCCGCGAACTGATCATGCGCAACTCGCTGGGCGGCGCGGAGCGTGCGCAGTACGCGGAACACGCGCCGCGCGGACGGCGGCAGTGGCTGCTGGGCCGGATCGCGGCCAAGGACGCGGTGCGGCAGTGGCTCTGGGACCACGGCGAGGGCCCGGTGTTCCCGGCGGAACTGCGGGTGCGCAACGACGCGGCCGGCCGGCCGTACGTCACCGGCGAGCACGGCCGTCCCCTGCCGCCGCTGGACGTCTCGCTGGCCCACTGCGCGGAGGCGGGCGTGGCGATCGTCCGCCCGCACCGGCCCGGCCCCGGGCCGGGCATCGACGTCGAGGAGGTCGTCGAACGCACCCCGCAGACCCTCGCCACCGCCCTGGGCACGGACGAACTGGCCCTGCTGGGCGCCCTGTCCGCCGCCGGCGGCGGATCCGAGGCCCTGTGGTTCACCCGCTTCTGGGCGGCCAAGGAGGCCGTCGCGAAGGCGGAGGGCACCGGATTCGGCGGCCGACCACGGGACTTCAGGATCCTCGACGCGACACCGGCCGGCGACCGGCTGACCGTCGCGGGCCGCCTGGAACGCGCCTACACCGTGCACTGCGCACCGGCCGCCAACCCGCCCCGGTTGCCGGAGCGCGCGTACACGGTGGCCTGGACGACGGGACCCTCGACCGCGAAGGAGTACGACACCCCATGACATCCCCCACCCCCCACTCCCCCCTCACAGCCGAGGAGGAGTCCGTCCTCGCCGACCTCAGCGGGATGCTCGCGCGGCTCCTGGAGGACGAGTACGGCCTCGACGACGTCGAGATCGGCATGCACACCACCTTCAACCGCGATCTGGAACTGGAGAGCATCGACCTGGTCACCCTCGCCGGACTGCTCCAGGAGCGGTACGGCGACCGGGTCAACTTCGCCGAGTTCCTGGCCGGCATGGAGTTCGACGAGATCATCGAACTCACCGTGGGACGGCTCGTCGAGTACGTCGTGACGAGCCTGAAGGCCGCGGCGGAGGCGGGCTGAGCCATGGCGATGGTCGACACCGGCGCCGTCCGGTTGCACGTACAGCGGCTCGGCCCCCGGGAGGGCCGGCCGGCCACCGCCACCGTGGTGCTGGTGCACGGTCTGCTCACCGACAGCCTGGCCAGCTACTACTTCACCGTCGCGCCCGGGTTCGCGGCCGCGGGACTCGACGTCGTCATGTACGACCTGCGCGGCCACGGCCGCAGCGCGCGCCCCGCCGAGGGCTACACGCTGGACCACAACGTGGACGACCTCGAGGCGCTGCTCGACCGGCTGGGGGTGACCGGCCCGGTGCACCTGGTCGGCAACTCCTACGGCGGCACGATCGCGTTCGGCTACGCGGCCCGGCACCCCGGGTGGGCGGCGAGCGTGACCCTCGTCGAGTCCGAACCGGCCACCGCCGCCTGGGCGGTGAAGCTCGGCGGCATCCTGGACCGGGTGGTGACCCAGCTCGCCCACAACGAGCCCGACGCGATCGCCTGGATCAGCGCCCACCGCGGACACAACACGGCACGCCTGGCCAAGGGCGCGGCCCGGCTCGCCCGCGACACCACCCTCGGCCGGGACATCCCAACCAGCCGGGTGCTGACGGAGGACCGCATCGCGGCGGTGCGCTGCCCGGTGCTCGCCGTGTACGGCGGCGACTCCGACCTCGCCGCGCTCGCGCCGTGGCTGGAGTCGGTGCTGCCGGACTGCCGGACCGTGGTGATCCCGGGACATGAGCACTCGGTGCTGGTGGAGGCGTCGGGCGTCGTCGGCGGACACATCCTGTCCCTCGTCGAGGACGCCGGACGGACCGTGGCGAAGGCCGCCGGATGAGCCGGTTCCTGTTCGTCGTCCCCCCGCTGACCGGCCACGTCAACCCGACCGTCGGAGTCGCCGCCGAACTCGCCGCACGCGGCCATCCGGTGGCCTGGGTCTGTCCCGACCCGGAGCTGGTCGGCCGGCTGGCGGGGCGCGCGGCGGGCCCGGTCTTCGCCTGCGGCGGGGCGCCGGCGGGCGAGCGGCCCGCGGATCTGCGCGGGCCGGAGGCGCTGAAGTTCCTGTGGGAGTGGTACCTGCTGCCCCTGGCCGAGGCGATGGCGCCGGGGGTGCGGGCGGCCGTCGAGGCGTTCCGGCCCGATGTCGTCGTCGCCGACCAGCAGGCCTTCGCCGGCGGGCTGGTCGCCGAGCGGCTCGGCCTGCCCTGGGCGACCTCGGCGACCACCTCCGCCGAGTTCACCGACCCGCTGGCCGGGCTGCCCAAGGTACGCCAGTGGCTGGACGAGCGGCTCACCGCGTTGCGGGCGACCGTCGGCGACCCCGCCGGAGCCGGCGACCCCCGCTTCTCCCCGCATCTCGTTCTCGCCTTCAGCACACCGGAGTTGGCGGGTGAGCCGCCCGGTGTCCCCGTGAGCGGCGGGGGCGGCGGGAGCATCTGCTGGGTCGGCCCGTCGGTCTCGGCCCGGCCGTCGGCAGCCGGCTTCCCGTGGGAGTGGCTCGACGACGGCCGCGCCACCGTCCTGGTCACGCTGGGCACCGCGAACGCCGGCGTCGGCGGCCGGTTCCTCGAGGTGTGCCGGAGCGCGCTGCGGGAGCGGGCCGACCGGGTGCAGGGGGTGATCGTCGACCCCGGCGGCACGCCGGCGGCGCGGGAGCCGGACAAGGACGTGCTGACCGTGCCGTCCGTGCCGCAACTCGCCCTGCTGGAAAGGGGGGTCGGCGCGGTGGTCTGCCACGCGGGTCACAACACCGTGTGCGAGGCCCTGTGGCACGGGATTCCGCTCGTCGTCGCCCCCATCCGCGACGACCAGCCGGTGGTGGCCGGGCAGGTCGTGGACGCGGGTGCCGGGGTGCGGGTGCGCTTCGGCCGGGTCACCGCGCAGCGGTTCGGGGCGGCGCTCGACTCCGTCCTGGACGACCCCGGACACCGCGCGGCGGCCGACCGGATCCGCACCGCGTTCCGCGCCGCGGGCGGCGCAACCGCCGCGGCAGCCCGACTCGACGCACTGGCACGGGAGTTCAGATGACCGATCAGACCACGGCCGGCAATCCGGCCGAGTCCGCAGAGCCCGCGGAGTCCGTCAAGCCCGCCGAGCGGATAGCCGGGCTGCGGCCCGCCTACCAGGCGGACCTCGCCGCCGGCCTCGAGCGCTTCTTCGAACCCCGGCGCACCGACTGCCCCTGGTGCGGCGCGCGGGAGCTGTCCACCCGCCTGCGCACCACCGACCTGCTCCAGCACAAGCCGGGCCGGTTCGTCCTGGACCGCTGCGAGCGCTGCGGACACACCTTCCAGAACCCCCGGCTCAGCGCGCAGGGCCTGGAGTTCTACTACCGGGACTTCTACGACGGACTCGGCGAGAAGAAGCTCGGCGACACCTTCGGCGGCCGGACGAAGATGTACCGCGGGCGGGCCGAGTCGATGCTGCCGCACGACCCCGCGCCGAAGACCTGGCTGGACGTCGGCACCGGGCACGGTCACTTCTGCGCCGCCGCCCGGGAGGTGCTGCCCGGCACGGTGTTCGACGGGCTCGACTTCACCGACGGCGTCGAACTCGCCGAACGGGAGGGCCGGGTGGAGCGCGGCTACCGGGGTGACTTCCCGGACCTGGCGTCCGAACTGACCGCCCGTTACGACGTGGTGAGCATGTTCCACTACCTGGAGCACAGCACCGATCCGGACCGTGAGCTGCGCGCCGCCCGGGAGACCGTCCGGCCCGGCGGACACCTGCTGATCGAGGTGCCGGATCCCGAGAGCCGCTACGCGCGGCTGCTGGGCCGCTGGTGGCTGCCCTGGCTCCAGCCGCAGCACCTGCACCTCGTGCCGGTGGCCAATCTTCGGGAGCGGCTCACGAGCCTGGGGTTCACGGTGGTGGCGGAGCAGCACGCGGAGCCGCACGACCCGGTCGACCTGCTGGCCGGCGTCTGGCTCGCGCTGGACCACGCGGCGCCGCGCGACGACGCGCCCTGGCTGCCCCGCCCGCCCGGCGCGCTGCGCCGCACGCTGCGCGGGACGCTGCTGGTCGCCGGCATCCCGGCGCTGGTCGTGGCCACCTTGCTGGACCGGTTCGCGGTGCGGCCGCTGTCGCACCGGCTCGGCGTGTCCAACGCCTACCGGCTGGTGGCCCGCCGGGACTGACGGCCGGGACCGGCCGGTCCGGCGGGCGGACGGCAGCCTGTGCGGGCAGGGCTGTGCGGGAGGGTTGTGGCGTGTTAGCTTCACCCCGTCCATCAACAGGATTCCTGATGATGATGTGACCGGGCACGACGAACGGATCAGCATGTCCTTCCTCGCCAGGCCGTCGGTGGCCGCTCTCGCCGCGCGCACGATGCAGCGCCTCACCGCGCTGGCCGGCCGCCGCACGACCGGCCCCGGCTCGACCGCGGGCCGGCTCGCCCGACTGCCCGAATGCCCCCGTAGCACACGGGAGTTGACCGTGCCGACCTCGGTCGCACCGGCGCCGGTCACCGTGTACGCGCCTCTGGCGGAAACCCCCGATCCGCCCGTTCACGTCAACTTCCACGGCGGCGGGTACGTCATGTCGATGCCGGAGATCGACGACGCGCTGTGCCGTCTGCTCGCCGTCGAGGCGGGGGTGGTCGTGGTCAACGTGAAGTACGCGGTGGCGCCGCGGTTCCCGTTCCCCGGTCCGCCCCGGCAGGCCTACGAGGTCGTGCGCTGGGTCGCGGAGCACGGCGCCGCACACGGGTGGGACGGCGCCCGGCTCACCGTGGGCGGCCAGAGCGCCGGCGGCGGCCTCGCGGCGGCCGTCGCCCGTCTGGCCCTGGAGGAGGGCGGTCCCTCGATCGCGCTCCAGGTGCTGCACTATCCCCCGCTGGACCTCGCCACCGGCGCCCGGGACAAGCGGTCCGCGATCGCCAGACCGATATTGCGGCCCTGGATGGCGGACGTCTTCGACTCGTCGTACGTCCCGGATCCGGCGCTGCGCGCCGACCGGCTGGTCTCGCCCGCCCACCCGTCCGACACCGCCGACCTCACGGGCATCGCCCCCGCACTGGTGATCACGGCGGCGCACGACCTGCTGCGGGCCGAAGGCGTGCGGTACGCGGAGCGGCTGGCGGCGGCCGGCGCGCTCAGGGAGCACCACGACGTGCCGGGCGTCGACCACGGCTACGACGGCGACGAGGAGAAGGAGGAGCAGGCCCGCGCCTCCTACGCGCTGATCGCCCGCCACGTACGGCAGGCCACGCCCGGCGCCTGAGCGACCCCCGGCGCGCGAGGCCGCGTCCGTCACCCGACGCGCGGCGTCGGCGACCGCGACCGCGAGAGGTCCGGTCCCCCGTCCGGACCTCTCAGCGCACCGTCGCCGCGGCCGCCTCGGCGACGACCGCGGCGACGGCGGCCGGCTGCTCGACGAGGGCGAGGTGCCCCGCGTCCGCCACCGCGACCGTGCGGACCCGCGGGCAGGCATCGAGGCCCCGCCGCTCGCCGTCCGTCAGGCCGATCCCGTCCCGGTCCCCGCGCACCACCCAGGCGGGGACCCCGGCCTCGCACAGCCGCGGGACCAGGGACGGATACCGGTCGAGGTAGGCGTAGTAGGCGCGGACGATCCGGCGGCAGGCCACCGGGTCGCTGCTGCCCATGGCCGCCGCCAGCGCCTCGGCGCGGTGCGGCGGCAGTTCGCGTTTCAGCGCCTTGGGCAGCAGCCGGATCATGGCCGTCCAGGCCGCGCCGCCCAGCACGGGCACCCGGCCCAGGGCGTTCAGGACGGTCAGGAACGTCTCCTCGTCGCCGTGCGAGAAGGTCGGGGACAGCAGCACCAGCGGGCCGTGGAACAGGCCCAGCGCGGCCATCTCCAGCGCCACGTTCGCGCCCAGGCTGTGGCCGACGACGGTGTCGCAGCCGGCGTCGGCGGCGACGTCGGCCATCAGCCGGGCGTAATGCTCCATGGAGACGTCCGCCGGCGCCTCGGTGGGGCCGAAGCCCGGCTGGGTCACCGCGATCATCCCGAGCCCCGCCACCGCGGGCTCGGCCATCACGTCCGCGTAGAACTCCGTCGTGCACATCCCGCCCGGGATCATCAGCACCCGGTGCGGGGCGTCCGCCGCGCCCGCCCGCCGGATCTGCCACCGTTCGCCCATACCCCGAGCCTGCCCCCGAACCCGCGAGGCCGCACCCGCAACACCGGACAAGGGGACGCCGGACAAGGGGCCGCGGACGGCGGGAGGACGCCCACCCGGCACACGGCCCGGCGCGGCCCCGCCCCGCCCCGCCCCGACGATCTGCCGCCCGGCCGGGGCGCACGCCACACATGGTGTCCAGCCCGCGGGGGCGGCCCGCCTCGCTAGGGTCGCCGCATGACCCACAGCTTCGCTCTCCACATCCCCGACGCCGCGCTCGAACCCGACCCGCTCGACCCGGCGCAGATCGTCTCCGGCACCCCCGAGGTCAGCGGCACGGTGGTGTGGGAGTCCGACGACGGCCGGCAGATCCGGGGGATCTGGCAGATCACCCCGGGCGTGGTCACCGACACGGAGGCGGACGAGCTGTTCGTCGTGATCAGCGGTTCGGCGACCATCGAGGTCGAGGGCGGGCCGACGCTGACCGTGGGCCCCGGGGACATGGCGGTGCTGCGCGAGGGCGACCGCACGACCTGGACGGTCCACGAGACGCTGCGGAAGGCCTACGCGGTCAACCGGTGAGCCGGACCGGTGGAGCCGTCGTCCCGCGGATCTCCAGCAGCGGCGCGGCGAGCTGCAGCCGCCCCGCTCCCCCGCCCCCTGCTCCCCCGCCCCCCTCGAACCGGTCCAGGAGGCAGCGGGCGGCCCGTCGGCCGACCTCGTGGCCGGCGTTGTCGACGGTGGTCAGCCACAGGTGCCGCAGGCGGGAGATGCTGGTGTTGTCGTAGCCGACCACCGAGAGGTCTCCCGGGACGCCGAGGCCCAGCTCCTCGGCGGCCGACAGCGCGCCGACACCGGCCATGTCGTTCACGGCGAACACGGCCGTCGGCCGGTCGGAACGGCCCAGCAGCCGCACGGCGGCACGGTGGCCGCCCTCCTCGGTCATGTCACTGGCCTCGACGGCGGGCCGCTCCACACCGTGCTCCCGCATCACCGCCTCGAAGCTGCGCCGCCGCAGCTCGCCGACCGCGCCGTACCCCGCGATGTGCGCGACGCGGCGGTGACCGAGCGCCAGCAGGTGCTCGGTGACCAGGCGCGCGCCCTGTTCGTCGTCGCCCGCGACCACGTCGACCCCCGGCGGGACGGGTTCCCGGGCGCCGGCGACGACGACCGGGATCCGCTCCGCCACCGCGCCGAGCGCCGCCGGGTCGGGCAGCGTCCCGACGATCACCAGTCCGTCCGCCCCGAGGTCCAGGAACGGGCCGGCCGGGTCCTGCCCGACGCGGCGGTGCAGACGGGCGTCGGCGAGCAGCATGTGCAGGCCGTGCGCGTGCAGCAGGGAGTTGAGGCCGTCCAGGAGGTCCACGTACCAGGGGTTGCGCAGGTCGTGCAGGAGGACGCCGACCATGGGGGTCCTCCCGTCCGGTCGTGCCGGAGGGCCCGGGAGGGCGCGCTGTTCACTGAGGCTGCGCGCGGCCGTGTTCGGCCGGTAGCCCAGTTCGCCGGCCGCGCGCAGGACGGCCTCCCGTTTCTCCGCGCGCACCTGCCCGGTGCCGCGCAGCACGAGAGAGACCAGGGATTTGGACACGCCCGCGCGCTCGGCGACGTCACGGATGGTCGGCGGTCTCATGACATGGACCGTTCCATGTCACCGCGCGGCTGTCAAAGGGTTCCGTCTCCGGCTGTCTCCCTCGCCGTCTCCCTCACTGTCTCTCGCTGCCCCTCGGCGCATCGAGGCCGCGAAAGGGTTGACACCTTCGACGGACCGCCCTCAGGGTGACTTGGACAGGACATGGACCGGTCCATCGAGGGCCGGCCGAAGGCTGAGAGGTGGCCGTCATGGTGGACGCGCTCGGTGTCGCCGTCGTCGGGTTCGGCTGGATGGGCCGGGTGCACACCCAGGCGTACGCCCGCGTCCGGCACCACTACCCGCAGCTCGCCCTGCGTCCGGAGCTGGTGGTCGTCGCCGAGGAGGTCCCCGGCCGGGCGGAGGAGGCCGCCGCGCAGTTCGGCTTCACCGCCACCACCCGCAACTGGCGTGAGGTGGCCACCGACCCGCGCGTCCAGGCCGTCAGCATCACCGCACCGAACTTCCTGCACCGCGAGATCGGCGTCGCGATGGCCGAGGCCGGCAAGCACATCTGGATCGAGAAGCCGGTGGGCCTCGCCCGTGAGGACGCCGTCGCGGTGGCGGACGCGGTGGCCCGGGCCGGGGTCCAGGGCGCCGTCGGCTTCAACTACCGCAACGCGCCCGCCGTGGAGACGGCCCGCGCGCTGATCGCCGCCGGCGAGCTGGGCGCCGTCACCCATGTCCGCATCCGTCTCCTCAGCGACTACGCGGCCCACCCGGACGGCGCGCTGACCTGGCGGTACGAACGGGAGCGCGGCGGCAGCGGGGTGCTCGGCGACCTGGCCTCGCACGGCGTCGACCTGGCCCGCTTCCTGCTCGGCGACATCACGTCGCTGGCGGCCGACACCGCCGTCTTCGTCCCGGAGCGGGCCCGCCCGACAGGGGCGACGGCGGGCCACAGCCTCGCGGCGGGCGGCGAACTCGGCCCGGTCGAGAACGAGGACTACGTGAACTGCCTGCTGCGCTTCGCCTCCGGCGCGCGGGGCGTGCTCGAGGCCTGCCGGGTCTCGGTCGGCGCCCAGAACGACTACGGCTTCGAGGTGCACGGCACCGAGGGCGCGGTGTTCTGGGACTTCAGGAGGATGAACGAGCTGGGCGTCAGCCGCGGCACGACGTACCAGGACCAGCCGGTCAGCACGGTGTACGTGGGTCCGGGCGACGGCGAGTTCGGCGCCTTCCAGCCGGGCGCCGCGAACGCGATGGGCTACGACGACCTCAAGGTCGTGGAGGCCCACCGCTTCCTGCGCTCGGTCGCCGAGGGCGCCCCGCACGGGGCGACGCTCGCGGACGCGGTGCGCAGCGCGACCGTGCTGGAGGCGATGTCGCGCTCCGCCGAGAGCCGCTCCTGGGTCGACGTGCACCCGTAGGGGTGGCGTCAGAACCACCCCCGATCCGGCGCCCAGGCCCCGCGACCTGGCCCGCGCGAGGCGGCAGTCTTCAGGGGCCGGCCCGGACGGGCCTCGCGGGATCCGAGAGGCCGGCGCCGCATCCACGCCGAAACCTCGGGGGACCCCATGTCCGAAGCCGTCGCCCGGCGCCTGACCGGCCTCGCCGCCGTCGTCGCCGCCGTCGCCCTCATCGTCCAGGTGCCGCTGTACTTCCTGTACTCGGGGCCCCCGCCGGACGTCAACGTCCTGTCCCGGCTGCTGGTCGGGATCGTCGCCCTGGCGTTCCTCGTCGTGTTCGTGACCGCGTTCCGGGAACTGGTCCGGCGCGTCTGTCCCGACCACGAGTGGATCGGCTCGATCGCCTTCGCGACCGGACTCGTGTACGCCACGGTCACCCTGGTCTCGATGGGTCTCGAGGCCGGCGCGGTCATCGCCGTCGACCACCCGATCGACCCGACGATCGACGTCAGCGGCACCTACATCCTGTACGGGTCGGTCTCCCGCCTCATGCTGGCGCTGTTCCTGACCGCGTTCGGCCAGGCCGTCGTCCGCACCGGGCTGCTGCCGCGCTGGACCGGCCGCTCCGCCCAGGTCCTGGCCGGCGTCAACCTGGTGTTCGTGCCGTCGCTGTTCTTCGGCAACGACCCCGCGTTCTTCTACGCGGCGAACGGCTGGGCCACGACGGCGCTGATGGGCTTCGTCCTCAGCTACTGGCTGCTGGCCGTGGGGATCTCGACGTACCGCAGCGCCGCCCGCGTCGCCCCGGCGGCCGCCGCCCCCGCCCTGCGCGCCTGAGCCGCGGGGAAGGCGTCCGCGCCACCCGGCCGGACGCCCGGGAGGACCGGAGGAAGCGCACGCCCCCGGGCGGCGGCCCGCGTCAGCCGGCCGCCGCCCGGGGCGGCATGTTGTACGGCGTGACGACCTGGATCGCCGACGGCAGCGAAGGCCCGGCCGGCGGCAGCGCGCCGTGCGCCCGCATCACGGTGTGGCAGGCCTCGCGCACGTCGTGGCGCAGGTCGTGGTGGAGGACCGCGGACAGCCGGTGCTCGCTAAGCAGCAGGGTGTTGTCCTGGTCGAGGTCGTGGGCGACGAACACCGCGCACGTCCGTCCGAGGTCGGCGAAGGCGCGCAGGGCGGCGATGTTGCCGCCGCCGATCGAGTAGACGGCGCGGATCTGCGGGTCCCGCTCCAGTGCGCCGCGCACGAGGTCGTACTGGGTGGCGTCCAGGCCCTGACCGCCGACGATCTCCACGAGCGCCCGCTCCGGGTGCCGGGCCCGCATCACGCCGCGGAAGCCCATCTCGCGCTCCTCCTCGTTGCGGAAGAACCCGCTGCTCAGGCTGGTGAGGACATTGCCGGGCCGGTCGCCCAGCCACTGGCCCATGAGATAGGCGGCGGTCGCACCCGCCGCGCGGTCGTCGATGCCGACGTAGGCGAGCCGAGCGCTGGCGGGCAGGTCCGTGACCAGCGTGACGACCGGGATGCCGGCCGCCACCAGCCGGCCGACGGCCGCGGTGACCTCGGGAACGTCCGGCGCCTTGAGGATCACGCCCTGCGAGCCGCGCCGGGCTATCCGGTCCAGGGTCGCCACCAGTTCCCCGGCCGGTCCGGTCTCGCGGAAGTGGAAACGCGAGCGCAGCACCGCCGGGTGCAGCGACGGCAGCTCGGCCTCCAGGGCGGAGCGGACGGCGGTGGTGAACCGTTCCGGCGCCTGCATCACGATGTCGATCATGAAGGTGCGGCCGACGAGCCTGACCTGGGTGCGCTGGCGGTCCAGGTCGGCGACGGCCCGGCGCACCTCCTGCGCGGTGGACTCGCGCACCCCGCCCCTGCCGTTGAGCACCCGGTCGACGGTCGCCTCACTCAGACCGGCCTGACGCGCGATCTCACGGAGGGGGAAGGGGTGGCCCACGGAAGGCTCCTCGGCATCGGCTTGAGGGGTTTTTGACGGCTGCCTGCTGGTTGTTCGACGGGTTTGTCATGACAAGAATGGCAGGGCTGAGCCGCCGTTGTCATCGAAGGGACGCCGATGTCCTTCACCTCCGCGCAGGGTCCCGCCCGGCCGACCGGGCAGGACTGCGACCTGGACGTGTTCCGCTCGCTCGTCGAGCGCACGACCGACCTCGCCGGCTTCCCGCACGCCGCGGCCGTCGAGGAGAACGTCCTCGTCTACGACAGCGCACGCCTGCGGGCGGCCGGTGACGGCGGCCGTGCGGTGCGCGCCGAGCTGGTGCGGGCCTTCTCCGACGGCCCCGGCGTGGTCGTGCTGCGCGGCGCCTTCCCCGACACGGCGGTCGTCGACCGGCTGACGGCCGTCTTCGACGCGCTCATCGCCGCGCAGCACGCCTCGGGGGCGACCGCCGGGGACCACTTCGCGAAGCCCGGCGCCAACGACCGCGTCTGGAACGCCCTGGAGAAGGCCGCCCTCCACGACCCGGAGGCCTTCGCCGACTACTACGCGAGCGACGTCCTCGCCCTGGTCGCCGGCGCCTGGCTCGGTCCCGGCTACCAGGTGACCTCGCAGGTCAACGTGGTCAACCCGGGCGGCGCGGCACAGAGCCCGCACCGCGACTACCACCTGGGGTTCCTCTCCGACGAGGCGGCCGCCGCCTACCCCGCGCACGTCCACCGGCTCTCCCCCGTGCTCACGCTGCAGGGCGCGGTCGCGCACTGCGACATGCCGGTGGAGTCCGGGCCCACGCTGTATCTGCCGTACTCGCAGACCTATGAGCCCGGCTATCTCGCCTGGCGGCGGCCGGAGTTCCAGGCCTACTTCGCCGAGCGGCACGTGCAGCTGCCGCTGGCCAAGGGCGACGCCGTGTTCTTCAACCCTGCCGTCTTCCACGCCGCCGGCGCCAACCGCACGGCCGGTGTGCGCCGGACGGCCAACCTGCTCCAGGTGTCCTCGGCCTTCGGGCGCGCGATGGAGACCGTGGACCGGGAGGCGGTGGTGAACGCGGTCTTCCCCGTGCTGCTCGGCCGCCGGTCGCGGGGCGCCGGCGAGGAATGGCTGGAGCGGGTCGTCGCCGCGAGCGCCGAGGGCTACCCCTTCCCCACCAACCTCGACGC
The DNA here is from genome assembly GCF_030816715.1 of Streptomyces achromogenes. Classification (NCBI taxonomy): domain Bacteria; kingdom Bacillati; phylum Actinomycetota; class Actinomycetes; order Kitasatosporales; family Streptomycetaceae; genus Streptomyces; species Streptomyces achromogenes. The sequence goes on along the minus strand of NZ_JAUSYH010000001.1, from coordinate 7,716,144 downwards.
CGACCCGCCGGTCGACGGACTGGCCCCGCCCTCGCAGGCGGACCTCGTACGGCAGGCGCTGCGCGAGGAATGGACCCCCCGGACGCTCCGGGAAGCGCTGCGAACCGGCGCCGCACGGCGCACCAGCTGAAAGGACCCCGTACATGGGACTTCTCGACGACAAGGTCGTCCTCGTCAACGGCGGCAGCCAGGGCGTGGGCGCGGCCGTCGCGCGGGCCGCGATCGCCGAGGGTGCCCTCGTGGCCGTCACCGGACGGCGGCGGGAGCCGGGCGAGGCCTTGGTCGCGGAACTGACCGCCGCGGGCGGCAAGGCCGTGTTCGTCCGGGCCGACCTGGCGGACGCCGAACAGGCGCGGGCGTCGGTGGCCGAGACGGTGGCGGCCTACGGACGGGTCGACTGCCTGGTGAACTCGGCGGGGCTGACCTCCCGGGGCACGCTGCTGGACACCTCGCCCGAGCTGTTCGACCAGCACATCGCGATCAATCTGCGGGCGCCGTTCTTCGCCATGCAGGCGGCGGTCGCGGACATGCTGTCCCGCGAGGCCCCCGGCACGATCGTCAACGTCATCACCTCCTCGGCGCACGGCGGACAGCCCTTCCTCGCGCCGTACGTCGCCGCCAAGGCCGGCCTCATGGGCCTCACCCGCAACGCCGCGCACGCCCACCGCTTCGACCGCATCCGGATCAACGGCCTCAACATCGGCTGGACGGCCACCGAGGGCGAGGACGCCACGCAGCGGGCCTTCCACGACGCCGGCGACGACTGGCGCGAGCAGGCCGCCGCGAGGTTGCCGATGGGCAGGCTGGGCCAACCCGACGAGATCGCCGACTTCGTCGTCCTGCTGCTGTCGGACCGGTCGGGCGTGGTCACCGGTTCGGTGATCGACTGGGACCAGAACGTCCTCGGCGGGCTCGACTAGACGGCCGCCCGCCGCCCGTTCCCGTCCGTCCCCCGTACCCGTCCCGGCTGCCCCTCGACGTTCCGTCCCCTCACCGTCTCCGTTCCCTCCCCCTCCCCCTCCCCCGCAAGACCCTCAAGGAGCTGCACCCTCATGCGCATCGGAATCCTCGGCCTCGGCCGCATCGGCGCCTTCCACGCCGAGACCCTCTCCGGACTCGACGCCGTCGAGTCGCTCGTCGTGGCCGATCCGTTCGCCGAGGCCGCCAAGACCGCCGCCGAGCGGTTCGGCGCCGAGGTGGCGGACTCCCCCGAGGCCGTGCTGGCCGCCGGGGTGGACGGTGTCGTGATCGCCGCCGCGACCGACGCCCACCCGGGTCTGATCCTCGCCGCCGTCGAAGCGGGCGTCCCCGTCTTCTGCGAGAAGCCCGTCGCCCGGACGATGGCCGAGGGCGTCGAGGTGCTCAAGGCGGTCCAGGGCAGTGCGGTGCCCATCCAGATCGGCTACAACCGCCGTTTCGACGCGGGCTTCGTGGCCGCGCGGGCCGCCGTGCGCGCCGGTGAGCTGGGCACACTGCACACGGTCCGCTCGACCACGCTGGACCCGGCCCCGCCGCCCGCCGCGTACGTGGCCGGCTCCGGCGGCATCTTCCGGGACTGCTCCGTGCACGACTTCGACATCATCCGCTGGGTCACGGGCCGCGAGGTGAGCGAGGTGTACGCGGTGGGCGGCAACCGGGGCGCCGACTACATCAAGGCGGCGGGCGACGCCGACACCACCGGCGCGATCCTCACCCTCGACGACGGCACGATCGCCGTGGTGTCCAACTCCCGCCACAACGCCCGGGGTTACGACGTGCGCATGGAGATCCACGGCTTCACCGACTCGATCGCCGTGGGCCTGGAGGACAAGCTGCCGCTGCGCTCGGTGGAGCCCGGGGTCACCTTCCCGGCCGGCACCCCGCACGACTTCTTCATGGACCGCTTCACCGCCGCGTACCGCGCGGAACTCACCGCGTTCACCGAGGTCGTGGCCGGTGCCCGCCCCTCGCCCTGCACGATCGAGGACGCGCTGGAGGCGGGCTGGATCGCCGAGGCGTGCACGCTGTCCCTGCACGAGCACCGGCCGGTGACGATCGCGGAGGTACGGGGTTCCTGACACCACCGGTGCCATGACCGGAAAGGTTCGCCGAGCCGGTGAACCTCTCCGGTCACGGCACCGGAAGCGGCCGGGCGAGGGCGGCCGGGACCGGGGCGGACACGCCTCGGTCCCGGCCGCCCTCGCCGGGCTCACAGGCCGTAACGGATCGCGACCTGGTCCGGGTCGTAGGCGTCGCGCGCCGGGTCGCGCGGGGTCGCCGGCCTCTCCTCCACCAGATCCCGCGGGTCCACCCGCTCCGGCAGTGCACCGAAACGCGCCCGGCGCCCGGCCTCGGCGGCGTCCGCCTGCTGCTCCTGCCCTGCCTGCTGTTCCTGCGGTTGCTCCGCCTGCTGCTGGGGTTGCTCCGCCTGCTGTTCTTCCTGCATCTCGTCCTCCCCGCCCTGCTCGGCACGATCCCGTCCCGTGCCTTGTGTCCTCTGCAACGTGCTCACCGCGCCGCCGGTTCCGCAGGGAGGTCGAAGACATGGTCCGGCGGGACGATCCTCGTGATCGCGTCGCCGAACAGTTCCGCCGAACGAGCGCGGGAGCGTCGCCGCCTGTCGGCGACGGACGCTCCCGTCCGGTCCTGCGGGTGCCTCAGGACGTGCCCTCGTCCGTGTTCGCCACGGGTGCGGTGAGGTCCTTCACCTCCGGGAGCTCGTCGACGTCGACGCCGCGCACCTGGGACAACTCGTGCTTGAGAGCCGCGAGTTCGGCGCCGCCGGCCATGTGGTTGGTGAGCTCTTCGAGGCTGACCCGGTCACGGGAGGCGGTGAGCTCCATCGTGCCGAGGCGCAGGACGCTGAAGTGGTCGCCGACCATGTAGGCGTGGTGCGGGTTGTGGGTGATGAAGATGACGCCCAGGCCGCGGTCGCGGGCGGCGGCGATGTACTTCAGGACCACCCCGGACTGCTTGACGCCGAGGGCGGCGGTGGGCTCGTCCAGGATCAGCACCCGGGCGCCGAAGTAGACGGCACGCGCGATGGCGACACACTGGCGCTGGCCGCCGGAGAGCGTGCCGATGGGCTGTTCCATGTCGTCCAGGACGATGCCCATGTTGCGCAGTTCGCGGTCGGCGGTCTTCTTCATGGCGTCGATGTCGAGACGCCGCACCGGCCAGCGGCCCCGGGTCATCTCCGAGCCGAGGAAGAAGTTGCGCCAGACCGGCATCAGCGGGACCGTGGCGAGGTCCTGGTAGACGGTGGCGATCCCGCGGTCGAGGGCCTCGCGGGGCGTCGTGAAACGCACCGGCCGGCCGTCGACGAGGAACTCGCCCTCGGTGTGCTGGTGCAGCCCGGAGACGATCTTGATGAGGGTGGACTTGCCGGCGCCGTTGTCGCCCAGCACGCACGTCACCCGCCCGGGATGGACGGCCAGGCTCACACCGTGCAGGGCACGGATGTTGCCGTAGGACTTGCCCGCACCGCGCAGTTCGACGATCGGGCCGTCCCCTGGCTCGGGGACCGGGTCCGCGATGACGGCCCCGTGGGCAGCGCTCTTGTCGGTGGATGTCATGGGGTGGGTCACCTCCGGGTCGCCGTGCGGCTGACCCACAGATTGATCAGGACGGCGCCGAGGAGCATCACGCCGAGGAAGGCCTTGAACCAGTCCGGGTTCCAGCCGGCGTAGACGATGCCCTGCTGCACCATGCCGAACATGAACGCACCGAACACCGGACCGATCGCCGAGCCCGCGCCGCCGGTCAGCAGACAGCCGCCGATCACCGCCGCGGAGATGTAGATCAGCTCCTGGCCCACGCCCTCACCCGACTGCACGGTGTTGAACGTGAACAGCTGGTGCATCCCCACGAACCAGGCGCCGAAGCCGACCAGCATGAACAGCGAGATCTTCGTGAACGTCACCGGCACGCCGACCGCCCGCGCCGACTCCTTGTTGCCGCCCACCGCGAAGACCCAGTTGCCGTACCGGGTGCGCAGCAGCACCCAGGTCGCCAGCGCCGCGAACACCAGCCAGTACACAATGGTGATCTTCACCTGGACGTCGCCGATGTGGAACGACGACGCGAAGACCTTCCTGGCCTGCCCGAAGCCGTCCATGTCGCTGATGTCGTCGGTCGCCACGTTGGTGGTGACCAGCTTGGTCACCGCCAGGTTCACACCCTGCAGGATCAGGAAGGTTCCCAGGGTGATCAGGAAGCTCGGCAGGCCGGTCTTCACCACCATCCACCCGTTGAGGAACCCGATCCCCAGCGACACCATCAGCGCCACCACCACGCCCACCCACACGTTCATGGTGAGCTGGTAGCTGAGCATGCTCGCGGTGAGCGCCGAAGTGATCACCGCGACGCCCGACGACAGGTCGAACTCGCCGCCGATCATCAGCAGCGCCACCGGCAACGCCATGATCCCGATGGTCGACGACTGGTAGAGGACGTTCGCCATCGCGCTGCCCTCGCGCACCGGCGGGGCCGTGATCAGGAAGAACACATACACCGCGACCGCGCCGAGGAACACCCCCACCTCGGGACGCGCCAACAGCCTCAGCGCCAGCGGACGCCGGGCGGTCCGGCCGTCGGCCTGCTGCGGGCCGGAGGCCGGCGGTGTCCCCACCGCCGGCTCCGCATGCTGGGTCCCGCTCATCACCGGGTGCCCTTCGCGGCGTACGCGGCGACCGCCTCGACGTTGGACTTGTCGACGAAGGCCGGGCCGGTCAGCACGGGCTGCTCGCCGCCGCCCATGTAGTTGCCGTTGTTCTTGTAGAGCCACAGCGAGTCGATCGCCAGGTAGCCCTGGAGGTAGGGCTGCTGGTCGACGGCGAACTGGATCGTGCCCTTGCTGATGGCCCCGGTCAGGTCCTTGTTGAGGTCGAAGGTGGCGATCTTGGCCTTGCTGCCCGCGTCGGCCACCGACTGCACCGAGGTCAGCGCGAACGGGGCGCCGAGGGTGACCACGTAGTCGATGGCCTTGTCCTGGCTCAGCTTGGCGGTGATCGTCGACTTGACCGACGGCATGTCGGTGCCGTTGACGTTGAGGACCTCGGTGGTGCCCTTGAAGGTCTTCTTCACGCCGTCGCAGCGCTGGGTGAGGCCGATGTTGCCCTGCTCCTGGATGACGCAGACGGCCTTCTTGGCGCCCTCGGTGTTGAGCCGGTTGCCGAGGGCCTCGCCGGCCACGGTCTCGTCCTGGCCGAAGAACTCCATCAGGCCGAGGTTCTTCCACTCGCTGACACCGGAGTTGAGGCCGACCACGGGTATCTTCGAGGACTTCGCCTTGGCTATGACGTCCTTGAGCGCGTCCGGCTTGGCCAGGGTGACGGCGATGCCGTCGACCTTCTGGTCGATCGCGTTCTGGATCAGGTTGGCCTGGTTGCCGGCGTTCGGGTCGGCGGAGTAGATCAGCTTGACGTTGTCCTTGGCGGCGGCGGCCTCGGCGCCCTTGCGGACGATGTCCCAGAAGGTGTCGCCGGGGGACTGGTGGGTCACCAGCGCCACCGTCATCTGCGGGGTGCTCGCCTTGCCCGCGGAAGCGCCGTCCGCGCTCTCCTCGGACTTCTTCCCGCCGGAGCTGCTGGAGCAGCCTGCGAGGGTCAGAGCCACTGCCGCGGCCATGGCCACGACCGGAGCGATGCTGCGTGAGCGGGACGGAGAAGAGCTGTCCATCTTTCCTGCACCTCACTGTGCGACGGAGAATACGACGGGAATCGGGTGGAGGCGATCGGGAGGACCCGGGGCCCTTTTCTTCTCAGATTGGGGCCGGGGGGCCGGGTCCGCGACTGTTCAGGTGTCCCGGACCCGGCCTGTGCACTGCTGGGACCGGATTCAATTCCTTGGCGAGCCGACTGTCAATACTTTGTTATGACATCATTTCACGAGCAGGTCCGAATGTAAGAACAAAGTCTTGACAGTACGAGCTCCCGGGACCTACACCTGGGGGCAAGGTCCTGATCGCCGTGAGGAGCCTCCCATACGGCGCGATCAGCCGGGCAACCGGACCTGATCTTGACGAAAGGCGCACAGGTTCCACGGCCGCACCACACCGCACCGCACCGCACCGCACCGCACCGACGACCCGAAGGGGTGCCCCGATGGCGAGGACGAGCGCCCGGACCCGTGCCGCGCCGGGCTGCGCGCTCGACGCGCTGCACTTCGCCCTGGACCGCACCAGCCCGGTGCCCCTCTACCACCAGCTCGCCCAGCAGCTGGAGAAGGCGATCGAGCGGGGGGCGCTCGCCCCGGGCAATCTGCTGGGCAACGAGATCGACCTGTCGGCCCGGCTCGGACTGTCCCGCCCGACGGTCCGCCAGGCGATCCAGTCGCTCGTCGACAAGGGGCTCCTGGTGCGCCGGCGCGGCGTCGGCACGCAGGTGGTGCACAGCCAGGTGAAGCGGCCGCTGGAGCTCAGCAGCCTGTACGACGACCTGGAGGCGGCCGGCCAGCGGCCGACGACACGCGTCGTGCGCAACGAGCGGGTGCCGGCGACCGCGGATGTCGCCGCCGCGCTGGCCGTCGCGGAAGGCAGCGAGGTCACCCTGCTGGAGCGGCTGCGCGGTACGCACGGGCAGCCCGTGGCGTTCCTGTCCAACTACCTGTCCCCGGCGCTGCCGGACTTCGACACCGGGCGCCTGGAGTCGACGGGCCTGTACCGGCTGCTGCGCACCGCGGGCGTCACCCTGCACAGCGCCCGCCAGACGGTGGGCGCCCGCTCCGCCACCGCCGAGGAGGCCGCCCTCCTCGCCGAAGCGGAGGGGGCGGCCCTGCTGACCATGCGGCGTACCGCGTACGACGACACCGGCCGGGCGGTCGAGTACGGGACGCACGTCTACCGCGCGTCCCGGTACGCGTTCGACTTCCAGCTGCTGGTCAGACCGTGAGGCCACGCGCCCCGGCACGCCGAGGGCGCGGCCGCCCCGGTCGGCTCAGCGGGGCGCCATGCGCAGCGCGCCGTCCATCCTGATGGTCTCGCCGTTGAGGTAGTCGTGGTCGACGATCGTCAGCGCCAGCCGGGCGTACTCCTCGGGGCGGGCCAGCCGGCGCGGGAAGGGCACACCGGCCGCGAGCGAGGCACGGAACTCCTCCGACACGGTCGCCAGCATCGGCGTCTCCACGACGCCCGGGGCGATGGTGCACACCCGGATGCCGTACTGGGCCAGGTCGCGGGCGGCCGGCAGGGTCAGCCCGACGACCCCGCCCTTGGAGGACGCGTACGCGGCCTGGCCGATCTGGCCGTCGTAGGCGGCGATCGACGCGGTGTTGACGATGACGCCGCGCTGGCCGTCCCCGTCGGCCTCCGTCTCGGCGATGGCCTCCGAGGCGAGCGCGAGCACGTTGAACGTGCCGATCAGGTTGATCTGGATCACCTTGGCGTACAGGCCGAGGTCGTGGACGCCCTTCTTGCCGAGGATCCGCGCCGACGGGCCGATACCGGCGCAGTTGACGACCGTCCGCAGCGGCACGCCGGACCCGGCGGCGGTCGCGACGGCGGCCCGGACCTGCTCGGGGTCGGTGACGTCGGCGGGCACGTAGGTGACGCCGTCGACCTCGGGCGCCTGGTCGACGCCGTCCTTGAGGTCGAGGGCGAAGACCCGCGCGCCGCGCCCGGCGAGGGCCTGCGCGGTGGCCGCGCCGAGGCCGGACGCACCGCCGGTGACGAGGGCGGCGGTGTTCTCGAGCTGCATCATCACTCCTTGCCGAGGACGGTGAGCACACCGCCCTCGTCGCGGTCCAGCGCACGGGAGATGATCATGCGCTGGATCTGGTTGGTTCCTTCGAAGATCTGCATGACCTTGGCCTCGCGCATGAAGCGCTCCACCGGGAAGTCACGGGTGTATCCGTACCCGCCGAGGACCTGCACGGCGTCCGTGGTCACCTTCATGGCGTTGTCCGTGGCCACGAGTTTGGCGATGGACGCCTCCCGTGTGAAGGGCAGGCCGAGGTCCTTCAGCCGGGCGGCGGCCAGCGCGGTGGCCCGCGCCGACTCGATGGCCGCGCCCATGTCGGCGAGCACGAACGCCAGGCCCTGGTGCTCGATGATCGGCTTGCCGAAGGTCTCCCGCTCGCGGGCGTAGCGCACCGCGTGGTCGAGGGCGCCCTGGGCGAGACCGGTGGCGACGGCGGCGATGCCCAGGCGGCCGCAGTCCAGGGAGGCGAGCGCGATCTTCAGCCCCTGCCCCTCCTCCCCGATCCGGCGTTCGACGGGCACCCGGACGTCCTCGAACCGCATGGTGGCGGTCGCCGAGCCGGTCAGGCCCATCTTGCGCTCCGGCGGGTCGGCGCTGAGCCCGGGGGCGTCGGCCGGGACGAGGAAGCAGGAGATGCCGTGCGTCCGGTCGTCGGAGGTGCGGGCCATGACCGTGTAGAAGTCGGCGTAGCCGCCGTGCGTGGTCCAGGCCTTGGTGCCGTTCAGCACGTAGGTGTCGCCGTCGCGGACGGCGCGGGTGAGCATGGCCGCCGGGTCGGACCCGGCGTGCGGCTCGGACAGGCAGTACGCGCCGAGCAGCTCACCGGCCAGCATGTCCGGCAGCCATCGGCGCCGCTGCTCCGCGCTGCCGAAACGGGCCAGCGGGAAACAGGACAGGGCGTGCACGGAGATCCCCACGGCGACGCTCGACCAGACGGCGGCGACCTCCTCGAGGACCTGGAGGTAGACGCCGTACGGCTGGTCCGCCCCGCCGTCCTCCTCGGCGAAGGGAAGCCCGAGCAGGCCGCTGCGGCCGAGGGTGCGGAAGACGTCCCGGGGGAACGCCCCGTCCGCCTCCGCGTCGGCGACCCGGGGGGCGAGTTCCTTGCCGGCGAGGGTGCGGGTGAGCTGGATGAGCTCGACGGCTTCCTCGGTCGGCAGGGCGCGGGTGGCAGGCATGGTGACCTCCACGGAGGAGTGCGGAAAGTGCGGAGTACTGCGAATGATACTGGCGTGCGTACGAACGTATCATTCACAGTACGCCATCGAAGCCGGGCACAGCCAGGCCGGAGAGACGCTCGAGCGGTGTCGGCGACGGGATCGCGGAGGGGCGGCCCGGACGGAAGGCCGGACCGCGAGCCGGACGGAGGCCGGACGCGCGGGTCAGGAGGAGACGGCGTGCACGATCAGTGAGGCGAGTTGTTCGTAGGCCTCGGCATCGGTCAGTCCGGTGCGCGCCTGCAGCTCGCCCGTCTGGATCTGCCGCATGGTGGCGGCTGCCACCTCGCCGACGAACGCGGTGTGCACCTCGCGGAAGGCGCCGTCCGACACGCCTTCCGCGATCAGCCGGCGCACCCGCTCGGCCGCCATCCGTGTGTTGGCCTCGTACACCTCGCGGGCGGGCGGGAAGTCGGCCACGTCGTCGAGGAAGCCGCGGGAGAGCGGGCGCAACTGCTCGGCCACGGCGGTCAGGTAGGCCCGCACGCGGTCCGAGGGCTCGGCGGTCAGCGCGACCCGCTTCTCGACGGCCTCGGTCGCCCCGCGGAAGTAGTGCTTGACCGCCTCGACGACCAGCCCCTGCTTGCTGCGGGCGAGCTGGTACAGCGTCGTCTTGGAGCAGCGCAGCCGCTCGGCGAGATCGTCGAGCGTGAGATGGGCGAACCCCTCCGCCGTCACCAGTGCGACGAGTCGTTCCAGCAGGTCGGCCTGTCTGGCGGTGCGGCGGGAGGACGGCATGATCCCCAGCCTAGCCTCCCTGGTTACTCCCCGGTCAGTGCCCGTCGCGGATCTCGCTTCGTGCGCCGGTCTCGCGAAGTGCGCTTGCGCGCAAGAGGTCGGGCCCGGACGGTCGGCCCGGTGAGATCCGGGCGAGGGTCGCGGGCGAGGCCCCCGGGGGAAATGTCGGGCTGGGAACCGATTGTCGTAAGGGGGGACGCCGTGCACAATGCACGAGTCCGCCTCGCCCCGTGCACGACGGCGGTCCCTTGAGGAGGACGGGCCATGGTCACCGCCTGGTGGTTGCCGGTGGCGGCGCTCGGCGGTGCGGGCCCCGCCGGCCTGCTGACGTTCTGGCGCATGCGCAAAGGCGCCTCGGCCCGGGTGGCGGAGCTGTCCCGGCTGGAGCACCTGGTGGAGCGCCGGGCCGAGCAGGTCACCGCGCTCAGCCACGAGCTGCGCACCCCGCTCAGCATGATCAAGGGGGCGGTGGATCTGCTGCGGGAAAGGTCCCCGGGTCCGCTGACCGCGGCGCAGGAGCGGCTGCTGCTGGTCGCCGACCATCAGTCGACGCAGGTCATCGGCCTGTGCGAGAGCCTGCTGATCCAGGCGAAGATCGAGGCGGGACTGTTCACGCCGCGCATGGAGAAGGTGGACGTGTCGGTGGTGGCGCGGGACGTCGTCACGGCGATGCGTCCGCTGTGCGCCCAGCGCGACCAGCGGGTCGGTCTGGACGTCCCGCAGGTGATGCCGCGGATCCCGGCGGACCCGATGCTGCTGCGACAGGCCCTGACGAACCTGCTGTCGAACGCGAGCCGGTTCACCACCACCGGCGGGAGCATCGACGTCCGCGTCGCGCTCATCGACACCGGCGTCGCCGTGTACGTCACCGACGACGGAGCCGGCATGACACGGGCCGAGCGGCACCGGCTGTTCCACCGCTTCGCCACCGGACGGCCGCTGGCCGACGGGACCGGCCTCGGTCTCGTCATCACGAAGACGGTGGTGGAGCTGCACGGAGGCGAGATCATGGTGCACACCGCGTCGTCCCGCGGGACGACGTTCCTGCTGACCCTGCCCGACGCGTCATGACGACTTCGGCACAGACCGCGGCCGGGCCGACCGTGCTGGTGGTCGACGACGAGCCGCAGATGACGATCATCATCGAGTTCGCCCTGCAGACGCAGGGGTTCACGGTGCTCACCGCGCACGACGGCGCGACCGCGCTGAACCTGCTGCGCCACCACGCCGTCGACCTGGTCGTGCTGGACGTGATGATGCCGGCGATGGACGGGCTCACCCTGTGCGGGCGGATCCGGGCCCGGTCGGACGTGCCGGTCATGCTGCTCACCGCGCTGTCGGGTCACGACGACGTGATCGCGGGCCTGGAGCACGGCGCCGACGACTACGTGACCAAGCCGTTCCACCCGCGCGAGGTGGCGTTGCGCGCCCAGGCCCTGGTGCGCCGGCACCGGCGGGGCGGCGGCGGCGCGGTCCGTGTGGGCCGTCTGGTGATCGACCCGGCGGCGCAGTCGGCGACGCTGGCGGGGCGCCGGCTGGACCTGCCGTTCACGGAGTTCAAGCTGCTGTGCCACCTGGCCTCCCGACGGGGTGTGCCGCAGTCCTGGCAGGACCTGCTGAGGGAGGTGTGGGGCGCCACGGACCTGCTGGGCGGACGGGACGTGGTCAAGTCCACGGTGTACCGGCTGCGTTCGCGGCTGGCCGGCGCGCCGGGCGGCTCGGCGTACCTGCGCACGCTGCGCGGCGTCGGCTACCTGATGCCGGACCTGCCCGTGGCGGACGGCGCGGGCGGCGAGGGGGGCGAGGACGATCCCGGCGAGGAGCCGCAGGAGCCGGCGGCGGCCCGCTGACGGCGCCCGCACGCTCTGGTGACGGCGCTGTCACCGAGGCTCACCACACCGTCACCGCAGGCCCGTTCACCCGCTCCTAACGTGGCCGCAACATCGCTCGGCCGAGCCGGCCGGGCCCACACACGCGGAGGTCGACGTCGTGACAGTCGTGACCAGGGGAAGACGATCGCGCCACGGCGCGGCAGTGACGGCGGCGGTTCTGGCGGCCGTGGTCGCCGCCGCGAGCGGCTGTGCCCGCGAGGCGGGCGACGTCGGCGCCGCACAGGACGGTGGCGTCGTGCACGTCGCCTGCGGCGCCACCGAGGAGTGGTGCGCCGCCACCACGAAGCAGTTCGCGAAGACGTCCGGGGTGAAGGCCGACTTCGTCCGGCTCTCCAGCGGCGAGGCGCTGGCCCGGATCCAGGCCGGCAAGGGCAACGCGGAGTTCGACGTCTGGTACGGCGGCCCGGCGGACGGATACGCGGCCGCCGGCGACCAGAAGCTGCTGGAGCCGTACGTGTCGCCGAACGCGGCCGTCATCCCCGCCAAGTACAAGGACGCCTCCGGTCTGTGGACCGGCGTCTACGTCGGCGTGCTCGGATTCTGCAGCAACGGCGCACTGCTGAAGGAGAAGGGTCTCAGCGCCCCGCGGTCCTGGGCCGACCTGCTCGACCCGAAGCTGAAGGACGACATCGGCATCGCGCACCCCTCCACGTCGGGCACGGCCTACACGGCCCTGTGGACGCAGGTGCAGCTGGCCGGCGGGGACGAGGACAAGGCGTTGGCCTACATGCGCAAGCTGCACCCCAACGTGCTGCAGTACACCAAGTCCGGCTCGGCGCCGGCGCAGATGACAGCGCGTGGCGAGGTCGCCGTCGGCGTCATCTTCTCCCACGACTGCACGGCCACCAAGGAGGCCGGCTTCCCGGGTCTGCAGGTGACCTTCCCCGCCGAGGGAACGGGCTACGAGACCGGTGGTGTCGCGCTGGTCAAGGGCGGGAAGGACCCGGTGAGCGCGCGGAAGTTCGTCGACTGGGCCCTCACGCCGCAGGCGCAGGAGATAGGCGCCGGCGTCAAGGCCTACCAGGTCCCCACCAACCCCGCTGCCAAGGTCTCCGGCAAGGTCGTGGACCTGGCCGCCGTCAAGCTGGTGGACTACGACGCGGCCCGGGCCGGAGCGGCGAAGCCGACGCTGACCAAGCGGTTCGACGAAGAAGTCGCGCAGGCGCCGAAGTCATGACCACGACGCTCTCCGGCCGCGCGCCGTCCCCGGCCGCCCCGAACGGGGCGGCGGTGCCGCGCAGGCGCCGCCGGCCCGACCCGGGCGTGGGCATCCTGATCACCGCCGTCGCCCTGCTGGTGGTGATCGGCGCGGCGGTTCCCCTGGTCGCGGTGCTCGCCACCGCCTTCGCGCCCGACGCGCTGCCGCGCTACGCGGAGTTCTTCACCTCGTGGGTCGACCTGGTCGTGCTGCGCAACACCCTGGTGCTCGGCACGCTCGTCGGGGTCTGCGGCACGGCGCTCGGCTTCCTGTTCGCGTTCGTCCAGGCCCGGCTCGACGTGCCGGGCAAAAGGATCCTGCACGTCGTCGCCCTGCTGCCGATCGTCAGCCCGCCGTTCGCGATCGCCACGGCCACGGTCGTGCTGTACGGGCGGCGCGGCGTCGTCAGCAGCAACGGCGTGTTCGGCATGGAGTACGACATCTACGGCCTCGACGGGCTGGTGTTCGTGCTGTCGCTGTCGCTCTTCCCCGTGGCGTACCTGGGGCTGCTCGGCATGCTGCGGGGGCTGGACCCGGCGCTGGAGGAGGCGGCCATGAACATGGGCGCCTCCCGGTGGCGGATCCTGCGCACGGTGATCCTGCCGCTGGTGGCGCCGGGGCTGGTCGCACCGTTCCTGCTGCTGTTCGTGGAGGCGATCGCCGATCTGGCCAACCCCCTGGTGCTGGGCGGCGACTACACCGTCCTGGCCGGCCGCGCCTACCTGGCGGTCACCGGTGAGTACGACATCACCGGCGCGTCGGTGTACTGCGTGATCCTGCTGGTGCCGTCGCTGGCGATGTACTTCGGACAGCGGCGGTGGATGAACCGGAAGGTGCGCACCACCATCACCGGCCGGCCCTCCGGCAGCGTCCATCTGATCGGCGGCTGGGCCAGGTGGCCGTTCTACGGCCTGGCGCTGCTGGCCGCCGCGGTGATCCTGAGCCTCTACGGCACCGTGATCGTGGGATCCATGACCCGGGTGTTCGGCGTCGACAACACGTTCACCCTCGACTACCTCAAGGAGGTCGTCGCCGGGGTCGGCGTGGAGGCGGTGCTGGACACGCTCAAGTTCGCCGCCATCGCCACGCCCGTGGCGGGCATCGTCGGTCTGGTCATCGCCTGGCTCGTCGTGCGGCACCTGGACCGCACGGCCTGGCTGCTCGACCTCGGCGGCACGCTGGGCGTCGCCGTCCCCGGCACCGTGCTGGGCATCGGGTTCGTGCTGGCGTACCGGCCGGACCGGTGGATCGGCCCGGTGCACGCGCTGCCGAGCCTGGTCGGCGGGAGCGCCGTCGCCGGGGGCGCGGTCGCCATCGTGCTCGCGTACATCGTCCGCAGCGTTCCGGCCGGCCAGCGCACCGCGGTGGGCTCGCTCACCCAGCTGCACCCTTACATCGAGCAGGCGTCGACCGACCTGGGGGCGAGCCCCCTGCAGACCTTCCGCCGGGTGACGCTCCCCCTCATCCGGCCGGCGCTGCTGACCGGGCTGAGCTACAGCTTCGCCCGCAGCATGACCTCCGTCTCCACGATCGTCCTGCTGGTCACCCCTCAGACGAAGATCATCACTTCCCAGGTCCTCAGCGCCGCCGGCACGGGCCGGTACGGCGTCGCCTTCGCCTACTGCACCGTGCTCACCGTGCTGGTGCTGGCGGGCTTCGCGGTCATCCGCGTCCTCGTCGGCGCCGGCGCCGCCCTGCAGCGCACCGCCACCTCCGAAAGGCAGAAGTCATGACCGCCGCCGCACCCGAACTCCACCCCGCGCCCGTGCGCGAGGCCGACAGCGGCCATCTGCGGCTCGACGCCCTGACCAAGCGGTTCACCGGCCGCTCCGGCACGGTGACCGCCGTCGACAGCGTCGGTCTCGACGTCGAGCCCGGGGAGTTCATCACCTTGCTCGGACCGTCCGGCTGCGGCAAGACCACCACCTTGCGGATGGTGGCCGGCTTCGAGGAGTCCTCCAGCGGCAGCATCCTGCTCGACGGCCGGGCCATCGACGCGATGCCCCCGCAGCGCAGGCCCATGGCGATGGTGTTCCAGAGCTACGCGCTGTTCCCGCACATGACGGTGGCGGAGAACATCGCCTACGGGATGCGGCTGCAGCGCCGTTCCCGCGACGACATCGCCACCAGTATGCGGATGGCCGTCACCAGCATGAACCTGGTCGGTCTGGAGGACCGCAGCCCGCACGAGCTGTCCGGCGGCCAGCAGCAGCGGGTGGCGCTGGCCCGCGCCCTGGTGGTGCAGCCGAAGGTGCTGCTGTTCGACGAGCCGCTGTCCAACCTGGACGCCAAGCTGCGGGACGCGATGCGGGCGGAGATCCGGCGCATCCAGAAGATGTTCGGCATCACCAGCCTCTACGTCACCCACGACCAGGACGAGGCGATGAGCATGTCCGACCGGATCGTGGTGATGAACAAGGGAAGGGTGGAGCAGGCGGCGACGCCGGGTGAGATCTACGCGAGGCCGGCCAGTGTCTTCGTCGCCGACTTCATCGGCCGCGCCAACTTCCTCGAGGCGGCCCCCGAGAGCGTCGCCGACGGCCGGGCGACGGTGAGCGTGCTCGGCCGCCGGCTCACCGTCGCCGCGCACCCCAAGGTGACGGCCGGCGCGACCGACACGTATCTGATGGTGCGTCCGGAGACCGTCAGGCTGTCCCCCGTCACCGACGGCGGCGCGGGGATCGGCGCGGTCCTGCGCTCCACCTTCCACGGGCCGACCACCGACTACGAGGTGGAGACGACCGGCGGCACCATCACCGTCACCGAGCCGGGCGTCGACCCGCGCGAGGCGTTGACCGAGGGCACCAACGTCGACGTCACCCTCGACCCGGACCGGGCCTACCTGCTCACCCAGGGCCAGACCCTGTCGTCCTCGGGGCGCTGACGGAAAACCCGCGGAGGCCGTACCGGAGTCTGCCCAGCGGCCGAGCTGACGCCGCGCCAGGTGAGGACCGGGGCCGGGCGAGCCGGTCCCCAAGCCGCTCCAGAAGAGCACCTGGCGCCGGCCGCCGGCGGCGCCTGACACCACGCGCCGCCTCCGCGGGGAACACCCTTTCCGGGACGCCTGCGTAGTCGACAAAGACCAGCCGCCTGGTGAGTCGCCGGGTACACGGCTGCGTAGCGCGCCCTGTGTGGTGCATCATCAGTCCGCCCTCACTGGATGCGTAAGGTTCGCTCCGGTCGCCGGGTCGAACACGTGAGCCTTGGCCATGTCGACCTGTAGCTCCACCGGTTCGCCCTCGCGGGCACGGGTGGCGGCGTCCAGGCGGGCCACGATGTTATGGGTGTCGGCGCCGGTGTCGCGCAGGCCCGAGTCCTTGGCGAGCTCTTCCAGTTCGGCGGTCGTCGCGGGCCCGCCCTCCGCGGTGAAGTAGACATACGCATCGGAGCCCAGCGACTCCAGTACCTCCACGGTGGCGGTGAAGACCGGGCCCGTCCGGTCCCGGTCGTGTGCCAGGGCCACGTCCTCGAATGCCTCCGGTCGCAGCCCGACGATGACCTCGCGGGGCGCGTTCTGTCTTTCCAGCGCCTGCCTCGTACGGTCGTCGAGGGTCAGGTCGCCCAGGGACGAGCGCAGGGCACCGCCCTCCAGAGTGGCGTTCAGGAAGTTCATCGCCGGGGAGCCGATGAAGCCCGCGACGAAGATGTTGCGCGGCAGGTCGTACAACTCGGCAGGTGTGCCGATCTGTTGGACCAGGCCCTGCCTCATGACCACGACCCGGTCGCCGAGCGTCATCGCCTCGGTCTGGTCGTGGGTGACGTACACGGTGGTCGTGCCGAGGCTCCGCTGCAGCCGGGAGATCTGAGTGCGCATCTGTACCCGGAGTTTGGCGTCCAGGTTGGACAGTGGCTCGTCCATCAGGAACGCCTTGGGATCACGGACGATCGCCCGCCCCATGGCCACGCGCTGGCGCTGACCACCCGAGAGGTTGGCGGGCTTGCGGTCCAGGTGCTCGGTGAGGTCAAGGATCCGGGCGGCTTCCGTCACCTTGGCGTGGATGGTGTCCTTGTCCACCTTGGCCAGGCGCAGCGGGAAGCCCATGTTCTCCCGGACGTTCATGTGCGGGTACAGGGCATAGCTCTGGAACACCATGGCGACGTCGCGTTCCTTGGGAGCCAGGTCGTTGACGACTCGGTCTCCGATGCGCAGGGTGCCCTCGGTGATGTCCTCCAGTCCGGCGATCATGTTCAGGGTGGTGGACTTGCCGCATCCCGACGGGCCGACCAGGATCACGAACTCGCCGTCGGCGATCTCGAGGTCCACGTCCTTCACGGCGAGGGCCCCGTCGGGAAAACGCTTGGTGACTCCCTCAAGGATGATCTCGGCCATGGATGGTGCCTCCTTGCCTTGATGCCTTCCGGCTCCGGGTACCGCGGTCGGCGTCCCGGACCGGTGGCCTGTCTGCGGCGGTCGGCCCGTTCACCCCTTGACTGCTCCGGAGGTGAGTCCGGCGACGATCCGCCGCTGGAAGAACAGGACGAAAACGATGATCGGGATGGTGATGACCACAGCGGCGGCGGCGATCGACCCCGTGGGCTGCTGGAACTGGGAGCTCCCGGTGAAGAACGCGATCGCGGCAGGCACCGTGCGCGCGGACTCGGTGGAAGTCAGCGAGATCGCGAACAGGAAGTCGTTCCAGCAGAAGATGAACACGAGAATGGCGGTGGTGAACACGCCCGGCGCGGCCAGCGGCACGATGACCATCCGGAATGCCTGCGCGGGCGTCGCCCCGTCGACCTTTGCGGCCTTCTCCAGATCCCAGGGGATCTCCCGGAAGAAGGCCGACAGGGTGTAGATCGCGAGCGGCAGGGAGAAGGTCATGTACGGGATGATCAGCCCGACCCAGGTGTCGAAGATCCCGATGATCCGCTCGATGTTGAACAGCGGTGACACGAGGGAGATCGGAGGGAACATGGCGATCAGCAGTGACATGCCGATGAGCACCCGCTTGCCGGGGAAGCGCAGCCTGGCCACCGCGTAGGCGGCCATGGTGCCCAGCGCCACCGCGATCACCGTGGAGATCAGGGCGATACCGATCGAGTTGATCAGTGCGCGGGTGAACTCGGAGGTGTCGAAGATGCCCCGGTAGTTCTCCAGGGTCCAGTCCCTGGGGATGTAGTCGCCGTCCGTGAGGGTGGTGGGGTCCTTGAAAGACAGCGCGGCGATCCACCACACCGGGAACAGGGCGTACAGCACCACCACCACGTTCATGACACCCCATCGGGCGGCATGCGTCTTTCCCGCCGCGGCCATCAGCGCTTCACCTCCGCGCCCGGTGCTGCGGCGCCGAACAGTTTGACGAAGGCGAAGGCGATGATCCCGACGCAGATGAAGATCAGGACCGAGATCGCCGACCCGATGCCCAGGTTCAGCGCGGTGAACAGGTTGTCGTACCCGAGGATGGACAGCGAGCCGGTCCCGTGGGCGCCCGCGGTCAGGATGTAGATGTTGTCGAAGATCCGGAACGCGTCCAGTGTGCGGAAGAGCAGGGCCACCAGGATGGCCGGTTTCATCAGCGGCAGCATGACCTTGGTGAACCGCTGCCAGGCGGTGGCACCGTCCACCATGGCCGCCTTCAGGGTCTCCTCGGGGACCAGCGCGAGGCCCGCGAGGAGCAGCAGGGCCATGAACGGCGTCGTCTTCCACACCTCGGCGAGGATGATCAGCCAGAGGGCGGGCCACTGCTCGGTCAGCGGAGCCTCTCCGCTGGGCAGCAGCTCGGCGAGGTATCCGAGGTTCGGGGTCCAGGCGTACTGCCAGGAGAAGGCGGCGACCACGGTGACGATCCCGTACGGAATGAGGACCGACGTGCGGACGACGCCGCGCCAGAAGAGCGTGCGGTGCATGACCAGAGCGAGCCCCATGCCGAGGACCAGCTCGATCACCACGGACACGACGGTGATGAACAGCGTGACCCAGAAGGCGTCCCACCAGAACGGGGAGGACAGCACCGCCCCGTAGTTGCTCAGGCCCACGAACTTCGCCTGTCCCGGGAAGCGCAGGTCGTACCGCTGGAGGGACAGGTAGATGGCGTACCCGATGGGGTAGGCGGTCACGGCGATCATGACGACGACGGCGGGCGCGCAGAGCAGCCATCCGAGCCGCCGCTCCTGCCTGGCACCCGCCGAGAGTGCCGCCCGGTCCGGCTCCGTCTGCTCCGTCCCCGCCCCGGGGGACGGCGGGGTTCCGGCCGGTTGCGCCCGCGTGCTCATCTCGTGCCGTCCGAGGACGAGGCCCGCGCGCCGCGGCACCGGCTGACGGAGTGGTGCGGGAGGTGGTGGTTCACGGGATCACACCCTCGGATCGCAGGGCATCGTCGATCTGCTCCCTGATGGTGTTGACGGAGCTCTCCGGTTTGATCCCGGACGGCGGGGACAGCGTGTGGGAGACCGCGATCGACACGTTCTGGTAGACCGGAGTGATGGGGCGCACGCTCGCCGACTCCAGGGCGGCCAGCACCTCCGCGGAGAAGGGGTACTCCTTCATGAACGCCGGCTCGTCGTACACGGCGCGCAGGGTGGGCGGCAGACCGCCCTCGAGCGCGGCGGTGAGCTGGTTCTCCCGGTTGCGCAGGCACAGCGCCGCGTCGAAGGCCAGGTCGGGGTGGCGCGAGTAGGCGCTCACCGCGAGATCGATGCCGCCGATGGTGGGCCGTGCCGGGCGGTTCGGGTCGACCCGGGGGTACGGCGCCCAGCGGAAGTTCTTGAACAGCTCCGGGTTGTTCGCCTTCATCGACGGATAGACGAACGGGTAGTTGAGTTCGAACGCCGCCGTCCCCGACTCCATGGCTAGGCGGTTCTGGTCCTCCATCTGGTTGGACAGGGAGGGGTCCGCGGCCGGGGAGTTCGCCAGCTCACGCATGATCCCTGCGGCCCGCACAGCGGGAGGACCGAGGGAGGGCTCGGTCGCGCTCGCGTTGAGGATGGAGCCGCCCGCACTGTTGATCAGCGTGTTGAACCAGACGGTCAGGCCCTCGTACTGGGCACCCTGGATTTCCACGAAGTGCGGTTTGCCCTGCCGGGCGAGGGCGCCGGCCATGTCGAGCATCTCGGCCCAGGTCCTGGGCGGGGTGGGCACCAGGTCCTTGCGATACCACAGCAGTTGGGTGTTGGTGTTGTACGGGACGGCGTACAGCTTGCCCTTCCAGGTCGAGGTCTGCAGGGGTACGCGCAGGGTGCCCTCGACAGCCTGCTGCTTCGCCGCCCCCGTCCATTCCCGGATCCAGCGCGCCTCGGCGAACTCCGCCGCCCAGGTGACGTCCAGGCCCAGGATGTCGAGCGAGTCGTCCTCGGCGGCGAGTCTGCGGACAAGTTGCTGGCGCTGGCCGTCCGCGGCACGCGGGAGCTTGTTGTAGCTGATCCTGTAGCGGCCGCCTGACGCCTGGCTGCACCGGTCGGCCGCCTTCTGGAGCGCACCGGAGTCGTCGGGGAAGTTGTACCAGTTGAGGGTGGGCCTACCGGAGCCCTCGTCACTGCCACAAGCGGCGAGCACCGACGCCAGCAACGGCAGTACGGCGAACGCCCGCAGCCATCGCGACCCTCCGGGACATCCCTTCTGACCTGAAACATTCCGAAAGTCGCACCTCGCATGCACGCGCTCCACACCTCCCTTCCGGACGGTGGCACGGGACTGGGACCTCGCAGCGTTTTCCTCCCGGCGAACCTAGATGCCACATAAAGCAAGATCAAGCACATATCGTGCCCAATCGCCACACCGGCCCAGTAAGAGGACCGGCTCGGCGAACCCACGGGCGCGGAAGGGAGTGCGATCTGCTCGACCTGGAGGAGTCCGCCGACCCGGTGGGGGCGCCAGTTGCGCGACGCCGTGCGCTGTCGGCCGGACGCGGCGACAAGGAAACGTTTGCGGAGTTCAGAGCGTTTGACGATCGCCCCCATAGCGCACCTTGACCGAGTCAAGGTGCGCTACATAACCGCCTATAGCACTCGGTCCCCAACTGGTCCCCGAGAACAACAAAGAGGCCACTTCCGATCAACTGGAAATGACCTCCGACCTGCTACTTCGCAAGTCGGGACGACAGGATTTGAACCTGCGACCCCTTGACCCCCAGTCAAGTGCGCTACCAAGCTGCGCCACGTCCCGGTGCGCTTCGCACGGTGTTCCCCGTGTGATCGCGCGAACAGCACTTTACCCCACGCGGAGCGCTGCGCCGAAGGGGGCCCGCGCGCGGGACAATCGGGATATGGACCGTTGGATCAGCACAGGAGGCACGAGCGGCGGCCGGCCCGCCGGCGCCAGGGACCGGGACGGCGAGGGTCGGGCGCGCAACGCCCGGCCGCGGGACGGGCTCGGCCGGCCCCTTCCGTACGGCACGCCCGGTGTGGAGCGGCAGCCCGAGGGCGTCGTCCGTACCCCGGAGGAGACCGTGGCCGGGGCGCAGGCGCTGCTGGACGCCGGGAAGCCCTTCCACGCGCACGAGGTCTTCGAGGACGCCTGGAAGTCGGGCCCCGCCATGGAGCGCCCCCTGTGGCGGGGGCTCGCCCAGCTCGCCGTGGGTCTCACGCACGCGGCCCGGGGGAACCTCACGGGCGGGGTGCGGCTGCTGCGGCGCGGCGCCGGGGCCGCCGAGGAGTGGGCGGCCGCCGCGGGAGAGGACCGGCCATACGGGCTGGATCTCACCGGGCTGGCACGGTGGGCGCGCGAGCTGGCGGCGTCGGTGGAGCGGACGGGCACGGCGGTGGACGCGGAGGCCCGGGCGCCCCGGCTGCGCTGACGCCGGACCCGACCCCGCCCGGCCGGGCCCGGACCGTCTACCGCAGCAGCAGCTGCAGTCCGCCCACGACGGTCGCCGCGATCACGAGCTGCTCGAACAGCCGCTGGTTGATGCGGTGCACCGCCCACTTGCCGAACAGCGCGCCGGGGATGACGAACGCGGCGAGCGCGGCGTCCAGAAGCAGCGAGCGGCCGTCGATGAGGCCGAGGCCCACGCTGAACGGCACCTTCGACACGTTGACGATCAGGAAGAAGAACGCCGAGGTGCCGAGGAAGCCGAGCTTGCGGAAGCCGGCCGAGAGCAGGTACATCGACATGACCGGGCCGCCGGCGTTGGCGACCATCGTGGTGAAGCCGCCGAGCACGCCGTAGGAGCGGGCCTTGAGGCGTCCGGCCCGGGTGACCACGGCGTCGGGGTCGTCCGCCGCGTCGGCCGTGCGCCGCCGCCACACCGTGACGCCCGCCATCAGCAGCAGGATCGCCCCGATCGAGGTCCGGACGGTCCCGTCGTCGGCCCACACCAGGAACAACGTGCCGAGGACCACGCCGGCCGCGACCGCCGGGAACAGCCGCCACAGCGTGGGCCAGTGGGCGTGCCGCCGGTAGGTGAGGACGGCCAGGACGTCCCCGGCGATGAGGATCGGCAGCAGGACGCCCGTGGAGGCGCGGGCGGGCAGGACCGCCGCGAAGACGGCGAGGCTGACCGTGTTGGCCCCGCTGACGGCCGTCTTGGAGAAGCCGACGAGCACGGCCGCGAGGGCGAGGGCGGCGAACTCCCAGCCGGTGATGTGCCACAGGGTCATCGTGTTCATGCGGGGACCGATGCTACGCACATCTATCGAACACCCGGCGGGCCGTCTCGCCAGGTGACCGGTGCCACCGGCGCCGGGAGGCGACGCCGGCGGCCGGTGGGCCCCGTCAGTGCCGTTCGACCAGCACCGCGGTGCCCTGTCCGACGCCCACGCACATCGTGGCCAGCCCGCGCTCGGCTCCGGTACGGCGCATCCGGTGCAGGAGCGTGGTGAGGATGCGGGCCCCCGAACCGCCCAGCGGATGGCCGAGGGCGATCGCCCCGCCGCTGGGGTTGACCAGGTCGGGGTCGACGCCCAGCTGGTCGACGCAGGCGAGCGCCTGGGCGGCGAACGCCTCGTTGAACTCGGCCTCCTGGACGTCCTCGACGTTCCACTCCGCCCGGGCCAGCGCCTTGCGGACGGCGGGCACCGGGCCGAGCCCCATCACGTCGGGGTGGACGCCGGCGGAGGCGCCGGCGACGTAGCGGCCCAGTGACTCCAGGCCCAGCTCGTTGAGCGCCTCCTCGCTGACCAGGAGCAGCCCCGCCGCACCGTCGTTCATGGGCGAGGAGTTGCCGGCGGTGACCGTGCCGCCCTCCCGGAAGACCGGCTTCAGCCGGGCCAGCTTCTCGTACGAGGTGTCCTCGCGGATGCCCTCGTCGGCCTCGACCAGCACGCCGTCGGGACGCCGCACCGGCAGCATCTCGTCGTCGAAGTGGCCTTTCTCGCGGGCCTGCGCGGCCAGCCGGTGGCTGCGCAGGGCGAACTCGTCCTGGCGTTCGCGCGTGACGCCGTACCGGACGGCGACCTCCTCGGCCGTCTCCCCCATGGCCAGCAGGCCGTGCAGGTCCTTCATCGCGGGGTTGACCAGGCGCCAGCCGAGCCGGGTGTCCACCGTCTCGACGCGGTGCGGAAGGGCCTCCTCGGGGCGGGCCAGCACGAAGGGGGCGCGGCTCATGGACTCGGAGCCGCCCGCGATCACGATGTCGGCCTCGCCCGCGGCGATGGTGCGGGCCGCGGTCGTGACGGCCTCCAGTCCGGAGGCGCACAGCCGGTTCACGGTGGCGCCCGGCACGGTCTCGGGCAGGCCGCCGAGCAGGGCGGCCATCCGTGCGACGTTGCGGTTGTCCTCGCCCGCCTGGTTGGCCGCGCCCCAGTAGACGTCGTCGACGCGGGCCGGGTCGAGCGCGGGCACCTCGGCGACGAGGCCGCGGACGACGACGGCGGCGAGGTCGTCGGGCCGGACGGAGGACAGGGCTCCGCGCAGTCTGCCGACGGGGGTGCGGCGGGCGGCCGCGAAGTGGACGGGGCGCACGACGGACTCCTTGATTAGCACTGCTAGTTTTCGACTATAGACCCCGACCCGGCACCCTGGGAAGATCCCCGGACGCCTTCGTCGACGCAGCTGGAGCAGCGATGACCGCACCCGTCGTCACCGGTACCCACGTCCTCACCGGGACCCACGGCACGATCGCCGCGCGCGAGTGGTCCCCTCCGGTCCCCCGCAGCCTCGCCCTCGTGGTGCACGGCTACGGCGAGCACTCCGGCCGCTACGGAGAACTCGCCGGCGTCCTGGCCGGTCACGGCGCGGCCGTCTACGCCCCCGACCACCGCGGGCACGGCAGGTCGGCGGGCGAGCGCGTGGTGATCGAGGACTTCGAGGACGTCGTCACCGACCTGCATGCCGTCGCGGAGCTCGCCGGGGCCGCGCACCCGGGCCTGCCGCTGGTCGTGATCGGGCACTCGATGGGCGGTCTGATCGCGGCCCGGTACGCCCAGCGCCACGGCGCCGGCCTCGCCGCGCTGGTGCTCTCCGGCCCGGTGATCGGCGACTGGCGGCTGCCGGCGCGGCTGCTGGCGTACGACGAGATCCCCGATGTCGCGGTCAGCCCGGCCGCGCTCTCCCGCGACCCGGCGGTCGGCGCGGCGTACGCGGCGGATCCGCTGGTCTGGCACGGACCGATGAAGCGGCCCACGCTGCGGGCCTTCGAACGGACCCTGGCGACCGTCGCCGGGCACGGCGGCGTCGGCGCGCTGCCGCTGCTGTGGCTGCACGGCGACGACGACCGGCTGGTGCCGCTGCCCGGCAGCCGGCCCGGCGTCGAGCGGCTCGGCGGCGGCGCGCACACCGAGCGGATCTACCCGGGAGCCCGGCACGAGGTCTTCCACGAGACGAACAGGGCCGACGTGTTCGCGGACCTGACCCACTTCCTCGACGGGGCCCTCGCCCCCTGAGTCCGATCCCCTCCCACCTCGCCGGATCCGGGGCCCGGGGACCTGGCGACCGGGGACGGGGAGCGAGGGATCGGGGCCGGGGAGCGAGGAGCGGACATGGGTGAATCGGGGAACGGGGTGATCGGGGAAAACGCCTGTTTGCCGTGGTACGCCCGGGGCACCCGCGCCTCCATGGAGTGGTTGCGCGTTGCCGCCTGCGTGGGCGAGGACCCCGAGATGTTCTTCCCCGTGGGCACGGCCGGCCCGGCCCTGCGGGAGGCCGAGGCGGCCAAGCGGGTCTGCGCCCGCTGCCCGGTGAGCGCCGAGTGCCTGTCCTACGCCCTCGGCAGCGGACAGACCTCGGGTGTCTGGGGCGGGACGGGCGAGCAGGAACGCGTGGCACTGCTCCGTACCGCATCACACGACGCGACGAGGAGGAGCACCGTATGACTGTCGTGAAGAGCCCCCTGCCCGAACCGGCCCGCCAGATCACGTTCGACGCGCTGCAGGGCACCCTCGTGGATCTCCTCGGCCTCTCCCTGATCGGCAAGCAGGCGCACTGGAACATCGTGGGACCCCGGTTCCGCTCGATCCACCTCCAGCTGGACGAGGTCGTCACCGCGGCCCGCTCCTACGCCGACACCGTCGCCGAGCGGGCCGCCGCGCTGGGCCTGCCGCCGGACGGCCGCCCGGAGACGATCGCCTCCGCGTTCACCCTGCCTTCCCCCAAGGACGGCTGGGTGCGGGACGAGGACGTCGTCCAGGTGATCGCCGAGTCCCTGGGGGCCGCCATCACACGGCTGCGCGAGCGGGTCGCGGCGACCGAGGAAGCGGACCCGGTGACCCAGGACCTGCTGATCGGCATCACCGCCGACCTCGAGAAGCAGCGCTGGATGTTCGAGGCGGAGAACTGGCCGCGCGAGAACTGACCGCGCCCGACCCCACCCGGAGAAAGGCCCGCCATGACCGACGCACTCGAACTCGACGCGCTCTGGGAGGAGTTCCACCACGCGGTGAACATGACCTCGCAGGAACTCGCCGCCTGGCTGCGGGTGCGCGACGCCGGCGAGAGCACGCAGCCGTTGCCCGACCGGGCGGGCGCGGCGACCGGGCAGCGGGTGCTGGAGATCCTGCAGAAGCGGCGCACCGACCTGACCGACGACGACGTCCGGGTGATGTACCGGGT
Source organism: Streptomyces achromogenes (assembly GCF_030816715.1). Lineage (NCBI taxonomy): Bacteria > Bacillati > Actinomycetota > Actinomycetes > Kitasatosporales > Streptomycetaceae > Streptomyces > Streptomyces achromogenes. The sequence goes on along the minus strand of NZ_JAUSYH010000001.1, from coordinate 7,690,501 downwards.
CGTGGACACGGTCGCCGCCCGCACTGACGAGGCGAACGAGTCCGAGGCGCGGGAAACCCGGCGCCGTCACCACCTCATGACGATCGGGCACGATCCGCTCAAGCCGTAGGCCCCGAGCGGAGTGGGCGCGTAGACCCCGAGCGGAGTGGGCGCGCCGCCCTCAGCGGGCGAGCCGGGACAGCGCCGCCGAGACGAGGGTGCGCACGCCCGGCGCGAGCACCGAGAGGTCCGGCGCGAACAGCGGACTGTGGTTGCCCGGCACCCCCGCCGCCTTCTCCCACACGCCCTCCCCCGGCGCCGCCTCCCACACCGGCGCCGGGGTCGAGGTCACATACCAGTAGTCGTACGGCACGCCGTGCGGGGCGAGCAGGGAGAAGTCCTCGCTGCCGAGTGCCTGGCCGAAGTCGAACACCGTGTCCGGGCCGAAGAGTTCCCGGTGGACGGCGGCGATCTCGTCGTCCAGCGAGGGGTCGTTGACCGTGGTCGGGCAACCGGGCCGGACGGTGACGTCCGGCGGGCGGGGGCAGCCCGCGGCGGCGCACTCGGCCTCGGCGATCCGCCGGATCGCGGCGAGGAGGCGGGCCCGCACGCGGCTGTCCTGGGTGCGCACGTTCACCCCCAGCCGCGCCTCGTCGGGGATGACGTTGGACGTCGTGCCGGCGTGGAAGCGCCCCACGGTGAGCACCGCGGGGTCGTTCGCGGCGATCTCGCGGGCGACCACGGTCTGCAGCCGGGTCACGACGAAGGCCGCGGTCACCACGGGGTCGACCGTCGACTCCGGCCGCGACCCGTGTCCGCCCACGCCGTGCACGACGACGTCCACGTCGTCCGATGCCGACAGGGTCAGTCCGGGGGTGTGCGGGTAGAAGCCGGCGAGCCCGGGCGCGACATGCTGGCCGAACAACACGTCGGGGCGCGGGAAGCGGTCGTGGACGCCGTCGGCGACCATCGCCGCCGCACCGCCTCCGGCCTCCTCCGCGGGCTGCCCGACGACGACGAGCGTCCCGGACCACGTCTCACGGGCGGCGGCGAGCGCCTCGGCTGCCGCCGCCAGCCAGGTGACGTGCAGGTCGTGGCCGCAGGCATGCATGACGCCGTCGTTCGTGGAGGCGTAGGCGAGGCCCGTCGCCTCCCGTACGGGCAGCGCGTCCATGTCGCCGCGCAGCCACACCACCGGTCCGTCGCCGTTGGCCAGTACCCCGACCACGCCGGTGCGGGCCACGCCCTCCGTCACCCGGTACCCGGCCCCCCGCAGTCGCGCGGCCAGCGCGGCGGCGGTGCGGTGCTCCTGGAAGGACAGCTCGGGGTGGCGGTGCAGATCCTGGTAGAAGTCCTCCAGCCGCCCGGATTCCAGGTCCGGGGTGATCTCCCGGGCCAGTCGGGCGACGACGGCCGGTTCGGTCATTCCGCGCATGCGGCCACGTTACGCGGACCGCCCCCGCACGCGGGCCGCCCCGGCACCATCGGCGGAACGGGTCCCGGCCACCCGGCCGGCCCGGAGTGGACGTCCGGCTGCCGCACGAGGGCGGCGCACGCCCCGGGGCCGCTCGCGGCGTCCCGCGGTCTCGCCGCGAGCGGGCCCGGCCGGAAGGCCGCGCGCGAGCGGGCCCGGCCGAAGACCGCCGCCCGCCCTCACCCCCGCCCGCGCCTCGACCTGAGGCATGATCGAGGCATGACCGCCCCGAGCCCGTCGGGCCCCACCGCCCCCATCCGGGTCCTCCTCGCCGACGACCAGGACATGGTCCGCACCGGCTTCCGTTTCTTCCTCGACGCGCAGCCGGACATCACGGTGGTCGCGGAGGCCGCCGACGGCGAGGAGGCCGTCGCGCTGGCCCGCGACGTGCGGCCGGACGTGTGCCTGCTGGACATCCGGATGCCGAAGCTGGACGGTCTCGCGGCCACCCGGCTGCTGGCCGGACCGGACGTCGCGGACCCGCTGCGGGTGGTCGTGGTCACCACCTTCGACCTGGACGAGTACGTGTACGGGGCACTGCGCGGCGGCGCCTGCGGCTTCCTGCTGAAGGACTCCGGGCCCACGCTCCTCGCGGAGGCGGTCCGGGCGGCCGCCGCGGGCGACTCCCTGGTCTCGCCGTCGGTGACCGTACGCCTGCTCCAGCACCTGACCGGCCCGCGGACCCCGGCCGCCGACCGCCCCGTCGCCCTCCCGGACACGCTCGCCGAACCGCTGACCGAACGGGAGCTGGACGTCGTCCGGCTCGTCGCCCTCGGCCGGACCAACGCCGAGATCGCGGCCGGACTCTACGTCTCCCTGTCGACGGTGAAGACGCACCTGTCGAGCGTCCAGCTGAAACTGGGCGCCCGCAACCGCGTCGAGATCGCGGCCTGGGCCTGGCAGCACGGGCATGCACGGCCCCGGACCTGAGGCCGGCGCGGGTGCGGAAGCCGGCGCGGGTTCAGAGGCCCAGCACGCGCGTGATGGTGCGCAGCACCCCGTCGTCGTTGTTGGAGGGCGCCAGGTGGCGGGCCCTGCGCACCACCTCGGGATGGGCGTTGGCCATGGCGAACGACCAGTCGGCGGCGTCCAGCATCTGCAGGTCGTTGAGGTAGTCGCCGAACACCATGGTCTGCGCGGGCGTGACGCCGAGCTCCTGCTGCAGGCGGCGCAGCGCGGCGCCCTTGTGGGCGGTGCGGTTCAGGACGTCGACCCAGTGCTCGCCCGACACCACGACCTGGTGGGTCCGCGCGAAGGGCGCGAGCGCCGGCGCGGTGCTCTCCTCGGCCGAGCCGAAGTCGAACAGGGCGATCTTGAGGATGTCGTCGTCGACGGCGGTGACGTCCTCGACGACCCGGTGGCGCAGGTAGTACCTGGCCACTTCGGCCACGAACGGCTCGTCGGACCGCTCGACGTACGCCGACCGCTTCCCGCAGACCACGGCGCCGAGGTCGACCCCGTCGGCCGCGAGCTCGCGCACGGCCTCCGTCACCCGCACGACGACGGCCGGGTCCAGCGGATCCGAGCTCAGCTCCTGCCCGTCGCGCACGACGTACGCGCCGTTCTCCGCGATGAACGCCATCCCCTCGGCCGCCCCCGCGACCTCGGCGAAGTCCGCGGCCAGCGTGGCGTACTGACGTCCGCTCGCCGGGGCGAAGTGCACCCCGCGCTCGCGCAGCAGCGCCAGCACGCGCCACAGGTCCGCGGGCGCCTTCTTCTCGTCGTCGAGCAGCGTGCCGTCCATGTCGGTGACGATCAGCCGGATGTCTGCGGGGCCCGTCGGGGGTTCGGAGGCGACCGGTCCGGGGGCGTGCGAGTACGGCATGTGCTGCTTCCTGTAGGTGAACGACCGGATTTCACCCTACCGGGGACAACGGTGATCATCCGGCGGCACAATGGCGGCGAGGCCCGGGACACGGCAGGGCGCGGGCAGGACGGGAAGGGGCGGTCACGTGAGCGGGCCGGGACGGCTGGACACCAGCGTGGCGCACAACGCGCGGGTGTGGAACTACTGGATCGGCGGCAAGGACAACTACGAGGTCGACCGCGGCGTCGGCGAGCACGTCGCCGGGATGTTCCCGCTCATCCGGGAGATCGCCCGCGCGGACCGCTGGTTCCTCGGACAGGCGGTGCGGTTCCTCGCCGAGGAGCGCGGGGTGCGGCAGTTCCTCGACATCGGCACCGGGCTGCCGACGGCGGACAACACCCACGAGATCGCCCAGCGCATCGCGCCGGAGTCGCGGATCGTCTACGTCGACAACGACCCCATCGTGCTGGCGCACGCCCGCACCCTGCTGACCGGCACCGCGCAGGGCCGCACCGACTACATCGACGCGGACGTGCACGACCCGGCCGCGATCCTCGAACGCGCGGGCCGCTCCCTGGACTTCACGCGGCCGGTCGCGGTGATGATGCTGGGCATCCTGAACTTCGTCCTGGACGTCGAGGCGGCCCGGGACATCGTCCGGCGGGTCATGGCCGACGTCCCGGCCGGCAGCTTCCTGGTCCTGACGCACCCCACCCACGACAGCGAGGTGGGCGGCGAGGGCCAGATCCCGGCGATGAAGTTCTGGAACGAGAACGCCAAGCCGCCGATCACCGCCCGCAGCGGCGCGGAGATCGCCGCGTTCTTCGAGGGCCTGGAGCTGCTGGAACCGGGCCTGGTGTCGTGCTCGCGCTGGCGCGGCACGGCCGACTCCCTCCCGGTGGTGCCGCAGTACGGCGCGGTCGCCGTGAAACCCTGACGGACGTACGGGCACACGCCGCACGCGCCGATCGTGGAGGACGTATGACCACCCTTGCCGATCCCGTCCCCGGCGGGCGTCCCGGAGACGTCGAGCGGGCGACCGCGCTCGGCGGGGAGCTGGCCTCGGCGGGTGTGCACGGCGTCGTGCTGGCCTACGTCGACACCGCGGGGATCGGCAGGGTGAAGGCGGTCCCCACGGGGAAGCTGGCCTCGGCGGCGGCCTGGGGCGTCGGGATGTCGCCGGTGTTCGACACGTTCCTGGCGAACGACTCCATCGTCACGACCGAGGCGCTGGGCTCGCCGGACGGCGATCTGCGCCTCTACCCGGACCTCGACCGGCTGGTCGTCCTCACGGGTCAGCCCGGCTGGGCGTGGGCGCCGGTCGACCGCGTCACCCAGGACGGCGACCGTCATCCGGGCTGCTCCCGCACGTTCCTGCGGCACGTCGTGGCGGACGCGGCCCGTGTGCACGGTCTCGCCTTCCGGGCCGCCGTCGAGATCGAGTGGGCGGTCGGCCTGGACGCCGCGCCGGCCGGCGAGTTCGTCCCGGCCGCTGCCGGACCGGCGTACGGCGCGACGCGGCAGGTCGAGCTGAGCGAGTACACCGCCGACCTGCTGGCCGCGTGCGCGGCGCAGGGCGTCGACGTCGAGCAGATCCATCCCGAGTACGCGCCCGGCCAGTTCGAGATCTCCGTGGGCGCCCTCGACCCGGTGGCGGCCGCGGACCGCAGTGTCCTCGTCCGGCAGACCGTGCGGGCGGTGGCCCGCCGGCACGGGCTGCGGGTCTCCTTCTCCCCCGCGGTCGTCGCGAAGGGCGTCGGCAACGGCGGCCACCTCCATCTCTCCGCGTGGCGGGACGGCGTGAACCTGCACGCGGGCGGCGACCGGCGGCACGGCATGACGGCCGACGCCGAGGCGTTCGCGGCCGGCGTCCTGGCCCGTCTCCCGGCGCTGACGGCGGTGACCGCGCCCAGCCCGGCCAGCGCGCTGCGGCTGCGGCCCTCGCAGTGGGCAGGGGTGTTCACCGCCTGGGGGCTGGAGACCCGCGAGTGCGCGGTGCGCCTGGTACGGGGCACCGCGGGCCGGCGCGCGGAGCAGGCCAACCTGGAGGTCAAGCCGGTCGACCTGGCCGCCAACCCGTATCTGGCCCTCGGCTGCGTCATCGCGGCCGGGCTGGACGGGGTGGCCTCGGGCGCGGTGCTGCCCGAGGAGAGCACCGGGGACCCGGTACGGCTCGGCGCCGGGGAAGCGGCCGCCCGGGGCGTGCGCCGGCTGCCGTCCTCGCTCGCCGCGGCCGTGGCCGAGTTCCGCGCCGACGAGGTGCTGCGCGCCGCCCTCGGCCCGGTCCTCGCCGACGCGGTGACCGCCGTGCGGCAGGGCGAGATCGACGCCGTCGACGGGCTCGACGACGACCAGGTGGCCGCGGCGTACCGCTGGGTGTACTGAGGTGGCCGGCCGAGCGGTCCACGAGGTGCTCGCCGAGCTGGAGCTGGTGGACCACCACTGCCACGGCGTGGTCACCGCCCCGCTGGACCGGCCGGGTTTCGAGGCGCTGCTGACCGAGGGGGACGCCTGGCCGGGCTTCTCCACCTTCGACACGCCTGTCGGTGTGGCGGTGCGCCGACACTGCGCGCCCCTGCTCGATCTCGCCCCGCACGCCCCCGCCGACGCCTATCTGGCCCGGCGCGCCGCACTGGGCCCACGGGAGGTGAACGGGCGGTTCCTCCGGGCCGCCCGCACCGGTGTGTTCTGCGTCGACACCGGGTTCGCCCCGCACCCCGTCACGACGCCCGCCGAGCTGGCCGCGGCCGCGGCGGCGCCGGCGGTCGCGCGGGAGGCGATGCGGCCGGAGGGGGTGCCGCCGGAGGGGGTGCGGCCGGAGGCAGCGATCCCGCAGGAGGCGGTGCGGCGGGGTGCGGTCGCGTACGAGGTGGTGCGGCTGGAGGCGGTCGCCGAGGCCGTCGCCGCGCGGGGCGTCGACGCCGACGGGTACGCCGACGCCTTCCGGGCGGCCGCGCTGGACGCGGTCCGGCGGCCGGGCGTGGTGGCGGTCAAGTCCGTCGCCGCCTACCGCACCGGCTTCGACCTCGACCCGGCCCGGCCCCCGGACGCCGACGTCACCCGGGCCGCCCGGCGCTGGCTGGCGGACGGCGGACGGCTGGCGGACCCGGTGCTGACGCGGCATCTGCTGTGGACGGCGGTCGATCTGGGGCTGCCCCTGCAACTGCACACCGGCTTCGGCGACAACGACATCCGGCTGCACCGGGTGGACCCGACGCATCTCACGGACTGGCTGCACCTCACGGCGGGCACGATCCCTGTGCTGCTCCTGCACTGCTGGCCCTACCAGCGGCAAGCCGCCTACCTGGCCGCGGTGTTCGAGCAGGTGTACCTGGACGTGGGGCTCACCCTGCATCATGTGGGCCCCGTGCGAGCGCGGGCGGTCCTGGAGGAGGCGCTGGAGATCACACCGTTCCGCAAACTGCTGTACAGCTCGGACGCCTATGGTGTGTCGGAGTTCTACTGGCTCGGCGCGCTGGCCTTCCGCCGGGGTCTCGGAGACCTGCTCCAGGACCGGGTGGACGCGGGCGAGCTGGACCTGCCCGACGCGCTGCGCCTGGCGCGCCGGGCCGGAGCCGACAACGCCCGCCGGGTCTACCGGCTTCCCGACGGACACTGAAAGTATGATCGAACAATGTCTGACTTGACCGAGACCACACCGGGTTGGCTGAGCTCCGACGAGCTCGAGATGGCACGCGCCCGTATGCCGATCCTGTACGTCGAGGCCGTGCCCGTGCGCGTCGACGACAGCGGCGAAGTCACCAGCGTCGGCCTGCTGCTGCGGATAGGGCCGGACGGCAATGTCAACCGGACCCTGGTGTCCGGCCGCGTCCTGCACCACGAACGCGTCCGGGACGCCCTGCTGCGCCACCTCGAGAAGGACCTCGGCCCGGTGGCGCTGCCCCGGGTGCCGACCTCGCTCCAGCCGTTCACGGTGGCCGAGTACTTTCCGACCCAGGGCATCACCCCGTACCACGACCCGCGTCAGCACGCCGTGTCGCTGGCCTACATCGTGCCGGTGACGGGCGACTGCCGGCCGCGGCAGGACGCGCTGGACCTGGTGTGGTTCAGCCCGCAGGAGGCCGCCTCCCTGGCGGTGCAGAGCGAGATGCCCGGCGGGCACGGGTTCCTGCTCCGGCAGGCCCTGGCCCACGTGGGCCTCTCGGCCTCCTGACCGGGATGCCGCCGGCCCGGCGAGCGCTGGTGGGAGCCGCCGGGAGCCGCCCCTGCACGCTCGTGGTGTGCAGGGGCTGCTGTTGCGGCGACGGCCGCAAGCATCCCGGCTTCGACCACGACTGGCAGCTGGCGCGGCTGCGCGCGGCCGCGGACGCTTCGGGCGGCGCCTTCGCCGTCCGCACGACGGACTGTCTCGGCCCCTGCGACCAGGCGAACGTGATCGTCGTCCAGCCCTCGGCCGCCGGCCGACGGGCCGGCGGCCGGGCCGCCTGGGTGGGCTTCGCCATGGACGACGACTGCACGGAGGAGATCCTGGCGTGGGCGGCGGCGGGCGGCCCTGGCCTGGCCGACCCGCCGATGACGCTGGAGCTGCAGTTCATCGACCCGCCCAGGGGCGCGCGGACCCGCGGCCGCCGTCAGGGCGCGGTCCGGAAGTGACGTCGTAGGCCCGCGGGTCGCACGCGGAGCCCGCCCCGGCGCGCGACTCGCGGGGCGCGCGGGGCGCGTGCGGACGCGGGCAGCTTCACACCCGGCTGGACGGCGACGGTCGGGCCCCGGTGATGCCCCGCGGATCCGCGGACTCAGTCCTCGTGGCCGGTGTTCTCGCTCGGCAGGAATCTCTGGCGGGCCCAGAGGCTCAGCAGTGCCGTTCCCCCGACCAACAGCGGCACCGGGTCCCGCACGGACGGACCCAGCGCGAATCCCAGCGCCGTGGCCGTGCAGACCGTCAGCGGAACGAACCCCGCCGCACCCTCCATCCCGCGTCGCAGCGAGGGCCGAGCGGTGCCCAGCGCGCTCGCCCCGCCGGGCACCCAGGGGCCGACGGCGACCACCAGCAGCCCCGCGGTGACGCAGATGTCGACCAGCTGACAGGACATCACCTCGGGGCCGTGCGGGCCGACCGTCCGCAGTCGCAGGGTGTCGCCGACCAGCATGAGGGACAGCCCCGCGATGCCGACCCACAAGGTGGCTCTCCGGTCGCTCCGCACCAGGCGGCGCACGGCGAGGAGAAACCCGAGGAACACGACTTCGGCGGCCCACAGGACACCGACCATCCCCGTCCCCAGCCGCCAGCCGTCACCGGCGCCCCGCAGCAGGACCCATACGGTCATGAAGACGGCCCCCGCGGTGACGACCCCGTCGAGCACGCGCCGCAGCAGCACATGCCGGCCGGTACCGGCATCGGCCGCGACCACCAGACCGGCCATCCCCAGACCGACCGTCAGCGTCACCCCGGTGACCATCACCGCACCCGGCAACGACCGGACGTCCCACCCCGAAGCCGCGGGCTGAGCCGACAGCACGGCGACCACCCCCCGGTACCCGCCTCCGGCGACCGCGGAGCCGGCCAGCAGCAGCCCACGCGTCCGCACCCGCCCGCTCGTCACCCTCGCGCGGAGCATCAGGGAGGCCGCCAACGCCCAACTGCCCGCGGACGGCCCGAAAGCCGTGATCCGCGCCGCCCCGCCGCCGGCCGCCCAGGACCATCCGAACGTCAGCACCGCCCCCGTCAGGCCTGCCACGCAAACAGCTCCCCAGCTCCGTGCCCAGGTCCGTCGGCGGCTGCCCGCCCGAAGCCTGAGCGCGTCCGGCGACTTTCCCAACCCCGACATCAGGTGCGCCTTTCCACCGGTCCCCCGTCCGCAGGGCCTCTCCCGCAATCCCCGGACCCACTCGGAAACCGTAGAGACTCGACACCGCCCCCCGATCGGAACCGTCGGTCCATTCACCCGTACTGCGTACGGGAGGGGAGCGAGTGACACCGGCGCGCCGGTCCCCGGCGGGCACCACGCGTCACCCGTTCGACCCGGCGCCGTTCGCGGACCCTCGGCACACCCTCCTCGCGACGAAATGTTGATACCATCCGGATGTTACGAACATCTCTGTCTTCACCTCCCCCGGAAGGGCATGACATGGCGACTCGGCGTCTGTTCATGGTCAGGCACGGCGCGGCGGACGCCTTCGGGAGGCTCACCGAAGTCGGGCGGCGCCAGACGGAGTTGCTCGCGGAGCGCCTGGCCCGGCTGCCGATCGACACGGTGTGGCACTCGCCGCTGCCCCGGGCGGTTCGCTCGGCCCAGATCCTCGGCGAGCGTCTGCACGGGGTCCCCGTGCGGGAGGCGGCCGAGCTGACCGACTGCATCCCGCACGTGCCGAAGAGCCCGCCGGCGGCATGGGCGGGGGTGTTCGACGGCTACGACCCCGCCGAAGCGGCCAAGGGGGAGCGCCTCGCGGACGCGCTGACCGACCGGTTCGCCCGCCCCGCCGACACCGAGACGCACGAGGTCCTGGTCACCCACGCCTACCAGGTGGCCTGGCTCCTGCGGCACGCGCTCGGCGCGCCACGTGAGCGGTGGTTGGGGATGAGCTGCGGGAACACGGCGGTGACGGCGATCGAGTACTACACCGGCGCGGCCCCCTCACTGGTGGTCTACAACGACATGAGCCATCTCCCCGCGGACCTGCGCTGGACGGGCTTCGGGCCCGGCGCCCGGCCCTGAGCGGACGAGCCGTGGGCACCCTCGGCGCGCCACGCTCACCCACCGCCTCCGGCGCCGTTGCCGTCGATCAGTTCGCGGGCCCCTTGGCGGAGCAGCGCCACCCCGACCGACATACCCAGGGTCTCGGGGCCGAGGGGCCCGGCCCACTCGTGGGCGTGGAGGCTCTTCTTGCCGTCGGCGCTGAAGACGCGGGCCCGTAGGGAGAGTTCGCCGTCCCGGGACGTCCTGGCGAACCCGGCGATCGGGCTGTTGCAGTGGCCTTGGAGCACATGCAGCAGCATGCGCTCGGCGGTCACCTCGCGGTGCGTGTTCTCGTCGTCGAGTGCGCCGACCGCCGCGATCAGCTCGGTGTCGCCCTCGCGGCACTGCAGAGCCAGCGCTCCCGCCCCCAGGGCCGGCATCATGGCCTCGGGGTCGATGACTTCACTGATGGCGTCCCGGCGGCCGATCCGCTCCAGGCCGGCCACCGCGAGCAACAGGGCCTCCGCGTCGCCCGCGGCCATCCGGGCCAAGCGCCGGTTGGCGTTGCCCCGCATCGGTACACACTCCACGTGCGGGTGGGAGGCGGCCAGTTGGGCCGTGCGGCGCACGGACGAGGTGCCGATCCGGGTGCCCGGCGGCAGCCGGTCGAGAGTGAGTCCGTCGGGGTGCACCAGGGCGTCGCGGATGTCGTCCCTGGCCAAGAAGGCGGCGAAGACGGTGCCCTCGGGCAGCGGCCGGTCGGCGGGGACGTCCTTCACGCAGTGCACCGCGAGGTCGGCCGTGCCGTCCAGCAGCGCGGCGTCGACCTCCTTGACGAAGGCGCCCTTTCCCTCGACCAGCGACAGGTCGCCCAGCCATCGGTCGCCGGTGGTGCGCACCGCGACCACTTCCGTCGCCAACCCGGGCTGTACGGTGGCGAGTTCGGCGCGGACCCGCTCGACCTGCGCCAAGGCCATGGGCGAGTCACGGGAGACGATCCGGATCACCTCGGGAAGGCTCATGGCGTAAACGATAGGCACGAGGTCCGTGGGACTCGTGCGCAGTTGAACGCAGGCCGTCACCCCCCACAGGCCTGCGCGGAGGGGCAGCACGGCTCCGACGGGCTGGCGCGGAGGGACGGTACGGGTCGGACGGCCTTGCGCAGCCGAACAGTTGTCGTCGGGCGCCACACCCCGGCCGTACAGTGCCCGTGACCTGGCAGGACGGCCCCCGGGTCTGCCGGGCACAGCCCGTGGCCGGCCGCGAGGGCTCTGAGAACGAGGAGGGGCCTTGGACAGCTTCCCGTCACCACCGGTGGGCGACCGCCTCCGGCGCCGGTTCCCGCGCCCGGCCGAACTCGCGCCTCTGCTGAGACCGCGGCGGCCCCGGCCCGGCGGGGCCCAGCGACGGCTCGCCGCCGCCGCCGACGTGGCGGACCTGCGGGCCGCCGCCCGCCGGCGTGCCCCAAGAGCCGTCTTCGACTACACGGACGGTGCCGCGGGCGAGGAACTCTCGCTGGCCCGCAACCGGTCCGCCTTCCGCCGGATCGAGTTCCGGCCCACCGTGTTGCGGGACGTCTCGGCGGTCGACACCTCGGCGGCTCTGCTCGGCGAGGTGTCCGCTCTGCCCGTCGCGCTCGCTCCGACCGGCTTCACGCGGATGATGCACCACGAGGGCGAGGTGGCCGTGGCCCGGGCGGCCGCCGCCCACGGGGTGCCGTACACGCTGTCCACGATGGGCACCACGGCCGCCGGGACGCTGGCCGCCGCCGTGCCCGGCGTACGCCGCTGGTTCCAGTTGTACCTGTGGCGGGACCGGGCCCGCAGCCTTGATCTGGTGTGCGGCGCCGCGGAGGCCGGGTACGAGGCACTGATGTTGACCGTGGACACGCCGGTCGCGGGATCGCGGCTGCGGGACGTGCGCAACGGCATGACGATCCCGCCGGCGCTGACCGCGCGCACCTTGCTGGACGGGGCGCTGCGGCCGTGGTGGTGGCTGAACCTGCTGACCACCCCGCCACTGGAGTTCGCCTCTCTCACCCGTTGGCAGGGCACCGCCGCGGATCTCGGCAATCTGATGTTCGACCCCGGGGCGACCGCCGACGATGTGGCGTGGCTGCGGGAGGTCTGGCCGGGCAAGCTGATCGTCAAGGGCGTCCAGACGGCCGAGGACGCACGGGTGATCGTCGGCCTCGGAGTGGACGCCCTGGTCGTCAGCAATCACGGCGGGCGTCAACTGGACCGCTCGCCGGTGCCGTTGGAGGAACTGCCCGCGGTGGTCAGGGCGGTGGACGGTGCCGCGGAGGTCTATCTCGATGGCGGGGTGCGCTCCGGTGCGGACGCCGTGGCGGCGGTCTGCATGGGCGCCACGGCGGTCCTCGTCGGCCGCGCCTACCTCTACGGACTGATGGCGGGCGGCGAGGCCGGCGTGCGCCGGGTACTGGACATCCTCTCGGCCGAGGTCCGGCAGACCATGCAGTTGCTGGGCGCCACCTCGGTCAAGGACCTCACCCCGGACCGCGTCCGGTTGCGCGTCGGTTAGAGATTCCGCCCAGCGTCGCCGGGCACCGAGGTCGCGCGTGCCGACGTCGCCGGCCTCGGTGGTCCTCGGCGTCTCTGAACCTCCCCGTCCCCTCGCCTTGGGCGTGTTTCGAAAGTCCCGCCTGCCTTCGGGCAGTCGACGCTACTTCCGAAACACGCCCAAGGAGCCGTCCGTCCCGCGCCGCAGGCGGTCCTGGATCATTGCGCCGATACGGTGGAGCGTCTCCGGTTTGAGCATGCCGGCGTGGGAGCAGTCCATCCGCCGGTACTCCAGCGGCCCGTCGACGAACTCGTGCCAGACGTCCGGCTCCAGCACGTTGTCGGTCTCCTGGGTGGCGGCGAACAGCATCATCTCGGTCGCGACCCGCTGGTGCCGATAGCGTCCGGTGATGTCGATGTTGTTCTCCATCACCCGCATGATGGTGAGGAACTCGCTCTCCTCGATGCTGCCCAGCACGGTGTTCGTCGTCCGCGCCACCGCCGCGAACTCGTCGAACGTCATGTCCTCCGTGGGGACTTCGACGGTGCTCACCCCCAGCAGTTCGAGGATGCCGCGGTAGTACTCCTCGTGCGCGTGCTCGGGGATGTCCTCCTGCGCGGCAGGCTTCGCGTCGAGGCAGACCATCAGCTCGACCCGTTGCCCCCGTCCGGCCAGCCGGGCCGCGACGGCGTGGGCGACGATGCCTCCGAAGGAATGCCCCATGAGCCGGTACGGCCCTTCCGGCTGCACCCGGAGCATCGCCTCGATGCAGTCGTCGGCCACCTCCTCCACCGAGCCCGGCAGGTTCCCGGGATCGGACAGCCCGCGTGCCTGGAGTCCGTAGAGGGGGATGTCGGCGTCGATGTGCGGCAGCAGGCTCGCGTAGTTCCAGCACATCCCGCCGCCCGAGTGCAGACAGAACAGCGGGGCCTGGTCGCCCTTGGTGCGCAGCGGCAGGAGTACCTCGAACGCGGTGGAACGACCGCTGCCGCCCTCGCCCGCGCCGGACCCTCCGTCGGCGTCCTCGTCGAGGCGCCGGGCGAGTTCGGCGACGGTGGGGGCCTCGAAGAGGGCACGCAGGGGCAGTTCGACGCCGAGGACCGCCTGGATGCGGCTGATCAGCCCGGTCGCCAGCAGGGAGTGCCCGCCGAGGTCGAAGAAACCGTCGTCCACGCTCACCCCGGGCAGGCCCAGCACTTCGGCGTAGAGGGTGCACAGCACCTCTTCCCGCGGGGTGCGCGGCGGGCGCCCGCCCCGGCCGCCGTAGTCGGGGGCGGGCAGCGCCTTGCGGTCCACCTTGCCGTTGGGGCTGAGCGGCAGTTCGGGCAGGGCGGTCACCGCCGAGGGGACCATGTAGCCGGGGAGCCGCTCGCGCAGGGCCTCGCGCACGGCGGCCGCGGAGAAGCCGCCCGGGTCCTCCGGCACCACGTACGCCACCAGCCGCGGGTCCGTCCCGCCGTGCCGGTGGACGGCCACGAAGGCCTGGACGAGGCCGGGCAGGCGCAGCAACTCGGCCTGGATCTCGCCGGGTTCCACCCGGAAGCCGCGGATCTTCACCTGGTCGTCGGCACGACCGAGGTATTCCAGCTGGCCGTCGGCGTTCCACCGCACGACGTCGCCGGTGCGGTACATCCGCTCCCCCGGGCCGCCCAGCGGGTTGGCCACGAACCGTTCGGCGGTGAGCCCCGGCCGGCCCAGGTAGCCGCGGGCCAGGCCCGCCCCGGCCACGTACAACTCGCCGACGACCCCCTGCGGCACCGGGTGCAGACCGCCGTCCAGGACGTAGCCGGACAGTCCGAACAGCGGCCGCCCCATGGGGACGACGCCGCTTTCGCGGCCGGTCAGAGGCGTGCTCATGGCCGCGCCGACGGTGGACTCGGTGGGCCCGTACGCGTTGATCATGCGGCGTCCGGGTGCCCAGCGTTCCGTGAGGTCGGGCGAGCATGCCTCGCCGGCCACCAGGAGAACCGCCAGGTCGGGGAAGGGCACGCCGGGCCCCCGCGCGTCGAGGGTCGCCAGCACCGAGGGCGGCAGCGTCACATGGGTCACCCGCCGCCCGCTGAGCGTTTCCGCCAGCGCGTCGCCGGCCAGCGCTTCGGCGGAGGCCGCCACGAGGGCCGCGCCAGAGGCGAAGGCCATCACCAGTTCCCAGACCGACACGTCGAAGCTGGGCGAGGCGAACTGCAGCACCCGGCTGTCCGGGGCGAGCGCGAAGGCGTCCAGTTGCGCACGCGCGAGGTTGGCGAACCCGGCGTGGGTGACCTCGACGCCCTTGGGGCGGCCGGTGGACCCTGAGGTGTAGATGACGTACGCGGTGTGCGCGGGATGGACCGGCACGCCCGGGTCGGTGTCGGGCAGCGCCGCCTCGTTCATCCCGGCCGTCCAGGCGTCGTCGAGGACGACGGCCGGATCCGCGTCGGCGAGCATGTACGCGATCCGCTCGGCCGGATAGTCCGGGTCGACCGGGACGTACGCGGCGCCGGTCTTCACCACACCGAGGACGGTGGCGACGAGCTCCGGGCCGCGCCGCATCCGCAGCGCCACCCGTTGGCCGGGTCCGACGCCGAGCCCCAGCAGGTGGTGCGCGACGCGGTTCGAGCGGCGGTCCAGTTCGGCGTACGACAGCTCGCTGTACGACGTCCCGCCGCGGCCCGAGATCGTCGCCACGGCGTCCGGTGCCCGTTCGACCGCCGACCGGAAGAGTTCCGGCAGGGTCACCGGGGGCAGGTCGGCGCGGTCGGCTCCGGACCATTCGAGCAGCGTCCCGCGCTCGTGCGGTGCGAGGATCTCCAGCGACCTGACGGGCCGGCGGGGGTCGCCGATCGCCGAGTCGAGCAGTCGCGTCCAGCGCGCGGTGAAGGCATCGATGGTCGTCGCGTCGTACAGGTCGGTGGCGTATTCGACGAGGCCGGTGAGGCCGGCCGGCTCGCCCGCTTCGTCGAAGGTCTCGGTGACGCTGACGAAGACGTCGAACTTGGCCGACCCCGCGCCCGCCTTCTCGGCCCCCACCTGGAGCCCCGGAAGGTCGAAACGCGCGCCGTCGTCGTTCTGGAGGACCAGCACGACCTGGAACAAGCCGTCGTCGTTCTGGAGGACCAGCACGACCTGGAACAGCGGGTGGTGGGCGATGGAGCGCTGCGGGTTGACCTTCTCCACCAGGTACTCGAACGGCAGGTCCTGGTGCGTGTACGCGGCCAGGCAGGTCTCGCGCACCCGGGCCAGCAGCTCGGCGAAGGTCGGGTCCCCGGAGGTGTCCGTGCGCAGCACCAGGGTGCTGACGAAGAACCCGACGAGGTCGTCCAGGTTCTCGTCGCCGCGGCCCGCTATGGGCGAGCCCACGGGAATGTCGTCCCCGGCGCCGAGCCTCGACAGCAGTGCCGCCAGACCCGCCTGGAGGACCATGAACAGCGTCGAGTCCGCGGACCGGGCCAGCGCCCGCAGCCCGGCATGGGTCTCGGCGCCTGTCCGGAACTGCGTGACGTCGCCGCGGTAGGAGGGAAGCGCGGGGCGCGGCCGGTCGGGCGGCAGCGTGGCCTGCTCCGGCAGCCCGGCCAGTTGGTCCGCCCAGTACGCGGCTTGCCGTACGAAGAGGCTGTCCGGATCGGAGTCGTCCCCGAGCAGGTCGTGCTGCCACAGGGTGAAGTCCGCGTACTCCAACGGGAGCGGAGCCCACTCGGGTCGCGCCCCGTCCCGGCGCGCCGTGTACGCGGCGACCAGGTCACGCGTCAGCGGTCCCATCGACCAGCCGTCGGCCGCGATGTGATGGATGACCACGACCAGCACGGACGCGTCGGGCCCGGTGACCAGCAGCCCGGCCCGGAACGGTATCTCCCTGTCCAGTTCGAACCCCTGCCGCACGATCCGGGCCACCCGCTCGGGCACCTGCTCCTCGCCGATCTCCTCCACCTCGACGCCGATCCGCGCCTGCTCCGGACCGAGCACCCGCTGGCGGGGCCGTCCGTCGACGTCGGGGAAGACGGTCCGCAGCGGCTCGTGCCGTGCGATCACGTCGTTGAGCGCGGCCTCCAGGGCGCCGATGTCCAGCTTCCCGGTGAGCCTGAGGACGAGCGGCATGTTGTACGTGGCCGACGCGCCCTCGAACTTGTACAGGAACCACAGCCTGCGCTGCGCGAACGACAACGGCAGCACCTCGGGCCGCACCCGCCGCTCCAGCACCGGACGCGAACCCGCATCGGACAACCGACCCGCGAGCCCCGCCACCGTCGGCGCGTCGAACAACGCCCGCAACGGCACCTCCACCCCCAACACCGCACGCACCCGACTCACCAACCGGGTCGCCAACAACGAATGACCACCCAGATCGAAGAAGTCGTCGTCGACACCCACCGCCGGAACACCCAGCACCCCGGCGAACAACTCGCACAGGACCTCCTCGGTCTGGGTGCGCGGCGCACGGGACGTATCGGACCCGCCGTACTCCGGCGCCGGCAGCGCGCTCCGGTCGATCTTCCCGCTCACGGTCAGCGGGAACGCGTCCAGCGCGACGATGGCCGACGGCACCATGTACCTGGGCAGGTCACGGCTCAGCGACTCGCGCAGAGCACCGAGGGAGCGGCCGAGACGGTCCTCGGGGACGATGTAGGCGACGAGGCGGGTGTCGTCGTGGTGCGGGCGCGCGACCACCAGGGCCTGGGACACACCCGGCTCCGCCTCCAACGCGGCCTGGATCTCACCCGGTTCGATACGGAACCCACGGATCTTCACCTGATCGTCTGCACGACCCAGATACTGAAGCTGACCATCGGCGTTCCAGCGCACCAGGTCACCCGTCCGATACAGCCGCTCACCACCAGCGCCGAAAGGACTCGCCACAAAGCGCTCAGCGGTCAGACCCGGCCGGCCCGCATACCCACGCGCCAGCCCCGGCCCGGACACGTACAACTCCCCCGGCACACCCACCGGAACAAGAGCCAGGTTTTCGTCCAGCACGAACACACCCGCCCCGGGCACGGGACGCCCGATCGGGACGCCACCGCCGGCAGTCAACGGATCGCTGATCGCCGCGGCCACCGTGATCTCCGTCGGACCATAGGCGTTCACCACACGCCGTCCCCCACACGACCAGCGGGCTATCAACTCCGGCGGACACGCCTCCGCACCCACCGCCAGAGCCACCAGGTCATCCAGCCGCTCCCACGCACCCTCCGGCAGCGTCGCCACCACCGACGGCGGCAAGAACGCATGCGTCACCCCGCCCCCCGCAAGAGCCTCCTCCAGTTCCTCGCCCGCCAGACCAGACCCCTCCGGCACGACCAGCGCCGCCCCAGAACCCCACGCCAAAACCAACTCCAGCACGGACGCGTCGAAACTCAGCGACGCCGTACGCAACACACGGCCACCGGCGCCGACACCCATCCGCTCCACCAGGCCCGCCGCGAACCCCGCAATACCCGCGTGGGTGACCTCCACACCCTTCGGACGACCCGTCGAACCCGAGGTATAGATGACATACGCCGGATGGGAGAGCCGCAACGGCACCACCCGCTCGACGTCAGTGATCTCCTCACCCGACAGGAACGCGCAGGCCTCGGTGACCGACGGATCGTCCACGGCCACCACTTCCACCGGCAGCCCCTCCGGCAGACTGCCCGCAGCCGTACGCGTGGTCAGCACCAGCCCGGGCCGCGCGTCCTCCAGCAACCAGCCGATCCGCGCCCCCGGATACTCCACGTCCACCGGCACATACGCGGCCCCCGCCGACACCACACCCAACAACGACACGAGCTGCTCCACACCCGCCGGCACCGCGACCGCCACCAGATCCCCCGGACCCATGCCACGGTCGATCAGCCACCGGGCCAGCCGGTTCGCACGCTTGGCCAACTCCCCGTACGACCACACCTCATCCCCGCACACCACAGCCACCGCATCCGGGCACTCCCGCACCCGCCCGGCAAACAAGTCGGGCAACGTAGTCGGCACCGGCGTGCCGTCCGCCGCGGACCACCCCAACAACCGCTCCCGCTCACCACCACCCAGCACATCAAACCCACCCACCCGCAAACCGGGCCCGGCGACCGCCGCGCTCAACACCCGCACCAGCCGCGCCCCGAACAACTCCACCGTGCGCGCGTCGTACAGGTCCGTCGCGTACTCGATCAGCCCGGACATGCCGGCAGGGTGACCGTCCTCGTCGAACGTCTCACCCATGTTGACGGTGAGGTCGAACTGTGAACCGGATACGCCCGGGTCCTCGAACTCGGCTCGAACACCCGGGAGTTCGAATGCCAGGTCGGTGCTGTTCTGGAGCGCCAGCATGATCTGGACGAGCGGGTGGTGGCCGGGCGAGCGCTGCGGGTTGAGCCGTTCCACCAAGTATTCGAAGGGGATGTCCTGGTGGCTGTACGCGGCGAGACTCGTCTCACGGATCTGTGTCAGCAGTTCGCGGAACGTGGGATCCGATGTCACGTCAGCGCGTATGACCAGGGTGTTGACGAAGAAGCCCACCAGGTCGTCCAGACCTTCGTCGGTGCGGCCGGCGATGGGCGAGCCCACCGCGATGTCCCGCCCCGCGCCCAGCCGCGACAACAGCGCCGCCAGGCCCGCGTGCAGGACCATGAACAGCGTCGCGTCCGCCGCCCGGGCGAGCTCCCTCAACGCGGTATGCGTCGAGGCGTCGAGTGCGAAGCTCACGGTGTCGCTGCGACCGGAAGGGGTCGCGGTTCGCGGACGGTCCGTGGGCAGCGAGACGACGTCGGGCAGACCGCGCAGGTGGTCGGTCCAGTACGCGGCTTGGCGGCGCAGCAGACTGTCGGGGTCGGTGTCCTCGCCGAGCAGTTCGTGCTGCCAGACGCTGTAGTCGGCGTACTGAACCGGGAGCGGGGTCCACTCCGGCCCCTCGCCTCCACGCCGGGCCGCGTACGCGGAGGCGAGGTCGGCCGCGAGCGGAGTCATCGACCAGCCGTCGGCGGCTATGTGGTGCATCACGAGCACCAGGACGGCTTCCCTCGGCCCCGAGGTCAGCAGCTCTGCGGCCAGCGGGATTTCGCTGTCCAGCTCGAATCCGTGCCGAACACACGCCGCCAGCCGGGAAGCCACCGCGTCCCCCGACCGCGCGTCTTCCACAGTGAGGGTGAGGTGGGCTTCGGTGGGGGTGAGGATGTGCTGGTAGGGCTCACCGTCGAGGTCGGGGAAGACCGTCCGCAACGGCTCGTGCCGGGCGATCACGTCGTTGAGGGCCGCTTCCATGGCCGGCACGTCCAGCTCACCGGTCAGACGCAGCACCAGCGGGATGTTGTACGTCGCCGAAGCCCCCTCGAACTTGTACAGGAACCACATGCGGCGCTGCGCGAACGACAACGGCAGGCGGTGCGGCCGCTCACGCCGTTCCAGCACCGGACGCGACCCGGCCGCCGACAGACGCCGCACGACACCGGCCACCGTCGGCTGGTCGAACAACGCCCGCAACGCCAGATCCACCCCCAGCACGCCCCGGATCCGGTTCACCAACCGCGTCGCCAGCAGCGAATGCCCACCCAGCGCGAAGAAGTCGTCCTCCACCCCGACCGCCGGCAGACCCAACACCTCGGCGAACAGAGCACACACGATCTCTTCCTGCGGCGTCCGCGCCGCCCGCGACGCCGTGAAGGCGTACTCCGGAGCGGGCAACGCCCCCCGGTCCACCTTCCCGCTCACCGTCAACGGCAGAGCCTCCAGCACCACGAACGCCGCCGGCACCAAATGCGACGGAAGCCGCTCCGACAGACTGCGACGCAGCGTGGACACCAACTCGCCCACCACCCGCGTCCGCACCGGATCACTCGCCGACCCGGCAAGCGACCCCCCACCCACCGGAACGAAAACGTCCGACACCGCACCCGTAGCCGCCCCACCGGGCAGCAGGACCACGTCAAAGGTGTCGAATTCCTTCTGCCCGACGGTGACCACGGCGTCCCAGCCTCGCGCCCGCGCCCAGAGGCACACCTCTTCGGGGTCCAGCCCGCTCCCCCCGTCCAGGAGCTCCCGTACGCGCTCGACGGGCTCGTCGGCGGCCATCGCGCGGGCTGCCGCGACCTCCCCGGTCAGCCGGGCGTTGGGCACCCCGGACACCCGTACCGGCAACGCCACATCACCCAACGCGTCCAGCGCCTCGACGTCCCGCCCCCACCCCATGACGGGTGTCCGGGCGAGAGAGAGAAGCTGCGAAGGAGCCTTGTGCAGGACCACGTCGTAGCGGTGCCGCGTCAGCTCGTTGTGCGCGGCGCCCCGCTTCCACCGCACATCCACGCCCACCGCCTCCGGCCGCCCAGCCGCCCAGGCGGCGAAGAAACCGGGATCCAGCAGCAACTCCTTCTCCGTCACCACTGCCTGCTCCACCGCCGCACGCAACCGGGCCGTGTCCCCCACACCCGACTGACGCACCTGTACAGCCGTCTGGAACGCCCGCAACAACCCCCGATGCCGCACGTCTCCGACGATCAGCCGGCCGCCCTCGGCCAGCAGCCCGAACGCCTGGTCCAACACCCGTTCCAGATACTCCCAGCCCGGGAAGTACTGCACGACCGAGTTGATGACAATCGTGTCGAACTCCCCGACAGGAAGCCCCGACACGTCATCGGCAGCCTGGCAGCGCACCACCACGTGATCCCAGCCCAGCCCCGCCACCTGACCGCGCAACCGCTCCACCACCGACGACGAGAAGTCCGTCGCCCAGTACGACTCCACCCCCGCCGCCACATGCCCCATCAACAACCCCGAACCGACACCGATCTCCAACACCCGGCGAGGGGCAAACCCCCGGATCCTCTCCAGCACCTGGTCACGCCATTCGCGCATCTCCGGCAACGGGATCGGCTCACCCGAGTACGAGCTGTTCCACCCCTCGAACCCCTCCCCCAGCACGTCCGCCCCGGCCTCGCCGTCGTGAACGGCGTCTCCGTAGACCGAGTCGTAGATCTCCCGCCATTCGTCGACCTGCTCACCGGTCGTGCCTTCCGCCTCCGCCGACGCGGGGACGATGTAGGCGACGAGGCGGGTGTCGTCGTGGTGCGGGCGCGCGACCACCAGGGCCTGGGACACACCCGGCTCCGCCTCCAACGCCGCCTGAACCTCACCCGGTTCGATACGGAACCCGCGGATCTTCACCTGATCGTCTGCACGACCCAGATACTGAAGCTGACCATCGGCGTTCCAGCGCACCAGGTCACCCGTCCGATACATCCGCTCGCCACCAGCGCCGAAAGGACTCGCCACAAAGCGCTCAGCGGTCAGACCCGGCCGGCCCGCATACCCACGCGCCAGCCCCGGCCCGGACACGTACAACTCCCCCGGCACACCCACCGGAACAAGAGCCAGGTTTTCGTCCAGCACGAACACACCCGCCCCGGGCACGGGACGCCCGATCGGGACCCCACCGCCGGCGGACAACGGATCGCTGATCGCCGCCGCCACCGTGATCTCCGTCGGACCATAGGCGTTCACCACACGCCGTCCCCCACACGACCAGCGGGCTATCAACTCCGGCGGACACGCCTCCGCACCCACCGCCAGAGCCACCAGACCCTCCAGCCGCTCCCACGCACCCTCCGGCAGCGTCGCCACCACCGACGGCGGCAAGAACGCATGCGTCACCCGTCCGACGGACAGCGCCACTTCCAGTTCCTCGCCCGCCAGACCAGACCCCTCCGGCACGACCAGCGCCGCCCCAGAACCCCACGCCAAAACCAACTCCAGCACGGACGCGTCGAAACTCAGCGACGCCGTACGCAACACCCGACCCCCGACGCCGACACCCATCCGCTCCACCAGGCCCGCCGCGAACCCCGCCACACCGGCGTGGGTGACCTCCACACCCTTCGGACGACCCGTCGAACCGGATGTGTAGATGACATACGCCGGATGGGAGAGCCGCAACGGCACCACCCGCTCGGCGTCAGTGATCTCCTCACCCGACAGACCTTCGGAGCCGACCTCGTCCAGCGGTACGACGTCCACGGACAGGCCCTCCGGCAGACTGCCCGCAGCCGTACGCGTGGTCAGCACCAGCCCGGGCCGCGCGTCCTCCAGCAACCAGCCGATCCGCGCCCCCGGATACTCCACATCCACCGGCACATACGCGGCCCCCGCCGACACCACACCCAACAACGACACGACCTGCTCCACACCCGCCGGCACCGCGACCGCCACCAGATCCCCCGGACCCACCCCGCGACCGATCAACCAACGACCCAGCCGGTTCGCACGCTCGGCCAACTCCCCGTACGACCACACCTCATCCCCGCACACCACAGCCACCGCATCCGGGCACTCCCGCACCCGCCCGGCAAACAAGTCGGGCAACGTAGTCGGCACCGGCGTGCCGTCCGCCGCGGACCACCCCAACAACCGCTCCCGCTCACCACCACCCAGCACATCAAACCCACCCACCCGCAAACCGGGCCCGGCGACCGCCGCGCTCAACACCCGCACCAACCGCGCCCCGAACAACTCCACCGTGCGCGCGTCGTACAGGTCCGTCGCGTACTCGATGAACCCCGACAACCCCGCCGGGCGGCCGTCCTCGCCGAACCTCTCCGACAGACTCACGGTCACGTCGAACTTCGCCGTGCCCGTGCCCACCGACTCGGTCCGCACCCCGAGCCCCGGCAACGCGAACCGGCCCTCCTCATTGTTCTGCAACACCAACGCCACCTGGAACAACGGATGCCGGCCACCCGAACGCGCCGGGTTCAGCCGCTCCACCACCAACTCGAACGGCACATCCTGATGCGCGAAAGCCTCCAGACACCCCTCACGCACCCGCCCCAGCAACTCACCGAACGACGGATCACCCGACACATCCGTCCGCACCACCAACGTATTGACGAAGAAGCCGATGAGGTCGTCCAGCCCCTCGTCCATCCGCCCCGCGACCGGCGAACCGACCACGACGTCCGATCCCGCGCCCAGCCGTGACAGCAGGCTCGCGAGTCCGGCGTGCAGCACCATGAACAGGGTGACGTCCGCGGACCGCGCGAGGTCCCGCAGCCCGGCGTGCAGGTCGGCGCCGATCTCGAAGCCGGTCACCTCACCGTCGTACGACGCCGAAGCGGGACGCGGCCGGTCCCCCGGCACCGTCACCTCCTCCGGAGCCCCGTCCAACTGGTTCTTCCAGTAGGCGAATTGGCCGCCGATCACGCTCGACGGGTCGTCCACGTCCCCCAGTACCTCGTGCTGCCACACGGTGTAGTCCCCGTACTGCACCGGCAGCGCCGGCCACGCCGGGGCCTCGCCGCCCGAGCGGGCCGCGTACGCCGCCACCAGATCCCGTGCCAGCGGACCCGCCGACCACCCGTCCCCCGCGATGTGATGCAGCACCAGCACCAGGACCGCGTCATCGCTCCCGGTGATGTCGAGCAGGTGGGCGTGGACGGGGACGTCGCGGTCGAGGCGGAAGCCGTGCCGGATGGTCGCGGCGATACGAGGGGTGACCTCCGGCTCCGTGACCGGCTCGACGGTGAGGGGCACCCGGGCCTCGTCCACCGGCAGCACGCACTGGTACGGACGGCCCTCCCTCTCGGGAAAGACCGTGCGCAGCGACTCGTGGCGCACCACGACGTCGTTGATGGCGGCCTCCAGCGCGTCACGGTCGACGTCGCCGGTGAGGCGGAGGGCGAAGGGCATGTTGTAGGTCGCCGAGGGCCCTTCCAGTTTGTGCAGGAACCACAGCCGCTGCTGGGCGTACGACAACGGCAGCGACTCCGGACGCGGACGCGCCTCCAACGCCGGACGCACCTGTCCCGCATCCAGACGGCGTACGAGCCTCGCGACGGTCGGCGCCTCGAACAGCACCCGCAACGGCAGTTCGACACCCATGGCGCGGCGGACCCTGCTCACCAGGCGCGTCGCCAGCAACGAGTGACCACCCAGGTCGAAGAAACTGTCGTCCACGCCGACCGCCGGCACCCCCAGAATGTCCCCGAACAGGCCGCACAGGATCTCCTCCTGCGGTGTGCGGGGCGCGGTCGCGGTGTGCCCGGCGTATCGCGGTGTGGGGAGCGCTGCCCGGTCGACCTTTCCGTTCGGTGTCAGCGGCAGCGCGTCCAGCAGAATGACCGTGGACGGCACGAGGTAGTCCGGCAGTACCTCCTGGAGGTCCGCGCGCAGCGACGCGGGCGTGATCTGGGCGTCCGGCACGGGTACGGGGACCGCGTACGCGGCGAGCCGCAACTCGCTCCCGTGCACGAACGGCGCCACGACCGCCTGTGCCACCGCGGGCAGCCGCCGCAGCGCCTCCTCCACCTCGCCCGGCTCCACCCGGAACCCGCGGATCTTCACCTGGTCGTCCACCCGGCCCAGGTACTCCAGTTGGCCGTCCGCGTTCCAGCGGACGACGTCGCCGGTGCGGTACATCCGGCCGCCCGGCGCGTCGAACGGGCACGCCACGAACCGCTCCGCGGTCAGACCCGGCCGGCGGACGTATCCGCGCGCGAGGCCCGGGCCCGCCAGGTACAGCTCTCCGGGTACGCCCGGTGGCACGGGGGTCAGGCCGCCGTCCAGGACGAACACGCGGGCGCCGACGACCGGTGTGCCGATGGGGGCGGTCGTCCCGGTGAGCGGCGGGCTGGTGGTGGCGTAGACGGTGGCCTCGGTCGGGCCGTAGGCGTTGATCATCAGGCGTCCCGCGGACCAGCGTGCGGCCAGGGCGGTCGGGCAGGCCTCGCCCGCGACCACCAGGGACCGCAGGTCGGGCAGGGCCGACTCGGCGGAGGCCGGGAGGGTGGCCAGGACGGACGGCGGGATGAAGAGGTGGGTGGCCCGGTGGGTGGCGAGCGCGGCGGCGAGTTCGTCGCCGACCAGGTGCTCGGTGCCGGTCTGTACGAGCGCGGCGCCGACGGTGAAGCCCGTCAGGAGTTCCATCACGGACACGTCGAAGTTGGACGAGGTGAACTGCAGGGTGCGGCTGCCCTCGCCGAGGCCGAAGCGTTCGGCGGTGGCGGTCAGGCCGGCGAGGCCTGCGTGGGTGACGGTCACGCCCTTCGGGGTGCCCGTGGAGCCCGAGGTGTAGATGACGTACGCGGCGTTGGACGGGCACAGGGGTGCCGTGCGGTCGCGGTCCCGGAGCGCCCGCGTCGGCTGCCTGTCCCACGCGGCGGCGGTCGCCGGGTCGTCGGTGAGGACGAGCGGCGCCCGCACGTCCAGGGGCCGGGTGGCCAGCACCAGTGCGGGCCGGGCGTCGGAGACCAGGTACGCGATCCGCTCGTCGGGATATCCGGGGTCGATCGGCAGGTAGGCCGCTCCGGCCTTGAGGACGCCGAGGATGACGGCGATCTGGGTGCGGGAGCGGTCGACTGCGACGCCGACCGGAGACTCGGGGCCCGCGCCCCGGGTGATGAGCCAGTGGGCGATCTGGTTGGCGCGCGCGTCGAGTTCGGCGTAGGAGGCCGTGCCGTCGGCGTCGATCAGCGCGGGTGCGTGCGGGGTGGTGCGCACCTGCCTCTCGAAGAGTTCGGGCAGGGTCGCCTGCGTCTCGGTGCGGGGCGATGTGCTCCACGTGGCCAGGGTGTGCCGTTCGTCGGCGTCGAGGATGTCCAGTGCTCCGACGCGGCGGTGCGGGTCCTCGGCGGCGGCGGCCAGCAGGCGGGTCCAGCGGGCCGCGAAGGCGTCCACGGTGGCGGCGTCGTAGAGGTCGGTGGCGTATTCGATCATGCCGGTCAGCCCGGCGGGCCTGCCGTCCTCGTCGAGGCTTTCGACCAGGTTGAGGGTGAGGTCGAACTGTGAGCCGCCGGGGGCCGGGGCTATGAGCTCGGTGTGCAGGCCGGGCAGGTCGAAGCGCAGGTCCGCGTTGTTCTGGAGGGCCAGCATGACCTGGATGAGAGGGTGGTGGGCGGTGGAGCGCTGCGGGTTGAGCTTCTCCACCAGGTACTCGAACGGAAGGTCCTGGTGGGTGTAGGCGGCCAGGCTGGTCTCCCTGACCTGCGCCAGCAGATCGGCGAACGCGGGGTCACCGGAGGTGTCGGTGCGCAGGATCAGGGTGTTGACGAAGAAGCCGACCAGGTCGTCCAGGTTCTCGTCGGTGCGTCCGGCGATGGGTGAGCCGACCGCGATGTCCGCGCCGGCGCCCAGCCGTGTGAGCAGGGCCGCGAGGCCGGTGTGCAGGACCATGAACAGGGTGGCGTCGGCCGAGCGGGCCAGCTCGCGCAGGGCGGCATGCGTCGGGGCGTCGAGGGTGAACGCGGCCTCGGCGCCGCGCTTCGACGCGACGGGGGGCCTCGGCCGGTCCGTGGGGAGGCTCACGACCTCGGGCAGGCCCGCCAAGTGCTCGGACCAGTAGGCCTCCTGGCCGGCGAAGAGGGCGTCGGGGTCTGTGCCGTCGCCTAGCAGTTCGTGCTGCCAGAGGCTGTAGTCGGCGTACTGCACCGGCAGTGCGGACCATTTCGGCCGCTCACCCTCGCGGCGGGCGGTGTAGGCGCTCTTGAGATCGTCGGCGAGCGGGCCCAGCGACCAGCCGTCCCCGGCGATGTGATGGATCGTCAGCACGAGGACGTGGGAGTCCGGGCCGGTGCTGAGCAGCCTGGGCCGGACGGCGACCTCGCGGTCGAGTTCGAAGCGGTGACGGACGCAGTCCTCCACCCGTGCGTCGAGCTCGTCTTCCGGGACCGGCTCCGGCGTCAGTTCCAGGCGGACGTCCGCGGCGTCCCGTACGCACTGGTAGGGCTGTCCGTCGACGTCGGGGAAGACGGTCCGCAGCGGCTCGTGCCGTGCGATCACGTCGTTGAGCGCGGCCTCCAGGGCGCCGATGTCCAGCTTCCCGGTGAGCCTGAGGACGAGCGGCATGTTGTACGTGGCCGACGCGCCCTCGAACTTGTACAGGAACCACAGCCTGCGCTGCGCGAACGACAACGGCAGCACCTCGGGCCGCACCCGCCGCTCCAGCACCGGACGCGAACCCGCATCGGACAACCGACCCGCGAGCCCCGCCACCGTCGGCGCGTCGAACAACGCCCGCAACGGCACCTCCACCCCCAACACCGCACGCACCCGACTCACCAACCGGGTCGCCAACAACGAATGACCACCCAGATCGAAGAAGTCGTCGTCGACACCCACCGCCGGAACACCCAGGATGTCCGCGAAGAGGGTGGCGAGGATCTGTTCCTGCGGTGTGCGGGCGGCCCGCCTAAGGGTGCTCGTGAAGTCGGGAGCGGGCAGCGCGGCCCGGTCGAGCTTGCCGCTCGGTGTGCGCGGCACGGCGTCGAGCACGACGAAGGCGGAGGGGACCATGTAGTCGGGCAGCCGGTCGCGCGCCGCGTCCCGTACCGCCGACACCGACAGTTCGCGCCCCTCCTCCGGCACCAGGTAGGCGACGAGCCGGCTCACGCCGTCCTGCTGTTCGTGGGCGGTCACCGCGGCCTGGGCGACGTCCGGGCGGCCGCGGAGCACGGCCTCGATCTCGCCGGGTTCGATCCGGAAGCCGCGGATCTTCACCTGGTCGTCGGCACGGCCGAGGTATTCCAGCTGCCCGTCGGCGTTCCAGCGGGCGAGGTCGCCCGTGCGGTACATGCGTGCGCCGGCGCCGGCGCCGGTGAAGGGGCAGGCGACGAACCGTTCGGCCGTCAGGCCGGGGCGGCCGACATAGCCGCGCGCCAGGCCCGCCCCCGACACGTACAGCTCTCCCCACACGCCCGCCGGGGCCAGTTCGAGCCGCTCGTCGAGCACCAGTCCGGACAGCCCGGGCAGGGGCCGCCCGATCGGGACCACTCCGGTCTCCCGGCCGGCCGGCAGGGGGCTCATCGCGGCGCCCACCGTCGACTCGGTGGGCCCGTACGCGTTGATCATCCGGCGTCCCGGGGCCCACCGCGCGGCCACGTCGGGCGGGCATGCCTCGCCCGCGACCGCCAGCGTGGTCAGGCCGGTGAGCCGGTCCGGCCCGTGGGTGTCCTCCAGGGTGACCAGGACGGACGGCGGGAGGGTCGCGTTGGTGATCCGCTCGCGGTGGAGCAGCTCGGCGAGCTCCCGTCCGGCGATGCCGGTCTCCTCGGGCACCACCAGGGTCGCCGCGGCACTGAAGGTGGTCACCATCTCGGAGACCATGGCATCGAAGCTGGACGGCGAGAACTGGAGCACCCTGTCCCCGGGGCGCAGCGCGAAGGCGGCCCGCTTGGCCGCCGCGAGCCCGGCGATCCCGGCGTGCGTGACCTCGACGCCCTTGGGGCGGCCGGTGGAACCGGACGTGTAGATCACGTACGCGGTGTACGCCGGGTCGACGGTGATGCCGAGGCCCGTGTCGGGGCAGTCCGTGAAGTCCTGTCGGACCCACTCGTCGTCGAGCACCACCGCCGGCTCCGCGTCGCCGAGCATGTACGTCCGCCGGTCCGCCGGGTAGTCCGGGTCCACGGGCACGTAGGCCGCGCCGGTCTTCAGCACACCCAGCAGCGCGGCGAGCAGGCCGGGCCCGCGCCGCATCAGTAGCGCCGCCCGCCGGCCCGGACCGAGACCGCGGTCGGCCAGCAGCCGCGCGATCCGGTTCGACCAGGCGTCCAGTTCGGCGTACGTCAGCTCCTCGTCGCCGCGTACGACGGCCGGGGACGTCGGGGCGCGCCGCACGGCCTCGGCGAACAGGCCGGGCAGCGTGAGCGGTTCGAGGCGCGCCGAGCCGTGCGCGCCCGACCAGCCGAGCAGTTGCCGGCGTTCTTCCGGGGCGAGCAGGTCGAGGGTGTCGATCGGCAGGTCCGCGGCGGCCGCGGCGGTGTTCAGGAGCCGTATGTAGCGCGCCCCGAACGCCGCGACGGTGTGGGGGTCGTAGACGTCGGTGGCGTACTCGACGAAGCCGGTGATGCCCGCCGGTCCGCCGTTCTCGTCGAAGGTCTCGCCGATGTTCAGCAGCAGGTCGAACTGCGAGCTGCCCTGCCCCGGGTTCTCCAGCCGTGCCTGGAGCCCGGGCAGGTCGAAGCACACCTCCGCGGTGTTCTGGAGGGTGAGCATGACCTGGACGAGCGGGTGGTGGGCGGTGGAGCGCTGCGGGTTGAGCTTCTCCACCAGGTACTCGAAGGGAATGTCCTGGTGGGTGTAGGCGGCCAGGCTGGTCTCCCTGACCTGCGCCAGCAGATCGGCGAAGGACGGCCGCCCCGAGGTGTCGGTCCGCATGACGAGGGTGTTGACGAAGAAGCCGACCAGGTCGTCGAGGCCCTCGTCGGTGCGTCCGGCGATGGGGGAGCCCACCGCGATGTCCGTGCCGGCGCCGAGCCGCGACATCAGCCCGGCGAGGCCCGCGTGGAGCACCATGAACAGCGTCGCTCCGTGGGCCCGCGCCAGCTCCCGCAGGGCGGCATGGGTCGGGGCGTCGATCTCGAACGGCAGCATCTCACTGTTGTGCGACGCCTCGGACGGCCGCGGCCGGTCGGTGGGCGGGCACACGACGTCGGGCAGACCGCGCAGGTGGTCGGTCCAGTAGGCGGCCTGGCGGCGCAGCAGACTGTCGGGGTCGGTGTCCTCGCCGAGCAGTTCGTGCTGCCAGAGGCCGTAGTCGGCGTACTGAACCGGCATCGCGGACCATTGCGGCGACCGGCCCTCACGCCGGGCCGCGTAGGCGGTCACCAGGTCCTCGGCCAGGGGTGCCATCGACCAGCCGTCACCAGCGATGTGATGCAACGTCAGCATCAGCATGGCCTCGCCGGGCCCCGTCGTCAGGAGCTTCGCGCGCAACGGCATTTCCCGGTCCAGCTCGAATCCGTGCCGTGCCATGTCGTGCACCAGCCGATCCCGCCGCTCCCCCGACCGCGCGTCTTCCACAGTGAGGGTGAGGTGGGCTTCGGTGGGGGTGAGGATGTGCTGGTAGGGCTCACCGTCGAGGTCGGGGAAGACCGTCCGCAACGGCTCGTGCCGGGCGATCACGTCGTTGAGGGCCGCTTCCATGGCCGGCACGTCCAGCTCACCGGTCAGACGCAGCACCAGCGGGATGTTGTACGTCGCCGAAGCCCCCTCGAACTTGTACAGGAACCACATGCGGCGCTGCGCGAACGACAACGGCAGGCGGTGCGGCCGCTCACGCCGTTCCAGCACCGGACGCGACCCGGCCGCCGACAGACGCCGCACGACACCGGCCACCGTCGGCTGGTCGAACAACGCCCGCAACGCCAGATCCACCCCCAGCACGCCCCGGATCCGGTTCACCAGCCGCGTCGCCAGCAGCGAATGCCCACCCAGCGCGAAGAAGTCGTCCTCCACCCCGACCGCCGGCAGACCCAACACCTCGGCGAACAGAGCACACACGATCTCTTCCTGCGGCGTCCGTGCCGCCCGCGACGCCGTGAAGGCGTACTCCGGAGCGGGCAACGCCCCCCGGTCCACCTTCCCGCTCACCGTCAACGGCAGAGCCTCCAGGACCACGAACGCCGCCGGCACCAAATGCGACGGAAGCCGCTCCGACAGACTGCGACGCAGCGTGGACACCAACTCGCCCACCACCCGCGTCCGCACCGGATCACTCGCCGACCCGGCAAGCGACCCCCCACCCACCGGAACGAAGACGTCCGACACCGCACCCGTACCTCCGGGAACGAACACCACATCCATGGTGTCCGCGCCGTCGGAACCGACGGTGACCACGGCGTCCCAGCCTCGCGCCCGCGCCCAGAGGCACACCTCTTCGGGGTCCAGCCCGCTCCCCCCGTCCAGGAGCTCCCGTACGCGCTCGACGGGCTCGTCGGCGGCCATCGCGCGGGCTGCCGCGACCTCCCCGGTCAACCGGGCGTTGGGCACCCCGGACACCCGTACCGGCAACGCCACGTCACCCAGTGCCTCCCAGGTCTCGATGTCCCGGCCCCAGGTGAGGACCGGCACGCCGGCCAGCTGGAGCGGTTGGGCAGGAGTTTTGTGCAGGACCACGTCGTAGCGGTGCCGCGTCAGCTCGTTGTGCGCCGCGCCCCGCTTCCACCGCACATCCACGCCCACCGCCTCCGGCCGCCCAGCCGCCCAGGCGGCGAAGAAACCGGGATCCAGCAGCAACTCCTTCTCCGTCACCACTGCCTGCTCCACCGCCGCACGCAACCGGGCCGTGTCCCCCACACCCGACTGACGCACCTGTACAGCCGTCTGGAACGCCCGCAACAACCCCCGATGCCGCACGTCTCCGACGATCAGCCGGCCGCCCTCGGCCAGCAGCCCGAACGCCTGGTCCAACACCCGTTCCAGATACTCCCAGCCCGGGAAGTACTGCACGACCGAGTTGATGACAATCGTGTCGAACTCCCCGACAGGAAGCCCCGACACGTCATCGGCAGCCTGGCAGCGCACCACCACGTGATCCCAGCCCAGCCCCGCCACCTGACCGCGCAACCGCTCCACCACCGACGACGAGAAGTCCGTCGCCCAGTACGACTCCACCCCCGCCGCCACATGCCCCATCAACAACCCCGAACCGACACCGATCTCCAACACCCGGCGAGGTCCGAAGCGACGGATGCGTTCCACGACCGCGTGGCGCCATTCGCGCATCTCCGGCAACGGGATCGGCTCACCCGAGTACGAGCTGTTCCACCCCTCGAACCCCTCCCCCAGCACATCCGTCCCGGCCTCGCCGTACACCGAGTCGTAGATCTCCCGCCACTCCTCCACCTGCTCGCCGACCGTGCCTTCCGCCTCTGCCGACGCGGGGACGATGTAGGCGACGAGGCGGGTGTCGTCGTGGTGCGGGCGCGCGACCACCAGGGCCTGGGACACACCCGGCTCCGCCTCCAACGCCGCCTGAACCTCACCCGGTTCGATACGGAACCCACGGATCTTCACCTGATCGTCTGCACGACCCAGATACTGAAGCTGACCATCGGCGTTCCAGCGCACCAGGTCACCCGTGCGATACATCCGCTCACCGGGACCACCGAAGGGGCCGGCCACGAAACGGTCTGCGGTCAGACCCGGCCGGCCCGCATACCCACGCGCCAGCCCCGGCCCGGACACGTACAACTCCCCCGGCACACCCACCGGAACGAGAGCCAGGTTTTCGTCCAGCACGAACACACCCGCCCCGGGCACGGGACGCCCGATCGGGACCCCACCGCCGGCAGTCAACGGATCGCTGATCACCGCCGCCACCGTGATCTCCGTCGGACCATAGGCGTTCACCACACGCCGTCCCCCACACGACCAGCGGGCTATCAACTCCGGCGGACACGCCTCCGCACCCACCGCCAGAGCCACCAGACCCTCCAGCCGCTCCCACGCACCCTCCGGCAGCGTCGCCACCACCGACGGCGGCAAGAACGCATGCGTCACCCCGCCCCCCGCAAGAGCCTCCTCCAGCTCCGCCCCCGCCAGCCCGGACCCGGCCTCCGGCACGACCAGCGCCGCCCCAGAACCCCACGCCAAAACCAACTCCAGCACGGACGCGTCGAAACTCAGCGACGCCGTACGCAACACCCGACCCCCGACGCCGACACCCATCCGCTCCACCAGGCCCGCCGCGAACCCCGCCACACCGGCGTGGGTGACCTCCACACCCTTCGGACGACCCGTCGAACCGGATGTGTAGATGACATACGCCGGATGGGAGAGCCGCAACGGCACCACCCGCTCGGCGTCAGTGATCTCCTCACCCGACAGACCTTCGGAGCCGACCTCGTCCAGCGGTACGACGTCCACGGACAGGCCCTCCGGCAGACTGCCCGCAGCCGTACGCGTGGTCAGCACCAGCCCGGGCCGCGCGTCCTCCAGCAACCAGCCGATCCGCGCCCCCGGATACTCCACATCCACCGGCACATACGCGGCCCCCGCCGACACCACACCCAACAACGACACGACCTGTTCGACGCTCGCGGGGACGGCGACCGCCACCACATCCCCCGGACCCACCCCGCGACCGATCAACCACCGACCCAGCCGGTTCGCACGCTCGGCCAACTCCCCGTACGACCACACCTCATCCCCGCACACCACAGCCACCGCATCCGGGCACTCCCGCACCCGCCCCGCGAACAACCCCGGCAACGTCACCGGTACCGGCGTGCCGTCCGCCGCGGACCACTCCAACAACCGCTCCCGCTCACCACCACCCAGCACATCAAACCCACCCACCCGCAAGCCGGGCCCGGCGACCGCCGCGCTCAACAACCGCACCAACCGCGCCCCGAACAGCTCCACCGTGTCCTGGTCATACAGGTCCGTCGCGTACTCGATGAACCCCGACAACCCCGCCGGGCGGCCGTCCTCGCCGAACCTCTCCGACAGACTCACGGTCACGTCGAACTTCGCCGTGCCCGTGCCCACCGACTCGGTCCGCACCCCGAGCCCCGGCAACGCGAACCGGCCCTGCTCATTGTTCTGCAACACCAACGCCACCTGGAACAACGGATGCCGGCCACCCGAACGCGCCGGGTTCAGCCGCTCCACCACCAACTCGAACGGCACATCCTGATGCGCGAAAGCCTCCAGACACCCCTCACGCACCCGCCCCAGCAACTCACCGAACGACGGATCACCCGACACATCCGTCCGCACCACCAACGTATTGACGAACAGGCCGACCAGGTCGTCCAGCCCCTCGTCCATCCGCCCCGCGACCGGCGAACCGACCACGACGTCCGAACCCGCGCCCAGCCGCGAGAGCAACGCCGCCAGCGCGGCCTGCAACACCATGAACGGTGTCACGTCCGCCGACCGCGCCAGGCCTCGCAGCCCGGCATGCAGGTCGGCGTCGAATTCCAGGGAGACCAGTCCGCCTTCGTACGACGCCGAAGCGGGACGCGGCCGGTCCCCCGGCACCGTCACCTCCTCCGGGGCGCCCGCCAACTGGAGTGCCCAGTAACCGAACTGACGGGCCATCTCACTACCGGCGTCGTCCACGTCCCCCAGCACCTCGTGCTGCCACACGGTGTAGTCCCCGTACTGCACCGGCAGTGCCGGCCACTCCGGGGCCTCGCCGCCCGATCGGGCGGCGTACGCCGCCACCAGATCCCGTGCCAGCGGACCCGCCGACCACCCGTCCCCCGCGATGTGATGCAGCACGAGAAGCAGGACGGCGGCGTCCGGATCGTCCTCGGTCCGGAAGAACCACACCTTGGCCGGGATGTCGGCCGCGAGGTCGAAGGGGTGCCGGGCCGCGGCGCGGATCTCCGCTTCGAGGCGGTCCTGCCCGACGGTGACGGTGCGCAGCGCCAGGTGTGCCCGGTCCGCGGGCAGGACGCGCTGGACGGGCCCGTCGGCGGTTTCGGAGAAGACCGTGCGCAGCGGCTCGTGCCGCACGACCAGATCGTTGATGGCGGCCTCCAGCGCGTCACGGTCGACGTCGCCGGTGAGGCGGAGGGCGAGCGGCATGTTGTAGGTCGCCGAGGGCCCTTCCAGTTTGTGCAGGAACCACAGCCGCTGCTGGGCGTACGACAACGGCAGCGACTTTGGACGCGGACGCGCCTCCAACGCCGGACGCACCTGTCCCGCATCCAGACGGCGTACGAGCCTCGCGACGGTCGGCGCCTCGAACAGCACCCGCAACGGCAGTTCCACGCCCATGACGCGGCGGACCCTGCTCACCAGGCGCGTCGCCAGCAACGAGTGACCACCCAGGTCGAAGAAACTGTCGTCCACGCCTACCGACGGCACCCCCAGAATGTCCCCGAACAGGCCGCACAACACGGCTTCGGTCTCTGTGCGGGGTGCGCGGGAGACGCCGGCGCGGTCGTACTCGGGGGCGGGGAGCGCGGTGCGGTCGATCTTTCCGTTCGGTGTCAGCGGCAGCGCGTCCAGCATGACCACGGCGGACGGCACGAGGTGGTCGGGAAGCACCTCCTGAAGGTCGGCGCGCAGTGACGCGGGAGTCACCTCGGCGTCGGGGGCGGGGACGGCGTAGGCGACGAGCCGCGTATCGCCCGTGGTGTGCGTGAGGGGCAGCACGACGGCCTGTGCCACCGCGGGGTGCCGACGCAGCGCCTCCTCCGCCTCGCCCGGCTCCACCCGAAACCCGCGGATCTTCACCTGGTCGTCCACCCGGTGCAGGAACTCCAGTTGACCGTCCGCGTTCCAGCGGACGACATCGCCGGTGCGGTACATCCGGCCGCCCGGCGCGTCGAACGGGCACGCCACGAACCGCTCCGCCGTGAGGCCCGGCAGCTCCACGTATCCGCGTGCGAGTCCGGGGCCGGTCACGTACAGCTCCCCTGCCCTGCCGGCGGGCACCGGGGCCAGCACGTCGTCCAGGACGAACACCTGGACCTCCGCCACCGGTGTCCCGATCGGGACCTGTGCGGGGCCGCCGTCGAGGGCGGTGAGCGGTTCGGTCAGGGTGGTGGCGACCGAGCACTCGGTGGTGCCGTAGCCGTTGACCAGCTCGTGGTCGGCGGACCACCGGCGCACGAGGTCGGGCGGGCAGCTCTCGCCGCCGATGTGCAGCCGGCGCAGGTCGGGCAGCGTGGACTCGGTGCCGACGGGGAGCGTGGCGAGCACCGGGACCGGCAGGGTGACGTGGGTGATCTGTTCGTCGGCCAGCACGTCGGCGAGTTCCTCGCCCAGCAGACGGCTGTGCTCGGGGACGACGAGGGTGCCGCCTCCGGCGAAGGTGGTGAGCAGCTCCCAGATCGCCACGTCGAAGGTGGGGGGCGCCAGTTGGAGCACGCGGGAGCCGGCGTCGGTGGTCTGGTGCCGGGCCGCCGTGGCGACGAGGGCGGCGAAACCCGTGTGCGGGACGCCGACCGGTTTCGGGGTGCCGGTGGAGCCCGAGGTGTGGATGACGTAGGCGAGGTCCCTCGGGAGCAGCGGCCGGGTCCGGTCGTCGTCGTGGGGCGCGGTGGCGGGGCAGGCGGCGAGCGCGGCGCCGGTGGCGGGGGCGTCGAGCAGGAGCGGTCGGGCGTCACCGGGCGGCAGACGGCGGGCGAGGCCGGCGTGGAGCAGGACGGCTTTGGGCCCGCTGTCCCGCAGCAGGCGGGCGAGGCGTTCGGTGGGCTGCTCGGGGTCCAGCGGGAGGTAGGCGGCGCCGGCCTTCATGATGCCGAGGAGGGCGGCGATGTGTTCGGCGCCGCGCGGCAGGGCGACGGCGACCCGGTCGTCGGGACCCAGGCCCTGGCCGATGAGCCACCAGGCGATGCGGTTGGCGCGTGCGTCGAGTTCGGCGTACGTCCAGGTGGTCGTGCCCGCGCTGACGGCGAGGGCCCGCGGGGTCAGCGCCGCGCGGGTCCCGAAGATGTCCGGCAGCGTGGTGGGGTCGGGTGCCGCCCCCTGGTGCCCGCTTCCGTCCGTGGACCGTCCGCTCGTGTTCGGCTCGTCAACGTATCGCATGATGAATTCTTCTGCCCCTGGGGTCCGAGTGGTTCGCGACGCGGCGGAGTTGTGGTGGCTGTGGAGTCGGCGGCGGGCGGAGGGGTGGGAGCCGTCGGCGGCGGTAGCCGTCAGCCTCGTGCGACGGCGACGGGGAAGGACCTGAGACCGGCGATGCTCGGGTTCCGGTAGTACTGGAGGGGGCCGTCGGTCCTCTCGAGGACGGGGTACCGCCGCAGCAGCGCCGTCAGCGCGATCCGGATCTCGGTGCGGGCCAGGGGCGCGCCCAGGCAGTAGTGGACGCCTTGCCCGAAGCCGACGTGCTGGTTGTGCTGCCGGTGGATGTCGAAGCGCTCGGGCTCCTCGAACTGCCGCTCGTCGTGGTTGGCCGACAGTGCGGAGAGCGACACGAACTGCCCGGCGGGGATGGCGACTGTGCCGAGTTCGGTGTCACGAGTGGTCAGTCGCAGGCTGTTCGGCACCGCGGGGCGGTAGCGGACCGACTCCTCGACGGCGGCCGGTATCAGGCCCGCGTCCTGCCGTACGGCGGTCAGCGCGTCGGGGTGGCGCAGCAGCTCGAAGACGAGGCTGGCGAGTGAGCAGGCGGTGGTGACGTGCCCGCCGATGAGCAGCAGTTTGCCGATGTTGACCACCTCCTCCTCGGTGAGCCGTTCGCCGTCCACCTCGGCCTGCGCGAGCCTGCTGAAGAGGTCGTCCTTGGGTGCGCCGCGCCGTAGCCGGTAGTGCTCGCGCAGGTAGGCGAGGAGTTCGGCGCCCGCCGCGTCGATCGCCTTGACGAGTTCCTCGCCGGCCAGGTCGCCCGCCTCGAAGGAGAGCAGCCGGTCCGCCCAGCCCCGCAGCAACTCGCGGTCCTCGAAGGGGAGCCCGATCAGTTCGGCGATCACCATGACCGGCAGGGGGTCGGCCAGATCGCGGGCCACGTCGATCTCGGGGTTGCCGTCGACGGCGTCCAGCAGGCGTTCCACGGTGGCCTCGATCTCCGGGGCGAGGCCGGCGACCGTCCGCTGGTTGAACGCCTTGCCGATCAGTGCTCGCAGCAGCCGGTGCCTCGGCGGGTCCATCTCGGTGAGTCGGCCCTGGCCCCAGGCGTCTCCCTTGCCCCACTCGGCCGGGTAGGCCCGCCACAGTTCGGAGGAGTACGTGGCGTGGTCCAGGCTGGCGGTGACGACGTCGGCGTACCGGAGAACCATCCAGGCGCCGGTCACGGGGTCCTGGTGGACGGGGTGTTCGTCCCGCATGGCGCGGAACCAGTCCTGGAGCGCTTTTCCGTCGTCCTCGGAATAGGGCGGGGCAGGTATCGAATTCCCCGCGGTGGTTTCGGCGGGTGCTTGCTCTGGGCGCACGAAAAACTCCTTCTCCCCACGCGATGAAGGAAACAAGGCAAGTGACATTCGTCCCGAGACTCGATCACGGCCTTGCCGGTGTCAAGATTGCAGAATTTGAACAGCCGACGCGGAAGTACCGGTCGTGGACGCAAAAGCGCGTTCATTTTCGGATTCCGGCTCCGCTGCTAACGTCGCCCCATGACTCTTCCCGAGAATCGGCCGTTCCGTTTCGGCGTCAATCTCGTCACGCCCGCGCCGCGGCGTGAATGGGCAGAAAAGTCCCGCAAGGTCGAGGACCTGGGATTCGATGTGCTGGGCGTGCCGGACCACCTGGGCGCGCCCGCCCCGTTCCCCGCCCTGGTGGCGGCGGCCGAGGCCACCGAGCGGATCCGGGTGACCTCCTTCGTCCTCAACGCCGCGTTCCACAACCCGGTGCTGCTGGCCCGGGAGGCGGCCACGGCCGACCTGCTGACCGACGGCCGCCTGGAGGTGGGGCTGGCGGCCGGCTCCATCCGTCAGGGCACCGGTTCCGACGGAGTGCCGTTCCCGTCCGCCGGTGAGCGCGTCAGCCAACTGGAGCGCACGGTCAAGGAGTTGCGCGGGCTGATGGTGAACCCCGATCACTCGCCCCGGCCGGTGCGGCCCGGCGGCCCGCCGCTGCTGGTGGCCGGCAACGGCGACCGGGTGCTGCGGCTGGCCGCCGAGCACGCCGACATCATCGGCTTCACCGGCATCTTCGCGGGGCGCGGGGAGTTCCCGCAGCTGGCGAGCCCGGAAGAGCTGGGCGAGCGGGTGGCCCTGGTCCGCGAGCAGTTGGGCGCCCGGGTCGCGGAGGTGGAACTGAACCTGCTGGTGCAGCAGGTGATCGTCACGGACGATCCGCGGGGCACCGCCGAGGAGTGGGCGCGGCATCCGCTGGCCCACTTCACCCCCGAGCAGCTGCTCGCGGCGCCGGCCTGGCTGATCGGGTCGCAGCGGGAGATCGCCGATCGGCTGACGGAGTACCGGGAGCGGTTCGGCCTCAGCTACATCGTGGTCCTGGAACCGTGGCTGGAGTCGTTCGCACCGGTCGTCGAGATGCTGAAGTGACGGTTCGGTCCAGGTGCCGGGCGGGCTCACCGCCCGCCCGGCCGTGCTTTCATGGCCCCCGGCACCGTGCTTTCACCGCCCGCCGGGCCCCGTACCCTCCGGCCCTGTGCCGTCGCCGCCCGCCGCGAGCACGTCCGCGGCGCGGCTGATCTTCTCCAGGGCCTCGTCGCGGAGCTCGAGGCCGTGCCGGTAGTAGGCGCCCTGGCTCTCAGGGTGCTCGTGGAGGACGTCGCGGACTGCGAGGAGACCGGCCGGCCGGACCGGTTCGAGGCAGGGCAGAGGGCCGCCCACGGTGCCGTTGAGCAGGTCGACCGTACGCCAGCCGAAGAAGTAGAAGGCGTCGGTGTACACCG
This sequence comes from Streptomyces achromogenes, assembly GCF_030816715.1. Lineage (NCBI taxonomy): Bacteria > Bacillati > Actinomycetota > Actinomycetes > Kitasatosporales > Streptomycetaceae > Streptomyces > Streptomyces achromogenes. Next base: position 7,651,118 of record NZ_JAUSYH010000001.1, on the reverse strand, counting down.
ACGCCCAGTCCCATGCCCGAAGGAATACCCGACGTTCGTCGGCGGCGGTCTGCCTTTCGTCCGCCGATGCCCACGACGAATCCAGAACCGTCACGACGGATTCCATCAGCAGGTCAAGCTGCCCGAAACGGGTATGGATTTCCGCCAGCACCCCCGGCGGAACACGCCAGGGGGTGCCGGGCCTGTCCACCAGTCCCGAATATCGCTTCCACGCGTCGACCACAGGCTCATACACGAGGCCCGATTATGGCACGTTGTCAGTGACGGGCGGCAGCCCTTTCGACGGTCATTCCCGCCCTTCGAGGGCGTACCGCGCCGTCGGGTCCGTGTGCCGCAGTTCGGGCGAGAAGTACGCCTTGAGCCGGGGGCGGCCGGGGCCCGGACGCCAGGCCACGTAATTGTGGATGCCCCGGCCCGCGGCGAGCGGGCGGGACGCCACCTCGCGCAGCGCGCGTTCGTAGAGGCCGGAGGACCGGTCGCAGGCGGCCAGCGCCGCCTTCATCCGGCGGCGCACCGCCTCGTCGTCCGGGGCGTGGATCCACATGGGGAGGTAGACGGTCGCGCCGCCGGCCCCGGCGGGCCGCGCCCCGGTGAACGACAGGCAGGTGACCGGGGGTTGAGCGGAGAGGTCGGTGGCCGCCTCGGGCAGCATCGTCTCGCAGAACCGCCGCACGGGGGCGGCCGCGAAACCCGGGTACGGCGCCATGAGTTCGGCCAGGCCGTCGGCATCGGTGGCGTAGTGCCGGAAGTACAGCTTGACCCGCGCCTCGGGGTCCGCCGAGAGGTCGAGCGAGAACATCACCGGCCGGTCAAGACGCTCGCCCCGCGCCATGTGCGCGGTCACCGCGGGCCAGGCCGCGCCGAGCCCGACAGCGGCAAGACCCCGTTCGCACAGCTCCGCGGCCCGCTCGGGCCCGCCGACGGCCGGGTAGAACCAGACCTTGAACCGGGCGTCCCCCTGCCGTCGCACCTCGGCGCCGAACATCGCGACGTGCTCGGTGGCCGGCTTCTCGGGCAGATACAGGTCGGCGACCTGCGCCCACCGCCGCTCGTCCGTTCCGTACCGGCGGACCAGGCCGGCCATCGTGGCGCGGGCGGAGACGACGCGGTCCACCGGGCAGTCCCCCGGGCGCAGGGCCTCCACCGCGAACTGCAGCGCGGGGTCGTCGTCGAGGCCGATCGCGAACTCCATCGGCGACCCGTCGGACGACACGTCGGACTCGGCCAGTTGCGCGGCCGTGGCCGTGCCCCAGGAGCCCGTCATCGCGCCGAAGGCCTCCACGCACACGCCGCTTCGGTCACCGAGGCCGAGGCCGGACGCCAGCCGGGCCAGCCGTGCCTCGCCCGCGGCCCTGGCCGAGGGGGCCGGCCGGACGCCCGCCTCGCTGCTCCCGCTCACCATCTCCATCGCCGCCGACTCCTTCGGGTCAGCCGAGTGCGAGCGGTAGCCGGGAGAGGCCGCGCAGCGTGCCGTTCGGCCGCACCACCGGTTCGCCCGCCGCGTGGACACCGGGATGCCGCAGCAGGGCGCCGAGCGTCACATGTGCCTCGATCCGGGCCAGGTTGAGGCCGAGACAGGAATGCGCGCCTCGGCCGAAGCCCAGGTGGTTGTTGGGGTTGCGGTCCAGTCGCAGCGTCTCGGGGTCGGGGAACTGTGCGGGGTCGCGGTTGGCAGCGCCGATCAGCGCGGTCACCACCTGCCCGCTCCTGACGGTGACCCCGCCCAGCTCGGTGTCCTCGGTGCAGGCACGGGCCAGTGCCTGCACCGGGCCCACGTACCGGATCAGTTCCTCGACGGCGGTGTCGAGGCCGATGTCGCCGTGTACCAGGGACTCCCACGCGCCGGGCGTGGCCAGCAGGGCCGCGAGGGCGTTGCCGAGGAAGCGGCTGGGCACCTCGAACCCCGCGTGGAAGAAGGCGCGTACGGAATTGACCAGTACGTCGTCGGCCTCGACGCCGGAACCGGGCAGGCGGCGCACCACCTCCGGCAGGACACCGTGCGGGCCGGGGGCGGCGAGCCAGGTGCGGACCAGGTCGTTGAAGTGGGCGCGGGCGCGCAGTCCGGGTTCCTCCGCGTCGGGGTCGAGCTGCGCGTCCATGCTGTGGTCGAGGTCGTCGTTGAAGCGGGCGAACGCCTCGTCGGTCTCGGGTGGTTCGACGCCGATGAACCGGGTGATGGCCCGCAGGGTGAACACGTCGGCGTAGTCGTGGATGAAGTCGAAGGACGGCCGGCCCGCCAGCTCGTCGAGCAACCGGTCGGCGAACGCGCCGAGTTCCTTGCGCAGCGCGTCGAGGTCCTGCGCGCGTACCGCGTCGAGGGCGAGGTGGCGCAGCGGGGTCTGGTCGGGGGGGTCGAGGGTCTGCAGGCTGAGCAGGGTCGGCGGGGTCGGGATGCCGATCTTCCGGAAGTCGGTGCTGAACCGGGCGGAGTCGCGCAGGATCGCCGTGCAGTCGGCGTGCCGGGTCATCAGCCAGGAGTCGATGCCCGCGTGCCAGTAGACCGGCCGGGCTTCGCGCAGCCGCCGGTAGACCGGGTAGGGGTCGGCGAGCACCGCGGGGTCGAGGGGGCTGAACAGGGGGTCGGTGGCCTCAGGGGCGGGCGATACGGTCACGGCTGTCTCCGGTGTTGGCGCCGACGCTGACGGGCGGCTCTGGGTCCGGTCCGTGGGCCTCGCCGGCGGCCGTCGGAGCGTGTCCGGTGACCGGGCAGCGGCCGGGGGCCGGTGCTTGCAGGAACGAGGGCGACGACTCGTGGTCGTCGTAGTAGCGGTGGAAGACGGGGGTCACGCCGCCCGAGAGAGGGGGCACGATCCAGGACCAGTCGGCGGGCACGGTGCGGCCGGCCTTCTCCTCGCGGCGCAGGTGGCGCAGGAACCGCTCCGACTCGGTGTGGTGGTCGGTGATGGTGATGCCGTCCCGCTCGAACGACCAGAGCACCGCCACGTTCAGCTCGACCAGCGCCCGGTCCTTCCACAGCGTCCTGTCACTGGTGCGGTCCAGGCCCAGCCGGTCGGCGATCTCGGGCAGCAGGTCGTAGCGCTGGGTGTCGACGAGGTTGCGGGCGCCGATCTCCGTGCCCATGTACCAGCCGTTGAAGGGGGCGGCGCCGTACCGTACGCCGCCGATCTCCAGCGCCATGTCGGAGATGACGGGCAGCGCGTACCAGCGCAGGCCTAGGTCGGCGAACCAGTCGTGGTCGGGGTGGCGCAGCGGGACCTCCCGCACGGCGTCGGGCGGGAGGTCGAAGAGCCGGGCCGCGCTGCCCGGCTCCTCGACGAGCAGCGGCAGGACGTCGAAGCGGGTGCCCGGGCCGCCCGGCCAGCCGAGGGCGCGGACGCGGTCGGTGAGGTCGGCGGAGGCGGGGTCGCCGGTGACGCGGCCGCCCGGGCCGCGGTAGCCGGCGTAGCGGATGAGCTGCGGGTTGTGGATGCGCGGTCCCGTGCCGTCGGGTCCGTCGGCCGCGAACACGCTGATCGTGGGGCGGATCCGGCCGCCGTTGAAGGCCAGCCGCAGGTGTTCGACGCACGCGCGGTGGATGTCCTCGGCCGTCCGCAGGTGTCGCAGGTCGCGTACGACGAGGCCGGGCCAGTACAGGCGGCCGATGCAGCGCCTGCTGTTGCGCCAGGCGACCTTGGCGCCGAAGGCCAGTTCGCCGGCGGTGTGCACGTAGGTGCCGCTCTGGCGGATCTCGCGGCGGATCTCGGCCATGCGGTCGGCCGGCGGGCGGTCGACGGCGTTCTCCGAGCTGTACAGCCGGATGAACTCATCGGCGCGTGCGATCAGTTCGGGTATGCCGAGGTCTGCTGTGTCGGTGTCTGCGGGCCGTGCCATGCGCAACCCCCGTCAACGGTGCCGTAGCCCGGCTGGTCTGACCATGCCGGGCTACGGCCGTACGTTCTCATCTCTGCTTTCAGTGCAGGTAACGCATATCGGTTCACCTCCCCGCATGGTCCGCTTTTCCACGGCACCTCCCCGCACTCTCGAATATCTCGGGAGTGCTGCAATCAATTGCTTTTCGGGAGGCGGGAAATTCGGGCAGTCGTCAATCTATGGTTCGACCCGACTGCCGTCAATGAAGCACTCGAACACCCGGGAATTTCGTCATCGGGGCCGCGTGCTTCCTCGAGTCATTTCGCAAGCCGATTCCCGCGAAGGACGCGAAGGACTCGGAGGACTCGGAGGACTCGGAGGGTTCAGAGGGTGACCGGGAGCGCGGTGAGGTGCCAGCTGCCGGGGTTGGGCAGCCGCGGCACCTCCTCGGGCGGGACGGCGAGCGCGACGTCGGGGAAGCGGCTCAGCAGGGCCTCGAGCGCCACCTCCGCCTCGACGGCGGCCAGGGAGGCGCCGATGCAGTAGTGCGCTCCGTGGCCGAAGCCGAAGTGGACCGCGGCGCCGGCGGGCCGGGTGATGTCGAGGGTGTCGGGGTCGTCGAAGACGCGGGGGTCGCGGTTGGCGGAGGCGATCACCGCCACCACGGAGTCCCCGGCGCGCACCCGCGCGCCGCAGAGCTCGAAGTCCTCCAGGACGTAGCGGATGGCGGTCAGCAGGAGCGGGGGCCGCCACCGCATCAGCTCCTCAACGGCCCGGGGCATCAGGGACGGGTCGGCGCGCAGGGCGGCGAGCTGTTCCGGATGGGAGAGGAGGGCCACCACGGAGTTGGCGATGAAGTTGGCGAGATTGTCCTGACCTGCGAAGACCGTGTGCCACACCATGGTGACCAGCTCGGTGTCGCTGATCCGGTCCGCGTCCTCGGCCTGGGCCCGCAGAAGGTCGGAGACCAGGTCGTCGCCGGGCTCTTCGCGCCGCAGTTCGATGACCCGCTTGGCGCCCTCGATGGCATCGCGCAGGGCCTCGTCGTAACTCTGGCCTCCGGAGCTGATCCGGGCGACGTAGGCGCGCCACAGTGGCCGGTCCGCCTCGGGGATGCCCATGACGTCGCCGACCACGAAGGTGGGCAACGGCTGGGCGAAGTGTTTCAGGAGGTCGACGGAGCCCTCTTCGGCGAGACCGGGCAGGGCGTCGAGGAGCCGGTCGGCGCTCTGCCGGATCATGTCGCGGCGGGCTGCGGCGCGACGGGCGGTGAAGGCCCGTACGGCGAGCTTGCGCAGCCGGCCGTGGTCGACGCCGTCCATGTGCGACATGGTCAGCATGTAGGGACGTACGTCGTCCGGGATCCGCTGGTTCCAGCTGTCGGCGGTCATGGCGAGGCGCGGGTCGCTCAGCATGGCCTTGGCGTCGCTGTGGCGGGTGACCGCCCATATCGAACCGAATCCGGGCGCCATGAGGCGCACTATGGGGGTCTGCTCCCTCGCCCTCCCATAGGCGGAAATCGGATCGCTGAGTACCTCGGGGTCGACCATCGCGATCTCGGGGACGTCGACCCGGGAATTCTCACTGTTGAGCACGGCGCTCCCCCAATAAAATTCGGACGATTTCCGGTGCGGTGGGGACGATGCTATCCACGGTCTCCACCGGCGGCAAACGTTCAAAAATTACGAGGGGAACGCCGTTTGACGGGCTGAATTACAGCCCGCTCCTTTATTCGCTCTTGTTGTAGCGCAGCAGGCTGAGCGGCACGAACAGGATCAGCAGCACCGCGCAGGAGACGAGGGCGGGAGCGAGGTCGGCCGTGCCGTCCCCGTTCATGAGGGAGCGGCTCGCGGTGACCACGTACCCGATGGGGTTGATGTCGACGAACGCCTCCAGCCAGCCGGGCATGGTGGTCGGCTCGGCGAAGATGTTGCTGGCGAAGGTCAGGAGCGACAGCAGCAGCATGCCGAGCGCGGAGACACCCTGCGGGGTGCGCAGCACCAGGCCGAGGAACGTCCAGATCCATGAGACGCAGAAGCCGAAGAGGACGGCGAGGAGCACGCCGCCGGTGACGCCGAGCACTCCGCCGTCGGGCCGGAAGCCCAGGGCGAGCCCGACGGCGACCACGACGGCCGACGAGATCAGATAGCGCACCACGTCGCCGATCAGGGCGCCGGTCAGCGGGGACGGCCGCCAGATCGGCATCGACTTGAAGCGGTCGAAGATGCCCTGTTGGAGGTCGGTGGTGAGGGCCACACCGGTCTGTGTGGAGATGAACAGCACGCCCTGCACGAGGATGCCGGGCAGCAGGAACTGCAGGTACTCGCGGCTGCTGCCGGAGATCGCGCCGCCGAAGAGGTAGGTGAAGATCAGCGTGAACATCACGGGGGTGATGGTCGCGTTGAACAGCTGTCCCGGCGAGCGCTTGATCTTCACCAGCGCCCGCCAGCCCATCGTGAGCGACGTGGACAGCGCCCCGGGCCGCTGCTGGGGGCGGGTGTCCTCGCCGAGGACCCTGAGCAGCCTCTCCTCCGCCTCGATCGGGCGCGCGGCGGTCGTCATCGGCTCTCCTCGTTCGTGGCGGGCTTGCGGCCGGACTTGCGGCCCGGCTTGCGGGCGGCGGGCACCTCGGAGGTCGGGGGCCGCCCGGTCAGCGCGAGGAACACCTCGTCCAGGCTCGGGCGGTCCATGGCGAAGTCGTCGACCTCGATGGTGCGGGTGAGTTCGCCCAGGGCGTGCGCCACGCTCCGGGGATCGGTGCCCCGCGCGGTGAGTTGGGCCGGGCCGGTGGTCTCGGCCGGCACACCCAGAGCACCGACGAGGATGCGGCTCGCCTCCGGCAGATCGTCGGGGTCCGTCAGTTCGACGCGCAGTGAGCCGCGGCCCACCGAGGACTTCAGCTCGCCGGGGGTGCCCTCGGCGACCAGCTTGCCGTGGTCGATGACCGCGACGCGCTGCGCGAGCTGGTCGGCCTCTTCCAGGTACTGGGTGGTGAGCAGCACGGTCGTGCCGCGCTCGACGGTCGCCCGGATGATGGCCCAGACCTCGTTACGGCTGCGGGGGTCGAGTCCCGTGGTCGGCTCGTCGAGGAACATCAGCTGAGGCCGGACGATGAGCCCGGCGGCCACGTCCAGCCGGCGGCGCATTCCGCCGGAGTAGCCGCGGGCCGGGCGGTCGGCGGCCTCGACCAGGTCGAACGCCTCCAGCAGGTCGCGTGCGCGCTCCCGGGCGGCCGTGGCGCGGTATCCGTGCAGCCGCGCGAGCAGCAACAGGTTCTCCATGCCCGTGAGGTCGTTGTCGACGCTGGCGAACTGGCCGGTGAGGCTGACTCGTTCCCGTACGCGGTTCGCTTCGCGGACGACGTCGTGACCGAAGACCCGGGCGCTGCCCGCGTCGGGTGCGAGCAGTGTCGCCAGGATGCGCAGGGTCGTGGTCTTGCCGGCGCCGTTGGGTCCGAGGACTCCGTAGACGGCGCCGGCCGGGACGGACAGGTCGAGGCCGTCGACGGCCTTGGTGGTCCCGAAGGACTTCACCATGCCGACGGTCTCGACCGCGAGTTCAGTGCTCACATTCACCCTTGGGGTCGCTTGCGGCTGGGGTCTGTGGCCGTAACGGTGGGGTCGGGCCCGGGCTCTGGGTGCCGCGTCCGGCCCGCTTCTGCGCCGCCTGCGGGGACCGCAGGCCGAGGCCGTAGGCGATGTCCTGCCAGGTCAGGCCGATGTCCCGGGCGACGAACAGCAGGCTCGCCTCCAGTACGTCCAAGTCGGCGCGGGCGCGCGGGAGCAACGTCAGGGCCGCCATGATGTCGGTCCTGTCCATCTCGGGCGCGTCGGCAAAACGCCCGCCGCCGGCGGCCCAGGAGGCGATGAGATGGACGGCCTCCTGAGCGGTGAGGCGAGCCGCCGGGTCGGTCGGCCCCGGCCGCTCGGCGTCGGCCAGCCGCTCGACCACGTGCCGCAGCGCGACATGCTCCCGGCGGGCACGGGCATGGTCGGGGTCTTCGGCACGATCCAGGGCGTCCGGCCCCTCCGCATGATCGGTCATGGGAGGAGCCTGGCAACTTCAACCAGTAGTTGTCAACCAGAAGTTGAAAACCAGCGGATGAAGTCACCGGAACGGAGGAACGGAGGAACGGAGGAACGGAGGAACACAGGCACGGAGACAGCAGCTACACAGGCACGGAGGCACCGAGGGCAGGTGTCGCGTGGGAGCCGGACGGCTTCATCTCCCGACGGCGCCGCCCGCGTCGATGGGGGCGAACCGTGCCGCCGCGGCCAGGAAGGCGTCGTTCTCGGTGTCCGCGCCGACCGTCACCCGTACCCCCTCGCCGGGAAAGGCCCTGACCAGGATCCGCTGCTCGCGGCAGTGCGCGGCGAAGGCCTCCGCGGCCGAACCGGCAGCCAGCCACAGGAAGTTCGCGCCGCTGACCGGCACGTCCCAGCCCGCGTCGAGCAGAGCGGCCCGGACCCGCTCCCGCTCCTCGGTGAGGTGCCGGCAGCGCTCCCGCACTTCCCGCTCGCAGTCCAGCGCGGCGACCGCGGCCCGCTGGGCGAGGGTGCCGACCGCGTACGGGACCGCGACCCGGCCCAGCAGTTCGGCCACCGGCGGGGCGGACAGGCAGTAGCCGATCCGCAGCCCGGCCAGCCCGTACGCCTTGGAGAAGGTGCGGAGCGCGACCACGTTGGTACGCCCCTGCCGCAACAGGTCGCGCACCAGGCCGAACCCGTCGAGCGGGTCGGCCTCCTGCTCGGTGAACTCCGCGTACGCCTCGTCGAGGACCACCAGGACGTCCGGCGGCACCTCGGCGAGGAAGCGCTCCACGGCCGACCGGGACACGGATGTCCCGGTCGGGTTGTTGGGCGAGCACACGAAGACCAGCCGGGTGCGGTCGGAGATCGCCGCGGCCATCGCCGGCAGGTCGAGGGCGTGCCCCGAGGTCAGCGGGACCCGGCGCACCACCGCGCCCGCCGTCCCGGCGAGGGACGGATAGACCTCGAACGAGCGCCAGGGGACGATCACTTCGTCGCCCGCCGCACAGGTGATCTGGATCAACTGCACGCACAGGCCCACCGACCCCGGCCCCAGACAGACGGTGGCGGGCGGCACTCCGTGACGCTCGGCGAGCCGGGCGGTGAGGTCGGCGGACGAGTTGTCGGGGTAGCGGTTCAGCCCCTGGACGGCACCGGACAGCGCGGCCTGCACGGCTGCGGGCGGCGCGAACGGCGACTCGTTGCAGTCCAGGCCGATCGTTCCGGGTTCGGCGGCCCTTCCCCGGAAGAGCGGCAGGCCGTCCAGATCCGTCCGGACCCGCGGCCGGGCCGCGGGCGGACGGCCCGGGCCGGACGGGGTGGTCATTCGGTGCGGTCCCGGGCGCCGGCCGCCGCGCCCATCGCGTCCACCAGGCTCTTGGGACGCATGTCCGTCCAGTGCTGGTCTATGTAGTCCAGGCACTCGGACCTCGGGGCCTCACCGAACACCGAGTGCCAGCCGTCGGGAATGTCGACGATCACCGGCCACAGCGAATACTGAAGTTCGTCGTTGATCAGTACCACGTACGCGGCGTTTTCGTCCTCGAACGGATTCGACATCGCCTCTCCATTCTCTTCATGCATTTCTTTTGGATGGCGCCCGAAAGACTCTCACGGGCGTTGCGGCATCACAAGGCTGCACTGCACGAGGTCCAGCAGTTCCGCGGCGTTCTCATCGAGAAAGAAGTGACCGCCGGGAAACACCCTGAATGCGAAGGCCGCGCCGGTGTGCGGCCGCCAGTCCGCGGCGTGCTCCGGCCCCGCTTTCGGGTCCTCGCGCCCCACGAGCACGGTGAGCGGCACCCTGACGCACGCGCCGGGAGAGGGCCGGTAGGCGGCCAGCGCGCGGTAGTCGTCGCGCAGGGCCGGCAGGGCCTGGCGCAGCGCCTCCTCGTCGGAGATCAGCCGGTCGCCGGTGCCGCCCAGGACGCGCAGCTCGGCGATGATCCGCTCGTCGGTCCACCGCGCCCGCTGGACCTCCTCGCGCGGGCGGGACGGCGCGCGACTGCCGGAGGCGAAGAGGTGCCCGACGGCTCCCGGCCGCTCCCGCTGCAACAGCCGTACGGTCTCGAAGGCGACCAGCGCGCCCATGCTGTGGCCGAGGACGGCGGTCGGCAGATCCCGCTCGGCCAGCAGCGCGTCCGCCGCGCCGCGCGCCAGGCCGCGGATGTCGGTGACGGCCGGTTCCGTACGGCGCCACAGGCGTCCCGGGTACTGGACGCCGACCACCTCCAGTCCGGGCGGCGCGGCGCGCGCCAGCGGGAAGAAGGCCCCGGCGGAACCGCCCGCGTGCGGAAAGCAGACCAGGCGGAACCGTGCGTCCCGGCCCGGGTTGAAGGACATCGTCCAGCCGCCCGCGTCAGTGCTCATGGCCCGCCCCCCGCATGTCGCCGATCCCCTTCCCGTCATCGATCCCCTTTCCGTCGTCGATCCTCTTTTCGTCGTCGATTCCCGCGTCCCTGTCGATTTCCGTCCCCTTGCGGTTCCCCGTTCCGTTCGCGCTTCCCGTTCCGTGAAGGGGGCGGTCGCCGTCGGGCCAGTCCGGGTATTCCTCGCGCAGATGGCCCGCCAATGCCTTCGGGGACGGGAAATCGTAGATGAGGGTGGACAGCAGCGGGACGCCGGTCGCGGCGACGATGCGATTGCGCAGTTCGATCGCTCCGAGCGAGTCGAAACCGAGCTGGGGGAAGAGCGCTTCGGGCGCGACGGCCTCCGGCGAGTCGTGTCCGAGCACCGAGGCGGCTTCCGCCCGCACCAGTTCGAGCAGCGACCTTCGGCGGACCGCCTCGGGCGGCCCGGCGGGCCCGGCGCCGTTCGTCACCGCGGTGCTGCTCCCGTTCGCCGCCGCCGGGGTGCTCCCGTTCGCCGCCGCTGCGGTGTCGGGCCGGGCTGCGGGCGGGGGCGTGGTGAGGCGGGCCGCGACCGCGACCGGGGCCGCGGTGGCGATGGCCTCGTCGAAGAGGGCCAGCCCCCGGTCCGCGGACAGGGCGCGGATGCCGTGACGGGCGAGCCGGTCGTGGTCCTCGGCGCGCAGCCGCCCGGTGATGCCGCTCGCCGGCTCCCACAGCCCCCAGGCGATGGACAGCGCGGGCAGTGACCGGGCGCGGCGGTGCTCGGCAAGCGCGTCCAGGAAGGCGTTGGCCGCGGCGTAGTTGCCCTGTCCGGCCGAGCCGGTCACGCCGGCCACCGAGGAGAACAGGACGAAGGACGAGAGGCCGTGGTGCGCGGTCAGTTCGTGCAGGTTCAGGGCGGCGACCGCCTTGGCCCGGAGCACTTCGGCCATCGCGTCCGCGGTCAGCGAGCCGATCGCCGCGTCCCGCGTCATGCCCGCCGCGTGCACCACCGATCCGATGCGGATGCCGCGCCCGGACAGCTCACTCAGGAGCGCCGCCAGGGCTTCCCGGTCGCCCGCGTCGCACGCGGCGACGGTGACGCGGGCCGTCGATCCGCGCAGCTCTTCCGCCAGTTCGGCGCTGCCGGGGGTCGCCTCGCCGCGTCGGCCGACCAGCACGAGGTCCCGTACCCCGTGCCGCGTCACGAGATGCCGGGCGACGAGCGCGCCCAGTGTGCCGAGACCGCCGGTGATCAGCACCGCGCGGTCGGTGTCGAAGTCCCGGACGGTGAGGACCACCTTGCCCACGTGCCGTGCTTCGGCGACGTACCGGTAGGCGGCCGGGGCGTCGCGCACATGGCGCAGGGTGAGCGGCGGAGGCGTCAGCGTGCCGTCCTCGAAGAGCGGCAGGAGGTCGGCCAGCATCCGCTGTATGCCGTCGGGCCCCGTCTGCCGGATGTCGAAGACGGTGTACGCGGCGCCGTCGTACGCGGCGGCCACCTCCTCGGGGTCGCGCGGGTCCGTCTTGCCCATCTCCAGGAACCGGCCGCCCGGCGCGAGGAGCCGCAGGGACGCGTCGGTGAGCGGTCCGGCGAGCGAGTTGAGCACCACGTCCATGCCCGCCCCGTCGGACGCGGCACGGAAGGACGCCTCGAAGGCGCCGTCGCGGGAGGAGGCGATGTGGTCGGAGCCGATGCCGGCGTCCCGCAGTACGGGCCACTTCGCCGGGCTCGCGGTGGCGAAGATCTCCGCCCCCGCGTGCAGGGCGAGTTGGCGGGCCGCGAAGCCGACCGCACCGGTCGCCGTGTGGATGAGCACGCGTTCTCCGGCGCGGAGCCGGCCGAGCTCGACGAGGCCGAAGTAGGCGGTGAGGAACGCCACGGGCACGGCGGCCGCCTCGGCGAACGACCAGTGCGCCGGGACGGGCGCGAGCAGCCTCTCGTCGGTCACCGAGACCGGTCCGATCCCGTCGAAGAGGCCCATCACCCGGTCCCCCGGACGCAGTCGGCCCGCTCCCGGACCGGCCTCGACGACCACGCCCGCGCCCTCCACGCTCTGCCGCCCCTCGCCCTCGGGCACGCCGGCCCCCGGCTCGACGACGCCCAGCGTGAGCAGCACATCGCGGAAGTTGACCCCGGCCGCGTGCAGCGCCACACGCACCTGGCCCTCGCCGAGGGGCGCGTCGGCGTCCGGCCACTCCACGAGGGCCAGGGCGTCGGGGGTCCCGCGTCCGACGAAGTCCAGCCGCCAGCTTCCGTCGCCGGACGGCGCGTCGAGCAGGCTGCCGGTCGTGGGCGTCAGCTCCGGGGTGAGCCACTCTCCCTTCCTGAGGGCGACCTGGGGGAGGCCGGACCGCAGGGCCCGGGCGAGCGACTCCGCCGACTCCTCGCTCGCGTCGATGTCCACCAGCCGGATCCGTCCCGGCTCCTCCTGCTGCGCACACCGGCCGAGTCCCCATACGGCGGCGGCCGCGGCGTCCGTCGCCGGGTCGTCGTCGGCGGTGCCGACCGCTCCGCTCGTCACCAGGGCGATCCGGCACCGGGCGAGCGCCGGTTCGGCCAGCACCTCCTGTACGACGGCGAGCACGCCGGCGGTCACCTCGTGGACCTCGTCCATGGTGCCCGCCGGGCAGGGGATCACCACCGTGTCGGATACTCCCCCGGGTGCCCGTCGGACCAGTTCGGCGACGTCGGCGCAGCGCTCGGCGTGCAGGGTGGGCAAGGCGTCGTGAGGCTTACGGACGCCGGCGCCGCCGGGAACGATCAGCGCGAGCCGGTCGGGCCGCTCGCAGTCGCCGGACCGTTCCCCGGTCTCGTCGCCGGCGCGTCGGTCGGCCGTCGTCCAGCTCAGGCGTCGCAGCCGGCTGTCGTCCGCCGTCGACGGCGAGCGCAGGGCCAGCCCTCCGACCGACAGGACCGGGTTGCCGTCCATGTCGGACAGCTCCAACGCGACCTCGTCCCGCCCCACGGCGGTCAGCCGGACCCTCACGCGAGGACTGTTCGGGCGTGCGTGGTGGGTCATGTCGCGCCAGGTGAAGGGGACGCGAACGCCGGGCGCGCGGACGCCGGACGCGGAGGGCTCGCCCGCGAGGCCGAAGAGTTCGATCGGGTGCAGGGCGGCGTCCAGCAGAGCGGGGTGCAGGCCGAAGAGCGTGGTCTGCGAGGCGATGGGCGCCGGCGGTGCGAGTTCGGCGCAGATGCCGTCGGCCGTGCGCCACAGGGCACGCAGTCCCCGGAAGGCCGGCCCGTACGCGAGGCCTCGGGCGGCGAGGCGGGCGTAGTCGCCCTCCTGGTGCAGCGGCAGGGGCTCGGCGTCGGACGGCGGCCAGGTCACCGACGGGATCGGGGCGGCAAAGCCGTCCGGGGCGGCGGCCAGCACGCCGGTGGCCGTGGGCCGCCATGCGAGGTCGGGGTCGGCGGACGTGCGCGCGTGGACGGTGAAGGGCCGACGTCCGGAGCCGTCCGCGGCACGGGCCACCACACGGAGTTCGAGCGCCGCCCGGTCGGGCAGGACGAGGGGGCTGGCGAGGACCAGTTCCTCCACCCGGGGGCACCCCGCCTCGCGCGCCACCCGGCAGGCCAGTTCGGCGAGCACGGCGCCCGGCACCAGGGCCTGACCGGCCACCACATGATCGGCCAGCCAGGGGAGTTCCGCCGGGTCCAGCCGTCCGGACCACACCAGTTCACCGCTGTCCGGCAGGTCCAGCGGTCGGTCCAGCACGGGGTGGTCCGTGGTGCGCGCAGCGCCTGCTCCGGCCGACTCCGTCGCGGACTCCGTCGGGTTGAGCCAGTACCGCCGGCGTTCGAAGGGGTAGGTCGGCAGAGTGGTCAGTTCACCGCCCCAGGCGGCGGCCACGGCCGGCCAGTCCACGTCGAGGCCGGAGGCGAAACCGGCCGCGAGTCCGTCCGCCGCCGTCCGCGCCTCGTCGCGGGCACCGCGCAGCAGCGGCACCACCACGGAACGGCCGTGCGCCTCGTCCCGCCCGGGGTCCTCGGCGAGGCCGGTGAGGATCGCCGTCGCCATGGACGACAGCGTGCCGTCGGGGCCGATGTCCACGAAGTGCCGCCCGCCTTCCGCACGGGCGGCGGCGATCTGGTCGGCGAAGCGGACCGGGCGCCGTATGTGGTCCGCCCAGTAGTCGGGCGACATGAGCTCCGCCGCCTTCGCCATCCGGCCGGTCACGTTCGAGACGAGCGGCAGGACCGGCCGCCGGTACGTCAGCCCCGCCGCGATCTCCCGGAACTCGGCGAGGATCGGCGTCATGAGAGGTGAGTGGAAGGCGTGGCTGACCGTGAGCGCCGTGGTCCGGTGACCGGCGGCCTGCAACCGGGTGACCACGTTCGACACGGCGTCGCTCGCGCCGGAGACCACCACCGACCGGCGGCCGTTGACGGCGGCGATTCCCACCACGTCCTCGAGGCCGGCGAGCAGCGGTTCGACGTCCGCGAGGGCCGCCCGTACCGCGACCATCGCGCCGCCCGACGGCAGCGACTGCATGAGCCGGCCGCGCGCCGCGACGAGTGCGGCGGCGTCGGCCAGGGAGAAGACGCCCGCGACCTGCGCGGCGACCAGTTCACCGACGGAGTGGCCCAGCACGATGTCCGGCCGCACGCCCCAGGACCGCAGCAGCTCGGACAGCGCGTACTCGGTGGCGAAGAGCGCGGGCTGGGTGAAGGCGGTCCGGTGCAGTGCCGCCGCCTCGGCGCTCGCGTGGTCCGCGAAGACGACGGAGGCCAGCGGCCGCTCCAGGTGCGGGTCGAAGGCGGCACACGCCTCGTCGAAGGCCTCCGCGTACGCCGGGAACCGCTGGTGCAGCTGCTTGCCCATGCCGGGCCGCTGGGTGCCCTGCCCGGCGAACATGAGCACCCGGCGTCCGTCTGCGGGGCCTGCCACGCCTCGTGACAGCGGGGCTGCCGGGCGGTCCTCGGCCAGTGCGGCGAGGCCGTCGAGGAGAGCGGTCCCGTCCTCGTGGACGATCGCCGCGCGGTGATCGAAGCCGGACTGGACGCGGGCGGTGGTGTAGGTGACCGCCGCGAGATCCAGGGCGGTCGGGGCGTCGTCCGGCAGGTGCTGCTTCCCGGACGGCCCGCTCAGCAGGTCATGGAGGCGGCGGGCCTGGGTGCGCAGGGCTGTCGGCGTCTTCGCGGACAGCACCAGCGGCAGCGCGCCACCCGGGTGGCCGGCTGAGGAGTGGTCACGAACGTCCGTGCGCGCGGGGGCAGTCCGTACGTCCGCGCCCACGGGAGCCGTCCGTACGTCCGTGCGCGCGAAGGCGTTCCGTACGTCCCTGCCCGCGGGAGCCGACGTATCGGCAGGGGGTTCTTCGAGGATGACGTGCGCGTTCGTCCCCGAGATCCCGAACGACGACACCCCCGCCCGCCGCGGCCTGCCCTCCACCGACTCCCACACAACCTCCCGCGTCAACAACCGCACCGAACCCCACTCCACCCCACCCACCGGCTCCACCACATGCAACGTCCGCGGCAACACCCCATGCCGCAACGCCTCCACCATCTTGATCACACCACCCACACCCGCAGCCGCCTGCGCATGCCCGATATTCGACTTCAACGACCCCAACCACAACGGCCGCCCCACCGGCCGCCCACCACCGAACACACCCACCAACGCCCCCACCTCCACCGGATCCCCCAACACCGTCCCCGTCCCATGCCCCTCCACCACATCCACCCCCGACGCCGACACCCCCGCATCCGCCAACGCCCGACGAATCACCCGCTGCTGCGCCACACCCGAAGGCGCCGTCAACCCATTCGACGCACCATCCGAATTCACCCCACTCCCCGCCACCACCGCCAACACCCGATGCCCCAACCGACGCGCCACAGACAACCGCTCCACCAACAACATCCCCACACCCTCCGACCACCCCGTCCCCGAAGCATCCGAAGAAAACGAACGACACCGCCCGTCCCCCGACAACCCACCCTGACGAGAAAACTCCACAAAAGCACCCGGCGTCCCCATCACCGTCGCCCCACCCACCAACGCCACATCACACTCACCCGACCGCAAAGAACCCACAGCCAAATGCAAAGCAACCAACGACGACGAACACGCCGTATCCACCGTCAACGCAGGACCCTCCACCCCCAACACATACGCCAAACGCCCCGACAACATCCCACCGGCAGAACCCGTCAACAAATAACCAGCCGACCCCCCACCCCCCTCCCACAAACGCGGACCGTACTCATAACCCATCCCCCCGACAAAAACCCCCACCCCACCACGCCCACGCAACGAACCCGGCGCCACCCCAGCCCGCTCCAACACCTCCCACGACACCTCCAACAACAACCGCTGCGCAGGATCCATCCCCGCCGCCTCCCGAGGCGACACACCAAAAAACCCCGCATCGAACAAACCCACACCCTCAACAAAACCCCCCTCCCGCACCCCACACACCTCACCCGACAACACCCCCGCACCCCACCCCCGATCCACCGGAAAACCAGACACCACATCCCCACCCGACACCACCACATCCCACAAACCCTCCGGCGAAACCACCCCACCAGGAAAACGACAAGCCATCCCCACAATCACCACCGGATCACCGGAGGAAGCCGTATTACCGGTGGTCGGGCGCGCCGGCGAAACAGCCGGAACCGCTTTCTCGGCCGCCCGGTCCTCGGCAGGCGGATCCGCGAGCAGAGAACCCAGGAACGTGCCCAGGGCGAGCGGTGTCGGATGGTCGAACACCACGGTCGGCGGCAGCCTCAGCCCCGTCACTTCACAGAGCCGGTTGCGCAGTTCCACCGCCAGCAGCGAATCGAAACCGGCGTCCCGGAACGCGAGGCCGCCGTCGAAGCCGCTCCCGCCCAGCACCTCGCCCGCGATCGACATGACGAGGCGCCGGCTCTCCGTCGTCCGTTCGCCCTCCGGCAGTTCGGCCAGCCGCCGTGACCACGGGGTCCCCGTCCGATCAGCGGCGACGGTGGGGGCGGCGGCAGGGGCGACGGTGGGAGCCGCGGCCGCGGCGAACGCCCGGACGAACTCCGGGTCGAGTGCCGCGGCCACCACGGTCGGCAGGTCCACGGTGCGGGCGGCGTCGTACATGCGCAGACCGCGGGCCGCGTCGAGCGGCCGCAGCCCGGTGCGGCGTCCGAGGCGTTCGACGGCGTGCGCCGTCAGCCGTCCCGCCATCCCGTCCGGAAGGTCCCACAGGCCCCACGCCAGCGAGCGCGCCGGGAGGCCCAGGTCGGCGCGGTGCCGGGCGAGGGCGTCGAGGAAGGTGTTGGCCAGGGCGTAGTTCCCCTGTCCGGCGGCGCCGAGCGTGCCGGTGGCGGAGGAGAAGAGGTCGAAGAAGGCGAGCGGGGCGGAGCGGGTCAGCTCGTGCAGGTTCCAGGCGGCCTCGGCCTTCGGACGGAGCACGGCGTCGAGTTGCTCGACCGTCAGCGCACGGACGGTCGCGTCCTGGACGACGCCCGCGGCGTGGACGATGCCGGTCAGCGGACGGTCGGCGGGGACGGCGTCGAGCACCGCGGCGAGCGCCTCCCGGTCGGCGCAGTCACAGGCGGCGATCCGCACCCGGGCGCCCATGCCCCGCAGCTCCCGTGCCAGGTCGTCCGCTCCCGCGGCACGGGCGCCGCTGCGGCTGGTCAGCAGCAGGTGCCGTACGCCGTGGTGGGCCACCAGGTGCCGGGCGATGCGCGCGCCGAGCGCACCGGTGCCGCCGGTCACCAGGACGGTGCCGTGCGGACGTACCGGTGCGGCGGCGACCTCGACGGGGTCCGGCGTCCCGGTCGGCCGCGGCACGGGCGTCGGCCGCGGCACGGACGACAGCCGGGGCACGAGCAGCGCACCGTCGCGCAGGGCGAGTTCGGGTGCTGCGCCGGCCGCCACGGCGGTCAGCACCTCGCGCGTCAGACGGGTCTCGTCGAAGTCCCCGTCCAGGTCGAGGAGGGCGAAGCGGTCCGGATGCTCCGATCGCGCGGTGCGGACCAGCCCCCACAGCGGTGCGTGGGCCAGATCCACCGGCGCCTCGTCGGGTCCCGCGCCCGTGCGCACCGCCCCCTGGGTCACGAACACCAGCCGGGTGTCGGCGAATCGGCTGTCGTCCAGCCAGCTCTGGAGCAGCGTCAGCGTCGCGCGGGCCGCGCGACGCACGCCGTCGGGCACGCGGGCTTCCCCGCCCGAGACGGCCGACGGCAGGCAGGGCACCAGCACGGCGGCGGGCGGCGGGGTCCCGGCGTCGAGACGCGTACCCGCCTGCGCCATGTCGAGAACGGCGGTGAGGCCTGAACGCGGGGCGGACCCGAGCACCCAGCACGCGCCGGCGTCAAAGGCCGGTTCCGACAGAGGGTGGTCCAGTGGGCCCCACGTCACGTGCAGGAGTCCCTCGTCCGCGGGACCGTCCGAAGCGGCCCGCAGCACCAGCGAGTCCACGGCGGCCATCGGCGTGCCGTGCCCGTCCGTGATCCGCAGCGCCACCGCGTCCGGTCCGACAGGTGACACCCGTACGCGCAGCTCCGTCGCGTCACGGCCGTACACCCGCACGCCGCTCCACGAGAAGGGCAGCCGTACGCGACCGTCGGCCGCGCCCTGCCACACGGTCGCGTGCAGCGTCGCGTCCAGCAGTGCCGGGTGCAGGCCGTACCCGGACGTGTCGGTGCCGGCGGGCAGCCGTACGTCGAGACACAGGTCCTCGCCCAGCCGCCACGCGGCCTCAAGGCCACGGAAGGTGGGGCCGTACGCGTAGCCGGCCTCGGCCAACTCCTCGTACATGCCGCTCAGTTCCACGGGTTCCGCGCCTGGCGGCGGCCAGTCCGCCTGGTCGAAGTCCACCGGTGTCCGGGGAGCACGCGCCGCGAGAATCCCGGTGGCGTGACGGGTCCAGTCGGCGGCCGGGCTCTCCTCGCCGGCCCGCGCCGACTCCCGGGCACGGCCGGGACGCGCGTACACGGTGAAGGGCCGTTCTCCTGTCTCGCCGACCGCGCCGACGACGAACTGGACCTCGACCGTCCTGCCGTCGTCGGGGAGGCGAACCGGCGCCTCCTGGGTCAGTTCGGTGACCGTCGCGGCGCCGTCGAGCGCGGCGATGTGCGCGGCCAGTTCGACCAGGGCCGTTCCCGGCAGCACGGTGTGGCCGTCGATCCGGTGGTCGGCCAGCCAGGGGTGCGTGAGGGTGGACAGGGTGCCGGCGAGCGCCCGCGCGTCGCGGTCCGCGAGGGTGACGGCGGTGTCGAGCAGCGCATGCTCCCCGCTGTGCGGCGGGCGCGGCGCGTCGGCGTTCAGCCAGTACCGCCTCCTCTCGAACGGGTAGGTCGGCAGGACGGCCAGGGGCCGCCTGGGGATGACGGTCTGCCAGTCCACCGGCAGGCCGCGCGTGTAGGCGGCGGCCAGTGCCGACAGGAGGCCGCCGGCGCCGTCACCGCCGGGGCGGAGCGCGTCCAGTAGCCGCGGGGGGCCGGCTGCGTCCGGGTGACCGGCGTCCCGACTGTGCGGTGTCGCGACGAGCCGGGAGGCGGCCGGCATCGCTACGAGGGTGCGGCTGCCGTGGTCTGCCAGGTGGCGCAGCGCCGCGTCGAGGTCGGCGGGTTCCCGTACGGCGCGCAGCCAGTACTCGGCGGTCAGCTCCCGTTCGGCGTCGAGCGGCATGCCGGTTCGCGACGAGCAGAGGTCGGTCTTCGTACGGCGCGGGGTCACCGTGGCCATGACCGCTCGCAGTTCGTCGTCGGAGTCTCCGCGCACGCGGGCCGCGCAGAGGCGTGCCGCCTCGTCCAGCGTCAGCGCCCCGGTGACATGGGCCGCGACGATCTCTCCCACCCCTTGCCCCAGTGCCGCGTCGGGCCGCACACCGCACTGCTCCCACAGCCGGGCGAGACCGGCTCCCACCACGAACGCCACGGCTTCCGGAGGGTCGGCAGGGATCAACTCGCCCACATGACGGCCGAGATGGACGGCCAGGGCTTCGGCGCACTCCTGCACGTGCCCGGCGAACACGGGGGACGCGGCCAGCAACTCCCTTGCCGCGGCTGCGTAGTCAGGGCCACCACCGGCCGCAGCGGCACCGGCACCGGCCTCGGCTCCGGCTCCGGCTCCGGCTCCGGCTCCGAAGACGAACACGGGCCGGGCGCGCCCGCTCACGCTCCCGGTCGACACCAGGGCGTGCGGCAGCCCGGCGGCCAGAGCGTCCAGTGCCCCTCGGTAGTCGCCGTCCGCGCCGGGCAGCACGGCGGCGCGGTGGCCGAACCCGGACTGGACGCAGGCGGCGGTGTACGCGACGGCGGACGGGTCGACAGGGCCGTCGTGCGCGGGCCGGTGCTCAGCGCCGCCGGAGAGGAAGTCATGGAGGCGGCGGGCCTGGGTGCGCAAAGCAGTCGGTGTCTTCGCGGACAGCACCAGCGGCAGCGCCAAGGCCCCGGCGGTCTCATCGGCGGCGCTGCTCCGGTCGGCGCCGGCGCCGTCGGACCGGGCGCCCGGGAGGCCGGAGGCGGCCCGCGGGTCCCGGAGGACCGACGCCGGGTGCTCGGCGGTCCCGTCCACTCCCCCGGTCCCCGTCTCGAAGTCGCCGGCCTCAGGGGGTTCTTCGAGGATGACGTGCGCGTTCGTCCCCGAGATCCCGAACGACGACACCCCCGCCCGCCGCGGCCTGCCCTCCACCGACTCCCACACAACCTCCCGCGTCAACAACCGCACCGAACCCCACTCCACCCCACCCACCGGCTCCACCACATGCAACGTCCGCGGCAACACCCCATGCCGCAACGCCTCCACCATCTTGATCACACCACCCACACCCGCAGCCGCCTGCGCATGCCCGATATTCGACTTCAACGACCCCAACCACAACGGCCGCCCCACCGGCCGCCCACCACCGAACACACCCGCCAACGCCCCCACCTCCACCGGATCCCCCAACACCGTCCCCGTCCCATGCCCCTCCACCACATCCACCCCCGACGCCGACACCCCCGCATCCGCCAACGCCCGACGAATCACCCGCTGCTGCGCCACACCCGAAGGCGCCGTCAACCCATTCGACGCACCATCCGAATTCACCCCACTCCCCGCCACCACCGCCAACACCCGATGCCCCAACCGACGCGCCACAGACAACCGCTCCACCAACAACATCCCCACACCCTCCGACCACCCCGTCCCCGAAGCATCCGAAGAAAACGAACGACACCGCCCGTCCCCCGACAACCCACCCTGACGAGAAAACTCCACAAAAGCACCCGGCGTCCCCATCACCGTCGCCCCACCCACCAACGCCACATCACACTCACCCGACCGCAAAGAACCCACAGCCAAATGCAAAGCAACCAACGACGACGAACACGCCGTATCCACCGTCAACGCAGGACCCTCCACCCCCAACACATACGCCAAACGCCCCGACAACATCCCACCGGCAGAACCCGTCAACAAATAACCAGCCGACCCCCCACCCCCCTCCCACAAACGCGGACCGTACTCATAACCCATCCCCCCGACAAAAACCCCCACCCCACCACGCCCACGCAACGAACCCGGCGCCACCCCAGCCCGCTCCAACACCTCCCACGACACCTCCAACAACAACCGCTGCGCAGGATCCATCCCCGCCGCCTCCCGAGGCGACACACCAAAAAACCCCGCATCGAACAAACCCACACCCTCAACAAAACCCCCCTCCCGCACCCCACACACCTCACCCGACAACACCCCCGCACCCCACCCCCGATCCACCGGAAAACCAGACACCACATCCCCACCCGACACCACCACATCCCACAAACCCTCCGGCGAAACCACCCCACCAGGAAAACGACAAGCCATCCCCACAATCACCACCGGATCACCGGAGGAGGATGCGCGTGACGTCTTTTCGGCGGCCTGCACGGGAACGGTGTCGGTGGCATTCTCCTGAAGAGCGGCCAGGAAATCGCTGAGGGCCAGTGGGGTCGGGTGGTCGAATACCGCAGTCGACGGAATGTCCAGGCCGGTCGCCTCGGACAGCCGGTCCCGCAGTTCGGCCAGCATCAAGGAATCGAAGCCCGCGTCCCTGAACGCCGCTCCGCCGTCGAACGCGCCGCCGCCCAGCACGTCGCGGACCGCCGAGAAGACGGTCTCCTCGGCGGAGATCCCCGAGCGGGGCGTGGGCCCGGACACCGGACCCTCGGCCGCTTCCGCGCCGGCCTCGGGCCACCAGTACGACTCCCGCTGGAAGGCATACGAGGGCAGTCCGACGACCGTGGGCCGGGTGCCGGCGAAAGCGGGGCGCCAGTCGACCGGCACGCCCCGCACGTACAACTGCCCGAGGGCCCCGAGGAAGTCCGGCTCGGACGGCGAACCGTTCGGGGTGCTCCAGGATCCCGTCTCCGGCGTACGCACGCCGAGCCGCCCCGTGGCGTCCAGCCACAGGGCGTCCGCGGCGGGAGGGCCGGCGAACTCAGCGCATTCGGGGGCCGCTTCGCCCGTGGCGACGAGGCGAGCGCCCTCCTGCGGTGTCAGCAGGCCCCGGACGACCGCTGCGGCCACCGTGCCGGGCCCCGCCGGGACACTCACCGCGTCCGGCCGGACCCCGTACGCACGCCAGACCGCCGCGAGCGCGAGCGTGACCGCGAACACGCACGCCGTGGAGTCCTCCGGCCCGGGCCCGTCGGCCTCGGTGCCGCGCAGTACGTCGCCGGCGGGCCGCAGGCCGTAGGGCGCGAACACCTCGTCGTACGCGGCGAGGGCCGCCTCGAACTCGGCCGAACGGGGCAGCAGCGCCCGCCCGGCGTCGAGGCACGCGGCGGCCGTACTGGGGAACACGAACGTCAGCGGTTCCCTCGACGCCGTGACACTGCCGGCGGTGACCGCGTCCGTCACCGTGCCGAGGGCCAGGGCCTCGAGAGCCGCCACGAAATCCTCACGGGCCGCCGCGACGACAACCGCGCGGTGGGTGAAGGCGGTTCGGGTGGTGGCCAGTGAGTAGCCGATGTCCTCGGTCCGGCCGCCGGGGTTCGCCGTCACGTGGTCCCGCAGCTTGCGGGCCTGGTCCCGCAGGGCCTGCGCGCCGCGTCCCGAGAGCACCCACGGCATGGGCGCCCGGAGCTGCGCGACGGCGTCATCGGCCGGTCGGTCCCGAGCGGCCGAAGCGACGGACACGTCGGGCGCCGCCGACACGACGACATGACAGTTGGTGCCCCCCATGCTGAAGGAGGAAACCCCGGCCACCCGCTCCGTGCCCTCGTGCGCGGGCCACCGCTCGGCTCGCGTCTGCACGCACAGGCCGAGTGCGTCGAGGTCGATCCCGGGGTTGGCCGACTCGAAGTTGAGGCTCGCGGGGATGACGCCGTGGGCCAGGGCCAGCGTGACCTTGAGCAGACCGGCGATGCCCGCCGCCGCCTCCAGATGGCCGATGTTGGTCTTGACCGATCCCACCCGGAGCGGATCACTGCCGCTTCGTCGTGCCCCGAACACCGCGCCGAGGGCGTCCGCCTCGATCGGGTCGCCCACCTTCGTGCCGGTGCCGTGGAGTTCGACGTACTGCACGTCTTCGGGGGCGACCCGGGCCTGGCGGTGGGCCGCGCGCAGGGCATCGGCCTGCGCCGCCGCGCTGGGCACGGTCAGTCCCGCGCCGCTGCCGTCGTGGTTGACGGCGCTGCCCCTGATCACCGCGTGGACGCGGTCGCCGTCGGCCAGCGCCCGGGCCAGCGGCTTGAGCACGACGAGGCCGGCGCCCTCGCCCCGTACGAACCCGTTGGCGCGCGCGTCGAAGGCACGGCTGCTGCCGTCCGGGGACAGCCCGCCGAAGGCCTCCGCCAGTTCCGCGCCGTCCTCGGTGAGGTTCAGCTGCACACCGCCGGCCAGGGCCAGGGACGACTCGTTGCCCCGCAGACTGGCGCAGGCCAGGTGCACGGCCACCAGGGACGAGGCCTGGCCCGCGTCGACGGTGAGGCTCGGACCGTGCAGATCGAGTGCGTACGAGACGCGGTTGGCGACGACGCTGCGGTGGATCCCGGCCATGGCGTGGTGCGAGAGCGGCGCCGCTCCTTCGCGTCGCACGACACCGGCGTAGTCGTTGGCCGAGACGCCGAGGAAGACGCCGGTGTCGCCGCCGCGCAGCCCGGCGGGGAGCAGTCCCGTCGACTCGAGGGCCTCCCAGCTCAGTTCCAGCGCCAGCCGCTGCTGCGGGTCCATGGCGTTCGCCTCACGCGGCGATATGCCGAAGAAGCCGGCGTCGAACCGGTCCCGGTCGGGCAGCGTCCCCTCGTACCTGCCGGTCCCGGACGAGCGGCTGATGGCCGAGCGGCCGTCGTGCAGCAGGTGCCAGTAGTCGCCCGGCGCGGGGGCCTCGGGGAAGCGGCATGCCATGCCGATGATCGCGATCGGCTCGTCCTGCGCCGTCTCCGGCTCCGCCTTGCCGTCCGCCACGTGTGCAGCCACTGTCGGTTCCCTGCCCCTTCTGATCCCACTGGTTCTGCCGGTGCTTCTGGTTCTGCCGGTGCTTCTGCTCTGTGGGTCTTTGTGGCTCCGTGTCCTACGGGCGCCGGCGACGGCTCACCACGTCACCCGCAACGAGCTGAGGCCCCGGGTGATCAGTCCGTCCTTCCACACGACGGCGGGCGCCGCGGGCCCGTCCTCGGCCAGCCGCAGTGCGGGAAAGAACTCGAACAGTTCAACGAGCGCCGTCCGCACCTGGAGCCGCGCCAGGGGCGCTCCGAGACAGCGGTGTATTCCGTGTCCGAAGGTGAGATGGGCCGATGGCCTGTCGTCCCGCAGGAGCTCCGGTTCAATGAATACCTTGTCGTCGCGATTTCCGTGCAGCAAGGAGACGACCACCGCTTCACCCGCCCGTACCCGGATATCACCGAGTTCGATGTCCTCGAGAGCCACTCGCGGGAAACTGATCGCCGTCGACGGGGTGACACGGAGCAATTCTTCGACCAGTGCGTCCGCCCGCGTTTCGTCCTTGACGAATTCCCGGGGAATCTCCTCCTGGAGCACGGCGAGTGCGGCGAGGCCGATCTGCCCGACCGTCGTCTCATAGCCGGCGGTGAGCAGCGCGAGGCCGAGGCTGACGAGTTCGGCCTGGGAGAGGGCGTCGCCGTCGTGGGCCCGGATGAGGTCGGTGAGGAGGTCGTCGTCGTCCCGCAGTCGCTTGCGGTCGATCAGGGTGGACATGTAGTCGACCAGCCGGAGCCGCTGACGGCTCTTCTCCAGATCGCTGCTGGCGGTGATGTCGAAGAGCACCTCCACCCAGGAGCCGAAGATCTCCCGGTCCTCGACGGGCACCCCGAGCAGGGTGCCCAACACGGCCACCGGCAACGGTTCGGCGAAGGAGGACACCAGGTCGGCGGGGCTGTCGAGGCGGCTCATGCCGGCCAGCAGATCGGCTGCCGTCCCCCGCACCAGCGGGGCCATGCCGGTCATCTTGCCCGTGGTGAAGGCGGCCGCGACGATCCTGCGCAGCCGGGCGTGGTCGGAGCCGTCCAGGCTCATCATCGATGTGGGGGACGGCGCCGCCGAGTTCAGCCGTGGGGCGCCCGGCGCCACCGCGGCGGCCCTGCTGAACCGCCGGTCGGACAGCACCCGGCGTCCCAGGGCGTAGTCGCTCACCAACCACATCTCGTCACCGGGCGGCGTCCGTACGCGCTTTACCGGAACGGTGTCGGCACCGGTCATGAATTCCGGTAACGGACCCAGGTGTTGTGGACGCAGAACGGCGGACAATCTGACACCTCGCCTCTTCTTCTGAAACCAGCTCGGCGACCGACTCGCCTGCTCCATGCGATATTTGGTGGCCCCGGTCCGGACGTCAGCGTAGCCGCGCCCACGAGATGTGACCACGAACGCTCGCAAAGCCCGATCGAGTACGACGAGTACGAGAGGTGACCCATGGATATCGCGACCAAGCAAGGCACATTCAGCACCGGCCTGCCCCATCTCGCCTTCGGTTCCGGAAAGCCGCTGGTGTGCCTGTCCGGATTCACGATGACGCATACGGTGCCGCCGCCCGGTGCGCAGCGGCGCCGCGCGGCCCGGCTGGTGGCGCCGTTCGTCGCCGCCGGGTACGAGGTCTTCTGGACCAACCGTCGCCCCGGCATGCCGGTCGGCACGACGATCGGTGAGCTCGCCGCCGAACACGCCGAGGCACTGCGCGCGCGGTTCGCCGGTCCCGTGCCCGTACTCGGACACGGGACCGGCGGCTCGATCGCCCTGCAACTGGCGGTGGACCACCCCGACGTGGTCGACCGGCTGGTCCTGGCCTGCGCCGCGTACACCCTGGGTCCGGTCGGCAGGCGCTTTCACCGGGATCTGATCGCGGCGGCCGAGCGGGGCCGCTCCGGTATGCATCGAGCGGCCCCCGCCCTCACCCGCAACCCGGTGCTGCAACGCCTGCTGATGGTGCCGCTGTGGCTGGCGGGACGCCTGAATCCGCCGCCGCGCGACCCCTCGGACATGAGGGCGACCCTGCTGGCCGAGGACGGCTTCGATGTCCGGGACCGGCTGGCCGAGGTGAGTGCGCCCACTCTGGTGCTGTGCGGCGGCCGCGACCACTTGTGGCCGCAGGAGATGTTCGACGAGACCGCGGCGGGGATACCGGACGCCCGGCTGGTGCGGTACCCCCGCCGTGGTCACAACGTCCTGGGGGCACCGGAGTTCGCCCGCGACGTCCGCGCGTTCCTCGACGCGCCCTGAGCTCGCGCCGGCCGGCTACGAGCCGTCCGCAGAGACCGTGCGCACGGGCCGTGCGCACGGCCCCCGTACGCACGCCGGGACACGGCCGCACCGCCCGGCCGTGTCCCGGTGCCGCTTCCCCGCTCCCCGTCCGGTTCGCGGACAGGGCCCGGGGAGCCGGCTCACCCCGCCTCGGTCGAGGACTCGCCCGTCCGTTCCGACAGCCGGTCCGCGAGGCACTGCCACGCGGTGGCGCACTCCCGGGCGAGGCGGGCCACCACCTCCTGACGGTGGGGCGGCACCGCCTCCACGATGCGGGCCCATCCGTCCGCGTCGACCGAGCAGACCCGCAGCGCGCGCAGCAGGATCTTGCCGGCCATGGTGAGGCGTAAGGAGGGGTCTTTGCTGAGGCTCACCAACAGGACGTCGCTGGCCGGGCCGTCGGGCCGGAAGGAGCGCCGGGCCATCGCTCCCGGAGGGCTCTCCCGTGCCACGGCCTGCCGTTGTTGCGGCGTGACCAGCGGCTCCCCCCGGTTGAGCCGGGCCCGGACGTCGCTGGCGGTGGCCGCCGAGATCCCCGCGAGCCTGGCTATCTCGCGCAGCGAGGCCTCCGGGTTGGCTCTCATCAACTCCCCCGCGCGCAGCCGTCCTTCGGCTCCGTTGCGGGGGCGCACCCGTCCGTCCCGGCCGATGCTGGCGTTCGGCTGCTCATTTTGCGCAGTCGAACGCTGCCGTACGGCCCCCACCGTGTTCGCGGCCAGCCCCACGACCTCGGCGATCCTGCGGTCGGACCACTGGGGGTGCGAGGCGACGATCCGGACCGCGGCGGCCTTGCGGTCGGAGAGCGAAAGCGGCAGTCCGTGCTCGCTGTTGAGCTGGACCGCGAGGACGAAGGCGTCCCCCTCCGCGCCGTCGAAGTAGCGGACCATGATGTGGTCGTCGCCGCGCAGGAGTGCGGCGCGCAGTCGGTGCGCGCCGTCGATGACGCGCATCGTGGGGCGATGCACCACGATGGGCGGGAGCTGTGTGTGCAGCGCCGCCAGCAGTTGGACGTGCTCCGCGTCCTCCCCGCCGGTGCGGGGACCGCCCGACGTCTGCAGGGCTTCGACGGGCACGCTCTCGGCGGCCGGTGGCGGTGCGCCCCGGGCGGCCGAAGCCGTGCCCCTCCCGCCGCCCCGTCCCTGGACGTCACCACTTGACACCTCCGCCGTCCGAACGGCATGGGCTTTTAACCTACCGATCATTGATCAATCACCTCGGGGTGCGTGGTTGGGGGGCCGGAAGGCGATCAGGCGTCGGTGGAAACGGGCAGCCCGGCAGGGCCGCTTCTGCTGTGACGGGTGTTTTCGGTGTGGCTCAGCGGCGCGTCATGCCGAGCGGGCGGAAGCGATAAGTCGATAGAACGTTCACGGTTCGGCGGCGGGCCCGGGCGCCATGAAGGCGCACCGCTTCACTTTTCTCCAGGCCGTTTCGGCGTTATTTCGGCGCGACAATTTCTCAGGCAGGGAGAAGGCGAGGGTCATCTCGTGACGGCAGAAATAAATCGCAGTCCGCACTGTCTTCGCATACGAACATCGCCCCCCGTTGCAGAATATCCCCGTCCATCGGATTCCTGGTTCGCCCCTCGGTCAGGGAACACCGTGACACTGTGCAAATTTGATCTCTTTCGGTCGATGTCTGTCAAGACGAAGAGTCTGTACAGACCATTCGGCAGGCCCCTCGCAGACTGATGGTTTGAACCGGTGCGAACGCCTCCGAAGCCTGATACCGCACGGACGGCGCGGCGGCGAGGGGGCTGAACCGGACGCGCCGTCCCAATGTTCCGGGACGGCGAAACATACGGTCATCACGTGCGGAAGGTGGCGTTCCGATCCCGGCGGCGCACCTCGGCGAGCAGATCCTGCCAGCTGAACGGGGCACCGCCGTAGGACCGCTGGAGGCGGCGCAGCAAACGCCGGCGCGCCAGCCGGAATGCCATTGCGCACACCAGAATCGTAATTCCGGGCACGACCGCCGTGAACGAAAACCCGAAAGCGTGACGGGGGTGCGGTATGTACGCGCCGAAGGCAGCGCAGCGGGCAATGTCATCGATATCGTCGCGGCTGAGGAATTCATAAGATGCTCGTTCACCCATCGATCGAGCATCCCAACCCGCGAGAAATCGGGCAAGAATTCATCCAGAACCATTCGACGGGAAGATGCTCCACGAGCCCCGGAAACCACTGGCCGAGAAATAAACATCGGATTTTCCGGTCGGTCCCGGGGTCGCTCTGTCGACTTCGCCCGTCGGCCCGCGCCGCGCCCACCGCACTCGGCCGGGCCACTCGGATGGTCTCACCATCAGGATGTTCGGTGTATCTTCTGTCGTGAGCGGGAGACGCTTGACAGCTGAACCGACGGCGCGCACGAGGGCGACGTACGAACGGAAGGGGTCGCGGATGGTCCGGTTGACACGGGCTCAGCAGCAGGAACGCACCCGCGCCGCCGT
The DNA here is from genome assembly GCF_030816715.1 of Streptomyces achromogenes. NCBI lineage: Bacteria > Bacillati > Actinomycetota > Actinomycetes > Kitasatosporales > Streptomycetaceae > Streptomyces > Streptomyces achromogenes. Next base: position 7,621,840 of record NZ_JAUSYH010000001.1, on the reverse strand, counting down.
GCTGACCGCGGCGAAGGCCGAGTTCACCGAGCGTGGATACGCCACGGCGAAGGTGGACGGCATCGCCGAGCGGGCCGACCTGACGCGTGGCGCGGTGTACTCGAACTTCCCGAGCAAACGCGCCCTCTATCTGGCCGTGCTGATCGACATGGTCGAGCGCGCCGCCGCCGCGGAGCACGGCACCGCCGACGGGATCCGTCCCTCGGCGGCGCCACAGGCGGGCGGGCGGCCGCACGCCCGGACCTCCACCGCCGAGGCCCTGGGGGCCTTCGCCCGTATCTGGCTCGAACGGCTGCCGCTGGCCGGCCAGGGCCCCTCCGCCGGCCCGGCGCACCTGGGCTCACTGACCGAGGTGCTCGACGACGAACCGATCCGTGCCGCGTTCGGCCAGGTGACCCGCCTGGAGGCGCTGTTGCTGGCACTGGCGCTGGAGTCGTCGGACTCCCGCGCCTGTGCCGACACGCCACCCGCGCGACAGGTACGGCGTGCTCAGCTGGTCCTGCGGCTGCTGGACGGTCCGGGGACCACGGCGGATCCGGCCCTCGGATTCGGCGACCCCTTCGACATCGCACAGGCCTGCGCACACCTGGGCGGGCTCGCCCTCGCCGACACCTGGAACCCCCCGCACCTGCCCTACGTCCCGCCCGCGCGAGCCTGCCGGGACCGATGGGAGCCCCCGCGAGAGCTGCGGGACCTGCTCAGCGGGCGCATGGTCGGAGTCACCGGGGACGGTGTGATCACGGTCCTCGGCACCCACCGTCTCGAAGCCGCGGAAGAGGCCGTCCGCAGCGCGCGGGCCGGTGATCTGATCACCGTGGCCGTCACCACGTCCGCCCCCGCCGAGACCGGACGCCTCGTCCAGCTGAGAATCGGCGACTTCGCCCGCTGCCTGGAGCGCGCCTTCGACCCCGACGACCGGCCGGGCCTGCGCGTCGTCCTCGACGAGCGCGGCCTGCTGGCGTCGGCCGTCGGCGTACCGGACGCCGACGACACCACCGAGTACGCGGTCCGCGTACGGCACGACACGATCGTCACCCGAGCCCAAGGACCGGGTGCCGCGTACGCCGCGGCCACCCACGACCTCACCACCGCAGACGTTTCCCACACCACACCCGATGGGGCCGCACCATGACCCGACCCGTTTCGTCCCACGCCACCAGCACCGATCTGCTGGTGCTCCACGCCCTTCGCTGCATCGGCTTCTCGGGCCTGTCCGCAGTGGCCGGGGCGACAGGACTGCCCGAGTCCGACGTCGAGTCGGAACTGATCGACCTCGCCGTCGCCGGACTCGTCACACGCACCGCGGGCGACTTCGGCGGCTGGGGTCTCACGGACGCAGGCCGCGCCGCGGACGCCGAGCGGATCGCGCGACGAGGTGGCGACGGCCGGTGTGCGCCCCGTTCTGACCGCGGCCTTCGACCGGTTCCTCGTCCTCAACCCCGAACTCCTCGACCTCTGCACGGCGTGGCAGACCCACATCGTCGACGGCGCCATGACGATGAACGACCACAGGGACTCCTCCTACGACGCCCGTGTCCTCGACCGGTTCACGGAGTTCCACCAGCGTGCCGAGCCCCTGTGCGCGGAGCTGTCCGCGGCCCTGCTCCGGTTCCGGCGCTATCCGGTCCGGCTCGCGGACGCGCTCGCCCGCGCGAGGTCCGGCGCGCTGGAGTACGTGACGGACAGCACCGCCTCCTACCACACCGTGTGGTTCCAGTTGCACGAGGACCTGCTGGCCACGCTCGGCATCCCACGCCACTGAACCCAGCCCACCGGCCTTCGCCCGTGGCACCCCCTCCCCCGCAGCCGAAGCAGCAGAGGCGACGCAGAGATGACAACGCGATGACCTTTATTCACCCGCTCTCGGCAGAGGTCGAGGAGACAGCGGACGTCCTCGGCGGCAAAGCGCACGGGCTCATCGTGCTCCGACGTCTGGGGCTGCCCGTGCCACCGGGGTTCGTCATCGGTACGGAGGCATGCCGTGCCTACCTCCGCACCGGGCGGCTGCCCCACGGCCTCGCCGCCGAACTCACGGCCGCCGTAGCCGGGTTGGAGGCCGCCACGCACCGCGAGCTCGGCGGCTCGGAGCGTCCGCTGGCGGTGTCGGTCCGCTCTGGCGGCAAGGTGTCGATGCCCGGCATGATGAGCACCGTCCTCAACCTCGGGCTCACCTCCCGGGCGACGGCCGCGCTGGCCGAGGAGATGGGCGACCCGCGTTTCGCGCTGGACTCGCGGCTGCGGTTCCTGACCAGCTTCGCCTCCCAGGTCGTGGGCGTGGGCCAGGAGAGCCTGGCGAGCGTGGACCGGGCTATCGCCGGGCGCGACGGCGACCCGAGCGACTTCGAGACGGCGATCCACGAGGTCGAGCGGCTCGTCCGCGAGCACAGCGGCGAGCCCGTTCCCGAGGACGCGGCCCGGCAGTTGGAGCTCGCCGTCGAGGCGGTCTTCTCGTCCTGGGACACCCCGCGCGCCAAGACCTACCGCGCCCTGCACGACATCCCCGGCGACCTCGGCACGGCCGTGACCGTCCAGGCGATGGTGTTCGGCAACCGCGACGAGCACAGCGGTACGGGTGTCGCCTTCAGCCGCGATCCCAACACCGGTGAGCACGTCCCGTTCGGCGAGGTCCTGTTCGGCCGCCAGGGCGAGGACGTCGTCTCCGGCACCTCGCTGACCGGACCCCTGCGGGAGCTGGCCGACCGGGAACCCGCCGTATGGGCCCTCCTGTTGACCGCCCTGGACCAGCTGGAGGCGCACTACCGCGACGCGTGCTACGTCGAGTTCACCTTCGAGGCAGGCGAGTTGTGGATCCTCCAGGTGCGTCCCGGGCGATTCGTCGGGCGTGCCGCGGTACGGGTCGCGGTCGACCTCGCCGAGGCGGGAACGATCGGGCGTGACGAGGCGCTGTTGCGCGTCTCCCCACAGCACCTCGCCCAGGTGCGGACGCCGCGGATCACGGCGATCGACCCCGGGGACGTCTTCACCCGCGGGCTCGGAGCCTCTCCGGGAGTCGCCGTCGGCCGGGTGGCGACCACCGCCGACAGCGCGGCGCGGCTGGCGGCGGGCGGACCGGTCGTCCTGCTGCGCCCGGAGACCTCCCCGCTCGACATGCACGGCCTGGCGGCCGCGACCGGGGTCGTCACCGCACGCGGCGGGCCGACCAGCCACGCCGCCGTGGTGGCGCGGGCGATGGGAAAGCCCGCCGTCGTGGGGGCCACGGGCCTCACCGTCGACGCCGCCGGCGGCTGTGTCCGGGCGGGTGGGCGCACCCTGCCCGAGGGCACGCTCATCGCCGTCGACGGAACGGGCGGCGAGGTCGTCGTGGGTGAGCCTCGCATCGTCGCGGACGCGACCGACCCTCACCTCCGCCAGCTGCTCGGCTGGGCAGACGACGTCGTGAGCGGCGCCGACGGCGACCGTGACGAGAAGGAACGCCTGTCCTCGGCGCAGGCCGTCCTGCGTGGTGCCCGCCGTGGGACGCCCGGCTGACCCGCCCGGCACGTCCGGGGCGCGGTCCGCGCGGCCGCCGAGCGTCGGGGCCCGGCATGGTCCCCGAGAATGACCAAGGGCCGGTTCGGATTTCTCCGAACCGGCCCTGACCTGCGACTGTCTCCAGTCGGGACGACAGGATTTGAACCTGCGACCCCTTGACCCCCAGTCAAGTGCGCTACCAAGCTGCGCCACGTCCCGTTGCCCGCCTGACCTGGGGTTTCCCCTGGCCGAACGTGCAGGGAAACCATACCGCACTCGGGTCGGTGGTCGCGCATCCGTTTCCCGGGCCGCGGCCGTCCGGGCGCCGTCAGCCGCCGCGGACGACGCCGAGGTCCGGATAGGCCTCCAGCAGGCGCTGCGGGGCCGCCTGCCGCCAGGAGTCGGCGAGGACGTCACGCAGCTCCTCCTCGTCCTCGAGGGCGGCCAGCCGGGCCCGCACCCAGGCGAACTGGGCCTCGTGGTCGGCGATCCAGAACTTCCCGGGCTCCGCGAGCACCAGTTCGTCGCGCTCCTCCTTGGGGCAGCGCACGGCGAGGGAGGTCTCCTCCTCGGGCAGGGTGGCGAACATCTTCCCCGCGACCCGGAAGGTGGGCATGCTCCAGGCGGTCTTCTCCGTGGTCTCCGGCAGGGACAGGGCGATACGGCGTACGTCTTCGGCGTCCGGCATGCTCCGCACCGTAGCGGCTGCCGCTGACAGTCACCCCGCGGCGAGGTGTTTGTAGTACAGGGTGGTCGGCCGCAGCACTCCGTACGGGTTCGCCGCGTAGTCGGGGACGATCCCCGCCCTGGTCCACCCGGTGGCGCGGTAGAGGTGTTCGGCGGGGCTGCCGGTCTCCGTGTCCAGGTGGAGAAGGGTGACGCCGGCCGCGGCGGCGGCTTTCTCGGCGATGCCGAGCAGGGTGCGGGCGAGGCCCTTGCCGCGGGCGTCCCGGTGGACCATCAGTTTGACGAGTTCGGCACGGTGACGGCTGTTGGGCTTGTCGGCGAAGGCGAGGCTCACGGTCCCCACGGCCCGGTCGCCGTCCAGGGCGGCCCAGACGGCGAGCCGTCCGGCGGCGACCTGTTCCGCCCGCTCATGCCACCACGCGACGGCGTCCTCCGGGTCCAGCGGGGCGAGGAAGCCCACCGAGGCGCCGCCGTCCACCGTGTCGGTCAGCAGGCCGGCCAGTTCCCGCGCGCGGTCGAGGAGGCCGGGGGCGTCGAGGCGGGTCGGGGTCACGGGAGCACCACCGCCAGCACGTACCGCGCCTCGGCGTCGCCGGCGCACCGGAACCGGGTCGGCCCCCACACCCGCAGGCGCAGGCAGTCTCCGGCGGCGAGGCGGTGCACGGTGTCCTGGGCCGTCACCTCGAGGACGCCCTCCAGGAGCCACACATGCTGCTCAAGACCTGCCACGGGCGGCCGGTCGTAGGCGATGTCCGCGCCGACGGCGAGCCGCCCCTCGACCAGCTCGCCGCGCAGCGCCGGGTGCGGCGGAGACACGGAGCGCCGGACGAACCCGGAGGCCCGGTCCGTCCAGACGGGCTGCTCTTCGGCACGCACCAGCGGGGCGGGTTCCGCCTCGACCTCGCCGAGCAGGCGCGACATGGTCCGCCCGTAGACATGGCACAGCCGGTTGAGCTGCGAGGCCGTGGGACTGATCTCCGCCCGCTCGGCGCGCGACAGGGTGGACCGGCTCACCCCGCTGCGCTCGGCCAACTCCCCCAGTGACCAGCCGTGTTCGGCCCGCAGCTCGGCCAGCCGGCCGGCGAGCCGCGCGTCGACGGGGTCGGGTGTCTCCACGGCGTCCGCTTCTCGTCTCATATCCGGGAATCTATCCCTGATATGAGACGTCTGCGTTACGCGGACCTCACACCGCGAGGCCTAGCTGTATCGCCCCGCGGAGGCTCGCACCGCGGCGGCCCTCACACCGCGGCGGCCTCGCCGAGGGCCTTCAGCACCGGCCGGATCAGCGGGTGCTCCTCGGCGCCCCGGCGGACGGCCGCGAAGACCCGCCGGGTCGGCGCGACCCCGTCGACCGGCCGGACGACCACCCCCGTGAGATCCATGCCGCGCAGCGCCGAACGCGGGACGAGCGCCACGCCCGCGTCCGCCGAGGCCAGCGCGACGACGGCGCGGAAGTCGTCGGAGGAGTGCTCCATGCGGGGCTGGAAGCCCGCGTTCTCGCAGGCCAGGACGACCACGTCGTGGCAGGGGTTGCCGGGGTAGGGGCCGATCCAGGTGTCCTTGGCCAGCTCGGCCAGCGGAACCTCGGCGGTGTCGGCGAGCCGGTGGGAGACGGGCACCACCGCGTCGAAGGGCTCCGCGTACAGCGGCAGGTGCGTCAGACGGGGATCGTCGGCGGCCGGGGCCCCGCGGTACTCCACCGCCACGGCGACGTCGACCTGCCGGTCGAGCACCATCGGCAGGCTGGCGTCGCCCTCGGCGTCCTGGACGCGGATCCGTATCCCCGGCGCGGTGCGGGCGAGCCGCGCCACCGCGGGAGCCACCACGAGGGCGATGCCGGTCGCGAAGGCCGCGACCGTGACCGTGCCCGCCGCGCCGGAGCTGTACGCGGCGAGCTCCGCCTCGGCCCGCTCCAGCTGGGCGAGGACGGCGTTGGTGTGACCGAGCAGGATCTCGCCGGCGGGGGTGAGCCGTACGCCCTTGGCGCCGCGCTCGACCAGCCGGTGGCCGGTCTCCTGCTCCAGGGCCGCCAGCTGCTGGGAGACGGCGGACGGGGTGAGATACAGCGCGGCGGCCGCCGCCGTCACGGTGCGGTGGTCGGCCACCGCACGGAGGATGTGGAGCCGCCGCGCTTCGATCATGGGATCGATTATCGCAATATGTCGGGGCCCTCAGGGCCACGGCCCGACCGGACCGTCCACGGAGCGCCTCGCCCTCCCGCCACCCACCGCCCATCCCGGGTGCGGACGGACGGACCGCCGGTTCCGGGCCGCGGCCGGTTCCGGGCCGGGGCCGGTGCGAAGCCGCGGCTCAGACCGTCGCGGCCGCCGACTCCCCCAGCTCCGCCCGGGCCGCGACGAACGCGTCGACGGCGCGGTCGACGTCGGCCGTGGAGTGCGCGGCGGACAGCTGGACGCGGATGCGGGCCTGCCCCTGCGGAACGACGGGGTACGAGAACCCGATGACGTACACCCCGCGCTCCAGCAGCAGTTCCGCCATCCGGCCCGCCGTCGCCGCGTCGCCGATCATCACGGGGGCGATGGCGTGCTCGCCGGGGAGCACGTCGAAGCCCTCGGCCGTCATCCGGCGGCGGAACAGCGCGGTGTTCTCGGCGAGCCGCACCCGCAGGTCGTCCGCCGACTCCAGCAGGTCGAGGACCTTCAAGGAGGCCGCGGCGATGACCGGGGCAAGGGTGTTGGAGAACAGGTACGGGCGCGAGCGCTGACGGAGCAGGGCGACGATCTCCGCGCGGGCGGCCACATAGCCGCCGGACGCGCCGCCCAGCGCCTTGCCGAGGGTGCCGGTGAGGATGTCCACCCGGTCCATCACGCCGTGCAGCTCGGGCGTCCCGCGTCCGCCGGGGCCGACGAAGCCGACGGCGTGCGAGTCGTCGACCATGACCATGGCGTCGTAGCGGTCGGCGAGGTCGCAGATCTCGGCGAGGGGCGCCAGATAGCCGTCCATGGAGAACACGCCGTCGGTGACGATCAGCCGCCGCCGGGCGTCCGACGCGTCCTTCAACTGCCGTTCCAGATCCGCCAGATCACGGTTGGCGTAGCGGAACCGGCGGGCCTTGGACAGCCGGATGCCGTCGATGATCGAGGCGTGGTTGAGGGCGTCGGAGATCACCGCGTCCTCGGGGCCGAGGAGCGTCTCGAAGACGCCGCCGTTGGCGTCGAAGCAGGAGGAGTACAGGATCGTGTCCTCCTGGCCGAGGAACGCGGACAGCCGCGCCTCCAGCTCCTTGTGCACCTCCTGCGTCCCGCAGATGAAGCGCACGGACGCCATGCCGTAGCCCCAGCGGTCCAGAGCCTCGTGAGCGGCGGCGATCACCTCGGGGTGGTCGGCGAGCCCCAGGTAGTTGTTGGCACAGAAGTTGAGGACCTCGCCCGGCCGGCCGCCCGCGGTCACGGCGACCGTGGCGGACTGCGGGCTGCCGATCACCCGCTCGGGCTTGTGCAGACCGGCGGCGCGGATCTCGTCGAGGGTGGCGCGCAGGTCGTCACGCACGGAGTCGAACATCGGAAGGCTCCTAGGAAACACTCGGAAGCGGCGGAAGCGGTATGCGGCGGAAGCAGACGGTTCACGCGGTCCAGTCGAGGATGACCTTGCCGCCGCGGCCGCTCGCCGCGTCGGCGAAGGCCGCCTCGAAGTCGCGGTGGCCGTACCGGCCGGTGATCACGGGGGCGAGGTCGAGACCGCCCTCCAGCAGCACCGACATCGCGTACCAGGTCTCGAACATCTCCCGGCCGTAGATGCCCTTGATCGTGATCATGGACGTGACGATCCGGGCCCAGTCGACGGGGAACTCCTCGGCGGGCAGCCCCAGCATCGCGATCCGGCCGCCGTGCGTCATGTTGGCGATCATGTCGCGCATCGCCTCGGGCCGGCCGGACATCTCCAGGCCGATGTCGAAGCCCTCGCGCAGCCCCAGTTCGCGCTGTCCGTCGGCGATGGACGCCTGGGAGACGTTCAGCGCGAGGCTCGCGCCGATCTTCCGGGCCAGCTCCAGGCGCTCCTCGCTGACGTCGGTGACCATGACGTTGCGGGCTCCGGCGTGCCGGGCGACGGCGGCGGCCATCAGGCCGATCGGGCCGGCGCCGGTGATCAGGACGTCCTCGCCGACGAGCGGGAAGGACAGCGCGGTGTGGACCGCGTTGCCGAACGGGTCGAAGATCGCCGCCACGTCGAGGTCCACCGGCACCCGGTGCACCCACACGTTGGCCGCGGGCAGGGCGACGTACTCGGCGAAGGCGCCGTCCCGCCCGACGCCGAGGCCGACGGTGGCCCGGCACAGATGGCGGCGGCCGGCCAGACAGTTGCGGCACTTGCCGCAGACGAGGTGTCCCTCGCCGCTGACCAGGTCGCCCGCGGCGATGTCCGTGACGTCCCGGCCGGTCCCGACGACCTCGCCGACGAACTCGTGCCCGAGCACCAGGGGCGCGCTGATCGTCTGCTGCGCCCAGCCGTCCCAGGACCGGATGTGCAGGTCGGTGCCGCAGATGCCGGTGCGCAGCACCTTGATCAGCACGTCGCCGTGCCCCACCACGGGCTCCGGAACGTCCGTGAGCCACAGTCCGGGCTCCGCCTTCTCCTTGACCAGCGCCTTCAACGCAACGGCTCCTGTGATGAGGGCCCGACGCGGGCAGGCCGACAGGCCCCGCAGCCGGGAAGACGGGTGGATTCGCCCAGCAATCTGCCGCACTCCGCCCGGCCAGGTCCATCGAGCTTTTCTTAAGCGCCGCCACAGCTCTGCTTCACACCGGTTCCCACGGGTCCCACCGCGTGCACCCGCGTTCACCCGGTCCAACCGCGTGGCCGCGCCCGCCTGGTCCGGCTTCCCGCACACCACGGTGGGCCGTGCCACCCTGGACCGCAACCCGCACGAGGCCGGCCGACTGACGTGGAGCTGCTGATGACCACAGCACAGGACCTGATGATCGTCGCGATCGACATGGCGGCGGCCCGACCCGTCGGGCAGGGCGATCTGTCGCTCGCCCTCGCGGGCGCCGAGGTGCTCGACCTGGTCGGGGCCGGGGTGCTCGCCCTGGACGGCGGCCTCCTCGTGCCCGGCCCGCCGTCGGCGCCGTCCGATCCCCTCCTTCAGGAGGCCGCCTCGGCGCTGCTGCGCGAGCCGCCGTACGAGTCGGTCGAGGACTGGCTGTGGCGTCGCGGGCGTGGTCTGGCCGCGGCCTACACGGCCCGGCTGGAGGCGGACGGCGTGCTCGGCCGGCCGCGTCGCCTGATCGGCGCGCGGACCGCGCCCGTGGATTCGCCGGCCCGCAGCGGCGCCACCGCACGCTGGACGTCGCGGGAACCGGTGCTCGCCGGGCTGGCGGCCGCCGTCGGTCTGCGCGAGGAACCGGCCGGCGGCCTCCCGGACGCCCTCGGCGAAACGGTCGTGACGGTGGTGGCGACGGTCGCCGACGCGGTGACGGAACTCGAGGCCGTCCGGCAGCGGCGGTCCATCGAGAAGGCGGCGTTCGACAACGTGTGGCGGGCTCCCTGACAGGTGCTCAGGGCGGGGCCCAGAGGACGCCCGGGGCGCTCAGGGCGGGGGGTCGCCGGCGTCGCGCCGCTGCAGCCGTCCGACGAGGTCGGCGGCCGTGGCCTTGATGGTCTCCAGTCCGGCCTTGCCCCAGGGCCGGGGCGCGAGGGCGGCGACGCACACCGTGCCCAGCACCATCCCGGTGGTGTCGATGAGCGGGGCGCCGAGATAGGAGCGGATGCCGTACTCGTCGACCACCGGGTTGCCCGCGAAGCGCGGGTAGTCGCCGACGTCCTCCAGGACCAGCGCCTTGCGCCGGACGACGACGTGCGGGCAGTAGCCGTACTCGCGGGGCAGTCGGCGGCCCACCTCCGGCTTGCCGCCGCGAGCGGCCCGACCGCCCTGCGGGGTGTGCAGCCCGGCGAAGAACTGCCGTTCCCCGTCGAGGAAGTTGACCATGGCGTACGGCGCTCCGGTCACTTCGGCGAGGCGGTCCGCGAAGGCGTCCAGGGCGGGTTCGGGCTGTTCCCCGAGGCCGAGTCGGCGCAGCCTGCGGGCACGGGCGGGAGCCTCTCTGTCCTCCGGGGTGAGCAGCAGACGACCGACCGGACGCGGTGGGTCGTAGCTCATGGCCGGGCTCCGTCACTGTGGACGAACGTCATATGCGGCTCCGGGGCGTTGTGTGCGGGCGTCACATGTGTGCGCCGCGGCTCGGCTGGGGTGCGGCCGGCGCGTGGGCGATGAGGTGTTTGACGAGGGTGAGCAGGGTCTGGACGCCCGAGGCGGAGATCCGCGCGTCGCAGCGCACCACGGGGATCTCCGGGTCCAGGTCGATGGCGGCCCGCACCTCCTCGGGGTCGTAGCGGTGGGAGCCGTCGAACTCGTTGACGGCGACGATGAAGGCGAGTCCGCGTTCCTCGAAGAAGTCGACGGCCGCGAAACACTCCTCGAGGCGCCGGGTGTCGGCGAGGATGACCGCGCCGAGGGCGCCCTCGGACAACTCGTCCCACATGAACCAGAACCGCTCCTGTCCGGGCGTCCCGAACAGGTACAGCACATGCTGCGGGTCGAGGCTGATCCGGCCGAAGTCCATGGCGACGGTCGTCTCGACCTTGTTCTCGATGCCGTCGAGGTTGTCGGTCGCGGCGCTGACGGTGGTGAGCAGTTCCTCCGTGCTCAGCGGCGCGATCTCGCTCACGGCGCCCACGAAGGTCGTCTTGCCGACGCCGAAGCCGCCCGCGACCAGGATCTTCAGTGCGGTGGGGAAGGGGTCCGAGCCGCCGCCGTCGTGCGCTCCGTGGCGGCGGTGCGCACCGTACGCCTCGTACGCGTCGTCGTGCTCAGAGCTGTCGTCGTAGTCCATCGAGCACTGCCTCCAGAAGGGCCCGGTCGGTGGGGATGTGGTGGTACTCGGGGGGTTTGGTGGTCAGCGCCCCGCAGTCGAGGAGGTCGGACAGAAGCACCTTGGTGACCGCCGCCGGCAGCTTCAGATGGGCCGCGATCTCGGCGACCGACACGGGCGCACGGGTCAGGTCGAGCGCCAGTGCGTGTTCGGGTCCGAGGTAGCCGAGGGGGGTCGCCCCGGTGGCCATCACCTGCGACATGAGGTCGAGGGCGACGCTGGGCCTGGTACGGCCGCCGCTGACCGTGAAAGGGCGCACCAGCCGTCCGGCCGCGTCGTCGAGCCAGGGCCCGTCGCCGGCCGCCGCCACCCTCAAGGTCCCATCACCGACGGTTCGACGGCGTGCTGCCGGGGCGCGGTCGTCAGATACGGCCGGACGCTCTTCACCAGCATCGCCATCTCGTAGCCGAGCACGGCGGCGTCGGCCTCCCGTCCGGCGAGCACCGCGAGGCACGTGCCGGAGCCGGCGGTGGTGACGAACAGCAGCGTCGAGTCGAGTTCGACGACGACCTGCCGGACGTCGCCGCCGTCGGCGAACCGGACGCCGGCGCTGCGGCCGAGGGAGTACAGGCCGGACGCCAGCGCCGCCATGTGGTCGGCGCTGTCGGCATCGAGGCCGTGGACCGACTTCACCAGTCCGTCGCAGGAGAGCAGCACCGCGCTCATGGTGTGCGGCACACGCTGCACAAGGCCGCTCATCAGCCAGTCGAGGTCGGATACATGGCCGGTCGGCGCATCGCTCGCCATGGTGGATCGACTCCTTGGGGTACGAAGGTCTGCGGGAGCGCTGAGGGTGGGGGTGAGAGTGCGGGTGGGGGTGCTCGCAGGGCTCATCCGGCTGGTGCGCTCCCGTCGTGCCGGGTGGTGGATCGGTCGGGTTCGGGCAGGTCCAGCCCGTCGCGCGCGCCGTACGCCTCGGGGGGCGCGGCGGTGTGCGCGGGGCGCGCCTCGGATATCCCGGGCCGGTGCGCCGGCAGTGCGTCGATGGCGAACGGCGCGGGCGGCAGGAGCGGGAGCGGGACGCCCCGCGCGGCTGCGGCCGTCGCGTCACCGCCGTGACCGGCGTCGTCCGGATGCCCGCCGCGCCCCCGCGCCGACGCGTGGAGCGATCCGGTGTCCCACGGCCGCTCGGTCGGTGACGGCTCGGGCTGGACGGCCGACTGCGATGCGTACGGCTCGGGGCGGAATGCCGGCCGCGATCCGTACGGCTCGGGGCGCGCGGTGGGCTGCGATCCGTGCAGCTCAGGGTGCGCATGCGGCTCCGACCCGTACGGCTCGGGGCGGGTGGCGGGCTGCGATCCGTACGGTTCGGGGCAGGTGGCCGGCTGCGAGGTTTCCGCCAGTAGGGAGGAGTCCGGCAGCAGCTTCGGGGACGGCTCCGCCGCGTCCGCCTCGAGGCTCTGCTGAGCCTCCGCGAGGCCGACGCCCCGTTGGAAGGCGGCCATCAGACCGGGGTCGTGACCGGCGGACGGTTCGACGTCCGGGCGGGGGGCCGGCCCGCCGCGCAACTGGGGGACGATGTGCTCCTGGGCGCGGCGGCGGGGCAGGTGGGGTTTGCCCATGGTGCCGCGCACCGTGCCGACGCGCGGGGTGGGCGCGATGCCCTCGTGCTCCTCGACGACGGGGCGGTCGCCGCTCCGGATGCCGGGCACGGCCTCGGCCGGGTTGGGTCGCGCCGCCCGGGCGCCGCGGACGGGGAGCGGGGCGGGCCGGTCGCCGTCGCCCCGCGGAGCGCCGGTCTCGGGCGTCTGCGGGGCGTGACCGGTGCGCCCGGCCGCGGAGGCTCCCTGCGGTGACCGGAGGCCCGCACTCCCCCCGGGCTCGGGCGTGTTCGGGGCCTGCGACGACGCGATCGGCCCCGGCGGCCGCCCCGTTCCGGACGAGACCCGGACCTCCCCCGGCATTCCGCCGCCCGAGGAGCCGACGGACGCGGCGTCCTGCGTCTGCGGGTACGCCTGCGCCGGCGAGGGCTCGGTCCGGTTGCGCGCCGCAGCCGTCACGTGCGCAGGGGCGTTGACGGGGGCGACAGCGGGGGTGGGGGCGAACGACCTGCCCGCGCCCCGCGTGTCCCGTGCCGTCGTCCCATCGGCGCCGGCGACGAGTCGCGGCCCGGTACGGCCGGGTCGGGCCGGCGAGACCGCGGGCAGCGGCGGCGGGGCCGCGGCCGTCGTACGCGGCGTCGCCGCCGGGGTGACGACGGGTGCCGTGGCGGGCGCGAGCGGCCGTCCCGCGCCGTCGGTGGCCGGGCCCGGTGACGCCGCCGCGAGGACGCCCTGGGCGGAGCCGAGCAGGGCCTGCGGCACGACGAGGACGGCCTGGACGCCGCCGTAGATGTTGCTCTGCAGGCGGACCCGGATGCCGTGCCGCCGGGCCAGTTGGGAGACGACGAACAGTCCGATGCGCCCGTCGGCCAGCAGCCGTCCGACGTTGACCTGGTCGGGGTCGGCGAGCAGGGCGTTCATCCGGCTCTGTTCCTCGACCGGCAGGCCGAGCCCGCGGTCCTCGACCTCGACGGCCAGCCCGGAGGTGACCAGGTTCGCCCGCAGCAGCACCTGGGTGTGCGGCGCGGAGAACACCGTGGCGTTCTCGACGAGTTCGGCGAGCAGGTGGATCACGTCGGCCACGGCGTGGCCGCGCAGTTCGCCGTCGATGGGCGGGACGAGTTTCACGCGGGCGTACTGCTCGACCTCGGCGATGGCGGAGCGCAGCACCTCGGTCATGGGGACCGGGTTGCTCCATTGCCGGCGCGACACCGCCCCGCCGAGGACGGCGAGGTTCTCGGCGTGCCGGCGGATGCGGGTGGCGAGGTGGTCGACGTGGAAGAGGCCCTTGAGGAGATCGGGGTCCTCGATCTCGTTCTCCAGCTCGTCGAGGATCGAGATTTCACGGTGTACCAGGGATTGCAGACGCCGTGCGAGGTTGACGAACACCTCCAGCTTCTGTTCGCTGCCGGCCTGGCTCGACAGCTGTGCGGCCTGCACGACGGCGCCGACGGCCCCGTCGTGGGCGCGTGCCAGGTCGGCCGCGAGCAGTTCGAAGTCGTCCGCGCCGGCGGGCGGTCCGCCGCGCGAGGTGCGTTGCGGGGGGACCTCGCCGCGGCGCAGTGCCTCGATGACGGCGCGCAGGTCGGCCTCGTCGCGTGCGCTGCGGCGGCGCAGGACGGCAAGGCGGTCGCTGACGGAGCGGGCCGCGCGGTCGGCGGCCACCGCCGCGATCACGATGCCGACGCCGGTCACCGCGGCGGCGCCGACCAGGACCGCCCACAGGGTCGGGCCGGGGCGCATGCCGCTGGAGCGCACCGTGAACAGGACCACCGCGCAGGCGCTCAGCGCCACCGCGGTCGGGGGGAGCACGGCGAGCCGCACCAACTGGGGCCGTATGTGTGTCTCGGCCGGCGCCGGTGCGATGCGGGCCACGGGCCGCCCGTGCCGCCCGCCCTCACGGCGGTCTGCTCGTGCGGCGGGTGCGCGGAGGTGAGACATCGGTGTCCTCGTACTGGTCCGTCGAGCCGGGTCGTCGGTCGGGAGAGCCGGGAAACACGGCCCGGTGTCGCCCGACGACCACTCACAGTAGTCGGCAACCCATCATGTGCGGTGGGCAGTTGACAAAGTCCACCGGCGAGCGTCCCGCTCTGGTATGAGGGGTCGTACGACAGACCGATAAGCCTGCGCGTCCCACGAAGCAGCACCAAAAGAATTCGATCAGACCTGTTCAGAGGCGATCCGAAAACGACCGAGCGGGCCGAGGAGCCTTTCGCCCCCGACCCGCACGTTCGTACGCCGCAGTGCTCCGGTCAGCCCGCCGGAACCGCCTCCGGCGCCTCTCCGCCCTCAGCGGCACCCGTCTGGACGTCACTCTCGGTATCGGCGTTGGCCTTGGGTGTCGGGTCGTAGAGCGGGCGCCATCCCCCTGCGGGGGCGACGGCCGCACCGCGCCACCACGGCTCCTGCGGAACGGTCTCGGCCGTGGGCTCGAAGGGCTCCCCCGGGCGGGGCACCGCGACCCGCGCACCCGCGGCCAGGCCGGCGGCCAGCGTGCCCTCCCCCGGCTCGGCCCACGCGTGCGTGGCGAGGTTGAAGGTGGCCCAGTGAATCGGCATCATCACCCCGCCGGCGCCGCCCTGAAGGTCGAGGTGGGCCCGCATGCCCTCGTCGGGCGTCATGTGGATGTCCGGCCAGAAGTCGGAGTACGCCCCGATCTGGATCATCGTCGCGTCGAACGGGCCGTGCGCGGCGCCGATGTCGCGGAAACCGTCGAAGTAACCGGTGTCCCCGCTGTGGAAGATCCGGTGCTCCGCGCCCGCCACCACCCACGAGGCCCACAGGGTGTGCTGGGTGTTGCGCAGGCCGCGGCCGCAGAAGTGGCGGGCCGGGGTGGCCGTCAGGGTCAGCCCGCCGACCTCGGTCGCCTCGTGCCAGTCCAGCTCGCGCAGCCGGCCGGCGGACACGCCCCAGTGCTCGAGATGGGCGCCGACGCCGAGCGGCACCGCGAACAGGGTGTCCGTGCCGGCCAGCGCCTTGATCGTGGGCAGGTCCAGGTGGTCGTAGTGGTCGTGCGAGATGACGACGACGTCGACCGGGCCGAGCGCGGCCAGCGGAAGCGGGACCGGGTGCAGCCGCTTGGGCCCCGCGAAGGCGAACGGGGAGCAGCGCTCGCCCCAGACGGGGTCGAACAGCACCCGCTGCCCGTCGATCTCGGCGAGCACGCTGGAGTGCCCCAGCCACGTCACCCTGAGGCCGGTCACCGGCGGCTTGGCGAGGTCGGCGAGGGTGGTGGCGTGCACCGGCACGGTGCCCGCGGGAGCCCGCCGGGGGCGCTGCTCCTTGTCGAAGAAGACCTTGGCGAAGTCCAGCATCGAGCCCGACGGGCGGGTGCGCGCCGGGCCGCCGGGGTTCTGGAAGACGCCGTCCTGGTAGTGCGGCGATCTGCGGATGCGCGCCAGGCGCTCACCGCTCGGATCCGCGCCGAAGGCCTCGGGCTGCAGACCGCGGAGCCCGGAGCTCAGGGAACGGAAACCGGACACGGTACCTCCAGGTGGAGTCGCTGAGGCATTCCATTATGGTCGCCTCGCCCGACAACGCGTTGACAGCCCTCGCCGCACGTCCCGATACTGACCCACTGTTCAGTAACGCCCCGGTCCTGGAGTCCGTGTGTCCGACGCCCCTCTGTTGTCCCTGACCTGGACGGACGACGTCACCGGCCGTCGGGGCTTCCTGGTCGTCGACCGTCTCGTGCGCGGCGTGTGCAGCGGCGGACTGCGGATGCGGGAGGGCTGCACCCTGGCGGAGGTGACCGGTCT
Source organism: Streptomyces achromogenes (assembly GCF_030816715.1). Classification (NCBI taxonomy): domain Bacteria; kingdom Bacillati; phylum Actinomycetota; class Actinomycetes; order Kitasatosporales; family Streptomycetaceae; genus Streptomyces; species Streptomyces achromogenes. The sequence continues at coordinate 7,605,493 of NZ_JAUSYH010000001.1, read as the reverse complement.
GGCCCGCGGCATGAGCCTGAAGGAGGCGCTGCACTACGATCCCGGGGCGGCGTACGTCCCGCTGGGCGGGGCCAAGGGCGGCATCGACTGCGACCCACGGGATCCGCGGGCGTACGGGATGCTGGTGCGCTACCTGCGGGCGATGCGTCCGTACGTGGAGAGCTGCTGGACCACCGGCGAGGACCTGGGCCTGACCCAGGACCTGGTGGACCGGGCCGCCGCCGAGGCGGGTCTCGTCTCGTCCGTGCAGGCCGTCTACCCGTTGCTGGACGACGCGCGGGCGGCCCGCGCGCGCCTCGCGGACGCCTTCGCGGTCGAGGTGGACGGCATCGGCCTCGACGAGCTGGTAGGCGGCTGCGGAGTGGCCGAGTCCGTGCTGACGGCCCTGGACCGGGCCGGCGTGCCGTACGCCGGGACCCGGGTGGCGCTCCAGGGGCTCGGCACCATGGGCGGCGCCACCGCGCGCTTCCTCACGCGCGCGGGGCTGACGGTGGTGGCCGTCGCCGACGTCCGGGGCACGATCGCCCACCCCGACGGGCTCGACGTCGAGGCGCTGCTGGCCGCGCGGGACGGCCACGGCACGGTCGACCGGTCCGCGCTGCGACCCGGCGACCGTGAACTGCCGGGCGACGCCTGGCTGTCGGCGGAGGCCGAAGTGCTGGTGCCGGCCGCCGTGTCGTACGCGATCGGCGTGCGGGAGCAGGAGCACATCACCGCCCGCTGGATCGCCGAGGCGGCCAACATGCCGGTCCTTCCGGAGGCGGAGGCGCTGCTGAACGCGCGCGGGGTGAGCGTGCTGCCGGACGTCGTCGTCAACTCCGGGACGAACGCCTGGTGGTGGTGGACGCTCTTCGGCGACGTCGGCGCGGACGCACAGGAGGCCTTCGAGTACACGCGCCGCTCGATGCGCGGCCTGACGGAGCGGGTGCTGAATCGCGCGGAGGGCGACGGGACGACCCCGCGGGCGGCCGCGCACGCGCTCGCGAAGGAGCGGCTGCGGGCCGTCACGGAGCGGTTCGGCGACGGCGGATGACGGCGTCGGGGCAGCTCACAGCCCCTGTGTAGGGTGACGGGCGTGGCGAGGGTCCGGTTGAGCGTGGCCGAGCGGCGGGAGGAACTGCTGCGGGCGGCCATCGAGCAGATCGAGGTGCGGGGCGTGGCGGCGGTCAGGATCGCCGACGTGGCCGCGGCCCTCGGGGTGAGCAACGCGCTGGTGCTGTACCACTTCTCGACGAAGGAGCGGCTGGTCGCCGACGCGTTCGCCCACGCGGCTCAGGACGACCTGGCACATCTGCGCAAGCTGGTCGGCCGCCGCACCACGGCGTTGCGCCGGCTGCGGTCGGTGGTGCGCTGGTACGCGCCCACCGGCCAGGCCAAGGGCTGGCGGCTGTGGATCGAGGGCTGGGCGGTGTCACTGCGCGAGCCGGCGCTGCGGGAGGTCGCCCGCCACCTCGACCGGGAGTGGAAGGCCGCGCTCGCCGGAGTGATCGCGGAGGGCGTCGCCGCGGGTGAGTTCCGGTGCCCCGATCCGGCCGCCACGGCCCTGCGTCTGACGGCCCTGCTCGACGGGCTCGCCGTGCAACTGACGTCCTACTCGGGCGCGGTGTCCCGGGCCCGTGCGCAGGAGTGGGTGAACGAGGCGCTGGCCCGCGAACTCGGGCTGCCCGTCGGCACCTCCGCCCCTTCCGGCCCTTCCGGCCCTTCCGCCCCTTCCGGCCCTTCCGGCCCTTCCGGCCCTTCCGGCCCTTCCGGCACACAGGGACCCTGACCGGGATCCTGCCCGCCAGCACCGATGGGAAGCCGGGTCCGGAAGCCAGAAGTCGGCCGGGACCGGACGACCCGCGAGCGCCGCAGTCCGTCAGCCCCCGCTGCCGCAGGCGCACGGAACCCCGGACGGCGAAGGCGGCCAGGACGGCCGGCCTCGCAGACGGGCCGTACGGCCTGAGCGGTGCTCAGTCCAGGGCGTAGACCGCAGTCACGGTCGCCGTCGCCCGGATCTCGCCGGGCGCCGCGGGTACGGCGGCCATGCCGGCGCCGGGCGTGTCACCTGCCGAGGGGACGGGGCGCGGTGTGGTGGACGCGTCCTCGCTGAGCGAGATCAACCGGCCCAGCTCACGGCCGCTGAGGCGGGCGTACTGCTCGGCCTTGGCCCGGGCGTCGGCGTGCGCGGCCTCCCGCGCGCGGGCCCGCAGCGGGGCCGGGTCGGAGACGTCGAAGACCACGAAGCCGATGCGGGCCGCGTCGCCCGCGGCGTCCGTGACCGCCTGCAGGACCTTGCCGGTCCTCGACACCTGGCGCACTTTGACGGTGAAGGACTGCGCGGCCTGGTAGCCCGTCAGTCGGGAGGCGCCGCCCGTGGAGTCGTAGACGGGGTGGAGGGACACGCTCTCGGTGTGGACGTCCCGGTCGGCGACGCCCTCGGCGCGCACCGCGGCGAGCAGCGCGGCGGCCGCACCGCTCTGGGCGTCCATCGCGGCCTGCGAGGTCTTGGCGGTGGCCTCGACGCCGGCGCCGACGACCGCGAGGTCGGGCTCCGCGCTCGCGCTGCCCTCGCCGGTCACCGTCACGGTGGAGGCGTCGGCCGCCAAGGCGCCGGCCGCGGTCGCGGGCTGGGCGGGCAGCGCCGCCGCCGTGGGCGCGGTGAGCGCCGGGCCGCCGAGGGCGAGCAGGGCGACGAGCGCCGCGGTGACGGACGTACGGGAAAGGGACATACGGGACCGGTCCTCGAGGTGTCGGCCGCTCACGGTGCGGGCGCGGGCACGGACGGTGCGGGTGCGGTCATCCCAGCACCGGCCCAGGGTCCCGCCCCGACGCCACTCCCGTGCGATCACCTCACTGGTGGAGCGGCCGGCCGTACGACGCCGACGGCCGGCCGTTCCCTCAGGTGCGGGCCGTGACCCGGGACCCCGCTACGCGACGGCCGCGATGCGCATCCTGATGTCGTCCGGCGAGAGCGCGCCCTTGGCGATCACATGATCGCCGGAGGACTCCCCGCGCAATCGGCGCCCGATCCAGGGCACCAGGTACTCGCGCGCCCAGTGCACGTCGTCGCGCCGTACGTCGAGGGCGCCGCGCGGCGGGAGCAGCGGCCAGGGCTGCTCCGGATCGGCCGGCACGTCGAGGCCGAGGACCTGCCCGGCGCGCAGGGCCACCCGCGTGTGCCCCTCCGGGGAGAGGTGGAGCCGGTCGCCGTCCCAGGCCCTGCGGTCCTGCACGGACTTCAGGGACCACAGGTCGAGCACGGGACAGCCGTACCGGTCGGCGACGGCGCGGACGTGCCCGTTGTAGGTGGCGATCTTGCCGCGCAGGTGTTTCAGCACGGGGACGCCACGGGTGTCGAAGCCGGTGGTCACCATGACCGTGCCGGCGACGGCGGTCAGGGAGGAGATCGCGCGCTCGAAACGCTCGGCGACCTCGTCCGGGTCGGTGCCGGGACGGAGGATGTCGTTGCCGCCCGCGCAGAAGGAGACCAGGTCCGGGGCGAGTTCCACCGCCCTGGGGAGCTGGTCCTCCATGATCTGGTCGAGCAGCTTGCCGCGGACCGCGAGGTTGGCGTAGGCGAAGTCGCCTTCGGGCCGCAGGTCCGCGAGAAGCACCGCGAACCGGTCGGCCCAGCCGACGAACGCCCCGTCGGGGCCGGGGTCGCCGACGCCTTCGGTGAAGCTGTCCCCCACCGCCACGTACGACCCGATCACTGATCTGTTGTCACTCTTCGAATCGTCTGCCACGGCAGATCATGATTCACCTTCGAATGTGACCTACGCGACCGTAGGCAGGGCTTGACGGTCGGTGAGAAAAGCCACTCCTAAAGAATTTGCCAATCAGGGAATAAGGGACCACACGCGGAAGTCGTTGATGCGGAAGTGGCTCCAGGTGGTGCGGAAGGCGAAGTGGCCGCTCGTGTAGGGCTCCGGGTCGGTGTGGTCGAAGACCAGCCGGCCGTTGTTCCACCAGCGCACGACCGAGCCGTCGGAGACGATCCGCACGTGGTGCGGCCGGTTCGCGACGAGCAGCGGCTCGGTGTAGTCGTACAGCAGCGGGCGCACGCCCGGCTCGCCCACGTAACGGCGCATCCTGGTCGTGGTGTTGCCGTTGGCGCCGTAGCCCACGTAGTACGTCTTGAGATGGTCGTACTCGGCGAGGGCGCCGCCGCGCGCGGTGGCGAAGAGATCGTCCGGGGAGCGGACGTCGACGGCGTTCCAGAAGTTGTTGAGATCGGAGACGCGGTCGTTGGGCCCGCCGGCGGAGACGGGCGTGGCGACGTACTCGAGGACGTACGGCCCGTCGAGCCGCCGCGTGAACCAGACGGTCGCGCCGGCGGGCACGTCGATCTCGAGGCTTCCGCAGGAGGCGGTGACCGTACCGCCCCGCTCCCGCTCGACGGCCCATCGGCCGAGGCCGTGCCGGAAGTCGTCGTGGGCGATCAGCCGACGGCGGCGGGGTGCGGCGCTCGCCGTCGTCGATGGGGCGAGGGCGGCCAGGGCGGCGGAGGCGGCGAGTGTGCCGAATGCTCTGCGCGTCGTCGTCACGGGATGCGGCTCCTTCGGTGGGACCGGGGCGGCGGGCGGCCTCCGTGCGCGGCGGACCCCGCGCCGACGCCCGGTCGGCGTCCCCTCGGGTCCGAGGCCGACGCCGAAAGCGCTTGCCGTCTGACCGGACCACTGTGTCCGTATCGGCGTCGCCTGTCGACGGTGCGACCGGACACGCCACACGACCGCAATCGAACGATCATGAACGAGCGGAGTCGGCGGAGTCAGCGGGGGTCCGCGGGGCCCTTGGAGTCCGCGGGGTCCGCGGGGTCCGCGGGGTCCGCGGCGCACCCACACCGGACACGCCGAAGGCCGGCCCCGGATCGTGCGATCGGGACCGGCCTTCGGCTGCGTGTCAGGCGCGGGGTCGTCGGAGGGGGTCAGCCGACGGAGACGCCGTGGGAGCGGAGGTAGGCGATCGGGTCGACGTCCGAGCCGTAGTCCGGCGTGGTGCGGATCTCGAAGTGCAGGTGCGGTCCGGTCACGTTGCCCGTCGCGCCGGAGAGCCCGACCTGCTGGCCCGCGCCGACGGTCTGGCCGGCCGAGACGGAGAGCTGGGACAGGTGGGCGTACTGGGCGTAGTAGCCGTCGTTCAGCTTGATGACGACCTGGTTGCCGTAGGCGCCGCCCCATCCCGCGGAGACGACGGTGCCCTCGGCGACGGCCTTCAGCGAGGTGCCGGTCGGGACGACGAAGTCGACGCCGGTGTGGTAGCCGCTGGACCACATGCTGCCCGACTGGTGGTACGGGGTGCCGACGGTGGCGCCGGACACGGGCAGGGTGAACCCGGCCGCGCTCTCGACGGCCTGGGTGGCCGCCTTCGCGGAGGACCCGGAGGACGACGACTCCGACGACTTCGACGCCTTCGACGCCTTCGAGGACTTCGAGGACTTCGAGGACTTCGAGGAAGAGTCCGCCGAGGACGAACCGGCGGACGGGCCGGACGACTTGGCGGCGCCGGTCGCGGCCTTCCCGCCGATCGACAGCTTGAGGCCGGGGTGGATCAGCGAGGGGTCGGCGCCGACGGCCTCACGGTTGTCCCGGTACAGCCTGTGCCAGCCGCCGCTGACGTGCTGCTCGGTCGCGATCTTCGAGAGGTAGTCGCCGGAGCGCACGGTGTAGGTCGTGGCGGCGGTCTTCCGGGTCACCGGAGCGGCCTGCGCGGACTTGTGCGAAACCGTCTGCGCGACGGTCTGGGAGACCGCCTGGGACGCGGACTCCGGAGTGGCCGCGTGAGCGCCGGAGGCGGCCATGAGCGGAAGGGCGAGCGCGGCCCCGCCGGTTCCGGCGGCGGCTATGGAACGGGTGAAACGCTGGGCCTTGGGACGGCGGTGCTTACCCTTCGCGGGCATGACGAATTCCTCTCCGGCGCCTGCGAGGTGAGCTGTCGGGTGCGGACTGGAGATGTCCGGCCACGTCGGGACGCGGCTTTACCCCGAGCCTGTTCCGGGACCGGAACAGGCGGTGATGCCTGTGGGTCCCCCGCTCCTGCCGTGCACGGGTGAGTGTGCGGATTCCGGGCGGCGGCAGGATTAGGCGTCCGTCCGGATTGGTGTGGAACGTAAGCGACCAAGACGCACAGGAACAAGCAGAGGTTGCACGGTGATGGCGTTTGTCTTGATCCGCCGCGGGAATTCCCGGTCACGCTCCGTGAGCCCAAAAGGCCCTATCGGGTCAAGCGCCCCGGAAATCCGCATGAATTACGTGAGCATGACGGGCGACGTACGGTCACGGATATGACGCTGCTCACGTGACGCTTCTCCACCTTTTCCTATTCCAGGGCGAGTTGGAACGAAGATTCCAATTCGGACAGAACCCTCAGATACGACGCAGTCGGATAACCGTCGCATCGAGGTCGCCCCGCAGTCCGGTGCGCATCCCGTGATGCAGGAGTACCGCACCTCGGTGGATTTCACCTGTTTCACGGCATTCGTACGACGCCGTCGGGTCGAGTCCGCGCAGCCGCAGCGCCGGAACGGGCTCGCCGAACCGCTGGGCCGGGAGCCAGGCGAGGACGACCGTCTCGTCGCCGAGCACGTACTGGACGGCGCTCAGGCCGCCCGCCGGCGGACGCAGCCGATACAGGTCGCCCTGCTGCACGAGGGTGCGGATGTCTTTGTAGCAGTCCACCCACCGGCGCGCCTCGGCGAGCTCCTCCTCGCTCCACTCGGCGAGGTCCCCGCCGACGCCGAGCACCCCGGCCATCGCGCTGACGAACCGGAAGCGCAGCGAGCTGACCCGCCCGTTGAGCTGCGTGTTGGGGCTGTCGGTGACCCACGCGGCCATGACCCGTGCGGGGTGGATCTGACTGAAGCCGTGCTGGATGTCGAGCCGGTCCAGCGGGTCGGTGTTGTCGGAGGTCCACACCTGGTCGGTGCGGCTCATGATTCCCAGGTCGACGCGCCCGCCGCCGCCCGAGCAGGACTCGAAGGCGACGCCCGGGTGGGCCGCCCGCAGCCGGTCCAGGAGGCCGTACAGGGCCCGTACGTGGTCGACCCACAGGCGTTGCGGATAGGGGTCGTCCGGCCAGCCGGCGTCCGTGAAGCAGCGGTTGAAGTCCCACTTGACGTAGTCGATCGGTGCGCTGGACAGCAGCCCGTCGAGCTGTTCCCAGAGGTACTCCTGGACGTCTTCACGCGCGAGGTTCAGCATGAGCTGATTGCGGAACTCCGTCCGCTTTCGTCCGGGTTGAAACTGCACCCAGTCCGGGTGCGCCCGGTAGAGGTCGCTGTCCGGGTTGACCATCTCGGGCTCGACCCAGATGCCGAACTGCATGCCGAGGGCGCGCACGTAGTCGGCGAGGGGCTTCAGCCCGTTCGGGAAGCGGTCCGGGTTGGGCTGCCAGTCACCGAGCCCGGCATGGTCGCCGGTGCGGGCCCCGAACCAGCCGTCGTCCACCACGAAGAGCTCGACGCCGATCGCCGCGGCGCGCCGGGCGAGGGTCGCCTGCTGCTCCTCGGAGATGTCGAAGTAGGTGGCCTCCCAGGAGTTGAACAGCACCGGCCGGTCCCGCTCGGCGTCCGGGACCACATGCGCCCGCTGGTAGGCGTGCCAGGCGCGGCTCGCCCCGCCGAAGCCGGCGTCGCTCCACAGGCCGGCGAAGACCGGCGTGGCGAAGGACTCGCCCGCCGTCAGACGCAGCAGGCCCGAGTCGTCGTACCCGGCGCCGCCGGTGATCTGCACACGCGCGTCGGGGAGCCGGGCGACGGCGATCCGCCAGGAGCCCGACCAGCCGAGGGCGCAGCCGTAGACCTCGCCGCGCTCCTCGGTGGCGTCGGTGTCGAGGGCGACCCAGGGCAGGTGCTGGTGGCCGGTGTGGCCGCGGCGGCTGCCGATGACCGTCTCGCCGTGGCCGAGCGGGGTGCGCGCGAGCCGCGACTCGGCGGCCCAGCGGCCGTGCAGCTGCGACAGCCGCCAGTCGTCCCGTTCGGGCAGGGTCCAGGTGGCCGAGTCCGCGCGGAGCAGCTCCAGCGGCTGCTCGCCCTCGTTGCGCAGGGTCGTCCACCGCTCGACGACGTCGCCGCGCATCCGGTAGTGCAGGGTGACGGCGAGGCCGGCGTCCCGGAAGCGCAGCCGCAGTTCGTCGCCGTCCCGCTCGTGCGCCTCGAAGGTCCATTCGGTGCCGCGGCGTTCGTCGGTGCGCACCGAGAGGGCGGGCCGGACGAACCGGGGGCCGCCCTCGACCGGGTACTCCTCGCGGCCGTCGAGCGGGGACTCGAAGGACGCGCCCCGCTCCGACCAGGGAAGCGCGGCCAGCGCCTCGGCGTCGGCGAGCGCGATGCGCGGGCCCCAGTGCAGATGGACCAGCTCGTGGGCCTCGGTCAGGTGGAGGGCATAACTGCTCGTGGGCCCGGACAGGACCCAGGTGCGGCCGGCGTCGGCGATCTCGGGCATCAAAAACCCCCACTGATACGAACAGGTGCGATCAAGCGTCAACATCATCGGACGCGGTCGGCCCGTCCGGCAACTTCCGGCGGACGACGCCCCACCTGGGCGGACGCCCGACCGGCCGGCCTGCGGACGACGCGTTGCCCCGACGACCCGTGTCGTATGGTCGAGGAGGTCCTGTCGGCCACCACGAGCCGCGCCGACGCGGACCGACTGGGAGGGAGCCCCCGTGACGCAGCAGATCCCGTCGACCGAGCCCGAGCTGGCCGGCGTGCGCAACTTCCGGGACGTGGGGGGTCTGCCGACCGTCGACGGCCGGCGCGTGCGCCACGGCGTGCTGTTCCGCAGCGGCCACCTCGCGCACGCGACCGACGAGGACGCGGCGTTCCTCGCCGGCCTGGGCCTGCACACCGTCTTCGACTTCCGCAACACCGCGGACCAGAAGCTGGAGGGCCCGGACGTCGAACTGCCGGGCGTGCGCAACGTGAACCTGCCCCTGTCGGACCCGGCGGACGGCGCCGAGTTCTGGAAGATGGTGCGGGACGGCGAGATCGACCAGCTGCGCGGCATCCTCGGCGACGGCAAGGCGGCCGGCCGGATGATCGCCTCCTACCGCAGGATCGTCACGGAGCGCACGGCGGAGCACTCACAGGTGCTGCACGCGCTCGCCGAGGACAGCGTGCCGGCGCTGATGCACTGCGCGGCGGGCAAGGACCGCGCGGGCCTGTCCGTCGCGGTGACGCTGCTCGCCGTGGGCGTGGAGCGCGAGGCGATCCTCGGCGACTACCTGGAGTCCAACGCCAAGCACCGCCGCTACAAGGTGCGCCGCAGCGCCACCTCGGCCGCCGCCTACTCCCCCGAGGTCATGGAACTGCTCGGCCCGCTCTTCGACGCCCGCGCGGAGTATCTCGAGGCGGCCTTCGAGACCGTGGAGCAGACCTGGGGCGGCGTCGACGCCTATCTGGAACGGGGCCTCGGCCTCTCCCCCGAGACCCGCGCCCGACTGCGCGAGCGGCTCCTGGACTGACGGCCGCGCTACTGCTTGGCGCCCACCTCGAACAGCAGCCAGAGGAACCCCGCGAAGAGATGTCCGACGGCGATGTAGATGATCAGCCGGATCCACAGGGTGCGGGGGAACTTCTCCTCGATGTCGCTCATGACGTCACTCCGGTCTCCGACGGGTTGGGGCCCAGGCACAGCGTGGCCGTGGGGCTCTGCAGCAGGGTGTGGACGAACAGGAGCTCGACCCCGTCGGCGTCCTGGGCGGCGATGCGGTGCGGGGTGAGCGAGTCGAAGTGCGCGCTGTCACCGGGCCCGAGCAGCTCCGTGGTGTCCGCGAGGCGCAGCCGCAGCCGCCCGCGCAGTACGTGCAGCCATTCCTCGCCGGGGTGCACCCGCACGATGTCGCCCTGCGCCCCGTACGGGACGTGGACCCGCAGGGCCTGCATCGCCCGCCCGGAGGCGCCGGTCTGCCAGTACGTCCACCCGCCCGCGCGGGTCGGCTCCATGGTGGCGGCGCGCACCACGGCGTCCCGGTCGGCGGCCGTCTCGCCGAGCAGCTCCGAGACCGTCGTACCGTAGACGCGGGCGAGAGCGAGCAGCATCGGCAGCGAGGGCTGCCGCTGCCCGGTCTCCAGCCGGGAGAGATGCGCGGGCGAGAGCCCGGCCGCCCGGGCGGCGGTCTCGAGGGTGAGGGCGGCCCGGCGGCGCAGGTCGCGCAGTTGCGGGGCGACGGCGGAGAGCGTCTCGGGCTGTTGAGCCGGGTGCTCGGACTCGGTTGAGCTCATGCCTTTATTGGACGCCCGTTTTGCCTCTGCGGCAAATCTCTTGCCTCAGAGGCAAAACGGGCGGCGCTGCCGCCGACGGCGTCAGCGGTCGGGGCGTCAGCGGTTGGCGACCGCCTGCTTGACCAGGGTCTTGCTGAAGTCCCACATCAGTCCGCCGCCGCTGTGCGCTTCGTCCATCACCGCGGTGAAGGCGTCGACGAACCGGTCCACCTCCCGCTCCCCGACGATCAGCGGCGGGATCAGCTTGATCACCTCCAGATGGTCGCCGGAGACCTGGGTGAGGATCCGGTGGCGTTGCAGCAGCGGCACGACCACCATCTGCGCGAAGAGTCCCTTGCGGGCCGCCTGGAGCATCGTCCAGCGGCCGCGCAGCTTCAGCGATCTGGGTTTTCCGAACTCGATGCCGATCATCAGACCCCGACCGCGGACGTCGGCCAGCAGCTCGTACGTGTCGACGAGGGCCGCCAGCCGGGTCCTGAGCAGGTCGCCGGTGGCCCGGGCGTTCGCCACGATCTGCTCGTTCTCCATGACGGACAGCACGGCGAGCCCGGCCGCCATGGCCTGCGCGTTGGAGCCGAAGCTCGCCGAGTGCACCAGCACCCGGTCCATCGAGGAGTAGACCTTCTTGAAGATCCGGTCTTTGCCGAGGGTGGCCCCGACCGGCACATAGCCGCCGGAGAGCGCCTTGGCCACGCACACGAGGTCCGGCTCGACGCCCTCCTCGTGCTGGTAGGCGTAGAAGTCGCCGGTCCGCCCGAGGCCCGTCTGCACCTCGTCCGCGATGAGCAGCGCCTTGTGCTTGTGCAGCAGTTCCTGGGCCGCACGCAGATAGCCGGGCGGCGCCTCGTGCACCCCCTTGCCCTGGATCGGCTCGACGATCAGGGCGGCGACGTCACCCTTCTTCAACTCCCGTGCCAGCGCGTCGAGATCGCCGAGGGGGACCGCCGTGTCGGGCAGCAGCGGGGCGAAGCCGTCCCGGAAGCCCGACTCGCCGTTCACCGACAGCGAGCCGGTGGTGAGCCCGTGGAAGGCGTGGTCGCAGTACAGGATCCTGGGCCGGCCGGTGGCGTACCGGGCGAACTTCAGCGCCGTCTCCACCGCTTCGGTGCCGCTGTTGCCGAAGAACGCCCGGTCCAGGTGGGGGCTGTGCGCGAGCAGCTTCTCGGCCAGCAGCCCCGGCAGCGGCTGGCAGTCGAAACGGGTGAGGTCGGCGAGCCCCGCGTCGAGGACGTCGTGCAGCGCCTTGCGGACGACGGGGTGGTGACGGCCGAGGCCCATCACCCCGAACCCGGCGAGCATGTCCAGGTAGTCGTGGCCCTCGGCGTCCCAGAAGTAGGCGCCCTCGCCCCGCTCGTAGACCTTGTCGAAGCCGAGGGTGTGCAGCATGCGCGGCAGCTGGTGATTGAGATACCTGCCGTGCAGCTCGTAGCGCTCGGCGCCGCGCTCGGCCAGCAGCGCGCCGAGGTCGAACTCCGTGGTCATTCGGGCTTCTCCTCGAGTGTGCCGGCGAGCGGACCGTCGGCGGACGTGACGCCCCGCACGGCCAGGCTCGCGCTGATCCGGCCGGCGATCTCGACGGGCGTGAGACCGACGTCGGCGAGCACCTCGCCGCGCTTGGCGTGCGCGAGGAACTGCTCCGGAATGCCGAACCGCCGGACGGGCACGTCGACCTCGGCGTCCCCGAGGGCCAGCGCCACCGCCGATCCGACGCCCGCCGCCCGGCTGTTGTCCTCCACGACCGCCACCAGCCGGTGCTCGGCGGCGAGACCGGGCAGGGCCCGGTCGACGGGTTTGACCCACCGCGGGTCGACGACCGTGCAGGCGACCCCCCGCGCCCGCAGCAGCTCGGCGGCCCGCAGGCACACCGGAGCCATCACGCCGACGGCCACCAGCAGCACCTCGGGCCGGTCGGCGCGGTGCAGGACGTCCATGCCGCCCACCGTGCCGACCGCCGGGATCTCGGGTCCGACCGACTCCTTGGGGAAGCGGATCACCGTCGGCGCGTCGTCCACCGCGACGGCCTCCCGCAGCTGGGCGCGGAGCTGGTCGGCGTCGCGCGGGGCGGCGATTCTCAGTCCGGGCACGACCTGGAGCACGGACAGGTCCCACATCCCGTTGTGGGACGCCCCGTCGACGCCGGTGACCCCGGCCCGGTCCAGGACGAACGTCACCCCGCAGCGGTGCAGCGCCACGTCCATCAGCAGCTGGTCGAAGGCGCGGTTGAGGAAGGTCGCGTAGACGGCAACGACGGGGTGCAGGCCGCCGGTCGCCAGGCCCGCCGCGCTCACCGTCGCGTGCTGCTCCGCTATGCCGACGTCCCAGACGCGGTCCGGGAAGCGTTCGGCGAACCTGCCGAGCCCCACCGGGTGCAGCATCGCCGCGGTGATCGCCACGACGTCGTCGCGCTCCTCACCGATCGACACCATCTCGTCGCCGAAGACGGACGTCCAGGACGGCCCGCCGGCGGGCGCGAGCGGGGCGCAGGTGAGCGGGTCCATCGCGCCCACGGTGTGGAAGTGGTCCTCCTCGTGGGCGAGGGCGGGTTCGTAGCCGCGGCCCTTCTCGGTCAGGCAGTGCACCAGCACCGGCCCGTGGAAGCGCTTCGCCCGCCGCAGCGCGGACTCGACGGCCTTGACGTCGTGCCCGTCGATCGGGCCGACGTACTTCAGACCGAGGTCCTCGAACATGCCCTGGGGGGCGAAGGCGTCCTTGAAGCCCTTCTTCGCGCCGTGCAGGGACTCGTAGACGGTGTGCCCGACCAGCGGGGTGCGCAGCAGGACGTCCTTCCCCCAGGCCAGCACCCTCTCGTAGCCGTCGGTCGTGCGCAGCGCCGCCAGGTGGTGGGCGAGGCCGCCGATGGTGGGCGCGTACGACCGCTCGTTGTCGTTGACGACGATGATCAGCGGACGGTCCCTGGCGGCCGCGATGTTGTTCAGCGCCTCCCAGGCCATGCCGCCGGTGAGCGCGCCGTCGCCGACGACCGCGACCACATGACCCTTCCCGCCCCGCACCTGGCGCGCCTTGGCGAGCCCGTCGGCCCAGCCCAGCGCGGTGGAGGCGTGACTGTTCTCGATGACGTCGTGGACGGACTCCTCGCGCGAGGGGTAGCCGGACAGGCCGCCCTTCCCGCGCAGCTTGGAGAAGTCCTGACGGCCCGTCAGAAGCTTGTGCACATAGCTCTGGTGGCCGGTGTCCCACAGGATGCGATCGTCCGGCGACTCGAACACCCGGTGCAGGGCGACGGTCAGTTCCACCACGCCCAGGTTGGGCCCCAGATGTCCACCGGTCCTGGCGACCGCGTGGATCAAAAACTCTCTTATCTCGTCCGCCAGTTCACCGAGTTCCGCCTCGGAAAGCGCCTTCAGGTCGCGTGGTTGCCGGATGGTCTCCAGGATCGTCACGTCGGTCCCCCTCTCGGTCCGTGCCCTGCCTCAACTCACCGTCACTGCCGGGGTCCCCGTGGCCACGGGGACCCCGGTCGCGGCCCCGTCCTGCTCCAACTGCTCGGCGATCCGCATGGCCTCCTCGATGAGGGTCTCCACGATCTTCGACTCGGGGACGGTCTTGATGACCTCGCCCTTCACGAAGATCTGGCCCTTGCCGTTGCCGGAGGCGACGCCGAGGTCGGCCTCGCGGGCCTCGCCGGGGCCGTTGACGACGCAGCCCATGACGGCGACGCGCAGCGGGACCTCCATGCCGGTGAGACCGGCCGTGACCTCTTCGGCGAGCTTGTAGACGTCGACCTGGGCGCGGCCGCAGGACGGGCAGGAGACGATCTCCAGACCGCGCTGCTTGAGGTTCAGGGACTCCAGGATCTGGTTGCCGACCTTGACCTCCTCCACCGGCGGCGCCGACAGGGAGACCCGGATGGTGTCGCCGATGCCCTCGCAGAGCAGCGCGCCGAAGGCGACCGCCGACTTGATCGTGCCCTGGAACGCCGGACCCGCCTCGGTGACGCCCAGGTGGAGCGGGTAGTCGCACTGCGCGGCGAGCTGCCGGTACGCCTCGATCATCACCACCGGGTCGTTGTGCTTGACCGAGATCTTGATGTCGCGGAAGTCGTGCTCCTCGAAGAGGGACGCCTCCCACAACGCCGACTCCACCAGCGCCTCAGGGGTCGCCCTGCCGTACTTCTGCAGCAGCCGGCGGTCCAGCGAACCGGCGTTGACACCGATACGGATCGGCGTGCCGTGCTCCTTGGCCGCCTTCGCGATCTCCCGCACCTTGTCGTCGAACTGCTTGATGTTGCCGGGGTTGACGCGGACCGCCGCGCAGCCCGCCTCGATCGCGGCGAAGACGTACTTCGGCTGGAAGTGGATGTCGGCGATGACCGGGATCTGCGACTTGCGGGCGATCGTCGACAGGGCGTCGGCGTCGTCCTGCGTCGGGCAGGCCACGCGGACGATCTGGCAGCCGGACGCGGTGAGCTCGGCGATCTGCTGGAGCGTGGCGCCGATGTCCGACGTGCGGGTCGTGGTCATCGACTGCACCGACACCGGCGCGTCTCCGCCCACCGCCACTGAGCCGACCTGGATCTGCCGGCTCCTGCGGCGCTCGGCCACCGGCCGGACCGGCATCCCGGGGACGCCGAGGTCGACGGCGGTCATCGCCTCACTCCCGGTTTCCGCTGACGGTCTCGCGCATCGCGCGCAGGGACTCCTTCAACGACCCCATGGTGGCGAGGACGGCGGTCGGCTCGTAGCCGCAGTGCGCCATGCAGTTGGCGCAGCGGGGGTCCTTGCCGCGGCCGTACTTGTCCCAGTCGGTCTCCTCGATGAGTTCGCGGTACGTGGGCACGTATCCGTCGCTCATCAGGTAGCAGGGGCGCTGCCAGCCGAACAGCGAGTAGTTCGGGATGGCCCACGCGGTGCACGGGAAGTCGACCTTGCCCTCGAGGAAGTCGAGGAACAGCGGCGAGTGGTTGAGCCGCCAGCGACGCCGGTTGCCGCCCGAGAACGCCTTCTTGAACAGTTCGCGGGTCTGCTCCACCCCCAGGAAGTGCTCCTGGTCGGGCGCCTTCTCGTAGGCGTAGGCGGGCGAGATCATCATCTCGTCGACCTTGAGGTCGTCGTTGAGGAAGTTGAGCACCTCGACGATGGTCTGCGGGGTGTCGGTGTTGAAGAAGGTCGAGTTGGTGGTCACCCGGAAACCGCGCCGCTTGGCCTCCTTGATGGCCGCCACGGCCTCGTCGAAGACGCCTTCCTTCGCCACCGACTCGTCGTGCCGCTCCCGCAGTCCGTCGATGTGCACGGCGAAGGCGAAGTAGGGCGAAGGCGTGAACTTCTCCATCTTCTTGCGCAGCAGCATGGCGTTGGTGCAGAGGAACACGTACTTCCTCTTCGCCACCAACTGCCGGACGATCTCGTCGATCTGAGGGTGCATCAGGGGCTCGCCGCCCGCGATGGACACCATCGGCGCGCCGGACTCCAGCACCGCGCCGACGGCCTGGGCGACCGGCATGCGCTGTTTGAGCACTCCCGCCGGGTGCTGGATCTTGCCGCAGCCCTCGCACTTGAGGTTGCAGGCGAAGAGGGGTTCCAGCTCGACGATGAGCGGGAACTTGTCCCGCTTGCGGAGCTTCTGTTCAGCCAGGTATGTAGCGACCTTGATGGACTGGCGCAGCGGCATGGCCATGTGGCTCACCTCCGGGGGAGCAGAACATTACGGTGCCATTCGAAAAAAGCAGGCAGGACGCAGCGAAGGACGCGGAAAGCCGATATTCCACCGCGCACCGTGCCGATCCGGACGAGTTCATGTTCAGGAGCGTCCACGACCACCCGTACGGCCGCAACCGGGCGCGGTTCGGCGCGCACGGCGCTCAGGAGGGTGGACGCCGACTCCATGTCGACCGCGATCGCGCCCGTCGCGCGCAGGTCGGCCCGCTCGGGTCCGCGTACCACGTGGTCGGAGCCGGTGAGCGGGCCGGTGTGCACGGTGCGGCCCGGCAGAATCCGCACGAGCTCCTTGACCAGCAGGTCGACGCCGACGCAGGGCACCCGGCCGCGCGGGTCCCGGGTCTCCTCGGCGACGACCAGGTCGCCGGGGTGCATGCCGGGGGCGAGACCGGCGCAGAAGCCGGTGGCCAGCACGGCCGCCCCGCCGAGCACCGGGCCGGCCAGCACCCGGGTGACGGAGCGTTCGGCCGCTCTGGGGCCCATTCCCGTCCGCAGGACGGTGACCGGCCCGTCGGCCCCGCTGCGGTCGCCCAGGCGCAGGGCGAGGTGCTCGATGCCGAGCGCGCAGGCGATCAGCAGCGGGGCCGGGACGGGCTGCGCGCTCATCAGCTCCCCTCGGCCTCGACGGACACCGCGTGCGGGGAGGGCTTCTTGCTGAACGGCTCTCCGTGCAGGTACCGGCCCAGTGCGGTCAGCGGGAAGACCTGCCGGTAGAGGTGGTAGTTGATCGAGAAGTCCCAGGGGAAGCCGGTGCCGGTGAAGTACGGCTCGTCCCAGGAGCCGTCCTCCCGCTGTGTCGCCGCCAGCCAGGCGACACCGCGTTCGACGGCCTGGGAGTCCCGCTCCCCCGCCGCCAGCAGCGCCATCAGGGCCCACGCGGTCTGCGAGGCCGTCGAGGCGCCCCGGCCGCTCCAGCGGACGGGGTCCCGGTAGGAGCGCAGGTCCTCGCCCCAGCCGCCGTCGTCGTTCTGCACCCGTTCCAGCCAGGCCACCGCCCGGCGGATCGCGGGATGCTGTGGGGACAGTCCGGCCGCGGTGAGGGCGGGTACCACCGACCCGGTGCCGTAGACGTAGTTGACGCCCCAACGTCCGAACCACGAGCCCTCCGGCTCCTGTTCGGCCAGCAGCCAGGTGATGCCGCGCCGGGTGCGCGGGTCGTGCGAGAGCCCCTCGACGGCCAGCATCTCGACCACGTGGGCGGTGACGTCGGCGGACGGCGGATCGATGACCTCGCCGAAGTCGCAGAACGGCAGCCGGTCGGGGAACGGGCTGGTGTTGTCGACGTCGAAGGCCCCCCACGCGCCGTTCTTCGACTGCATCCCGAGGTTCCACCGCACACCGCGCGCGATGGCGCGGTCCATCCGCTCCGGGTCGTGGTGTGCGACCCGGCGCAGGGCGAGCACCACCTCGGCGGTGTCGTCGATGTCCGGGTAGTTGTCGTTGTGGAACTCGAACGCCCAACCGCCGGGCGGCAGTTGAGGCCGTCGCACCGACCAGTCGCCGGGGCGCACGACCTGCTCGCCGAGCATCCAGTCGGCGGCCTTGACCAGTTGCGGATGGTCGGCGGGCACTCCCGCGTCGGCCAGCGCGATGGTCGCCAGGCAGGTGTCCCACACCGGTGACTGGCAGGCCTCGATCATCCGGGCGCCGTCCTCGCGCCACACCGCGTAACGGTCGAGCGACCGCAGCCCGGCCCGCATCACGGGGTGTCCGAGGTCGTAGCCGATCAGGTGCAGGGCGATGACCGAGTACACGGCGGGCGGCTGGATACCGCCCCAGCAGCCGTCGTTCTCCTGACGCTCGACGATCCACCGGGCGGCGGAGTTCAGAGCCGCCCTGCGCAACCTGCGCACCGCGACCCGCCGGTAACCGCGCACCACCTTGTCGAGCCGCTGGAAGAGGCCGTCCCAGCTGTTCACGGGGGCAAGCGGTCGGGGCGGGTTCGGGTTCGCCGGGTCGGTGTGCAGCTCGTCGAGCGGGAACGGCGCCGGGCGCACCGGGCGCTTCGCCGAGACGACGGTGAGCGGCACGATCGTCTGGCGGCCCCAGCAGCCGAAGTTGTAGATGCTCAGCGGAAACCATCTGGGGAAGAACAACAGCTCGGGCGGCAGTTCGGGCAGGTCCTCCCACTTCCACCAGCCGAACAGGGCCAGCCAGATCCGGGTGAAGACCCGGGCGGCCGCGATGCCCCCCTGGTCGCGGATCCAGGCGGAGGCCCGGGCCATGTGGGGCGCGTCGGGTTCGTCGCCGGCCAGCCGCAGGGCGACGTACGCCTCGACGGTGGCGGAGAGGTCGGGCGGGCCGCCGTAGAAGGTCGCCCAGGTGCCGTCCTCACGCTGCTCGCCACGGACGAAGAGCGCGGTGGCCCGGGTGGTGGCCTCGTCGCGGATGCCCAGGAACTGGCGGAGCAGCAGGTCCTCGGCGTCCATCGTGACGTTCGTCTCGAGGTCGCCCTTCCACCAGCCCTCGGCGTCCTGCCGGGCGAGCAGGAAGTCGGTGGCGCGTTGCGTGGCGCGGGCGGCGGCTTCTTGTACCCCGGCCGCCACGGGGACGGTGAGGGCGGTTTCGCTGGCCGCGGCAGCCCGGGGCGGCAGGGCCGCCCCGGTGCTTCCGTCGGTCGTCGCTGTCATGGCTTCCCCTTCGTGCAGTGTGCATGGCGTTGCGTCTGCTGTGGGTCCGCCGTCGGCCGGTGCTCTCTCTCCTCGCACACCGGCCGGCGACTACGCGAGGGCTATTCGACCGATAGTGATCATCTCTTTCGTACGACGACGAAGTCGGCGAGCGCCGTGAACCGCTCCCGCACCGGCTCGGGCATGTCCACGGCGTTCAGGGCCTCGATGGCGACGGCGTGCTGCCGGCGTGCCTCCCCGGCGGTCCACTCGCGGCCGCCCGCCTCCTCGATCAGGGCGGCCCGGGCCGCGAACTCCTCCTCGGAGAAGTTGTCGAAGTCGCTGCTCTTGGCGTCCGCGGCGAGGATCTCGCCGAGCCGCTCGGAGGCGGGACCGCCCGCGGCGAGGGCGGCCACCACGGGCAGCGACTTCTTGCGCTGGCGCAGGTCGCTCCAGGTCTGCTTGCCGGTGGCCTCCGGGTCGCCCCAGATGCCGAGGAGGTCGTCGACGGCCTGGAAGGCGAGGCCGAGGTGGTGGCCGTATTTCTCCAGGGTGTCCGCGGTGCGCTCGTCGGCCCCGCCGAGCACCGCGCCGATGGAGCTGGCGCAGGCCAGCAGGGCGCCGGTCTTGTTGCCCTCCATCTCCAGGCACTCCTCGACGCTGACCCGGTCGCGGTGTTCGTAGGAGATGTCCTGGGCCTGACCGTCGATGAGGGCGCGGGTGGCGGTGGTCAGCCGGCGCGTGGCGCGGCCGGCCTCCACGGTGCCGAGTTCCAGCAGGATCTCGTTGGCGAGGGCGAACAGGGCGTCGCCGACCAGGATGGCCTGGGCGGGGCCGTGCACCTTCCAGACGGTGTCGCGGTGCCGGCGCTGTTCGTCGCCGTCCATCAGGTCGTCGTGCAGGAGCGAGAAGTTGTGGACCAGCTCCACGGCGACCGCGCCGGGGACGCCGGCCTCGGGAGCGGCCCCGGCGACCTCCGCGGAGAGCACGGCGAGCGCGGGGCGCACCGCCTTGCCGCCGTCGCCGTCGGTCGGGTTGCCCTGCGCGTCGATCCAGCCGAAGTGGTAGGCGGCGACCGTGTCCATGGGCGGCGCCAGACGGTCGACGGCCGCCCGCAGCACCGGTGTGGCCAGGGTGCGGCCGCGCTCCAGGAGCGCGGTCACGTCCACCGCGGTCCGCCGGACGGCCGACGTGGCCGGGGGCACAGTGGGCACAGATTCTCCTCTTGTCGCGTTACCGGAGGGGGTGCGGGGGTGTGCCGAGCCATGCTGATCGAACGTCACCGGGTCCCACCTCGCAGGGGCACGCCGGTTCCCTCCGGCTGTCTGCCGGGGGTGCGGGGGTCGCCCCCCGAGGCGATGCAGTGGGCCGCTTCCTCGAAGGCGAACAGGCGGCGGGGTCGGGGCCGGCCCAGCGCGCCGAGCGCGGCGTCCGCCGCACTCACACCGCTGCGGACCGCACTCTCCATGGTCGCGGGCCACCCTGTGGCGGTCCACGCTCCGGCCAGGTACAGGCCGGGTGCTTCGGTGCGGGCGCCGGGACGTAGCCGTCCGACGCCGGGGGCGGGGGCGAACGTGGCGGTCCGCTCCCTGGTCACGAAGAAGTCCTTCACCTCGGCCCGGCGAGCGCCCGGCAGCAGCCGTCGCAGCTCGGGCAGGTAGCGCTCGCGCAGGGCGGCGACGGGCTCGTCGATCTCGTCCTGCGCGGCGGACTGGGAGAGGGCGAGGTACTGGCCCGCGCGCAGTCCGGAGGCGTGGGTGCGGTCGAACACCCACTGCACGGGGGTGCCGAGGGCCGCGAAGAAGGGCGCGTCGAGCACCTCGCGGTCGTAGACGACGTGCACGTTGAGGATGGGCGCGGTGCCGATCTCGAGCAGTCGCCGGGCGTCGTGGAGCGCTCCGTCGGGCAGCAGGTCGTAGGCCTCGCGCTGCGGTACGGCGAGCACGACGGCGTCCGTGCGGAGCGTCGCGCCGGGAACCCGCACGCGCCAGGTCCCGTCGTCGCCCTGTGCGAGGGAGGTGACGCGGGCGCGGACCTCGGTGCGCACGCCCGCGGCGTCGAGCGCCCTGCGGGCCAGCCGGTCGTGCAGCTCGCCCAGCGGGACGTGCGCCCAGCCGATGTCGGCCGCCCCCGGGTCGGACAGCAGGCCGGTCTTGAACACCATCGCGGCGAGCCCCAGCGAGCAGTCGCCGGCGACCGCGTTGAGGGTGGCGACCCCGACCAGGTCCCACAGGGCCTCGACGGCGCGCGCCGACTGTCCGTGCGCGGTCAGCCAGCTGCCGAAGTCCTGGGCGTCCAGGGCCGGATCGGCGAGGTCGAGGCCCTTGAGGGCGAGTGCGGCGCGGCCCACCTTGGCGCGTTCGGCGAGCGAGAGGTGCGGGTACGCGGCGAGGCTGCGCCCCAGGTGCAGGGGCACCGGCAGCGGGTCGCGGCGCAACCTGCCGAGCCGCCGCCCCTCGGGCTTGTCGACGTCGACGACGGGCACATCGAGACGATTCTGCAGCGGTGCCAGCGCGCTGCCGTCGATGCGGTCGAGGAACCACCGGTAGGCGGTGCAGCAGCGCAGGTAGACGTGCTGTCCGTTGTCGACGGTCAGTTCGCCGCGCCGGAAGGAGAAGGCGAGGCCGCCGAGCCGGGGCCGGCCCTCGAGCAGGGTGACGCGCACGCCCGCGTCGGCGAGCGCGAGCGCGGCGGTGACTCCGGCCAGCCCGCCCCCGACGACGACGGCGGTGCGTCCCGCGGGTTCGGGCGTGTGCGCGGCGTCCGCGAGCTGCTCGTCGTTCATCGTGCACCCTTCTGTGCGGGCCGACCATGGCGCTTGAATGCTGCACCGCAGGCCGTCGCAGTCAGGGACGCCGCGCCGCACCGGAGGGTTGCCCACCGCTTTTCTTCGGTGGCGTCACCGCGGTTCCCGTCGTCGCCCGGCACGTCCATCAGGCGTGCCTCCTGACGCTCCGTCGCGACACGTGCCGGGCGTCCAGGCCCGACAGGCCGCGCACGGCGACATAGGCCTTCTCCCGGCCGGGCAGCGAGACGCGGCCGCGCAGCACGGCCCCGGGGTCGCGCTCGATGCGGTCGAGGAGCCGACGGTAGATGCCGGCCATGGCGGCGACGCAGGCGCCGCTGCGCCGGTCGAGCATGGGCAGCAGCCGGTAGCCCTCGGCGAACAGGGCGCGGGCCCGCCGCACCTCGAAGTGGACGAGACCCGCGAAGTCGGAGCCCTCCGGCGGCTTGGGGCCGTCGAACCCGGCCGAACAGCCGAACTTGGCGAGGTCGTCGGCGGGCAGATAGGTCCGGCCCCCCGCCGCGTCCTCACGGACGTCCCTGAGGATGTTCGTGAGCTGGAGTGCGAGCCCGAGCGTGTCGGCGTACTCCGGCGCGCGCTCGGCGCCACGCGCCCCCGGCTGGGTGCCGAACACACCGAGGGAGAGCCGCCCGATGGCGCCCGCCACACAGCGGCAGTACACCTTCAGGTCGTCCCAGGTCTCGTACGTCTCGCCGCGCACGTCCATCAGCACGCCGTCGATCAGCTCGTCCAGACCGCCCAGCGGGACCGGGAAGGCCCGGGCCGTGTGCGCGAGGGCGACCGCGACGGGGTCGGTGTCGTCCTCCTCGACCTCGCCCGCGCGGACGCGGGTGAGCAGCGCCCTGGTGTCCTCGAGCCGGGCGTTCTTGACGTCGCCGTCCAGCGCGCCGTCGCCGATGTCGTCGACGCGGCGCGAGAAGGCGTAGAGCGCCGACATCGCGCGGCGTTCGGGCGTGGGCAGCAGCCGGATCCCGTACGCGAAGTTGCGGGCCTGCTGTCCGGTGACGGTCTCGCAGTAGCTGTAGGCGGCGAGTACCGGTGCGGACACGTGCGCGGACGACTCCACGGTCCGGATCACCCCTCTCCTCGCAGGGTCACGCCCACCTCGCGCAGCAACTGGAGCTTGCCGGGCTTGGGCGGGCCGGGAAGTACGTCGTACTCGGCGGCGGCGATCGCTCGGATCGCCGCCCTTCCTCCCGCCACGAACCCCGCGAGCAGCAGTCTCAGCCTGCCGTGGACGCTACCCACCAAGGGGGCGCCTTCATTCAGGAGATCGCGCGCGCGTTGCGCCTCGTAGGCGACCAGTGCGCGTACCGACGCGCCCGCGGTCGTCACGGCGAGGTCCGCCTCCCGGACGTGAAAGCGCTTCATGTCCGCGGCGGGCAGGTAGACACGGTCGCGGCCGAGGTCCTCGGTCACGTCCTGCAGGTGTTCGACGATCTGCAGTGCGGTGCAGATCGCGTCGGAGAGGCGGATCCGCTCGGGGGTCGAGGCGCCGGTGACGGCGAGGACCAGGCGGCCCACGGGGTTGGCGGACAGCTCGCAGTAGGCGAGGAGGTCGTCGTAGGTCTCGTAGCGGGTGACGAGCTGGTCCTGCCGGTTGGCGGCGATCAGACCGAGGAAGGGCTCGGGACCGAGCGCGCGGCGGCGGACGGCCGGCTGGAGGCGGCGCAGCAGGGGGTGCCGGGGCGTGCCGTCGAAGACCCGTCGCAGATCGGCCTCGAACGCGTCCAGCAGGACCATGCGGTCCGCCGCCTCGGCGGCCGGCACGCCGAGCAGCCGGGCGTCGGCGCCGCCCCGCGCGAGGTCTCCGTCGCCGATGTCGTCGACGAGACGGGCGAAGCCGTACACGGCCATGAGGTCGTCACGCCAGGCCCGGGGCAGGAAGAAGGGGGCCACGGGGAAGTTCTCGTGCGCGGCCTTGGCCAGGGTGCCGTCCACCGGGTCGCCGGTACGTGGCGCGGCGGACGCCGTCATCCCCGGCCGCCCGCTGCGGAAACGGCGCGGCCTGCGCTGAGCTGGGGAGTTTCCGTAGCCAATGCCGTCACATCTCCCGTTCTACACTGCCGACCCAATACACACTATTTCGGACACGCCGCCCGCACGTCGGCGCGAGGCTTCGGCCGTGGCACTGAGCGTTATCGCCCCACTTGACTCGTTTCGGGACCGGTCCAGCTTACGTCGTACAACGCAGCGCGGTGCGCAGGGGGTGTTCTGCACATCACAACAACACACCGATCGGCGTCAAGATTCCTTGCGCGGAGGGGAGTTGACGCTTCTTTTGCAGACGCGGGGCCCCGCCGGACAGTTCCGGCGGGGCCCCGGCGCACGGCCTACTTGCCCGAGAACTTCTCGTACTCCCGCAGGACCTCTTCCGTCGGCCCGTCCAGGCGCAGTTCACCGCGTTCCAGCCAGAGCACGCGGTCGCAGGTGTCCCTGATCGACTGGTTGCTGTGGCTCACCAGGAACACCGTGCCGGCCTGCTCGCGCAGCTCCCGCACCCGCGCCTCGGAGCGCCTGCGGAACTTGGCGTCGCCGGTGGCGAGGGCCTCGTCGATCATCAGGACGTCGTGGTCCTTGGCCGCGGCGATGGAGAACCGCAGCCGGGCCTGCATGCCGGAGGAGTAGGTGCGCATCGGCAGGCTGATGAAGTCGCCCTTCTCGTTGATGCCCGAGAAGTCGACGATCCCCTGGTAGCGCTCCCTGATCTCCTCACGGGACATGCCCATGGCCAGACCGCCCAGGGTGACGTTGCGTTCGCCGGTGAGGTCGTTCATCATCGCGGCGTTGACGCCGAGCAGCGAGGGCTGTCCGTCGGTGTACACCCTGCCGCTCTCCGGCGGCAGCAGCCCGGCGATGGCGCGCAGCAGCGTGGACTTGCCGGAGCCGTTGGAGCCGATCAGGCCGATGGCCTCGCCCCGGTGGGCGACGAAGGAGACGCCGCGCACCGCGTGCACCTTGCGCACGCCGCGCTCCTCACCGCGCTTGACGATACGGCTGAGGGCGGCGGTGGCGCTGCCCTTCCCGCTCTTGGCGCCGTTGACGCGGTAGACGATGTGGACCTCGTCGGCGATGACCGTCGGAACCCTGCGTCCCGCCTGGTCTGCCGGAAGCGGATCAACCACGGCCGTACCTCTCCTCCGCCTTCCAGAAGTACACGAACCCGCCGACGGCCATGAGGACCGCCCAGCCGCCCGCGACCGCCCACACATGGTCGGGCAGGTTCTCCGCGCCGTACTCCTCGATGAGCGCGAAGCGCATGAGGTCCATGTAGATCGCGGCGGGGTTCCACTGCAGGACGTTCGCCACCCACTGCGGCTTGTCCGCGAGGAAGACGGGGATGGAGAACATCACGCCGGAGGCGTACATCCACGTGCGCATCACGAACGGCATCAGCTGCGCCAGGTCGGGGGTCTTGGCGCCGGCCCGCGCGAACACCAGCGCCAGGCCGGTGTTGAAGCAGAACTGCAGGGCCAGCACCGGGACGATCAGCGTCCAGGACAGGTCCGGGTAGCTGCCCATGCCGATCACCACGGCGAACAGCACCAGCATCGAGTACAGCAGCTGCTGGAGCTGCTGCAGCGCGAAGGAGATCGGCAGCGAGGCGCGCGGGAAGTGCAGCGCGCGCACCAGGCCGAGGTTGCCGGAGATCGCCCGGACGCCGCTCATCACCGAGGTCTGCGTGAAGGTGAACACGAAGACGCCCGTGACCAGGAACGGGATGTACACGTCCTTGGGCATCCCGCGGCTGGCGTTGAGGAGCAGGCCGAAGATCATGAAGTACACGGCCGCGTTCAGCAGGGGCGTGGCCACCTGCCACAGCTGGCCCAGCTTGGCCTGGCTGTACTGCGCGGCCAACTTCGCCCGGGAGAAAGCCAGGATGAAGTGACGGCGCCCCCACAGCTGGCGGACGTACTCCCGCAGCGGTGGCCGGGCGCCGCTCACGGCCAGCCCGTACCTGGCTGCCAGCTGCGCCGCCGTGAGGCCCTCGTCGGGCGACGGAAGCGCGCTCACGGCGACTCCGACGTCATGCGTTGTCTCACTCACAGGTAGGAAACCTTCGTCTTCGGGATGCGCAGCCCCGGGGGGACCCGCATGAGCCGGGGGCCCGCGGTACGTCCCGGGGCCCTCAGGGACGAGCTTGTCAGATCACCGGAGGCCGGCCCAGCCGGGTCAGCCGCCACACCGTACGCCACTTCATGGGCCTGCGCGGCCCGCAGGGAGTGCTCCAGCCCTCCCGGAAACCGCCGAACCACGCCTTCAGGGCCGGCCCCGAGGGGCGGCGGACCAGCGTGAGCAGCAGCCAGACCCCGAGGTAGACCGGGACCAGCGGGGCGGGCAGGTTCCGGCGGGCCAGCCACACCCTGTTGCGGGCCACCATGCGGTGGTACACCGCGTGCCGTGAGGGTGCGGTCGTCGGGTGGTACAGCACCATGTCCGACCGGTAGTCGATCATCCAGCCCGCGTCGAGCGCCCGCCACGCCAGGTCGGTCTCCTCGTGGGCGTAGAAGAACTCGCCGGGGAGACCGCCCACCTGCCCGAGCACCTTCGTGCGGACGGCGTTCGCGCCGCCGAGGAAGGTGGTGACCCGTGAGGAGCGCATCGGGTCGGAGGCGCGCAGCCGGGGCACGTGGCGGCGCTGGGTGACGCCGGTGTCCGGGTCGGCGATCCGGAAGCTGATGATGCCCAGTTCCGGATCGGCGTCGAAGGCGCGGCGGCACAGTTCGGCGGTGTCCGTGTGGGCCAGCAGGCCGTCGTCGTCCAGGAACAGCAGGATGTCGACGTCGCGGCCGCCGGGCCCGAAGGCCTCGATGCCGACGTTGCGGCCGCCGGGGATGCCGAGGTTCTCGGGCAGCTCGATCGTCCGGACGCCCTCGGGGACGTCCGGGACGGGCGCGCCGTTGCCGACCACGACCACCTCGACCCGGTCGCCGTCCTGCTTGGCGATCGAGTCGAGCAGGGCGCGCAGCTCCTCGGGGCGGTTGCCCATGGTGATGACGACCGCGCCGACCTTCGCCGCCGCGCTCACTTGAGCCTGCTCGAGACGAGGATGGACACCAGGTGCAGCAGCGTCTGCAGCAGCGCGATGGCGGCCAGCACGGCCACGCCGAGCCGGGAGAAGAACAGGTCGCCGCGCACCTGGTCGGCCACGGCCAGGACCAGGATGAGCAGGGACGCCTCGATGCCGAGGATCAGCCGGTGGAACTTGAGCGCCGCGGCGGCCCGGCGGGCCAGGGCCATGCCGGAGGAGCGCGGCTCGGACGCCGCCTCCTTGACCGGCGGCAGCCCGCCCTGATGACGGGCGACGCCGACGAGGTCGGTCTCCGCCTTGATCAGGATGGCGCCGAGCGCGGCCAGCGTGCCGAGGAAGGCCCACAGCCAGTCGATGCGCCCGCTGCCCCACAGGTCGGCGGCGCGCAGACCGAAGCCGACGAGCACCGCCGCGTCGGTCAAGTACGCGCCGACCCGGTCCAGGTAGACCCCGGCCAGCGAGTACTGCTTCTTCCAGCGCGCGATCTCGCCGTCCACGCAGTCCAGCAGCAGGTACATCTGGACGCACACCACGCCGAGCACGGCGCCCGTGATCCCCGGCACCAGCAGGGCCGGGGCCGCGAGCACCCCGAAGACGGTCATCAGATACGTGAGCTGGTTGGGCGTGACCCTGGTGTTCACCAGATAGCGGTCCACCCGCAGGGACACCTCACGCATGTAGAGGCGTCCCATCCAGTGCTCACCGCTGCGCCGGTCCTTCACCCCCGGGGGGTGGACGACCGGTCTGAGTTCAGCTACCGATGGCCTTGACATATTCGGTGTAGACGTCCTTGATCTGGTCGGGCTTGAGGTCGAGGTGTTCGAGGATCGTGTAGCGGCCCGGCCGGGTCTCGGGAGCGAACCCCACGACGCGGACGAACTCGTCCACCGTGAAGCCGATCTCCTCGGGCAGGACGGGCAGTCCGTGCCGGCGCAGCACCTGGGCCATGTAGGCGGACTCCTCGTGGGCGCCGCGCAGGTACATCGCGAAGGCCGCCCCGAGTCCGCACTGCTCCCCGTGGGCGGCGGCCCGCCGGGGGAAGAGCAGGTCGAAGGCGTGGTTGATCTCGTGGCACGCGCCGGAGGAGGGGCGGGAGTCGCCCGACACCGACATCGCGATGCCGCTGAGCACCAGCGCCTCGGCCAGCACCTGGAGGAAGCCGGTGTCGCCGACGCCGCCCGGGTGCCGCAGCACGGCCTCGCCGGCCTGCCGGGCGATCGCGGCCGCGAGACCGTCGATCTTCTCGCCCTTGACCCGGTTGGCGAGCTCCCAGTCGGCGATCGCCGAGATGTTGGACACCGCGTCGCCGATGCCGGCGCGCACGAAACGCACCGGGGCCTCGCGGATGACGTCCAGGTCGATCACGACGGCGATCGGGTTCGGCACTCCGTAGGAGCCGCGGCCCGCGTCGTTGTCGAGGGTGGCGACCGGCGAGCACAGGCCGTCGTGCGCGAGGTTCGTCGGCACGGCGACCAGCGGCAGTCCCACCCGCGCCGCGGCGAACTTGGCGCAGTCGATGATCTTGCCGCCGCCCAGACCCACGACGGCGTCGTAGTGGCCGGCCTTTATGTCGCCGGCCAGCTGGACGGCGTCGTCGAGGGTGCCGCCGCCCACCTCGTACCAGGTGGCGCCGGACAGGGCCGGGGTGAGGCGCTCGCGCAGCCGGGCGCCCGAGCCGCCGCTGACGGCGATCGCGAGCTTGCCCGAGTGCGAGATGCGCTCGTCGGCGAGGACCCCGACCAGGTCGTCCAGGGCACCCGGGCGGATGTCCACGACGACCGGTGAGGGGATCAGCCGGGTCAGTACTGGCACGCGATCTCCCGTCCGCGGGCGAGATCGTCGTGGTTGTCGATCTCCACCCACTTGACGTCGCCGATCGGCGCCACGTCGATGCGGAAGCCGCGGTTCACCAGTTCCTGGTATCCGTGCTCGTAGAACTGCTGCGGATCGGTCTCCCACACCGTCTTGAGCGCGTCGGCCAGTTCGGGGGCCGCGTCGCCCTCGATGAGGGTGACGCCGATGTACTCGCCGGTGGCCTCGGCCGGGTCCATCAGCTTGGTGATCTTCGTCATGCCCTTCTCGGGGTCGACGACGACCTTCATCTCCTCGTCCGCGAGGGACTTCACGGTGTCCAGCGCGAGGATGATCTTCCTGCCCTCGCCGCGGGCGGCGAGCAGCGTCCGCTCGACGGAGACCGGGTGCACCGTGTCGCCGTTGGCGAGGATCACGCCGTCCTTGAGGGCGTCACGACCGCACCACAGGGAGTAGGCGTTGTTCCACTCCTCGGCCTTGTCGTTGTCGATGAGGGTGATCTTGAGGCCGTACTTCGCCTCCAGCGCCGCCTTGCGCGCGTACACGGCCTCCTTGCGGTAGCCGACGATGACCGCGACCTCGGTCAGCCCGATCTCGGCGAAGTTGCCGAGCGTCAGGTCCAGGACCGTGGGCTCGCCTTCTATGCCCGCGGGCCCCACCGGCACCAGCGCCTTGGGCAGGCTGTCGGTGTAGGGGCGCAGACGCCGTCCGGCGCCGGCCGCCAGCACGAGGCCGATCATGCGGGTTCTCCTTCATCGTGTACGGCGGGAGCGCCGCCCTTGTGGGCGGCCACCCAGAAGCGGATGCTCTCGAGGAGCACCAGCACGGCGACGGCCACGGCGAGGACCGTGAGCGCGACCGTGAACTGCGAAGCGGTGAGCAGCGCGGCCAGCACGGCCACGAGCAGCGTCCGCCCCTCCTGCCCCCCGACGGTGCGCACCAGCCAGGCCGGCGGCGCTCCGGCGTCGCCGCGGATGCGGTACACCGTGTCGTAGTGATGGTAGGCGACGGCGGCGACCAGCCCGAAAGCCGCGGGGAGCGCTCCATCCACGTCGGCCCGGGCCGCGAGGATCAGGACCGTGCCGTACTCGGCGGCGCGGAACAGCGGGGGGATCAGCCAGTCGAGGGCGCCCTTGAGGGGATGGGCGACGGCCTCGGCGGACGCCAGCGCGTACGCGCCGGCCATCAGGACGACCCACCAGCTCGGGCCCCACATCCAGGCCCCCAGGGTGACCAGGACGGCGCCCACGGCGGCGCTGAGGGGCGCGGTCGGCCGGGGCTTGCCGGGAAGGAGGCGGACCAGCGCCTCGGTCAGCGGCCCGCTGTCCGCGAGGTCCGCCAGCGCCTGCGCCGCCCGGTCCGTCCGCCTGGCCTTGCGGGTCAGCGAGCGCAGGACGCGCCCCGCCGTGGTGTACGTCGCCGCGAAGGCGCAGCCGACGAGCAGCGCGTAGAAGGTGATGCGGGGGGTGGTGACCGCGGTCAGCACGGCGATCATGGCCCATCGTTCGCCGATGGGCAGGACTATCATCCGCCGCACCCAGACCGTCCAGCCGACGCTGTCGAGCTTGTCGGAGAGGGCGGCGGTGGGGCTGGTGTTGGCGGTGGCGTCGTGGTTGGCCTCGTTGAAGGAGAAGTCCACGACGTGCCGGCAGGTCTGCAGGACCATGGCGCCCAGCGCGAGCGCCCACACGTCGTCGCCGCCGCGGGCGGCCCCCAGGGCGAGACCCGCGTAGTAGGCGTACTCCTTGGCCCGGTCGAAGGTGGCGTCGAGCCAGGCGCCCAGGGTGGAGTACTGCAGGGAGTAGCGGGCGAGCTGTCCGTCGGTGCAGTCCAGGACGAAGGAGGCGATCAGCAGGACGCCGGCCGCGACGAACCCGCCGCGGGTGCCGGTGGCCGCGCAGCCCGCCGCGATCAGCGCGGTGATCAGCGAGGCGGTGGTGACCTGGTTCGGGGTCAGACCTCGGCGGGCGCACCAGCGGGCGATGTAGCGGGAGTACGGGCTGATGAAGTAGGTGGTGAAGAAGCCGTCGCGGGCCTTGACGGCCGACTTCAGGCGCACCGCCTCGTCGTCCAGGGCGGCCACGGCCTGCCGTGCCTCGTTGCGGGTCTGCGGGTCGACGGGCACCTGCGCGACCAGGCTGCCCAGTTCGGGGCGGTGCACGCCGGCGCCGTCGGCGTCGAGGGCGGCGACCACCCGGTCGGCGAGGCTCTCGACGGCCAGCAGGGTGCCGCCGCTCGCGGAGTTCTCGCGGGCCATCGCGCGGGTCAGGGCCTGCCGGCCGGCCGGCTGCGCGGTCAGCGCGCCCGGGATCGCGGCGAGCGGGAAGCGGGGGTCGGTGAGTCCCAGGCGCAGCGCGTGCTCGTGCCCGACGAAGCGGGCGTCCACGACGGCGACGCGCTGGTCGCCGGGGACGGCGGCGAGGAGTGCCTCGGCGTCACCGGCGTCGGAGGCGGTCAGGACGTCGAAGCCGAGGGACCGCAGGTCGCCCTCGATCGACGATCCGGGGACCGGCGAGCCGGTGAGGATGGCGGTCGACAACCGAACTCACTCCCTGGGTCCGGCGCGCTTCACGCCGGTCATGAACGATGGGGGGCGCCCCTTGGCTGCACCGGC
The DNA here is from genome assembly GCF_030816715.1 of Streptomyces achromogenes. Taxonomy (NCBI): domain Bacteria; kingdom Bacillati; phylum Actinomycetota; class Actinomycetes; order Kitasatosporales; family Streptomycetaceae; genus Streptomyces; species Streptomyces achromogenes. The sequence goes on along the minus strand of NZ_JAUSYH010000001.1, from coordinate 7,574,741 downwards.
GACCTCACCGGCGCCGCACCAGGCGGGCGGCATGTCGGCAGAGGCTATCGGATGCCGGGAAGGCCGCGTTCACCGCCCGTTGCGGCACGGCCGACACGGTCCCCGGCGCCACCGTCCCCCGGTGGAACCGGCCTTCGCCGAGATCATCATGGGTGATCGGCGGCCCGGCCGACAAACCGCGCCGCCCGGAGCCGACATCCGGGACACCGCCCGCGGCCCGGGCCCTGACCGCGGTCGGCATAGGGTCACAGGCATGACGTGGCTGATCACCGGCGGAGCCGGATACATTGGGGCACATGTGGCGCGGGCCGTGACGGGGGCCGGCGAAAGGGTCGTCGTCCTGGACGACCTCTCGTCCGGCGTCACCGCCCGGCTCGGGGCGGACGTCCCGCTCGTCAGGGGCTCGGCACTCGACGCCGACCTGCTCGGGAAGACCCTCGCGGAGCACGCCGTGACCGGTGTGGTGCACCTGGCCGCGCACAAGCAGGTCGGCGAGTCGATGGCGCGGCCCACCCGTTACTACCGGGACAACGTGGGCGGTCTCGCCACGCTGCTCGAGGCGGTCGCCGAGGCCGGGATCCGGCGGTTCCTGTTCTCCTCCTCCGCGGCCGTCTACGGCAATCCCGATGTGGACCTCATCACCGAGGACACCCCGTGCGCTCCGGTGAACCCGTACGGCGAGACCAAGCTCGCCGGAGAGTGGCTGGTGCGGGCGGCGGGGCAGGCGCACGGCATCGCGACGACGTGTCTGCGCTACTTCAACGTGGCCGGGGCGGCGGCGCCCGAGCTGGCCGACACCGGGATCTTCAACGTGGTGCCGATGGTCTTCGACCGGCTCACCCGCGACGAGGCCCCGCGGATCTTCGGCGCCGACTACCCGACGCCGGACGGGACGTGCGTGCGGGACTACATCCACGTGGCGGACCTGGCCGAGGCCCATCTCGCGGCGGCCCGGCGGCTGAGCGCGCCGGACGCGGCGGGCGACCTGACGGTGAACATCGGCCGGGGCGAGGGCGTCTCGGTGCGCGAGCTGGTCACCCTCATCGGCGAGGTCACCGGCGACACCCGCCCGGCGGTCGTCGAGGGGCGCAGGCCCGGGGACGCGCCGCGCGCGGTGGCCGCGGCGGGACTGGCGGCCCGGGAACTGGGGTGGACGGCCCGGCGAGGGGTACGGGAGATGGTCGAGTCGGCGTGGCAGGGCTGGCGGCTGCACCGCTCCTGACCGGGTGAAACGTCCTGACCTGCACTTCGTTTCCGCAGGTCAGGGCACATGACAACGGTGTTCAGTGCCGCGTTGCCGGATACCCCCCACCCGTAGTTCACTGTGAGCCCGGGCAGCACGCACGGACCACAGGAAGGCTGTTTCCATGGGGGCTGGGCACGACCACGGCCACACGCACGCAGCGCCCACCGGCACCGCCGCGGCGGCGTACCGCGGCAGGCTGCGCGGCGCTCTGGCGATCACGCTCGGCGTCATGGTGGTGGAGATCGTCGGCGGGGTGCTCGCGGACTCCCTGGCGCTGGTCGCGGACGCGGCGCACATGGCGACGGACGCGCTGGGGCTGGGCATGGCGCTGCTCGCCATCCACTTCGCGGGCCGGCCGCCGAGCGCGAACCGCACCTTCGGGCTCGCCCGCGCCGAGATCCTGGCAGCCCTCGCCAACTGTCTGCTGCTGCTCGGGGTGGGCGGTTACGTCCTGTACGAGGCGGTCCAGCGGTTCTTCACGCCGGCCGCCACCGAGGGCGGGCTGATGATCTGGTTCGGCGCGATCGGCCTGGCGGCGAACATGGTGTCGCTGACCCTGCTGATGCGCGGCCAGGCGGAGAGCCTGAACGTGCGCGGGGCATTCCTGGAGGTGGCCGCCGACGCGCTCGGCTCGGTGGCGGTGCTGATCTCGGCGGCGGTGATCCTGACCACCGGCTGGCAGACCGCCGACCCGATCGCCTCGCTGGTCATCGGCCTGATGATCGTGCCGCGGACCGTGAAGCTGCTGCGCGAGACGCTCGACGTGCTGCTGGAGTCGGCCCCCAAGGACGTCGACATGGCCGAGGTGCGGTCCCACATCCTCGCTCTGGACGGGGTGGAGGACGTCCACGACCTGCACGCCTGGACGATCACCTCGGGCATGCCGGTGCTGTCGGCGCACGTGGTGGTGAGCTCGGAGGCGCTCAACGCGATCGGCCACGAGAAGATGCTGCACGAGCTCCAGGGCTGCCTGGGCGACCACTTCGACGTGGAGCACTGCACCTTCCAGCTGGAGCCGAGCGGGCACGCCGAACACGAGGCGCGGCTCTGCCACTGAACGCCCTCGGGGTGCGCCACCCGATTCGCGCAGAGATTCGAAACGGTTCCGCGGACCCGTCGCCGGGCAAGATCGCCTCCGGGGTCCCCGCCGCGCCGACGGGACACGCGCGCGGGACATGCGCGCTTTCCCGCCAACGACCGGGAGCGCCGGGCGGGTGCGGCAGACTGGGACGCGAGGACCGATGCTAAGGATGGGTATGCCGATCACACCTGCCACCGCGACACACGACTCGTCGAACGGGATCGCTGAAGCGATCTTGCTGGAGCTGGTCGACGAGAACGGCGTCACGATCGGCACCGCGGAGAAGCTCGCCGCCCACCAGCCGCCCGGGCAGCTGCACCGCGCGTTCTCCGTGTTCCTCTTCGACGAGCGGGGCCGGCTGCTGATCCAGCAGCGCGCGCTCGGCAAGTACCACTCCCCCGGCGTGTGGTCCAACACCTGCTGCGGCCATCCCTACCCGAACGAGGCGCCGTTCGCGGCGGCCGCCCGGCGCACCCACGAGGAGCTGGGCGTCTCCCCGTCGCTGCTCGCCGAGGCGGGGACGGTCCGCTACAACCATCCGGACCCGGACTCGGGCCTGGTGGAGCAGGAGTACAACCACCTGTTCGTCGGGCTGGTGCAGTCCCCGCTGCGGCCGGAGGCGGACGAGGTCGGCGACACGGCCTTCGTGACCCCCGCCGAGCTGGCGGAACGACACGAGAAGGAGCCGTTCTCCTCCTGGTTCATGACCGTCCTGGACGCGGCGCGGCCCGCGGTCCGCGAGCTGACGGGCCCCTCGGCCGGCTGGTGAGGCTCAGGGCGTCCGCACGGGCTTGAGCGGCAGGGCGGCCCAGATCACCTTGCCGCCGCCCGCCGTGTGCTCGACGTCGCACACCCCGCCCGCCTCCCTGGCGATCTCCCGCACCAGGAGCAGCCCCCGGCCGCCGGTGCGGCCGTGATCGGCCTCCAGGGCGGTCGGGCGGTAGGGGTGGGCGTCCTCCACGGCGACCCGCACCCACTCGGCTCCGACGGCGACCTCCACCGCGAGCACCGGCGACAGCAGGGCCGCGTGCCGGACGGCGTTGGTCACCAGCTCGGAGACGATCAGCAGCAGCCCCTGGGCCAGGTCGTCGGAGAGCGGCACCCCTTGGCGGTACAGCAGGTCCCGCACGGCGTGCCGGGCCTGCGGGACGGAGGCGTCCACGGCGGAGGCGGTGAACCGCCAGACGCCTTCGTAGGGCAGCGGGCGCGGCACGGACTCCGCGGGGGGCTCGGGAAGTGCGCCTGCTCCGCCCTCTGGGCGTGGGTCGGGCCCGCGCCCGTGATCGTCCATCGTCCGGTCGCCGCCCTCGCGCTCGATTGTCGCCACATCCGGAATGTTGGCAACGAGGCGGTCCTCTTCGGATGGCTGAACAGAAGTCAGCGGTTATCGAGCGTTTTCGACCGCATCCGGGAGACCGGGGCGACCGCAGGACCGTTTCTTTCGCGTTCACGCCACCTTCGCGCCCTCTTCGGGTCGTACGGGTCCGGCGGCGACGCTCTTCCCGTTTTGACTGCTTTTGCCGGCGTCGCCGTTCCCGCCCCCGTCGGCCCACGTGATCATGGGACGGTCCGGGTGGTTAGCATCCGGGGCATGGAGCCCGAACTGCTGCACGGCGTCACGGACGCGGTCGCCACCGTCGTCCTGCACCACCCTGCGAAGCGCAATGCCATGACGGCCGCGATGTGGGCGGGGCTGCCCCCGCTGCTGGACGCGCTCGCCGCCGACCCCGCGGTACGGGCGCTGGTGCTGACGGGGGCGGGGGGCACGTTCTGCGCGGGTGCCGACATCTCCACGCTTCAGGACTCGCCGGACGAGGCGCAGGCGCTGGCGGTGCGGGCCGAGGAGGCCCTGGCGGCGTTCCCCAAGCCGACGCTGGCGGCCGTGCGGGGGCACTGCGTCGGCGGCGGCGCCCAGCTCGCCGCCGCCTGCGACCTGCGGTTCGCCGAGGAGGGCGCGCTGTTCGGGGTGACGCCGGCCCGGCTCGGCATCGTCTACCCGTCCTCCGCCACCCGGCGACTGGTCTCCCTGGTGGGACCCGCCACCGCCAAGTACCTGCTGTTCTCCGGCGAGTTGATCGACGCCGGGCGGGCGCTGCGCACCGGGCTGGTCGACGAGGTGCTCCCCGCGGACGCGCTCGACGAGCGGGTCGGCGAGTTCACCCGCCTGCTGACGTCGCGCTCGCAGCTGACGCAGGCCGCCGCCAAGGAGTTCGCGAACGGCCGCACCGACCGGGACGCCCACTGGAGCGCGCAGGCGCGCGGCAACGGCGACACCGCGGAAGGCGTCGCCGCGTTCCTGCAGCGCCGGGAGCCGCGCTTCACCTGGACTACGTCAGGATGAAGCGGCTGCGGGCCAGTCCGCCGGAGGTGCGCACGGGCCGCCCGTCGAGGGAGGCGGTGCGGATCCGGTAGGCGCCCGGGGTGTGCTGCTCCGCCCCGGCGAAGACCTCCAGGGGGCCGGTGACGTCGAGGCTCTGGACACCGTCGAAGAGGACGAGGAGAAGGGTTCGCTGCGCCATGCGCACGATTCTTCGCCCGGCCCGGCACGGCGGCAATGACGCATTCCCCACCTTTCCTGCCATGCCCCGGGCGATCACCGGCATGGACGGCCCGCCCCGAGGTACCCGTCCGAGGCAGCCGTCCTGTCAGAACCCGGCCGTGACCGGCCGGGCGAGGAAAGGGGAAGTTCGTGTTCCGTGCGATCGCAGACGTACTGCGGCAGATCGGTGGCGCCGTCGCCACCGTGGTGACGCTGCCCTTCCGGGCGCTCGCCCGCCTCTTCGGCGGCGCGTCGGGCTCGGCCCACGGCCGCAGGGCCTGATGACCGTGCCCTGATCCCCGATTGTCGGTGCCGCCTGCCACAATTGCCGCGCAACCTCAGTGGAGAAGGCGGTACGGGATCGTGACGACACCCGGGTCCATCGAAGCAGGATCCATCGAAGGCAGGATCGCCGAGGAACTCGGCGTACGGGAGCGGCAGGTCAAGGCCGCCGTGGAGCTGCTCGACGGCGGCTCGACGGTGCCCTTCATCGCCCGCTACCGCAAGGAAGCGACCGAGATGCTCGACGACGCGCAGCTGCGCACGCTCGAGGAGCGGCTGCGCTACCTGCGGGAGCTGGAGGAGCGGCGGTCGGCGGTCCTGGAGTCGGTCCGCGAGCAGGGCAAACTCACCGACGTCCTCGAGGCGCAGATCCGCGGCGCGCAGACCAAGGCGCGCCTCGAGGACATCTACCTCCCGTTCAAGCCCAAGCGGCGCACCAAGGCGCAGATCGCACGCGAGGCGGGCCTCGAGCCGCTCGCCGAGGGCCTGCTCGGGGACGCCTCGGTGGACCCGCTCGCGGCCGCCGCCGCGTTCGTGGACGCCGACAAGGGCGTCGCCGATCCGCAGGCCGCGCTGGACGGCGCGCGGGCCATCCTCACCGAGCGGTTCTCGGAGGACGCCGACCTGATCGGCGAGCTGCGCGAACGCATGTGGGCGCGCGGGCGGCTCGCCGCCAAGGTGCGCGAGGGCAAGGAGGAGGCGGGCGCGAAGTTCGCCGACTACTTCCACTTCGCCGAGCCGTTCACCGCGCTGCCCTCGCACCGGATCCTGGCGATGCTGCGCGGCGAGAAGGAGGAGGTCCTCGACCTCGTATTGGAGCCGGAGGAGCCCTCCGAGCAGCCCGGCCCCTCGTCGTACGAGCCCCTCATCGCGTCGCGGTTCGGGATCGCCGAGCGTGGTCGCCCCGGCGACAAGTGGCTGAGCGACACGGTCCGCTGGGCGTGGCGCACCCGCATCCTGGTCCACCTCGGCATCGACCTGCGGCTGCGGCTGCGCACGGCCGCCGAGGACGAGGCGGTGAACGTGTTCGCCGCCAACCTGCGTGACCTGCTGCTCGCCGCCCCGGCCGGCACGCGCGCGACGCTGGGCCTGGACCCCGGCTTCCGTACGGGTGTGAAGGTCGCCGTCGTCGACGCCACCGGCAAGGTCGTCGCCACGGACGTGATCTATCCGCACGTCCCGGCGAACAAGTGGGACGAGGCGATCGCAAGGCTCGCGCGGCTGGCGAAGGAGCACGCGGTCGACCTGGTCGCCATCGGCAACGGCACCGCGTCCCGCGAGACCGACAAGCTGGCCGGCGAACTCATCGCGAAGCACCCGGAGTTGCAGCTCACCAAGGTGATGGTGTCCGAGGCGGGCGCCTCCGTGTACTCGGCCTCCGCCTTCGCCTCCCAGGAGCTGCCCGACATGGACGTGTCGCTGCGCGGCGCGGTGTCGATCGCCCGCCGGCTCCAGGACCCGCTCGCCGAGCTGGTGAAGATCGACCCCAAGTCGATCGGCGTCGGCCAGTACCAGCACGACCTGTCCGAGGTGAAGCTGTCGCGTTCGCTGGACGCGGTGGTGGAGGACTGTGTGAACGGCGTCGGGGTGGACGTCAACACGGCCTCGGCGCCGCTTCTGTCGCGGGTGTCCGGCATCTCCTCCGGTCTCGCCGAGAACATCGTGGCGCACCGGGACGCCAACGGGCCCTTCACCTCCCGCTCCGAGCTGAAGAAGGTGGCCCGGCTCGGCCCGAAGGCCTACGAGCAGTGCGCCGGCTTCCTGCGGATCCGCGGCGGCTCCGACCCGCTCGACTCCTCCAGCGTGCACCCCGAGGCGTACCCGGTGGTGCGGCGCATGGTGAAGACCTCCGGCCAGGAGGTGGCCGCCCTGATCGGCAACACGGGCGTCCTGCGCTCGCTGCGGCCGGCGGACTTCGTGGACGAGACGTTCGGACTGCCGACCGTCACCGACATCCTCAGGGAGCTGGAGAAGCCCGGGCGTGACCCGCGGCCCGCCTTCAAGACGGCGACCTTCAAGGACGGCGTGGAGAAGATCTCCGACCTCGCCTCCGGGATGGTCCTGGAGGGCGTGGTGACGAACGTGGCGGCCTTCGGGGCGTTCATCGACATCGGCGTCCACCAGGACGGACTGGCACATGTCTCCGCGCTGTCGAAGACGTTCGTCAAGGATCCCCGGGACGTCGTCAAGCCCGGCGACATCGTCAAGGTGAAGGTGCTGGACGTCGACATCCCGCGCAAGCGGATCTCGCTGACGCTCCGGCTCGACGACGAGGCGGCCCCGCAGGGCGGCCAGGGTCAGGCCGCCGGCGGGGGCCGTTCTCAGCGCGGCGGCGGGCGACCGCCGCAACAGCGGCAGCAGGGCGGGCAGCGCGGCGGCGGTGGCGGCGGCGGTTCGCGCCAGGCTCCGCCGCCGGCCAACAGCGCGATGGCCGACGCACTGCGCCGAGCAGGCCTGGCGGACCCGAAGAGGGGCCGGGGCTGACCGACGAGCGACCCGGGCCCGCGGCACGCTTCAAGCCGCGGGCCCGACAGGGCGCGGCGGGCCGGCAGGGCTCCGCGGGCCGGCAGGGCTCCGCGGGCGCGGAGAGTGGCGGCGGGGTCGGCGGGTGGCTCGGACGCGGCGGAAAACGCGTTGCCCTGGATCATCCGATCAGCAGACTGAACCCATGACCGGACGAGATCCCAAAGCCGACCTCCAGATGTACCTCCAGGACGCCCGCGACGTCCTGCTGTGGAAACTGGACGGACTGTCCGCGTACGACCAGCGGCGGCCTGTGACACCGACCGGCACGAGCCTGCTGGGGCTGGTGAAGCACCTGGCGGGCGCCGAGGCGTTCTACCTCGGCGCGGCCTTCGGGCGGCCCTTCGCCGGCACCCCGCTGTCGATCACGGGAGACGCCGAGCCCAACGCGGATCTGTGGGCGCGAGCCGACGAAACCCTCGAGGAGATCACCGGGCTGTACCGGCGGGCCTGCGCGCACGCGGACGCCACGATCGCGGCTCTGCCGCTCGACGCGGTCGGCTGGCTCCCGGGTGACGCGGGCACCGAACTCACGCTGCATCACAGCCTCGCCCACATGATCGCCGAGACGCAGCGGCACGCCGGCCACGCCGACATCGTCCGGGAACTGATCGACGGGGCGACGGGCCAGCGCAGTGCCGGAGCCAACACGGCGGAGGGGGATCCGGCGTGGTGGGCGGCGCACCGTGAGCGCGTCGAACGGGCGGCGCGGGAGGCCGGCGGGCCGGCCTGACGTTCTACCGCTCCGTCACCTTGCCGTCCGCGACCTCCAGGCGGCGGGTGACGTGGACCGCGTCCAGCATCCGCCGGTCGTGGGTGACCAGCAGGAGGGTGCCCTCGTAGGCGTCGAGGGCCGACTCCAGTTGTTCGATGGCCGGCAGGTCGAGGTGGTTGGTCGGCTCGTCGAGGACCAGGAGGTTGACGCCCCGCCCCTGGAGCAGCGCGAGAGCGGCACGGGTGCGCTCGCCGGGCGACAGGGTCGCCGCGGGGCGCATGACGTGGTCCGACTTCAGGCCGAACTTGGCCAGCAGGGTGCGCACCTCGACCGGCTCGGTGTCGGGGACGGCGGCGCGGAACGCCTCCAGCAGCGCCTCCGCGCCGTGGAACAGCGCCCGCGCCTGGTCGACCTCGCCGACCAGGACGCCCGAGCCCAGGGCCGCGTGCCCGGCGTCCAGCGGGACCCGGCCGAGCAGCGCCCCGAGGAGGGTGGACTTGCCCGCGCCGTTCGCGCCGGTCACCGCGACCCGGTCGGCCCAGTCGATCTGCAGCGTCACCGGCCCGAAGGTGAAGCCGCCGCGGCGCACCTCCGCGTCGCGCAGCGAGGCGACGACCGCGCCGGAGCGCGGGGCGGCCGCGATCTCCATGCGCAGTTCCCATTCCTTGCGCGGCTCCTCGACGACCTCCAGGCGCTCGATCATGCGCTGGGTCTGCCGCGCCTTCGCGGCCTGCTTCTCGCTGGCCTCGCTGCGGAACTTGCGGCCGATCTTGTCGTTGTCGTTGGCCGCCTTGCGGCGCGCGTTCTTGACGCCCTTGTCCATCCAGGAGCGCTGGGTCTGTGCCCGGTCCTGGAGGGCGGCCTTCTTGTCGGCGTACTCCTCGAAGTCGTCGCGCGCGTGCCGACGGGCCACGTCCCGCTCCTCCAGGTAGGCGTCGTAGCCGCCGCCGTAGAGGTTGATCTGCTGCTGTGCCAGGTCCAGTTCGAGGACCTTGGTGACCGTGCGGGTGAGGAACTCGCGGTCGTGACTGACGACGACCGTGCCGGCGCGCAGACCGGTCACGAAGCGTTCGAGGCGTTCCAGCCCGTCCAGGTCGAGGTCGTTGGTCGGCTCGTCGAGCAGGAAGACGTCGTAGCGGGACAGGAGGAGGGAGGCGAGGCCCGCGCGGGCGGCCTGGCCGCCGGACAGGGAGGTCATCGGCTGGTCGAGGTCCACGCCGAGCCCCAGCGAGTCGGCGACCTCCTCGGCGCGCTCGTCGAGGTCGGCGCCGCCGAGGTCGAGCCAGCGTTCCAGGCTCGTCGCGTAGGCGTCGTCCGCACCGGGCGCCCCGTCGACCAGGGCCTGGGTCGCCTCGTCCATCGTGCGCTGCGCCTCGGCGACGCCGGTGCGGCGGGCGAGGAACTCGCGGACGCTCTCGCCGGGGCGGCGCTCCGGTTCCTGGGGAAGATGGCCGACGGTCGCGGTCGGCGGGGAGAGCCTGAGCTCGCCCTGCTCGGGCGCGGTGAGCCCGGCGAGGAGCGTCAGCAGGGTGGACTTGCCCGCGCCGTTGGCGCCGACCAGCCCGATCACGTCCCCGGGGGCGACCACGAGGTCGAGCCCGGAGAAGAGGGAGCGGTCGCCGTGCCCGGCGGCGAGGTTCTTGGCGACGAGAGTGGCAGTCATCAGACAGCAGATCCTAGTGCGCGTGCGGCGTCGGGGGCGCCGGTGTCCGTCCGGTCGCCGAACCTGGGCGCGGTCGGTTAGCGTCCGGGCGTGGACACTCGGGTGAGCGGCGGAGTCGTCGTGGTCGGCGGCGGGGTCATCGGGCTGGCGACGGCGGTCGTCCTGGCCGAGCGGGGCCGACGGGTGCGGGTGTGGACGCGGGATCCCGTGGAGCGGACCACCTCGGCCGTCGCGGGCGCGCTGTGGTGGCCGTACCACATCGAGCCGATGGCGTCGGCGCGCGCGTGGGCGCTGCGCTCGCTGGAGGTGTACCAGGAGCTGGCCGGGCGGCCCGAGGAGAACGGGGTGCGGCTGGTCGAGGGCGCCATGAGCCCGGCGGACCCGGCGGGCGTCGAGGCCTGGGCGGCGGGCCGGCTGTCCGTGCTGCGGCGGGCCACCGTCCGGGAGCACCCGGCCGGGAGCGCCTTGTGGACGCGGCTGCCGCTCATCGACATGGCGGTTCACCTTCCGTGGCTGCGGGAGCGGCTGCTGCGGGCGGGCGGCACGGTCGAGGAGCGGGTCGTGCCCGATCTGACGGCGGTGGACGCGCCGGTCGTCGTCAACTGCACCGGCCTCGGTGCCCGTGACCTGGTCGCGGACCGTACGGTGCGGCCGGTGCGCGGGCAGCTGGTCGTCGTGGAGAACCCGGGGCTGCGGACCTGGCTGGTCTCCACCGCCCCGGACGGGGAGACGGCCTACCTCTTCCCGCAGCCGGGGCGGCTGCTGCTGGGCGGCACGGCCGAGGACGGCGTGTGGTCCCTGGAGCCGGATCCGGCGCAGGCGGCGGCGATCGTGCGGCGGTGCGCGGCGCTGCGGCCCGAGGTGGCGGGGGCGCGGATCCTGGAGCACCGGGTGGGCCTGCGGCCGGCCCGGCCGGCGGTACGGCTGGAGCGCCAGACGCTGCCCGACGGCCGCGCGGTGATCCACAACTACGGTCACGGCGGCGCCGGGGTGACGGTCGCCTGGGGATGCGCGGAGGAGGCGGCCGCGCTGGCCGCCTCCTCCTGACCGGTCACGGACGCCGGTGCGCGGTTCCCGGCCGGCCGGTCACGGATTCCGGAGGTCGCTTCGGCCTGTCGGTCACGGGATCCGCAAGGCGCTCCTCGGCGCGCCGGCGCCGGCCCGCGGAGCCGCGTGCGGTGCGGGGTGCGACGTGCCGGCCGCCGGTGATCCGGCCGTCGCGGCGGCGAACGCCTTCGCGCCGCCCACGACGGGGACCCGGGCCGAGGTGCGGGCCAGGTCCAGGGTGAGCGTCGGCCGGTCGGCGGGCGGGTCGATGAGGTCCTTGTCGGTGCCCGCGACGATCAGTGCGAGGCGGTGGCCGGACGGTACGACGTGGTCGGTGGCCGCGAGGTCCAGGGTGATGGTGTACGCCCTGCCCGGGGTCAGCGGCACGCCCCTGCCGGGATCGGCGAAGGTCCCGAGGTCGGCCCAGCCCCGGCTGACGACGGTGGCGCCGACGTCGGCCGTCGCGGCCTTCGTCGCCTTGAAGCAGGCGCTGTCGCCCGCGGTGCTCGCGCCCCAGCAGGTGCGGTCGGCGAGGGTGGTGATCCCCTCGCCTCCCGCCGCGTAGTCGCGGATCGTGTCGGGGCCGAGGTCGACGAGGACGGCGCTCAGGTGGGCCGTCGGCGTGCTGGGCGTGACGGTGACGGTGACCTGCGAGGAGCCGGACAGCCGCAGGTCCCGGCTGAAGGCGCCGGTGACGAAGCCCGCCTTGTCGGGCGTCGGGGTGTCGATCTGCGCGGCCCAGTCGTTCTCGTCGTGCTGCGGGTCGTCGGTGAAGGCGGCGGCGCCGGTGCTCCTGCGCAGGCCGAGCGTCCCGACGCCGGGGCGGTCGCCGGCGGCCGGGCGCAGGGTCGTGGTCTGCGTGCCGCGCGGCGGCCAGGACGTCGAGGTGACCCACTGGTCGGGGTGGCGTTCGACGTCGGCCATGGGCTCGCGGTCGATGCCGTTGTCGTAGCCGAGGAGTTCGTGGTCGAACCAGCGGTGCAGGGTGTCGACCCAGGCGGCGCGGCGGAAGTCGAAGGGGTCGACGTGGCCGGTCTGGGAGAGCCAGATCTTGCGGTGCACGCCGTTCTTCGCGAGGGCGTCCCACCACTGGCCGAGGTGCTTGGTGCGCACGTTGAGGTCCTGCATGCCGTGCACGAGGAAGACGCTGGCCTTCACGTTGTGCGCGTCCTTGACGTAGTCGCGCTCGGTCCACAGCCGCGTGCGGTCGCCGGTGCGCGGGGCCTCGTCGACGAGCCGGCGCTGGACGGCGGTGCACCCGGCGCGGGCGTCGGGGCTGCTGACGTGGTCGGCGAGGGCGTCGGGGCCGGAGTCGTAGAGGGGCGCGCCCTGGGCGAAGTAGTAGTCGTACCAGGAGGAGATGGCGGCGATGGGGACGATGGTCCGCAGCCCCGGCACGCCGGTCGCGGCGACGGCGTTGGCGATGGTGCCGTCCCAGCTCTTGCCGATCATGCCCGTTCTGCCGTTGGTCCAGCTCGCCTTGGCGGTCGCGCCGCCGGTGCGGGTGGTGTAGCCCTTGGCGCGGCCGCCCAGCCAGTCGACGACCGCCTTCGCGGACTGCACCTCGCCACGGCCGCCGACGTCCTCGCAGCCGTCGGAGCGGTTGGTTCCGGCCAGGTCGACGCCGACGAAGGCGTAGCCCCGCGGCACGAAGTAGTTGTCGTAGAACAACGGCATCCGGACGACGCGGCCCTCGGCGTCGTAGGTCTTGCGCTGGCTCTCGTTGCCGCGTCCGCAGCAGGAGTAGTAGGGGCTGGCGTCCATGATGACGGGCACTTTGCGGCCCTGCGCGGCGGGTTCGCGGGGCCGGACGATGTCGACGGCGACGCGGTCGGTCCGGCCGTCACCGTCGGCGTCGAGTCCGGTGTCGACCCAGACCGCCTCGCGGACGGCGTTCTCGTAGGAGTAGACGGGTCGGCTCTCCCGGGGGGCGCCGTGGGCCGCGACCGGGGTGAGGAAGGCGGCCACCAGAAGGGTGATGGCGGCCGTCGCGAGCGGTCTCCAGGTCGTGAAGCGCATGCGTGTCCACATGTGCTTCGACGGTACTCGCGTCAACTCCCGCGCAGAAGAGGGCAGATGAGGCGGCGGCGGACAGTGCGGCGGGAGGTGCGGCGGTTCCGGCCGGGACCACGCGTGCCGAGGCGGACCGCTCGTGACGGCCGAATGGCGATCGTGTGACGGAAGCGGTGTCGGGCAGGTCCTGAGGCACAGGGAGTCCATAGGCTCCGAACGGACCGCGCTCCTCGACGACTTGGAGTTCACGTGCACCGCAGACTCACCGCGCCCGGCGCACTCGCCGCCGCCTCCGTCCTGCTGGCGATCCCGGCGTCGGCCGCGAGCGGCTCCCCCGGAGCCCCGGGCATCGGCGACCCCTACTATCCGGCGTACGGCAACGGCGGCTACGACGTCTCCCACTACGACCTGCGGCTGAAGTACCGGCCGGCCACGGACGAACTGGAGGGCACGGCGACGATCCTGGCGAAGACCACGCAGGACCTGTCGCGGTTCGACCTGGACTTCCTGCTCGACGTGAGCGAGGTGCGGGTCGACGGCGCGGTCGCGGCGTTCGCCACCTCGGGCGAGCACGAGCTGGTGGTCACGCCGAAGAAAACGCTGGCGGAGGGGGCGCAGGTCACCGTCGTGGTCCGCTACCGCGGCGTCCCGTCCTCGAAGCAGGCGTACGGCTTCACCAGCTGGCACCGCACCCCGGACGGCGGGGTCGGCGCGAACGAGCCCGAGGCGGCCTGGTGGTGGTTCCCGAGCAACGACCACCCGCTCGACAAGGCCACCTACGACGTGTCCGTGCAGGTGCCCGACGGCACCCAGGCCCTCTCCAACGGCACGCTGCAGTCGACGAGTTCACGGGCCGGCTGGACCCGCTTCAACTGGCGCTCCGGCAAGCCGCAGGCCACCTACCTGGCCACGCTCGCCGTCGGCAGGTTCGACCTCACCACCGGCACGACCGAGAGCGGCATCCCGGTCGTCAACGCCTACAGCAGGGATCTCGGCGACAACGCGGGCGCGGCGCGGGCGAGCGTCGAGCGGACCGGGGAGATCGCCGACTGGCTGAGCGGGTACCTCGGGCCGTACCCCTTCGACGCGCTCGGCGGGTACGTGCCGAACACGAACACCGGGTACGCCCTGGAGACGCAGACCCGGCCCTTCTACAGCCCGCGGCAGTTCGCCGGCGGCTCCAACACCTCCGTGGTGGTGCACGAACTGGCCCACCAGTGGTACGGCGACTTCGTGTCCGTCGCCGGGTGGAAGGACATCTGGCTGAACGAGGGCTTCGCGCGGTACGCGCAGTGGCTGTGGTCCGAGCACGAGGACGAGGGCACGGCCCGGGAGATCGCGGACTACGTGTACGCCTCGCATCCCGCCGACGACGCCTTCTGGACGGTGAAGCCCGGCGACCCGGGTCCGGAGAACCAGTTCGACATCGCCGTGTACGACCGGGGCGCGCTGGCGGTGCAGGCGCTGCGCGACGAGATCGGCGACGAGGCCTTCTTCGCCGTCCTGAAGGGCTGGCCGCGGGAACACGCCTACGGCAACGCGACGGTGTCCGATTTCGTGCGATACGCCGAGCGGGTCTCGGGCAGGCAGCTGGGCGCCCTGTTCGACGCGTGGCTGTTCCAGCCGTCGAAACCGGCGGCTTCGACCGCGCGGACGGCGGCGGCCGCGAAGGCGGCGGCCGCTCCCGCGCAGCCGAAGTCCTGGAAGAAGATCGCGGCGACGAACGACGTCCACGCGCACTGAGCGCCGATCGGCCGCCCGTTCTGCCCTCGATGCCGGAAAATTACGAACTCCTGTCTGATATACGGCGGCTGTGGGTATCAAGCCGTGCAGGAACTGCGAGGAGAGCGGGGGCGGTCATGGCTGCTGCACGGAACGGCAACGAGGGTCTGGGCGTGTGGAGGGTGGTGCCGCTGATCGGGGCGGTGGTGATGGCCGTCGGCCTCATCGGCGGCATCCCTGTGCTGACCCTGCTGGGCGCGATCGTCGCCCTCGTCGGGGTGGTCGGCCTCAGCGCTGCGAGACGTAAGCAGAACTGACGTCAGAACCGACGTCGCCGAAGCCACCGCGGTCAGCGGGCGTCCGCCCGTGCCAGCAGCTCGGCGCGGGGCAGGGCGGCGCTCTCCGTCGCCGGCACCGTGCACGCGTACGCCCCCGCCAGTGCCCCGAACTCGGCGCACCGGCGGGGCGGTTCGCCGTGGAGACGGCCGAACAGGAAGGCGGCGGCGAAGGCGTCGCCCGCGCCGTTGGAGTCGACCACCGGTCCGGGCGGGGCGACGGCGGGGACATGTGTCAGCTCGCCTCCTGCCAGCAGATACGCTCCCTCGGCTCCCGCGGTGGCGACGACCGCTTCGGCGCGGCCGCGCTCGGCGATGCGGCGCATGGTCGCCCGCGGGTCGGGCAGTGCGGTCGCGGAGACGAACACGACGTCCGCCGCCAGGGCGAAGGCCGCCTGGTAGGGGTTCTCGCCGTCCCAGTTGTGCAGGTCGGTGGAGATGCCGACGCCCGCCTCGCGCAGGACGGGCAGCGCCTCGGCGCAGGGCTGCGTGATGGACACGTGCACATGGCGGCTCGCCGCGGCGAGGCCGCGCAGGGTGTCCTCGGGGAAGCGGTCGCCCGCTCGCCCGCGGCTGGTGTCGTACAGCGACAGCCGCCTGCCGTCCGGGCTCACCAGGTTCACCGCCCGCTTGGTGCCGGCGGGCTGCTCGATCGCGGTGAGGGCGATGCCGTGCTCCTCGTGCAGGGCGCGGACCAGGTCGCCCTCGGGGTCGTCGCCGAGGAAGTCGAGATGGTGGGTGCGCAGGCCGAGGGCGGCGAGGCCCAGGGCGACGAAGTCACCGGTCTGGCCCGCGCGGGCGCGGATCCCGCTGTCGATCAGGTAACTGTCGGCGTACGGGAGCGGCAACTCCGGCACGTACACGATCGTGTCCACGCCGGCCCCGCCGAGCACCAGCACATCGATGCCGCGGACCTCCTCGACATCGCCGACTCCTGCGACGCCGTCCATGTGCCTGCCGGTCCGTGCGCGCATGGGCGCTACCCCTCCCCGTGGTCGTACACCGTCACCGCGACGCCCCGCCGCACGAGCCGCTCACTCACGAGCGGCTCGACGCGGGACCACTTGCCCCCGGCCAGGCCGCAGCCTATCCGTGGCATGTGCACGGACGCGTGGAGTTCCCGTGCGGGGCCGGCCAGCCGGGCCAGCGCCGCGTCGATGGCCTCGTACCGCACGGGGACGCCCTTGCTGCCCGTCCGCACGCCGCGCTGGCCGATCATGTCGGCGACCCACACGTACGGCTCCACCTGGACCAGCTGGAGCGCGCCCGGGCCGAAGTCGTTGGAGGCGCCCTCCCGGTGCCAGGCGCGGTAGGCCGCCTCCGGTTCGGGCCAGCGGCGGGACAGCGCGAGGACGAAGCCCTTCCCCCCTCCCCCGATGTCGTTGCAGACATGGGCGATCACCTTGACGCCCTTCACCGACGGCACGGTGGCGTCGCCCCTGACACAAGTGATCTCCCCCATGACGCCACGGTAGGCGACGCCACCGACATCGGCGCCGGTCCGCAGGTGCGCCGGTCCTTGCCGTGCGCCGGTCGCTCCGCCGTCGCGGGTTTCACAGCATCGGTGTGACAGCGATACTGCTGCACATGACGAGCGAGACCGAGGAGCCGGCCCTCACGGTCGACGAGCTGGCCGCGCGCGCCGGGGTCACGGTGCGCACGGTGCGCTTCTACGGCACGAAGGGGCTGCTGCCGCCGCCGGTCATCGGGCCGCGCCGGGTGGGGCGTTACGGCGCCGGGCACCTCGCGCGCCTGGCGCTGATCGAGGAACTGCGCGGGCAGGGTCTGACGCTGGCGGCGATCGAGCGCTACCTGGAGCGGCTGCCGCCCGGTCTGGACGCCCACGACCTCGCCGTGCACCGGGCCGTGGTGGCTTCCTGGGCGCCGGACGCGGTGGAGACGGTGAGCCGGGAGGAACTGCAGCGGCGGGCGGGGCGCACGCTCGGCGAGGAGGATCTGGACCGGCTCGTCGCGATGAACGTCGTACGCCGCGGCGACGACGGGTACGGGGTCGACCCCGGCCTGCTGCGGCTGGGGGTCCGGCTGCTGGACATGCCGTTGTCGCCGGAGTCCATCCGCGCGGCGCGCACCGTCCTGCTCGACCATGCGCGCGCGGCGGCCCACGAGCTGTCGCGGCTGCTGCGCGAGGAGGTGCCGGAGCGCGACGCGCGGGCGGTGCGGTCGCTGTCGGCGCACATGCAGCCGCTGGTCGTCCAGGCGCTGCTGACGGCCTTCCAGCGCTCGCTCACGGAGGAACTGCGGGAGTGGCTCGGGGAGCCGCCGGCGGACGGCTCCCCGTGACGGTCCGATCGCTCAGCGCGCGTCCGTGAAGGTCTCCCCCCGTTGCGCCTTCTCCACCAGCAGGGGGGGCGGGGTGAAGCGGTCGCCGTAGCGTGCGGCGAGCTCACGCGCGCGAGCCACGAAGCCGGGGAGCCCGCCGTCGTAGCCGTTGATGTACTGGAGCACGCCTCCGGTCCAGCCGGGGAAGCCGATGCCGAAGAGGGAGCCGATGTTGGCGTCGGCGACGGAGGTCAGGACGCCCTCCTCGACGAGCCTGACGGTGTCGAGGGCCTCGGAGAACAGCATGCGCTCCTGCATGTCCTCGAAGGGGATCTCGGCGCCCGCGCGGGTGAAGTGCTCGCGCAGCCCCGGCCACAGACCGGCCCGCCCGCCGTCCTCCCCGTACTCGTAGAAGCCGGCGCCGCCGCTGCGCCCCGTGCGGCCGAACTCGTCGACCATGCGGTCGATGACGGCCTCGGCGGGGTGCGCGGTCCAGACGCCGCCGGCCTCCTCGACGGCTCGCCTGGACTCCCGCCGGATCTTCTGCGCAAGGGTGAGCGTCAGCTCGTCCATCAGGGAGAGCACCTTGGCGGGGTAACCGGCCTGCGCGGCCGCCTGCTCCACGGAGGCGGGCTCGATGCCCTCGCCGACCATGGCGACGCCCTCGTTGATGAAGTGGCCGATCACCCGGGAGGTGAAGAAGCCGCGCGAGTCGTTGACGACGATCGGCGTCTTCTTGATCTGCCGCACCAGGTCGAAGGCGCGCGCGAGCGCCTCGTCGCCGGTGCGCTCGCCCTTGATGATCTCGACCAGCGGCATCTTGTCGACGGGCGAGAAGAAGTGCAGCCCGATGAAGTCGGCCTGCCGCTCGACCCCTTCGGCGAGGGCGGTGATGGGCAGCGTGGAGGTGTTGGAGCACAGCAGGGCGTCGGGCGCGACGACCTGCTCGATCTCCTGGAACACCTTGTGCTTGAGGGCGGTGTCCTCGAAGACGGCCTCGATGACGGCGTCGCAGCCGGCCAGGTCGGCGGGGTCCGCGGTGGGCGTGATGCGGGCGAGGAGCGCGTCCGCCTTCTCCTGGGTCGTGCGGCCGCGGGAGACGGCCTTGGCACACAGCTTCTCGGAGTAGGCCTTGCCCTTGAGCGCGGCCTCCAGGGAGACGTCCTTCAGGACGACGTCGATGCCCGCGCGGGCGCACGCGTAGGCGATGCCCGCGCCCATCATCCCGGCGCCCAGGACGGCCGCCCTGCGCACCGGTCGGGGTGCGACGCCCTTGGGGCGGCTGAGGCCCGAGTTGACGGCCTGGAGGTCGAAGAAGAACGCCTGGATCATGTTCTTCGACGTCTGTCCCGCGGCCAGCTCGACGAAGTAGCGGGCCTCGATGACCTGTGCGGTCTCGAAGTCGACCTGGGCGCCCTCGACGGCCGCGGCGAGGATGTTGCGCGGCGCGGGGTAGGGGGCGCCGCTGGTCTCCTTGCGCAGGCTGGCCGGGAACGCGGGCAGGTTGGCGGCGAACCGGGGGTTCGACGGGGTGCCGCCCGGGATGCGGTAGCCCGGCCGGTCCCAGGGCTGCTGCGACTCGGGGTTCGCGTCGACGAAGGCGCGGGCCTTGGCGAGCAGGTCCTCGGGCGAGTCGGCGACCTCGTCGACCAGACCGTTCTCCAGGGCCCGCCGCGGGCTGTACTGGGTGCCCTTGAGGAGGACCTTGAGGAGGGCGTCGGTGATGCCCAGCAGCCGGACCGTGCGCACGACGCCGCCGCCGCCGGGGAGCAGGCCGAGGGTGACCTCGGGGCAGCCGATCTTCGAGCCGGGCGCGTCGAGGGCGATGCGGTGGTGGCAGGCGAGGGCGAGTTCGTAGCCGCCGCCGAGGGCCGCGCCGTTCAGGGCGGCGACGACGGGCTTGCCGAGGGTCTCGATGCGGCGGAGGTTGCGCTTGATCTCCAGTCCGCCGTCCAGCAGCTCCTGGGCCGTGTCCGGGGTGACGCGGATGAGGTCGCGCAGGTCGCCGCCGGCGAAGAAGGTCTTCTTGGCGGAGGTGAGGATGACGCCCCGGACGGAGTCCTTCTCGGCCTCCAGGCGGTCGGCGACGGCGGCCAGGGAGGCGCGGAAGGCCGCGTTCATGGTGTTCGCGGACTGGTCGGGGTCGTCGAGGACGAGGGTGACGAGGCCGGTGCGGTCCTGTTCCCAGCGGATGGTGGTGCTCTGTGTCATGACGGGTTCTCCGTAGAGGTCTCGGGTTCCGCTGGGGTGGTCAGACGCGCTCGACGACGGTGGCGATGCCCATACCGCCGCCGACGCAGAGGGTGGCGAGGCCGTAGCGCTTGTCCTGGCGCTCCAGTTCGTCGACGAGGGAGCCGAGGATCATCGCGCCGGTGGCGCCGAGCGGGTGGCCCAGCGCGATCGCGCCGCCGTTGACGTTGACCTTGTCGAGGGACAGGCCCATGTCCTTGACGAAGCGCAGGACGACCGCGGCGAACGCCTCGTTGATCTCGACGAGGTCGATGTCGTCGATGGTCAGGCCGGCCTTGGCGAGGGCCTTGCGGGTGGCGGGCGCGGGGCCGGTGAGCATGATCGTCGGCTCGGAGCCGGAGACGGCCGCGGAGACGATCCGCGCGCGCGGGGTGAGCCCGTGGCGCTCGCCGACCTCCCTGGTGCCGATGGCGACCAGGGAGGCGCCGTCGACGATGCCGGAGGAGTTGCCCGCGTGGTGGACGTGGTCGATCTTCTCCACCCAGTGGTACTTCTGCAGCGCGACGGCGTCGAACCCGCCCAGTTCGCCGATGTCGGCGAAGGACGGCTTCAGCTTGGCGAGGGAGTCCGCGGTGGTGCCGGGGCGGGGGTGCTCGTCGTGGTCGAGGACGACCAGTCCGCTGCGGTCCCTCACCGGGACGACCGAGCGGTCGAAGCGGCCCTCCTTCCAGGCCGTCGCCGCCCGCTCCTGCGACAGGGCGGCGTACTCGTCGACGTCGCGCCGGGAGAAGCCCTCGATGGTGGCGATGAGGTCGGCGCCGATGCCCTGCGGCACGAAGTTGACGCCCAGGTTGGTCATCGGGTCGTTGAACCAGGCGCCGCCGTCCGAGGCCATCGGCACCCGGGACATCGACTCGACGCCGCCCGCGAGGACGAGGTCCTCCCAGCCCGAGCGCACCTTCATGGCGGCCAGGTTGACGGCTTCCAGACCCGAGGCGCAGAAGCGGTTCTCCTGTACGCCCGCCACGGTGTCGGGCAGGCCGGCGGCGATCGCGGCGGTGCGCGCGATGTCGGATCCCTGGTCGCCCACGGGGCTGACCACGCCGAGCACGATGTCGTCGATCGCGGCCGGGTCCAGGCCGGGGAAGCGGTCGCGGAGTTCGTGGATGAGTCCGACGACGAGGTCGATGGGCTTCGTTCCGTGCAGGGAGCCGTTCGCCTTGCCGCGCCCGCGCGGGGTGCGGATCGCGTCGTACACGTACGCTTCGGTGCTCACTGGTGGGCCTTTCAGGAGGGTGGGCCGGGCGGTGGGGGCGGGGGTCGGTCGCCCCGGGCCGGGGGGTCCGGCAGGGGCTGTTCCAGGTCGGGCGCGAGCTCCGGTACGTCCCAGTCACGAGCCACCTGGTGCGTGTCGGCGCCGGGCCGTGCCGGGCCGGTGCGGACGGCCGTGGGGGTCGCGGAGAACCGGGGCGCGGGGGCGGGCTGGGTGATGCCGCCGTGGTGGACGAAGGTGCCGCGGGCCGCCAGGTGCGGGTGGTGCGGGGCCTCGCGCAGCGACAGCACCGGCGCCACGCACGCGTCGGAGCCCTCGAAGACATCCGTCCACGCGTCCCGGGTGCGGGTGCGGAAGCGGGCGGCGACGGCCTCGCGCAGCTCTCCCCAGCGCGTCCAGTCCTTTCGGGCGTCACGGAGATCTTCGCCGAGGCCGAGGAGGTCCACGAACGCGTCGTAGAACTGCGGCTCCAGCGCGCCGACGGCCATGTGCCCGCCGTCGGCGGTCTCGTAGACGCCGTAGTACGGGCAGCCGCCGTCGAGGAGGTTGGCGCCGCGCCGGTCCTGCCAGCCGCCGGCCGCGAGCATGCCGTGGATCATCGCGGAGAGGTGGGCGGCGCCGTCCACGATGGCCGCGTCGACGACCTGGCCGACGCCGCTCACGCGCGCGTGGTGCAGCGCCGCGAGGACGCCGACGACGAGGTAGAGGGAGCCGCCCGCGTAGTCGCCGAGCAGATTGGCGGGGGCCGGCGGGGGTGTGTCCGGGGGGCCGATCAGACCCAGGGCTCCGGTGACGGCGATGTAGGCGATGTCGTGGCCGGCGCGCTGGGCGAGCGGACCCTCCTGGCCCCAACCGGTCATCCGGCCGTAGACCAGTCGGGGGTTGCGGGCGTGGCACTCCGCGGGGCCGACGCCGAGCCGCTCGGCGACACCCGGCCGGTTGCCCTCGATCAGCACGTCGGCGCGGGCGGCGAGGTCGAGCACGCGCGCCGGGCCGCCCGGCGCCTTGAGGTCCACGACCACCGAACGCTTGTTGCGGTTGGTGACGTCGTGGGCGGGGTCGATGCCGAGGGAGGGTCCGCCGGGACGGTCCACCCGGACCACGTCGGCGCCGAGATCGGCCAGCAGCATGCCCGCGAAGGGGCCCGGGCCGATCCCGGCGAGCTCCAGCACGCGCACGCCGGCCAGCGGGCCCTGCCCGGTCGTCCGTCCCGTCGTCATCCAGTCCCCTTGCTGTGACACAACTGATGTAACACCAGTGATGCTAGGAACGTGTCCCCGCGGACACAAGGGTCGAGCGAGCAAGCGCTTAGTCGGTTCGCGGCGAGCCGCCCGACGGTCAGCGCGTCTCCAGCTCCGTTATGAGCCGTCGGGGAGCGATCGTGCGGTAGCTCTCCTCCACCCAGTCGCAGAGCAGCTCGGCCTCGGGCGCGCCCCTCTCCCCCAGCGGGAGCCGCACCCAGCCCGACCTGCCGAGGCCGTAGCCCGCCGGCCCGGCGCCGGGGGCGGCCAGCGCGTGGGCGTGCGCGGTCTCGTCCGTGAGCTTGACGGTGACGCCGAGCGGGTGACTGCCGTCGTCGACACCGAGGAAGACGAACACCTTCCCGTTCACCTTGGCCACGCTCTCGCCCCAGGGGAACTCCTCGGCCGCACCGGGCAGCCCGAGCGCGAACTCGCGCACTTTCTCCCACTTCTTCAGGGCATTGCGGTCCACGGTCACCTGCTGCCTCCGGGCTCGTCGTCGGCCTCCGCACTCCTCACGCTAGCCTCAGCCACCGACAGCGGCACGGGCTGCCACCGCGAAGGGATGTCATGAGCAGGCTGAAAACGAGCGACCGTCCGTACGACATCGTGCTCTTCGGGGCGACGGGCTTCGTGGGAACGCTCACCGCGGAGTACCTCGCCGTCCATGCGCCCGCCGGGCTGCGCTGGGCGATCGCCGGGCGGGACGAGCGGAAGCTGGAGCGGCTGCGCGAACGGCTCGGCGTGGACGTCGGGGTGCTGCGCGCCGACGTCGCCGACCCGGCGTCCGTGCGCGCGCTCGCGGAACACGCGCGCGTGGTGGCCACGACGGTGGGCCCGTACGTGCGCTACGGCGAGGACTTGGTGGCCGCCTGCGCGGACAGCGGCGCGGACTACCTCGACCTCACCGGCGAGCCGGAATTCGTCGACCTGATGTACGTCCGTCACGACGCACGCGCGCGGGAGACGGGGGCGCGGCTGATCCACGCGTGCGGCTTCGACTCCGTCCCGCACGACCTCGGCGTGTACTTCACCGTCCGGCAGCTCCCCGAAGGCGTGCCGCTGACCGTGGACGGCTTCGTGAGGGCCGACGCCTCCTTCTCGGGCGGCACCTTCGCCTCCGCGCTCGGCCAGTTCGCCCGCGGCCGGCAGATGCTGGCCGCCGCACGGGAACGGGGACGGCACGAGCCGCGGCTCATGGGCCGCCGGGCCGTCGCACCGGTGGGCGCGCCACGGTTCGCCGGGGAGGTCGGCGCCTGGGCGCTGCCGCTGCCGACCATCGACCCGCAGATCGTGCTCCGGTCGGCTCGGGCGCTGCAGCGCTACGGCCCGGACTTCCGCTACCGGCACTACGCGGCCGTCCGGCGGCTGCCCGTCGCCGTCGGCGGCGTCGCCGCGGTCGGGACGCTCGCCGCGGCGGCGCAGGTGCCGCCCGCCCGGCGCTGGCTGTCGGACCGGTTCAAGCCCGGTGACGGGCCGAGCGCGCAGAAGCGGGCGCGGAGCTGGTTCTCGGTCCGGTTCGTCGGCGAGGGCGGCGGACGGCGGGTGTACACCGAGGTCGCGGGCGGCGACCCCGGCTACGACGAGACGGCGAAGATGTTCGCCGAGGCGGCGATGGCGCTGGCCTGCGACGACCTCCCGCCGACGGCCGGACAGGTCACCACGGCCGTGGCGATGGGCGACGCGCTGACCGAGCGGCTGACCCGCGCCGGCGTCCGTTTCCGCGTCGCGGCGCGCCGCTGACCGCGACCCCGTCGGGCCACGCCGTGCGGCACGGCGTGTCCCGAAGGGGTCTGTCCCCTCTGCTTGAGGGTCTCCCCGACCACGCTCCCGAGATTCCCGGAGTACCGGGAGGCGGGTCAGTGGCGGATGGTGGCTTCCTGAAGGGCCCGGCGGCACAGTGAGTCGGCCCGGCGGGTGGTCTCCGGGAGCCGGAAGCGCGGGGTGAGGGCGAGGGTGTGGGCGCAGGCGTCGTCCAGGGTGACGCGGTGGCCGACGGAGACGAACACCGGCTTCACGTCCGCCCGGGTGCGCAGCGCGCGCCCCACCTCCTCGTCGCCCGCCAGCAGCGGGGACGCCGATCCGCGCGGGGCGTCCGGGTCGGCGTGGGTGAAGACGAACGGGTTCTTGGCGACGCCGATCGTCGGCAGGCCGGTGAGCACCCCGAGGTGGCTGGCGAGGCCGAAGCGGCGCGGGTGGGCCAGACCGTAGCCGTCGCACACCACCAGACCCGGCTCGTACGGCAGGGCGTCCAGGGCGGCGAGCACGGTGGGGATCTCACGGAACGCGAGCAGTCCGGGCACGTAGGGGAAGGAGATCCGCCCGACGGCGGTGGCCTCGGCGACGACCTCCAGGCTCGCCGCGTCCAGCACGACGGCGGCGGCCGCGACGACGTCGCGCTCGTCGTCGTAGGCGACGTCGACCCCCGTCACGTGCCCGGCGCCCACGGGCGGCCCCGGCTCGAGCAGTACGCGGGCCCGCAGCTCGTCCTGGACGGCGCGGGCCTCTTCCTCGGTCGCGGGCCAGCCCGCGGGAACGCTGACGGTCGTCATGGTGAGGACGAGCGTACGGCCCCGGCGGGCTGGCCCGCGATCACGTTTTCCGTTCGCGCGGCCGACGTCGGCGTCAGTCGCCGAGCGCGCGCCGCAATTGGCTCTTGTTCATGTCCGAACGGCCCTTGACGCCCCGCCGCTTGGCCTCCTCGTACAGCTGGTCGTAGGTGGGCCCCTGAGAACCCTTGCCGGACCGCTGACCGCCCCGCCTGCCGGACGACATGTCCTCGGTGGAGGTGCGGCTCGCGGTCTTCGACTCGCCGGACCGGGCGCGTTCCTTGTTGACCGTCCGCGCGGCGATCTCCTTCGCGCGGCCGGCGCTCTCTCCCCGGTCCTGCGCGCTCTCCTTGATGTGCTCGTACTGGCGCTCCCGCTTGGGGCTGGAACCGCGTGGCATGGACGCTCACTCCTTCCGCGTTCGTCCCCACCGGGTACCCGGAGAGGGACGTCCGGGTACCCGCAACGGGGCTCAGCTCTCCAGGCATGCCACGCGTCCCTGTTCGCCCGCGGCCCAGCAGCCGAGGTCGGGCGTGCAGTCCACGGTGTCGTACGAGCCGGTGTCGAGGGTGCGCCGGGTACGGCCGGCGTCCGTCGTCAGGTCGGTGCCGGCGGGGCCGACCGCGAGGGCGGCGGTGCGGCTGTGCGGCAGTCAGCGACGCCGGAGCGGTAGGCGGGCGGCGGGCCGGCCGCGGGCCGCCAGATGCGGCCGCCGTCCGTGGTCGTGGCGCGGCCTGCGGGGAAGGGCTGGTCGGGGCGGTGGTCGCCGCCCACGGCGAGGCCGTGCGTGCGGTCGCGGAAGGCGAGGGCGAGGACGCCGCGCGCGGGGTCCCCGGCGGGGACTTCGGCGGCCCTCCAGGTCGTCCCGCGGTCGGAGGAGTGCAGCACCCGCGCGCGTGCGGCACCGCCGGTCGCCGACCAGACGTCCCGGGCACCGGCTGCCACCAGGCACCGGCCGCTCGCGGCGAACCCCGCCTCGCCCTCCTGGGCCCACGGCGCGGCGCGCGTCGAACGCCTCGACGTCGCGGAAGTTCAGGCCGGCCGCGCCCGGCGGGGAGACGTCCCGCCAGGTGGCGCCGCCGTCGGCGGTGCGCAGCACGACGCCCTGGGCGTCGGCGACCCCCGCGGTGTGGCGGTCGACCGCCGCGAGACCGCGCAGGCGTGCCGGTGACGCCGGTGTCCTTGAGCTCCCAGTGGGGCGCCGCCGGACGTTCCGGATGGGCGTGCGGGGGCAGTGCGGTGAGCACGGCGAGCGCCGCCCGGCAGGCGCCGCCGCTCGGTCGTCGCCCCGCGCTGTCCGTACCGTGCGTCGCGTCTTCCCCAAGCGCCTCATGGCAGGCGAAGCCGGTCCAGGCTCCCGCCGGCGTCCAGAGGCCGTCGTCCGTCCCAACCGCCTTCTGGGGCACGGCAGGAGAGCTGAGTCACTCCCGTGCATGAAACGCGGTGACCGAGGTCACTCGAAAGTGGTGTGCACGGATCGGCCGGTTCCGGCGTCTCTTCCAGTGTCCGGTCCCACCGCCCGGAGTTTCGTCCCGCCGTCACGAGGGAGCAAGGCGTTGTCCACCGTCATCGAACAGCTCGTAGAGGCCCGTCTGGTCGCCGCCGCGCCTCGCATGCCCAACATCCCCGCCACCTTGCACTACGACCGCCTGGACCCCTTCGCCGTGCGGATGACCTTCCCGGCTCCGGCCACCCTGGAAGGCGTCGAGGTCTGCTGGACGTTCTCGCGCGAGCTGCTCGCCGCGGGCCTGCACGACGCCGAGGGCCACGGCGACGTCCGGGTGCGCCCCTACGGGTACGACCGCACCGTCCTGGAGTTCCACGCGCCCGAGGGAACGGCCGTCGTGCACGTCCACTCGGCCGACATCCGCCGCTTCCTGCAGGCGGCGGGCGAGCTGGTGCCCACCGGGACGGAGCACCGTCAGCTCGACCTGGACCACGACCTGGCGGAGCTGATGCGGGACGCCTGCTGACCCGTCGTAAACCCTTTGACGGCCCTCCCCTGCCCTCCTACGGTGTGAAGCGCTTCTGTTGCCGCCGATCGGAGTAGGACGTTGCTCGTCTGAGGTCCCGAGACACCCCGCGCCACACCTCTCACAGGTGTGTGCGCAGCGTGCGACCTCGGCCTCGAGCCGTCCCGGCGGAGCAGGGCTTTTCGTGCTCTCTCCGCGCCCCCGCTCACCGCGGTGGTCGCCGCCCTCCGGTGTCTCGACACGTGTCGTCCCTGACCGCACACGCACCCACGAGGCCCGCTTTGCATCAGTCCATCACCTGTACCTCCCTCGCCTTCTCCTGGCCCGACGGCACCCCCGTCTTCGACGGCCTCGACGTCGCGTTCGGCAACGGCCGCACCGGGCTCGTCGGCGTCAACGGCTCCGGCAAGTCGACCCTGCTGAAGCTGATCGCCAAAGAACTGAAACCCGCCGACGGCGCCGTGCGCGTCGCGGGCGAGGTCGGCTACCTCCCGCAGAACGTCACCCTGGACACCGCCCTCCGCATCGACCAGGCGCTCGGCATCGCCGACCGGCGGGCCGCCCTGCACGCCATCGAGGCCGGCGACGCGGCCGAGGAGCACTTCGAGACCGTCGGCGACGACTGGGACGTCGAGGAGCGCGCCCTGGCCACCCTCGGCGAGCTCGGGCTCGGCCACGTCGACCTCGACCGCACGACCGGCGAGGTCTCCGGCGGCGAGTCGGTGCTGCTGCGGCTGGCCGCTCTGCTGCTGCGCCGGCCGGACGTCCTGCTGCTGGACGAGCCGACCAACAACCTCGACCTGTACGCCCGGCGGCGGCTGTACGCGGCCGTCGCGTCCTGGCCGGGCGTGCTGGTCGTGGTCAGCCACGACCGTGAGCTGCTGGACCTCGTCGACCAGATCGCCGACCTGCGCGCCGGGGAGATCACCTGGTACGGCGGCAACTTCACCGCCTACGAGGAGGCCCTGGCCACCGAGCAGGAGGCCGCCGAGCGCATGGTGCGCGTCGCCGAGGCCGACCTGCGCAAGCAGAAGCGCGAACTGGCGGACGCCCAGGTCAAGCTCGCCCGCCGCAAGCGGTACGGGCAGAAGATGTGGGACAGCAAGCGTGAGCCGAAGATCGTCATGGGGGCGCGCAAACGCGCGGCGCAGGAGTCGGCGGGCAAGCACCGGATCATGCACGAGGAGAAGCTCGCCGAGGCCAGGGACCGGCTCGACGACGCGGTGGAGGCCGTGCGCGACGACGACGAGATCCGCGTCGACCTGCCGTACACGGCCGTCCCGCCGGGGCGCGAGGTCCTCACCCTCATGGACCTGCGGCTCGCCCACGGCGCGCGCGTGGAGGGCGGTCTCGACCTTCGCGGCCCCGAGCGGGTGGCGCTGGTGGGGCGCAACGGGTCCGGGAAGACGACACTGCTGCGCACGATCGCCGGGGAGCTGGCGCCGGAGGCGGGCGAGGTGCACGCGCACGTGCCGCTGCGTTTCCTGCCGCAGCGCCTCGACGTCCTCGACGGCGACCTCACGGTCGCCGAGAACGTGGCCCGTTTCGCGCCCGGAGCGACCAACAACCGGATCCGGGCCCGGCTCGCCCGCTTCCTGTTCCGGGGCGCGCGCGCCGACCAGAAGGCGGCGACCCTGTCCGGTGGGGAGCGCTTCCGGGCGGCCCTGGCGGCCCTGATGCTCGCCGAGCCGGCGCCGCAGCTGCTGCTGCTCGACGAGCCGACCAACAACCTCGACATGGCGAGCGTGCGCCAGCTGACGACGGCGCTGGAGTCGTACGAGGGGGCGCTGATCGTGGCCGGTCACGACCTGCCCTTCCTGGAGTCGATCGGCATCACACGCTGGCTGCTGATGGACGGCACGCTGAGGGAGACGACGGCGGAGGAGGTGGCGGACCCGGCATAGGGCCTCGCGTCGCCCGGGGGGTCCCGCGTCGCCCGCGCGGGTCTCGGGAGGGCCACATTGTTACTGAGGGGTTTTGTCCTGGTGGTCCCGCGCTGCATGATGGCTGACCGGCGCCGCGCCCGAGGCGCCGGTTTTCCACCCGATTCGGAGACCTGGACGTGCCCAGCAAGAAGGCCCTCATCCGCCGCCCCAGCCCCCGACTCGCCGAAGGCCTGGTGACGCACGTCGAGCGGGAGAAGGTCGACGTGGAGCTCGCCCTGGAGCAGTGGGAGGCCTACGCCGACGCCCTGCGGACGCACGGCTGGGAGACCGTCGAGGTCGATCCGGCCGACGACTGCCCGGACTCCGTGTTCGTCGAGGACACGGTGGTGATGTACCGCAACGTCGCCCTGATCGCGCGCTCCGGCGCCGAGTCCCGGCGCGAGGAGACCGTCGGCGTCGAGGAGGCCGTGGCGCGCCTCGGCTGTTCCGTGAACTGGATCTGGGAGCCCGGCACGCTGGACGGCGGCGACGTGCTCAAGGTCGGGGACACGATCTACGTCGGCCGGGGCGGGCGGACCAACGCGGCCGGCGTCCAGCAGCTGCGGGCCGCCTTCGAACCGCTCGGCGCGACGGTGGTGGCGGTGCCGGTGAGCAAGGTGCTGCATCTGAAGTCGGCGGTCACGGCGCTGCCCGACGGCACGGTGATCGGTCACATCCCCCAGGTGGACCGGCCGTCGCTGTTCCCCCGCTTCCTGTCGGTGCCCGAGGAGGCCGGCGCACACGTGGTGCTCCTCGGCGGCCCCCACCTGCTCATGGCGGCGAGCGCGCCGAAGACGGCGGATCTGCTCGCCGACCTCGGGCACGAGCCCGTCCTCGTCGACATCGGCGAGTTCGAGAAACTCGAGGGATGTGTGACATGCCTCTCGGTGCGGCTGCGGGAGCTGTACGCCTGACGGGTGACCGGATCACCTTCTCGGCCCCGGGACCTGCGATTCCCGGGGCCGTTCCGGCATGTCCCGAATTGTTCGGGGAACCCGGCTGATCAGCGATCTTTACGCCCTGCTTAGTCTGAGGCTTCGTAACCTACGGGTTCGTAGCCTACGATCCCGTAAGTTCCGGTCCCGCTCGCCGGACGGTTCCACTCCGCTTCACGTCCCCTGGAGTCCTCGTGTCGATCACCTCCTCTCACCTCGGCAATCCGGCCGTCTGGACCGACGCCAAGCTGCTGTTCGCGTTGGAGGAAGTGGTCGAGACGGAACTCAACCGGCACCTGAAGGTCACCAAGGACTGGATGCCCCACGAGTACGTGCCGTGGAGCGACGCCCGCAACTTCCCCGGCTTCTTCGAGGACGGCGAGGCCTGGGGCAAGGAGCAGTCCAAGGTCACCGAGATCGGCCGGATCGCGCTGGTCGTGAACCTCCTCACCGAGGACAACCTGCCCAGCTACCACCACGAGATCGCCTCGCTCTTCGGCCGGGACGGCGCCTGGGGCACCTGGGTGCACCGCTGGACGGCCGAGGAGGGCAGGCACGGCATCGTGATGCGCGACTACCTGCTCGCCTCGCGTGCGGTGGACCCGGACAAGCTGGAGCAGTTCCGGATGGCCCACATGGGCGAGGGCTTCGAGTCGGACAACCGGCACTCGATGCTGCACTCGGTCGCGTACGTGTCCTTCCAGGAGCTCGCGACCCGTGTCTCGCACCGCAACACCGGCCACCAGTCCGGCGACCCGGTCTGCGACCGCATGCTGGCCCGTATCGCGACCGACGAGAACCTGCACATGGTCTTCTACCGCAACCTGCTGAAGGCCGCCTTCGAACTGGCCCCCGACCTCACCATGCAGGCCGTGCGGGACGTCATCGTGAACTTCCGCATGCCCGGCCACGGCATGCCCGGCTTCGAACGGGCCGCCGCGCAGATGGCGATCGGCGAGATCTACAACCTGCGCATCCACCACGACGACGTCATCCAGCCCGTGCTGCGCTTCCTGAAGGTCATGGAGATCGACGGCCTCGGCCCCGAGGGGCGGCAGGCGCAGGAGGAGCTCGGCCTGTACATGGGCGGCCTGGACGCCGAGGCCCTGAAGTTCGACGAGAAGCTGGCCGCGCGCAAGGCCCGGATGGCGGCCCGCGCCGCGGGCTGACGGCACCGCCCACCACGGACGGCCCGCACCGGAGGCGACGCCTCCCGGCGCGGGCCGTCCGCCCGCTCACCAGTCCGCCTCCCGGTAGTCCTTGAGGAACACTCCCGAGACCGGGTCCCCCGCCTCGCCCCGCACGATCGGGTCGTACACGCGCGCGGCGCCGTCCACGACGTCCAGGGGAGTACGGAATCCCGCGCTCGCCATCCGGGCCTTCTTCGGCGCCGGGTTCTCGTCCGTGATCCAGCCGGTGTCGACGGCGCACATGTGCACGCCCTGAGCGGCTAGCGCGGCGGCGCTGGTGCGGGTGAGCATGTTCAGGGCGGCCTTGGCCATGTTGGTGTGCGGATGCCCGGGCATCTTGTTGCGCACCGCGAACCGGCCCTCGACCGCGGTCACGTTGATCACGTACCGGCGCGGACGCGGGGACGCCAGCAGCAACGGCAGCAGCCGGTCGCACAGCAGGGCGGGGGCGAGCGCGTTGACCAGCTGGGTCTCCAGCACCTCGGCCGGGTCGAGCGCGCCCAGCCGGGCCGACCAGGAGTTCTCCGGGGAGGGGTCGGGCAGCAGTCCGGCCTCGTCGGCCTCGCGCAGCGCGGCCGGGAGCGCCGACACCGTGCCGCCGAGTCCCTCCAGCATCCGCATCGGCGTGAAGCCCGGCGCCCGTCGGGCCCCCTCGGGCAGGGCGTCCCGCTCCCCGGCGGCCAGCAGGGCGTACGACTCGGGCGGCCGCCGCACCGTCTGCGCCGCGTTGTTGACGAGGATGTCGAACGGCTCGCCCTCCCGGCGCAGTTCGTCGCACAGACCCAGCACCTGGCGGGGGTCGCGCAGATCGACGGCGAGGACCGTGAGCCGGTGCAGCCACCGCTCGCTGCCCGGCTCGGTCCGGAAACGGCGGACGGCGTCGTGCGGGAACCGGGAGGTGACGACGATCTCCGCGCCGTCCCGCAGCATCATCAGCGCCAGCTGGAAGCCGATCTTGACCCTGCCGCCGGTCAGCAGCACCCTGCGCCCTCTCAGGTCGGTGCTCAGCGCGCGGCGGGCGGTGTTGTCGGCGGCGCAGCCGGGGCAGAGGCGGTGGTAGAACGCGTCCGCCTCCCGATAGGGCGACTTGCAGACGTAGCAGGGCCGCGACCGGCGGAAGACGCCGCCGCCCCCGCCGCCGTTCACCAAGGGCGCGTCCTCGCGCCGGTCCGGTGCGCCGGTGGCGGTGGCGGCCGTCGTCGCCGCGTCGGCGGCCGTCGCCTCGGCGCTCCGCATCCGGCGCCTGCGCCGCCATCCGTCGCGCGCGAAGGACGTGGCCACCCGCTCGGCGTGCAGCCGTACGGGATCGTCGACCGGCAGCGCCCGCAGCTTGCCCACGACCTGATGGAAGGCGGCCAGCTCCGTCTCGGTGACCTGTGAGGTCTTCGCCGCCCCCGTGTTCTCCTCGCCCATTCCCTCACCCCCGGCCCGCCCCTGTGCTCCGTGCCGTGGTCCCGACCGGACGCGGACCGGCGTATCCACCCGACAAGGTGTCCACCCGGCCTCTGCTCCACGGAACCGCGCACGCGTTCGGGGCGCCGGTGGGAAACCGGCGTGACCGCCGGTGCGGGGCGATACGCCTGCCTCCGCACCACGCCCGAACACGCCCCCGGATCCTAACCGCACCCCCGCGACGCGGTCGTTCGAATTCCGGGGCGGCGACGGGTCGTTGCGTCACCGCGGCACGGGTCAGTCGGCCGTGCGCCTGATCTGCAGTCGCTCCTTCTCGGACAGGCCGCCCCAGACGCCGAAGCGCTCGTCGTGGGCCAGGGCGTAGTCCAGGCAGGCGGGACGCATCTCGCACATGCCGCAGATGCGCTTGGCCTCGCGCACCGAACTGCCGGGCTCGGGGAAGAAGAAGTCCGCCCCGGTCTGCGCGCACAGCGCCTCCCGCTGCCAGGAGAGGTCGGGCGTGGGAATCGTGTCGGTGTACATGGCCAGAACGGTGCCCGGCGGCGCAAAACATTCGATCAACGCCGGGTATACGCGCGGCGCGACGGGCCGCCCGATGACGGCCTCGCCGGCGACCGGCCGCACGGCGGCGCGCGGAACGGAACGACCGGAACGACCGGACCGTCGGACCCTGCGGCATCCGGCACGCACCGGGCGGGCGCCCGGCGTCGCCGCCGCGCTCGGGCGCCCGACCAGCGGCTGCCCGCGGGGTCGGCGCGGGCCGCCTCCAAGGGCTTCGGACGGCGGGTGCGCTCGGGCAGCGATTGTCAGTGGGCGGTGCCAGACTCGGCAGTGCAGAGAACGGGACCCCTTTCGAGGAGGGCGATGATGCTCACCACCCGTTTCGTCGACGGCGCTCCGAACTGGGTCGACGTCGGCACGCCCGACATCGACGGCGCCACCTCCTTCTACGACGCGCTCTTCGGTTGGCGGTTCCGGTCGGCGGGACCCGACGCCGGCGGCTACGGCTTCTTCCAGCTGGACGGCAGAACCGTGGCGGGCGGCATGCAGACCACCCCCGAGCAGGGGCCGCCGTCCTGGACGGTCTACTTCCGGACGACGGACGCGCAGGCCACCGCCAAAACCGCCGAGCAGGCCCACGGCAGGGTGCTCCTCCCTCCGATGGACGTGATGGGCCAGGGCACGATGGCGGTCCTCGCCGACCAGGCGGGCGTCACGTTCGGCCTCTGGGAGCCGGCCCTGACCAAGGGTGTGGACGTGGCGGACCAACCCGGATCGCTGTGCTGGGTCGAGCTGTACACGCCGGACATCGCCGCGGCGGCGGCCTTCTACCACACCGCGCTGGGCCTGGAGACCTCCGCCGCCCCCTTCCCCGGCGGCACGTACACCTGCGTCAACCCGGCCGACGGCGGGGAGGAGGCGATGTTCGGCGGGATCGTCCCGCTGGCCGACGATCCCGCGGAGGCCGGGTCGGATCCGTACTGGCTGCCGTACTTCGAGGTCACCGATGTGGACGCGGTCGTCGCCGAGGCCACGGGCCGGGGCGGCGGAGTGCGGATGCCCGCCACGGACGTGGAGGGCGTCGGCCGCATCGCCAAGCTCGCCGACCCCTACGGGGCACGCTTCGCGGTGATCAGAAGCGCCCCGCAGGAGGCGTGACACGGCGGCCCGGGTCACGGTGAAGGCCGCGAAGGCGACGAGCGCGCCGCCAAGGCGGGCGCGCGGCCCGCAGCCCCGGCGCCCTCCCCTGCCCGGT
This sequence comes from Streptomyces achromogenes, assembly GCF_030816715.1. Classification (NCBI taxonomy): domain Bacteria; kingdom Bacillati; phylum Actinomycetota; class Actinomycetes; order Kitasatosporales; family Streptomycetaceae; genus Streptomyces; species Streptomyces achromogenes. Next base: position 7,540,850 of record NZ_JAUSYH010000001.1, on the reverse strand, counting down.
GCGCGGCGCCCCGGCTAGGCGGAGGCGCGGCGCACCAGCGTGGTCGGCAGCACCACCGGGGCATCGCTGCCGTCCGCGCCGCCCGCAGCCCCGTCGGCGGTGCGCCTCTCCAGGCGGCGCAGCAGGAGGCGGGCCATGATCCGGCCCATCTCCTCGATGTCCTGGCGGACCGTCGTCAGCGGCGGGTCGGTCTGCTCGGCGACGGGCATCATGTCGTCGAAGCCGACCACGGCCACGTCCTCGGGCACGCGCCTGCCCCGTTCCCGCAGCACACGCACGGCGCCCGCGGCGGTGAGGTCGTTGGCGGCGAACACGGCGTCGACGTCGGGGCACCGCTCGAGGAGTGCGCGCATGGCGCGTTCGCCGCCGCCGGGGGTGAAGTCGCTCTCGACTACCAGACCCGGATCGGCGTCGCCCATGACCTCCCGGTACCCGTCGAGCCGGTCCGCCGCGGAGGTCTGGTCGAGCGGGCCGGTGATGTGCGCGATGCGGGTGCGGCCGAGACCGGCCAGCAGGCGTACGGCGTCACGGGCGCCGCCGCGGTTGTCGCTGTCCACGTAGACCACGTCGCGCGTGCCGTCGCTCCAGCCGGGCCGCCCGCCGAACACGGTCGGGACCCCCGCGCCCTGGATCAGGCCCGGCAGCGGGTCGTCGAGGTGCAGGGAGAAGACCAGAGCCCCGTCGACATGGCCGCCGGCGAGGTAGCGGGCGACGCGAGCGTGGTCGTCCCGGCCCTCGGTGAGCAGCAGCACGAGCTGGTTGTCGTGGGCGGTCAGCTCCTTGCTGATGCCACGGAGCTGGAGCGCGAAGAAGGGGTCGGCGAAGACCCTGGTCTCCGGCTCGGCGATGACGACGGCCACGGCGTCGTGTCGCTTCGTCACGAGGCTGCGCGCGGCCTGGTTGGGCACGTAGCCGAGTTCCTCCACGGCCTGCCGCACCCGTTCGACGAGCGGTTCCCGGACGCCGTCGCCGCCGTTGACGACTCGCGACACGGTCGCCCGGGAGACCCCGGCCCGCTCGGCCACGGCCTCCAGCGTGGGACGCGACGCTGTCTCGGTCACTTCGGGGCTCCTCCTGGCCGGCTGCGGATCAGGATAGCCCCGGACCACGAGCCGGACGGGAGCCCGATGAGAGCGCTCTCGCCGCACCGGCGGGTACCGCACCCCGTCCCTACAGCACCCCCGTACCGCCGCACCGCGGGTAGCGCACCGGCGGTGCCGCACCGCGGCGGATGTGGCCTCTGAGCGGAGCCCGGCCGTCCGGATCAGGGGGTCGTGGCGCCCGCCGGGGGCTCTTCCGCGTCGGACGCCCCCTTCTTCGCCCTGCTGGGCTGCACCCGCTTCGGCTCACCCGGCATCTTCGGGTACTCCGGCGGATACGGCAGGTCGCCGAGGCCGTGGTCGTGCTCGTCGCGCCGGGCCAGGTCGAGGAGGGCGTCGAGGGAGAAGGCGTGGTCGTCCATGTCGGCGTGGACGTCGCCGAGTTCGGCGTAACGGGCGGGCATGCTCGCGATGTCGAAGTCGCGGGGGTGGGCCTCGCCCACCTCCTCCCAGCGCAGCGGCGCCGAGACGGGAGCGTGCGGGCGCGGACGTACGGAGTAGGCGGAGGCGATGGTGCGGTCGCGGGCGGTCTGGTTGTAGTCGACGAAGATGCGCTCGCCGCGTTCCTCCTTCCACCAGCGGATGGTCACCTGGTCCGGCATCCGCCGCTCCATCTCCCGGCCCACGGCGATGGCGGCGCGCCGGACCTGGGTGAAGGTCCAGCGTGGCTCGATCGGCACGAAGACATGCAGGCCGCGCCCGCCGGAGGTCTTGGGCCAGCCGCGCAGACCGCCGAACTCGTCCAGCACGGACCGCAGTTCGTGGGCGGCGCGGACGGCGTCGTCGTAGTCGGTGCCGGGCTGCGGGTCGAGGTCGATGCGCAGTTCGTCGGGACGGTCCACGTCGGTGCGGCGCACCGGCCACGGGTGGAAGGTGAGGGTGCCGTACTGGGCGGCCCACAGGACGGCCGCCTCCTCCGTCGGGCACATCTCGTCGGCGCTGCGTCCGCTGGGAAAGGTGATGTGCGCGGTCGGGATCCAGTCGGGCATGTTCTTGGGCGCCCGCTTCTGGAAGAAGGACTCCCCGGTCACTCCGTCTGGGTAGCGCTCCAGGGTGGTGGGGCGGTTGCGCAGGGCGCGCAGGATGCCCGGGGCGACCGTCTGGTAGTAGCGGGCGAGGTCCAGCTTGGTGAAGCCGCGCTCCGGGAAGAACACCTTGTCCGGGCTGGACAGGCGCACCGTCCGGCCGGCTGCTTCCAGTTCCACCGCATCGCCCATGCGAGCCACGGTAGACACACCCCCGGCGACTCGCATGCGCGCGCATCCCGGCGACGCGCACGCGCCCGGCGGCCTCGCCCGCCGGGCGGCGCGGACGATCGGCGCGCAGAATCGCACCATGGATCTGCCCGTGATGCCGCCCGTGAAGCCGATGCTCGCCAAGTCGGTGGCGGCGATCCCGCCGGGCATGCAGTACGAGGCGAAGTGGGACGGCTTCCGCGCGATCGTCTTCCGGGACGGGGACGAGATCGAACTGGGCAGCCGCACCGGAAAGCCCCTGACCAGATACTTCCCCGAGGTGGTGGAGGCGTTGCGGGAGCGGGTGCCGCAGCGGTGCGTGCTGGACGGCGAGATCGTGATCGCCCGGGAGGGGCACCTCGACTTCGACGCGCTGACGGAGCGCATCCACCCGGCGGACTCCCGGGTGCGCACGCTCGCCGAGCGGACGCCGGCGTCCTTCGTCGCCTTCGACCTGCTGGCGCTGGCCGACGACGCCGTCCTCGACGTGCCGCAGAGCGACCGGCGTGAGCTGCTGACCGCGGCGCTGGCCGGAGTGACGGCGGCCGGTGCACGTGGCGCCGGCGACGACCGACGTCGAGGTGGCCCGGCAGTGGTTCGAGGAGTACGAGGGCGCGGGCCTCGACGGGGTGATCGCCAAGCCGCCGAACCTGCGGTATCTGCAGAACGAGCGCGCGATGTTCAAGGTCAAGCACGAGCGCACGGCGGACGTGGTGGTCGCCGGATACCGCTTCCACAAGAGCGGGCCCGTGGTGGGCTCGCTGCTGCTGGGCCTGCACGACGACGCGGGCGTCCTCCAGCACGTGGGCGTCTGCGCGGCCTTCACCATGAAGCGCCGGGCGGAGCTGGTCGGGGAGCTGGAGCCGCTGCGGATGGCGGAGGCGGCCGGGCATCCCTGGGCGGCCTGGTCGGACGAGGCGGCGCACGAGAGCGCCCGGCTGCCCGGGGCGCCGAGCCGCTGGTCGGGCAAGAAGGACCTGTCCTGGGTGCCGCTGCGGCCCGAACGGGTGGTCGAGGTGGCATACGACCACATGGAGAACGGGGCGCGGTTCCGGCACACGGCACGGTTCCGCCGCTGGCGCCCGGACCGCACCCCGGAGAGCTGCACGTACACGCAACTGGAGGAACCGGTGCGCTACGACCTGGCGGAGATCCTCGGGGCGCCGCCGCGCACCTGACCGCCGCCGCGCACCTGACCGTCCACCCGCGCCGGAGACGGCGCCCGGCCCGCGGCCGGGCCTGCGCCCTACGGCGTCATCAGGACCTTCACCGCGCCGTCCTGTTTGTGCTGGAACATGTCGTACGCGTGCGGGGCCTCCGCCAGCGGCACCCGGTGGGTGGCGAAGTCGTCGACGCCGAGTGGGTCGTCGTCGGTGAGGTAGGGCAGGATCCGGTCGGTCCAGCGGCGTACGTTCGCCTGGCCCATGCGGATCTGGAGCTGCTTGTCGAACATGGTGAGCATGGGCAGCGGGTCGGCCATCCCGCCGTAGACGCCGACCAGGGAGAGCGTGCCGCCGCGGCGCACCAGCTCGATGGCGGTGTGCAGGGCGGCGAGCCGGTCGACGCTGAAGCGTTCCGCGAGCGGGCCGCTGAGTTTCCGGGGCAGCAGGGCGGAGGCGTTCTGGACCATCCGGGCGGCCGCACTGCCGTGCGCCTCGGTGCCGACGGCGTCGATCACGGCGTCCGGGCCTCGGCCGTCGGTCTCGTCGCGGATGGCGGCGACGAGTTCCTTCTCGCTGTCGAAGCTGCGCAGGTCGAACGTCTCCACGCCCCGTGCGCGGGCCCGGCGCAGCCGGTCGCCGACCAGGTCCACGCCGAAGACCCGGCCCGCTCCGCGCACCTGGGCCACCCGGCAGGCCATGTCGCCGATGGGGCCGAGGCCCAGCACGGCGACGCTGCCGCCCTCGGGCACGTCCGCGTACTCGACCGCCTGCCAGGCGGTGGGCAGGACGTCGGAGAGGTAGACGAAGCGGTCGTCGGGCGGGCCCTCGGGCACCTTGATGGGGCCGAACTGGGCCTGGGGCACGCGCAGGTACTCGGCCTGGGCGCCCGGCACCGCGCCGTACAGCCGGGTGTAGCCGAACAGGGCGGCGCCCATGCCCTCACCGGTGACCTGGGTGGTCTCGCACTGGGTGGGCAGGGAGTTCAGGCACATCCAGCAGTTGCCGCAGGCGATCTGGAAGGGCACCACGACCCGGTCGCCGGCCTTCAGGTCGGGCACGGCCGCGCCGACCTCCTCGACGATGCCCATGGGCTCGTGTCCCAGGATGTCGCCCGGGGTCATGAACGGGGTGAGCACCTCGTACAGGTGCAGGTCGGAGCCGCACAGTCCGGTGGACGTGATGCGGATGACGGCGTCCGTCGGTTCCTGGACGGTGGGGTCGGGCACGGTGTCCACCCGCACGTCCCGCTTGCCCTGCCAGGTCACAGCCTTCATCGTGCCGCACTCCCTCCGCCGGCCGGTCCGTCCCGGCGGGTCCGGGTGTCCCGGGTCCTGGCTGCCGCCCGGGTACCCGTGCCGCGGTCCCCGAACCGCGGCGGCCGTTCGCGGTCACGGATGGCCGCCGTCGCCCGGCGAGCGCACAATCGAGACACCGAACGGGGTGGACACGATGAGCGCGAGAGATCCGAGTCGTCCGAAACGCTCCAGACGTCCGGCGCGCGCGGTGCGCGCCGGACGCTCCCCGGCCGCCGCGGCGGCGTTGCTGGCCTCGGCGCTGGCCGCCGCGCTGGCGGTCTCGCTCACGGCGGGCTGCACGACGTCCCGGGAACCTTCGGGGGACGACGGCCGCAGCGCGTCGCAGAAACGAAGCCCCGGCGGGGACCGTCCGAGCGCGGTCGCCGCCCCGGTGCTCGCCGTGAAGATCGACAACGCGCCGGCCGCACGACCGCAAACCGGTCTCGGCGCGGCGGACGTCGTGTACGCGGAGCAGGTCGAGGGCGGGCTGAGCCGGTTGATGGCCGTGTATGCGACACGTCTGCCGAAGGCGGTCGGTCCGGTGCGCAGCGCCCGCGAGTCCGATCTGGAGTTGCTGCGCCAGTTCCACCAGCCGGTGCTGGCGTTCTCCGGCGCGCAGGGCAGGCTGCTGCCGCTGATCGACAGAGCGCCGCTGGACGCCGTCACGCCCTCCGACGCGTCCGGCGCGTACTTCCGCGGCGCGGACCGGGCGGCGCCGCACAACCTGTTCGTGCGCCCGAGCGGTCTGCTGCCCTCCGCGCCGGGCGCCGCCGCGCTGACCACGGGGTTCCGGTACGGGCCCGGGCCCTCGGGCGGCACGGTGACGGTCTCGCGCACGGTGCGCTACCCGGCGGCCCGCTTCACCTTCACCTGGTCCGCGAGCAGGGCGGGCTGGCTGGTCTCGACGGACGGCGCGGCGGCCGGGACGAGCGACGGGGTGCCCCTGGCGCCGGCCACGGTGGTCGTGCAGTACGTGAAGGTGCGCGCGTCGCGCTTCCACGACTTCCTGGGCAACAACACGCCGTACACCGAGACGGTGGGTTCGGGAAAGGCGCAGGTGCTGCGGGACGGACGGGCCTACGACGTGAACTGGAAGCGCGGCACGGCGACCGAGGGCACCGACTTCACCACCGCCGACGGCGCTCCGGTCGGCTTCGCCCGGGGCCAGGTGTGGGTGGTCTTCGCGAACGCGTCCTCGGCCGCGCCCACCTCCGCCTCCCCGGCCGCGGCCGCGTCCCCGGCCGCCTCCCCGTCCTCGGTCTCCTCCGCGTCCCCGGCCTCGAACGCGGCACCGGCGCGAGCGCCCGCGTCGCACGCGCCGTGACCGGGACGCCAGAGCCGGCCGGTCAGGACGGGGCGGTCAGCGGCTCTCCCGGGTTGCGCAGCCCCTCGGCCGCGTCCGACACACGCTGGATGAGTTCGAGGAACGCCGTCTGTTCCGCGGCCGAGAGCGGCGAGAGGAAGACCTGGTTCATCCGGGCCGTGCGCACGGTGAGCTTGCGGTGGGCGCGCAGCCCTTCCTCGGTGAGCCCGAGCAGGAAGCGGCGGCCGTCCCGCGGGTCGCGGACCTTGTCGAGGAGTCCCCGGCGGATGAGCCGGCTGATGACCTCGGCGACCGTGGAGCGGTCGAGGCCCACCCGCTCCCCCACCGTGCGCTGGTCGAGGCCGGGCTCGGCGACCAGCGCGTTCAGCACCGCGAACTGCGGGGAGGTGATCTCCTCGGAGACCATCGTGTTCCACAACAGGTAGTGCGCCTGTTGCAGCCGTCGGGCAAGATGCCCGGGGTGGCTGGTGAGGTCCACCGCTGCCATGTGCGCTCCTCTGCATGGAGTCGACGTCTGCCCTGGTACCGAGATTTCATCGGTGCACTGAACGATACTCGCCTTCACTCGGCCAGATCTCGCGTGACGCCGACATCACCCATCTCCCGGCCTGGGGTCTTGACGAGGCGCGCCCCCGATGACAGCGTGGGAAATCCTCCGAAGAATAATCAGTGCCCTGATTAATTGCCCCGATCAGTTGACCGGATCGCCCACCGGGCGGCGGCGTGGCGGCCGCCGCTCTCCGCCTCGGCAGTGGGCCTGGGCCCCGCCCCCCGACCCCGCCCCCGTCGCCGAACGTCAGGAATCACGGGAAACGTCATGACTCTCACGCAAGCCGACATCGACCTGGAGATCGCGGCCGAGCACGCCGCCTACGAGAAGCGGCTGGCCGGCGGCGCGCCCGTGGAGCACCAGCCGCGGCGCGACTACGCACCGTACCGCTCGTCCGTCCTGCGCCATCCGCGGCAGCCGCCGGTCACCATCGACGTGACGCAGGACCCGGAGCTGGTGGAGCTGTCCTCCCCCGCCTTCGGCGAGCGGGACATCACGGAGATCGACAACGACCTCACCCGCCAGCACACCGGCGAGCCGGTCGGCGAACGGATCACGGTCTCCGGCCGGTTGCTGGACCGCGACGGACATCCGGTCCGCGGTCAGCTGGTGGAGATCTGGCAGGCCAACTCGGCGGGACGGTACGCCCATCAGCGTGAGCAGCACGACGCGCCGCTGGACCCGAACTTCACGGGCGTCGGCCGCACCCTGACCGACGACACGGGTTTCTACCGCTTCACCACGATCCAGCCCGGCCCCTACCCGTGGCGTCAGCACCTCAACGCGTGGCGGCCGGCCCACATCCACTTCTCGCTGTTCGGCACGGCGTTCACCCAGCGGCTCGTGACCCAGATGTACTTCCCGAGCGACCCGCTGTTCCCGTACGACCCGATCATCCAGTCGGTCACGGACGACGCGGCCCGGCAGCGACTGGTCGCGACCTACGACCACAGCCTGTCGGTGCCCGAGTTCTCCATGGGCTACCACTGGGACATCGTGCTCGACGGGCCGCACGCCACCTGGATCGAAGAAGGACGCTGAGCTGCCATGACGAAGATCGACACGAGCCGTCCGGAGAGCGTGCTCCCCACGCCGTCGCACACGGTCGGCCCCTTCTACGGCCACGCGCTGCCGTTCCCCGGCGGCGGCGACATCGCCCCGGCCGGCCACCCGGACACCCTCGCGCTGCAGGGCCATGTGTACGACGGTGCGGGCAACCCGCTGCCGGACGCGTTCCTGGAGCTGTGGGGCGCGGACCCCGAGGGCAACGTCGCGCGGGTCGACGGCTCGATGCGGCGCGACCCGGCGAGCGGCGGATTCCTCGGCCGCAACGGCGTGGAGTTCACCGGGTGGGGACGGATCCAGACGGACGCGAACGGCCACTGGTCGGCGCGTACGCTGCGGCCCGGCGCGCGCGGGCGGAGCGCCCCGTACCTGAGTGTCTGCGTGTTCGCGCGCGGCCTGCTCGTCCACCTCTACACCCGGATCTACCTGCCCGGCGACGAGGCAGCGCTGGCCGCCGACCCGCTGCTGCGGCGGGTGGACCCGGCGCGGCGCGACACACTGATCGCCACCGACGGCCCGCTCGGCACCTACCGTTTCGACATCCGCCTTCAGGGCGAAGGCGAGACGGTCTTCCTGGAGTTCCAGTGACACCCGCGTCCTGCGACGTCCCGCACGGGACCGGTCTGCTCTCCCCCGGGTGGGCCGGCTCACCCGCCGACTCCGCCACCGACGACCGGGCCTGGCTGCGGGCGCTGCTCGACGCGGAGGCCGCGCTCACCCGCGCCCAGGAGGCCCTGGGACTGGCCCCGGAGGGGGCCGGGGCCGCGGTCACCTCGGCCGCGCGGGGCGGTGGTTTCGACGTGCGCTCCCTCGCCGAGCGCGCCCGAGGCGGCGGAAACCCGGTGATCCCGCTGGTCGCCGACCTGACGGCGGCGGTCGGCGAGCCGTACGGCCCGTACGTCCACCGTGGTGCCACCAGCCAGGACATCATGGACACGGCGGCGATGCTGGTCGCCGTGCGCACGCTCGGCCTCGTCCTGGCCGACCTCGACCGCACCCGGAGCGCGCTGACCGGCCTCGCCGTGGCGCACCGGGACACGGCGATGCCGGGCCGGACGCTGACCCAGCACGCCGTACCGACCACCTTCGGACTGAAGGCGGCCGGGTGGCGTTCCCTGGTGCTGGACGCCCGGGACCGGGTGACGGCCGTACGGGACTCACTGCCCGCCCAACTCGGCGGCGCCGCCGGGACCCTGGCCGCCTTCACGGCGTACGGCGCCGCGGACGCGACGGCACTGCCCGCCGCCTTCGCCCGCGAACTCGGCCTGACGGCACCCCTGTTGCCGTGGCACACCCTGCGCACGCCCGTCGCCGACCTCGCCGGCTGCCTGGCGTTCACCGCGGGCGCCCTCGGCAAGATCGCGGCGGACGTCCTCACGCTCGCCCGCACCGAGATCGGCGAGCTGGCCGAGGACAGCGGGGGCGGGTCCTCGGCCATGCCGCACAAGGCGAACCCGGTGCGCTCGACGCTGATCGCGGCGGCCGCCCGGCGCGCCCCGCAACTCGCGGCCGTGCTCTACGGGTCGCTGGCCGCGCAGGACGAGCGCCCCGCCGGCGCCTGGCACGCCGAGTGGGAGCCGCTCCGGGACCTGCTGCGGCTGGTCGGCGGAGCCGCCCGGGACGCGGCGGAACTCACCGAGGGGCTGCGGGTGGACGCGGACGCCATGCGCTTCAACCTCGGGCTCACCCACGGACTGATCGTCTCCGAGCGGCTGTCCGCCGAGCTGTCGGCGCTGCTCGGCCGCGCCCGCGCCAAGGAGCTGCTGACGGAACTCGCCCGGCGCGCCTACGCCGAGAACCTGCCCCTGGGCCGGCTGCTCGCCGAAGAACCGGACGTCACCGGGACCGACCTCGGCGAGCTCACCGACCCCGCCCGCTACACCGGCTCCGCCGGAGCCCTCACCGACCGTGCGCTGGAGCGACGTTGACCGAGAGCCTTCTCCACCACCGCGCCGAGGGCCCGGCCTGCGGCCCCCCGCTGCTGCTCGGACCCTCCCTGGGCGCCTCGTACGCCGTGTGGGGCAAGATCGCGCCCGAGCTGTCCGCCACCCACCGGGTGGTCCGCTGGGACCTGCCCGGGCACGGGGGCTCGGCCGCCGGCCTGATCGGTCCCGGAGCCACCGTGGGCGACCTCGCCGACCTGGTGCTGGCGCTCGCCGACTCCCTCGGCCTGGAGCGGTTCGCGTACGCGGGCGTCTCCCTGGGCGGGGCGGTGGGCCTGCATCTGGCGCTGCACCATCCGCAGCGGGTGTCGTCGCTGGCGATGATCTGCTCGTCCGCCCACTTCAACGGGTCGAGGCCGTGGGAGGAGCGGGCCGCGCTGGTGCGCGGGGAGGGTCTGGCGGGGCTCGTCGAGACCGCGGACGCGCGGTGGTTCACGCCCGGGTTCACCGTGCCGGAGCTGATCGCGGACCACCGCGCCGCGGACCCGGAGGCGTACGCCGCGTGCTGTGACGCGCTGGCCGCGTTCGATCTGCGCGAGCGGCTGCCGGAGATCGCCGTACGGACCCTGCTGATCGCCGGTCGCCGGGACCCGGCGACGCCGCCGGCGCATCTGCGGGAGATCGCGGACGCGGTGCCGGACGCCACGCTGGTCGAACTGCCGGGGGCCTCCCATCTCGCTCCGGCGCAGTGCCCCGAGGCCGTGCTGACCGTGCTGCGGGCGCATCTCGACGGCCCGGCGAAGCGTGGCATGGAGGTGCGGCGCGAGGTGCTGGGCGACGCCCACGTGGACCGGGCCCAGTCGGGGCAGAACGCGTTCACCGCCCGATACCAGGACTTCATCTCCCGCTATGCGTGGGGGGAGATCTGGACCGACCCGACGCTCGACCGGCGCGAGCGCAGCATGATCACCCTGACCGCGCTGGTGGCGCACGGCCACTACGACGAACTGGCGATGCACGTCCGGGCGGCCCGCCGCAACGGGCTCACCCCCGAGGAGATCGGCGCCGTGCTGCTCCAGACGGCCGTCTACTGCGGGGTCCCGGCCGCGAACTCGGCCTTCGCCACGGCCCAGCGGGTGCTGGCGGAGGAGGACGACCCGACCGGTTGAGACGGTACGTCCGACAGGCCCTTGCGAGGTGTTCCCTCTCCCGGCGCAGCAGGACGGCGGCCAGGTCGCGCCGGCCGTCCTGCGGCCCGCCACGGCCGGGGCACCGTGCGCAACGGTGAGCCGCGCGCCGTCACGCTCGTCGTGGCCGGCGGTCGCGTAGACGATGACGATCGTCATATCCAGGGGAGCCGGAAGGGAGCACGGCCTCGGCCCGATCCAGCGCGCCGTCACGCGATCGCATCGTGGCCGGTGCGGCCGACCTCATCAGCAGGCGCGGCCTGAACGCCGCGAGCATCCGCGAGGTGGCCAAACACGCCGAGGCGCCGCTCGGCTCGACCTACCACTACTTCCCCGAGGGCAAGCAGCAGCTGGCCACCGAGGCCGTGCGGTATGCGGGAGGGGCGGTCGCCCGCATCCTGCGCAAGGAACTTCAGGCGGGCCCGGTCGCCGGCCTGCGGGCTTTCCTGGACCTGTGGCGCGGCATCGTCGTCGCGAGCGAATTCCACGCCGGATGCCCCGTGCTGACCGTCTCCGTGGAGGAGCCGCCGGCCGACGATCCCGCCGGCCGTCACCGCAGCCGCCGAGGCGTTCGAGGAGTGGGAGCGGCTGCTCGCCCAGGCGCTCCGGGCGCACGGCGCCGACTCGGAGCGGGCGCCGGAGCTCGCGGCCCTCATCGTGGCGACCGTCGAGGGCGCCATCGCCATGTGCCGCGCCGAGCGCAGCATGGACCCGTTGGACCAGGTGGCTCGGCAGCTCGAAACCATCATCTTCGGCGCGCTCGGCCGTCCGGCCTGACGCACGGCCGTACGCCTAGCGGCCCTCGTGCGCCTCGTGGCCGTGCGCGTCGCGGGGGGGGTGGTTCGCCGATCCGGGCGCAGGTCGCCTCGCAGGCGGCGTGGTCCTTCGCCGTCACGCCGAGCCCCGCACCGGAGTCAGCGGGAAGAGCCTCCACGGCCCCCGTCCGGCTCGCGGTCCCCGAAGTGCACGTGGAACCCGGCCCGTGCGGCCGACGTGAACTCGCCACTCGCCGGTCTCGCCGAGTGTCATGTATGCCGAAGCGAAAGGAGCTGTCGGGCGACCAGGCGGCCGACCGGCGCCAAGCACCGCCGCGCCGGGGCCCGTCGGAGTCTGCGCCGCGAGCGCACGCGTCGGCGTACGCCCGGCACAGTCGGCGTACGCCCACCACGCGTCGGCTACGACCGCAGGCGCGCGCCGGGCGGCGCACGGCCGGCCGGGGAAGCCGCTCAGCGTCCGGGACCGCGGCGTCCCGGCTCCGCCGCCCCTACCTCCTGGTCTGGCCCGGGACCAGGCCGGCCTGCGGTGCGCCGAGCCCCTGCAGGGCCTGCTGCGCCTTCTGCACCAGGCCGTCCGCACCGCAGGAGCGGGCCAGCGTCAGGCCCCGGCCGAGTTCGGCGACCGAGCGGGAGAGGATGCCGTACTCGACCCGCGCGGCGGCGTGTTCGTACTGGCAGGGCGACAACTCCAGGTAGGTGACCGCCTGCTGGGCGAGCCGGACGGCACGCTGCCCGGTCTCCAGGGCGGCGGCGCACCGCAGGGCCTCGCCGATCGCGGTGTCGGTGCCGAAGCGCTCGGCCTGACGGCGGGCCTCGGTGGCGAGCCGGCTCGCCCGTGCCGGGTCCTCCACGGCGAGGGCCCGGGCCAGGTCGACGGCCCAGGGCACCATCACCGGGTTGAGGTGACCGCGGGCAGCCGCCGCCTTCTCGGCCTCCTCCAGCTCGTTGACGCCCTCCTGGACCCGGCCGACGGCCAGCAGCAGCCGGCCGCGCACCGACCGGGGGTCGGGCAGCACGATCGTCGACGGGTAGGGCGGGGCGAAGCCGTACTGTTCGGCCACCTCCCAGGCCCGGTCGGCATGGCCGCGCACCAGCAGCGTGTCGACCAGGTTGCAGGTCGCCGACCAGTACAGGGGCAGCCCGCGGCCGACGCGTTCGGCGAGACGCAGGGACTCCCTCAGCGATTCCTCCGCCTCCTTCAGGCGCCCCCTGCGGCGCAGCCCGAGGCCGAGGTAGGCGTGGGCCAGGGCGAGGTGACCGCCGCTCCAGCCGGCCGACACATAGGCGCGCAGGGCCTCGTTGAAGAGGGCGTCGGCGCGGTCGAGCCGGTCGGTGTAGGCGTAGGAGCTGGCCAGCATCATCAGCAGCTCGATGCCCCACTCCTGGTCGGTCCAGCCGAGGCCCGGGGCGAGGCGGCCGTTGACGAGGGCGCGGTCGCAGAACTCGACGACCTCCTCGGCGTTCTCGCCGTGGGTCATCAGGTCGAAGCCGCGCAGGATGAGCAGGGCGCGCTCGGAGTCGTCCCGGCCGGTGCAGGACACCGCGAGGGACGCGAGCTTCTCGGAGCGGCGGGCGGACGTCGGCTCACCGGCGTTCACGCCCTCCCACATGAACTGGACGGCCTGCAGCCGCAGCCGCGCGGGTCCGGGTGCGAGTCGTGCGGCCTCCGCCTCGACCGTGCGGACGGCCTCCCCCAACTGGTCGTTGTGCAGCAGCGCCTGGGAGAGGCGGTAGACGGCGTCGACCCGCTCGTCGCCGTCGAGGCCCGGCAGGGACAGCGCCTCGCGCAGGTGCTCGATGGTCCTGGCCGGCGCGGTGAGCAGGGTGGCGCAGCCCAGTTCGTACAGCACGCGCGCGTGGACGTCGGGCACGGGCGGTTCGCGCAGGGCCCGCTCCAGACAGCGGCGGGCCGCGTCGGGGGCGCCGACGGCGAGGTGTTCCCGGGCGGCCTCGCGCAGCTGCTCGACGAGTTCCTCGTCGCCCTCCGCGTGCACCTGCAACAGATGCCGGGAGGCGGCCGCGAGGCCCTTCCCGGCGTCCGCGACGACCTGGGCGGCGATGCCGTGCATCGCGGTGCGCAGGCCGCCGGGGATGGAGTCGTACACGGCGGAGGCGATCAGCGGGTGGACGAACTCCAGGTCGCCGTCCTCGGCCGGGGCGGCGGCGGGGTCGGGCTCGGTGAGGATACGGGCGTTGCGCAGCAGCTCGGCGCAGCGCGCCGCGTCGTCACGGCCGAGGCCGGCGAGCCGGGCGGCCTGTGCGACGGAGATGTCGGCGCCGAGGATCGCGGCCGCCATCGCGAACTTGGTGGCGTCGACGCCGAGTTTCTCCAGGCGGTCGACGAGGCCTCCGCCGCGGGCCGCCCGGTTGAGGGCGCGGAGTTCGGTGGCCGAGGACTCGCTCGGCGTCAACTCGCGGTCGCGGACCTTGGCGAGGAGTTCGACGGTCTCGTACGGGTTGCCGTCGGTGACCGCCCACACCTCGCGGCAGAAGGAGGCCTCGGCGTGGTCGCCGAGGGTGGCGCGGGTCAGGCCGGCGACCGCGGCCGGGGTCAGGGCGCTGAGGCTGCTGACGGCGCGGCCCGCGGCCTCGCCGACGGCGTCGAGGTGCCGCGCCGCCTCGCCCTTCACGTCGCCGGGCCTGCGGGCCACGACGATCAGGACCGGCAGTTCGTCGAGGCGTTCCACGAAGGCGACGAGCCAGCGCAGGGATTCCTGGTCGGCCCAGTGCGCGTCGTCGACGAGCAGCACGAGCGGGTAGTCCCGCCGGGCGAGCCGGGTGACGGCGGCCACGAGGCCGTCGCACACGCCCTGCGGGTCGGCGTTGCCCTCCCCGGGTTCGACGATGCCGAGGGCGGGACCGGCGATGCCGAACCAGTCGCCGAGGTACTCGCGGGCCTCCTCCGGGTGCAGGGACATCAGTGCGGGCTGCAGCAGTTGCCGCACCATGTTGAAGGGGACGGACCTCAGTGTCTCGCCGCCGCGGGCCGACCAGACCGCGCAGCCGCGGGCCTCGGCGATGCGGCGCGTCTCGGCCAGCAGGGCGGTCTTGCCGAATCCGGCCTCGCCGCGGAGCACCAGCAGGTGACCCGTGGAGGACCGGTCGGCGCAGAGTGTCTCCACCGCCTGCGCGATGGCGGCGACCTCCGCGTCGCGCTCCCACAGGGAAGCCGAGGCGGCCGCCGCCGGCCTGACCTCCGTCATCCCGCTACCTCCCCAAGTCGCCCGAACGACGTACCGACGTCGAGCGTAGCTCTCCGAGGGCGCGCGCGGAGGGTGGTCCACGCAGGTCCCGCCTCGACGGGTGACGGGTCGCGGCGCCGAAGGGCCCGGCGGGCCTGCAGAAGTGCTCCCGTGACGTCAACGGGGAGCGACGCGCGCCGAATTGACGTCGAATTCGCGCCACGCCGAGGGAGCCCGGCCGGCCGGGCGTCGGGGTCCGGTTCCGACGGAGTGTCCTCCCTCTCATCCGGATCTCACCGACGCCTCATACGGTGGGGGTATGACGCAGGTGACTCCTCCCGGGTGGTATCCCGATCCGGGGCAGACGAATGACGGTCCCGCCACCGAACGCTGGTGGGACGGCAAGGCATGGACGGACCAGACCCGCGCCGCGGGCTCGGCCGCCGCTTGGGGTCCGCCGGCGCAGACCGCGGCCGACGGCACGCCCGCGGCCCACCCGGGCGGCGCCGGGCGACCTGGGTACCCCGCAGGCCCGGCGTACCCCGCGGGCCCGGGGTATCCCGGAGCCCCGGCGTATCCCGGAGGCCCCGCCTACTCGGGCGGCCCCGCGTATCCCGGGGGCCCCGCGTATCCGGGAGGCCCCGCGAGCGGCCCCGCGTATCCGGGGGACCCCGGATACGCGGGCTACCCGGGGTATCCGGCGGCGCCCGCGGCCGGCCGGCGGCGCGGGCTGCGCACGGGCATAGCCGTGGCGGCCGCGGTCGCCGTCCTCGCCAGCATCGGGGTCGGCGTGTACGCCCTCGCCAAGGACGACAAGTCGGGCGGCGGCGGTGGCACGGCCCAGGGACCGGGCGGGCGGGGCGGTCCCGGGGGCCCGGACGGACAGGACGGCGGCGGGTCGGGCGGCTCGGACGGGCCGTCGTCCTCGCCCGGAGGGTCCGAGCCGCCGACGATCAAGAGCGGTTCGGTGACCGACGCGCTCAACGGCATCAGCATCCCGATCCCGAAGGGCTGGTCGGGCCAGCAGCTCCAGGTGGGCGTCCAGGTCGTCTCCGACGCCTCCTACAAGTGCCCGGGCGACACCACCAAGACCTGCACCAAGGGGGGCGTGTACTCGTCGCCCGCCGAGGCGCTGGGGAGCAAGGGCGCCACGGCCGAGGAGGTCGCGAAGGCGGACGTCGCGGCCAACGCCGAGCAGTCGTACGGCGGCACGACGTACGGCGCGATCACCTCGCACCAGGTGCTCGCCTCGAAGGCGGTGACGGTGGCCGGGCAGAAGGGCTATCTGGTGCGCTGGAAGGCGGTGACCAGCAAGGGCGCGGACGGCTATGTCGAGTCGCTGGCGTTCCCGGCGCCGGCGGACGCCAAGCGCTTCGTGGTGCTCCGCTTCGGTCTCGACACCGATCAGGACGTGTCGGTCATCGACACGATCACCAAGAGCGTCAAGGTGTCGACGGGCGGCGGCAGCGGACAGGACGTCTGAGCGCCCGACCCGCCCCGCGGGACACGCCGGGCGGGACACGGCCCGCCGGGCGGGAACACCCCTGCGTTCAGGGATGTCCCCGCCCGGCCGGGGGTGCGCGCCGCCCCCGTCCCCACGGTGCGGCGCGATACAGGTCGCCGTCCGGTCATCCCGTGGACGGCGGCCTGGGTCCGTTCGGTCTCAGGCCGGCCTCGGAGCGGCCCCGGCCGGTCCCCCGGCCGGCAGGTCGCCGCCGGAGCGAGGGACGAGGCCCAGAGCCGGCAGCACGGCGGCCTCCACGAAACGCAGCAGGTACTCCCCGTCCGCGTACTCCCCGTCGACGACCGGACGGGCGCGGATCACCCCGAACAGCTGCGCGGGGACGTACTCCAGCGCCGGATGGTCGCCGGCGATCTCGCCGCGTTCCACCCCGCGCCGCAGGATCTGCCGGAGCGCGTCGATCTCCGGGGCGACGATCGCCTCCCGCAGCGCACGGGCGAGTTCCTGGTCGCCGGTGACCGCGTGACCGAGGGCCTGCATCAGCGTGGTGTCGTGGGTGGACCAGCGCCCGGCGGCCCGCGCGGCCTCGCGCAGGTCCCCGGCGAGCGAGCCGGTGTCGATGCCGGTCAGCCGGGCCTGGCGGCGGGAGCGCAGGGCGGCGACGACGAACTGCGGCTTGGTCTTCCACTGCCGGTAGAGCGTGGACTTGCTGCAGCGGGTGCTCGCCGCGACGCCCTCCATGGTCACGGCTTCGTAACCGCATTCACGGACCTGGTCGAGCACGGCGTCGAAGAACTCCTGCTCCCGCTCGGGCGTGATCTTCGAGCGGCGCGTGGCGGCGGCCGACTCCGGTCCGTCCGCGGCCTGCGACGTCATCTGCTCTCCCCCTCGCTTCTCTTCCGCTCGGCGCGCCCGCCCGAAGGCGGTGCGGCCCTCCGATCGGCCCGGTCTCCGGCGGTCGGATCGGCCCGGTCTCCAGTGTGGCGCACATCAATCGATACGTCAGTGTACCGATACTGCTTCGTTTCGGTACACTGACGTATCGGAACGACATCGTATCGATGGTGTATGCACGAGCCACCGCCCGACGACACCACCTGGACGACCTGCGCCACCCGCATCACCTGCA
Source organism: Streptomyces achromogenes (assembly GCF_030816715.1). NCBI lineage: Bacteria > Bacillati > Actinomycetota > Actinomycetes > Kitasatosporales > Streptomycetaceae > Streptomyces > Streptomyces achromogenes. The sequence continues at coordinate 7,523,499 of NZ_JAUSYH010000001.1, read as the reverse complement.
CCACCTGTTACCACCTCACACGCACCGCCGTCAGCGAAGGGGCCGGGGGATGAATGCCCGCACCGAGCCTGCAGAAGCGGAGCCCGTCACACCGGCGAGGCCGCCCGTAGTCCGTGAGCTCCTGCTCGTCGCAGGTCTCTTCGCCGTCTACAAACTCGGCCGCCAACTGGCCGCGGACCACACCGGCGAGGCGTTCCGCGACGCCCGGGACGTGTGGCACGCCGAGCGGTGGCTGCACCTGCCCGGCGAGGGCGCCGTGCAGTCCCTGCTGCTGCACGGCGACGGCCTGGCCGAAGCCGCCAACGCCTACTACGCGACCGTGCACTTCCCGGCCACCCTGGCCTTCCTGGTCTGGCTGTACCTGCGCCGCCCGGCGCACTACACCTGGTCGCGGCGGGTGCTGGCCGCGGTGACCGCCGCCGCCCTGCTGCTGCATCTGGCGTTCCCGCTCGCCCCGCCGCGGATGCTGGCGGCGACAGGCCTGGTGGACACCGCGCGCGTGTACGGGCCGTCCGTCTACGGCCCACCGCAGACGGACCACCTGTCCAACCAGTTCGCGGCGATGCCCTCGCTGCACTTCGGCTGGGCGCTGATGGTGGCGATCGGCCTGATCGTCGCCACCCGGTCACGGTGGCGGTGGCTGTGGCTGCTGCACCCGCTGCTCACCCTGCTGGTGATCGTGGGCACGGCGAACCACTACTGGCTCGACGCGATCGCCGCGGCCGCCCTGCTCGGTGCGGCGCTGGCGCTGATCCAAGCGCCCCGGCGCACGGCCACCACGGACACCGCGGGCGGACGCGACGCGCGCGAACTCGTCCCCGCCGAGCGGCGGGTCCTAGTCGGAGCGGGCCGATGAACGCCACCCTGATCGCCGTCGTCCTCTCCCTGTTCTCGGCCGTCGCGTACGCGGCCGCCGCGGTCGCCCAGGAACGGCTCGCCTCCCGGCACCCGGGCTCCGGCCTGGCCCGTCTGCTCGGCAACGGGGCCTGGTGGTGCTCAGTGGGGCTGAACGCCGGCGCCGCGCTGCTGCACGTCGTGGCCCTGAAGTACGGCCCGCTCACCGTGGTGCAGCCGCTCGGCGCGCTCACCCTGGTGGCGGCGGTGCCGATGGGCGCGCGGGTCGCGGGACGCCGGGTGAGCGCCGCCGAGTGGCGGGGCACCGCCCTCACCCTGGCCGGCCTGGCCGCGATCCTGGTCACGGCTTCGGGGCCGGCCCCGGAAGACGTCCTGAGTGGGCCCGAGGCGGTGGCCGTGGCAGGGGCCACGGCCGTGCTGATCGGGCTGCTGGCCCGGCGCGGCGCCCGTCCGGGGCTGCGGCACGCGACGGCCTCCGGCTTCGCCTCGGGCGTCGCCTCGGCGCTCACCCAGACGGTGACGGTGGCCGCGACGGACCGCTCGGGTTCGCTGCTGAGCCCGCCGGTGATCGGGATGGCACTGCTGGTCGCGGCCTTCGCGACGGGCGGACTGCTGCTGTCGCAGACCGCCTACCGGGACGGTCTCGGCGCCCCGCTGGCCATGGTGACGCTGGCCAACCCGGTGGCCGCCGCGGCGATCGGCCTCGCGCTCCTCGGCGAACGGCTCCAGGGAGGGCTCGCGGGGCTGCTCCTCGCCCTCGCGGGAGCAGGGCTGGCGGGGCGGGGCGTGGTGCTGCTGTCGCGGGCAGCGCCGCACCCGGCGGCCGTCACGGAGTCCGTCACGGAGCCCGTCCCCGCGTACGTCACGGAGTCCGTCACGGAGCCCGTCCCCGCATACGTCACGGAGTCCGTCGCGGATGAGGAACACCCCGTGGCGGCGGTGCTGGCACTGCGGCCGGAGACGGCGTCCGCCGAACCGGCGCTGCTCCCCCGGCCGACGACCGGCCCGGAGCACCTCACCCCGTTGTGAGGCGCGGCCGGGTGGCACCTTCCGGGAACGTGCCACCCGGGCGCGGAGGGTGTGAGCCGCGCCCCGCGCGCGTCCGCCGGGAGGGTCAGCCGAAACCGCGCGCGTCCTGCTTGAGCGCGGTGTCGACGGTCAGGGCCGTGGCGACGACCAGGCTCAGCAGCGGCTCGGGCAGCTGGTAGTGGATCTGCAGGACGTAGTTGTCCGCGGTGGTGAACATCGTCTTGGCGAGGCCTTCCCAGGTCTTGGTGATCCGGGCGACCTCGTTGTCCGCGTGGTCGACGATCGCGAAGTTCCACGCCCGCCAGTTCTCCGCCTTGATGGCGCCGACCTGTCGGCCCTCCGCGTTGATCGCGAAGTTGATCTTCCCGAAGACGTTCTGCTGGACGATCTCGCCGACCGGCTGCCCGTCGGGACGGGTCACCAGCACCCGCGACTTGAAGATCTTCGCCGGACGGGTCAGCAGCAGCACCGGCTGCCCGTGGGCGTCGCGGATCTCCAGTCGTTGCGTCAGGTACTGGTCGATGCTGGCGAGGAAGCGCACGATCTTGCGCAGCGTGCTCTGGCCGACCTGGACCACCGAGCCGAGCTGGTTGCCCTGCTGGTCCATCACCTTGTACTCGTTGGTGAGTTCGATCAGCTTCGCCTTCTGGTTCACCACCAGCACCGGCTCGCTGAACAGGGAGCCGCCGCCGGGACCGCTCGGCGCGACGCCGGCCTGCTGCTGCACCTGGCGCTGGACCCGGGCGTCGGGCCCCGCCTGCTGCGGTATCTGCGGGACGGGGCCGCCCTTGCCCTCGGCGTGGGTCTGCTCGGTCCACTGGGCGCCGTCCCAGTAACGCAGGGTCTGGGCCGCTCCGTGCGGATCGGGATACCAGCCTGCAGGCGTGTTCGAATGCGTGTTCACCGGGGCACACTACCCCGCGCCCACCGGGACCCGACCAGCCCCCGCGATCCGGCACTCCTCGCACGTTCACCGCGACCACCGGTCCAGGCACGCACCGCCGAATGCGGGCCGGGGGGAAGCGAGCGCATGGCGGCAGCAAGGGGCACCCCGACCGGGTGGAATCGATTCACATGGCATCATTCGGCCGGCGTGGCAAGCGGGCGTCCTGAGGGAAGCGGCCGGTGGCGCGGCGCAGGTCGGAGACGACGGCGGCGTCGGTGGCGTCGCGGTCCGCCTCGGTCACCGGCCACAGCGCGAGTGGGCACGGCCGGCGTCCACCGGGAACCTGTCGCGGGCGAAGTTGCGCAGTGACGGTGGCGCGGCGCAGGGGTCGCCGAGCAGGGCGGCCCACCCACGGTTCCACCACGCCGGTTGCCAGTCCGCCGCGAACACGGCGACCGGCACGTCCCCGAGCCGGGCGAGCACTGGGCATGCCGGGCGGGAGATGATCGGAGATCGCGCCGTCCGTCGGCGGGACGAGCTGGGCCAGTCTCTGACCAGCTCTTTCGTAGATGCACTTCCGCCTGGCAGAAGCCTCCTTGCGCACTGACCACGCGCCTCACGACCCTGTTTCCAACCACGGCACGCGGGGCGACGGCGCCCCGCCGACAGGGACGGGAACCCCCATGCCTCACATGACCGCCTTCGCCAGGAACCAGTGGTACGTCGCCGCCTACAGTCACGAGGTCGGACGCGAGGAGCTGCTCGGGCGGACGATCCTCGGGGAGCCGCTGGTCTTCTACCGGACCGAGGAGGACGGCACGCCGGTCGCGCTGCACGACCGGTGCGTGCACCGCCGGTTCCCGCTCTCCGAGAGCCGCCTGGACGGCGACCGGATCGTGTGCGGCTACCACGGGTTCACCTACGACACGACCGGCGCCTGCGTGTACGTGCCGGGGCAGAAGCGCATCCCGCGCACCGCCCGGGTCACCGCCTACCCGGTCGTCGAGCAGGACTCCCTGGTGTGGGTGTGGATCGGCGACCCGGCGCTCGCCGACCCGCGGACCATCCCGCGCGCCCGGCACCTGGACGCCCCCGGCTGGACGACCGTGCGCGGCATGGAGCCCATCGACGCGGACTACGGGCTGCTCGTCGACAACCTCCTCGACCTGTCCCACGAGACGTATCTGCACGGCGGTTACATCGGCACGCCCGAGGTCGCCGAGACGCCGATCACCACCGAGGTCGACGAGGGCGCCGGGATCGTCCGGGTGAGCCGGCACATGGACGACGCCGAATGCCCGCCCTTCTACGCCCGTTCGACCGGCATCGAGGGCCGGATCACCCGATGGCAGGACATCGAGTACCACGCGCCGTGCCTGTATCTGCTGCACAGCCGCATCGCGCCGGTGGGCGTGCTGCCGGAGGCCGACGGGAGCGACCCGAACGGGTTCCACACCGAGATCACGTACGCGATCACCCCGTCCGCCGACGGCAAGGTGTACGACTTCTGGATGGTCTCGCGGGACTGGGCGACGGACGACGACGAGGTCACCGGGTTCCTGCGCGGCAACAACCACACGGTGGTCATGCAGGACGTCGACGCCCTCAACCTCCTGCAGCGGACGCTGGGGTCGGAGCGGTCCGGCTACCAGGAGCTGAGCATCAACATCGACACCGGCGGTCTCGCCGCCCGCCGCATCCTCGCCCGGCTGGTGGAGGAGGGCGACAAGCCGGCGGAGCGGGTCCTGTGAGCAGCCCCACCGGCGAGGTCTACCGCATCGACTGGCTGCCGGGCACCGACGTCCTGCACGGCACCTGCCACTGCGGAGCCGAGCACACCGAGCAGGACCCGGTGGTGATGTGGGAGTGGATGCTCGCCCACCCCCAAGGTCACGAGCCGCGGAAGGGAGCACCTCATGAGTGACGTCCAGGAAGTCGAACTCGTCGTAGAACGGAGGGAGTTCGCGGCCGACGGCGTGCTCGCGCTCACCCTGCGCCATCCCCTGGGCGAGCCGCTCGCGGCCTGGGAGCCCGGCGCCCACGTCGACGTGGCCCTCGGGCCGGACCTGGAGCGGCAGTACTCGCTCTGCGGCGACCCGGCCGACCGGAGCGCCTGGCGGATAGCGGTGCTGCGCGAGCCGGCCGGGCGGGGCGGGTCGGCTCATGTGCACGAGGAGGTGAGGGAGGGCGACAAGCTCCGGGTGCGCGGTCCGCGCAACCACTTCGCCCTGCGCCCGGCGGCCCGTTACCGGTTCATCGCGGGCGGCATCGGGATCACGCCCGTCCTGCCGATGCTGGCGGCCGCCGAGGCGGCGGGCGCCGAGTGGACTCTGCTGTACGGCGGCCGCACCCGCGACTCCATGGCGTTCACGGGAGAGTTGGCGCGGTACGGCGAACGGGTCACGGTCGCGCCCCAGGACGAGACCGGTCTGCTGGACCTCGGCTCGGTGCTCGACGAGCTGCCCGAGGACGCCCTCGTCTACTGCTGTGGCCCCGGTCCGCTGCTGGACGCGGTGGAGGAGCGCTGCCCGGCCGGGGCGCTGCACGTCGAGCGGTTCCAGGCCAAGGATCAACCCACGGGCACGGACGTGGAGTTCGAGGTCGAGCTCGCGCAGAGCGGCCGTACGGTGACGGTCGCGCCGGGCGTGTCCGTGCTGGACACGGTGCGCGCGGCCGGCGTCGAGGTGCTCTTCTCCTGCACCGAGGGCACCTGCGGCACCTGTGAGACCGATGTGCTGGACGGCGTGCCCGAGCACCGCGACTCGGTGCTCACCGCCGAGGAACGGGAGGCCGGGGAGACCATGATGATCTGTGTGTCCCGGTGCCAGGGCGGGAAGCTGGTCCTCGACCTGTGACCCGCGGGACGTACCTGTGACCCGCGGGACGTACCTGTGCCCCGCGGGACGTGCCGCGGCCCGCGGGGCGCCGACGGCCCGGGGGTCTCATGCCTCCGCGGGCGGCACCACCCTGAGGTGGCCGGCGGCGCGGCGCCCGGCGCGCGCCCTGCGGGTCGCGGGGGCGGGACGCGCCTCGCGCAGCACCAGCGTGAGCCGCGTGTACCCCATGTCGCGCAGGGCCGTCGGGGTGTCCTCGACGATGCGGCAGTCCGTGGCGCCCCAGCGCGGGTCGGGATGCACCAGCGGGCGGACCGCCCCGTCGTGCTCCGCGGCGCCCTCGCCGACCGCGCGGATCCAGTGCGGCAGGCCGTACCGGTAGGCGGCCTCCATGATCGGGTCCTGGGCGATGTCACGGCGGATCGCCAGCAGCCCGTGGTCGTGGCCGTGCCGCTCCACGGCCGCCGCGAAACCGGCGAGCATCGGCAGGCACCAGCCGGCCTCGTGGTCGCCGAGCACCGAGGGCGCGTCGGGGTGGAAGAGCACGAAGCGCAGGAAGTTGTCGCCCGGCTGGGCCGTCGGATGCGGGCTCACCGCCCGGAAAAGTGACGCGAAAGCAGCGTTGGACTGCACCACGTCCCAGCGGTGGTCGACCACGACGGACGGGAAGGGGACGGCCTCCAGGTAGACGGCGCAGTCCTGCAGATACGCCTGGGCCTCGGGTCCTTCGGGGACGGGACGCGGTATGGACCGCTGCCCACCTGCCTGATGCGCCATCGGGAGGTCACCCCTCTTGCCTCTGCGGCCTTCACGCGGCGCCCCGATCCTGCTGCCGGGGCGCAGTCATGTCAACTATCGTGGCATTCCATGCTCGTTGACGGCTGAAATTGGCCACAGTTGTGGCGAGACCTGGATGTGAGTTCGAAACACCCGCTACTCTCCACAAGTTCACGGCGACCGTCTGTGCCGATGAGCGTGCCCCGGTGAGAGGGACGTGAGAGACCTAGGAGACCTGTCGGTGGCGGAGGATGGCTTCGAGGTTCCGGGCGCCACGGCGACGGTGCTGCTGTCGGCCGTCGTCGCCCGTGTCGCCGGGCTCGCCGACCGGCTCGGCGTGGCGCACGCGGAGGTCTTCGGCACCGGGCGGCTGTCCGTCGCCTCCGGTGTCCCCGAGCCCGTGGTCAGGGCCCTGTTGAGCGGCCGGCCCGCCGGCGAGCCCGATGTCCAGGCCCGCTTCCTGCAACGCCTGGACCTGTTGCGCCGTACGCGGCTCAAGCCGAACGGCCGCAAGTACACCCAGCAGGAGATCGCCGACGGCGCGGGCATGTCGCGCCAGCAGGCGGGCGCCCTCATCAACGGCGACCGGCGTCCCACGATGGAGCACTGCGACGCCCTTCAGCGCTTCTTCCGCGTGCACGCGGGCTTCCTCACGGCGGAGGACCCGGAGGCGCTCGCGGGGGCGTTGCAGCACACCGAGCAGGAGCTGCTGCAGAAGCTCGCCGCGCGGGAGGCGGCCGCGGCCGCCGAGGACCCGCTGGAGCGGCTGCTCCAGGACCACGGCGTGCGCGGGATCGCGTGGCGGGCCGCCCAGCTGCCCACCGACCAGCACCGCGACAAGGTCGCCGAGTGGCTGGACATGCTCCTGGAGAGCGTGAAGCGGCCCGAGTCGTGATCCGGGGGAGAACTGTGAGCATCGCGAAGGAAATGCGCCGGCTCAGCGGCGAACTGGTCTCGGAGCTGACCCTCCCGGCCCCCGCCCCGCCGGCCGACCTGTACACCGCTCTGTGCGACGGGATGAGCAGACGGCGCGGCCGCCCCGTGCACTTCCGGATGGCCCCCTTCCCCGCGGACACGGCCAGCGGGCTGTGGCTCGACATGGCGGACCAGGACCTCGTCGTCATCGAGGAACGCACCGCGCCCGACCACCAGTTGGTGATCCTCGGGCACGAGCTGTGGCACATGAAGGCGGGGCACTGCAGTCATCACGTCGAAGGCGCGGCGGTCGCGGCCCGTTTACTGAACGACGGAGCCGACCTGCGGGCGACGGTCCGCAGCGTGGCGGCGCGCACCCGTTTCGACCTGGCCGACGAGCGGCAGGCGGAGAGCTTCGGTCTGCTGCTGGCCAGCAAGTGCCGCACCTGGCTGCCGGGGTCGGCACCCCGGGGCCGGGGTCAGCGGGACCACCTGGCGGGCCGTATCGAGGCCTCGCTCGGGTACTTGGGACCGCAGAACTGAGCGGCGGCGCCCTCGGGGGCGCGCGCCGGGCGCGTTCGGCGGGTGACGGACCTTGGCGCGCTCCGTCCCGATCCGGGCCTCCGGCGGCCCGTACACGGGCCCTTCACGCAGCTCAGGAACGGTTTCCCGCACGGAGTCCGGCGCGGGCGGCGCCTGCGCTGAGCGGGCGAACCGACGTGGAGGACGGCCGGATTGTCAGTGGTGGGCGGCAAGCTGGGGGTGCGCCGCCGCACGGTGGCGTACGCGCCGTGGGGGCGCGTGGCAGACGACGACGCCGACACGGGGAGAGCCGACCGATGCCCACTGCCGTACTGACCGACCGCGAACGCACCGCCGTCCAGGCCTATCTCCGGCTGCTGCACACCGTGCGGGCCGCCTTCGGCGACGAGGAGGGCGGTGCGCACGCCGGCGCCTCCCTGCCGCCGCACGACCGTCGGCCCCCGGTGGTGCCGCCCGCCGTGCTGGCGGAGGCCGAGCAGGCGCTGGCCGACGCGGGGCTGACCGGCAACGAGGAGGAGTTCTTCCGGCTGCTGCACAGCTGGTGCCCCGGCAGATGAACCGCGGGCGGCGGCAGCCTCAGGAGTGCGGCACCGTCACCGCCGTGGCCACCAGCCCGTGGCGTACGGTCCAGCGGCCGTCGAAGTGCTCGACGCGACGCCCGCCGACCACCGGCCCGGGGACCAGCAGCCGGGCCCGGAACCCGCCCTGCGCACCCGCGGCCGGCCCGGTAGTGACGGCGGTGCGGCCGTCGTCTGCCGAGATCTCGATGTCGGCCTCCCCGAAGTCCAGCCACTTTCGGGTGAGGGGGAACCACGCCTTGTAGACGGACTCCTTGGCACTGAACAGCAGCCGGTCCCAGTGCACCTCGGGACGGTCCGCGGTCAGCCGCTCGAGCCGCGCCTTCTCCGCGGGCAGGGCGACGGCGGCCAGCACGCCCTCGGGCAGCGGCCCGTGGGGTTCGGCGTCGATGCCGAGCGAGGCCAGGTCCGCGGCCCGCACCAGGGCCGCCGCCGAGTAGTCGGCGCAGTGCGTCATGCTGCCCGTGACGCCGTCCGGCCAGCACGGCGCGCCGCGCTCGCCGGGCAGCACGGGCTGCGCGGGCACCCCCAGTTTCTCCATGGCGCGCCGGGCGCAGCCGCGGACGACGGTGAACTCGCGGCGCCGCTTGTCGACGGCCCGGACCACCAGCGCCGCTTCCTGCGGGTACAGCGGCGTGTTGCCGAACTCGCGGACGCCCTCCTCGCCGAACGCCTCCACCGCCACGACGGAAGCGGGCAACAGTTCATCGATCACGAGGTCTCGTCCTCCCGGGGCAGGATGCGCCGCAGGCGGCCCGGCGGCTGCGGGCGCTTGCGCCACTCGCGTGGGTAGCCCACCGACACCTCCTCGAAGCGGACGCCGTCCTGCCGGGTGGTGCGTGGGATGTGCAGGTGGCCGTAGACCATGGCCTCGACGCGGAACCGGCGGTGCCAGTCCGCGGTGAGGGCGGTGCCGCACCACATGGCGAACTCGGGGTGCCACAGGACGTCCATGGGGTGACGGTGCAGCGGGTAGTGGTTGACGAGGACCGTCGGCAGGTCCGCGTCGATCTCGGCGAGCCGCCGCTCGGTCTCGGCGACCCGGGCCCGGCACCACGCCTCGCGGCTCGGGTACGGGTCGGGGTGCAGCAGGTACTCGTCGTTGCAGACGATGCCCGTGCCCTCCGCGTAGGCCAGCCCCTCCTCCTTGGTCGTGCAGCCGGCCGGCAGGAACGTGTAGTCGTACAACAGGAACAGCGGCGCGACGACAACCGGGCCGCCGGGGCCCTCCCACACCGGGTAGGGATCCTCGGGGCTCGTCACGCCCAGGTCGCGGCAGAGCTCCACCAGGTGCTCGTAGCGGGCGACCCCGCGCAGGGTGACCGGGTCGGTGGGGTGCGTCCACAGCTCGTGGTTGCCGGGAGCCCAGACGACCTTGCGGAAGCGGCTCGCGAGGGTCTTCAGCGCCCAGCGGATGTCGGCGGTGTTCTCCGAGACGTCGCCGGCCACGAGCAGCCAGTCCTCGTCCGTCTCGGGGACCATGGCCTCGACGAGGGCCCGGTTCTCCGCATAGCCGATGTGCAGATCGCTGATGGCCAGCAGTCGCCCGGCGGCACCGGCCTTCGACGTCACTTCACACCCCCCGCTCAGGAGCCCACGCTCCGTATCCACATGCACACACCAGTGTGCCCACGAGAACACATTCGCGGCCCCGGTACAAGGTCGAATCACGTCGTCCGTGGCGCCCGCACAGGGCTTCACCTGCGCCGGAGCGCCCCCTTACCGGATCGGGCGCCACACGTGAACAAGATCGGCGATTCCGTAACACCCGCGTTGCACGCGGCACCCCCGGGAAGCCGTATGATCGCCCCAACACCACCGCCATGGACGTCCCTTCCGCAGGGCGGTTTGGTGACCCACCATTCCCCCTGCCCGGGCCGGGCCTGCTTCGCCCTGCCCGCGAACCGTGAAAGGCGGCCTCGCATGGTCTCTCGCGTACGCGTCTGGCTCAACCGCACGTACGCGGAGAACGTGTTCTTCACGGATCAGCTGCGACGAAATCCCAGCGACCGCGCCGTCGAGATCCATGCCACGCACGGTGACGCCGACTCCCCCGTGCTGGCCGCCGCCGACACCGCCGAGCTCGAGCCGGAGGGCCTCTCCCCGGCGGCGTACGTCGAGTACGCGCTGGCCCAGTGCCGGCGCCGCGGCATCGACGTCTTCGTGCCCCGGCTGCACCAGTCGGCGATCGTGGCGCACCGCGCCGACTTCGAGGCGGTCGGCACCGCGCTGCTGGCGCCGCCGCCGGAGGCCGTCGCCGTCTTCCACGACAAGGTGATCGCGTACGAGGCCGTGCAGGCGATCGGCGTGCCCGTGCCGCCGTGGTACCGGATCCGGTCGGCGGACGAACTCGTGGCCGCTGTCGAGGAGTTGGAGGACGCGGGACACAAGCCGTGCTTCAAGCCGGCGTCCGGCGCGGGCGGGGTCGGCTTCCGCATGATCACCCGGGCGCCCTTCTCGCTGTCGCACCTCACCGGCTTCCCCAGCCCCTACGTCCAGCTGGACGCGGTGGTCGAGGTACTGAAGCAGGCCGAGGAGCAGGACGGGGAGACGGTCGACTGGCTCGTCATGCCGCGCCTGGAGCAGCCGGAGGTGTCCGTGGACTGCCTCACCGGCCCCGACAACGTCGTGCGCATGGCCATCGGCCGGACGAAGAACGGCCGCCGGCGGGGCTTCACCCTGCACGAGCAGTGGCTGGAGCCGGCGCGGCTCATCGCCGAGGGCTTCGGGCTGCACTACCTGTCCAACATCCAGTTCCGGATGTTCGGCGACCGGCCGGTCCTGATGGACGTCAACACCCGCCCGGCCGGCGGACTGCACCAGCTGTCCCTGTGCGGCGTCAACGCCCCTTGGGCCGCAGTGCAGTTGGCGCTCGGCGAGGATCCGGGCGAGGTCGTGCCGCCGTTCCTGGGACAGGACTACACGGTGGTGTCGGGCCCGCGGCCGCTGCGCGCGGTGACGCTGCCGCACCAGCGCATGGACGAGGTGGCGGCCGAGCCGCTGCTGCCGGCCATGCCCGCCCCGGCCGACTCCGTCGAGGTGGCGCCGGCCGCGCAGGCGCTGCCGTTCTAGAAAGCCCGAAACGGATATATCGCTCACCGGTATGGACCAATCCTGTCCGTCGCCTTGACAGGCGGATTGGTCCATACCAACTTTGTTGCGCACCCCCTGCACTCCCCTGCACTCCCGAACACCCCCATTCCTTCAGGGAGATCGCGTGCGCAGCACACCCCTTCGACGCCCATGGCGTCGCTTCCTCGCCCTGCTCGGCACCGCCGGGCTCGCCCTCGCCGGCGCCGTGGCCCTGCCGGGCACCGCCCAGGCGGCCAACGTCCTCACCAATCCCGGATTCGAGTCGGGCGCCCTGTCGCCCTGGTCCTGTACGGGCAATCTCGGCTCCGTCGTCTCCTCGCCCACCCACAGCGGGTCCAAGGCCCTCACGGGGGCGGTGAGTTCGAGCGACAACGCCCAGTGCAGCCAGACCGTCTCCGTCCGGCCGAACACCGCCTACGCGCTGACCGGCTGGGTGCGCGGCTCCTACGTGTACCTCGGCGTCGACGGCGGCGCCTCCACCTGGACGTCGTCGCCCTCGGCGTACAGCCGGCTGTCGGTGTCCTTCACCACCGGGGCCTCGCAGACCAGCGCCACGATCTACGTCCACGGCTGGTACGCCCAGGGCGCCTACCAGGCCGACGACGTCAGCCTCGACGGACCCGGCGGCGGGGACGGCACGGACACGCGGGCCCCGACCGCGCCCGGCGGGCTCACCTCGACCGGCAGGACGTCGTCCAGCGTGTCGTTGTCCTGGAACGCCGCCACCGACGACGTCGGCGTCACGTCCTACGACGTCTACAGCGGGTCCGCGAAGGTGCTCACCGTCTCCGGCACGGCCGCCACGGTCAGCGGGCTGTCCGCCGGCACGGGATACACCTTCACCGTGAAGGCGCGCGACGCCGCCGGGAACACCTCGGCGGCCTCCAACTCCGTGTCCGTCACGACCAGCGCGGGCGGGGGCGGCGGCACCGGGTTCAAGCAGGCCGCGCCCTACCTGTTCGAAGGGTGGGGAGACCCGCCGAACGTGACCACGGTGATGAACGCGACCGGCGTCAAGTGGTTCACCATGGCGTTCGTGCTGGACGGCGGCGGCTGCAACCCCCTGTGGGACGGCAACCGGGCGCTGGCCGGCGGGGTCGACCAGAGCGTCGTCAACCAGATCCGCTCGGCGGGCGGCGACATCGTGCCCTCGTTCGGCGGCTGGCAGGGCAGCAAACTCGGCGCCAACTGCTCCTCGGCGGGCGCGCTCGCGGGCGCCCTGCAGAAGGTGATCGACGCCTACTCGCTCAAGGCGATCGACATGGACATCGAGAACACCGACGAGTTCGAGAACGAGGCCGTGCAGGCACGGATCCTCACCGCGCTGAAGACCGTGAAGGCGAACAACCCCGGGCTGAAGACCATCGTCACCTTCGGGACGTCGACCACCGGGCCGACGTACTACGGCAACCGCCTCGTCGAGCAGGCCAGGTCGCTCGGCGCCGACATCGACGTCTTCACCATCATGCCGTTCGACTTCGGCGGCGGCTCGGACATGTACGGCAACACCGTGAACGCCACCGAGGGCCTGAAGAACAAGCTGAAGTCCACCTTCGGCTGGGACGACGCGACCGCCTACGCCCACATCGGCGTCTCGGGCATGAACGGCCTGTCCGACCAGCAGGAGAACACCACCCCGGCGATCTGGACATCCATCCGGGACTGGGCCAACTCCCACCACATCGCCCGGCTCGCCTACTGGGCCGTCAACCGCGACCGGCCGTGTCCGGGCGGGGGCGTGGTGAGCAACTGCTCCGGCATCAGCCAGAGCACCTGGCAGTTCACCTCCATCACGGCCGGCTTCACCGGCTGAGCCTCCCGGCGCGAGCCGAGGAAGCCCGGCCGAAGCCTCCCCCACGGCCGTGAAAGTCCCCCGGATCCCGGTCCGGGGGACTTTTTTCCACCAGGGGTGTATCAGGGGCGTACCCACGGACTCTCAAAGGGGAAGGGCCACCGGGGGAGCGCCGGCCCTTGGGGGGAAGCACAGGGAACGACGGGGGAAGCCCCGGGGATCGACGGGGGATCCTCGGGACACGGGGGATCGGGCCGGCCGGCCGCTGTCACGGGGAACGGCCGGCCGGCCCGACGGTGTGTCAGGAACGGTCGGCCGGCGGTAGGCGAGGAACGGCCGGGCCGGCGGTGCGCGCCGGACGTCACGCGCCCCGGCGCAGTCGCAGCGTCAGGATCTGGAAGGGGCGCAGGGTCACCTCGACCGTGCCGTCGCCGGGCACCGCGGCGGCGGCCTCCTCCTCCAGCGGCCGTTCCAGCAGGTCGGTGACCTCCGCGCCGGCCAGCGGGAAGCCGGCGCGCAGCACGCCCCGGGCCCGTCCGCCGCGGGACTCGTACAGCCGCACCACGACGTCGCCCGACCGGTCGTCGGCGAGCTTGACGGCCTCCACGGTCACGCCGTCGCCGTCCACGGACACGACCGGCTCCGCGGCGCCGGCCGACTCGGCCACCCGCAACGGCAGGTTGAGGGCGTAGCCCTCGGCGACCGCGTCCGCGATCGTGGCGCCGGGCAGCAGGGAGTACGTGAAGCGGTGCCGGCCCTGGTCGGCCTCGGGGTCCGGGATGCGCGGGGCGCGCACCAGGCTGAGGGCGACCGTGGTCGTCGTGCCGCCGTCCTCGCGGACCGTGCGGGAGACGTCGTGGCCGTACGTCGAGTCGTTGAGGACCGCGACGCCGTAGCCGGGTTCGCCGACGTGCACCCAGCGGTGGCCGGAGACCTCGAAACGGGCCGCCTCCCAGCTGGTGTTGGTGTGGGTGGGCCGCTGGACGTGGCCGAACTGGATCTCGGCGGACGAGTGCGGCGCGCGGACGTCGACCGGGAAGGCGGCCTTGAGGATCTTCTCGGCCTCGTGCCAGTCGAGGTCGGTCTCGATGTCGACGCGGGGGCTGCCGGCCCGGAGGGTGATCGTCTGGGTGAGGGTCGAGCCCTTGCCGAAGGACCGGGTGACGCGCAGGGCGCCGAGCAGCGGGTCGTCCTCGACGACGGTGACCGAGTCCGGGTCGAGCAGGTCCGTGAAACGGTTCTTGTAGTGCTTGTCGATGTCCCAGGCGTCCCAGTAGTTGGGCAGGTCCGTGTGCAGGCGGAGCAGGTTGCCGGGGCCGGCGAGGACCTCGCGGTCCGCGCGCAGGTCGCGCACCGAGGACAGCGTGCCGTCCGCCGCCAGCTCCACGCGGACCAGGCCGTTGTCGAGGGTCAGGCCGGTGACCGTCACCGGCTGCGGGGACCCGACGGTGGGCGCGGCCAGGGGCGCGGTGCCGTTCGCGGGGACCTCCACGTAGGCCGGCGCCCCCGCGGAGGTGCGGAGGACCTCGGCGCGGTCGTAGGGGCTGGTGTTGAACACCCGGGTGGCGCCCGCGCCCAGCGCGGCGACCGCCTCGGCGGTCAGCGCCTCCAGCTCCCCGGCGACCCGGGCGTACTCGGCCTCAGCCTCGCGGTGCACCCAGGCGATCGAGGAGCCCGGCAGGATGTCGTGGAACTGGTGCAGCAGCACCGTCTTCCAGAGCCGGTCGAGCCGGTCGTACGGGTAGGCGTAGCCCGGCGCGTGCAGCGCGGCCGTGGTCGCCCACAACTCGGCTTCGCGGAGCCGGTGTTCGGACCGTCGGTTGCCTTGTTTGGTGCGTGCCTGCGTGGTGTAGGTGGCGCGGTGCAGCTCCAGGTAGAGCTCGCCCACCCACACCGGGGCGTCCGGGTATTCCTCGCGGGCCTTGGCGAAGAAGACGTCGGGGTGCTCGACGACGACCTTCGGCGAGCCTTCCAGGTCGGCGAGCCGGCGGGCCCGTTCCATGATCTCGCGGGTGGGACCGCCGCCGCCGTCTCCCCAGCCGAAGGGGGCGAGGGAACGCGTACCGCCGCCCTTCTCGGAGTAGTTGCGCACCGCGCGGTCCATCTCCTCGCCGCTGAAGCGGGCGTTGTAGGTGTCGACCGGCGGGAAGTGGGTGAAGATGCGGGTGCCGTCGATGCCCTCCCACCAGAAGGTGTGGTGGGGGAACTTGTTGGTCTGGTTCCAGGAGATCTTCTGGGTGAGGAACCAGTCGTTGCCGGCGAGCTTGGCGAGCTGGGGGTAGGCCGCGTTGTAGCCGAAGGAGTCCGGCAGCCAGACACCCCTGGTCTCGACGCCGAAGTGCTCGAGGAAGAACCGCTTGCCGTGGACGAGCTGCCGGGCGATGGCCTCGCCGCCGGGCAGGTTGCCGTCGGACTCGACCCACATGCCGCCGACCGGGACCCACTGTCCCTTCTTCACCGACTCCTGGATGCGCGCCCACACGTGCGGGTAGTTGTCGCGCACCCACTCGTACTGCTGGGCCTGGGAGCAGGCGAAGACGAAGTCCTCGTACTCGTCGGCGAGCGCGGTGACGTTGGAGAAGGTGCGGGAGGTCTTGCGCTTGGTCTCGCGGATCGGCCACAGCCAGGCGGAGTCGATGTGCGCGTGACCGACGCCGGAGATGGTGTGGGCGCTGGCGTGCGCGGGCCGGGCCAGGACCGGGGCGAGGACCTCGCGGACGGCGGCGGCGCTGCCGGAGACGTCGTCCAGGTCGAGGGTGTCCATGGCCCGGTCCAGGGCGTGCATGATCTCGTGGCGGCGCGGCTCGTGCTCGGCGAGGTGGACCATCAGCCCGCGCAGCACCTGGAGGTCGAGGTCGAGGTGCCAGACCTGCTCGTCGAGGACGGCGAGGTCGGCGCGGCGGAAGGTGTACAGCGGACGGTCGCCGGCCGTCAGCACGTCGCCGAGCGGGGTCGGCGCGGCGAAGTCGCCGGCCAGGATGTCGGGGTTGGAGGCCGCCTCGACGAGGTAGTCGACGCTCTCGCCGCCCGTCGCAGGGTTGCCGATCGGCACGTACTGGTTGAGCGGGTTGACGGCCTTCAGCGGCGTCCCGTCGGTGCGGTGGACGAGGGCCTCGGCCTGGTTGCCGGGCCAGTCGCCGACGAAGCCGAGGTCGATGACGGCCTCGACGCGCCGGCCGGCCCATTCGGCGGGCACCCGGCCGCGCATCCGGAACCAGGTGGTGCCCCAGGGCGGGCCCCACGGGGTGTCCATGGCGAACGGCTCGTAGGCGGCGGCCGCGGCCTCCTCGAAGCTCACCGGCTCCCCCGGCGCCTGCCAGGCCTCGACCTCGAGGGGCACGGTGGCCGCGTAGACCGCGGGCTTGACGCGCTGGTTGTGGACGCGCTCGACGCGCTCCTCGATGCGGCGGCGTTCGTCATGCATGGGGAATCTCCAGGGAGGGACCACGAAGTGCGGGGAGGCCCGGGGGCCGGGGGGCGGGACCCACCGGAGGGAAAGCGCTTGCCCTCCGGTGGGGCTACTTAAGGTACGCGAGCCCTGGGTGGACGTCGGTGTAGCCCTCGACCAGCCGTCGGGCCACGTTCACCGAGTCGACCAGCGGATGCAGCGCGAACGCCTTGACGGCCCTCGCCCGGGAGCCGGACCCGGCGGCGGCGAGCACCTCGCGTTCGACGCCCTTCACCGCGCAGACCAGCCCGGTGGCGTGCTCGGGCAGCGGGGCGACGGCCACCGGATGGGCGCCGCCGGAGTCGACGAGGCAGGGCACCTCGATCACGGCGTCGGCGTCCAGCACCGACAGGGCGCCCTGGTTGCGGACGTTGAGGATCAAGGTGGTGCGCTCGTCGCGGGCGATGGCCCGCATCAGGGCGAGGGCGACGTTCTCGTAGCCTCCGGAGAGGTCGTCGGCGTCGCGTTCGCCGGCCCCGGCGCTCTCCCGGTTCTCGGCCATGTAGGTGGCCTCGCGTTCGGCGCGGGTGCGGTCCCAGGCGGCCAGGGCCGCCGCGCCGGGGTCGCGCATCTCCTCGTAGAAGCGGGCCTGCTGGTCGGCGAGGAAGGCGCCGCGGGTCTTCTCGGCCTGCTGGTAGGCGCGGACGGTCTCCCGGTTGAAGTAGTAGTAGTGCAGGTACTCGTTGGGGATCGCGCCGAGGGACTGCAGCCAGTCGACGCCGAAGAGCTTGCCTTCCTCGAAGGAGCCGAGCAGGTCGGGGTCGGCGAGCAGCCGCGGGAGTTCGTCGCGGCCGGCGATCCGCAGGCCGCGGACCCAGCCGAGGTGGTTGAGGCCGACGTAGTCGATCCACGCCTGCTTCGGGTCGGCGCCGAGCACCCGGGCGATACGGCGGCCGAGGCCGACGGGCGAGTCGCAGATGCCGATGACGCGGTCGCCGAGGTGGCGGGACATCGCCTCGGTGACGAGCCCCGCCGGGTTGGTGAAGTTGATGACCCAGGCGTCGGGGGCGAGACGGGCCGCCCGGCGGGCGATGTCGACGGCGACGGGGACGGTCCGCAGACCGTAGGCGATGCCTCCGGCGCCGACCGTCTCCTGGCCGAGGACGCCCTCGGCGAGGGCCACCCGCTCGTCGGCGGCCCGGCCCTCGAGGCCGCCGACGCGGATCGCGGAGAAGACGAAGTCGGCGCCGCGCAAGGCCTCGTCGAGGTCGGTGGTGGCGGTGACCCGGGGGGCGTCGGGCACGGCGGCGGCCTGCTCCGCGAGCACCCGGGCGACCGCCCGCAGCCGGTCGTCGTCCAGGTCGTGCAGGACGACGTCGGTGACGCGCCCCTCGCCGCGGTCCGTCAGGAGCGCGCCGTACACGAGCGGCACCCGGAAGCCGCCGCCGCCCAGAATCGTCAGTTTCACGCCTGCACCTCTCCTGCCAGCACCACCTCGACGCCCGCCTCCTCGAAGGAGGACCGGGTCGCCGGGTCGACCGGCCCGTTCGTCACCACCACGTCCAGGTCCTCGGGACCGCAGACCTTCGCCATGCCCCTGCCCGGGAACTTCGCCGCGTCGGCCAGCAGGACGACCTTGCCGCCGGCCTTGATCATGGCCCGTTTGACCGGCACCTCGACGACCGTCGTGTCCATCACCTGCCCGCCCGGGCGCACTCCGCTGGTGCCGAGGAAGAGCCAGTCGGCGTGCAGCTGGCGCAGGTTGTCCTCGGTGAGGAAACCCACCAGGGAACGGTACTCGCGGCGGACCATGCCGCCGAGGAGCACCAGCTCGATGCCCTCGTCGTCGGCGAGCTCCTCGTAGACCACCAGGTTGCTGGTGATCACCGTGAGTCTGCGGCCGTGCAGCTGCCGGGCCAGCCGGTAGGCGGTGGTGCCGATGTCGAGCAGCACCGTCTGGCCGTCCTCGACCATCGCCGCGGCCCGGGCGGCTATCGCGTCCTTCTCGGCCACCCGCACCTCGGCCACCTCGGCGAGGGGCTGGTCGCCCTGCTCCGCGACGGCCCCGCCGTGCACCCGGGTGAGCAGACCGTCCTCCTCGAGCCTGACCAGGTCGCGCCTGATCGTGGCCGGGCTCACACCCAGCTCCTCGGAGAGATCGGTCACGGCCGCGGGGCCCCCGGCGCGCAGGGCCCGCAGGATGAGTTGATGTCGTCGTTCTGCCAGCACGACGTGAACACTACTCGTCATCTTCAATCAAATCTATGCTCACTTCTGCTGAAGTACTGACCAATCTCGCGGAGGGGCGCACGATTTCGGTCACCGAAATGAAGACTTTTGACGAGAGGATGTGCGGTGGACGACGACCGGCCCGAGGTGCTGCTCACCGGGCTGCTCTTCTACGACCTCGTCCTCACGGGTGGCCTGCTCGATCAGCTGGCCCTGTGCCACGCCTTCCTCCCCAACGAGACCGAGGCGACGGCGTGCACCCGCACCGACAGCGCGGTCGCCGCGCTCGGCACGCTCGCCGAGCTGGTGCCGGTGGCCGTGGTCACCCGGGGCGCGCACGGCGCGATCGCGGTCGACCAGACGACCGGCGAGTACGCGGAGGTCCCCGCCCTGGACGTCGACGTCCTGGACGCGACCGGCGCCGGAGACGTGTTCGGCGCGAGTTTCGTGGCGGCCTCGCTCGGCGGCTGGCCGCTGGCGGAGCGGCTGCGGTTCGCCGTCCTCGCCGCCTCCCTGTCCGTGCGGCACCACGGCGGCGCCCTCGCCGCGCCCGGCTGGTACGGCGTCGACCGCTGGTGGCGCTCGCTCACCGACCAGGGGCTCGCGCGGGCCTACGGCTGAGCTCCTCGACGCCTCCCGCATCGACGGCGCGCACTTCCTGCGCCAGTACTGGCACGTGGCCCTGCCCGTCGTCCGGCCGGGCCTCGCCTTCCTCGGCGTCTTCACCTTCATGGAACGGGCGGCAGACCAAGCCGCTCATCCAGTGCGAGTACTCCCACGCGATGGGCAACAGCAACGGCACGCTGGCCGACCACTGGGCCGCCATCGAGGCCACCCCGGGTCTTCAGGGCGGGTTCATCTGGGAGTTCTGGGACCACGGCATCCTCCAGGGTGTGAACGACGCGAGACCGGTCGGGCGTGGGGGCGCCGGACTCTATGACAACGGTGTCGCCGCGCCCGGCTACCGCTGGGCGTACGGCGGCGACTTCGGCGAGCAGGACCACGACGGCGCGTTCATCGCGGACGGCGTGGTCTTCCCCGACCGCACCCCCAAGCCGGTGATGTCCGAGCACCGGGAACTCGCCGCGCCGGTACGGCTGCACGGCCTGCGGGAGGACGGGGTGGTGGTCGCCAACCACCAGCACTTCCGCACTCTGGAGTGGCTCGCGGGCGAGTGGGAGCTGTCGCTCGCCCACGGCGGCACGCTCACCGCGGCCGCCGAACTGCCCGACCTGCGGCCGGGCGGGTCGGCCGTGCTGCCGCTGCCCTTCGACCTTCCGCCGGACGGCGGCGAGGCATGGCTGACGCTGCGGGTGACGACGGCGCGGGACCTGCCGTGGGCGCCGCGCGGCACCGCGGTGTGCGCGCCGCAGGTACGGCTGCGGACGGCCGGGCCGTTCGGGGCGGCGGCGGGGACCGGCCGGGTCGAGACCGACGCCGCCGGACTCCTCGTCCACCCGCTGCTGCACGCCGCGCCGACGCTGTCGCTGTGGCGGGCGCCCACCGACAACGACGAACTGGGCGGCATGGCGGGGCGCTGGCGGGCGTGGGGCCCGGACTCCCTCGTGCGCAGGCTGGTCTCCGTGCACCAGGACGGCGACGGCGTGACCGTGCTCGCCGAGTACGCGGGCACGGGCGGCGTCGTACGGCACCGGCAGGTGTTCACGCCGGTCGAGGGCGGGCTGCGGATCGACGAACAGGCGGAACTGCCGGAGGAGTTCGACGACGTGCCGCGGGTCGGCTCGGTCTTCGAGACGATCGCGGGACCGGACCTGCTGGAGTGGTTCGGGCAGGGCCCTTGGGAGTCCTACCCCGACCGCTGCTCGGGCGCGCCGGTCGGCCATCACTCGCTCGCCGTCGACGAGGCCTTCACCCCCTACCTGCGTCCGCAGGAGAGCGGCGGCCGGCACGGCGTGCGGCACTTCACGCTCTCGGCGCCGGACGCCACGGGGCTCGCGGTCACGCTGGACGAGCCGCGCCAGGTCTCCGTCACGCGCTACCGCGCCGAGGACCTGACGGCCGTCGCCCACCACGACGAGCTCACCGCGCGCGGGGGCTGCGTCGTGCACGTGGACTCCGCGCACCGCGGCCTCGGCACCGCGTCGTGCGGCCCCGACACCCTCCCCTCCTACCTCGTCCCGGCAGGCGTCCACCGCTGGAGCTGGATCCTGCGCGTCCTGTGAACCCCTCTCCCCGGTAACGGACTTCGCAACGGAGCAGCACGTGTGTACTTCGCATGCCCACATTCAGGAAGAGGCCGTCGCGTCTGCCGGCGCCGGCAGACGCGGCTTTCTGCGGGCCACCGCCGTGCTCGGCGCCGCCGCGACGGCCGGCCTGGCACTGCCGGCCACCGCCGAGGCGGCTCCCGCCCGGTGGCGCCCGGACCCCGACAGCCGCCGTTTCACGCTCGCCGTCATGCCCGACACGCAGTACCTCTTCGACGGGCCGAGCATCGACAGGGCGCCGGTCGAGGCGTCGCTGCGCTATCTGCTGGCGCGGGGCGGGGACGAGAACCTCGTGTTCCTGTCCCACCTGGGGGACCTCACCCAGAACGGCGCGCAGGCGGAAGTCGCCGCGATCGGCGAGGCGTTCGGGCTGCTTGACCGGCGCGGGGTGGGCTACAGCGTGCTGGCCGGCAACCACGACGTGAAGTCGTCGACGACCGACCAGCGCGGCACGACCCCGTACCTGGAGGCCTTCGGCCCGCAGCGCCTCCGGGGGAAGCCCACCTTCGGCGGAGCCTCCCCGGACGGCTACAACACCTTCCACCTGTTCCGCGCGGGCGGCCGGCAGTGGATGGTGCTGGCGCTGGACTGGCGGCTGTCGGAACAGGGGTACGCCTGGGCCGCCGGCGTCCTCGCCCGGCACCCGAGGACGCCGGTCGTGCTGACCACCCACGAGCTGGTCGCCGAGGACGACGCGCTCTCGGCGTACGGGCAGCAGCTGTGGGACCGGCTGATCGAGGACCACGACCAGATCTTCCTCACGCTCAACGGGCACTACTGGCCCGCCGGCCGCGCGACGCGGAAGAACGCCGCCGGACACGACGTCCATCTGCATCTGACGAACTACCAGAACCGGTACTTCGGCGGCGCCGCGATGATCCGCCTGTACCGCTTCGACCTCGACCGGAACGTCATCGACGTGGAGACCGTTTCGCCCTGGATCATGGGGCGGGCGGCGGAGGGGCTGGGCGAACTGGAGCGGCAGGAGCTCGAACTGAGCGGCGACGCCGACCGGTTCACGGTCGGCATCGACTTCGCCGAGCGTTTCGCCGGGTTCGATCCGGTGCCGGCCCGCCCGGCGCGGCCCGTGTCGAAGGTCCTCGTGCCGGGCACGGCGGCGTACTGGCGGTTCGACGGGCACGCCGACGGCTCGGCCGTCTCCGGGACCGTGCGTGACCTGTCCGGGCGCGGCAACGACCTCACGGTCGTCGCGGTCGGCGGCGGCACGCTCGGCTGGTCGTCCGACCACCATCCCGACCAGCCCGGACACGGCAGCCTGGAGTTCCGGGGCTTCAAGTCCCCGCTGAGGGGCGCCTACCTGCGCACGGTCGACGGCGCCCCGCTGAACTCGGCGACCTTCGCACACGGTTACACCGTCGAGGCGTTCTACCGTCTTCCCGCCGACTGGGACCCGGCGCACCACGCCTGGTCGGGGCTGGTCGGCCGGACCGGCACGGGCGGCGCCGCGGGCAAGTCCGCCGACGACCCGGACGAACCGCTCGCCACCCTCTCGCTCTCCAACGACCGGGAACCGCAGTGGGCGACGCGTCCGCTGAACCAGCAGGGCATCGCCACCCACTGGGGCCAGGAGACGCCGCTGGAGACCTGGTGGCACCTCGCGGTCGTCAACGACGGCCGGCACACCACGCTGTACGTCGAGGGCTGCCCCGTGGTCCGCAACCCGAAGGCCGCGGCCGTCGGCATCGCCTCCGTCGGGCTGCCCTGGCTGCTCGGCGGCTACACGTACGCCGGACAGATCGACCAGATCCTGCACGGCCGCCTCGGCGACGTGCGCATCGTCGAGCGGGCGCTGCCCGTGACCTCCTTCCTGAACCACTGAGACCTCATGGACGTTGCGATGACCGAGCAGCAACTGCCCGACTGGGCCGACCCGTCCGTCTCCTCCGCCGCGCTCGACCCCCAGGGCGTGTCCCGGCGTCAGCTCCTGCGCCGTGCCGGCCTGTTCGGCGCCGCGTTCACGCTGGGCGGCGCGACCACGCCCGCCCTCGCCGGTCCGGCCGCGGCCGACGAGAGGGGCTGCGGCGGCGAGGACCCGCGGCTCGCCTACCTGGTCGGCGACCACCACGTGCACTCCGTGTACAGCCACGACGCGAAGTACACGTTCTCCCAGCAGGCGCGGGCCGCCGCCCGGTACGGCCTGGACTGGATGGTGTTCAACGAGCACTCCAACTTCGGGCACGCCCGCTACGGCGCCGCGCTGGAGCACCGGGAGATCGTCAAGGCCCGCGCCGCGAACCCGCGCCGGCTGATCTTTCAGGGATTGGAGTGGTACATCCCGGCCGCCGAGCACTGCACGGTGTTCGCCGCGCCCGGCCCGCACGAGGTCGACCTGCTCACCCGGTTCGAGCTGGCCTACGACGGCAAGCTGCTGGGGTACGACAAGGGCGGTGCCGCCGACGCGGACACCGCCCGCAACGAGGCGCACGCGGTGAAGGCGCTGAAGTGGCTGGCCGAGCAGCGTCGCACCGGCTACGTCGACGACGTCCTCGTGCTCGCCAACCACCCGCTGCGCCTGGGCATCGACTCCCCGCACGAGCTGCGCGGCTGGCGCGACGCGGCCCCCGACATCAT
The DNA here is from genome assembly GCF_030816715.1 of Streptomyces achromogenes. Classification (NCBI taxonomy): domain Bacteria; kingdom Bacillati; phylum Actinomycetota; class Actinomycetes; order Kitasatosporales; family Streptomycetaceae; genus Streptomyces; species Streptomyces achromogenes. Next base: position 7,499,763 of record NZ_JAUSYH010000001.1, on the reverse strand, counting down.
GATCGGCATGGAGGGCGCGCCCGGCGCCCAGGGCGCGGCGCTCCCCGGCCTGCGCGGCGTCACGTCGATCCGCGGCGAGTACGAGAACAAGCCGTCGGCGCAGTCCTGGGCGGGTTACCCGGCGGACGCGTACCTCACGTACGGCGGCTTCGACTGGGCGACCGCGACCGTGGGCGGTCTGTGGGACTCGATGCTGGCCGAGGGCCGGCTGTTCACGATCACCACCAACTCCGACAACCACCGGACCGTCTTCGACACCTGGAAGAACGGCGACTGGCCGGCCGGGCAGACCTTCGACGACACCGGCAGGCTGCCGGGCCCGGTGCACACCGACGCCCCACAGCCGGGCAGCGACTTCTGGCCGGGCCAGTTCAGCCGCACCCATGTGGGCGTCACCGGCTACGGCTACCGCGCGGTGATGACGGGCCTGCGGAAGGGCCGCGTCTGGCTGGACCACGGGCATCTGCTGGACGGGCTCGAGGTGCGGCTGCGGCGCGAGCACGGCGGCGGCCGGGGCGTCACCCTCGGCGGACGGCTGCGGGTGCGCCGGGGCGAGAAGCTCACCCTGGACATCACGGTGACCACCGCCTCCCGCCCCAACCCGCAAGGGGTCCTGCCGGAGTTGGCGCACGTGGACGTGATCCGCGGCGCGGTGCGCGGTCCGGTGGCCGACCGGGACTCCTGGCGGGCGCCCGACACCAGGGTGGTGTGTTCCACCGACGTGAGCGGCCGCAAGGGCACGTACACCCTGTGCGTCCCACTCCCGGTGGGCGACGAGTCCTTCTACGTCCGGCTGCGCGGCAGCGACGGCAACCGGGGCGGAACCGGTTACCTGGGCGCTTCGGTGGACCCGCGGGGTCCGGTCCCGCACGAGCCGGGCAACGGCGACCCGTGGGCGGACACCTGGTTCTACTCGAACCCGGTCTTCGTGGACGTCGCGAGCTGAGGCGCCCCGGAAGGGGTGCGGGGAACCGCGCGGCCGGCCACCACCGGTCCGCGGTTCCCCGGCTCACCTCACCCCCGCGGTGCTCGGGGCACAGCCCTCATCCGTAGAACCGCGAGAGGCTCTGCAGCACGGCCGCGGGCTTCGTGCCGCCCTCGATCTCGATCGCCCCGTCGACGGTGATCTGCACACCGCCCGGGACGTCCTCGACGTCGGTCAGTTTGCCGACGAGACGGATCCGCGAGCCGACCTTGACCGGCGAGGGGAAACGGACCTTGTTCAGGCCGTAGTTGACCTTGGTCGTGACGCCCTGGACGTCGAGCAGCTCGGTGAAGAGGGGGATGAAGAGGGACAGGGTCAGGTAACCGTGGGCGATCGGCGCTCCGAAGGGTCCTGCCGCGGCCTTCTCCGGGTCCACGTGGATCCACTGGTGGTCGCCGGTCGCGTCGGCGAACGTGTCGATGCGCTCCTGGGTGACCTCGATCCACTCGCTGGTGCCCAGGTCGCTGCCGGACAGCTTCCTCAGCTCGTCCAGACCGTTGACGATGATGCTCATATACCGTTCCTCACAAGGGAGTTGCTCTGGGCGGAGTTGTTCAGGAGTCGGTGCCGAACCGGGAGCGCACCCGGGCTTTGAGGAGCTTGCCGGAGGCGGTGCGCGGCAGTTCGTCGGCGACCACCACCGACTTGGGGATCTTGTACTTGGCGAGCCGGCCCGCCAGCGAGGCCAGCACCTGGTCGGGGTCGAGCCGGACGCCCTCGCGGGATACGACGACCGCGCGGGGCACCTCGCCCCACTTGTCGTCCGCGACCCCGATGACCGCGCACTCCACGATGTCGGGGTGGGCCAGCAGCAGGTCCTCGATCTCGGCGGGGTAGATGTTCTCCCCGCCCGAGATGATCATGTCCTTGATGCGGTCGACGATGTGCACGTATCCGTCCTCGTCGACCCGGGCGGCGTCCCCGCTGCGGAACCAGCCGTCGGCGAAGGCCGCGGCCGTCTCCTCGGGCAGCCCCCAGTAGCCGGGCATGACGTGCGGACCGCGGACCACGACCTCGCCGGTCTCGCCGGTCTCGACGGGGGCCAGGTCCGGCCCTACGACCCGCACGTCGCTGAAGAAGTGCGGGACGCCCGCCGAGCCGGCCTTGCTGACGGCGTGCTCGGCGTCCAGGAAGAGCGTGCCGGGCGAGGCCTCGGTCATGCCGTAGCCCTGCAGGAAGGTCAGGCCGCGTTCCTGGTAGGCCGCGATGAGCGGGGAGGGCACCGGGGAGCCGCCGCAGGTCAGGATGCGCAGCGAGGACAGGTCGGCGGCGGCCCAGCGCGGATGCCGGGCGACCTGGTCGAACATGGTCGGCACCCCGAACATGAACGTGATCCGGTGCTGCTCGATCAGGCCGAGGGTGGCCTCCGGGTCGAAGGCCTCGACGAGGACGCAGCAGCCGCCCTTGAGGAGCACCGGCAGGGTCAGCATGTTCAGTCCGGCCGTGTGGAACAGCGGCGCGGAGACGAGGGCGCGTTCGTCGGCGATCAGGTCCGTGTCGACGAGGACGTTGATCGCGTTCCAGGTGAGGTTGCCGTGGGTGAGCATCGCCCCCTTGGGGCGGCCGGTGGTCCCCGAGGTGTACATGATGATGCAGGTGTCGTCGGGGGCGACCGGTGTGTCGATCGGCTCGTCGGGCGCCGAGCCGAGCGCCTCCTCGTACTCGGCCCCGACCTCCAGGTACGTCCGGACGTCCGTGTGCCCGGGCAGTCCGGCGACGAGGCCCGCGTGCGAAGGCCCGTAGATGAGGGCCTTGGCTCCGGAGTCGGCGAGCTGGTAGGCGATCTCGGGCCCGGCGAGGCGGGTGTTCAGGGGGACGAACACCGCGCCGAGGACGCCGGCGGCGAACAGGGCCTCCAGGTAGGAGGGGTGGTTCGGGCCGAGGTAGGCGATGCGGTCGCCGCGATGCACGCCCCGGGCGCGCAGCGCGTGCGCCAGGCGCGTGGTGCGGGTGTGCAGGGTGCGGTAGTCCGTCGGCAGGCCGTCGTGGACCAGGGCGGTGCGGTGCGGGGTCTTGCGGGCCCGGCGGGCGGGCCAGGACCCCAGTCCCTCGTTGCGCATTGTCCACGCCCCTTACGGTGTGGTCAGCCCGAGCAGACGGGCGGCGTTCTCCTTGAGGATCTTCGGCTTCACCTCGTCCTTGATCGTCAGCTTGTCGAAGTCGGCGAGCCAGCGGTCGGGAGTGAGGACGGGGAAGTCGGAGCCGAAGAGGACCTTGTCCTTCAGCAGCGTGTTGGCGTACTGCACGAGCTGCGGCGGGAAGTACTTCGGCGACCAGCCGGACAGGTCGATGTGCACGCCCGGCTTGTGGGTGGCGACCGCCAGGGCCTCGTCCTGCCAGGGGAACGACGGGTGCGCCAGGATGATCTTGAGGTGCGGGAAGTCGGCGGCGACGTCGTCCACGTGCAGCGGGTTGGAGTACTTGAGCCTGATCCCGCCGCCGCCCGGGACTCCGGCGCCGATGCCCGTCTGGCCGGTGTGGAACAGGGCGATGGTCCCCGTCTCCTCGATCACCTCGAACAGGTCGTACGCCACCGAGCGGTCGTTGGGGAAGAAGCCCTGGATGCTGGGGTGGAACTTGAAGCCCTTGACCCCGTACTCCTCCACCAGACGGCGGGCCTGCTTCACGCCCGCCTTCCCCCGGAAGGGGTCGATGGAGGCGAACGGGATGAGGACGTCGGCGTTGGCGGCGGCGGCCTCGGCGACCTCCTCGTTGGGCACCGGCGCCGTGCCGGTCGCGGACTCGGCGTCCACCGTGAAGATCACGGCGGCCATTCTGCGCTCACGGTAGTAGCGGGCCGTCTCCTCCAGTGTCGGCTTCCGCTTGCCCTCGACCTTGAAGTAGGCGGAGGACGCGTCGTGCAGGTCGTCGTCCAGGGAGGAGTGCCCCTTGGACGACACCTCGGCATGGGTGTGGACGTCGATGGCGACCAGTTCGTCGACGTTCATGGCGGGGGTCGCGGCGGGACTCATCACGCCTCCGGGAACGTGGGGGCCGGGATGCCGACCGACTCGAGTGCGGCGCCGACCGAGGTCGGGAAGACGTCGGCCAGTGTCTCGGGCGTCCAGCCGCCGTCGGCGTAGGCCGTGCGGATCTCCTGCGGATGCGACCAGAGTGCCACCTTGTCGCCGCCGATGCCGATGGCCTGGCCGGTGACGCCCCGGGCGGCCTCCGAGGCCAGGAAGGGCACGAGCGCCGCGCAGTCCTCGGGGGTGCCGAAGCCCTCGCCCTTGCGCAGGAAGTCCGGGAACGGCTCGCCGTTCTTCAGGGCCTCGACGTACGGGGCGAAGGCGGGGATGGTCTCGGTCATCGCGGTGGCGGCCACCGGGACGATCGCGTTGACGGTGATGTTCGCGCGGCCCAGCTCCATCGACCAGGTCCGGGCGAACGCGGCGATGCCCGCCTTGGCGGCCGCATAGTTCGTCTGGCCGAAGTTGCCGCGCTGGCCGGCCGGGGAGCCGACGAGGATCAGCGTGCCGCCCTCGCCCTGCTCGCGCATCCGCACCGCGGCGGCGCGGGCGCAGGTGAAGGTGCCCTTGAGGTGGGTGGCGATCACCGCGTCGAAGTCGTCGTCGGTCATCTTCCACAGGACCTTGTCCCGCAGGATGCCCGCGTTGGTGACCAGGACGTCGAGCCGTCCGAACTCCTCCACGGCCCGGTTCACCAGCCGCTCGGCCGCCTCGGTCGTACCGACCGGGACCACCTCGGCGACGGCCCTGCCGCCCGCCTCGACGAGGGACTTCACGGCCTGCTCGGCGACCGCCTCGTCGACGTCGTTGACGACGACGGCCGCGCCGTGGGCGACCAGGGCGTGCGCGTAGGCGAGGCCGAGGCCCCGGCCGCTGCCGGTGACGACGGCGACCTTGCCGGTGAGATCGATGCTGGGCACGACGGTGTCCCTTCACATGGGGGGTGCGGCTTCTATATCGAAGCTAAGAGCAATAATTGTTGTCGTCAATAGTTGTTGTCATCCTGTACGTGCGGCATGCTGAAATCTGTACGACGAACCGCCCCGGGAGGGGACCGAGACCACCGAGACCAGGGAGCCCGCCATCGCCCGCCAGCACAACGCAGTGAACGCCGCCCCGATCGACGGCGACGAGCCGTGGATGCGCGCGTTGCACGCCGACACGGGCTACCTGCTCTACCGCCTGGGGCTGCGCTCGGGCCAGCTCTTCAACACGTTCCTCCAGGAGTCGGGGCTGCGGCTGCGCCACTACGCGGTGCTGCGTTTCCTCGCCACCTCCGAGGGCGCGCTCCAGCGCGAGCTGAGCACCCGGCTGGGATACGACCCCAGCGCGATCGTCGGCCTCGTCGACGACCTGGAGAAGCTGGGCTTCGCCGAGCGCAGGCCGTCCCCCGACGACCGGCGCAGCAGGATCGTCGTCCTGACCGAGGACGGCCGCGCGTTCCTGCGCGGCACCGACGAGGCGGGCCTGCGGGTGACGAACGAGCTGCTCGGCCCGCTCGCCCCGGCCGAACGCGACGCGCTGCACGCCCTGCTGCTGCGGATCGCCGAGGACGGACTCGCCTGACGCGGTGAGCCCTCCCCCAGGAGCCGCCGCGCCTGCGGACCGGACCGCCCCGTCAGCCCGACGCCGTGAGGAGGACCCGATGGACCGGCCGGCTCTCGCCGCCAGCGCCCGATCCGCGAACGCCCGCTCCGCGCCCGACCGCCTGCTGGCCGTGCTGGCGGCGTTCGACCACACGCATCCCGCGCTGTCCCTCAGCGACATCAGCCGCCGCGCCGGCCTCACGCTCAGCACCGCCCACCGGCTGGTCGCCGCGCTGACCGACTGGGGCGCACTGGAGCGCGACGGGTCCGGGACGTACCACGTGGGGCTGCGGCTGTGGGAGGTCGCGGCGCTCGCGCCGCGCGGCCTGGCTCTGCGGCAGGTGGCCCTGCCGTATCTGGAGGACCTGTACGAAGCCACGCACGAGAACGTGCAGTTGGCTGTGCGGGACGGCCACGAGGTCGTCTACACCGAGTGGCTGTCCGGCCGGTCTGCGGTCGGCGTGCACATCCGGGTGGGCGCCCGCTGGCCCCTGCACGTCACCGGCGTCGGGCTCGTACTGCTGGCACACGGCGTCCCGGAACTCCAGGAGGCCTACTGCGCAAGGCCGTTGACGTCCTACACGGCCCACACCATCACCGATCCCGTGCGGTTGCGCAGGATGCTGGCCGAAGTGCGGCGCACGGGCGTCGCGGTGAGCAGCCGTCAGGTCACGGACGACGCCCTGTCGGTGGCCGCTCCGGTGCGCGGCCCGGACGGCGCCGTGACCGCCGCCGTCTCGGTCGTGGTCCCGCACGCACACGCCCAGGTCCCGGTACTGGCCCCCGCCGTCCGCCTCGCCGCCCGCGGCATCTCCCGAGCCCTGGGCTGGCAACCCCAGGGCCGCCAGGACTGATCCGACCCGCAAGACCACCGACACCACCTCACCGACCGCACACGCGAGGAAACCGGTTGGCACGGTCACCGTCTCCCGACGAGAATGCGCGACCATGATCGAGACCGGTCCACTCGGCCCTGAGGACCGCGCCGCCTGGGAAACACTGGCGCGCGGCTACAAGACGTTCTACCGAACCGAGGTGCCCGCCGAGGCGTACGAGGCGACGTGGCGACGCCTGCGGGACGGGACCGAGGTGCGCGCGGTCGCCGCCCGGGCGGAGGGAAGCCTGGTGGGCATCGCGCACTACCTGTTCCACTCCACGGCCTGGACGGCGGACAGCTGCTACCTCCAGGACCTCTACGTGGACGAGGCGGCCCGCGGCCGGGGCGTGGCGCGCGCACTGATCGAACGGGTGGCCGGCGCGGCGCGCGAGCGGGGCGCCGCCCGGCTGTACTGGACCACCCAGGAGGGCAACGCCACCGCCCGCGCCCTGTACGACAAGGTGGCGGGCTTCCACGGGTTCATCCGTTATGACTACCCGCTCGCGTAGGACCTCACGGATCAGGGGCGCGCCGCACGCCGTCGGGGCCCGCGTCGACAACTTGGTTTCGGACAGCGCGCTTTCACGCGTTTGCGCGGTACACACCCTGAACTTCCGCGGCGTGAAAGGAGTTTCTTCGCTTTAAGTCTTGACGGTCCTCGGGGCGGAGAGCACATTGGGCGCACTTTGAGAGCGCTCTCAAAGGTTGGGAAAGGCACCCGCGCCATCACTCCGTACCCGAGAGGCCCCCCTCATGAGTGCATCCTCCGGCATCCCCCGACGGCGACGCGCGCTCATCGCCGTGCTCAGCACGCTCGGTCTGGCGGCGGCCGCCGCCGCAGCCGTCACCCTGCCCGCGAACGCCTCCGCGCCCACGCCGCCGTCCGGGTGGACGCAGGTCTTCCTCGACGACTTCAACGGCGCCGCCGGCACCGGCGTCAACACCTCCAACTGGCAGTACAGCACAGGCACTTCGTATCCCGGCGGACCCGCCAACTGGGGTACGGGCGAGGTCGAGACGATGACCGACAGCACGGCCAACGTCTCGCTCGACGGCAACGGCAACCTGCGCATCACCCCGCTGCGCGACTCCGCCGGCCGCTGGACCTCGGGCCGCATCGAGACCAACCGCACCGACTTCCAGCCCCCGTCCGGCGGCAAACTGCGCGTCGAGGCGCGGATCCAGATGCCGAACGTGACCGGCACCGCCGCCGAGGGCTACTGGCCCGCGTTCTGGGCGCTGGGTGCACCGTACCGGGGCAACTACCAGAACTGGCCGGGCGTCGGCGAGCTGGACATCATGGAGAACGTCCAGGGCCTGAACAAGGTGTGGGCGACGATGCACTGCGGCACCAACCCGGGCGGCCCGTGCAACGAGACGACCGGCATCGGCAACTCCGTCGCGTGTCCGAACACGACGTGCCAGTCCGGCTTCCACACCTACAGCATGGAGTGGGACCGCTCGGTGAGTCCCGAGGCGATCCGCTTCTACGTCGACGGCGTGAACTACCACACCGTCACCGCGAACCAGGTCGACGCGACGACGTGGACCAACGCCACGAACCACGGCTACTTCGTCATTCTGAACGTGGCGATGGGCGGGGCGTTCCCCGATGCCTTCGGCGGCGGCCTGGACGGCGGCACCCAGCCGGGCCGTCCGATGGTGGTCGACTACGTGCAGGTGCTGCAGGCCGCGGGCACCGGCGGCGGCACCACGACGCCCCCGCCGTCCGGCAGCCGGGACGCCTACGGCACGATCCAGGCCGAGTCGTACGACAGCCAGTCGGGCACGATCACCGAGTCCACCTCGGACACCGGCGGCGGGCAGAACATCGGCTCCCTCGCCCATGGCGACTGGGCGCTGTACAAGGGCGTGAAGTTCGGCTCGTCCGCCGCGACCCAGTTCCGCGCACGGGTCGCCGGCGGTGCGGCGGGCGGCGTCAGCGGACTGGTCGAGGTGCGGCTCGACAGCCGCAGCGCCACCCCGGTCGGCAGCTTCGCGGTGGCCGACACCGGCGGCTGGCAGAGCTGGCGGACGATCCCCGCGAACATCAGCTCCGTCACCGGCACCCACGACGTCTACCTGACCTTCACGAGCGGCCAGCCGGCGGACTTCGTGAACGTCAACTGGTTCACCTTCGGCCACTGACCGACGGCTCGACCACGCCGGGGGCCGGCCTCCCACCGAGGCCTGCCCCCGGCCTCGTCTTGCACAGGTGCGCACGCCCCGCGCACGCCGCACGCGCGCCCCTGTGCAGACCCCCGCGCAGGCCCCCGCCGCCGTCAGCCCTGGTCGGCGCGGAAGGCCACCGGGGTCTGGCCGGTGTGCAGTTGGAAGTACTTGGAGAAGTTCGCCGGGTCGGGGAAGCCGACCGCCGCGCCCACCCGGCCGATCGGCAGGTCCGTGTGGGCCAGCAGCCGTTTCGCCTCCAGGACGACCCGCTTGTCGATGAACCCCTTGGGCGTCTCGCCGGTGGCCGCGCGGACCGCCCGCACCAGGGTGCGCCGTGAGTAGCCGAGGGAGTCGGCGTAGGCGCTGACGCTGTGGTTGGCGGCGAACTCCTTCTCCACCGCGTCCCTGAACAACGTGAACGTCGTGTCCGCCTGACGCCGTGTCGCCTCCGCGCCGCTCGCCGCCAGATGCGCCAGGCGCAGCAGGAACGCCGTCAGCGAGTGCCGCAGCACCGCCGTGTGCAGGCTCAGCGGCAGGGTGCCCGCGGCCCCGTCGTCGTACTCCCCTCGCAGGTAGGTCAGCGCCGCGCGCAGCCCGGCGAGTTGCGCCTTGCTCGGATGCAGCAACGGCGGCAGGTCGTAGCGGTAGAGGCCGGTCGCCTCGACGGTGGCGCGCGGCAGGAATCCGGGCTGCATGGTCAGGGCGGTTCCGCGGTACTCGCTCGACGTCGAGAAGCGGTGGACCTGGCCGGGGCGGATCCACAGCACGTCGCCCGCCGCCGCCTCGTACCGGGTGAAGTCGATCATGTGGCGGACGGGACCGGCGTCGAACAGCATCACGACGTGGAAGTCGATGCGGTGCACGCGGTCCGGCGGGGCATCCGTGTGCCAGGAGCGGCCGTCGTGCGCGGGACCCATCGGGCCCACCTGCATGCCGACGCCGCCGACGCTGTGCTCGACCGGGAAGGGAAAGGTTCTGATGCCGTCTCCGGCGCCGCCTTGGGTAGGTGTGTCCGCCATGTCCTGCTCGCGCCGCCCAGTTGCCGGCCCGGGGTGCTCATCTGTCGCCCGCGGGTGTCCCACTTTCACCACAGCCTGACACAGGGAGACCTACCCGCCGAAAAGTCAGACTTTTAAGTTTGAACACGTCAGAGCCGCTGACCCGCTCCCGTCGAGGATTTCTTGAAGATGAGCACGCAGACGCCGAACGACTTCACCTGGACCGACACCGACCGGCGTGCGGTCGACACCGCCCGACTGCTGGCGGCCGACGCCGTGCAGCAGGTGGGCAACGGGCATCCCGGAACGGCCATGAGTCTGGCCCCGGTCGCCTACACGATCTTTCAGAAGGTGATGCGGCACGATCCGGCCGATCCGGAGTGGACCGGGCGCGACCGCTTCGTGCTGTCCCCGGGACACACCTCGCTGACCCTCTACACCCAGCTCTTCCTCGCCGGCTACGAGCTGGAGCTGGCGGACCTGAAGCGCTTCCGCACGCACGGCTCGAAGACGCCCGGACACCCCGAGTACGGGCACACCGCCGGCGTCGAGACGACGACCGGGCCTCTCGGCCAGGGTGTCGCCAACGCCGTGGGCATGGCGATGGCCGCGCGCTACGAGCGCGGTCTGTTCGACCCCGACGCCCCGCGGGGCGAGTCCCCCTTCGACCACACGATCTGGGGCATCGTCTCCGACGGCGACCTTCAGGAGGGCGTCTCGGCCGAGGCCTCCTCGCTGGCCGGCCACCAGAAGCTCGGCAACCTCGTCCTCGTCTACGACGACAACCACATCTCCATCGAGGGCGACACCGCCACCGCGTTCTCCGAGGACGTGCTGGGGCGGTACGCCGCCTACGGCTGGCACACCCAGCGCGTCGAGCCGGCCGGGGACGGCGACGTCGACGTCCCCGCGCTCCACGCGGCCCTGCGGGCGGCGCGGGCCGAGACCGGCCGCCCGTCGATCATCTCGCTGCGCACGATCATCGCCTGGCCCGCGCCGAACGCCCGCGACACCGGGGCGGCGCACGGCTCGGCGCTCGGCGCGGACGAGGTCGCCGCCACCAAGCGCGTGCTGGGCTTCGACCCGGAGAAGTCCTTCGAGGTCGAGGAGAAGGTCCTCGCGCACACCCGCGCCGCTCTCGACCGGGGTGCGCGGGACCACGCCGCCTGGGACGGGCGGCTCGCCGGGTGGCGGGCCGCGAACCCCGCGCGGGCGGCCCTGTTCGACCGGGTCGTCGCGGGCCGCCTCCCCGACGGCTGGGAGGACGCGCTTCCGGTGTTCGAGCCCGGCGGGTCGCTCGCCACCCGCGCCGCGTCCGGCAAGGTGCTCCAGGCGCTCGGCCCGGTGCTGCCCGAGCTGTGGGGCGGCTCCGCCGACCTCGCCGGCTCCAACAACACCACCATCGACAAGACGTCGTCGTTCCTTCCCGAGGGCAGCCCGCTGCCCGAGGCGAGCCCGTACGGACGGACCGTCCACTTCGGCATCCGCGAGTTCGCGATGGCCGCGACGATGAACGGGATCGCACTGCACGGCGACACCCGCGTCTACGGCGGCACCTTCCTGGTGTTCTCCGACTACATGCGCAACGCCGTCCGCATGTCGGCGCTGATGCAGCTGCCGGTGACGTACGTGTGGACGCACGACTCCGTCGGCCTCGGCGAGGACGGCCCCACCCACCAGCCGGTCGAGCACCTCGCGTCGCTGCGCGCGATCCCCGGCCTGAACGTGGTCCGCCCGGCCGACGCCAACGAGACCGCGATCGTCTGGGCCGAGATCCTGCGGCGGCACGCCACCCGTCCCGCTCCGCACGGCCTCGTCCTGTCCCGCCAGGGCCTGCCGACGTATGCGCCGAACCCGGACGCGGCCAAGGGCGGCTACGTGCTCCGGGACTCCTCCTCGGACGTCCCCGACGTGGTGCTCGTCGCCACCGGCTCGGAGGTGCGGCTGGCCGTCGACGCGCGCGAGGCGCTGCGGGCCGAGGGGATCGACGCCCGGGTCGTGTCGATGCCGTCCGTGGAGTGGTTCGAGGAGCAGCCGCGGGCCTACCGCGACCAGGTGCTTGCGCCGTCCGTGCGGGCCCGGGTCGCCGTCGAGGCGGGCATCGGCCTGCCCTGGCACCGGTTCGTGGGCGACGCCGGGCGCATCGTCTCCCTCGAGCACTTCGGCGCCTCCGCCGACGCCGGGACCCTGTTCGCCGAGTACGGCTTCACCGCCGAGAACGTCGCCGCCGCGGCCCGGGAATCCGTGGCCGCCGCCCGCGGTTGACCGCAACGCCAGAAAGAAGATGATCACAGTGACCGAAGCGACCGCGACAGCGGGAGCACTCAGGCACCTGTCCGAGGAGGGCGTCCGCGCCCGGCCGGACGGCCTGCCCCGGCGGCGGATCGCGTCCGGCGGCCGCTGGAGCGCGGCGGCCGGAGCCAGGACCGGGGCCGCGGCTGAGGCTGAGGCCGGGAAGGGCCGGCGGCGTCCGCTGGGGGCGTCCACCGGTGTGAAGCATCCTGCTTACAGGGACACGCCGTACGGGGACGACCCGGTGGCTCCGGGCACCGCCGACGGCAGGCCCGAGGCCATGCCGGAAACCGCCGCCGGCCACGGCGCGCACCCCGGCGGCACCGTCCCCTGGGGTCCCGCCGGGTCGGCCGCCGGCCTCGCCTCGGTGCAGGCGCCGGGCATCTCCGCCGACGAGATGGTCACCCGGTTGGCGGACGAGGGCGTCGCCGAGTTCGAGGCGGCGTGGCAGGACCTTCTGGACGCGGTCGCGAAGTCGCCGACGATCAAGGGAGTTGACGCGGAATGAGCAGCAGCAGTCTCGGCGCGGCCTGGGAGAACCCCCTGAGGGACCCCCGCGACCGGCGCCTGCCCCGCATCGCGGGCCCGTCCGGCCTCGTCATCTTCGGGGTGACGGGCGACCTGTCCCGCAAGAAGCTGATGCCGGCGGTGTACGACCTCGCCAACCGCGGGCTGCTCCCGCCGGGCTTCTCGCTCGTCGGATTCGCCCGCCGTGACTGGGAGGACGAGGACTTCGCGCAGATCGTCCACGACGCGGTGCGCGAGCACTCCCGCACGCCGTTCCGCGAGGAGGTCTGGCAGCAGCTCGCCGAGGGCATGCGGTTCATCCCCGGCGACTTCGACGACGACACGGCGTTCAAGCAGCTCAAGACAGCCGTGGAGGAGCTGGACGCCTCCCGGGGCACCGGCGGCAACTTCGCCTTCTACCTGTCCGTGCCGCCGAAGTTCTTCCCCAAGGTCGTCGAGCAGCTCAAGAAGCACGGGCTGGCGAAGGCGCCGGAGGGCTCCTGGCGGCGCGCGGTCATCGAGAAGCCGTTCGGACGCGACCTGGTGAGCGCCCAGCAGCTCAACGCGGTGGTGCACGACGTGTTCGAACCCGACCAGGTCTTCCGCATCGACCACTACCTGGGCAAGGAGACCGTCCAGAACATCCTGGCGCTCCGCTTCGCGAACACGATGTTCGAGCCGATCTGGAACCGGTCCTTCGTGGACCATGTGCAGATCACCATGGCCGAGGACATCGGCATCGGCGGCCGGGCCGGCTACTACGACGGCATCGGCTCGGCCCGTGACGTCATCCAGAACCACCTGCTCCAGCTGATGGCGCTGACCGCCATGGAGGAGCCGGCCTCCTTCGACGCCGCCTCGCTGCTCACCGAGAAGCTCAAGGTGCTGCGGTCCGTGAAGCTGCCGGACGACCTGGGCCGGCACACCGTGCGGGCCCAGTACGCGGGCGCCTGGCAGGGCGGTGAGAAGGTGCGCGGCTACCTCGAGGAGGACGGCATCGACCCGTCGTCCACGACGGACACCTTCGCCGCCGTGAAGCTGAACGTCGACAACCGCCGCTGGGCGGGCGTCCCGTTCTACCTGCGCACCGGCAAGCGGCTCGGCCGGCGGGTGACCGAGATCGCGGTCGTCTTCCAGCGGGCCCCGCACTCCCCCTTCGACTCCGCGGCCACCGAGGAGCTGGGCGCGAACGCCATCGTCATCCGGGTCCAGCCGGACGAGGGGATCACGGTCCGCTTCGGCTCCAAGGTGCCCGGCACCTCCATGGAGATCCGGGACGTCACGATGGACTTCGCCTACGGCGAGTCCTTCACCGAGTCCAGTCCCGAGGCGTACGAGCGCCTCATCCTGGACGTGCTGCTCGGCGACGCCAACCTGTTCCCGCGCCACCAGGAAGTGGAAGAGTCCTGGAAGATCCTCGACCCGATCGAGGAGTACTGGGCACGGCACGGCAGGCCCGCGCAGTACCCCTCGGGCAGCTGGGGCCCCGAGGAAGCCGACGAGATGCTCGCACGAGACGGACGGAGCTGGCGCAGGCCATGAAGATCGACCTGACCGACACCACTGCAAGCAAGATCAACAAGGCGCTGGTGAAGGGCCGCCGCGCCATCGGCACACCGGCCGTGGGCATGGTCCTGACGATGGTCATCGTCACGGACGAGGAGAACGCCTACGACGCCATCAAGGCGGCCGAAGAGGCCTCGCACGAGCATCCCTCGCGCACCCTCGTCGTCATCAAGCGGCACGCCCGCACCCCGCGCGAGCGCACCCGGTCCCGGCTGGACGCCGAGGTCCGCGTCGGCTCCGAGGCCGGCACCGGCGAGACGGTCGTGCTGCGGACCTACGGCGAGGTCTCCGACCACGCCGACTCCGTCGTCCTGCCGCTGCTGCTGCCGGACGCGCCGGTCGTCGTGTGGTGGCCCGTCGACGCGCCGCAGAACCCGTCGAAGGACCCGTTGGGCGCGCTGGCCCAGCGCAGGATCACCGACCTGTACGCCGTCGAGAACCCGCTGCGGGCCCTGGAGACGCGGGTGCGCTCCTACGCCCCCGGCGACACCGACCTCGCCTGGACCCGCCTCACCCCGTGGCGCTCGATGCTGGCGGCGGCCCTGGACCAGGCCCGGGTGCCGATCGTCTCGGGCGCCGTCGAGGCCGAGGCGGACAACCCCGCCGCGGAGCTGCTGGCCCGCTGGCTGGAGGCGCGGCTGAAGGTCACGATCGACCGCGTCGTCACCGACGGGCCGGTCGTCACTGCCGTGCGGCTGGGCACCGCGGACGGTGACATCGTCATCGACCGCCCCGAGGGCCCGCTGGCCACGCTCACCCTGCCCGGCCAGCCCTCGCGCACCCTCGCACTGAAGGTCCGCACCACCTCCGAACTCATCGCCGAGGAGCTCAGGCGCCTCGACGCGGACGAGATGTACGCCATCGCCCTGCGAGGCGAGGGCACCGAGGAGACCCCTGCTCATGTCTGACACCCCCCGCCCCGACCTGCGGCCCGAGTGGACCGCCCTCCAGGACCACCGCGCCGGATGGGAGGCGAGTCTGCGGGACCTGTTCGCCGCCGACCCGCAGCGCGCCGAGCGGTACGTGGTGCGCGTCGGCGATCTGCGCATCGACTACTCCAAGCACCTCGTCACCGACGAGACGCTCGCGCGTCTGCGTGAACTCGCCTCCGCCACCGACGTGTTCGGGCTGCGGGACGCCATGTTCCGCGGCGAGCGGATCAACCTCACCGAGGACCGCGCGGTGCTGCACACCGCCCTGCGCGCCCCGCGCGACGCGGTGATCGAGGTCGACGGGGAGAACGTCGTCCCCGCCGTGCACGCCGTCCTCGACAAGATGGCCGGCTTCGCCGAGCGGGTGCGCTCCGGAGAGTGGACCGGCCACACCGGCCGGCGCATCCGCAACGTCGTCAACATCGGCATCGGCGGCTCCGACCTGGGCCCGGCGATGGCCTACGAGGCGCTGCGGCCCTACACCGCACGCGAGTTGACGTTCCGGTTCGTGTCCAACGTGGACGGCGCAGACCTGCACGAGGCGGTCCGCGACCTGGACCCGGCGGAGACGCTGTTCATCGTCGCGTCGAAGACCTTCACCACCATCGAGACGATCACCAACGCCACCTCGGCCCGCTCCTGGCTCCTCGACGGGCTGGGCGGCGACGAGAAGGCGGTCGCCCAGCACTTCGTCGCCCTGTCGACGAACGCCGGGAAGGTCGCCGGCTTCGGCATCGACACGGCCAACATGTTCGAGTTCTGGGACTGGGTCGGCGGCCGCTACTCCTTCGACTCGGCGATCGGCCTCTCCCTCATGATCGCCATCGGCCCGGACCGCTTCCGGGAGCTGCTCGACGGGTTCAGGATCGTCGACGACCACTTCCGCACCGCGCCCGCCGAGTCCAACGCCCCGCTGATCCTGGGCCTGCTGGGCATCTGGTACGGCAACTTCCACGACGCCCAGTCGCACGCCGTGCTGCCGTACAGCCACTACCTGTCGAAGTTCACCGACTATCTCCAGCAGCTGGACATGGAGTCCAACGGCAAGTCGGTGGACCGCGAGGGCCGGCCCGTGCGGTGGCAGACCGGGCCGGTGGTGTGGGGCACGCCCGGCACCAACGGGCAGCACGCCTACTACCAGTTGATCCACCAGGGCACGAAGCTCATCCCGGCCGACTTCATCGGCTTCGCCCGGCCGGTCGACGAGCTCAGCGGCGAACTCGCCTCCCAACACGACCTGTTGATGGCGAACTTCTTCGCGCAGACGCAGGCGCTGGCCTTCGGCAAGACGCCCGAGGAGGTCCGCGCGGAAGGAGTGCCGGAGGAACTGGTCGCCCACAAGACGTTCCAGGGCGACCACCCCACGACCACGATCCTCGCGACCGGACTGACCCCGTCGGTGCTCGGTCAGCTCATCGCCCTCTACGAGCACAAGGTGTTCGTGCAGGGCGCGGTGTGGAACATCGACTCCTTCGACCAGTGGGGCGTGGAGCTCGGCAAGGTCCTCGCCAAGCGCGTCGAGCCCGCCCTCACCGAGGGGGCCGAGGTCCCCGGTCTCGACTCCTCCACCACCGCACTCGTCGCCGCCTACCGCGCACTCAGGAAGTAGAGAACTGACATGACATCGATGCAGCTGGGCCTGGTCGGTCTGGGCAAGATGGGCGGCAACATGCGCGAGCGCATCCGCCGCGCCGGCCACACCGTCGTCGGCTACGACCGCAACCCCGAGGTCTCCGACGTCAAGGACCTGGCCGAACTCGTCGGCAGGCTCGAGGCGCCGCGCACCGTGTGGGTGATGGTCCCGGCCGGCGCGGCCACCCAGTCCGTGGTCGACGAACTCGGCGACCTGCTCGAGCCCGGCGACACCGTCGTCGACGGCGGCAACTCCCGCTGGACGGACGACGAGAAGCACGCCGCCGAACTCGGCGCCAAGGGCATCGGCTTCGTCGACGCGGGCGTCTCCGGGGGCGTCTGGGGCCTGCAGAACGGCTACGCCCTGATGGTCGGCGGCGACGCCGAGCACATCGCCCGCGTGCAGCCGGTCTTCGACGCGCTGAAGCCGGACGGCCCGTACGGCTACGTCCACGCGGGCAAGGTCGGCGCCGGGCACTTCTCGAAGATGGTCCACAACGGCATCGAGTACGCCATGATGCAGGCCTACGCCGAGGGCTGGGAGCTGCTGGAGAAGGTCGACTCCGTGGAGAACGTGCGCGAGGTCTTCCGCTCCTGGCAGGAGGGCACGGTCATCCGGTCCTGGCTGCTGGACCTGGCCGTCAACGCCCTCGACGAGGACACCCACCTGGACAAGCTGCGCGGTTACGCCGAGGACTCCGGCGAGGGCCGGTGGACGGTCGAGGCCGCCATCGACAACGCCGTGCCGCTGCCCGCGATCACGGCCTCGCTGTTCGCGCGGTTCGCCTCCCGGCAGGACGACTCGCCGCAGATGAAGATGATCGCCGCGCTGCGCAACCAGTTCGGCGGCCACGCCGTCGAGTCGGCGGAGAAGTAGGTCCGGCCGTGGGGGACCTCCTGCTGGTCCGCCACGGGGAGACGGAGTGGAGCAGGTCGGGACGGCACACCAGCCGGACCGACCTGCCCCTCACCCCGCACGGCGAGGACCAGGCAAAGTCACTCGTCCCGCTGCTCTCCGGCCGGACCTTCTCGCTCGCTCTGACCAGCCCGCTGCACCGCGCGACGCGCACCGCGGAACTCGCCGGCGTCCCCGGCGTCGCATCCGAGCCCGACCTGCACGAGTGGGACTACGGCGGCTACGAGGGCGTCACCACCGTCGACATCCACCGCACCCGTCCCACCTGGGACCTGTGGACGGACGGCGTGCCGCCCGGTCCGCAGGGCCACCCCGGCGAGTCACCCGACGAGGTCGGACGGCGCGCCGACCGGGTGCTGGAGCGGGTGGTGCCGGCGCTCGCCCGCGGGGACGTCGTCCTCGTCGCCCACTCCCACTTCCTGCGGGTGCTGACGGCCCGCCGGCTCGGCCTGCCGCCCGCCGAGGGGCGGTTGTTCCAGCTCGCCACGGCCACGGTCAGCCGTCTGTCGACGGAACACGGGCGACCCGTGATCGCCGAATGGAACCTACGGGCATAGGCGGTTGACACCGCTCACGAGGGCCCGCCGGAGTCGCGGCTGATGAGATCGACGCACTGACACCGGCCGAACGACGAGTCTGGCGGGCCTTCGCCACGGGGCGACCGTGGACTTCCGCGTCGGGGTCGAGGAGAGCGGCCACCAACCCCGCCTGCGGGCGACGGTGTTGCGGGCGCTGCTCCCCAACGGCCCCCGGGGAAACGGGGGAGACAGCCGCCCTCGCGGACGGCCGGATCGATCTGCGCGGCGCCCGCGCGGTCACGCGTTGGACCATCCGCGGCGGCACAGCACCAGCCGGTACCCGTCGGGGTCCTCGACGGTCACTCCCCACTCGTTCCAGTACGGGTTGGGCGACCGCACCTGCCTGCCGCCGCCTTGTTCCAACCGGGCCACCAGGTCGTCCGGGACGGGCCCGTCGACGTAGATCACCAGAAGGTCCTCCTCCGTCGGCCGGGGTTCCACCGGGCGGCCGGGCTCGTGCACCAGCTCCAGGTGCCAGCCGGCGTCGGGCCAGCCGAGCATCAGCAGCGCGTGCTCGCCGGGCCCGTCGCCGCCCTCGGCCCGCCACAGGACACGCAGGCCGAGCCCTTCCGCCCAGAACCGCTCCGCCGCGGCGAGATCGCGGGAGGGGCGGGCTACACGAAGGTGGCTGCGGCCGTCGACGGGCATCTCGGCTTCTCCTCATCAGGGGGCGACGGACGTGTGTCCGCCCTCGCAGCGTAGGCGCGCGCGACCCCTGGGACATCGGCCGTCGGACCTGCGCCCGCAGGCCTACGACCTGGCCGGACACGGGCGGGGGCGGACGCCGGCCGACCCGGACTCGCGCCTGGCCGGACGGGGGCCGGCGCAGGCCGGGCGCAGGCCGGGCGCAGGCCGGGCGCAGGCCGGGCGCAGGCCGGGCGCAGGCCGGGCGCAGGCCGGGCGCAGGCCGGGCGCAGGCCGGGCGCAGGCCGGGCGCAGGCCGGGCGCGGCGTTCAGCCGCCGGAGGCGCCCCTCGGGATGCCGTACGCCCGCTCCACCCGCAGGCGCAGCACCAGCCGCCGGTCGCGGACCATCGCGGCGCGGTAGTCCTCCCAGTCGGGGTGTTCGCCCTGCACGTCGCGGTAGAGACGGACCAGTTCCTCGACCGTCTCGTCGTAGGGGTCCTCGGCGACCGGCGTGAGGTCGGCGGTGCCCTCGGCGACGGTGTAGGCGCGGTGGCCGGGGACGGTGACGTGGTAGGAGGCCCGGGGGTCGCGGCGCAGGTTGCGGGTCTTGGCGCGACCGTCGGTGACGGAGATCCGGATGACGCCCTCGTCCGGGTAGTAGTGGTGACTGACGTTCGACAGCTGGGGCCGGCCGTCGCGCTTGAGGGTGACCAGCACCCCGGTCCGGCCCTCGGAGAGCAGCGCCAGCAGTGCGTTCTGCGTCGTGTCCTGAGTCATGCCCGGCACAACCATTGGCGCCCCGGGTCACATTCCCCCGACCTGTCCGATATGCCCCACCCCACGTCGATAGACACTGTCTACGTCGCCCTGGTAGACAGTGTCTATGAGTGAACCGGAGAAGCCCGACCCCGATCTGCGCACCCGCCTCGTGGACGTCGGCGTGGACCTGCTGGCCCGGGAGGGCGCCGGAGCCCTCACCCTGCGGGAGATCGCCCGCAGGGCCGGCGTCTCGCACGGCGCGCCCCGCCGCCACTTCCCCACCCACCTGGAGCTGCTGTCGGCGATCGCGCACCGGGGCTTCACCGACCTCGCCGCGCGGGTGACGACGGCACGCGGCGGCGAGGCCCGTGACCCGCGCGCGGAACTCGCCGAACTGGCCCGCACCTACCTGGAGTTCGCCCTGGAGAACCCCGGCATGTACGAGTTGATGTTCCGTCATGATCTGCTGGAGAGCGGCCATCTGAGGCTGCGCGACACCAGCCTGCCGCTGTTCGGCGTGCTGGTGGAGCTGGTCGCCGGGGCCCGCCCCGACATCGGCGACGGCTTCGGCGCCGGCTCCGGCTCGGCCCCAGGGGCCCGCACGGTCGCGGGCGCGCTGTGGGCGAACCTGCACGGCATCGCCCAGCTGTGGCGCTGGGGCAGCCTCCGGCTCGCCACCGGGACGGACGACTTCGGCCCCCTGCTGCGCACGGCTCTCGACGCGCACCTCGGTCCGGAGGCGGGCAGGTGAAGGGCTTCGGCCGCTCCCCGGCCCTGACGCTGACCGGCAGCGTGGCCGGCGCCATGGTGGTCGCCCTGGACGGCACCGCCCTCACCGTCGCCCAGCCCACCCTGCGCGGCGACCTGGCCGCCTCCCTCGCCCAGGTGCAGTGGGCCGGCACCGGATATCTGATCGCGGTGGCCGGCCTGCTGGTGTTCGCCGGGCGGCTCGGCGACCGCCATGGCCACCGCCGCCTCTTCGGCGTCGGCATGCTCGGCTTCGGCGCCGCCTCGGCGGGCCTCGCACTGGCTCCGGACATGCGCTGGGTGATCGGACTGCGGGTCGTACAGGGGGTGTTCGGCGCGCTGCTGCAACCGGCCACCCTGGGCATGCTGCGGGCCTCGTACCCGCCCGAGCGGCTGCGGACCGCCCTCGCCGTGCGCACCGCGTCCATCGGCGTGGCCGCGGCGGCCGGTCCGCTGGTGGGCGGGGCGCTGGCCACGGAGTTCGGCTGGCGGGCCGTCTTCCTCCTCAACATCGTGCCGACCGTGCTGTTCGGCGTCCTCGCCCTGGCCTCCCGGGAGCCGGCCCGTCCCGACCCGGGCGGGGCGCTCGACCTGCCGGGCGCGCTGCTGCTCGGCCTGGCCCTGGCCTGCCTGGTGCACACCCTCGTCACGCTCCCCGCGGTCAGCTGGTCGGCGCCACTCGCCCTGCTCGCCGGCGTCGCGGTCGTCCGGCACGAGCGACGCGCCGTCTCCCCGCTGCTGCCGCCGGACGTGATCGGCTCCCCGGCGGTCGGCGCGGCGCTCGGGATGCTCGTCGTCGCGTCGGCGGCCCTCAACGGCGGGCTGTTCGCCTGCGTCTACGTCCTCCAGGACGGCCTGGGACACACCGCGCTGCACAGTGCCCTGCTCAGTCTGCCGCTGCCCGTGCTGCTGGTGGCCGCCGCGCCCGCCTCCGCGGTCCTGCTGCGCCGGGCCGGCGCCCGCGCCACGGTCGCGGGCGCGACAGCGGTCCTCGCCGCCGGGCTCCTGGTGCTCGCCGGGGCCTTCGGGCCGATCACCTTCTGCACCGGGTTCGCCCTGGTGGGAGCGGGGTTCGGTGCGGTGATGGTGGCGGCGACCCATGTCGTCGTCCGGCAGGCTCCCGCGGAGTCGGCGGGGGTCGCGGGCGGTCTGCAGCAGACGGCGATGAACGTCGGGCCGGTGCTGGGCGTGGCGACGGCGACCGTACTCATGGGCCTCGGTCCGGCCCGCTCGCCGCTCCTCGTGCTGGCCCTGGCCGCCGCGGCGGCCCTGCCGGTCTGCCGCGCGCTGCCCCGCCGCCCGTCACGCGCCTCTTCCGCCGTCTCCGTTCCCCCGGCCGGTCGACGCGACGCAACGCACATCGATCTTGACGTCGAAAGGGGTCCGCGCGGCCGGTCCCTGGGCGACCATGAGATCTGAGGCCGTCCGGGCGAGCCGGGCCGGGACCGCGCCTCGAGCGAGCGCACCAGAGGAGAACCAACGATGGCACTGCTGCGGCAAGAGGTCGAACCGAGCGAGGCGGGGCTCGACCCGGAGGCGCTGGACCGCCTCGACCGGCATGTCGCCCGCCAGGTCGACGCGGGGCGCCTGCCCGGATTCCTCCTGGCCGTCTCCCGCGGCGGCCGGGTCGCCCACCTCACCGCGTACGGCCGTCGCGACATCGCCGCCGGACTGCCCGTCGAGCACGACACCCTCTACCGGATCTACTCCATGACCAAACCGGTCACCTCGGTGGCCGCGCTGATACTGATGGAGGAGGGCCGGCTGCGGCTCGACGACCCGGTCGCCGACCATCTGCCGGCCTTCGCCGGGCTGCGGGTGTACGAGGCCGGCTCCGGCGCGGATCTCACCACCCGCCCGCTCGAGCGGCCCCTGCTGGTGAAGCACCTGATGACCCACACCGCGGGTCTCACCTTCGCCTTCTACCACTGTCACCCCGTCGACGCCCTCTACCGCGAGGCGGGCCTGGAATCGGCGGTGCTGCCGGGCTCGGACCTGGCCGGGACGGTGGAGGCGTACGCACGGCTGCCGTTGCAGTTCGAGCCGGGCACGCAGTGGAACTACTCGGTCGCCACCAACGTCCTGGGCCGGGTCATCGAGGTCGTCTCCGGCCAGCCGCTGGACGAGTTCCTCGCCGAGCGGATCTTCCGCCCCCTCGGCATGCCCGACGCCGGCTTCCAGGTCACGGCCGGACAGGCCGGCCGGCTGGCGGAGCTGTACGGCGACAGCGACGGCGGCGGCATCGAGCCGATCCCGGGACTGCCGTTGTCCGGCCGCCCCCGCTTCCTGTCCGGCAGCGGCGGCATGGTGGCCACCGCCTACGACATCCACCGTTTCACCGAGATGCTGCGCCGCCGCGGCGAGCTCGACGGGGTGCGGCTGCTCCGGCCGCGGACGGTCGACCTGATGACGTCCAACCACCTGCCCGGCGGCGTCGACCTGCGCGCCTTCGGCAGCCGTCCCGCCCACGACGAGCCCGGGAACGACGGCGTCGGCTTCGGCCTCGGCGTCTCCGTCGTCGTCGACCCGGGCCGCACCCAGGCGCCCTCGGGGCTCGGCGCCTACGGCTGGAGCGGCGTCGCCACCACGACGTTCTGGGTCGACCCGAGCCACGACGTGAGCGTGCAGTTCCTGACCCAGCTGAGGCCGCGGCGGTCCCTGAAGCTCTACCCCGACCTCAAGCGTCTGGTGCACGAGGCGATCAAGGACTGACGGCGCGCCCGCCGGCCGCCGCAGCCCTCCGGTCCTCGGCCCTCACTCCCCCGGCCACGAGGTGAACTCCAGTCCCTCGTCGACGAGTTCACGCAGCCATGCCTCGGAGCGGGCGGCGGTCCCGGCGGCCCGGTTCAGGCCCGGCGGCAGAGAGCCGTCCAGGATGTGGCGGACGCCGAGGGCGAGCGGCCGGGAGACGCAACGGGCCATCGCGCTCTCCGTCTCGTCGCCCTCCAGGTCCAGCAGATGACTGCCGTACCAGGAGCGGCTCGTACCGGCGCCCCCTCCGATCGCGGCGCCGGGTCCGACGCCCGCCGCGTCCGCGTGGACCTCCAGCGACACGGCGAGGACCACGCGGTCGCGGTCGGCGTCGGTGGTGGGGTGGGCGGCCGCCAACTCCCGGGCCAGGGCCGCGATCCGGGTGTCGTCGCCCGCCCCGCAGCTCCTCGAACACCGGCTCCCAGGCCCGCAGCCAGCCGTCCAGACGCAGCGTGCCGCGCACGAAGGTCTGCGGCCGCCAGGACGGCGGCAGCGCGTACTGCGCGATGAACGGGACGCTGTCCCGGTTGGGATAGGCCTCGAAGCTCTCGCCGCCCACCATGAGGGCGCGGGTCGCCTCCCAGGGCCGGGCGGCCACGGTCTCCCTGCCGTCCTCCACGTAACGGGCGGGCGCCCGCAGGGCGTTGAGGACGCCGAGCGGCGCCCAGCTGAAGCGGTAGCGGAACGCGTCGGGGACGGCGGGCACGCCTCCGCAGTAGGAGGTGAGCCGGTACGACGCCGCCGTGTCGTCGCCGATCGCCTCCCGGGCCCGGGCGACGAGGCGGTGCGCGAAGAGATGGTCGATGCCGGGGTCGAGACCGGCCTCGGTGAGGACGACGGTCCCGGCGTCGGCCGCCGCGGGCGCCAGCTCCAGGAACTCGTCCGAGACATAGCTGGAGCAGGCGAAGTGGGCCCGCCGGGCCACGCACGCCGACAGCAGCGCCGTATGCCCGGACGCGGGCAGCATCGACACGACGACGTCCCCGGGGGCCAGTTCGGCCGTCAGAGCGTCGAGGGTGTAGGCGCGCGGCTCGGCGCGGCCGGTGAGACCCAGCCGGTGGAGCGCCTCGGCCGCCCGCGTGGCCGTGCGGTGCCACAGGCGCACCCGGTCGGTGTGGGCGCACAGGGCCGCCAGACCGCTGCCCGTGGACAGGCCGGCGCCGACCCAGTGGACGGTGCCGGAGGCGGGGACCCGGTCAGACACGGCCGGACTCCCCTGCGGTCAGGCCGAGTTCACGGCAGGCGGCGTGGAAGCGGTGCAGGCAGCGCCCCCACGGTCCGGCGGCGCCGAAGTCCAGCAGCACGGGGGTCAGGGCCGCCGAGAAGTCGGCGCTGGCCTCGCGCGGCAGCAGGGACGGCAGGTTGTCGATGGCGATCAGGTCGAGTGGTGGCTCCTTGCGCAGCCGGCGCACGGGGTCCGTCCACTCGGTGGTGCGGTCGTACACGGGCAGGACGTTGAGCGGCGAGCCCACGTCGCAGGTGACGTCGGAGAGGGTGCGCAGCCGCCGGCCGGGGTCGTCGAGATCCTCCTCGCGGACGAACGGCGGCACCGGGGTCGTGGCGAGGACGCAGTTGACCAGGACGTCGTGGGCCAGCAGCGCGGTGCGGTCCAGGTCGCGGGTCTCCGCCAGGTCCCAGCAGCCGGGCTCGACGCCGGCCACGCCGAACGCGGCCCGTGCGCCCCGGCCGCTGCGGCCCAGGGCGCCGACGACGAGGGCGGTGAACTCCTCTTCGCCGGGAGCGGGGCGCAGCGCTTCGTCCCACTCGGCCTTCTCCGAGGGGCGTAGGGGCCCGGCGAGCCTGCCCCGGTGGTGCAGCACCGCCAGTGCCGCGCCGAGGTAGCCCGCCCAGTACCCGAAGGCGGCGAGGCGGCGGCCGTGGTCGTCGACCAGGTACTCCAGGTCGAGGAGGGCCCCTCCCCCGGCGGCGAACCGCCGCAACAGGTCCCGTGCGCCAGGCTGTTGCTTGTAGGCGTGCCCGAAGAAGATATGGCGGTGCGTCAGCTCGCGCGGGGCGTCCGGGAGTTCCTTCAGTCCGAGGACGACCGTGTCGCGCGGCGCTGACGTCCAGGAGCCGGCGGGAGCGATCCGGGCGCCGGCCGCCTCGTAGGCGTCGGTCGCGAACACGCGCTGCGGGGAGTCCTCGACGGTCAGCGCCACCCCGGCCTCGAGGAGGCGGCGGGCGTCGTCGGGGACGACCGGGGTGCGCCGTTCGGTGGTGCGGGCCTCGTGGCGCAGCCACAGGTGCAGTTCGGTCATACGCGGTTGACCTCCGGACGCGGGGCGTCGGCCGCGAAGCGGTCGGCGCTCAGGGGGGCGACGTCCACGAAGGGTACGCGGCCGAGGTACAGGTCGCGGACGACCTCGCCGACCGCCGGGCCCTGCAGGAAACCGTGGCCGGAGAAGCCGGTCGCGTACAGGAAGCGGGACACCGACGGCGCCTCGCCGATCAGGGCGTTGTGGTCCGGGGTGACCTCGTACAGGCCCGCCCAGCCGCCCGTGCGGCGCAGGTCGAGCAGGGCGGGGGCGCGGCGCTGCATGGCGTCGGCGAGGCGCGGGATCCACCGGTCGTGGGCGTCGGTGGCGAAGCCAGGCCGCTCGTCGGGGTCGGACATGCCGACGAGGAGGCCGGGGCCCTCGGCGTGGAAGTAGAGGGTGCTGCTGAAGTCGATGGTCATGGGCAGGTCCGGCGGCAGTCCGGGGACCGGTTCGGTGACCGCGATCTGGCGGCGCAGCGGCTGCACCGGCAGGTCGACGCCCGCCATCGCGCCGACGGCCCGGGACCAGGCGCCGGCCGCGCAGATCACCGTGTCGGTGGTGATGCGGCCGAGGGTGGTCTGCACGGCGGTGACGGCGCTCCCCTGCCGTTCGATGCCGGTGACCGCGGTGTGCCGCAGGATGCGCGCGCCGCAGCTGCGGGCGGCGGCCGCGTACCCGTGGACGACGGCTTCGGGCGTGCAGTGGCCGTCGTCGGGCGAGAACGCGGCCGCGAGTAACCCGTCGGTGCGGATCAGCGGGGAGAGCCGCCCGGCCTCGGCGGGGCCGATGAGGCGGCTGGGCACGCCGAGTGCGTTCTGCAGCCGCACGCCCGCCTCGAAGGAGTCGACGTCCTCGGGGGTGGAGAGCAGGAACAGGTAGCCGACGCGGCGCAGCCCGATGTCGTGCCCGATCTCCTCGCCGAACCGCGCGAACGCCTCGAGGCTGCGCGCGCCGAGCTGGATGTTGAGCTCGTCGGAGAACTGGGCGCGGACCCCTCCGGCGGCCTTCGAGGTCGAGCCCGCGGCGAGTTCGTCCCGCTCGACGAGCAGGACGTCGCGGACGCCCGCGGCCGCGAGGTGGTAGGCGATGCTCGTACCCATCACCCCGCCGCCGATGACGACGACCGAGGCATGCGTGTTCACGCGAGCGGCTCCTTTCGGCGCCGGCCCCGGCCCGTACGCCGGGGCCGGGGCGGTGGTACGCCGGTTCCGCTGTGTTCCCTACCCGCGGGGACCACGGTCCGAAGCGCGCTCAGGACCAGTGGGCCGTCGCGCGCTCAGGACCAGTGGGCCACCGCGTCCAGGTGGGGCAGCCGGTGGTCCATCCGCTCCCGCTTGGTGCGCAGGTAGGTGATGTTGTTCTCGCACGGCTCGATCAGCAGGGGCACCTCTTCGGCGACCCTGATGCCGTTGTCCGTCAGCGCCTCCCGCTTGCGCGGGTTGTTCGACATCAGGCGGACGGATTCCACGCCCAGGTCGCGCAGGATGTCGGCGGCCACCTTGTAGTCGCGGGCGTCGACCGGGTACCCGAGGGCGACGTTCGCCTCGACGGTGTCCAGGCCCTCCGCCTGCAGGGCCATCGCGCGCAGCTTGCCCAGCAGGCCGATGCCCCGGCCCTCGTGGCCGCGCAGGTAGACGACGATGCCGCTGCCCTCGGCGACGACGGCCCGCAGCGCGGACTCCAGCTGCGCGCCGCACTCGCAGTGCTGGGAGCCGAACGCGTCACCGGTCAGGCATTCGGAATGCAGCCGGGTCAGCACCTCCTCGGTGCCTATCTCCCCGTACACCAGGGCGACTTGTTCGTCACCGCGGTCGTGGTCCATGTAACCGATCGCCTGGAATTTGCCGTACACGGTGGGCAGGGGGGCATTCACCACGCGTTCCACACCGGTGCGCTGCGGGGTCTTCGTGCCGAGTACGCCAATTTTTTCTGTCATGATCTGGTTCCTAAGCAGAGACGAAGGGCCGGGAAGAAATGAGTGGTTCGGACATACGGTCGGCGGCGTACGGACTGGTGCCGACGGACACTACCGAAGACGTACGGACCCGGGGCGCCGGCGTCTCGACGCAGGTGGCGGTTCTTCCCGTCGGGAGCTTCGAACAGCACGGCCCGCACCTGCCGCTGGCCACCGACACTTTGGTGGCCTGCGCCATCGCGCGGGAGATCGCCGGGGCGTACCCGGTGCACCTCCTCCCGCCGGTGACCATCGCCTGCTCGCACGAGCACGCGGCCTGGCCGGGAACCGTCAGCATCTCCTCGGTGACCCTTCACGCGGTGGTACGGGACATCGCGGCGTCGCTGCGCCGCTCGGGCGTCGAGGCCCTGGTAGTGGTCAACGGACACGGCGGGAACTACGTCCTGGGCAACGTCGTCCAGGAGTCCTCCGCCGCGGGTGAGCGGATGGCGCTCTTCCCGGCCCCGGAGGACTGGGAGGCGGCGCTGGCGCGGTCCGGGGTGTCGACCTCGCTGCTCACCGACATGCACGCCGGGGAGATCGAGACCTCGATCCTGCTGCACGCCCACCCCGAACTCGTCCGGCCCGGTTATGAGTCGGCCGATTTCGTCGCGGACGACCGCCGTCATCTGCTCACGCTGGGAATGTCCGCCTATACCGATTCGGGCGTCATCGGCCGTCCTTCCCTGGGGTCCGCGGAAAAGGGGAAGGAACTCCTGGCGGGCCTGGCGGATTCCTTCGGCGCGTATTTCTCCTTGCTCACCGCGGAAACCTCCGGATCCTGAACGGCCTCGGCCGCCCCGGCGGTCACCCCGACGGTCGCTGCGGCCTCGGCGGACTCGAAGAGCGGCGCGGACGAGGCCGCCGCCGGGGCGGACGGCTCCGCGACCGGAGCCCCGTCGCGCGCGGGCCCGGCGCCGGCGTTCCGCTCACGCAGTCCCGCGTACCAGCGGACGACGAGCACGACCGCGCCAGGCAGCGCCGCGACGAAGCTGAGCACGCCGTACACGACGGCGACCGCGAGGCCGGTGCTCGCGCCGAGCCCGGCCGCGCCGAACGCCCACGCGGTGACGCCCTCGCGGGGACCCCAGCCGCCGACGTTCAGCGGCAGGCCCATGGCGAGCAGGGCGAGGACGGCGATCGGCAGCAGCGTGAGCGCGGAGGCGCCGGAGCCGGCGACCCGGGCGGCCACCACGAACATCCCGAGGTGACCGGCCAGCACGACCGCCGAGGACAGGGCGACGCCCGGCCCGTTGCGCCGCGACACCAGCCCCTCGCGCGCCTCGGCCAGCATCGCCCGCAGCCGGCCCCCGCGCCGCGGCGCGGAGGACTTCCTCCGGACGGCGAGGACGACGGCGAGCGCGCCCGCGCCGGCCAGCAGGGCGATCGGCGTGATCTGGCGGGCGTCCGCCATGACCGGGGAGGGCAGGGTCAGCAGAATCGTCACGCCCGCGACGGTCAGCGCGAGCTGTCCCGCGGTGCGCTCCAGGACGACGGCCCGCACGCCCCGTCCGACGTCGCCGGCGCTCTGCCCGTGCCGGACCGCGCGGTGCACGTCGCCGAGGACGCCGCCGGGCAGCGCCGCGTTGAGGAACAGGGCCCGGTAGTAGTCGGCGACGGCGGGGCCGAGCGGCAGCCGGATGCGCAGCGCGCGGGCCACCAGCGCCCACCGCCAGGCGCTGAACACGGTGGTGACCGCGCCGATGGCGAGCGCCGCCAGCAGGGTCGGCACGTCGATCCGCCGCAGCCCGTCCAGGAACACGCCGGTGCCCAGCCGCCACAGCAGGACCGTGAGGATGACGACTCCGGCGACGGTCCCGAAGTGCGTGCGCAGCGCGCGGTTCGCGAGCAGGGCGCGCAGCCGTGACGGCTTCGTGTGCGGCGCGGTGACGATGACCCCGATGCGGGCCTCGGACACGGCGGGGCCCGTGCGGACGGCCACCGGGCCGCGCTGCGGCCGTCGCGCGGCCGGCAGGGCGCCCTCGCCCCACAGCACGGGTGCCGCGACCGCCACCCGCGGGCCGACCGTCTCCGCGCTCATCCGGCTCCGCCCGTCGGGCGGGCCAGCGCCAGCAGGTCGCTGTGGTGCACGGTGACGTGCAGGTCGCCCGCCGCGCAGGCCGCGAGCCGGGCCGCCAGGTAGGGCTCGGCGCGCTCGGCCAGTTCGGGGCGCTCCTCCACGGCGGCGCCGACCCAGCCGCGCAGCCACTGGGCGGTCAGGCCGACGTTCTGCGGGCCGAGCCGCCACGGGCTGGGGTGCACCTTGACGGTCGCGCCCTGGTCGGCGAACGCCTCGCAGGCGACGTTGACCGCGTCGGGGCCGAGGAGGCCGTCGCGCCGCTGGTGGTCGTTGAAGGCGGCCGCGATCTCCTGGTCCAGCGGGTCCGGCGCGCTGAGTTCGACGCGGCCGGCGACCGACAGCGTCAGCAGCGCCGGGCAGCCCGCGCCCGCACAGGCCGCGGCGAGCGTCTCGATCTCCTCGCGGGTGAGGACGTCGAGCAGCGCGGAGGCGGTGACCAGCGAGGCGCCGGCCAGCGCGTCCGGGGTGAGCCGGGCGACGTCGCCGCGCCGGGTCTCCACGGTGACCCGGCTGCCGTCGGCGGCCGCCCGCGGCGAGGCGACGGCCGCGAAGTGCAGGAGGTAGGGGTCGCGGTCGTGCAGGACCCAGTGCTGGGGGCCGTCCAGCCGGGGGGCCAGCCAGCGGCCCATGGAGCCGGTGCCGCAGCCCAGGTCGTGGATGGCGAGCCCGCTGCGGCCGGGCAGGTTGGCGAGCCGGATCCGCAGCGGGTCCAGCAGCTCCATCGCGCGGGCGGCGGCGTCGGCGGGCTCGCGCAGCTCCAGCCATTCGGGGGCGTAGCGGGGCTGCTCCTCCGGCGCGCTGTCGCGCAGCCGCACGGTTGGCCGCTCGCCGGGCCGGCCGACCGGTCCGGCGCCGGCGATGACGCCCGGCGCGACGGCCTCGACGCCGTGCACCGCGGGCCGCAGGGGGCCGCCGTCACCGGGGATCAGGGTCTCCGTCACCGAACCGGGCTCCGTCCGGCCCGGCTGGGCGAGGATGCCGCCCACGCGTCGCGCCACGTCGGCCGGGGTCGCCGTCGTCTTCCTCATGCCGCCCTCCGGGGATCGCTCGGGAGCCGGCCGAGCACGCCGGCCAGGCTCTGGGCGGTGCTCGCCCAGCCGTTCAGGGCCGCCCGGCGGCTGCGCGCGGCCGCCTTGAGGCGGCGTCGCACGTCGGCCTCGCCGAACCAGCCGCGCAGTTCGGCGGCGAGCGCGGCCGGGTCCTCCGGCGGGACGAGGATGCCGGGGACGCCGCCGTCGGGGGCGCGGCCGACCGCCTCGGGCAGACCGCCGACGTCGGTCGCGAGGACCGGGATGCCGCGGGCCAGCGCCTCGGTGACGGCCATGCCGTACGTCTCGGCGTAGGAGGTGAGGACCATGAGGTCGGCGGAGGCGTAGGCGGCGTCGAGTGCGGCGCCCGCCTTGGGGCCGGCCAGCTCCAGCCGGTCCTCGAGGCCGTGTCTGCGGATGAGGCCGCGCAGATGGTCGACGTACTCCGGGTCCTGCCCGAGGCCGCCCACGCAGGAGCAGGTCCACGGCAGGTCCCTGGCCGCGGCCAGCGCCTCCACGAGCCGGTGCTGGCCCTTGCGCGGTGTTACGGCGGCCACGCACAGCAGCCGGGACACGCCGTCGGTGCCGGAGGCGAGGGGTGCGATGTCGGCGCCGGGGGCGGCGACGTGCACGCGCTCGGGGGCGAGGCCGTGGTGGGAGACGAGACGGCGGACCGCCCACTCGCTGGTGGCGATCACCGCGGGCACGGCCCGCAGCACGGCCCGCTCCTTGGCGTCGAGTTCGGCCGCGGTCTCCGGTGCGAGTCCGCGCTCGTCGCCCAGCGGCAGGTGCACGAGGACGGCGAGCTGCAGCCGTTCGGCCTCGGGCACGATGATCTCCGGCACCCCGCAGGCCACCAGTCCGTCGAGCAGGACGATCGTGCCGTCGGGGAACTCACGCAGCGTGCGGGCCAGTTCCGCACGGGCGGCCGCTTCCGGCCGGGGCCAGGACCCGGCCGCCAGGTGCTTGTGGACCTGCCAGCCGAAGCCGGGCAGATCAAGGCAGAGGCGGCGGTCGTAGGCGTTGCCGCCGCTCGGGTTCGCCGCGTCGTCGACGCCGCCCGGCATCACGAAGTGCACGGAGCGCAGGGACATGGGGATGATCCCGCCGATCTGGGGGAGCGCTGCCTGCGCGGGCACGTAGGCGAGCGGGGCCGCGGGTACGGCCTTCTCCAGGGTCGCATCGGTCACAGCGCACGCTCGTAGCTCGCCCAGGCGATGTGCGACTCGTGCAGGGAGACGGCGATGGCGGTGATGCCCCGGGCGCCCTCGCCGAGCGCGCCCTTGTGGATGCGCTCCGCGAGCCGGTCGGCGATGACCTTGGCGAGGAACTCGGTCGACGTGTTGACCCCGGCGAAGTCGGGCTCGTTGTCGAGATTGCGATAGTTCAGCTCGCTGACCACGGCCCCGAGCTCCTGCGTGGCGAGTCCGATGTCGACGACGATGTTGTCGTCGTCGAGCTGCTCACGCCGGAATGTGGCGTCCACCAGGAACGTCGCTCCGTGCAGGCGCTGCGCGGGTCCGAAGACCTCGCCGCGGAAGCTGTGGGCGATCATGATGTGATCGCGGACGGTGACACTGAACAACGGACGACCCTCCAGGTGCGGCGCGTCTGGTCCCCCGGCCATTGCCCGCCGGGGGATGCCGTGTAGTACGGCTCCTCGGTTCCCCCCGTTCAGCCGGATCTCACTCTTTTCTCAGGTCAGGCGCTCCTGTCCGTACCCGATGCGGTGGCACAGGGCCGGGATCTCGCCGGATGCGAGCTTCGGCATGACCTCCGGCAGCTCCTCGAAGGCGCTGTCTCCGGTGACGAGGGCGTCGAGCGCGGGGTCGGCCAGCAGTTCCAGCGCGAGGGCGAGCCGGTCGGCGTAGGTGCGGCTGGAGCGGCGGGCCGGGGAGACGGCGCCGACCTGGCTGCTGCGGACGACCAGCCGGCGGGAGTGGAAGTCCTCGCCCAGCGGGAGGGACACCTTCCGGTCGCCGTACCAGCTCAGTTCGAGGACCGTGCCCTCGTCGGCGAGGAGCTCCAGGGAACGGGTGAGGCCCTGCTCGGTCGCGCTGGCGTGCACCACGAGGTCCCGGCCGCCGAGCGCGTCGGCGGGGGTCGCGAAGTCGACGCCGAGCGCTTCGGCGATCGTCGCGCGCGCCGGGTCGGCGTCGACCAGCTGGACGCGTACGCCGGGGAAGCGGGCGAGCAGCGCGGCCACCGAGCAGCCGACCATGCCGCCGCCGACCACCGCGATCCGGTCGCCGGCCAGCGGCGCCGCGTCCCACAGCGCGTTGACGGCCGTCTCGACGGTGCCGGCGAGCACGGCGCGTTCGGCGGGCACCGTTTCCGGCACGACGGTCACCGCCGTCGCCGGGACGACGTACCGCGTCTGGTGCGGGTAGAGGCAGAAGACCGTGCGCCCGACGAGCGCAGCGGGACCCTGTTCCACCACCCCCACGTTGAGATAGCCGTACTTCACGGGCCCGGGGAAGTCGCCCTCCTGGAACGGGGCCCGCATGACGGCGTGCTGGCTCTCGGGCACCCCGCCGCGGAAGACGAGGGTCTCCGTGCCGCGGCTGACGCCTGACCACAGCGAACGCACCAGGACCTCGCCCTGCGCGGGGTCCGAAACGTCGACGTGGCGGATCTCGCCTTCTCCCGGAGAGCTGACCCAGAACGCACGTGCGCCGGTCGACATCCACATCCTCCTGAACGATCGGGAACCTGTTCACGTACCGAGGTGTGCACAGTCCGCGCACAGTACGCGGCACTGATCATCTCTGTCATCTGGCCGGAGGAACGTGCGGTGGCCCTGAACAACACTTACGACGCGAGGCTCGTCCAGCAGGAGACCGCTGTGGGAGCGGGCGTGCAGATCCTGTTGCTGGCCCTGCTCGGCTCGGCGATCGGCCTGGGGCCGGCGGGCTGGGTGACCGGCCTCGTCTTCGCCATCGCCACCTGGGCGGTTCTCTCCCGGGCGCTGCACCGCTCCAGCCTGCGCTCCTTCGGCCCGGCCAACCGGGTCACGCTCGGCCGGGCGACGCTGGTCGGCGGGGTGACGGCGCTGGTCGCGGACTCCTTCGAGAGCACGCCGCCGGTGACGCTGCTGGTCGGTCTGACGGCCGTGGCCCTGATCCTCGACGGCGTCGACGGCAAGGTCGCCCGCCGCACCAACACCTCGACGGCGCTGGGCGCGCGCTTCGACATGGAGGTCGACGCGTTCCTGATCCTGGTGCTCAGCGTGTACGTGTCGATGGCGCTGGGCCCGTGGGTCCTGCTCATCGGCGGCATGCGGTACGTGTTCGTCGCGGCGGCCCGCGTCGCCCCCTGGCTCAACTCCCCGCTGCCGCCGAGCACCGCCCGCAAGACGGTCGCCGCCCTGCAGGGCGTCCTGTTGCTGCTCGCCGGCGCCGATCTGCTGCCGTACTCCGCCAACTTCGCGGTCGTGCTGCTGGCGCTGGGCTCGCTGGTGTGGTCGTTCGGCCGGGACGTGCTGTGGCTGTGGCGGACCTCGCGGGTCGCGGCGCAGACCCCGGCGGAGAAGGTACTGGAGCTCGTGTGACTCGTGCAGTTCGTCGCTTCCCGAGGGGAGGGGGCCCGGACCGTGAGCTCGGTCCGGGCCCCTCCCCTTGTGGCTGTCTCGCGGTTACGACCGGTTCGGGCGCGTCCGTAGGACGGCGAAGGCGGCTGCCGCGAGGCCGAGGGCGCCTACGGCCAGCCCGGCGCCGCCCAGCCCTCGGGCGGTGGAGTCATCGGCGCGGGCGGCCTGTGCCGTGCCGCCCGTGCTCTTCGCGGGGGCGGAGGAGGCGAAGGAAGGTCCGTCGTCCGCCGCCGCCGGCGTCAGCTTGAGCACCGGCGCCGGGTTCTCCGGCTCGTCCGCTCCCGCCGCGGCCTCCTCGATCCAGCGGACGGTCTTGCCGTCGGAGTAGGTCTGCAGGGTCTTGAAGGTCAGCCTGCCGGTGTCGTCGGGGAGTTGCCCGAAGGCGACGTCGAAGTCCTCGTACTGGCCGACGCCGATCTTCCCGCCCGTCCAGGTGATCTCGGAGGCGGCTTCGGTGATCGTGCCGTCGTCCGTCTTCACGGGGGTCTTCAGCTTGGTGGTGGTCACCTTCGCGGACCAGCCGTCCTGCGGGTGGACCAGCACGCCGAGCACGGGGTGGTCGGTGGGCAGGAAGACCCGCACCTCGGTGGTGCTCGCGGTGTCCTCCTCGTCGGGGACCCGGAAGCTGAGCACGCCGTCGGTGGCGCCCTCGGCGTAGCTCTCGGGGTGCACGGTGACGTGCGCGGAGGCGGGGCCTGCGGCGGCGAGGACCGCGGCGGCGGCGAGCACGGCGCCGAGACCGGCGCGGCGCAGGGCGGGGCGTGTCGAGGACCCGGGCGCCGGGGACTTGGGTGTCGAGGGCATGGGTGTCGAGGGCATGGGTGGGTGATCTCCGTACAGGAAGGGTGTGGGTCCGGCTCGGGCCGGTTCGGGGTCAGATCGCGTACGGGATCGGGGCGGGCGGGCCGCGACGGCTCACCGCGTGGCGGAGCAGCAACTGCCGTGCGGGGACGGGAGCGGGCGCGGCGGCCCGGATCTCGGGGACGGGCGTCGGGACGCGGGCGCCCCGCCACCAGGCGGCGAGGCCCGGCAGGAACGCCACCGCCCGGCGCAGCAGCGACCACAGGGCCGCCTCCCCGCGCCGCAGCCACCAGGAGGCGGCGAGCGCGGCGAGGACGTGGGCGGCCGTGGTGTGCGGGGTCACAGCGGTCGCGTGGGCGTGCAGGTGCATGCCGTGCGCGCACGTCATGGGCATCGCGGGCACGGTGCGCACGGCCGCCCGGGATCGGGAGTGGACGGCGTCGAAGGCGACGTGCAGGCCGGCCTGCGTGACGAGCATGGCCGCGCCGATCCCGGGCAGCGAGCGCTCGCGGGCGCCGAGCAGCCAGCCGGCGGCGAAGACCGCGACGAGGCCGGCGCCGTCCGCCCACGGCGGGGGCGGGCTGCCGGTGGCGACCCCGTGTCCGGCGGCGGCCAGCAGGACGCACACCGCGGCGAACACCGCGGCGCGCAGACTCCGGACGGCCGGGGACGCACTCATCGTGGGGGATCCTGCCACGTCCACCTGGTACGTCGGCCACGGCCCGCGCGTTCACCCGCGGTCCGCGCGTTCACCCGTGGCGCGGCAGCAGCACGACGGCGGTGGCCGGCACCGCGGCGAGCACCAGCCAGGGGACCGCCGGCGGCAGTCCGGTGTCGAGGAGGGCGCCGGTGCCCGCGCTGCCGAGCAGCACGATCAGCCCGGAGACGGAGGACAGCGCCCCGGTGTACAGACCGAGCCGGCCCTCCTCGGCGAGGTCGGGCACCCAGGCCCGGGCGGCGGGCGCGACGAGCATCTGGCCGAGGGTGAGCAGCACGACGAACCCGGCCGCCGGCACCAGCCCGGCCGTGCCGGTCCGGCCGGCGGGCAGCGCGGCGGCCACGACGGCGAACCCGGCGGCGATCAGCACCAGTCCGGCGGCCATCGAGCGGCGCAGGCCGATCCGCTCCCCCGCCCACCGGGTCACCGGCAGCTGCGCGGTCACCACCAGCAGCGAGGACAGTGCGAACAGCCAGGCCAGCGGCGCCTGCGAACCGGACGCCCGCTCCACCTCGGCGGGCAGGGCGAGGTACAGCTGGTTGTAGGCGAGGAGGTAGGCGCCGTACGCGCAGCACAGGGCGAGGAAGCGGCGGTTGCGCAGCAGCGGGCCCGTGCCGCCGCGCACGCGGACGCGGGTGCGTCCCGGGAGGTGCCGCGGCAGCAGCCGGGCGTGACCGGCGAGGACGAGCACGAAGACCCCGGCGCCGGCCAGGCACACCGTGCGGAAGTCGGCCTCGAGGAGCAGCGCGCCGAGCAGCGGCCCGACGAACGCCCCGGCCTGCCCGGCGACCGTGAACAGGGCCAGCACGCGGGTCCGCGACCCGCCGCCGGCCTCCTCGTGCAGGACGGCCTGTCGCGCGGCCTCGGACTCGACGGCGGGCGAGAACAGCGCGGCCGCGAACCCGGTGAGGAGCACCGCCGCGACGACCGTCCAGGTCTGTTCCGCGTAACCGAGCCAGGCGAAGCCGGCGACGCGCAGCGCGCACCCGGCGAGGACGACGGGCCGTACGCCGTGGCGGTCGGCGAGCGCCCCGCCGACCACGAACAGCCCCTGCTGGCTGAACGTCCGCAGGCCCAGCACGAACCCGACCAGCCAGCCGGCCATGCCCACCGCGTCGCCCAGATGCTCGGCGAGAAAGGGAAGGACGGCGAAGAAGCCCACGTTGAAGGCGAACTGAGTGCTGATCAGCAGCTTGAGCAGGGAAGGGAGTCGGGTCCTTTCCTTCGTCCGGCGCAGCGCGCGCTGTCGCACCGCCGTCACGCCGCCCCCACCAACTCGGTTCGTGACGAGGGATGTTCACCGGAGTGCGGGCGGGAGTCCGCTTCTGCCGCACGACGCCGTCGCGGGCCGGGCCGCAGTCCGGCCGCCGTCACCGCCAGGGCGCCCAGCAGGGCGAGGACGGCGGCGGGGGCGAGGACGGCCCAGGGGGCGCGTTCGGCGTAGGGCTGGTTCTCGGCGAGCAGCAGGCCCCATTCGGGGGACGGCGGCTGCGCGCCGAGGCCGAGGAAGCCGAGGGAGGCCAGGGCGAGGGCGATGCCGGGCAGGCGCAGGAGGGCGTGGCGGGCGACCGGCGGCAGGACGGCGGGCAGGAGTTCGCCGGTGAGCAGCCGCCAGGGTCCGGCGCCGAGGGCCCGGGTGGCGGTGAGGTGGAGGGTCGCCCGCTCCTCGCGCAGCAGCGCGGAGGTGTGCGCGGCGAGCGGCGCCCAGGCGACGACGGCCACGGCGAGGACGGGCGTCCAGGCTCCGCCGCCCCGGACGGCGGCGACCAGGAGCGCGGCGAGGACGGGCGGGACGGCGTTCACCGTGTCGACGAGCGGCCCGGACAGCCGGGGCAGCAGTCCGAGCAGGAGGCCGACGGTCAGTGCGATCGCACTGACCGCGAGGGCGAGCGCGAGGGTGTCGAGGGCGCCGTGCGCTACCCGGGCGAGGACGTCGCGACCCAGTGCGTCGGCGCCGAACGGGTGGGCCGCGGAGGGGGCTTGGAGGCGGGCGTCGGTGTCGAGGGCGAGCGGGTCGCGGGGCAGACCGGCCAGGACGACGGCGAGCAGCGCGACGCCGAGGGTGAGCGGAGGGAGCCGGCGGGCGGGCGGCGCCGGCCGGTGCAGGGTGCGCAGGGCCCCGTCGCGCAGGGCGGGCCCGATGAGTCGCCGGGCGGCGAGCCGGACCACGGCGGCGGTGACGGCCGCGAGCGCGACGAGCACGAGGACGCCCGCCTGGAGGACGGGGAGGTCCTGGGCGATCGCCGCTTGGAGGGTCGTCCGGCCGAGGCCGGGGATGTCGAAGATCTGCTCCACGGCGACGGATCCGCCGGTCAGTCCCACCAGGAACAGCCCCAGGTTGGGCAGCAGCGCGGGCACGCAGCGGCGCAGCGCCTTGCGGGCGATGCTCGGACCGGCCAGTCCCCGGGCGGCCGCGGCGAGCGCCCAGGGCTCGGCGAAGGCGGCGGGCAGCTGGTCGTCGAGGAGCCGGCCGAGGACGGCCCCGGCGGGCAGGCCGAGGGCGAGCGCGGGCAGCACGGTCCACTGCGGTCCGTACCAGCCGAGGGCGGGCAGCCACCCCAGTTGCACGCCGACCACCGTGGCGAGGACGGAGGCGATGAGGAACTCCGGCAGCGCGGCGAGCACGGCGGATCCGGTGCCGCCTGCGGGCCGGCCGTCGAGGAGCCGTCGCGCGCCGAGGCGCAGGGTGCGGGCGCACACGCCGACGGCGGTGACCAGCGCGACGGCCAGGGCCACCGTCACCAGCAGCAGGGACGCGCCCAGGGCGGCGAGGACGTCGGGCATCACCTCGGCGCCGGAGATCCAGGACCGTCCGGCGTCGCCGCGCGGCAGGCCCGCCAGCCACTGCCCGAGCAGGTCCAGTGGGCCGTCGTCCAGGCCGAGTCGGGCGCGGACGTCGGCGAGCGCCTGCGGGGTGGCGTCCCGGTCGGCGGACTGCGCCTTGAGCACGGTGAGCGCCGGGTCGGTGTGCGAGATCCACGGCAGCAGCCCGGTCCCGCACACCAGCAGCGCGGCCAGTACGGCACGCCAGAGCAGCGTGCCCGCCTTGCTTCTCATGCCGTCAGCGCCGGGTCCCGGCGCCGACGAGGGCGCGCTCGTAGGGGTCGAGGAGCACACCCCTGACGTCGTCGTCCACGCCGGTGACGATGCGCTGGTGGACGAGCGGGACGACGGCGTCGGTGCCGAGCACCGCGGCCTCGGCGGCCATGGCGGCGTCCTGGCGTTCGCCGGGTCCTTCAACCGCCTGTGCCGCGGCGACGGCCCGGTCGACCCTCTTGTCGCAGAGCAGGGCGAGGTTGTAGCCGCCGGCGCAGGTGAAGTCGCTCGCCAGGAGCGACACCGGGTCGCCGGTGTCCAGGAGGCTGTTGCGGGCCCCGACGACGGCGTCGAACTTCCCGGCGAGCGCGTCGGTCTCCAGCCGGGAGTACTCGCGCACCTCCAGCTTCACCGTGAAACCGGCCTTCTCCAGCTGCTGCTTCAACACCTGGGCGACTTCGGGGAGTTCGGGACGGTTGTCATAGGTGGCGAGGGTGAGGGGGGCTCCGCCGGGGGTGGCGGGCTCGGCTCGTCCGGTGGGCTGGACGCGCTTGCTCGCGGCCCAGGTGACGGCGGGGCCGTAGATGCCGGCGCCGGCGTCGGCGTGTCCTTCGTAGACGCCCTCGGCGAGGGCGGCGGTGTCGACGGCCGCCCGGGCGGCGGCGCGCAGTGCCGGGTTCTTGAAGACGCCCGACCTGGTGTTGAGGTGCAGGCTGGCGGTGCGGGTCGTGGCGGTCTCGCGTCGGGTGTCCGCGTCGAGGCCGGCGGCCTGCGCCACGGGTATCGACTCGGCGATGTCGACCTGGCCGGTGCGCACGGCGTTGGCGCGGGCGCCGCCGTCGGCGATGAACCGCACGTCGATGCCCGGGGCCTGGGCGCGGCCGCCCCAGTAGTCGTCGAAGCGGTCGAGGACCGCGGCGGTGGCGCCGTTCACGTCGGTGAGTTCGAAGGGGCCGGTGGCGGTGCCGGCGGGGTCGACGGCGCCCTTCTTCGCGTACGCCTTCGGGGAGAGGACGGCGAGGGAGGCGCTGGACAGCCGCAGGGGCAGGACGGGGTCGGGCCGCGCGGTCGTGACGCGCACGCCCGTGCCGCCTTCCGCCTTCACCGTGAGGGTGACGCCGGTGAGGGCGGCCGGGGCCGGCCTGGCGAGGGTGGCCCGGGTGAGGGACGCGGCGACGGCGGCGGGGGTGACGTCCGTGCCGTCCTGGAAGACGGACTCGCGCAGGGTGAACAGCCAGGTGCGGTCGTCCTCGCGGCGCCAGGACGCGGCGAGCGCGGGGGCGGCGGCACCGTTGGCGTCGAGGGCGGTCAGCCCCTCGGTGACGCCGAGCCGGCTGAGGATCGTCGCGTCGGCGCCGTACGGGGAGAGGTGCTCGGCGGGCGGGAAGGCGAGGGCGACGCGCAGCCGGGCGCCGTCCCCGGCGGCGGACCCCTCGCCGTCGCCGTCGTCGCCGGAGGCGGCGAAACAGCCGGTGAGCAGCGGGGCGAGGCAGAGGGCGGCGAGGAGCCGGGGGCGGCGGGGGCGGGGTGAGTAAGGGGCGAGCGGAGCGAAGCGCATGAGGTTACCGGCCTGGGGTGCGGGGACGGGGGGAGAGGTAGGCGGGGAGGAGGGCGTCGAAGGGGACGTCGAAGTGCACGATGCCCTGGCCGCCGTCCGCCTCCTTCCGTTCGTCGTGCACGACGGTGGCGAGCGACCGCCAGAACGCCTCGGCGCCTTCGACGGCGGGGTCGGTGTGCAGATAGACGGAGCGGTACCCGCCGTCGGCGACCGCGAAGGCGAGCAGTTCGGCGACGAGCCGTCGGGCGAGACCGCGCCGACGGTGCTCGGGACGGACGTAGACGCGGCGCAACTGGGCGGTCGTGCCGCAGGGGTAGCGCTCGGCGAGGTGCCGGGGGTTCGGCGGATGCGCGGGGCCGCGGGAGTCGAGCGCGGCGGTGGCGACGACCTCGCCGCCGCCCCCGTCGCCGCCGTTCCCGCCGTCGGTCGCGACCAGCAGGGTGTGGCGGTCGGGGGCGAGGTAGGCGGCGGCGGGATCGATGATGTCGCGGTGCCAGCGGGGCACGTAACCGCTGCCGAACTCCCGGTAGACGGTGTCCAGCATGACGGCCCGGGCGCCGTCCAGGTCCTCGGGGCCCGCAGGCCTTATGCAGTAGTCACGCACTTGCACATCATATGCAGTAAGCGGAGCGAGGGTGATCATGGCGTCACCGCTCCCGGACGTGGATTTGACAGAGATCACGGGGCACCCCTAAATCTAGCCACATGACATTCATTTTCAACAAGGCGGTGTGATGCGCGTCGCATTCGTGGGGAAGGGCGGCAGCGGCAAGACGACCCTGTCGGCCCTGTTCGCCCGCCGGTTGGCGCGGTCCGGTGCACCGGTGCTGGCCGTGGACGGCGACATCAACCAGCACCTGTCCGAGGCCCTGGACCCCACGGCCGGCGCACCGCCGTTCACGGCCCCGCCGCTGGCCGCGCACCTGGGTGACATCAAGGACCTGCTGCGCGGCGACAACCCGCGGATCGCCTCCCGCGAGGCGATGGTCAAGACGACCCCGCCGGGCCGCGGTTCACGGCTGCTGCGCCTGCTGGGCGACGACGAGCTGCACACCCGTCACGTACAACGGGTCGGCGGCGTGCCGCTGATGGTGACCGGCGCGTTCGACGAGAGCGACCTGGGGGTGGCCTGCTACCACTCCAAGCTGGGCGCGGTGGAGCTCTATCTGAGCCACCTGCTCGACGGCCCGGGTGAGTACCTGGTGATGGACATGACGGCGGGCGCCGACGCCTTCGCCTCCGGCCTGTTCGCCCGCTTCGACATGACGTTCCTGGTGGCCGAACCCACCCGCAGGGGCGTCTCCGTCTACCGCCAGTACCGCGACCACGCCCGCGAGTACGACATCCCCCTCGCCGTCGTCGGCAACAAGGTGACCGGCGAGGACGACCTGCTCTTCCTCAAGGAGGAGGTGGGCGACGACCTCCTCACCCACGTCGCCCTCTCCCCCTGGGTCCGCTCGGCCGAACGCGGCGACCCACAAGGCGAGTTGGAGGGAGTCAACCGCCACGCCCTGGACGTCCTGCGCGGCGCGGTCGACGCCCGCCCGAAGGACCGGCAGGCCCTCCACCGCCACGCCGTCCACTTCCACCTCCGCAACGCCCGCTCCTGGGCGAACGAGGCGACCGGCCAGGACCTGGCCGCCCAGGTGGACCCGGACTTCACCCCGCCCCCGGCACCCCACCTCTGACCACCCCCCACCACTGCCCCTCAGCACTGCCCCCCACCAAAGGAACAGGACCCCCATGTCTCTCGACGTCTCCCCCGAGCTCCTTGCCGAAGCCGAAGCCGGTGCCATCCGCGAGGAGGACTTCGTGGACACGATCCGCACCTCCCTCCCCTACGCCTACAACCTCGTCTCCGACCTCTCCACCCAACTCCACGCCGGTATCACCGAGTTCGCAGACAACCAGACCCCGCCCGCCTCCGAGCAGGAGCGGGGCCAGCTGCTGCGCGCCCTCGCCAGCGACGCCATCCGCGGCAGCCTGGAACGCCACTTCGACATCACCCTGGCCTTCCAGAACTGCCACCGCGTCGCGGCCTTCCGCCCGGGAGCCCGCGGCGGCGAAACGCACACCCGCTTCACCTCCACCCGAGCCCAGATCCTGAACCAGTCGGCAGAACTGCGCGACTGCTGACACC
The DNA here is from genome assembly GCF_030816715.1 of Streptomyces achromogenes. Classification (NCBI taxonomy): domain Bacteria; kingdom Bacillati; phylum Actinomycetota; class Actinomycetes; order Kitasatosporales; family Streptomycetaceae; genus Streptomyces; species Streptomyces achromogenes. The sequence goes on along the minus strand of NZ_JAUSYH010000001.1, from coordinate 7,457,708 downwards.
CGGGCTGCAAGGGCGGCCGGACCCCGGTCCGGCCCGACCTCGCGCCCAGACCGTCCGCACGAGCTTTGACCACTTCTCCGTCGGACCACAGCGTCGCGATTCCCCGTCCCCATCACAGCCCTCGACACCCGGAGCCCACAGCACGAAAACGGTCCACCGACGGTGTGTCCTCGCGGTCGCAGGCGTGGTGTGTAATGACGCGGGTGCGCACGCACATGGGGTGATTCAGGGGGAGCGTGATGGAGGCGCTGAAGCCGACCGATCCGCGGCAGGTGGGCCGGTACCGGATCTCCGCGCTGCTGGGCGCCGGCGGGATGGGACGCGTCTTCCTCGGGCGTTCGCCCAGCGGGCGTCTCGTCGCGGTCAAGGTGGTCAGGGCCGAACTGGCCGAGGACCCTGGGTTCCGTCGCAGGTTCGCCCAGGAAGTGGCGGCCGCCCGCAAGGTCACCGGTTTCTACACGGCCGCCCTGGTCGATGCCGACCCCGATGGTTCACCCCCGTGGCTGGCCACCGCCTATGTGCCCGGAATGGCCCTGGACCAGGCCGTCGCGGCACACGGCCCCTGGCCGGTGGGCCCGGTGCGCATGCTGGGCGCGGGCCTGGCCGAGGCCCTCGAGGCCATCCACGCGGCCGGTCTGGTCCACCGGGACCTGAAGCCGTCCAACGTGCTCATCGCCGCCGACGGGCCCCGGGTCGTCGACTTCGGGATCTCCGTCGCGGCCGAGTCCACGGCGCTCACCCGCACCGGGACGATCCTGGGCACGCCCGGCTTCATGGCTCCCGAACAGCTCACCGGCGACCCGGTCACCCCGGCCACCGACGTGTTCGCGTTCGGCGCGGTGCTGACCTACGCGGCCGTCGGCACCGGCCCCTTCGGCACCGGCTCGGCGCAGTCGCTCAACTTCCGCATCGCCTACGAGGAGCCCCGGCTCGACCGGTTGCCCGGACCGGGCCTGGAGATCGTCGCCCGCTGTCTGGCCAAGAAACCGGCCGACCGCCCGGCGGTGGGCGAACTCATCGAGGAGCTGGCCCAAGTGGCGGGCGTGGGCGGTTACACACCCACCGAAGTCGTCACCGAGACCGCAGCGTGGCTGCCCGGTCAGGTCGCCCGCGCCCTGTCGGCCACCCTCACCGGACCCGGCGTCACCGATCCTGGCGGAGCCGAACCCGGGGTCACCGAACCCGGCGTGACGGGGCCGCCCGCGTCTCCTGCGGCCCGTACCCCGAAGCCTCGAGTCGCGCCCCCGGCTTCTCCGCCCGCCCCGCCGGCCCGACTCGGGCCGAAGGCGACCCCGTCGGCCTCGACCCACCCCACGGCGGCTGCCACCGGCTCAGCCCTCCCCGCCGACCCGGCCGCCGCCACTACCGCCACCGCCCCCCGCTCCGCACCGGGCACGACCGCCCGGCCCAAGCAGCCCAAGCAGCGGGAGCAGCCCGCGAACGCCGGCACCGCGCCGCCGCTTCCTGCCGTTCCGTCAGGCGTGGTCCCCCGCCCCGTGCCGCCCGCCGCACCGACGGCGGACGTGACCCCGCCGCCCCCGCCGCCCTCGGCACTCCTGCGCGCCCTGCCCTTCGGCTTCGCCGGAGCGGCCCTGGTCCTCGCCCTGTGCCTGCCCTTCCACGGCCGCATGACCGTCGTCGCGAACCTGTTCCAGCAGTACTGGATGTACGCGACGATCTGGCCGTTCGGCGGCGCGTGGCCGTTCGCGCTGGTCGCATTGGCGGGTCTGGGTTCGTGCGGCGCGGTGCTGGCCGCGCTGCGGCGCTCCCCCTGGGAAGCCGTGCCGCGTCCGATCCGGCGTCTGCACCTCCTGATCACCGCGCTCACCACCGCGCTGTACGCCTTCTGGCTGAGCAGCCTGCTCATCCTCCGAGGGGACCTGTCCTTCATGGAGCCGGGCGCGTGGTGCTGTGCCCTGGCGTGCGTCTCGCTGATCCGGAGCGCGTTTCGGCTCCGGGCCCCGAAGCACGTCCCCGCGTCCTGACGCGAGCGGCAAGGCCCCGGGGCCCGAGGCGTGGAGCGCGGGACCGTCCAGCCGGCCTCCCCCGTGCCCCCCGTCCCGGCCGGACGAGGTCCCGGCCGGACGACCCGACGGCCTCAGGCGGCCTTTCGCCCCCGCTCGCGGTGGCCGCGGATGATGTCCGCGTACCGTTGGCCGGTGCCCTTGATGGTGCGGGTCTGGGTGCGGTAGTCGACGTGGACGAGGCCGAAGCGCTTGTCGTAGCCGTACGCCCACTCGAAGTTGTCCAGCAGGGACCAGGCGAAGTAGCCGGCCAGCGGGGCGCCCTTGCGGGCGGCGGAGGCGCAGGCCGCCAGGTGCTTCACCAGGTAGTCCTGGCGTTCGGGATCGTCCACCGTGCCGTCGGGGCGGACGACGTCCGGGAACGCGGAACCGTTCTCGGTGACGTACAGCTTGCGCGCCCCGTACTCGTCGGTGAGGCGGAGCAGCAGATCCTCGATGCCGCTCGCGTCGACCTCCCAGTCCATGCCGGTGCGCGGGACCCCGGACCGGCGGACCGTGCGGACACGCGGCGCCGGGCCGGTCGGGTCGTCGGCGACGGTCTGCGGGAAGTAGTAGTTCAGGCCCAGCCAGTCGAGCGGGGCGGCGATCGTCGTCAAGTCACCCTGCAGTTCCGGGAGTTCGACGCCGTACTCCTCGCGCATGTCGGCCGGGAAGCCGCGGCCGTGCACCGGGTCGAGCCACCAGCGGTTGGTGTGGCCGTCCATGCGGCGGGCGGCGGAGACGTCCTCGGGGCGGTCGGTGGCGGGGTGGATCGTGGAGAGGTTGTTCACGATGCCGACCCGGGCGCCGGGGGCGGCTGCGCGGATCGCCTGCGTGGCGAGGCCGTGGCCGAGGAGCAGATGGTACGAGGCGCGGACGGCCGCCGTCAGGTCCTTCAGGCCGGGGGCCATCGTGCCCTCCAGGTGTCCGATCCAGGCCGAGCACAGGGGCTCGTTGAGGGTGGCCCAGTGGGTGACGCGGTCGCCGAGCCGTTCGGCCACGACCGAGGCGTACGCGGCGAAGTGCTCGGCGGTCGCCCGCTCGGGCCAGCCGCCCCGGTCCTGGAGGACCTGCGGAAGATCCCAGTGGTAGAGGGTGACGGACGGGGTGATGCCCGCCTCCAGCAGCCCGTCGATCACCTGGTCGTAGAAGGCGAGGCCCTTGGCGTTGGCCGGTCCGTCGCCGCCCGGCACGATCCGCGGCCAGGCGATGGACAACCGGTAGGCGTCGGCGCCCAGTTGCCGCATCAGCGCGATGTCCTCGCGCCAGCGGTGGTAGTGGTCGCAGGCGACGTCGCCGTTGTCGTCGTTGGCGACCTTGCCGGGGGTGTGGGAGAAGGTGTCCCAGATCGACGGCGCACGTCCGTCCTCGGCCACGGCCCCCTCGATCTGGTACGCCGCCGTGGCCGTACCCCACAGGAAGTCGTGCGGGAGGGCGGCGAGGTCGATGGTCACGGAAGTCCCTTCGGAGGAGGGGGAGGAGGGGGAGGACGCGGTGGAGGTCACTTGACGGCGCCCGCCGTCAGGCCGGTGACGAGATAGCGCTGGAGCAGCAGGAACCCGGCGACCACGGGCACGCTGACGACGAGCGAGGCGGCCATGATCTGGTTCCAGTACACGTCGTTGAGGGTGGAGTAGCCCTGGAGTCCGACGGCGAGCGTGCGGGTGGTGTCGTTGGTCATGACGGACGCGAACAGCACCTCGCCCCAGGCGGTCATGAAGGCGTAGACGGCCACGGCGACGATGCCGGGGGTCGCGGCCGGCACGACGATCCGGAACAGCGCGCCGAGCGGGCCGCAGCCGTCGACCAGGGCGGCCTCGTCGAGGTCGCGCGGCACCGAGTCGAAGTACCCGATCAGCATCCAGACGGAGAAGGGGAGCGAGAACGTCAGATACGTCAGGATCAGGCCGCCCCGTGAGCCGAACAGCGCGATGCCGGTGGCGTTGCCGATGTTGACGTAGAGCAGGAACAGCGGCAGCAGGAAGAGGATGCCGGGGAACATCTGCGTGGACAGGACGGTGACCGTGAAGGTGCGTTTGCCGCGGAAGTCGTAACGGCTCACCGCGTACGCGCTGAACACCGCGATCACCACCGAGCAGACCGTCGCCGCACCCGCCACGATCAGCGAGTTCACGAAGTACCGGGCGAGCGGGACGGTGGACCAGATGTCGATGTACGGGCGGACGGTCAGACCGCTGGGCAGCCAGCGGAACTCGCCCGTGACGTCTGCGAGCGGCTTGAGCGAGCTGGAGACCATCACGTACACCGGCAGCAGCACGAAGCCGGTGAGCAGGGTGAGGAAGATCCGCCGGGACCAGAGGAAGGAACGCGGCGGCGCCATGGGTGAGTCACCGCGCACGGGACGACCTCCGGTTGCGCGAGGTGAGGGTCAGGTAGACGCCCGTCACGGCCAGCAGGAAGAGCAGCAGCAGGACCGACATCGCCGATCCCGTGCCGAAGTTCCAGGTGACGAAGGACGCTTGGTAGATGTGGACCGAGATGAGGTCCGCGGCCTCCGGGGCGGCCCTGCCGAACAGGACGTAGGGGGTGTTGAAATCGTTGAACGTCCACAGGAACAGCACCAGCACCAGCACCTGGTTGACCTGGCTCAGGGACGGCAGGGTGATGCGGCGGAGCTGCTGCCACACCCCGGCGCCGTCCAGCGCGGCCGCCTCGTACAGCTCGCGCGGGATGTTCTGCAGGCCCGCCATCACGATGAGGAAGGCGAACGGCCAGCCCTTCCACACCGACACGGTGAGCAGCGCGTAGAAGCTGTTGTCCCCGATGAGCCAGAACGACGGCTTGTCGGTGAGGTGCAGCTGGTCGTGCAGGACGTGGTTCACCAGGCCGTTGTCGTGCTGGAACATGAAGACCCAGGTGATCACGGCCGCGTAGACGGGCAGCGCGTACGGCACCAGGAACAGCGCCCTCAGGAGTCCGCGGCCGCGGAAGGCGTCCTGCATGAAGACCGCCGCCGCCGTGCCGATGAGCCAGCACAGGCCGACCGACAGCAGGGTGAAGCCGACGGTGACGAGGAACGAGTGGAGCAGGGCCTCGCCGACGGGCGCGTCGAAGTCCACCGACACCCGGTAGTTGTCGAGGCCGGACCAGGGGGCGGTGCCCCAGTCGCGGATGTAGAACTGGGTGAGTTCCTTGAAGCTCATGACGATGCCGATCACCATCGGCACCAGGTGGACGAGGAGTTCCAGGATCAGGGCGGGCAGGAGCAGCAGGTAGGGCAGTCCGACGCGGCGGAGGCGGCCGGGGCGCGGTCGCCGGGTCCCGCCGCCGGCGGGGCGTACGGGAGGTTTCGCGACCTCGACGGCGGTGGTCATCGGGCTCACTTCGCCGGCATCTGCTGCTGGGCCTTGGCGAGCCTGGCCTTCACCGACTCGGTGGTGACCGCGCGGCCGGCGGCGGCGTCGGCGAACAGTTCCTTGACGGCCGTGCCGACCGTCGTCTCGAACTGCGACTCGTCGGCGACCTGGGGCAGCGCGGCGGCGCTCTTGGCCAGGGTGTCCTTGAGGACCACGTTCGCCGGTGAGTTGAACGCGGCGTCCGACTGGGCGGCGGCGACCGGCGGGATGGTGCTGTAGGCCGTGTTGAGGATCTTCTGCTCCTCGTCGCCGGTCATGAACTTCACGAACTCGGTCGCGCCGTCCAGGTTGTCGGTGTTCTTGAAGACCGCCAGGTTGATGCCCGCGACCATCGAGTTGACCTGGGCTCCTGCGCCCGGGGAGCCGGACCGCACGGGCACCGGGGCGATGCCGTACGCATCCGCGCTCATGCCCTGGGACGTGAGGTTGGCGGACGCGGACTGCCACAGCAGCATCGCGGTCTTCCCCTTGGCGAAGTCGCTCACGGACTGGTTCTGCGCGTACTCGGCGTTGCCCTGCGGGATGACCTTGTCCTTCGCCATCAGGCCGACGTACTGCTCGACCGCCGCGACCACGCCGTCGGAGGTGAAGTCGGGCTTGCCGTCGGCGGTGAAGAAGTCCGCGCCGTGCTGCTCGGCGAAGACGAAGACGTGGTGGATGTTCTCCGCGACGTTCGCGCCCTCGGCGCCCAGCACCTGCTTGCCCTTCGCCTGGATCTTCTTGCCGTCCGCCACCAACTCGGCCCAGGTGGCCGGTGGTTGTGCGATGCCGGCGTCGGCGAAGATCTGCTTGTTGTAGTACAGGGCGTATGCCATCGAGTACAGCGGCACCGCGGCCGGGTCCTGCCCCTGTGCGCCGGTCGAGCCGAGCGCGGAGGCGACGAAGCGGTCCTTGCCGCCGATCTTCGCGAGGTTCGCGTCGTTCCAGGGCAGCAGCGCGCCCGTGGCCTGGAGCGAGGCCGACCAGGTGTTGCCGATGTTGAGGACGTCGGGGCCCTGACCTGACGTGGTCGCGGTGAGGATCCGGTTGAGCAGGTCCGACCAGGGGACGACCTCCAGCTTCACCTTGATCCCGGTGCGCTTCTCGAACTTGTCGAGTTCCGGCTGCAGGACCTTCTTGTCCACCTCGATGCTCGCGCCCTGGTTGGAGGCCCAGTACGTCAGGGTCTTCGGCGAGTCGTTGGATCCCCCGCCGTCCGTCGAGCCGCCTCCGCAGGCCGTGGCCGCGAGGGCGAGTGACATGACGACGGCTCCTGTGGCCGCGGCTCGAATGGTGCGCATGGGTCGGCTCCCGGTGTCATCAGGACTTAATTTAGGACGTGAGTTAAACCTCGGAAGCGGCTCACGTCAAGAGTTCCGGCGCACAGGGCCACACCGGGGCCGCACCGGGGCCGCACCGGGTCCGCGCCGGAGTCACACCGAAACCTCCAGGGCTGCTTCGGCGGACGACTCCGGTCGCACCACTTGACGGACACGTTCGGGTAGTTGAAGCATTCAGCGCTGAGAGAGCGCTCTCAAGCACGTGCCCGTTCACTTCCTTTAGCCAGCCGCTCCCCCGTGAGCGGCCCGCACCGAGGAGAGCCGCCCATGCCCCAGGCCCAGCCGCCTTCGGAAACCCCGGCCGTGCACCGCAGATCCGTGCTCGCGGTCGCAGCCACGGCCGCAGCCGCCCCCGCCCTCACCGGACTGGCCGCCGCACCGGCGTCCGCCGCGTCAACCGGCGTCGCGTCGGCCGGCAGCGCCAGGGTCGCCGCCTCGCGCGGCAGGCGTCCGTGCGCCCTGCCGGGCGGCGGCGACCTCGGTCCGAACGTCCTCGTCTTCGACCCGTCGACCCCCGGCATCCAGGCCCGCCTCGACGAGGTGTTCCGGCAGCAGGAGTCGGCCCAGTTCGGCACCGGACGCTACGCTCTGCTGTTCAAGCCGGGCGTCTACCACGGACTCAACGCCCAACTCGGCTTCTACACCTCCATCGCCGGCCTCGGCCTCTCCCCCGACGACACCACCATCAACGGCGACGTGACCGTCGACGCGGGCTGGTTCGGCGGCAACGCCACGCAGAACTTCTGGCGTTCGGCGGAGAACCTCGCGCTCGTCCCGGTCAGCGGCACCAACCGATGGGCGGTCGCCCAGGCGGCCCCGTTCCGCCGGATGCACGTCCACGGCGGCCTCAACCTCGCGCCGTCCGGCTTCGGTTGGGCCAGTGGCGGTTACATCGCCGACAGCCGGATCGAAGGCGAGGTCGGCCCCTACTCGCAGCAGCAGTGGTACACCCGGGACAGTGTCATCGGCAGCTGGCTCAACGGCGTGTGGAACATGGTGTTCTCGGGCGTCGAAGGCGCCCCCGCCCAGAGTTTCCCCAGCCCGCCCTACACCACGCTCGAGACGACGCCCGTCTCCCGGGAGAAGCCGTTCCTGTACGTCGACCGCGGCGGTTACCGCGTGTTCCTGCCCGCCAAGCGCACCGACGCACGCGGTGTGACCTGGGGCCGCGGCACCCCGCGTGGCAGTTCGCTGCCCCTGTCGCGGTTCTACGTGGCCAAGCCGGGCGTCTCCGCGGCCACCCTCAACCAGGCTCTCGACCAGGGCCTGCACCTGCTGCTCACACCGGGCGTGTACCACCTCGACCGGCCGATCCGGGTGAACCGGGCCGGCACCGTCGTCCTCGGCCTCGGCTACGCCACGCTGATCCCCGACAACGGCGTCACAGCGCTCAAGGTCGCCGACGTGGACGGCGTCCGGCTGGCGGGCTTCCTCGTCGACGCCGGCCCGGTCGACTCCGCGACCCTGCTGGAGGTCGGTCCGCCCGGAGCCCGGCGCGACCACTCCGCCGACCCGACCACCGTGCAGGACGTGTTCATCAGGATCGGCGGGGCGGGCCCCGGCAGGGCCACCACCAGCATGGTGATCAACAACCGGCACACGATCGTCGACCACACCTGGGTCTGGCGCGCCGACCACGGCGAGGGCGTCGGCTGGGAGACCAACCGCGCCGACTACGGGGTCGTCGTCAACGGCCACGACGTGCTCGCCACGGGCCTGTTCGTGGAGCATTTCAACAAGTACGACGTGCAGTGGTACGGGCAGCGCGGCCGCACGATCTTCTTCCAGAACGAGAAGGCGTACGACGCCCCGAACCAGGCGGCGATCCGCAACGGCGCGCTGAAGGGCTACGCCGCCTACAAGGTCGGCGACGACGTCACCGCGCACGAGGGCTGGGGCCTGGGCAGTTACTGCTTCTACAACGTCGACCCCACGATCGTCCAGCATCACGGCTTCGCGGCCCCGAACGTGCCGGGCGTGAAGTTCCACGACCTGCTGGTGGTCTCGCTGGGCGGCCAGGGCCAGTACGAGCACGTGATCAACGACCTCGGCGCGCCGACGTCCGGCACGTCGACGGTGCCGTCGACGGTGGTCTCCTACCCCTGACGGCGGCCTGGCCCCCGGCTTCCGACGGTGCACCGGGGCTGCCACCCGGGCACCGGGCCCCAGGCACCGGATCCCGGGGCCCGGGATCCGGTGCGTGCCGCGGACACGATCTGTTCGCGGCACGCACCGGGGAGCCCCGGGACGGAACACCCCCAGGCCGGTTCCGCGCCCGGAGCTAACGCGCCTGTGTCGCCGTCGGCGCCGGGGCGTAGCCCGTCGGGCGGGCCGAGAAGGCGCCGCGTCCCTGGGTCCGGCTGCGCAACCGGGTCGCGTAGCCGAAGAGTTCGGCCAGCGGCACGGTCGCGGTGACGACCGCCGAACCGCCGCGCACGGTCGAGTCGGTGACCCGCCCGCGCCGGCCTGCGAGGTCGCCGAGGACCCCGCCGACCACTGCCTCGGGCACGGTGACCGTGACCTCGACGACCGGTTCCAGCAGCACCATCGCGCAGCGGCGCAGGGCCTCCCGGAGCCCGAGCCGGCCGGCCGTGCGGAAGGCCGTCTCGGAGGAGTCCTTCACATGCGTCGCCCCGTCGGTCAGGGTGACCCTGAGGCCGGTGACCGGGTGTCCGCCGAGCGGGCCCTCGGCGAGGGCGTCGCGGCAGCCGGCCTCCACGGCACGCACGTACTCCTGCGGCACCCGTCCGCCGACGACGGCCGAACGGAACACGAACCCGGTCGCGGCACCGCCCTCCGCACCCGGCGACCCGGCGTCCGGCGACCCAACACCCGCCGACCCGGCGCCCGGCGACGCAGTGCCGAGCGGTTCGGCGTCGAGTGGTTCGACGTCGAGCACGACATGCGCGAACTGCCCGGCCCCGCCGTCCTGTTTGACGTGCCGGAAGACGAGGCCGGACACGCCTCGGGCGACCGTCTCGCGGTAGGTCACCCCAGGACGGCCGACGGTGACCTCCACCCCGAGACTGCGGCGGATCTTCTCCACCGCGACCTCCAGATGCAGTTCGCCCATGCCCGACAGGACCGTCTGACCGGTCTCCGGGTCGGTCCTGACCACCAGCGACGGGTCCTCCTCGGCCGACCGCGCCAGCGCCGACGCCAGACGGTCGGCGTCGGCACTCGTCCGCGCCTCCACCGCCACCGACACGACCGGGGCCGCCACGCCGGGCGGCTCGAGGACGAGGGGGGCCTCCGGCGCGCACAGCGTCGAGCCCGCGCGGGCCGCCTTCAGCCCGACGACCGCCACGATGTCCCCGGCGACCGCCCGCTCCAGCTGGGCGTGCCGGTCGGCCTGCACCCGCAGGATCCGCCCGATCCGCTCGGTGCGCCGCGTGCCGGACTCCCACACCGCGTCTCCTTTCTCGATCGTGCCCGAGTACACCCTGAGGTAGGTCAGCCGGCCCGTGGGCGTGGCGCCGACCTTGAACGCGAGAGCCGCGAACGGCGCGTTCGGGTCGGCGGGACGCTGCTCCCCGCCCGCGTCGCGCTGCCGGCCGGCGCCGCGGCCCCCGCCGCCGGCCGGGTCCGCACCGCGTACCGGCGGCACGTCCAGGGGCGACGGCAGATACGCGACGACGGCGTCGAGCAGCGGCTGGATTCCCCGGTTGCGGTAGGCGGAGCCGCAGAGCACGACCACCCCGTCGCCCGTGCGGGTGAGATCGCGCAGGGCCGCGGAGAGCGTTGGCGCCGACAGCGTCCCGCGGTCGCAGAACTCCTCCAGGGCGGCCGGGTGCCGCTCCGCCACGGCTTCCTCCAGCCGCCTGCGCCGGCCCAGCGCCTCCTCCCGCAGGCCGTCCGGAACGGGTGTGTCGACGGGCGTGTCGCCGTCGTCCGCGCGCCAGGTCAGCGCCCGCATGCGCAGCAGGTCGACGACGCCCGTGAAGGAGTCCTCCGCCCCGATCGGCAGCTGGACGACCAGCGGCACCGGGTGCAGACGGGCCCGGATGGACTCCACCGCGGCGTCGAGGTCGGCGCCCGCCCGGTCCAGTTTGTTCACGAACGCGATCCTGGGCACGCCGTGACGGTCGGCCTGCCGCCACACGGACTCGCTCTGCGGTTCCACGCCCGCCACGGCGTCGAACACGGCCACCGCCCCGTCCAGTACCCGCAGGGACCGCTCCACCTCGTCGGCGAAGTCGACGTGCCCGGGGGTGTCGATCAGGTTGACGCGGTGGCCTTCCCACGCGCAGCTGACGGCCGCGGCGAAGATGGTGATGCCGCGGTCGCGTTCCTGGGGGTCGAAGTCGGTGACGGTGGTGCCGTCGTGGACCTCGCCGCGCTTGTGCGTGGTCCCGGTGGCGTACAGGATCCGCTCCGTCACGGTGGTCTTGCCCGCGTCGACGTGGGCGAGGATGCCCAGGTTGCGGACGGCGGAGAGACGGGTGAGGTCACGATCGAGGTGGTTGCGCACGGCCCTTGGCCTTTCGGGGTGTTCCTGGGAACGGGCAGCGCGATGTGCCGGACGGAGGCGGGAGGCGACGGACGGGCAGGGACAGCCGCACGGCGGAACCGATGGTGATGGTTCGTCAGATGTACGGCGGTGACTGCCTCTCGGGTCGCTCAGGCCTTCGTCAGGAGATCCGGTGCCGGCCGCGCCGCGGGCACCGGACGGACGAGGACACGAGGATCACCTCGTACCGGGAGCGGGGAGCGACGACAGCGGTGTGGTCACGCATGGCCGGGCCCCCCTCGTTCGTCGCGGTACGGCGCGCCGCCGTGGAGGCGGCCGCGCTCGATCTGCAGCGAGTGTAGGAGCGAAGGAGCGGCCCGGCACGCGATTTATCGTGGCCGGGGGCGGAGGACCCCGGCGCCTGGCCGCGCCGGCGCTCGGGGCCGGACTACGCCGCCGCGTAGAACCGCCTGCGGACCCGGCGCAGCCAGGCGTCGGCGGCGCGCTCGTCGGGCTGGTCCGGCAGGACGCTGCGCGTCTCGGCGAACGCCTCCTCGACGCGGCGCAGCATCGGCAGCGCGGCGTCGGGATCGGCGGCGACCTCCTCGCCGAACCGGTGGTAGCTCTCCGGGTCCTCGACCCGGATCGTCAGGCGTCCCGTGGAGTAGAGCTCGTACCCCTGGGCGCACAGCCGCTTGAGATGCCGGGCGTGCTTGGCGCTGCGTCTGCGGCCGCCCGCCGCGGGAGAGTCCTCGCTGCGGTTCCGCAGCTTGCGGAACTGCTGGGTGGCGTACCCGAGATAGGCGTCGCGGACCCGCCCGGCGCTGAGCAGCGTGGTGCGCAGGGCGATGAGTTCGTCGCCGAGCGGGGTGCGCACCTCGTACAGTTCGTCGGGCAGCCAGACGAGTTCCATGACGGTCGGGTTGCCGCCGAGGGCGAGCCGGCACCACTTCGCGGCCTCGTGCAGGGTGCGGTCGGGCGCCGTGCTGACGTGCGACTCCTTGGGAGTGTGCAGGCCGTGCAGTTCCTCGGTGGGGGCGGCGAACATGCCGAGCCGGTCCACGTCGGAGCCCTCGCGGGCGAGTCCGTAGGCGGTCGAGCCGACGATGCCGGACAGCAGGATGTTGGTGACGGTCACAGGTGCCCCCGGTCGTTCCCCCGACGATGATCAGCCGGGCGCCGCGATCGGGCGCTCGGGATCGCCATGATGCCCTGCGCCCGGCGCGCGCCACCTCGTATTTTCCCCGCGGGCCCGCAGCCGCGAGGCCGGCCGCCGCCTGCGCCGCGGCCTCACCCGTACGGCTCCTTGCGCTGGTCGAGCGGCCCGGCCGGTGGTGCCGTGGAGGGCAGGGCAGCCGACCCCGTCCTCTGGAGGTACCCGTGAGCACCCCTCGTCCGTCGTCCCGCCCGACCTGCCCGCCCCGCCCGTCGGGCCCGGCCGGGCCGACCCGCCCGGGCCGCCCCAGCCGCCCGGTGCGGGCGCTGACCGCCGTCCTGGCCGCCGGAACGCTGCTCGCCACGGCGGCCGCCTGCTCCGGCGGCCAGGACGGCGCGTCCAGCGCGTCGAGCGCGTCCGGCGTCGCGGCCTCGCCCGTGGCCGAACGGACGACCACCGCCTCCCCCGGGAAGAAGACGCTCACGTCGGCGGGCGCACGGACCGCTCTGATCACCGAGGGCGACCTGGAGGACGACTGGAACCAGGTGCCGAACGCGGCGTCCTGGGAGGACAAGCTCCTCATCGGCACGGTCGACGCCCAGCAGTTCCTCACGGGCAAGACGCAGGCCGCCGACTGCCAGCGGCTGCTCGACGGGCTGTACGGCGACGACCTGCTGGGCCGCCCGTCCGGCGCGTCGGCGCTCACCGGCTTCACCCAGGGCGACTCCCGGCTGCTCTACCAGGTCGCCGCCTACGACCGGGACGACCTCGACAAGTCGCTGGACTGGCTGGGGTCGCTGACCACCGAGTGCGACCAGTTCGACGCGAAGGCCTCCGACGGCTCCACCCGCACCGTGCAGGTCGTCGAAGCCTCCCTCCCGAAGGCGGGGGACGCCCGTGAGGGCATCACCGTGACGGTGAAGGGGACCTCCGGCGGCTCCCCGGTCACCCTCACCCTGGACGTCGCGGCCGTACGGGTCGGCAACGACGCGATCACCGTGACCAACGGCGGGTACGACGGTGCGGACCACGACAGCACCAAGGACGCGGTGAGTCACGGCACCACCCGGCTCAAGGACGTCCGGGAGGGCCGCACTCCGGCCCCGGAGCCCAGCGAGTTCGACTGAGCGCGCCGGCTCGGCGGTCCGGCTCAACGAGCCGTCGGCCCGCGCCAGTACACCGTCTTCCTCGGCGCAGCGCCATGTGACATATTACTGGCGTGACCAAGCGACCGAGCGGTGACGTGGTGGTCGTCGGCGCGGGCATGGTGGGCGCGGCCTGTGCGCTGTACGCGGCGCGTGCCGGACTCGACGTGATCGTGGTGGACCGCGGCCCGGTGGCCGGCGGCACCACCGGCGCCGGCGAGGGCAATCTCCTCGTCTCCGACAAGGAGCCCGGCCCCGAGCTCCGACTGGCTCTGCTGTCACTCCGGTTGTGGCAGGAGCTGGCCGCCGAGGAGGAGTTCGCCGCGGCCGTGGAGTACGAGCCCAAGGGCGGCCTCGTGGTGGCGTCGAGCGCGGAATCCCTGGCCGCGCTGACGGTCCTCGCGGCCGGGCAGCGCGCCGCCGGGGTGCGGACCGTCCCTGTCGACGCGGCTCGACTCCGGGACCTGGAACCCCACCTGGCGGCCGGACTCGCCGGCGGCGTGCTGTACCCGCAGGACGCCCAGGTCATGCCCACCCTCGCCGCCGCCCACCTGATGCGCGCCTCGGGCGCACGGCTGGAGACCGGCCGTGCCGTGACACGGATCCTGCGCGGCCCCGACGGCGCGGTGCGGGGCGTGCGGACCGACCGCGGCGACATCCTCGCGCCGGCCGTGGTCAACGCGGCGGGCGTCGCGGGAGCGGAGGTCGCCGCCCTGGCCGGCGTCGCACTGCCCGTACTGCCCCGCCGTGGCTTCGTCCTGGTCACCGAGCCGCTGCCGCCGCGGGTACGGCACAAGGTGTACGCCGCCGACTACGTGGCCGACGTGGCGAGCGACTCGGCGGCCCTGCAGACCTCCCCGGTCGTCGAGGGCACCGCGGCCGGGCCGGTGCTGATCGGCGCGAGCCGGGAGCGGGTCGGGTTCGACAGGTCCTTCTCGCTGCCGGTCGTGCGCGCCCTGGCGGCGGGGGCCACCCGCCTCTTCCCGTTCCTGGCGCACGTCCGGGCGATGCGCACCTACGTCGGCTTCCGCCCGTACCTGCCCGACCACCTGCCCGCGATCGGCCCGGACCCACGGGTGCCCGGACTGTTCCACGCCTGCGGACACGAGGGCGCGGGCATCGGCCTCGCCACCGGCACGGGCCGGCTCCTCGCGCAGACGCTCACCGGCGCGAGCCCGGAGCTGGACCTGACGCCGTTCCGCCCCGACCGCTTCGACCGCCCGCACCGCGCACACCGTTCCCCGCGTCCAGGCCGCCCGGGTGGCCGATCCGGCCGATCCGGCCGTGCGGAACCCTTCGGCGAGGAGGCCTCCCCGTGAATCCCCTGCGGTTGGTCCGGGCCCGTCCCGGCGCTCCGTTCACCGTCACCTTCGACGACAGGGCGATCGAGGCGCTGCCCGGGCAGACGCTGGCCGCCGCGCTGTGGTCGTCCGGTGTCACGGCCTGGCGCACGACCCGGGGTGCGGGGCGGGCGCGCGGGGCGTTCTGCGGCATCGGAGTCTGCTTCGACTGTCTGGTCACCGTCGACGGCCGGCCCAACCAGCGGGCCTGTCTGGTGCCGGCCACGCCCGGAGCCGTCGTCCGCTCGCAGGCCGGGTCGGGCCACGATGAGTGACCGCCGCCCGGTCCTCGCGGTGATCGGCGCCGGCCCGGCAGGGCTCGCCGCCGCCCTGGCGGCCGCGGCGCGCGGTGTGCGCGTGGTGCTGACCGACTCCGCCGCCGAGGCGGGCGGGCAGTTCTACCGGCAGCCCGCGCCCGGCCTCGGCGCCCGGCGCCCCCAGGCGCTGCACCACCAGTGGCGCACCTGGGAGCGGCTGCGCGCCGGACTCGACGCCCATCTCGACGCGGGTCGCGTGACGCACCTGAGCGATCGTCACGTCTGGTGCGTGGAGCGGGAGTCGGGCTCCCTCGTCGTGCACGCGTTGCTCGGTCCGCGGCAGGCGGAGTCCGTCGCCGTGCGGGCCGACGCGGTACTGCTGGCGACCGGCGGATACGAGAAGGTCCTGCCGTTCCCCGGCTGGACCCTGCCCGGAGTGGTCACCGCCGGCGGCGCGCAGGCGCTGCTCAAGGGAGGGCTGTCGCTGCCCGGCCGTACGGCCGTCGTCGCCGGCACCGGCCCGCTGCTGCTGCCCGTGGCGACCGGTCTCGCGGCGGCCGGCGCCCAGGTCGCCGCCCTGGTCGAGTCGGCCGGCCCCAGGGGCCTCGCACGCAGCGCCCGCGCCTGGGCGGCGGCCCCCGCGAAGCTCGCCGAGGGAGCGGCCCTCGCGGCGCGACTGGCGCTGCACCCGCGTGCCGGTGATGGTCCGTCATGTAGTGCTGAAGGCCCATGGCGTCGACCGACTGGAGTCGGTCACCGTGGCCGCGCTGGACGCCGACGGCCGTCCCGCGCCCGGCAGCGAACGGCGGCTCTCCTGCGACACCCTGGCCGTCGGCCACGGTCTGCTGCCGCACACGGATCTCGCGGACGGGCTCGGCTGCCGTCTCGACGGACCGGGCGTGTGGGTCGACGCCGAGCAGCGCACCGACGTGCCCGGCGTCTGGGCCGCGGGCGAGACGACGGGCGTCGGCGGCGCCACGCTGTCGCTGGCGGAGGGGCACATCGCCGGCCGCTCGGCGGCGGCGAGACTGACCGGACGGGTCCCCGACCCGGCCGGCTGGGCCCCGGCCGCCCGGACCCGTGACCGGCTGCGGGCGTTCTTCTCCGCGCTGGACGCCGCGTACGCCGCGCAGCCCGTCCGGTGGACGGAGCAGGTGACCGACGAGACGGTCGTGTGCCGCTGCGAGGAGGTGCCCGCCGGCGCCGTCCGCGAGGCCGTCGGCACCCTCGGCGCCGGTGATCTGCGTACCGTGAAACTCCTGACCAGGGCCGGCATGGGCTGGTGTCAGGGCCGCATGTGCGAGCCCGGAGTAGCCGGCGTGGCGGGCTGTGCGCTCACCCCGGCACGACGGCTGCTGGCCCGCCCGGTCCCGCTCGGCGTCCTCGCCGCCCCGGCCGAACCCCCGGCCGAACCCCCGGCCGAACCTCCCGTCGAACCTCCGGTCACCCAGTGACATGTCACACCTCACCCCCACGTCACCGCTTGTGAAGGGACCCGTGCATGACCACCCCCGCCACCCCGCCCGCGCCCGCCCGTCCCCCGGCCGCCGCCCCGGCCGCTCCCACCGCCTCCCGGCGGCGCCCCTGGCACGGCGTCCTCGTCGCCACCGCGCTGCCGCTCGACGACGACCTCCGCGTCGACCACGACCGGTACGCCGAGCACTGCGCCTGGCTGGTGGCGAACGGCTGCGACGGCGTCGTCCCCAACGGATCGCTGGGCGAGTACCAGGTGCTCACGCCCGAGGAGCGCGGACGGGTGGTGGAGACCGCGGTCGCCGCCGTGGGCGGGTCGCGCGTCATGCCCGGGGTCGCCGCGTACGGCTCCGCCGAGGCCCGCCGCTGGGCCGAGCAGGCGGCCGGGGCGGGCTGCTCGGCGGTGATGCTGCTGCCGCCCAACGCCTATCGCGCCGACGAGCGGGCCGTCGTCGCCCACTACGCGGAGGTGGCCCGGGCGGGCCTGCCGGTGGTGGCGTACAACAACCCCGTCGACACCAAGGTCGACCTGGTGCCGGAACTGCTGGCACGGCTGCACGGCGAGGGTCACGTGCACGCCGTGAAGGAGTTCTCCGGCGATGTGCGCCGCGCCTACCGCATCGCCGAACTCGCTCCCGAACTCGATCTGTTGGCGGGTGCGGACGACGTGCTGCTGGAGCTGGCCGTGGCCGGCGCGAAGGGCTGGGTGGCCGGCTACCCCAACGCGCTGCCGAGGGCCTCGACGGAGCTTTACCGGGCGGCCGTCGCCGGTGACCTCACCACCGCGCTCCCCCTCTACCGCCAGTTGCACCCGCTGCTGCGCTGGGACTCGCGCGTCGAGTTCGTCCAGGCCATCAAGCTCTCGATGGACGTCGTGGGCCGGCACGGCGGCCGCTGCCGTCCGCCACGGGTCCCGCTGCTGCCGGACCAGGAGGCGGCCGTCCGGGCGGCCACCGAGAAGGCCGTCGCCGCCGGTCTCGCGTGACGCGTCCCCCCACGGCGCGCGCGCCGGAAGAGACCCCCCGGGACGCCCCCACCACCACCCCAGCAGACGACCACCGCCCGGCGGCCGGCCGCACGGCACGGAAAGGCACCTCATGCGCAGCAAGCTCGTCCTGCACGCCGTCGACTCGCACACCGAGGGCATGCCGACCCGGGTGATCACGGGCGGCGTCGGCGTCGTCCCCGGCGCGACGATGAACGAGCGCCGGCTGTGGTTCCGTGAACACCGGGACGACATCAGGCAGTTGTTGATGAACGAGCCGCGCGGGCACTCCGCGATGAGCGGCGCGATCCTCCAGCCGCCCAGCCGGCCGGACTGCGACTGGGGCGTGCTCTACATCGAGGTCTCCGGCTATCTCCCGATGTGCGGGCACGGCACGATCGGGGTGGCGACCGTCCTCGTCGAGACGGGCATGGTCGAGGTCGTCGAACCGGTCACCACGATCCGGCTGGACACCCCGGCAGGGCTCGTCGTCGCCGAGGTCGCGGTCGCGGACGGCGCGGCCACGTCCGTCACGCTGCGGAACGTCCCCTCCTTCGCGGTCGCGCTGGACCGCAGGGCGGCACTGCCCGACGGCCGCACGGTGACCTACGACCTGGCGTACGGCGGGAACTTCTACGCGATCCTGCCGCTGGAGGAGTTCGGGATCCCCTTCGACCGCGCCCGCCGGGACGACATCCTGCACGCCGGGCTGTCGCTGATGGAGGCGATCAACGCCGAGGGGGAACCGGTCCATCCGGAGGATCCCTCCATCCGCGGCTGCCACCACGTCCACCTGTACGCGCCCGGCGCCACCGCCCGGCACTCCCGGCACGCGATGGCCATTCACCCCGGCTGGTTCGACCGCTCGCCGTGCGGCACCGGCACCAGCGCGCGCATGGCCCAGTTGCATGCGCGCGGCGAACTGCCGCTGCACACCGAGTTCGTGAACGAGTCCTTCATCGGCACCCGTTTCACAGGCCGGCTCCTCGGGCGCACGGAGGTCGCCGGCCGTCCGGCGGTGCTGCCCAGCTTCACCGGCCGAGCCTGGATCACCGGCACCGCCCAGTACCTGCTGGACCCCACGGACCCCTTCCCGGACGGCTTCGTGCTCTGACCGGCGTCCTTTCCGCGCCCGTGAGCAGCAGGCGGCCCGCCTCCCGGCCGACCGGTGCGTGATACTGGTGGCACGTGACATGGCACAGCGTTTCGAGGAGATCCCCATGGCCCCGCGCACCGGCAGCCGGACACCCGCCTCACCGGCGCCCGCACCGGCCGCGGCGCCCGCTGTGCCCGCGCCCGCGCTGCCGGTGCTCGGCGGCCGCCGGAGCAGTTACCGCGAGCGGGTCGCCGACGCCCTGCGGGCCGCGCTGATCGCGGGTGAGCTGCTGCCCGGCGAGGTGTACTCGGCGCCGGCCCTCGCCGCCCGCTTCGGCGTGTCGGCGACCCCGGTGCGCGAGGCGATGCTCGACCTCGCGAAGGAGGGTCTGGTCGACGCCGTCCCGAACAAGGGGTTCCGGGTCACCGACGTCTCCGACCGGCAGCTGGACGAGTACACCCACGTCCGCGCCCTCATCGAGATCCCCACCGTGGTCGCGCTGGCCGGCACCGCCGACCCGGTGTCCCTGGAGGCGCTGCGTCCGGCGGCCCGTGAGATCGTCGCCGCCGCGGTCGCGGGCGACCTCATCGCCTACGTCGAGGCCGACACCCGCTTCCACCTCGGTCTGCTGGCCCTCGCCGGCAACGCCCATCTCGTCCAGGTGGTACGTGAGTTGCGCGGTCGCGCCCGGCTGTACGGGTTGACCGCCCTGTCCGCGTCGGGCCGTCTGCTGGCCTCCGCCGAGGAACACCTGGAGCTCCTCGACGCCCTGCTGGCCCGCGACGAGCGGGCGGTGCGCGAGATCATGACCCGGCACCTCGGGCATGTCCGGGGCCTGTGGGCCGCCGCTCGCGCGTAGCCGCCCGCCCGAAGTGGGCGGCTCGCCCCACGAAGTCCGCCCTACCCCCCGCGCCACCCCGGCCCGTCGGGCACGGCTGTGATCCATGTCGCGGGTGGCGGAAGCGTGGTGGGTGTGCCGAACGGGCATGCAACTGCCCGTGCGCGAAGGATCGGTGTCTTTTCTGTGGGGGAACGCGTGAGTCTGTGTGTCATCGGTGCCGGACTGTCGGGGCTGGCGGCCGCCCACTCCCTGAAGTCCGAGGGCGTCGACTTCGTCGTCCTGGAGCGGGCGCCCGAGGTCGGCGGGCTCTGGCGGCAGCCGCAGGCCGGCGAACGCGGGCCGGGCTACCTCTCGCTGCACCTCAACACCAACAAACGGCTCACCGGTTACGCCGACTACCCGATGCCCGACTCCTACCCCGTCTACCCGAAGCACAGTGACGTCGCCGCGTACCTGCGTGCCTTCGCCGAGTGGGCCGGCGTGACGGACCGCATCGAGCTGGGGACGACGGTCGAATCCGTCACCCGGAGCGCCGACGGTTCCTGGACGGTGGTCAGCCGGGACGCCGGGGGGCGGCGCACCACACGCGACTTCAGCCAGGTCGTCGTCGCCTCGGGGCACAACACCGAGCCGGTTCTGCCCGCTCCGCTCCCGGGTTCCGACACCTTCGAAGGAGCGGTTCTGCACGCTCTCGACTACCGCGACGGGAGCGACTTCACCGGCCGGCGAGTCGTCGTGGTGGGGCTGGGCGCCTCGGCGGTGGACATCGCCGCCGACCTCTCCCGGTACGCCGCGCAGACCGTCCTGTCCGTGCGCCGGGGACTGCACATCGTGCCCAAGCAGCTCTTCGGCATGCCGTTGGACGATGTCGCCGAGGCGCCGTGGTGGACGGCCATGAGCCTGGCGGAGCAGCGCCGCTTCATCGAGCAGGCCCTGCTCGTCGCGCGCGGCAAGCTCTCGGACTACGGGCTGCCCGAGCCGGACCATCCGATCTTCGCCTCGGCCGTGACGGTGTCCGACGAGATCCTCACCCGCATCCGGCACGGCGGGATCGTCCCCAAGCCCGCGATCGAGCGCTTCGACGGCGGCCGCGTGGTCTTCACCGACGGCACCTCCGTGCCTGCCGACGCGGTGGTCCACTGCACCGGGTACCGCATGGCGTACCCGTTCCTGCCGCCGGGCTGCCCGATCGGTCCGCAGGGTTCCGTCGAGCTGTACAAGCGGGTCGTCGCGCCCGACCACCCCGGTCTGCACTTCGTCGGCCTGGTCCGCCCGCACGGCTCCGTCACCCGTCTGGTGGAGGCCCAGTCCCGCTGGGTGGCACGGATCGTGGCGGGCAGGGTGACACTGCCGGAGCGGGAGGTCATGCGCAAGGAGATCTCCGGCTACCTGGACGGCATCGCCGGTCAGTACGGCCAGGTGCAGAGCGCGTCCATCCAGGTCAACGTCGCGCCCTATCTGGAGGAGCTGCAGGCCGAGTGACGCCGTGTCACCTGGCGTCGGCGCCATCGGGGACGAGTCCGGCGCGTCCGTCCGCCCGGGGGCGTCCCGGTGGCTTCGCGATCCGTGCGGGCGAGGGGAGCGGTTCGACGGCGTCGGCGCAAGGCCCCCCTCGGCGTTCTCATCCCCGGGCGCGGGTCACCACGCGCTCACGCCTCGGCGGCCACGGGGGCCGGGGGCGGGGCGACGACCGGCACGACGTCCGGCACGACGTCCGGCGACAGGACCGTGGGCGGCCGGACCTCGTACGCCTCCGAGGAGATGTACGTCATCACCCGCGGCGGACGGCCCCGTTGGTGGGCCAGCCCCAGATAGGCGACGAGGCCCACGCCGTCCTCCATCTGCCGCGAGGTGACGGCGGCCGAGGCGCGCCGCACCGAGACCGGGTCGATGCCGTAGCGGGCGTGCAGTGCGGCGGCCCGGTCCAGGGCCACGCCGTCGTGGCGGGCGTAGTCGCGGACCGGGATGTAGACGGTGAAGCCGCTCGGCAGGCCGGTCCGCGTCTCGGTGAAGGCATGGCACGTCTGGACGGGCCGGCGGTCGAGCTGCGGCTTGTGCTCCTCCCCCGCCACGATGCGGAAGAACTCCTCGATCTCCACGCTGCCGGGGCCGTCGCCCGTACGGCACAGGGCGCCCGCCTCCGCGGCCGACAGGTCGTCGTGCGCCAGATAGACCTTCACCCGTGGCTCCGCCCAGTCACCGAGGTCCAGGGCGAAGAACAGATGGCGGTCACCGTCGGGCAGCGCCTGGAACGCCTTGCGGTGACCGAGTCGTTTCAGCGCCTGCCGTACGGTCCTGGCGGCCCGCTTCTCTCCCGAGGCCGCGGGGTTCAGATAGACCTTGACCTTGGGGACGCCGCCCGCACGCAACTCCAGCGCGCACCAGAGCGCCAGCGGCCCCTGCGGCGACGGCGGGAAGAACAGGTCCTCCAGGTCGTCGAGCGGGTCGGTGCCGAAGCCCCAGCGCCGGCCCATCTCGCGTATCACCCGCAGTCCGGTGCGGCCGTTGTCCGTCAGGTCGCCGGCGCCCGCCCCCGGCTCGAGGAGCACCCGCAGGGTCGGCGGCGCACCTGGTTCGCAGGAGAGGGAGAACTCCACGGGGGTGTGGTCGTCCGAGAGGAAGCTCCGGCTGGGCGGCGGCAGTTCCAGCGGTCGCTGGGCGATCGGGCCCAGCACGTCGAGGAGTGTGCGCGCGTAGACCTCGGAGTCGGCGGCGGGCAGTCCCGCGATCTCGCTCAGTCGCAGTAACTGACGGGCCGCGTGGCCGCCGAGCGTGCCCGCCGCCGGCTCGCCCGGGAACCCGGGACGCGAGGCGGTCATCGGACGCCGCCCTCGGGGACGGGCCGGGCACGAAGATACCCGCCTGGGGAGGCGGGTATCAGGGTGTGCACGACGATGGGGTCTCGTATGAAAACGGCGTCGGCGGATATGTGGTCCACGACACCTCCTCTGACTCGTGAGCAACACGGAACACCGCGTTCCTCACTACCCGTGAGGTTGAATCGTCATGCAGTGGTGAGGAATTGGCGGGTGTTGTGTGAATCACCTCGTCAGCCAGTTGAGGAACTGGCTCCACACGCCTCCACGTTCGTTCCTGCCGCCCGCCGGGGCGGTGTTCTGCGGACGCACCGGGGCCTCCCTGCGGGCCGGCGCGGGCCGCTGGACGACCTGGACCGGGGTGAACTTGGCGGGCAGCGCCGTGAGTCCGCGGTTGAAGGGGCCCGGCCGCCAGGTCAGGCTCTCGGTGGGCACCGCCAGCTCGACGTCGGGCAGCTTGTTCAACAGGTTCTCGATGGCCGTCACGGTGATCTGCCGGGCGGGCTCCTTGGACGGGCAGGCGTGCGGGCCCGCGCTCCAGGCGAGGTGGGCGCGGTTGCTGCCGGCCTGGCGGGCCGCCGTCAGCGCCGGGCCGGTGTTGGCCGCCGCATAGCTGACCAGCACGAGGTCACCGGCCTGCAGCTTCTGTCCGGCGAACTCCATGTCGGACACCGGGTAGTGGGCGCCGAGGTTCTGCATCGGCGGGTTCTCCCACAGCGTGTCGTCGATCGCCTCGTCGATCAGACCGCCCTGGTGGGCGTACGCGTCGTGGGTGAGCAGACGGTGCAGCGTGTTGCCGATGAGGTTGCGCAGCGGCTCGTTGCCCGCCACCAGCAGGAGGGCGATCTGGTGGACCATTTCCTCGTCGGTGAGCTTGGCCGGGTGCTGCATCAGCCACGAGGGGACGTCGTCGCCGGGCTTGGACCGCTTGAGCGCGACGAGTTCACCGATGGCCCCGAACATCACCCCGACCGCCTGCTCGGCGTTCACCCCGTCGAACATGCCGGTGATGCCGAAGACGACGCGGTCCCCGATGTCGGCGGTGCAGCCGAACAGCTCGTTGAACACGAACAGCGGCAGCTGCTTGGCGTAGTCGCCGAGCAGATCGGCCGAGCCGCGCGAACCGAACTGCGAGATCAGGTAGTTGGAGACCTGCTCGGTGGTCCGGCTCAGCTTGCGCGAGTCGACGCGCGCCATGCTGTCCGTGATCGCCTGGCGCAGCCTGTGGTGTTCCGCGCCGTCGCTGAACATGGCGTTGGGCCGGTGGGCCAGCAGTGGTGCGACCGGGCTGTCCGCGGGGATGCGACCTTCGTTGAGGTCCCGCCAGCGGCGCGCGTCCTTACGGAACGCGCCCGAGTCCTGGAGCAGTTGGAGGGCGAAGGCGTAGTCCGTGACGAGGGTGGCCTCGACCCCCGGCGACAGCTCGACGGGCGCGGTGGGACCGTAGTGGCGCAGGTAGCTGTAGTAGGCCTGCGGGTCGGCCGCGAAGTCCGGCCCGTACAACGGCACTCTGCCGTCGGCCTGGTGCGCCGGGCACCCGGGCGGGGGCACGGGTGCGGTGGGTTGTTCCATGTGTGCTCCTAGTGTGCACGTTCCTGCAGATGGCGGACGAGGGTGATCAGCGCGTCGGCCGACGACCGCTCGTCTCGCGCGTCGCAGGTGACGACGGGGGTGTCGTCGAGCAGGTCGAGCGCTTCGCGCAGAGCGTTCTCGTCCCGCGGCGGGGCGCCGTCGAAGTGGTTGACGGCGATGGCGTAGTCGAGTCCGTACTGTTCGATCAGGTCGATCACGGCGAAGGAGTCCGCGAGCCGCTCGGGGTCGACGAGCACCAGCGCGCCGAGCGCGCCGCGCGCCATGTCCTCCCACATCTGCACGAAGCGCTGCTGGCCCGGCGTTCCGAACAGGTACAGCACGACACGGTCGCTGATGGTCAGCCGGCCGAAGTCCATGGCGACCGTGGTGGTGGTCTTGCCCTGGACGCCCTTGAGGTCGTCGACCGCCTCGGCCGCCCGGGTCATCGTCTCCTCGGTCGACAGCGGCTCGATCTCGGAGATCGCTCCGATGAACGTGGTCTTGCCGACCGCGAAGTGACCCACGACGAGGATCTTGACGGCTGTCTGCGTCTCACCGCGGCGGACGTACGCCTGCTCATCCAAACTTGGCCCTGAGACCATTCAGCACCTCCTCCAGGATGTCCCGGTCGGCGAGCGGAGCCCGCTGGACGGGCGGGCGGGTGATGAGGTAGCCGCCCTCCGTGAGCGCGGCCAGGAGGATCTTCACCACGCCCAGGGGCAGTTGGGTGTGCCCGGCGATCTCGGCGACCGACAGGTAGCCGGCCGCGCACAGGTCCAGCAGCTTCTGTTCCTCGGGGGACAGCCTGGTGGGCCGCTGCTCGTGGTCGGCGGCCGCCGTGACCAGCGTGATGAGGGACAGCTGCCCTTCGTCGGGCAGTCCGCGCCCCTTGGTGATGACGTACGGGCGCACTAACTCCGGCGTCTGCGGCTCCAGTTCCCCGTAGCCCGTCATGACCGCACGCCGAGGTTCTCGCGCGGCGGCGTGGTGAGCGCCTTGCCGAGCTGGCCGACGAGCTGCTGCATCCGGAAGGTGATGTCCGCCATGTCGACGTCCGGGGAGGCGGAGACGCCGAGGTAGGCGCCCTCGCCGGCGGAGATCAGGAAGACCCAGCCCCCGTCGAACTCGACCAGCGTCTGCCGCCAGCGCATCTGCGCGTCCTCGCAGAAGAAGGCGAGTGAGCGGCTGAGCGACTGCACACCGCTCATCGCGGCGGCGACCCGGTCCGCGTCGTCCTTGTCGAAGTCCTGCGTCCGTGCCATCAGCAGGCCGTCGGCGGAGATCAGGACGGCGTGCAGGGCCCCGGGAATCTCCAGGGCGCTGTCAAGCATCCATGACAGATCGTCATTCACGAGAACTCATGCCCTTCGCTGCTTGCACCACGGGTGCTCGACTGTTCCGCCGGGTCGGCCTGTACGGCCCGGCCAGACCGGGTGCCGCGCTGGAAGGCGCCCATGATGGCCGCGGTCTCCGCTCCCGTCCGGGAGGGGCCGGAGGCGTTCGACGCGCTGCCGGGGACGATGGCCATCGGCCGCTTGCGGCGCCGCTTGGGCAGGCCGTCGGACGTGGTGGCCGCGGTCAGCGCGGTCTCGGGGCCGCCGCCCACGGGGGCGGGCGAGGCAGCGGGAACGACCGGGGCCGGTTCCTTCTGCTCGGGTGCGTTGGTGAGCAGGTCGTGCGGCAGGAGGAGAACCGCCCGGACGCCTCCGTACGGCGAGGTGGAGTCCACGGACACCTCGAAGCCGAAGCGCTCGCTGAGCACGCCGATCACCGCGAAGCCGAACTGCGGGGGGTTGCCGAGGCCGGAGACGCCCGACACCCGTTCACTCGAGAGGAGTTTGTCCGCCCGGGCGCGCTCCTCGTCGTTCATTCCGACGCCGGCGTCGTCGACGACGATGCAGATGCCCTTGGGCACGGTGCGAATGTTGATCTCGACGACGGTGTCCGGGCTGGAATAGCTCGTGGCGTTGTCGAGCAGCTCGGCGAGGGCCAGCGCGACGGGCTCGACGGCACGGCTCGTGATGCCGAAGTCGACCTGGGAGAGGATCTCGACCCGCCGGTAGTGGCGCACCCTGCCCTGGGCGCTGCGCACCACGTCGTAGACGGACGCCACATCGCGTGCGCGTCCCAGCCAGCCGTCACAGAGCACGGCGATCGACTGGGCGCGCCGGCCGAACTGCGAGTTGGTGTGGTCGATCTCCAGGAGGTCCTGGAGGATGACCGACTCGCCATATTTGTTCTGCAGCCGGGAGACGATCAACTGCTGCTCCGCGGCAAGGCCCTGAAGGGTCCGCATGGCGGACTTGAGGACCGTTTTCGTAGCCTCTTCGGCTCTTTCCTGAGCAGCCTCGACCGATTGCGCGTACTCGTTCTCCAAGGCGGAGTAGTGGGATCTGAGCCCCACAATCTCCTGCCTTAAGGCACGCGCCGCCCTGCGCTGGCGAACAATGAGGGCGACTGCGCTGAGTACGGCGGCGAGGAGAGCCCAGAGTACCGGGTTCTGTATGTAATCAGTCATAAGACTCTCTTCAGGCGACTGACGGCCAGTTGCTGAATTCCCGTCAACACGGGTGGACCGGCGGACCGCCCGCACGGGGATGACCGCCCGGACTGTCCCCCGTAGCCGGAGATGTCGTCTTGCACCCATCCGCCCGCCCACAAGCGAGCGTGATCGTATCACCACAAGAAGGAACCAGAGTCCGCCAATATCCCCACCGAGATGAACATTGACGATGCGTCAGTCGTACTGGTGGGCGACGGTGGAGCGACCGGGCAATCGCCTTTGTGACAGCCACGTCAAGCAGCGCGACACGACAACCGATAAACGGCCTTCCGCGACATTCCGGATCCAATGGATACCGAAAACAACAAAACCCGCATCCGGCAGAACGCCGAATACGGGTCAATGAGCTGTCACCGAGTGAAATCCGCTCGGTACGGAGAGTGAGAGTGTCCGAGGGGGGACTTGAACCCCCACGCCCGATAAAGGGCACTAGCACCTCAAGCTAGCGCGTCTGCCATTCCGCCACCCGGACCAGGTGATGCCGCCCTGCGAGGCGTTCCCCGCGGCGACACGGACAACAATACCAAGCTTTCGGGGTGGCTCTCACCTGCATATCCGCTGGCCGCGCAGGGTGACGGCGCCCTCACCGCTAACTCCGCACGTCGTCAGGACGTGGCGCGGATGGAGTGCGAACTCATGGCGTGCTCGGTGTGCTCGCGCATCAGCCGGGTGGCCCTCTGTTCGTCGTGATCGGCGATGGCCGCGATCAGGTCGCGGTGCTCGATCCACGACTCGTGGCCGCGCTGCCGGGCGATCGGCGTGCAGTGGCAGCGCACCCGGCGGTCGACCTGGGCCGCCAGCTCGGCGAGGACCGCGTTGCCCGAGAGCTCGACGACCTTCGTGTGGAAGCGGGCGTTCAGGGCGAGCGCGGCGTCCACGTCGTCCTCCGTGACGGCCGGCACGCTCTGCGCCAGGATCTCGTTCAGCGCGACGATGCCGTCTTCGTCCGCGTGCGCGGCCGCGAGACGTGCGGCTTCCGCCTCCAACAGGGTGCGCACGGCGAGAAGTTGGTTCACCTCTTCCGTGGTCGGCTCGTGCACGAACGCGCCCTGGGCCGGCCGGAGATCGACCCAGCCCTCGGTGTTCAGCCGCTGCAGCGCCTCGCGCACCGGCTGCCGCGAGACGCCGAGGTGACCGGCGAGCTCGCTCTCGACGAGGTGCCGGCCGGGCTGCAGAGCGCGCGTGGTGATGAGTTCGAGCAGTGCCTCGTAGACGCGGTCGCGCAGCGGGCCGGGCCGTTCGAGCTTGGGCACCGCGCCGTGCGGCAGCGGCAGTCCTGTCGACAACATCGGTCGGTCCCCTCCTGGACAAGCGCCGGGCGACCGCGGCCGAAGCCGAAGCCGCGGATCGGATGACGTCGCGAACGGCTGCCGTCGCCCCGCGCGGACGACCGGACACCGGGCAACCGGCCATCCGACGGCGGACTGTGGGGCGTTGGCGGTTGGCGGTGGGCGCGCGAGCAGTCGGTGCGCCGGTGCGACAACCGGGCGGCCGCCTCCGGCCGAGTATCGGTCGTCTTTCGTCTACAGTCTACGGCGCACGGATGCCGGTCCCGGAGGCGGTCGTCGCCACTCGCCATGTCGCACGGTCACGCGGCCACGCAGGTCACACGGCCGCGGAGGCACGGAGACACGGAGGCGCAGAGTCACGGGCAGCGCACGACCTGCCCGGCGTAGGACAGGTTGCCGCCGAAGCCGAACAGCAGCACCGGGTCACCCGCGGAGACGGCGCCCTGCTCGACGAGCTTGGAGAAGGCGAGCGGGATGCTGGCGGCGGAGGTGTTGCCCGACTCGGTGACGTCACGCGCGACGACCGCGTTGACGGCCCCGATCTTCGCCGCGAGGGGCTCGATGATGCGCAGGTTGGCCTGGTGCAGGACGACGGCGGCCAGGTCCTCGGGCCTGAATCCCGCCCGCTCGCAGGCCTGCCGGGCGAGCGGCGGCAGCCGGGTGGTGGCCCAGCGGTACACGCTCTGTCCCTCCTGGGCGAACCGGGCCGGCTGACCCTCGATGCGCACCGCGTGCCCCATCTCGGGCACCGAGCCCCACAGCACGGGCCCGATCCCGGGCTCGACGCCCTCGGGACAGGCCTCGACCACGGCGGCGCCCGCTCCGTCGCCGACGAGCACGCAGGTGGTGCGGTCGCTCCAGTCCGTCACCTCGGACATCTTGTCGGCGCCGATGACCAGGGCCCGGGTGGCGGCGCCGGCCCGGAGGGTGTGGTCGGCGGTGGCCAGCGCGTGGGTGAAACCGGCGCAGACGACGTTGACGTCCATCGCGGCGGGCTGCGGGATGCCGAGGCGGGCGGCGACCCTCGCGGCCATGTTGGGCGAACGGTCGACGGCCGTGGAGGTGGCGACGAGCACCAGGTCGATCTCGTCCGGCGTGAGGCCCGCCGTGGCGAGCGCCTTGGCCGCGGCGTGCGCGGCGAGCTCGTCCACCGGCTCGTCGGGACCGGCGATGTGGCGCGTGCGGATGCCCACCCGGCTCCTGATCCACTCGTCATTGGTGTCCACCAGTTCCGCCAGGTCCTCGTTGGTGAGCACCCTGGCGGGCTGGTAGTGGCCGACGGCGGTGATGCGCGAGCCGTTCATTCGGGGGGTCCCCTCGTTGCCGTGGGTTGCGGGATCCACCAGTCTGATCAGTGACTCACCGGTACGAGGGCGCGTGAAGCGACAGGAATCCGGATTCCCGGTTGTCGGCTTCCCCATAGCTCTCGGACGCCCGATCACCTGTCGAACACCTGCCCGCCGAACACGCGCCCCGCGGTTCACCGCTACCCGGTGAAGAGCTGCGTGGCCTTCTGCACGAGCTCGTACAGCCCGTAGACGAGCGGCGCCCCCACCCACAGCCAGGCGAAGGCGGTCAACGGCCGCCGGTCAGGCCGCGGACTCGGGCTGCTGTCGTTCGGCATCGGCTGCCTTCCTCTGGGCGGGTACATGGTGGCGGACGTGGACGGGCCGGACGAGCTCGTTGGCGACGAAGCCGATGGCCAGCAGCCCGATCATGATGAACAGGGACAGGGTGTACAGCGACGAGCCGTCCTCGCCGGCCTCCTCCTGGCGGTCGGCGATCCAGTTGACGATCAGCGGGCCCAGCACGCCGGCCGTCGACCACGCGGTGAGCAGCCGGCCGTGGATCGCGCCCACCTGATAGGCCCCGAACAGGTCCTTGAGGTAGGCGGGAATGGTCGCGAAGCCCCCTCCGTAGAAGGAGAGGATCACCAGCGCGCACAGGACGAACAGCGGTTTCGACGAGTCGCCGATCAGGGCGATGAGGGCGTACATCAGGGCGCCGGCGCCCAGGTACAGACGGTAGACGTTCTTGCGCCCGACCAGGTCGGAGGTCGACGACCAGCCGATCCGGCCGGCCATGTTGGCCGCGGACAGCAGGGCGACGAACCCGGCCGCCGCGGAGGCCGAGACCGGGGTGGAGGTGTCGGCGAAGAAGTCCGTGATCATGGGCGCGGCCTTCTCGAGGATGCCTATGCCGGCGGTCACGTTCATGCAGAGCACGATCCACAGACACCAGAACTGCGGGGTGCGCACCGCGCTGCGCGCCGAGACCTGCACGCCCTCGACGGCGGTCGGCGCACCGGCGACCGGACGCTCACCGCGCGGCACCCGCACCAGCAGGACGCCCAGCGTCATGAAGACCGCGTAGGAGAGAGCGTGCACGAGGAAGGCGAGGGCGATGCCCGAGCTGTCGGAGCCGAACGACTGGAGCATCTGCGCCGACCAGGGGGAGGCGATGAGCGCGCCGCCGCCGAAGCCCATGATGGCGATTCCGGTGGCCATGCCGGGGCGGTCCGGGAACCACTTGATCAGAGTGGAGACGGGCGAGATGTAACCGATTCCCAGCCCGATTCCGCCGACGAAGCCGTAGCCGAGGACGATCAGCCAGTACTGCTCGACGGCGGCGCCGAGGGCGGAGATCAGGAACCCGGACGAGAAGCAGACCAGGGCGACGGTCATCGCCCAGCGCGGCCCGTTTCGCTCCACCAGGGTGCCGCCGAAGGCCGCGGACAGGCCGAGCATCACGATGGCGAGCTGGAACGGAAGCGCGCTCTGTGTGCCGCTGAGGCCGAGCGCGGACTCCAGCGGCGGTTTGAACACGGACCAGGCGTAGGCCTGGCCGATGGAGAGGTGGACCGAGAGGGCGGCCGGGGGGACGAGCCAACGGCTCCAGCCGGGCGGCGCGATGGGGGGACTCATGAAACCTGAACGGTAGAAACCCGTTTCTGACGCTGAGAAGGGGAAGCGTGGAGCGTGTGCGGTGAGCGGTAGGCGGGATGCGCCGAACGGTCGGACCGTCCGACCGGGGTTCCGCCGTTCAGGCCGGAGTACGACCGGTGGGCGGGCGGGGAACCGGGACGAGGCGGCACGGGCGCGGACCACGGCCGTGTGCGCCTGCTGCGGGGTGGACCGGGGTCGCACGCTTTCTGTGCAGGACAATGAGATCGTTGAAGGTCACGTCACCGCCCGACAACCCGGTGACCCACGGCAACCTCTGCATCCAGGGCCGCTTCGGCTACCAGCACGTACAGAACCGGGGCTGATCACGACATGGGACGAGTCACCGAACGACGCAAGGTGGTCCGCATCAGGGACGGCGTGGTCTCCACCCGCCCGGACACCCTGGTCGCCGAGGAGCCACTGGAGATCCGGCTCAACGGCAAACCGCTGGCGATCACGATGCGCACGCCCGGTGACGACTTCGCGCTGGCCGCCGGTTTCCTGGTCAGCGAGGGCGTGCTGGCCGAGCGGGACGACCTCCAGAACATCGTCTACTGCGCGGGCGCCACAGCCGACGGGAGCAACACCTACAACGTGGTGGACGTGCGCACCGCGCCCGGCGTGGCGATCCCCGACCTCACCCTCGAGCGCAACGTCTACACCACCTCCTCCTGCGGCCTGTGCGGCAAGGCCAGTCTGGACGCGGTCCGCACGACGACCCGCTGGCCCGTCGCCGACGCTCCCCGGCTCCGGATCGAGCCCGGACTGCTCGCCGTCCTGCCCGACCGGCTGCGCGCGGCCCAGCGGGTGTTCGACCGGACCGGAGGGCTCCACGGGGCGGCCCTGTTCTCCGAGGACGGCGAACTGCTCGACGTCCGGGAGGACGTGGGCCGGCACAACGCGGTGGACAAACTGGTCGGCCGCGCTCTGCAGAACGGGGACCTGCCCCTGTCGCGGGCGATCCTGCTGGTCTCGGCCCGGGCCTCGTTCGAGCTGGCGCAGAAGGCCGTGATGGCGGGCATCCCGGTGCTCGCCGCGGTCTCCGCGCCCTCCTCGCTGGCGGTGGACCTGGCCGCGGAGACCGGACTGACCCTGGTGGGCTTCCTGCGGGGCAGCTCCATGAACGTGTACGCGGGTGAGGACCGCATAGCCCTAAGTGCCGCGGCCACCCGGAGCTGACCCGGCCCTCGCGGCACGGCGGCACGGCCCTTTTTGTCTCAGCCGCGCGTGAAGCGCACGTCGGCCGTGCGGACCACGGTGCCGAGCCGGGGGAAATCGAGCTTCACGGAAGCCTCGTGTTCGGGCCCGGTGAGGGCGGCCATCGCGTCCTCGACGAAGACCAGCTCGTATCCGAGGTCGCCGGCGGCGCGGGCGGTGGACTCGACGCCGAGATTGGTCGCGATGCCCGCGAACACGCAGGTGGTGACGTCCCGTTCACGGAGCCGGCCGTCCAGGCCGGTCCCCTGGAAGGCCCCGACCGTCCGTTTGACGATCTCCACGTCGCCCTCCCGCGACAGCCCCTGGACCAGTTGGCTGCCGGACGGCTGCTCGGCGACCCCCGGACGCTCGACGCGGACGAGCACGACGAGGGCTCCCGCCGAGCGGAAGGATTCCGCCAACTCCTGTGCCGCCAGCAGCACTTCCGTGCCCTTACGGGGCGCGAGGGGGAGGGCGACGATGCGGTCCATCAGGTCGACGAGGATCAGTGCGGTGCGCGCGGGTTCGAGCGCGAGGGGGACGGTCATGACGGAACGTTATCCCCCGTCAGCCCTCCGTGCCGGAGATCCAGGATCAACAGGCGCGTGAACTGCTTCACGGGCCAGGAGTCGCAACCCCGCCTTCTCCCCTCCCCCGGCGGCCGGCTCACGCCGTCGACGGTGTCCGCCCGCCGGTGCGTTCGTGCGGCGGCTCCAGCGGATCGCGGGCCCGGCGCTTGGCGATGACCGCGCACACCATGAGCTGCGTCTGGTGGAAGAGCATCAGCGGCAGCACCGCGAGGGAGGCGTGCGCGCCGAACAGGACGCTCGCCATGGGCAGTCCGGAGGCGAGGGACTTCTTGGAGCCGGCGAACTGCAGGGCGATCCGGTCCGCACGGCCGAACCGCAGCGCCCTGCCGCCGTACCAGGTCAGGGTGAGCATCACCGCGAGCAGCACGGCCTCGACCGCGAGGAGTCCGCCCAGCCGCACCGCGCTCACCTGGTGCCAGATGCCCTGGACCATGCCCTCGCTGAAGGCGGTGTAGACGACGAGGAGGATCGAACCGCGGTCGACGAGCGCGAGCACCTTCTTGTGCCGCGTGACGAAACCGCCGATCCAGCGGCGCAGCACCTGCCCCGCGAGGAACGGCACGAGCAGTTGCAGCACGATCTCGACGAGCGAGTCCGTGGAGAAGCCACCGCCGCCGCTGCCGAGCAGGACCGCCGCCAGCAGCGGGGTGACGACGATGCCGACCAGGGAGGAGAAGGAGCCCGCGCAGATCGCCGCGGGCACGTTGCCGCGGGCGATCGAGGTGAAGGCGATCGACGACTGGACGGTCGACGGCACGAGGGTGAGGAACAGCAGCCCCTGGTAGAGCGGGTGGGTGAGGAAGACCGGGACGAGGCCGCGGGCGGCCAGGCCGAGCAGCGGGAAGACCACGAACGTGCAGGCCAGCACCGTCACGTGCAGTCGCCAGTGCTTCAGCCCGTCCAGCGCCTCGCGGGTGGACAGGCGGGCGCCGTACAGGAAGAAGAGGAAGGCGATGGCCGCGGTCGAGGCGCCGGAGGCCACATCGGCGGCGGTGCCGTGCGCCGGAAACAGCGCGGCGAACCCGACGGTCGCGAGCAACAGCAGGATGTAGGGGTCGACCGGCATCCGGCTCGGCCACTGCAGGCGTTTCACGGTGCTCCACGTGCTGTTCGAAGGAGTGCTTGTTCCGGAAAGGCTTACGACCCGTTGCACGCGGACCGCCGGCACGCACCTGAGGTCCGTCGCTCCGGGCGGGCAGGACCGAGGACCGGAAGGCCTCTCACCATCGGGTCCATCGTCCCCCTCGGGCCCGTGATCGGGAATCCCGTACACCGCTCTCACTGTCATCACGGATCACGATGACCGGTACTAGGGTGGCGCATGTGTATGAGCCCACCCATCTGCGCACCTTCCTCGCCGTGGCCCAGACGCTCAGTTTCACGCAGGCGGCGCGGCGGCTCGGGCTGCGCCAGTCCACCGTCAGTCAGCACGTGCGGCGGCTGGAGGAGGCGACCGGACGCGCCCTGTTCACCCGGGACACGCACTCGGTGGAGCTGACCGAGGACGGCGAGGCCATGCTCGGGTTCGCACACCGGCTCCTGGACGTCCACGAGCAGGCCGCCGCGTTCTTCACCGGCACGCGGCTGCGCGGTCGCCTGCGCTTCGGCGCCTCCGAGGACTTCGTGCTGACCCGGTTGCCGGAAATCCTGGAAAGTTTCCGCTCCGATCACCCCGAGGTCGACCTGGAGCTGACGGTGGAGCTGTCGGGCACCCTGCACGAGCAGCTCGCCGCGGGAAAGCTGGACCTGGTACTGGCCAAGCGGCGCCCCGAGGATCCGCGCGGCGAGCCGGTGTGGCACGACGAGCTGGTCTGGATCGGCGCGGAACGGCTGCGCCTGGACGCCGGGCGGCCGGTCCCGCTGATCGTGTTCCCGCCGCCGGGCATCACCCGCGCCCTGGCGCTGGAGGCACTGGAGCGCCAGGGGCGGTCCTGGCGGATCGTGTGCACGAGCGGAAGCCTCAACGGCCTCATCGCCGCGGCCCGGGCGGGCCTGGGCGTGATGGCGCACTCCCGGGGCCTGATCCCGCCCGGCCTGGTACGGATCCCGGACCGGGCCGGACTGCCCGAGCTGGGCAAGGTCGACTTCGTGCTGGTGCACGGGCGCCGGCGGACGTCGGCCGAGAGCGCCGCCGACGCCCTGGCGGCGGCGATCCTGGCAGGCGGCGACCGGCTGCACCGACGACCCGCCGCCCCGCGACCTGCCCCGCGTCCGCCCGCCGCCGAGGGCTCGCCGCCGAGGGGGGCCGCCGCGCCGTGAAGGGACCGGCGGGAGGGCCGGGCGGGATGGCCCGGCGAGAGGGCCCGGCGGAGGTCGGGCGGCGTAAGCGGTACGGGCAGATTCGGTGGAGATTACGGTACCGAAACTTACTCAACCGTCAGCTTTGTGTCCGACCCTTCCCCTTGTGGGCCCTTTTTCCCGCCCTGACCAGCGTGGACGGGAACGTCGCCCGCCGTCGGCACCCCTCCCGCCCTGTCGCCCGGTGGGGTAGCTTTCACGGCGCTGTGCGGCCATGGGAAAGCGGGGTGCGGAAGCGGGGTGGGAAGTTTGCGGGAGTTCACCAACCCTGCGTTGGCGCTGCCACCGCCGGTCGGCGGTCTGGCCGACGTCGTGTTCCGGCACGCCCAGGAGGACCCGCACTACATCGCGCTCGGCCGCAAGGACGAGCACGGCGAGTGGCGGGACGTCACCTCCGCCGAGTTCCGCGACGAGGTCCTCGCCCTGTCCAAGGGCCTCCTCGCCCAGGGCATCCGGTTCGGCGACCGCGTCGCGATCATGTCACGCACCCGCTACGAGTGGACCCTGTTCGACTACGCCCTGTGGACCATCGGCGCCCAGGTGGTGCCGGTCTACCCCACCTCGTCCGCCGAGCAGTGCTTCTGGATGCTCTACGACGCCGAGTGCACGGCCGCCGTCGTCGAGCACGAGGACCACGCCATGACGATAGCCACCGTCATCGACCGCCTGCCGCAGCTGCGGCAGCTGTGGCAGCTGGACTCGGGCTGCGTGCAGGAGCTGTACGACGCCGGCGCGGCCATCGAGGACGAGGTGGTCCACAGGCACCGGGAGGCGGTCACCCCCGACTCGACCGCGACGATCATCTACACCTCGGGGACCACCGGCCGGCCCAAGGGCTGCGTCATCTCGCACCGCAACTTCATGTTCGAGGCGGACACCGTCATCGAGCGCTGGGAACCGGTGTTCCACTCCAGGAAGGGCGACGAGGCGGCGACCCTGCTGTTCCTGCCGCTGGCGCACGTCTTCGGACGGATGGTGCAGATCGCCGCGATCCGCGGCAGGGTCCGCTTCGGGCACCAGCCCCAGCTGAACGCGTCCGCGCTCCTCCCCGACCTGCAGGCGTTCCGTCCGACGTTCTTCCTGGCCGTGCCGTACATCTTCGAGAAGGTGTTCGGCGCGGCCCGGCGCAGGGCGGAGCGGGAGGGCAGGGCGGGACCGTTCGAGAAGGCCGTGGACGTGGCCGTGCAGTACGCCGAGGCGGTCGAGGCGAAGGCGTGGGGCACCGGACCGGGCCCCTCGGCCGGGCTGCGCATGCAGCACCAGCTGTTCGAGAAGCTCGTGTACGGCAAGCTGCGCGCGGCCATGGGCGGCCGCGTGCGGCAGGCGATGTCCGGCGGCTCGGCCATGGACCGCAGGCTCGGCCTGTTCTTCTCCGGCGCGGGCGTGCAGATCTACGAGGGTTACGGCCTGACGGAGACGACGGCGGCGGCGACCGCCAACCCGCCCGGGCGCACCCGGTACGGCACCGTCGGCCAGGCCATCCCCGGCATGACGGTGCACATCGCGGACGACGGCGAGATCTGGCTGCGCGGCGACAACGTCTTCCAGGAGTACCTCAACAACCCCAAGGCCACGGACGAGGCACTGCACGACGGCTGGCTGGCCACCGGCGACCTCGGGGCCCTGGACGAGGACGGGTATCTCACCATCACCGGCCGCAAGAAGGAGATCCTGGTCACTTCCGGGGGCAAGAGCGTCGCGCCGGGGCTGCTGGAGGAGCGGGTGCGCGACCACCCCCTGGTCCACCAGTGCCTTCTGGTGGGCAACGACCGGCCGTTCGTGGCCGCCCTGGTCACGCTCGACCACGAGGCCGTCGAGCACTGGCTGCAGATGCGCGGCAAGCCGCAGATGACTCCCGCGGAGCTGGTCCGCGACGCCGACCTGGAGGCGGAGGTGCGGCGAGCGGTGGTGGCCGCCAACACGCTGGTCTCGAAGGCGGAGTCGATCCGCACCTTCCGCATCCTCGGCCAGCCCTTCAGCGAGGAGCACGGGCTGCTGACCCCGTCGCTGAAACTGAAGCGCAAGGCGATCGAGAGCGCTTACGCAAACGAGGTCGAGGCGCTGTACCGCTCCTGAGCCGGAGGGGGCCCGAGGTCTTGGACGGGCGGGGAACGGGTAACCGGAGGGGAGGAATGCATCGACCGTCGTGATCGTTGACGATGGGAGTACCCCTTGACGGACAACCGAAGGATCAAGAGCTCGTGAGCAGCAAGGTCCCCCCGATCATCCTCAACAACGGCGTCGAGATGCCCCAGCTGGGCTTCGGGGTCTGGCAGGTGCCGGACGACGAGGCGGAGCAGGCGGTCACGACCGCACTGGAGGCCGGGTACCGCAGCATCGACACAGCGGCGATCTACGGCAACGAGGAGGGCACCGGCAAGGCCCTCGCGGCGTCCGGCGTACCCCGCGAGGACGTCTTCGTCACCACCAAGCTCTGGAACTCCGACCAGGGACACGACGCGACGCTGCGCGCGTTCGACGCCTCCCTGCACAAGCTCGGCCTGGACTACGTGGACCTGTACCTGATCCACTGGCCGCGGCCGGCCCGCGGCCAGTACGTCGACACGTACAAGGCCTTCGAGAAGCTCCTCGCCGACGGCCGCGTCAAGGCGATCGGCGTGTCGAACTTCCTGCCGGAGCACCTCGAGCGGCTGATCGACGAGACGTCGGTCGTGCCGGCGGTCAACCAGATCGAGCTGCACCCGCATCTGCAGCAGCAGGCGTCCCGCGCGTTCCACGCGGAACGGGGCATCGCCACCGAGGCCTGGTCCCCGCTCGGCCAGGGCAAGGGCCTGCTCGAGGTCCCGGCGGTCGTGGCCATCGCCCGCAAGCACGACCGCACCCCCGCCCAGGTGGTGCTGCGCTGGCACCTCCAGCTCGGCAACGTGGTGATCCCGAAGTCCGTGACGCCGTCGCGGATCAAGGAGAACATCGACGTGTTCGACTTCAGCCTGGACTCCGAGGACCTCGCGGCCATCAGCGCCCTGAACGAGGACCGTCGCATCGGTCCGGACCCGGCCACGTTCGACATCGGCTGACGGGCCCGAACCACGTGGGGGCGCCCCGGTCCGGGGCGCCCTCGGCGCGTCGGGCGGCTCGTCAGTTGGGCTGCCCGACCGGCCGGACGACGACGGTGTTGACGTCCACTCCGGCCGGCTTCCTGACGGCCCACACGACGGAGTCGGCGATCTGGTCGGCGGTCAGCAGATGGCCGGGCGGCAGGCTGCCGTAGCTGTCCCAGAACGGGGTCTCCACCCGGCCGGGCGCGACCAGCGTCACGCCGACGCCCCACTCGGTGACCTGGCGACGGGTGTTCTCCGCAAGTCCGGTGACCGCGTACTTGGTCGCCCCGTAGAGGTTGCCCGGGGTCGGCACGAAGCCGGCGACGCTCCCGATGAGCACGATCCGTCCCCGGGTCTCCTTCAGCGCGTCGATCGACGCCCGGATGAGCAGCGCGGGGCCGAGGACGTTGGTCAGCACCATGTCGGTCCACCCGGATGGATCGCCTTCGGCGACCGAGTCGTGGGTGGCGGTTCCCGCGTTGGCGACGACCGTGTCCAGCCGGCCGTAGGCGTCGAGGGTACGGTCGACCGCCGACCGTACGCTGTCGTAGTCGGCGGCGTTCCCGGCGAACGTCGACAGGGCCTTCGGGTCGCCGAGGCCGGCGGCGAAGGCGCGCAGCCGTTCCTCGCCCCGGCCGGTGACGGCGACCCGGTGCCCGAGGTCGAGCAGTTGCCGTGCGACGGCGGCGCCGATGCCGCTGCCGCCGCCGGTGATCAGTGCGACCGGAGAGTCGGTCATGGTTGCCCCCTGTTGTCTCGGTGTACGGCGGGATTCCATCAGCTGGAGTGCTCTCGAAGTCAAATGCCTTCCCAGGTAAGGCGGTAGGCGACAAAGGAGAGGCAGCGACCGCCGCGCCGGGGACGCCGCCCGCCCGCCCACCGCGGCGGTGGCGGCACCTGCGTCCAACTGGTCTGTGCGGTCGCGCAGATGAGGGGTCGCGAGGTGCAACTCGTCGCCGTCCACGGTGAGTCGAGGGCGGGGGTGGGGATGGGGGCGGGGGCGGCACCGCCAGGCAGGACGAAGGGCGGCAGGCGGCAGCCCGCCGGATTACGCCGTCAGTCCGCCCGTACGGCGGTGTGGACGGTGTGGGCGGCGAGCACGAAGACGTCAGGCCGGCGGTGCACGCTCGCCGCGTCGTCGGGGTCGAGCAGGCGGTCGACGGTGGCGCGGTCGTCGGGGGCGAGGTCCTCGCCGAAGGCCTCGCGCAGCCGGGACAGGCTCGCGACGACGTAGGCGCGGGCCCGGTCGGAGGCGGGCGCGGGCAGGTCGAGCAGGAAGCTGCGGCTGCGGCTGTGCCTCAGGCCCGCGGCGGCGAGCAGCGCCGCCCAGTCCTCGGTCTCGGCCACGGAGCCCGGCAGGCCGGCCCGCATCCGCGCGAACCACTCCGCCTCCAGCACGTCGAGCCGCGCCTCGAGACCCGGCCGCCCGAAGCCCAGGTCGCGCGGCAGGAACCGGGTCGGCAGTCCGCCCTCCATGATGGCCAGGGTTCCGCCGGGCCCGAGTCGCCGCGCGAAGGCCGCCAGGGCGGCGCGCTGGTCGCCCAGGTGGTGCAGGCTGCGCCCGGCCCACAGCAGGTCGGCCGGGTAGTCCAACTCGCCTAGCACATCGGGCAGTTCACCGGACAGGGTGCCGAACCGGTCGGCGTACCCGAGCCGGGCGGCCCGTTCCCCGGCCCGCCGCAGCAGCGGCTCGGAGCCGTCGACCGCCATGACGCGCGCGCCGGGGAAGGTCTCCGCGAACAGGCAGGAGACGACCCCGGGGCCGCTGCCCGCGTCCACGATCAGCCCGGGTTCGGTCACTTCCCTGCCGAGCCAGGACAGGGCCCGCTCGTAGAGGGGGGTGAAGAGTTCGGCCTGCGCTTCCAGATGCTGCGCCATCTGGGCCCAGTCGATGTCGGTGCGGTGGTCGTGACCGGGACCGTGCGGGTGGCTGTGACCGTGCGGGTCCTGATCGTCGTGGGGTGCGTGCGGGTGGTGCGCCATGGCGGTCAGCCTCTCGTCCGGTGTGCGGTCAGCGTGCGCCGACGCACCGGAGGAGTGCCACTTCTGTTGCCGGGACGGCAAAAAGACGGGTGCGGACGGCAAGCCGTTCCGCACCCGTCTTCCCCGCCCGTTTCCGCGTCCGGCGCGGCCGCCGCTGCGCCGGACCGGCCCCGGTGAGCCGGGGCACGGAAGTGGACTGGACGGACCCGTCCGGCCGTCGGGTCGGCGATCCGCCGGGGCCCGGCCCGGGAGGGCCGGCCGCCCGACGGATCACACCGATCCCGGTTTCACGACCGGGCGGATCCGTTCACCGGCTACAGCGCCGGGTACGCGTTCTGCATCAGCTGCTGGAACTGGGCCGAGAACCAGCGTCCGGCCAGCGGGGCGTTGCCCAGGGCGCCCGACATGCTGTTGCCGTTGCGGGCGTTGCCCGTGTAGGTCGGGTCGCACATCCGGTCGAAGCCCTTGCCCTCGTCGTTGGGGATGACGGAGCTGGCGCCGTCGGACTCACCCGGCGGCTTCATCCAGACGTACGCGTCGATCCCGGCGGCCGGAGCGGCCTTCGGGCGCTCGCCGAGTCCGGCGCCGGCCTGGTTGCACCAGTTGCCGACGTGGATCCGACGGTCGTAGCGTCCGCCGTTCACGTAGGTGTCCACGCTGGTCGTGGCACCCGGGCCGGCGGGCCGGGCGGAGCCGCCCCAGCCGTTGCGGGAGGTGTCGATCAGCATGCCGATGTTCGACCGGAAGCCGGTCGTGACCAGCTGGTTGCGGAAAGCCTGGGCGTACGACAGCTCATCGGTGTACCGGTTCCAGTCCACCCACTTGGACTCTCGGACCGACTTGCCGGCCACCTGGTCGTTGATGGTGAAGTTGTTCTCCTTCAGGGCGCTGTAGTTCGCCGTGTTGGTGATGAAGCCGTGCACGTCGTCGACGGTCGCGCCCTCGGCGTTCGCGGCCTGGAACATGATCTGGGCGGAAGGGGCGAAGTTGTCGTCCCAGCCGAGCCAGCCGTGGTGACCGGCGTCGATGTAGTTGTAGACGTTGGGGACGGCGCCGAGCTTCTTCAGCGCGTAGCCGACGCCCTTGATGTAGTTGCCGTTGGCCTTCATGACGTCACAGGCCGGAGTGGCGGTGGGGGTTCCGCCGGCGTTGGTGACGAGGTTGGGCAGCGAGTCGATCTCGACGGTGGTGACGATCCGCAGGCCGGCGTACTTGCTGTCGGACAGGATCGCCGCGATCGGGTCGATGAACTGCGTCTTGTACTTGTCGATCTCCGTCGGGCCGAGCTCGCCGTTGGAGGCGAGTGCGGAGCAGTCACGCCCGGGGAGGTCGTAGACGACCAGCTGGACGACCTCTTCGCCGCTGCCCTTCTGGGCGAGGGCCGCGTCCAGGTGGGCGCGCAGCCCCATGCGCCCGCCGGCGCCGTTGATGGCGGCGATGCGGTCGAGCCAGATACCGGTGGGCTGGTTGGAGACGCGGCTGCCGCCCGGTTCGGCGGCGGCGTTCGCCGACCACTCGGGGTTCACGTACACCTTGGCGCCGGCGTAGGGGTTGTCGACCCTGGTGGACGGGGTGCCGGGGCCCGGATCGGTCGGGCCCGGATCGGTGGGTCCGGTTCCGCCGTCCACGTTGCAGGTGACCCCGTCGAGGGTGAACGCGATCGGGACGGCGTTGCTGCCGCTGTAGGTTCCCTGGAACCCGAAACTGACCGAACCGCCGGTCGCCAGGCTCCCGTTGTAGGTCTCGTTGGCGGCGGTGACGGCCGTACCGGACTGGGTGACCTTGGCGTTCCAGGCGTTGGTGATCTTCTGGCTGCCAGCGTACGCCCACTTTACCGCCCAACTCGACTTGGCGGCCGAGTTGTTGGTGATGGTGACGGCGGCGGTGAAGCCGCTGCCCCAGTCGTTCTGCACCTTGTAGTCGACGCTGCACGGGACGGCGGCGAGCCCCGAGTCACCGGGGACCACGGCGAGTGCCGTCCCCGAGGCGCCGGCGACCAGCGCCAGCGCGGCGAGTACCGCTGTTCTGCTACGGCTCATGAGTGCGGGTTTCCTTCGTGGTCGAGGGTGGTGTCCGTTCTGCTGCTTGCGGGGTGGCGCCTATCCGTCGAGTGCGCGCAGATGGTCGCGCAGTCCGATGCCGTACGTCGTGGGCGTCCCGTCGTAGGCGGAGATGAGGGACGGACCGGTGGAGCAGTCCCAGGCGTTCCAGGTCCAGCCCAGATACGACAGGCCGCGATCGTCGAACCACTTCATGACGCGGTCGACGAAACCGTGTGAGCAGGTGTTCTCGCCGATCTCCCCGGCCACCAGCGGCACCTGGGCGGCCACGGGGGCGAGTGTGGAGTTCCAACAGCTTTCGTCGGCACAGGAGTTGAAGTTGTAGACGTGGTACGCGGCGGCGAGATTGCCGGTGGGGTCGGTGGGCTTGTGGGCCAGCCACTGACCGAGGTCGTTGGAGTAGGCGAGCCCGCCGGCCAGGATCACGTTCCGGGCCCCGGTCGCCCGTACGGAGTCGACGAGGTCCTGCATGCCGGCGACCTCGTAGCCGATGCCGGGACAGGTCCCGCCGTCCCGCCAGCACTGCCACGCCTGCGCGGTCGTGGCGGTGGCGCGGTCCGGGTAGGGCTCGTTGAACAGGTCGAACACCACGCTCTGGTCGTTCTTGAAGGCATTG
Source organism: Streptomyces achromogenes (assembly GCF_030816715.1). Classification (NCBI taxonomy): domain Bacteria; kingdom Bacillati; phylum Actinomycetota; class Actinomycetes; order Kitasatosporales; family Streptomycetaceae; genus Streptomyces; species Streptomyces achromogenes. The sequence continues at coordinate 7,415,275 of NZ_JAUSYH010000001.1, read as the reverse complement.
GCGACCGACGTCCAGAACGACGGCGTGTACTGCATGCCGGGCATCGGCTTCTGGCAACTGGCGTGCACGTCGGAGCAGCCGGCCGAGTTGCCCGTGTACTGGCCGTACGTCCAGTGCAGTTCGACGATCGGGGTCATGCCGTGCGCCTTGACGCGGGCGACCAGGTCCTTCACGGCGTTGACGTAGGTGGCGCCGCGGTAGGCGGGATCGATGTTCGAAAGTCCCAGCCAGCACTCCTCGTTGAGGGGGATACGGACGGTGTCGACGTGCCATGCGGCGATCGCCGCGACGGCGGCGTCGTCGACCGGTCCGTCCCAGATGCCGCGCCCTTGCACGCACATGAACTCGCCGCCGGAGCGGTTCACGCCGAGCAGTCGGCGGGTGTTTCCGGCGGTGTCCACGAGCTTGTTGCCCGAGACGTGCAGGGCGGGCGGCTCGTCACCGGCGCCGGGCGGGTCGGTCGAGGGCGGTGCGGTGGGGGTCGGGGTGGGTGTGGGTGTGGGGTCCGTACCGGCGTTGCAGGGCGTGCCGTTGAGCCGGAAGCTGCTCGGCACGGCGTTCACCCCCGCCTTCGAGGCGATGAATCCCGCGCTGACGCTCGCGCCGGTGCCCAGGGAGCCGTTCCAGCTCTCGTTCACCGCGGTGACGGTCGCCCCGGACTGGGACCACTTGGCGCTCCAGCCCTGGGTGAGCTGCTGGCCGCCCGCGAAGTCGAAGGCGAGACTCCAACCGCTCACGGCCGCCGTGTTGTTGGTGATCTTCACGGCGCCCTGGAAGCCGGTGTCCCACTGACCGGTGACCGAGTGACGAGTACTCCACCGTGCAGGCAGGCGTCGCTCCTTGCGCCGTGACGACCGGTGACAGGGCGCCCGCGACGAGGGCGACCGCACCGGCGACGGCTAAAAGTACTGAACGCGGGGGGTGACGCATGAGCGACTCCTTGCAGCTCAGGCGCGCCGTGACGGACGCGTCGACTGTTGGAACCGCTCCCACTGGTGTCTCGAAGTTAGCGCCACGTGCTGGCAAAGAACAGTGGGAGTGACTGACTTTTACTCAACTCCCGCCGTCGAATCTTTTCGACTCTTCAAGCATCTTGACCCCGTTCACCCGCATCCCCACTATGGGAGCGCTCCCACTGGTTCAAGGCTTGTTGCTCCTCCCCCACTCCCCGAGCCGCAAGGAGGAACCAGCACCATGAAACCCTCACGCAGACGTCGCGGGGCGCGGCGCCTGTGGACCGCCGCCCTGGCGGCCCTGGCGCTCCCTCTCGCCATGCTCAGCACGAGCACGACACCCGCCCAGGCGGCCGCGCTCGCGTGCAGCGTCGACTACAAGACCAACGACTGGGGCTCCGGGTTCACCGCTGACCTCACCCTCACCAACCGGGGCACCGACCCGATCAGCGGCTGGGCCCTGACGTACTCCTACGCCGGCAACCAGAAGCTGTCGAACGGCTGGAACGGCAGCTGGTCGCAGTCCGGTCAGCAGATCACGGTGAACAACGCCTCCTACAACGGGACGATCGCCCCCGGCGCGGCGGTCGGCACGGGCGCGCAGTTCACCTACAGCGGCACGAACGCCGCTCCCACGGGCTTCGCGGTCAACGGCACGCCGTGCGTCGGCGCGCACCAGCCCCCGGTCACGGTGCTGACCAGCCCGGCCGCGGGCGCCGTCTACACCCAGGGCGCCGCGGTGCCGCTCGCGGCGACCGCCGCGGCCGCCGACAACGCGACCATCACCAAGATCGAGTTCTACGACGACACGACCCTGCTGGGCACGGACACCAGCGCCCCGTACACCCTGTCCGCCTCGGGGCTGTCCGTGGGCAACCACTCCCTGGTCGCCAAGGCCTACGACAGCCTGGGCGCGTCGGCGTCGTCCACACCCGTCGGCATCACGGTCGCCTCGGGACCCGCCGTGGTCGCCTCCACCACCCAACTGGCCGTACAGCAGGGCAAGACGGGCACGTTCACGCTGAAGCTGTCGACCCAGCCCTCGGCCAACGTGACCGTCACGACCGCCCGCACCGGCGGCAACACGGGCCTGACGGTGACCGGCGGCGCGAGCCTCACCTTCACCCCGTCGAACTGGAACACCGCCCAGAACGTGACCATCACCGCCAACGCCTCCGGCACGGGCGCCGCGACCTTCGAGTCGACGGCCACCGGGCACGCGAAGGCGACGGTCACCGCCACCGAGATCGCCGGGACCAAGGCGTACGACGCCCGCTTCCTCGACCTCTACGGCAAGATCACCAATCCGGCGAACGGCTACTTCTCCCCCGAGGGCATTCCGTACCACTCGGTCGAGACGCTGATCGTCGAAGCACCGGACCAGGGCCACGAGACCACGTCCGAGGCCTACAGCTACCTGCTGTGGCTGCAGGCGATGTACGGGAAGATCACCGGCGACTGGACCAAGTTCAACGGCGCCTGGGACATCATGGAGAAGTACATGATCCCCACTCACGCCGACCAGCCGACGAACTCCTTCTACAACGCGTCCAAGCCGGCCACCTACGCGCCCGAGCTGGACACGCCGAACGAGTACCCGGCGAAGCTGGACACCGGGGTGTCCGTGGGATCGGACCCGATCGCCGGTGAGCTGAAGTCCGCCTACGGCACCGACGACGTCTACGGCATGCACTGGCTGCAGGACGTGGACAACACCTACGGCTACGGCAACGCGCCCGGCAAGTGCGAGGCCGGCCCGGCCGACACCGGCCCCTCGTACATCAACACCTTCCAGCGCGGCGCCCAGGAATCGGTGTGGGAAACGGTTCCGCAACCGACCTGCGACGCCTTCAAGTACGGCGGCAAGAACGGTTACCTGGACCTCTTCACCGGTGACGCCTCCTACGCCAAGCAGTGGAAGTTCACCAACGCCCCGGACGCCGACGCACGCGCCGTGCAGGCCGCGTACTGGGCGGACATCTGGGCCAAGGCCCAGGGCAAGGGCGGCGACGTCTCCGCGGCCGTCGGCAAGGCCGCGAAGATGGGTGACTACCTGCGCTACGCGATGTACGACAAGTACTTCAAGAAGGTCGGCAACTGCGTCGGACCGACCGCCTGCCCGGCCGGCACCGGCAAGGACGCCTCGCACTATCTGCTCTCCTGGTACTACGCCTGGGGCGGCGCCACCGACACCAGCGCCGGCTGGGCCTGGCGCATCGGCTCGAGCCACACGCACGGCGGCTACCAGAACCCCCTGGCCGCCTACGCGCTCAGCAGCTACGCCGATCTGAAGCCCAAGTCGGCGACGGGCCAGGCGGACTGGGCGAAGTCGCTCACCCGGCAGATGGAGTTCTACCGCTGGCTGCAGTCCAGCGAGGGCGCCATCGCGGGCGGCGCGACGAACAGCTGGGCGGGCCGCTACGCGACTCCGCCGGCCGGCACGTCGACTTTCTACGGCATGTACTACGACCAGCAGCCCGTCTACCACGACCCGCCGTCCAACCAGTGGTTCGGCTTCCAGGCGTGGTCCATGGAGCGGGTGGCCGAGTACTACCAGCAGACGGGGAACGCGAGCGCGAAGGCGGTCCTCGACAAGTGGGTCGACTGGGCGCTGTCCAAGACCACGATCAACCCGGACGGCACCTTCCGGATCCCCTCCACACTCCAGTGGTCGGGCCAGCCCGACACGTGGAACGCCTCGAGTCCGGGCGCCAACAACGGACTTCACGTCACCGTCGCCGACTACACCGACGACGTCGGGGTGGCCGCCGCGTACGCCAAGACCCTGACGTACTACGCCGCCAAGTCCGGTGACACGGAGGCGAAGACGACGGCCAAGGCGCTCCTGGACGGCATGTGGACCCACAACCAGGACGCCCTCGGCATCGCGGTCCCCGAGACCCGCGCCGACTACAACCGCTTCGACGACGGCGTGTACGTCCCGAGCGGCTTCAGCGGCAAGATGCCGAACGGCGACACGATCAGCTCCTCCTCGACCTTCGCCTCGCTGCGGTCCTTCTACAAGAACGACCCGGCCTGGTCGAAGATCGAGAGCTATCTCGCGGGCGGCGCCGCGCCCGTGTTCACGTACCACCGCTTCTGGGCCCAGGCGGACATCGCCATGGCCATGGGCTCGTACGCGGAGCTTCTCGAATAAGCCCCCGCTGAGCGCTCCGCGGGTCGGGCGGTGTCCGGCTGCGGGCCGGATGCGGCCGGCCGCGCAGTTCCCCGCGCCCACTGGGCGCCCCTTCGGGGGCCCCGGGCGCGGGGAGGCACCGCTCCCCCGCGGAACCGCTCGAGGCTTCGCGTACGTGGCTCCGTCACCGGACGACGGGGCCCTGGCCGGGCGGCCCCCACCCGCACAGGGGGCCGCCCGGCAATCGCACGTCCCGCTGGCGCACGCCCAGCCCGTACACCCACGACCGTACGTCACGCACCCCGCACCTCCCCCCGCACCCGTCTCCTCCCCATGGCTTTTCGCGAGGAAGGACCCCCACCGTGCGAAGAACCCGCATCCTCACGGCCGTACTGGCGCTCGCCGCCGGCCTCGTCGCGGGCAGTCCGCCCGTCCTGGCCGCGGCCGGCAGCCCGCGCACGACCCTGGCCGCGGAGTCGTACACCTGGAAGAACGCCCGGATCGACGGCGGCGGCTTCGTCCCCGGCATCGTCTTCAACCGCAAGGAGAAGAACCTCGCCTACGCGCGCACCGACATCGGCGGCGCGTACCGGTGGCAGGAGTCGAGCAAGACGTGGACGCCGTTGCTGGACTCGGTCGGCTGGGCGGACTGGGGACACACCGGCGTGGTGAGCCTGGCCTCCGACTCCGTCGACCCGAACAAGGTGTACGCGGCGGTCGGCACGTACACCAACAGCTGGGATCCGGGGAACGGGGCGGTGCTGCGCTCCGGTGACCGGGGCGCGAGCTGGCAGAAGACGGACCTGCCCTTCAAGCTGGGCGGGAACATGCCGGGCCGGGGCATGGGCGAGCGGCTCGCGGTCGACCCGAACCGCGACAGCGTGCTGTACCTGGGCGCGCCGAGCGGCAAGGGCCTGTGGCGGTCCACGGACTCGGGCGTCACGTGGTCGCAGGTGGCGAACTTCCCCAACGTCGGCAACTACCAGCAGGATCCGACCGACACGAGCGGGTACGCGTCCGACAACCAGGGCATCGTCTGGGTCACCTTCGACGAGTCGACGGGCACGTCCGGCACCGCCACGAAGACGATCTACGTCGGCGTGGCGGACAAGGAGAACGCGGTGTACCGCTCGACGGACGCCGGCGCGACCTGGTCGCGGCTGGCCGGGCAGCCGACGGGCTATCTGGCGCACAAGGGTGTGCTGGACGCCGTCAACGGCTATCTGTACCTGGCCTACAGCGACAAGGGCGGGCCCTACGACGGCGGCAAGGGCCGGCTGTGGCGCTACGCGACGGCCACCGGGACCTGGACGGACATCTCCCCGGTGGCGGAGGCCGACACCTACTACGGCTTCAGCGGGCTGACGATCGACCGGCAGAAGCCGGGCACCGTCATGGCCACCGCCTACAGCGCCTGGTGGCCGGACACCCAGATCTTCCGTTCGACGAACAGCGGCGGGGCCTGGACGAAGGCCTGGGACTACACCTCGTATCCCAACCGCTCCAACCGTTTCACGATGGACGTCTCCTCGTCGCCGTGGCTGACGTGGGGTGCGAATCCGTCGCCGCCGGAACAGGCTCCCAAACTCGGCTGGATGACCGAGGCGTTGGAGATCGACCCGTTCAACTCCAGCCGCATGATGTACGGGACGGGCGCGACGATCTACGGTACGGAGAACCTCGCCGACTGGGACAGCGGCGGCCAGTTCACCGTCCGGCCGATGGTCCAGGGGCTGGAGGAGACGGCGGTCAACGACCTCGCCTCTCCCCCGTCCGGCGCCCCGCTGCTGAGCGCCCTCGGTGACATCGGCGGGTTCCGCCACACGGACCTGACCAAGGTGCCGTCGATGATGTTCACCTCACCGAACTTCACGACGACGACCAGCCTGGACTACGCCGAGACGAACCCCGGCACCGTGGTACGGGTCGGCGATCTCGACTCGGGACCGCATGTGGCGTTCTCCACGGACAACGGCGCCAACTGGTTCGCGGGAACCGACCCTTCGGGCGTCAGCGGCGGCGGCACGGTCGCCGCGTCCGCGGACGGCGGCCGCTTCGTGTGGAGTCCGGCGGGCGCGGGCGTGCAGTACACCACCGGGTTCGGCACCTCGTGGTCGGCGTCGAGCGGCATCCCCGCCGGTGCGGTCGTCGAGTCCGACCGGGTCGACGCAAAAACCTTCTACGGTTTCAAGTCCGGTAAGTTCTACGTGAGTTCGGACGGCGGCGCGACCTTCACCGCGTCCGCCGCGAGCGGCCTGCCCAGCGGCGACAGCGTGCGGTTCAAGGCGCTGCCCGGCGTCAAGGGCGACGTCTGGCTGGCCGGCGGGGCGAGCGACGGGGTGTACGGGCTGTGGCACTCCACCGACTCCGGAGCCACCTTCACCAAGCTGTCGTCCGTGGAGCAGGCCGACACGATCGGCTTCGGCAAGGCGGCCGCGGGGGCTTCGTACCAGACGCTCTACACCAGCGCGAAGATCGCCGGGGTTCGGGGCCTCTTCCGCTCGACGGACAAGGGCGCCACCTGGACCCGCATCAACGACGACGCCCACCAGTGGGGTTGGACGGGCGCGGCGATCACCGGTGACCCGCGGGTGTACGGGCGGGTGTACGTCTCGACGAACGGCCGGGGTGTGATCTACGGAGACACCTCCGACACCGGCGGCGGTGGCGGTGGGGGTGGGGGCACCGACCCCACGCCCACCCCGACGGGCGCCTGCACGGTGACGTACACGATCACCAACCAGTGGTCGGGCGGCTTCCAGGCGGACGTCAAGCTCGCCAACACCGGCACCAGCGCCTGGTCCGGCTGGAGCCTGAACTGGACGTTCGCGAACGGGCAGAGCGTCTCCCAGCTCTGGAACGCCGACTACACCCAGTCGGGTCCGACGGTGACGGCGAAGAACATCGGCTGGAACGGCAACGTGGCGGCCGGCGCGTCCGTGAGCTTCGGCTTCACGGGCAGTTGGTCGGGCGCGAACGCCAGACCGACGGCGTTCAGACTCGGCGACCGGAGCTGCGCGGTGGGGTGAGCCCGCCGGCGCCAACCGGACGAACCCGTTCAGCACCACGGCTCCCCTCTTCGCTCATACGATCGATCCTGCCTCCGTCCCGGGAGGCAGCGGAGCGGGGAGGGGAAGCCATGGGAGTGTCCAGACGTGCCCTGTTGGGGTACTCGAGTTCGGCCGCGGCGGGCGCGGTGCTGACGTCCGCCGGACCGGCCCGGGCCGAGGAGGCCGACGTGAGCGACGGGACGGCCGCGGCCCGGCAGGGCGGCGTCACCGAGCAGGCCTCCGGTTCGGACACGGAGTGGGGTGGAAGCACCCAGTTCCGCGGCACCACCACCCCGCCGAGTCCGGAGGACGAGGGGTACATCGTCATGACCTTCAGCATCGACCAGATGCCCTCGCCCACGATGCAGAAGGTCACCGCCCTGGACGTCGCCGAGGCCGTCAACGAGCTCCTGGCATCCCGTGGTTGGCCCGCCATCACGTTCTACGGGAACGTGCCCAAGGCTCTGAATTGACCTGCCGCACGAACGTGGGGAGGCGGCTCCGCCCGATCCGGGCGGAGCCGCCTCACTTCTCCGTCACGGGGTGCAGACCGCGGGCCTGGGCGCGGTGGCCATGCCGTCGCCGAGGAAGAAGCTCGGGTGCGGCGGCTGGTTGTAGGCGGTGTTCTGCCAGGCCAGGCCGGTGCGGTACATCGTGTCGTGCAGCAGGGTCGTGATCCGCGTACTCGTCTCGTACGGCGTCGAGTAGATGCGCAGGGCCCGGCTGTCGCCGGTCGGCCAGACGACCTCCTCACGCCAGTCGCCGAGGATGTCCCCCGACAGCGACGGCGTCGCCTTGGTGCTGTTGTTGGAGTGGACGCCGGAACCGGTCAGCAGCCGGGTGTCCGAGGCGGGCCCGTACTTGTCGATGTGGGTCCCGTCGAGGAGTTCGCGCACCGGATCGGCGTCCCACCAGGAGAGGAAGTTGACGGAGGACGGCTCCCGGCCCTTGGTCGCGCCCGCCTCGTCGCGGTCACCTTCGTGCCGGCCCGGTACACATTGAAGGAAACGGTGTCGGAATCGGTTCCGAGCCAGCGCCAGCTGACCAGGGCGAGTTCAACCAGTCGTTGCAACACCGGGCTGTTGCAGCGAGCGTAGCTGTTCTTCGAAGACCTCGGTCGGCGTCCGCCAACCCAGGACTTTGCGGGGCCGGTTGTTGATCGCCATGGCGACGGCTTCGAGGTCCGTGAACGACCAGCGGGAGAGATCGGTGCCCTTCGGGAAGTACTGGCGCAGCAGCCCGTTCGTGTTCTCGTTCGTCGGTCGTTGCCAGGGCGAGTGCGGATCGGCGAAGAACACCTTCGTCCCGGTATCGAGGGCGAACTGGGCATGAGCGGAGAGTTCCTTCCCGCGGTCCCAGGTGAGGGTTTTGCGTAGCTGCTCAGGCAATTGCGTCATCGACGTGGTGAGCGCTGTGTTCATCGCGATCGCGCCATAGCCCCCGAGCGAGGGGCCGTTCTTCACGGGCGGCTTCTCGCCCCAGCCCTCGAGCCGGGGCAGGTGCACCAGGAGCGTGGAGCGGCTGCTGCGCTCGACGAGCGTGCCGATCGCGGAGCGGCCCGTCCCGATGATCAAATCGCCTTCCCAGTGTCCGGGGACCGCGCGGTCCGTGGCCTCGGCGGGGCGTTCGCTGAGGACGACGTCCGCGGTGACATGCCCCTGCGGTTTGTTCTGCGACCGTGCACGGGGAGTCCGCAGCGCCCGGCCGGTACGCAGACACGTGACCAGCTCCCGCTTGAGCGCGCCACGGCCCTCGATGAACAGCGCCTGGTAGATCGCTTCGTGGCTGATGCGCATGGACTCATCATCGGGGAAGTCGGCATGGAGACGGTGCGAGATCTGCTCCGGGCTCCATGCCGTCGCCCATCGTCTGTCCTGCCGGTGCGGCTTGTTCAGCCCCTTCCATGCGGGCGTCCTGGGTCCGGGGACGATCGTGCTGTCGGGGCGGCGGATGCTGTCGGCGAGCCGGTCCTGCACGTACTCACGCAACCTGTCGTTGCCTGCGAGCTTCGCGGTCTTCGGCCGCTTGGCGGCCTGCTGTGCTTTCCACTGGGCGACCGTCGCGCGGTACTCCTGCTTGCCGCTGCGCGTGGCGGCGTTGCGGCGCAGTTCGCGAGAGATCGTTCCGGGGTCACGCCCCAGGGCGCGGGCGATCTCGCGCACGCCCTTGCTCATCGCCCTGAGGATCGCGATCTCCTCGCGCTCTTCGAACGTGAGGTACCGGCCCGTGGGCTCGGCCAACGAGATCGGAGGCATGCCGCCAGCGTGACGAAACCACCTCGCACCCACCGGCCACGACACGCCGACCGCCAACGACGCCTCCACCGTCGTGACCCCCGTGGCGATCAGTCGCCAGAACTGGCGCTGCACGACCCGAGACGGATCAGGCCGCCCCGGCGAACGCATCGCCGGCCGCAACGCACGGTCAGCGCGCCACTGCCGACGCCGCCCCTCCGGGACATCGCTGGTCTTCAAACTCCAGTCCGCCGTAGCCACGTCGCACACCTCCGAGATCAGGGTGTTGCGACGACCAGTTGAATCCACCCAGGTTGCCGCTGTCGGTGTGCACGCTCACGACGCCCCGGTCGAGGGCCTCGACCTGACGGGCGGTGGCGGCCGGCGGGGCTGCTCCGGCGCGCGTGAGCTCGAGTGCGGGGGACGCGCCTCCGCCGAGGGCGGTCGGTCCGGCGCCCACCAGGACGGCGGCGCAGGCGAGCGCGGTGAGGACGACCCTTCGTCTGCGGTGCCTGCGCGGACGCGACCGCGACGGCTGCTCCGTCCGCGGTGGTCGCGACTGCCGAGGGGGGTGGGCGTGCGGGTGCGGCCGCTGCACGGGACGTACCTCCTGAGAGGGACGGACGGGTTCCGCTCTCTCAGTCGCCGCCGCGCGCAGCCGAGTTGCCGGGTCGGGCGACCGGGTTCAGGACGCCCCGCGGGCCCGGGCGACGCTCCTCCGACGGCCCGGAGCAGTCGTCCCGCGGGCCCGGGGGACGTCCCTTCGGCAACTGGGCGGGAAGCGGCTTCCGAAACGCTCTCAGGGCGAACACGGGATCCGGGCGGGGCCGGTCCTGGTCGGGCAGGGCCGCGAGGCGGGCCGCGAAACCGTCGGCCAGCGGATGTCCGGGCGGCAGTGTGACGAACCAACCGCGCCGCAGGTCGGCGATGGCCCGGCGCGGGCTGCGGCCCTGACCCCGGCCCGGGAAGCGGGCCTGCCCCGCAGGGACCAGGCCGGCCGCGACGGCGTACGACTCCACGACCGCGGCGGCGTCCGAGGCCGGCCGACGCGGGCGTGAGGCCAGCACGACATCGATGTCGCTGCCCACGTTGTGCGACGCGCCCTTGTCGACCGTGGTCACGTAGACCCCGCCCGGACGCAGCACCCGGGCGCACTCGGCGACGATCCGCCGCGCGTCCGCCGGGTCCTCCACGAGGTGCAGCAGCCAGACACTGCTGACGGCGTCGAACCGTCCCGCGCCGAAGGGGAGCCGGCGGGCGTCGGCGAGGGCCACCGCGCCCGGCAGCCGGGCGGCGGCGTGGCCTGCCATGGCCGGGGCCCGGTCCACGCCCGTCACGCGCAGGCCGGCCCGTCCGTCGGCGAGCCGCCGGGTGACGATGCCGGTGCCGCACGCGACGTCCAGCAGACTGCGCGCCCCGCCCGGCACCAGGCTGAGGACGCCGTCCGCCGCCGCGGCGGCCCGGGGCTCGCCGCCGCGCAGGGTGTCGTAGCGTTCGGCTTCCTCGTCGTAGTCCAGCACCGCCCGTCCCCCCTCGCCGGCCGCGCGCGTCAGCGCGCCCCGTGCGCGGGGGCCACGGCCTCCACACGGCGGGCGAGCTCGACGTCCAGACCGGTGACGGCGCCACTCGCGCTGTGGGTGTGCACGCTGAGCGCCACGGTGTTGTAGCCGAGGGTGAGCTCGGAGTGGTGGTTGAGCTCCTCCTGGATCTGCGCGACATGGATGACCAGGGAGGTCGCGGCGAAGTGCGAGTCGAGCCGGTAGGCGCGGGTGAGGCGGCCGCCGTCCAGGGACCAGCCGGGCAGCTCGCCCAGACGCTCCTCGATCTCGCTCTGCGACAGCGGTTCGGCCATGACCGGCTCCCTTCGTGGGCGTCGCGTACCCGTCCAGCGTGCCACAGGAATCCCGGGACGGCCCTGGTCAGCAGGGCTGGGCGGGCGGGAAACTCGACGATCAGGGGGTGGCCATCAACCCGGCAGCCGCCCCCCACGCCCCCGCCGGGCGCCGCCGGGCGCGCAGTCGGGTGGCGTTCGGGCACCGTCGGGTGGCGGCCGGACGCCGACCCGGGCACCGACCGGGTGCCGACCGGCCGCGTCCCCCACTCGGAGGGCGCGTGGGTGAACTACGGTCGTAGGCATGACTGTTGTCGCGACCGGCACGGAATCCGCCTCCGCCGATCCCGCCGTCTCCGCAGATCCCGCCGGGTCCGCCCGATCCGCCGACGCCGGTGGCCGGGGCGTGGGCCCGCTGCTGCGGGCCTGGCGGGAACGGCGGCGGATGAGTCAGCTGGAGCTGGCGCTGCGCGCCGACTCCTCGGCCCGGCACGTCAGCTTCGTCGAGACGGGTCGTTCCCGGCCGAGCGAGGACATGGTGCTGCGGCTCGCCGAACAGCTCGACGTGCCCGTGCGCGAGCGCAACGCCCTGCTCCTGGCCGCCGGTTACGCACCGCGTTTCCCGCAGACCCCGCTGGACGACCCGGCGCTGGACGCGTTGCGCGCGGGCCTGGATCGGCTGCTCCAGGGCTACGAGCCGTATCCGGCGCTGGTCATGGACGCCCACTACGACGTGGTGGCGGCCAACCGGGGCATCACGATGCTGCTCGAGGGCGTCCCGGAGTCGCTGCTGACGCCGCCGCTGAACGCGATGCGCCTCACCCTCCACCCGCGGGGACTCGCCCCGCGCATCCGCAATCTGCGCGAGTGGCGCGGTCACCTGCTCGGGCAGATGGAGCGCCAGATCGCCCTCTACCGCTCGAAGCCGCTGCGGGAACTGTACGAGGAGGTGGCCGCCTATCCGGTCGCACACCCCGAACCGGCCGGTGAACCGGGCGAGCCCGTGCCGTACTTCGCGCTGCCGATGCGGATCGAGCACGAGGGGCGGATCCTCTCCTTCATCTCGTCGGTCGCCACCTTCAACACCCCCATGGACGTGACGGTCGCCGAACTCGCCGTCGAGACGTTCCTGCCGGCCGATCCGGCGACTGCCAAGTACCTCCACAGTCTCGACGGCTGACACCCGGTCAGTCACGGTGCCACCCGGTCGAACGCCTCGGTTGAATGCCCCACTCCGCTATCCGTGAGATCGGGGCCGGGACGTGACAGACTGGCCCGCGTGCCTCGACACGCAGGGGAGACGTGGGGTGAGTGAGCGACGGCCCGCGCCCACGGTGGGCCAGGTGGTACTCGGCAGACGGCTGCAGGAACTACGCGAGGCGGCCGGCCTCAGCCGCGACGAGGCAGCCCGTGCCCTGCGCGTCGCCCCGGCGACCGTACGGCGCATGGAGACGGCCGACGTCGCGCTGAAGGTGCCGTACGTGCAGGTCCTCCTGGAGGCGTACGGGGTCCCCCGGGACGAGGCGGAGGCGTTCGTCTCGCTCACCGAGGAGGCGAACCGGCCCGGCTGGTGGCAGCGCTACCACGACGTCCTGCCGGAGTGGTTCAGCCTGTACGTGAGCCTGGAGGGCGCCGCCCGGCTGATCCGCTCGTACGAGCCGCACTTCGTGCCGGGCCTGCTGCAGACGCGGGCCTACGCGTCGGCGGTCCTGGAGGCGGGGACCGTCGGGCGCACCCGGCCGGACTCCCTCGAACGGCACGTGGCCCTGCGCATGGCCCGCCAGCGACTGCTGGAGAGCGCCGACCCGCCCCGCCTGTGGGTGGTGATGGACGAGACGGTGCTCCGCCGGCCGGTGAGCGTCGACGCCGCCGTGATGGCCGAACAGCTGGACAAGCTGCTGGAGTTCGCCGAGCGGGACCGGATCACTCTGCAGGTTTCCGAGTTCGCCGCGGGCCCGCATCCCGGCACGTCCGCGCCGTTCTCGCTGTTCCGTTTCGGCGAGCCCGAGCTGCCCGACATGGTCGTCACCGAGTATCTGACCGGCGCGCTCTACCTCGACGACCGCAAGGAGGTCTCCGCGCACCTGGAGGTCCTCGACCACATGACGACGCACGCCGCGTCCGCAGAGCACACCCGGCAGATCCTGCGGGACACCCGCGACGGCCTCTGACCCGGCCGGCCGGGAGCCGCGTCCCGCGAAGAATCCGGCCGGGAGCCGGGGCCTTGTGGCAGGTTCCGTGAAGGCCTCTTGCCGCCCACCCGGCACGGCAGTCCCGCTCGGGTAGCATCGGTGACGGACAGTCAACAGCGTTGCACAGGCGATCAGCAGGGCTGTAGGGGCAGTCAAGGGTGTTGCTCGGGCGGGGGCTTCGGGAGAGGCGGGCATGGTCAGGAAGTACGTCGTCTCTCCGGGCGGTCGCCGCGGCGCGCATCCCGACATCGGGTCCGCGCTGCGAGCCGCGGCCGCGCGCGGCCGCGCCGCGCGCATCGAGATCGCGCCCGGCCAGTACGAGGAACAGCTCACGGTCCACGGCGAGGTCGAGCTGGTGGCGGTCGGCGAACCCGGCTCCGTGGTGGTGAGCCGGCCGCGGGGCACCGTGCTGACCGCGTTCGGGTCGGTGGTGGTCCGCGGACTCGTGCTGACCGGGCGGGACGCCGACGCCGGAGTCGTCGACTGCCGGGCCGGATTCCTCACCCTCGACCGGGTGGAGGTGCGGGCGCACCACGGGGTGTGCGTGCACGTGCGGCCGGGCGCCTCCGCGACGCTGACGGACAGCGGGTTCCGGTTCGGCCGCACCGTTTTCACCGGCGCGACCGCAGTCGTCGAGCGGTGCCGGTTCGCCGGTGCGGCCGACAACGCGGTCGCGGTGATCGAGAGCGCCCGGGTCACGATCCGGGACAGCCGCATCGACGGCGCCCGGATCCACGGCGTGCGCGTCAGCGACGCCTCGGCGCAGCTCACCGGTTGCGAGATCACCGGCACCGAGCGGGCGGCCGTGATCGCGGACACGCAGGCGGAGTTGACCGTCGAGGGCTGCCGGATCGAGGGCGTGCACGGGCCGGCGCTCCAGTTCGTCGAGCAGTCCCGGGGCGCCGTGCGCGGCACCCGGGTCCGCGACGCCGAGAACGGGATCGTGGTGGCGAGCGGCGCCGACCCGCAGGTGCGGGACTGCGTGTTCACCGGCTGCCGCGACACGGGCATCCACGTCCAGGAAGCGGGCCGGGGCGCCTTCGAGGACTGCGAGGTCGTCGACGCGGGCAACGTCGGGGTGCTGTCGACGCGGGGTGGCGCTCCGCACGTGAGCGGCTGCCGCGTCTCGGGCGGCAACGTGGGCATCGCCGTCACGGATCGCGCCAGGGGCAGGTTCACCGGCTGCCATGTGCACGACCTGACCGGCGTCGGGTTGCGGGTCTGGGACGAGAGCAAGACCGTGTTCGAGGACGTCCGCGTCGAGCGCTGCCCGTTCGGTCTGGACGCCAAGGGCAACGGCGGCACCACGGCAGAGCTCACCGGTGTGGCCTTCGGTGACTTCGACATGATCGCCGTGGCCGCCGTCGGCCAGTCCCGGGTGACGCTCAGAGCGGCCACCGCCGAGCGCGGGCTGCTGGGCTTCGGCGCGGGCGAGGAAGCCCAACTCCAGCTGCACGACTGCACCGTCATTGGGGTGGAGACCGGCGGGGCCCTGGCGTTCGGGACGGCACGGCTCGTCGCCCGGAACCTCACCGTGACGGGGGCGCAGTCGTACGGACTGTGCGGGACGGGCTCCGCGTTCGTGGACGTCGCCGGCAGCCGTTTCGAGGAGTGCGCGGCCACGGGCCTGCGCTTCGACGAGTCGTGCGGCGGCCGGCTGGTGGACTGTTCCGTGACCGGGACGTCGGGGACCGCGGTGCAGCACAACGGGCGCGTCCAGCTGGTCTCGTTGCAAACGACGCTGCCGGTCAAGGAGATCACCGAGCCCGCCCCGCCGCCGACGATCGTGAACAACTACCACGGCCCCGTCTTCGTGGAGGCCGTGCACAGTGCCCAGTTGGCGTGGGGCAACACCAACGTCGTCCAGCAGCAGACACACCAGAGCCGACCGGACGACCGGAGCGAGCAGACCGCGCAGAGCGTGCGAACCGAGCAGACCGGGCGAACCGAGCGGACCGATGACCCCGGCCACGTCGACCCCGTCGAGCGACCCTGACACGTCCGGCCTCTCCCACCCCACCCACCGCACACACCGACCCCACCGCACACACCCACCCCACCGACCCGGACGGAGCCAGCCGGTGAACGAGCCGAACGACCCGAGCGCAGCGAACGGTGCCGACGGCCGGCAGCAGGTGAACCATTACGACGGCCCGGTGTTCAACAAGGTTGTCTCGAACGCCCAGTTGGCGTGGAACAACGAAACTGTCACCCAGAATCAGCAGATCAACGACGGCTCGGTCGCGCCCGGTTACGAGGCGCTCGCGGCGCTGGTGACCGATCTGCTCCGGCAACTGCCCGGGGCGGGTCTCGACGACCGCGACCGTGCGGACGCCGCGACGGCGGCCGAGGAGGTCATCGCGGAGATCACCGGCTCCGGCTCCCCCGAGCCCGGCCGCGTCCGCCGTGCGGTCACCACGCTCAAGGGGGCCCTGGCCCCCGTGGCGACCGGTCTGGCGGCGGGAACGGCCGTGGGAGCGCAGGAGTGGGCCCAGTCGGCGATCAGGGGTCTGACCGGCCTCGTCTGAACCGCGAGGCGGGTCGGACCGGCCCGGGCCGGGCGCGCGGACCGTCCGTCGGGAGCGGCCCGGCGTGCCCGGCGAGGGCGGCCGGTCAGGCGAGCTTGGCCGACAGCGTGATCGGGACGGCCTTCAGGGCCTGGCTGACGGGGCAGTTGACCTTGGCCTGCTCGGCGGCGGCGAGGAAGCCGTCCTCGTCGAGGCCGGGCACCGTGCCCTCCACGGTCAGGTGGATGCCGGTGATGCCCTCGCCCGGCTGGAAGGTCACGTCCGCCGAGGTGACGAGCTTGGCGGGCGGCGTGCCCGCTCCGGCCAGGGCGTGCGAGAAGGCCATGGAGAAGCAGCTGGAGTGGGCTGCCGCGATGAGCTCCTCGGGACTGGTCTTGCCGTTCGCCTCCTGGGTACGGGCGGCCCACGTCACGGGCTGCTGGTCGATGGCGCCGGAGGAGTCGAAGGTCACGACCCCGTTGCCCTCGATCAGATTGCCTTCCCAGACGGTGTGTGCGGAGCGCGTGGTGGCCACGGTTCTTCCTTTCGCATGGGGATCCCGCTGGACGGGATTGCCTGCCCCCATCCGATCACACTCCGCCTCACCGCACCCGGAACACCGGCCCCCGAGCCGTGAACGGCAGCCGTCGGCCGGGCGGCACCAAGTAGGCGTGCTCGCGCCGCACCCGCAGGACGTCGCACCATCCGTCGGTGATCACCAGCAGGGGTGCGCCGGGAGGGAAGTCGTCAGCGCGGTCCAGCAGGTCGACGCCGGGCTGCAAAACCGTCCCGCCGCGTCCGTGCACGCGGACCCGGCCGGCGATCTCGGTGACCGGGAGGTAGCCGGCGTCGTGCGGCACGGTGTCGCAGAACACGACCCGGGCGGCCGGCACGTCACGGGCCGCGGCGTACGAGGCGATCGCGCCGAGCGCCTTGCCCAACAAGGTCCGGTCCATGGAGCCGGAGGTGTCCAGGACGACACCGAACGTGCAGCGGGCGATCTCCTCGGGCGGAAACCAGCGGCCGGCGCGCGGGATGCCGGGTGTGGACGCCTGGCGGCGCGCGGGACGGGCGTACGTGCGCGCCGGCTGCGGACGCGGCACGAACTCGTCGAACCAGCGGGCCAGTCGGGCGTCCCAGGGCAGCGGCGGATGGCTGAGCGCGCGGATCTCCTCCACCAGCCCTCCCGGCAGGAAGCCGCGCTCCTGCCGCTGGTGCAGGTCGAGGCCCTGGGCGAGGCCGCGGCGGTAGAAGCCGTCGAGGTCGACGTGGTCGCGGGGCGGGCCGAGCGGGGCGCCGAACACGTCGCCGAGTCCTTTGCCGCGCAGGGTGGCCAGTCGTCGCATGCGGCGCAGGTCCGCGGTGATGCGGTCGTACACCTCCTCGGCCGACAGGCCCGCCAGGTCGGGGTCGAACAGGAGCCCCTCGGGCATGGTGCCGACCTGCATGTCGCACAGCCAGCCGTTGACGACGTAGTCGCAGGCGACGTTGAAGAGAAAAGGGTCGCGGGCGCCGCCGCGGTCGCCGTGCCGCAGGGCGGCGTGCAGCATCTCGTGGGCGAGGATGAACCGCCACTCCTCCTCGTCGAACCGGCACAGCGGGTTGACGTAGATCTCGCCTGCCTCCGGGTTCACGGCGGCGATCGATATGCCGTGTCCGCGGGCGAGTTCGGCGTCGGCTACCAGCCTGATGCCGGCCGCGAGGCCGCCGAGCAGCGGGTAGGACGAGACGAACCAGCCGAGCGCGCGCTCCCATGGCTGCCGGGCGGTCACGCCGCCGTGCAAGGTGTCTCGGCGGCCGCCCGCCAGGTCCATCGCGGCGGACACGGTCCGGGTCAGGGCGCCGGCGAAGGCCAGCTGCCAGTCCGGCAGTTGCCCGCCGGACCGGTGTTCGGCGGGCACGAGCACCTGGTCGGCCCGGTCGCCCGCCGTGCCGCAGCGCCCGTACACGGCCGGCAGCCCGGTGCGCCGCCAGCCGGCGGCGAGCCGCTCCTCGTCGCCGTCCGGGTACGACAGCGGCAGTTCGTCCGGCGGGCGGCCGACGGGGAAGGTCAGCAGGAAGCGGTTGACGATCGTGCAGCGCGCGGCGATCTCGTACCGGTCGGGCTGGGTGCGGCTGCCCCGGGCCGCCGGGAGGTGCCCGAACCCGAGGTGCAGCACCGCGTGGGCGAGCGACCAGGCCCACAGAGCGGGGTCGGCGATCCGGTCCGGGGGGACGTGCAGAACGCCGGCCGAGTCGACACGGACCAGCCCGTCCCGGGGCGCCGCCGGGCATTCCTCGTGACGGCACACGGTGTAGTCGAGGGAGGACAGCGCCGGGTTGGCCCGCGCCAGCGCCAGCCCCGCGTCGAACGCCTCCCGCGCGAGGTCCCGCTTCTTCCTGCCGCCCCCGGTCCCGCTCACCGCCGCGCCTCCACCAGCCGCGGCATGTCCCGGGCCGCCTCCACCAGGAACCAGGCGGGCAGCACGGGGTTGCCGTCGGCGTCGGAGGCGATGACGGTCTGGGCGACCTCGACGGAGATCTCGGCGAGCCGTACCAGAAGCGACTTGGCGCGGTACGCGATCTGCCGCGCGCCCGCGGACATGTGCTCCCGGCTGGCCGGCAGCTCCTTGACGAGCCGGCCGCGGAACGAGTCGGCGAGGTAGTAGAGCAGGTCGCGGTCTTCGACGCGGTGCGGCCAGGGGGCCTCGCCCTTGAGGACGGCGTCGATTCCGTAGCGGCTGCGCACGATCTTGACGTAACCGCAGAAGGCGGTGGCGTGCGCGGGCGTCAGCGTGCCGTGGGCGAGGACCTTCAGGGTGTCCTCGCCGAGGTCGCGGCCGAAGGAGTGCAGGGCGTCGGAGAGCATGTGCCAGGAGCGGGGTGTGGAGAACGCCTCCTCGGTCTTCGGCGGCTTCGACCACAGGTGATCGGGCCGGTCGGTGAGGTGGTCGAGGATCCAGGGGTGGATGCCGTGTCCCGCCGCCCAGGCCAGCCAGTCCCCGGGGGAGACCTCCAGGTGGACGTGGGTGAGGCGGTTGACGAGCGCGGAGGCGATCGGGCGGGCGAGCGCGTTGTCGGTGGCCCGGTTCCCGGCGCCGATGACGATGGACCCCTCGGGCAGCTCGTAGTCGCCGATCCGGCGGTCGAGGATCAGCGAGTAGAACGCCTTCTGCACGTCCGGCGAGGCCGCGTTGAGCTCGTCCAGGAACAGGCAGTACGGCTCGTCGCGGGCGATGGCCCGCGGCGGGCAGAACACCGACCGCCCGTCCCGGATCTGGGGCACGCCGATCAGGTCCTCGGGCGCGAGCTGTGTGCCGAGCAGGCTCACGCACTCCAGGCCGAGCGACTCGGCGAACTCCCTGACCAGAGAGGACTTTCCGATGCCGGGGGCGCCCCAGAGGAACACGGGCCGCACGACGGCGAGGCCGAGGAGGAGGTCGGGGACGCGGGAGGGCGTGACGGTGACGGCAGCCTGCAAGGCGAAGGTCCTCGGGGGAAGCGAAGGGTGCGCGAGTGCGCGGGACGGCGAAAGGGATCCGCACGGACAGTGTGGTCCCGCGCGGCTCCCGGCGCAGCCGGTTTTCAGGCGGCGCGTTCCTCCTGGGCGGGCTCCTCGGGTGCCGTCTCCAGCGGGACCTGGGGGCCTTCGGACTCGCGCAGCCAGCGGCGCAGCACGCGGTGCACGTGTTCCGCGCCGACGAGTTCCGCGCCGTCCCGGGCCGGCGCGGACAGGGCCAGCGGGGACATCAGGAACGGCCGGGCCTGGGCGCCGCCGAGGCCGCCGTGCGAGCCGATCTGCTCCTCGAAGGCGAGGACCTCGCCGTCGGCCGGTTCGAGGCAGGAGTTGACCATGATGTCGGCGGTGTGCGGGAAGCCGTGGGTGCGGCGCACGGCGTCGGCCGCGCCGGCCCCGAACGCGGCCAGCGGGCCGGGGTCTTCGTCGAGCCGGTCGAGGGGGATCTGCGCACCGTACGCGCCGAGGACGACCCCGCCGTGCTCCTCGCTGCGCACCAGCAGGAAGCCGACGCCGGGATGGTTGGCGAGCGTGGACAGCAGCGCGGGGTGACGGGCGTCGATCTCCTCCTTGCTCATCCGGTGCGCGACGTCCGGGAAGGAGATCAGGCCGAGGTTGCCGGAGGCCAGCACGATCGGCTCCGAGCGGCGGCCGGACGGCTCCCGGCCGCCGGTCGTCTCCTCGACGGGGCGGCGCAGCGCGGCGCGGACGGCCGCGCGGGCCTCGGCGCCGCTGTGGGTGCGTTCCGCCCTGCGCGGCACGGGCAGTCCGCAGCCGGCCCGCACCAGGTCGCCGAGGGTGAGGCCGTAACGGGCGCGAAACGTTTCGCCGGGACTCTGGCCGTGATCGGACAGGACGACGATCCGGTAGGGGCGGGGGGCGTGCTCGGCGACGGTCTCGATCAGCGCGAGCGCCCGGTCGAGCCGGCCGAGGACCTGCTCGGTGTCCCGGCCGAGCGGCCCGGAGTGGTGCGCGACCTCGTCGTACGCCACCAGGTCGGCGTAGACGGCGCTGCGCCCGGCGAGCATGTCGCCCATCACCGCGGCCACCACGACGTCGCGTTCGACGACGGTCGCGAAGGCGCGGACGACGGGGTAGAGGCCGCCGCGGCCCACGCGCGGGCGGTCGCCGCGCAGCCGGGCGCGGGTGGACTGGCCGATCTCGCGGACGACCTCGGCGACGAACGACAGTGCGGTGCGCACGGCGTTGGCCGGGTCGCTGAAGTACGCGAAGTAGCCGGCCCGGGAGCGGGTCTCACGGCTGCGCCGGCGGGTGGCTATGGACAGCACGAGCGCCTGCTCGTCGGCGCCGCCGCCGAACAGGTTGCCGCGGCTGGCGCCGTCGGCGGACAGCAGCCCGCCGTCACCGGTGCGTTCGACCGCGCGGCGCTGGAGTTCGGCGGCGCTGGTCGGACGGTTGCAGACCATCACCTCCCCGGTGTCCTTCTCGTACCAGCGGAAGGCGGGCACGTCGTGGTTGCTGCCGTGCAGGATGCCGAGCTGGCTGGCGCCTGTCTGGCTGGACCAGTCGGTGCGCCAGTGGGTGAGCCGGTGCGTGGCGCGCGGCGGGCTCCCCGGTGCGCCGGCGCCGCCTTCGGCCGGCGCGTCGCCCAGCCACTGCGCGACGGTCGGCATCAGCCCCTTGCGCACGGCCGCCACCAGCACGTCGTGGCCCACGCCGTCGAGCTGGAGGAAGACGGTGCCGTGGGTGGCGGGGCAGGCGGGGCCGCCTCTGCGCCGGCGGTCGGCGAGGCGGTACAGGCGGCGACGGTAGGCGTCGTCGTCGCGCACGGCCAGGGCCGCGCCCGTCGCGGAGGCGACGGCGGACATCACGGCGGCGACGATGACGGCGGTCTCGGGGGCCGCCTCGCTCTGCCCGGAGGGGTTCAGCCGCAGGGCGAGGAGCAGCAGCGAGCCGTTGAGGAAGAACACCAGCAGGCCGAGGACCAGCGCCGGCACGAGCAGCAGGAGGCGGACCAGCAGCGGCCAGGCCAGGGCGGACAGCACGCCGAAGACGCCCGCGCCGACGGCGGCGGTCATGGCGACGGTGGTGGCGCTGTCGCCGTCGGGCGACTGCAGCCGGAAGTCCGGCAGGATCCCCGCCAGCACGAGCATCGTCAGGGTGGAGACGGCCCACACCGTGACGCTCCGCCCGGCCTGACTGACGGCCCGCCGCCATCGCACCCCACGCACGCCCCGTACACCTCGCGTTCCGGCCCCGACGCCCGTGGGAGCCGTCTTCCACCCTGCCATACCGCGGCGAGGGGCACGCCGGGGACTACCGTCCGTCGTAGCCGGCCGTCGGCATGGACAGCCTGCGGTGCACCCGGGCCTTCATCTGCGCGTCGTAGGCGGGTTCGGCGCTGCCGACCGTCTCCACGCGCACCCCGCGCCGCGCACACTCGGCGGCGAACTCGTCCACGGACGACAACGCGCTCTCCAGCACCCGGCGGCTCGGCGCGACGAACAGGTCGACGCCGGGCACCACCCCGTCCCACAGCACGCTGTGGTCGGCGCGCAGTCCGCGCACCAGCAGTTCCCGGCTGACGACGTGTCCGCGCTCCGCGGCCCACCGCGCGCACATCGCGTGCTGGCTGCGGGAGTCCACCAGGAAGGGATCGGCGTCCAGTTCCTCGAGCGGCGTCAGACTCGCGATCGCGGTGACCCGCGTTTCCCGCAGCGGTCCCATGGCGTCCCCCCTCACCTCCGGGTTCAGTCGCCGACCCTACTCCTGCCCGTAGGCTTCGGGGGAGTCGCGCGAAGGAGGCAAAGAGGTGCCGGTGGAGATCACGTGGTGGGGTCACGCGACCTGTACGGTCGAGGATTCGGACGTGCGTGTGCTCACCGACCCCTTGTTCGTCCGCCGGCTCGCGCATCTGCGCCGCCGCCGGGGCGCCCTGCCCCCGCCCGGGGCCTGGAACGCCGACGTGGCGCTCGTCTCGCACCTGCACGCCGACCATCTGCACGTGCCGTCGCTGGCGCGCCTCGCGCCGGGCACGCGCCTGCTGGTGCCCCGGGGCGCGCCGCGCGCCGTGCCCGGGCTGCGGCGGCTGCGGCATCTGCGGCTGAGCGAGATGGAGCCGGGCGACGAGACGTCCGTGGGCGGGGTCCGGATACGGGCGGTGCCCGCGCGGCACGACGGACGGCGGCTGCCGGTCGGCCGGCGCTCCTCCCCCGCGCTCGGGTACGTCGTCGAAGGCGCGGCACGGACGTACTTCGCCGGAGACACCGGCCTGTTCGAGGACATGGCCGAGGAGGTCGGGCCGGTCGACGTGGCGCTGCTGCCGGTGGGCGGCTGGGGGCCGCATCTGGGCGAGGGGCACCTGGACGCGGGACGGGCGGCCGAGGCGCTGGCCCGGCTGGGGCCGCGCAGCGCGGTGCCGGTGCACTACGGAACGTACTGGCCGATCGGCATGGACGCGGTGCGGCCCCACGAGTTCCACGCGCCCGGCGAGGAGTTCGTGCGGCTCGCGGCGGAGCGTGCGCCGGGCGTGGCCGTGCACCGGCTGGGGCATGGGGAGAGCGTGCGCCTGGAGGAGGCGCGGTGACTCTCGCGGCCGCCGCGGTCACGACGGTCATACCGACCGAGGCCACGCAACAGGCGCTCGGCTATCCGTCGCTGTTCTTGCTGGTGCTGATCGGGGCGCTGGTGCCGGTGGTGCCGACGGGGGCGCTGGTGAGTACGGCGGCCGTGGTCGCGTTCCATCAGAAGGCGCCGTTCTCCCTGCTCCTGGTGTTCGTGACGGCGTCGCTGGCCGCGTTCTGCGGGGACGCGGCCCTGTACTGGCTGGGGCGGCGCGGGATGCGGTCGAAGAACGGCTCGCGCTGGCTGGAGGCGATCCGCTCCCGGGCGCCCGAGGAGCGGCTGGCGCAGGCGCAGGGCAAACTCGCCGACCACGGCACGGCGGTGCTGGTGCTGTCCCGGCTGGTGCCGGCGGGACGCATCCCGGTGATGCTGGCCTGTCTGATGGCGAAGTGGCCGCTGCGCCGCTTCTCGCGCGGCAACCTTCCGGCCTGTCTCGCCTGGGCGGTGACGTACCAGCTGATCGGCATTCTCGGCGGCTCGCTGTTCCCCGAGCCGTGGGAGGGAGTGGTCGCCGCGATCGTCCTGACCGTGCTGGTCGGCGCGGCCCCGAGCCTGTGGCGCCGCGTCCGGGGGACCCGGACGGCCTGAGAGCCCCGGGCCCCGGCCCGCCCGCCGACGCGGCCCTGCGCGGCAGCGCCCCGCCCTACGGCACCGTGCATTGCGGCACCCCGCCCTTCGGTGCCCCTCCCTTCTGCCGTCCCGTACTGCGGCACCCCGCCCTTCGGGCGGGGCTAGTCCAGTACCCGTGAGCCTCCCACCGGCAGGTCCCACAGGGCGTCGCGGTCCAGGCCCGCCTTGTGCCAGGCGGCACGCACACGCGTGAGGGGTTCGAGGACGGGCTCGGCGGAGAGCACGAAGGTGCCCCAGTGCATGGGGGCCATGCGCCGCGCGCCGAGGTCGAGGGCGGCGCGGACCGCCTCTTCCGGGTCGCAGTGCACGTCGCTGAGCCACCAGCGGGGGTCGTAGGCGCCGATCGGCAGCAGTGCCAGGTCGATGCCGGGGTGACGTCGGCCGATACGGGAGAACCAGTGGCCGTAGCCGGTGTCCCCGGCGAAGTAGACGCGCCGGCCGTCGGGGGCGGTGAGCACCCAGCCGCCCCAGAGGGAGTGGCAGGTGTCGGTGAGACTGCGCTTGGACCAGTGGTGCGAGGGCACGAAGTCGAAGCGCACGCCGGACAGTTCGGCCGCCTCCCACCAGTCCAGCTCGGTGACCCGGGTGAACCGGCGGCGCAGGAACCACCGTCCGAGCCCGGCCGGCACGAACACCGGCGTGTCGCGCGGGAGTCGGCGCAGCGTGGGGGCGTCCAGATGGTCGTAGTGGTTGTGGCTGATGACGACGGCGTCGACGCGCGGCAGCGCGGCCCAGGGGACGCCCACGGGGGTGATCCGGGCGGGGGTCCCGAGGATGCGGCGGGACCACACCGGGTCGGTCAGGACGGTCAGGCCGCCGATGCTCACCACCCAGCTGGCGTGCCCCGCCCAGCTGACGGCGAGGGTGCGGGCGTCCACGCGGGGCAGCGGGGCGGGCGCGAAGGGCAGTCGGGGAACGTCGGCGAGGCCCTCCTTGCCGGGGCGCACGGACCCTTCGCGGGCGAACCGGGCGATGGCCTTGAGGCCGGGCAGCGGCGAGGTGAGCCGGTCGTGGAAGGTCCGCGGCCACACCCGGCGCTCGCCCGGCGGCCTGGGTTCGGCGAGCGGCGGGACGGCGGGCGCCGGCGCGAGGGGGGACAGGGACGGCGCGGCGCCGACGGCCCCGCCGGTCACCGTGCTGGTGGCGGTCGACTCGGACTGCTGCGTCATCGAGGAGGCTCCCATCGCTGAGCTTCGTCACGGAGGTCGTCGAAGACCGACCTCATGAGCGTCAACGCACGTTGCACGTGGGGCAGTTCCCACGGTGTGGGCGAGGTGAGGCGTTCCGTGCGCCGGGCGTCCGCGCCATTGAGCAGCATGCCGGTGGAGAACCGGACGTGCAGGGCGCTGAGGTCGTCCCCGAAGCGGTGTCCGCCCGGCGCGGGCATGCCGAGCCGGGCGGAGAGGAAGTCCTCCAGTTCCTGTGCGTCGCCGACGCCGTGGGCGGACAGCGCGTCGCGCAGCGGGCCGAGGTCTGCGTAGAGGTGGCGGCCGGCCCGGGGCGGCAGGGCCAGGCCGCCCGCGGCGACCACGGCGGCGTGCATCTCCCGTGCCACGTGCGCGTGCAGGCGGACGGCGGCGGCCACGCGCGCGGTGACGGGCTCCGGCTCGGTCAGGGCGTACGCGGCCGCGGCGGCGACCGGCGCGGCCACCCGGGCGTCGAGGGCCGTCAGCACGTCGAGCACGCGCGCGTGCAGGGCGTCACCGGCGGCCGAGGCGGGGAACCGGGCGACGGCCGCCGGCCAGCCGACGGGCAGCAGGGCCCCGGCCAGGTCGCTGACGACGGTGACCTCCCCGGGCAGCATCTCGGCGGGGCTGACCAGCACCGTGTCCTGCGGGGTGTGCAGGGTGTCGCGCCAGGTCTCGTCGCTGACCAGGTGCAGGCCCTCCCCCGCGGCGGCCTCCACGGCCTCGTGCAGGACTTCCGGCGGCGCCACGGTGGCGGTCGGGTCGTCGGCGACGGACAGCACCAGCAGGCGCGGGTCGCCGCCCTCGGCACGCACCCGTCGCACGGTCTCCAGCAGGGCGTACGGGTCCGGGACGCCGCCGCACTCCGCGGGCGTCGCGACGTGGAACACGGGCCTGCCCAGCAGCCGGGCGTACGGCGCCCACCAGGCCGCGCAGGGCCGCGGCACCAGGACGTCGCCGCCGAGCACGGCGGTCAGCGCGAGCAGCAGGGCGGGGGCTCCGGGCCCGGCGACGACCCGTCCCGGTTCGGCGGGGCCGCCGCGCCGGGCCCAGTAGCCCCGGGCGGCGTCGAGAAGAGCGCGGCCGCCGCCGACCGGCTCGCCGTCGGCGCGGTCGGCGGCCGCGGCGAGCACCGAGGCGAGTTCGGGCAGCACGGGCAGGCCGTCCGGGGGGAGCGGCGGGCCGTAGCGGACGGGGCCGTGGTCCTCCGGTTCCGTCCGCCGCATGTGGCCCTCCGTGCAGTCCCTGCCTGGTGCCGTGCCGTGCCTGGTGCCGTACCCGGTGCGTGCCTGCCGCCCGGTGCCACCGCGGCCACCGGAGGCCGTGCCGCCCACGGCCGACGGACGCCGTCGTGGGCCGTGTGGTGCGTGACGTCCCGTACGGGGCGCGGCGCTCGCACGGGGCGGTTCGTGCCCTCAGGGTTCTGAGTACCCGGTGGGGCCGCGCGTCATGACCGGCTTCCCGCGTTGCGCCGGTCACAGCGCGGGCCCGCAGGCCGCGCAGGCGGCGTCAGGCGTCGCCGGAAGGTCCGCGGCGGCGCAGCCGGTGCGCGGCGGCGCCGAGAGCGCCGGCGATCAGCAGGCCGCCGGCGGCGAGCGCGGGGACGGAGTCGGTGAAGGCGCCGCCCGCGCCGGCCCGCGCTCCGTGGTCGACGGTCGCGGGCGGGCAGGCGGCGGGGGACGCGGCACCTCGGGGCTGCTCCTCGGTCCGGCCGCAGGGCGGTGCGGTGCGGCAGCCGGCGGAGTGCGGCTGCGCGGTGGTCAGGGGCTGCGGGCAGGGCCGGGCGGTGGGGCAGGACGCTCCGCCGGCCGGTCCGCACGGCGGGGCCGGGGTGCGCGCGACGTCCAGGGTCGCGCTCCACGGCTTCCCCGGTCCGCCGGGCGCGGCCGGGCAGGTGCCGTCGACGGTCCAGGCGGCGTCCGGTCCGACGGCGTCGGGGCTCACCTCGAGCTCCGCGGCGGGGGCGACGAGGGCGGTGCCCTGATACGCCGCGTCCGCCTGCGCGTCGCCCCCAGGAACCTTGGTCAGTTTGACGGCCCCGTCGGCGAAGGCCTGCGAGGTCGCCTCGAGGCTCTCGGGCGCGGCGACGCCGAGAGCGCCGCAGGAGACGGACACGGTGACGCTGCCGCCCGGGGCCACGCTGCCGGGGCTGACCTCCGCCGACGGGTCGGCCGCCGCGGCCGGTCCGGCGCCGACCAGCACGGCACCGGCCACGGCGAGGGCGGAGAGGAAGTGGGCGGTGCGACCCATGGGACGGCTCCTTCGGCCGGGGACAGCGGGGCGGGGCGTTCCTGCCCCACTGCCATCACAGCCCGAGGGATCGCCGGCCGCGCGCGGCCGGACGCCATTGGCGGGACGGCGGCACCCAAGCGGGTGACGCCGCGCCCGGCCGTTCCCGCAGCGGTCCCCCGGACCGGCTTCTACAGCGGTTCCGGCGCGGTCACTCCAGCGGTCACCGCACCGGCTGCCGCATCGCTCTCCACAACGGCTACCGCAGCGGTTCCCGCAACACCTGTTCCCGCAGCCGGTCGCAGCACCGGCTGATGAGGCGGGAGACGTGCATCTGCGAGATGCCCAGCTGCTCCGCGATCCGGCTCTGCGTCATGTCCCCGAAGAACCTCATGTAGAGGATCGCCCGTTCCCGCTCGGGCAGGGCGGCCAGCCGGGGCCTGACCGCCTCCCGGTCGACGACGGTGGCCAGCGCCGGGTCCACCGCGCCCAGCGCGTCGCTCAGGGAGTACCCGTCCTCGCTGCCGGGCAGTTCCGCGTCCAGGGACAGCGCGGAGAAGCTCTCGAGCGCCTCCAGACCGGTGCGGACGTCCTCCTCGCTGAGCTGCGCGCGCTCGGCCATCTCGGCGACGGTGGGACTGCGTCCGGAGACGGTCTGGGACAGTTCCTGCCCGGCGATGCGCACCCTGTTGCGCAGGTCCTGGACCCGGCGCGGCACGTGCAGGGTCCACATGTGGTCGCGGAAGTGCCGCTTGATCTCGCCGGTGACGGTGGGCACGGCGTAGCTCTCGAATGCGTGGCCGCGCGCGGGGTCGTAGCGGTCGACGGCCTTGACCAGGCCGAGGGCGGCGACCTGGCGCAGGTCCTCGTGGTTCTCGCCGCGGTTGCGGAACCGTCCGGCGAGGCGGTCGGCCATGGGCAGCCACGCCTCGACGATCCGGG
Organism: Streptomyces achromogenes; assembly: GCF_030816715.1. Taxonomy (NCBI): domain Bacteria; kingdom Bacillati; phylum Actinomycetota; class Actinomycetes; order Kitasatosporales; family Streptomycetaceae; genus Streptomyces; species Streptomyces achromogenes. The sequence continues at coordinate 7,387,303 of NZ_JAUSYH010000001.1, read as the reverse complement.
CCCGCAACGCGTCGCGCCGGGGCCCCGCGGGCAGGGCGGCCAGTTCGCGGAAGGCGTCGGCGGTGTCGGGGGCGTCGTCGTGCGGGTGGCGTTTCGTGTGCGTTCGGTTCGGCATGGGGTGCAGCAACTCCCTTGGAAGTGCTCGAATTCGGCCGGGTCACCGGGGAAGCGGCAACAGCCCGACCGGGCCTGCCGGGGGCCGCGCGGCGCGGCGTTCCCACGGAGGTGCCTCCGGTCCGAAGCACTGGGGCTGCGCCTGCCCCCGACGCACGCCTCCAAACACCGTCCAGGTTTTCCCGCCGGAGTCCGGGTCACCCGTCATCCGTCACACCCCTGCACGAGCCGTGCCCACGTCCTGCCCGCGTCCTTGCCCATGTCCCCGCCCACGCCCGCCCCCTGTCCACGCCCACCCTCACCCCCACGCCCACCTCCACGCCCGACGGGCGTGGTTCCCCCGGCCCCGGGAGGCCCCTTCCATGAGCGTCAGAGTCTCCGACCACGTCCTGCGACGGTTGCGCGCATGGGGAGTCGAGCACGTCTTCGGGTACCCCGGCAGCGGTCTCCGCGGCCTGCTCGCGGCGTGGGGGCGGGCCGGGGACGAGCCGCGGTTCGTGCAGGCGCGGCACGAGGAGACGTCCGCGCTCCAGGCGGTCGGCTACGCCAAGTTCAGCGGCCGGCTGGGGGTCTGCGCGGCGGCCTCGGGGCCGGGCGCGGTCCATCTCCTGAACGGCCTGTACGACGCGAAGCTCGACCACGTCCCGGTCCTGGCGATCGTCGGCACGACGGACCGGGCGACGGAGGGGACGGCTGACGGGTCGACGGACGCGACGGCGGTGAGCGGCGGGCTCCGACGGGAGGTGGACCTGCACGCGCTGTTCGCGGACGTCGCCTCGGAGTTCATGGCGACGGTGACCGCCCCCGAACAGCTGCCGGACGTCCTGGACCGGGCGATCCGCACGGCGTACGCCCGGCGCTGCCCGACCGTGGTCGTCATCCCGGCGGACATCCAGGATCTCGTGTACGCGGCCCCCGAGGACGAGTTCACGACCTCGGTCCCCGGCCCGGACCACGACGACCCCGCTGCCGTCACGTCGGACGTCCCGTCGGACGAGTCCCTGCGGCAGGCGGCCGAGATCCTCAACTCCGGTGACAAGGTGGCGATCCTGGCAGGTCAGGGTGCTGCCGGGGCGCGCGCGGAGGTGGAGCGGATCGCCGAACTGCTCGGCGCGGGCGTGGCGAAGGCGCTGCTCGGCAAGGACGTCCTGAGCGATGAACTCCCCTACGTGACAGGGGCGATCGGCCCGCTGGGCACCCGGCCCTCCTACGAGCTGATGCGCGACTGCGACACGTTGCTGACGATCGGCTCGTCCTTCCCGTACGCGCAGTACCTGCCGGAGTCCGGCAGGGCGCGCGGCGTACGCATCGACGTGGATCCAAGGGCGGTCGATCCACAGCCGGTCGATCCACAGCCGGTCGGGATGCGTCCCCTCTACGAGGTGAACCTGGTCGGTGACGCGAAGGAGACCCTGCGCAGGCTGATCCCGTTGGTCCGGGGCGCGGAGCGCGGCCGGGAGTGGTTCGACACGGTCTGCGCGAACGTCCGGCGCTGGGACGAGGTGTCCGAGCGCCGGGCACGGCTGTCGGCCGATCCGATCAACCCCGAGTACGTGGCCCGGGTCCTGGACCCGCTGCTGCCGCCCGACGCGATCGTCACCTGCGACTCGGGCTCGGTGACGACCTGGTACGCCCGCTGCCTCAGCATGCGGCCGGGCATGCGCGCGTCCCTGTCCGGCACGCTCGCGACGATGGGCTGCGCGGTGCCGTACGCCATCGGCGCGAAGTTCGCCCACCCGGACCGGCCCGCGATCGCCCTGGTAGGGGACGGCGCCATGCAGATGAACGGGCTCGCGGAGCTGATCACGGCGGCCAAATACCGCGACCGGTGGCAGGATCCGCGGCTCGTCGTCGCGGTCTGGAACAACCGCGACCTCAATCACGGCACCTGGGAGTTGCGCGCCACGGAGGGCGCTCCGTCCTTCCTGCCCTCGCAGCAGCTGCCGGACGTGCCGTACGCGCGGTTCGCCCGCTCGCTGGGGCTGACCGCGGTGCGCGTGGAGCGGCCCGAGGACGTGGCGGCGGCCTGGCGGACAGCCCTGGAGGCGGACGGTCCCGCACTCGTGGAGTTCCTCACCGACCCGGCCGTGCCGCCGCTCCCGCCGCACACCACCTGGGAGCGACTGGAGGCCACGGCCGCGTCGATGCTCGCGGGCGACGCCGACCGGGGCGCGGTGATCCGGCAGGGCCTGAAGGCGAAGGTCCAGGAGTTCCTGCCGGGGCGGGAGCAGGGCGAGGACACCCACGGTTGACGATGAGGGGGTGACCCACCGGGCGTCCGGCCTACCTGCCGGTCTGCCTACCTGCCGGCCGGCCTGTGGGCGTGACCGACCGCCGCTGTGCCGTCTGCGGGTGCGTCAGCCGGCCGAGCAGGTCGTCGAGGGTGACGATGCCGGTCAGCCGGCCGGTGCCGTCGCGGACGACGGCGAGCGAGGCGCGGCGTCGGCGCAGTTGCTCGATGGCGTGGCTGATCGTGTCCTGTTCCGTCAGTTCCGGCAGCGGACGGGCCAGGTCGCGGGCCGTGGCCGACCGTCCGCGGGCGCGGGCGATGAGCGCGTCACGCGCGTGCACCGAGCCGACGACGCGGTCGCCGTCGCGTACCAGCAGCCGGTTGCGGTCGTGTTCGGCCGCCAGGGCCAGGATCTCGTCCACGTCCGCCGCCGCGGGCACCGCGGTGATCTGCGCGGCGGGCACCTGGAGGTCGCTCACCGGGTTGTGCGGCTCGGTGAGCGAGCTGGTGAGCAGGCCCGAGTCCGTCTCGCTGATCAGGCCGAGCCGCTCCGACTCCTCGATGAGACGGGTGAGCTGCTCGCGGTCGTGGACGGCGGCCAGCTCGTCGCGTGGCGTCACGCGGCACAGCCGTACCAGTGCGTTGCTCACCCTGTTCAGCAGCCCGATGACGGGTCGTACGGCTTTCACCACGCCGCGGAAGGCCGGCGCGAGCAGCATCGCCGACCGTTCCGGGTGGGCGATGGCCCAGGACTTGGGGGCCATCTCGCCGACCACCATGTGCAGGAAGACGACGACGGTCATCGCCACGGCGAACGCGATCGCGTAGCTCAGTGAGGCGGGCAGGCCCAACCGGTGCAGCAGGGGGTCGAGTTCGTGCGAGATCGCGGGCTTGGAGACCGAGCCGAGACCCAGCGTGCACACGGTGATGCCGAGCTGGGCGCCGGCCAGCATGAGCGACAGCTCGCGCATCCCGGCCAGCGCGGCCCCGGCGCCCCGCCTCCCCTCGGCCACCGCCTTCTCCACGCGGTGCCGTCTGGCGGCGACCAGCGCGAACTCGGCGGCGACGAAGAACCCGCTGCCGATCAGCAGCAGCACGGTGACGAAGAGCGCCATCGGGAAACTCATGCCTGCTCCTCCACCGTGTCCGCCTGCTCGTTTGATCGCTCGATGCGCACGCGCTCGGGCACGTGCCGGTTCAGCGTGTGCACGTCGATCACGGCACGGCCGCCGTCCGGCAGCCCGACGGTGACGCGGTCGCCGATCGTCGGGAAGCGGCCCAGCCGGTCGACGATCAGACCGGAGACGGTGTCGTAGTCCTCCTCCTCGGGCAGTGCGACGCCGGTGGCGTCGGCCACCTCGTCGAGCCGGCGGCCGGCGTCCACCAGCCAGCCCTCGCCGTCGCCGACGGCCAGTTCCGTGACGGTGTCGGACTCGTCGGCGATGTCGCCGACCAGTTCCTCGGCGATGTCCTCGTAGGTGACGATGCCCGCCACACCGCCGTGCTCGTCGAGAACGACCGCGAACTCGTCGCCCCGCTCGCGCATCCGTTCGACCGCGTGCGGGAGCGGCAGGGTGTCGGGCAGCAGCAGGGGTCGGCGGCCGAGAGCGCCGGCGGTGGTGGCGGTCAGCAGGCCGGCGGGCAGACGCGTCAGCTCGCGCACGCCCAGCACGCCGGCGACGTCGTCCGGGTGGTCGCCGAGGACGGGGTAGTTGGAGTGCCCGTGCGTGCCGATCAGGTCGATCGCCTCGGCGGCACTGGCGTCCTTGCGGACGAAGACGGCGTCGGCGCGCGGCACCATCACCTCGTCCAGGGTGCGCTCGGAGAAATCCAGCGCGTGGTCGAGCAGCGCGGCCGTGTCCTTGGGCAGTTCGCCCTGCTCGTGGGACTCGCCGATGAGGTGGCCGAGCTCCTCCAGGGTGGCGCCGTGGTGCAGCTCCTCGACGGGCTCGATGCCTACCCCGCGCAGCAGCCTGTTCGCCGCGCCGTCGAAGACGCGCACCAACGGGCCGACGACCCTCAGGTACGCGATCGTGGAACCGGCGAGTGACTTCGCCAGCCGTTCGGGCACGGCGATCGCGAGGTTCTTCGGGGCCAGCTCGCCCAGCACCATCTGCACGACCGTCGCGCCGACGAAGGCGATCACGACGGAGACGACGGAGGCGGCGGCGTCGGGCACGGCCAGGCCGGACAGTGCGGGCTCCAGGAGCGCGGACACGGACGGTTCGGCGATGAAGCCGACGATCAGCCCCGTCACGGTGATGCCGAGCTGCGCGCCCGACAGCATGAACGACAGCCGCTCGAGCACCGTCAGCGCACGGGCGGCCTTCCGGTCCCCCGCCTGCGCCTCGCGGGCGAGGGCGAGCCGGTCGGCGGAGACGTAGGCGAATTCCTGGGCGACGAAGTAGCCGGTGCCGGCGGTCAGCACGAGCACCGCCAGCAGGCCCAGTACGGCGCTCATGACACTCACCGGGCATCACCGCCCTGCCGTGCGCCGTACGGGGGCGGGGCGTGGCCGGACGGCTGGGGATCGTGCCCCGAGGGGTCCGTCGACGTGGCGGACAAGCGTTGCTCTCCTGAGGTAGCGGTGTGACTGGAGGAACGACAAAGTCCCCGTCAGGGTTCCCCGCGCCCGAGGGGCCCTCGCCGTTCGCCGTGGAAGCACGCTGATGCCGGTCGCCGTGGCAGCACGCCGGTGCCGTGGCCGGAACTAGGCGGAGCCGCGGACCGTGCCGACGGCCCTCAGGGTGCGTACCGCCGCGCCTTTGAGAGCGGGGTGTTCGCGCACCAGTCGGTGGGCCGCCCGCAGCGGCTCACGGCGGAGCCAGTGCAGGGCCGCGCCCGGGCCGGACGTGCGCAGTGCTCCTTCGTGGACCATGAGGTCGCCCGTCTTGAAGGAGTTCTTGTACGCGGCCTCGCCTCTGCCGAAGTCGACGAGCCGGATGCCGGACGCGGCGGCGGCCTCGATCATGCGCAGGTAGAGGATCCGGCCGGGTGAGAAGGTGGCGACGCTTCGGTCGTAGGAGGGGAACCAGCAGGAGAGGACCGTGCGGGAGCGCAGGCCGAAGTGGGCGGCGACGGGCCTGTCACCGGCGTAGAGCACCGAGAGGTCGCCGGAGCAGTGGGGTGAGTCCGAGTCGGCGAGCAGGGCGACGAGGTGGGCGATCCATGGCTGGGTGAAGGGGTCGCGGCGGCCGGTGCGCCGGTAGTGGGCGGACTTCCAGCCGACGAGGGTCCGCAGCGCCGCCGGGCCGCGTTCGCCGTGGACGAACCGCAGCGGGCCGAGGTGCCGGGCCAGGCGGCGCTCCTGGGCCCGGGTCGCCTTCAGCAGGCTGCGCGAGTGGGCGCGCAGGTGAGCCTCGTACGCCTCGTATCCGTGTGCGAGGTCGACGACGGGGGACGCGAACCGGCCCGTCGCGTACGGCAGGAAGAGGTCCTGGCCGCTTTCGAGGTGGTTGAACTCCCAGGCGTTCAGGGAGCAGGCGCGCAAGAGGTGGTGCGGGTCGAGGTGTGAGTCGTCCGGGTGCAGGACGGCGCCCTGGCAGTCGGAGACCCCCAGGCCGACCGCACGGCCGTGGCCCCATCGGCCCCGCTGATAGGGGAAGTAGCCGACCGCCTGCCGCTTGCGGCGCAGCACCGCCACGCGGGCGTCTCGGCGTACCCGGCCGACGGCCTGGGTGAACTCGGCGCTCATGAAGGGGTTGGCGGGGGCGGCGGTCGTGGCGCGTCGGAGTTCGTTCCAGAGGGCGAGGTCGCCCGGCGTGAGTTCGCCGGCGTGCACGATGTCGATGCGTGGAGTCGTCATGGGGGGTCCCTGGGTTCCTGGGTTCCTGGTTCGCGGCAAGAAGGTCGTCGTCCGCCGGGGCCGTGCGAGGCGCGCGACGGGTCGGACCCGCGGGGGGAGGCGTACGGCGCGACGGCGTGCGGTGCCATGTCGCGTGCGTGCGGGCGTTACCGGTCGGGCAGCGCTAGGGAGGGCCCCGTCGGCCGGACGCGCCGGTGAGCAGCACCTCGGAGCGGCACCGTTCGTCGGCGGGACGGCCTCCCGGGAAGCGGCTCGGGTCGACGGCGGGGACCGTGGACGTCCGCGCGGACAGCAGAGCGCAAAGGCGACGGAAAAGGCTCCGCAGACCCGACTGGACCATGCCCGAGAGCCGGAACCGCGAACGTGCCACGGCGCGCAGCGCGCACACCGTGACCAGGGTCATCGCCAGATGGATCGCGCCGCCCACGCCTTCGTGGAGCGTCCCTCCGGCGGGACCGGGACCGAGGCCGGGGCCGGGGGCGAAGGAGAACCAGCAGCTGGCCGCGACCTGTGCCGACACCATGGCGGCGAGGTCGGGCAGCAGGGCGCCGGACCCGGAGGCACGCGGCCGCAGCAGGGCGCCCGCGAAGAAGACCAGCGCCACCACCAGGCAGGCGGCGAACGAGGCGGTGCGCGCGAAGACCAGGTGATGGCCGGCGGCGGCCAGGGCCGTCGTGGTCGCGGCCAGGCCGACGGCCGACAGTGCTCCGGTACCGGCCGCGCCGTCAGCGTGCGGAAGGCCGCGGCAGGCGAGAGGGAGCGGGTGCGCGGTCATGTCTCGTCCATGGTCGAGGAGACACGCGTGCCGACGGTCCGGAACGGCGAAACCGCCCGGTGCGAACGTTCGGGCGACCGGTCACGTCTGCGGGTGAACCCGCGCGTGAGCGGTGCGGGTGCTCGAGGTGCCGCTTCCTCCCGTCCGGCAGACCCGCGGACCGGCCGACACGGCCGACACGGCCGACACGGCCGACTGAAAGTGCGGCAGCCCGGAAGCCCAGAAGCTGGCGGACCGCAAGTCCGGCAGTCAGCCGTCCTGCCGTGTCGTCGCCGTGTCCGGCCCGGCCGCCGCGTCGAGGAGGGGGCGAAGCTCGTGGGTGACGGCCTTCAGGGCTCGTACGTCCTGCTCGGCGCGGGCGATGAGGAGCGCGCCCTCCAGGGCGCTGATCATGAGGGTGGCGAGCGCGCGGGACCGCTCTTCGGGGACGCCCATGTCCGTCAGCGCACGGGCAACCGGCTCCGTCCAGGCGGCGAACGCGGCGGCCGCGGCGGCCCGGGTGGACGCCGCGGTCTGGGCGCAGTCCACCGTGGCGGCCGCCACCGGGCAGCCTCCCGCGAAGCCGGCGGACGCGTACTCGTCCGTCCACTGCCTCACCATCTCGGCCAACAGGCCGCCGGGAGTCGGCTCGGGCAGCGCGGCGAGGAAGCGGGCGACCCGGTTGCCCGCGTACCGGCCCGCCCAGCCCACCGCCTCGTTGACGAGCTGCTCCTTGCCCCCGGGGAAGTAGTGCTGGAGCGATCCGCGGGGCGCCCCCGCGTGGGCGGCGACCTCGCGCATGCCGGTCGCGGCGACACCGCCACGCCGGATGAGCTGGGCGGCACTGAAGACCATCCGCTCGCGCGGTCCTCGCTCGGACACCGCCATCGCCCGCCTCCCAGCCCGTGATCGGCACTCGCGTCGGCTCCCACTCTATGACCGGCGTCATAGAACGGACTACTATGACCGCTGTCATAGTCAGGGGCGGCGGCGGCAGCGGTCCGCCGGCCGCCCGGCGGAAAGCGCGGTGCATCGTGGACGACGTCAAATCCGCCGGTCTCGCCGGTCTCGCCGGTTTCATCGGGCTCGGGGTCATGGGGCAGCCCATGGCGCTCAACCTCGCCCGCACCGGTGTCCCCCTCCTGGTGTGGAACCGCACGGCGGGCCGGTGCGACCCCCTGCGCGCCGCCGGCGCCGAGGTCGCGGCGGGCCCCGCCGAGGTCTTCGCCCGTGCCGGGACCGTGATCCTCATGCTGGCCGACGAGGCCGCGGTCAACACGGTGCTCGCGCGCGGCACGGCGGAGTTCGCGGCACGCGTCGCCGGACGCACCGTCGTGCACATGGGAACGACCTCGGCGGAGTACTCGGCCGGCCTTCAGGACGACGTCCGGGCCGCGGGCGGCCGCTATGTCGAGGCACCGGTGTCCGGTTCCCGTGTTCCTGCCGAGCAGGGGGAGCTGGTGGGGATGCTGGCGGGCGACCCGGACGCCGTGTCGGCCGTACGGCCGCTGCTCGGCCCGCTGTGCCGGGAGACCTTCGCCTGCGGGACGGTTCCGGAGGCGCTGCTGATGAAGTTCTCGGTGAACCTGTTCCTGATCACGCTGGTCACCGGCCTCTCGGAGGCGTTCCACTTCGCCGACCGGCACGGGCTCGACCGGCGCCTGCTCCGGGACGTCCTGGACGCGGGCCCAATGGCCAGCGCCGTCTCCCGGACGAAGGCGGCGAAGCTGCTGACCCGGGACTTCAGCGTGCAGGCGGCCGCGGCCGACGTCCTGAAGAACAACCGGCTGATCGCCGAGGCCGCCCGCCGGACCCGGCTGGCCTCGCCGCTTCTCGACGTCTGTCACGCCCTGTACGGCGAGGCCGTCGAGCAGGGGCACGGCGGCGAGGACATGGCGGCCGTGCTGCACGCGCTCGAGACCCGGACCGGAACGGGCGTCGGCGTCGGAGCCGTCGACGGGGCCTGAGCCGGCCGGGCCGCGAGGGAACGGAAGAGCCGGTTCCCGACGAGGTCGTGTCGGCCTCCCGTCCTCGGGTACGCGGTGGTCGACGCACGGCGAACCGGCCGCGCACCCGGGGAATCTCGCGGAACTCCGCGGAACGCGGGAACCCGGAACCGACCCGGACCCGGAACCCGGAACCCGGGAAACAAGGATCACGCCGCAAGGACACGGAAAGGACGTGGGAAAACCATGCGCATCGCGTTTCTGACGGCGCCCGAGGGCGTCGAGCAGGTCGAGCTCACCGATCCCTGGCAGGCGGCGGTCGACGCGGGTCACGAGCCCGTTCTGGTGTCGACCGAGCCGGGCAAGGTCCAGGCATTCAACCATCTCGACAAGGCGGACACGTTCGGTGTGGACGAGGTCGTCGGCGAGGCGTCCGCGGACTCCTTCGACGGGCTGGTCCTGCCCGGTGGCGTCGCGAACCCCGACGCCCTGCGCTCCGACGACAAGGCCGTGGCGTTCGTCAAGGACTTCCTCGGCCAGGGCCGGCCGGTCGCCGCGATCTGCCACGCGCCGTGGACCCTCGTGGAGGCGGACGTCGTGCGGGGCCGGGTGCTCACCTCATGGCCGAGCCTGCGGACGGACATCCGCAACGCGGGCGGCACCTGGGTGGACGAGCAGGTGAAGGTCTGCGACCACGGACCCGGCAAGCTGGTCACCAGCCGCAAGCCGGACGACCTCGAGGCGTTCTGCGAGACGTACCTGCGCGTGTTCGCGCAGGAGGCGGCCTGAGGCGAAACCGGGTGGCCCCGCGTGCCGTCCCCGGAATCGGGTCCCGGATGCGGCCGAGGAATCCGGCCCCGGTGCGGGCTCACGCCTCGCCGGGGCCGCGCCTCGAGCCCGGGCCCCACTTGCCGACGGGCGTGGCCACGGGACCGGGCTCCCCGGTGGCCCTGATCCCGGCCGGGGTCTGACGGGCGCCGCCGTTCGCCCCGGGGCCCCGTTCCCTGGCCCCCTCGCGGGTGCGCCCGGGCGAGACGAACCGGCGCGGGTTGCGGCGCAGGTACTCGCCCTCCAGCTGGGCCATGCGGTCGTTGTGGGCGCGCAGGGCGTCGTTCGAGCCGTGCAGCAGGGTGTCGTGGCGCGTGCGGTGGATCGTCTCCAGCTCTTTCATCAGCTGCTGGTCGTCCAGCCGGTCCGGGTCGACTCCGGTCATCGTGGTGCCCCGCTCGTCGTGTTCGTCCATGCGGTCCGGGTACCCGCCCGGGAGTGGTGTCAGCACTCCGGCGCGGCGCAACCCGGGAGGGAACCGGGGAGCTCGTGTCTCTGCCTCCACTGTACGAACATTCCGGCCCCCGGGCCTCCGTGCACGTCGACGCCCCGGCGGCACGGGGAACGCCCGGCGCGGGCCGTCTCCGCACGGACCGCCTGGTGGCGACGGCCTGCGCGGGCCGTCTCTGCACGGACCGCCTGGTGGCGACGGCCTGCGCGAACGGCCCGCGGCGCCGGTCAGCGGGCGCGCTCCACGCGCCGTTCGTCCCACACCGGCTCCGGGGTCTCCCGGACGCGGCCGTCGCTGCCGAAGACCAGGTAGCGGTCGAAGGAGCGGGCGAACCACCGGTCGTGCGTGACGGAGAGGACCGTCCCCTCGAAGGCTTCCAGGCCCTCCTGGAGTGCTTCCGCGGATTCCAGGTCGAGGTTGTCCGTCGGTTCGTCGAGGAGCAGGGCCGTGACGCCCTGCAGTTCGAGCAGCAGGATCTGGAAACGGGCCTGCTGTCCACCGGAGAGGCGATCGAATGCCTGTTCGGCTTGCTGGGTGAGCTCGTAGCGCCGCAGCCGGGACATGGCCGCCCCCCGGTCCTGCGCGTGTTCGCTCCACAGGATGTCCAGAAGGGTGCGGCCCAGCAGCTCGGGATGGGCGTGGGTCTGGGCGAAGTGCCCGGGCACCACCCGCGCGCCGAGCTTCCACTCCCCCGTGTGCGCCACGGACTCGCCGGCCAGCAGCCGCAGGAAGTGCGACTTGCCCGAGCCGTTGGAGCCGAGGACGGCGACCCGCTCGCCGTAGAACACCTCCAGGTCGAAGGGCTTCATCAGGCCGGTGAGCTCGAGTCCCTTGCAGGTGACGGCCCGTACGCCGGTGCGGCCGCCCTTGAGACGCATCGTGATGTCCTGTTCACGCGGCGGCTCGGGCGGCGGACCCGCCTCCTCGAACTTGCGCAGCCGGGTCTGGGCGGCCTGGTAGCGGGACGCCAACTCATGGCTGATGGACGCGGCCTGACGGAGGTTCAGCACCAGCTTCTTCAGCTGGGCGTGCTTCTCGTCCCACCGGCGGCGCAGCTCCTCGAAGCGGGCGAAGCGTTCGCGGCGGGCCTCGTGGTAGGTGGTGAAGCCGCCGCCGTGCACCCAGGCGTCGGCGCCGGCCGGCCCCGGTTCGACGGAGACGATCTTCTCGGCGGCGCGGGAGAGGAGTTCGCGGTCGTGGGAGACGAAGAGGACCGTCTTACGGGTCTCCTTCAGCCGTTCCTCCAGCCACCGCTTGCCGGGCACGTCCAGGTAGTTGTCCGGCTCGTCGAGCAGCAGCACCTCGTCGCCGCCGCGCAGCAGCGCCTCCAGCACGAGCCGCTTCTGCTCGCCGCCGGAGAGGGTCCGCACGAGACGGAACTGGGCCTTGTCGTAGGGGATGCCGAGCGCGGCCGTGGTGCACATGTCCCACAGCGTCTCGGCCTCGTACCCGCGCACCTCGGCCCAGTCGGAGAGGGCCTGCGCGTACTGGAGCTGAGCGGCCTCGTCGTCGACGGTCAGGAGGGCGTGCTCGGCCTTGTCGACGGCCCCGGCCGCCTCGCGGATACGGGGCGGGGCGACGGACACCAGCAGGTCGCGCACGGTCGTCTCGTCCCGTACGGAGCCCACGAACTGGCGCATCACGCCCAGGCCGCCCGAGACGGTGACCGTCCCGCCGTGCGGTTTCAGCTCACCCGAGATCAGCCGCAGGAGCGTCGTCTTGCCGGCGCCGTTGGGCCCCACCAGGGCCACCACGGCCCCTTCGCCCACCCGGAAGGACACGTCGCCGAGCAACGCCCTCCCGTCGGGGAGGTAGTACTCGAGGTGCGCGGCTTCCAGGTGTCCCATGGTGAGGCATTCTGCGGGCCGCTCCCGACCCGCGGCAAACCGAATATCCGCGCCCCGCACGGTGTCCACATAATGGAACAGACTGTCTCATCATGCGAGCGGCGGCATACGGTGGTGACGCCGGGCGACCGGGCGGCCGGTTCGCCGAGCAGTCGAGAGGGGAACAGCCATGCCGAAGGCACGGGAGACCGCCGTCTACACGCACGGACACCACGAATCGGTGCTGCGGTCGCACACCTGGCGGACCGCGGCCAACTCCGCGGCCTACCTGCTCGGCTCTCTGAAGCCGCACATGAAGATCCTCGACATCGGCTGCGGCCCGGGCACCATCACCGCCGATCTGGCCGCCCTGGTCCCCGAAGGACACGTCACCGGCGTCGACCACGCCCCCGCGATCCTGGAGCAGGCCCGCTCCACCGCGGCCGAGCGGGGGCTCGCCAACGTGGACTTCGCGGTCGCCGACGTCCACGCGCTGGCCTACCCCGACGACACGTTCTGCGTCGTCCACGCCCACCAGGTGCTCCAGCACGTCGGCGACCCCGTGCGGGCGCTGCGCGAGATGCTGCGGGTGACCAGGCCGGGCGGCTTCGTCGCGGTCCGCGACTCGGACTACGCGGCCATGACCTGGTACCCCGCCTCGCCCGGCATGGACGACTGGCTGGACCTGTACCACCGGGTGGCCCGGGCCAACGGGGGCGAACCGGACGCCGGGCGCCGGCTGAAGTCCTGGGCCCTGGCTGCCGGGTTCACCGACGTGACGGCGACCTCCGCCACCTGGACCTTCAGCACGCCCGAGGAGCGGGCCTGGTGGGGCGGCCTGTGGGCCGACCGCACGGTCGCCTCGGCGTACGCTGAGCGCGCCACAGGGGGCGGGCATGCCACGCCGGAACAGCTGCGGGCCGTGTCACAGGCCTGGCGGGAATGGGGGCGGCGGGAGGACGGCTGGTTCAGCGTTCTGCACGGAGAGATCCTCTGCCGCAAGGCCGCCTGAAGCGCCGGCCCGTCATTCCCCCGGGGAACTGCCCGGCATCCCCCGGGGGAATCCGACCGTCATTTGGCCGGGGGAATCTGCCCGCCGTTCCCGGAGGGTCTGCCCGTCATTCGCGGGGAAGCAGCGGCCCGAGCGGCCCGAGGTCCAGATTGAGGTCTTCGGGTCGCAGTCCGTAGCGCTCGCGCAGTTCGGTCATGCGCTCGTCGAGCAGCATCAGGGTGAGTCCGATGCGCTCCTCCTGCTCCTCGCTCAGGTCCCCCGTGTCGAAGCGGCGCACCGCCTGCCGTTCCATCAGCTGGCGCAGCAGTTCCACGACGGTCAGGACGAGCTTGACCAGATCGCGCTCGACGGTGTCGGGCTCGAGGTCGACACGGTGGCGGCGGTCCGTCACAGCAGATCCTCCCAGGGCGACGGCACCTGCTCGTTCACCGAGCTGATCAGCGCGTTGAGATCGATGCGGACGAGATCGACGTCCGCGATGCGCAGGGTGATGTCCCCCGTGATCACGACCCCGCCGGCCAGCAGCCGGTCGAGCAGGTCGACGAGGGCGACCTCACGGCGCTCCACGACGGTCATGCGTCCTCCCCCGGCCCGCCGGCCCCGACTTCCTCCGTCATGTCCACGAAGGAATAGGCCGCCCACGGCCCGGTGAGCTCCACCCGTATCCCGGGCTCCTCGCCCTTTGTGCGGTCCACGATCTCCACGAACTCCTCGGACTGTGCGCGCGGCACCAGATAGGCGGCGTTCAGCACGTTCTGCCCGGACGCCTCGGAGAGCGCGGAGTTCTGCGGCGGGTGGAGCCTGGCGTCCTCGGCCCGCGCGGACAGCGTCGCGTGCAGCCGTGCGGCGAACTCCTCGGCCCGCTGCCAGGTGTCCTCCTGGGCCCGCGCCAGGGTGCGCCGCTGCCTGAGGTAGTCACGGCCCGAGACCGGCCTGGCGGCCGCCGGCTCGGGCTCCCGCGCCTCGGGCTCGACGTACACCTTCACGCCCCACTCGACCCGCCCGTCGAGCCGGTCCAGGGTGCGCAGGAAGTCCTGCTCGCGCTCCTCCATCATCACGCGGACCCCGCTGTCGTCCCGGAAGACCGTGGCGAGCCGGAGCGGCAGCGGCGTGGTGACGGCCGTCAGGGCGTCGATGACCTGCTGATGGGCCCTGGCGGTCTCCGTGAGCCAGTCCAGGTCCTCCAGACGGCGGCGGAGCGGCTCCTCCGCGAAGTCTCGCTCCGGCACATGGCTCACCACGGCGATCAGGCCGTGGTGAGCGAGCAGCCGGGGCGGATCCCCCGCCACACCCGACAGGGCGGTCTGCAGGGGCGCGCCGAGGGGGCGGCAGACGGCGTACACGTAGCGCAGTCCGTTCACGGGGACTCCTTCCTGGCGTTCCCACGGGCCTCACGCGGAGCGTCCCGCCGCGGTTTCTGCCGCGCGCGGGCCGGCTCCAGTTCCTCCGGTTCGGCCAGCTCCTCCGGCTCGGCCAGTTCCTCGGGCTCGGTCAGCTCCTCCAGCCGGGCGAGCCGCTCGCGCAGCTCGGCGTTCTCCCGCGCGAGCTCCTTGCGGCGGGCGCCGGAGGACAGGGCCGGGTCGTCCTCCCACCAGTCGATCCCCATCTCCTTGGCCTTGTCGACCGAGGCGACGATGAGCCGCAGCTTGATGGTGAGCAGTTCGATGTCGAGCAGGTTGATCCGGATGTCGCCCGCGATCACGATGCCCTTGTCCAGGACACGCTCGAGGATGTCGGCCAGGTTGGCTCCGCCGCCCTGGCCGTACGGCTCCGGCATCCGGCTCGCCATGGTCATCGACGACTCCTGCGCTTGTCGTCCACGTCCTCGTCCTCGGGCTCCTCCTCGTCGTACTCCTCGTACTCGTCCTCGGCCTCGGCGTCCGTCGGCTCGCCGCCCTCTTCCGCTTCGGGCCGCTCCTCGTCGTCGTACGCCTCGTCCTCGGCGTCCTCGTCGTCCTCGTACTCGTCCTCGGCGTACGGGGCGTCCTCGTCGTCCTCCTCATCGTCCTCCCGACGGCCGTCCTCGGCATCCCGCGGCTCGCCGTCGTCGTCGACCTCGCCGTCGTCCGCGCGGGCCTCGGCGTCCTCGTTCTCGTCGTCGTCCCGGTTCTCCTGCTCCTCCTCCTCGGCCATCGCGTCCTCATGGGAGGTGACGACCTCGCCGTCGCGGATCTCGCCGCGCCAGCTGTCCTCCGCCTCCCCCTTGATGGTGATGAAGCGGGCGAAGTTCTTCAGGTCGAGACGGGCACGGCGGCCCTGGGCACGCCAGATGTTGCCGGTCTTCTCGAAGAAGCCCGTGGGGTAGTACTCGATGACCAGCAGGATCCGGGTGAGGTTCTCGGCGAGCTCGTGGAAGGAGACGACGCCCTTCGTCGTGCCCTTGGCGCCCTCCGACGTCCAGGCGATCCGGTCGTCCGGCACCTGTTCGGTGGTCTTCGCCTTCCAGCTGCGGTTGGACCAGAAGACCTTCGCCTGCCAGTCGCTGGTGACGTCGTCGGCGCGGTTCGCGCTCTTGACGCCCTTGGCGAAGGTGCTGAAGTCCTGGTACTGCGTCCACTGGTCGTAGGCGGTACGCAGCGGCACGCCGACATCGATCGTCTCCATGATCACGGTCGGCTTCTTGCCCGCGCTCTTCTTGCCCTTACCGCCACCGAGGCTCTTGAAGGCGCCGGTCACCTTGTCCTTGGCCCGTGAGGCGCCGAGTTCCAGCGCGGAGCGCAGCGGCCCCTTGCCCTCGGCGAGCTTCTTACCGCCGTCGAGGGCCAGTTTGGCGAAGCCGGGGCTGTTGCCCTCGGCGATGTCGTTGAGCTTGGACGTGGTGTCGCCGAGCTTGTGGCCGACGCCGGTCAGCACGCGCGTGGCCTGGGCGGCGAGGTACTCCTGCACCTCTTCCTTGAGCCGGTCGGCGGCCTCGCTGTGAGCCAGTCCCGAGAGCGGGTTGCCGTTGCCGCCGGCTGTCTTGCCCGCGGTGTCGGAAGCCGCGGAGGTCGCGGACTTGGCGGATCCGAGAGTCTCGGTCATCGGTCGCCGCCTCCCTTCGGCCGCCGGGACCGGGACGCGGTGCCCGAGGCGGTCTTCGCTGCGGTCCTCGTGCCCGGCTTACCGGCCGACGCGGTCTTCTTCGCGGCCGACGTGCGGGCCGGGGCCTTCCTGGCGGGCGCCTTCTTCGCCGGTGCCTTCTTCGCCGACTTCTTGGCGGGCGCCTTCTTGGCCGGCGCCTTCCTGGCCGCGGTCTTCCTCGGCGGCGCCTCCTCCTCGTCGTCCTCCTCGTCGTCCTCGGCCGTGTCCTCGGCTTCGTCGTCCTCGGCCGCGTCCTCGGCTTCGTCGTCCTCAGCCGCGTCCTCGGCTTCGTCGTCCTCAGCCGCGTCCTCGGCTTCGTCGTCCTCAGCCGCGTCCTCGGCTTCGTCGTCCTCAGCCGTGTCCTCGGCGGTGTCCTCGGCGTCCTCGTCCTCAGCGGTGTCCTGAGGCTCGTCGTACTCCTCGTCCGCCTCGTCGTCCGCGTCCTTGCCCGGCACGACGCCCTCGAGCTGGTCGCGCACCTCGGCGGTGCGGCCGTGCAGACGGTCGGCCAGAGCCTCGATCTGGCGCTCGACCAACGCCCCGGAAGCCGCCTTGCCGACGCCGCGCAGGTCGTTGCGGAGCTGGTCGCCGATCTCCTTGAACTGCGGGTTCTCCTTCAGCTGCTGGGAGACCAGGTCGCCGATGCCCTTGGGCGTCAGGTTCATCTTCTTGCCCGCCACGAACGAGCCCACGGCCAAGGCCAGCTTCAGCTTCTTGGTACGTCCGAGGAAGTACCCGGCGCCTATCGCGAGGCCCAATCCCATTCGGTTCATCCTGACCACCCGTCGTCCGTTCCCGCGCTTCTGCGCGTCGCGCTCTCCATCCGGTCGAGGAGTTCGTCCTCTTGGCGGTCGAACTCCTCCTCCGTGATCTCACCGGCGTCCAACTGCTCCTCCAGCCGGGCGAGTTCGGCCCGAATGGTGCTCGGGTCGTAGTAGATCCGCTCGGCCTCCTTCAGCACCTGGCCCATCACCCAGCCGCTGCCGCGGACCGGGGCGAACGGCAGAAGAAGCACCTCTGAGATGAGTCCCATGACACGCCTACTCCCCAGTGGCGCCCGCGGGTTCGGGTTCGGCCGGACCGGGCTCCACGAAGCTGTACGGCGGAAGCGGCCCGTTGACCCGCACCTCGAGATGCGGACGGCTCTTGCGGAGCTCCTCCGCGGCCTCCAGGAAACCGGCCGCCGAGTCGCGATCCACCAGGAAGGACACGTTGACCAGCCAGCCCGTGGACTCGGGGCCCACGCTGACGTGCGCGGCGAGCGGCTCGAGGTGCTGCCGCACGTCCGCCGCGTCCTCGGCCTCCTTGGCCTTGACCGCGGCGGCCACCATCTCACCGAGCTGCAGACGCTCCTCGTAACTGCCACCGCCGGACTGGCGGTTTGCCTCGGCCAGGCCCCGCAGCTCGGGGCTCTCGGCCATCACCTGGTGCAGCACCGCCTCCTCGACGTGCGAGGCCTTGACGTTGTACTCCACCCGGCCCTCGAGGACGTCCAGACGCTCCTTGTAGTGGTCGGCGCGCTCGGCGAGGACCCCGGTGACGGAGCTGTCGTCCGGTGCGACGCTGCCGAACCGCATGGGCAGCACGCAGCCGCCGGCGCCCGCCTCGGCGAGCACGGCCTGGTGGGCGAGCAGCTCCCTGCGCTTGGGCCGCAGCCCCTCGGGGGCGTCGCTGACGATCGCCGCCAGCTCGCCCTCGGTCAGGACGCGCACCGGCAGCGGCGGCTCGCCGACACCGGCCAGGCCGTCGGGAAGGGCCGGGTGCGCGCCCGCGACGATGCCGTAGACGTAGGTGCTCACTCCTGCTCCTCCTTCCGGCGCGTGGAGGTGCTCTTACGGGCCCGGGGCCTGGCCTCGCGCTCACGCTCCCCCGAGGAGCCGTCGTCACGGGCCTGCTTGAACGCGTCGGAGATGGTCTCCGCCGCGCCCGACAGGGCTCCCTTGGACTTACCGCGGGCGCCGGACTCGGTCATCTCGCCGACCAGGCCGGGCAGGCCCGGGTCCTTGCGCGGCCCTGCCTCCAGGTCCAGTCGGTTGCACGCCTCGGCGAAGCGCAGATAGGTGTCGACGCTGGCCACCACGACCCTGACGTCGATCTTGAGGATCTCGATGCCGACCAGGGACACCCGCACGAACGCGTCGATGACGAGACCCCTGTCGAGGACGAGCTCCAGCACGTCGTAGAGGCCGCTGGAGCCACCTCCACCGCCGGACTGTTGTGCCGGGACAACGGTCATGTCTACCGCGCCTCCTTGTCTTGAAGATCTTGAAGTGGATGGTTGGACACCGGTACGAGCGGGCGGCCTAGCGACCGCCCTGCCGATGTGCGTCGGCCCGCCCGCGCTCGTAGCGGCGGACACGCCGGTAACCGGTGAGCTGTCCCGCGGAATCGAGGTCGACCTGGTAGCTCGCCATCAGGCTCATCGTGTCGGGCACCCGGGCCAGCTCCATGACCTCGATCTCCAGGGCCCAGCCGTCCTCGGTCTGCTCGAAGGACGAGACGCTCTCGGCGGTCATGCCGGTCAGCTCCGCGAGCTGGGCGCGCGCCTGTCGCAGCACGTCCATGGGGCCCGGCCGGTCTTCTGCCACGTCGTCTCCGCCTTTCCCGTGCCGAGGAGCCTTCGGCCTGTCCGGATTCCTCGAATCGTCAGAACTGTTCGAACTACGTGAACTGTGTGAGCCATGTGAGCTGTGTGAACTGCGTGATTCGCCTGAAGGGCGTGAAGAGCGTGAAGTATCGGTATCGTCCCGATCGCGCGAACGTTCGGGATCACGTGGTCTGTGTGCCGGTGATGTGCTTTTCGTGTTCACGATGGCCACCTCTTCCTCCGGGTGGCCGGAACTCCCTTGGCCAAACCTTCACGAGCCTCGCAGTGCGTCGAGCCGGCGCCGGGCGGGGCCCAGCGCCCGTCCCCGCCCCGACGTCCCGGACCAGGGCCGCGTCCGGGCCTGCTCGACGGCGTCGGCGATGGTCCAGCGGCGCGGGCCGAGGTCGGGATCGTCGAGCTGCTCCCAGCTGATCGGCGTGGCGACGGGCGCCCCCGGCAGCGCGCGCACCGTGTAGGGGGCGACGGCGGTCTGGGCGTACCCGTTGCGCTGGACGTCCAGGTACAGCCGGTCCCCGCGGTCCTTCTTGCGGGCTGCCGTGGTGAGCCGGTCGGGATGCCCTGCGGCGAGCAGCTCGGCGACGTCCCGGGCGAATCCGCGGACCTCGTCGAAGTCGTCCTGTCCGTCGACCGGGACCACCACGTGCAGCCCGCGCGAGCCCGTCGTCATCAGGTCTGCGGGCAGCCGCAGCTCGCCGAGGAGCTCGCGCAGCCACAGGGCCGTCTCGCGGACGGCGGCGAAGCGGGAGCCGTCGGCCGGGTCGAGGTCGAAGACCATCAGGTCGGGGCGGTCGGCCCGGTCGGACCGGGACAGCCACCGGTGCAGGGTGAGACAGGCCTGGTCGGCGAGGAACGCCAGCGTGGCGGTGTCGTCGCACACCGTGTGACAGACCGTGCCGCCCTCCTTCGCCAGCTCCACCCGCGTGATCCACTCGGGGTAGTGCTCCGGCGTGTTCTTCTGCATGAACCGCGGGCCGTCCACGCCGTCCGGATGCCGTTCCAGCATCAGCGGACGGCCGCGCAGCTGCGGCAGCATGAACGGGGCGACGTCGCGGTAGTAAGCGACGAGGTCGCCCTTGGTGTACTCCTTCACGTCCCCGCCGCCCGGGAAGAGCACCTTGTCCGGGCGGTGCACCTCGAGGGTCCGGCGGCCGGCGCGCACCGTGCGCACCCGGTCGCCGCTCACGGCGTGATCGCCTGCTCCACCAGCAGCCGTGCGGACGCGGCGATCGACTCGGCGTCGATGCCGGCGGCGTGCAGCTGCTCCGCCGGGCTCGCCGAACCGGGCATCGTCCGGACGGCGAGTCGCACCAGGCGGGGCACCGGGCGGCCGTCGAGGAAGGCGTCGAGGACCGCGTCCCCGAGGCCGCCCTCCGCGTGGTGGTCCTCCACGGTGAGCAGGCAGCCGGTCTCCTCGGCGGCCCGCCGCAGCGTGGCCCGGTCGACGGGCTTGACGGAGTACAGGTCGACGACCCGGACCGCGATTCCCTCGCCGTCCAGCGCCTCGGCGGCCTTCAGCGCCTCGTGCACGGTGACGCCGGCCGCGACGACCGTCAACCGGTCCCGGTCCGAGGAGCGCAGCACCTTGCTGCCACCGACCGGGAACTCCTCGTCCGGCCCGTAGAGGACCGGCGCGGCGCCGCGCGAGGTGCGCAGGTAGCGCACGCCGTCCAGGTCCGCCATGGTGGCGACGAGCCGGGCGGTCTGGTTGGCGTCGCACGGGTACAGCACGGTGGAACCGTGCACCGCCCGCAGCATCGCCAGGTCCTCCAGGCCCATCTGCGAGGGGCCGTCCTGCCCGATGGCGACCCCCGCGTGGGAGCCGACCAGGTTGACGCCGGCGCCGCTGACGGCCGCCATGCGGATGAAGTCGTGGGCGCGGCTCAGGAAGGCGGCGAACGTGGAGGCGTACGGCGTCCGGCCGCGCGCCGCGAGGCCGACCGCGGCGGCGACCAGTTGCTGTTCGGCGATGTAGCACTCGAAGTAGCGGTCGGGGTGCTCCTTGGCGAAGGCCTCGGCGCGGGTGGAGTCGCCGACCTCGCCGTCGAGGGCGACGACGTCCTCGCGGGCGGTGCCGAGAGCGGCGAGTGCCTTGCCGAAGGCGTCCCGGGTCGCCGCCTCCTCGCCCTTCTCCCAGCGGGGCAGGTCCGGTCGGCCGGAGGGGACGGAGTGCAGCAACCGGGCGTCGGGCGGCTCGGGCACGCGCACCCGCAGGTCGCGGACGCCGCCGAGCTCCTCGATCGCCAGGTCGGCGTCCGGCAGCGGCTTGCCGTGCAGGCCTTCACGGTCCTCGACGTCGGCCACGCCCTTGCCCTTGAGGGTGCGCGCGAGGATCGCGGTGGGCTGCCCGCTGGTGGAGAGCGCCTCGCCGTACGCGCGGTCGACCGCGTCCACGTCGTGCCCGTCGACCTCGACCGTGTGCCAGCCGAAGGCCTGGAAGCGGCGGGCGTAGGCGTCCAGGTCGTGGCCGTGCCGGGTGGGGCCGCGCTGGCCGAGCCGGTTCACGTCCACGATGACGGTGAGGTTGTCCAGGTGTTCGTGGCCCGCGTGCTCGGCGGCCTCCCACACCGATCCCTCGGCGAGCTCGCTGTCCCCGCACAGCACCCAGACGCGGTAGCCGGTGCGCTCCAGCCGCTTCCCGGCCAGCGCGATGCCGACGCCGACCGGCAGGCCCTGGCCGAGCGATCCGGTGGCCGTCTCCACCCACGGCAGCCGCTGCGGGGTGGGATGCCCCTCGAGCCGGCTGCCGAGCCCCCGGAAGGTCAGCAGTTCCTCGTCGTCGACGGCCCCGGCGGCCTTGTAGGCGGAGTACAGCAGCGGGGAGGCGTGGCCCTTGGAGAGGACGAAGCGGTCGTTGCCGGGGTGGGCCGGGCGGTCGAAGTCGTAGCGGAGGTGGTGGGCGATCAGGACGGCCATCAGGTCCGCGGCCGACATCGAGGACGTCGGGTGCCCGGACCCCGCGGCGGCGGACGCGCGCACGCTGTCCACCCTCAACTGCTGTCCGAGTTCGACGAGTTCGGCGGTGTCCATCGGGTCAGCGGTCTCCTTCCGCGCGGTCGTCGCGCTGGGCGGCCCCGGGAACGGGCTGGTTCTTCGCGGGCTCCCCGCCGGGCTGGTTCTTCGCCGGCTCTCCGCCCGGCCGGCTCTTCGCGGGTTCCGCGGCGGACTCGCCGTCGCGGCCGTCGTGCGACGTCCTCGCCGGTCCGGAACTGTGCTGTCCCACCTCGGGGGTGGGCACGTCGATCGACTGGGAGCCGTCCTCCGGTGACGACCGGTCCCCGGCGGGGCGGGCGTCGCCGTCTCCGTGCCGTCCCACCTCGGGCGTGGGCGCGGTGATCGACTGGGAGTCGTCCTCCGGGGAGGGACGCGCCGGGCCGGACTCGGCGGTCGCGTGGTTCTGGTCGTTCACGTCGTTCCCCTCATCGTTGTCGTCGGTGTGCCCGCCGGTGCCGACGGAGTCCCCGGCGCCCCCGCGCCGACGATCACGCTGCGGGGTCGGCTCACGGCGGGCCTCCGACGGTGCCGGGCGGGCGTCGTACGAGGGTTTCCGCGTCCCCCGGGCAGGGGCGGCCAAACGTGCGGCGGTTTCCCGCCCGGGCACCGGGTACTCGGGCGGCGACACCGAACCACCCAGTCGCGGAGGTACCCCCCCATGCCCGAGTACGGCTACTTCCTGGCCTGCGAGGAGTTCGCCCCCGCGGACCTCGTCGAGCAGGCGCGCATGGCCGAGCAGGCCGGATTCCAGGCGCTGTGGATCTCCGACCACTACCACCCGTGGAACGGCGCGCAGGGCCAGAGCCCGTTCGTCTGGTCGGTGATCGGCGCGCTGTCGGAGGCGGTGTCGCTGCCGATCGAGACGGCCGTGACCTGTCCGACGGTGCGGATGCATCCGGCGGTGGTGGCGCAGGCCGCCGCCACGGCCGCGGTGATGACGAACGGCCGTTTCCGTCTCGGCGTCGGCTCGGGCGAGGCGTTGAACGAGCACATCCTCGGCGACGCCTGGCCGCCCGCGAACGTGCGCCTGGAGATGCTGGAGGAGGCCGTCCAGGTGATGCGCCGGCTGTTCACCGGCGAGGAGGTCAGCCATTACGGGGCCCACTACACGGTGGAGAACGCCCGTCTGTACACGGTGCCCGACGAGCCGATCCCCATCGACGTCTCCGGATTCGGCCCGAAGGCGACCTCGCTCGCGTCCCGGGTGGGCGACGGCTACATCACGATGATGCCGGACGAGCCGATGGTCGAGCAGTTCCGCAAGGGCGGCGGGGGCGCGGGGCTCGTCAGCGGCGGCACGAAGGTCTGTTACGGCGCGGATCGCGCCGAGGCCGTCCGCACGGTCCGCCGGCTGTGGTCGAACCAGCTGCTCCCCGGCGAGATGGCCCAGATCCTGCCCACGCCGAGCCATTTCGAGCAGCTGGATCCGCTGGTCAGCGAGGAGATGGTCGGCGAGAACACGGTGTGCGGCGACGACCCCGACGAGCACCTCGCCGCCCTCACCGCCTTCTCCGACGCCGGCTTCGACCGCGTCTACGTCGGCCAGATCGGCCCCGAGCAGCGCGGCTTCTTCGACTTCTACCGCACCAAGGTGCTTCCGGGTCTGCCGTGAGCGGCCCCGGACGGCGCCGGGTGGAAAATTCCGGGTGGGCGACGGCCCCGCGGCCGTAGAGTCGCACCTCCGACGGCGTCGACGGCGCCGACGCCATGCGCGAGGGAGCGGCAGCGGTGACTGAGCAGCACACCTACCGGGTGATCGTCCGGGGCACGTGGGACGGCCTGCGTGAGGAGGACCGCGCGCGGCTGCTCGCCGGCGCCGCCGACCACGGGCTGTCGAGCATGCGGTTCGCCGAGGAGGGCACACTGACCTACGAGCCGTCGCCGCTGAAGCACTTCTCGATGCGCTACGTGGTGGTGTCGGACGCGGCGGACGGCGACGAGATGGCGGGCGCGCTCGCCGAGGAGCGCGCCGAGACGGCGCTGCGGAAGCTCGGGTACGGCTTCACCGGGCTGCGGTCGACGGTCACGGACCTCGACACCATGAAGATCAACCGGAAGTCCGGGGCCCGGTCCGCTTCCCGGCGGTGATCGCCCACCGCTCGTGGTCGCGCCACTCCCCGTCGATGTGGATCATCTCCGGGGAGAACCCCTCCAGACGGAAGCCGCAGGCGCGGGCGAGGGCGATCGAGGCGGCGTTGCCCGGCTGCACGTTGATCTCCAGCCGGTGCAGCCGCAGCGGTCCGAACGCGTACCGCACCACGAGGTCGAGCGCCTCGCGCATCAGCCCCCGTCCGGCCGCGTGCGCGAAGGCGCCGTAGCCCAGTGCGCCGCACTGGAAGGCGCCTTCGACGATGTTGTTGACGTTGACGAACCCCGCGATGGCATCGTCCTCACGGGTGCACACCAGGAAGCCGGCCTTGGACGGGTCCTCGATGAGCCGACCCGCGTAGGCCGTGTAGGCGTCGGCGGTGGCGGGCGGGAACAGCCACGGGTGGTGCAGGTCCTTGCTCTCCCGCGCGCGGGAGGTGAACTCCGGCCCGTCCTCGTAGGTGAAGTGGCGTATCCCCACCCGGGGGCCCTCGGCGAGGTAGCGCGATGCGGCGTGCGGCATCGGACCAGCCTACGAGGCATCGGACCGGCGTACGACCGGGTCACCTCCGCCGGGTCCGGGAGTACGCGAAGTACGACCCGCACAAGGCGCCGACGACCCCCGTGGCCAGCAGGGCCGCCCACAGCGGCATCGTCACCACGGGGACCAGCAGCCGGATCTCCGTCTCCTGGGTGTTCTCGAAGATGAAGACCAGGGCGAGGACGGCGAGCACCAGGACGGCGATCCGGCCGGGCGTCATCGGCGTCCTCCCCCGGCTCTCGGAGGTCCTCGCGCTCTTCGAGGTCTTCGGGCTCATGACACCAGGGTCGGCCCGGCGGCCCGCTCACGCGCGGCGAGGGCTGCTCTTCGGGTGACGCGCCGAGTGACCGGTCGCGGGGAACGAGGCAGGCCGGCGGGTGAGGTCAGCGCAGGGCCGGGGTGTCGAGGGCGAGCGTGCCCTCGTCGGCGTCGAGCACGGCGCTCACGCCGAACGGCACGGTCAGCGCTCCCTCGCAGTGCCCGAAGCCGAGTTCCTCGACGACGGGGACGCCCAGGCCGCCGAGCCGGTCGGCGAGGACCGGACGGAGTTCCTCGTAGGGGCCGCACCGGTCCCAGGAGCCGAGGGCGACGCCCGCGACGCCGTCCAGCCAGCCGGTGCGCAGCAGCTGGGTGAGGGCCCGGTCGACGCTGTACGGCGGCTCGCCGACGTCCTCGAGCAGAAGGAGCCCGCCGCGGGCGCCGGCCCGGGTGTGCGGGGTGCCGTACCCGGTGGCGAGCAGTGTCAGGCAGCCGCCCAGGGTGACGCCCCGCGCCCGTCCCGGCGCGAGGGCGGAGCCGGCGGCGCCGACGACGCGGACGGTCTCGGGGGCGAACAGGGTGGCCCGCAGATGGTCCTGCGCCCGGGCGTTCTTGATGAAGTCGATGCCCGCGGCCACCGGCCCGTACAGCGTGACCAGGCCGAGCCGGACGGCGAACGCCTCGTGCAGGGTGGTGCTGTCGCTGAACCCCACGAACACCTTCGGGCCGGCGGCCCGCATCGCGTCCCAGTCGAGCAGGTCGACGACGCGCTGGGCGCCGTAGCCGCCGCGTGCGCACAGCACCGCGTCGACGCCGGGGTCGCACCAGGCCCGCTGGAGGTCGGCGGCCCGGTCGGCGTCGGTGCCCGCGAGGTAGGGCAGGGCGCTGTGCCGGTCCAGCACATGAGGGGCGACCACGGGGTCGAGGTCCCAGCCGCGCAGCAGGTCGAGACCGGCCTGCAACCGTTCCTCCGCCACCGGCCCGCTGGGGGCGACGACCGCGACCCGGGCGCCGGGGGCGAGCCGGGAGGGCCGGACGAGTTCCTTCACGGTACGAGCTCCAGCCTGGGGACGCCGGGCGGGTGCGGCCCGAACACCTGAGCCTACCGCGCGGGCTCGGCGTCCGGCGCGCGCACCGTCGTGACGGCCTGCCGGAACCCGTGCCCCTCGCCCGCGAACGTGAGTAGGCGTGCGGCACGGTCCGCCGTGGCGCCCATGACGCGGTTCACGCCGTCCGCAGAAGCCGGTCGAGGACGCGGACGCCGAAGTGCAGCGCTTCGACGGGGACCCGTTCGTCGACCCCGTGGAAGAGGGCCTGGTGGTCGAAGCCGGGCGGCAGCTTCAGCGGGGCGAAGCCGTAGCCGGTGATGCCGAGTCGCGAGAACTGCTTGGCGTCCGTGCCGCCGGACATGCAGTACGGCACCACGTGCCCCTCGGGGGCGAACTCCTCCACCGCGGCCCGCATCCGGGCGAAGAGCGGCGCGTCCACCGGCGCCTGGAGGGCGACTTCCCGGTGGGCGAACTCCCAGTCGACGTCGGGCCCGGTGAGTGCGTCGAGCGTCGCCCGGAACTCCTCCTCGCCGCCGGGGAGATACCGTCCGTCGACGTACCCGACGGCCGTCCCCGGGATCACGTTGAGCTTGTAACCGGCGTCCAGCATCGTCGGGTTGGCGCTGTTGCGCACGGTGGCCTCGACGAGGGCGGCGGCCGGGCCGAGCTTCTCCAGCAGGCCGTCGACGTCGCTCAGGTCGGTCTCGATGCCGTACAGCGCGGCGAGTTCGGTGAGCGCGGCGCGGACGGTGGGCGTGAGCCGCAGCGGCCACGCGTACTCGCCGATCCGGGTGACGGCCGCGGCCAGCCGGGTCACCGCGTTCTCCCGGTTGACCTTGGAACCGTGGCCGGCGCGCCCGTGCGCGGTGAGCTTCAGCCAGCCGGTGCCGCGTTCGCCGGCGGCGACGGGGTAGATCTGGCGTCCGGCGCCGTCGTGGAAGGTGAACGCCCCGGATTCGCCGATGGCCTCGGTGCAGCCCTCGAACAGCTCCGGATGCCGGTCGGCGAGGAACCCCGAGCCGTCCACGGCGCTGGCCTCCTCGTCGGCGGTGAAGGCGACGACCAGGTCGCGCCGGGGCCGCACGCCCTGCCGGGACCAGGCCCGCAGCACGGCGAGGATCATCGCGTCCATGTTCTTCATGTCGACCGCGCCGCGGCCCCACACGACGCCGTCGCGCACCTCGCCGGAGAAGGGGTGCACGCTCCAGTCGGCGGCCTCGGCCGGGACGACGTCCAGGTGGCCGTGGACGAGCAAGGCGGCCGCGCGGGGGTCCGAGCCCTCGATCCGGGCCACCACGTTGGTACGGCCCGGCGTGCGTTCGAGCAGCGTCGGCTCGACGCCCGCCTCGGCGAGCAGCGCGGCCGCGTACTCGGCGGCGGGCCGTTCCCGGCAGTCGCCGCCGCCCCGGTTGGCGGTGTCGAAGCGGATGAGGTCGGAGGTGAACCGGACGACCTCCTCCAGTGCACGCGGGTCAGCCATACTGCTCCTCGATCGCGGCCGAGACGATCGTGGTGACCGCCTTGAAGGTTCGGATGCCCTCGTACATGGTGCCGCTGGTGTACGCGACCTTCCGCTCGCCGGTGCGGGCGACGCCGGGCACGACGGTGGCCGCCATCGCGAGGTGCTCGGCGTCGAACTCGACGGCGACGGTGAACGGCCCTGCGGCAAGCGGCTCCTGACGGATCGCCAGACCCGCCGCCTCCTCCGCCGCCGCCCGGATGTCGGCCGCGGTGCGGGCCGGGGTGCGGCACACGGCCGCGTAGCGTGAGACATGGTCCTTGACCGCGACCTTCAGCGCCCCGGGCGCGTAGCCGAGCGCGTCCTCGCAGGCGACGTCGTCGCCGGTGACGAGGACGACCGGCACGCCGTACTCGGCGGCCACGTGCGCGTTGAGCAGTCCCTCGCTGGCCCGCACGTCGTCGAGCCAGACGCCGGTGATGGAGTTGGCGAGGTAGGTGTGGGCGAGGACGCCCTCCATCCCGGCGCCCGCGTGGTAGCCCACGAACGCGATGCCGTCGACGTCGCCGTGCTGGACGCCCTCCATCATGGACAGCGACTTGTGCCGCCCGGTGAGCATCTCCGCCCGCTCGTCGAGCTGTTCGAGGAGCAGGTTGCGCATGGTCCAGTGGGCCTCGTTGATCAGGACCTCGTCGGCTCCGCCGGCGAAGAACCCCCGCACCGCGGCGTTGACGTCGGACGTGAACAGGGTCCGGCACCGCTCCCACTGCGCGGTCCCCGGCAGCACGTCGGCGGGCCAGGTGACGCCGGTGGCGCCCTCCATGTCGGCACTGATCAGGATCTTCACGTACGCGTCCCCCGTCCGGTCCAGGAAGTCCGAGCCTAGGACCTCCCCGGCCGATCACGGCGGAGAAAGGCCGCAACGCCCGTCGGTGCCGGTGAGCGGGGTGCGCGGGCCGGTGAGCGGGCGCCCGGCGCCGCTGAGCGGGGTGCGGTGAGCGGGGTGCGGTGCCGGGCGGCCGCGAGGCACGGGAGGGTGTCCGCGTGACGAGGCCCCCGCCCGTGCACGGCCGTTGGCACCACGCCACACGGGCGTGCTGTGATCTCCGCGTACACATCCGCACCGCGGTGACCGTATGTCCGCGCCGCGGTGACCACGAGGGGGATCCGGTCATGACCGCACACACCACGCTGGCGGCGGAGCGTTTCGAGGCCGACCGGCCTCGGCTGCGCGCCGTCGCCCACCGGATGCTCGGCTCGCTCAGCGAGGCCGACGACGCCGTGCAGGAGACGTGGCTGCGGGCGAGCCGGGCGGACGTCGGCGACGTGGCGAACCTCAGCGGGTGGCTGACCACGGTGGCGGGCCGGGTGTGCCTGAACATGCTGCGCTCCCGCGGCAGACGGCCCGAGACGCCGCTCGACGCCGAGACCGCCGACGCCGCCGGGTTCGCCGCAGTCCCGGCGGAGTCCGGTGACCCCGAGGAGGCGGCGCTGCTCGCCGACTCGGTCGGGGTGGCGCTCCTCGTCGTCCTGGAGACGCTGGCCCCGCCCGAGCGCCTGGCGTTCGTCCTGCACGACCTGTTCTCCGTGCCGTTCGACGACATCGCCCCGCTGATCGAGCGCACCCCGGCCGCCACCCGCCAGCTGACCGGCCGGGCCCGCCGCCGTGTCCGGGGCGGCGGCGCTCCCGCCGTCGACCGGGCGAGGCAGCGCGAGGTCGTCGACGCCTTCCTCGCCGCCACCCGCGGCGGCGACTTCGAGGCCCTCCTGGCACTGCTGCACCCGGACGTGGTCCTCACCGCCGACCGCTTCGTGATCCCGACGCCCGGGCCGGTCTCCGTGAGCGGCGCCCGCCCGGTGGCCGAGGGCGCGATGGCGGCGACCGGCCGGGCCCGCTTCACCGGTCCCGCCCTGCTGGACGGCACGGTGGGCCTCGTGATGGCGCCGCACGGCAGGCTGCGGCTGGTGCTCGTCTTCACCTTCGACGAGGGCCGGATCACCGCGGTCGACGTCGTCGCGGACCGGGAACGGCTGGCCGGGATCGAGGTGGCGGTGCTCGACGCCCCGGCGGCCGACGTCACCGGCCTCGACGACTGACGCGCCGCCGATCGGCGCGAGACGACCGGCGCACGGGCCACCAGGGCGGCCGGCGCACACGCGAGAGGGGCCGTCGGCGCACACGCGAGAGGGGCGGCCGCGTGTTTCCGCGGCCGCCCCTCTCGACGGTCAGAACGCCAGGATCAGCGAGGCCGCCGCCGGCGCCGCGTACAGCAGTGGGAACGGCACGTGCGAGAACCAGCGGGCCCGCAGCACGGTGACCGCCGCCCCGAGGAAGTACAGGACGAGGCCGACCGCGGCGGCCGCGCCGACCACGGGCACGAACAGCCCGGTCAGCAGACCGACCGCGCCGGCGGCCTTGGCGGCGCCGAGCCACGGCCCCCAGGTGCGCGGCACTCCGTAGTCGGCCAGCGGCTTGAGCACCCACTCGGCGCCCAGGAAGACCGAGGCGGCCGAGAAGCCCGCCATGGCTGCGGCGACGACGGTGACGACGACATAGGCAGTGGACATTTCAACAGCTCCTCTTGGGGGTTCCGTGTTTTCCTCACCCCCCTGACACCGCCCGCGGCGGAGATGTGACAGCACGAGAGGCCATTGCCTTGTGAAGGCGGTCACATGCTCCGGGCGGCCACCAGCCACCTGGACGGCAGTTCGATCCTGGTGCCGTCGGCGGTGAACTCGGTGGTGACGAGGGGCAGTTCACCCGAGGCCAGCACCGTGAGTCCGGCGTCCCGCAGATATCGGGGCACCGCGTCGTCGGCGACCTCGCCGGGGGCGATGCCGTGCCGGAAGACGGGCGCGAGCTTCGGCGGCGGCCCGGACGGGCTCTGCGCCAGCGCGCCGAGGACGGGACGCGCGGCCTCCGACGGTTCGACGAGGAAGACCCGGCCGCGCTCCCCCGCCAGCGCGGCGATGCCGTCCACCAGCGGCTGCCGGTCGGCGGGCTCGCACTGGTGCAGGACGCCCCGCACATAGACGTTGGCGTCCCCGAGTTCGGCGTGCAGCGCCTCGGCCGCGCCCTTCTCGACCGCGTCCAGCTCCCGGTACACGGCCTGTCCGGCGGGGTCGGCGCGCCGGGCGTGGTCGAGGGCGGCCGCGGACAGGTCCGCGCCGATCACCCGCGGGAAGCGGTCCGCGAGGTACCTGGTCTGGGTGCCGTTGCCGCAGCCGAGGTCCACCAACGCCAGTTCCGCATCGATGAGATGGGGCTCGAAGAGGGCGAGGTGGGGCGCGGCGGTGACCTTCGGGTCCGCGTCCCAGAACACCCCGCCCGGCCCCTCCGGGGCCTCCCGCCAGAAGCCCTCCCACGCCTGCCGGTACCGACTCGCCACGCTCATGCCCAACTCCCCTGGGTTCACAGCCGATCCGTCGTGAGCGACGGGCGAGTACGGTCTATCGTCCCCCGGTCGCCGCGACAAGCACGGTGCGCGTTCCCTTACGCCGCGTCCCTTTACCCCGCGTCCCTTTACGCCGCGTTCGCGATCCGCGGGGTGTGGCGCACTCTCGCCCCTGCCTCCGCTCTCCGTCCCCGGCGCGAAGTCGTGGCGTGTTCAGCGGCGCGGCAGCGTCAGTTCGAACCACACGGACTTCCCCGTGCGGGTACGGCTGGCGCCCCACTCGCGGGCCAGCGTGCTCACCACGCGCAGTCCCCGCCCGAGCTCGTCGCCGGGACCGGCGCTCAGCAGGGTGGGCAGCTCGTGGTCGTCGTCGTCGACCTCGCACAGCAGGGTGTCGCCGCGGACCAGGCGCACGGCGACGGGGCTGCGCCGGGAGTGCCGTACGGCGTTGGTGACGAGCTCGCTCACCATGAGCGCGGCGGGGCCTGCCTGCTCGCCGAGCCCCCAGTCGTGCAGCTGCTCACGGACCGCCGCCCGTGCCCGGCCGACCTCCGCCGGATCCAGGGGGAACCGCCATTCGGCGACGTCCCGCGGGGCGATGCCGCTCAGCCGGGCCATCAGCAGGGCGACGTCGTCCTTGCGGCCGCCCCGGGTGTTGAGGGCGCGGATGATGGTGTCGCAGGCGTCGTCCATCGAAGCGGCCGGATGGGCCGCGGACTCGCACAGGGTCGCCAGACCGACGCCGATGTCCTCGCCCCGCATCTCCACGAGCCCGTCGGTGCACATCACCAGCCGGTCGCCGGGCGCCACGGGCACCCGCACCGCCTCGAAGGGCACGCCGCCGACGCCGATGGGCGCGCCGGTGGGCAGTTCGAGGAGTTCGCTGCGGCCGTCGGCGGCGCGCACCAGCACGGGCGGGATGTGGCCCGCGTTGGCGAGGTGGAGTTCGCCGACGATCGGGTCGTACACCGCGTACAGACAGGTCGCGAGATAGCCGTCGCCCAGCCGCTGGGCCAGGTCGTCGAGGTTGCGCAGCAGTTGTGCGGGCGGCAGGTCCAGGGCGGCCATGGTCTGCACGGCGGTGCGCAACTGGCCCATCATGGCCGCCGAGTTGAGGCCGTGACCCATGACGTCGCCGACGACGAGGGCGGTACGGGCGCCGTGCAGCTTCACCGAGTCGAACCAGTCGCCGCCGACCCGTCCCAGCAGGGTGCCCGGCAGATAGCGGGTGGCGATGTCGCAGCCCGCCATCCGGCGCGGGATGTGCGGCAGCATGCTGTCCTGGAGGGTCTCGGCGACGGACTCCTGGTAGGTGTACATGCGGGCGTTGTCGAGCACGAGGCCGGCGCGAGCGGCGAGTTCGGCTCCGGTGACCCGGTCCATGTCGTTGAACTCGACGCGCTCGGGGTGACGCAGCAGGATCATGAAACCGAGGACGACGTTACGGGCCTTCAGCGGGACGACCAGCATGGAGCGGCCGGTGATGAGGGGCCGGATGTCGCGCTTGTCGAACTGCGAGGCGATGGCATGGCCCAGCTGCTCGCTGATGCGCGGCACGAGGACCGGCTCGCCGGTGGTCATGCACTGGAAGAACGGGGTGTGCGCGGGGAACGGCATGGCCTCGCCGACGGGCACGACGTCGTCCCAGCGGCCGGGTTCGTCGGTGTGCTCGAGGGCGACCCGGTGCCACATCGTGGTGGTGTCCGGCACGCCGTCGGGGAAGCCCTCGCCGGCGACGACCTGTTCGCGCAGGTAGGTGCCGGCCACGTCGGTGAAGCGCGGCACGACGGCTCTGCTGATCTCGACGATGGTGCGGGAGAGGTCGAGGGAGGTGCCGATCCGCCCGCTGACCTCGTTGAGGAACTCCAGGCGCTCACGGACGGCAACGTACTCGAGGTCGTCGCCCTCGTCGGCTACGTGGTCGGGTATCGGCAGCCCTTCGGCGGCGGCGCGGGCGGCGTGCTCGCGCCGCTCTCTTCGCTCGACGCGCCGGGCAACGCCCCAGTCGGGGGTCACGGGCACCCGTTGGTTCTGGCTGAACTCCAGCACCGGGTAGCCGAGTTCGAGGATCTGACCGACGATGCGGGCACTCTCGCCGACGCTCATGCTGGGCATGATCTCGGGCAGTCGGCGGGCGAGATCCGCCGCGCCGGGGAAGTCGGTGTGCACGGCGAAGCCGGGCGCGACGCGTTCCACGGCCAGGGCGTCCGCCGGTTCCGCCCGGCGCAGGACCGCCGCGTCGGCGGCCAGCACCAGCAGCCGCTCGGTGCCCGGCCCGGCCAGCGGGTAGGCCCACCAGAGCACGTCGACGCGGTCCCGCTCCGGCACGGTCAGCCGGGCCCGGCCGGCCGCCGGGTAGCCGAGCCCGCGGTCCAGGGAGGAGTCCAGCCCCGGCCCGAGGCCGTCGTAGGCGCCGTACTCGCTGTGGGCGCCGCCCGGGAAGTCGCCGTAGGGGAGGTCGTCGTCGGGCTCGGGGAGCGCGCCGGCGACGGGCAGCAGATCGATCGCCGGGCGGCCGATCGCCTCGTCCTTGCCGACGCCGAAGAGTCGGCTTGCGCCGGTGCTCCAGTGGGAGACGAGACCTTCGCGGTCCACCACGACCACGGCCAGCGGGACGCGCCCGGCGTCCACGGGCGGGTCGCCCTCCGGCCGTGCGGGCCCGCCCCCCGCGCGGTCCGCCGCCTCACCGCCGGCTCCGCGGCTGAAAGGCGCGTCCCTCTCGGTGCCACGGTCCATGGCCCAGGCCCTCTCTCCCCAGAGCTGTGCAAGATCTGTCCCGCGCCACCACCGTAAGGCCACGCCCGTGGGCATGTGCGGCAATCACGGAATTGGTTTCCCCCGGGCGCGCCGGGGTACGCCGCAGGTCGCGTGGCCGCTCGGAGCGGGTTCGGTCCTCGTGGCCGCACCGCGGATCGCGTTCCGCGCGGCCGCCGCCGGCCGTCTGGGGGCCGGCGGCGACCGGCGTCCTGCTCAGGGAAGAAGCACTCCGACCGGTGACCGTCGTCAACGCGCGGGGAGCGCGGCGGGTCGGGCTACTTCTCGACCTCGGCGGCGAGGTTGGCGAGGATCGCGTCGTAGATGCGGCCGAGGCCCTTGGGGGCGAAGGTCCGCTCGAAGAAGCCGCCGATGCCGCCGGCGCCGTCCCAGGTGGTGGTGACCACGACGCGGGACCTGCCCTCGCCGGCCGGGGTGACGCGCCAGACGGTGACCATCGAGGAGTTGCGGTCCTTCTCGACGAGTTCGCCGTCGGTCGGTTCGGCGACCTCCAGGAGGCAGTCCCGCACGCGCTTGCTGGTGGCCTGGAGCTTCCAGTGGACGAGGGTGCCCTCGCCGTCGCCGCCCTCGCGCACCTCGTACTCGCTGAAGTGCTCGGGCAGCAGCTTCGCGCGCGTGCCGCTGTAGTCGGCGATCGTGTCGAACACCTTCTCCGGGTCTGCCGCGACGACCCGCTCGGTGGTGGCCTCGACCTGCGCCATGGGGTTCCTCCAGGTCCGTGTTGCTCAGGGTTGTTCAGGGCTGTGCAGGGGTTCTTCGGGGTTCCTCGACTGCGGGGCAAGCCAACCACCCCGGTCCTCGACCGCCCAAATCGGGGGTCCGGCAGCGATCGCGGGGCGATCGAAAAGGGCCGCCGAACGCCCTTCGCACGATCATGGGAACACATGTTCTATTGTGGGGGCAGTGCTACCGAGGAGGCGTCATGCGCTGGGAGAACCTCACCGCGGAGACCGGCGGGACCCGTCACGACCGGCCGGCCGACGCCGCGCTGTTCGGTGCGGACGCGGTCACGACCAGGACGTTCGACACGCCCGAGTTCGCCGGCATCACCTTCCACGAGATCCGGGCCCGCACGATCCTCAACCGGGTGCCGGGCGCCTCCCGGATGCCGTTCGAGTGGACGGTGAACCCCTACCGGGGTTGCACACACGCATGTGTTTATTGCTTCGCGCGTAAGACGCACGGCTATCTCGACCTCGACACCGGGATCGGCTTCGACACCCAGATCGTCGTCAAGGTCAACGCTCCGGAGCTGCTGCGCCGCCAGCTGGCCTCGCCCCGCTGGCACGGCGAGCACGTGGCGATGGGCACGAACGTCGACTGTTACCAGCGCGCGGAGGGCCGCTACCGGTTGATGCCGGGCATCCTGGCTGCCCTGCGCGACCGGGCGAACCCCTACTCGATCCTGACCAAGGGCACCCTGATCCTGCGCGACCTGGACCTGCTGAGGCAGTCCGCCGAGGTCACCGAGGTCGGCGTCTCGGTCTCCGTCGGCTTCACCGACACCGAACTGTGGCGCACGGTGGAGCCCGGCACCCCGGCCCCGGCGCGGCGTCTGGACGTGGTGCGGACCCTCACCGACCACGGCATCGGCTGCGGCGTGCTGATGGCGCCCGTCATCCCCTTCCTCAGCGACGAACCGGCCCGGCTGCGCGCCACCGTGCGGGCGATCGCGGCCGCCGGGGCCACCTCCGTCACCCCCCTCGCGCTGCACCTGCGTCCCGGCGCCCGCGAGTGGTTCATGGCCTGGCTCGGGCAGCACCACCCCCACCTGGTGCGCCGCTACGAACGGCTGTACGCGGACGGCTCCTACGCCCCGAAGTGGTACCAGCGGCGGATCACCCGTCAGGTCCACGAGCTGGCCGAGGAGTACGGCATCGGACCCACGCGCGCGGGGATGCCCCGCCGGATCCCGCAACCCGGGCCGGCCGAGGAGCCCACCGGGTCCGGGCCGACCCAACTGACGCTGATCTGAACGCGTTCGAGCGCATCCGGCGACCCGAACGGGTCAACCGACGCCGGAACAGGTTCATCGAGGCGGACTTTCCGGGACGATCCGGCAGGGGCCGTGACCCGCGCGGTCCGACCACCTCCGTCCTGGGAGCCCTCCATGAACCCACGCGCAGCCTCGCTGTGCGCCGCCGTCGCCGTGGTGGCCGCGACCGTCACGGCCGTGCCCGCCGGCGCGAGCCCGTCGCACCCCTCCGCGCCCGCCCCCGCGGCGAAGCTCGCCTGGAAGGGCTGCGGGACCACCGACCAGCCCAGGCTCCAGTGCGCCTCGCTGAAGGTACCGCTCGACCACGCGCGGCCCGGCGGGAGACAGATCACGCTGGCGCTGTCCCGCGTCCCGCACACCGCGAAGACGTACCAGGGGCCGCTGCTGGTCAACCCGGGCGGCCCCGGCGGCCGGGGGCTGAGCCTCGCCGGCTTCGTCGCCTCGGCGCTGCCGAAGGCGGTGTCGGCGCAGTACGACGTCATCGGCTTCGACCCGCGCGGGGTGGGCAGGAGCACGCCGGCCCTGAACTGCAAGCCCGGTCACTTCGCCGCCGTCCGACCGGACTCGGTGCCGCTCACCGAGGCGGTCGAGCAGGCCAACCTGACGCGCGCCCGGTCCTTCGCCGAGGCCTGCGCCGCGAAGTACGCCGACGTCCTGCCGTACATCGACACGCTCGGCGCGGTCCAGGACATGGACGCGATCCGTGAGGCGGTGGGCGCGGCGCGGCTGAACTACTTCGGCTACTCGTACGGCACCTACCTCGGCACGGTGTACGCCAGGCTGTACCCGCAGCGGGTGCGGCGGCTGGTCCTGGACTCGGTCGTGGACCCCACCGGCGTCTGGTACGAGGACAACCTCACGCAGGACCTCGCCTTCAACGACCGCCATCGCGCCCTGATGGCCTGGATCGCCAAGCACGACACCGCCTACCGGCTGGGCTCCGACCCCGCCGAGGTCGAGACGAAGTGGTACGCGATGCGGGCGGCGCTCGGGAAGAAGCCGGCCGAGGGCACGGTGGGCGCCTCGGAGCTGGAGGACACCTTCCTGCCCGGCGGCTACTACAACGGCTACTGGCCCCACCTGGCCGAGGCGTTCGCCGCCTACGCGAACGACAGGAACACCGGGCCGCTGGTCAAGGCGTACAAGAACCTCGCGGCCGTCGACGCCGCCGGGGACAACGGCTACAGCGTCTACACCTCGGTGCAGTGCCGTGACGCCTCCTGGCCGGGCGACTGGGACCAGTGGCGCTCGGACAACTGGTCGGCGTACGCGAAGGCGCCCTTCATGACGTGGAACAACGCCTGGTACAACGCGCCGTGCGCGTTCTGGCCGACCCGGCCGCGGGGCCCGGTGAACGTGACCAACGGCTCGCTGCCGCCGGTCCTGCTGTTCCAGGCGACGAACGACGCGGCCACGCCGTTCGAGGGCGGCGCGACGGTCCACGCGCTGCTGCGCGGCTCCAGCCTCGTGGTCGAGGAGGGCGGCCAGAACCACGGCATCACGCTGAGCGGCAACGCCTGCCTGGACAAGCACCTCGCGGCGTACCTGGCCGACGGCACGGTGCCGCGCGGGAACGGCGAGGCCGACGCGGTCTGCGCGGCGCAGCCCGACCCCGAGCCGCTGGGTTCGAAGGTCACGCAGTCCTCGGCGCGCGGCTCCACCCTGCACGGGCTGCTGGGCTTCCGCGGCTGAGCGGTCCGCCCGACCCGTCCGGGGCGTTGTCGGACCCGTGGTCCATCATGGACGCATGAGTGAACCGATCAGGATGCCCGCCCCTGCCGGGGTCGCCCCGGCGGCCCCCGCGGGGCCGTTTCGTCCGAAGTCCCCGACGCGGGTCGAGGCTGCGGCGGTGGCGGCCCGGTGAGCTTCCCGATCGCTGTACGGGACATGCGGCTCGGCGACGTCGACCGGGTCTCCGAGATCCGGGTCCGCGGCTGGCAGACCGCCTACCGGGGCCTGCTCCCCGATTCCCACCTGGACGCGCTGAGCGTCGCCGAGGACGCCGAGCAGCGGCGCGCCTTCTTCGCGCGCGGCGGCCCCGCCGTGGTGAACCTGGTCGCCGAACGGGGCGGCGCGGTGGTCGGCTGGGCCGCCCACGGCCCCTACCGCGACGGCGAAGTGCGCACGACGGACGCGGAGTTGTACGCGATCTATGTGGACCCGGGGCATCTCGGCAGGGGCGTCGGACACGCCCTGCTCCAGGAGTCGGTACGGCGGGCCGGCGCCCTCGGGCACTCCCGTATGTACCTCTGGGTGCTCAAGGGGAACGTCGCGGCCCGCCGCTTCTACGAGCGCGCGGGGTTCGGGGCGGACGGCGCCGAGGAGGCCTTCGAGGTGGACGGGGTCGCGGCGCCCGAGGTGCGCTACCGCGGGGACCTGCCGTCCGTCCCCCGCTCCGGCTGACCCGCCCGCGCGGCCGGACCCCGCCGGGTCCGGTTCCGTGTGCTCACCGCTGCCGGGGTATGCGCCCCAGCGCGTGCACGGCCGCCTCGGCGAGGACCGGGTGGGCGAGCGCGTCGTTCAGCACCGGCCGGGCGCGGCCGTCGCCCAGCGTGCCGAGCCCCTCCACACAGGCGAGCGCCACCCGCCGGTGGGGGTCGTGCGGCCGCAGCCGCCGCCGCAGCGTCGTGATCAGCGCGGGCACGGACTCGGGCGCGCGCAGTTCCACCAGCAGCCGGACGGGCTGCAGGGCGTAGGCCACGCGCAGTTCGTTGGTGGCCAGGGCGGCGGCCGCACGGGCGGTGCGCGGATCGTCGAGGCGGGCCAGCGCGTGTGCGGCGCAGACGCAGCGCGGCGGGTCCCGGTGGTTGAGCAGCAGGACGAGCGCCTCGAAGGCGCGGCGGTCCCCGGCCACCCCCAGCCGGAACGCGGCCAGTTCGCGGGCCCACAGCGGCTGTCCCGGCTCGGTGAGCACCTGCGCCAGCGCGTCGTGGTCGGCGGTGGCGGTGAGCCGCTCGTAGAGTGCCGTGCCCCCCGACTCCCGCCGTAAGCGCTCCGTGAGCGATCGCAACTCTTCGTCCATGTCGCCGAGCCTAGGTGGTCGTCCCGGAAGGGAGGTGCATCACAGCCAAAGGGCTGGCGCGCTCGTTACCCACCGGTTAAGCTCATTCGAGCGAGTCACCCACTCGCAGCACCTCCTCGTGGCGGCCTGGTGACGCAGTCGCCGCGAGATGTCGGTTCGGTACCGCGTGTACCGCTGTACGACCCGGCCACGGGACAGGGCCGGTCGGAACTTTCGTTCGTCATGGGGCGTGTGCACGCCCGCAGTGACGACACCGGGCGTGTGCGCTTGCAGCCCGGCATCACACCCGCACTCCTTTTCTCCGCACCCGGTGCGCCCGGCCCTCTCGAGGCCCCCGGCGCACCGGGGGGCGTTCCCAGTCGTCACCTCATTCCTGGAGTCCGCGATGGCCGCTCCCCTGTCCGACACCCCTCTGTCCCCGCTCCAGACGATCGCCGTCATCGGCCTCGGCACCATGGGCTCCGGCATCGCCGAGGTCCTGGCCACGGCCGGCCGCGACGTGATCGGCGTCGACGTCAGCGAGGCCCAGACCGCGCGCGCCGTCGCCGCGCTGGAGGCCTCCACCGAGCGCTCCGTGCGGCGTGGGCGGCTCACCGAGCAGCAGCGCGCGGACGTCCTGGCCCGGGTCCGCGTCTCCACCGACCTGCGCACCGCGGCCGACGCCGACCTCGTGATCGAGGTCGCGCCGGAGTCGTACGAGGTCAAGCAGCAGATCTTCCGCGAGCTGGACTCGATCGTGCGTCCCGGGACCATCCTCGCCACCGGCACCAACGCGCTGTCCGTGACCCGTCTCGCCGCCGACTCGGCCCACCCGGAGCGGGTGCTGGGCCTGCACTTCTTCAACCCGGCGCCGGCCATGAAGCTGGTCGAGGTCGTCTCCTCGGTGCTGACCGCCCCGGCCGCCGTCGCCGCCGTCACCGACCTCGCGCTCGACCTGGGCAAGGAGCCCGTCGCGGTCGGCGACCGGCCCGGCTTCGTCGCCGACGGGCTGCTGTTCGGCTACCTCAACCAGGCCGCCGCGATGTACGAGGCCCGGTACGCCTCCCGCGAGGACATCGACGCGGCGATGCGGCTCGGCTGCGGACTGCCGATGGGCCCGCTGGCGCTGCTGGACCTGATCGGCGTCGACACCGCCCGTACGGTGCTGGAGGCCATGTACGCCGAGTCCCACGACCGTCTGCACGCCCCCGCGCCGATCCTGGGGCAGCTCAGCGAGGCCGGCCTGACGGGCCGTAAGGCGGGCCGCGGCTTCTACACCTACGAGGCCCCGGGCAGCGCGACGGTCGTCCCGGACGCGCTGACGCCGCTGTCGGGCGGCTCCGGGGCCGCGGGCCGTGCGGTCGCCTCGGTCGGCGTCGCCGGCTCCGGCACCATGGCCTCCGGCATCGCCGAGGTCTTCGCCAAGGCCGGTTACGACGTCGTCCTCGCCGCCCGCAGCGAGGAGAAGGCGCAGACCGCCAAGGCCCGGATCGGCAAGTCGCTCGCCCGTTCCGTCGACAAGGGCCGGCTGACCGCCGAGGCCGCCGCGCAGATCCTGGACCGGATCACCCCGGCCGGCTCCTACGACGCGTTCGCCGACGTCGACCTGGCGCTGGAGGCCGTCGCCGAGGACCTCGATGTCAAGCAGCAGCTCTTCGCGACGCTGGACAAGGTGTGCAAGCCCGGCGCGGTCCTCGCCACGACGACCTCCTCGCTGCCGGTCGTCGCCTGCGCCCGCGCCACCTCGCGCCCGCAGGACGTGATCGGGATGCACTTCTTCAACCCGGCGCCCGCGATGAAGCTGGTCGAGGTCGTGCGTACGGTGCTGACGGCCGACGACGTCCACGCGACGGTCCGCGAGGTGTGCGCGCGGATCAAGAAGCACGCCGTCGACTGCGGCGACCGGGCGGGCTTCATCGTGAACGCGCTGCTCTTCCCGTACCTCAACAACGCGATCAAGATGGTGCAGGAGCACTACGCGACCCTGGACGACATCGACGCCGCGATGAAGCTGGGCGGCGGCTACCCGATGGGCCCCTTCGAACTGCTGGACGTGGTCGGGCTCGACGTCTCGCTGGCCATCGAGAAGGTCCTGCACCGCGAGTTCCGCGACCCGGGACTGGCGCCGGCGCCGCTGCTGGAGCACCTGGTGGCCGCGGGCTGCCTCGGCCGCAAGACCGGCCGCGGCTTCCGCGAATATGCCCGCCGCTGACGGCGCCGGCGACGGGTTCGGCACGACGGAGGACTGGGGCGGCCTGCTCGACCCCGTCGGAGCGCCCCCGCCCGCCGAGGGCGGGGGAAGCCCCGGACAGGCGCACCGAGCTGCGCACATGCAGTACGTTCGGGTCATGTCCCAGCCCGCCAGGTCCTCACGTACACCAGCCACGCCCGACGCGCCGGAGAGCGCCGCAGGCAGCCGCGCGGCCGCCCAGCGGCTCAAGATGCGCCGAGAACTGGCGGCCGCGGCCATGGAGCTGTTCTCGACCAAGGGGTACGAGGCGACCACCGTCGACGAGATCGCCGCGGCGGCCGGGGTCGCCCGCCGCACCTTCTTCCGTCACTTCCGCTCGAAGGAAGAGGCGATCTTCCCCGACCACGACGACACCCTGATCCGGGCGGAGGCCGTGCTGAACGCGGCCCCCGCGCACGAGCACCCGCTGGACACGGTGTGCCGGGGCATCAAGGAGGTCATGCGGATGTACGCGGCGCGTCCGGAGATCTCGGTCGCCCGCTACCAGCTCACGCGCGAGGTGCCCACCCTGCGCGAGGCCGAGATCGCGTCGGTGGCCCGCTACGAGCGGCTGTTCACCCGTTATCTCCTCGGCCACTTCGACGAGCACGCGCACGACGACGACGCCAACGACGACCCGCTGCTCGCCGAGGTCGCCGCCTCCGCCGTGGTCACCGCCCACAACCACGTGCTGCGGCGCTGGCTGAGGGCCGGCGGCCAGGGCGACGTCGAGAGCCAGCTCGACCACGCCTTCGCGATCGTGCGCAAGACGTTCGGGACGGGCATCGGAGCCGGCCGCGGCAGCGCCGGCGCCCCGCAGCCGGTCGCGGCGGCGGTCTCCTCCGCCCAGGGCGAGGTGCTGGTCACCGTCGCCCGGACCGACGCGTCGCTGGACGAGGTCATGCGCACCATCGAGCAGGCACTCAAGGAGCGCTGAGAGCCCTCCGCGCCCCTTCTCGGTCCCCTTCGCGCTGTGATGACGGCCACCCCTCGGGGTGGCCGTTTTGGCATGTCAGAGCACCTTTTCGCGCGGAATTACGTCCCCGTTCGATCGATCATCGCTCATGTGTTACGTAAAGATTTCAGCTGAGAGGAAGTTCTGGCACTCAGTGCCTTGCGAGGTGACACGCGGTGTCATACGTTGAAGGTGTCCGGGCGGCCGGCGTGCAGAGACCATGCGTACGTCGGCTGTCCCCGCAACCCCATGGATTGCGCGCCCGGACGCCTGCGTCACAGGCAACCTCCCGCGCCACAAAGCGCTGCCGAACCACACCAGCCGAACCGACGGCACTTCCCCGAACCCTCAGCAGCACCGACGTACACCCCAGCGCCCCTCCCTCAGGGCGCTCACCGCCGGAGGCAACACCGTGACCATGAACAAGATCCTGGACGCGATCCAGTCGCCGGAGTCCACGCCGGACGACTTCGCCGCTCTGCCGCTCCCCGAGTCCTACCGCGCGATCACCGTGCACAAGGACGAGACGGAGATGTTCGCGGGCCTGGAGACCCGCGACAAGGACCCGCGCAAGTCGATCCACCTGGACGAGGTGGCCCTGCCCGAGCTCGGACCGGGCGAGGCCCTGGTGGCCGTCATGGCCTCCTCGGTCAACTACAACTCCGTGTGGACCTCGATCTTCGAGCCGGTCTCCACGTTCTCCTTCCTGGAGCGCTACGGCCGCCTCAGCGAGCTCACCAAGCGGCACGACCTGCCGTACCACGTCATCGGCTCCGACCTCGCGGGCGTCGTGCTGCGCACCGGCCCCGGCGTCAACGCCTGGAAGCCGGGCGACGAGGTCGTCGCGCACTGCCTCTCCGTCGAACTGGAGTCCTCGGACGGCCACAACGACACGATGCTCGACCCCGAGCAGCGCATCTGGGGCTTCGAGACCAACTTCGGCGGCCTGGCGGAGATCGCCCTGGTCAAGTCCAACCAGCTGATGCCGAAGCCGGACCACCTGTCGTGGGAGGAGGCGGCGGCCCCCGGCCTCGTCAACTCCACCGCCTACCGGCAGCTGGTCTCCCGCAACGGCGCCGGCATGAAGCAGGGCGACAACGTCCTGATCTGGGGCGCCAGCGGCGGACTCGGCAGCTACGCCACGCAGTTCGCGCTGGCCGGCGGCGCCAACCCGATCTGCGTCGTCTCCTCGCCGCAGAAGGCCGAGATCTGCCGGGCCATGGGCGCCGAGGCGATCATCGACCGCACCGCCGAGGACTACCGGTTCTGGAAGGACGAGAACACCCAGGACCCGAAGGAATGGAAGCGCTTCGGCAAGCGCATCCGCGAGCTCACCGGCGGCGAGGACATCGACATCGTCTTCGAGCACCCCGGCCGCGAGACCTTCGGCGCCTCCGTCTACGTCACCCGCAAGGGCGGCACCAT
The DNA here is from genome assembly GCF_030816715.1 of Streptomyces achromogenes. Classification (NCBI taxonomy): domain Bacteria; kingdom Bacillati; phylum Actinomycetota; class Actinomycetes; order Kitasatosporales; family Streptomycetaceae; genus Streptomyces; species Streptomyces achromogenes. The sequence goes on along the minus strand of NZ_JAUSYH010000001.1, from coordinate 7,344,506 downwards.
CACCACCTGCGCCTCGACCTCGGGCTACATGCACCAGTACGACAACCGCTACCTGTGGATGTCCCTGAAGCGGATCATCGGCTCGCACTTCGCCAACTACCGCGAGGCCTGGGAGGCCAACCGGCTGGTCGCGAAGGGCAAGATCCACCCGACGCTGTCGAAGGTCTACTCCCTGGAGGAGACCGGCCAGGCCGCCTACGACGTGCACCGCAACCTCCACCAGGGCAAGGTCGGCGTCCTCGCGCTGGCACCCCAGGAGGGGCTGGGCGTGCGCGACGAGGCCAAGCGCGCCCAGCACATCGACGCCATCAACCGCTTCCGCAACATCTGAGACACCCGGGGTCATAGATGACTGAGCGTCAGTCCGCCGCAGGACAGCGGGAGAAGGACCGGCCGTGGCTCATGCGCACGTACGCCGGTCACTCCACGGCCGAGGCGTCCAACGAGCTGTACCGGCGCAACCTCGCCAAGGGTCAGACGGGTCTGTCGGTCGCGTTCGACCTGCCCACCCAGACCGGTTACGACTCCGACCACATCCTCGCCCGCGGCGAGGTCGGCCGGGTCGGCGTGCCGGTGGCCCATCTCGGCGACATGCGCAGGCTGTTCCAGGACATCCCCCTGGAACAGATGAACACCTCGATGACGATCAACGCCACCGCCATGTGGCTGCTGGCGCTCTACCAGGTCGTCGCCGAGGAGCAGGGCGCGGACGTCACCCTGCTCCAGGGCACGACCCAGAACGACATCGTCAAGGAGTACCTGTCCCGGGGGACGCACGTCTTCCCGCCGGGGCCGAGCCTGCGCCTGACGACGGACATGATCGCGTACACGGTGTCCCACATGCCGAAGTGGAACCCGATCAACATCTGCAGCTACCACCTGCAGGAGGCCGGGGCCACGCCGGTGCAGGAGATCGCGTACGCGATGTCCACGGCGATCGCCGTGCTGGACGCCGTCCGGGACTCCGGGCAGGTGCCGGCCGACAAGTTCGGCGACGTCGTCGCCCGTATCTCCTTCTTCGTGAACGCGGGCGTCCGCTTCATCGAGGAGATGTGCAAGATGCGCGCCTTCGGCCGCATCTGGGACCAGGTCACCCGAGAGCGCTACGGCATCGAGAACCCCAAGCAGCGGCGCTTCCGCTACGGCGTCCAGGTCAACTCCCTGGGCCTGACGGAGGCGCAGCCGGAGAACAACGTCCAGCGGATCGTGCTGGAGATGCTCGCCGTGACGCTGTCGAAGGACGCACGCGCGCGTGCCGTGCAGCTGCCGGCCTGGAACGAGGCCCTGGGCCTCCCCCGGCCCTGGGACCAGCAGTGGAGCCTGCGCATCCAGCAGGTCCTCGCCCTGGAGAGCGACCTGCTGGAGTACGAGGACATCTTCGCGGGCTCGCACGTCGTCGAGGCGAAGGTCGCCGAGCTGGTCGAGGCGTCCCTCACGGAGATCGAGCGGATCCAGGAGATGGGCGGCGCGATGGCCGCCGTCGAGTCCGGCTACCTCAAGTCGCAGCTGGTCTCCTCGCACGCCGAGCGCAGGGCCCGGATCGAGTCCGGACAGGACAAGATCATCGGCGTCAACGTCTTCGAGACGACCGAGCCCAACCCGCTGACCGCGGATCTCGACACGGCCATCCAGACGGTCGACCCGGCGGTCGAGGCCCGTGTCATCGCCTCGCTGGAGAACTGGCGCGACACCCGCTACCAGCCGCCCTTCAACCACCCGCGTCCGTGCAAGGCGCTGGAGAAGCTGAAGGAGGCCGCCAAGGGCACCGCCAACCTCATGGAGGCGACCCTGGAGTGCGCCCGCGCCGGCGTCACGACCGGCGAGTGGGCCGGGGCGCTGCGCGAGGTGTTCGGCGAGTTCCGCGCGCCGACGGGCGTGTCGTCGGCGCCGGTGGCGGTCCCGGCGGAGGAGGGCTCGGCCATGGCCGACGTCCGCCGCAGGGTCGACCTGACCGCGAAGGACATGGGTGTCGGCAAGCTGCGCTTCCTGGTCGGCAAGCCGGGCCTGGACGGTCACTCCAACGGGGCCGAGCAGATCGCCGTGCGGGCCCGCGACGCCGGGTTCGAAGTGGTCTACCAGGGCATCCGGCTGACGCCCGAGCAGATCGTGGACGCGGCGCTCGAGGAGGACGTGCACGCCGTCGGCCTGTCCATCCTCTCCGGATCGCACGCCCAACTGGTGCCGGACGTCCTCGAACGGCTGCGTGTGGCCGGTGCCACAGACATCCCGGTGATCGCCGGTGGCATCATCCCGAATGGAGACGCCGAGCAGCTCAGGGCCGCCGGCGTGGCCGCGGTCTTCACCCCGAAGGACTTCGACATCACCGGAATCATCGGCCGCATCGTCGACGAGATCCGCAAAGCGAACAAGCTCGACCCCCTGGAGGTCCCCGCATGACCGTCAACCGTCTTCGTCCGCGGCGCTCCTGTCTCGCGGTCCCGGGAAGCAACCCGCGATTCCTGGAGAAGGCCCAGGGCCTGCCCGCCGACCAGGTCTTCCTGGACCTCGAGGACGCGTGTGCGCCGCTCGCCAAGCCCGAGGCGCGGCACACCATCGTCAAGTTCCTCAACGAGGGCGACTGGACCGGCAAGACCAGGGTCGTGCGCGTCAACGACTGGACGACCGAGTGGACGTACCGCGACGTCGTGACGGTCGTCGAGGGGGCCGGGCCCAACCTCGACTGCATCATGCTGCCGAAGGTGCAGAACGCCCAGCAGATCGTCGCCCTCGACCTGCTGCTCACGCAGATCGAGAAGACCATGGGCTTCGAGGTCGGCCGCATCGGCATCGAGGCGCAGATCGAGAACGCCCAGGGCCTCAACAACGTCAACGAGATCGCGCAGGCCTCCCCGCGCGTCGAGACGATCATCTTCGGCCCGGCCGACTTCATGGCCTCCATCAACATGAAGTCGCTGGTCGTGGGCGAGCAGCCGCCCGGCTACCCGGCGGACGCCTACCACTACATCCTGATGAAGATCCTGATGGCCGCCCGCGCCAACGACCTCCAGGCGATCGACGGCCCCTACCTGCAGATCCGCAACGTGGACGGCTACCGCGCGGTCGCGCAGCGCGCCGCCGCGCTCGGCTTCGACGGCAAGTGGGTGCTGCACCCCGGCCAGGTCGAGGCGTCCAACGAGATCTTCTCGCCGTCGCAGGAGGACTTCGACCACGCCGAGCTGATCCTGGACGCGTACGACTACTGCACGTCCGAGGCGGGCGGCAAGAAGGGCTCGGCGATGCTCGGCGACGAGATGATCGACGAGGCCAGCCGCAAGATGGCGCTGGTCATCTCCGGCAAGGGACGGGCGGCCGGCATGCGGCGCACGTCGAAGTTCGAGATCCCCGACAACTGAGGAGCCCTGAGCGCGATGCAGTTCGGACGCACCTACGAGGAGTTCGAGGTCGGGGCGACGTACAAGCACTGGCCGGGAAAGACGGTCACCGAGTACGACGACCACCTGTTCTGTCTCCTCACCATGAACCACCACCCGCTCCACATGGACACGAACTACGCCGAGAAGACGACCGACTTCGGCAAGAACGTCGTCGTGGGCAACTACATCTACTCGCTGCTGCTCGGCATGTCCGTGCCCGACATCTCCGGCAAGGCGATCGCCAACCTGGAGATCGAGTCGCTGCGGCACGTGGCCCCGACCTTCCACGGCGACACGCTGTACGGCCAGACGACCGTGCTGGACAAGTGGCCGTCGAAGTCGAAGAACGACCGCGGCATCGTCTACGTCGAGACCAAGGGCTACAAGCAGGACGGCACGCTGGTCTGCGTGTTCCGCCGCAAGGTCATGGTGCCGACCGAGACGTACATCAAGGAGCGCGGCGGCGAGCAGCCGGGCCGCCCGGAGCTGAACGACCCTTCGGAAAAGACGGAGAAGTAGCCATGGCGCGCCTCGCCCAGACCGCCGGTCTGACCGACATCCAGCAGGAGATCCTCTCCACGGTCCGCGACTTCGTGGACAAGGAGATCATCCCGGTCGCCACCGAGCTGGAGCACCGCGACGAGTACCCGCAGCAGATCGTCGACGGCCTCAAGGAGTTGGGCCTGTTCGGTCTGATGATCCCCGAGGAGTACGGCGGTCTGGGCGAGTCGCTCCTCACCTACGCCCTGTGCGTCGAGGAGATCGCCCGCGGCTGGATGTCGGTCTCCGGCATCATCAACACCCACTTCATCGTGGCGTACATGCTCAAGCAGCACGGCACCCAGGAGCAGAAGGACCACTACCTGCCGCGCATGGCGGCCGGCGACATCCGGGGCGCGTTCTCGATGTCGGAGCCGGGTCTCGGCTCCGACGTGTCGGCGATCACGTCGAAGGCGGTGAAGGACGGTGAGGAGTACGTCCTCAACGGCCAGAAGATGTGGCTGACGAACGGCGGAACGTCGTCCCTGGTGGCCGTTCTCGTGCGAAGTGACGAAGGACACCCCGAGGGCACGGCGCCCCACAAGTCGATGACCACCTTCCTCATCGAGAAGGAGCCCGGCTTCGGCGAGGTCCGCCCCGGCCTGACCATCCCGGGCAAGATCGACAAGATGGGCTACAAGGGCGTCGACACCACCGAGCTCATCATGGACGGCCTGCGGCTTTCCCCCGATCGCGTGCTCGGCGGGGTCACCGGCCGCGGTTTTTACCAAATGATGGACGGCGTCGAGGTGGGTCGCGTGAATGTCGCGGCGCGTGGCTGCGGCGTCGCTCAGCGTGCCTTCGAGCTGGGCGTCCGGTACGCCCAGCAGCGCCACACCTTCGGCAAGCCGATCGCCCAGCACCAGGCCATCCAGTTCAAGCTGGCCGAGATGGCTACCAAGGTCGAGGCCGCGCATGCGATGATGGTGAACGCCGCACGCAAAAAGGACTCCGGAGAACGAAACGACCTCGAGGCAGGGATGGCGAAGTACCTCGCCTCCGAGTACTGCAAGGAGGTCGTGGAGGACTCCTTCCGTATCCACGGGGGCTACGGTTTCTCCAAGGAGTACGAGATCGAGCGCCTCTACCGCGAGGCCCCGATGTTGCTGATCGGTGAAGGCACCGCCGAAATCCAGAAAATGATCATCGGGCGCCGGTTGCTCGAGGAGTATCGGTTCCAGGGCTGATTGTCCGAGTTGGGGGTGTTTTCTTCGAGAAGAAGATCACACCCTGTCAACTTCCCTGTCCCGTCGACTCGGCTTCCTGACTTACCCAGTTGTGGCCCCGAACCGCTACGATCGCGGAAAGCCGCCGTCCCCCCGTCGAAGCGCGGCATCATCCGCTACGAAGGTCATCCATGCCCCACAGCCAAACCTCTGCACACCGCGACAGCCTGGTAGGCGCACGCCTCGCGCGCGGAGCATCGCCGTGGCTTCTGCCGACCGTCGCCACCGCAGCCGTCAGCCTCCTGCGCGCCCGCCGCTCGGGTGCCGCCAAGGCCGTCGCCGTGCCCGCCACCGCTCTCGCGGCGGGCATGCTGTGGTTCTTCCGCGACCCCGAGCGAGAGATCGCGGAGGGCCGGGTCATCTCCCCCGCCGACGGTGTGGTGCAGAGCATCATGCCGTGGAAGGACGGGCGCACCCGGGTCGCGATCTTCATGAGCCCGCTCAACGTCCACGTCAACCGCGCGCCGCTGGCCGGCACCGTGACGTCGGTCGAGCACATCCCCGGCGGATTCGTGCCGGCGTTCAACAAGGAGAGCGAGAACAACGAGCGCGTCGTCTGGCACTTCGACACCGAGCTCGGTGACATCGAGATGATCCAGATCGCCGGAGCCGTGGCCCGCCGCATCGTCCCCTACATCCCCGAGGGCACGAAGGTCGAGCAGGGCGAGCGGATCGGCCTGATCCGCTTCGGCTCGCGCGTCGACATCTACCTGCCCGAGGGCGTGGACGTCGCGGTCGAGGTAGGGCAGAAGACCGTGGCAGGGGTGACTCGCATTGACCGTGATTGACCCGGAGACCCAGGCGGGCTGGGTGCCCGAGGCCGACGAGGTGGACGACGAAGAGGAGATGCCGCTCTCCCTGCGTCTGTCGATAGCGGACACCCTCACCCTCGGCAACGCCACGTGCGGCTTCATGGCGGTGTACTTCACCACCACCGGCATCCTGATCCCGCACCTCACCGGCAGCCAGGAATCCGGCATGGCCCGCCACAGCGCGGCCACGGCGGTCATCCTGATGCTCTGCGCGGCGATCTTCGACCTCTTCGACGGCCTGGTCGCGCGCAAGCTGCGCTCCTCCCCGATGGGCGCGGAGCTGGACAACCTGTCGGACCTGATCAGCTTCGGTCTGGCGCCGGCGTACTTCGTCCTGGTCTACGGCATGGTCGCCGACGACGCCCACCAGCGGGTGGCGGCGGTCGGCGCGATCGTGGTCCTGCTGGCGGTGGTGCTCAGGCTCGCGAGATTCTCGTGCGTCACCGTCAAGGACGGCACCTTCCAGGGCATGCCGTCTCCGTTCGGCGCACTCACGGTCGTCTCGATCGTGCTGCTCGGCCTGCCGTTCGAGGCGACCCTGATGGCCATCCTGGGCACCGCCTGGCTGATGGTGAGCCGGGTCGAGTACCCGAAGCCGCGGGGGCGCCTGGCCGGGGCGGTGCTCATCTGGATCGTGCTGTCGATGGGCCTTCTGGCGGCCTGGGCGTTCGACGCCCCGAGCGGTCAGCTCCTGCTCCAGACGGGCTGCGCGCTGCAGCTGGTCATGGGCGCGGTCATCCCGCTGTTCGCCACGGCACGCCGGGTGAACAACTTTCGCGGCAACCGCCGCGAGGCCCGCGCGGGGCAGCTGCCGTAGCGCACCAGCGGTCGTACGACGGCGAAGGGGCCCGAACCTCATGGTTCGGGCCCCTTCGCCTTTTCTGCCGCTCCACGCGCCGTCACCGGTCGGACCGGGACACCACCGTTCCGGTCGAAGCGGGAAGGCGTTCCGGCCGGATCGGGGCGTCGTCGCCGGTCAGCTCAGGAAGTCGCGGCCGATCCGCTCCGCGACGCGCTCCAGGATCGGGCCGGCGTCCGCGATGCACGTGGCGACGTCCGGCTCGACGTCGGTCAGCGGATACGCCCGGCGGATGCCCGCCCGGCCCAGCTCCGCGGGCGGCAGTGCGAGGCGGCCGCAGACGGCGACGACCTCCTTGCCGGCGGCCCGGGCCGCGGCGGCGACGCCCGCGGGCGCCTTGCCGTGCAGGGTCTGCTCGTCCAGCGAGCCCTCCCCGGTGATCACCAGCTCGGCCCGCTCGAGCGCCGGCGCGAAGCCCAGCACGTCGAGCATGACCTCGATCCCGGCGCGGAAGCGGGCGCCCATCAGCAGCGCCCCGTAGCCGATGCCGCCCGCCGCGCCGGCGCCCGGCGCGTCGGCGTACTCGGCGGCCCGCGCCCCGACCGACGCCTCGAGCACGCGCGCGTAGTGCGCGAGCGCCGCGTCCAGCGTCTCGACGTCGTCCGGCGAGGCGCCCTTCTGCGGCCCGTACACCGCCGGCGCGCCCTTGGGCCCGGTCAGCGGGTTGTCGACGTCGCTCGCCAGCACCAGTTCCACGGCGGCGAGGCGGGGGTCCAGCGCCGAGAGGTCCGCGCGGGCCAGCCGCGCGAGGCCGCCGCCGCCCGGCGCCACCGGCTCGCCGTCCTCGTCGAGGAACCGCGCGCCGAGCGCCGAGAGCATGCCCGCGCCGCCGTCCGTGGTCGCGCTGCCGCCGACGCCGAACACGATCGTGCGCACACCCGCGTCCAGCGCGGCCCGCAGCAGCTCGCCCGAGCCGTACGTCGACGCCGTGAGCGGGGTGAGGACGCCGGCCGGGAGCCGTTGCAGTCCGCTCGCCTCCGCCATCTCCACCACCGCGGTGTCGCCGCGCACGGCGAACGCGGCCGTCACCTCCTGGCCGAGCGGCCCGGCGACCCGCACCTCCCGGCGGGTGAACCCGGCCGCGACCGCCGCGGCCACCGTCCCGTCGCCGCCGTCCGCGACGGGCAGGGCCTCCACCTCGACGTCCGGCACGGCCCGGCGCAGCCCGGCCGTCACCCGCTCGGCGACCTCCACGGCCGTCAGCGAGCCCTTGAACTTGTCCGCGGCCACGAGCACCCGTCGGGTGCCCTGCCGTGCAGCGTCCGCCACCTTGCCATCCCCTTGCTCTCCGGGCCCCGCGCACGTCAGGGCCGGTCGCGCCGTTGTGACCTTAACCGCAGCGGGCCCGCGCCGTCATGCGGTGCCCGGCCCCTGGACCCGTGCCGGGCGCCGGGCCCGGCACGTACCCTTCCCGGATGACCGCCTCCAGCACGCCCGACTATGCCGCGTACGTCGCCTCCCTGCCCCGCGTCCTGGCCGGAGCCGCCGCGCTGTTCCGCGACGCGCGGGGGCGGGTCCTGCTCGTCGAGCCGAACTACCGGGCCGGCTGGGCCCTTCCGGGTGGCACGATCGAGTCCGACGAGGGCGAGAGCCCCCGGCGGGGCGCGCGGCGCGAGACGCTCGAGGAGATCGGGCTCGACCGCGAGCTCGGCCGGCTGCTCGCGGTGGACTGGGTGCTCGGCCCGGACCGTCCGCCGCTGGTGGCGTACGTCTACGACGGCGGGGTCCTCGACGAGAACGACCTCGGGGCGATCCGGCTGCAGGAGTCGGAGCTGCTGTCCTGGCGGCTGGTGCCGCGCGAGGAGCTCACCGGCCATCTGCTGGGAGAGCTGGGCCACCGGGTGCTGGCCGCGCTGGACGCCTTGGCCGACGGCTCGGTGACGGCCGAGCTGGAGAACGGCCGTCCGGCACGCTGACCTGCGGGCGCGGCTGCGCCGCTCACCCCTCGACGTCGGGCTGCCTGCCGTCCACGTCCCGCAGCGCCTCGTCGCGGGCGGCGGTACGGGCCTCCGTGCGGTGACCGCGCTCGATGTAGTCGCGCACGACCAGCTCGACGGCGTCCTGCGGGCTGCCCACACCGGTGAGCACCATGACCTCGACGACGAGTTCGGCATCGAGCGAGACGGATACCTTGGCCATGCCGGGAAGGTAGCACCGGCCACCCCGTCCCGGGCGGATAATACGCTCGCGGCCGCCGAAGGCCCGCCCTACGCTCGAACGCATGAGCAAGCCCCTTGTCGCCATCCTCAGCGGTGCAGGCATCTCCACCGATTCCGGCATCCCTGACTACCGCGGTCCGAACGGGCTGTGGCGGCGGGATCCGGAGGCGGAGAAGCTCGTCACCTACGAGTACTACATGGGCGCCCCGGAGATCCGGCGGCGCTCGTGGCAGATGCGGCGCACGAGCCAGGCCCTGAAGGCCGAGCCGAACGCCGCGCATCTGGCCGTCGCCGAGCTGGAGCGGTCCGGGATCCCCGTTCGGGTGATCACCCAGAACGTGGACGGGCTCCACCAACTCGCCGGCGTGCCCGCCCGCAAGGTCCTGGAGCTGCACGGCACCGCCCGCAGCGTCGTGTGCACGAGCTGCCGTGCCCGCGGGCCGATGGAGGACGCCTTAGCCCGCCTCGAGGCCGGCGAGGAGGACCCGCCCTGCCCGGAGTGCGGCGGGATCCTCAAGTCGGCCACCGTCATGTTCGGCGAACGGCTCGACCCGGTCGTCCTCGGCGAGGCGCTGGCGATCAGCAAGGCCTGCACCGTGTTCATCGCCGTCGGCACCAGTCTGCGCGTCCAGCCCGCCGCGGGACTCGCCGGCGTCGCCGCCGATCACGGAGCCCGCCTGGTCATCGTCAACGCCGAGCCGACCCCGTACGACGACATCGCCGACGAAGTGGTCCGCGAGCCCATCGGCACCGCCCTGCCCCAGCTCCTGCGAAGCCTGGAGAGGGAGAGCGCGTAGGCCCCTTCCGGGCGGACCGCACGGCACGCCCCTAGAACAGGGTCCGCCCGGCCGTGGTGGCGCCGCTCTCGAAGTCCAGCAGCCGGCGTTTGCGGTGCAGGCCGCCGCCGTAGCCGGTGAGGCCGCCGCCGGCGCCGATCACGCGGTGGCAGGGCACGATGATGCCGATGGGGTTCCGGCCGTTGGCCAGGCCCACCGCACGGGAGGCGCCCGGACTGCCGAGGGCTTCGGCGAGCTCGCCGTAGCTGCGGGTCTCGCCGTACGGGATCGCGCGCAGCCCGGCCCAGACACTGCGTTGGAACGGCGTTCCGTGCAGGTGCAGTTCGAGGGTGAACTCCGTCAGCTCGCCCGCGAAATAGGCCGTCAGCTGCTCCTCTGCGGCGCCGAAGCGCGTGTCGTCCCGGGAGCCGAAATTCTCCTCGGGCGGCCGGTGGCGCTGGTCGGCCATGTAGAGGCCGCACAGGACCCCGTCGTCGGCGACGAGGGTGAGCGGGCCGTACGGGCTGTCGATGATCGTGTAGTGCTTCACGGAACGTCCTTATACCGGAAGGAAGTTGATCGGGTGGCTGTCGGTCGCCCAGAGGTACTGGACGGCGTACGCGCGCCAGGGGCGCCAGGCCGCCGCCCGCGCGGTGAGCGCCGCCGGCGTCGAGGGCAGGCCCAACTCCTGTGCGGCGCGCCGGATTCCGAGGTCGGTGGGCAGGAAGGCGTCGGGGTCGCCGAGGGCGCGCATCGCGATGACGTCGGTGGTCCAGGGCCCGAAGCCGGGCAGCGCGAGGAGCCTCGCGCGGGCTTCGGGCCAGTCGCTCTCCGCGCCGAGACGCAGGGTTCCGGCGGCGAGTTCGCGCACCAGGGTGGTGAAGGTGGCACGGCGGGTGCGGGGCATGGCGAGGGACCCGGGATCGAGCTCGGCCAGGGCCTCGGGGGTCGGGAAGAGGTGGGTGAGGCCGCCCTCGGGATCGTCCACCGGGTCGCCGTGGGCGGTGACCAGGCGGGCGGCGTGGGTGCGCGCGGCCGCGGTCGACACCTGCTGGCCCAGCACGGCGCGGACGGCGAACTCCGCCTCGTCGACCGTGCGCGGCACCCGCCGGCCGGGCGCCTTGTCCACCAGGGGCGCGAGCAGCGGGTCGGTGCGCAGCTGCTCGTCGACGGCGACCGGGTCGGCGTCCAGGTCCAGCATCCGCCGGCAGCGGCTGATGGCCACGGTGAGATCGCGCAGGTCGCTGAGGGTGAGACGGCAGCCGATGTGGTCGGCGTTCGGGGTGAGCGCCACCACTCCGTGCCCGTACGGCAGCCGCAGCGTGCGCCGGAACGCGCCGTCCCGCCACTCCTCCACGCCGGGGACGCCGGTCGCGGCGAGGTGCCCGAACAGGTTGTCGGGGTTGAGGGGTGCGCGGAAGGGGAGGCGCAGGGCGAGCGTTCCGGGCGTCGCCGGGTGGGCGGGGGCGTTCTTGCGCGGGACGCCGGCGCGCAGTGCGCTCGGAGCGAGGGCGAACACCTCGCGCACGGTGTCGTTGAAGGTGCGCACGGAGGCGAAACCGGCGGCGAACGCGACGTCCGCCATGGAGAGTCCGGTGGTCTCGATGAGGAGGCGGGCGGTCTGGGCGCGCTGGGCGCGGGCCAACGCCAGGGGTCCCGCGCCGAGTTCGCCGACGAGTTGACGTTCGATCTGGCGGGTGCTGTATCCGAGCCTGGCGGCGAGTCCGGGAACGCCCTCGCGGTCGACGACGCCGTCCGCGATCAGCCGCATGGCCCGCGCGACCAGGTCGGCCCGCAGGTTCCACTCCGGGGAGCCGGGGCTGGTGTCGGGCCGGCAGCGCTTGCAGGCGCGGAAGCCGGCCTGCTGGCAGGCTGCGGCGCTCGGCCGGAACACCATGTTCTCCGGTTTGGGCGGTACCGCCGGGCAGCTCGGCCGGCAGTAGATCCCGGTGGTCAGGACTGCCGTGAAGAACCAGCCGTCGAAGCGCGCGTCCTTGGACCGGACGGCGCGCACGCAGCGTTCGCGGTCGGTGTGCATGCCGTTCTGCATGGGTCCAGCATCGTCCGGGGGGCGCGCCGGCGCTGGCGGGAATCCGACATCAACGTGGTGTGCCCTGGGCCGCTCCGCGCTCCTGCCAGGAGACCAGCGACCAAATCACGAAGGCGTCGATCGCCATGACGACGACCGACCACAGCGGCTCGTACGGCAGGAACAGGAACTGCAGGACGAGGCTCAGCGCGGCGAGGAAGACGCCGGTGAAGCGGGCCCAGGTCATCCCCCTGAGCAGGGCCGCCCCGGTCGCTGCGGCGAGGACGCCGAGCGCGAGGTGGATCCAGCCCCAGCCGGTCAGGCTGAGCTCGTAGACGTAGGAGCCGATACGGGCGTAGACGTCGTCCTCGGCGATGGCCGCGACGCCCTGGAGGACGGCGAGCACCCCGCCGCAGAGCATCAGGACGCCGGCGAAGACGATGCCGTCGCCCAGCCGCCCGTGGCCCGGCTCCGGCGGGCGCGGCCCGCCGCGCGGCGCGGACCAGGCGCTGCCGATCTCGCCGTGCGGGTCGCCGGCCGGGGGGTGCGCGCTCATGCGGGGAGGTCCTTTCGGCGGGGCGGGACGGCGAGGAAGTCGACGACTGCGAGCGCGAAGAGCAGGGCGAGGGCGAGACCGACGACGACCCAGCCCGTCGGGTAGGGCCACAGGAGGAAGGCCAGGACGGCGCCCGCGGCCAGGATCCACGTGATCCAGGTGCGGTAGCGGTCCACCCACGGCCCGACGGGGCCGGTGCGCAGTCCGGCGTGGTCGGCGGTCGTGCGCACGGCGCCGATGCCCGAGTGCCACAGCCGCCGTACCAGAGCGGCGTGACGTCCGGGCCCGGTCAGCCAGGCGGCGAGGGCGACCACCACGGCGAGGGCGACCACCGACCGCACGGAGGTGCGCAGGAAGCGGACCAGCGTGTCGTACACGGACCCGGCGGCCGGCTGGGAGACGCCGGCCGGCAGGGCGTCCAGGTAGACGACCCGGAAGACGGTCAGCGCGATGCCCAGGAGGAGCGTGGCGAAGGCGAAGCAGAGCGCGGCGACGATCAGGACGCGGCGGCGGTGCGTCGACAGCAGGACGCCGGCCGCGACCAGCAGGACCGCGACGACGGGCAGCCAGAGGCCCACCAGTTGCAGCACCCGGAAGTACGTCTTGACCTTGCCGATGTCCTCGGACCTGACGAGGGTGAAATCGGTGTGGATCTCGGGGATCTTCCCCGCGACCGTCATGCCGGAGTCGACGAGACGTTGCTTGACCTGGTCGACGACCGGCGCGAGGTCGAGTGTCACCGTGTCGTTCCGGATCTTCACCGCGCCGCCGCCGCTGCCCGTGAGCGCCTTCTCGACGGAGCTGTGGATCCTGCGGTTGGCGTCGGTCCAGATCTTCTGGAAGGCGTCGGAGGCGACGATCGCCTGCGCCTTGTCGTGCACGAAGCTGCGGACGGCGTCCTCGAGCGAGGGGCCGAGCTTGCCGAGGGCCTTCTCCAGCAGGGGCCGCTGGGCGGGGGCGGCGTCCTGGAGGAGCGCGGTGAGGTCGATGCGCTCCATCAGCGCGTCCGTGACGCGGTCGGCGGCCGCGTTCTGGATGTCCTTGTCGGCGGCCAGGGGGCGCACGGTGTCGACGTAGCGGTCGGTGTCGCCCACGATGCTGGACGTCCAGGCCGCCACCAGGCCCAGCGGGGCCAGGACGCAGCCGAGGACGATGAAGACGACCGCGAAGACCGAGCGGACCCGGTGGTGGGCGGGTGGACGGCTGCGCTCCGCCTCCAGCGCCGCGACGCGGGCCCGGAGCGTCTCCAGTTCCGCGTCGGCGGGAACACCGCTGTCGGGCATGCCGTACTCCCTCGCCGCAGGCTCCGCCGGTCCGGATGGGTCCGGTCGGTGCCAGCACACCCCGGCCGTGCGGCGACGGCGAGCGCGGCGGGGCCGTCCGGGTGAACGACCCCGCCGCCCGCGTCGGGCCGACTACATGTTGATCATGTGTCCGGCCAGGCCGTGCACCGCCTCCTTGACGGCCTCGCCCAGCGTCGGGTGGGCGTGGACGTTGCGGGCGACCTCGTGGACGGTGAGGTCCCACTGCTGGGCCAGCGTGAGCTCGGGCAGGAGTTCGGTGACGTCGGGGCCGATGAGGTGGCCGCCGAGCAGCTCGCCGTACCGGGCGTCGCTGATCAGCTTCACGAAGCCGGTGACGTCGCCGAGGCCGTGCGCCTTGCCGTTCGCGGTGAACGGGAACTTCGCCACCTTGACGTCGTGGCCGCGCTCCCGGGCCTGGGCCTCGGTGTACCCGAAGCTGGCGATCTGCGGCTGGCAGTAGGTGGCGCGCGGGATCATGGCGTAGTCCAGTTCCATGGTCTCCGCGCCGGCGAGGGTCTCGGCGGCGACGACGCCCATCGCCTCGGCGGTGTGCGCGAGCATGAGCTTCGCGGTGACGTCGCCGATGGCGTAGATGTGCGGGACCGAGGTGCGGCAGCGGCCGTCGACGTCGATCGCGCCGCGTTCGGTGACCGCGACCCCGGTGTTCTCCAGGCCGAATCCGGTGACGTTCGGGGCGAAGCCGATCGCCTGGAGGACCTTGTCGGTCTCGAGGACCTGCTGGGCGCCGTCCTTGCCGGTGACGGTGACGCGGACCCGGGGGCCGGACTCGTCGATGGAGTCGACACGGGTGGAGGTGAGCACGTCGATGCCCAGCTTGCGGTACTGGCGGGCGAGTTCGGCGGAGATCTCGGCGTCCTCCAGGGGCGCCATACGGTCCAGGAACTCGACGATCGTGACCTTCACGCCGTAGTTGTGCAGGACGTACGCGAACTCGATGCCGATCGCCCCGGCGCCCGCGACGACGATCGACCGCGGGAGGTCGTCGGCGAGGATCTGCTCCTCGTACGTGACCACGCGGGCGGTGCGCCTGGTGCCGGGGAGCAGTCTGGGCGTGGCTCCGGTGGCGATGATGCACGTGTCGAAACCGATGGTGCGGGTCTCGCCGTCGCCGCCGGTCACCGTGAGGGTGTGGTCGTCCACGAACGTGCCGCGGCCGTCGAACTCGGTGATCTTGTTCTTCTTCATCAGGTAGTGGACGCCCTTGACCCTGCCGTCGGCGACCTTGCGGCTGCGGCGGTAGGCCTCGCCGTAGTCGAAGGAGACCTGTCCGTCGACCTTGATGCCGAAGGTCTTCGCCTCGCGGGTGAAGATGTGGGCGAGTTCGGCGTTGCGCAGGAGGGCCTTGGTGGGGATGCAGCCCACGTTGAGACAGACGCCGCCCCAGTACTTCTCCTCGACTACGGCGACGCGCTTGCCCAGTTGGGCGGCGCGGACCGCGGCGACGTAGCCGCCGGGGCCGGCGCCGAGGACCACGACGTCGAAGCGTTCGTCCTGCTCGGCCATGGGAGGTTTCCTTTTCAATAAAGTGCGTGACGGGTGGTGCGTGGTGCGTCGTTCCGGTCCGATTCTTCCGTGTCGCCGGGGAGAATGCGTGAGTGATCGAACACTGTTGTGACGCGATGAACAGTCAGGTGAATCACCGGTGCGAGGTGCACCCCGACCCTTTCGCGTGTCCCGACGCGCTGGTGCGGTTCGTGCCCAGGTTCCGGGAGTACGGACTGATCATCCATGACGGGGGCACCGCGACCAGCGGGATCGCCCACTGCCCGTGGTGCGGGGCTCGGCTGCCCGCCTCGCAGCGGGACCGGTGGTTCGACGAGCTGGAGGCGCGGGGGATCGACCCGTGGGAGGACGAGGTTCCTCCGGAGTTCGAGGACGAACGGTGGCTGCGGGCGGGCGGCGGTGCCGCGGCAGGGTGAGCGGACGGGTGGGGGCACGGTCACCGCCGGGTGTGCGGTGACCGTGCCCCCACTGCCGCTCTGTCCGGCGGTGCTGAAAGCGCCGGTGGTGCTGAAACCGATGGCTACGACGTTGCCGTGGGCCGTCGCGAGGCCTTCGTCGCCTCGGTGACGTCCGTCAGCGGCCGCAGCCGGTAGGTGTACGCGTAGTCGCGGTCGGCGAACAGCTTGTACTCGTCGTGGGTGTGCGCACCCCAGCTGTTGTCCCCTCCGACGCCCATCTGCCGGTGCGCCAGGCGCAGGACGACCTCCTCGCGCGGGGTGAGCTGGTAGTCGTGCCGCGCCCCGACCGACAGGTCCTCGGGGGTGAAGTGCGAGGCGTTGACCTCCAGGAGCGGCTCGGCGGAGACGAGCAGGCCGTTGCCGTCGTCGTCGGTGAGGGCGATCCAGCGGACGTCCGTCCTGTTGCCGTTCTCCTGCGGTCGCAGATAGGAGGTCCCCTGCCCGGTGACGGTGCCGGAGTACAGGCCGACGTCGGTGGCGTCGTTGCGGTCCCAGTGGTTCTCCTCGGGACCGCGGCCGTAGTAGTGCAGGTTCTCCAGGCTGCCGGGCAGCAGGAGCAGCGTGCCGACCTCCGGGATGTAGGGCAGCGAGGCCGCGCCCGGGTGCAGGGTGTTGTCGACCTTGATCTCACCGTTTCCGAAAACGGTGTAGGTGGTGGTGTACGTCGACTCCGTCGTGGTGGGCAGGGTGCCGGCGACCTTGATCTCGACGGCCCGGTCGCGCAGTGCCCGCACGGTCACACCGGTCACCCGGCGGCGGGCGCCGGCGTCGCGCCAGGTCTGGTTGCGGGTGTGCTGGCCGTTGCCGCGGTCGTTGTCGGTGGGCGCCCGCCAGAAGTTGGGGGCCGGCCCGGAGGTCAGCAGCCGGACCCCGCCGGCCCGGTAGGAGCTGATCAGACCGGTCTTCTTGTCCACGACCACCGAGAAGCCGCGGCCCGTGACGGTGACCGACCCCGCGCCGTCCTGGTGGACCAGTGCCGGGACGGAGCCCAGCGGCACGGGGGTGACCGCGGGGCTGCCCGCGTCCACGGCGATCTGCGCGCGGGCCGCCTCGAACCCGGCCTTCGCCCACTTCGTGCTCCGGCTGGTGGTGAAAGACAGTTGCAGGAAGTACTCCGCGCCCGCCGCCGGCCGGGCCGGCAGCCGGAACGGCACGGTGATCTCCTTGCTCGACAGCGGCGCCACGTCCAGCTGGGCGCGGCTGAGCCGACCGTGCTGCACCACCTTGCCGTCCGCCACCAGCTCCCACCGGCCGTCGTACTCACGGAGGTTGGTGAAGAGGTTCTCATTGGTGAGGGTGACCGCCGCGCCCGGGGCGAGCCGGTCGCCGGTGGCGGGGGCCGCGCCGATCGTCTGGTAGATCCGCTTGACCTCGGCGGACTTGCCGGTGAGCCCGCGGTCGGCGGTGACGATCCCGTCGCCGGAGAACGCGCCGTCGTTGGGGTTGTCGCCCCAGTCGCCGCCGTAGGCGTAGAACGTCTTGTCGCGGGGTCGCCGCTCACCGAAGCCTACGGTGGCGGCGTCGAACCAGAACCGCACCCCGTCGTCGCCGGGCCCGCGGCTGTCGGAGGCCAGCTCGGCGGCGCTCAGCGCCCGGGCGTACACCCGGGCCCGCCGCACGGTGCCGCTGAACTCCCGGGTGGGGTTGTCGACGTCGGTGGCCAGGGAGAGCGGCGCGGTGTTGACGGCGGGGCGCACCGACGTGGTCCGGGTGGCCCGGACCGAGCCGTCGACGTACAGGGTCAGGGTGCCCGCCGCCGCGTCGAAGACGCCCGCGACGTGGTGTTCGACGCCCGTCCAGCCGGCCGGCAGCGCCCAGCTCGCGGCGGCCCACTGGCCGCTGCCGTAGATGAAGAACTCCAGCGTCCTGTCGGTCTGTTTCAGTGCGTAGTGGGTGTCGCCCTTGGCGAGGATCGGCTGGTGGTATCCGGTCACCTGCGGGGTCGCCCAGGCTTCCAGGGTGAGGGAGCCGGTGAGGTCGAGCCCTGTGTCGCGGGCGAAGACGGTGCCGCCGAAGACGCCCTTGTCGCGGCTGAAGCCCCCGCTGGGGGCGACGACCTCACCGTGCAGCGCGGCGGGGCCGGACTCGGTGAACAGCTTGCGGGCGGGGGTGGGCCAGGTCAGGGCCTGGTCGACGAAGTCCCAGATCCAGCCGCCCTGCAGCACGTCGTGGCGGCGCACGAGGTCCCAGTATTTCTTGAAGTTTCCGCTGGAGTTTCCCATCGCGTGGGAGTACTCGATCATCACGTACGGCCGGGTGTCGGCGGTGTCCTTCGCCCTCGCCTCGACGCGCGAGGGGCTGTCGTACATCTCGGAGCGGATGTCGCTGATCCCCGGCCGGTCGTCGCCCTCGTACTGGATGACGCGCGTGGTGTCGTAAGAGCGGATCCAGTCGTGCATGGCGTTGAACGTGGAGCCGCCGCCGGCCTCGTTGCCGAGCGACCAGATGACGACCGAGGCGTGGTTCTTGTCCCGGTGGACCATGTTCTGCGCGCGGGCCACACAGGCCGTCGTCCACTCGGCGTGGTTGCCGGGGTACTGGCCGCGGATGCCGTGGGTCTCGAGGTTGGTCTCGTCGACGAGGTACAGGCCGTACTCGTCGGCGAGTTCGAGCCACTGCGGGTTGTTGGGGTAGTGCGAGGTGCGGACGCTGTTGATGTTCAGCCGCTTGATGATCCGGATGTCCTCGACCATGTCGGCGCGGGTGAGAGCCGAGCCGTGCCGGGGGTGCATCTCGTGCCGGTTGGTGCCCCGGAACGAGACGGGCCGGCCGTTGATGCGCATGAGGCCGTCCCGGAGCTCGAACTCGCGGAAGCCGACACGGTGGGAAAGGGTTTCGGTCACCTTTCCGGCCGGGTCCCGCAGGCGGAGCACGGCCGTGTAGAGGTTCGGCTGTTCGGCCGACCACAGGCGCGGCGCGGGCACGGCCTTCGCGGCCCGGACGGTGCTCTCCTCCCCGGCGGCGAGGACGACGGCCTGGACCAGCGGTCTGGGCCACACCGGGTGGCCCTTCGCGTCGTACAGCTGGGTCTCGACGGCGTACCGGCCGGCGCCCTCGCCGCCGTAGTCCCGCACGCTCGCGGTGACCGACAGCTCGGCCGCCCGGTAGTCGTCGCTCAGCGGGGTGTCCAGCCGGAAGTCGCGCAGGTGGACGGCGGGCGTGGAGTAGAGGTAGACCGAGCGGAAGATGCCGCTCAGCCGGATCATGTCCTGGTCCTCCAGCCAGTCGCCGTCGGAGTAGCGGTAGACCTCCACGGCGATCTGGTTGACGCCCGCCTTGAGGTGCGCGGTGATGTCGTACTCGGCCGGATCGTAGGAGTCCTCGTGGTAGCCGACGAGCGTCCCGTTGATCCACACGTAGTGGGCGGACTTGACGCCCTCGAAGTGCAGGAAGGTCCGCCGCCCGGACCAGCCGCGCGGGACCGTGAAGGTGCGGCGGTACTGGCCGACGGGGTTGTAGCGGGTGGGCGCGGCGGGCGGCTGCGCCTCCTCGCCCAGGCCGTTGGGGCCCCACCAGGGGTAGGTGATGTTGACGTAGATCGGGCGGTCGTAGCCGTGCAGCTGCCAGGCCGAGGGCACGGGGAGGGTGTCCCAGCCGCGGTCGTCCAGGTCGGTCCGGTAGAAGTCGGCGTCGCGGTCGTCGGGGCGTTCGGCGTGGGCGAACTTCCAGACGCCGTCGAGACTCAGCCGGTACGGCGAGCGCGTACGGTCGGCCGCCAGGGCCTGGGTGAGGTCCGCGTACGGCATGAGCGTCGTGTGCGGGGCCTCGGCGCCCAGCCGGAAGACGTCGATGCGGCCGTTCCACTCGGGGGCGTCGGCCGCCCCCGTTCCCTCGGACGGCACGGCCGCGCGGGCTGCGGTGGGCGCGGACAGGGCGAGCGCACCGAGGACGGCGGCCGACCCCTCGAGCAGCCGGCGACGGCTGACGGCCGTCCGCGGGAGGTGGTCGGGCTCCGCCCACCGGGGGCGGTCCGGCCGGTCCATGGGTGACACGTGCGGGTGTGACATGACCACGACCTTCCTCGGAGCGATCCGTGCGGCTGTGCACGGACCGAGGTGTGTCAGATCGTGTCCACTCCTGTTGATAAAACGAACATAGGCGCGCCGCGATGGCCGAATTTCAACTCTCTTCGGCGCAACGTCACTTGGTGCACACGCGGCACACGCGCTCTTCTGGTGACTTGCGTCAATAGACGTCGCGCACGTACCGCTTGTCGGTGGCCAGCTGCTTCACATAGGCCGCCGCCTCCGGCTCGCTCAGCCCGCCGTGCACGACCGCGACGTCGCGCAACGCATGGTCGACGTCCTTGGCCATCCGGGAGGCGTCGCCGCAGACGTAGAAGTGCGCGCCGTCCCGGAGCCAGGACCACAGGTGGGAGCCGTGCTCGCGGATCCGGTCCTGGACGTAGACCTTGGCACGCTGGTCGCGGGAGAAGGCCGTGTCCAGCCGGGTGAGGACGCCGTCGGCCCGCAGGGCGGTCAGCTCCTCCTCGTAGTAGAAGTCCGTCGCCCGGTGCTGCTCGCCGAAGAAGAGCCAGTTGGGCGCCCGGTGGCCGCGCGCCCGGCGCTCCTCGAGGAAGCCGACGAAGGGCGCCACCCCCGTGCCCGGGCCGACCATCACCATCGGCGTCGAGGCGTCGGCGGGCGGCCGGAAGTGCGGCGAGCGCTGCACGTGGACGGGGACCTCGGCGCCGGGTGCGGCGTCGGCGAGGAACGGCGAGCAGACGCCCTGGCGGGGCCGGCCGGCCAGGTTCTCGTAGCGCACGACGGAGACGGTGAGCGAGACGAGGTGGGGGTCGGTCAGCGGGCTGGACGAGATGGAGTACAGGCGCGGTTGCAGCCGCCCGAGGACGTCCGTCCACTCCTGGGCGCCGGCGCGGACGCCGGACTCGGTCGCCAGGTCGACGGCCTGCCGGCCCCAGGACCACTTCGCCAGCTCGTCCTTGTTGTCCGGGCGCAGCAGTTTGCGCAGCTCGCGCGGGTCACGGGTGCGGTCGGCCGTGAAGCGCAGCAGGGCCGGGGTGATCCGGGTGATGTCGAGATGGCGCAGCAGGGCCTCGCCGAGCGCCGTCTCCCCGACCCCGTTCACCTGCACGCGCGCGTGCGCGTCGAGTCCGGTGACGGCCAGCCACTCCGCCACCAGGTCCGGGGAGTTGAGCGGCCGGACGCCGAGCGCGTCGCCGGCCTCGTAGACGAGCGGGGTCTCGCTGTCGCGCGTGTCGAAGGTGAAGCGCCGGACCTCCTTGCCGGAACCGGGCAGGCTCAGCA
The DNA here is from genome assembly GCF_030816715.1 of Streptomyces achromogenes. NCBI lineage: Bacteria > Bacillati > Actinomycetota > Actinomycetes > Kitasatosporales > Streptomycetaceae > Streptomyces > Streptomyces achromogenes. Next base: position 7,323,622 of record NZ_JAUSYH010000001.1, on the reverse strand, counting down.
GCCGGTTGCCGGTGAGCCGGGCGGTGACGGGAGCAGGACGCCGGGAGCGGGCGGGCGCGGCGGACGGGGACGCGACGACGGACTGGGACGCGGGCCCCGCGGCGGTGGCGGGGGCAGCGTCCGGCGCGCCCGTGGGGGCGGGGAAGGGCGCGGGGGCGGGAGCCGGTGCGAGTGCCTGGCCGGGGGGCGCGGGCAGGAGTTCCGTGGCGTCCTTCAGGGCGGTGAGCACCTGGTCGAGCCAGAGCTCCGCCTCCGTCTCGTAGTCCGGTTCGCAGTCGGTGCGCGGGGTCAGCCGGACGGCGCCGAGCTCGTCCATACGACGGTCCAGGCGCCGGCCGTGCCCGCAGAAATCGTCGTAGGAGGAGTCCCCGAAGGCGAGGACGGCGTAGCGGCGGCCCTCCAGGCGCCCGGTGTCCAGCGCGTCCAGGCCGTCCCAGAAGCCGGCGCCGTTGTCGGGCGCGTCGCCGTCGCCGAAGGTGCTGGTGATCAGGAGCAGGTCGGCGTCGGAGGGCAGGGCGGCGGGGTCGGCCTCGTCCATGGCGAGCAGGGCGGCCGGGTGGCCGCCGGCGGAGAGCCGCGCGGCGGTGGCGGCGGCGAAGTCCTCGGCGGTGCCGGTCTGGGAGGCCCACAGGATCACGACCCGTCGCGCCGGGTCCGCGGGCGGGGCCGGCGCAGCGGTGGTGCGGGAGTACATGCCCGCGAGGGTGCCGTTGACCCACAGCGCGTGCTCGGGGCTGAAGGGGGCGTCCGGCGGCAGGACCGGCACCCCCGGGGCGCCGGCCGGGATGCCGGCGAGGAAACCGACCAGGTAACGCCTTTCCCGCTCGGTCAGCACCGGAGGCGGCGCGGGATCGAGGCCGAAGACGGCGGCCGCGGAGGGCTGGACCGCGGTGGGGACGAGAGCGGCGGGAGGGGCCGCCGGTGCCCCGGGCGCGGCGGCCGCGCCGAAGGCCGGGGGCGCGGCGGGATCGAGAGCGACGGATTCCGCCGGCCGGGCGGCCGGGGCCTCGGTCGCCGCAGAAAGCACGGTGACCGGGGTAGAGACCTTCGTCAGCGAGACCGCGCACACCTTGAGCTCGGGCTGGAAGGACAGCGGGTCGACGGCGTCGCTGGTGACGGCGTTGACGCTGAGGTATTCGCCGAACAGGTCGTTCCAGTGGAACGGGGCGAAACAGGATCCCGGCAGCACCCGATCGGTGACGACGGCCGGCAGCACCGCCCGCCCGCGCCGTGAGGCGACCTCCACGGAGTCGCCGTCGACGACGCCGAGCGCGGCCGCGTCCTCGGGGTGCACCTCGACGAACGGCCCCGGGTCGAGCTTGGTGAGCTTGGCCACCTTGGCGGTCTTCGTCAGGGTGTGCCACTGGTGCTGCAGACGGCCGGTGTTGAGGACGAACGGGTAGTCGTCGTCCGGCATCTCGGCGGGCGGGACGTGCGGGCGCGGATGGAAGACGGCACGGCCGGAGGCCGTGGGGAAGGTGAGCGTGCCGTCGTCGTTCACGTAGCGGATCGGGTTGCGGTCGGAGCCGTCGGCGGTGCCGGCGGGCCACTGGACCGGGGCGGCGCGCAGTCGCTCGTACGTCACTCCACGCAGGTCGTAACCGGTTACCGGGTTGTACGCCTGCTTGATCTCCTCGAAGACCTCCTCGGCGCTGTCGTACGAGAAGCCGCTTTCGTAGCCCATGGCACGGGCGACGGCCGCGATGAGGCGCCAGTCGGCCGTCGCCTCGCCGGGCGGGTCGGCGGCGGGGCGGGCGAGGGTGAGGTTGCGCTCGCTGTTGATGAGCACGCCCTCGGTCTCGGTCCACAGCGCGCCGGGCAGGACGACGTCGGCGTACGCGTTGGTCTCGGTGTCGGCGAAGACGTCCTGCGCGACGACGAACTCCGCCGCCTCCAGGCCTTCGATGACCGTCCTGCGGTTGGCCACGGAGGCGACGGGGTTGGTGCAGATGATCCAGCAGGCCTTGATCTCGCCGTCGGCCATCTTCCGGAACATCTCCACGGTGCCCTTGCCGACGCCGTCCGCCCGGACCGTGCCCGCCGGCAGACCCCACAGGTCCTCGACGAAGGCCCGGTCGGCGTCGACGAGGACGGAGCGCTGGCCGGGCAGCCCCGGCCCCATGTAGCCCATCTCGCGCCCGCCCATGGCGTTGGGCTGGCCGGTGAGGGAGAAGGGGCCGCTGCCCGGCCGGCAGATCGCGCCGGTGGCGAGGTGGAGGTTGATGAGCGCGTTGGTGTTCCAGGTGCCGTGCGTGGACTGGTTGAGGCCCATGGTCCAGCAGCTGGTCCACTCCCCCGCCTCGCCGATCGTCCGGGCCGCCTCGCGCAGGTCGGCCTCCGGGATGCCGGTGATCCGCGCGACGGTCGCGGGCGGGTAGTCGGCGAGGAACCGGGGCATCGCCTCCCAGCCCTCGGTGAACGCGGCGACGAACTCCGGGTCGGTGTGGCCGTTCTCGTGCAGCAGGTGCAGCAGTCCGTTGAGGAGGGCGAGGTCGGTGCCCGGCCTGACCTGGAGGAACAGGTCGGCCTTCGCGGCGGTGGCGGTGCGCCGCGGGTCGACGACGATCAGTTTCGCACCCGCTTTCACCCGTTCCATCATCCGCAGGAAGAGGATGGGGTGGCAGTCGGCCATGTTGGAGCCGATGACGAGGAAGACGTCCGCGCGGTCGAGGTCGTCGTAGGAGCCGGGCGGGCCGTCGGCGCCCAGAGACAACTTGTAACCGGTCCCGGCGCTTGCCATGCACAGCCGGGAGTTGGACTCGATCTGGTTGGTCCGCAGGAAACCCTTGGCGAGTTTGTTGGCCAGGTACTGCGCTTCGAGGCTCATCTGGCCGGACACGTAGAGGGCGACCGCGTCCGGACCGTGCTCGTCGACGATGGCCCGCAGCCGCCGTGCGGTCTCGGCGACCGCCGCGTCCACGGGGGCGGGCTCCGGCTCCTCGCCGCGGTCCTGTCGGACGAGGGCGGTGGTGAGCCGGCCGGGCGCGGCGAGCATGTCGGCGGTGGTCGCGCCCTTGGTGCACAGCCGTCCGGAGTTCGCCGGGTGCCGCTTGTCGCCGGAGGCCTTCAGCACCGTACGGCGTCCGTCCGGCCCGAAGCCGATGTCGAGGACCATGCCGCAGCCGACGCCGCAGTACGAGCAGACCGTGCGCACCTTCGTCTCGGTCGCGCTGTCGGTCCGCGGGTCCGGCACGGCCACGGGCGCCCCCTTCCTTCTGACGATCGGCCTGGCGAGAGCCTCTCCAAGCCTCTGCGACGGTACGAACCGTGCATTACGCAGGTGTCTCCCCGACCCGCCACCGGGAGTTAAGCCCGGCGCACAGCGCAGGGCGGACGGATGTGAGCGAACGGCGGAGCAGGGCGTGAGCGGACGGCGGACGGGAGCGCAAGCGGACGCCGGACGGAAGCGGGGGCGGGCGCCCAAGCGGATGGGTGAGTGGTGGGGCGGCGGTGTTCGCGCGGGCGGCGGGCCCGGGTCGGAGGGCATGGTCGCGGCCGAGGAGCGGGGGCGTGGCGTCCGTTTCCGGTACCGACCCTTTGCCCGCCACTAATGGCATGCCCGCGTCAGATCTGTCACGCTTCCGGCAACCGTCGCGCACCGCCCCCCGGCACACCCACGCCGCCGGGGACAGCCACCGAGCAGGCCGGAAACCCGGCCGTCGCAAAGGAGCAACGCGTGAGACCCACCCCCCGCAAGGCGCTCGCCGCAGGCGCCCTCGCCCTCGCCGCACTGGCGGCCGTCTCGCTCCCCGCCGCACCCCCGGCAGCCGCCGCACCGGACGGGGCCGCACCCGCGGGCGCCTTCGCCGACGGCGCGGCCTCGGCGGCCGCCGTCTGCACACCGGCCCAGGCCGTCGTCAACGGCGGCTTCGAGAGCGGCGCGTCCTCGTGGACCCAGTCCTCGACCAGCGTGATCACCAGCCGTACCGGGCAGACCGCCCACGGCGGCACCGCCTTCGCCTGGCTGGGCGGGGTCGGCAGCACGCACACCGACACCCTCGCGCAGAGCGTCGTCATCCCCTCCGGGTGCGCCTCCGCCACGCTGACGTTCTGGCTGCACGTCGACACGACCGAGACGACCTCGTCCACGGCGTACGACAAGCTGACCGCCAAGATCGGCACGACGACCCTGGCCACGTACTCCAACCTCGACAAGAACACCGGCTACGTCCAGAAGTCGTTCGACGTGTCGGCCTTCGCCGGGCAGACGGTGAGTCTCTCGTTCACCGGAACCGAGGACTCCAGCCTTCGGTCGAGTTTCGTCCTGGACGACATCGCGCTCGCCACCTCCGGCGACACCACACCGCCCGCCGACTCCGTCCGCACCCCGGCGGCCCCGTCGTACACCGTCAGCCTGACCAGCGACGCCGCCGGCACGGTGTGGACCGGACACGAGAGCGCGACCTTCACGAACGCCTCCGCGACCGCGCTCACCGAGGTGTACCTGCGGCTCTGGGACAACTACCACGGCACGTGCGCCGCGATGCCGATCACGGTCGGCAACGTCACCGGCGGCACCGCGGGCGCCCTCTCGGTCGGCTGCACGGCCCTCCAGATCACGCTGGCCGCACCCCTGGCCCAGGGGCAGAGCGCCACGATCGGCTTCGACCTCGGCATCACGGTGCCCAGCGGTGCCGACCGGTTCGGCCACGACGGGGCGTTCAGCTTCATCGGCAACGCGCTGCCCGTGCTGGCGGTGAAGGACGGGGCGGGCTGGCATCTGGACCCGTACACGAACAACGGCGAGTCGTTCTACTCCCTGGCCGCCGACTTCAGGGTGACCCTCGACCACCCGACGACGCTGCTCGTGCCGGCCAGCGGCACCTCCGTCGACACGGCGGGATCCAGCGGTCGCACCATCACCACGGCGACCGCCTCCCGGGTACGGGACTTCGCCTGGGCGGCCGGCCCGTTCAGCAAGATCTCCGGCACCTCGGCCGCCGGCACCCCGATCAACGTCTACTCCGTCTCCGGCATCAGCTCCGCCAACGCCCAGTCGATGCTCACCACCGCGAAGACCGCGGTGGACGCCCACTCCTCCCGCTTCGGCGCCTACCCCTACGGCGAGTTGGACGCCGTCATCGACAACAGCTTCTGGTTCGGCGGCATGGAGTACCCCGGCTTCGTCCTCGACCTGGTCAGCACCACGGCGCTGACCCACGAGATCGGCCACCAGTGGTGGTACGGGATCGTCGGCGACGACGAGTACACCAGCCCGTGGCTGGACGAGTCGTTCACCGACTACGCCACCGACCTGGCGCTGGGCAAGACCGGCAGCGGCTGCTGGAGCAGCGTGTCCTGGGCCTCGTCGGCGGAGAAGATCACCAACTCGATGGCCTACTGGGACGCCCACTCCTCGCGGTACTCCACCGTCGTCTACGGCTACGGCAAGTGCGCGCTGCACGACCTTCGGCGGCTCGTCGGCGACACCGCGATGGCCACGTTGCTGAAGGGCTACGCCGCTTCGCACTGGTACGGCGTCTCGACCACGGCCGAGTTCAAGGCGGCCGCCCAGGCCGCCACGACGACCGACCTGACGTCGTTCTGGACCACGCACCGCATCGACGGCTGAGTCGGCGGCCGGTACCGGCGGCCGGACTCGTACGGGCCCACGTGTGGCCGGTCGGGAGTCGGGCGCGCCGGGGTCCACGATCTGCGGAACGTGCGCCGCCCCCCGCCGCGCCGCGTGGCGGGGGGCGGGGCGGGGGCGGCACGGAGGCGGGGCGGGGGCGCGGCGTCAGCCGACCCGGGCGGCGAAGGCGGCGTACGCCCGCTCGTCGTAGAGCACGAACCTCACCTCGGCCACGGCTGTGCGCGCCGCCCGTACCGTCTCCACGGCGATACGGGCGGCGTCGTCCATGGGCCAGCCGTAGATGCCCGCGGAGACCGCCGGGAAGGCCACCGTGCGGGCGCCCAGCTCGTCCGCGACCCGCAGCGACTCCCGGTAGCAGGAGGCCAGCAGGTTCGAGCGGTCCTCGGTGTCGCTGTACACGGGGCCCACGGTGTGGATCACCCAGCGCGCGTCCAGTTCGCCCGCCGTGGTGGCGACCGCCTGGCCGGTGGGCAGGCCTTTGCCGTAGTGCGAGGCGCGCAGGCGGCGGCAGTCGGCGAGGATCTCGGGGCCGCCGCGGCGGTGGACGGCGCCGTCGACGCCGCCCCCGCCGAGCAGCGAGGAGTTGGCCGCGTTGACGACGGCGTCCACGGACTGCCGGGTGATGTCGCCCTGGACGAGCGTGATCGTGGTCATGCCGGTGTATATACCAACGCGGGCGGCCGTCCGCTCACCCGTTCTGCCGCAGCCTCCGCCAGACGGCCTTGGCCGCGTTGTGGCCCGACATGCCGTGCACGCCCGGGCCGGGCGGGGTGGCCGAGGAGCACAGGAAGACGGCCGGGTGCGGGGTGGCGTACGGGAACGCCGTCAGCTTGGGGCGCAGCAGGATCTGGAGCCCGGAGACGGCTCCGGCGGCGATGTCCCCGCCGACGTAGTTGGCGTTGCGGGCGGCGAGTTCGGCGGGGCCGGCGGTGACCCGGGCCAGGACCCGGTCGCGGAATCCGGGGGCGAAGCGCTCCAGCTGGCGTTCCATGGCGTCGGTGAGGTCGCCGGTCCAGCCGTTGGGCACATGGCCGTACGCCCAGAACACGTGCTTGCCCTCCGGGGCGCGGCTCGGGTCGACGACGCCGGGCTGCACGGTGATCAGGAAGGGCCGGTCGGGCGCACGGCCCTCCCGGGAGGGCGCTCGCAGCGCGGCGCCGATCTCCGCGCTGTCCGCGCCGATCTGCACGGTGCCGGCCTTCCGGGCCTCCTCCGCGGTCCAGGGGACGGGACCGTCGAGCGCGTAGTCGATCTTGAAGACGCCGGGGCCGTACTTGTACCCCGCGTAGTAGTCGCCGAAGCCGGCGATGCGGCCGAGGGCGGTGGGCGAGGTGTCGAAGACGTAGGCGCGGGCCGGCGGCAGGTCGTCGAGGCGCTTGACCTCGTAGTCCGTGTGGACGCTGCCGCCGAGATCCTCGAGGTACGCGGCGAGGGCGTCGGAGAGGGACTGGGAGCCGCCGCGGACCACCGGCCAGCCGCGGGCGTGCGCGGAGAGGGCGAAGACCAGGCCGACGGCGCCGGTGGCGAAACCGCTCAACGGGGCCATGACATGGGCGACGAGGCCGGCGAAGAGGGTCTTGGCCCGCTCGTCGTGGAAGCGGCGGGTGAGCCAGCTGGACGGGGGCAGGCCGACCAGGCCGAACCGGGCCAGGGTGAGCGGGTCGCGCGGGAGGGCGGTCAGCGGCAGCGACATGAAATCGCGGACCAGGGCGTCCCACTTGGGCAGGAAGGGCTCGACCAGGCGGCGGTAGGGGCCCGCGTCGCGCGCTCCGAAGGAGGCGGCCGTCTCCGCGACGGACCGCGACAGCACGGCGGCGCTGCCGTCGAGGAAGGGGTGGGCCATGGGCAGCTCGGGGTGCAGCCACTCCAGTCCGTAGCGCTCCAGGGGCAGGGCGCGGAAGGCGGGCGAGTTGATGCCGAGCGGGTGGGCGGCGGAGCACGGGTCGTGGCGGAAGCCCGGCAGGGTGAGCTCCTCGGTGCGGGCGCCCCCGCCCACGGTGTCCCGCGCCTCGAAGAGCGCCACGGAGAAGCCGCGCCTGGCCAGCTCCACCGCCGCGGTCAGCCCGTTGGGCCCCGCTCCCACCACGACCGCATCGAGCATCGACGGCACTTCGACCCCTTCGTCAACCGGTGGCCTCCGACATCGGTGGCCCCCGCAATCAGGATATGCCGGGGGTGATACGAGACCTGCGGCGCGGGGGCTCGAAACCGGCCGGAACGAAAGGCGCACGCCTGCGCGCGGAGCTGCCTGCGGCCGGGCAGGCCCGCGTCAGACGGGCCCGCCGGCGACCGCCGACCGCCCGGCCACCGCGCGACGCGGCCGGGACGCTGACGCAGAACTGCACGCCGCGCCGCCCGCCGCCCGGGAACCGCGTAAACCTGCCGGGCCGCCGGGCAGGGCGGTACCCCGCCGGCGCGAGGACGCCGAGCCGCCCGTGAACCGCGTAAGAGGTCGTTTTCTCCCGTTGTTTCATCCCGGAATCTGCTGTTTGGTCTGCGGTTCCGGGTCGCGCCAGGAGATGGTGTTCTCGCTGGTGAGGCGGCGGGCCATGAGGTCGGTCATGGCGATGTGGATCATGGCTTCGGATCGGTGCGGGTGGGTTTCGTAGTCGCGGGCCAGTCGGCGGTGGAGCATGAGCCAGCCGTAGGTCCGCTCGACCACCCACCGCTTCGAGATCGGGACGAACCCCTTGGTGCCGGGCTTGCGTTGAGTGATTTCCATGTCGATGCCGAGGGTGGCTGCGTGCTCGACGAGGTGCTGGCGGTAGCCGCCGTCGACCCACGCTTTGCGGATGCTGGGATGTGCGGCGGCGACCTGGTCCAGGAGCTGGGTGCCGGCGATGGAGTCCTGCACGCTTGCCGCGGTGACCAGCACGGCGAGCACAAGGCCGATGGTGTCGGTGACGATGCTCCGTTTCCGTCCGACGATCTTCTTGCCGGCATCGATGCCCTGGCTGGTGGCGAGCACGCTGGTGGAGGTTTTCACGCTCTGCGCGTCGATCACGCAGGCCGACGGTTCGGCCTCCCGGCCTTCCTTCTGTCGTAAGAGTTGCCTGAGCAGGCCGTTGAGCTGGGCGAATACGCCTTCCTGCTGCCACCTGGCGAAGTAGCCGTAGACCGTGTTCCAGTGCGGGAAGTCGTGCGGGAGGTAGCGCCACTGGACGCCGGTGCGGTCCACATACAAGATCGCGTCCATGATGTCGCGCAGGTCGTGTTCCGGCGGCCGGCCGAAGTCCAGGGCCCTGCCGCGGCGCTCGAAGCGCCAGGCCGCCAGGACCGGCTCGACCAACTCCCAGCGGGCATCGGACAGATCACTTGGATAAGGACGTCGGCTTGGCATGCCTCCGGCGTACCGCCGCTCAACGAGTGCGCCCAGGCGCACAGCAATGACGACGGAAGCACGCAGCCTGGGAAGCCGGGCATCCTGGGATGAGACAGGAACAAGCAGCACTCCGCCCCAACAGCCACACCTCAGGACTCATCGACCCCAGCCACACCGGCTGCCTCCTTCGCATCGCATCCTCACCCATCGGGAATCCGTCTATAAACAGGCAAGACAGATGAAAACGACCTCTAAGTACCTGTTTTTGAAGTCTCCCGGTGGAGTTCGCCCGGCGCGGATTCGAATAGGCACCCGTCGAGTTGGGTACTTGATGGCTTCTGTAGCCTGCCGTCAGCTGTGTGTCGGGGGGAGCTGGCGTGGTGAACATCCTGTCCGTGGCCATCGGGGCTGGTTTCGGCCTCATAGGGGCCGTGTTCGGGTCCTGGTTCACTGCGCGCCGACAGGACCGCATGTGGCTGCGCGAACAGAAGCTGAAAGCCGGAGTCGGCTTCAACACCGCCGTGGTCCAGCTCATCGACTACCTTCGGGAAACACGGCTGAGTGACGACGGCACCGGAGCTAACGAACTGGCGGGCCGGATGCAGGAAGCCCGGTCAGCCCTCTACCTACTGTGCGCCGACGGCACCGTCGATCTCGCCGATGCTCTCGCGCGTCGGGTCTGGAGTTCCCGGCCCAGCGAGGGCAGGGACGACCGCAGGGCCGAGCACAGGGAAACGGAGGATCTGCTTCGCCGCTTCACCCATCAGCTCCGGCAAGAGATCGCCAGGACGTAGTCTCAGTTGGTTCTTCGGTGGGAGGACGGGTGCACATGACGATTGATGTTGAGACTCTTTGGATCTCGCCAGTGATGCCCCTCCCTCCACTTGATTGAGCGTCGAAGGAAGTGGAGGGTGGCGAGCATGCACGCGTATGGCTTGCCCTTGAAGGCGACAGGCTGAAGTGGACATGATCGCCTCATGAATCAACGCTCGGTGACCCTGGACAAGATCACTTTGGAGGATTGGCCGGCCATTCACTCGTGGGCGTGTCTGGCGGAGGCTTGTCGCTATCAGACGTGGGGGCCGAACACAGAGGACGAGACGCGGGACTTCGTGGAAGGCGCGGTCAAGGCCTGGTCGGACAGCCCCCAACGCCGGTTTTCCTATGTGGCCCGCCTCGGGCGGGATGTGGTGGGCATGGGGGAACTGCGTGTTCGTAGTGACATCCAGCGTCAGGCCGAGGTCTCCTATGTCGTGCATCCGCGAGTCTGGGGCCAGGGCATCGGGACAGAGATTGGGCAGCAGCTTCTTGCCTGTGGCTTCGGCGAGTTGGGGCTCCATCGGATCTATGGAACCTGTGACCCGCGGAATCTCGGCTCTGCCCGGGTGCTGGCCAAGCTCGGCATGACGTATGAGGGACGTCTGCGTCACACGCAGCTGATTCGCGACGGCTGGCGAGACTCCTTGATCTTCAGCCTCCTCGAAGAGGAATGGCGGCCCGCCGCGCAGAGCATCGCTCCGGACGAGTGACCTGCTCTGCCGAACGACTCGGCTGGCCCGCCGACCGGCAGTCGGCGGGCTCTGGGCATCGAGACCGTTCAACTGGCACTGCTCGTGGAGTGAACGCCGTCCTTGAGGACGATTGAGTTGTACCGAGTTTCGCGACGGTCCCGGGACACCTGGCCTCGGCGTGCTGGTTGCCCAGATGGATCCGTCGGGGTGGTGCGACAATGAGGCTGGTTTGGGGGCCCGGTGGCCTCTTGGTGGGGCTGCTGACCGTCAGTGCCGAGTGGATCAGTCCCGTTGGGCCTCGCGGGAGGCCGGCTGTCCGCTCCTGCGGGAGTTTCGGCGAGTGATGCGCCTGGTCATGAGGGTGATCGCGGCCCAGGTGATGAGCGATTCCGAGTGCTGGATGAGCCGTTCGTAGTCGCGCGCGTGTCGACGGGCGTGCATGACCCAGGCGTGTGAGCGTTCGACGACCCAGCGCCGGGGCAGGACGACGAACCCGGAGGCGTCCTTCGGGCGGCTGACGGTCTTGATCGTCAGGTTCAGGTAAGTCTTCGCCCAGGTCACGAGCTGTCCCGCATAGGCGGAGTCGGCCCAGACGATGGTGATCTCGGGGTGCATCAGCCGCAGCCGGAACAGCACTTCCTTGGCCGCGTTGCGGTCGGTCATGTCGGCCGGGGTGACCATGACGAACAGCGGCAGGCCCTTGGTGTCCACGACCAGGTGCCGCTTGCGGCCGTTGATTTTCTTGCCGGCGTCGTAGCCGCGGGAGTCCTTGCCGACGGTCTCGGCGGCCTTGATCGACTGGGAGTCGATGACGGTGGCGACCGCTCCGGGCGCCTTGCCCATCTCGCGGCGGATTCGTTTGCGGAGCTGGTCACGGATCTGCCCGATGACGCCGGCGGCCGCCCAGCGGGCCATGAACCCGTAACACGTGCGCCAGGGCGGGAAGTCCTTGGGCAGGGCCCGCCACTTGCAGCCGGTGTCGACCACGTATCGGATCGCGTCCACGATCTGCCGGCGGGGGTGCTTCTCCGGCCGGCCTCCCGCCTTCGTCTCGCAGGCCGGTGTCGGCAACAGCGGTTCGATCAGGGCCCATTCGTCGTCCCAGGTGTCGGAGGGGTAGCAGCGTCGCCGCGGCAACGGGTTTCCCTCCCTTCCAGGACGGGGCGGGACCGGCCGCAAAGCGGCTGGCCCCGCCGGTCAGGCGTCGATGTAGTCGGCGATCACGTCGAGGGTGGACTCGACCGAGCTGAGCTGGGTGTTCAGGTGCTTGATCCAGCGGCCCTTCGGTTGGAGGACGGCGTGTGGGGCGACGACGCCGGTGATGAACCGGCGGATCTCGGTGAGCTTCTCCCGGATGATCGCGACCTCGTACGCCTGGAGCTCGGCCGGGTCCGAGCAGAACTTGTAGCCGTCCGGACGGGTCCAGATCAGGGGCGGCCAGCCGCGTTCGGCGATGGTGTCCCGCAGGCAGGCCAGGCCCGAGCGGGTCTGGTGGGGCGACAGCTCGCTGGATCTGACCAGCTGGTGGAAGGTCAGACCGGCCGGCCGGGCCTCGAAGAGTACGAACCGGACGGTGTCGGCGTGTCGCTGGGCAGCGGGTGATCTGCGCTCGGAAGCGCGGGGCATCGTTTACTCGCCTTGCAGCAGGCGGGCCAGCTCGCCGTCGACGTCCACCTTGCCGGTGTCCACCGCGGTCTCGATCCAGTCCAGGGTCGCCCTCACACGAGCGACGTTCTCGTGAACGATCGTGCGTTCGTCGTCGCCGAGCTGACGGTCGCGCAGGCCCGGGACGACGCGGCCGGACGCCGCGACGAACGCGTGGCAGGCGGTGACCAGGTCCAGGAACTCCACCGACCGGTCGATGTCGCGGATCGCCGGGGCGACGGGACTGGTCTCCTCGAAGTGCTCGCGGGCCTGACGGCCCCGCTCGACCTGAGCGTGGTTGACCTGGTGGCGGGCCGTGTCGTCCGACATCGCCTTGAAGGCGACGTCCGGCCTGCGCAGCAGGCCGGTGGTCACCTCGGCGGCGACGTGCTCGTCACGGGTCAGTTCCTCGACGACCTTCACCTTGTCCGCCGTGGCGACGCGGGCGACGACCTCGGGCCGGCGCAGGAAGTCCGGGGCGACGGCGGCGGCGACCTTGTCCTCGCGGGTCAGTTCCTCCACCGCCCGGACCTTGTCCTCGTCCTTGACCTGCGCGACGACCGCCGGACGCCGCAGCAGGTCACCGGTGACGGTGGCGGCGACCTCCTCGTCCTGGGCGAGGGTGTGGATCGCACTGACCTTCTCCTGCGGGGTGACGGGCTTGACGACCTGCCGGCCGACCCTCCGGTTCGCCTCGTCCGGCGTCCAGCGGGACTTGCCCTCGGGCGGGTTGAGGATGGTGGCGAACCGTTCCTCGTCGTCGGCGATCGACGCCAGGATCTGGTGGACCGTGAACGACACTCCCGCCACCCGCCGGTCCTTCGGCCACTTCGACGCGGTCCACCGGGCCTTGTCCACCATCGCGTAGGACAGCCCGATGTCCTCGGCCAGGCGGAACAGTGACTCCTTGACCGTGAACAGCGAGTCGCTCCGCTCCTGGCCACCGGACTCGCGCATCGGCTCGACTTCGAGCGCGTAGTCGCCGACCGTGAACTGGATCCGGCTGGCGGTCTCCACCAACTTCCGCAGCTCGGCCACGATCTCCGCATACCGGTTCGCGCTGACGCTGCCGATCTTGTCGGCGTCGTTGATCTCTTCGGGCATGGCATTCACCACCCACCACGGGCCGGTGCACGGCCAAACGGCCGTGGCGAAACCCGGCTCGCTTCCCGACCGAGAGTCAGACCGGAAATACGACGATCACAACGGGCGACCGTAATTGACCAGGTTCTGACCGGAATTGGAATCCTGATGCGTTCGCGATGCGGTCACTGTGACCGTTCGCCGAACGTTTCCTTCCGAGCCCTCCAGGCCCTCGTGACGCACCGCCGCGAGCAGTAGACCGCGTTCGAACGGCGATCCACCCCGGCCACCCAGGTCGCCCCGCACTCGGGGCACTCGGCCTGGCCGGCACCGCTCAATTCCGCGGCCACCCGCTTGCGCAACCGGCGGTCCCGGCGCCACTGCCTGGCACGACATGCTGCCGAGCAGTACACGGCAGCGGGCCGTGCGTCCGACCGCAGCCGTTCACCGCAGCCCCGGCACATCCGTTCCTCGGCCTCCCCGGCGCCCTCGGACACTCAGTCAGCCTAGAGCCCAAAGCTACTCAAAACCGGGGATCGAAAACAGGCACTAAGAGGTCGTTTTCATCTGTCTTGCCTGTTTATAGACGGATTCCCGATGGGTGAGGATGCGATGCGAAGGAGGCAGCCGGTGTGGCTGGGGTCGATGAGTCCTGAGGTGTGGCTGTTGGGGCGGAGTGCTGCTTGTTCCTGTCTCATCCCAGGATGCCCGGCTTCCCAGGCTGCGTGCTTCCGTCGTCATTGCTGTGCGCCTGGGCGCACTCGTTGAGCGGCGGTACGCCGGAGGCATGCCAAGCCGACGTCCTTATCCAAGTGATCTGTCCGATGCCCGCTGGGAGTTGGTCGAGCCGGTCCTGGCGGCCTGGCGCTTCGAGCGCCGCGGCAGGGCCCTGGACTTCGGCCGGCCGCCGGAACACGACCTGCGCGACATCATGGACGCGATCTTGTATGTGGACCGCACCGGCGTCCAGTGGCGCTACCTCCCGCACGACTTCCCGCACTGGAACACGGTCTACGGCTACTTCGCCAGGTGGCAGCAGGAAGGCGTATTCGCCCAGCTCAACGGCCTGCTCAGGCAACTCTTACGACAGAAGGAAGGCCGGGAGGCCGAACCGTCGGCCTGCGTGATCGACGCGCAGAGCGTGAAAACCTCCACCAGCGTGCTCGCCACCAGCCAGGGCATCGATGCCGGCAAGAAGATCGTCGGACGGAAACGGAGCATCGTCACCGACACCATCGGCCTTGTGCTCGCCGTGCTGGTCACCGCGGCAAGCGTGCAGGACTCCATCGCCGGCACCCAGCTCCTGGACCAGGTCGCCGCCGCACATCCCAGCATCCGCAAAGCGTGGGTCGACGGCGGCTACCGCCAGCACCTCGTCGAGCACGCAGCCACCCTCGGCATCGACATGGAAATCACTCAACGCAAGCCCGGCACCAAGGGGTTCGTCCCGATCTCGAAGCGGTGGGTGGTCGAGCGGACCTACGGCTGGCTCATGCTCCACCGCCGACTGGCCCGCGACTACGAAACCCACCCGCACCGATCCGAAGCCATGATCCACATCGCCATGACCGACCTCATGGCCCGCCGCCTCACCAGCGAGAACACCATCTCCTGGCGCGACCCGGAACCGCAGACCAAACAGCAGATTCCGGGATGAAACAACGGGAGAAAACGACCTCTAAACCGGCCGCCGCCATGCAAGGCGGCAGGCAGCAGGCCGGCCGTCCCGGCCGCGAGCGTCGGCCGGGACGGGACGCCCGCAGCGTCAGGCAGTGCGCCGGTGCGACTCTGCGCCGGACACATGACGCGATTCGCCACCCGCGAGCAGGGCCCCCACGCGGCGGGCCGTGGCCGCGTCCCGGGCTGCCGTGAACGGCAGGGAGTTGCCGCCCCTGACGCGGAACGGCTCGCCGGTGAGCGTGAGGTGGGCGCCGCCGGCCTCCTCGACCAGGAGCAGCCCGGCCGCATGGTCCCAGGCCGCCTCCCAGGAGAAGGCCGTGGCGTCCAACTCTCCCCGGGCGATGGCGAGATACTCGAGGCCGGCCGAGCCGCACGCGCGCGGGGCGACACCGTCCGTCCACAGCCCCAGCAGGGCACGCTTCTGTTCGTCGGTCGTGTAGTCGGGGTGCGAGGTGGCCACCGTCAGATCGCGGCCCGGCTCGGGCGGGCCGGCGAACAGCCGCTCGCCGTCGAGGAAGGCGCCGCCGCCGCGGACCGCCGTGGCCAGGAGGCCGCGGGCCGGAGCGTAGGTCCAGGAGGCGTGCAGGACGCCGTGGTGGACGAGTGCGACCAGGGTGCAGAAGCCGTCGTCCCCGTGCACGAACTGCCGTGTGCCGTCGACGGGGTCGACGATCCAGACCGGTGTCCCGCCCTGTATCGCCTCGTACGTCGCCGGGTCGGCGTGCACCGCTTCCTCGCCGACGACGACCGAACCCGGCAGAAGGGCGCCCAGCGCCTTCGTGAGGAACAGCTCGGCGTTGCGGTCGGCGTCCGTCACCAGGTCGTGGGGGCCGTTCTTCTCGTCGACCTCGTGCGCGGCGAGCTGCCGGAAGCGCGGCATGATCTCGGCTGCGGCGGCCCGGCGGACCGCCTCCTCCACGTCGGCCGAGTGGCGGGCGAGAAACTCGTCGATGGTTTCCGTGTGTTCGATCATGCCTCCATGAGAGCACGCCGCACTGACAATCCCCGCCCGCCCGGTGCATCACGGGTGGAATCGGGATGAAGAACGGGAGACCGCACGTCCGGCGCGGGGCGGGGCGGGGCGGGGCGGGCGCGGACGTCGCCGGACCGTGCGCGGCGCCGTCACCGACCAGGAGCGTTTCTCAGCGGCCCACCGCGTACCCCTGCATCCCGCGCGGGTTCGCGGCCGCCGACAGGATTCCGGTCGCCGGATCGCGGGCGACCGCGCAGAGCCGGCCCTCGGACCAGGCGTCGCCGACGGTCACGCGATGACCGCGTCGCCGCAGTTCCTCCACCACCGCAGCGGGCATCCGGGACTCCACGGTGAGGCTGCCCGGCCGCATGCCGCGCGGGAAGAAGGAGCCGGGGAAGCCGTCGGTGTGCCAGTTGGGCGCGTCGATCGCCCCCTGCAGGTCGAGTCCGCCGCGCACCCGCGCGCGCAGGGCGACCCCCAGGAGGAAGTGCAGCTGCCACTGGTCCTGCTGGTCGCCGCCGGGCGTGCCGAACGCCATGACCGGGACGCCGTCGCGCAGCGCGAGCGACGGCGTGAGGGTGGTGCGCGGGCGGCGCCCCGGCGTGAGGGAGTTCGGCAGGCCCTCCTCCAGCCAGGTCATCTGCAGCCGCGTGCCGAGCGGGAAGCCCAGCTCGGGCACGACCGGGTTGGACTGCAGCCAGCCTCCGCTGGGCGTCGCCGCGATCATGTTGCCCCAGCGGTCGACGACGTCGAGGTGGCAGGTGTCGCCGCGGACGGCGCCGTCCACCGCGACCTCCGGCTCGCCGGGAACGGGCGACGCCGGCCCTTTGGCGACGGTCGGCTCGCCGACGCCCAGAGGGCTGAAGGCGGGGTCGTCCGCGGCGATCACGCGCGCGTGCGCGCTCAGCCGCGGGGTGCGTCCGCCGGGGCTGCCGGGCCGCAGCTCGCACGATGCCTCGTCGCCGATCAGCCCTCGCCGCTCCGCGTTGTAGCCGGCGGCGAGCAACGCCTCCAGCGGGACCTCGGCCGCGTCGCCGTACCAGGCCTCGCGGTCGGCCATGGCGAGCTTGCAGCCCTCCACCAGGAGATGGACGTAGGCGGCCGAGCCGTACGCGGGCAGTTCGGGCGGGAGCAGCGCCAACTGCTGCAGGAGAGCCGGGCCCTGGCTCCACGGGCCGGCCTTGCACACGGTCCAGCCGTTCCAGTCGTACGTCGACGGCGTCTCGTAGGACGCGGACCAGCCGGCGAGGTCGGCGGCCGTGAGCGTGCCGGTGTGGCGCTCACCGCTGGTGTCCCGGGTGGGCCGGGCGGACTGCCGCACGAGCGCCTCGGCGACGAACCCGGACCGCCACACCTCCCGCGCGGCCTCGATCCGCGCCTCCCGGTCGCCCGCCGGGGCGGCCTCGGCGAGCAGCCGCTTCCAGGTTGCGGCGAGCGCCGGGTTGCGCAGCAGTTCACCGGTGCGCGGCGACCGCCCACCGGGCAGGTACACCTCCGCCGACGAGGTCCACTCCGTCTCGAACAGCTCCCGTACCGTCTCGACGGTCGCGCCGACGTTCTCCACGGGCGCGTGCCCGTGCTCGGCGTACCCGATCGCGTACTTCAGGACGTCGTCGAGGGACTTGGTGCCGTAGTCCCGCAGGAGGAGCAGCCAGGCGTCGAACGCGCCGGGGACCGCAGCGGCGAGGGGTCCCGTTCCGGGCACGAGGTCCAGGCCGAGACCGCGGTAGTGCGCGACCGTCGCCCCGGCCGGCGCCACGCCCTGCCCGCACAGCACGCGCACCTCGCCGCCGGCCGGGGCGAGCAGGATCGGGACCTCTCCGGCGGGCCCGTTGAGGTGCGGCTCGACGACGTGCAGCACGAACGCCCCGGCCACGGCCGCGTCATAGGCGTTGCCGCCGTCCTCCAGCACGGCCATCGCCGACTGCGAGGCCAGCCAGTGCGTCGAGGAGACCATGCCGAAGGTGCCCTGGAGGGTGGGGCGGGTGGTGAACTGCATCTCTCACCTCGGTGTCCGCGTGCGTGGGTCGAACACCCAACCTAAGGCGAGCCGTGGGGAGGAACCGGGGAGAACGAGCGCGAGGCCGGTTCCGCCACGTGGAGCCGTCGCCTCCCTCGCCCCGAACCCGCTGTCGCTGTCGATGTCGATGTCGCTGCCGTCGATGTCAGCTGTGGACGGTCGTTTCTGCGCTTCCCGGGGGCGCGGCGTCAGTTCGCGCTCGGCCCTGTCGTCGAGCCACGGATCACGAGGCTGGTGGGAACGACGCACGAGGGGGCCGCCTTCGGCGATCCGCGCACGTGGTCCAGGAGCAGACGCGCCGCCGCCTCACCCATCTCCCGCATCGGCTGTCGGACGGTGGTCAGTGCCGGATAGGTGTACGACGCCATCTCGACGTCGTCGAAACCCACGACGGCGACATCCTGCGGAACCCACAGGCCGGCCGCGTGCAGTGCGGCCAGCACACCGGCCGCCGAGGGGTCGTTGTGCGCGAAGACCGAGTCGAACTCCAGGCCGTCGGCGACGGCGCGCGCCACCGCGCTGCGGCAGCGTTCGAACTGGAAGTCGCCGCGGACGATGCTGCTCCGGTCGATCTCGATGCCGGCTTGCGCGTACACGCCGAGGAAGCCGTCCAGCCGTTCCCGGGTGCAGCCGAAGGTCTCGGGGCCGGCGACCACGAGGGGACGACGCCGCCCGATCTCCAGCAGATGCCGGGCGGCCTGTTCACCCCCCAGACGGTTGGTGGTGGCCACGTAGGGGAATCCCGGCCGCTGGAAGCGATCGTCGATCAGTACGACCGGCAGCCCCGCTTCGTGCAGTTCCGTGATGTACCCCATGGCGCCCTCGGGCTCCATCACCAGCAGACCGTCGAACGACCTGGCCGCGACCTGCAGACCGAGCCTGCGCAGTGACTCCTCACCGCGGTTCCAGGTCAGCATGCGCAGCCCGAAGCCCTCGGTCTCCAGGGTTTCGACGACCGCCTGCACGATGCCGGCCCAGGCCCAGGCCGTATCGGGGACCAGCATGCCGATCATCTGGGTGGTGCCGCGTGCGAGTCCGACCGCTCCGGCGCTCGGCACATAGCCGAGCTCCGATATCGCCGTGCGGACCCTCAGGACCGTGTTCTCGTTGATCTCGCCCTTGCCGTTCAGCACGCGTGAGACCGTCGTCTTGCTGACGCCGGCCCGTGAGGCCACGTCGGCGATGGTGACTCCCATGCCACCTCCTCTCACTCCGCGCGGTGCGGAGGACGTCCTCCGCACCGAAGGCCGATCGTACAGAGACCGGCGGAACCGGTACCAGTACCGGAAGCGCTACCGGAACCGGTTTCGGAACCGGTTCCGGCAGTGAATCGCCGAGAGGCGCAACCCGTCGGCACACCGGAAACGACTCGTTCACGGGGAAGTCGTCAGCCGTCTTCGGGAGCGGGCAGTTCGCCGGAGCCGCGGGCGAGGTAGCGGGTGGGCAGCACGCGGTGCCGGGCGGGGCCGTCCTCGCCGGCGAGTCGGTCGAACAGCAGGTGCGCGGCCTCCCGGCCGATGGCGGCGTGGTCCTGGGCGATCACCGAGATGCCGGGTTCGAGCAGGCCGGCGAGGGGCAGGTCGTCGAAGCCGACCAGCGCCACGCGGCGCTGCAGCCGAAGGTCCTGCAGGGTCCGGCGGGCCCCGACGGTGAGGAGGTTCTGCCCGGAGACGCACGCGGTGGGCGCGTGGGCGAGGGACAGGAGCTCGCGGGTGGCCGCCCGGGCGGCCTCCGCGCCGTGCAGGCCGCGCCTCACCAGAGAGGGGTGCAGGACGCACCCCACGTCGGCGAGCCCCTCGACGAAGCCGGCGTAGCGCTCTTCGGCGGTCCAGATCGAGCGGAGGTCCCCGAGGAAGGCGATGCGCCGGTGACCCGCCTCGTGCAGCCTCCTCACCGCCGCCCGCACGCCCGCCCGGTTGTCCACCGTCACGGTGTCCACCTGCGGCGCATCGGTGCGGCGGTCGACGCAGACGACGGGTGTGCCGGCGCGGTGGGCGGCCTCTAGGTCGGCGTCGTTCTGCCCGGTGGGCACCACGATGAGGCCGTCGACCCGGCGGGCGGTGAGGGTCTTCAGCAGGCCGCGTTCGCGGACCGGGTCCTCGTCGGTGGACCCCGCCAGGAGCAGCATGCCGCGCTCGGCGGCGGCGTCCTCCACCGCACGGTGCAGCGCGGCGGAGAAGGGGTTGGCCGCGTCCTCCAGGACCAGGCCGAGGGTGCTGGTGCGCCGGTCCGCCCGGCGCAGACTGCTGGCCGTCAGATCGTGGCGGTAGCCGAGCAGTTCGGAGGCACGCGTCACCCGTTCCGCCAGGTCAGGGGTTACGGGCTTGCCGTTGACGACCCGCGAGACGGTGGCGATCCCCACCCCGGCCATGGTCGCGACGTCGCGCATCGTCGCCGGTCGCCGGCCTGTGTCGTTCCGCTCGCTGGACAACGTTTCTCCCGGGGATCCATGGCACCGTGCAGCCGCCCTTCAGCGCCCTCATCCTCGCATTCGGGCGTTTTCCCGCACAGGGTCTGGACTTCGGCGACGGGTTGCCCGTACGTTCAGCGAAACGTTTCCAGCCATGGCGCTGGAGCCGCCCGGGCCGTGCTGCCCACAGCGGGTTCGACCGTGGCCTTGGACGAGGCCACGGCCCCGACCGCCGCCCGCAACCGACCCGCGTGCAGCGCCACCCTCACCCGTACCCGTACCCGTACCCGTACCCGTACCCGCACCCGCACCCGCACCCGCACCCGCACCCGCACCCGCACCCGCACCCGCCGGATCCTGCGACGGCTGAGCCGCTGTCCGCCCGCCCGCAAGGAGCGCCATGTCCAGAACCCTTCGTCCGCGCCGCAGACTCCTGGCCGCGCTGGCCGTCCTGTCCGGGCTCGGCCTGGTCGCCGCCTCCCCCGCCGTGGCCGACACGCTCTACCACGAGCCGTACCGCCCCCAGTTCCACTTCACCCCGGCACAGAACTGGATGAACGACCCCAACGGCCTCGTCTACTACAAGGGCGAGTACCACCTGTTCTTCCAGTACAACCCGTCCGGCAACAGCTGGGGCAACATGTCCTGGGGCCACGCGGTCAGCACCGACCTCGTGCACTGGAAGCAGCTCCCGGTGGCCATCCCCCAGGACGACCAGGAGATGGTCTTCTCCGGCAGCGTCGTCCTGGACGCGAGCAACGCCACCGGCTTCGGGACCAGGAAGAACCCCCCGCTCGTGGCCGTCTACACCAGCGCGCAGAAGGCCTCCGGCAGGCAGCAGCAGGCCCTTGCCTACAGCACCGACGGCGGCACCACCTGGACCAAGTACCACGGCAACCCGGTGCTCGACATCGGCTCGAACGACTTCCGCGACCCCAAGGTCTTCTGGTACGCCCCCACGCGGCGCTGGCTGATGGCCGTCTCCCTCGCCGACCAGCACAAGATCGCCTTCTACAGCTCGGCGGACCTCAAGCACTGGACCCACCAGAGCGACTTCGGCCCGGCCGGCGCCACCGGCGGGGTGTGGGAGTGCCCGGACCTGTTCCCGCTCCCGGTCGACGGCGACGCGAAGAAGACCAAGTGGGTCCTGGCCGTCAACCTCAACCCCGGCGGCATCGCGGGCGGCTCCGGCGCCCAGTACTTCGTCGGCGACTTCGACGGCAAGAAGTTCACGTCCGACGACGCCGGCACCGCGTACACCCCGCCGGGCGGCACCGTCACGCAGGACTTCGAGTCCGGCTCGTTCGGCGACTGGACGGCCGGCGGGAGCGCGTTCGGCGGCGCGCCGGCGACCGCTGCGCTGGACGGGCAGTCACCGGTCACCGGCTTCGAGGGCAAGGCCTTCGCCGACAGCTTCCACGGCGGAGACGCCTCCACCGGCACGCTGACCTCGCCCGAGTTCACGGTGAGCGGCAACTACATCAACTTCAAGGTCGGCGGCGGCATGCACCCGTACGACCCGGACGCCGTCCTGGGCGACCAGCCGGCGCCCACCGGTGCGACCCTGGCCGACTTCGAGGGCAGCACGTACAGCAGCCCCGTCGGCGACTGGACCACCACCGGCGAGGCGTTCGGCGCCGGACCGGCCCAGGGCGCCGTCGGCGACCAGCAGCAGGTCTCCGGCTACCTCGGCAACGGCCTGGCCAACAGCTTCCACGGCGGCGACGCCTCCACCGGCACCCTGACCTCGCCTGCCTTCACCATCGACAAGAAGTACCTGAACTTCCTCATCGGCGGCGGCTATCACCCCGCGAGCTCCGACGCCCCCACCGCGGTGGAACTCGTCGTGGACGGCCAAGTGGTGCGCTCGGCCACCGGATCCGACGACGAAGCCCTGAAACGGGCCTCCTGGGATCTGTCCGACCTGCAGGGCAGGCAGGCCCGGATCAAGGTCGTGGACGACAACACGAGCGGCTGGGGCCACCTCAACCTCGACCAGGTCGTCCTCTCCGACACCCAGGCCAAGCCCGCCTCCACCGAGACCGGGGTCAACCTGCTCGTCGACGGCAAGGTCGTGGACAGCGCGACCGGCGGCCAGAGCGAGAACCTGGACTGGGCGTCCTTCAACACCGTGGCCTACCGGGGCAAGAAGGCCCGGATCCAGATAGTGGACGCCAACTCCGGCGGCTGGGGACACGTCCTCGCCGACCAGTTCACCACAGCCGACAAGCCCGCCCTGAACACCACCCGGCGCGCCCACTGGCTCGACTACGGCGCGGACTTCTACGCCGCCAACACCTGGACCGACGCACCCGGCGGCCGCCGGGTCATGGTCGCCTGGATGAACAACTGGGACTACGGGCAGGCCATCCCCACCACGCCGTGGCGCAGCGCCGGCTCCTTCCCCCGCCGGCTCTCCCTGAAGACGGTGGACGGCAGGGTCCGGTTGGTCCAGCAGCCGGTCGGTGAACTGGCCTCCCTGCGTGGCGCCCGCACCCGCGTGCCGAGCACCCGCGTCGCGGACACCGCCGTCCCGCTCCCGGTGCACGGCGGCAGCCTGGAGATCCAGGCGGACCTCACCCCCGGCACCGCCGACCGCTCCGGTCTGGACGTCCGCACCGGCGGCGGGCAGCGCACCCGCATCGGCTACGACACCACCACCGGCGAGGTCTACATCGACCGCACCGCCTCCGGCGCGACCGACTTCGCCCCCTCCTTCTCCGGCGTCCAGCGTGCTCCCCTCGATCTCCACGGCGGCCGGCTGAGCCTGCACGTCCTCGTCGACGCCTCCTCCGTCGAGGTCTACGCCGAGAACACGCGCGGCGAACAGGTCACCCTCACCGACCAGGTCTTCCCCGACCCGTCCAGCAACGGCGTCGGCGCCTTCGCCGAAGGCGGCACCGCCACCCTCGACCGCACGCAGGCGTGGCAGCTGAAGTCCATCTGGCCGTGACAGGCACCGGGACCGTGCGCCGGACGCCATGAGCGGCGTCCGGCGCACACCCGCCGCCCCCGCATCGGCACTGCGCCCCCCATGCCTCGAAAGGGCGTGATGTCCCGGTAGATCCTGCCCCCTTCGTCATCGCGCGGCCACGGAGCGAGTTCACACTTCCGCCCCACAGGGAGTCATGTGACACTGGCGTCTGCTGTCCGCACTGCGGACCCCGTCCGCACCGTCCCCCACGAAAGTGCTCCGTGCGCTCTCTCCCACTGCCGCTCGCCCTCACCGCGCGTCTGACCCCGGTGGTCGTGCTCGCGTGTGCGGGCTGGGCGATGTCGTCCGGCCCGCTCGACGAACCGCAGGACACCGCGAGCAAGGACACGCAGAAGACCCAGTCCGACAAGGCGTCCGGGTCGTCCTCCACCGCCGTCTCCAAGACCTACGCCGCCGCGCCCGCCCCGTGCACCGGGGTGACCGTGAAGACGGTCGCCGCGCTCGTGCCGGGCGCGAAGGCGGCGGGCAAGGAGATCCCGTCCACGGACACCGCCCTGCGCCGCACCTGTTCCTGGAACGCGCTCAAGGGCTACGACTACCGCTGGCTCGACATCTCCTTCGAGATCGCGGATTCGGACGAGGCGGCGCAGAGCTCGTACAAGGAGCGCACCACGGAGAAGAGCGGCGGCGGGGCGGTTCCGGGGCTCGGCGACGAGGGCTACTCGGTGGTGAACCTCACCACCGAGGACAAGCAGCAGACCCGTGAGGGCGTCGTCATCGCGCGGGTGGCCAACGCGCTGGTGATCGTCAACTACAACGGCAGCGACTTCGAGACGAAGAAGGCGCCCGCCACCGACGAGATCAACAAGGGCGCGATCAAGGCCGCGAAGGAAGCGGTGGCCGCCCTGCAGAGCGGCAGCAAGACCTGAGCCGCGCGGTCCGTTCGTCCCGTCCGGGCCGCGACATCGCGCGTGCAGGGGACGGCGTCCGCGCGTCACGGGTGACGAGGCCCGGCCCTCACCGCGTCCGCGCGTCATCACTCACCACGCTTGCACCTCACCGCGTCCGCGCGCCACGGCACTTGGACGGCAGGGCGCCTGTGCGTCGCCGCGCCCGGGGCGACGCCGGACGTCCTGGCGTCACGCCGCCCGAACGGCGGACCAGCGCCCTGCGGCACGCGCGCGGGGATGCGCGCGTGCCGGGGACGCCCGTCTCAGACGGTGCTCTCCTCCCGTCGGCCGCGCGGCAGCATCAGGGCCAGGTACACCACGATCGAGGTGCCCAGACCGACGGCCCAGCCGTAGTCGGCGAGCGGTTCCAGCGCCGGGATCGGACGGCCGTCGAACAGCGGCTTGAAGCTGGCGCCGCCGATCGCGAGGACACCGCCCGTCACGAAGGCGGCCACGGCCCGCCAGTTCCAGCCGCCGTCGTACCAGTAGCGGCCGCCGGCCCGGTACAGGTCGGTCAGGTCGAGTCTGCCGCGGCGCAGGATCCAGTAGTCGGCGATGAGGATGCCGGCGACCGTGCCCAGCAGACCGCCGACGAGGCCGAGCCAGGTGAAGATGTAGCCCTGCGGATCGGAGTACAGCTTCCACGGGAAGATCAGCACGCCGAGCACGCAGGTGGCGAGTGCGCCGGTGCGGAAACTGACCTTGCGGGGTGCGACGTTGGAGAAGTCGAAGGCCGGGGACACCAGGTTGGCCGCGATGTTCACCGACAGGGTCGCCACCAGCACCGTCACCAGCGCGAAGAGCAGCCCGACGGCGTTGTCCGTCTTGGCGGCGAGCTGTACCGGGTCCCAGATCGTCTCGCCGTACACGGCCTGCGAGCCGGAGGTGACCATCACCGACAGCAGCGCGAACAACGTCATCGTCGTCGGGAGGCCGAGAGCCTGTCCCCAGGTCTGCGCCTTCTGCGACTTACCGTAGCGGGTGAAGTCGGGGATGTTCAGCGACAGTGTGGACCAGAAGCCGATCATGCCCATGAGGGATGGCCAGAAGAGCTTCCAGAAGTCGCCGCCCCAGCCGAGCTTGGAGGGCTGGTCCAGCAACGGGCCGAAACCGCCCGCTTTGTTGCTCATCCAGATCAGCATGACGAGCGCGCCGACGAGGACGAAGGGAGCCGCCCAGTTCTCGAAGCGGCGGATCGTCTCCATGCCCCGGTAGATGATCGCGACCTGGATCACCCAGAAGATCGCGAACGACAGCCACATGGTCCAGGCGTAGCCGCCGATCTTCCCGGCGTCGCTCCAGCCGCCGCCGATCAGCTTCCCGGCGAGGAAGTAGATCGCCTCACCGCCGATCCAGGTCTGGATGCCGAACCAGCCGCACGCCACCAACGCCCGTACCACGGCGGGGAGGTTGGCGCCGCGGATGCCGAAGGAGGCGCGGGCGAAGACCGGGAAGGGGATGCCGTACTTGGGTCCCGCGTGCCCGGTGAGCAGCATCGGCACCAGCACGATCACGTTGGCCAGGGCGATGGTGAGCACCGCCTGCTTCCAGTCCATGCCGACGGCGATCAGACCGGAGGCCAGCGTCCACGACGCCGTGTTGTGGGCCATGCCGACCCACAGAGCGGAGAAGTTGTACGTGGTCCAGGTGCGCTTCTCCACCGGGACCGGGAGCAGGTCCTCGTTGGCGTAAGGGCCGCTGGGCTGCGGCGAACCAGGGGCGATCTCCACCCGGCCGTCGGCGAGGGTGACTTGGGCGGTCGGCGGTATGGCCGTGGGAGCGGTGTCGGTCATGAGCAGGCCAATCAAACGAGGGGTGGATCCGGAAAGGCCGTGCGGGGTCTCCGGCCCCCTCCTCCCCGGACGGTGGAGGAGGGGAGAACTGGAGTGGGGGGATGGGGAGGGGAGCGGTGGGGAGGGGGGCGGTGGGAGGTGGAGCGGGGGGAAGGTGGGAGGTTGAGCGGTGGGAAGCCGGGAGGTTGAGCGGTGGGAAGCCGGGCGCGGGAGGGAACAGGGAGAGGGAAGGGTCAGCTGTTGACCGCCGGGATGACCGTCGCGCCGTAGGCGTCGATGACCTTCTCCTGCGCGTCGTGCATGTCGTAGACCGCGAACTGGTCGACGCCGAGGTCGCGCAGGGCGTTCAGCTTCTCGATGTGCTTCTCGACCGGTCCGACGAGGCAGAACCGGTCGACGATCTCGTCGGGCACGAACGCGGTGTCGGGGTTGTCGCTGCGTCCGTGGTGCGAGTAGTCGTAGCCCTGCCGGGCCTTGATGTAGTCGGTGAGCTCCTCGGGGACCTGGGCGGAGTGCTCGCCGTACTTCGACACCAGGTCGGCCACGTGGTTGCCGACCATGCCGCCGAACCACCGGCACTGCTCGCGGGCGTGGGCCAGTGCCTGCGGCGAGTCGTCGTCGGTGACGTACGCGGGGGCGGCCACGCAGATCTTGACCTCGCCCGGGTCGCGTCCGGCGGCGGTCGCCGCGTCCTTCACGGCCTTCACCATGTACTCGGTGAGGTACAGGTCGGCGAGCTGGAGGATGAAGCCGTCGGCCTCCTCGCCGGTCATCTTCAGCGCCTTCGGCCCGTACGCGGCCATCCAGACGGGGAGCCGGGCGTCGTCCTTGATCCAGGGGAACCGCACGACCGCCCCGCCGAGGTCCGCCTCCCCGCCCGAGCCGAGCGCCCGGATCACCTTCATGGCCTCGCTGATCCGGGCGAGGGTGTTGGGCGCGCGGCCGGCGACGCGCATCGCGGAGTCGCCGCGGCCGATGCCGCAGACGGTGCGGTTGCCGAACATGTCGTTGAGGGTGGCGAAGGTGGAGGCGGTGACCTCCCAGGTGCGGGTCCCCGGGTTGGTCACCATGGGGCCGACGGTCAGCCTCTCGGTGTTCGCCAGGATCTGGCTGTAGATCACGAACGGTTCCTGCCAGAGCACGGCCGAGTCGAAGGTCCAGCCGTGGGTGAAGCCGTTCCGTTCGGCGCGCTGCATCAGGCTGACGACCTTGGAGGCCGGCGGGTCGGTCTGCAGGACGAGTCCGAAGTCCATGGGCGCTGCTCCTAGTTGAGGTACTGGCAGGTGGAGCGCGGGGTGTAGACGCCGTGCCCGGCGTGTCCGGTGTACTCCCGCTCGGTGATGACGAGTTCGCCCCGGGACAGCACCGTCTCGACGCGGCCGGTGATCCGCCTGCCCTCGTAGGCCGAGTAGTCGACGTTCATGTGGTGGGTCTCGGCGGAGACGGTCTGCTCGGCCTGCGGGTCGTAGATCACGACGTCGGCGTCGGCGCCCGGGGCGATGGTGCCCTTCTTGGGGTACATGCCGAACATGCGGGCGGGGGTGGCGCAGGCGATCTCGATCCAGCGGCGGCGGCTGATGTGCCCGTCGACGACGGCCTGGTGGAGCAGGTCGATACGGTTCTCGACGCCCGGCAGCCCGTTGGGGATCTTCGAGAAGTCGCCCCGGCCGAGCTCCTTCTGGCCCTCGAAGCAGAAGGGGCAGTGGTCGGTGGAGACGACCTGGAGGTCGTTGGTCCGCAGGCCCTGCCACAGTTTGGCCTGGTGCTCCTTGGGCCGCAGCGGTGTGCTGCACACGTACTTCGAGCCCTCGAAGCCGGGTTCGGCGAGGTTGTCGGTCGACAGGAACAGGTACTGCGGACAGGTCTCGCCGAAGACGTTCAGCCCTTCGTCGCGTGCCCTGGCCAGTTCCGCAACCGCTTCCATCGCCGATACGTGCACCACGTACAGCGGCGCGCTCGCGACCTGTGCGAGCTTGATCGCGCGATGGGTGGCCTCGGCCTCCAGCAGGGCCTTGCGCACCTCGCCGTGGTAGCGCGGATCCGTCTCGCCGCGCGCCAGCGCCTGTTCGACCAGCACGTCGATGGCGATGCCGTTCTCCGCGTGCATCATGATCAGTCCGCCGTTCTCGGCGGAGCGCTGCATGGCGCGCAGGATCTGGCCGTCGTCGCTGTAGAAGACGCCGGGGTAGGCCATGAACTGCTTGAAGGAGGTGACGCCCTCCTCCACCAGATGGTCCATCTCCTTGAGCGTGTCCTGGTTCACGTCGGAGACGATCATGTGGAAGCCGTAGTCGATCGCGCAGTTGCCCTCGGCCTTCGCGTGCCAGGCGTCGAGGCCTTCGCGCAGGCTGTGCCCGACGCTCTGCACCGCGAAGTCGACGATGGTCGTCGTGCCGCCCCAGGCGGCGGCCCGGGTGCCGGTCTCGAAGGTGTCGGAGGCGAAGGTGCCGCCGAACGGCAGCTCCATGTGGGTGTGGACGTCCACCCCGCCCGGGATCACGTACTTCCCGGTGGCGTCGATGACCCTCTCGGCGGTCCAGGCCCCGGCGGCCGGGGTGCCGGAGGCGGCGAGGGCGGCGATGCGGCCGTCCTCGATCAGGACGTCGGCGTGGATCTCGTCGGACGCGGTGATGACGAGACCACCCCGGATGACGGTTCGGCTGCTCATTCTCCCTCTCCTGCCGTGTTCAACGCTGTCGTCGTGTCTGAGGGTGCCGCCGGTCCGGCCTCCGTGCACCGGACCGGCGGCGGTCCCGGCCTCGACCCGGGCCTCGGCCGGCTACGGCGCGGTCAGCGGGCCGTAGGCCTCCGGACGGCGGTCGCGGTAGAACTGCCAGCGGTCGCGGACCGCGCGCAGCTTCGCCATGTCGAGGTCGCGGACGACGAGTTCGGGCTCCTTGTCGCTGGCCACCTCCCCGACGAACTGGGCCTCCGGGTCCACGAAGTACGAGGTCCCGTAGAAGTCGTTGTCGCCGAGCTCCTCGACGCCGACCCGGTTGATCGCGCCGACGAAGTACTCGTTGGCGACGGCCGCCGCCGGCTGCTCCAGCTGCCACAGGTACGCGGACAGACCGCGGGAGGTCGCCGACGGGTTGAAGACGATCTCGGCGCCCTCGAGTCCCAGCGCGCGCCAGCCCTCGGGGAAGTGGCGGTCGTAGCAGATGTAGACGCCGATCTTCCCGACGGCCGTCTCGAAGACCGGCCAGCCGGCGTTCCCGGGGCGGAAGTAGAACTTCTCCCAGAAGCCCTTCACCTGCGGGATGTGGTGCTTGCGGTACTTGCCGAGGTAGGAACCGTCCGCGTCGATCACGGCCGCGGTGTTGTAGAGGACGCCGGGCTGCTCCTCCTCGTACATCGGCAGCACCAGGACGATGCCGTGCTCCCTGGCGAGCGCCTGGAAACGCTGGACGATCGGGCCGTCGGGGATCTGTTCGGCGTACTCGTAGAACTGCGGGTCCTGGACCTGGCAGAAGTAGGGTCCGTAGAACAGCTCCTGGAAACACAGCACCTGCGCACCCTGCGCGGCCGCGTCGCGGACCGCCTGCTCGTGCACCTGGATCATCGATTCCTTGTCGCCGGTCCAGGCCGTCTGGAAGACGGCGGCACGGATCACTCTGCTCATCGGGACCTCCGGTCGCTCGGTGTACGAGGAGCCTAGGAAGCCGACCGGCCCGCTTTGAGTTGCACGGTGTCACGCCTGCACGCGTCCGGCGTGTCACCGTGTCACGTCTTCCCGGACCCATGTTTCACCACCGTTTTCCCAGGTCGTTCCATGTTTCTCAGCTGTTTCACGTGCACCTGCGGTGCGGCGGTCAGCCCTGCTGCGCGTCGTGCGCGAGGAGCGCGATGTGCACCGAGGCGGCCTGCTCGAAGTCGTCGAGGTCCACGCCCAGCCGGCCCTCTATCGCCTCCAGCCGGCGGTACAGCGCCGGCCGGGAGACGTGGTGGAGCTGGGCGGTGCGGGACTTGTTGCGGCCGGTGGCCAGATACGTCCGCAGGACGGCGAGCAGGTCCTCCCCGGCCGCGCACAGCAGGCCGTCCAGCTCCCGCTCGGCGAACGACTGCACATGCGGGTCGTCCCGCAGCAGCCGGATCAGTCCGCGCAGGTGGACGTCCTTGAGGCGGACGACGAGCGGCAGGTCGAGGACGGCGGCCGAGTCGGCCACGGCGTCCGCCACGTGCTGGGCCTCGCGCAGCCCGGCGGGCACCTCGTCCCAGACGGTCCGCGGGTCGGCGGCCGCGACGACCGTGCGGGGCCGGCCCGACTCGGTGCGCAACCGGGTCGCGAAGTGGGCGGCGAGCGCCTCGGCGTCCTGGTCGCGGGCGAGGCTGAGCAGCACCGCCGTCGCCCCGTCCGCGAGTTCCGCGACCAGTCCCGGCAGCCCCAGCAACCGCAGCACGCGCTCGAGACGGTCGAGCGCGACGTCCCGCACGACGAGCGGCACGAAGGTGCGCCGGTTGACCGGGAGGCCCGCCGCCCGGGCCCGGGGCAGCAGATGGCGCGCCGGGACGACGCCGGAGACCAGGTCGGTGAGCAGGCTCTGCGCGGACTGTTCCTCCCAGGTGTGGGCGGAGGCGCCGCCGAGCATGCGGTGCAGCACCAGCGCCTCGGCGGCCCGGTCGGCGAGCAGCCGTCCGCCCGCGGTGTCGCCGCGGTGGCCGCAGAGCATGATCTGCCCCCAGCGTTCGCCGCGGCCGCCGAGTTCGGCGCGGATCCAGCCGTCTCCCTCGGTGCCGCCGGCCTGGCGGGCGATGCGTTCCCAGTCCCGCAGCACGTCGTCGACCGCCGGCCGCTCCCCCGCCGTGGCCAGCACCCGGTGGGCGAGGTTGGTGACGACGACGGGGCAGGCGGCGTGCTGGGCGATCTCGTCGAGCAGCAGTTGCAGCGGGGCTCCCGCGGTGATCAGCGCGGTGAGCGCGGTCCGCACGGCCTCCGAGAGGCTGACGGCGGCGAACTTGCGCCGCACCAGCCGGGACTGCACCTCCTCCGTCAACTCGGCGAAGGGGAAGGGGCGGTGGAGCACGATCATCGGCAGCCCGCACCGTTCGGCGGCCCGCCGCATCGCGTCGGGCGTGGTCGGGAACGCCCGTCCGAGGCCCAGCACCACGGCCGCGGCCTCGGCACGGTGCAGGGAGCGGACGTACTCGGTCTGCGCGCTCTCGTCGCCGGCGAGCAGCACCCCGGTGGTGAGGACCATCTCGCCGCCGGTCAGCATCACGCCGACGTCGGCGGCCTCGGCGACGTGCACCCAGCGCACCGGCCGGTCGAGCCGGTCGGCGCCCGCCACCACTTCGGGCTCGCCGGCCAGGACCCTTTCCAGGGACAGGACCTGACGGACCGACAGGGCGGGCTCCAGCGGCTCCACGGGCCCCCAGGGCTCCAGAGCAATGGTCATGGCGATGTGTTCCCTTGGCTCAGGCCTGCGCTATCGCGTGCTCCTCAGCGCGCTTTCGAGGATCGCGGCGCCCTCTTCGGCCTCCGCCACGGTCAGGGACAGCGGCGGGGCGACGCGCAGGGCGCTGGTGTCGTGGCCGCCGCCCTTGCCGATCAGCAGCCCGTCGGCGCGGGCCGCCTCCAGCACGGCGCACGCCCGGTCCGGGTCGGCCAGGCCGGTGCCCGGCCGGGTCAGCTCCACGCCGATCATGAGGCCGCGCCCGCGCACCTCCCGCACGCCCGGATCCTGGGCGGCGCCGGCCCGCAGCCGCTCGATGAGCAGGCCACCGACCCGCCGGGCGTTGCCCTGGAGGTCGTGTTCCAGCAGGTAGGAGAGGTTGGCGAGAGCGGCTGCCATGGTGATCTGGGTGCCGCCGAAGGTGGAGATGCTGTTGGCGTCCAGGCAGTTCATGATCTCGGCGCGGGCGATGACGCCGCCGACGGACATGCCGTTGCCGATGCCCTTGGCGAAGGTGACGATGTCCGGCGGACCGTTTCGGCCGTGCGCCTGCCAGCCCCAGAAGTGCTCGCCGGTGCGGCCCCAGCCGGTCTGCACCTCGTCGGCGATCCACAGGATGCCGCGTTCGTCCAGCACCTCGCGGAAGGCCGCGTACAGGCCGTCGGGCGGCGAGGTGAACCCGCCGACCCCCTGGATGGGCTCGGCGATCAGGGCGGCGGGCGGGCGGGTGTGGCCGAGCAGGTCCTTGAGGTCGGCGACGCAGGCGTCGATGAACGCGGCGTCGTCGAGGCCGGCGAACGGTCCTCGGCCGCGGACCCCGCCGTGCACGTACACCGTCTGCAACGGTGACAGCGAGGTCGGGGACCAGCCGCGGTTGCCGGTGATGCCGACCGCGCTGAAGGAACGGCCGTGGTAGCTGTTGCGCATCGCCAGCACGGTGTTGCTGCGCCGGTGGGCGGTGGCGAGCAGCAGCGCGGTGTCGTTGGCCTCGGTGCCCGAGGTGGTGAAGAAGACCCGGGCGTCGGGGATGCCGCTGACGTGGGCGAT
Source organism: Streptomyces achromogenes (assembly GCF_030816715.1). Classification (NCBI taxonomy): domain Bacteria; kingdom Bacillati; phylum Actinomycetota; class Actinomycetes; order Kitasatosporales; family Streptomycetaceae; genus Streptomyces; species Streptomyces achromogenes. The sequence continues at coordinate 7,291,268 of NZ_JAUSYH010000001.1, read as the reverse complement.
CCGCTCGGCGAGCTCGACCATGGGCCGGTTGAGGTAGAGCGTCGAGGAGTGGACGATCCGCCCGGCCTGCTCGGCGACCGCCTTGGTGACCTCGGGCAGCGCGTGCGCGGTCATGGTGGTGAGGATGCCGCCGAAGAAGTCGAGGTACTTGTTGCCCTCGGAGTCCCAGACGTGCCGGCCCTCGCCGTGGGTGATCTCCAGCGGCTCCTCGTAGTAGAGGGCGAGCCAGTCGGGCAGGACGCTCCGGTGCCGGGCGTGGAGGTCGCTCACGGCTGCACCAGCCCTTCGTAGGCGTCGGGGCGGCGGTCGCGGTAGAAGGCCCACTGCTGTCGGACCTCCTCGACGAGGTCGAAGTCGAGGTCGCGGACCACGAGTTCCTCGTCCTTGTCGCTCGCGACGTCGCCGACGAACTTGCCGCGCGGGTCGACGAAGTACGACGTCCCGTAGAAGTCGTTGTCGCCGTACTCCTCGACGCCGACCCGGTTGATCGCGGCGACGAAGTACTCGTTGGCGACGGCGGCCGCGGGCTGCTCCAGCTGCCACAGGTGGGCGGAGAGGCCGCGGTGGGTGGCGGACGGGTTGTAGACCAGCTGCGCGCCCTTGAGGCCCAGCTGCCGCCAGCCCTCGGGGAAGTGGCGGTCGTAGCAGATGTACACGCCGACCCGGCCGACGGCCGTGTCGAACACCGGCCAGCCGATGTTTCCCGGCCGGAAGTAGTACTTCTCCCAGAAGCCCTTCACCTGGGGGATGTGGTGCTTGCGGTACTTGCCGAGGTAGGAGCCGTCGGCGTCGATCACGGCGGCGGTGTTGTAGTAGAAGCCGGACTGCTCGACCTCGAAGACCGGCACGACGATCACCATGCCCGTCTCGCGGGCGAGGTCCCGCATGCGGCGCACGGTCGGCCCGTCCGGGACCGGCTCCGCCCAGCGGTAGTGCTCAGGCTCCTGGACCTGACAGAAGTAGGGAGCGTTGAACACCTCCTGGAACCCGATGATCTTCGCGCCCCGGCGGGCCGCCTCGCGGGCGTGCTCCTCGTGTTTCGCCACCATGGACTCGGTGTCGCCGGTCCAGGTGGCCTGGACCAGTGCGGCACGTACGACGTTGGCCATGAGCTGCTCCTTCGACGGGACGTCAGAGCCTCTACGCCCGTAGACGAAGGTCGTAGAGGGACGAACGTAAGCCTCCTGGACGGGCTTGCCAAGACCATCGTCGTCAACCCGCGGAGTCGATCGCGTTTCACACCCCTGTGGGTGAGTCGCGGTGCGTCCGGCGCAACGGGTGCGGCGCCGGTCAGGCGGTGAACCCCGCGACACGAAGGGCGTGCACCAGGTCCCAGTGGCGTTCCTCCGAGGCGTCCCGGGCGGCCTCGAGCAGCAGCGGGACGAGGGTCTGCGGGTCCGGGGCGGCGCTGCGGGCGGCCTCCTCGGGGGTGCGGACCCGGACGTAGGCGTCGAGCAGCGCGCGGGCCTCGCGCCGCCGTCCCTCCCGGACCAGGCCGAGGACGCCCTGCCCGATCTCCTCCGCCGGCCTGGCCACGCCCTGCCGCAGGATCTGCTCCCCGTCGGCCGTGCGCCCCACCGCGACCAGCGCGTCGGCCGCGGCGACCAGCCGGTCGGCGGGCAGGGAGGCGGCCTCCCAGAGCAGGGTGGTCCAGTCCGCGGTGAGCCCGGCGCGCTGGAGCTCCGCCGCGAGCAGCGGGATGCGCGCGGCGGGCAGCGCGGCGAGGTCGACGAGCAGGGCGTGCGCCTCCCCGCTGCGCCCTTCGGCGCGCAGGCGCACCAGATGCCGGACCGCCTCGACGGTCTCCCTGCGGGCCGTCGCGTCCAGCGCCTCGCGCCGCGGCTCGGAGGACCGCCCGCCCGGCGTCTCGGCCGCTCCGGCGAAGCGGGCGCCCCGCAGGGTGCGGCGAGCGGGCGCGGGTTCGACGGGCCCGGGGGCGGGGGCGGCGGCGGAGGTGGGCGGTACGGCGAGGGGGGCGACCTCGGTCTCCTCGGCCATGCCGGCGAACCGCGCGCTGCCTCGGCGGCGCTTGCGCTGCTTGGGCACGGCGGCCGGAGCGGCGGCGGGAGCGGAGTCCGGTTCGGGCGCCGGGTCGAAGGCAGGGCCGGGCGCCGGGTCGAAGGCAGGGTCGAAGGCAGGGTCGGATGCCGGGTCGGGCGTGGCTCGCGCCTCGGGCGCTCCGGCAGCGCGCGCGTCGTACGCCGTCCGCGTGTCGTATGCGATCCGTTCGTCGTGAGCGCTGCCCGTGTCGTGCCCGTGGCCCCTGTCGTGCCCGTGGCCCCTGTCGTGCGGGTGCGGTGCGTCGCGCGGGTGCCGTGGGTCGTGCGCGTCGACCGTGGGGCCGGTGCGGCCCGGGGGCGCGCCGGCTTCCGGGAGGCGGTCCGCCTCGGCCATCCGGCGACGGAGCTCGGCGCACCGGGCGGTGGCCCGTTCGTGATCGTCGTGGGCCCAGGCGAGGTCCAGACGGAAGGCGTCGGCCTGCTCCCGGGTGGTCGCCGAGGCGAGCCGACGCCCCAGGTCGGCCTGCCGTTCGGCGGCATAGCGCTGTTCGCGGAGCATGACGTCGAGCCGGTCCCCCAGGGCGTCACGGCCACCGGGACGGGCGTCGTGGGCGGCGAGCGCGGCGGCGTGCAGGGACCGGGCCCGCGGCGTCTCCTGCGCGGCGGCCGCGGCGCCGTAAGCGGCGGCGAGGTCCTGGAGCACCGCCTCCATGACGTCCCAGGGCGGCACCTCATGGCCGTCGAGGCAGGCCCGCATGCCGTCGGGGTCGCGCTGCCAGAAGACCGCGCACCAGCCGGCGCCCTGGTCGAGGCGCGCCAGCAGCGCGTTCAGGTAGCTCGCGAACTCCCGCACCCTGCCCGGGAGTTGTTCCACAGCCATCGTTTGTCTCCCGCCCGACCGGAACACTCCGGCTCGTAGAAAACACCAGCCGTGTTACAGCGCGGCTACGACCAGTTTTCCAAGCGGACGCGGCGGCGACATGGCGCAATCTTGACCCAGGGCCTCCCCGGGGGATCGGGTGGGTCCGCGACGGCCCCGCGGAGCACACGACCCCGCAGATCACACGGCCTCGCGGATCGCACGGTCCCCCGGATCACACGGATCCCACGGCCGCCGGCGAGCACAGCCCGGCCAGCTCGTCCATCGACAGGCCGAGCACGCGGGAGAGCGCGGCGACGGTGAAGAACGCCGGGGTGGGCGCGCGGCCGGTCTCGATCTTGCGGAGGGTCTCGGCGGAGATTCCCGCGCTCGCCGCGATCTCGGCCATGCTCCGGCCGCCACGCGCCTCGCGCAGCAGCCGGCCGAGCCGCTCGCCGCGCTCGTGCTCTTCAGGGGTGAGGGGGGTACGCACCATGCCGCCATTCTAATACCGGTATAGTAATTGGCATGGTGGAACTGAAGACGGACACATCGATCGACGCCATGCACGAGGCGGGCCAGGTGGTCGCCCGCGCCCTGACGACCGTGCGGGAGGCCGCCGGCGTCGGCGTCTCCCTGCTGGAGCTGGACGAGCTGGCCCACGACGTGCTGCGGGCGGCGGGCGCCACGTCGCCGTTCCTCGGCTACCGCCCGGAGTTCGCGCCCACGCCGTTCCCGGCGGTGCTCTGCGCGTCGGTGAACGAGGCGATCGTGCACGGCATCCCCACCCGCTACCGGCTGCGCGACGGCGACCTCGTCTCGCTCGACTTCGGCGCGCAACTGGGCGGCTGGGCGGGCGACTCGGCCGTCAGCTTCATCGTGGGCAGGGCCCGCCCGGCGGACGTCCGGCTGATCGAGACGGCCGAGCGGGCCCTGGCGGCCGGCATCGAGGCGGCGGTCGTCGGCAATCGCGTCGGCGACATCGCGCACGCCATCGGAACGGTGTGCCGGGCGGCGGGCTACGGCATCCCGGACGGCTTCGGGGGCCATGGCATCGGCCGCCACATGCACGAGGATCCGGCGGTCCCCAACGAGGGCCGCCCGGGCCGTGGTCTCCCGCTCCGCCACGGCATGGTCATCGCCATCGAGCCCATGCTGATCGCGGGCGGCACCGACGGCTACCACGCGGCCCCGGACGGCTGGACCCTGCGCACGAACGACGGCTCGCGCGCGGCCCACGCCGAGCACACGGTGGCGATCACGAACAGCGGGCCGAGGGTGCTGACCGAGCGCCGGTAACCGCACCGACGGGGGCAGGGCGGGGCAGGTCCCCGGTTCGGACGCGAGGTCACGACACGGCCGCCCCGCGGCTCGGACACGAGGGCACGAGGCCACGAGGCCACGAGGCCACGAGCCACGAGCCACGAGCCACGAGCCACGAGCCACGAGGCGGAACGACCCGCCCGGCCCCCGGCTCGTGGCTGGGTGCCGTGAGCGCACCGCGCGGGCCCCCGCCGGGCGGCAGCGGCCCCGATCCGGTTCGGTTTTCCTGCGCGTGCCCGCGGTGGGCGACCGTGCGAAGGTGGGGGTAAGCCCCAGCCGAGGGCACCCGGCACCGCATCGCACGTCGATCGAACGGAACGCCATGACCAGCGGCTTCAACGGCCCGGAGGGCTACGGCGACCCCTTCGGCGAGTTCCTGGCCCGCTTCTTCGGCGGGCCTCGCCCCGGCCCCCGCCAGATCAACATCGGCCAGCTCCTCAGCAGGCCCGCGCGCGAGCTCGTCCGCGGCGCCGCCCAGTACGCCGCGGAGCACGGCAGCCGCGACCTGGACACCGAGCACCTGCTGCGGGCGGCCCTTTCCGCAGAGCCCACGCGTTCGCTGCTCAGCCGGGCGGGCGCCGACCCCGACTCCCTGGCGACGGCGATAGACGAGCGGTCGGGACCGGTGCAGTATCCGCCGGGCGAGGCGCCGCCGCCCACCTCGCTGTCCCTGACGCCCGCCGCCAAACGGGCCCTGCTGGACGCGCACGATCTGGCACGCAGCCGCGGCGCGGGCCACATCGGCCCGGAGCACGTGCTCGGCGCCCTCGCCGCCAACCCGGACTCCGCGGCCGGACACATCCTCAACGCGGCCCGCTTCGCCGCCACGGGGCTGCCGTCCGAGGCCACGGACGCGGGCGGTCCGGCCCACGCCTCCGACGGGCAGCGGTCCACCGCCACGCCCACCCTGGACAAGTACGGCCGCGACCTGACCGAGCTGGCCCGCCAGGGGCGCATCGACCCGGTGATCGGCCGGGACGACGAGATCGAACAGACCATCGAGGTCCTCTCCCGGCGCGGCAAGAACAACCCGGTGCTGATCGGCGACGCCGGCGTCGGCAAGACCGCCGTCGTGGAGGGGCTCGCCCAGCGGATCGCCGAGGGGGACGTGCCGGACGTGCTCGTCTCCCGGCGCGTGGTCGCCCTCGACCTGACCGGCGTGGTCGCGGGCACCCGCTACCGCGGCGACTTCGAGGAACGGCTGAACACCGTCGTCGACGAGATCCGCGCGCACTCCGACCGGCTGATCGTGTTCATCGACGAGCTGCACACCGTCGTCGGCGCGGGCGGGGGCGGCGACAGCGGGGCGATGGACGCCGCGAACATCCTCAAGCCGCCGCTGGCCCGCGGCGAGCTGCACATCGTCGGCGCGACGACGCTGGAGGAGTTCCGGCGCATCGAGAAGGACGCGGCGCTCGCCCGCCGCTTCCAGCCGATCCTCGTCCCGGAGCCGTCCGTCGCGGACGCGCTGGAGATCCTGCGCGGGCTGCGCGACCGCTACGAGGCCCACCACCAGGTCCGTTACGCCGACGAGGCGCTGGTGGCGGCCGTGGAGCTGTCCGACCGCCACCTCACCGACCGTCGGCTCCCCGACAAGGCCATCGACCTCCTCGACCAGGCCGGCGCCCGGGTGCGGCTCGGCTCCCGCGCCAAGGGCACCGACGTGCGGGCGTTGGAGCGCGAGATCGAGGACCTCGCCCGCGACAAGGACCGGGCGGTCGCGGACGAACAGTACGAGGAGGCCACCCGCCTGCGGGACCGCATCGTCGAGCTGAAGCAGCGCGTCGCGGACACCGGCGGCGAGGACGCCTCCGACGACGGCCGGCATCTCGAGGTCACCGCGGAGGCCGTCGCCGAGGTCGTGTCCCGGCAGACCGGCATCCCCGTCGCCCGGCTCACCCAGGAGGAGAAGGACCGGCTGCTCACCCTCGAGGAGCATCTGCACGAACGGGTGGTCGGCCAGGAGGAGGCCGTACGGGTCGTCTCCGACGCGGTGCTGCGCTCCCGGGCCGGCCTCGCGAGCCCCGCCCGGCCGATCGGCAGCTTCCTGTTCCTCGGTCCGACCGGCGTCGGCAAGACGGAGCTGGCCCGGGCGCTCGCCGAGGCGCTGTTCGGCAGCGAGGAGCGGATGGTCCGGCTCGACATGAGCGAGTACCAGGAACGGCACACCGTCAGCCGGCTGGTGGGCGCCCCGCCCGGCTACGTCGGCCACGAGGAGGCCGGGCAGCTCACGGAGGTCGTGCGCCGGCACCCGTACTCGCTGCTGCTGCTCGACGAGGTGGAGAAGGCCCACCCGGACGTCTTCAACGTCCTGTTGCAGGTCCTCGACGACGGCCGCCTCACCGACTCCCAGGGCCGCAGGGTCGACTTCACCCACACCGTGATCGTGATGACCAGCAACCTGGGTTCGGAGGAGATCACCCGACGCGGCGCCGGCATCGGCTTCGGGCCGGGCGGCGGCGAGGCCGGCGACGAGGCGCGGCGGGAGCGGGTGCTGCGGCCGCTGCGCGAGCACTTCCGGCCGGAGTTCCTGAACCGGATCGACGAGGTGGTCGTCTTCCGTCGGCTCACCGACGGGCAACTGCGGCAGATCACCGACCTGCTGCTGGAGGGCACCCGCCGGCTGGCGCAGGCGCAGGGCGTCACGGTCGAGTTCGCCGACGGGGCCGTCGACTGGCTCGCCGAGCGCGGCTACCAGCCCGAGTACGGCGCCCGCCCGCTGCGCCGCACCATCCAGCGCGAGGTCGACAACCAGCTCTCGCGGCTGCTGCTCGACGGCCGGGTGGGGCAGGGCGACCGGGTGCGGGTGGAGGTCGAGGACGGACGGCTCGCGTTCCGCACCCCGCCGCCCGTCCCGGTCGCCGAGTTGTGACCCCTACCGTGCCGGGTGCACGACCTGCGCCGATCCGCCGCCGCGCCGTACGGTCTCGGCGGCGGCCAGCCACCTGCCGTCGGGCAGCCGCTGCACGGCCGTCGCCGCGCCGATCTCGGGGTTGCGCTTGAAGGAGTGGCCGATGGCCTCGAGCCGGGCCCGCAGGCCGCCCGGGGAGGTGTCGTCGTAGAGGGCGGGCTCCAGTTCCGTCTGGGCGGCGTTGCGCTGGCTGGCGCGCGGCGCGGCGATCGCGTCGACGAGCGGCAGCCGGCGGTCGAGGAACTCGGTCAGGGTCTGCAGCACGGTGGTGATGATGGTGGCGCCGCCGGGCGATCCCAGTGCCACGACCGGCCTGTCGTGCTTGTCCAGCACGATCGTCGGCGAGATCGACGAGCGCGGCCGCTTGCCGGGGCCGGGCAGGTTCGGGTCGTGCACGGCCGGGTCGGCCGGGGCGAAGGAGAAGTCGGTCAGCTCGTTGTTGAGGAGGAAGCCGCGGCCGGGGACGGTGATGCCGCTGCCGCCGGTCTGCTCGATGGTGAGCGTGTAGGAGACGACGTTGCCCCACTTGTCGGCGACGGTGAGGTGCGTGGTGTTCTCGCCCTCGTACGTCGTCGGGGCCGCCGTGCCGCCGGTGGCGCAGGCGGCCGGCCTGCGCGGGTCGCCGGGCGCGAGGGGGCTGGTGAGGACGGCGTCGTCCTTGATGAGGCAGGCGCGCGAGTCGGCGTACCGCTGCGACAGCAGCTGCCTTGTCGGGACGTCCTCGAAGGCGGGGTCGCCGACCCAGCGCCCGCGGTCCGCGAACGCGATCCTGCTGGCCTCGATGAAGTGGTGCAGGTACTGCGTCTCGCTCGCCTTCGACAGGTTCGTCCGCTCGAGGATGTTGAGGGCCTCGCCCACGGTCGTGCCGCCCGAGGAGGAGGGCGCGATGGAGTAGACGCCGAGGCCGCGGTACGACGTCCGGGTGGGCGCCTGGAGCTTGGCCCGGTAGGCGGCGAGGTCCTTGACGGTCAGGTCGCCGGGCCGCGCGTTCCAGCCCGAGGCCGGGTCCACGGGCGGATGGTTCACCGTGCTGACGATGTCCTTGCCGAGGTCGCCGCGGTAGATCGCGTCGACGCCCTTCTTCCCCAACTCCTGGTAGGTGCGGGCGAGATCGGGGTTCTTGAAGGTGGAGCCGACGACCGGCAGCCGGCCGCCGGGCAGGAACAGCTCGGCGGTGTCCGGGAAGTAGCGGAAGCGTGTCTCGTTGGCCGCGGTCTGGGAGCGGAAGGTGTCGTCGACGGTGAAGCCGTCGCGGGCCAGCCGCTCGGCGGGCTTGAGGACCGTGCCGAGCCGTTCGCTGCCCCAGCGGGACAGGGCGGTCGCCCAGGTGGCGGGTGTGCCCGGCGTGCCGACGCCGAGGCCGCTGCTGACGGCGTCGGCGAAGGCGAGCGGCTTGCCGTTCTCCAGGAAGAGGCCGGAGTCCGCGGTCAGCGGCGCCCTCTCGCGGCCGTCGATGGTGTGCACACTGCGGGACTTGGCGTCGTAGTAGACGAAGTAGCCGCCTCCGCCGACACCGGCCGAGTAGGGCTCGGTGACACCGAGGGCGGCGGCGGTGGCGACGGCCGCGTCGACGGCGTTGCCGCCCCCCCGCAGCACCTCGATGCCGGCCGCCGAGGCGTCCGCGTCGACGCTGGCGACGGCTCCGCCGTAGCCGACGGCGACCGGGACCTTGGCAACAGGGGCTCTCTGTGGGGCGGGTGGCGCGGCGGCCCCCACCGTGACCACGGCGGCCGAGACCGCCAGGACCGACAGCTTCCGCGCGACAGGGCGACGCATCCGTACCTCCAGTGCGGGACCGTCCGCGCAGCGTAACCACATTCGCCGGGCCTCGACAGGCACCTTCCGGGCACTGTCATACGACTGCCACACCTCGAACACGGGTACGCCTCAGGCGTGCTCGCCCGCTACCATGCGCGCCCATGAACGACGACGTGCGCAACATCGCCCTGGGCGTCATCGCGGCGGGCATCAGCGCCGCGCTCGGCTGGGTCACCCGGACCTACCTGTGGCGCCGCAGACTCCGGCGCAAGCAGGCGTTCTTCGGGCTGCCCGAGAACTCCGAGTGCCTGCTCGTCGTCAACCGCGACGCGGGCAGCGCCGACCTCGCGGTGCACCGGCACGACGTGTTCGCCCTCCTGGAGCTCGCCGCGCTGATCAAGGACTGCGGCGCGGGCGCCGAGGTGGTCACCCAGGACGCGGCCCGGCAGGGTTTCGGGGAGCGAACGGAGTTCTGCGTCGGCGGGCCGGGCTCGAACAGGCGTATGGCGGCGCACATCCAGGCCCTGCTGCCGGGGGTGCGGGTCAACACCGACCGGGAACCGGGCCCGGACCGGCTGGCGTTCCAGATCGGCGCGGAGCACTACCGGATGGAGTCGGGGGTCACCGAGTTCGTCCTGCTGGCGCGGCTCACCGCGGGGCGGCGGCGAGGGGCCCGGCCGGTGTTCCTGTTCTGCGGCCAACGGGCCATCAACAACCAGGCCGCCACCCGCTATCTCGTCCGCCGTCACGAGCGGCTGGCCCGCAAGTACGGGGACGGCTCCTTCGTGCTGCTGCTGAAGGTCGTCAACTCCCATGCGTACGGGCCCGACGTGGTCGAGCTGGTGGACGACGTGACGCGGCAGGCGCAGGCTCCCCTGCCGGAGGCGACAATCGTTACTGGCACGTAACTTACCGGCGGGTTACCTCCGGTAGGAGATGCGGTTACCGTCGGGTCACTTTGCAATGCGGCAAGTTGAGGAGTGAACCGTGGGACAGCATCGCAGGGCCCTGCGCACGACCGCCGTGGGCGCCGTCTCCGTTTCGCTGGTGGCCGGCACGGTGCTCGCCCTGGCCCCCTCGGCGCAGGCCGCCGCGGCCGCCGTCCGCTATGTCGACATCGCCGGGGACGGCGGAACCGTCCTCAAGGCGAACGTCGTCACCCCCGCCGTCGCGGACGGCACCCGCCGGTACCCGCTGATCGTGCTCCCCACGAGCTGGGGCTTCCCGCAGGTCGAGTACCTGGCCCAGGCACGGCGACTCGCCGACTCCGGTTACGTCGTGCTCAGTTACAACGTGCGGGGCTTCTGGCAGTCCGGCGGGGAGATCGACGTGGCGGGCCCGCGCGACGTCGCCGACGCCTCCGAGGTCATCGACTGGGCGCTCGCCAACACCCCGGCCGACGCCGCGCACATCGGCATGGCGGGCGTCTCCTACGGCGCCGGGATCAGCGTCCTGGCGGCAGCCCACGACCCGCGCGTCCGAGCCGTCGCCTCGCTGAGCGGCTGGGGCGACCTGATCGACTCGATCTACTCGGGGCGCACCCAGCACCTCCAGGCCGCCGCCGTGCTGGACACCGTGGGCACGGTCACCGGCCGGCAGAGCGCCGAGTCGCGGGAGGTCTTCTCCGCCTTCTACTCCGGCGACCTGTCGAAGGAGAAGGACCTCGTCGCCTGGGGGAAGAAACGTTCCCCCTCGACCTACGCCGACCAGCTCAACCGCAACGGCGCCGCGGTGATGCTGGCCGGCTCCTGGGGCGACACCATCTTCCCGCCCAACCAGTCCGCCGCCCTCTACGAGAAGCTGTCCGGCCCCAAGCGGATGGAGTTCCGGCCCGGCGACCACGCCACCGCCGAGCTCCCCGGCCTGTTCGGACTGCCCAACGACGTGTGGACCGACACCCGGCGCTGGTTCGACCACTACCTGCGGGGCGTGGACAACGGCGTCGACCGGGAACAGCCCGTGCGGCTCACGTCCCGTACGGGGGGCGGCTACGAGGGCTACCCGGACTGGAAGTCGGTGAACGCGACGCGCAGGAAGCTGGCGCTGGCCGGCTCGACCACGATCCACACCAACGTGGACTCCGGCGCGGACGGCGGCATCGTCTTCCTCTCCAGCATCCTCGACCAGGTCGCTCGGCTGCCCCCGGTCGCCTCGATACCCCTGCTCCCCCGCCGCTGGGCCGCCGTGTGGCAGTCGGAGAAGTACGCCACGGCGCAGCGGGTGCGCGGTACGGCCCTGCTGCACACCACGGTGACCCCGACCGCGGAGAGCGGCACCCTCGTCGCCTACCTGTACGACGTGGGGCCGCTCGGCCTCGCCAAGCTGGTCGGCAACGCGCCCTACACCTTCCACGCGCGCACACCCGGCAAGCCGTTCGGCCTCGATCTGGAGCTGGGCTCCACGGCCTACGACGTCCCGGCAGGACACCGGCTCGCCCTGGTCGTCGACACCGTCGACCCGCTCTACAAGGAGCACAACCCGTCCGGCGCACGGCTGACCTTCTCCTCGCCGGCGGACGACCCGTCGTACGTGTCGGTCCCGCTGCGCGAGCAGTGATCTCCGGCCGCTGCCGGGGTGGGTGTGCTCGGTGGCCGCCCTCGGCCGGACTCAGTGCTTGAGGATCTTGGAGAGGAAGTCCTTGGCGCGGTCGCTGCTCGGGGCGGTGAAGAACTCCTCCGGAGTGCGGTCCTCCACGATGCGGCCGTCCGCCATGAACACCACACGGTTGGCGGCCGAGCGCGCGAAACCCATCTCGTGGGTGACGACGACCATGGTCATCCCCTCCTGCGCCAGTTGCCGCATCACCTCGAGGACCTCGTTGATCATCTCGGGGTCGAGGGCGGAGGTGGGCTCGTCGAACAGGAGCGCCTTGGGGTCCATGGCCAGGGCGCGGGCGATGGCCACGCGCTGCTGCTGGCCGCCGGAGAGCTGCGCCGGGAACTTGTCGGCCTGGTCGGCGAGGCCCACGCGGTCGAGCAGTTCGCGCGAGCGCCGGTCGGCGTCGTCCTTCTTGCGGCGGCGGACCTTCACCTGCCCCAGCGAGATGTTCTGCAGGACCGTCTTGTGGGCGAAGAGGTTGAACGACTGGAAGACCATGCCGACCTCGGAACGCAGGCGGGCCAGCCCCTTGCCCTCCTCGGGCAGCGGCTGACCGTCGAGCATGATCGAGCCCGACTGGATGGGCTCCAGCCGGTTGATCGCGCGGCACAGTGTCGACTTCCCCGACCCCGAAGGGCCGATCACCACGACCACCTCCCCCCTGCCGACCGTGAGGTTGACGTCCTGCAGGACATGCAGCTCCCCGAAGTACTTGTTGACGTCACGCAGCTCGATCAACGGATCGACGGCCATGCGCAGCCCTACTCACTCTCAGCTGTGTCGTGGTCGCCGCAAACTATCCACAGAAGGGCGAGGGGAAGAAGCGACACGCACCTTCCGGGCATTAGCCGTATTTACATCGCCCGCTGCCCGTACGCGGCTCGCCGGCGCGGTCAGTTCTCGGCCACCTCGGCGTACAGCTGGGACAGCTCGGGCGTCCCGCTCACGGCCCACTCACGGCCGGCCGCGACCACGTCGACCTCCCGGCCCGACGACAGCCGGACGACCACCTCCCCGCCGGGCCGGATCGCCCAGGCGGCGCCGGGCACGGAGCGCACGACGACCGTCCCCAGGTAGAGCCCCGCGTCATGGCCGAACCAGGGCAGGTTCTCCTCGTCGTCGCGCCAGCGGGGCGGCAGCTGGTCGAGCGCCTCCAGCGAGCCCGCCGTGTCGTCCAGTCCGATCCCCTGCCGGGCCGCGTGCGAGCGCAACAGCTCGCACTCGGCGAGGAGTTCGGCGATCCCCTCGGGGTCCTCGGCCAGCACCGCCGCACGGTACTTCTTGCTCCTGTTGCCCAGGAAAGGGATGTTCATAGACCCAGCGTGACATTCGCACCGGCGTGCACACCACAGGGCGCGCTGGCCCGCGCGCCCCGGCGACCGGACAGGCCCTACACCTCCAGGTCGACCACGACGGGCGCGTGGTCCGAGGCGCCCTTGCCCTTGCGCTCCTCGCGGTCCACGTAGGAGTCCTTGACCGCCTTGGCGAACGGCTCGTTGCCGTACACCAGGTCGATGCGCATGCCGCGGTTCTTGGGGAAGGCGAGCTGACGGTAGTCCCAGTAGGTGTAGGGGTGCTCGTACTTCAGGGGGCGCGGGACGACGTCCGACAGCCCGGCCTCGCGCAGGGACGCGAGGGCCGCCCGCTCGGCCGGGGTGACATGCGTGAGGCCCTCGAAGGCGGCCAGGTCGTACACGTCGTCGTCGGTCGGCGCCACGTTGTAGTCGCCCAGCACCGCGAAGGGCCGGCTGCCCGCCGCGTCCCCGGCGACGGCCGCCTTGAGGGCCTCGAACCACTGGAGCTTGTAGGCGTAGTGCGGGTGGTCGACCTCGCGGCCGTTCGGCACGTACACCGACCACACGCGGACCGGACCGCAGGTCGCCGAGACCGCGCGCGGCTCCGGCGCGCCGTCGTAGCCGGGATCGCCGGGCAGGCCCTTCACGACGTCCGCCAGGCCGACGCGGGAGACGACCGCCACGCCGTTCCACCGGCCGGTGGCGTGGACCGCCGCCTCGTAGCCCAGTTCGCGCAGCTGCTCGATCGGGAACTGCTCCTCGGCGACCTTGGCCTCCTGGAGGCACAGCACGTCGGTGCCGCTGCTCTCCAGCCACGCCAGGAGCCTCGGCAGGCGGGCGGTGATCGAGTTCACGTTCCAGGTCGCGATACGCATGTCCCACAACCTACCGGGCGCCACCGACACTCACAGTGCCGCGCTCTCCCCCGGCGCCAGCCGCAGGTGCTCCGCGCCTCCGAGGGCGCCGATCTGCCGGTCGTAGATCGGCCGGGCGAGGTCGGTCAGCAGGGCGTCGTGGACGTCGTAGGCGCGCTGCGGGCGCACCTCGCGGACGTAGTCGATGACCTCGGAGATCTTGCTCCAGGGAGCCATCACGGGAAGCATCAGCGTCTGCACGGGATGGTCGGGGACGGTGAGGGCGTCGCCGGGGTGGAAGACCCGGCCGCCGTCGATCAGATAGCCGACGTTGGTGATGCGCGGGATGTCCGGGTGGATGACGGCGTGCAGCTCGCCGTGCACCTGGACGTCGAAGCCGGCCGCGGTGAACGTGTCGCCGTGGCCGACGGTGTGGACGCGGCCCGGGAAGGCCGCGGAGATCTTCTCGGCCACCGACCTCAGGGTCCAGATCCCGGCCGCCGGGTCGGCCTCCAGCGCGGCGCGCAGCCGTCCCTCGTCGAAGTGGTCGGGGTGCTCGTGGGTGACGAGGATCGCGTCCGCGCCGAGTGCGGCGTCCGTCTCGCTGAACCCGCCCGGGTCGACGACGAGCGTGCGCCCGTCCTTCTCCAGGCGCACGCACGCGTGCGACTTCTTCGTGAGCTTCAGTGCCGTCATGCGTCCCATCCTGCCCCCGCGCGGGCCGCCGGGCTCACTCGGTGGGGGTGGTCTCCTCACGGACGATCTGCTGCGCCACCCTGAACGCGCCGTTCGCCGCCGGCAGACCGCAGTAGACGGCCGCCTGGAGCAGCACCTCCCTGATCTCGTCCGGGGTGAGGCCGTTGCGCAGCGCGGCCCGGGTGTGCACGGCGAGCTCCTCGAGGTGACCGCCGGCGACCAGCGCGGTGAGCGTGACGCAGGAGCGGGTGCGGCGGTCGAGGCCCGGACGGTCCCAGACCTCGCCCCAGGCGTAGCGGGTGACGAACTCCTGGAAGTCCCCCGCGAAGTCGTCGGCCTGCGACAGCGTGCGGTCCACGTGGGCGTCGCCGAGGACCTCCCGGCGCACCTTCAGTCCGGCGTCGTACGGGTCGGGGCGGCCCATGACCTGCGGCGGCTGGAGAACCGGGGCGGGCGCGATCTCCGCGACGGCCACCGGCTGAAGGAACTGCTGGGGCTGCGGCGGCACGGTCGGCATCGCCCTGACCGGGATGCCCGGGACGGCCGTCTGCCCGGTGACCGAGTCGTAGGCGGGCTGCCACGCGGTGGAGAAATGGCGGACCAGCAGGTCGGTGACGGCGGCCGGCTGCTCCACCGGGACCAGGTGCGAGGCGCCCGGTACGACCGCGAGGCGGGCGTCCGGGATGCCGGCGACCAGTGTGCGGGCCTCGGCGGGTCCGGTGACCTGGTCGTCCGAGCCGGCGAGGACCAGCGTGGGGACGCCGACGAGACCGATCTCGGCGCGCACGTCGAACGCGGCGAGCGCCTCGCAGGCAGCTATGTAGCAACCGGGGTCGGTGGTGCGCACCATCTGCACGGCCCACTCGGTGATCGCCGGCTGCGCGGCCGCGAACCCACTGGTGAACCAGCGGTCGGGCGAGGTGCGGGCGATGGGGTCGAGGCCGTTGGTGCGCACGATCACGCCACGCTGGCGGAACTCGTCGGCCGTGCCGAACCGGGGCGACGCGGCGATCAGCGCGAGCGAGGCGACGCGCTCGGGGTGACGCAGGGCCAGCTCCACGCCCACCGCGCCGCCGAAGGCGCAGCCCGCGTAGCCGAAGCGCTGCACCCCCAGCCTGTCCAGCGTGACGAGCAGCCGTTCGGCGAGGTCCGAGACCGAGCCTGCCGGGTGGGCGGGTGCGCCGCCGTGACCCGGCAGATCGAAGCGGAACACCCGCCACTGCTGGGCCAGCTCGGGAACCTGACGGTCCCACATGTGCCATGTGGTACCCAGTGAGGGACCGAGGATCAGGACGGGAGCGTCTTCTGGCCCGTCAAAGCGGTATTGCAGGGTGTTCGGTGGTGTCTCGCTCACCCGTCCGAGCCTCTCATCTGTCACAAGATGTCACATCGCCGGGGTGAACCTAGCGGGCCTCGTCCCACTCTCGCCAAGTCACTCGGTTGGTAGTCCTCATGGGTCACGCCTTCTCCTCTCCTCCTCCGCAACCCCATGCAGGCCATCCCATGTGGTGGCGGCTCCGCGAAGATCCTCTACATCCGGCTTGACGTACCACCGCTTGGTTGTCTTTACGTTCGTATGCCCAGCCCATCGCGCGAGGATGTGGTCCGGGACACCGTTGTTGGCCAGGAAGGTAAAGCACGACGCGCGTGCATCGTAGAGCCTGACGCGACGGAGTCCGAGAAGCTCCATAAGCCGGTACGCGCGCCGACGAAGTTGCTTGATCGTGAAGGCATCCCCCGCTTCGTGCACCAACACATAGCCGGACACCACATACGCTTCCCCCAGAGCGAGCCTCTCTTCCACTTGGAGAGCCCTGAACGCCTTGAGAGCGGCTAGCACCAGAGCCGGCAGCGGCAGAACCCGCTCGCCCGCAAGAGACTTGGTGTCCTTCTCCACTACGTACCGATTGCCCATCATCGTGCGCGTGTTGGCAATGGCAATCGTGGCGTTTCCCAAGTCAACGTCCTCCCATCGAAGGCCGCAGACTTCAGCCGGACGGAGCCCCATCAGCGAAAGAAGAAGCGCAGCGTATAGACGCTCCCCCCTAATACCCTGGATGAACTTCTGAACCTCCTGGACATTCCAGGGCTGCACCTCCTCTTTACTTTTCCGCTCCTCTTTGCGCGCCCTACGGGGTATGGTCACGTGTGCAGCGACATTCACCTGCACCAACCGCCGGGTAACGGCCCTCCCTAGAGCTTCCTTCAGTCGGGCAAGGCTCATATCCACACTTGTGACTCCGAGTGGCGTCCCAGCCCTTTTGCCACGCACACGGCCATGCGTCAGCGCCCAGTCTCTCCACTCTTCCACATGCTCTTCGGTAAGATCCTGGAGGCGGATGTTGCCAAGTCTCCCCCGAACTCGGTCCAGGGTAATCCTATAGCTGTAGATGGTGGTTTCTTCGAGGTCATCGGCTTTCAGAGCCAACCACCGGTCGAGCCATTCGTTCACGGTGATCTTGTTGGGCGGCACGAACGAGCCCTCGTTCCGCCGGTTAGTTATGTTCGCGTACTCAGCCTTCGCTTCCTTCAATGAATCGAAGGTGCGCCTCAACTGCTTTCGCTTCCCGGTCTCGGGGTCGATCCCTACATCGACAACGAACCGATATCTCACCTTCCCCTTCGAGTTCGGCTGAAGCCTCTTGATCGGATCGGACAGAATACTCACTCTCCTTGACCTTAGGGGACGAAATGGCCGCGTTGCCCGCTGCGGCTCCACCGCCAAGCACAGCCGTGCGAACACCGTCAATGCTCTGCACGATCCCCGGTTTCGGTAACCGGGGATCATCTGCTATGTATCGCCCTGCGCGACGAGGGCCCGTCCCTCGCTGCCCCGATTCGGCTTCGGTCGAGCGGCCAGTCGCTAGGTCCCGACGAGTTACTGCTGCGAGGTGCACCGCGATGCGCGGGCAACGCAATGTCAGCGCTGTAGCAGATCCTCACCGAACAGCCCACTGGTGCAGACACTGACCACCGTGGACAGGGCTCTGCAGTTCCCCGTCCCCCGGGCGATCCACGCATTCATAGCTCCGAGCGCTAAGAGGACGGGGGCTGTGAAGCGGGCAGATCGGGCTGCGGGATTTGGCAGGTAGACCTTGGACCTCCTTGGGGTTGCGCTCAGTCATGGCACCGAGTAGCGGGCTGTGGACTGGGGAGGGCCGACCATCTGACGGCTCGACCCGGAGGCCCACATACCTTCACTGACCTGGGGTTTTCCAGGTCGTTGTACGTTGACATGATCCCGGTGGAGGTTCCAGTCCGTTGGGGCTGTTTCCCGTCTGCCGTGAGCTGAAGGTCTCCGGCAGGCACTCACTCGCTACTCGGGGCCTCGCTGCACATGTATGGACGCCTCAGTCGCGCCGCAGAAACGGGAAGCGGCAGTGCGCGAGCTGGTCTGGGTACAGAGGAAAGACGCTGCGCGAGGCGCACCGGGTGCTGCCCGCACTGCCGAGCCCTCGCACCGTCCTGCTGACCTTGCGGCGCCCCTCGACGTTCCGGCCGCGCCTGGCACGGCCGATAGAATGGCCAGGCCCGGCCGCCCCGGTGAGGGGCCCGTGTCCGGCGAGAGGACCCCGCAGCGAGCTAGCACCGTTCCGCCCGTGCGGCGGTGTTCTCGGCTGGCTCCTGGGGTACCGCAGTCGCCAAGATCCTGGCAGACGCCGGCACCGACGTCATCGTGCACGCGCGACGGGACGAGATCGCCGACGCGGTCAACACGGTTCACCGCAACCCTGGTTACTTCCCGGACGTCGAGCTGCCAGCCTCCCTGGCGGGCACGACCGACCCCTCCGCCGCGCTTCACGGCGCGGACTACCTCGTGCTGTCCATCCCCGCGCAGTCCCTGCGGACCAACCTCGCTCTGTGGACGCCGCACATTGGGCCCGACACCGTGATCGTGTCTCTGATGAAGGGCATCGAACTGTGCAGCGGGCAGCGGGCGAGCCAGGTCATCACCGAGGTGACCGGCGTCAGTGCGGACCGGGTCCCGGTGCTGTCGGGCCCGAACCTCGCCCGCGAGATCATGGACGGCGAGCCCGCCGCCGCCACCGTCGCCTGCCCCGACGAGGCGGCCGCCCGCCGCTTTCAGCAGGCGTGCCGCACCTCGTACTTCCGGCCCTACACCAGCACCGACATCATCGGCTGCGAGCTGGGTGGCGCGGTGAAGAACGTCATCGCCCTGGCGGTCGGCATCGCCTCGGGCATGGGCCTGGGCGACAACGCCTCGGCGATGCTCATCACTCGCGGGCTGGCGGAGACCACCCGGCTGGCTGTGGCCATGGGCGCTCAGCCAGCCACCCTCGCGGGGCTTGCCGGCCTCGGCGACCTCGTGGCCACCTGCTCCTCCCCGCTCTCCCGCAACCGCTCCTTCGGCACCCATCTCGGCCACGGCCTGAGCGTCGAACAGGCGACGGCCGCCACCCGGCAGACCACCGATGGCGTCAAATCCGCCGAGGCGATCCTCGCCCTGGCTCATATCCACGGCGTCGACATGCCGATCACCCAAGTGATCTCCGCCCTGCTGCACGAGAGGGCCACCCTCGACGAAGCCGCCGCCGCGCTCATGCAGCGGTCCCCCAAGCCCGAGCACTGACCCCCGCGCTGCTCGTCCCGGAGACGATGCCGTATGACATCGCGGCCGGGGATCGAAGCGAAAGACGTCCCGGGACGTCCGGCCGATCACCGCCCAGCCCCCACGCCCTACGTCATAGTCTGCCCAGCATGGATCTCACCATTTGGGCCCGTGACCTGGCCGGGTCCCTCCTCGCCGAGCCCCTGCCTCGGCGCTGGGCACACTCCCAGGGGGTTGCCGCAAGGGCGCAGTCCCTGGCGGGAATCCTAGGCGACGATGCGGAACTACTGTGGGCCGCGGCGATGCTGCACGACATCGGTTACACGCCGTCGCTCGCCATGACAGGGTTCCACCCGCTGGACGGCGCCCGCTACCTGCGCGACCGTTCGGCCGCGGACGAGCGCCTGGTACGGCTGGTCGCCAATCATTCGTACGCGCTGTTGGAGGCGGAAGAGCGCGGGCTGCGCGAAGAGCTGGAGTCCGAGTTCCCGATCCTCGACCACGCCGAGCTGGTGGATGCTCTCGTGTACTGCGATATGACCACCACCCCGGACGGCACCCCCACCACCGTGGATGCCCGGCTGGCGGAGATCCTCACTCGGTATGACCGCGACAGCATCGTCGGCCGATTCATCCGCCGAGCCGATGAGGATCTGCGAGCTGCTGTACACAGAGTTGAAGCCCGGCTGATCTTGGCAGAGCGGTAACGGAGGGCACGGCGCTCAGTCAACGTGAGGGAACGTGCCGTCCAGGTAGTGGGCGATCTGCTTCCGCATGGAGTGGTGGATGTCGTAGGAGTCCAGTTCGCCGGACAGGATCCAGCGGACGCCATCGGCCTCGTCGTTGATGGTGGGCTCGCCTCCGACCGGCCGGCCGATCACGGTGACCTCGTATGCCTGTCGGATCTCCCCGTCCGTGTAGGCCACCACATGCTCAGGGACCGAATACACGCCGAGGAGCCCGGTGGGTTCGGCGTCGATTCCGGTCTCTTCCTTGCATTCCCGGACTGCGCACTGCGACGG
This sequence comes from Streptomyces achromogenes, assembly GCF_030816715.1. Classification (NCBI taxonomy): domain Bacteria; kingdom Bacillati; phylum Actinomycetota; class Actinomycetes; order Kitasatosporales; family Streptomycetaceae; genus Streptomyces; species Streptomyces achromogenes. Next base: position 7,271,382 of record NZ_JAUSYH010000001.1, on the reverse strand, counting down.
GGATTCCCCTATGTCCATGGCTCCCCCGGGCAGAGCCCACTGCCCTGTGTCGCGGCGCCGCTGCAGGAGGATCACCCCGTCCGACTCCCGGACTACCAGCATGTTGCACGCCGGGATCAACGTGTTCGGCTTGGGTGCGTTCTCGTCGTACCAGTACTCCGTACGTCCCATCGCGGGCCGCGCTCCTCACATGGACTCGGGTGACCAGGGCTTTGCAGTCTCCCAGACCGCATCGAAGCTGCCGGCGTAGTGGTCGAACCAGCCGTCTTCCTCCAGGCGCCGCAGCTCGAACAGGGGGTTTGCACTGGCGGGCTGCCCCCAGACGTGCGGATTGACCAGGAGCACGTCATCGAAGCGGAAGAGGCTGTTGTAGAGGGTCGTGTCGTGGAGGCGCACCTCACACCCGGGCGTGCCGATCAGCTTGCGGTAGTAGGTGAGGGACGCCCTGATCTTTGCTGAGAGGGTGCCGCCGATGCCTTCTTCCTCGTCCCTGACGGTGACCGCCTTGCCCGATGGGTCACCGAAACAGAGGCGGACCTGAACCCCGGCGTCGGAGCGCTCGGCAAGCATCGCCGCAACGCGCGGGTTGGTCTGCGCGAAGAACGTGCCGCTGAACACCAGTACGTCGATATGTTCCTGAGCGGTCTTCAGGAGGCGGACCCAGGACTTCTGCGGGAAGCTCGCGCGGTTCGGAAAGGCAGCGACCAGTTCGGTCTGCTCGGTCGGCTGCCCCTGCGCCTCGTCCTCCTCGGGCGGCCACAGGTACGACACGTCCACACCGAGATGCTTCGCAACCGCCCATTGGTGCCGACGGAGCGGCTGCCGGCCGATGCTGATCCAGCGCTCCACCGTCTTGACATCAACTTGGCACGAGGCCGCGAGCTCCTCTGGGGTGATCTGCCGCTGAAGCATCACCGTACGCAACCGCTCGTTCACCATCGCATCCTCGCAGGACGCCCTGTGACGCGGCAAGATCTTGCGGGACGCCAGGACGTCCCACAAGGCCACTTTGAACAGGTAGTTCACGCTGCCTACCCTGGTCACGTGCAGCGAATTGTGTTGTGGGACGTGGACCACACCCTTGTGGAAAACTCCGGTGTGAGCAAGGAGATCTACGCCAGCGCCTTCAAGGCACTAGCTGGGCGGGAGGCCGAGTTGCCTGCTCCAACGGAGGGGCGTACGGACCGGGCGATCATGCGCGAGATGTTCATCCGGCACGGTTTGCCGGATCCTCACTGGGAGCGGGCGCAGCAGGCCCTGGAGGAAGCCGGCCGATGCCGCGAGGAAGATCTGCGACGGCGGGGTCATGTCCTGCCCGGTGTCCAGGACGCGTTGAAGGCACTCGCGGCGGACCCAGCTATCTGTTCCTCAGTCCTCACCGGCAACATTTCGGCCAATGCCCACGTCAAGCTGCGTGCGTTCGGGCTTGATGGCCTGCTCGACATGGCTGTCGGCGGGTACGGCGAGGACAGCGACGATCGAGCGCGTCTCGTCGACGCCGCCCGTGCCCGTATCCATGCCGCCCACGGCATCCCTCTCGTCGCGCCGACCGTCCTGATCGGGGACACGCCCCGCGATGTGCGCGCCGCGCATGACGCCCAGGCACACTGCATCGCCGTCGCCTCCGGGATCCACTCGGTGGCAGAACTCCGCGCCGCCGGGGCCGACGCCGTCGTCCCTGATTTGACCGACACGGAGGGCTTGTTGACCCTCCTGCGGGAAGTCCTGACCTGAGTGGACAACAGAGCTCCGGGACCAGAGACCGGTGACCGGTTCAGGGGCGCAACGCGTAGCAGCGCATGGTGTCCAGATCTTCGCTGTGGACCGAGGACCAGGACGCTGTCAGCAATTCGGCGTGCTGCGGGCTGATCCCGATGGTTTTCCGTTCGTCCGGGAGGCGTTCAGCGAGCGGGGTGACGACCCAGAACGTCCCGCCGGGTGGGAGAAGGTATCGGACGAGGGAGAGGAAGGCCGCCTTGTCCTTGATGAAGGCGAACACCAAGCGGCAGGTGACGGCGGCGTAGCCCGCCTCCGGCAACGCCCGGATCTCCTCGGTCTCGACGTCCAGCCGCTGAAAATGCGGACCGTCGGACGTGTCCTGCTCGGCCTGGGCGCGATCTCCAGCGCGGCCGAGGAACAGTCGATCGCTGTGGTGCGGTATCCCAGGTCACCATGCAGATACCGGGCAAGGACACCGTCGCCGCAGCCAACGTCGAGCGCGGGCCGACCGTGGCCGGCGCCGAGGAACTGGCCGGTCAGCTGCTGCTCTTCGAGGCTGAGACGGCGGTAGCGGCGCCCTGATGTCCACAGCGGATCCCAGTACGTGGCCGGGTTGTTGATCGTCACGGATTCGCGGGCTCCTCGGCAACAGTCAGGGAAGCGGGGGCGACCGTGCCCAGGTCCCGCACGGGTGAGTTCCAGAGCACAAGGAACGGGATGACCAGGGCCGCGGTGCTGAGCGTGAGGGTGAGGTGGAGCCCTAGCCACGTGCCGAGGCCGCCAGCGGCGAGGGCGGCGAAGGGTCGCAGGCTGAAGGCGAGCCACGCTCCGGTTGCCTGGGCCCGCCCTTGGAGTTCGTCGGGGGCGAGTTCCTGGCGGACCGCCCTCTGGAGGCCGCCGTGGCACACCGCAGCGCCGGTTTGGATGACCATGCCGATACCGATGGCGATCTGCCCGCCAAGTCCGGGTCCGACGAGAACCAGAGGGATTTGGGCGAGTGGGTTGAGGGAGAGCGCTCCGAGCATCACCGGGCCTGGGCCCCAGCGCCGTTCCAGGGGCTGCCAGACGAGGGCACCGAGGATGCCGCCGGCACCGCCGGCGCCCATGACGATGCCGAGGGCTGTCGGGCTCCAGTGCAGCTCACGCACGTGGTTTGTTTCCGCAGAGACCGTGTCCCCCGCAGTTCGTGTTGCTTTCCAGCAGAGCCGACCTTCTGGTGTGTCGCGCTACGACGGGCCATCGTGTCCCTTTCCCCATTTCCCCTTATGGCGTACATCACATCTCGCCGAACTCGGTGGCCGAGGAGGACTCTACGGGCGGGAGTCGCCCAGAGGGTTGATCTCGGCTGTCCGCCGACGTAGCCGTCCGGCGGTGCCTCACGCTGCTGTGCTGCCCCGATTTCTTGCAATGTCTCCCATCTGTCGGCGTCACCTGTCCTGCTCTACGTGTTCCTCCCGCTCACCAGGTCGACAACTGCTACAAGGACTGCCGGTAGCCGAAGAATTCGTGATCCTGGTTGTAGCCGCCAAAACCGCTGCCGATGTCGGCGAAGTCGGCGACGAACTCGATCTCCTTGATCCATTTGACCTGTTTGAAGCCGAGTTCGAGTTCGTTGCGCAGCCGTAGCGGCGCGCCGTGGCCGAACGACAGTGCCTCGTCGTTCATGTCGTAGGCGAGCATGGCGAGCTTGCTGCGCATGTGTTCGATGGGGTGGGCGTCGTAGTAGGTGCCGCCGTCGGAGCCTTCTCCCAGGGAGTAGAACACCACCCATCTTGCGTGGGGGTCCGGGCCGACCAGGTCGAGGATCGTGGCCATGGACACGCCGCCCCACTTGGCGACACCGGACCAGCCCTGGATGCAGAAGTGCTGGGTGATCTGCTCGTGCGCGGGCAGTTTCCTCAGGTCGTCAAGGGACAGCTCGGCCGGGTGGGCGACCAGGCCGCCGATGCGCAGCCGGTACTCGGCGAAACCGCTGGACCGCAGGGCCTTGTACTCGGCAGAGTCGGGGTAGCGGCCGTTGTGCCAGAAGTAGGGAGAGATGTCTTTTTCGCCGTACTCGCCGGCAGAGAGATCCACGTGTTCGAACAGACGCTGGGCCGGGCCGATGAGCCCGTACCCGACGCGCTGCACGACCCGGGGGTGACGCAGAGTCAGCGGTGTGGCCGCCACCCAGGCGGCGACGACCACCGCCATCCAGCCGAGGAAGATCCAGAAACCGAGCCAGCTGCTGTCGTTGCGGCCGCTGCTGATGTGGTTGAGGTTCGTGAGCAGCCCGGTCGTGAGGACCAGGCTCACATGGACCACGATGAACAGTACGAACCAGGCGAAGACCAGGAAGTGCACCGAGCGGGCGGTCTGGATGTTCAGCACCCGGCTGAGCCGCTTGAAGCGGGTCGACAGCGCCGGTGACATACCCAGCCCCGTGATCAATGCAAGCGGTGCCGCGACGAAGACCGTGACGAAGTAGGCCAGCAGTTGCAGCCCGTTGTACGCCACCCAGCCGTTCTCCCGCGGCCAGTCCAGCGACATGTACTGGATGGCCACAGAAGCGGCGTTGGGGAAGACACTCCAACTGGTGGGGACCAGGCGTTCCCACTGTGCGGTGACGAACAGCAGCGTGTAGAACACGACACCGTTGAGCAGCCACAGCGTGTTCACCCCCAGGTGCCACCACCGGGCCAGACCGATCGAGTGCCGGATCCCGGGAAGGCCGACCCCGCTGGGCAGGCCGATCGAGTCCTGCTTCGCGGTCCACAGCGGGTCGGCGGAGACCGGCTTTTGCATCCGGAACCATTCCCGACCCGGGGTGCTGTGCCGGGTCCAGTACAGGCGTGGATGATCGGCCAGGATCTGCAGTCCCGACCGCAGGGTGAACAGCATGAAGAACAGGTTGAAAAAGTGCGACCACCGTGCCCATGACGGGACGCCCAGGTAGGCGCCGTCGGGATCCGCGCGCGGGTCGATGCCGGGATACTCGGTGATGAACCGCTGTACCGACGGCATGTCCCGCAGTCCCTTCGCTGCGGCGACGCATCCCAGCAACCCCACGAAGCCGATCGGGAGCAGCCACAGCAGGTTGAACCATCTGCTGCCCAAACGCACCCGCGGAGCGACCCCGCTGGCCGCCGGAACAGAGCCGGCCCAGGTCGCCACGTCGACGACGTCGTCACCTCGCGTCAGGTTCGCGCGGAAATCTCCGGGGATCTGGGAGGAGGCACCCGACGCGTGCGGAAGCGCACCGTCACCCGTCACGTGCTCGTCATCGGGCATGCCATCGACCTCCCGTCACGCTGGAAAGACTGCCCAGCCCCAGCGCTTGCACCGGACGCATGGTTGCAGTGACCGAGCCCACCAGAAGATGGGCGGACCGATCCATCTGACCATCCTCGGCAGATGCCCGCACACGCGACGCGCAGCACAGCCCAGTGACGACGATGTCGTGACTCGCGCGGTTGGACGTCCGCTCACTGCCGGTGTGCTGACTGATTGTTAGGGGCGTTTGGCGGTGGAACGCGAGCCTGCGGGGCGGCCAGTCCCATGCCCTCGGTGAAGGGATGGACCTGACCGATCAGCTCCATCTCGGCGTGAAGCTGGTCAAAGCATCGTTCGGCGGCGTCGCGCTCGGCGGGCAGGTCGAGGGGGCGAACCGGCTCGGCGAGGTCCGGGGTGCCGTACTGGACGACGCCGAGCTCCCGCATCCGCTGACTCGGCTGCACGACTTGACGATTGCTCTACGACCTGTTCATCGGCGGCATCCTGCGCATCCGCGCCCAGCGGGCCGCTGAGCCCCAAGTCGGCCGGGCGCGGCCGGAGACGACAGCCGACGAGGACTAGCTGTGCCGTCTCATGACATTGGTTCCTCGCCTGTCAGGCTTGGCGGGCATAGGACGTGAAGCGATCGGCGAGTGCGATGACGAGGGCGCGGAGTTCATCGGGGCGCTCGATGGCGAACGGCCGGTCGAGTGAGGCGAGTACCGGAGGCAACCAGTCGGCCGCTCCGCCCGTAGCTCGACGCGCAGCCAGTGCTCGGCCGCCGGGTCCTGGCCGGCCGCGGGCTCGTGCTCCTCCAGGCTCGCGACGCTGGCGGGGAGGTGGGCGCGGATCTGCTCAACTGTCCCGTGATCCGCAAGGTGACCTGATGCCTGTACTCGGCCGTGGCGAATCCTGACAACACGCGTTGTGCCGGACCGGGACCCACGGGCGCTTCGAATGAGCCGGACAGGGCCCTCGCGGCTGCGATGCGATCGAGCCGGAAGGTTCGGTCCTCGCCGACCTGGGCGTCCTTGCCCGTCACGTACCGCATCGGCACGGATGCGGCTACCGGCCGCAGGCTCAAGAGCGACGCCGAGCGCGACTTCCACCGCGCCGAACACCTTCAGCAGATTCCGGAGTCCACCCTCACCCACCAGCAGCTCTACCCCTACCGCAGTGACTCCGAGTCCGTACACAACCAGTTCGACCAGAGTATGTGGAACAACCGGATGATCTCCTACGGCCTCGATCGCCAGAAGGTCTTCGCCCTCGGCTTCGCCGTCGCCCAGAACGCCACCAGTCGACGCATCTTCCTGGAGCGATCAGGGGCACTGCAGGCGATGGAGGCAGAGCGTGAGCCGGCGCAGTAGGGCCAAGCAACTGCATGAGCCCGTGTTCCGCAGGGGGGGATCAACCGTGAGCAGTGCCAACACTGTTGGCGACGAGGTCATGCGCCGGACTGCCAGCGGTGGCCGGGAGGGCGGCGGTGACCTGCCAGCCGCGGTCGGGGCGTGGCCCGGTGCGCAGTTCGCCGCCGAGCGCGGTGACGCGTTCGGTGAGGCCGACCAGGCCGAAGCCGCCGCCGCGGGCCGCCGCAGGCAGCGGTGATGGACCTGACTGCCAGGAGCAAGGCACTGGTGGAGTCCCTCGGCCCCTCCGCCTCCGCGCAGCTCTTCCTTCGCGCCTCCGTCGACGGCGTCACGGACAACACCCACTTCTCGCAGTACGGCGCGACACAGATCGGCGGACTGCTGCTCCAGAGCATCCGGGAGCAGAACCTGCCTCTGGCCGCGTACCTGCGCTGACCGACGTGCGGCGACGCCCGCACCGGAAGGAACCCATGAAGCACCTTCGGATACTCGTCACGACCGCCCTGGTCATCGCCTTGTCGAGCCTCGGCATTCGCGCCGCCTCGGTGGCCGACAGCATGGCGGCGAACTGCACCGGCGCCTCACGCGCCGCAACCGCCGTACGAGCCGTGGCCGCGCCGGTCACCGTGTGGCTGGCCGGCGACTCCACCATGGCCGACCCGAGCGCCGGCCTCCCTTGTCCGGTCGGGTGGGGCAGCCAGTTCGACGCCCTGTTCAACACCGACGTGACCGTCAAGAACCAGGCGGTGGGAGGCCGCAGCATCCAGACCTGGCTGTACGAGGGGAACGTGAGCGGCACCAAGGGCTCCGACGGCGAGTGCCGCCTCACGCCAAGCATGTACTCGTCACGCTGGCAGGCGATGCTGAACGCGAGCACCGGGATGAATGCCGGCGACTACCTGTTCATCCAGTTCGGCATCAACGACTCCTCCTCCACCTGCCCACGGCACGTCGGACCGGCCCGCTATCAGCAGTTGATGACCACGATGGCGCAGGCCGCCCTTGCCCGGGGCGCGCACCCCGTGCTGCTCACCCCGGTGGCCGCCATCACCTGTTCCGGCGGCACGGCCACCAAGAGCCGCGGCTTCGTCACCCAGACCCTCGCCGCCGGCACCGCCACCGGGGCTCCGGTCATCGACCTGCAGACGCGGAGCGTCTCCCTCTACAACAGCCTGTACTTCTGCCCCAACAACGGCGACTACGGCTCAGGTCCCGTGGGCGCGTTCTTCTGCAACGACCACACCCACTTCGAAACCTACGGCGCGCAGCGGATCGCCGGGCTCGTCGCCGGTGAGGTGCGCCGCCAGAACCTCCCCCTCGCCATGTATCTCAAGTAGCGCCGGCGGACGAGACAGCGGACGGCGGCGCCAAGGGCTGTATCTGTCCCGGGAGGTTGTGGACGGGTGAGCCAGGTCTCTTCTGGGGGATCTGGAACGGGTGAGGGCCTTCCGGTTCGGTGTGGATTGCGACGTCTACACCAACCGAAAGGCCCTCGTATCCCAACCCGTGATGCACCCCCTGACCGAGACTGGGCGGTTGCGGCTTGCCCGGCCGATTCGGGACAGAGCCGTTCGATTGACGGACCCGCCCGGCCCGGCCAGGTGGGCGGTCCGGGCAGAACTCGATCGCTGACACGGTCAAGGGGCGCGTCGTCGTCAGGCCGGCTCGCGGACGAGGTGGACGAGTGCGGAGGCATAGTCGTCCGCGGCGAGGTCCAGGGGCAGTCCGTGGCTGAGCAGGATGGCGCCGTGGTGCACGATGCCGGTGGCCGTGTCGCGGTAGCGGGCGGTGGGGTCGAGTGCACGCAGGTGCAGGGCTGGGTCGTGGTGTCCATAGTGCCGTGACCGTCGCAGGGCGATCACTGCGGCTTCCCGGCCGTCCGGGGCGAGGTACTGCAGCGCGCTGAGCTCCCCGTCCCCGGGGGGCCGCAGCCGGTGCTGCTCGCCGAGCTGGACGAGGTGCCGTACGCGCTTGTACAGGGCCACGAGTTCGGCCGCGCGGGCCAGTTCGGCTTCGCTCCACCGGTTCAGGTCGCCGCCGATGCCCAGGACACCGTTCATGGCGACGTGGAAGCGGAAGTCGAGGGGCACGCTGCGCCCGGTGTAGGGGTTGGGGCTGTCGGTGACCCAGGCGCCCATGATCCGAGCCGGGTAGAGCTGGGAGAAGCCGTGCTGGATCCCGATGCGGTCGAGCGCGTCGGTGTTGTCGGAGGTCCACACCTGGTCGGTGCGGGCGAGGATGCCGAGGTCGAGGCGGCCGCCGCCGCTGCTGCACGTTTCGATGCGCAGGTCCGGGTGGTCGGCGCGCAGCCGGTCGAGCAGGTCGTAGAGGTGGTGTACGTGGTCGATCCACAGCCGGTCGGGGTCGCCGTCGGCGTCGGGCCAACCGGCCTCCGTGAAGGGGCGGTTCATGTCCCATTTGAGGAAGTCGATGGCGTTCTTCGACAGCAGTTCGTCGAGCCTGCCGTGCAGCCAGGCGGCCACGTCGGGGCGGGCGAGGTTGAGCACCAGTTGGTTGCGGTGCTCGGTGCGGCGGCGGTGCGGGTGGTGAAGCACCCAGTCGGGGTGGGCGCGGTACAGGTCGCTGTCGGGGTTGACCATCTCGGGCTCGACCCACAGGCCGAACTGCATGCCCAGGTCGTGCACCCGGTCGATCAGTGGGGCGAGGCCGTCGGGGAAGCGGTTCGGGTTGGGGGTCCAGTCGCCGAGACCGGCGGCGTCATGGGTGCGGGCACCGAACCAGCCGTCGTCCATCACGAACAGCTCGGCGCCGAGCGCCGCGGCCTTCTCGGCCAGCGCGATCTGACCGGTGACGTCGATGTCGAACTCGGTCGCCTCCCAGGAGTTGTAGAGCACCGGCCGCAGCTCCCCCGGGTGCGGCAGCACATGGTCCAGGACGTGCCGGTGCCACAGCCGGGACGCGGCTCCGAAGCCGCCTTCGGTGTACGCCCCCGCGCAGACCGGGGTGGCCAGCTCCTCGCCCGGCGGCAGCTCCCAGGTGACCGGGTCGTGGCCGAAGCCCGCGGACAGGGTGGCCCGTTCGGTGGGCAGCCGTTGGGCGGTGAGCCGCCAGCTTCCGCTCCAGGCGAGGGCGCACGACCAGACGCCGCCGTGGACCTCGTCGGCTTCGCCGTCGTCGATCATGGCCCAGGGGTTGCTCTGGTGTCCGGTGGTGCCGCGGCGGCTGGTGAGGACGGTCTCGCCGTAGGGCAGCGGAGTCCGGTTCAGCTGCGTCTCGGCGTTCCACTGCCCCCGCACCTGGCTCAGGCGGTACTCACGCAGCCTTGGCAGTACCCAGGTGGCGGAGTCGGCGCGCACGACCGTGATCGCGCCGTCGGTCTCGCTGCCGGTGTGGCGCAGGACGAGGTGGCGTTCGATGACATCGGTGCCGGTGCGCAGACGGTAGCGCGTCTCGAGGGTGAGCGGGTAGTGCCGGTCGGTGAACCGCAGCAGCAGTTCCGTGCCGTCCTCGTGTTCGATCACCTCCTCGCCGGCCGGCTCCGGTTCGAGGTCGCGGACGCCGTCCGGGAAGCGGACCTGGACGCCCGAGTGGGCGTAGCGCATGGCTCCGGCGGTGTCGAGGTCGAGGGTGCCGTCCGCGGGGTCCTCGAACGACCGGCGGCCGGGCTCTGGGTACCGGAGCAGGGAGACGGCCTGTTCGAGCGTGAGGCGGGGTCCCCAGTGCAGGCCGCGCAGTCGGTCGGCGTCGTCGAGGTGCAGCACGTAACTGGAGCCGGGTCCGGACAGGACCCACAGCCGGTGTTCGGGGTCATGGGCGATGTTCGGCATGGCGGCCTCTCGGGCTTGGGGTCGGGCGGCGAGAACGTGCGGCGGCACGCAGAGGGAAGGGACCGCCGCCGGGGTCGGCGGCGGTCCCTGAGGTGGAACGGTCAGCCGTTCACGGGGGCGACCTCGATGTAGTCGATGTCGGGTGCGTAGGAGGAGGAGTTGGAGATCTTCAGGGTGTTGGTTCCGGCGTTGAGGTTGACGGTGGTGCCCAGCGACCAGAAGTCGCTCCAGCCGTAGGTGTTGCGGAAGGTCGCCGTGGCGGGGGTGCCGCCGTTCACCGTCAGCTGCGCGGTGCGGGACTCGAGGTTGGTGTTGTAGTTGCCGGTGCCCGCCCGGTCGTTGTTGGCGTAGTGGACCACCACCGCGTACCGGCCCGCGGCCGGGGCGCTGATGTTGCCGAACGTCAGCGTGTTGGCGCTGCCGTTGCCGATGTAGCCGACGTCCTTGCCGCCGGAGGTCCACACGTTCGACTGGATCTTGGCCACTCCGGCCAGGGTGCCACTCTCGGCCTCGTACTTGGTGACGCCGGTGGTGTCACCCGAGCCGGCCACCTTCAGGTCCCGCAGGGTGACCGTGGCGCCGGTGTTCGGGCTGACCTTGATCCGGTTGATGCCGGCGATCAGGTAGAGGCGGTTGCTAGCGGTGGTCGCGGCGCCGCCGGAGTCGGCCAGGGTGGCGGCGGTGGTGCCGTTCAGGGCCAGTGCGGCCGTTCCGCCCGTGGAGGCGTAGTCGGTCTTCACGGTGTAGTAACCGTCGGTGGGCGCATAGGCGTCGAACGTGGTGCTGTCGCCGGAGTCCAGGACGACAGCGCCGGTCCCGCCCTCGCCCACATCGCCGTAGGACCAGCTCGGAGTGCCGCTGGTGTCGGCGAACGTCGCCTCGTACAGGGTCTGCGGGGTGCTCGGCACGGCCGTCAGGTCGATCTTGTCGAGGGTCACGTCACCCGCGGCGGTGCCCAGGGTGGCGTCGGACTTGGCCAGGGAGATGGTGTGGCTGCCCGCGCTCAGCGTCACCGGGACGGTGACCGTGCCCCGGTACTCGGAGTTCAGGGTGTCCGGGTAGGTGACGAACTTGGGGTTGGCGCCGTCGATGCGCAGGGCCTGCTGGGCCGGGGTACCGGTCTGGTTGCCGTAGAAGACCGTCAGGTTGTAGGTGCCGGACGACGGGGCGCTCACCGCGAAGTCGACCTTGCTGGTCGCCTGGTTGAGGGCGGTGACGTCCTTGGTGCCGGAGGCGGCGTATTTCTGCGCGGTGCCGTAGCTGGCGCCCGTGCCCTGGGTGCTGATCGTGCCGCTGGTGATGGTGCCGTTCTCGGCCTCGTACGAGGAGCTCGCCGGCACGGTGGGCGTGGTGGCGGTGCCGCCGCCGTTCGGGGTGACCGTGATGCGGTAGGCCGACATGGCGTTCAGGCCGGTCAGCGGAACGGTGATGGACCCGCTGGAGGGGGTGAAGGCGGCGCGGGAGATGGTCTGCGGCGGCGCGGACACGCCGTCGTAGCCGCTCCAGTCCAGCTCCTGGACGGTGACCTCGACCTTGCTGCCGAAGGTGGCGCTCGGGATGTTGTTGATCACCACGTTGGTGTCGGTGGCCGATCCGCCGAGGAGCACCTGGGCCTGCTTGCGGCCGGTGTCCAGCGAGGCCATGCCCTGGAGCGTGTCCTGGACGCTGACCTGCGGCGGGGTCGCCTTGACGGTCTGCCCGGTCATCCCGGCGTACGCGTGCCAGAACCACCAGGCGCCGTTGGGGCTGTTGGTGCGGGCCGTGTTGCCGTCCATGTTGCCGGCCGCGTCCCAGTAGGGCTGCTGGGCGTAGCTCTTGGTGTCCTCGAACATCGTGGCCCACTGCACCATCTGCCCGGGCACGGACAGGTCACGCCGGTTCGCGTACTCGTCGATGTTGACGGTGATGGGGCTGATGCCGCGGGCGCTCTCGAGGGAGCGGTACGTCGAGTAGTGGCCGCGGTAGGAGGAGAGCGAGGCGGGACCGAGCTCGTGCCAGGTGAAAACGTCCGGCAGCTGGTTCTTGGACTTGGCGTAGGTCAGGAAGTCGCCGAAGAACCTGCTGAGGTAGTTGGCGGTGTTGGGCCCGCCTATCTTCGCGCCGGGCATGTCGGTCTGGATCCGGGCGTAGACGGTGCTCCAGTCGGACTCGAACTTGCTCAGGGCCGTCTGGTAGGTGGTGGTGTCACTGCTGCCGAGGCCGGTGTACCAGTTGCCGTCGGGCTCGTTGAAGGGGACGAAGACGACCTTGTCCGCGTACGAGGTCCCCTTGATCGCGTTGACCGCGGCGTCGACCTTGGTGAGGTAGTCGGTCATGCCGAGGTTCTGGTACGGCCAAGCCGAGTACTCGTCCTGGATGTTGGTGTACATCGTGCCGCCGCCGTTGCGGAAGAACGACGGGGCCACGTCCAGGATGTCCCCGTTGGGGTGCTGGGCGCCGTTCGGGGGCTTCTGCGAGCCGGTGGTGAGCTTCAGCGGCGCCAGCAGGTTGTCGCTGGGGACGCCGTCGTCACTCTGACCGTACAGCGCGCCGTTCGAGCCGCGCAGGACGGTGCCGGTGGTCGTGCCGAGGTCGACGGTGAAGGTCTGGCCGGCGGCAGCCGCCGTCTGGGGCACGGCGAGGGCGGTGCCCACGAGGGCGGCAACGGCGACCAGCGAGCCCGTGAGGGCTGCTCTTCTGCGGCCGGGCGGCGCAGCGCCCGGAGTGCGGGTGATGAGGGACATGGGGACCTTGCTTTCCCCTCCCGCGGCGCTGCGGGAGGACGGGTCGAGGACGGGATGTTATCGCTCACATCCCCCGCGGACGGAGCGGTACGGAGTTGTCGGCGCCCAGGCCGGGACGACCCCGGCGGGAACGGTCAGGTGGTCCGGTGCGGTGCCGGGCCGGTGCTCTCGCGGACGATCAGGTCGGGTTCGGCCCACAGCGGTGGCGCCGGGGCGTTATCCGGGTCGAGCAGCCGGTGCAGCATCCCGAAGGCGCCGCGCCCCAGCCCTTCGAAGTCCAGCCGTACCGAGGTCAGGGTGGGGTGGGTGTACGCCGCGTACGGTGCGTCGTCGAAGCCCATGACGCTCAGGTCGCCCGGCACGTCCCGGCCTGCCTCCCGGGCCGCCCGCAGCACACCGAGTGCGAGGTCGTCGTTGCCGCACAGCACGGCGGTGACCTGCGGGTCGGCCACCACGCTACGAGCGGCCAGGTATCCGGATCGAGGGCTCCAGCCGCCTTCCAGCGGTTCGGGGGCAGGTTGGCCGGCGCCGGTGAGCGCGTCCCGCCAGCCCTCGGCGCGCTGACCGACCCGGGTCGTGGTGGACGGGATCGTCATGTAGTGGACGGTCCGGTGGCCGAGGCCGAGCAGGTAGCGGGTGGCCTGGGCCGCCGCCGTCCGGTCGTCGAGCCAGGCTTCCGGTCTGCCGGTCCGGCCGGCCTCCCGCGGCCGCTCCACCACGGCGGCCGCGGGGAACTCGGCGGGCAGCGCCTGCCAGGCCCGTTCGCCGACCGCGTTGAAGGCGATCACCAGGACGGGTTCCCCGGGACGGGCGAGCCGGCCGGCGACGTCCTCCGCCGTCTGCGGGGAATTGTCGTCCAGGACACTGACCGACACGGCGAAGTCCGCCGCACGGGCTGCCTCCTCTATGCCCCGCAGGGCGAGGGAGGCGCCGTACAGGGTGGTGTCCGAGGTGAGCACCGTCACCGAGCGCACCACTCCCCCGGCCAGCGCCCGGGCGAGCCGGTTGGGTTTGTAGCCCAGCTCGTCGATGACCTCCAGCACGCGTGCTCGGGTGGCCTTCGCAACCCTCGGGCGGTCGTTGATCACGCGGGAGACGGTCTGGTGGGACACCCCGGCCACCTTGGCGACGTCGAAGATACTGACGGACCGCTGCCGGTCGGCGCCGTCCTGGGACGGCTCCTCGTCGCGGCTAGCCGGGGTGGGGTTCTGCATGTCCGTGGGCTCCTGGTGGATGGTCGGTTGAGGCGTATGGCAGGTGACTGCCTACTTGATCGCCGCGTTGGACTCCTCGTTGACGGAGTCCGCCGCAGCCTTCGGGGACTGCTGACCCAGCCACACCTGGTTGAAGGCGTCCTGCACCTTGACGTTGTACGTCGCCGAGGACGTGGTCAGCGGATAGCCGACGGTCGTGCCCTCGGCCTCCTTGGAGAAGGCGCTCACGTCCACACCCCGCTTCTGCCAGACGGCCACGTAGTCCTTGTTGAGCGTGGGGATGCCCGGCCACACCGACCCCTGGGAGACGATGATCTTCTGGGACTCCTGTGACCCGAGCCACTTCACGAGTTCCCACGCCTCCTTGGGGTGCTTGCTGCCCGCGTACAGGGCGTTGCTGAGCCCGTTGTACACCGTGCCCTTGCCCGCCGGGCCACTGGGCAGCTCGGCGACGCCGAAGTTGCCCTTCATCGAGCTCTGGTAGGCGTTGAGGTCCCAGCTGCCGTCCCACACGACGGCAGCCTGCTTGCGGGCCATGACCTGCGGCAGGGAGGCCCCGTTGGGGGTGTTGGTGACGGAGGCCGGCACCGCCACGTGGTACTTCAGCCGCAGGTCCTGGACGAACTGGATGGCCTTGACGCACGACGGCTGGTTGATGGTCCACTTGCCCCACGCCTTGTCCTGGAGCTTGCAGCCGTTCTGGACCGCCGCGTCCCACCAGTCCGTCTGGCCGTTGGCCGACCCGAGCGCGAGCCCGTACTGCTTGACGTGCTTGCTGTCGAAGCCCGGCTCGTTCGGGTGCTTGCCGTTGTCGTCGACGGTCAGCTTCTGCAACGCCTTGACGAAGCTGCCGCCGTCGGTGGTGTTCCAGGAGAGGCCGCCCAGCTCGTCCTGCGTCAGCCCCGCCTTCTCGAGCATGGTCTTGTTGTAGACCTGGGCGATGGTGTCCCAGTCCTTCGGCAGGCCGTACTGCTTGCCGTCCTGCTGCCAGCCCGTCAGGAGCTTGGGGTCGTAGATCGACGTGTCCAGCTTGTCGGCCTTGATGTACGGGGTGAGGTCGGCGAGGACATTCTGCTGGGAGAACTGCGGGAAGTAGGCCACGTGGTCCCAGAAGACGTCGGGCGCGGTGCGGCCGGCCATCTGGGTCTGCAGCTTGCTCCAGTACTGCGCCCACGCGTTCAGCTCGATCTTGACCTTGATCTTCGGGTGCTGCTTCTCGAACACGGCGACCGACTTCTGCAGCGCCGGCTCCTGGACGGCGTCCCAGATGGCGTACCGCAGAGTGACGGTTCCTCCGGAGGAGGTGTCCGAGCCGGACGAGCCGCAGGCGGTGGTGAGGCAGAGCAGGAGTGCGCTGGTGGCGGTGGCGGCCAGGACTCTTCTGGAGGAAGCGGACATGGTTGGGCGTCCCTTTCGGTGCGAGGTGGTGCGAGGTGGTGCGGGGGGGAACCGGGGGGCCGGTGGGCGGTGACGTCTTCGGTGGAAGCGGACCGCTCGGGCCGCGGCGGCGGACGGCCTACTTGAGGCCGGTCAGCGCGATGGAGCGCACGATGTGCCGCTGGAACAGAAGGAACACGGCGATCAGGGGAAGCAGGGCGAGGGCCGCCCCGGCCAGCACGATGTGCGGCAGGTCGGAGACGTGTTCGCCCTGGAGGGCGGAGATGCCCACGGTGATCACCCGGGTCCGGTCGCTGTTGGTGATGATCAGCGGCCAGATCAGGTTGTTCCAGGTGTTGACGAACGTGATGATCGCGAGCGTGGCGAGGATCGGACGGCTCAGCGGCAGCATGATCCGCACCAGGATGGTCCAGGTGTTCGCCCCGTCGATGCGGGCGGCGGCCTCCAGGTCATGGGGAATGGTGCGGAAGTGCTGGCGTACCAGGAAGACGCCGTACGGGGTGCCGAAGAGGGTGGGCAGGATCAGACCCGCGTAGGTGTCCACCAGGCCGAGTTCACGCATCATCAGGAACAGCGGCACGAGCGTGATCATCTGGGGCACCATCATCGTGGCGAGGTATCCCCAGAAGAGCCAGTCGCGCCCCGGGAACTCCATCCGGGCGAGCGCATACGCCGCCAGCGCGCTGAACACCACCTGCCCGATGGTGACGAGCACCGCGACGGACAGGGTGTGCAGCAGGAAGGAGGACATCCCGTACTGGTTCCACACGGCGGTGAAGTTGGCGAACGTGGCGGGATGTGCGGGAATCCAGGCGTCGGTCGACAGCAGGTCCGCCGGACGCTTGAGCGCGCCGTTCAGCGTCAGCAGGTACGGGGCCACGGACAGCAGCGCTCCAGCGGCGAGGATCCCGTACAGCGTCGTTCTGCGGACGGCGGTGGAGAGAGAAGACATGATCGTGGCCGTCCTCAGCTGAAGTCGTAGATGGTGCGCTTGCGGAAGTACAGGAGCTGGACGGCCGTCACCAGCAGGATCACGGCGAACAGCAGCATCGCCAGCGCCGAGGCGTAGCCGGTGCGGAACAGCTGGAACGCCTGCTGGTAGATGTGGTAGTTCATCGTGTCCGTCGAGCCGCCCGGCCCGCCCTGGGTCATCACGTAGACGGTGTCGAACATCTGGAACGACCCGATCGTGTTGGTCACCAGCACGAAGAACATCGACGGGCGCAGCAGCGGCAGCGTGATCCGGAAGAAGCGCTGGACGGTGCCGGCCCCGTCCAGGTCGGCCGCCTCGTAGAGCGATTCGGGAATCGCCTGGAGGCCCGCCAGCAGGAACAGCATGGTGTAGCCCGTGTACTGCCAGATGTTGACCGAGGCGAGCACCGGCATCGCCCAACCGGTGGACGACAGCCACGCCGGGCCGTCCACGCCGAACAGGGCCAGGAACTGGTTGACCACGCCGCGCTGGGGATCGAACGCCCAGCTCCAGACGATGCCGAGGGCCACCGGCATGGCCATCCACGGCAGGACGAACAACACCCGGAGCACCTTGAGGCCCCGCAGCTTCCGGTTCATCGCGAGGGCGAGCAGCAGCGCGAGCACGGTCTGCGCGGGGATGTTCAGCAGCACGTAGTACACGGTGTTGCGCATCGCGCGCCACACCTCACTGTCGCCCATCATCTCGCGGTAGTTCGCCAGCCCGACGAAGCGCGGGGTGCCCATCAGGTTCCAGTCGAAGAAGCTGATGACGACGACCCCGACGATGGGCGCCACGAGGAACATCAGGAGCCCGGCGAGGCTCGGCGCGAGGAGCAGGTACGCCTCCAGGGTGGCGCGGATCCGGCCCCGCCCGCGGCGGTGCCCAGCCGTGGACGATGGCGGGGATTCGGCTGGGTGACGGCGGCTGCCGTCACCCCCCGGAAAAGTCTTGGTGGGTGAGATGTTATCGATCACACTTACGCTCCGTCGGGCGGCTCGTCCGGTGCAGCTGGGACACCGGCCGGAAAAGCATGGGGAAGCAGAAGCCACTGGAGGTGGGGCTCACGACGCGGCTGCGCGATACTGCGCTGCTGGATGTGAGTGAAGTGTTAGCGCTAACGCATTCCTCGTCAAGAGGTGCCGTGAGGATTCCTCGCGACAGACTTCAGGTGGGGATCCGCCGGCCCCGGCATGGTTCACGGAGGAAGCCGCGCCCCACGGCCGGATAGAAGATCCCCTCCGCACAGCGGAGACCTACCGGGTCCTGGAAGACACCCACCTGCTAAACGGTCCCCGCAAAAGCGACCCCCCGCTTGAGGTCGGCCGGATCCTGGTCCACTCCACCGGCAACGCCAAAGGCCAGCAGCGAGCCTGTGACAAACGCCTGGTCCCCAAAGCGCCCTCCAAAGCGGAGCACTCCTTCACTGTCGACACCACTACCGGGGAGATGCGCAGGCATCGGGTAGACCCCGCGGCCCGCCTCTACTACGAGAACGGCGAGAAGGAGAAGCGCCTCGCGCGGGGCACGAAGTGGTTCTTCGCCTCGGCCCGTTACGACGGCTACTGGCAGCGCGCCATCCTCGCCGTCCGGCATGTCGCCGGCGGCGACTACGAAGACGAAGCCGCCGTCGCCGTGCGCTCCTTCAGCCAGCTCAGCAGCCTGCTTCCCGGCTGCATGGGCGTCATCTACGACGGAGCCTTCCGCGGCGTCCACCGCGACGCCCTCGCCCGCCTCGGTCTGCTGGTCATCAACCGGCAGCACGGCTCGGTCAAACCACGTGCCTACGAGCTCCTGCGCTTCGGCCGCTGCCGCCACGATCTGTGGTGCGACCAGGGCCGCATCGCCGAGCGCGTCCTCCTCGACGACGGCACGAGCACCCTGATGCCGGTCCCCGTCAGTCGCCACGGCGGCGTCCACGATCCGGGCCCGTGCGGTAGCGCGTTGTTCGTCCCGCCTGCCCATGACTCCACTCCTTCACAGTCAGCACTGGCTGTGAAGGAGTGGGCCGTCCTGAATTGCTCCTCGGGCCGACCTGCCCACCTGCCGACCGGCCGTGCGCAATGCGACGATCCGAGCGATGCGCCCCCGAGGTCCACCGGGTCGTCGAGCCGGGCGGCGGGCGAAGCGGCTCTGTTGTGCCTGCTCTTCACCGCCGTACGGCACACCCAGTCGCCCTCGGCGCCGGTGCGCGGGGTCCTCGGTCCCAAACGCGGCGCGTCTTGGCGCCCGAGCCGGGCACCGCATCAATGAATCCGCAAGCCGGTGCATTTGCGTAGCCGCGCGGAAGCACGAGGGCGGATCGAGATCCACCCAAGGAGACTACGCATCAGATTGATACTCAATATCAAAATGAGTCATTACTGTATCCTTCTGCCTATGAATGAGAATGCTCGTACCTCCGCCCAGTCCGCGCGCAAGCCGCCCGGCCTGCGTGAGCGCATGCGCGCGACGGTTCAGGCGGAGGTGGTCGAGGTGGCGCACCGGCTCTTCATCGAGCAGGGGTTCGATCGGACGACCGTCGACCAGATCGCCGCCGAGGTGGGCCTGTCGCGCGCCAGTCTGTTCCGGTATTTCGGAACCAAGGAAGAGATCGTCCTGGGACGCCTGGTGGAATCCGGCCGTCAGATCGCGGAGGCGCTGGCCGCCCGCCCCGACGACGAACGGCCCTGGAAAGCACTGCGCCGGGCGTTCGACGTCCTCACGCAGGCAAATGCGCAGGCGCCCGAGCAGACACTCGCCTATCTGCGCATGCTGCAGGAGACGCCGTCACTGCGCGCCGGGCACCACGAGAAGACGCTCAGCTGGCAGGAACTGCTGGTTCCGGAAATCGCCCGGCGGCTGGGAGTCAGCCCTGACCGGCCGGAGGACACCAGGGCGACTGCACTGGCCGCCGCCGCCCTCGCCTGCCTGGACGTGGCAGCCACGGGATGGGTGGCCTGTGAGGGTACTGTCCCGCTGGCCGTGCTGCTCGACCGGGCGATGGGCGCGTTGAGAGAGTAACCGGGCCCGCCGCCCCGTCGGCGCGCCACCACGCCAGACGCCGGCTCTGCCACGGCGAAAAGTGGCCGCTACCGCACCGAGCGCACGCGCAGGCCGCGCCGCAGCCCGTCCATCACGTCCGAGAGCATCTCCTGACTGATGGCCGCATCCCTCAGACCCACCGAACCGTGGAATGTCCCCGGGTAGAGATGCAACCCGGTGGTGACCCCCGCCTGTACCAACCGTTGCGCGTAGATCATCCCTTCGTCCCGCAGGGGGTCGAACTCGCAGACGTAGACGAACGCCGGCGGCAGCCCGGTGAGGTCCGCGGCACGGGCCGGGGCCGCATACGCGGGGAGGTCGGGGCCGCCACGGCGGCCCTCGCCGCCCAGGTAGTGACTCCAGCAGATCTCGGCGATGGGGCGGTTCCACACAGGGGTGTCGGTGAAGGCCCGCATCGAGGGCGTCTCCAGCCGGTCGTCCAGCATCGGGACTCCCAGGTACTGGAAGCAGAGCGCCGGGCCGCTGCGGTCCCGGGCCAGCAGGGCCACGGCCGTGGCGAGTCCGCCGCCCGCGCTGTCACCGCCGACGCCCAGCCGGGCCGGGTCGATGCCCAGCTCTGTCGCGTGCCCGGCCGTCCAGACCAACGTGGCGTAGGAGTCCTCCAGTCCGGCCGGGAAGGGATTTTCGGGCGCGAGCCGGTAGTCCACCGAGACCACCACCGCGCCGACCTGGTCGGCGATCCGCAGCAGGTCGGAGTGGCAGAAGTCCAAACTGCCGAGCACATAGCCGCCGCCGTGCATGTACACCAGGCCGGGCAGGCCGGTGTCCGCCGCCTCGGCGCCGACCGGGGTATAGATCCGGACCGGGACCTGCGGTGCGCCTTCAGGCCCCGGGACAAGAGTGTCGCGGACGTCGACCGGCCGGGCCGGCTCGTACATGGGCAGGTTCGCCGTCATCGCCTTCTCGGCCGCGCGGGCGGCGGCGAGGTCGGCGAACGGCAGATCATTGATCATCGGGACCCAGTGGGCCAGCTCGGGATCGAACGCGTAGGACACGGGGGTCTGCTCCTCAGGAAAATCTCGCTCGCGCGATCTTCGGGACGGCAAGGACAGCGTTCCATCCATACGTGACATCGGCCGTCAGGATTTACGCTCGCCCGTGTGAAAGCCGACCGACTGCTGTCCATCCTGCTGCTCCTGCAGGCCCGCGAGCGGATCTCCCACGTCGAACTCGCCGAACACCTGGAGGTTTCGGTTCGCACCGTCTACCGCGACGTCGAGGCACTCTCCACCGCCGGCGTACCGGTGTGGACGGAGCGTGGACGCAGCGGCGGTGTGCGGCTGCTGCCCGGCTACCGCACAGACGTCACCGGGTTGACCAACGACGAGGCGCGCGCCCTGTTCGTCCTCGCCACCGAGGGCACGCACGACGCGCTCGGCCTGGGTGAGGCGATCCGCTCGGCGCTCCGGAAGGTCATGGCCGCGCTGCCCGCCCGGCACCGCGGCGACGCCGAGCGCATCAGTGAGCGCGTCTTGGTCGACCCCGTCCGCTGGATGCACGGCATCGAAACGGCTACCGACGCCCATCTCGCAGAGCTCCAGCACGCCACCTTCACCGACCGCCGGCTCCAGCTGACCTACCGCAGCAGCGACGCCCGCGAGCCGCACCGCTATACCGTCGACCCGTACGGGCTGGTCAGCAAGGCAGGCGTCTGGTATCTCGTCGCCGACCGGGGCGGCAAGCCCCGGATGTTCCGTGCCGACCGCGTCCTTGCCGCCGAGGTCGTCGACGAACCCGTCCACCGCCGTCCCGGCCAAGACCTCGCCACCGTCTGGGCCCTGCTGCGCCAACGCTTCGAGAGCCTGCCGGATGGCATCCACGTCCACTGCCGCGTACGCCGCGAGCAACTGGAGATCTTCCAGCGCCTTTTCGTCTCCCGTCTGGTCGCCCCGCTTCACCTCATGGATGACGGCTGGGCCCTCGCCGAACTCGCCTTCCGCGAACTTCCCGACGTACGCGGTCTGCTCTCTATGGGCGCCACCGTCGAGGTCCTCGACCCGCCCGAGGCCCGCGCCGAACTCGCCGCCGTGTCCGCCGAACTCGCCACGCTCTACGGTGCGCGGGCCTGACGGCACCGACAGACCTGCGCCGAGCAACAAGTCGGCATCGAGAGCGCCGTCGACCTCGTCAGGCTGCGCCAACTGGTCTTGCCGCCCCTGTGCCTGTGTGGCCGTCCCGTTCGCGGCGATCGGCGCCAGCCGGTTCAGGACCCGGTGGAATCGGACGGCGGGCGCGAGCCGCCGAAGCCGTGTTCCGATAGGTCGAACCAGTTGCCCTCCGCATCCTGGCCCGATACTCGGCGAAGGAGCGGTTGGTGAAGCGTTCCGCCGGTTTCGGAGTGGCGGCCGCCACCAGGGCCTCGGTGGTGGCCGCCATCCGGACTGAGCGAGGCTGCTGGGCGGCAAAAGCACGAGCCGAGTGAGCAGGACAGCAGGCAGCATCGAGAGCGGCGGGCGATTCACATCGGCCTTGTTCGCGTCGCCTTGGCACTGACGGTCAGGAGTGGCGTCGAGAGCCTGTCAGGCGTGGGTGAGCAAGGCGCTGTTGTGTCTGATCGACCATGCCGACAACGGCAGGGCTGTGCACTCGCGAAATGGCCTCCGAGTTGGGATCGCCGCCGAGGTGGGCCTGTCGCGCGCCAGTCTGTTCCGGTATTTCGGAACCAAGGAAGAGATCGTCCTGGGACGCCTGGTGGAATCCGGCCGTCAGATCGCGGAGGCGCTGGCCGCCCGCCCCGACGACGAACGGCCCTGGAAAGCACTGCGCCGGGCGTTCGACGTCCTCACGCAGGCAAATGCGCAGGCGCCCGAGCAGACACTCGCCTATCTGCGCATGCTGCAGGAGACGCCGTCACTGCGCGCCGGGCACCACGAGAAGACGCTCAGCTGGCAGGAACTGCTGGTTCCGGAAATCGCCCGGCGGCTGGGAGTCAGCCCTGACCGGCCGGAGGACACCAGGGCGACTGCACTGGCCGCCGCCGCCCTCGCCTGCCTGGACGTGGCAGCCACGGGATGGGTGGCCTGTGAGGGTACTGTCCCGCTGGCCGTGCTGCTCGACCGGGCGATGGGCGCGTTGAGAGAGTAACCGGGCCCGCCGGTCGAGGTGCCCGTCAGGCTCGGCTGCAGCCGAGCAGGTCGAGAGCGATATCGGTGATCATGTCCTCCTGACCGCCGAGCATCCCGCGGCGGCCGACCTCGACGAGGAGGGCACGGGTATCGACACTGCCCTGCGACGCGAGTGCGGGATCAGCCACACCATGCTGGAGGTCCTCATCAGGCTGAGCCGCAAGCCGGGAGAGGAGGTCTCCCAGCGCCAGCTCGCCGACGACCTCACCCTCACCAGCAGTGGCACCACCCGGCTGATCGACCGCATGGAAGAAGCCGACATGGTCCGCCGCGTCCCATCACCGGACGACCGCAGGAGCGTCCTGGTGGAACCAACTGATCACGGCCGTACCCTGTTCCTTCAGGCCGCGGCCGTTCACTCCCGTGTCGTCGAGCGGTACTTCGTCACGCCCGTGGCCCGCGACGACTACAGGCGGCTGACCGGCGCGCTGGGTGACATCAACGAGGCGCTGCGCGACGCCACCGACTGACATCACCGGCCGTCGCGGTTTTCGCTGCGGATGGTGCGCCAGCAGCGCTGCGCCGGAGCGTAACCCGGTGGCCGGGCACTCTGGGGGGAGCCTTGCGCGTTCCGCAGATTCCTACGCCGTTGGGCGGCCGGTGGACTGTCTTTGCTCGGGAGCAGTCGCGCTGACGGTTCGGTAGGTCGCCGACCCCAGTAGTGCCTTCAATCTTGCGGTGCCCTCGGAGCCGTATGCGAACCGTACGATCGCCGTGTCCGCATGCCCGGCTGCCGGGGCCGGCCGAGGACGAGGGACGACTGCGACAGGGGCGGGTGTCCGATACCGGGCACCCTCCCCACGCATGACGGCACGACGGCACGACGACCACCGCCGACGGTCCGACTGCTCTGACTGCTCTGACTGCTCTGACTGCTACTGCCAGACGTACCAACGGCAGTGGTATGTACCCGAGGCGTCCCAAAAACCTGTGCTCGTTGTATCGCGCCGTGTGCCGCACAGTGAATGTCGTGCCGCACCGGAAGTCTGGTGAGGCGGCTGCCGATCGTGTTCAACCCCCCGGCCGCCGCACTCCTCCTGGCCCGACGGCTCGCCTCGTCCGCCGCGGCGTGAACCGCGTCCCGAGACGCCGGCCCGACCGGCACCGCCGGGACACGGCAGACCACGACGCCACCCGGCGGGACTGCTCACACGCGGTGGTCATCCACGCGCTCGATCAAGGAGCCCCCCATTGTCCCGCCGTTTCCTCTTCGTCCTCGCCAGCCATCGCAGCGACGGGAACACCGAGTTGCTCGCGCGTCGGGCCGCCCGCAGTTGCCCGCCGACATCGAGCAGCAGTGGATCTCGCTCGCCGAGCGTCTCCTCCCCGACTTCGACCTGCGGCACGGCGCGGGACACACCGCACGGCCCGAGGCGTGAAACCTCGCGCTGCTCTTCAACGCCACCCTCGCAGCGACCGACATCGTGGTCGCCTCCCCGTGTACTGGTACTCGCTGTCCTCCCACACCAAGCGTTACCTGGACCACTGGACGTCCTGGATGGAGACCCCCGGCTTCAGGCTGCCGGGCGGCCATTGCCGGACGCACCCTGTGGGGCGTCACCGCCAAAAAACTGGGCCGCTTTCCTGAACATGATCCCCCACTGCCTGAAGGGCGTGGGAGGTGCCCCAATCGGTGGAGTACTGCGCGGCAACGGCACCGCGCCGGGCGACGTCCTGAAGGATACGGAGGCGCTGGCGCGGGCAAAGACGTTCTTCGACCAGGACGCGCCGCCCGCCCGCTTCCCGGGCGTCTACACACAGCCCGAGTCCGACACGGAATCCGCCGCATGACCGCCTTGCGGCGCCGCCACGCCACCACCCGCATGTGCGCTGTCACGTCCTCCTGACAGAGGCCGTGATGTCTCGTACTCACGACGATTCGTGCACATGACGGTGGTCGGTACCGCCATCCGTCTTCCGTCGACCGAGAGAGTGGTCATGTCCACCGAGCCCCCCGAGTCAACTGTTTCCCTCCCCGAGGGATCCGCGTCCGCCCCGTCCCGGCGCACGTTCATCGCAAGCACCAGCGTCGTCGGCGGCGCGGTCGTGGCGGGCTGCCTCATAGCCGGGCCGTCCGTGTTCGGCGCCGAACCCGCGGACGCCGCCGAGGAACAGCCCGGCAGCCGCGTCTCCCTGACCGTCAACGGCAAGCGGCACACCGTCACGGTCGACAACCGGACCTCACTGCTGGACCTGCTGCGCGAACACCTCGGGCTGACCGGCTCGAAGAAGGGCTGCAACGCCGGCGCCTGCGGCGCCTGCACCGTCCTGGTCGACGGCCACCGGGTCAACTCCTGCCTGACCCTGGCGGTACGGCTGGACGGCGCCGAGGTCACCACCATCGAGGGCCTCGCCAAGGGCGACCGACTGCACCCGCTGCAGCAGGCGTTCATCGACCAGGACGCCTTCCAGTGCGGCTACTGCACCTCCGGCCAGATCATGTCCGGCGTCGGCTGCATCAAGGAGGGCCACACCGGCTCACCGGAGGAGATCCGGGAGTTCATGAGCGGCAACATCTGCCGCTGCGGCTGCTACGTGAAGATCGTGCGGGCGGTCGAGCAGACCGCGCACGGGAAATGAGGCACGGCCCCCATGCATCCCTTCTCCTTCACCAAGGTCTCCGACACCCGGGAAGCCCTCGACGCGGCCCGCGACGGCGGTCGTTACATCGCCGGCGGCACCACCCTGGTCGACCTGATGCGCGAGACCGTCGAACGCCCCGAGACGCTCGTCGACATCAGCGGCCTGCCGCTGGGTGAGGTCACCGTGACCCGGCGCGGTGGCCTGCGCATCGGCGCGCTGGTGCGGATGGCCGAGGCCGCCGCCCACCCCAAGGTGCGCTCCCTGTATCCGGTGATCTCGCAAGCGCTGGAGCTGAGCGCGTCGGCGCAACTGCGCAACATGGCGACCATCGGCGGCAACATCATGCAGCGCACCCGGTGCACGTACTTCCGTGACGTGAGCGCCGACTGCAACAAGCGTGAGCCCGGCTCCGGTTGCGCGGCCCTGCACGGCGTCAACCGCACCCACGCGATCCTCGGCACCTCCGACGACTGCGTGGCGACCCACCCCTCCGACGCCGCCGTGGCCTTCGCGGCACTGGAGGCGCAGGTGCATCTGCTGGGCCCGGACGGGGGCCGCCAAGTCCCCTTCGCTGGTTTCCTGCTGAAGCCCGGCAGCACCCCGAACCGTGAACAGGCACTGCGCCGGGGCGAGTTGATTACCGCTGTCGAGATTCCCGCCCTTCCGCGTCCGCTCAGGTCCGGCTATCTGAAAGTGCGCGACCGGCAGTCCTACGAGTTCGCTCTGGCCTCCGCGGCCGTCGCGCTGCACATCCGCGGCGGAGTGATCCGGGACGCGTACGTCGCAGCCGGAGGCGTGGGCACCGTTCCGTGGAAGCTCCCTGCCGTCGAAGCAGCCCTCGTCGGTGAACGCCCCTCTGACCGGCTGTGGGCCGAGGCCGCCGACCGCGCCGCCAACGGAGCCCGGCCGCTCCAGCACAACCGGTTCAAGGTCGAACTGCTCAAACGCACCGTCGAACGCCAGCTGCGTACCGTAGGAGACAGCACATGAGCCCCCAGCCGCAGGCAGCCGTCGGCGCAGCGCTTTCCCGGGTGGACGGGCGACTGAAGGTGACCGGCCAGGCCAAGTACGCCGCCGACCACGACATCGACGGCGTCGTCCACGCCGTCATCGTCAGCAGCACCATCGCGCGCGGACGCATCACCGGCATCGACACCCGCGCCGCCGAGGCCCAGCACGGCGTCCTGAAGGTGATCACCCACCTCAACGCGCCCAAGCTGGCGTACCGCGACAACCCGGTCACCTTCCCCTTCCCCGGCCGGCGGCTTCGCGCCTTCCAGGACGATGCCGTCCAGTTCTTCGGCCAGCCGGTCGCCGTGGTGGTGGCGACCACGCTGGAGGCCGCGCAACACGCCGCCGACCTGGTCGAGGTCTCCTACGACACCGAGGAACCCGCGACCGACCTGACCCGCAGCCCGACCGAAGCCGGGCCCCCGCCCTTCGCGCAGCCCTACGCACGGGGCGATGCCGAGGAAGCGCTGGGTTCCGCGGACATCCGGATGGAGGCGTCCTTCCGGCTCTCCCGCAACCACCACAACCCGATGGAGCCGCACGCCACCATCGCCCGCTGGAACGGCGACAAGCTCACCCTGTGGGACAAGACCCAGTGGGTGATCGGCGCGCAGAACGAGGCAGCGTCCGTGTTCGGCATTCCGCCGGAGAACGTGCGCGTCCTCTCGCCGTTCGTCGGCGGAGCGTTCGGCAACGCCCTGCGGACCGGGGTGCACGTCGTCATCGCGGCACTCGCGGCACGCGAGGTGGGACGCCCGGTGAAGCTCGCGCTGACGCGCAGGCAGATGTACTTCACGGTGGGCTACCGGCCCGCCTACGAGTACAAGCTGAGCCTGGGCAGCACCAGGCGCGGGCGGCTGACCGCGATGACCCACGAGCTGAAGTACGAGACCTCCCGCTACGAGCAGTTCTGGGAGGCCAACCAGGCGCTCGGGCAGATGCTCTACGCCGTGCCCAACGTCAGCCAGAACGTACAGACCGTGCCGCTCGACGTCAGCACCCCGATGTGGATGCGAGGCCCCGGCTACGGCAGCGCCGCCTTCGTCATCGAGACCGCGATGGACGAACTGGCCTACAAGCTCGGCATCGATCCGATCGAGCTGCGGCTGCGCAACGAGCCCGGCGAAGACCCGTCGACGCAGCAGCCCTTCTCCACACGGCGACTGCGCGAGTGCTTCCGTGTCGGCGCCCGCGAGTTCGGCTGGCACCGGCGCAACCCCAGGCCGCGCTCCACCCGCGACGGCGACTGGCTCATCGGCACCGGCGTGGCCACCGGCTGCTACGACGTCTTCCGTGGAGAGGCCCACGCCCACGCCCGGCTCGATGCCGACGGCACCGTAGTGGTCCAGTCCGCGACCCATGACGTGGGTACGGGCACGTACACCTCCATGACCCAGGTCGCCGCCGACGCCCTCGGCCTGGCGGTACGCCAGGTCACCTTCCGGCTGGGCGACTCGACCATGCCGCAGGCCCCGCCGCAGGGCGCCTCACAGACCATGGCCAGCGTGGGATCCGCCGTCCAGGACACCTGCGACAAGCTGCGCCAGCAGGCCATCGAACTCGCGGTGGAGGACCAGCGCTCACCGCTGCACGGCGTCGACACCGACGACATCGTGGTCCGCGGCGGCCGGCTGCACGTGAAGCGCAACCCTGCACGCGGGGAGACGTACCGGCAGCTCCTGGCCCGCAACAACCGCACCCACCTGGAAGCCCGCGGGTCCTACGCACCGGAACCGGACGAACAGAGGCGGTACTCGATGTACGGCTACGCCGCGATGTTCGCGAAAGTCGCCGTCGACGCCCGGCTGGGTCTCGTCCGGGTGCGGCGGATGCTCGGCGTCTATGACGCGGGGCGCATCATCAGCCCCAAGCTCGCCGACAGTCAGGCCATCGGCGGCATGGTGGGCGGCATCGGCGCGGCCCTGCTGGAGCACACGGTCACCGACCACCGCGACGGCCGGATCGTCAACGCCAACCTCGCCGACTACCTCGTCCCCGTCAACGCCGACATCCCCGACCTCAAGGCCGTCTACCTCGAAGGGGAGGACTTCAGGGCCGACCCCATCGGCGTCAAGAGCCTCGGGGAACTGGTGCAGATCGGCGTGGCACCCGCCATCGCCAACGCCGTCTTCCACGCCACCGGGCGCCGCGTCCGCGAACTGCCCATCACCGCCGAAGCCCTGCTCTGAACCCCCGGGCGGCAAAGGGCCTCTCCCGCCGCCCGGCCGGGGTCCTTGGAACCGTCCCACTGATCGGCCCGCCGCCGTGCCTTCCATCCCCTCATGCCGGCGCGGCGGCGGGCTTCCCAACCGTCCGAGGAGATCCACTCATGCTGAACATCGCGGACACGCTGTACCGCTGGTGCCGCGAAGCCCGCCCCTTCGCGCTCGCCACCGTCATCAAGGTCAGCGGCAGCGCACCCCTGCCGGTCGGCACCGCACTGGCCGTGGACCCCGACGGCGAGGCGATCGGCAGCATCTCCGGAGGATGCGTGGAAGGTTCCGTCTACGAGCTGTGCCAACAGGTGCTGGAGCCGGGCGAACTCCCGCAACGGGCCCGGTTCGGCTACTCCGACGACGACGCCTTCGCCGTGGGACTGACCTGCGGCGGCGAGCTGGAGGTTTTGGTCCAGCGCGTCGACCCCGCCGACCAGCCCCACCTCACCACCGCCCTGGAACAGGTGCTGGCCGGTCTGCCCGTGGCCGTGGCCCAGGTGGTGGACGGGCCGCAGCACCTTCTCGGCCGCACCCTGTCCGTCTTCGGGGGCGGCAGCGCGTACGACGGGACACTGGGCGGTCGGCAGGAGGACCGGGCGGCGGCCACCCAGGTCCGCGCGCTGCTGCGGGCAGGCCGGACCGCCCGCGTCGAGGTCGGCGGGGACGCGGACACCTGCCCGGAGAAGCTGACGCTCCTGGTCCACACCCACGCGGCACCGCCCCGCATGCTGATCTTCGGCGCCGTCGACTTCGCCGCCGCCCTCAGCCAGGCCGGACGCTTCCTCGGCTACCACGTCACCGTCTGCGACGCCCGCCCCGTCTTCGCCACCCACGCCCGCTTCCCGCACGCCGACGAGGTCGTCGTCGACTGGCCCCACCGCTACCTGGAGGCCACAAAAGTCGACGCCCGCACCGCGATCTGCGTCCTGACCCACGACGCCAAGTTCGACATCCCGCTGCTGCGCCTGACCCTTGACCTCCCGGTCGGCTACATCGGCGCGATGGGCTCCCGCCGCACCCACGAACACCGCCTGGAACTCCTGCGCGAAGCCGGCGTCACCGAGGCACAACTAGCCCGCCTGCGCTCCCCGATCGGGCTCGACCTCGGCGCCCGCACCCCCGAAGAGACAGCGATCTCCATCACCGCCGAGATCATCGCCCACACAAACAACGGCACCGGCCTGCCCCTGTCCCGCGTCCCCGGTCCCATCCACGGCTCCGTCCCGGTGGCCCGGATGCCGTCACCGGTCGAGCTCCTGGCCGCATGACAGCGCGCGCCGAGTCGTCGCGCGCTCGCTGACGAGCCAGAAGAATCCGATACGCGTTGAGGAGAGGCCCCACGTGCTCATCGACACCCATGGCCGGGTGGCCACCGACCTGAGGGTGCCACGGACCGACCGCCGCAATCTGCGCTGCACGTACTGCATGCCCGAGGAGGGCCTGCAGTGGCCGGCCAAGCCGGACCTGCTCACCGATGACGAGATCGTCCGCCTCGTCGACATCGCGGTCCGTGCCCTCGGCGCCACTGAGGTCCGTTTCACCGGCGGCGAGCCCCTGCTGCGCCCCGGCCTGGTCGGCATCGTCGAGCGGGTCGCCGCCCTCGACCCGCGCCCTCAGGCGTCCCTCACCACCAACGGCATCGGCCTCAAGCGCACGGCGACGTCCCTGAAGCCCGCGGGCCTGGACCGGGTCAACGTCTCCCTGGACACCCTGCGCCCGGACGTCTTTAGGACCTTGACCCGCCGGGACCGCCAAGATGCCTTCGTAGCCCGCAGGAAACTGATCAACGATCTCAAGCACGAGGTGCCCATCTGGAAGCACCAGAAGTTCTCGGGCGGTACCGATGATTGGGTCGGCGCATTGCGTCTTCGGTCCCACTTCTCAGCGCAGCGGCTCCATCTCCCAACTGGCCAGCATCCTCAGGGCTTCCTCCGACCGGGAGCCCGGCTCGGTGGGGTAGGTCATCAGCCGCATGGGGGCGCCCCCGGGCAGCGTCACGGGTTCGTAGACGAGGTCGAACTCTCCCACCATCGGGTGCCGCATCCGCACGGACTCGCCGATGATCCCGCAGCTCACCTCGTGCCGTGCCCACAACCGCCGGAACTCCTCGCTCTTCTGCGACAGCTCCTGGATCAGGGAAGAGAAGTGTGGATCACCAGGACTTTTGCCGGCGTTCATACGAAGAACGCCGGCGATGCCCAGCGCCACGCGCTCCGGGTCGGCGAAGCGGTCGCGCGCCTCGGGCGAGAGGAAGGTCAGCCGGGCCACGTTGCGCTCCTCGGGCGGCAGCTGGCCCCAGTCCCCGAAGACGGCGGCGGCGAGCCGGTTCCACCCCAGGATGTCCATGCGCCGGCTGACGACGAAGGCGGGTACGCCGAGCGTGTCGAGCAGGTGCTGGAGGGTGGGCCGCAGTCGCTGCGGTGGGGGCGCGGCCTGCGTCGTGCTCTGTCGGTCGGGCTGGGCCAGCCGGATCAGATGGCCTCGCTCCTCCTCGGTCAGACGCAGGGCGCGGGCGACGGCGTCCAGCACCTCGGCCGACATGGTGTCGCCGTATCCCTGCTCCAGGCGCGCGTAGTACGCGTACGACACCCCTGCCAGCTGCGCCAGCTCCTCGCGCCGCAGGCCGGGAACCCGCCGCCGCCCGTACGAGGGCAGGCCCACGTCCTCGGGCCTGAGCCGGGCCCTGCGAGAACGCAGGAACTCCCGCAGCTCAGTACGCCGGTCGAGTCCGGATGTCAGCTGGTCACCGGGCGCCACATGTGAAGACATCTCTGTCCTCCAGTTGTGAAACGTGCCTCACCGATTTCGGAGAGCGTACACGATCAATTCTAAGACTCAACTTGATACTACGTATCAGAGAGATGTACAGTCTCCCCATAAGACTTCACCTCGAACAGGAGTGCTTTCCCATGAGCAAGATCTGGTTCATCACCGGCTCGTCGCGCGGCTTCGGCCGCCAGTTCGTCCAGGCGGCCCTGGAGCGCGGCGACCGGGTTGCGGCGACCGCCCGCACCACCGACTCCCTGGCGGACCTGGTGGCCGCCCACGGCGCGGCGATCCTGCCGCTGAAACTGGACGTCACCGACAAGGCCGCCGCATTCGAGGCCGTCCAGCGGGCGCACGAGCACTTCGGCCGCCTGGACGTCATCGTCAACAACGCCGGACACGGACTGTTCGGCGCGGTCGAGGAGCTGACGGAGCAGCAGGTCCGCGGCCAGATGGAGACCAACTTCTACGGTGCCCTGTGGGTCACCCAGGCCGCCCTGCCCCTCCTGCGGGCCCAGGGCAGCGGCCACATCGTGCAGATCTCCACTGTCGGCGGCGTCGTCTCCTTCCCCAACCTCGGCGGCTACAACGCCTCCAAGTGGGCCCTGGAGGGCCTGACCGAGGCCCTCGCCCAGGAGGTCGCCACCTTCGGCATCAAGGTCACCCTCGTCGAGCCCGGCGGCTTCGAAACCGACTGGGCCGGCTCCTCCGCCACCTTCGCCGACCAACTGCCCGCCTACGACGACCTGCGCGCGGCCGTGGCCGCCGCCTGGGGCGACGTCAAAACCGGCGACCCGGCCGCCGCCGGCCCGGCCCTGCTGAAGATCGTGGACGCCGACAACCCGCCCCTGCGGGTCTTCTTCGGCACCGCCCCACTCCACCTCGTCCCACAGGTTTACGCCGAGCGACTGAAGACCTGGAACGAATGGGCCGACGTCTCCACACAAGCCCAAGGCGCCGCCGCATAACCTGCGACGCCAGCAAGCCGAGGGGAACAGCCGACGAGCGTGTGGCAGCCCGCGCAGCAGGCGATCGCACGCTCGCCGGCCGAGGTGTTGGGCGTGGTCACGCCCGTTTGCTGACCTCGGCCGGCCGAGTCGCGGGCGTTCTCGTCGCCGCCGTCGCACTGGCCAGCTCCACGCTCACCGTGCTGCCGCAGACCACGCACGCCGCGACCGCACGGCAGGTGGAGCGCCTCGACCGAGGTCTGACCAGCGTCCACACCGGCAGCGGGAACCTGGTGTCGTGGCGCTGGCTGGCCACCGACCCGAACGAGGTGGCGTTCAACGTCTACCGCGGCGGCACCAAGCTCAACTCCTCGCCGCTCACCGGTGCCACGACCTACGTCGACTCCGGCGCCCCGAACTCCGCCGAGTACATGGTGCGCCCGGTGTGAACGGCACCGAGCAGGCCCCCTCCGAGCGCGCGCTGCAGTTCCGGTCCGGATACCTGGACGTGCCGATCTCGCCGCCGGCCGGCGGCAGGACACCGGACGGGGTGTCCTACACCTACGAGGCCAACGACGCCAGTGTCGGCGACCTGGACGGCGACGGCAGGCTCGACCTGGTCCTGAAGTGGTATCCCACCAACGCCAAGGACAACTCGCAGTCCGGCTACACCGGCAACACGATCGCCGACGGCATCAAGCTGGACGGCACCCGGCTGTGGCGCGTCGATCTCGGGCGCAACATCCGCTCCGGGGCGCACTACACGCAGTTCCAGGTGTACGACTACGACGGCGACGGCAAGGCCGAGGTCGCCATGAAGACCGCCGACGCCACCAAGGACGGCACCGGCGCGGTCATCGGCAGCTCCTCCGCCGACCACCGCAACTCCAGCGGCTACGTGCTCTCCGGGCCCGAGTACCTGACCATGTTCAACGGCCAGACCGGCAAGGCGATGGGCACGGTGGACTACGCCCGGGCCGGGGCACGGTCTCCTCCTGGGGCGACAACTACGGGAACCGCGTCGACCGCTTCCTCGCCGGCACCGCCTACCTCGACGGTGCCCGCCCCTCCCTGATCATGGCCCGCGGCTACTACACCCGCACGGTGATCGCCGCCTGGGACTGGCGGAACGGTGCCTTCACCCGCCGCTGGACCTTCGACACCACCTCCTCCCCAACACCGGCGGGCACTCCGCCTGTGATCTCGTGACGCGACGCCGTTCGCCGCGGCCTGGGTCTGCCGCGGCGTACGGTCCGGTGGGGTGAGAACCGGTCTCATGGTCGCCGCCGGCACCGTGGGCGAGAGGTCCGTCGGGATCGTCTTCCAGACCGACGGATCGCTCCACGGCCACCACATCAGAGGGAGATCGTGGTGGAGTCGGCGGTAGGCGGCGCGTTCGCGTCGCAGCTCGTCAAGGCGTCTTGAGCTGCTGGTCGAGCGCGGTGTCGACCAGGGGTTTCACGCTGTACTCGTGGGCGGCCGGGTCGGCCTTGACTGACTTCCACTCGGCCATGATGTCGATGCGGCCCGCTCCCTCCTCGTAGGCATGAACATCTTGATGTGGTCGGCGGTCGACGTCAGCGCGGTACGCAGCGCTCGGCGACGACCTGTGTACGGGCCCCGCTCCGACCGCCTCCGAGGGTGCGGAGCTTTCGCGGGAACTGGCCCGGCATTCGGTGGTGTTGGCGAAGAACGACGGGATCCTCCCACTCGCCAAGGGACTGAACGTCGCGGTGATCGGACCGCACGCCGACGCGGCGAAGCTCCAGTTCGCGACCTACACCTACGCTGACCAGGATCCGGAGCACGCCGCTGATCAGGACGGTCAGCGCGGCGGGTGAGCGGGTCTCCCCGAGGGGCGAGCGGCCGACGAGGGCTGTCGTGAGGATCTTCTCCTGCGGTCGCCGGACGCGAGCAAAGTAAGAAATCAGTTCCGCGCGCACCGCCGGCCTGTGGTTGGCGAGCGCGACGAACTTGATCGGGAGCGCAAAGCTGTGCGATTCATGCTCGGCTCCCACAGGGCATGCACCGGATGGGCGGCGCGCCAGAGCTTTTCCAGACGTCGCAGGTTCGCCTCTGCGCCGCGACTGAACATCTCGCGCAGACCGAAGACTTGCGAGAAGGGGTGCGGCGGCAACCTGGCCTACTGGCGAGATCAACATCTGAGGCGCCACCTCTGGCCTGTGCACCCGATGGCGTGGGTCATTCAGGTCGTCGGGCCGAGGTCTCCGGCCGTCCCCTCGGACGCTCCGGTCGCAAACACGCCGAAGGGCTTATGCAGGCGCAAGGTCCTCCAGCGCGTCGCGCTCCAGAGCTGCGGAAGCCGCGACGACGCCGCCCATGATGGCGCCGCTGACGCCGGCCGACGCCACGTCCTGGCCGGTGAGGAGGAGGCCGGGAACGTGAGTGTGGGCACCGAGGTCACGCAGGGCGAACCGTTCCGGGGTGTGGGCGAGGGACATGAAGTCGCCCCTCTCCCTGCCGAGGAAGTGGTTGAAGCTGAGCGGCGTCGCCAGCTCGGTGTGGTCGATGCGGCCCTCCAGCTGAGGGCAGAAGCGGAAGACCTGGCCCAGCAGTTCCTCGGTCAGCCTGTCCTTCAGACGCTCATAATCGGCACCCCGGCGCATCCAGGCGCTCCCCGCGTACGGCTCGAACAACGACCAGGTGGTCAGCCCCGCGATGTCGATGGTCGTGCGTCCCGGATACCGGCTCTCCCACGACGGGTCCTTCAGGGACGGGAAGGTGAGGAAGCATGTCGGCATGGCGTGGTGCTCGGGGTCGGCTTCGAACGCGGCTATGTCGTCGTCGATGTCGGGGCCGGCGTGGGCCCAGATGTTCGCAGGGTCGAGGCCGAGCCGGTCACCGGATTCGCGGATCCCGATGTTGAGCATGACGTACGTCTGCGAAGGGCCGATGGAACGCAGCGAGTCGACGAGCCGGGAGGGTGCGGGCGCCTGATCCGGCAGCAGTCGGGTCAGGGTGTTGAGGGCACCGGCGTCGCTGACGACCAACGGCGCGCGGAAACTCCTTCCATCTGACATGACGACACCGCATGCGGACCCCTTGTCGTCCAGCATGACGGTCGCGACGTCCGCGGAAATCAGCACGGCTCCCCCGGCCGCGGTGATGACGTCGGTCGCCGTCTCCGCCAGCCGTGCGGAGCCTCCGACGGGGAAGTTCGCGCCGTCGATGTAGTGGCGGATGAGCATGGCGTGCATGCCGAACGAGGCGCGACCGGGGGCGAGAGAGTAGTCGCCGTAGTGGCCGCTGAGCACCGCGCGCAGCTCCGCGTCGTCAGTGAGGTCGGTGAGCACCTCAGTGACGGTCCGGTCCGCGTACGAGCGGAAGGGGGCGGCCAGGTCGTCGTACAGGGTGTCCCCCACCGAGTGCGGGAGGCTGCGATGAGCGAGGTAGGGACGAGCCGCGCGGTTTGCCGCGTGGACCATGTCGACGTACTGGTCGATGGCCCCGGTTTCGAGAGGGAAGTACTCCTTCATCCGGTCCTTGAACCGCTGTACACCGGACCGGTACTCGTACTCCCGGTCACCGATGAAGACCCGGTTGTACACGTCCGGCATCGGTGCCCACTCCAGCTTGCCGCCGCTGATGTGGTCGAAGATCCGGCGCAGGCCGCTGGTGGGCCGGTGGACGTCGCCCATGTAGTGGAGCCCGGCGTCCCATTCGTATCCAGCGCGCCGGAATGTCTGGGTGGCACCGCCCGCCGTCGAGTGCTTCTCCAGCACGAGCACCCGTTGCCCGACCCGGGCCAGGAACGCGGCTGTGGTCAGACCGCCGATCCCCGAACCGATGACGATCGCATCCCACACCTGGTCGACCGTGCTGCGGTGGTAGCTCTCACCGATGCTCACGCGTGTCTCCCTCATCTGACCCGCATCCGGGTCCGTATCTGGCTTTGTAAAACAGTAGTCAGACTAGAGGTCCGGCTAGGCTGGGGCAACACACAGGAGAGGGACACGTGAGCGACTCAGCTGAAGCAGCGCCAGAGGCCCACCCGCAACGGTGGCAGCGGGACGCATGGGACATCGAACCCGACTCGATCAACCTCGCCCTGCAGTCCCTGAGCCCGCGGACCACAGGCGTGATCATCAGAGAGGCCTTCTACGGCACGCGACGCTTCGACGACTTCGAGCGCCACTGCGGCATCAGCCCGAGCGTGCTGTCCGCCCGCCTCCGGGACCTCGTCGCCGACGGCATCCTGGAGAAGACCCGCTACCGAGCTCCCGGTGCGCGCGGACGCGACGAGTACCGCCTCACCGACAAGGGCCGCAGCCTGGTCCCCATTCTGATCGCCCTCAACGACTGGGCCGAACACTGGCTCGTCCCTCCCGACGGATCCACGGTCACCCTGCTCCACCGCGACTGCGGCAGCCCGGTCCGGACGGGGGTGACGTGCACCTCCGGGCACGAGATCACCACGCCCAGCCAGGTCTCGGCAGTCCCCGGCCCCGGGGCGCGGCCCGCATCCGCGTCCGGTTGACCGGTCCGCAGCGGTAGTTGGCGGGTGGACACGGGGTCGGAACCCGGTGGCACCTCTGGCGCTGACGGATCCGCACACTCGGTCGCGACCGGAGTGCCCTCGGAGCCGCCCCATCAGTCGGCTACTCGGCCACGTGGCCTGCCCGTCGCGAGCGTCGCCCCGGCCACGCTCGCCTCCGCGTAGGCGCTGCTGAAGCCCGTCCTGCTCGCCCAGCTTCTCCAGCGCCTCGATCGACGCACGGCCCGGTTCGACCGGCCACTCCGGCAGGGTCACCTTCGCCAGCACCGCCGCGGGGATGTCCGTAGGCGTGGTGACGACCTGGCGGACCTCGTCCGGGTGGGCGTCGGCGTAGGCGAGGGACCTCCGCGGTGGCCTTGGTCGACGTCGCGAAATACCTGACGCAGTACGAGCAGGAACACCCGGACCTGGTCAAGAAGTCCCAGAAAGGAAGGACGCGATCACATCTGGCCGAAGGCCAGCTCGAGCGCAGTCCGATGCCGGTCCGCCTTGCGGCTTTCACGCCTTGCGTGGCAGGCGTGGCCTGGCTGCCGCACCCGCGAAATGTGAGCTCCGGCCTGCGGGCAGCGCAAGAGGTCCCTTCCTCCACCAACAAGGGCGGCCTGTCGTGCCAGGCACCCTGAGACAGCGGCAAGTAGCCCCACAAGCTGACACAGGGAGCAGAACGGCCCAACCGCCCTCGGTCCCTGCCCCCTCAACGTCCACCAATCATGCACTGCAAACCACGGGCACGCAGGTCAGAGGCATTCCAGCTCGCCGTCCCGCCTACGTCCCCCATACAGAGGGCCCTCGCCGACGTGCATCCGCTAGGCTATGACCGGTCAGCCGTTGGTACGTCGCGTCGTCTGCTCAGGTGACCCTGCGGAGAGCGTCGCACTACGTCTGACCAGCGGGCTTGTGCTCCTTGTCGAAGATCCACGCCTTGGATTTTCAACAAGGTTTTCTACAAGCCCCCGCCGACATCGTGACCGCCCTGACCACCGGCCCCACGAGCGGGCTGCCGGTGGTGCACCTGCACCAGCCCGATGTCGGCGGCCGAAAGCCCGGACAGCTCAACTTCGCCCTCGACCGCCTCCCCGACGTGCTCGGGCCGCTCGGCTGGCGCGAGGACGCCCACGCCCACGACACGTTCATCCTGGTCTACGACGCCGACGCCGTCCCCGACGCGGCTACCCTGACCGCCTTCGCCGACGCCGCCGCAGCCCACCGGACGCGCACCGGCCGGATGCCGGCACTGATACAGCAACAGCGGCTCCTTCTGCTCAGCCGCCGCCCCTTCCCCCGCGGCATTGCCGGCCTGCTGCTGACCGAGGAGTGGATCTACCAGCTGCGGCGCTCCCTCAGCATCGAACTCGCCCGCGTACGCCTCCACCAATGGCTCACCCACTCCCGGATCCCGGAGCCGGTCCGGATGTGGCTGCGGCCGATGGTGTACGCCGTCGGGTGCGGCATGGCCGTACACCTCCCCGCCCTGCGCCAGCTCGGCGGCTTCCCCGAACCGATGGAAGACCTCGGCACCGGGCACCGCCTCTCCCTCCTCGGCGCCGACCTCGCACCATCCACCGCCCTGGTCCTCGACGAGCCCTACACCGACACCGCCGGACTGACCAACCTCCACGCGCTCGCCTTCACCGCCTCCGCCCGTCCCGACCGCCACGCCCAAAAGGTCGCCCACCTGCCCAGCGCCCTGCCCCGGCCGGCCAGGGCCGCCCTCGTACTGCGGGAGTGGGCGGACGAAGCCGCCTGGCTCCTCGGCGCACCATTGCTGACAACCGCCGTGGCCAGCGCCTGGTGGGCAGGCCCCCTATGGGCCGGGCTCGCCGCAGCCGGCGTCCTGCTGCACGGCCCCATCACAACCGCCCGGCTGCTCGCCCTGGCACCCGCTCTGCACCACCGCGTTATCCCGCCCCCCACCACCGAGCCAACCCCGCGCGCTGCCCCAGCGCGTCCGATCGCGCTCGTCGTGGCCAGCCCCTTCCAGCCCTTCATCCGGCTGGGCGGGCCCTGGCGGCTCATCTGGGCCAAGGCCACCGGACGCCGCCTCGGCTTCGGCAAGACTGAACGCTGGACACCTCAAACCCCCGAGCACGAATGGGAGCCCCGTGGCTGAACCCGTTACCACGACTGTCCGCAACGCGGCCAAGGCCGTCGTCCTCCATGACGGCCATGTCCTGCTCCAGCGCGCCCACTGGGAGGGACAGGACTGCTACTTCCTTCCCGGCGGCGGCCAGCACCCCGGCGAGGCCCTCGGCACCACCGTCCGCCGCGAGGTACACGAGGAGACCGGCCTGGACGTGACGCCCGAACGCCTACTGTGGCTGCGCGAGTACATCGGCGCCAATCACGGCGGCGCCCTGGAGGACCACCGGGTGGAAGCGATCTTCCTGTGCCGGCCCGAAGGCGACCCGGGCCAGCTCGGCGGCCACGCGGAAGACGACGTACAGACCGGGCTCGAATGGGTGGAACTGGAGAAAGTGCCCGGCCTCAACCTCCTGCCCCAGGGCCTGCGGGGACCAATCGCCGACCTCGCCTACGGCGAGCCTCCCACCCGCTACCTCGGCGACATCGCCTGACTATGAGGATCGACGGCCGCGTCCCCGACGGCGCCACCGAAATCACTACTGGCCAGGCCAACCGCGTCTGGTACGTCGGCGGACGCGAGCCGTACATCCTCAAGCACTACAGCGACCCGGCCCGTGCCGCCAACGAGGCCGCCGCCCTCGCCCTCCTCACCCATCACCGGGCCCCCAGCCCCCGCCTGCTGCACGCCCACGTCGAGAGGCAGCCGGCCTGGACCGCCCAGAGCGTCGTCCAGGCCGAGTCCGTCCCAGCCGACCAGTTCCTGGATGAACTTGCCGGTCCCCTCGCCACAGTCCACGCCATCCCCGGAACCCACTTCGGACGCCTCGCCGGAGCCACTCGCCACCACACCTGGCGCGACTACCTCCACGACCGCCTGAACCTGTACACAGCCACGGCACCCGATCTCGTTACCGTCGCAGCAGCCCTCCACCAAGACCTCGACCGAGTGAATCTCGACATCGAGCCCCGGCTGCTCCACCACGACCTCCAGCCCGGACACCTCCTCCGCGTCCCAGAGGGCCCACGTCTACTGCTGGACTGGGAACTCGCTGCTTTCGGCGACCCGATGTCCGACCTCGCCCGCCTCGCCGTACGTCTACGCCTGCTCTCACCTCAGCCCGTGCTCACCCATGGGCCCGCTCCAGCCGACCAGCGACGCCTGGAGCTGTACTGGCGTCTCCACCTCCTCGCAGATGCGGCTCTGGCCACCGACCCTGAAGTCCGGGCACACGCCCTGGCCCTCACCACCGGCACCATCACATGATGTGAAACCGCGGGCCCGTCACCGGCCGTCGAGGCCGAAACGAACCGCCTCGTAGCGCGCCGTGGGGCAGAATCCCGATGACCGTCCGCGAAGGGGGAGTTGATCCGGGTGCGACCCAGCCAGCAGATGCGCGATCTCGGCATCGTCCAGTACGGCGCCCCCATCCTTGCTGAGCCAGCCCGCCCCCTTGGTCTCCCAGACGAGCGGAAGACCGCCGAGACCGTCATTAGCCAACTCCTCGACGCCATGGAACGCATCCGCCGCGCACACGACTTCTCCGGCAAGGGCCTGGGCCTGCCCGCAGATCGGCATCGGCCGGGCCGCAGCCGTCGTCAAGCCGCCCGGCGCCGACCCGATCGTGCTCCTTAACCCTCGTATCGCTGCCGCCTCCGACGAGATGGACGAGAAATTCGAAGGCTGCCTGTCGTTCTTTGACGTACGGGCCCCGGTTCCCAGGTCCCTGCGGATCACCGTCGATACGGTGACGCCGGACGGCAGCACCATGACCACGGTCTACGAACGGGGCGAAGCCCGGCTCATCGCGCACGAGATCGATCACCTTGACGGTCTTCTGCTGCTGAATCGAATGCGGCCCGGAGTGACCCCGATCCCCGTCGAGGAGTACCGCAAGACGGCCGAAGCCACCGGCCGGGCCTGGTCATACGAGTAAAAGAGCCAAAGCACGACCGTGGACAGCACGCCCGCCCCGAGGACCAGCCGTCCCGCGCGGCCCCTAGCATCGACCCCGACGCCCCGCTCGCTCCCTACCACCAGCGCAGGCGTGCGCCGATGGACGTCTACCGCCGGCACCGGCCCGTCAGCGGCGGGGCCACCCACGTGCGGCCCGAGGCACCGCGGGTCCTGGGGTCCTGAGACGGCTTCGCGTACGTGCCGGGCGTCACCCACGTGTCGGCTGGTAAGGCATCGTGGACCCAGCGATCACAGTCGAATTGGAGAACCTCAGTGAGCACTTACGCCGGCCCACTTGTCGACGGTCCAACCCCGATGAGCGCGTACGAGGGCCAGGTGTGGGACACGCTCAACGAGCACTGGCAGCGCCGTAACAACCGCCGTGGCCTGCCAAACTGGGCGAGCGCCGCGCTCGGTCGCACCGGTGAGGTCGCGGGGAGCGCCGCGAGACGGGTTACGGACGCTGTGCCAGAAGCGGTCAAGGAACCGATCCGTCGTGCAGGCGACGCGGTCGCCGACGCGGCCATGCGACCGGCGCTCGCAGCCGCGGCAGCGTTGCTCGAGATGGTCAACAACTTGACCCTGGAGCTCAACGACCCGAAGAACGTCGAGAAGCTCGCCCGCAAACAAGGCTTCGAAATCGACAGTTTCACCGAACTGCGGCAGCAGGACCTCAAGGTCTGCGACCGGCTGCTGACCCGCAACACCCTCACGTGGCGGGCCGCCGGCGCGGTCGAGGGAGGCGCCATGGGCATGCTGGCTACGATCCCCGTCGCCGGTACCCTCGTCGTGTTGACAGCGGACGTCCTCGTCATCCAGGTCCTGAGCACGTCGATCGCAGCGCGCATCGCGTACTCCTACGGCTATGACGCCAAAGATCCCAAGGAGCAGGACTTCATCCAACGCCTGGTACAGCGGTCCTTCATGGCGCAAGCGGCCAAAGCCAAGCCGTTGCGTGATACCGCACGGGCGTATGACGCGGTCAAGGGACGCGTGAGGTGGTCGAAGAAGCTCCGCCAGGATCACCGTCTCCTGGCCGCCCTGGAGAAGTTGATGCAGCAGTTGGGCCCGGCCGGATCCAGGGTGCCAGTTGAAAACGTCGCCAAGGCCGTACCGTACGTGGGCGTCCTCATCGGTGCCGGCATGAATGCCGCGGTCCTCGGCAGGGTGGCCGCCGACGCCCAGCGGTACTGCCAGACCCGATTCCTGTGCGACAAGTACGGGCTGCCACTGCCGGCCGCACTGGCGACTGACCGGGACGACGACCCCCAGACCGACACCACGTAAGTGATGGCCACTCGGTCCACGATGCAGCCTCTTGGGGCCCCCACTTGCGGGCGAGCACCCGCGCCCCGTCAGGTCGTGCTTCGCCGTCCCGGTAGAGGGTCTGGTGGGAGATTCCGAGCTCCGTGCAGAGCTCGGCGACCTTAGTGTCGGGCTAGTGATCTGGTTCGGAAGGAGTCTTGCACCGGGTGGCGAACTGCCACTCTCGGTCGAGGATCGCGTGCACGACGGAGTCTCGCCACTGCCCGGCTTTCAGGACGTGTTCGCGGATCACTCCTTCCTCGACCATGCCAGCGACTGCCATCGTCTGGGCCGACGCGTCGTTGAGGGGGGACCGCGCTCCCCAGATGCGATGAAGGCCCAAGTCGTCAAACCCGACACTGAGCAGCAACCGCACCGTCTCCACGCCGTAACCGACGCCCCACGCATCTGGGCGCAGAGCGAAGCCCAAGGTGGCTCCGCGCTGCTGATGCGGGTCGGTGGCAAGGCGGCCAAACCCGATCAGCCCGTTCGTGCCACGTTCGATGACGGCAAGCGCGTACTCCGTGCGAGGGGCCACAGTGGCTGAGGCAATCGAGCGGGCCACGGTCTGCGCAACCTGTTCACGGGTACGCGGTTCGAACGACAGGTGTTCCGTAGCTTCGGGGCTACCGTAGATGGCCAGCACCGCATCCACGTCCTCAAGGGCGAGTTCACGCAGAGCAAGGCGTGGACTGGAACGTCCAACCGGATACATAGAGTGCGTCCTCCGCTACATGATCCCTTTCCAGCGCCAGGGGCGCGGCTCTGCACGGCCGCGCAGGCAGTCAACGCGATACTGAGCCTCGGCTTGCCACTGGGGACGCGTCGCGGCGTGCTGGGCCGCGTAGGTGGTCATGCGCAACTCGCGGGCACCGGCGAGGAGGTCGTACCCCTCCCATTGCGTGACGTCCGTGCCGTACGCCGCACAGAACTCGGCGTACTCGGCCGCGGTGACGGCGCCGGTCGTGGTCATTTTGACCGCGGTGGACACCAGGTCCCACTCTGGCGGCCCGACAGAGGCCCGCTCGAAGTCCAACATTACCGGCCCGGCCGTCGTGCGTACGACGTTGCCCACCCACGCATCACCGTGCACGACGCACTCGGGCAGGCCGTGGGGCCGGTGCTCCCAGTGCTCGCGAAGTTCCGCATGCCGATCCCGCAACCAGGCGCGATCGTCCTCCGACAGCGACGTGGCCGCCTCGATCCGCTCGGGCACACGGATGAACGGGTCCAGCCGGTCGAGCGGCAGATCCGGGACCGGCAGTGGGTGAAGTTGCTTCAGCAGCGTGACGACATCCATGACGTTGCCGGTCTCATGCGCCGGAAGCTCGCCCCAAAACGTCACGGGT
The DNA here is from genome assembly GCF_030816715.1 of Streptomyces achromogenes. NCBI lineage: Bacteria > Bacillati > Actinomycetota > Actinomycetes > Kitasatosporales > Streptomycetaceae > Streptomyces > Streptomyces achromogenes. Next base: position 7,228,046 of record NZ_JAUSYH010000001.1, on the reverse strand, counting down.
CGTCCGGCAGCCTCGACGGGCTGCTCGGCCGGCAGCGCGCGGACGGCCGATACCCCGTTGTCGGCAAGCCACCGAGCCACGAGGACCTCACGTACCGCGGCCTTCCACTGGCCTGCGCGGGCGATACGGACGACGACTTTGCCGGGGAGGCGCCAGATCTCGTTCTCGGCGATGCGAACGGGCTCGGCACCTGCGGGATTGAGCCCGGCGAGGGCGCAAGCCTCTTCCAGTACGGCACGGGTGGGTCCAGCCGAGATCGTCATGCTTGCAAGGTAGTCGTGATGCGCTGCCGGAGGTGTGCCGCCTCCTCCAGCGTGCGGTGCTCTGCGGCGAATCGGCGGAGTTCCTTGAGGTCGTCGCCCGCCCTGCGTGAGGTGAGGCGTCCGACGTCGCTGAGCGCCTTGTGGCCGATAGCGATGGCCTGCATCGGGTCTCCCTTCGCCATGACGAGCGACGCCAGTTTCGTACGGGAGATCCCACGAGAGCGGGCGTAGTCGTCGCTGTGTCCAGCGACGGCCGTTGTGAACCGTTCTGCGGCCCGGCCCGGGTCCTGGTCGGCGTGGATGGCTAGGTCCCAAAGCGCATGGGCTGTGTCGCCGTGGTGCTGAGCCTCGTCGTAGTACGCCATCCACGGCGGGTCCTCGGCCGGGTTCGAGTGGGCGAATGCGTCGTCGGCCGCGCCGACCGAGGCCAAGGTCCCCTGTACGTCGTGCATCTTCCCGAATGCGCGGGCGCGGGCGCTGTGCAGCATGGCCTGAATGGTCGGGGTGAGCCGGTCGGAGCGCACCAGCCCTTTCTCGGCGTAGGTCAGGCCCTCGTCCGGATCGCCGAGCCAGATCGCCTGACGGGCCAGGAAGGAGAACGTCTTGGCTCGCAGCCACCAGTCCCCGGCCTCCTCCGCACATTCGGACGCGACTTTGAAGGCAACTCGGGCTTCATCGTGGGCGTAGGCGTCGAAGTGTGTGGCGCCGACGACGATGCCCAGCCGCGCGACGCTGCCGAGGAGCTCCGGGCGAAGCCGTGGTGGGCAGTCGACGGACAGCAGCTGTACTGCCCACTCCATCGAGCGGCTGGCGAAGTCGCCGACCAGGCCGCCACCGCCTTGGGCGTTGTCCCAGCGGTGGATGCCGTCGGCGATGAGGCGCAATTGCTCAAGCTCGGTGGGGCGAATTCGCTTAGGGAGCTCCGGTGGTGCGGCTGGGGCTACGAGTCTGGCGAGGTCTATCGGGGTGATGGCGGCAAGGCTGGTGGCGGCCAGGAAAGCGCGTCGGTCCACTGGCGGAAGGCTCCCGGGTAGCGGGACTGAGGTGTCTCTTCCCAGGATGCGTCCTCCGTGGACCTGAAGGGTCCCCTCCACCGGCCCCCGGCGGGCACTATCCGCTTCGCGCGGCTTTTTATCCGCATCGCCGAACACCATGCCCCAGGCGCGGGTGAGCACGCCGCCGGTCTCCAGGACGGTGTCCAGGCGCTCCGTGAGGTCGTACCGGCACCGGTATTGCCCCTTCTCAATCTTGGAGATCACATCCGGGCTGACCTGCACCATTGGCCCGAGCTGAGCGGCACGCAAACCGGGATGGCGCTTGCGCCAGTAGCGCAGTTCTGCACCGAACCACTCCTGCGGTGAGGCGTCTGGGTTGAGCGCTTTCTCTGGCTGGGGCATCGACGGTCCCTGGGTCGTGATGCGGATATCTCAGGTCTCCGCATCCGGATCTGCACGTGAGTCTCGCGGCCTGACTGAATGGTGGCTGACCGGTTCCGCACCAGTACACACCGCAGTCAAACCTCGTTGCTGAGGATTCCACCAGACCCGAAGTGGACCTGTGATGGCCGACCTCTTGGAAGTACCCGCTGCGCCAGGCACCGGCGTGCGCGCTACGACGCGCAGTACCCCCGGACATCTGGCGATAGACCTCGATGTGACCGAGCTGGCCGTGCCCATCGTCAGGACCATCGTGCGCGCCCACCTGAAGCTTTGGGGCTTGGCTGATCTGACCGACGGTACGACCTTCGTGGTTACTGAACTGCTGACCAACGTCCTGCGGCACGTACAGCCCACCCCGCGCACCGGGATGAGGAACGCGCAGTTGACGCTCACCCGTCTCCCCGGGGCACTGAGCGTCTGCGTGCGCGACTTCGATCCCGCGCTGCCTAAGCCGGCTCGCGCAAATCATGAGGCTGAGCACGGCCGGGGGTTGCCCCTTGTCATGGCGTTCGCCGACGACTTTGGCTGCTCCCCGTTCAAGGGCGGGAAGGACGTGTGGGCGACCTTCCTTATCAGCAAAAACGGCACGAACGGGAATCCGCAGGCGCGGGAGGCGTCATGACGGGCCGGGAGACGTCCAGAGAGCGCTCGCGCCGGTTGGGCAGATCGACACCGCCCTCGTCCACGGCCCCTCGGCGTCAGGAGTGCTGGTGTACCAGATCACGATGCCGTCGACCGCATTGCAGCTGCTGTCTACGGCATAGAGGGAGGAGGAAGGACGAGCGGCATGACGTCGCAGCCCGCCAGTTCACCCGTCCGTCGAGCCAGCTCTCCTTTGCTCGACGTCTGCTTTGCAGGGGCAAGTTCGGTCTGAATGTTGATTCGACTCGTGGGACGTCCCAGGACGTCCCGACCGAGTCCTGTGCGGCGGTACCGGCGTCTCCGAGCTCCCTGAACGATGTCCGTGTAGCTCGCCGCGCCGTGTCTTCCTTGAACGAACCGCCCTTGTCGGCGAGTGGCGGCTCGAAATGCCTCGGCGGCTCCGCTTTGGGGGCCGCCGAGGCGACGTCCAGATCACCAACTTCGGATTTCACTAGTGGAGTTGCCCTTATGCCTCGCACAACGACCTCGGCCCCCACAACCGGCGGTGGGCAGGTGGCCGGCGTGTCCTGGCCGGAGGGCTCGTTCACGGAACTGGGCTGTGACCTGAGGACCGTTGTATCGACCCTCGCACCCGAACCGTCGCCACTTGCGGTGCAGGAGACTCTTCACCGCGAGGTGACCAGACTGGTCTTCGCCGAGACTGCCTCCGTCAGCGAAGACCCGGACGAGTGCCACGTCCAACTGCTGCTCATGCGCGGCCACTTAAGGCGACTGCTCGGAGCAGTCGTTCCTATCGATGCCAACGAGCCTCCTCTGGAAGACGCTCGACTGGTCGCACGCGTGCGTGCCCTACTCGACGAAGAGATTCCCGGCGACGCCGTGCATGCGGCGTACCTGCACCGGCGGATGTCCGAGGTCGGGCGGGAGCTGCTCGCCGTCCTTCCTGCTGTCGACGCCTCTGACGACATGGTCGACGGCTGGGGCAGGACTGTGTGCGCCGGGTTCGATTCGACGCGTATCCGCGAAGCCATTCGTGCGGCGAAGTCCTGGGAACAGGCGGGGGTGTACCCGCATCCGCGCACCCTCGCGGCGGTCACACGAGCGCTCAGCGCCCACGTCACGACGCTCGTCCCCTACGTCTCGATCCACATGGAATCGTTCTCCTCCGGGAGTCGCGGGTGGACCGCATGCGGTGAGGCGATCGAGCGCTCACAGGAGGCCCGCGACGTCGCTCCAGGCGAGGGGCTCAAGGCGGCGAGAGAGCACGCATTCCGTCTCGCAGTCCACACCGAGGTCCTGCTGCGCTACGCCGAGCAGGACTGCGAGCGGGACGGTGCGTGACATGACACGGTCCTCTCGCGTGGCCCACCCTCAGCGGATCCACCGTGCTCCGGCTTCCCCACCGAATTCGGGCTCACCCCGGAGAGACGAACCAGTCCCAGGGCGCGTTCGACGTGGCTGGCGACAGGCTCGCGCGCACTGGGGCGCCGTCCTCCTCGCTGCCGCTATCAGCCTGCCCACCATCTGCATCCTCGCCGCACTCGCCCTGCAGCTCTACGGCGGTTCGTAGATCACGCCCCCAACGAGCCGACCAGCGAAGTGGGCCGGCCCCGATATGACGACGACTGCGCCAGAACACCGAAGGAGTATGACCATGCCGGCCCCGGACGAGACCATCTCGCCGCCGCTTTCCCCTCAGGAGCGGGAGGCTCTGCTGGGCATCTCTCAGGGACGGACGACCTCAGAGACGGCCTGCGACATGGGAGTGTCCGACAGCACGGTCAAGACGTACATCCTCCGGATCGGCGGAAAGCTCGGGTCTTCGGAGCGGGCGGGCATGGTGGACCTCGCCTACCGTCACGGGCACTTGGACGTCCCCGGGCCCGTGAACTACGTCGTCGAGCTGCCGGAGGGGCAGCGCACAGTCCTGGCAGGGCTCGCCAGCGGAATGACCGTCGAGGAGATCGCGGCCGGCGCAAAGCGTCCGCTGGACGGCGTGCGCAAGGACGCTCGACGCCTGCTGCGGGCGCTGGGCGCTTCCTCGGCCGCGCACGCGGTCACCCGTGGGTGGCAGTTGCGCCTCCTGGGCCCCACGAACGGCCGTGAAAACTCCGGGGACGTCGTCGCCAAGGCAGGACAGGCATGAACGCCCGCGTCGAGGCCGGCAGCCTGCGACCGGGCAGTGCCCACGTTCACCAGCACGCCGGGGACGTGTTCACCTGCGATCGGCGACAGGACTTCGTGCCCAATGTGATCCGTACGCACCGAGGTGGCCGCTGGCGCAGGGTGGACCGGAGTAAGAACGCCGGCGAGTGGGCGAAGTTCGTCCATCGCTCCGAGATGCTCGTGTTCGACGTCGATGACGGCGGGGAGGGCGGCCCCGGCCTCGTCACAGGAATGATCCCGTCCAAAGAAGACGCTGCGACGCGCCTGGCCGCGCTCGCTCCAATGCAGGAGACGGCCGTTGCCGAGATCGGCACAGACTGCGGCTGGACGACAGCCTCTCTGGACCACCTCCTCCAGGGCGGCCAGGTAGTGACGGTCGCGGACACCGAACGTCTCGCCGAGATCGCCCGGCAGCGCCTCCGCCCCTACCCGCGAGTTCGGGTGGTCAGCGGGTCTCAGGCCGGGGTCTTGGGACCGGCGGGTTCGTTCCACGGGCTCCTGTCCCATCGTGCGGTACGCCGTGTGCCGTGGGAGTGGGTCACCCGGGTTCGTCCGGGTGGCCGGCTGTGCCTGCCCGTCCGTACCGCTCTGGGCGGATCCAGCACACTGCTCGTCCTGACCGTGGCGCGGGACGGGGCCTCGGCCAGTGGCCATTTCCACACCGGACCGGCTCCGCAGACCTTGTGGCTTCGCGAGCACCGCCCTGGTGAGGGCACCTGCGTCGAGTCGCAAGGCAGCCCGAGGGCGTCGGAAGCCCTTGACCCGAGGGGGGCGCACGTACGGCCGGCGGCCCGGTTGTTCGCCGGCCTGCTTCGCCCTGACCTTCGAATGCAAGTCGTGCGCGGCGTTGCCCAGCTCGAAGGCGACGTTGCCGACCGCCTGCGTATTCATGACCACCAGGCGTCCCGGGCAGTGGTCTTCCTCCACTCCCCCCGCATCTACGAGTGGGGGCCGCGCAATCTCGGCTCCGATCTGTTCGACGCGCTCGGTCAGTGGCAGGCGGCCGGAGAACCAGAGGTTGAGCAGCTGGGCGTGACGATTACGGAAACGGAACACACGCTGTGGCTCGGTGCACCGGACGGTCCGTCGTGGCGTCTGCCCGAACTCCACACGATCACCGGCGAGGTGGAGCGGCATGCGGCCTGACCACCCGATGCTCCTCCACCCCTCCGCAGCGATCGCCGAGTTGCAGACACGGCCGTCGAGCGCCCGGATGCAGAACTACCTGCTCGGCGGGCGGGACCACTACATCGTCGACCGTGACGGGGCCCTTCGGGCGGCCGACCGCATGCCGTTCCTGGAGAGCGCCGTCTGCCACGAGCGCCTATACGTGCTCCTGATGGTGCAGGCCCTGGCCATCGCGGGCATCCGACAGCTGGTCGACTTCGGCTGCGGCCTTCCCCACGGCCCCACGCCGGTGGATGTCCTGACCCGCATTCATCCCGGCGCCCGCGCCGTGTGCATCGACAACGACGTGCTGGTGCACACCCACGCCGACGCAATGATGACGGCCAAGGCGCCCGCTGTCGTCGAGAGCCTGTGCGCCGACGTACGCGAGCCCGAGTCGATCCTCGCCTCCAGAGAAATTCTGGAGACGATCAACTGGCGAGAACCGGTCATCCTTCTCCTCGGCAGCGTGCTCCACCACATCGAGGACACCGCGGCGCAGCCCTTGACCGTCCTCGTCGACCAGTACAAACACGTAGCCGCCCCCGGCAGCGCTCTCGTCATCACGCACGCCACCGCCGACGTCTCGGGCAAACCCGTGCGCCGATTCGCCAAGACCATGACGGCGGCCGGCTGCCCCGTCCACCTGCGGACGAAAGAACAGATCGCCCAGCTGTTCGACGGCTGGCAACTGACCTCCCCGGGCCTGACCGCGCCACAGACACTGGCACTCGAATACCCGGTCCTGCCCCAGGCCGCGTCATACGCCGGCACGGCCCGAAAGGAGACCGCGCATGGCCGAGCTGTGTGATCAGCAGACCGGCGTGATCAAGCCGGTGACCAGCCAACTCCCCATGGTGTCCCGGCTAGAATCCGTGGAGTCCGGAAACGGGCACCCGGGCGTCGCGGTCACTGACGCTGGACGTCACGTCTGCACCCCGGAGATCCGCATGCCCCACACCCGCGCGTTCTCGCGCGTTCCCGAAAACCCCTTTGCGGGTTGGTTAGCCGACGCTACGCCCTGGTGCCCGGACGCGAGTCGGCGCCGGCCGCACCCGCATTTGGCAGGCCAGCGGTGAACGGGCAGACAGCCTCGCATCGGGGCGGGAACGACATGGCGCAGCGCCATCGGGAACCGGTCGACGTCCATCTCATCCTGCGGCGTGGCGGCGAGGTGCTGCTGAGCCGGCGGGCGGGCGACACCTACGCGTCGGGCCTGCTGCACATGCCCTCCGGGCACCTCGACGGAGACTTCGAGGACGTGGTCACCGGGCTGGTCCGGGAAGTCGAGGAGGAGCTGGGCGTCGTCATCCGGTCGGCCGATGTCCGCGTCGCGCTGGTGATGCAGCGCCGCAGCCCCAAGGGTCACAACCGCACCGGCTGGTTCTTCGAGGTCACCCGGTGGGTCGGCGTCCCGCGTATCGCCGAGCCGGACCGCTGCTCACAGCTGGACTGGTTTGCCCTCCATGACCTGCCCGACGACATGGTGGCGTACTGCCGGGCCGGCCTGGATGCGTACCGCAACGGGCACTCCTTCGCCCTGCACCTCCAGGAACCCGACGACCCGATCGCCTACGACGCGAACGGGCCAAGCCGTCTGCACCCCTTGCCCGCGCGGGCGCCGGCCCCCTACGCCGTCGAGCAACAGCTGGCTTCTGCCAGCCGGCATCCATCGCCGAACCACCATGCCGTTGGCGCCGACGCCGGAGGCGCACGAGACCCCGTAAGGAACCCCTCTATGACCGATGTGGCCGTGGCCCCCGACGAGGCCACCCGGCTCCGCAACAAGGTCGTCGACCAGCTCAAGGAGGACGGCACGATCGTGTCACCCGCGGTCGAGGCCGCCATGCGCAAGGTGCCCCGGCACCTTGCCGTACCGGAGGCGTCGCTCAGCGACGCATACAGCACCTACAACGCCGTGGCCACGCAGGAGGACGAGCACGGCTATCACACCAGCTCGGTCTCTGCCCCGCAGATCCAGGCGATGCAGCTGGAGCAGGCCGACATCCGCCCCGGCGACAACGTGCTGGAGATCGGCACCAACGGGCCGAACGCGGCCTACCTCGCAGAACTGGTGGGATCCACCGGGCAGGTCACCACCGTCGACATCGACCCCGCGCCCGCCGACCGCGCCAGGCGGTTCCTCGCCGAGACCGGCTACACCGACGTCAACGTCGTCGTCGCCGACGCCGAGAACGGCCTGCCCGAGCACGCCCCCTACGACGCGATCGTGGTGACCGTCGGGGCCTGGGACATCCCGCCCGCGTGGACCGTCCAGCTCAAGGAAGATGGTCGACTGGTCGTGCCCCTGCGTATCAACGGCCTGACCCGCACCTACTCCTTCGTCCGGCAGGCTGACCACCTGTTGGCCACGAGCGCTCACGTGTGTGGTTTCGTGGCGATGCAGGGCGCCGGCTCCCACGCCCAGCAGGTGATCCAACTGCCTGAGGACAAGGGCGTCACCCTGCGATTCGACGAGGGGCTGCCCACCGACCCGTCGCTCCTGGACGGCGTCCTGGACACTGCCCGCGCCGAGACGTGGACCGGGGTGACCGTCGCCAGCCAGGAGCCCATCGGCACCCTCCAGATGTACCTGTCCACGCAGGTCCCGGCGTTCTGCTTCATGTCCACCACCCCCGAGTTGGCCACCGGCAACATCGGCCCGACGGGCAGCAGCTGGTCCATGGTCGCCATCGACGGGCCGCACTTCGCCTACACGGTCGTGCGCCGCGACACCGCGAAGAAGACCGCAGAGTACGGCGTCCACGCCTTCGGGCCCGACGCGGCCGAGTTCGCTGAGCGAATCGCCGACATCTTCCGCACCTGGGTCGAAAAGGTCCGCGGCACGGACGGCCCGCGCATCGCTGTCTACCCGGCGGGCACGCCCGATGACCCGATCACCGGCGACCGGATCATCGACAAGAAGCACAGCCGGATCTCGATCTCCTGGCATCCGGCGTAGCCGCTGGGTGCCAGGACGTCCTGCAACAACCGACCAGCAACATCGCACTGAACAGGAGGACTTGCTGTGACATCTGCTGTGACGACTTCTCGGCCGGCGCACGTGGCGGCGGTGCCGGGAGATCCCTTCGATCTGGACGTCACCGTCGTCGAATCCAGCCAACTGGTCGGCACGGTGGCCGCTTCTGATGGCGGCTGCCAGGCCACCTGCGGCAGCGGCGCCTGTACCTCCAGCGGCGCCTGATCACCCCACCAGACCCCCGACACGGTGACCCAACCGTGCCGGAAGCCCGCCAACAGGCGGCACACGCAGCGGCTTTGACCGCACAACCTCAGAAGGAGAACCCGCACATGGAGAACGACGAGTTCGACCTCGACATCAGCGTCCTGGAGTCCGGCGACGGCTCGACCACGCTGGTCAACCTCACCGACGACGGCTGTGGCAGCACCTGCTCCAGCCCGTGCGCCACCGCCGTCGCCTGAGCACCCTCCGCGGAATCGACGAGTAGGGAGACCCCACATGGAGGCGAGCACGGTCAAGCAGCAAGCCAGCCCGCCTGCTGCACCGGTCGGTGACCCGTTCGACCTGGACATCAGCGTCCTGGAGTCCGGCGATGGGTCCGCCGTCCTGATCAACCTGACCGACGACGGCTGCAAGCCCACCTGCAAGGGGTCCTGCGCCACCAACGTGGCCTGACCCGTCGCATCAACCGGTGCCGGTCCGCACAATGCGGGTTCGTCGCGCGGGCCGGCACCGCACGGACACGGAACAGGAAGGGCTCATGAACTCGAGGCACGAGGTGCTCTACCAGCGCGCGGACGTGGCGCTCGTCAGGGCCGCCCGCCACACGCGGCTGCCGCTGCCACCGTGGCCGGACGTCACTGGCGACTCTCCGGGCCAAGTGCAGCAGTGGCTTACGTGGCTCCGTGCGCTGTGGGCCCTCGACGAGGTATCGGATGCCGTGGAGCAGGCCAGTCCCTCTCTCGCACGGCACATGGACGCACTGTGCGCGACGACCGCCGTCCCGCAGGCCCGACAGGTCCGCCGGACGCTGGTGTCGATGATCCGGTATGTGCAACGGATGACCGGCCGCGCGACGCCGAACGGCCTGTTCGCCGGAATCGCGCTGGCCACACTCGGGGAACGACCGGACGTGCACTGGGGCCAGTGGCACCGGGCCGTGGCCCGCGCGGACGCCGCCTGGGTCACCGAGGTGATCCGTCGCCTAGAGGCTTGCCCCGAACTGCTACGACGACTCCCCGTGGTGGCCAGCAACACCTCGTTCGTCCGGGGGGACAGATTGATCGTCCCCTACCCTGCCCGATCGCGAAGCACCGGCAAGCCGACGGCAGAGGTGTCCATCAGGTTCACCTCTGCGGTGCGGGCCGCGCTGGACGCTGCGCGATCCCCGATCAGGTACGACCTCCTCGCGGACAAGGTGCAAGCCGGGTTCCCTCAGGTTCCGGAGTCGCGGGTCAGGGAACTGGTCACGAGCCTGATACGGAACGGCGCACTCGTCAGCAGCCTGCACGCCCCTTCCGCCGTACTTGATCCTCTCGACCACCTCGTACGGCAGCTGGACGCCGTCCACGCCGACGACGTAGCGCCCGTGGCTGACCTGCTCACCGACCTGCGAGCGGTGCGCGACACCGTGGCCCAGCACAACCAGGCCCTCACGCCAACGGACGGACGGCGCCTGCGCCGCGCGCTCTGCCAGAAGATGAAGGAGGTCGCCGCCGCAGATCACCCGGTGGCGCTGGACCTGCGCATGGACTGCTCGCTTGTACTGCCCACCCAGGTCGCATGCGAGGCGGAGCAGGCAGCCACCGTACTGGCCCGCCTCACGCCAGCGCCGTTCGGCATGCCCGGCTGGAAGGAGTACCACACCCGCTTCTTCGAGAAGTACGGCATCGGTTCCCTGGTGCCGCTGCGGTACGTGACAGACCCCGATGCCGGGCTCGGCTTCCCCGCCGGCTACATGGACAGCGAGCCGGAGGCGCGCGAGCCGCTGTCCAAACGGGAGCAGCGGCTTCTTGCCCTCGCCCAGGCCGCCGCTCTTGAGGGCCGCGACGAGATCGTGCTGGACGAGGACCTGATCAGCCGCCTTCAGGTCGGGGACCAGGACGGCATGCAGGTACCGCCGCACATGGAGGTCTCCTTCCGCGTCGAGGCCGCTTCGACCAACGCCCTTGCCCGCGGAGATTTCGCGCTCTGCGCGATCCACCCGTCACGCGGCATCGGCACCACGAGCGGGAGGTTCCTCGCGCTCTTGAATGCCGACGACCGAGCGCGCGCCGCCGCAGTGATGGAAGGACTCCCCGTCAACGCACCCGGGGCGCTGCCGGCGCAACTCTCCTTCGCCCCGCTTGACCGAGCGGACTCCAACGTCAGCCGCGTTCCCGAGATGCTGCCAGCCGTCATCAGCCTGGCTGAGCACCGGACCACGGACGAACGCACCATCGACCTTGACGACCTGGCCGTCGGCTGCGATCGGCGCAGGCTCTACCTCGCCTCCCTCTCACGCAAGTGCCTGGTGGAACCGCACGTAATGCACGCCCTGGACCTACGGGCCCACACACCGCCCCTCGTCCGATTCCTCGCCGAGTTCAGCCGCTCCCAGTCCGCAGTCGTCACCGACTTCTCGTGGGGAGCCGCCGCAGCCCTGCCCTACCTCCCGCGCGTGCGCTACAGGCGCGCTGTCCTCGCGCCCGCCCGCTGGCTGATCCACGCCTCCGACCTACCCGACCGAGCCGCGACATGGGACGAGTGGCACACGGCTGTTGGCCGGTGGCGCACGCAACGCCGCATGCCCGAGACCGTTGCCCTGACCGAAGGCGATCAGCTTCTCCCGCTGGACCTCTCCGAGAGCGCCCACCGCGCCGTACTGCGCGCCCACCTCGCGACGGCTGACACCGCCGTGCTGACGGAGACTTCCCCCGACGGAGGCGGCTGGTTCGCAGGCCGCGCCCACGAGATCGTCATCCCCATGAGAGCCACCCGCGCCCCGGAGTGGCCAACGGTTCCCCCCGTCACCGCGGACCGCCTGCTCACCCGCGACCACGGACACCTGCCCGGCACCAGCCCCTGGCTCCTGGTCAAGCTCTACGGACACCCGGAACGACACGCCGAGATCCTGTCCCAGCACCTACCCGGCCTCCTCGCCCAGTGGGAGACCCCACCGACATGGTGGTTCATGCGCTACCAAGATCCTCGACCGCACCTGCGGCTACGGATCGCCACCCCCGAACCCACGTATGTGGGGCAGGCCGTCACGCACATCAGCGACTGGGCCGCGCATCTGCGCCGCGCCGGCCTGGTGAACGATATGCAGTTCGCCACCAACTACCCCGAAACCGGGCGCTGGGGCACGGGTCCGCTGATGAGCCTCGCCGAAGACGTCTTCGCCGCCGACTCCCGCGCCCTCGCCATGCAGTTCGCCCAGCCGGGCCGCCCACATCCACGAGTCCTCGCCACAGCGAACTTCGCGTCCCTCGCCACCGCCTTCACCGGCGGCGTGGCCGAAGCGATGGAGTGGCTGTCCAGATACGGGAAGATCACAGATCCGCGCCCACTCGACCGGCAGGTCCTTCCCGAAGCGGTCCGCCTGGCTGACCCGACCGACGACTGGGCGGCCTTGCGGGCCCGCGCCGGCGGGGAGGCCATCACCGCGGCCTGGGCACAGCGAGACCAAGCCATCGCGCGGTACCGGTCCCGGCTGCGCGAATCCGACCTCGATCCCCACCTCGTGCTCGATTCGCTCCTGCACGCCCACCACATCCGGGCCACTGGCATCGACAAGGACGACGAGCGCATGTGCGTCCGGCTGGCCCGCGCCGCAGCCCTGGCCTGGACGGCACGGAGGGGAAACAACCATGGACCTGCGTGAGACCGCCCGCCTCGCAGCCGGAGCCATCGCCGACCGGCTCGCCGCCCCGGACGACGTGCGCGACCTCGACCTCAAGCAGGGGTGGTGGCCACAATCCCTCGCGCACGGCGCCGTCGGCGTGGCTCTGCTGCACATCGAGCGTGCCCGCGCCGAGCAGGGCCCTTGGCAGCGCGTACACGACTGGCTCGCCTGCGCGGTCGACGGCGGAGCCGTTGGCGGAGCGGACGCCCACCTCTACTACGGAGCGCCCGCGCTCGCCTTCGCCCTCCACTCCGCCGCCGACCGCCCCGGACGGTACGCCCGCGCCCTGAGCACACTCGATACACACGTAACGAACCTCGTGTGCACGCGACTTCGCGCCGCCCACGACCGCATGGACCACGGCGAGTTCCCCGAGCTGGCGGAGTTCGACACGATCCGCGGATTCAGCGGCCTGGGCGCGCTGCTGCTGCATCGCGGCACCAACCCCGATCTCCTGCGGAACGTCCTCACCTACCTGGTGCGGCTCACCGAGCCGGTCAAACACGACGGCGAACTCCTCCCCGGCTGGTGGAGCCACCTTGCCCCCTCCGGCAAACGTTCCCCTGACTACCCGGAGGGCCACGCCAACAACGGCGTGGCCCACGGCATCGGCGGCCCCCTGGCACTCTTGGCCCTCACCGCCCGCCAGGGCATCACCGTGCCCAACCAGAACGAAGCGATCACACGCATTCTCAACTGGCTGGACCGATGGCAGCAGGACGGACCAGCTGGACCGTGGTGGCCGTACTGGATCACCCGCGACCAACTGCGCAACGGCCAACCCGGCCCCGGTCCCTCCCGCCCATCCTGGTGCTACGGCACCGCAGGCTTCGCACGTGCCCAGCAGCTCGCCGCCCTCGTCACCGGCGATACCCACCGCCAACACCTTGCCGAGACCGCCCTCCAGCAGGCCATGACCGATCCAGGCCAACGCAATGCCACCGTCGACCTATCCCTTTGCCACGGCTTCGCCGGACTGGCGCACATCACGCAACTCGCCGCCGCCGATGCGATCACCCCCGGCCTCACCGACTGCCTGCCCAGCCTGCTCGCGCCGATCACCGGCACCGCCCCCGACACCCTTGTCCACACGCTGTGTAGCCCGGCCGACGGCGGAGACATCGGACTCCTCGAAGGAGCCGCAGGCACGGCGCTCGCGCTCCACGCCTTCTCCACCGAAGGCCCCTCCCTGTCCGGCTGGGACAGCTGTTTCCTGACCAACTGACCTGGAGAGACACACATGGCTCCGGAAGAATGGCCGCAGCGCGTCCTGACCTTCACGGCATGGGACCAAGCGGAGACAACGGCCGCACAGCACCTGCTGCCCCTGCTGGCCGCCAACAACGCCGAGCTGGCCCACTGGTCGTTCCTGCGGAAGTTCCCCACCTGGCGGCTGCGATACCGCCCCGCCGGTCCGGCCGCGGCCAAGCGCCTGGACCTCGCACTGGATGAACTGGTCTCGGCCGGCGCCCTCGCCTCCTGGAAGCCGGGGCTCTACGAGCCGGAGGAAACCGTCTTCGGAGGACCGGCCGCCATGGCTGCCGCACACCTCCACTTCCACGAGGACAGCCGCCACATCCTCGAACACCTCACCCGCCAGCAGTCTGGAAAGCCCGACCCACTTGGCCGACGGGAGCTGGCCGTCTTGATGCTCAGCGTGGCGATGCGCGCTGCCGGCCTCGACTGGTACGAGCAGGGCGACGTGTGGGCGAGGGTCGCGGCTGAGCGAGACGGCGGCATAGCAGCGTCCGACCGGATGAGGGCATCCGTGCAGCGACTCATGACCGTCGACGTCAGCCCGTCCAGCAGCCTCGCCCGCGACGGCCGACTGGAGACGCTGACCGACTGGATCAACGCGTTCGACGCCCTCGGCCGCCGACTCGCCGACCTCCACCACGGTGGGGAACTCCAACGCGGCCTGCGGGCCGTACTCGCCCACCACGCCATCTTCCACTTCAACCGACTGGGCCTCCCCCGGGAGGAACAGCACACCTTGTCAACACTCGCGAAAGAGGTAGTCATGGGAACGAGCGACAGCGCCGCGTTTACCCCCAGCACGACGTCACCGACCACTACGGTCAGCGACGTGAACAGTGACACCATCGAAGCCAGCGCCGCCGACGACCTGCGTACTCAGCTCATCGACCGGTTGGTTACAGAGGGCTCGGTTCGCACGCCTCGCGTGGAGGAGGCGATGCGGACGGTACCCCGCCACGTCTTCGTCCCCGATGCTCCGCTGGAGGCGGCGTACAGCAACGCGCCCGTCAACATCAAGTTCGACGACAGCGGCGCGTCCATCAGCTGCGCCTCCCAGCCCGACATCGTGGCGATCATGCTCGAACAGCTGGAGGCGAAGCCGGGGCACAAGGTGCTGGAGCTGGGCGCCGGCACCGGCTTCAACGCGGGACTCCTCGGCTACCTGGTCGGCGAGAAGGGCCACGTCACCACCGTCGATGTGGACGACGACCTGGTCGAAGGCGCCCGCGCCGGACTCGTTGCTGCGGACATCGACAACGTCGAGGTCATCCTCGGCGACGGCGCACTCGGTTACGCGCCGAACGCTCCCTACGACCGCATTGTCGCCACGGTCGGCGCCCACGGAGTCCCGCACGCCTGGCTCGACCAGCTCGCCCCCGGCGGACGACTCCTTACCCCGCTGCGCCTCCGCGGCAGCGTCTCGCGCTCGATCGCCTTCGAGCGGGCCGAGGACGGCGCCTGGCGCAGCGTCGGCTCCGAGATGAACACCTTCATGCCGCTGCGACGCGGCATCGCGGACGACCCGCGCCGCTTCGTGCAGCTCACCGACGACGGCTCTGTGACCCTCGTGACCAACGGCGACCAGGTCGTCGACGCCGAGGCCCTGGCCGGGGTACTGGGTCAGACCCGCGCCGAGGCATGGACCGGCGTGAACTTCCGGGGGCCGGAGTCGGCCGAGTGGCTGGAGCTGTGGCTGACCTGCACAATGCCGAACGGCCTCAGCCGGATGCCCGCAACCCGAGAGGCCATCGACCGGGGTGTGGTCAGCGCCCCGTACGCGAGCTCCACCGCCGTGTTCGAAGGCGGCACGCTGACGTACCTCACCCGCCGTGCGGCCGCCGAGAAAGCCCCGGACGGTGCCACCCTGTACGAGTTCGGTGTCATCGGCCACGGGCCCGAGGCGCAGGCCCTCGCCGACCAGGTCGCCGAGCAGATCCGCGCCTGGGACCGCGACTACCGCAGCCGCGAGGTGCGGTTCGAGATCCAACCGGTCGACACCGCTGCACTCGCACCGAAGCCTGGCCGCTTCGCGCTCGACAACGCACTCAACCGCCTGATCATCGAGTGGCAGTGAGATGGACGCCAACCGGATAGCACAGCGGTTCCCGCTGGTCGCTCGTCCGCGCCCCGCGTGCCCGCCGCTCTCCGAGCGCGTCAAGGAGATCAGCACCCTGGCTGAGACCGCTCACCAAAAAGGCGGTCTCAGCCAGGCGGCCACAGCGATGAACAAGTCGGCCCTGATCGCCAGTGACTGCGGTCTTCCGAACCTGGCACGCGAACTGTGCTGGCGCCACGCCGAGATCTACCTGCGCGCCCAGCCGTTGGGCGCGCAGGAAGCGCGGTATGCCTTGGAACCTCTCGTCAACCTTGCCCGTCTGCACATCCGAGATGGCGAAGGGGAACATGCCTACCGGCTCCTCGACACCCTGAACCGCGCGGTAAAGAGCAAAACCAATCTGCTCTTTGAGGATCACCTTGTATCGTTCCGGAATCTCACGGCCACAGCAGAGGATCACCGAACCGTGTGCCAGTGGCTGTGGACGGTGCTGCTGGGCGATGGAACGCGCGCGCTCGTCGCAGCCAAGCAATGGGACCGAGCACGGGCGCATGCTGTGCAGCACAAAGGAATTGGCCGTCGCCTTTTCGACGGCCGCCAGGTGGAAATCGTGACGCGCTGCCTCGGGGGAGACCCAACCTCGGCACGCCGGATCATCGACGAGAGCACGCTAACCGAAGCCTGGGAACACCCCGTTGCGGCATGTCTTACGGTGCTCTGCCTCATGGTCGGCGGAGGAGTGCCGGAAAGCGCGGGCGAGAAGATGGCAGCGGAGTTCCTGAGTCACGACGCCGGGTCTGAACTGGCCGTCTTCCGCGCACGCGTTGGGCTGACAGTCCTCGACCTCTCCCCGTACTCCAGCCAGGCCGGGGTCGCCCGTCGCCTCGTGAACGACGCGGTGCGTTTCGGAGACGGCTACGTCGCGCGAGACGTCCTCTCGCACGCCGCTTGTTCCGCAGAGATGACCGCAGGAGAACAACGCAGGCTGACCGAGGCGGTCGGCTCCGCTGGGCTGGGATGCGGCGCTATGCCGCACAAGCTGGAACGGGATCTCCTTGATGCCGTGGAGGTGAGCACGACAGCAGTTATGCAACACCTCGTTGGCCGGCATTCTTCCTAGCCTCGACTTCCAGCCCATGACCTCGCTCGAATGGAGACCCACCCTTGACTCCCGTCACCGATCCCACCGTATGGCGGGACGAGCTCGTGAGCCGCCTCGTCGACAGCGGCCACTTGCGGACCCCGGAGGTCATCGCCGCGTTCCGGGGCACCGAGCGCCATCGGTTCCTCCCCGGTATCGATCTTCAGACCGCCTGCGTCGACGACGCCGTGGCGATCAAGCACGACGCGACGGGCGCGATGATTTCCTGCATCTCCGCACCCTCCATCGTCGCCACCCAGCTCGAACAACTGGGTGCCCAGCCCGGCCACAAGATCCTCGAAGCCGGGGCCGGCACCGGCTACAACGCCCGGCTGCTGTCAGAACTCGTCGCTTCCGAAGGCCGCGTGTGGACCGTGGATGTCGACCAGGACCTCGTCGACGGCGCACGGAAGAACCTCGCTCAGGCCGGGGCCGCAAACGTGACCGTCGCGCTGGGCGACGGCGCCGCCGGTCTGCCCGAGCACGCGCCCTTCGACCGCATCCAGTTCACGGTCGGCGCCGGCGACATTCCCGTGCGAATTCTCGACCAGCTCGCCCCCGGTGGACGCCTCGTCATCCCGATGCGGATTCGCGGCAGCATCTCCCGCAGCTTCGCGTTCGAACGCGACGGCCAGACCTGGCGGACGGTCTCAACAGAGATGATGACATTCGTCCCCCTACGCAAGGGCATCTGCGACGACGTCTGCACCATGGTCGACATGGCAGGTGAGGGCGACGTGCGCCTGGAGACCTACAGCGAGCAGAACGTCGACCGCGAGGCGATCCGCACCGCCCTCGACCAGCCCCCAGCCGAGATCTACACCAACGTGAAGTTCCGCAAGGGCGACTCCTACCAGTGGCTCTACCTGTACCTGGCATACCTGTTGCCGAACGGCCTGTCCCGGATGCCGGGCTCCCGCACCGGCCTCGTCCCGAACTTCGGCTGGGGCTCGATGACCGCACTCGATAATGACACCTTGGCCTACCTCACGAAGCAGGAAGGCGATGACGAGCACGGCCATTTCTGGCAGATCGGGGTCATCGGCCACGGCCCTCGCGCCACCGAGCTAGCCGACCAGGTCGCCACCGAAATCAGCGAGTGGAACCAAAACTGGGGCAACAACGCACCCGAACCCAGCTTCCGCATGGCCGTCGGTGATGCCCGCAACCAACTGACAGCCTCTGAGCCCCGTTTCGTCATGGACAAGCCCTGCAGCCGCCTCGTCGTCGACTGGCCCCGCAGGAGTTGAACCGACGATGCCATCACAGCAACGGAGAGAATTTCAGCGCCGTTGACCAGCATCACCGAACATGCAGCGCAGCGGTATTTCCCTTCTGGGTGCCAACACCCTTGCGCAGCGTGCATTTTTCACAAGCTCGTGACCTGAGAGCATCGATTACTTCCCTGATCTACCTGTAAAATCAACGAAGGCCGGAAACGGTCACCCGGGCGTCGCGGACATGACGCGAGACGACAAGTCTGCGCCCCCGGAGGACATCGTGCCCGCCCCGTTTCCCGCCTTAGCCGGTATGACGGCCCACCTCGGCCGCGCCCGACGCAATGCGGTCACCAGCTACGCAGGCGCGCCATCCTTCAGGCGCGCTGACGCCTCAAGTCCCGCAGTCACGCGGGTCATTGCCGCTGCCCCGAAGGGTAACGCGGGGTCCCTCGGACGCACTCACCTGGCAGAAACCCAATTCCGTGAGCATCACTGTCTCCCTGGTTGTTGTGCTGGCCGTCATGGTGTGGCTGCTGATCCGCAAAGGCGGCCTCAAGGCCGGCCACGCAATTGCGGCCATACTCCTCGGCTTCTATCTCCACGACAGCTCGCTCGCTCCGTCCATCAGCCGCGTCGTGCAGAGTGCGGTCGAGACGATCAGCGAGATCCGCATATAGACCGGCCGCCGGGGCACCCCCGTGGGCCCGGACCATACGCCGCCTCCCCCGTCGGCTGCGGTCTGGCGCGCGTGCCCCGGCGGCCACTCCCACGCGAATCCCGGCCTGCTCGCCACGGTCCGCGCACCCGGTGCGGATGCGCTGATCGCTCTTTCCCTGCCAGCCATTCCCTCCTCCCTGCCAGGACCACGTTCCGCGAGGTCACCAATGTCTGATCTGTCATGCCCGCGACCCATCGGTCACCGACGTGGCCAGCGCCGGCGTGCGCGCGGCGCCGAGCCGCTACGCACCGAGAAGGGGCTGCGCCTGCGGCTGCGGCTTCTGGTGCTCGTGCCCGCCCTCTTGGTCACGGCGATCTTGTGTATGGCGGCTGACGTCGGCACGACGGCACGCGTCCATGTGGATGGCTGGATCATCGGGGCGGTGGCAGCAGCCGCTGGCCTGGCCGTGCTGGTCTCCGCGGACTGGCTGGCCGTTCGCACGGCGGCTGAGCTGCACCGGCAGCGCAGCGAGTACAGCGATTCAGTGCATGGCTGGCTGCGGCACTTCCAGGCGGGTGTGGACGAGGGACGCAAGAGCATCAGCGATGCTCTGGAGAAGCTCGACCGGGGCGAGCGGCCTTCCCCTCCCGACTTCTCCCCAGCACAGGCGAAGCCCGAGGGCAACCCGTGGAAAGAAACCGAGGCCGCTCTGTTCCAGCTGCACGCAGAAACGTGGCGGGCGGTGGTGAACGGGCGGCAGACGGAACTGACACAAGCGCTTGTCTATCTCGCCGGGGGCTTGACCCTGCTGCTCGTACGCGCGCTGGGCACCGTGACGGAGCTGACCAAGCAGGTCCAGGACCCGGACGTGCTGTATCGGGTGTTCGACGTCAACAACCTGCTCAAGCGCATGCGTCGGTCGGCCGGACGGCTGGCGGTCCTGGGCGGTGTGAAGGCCCGCCAGCTGAACCAGCCGATCGGGCTGGTGGATCTGCTGCGGGGCGCGTCGGGGGAAATCGAGAAGTACGCCCGGGTCCGCATGCACACGTCCACCCTGGATGTGCGGATACCGGGCTTCGCGGGACCCGACCTGATCCACCTGCTGGCCGAGCTGGAGGAGAACGCCACGCTCTGCTCGCCACCGGACAGCAAGGTCATCGTGCGCGCGACGAGGGTCACCGCCGGCCTGGCCGTGGAGGTCGAGGACCGGGGCATAGGTATGGCCCAGGGCGAACTCGACCGCTACAACCGGATGCTGGCCAAGCCGCAGGACACGGACCTCGCCGAGCAGCTGGCCCAGCGCCAGACCGGCCTGCTCGTCGTGGCCAAGCTCGCCCGCCGGTACGGCATCCAGGTGCAACTGCAGAAGAACCTCATGCACGGCACCACAGCGCTCGTGGTCGTGCCGGACAAACTCCTGCTCTGGCGGCACGAGTCGGCGGCCCTGCCGCCGGCTCAACCTGCCGCACACGGTGCTGCTGCTCCGGCCCCGGAAACGGAATTCGCGGGGCATCCCGGCCCCCGGCCGACTGGCGGTCCCAGGCCCAGTCCCCCCGCTCCGGCCCCGGCAGGAACGGCGCCCTTGCCCTACCGTGCCGCGCGGCATACCCCGGCGCAGCACCCCGTCGGTTCGGCAACGATCAGTGCCACGCCACCGCCGGGCCCAGGACACGACACGCGCCCCCGACTGCCGCAGCGGACACCACAGGCGACGGTCCATGAGCCTGCGGCCCCTACCGCGCCAGAGGCCGCACCCGCCTCACTGTCGCCGCCGGATCCCGCCTTCGTCAGCAAGTTCGCCCAGGGCGTGCACCGCGCGGAGCAAGCCGAGGCAGACGGCGTGGCGCAGCCGTCCGAGGAGAGCGCGAGATAGCCGCTGGCTCCCCGCCTCCCGACCACGTCCTTCGTGCCCGCCTTCACGCCTGGGCACCAGCCGTACAGCGTACGAAGATACGGAGAATTCGATGACCACCGACTCGACGACAGTCAAGCCGGAAGAGATTGTGGACCAGCTGCTCAACGACCTGGCCCAGGTGCCGGATGTGACCGGAGTCCTGCTCGCCTCGCAGGACGGTCTGCGGCTGGCTCATGCAGGACCGGGAATGGACGGCACTCTGGCGGACCGCCTGGCCGCAGTGATCAACGGCATGTACTCGATCGCCAACGGTGTCGACGACGGCAAGGGCCGTGTCGAACAGGTCCTGGTCAGGAAGAACAACTGGATCCTGTTCATCATGAGTTCCGGGAGTCCGCCGGCCGTGGTGGCGCGGAACGCGGGACGTGACCCGGACAAGGTCGAAAGCGTGTTGGGCGTGCTGACCAACACGCGGGCGGACGAGGGTGCCGTCGGTTTTGCGATGGTCAACCTGATCCAGCGGATGGGCGAGTTGCTGGCCACACAGGCACGCGTGGGCGGGGCCCCTTCCGGTGACGGCCAGTGAGATGGCGGCCGCAAGCGGCCCGGCCTGGACCGTCGAGGACACCGAGGCCCCCAGCCTTTATGTCCTGACCGGCGGCCAGACCAAGCCCACACACGACTTGCAGCTCGAGACGCTGCTGTGGGCCGAGGGAGAACCGCCCTCCGGCCAGCCACCAGAAGCCGAGCAGGCCATGGCGTTGTGCCGGGAGCGGCCCCTGGCCGTCGCCGAGATCGGCGCCCTGATCGGGCTGCCGTTCCAGATCACCAGGATCCTCATGTCCCGGCTGATCGACATCGGTGCGCTGAGCGCCGTGACCGCCGCAGGCTCCGCCGACCTTCCCGACGTTGCTCTCCTGAAGGCCCTTCGCGATGGACTCCTCAAGCTCTGACCTCGGACTCTCACGCCCGCTCGCCGACGCGAGGCCCACCTCTGTCAAGATCGTCGTCGCCGGCGGGTTCGGCGTCGGCAAAACCACCTTTGTGGGCGCCGTCTCCGAGATCACCCCGCTGCGTACCGAGGCCGTGATGACCGCCGCCTCGGAGGGCGTGGACGACCTCACGCTGCTGTTCGACAAGAAGGCGACCACCGTCGGCATGGACTTCGGCCGAATCACCTTCCCGCAGCTCAACACCATCCTAATGCTGTTCGGCACGCCAGGACAGACCCGGTTCTGGTTCATGTGGGACGAGCTCACGCGAGGCGCCCTCGCCGCGGT
Source organism: Streptomyces achromogenes (assembly GCF_030816715.1). NCBI lineage: Bacteria > Bacillati > Actinomycetota > Actinomycetes > Kitasatosporales > Streptomycetaceae > Streptomyces > Streptomyces achromogenes. The sequence continues at coordinate 7,206,072 of NZ_JAUSYH010000001.1, read as the reverse complement.
CGTCCTCGTCGACACCCGCCGTCTCGACGAAAGCTTTCCCGCGGTCGACTACTTCGAGCGACTCGGACTGCCCTTCCTGGTCGCCGTGAACGAGTTCGACAACGCCAGCCGCTACGACCCCGACGAGGTCTCCTCCGCACTCGCCCTGCCGGCCACTGTTCCGGTCATGCTGTGCGATGCCCGCAAGCGGGCGGACGCGGCCGGCGTCCTCGGCCGACTCGTCGACCACGCGCTCATCCGCTCGCATGCCCCCGCCAACCTCCTTCAAGGAGCACAGCTGTGAACCCCCACGCTCAATCCGACCTCCGGTCCGCCACCGGCTCCGACATCGACTGGCAGAGCCACCTGCCCGAATTCCTCGACCCCGCAGCTCCGCCCGTCGGCGCCTTCGACGCATTCGCCCAGCAGGTCGCCGCCGCGGCAGGCACTCCGTACGCGATGCTCAACTGGGTCGGCAGCGAGCAGTTCTTCCTCGGTCTCGCCAACCCCGCAGGGGGCGAACTGCCGGTGGTGGGCCGCACCATGCCACTGACCCACGGCTTCTGCCCGCACGTCGTCCAGCGCCGGGGCTCGCTGGTCCTGACCGACGTCCTCGACTTCGACGAGTTCGCCGGCAACCCGGTCGTCGACGAGATCGGGGTCCGCGTGTATGGAGGAGCCCCCCTCATCGACGAGCGTACGAACCATGTCTGGGGCACGGTCTGCGTGGTCGGCACCGAGCCGCGCGACCGCGCGGAAGGCCGGCCGCTGTGGGCCCTCATCGACCACTATCGCGACCTCTTCATGACCGAGTTCTACCGGCGCACCAGCGCCTAGCAGCACCCGCGCGCCCGGCCGCAGCACCCGCGACCACCACCCCCAGGGGGAGACAACGATGCCCACGATGTCGTCCACGACTCCGGATCTCACGCCCGACTACGAAGCCCTGGTCCAGCACTTCGACGAGTTCGCAAACGCCGAAGTCACCCCCCGAGTCCAGCGCATGGAGTCCTCCCCTCACGCCGTGGAACGCGACCTGGCCCTGCTCATGGCCGAGCAGGGATGGTTCGGCGCCACGATCCCCCGCCAGTACGGCGGTATGCATGCGGGACATCTCGCCAAAACCCTCATGATCCAGAGAATGGCGCGGGCCTCGGGCGCGGCCGGCGCCATCCTGCAGGCGAGCCAGCTGCCCGTATCGATGATCATCCACTTCGGCAGCGACGAGCAGAAGGCCCTGCTGCTGCCCCAGGTCGCCTCCGGGGACACGCTGCTGTCGATCGCGGTGACCGAAGAAGAGACCGGCAGCCACGTGCTCGGCATGGAGACCACCGCCCGCCGCGAGGGCAGCGACTGGATCATCGACGGCAGCAAGGTCCATATCGGCAACAGTCACATCGCCCACGTCCACTGCGTCGTGGCCCGCACCGACTCCGCCGACACGGCCGGCTCCCGCGCCCTGACTGCCTTCCTCGTCGAACACGACCGCGACGGACTGACCGTCGAACCGCACCGGTCCGCCCTCGGCCTGCACGGCTTCAGCTTCGGCAAGCTCACTTTCGACGGCGTACGAATACCCGAGGCCAACGTGATCGGCGGCGTAGGCGACGGCAAAGACATCGCCTACAGCAGCAGCATCCTCTATGGCCGGCCCAACCTCGCCGCGGTGTCCCTCGGCATCCACGAAGCGATCGTGGAATGCGTGACCGACTTCCTTGAGGGGCGCCGCCGCTACAACGGCACCCTCGCCGACCTTCCCGTCCTGCGCGACCGGGTCGGCGACATGAAGTCCCGGCTGATGGCCAGCCGCGAGCTCGCCTACCTCGCCGTACGCATGCTCGACTCCGGCCGCAGCTGCGATGACCGGCTCATCAACTCCAAGTACCTCAACCATAAATGGGCCGTTCAATCGGGCCAGGACGCCATGGAACTGCACGGCGCCCACGCCTTGCGCACGGACTACGCCCTCCAGCGGCTATGGCGGGACGTCCAGCACACCTACTCGCCCGCCGGAACCGGTGAAGTACAGCGCCAGCGCCTGGCCGAAACCGAGCTCGGTGCCCCTCCCGTCCAGTGGTCCGAACGGCTCGCCGCCAAAACCTCGCTCTTCCTCCCCACCAGCACAGCCGCCTGACTCCCGAGCGCCTTCCCTTCCTCTCCTACTCAGCCGACACGGAGCACCTCCATGACGAGTACCACTCCCGCCGTACGTACGGCCGAAACAGATGTGTCCGCGTTTGTGGTCGGGGCGCGGCGGGAGCTGGACAGCATTGCAAACCGGGGCATCGTCTCCGCCCCACGTGCCGTCGCCGACACGCTCACCACGCTGGAGGAGCTCGCCCCCGCCCTCATTCCTCACGCCCTGGCCCTCGCCGCAACGCTCGATGAAAAGGAACGGTCCGACCTGCACGAGCTCATCGAGCGGACCGAGCGCCGCGCCGCCGCTCGGCCGCGGGCAGACCTGGCATACGAACATCTGCTGGTGCTGGTCAGCCAGTTGCAGGAGCTGCTGCGCCAGCTGGAGCGAGCGCACGGCATCTCCTGCCGAGGCACACAGGCAGGCGGCGCCAGGCGCCGCGGCGACCAGGGCTCAACCGGACCACAGATATAACGACTCGCTGCTCGAACCCGAAGAGGGAGATCCGTTGACCTGCGACGACACTGAACTCCGCGTTGCCTGCTGGAACCTTGAGCACAACGGCGGCAGCGGACAGCTGCGACGTCTTCCATCCAGCCCATGGTCCACATGCGCATCGGCCGTCGGCATTTCGGCCACGGTCGCCATCTGGTGGGACCGCCTGAATCAGCGGCCGGTGACGTGCGGGCCACGAGATTAGGCGGCTGGGATATGACTCAAAACGTGCGTTCGAAGCCGGACGTCGCGTCGTTGTTCCGGTCGTCATCAGCTATCCCCCAAGTCGGCGCCGGAGGTGCCCAGTTGCCTGTAGTTCAGGCTCCCCCGAACGATCTCCGAGCGGCCCTATGGCCGTTTGCGTTCGCCTTCCGGTTTACCGACAGGGCGAGGGGAGGTAGCTGGTGAGCGCCGAGCCCACATCTCAGGCGTCTGACGGCGCGGCGTCGCGCCGATTGCCGCCTCCGCCGCCCGCCGAGCTGCGCTACGGCGGCCGGTACGCCAAGAACCCCCTGACAGACGCATCGTTCGCGCAGATGTGCAGGCGGCTTCCGTCAGTGCTGGCGCAGACCGCACGGATGGCGTGGGCGATCGACCGGTCGGCGGTGCTGCTGCTGGCGGGCTGCCAGCTGGCCATCGGCGTGAGCGCCGCCGTACTGCTCACCGCCACATCCCGCGCGATGCACTGGATCCTCGCCGACGGCGAGGTGGCCGACCGGCTCCACCAGGCGCTGCCGGCCCTGCTGGTCCTCGCCTGCGCCTCAGCGGCAGGGCGGGTGGCGACCGCCCTGTCCTCGTACGCGGACGGCCGGATCACCCCGCGGTTGACGACCGAGTCCGACTGCGCCCTGGTGGCGGCGGTGTGCCGGATGGAGGCCGCCGCGCGGGCGGAGGACGGCTGCGCGGACCGGCAAGAGGCGGCGGAGATGGGGGTGGTCCGCAGCCACGTGATGGTGCAGGACGCCACCCGGTTCACCGCCGCTGTCGTACGTATGGTCAGCGCGAGCGGGGTGCTGTCGGTGCTGCACCCGCTGTTGCTGCCGCTGTTGCTGCTCGCCGTCGTCCCCGCCGGCGTGGGCGCCGTCCTGCACGCCCGTGTCAGCTACGAGACGCACTACGCCAACGTGGGCGACCGCAATGTTCGGCAGAACCTGCGCGGCTGGGCGACCAGCGTGAAGTTCACCGATGAGATCCGCGCCAACGGCATGACCTCGTACCTGGTGTTCTGGTACCGGTCGATCTCGGAGCGGATCGACGCGCGCACCCTCGCCGCGGCGCCGAAGATGTTGCGGATCGTGCTGGTCAGTTCGGCGATCGGCGGCATCTTCCTCGTCGCCACCTGGGCGGGTCTCGCCTGGCTGGCGGCCAGCGGGCGGATCGAGCCGTCGATCGCCGCGACCGCGGTCATCGCGGTGCAGACCGCGCTCGCCGCCCTCAGTCAGCTCGTCATCTACGGCGCAGCCATGTTCCACACCTCCCTCTACCTCGCGGACATGGGCGGCTTTCTCGACTACGCCGCCGAACGCGCGCCCAACCGGGGCGAGTTCACGCCGAGTCGGCCGGTGGAGGAGATCCGCCTCGACGAGGTCGTGTACCGGTATCCGGGCAAGGAGACTCCGGCCGTGGCGGGAGTGTCGCTGGCGGTGCGCAGCGGCGAAATCCTCGCCGTGGTCGGCGAGAACGGCTCGGGGAAGTCCACCCTTACCCGGCTGCTCGCCGCCATCTTCCTGGCCGACAAGGGCATGGTCTCCTGGAACGGCCGCGACGTCGCCGACCTCGACCCCGACAGCCTGTGGGACCTGTCCGGGCTGGTGCCGCAGAACTTCGCGCACTGGCCTCTGTCCGTCCGCGACAACGTCACCCTCGGCCAGCCCCGCGAGGCGGGCGACGACCTGGTGTGGCGGGCCTTGGAGGAGGTCGGGCTGCGGGACGCCGTCGAGGAACTCCCCGACGGCCTGGACACGCTGCTGGCCCGGGAGCTGTGGGGCGGGACGGAACTCTCCGGTGGGCAGTGGCAGCGCCTGGCATGCGCGCGGGCCCTGTATCGCAGGTCAAGCCTGCTGATCCTGGACGAGCCTACCAGCCAGATGGATGCCCGCGGCGAGCACGCCATCCTGGAAGAGATCAAGACCATCGCTGCCGGCCGGATCACGATCGTGGTGACCCACCAGCTGGTCAATACCAAGATCGCCGACCGGATCATCGTGATGGAGCACGGCCGGATCGCCGAACACGGGACGTACGACGAACTCGCTTACGGCGGTGGCCTGTTCGCCGAACTTCTGGCCCTGTCCACCGACCGCTGACCCAACTACGTCGCGCCCCGGCCCCGGGGCGCGACGACCCCACCACTTGCCCGCCGTACGGATGGAGGATTCCGTGACCGCACCAGCCGTTACCACGACCACGGCGGCGCTGCTCGTCAGCGCGGACGGCCGCTACCTGCTGCATCTGCGGGACGCGAACAAAAACATCTGCAGCGCCGGACAGTGGTCCCTGCCCGGAGGCCATCCCGAACCCGGCGAAAGCCTCGACGACACGATCGCCCGCGAACTGATGGAAGAGGCCGGCCTGCACATCCCCGACCTCGTCCCGCTCGCCGTCGTCGAGGACATCGACGCCGACGACCGGACCACCAGCCGGGTCCAGGTGTACACCGGGACGTGGGACGGCGACCCCGCCCTGCTGCCCCTCACCGAGGGGATCATGCTGCGCTTCACCGATGCCGAGCAGATCCCGTATCTGACCATGGACCCCGGCACCACAGCCGTCATCCGCCACCACCAGGAGGGTCGACGCCCAGACGGTGATGCCGCCGACGCGTTGCCGGTGCTGCGCCTACGCGATGCCGACACGAAGACGGTGCCGAACGTTATCGGCGTCCATCTGTACCTGGAACGGGACGGCGAGATCCTGCTCGGGTTGCGGCATCCCGACTCCGCCTACGCGCCCCTGGAGCACCACTTCCTGGCCGGTCACTGCGAACGGGAATCCGCCATCGCCTGCCTGATCCGGGAGGCTTGGGAGGAGGCCGGGTTGGTGATCAAGGCTGTGGACGTCGAACTCGTGCACGCCGTCCACCTCGTCGACTCCCCCGGCGCACAGCCGCGCCTCCAGCTGGTCTTCCGAGCCCACCGATGGCAAGGCGAACCCCAGGTCCTCGAGCCGGACAAGTGCGTCAGCTGGGGCTGGTGGCCCGCCGACGCCCTGCCGGAGCCCACCGTCGCCTACACCCGGGCCGCCATCGACGGCATCCGGAGCGGACGCCTCTACACCGAACTCGGCTGGGCCTGACCCTTGCCCCTTTCCCCTCGCCTTCTTGAGGAGATCGCCACCATGCCCGAACCCGCCCCACCCGTCTCCCCCACCATCGCAGCCATGGACGACACCGACGCGGCGAGAGCCCGTGCGGCCATGGTCGCCCGCTTCCACAAGGCCGGGCATCTACCCCCGGGCCCGGTGTCCGAGGCACTTCTGGCGCTGGACCGCCAGGTACTGATGCCGCAGGCGTACGTGCGACGCAGCGCACCGGACGAGGCCCCACCACGCTGGGATCTGCTGGACTGGTCGGTGCGCGAGGACCGGGACGAGCTGTTGCACGTGCTCTACAGCGGGGACAGCGTCGCCATCCAGCATGACGGTGAACCACTGCTGGGCCGGGCGCGTGGCACGCGCTCGGGCGGGGCGATGACGTCCATGTCGAGTGTGATGGGGATGACCGCCGAGCTCCTGCAGGAGCTGGATCTGGAGCCTGGACAGCGGGTGCTGGATGTCGGCACGGGCGCCGCCGTGACCGCTGCGGTGGCCTGCTTCGTCAGCGGCGACGCCGGGGTCGTCACCATCGACCGCGACGAACACGTCACCTCGGCCGCCGCCGCGCACCTCGCCGACCTCGACTACCGGCCCACCGTGATCACGGGAGATGGAAAGGCGGGCTGGCCCGACCGGGCGCCGTACGACCGGGTGTTCGTCTCCTTCGCCGTGCCCCGGGTGCCACCGGCGCTGGTGGAACAGCTCGCGCCGCAGGGGTTATCGCTGGCGACGGTCGGCACCAGCTCGCCCTCGTGGCCGGGACTTGCCGTGATCACGAAAACCGCCCGGGGACGCGTCGCGGGAGAGCTGCGGGCGGTCGAGTTCGGGCACCGCGCCGGGTGGGGCTGGGGCCGCCTCTTCCTGTCCGCCGCGTTCCGCGAACAGATGGCCACAGCCGAAGGCGTGATCGTACGCGGGCACCGCCTGCCACCACCCCGAGAGGCGCGGGGATTCTGGCTGGCCCTCGATCACCTTCGGCCCGGACTGGTATGCAACTTCGGCGCCGAGCACCTTCAGATAGGAGCTCCGGAGTGCGGCTCCTGGGTGCGCGTGAGCCCGGATGGTGACGGCACGTGCTCAGTCACAGAGTTCGGGCCTCGCAGCATCTGGCACGAGATCGAAGAGATCGCGGACCAGTGGCGGGTGGCCGGCGAACCCGACGCGTACCGGATCGAGTTCTCTGCGGACGGAAAGCAGTGGGCGGTCGCCGGATCCGGCCGTGTCGAGCTGTGCTGGACGCTCCGCGACGAACGCCCTGTGAAAGGGGACCTGCAGTGAACCCGCCCGCCGATCACCCACCCACTCCGGATCCGGATGGCGAGGACCTGTTGTTCGGGCCAGCGGCCGACGGGTACGCCCGCTTCCGGCCGGGCGTACCCGAGCAGGTTGCGTGGCTACTGGCCGACGCCGTGAAGGGCGTACCGGACGTGACGCTGCTCGACCTCGGAGCGGGCACCGGGCAAGTTGCCGCAGCTCTCCTCCCAGCGCTTCCCCATATCACTTACGTGGATCTGGTCGACCCGAGCCGGGCCCAGCTCCGTGAAGCCGCCATCACCCTCCACCCCCTATTGGGGAACCGCACCCTGTCCTGCCACGAAGTCCCGGCCGACCAGTTCAACCCTCAACGGCCTCACTACCGGGCCGACTTGATCACCTGCTGCCGGGCCTTCCACTGGATGAACCGCCCCGCCGTACTGGCGATGGCCAACCGGGTCGCAGCCCCGCACGCGACGCTCGCACTCATGGGTGACGGCAGCCTGTGGACCCACGAAGCAGACTGGACAGGCGCGTTGAAAGGCTTGATCCAGTCCTATCTCGGGCCCGGCCGCCGTGCCGGCAGCTGCGGCACCTACACCGAGCCGAGCCGCCGTTATGAGGACGACCTCGCCGACTCCGCCTTCAGGGACGTCAGCCAGCACCTCTTCCGCTTCCCCCGGGCCTGGACGCCGCAGCAAGTGATCGGCTATCTGCGCACCACCTCGTTCGCCAGAGCCGACCTGTTCGCCGAGCGGCACGCCGAGTTCGAAGCGGAGGCGCTGCACCTGCTCGAAGGACACGCCGATGAGAACGGACGGGTGACCGAGCAGGTCGACTTCACGGTGCTGCTGGCCCGCCGCCCGGGAGGCACCGCGTGAGCGAGTAGGCCGCCGCTGGGCGGTTCACACTTCCGGTCGACGTGCACCTGCTCCTGCTCCTGCTCCTGCTGCGCGACAGCCCCAAGGGCGAGCAGGTGCTGGCCGTACCTGTTCCCAGTGTCGTACACGCTGATGTTCACCGCGCAGACCAGCCTCGCCGGTCCGCCGGTGAATCCACCCCCGGACTCGGAGTGCGGGCCTGCCAGATGGGTCACCCCTGCGCAGGTCAGGCATCGGTGCGCGACCTGCACCTGGCTGCCCTTCCTCGCCGTGCTGCGCGAGGCCCGGCACCAGGCCGACCTCTGCTGGAACTTAGAAGCCTGAGCCTCCCGCGTCGGGTGCGAGGAGACACCGATTGAGAAACGTCACCCTGCGTCTATGCCGGACGCTTAGGCAAACGCTCCTCAAGCGGCTCGAAGCCTTCAGGCACAGTGATCCCGAACCGCTGGCACAGCAACGGCACATCGTGGCGATCGACATCACGGGCCGGGTATCCCGTATGCCAGCGCACCGCCCACTCAGCCGACTCGCACCGCACCGCAGTCCCGGCAATCAAACCATGTCCGGCGAGTGCCTCAGCCGGAAAAGCACCGCCATCCACCACGGATCCGTAGTGCAGCGATCCGTCCGCGAGCGGCTCGTAGAGGTGCAAGTCGACCCGCAACCGAACACCGTCGTGCAAGACGAAGTTCCACGGCCTGTCACCAGGCCACGGGAAGATCCGGTCAACACCAAGCTCCGCGAACGCGACGAACAACGGCTCAAGATGTACGGCCGGCGCCCATACGTCAAGGTCGGAATGTTCTCGCGTCTGCTCCCCGAGCAGCGCATCCACGCCCCACCCGCCGCCAACACACGCATCTACGCCGTGGGCGTCGAGCCGCTCCACAAGCGCGACTACATCCTTGGCTGACATCGAATAATGGCTCACCGCATCAGGCTAGAGGCTAGCCCGACCCCACATCTGGCGATCACTTCGGCTTCACCGGACTGGCTCCCGGGGAGAGCCGCCAAGACCGCCTACGCCTCGTCGAGCCCAGCGGCGGATCTAGTGCCGCCTCAGGCAACGTTCGCCCTGTCGACGACCTTGCGTAGTCGTTCGTCGGCGGCGTGGTTGTTCCGCCAGAGGATGTAGCGGCGGATCATGCTGCCCTGTTCCTTGTGGCTGGCGTGTTAAGAACGGCGAGCGGGTCCTTGTCCCGGCTGCTCGGACGAAGAACGCGCGGAGCAGCGAGGTCCGTTGCCTGACACGGGCCTTTCGGCGTTGGGTGCAGGTCGGGTTGTTCGGGTACGGCGCGGACGGTGTGCTCTCACCGAGGTGTTCGCGGCGCCGGGAGCCATCCCGTGCGCCGCGAACACCTCGGATTCTGCTTCTGGGCTAGAAGGCCGCTGTCCGGTCTTCGCTGCGCGGGTCGATCACCTGGTGGTCGGTGTAGATGCCCGCGCGCGCCTCACGACGCCAGGGACGCGCGTAGGTCAGTGCCCATGTGGCGGCCTCGGCACTGTCGTCGAGGTTCACGACGGCTACCGATGGGGAGTCGTCCGCGGGGCACCGCGCAAGCCAGTCGCCGTTGGGAGCGACGATTCCGGACGGTGCGGTGGCGCTGTGCTGTGTCGGCCCTGACAGGCTGACCCAGTAGCTGTTGACCGCGGCGTGGCCTTGGGCTTGGGCGGCGGTGTTACCCGGGGTGCCGCTGGTGGAGAACAGGACGCAGTCGACATCCAGTTTCTCGTATTCTGCGAACAATTCCGGGTAGTGGATCTCCATGCCGAGCAGGCAGCCGAAGCGCACACCGTCGACCTCGAAGGTCACCGGTGAGTCGCCCGGCGAGTACATGTACGAGATCTTCGTCTTCGACAGCAGGCGCTCGTCATAACGCGTGACGACGGCGCCGCGATCGGAGATGACGTAGAGGCTGTTGTGCGGGCGGTTCGGCTCGGTCAGGCGGTGCACCGATGCGATCACCGTCCACAGCCGCAACTCGCGGGCCTGCTCGGCGATCGCGGCCAACTCCGATTGGAGTACCGGCCACTGGCACCGGTCCCAGTCCGCCGGGCCGACCGTGTCCGGGCCGTCGACAGACATGACGAACTTGCTGGGAAAGCAGATCGCGCCTTCCGGAAAGTGCACGATCCTCGCTCCCTGAGCAGCGGCCTCGCGCATCAGAGCACGGACCTCACTCCCGCTTTCGCGCAGCGCTTCAACGTCTCGGGGGTCTTCGCGTACGGGGGTCTGCGCTACGGCAAGCCGCACGCTCTTGGGATTCCTTGCTTCCGACATGACGTCTCCTGATGGAGTCGGACGGAAGTGCCGGAGGGCGGACGTGTAGGACTCACCGGTCTTGGCGGCGCGGGCACGCACCTGGTGCTTGAAGTTCCTACGGGCTGTCATCGCGGCCTTCCACGCCTTGAGCGACGGCTCCCCAGCAACCTCGCCCGAGGCGATCGGGCTGCGAAAACGACCTGAGACGCTGGTCCCTTTGCCTCCGATGGGAGACCGTGCTGGGGACGGTCGCGGGAGGTTCGGCGTAGGCCACGCAGTCGGTCATCATGCCGTCACTCGCAGACTCCGTCAACATCCTTCAACACGTCCAGCGCGCCGTCGCACGGCCGGCCGCTGGAGAGAAACACCTCGGCTCAACCCACTGAACTTGACCGAGAAAACACGTGTGGCTACAGGCATGGCCCCGGCGGACACGGCACCTGTACGCGCAGCTGATCCCCAACCAGGACGGACCGGACGCCGAGCCGCAGATCTGGATCACCCCACCCCGGCACGCTGTGCGGACCGTCGATGAGCTCGCTGACGTGGTCGCCGCGGCCATCGCTCCCTACGAGCCGGTCCAGAGGCCAGGCGTGCTGATCAAGACGTGGCTGACTCGTCCGCCCTTGTCATCCCGGTAGATCGAGTCCAGCAAGTCCCGCTCCGTTGGGTGCCGTTGAGACGAAACGGCGCGATAGAGAAGGCCGCGAAGAACCCAGGCCGGGGGCGGCCCCGGCGCAGAACAGCAACGAGTGCGCTCCTGCTGCATTTCGCCATTCACCATCGCGGGACCGCCGGTGGTGACCGCGGCGGTTCGTCGCAGGTGAGAGACACCCTGTCGTGAACCTCGCAGCGCTTCGGCGGGGCGGGGCGTTCCTGACCGCTCAGGAGTCGGAAGGTTCATCCGCCGAGGTCAGCAGCCCAGGCTTCCATCCTGGTGGGCTGACAGATCGGGGTGGCGCGCCTGGCTTGATGACGGCCTGCCCCGGCTCGCTCTCGTCGTGATCCATCAGTTTCTGTCAGTGCCCGCTGCTACACCATTTTCGAGGGACAGGCCGCGACCGCGGCTCGTATATGGGAGGGGACACCATGTCGAAGGCGCCGAACGGCTTCCACTACGTACGCGGCCACATTCGCCGCAATCCGAAGCCGGGCAGCGGGAAGCGGATGAGCGGCTGGATGATCGCTGGCCTTGCGGCCGGCATCTGGTTATGGGGGCAGGTTTTCGGGTTCAGCGAGGCGAGCTCCACGACGCCGCCCGCTCAACCGCAGCCGGCCGTCTCCACTCCGGCCGCCCGCTGATGGGGCGTAAGCGGTTACGCCTTCGCCGCCCGCACGGCGCGCCCGAGGTCCTCTCGGCCGCGCTCGTGGCATTGGCCGCCCTGGTCCTGACGTTCCAAATGGCCGCCGCGGCGGTCGGAGCACTCAAGGACGCCTGGCCGTTCCTCTTGGCCCTGGTCCTGCTGGCGGGGGCCGTCGGGGCCTGGCGGATCGCGCGCACGGTGCACGGTAGACGGCGTGCCGCCGAGCGGCTGGCCACGCTGCGGATCACCCTGGCCGAGTTCGACGCCATGGACGACCGGCAGTTCGAGCACGCGTTGCGGGACCTGTTGGTCCGCGACGGCTGGTCGGCACGCCGCGTGGGCGGCAGCGGCGATCAGGCCGCTGACGTCATCAGTGACCACACGCACGTTGGGCGGATCGTCGTCCAGGCCAAGCACACCCGCGTCGGCGGGAAGGTGGGGTCCTCGGTCATGTACGCGGTGAAAGGGACGGCTGGCCCGGTCCACCGCGCCGACCACGCCGTCGTCGTCACCAACGGCACCTTCACCCGTGACGCCATGGCCTGGGGCGACCGGCACAGCGTCCACTGGGTCGACCGGAACAGACTCCGGCGCTGGGCGGAGACCGGCACCGCGCTGCACGAGCTCCTCGGGCTGTCCGCACGCTCCCGCCGCGCCCGGTTCAGGCGCGCCGCCTGACACGCCCCTCATCGTCAACGTCTTGGAGGTGTGGTGTTCGATGAAGACGGGTCGCTCGACCCGCTGCTGAAGTTTCTGTTGTACGCCGTCCTTGCGCTGGCCATCGGCAAGATGGTGTGGGAGTGGCTCACGGACGACGTCAGCCGGTGGATCACCGTGGACCTGTGGGGGCTGATAGCCGATCACCCCTGGTGGACCGGCTTCATCGCCGTCGGCGCACTGGCCACACTCACCCTCGTTACGAGGCTGCTGTCGTTCCGGTTCGGCGCCGGCACGTACGCCTACGTCGGTGACGGCGAGGACTACGCGTCCACCGCCGCACCGGGCGAAGCCGTGGATCCGGATGTGTTGACCTTCAAGATGAAGCAACTCGCCGCGATGACCGCGACGGGCTTCGAGCAGGCGTGCGCCGATCTCCTAGCCCGTGACGGCTTCCGCAGGACACGGCGGGTGGGAGGCGCCGGAGACCTCGGCGTGGACGTCACCGCCCGCGACCACGACGATCGGCTCCTGATCTTGCAATGCAAGCAGTACCAGAACCCCGTCGGATCGGGGCACGTGCAGAAGTTCAACGGCACGGCACGCCTCCACCACGGAGCCGATGTACCGATCATGATCGGCCTCAACGGCTTCACTCAGCCTGCGATCGACTTCGCCGCGCACCACGACCTCATCCTCATGGGCCGTCCCGAACTGAAGAAATGGGCCCACGGCCAGCACCTGTACGACGTCCTCGGCATCCCGAGCACGACGCAGTGACCGGCCGCCCGGTCCCGCCGCCCGCTGTCGAAGCGGCCATGCTCCGCCTCGGCGCTACGGCCGACGAGGTACCCCGGGAGACGGGGTACTCCTACGCCACCCGCAACCCCCGTGGTCCCGGAGGCGTTCCTTCACCGACACCCCAGGCGAGCACGTATTCATCGACGAAAACACAGCTGACGCCCTCGCCGCTGTCGTCCACGAGCGGCTGCGAGACTTCGCCGCCCGCTTGCAGACGGTCAAACGCACGCTGACACCGCACTACTTCACCGGTCTCCTGCGCCCGCACTACCCACTTCCCAACGGCGGTCAGTGACCGCGCATGCGTTGGTCGTAGTCCGCCGCTGGTTCCAGACCCATCGCGGCGCGGCGTTCATCGAGCCGATCGGGGTCGGCAACGGGCTGCAGGCGCAGGTTCGAGCCGTCTGGGTCGTCGGTGTACTGCGTTCCGTACACCTGGGGTTCGCCAGCTGCGACCAGGACCCGGTCGGTGAGGTAGGCGAGCTGGCGTGGAGAGGCGTCTCCGGCCGCGACCGCAGCCTTCAGGAGTTCGAGCGCCTGGCGCTGGAAGGCGGGCGCGAGATCGGCGTGTTGGGCAAGAAGCCATGCCTCCTCAGCTCCCTGCGCGCCCATTAACGCGGCACCTGGCCAGCCGTGTTCGGCGATTACCTGCTTGAGCCAGGCGGTGTTTTCTGCGTCGATCCGGCACATCTCGCGTCCGTCACGAGTCTTGGCCGCGAGGCGCCGTGCAGCTTGGTCTTGTTCGGCGCGGCGGTGGAGCTCGGCGGCGAGGTCGTGGTTCATCGTGTACAGATTGCCCGCGTTCGTGACTATGGACAAGCAAAAGACCCAGGCACCCTCCGGCACTGGTCGCGAGAGGCGTGCGGGCACGCTGGAAGGCGCAGGTCATGCGCTGGGGCTTCAGGACCGTAATTCCGCTGGGTAGCTGCGAGTTCGCGCAGTCGTTGGGTGTGTGTTGGCATCGCCGAGGACGCGCACCACGGTGGGGAGGACCTGGGCGGCGAGGGTATGGGCTTCCTCGGACCGGTCGGCGACGGTGAGGACGCGGGCGAGGTCGCAGCTGATGGTGATCGTGTAGGGGTGGTCGGCGCCGAGCTTCGCGGTGCACATCTGCCGTACGCGTGCGACCTGCTCTTCGGCGCCTGCCAGGTCACCGGTGTTGCAAGGGCCCCCGCCGCCATCTGCCACGTCGCCGACCTGCTGTCCGAACCTCTCTGCGACCGGGCCACCATCGGCATCATCACCCCGATCATGCCCACCAGCCCGCCCGCCTCCGGCGAGGGGCAGCGGAACAAGGCGACGCTGTTGCCGCTGAGTCGAGCACTCGCCGGGCCCGTCGCCCGCTGGGCGGTGTCGCCTCCCCAGGCGAGAAGATTCGCCGTACCAGATCACGGAGTCGCGACCAATACTCCAGCTGTAGATCGTGATCTTGGTGTCTGCCTGCCGTCGGCATAGAGCGACTCGCCTCAGGGCGTGGGGCATAGGCCCTGTCAGGTGATGGCGCTGAAGTACGCAGCTGCAGCGTCGATGAAGCGGTCGTGTGCCGCCCGTGCAGCGTCCTGCGCTGCGGTGAGCTCCTCGATGCTCGTGGCGGCATCGACCATGTTGTAGGTGGCGACAACCATCGCCTGTGCGGTGGCGTGGACAGCCGGGTCGGGCACGAGGAGCCGCAGCGCAACCAGGGGGCGGGTGATGGCGGAGCGGGTGATGTGAGACCTGGCTCGCAGTTCTTCCAGCTCAACGTCGCTGACGCCGCGCAGCCGAGCTTCCCCACGCATCCACAAGGCCCGTCGGTGGTCGGATCCGGCGGAGGCGAGTGTGGTCACCGCGTCGAGCCGGTCGCGGCGCAACTGCTCAGCGGCGGCTGCGCGCTCGGCGCGGCCAGCCGCCAGGTGTTGGAACGTGCCGGTGACAATCGATCCCAGGAGCGTCCCGATAACGGCAAGAACAGTGGCGATCATGAGCTGCTTTCTTGGCCGGGCACTTGGTCCGGGACCGGTGCAGACGGGTGCAGCCACCGTTGATCATCGTGAGTTCTGTGGACTGACGATGAGACGGTGGCCGCAGGTCACAGCATAGATCCCGCCCGATGGCGGGAGGCGTTCGAGGTGGTCATGGGACGGATTGCGACCGGTTCGCCCGGGCCGAACCCAGTCTGTGAGCCGGGCGGTTGGTGCTGGGCCTGCTGTCGGACCTGCCGCGCAAGAATTGCTGGACCATCGTGGAGTGGGCCGGGGAGGCCGGCCCGCACGGCATGCAGCTATCTGCTGTGCCGGGCCGTCTGGGACGCCGAACGCCGTCCGCGGTGACGTGCGTGAATACGTCTCGTGCATCTCCACGACGATGCCGCGGTGCTGGTCGTGGACGAGACCGGCGACCTGAAGAAGGGCAGCCATACCGTCGCCGTCCAGCGCCAGTACACCGGCAGGCCACAGTGCGGCAGGGTCTCGGGGAAGCGGTTGCTGGGTCACTGCGCCGAGAGTAGCGGGCGCCGATCGCCCGCCGTCAGGCCGACGGCGGACTGATCAGCGTGCCAGCTGGAACACGGCCGCGGCCACGATGGTGCCGAGGATTGTGCCGGCGATGACCTGATTGCGTGTGTGGTCCCGCAGCTCGACCCGAGACCATCCGACGATGACGACCAGGAGGAACCCGAGGGCCATCCACGCACCGTAGGTCTGTACGAGCATCGCGCAGGCACCTGCCGAGACGGCCTGGTGCACGGAGATCTTCCAGACGAACGTGATCACGGCGAGGATCGCGAGGGTGACCAGCATCGACACGATGAGGGCGGTCATCGTCCGCGGGGCCCCTGCGGCTGCCATGAGGAGGATTCCGGTGGCCACGGAGAGCAGGATGACGGCCATGACGACGAGCCGTGCAGGCTTGGCCCCGACGTGTCGATCGCCCCAGTGGCCCTTCCTAATGCCGTACTTGATGAAGGTGATGGGAATGATGGCGGCGAAGAGTGCGCCGACTGCTCCCCAGGCGACGCCGGTCCATTGCGCCGTGTGCCAGCCGATTAGGAGGGTGACGGCGATAATCCAGTTTTTCGGCTCAAGCCAGTCGGTGATGCGGCGTGCCAGTTTAGACTCCGCGGGGTGCACGTCAGTTGTCATGGGAGGAGTCCTTTTCCGGTCCACCTGCCGGCAAGGAGGCAAGTGCGACTTCCTGGCGGGTGAATTCTGTTACGACGGGTGAAGAAGCGTAGGCGCGGGATACCGCGTGGAGCCACGCGAGTTCACTCGGCCGGTCCCTTCCAGTGACGCCGAGGGGCGGGTGCTCAACACCTTCAAGTTGGTTTCCTGTTCGAGCGGCGCTAGCGGCCACGCGCAGCCAGGCAGCTTCTGTCACAGCATCAACTTCCTGCTCACTTACGCCTTTTTGGAAGGCGAGCGCGCGAGCCCGCTCGCGGACATCAACTGACACGTATTCACGTAGCGCCAGGCATGCGTCCTCGATTTCGATGACGCACCGTTCAAGTCGGAAGCCGACACGCTGCTTTGGAACCGTTGCGGAGAGCACCACGTGGGGAGCAGCGTCAGTCAGGCGCTTCCACAAAGGCTGGAGCCGCCTGAGAACGATCCAGGATCTGACGTACTCCACAGCCACGGAGAGCGGTGGCAGGCAGCTGCCGAGCGCGATCGACAGAATCGCCAGCTGCTTGAGTGCGGTGGAGATCTGGTACTCCAGCGTCGGATACCGGACTCCGGTGGCGAGGTCCAGCGTGACGAAGCCGACGCGTTGCAGGGCATAGAGGCTGCCGAGCAGCGTGCCGAGCCCCATGAGGCCGAGGCCGGCCCTGCCCAGGAGGGTGCGGCTGTGCCGGACGCCGCTGAGGAAAAGCCAGGTGGCGACGAACATGGCGATGCCGATGTAGAGCGTGAAGACGGCCGTGTAGAGAACCGGATAGATGGCGCGCTCACCGTCGCCGACCCGTACTGGCCCACCTGGCATCCAGTTCGCCAGCGCATAGAAGAGGACCATGAGGGGGAGCGTGGCTGCGATCGCTGCCAGCCTGGTGCGGCGGGCTAGGCCCTGCGGGCGGACGACAGCAACGATGAAGTCCAGGAGGAAGGCCGCGGAGGTAACGCCGAGCAGGTGTTTCAGCAGCGGAGTAAGGCTGGTGACGCCGGCGTTGTCGCTGATAGCGGCTTTGACGGCGGGCACCTCGAAGGTCATGGCCGCAGCCAGGGCCGCGAACGTCAGCGCAAGGCTCCGCTGCTTGTGGGAGTGACGGATGGACGGCAGACGCCATACGGTCACGAGCCACAGGGAGCCGGCGACGAGGGTCGGAGTGTTCATGAGCGGCGGTTCCTTCGGGGATGGACGAGGGCGTCGTCAAGACGCGTCATGGCGCCTGGCCGCCCTGGTTCTCGGCCGGAGTGCGCCAGTTCCTCGAACAGCTCACCGAGGGACGAGGCGGCCATCTCGGCGTCGTACTCGGTCTCACTGTCGTAGCTGGTCCGTCCGAGCGCTGTGAGTACGGCCGAGGGGTCGACGCCCTGCGGCATGATCGACAGGAGCGACTCCACGACGCTCGTGTTCTCGCTTGCATGCCCGAGCAGTAGGTGCGCCAGTTCGTGGCGGACTATTTGCGCGCGGTGCCGCTCACTTGTCGCCGTCACATGAAATATGTGATCTCCGCTTTCGAAGGAGATCATGAGACCGCACGGGGCGTTGACACCTCCCAGGTCGGGCAATTCGTGGAGGTGCAGCGGGCGCCCACGCTTGACCGCCAGCTGGCGGCATACTTCATCCACCGCGTAGGGGTCGGATATTTCGATTCCTCGCAATTGCTCCTCGCACTGTCGCCTCAGCTGCGCTTCTTTTCGCGCATAGCGCCGATTGAACATGAACGAGATCCTTGCTGTGATCCCCGAGTAAGCGCAGTACGCAGTTCTTACTCGACTCTTACTCACCGGCGCACGAGAATTCCCCGCGGCCAAGCGGAGCTTTACACAGCCTCGCCGAGCGACCAAGAGGATCTTGAAGGCATATCCGTCAAAACGGGATAGCAGGTGAGGGAGGTCACGTTACTGAGGGATTGTCAGGCTTATCAAGACCCTCTAGGCGACGTGCCTGTTCAATTACCGTCGTGATCATTTTGAGGCTGTCGGCCGAGAGTCCATTGGCTCGCAGTGCGAGCCCTCGCACCTTGCTGTCCCCCACGGCCGCGATCAGCTCCATGGAGGCCCGGATCTTCTCGGACTCCTCGGCGTCGAAGTCAGGGAAGAAGTATTGGGGTGTGACATTGAAGTGGCGCGCCAGCGCTTCGACGGTATTCACGGTCGGGTTCGGCTTGGCTCCGGAGCGTAGCTGCGAAATGGCGCTCTCCGAGACAGTGAGGCCGTCCGCCTCGCCGGCCTCACGGATCGCGCGAGATACCTCCGCGTTGGTGTACCTCTTGCCCGTCGCCGGGTTCTTCACCGTTTCGAAGAGGTGGTTCAGCTTGTCGGCGAGGCTCAGCTGCCGACCGCCGGACGACCCCGAGGGCACCTCCGCCGATCCGCTGGACTCCACCATCACCCGGCTCCTTCCATCTACACCCTGAAGACCTGACGATACTCCAGTGTTGATGTGAGACCAACCCGCGAGACGGAACACTATGGTGTTGACAGGCGGGGATCACTTTGGCGTATGTTCCAGCCACGGCAACACCAAAGTGTTGCAACGCCAGGGAGGGGCTGCAGAGCGCATCGCTCCCTGTGGCGTTCCCCATACCCCTAGGCACGAGGACCGCACATGATGACCCGCCCCGCGTCGCGGCCCGCTGCCACCCATAGGCGCAGGTACCGCCGCCCTCCGTCGCGACTTGTAGAGAGTCCTTTAGCAAGGTCTGGATCTTGCCGCAGAGCCTGCATATGTTCGTCGTCCCTCGCCGGGCACCCCGCCGGGCGGCAACGACGCTAGGAGCCATCTGCTGAACGCACGATCCAGCCAGGTGAGATAGCCCCGAAAGCAGCGACGGCGCCCATGGAGCGGTAACTCCGGGACGCCGAACGCCAACTGGTACTCCTGCCCCGGCAAGGGCGGAGATTTACCCACCTTCACCGCACCGGTCCTTTCCTACGAGGCACACCGGCGCGGGTTTCACTACGGAGGAGAGTCTTACATGCCGCCTGCCCTGCGCAAAGGGCCGGTGTCCCCGGCTCGCGCGGCAGCCGTCCTCGCTTCGCCGCCTGGCTCACTGACTGCGCACCGGTCGCTCGGCGCCCTCGCGCCGGAGCCGACCCCCGGCGCCCGCCCCGTTTGGGCGGTGCCCCGATGAGCCGGGATACCCGCGAATGGGCGTGGGAGTACAGCGCCAGCCGCGGAAACGCGCGCCTGGTCCTGCTGTCGATCGCCGACCGGATCCCCGACGAGCAGTGCGTCGCCTGGGCGTCCCTCACTTCGCTGATGAAGCGCACTAACGCAAGCCGCAACGCCGTGCGAGGCGCCTTGGTCGCGCTGGCCGACAGCGGCGAACTGGAAGTCCTCGACGACCTCGACGGCCCGCAGCACAGCACGGTCTACCGGCTGCCGCGCGCCGCTGCGTGGCTGGCCAAGGTCGCGGCGGCCCGGAAGGACGACCCCGAGACGTACGTCGAGCCCCTGGCCGAATCCGATCCGGTGCCCGAGCTGGACATCGAGCGGCTGCGCAAACACGGCATCTGGCCCAAGGCCGGGTCGGAATCCGACCCCCATGGCCAGAATCTGACCGGGTCAGATCCCGACCCCTCTCGTCAGAATCCGACCCCTCCCCGGGTCAGATCCCGACCCCTCCCCGGGGCAGATTCTGACCCCCAGAACCGTAGTGAACCGAAGGTGAACCGTAGGTACAGCAGCAGGGGTGCTGCCAACCTCACCTCCGCCGCGGACTGGGAGATCGACGAGGAGAGCCGCTCCTGGGCGCAGCAGCAGGGACACCTCACCCGCCTCGGCGAGCAGGGGCTCCAGGCCGCCGACACGAAGTGGCGCTCCCACCGAGCGGCATGGAGCCCGCGCACCGCCGCCGCGTGGGCCGCCGACTGGCGCACCTGGATCGCTCGCGAGCACAACCCCACACCGGGACGACCCAACCTCTACGCCCTGCCCGGCGGCACCCCCGCCGCCAGGGCTGGCATGACCCGAGCCGAGGCGCACACCGCCGCCCTGCTCGCCGCGCTCGACGAACCGACTGGAACGGAGTAACTGCCTTGAACCCACGTGAAGTTGCTGCCGTCCTCGCTTATCTCGGCCGCCTCGACCCGCGCACGATGCGCACTGACACGGGCGAAGCCCGTGACCAGATCGCCCAGTGGCACGAGCTGCTCGGCGACGTGCCCTTCGCCACCGCCCACGGCTGGGACGTGCGTGAGGCGATCAAGGCGCATGTGCTCGCCTCCCCGTACCCGATCCTGCCGGTGGACGTCGCCCGCCGCTGGCGCGCCTACCGCCGCGACCGCCTGGACCGGCACACCGACCCCACCCCGGTCGCCGACCCGGACGACCCGGCCGCCTGGCGAGCCGAGCTCCTCGGCACCCGGCACGCGGTAGCCGCAGGGGCCACCGCCCCCGCCACACACCGGCAGATCACCAGCGGCGGACCGCACCCTGACATCGAGAAGCGCCTCGCGGCCATCGGCTCGTGCATCCCGGCCACCGTACGCGCCGACCTTGCCAAATATCGGCCCGCCCGCGCCGCCCGCGAGGCCGCCATCGCCGCCGGAGGCCCCGACGTGCTCAGCGTGCGATGCGAGTGGTGCCACGCCAGCGAGGGCGAGCCCTGTCGCAGCCGGCGCGTCGGCCTCGACGGACGGGCCAGGGGCAACGCCCCGCGTGCCACCCCGCACCCGAGCCGCATTGATCTCGCCGCGGCAGCACGCATCCAGCAGGTGGCAGCGTGATCGCCCGCCGCACGCTCGCCCAGATGATCCGGCTCCGCCATGGAGCCCCGCGGCGCATGCCGATGCGCCCGCTGCCTTCCGGCCGCTGAGCCGACCCCCTTTGGCAACCGATCCACCTCCGGTGCGGCCTGCCGCCGTACCCCTGCCCGCTTCGAAGACGCGACCTGCCGCAGCCACCCGCCGCTGCTGCCGCGCTGACCGCTCGACGAGGCGACCTCCGGAGACTCTCTTGCGCCACATCACCACCAACCACACCCCCGCCCCGACGATCCGGGGCATCGCCGACCACAGCTGGCAGGAACGGGGCCTGTGCCACGGCCTGCCGGCCAAGGACATCGACGAGCTGTTCTTCCACGCAGCCCGCAACCGCGCAGCCATCGACGAGGCCAAGGCGATCTGCGGCAGCTGCCCAGTGAAGAAGGCGTGCTTCGACTACGCCCTCGACAACGAGATCCGCCACGGCATGTGGGGCGGGCTCACCGAGGACGAGCGCCGCCCCTGGCACGCCCGAGTCAACAAGCGCCTGGAGTACAGCCGCGTCAAGGCCGCGTTCGAGGGCCGCGACGTCCACCTCAGCGACGCCGAGCGCGAAGCCGTCACGCGCCACGCCTACGTCCGCGGCTGGAGCCCCGAGCGTCTCGCCTACGCACTGCGGCTCGACCTCGACTGGGCGCGCGACCTGATGCGCAACGCCGCACACGCTGTCGCCGACCGCGACCGCTACTGGGGGCAAGTCGACGAGGCCGAGGCAGCCGACGACGAGTACGTCGAGGACGAAAACGCCGAGGACGCCGCCTCACCGGTACAGGTGCCCCGCCAGGTGCAGACCCACGCCCTGATAGCCGCTCTCCGAAAGGCCGCATGACTCACCTCATCGCCATGTCCCTCCCCTCCGGCATCGAGCCTGTCTACGGGGTCGCAGCCGTCGGTGTGCTCGCCCTGGTGCTGGCCGGATGGTCGATCCGGCGTAACCGGACCCGGGCGGGCGGCCCGCGCGCCGGAACCCCCGCGGTCTGGGTCGCGGCCCTCGCCGCCCTCAACTGCACCGCCTACAGCGCGGACACCAGCTGGCGGTTCGCCGCTGACTACCTCGACATGGCCGGCACGCTGGAGCGGGCCATGATGTTCAGCGCGGCCGAGCTGGCGCTGTTCGCGACCGCGCTGATGGCCCGGCAGAACCTGAAGACCCAAGGAGCGCCCGGCCTGCCGGGCGGCCTGGTCTGGGTGATCACCGGGGTGCAGGTCATCCCGGCGTACGCCGAGTCAGGCACGGTAGGCGGCACCGTGCGGGCCTTCGTCGGCCCGGTCATGGCGGCCGTGCTCTGGCACCTGGCCATGGGCATCGAGCTACGGCTGCACAAGCCGGACGCCGCCTCGCAAGGGCTCCTGGCCACGCTCGGACGTGAAGTGCGTGAGCGTCTCCTCTCACGCCTCGGCGTCGCCACCCGGAACCGCGATGCCGCGCAGATCACCAAGGACCGCGCGACTCGGCGGGCAGTGGCACTCGCCTCCTTGCTGACCGCGATGTCGGCGGAGGAGCGTGAGAATCGCCGTGGCAGCCGGATCACGCGTCGGCTCCAGTCGGCTCTCGCACGGTCCGGTGTCGGCACCGACCCGCACCAGCGTCGTGCGCTTCTGGAGCAGCTGGCCGCCCGCCGGCACGCCACAGCGCTCGCCACAGTGGCCCTGCCGTCGCCCTGGATTCAGCCCGAGCGGGACCAGGACGCCGATCGAGGGGACCGGTCCCCTCGCGCTCCGTCCGTCGTGACTCGGCCGGCGAACGAGAAGCAGGCGAGTCCGTGGCTGAGCGCGGTCCCCGACGACGGTCCCCAAAGCCCCGCATCGATCGGGGACCGGCCGGACGGGGACCACACAGAACCGGGGACGAGGAGCGAGCCCGACGGGGACCGTCCCCACTCGGACGCCGTCGACAACGGGGACCGAGCCAATGAGCCCGGCTCGAGCCTGCTGAGCGAGGGCAAAGAGGCCGCGATCGGGGACCAATACGCCGCGCCCGCCGGGACCGTAAACACTGACGGCGGCGCGAGCGGCAGTGCCGAGGGTGTGCACGAAGTCGCTGCTCAGAGGGGCACAGGCCCGTCCCCGGCGGCTGTCCCCGGCGGCGACGAGGGCCGGGAGCACCCGGGCACCGAAGCGGGGACCGAACCGGACGGGGACCGTCCCCACACCGTCCCCAACGACGACGGGGACCGCGAACACCCCGACACCGAAACGGGGACCGAACCCAACGGGGACCGTCCCCACACCGTCCCCGTACGGCGGAAGCCGAAGGCTAAGGCGTCCCGGAACCGGCCCCGCGGCAGCCAGTCCAAACGGTCCCGGAAGCAGCCGCAGCTGACCGTCGAGGAGATGGTCGAGCGGGTCCGTCCCCACGTGCCGACGCTGCTGAAGCGCGACGGAAACGAGTCCCTCACCCGGGTGCAGCTCCGGGAAATCCTCCGCGCCCAGAAGCTCCAGGGCGGCAGGAACGAACGCCTGACGCCGGTTCTGCAGCGGCTCCGCGACGAGGCAGGCACCACCACGACAAGGAGTACGGTCCCATGAAGACCTGCCAGCGCTTCGCGCACATCAAGACCGGCTTCGAGCAGGACATCCGCTTCCTACGCGGTCACGCCGAGCGTCACCAGGGATCCGCGTCGGCGAAGACCAGCGCGAAGAACGCCATCTCGGTGAAACGGAACATGGCGCGGGCCTTGAACCGGCACCTCGATCGCTGCCCCGAGTGCGGCTGATGCTTTCAAACAAGCAGGTCAGGCGCCTGCTTCCGTCATTCCTTCTGGTGGCCCGGCCTCGGCCGGGCCACCGCCCCCGCACTGGAGGGATCGCCATTCCTGCCCGTCACCCGCGTACGCACGCACCGTCCGCCGCCGAGGCCGGCGCGTGGGCGGAGGTGCTCGTGCGCCACCAGCTCCTGCACGCAGCCGTGCTGACCCCGGGCGGCCAGTGGCTCGTCCAGCACCGCGCCGAATCCCCCGTCCAGCTCCTCGACGGCCCAACCGCCATCGTCGATCTGGCCGCCGAAATCCAGCACCACATCCGCACCACGAGGAACTGCATCCGATGACGAACCCGACGACAACCCCCAGTCCCGCGCCAGGTGGGCCGGAAACCAACTCGACCTCAACGCGAGCAAGTTGGTGCGAGAGTAGTACTCCCGTTGGGAGTACTACTCTCGCGTCTTCCGCCCCGGGGGTGGCGGAAGCGGTCCAGCGCCGGGGGGCACTGGACCGTGGGGATGCGACCGAGGGCGGCTCGCATCCTGAGGAGGAGACGACTCACCCGTGCCACAACCCGCACTGCACGCACAGTGCGAGCGCGCCGCCGAGTCAGCCGCCCGCGCGTAACCGCCCGCCCAAGACCAAGAGCAGCAAGCGCAAGCACCTGATCACCAGCCGATTCAACGACGCCGAGAAGCAGTCCGTCCTCGACGCCGCAGCAGCATGCGCCATGACGCCGTCCGGCTTCCTCGCCCACGCCGCCCTAAGCGCCGCCCGCGATCTGACCCGCACGGCGGCCGAGGTCGCCGGCGAACGCGAAGTGATCGCCGAGCTGTTCGGTCTGCGCCGTCACCTCGGCCAGATCGGCAACAACCTCAACCAGGTTGCCAAGAGCCTCAATTCAGGCGGTGACGCCCCGCAGGCCGCAGCGGTCCTCGCCGCTGTGCACCGTGCCGCACAGCGTGTGGACACCTTCACCCAGCACTACCTGGACAGCGAGCGTCCGGCTGCATGATTCCCCGCGTCCACGACATGGGCACCCGCACCATGGGGCTGCTCTACTACCTCTACGGGCCCGGCACGCACGAGGAGCACGTCGACCCCCACCTCGTCGCGGCGTGGGACAGCCTGGCCCCCGACCCCGGCCGCGACCCCAAGGCCACGTACGGCGACCTGCAGCGCCTGCTCGACCAGCCCGTCATGGCACTGCCCAAGAGCGCCAGGCCCGCCGAGCACGTGTGGCACCTCTCCGTGCGAGCCGCTCCCGAGGACCCGATCCTCACCGACAAGCAGTGGGCGGACATCGCCCGCCGCATGGTGGCCGCCACCGGCATCGCCCCCGAAGGCGACGATGCCGCCTGCCGCTGGGCAGCCGTCCGCCACGCCGACGACCACATCCACATCATCGCCACCGTCGTACGCGAGGACGGCCGCCAGGCCCGCATCCGCCAAGACGGCGCCCGCTCCCAGGCGGAAGCACGGAAGATCGAAGTCGACTACGGGCTGCGCAGATTGAACGCCGGTGACGGCACCGCCGCCAAACGCCCCACCAGCGCCGAACGCCACAAGGCCCAGCGCCAGGGCAAAGAACGCACCCCGCGCGAGGAGCTGCGGGAAACCGTGCGCCGCGCCGCCGCCGGCGTCGCCAGCGAACAGGAGTTCTTCGACCGCCTGGCCGCCGCCGGCCTGCTGATCCGCCAGCGCACCGCGCCCTCCGGCGACCTGCTCGGCTACACGGTCGCACTGCCCGACGACCGCAACGAGGACCAGGAACCGATCTTCTATTCCGGCTCCACCCTCGCGCCCGACCTCTCCCTGCCCCGCATCCGCAAACGGTGGTCCGGCTCCGATCCCAGCCACGGCAGCGACACAACCACCGACCGCTCCGCCGACTCGACGCGCATCAGCCCGTCGACCGCACGGCGCCGGGCGACAACGGCGGTCTGGCAGACCGTGCTCGTCCTCGACCAGGGCGACGACGGGCAGATCGCCGCGCACCTCGCCGCGGCCGGCGAGGTCCTCGACGCACTCGCCAAGACCTCGGCCGCACACACCCGCCGCGAACTCCGAGACGCCGCCTGGGCATTCGAGCGTGCCACCCGCTCCCACATCCGGGCCGAGCGGGGCCACGACCGCGCCCTGCGCCAAGCCGCCCGCGACCTCGTCTACGGCGGCCCCGCGCTCGGCCGAGGGGAGGACGGCGCCACCGCGGCGATGCTGATCGACATGGCGTTCTTCCTGGTCACCGCTGTCGCCCACTGGCACGGAAAGAAACAGCACGCCCAGCAGGCCGCTGCTGCCCGCCAGGCCGCCGAGCACCTGCGCGCCGCCTACCAGGCCGCCGCCCCCATGCCATTGGCCGCCCTGCATCAGCGCGGTCGGCGCCTGTCCCAGCCCTTGCGCCACAAGCAGGCCGCCTACCTGCGTCAGGCGGTGCCGGAGCTGGCAGAGCAGGTCCTGGCCGAGCCCGGCTGGTACGCCCTGGCCGCCACCCTCGTTGACGCCGAGAGCGCCGGTTATGACCCGGCCGCGCTCCTGGCCGAAGCCGCCGAGCGACGGGAGCTGGACACCGCCGGCTCGATCAGCGACGTGCTCGTGTGGCGGCTGCGGCGGATGGCCGATCTGCCCGCAGACGCATCCTCCATGCCCGAGCACACCACCGCCGCGCCCGCGGCCACCCGCGGGACCGCACAGCGCGCGACGAAGGCCAACGACCGTTCCGGCAAGACCCGTTGAGTTCAACAATTCTAGAGTTGCAGCAGGTCAGAGACTTACGGCACTCTCCTCGTGCAGGCCCGACGACAGAGATGGAGACGGCATGTTCCGACGCACTCGTGCGGACCGAGAGTTCCGTGAAGCCCAGCGTGCTGGCCAAGCGGTGCTGGCGATGCACAGCGAGCTGCCGCTGCCCGACGCACCCGGCCCGGCAGCCGCGGCGACCCCGGCCGCGCCGGAGACCACGGTGGTGCCCGACTTTCTGCCGCCGGAACTCCGGGCGCCGTCCCGCCAGGACGTCTCGGGATTCATGATGCGCTGGGACCAGCCGCTCGTCATCGACGGGGAAGTCCACCAGTGCCACTGCGGTGCGTACCGAAACTGGATCGTCTTCAACATGCGCGACGACTCGGTGTGGCTGCGCTGCACGGCCGGCCACGAGACGAAGGAGCCGCGCCTGGACACCGCCTGGTACAACCGCAACTCCGGTCCGGTCGACCACTTCCACCCCACCCTCGAAGACGGACTGCGCCACCTCGGCCACTGAAGCCACGAAACCCCTTCCCCCCACCTCTGCGTACGTCGGCACCCGGAGAGCCGACCCGGTCAGACCGTCCGTCTCGCATCACCAAGGGGTTTCCGCATGCGCCGTTCCACCACGACCGCCCTCGGCCTGAGCGCCCTCACTGTCCTCGCCCTGACCGGCTGCTCGAGCAGCACCGAGCCCGTCGGCACCTCGGCCGCGTCCTCCGCACCCGCACACCGGGGCGGCGGCGCGCCCTCGGCATCCGCGCCGCTGTCCTCGGCCGAGCTGAACCAGCGGCTGTTGAACGAGAGCGACCTGGGCGGGGGCTACTCCCGCAAGCCCGAGACCGCTCGCCGGAACGACGACGTCACCGTCATCGGCTGCCCGGCGCTGGAGAAGCTCGGCAGCGACGCGGCCACCGGCTCCGGCCTCGACTTCACCCGCAAGGCGAAGGAGTCCTTCACCTACACCGGCAGCAGCAACTCCGAGGTGAGCGAGGAGCTGTACAGCGACAGCCCGGCGAAGCTGTCCAAGGGCATCGGGAAGGTCTTCGACGCGATGCTCTCCTGCCCCTCGTACCAGGTGACGTCGGGAAGCACGATCCTCGACATGGGCACCGAGAAGACGTCCGCGCCGGACCTCGGCGACGAGCAGTGGAGCCAGCTGCTCACCTACTCCGCCGGCGGACAGCGCAGCGTCGTCAAGCAGACGGCGATCCGCACCGGCAACATCCTGGTAATCGTCTCCGGCTCGCCGGGCCTCGTGGATGCCCACCTGGACAAGGCGCTCGCCAAGGCGCGCACTGCACGCTGATCTGCTCCTCCACAGCCCCGGTGTCCGGGCCTGTCCTCCCGACAGGCCCGGACACCGGGGCTTCGGCGTGTGAGGCGATCAGCCGTCGAGACGGAGTTCGCGTGGCTCGTAGCGGAGTTGGAATGTCTGCGCGTGCTCCCCGTCCATCCAGTACAGGGTCATGGTCGACAGCATGCTGCGCTTGATGTACCGGGTTCGCGATGGCATTCCTTCGTCCTGTTGGACGATCCAGGCTTCCACCCGCTCCGGCAGACCGAACCTCAACGCGTATGCCTGTGGGTGCTCCGCCGAACGCAGTTCCCAAACGGGATGTGACGCTGCCTGATTGATGCGGCGCAGGCGCACCGCGTGCGTGGGGTGCGCTCTCGCGTAATCCACGAAGCCGTACAGATCATCCGAGGCCAGTCCCAGGACGAACGGCGCTGCCGGAAACGCCAGGACAAGACCCAGCTGCGACCGGCTATGCAGGGCCTGAGCCAGGTAATCGAGTGGGCCGCGAATCGCATCGGGCAGGTCCACGTCGCCGGCGTCCATTTCCAGCAGCGGCCCGCGAAGATACGCCCGTATCTCGCGCACCTTCGGCCGCTCGGCCGCGGGAGTGGCTTCGAGCACTGCGTGAATCGTGTCAGCCGTGATCTTGACGAGATTCCGCAGTACAGCGAAGTCCGGCGCGGAGAGGTCAATCAGGGATATCTGGTGGGCCAGCGCGTAGTCCTGTGCCTCCGGACTGAAGCCGGAGGTCGAGAAGATCGCATAGCTATAGCGGTATCGCGTCCGCGGCCGGCCAGTCCCCGGGGCGGTGAGCGTTGTGGTCTCGCCCTCATTCACGTCGTGGATCACACCGTGGCCGTTGCGTACGGTGGGCAGACCAACTGGCGTTGTGGTCAGGTACTTTGCCTCCACGAACAGGCGGACAGGCAGTGAGAACGGCGGGACGTACCGGAACTGTCCGAGCGCGTCGACCTGGTGCCATGCCCCGCGTCCACGGACCAGCAGACCGTTCTTGTCCTCCTTCAGCACCTTCCATGGCTCTTTGTCCTTGTCGTCGTCGGCCGTGAGGACTTCGAAGCCGCTGGACCGCAACAACCAGGCCAGCACCTCCTCCAGGAGGTAGCCGCGCAGTGGTCCTTTGCCGATTACTTTGCCTGCCACGACGGCGATCCTATGCACGGCCTGGATCTTGGTTCCAGGGTGCCGTCAGGGGGATGCCGGGGCACGGCGAAGGCCCGGTGGTTCCGCTCTCCTGAAGGGAGTAGAACCACCGGGCCTAGAAGTGGAGGCATCCCCCCGTCGATCCCCCGCCTCGGTCACCGGCTATGAGCAGCTCGTCAGCCGCGGCGTACGACGGTGAGACGGTCCTCCGCACCTTCGGGCAGCGTGCGGCGCGGTACCGGGCCAGGTGCGGCGAGGGACGAGGCGAAGGCCGCGACCAGCTCGTGCGGAGCGCTCGCGCTGAAGCTCGCACACCACAGGTACGACGCCCCGAGCACGGGCTCCGCCCACGCCTGCCACCCCAGAAGGTCATCACGGGGGTCGGCGTCGTGGATGAGCGGCGGCAGCATCTCCAGCGAGACGTTCGTGGAGAAGCCGGGGTCGGTGGCGGTCGTGCGCGGACGGTCCATGTCGCGCAGCCAGCCCCCCGCGCTGAGCGCGGTGAGCACCGACTCGGCGTTCTCGAGCCCGGCATCGGGTGTCTCGCTGGCGTCGAGCGCGAGCAGGAAATCGGTGAGCGCCTCGTGCGGTACTCCGGGGGTGAAGTACGCGTTCCACTCGGTAAGGGCCGAGGCGGCGTGCGGGCGAGCGGAGAGCTGCCAGGCCACCGCGAGGCCGCCCAGCTCGAACGGGTAGGCGGCGAGGATCCACTCGGCGCCGCGCAGACCGTCGGGGCTCACATAGAGCAGGGTGTTGCGGGAGGTCGGCCACATGCGCCAGCCGAGCTCGGTCAGGGTGTCGCCGATTCGCTCGGCGAGGACGCCGTCATCACCGGCCAGGTGGCGCGGGGTGACCCAGTACACCGGGTCCGGCGAGGTGGGGTGGGAGGGATCGATGGGGTGTTGCGGCTGCAGGGGCGCCTCCATGGGTTCGGGGGTGAATCACTGGCCTGCGTCCGGCCCGGTCGCCCCGCGTCGGCGGCGCGGGGGTGCCTCGACCGGGTCCTGCCAGGTCAGAGCGACGGCCACGGCGGGCGGCAGCGGGCCGAACTGCTCGGCCTCCGGGGACTCGGCGATGTAGACCATCGGCCGACCGTGCTCGTCCACCGCCTTCTCCACGCCGCCCAGACGGTGGGCCATGGGGAAGAAGGGGTTGATGGCAAGACGGACGGGTGTATCGCGGTCGCAGGCGGACAGCAGGTCGAGGATGTCGCCGACGGTCATCTCGGGCGAGTGCGGGTCCAAGGCGTTCTCCTAGCAGTAGCGGGCGAAGCCGCGAGAGCAGGGGCAGGGTACGCGTCGCGTATACAAGGAAGAGGATGCGCCCGTCACAGGGGCCGGGACGTTGACAGGATCTGGGCCACGACGCCGGCAACGATCTCCGCCGGCGTGTCCGTACCGAAGGCCATCCGGTAGCCGGGGACGTTGGCGGTACCGGTGACGGCGATGACCCAACCCTCGCCCGTCACCCAGTCTTCGTCAGCGCCGCCGGGCCGACCGTTCGGGAAGTAGCCAAGGTAGAACCGGCCGTCGCGCGAGCTGACGTGCACGTCGGCGCGGTCGTCGACGATGTGCGTGAAGTCGGCCTCCGAGAACTGGTCGATCACCTCCATCGCCTGGCCAGCACCGAGCTTCCAGGAGCGGAGCCGCAGAGCCGCGACCGTCGTGGCGAATCCAGGTTGCGCAGCATCCAATGCCACAGCATCACCTCTCTGACCTGGGGTTACCGGAAGGTCGTTCAGGTTGACATGCCGTCGCAGCGTCCACCAGCCCTTTGGGCGATCTTCCTTGTCTGCCACCGGCGAACTTGTCTGTTGTCAGCGAAGCCAGCCGCTTTGCCATCCAACCCGGTCGAATAGTGGTGAGCTCTCGGTGTCGCCGCAATGGACACCTCGGCCATGCCGTTACGCGTGAGCTGCGCACTCTCGGATGGGACACTTGGTCACATGAAAGAGGTGCGCTGCGAGCGATGCGACAACATCATTGGCATGGGGTGCGCCTGCCCTCCTGATGGCAGCGTGCCCAAGGCACACCCGGAGGAAAGGTGTGTTCGACAGGAGTGGCGGCGGTTCCCCGGCAACGCCATCTTGATCAAACAGAATGGTAAGGCGCACGTTCCAGGCGCCTGCGATCACATGACAGAAGACGAGGTGCGGCCTCCGAAGTGGGGTTGGATTCTCGATCCGTCCCCCGGAGATTGGGGCCGTATCAGCGAAAGCAGCCCAGCCATCGCCACGGAGGGGAACGCGCAGCTGAGGGCGACGAGCCGGTGCATGACATGCATGGGGACTCTCGGCGGCTGATGAGCTGCAGGGCGTGCTGTGCTGTGGGGCAGCTGACCAAAGGACCGACGGCTTGCCGTCGGCCCTCGTTCGTTTCGTGGTTCTGGGCACGCCGGATGCGGCACGACTCGGTTCGATGGCAAAACGATTGGGTTCGATGTCAACGGACAGAACAGTCCTTGGACAGTGAAGCCAGTCGCCCTGTCATCCAATCGAGGCGTTTGACCTCGGGCTCGGGCTCGTGCAGTTCGATGCGCACGCGGCGCCGGTCGCCCTCGGCGACGAGGAGTCGCTCGAAGGCGGAGTAGATCGTCTGGAGCATCTGCCCCGACCGCTTGCCCGACTTCTTGCAGTAGGAGAGGTCTTCGCACAGCGAGTAGGCAGCGCCCAGTCGGACTGCTGGTAGAAGTCGGCCTGGCCGGTGTCGGGCTGCATGGAAGGTTTCAGTGAACCTCTTTCATCCTCTGTATGCGCAGATCAGGAGGGTGTGGACGGAAGAGACGATGCGTCCGATGCGGTTGGTCGAGCACCGGGCTCGACCAAGTAGACGCCAAGTTTTCAACTGTGCGAAGGCACGTTCGCCGGGGGCGCGCAGTCGGGCATGGTCCCGGTTGTACTGCTGGTAGTGCTCGGGCAGTTCGTGGTGGTGGTAGTAGGGGGTGCGGGCGGTGGCGCCGGCGCCCTGGTGGGCACGGTCGGCCAGGACGAGGATGTGCCGGGTGAGGCAGTTCTCGATCACGCCGTGGGCACGGGCGGCGGTCAGGTCGTGGGTGCGTCCGGGCAGGGCACGCGAGAACCACAGGGGTGTGCCATCGGGTGCGGCGATGACCTGCACGTTCATGCCGTGCTTCTTGTGTTTCTGTGCTATGCGGGCTGCTTCCGGTTCTTGGCTGAGGAGGCGCGGGGACCACCGCGGTGCCTCATCCATGGGAAGACGCTGCCAAACGCGGTTTCTCCGGGACATGGGCGGGGTTGCCAGCCACCGGGGAAGGCATCGGGGCCCCGGCCCACGTGTCTGGGATCGGCTAGGGAAGGATCTTGATTGAGCTGTGCCAGTTCAGCTGGAGTGGCTGCTGGATGGCGATGTGCAGGAATCCCATCGCCTCCAACTCGCGAGCTCTGCGCAGGGGTCCTACATCCATCGGGCGCATCGTGCCGGAGCGGACAAGTTCCGCGATCTTGTCCTTGGCTGCGGAGTCGTCTCCGGCGATCAGGACGTCGAGCGGGAAGCTGTGGCCCTCGCCTGTCGTCAGCAGGCCGGCGAAGGTGGTGTTGAACGCTTTGACGACTTTCACGTCGGTGCCGACGATCTGCTGGATCTCCTCGGCCGCCGAGCTGTCGGGGAGTGTCACCCGCGCGTCCATGGTGGAGACGTCGATGGGGTTGCAGATGTCCACGAGGACCTGTCCGGCCAGTGCGGCCCCGGCGGATCTCGCGACCTGCAGCGCCGCGTCGTACGGCAGCGCGAGCACGGTGACGTCGGCTGCCTTTGCCGAAGCGGCCCAGTCGCTTTCGCCGTCCGGGAACCGCTGCTTGAGCTCCTCGGCCAACGCCCGAGCAGGCTCGACGTCGGGGTGGACCAGGCACACTCCATGACCGCCTGCAAGAGCACGGGTGGCGATGGCGCGGCCCATGTTGCCGGGGCCCACAATGTTGATCTTCACTGCTGCTGCCTTCCGGGTCGGCGGAGCGTACGACGCCGTCGGGTCCGGCGGCCTGCCAATGGGCAGCTGGCCTCCGAGCGAAGGGCCGCGTCAGGGTTCAGGACGCCGAGAGGCGCAGATGCATCCCTATCCCGAGGTCCGACGGCTGTGCCTGAAGGCCGGTCACTGTCACCTGGATGGCGGACACGAGCGCGGCTGCTGACCGTTCGGACGACTGTGGAAGATCCCCTGGCCGTTTGGTCGGCACATCGACTCGCGCCTCGCCGCCGATCGCACCTGCCCGCTTCGCCGGCGGATTCAGCCCAGTGACTGGTTCTGATGCAGCCATGACATGGCGGAGACGTCGAGTAACCGTCCGTGTGGCCTTCGGGTGGGGAGTGTGGTGAGGATTTAGGGGTAGTTGCGATGGGCAAGGACGGCGCTTCGGACGTGAGGCGGACTGTATGAAGCTGGCTGAGCAAGACCAGGGTCAGCAACTGCGCCCAGACTGTTCGATTGCGGTCTCCGCTGCGTTCGAGGGCAGCGAGGAGATCGCCCAGGCCCGTCTCATGGCCCGGTCTTTCCTGCTGGAATTGCAGGACGAGCACGAGGTGCTGGTGTCCTGCCGGGCGGCGGGCATGATCGAGCTGGCGGTGAGTGAGCTGGTGACCAACGCCCGCAAATATGCTCCAGGGCCCTCCTTGCTGACGTTCGAGCTCAGCGGAGACGCCGTTGAGATCACCGTGTGGGACACCGAGCCGAAGATGCCCGTGCTCCGGCCGCCGGACCCGACGCGGGTAGGCCAGCACGGGCTGGAGATCGTCCTGGCGGTGTGCCAGAGCTTCGAGGTCCATCGCGAGCCGGTCGGCAAGCGGATCAAGGTGACGGTCGCTTTGGCCGATGACCAGCTCGGGGACGCAGCCGGCAGTGCGGGGTGATCAGGCGGCCAGGTCCAAGGCGGCAGTCTGCACGTTCGGTCGATCAGCCTCACGGCCGGAGCGAGGGGGCTGGTGCGCTCGAAAGTCCTCGCGGGACTGCCGGCCCCGTTCGGCCTGGACATGGTCGATCACAGTCCCTCGCCGGATGCTGACCGCACGCACGCCTTTTGGGGTCTGTCCGACGCACAGCGATGCCGCGCCGCATTTCCGTCCGCGTCCGAGAGGTCTTGGCGCCGGTCAGCGGCTGTTGTCGGGGCTGCGGACGACTGCCACTGGGCAGTGTGCGTGATGCAGCATGGCCTGGCTCACCGATCCGAGCAGCAGTCCGGCAAAACCGCCGCGTCCGCGTGCACCGACCACCAGCAACTGAGCCTTGCGGCTCGCCTCGATCAGCGCCTCCCGCGTCCCACCGTGGACAACCTCGTGCTTCACGCTCACGCCCGGGTACGTCTCCTGGTAGCCGGCGAGCGCCTCGGACAGGAGACGCCCCTCTTGTGCGGCCAGCGCTTCCGGTTCGTTCGCGTACGGCACCGCCTCGTCCTGCGGCGCTGGCATCGGTGCGTTCCAGGTGGTCCAGGCGTGCAGAGCAACGATGTCGACCCCGCGAAGTGCCGCCTCGGTGAAGGCGAAAGCAATCGCTCCGGCCCCAGCCGAGGACCCGTCGACCCCCACCACGATCGGCCCTGTAACCTCGCCCTCTTCGCGGACGACGAGAACCGGGCACCGGCCATGAGCTGCGAGATGCACCGCCGTCGATCCCACCATCAGCCCGACGAAGCTCCCCATACCGCGCGACCCGACAACCACGAGGTCCGCGGCACGCGATTGCGCCTGTAGGACCGTCAGCGGTTCCCCTGGCACCACAGCGCGGGAGATATCCACCTCCGGTGCCAACGACCGGGCGCGCTCCTCCGCCTCGGTCAGCAGGCGTTCCACCATGTTGCGCAAGCCGCCCTCAGGAGGGCCCAGCGGCGACGGGCCCAGTTGCACGTGCATGGCGGGCCAGATGAACGCATGCACCAGCCGCAAGTCTGCGCCGCGCCACCCTGCCTCCCGCGCCGCTGCCTCTACTGCGGCCATGCCCGAGGCCGAACCGTCCACGCCCACCACAACCAGACCGCTCATCACACCTCCCGCTTCCCTACCTTCCAGGTTCACTCCGACGGCTTCCTGCTGCCAAACGATCAAGAGGCCATTGCGGGGCTGGTCCGCCACCCGGGAGGGGAGGCTGCCCACCGATCACGGGTCGTAGCAGCTCAGCACCGGGCCGTCTGAACCGTTCGGATGGCACGTTGCGGTCGGGGGCGGCCGGCTTCGGGCGGACGGAGTCGTCGGGTTTCCACGGCCAGCGGCTCGGCGTAGGAGCGTGGTCCCGCAACGCTGCGCCCACACTGCGTCAGCGCTCGGTCGCGGAAACAATGAGGGCATGGCTCCTTCGACGAGCGCGGGACTGCCGCCCTCCTGGCACGCTCTGTCTGCCGGTGAAGTGGCCGCCGGGCTCGATGTGGATCCTTCCTCGGGGCTGTCGTCGGCTGAGGCGGCCCGGCGGCTTGTGGAGTATGGGCCGAACCGCCTTGAGGAGGCTCCGGCAGAGCCCGGATGGCGGGCGTTCCTACGGCAGTTTCAGGACTTGCTGATCGTCATCCTGCTGGTTGCAGCGGCGGTCAGCCTGGTGGTGTCCCGGGAGTGGGAGACGCCGGTGGCGATTGTCGTCGTGGTGTTGCTCAACGCGACGATCGGGTTTGTTCAGGAGTCACGCGCCGAGGCGGCGCTGGATGCCCTGCGGCAGATGACCGTGACGACCGCCACCGTCCGTCGTGACGGCCGACTGGCACGGCTGGACGCCGCGGAACTCGTGCCTGGGGACGTGGTGGTCCTGGCGGCCGGTGACCGGGTGCCCGCCGACGGCCGGTTGTTTTCGTCGAGCTCGCTGGAGGTGCAGGAATCCGTCCTGACGGGTGAGGCCATGGCGGTGGCGAA
Source organism: Streptomyces achromogenes (assembly GCF_030816715.1). Lineage (NCBI taxonomy): Bacteria > Bacillati > Actinomycetota > Actinomycetes > Kitasatosporales > Streptomycetaceae > Streptomyces > Streptomyces achromogenes. The sequence goes on along the minus strand of NZ_JAUSYH010000001.1, from coordinate 7,170,335 downwards.
GTCGGCGGATGCCACCGTCGAGGCCGAGGTGCCGCTGGCAGACCGGGTGACCGCGGTGTACATGAATACGGCTGTCACCCGCGGTCGCGGGGAGGTCTTGGTCACCGACACCGGTATGGCCGGCGAGACCGGCCGCATCGCCGACATGCTCCACAAGGCCCAGCCGGGGCCGACACCGCTGCAGCGGCAGATCAACGCCCTCAGCCGCACCCTGACCTGGGTCTCCGGGGTGGTCATCGTCGCTGTCTTCGCCCTGGGGCTGGTGCGCGGGCAGGATTTCGGTGACCTGTTCGTCAGTGCCGTGTCCTTGGCGGTCGCGGCCATCCCTGAAGGACTGCCGGCCGTCGTGGCCTTCACGCTGGCCATGGGGACCGGCCGGATGGCCAAACGAGGCGCGATTGTCAAAAGACTGGCATCGGTGGAGACCCTGGGCAGTACCTCGCAGATCTGCACCGACAAGACCGGCACGCTGACCTTGAATCAGATGACGGCGCGGGAGCTGCTGCTGGCCGGCCGCCGGTTCACGGTCTCGGGACAGGGCTACTCCTTCGACGGCCGCATCCGCACCACCGACGGCTCGCCGGTGCCGGCCACCATGGACGACGCGTTGACCGCGATGGCCCTGTGCTCCGATGCCGTCCTCCGAGACGGGCAGGTGGTGGGGGACCCAACGGAGGGCGCGCTGGTGGTGCTGGCCGAGAAGGCCGGCATCGATGTGCCCCGGCTGCGCCAGGAGCGGCCCCGGCGACTGGAGATCCCTTTTGACTCCGCTTACAAGTTCATGGCGACCTTCCACGACTGGACCGATGACACCGGCCGTGAGGTGATCCGGTGCTTCGTCAAGGGTGCCCCCGATGCGCTGGCCGACCGTGCGGACCGCTACCTCGGCGGCGAGACGATCCTGCCGTTCGACGAGGAAGCCCGGCAGCGCTACGGCCAGGCCAACAGCGCCCTGGCCGGACAGGGCATGCGGGTGCTGGCCCTGGGGGCCGAGGACTTCCCGGCCGAGGGCTTCCAGGCTCCCGCCGACCCGAAGGAGTTGCTTGATCGGGTGGTGCTGCTGGCCCTGGTCGGCATCGTCGACCCACCGCGCACGGAGGCGCGCGCGGCGATCGCCGAGTGCCGCAACGCCGGGATCCGGGTCCGGATGATCACCGGTGACCACGCGATGACCGCCGGGGCCATCGCCGGTGAACTCGGCATCCCGGGGCAGGCCATCACCGGCGCCGAACTGGACCAGATCGACGACGACGCCCTGCCCGGCCGACTCGACGAGGTGGGGGTGGTCGCCCGGGTGTCGCCGGAGCACAAGATCCGGATCGTACGGGCGCTGCAGGCCCGCGGAGACGTGGTCGCCATGACCGGCGACGGAGTCAACGACGCACCCGCGCTGCGCCGGGCCGACATCGGAGTGGCCATGGGCGTCACCGGGACGGAGGTGACCAAAGAAGCCTCGACGATGGTCCTGACCGACGACAACTTCGCGACCATCGTGGCCGCCGTCCGCGAGGGACGGGGCATCTACGACAACATCGTGAAGTTCGTCCGCTTCCAGGTCTCGACGGCCTTGGGCTTCGTGACCACGTTCCTGGTCAGCTCACTGACCGGCCTGGCAGGGGGCGCACCGTTCACGGCACTGCAGATTCTGTTCGTCAACCTGGTGATGGACGGCCCGCCGGCGATGTCCCTCGGAGTCGACCCCGTCAGCCCGGACGCGATGAGCAAACCCCCACGCCCGACCGGCGAACCCATCCTCAGCAGAAAGCGGCTTGCCCGGATCCTGCTGACCAGCGCGGTGATGGCGGCAGGCACCCTCGCGGTGCTGACCTGGGGACCAGGACCCGAGGCAGAACCGGGGCAGGCCACCGTCGCGGGCACCATGGCCTTCGTCACCTTCGTCTTCTTCCAGGTCTACAACCTGCTCAACGTCCGGCACGACACACACAGCGTCTTCAGCAGGCGGACGCTGGAGAACCCCTCCATGTTCGTCGCCGGTGCTGCCGTGATCGTGCTGCTGGTTCTCATCGTCGAGATGGACGCCCTGCACGGCTTCTTCACCACGACCAACCTGACCTCCAGCCAGTGGCTCGTGTGCGCAGCCGTCGGCTCGACCATCCTGTGGGCCGGCGAGCTGGTCAAGACTGTGCTGCGGTCTCGTACCCGCCGCCGCACGCGCTCACGGACCATGCAGCCGCAGCCCAGCAGAACACAGTGAGTTCGGGTCCTATGAACCGCTTGACCATCGGCCAACGGCGGGCACCGATGCGGTCACCGGATGCGGGGCCACGTATCGCTCTTCAGTGCTGGTCGTACACCAGGAGGCCGTCCTCACGCAGCCGGGCACCAACCGTCGGCCGGTGTTCGGTCAGCCGCCCGTCATGGGACAGGTGCAACACCGGGGTCCCGCGCGCGAGTACCGCGAAATCGGCGATGATCCGCCGGTGGCAGCGCCACCACACCGCCTCCGCGCACATGACCGTGGTGCGCACGGCCGCGGCCTGCACGAGTAGCTCGTCCATAGCTGCCACGAACTCCGGGTCCCGCGTGTACCCGGCGTATCCGCGGAAGGAGGCGTTCTGCCAGAACGTGTCGGGCGAGTCGGGCGCGGTCCTGCGGAAGCCCCCAAGTCGAGGTTCCCACCGGTAGGCGATCCCCTGACGCGGCATCCACTGCTCCAAGGCGCCTCGGTTCGCGTCCGGGTTGTGGCGGCTTCCCGGAGCGGTGCGGACGTCGACCACGGCCAGCACCTCGGCGCCGTCGAGGAGGGCGGCCATCTGTTCTCTGGTGGCGGTGCTGTGCCCGAAGGTGAGCAACTGTCCGCGGCTCTGGTCCGTGCGGTTCACACGTCAGCCGGTTTGGCGACGGTGAGGAGCACCGCTGCGTCGTCGATCGCCTGGAGGGCGTGGCGTGCCGGGGGGATGACGATCAGGTCGCCGCTGCGCCCCTCCCAGGTGGTCTCGCCGCTGGTAAGCCGCACGCGTCCGCGCAGCACGAGCAGGGTTGCCTCTCCGGGGGTCTCGTGCTCGGCCAGCGACGTTCCGGCGGTCAGGGCGAGGACGGTCTGGCGCAGTGTGTGCTCATGGCCGCCGTAGACGGTGGTGGCGCTGCGCCCGCTGGAGGTGGAGGCGGCCCGTTCCAGTTGCTCGCGAGCTTGTGCGTCCAGGGAGATCTTCTGCATGTGTGCGGTCTCCAGGTATGTGGGGCGGCATCTATCCGCTGGTGCGCCGTTCGAACAGTCCCGTATGGCTGGACGCGCCGACCGGCACCGGCTCCTACCCACTCGACGGATCGGCGGGGTGTCCCTGCCGGCCGCGATCGTATGGCGTATTACCCGTATTTCACACAGTGTGGATGTGTATGGGGGCAGAAGGGATGAATTTCATGGATGGACGGGACTCGGCCGTGAACGTCGTGGTGGGTGTCGACGGCTCGCCTTCGTCGCATGCCGCGCTGCGGTGGGCGGTCCAGTATGCCGAGCTGATCGGCGGTGATGTGGTGGCAGTGGCTGCCTGGGAGCTGCCCTGGGCGTACGGGTGGTCCGCGCCCGCGGTGGATCCCACGTTCGACCGAACGATCGCGGAGCAGGGCCTCGTCAACCAGGTGCACCAGGTTCTCGGCGAGTCGGGCGCCGCCCAGGTGCGAAAGCGTCTGGTCAAGGGCAATCCCGTCGAGGTGCTGCTCAGTGAGGCGGAAGGGGCCAAGGCCCTCGTGGTGGGCAGCCGGGGCATGGGCGGTTTCCGTCGAACGCTGCTGGGCTCCGTGAGTCAGCAGTGTGCGATGCACGCCACCTGTCCGGTCGTCATCGTTCGTGGGACCGTCGAGGTGACGCACGCCGGTACACAGACTGAGTGAGGCGGGGCCCGCTGCGGGTGAGGGCCCCCTTGGCGGCCCCGTCACTGGCGCGCAGACGAGGCGGTGTGCGCCGCGCTCGGTCAGGTGCCCCTGGTGGCCGACGACTTTCGCGAGTGGGGGTTGCGACGGGCTTGGCCATCGCTTCGCTGCACCGCCTGCACCGGCGGCGGGGCGGGGGCGGTCGACGACATCCTTGCCGACCCACCCCGGGTCGGCCGGCAGCATCGGGGAGGCGGACCGAGCCTCCCCCACCGGAGACTGCGGATGCGGCCGGGGGATGCCGTTCATGTGCGTCGGTGTGACGTCGATGCTTCCGGAAGCCGGCGGTGCGGTTCTCGGCACGGTGTCATAGGGGGAGCAGGGCGCGCAGGGCGTAGGGCAAGATGCCGCCGTGCCGGTAGTAGTCGGCTTCCGTTGGGGTGTCCAGGCGCACGCGTGCGGTGAACCGTGTGGTGCCGCCGACCCCTTCCGCCTCGACGGTGACCTCGTCGTGCAGCTCGGCCAGGCCGTGGATGGTGTACTGCTCCTCACCGGTCAGGCCCAGAGAGCGGGCGCTGTCGCCGGGGGCGAACTGCAGCGGCAAGACTCCCATCCCGATCAGGTTGGAGCGGTGGATCCGCTCGAAAGACTCGGCCAGGACGGCCCTGACGCCGAGCAGCGCAGTTCCCTTGGCGGCCCAGTCCCGCGACGATCCGGAGCCGTACTCCTTGCCGGCGATGACGAGCAGGGGGACGTCCTCGGCGGCGTACCGCATCGCCGCCTGGTAGATCGTGGTCTGCTCGCCGTCGGGCAGGTGACGGGTGTAGCCGCCCTCGGTTCCGGGCGCCAGCAGGTTGCGCAGCCGGATGTTGGCGAAGGTGCCGCGGATCATCACCTCGTGGTTGCCGCGCCGGGAACCGTAGGAGTTGAAGTCCCCGGGCGCGATGCCGTGGGCCTGCAGGTACTCGCCCGCCGGTGAGTCCCGTTTGATGGCTCCGGCCGGGGAGATGTGATCGGTGGTGACCGAGTCGCCGAGCAGGGCCAGCACCCGGGCGCCGGTGATGTCGTCAGGTGGCCGTGGCTTGCGGGGCATGTTTTCGAAGTAGGGCGGCTTGCGCACGTATGTCGAGGCGGGATCCCAGGTGAACAGGTCACCCTCGGGGGTGGGCAGGGCCCGCCACCGCTCGTCGCCGGTGAACAGGTCCGCGTAGCCGTCGGTGAACATGCTCGGCCGCAGACTGGTGGAGATCACCTGCTGGATTTCGTCCTGGGTGGGCCAGATGTCGCGCAGGTGGACGGGCCGGCCGTCTGTGCCGGTGCCCAGCGGATCGCGGGTGAGGTCGACGGCCATGGAGCCGGCCAGGGCGTAGGCGACGACCAGCGGTGGTGAGGCCAGATAGTTCAGTTGCGTCTCGGGGTGGATGCGGCCTTCGAAGTTGCGGTTGCCGGAGAGCACCGAGGCCACGGTGAGGTCTGCCTTGGCGACTCCTTGGGAGACTGCGGGGATCAGGGGGCCGGAGTTGCCGATGCAGGTGGTGCAGCCGTAGCCGACCAGGTCGAAGCCGAGCGTGTCCAAGTACGGCATCAGTCCCGCGCGTTGGAAGTAGTCCATGACGATCCTCGACCCCGGCGCGAGGCTGGTTTTCACCCAGGGCTTGGACCGCAGGCCGCGCTCGACGGCGTTCTTGGCCAGCAGCGCGGCGGCGACCATCACCTGGGGGTTGGAGGTGTTGGTGCAGGAGGTGATTGCGGCGATCACGACGGCGCCGTGTCCGATCTCGGAGCTGCTGCCGTCTTCCAGCGTCACCGGGACGTGCTCAGGCGGCCGTGCCTTGCCCGTTCCGGTCGCATCGAGGCACCCCGGCTGGTCGCCGGGGTGGCTGCCGGTGACGGCCACCGGGTCGGACGCCGGGAAGGACTCCACGCCGCTCTGGTCCAGGCCGACCGGGGCCGCGTCGCAGGTCACGTCGCCGTCCAGGACAGCGCGCAGGACCCGTGAGGCGTCCGCCAGGGCGATGCGGTCCTGCGGCCGTTTGGGTCCGGCGATGGACGGGACGATGGCCGACAGGTCCACTTCGAGGGTCTGCGAGTAGTCGGGGGTGTGGGAGGGGTCGTGCCACAGTCCCTGCTCTTTGGCGTACGCCTCCACCAGCGCCACCTGCCCGGGGGGCCGGCCGGTGAGCCGCAGGTAGGAGAGGGTCTCGGCGTCGATGGGGAAGATCGCGCAGGTGGCGCCGTACTCCGGGCTCATGTTGCCGATGGTGGCCCGGGTGGCCAGTGGCACCTCGGCCACGCCGGGTCCGTAGAACTCCACGAAGGAGCCCACGACGCCGTGCTGGCGCAGCCGCTCGGCGATGGTCAGCACCAGGTCGGTGGCGGTGCTCCCTTCGGGCAGCGCGCCGGTGAGCCGCACGCCGATGACCTTGGGGATGAGCATGCTCACCGGCCGGCCGAGCATCGCTGCCTCCGCCTCGATGCCTCCCACCCCCCAGCCGAGCACGCCGAGCCCGTTGACCATGGGGGTGTGGGAATCGGTCCCGACCAGGGTGTCGGGGAAGGCCGTGCCGTCCTCGGCGAACACCACCCGGGCCAGGTGTTCCAGGTTCACTTGGTGGCAGATGCCGGTGCCCGGGGGCACGACGCGCAGGTTCCGCAGTGCGGTCTGCCCCCAGCGCAGGAACTGATACCGCTCCCGATTGCGCCGGTACTCCAGCTCCACGTTGCGGCCGAACGCCTCGGGAACGCCGAAATGGTCGGCGATCACCGAGTGGTCGATGACCAGTTCCACGGGCCGCCGTGCATCGATCAGCGCCGGATCGCCGCCGAGCGCGGCCATGGCCTCGCGCATCGCCACCAGGTCCACGATGCACGGCACCCCGGTGAAGTCCTGCATCAGCACCCGCGCAGGCGTGAACTGCACCTCGGTCGCCGGCTCCGCCGCCGGGTCCCAGCCGGCCAGCGCCTCGATCTGGTCGGCGGTGACGGTGCGGCCGTCCTCATGGCGCAGCAGGTTCTCCAGCAGCACCTTGAGGCTGTACGGCAGCCGTTGTGAGCCGTGCAGGGCGTCGAGCCGGTGGAGCGAGTAGGAGGTGCCATCGGCGTCGAGCGTGCCGCGGGCGGCGAAGCTGTCCAGGGACATGGGCGTGCCTCCTCAGTACGGGTCGGGCGGAGGTCGGCACGGGCTGGGGTCCCCCCAACGCGTCCCGGCGAGGGGCCCGGGCCCGGACCGGCCGTCCGCCCTGGGACTCGCGTGCCGGCCGGCTCGCCGACCTCCCGCCGTCACCTCAGGTCACCACCCTGCGCCCGGGCGCCCGTCCGCCGTGTCGACAGGCCGGCGCAGCCTTGCAGGGCAGCACTGCCCAGGCGGGCGGAACCAACCAGGGTCAGTCTCGACCACGCATATCCGGCCCGCAAATGGGGCGAATCCGGGAGCCACGGGGGAGGGGACGCGGGGCTCCGGCCTTGGCGCATCCAGCCTGCGTACCGAGCGGAGGGGTGATAGGACGGATCGAGGGTCTCGTCCGCATTGCCCGGAATCGATGGGAAGGGAACTCCGGATGGCGAAGATCGCGATCAACGGTCTCGGACGCATCGGGCGGGCCGCGTTCAAGATTCTCCACGACCTCGACGGGGTTGAGGTGGCTGCGGTCAACGACCTGGTCCCCGCCGAGAATCTGGCTTATTTGCTCACCCACGACACTGTCTACGGACGCTATGGGAAGTCCGTCACCGCTGCCGGTGACGCGCTGGTCGTCGACGGACACACCGTCCCGCTGTACAGCCGCCGCGACCCGGCCGAGCTGCCGTGGCACGAACTGGGCATCGACCTCGTCCTGGAGTGCACCGGTGCCTTCCGGCGCGAGGAGGAACTGACCCGGCACCTGTCCGCGGGCGCACGATTCGTGATCCTCTCGGCGCCCGCCCGCACCGAGACGATGGCCACCGTCGTCCACGGCGCGAATATCGCCCCAGCCGGGCAGCAGGTCATCTCCTGCGCAAGCTGCACGACCAACTGCATCACCCCCGTGGTGGAAGTGATGAACCGCAGAATCGGCGTGGAGCGGGCCGTGATGACCACCATCCATGCCTACACCTCCACCCAGCAGCTCATCGACGGGCCCAGCAAGGACTTCCGGCGCGGCCGGGCCGGAGCGGCCAACATGCTTCCCGCCTCCACCGGCGCCGCGCTCGCGACCACCAAGGCACTCCCGGAGCTGGCCGGCCGCTTCGACGGCGTGGCCGTCCGGATCCCGATCCCGGTCGGATCGATCGCCGACATCGTGCTCGTCACCTCCCGCCCGACGTCGCCCGAGGAAGTGAACGACCACTTCCGTGCGGAGGCCACCACCGACCGCTACAGCGGCATCCTCGGCGTCTCGGACGAGCCGATCGTCTCCAGCGACATCATCGGCGACTCCCGCGCCTCGATCGTCGACGCGGCGATGACCCGGGTCGTGGACGGCACCCTGGTCAAAATCATGAGCTGGTACGACAACGAGTGGGGCTTCACGCACCAGATGGTCCGCGAGGCGCTCTCCGTGCTCGGCGTCACTCAACCGCGGTGAGAAGCGCCCCACCGCAGTCGCGCGGACCGGCCGTTGCACCCACCGGGAAGGAACACGGTGAAGGTCAAAGAGATCATGACCACCCGGGTGGTCACCGTGGCCGAGGACACCCTGGTGGCCGACATCGCCGCGGCGCTACGCGGGCACCGGATCAGCGCCGTGCCGGTCCTGGACACCGCCGGCGCGGTGGTCGGCCTGGTCAGCGAGTACGACCTGCTCGCCCGCGAGGGAGCTACCGCCCGCGAGGTGATGACCCGCGAGGTCATCACCGCCACCGAGGACACCGACGTCGAGCAGGTACGCCACCTGCTGGTCGAACGCCGTATCCGACGCGTCCCGGTCCTGGCCGGACAGCGCCTGGCCGGCATCGTCAGCCGGTCCGACGTGATCGCGCTGCTCACCACCGAATGGGCCTGCCAGGTCTGCGGACAGACCGAGCGCGGCCCGCACCCGCCACCGCGCTGTCCCACCTGCGACGCCGGCAAGAACCGGTTCACTCAGCAGGCACCGCCCCCCGGCAGCTGACGCAACCACGGCAGACAGCAGGCCCAGACAGCAGGAGACACCGGCCATGGACCCGACGCAGGACCGTACCGAGCCCCACCCACAGGCACCCCCGGCGAGTGAGGACCCGGCGGCGCTGCGCGGCTGCTACCGGCAGATGGCCCTGATCCGGCACTTCGAACTGCGGGCCGCGGAGATGTACACCCGGGCGAAGATCGGCGGCTACTGCCACCTCAACCTGGGCGAGGAGGCCACCGTCGTCGGCCTGATGGCCGCACTGCGGCCGACCGACTACCTGTTCACCACCTACCGCGACCACGGCTATGCGCTTGCCCGCGGTGCCGACCCCGGCAAGGTGATGGCCGAACTGTTCGGCCGCGCCACGGGCCTGTCCGGCGGGCGAGGCGGCTCCATGCACCTGTTCGACGCCGGGCTGCGGATGCTCGGCGGCTACGGGATCGTCGGCGGCCAGATGCCCCCGGCGACCGGGGCGGCCCTCGCGATCGCCCACCGCGGCGAGCCCGGACCGGACAGCGAGGCCGTGATGTGCCTGCTGGGCGACGGCACCACCAACATCGGCGCCTTCCACGAATCTCTCAACCTCGCCGCCGTATGGCACCTGCCCATCGTCTACGTCATCGTCAACAACCACCTCGGCATGGGCACCCCGGTCGAGGCCGCCTCAGGAGAACCAGCGCTGTACCGGCGCGGCTGCGCCTACCGGATCCCCGGCGCTCGGGTGGACGGCAACGACGTGATCGCCGTCCGCGACGCAGCGCAGACCGCTCTGGAGCAGGCGCGCACCGAGCACCGGCCCCGGCTTCTGGAGGCCGTCAGTCACCGGCTTCGCGGCCACTCCGTGGTCGACCCGGCCCGCTACCGCTCGGCGCAGGAGACCGAGCGGCTGCGTGAGCAGGACCCGCTGCCCGCCTTCCGGGCCCGCCTGATCGAGGACCGCATCTTCAATCAAGAGGCGGCGGACCGCATCGACGAGGAATGCGAGCAGGCGGTCACCGCCGCCGTCGACTTTGCCGACGCCAGCCCGCCCCCGGACGTCGCGACCCTGTTCGACCACGTGTACGCCACCGAGGTCGCCAACACCCACTTCGGCCTGCCCGGAGACAGCCCGACCGGTCCCGGGCTCTTCGTCGACCGCCCCGGGAAGGAGTAGCCGTGGCCGCTGTTACCTACCGCCAGGCGCTGCACGACACGCTCCGGGCGGAGATGCTGCGGGACGAGAACATCCTGCTGATCGGTGAGGAGATCGGCGTCTTCGAAGGCTCCTACAAGATCACCGCCGGGCTGCTGGACGAGTTCGGCCCCCGTCGGGTGCGGGACACGCCGATCTGCGAGGAGGGCTTCGTCGGCGCAGCGGTCGGAGCGGCCATGCTGGGCCTGCGGCCGGTCGTCGAGATCATGACCATCAACTTCAGCCTGCTGGCCATCGACCAGATCGTGAATCACGCCGCCAAGATGCATGCCATGTTCGGCGGCCAGGTCTCGGTGCCGATGGTGATCCGCACTCCCGGAGGCGGCGGGCAACAACTGGCCGCCACCCACTCGCAGAACCTGGAGGTCTTCTATGCCCACGTGCCCGGGCTCAAGGTCGTCGCCCCCTCCAGCCCGGCGGACGCCAAAGGGCTGCTGACGGCCGCCATCCGCGACGACGACCCGGTGCTCGTGCTGGAGAACCTCGCGCTGTACAACACCAAGGGCGAGGTCCCCGACGGCGAGCACACCGTACCTATTGGCACCGCGCAGATCACCAAAGCCGGCCGGGACCTTACCGTCGTCGCCTACTCGCGCGCTGCAGCGATCGCCCTGGACGTCGCCCACCGCCTCGAGACGGAGGGCGTCTCGGTCGAGGTCGTCGACCTGCGCAGTCTGCGACCGCTGGACCGGCAGACCGTGTGCACTTCGGTACGCAAGACCACCCGCGCCGTCATCCTCGAAGACGACTGGCTCAGCTACGGCATCGGCGCCGAGATCGCCGCGACCATCGCCGAGGGGGCCTTCGACCGCCTCGACGCGCCCGTCCGCCGCGTTGCCGCCGCCGAGGTCCCCCTGCCGTACGCCAAACAGCTGGAGACCGCCGCCCTGCCCGATGCGGCAGCACTGACCCGGGTGATCCACGAAACCCTCGACGCCACCGGTTTCACCGCCCACCCGACCACGCCTGCAGGCGGTTAGGAGGCCCGTGATGCCCGAAGTCCTCATGCCCCGCCTGTCCGACACCATGGAGGTGGGCACCCTGAGCCGATGGCTCACCCACGAGGGCGCCCCGGTCCGCAAGGGCGATGCCATCGCCGAGATCGAAACCGACAAGGCCGTGATGGAACTGGAGGCATACGACGAGGGGCCCCTCACCCGCATCCTCGTCGCCGAAGGCACCACCGTGCCCATCGGAACCCCTCTCGCCGTCATCGGAACCGAACCCCAGGCCGCGCCGGATCAGCCTGCACCTGAGCAAGCTCGGCAGACGGCCGCACCTGCCCCGGCACCGCCCGCAAGGCCGACCGAAGGCCCCGCGCAGACCCTCCCCGCCACCGCCGAGCCTTCCGCGCCCGCCCGGGGGGACGAGCAGGAGGTGCGCACCTCCCCGCTGGCCCGGGCATTGGCCCGCCAGCACGGCATCGACATCACCACGCTCACCGGCAGCGGCCCCGGCGGGCGCATCATCCGCGCGGACGTGGACGAAGCCATCACCCGGCACGGCGGACAACCAGGCGCCATCCGGCCCCCCACTGCACCCGAGCCGCCCGCCGGACTCGCAGCGGCGCACCCGACGCCCGCCGAACAGGCCGAAGACGACGAGGAAGTGCCACTGAGCACCATCCGCCGCCTCACCGCACAGCGCCTGACCCAGAGCACGCAGCAGGCCCCGCACTTCTACCTGACCACCGTCATCGACGCCGAACCGCTGCTCGCCTTCCGCGCCGACATCAACGCGCAACTCGGCGAACCCGGCCCCCGCATCAGCGTCACCGACCTGCTCGTCAAAGGGTGCGCGACAGCCTTGCGCACTCACCCGCAGGCCAACTCCTCCTGGGACAGCACCCGCATCCTGCGCCACCGCCGCATCCACATCGGCGTCGCCGTCGCCCTCGAAGACGGACTGACCGTCCCCGTGGTACACGACGCCGACCGCAAACCCCTGACTCAGATCGCCCGCGAGGCCCACGCCCTGGCCGACAACGCCCGCGCCGGCCGCCTCGCATTGGAGGACCTCAGCGGCGGCACCTTCACCATCAGCAACCTGGGCACCTACGGCGTCGACCATTTCACCGCCGTCATCAACCCGCCCCAGGCCGCGATCCTCGCCGTCGGCGCCGCGCAAAGCCAGCCCGTCATCCGCGACGGCGAAGTCGCCGTCGGCACCACCATGGCGCTGACCTTGTCCATCGACCACCGCGTCCTGGACGGCGCCACCGCCGCTGCTTTCCTCGCCGACCTCAAAACACTCCTCGAACACCCCTTGGGCATCGTGCTGTAGCCGATGATGACGCTGCCCGCTCACACGCCCGGACTCGCCCGTGCCGCCGGCCTGCGCCGCCCGCCAACCGTGCGCCTGCGGCATCGCCGCACCACCGGTTCAAGTACCGCCAGTACAGCGAGGAGCACGACGGGACCGGACCACAACGGCCCTCAGACCGCTGCACCGCCCGCCCTGACCAGCCAGCCTCTCCCTGTCGCGCCGCAACAGTCCCAGCAGCAGTCAGAGCCACGGCCCGAAGTCCGCGACCGTCACCGAGTGCCGGAGGCCCGCCATGATCACCCATCCTGCGTACACCGTCGAACCGTGGTGCCTGCGCGAGAGCGAGCTCGACCTGGACGTGCTGGAGCAAAGCGAGTCGGTGTTCGCACTGGCCAACGGCCACATCGGCTGGCGCGGCAACCTGGACGAGGGCGAGCCGCACGGGCTGCCGGGGTCCTACCTCAACGGCGTGTTCGAGTTCCGTCCACTGCCGTACGCGGAGGCCGGCTACGGATACCCGGAGTCCGGGCAGACGATCATCAACGTGACCAACGGCAAGGTGATACGGCTGCTGGTGGACGACGAGCCGTTCGACCTGCGTTACGGCCGACTGCACCACCACGAGCGGGTGCTGGACTTCCGCGCCGGGGTACTGCACCGCAGGGTCGAGTGGACGACTCCGTCGGGGCGCACGGTGCGCATCCGCTCGACCCGGCTGGTCTCGCTCACCCAGCGGGCGACCGCCGCGATCGCCTACGAGGTCGAGGCGGTGGACGAGGAGGTGCGGATCGTGCTCCAGTCCGAGCTGGTCGCCAATGAACAGCTTCCGACGCGGGAGGGCGATCCTCGGGTTTCGGCCTCCTTGGGGGCGGTCCTGCAGCACGAGGAGGACTTTGTGCAGGACAGCAGGCTGCGGCTGGTGCACCGCACGGCCCGCAGCGGGCTGCGCGTGGCGACGGCGGCCGACCATCTGATCGAAGGCCCGCCGGGCACTTCTACCTCCGCTGAGAGCGGCCAGGATCTCAGCAGGCTGACGGTGACCTCGCTGTTGCGGCCGGGCCAGCGACTGCGGGTCGAGAAGACGGTCGCCTACGGCTGGTCGGGCGCCAGGTCGCTGCCCGCCGTCCGTGACCAGGTCGACGCCGCGCTGGCCGGGGCGGCCAGCACCGGCTGGGAGGGCCTGCTCGCCGAACAGCGCGGATACCTGGCCGCCTTCTGGGCGTGGGCGGATGTCGAGCTGGAGGGCGACACCGAGATCCAGCAGGCCGTCCGGTTCGCGCTTTTCCACGTGCTTCAGGCAGCGGCTCGCGCCGAGGAACGGGCCATCCCCGCCAAGGGACTGACCGGCCCGGGCTACAACGGCCACTGCTTCTGGGACGCAGAGACGTATGTGCTGCCGATGCTCACCTACACCGCACCACATGCGGTGGGGCCGGCGCTGCGCTGGCGGCACACCACGCTGCCCGCCGCGCTGGGGCGGGCACGCCAGCTCGGCCTGGCGGGGGCTGCGTTTCCCTGGCGGACCATCGACGGCGACGAGTGCTCCGCCTACTGGCCGGCCGGCACCGCGGCGTTCCACATCAACGCGGACATCGCCGACGCGGTGGTGCGCTACACCGCTGCCACCGGTGATCTGGTCTTCGAGCGGGAGGCAGGACTGGAACTGCTGGTGCACACCGCCCGGCTGTGGTTCTCGCTCGGCCACCACGACCCGCACGGAGTGTTCCACCTGGACGGCGTCACCGGGCCGGACGAGTACAGCGCGATCGCCGATGACAACGCCTACACCAATGTGATGGCGCAGCAGAATCTGCGCGCTGCCGCCGACGCGGCCGAACGCCACCCCGACCTGGCCGCCTCGCTCGGCGTGGACGACGAGGAGACCGCGGCCTGGCGGGATGCTGCCCGGCGGATCGTGCTGCCGTTCAACAAGGAACTCGGCGTGCACGAGCAGTCCGCGGGCTTCACCTCCCACCAGGTGTGGGACTTCGCCGGCACCCCGGCGGACCGCTACCCGCTGCTGCTGCATTTCCCGTATTTCGACCTGTACCGCAAACAGGTGATCAAGCAAGCCGACCTGGTCCTGGCCATGCACTTGCGCGGCGACGCGTTCACCAAGGAGGAGAAGGCCCGCAACTTCGCCTACTACGAACCGCTCACGGTCCGGGACTCCTCACTGTCCGCCGGCAGTCAGGCCGTGATGGCCGCCGAAGTCGGCCAGCTGCGCCTGGCATACGACTACGTCGGCGAGGCCGCGATGATGGACCTGGCCGACCTGGAGCGCAACACTCGCGACGGCCTGCATATCGCCTCGCTGGCCGGGACCTGGACCGCGCTCGTAGCGGGCTTCGGTGGGATGAGACACCACGGGGACGCCCTGTTCTTCGCCCCGCGGCTGCCCGAGCAGATCAGTCGGCTGGCTTTCGCCGTGCAGTTCCGGCAGTGCTGCGTGCATGTGGACATCTCGCACCAACAGGCCACCTACACCTTGTTGGCGGGGGCGGAGCTCGAGATCCACCACCACGGCCGCCCGTTGAAGGTGACCAGGGACGTCTCTCGCAGCGGGCCGATACCCGCTGTCCCCGATCTGCCGGAACCGCAGCAGCCTCCCAGTCGTGGTCCGACCCGCCGCAGATGGGCGGGGCACAACGAGTGAGTCCACATCCACATAGCATTCGTCGCCCCACGGACGCCACGGACGCCACGGACAGGCGACATGCCGCGGTCTTTCCTGGGATGCGTCAAGAGGAGGCGCCGCGGGAGTCGGCCGGAACGACGACGACGGGCAGGTGAGCGTGGTGCACGACCTCGGTGCTGGTCGATCCGAGCGTGAGGCGCCCCCAGGCGCCCGAACCGCGGGTGCCGACCACCAGCAAAGAGGCGTCCTTGCTCGCGTCCAGCAGAACCTGCGCCGGTCGGCCCGCCTCAGCGATGATCTCCACCTCCACGTCGGGTCCGCCGAGCTGCTTCCGTAGTTCGTGGACCGTCTCGGTCACCGCCTGTCGGGCGACATCGTGGAGCTGTTCATAAAGGGTGGTGGCACCCTCCGGAACGGCCATCCATCCGTAGCCCGTGAAACGAGCAGGGGTGTAGTCGTAGGCACAGACCGCCCGTAGACCGATGCCGCGCAGTTGCGCCTCGCGCAGAGCGAAGAGCACGGCGTGCCGAGCGTGCGGGGAGCCGTCCGTGCCGACCACGATCGGACCAGCCGGGACGTGCGCGGGAGTGTCGGTCATCGGGAATCCTTCCAAGGTGGCTCCGGCGGCCGGCCGGGCAGCATTCTGATCAACGTCAGGAAGCGGTCGTCGTATCTGTTGCACTACCGGTGCAGCCACTTCCGCTCGGCCGGGTG
This sequence comes from Streptomyces achromogenes, assembly GCF_030816715.1. Classification (NCBI taxonomy): domain Bacteria; kingdom Bacillati; phylum Actinomycetota; class Actinomycetes; order Kitasatosporales; family Streptomycetaceae; genus Streptomyces; species Streptomyces achromogenes. Next base: position 7,154,608 of record NZ_JAUSYH010000001.1, on the reverse strand, counting down.
AGGCACCTCACGGCCGCACCGGCACGGTTATGGCCGGTCGCCGGACCGCTCACCGGTGCTGGGCGCTGAGAAGGAGAGCCTCGAGGGGCACCTGTGGGTCGGTGAGCATGTGAATGTCGACTGGATGGGCGGTGCGGACGAGGGCCTGGAGCTGGTCGTTGACGTCCCAGGTGTTGACGTTCATGCCTGCGAGCACCCGGTTGCCGGCGAGCCAGAAGGCGATGAACTCGCGTCCGGCCACGTCACCGCGGAAGACGACCTGGTCGTAGCCGCCCGGCTCGACATATCCGGCGTACTCCATGCCCAGGTCGTACTGGTCGGTGAAGAAGTACGGCACTCGGTCATACACCGCGTCCTGCTGGCCGAGCATCGCCTTGGCGGCGGTCTGCGGCTGGTGCAGTGCGTTGGCCCAGTGCTCGACGCGGATGTGCTTGCCCAGCAGGGGGTGGAAGGCGTTGGCGACGTCACCGGCGGCGTAGATGTCCGGGTAGGAGGTGCGCAGCCGTTCGTCGACGCGGATGCCGTTGTCGACCTCCAGGCCCGCCTCCTGCGCCAGCCCAATGTTGGGCGTGATGCCTACCCCGACGATGACCACGTCGGCGTCGATGCGGGTGCCGTCGGACAGCCGTACCCCGTCCGCCGCGCCGGCGCTGCCGGTGATCTCGGCGAGCTGTGCGCCGAACCGCAGATCCACGCCGTGGTCGCGGTGCAGGTCCGCGAACACCTGGGCGACCTCGCGGCCGAGGACCCGCAGCAGCGGCAGTTCGGCCATCTCCAGCACGGTGACCTCCACACCGGCCGCGCGGGCGGCAGCAGTGGTCTCCAGACCGATCCACCCTGCGCCGATGACCACGGCCCGTGAGGCGGACTGGAACGCTTCCTTGATCTGGTCGCTGTCCTCGACCCGCCGCAGGTACAGCACCCGCTTGAGGTCCGCGCCGGGGACCGGCAGGCGGCGCGGGGAGGATCCGGTGGCCAGCAGCAGCTTGCCGTAGCCGACCCGCTTGCCGTCGGCGAGTGTCACCTCGCGGGCGGCCGGGTCGACGGCGGTGACTGCCATGCCGAGCCGCAGGTCCACGTTGTGTTCCGCGTACCACTGCGGCGGGTGGACGTAGATCTGCTCGCGCGCGTCCTTGCCCGTCAGGTAGCCCTTGGACAGCGGTGGCCGCTCGTAGGGCCGTTCGCTCTCGTCCCCGATGAGGACCAGCGGGCCGTCGAAGCCCTCCTCGCGCAGGGTCTGCGCGGCCTTGGCACCGGCCAGGCTGGCCCCGACGATCACACACGCGTCGTTCGTGGACATCGTCAGTTCCCTTCCTGGGCTGCGGGCCGGCTCCGCAACGTTTCGGCGAGCTGTTCGGAGAGCTGCTCCCAGCTGGCGTCGAACTTCGACACCCCTTCGTCCTCGAGGGTCTGCACGAGGTCGACGTAGTCCACGCCCACTGCCCGCAACCCCTCGAGAACCTGCTGAGCGTCGTGGTAGTGGGTGCGGACCGAGTCGGCCGGCACCTGGCCGTGGTCGGCGACCGCGCGCAAGGTGGCCTCGGGCATGGTGTTGACCACGCCTGGCGCGACCAGATCGGTCACGTACCGCGTGTCGGGGTAGGCGGGATCCTTGACGGAGGTCGAAGCCCAGAGCGGACGTTGTGGGTGAGCGCCCGCCTTCTCCAGAGCCTGCCAGCGGTGTGAGGAGATCACGCGCTCGTAGTGCTGGTAGGCCAGCCGCGCGTTGGCGATCGCCACCCGGCCACGCAGCCCGGCCCCCTGTGCGGTGCCGGTCTTGTCCAGGCGTGCGTCTGCCTCGGCATCGACCCTGGAGACGAAGAACGAAGCCACTGAGCCGATCCCGGACAGCTCACGGCCCGCATCGCGGGCGCGTTCCATCCCGTCGAGGAAGGCGGCCATGACCTCGTCGTAGCGGGCGAGGGAGAAGATCAGCGTGACGTTGATGCTGATTCCCTCGGCCAGGCACGCGGCGATCGCCGGCAGGCCCTGCCGGGCGGCCGGGATCTTCACGAACAGGTTGGGCCGGTCGACCAGCCACCACAGCGCCCGCGCCTCCGCGATCGTCGCCGCGGTGTCGTGCGCGAGCCGGGGATCGACCTCGATGGAGACCCGCCCGTCGACACCGTCCGTCGCGTCGTAGACCGGGCGCAGCACGTCACACGCCCACCGGACGTCGGTTGTGGTCAGCGACCGCAGCGCCTCACCGACCCCGACTCCGCGGGCCGCCAGATCACGGATCTGTGCGTCGTACGCCTCGCCGCTCGTGATGGCCTTGGCGAAGATCGTCGGATTGGTGGTCACCCCCACCACCCGGTCCCGCGCGACCAGGTCCGCCAGACTGCCGGACACCAGCCGTTCCCGGCTGAGATCGTCCAGCCAGATCGACACTCCGGCATCGCTCAGTGTCTTCAAGGGATTCATGACGCTGCCACTCTTCCCGCGCACCAGGCGGAGTGAGCAGCTCAAGGGTTCTTACTGCTCGTCCGCGGCCCGCACCAGAGCTTGCCTGTCGCTCCATCGTCTCTGGAAGGCCAGTGGCCCGCAATCCGCACACCGGCTCAGGCCGACGGCGTGCTGGCCGGCCTGGACGGCTCGCCGACCGCCGAAGAGGGAGTCCGTATTCCTGATCTTCAGTGAAGTTCCAGGTCCAGCCGCTGAGCTACCACCATGGTTGCGGGACGGCCCGGAAACATGGAGGCATTTGGCACGAACGATGGGGCTAACGACATGCGGGCGCGAGACCGTCGCATTCCATCGGCCACCGGCCGCTCATCTGGCGTGCCGCTGGGACGGTGACGACGACGGTGCCCGAGTCGGCTGTGGTCACCTCTGGTCTGAGCGCGCGGTTTCGAGGGCGGTGCACCGCTGCCCGGGACGGTGCGGTCACCGGGACGCGGACTCATTCCACAACGCCAACAGCGCGGTGTCATCGCCACGTGCGGGGGCGACCCGCTCCACCAACTCGTCCAGGAAGTGGTCCGGCGAAAGGCCGCGCAGGTTTCCAGCTTCGCCGCGGAGCCGCTCGAGGCCAACGGACAGATCCTCACCGCGCCGCTCTATAAGGCCGTCGGTATAGAGCAGGAAGAGGCTGCCTTCGGTTAGCGGCGCCGTGGCCGCCGCTTCCCGCGGCACGTCGGTGTCCACTCCGAGTGGAAGGCCCTCGCCACCGGCCAGGAACCGTGCCCGGCCGTGGGGGCGGACGAGTAGCGGAGGCGGATGCCCGGCGTTGGCCCAGGCAAGCGCGGAGGGGCCGATAGCCGACGGACGCGCCACGCCGAAGATGAGCGTGGCCGTGACGTCGGGCTCGTTCAGCTTCTCCAACGCCTGGTCCAGGCGGCGCACCACCTCGTCCGGCGGGCCGGGACGGTCGAGGACGAGGGCGCGGAGCATGTGGCGCAACTGGCTCATCCGGGCAGTGGCCCGCACGTCATGGCCGGCCACGTCACCGACGGTGAACGCCAAGGTCCCGTCCTGAAGTGCAATGGCGTCGTACCAGTCGCCTCCCACCTCTGCGTACGTGCGCGCCGGGGAGTATCGGGCGACGAGACGAAACGGGTGGACGTCAGGCAGGCTGTTCGGCAGCAGAGAGCGCTGCAGGTGCGTTGCGATGTCGCGTTGCTGACCGTACAGACGCGCGTTGTCCACCACGAGTGCGCCTTGATGCGCGAGGCTGTCGATCAGCGGGACCTGAGCTTCGGTGAAGGGACGACGCGCTTCGGTGCGGGCGACGATGATCACCCCGAAGGGGCGCCCACCGGCTTCCAGGGGACACGCGATCGCGGTGGTCGCGCCCAACCGGGTCAACAACTCCAGTTGTGCACGTTCCAAAGGATCCGCTGCTTGGTCAGGCGTCGGCACGTCGGGGATCAGTACGGCGGTGCCTCGGCGCAGGGCTTGGGCCAGCGGTGCGGCAGAGCCCTGCGGCCATGAAGGGAGCAGTTGGGATGATTCTCCCGGACGGGGGCTGTTCGAGCGGCCTGTCCCACGCCCCGTCACCACAGCCCGGCGAGCCCGGCCCCTTTCGTCCAGCAGGTCGATCACACACCAGTCAGCCAGTCGTTCGACCAGGAGTTCCGCAAGCCTCTGCAGGCTTCCCTCCCAGCCTCGACCCGCTTTGAGCGCGTTCGTGACATCCGCCAGCAGCCTGAGGGGAATGGCCTCCTCCACGCGCCGCCTCCTACATTCGCACTACCGTTTCGCCAACGTCATGCCTCTCGCGCGATCGGAGACCACCCCCCTCTCCCGCCAGTGTGCCCGCAGCGATTACAAACGGCGTGTCGGCGTTTCCCCAGGTTGACCCAGCGTCGTTTGCCCGCCTGAATCGGCGCTCCGACGTCGTCCTCGGGATACGACGCACGACACGCCTGAATGGAGGAATACCTCAGCCTCGATGGAGCAACGCCGCGGTGGCGCAGGCATACGTGTGACCGTCGACCGTAGTGTGCCGCAGTGACCACGACGGACAATGCGGGAGCAGCCGTACCCAGCGTCCAGGCCCATCCGCGGCGGCTGCGGGGCGGCAAGATAGTGGTGGCGTGGCTGACCACCACCGACCACAAGACGATCGGCTCGCTGTACCTGATCACGTCGTTCGCGTTCTTCATCATCGGCGGCGTCATGGCGCTGCTCATGCGTGCCGAACTGGCCCGCCCCGGCATGCAGATCTTGTCGAACGAGCAGTTCAACCAGGCGTTCACGATGCACGGCACGATCATGCTGCTGATGTTCGCGACACCCCTGTTCGCCGGCTTCACGAACTGGATCATGCCGCTGCAGATCGGCGCCCCCGACGTGGCGTTCCCCCGCCTGAACATGTTTGCCTACTGGCTCTACCTGTTCGGCTCGCTCATCGCCGTCGGCGGCTTCCTCACCCCGCAAGGCGCGGCCGACTTCGGCTGGTTCGCCTACGCCCCACTCAACGACGCAGTCCACTCACCCGGCATCGGCGGAGACATGTGGATCATGGGCCTGGCCTTCTCCGGCTTCGGCACGATCCTCGGCTCGGTCAACTTCATCAGCACGATCATCTGCATGCGTGCTCCGGGCATGACGATGTTCCGCGTGCCGATCTTCACCTGGAACGTCCTGCTCACCGCCGTGTTGGTGCTCCTGGCGTTCCCTGTGCTGGCCGCCGCTCTGCTGTGTTTGGAGGCAGACCGGAAATTCGGTGCCCATGTCTTCGACGCCGCCAACGGCGGACCGTTGTTGTGGCAGCACTTGTTCTGGTTCTTCGGACACCCGGAGGTGTACATCATCGCGCTGCCGTTCTTCGGCATTGTGAGCGAGGTCATCCCGGTCTTCAGCCGCAAGCCGATCTTCGGTTACATGGGCCTGATCGGCGCCACCATCGCGATCGCCGGCCTCTCGGCGACGGTGTGGGCACACCACATGTTCGCCACCGGCGGTGTCCTGCTGCCGTTCTTTTCCTTCATGTCCTACCTCATCGCGGTCCCGACCGGCGTGAAGTTTTTCAACTGGATCGGCACCATGTGGAAGGGGTCGCTGAGTTTCGAAACCCCGATGCTGTGGGCGACGGGCTTCATGGTCACCTTTCTGTTCGGTGGTCTGACCGGTGTCCTGCTGGCCTCGCCGCCGCTGGATTTCCACGTCACGGACTCGTACTTCGTCGTCGCTCACTTCCACTACGTCGTCTTCGGTACGGTCGTCTTCGCCATGTTCTCCGGCTTCCATTTCTGGTGGCCGAAGATGACGGGCAAGATGCTCGACGAACGCCTAGGTAAGATCACTTTCTGGACGCTGTTCACTGGATTTCACGGCACTTTCCTCATCCAGCACTGGCTGGGCGCGGAAGGCATGCCGCGCCGGTACGCGGACTACCTGGCAACGGACGGGTTCACCGCGCTGAACACCATCTCCACCATCAGCTCATTCCTCCTCGGCATGTCGATGCTGCCGTTCTTCTACAACGTGTGGAAGACAGCCAAATACGGCAAGAAGGTCGAGGTCGACGATCCGTGGGGATACGGCCGTTCTCTTGAATGGGCGACGTCGTGCCCGCCCCCGCGGCACAACTTCCTCACCCTTCCCCGCATCCGCAGTGAGTCACCGGCGTTCGACCTGCACCATCCCGACATCGCCGCGAGAGAAGAACTGCGGGACCGCTCTGCGGGACAAGCGGCCCTGGGGCAGGGTGGGGGCGATGAACGGTGAAGCGTTCCGGCCTCGGCGTTCGTGCTGAGCGGCACAGCCAGGAGTACGCGCGCGGCCTGAACGAGTTGGAGGGCTATTTACTGGCTCAGGCCGAGGCGACTGACGCCCTCAGTTGCGGCGAGGCGTTCGCCGCGCAGATGCCCTGGCTGACGACCGCTCAACGGGAGGAGGTCGTCCGCCTCTATGCCACCGACCGGCTTCAGATCTCACGTGCCGCCCTCCAACGCGTCACCGACCGGGTGCTGGAGCTGCAGTGCCAGTACTCCAGCCGCTACCACGCGCTGCAGGTCCGGCTGCTGGGTCTCTTCCTCTCAGCCCTCGCCGTGTTCGTCGTTGTGCTGATGATCCTTGTGTACTGATCAGCCGCCCCCAGTCCCACTGGCCGTTACCCACCAGGGGCCCATCGGAGGCTGGTCAGTGACGAGGAGGCCGTCGTCGCGTGGGCTCCCCCGGCCGTCGGCTCGTCGCTGGGCTGCTGTTGATCCCTGAGCCGCGCTGTCTGCTCGTATGGTGCCGTCCGTCTGGGGCCACCCGGCCCGAGCAACGAGGCTGGACTGCGCAGGGCTGGGAGCAGCCCAGCGAGCTCTGCCAGGCTCCCGCGACCGAGGAATGGGGCGAATATGATCGCAGGAGACGCTCTGCGGCGCTCGCAGTGCGGTAGGAGTTCTTTTGGGGTGTATTGGTACAGGAGCCCGTTGACCGGGCGGTACTAGGGCCTCAAGGCCACGGACAGGGACGCACGCTTCCCGCTTCTCGGCACCCAGCTTCTATCGAGACGAAGGCAGTCGTTATGAAGCCAGTGCTCACTGTGGGTCTGGACGGCTCCCCCGAGAGCCTGGCCGCTGCTCGCTGGGGCGCGGCGGCAGCCGACCGGCAAGGGCTTACCTTGAGGCTTTTGCACGCGTGGATCCCGCTGGCGCCGGGGCCTCGCGGTGTCTCTGCGGAGAGTGACCAGCACCATTGGGCACAGCGCATTCTTCACGACGCGCATGTCGAGATCCACAAGCGTTACCCCGTGCTGTCCATCGTTGAGGATCTTGTAGCCGACGACGCCAGACCCGCACTGCTGACAGCGGCAGCGAAATCCCGGATGATCGTGCTGGGCTCGCGTGGACTGGCGGCTGGCAGTTACTTCCTTGGCAGCACCAGCATGGACGTCGTGTCACGGGCCGAGCGGCCGGTGGTCCTCGTACGTGCAAGCCTGGAGGAGACAGGGCCTTCTCCCGTCGGCAACTGCGTGGTGGTCGGCCTGAGCCTGCGGGACCCATGCGATGAGCTGTTCGAGTTCGCCTTCTCTGCCGCCCACGCACGCGGAGTGCCCCTACGGGCTGTCCACGGCCACGAGGTACCGGTGCAGGCGCATATGCCCTGGGGCGTGGACGCTGAAGTTGCCGCAGAGATCACGGACAAGGCGCAGAAGAAGCTCCGCAAGCAACTCCGTCCATGGCGCAAGAAGTTCCGCGGTGTGCGCGGTGATCAAAGTCCTCACCCTTGACAGCCCGGCCAGAGCAGTCGTCCACGACACGGAGACGGCGGGACTGCTGGTCGTTGGCAGACGCAGGCACCGGGGCGCCCTGGCGCCGCGGCTCGGGCCCGTGGCCCAAGCGGCCGTGCACCATGCGGCCTGTCCCATCGCCGTTGTCCCCCATGGCTGAGCCCACCTCCCACAGGACAGGTCGAGGAGTAGTGGTTTTGATGCGTACGGGCAATGAACCGATGACAGCCCGGAGTCCCCTGCGAGCGCGCTTCTGGCTGAGTGTCTGGGGTCTGGTCTGGGCAACCTTCGGAACGGTCGTGTTCGCCCTGGTCGGGCGGCCCGGCTGGGCAGTGGCGTGCGGCGTGCTGTGGCTTATCGTCACCATCGGCATGGCCGTGATCCTTCGGCGTATGCACCAGGGCTCGCGCTGGCAGCCGGGCCGCGATGTCCCGCCGTACGTGCCGCCGGAGGGCCGTCGCCGGTAGAGAAGATCAGGAGACCCTGGCCTGCGCAGGGCCGGGGGCGAATCGGAAGAGCGTGGCGGGCACGGCCATGCCGCACACCACGGGGCGCACCAATGTACTCGTCCCCACAGCGTTCGCTGCCTTGCTGCTCGAATAGATCCTGGATCGCCAGCGGCTGGCCGCCAGGGAACGTCACTTCGGCAGTTGCCTCGAGAAAGGCGCGCGATAGGCGCGTCGCCAGGATGGTCCCCCGCTCGGGGAAGGGTGGTGACTTCAGGGACGTCACCGAGATCGAGGATTGGGCGGCCCGCTTGGCAGGTGAACTTGATGACGAGGAGCACCGCTGCCTTCCGTCCGACCGTAAGGCCACGCACTCGTATGCCATGCCCTCGGCCGCCTTCTCTGGCGGGCCGTAGGGGAGTCACGCAGCGTGGATGGCAGAGGTGCTGGTCAGTGCAGCGGACGTATCAGCCATCGGAGGTGAGAGGTATGGAGAGGGACTCTGGGCCGCGTGTTGTGGTGGGCGTCGATGGGTCGCAGTCCTCGTACGCGGCGCTGCGGTGGGCCGTGCGGTACGGCGCTCTCATCGGCGCTGGCGTGGTGGCTGTGGCCGCGTGGGAGTTGCCGGGTGGGCGTGTCTGGCCGGCTCGGGCCATCGATGCCACCTTCGATGAGCAGAGAGCGCGAGAGGGGCTGGTCCAGGAACTCAGGGATGTCCTCGGCGCGGAGTATGCCGACACTGTTCGGGCGTACTTGGTGCAAGGGAACGCTGTTGATGTGCTTCTGGGGGCGGGCGAGGGCGCCGAGGCCATGGTTGTGGGCAGCCGGGGGCGGGGCGGCTTCGCCAGGGCCCTGCTGGGGTCGGTCAGCCAGCATGTCGCACAGCATGCGAAGTGCCCTGTCGTGATTGTCCGCCCGGACGCGTCGTGACCCAGGGTGTGGTTGTGAGCGCAGAGATGCGTATGGCGTACGGAGAATCCCGTCGGCAGCAAGGCGGCGCGTCCTGGACGCCGGCCGACGAGGCGTACGCCCTGGTGATCCGACCGGTCAGTGCCTGCGAAGGCCGTCTGCGGCCGTCCGTTCCCCACGGCCCCTCCGGCCGAGCGATGGGGCCGACGCCCGTGCGAAGCCCGGGGCTATGGGAGAGGCTGGATCTGCAGGGCGATCCCCGCAACCGGCGTCTGGTCGTACCTCCGGCGCAGCGCCGTCTGGAGACAGAAAGAGGAGGGGACGCCGCCGGCCCCGCCATCACCGCAGCGCGCCGCGGGCGGGAGACTCCGGCCTTCAGCTCGGCGGGGTTGGCCACAGGCTGCTGCACCACGCGGCCTGCCCGGTCGCGGTTACGCCGCAGCGGGTGTGATCGCCCGACGCACCGACGAGAGGAGTTCTCATGGCCGTCCGGTCCGAGAGTACGCTCGCACCCGTGCTGCGGGATGTCGGTGCTGTCGTCCTCGACACCGACGGAGTGATCACCGACTCGGCTCGGGTGCACGCCGCCGCCTGGAAGGATGCCTTTGACGCCTTTCTCAGTGAGCACCCGCCGGAGGACCCCACGCAGCGGCGCCCCTTCGACGTCCGGGCCGACTATCTCCCTTACGTGGACGGGAGGTCCCGGCTCGACGGCGCCGCCGCTTTCCTCGCTTCACGGGGGCTTGACCCCTCGGCCGAGACGGTGCGGGCTGTCGCCGCGGACAAGGAGCGGCTGTTCACAGCGCGGCTGCGCGAGAAGGGCGTCGACGCGTATCCGGGCACGGTGCGGCTCGTGCATGCCCTGCGCCGGGCGGGGAAGCCGGTTGCCGCCGCCTCCGCGTCCCGCCACGCCCGTGAACTCCTCGTCCGGGCCGGGGTGCTGGATCTGTTCCACGTGCTCGTCGATGGCGGTGAGGCGGCCCGGTTGAGGCTGCCGGGCAAGCCGCACCCCGATCTGTTCCTCGAGGCGGCTCGTCGACTGGGCGTCCCGGCCGACCGCGCCGCCGTCGTCGAGGACGCGCTGGCAGGCGTCGAGGCAGGCCGCCGCGGTGGATTCGCCCTCGTCGTCGGCGTGGACCGCACGGCCAGCCCGGACACCAGGGCGAGACTGGTGCAGCAGGGTGCGGACATTGTCGTACGTGACCTAGGAGAACTGCTCGTGGCAGGAACGCAGCAGTGACCGGCTGGACCTGGCGGTACGAGGGCTATGACCCCGCGGACGAGCGTCTGCGGGAGTCCCTGTGCACGCTGGGCAACGGCTACTTCGCCACCCGCGGGGCGCTATCCGAATGCGTCGCGGACGACGTGCACTACCCAGGCACCTATGTGGCGGGTTGCTACAACCGGCTCACCTCGCAAGTGGCCGGACGCCGGGTCGAGAACGAGGACATGGTCAACCTCCCGAACTGGCTGCCCCTGCGTTTCCGCCTCGCCGGGCGGCAATGGCTCACCCCGGACACGGCGACCGTGCTCGACCACGACCAGGTCCTGCACCTGTCCTCGGGCCTGCTCGAGCGCCGGACCCGGTACGGGCTCAGCGACGGACGCGCCCTGTCCGTGCACCAGCTTCGTCTCGTGCACATGGCCGACCCCCATCTCGCCGCCCTGCGTACCGAGCTCACGGCCGAGGGCTTCTCCGGCGAGGTGGAGGTCGAGGCCGCAATCGACGGCGCTGTCATCAACGCCGGCGTGCCCCGTTACCGCGACCTTGACGGCCGCCACCTGGTCCACGTGCACACCGGCACCGCCGCCACGGACACCGTGTGGCTGCGCTGCCGCACCCGCACCTCCGACATCCGAATCGGTCTGGCGGCCCGGCTGGCCGCCGAGGCACCCGTCACCACCCAGCACACGCCGGCCCGCGCCGTCCAGCGAGTGCGACTGCACGTGACGTCCGGCCAGACCCTCACCGTCGACAAGACCATCGCTCTGCACACCTCCCGCGACCCCGCGATCAGCGATCCGCTGGACGCCGCAGTCGACCGAGTCGAGGCCGCATCCGGCTTCGACGAGCTACTCGCATCCCACCGCACGGCCTGGAACCAGCTCTGGCGCCGGGCCGCACTCGACGTCCCCGGGGAGGCCGGCCAGGTGCTGCAGCTGCACCTTTTCCACCTCCTGCAGACACTCTCGCCGCACACCGCCGACCTCGACGTGGGAGTGCCCGCCCGGGGGCTGCACGGCGAGGCATACCGCGGACACGTCTTCTGGGACGAGCTGTTCATCCTGCCGTACCTCAACCTGCACTTCCCTGAGGTATCCCGCGCCCTGCTCCACTACCGCCACCGACGCCTGGACCGGGCCCGGGCCACAGCCCGCGCGCTCGGCAGGCGGGGGGCCGTGTACCCGTGGCAGAGCGGCAGCGACGGGCGCGAGGAGACCCAGGAACTGCACCTCAACCCGCACTCCGGACGCTGGCTGCCCGACCATTCCCGACTTCAGCGGCACGTCGGCTCGGCCGTGGCGTACAACGTGTGGCAGTACTGCGAGGCGAGCGGCGACGCCGAGTTCCTGCACACCAAGGGCGCCGAGATGCTGTTGGAGATCGCCCGCTTCTGGGCGGACTCGGCGACCTACGACGACAGCCTCGGGCGGCACCGCATCCGCGGCGTGGTCGGCCCCGACGAATACCACGACGCCTACCCCGGCGTGCCCGAGCCCGGCCTCGACGACAACACGTACTCAAACGTCACTGCCGCATGGGTGCTCACTCGCACCTTGGAGGTTCTGCGCGCGCTTCCCGAACCCCGTCGGCGGGAACTCGCCGAGCGCACCGATCTGGACGGCGGTGAACTCGAACACTGGGAGGACGTGTCCCGCACGCTCCATGTGCCCTTCCACGACGATGTCATCAGCCAGTTCGCCGGCTACGGCGACCTCGCGGAACTCGACTGGGACGGCTACCGGAAGCGGTACGGCGACATCCGGCGTCTCGACCGGATCCTGGAGGCGGAAGGCGACAGCGTCAATCGCTACCGGGCGTCCAAGCAGGCCGACGTGCTGATGCTGGGTTACCTCTTCCCACCGTCCGAACTCCGGGGTCTCTTCGAACGCCTGGGCCACCGGCTCGACGAGGACATCTGGCGGCGCACCGTCGACTACTACCTGGCCCGCACCAGCCACGGGTCCACCCTCAGCAGCGTGGTCCACGGCTGGGTCCTGGCCCGGGCCCGGCGCTCCGAGGCGTGGAGGTTCTGCCAGGAGGCACTGCGGAGCGACATCGCCGATGTGCAGGGCGGCACCACCGGAGAGGGCATCCACCTCGGTGCCATGGCGGGCACGCTCGACTTCGTCCAGCGCGGACTGCCCGGGCTCGAGACTCGCCAGCAAGCACTATGGCTCGACCCCGTACCACCGCCAGAGCTGGCGTCGTACGAATTCGCCGTCCGCTACCAGGGACATTGGGGCGTGCGGCTGCGTTTTGAGCGCGGAAGGCTCGAGATTACGGTGCCCCCCTCCAACCATTCCCCCATCAACATCCGGCTGCCAGACCGCTCGGTGTGCGTCCAGTCGGGGGAAACGCGCCAACTGCTGCTCCCGCACTGAAACTCCAGGGCCGTGGCCCCAGCGACCTTCCGGCAGCGGCCGGGATGTCGGCCCGGCCGCTGCAGGCACGGGCGGACTGGTGCCGAGGGCGGGGGTGACGGCCCGGTGCCGGGCAGGTTCCGCAGCCGCCACCTCATGCGAGACCGCCGGGGCCGGCGGAACAGGGCATGCGCCACAACAACGCGCCTGTGCCTGTCGAGGTCACGACCGATCATCCCTTTCACGCGACAGGTGTTCGCATCTCGCCGCCCGGGCCGCCGACCGCGGCTCGGGAGACCTCCGCCCCCGTGACCGCGTTTCCATCGACGCTGGTAAAAGACGGACCTTCCAGCCTCCCGGTCTGCGAGCGGACGCAGGTGATCACCTCGACGAGCTGATCACGCAGCATCTTGAGGGCCACATGTCCGGCCGCCGGAGCCAATAGTCCGTGGACACATAACACCCCTGAGGGAGGAATACCGCAATTCCATAGGAGGCGACGCCATGATGGTCGCCAGGCATCGCGTAACCGCAGGAGGGCTCCCGTGACAACGACGGGCAGTACCGGAACGGCTGTATCCGGCGCCCGGCGCCATCCCGGTCGCCTGTGGGGAGGCAGGATGGCGGTGGCGTGGCTGACCACTCCCGACCACAAGACGATCGGTTCGCAGTACCAAGAAGCTCCGCGAGCAGCTCCGTCCATGGTGCAAGAAGTTCCGCGGTGTGCGAGTGGTCGACGCCCACGTCGCTTTGCCCGCAGCCTCCCCCTAGTTTGGGGAGGACGACAGGTGGCTGCCCATTCGACGCCGGGCAGCCGTACCCCAGAATCGCAGCCCGATATGGCGCGCCGGCCGAAGTGATGAGTGCAGGCACGCAGGTACTGACACCTGACGGAGGTGGCCGGGAGCAGGCTGGCCGGTCCGTACAGAACATGGGGGCACCGGAGGTCTTCGCGGCGCTGGTCACCTCACCCCGAGGGATCTCTCCGACGGATGCGGCAGAGCGGCGCGAGCGGTACGGCGCCAACGAACTGCCGCGCCCGCCGCGACAGGGCCTGTGGCGACAGTTCGCGGCGCAGTTCACCGATCTCTTCGCGGTTGTATTGCTCGTCGCCGCCGTGATCACCCTCTTGGCCTACGAACTGCAACAGCCCCGGGATCCCGGCACGCTGCAGTTGGCAGTGGCGATCCTCGGTGTGGTGGTGCTGAACGCTGCGATCGGGTTCGCACAGGAGTACTCCGCCGAGCGTACGGCCGAGTCCCTCCAGGCGATGGTGCCGCACATCTGCAGGGTGCTGCGCCAGGGTGAACGGCGGGAACTGCCCGTGCAGGACCTGGTGCCAGGCGATGTGGTGGTGCTTGAGGCGGGGGATGCGGTGCCGGCCGACTGCCGCCTGACCGAGGCACACGACGTCTCGGTGAACAATGCTGCTCTGACGGGGGAGAGCGACGCAGTAGGCCGTACCGACGAAGCCGTGGCATCGGGCCCCCTGCTGCAGGCGCGTAACTGCGTGTTCATGGGTACCGACGTGGTGACCGGGTCCGGGAAAGCCGTGGTGTTCGCCACCGGCGCGGCGACCGAGTTCGGGCGTATCTTCCGGCTCACCGCTGCCGCCCCGCGCCAGAAGACGCCTCTTCAGCACCAGGTCGCCACCATGGCCCGGCGCGTGGCGGGGGCCGCGTTGGCGATCGGGGCCGTTCTGTTCGCCGTCCGTCTTCCCGCTGGGGACCCCCTCGTCGAAACCTTCGTGTTCGCGCTCGGGGTGATGGTTGCGCTGGTGCCGGAGGGCCTTCCCGCGACGCTGTCCGTTTCCCTGGCGATCGGTGTACGGCGCATGGCACGTCGGCATGCGCTGATCAAGAAGCTGCTGGCCGTGGAGACGCTCGGGTCCACCACCGTCGTGTGCACGGACAAGACGGGGACGCTGACGCAGGCGGAAATGACGGTCGTGCAGATGTGGGCCGACGGCACCGCGCACTCCGTCTCCGGGGTGGGATACGAGCCGACGGGCCAGGTGGCGGACCCGGGACCGGTACGCGAAATGCTGCGGGTTGCGGCCCTGTGCTGCAACGCCAGGCTGGTACCGCCCTCGGCTGATGCGGCGAGGTCCCCCCAGCCGGATCGTGCGGGATGGAGGGTGCTCGGTGACACCACCGAGGGAGCGCTGCTGGTGGTCGCGGCCAAGGCCGGCCTGGACGTGACTGCGCAGGAGGCCGTCACACCCCGGGTGACCGAGTTCCCCTTCGATTCCACCCGCAAGCTGATGAGCACCGTCCACCGCGGTGCGGACGGCGAGTGGCACGCCTACGTCAAGGGCGCTCCCCAGGAACTGCTCGCCCGCTGCACCGGCATCCACTGGCAGGGCGGACCACAGGCCCTGACGGCCCGGTTGCGGGCTGTCGTCACCACCGCGCACGACGACCTGGCCTCCCAGGGTCTGCGCGTGCTGGCGGTCGCCTCCCGGACACTTCCCGATCCCCGTGCCTCACGGGAAGAAGCCGAGGCGGGGCTGACGCTGCTGGGGCTGGTCGGCATGCTCGACCCTCCGCGGCCGGAGGTCAGCGAGTCGGTCCGCGCGGTACGGCGCGCCGGCATCCGCATCGTCATGGTCACCGGAGACCACCCCCTGACCGCGGAGGCAGTCGCGCGCCGCGTGGGGATCGTGCGGGAGCCCGCCCCCACCATCATCACTGGCAGCGAACTCGACACGCTGGGCGACGGTGCGCTCGACGCCCTGCTCGGGGAGCCGAAGGAACTGCTGCTGTGCAGGGTGAGCCCCGAACACAAGATGCGGGTGGTCGCCGCCCTGCAGCGCCGGGGTGAGGTGGTCGCTGTGACGGGCGACGGCGCGAATGACGCCCCCGCGCTGAAACACGCGGACATCGGTGTCGCGATGGGTGTCTCGGGCACGGACGTGGCGCGCGAGGCCGCGGCGATGGTGCTGCTGGACGACTCGTTCGCCTCCATCGCCGCAGCAGTGAAGCTGGGCCGGTCGGTTTACCAGAACATCCGCAAGTTCCTCGTCTACGTCTTCACCAGCAACATCGGCGAGCTCGTTCCGGTCCTGGCCGCGACGTTCGCAGGGTTCCCGCTGGTTCCTGTCAGCGCGGTGCAGATCCTTGCGATCGATCTCGGCTCGGACGTCCTGCCCGCACTGGCACTGGGTGCGGAGCCGCCCGAGCCCGATGTCATGGACCGCCCGCCCCGTTCCCGGCGCGAGCCCTTGTTCTCGGCGGCCGTGGTGCGACGGATTCTGTTCCTGGGCGGCATCCAGGCCCTCGGTGTGTGCGTGGTGTTCTTCTGGCACATCAGCGCTTCGGGTATTGCGTACGCCGACTTCACCGAAGACGATCCCGTCTACCGGGAGGCGGTCACGATGGTGCAGGCGGGCATCGTGCTCAGTCAGTTCTTCGTCGCCCTGGCCGTGCGCACGGACCGGCAGAGTGTCTTCCGGATCGGAGTGCTGTCCAATCCGAGACTGCTCGCCGCGGGACTCGTCGGGGTGGCCCTGATGGCCGCGATCAGTTACGTGCCCACGCTTCAGAAGGTGTTCAACACCGCGCCGCTGGCCGCTGCCGACTGGGCGGTTCTGGCCGGATTCGGGGCAGTGCTGCTGGGTGCGGAGGAAGCCCGCAAGTGGTGGCTGCGCCGACGCTCCCGCTCACTGGGCAGGAAGGGATGACAGCGATGAGGGTGATCATCGTGGGCTGTGGGCGGGTGGGCTCGTCCCTTGCCGACCGGCTCACCGCCGAGGGCCATGAGGTGCACATCATCGACCGCAGACCAAAGGCCCGCAGGCGTCTGTCCGCCGGTTTCAGCGGCCGGTTCCACGAGGGCAACGGGTTCAGCCGTCCTCTGCTGGACTCTGTGGGAATCGAGCATGCGGACGCGTTCGTCGCTGTCACCTCGGGCGACAGCAGCAACGTCGTCAGCGCCCGGACGGCGAAGGAGGTATACCGAGTGCCGATCGTCCTCGCCCGTGTCTTCGACCCCCGCCGCGCTGACATCTATCGCGATCTCGGCATCCCCACCATCGCCTGCGTGAGCTGGGCCGTGCATCAGATCCACCAGATGCTTCTACACCGACATCTCACCCCGGAGATCAGCTTCGCCAACGGTGAGACCCTGCTGATCCGCTCCGAACTGCCCGCCTACTTCGCCGGGCGGCGGCTGGCCGAACTGGATGTGGAGGGCGAGATCCGCGTCGTGGAAGCCACCCGAGCAGGCCACTCGTTCGTTCCCGCCCACAGCACCCTGGCGGTCCCCGGCGACCTCGTCACGTTCACTGTTGCCGCCACGGCTCTGGGCCGCCTACGGGGCTTTCTGGACAAGGAGCTCGGGACATGAACGTACTGGTGGCCGGCGCAGGCCGCCTCGGCGCCCAGATCGCCCAGGTCCTCGCCGCAGCCCGCAATGACGTCACGCTCGTCGACCTTGACGAGGACCGCATCGCCGAACTCGAAGGCCACCTCACCGTACGGCTCGTCGCGGGAAACGCCTGCGAGGCCCCCCTCCTCGAGCATGCTGGGGCGCACACCACCGACCTCGTCATCGCAGCCACCGGAAGCGACGAGGACAACCTCGTCATCAGCCTGCTCGCAAAACGCCGATTCGCCGTCCCCCGCGTAGCCGCCCGCGTCAACGACGAGGAGAACACCTGGCTGTTCGATCACCGCTGGGGCGTAGACGTAGCCGTTCCCGCTACGGGCCCCCTGATCTCCCTCATCGAGGAGGCAACCGGCGCCACCGACACCGTGGCGCTTCTCCGGCTGAGCAAGGCAGGCGTGAATGTGATCGAAACCGCGATCACGCCACAGTCCCACGTCGTCGGCCGCACCCTCGCCGACATCCGCCTCCCCACAGGCACCATCATCGCTACTGTCATCCGCGCAGGTCAGCCCACTGTCCCCACCCACCAGACCCAACTGATGCCCGGCGACGAAATCCTCCTGGTCTCCCACACGGCCACCGAGGAGGAAATCCACGCCGCGTTCCAGTAAGACAGGTCTCGCAGCCCTTCACCGATTACGTAGGTCAAGATCGTCGAACCCAGGTGACAGATGCCTGCTCAGTTGGGCAGGTGCTGGGTGACAGGCACCGCTTTGCAGACCTTCCGCCGGGCATATCGACGGCTCTCATGTGGAACCGGTCTTTGCATGACCGAAAGTGCGAGCCCTTATATCTCGACACCGAGGATCATCGTGCTGGGAGTGCAGCCCGGTGATCCTCCCTTTCGCATTGTGGAGATCGACGGGGAGGTGGTCGGCGAGGCAACCTCGATGACGGACGTGCTCTTGGCTGCCGCAGCCCGAGGCATCACGGTCCACGACCTCGATGACCCGGGCGTGATTCGGTGGGTGGGCGGCGGGAAGTTCACCTGGAGGTTGCACTAAGCGCCGCCTGCGCGGGAGGCACTTTCCGTGAGGTGGCCGCAACCGAACGTTGCGCATAGGTGGGAGTGGCCCCCGGCGGGGCCCTCATTCGCAGTGGGCAGGATCGAACGTGCGGACTACAGTCCGGCGGGCACGGCTGCCGCGCTGAGCACCGTGCACACCAGCATCCGTGCTGCGACGGCGCGTGGAGATGCTGCGCGGGCTGACGTGATAGCGCCGAACATGCCTCGTCATCGTCGCCCGACTTTCTGGGGGGGGGACCCGCTATACACCGACCGCAAGACCGTCTGGACCGAGCAAGCCTCCCACCTCTGCACCCATGCCCCCGCAGATGCAGGAAGGAACGGCTCACGAACGCAGGTGAGTGATCACGTCAACAGCGGCGGCGTCCGCCGTTGCGGGGTCGAAAGAGCTGAAGGAGGCTGGTGGTGTGTTCCGCAGGCGTTTGCCATCTCGCGCAGCCGACGCGCCAATTCCACGCGCCGAAAGCGCCGGTGAGTCCCCTCCCAGAAGCGCGGTCAGGGCTCCAATGGTCTATGTGGTCGCGCTGACGATCCCGATCGTGGCACTGGAGCTGGTCATTGATGACCGTACAGTGCGGCTCGCCCCCCTGTTGATCCTGCTGCCGGCCTTCCCCGCGGCGATCGGCACGGTGCGGCAGACCATCTACGCGGTCGGCTGGGTGCTGATCGTCATCACCGGAGTACTGATCTACCGGCCGCTCCCTTCGTGGTACGACTTTGTGATCGTCATGGTGCTGGCCGCAACGCTGGGCGTGCTAGGCGTCCTGACCTGCCACTTGCGAATCCGGCGCGAGCAAGATCTCCGCCGGGTCCGGTCCACAGCTGTCGCCCTGCAACGGCAGGTGCTGCGCCCGCTGCCCGTCCTTACCGACCGGGTAATCGTTGACGGTGTGTATCTGCCGGTGGAGCAGGACCGACTGGTAGGAGGAGACATCTACGAGGCGGTGGCCTCGCCGTACGGCACGCGTCTGCTCTTCGGCGATGTCCAGGGCAAGGGGCTGCCTGCGATCGGAGCCGCCTTCGCCGCGCTCGGAGCGTTCCGAGAGGCCGCCTTGCGCGAGCCGACACTCACCGCGCTCGTGGATGACCTGGAAAGGGCAATCGTCCGCCACAACGCCTTCGCGCAGCAGACCGGCGAACCTGAACGGTTCGTCACCGCCCTCGTGCTCTGCATTGACGAGTCGGCGGACACGCAGGCGGTCAACTGCGGCCACCCTCCGCCCTACCTGTTGAACACGGGAGCGGTCACCCCCGTACGGCTCGGCGACCCTGGCGTGCCTCTCGGCCTTGCGGACCTCGCTCCGAAACCCCGGACCGTCGCGTGGTTCCCGTTTCCGACCGGGGCCACTCTTCTCGCCTGCAGCGACGGCGTCACCGAGGCCCGCAGCATCACCGGCGCCTTCTATCCACTCGAAGAGCGCCTGCGGGCCTGGGCGGACGTTTCTCCCTGGGAAGTCGCCGGCAATCTGGCCAAAGACTTGAGCCAACACACCGCAGGCGAACAGCGGGACGACATCACGGCCCTCGTGGTTCGCAGAGCCTCTTGAACAAGCACTTCCGAAGAGGGACCACGCCACGGCCTGTAGGCGACCTCAGTGGCGAGCTGCCCCTCTCGAACCCATGTGGCCAGCAACGACAACGCGTGCTTCAGCGGGTACCTGCGAACCGAAGGAGCCTGTGACAGAGGACTCCAAGACATTCAGAGGCGCCCGTCCGGGTGAGAGATCTTCGAATCAGCCGAAGTGATGCCAAGGCTCCCCTCGTCAGGCCCCAGGATCCGAACCGCTGATCGGCCCCCATTGGCGCTCCTGTACATCGAGGGAGAGGCTGGAATGGCTTAGCACGGACGAACCGGCCTGGAGGTGCCATGTACAGCAAGATCACCATCGCCGGCCATCCCATTCACCCGATGCTGGTCGGTTTCCCCATTGCCTGCTACACCGGCACGCTGGTGGGTTTCGCCGTCTACGCGGCCAATGGGCAGCAGTTCTGGCTGAACTTGGCCATCGCCCTCAACATCGCCGGGGTCGGCATGGCACTGCTGGCAGCCCTGCCCGGCATCGCCGATCTGGCGTTCGGCATTCCCCGCCGGTCGGCGGCCAAGACCGTCGGCATTGCCCACGGCAGTCTCAATGTCGCGGCGCTGGGCCTCTTCGGAGCGAGTCTTGCCATCTACGCCACCCATTGGGATGGCCCGGCGACTGGTGTCACTCCCGGACTGGCACTGTCCGCGGCTGGACTCGCCTGCACGCTCGGGGCCGGCTTCTTGGGCTGGACGCTGGTCCAGGACTACCACGTCGGCATCCGGCTCACGCCCCTCCAGGAAAGCGATGAACAGGCGGTGCAGGACGCCCAGTTGATCCACCTGCACCGCGGCTCCCACGTGGCTTGAAGGGCGTAGCCAGGCCGCTCCTCGGCCGGAGCCGCCGACCGGCCGTTCCACCGACACTGACGCACCCGTGGCCGACCTCCTCCTCGAACAGTAGGCCGCGGATTACCGAAAAGGGTGCCTTCAGGTGACACCCACACCGTCCAGTTCGGGTTCTGCATCGCCGGCACCGGACATGCCCTGGAGCCGGCAGACGGACCTACCTGTTGTGTCAGACGTCCCGGCCGACCGACCGGCACGCTTGGACGGGTACACGGAACTGCGGAACTACGCGGTGATCGGGGACGGCCGCTGCTGCGCGCTCATCGCCCGGGACGGCTCGGTGGACTGGCTGGCCTGGCCGGACCTTGACTCGCCGACCGTGTTCGCCGCCGTGCTCGACCACCTCAGGGGAGGACGGTTCCTCCTCCGGCCAGAGGCGCCCTACACCGCCTCCCGCCGCTACCTGCCTGGCACCAACGTGCTGGAGACGACGTTCACCACAGCAGGCGGCACGGTTCGGGTGACCGACGCACTGACTATTCCCGACAGCCGTTCCCTGGCGCCTGCCCGGGAGCTGGTCCGGCGGATCGAGGGCTTGGCGGGCAGCGTCCCCATGCGCTGGAGTGTCCAGCCGCGCTTTGGCTACGGCGCCCGCGCACCTCACCTGACACGTCGTGCGGGCGTCCCGGTCGTCACTTCAGGTCCTGAGGCGGTCGGGATCTGTGCCTGGAACGCGGGAGAGCCGCAGCCCACCTCCGATGCCGTCGTATCCCGCTTCCGGGCGGACGCGGGGACCCGGGCCGTGCTCGCGCTGCCGTACGCACACCGGGAACCGCTGGTGCTCCCCACGCGCACTGAGTGCGAGGCCCGGCTCGATCACACGGCCGCCACCTGGAGAGAGTGGACCGACGGCCGCACTTACACGGGGCCCTGGCGGGAGGCGGTGCTGCGCAGCGTCCTCGCCCTCAAGCTGCTGGTCTTCGCGCCCTCCGGCGCGGTCGCCGCCGCGGCGACCTGCTCGTTGCCCGAGGAGCTCGGTGGGGAACGCAACTGGGACTACCGCTTCAGTTGGATCCGCGACTCCGCCTTCACCCTGAACGCCTTCGTCAAGCTGGGCTGCGCGCCGGAAGCGACCGGCTACTTCTGGTGGCTGATGCATGCCTCCCAGCTCACGCACCCCCGCCTGCACGTCCTGTACCGCCTCGACGGCGGCGCCCGCGCACCCGAGAAGACCCTTCCCCTGTCGGGCTACCGCGGTTCGACGCCCGTACGCATCGGCAACGCCGCCGCCGACCAGCTCCAACTGGACACCTACGGAGAGCTGGTGCAGACCGCGTGGCTGTACACGGCAGCGGGCCATCGGCTCGACGCCGACATCGCACGCCGACTGGCCCAGACCGCCGACTTCGTCAGCACTAGCTGGCAGCAGCCCGACACGGGCATCTGGGAGGTCCGCAGCGCTCCCGAGCACTTCACCCAGTCCAAGATGATGTGCTGGATCGCACTCGACCGCGCCCTCGACCTCGCCCAGCGGGGGCTGATCCCAGACCAGCACGCACCTCGCTGGCGGCGTGAACGGCAGGCCATCGCCAAGTTCGTAGACGACCGCTGCTTCAGCCTGCGGCTGAACACCTACGTGCGCTCCGCCGACAGCGACGACCTGGACGCCGGCCTCCTGCTCGGACTGCTCCACGGCTACCGGTCGCCCGACGACCCGCGCATGCGCGGTACCGTCGCAGCCATCCAGCAGGCATTGCAGGACGGTCCCTACGTCAGCCGCTACCTCGGCGCCGACGGAGTCCACGGCAGTGAGGGTGCCTTCCTCGCCTGCTCCTTCTGGTTCACGGAAGCCCTCGCCCGGACCGGCCGCGCCGACGAAGCCGCCCACCTCATGGACCAGCTCGTGCCTCTCGCGAACGACGTCGGCCTCTACAGCGAGGAGATCGACCCCGCCACCGGCGACTTTCTCGGCAATCTGCCCCAGGGCCTGTCCCACCTGGCCCTGATCAGCGCCGCCTGCGCGATCGGCCAGGCCACCCGATGAGCATCTGGGCCGCACTGGCGGGCGGGCTGGTCGGCACCCTGGTCCTGACCACTACCCTGCGCGCGGCCAATGCCCTCAGCCTCACCCGCATCGATCTGCCGTTCCTGCTCGGGACCGCCTTCACCAGCGACCGGACCCGCGCCAAGGCCCTCGGCTACGGCGCACACTTCATCAACGGCCTGATCTTCGCCCTGCTCTACTACGCGGTCTTCGTCGCCATCGGTTACAGCAGCTGGTGGCTGGGATGCGTCTTCGGCCTCGTCCACGGCCTCTTCGCCACCACCGCGCTCGTCAACATCCTGCTGCCGCTCGTCCACCCGCGCATGGGCCAACCCGAAACCAGCGCCCCCCATGTCGCGCTGCTCGAACCCCCCGGCTTCCTCATGCTCAACTACGGGCCCAGCACACCCGCCGTCACACTCACCGCACACCTCGCCTACGGCACCATCGTCGGCGGGTTCCTGGCATGGCCAGCCTGAGAACCCGTGCCGCACCCCGTCAGGACCTGCTGCACATCCCAGCAGGCAGGACACCGTCCAGGTAGCGTGGAAACCGGACCAGGAAACCGCACAAAGAAGCCCTCGCATCGCGACCGAAGGCGGAAGGGTCCACATGACCACCCCACACGAAGCGGCCTCCTCCGGCCGGCACCCTACGCAGCTTCCACCGGATTCGGAGCCGACTGGTAGCAGATCGGATGCGCGCGGACCCCGGCTGGCCTCGGTCGTGGTGTTCGTCCACGACCACGACGCCTCGGCGGACTTCTACGGGGAGCTGCTGAACATGGAGGTCACAGTACGCACCGCCACTGCCGCGCTGCTCGTGAGCCACAACGGCTTCCAGGTGTACCTACGGGCCGTGGGCTCGCACGCCATCCACCCGACAGGTCACGTCGGCGCGCACTACGTGATCTGGACGGCGGACGGCCCCGACGACTTCCAGCGGTGCGAGCGCGTACTCAGAGCCCGCTCCGACCGTGTCGACACCAAAGAAGCTGAGGGCTTCACCCTCATCGAGGGCAGAGATCCCAGCGGCCTGCCGGTCCTGGTGGCTTATCCGGGACCGGACGAAGTGGCGCGGCTCGAGATCATCTCTCGTTACTACGTGTGATGGGGAGAAGCGGAGATTCGACAGGAGGTCCTCCATGGCACACAAGCGAACGGTGCACGTCCGCCGCGTCTACGACGCACCGGCGCAGACCGACGGCACCAGAGTGCTGGTCGACCGCATCTGGCCCCGGGGCATGACCAAGGAGAAGGCCCACCTCGACGAGTGGTGCAAACAGGTCGCACCCTCCCTGGAGCTGCGGAAGTGGTACATCCGCAACCCCGATCGCTTCGCGGAGTTCAGCCACCGCTACCAAACCGAGCTCCAAGACCCCGAACGCGCAGACGCCCTGGCCCACCTGCGAGACCTCGCCGAAGACCGAACCCTGACACTACTCACCGCAACCAAACACCCCGAGACCAGCAAAGCCGAGGTGCTTGCCGAGCTGCTCCGGAGCTGACAGCACAGGGCAGCGAGCTCCACTCTCCCTGCAGGCCCCAGGGGGCTCTGCGAAACCAAACAGCCGCACCGCCACCTGTGTCTCCACCGGGTAGCGCGACGGCGCCCGGGACCCCAGAGTCCCTGGAGAGATGGGACCCCGTCGGGCAGGCAATTCCCAGCGAGTCCGGTCGCCGCTCCTCAGGAAGCAATTCGGCGTAGACAGTAAATCTGAGACAGGAGGGCCCGGATGGCCACCACGACGAATTTGCTGAGCCTGCTCTCACCCGAAGACCGCGACCGCTTGCTGCAGTTCGCGACCGACGTGTCTTTCCCCGCGGGCGCCCGTATCTTCGAGGAGGGCAGCAAGGCCGACCGGTTCTGGACCGTCATCACCGGATTGGTTGCTCTCGACGTGCACGTCCCCGGCCAGCGGGCGGCCACTGTCGACGCCGTCGGCCAGGGTGAACTGCTCGGCTGGTCGTGGCTGGTCCCGCCGCACACCTGGCAGCTGGGCGCAGAGGCACATGGCCCGGTACATGCACTGGAATTCGACGCGGCGGCGGTGCGCACACTGATCGAGGAGGATCCGGTGCTGGGGCTGTCGATCACACGCTGTGTCGCCACCGTGGTCGGCAACCGACTTCAATCCACCCGGACCCGCCTGCTGGATCTCTACGGGCCAGCCGGCAGCGGCCCGAGGCGCTGACCGGCAACTCGTGTGCCGCCGCAGGATGCCTACGTCAACTCGCTCAGCACTCCGGTACCTGCAGGGCGATAATGGAACAAGCCGACTTCACACGATGTTCGTTGCGTCTTGAGGCCGCATATGAACGAGCAATTCACGCAGATGCATGGCCCCCCGCCCGTCGTGGGGATGGTGGGCGAACGGCTCGTACCCCTCACCGACGAGGCAGAGTGGGCGGCCGTGTCTCCACGGCAGATCGCCCCCGAGGAGTGGCAGCGGTTCGAGGGATACATGAGTGAGATCTTCGGGGCGCTGGGCCTGGCCGTCGAGTCAGAGGCCACCGTGGACACCCCCCGCCGCTTCCTGCGTGCCCTCTTCGACGCCACCAGCGGGTACGAGGGCGACGAGAAGCTGGTCACCGCCTTCGAGACCGAATGCCACGGAGGGTCGGACTGCCGGATCAGCCAGATCGTCGAAGGGCCGATCCCGTTCTTCGCTCTCTGTGAGCACCACGCTCTGCCGTTCTTCGGTAAGGCGTACATCGGCTACATCGCCCACGAGCACATCCTCGGCCTGTCCAAGCTGACCAGGCTGGTGCGGCTGTTCGCCCGCCGTTTCTCGGTACAGGAGCGCATCGGCCGCCAGCTCGCCGAGTCGTTGCAGCAGATCCTGCTGCCCCACGGCGTCGCGGTCCACTTGGAAGCGGTGCATCTGTGCACGCAGATGCGCGGCGTTCGGGAGATCGAGTCCAGCACCCGCACCACCCACTGGCGGGGCACCTACGACGAGGATCCGCAACTGCGAGGCGAGTTCTTCACGCTGTGCGGCCAGCGGGGCCTGGCCGGCCATGGCTGAACACAGCGCCGGGCACCCCGTAGGAGGGACACAGACAGGTTTGCTGGAGCCGCTGGAGTTGTTGTACGAGGAAGCCGGGCAGCCCCGGTTCGGTCTGCCCCCGGCGCTCGCCACTGCCTATGGCGGCGATCTGGGCTTCGCCCTGCCGTGTGTGTACGCGAACTTCGTCACCTCCATCGACGGAGTGGTCGCTCTTGGGCCCGAATACCCCTCCTCCGGCTCGGCGATCAGCGGGCGCGAACCCACGGACCGGTTCGTCATGGGACTGCTGCGCGCATGCGCCGACGCCGTACTCATCGGGGCCGGCACTCTCCGAGCCACGCCGGGCCACCAATGGACACCCGATCACGTCTGCCCGCAGGCCGCCCCCGCCTTCGCCGAGCTGCGGCGGAGTCTGCGACGCCTCGCCCAACCAAAACTGGTCGTGATCACCGCGAGCGGTGACCTCCCCACCGAGCACCCAGCCCTGGAATCGGGCGCGCTTGTGGCTACCACCGTGGAAGGCGCCCGTCGACTGGAGGGACGCCTGCCGCCAGCGTGCACGACACTCACCGCAGGCGAAGGGACCGTCCTTCCTATGGCCGACGTACTCGCGGTTCTCCACGCTCACGGACACACCGCGGTGCTCACCGAGGGCGGACCGCACCTCATCGGCAACCTGCTCGGTGAGAGCTTGCTGGATGAACTGTTCCTCACGACATCCCCGGTACTCGCCGGCCGCGCCGACACCTCGCGCCCGGGACTGATCACGGGACTCGAACTGCTGCCGAAGCAACCGGCATGGGCCGACCTGATCAGCGCCCGGCGACGGGATTCATACCTGTTCCTCCGCTACCGACTACGCTCCCGTGTCCTCGGTCACCGGGCCAGGACCGCACAGCCCAGCGCGAGCAGGGACAGCACCTTCACAAGCTCGAGCGCTACGTAGTACAGGTGGGCGCGGGAGCGGTGCCGCGCGGGGTCCTCGCCCGCGAGTACGGCGTCGGAACGCCTGTTCAGGCGCGGGCGGACGACGGCGAGCTGTCGGGCCAGGACGGCCAGGGTGATCGCGGTGAACGTGACGACGGCCGTGGACGGTGTGGCCGTGGCGACTGCGGCGACAACGATGACGGCGAGGGCGGTCTCGACGAGGTTGAGCGCGCGGAAGACCATCCGGCCGATGCCGAGTCCGATCGGGATCGTCACTCCCGGGGCCCGGAACTTCAACGGCGCCTCCAGGAAGGAGATCGCCAGCACCATCCCGAGCCAGAGAAAGGTGACGGCGCCTGCCACGGCCGCCGACGTCGTATTCATTGTGTGTGGTCCCTCTCGTGTGTCCGGGGCGGCGGCATCCGTCAGAAGCAGCTGCGGGACGTCACCGCCGAGCGGGAATGCCAGAGCCTCCGGCGGCGGGCACGGTGGCCCGGTGCTTCAGGCGATCGGCCACGCCGCCAGCCGGGACGCGAACTCCGGGGGCGAGGCCACGACCTGCGTTGCGGCGGTCGGGCCGTCGGCCACGGGGGCTCGGCCGCGGGTCGCGGATTCGGTGTCGGCGACGTGCATGCGGATTCCTCGTTTCCGGCGCGGGTGGGCCCGCGGTGCGTTCCGTATCTGTGCAGGGGCAGGTACACGAGGGGACTATGAGGCCGTGGAGGGGGCGAGATGTGCCAGGCAGGCGTCGGGTTCGGCGAAGGGTTCGAGCCTGGTGGCTTCCACGGGGGCGCGCATTTCGGCCAGGGCGCCCTGCATCAGGCCCAGGTGGAGCGGGCAGACGATTGTGCCGTACTCCTCGGCGAGTTCGAGGAAGGGGCAGTGCCGCAGCCGGACGGGGCCGGGCACCTCACCGTCATCGCCGATCTGTGGCTCGAAGCCCAGATCGTCGAGCATGGCGGCCAGTCGGCCGACGGCTTCGTCAGCGGTCAGCCGGCGGGAGGGGGGCACCTGCTCGACCAGATACCGGCCCCAGGCGCGCCCCGCGTCGGTGGCCGCCGCATCGGCGCCGGACCCGGTCGAAGCCAGTTGGCTGAGCAGCATCCGGGCCAGCAGCCGGTAACGGCGCGTTCCACCCCGGTCCATTCCCGGTTGCGGCGCGTAGACCGTGCGCGGGCGTCCCGGACCCGACGGTTGCTCCACCGTCCGCTCGACGCGACCCTGTGCCACAAGCGCGTCGAGATGGAAGCGCACCGTGTTGGAATGCACGTCGAGCCGGTCGGCGACCTCGGTGACGCCCAGCGGGGCATCGGCGGCCTGCAACGCGTCGAGCACCGCGCGGCGGCGTCCGGATAGCTGTTTCCGATCCGCCCGCTCCTGGCTGGTGTCCATGGTGGTCAGCCTTCCCGGACTTGCGACTGCAGTTGCCCCTCGTAGACGCAGTCGACGGGGCATTCTTCGACGCGCGCCTTGTCTTTCACGTCGACGCAAGGCTCGGCGATCACGTAGGTCACGATGCGCTCCTCACGCCACCGAGAGGTTTCTCTAAATAGTACATGTAATAATCGTGAGTGGGGGCTGAGAGGAGCATCACGCCGTGGCATCGTCATCCGAGATCTATATCGAGGCGACAGAAACCGACCCGGCCGTCCGGGCTCAGGTAGCGATCCGTGCTGTGCACCAAGCGCTGAGGATCGGGCTCGCCGTCTTCAGTGAGTCCGAATTGGTCGCCGACTCCCAGAACGTGCACGCGGCCCTGGTGGATTTCTGTACCGGTGAGCTGCGCCGTCATCTGGCCGCCACCGACCAGGCGCTCTTCGCAGCCGCCTCCGGCGCGACCGAGACACGCCTGCTGGTTCGCGCCCTGCGCACCTCAGCGGCAGCCCTCGAAGCGCACATCGACGCGCTCGCCGCCACTGACGACACCACCTCCGGGACAGCGAGCGCCCAGGTGATCGAGGCGGTCCTGGCCGTCCATCTGGCGGCCGAGGAGACCGTCCTGCTGCCCGCGCTCGCGGCGCTGCCGGGTGCCGATCTGCCCGCCCTCGTCATGGATGTGCTGACCCTGCTCGCGGGCGGCGAACTCGACCATCCGCCGGTCCTGGACGTCCGTGAGATCCCACACGATCGGCGGCACCCGCAGGTCTTCGCGCGCTACGGCCGCCTGAGCCCCGGCGAGGGCTTCGTCCTGGTCAACAACCACGACCCCAAGCCCCTGCGCCGAGAGCTCGAGGCCACCCACCCGGGCACCCACACCTGGGACTACCTCGAATCCGGCCCGGAGACCTGGCGGGTACGGATCGGAAAGGCGGCCGTCGATGCCTGAGACCCCACCTCCCGGTACCCCCGGGGCGATCGACCCGGAGGTCGCCGAGCCCTCGCCACGGTCCGCTCCCTCGCCGACACCGCGCCTGCTGTGTGACGTCCATGCCCTCGCCGGGGCCGATCCGGCGAGCGCGGGTGCCGTGTGGAAACTCACCGAGTCCGGCCGCCAGCTCGATGCCAACCTTGTCCACCTGCCGGCTCACCAGTGCGTCGAGACCCACGCCGAGCCCGACCTCGACGTGCTCCTGCTCATCGTCGCCGGGCACGGCATCCTCGGCACCAGCGACCGGACCGAACCCCTCACAGGTGGTGCGCTGTTCTGGCTTCCCCACGGCTCGACCCGCCGCATCACCGCAAGTGCCGACGGCCTGTCCTACCTCACCGTTCACCGCCGACGCCCCGGCATGCAGATCCGCCCCCGCCCCGCAACGGACAGCTGATCGCCGGCGCATCTCCACCAGTGCCCGCCCACAACGCGAGCTGCGCAGCCCGCCGCAGTGGGAGCGGCACACCTGCTCGTCGGCCTCGCCTCAGCAGTCCCGGTGGTGTCGATGGCAGCGGGTTCGAGGCGGTCGCGGTCGAGCCGGGCCGCCAGCGCGAGGCGAGGGTGGAAAGCTCGGCGCCAGGCCCGGCCCCGATCGTAGGCAGCAGCACGGCTTGTTCCACCGTCAGATGAGCCGCGAGGACCGCCCCAATGTGCTGAGCGGGGGGCCACGGCACCTACGTCATGGGCGCGGGACCCAAGCGTCGATCTAATCGTCGAGGTCGTCCGAGACGGCCCGCAGCGCCCGGATCAGCAGGCAGTTGGCGGCAGCCCTCGGCCAGCAGGGCCCGTGGCCAATACGGCCCGAGCGCCGGAGAGTCCCGCTGCCACCCGCTCCAGTGACACCAGTGGAGGCTCCCCCTCTCCGACCAGTCGGGGCGCAAGCGAGCCGGCCTTGCAGGGTTCCGGCGTTGTTCAGAACTTGCTGTACCGGTCAGATCTCAGCAAGCCATTCAGCGAGTACGGCGGCCTCGCTGTGATCCACGTCCTTGGTGGCGGTGAGGAGCGTGAGCTTGTCGTGGGCGGCCAGATCACGCAGATGCTCTGCGGCCTGCCGGTGTCCGGCGTCCTTCAACTCGGACAGGTAGCGGCGGCGGAACTCGGCGAAGCGGCTCGGCTCGTGGCCGTACCAGCGGCGCAGGTCGGTCGAGGGGGCGACATCGCGCAGCCACTCGTCCAGGTTCGCCTCGTCCTTGCGCACACCCCGTGGCCAGACACGGTCGACAAGGACCCGCTTGCCCTCTTTGGGGGAGGTCTCTTCGTAAACTCGGCGGTACGTGATCTGCTCGGCCATGACGGCACCTTCCAGATCGATCAGTCAGTCCGGCCCGCAGGCGGTGAGCGGCCGGTGCCTGCCCCACCCAGTGGTGTTTCTGACTCACCCATTTTATCGGGGGGCGCCGTTTGCCGAGGGGCGAGCCGGCCGGGCTGTTCCGCGACCGTTCGACAGACGGTGTGAGGAGGAGCATGAGCACGCACGGCAGCCGCCCGACACCGCAGGCCCGCCACTTCCCCTTGACGACAGCTCCCCGACTGGATTCCGTGCGCGAACTGGACGAGACGGTGAGCACCTGCCGGGCCTGCCCGCGGTTGGTGGCCTGGAGGGAGGAGGCCGCCCGCGTCAAACGCAGGTCCTTCCGGGACTGGGAGTACTGGGCCAAGCCCGTGCCAGGCTTCGGTCCGCCGGACGCACCACTGGCGATCATCGGACTGGCTCCAGCCGCGCACGGCGGTAACCGCACCGGACGCATCTTCACCGGCGACCCGTCCGGCGATGCCCTCTACGCCGCCCTGTACGACTTAGCTCTCGCCTCCCAGCCACAGGCCACGCACCGCGACGACGGGATGGAGCTGTTCGGCGTGCGGATCACGGTGCCGGTGCACTGCGCACCGCCCGACAACCGCCCCACCACCACAGAGCGCGACACCTGCCGGCCATGGCTCGCGAAGGAGCTGGAACTCCTGCGCCCGACCCTGCGCGCCATCGTGGTCCTGGGCGGCTTCGCCTGGCAGGCACTGCTCCCGGTACTCACCGCCACCGGCTGGCAGGTGCCCCGTCCGCGCCCAGCCTTCGGGCACGGCGCACACACGCAGCTGACCGACGCTCGAAGTGGACGGGTGTTGCACCTGATCGGCGGCTACCACCCAAGCCAGCGCAACATGTCCACCCGCACCCTGACCCCCGCCATGCTTCGCGACGTCCTGCACCGCGGTGCCGACATCGCCGACCTGCCGGTCCGCCGGCCTCCTGGGTGACCTGCCGTTGACCACCTCTCCTACGACGGGACCGGCGACGCGTGCAAAAGGGGGGATCCGTCTCTGTTCCTCCGCTACTGCCTTCGACCCCATGCGCGGGCGTCAGCCCACAATGATCATTGTGCAGGCCGCGTCGCCGTAGTGGTGGTCCGTGCCGGCGGCGTGCCGTTCGCGGCGGGGTCGGCCATCATGGAGGGGTAGGGGCCGCCGGTATCGTCGGCGCTCTCCCGGATGCTCCGTGGAGGAAGGAAGGCTCATGGAGCTCTTCCCGCCGATTCCGCTCGCCGAATGGCGGGACTGCAAGGAGACGCTGCACCGGTTCGCGCAGGTCGTCGGCAAGATCCGGCTCACCGCCAGCGTTCGGCGCAACCACTGGTGGAATGTGCCCTTCCACCTCACCGGACGTGGCATCACCACGCGTCCGATGGGGCCGGCCGAAGGTAATCCGTTCACCATCGACTTCGACTTCGTCCGCCATCAGCTGGTGGCCGCTTCACTGGACGGCACAGAGGTGTCCTTTCCGCTCTACGGCCAGTCCGTGGCGTCCTTTCACCGCGCGACCCTGGACGCTCTGGCCGTGTTGGGTGCCCGCGTGGACATCCCAGCCCCCAGCCCATTCGACTTGCCGGACTCAGCACGGCCGTTCGCCGAGGACACCGAACATGCGGCCTACGATCCCGTGCAGGTCAACCGATACTGGCGAGTTCTCAGCCAAGTGGCGCTGGTGCTGGAGGAGTTCGCGGCTGGTTTCTCGGGGAAGGCCAGCCCCGTGCACCACTTCTGGCACACCTTTGACATCGCCTACAGCAGGTTCTCCGGACGGCACACCGAACAGCCGGCAGAGGCCGACTCGGTTACCCGCGAGGCGTACTCCCGTGAGGTGATCAGCTTCGGCTTCTGGTTCGGAGACGACACGTTCCCCGAACCCGCTTTCTACTCCTACACCTCACCCGAACCCCCAGGGCTGGCGGAGGAGCCGCTCGCACAAGGATCCGCCCGGTGGGTAGCGCGCAACGGCAGCCATCTGGCCGTGCTGCGCTACGACGACGCCCGCGCCGAAGCAGACCCCCGCGCCGCCGTGCTCGCCTTCTACAACAGCGCCTACCGGGCCGGAGCCGGGCGCGCCGACTGGGACATGGCCAGTCTGGCCTGCCCTGGAGGGATAACGGACCAGTACCTGGCGGCGGCTCCGCCCGCCTGAGCCCACCCGGCGCATGCTCGCACCGGGCGCTAGCCCGGCCACAACCCCCGTACCTACCCGTTCGACGTTCTCGTTCGTTCAGTGCAGGTCCCGCCGGTCCATGGGGAGCTTGTCCTTGGGGCCAGGCACCGGCTGCGATTCCGGGTGCGAGGTGGGCGGCATCAGTTTCGGCCCCTCAAGGAACGTCTCGGTCTCGACGTTCCAAAACCAGCTCTCTCCGGGTTCGAAGCTGGCCAAGATGGGATGCCTGGCGTCGCGTGCGTGTCTGGTGGCGTGCTGGGAGGGTGAGGAATCGCAGCATCCGATGTGCCCGCAGGCGGCGCAACGCCGCAAGTGGAACCACCATCCGGGGCCATCGCCCGCCAAGCACTCCACACACCCCACCCCACTCGGCCCCGCGGTGAGATCGATTCCGGGGGTGCACTCCGACGCACCATCAGACATGCACCTATCGTAGCTATTACGCAGATCTATGTGGCTTTGGCAGGAGAGTGGAGCGACTGCCGCATGACCGCCGGAGTGGACGAACGCGGTGGGGATTTTCCAACTCCCCTGTCGCAGAAGAACCACGGCAGAGTCGGCCCCGCTGATCCGCCAACCGCCGTGCAGCCATTCCGCCACCTGCGCGGCAGCCGACCTGCACTCGTCGGAGGTGCCCGCAGGCAATGCGCATGGCCACAGTTGTGTTGACGCGCCAGAGCGCGTGACGCGGTCGGCCGGCAGGGTGTTCGCGAACAGGTGTGCCCATCCACGTGGGGAGGGCATCATCACCCGGATGCCGGTCACCCGGGCGGGCCACTCATTGCTTGAAGCCCGCTCATACTCGGGGGGCTTGCGATTCGTTTGGGCCGGGTTCTGCGTGGCGCTGGGCGATGTCTGCGACGATTTGGCGGAACTTCTTCTCGGTCAGGGGGTAGGTCACCATGAGGGCGATCGCGGGGATGATGACCAGGGCCGGGACAGCCCCGGCCGCGATTCTGATCGAGGTGACAGCGCTGTCGCTCTGGGTGGCAGCGCCGGATTCGTAGCCTCCGAGGCCGATGATGTAGGCCGCGGCGGCAGCCCCGATGGCCTGCCCGAATTTGCGGCTGAGGGAGAGGACCGAGTAGGTCGCGCCTTCGGCGCGCACGCCGGTTTTCCATTCCCCGTACTCGACGGTGTCGGCGACGAGCGCCCAGATCAGGGTGTTGATGGCACCGATTCCGATGCCGAGGATGCCGAAACCGACGAAGGCGATCGTGGGAACGGATCCTGGCGCGACGGCGGTGACGACGCCGCCCAGCACGGCGATGGTTCCGCCCGCGACGTAGGAGGTCCGCTTTCCGACCTTGCTCACCATGGTGGGGATGAGCAGGGTGGCCAGGAGCATGCCGACAACCTGTACGGCGACGAGAACGACGTAGAGGCCGGCGTCGTCGAGTACATAGCGGGCGTAGTAGATGGCAGTGGTCTCCAGGGCGAACATGCCGCACAGGAACAGCACGCTGGACAGGCCCAGCCGCAGCAGCGGCTTGTTCTGTTTGACGGTGTCCCACGCCTGGCGCAGGCTGACTTTCTCGACGTCGCGCTGCACCTGCTCCTTGGCGGTGGAGAAGGTGAACAGATACAGCGCCATCCCGATCACCACGAGGCCCAGGGTGATGATCGTCAGGGATTGCTGGAGGTCGTCGGAGTTCGCGATCTGCCGTGAGACGACGACCGCCAGGAGCAGGATGACCAGGTTCGTGGCGAGAACTCGGGCGCTGGAGAGTTTGGAGCGTTCGTCGGGATCTTGTGTCATGGCGGTGGACAGGGAGCCGTAGGGGATGTTGACCAGGCCGTATGCGAAGGAGAACAGCGCGTAGGAGATGTAGGCGTACACGAGTGCGCCGCCCTGACTCAGTCCGCCCGGGACGGAGAAGAGGGCGACGAGCAGCGCCAGCAGCGGTAGTGAGGCGAACAGCAGGTAGGGGCGGTACTTGCCCCATCGGGTGGAGGTGCGGTCGACGATGCGGCCGGCGATCACGTCCCCGATGCCGTCCCAGGCCCGCACGACCAGAAACAGCGTTCCCGCCGTGGTGGCGGAGATCCCGACGACGTCGGTGTAGTACAGGAGCAGGAACATCGAGGCCATGGAGAAGGCCAGGTTGTTCGCGAAGTCTCCGGCGCCGTAGCCGATGTACTGGATGGTGCGCAGTTTGGGGGTCTGCTCGCCCGTCGGGCCGGTCATCGGCGTGCTCGCCAGCGTTCGCGTAGCTGCCATGCGCTGGTTTTGGGTCGGCGGTCGCGGGTGAACACGCCTTTTTTGTTGCCGTCGACGCGGAGCAGGCCGGGGGCGGTGGCGAAGTCGGCGAAGTTCCAGATCTGTTCGCCGACGACCGCCTCGATGCGGTCGAAGACGCGGTGGTACATCGCGAGTACGGCGGCCTGGTAGTCCTCGGTCCACGGGGTGGGTGTGATGGTGCGCAGCCCTGTGAGTGTGTCCGCGCCGTATTCGGTCATGATGATCGGTTTGTCGTGCTTGCGTGTCCAGGCGCGGAGTTCGTCTTCCAGGTTCCGCTCGGCCGCCGCCAGGTCGGCCAGGTTCTTGTACCAGCCGTAGTAGCGGTTGAGCATGAGGACGTCGAACAGGCCGGAGATGACGTCGTTGTCCGGGGTGGCGCTCATGAAGTTGGCGAAGGCCAGCGGGCGGGTCGGGTCCAGCCGCCGGGCTTCGTCGACCAGCGGCTCGAAGTAGGAGCGGGAGGCCGTGGTGGTGGACTCCGGCTCGTTGGCGATGCTCCAGATCACCACACTGGGATGGTTCTTGTCCCGGGCGATCATCTCGGCGAGCGCCTGGCGGTGGACCTCCTGTGTGGCGCTGTTGATGGTGAACTCGGAGAACGTGGTGAACACCGCCTCGGCGAGGGTGGCGCCGAGTTCGGCGTTGAGTCCGACAGCGGGGGTTTCGCCGATGACCACGATGCCGTGCCGGTCCGCGTACTCGAGTACCTCCTCCGCATAGGGGTAGTGCGAGGTGCGGAAGGAGTTTGCGCCGAGCCATTCCAGCAGCGCGAAGTCATGGACCATGAAGGCGTCGTCGTGGCCCTTGCCGCGTACGGGGCTGTCCTCGTGTTTGCCGAATCCGGTGAAGTAGAACGGCTCTCCGTTGATGAGGAACCGGTTCCCCTCGACCGCCACAGTCCGTACTCCCACCTGCAGCGTGTACGCGTCGGTCGGTTCCTCATCGGCGTCCCGCAGTTCGGCGTGGAGGTGGTAGAGGTAGCCCTCGCCCGGCCGCCAGGGGTGCACGTCCTCGACGGTGAGTCCGCCGGTGCTGCCGGTGGCTCGCGCGACCTCGGCGCCGTCGGCGTCCCGGAGGATGACGCGGACGTCGTGCTCCTCGTGGCCGACCGCCTGGATCTGGTAGTCGACGGTCCCGGTCGATCCGGCCAGCCGGGTGAAGACGGTGATGTCACTGATGCAGGTGCGGGGTGTGGTGTAGAGCCAGACGTTGCGGTGCAGGCCGGCGTAGTTGAAGAAGTCGTGGAAGTAGCGCTGGCGCGGTCCGTCGGGAGTCTGCTCGACGTAGCCCGGGGGGATGGACTGCCATGACAGGGTGTTGTCGACCACGATCGTCACCCGGTGCTCGGCGCCCGGCTCGACCAGGTCGGTGAGGTCCGCCTCGAACGGCGTGTACCCGCCCTCGTGGGCCGCGACCTCCGTGTCGTCGACCCAGACCACCGCCCGGTGGGTCGCGGAGTCGAAACGCAGGACGATCCGCTGGCCCTCCCACCGCCCCGGAATCCGTATCACCCTCTGGTACCAGACGTCGCCCACATGGTCGTGCACCGTCGGATCCGGGAACAGGTCGTTGTAGCTGGCTGGCACGGGAGCCTCCCGCCTGCCGGGCAAGGTGTGGCGCCACCAGCCGTCAGCCCGGCCGACCCCTTCGGTGTCGACGGCGAACCGCCACAGACCGTTGAGCGAGGTGCACTCGCGGGTGGGCGTGTCGCGGGGCCTGAGCATAGGTACTCCTCATGTCTTTAACTCACTTGCTGCGCGACATGCGCAAGGTGGCGGCAGCGACGATCAGTTCCACGCACGCGTCGACGCTGAAGGCGGTGGCGTCGATCATGAGGTGATACAGGGCCGGGTCGTCACCGTCGGTGCCGTACGCCCTGCGGACGTACTCCCTTCGCGCCCAGTCGTTGGCCTTTACGCGCTGCTCAGCAGTGGCACGATCGACGTCCTCAGCTTCCATCGCCTGTGCGATACGGGCATCGAGGGGCCCGCCCAGGTACACGTGCAGCGCTTGCGGCAGCTCGCGCAGCACGATCGCGCCGCCGCGCCCCAGCACGACACCCCCGGACCGGGCAGCGGCCACCATGAAGCGGCGGATCTGCGCCCGCATCTCACTCTCTTCCAGAGGCCAGCGCTCCTGGGCCGGGCCGGCTGTCAGGCTGGGTGCCCTGGCCAGCAGCGCCAGCAACCGTTGCCCGCGCCTGAGCGGGCGCTCATCGGCTGCGGCGACGACCTCCTCTGGGACGCCGGTCTGCGCGGCGACCGAAGCGGGGATGGCGCGATCGAGGAAGGCAACGCCGAGCCGCTGCGCCACCTCGGGCCCGATGACGACGCCGCCCGTGCCGTACAACGCGGCGAGCGTCACCACCGGAGGAGACCGCTTCGGTTCCGAACCTGCCGACTCAAGATCAGGCATACTTGGAATTCTTCATGAACCGCAGCAAACCGCCACTCAATCATGTTTTCTGGATTAAACGGCACCTTCGCGCTGTCCGGTGCTGCCGATTCGTCGTACAGGGGCCAGCAATTGATCAAGACGTTGGTGCTGCTCGGTGCGACCGGTGACCTCGCCGGCCGCTACCTGCTGCCGGCTCTCGCTGCACTCCGCGCCGCGGACCGGCTCCCCGACGGCTTCGAGATCATCGCGGCCGCCCGGCAAGACCTGGACAACCGCGCCTTCCAGCGCACAGCCGCGGAGAGGCTGGAGCGTCACGCCCCGGATGTACCGGCCGCAGCCCGCGAGGACCTGCTGCGCTGCGTGCGCTACCGGCGAACCGAGATGGCCGATCCGAAGAGCCTCGCCGGCCTGCTGCACGGTGTTCGGCAGCCGGTGGCGGTCTATCTGGCCCTGCCCCCCGGTCTGTACACAGCGGTGGTGACCGCGCTCGGGGCCGCCGGGCTCGCTGCGGGAAGCCGGATTGCCCTGGAGAAGCCCTTCGGTGAGGACCTCGACAGCGCCGTGGCGCTCAACCGGCTCCTCGCCCAGGTGGCCGGCACCACCGGGGAACAGTCGGTGTTCCGGGTCGACCACGTCCTTGGGCTCCCCACCGTCCAGAACTTGCTCGCGCTGCGCCTGTCCAACCGGGTCCTGGAACCGGTATGGAACGGCCGGCACATCGAGCAGATCGACATCCTGTGGGAGGAAGACCTCGGCCTGGAGGGCCGGGCGGGCTACTTCGGACCGCTCCGGCACCCTGCGGGACGTGATGCAGAACCACATGCTCCAGATCCTGTCCCTCATCGCGATGGACCTGCCCACCTCTCTGGACGAGCACGCCCTGCGGGACTGCAAGGTCGACGTCCTGCGTTCCGTGCGCCACCTGAGCCGCGACGAAACCCTGTCCCGGACCCGTCGCGCCCGGTACACCGCCGGTACGCTCCCCGACCCGGCAGGCGGGGGCGGACGCGCCGTTCCGGCATACCGGGATGAGGGCGGCGTCGACGCGGACCGCGGCACCGAGACCTTCGCCGAGGTCGCGCTGGACCTCGACAGCGAACGGTGGGCGGGCACCCGCTTCCTGCTCCGGGCCGGCAAAGCGCTGCACCGCCGGCGCAAGCAGGTCACGGTCCGCTTCCGGCCGGCCGAGCACCCGTCGGCCCACAGCGCTCCAGCCAACGAACTGCGGATCGGCCTCGACGGCCCCGACGACCTCGCCTTGCACCTGACCGGCGGTGCCCTGAAGCCGCCGAGCCCGGCGCCGGTGACGCTCGCCGCGCCGCCTCCCGCCTCCGACCTGCCGGCCTACGGTCACGTGCTGCTGGACATCCTGTCGGGCGGCAGCACGCTGTCCGTCCGCGGCGACGAAGCCGAAGCGGCCTGGCGCGTAGTGACGCCTGTACTGGCAGCCTGGAACGCAGGGCTGGTCCCGCTGGAGGAATACGCGGCTGGAAGTGCGGGCCCGCCCTGACGCACGGCCGGCACCACCGGCTGTCAATGTCGGCGCCTCCGTCGGCTCAGACGGCGGAACACCGCGGCGGGGCTCGGCAGGCCGGGCTGGTGGAAGTCTTCCGGCGGCGCGGCCACCCGCGGCATGCCTGCGCCCCCCTGCTGGAACACGGCGAACGCTTCTGAAGGGGCGGCGCCGGCGAAGACCATGATGTCGAGGCAGAGGAACCGCACGCCGGCGGCCACTGCTTCCCGCTCCATATGCGGCACCGGGGCCTCGCCGGCCCGGCGGGCAACGGTGAAAGCGCGGTCCACCGCCCGCTGGCGGACCGGGCGGCTGCCCAGGTCTGCCGAAAGGTCGGCGATCGCTCCGGCCAGCTCCCGCACCGCCTGCGCAAGCCCGGCCTGCCCCCGCAGATCCGCGCTGGCAGCGGTGCGCAGGAGCATCAGACAACTGGCTCCGAGCAACTGGACCTGGGCGGCCTCCTCGGTCGTCCGCCTGACGGCGGGGCGCCGGTAATGCCAGATCAACGAGTGGCCGGCGACCCGGGCACCGGCCGGCCCAGCCCTGCCCACCTCAGCAAGGTGCTCCCGCACACCGGACATGCACCTGATCAACCCCGCATGCAGCTCCTCGTCGTACGCACCACGCTCGATCGCCTCAGCCGTCAGCCGCAGGCCCTCGGCCATCGTGGCCAGCGCCGCCCGCTCCGCCCGGCGCACCAGGGCCAGCGGCTCGGGGGGAAACAGAACCTGCGTGAACACCAGCGCCACCCCAGCACCGATCAGCGCATCGATCAAGCGGTTCACACCAGCCCCGCCGTCGGCCGCGGCGATGGTCAGGATCGCCCCGGCGGCCGCCTGGACGCGCATCAGCCGATTGGCCCCCAGCGCCTGAGCGACGACCAGCGCGACGAACGTCGCAAGCGCGAGGCTGTCCCAGCCGCCTCCGAGGACCACGACCGTGAGTTCTCCGAAGACGATGCCGATACACACGCCGAAGACCAGCCGCAGGGCGTTCCGGCCCCGCTCGCCGCGCCCGAAGTTGAGAGCGACCACCGCGGCGATCGGAGCGAAGAACGGGGCATCGTGACCGCCCACCCGGACAGCGATCACCCAGGCCACCGTGGCCGCTGCCGTGGCCTGCACCAGCGGCCAGGTCTCGGCGAGCCACGTCCGCAACGCTGCGGCTCTGGGCGAACGGGCCATACGGCGGTCTCCCGGTTCAGGCACTATGAAAAAGAATGTGAGCTTTCCGCCTAAAAGTACCTGTCTTGTCTGGAGGCGCCGATGCGCGTGGAGCAGGTGACCGATCCGATCGTTTACCACGGCGAGGGGCCGGTATGGTCGCCGCGCTGGGGCGGCCTGCGCTGGGTCGACATGCTGGCCGGGGATGTGCTGTCCCTTGCCGGCGACGGAACCGTCACCCGCCGCCATGTGGGCGATGTCGCCGCAGCAGTGCGGCCCCGCCGCCAGGGTGGCGCGGTCATCGGAGTCGAGCGGGGCTTCGCCCTGGAGGACGCCGACGGCACCGTCACGCACCTGCCCACCCTGTGGGACGACGACTGTGGGATACGGATGAATGAGGGCGGCTGCGATCCCGACGGCCGCTTCTACTGCGGCTCGATGGCCTACGACAAACGCCCCGGCGCCGGCACCCTGTACCGGCTGACACCGGACGGCTCCGTCGCTGTAATCCTCACCGGGGTCACCATCTCCAACGGGCTGGAGTGGAGCGCCGACGGCACCCACGCCTACTACAACGACACGCCCACACAGCGGATCGCCGTGTTCGACTACGACTCCGAGTCGGGCTTGACCGGGCAGCGCACCTTCGTGACCGTGCCCGCCGATGCCGGACGTCCGGACGGGCTGACCGTCGACGCCCAAGGCGGCGTCTGGGTGGCTCTCAACAACGGTTCAGCGGTGCGGCGTTACTCTCCGACGGATGTCCTCGACGAGGTGATCGAACTGCCGGCAAGGAAGGTCACCGCCTGCACCTTCGGCGGGCCGCACCTGGACGAGCTGTTCATCACCACGTCCCGGGAGGACCTCGCACCTTCAGAGGACCCGCTGGCAGGCTCGCTGTTCCGAGCACGAGTCGACGTCTCCGGGCTGCCCGTCCGCGAGTTCGCGGGATGACGCGCCGTGGCACTCCCGGCAGCGAGAAGCCGTCATCCCCGCCGCATCCGCTCGCGGTGAAAACCACGCCCACACCAAGGCCCAGGCCAAACGCACCGCCGCGAGCTGACCTGCGGCCCCGGGTCCTATCGAGCCATGACAGCCCGGGGCCGCCGGTCACCGGCCGGTGCAACCGGACGACAGGTGCGGGCCTGGTCTGCCCGCTCGAAGAAAGCAGGCTCAAGACCGATAACACGCCGCACCAGTGTCACCGGTCCAACGGGCACAGCCCGGGCAACGACACGGGCCGCGTCAACACTGAGCGCCACAGGCGTCGTCGAGAGCGACCTCGGCATAGGGATGCGCGAGCGCGAGCAGTAACGGAAGGCCGGGACGGTCCGGGCCGTGCGGGGCGCGAGCAGATACGTCGCCCTTCCACAGGCGTCCGATCCCGACAACCGGCGGCTCGCAGCGGCACTGATGGGCATCAGCGCACGGCATCCCGCAGCTCGAACGCCGACTCGCGCTTACGGGCACCTGCTGATGCGATCGTCGCTGGCCGCGCTGTGAGCAAACGCGTTGCCGCTGGCACCGTGACGAGGACGGGCCCCAGCCCTCCTCGATGGCGGTGGCCGGCAGATGCACAACCGCCCCGATCGCGGCGGTACCGGCCGGTCGGGGCGGCGCTCGGCCACCAGCGCCTCCATCAGCTGGGCCCCGCAAAAGCGCCCACGACAAAGCCCCCGGAATCGAACGATTCGATTCCGGGGGCTTTGCGGAGTGAAGCCTGTGCCGTCAGCCCGCGGTGGAGCCGTCGTCGGTGGAGTTGTCCGTGCGTCGGCGGCGGGCCACGAAGAGGGCGCCTCCGCCGGCAGCGATCAGGACTCCGGCGCCGCCGATCAGCCACGGGGTGGCGTCGGCGCCGGTGTGCGCGAGCGAGCCCGCGGGGGCGGGGGCCGCGGTGCTCGACGTCTCGTCGGAGGTCGGGGTGCCCGAGGCGGACGGCGTCGAGGTGTCCTCTTCCTGGCCGGGCTTGTCCGCGGTGGGCCCGTCGCTCGGCTTGTCAGTGGGCTTGTCGGTCGGCTTGGGCGGCGGGGTGGTGGCGCTCTTGGCGTTGGTGACAGTCACGGTCACGGGGTCGCCCGGCTTGGCCTTGAACGCCTTCGAGGGCTTGTAGATCTCGTAGCCCGCGGGCGCCTTCACCTGCTTGACCCAGAAGTCGCTGCCGGTGCGGGCGTTGATGGGCAGCTTGCCGCTCGCCGTTCCGTCGGAGCCGGTCGTCAGCGTCAGGATGGTCTTGTCGCCGCGGCCGATGTTGACCGTGGATCCGGCCAACAGCTTGCCGGTCTTGTCGTCCTTGGCCTTCAGCAGAACCGAGGCGGGCTTGAACGGGTCGATGATGGTCAGCGGGGTGTCGGCACCGGGGGTAACGATGACGTCCTGGTCGTCGACGACCCCGTGCAGCGGGCTACCGCTGGAGACCTCCTTGAGCCGGTAGACACCGGGCGCGAGGTCCTGGAAGGTCAGCTGGCCCTCGGTGTCGGTGGTGCCGCGGGCGGCCTGCTTGCCGGTGGAGTCGAGCAGGGTGAACGTGGCGCCGGCGAGAACATCGCCGCCCGGGTCCTTCTTCAGGATGGTGACGCCGCCGTTCCCGGCCGCGCTCAGCGGAGTGATGGAAGTGGAGGGGGTCGGCTCGGGGGTCTGCGCGGAGGCGGCTGGGGCCAAGGCTACCGCGCCGGTCATGGTGGCGACGGTGACGGCCACGGCGGACAGGCGGCGGGCGGAACGGGTACGCAAGAAGGAACTCTCCTGGAGGTGATGCGGGCAGGGCTGCCCGTCGGTAGCAAGCGGGATAAGGCCGGTCAGCGGGTACGGGCCGGCGACGGCTGGGGCGGCGGGGCCGGACGGGTTTGCCCTGGAAGGTGCGCGGGGGCGTCGATCATGCTTCCGCGGGCGGCGGCCCGGACGAGGTGGTGTTGGTCCTCGATGGGCAACGTCGCGATGTGCGACAGGCCCTTGGCGACGGAGGCACCGCGCAGTGTGCTCGCCGGTAGGCCGGCGGCATGCACGATCCGGGCCGCAGCCTCGGCTTCGATCAGGAGGCCGAACGCCGGTGGAATGTCGAGCAGTTGGGCAGCGTGCTCGCGGCTGCCGGTCAGTGCTTGAGTGAGGGGAAGGCCGTCGTCGAGGACGCTGTCGACGATGTCCAGCCAGACCGGCGTGGCCTGGTGAAGGCGGGTGAGGAAGTCGGCGTCGGTGAGCCAGCTTCCCCAGGCAGGCTCAGGATCCGTATCGAGCTGAGCCGGTCGCCGCCGTGCGCTGTCGGCGCTGCTGGTCGGGGACGGTTCGGGCGTCCAGACCTTCAGGTAGTCCTGGATGGCATGGCTCAGGGGTATGACCGCGGCGCCGATCCAGGGTGAGGTGTCGTCGTGGTGCCAGTCCCGTACGACGCCGTAGCCGTCATGCCCGGGCTGTTTGCCGAGGCGGGCATCCCGGACGGCGAACGTGCCGTGGTCGGCGAAGGACAAGTACGCGTGGTCGAAGGCGCCTCGGTCCGAATGGAGGAGGCTCAGGCGCAGTCCGCCGTACTCGCGTTCCCGGATGGTCTGGGCGAATTCAAGGCGCAGGCGTAGCGGGGAGTCGGGCGTGATGACCGCGTAGCAGGTGTCGCCGATCACTCGTCGTTCGTGGACGGGCAGGTCGAGCAGGTCGGTGAAGAAATGCTGGGCGTGCAGGGACAACGGTGATGGCGCTCCTCGGCAGCGGACGCTTCTGCGGGGCGGCTACCTGCGTCGGCCAAGCGGCGGGGCAGGAGGGGCGGACGGCGCGGGCGCGGTGCCCGGGACCCCGGGCACCGAGCTGTGCGCGGACGACAGGGTCGGCGAAGAGGGCATGGACGCTCGACTCTGTACCGGGGCACCCTGGTGCGCGGCGGCATCGGCCGGGGCGGCGGGGAGGGTGAGATGGAGACGGGTGTCGGCCGGAATGTTCCACACGGCCCGGGCTAGCGGCACGGGTGAGGCCGGGGAGGAGGCGATCCCCGCGACCAGGGAGGCGGGCACGGCGGAGGAGAACGTGGCCTTCCACAGCGGGTAGTCCGGTGGCCCGCCCCACGCGGACCAGACGGGTGCGGCCAAGTTCTTGTGCACGTAGGCGTGTTGCAGCACGCCGTAGCCGTCCGGGCTGCGGAAGTACTGGACCCCGTCCGTCTTGACCGTGTGTTGCCAGCCGGAGGTGAGCAGCGGCAGGTATACGTCTTGGGGGCGGACGTCGTCTGG
The DNA here is from genome assembly GCF_030816715.1 of Streptomyces achromogenes. Classification (NCBI taxonomy): domain Bacteria; kingdom Bacillati; phylum Actinomycetota; class Actinomycetes; order Kitasatosporales; family Streptomycetaceae; genus Streptomyces; species Streptomyces achromogenes. The sequence goes on along the minus strand of NZ_JAUSYH010000001.1, from coordinate 7,110,859 downwards.
GCGCAGCAGGTCGCGTTCGCCCCGCCTGTCCGCCTCACACAGCGCGAGCACTTCGGCGTACAGGTCGCGGACGAGTTCGACGGGGGTACTGGCATCGAGCGTGGCCGTCCAGGTGGCCGGCCGGAAGGGGTCCTTGTGCGCGGCAACCAGCCACTCGCCGCCGCGTGGGTGGGCCTCGGAGGGGATGTGCCCGGCCAGCAACCGCATGCCGGGACTAATGGCGATGGTGGGTCCGTCTTCGGAGTGGGCGAGGGTCCAGTTCTGGTCGAAGGGGAAGGGCCACACATCGGAGAGCTCGTGGATGCCGGGACCGGCGAGGTGGCGCGGGAGGACCTCGACCACGTCGTGGTCGTCGAGATCGTCCAGAGGGCTGAACGACACAAGGTCCTTTCGGTGGGCGGGAGTTGCTGGTCGCGGGCAGCGGCGGTCAGCGGCGCGCGGCCGTACGTGGGGCGGCGGGCGCCGGAGGAAGGGTGGCCGTGCTCCAGCGCGGGACGCTGCGGGTGCCGAGTGCCGGCGGTCGGCGGGTAAGGGCGCGCTGGACGTCGAGCGGGGTCGGAACCGGGGCCGCGGGCGGTGTGACGGGTGTGAGCTGTGCGGCCTCGCGCATCCCAGGGAGCATCGAGTCCCTCCAGCGCGGGAGGGGCGCCGGGTCGGACACGCTCTGGGTGATGGCCTTCACCAGGGCGATGGGGGTGTTGGTGGTGGCGGTGGCGTACCAGCGGGCGTAACCGTTCTTCGGTCCGCCCCACAGGTGCCAGCGGGCCCCAAGGGTGGTCAACTCCTTCTCCGGATCGAGGCGGCCGGTGGTGTACTCACAGGTGGCCATCGCGTCCGGGGACTGCAGTTCCATCACGCCCCAGCGCGGGTGCTGGAACTGCCAGCCGTTCTTGATCAGCGGGACGACGGCGTCGAAGGCGCCGAGCTCGGGGTCCTTAAGGTCGGGCTCGGCGAGGTAGATGTCGGGGCCGGCGGTGTACGCCTCAGCGAGGGCGGTGGTGAAGGCGGTCACGAACTCGAAGGGCGCAGCGTCATTGAAGGAGACGCCCCATGCGGGCGGGCCGAAGCGGTCACGGTAGGCGTTGATCCGCCACAGTCCGTCGTCATCTCCCTCGGGCAGGAAGCCGAGTCGGACGCGGTGGTCGGGCGCGGTGACGTAGGCGTTGCCGAGATCATCGTGACGCAGGTCGAAGTCGAGCGCGAGGAGGGGCTCCAGCGCAGGGTCTCCGACAGCGGTGCTGCCGGCCAGGTAGCGGGGGGAGACGTAGACGTCGCCGTCGATCTCTTCGGTGTCAGGCACGAAAGTCCAGGGGTTCGGGGTTGAAGTGAGCGGCGTGGTGCGCGGTCAGGAACCGGCACTGTCCGCGAGGGCAAGCAGCAACTGCTGTTCCAGGTCTGCGGGTTGGCCGGCGTAGTGCAGGGTGCGCAGGCCCAGCTCGGCGGCGGCCCGGCAGTTGTCCTCGCGGTCGTCGACGAACAGCACGCGTGCCGGGTCGGCGACGCCGGTGGCGGCCAGGGCGTGTTCGTACGCGGCCGGATCGGGCTTGCACAGGGCCAGGCGGGCGGAGTACAACGCGTCGACCATCAGCTCGCGCCGCCAGTCGGTGGCATCCAGGACGTTGCTGAGGTGGGCGGGGGCGTTGGAGAGCAGCACCATCGTCAGCCCCGCGATCCGGGCGCGGTACAGGATGTCGAGGACGCGCGGGTCGGTGCGGGTCCACATGGCGGTATCGGCGGCCCGCAGCGTGCGCAGCCACCGCGGGCCGGGATGGTGCCCGAGCACCTTCGCCCAGTAGGCGAGATCGCTCAGTTCGCCTGCGTCGTACGCGTTCCGGGGGGCCCAGAAGGCTTCTTGGAAGGAGGGGAGGTGTCGGTCGGGCCACTCGGCCAGGTCGGCGAGGCGGGTCCACATGCCGGTGCTGGGCTGGAGTCCGAGGACTCCGTTGTAGTCGAGGAGTAGGGCGTCCACGCCGTTCGGGGAGACGGAGGTGTGGGTCAAGGGGTGGGCTTCTCCAGGGCTTTGGGGGCGAGAGTGGCGACGGCTGCGGCGAGGAGGGCAGGCAGCAGCAGGGCGTGCGGCAGGGCGGTGACGGTGGCGACGGCGCCGATGAGGGCGGGTCCGGCGAGCAGGCCGACGTAGCCGGTGACCGCGACGGTGGCGACGGCGCGGGGGCCGCCGATGCCTGCGGCGGTGATCAGGCTGGGGATGGTTACGGACAACCCCAGGCCGAAGGCCGCCCACCCGAGGAGGGCAAAGACGATGGTGGAGCCAGCGAGCCCGGTTGCGAGGCCGAGCGCGGCCAGGGCGGCACCGGCGCGGACAACAGCGGGAGCGCCGAAGCGGGCGGTGAGCCGGTCTCCGGTGAGGCGACCGGCGGCCATGGCGGCGCTGTAGACGCCGTACGCCACGGCGCTGGTCGCGGCGGTCGCACCGAGGTCGTGCAGGTGGACGGCAGCCCAGTCGGCAGCGGCTCCCTCGCCCAGCAGTGTTCCGGCCGCCAGTGCGCCCAGCAGCCACAACCGGGGCCGCGCCAGACCCCCGCGCTCGTCCAAGCCCAGTGCCACATGGTTGTGGACGGGCTCGAGTCCAGGGCTGGCAAGACAGCGGGTGAGGCGTGTCGCTGCACCTGCCGCCGTGGCGGCGGTGGCTGCGACGCTGGCGAACAGGACGGTGTGCGGGGTGTGGGCGGTGGCTGAGGCTAGCACGGCGCCGGTGAGGCCGCCGAGGCTGAAACTCGCGTGCAGCCGGCCCATGATCGGGCAGCCGTGGGCGTCCTGGCAGCGGACCGCGGCGGCATTGACTGCGACGTCGAGGACGCCGTGCGCGGCGCCGAAGACGAACGCCACCACAAGAAGGGTGTCCAGGCTGCGGCAGGCCCCGAGGGCGGCGAGGCAGGCGGCGAGACCGATGGCGCTGCCGGTCATCAGCGCGGGCAGGCGGGCCGGGTGCGCGAGACGTCCTCCGGTCTGCAGTCCGGCGACCATGCCGAGGGCTGCGGCCAGCAGGACCAGGGCGAGCCCGGCGGTGCTCACATCGGCGGTCTTCTGGACGGCGGGCATGCGTGCGCCCCATACAGCCATCACCACACCCAAGCCGGCGAAGTACCCGGTCAGCAGTCGGCGGCTGCGCGTCAGCTCGGGCGCTGCGGTCTGGTTCACGCGGTGTGCTCCCCTGTGGCTGGGGCCGTCTGCGCGACCGCAGCCACCTGGACGTCAAGGTTGCGGTACGCCTCCTGGGCGCAGGCTTGGGCGACCGTGGCGGTCGGCCCGATGGTGATCAGAAAGCCAAGGCGCGCGGTGAACAGATCGCCACCGTCCTGTGGCAGCACGAGCTGGTCGCCGGCCTGTCGCTGGAAGCGCACGCGCTCCACTCCCCCGGTGGGTTCCGTAACACGGCGGGCTGTGAGGATGCCGGAGTAGGCGGGGTAGATGAAGCGGATCGCCGCGGCCTGGTGGCGGGTGGGCGTCAGGTCGGGGGTACGTCCGCAGGCGATGTCGGCGGCGGCACGGGCGAGGTCGACGCCGGTGGCCAGGTGGACGAGGTGGCTGATCATGTCGCCAGCGATCCGGGCGTTGACCTCTATGAGGCGGGGGCGGCCGTCGACCACGCGGATCTCGACGTGGCTGACGCCGTCGGTGACACCGAGGGCGTCGAGTGCCGCGACGGCGGCTGGGGCCACGGTGGCAAGGAGCGGGTCGTTCGCGTCGACCACGTGCGCCAGCTCCTCGAAGTAAGGCGGCATGCCGACGGTCTTGCGGGTGACGGCGACGACGGTGGTCTGCCTCTGGTGGGTGACGCACTCGACGCTCACCTCCGGGCCGTCGAGGTACTCCTCGACCAGGACCTGGGTGCTCTCCACTCCGTGGCCGGCGATGTGCGCGGCGAAGGCGTACGCGGCCGGCAGCTCGTCAGCGGTGTCGACGCGGATGACGCCCATGCTCGCGGCATGCGCGACGGGTTTGAGGACGACGGGGAAGCCGATGCGCCGGGCGGCATCTGCCGCCTCGTGCTCGGTGCGCACGCTGACGGAGGCGGCGGAGGGCACCCCGTGGCGGGCGAACAGGCTGCGGCTCGTGTGCTTGTTGCGGCAGCCCTGAAGTGCCTCCGGAGCGGTGGTGGGCAGGCCGAGCTGGCGGGCCAGGCGGGCGACGGGGACGAGGTACCACTCGGTCCACGTCATAACGCCGGCCAGCGCATGCCGCTCGGCCAGCGCGCGCCCGGCCGCGTTAAGCGCCGCCTGATCGGCGGGGTCGGCGACCGCGTAGTCGAGGAGGAACTCCTTCTCCCAGGTCGGCGCGGCGCCGGAGATCAGGACGACGTCGTAGTGGGCGGCGACGTTCTCCAGGCAGGTACCGCGATACGCCTGGGCCTCCATGTCGGCGGCGGCAACGACCAGGACGACGGGGCGAGAGGACAACAAGGCTCCAAACAGTGCGGGGGGAACGAAGAGCTGAGGCAGGGCGCCTGGATCAGGGGGTGCGGCGGCGTCGCAGCTCAAAGGCGGACGCCCACTGGGGGTGGTCCTCGATCAACTTGCGGGCGTACAGGGCGGTGAAGGAGTTGTTCAGTCCGCGCACGCCCGCTGGCAACTGCCAGCGCAGGTCCTCGAACAACGCCTTCAGCCCAACCCGGGAGGCGCCGGCGGCGAGTCGGTCGGCCGTCAGGCGCTCCAGGGCGCTGTAGACGTACGGATGCTCGGCGTCGAAGGCCAAGAACCGGTCGGTCAGCGTCGGGCGCGAGCCCGCTCGAAACGACGCTCGGGCTACCGGCAGGGCGTAGGGGTCGGCAAAGGTGTGGAACGTGGGCATGGCGGCGGTCTCCGGGGGTGAGCGGGAGGGTGACCGGGCGGTCAGGCGAAGGAGGTGCGCAGGGCGGGGGTGGTGCGCAGCCGGGCGAAGGCGGCGAAGAGGCCCAGGGCCTGCAGTGCGGCGCAGATGGTGATCACGTGGCCGAGCTGGCCGGGCGGCACGGTGGCGACGAGGACACCGGCGAGGGGGAAGGGCAACAGGAGCAGCAGGATGGTCAGCGACAGGGTGGCGCCGAACACCGGTGCGGGGATGAGGCGGGAGCGCAGGGTGCGCAGCACGACGGTCATGCCGCCCTCGCCGGCCATGAGCACGGCGATCAGGGTGAGATAGCTGCCGTAGGTGTCGGTGAAGGAGACGGCCAGGCACGCGCAGGCGGCGATCGTGGCGGACACGGCGCCGACCGGCCACAGGCCGAAGCGGTCAATCGCCCGGCGGCACAGGGCGACCGCGATGAGAGAGGCGACGGCGGCGACCGACCAGATGAGGCCGACGTCGGCCGTGGAATGTCCGAGCTGTTTGACGATGATCACCGGGGCAGCGGCCTGCAGCAGGCCGACGGTCAAGTTGGACACGGTCAGTCCGCTCACCAGCCAGCCGAGGGCCGGCAGAGACCGCAGGGTCGACCAGCCGGTGTGTAGCCCCTTAAGGACCGGCTGCGGCTCGGCGGGCTTGGCCCTGTGGTACTGGCGCGGGGCCAGCACGCTGGTGAGCAGCGAGAAGACGCAGATCACCATCAGCATCCCGGCGGTGCCGGCCCACTGCAGCAGTACCCCCGCGAGTGCGGGGCCGGACAGCATGGCGACCTGGTCGATGCCGAGCAGCACCGACTGAACGCGGTGGGCGCGGTCGCCGGCCTCGCGGCTGACGACCCCGCCCGCGGTCTCGGCCGCGATGTACGAGCATTCGGTGAGGATCCCGGTGGACGCGGCGAGCAGCATGACGGTGACCGTCGCATCGAGCCCCGCTGCCTGCGTCGGCAAGATGAACGCGGCGGCCAGGACGACCAGGGCCCGGCCAGCGGAGGCGGAGCGGAGCACGGCGGTGGTGCCGTGGCGGTCGACCAGGGCCCCGACGAAGGCGAACGCGCCAAGTCTCGGAACCCATTCCAGCGCGAACGCAAAGCCGGTCAGGGCGGCGGAGTCGGTGGTGGCCAGTACCAGCAGCGGGATGCCATAGCTGGCCATGGCGAACGCTGCGGCGTCCGTGCTGCGCGGCAGATAGATGCCGCGCACCAGAGTGGGGACCGGTCGGCGGGCATGCCGGGGTCCGACACGGGATCTCACGCAGCGCGCCCCGATTCCTGCGCCGCGTGAGAGGAGCGGGCGACGTCCTGGTGCAGTACGCGGGGGTGCGCCTTAAACCACTCGGACAGCGCCTCGTGCGGAGCCGACGGTTCGGTCGCTGCGCCGGGGTGCTCCGGGCCGCCGTCCCGCACCTGGAGGGCGTACTGGACGCGCGCGACGAAGTCACTGTTGTGGCTGGGGAGTTCGCGGGTTCGGGCCCAGCGTGCTGCGGTGTCGTACACCTCAGCGAGGTCCTTGCCGCCCGCGGTGAGCTGGTAGCGGGCCAAGGCGTGTCCGCGGGCGTGGATGAGGCCGAGGTCGCGTGCGGTGTCGATGGCGTGGCGCAGTTGTCCGGGGGTGAGGTCGCCGAAGGCGCCCTGCAGGCTGCCGCGTTGGCGGCTGATGGGGCCGTTGTCGTCGATCTCGGTGACCAGGCGTATCAGGCCCGGCAGGGACAGGGTCCGGATCGCGCGGCGTTCGCGCAGGAGACTGGAGGGCAGGGCCGCGGTCATCGGCGCGGGCCTCCTGCCGGGGTGATGGGGCGGGCGGGTATCCGGTGGGAGAAGAGGTCGTTGGACTTCCACGCCGGGCCGTCCGGCGTGGTGGTCAAGGCAGGACCGGCAGACGATGCAGCGGGTGCCGTGGGAGCCGGAAGTCGGGTCGGGGTGGTCGCCCAGGGGCCGGAACGGTTCTGCGACGGGGCGGCGCCCTGCCCCCGGGGCCGGCGAGCCTCGGCGAGCGGGGCGGTGGCCCAGACGGAGATCGCCTGGAAGACGGGGGCGAGAGCCTGGCCGCTGGCGGACAGCTGGAAGTCGCCGCTGCCGGTGGCTGTGACGAGGCCGTCGGCGACCAGACGGTCCAGGGGCTTGTAGACGGCGGTCAGCCCGTAGCCGGGCATGGCCTCGGTGGCCAGCGTCTTGGCGCTCGCACTGCCCCGGGCCTGCAGGGTCCACAGGATCGGGGTGGCGTGCCGCGGGGCGATCAGGGCGAGCGTGTCGTCGATGTTCTGGGCCGGGGGGATCCGCTCAAGCTCCATAGTGTCGGTGGCCTTGCTTGCGACGAGCGACTTCTCCAGGTGGGTGTCGCCCCAGGAGGCGATCACGGCCATGACGGGCAACAGCTCGGCGCCGCGGCCGGTGAGGCCGTAGGTGACGTGGCGCGGGGCGTACTCCGTGCGTTCGACCACGCCGGCGTTGGTGAGGTGGCGCAGCCGGGGGTGGAGCTGGCCGTCGCCCAGCCACGGCAGCCGGGGCTTGATCTCGGCGTAGCGCAGCGGCTGGGAGGAGATGGTCATCAGTACCCACACGCTCCAGCGCGGGGCGAGCAAATCCAGGGTCTTGGTGACGCTGGAGAGGTCGTTCGGGGTGGTGGGGGGAAGACCGGTGGTGGCCAAGGATGGGGCTCCTCAAGCGGTGCGGGCAGATCAGCGGGTGCGGGAGGTGGCGGTCGGCGGGGCGGCGGGGACGGGCACAGCCGGCGGTTGGGCGTCCGGGGCCGATGCGCGGCGCAGTCCGCCCAGGACCGCGCCGGTGCTCTTTGCGTGGGCGTCGCGGGTGGCGACGGACTCGGCAATGCGGCGGGCGCAGTCGAGGATGTGCCCGACGGTAAAGCGGCCGATCTCCCGTTCAGGGGAGGTGAGTTCGCGCAGCCTTTCCAGCTGGAAGGCGATGTTGCGTTCGGCCAGGACCAGGTCGCTGTGGCTGCCGATGAGCGCGGCGAGCAGGGTGGCGTCGGGAGCGTTGTCGGCGAGGGCTTCGAGTTCGGCGAGCGGCTGTCCGAACAGCGCCTCGATGCGCTGGGCGATGATCTGGGAGATGGAGTTGGCGGTGGCTTCGGGCTGGGGCAATCGGCGTGGCTTTCAGGGGCGGCGGGTCCGCACCGCCCCGGCACGGCGGTCTGCCGGGGCGGGCGGAGCAGTGGCGGTGATCCTCGGTTGGGCGACCTGCACCGGATGTGTGGGGCGTTGATCGGGAGCGGGCATGGTCAGCAGGAGGTCGTCGAGGGCGGCAACGTAGCCGTTACGGCCGGACAGAGCCGCCTCCAACCACTGGGCGTCCATGCGCAGGTCATCGGCGGACAACTCGCCCAGGTCGCGGTCGGAGGACGTGGCGTCGTGGACGCGATCACGTACGCGGACGACCTGCTCCTCGGCGACCACGAGAAAGCTGCGCAGCGCCAGCGCGCGGTGGAGTGCAGCGCAGACCTCGGAGTGTGCTGCCTGCGCATACAGCTCGGCGACGGAGGCACCGAACGCCTCCTCCAGCGCGGTGTCGCGGCTGGTGGACTTGTCGATGACGCTCATCGCGTTACCCCTCGTGTCGGGATACCCCGCACGGCGGGCAGCGCAGGCGCCGAGGTGGGCAGCGCCGGAGCGCGGCGCGCGGCGGGGTAGGCACCACGCCAGGCGCCCGGCCCGCGTTTGCCAGGGGCGAGGGGGTCGAGGAGGTAGTCCACGACCATGGCGCGACCGTCACGTGCGGCGACAGCGGCGTTGACCTGGTGAGCCAACTCCATTACGACGTCGTCGAGTTCGCCCGGTTGGGTGCCGAGCGCCTCGACGAGCGCGTCTTCCGCGGTGTCGAGTGCGTCCTGGGTTTCGGTGAGCAGGCCGTACCAGTGCACGACACTGGTGGCGTCGGGGTTGGCCTGTGGTGCCGCCTGAACCGCCCGGCGCAGATCGGCGAGAGGCATCTGAAAGCGGTCCTCGACCCGCTCGGTGACGACGCCCATCACGTCCTCGCTGAACTCGGGCACGGAAAGGCTCCTTTCATTCGCGTTTCGGGGCGGGAAAGCCGCACTGCGATTCCGGTCCGTGCAGAGACGGTCCGCGAACTCGGATGTTGGATAGGGGAATTGCAGGCTGGGCCTTTAGTCCAGGCACATGGCGACGTCACGGTAGACGTACGTTCCGGACACCCACCCCTTTACGCCAGTGGTCTCGTCCGTGATGTAGTGCCAGTTCCCGCTGCTCTTGTGAACGGTGAACTTGTGGCTGCGGTAGAGCACGCCGAGGGCCGTGGACTTGGAGGACGCCTTGGAGCGGATCGTCACCGCCTTCGTGTGCACCTTGTACGGGAGCGGCTTGGCCGCGCAGCTGCTGAGGGCGGGTGCAGCACTGGCGGTGGGGATGGAGACAAGCGGGAGAGCGAGCGCACCGAGAACGGCGGCGGAGACGGCTATGCGGGTGGCGCGCATGGGGAATTGACCTCCACGAAAATGGGGAAGGGAATGCGGAAACGGACCGGGCTGATGCCGTGCGGGCCGAGAACAAGACTCCGGAGAATCCCCGGTTTCGGTAACCGGGGAGTGCGTGCTATGTTCCGTGCCGCCTCATCCAGGGTGGTCGGCATTTCACGGGGCCGGGAAGGGCAAAGCGGGTGGGCAGCCGCGAATTCAGCGGCTAGGACCGCGCGGTGGAGCGGGGCGTGCGGGCAGAGCGGGGGTGCCTGGAGCAGTGGGGTGGCGGGTTGGCGGTGACGCGGCCGGCAGCGGGATCGCCTCGCCGCTCCAGTGCGCCTCCCACCACTGGGTGGCGGCCTCGAAGGTGGCGAAGCCGCCCTCACGCAAGGTGTGTGTCCACGCCTTGGTGTCGACCTCTTCGAGCAGGATCCGGAACGGCAGCGGCGCCTTCTCGTCGAGGGCGCGCAGCAGCACGGTGATCTCCATCGGCTCGGTGTCGTGCGTGTAGCTGGTCAGCAGAGCGAAATGGTCGCCGTCGCTGCGCAGCCGCTTCTCCAGGACGCGGGTGGCCTGGTCGGCAGGTTCGCTCCCCATGCCGGCGGCGAGAAGGATCTTCTCCTCGGGGCAGCCCCGGGCGATCAGCCAGGACTGGGCTATCGCAGGCAGGGCGAATGCCGCGTGGTCGAAGCGGAAGGTCCGCGCGACGGTGTCGCGCTGGAGGTAGAGGGCGAGGAGCTGGGGCTCACCCGGGATGCCCCAGGTGACGGCGCCGTTGTGCATCAGGTAGAAGCTGTGCTCGCCGTCCTCGGTGTGGTGCTCGGCCAGGACGGTGAGCTGGTCCTCCCCGATGCTGATGTGCTGCCAGAACTGCTCATCAACGCGGTCGTTGACGGCCTGGTAGCCGTCGAGGCGGAGATCCGGTTGGTGGGTGGGCATCGTTGCTTTCGGTTCGGCGGCGCCATCGGCGCCGTGGGCAGGGAGAGTTGAGCCCCTCAGCGACGCAGGTGTGCGGGGGCCGGTGATGCCGTCGGCCGGGGCGACGGCATGGTGCCGGGCGGGCCTGCGGGGCGCGGGGCAGCGAGTACGGCCCGGCCGGCGTCGGTGAGGGTGACCGGCTGGCCGGCATGCACCGGGTGGGAGGTGTCGCGATCCACGAGGCCGCTCGCCTGCAGGCGCTGCAACTGGGCGTAGGAGATGCGAGTGCGCGAGGGGGTGGCCACGGCGAGCCGGTGGGTGACCAGGTTCTCGTGCAGCTTGGCGCCCTGGGCGATGGCGAGCAGGGCCGCGATGTCTTTCGTCGGCACCTGCCGTGGCGCCTGCCTCGGGGCAGCGGCTTCGATCGGCTCAAGCGCGGCGGTGGCCTTGGCCTGCTGGGCGTCGCGCTCGTCGATGGCATGCGCCAGCTGGTCGACCGTGCGCTCGATCCGGGCGAACAATGCCTGATCGACGGGGAATTCGCCGGACACCAGGCGGGCGAGACGGGCGCGCTGGAAGGTGACGTCCCGCTCGGCCCGGACGAGGCCGCGGTGAGCGTCCGCCAAGGCCGCGTGCGGTGCGTCGAGGAGACCGTCGTCGCGGTGCCGCCACAGCTTCTCGATGCTGCGCCCCACGGCCGTCTCGATCCGCTGGTCGAGCACGGTGCGCGGGTGGCGGTCGGGCGAGGGTTCGGGGGGTGAGGTCATGTCGGAGCGGTTCGTGTGGGCGGGAGAGTGTCCGAGGCGTGTGCGTCCAGGGCGATGCGGACCTCGACGTAGGAGCCGTCGCGGGTGTGCCGGGTCGGCCCCAGACGCTCCAGGAGCCGGAGCATCGGCGCGTTGGACGCCTGCGTGAACGCGGTGAGGGTGTGCGCCCCGCGCGTGCGGGCGATCCAGGCCGCCTGCCGGACCAGGGCCGTTCCGATGCCCTGCCGGTGGCGGTCGTCGGCGACTTGAAGTCCGAGGTCGACGACGCCGGGCTTCCCGCTGACGGGCCCGACGCAGACGAGGGCCAGTGGCCGCTCGTCCGCGTCGAGTCCGATCCAGCACTGCGCCTGGGCGACAGCCGTGTCAGATCACGGGGTGTGAGGCGGGTGCGGCCCCAGCGGCGCAACAGGCTCTGTTCGGAACACTGCGCGTGGAAGGCGGCGACCAGGTCCCAGTCCGCCGCTGTGACCGGGTGCGTACGCGCGAGGGCGGGGTGGGTCAGCAGGAGCAGTCCGGGCGGGCGGCCAGTAGGTCGCCGCGCTGGTAGGCCCGGTATCGGCTGCCGCCGGCGGCGCGCGGCTTGCGGGACTGGACTCCGTAGGGGCGCAGGAGAAGGGCAAGCCGGACCGGGGTGAGGTCGGCGTAGCGCCAGCGTCCATCGGCCTCGCCCGGCAGCTCGCGCAGGCGCGCGACCAGCTCCGCGGTGCTGACGTACTCGTCTGCGCCCAGGACGTCGAAGACGTCGAGGCAGGCGTGGACGATCGTCCTCGGCCGGCTCGGACAGGTCAGGAACTCCTCGCACGTGGCCTCGTGGAGGTCGTCGAAGTCGTCGAGACCCTCCAGGTCCTCGAAGTCGTCGAAATCCTCGACGTCCGGATCGAAGTCGGGATCGAGGTCCGGTTCGAAGTCGGGCTCTTCGTCCTCCACCGGCTCGTACTCGCTGGGCGGTGCGGGCTCGTACGCCGCCGCGCAGCAGCAGGAGGTGGACAGCAGTGCGCTCAGCCCGGCTCCGGCCGCCATGCGTTCGATCAGCAGGTCGGTGAGCGTGTCGAGCTGCTCAGTGGCGGTGACGCCGGCGGGACGTTCGGCGCCGGCCAGGGCGGCGAGCTGCCGGTCGAGGTCCTGGATCTCGACGAACACGTCGAGGATGGCGCGGTGGTGCGGGTTCTCGTTGACCTCGGCCGGCGCCAGTACGGCGGCGGCGACCTGGTCGATCAGGGTGGGGAACTGCGTCAACGAACGGGGCCCTTCAGGGTCGGGGGCAGTGCGGGGCTGGGAAGGCCGGGCATCGCGTAGGGCGGTGGTCCGGGCTTGGGGATGGGCTGGCGCGCGCTCAGCTGTGGCGAGCGGGTGCGGGCGGCGTGGGTGCGCTCGCCCATGGGCCGTCGGGTGATGCCGAGGCGGGCGCGGGCGGTGTCGTACACGTCGTGCGCCTCCCGCGGGCGGACGGCCACGACGTGGATCTCGGTGGTGTGCGTGGAGGTGGCAGGCGCTTGCCGCTGGGCGTAGACGATGCGCCACGCGTTGCGGTGATCGACGTAGACCTTGCGGCATCCGGCGAGATCGCGGGTGAGTTTGGCGCCGAACAGGCGGGCGTTGACGATGTCCTGGAGCTGGGCGAGCGCGAGGTCGCGGATGTCGCTGGGGGCCTGGAGAAGGTCGTTCAGGGCGCGCGGGTCGAAGGAGAGACCGAAGGCGGGCCGGTCGTGGCCGTTCATCCGGCGGCCTGGCCGGGTTCGCCGTTCTCCTCGGACTCTGCGGTTTCGGCGGTGGTCCGGCTTGAGGGCGGCGGGCCGGGCAGCAGGCGGTGGGCGGGTCGGTCCGGATCGGTCATGCACGCGGACAGGGGCCCGCCGGCAGCCCTGACGGTGGCCATGGCGTGGGTGAGGAAGTCCCGGTGCCAGACGAATAGGCCGGACAGGCCGGCCTCGGGGTCCTTGTGCTGCTGGTAGGCCAGCCATAGGGCGTGGAGCCAGGCGACGACGTCGGCGTGTTCCTGCCATTGCTCGCACCACGGGGCGGCGGTGGTGACCTCCGCCCCGTAGACCCGGACGAGGAAGTCATCAACCCAGTCGGACAGCGCGTCGAGTTCGTCTTCGTACTCCTCGCCCTCCAGTTCCAGGATCGGGCGGGGCTCCGGCGGGGCGGGCTGCGGCGCCACGCCCGCGAAACCCGGGAAGCCGAAGGCGCCGAACGGTGAGTCCGTGGGCGGCGGTGCGGAGGCGAGGCTGTCGAGCTGGCGGGCCTGCTCGGCAGATTGGTCCAGCAGTTTACGGACGCTCGCCTCAATGCTCTCCAGATCGGACTCCGGCAGCCGGACCGGTTCCGTCTCCCTGTCGTCCGGGGGGTCTATGGATTCAGGCACGAAAAGGGGCCTCCTTGAGCCGCGGCCGTTGGGCGTGAATTGCGGCTCAAACCATCCGGAGAATCCCCGGTTTCGGTAACCGGGACTGTGCTGCTATAACGCCCCGAGCGGCACGGCCATGGCATGACGGGCCACGCAGCACATGCCGTGCCGCGCTGCACGACAGGGCTCAGGACGTGAGGGTCAAGTCGTCCTGGGACAAAGTCTGCTCCAGCGTTTCGGTGAGCCGGTCGGCGGCTATCGCGGCGTAGTGCTTGGTCTTCTCGACGCCGATGAAATCACGGCCCTCCAGCAGGGCCGCGACTCCCGTCGAGCCCGAGCCGCAGGTGAAGTCGAGCACCGTGCCGCCCGGCGGGGAGATCTGCACCAGCTCACGCATGACGGAGACGGGCTTCTGCGTGATGTGCTGCCGACTCTTGCCCGACGGCTGCGAGGCGCTGTACAGGCCGGGCAGGTAGACCGGGTTCCTGGACGCGTCGATCGGTCCGTTGCTGGCCCAGACGACGAATTCGCAGTTCTGGGTGAAACGTCCCTTCTGGGGCCTAGCCTGCGGCTTGTGCCAGGCGAGCACGCCCCGCCAGAGCCAGCCGGCGGCCTGGATGGCATCCGTGGTGATCGGCAGCTGCCGCCAGTCGGTGAACAGCAGCGCCGTGCCGCCGACCTTGGTGAGCCGGTGCGCCTCGGTCATGATCTGGGTCAGCCAGAAGCCGTAGCTCCGCTGATCCATGTTCTCGCCGGTGAAGTCCGGCAGTTCGTGACCTGCGTCGGCGGAGGTGTACTTCTGCTTCGCGCTGCGGGAGGTGCGTTCCTTGGCCGTTCGCCCGCCGCTGTTGTACGGCGGGTCGGTGATGACGGAGTCGACGCAGTCGTCCGGCAGTTCGGCGAGGACGCCGAGCGCGTCGCCCTGGTGCAGGGAAAAAGGCAAAGAGATACCCCAATTCGGGTCGGTGAGGTGAGGGAGAGTCGCTCCGGCCCGCCTGGATAACCCGCAGGACCGCATGCGGGCAGGAAGGCACTGCGGGCCGCGCAGCGGCGGGGGCGAGGGGAGGAGCCAAAACTGTAGGGCACGATCCCCGGTTGAGCGCTATCGCCGCCGAAAACCCCGAAATAGAGCCTTGATCAGAGACGATTTCGGCAACCGGGGATCCGCCCTTAGTGTTTTGGAACTGCCCGGCAGACCACGCCGATGGCGCATCCCCGCCCCCTGCGTTCGTGGAGGTATCCCCATGTCCTGGCACACCTGACCCGACGCCCCGTGCCGGTGCGAGCGGCAACTCGCGCACGTGCACCTAGGCTCCGATTAACCCACCACCCGGCCGTCGCGCCCTTTCCTCAACGACGCACGCGCCGCCGGGACTTCACCAAGGACCTCGTTGTGACATCGCTCTACCCTCCCCTGCCCGCGCACCGGTCCCCGGCCCGTGACGGCCGCCCGGGAGGCGTCCCCGATTGAAGGGCGTGGCCGCCGGCATCGGCGTCTTCGTCCTCTCTCCTCTCCTCCTCGCCGGCACGGCCATGCTGATGGCCACCAGCAGCGAGGCCGCCCAGACCACCTACTCGTCCTTCAGCTGCGTGGGCGACGTCGACACCGACACGGTCGTCGAGCAGGTCACCAAGATCCTCAACGGTGCGACCGCCAAGGACGTGCACGTCGAGGGCCTGTCCCTGCCCGAGGAACAGATCCCCAACGCCCGCACGATCGTGGCCACCGGGATCGGCCTCCACGTGCCGAAGAAGGGCCAGATCATCGCGCTCGCCACCGCGATGCAGGAATCACGGCTGCGCAACCTGAACTCTGGTGACCGCGACTCGCTGGGTCTGTTCCAGCAACGGCCGAGCCAGGGCTGGGGCACCGCTACGGAGATCCACGACCCCGTCTACTCGAGCGAACAGTTCTACAAGCACCTGCTCGCGGTGGACGGTTGGCAGCAGCTGACCGTCACCCAGGCCGCGCAGAAGGTCCAGCGCTCCGGCTACCCCGACGCCTACGCCGACTGGGAGGAGCTGGCGACCGCCCTCCAGAAGGCGATCGCCGCGACGTTCCCCGACGCCGACCAGGACACCAGCGAGACGAACACCACCTCCAGTACCGCGCCCTGTGCGGCGGCCGGGGACGGCTCCGGGTACGGCACCATCCCGGAAGGGTCGGTACCGAAGGGCTACTCGATCCCGAAGGACGCCGATCCGAAGGCGCGCAAGGCGATCGCCTGGGCGATGGCGCAGCTCGGGACGATGTACCAGTGGGGCGGCGCCTGCACCTCGCCGCACGGCCCCGACCCGATGGGCCGCTGCGACTGCAGCTCGCTGACCCAGCAGGCGTACAAGCACGCCGGCATCCAGCTCACCCGCACCACGTATACGCAGGTCGACGAGGGCAAGGCAGTGTCCCCCAATGCACTCAAGCCCGGTGACCTGATCTTCTCCCGCGGCAGCGCCACCCGCCCCGAACACGTCGGCATGTACATCGGCTCGGGCCTCGCGATCGAGGCACCCCGTACGGGAAAGCCTGTGCGGATCACGCCGCTCGCGGACTGGGACATACTCGCCGCCCGCCGCGTCATCTGACCCCCGGTCGGGGCGCGACATCCCCGGCACACCCCCTGACCGGGATACCCCCCTGGGCCTCTTCCGCACTCACCTCGGACTGGCCCCGCAGGACCCGCCGTCCTGCCCACCCTCATTCCCCTGACAGCACGGAGCACCTACTTGATAACCCGCCACCGCACCCAGCGCGCCCTCGCGGCAGCCTCTCTGGGCCTGGCCGTCGCCGCCGGCGGCCTGGCCACCGCCAGCACGGCACAGGCGTACGACACCGGCACCACCACGATCAGCTGCAGTGCGGTCAAGATCCGCAAGGCCCCGTCGAAGGCGTCCACCGTCGTGGGCATCGGCTACCGGCACGACAAGGTCGTCTACGACCAGTGGGCGTACAAGAAGGCCGAGAAGACCTGGTACACCCGCGGCACCGTCACCCGGAAGTCCGACGGCAAGAAAATCCGCGGCTACATGATCTACAACTGCGCGAACCCCTACAAGACCAACCCGGCACCGAAGCCGTCGATCCCGAAGTAGTGCACCCCGGCAGCCGGTTCGGAGCCTGAGCCGAAGCGCCATCGACAGCAGCCCCAGCCCGACCTGTGGCCTCGTCCAGCCTCGGCGCGAAACCTGCGTGACCTCGTGCACGCCACGCCGCCCCAACGCGGGCGCCGACCGGGCCAGCCGTCTCCCGCACCGCTGCCGGCCTTCCTTCTCGAGGCAGTTGCCTCGCCCTCTCCCCCTTTCTGTGATTCCCGCGCGCCGGGCTTCGGCGTGCCCAAGGAGCCTCATTGCACCTGCTCGAAACCGTGCAGTATCTGGCCTACGACCCCGGCATCACGCCCTCGGGCGGTGGCCTGCCCGGCCTCGCCGTGCTCAAGAACGTCGTCAACTCGATCAACCTGTTCGCGATCGTCGCCGTTGTCGGCTCGCTCGCCGTCTCCCTCGGCGTGTGGGCGTGGGGCCACCACACCGGCGGCCACCAGGCCGAGGCCAACGGGAAGAAGGGCGCGGTCGTCGCGGCGGGCGCCGCCCTTGGTCTCGGCGCCGCGAACGGGGTCGTGGCGTTCTTCTCCGCCCTGGGGTCACAGGTCCACTGATGCCGAAACGATTCCTCTCCCTATCCGGCTACGGCCTCGGCTGGTCGACCCGCCAGCGCATCACGGTCCTCGCGACCGGCCTCGCCGTCCTGCTGGGCCTCGCCGTCGTCGCCGCCCTGCTCACCGGCCGCACCACAGCCGGCGACAGCCAGGCCGCCGCCCCGTCCTCCGGGCCGAGCAGCAGTACCTCCGCGTCCGCCGGCCCGACGGCGTCGGCCGGGGCCGGTTCGGTGGCCAAGCCCCCGCAGCTGGCGGACCCGGTCGCCTTCGCCAAGGCCGCCGCGGCAACGCTGTGGTCGTACGACACCCGCACCACCAGCCGTGACCAGCAGCTCGCCGGAATGAGGGCGTGGCTGACGGCGGAGACGAAGTACGCCGACTGGTCCTCGATCGCCACGCAGGTGCCGGATCCGGTGCTGTGGTCGCGGATGGCCGACCAGGACCAGTACGCCACCGCCACCGTCACGGAGGCCCACTACCCCTCGGCGTTCAAGCAGGCCCTGGCGGACGATCCGTCGGCGATCACCGAGGCGTACATCTACGCCGTCACCGTCACCGGCAAGCAGCAGATCGCCTGGAAGAAGGGCGGGGCCGGCGCCGAGGACCGCTCCATCACCCTCGCCGTGCAGTGCCGCCCCAACGCGAACTGCTCGCTGGTCTCCATCGCCCCCCTCGTCGTGCCCTGACCCGCCCCAGCCCACCTGAGAAAGGAGGGGATTCCCCCTTGGGCTTCTGCGACCTCCCCCTCGCGGACAAACTCTGCGCCGTCGGCGACGCCGTGGACTTCGCCTCCGACCCGGGCACGGCCATCGGCAACTGGATGGCCAAGAGCGCGGGCGAACTCGCCGCCGCCGCAGCTGACTTGGCAGCCGAGGCGGTCAACACCACCACCAAGGTCGACCTCAACGCCGGGTGGTTCCGCGACAACTACGAGATGATCCTGCCGATCGGCCTGGTCGTCCTCGTCGCCACGTTCTGCGCCCAGCTCGTACGCGCCGCGATCCGCCGCGACGGCCAGGCGCTCACCCAGGCATTCACCGGCACCGCCACCGGCGTGCTTTTCGCGTTCACCGCGATCGCCTTCACCACCGTCGCCATCGAAGTCGTCGACGCATTGAGCGACGGACTCTTCAAGGCCGCCAACCTCGACATCGCCACGGCAGTGCGGCGGATCGTCAAGGTGGGCCAGATCGCCTCCCTGTCCGGCCTGGGCTGGCTCGTCACCGTCTTCGTCGGTGTCGGCGCCGCGATCGGCGCCTTCCTCTACTGGTGCGTGATGATGGTCCGCAAGGTCGGCATCCTCGTCATGGTCACCCTCGCCGTCTTCGCCGGAGCCGGCGGCGGCTGGGAGGTCGCCCGGCGCTGGCGCAAGGGCTGGATCGAAGCCACCGCCACCCTCGTCGTCAGCAAGTTGCTGATGACTGTGATCTTCGTCCTGGGGATCGCCGCGATGGGCAAGACCGAGGCGAAGGACGGCATCGCCGCCCTTGCCGACGTGATGGCCGGCATCGTCATCCTGGCGCTGGTCCTGCTGTGCCCGTATGCCACGTTCAAGTTCGTGCACTGGGCCGCCTCCGAGGGCTCCGACGCCGAGACCCTGCACCGCTCCGGCGGAGCCGGTGCGCAGATGGCCCGTCAGCACGCCGAACGCGCCGGGCGCAAGGCCGCCGCCGCGGTCGCCACCGCCGGAAGTGGCGGTGCCGCGGCCGGAGCAGGCGCCGCTCCCCAGGGCCCGGACTCCGTTCCGGGCGGCTTCCCCGGCGACACCGCCACCAACCCCACGCCGGACACCGGCAAGGAAGGCGGCAGGTCAAACGCCCCGTCGTCCGGGAGCGAAGGGATCAAGAGCGGTCTGGAGAAGGCCGTCCAGCCCCCGCCGACCAGCCCTCATGACGACACCAGTGGTCAGTTCGGCGGTGCACCCGGACAGGGTGGCGGTTCCGGATCGCCCTCCAACGGCGGCGGCTTCATGTCGCAGCCCGGCGCAGGCGCCTCGACGCCACCGCCGCAGGGCGCCCCGCCGACACCGAACTCGGCCGGCACCTCCAGCGGAACCGGGGCGCCGCCGCCCCCGCCCACCGGCCTGTGACCTTGCCAGCCTCCGGGGCGGCACGCGCTGCGTATTCCTCGCCGCGCGCCGCCCCGGCCACCGCCCCGCGCACCATCGGAACGGCCATTGTCAGATCTCACCGTCACACCACTCACCGTCAAATTCCCCCACCGGTCCAGGCGCGGCATCCTGCTCGGCCTCTCCCTGCCCCAACTCGTCCTCGTGTCTGGCGCGTTGGCGCTTCTGCTGGTCACGGTGGTATCCACCGGGCTGCTCGGCGCCATCGCCCTGGCGCCGCTGTGGGCCGCGGTCGCCGCCCTGGTCGTCGTCCGCCGGCACGGCCGCTCGCTGATCGACTGGGCGCCGATCGTCCTGCGCTTCGCCCGGCGGCGGCGCACCGGCCAGACCCTGTGGCTCGCCCGGCCCGTCACCCGCCCCCGCCAGGACGGCATCCTCCATCTGCCCGGCACCGCCGCCTCACTGCGCGTGGTCACGCCCGGCGATTCCGCCAACCAGGCCGCCGCCGTGCACGACCCGCACGGTCAGACCCTGACCGCCGTCGCCCGCGTCTCCAGCAGGGCCTTCGCTCTCCTCGACCCGGCCAGTCAGAACCACAACGTCAGCAGCTGGGGGCGAGCCCTGGCGGGCATCGCCCGCACCGGACACGTCGCCACCGTGCAGGTCCTGGAGCGCACCGTGCCCGACAGCGGCGACACCCTCGCCCGCCACTGGGCCCAACAGGGCCGACCCGACACCCCGGTCGCGGGGCAGGTGTACTCCGACCTGGTCGCCTCCGCAGGACCTGCCGCCGCCCCGCACGAGGCGTACCTGGCCATCAGCCTGGACCTCAAGGCCGCCAAGCGCTTGATCTCCCAGGCCGGTGGTGGACTGCCTGGCGCCTTCACCGTCATGGAACAGACCACGTCCGCCATCGCCCAGGCCGCGCGCAGCGCCGGACTGATGGTGACCGGCTGGCTCAGTGCCCGCGAGATCGCCGCCGTCATCCGCACCGCCTACGACCCCAAGGCGCTGTCCGCGCTGCAGCAGTGGTCCAACTCCGGCCGAGCCGAAGCCGACCCGGCAGCCGCCGGGCCCGTGGTCCAGGTCGAGGAGTACGACCGGCTCGCCACCGACTCCGCCCGGCACGCCACCTATTGGGTCGAGGACTGGCCCCGCACCGAAACGAGCGCCGGGTTCCTGCACGGCCTGATGTTCACCACCGGGGTCCGGCGCACCCTCTCCCTTCTATACGTGCCGCAGGGGCTCGAGTCCGCGATGCGCGACGTGCAGCGCAAGAAGGCGGCGATCATCGCGGACGCCAACGAGCGTGCCCGCCGCGGGCAAGTCGATTCCGAAGCCGACTCCGTCGAATACGCCGACGTGAAGGTCCGCGAACGGCAGCTGATCGCCGGGCACGCCGATGTGGCGCTGACCGGGCTGCTCACCGTGTCCGCGGAGACCGACGCCCTGCTCGATGCCGCGTGCGCGCAGATCGAGACCGCCGCAGTCACCGCCCAGGTCGACCTGCGACGGCTCAACTTCCAGCAGCCCGACGCCTTCACGCTCGGCGCCCTTCCGCTCGCCCGCACGGCCCTGTAACCCCGCCCCGGCACCAGCCGACGCCCTGCCGCCACGGCAGGAAGGAACTCTCTCCCTTTGACCTCTGCCCTTCCCGTCGGTGACGCGTACCCGTACCTGCGGGCCGCCAGCGCCGGTATCCGCCACCACACCCGCGCCCTCAGCCCACGCGCCCAACCCACTGCTTCACCCGCGGATCGCGTGCACCTCGACGTGTTGCACGCGCATCTGACCGCGCTGCATCAGCTGCTCGACCAGCTCGCCGAGGCAACCCGGCCCCCGCACCCCGCCGCCGGCCGACACCTCGCCACCGCGCACACCCGGATGT
The DNA here is from genome assembly GCF_030816715.1 of Streptomyces achromogenes. Taxonomy (NCBI): domain Bacteria; kingdom Bacillati; phylum Actinomycetota; class Actinomycetes; order Kitasatosporales; family Streptomycetaceae; genus Streptomyces; species Streptomyces achromogenes. The sequence continues at coordinate 7,089,949 of NZ_JAUSYH010000001.1, read as the reverse complement.
GGCAGTCCGCCGCCGCCGTGCACGACGCCTTCCACCTCCTGCCCGTCGCGGGCGAGCCCTTGACGGACACGGGCTGCCACCCCGAGCGGCTGCCCGAGGGGCCACCCGTCCTAACCATCTGCCAGCGCCACCTCGCCGCCGGCCACGTCGTCCGCCGCAAGACCACCCCGAGCGACCTCAACGCTCCGCTGCACCGCCACACCACCACCTGCAGCCAGTAACCCCCACGACCGAAGGGCCCCCCATGCGCGCACTGAAGCGCTCCACCTCCACCGCCGTCATCCTCGCCGCGCTCGCCGGCACCGCCGCCCTGGCCACCGCCGCCCCGGCATCCGCGGCCAGCTACCACTGCAAGACCAGCAGCCACAGCGTCGATGACCCGAGCTATAGCGGACCCGACTCCGACAACTGGGACTTCGACGTGACGCTCTGCGCCATGCGGTCCGGCGGCTACATCTACACCACCGCCACCGTGTACTGGGACGGCCCGTACACGGCCAAGAACCGCAGCACCTACACCTTCAACAAGGCCAAGTTCCAGCTCCAGACCAAGCGCAGCGTCAGCGGCACGGACCCGGTCGTGAAGTCGGCCGCCTACACCGGCCTGGAGCACGCGCTCGAACACAGCAGCAGCAACGGCAACGGCTCCTACTCGACCGGAACCCTCAAGTCCGCGGCGGGATCCGGCCGCTACCTCGCCGACGGCTACATTCAGCTGGACTGGTCGGGCGACGGCAAGAGCTACCGCAGCCCGATTCTGTTCACGGCCTCACCGGTCGTCTGACCCCCGCACCGCGTCCAGACCACCGTCACGTGAAAGCCGCCCCGCCATGAGCCACCGGCCCGCGCGCCGCGCCAGCGCCAGCCCCCTGTTCATCCCGCACGGCACCGACCGTGCCTCCCGCAAAGCCGCCCGCCGGCAGCTCGCCGAGGCCGCCGCGAAGGCCCGCGTCGAAGCAGCCGCCCACACCAGCGGCACCGGCGTAGAGGAACAGGAGATGCCGCCGCCCCTCTTCCCGCCCGCCGGGCGACCCGGCCCCGCGTCCTCCCGCAACAACAGGCTCAAGCTGCCCGCCCACCGCATGACCACCGCCACCGCGAGCGGGGCGTACCCGTTTCTCGCCGAAGGCGGCCTCGGCGCCGAGGGCATCTACATCGGCCGCGACGTCCACGCCGAAGCCAGCTTCTGCTTCGATCCGTTCGCGCTGTACGGCAAGGTCGAGGGCTTCACCAACCCCAACGTGCTGTTGGCCGGGGTGATCGGACAGGGCAAGTCAGCGCTGGCCAAGAGCTTCGCGTTGAGGTCGATCGCCTTCGGGTATCGCGTCTACGTGCCGTGCGATCCCAAGGGTGAATGGACGCCCGTGTCACAGGCGCTGGGCGGTACCTCCATCGCGCTCGGGCCGGGCCTGCCCGGAAAGCTGAACCCTCTGGACGCGGCGCCGCGGCCCAACAGCGTCTCCGAGGCCGACTGGGCGGGCGAAATCCGTAAGCGCCGCCTGCTGCTACTCGGCTCGCTGGCCCGCACCGTGCTCGGGCGGGACCTGCTGCCGATGGAGCACACCGGCCTCGACGTCGCCCTGGACGCCGTCGTCACCCGCGCCGTCGCGACCGGTCGCACCCCGCTGCTCGGCGACATCGCCGCCACCCTCAACAACCCCGACGAACTCGACGTGGCCGGCGGCATCATGTCCGGCCGCCTCGGCGACGCCTCCCGCGACCTCGCCCACGCCATGCGCAGGCTGGTCCACGGCGACCTCGCCGGGATGTTCGACGCCCCGAGCACGGTGGCCTTCGATCCCAACTCGCCGATGCTCACCATCGACCTGTCCCGCCTGGGCGGATCCGGCGACGACACCGCGTTGGTCTTGGCGATGACCTGCGCGTCCGCGTGGATGGAATCCGCACTGTCCGACCCGAACGGCGGCCGGCGCTGGATCGTCTACGACGAGGCATGGCGCCTGATGCGCCACCCGGGCCTTCTGCAGCGTATGCAGTCCCAGTGGAAGCTGAGCCGCGGGCTGGGCATCGCGAATCTGATGGTGATCCACCGGCTGTCCGACCTGCTCACCGCGGGCGACGCCGGATCCCGAGGACGCGCCCTGGCCGAAGGACTCCTCGGCGACTGCTCCACCCGCATCATCTACCGGCAGGAGACCGACCAACTCCATGCCGCAGCAACCCTGCTGGGCCTGACCTCGGTGGAGACCGACGCGATCTCCCACCTCAACCGGGGCCGAGGCTTGTGGAAAGTGGCGGGGCGCAGCTTCATCGTGCAGCACCTCCTGCACCCCCACGAACTGGCGCTCTTCGACACCGACGCCCGCATGCACTGAAACCCCCGCAAGCCGCGGCCGCACGAGACCTGGAGCACCCCTGCAGAACCCCGACTTCGAGCTGTACGACAACGTCGGCCGCACCGCCGACCAGATCCACGCCTATCACGCCCGCTCCGCCACAAAGGCGGACCTGCACCGCTGGGCGGATCGCGATGCCGAAGCCTTCCGCACCCGGCACCCCCTGCCACCCGAGCCCTTCCCCGCCCCGGACCTGGGCCCTTACCACGCGGCTCTGGACGCGGCTGAGACGCCAGCCGAGTTCAGCACCGCGCTCAACGCCCTGCTGGACGCCGTCGCGCCGTTCCTCAACGAGGTCATCGAGCACCTGGCCGCCACCGCCAAGTGGAAGGGCCAAAACCGCGGAGCCGAACCCGAGTCACCGCCCTGGCTGCTCCGCGGCGCAGCCAGCAGCATCGCTTCAGCCCTGGCCATGGCCACCGAAGCGGATCTCAAGATTCTCCGCGCGCACTACGACCCACCCCCGGACCTCGACGCGCTCCTGAAGCAGACCCGCACGACGACGCCCGCCACTCCCCCGGCCCCGCCCGGACCGCAGCCCGGATCCGGGGGACCACGTCGCTGAGCGCCGACGGACCAACCAACCGGCGCAGCCACTCAGGAACCCATGCCCACGCCCTGCACAACCTTCTTGTCGGCCTTCGCCGTCGCACTCGCCGACCGCCTGCCCGGCACCTGGACGAGCGAGTACCACCGCCATCCCACCTACAAGGACCAGTTCCCAACCATCGAACGGCTCTGGGACGCCGGCCACGTCGACTACATCGTCAGCCAGTACGTCCTCGGCCATGACGCCGTCCTGCACGGACCCGACGGAGAACAGCTCTACGTCACCGACCGTCCCTGTACCGCCACCAGTTCGTGGTGGCCCCGCTAGAGCCCGAGGGCTTCAAGCCCCACCAGATCTCCCCGGTACGTGAGCCGAACGGCATCGCCGTCCCCAACGATCCGGCCCGCGCCGCCGCCGCAGTCACCCGACGCGTGCTGCCCCGCTACCGGGCGGCCCTGGACGCGGTCCGTCACAACGCCTACGGCCAGCCCGAGCCGCCGCACCGCCAGCCCGCGCCCGAGGTCGCCCGGACTCTCACGCTGGTCTGGTACCCGGACGGCGTGGTGGGAGCACCGTACGACTCGGTTCCCGAAGAGGCGCGCATGACGCTGTTCGGCTGCAACTTCCAGTACCGCCCCAATGAGTTCGCCTTCGTGCTGCCGGCCTCCTACAGCCCCAAGGAGCGCGCCCTGCTGGTCCAGCTCGTCGCCCAGCGGCTCGCACTCCAGGGCATCGGGGTCAACTTCCGTCGTGCCGCTCCCCTCCCGCCTCCCACTGCGGCATCAGCAGCCGCGAGCAAGGTGCTGCCAATGGTGTCCTCCTCCCCGAAATCCACCTCCCGCCGGTAGAACCCGGCCCCCGTATCAAGGAGTTGCCGCTGTCCGATCCCGACCAGCGGATGCTGCTGCACGACGTGGCCGACCGACTCAACACCGTCGCCGACCACCTTCCACTCCCCGACCAGATCCACCCTGATCCAGCACTGAGCGAGATCCTGGACGACGAAGTCCGACACCTGGGCCGCCTGCTGGGATTCCTGGCCGGCGAGAGCGCCTTCCGTCACCGGGCCGCCACCCGCTCCCCTGCCCGGCCCACGACCACGGTGCGCCGCACGACCCTCGCGCTCGCGAACGCCGCCGAACCCACCGGGCTCGCGCTCGCCGCCCTCGGCGCCGCCGTTCACCACCTCGGCCGTCTCGCCAACCTCTCCCACCAGATCCCTGGGCCCGCCCGCGACCGGGCGATCACCACCGAGCGCCAACGGCTCGAAGACCGCCTCGGCGACAGCCGCATCTACCTCGCCCGCGCCGCGAAGCGCCTGCGCGCCACTGCCGACACCCGCACGCCACCGGCCGCGACCGCCGTGCTCTCCCCGTCGGCCACCACACCCCCATCCCGATCCCGCTGATCCCCTCCCCCGGAGCGCCCTCATCCCCTCGCACACCCCCGCCCGCCGCGCCGCCCTGCTGCTCACCACGCTCGCGACCGTCACGCTCACCGCGTCCGCCTGCACGACCTCCGACACCAGCAGCCACGACGCCACGACGAAGGCCACCCGCACCACCTCCCCCGCACCGGCCGCCGTACCAGCGCTGACGAAGCAGGAGGCCCTCGCCCAGATCACCCACTACTCGAAGATCAACAACGAGGCCAACGCCGACAACGACCGCACGCTCCTCGACAGCATCGAGGACGGCCCGCTGTACGCCATGTCCGTCGCGGACTACAAGGAGGACGAGGGCCTGCCCAAGGCCGACCGCAAGCCGTACAAGCCGTGGTCGTACGACACCGCCAACGCCAAGCTGTACATCCCGCGCTTCACCGCTGGCCAGGAACGCTGGTTCGCCGCCGCGCTCTCCGGCCAGAAGGGCAAGGATCCGAGCCGACTTGCGGTCTTCGCCGAGCAGCCGGAGCAAAAGCGGTGGGAGATAGTCTCCGTCGTCGACCTCGACGACAAGACACTGCCGGACATCGCCCTCGACCAGCACGGCTACGCCACCGCGGTCGCCGCCGACGGCAACGAGCAGCTCGCCGCCGATGCCGACCTGCTGCGCACCGCAGTGATCGACAACTTCGCGACCGGCGGGGTGAACACCGGCACCAAGGTCTTCACCCCGACTACGGCGAGCAAGCAGCAGATCAAGGTCCACGACAAGACGACCAAGAAGTACGGAAAGTTGGGCACCACCGTCTTCGCCGGGGCAGCCAACCGCTACCAGGACGCCTACGCGCTCAAGACCACCGACGGTGGGGCGCTGATCCTGTTCGCCCACACCCACACGCAGACCGACGCCGTCGCGCACTCCGGGCTGCAGATCAACCCCGGCAAGGACGACCGCGCCTGGCTCCACGACATCCCTCGCACCTCGGTCACGTACACGTTCGTCTGCTCCGACGCTGCCACCGTGCCGGCCAAGGCCGCCCCGTCCCGCCTCATCGGCTACACGTGCGCCCGCACCGAAGCCTCCGGGCCGCCCGTCGCTTCCGGACTGACGACCTACGCGTAGCACCGCGGCCCGGCTCCACGCCCCGAGGAGTTCCTTGTCCCTGTCCCACCCCGACTTCGACCTGTACGACAACGTCGGTCGTACCGGCGAGCAGATCAAAGACCACCGCGGCAACCGGCCCACCACCGACGACCTGCACCGCTGGGCCGCCCACGACGCCAAGCAGTTCACCGACGGCCTCACGATCGAGGACGCCGGGCAGAGCGTCATCGCCTGGACCCGCCAGCTGTACGGGGTGTGCACGACCGCCGAGTTCCAGGCCGTCGCCACCGCCGTCCTCGGCGACGGACACAGCGCCCTGAGCGAGCTGCACCAATTCCTGGAGACGGCCGCCGAGTGGTGCGAGCGCAACCACGAGCCGAAGATCGCCGAACGGTACCGCCGGCACGCCGAGCAGCTGTCCGAACTCGGAGACAAACTCAGCTACTTGACCGACGACCACCTCGCCGACACCTACCGGCGCACGCACCCGTCAGCACCGGCACAGCCCACGAGCGACCCCGCGGCGGCACCCGCGCCACCGGCCGCGCCCGCACGCCGCCCCTCACGCTGACCCGCCCCGTCGACAGGAAGATTCTCTGTCCACTCGTTCTGTCATCGCCCGCCCCACCCCCACCGGCTACGCCGGGACGTACGTCCACTGGGACTGCTACCCCAGCCATCACCTGCCGCTGCTGCTCGCCGCGCATCAGCACCGGTTCGCGGGCGACACCGAGGCCCTGGCCGCGTACCTCATCGACGACGCGCCGGAAGGCTGGTCCTCCCTCGGCACCGACCTCCTCGACGGAGCGCCCGACGCCCTGCGCGACCGCCTCGCCGCCGGCCGCGACCGGCCCGGCAAGCGCTACCCGGCCCGGCCGACCGTGCCGCCTCTGATCTACACAGAGCGGACGGCGTCCCGCCTGAACTGGGGATACGTCCTCCACCCACGCGGCATCGAAGTGATCAGCGCGCCCGGCGTGGAACGCGGTCCCCTCGTCGCGTGGAGCACCGACCCCCGCGTCCGGCTCCGCGACACCCCCGTCCTGTGGAAGCCCGACCAGCCGATCCCGGCCACCACACCACCCCAGACCACCGCGCGGACCAGCACACCTGGCCCCGCCGCAGCCCGACCGGCCCCCGCCTCGGCTCCGGCGCCGCGCGCCCGCTCGCACTGACCCGCCCCATCCCCCAGGAGACTTGTCTGTCCACCCGTGCGGTCATCGCCCGCCCCACCGCCGACGGCTATGCCGGCATGTACATCCACTTCGACGGCTACCCCGACAGCAAACTCCGGCTGCTCCTGGCCGCCTACCAGCACCGGTTCGCCGGTGATGTGGAGGCGATGGCCCGACACCTGATCGACGAGGTGCACCACGGCTGGGAGGAACTGGGCACGGACCTCCTCGACGGTGCTCCCGCCGGCCTGCGCCGCTCCCTGACCGGGGGCGAGGAGTACCCCAGCCGCCAGCTCACCAACCTGTACAACACCGACGGCACCCCGGCCGAGCGTGAACTGATCACGCAGGACGGCACCGAGGACCTGGAGTGGGCCTATGTCCTGCACGAGTCCGGCATCGAAGTGATCGGCCTGCTGGCGTACGACCGCGGACCCGTCGTCGGGTGGGACACCGACCCGCGCAGCCGCATCGTCGCCGATCCCGGTGCATGGAACCCGGATTCTCCGGCGCCGGTCGTGCCGCCGCGTACCGCCCCGCGCCTGTCCGCCACTGCTCCTTCATCGGCGCCGGCGCCCCGCAAGGCCGCCCGCCGATAGCCCCGGCAGCCCGCACCGCCCTACCGAAGCCCGCCCGGAGAAGCCCCTGTCGCCGCACCCTCACTCGAAGATCACCGTGGTCATCGCCACCCAACTCCGCCCGGAGCGGCTGGCGTTCCTCGCCGCCATGCACGCGAGCCTGTGCCGCCAGAGCGTCCCGTGGGAGGCCGTCGTCGCCCTCGACGGCGCCGACCCCACCCGGCTGCCCGCCGCGCTCGCCGTCGACCCGCGCATCCGCACCCTCGCCCTGCCGCGCTCGGTCGGCGCGGCCTGCGCCCGCAACTTCGCCCTCAACGAAGTGCGCACCGAGTACGTCCAATGGGCTGACGACGATGACGAGTTCACCGACTGGGCCATGGCGCTGCGGCTGCGCACGCTGGAGGAGACCGGGGTGGGCTGGTGTGCCGGATACAGCCAGGACCTGCACGCGGACGGGTCCACGACCCTGTGGCGGTGCCCGACGCCGCCCGGCCAGCATGAGGCCGGGGACGTATGGCGGTACTGGAAGGACCCGGCCGACACCATCCCGCTCGGCCCGACCACCCTTCTGGCCCGAACAGACCTGGTGCGCGCGGCCCCCATGGGCGGTCTCGTACAGGGCGAGGATTACTGCGCGCTCGCGATCACCTGCCTCGCCCCGGGAATCCTGCTGCCCGTTCCGGTCTACCGGTACCGCAAGCACGCCGCGCAGATGACCGCGCAGGACTCCTACGACGAGTTGGAGGGAAAGGCGCGGGCCTTCGCCCACCGGTTCGGTACCAGCCTGCACGCCGCAGCGCGCGCTCTCCGCGATTCCGCTTCCTCCGCCGCGTAGTTGAGGCGCCCCCGTTTCGTCGCCCGCTCCCCGATCCCACCGGAAGAACCATGCCCAACGACCCCGACCAGGACAGTCCCCGAGAGAAGGTCCTCATCTCTCCCCGCTACCTGGCCGCCAGCCTCCCCAACGACCACCAACAGCTCCTGGACATCTTCGCCGAGGAAACCGCGTGGAGCGCACACGCCGACGCGTCGTCGTTGACCGTGACCAGCCCATGCCGACGCATCACGATCCGCCACGACCAAGCAGTGGTGGGCCGAGGCCCTCATATGGTGATCGCAGCCCGCACCGACGAAGAGGCTGCTGAGCGTTGGCGTGCGGATATCGCGGGCAATGTGCCGATCGAGTTCGTCGCCAGGCTCATTGGCACCCTGGCAGGCGAACTGGCCGCCGATCCGGATCACGTCGTCTACGGCATCGGCGCCGAGCCCGGCCTGCTGGAGCTCTACGTCGACGTCGACTCTTGGACCCACTTCGACGACTTCGGGCTCTCCGGATTCATCTCGCATGACGGACACGCTGCCGTGGTCGGCCGCCCCGTGGACTCGCCAGCGCCGCCCATCCACGGAGACGCATCCATCACCTGGCACCTGGCCGCCTCCCCGGAAGACCTCGGTCACCTGTGGGACATCTCGTTCACGGACAAGACGCCGCCCTTCCTCATGCACGCGGTTGTCGCCGAGACACTCGATCCCCGGCCCACCCTGCGCTCCACGTCCTTTCCTTTCCCCGCCGCCGTCGCCCCGCTGGTGAGCATCGAACGCGTCTCATCGCCATCCCGCCGCCCCTCGGCGCAGCCTACGCACGCCGAACCACCGCGCACCCCCGAGCCCAAGCGCGCCCCGAAGACCCGGTGAGCCCCGTCCGTCTGGACGAACTCGCCCGCGGTCTCGCCCCACCAGGACCTTGATGCCCACCCCCTCCGCCGAGATCACCCTCACCACCAGCCGCCCTCTGGGGCTCGTCGCCATCGCTTCCGGCGAGAAGTACCCGCAGGCCCATCAAGCGCTGGAAGACGCCGGATTCAGGCGCCTGCCCAACGGTGTGTTCACCGCTTCGCTGGCCGACGCGCAGGCTGCCCGGGACACCGTCAGCGCCCTGGTGCATCACGCCCACGAACACGGCGCCACCATCATCACCAGCAGCCGGCCCTACCTCGGCGACATCGGCACCGAGATCGCCGCCCGGCTGCCCGGCACCTGGAGCGCCGTACTGGAGATCTATAGCCACCCGCTGTGGCAGGAAGACCTCTGGCCCATGCTGTGGGAAGCCGGCGAGATATACCGGGCCCTCGAAGACCACCGCATCCCGTTCGCGTCCGGCCTGAAGAACGGCGCCGGCACCGAGCTGCTGCTGATCGAGCGCCCCGGCCACCGCAGCGGATACCTCCTCGGCGCTCTCACCGAGCGGGAGCAAGAGGACGCCCACGACGACCCCACCACGCCTCACAGCATCGTGCTGCCCGCCGATCCCGGCCTCGCCGCCCACGCCGTCACGCACACGTTCCTGCCCGCTTACCGTCGCGCCCTGCACAACCAGGACCTGAACAGCGTCCTGCGCGCCCTGGAGCGCATCCGGGAAGAACAGCAGACTCTCCAGGCGATCAAGGACTCCGGCCGGTACAGCGACGGCGTTCCGCTCGGCAACTCCCGCCTGATCTCAAAACTGGCACGGGACTTCGCCGACCACGCCTGGCTGTCCTACCGCGACGTGCTCGAACATGCGCCGATCCTGCTCACCCGCTGCCGTCCCGCCGCCACCCTCTGGCCCGAAGACGGCGCGGCCCTGACCCGCCTGCGCGAGGCACTCGACCACAGCCAGGACGCCTGGAACGAATGGAACGACCTGCGCCACGATCTGTACTCGATCCCCCGCACACTGCCGGCCCACGAGTGGAGCCAGGTCCGCGGGCAGCTCGGCCTCGCCGTCCTGCCGGCGATCGAGACGTGGCTCGCCGACAGCGAAGCGTTCGAGCGCCAGGCCCGCGCCGCCGTACCGGGCGGGCCGGCCGCGCTGTCCGCGCCCAGCCCGCGACGCTCACCGCCCGCCCCGCGCCGCTGCCCGCCCCGCGCTCCGCAGCAGCGCACCGCTGACCGCTGACCGCTGACCGCTCACGAAAGGATTCGCCTCTGTCTGACCACTTCCGCTTCGGCGCCCATCCCGACCACGGCTTCGTGGCCGCCGCCACCGCGAACATCCCCCCGCACCTGGCCGACTGGTTCCTGGTCCGTGAACAGTTCGAGCCGATCCCCGAGACCCCGGGCCTGTACCGGCTCACCCACCCCCAGCAGGACGGCGTCCGCCGTACTCGCCAAGCCGTCCTCGACCTTCGCCGACACGGCTACGCGGTGCAGGCCGACTACCCCCTCGACCCCGCCCTCACCGCCCGCCCCCCGCAACCGGCCGTGCGCAACAAGCTGATGGAGCAACCCAATCCCATCGCGCAGGCAGCGGCTACCCGCTCCCCGCAAAGGCTCACTGCCCCGGCAGCCACCCTCCCTGAGTTTCTGCCGCAGACCGCCGCCGTGCCCGTGGGCGGCCGAGCACAGACAGCCGGAAAGGGGCGGAGCCAATGAGCGACGAAGCGATCCGCATCACCCGCGGCCTGGGCGGCGAAGTCGAAGTCGATGGCCCGGTTGATGCCTTCGCCGCGAGTGTCCTGGCCCGTGCCGGATTCGACACGTATCCCATGCTGCGTGGCGTGTGGATCCGGTTGCCGTTCGACCTGGGCCGCACCTGGGAGAACGAACACGCCACCTGGGCTGCGGAGATGCTCACCGCAGCCCGCTACAGCGTCGACCTCGACCCTGACCTGCGCCCCGCCCCGGCCGCAGCGTCCGCACCGCCGACGCTGCGCCGCACGAAGACTGCCATGACCGCGCAGCCCTCGCCCGCTGGCACCCAGCGGCGGCCACGGCGCTGACCCGGCGTTCCAAGACAAAAGCCCGCTGCCCTGACTTCCTCCGGCGAGATCACCCTGCACCTCGCCGCCGGCAACACGGTGGTCGTGCTCTCCAGCGGGGAGCGGCACCGGTGGGCGACCACTGACCTGGAACTGGCGGGATTCACCCGGCACAGGACGAGGTCCACCCGCTGTCGACAACCACTCCCAAGCACGTGAGGCGCTCACCAAGCTCCACCGGACGGCCCGCCACTGCCAGGCCAAGGTCATCGCCAGGGGCCACTGCCCGTGCTAGCACCACGCCCAGGTCGCGCCGAATGCCCGGAACACACCGAACCACCCATGACAATAAGGAGATTCGCCCCTATATGGCCGTTGTTGGTACACCCGGCTATCAGAACGTGCGGAAAGGCGAGTCAGGTAGCTGCGGGGCGGTGAGGCCCGCCCTGGAGCAGGTCGGCAGTCATTGCCCATCATTCGTGGTCCAGCCACGCACCGTTGAGGTGCTGGAAGCTCCGGGCCCGCCACGCCCTCGCCCAACACCCCACCGCTTCCCGCCACCACCAATAGGAGATCCGCCTTGCCCGAAGCACCGGCAGAGCCGTTCATGACGATCCGGCACACCATCACCGGCGAGATCACCACCACCGGCTACAACGCCGCCGCCCGGCGGATCCTGCTCCAGGCCGGCTTCGAAGAGACGCCAGGCTGCGCCTGCCGAGCGACGGAACCCGGTACGGAGCAGACGCACGGGCCTGCTCAGCAGCCAGCGAGCTGCTCGTCGCCGGCCATCCCCTGCACCTGGACCGAGCCCTCGGTCGGCCGGTCAGCGCCGACGGTACACCCCGGTTGGCCCGATCGCCGATGTCGGCACAGTCCGTGATCCGCTCCGAGAGCGGCCAGCCTCTCCAACCCCGCCCGCACCCGCACCTGTTGAAGGGGCCTCGTTTTGACCACACCCGGAACGCCTACCAGTCCAGCGCGCACCAAGGGCGGCGAACTACGGGCCAAGGTGGCCCGACTGCTGGCCGACCGGCCGGCGGACACGCTCACCATCGGGGACATGGCCAGGCAGCTGGGCCACTCCCACGGCGCCGTCCGCAACGCCGCCCTCACCCTGGTGCGACGCGGCGAGGCCGACCAAGGCGGAACCGGACAACCGGAGTTCCGCGCGAACGCGAGAACCGCCGCAGCCGCGCAGACCGCTGTGATCAGCCCACCGGGCACCCACTCTCCCCGCGCCCAGGCGGCCACGGCCCGCACGACCGTTCCCGCAGCAGCCACGCCCAGGCAGACCGGCCCGATCCGCCGCGCGGGGGGCCAGGTCTACCACCCCCGGGAGCTGGCCGATCTGCCCGACGTCGAGGCGTTGAATCGCCTGCGCGACGCCGACGTGCCGGTGCTGCTCTACGGCCCTCCGGGCACCGGCAAGACGAGTCTGGTCGAGGCGGCGTTCCCGGACCTGCTCACCGTCGCCGGTGACGGCGACACCACGGTCGGCGACTTGATCGGCGAGTACACACAGGACGACGCGGGAGGCTACGTCTTCCAGTACGGTCCGCTGGTCACCGCGATGACCGAGGGCCGCGCCCTGCTGATCGACGATGCCACCTTGATCTCACCGAAGGTCCTGGCGGCGCTGTATCCCGCGATGGACGGGCGCAGGCAGATCCAGGTCAAGGCCCACAAGGGCGAGACCATCAAGGCCGAGCCGGGCTTCTACGTGGTGGCGGGCCACAATCCCGGCGTCCACGGGGCGGTGTTGACGGAGGCGCTCGCGAGCCGGTTCAGCGTGCAGATCCAGATCGGCACGGACTATGACCTCGCCCTGGCGCTGAGGATCGATGCCCGGGTGGTCCGGGTCGCCCGACACCTCGCCCACCAGGTCGAACTCGGCGAGCTGGGATGGGCCCCCCAACTGCGAGAGCTGCTCAGCTACCAGAAGACCGAGGCCGTCCTGGGCACCAAAGCCGCGCTCGCGAACCTCGTCGGCATCGCTCCTGTGGAGGATCGCGACGCCGTCGCCGACGCCGTCATCAAAGCTGCCGGCATCAAAAAGATCGCGCCCCTCACCCTCGGCAAGCAGCTCCCCGCCTCAGCCGCCCGGCAGCCCCCGGGCAGCACCGTCTCCGCACACCGGGGCCGCTCGCGATGAGCGCCCACCACCACGTCCAGTCCCCCGCCACCACGCCTGACGACGACGCCGACCTCGCGCGATGGGACGACGACGGCGCTCCGCCCGCGCAACCCCGTTCCTCCCCGGACGCGTGGCTGCGCGTGGGAGCCGAACTCGGCGACCGGCTGGTAGCCCTCTCCGGCCGCCAGGACCTCCTCGTCACCTGCCGCCCCGGCACGCGCAGCGGCGCACCGGCCGCGTTCTTCCCCACTCTGGGCGAAGTCGAGTTCGACGCCGGCCTGTTCGCCCCGCTCCAGCCCCACGAGATCCATCCGCGGATCGTGGGCGACGAGGACCGGTATCCCGCCGCCTGGGGAGTGTTCGTCCACGAGGCCGCGCACGCGGCCCACTCCGTCTGGACACAGCCTGCCGGAGCGAACCCCCGTGTCGTCGAGGCCGCGCTCCTGCTGGAGGAGAGCCGCGTCGAAGGCGCACACCTCATCACGCGGCCCACGGACCGCACGTACCTGCGCACCAGTGCCCGAACCCTGGTCATGCCCGACATCGCCCACCCCACCCTCCAGGGCATCGAGCACGCCGCCGCCGTGGCGGCCCTGGTCCTCGGCCGCCGTGACGTCGGCATCCTGGACGCCGGCGAGACCCGGGCCGTCGCCGATCTGTGCGAAAAGGTGCTGGGCGCAAACCTGCTGGCCACACTCACCCGCATCTGGACCGCAGCCCACCAGTGCACCGACCACGACGCCACGACCATGCTCGCGCACGCTCAAGAATGGTGCGATGCTCTGGACACCGCGGCCCCCGCCCTGCCCGTGCCGGAGAACCTCACCGATCTGCTGTCCGGCGCCGTGGGGGTCGTCATGGACAGCACGGCAGCCACCGACGCCGCCGACCTCGCGACACAGGCCGCAGCGACCAACGCCATGGCCGCGCAGTCCAAGGCGCAGGCTCAGGACCGCGCCCAGCGGGCCGGCCAGCGACGCAAAGCCGCCGCCACCGCCAAGTCGGTCTTCAACGCCCGTGGCACCACCGTCACCCCCGACGGCACACCGGCGCCCTCCGGCAACCCGGTCACCGGCACCCGCAGGCCGACCGCCGCCGAGCAGAGTGCCGCCGCGCGCCTGAGCCGCGCCCTGCGTGCCGCCGCCTACCGCGAGCGGACCGAGGAGCGGACCACCAGCCCCACCCCGCCCGGCCGCCTCAACATGCGCGCGGCCCTCGCCCGCGACGCTCAGCGCGCGGCCGGGTCGGTCCCCACCGCGGAACCGTTCACCCACACCCGCCGCCGGAACTCCCCCACCCCACCGCTGCGTGTGGGTATCGCCGTCGACGTCTCCGGCTCCATGCGTGCCGCCTGCGCGCCCGTCGCGTCCGCTGCCTGGATCGTGGCACGCGCAGCAGCCCTGACCGACCCCGACTCGCTGACCGCCACCATCGCCTATGACAGGCACCTGACCGCATTGACCCGACCCACCCACCGAGCACCAGAGCGCGTGACGACGTTCGATGCCACCGGCGGCCACCACAACCTCGGCGACGCCATCGACGCACTCGACCACGGCCTCGAACTCAGCCGCCCCGGCGCCGGCCGCCTCCTCGTGATCGTCACCGACGCCCGGTACGGCAGCGACGAAACGGCTCAAGCCGTCACCCGCGTCAAGCAGCTCACGACCTCCGGCTGCGCCGTACTCCAGCTCACCCTCACCGCGGAGTCCCGCCACTTGCCGGGGACCACCTTGCTGCACCTGCCCCAGCCCTCCAGCGCTCCCGTCGCCATCGCCACGGCGGCCACAGACGCCATCCGCAGGACACGCTGAGACGACGCAGAAGGCGGAAGCGTCCCCAAGACCACCGCCAAGCACTCCAGACCACCTCCGTCCGCCGCATGAATCGTGCATCTGATGCATGACCCTCCGCAACGACGCAGGCCACCACCCCAACCGCCAACGAAAGGCACTCGATTTGAAGCCCCAGACCAGCAGCCCGACCTCGAACGTAACGCCCGTCAAACGGAATTCCCCGGGGGTCCGAACGACGTGGAACATCGTCCACAGCTGTGGACACGAAATCTCGCATGATCTTTCCAACCGCCCCGCCGACCGGCGGGCCGGATTCGCCCGCTGGCTGGAGGGACGCGACTGCACCGACTGCTGGAAGGCCGCCCGCGACGAGGACAGCGCCGGCAAGGAGGAGTGGCTGGCCGCCAAGCGCGCGGAGGAACAGCAGGCCGCCACCGAGTGGGCCGAGAAGTTCGACATGCCGCCGCTCGAAGGACCCGAGAAGGCCCTCGCCTGGGGTGAGCGCTCCCGCCACCAGCTCGTCACGACCGCGTACAACGCGCTGGTGACCGAAGGCAGCTGGGACGAGGCCGACTGGGCTGTCCTGGAGGACACGATCCGCACCGTCACCCGCGTTGGGTGGTGGATCGATCAGCGCGACGCCGAGGGCACTGACCTGCCCGAACTCCTGGACGCCGCCACCAGCAACGACATCGGAACCGAGAATCCGTTCCGGTAGACGCGGGGTCTTATACCCGACGATCCCCGGTTACCGAAACCGGGGATCGTCCGGATCCTTGTTCCTCCCACCGCCTCCCCTGCGCCTGATCGTGGAAGGAACCCCCCGCTGTGCCCGACGCCGTTTCCCGCCATCCGCATGCTCCAGGTGACGTCGTCACCCCCGAACGGGACATCACCCACCAGCACTTCCGGCCCGGCGACCAGGTCGTCATCCTCAAGGGCGTTGCCAGCAGCGAACTGTGGGGAGACTCCTACAAGGTCGTCACGCCCTCGTGGCACACACCGACCGACGAGGACGGATGGCGGCTGTACGACCCGGTCGGCGGCGAGCGCACGTACCTCACCGCTCACCCGCGCTACCTGGTCCATCTCTCCAGCCGCTGCCCGGACTGCCTCATCTACCAGCAGGCGCTGCGCACTTACCTGGTTCCGCGCCTGGCTGGCGCCGACCAGGACGTCGACTGCGGCTGGTACTCGGTCAACCACCTCAATCAGGTAGTCCACGTCGCCGACGCCCGAGGCGGGCGATGACCCCCGGCCCGGAGCGCAACGCGGATCTGGCCTGTGCGGCTTCACCCTGATCACCGCCGCGTATGACCTGACCTAACTCGCCCATCGGCGTCGGAAGCCCACATCACAATGATCATCCGTATCCATCCACGCGACATCAGCCCCAGCGCGCCGCTCGCCGATGCCCTCGGCCGCCCGGCCAGCGGCCAAGAGGGCCTGACCGAGCACACGGTGGTCGCCCACTGGCCGGGGCTGGACTATTACACGCTCGATGACGAGCAGAAGACCTGGACCTCCGCCGAGTGGGCCGAGCACCTAGACGACCCCCGCTGGCAGCACCCCTTCGCGGTCAGTCCGCAGGACGACCGCCGCGCCATCTGGCACGCGGATGTGCGCCTGCACCCCAGCGATCGCGACCTCACCGGCCCCGAGTGGTCCGAGATCGCCCACCGGATTGCCCGCGTGGCGGGCATCCAGCGGCCGGGGGACGACCAGGGCTGCCGCTGGATCGCCGTCCAGGCACAGCCCGGCCGCCTCGACCTGCTCGCCAACCTCATCCGGCCGGATGGCACCTGGATCACGCAGCACCGCCAGCTTCTTCCGCTCCTGGGAGTCGAGTGCCGGCGCATCGAGGCCGAGCTGGCTCTCCGCTCTCCCTGGCCCGGCCCTGATCCCGAGCAGACCGCCGGCTTCGCGGATCGCTCCACCGAACCGGCCAACGGCGCTTCACCAGGCGCTGCCGACGCCACCGCTCAACTCGCCGGACTGCTCCGGCAGCTCGCCGACGAGAACACCGGTCCGCTCGCGACCGTGCGTGGCCTCGTCGAGCACGCGGCCCACCGTCTCGATCGCCTCCCGCACGCCTACGGCCCGGCCGCCGGACACCAACTGGAGCTGATCGCCCGCCGCTTGCACGGCATCCAGCAGGACCTCGACGCCACCGCCGTCGCTCTGCCCGCCACCGCACGGCCGGTGCCCCTCTGGACCCGGATGACCGCTGTGCCTCCCACGCCCGGCGTCCGGATGACCCACTGACACGACAGAAAGAACAGCTTTTTGGCCTTTGCCGATCGCTTCCTGGCCCTGGGGCGCGACGTGCACTCCGGAGAAGTCCTCGCCCGCGGCGGCGATCCGGAAGCCCACAGCATCCTTCAACGCACCGGCTTTGTCCCCGTCGTCCGCCTCCACGAGACCTATCACCGCCTGCCCCTCGGTCTCGACATAGCCGAGGAGGAACGTCTCGCCACTCGCGCCGTGGCCCGGCTACGCGCCGTCAGCTACCACGTCGACGCCGATGACGCCTTCGACACGATGACGCGCGAGGCGCACTACCAGCCACTCGGCTCGCTGGTCGCCGGCCTCGCCGAGCGGATCCGTGAAGCCACCACGAGTGACGAGGTCGCCGACGCGCTGACCGAACTGACCGCCTTCCACGACGGAGTGCTCATCGCGCTGGGCGAAGTCCTCACCGCGACCGCCGCCTTCTATGAGGACCTGGGCCAGGCCCCGGACCTGCACACCGCGAAACGGCTGCAGTACCTCGCCGAGCACCGGCTCGGCGTCATCCGATCCGACCTGACGCACATGCGTAACGACCTCGCCGACCGGCACCAGGACCATCCCCAGCGCCGCGCGTGCACCGCCGACGTCGGGCCGGACGAGCGCGAAGCCTCCGCCGTCTGCGCCTGTCCTCCGCCCCCGCCGCGCCTGGCCACCAGCCCCGCCGCCGCACCCGCCGCACCCGCCGCAGCAGCCCCGTCAAACCGGCGGCACTGACCCCTGCTCCCTTCCTTTCTGAGGAGACCATGCACGACTCCACCCCCGACACCGGCCTCGGCTCGTTCGCTGCCGTCCTCGCCGGCGAACTGCCTGGCGCCTGGACCAGCACATACCACCCGGACCACGGCGGCACCAACGACCACGTCGCCCTCACCGACCACGTGTGGGACATGAACGAAGTCGCCAACACCCTGGCCAAGCGCAACGTGGACCACTGCGCCGTCCTGACCCGCGACGACGGCACCCGACTGTTCGTCGCGGACCAGCTTGGGCACGGCGAGGGCTACCTGATCGCCGCCATGGCCCCCACCGACGCACCGGCCGAAGCGTTCCGTGGTGTACGCGAGCCCGACGGAATCGCCGTGACCGCCGATCCGTTCAGCGCCGCCGAGGACATCACGCACGGCCTGCTGCCCAGGTACGACAAGGCCCTCGGCCAAGTCCGCAACAGCGCCGCCCGCCTCACGGTGCCACCTGCCGCCGAGCCGGAACATGTGGTGATGACCTGGTCCGGCGACGCCCTCGTCGTCGACAAGCCTGACCGCCCCGACATCGTCCAGGCCCTGACCGACTACGGCTTCGCCCTCGACGCGGAAAGCAACGTCTTTGTCCTGTCCGGTGACGACTCAGCGCGCCAGGCCGCGTCCGTACGAGCCGCCGGCCACCGCTTGTCCGAGCTAGGCGTCGGCGTCGTCCTACGCAACCCGCCCGCCCGGCCCGCCCTGGGCACCACCGCGGTAACGCCTCCGAACCCGCCGGTCACCTCTCCGCACCGGGGCCGATGACTCTCGCGCACCGGGACGAGCCGACGTTCCTCGTCCTGGATTACGTCACTATCACCCGGGACCCGAAAACCGCGCTGGTCGTCGCCATCGGGGGCGACCAGCGCGCGGCCGGACTCCTACAGACCACCGGCGGCTTCCATTCCGCCCCAGGGCCACGCGGCGACTACCACCGCCTGCCGCACGCCCTGCCCGTCGAGGAGCAGCGGCAGGGTGCCACCGCTGCAGCCCATGCCCTGCTGCTGGCCGGATACAGCGTCCATCTCGACCCCACGCTCAACACCCTGGCCACTCAGGGCAGCGACCGGCAAGCCGCCCACCGCCATCTCGATCAGCTCACCTCACTCGGCAGCGATGCCACCGACGACCGGCAGGTCGCGGCGGTCCTGACCGGAATCGCGGCACCCGACGACGGCCTGCTGCCCCGCCTTACGCAGTCACTGATAGCGACCTGGGCATCGTGGGGCCGACGCCTCAACGACACCGACCGCGACCCGCAGGTGGCGATGCAGCTGGGGGTCATCGTCAGCAACCTGTCCACCCTCACCTGGCAGATCGAGCAGATCCGCAACGACGCCGACCGCACCGGCCCCGCCCCACAGACCCGCCCCAGCCCGGTGTGCACAGCGCCCTCGCCACTGGCTGCGCCCGCCATTCGACGGCGCTGACCCGATTCCCAACAGGAGCATGCCGTACGTGGGAAACCGCGCCGACGACGAAGGCACCGACGTCGAGATCTACATCAAACCGCTGACCGACACGGTCCACGCCGACACCCCCACCGATGCACCCGAGGAACTCCTGGCCCTGCTCGACAGCCTCGGCTTCGAACGCAAGACCCTGACGACGGCCGGGCCCGTCTATGTCTGGCACGAGGTGCCCGCCCACCTCACCGAGGCCGAGAAGAAGAGGCTCGCCACCAGCGCAGTTCCCTCGCTGCTCGTGGCCGGATACCTGGTCAACATCACCGACGCCGTCTGGGACGCCGCCACCTATCAGGAGGCCGCAGCGGCAGTGCGCCGCGAGCCCAGCGCCGCAGCCACGCCGAACACCGCGACCGCCTCCGTCGTCCGCGCCCACGGCAGTCCGGCGACACCTCGTCGGCGGTGAACCACGATCGAAAGGAGTCCCGCTCGTGAGCCTGGCGGACGAGCATGAGGTCGACGTCGAGTTCTATCACCGCGACGGGACGATCTACGTCGATACCCGCACCAGCGCCCCGGAGCAGCTGCTCGTCCTGCTCGACGGCCTCGGCCTCGAACGCCACGACTGCGAGGGCGAGATCTGGCATCAAGTCCCCGACCGCATGGACGAGATCGCCATGAAAGACATGGCCGATCGGGCTGCGTGGGTGCTGACCCGTCACGGCTACCAGGTCTCCGTCGATGCCGGCCTCTTCGGCGGCACCGCCTACCGCGCCGCCCTCGCCGCATCCCCAGCAGACCGGCCGTCATCCGCGCCCGCGGCACCTGCCCCGAGCGCGTCGCGCCCTCGCCGAACGCGCTGACCACCAACCGCGCCGGCCCCGGGGCCGGCCCAGCCCTCACCTGGAGTCCCCGTCACCCGCAACACCGACCGCACCCCACCGCCCATCACAGCCGACCGCAAGCCCCGCCTGGCCACCGCCCTCTTCCGCCGCTACCTGCGTGCCATCACCGCCGGCTGCCGCACACGGACCAACCTGCTGGCCGACGGGCACCCCGAAGCGGCCCTCGACGAAGCCCGTCGCCGGGACATGTTCCTTCTCGTCGACAGCCACCGCATCCGCCACCACAACTAGCAGTCCGACCTGGCCCGTTCAGGAGGCCCATGACCCACCCGCCCCTCTCCTCGGTACGGCTCGCTGACGACATCGCACGCCAACTCAGCCAGCTCACACAGCTCTTGGCCCAGTCGCCGCCGCACGAGGCCGCCCAGATTCTCGGCAAGGTCCTCGACTATGACGAGGGCCTGCTCGGACGAGTCACCGAACTGGTCGCCACCGGATCACGCTTCGCCCAGGATCACTCTCAGCGGGGCATCCTGCACCCCGAGGTGTGGCTGGCCCTGGGACGCGCGGCCAACGAACTCGACAGTGTGGGCGAGGACCTCAACGAGCACACCGGCACGATCAAGCAGCTCGCCACGCCCGCCGCCCCGTCCACCAGCCCGGCTGCGCGGCCCGCCGGATCGGCGATGGTCGTCAGGCGGCGCCGGTGAGACAGAACAAGCAGTGGGCCGGCTGGGGCGCCGCCGGTCAGCAGGCGCAGCAGCACTACCTCGTCGAGCCCCGCCATCTCGCCGGCGGTGGCGACCTGCGCTACGTCACCGAGTACCTGCGCGCCTCCGGGTGGAAGGACAAGTCCAAGGCCGGCGGACCGGTCGTCTTCGACAGCCCGGACAAGTCCGTGCGTATCGGATACGACCCGTTCACCCAGCCCGGCGGCTGGACCATCAGCGGGAAGCAGACCGCGGACCAGGAGGCATGGCACGCCACCTGCGGCCGGCAGACGCCCGTCGAAATAGTCGCCGGTATCACCGACGCCCTGTTCAAGGAGCGCAAGGCGCACGCCCCCAACATGTGGGAGCCCCTGCAGCAACAGGGCTGGGAGACCGAGCGAGGCCAGCACTTCACCGCCCGCAGCCCGGACGGCGATGCCTTCGTCCGCTTCCACCAGTCCGGCCCCGGGCAGGCACACTGGTGGGCCGGTGCCCGCAACGAACACGGCCGTGTGTGGGAGGTGATGTTCACGCCGACCACGCCGATGCATCTGGTGCAGGCATTCAGCACGGCGTTGTCGGATCCGCAGCCGGTGATGCGGCCGCTCGGCCGTGTCCCGTCCTCCCAGCGGATCCGCACCACCTCCGTGTCCGTCCTGCCGTCCCAGCTCAGCGCCTGGCAGCAGGCCCGGATCACCGCCGCCAGGGCGGCCACGTGGGCCCGCAACTCCTTCGCCACCAACCGGACACGCACCCCTCCCGGCGCCCGCCCGTACGCCGGGCGGTCAGGCCGGGCCCGGTGAGCCACGAACGCTTCTACTCCCGCGTCAACGGCCCCACCATTCAGGTGACCGAGTACCTGCTCGCCACCAGCTGGAGCAACCACTCGGTGCCCGGCTATCCCCAGGTCCTGTTGGAGAGCCCCGACCAGTAACTCCATCCAGCCCCCTCACCACCCGTTTCACGCAAGGACGTTGATGCCCAACCCCTCGACCCCCAGCTCCGACCAGATCGCGCAGGCGACAGCAACCCTGACCCAGTTCAGGGAGTACCTGCGCACCAACCCACCCGTCGCCGACATACTGCCGCTGCTGGCTCGCCTCCTCGACGAGGACACCGGCGTCCCCATCCTGCTCGGCGACGTCCTGCGCAGCGCCGCACGCCTCGTCTCCCACCAGGCCGCCATCCCCAAGACCGACGAGATCCGCCTGATCATCGACGGGCTCCGGGACGCCGCCCAGGAGGCCACGGACTGGCACGTCCTGCACTGGGACGTGCAGCGCCTAAGTGGCCACGCGTTCGAGCCCGCAGGTCCCCCGGCGACGTCGTGACCCGCCCCTACATCTCCAGCAAGGCCGACGACCCCTGGTCTCGTATCTGGTTCGACACCAGTCCCCGTCATCTCGCCGGGCCCGGCGACCCGCGCCATGTCACCCAGGCGTTGCGGGCTGGCGGGTGGAAGAACTACGCCGACCCTGACTTTCCCCATGTCGTCCTGGCCAGCCCCGACTTCCGGCACACGCTCGTGCTTGAGCCCGCTGCGGACACGTACTCCTCCTGGTGGCGGATCTCCGCGGAGCGCTGGCACGCGTCGTTCGGCGGCAACACGCCCGCCGAGATCATCGCCGGATTCACCGACGCCCTCCTGCAGCCAGCCCCGGCAGCGGAGCCGGATGCCTGGCCGACGCTGCAAGCAGCGGGTTGGACCTACGAGCGCGACGAGCGGGGCAATGAGAGTGCGCGCCATCCGGACGGCATCACCACCATGGAGCGGCGGGCGACGCTGACCAGCGACTACTTCAGCTGGACCGCCGAAGTGGCGCTCCCCACCGGTCTCGGCGGCCACAACCGGCTGTGGCACGCGTACTTCGACGACCGCACGCCCCGCCACCTGGTCGCCGCCTTCGCCACCGCCCTCACCGATCCCGCGCCCGTGCCGCGCGGCCACTACGACGTCCCGCACTCCCACCTGGTCACCCAGGTGGAACGCGGCGCTCAGGGTGAGCAGCTGGCCGCCGCCCACGACGCGCGTCTGAAAGCCATCCGTGTCGCCGCCCGCAAGGCCCGCCGCAGCAATGCGCCGACCACGCGCCCCGCGCCGGCACCCGCCACCGAGATGGCGGCTACTACGGCCCGGGGCCGCTGAACCACGCGGCGCGGCCCCCGGCCGCGCCGCACCTCCATCAGAACTGCAGCCCCAAAGGCCCCTCTTGACCATTTCACTCGAACCCGCGAGCCCGGCGCACCAGCTCTACCTAAGCCAACTCGCCATCTACCTGCGGGTAAGCAGGCAGGTCCTCGCCGCCTGGGACGCCTACTCCGACCAGCACTCCGACCCCGACTCGCACCAGCCCTACGACGAGGACGCGTACGGCCTGCGGCAGCGCCTGCGCGACTCCGACACCCTGGGCGCCTTCGGCCGGGTGTACTACCACGCCGACGAACTGGTGCACGTTGCCGAGCAGCAGCTCGCCCAGCTGCCCGCCTCCGCCCGGACCCGGCGCTACGCATGGCAGGTGCGAGAACTGCGCGACAGCACCAAGGGGCTGTACGCCGTCCACGACGACTGGCTCGCCGTGCGCCGCGCACTGCCCGCGTGTGCCCGGCCCGGGACCGAGGCGTTCGAGGAACCGCTCGCCGAGAGCTACGCGGAAGCCTGGCACTACCTCGACCAGTGGGCGATCCACGGCCAGGCTCTCTTCGCCATCAACGCGCTGGCGCAGAAGCAGCCGAAGGCATCCGCACCGGTATCGATCACGGCCCCGCACGTGTCCAAGGCCGCCGCTGCGTCGTCTGCGGCCCGGCGGTGGTGCGCGTGAACGACACCGTCGAGCAGGCGCTCATCACCCCGCGCCATCTCGCGGGCGGCGGAGATCCCGGCTGGATCACCGTGCCGCTGCACCGCGCCGCCGGCTGGAGCTACGGACACGACCCGCTGATGCCGCGGGTCCTGCTCACCAGCCCGGACCAGTACACCCAGCTGCGTCTGGACCCCGACCCGGACGATCCGGGCTGGTGGACCATCCGGCACGCGCGTACCGCGGATCACCCCGGCTGGACGGCCACCTTCGAAGCCCGCACCCCCGTCGAGATCATCGCCGCCTTCACCGACGCCCTGACCGATCCATCCGGCCCGCCCACCGCGGCGCCCGATCCCTGCGCCCCCCTGCGGGACGCCGGCTGGCACACGCCGCCCCACCTCGGCTGCCTCGCCTCACCCGACAACATCGTGCATGTCTGGCGGATCGGCGCCCCCGGCCGGGATCTGTGGAGCATCGAGACTGCGGTGATCCAGGACCCGACGATCTGGCGGGCCGTGTTCACCGGCACCACCCCGCTGCACCTGATCGCCGCGGTGACGCAGTCGCTGGCCGACCGGACACCCATTACCCGCGATCCGAGCCGGATCCCGGGCCTGGCCCGCGACCGCATGACCATGCAAACCCGTCACGTCCCCCCGCCAGACATCGCCTTCGCCCTGGAGCGACGCGTCAACGCCCTCGCCGCCCGGCACCGCCCAGCGACCACTGCCCCGCCCCCGCCGCACGGCCCTTCGCCGCGCCGTACCCGCTGACCGGCCCCGCCCGCGCCGCGTTCCTTTCCCCGCGTCCCTGGAACAGCCCTTGCCCCAGCCCTCTTCCACCTCGTCCACCGACGGCTACGACACAGCCTTCCGCGTCCTGGGCGTCGTCCTCGCCATCGCCGTCCCCCTGTCCAATCTGGCGTGGCTGGGCGGCAATCTCACCGCCTGGGCCACCGACGCCGGTCCCCGCGCGCCCTATCAGCCCGTGCAGGCGCTGCTCCATCCCGATCAGCTGTGGCCCCGCCTCGGCGACACGTCCCTGCTGTGGGGCACGCGCATCCTGCCCGGCGCCGTCCTGCTCGTACTCGGGATCACAGCCGCCGTGCTGTACAAGCGGCACAAGGACAGCAGCGGCGGACGCAGGAAGCGCGTCGCCGGCATGGCCAAGCACCGGGACATCGAGCCCTTGATGTCCAAGGCCATCACCGCCAAGGCCCGCTCCTTGCGCCCGAGTCTGAAGGACGCCAAGCATCTCAACCCGGCCGACACCGGCATCCTGCTCGGCAACCTCCAGGGCACGAAGCACGAAGTACGCATGGGGTACGAGGACGTCGCCGTCGCGATCATGGCACCGCGCTCCGGCAAGACCACGTCGCTGGCGATCCCCTCCATCCTCAACGCGCCCGGCCCCGTCCTGCTCACCTCCAACAAGGCCGCAGGCGACGCCTACACGGCCACGCTCGACGCGCGGGCAGCCGTCGGCCGGACCTGGTCGATGGACCCGCAGCAGATCGCCCACGCCGAACGGGCCATGTGGTGGAACCCCTTGTCCGACGCCAAGACCCTCGACGGCGCCGGCCGCCTCGCCGGCCACTTCCTCGCCGCCAGCGTCGACGCCTCCCAGCAGGGCGACTTCTGGTCCAAGGCCGGATCGAACATCCTCTCGCAGCTCTTCCTGGCAGCTGCGCTCGCCAAGCGGCCGATCACCGACGTGATGCAGTGGCTGGCCTTCCCCGCCGACCGGACCCCGCTGGACATTCTGCGCGACCATGGGTTCGCCGCCGTCGCCGCGCAGTTGAAGGGCACCGTGGAGGGCCCGCCGGAGACCCGCGACGGGATCTACGAGACCGCCCGCCAGTACGCCGCCGCCCTGCTCAACAGCGAGATCGCAGCATGGGTGACGCCACAGAAGGACGTGGCGGAGTTCAAGCCGAGCGAGTTCGTCACCTCCAAGGACACGCTCTATCTGCTGTCGAAGGACGGCGGTGGCGGCGCCTCGGCCCTCATCGCCGCGTGCGCGGACTCGGTCATGCGGGCCGCGACCGCCCAGGCCGAACGCGCCGGCGGACGCCTCGACCCGCCGATGCTGGCGATCCTCGACGAGGCCGCCAACGTCTGCAAAATCTCAGACTTGCCGGACCTTTACTCCCACCTCGGCAGCCGCGGGATCATTCCCATCACGATCTTGCAGAGCTACCGGCAGGGCCAGAAGGTCTGGGGCGACGCCGGAATGGACGCCATGTGGAGCGCCTCCACGATCAAGGTCATCGGGTCCGGAATCGACGACCCGGACTTCGCCGACAAGCTGTCCCGCCTGATCGGTGACCACGACGTCGAGACCACCTCCACCTCGATCTCCGAGTCCGGCAAGTCCACGTCCGTCAGCATGCGGCAAGAACGCATCCTGGCCGCCGACGCCATCCGATCCCTGCCCAAGGGCACCGCCCTCGCGTTCGCCACCGGCATGCGCGCGGCCATGCTCGACCTGCGCCCCTGGTATCTCGAGCCCGGCGCCGGCGAACTCTCCGCCGCCTCCGCCCGCGCTTCCAAGGGCATCACCGAACGCGCCGTCGCCAAGGCGGCCCCGCAGCAGACCGACCTCGGCACCGCCGCCTAGTCCGCGCTCCCCACTCAACTCGCCCACGGAGGCGCCCATTCACACCTACGAGCCCGCCGACCTGGAAGACATGGAGCCGCACGAAGCCGCGGATGCCGTCATCGCCGACATGCGCGACCACCGCATCACCGGTGATGGAAGCGGCCTGTTCACCGCCACCCGGCACATCGGTCTGCTCTGCCATCTCGCCGCCCGCATGGCCGCCGACGCCGAATATCAGCTCGCTCCGAACATCGCCGGCCTCCCTCCGGCCGAGGCCCTCGGGCAGACGACCGGGCACCTGGGACGGGCCATCGCCCACTACACCCAGGCCCTCGCACCACTGATCACCCTCGCCCAGCCCCGCGCGCAGGCCACGCTCCAAAAACAGCTCGACGCGATCGACCAGCACAGCCGCCTGCGCGTCCACCTCGACGACGCCGGTCAGGCCCTGGCAGCGGCCCGCGACTGCCTTGGTGCGCCCTGCCGTCCCACGACGCCGAGCGCGACCGCCTCCGTACCCGTGCCCGCCCCGACCGCACGGCGCCGCTCATGACCACGCCGCCCACCGAATCCCTGCTGTTCGACGTGCCGCCACCGCTGACGCCCGTCGAGCGCCTGCTCCGCCTCGCCGATCAATACACCCGGCACAACGACGCGCTCGACATCCTCCTTCGCACCGGACGGAACCCGAGCCGCAGGCCCACGTCGCCTCCGCGCAGCACCTGGCGTCCGACACCTGCATCGCCGTCAAAGCCATCCAGGATGAACGGCTCTACGAGAGCCCCGAGTTGACGGAGACCGTGGTGCGGCTGAAACAGCTCGCCTATCTCAGCACCGCGTCAGCCGACTACGGCGCCCAGGCGGCTCGTGAGCTGACCGCCCTGGCTCCCGAAGCCGCGGTCGGCTGCGCCGCAGCTCTCGCCGCGGAGACACGGCGACGTCACTGGTCGACCGCCATCGCACCCGATGAACGGCTCACCGCCACGCAGCGCACTGCCCTGGCGCAGATCGCCTGCGGGCATGTCGTGGCCAGCAGCTCCCTGGGGCGGGAGTTCACGCGTTCCCGGGAGCCCAAGGTGCTCATGAGCACACTGCGGGCCCTGGAGTCGAAGGACCTTGCCGAACGGACCCCGAACTCCGCTCTTGGGGCCTACATCGGCGGCCCACCACAGGACCGCGTGCGCCTCACACCAGCAGGCGTCACCGCCCTCGCCACAGTCATCGGACTACCCCCAGCGCGGCCAGGCACCGCCCCCGGCATAACGCCCCGCCCGATCCCCACCGCTGCGCAGGCAACCACCCGAAGCCGCTGAACCGCCGTCCCCAGGAGCCACCCCATCTCCACGCCCCCGCTCGACCTGAACGAACAAGTCCGCCAGCTCCGTCAGCTGGCACGAGACTTCGAAGCCCTCCGTGCACGCGTACGCGACGTCTCCTACACCCCCGGCACGGACGCGCTGCACCGAATCAGCCCTCTCCTGCTCAAGGCACAGGACCTCACGGCCACCGCCCTGCTGCACCTGCCCGCCCTCGACAACAGCGCATACACCAACATCGCCGGCAGTCGCGCCAGCCTGGAACTGCTGGCCTCGGTCGTGGTCGCTTCTTCGCTCGCCGGCAACGACCTCGCCAATGCGCTGTTCGCCAACCCGTACGAGGGCGCGCAGTTCCCCGGCTATCCGGCCGACGACGAGGCGGTGCGCACCGTACGGCACACCGAGGCCATTCCACGCATGACCGAGCACCTCGGCGATGCCGCCCACCAGCTCGACCTGAGCGCGATCGGGTGCCACTACCTCGCCCACGGCATCACCGAAGACCTGACATCCATGCAGGACCACCAGGCGGCATCCGCACAGCAGACGACCGGCCCCGCACTCACCGCCGCCCAGTACGACACCCTCATGGCCCTCCTGGGCGGCGGTCGGCTGTATGAGAGTTCACAACGCGGACTGGGCGTCACCCGCGTCGCCACCGACGACGGCACCCGCGTCTCCATCGCCACCTACCGGGCCCTGGCCAAACGCGGACTCGTCGCCGCCGACACCAGCACCTCGCTCTACCACGGCCAGAAGATCACCGTCACCGAGGACGGGCACCGGGCCCTGACGCAGCAGCGTCCCCGAGCCGCGCTGACGACCACAGCGGCCACTGCACCCAAGGCCGCCGTAGGACGCACGCGATGACCGGCTTCGCCTCAACGGACCGCGCCCTGGTTAGCCCCGTCTACCTGGCCGGCCCCGGCAACTCCACAGTGGTCACCCGCCCGCTGCACGCAGCGGACTGGGCTGAGACACGCGCGCCCGCGGGGCAGATGTTCTCCAGCCCCTGTCTGCGCGCACAGATCGCCGAAGTTCCCGACGGCTGGACAATCTCCTCCCGGAAGGATCCGAACTGATGCCGGACGCCACCGCGTTGTGACAGATCTACTGCCGCACGGATCTGCACGCCCCACCGACGTGGACCGCGGCCTTCACGAACAAGACCCCGCCCGAGATCGTCGCCGCCGTCACCGCCGCCCTGGACGCCGACGTCGCTGCGGGCCGATGGGACGACGAGCCCTACCGCGAGCGCGATGGCCGTCCGGCGATGGTGTGAGAAGTCCTGCGACCTCGCCCGACCGGCTAACCCGCCTGGAATACCGCCCTCCCTCCTCGTTCGGCCGGCACACGGTGGCCCGGGACGAGGCGTGGCGCGCGAGGATCCTTGCCATCCCGTATACGCGGCGGGCGCTGTGGGAGGCCGATTTCCACAGCGCCACCCTGCCGGTCTGGTCGCGGCCTTCGCCACGGCTCTGGCTGATCCGGCGTCGGTCTCCCGTGAACGCGCCTTGGTGCCGCGCGAGTACCACGCCCACCTGCGCCCGCTGAAGCCAGACGCCCCCGCGGCGCCCCGGGTTGCAGCGGTGCCCACGCCGCGGGACCTCGCCCGTGCCCGGGCGGCTCGCGGTCCTGCACTGGCGACCGTCAGCGTTCCGCCCGCGCCGCTGAACATGTCCGCCGCCGGGATCCAGCGCGACACAGCTGCCGAAGGGCCGGTTCCACCAACCCGGCGCGAACGGCTGCCCCCTACCTGATCCCCCCGTTTGGGAGTCCTACCTGTGCGCAACCCTCCTTCTGCCACCGAGGTGTTGTCGGTGTCTGCCGCGGACGGCACTCGCCTGTCCGTCTACCGCGACACCCCGGTGCACCCGCGTTCCGGCGGCGCGACGGTCGTGCTGGTGCACGGCGCGTCCGTCACTGCGGACCTGTGGCGCGTCCACGCCCGGCACCTGACCGGGCTGGGCTTGACCGTCGTGCGCTACGACCAGCGCGCGCACGGTCACACCTCGCGCGGCCAGGCACCGCTGACGATCCGGCAGCTCGCCGACGACCTGCACCAGATCCTGACCCGCATCGTCCCCGCCGGGCCGCTGGTGCTCGCCGGCCACTCCCTGGGCGCCCTCGTCCTGCAGGAACTCGCCGCCCTCCACCCCCAGCACCAGGCCCGCGTACGGGGCGTAGTGCTGCTGTCGGCCACCGCACGCGGGGCGAGCGTGCTGCCCGGCCGCAGCCCGCGTGCCCTGCTTCTGGCCGCCGGACGCAGCCTGTTTGCCCTGACCTGCACCCACGCGCCCCAGGCTGTGGACCTCCTGCGGCACCGGCTGCCCACTACACACCCCTACAGCCTCGCGCCCCACCCCGACCGACCGGCCGACGGGCCACCGCCGTGCCGCCACGGCATCCGCCACACCCACACCCGCGATCTCGCCGACCTGTGGCAGTGCCTGCGCCGCTACCAGCCGCGCGACGCCACCGTGCTCAACCAGTTCGGCGACCGGCTGTTGCTGATGGCCGGCGCGGATGACCGGCACATCCCCGCCGCCCACACCAAGCAACTGGCCGCCCAACTCCCTGCCGCCCGCCTGGAGATCCTCCCCCGCACCACGCACGCGCTGCCCATCCGCCACCCCGCGCTCATCAGCGACCGCATCGCCCGCCTCGCCGCCGAACCGAGCCCCCACCCTCCTCACCCCCAGGACCCATCATTTCCGAACTCCCTGCTTTCCGGGCAATTTCACTAGGTGCCGGTATCCAGTCCAGCGCCATGCTCGCCCTCTCCGCACAAGGCATACTCCCGAAGGTCGACTACGCAATTTTCGCCGACACGGGCTGGGAACCGAGAGCCGTTTATTCCCATCTCGACCGGCTGGAGCGAGAAATAGCCAGACCCGCAGGCATACCCGTTCTCCGCGTATCGTCCGGAAATATACGCAAGGACGCCCTGGACCCCGACCATAGATTTGCATCGATGCCACTCTACGTCCTGAACAAGGACGGAACTCCAGGTATGACCAGGCGGCAATGTACCGGTGAATATAAAATTAAGCCGATCAAGAAGAAAGTCCGGAACCTTCTGGGATACCCATATCCGCAGCGCATCCCGAAGGATATCTTCGTCGAGCAGTGGGTCGGCATCTCGACCGATGAATTCCACCGCGCCAAGGATGCCGACGTCAAGTACATGCGCAACCGGCACCCACTCATCGACCTCAATTGGTCACGCGCGGACTGCGCCAGTTACCTGACTTCCATTGGCCTGGCGGATACGCCAAAGTCGAGTTGTCTGGGCTGTCCCTTTCACGGAAACGCGCAGTGGAGGAATATCCGGGACACCAGCCCTCAGGAATGGGCGGACGTGGTGGCGTTCGATGCTGCCGTCCGCCAGGGCAATGC
Organism: Streptomyces achromogenes; assembly: GCF_030816715.1. Taxonomy (NCBI): domain Bacteria; kingdom Bacillati; phylum Actinomycetota; class Actinomycetes; order Kitasatosporales; family Streptomycetaceae; genus Streptomyces; species Streptomyces achromogenes. The sequence goes on along the minus strand of NZ_JAUSYH010000001.1, from coordinate 7,059,020 downwards.
CCGGGCGAACGCCTCCGGGAACCGGCTTCTCGGGCAGGCGTTTTTGCACCGCTCCCGTGTCCCCCTCGACCAGGCCCCGATCGATCACGTCACGGCCGCCGAGTGGGCAGCGCGCCAGCAGGAACTTGACGACCGATCCGCTGCGGTCGAGGAACTGGAAAACGGCGTGGCCGACGGCTGCTCTCCCTGGGCCTGCCGCGGTGCTGCCGAGCCGGTGCAGGACGACTTCGGGCTGGTCTCGTGAGGCGGATCATCCTCGACCTGTTCGCCGGGCCCGGTGGCTGGAGCCACGCCCTCACCGTCCTCGGCGCGCGGGACATCGGCCTGGAATGGGACGAGTGGGCCTGCAAGACACGGGCCGTAGCTGGGCAGTTGACGATCCGGACCGACGTCGCCCGATATCCGACGTGGATCTTCTCCGGCCGTGTCCTCGGGCTGATCGCCTCTCCTCCGTGTCAGGCATGGAGCATGGCCGGTAAGCGGCTCGGCCTGGTCGACCAGCCGCTCGTCCACCAGGCCGTCGCCGACCTCGCGGCCGGACACGACACCCGTAAGCAGCTGCTCGGCGCATGCGCGGACGAACGTTCTCTCCTTGCGGCCGAACCCATGCGCTACCTGCACGCCCTGAACGCCGTGGGCGAGCCCGAGTGGGTGGTTATGGAGGAGGTTCCCGATGTCCTGCCGCTGTGGCGGCAGTATGCGGCCATCCTGCGCACCTGGGGTTTCTCCGTCTGGACCGGGATCCTCAACGCCGCCGACTACGGTGTCCCCCAGACCCGGAAGCGTGCGATCCTGCTCGCTTCCCGCGTACGCGTCGCCGAACCGCCGCCGCCCACCCACGCGAAGGCCGCCGAGCCGGAGTCGTTGTTCGGCCCCGGCCGCGCCCGGTGGGTGTCCATGGCTGAGGCCCTGGGTTGGGGCGCCACCGACCGTCCCGTGCCTACCGTGTGCGCCGGCGGCGGACCCGGCGGGGGCCCCGAGCCTTTCCCCTCCGGCTCCCGCAAGACCCTCACCGACGCCCGCGACCGCGGAACTTGGGCACCCCGGATCGACACGGAGATCGTCCTGGCTTCCCGGCGTGAGGGCTCCGGCTGGGCCGCGCGACACGGCACCCGCGAGAACCGCCCGGCCGCTGCGCCTGCCCCCACGTTCACCGCCGAGGCGCACCGCTGGTCGTGGTCGCTGCGCAGCAACAACCAGGCCAACGCCACCGTCCGCCGGGCCGACGAACCCGCCGGCACGCTCTTCTTCGGTCACCGAGCCAACGAGTGCACTTGGGTCGCCGAACCCGGCGCCGAGGCCGCGGGCCAGGAGCAGTTGCCTGCCCCGGAGGCAATCCGGATCACCGCCCGGGAAGCGGGCGTGCTGCAGAGCTTTCCCGACGACTACCCCTGGCAGGGCAACAAGGGCCAGCAGTTCTCCCAGATCGGCAACGCCGTCCCCCCGCGCCTAGCCGCACACCTGCTCGCCCCGCACCTCAACACGTCTCTCAATCCCGACGACTTCGCTCTCACCGCCTGATGCCCCACACCCCCGACGCCTACGAGGACGACGACCTCGACCGCATTCCGGCCCCGAAACCTGTGCACTACGCCGAGCAGGCCCTCCTCGGTGCCCTGCTTCTCGAACCCCAGCAGCTGGCCGAGACCGGCACGCTGGACGCCGGGCACTTCGAGAACCACAGCCACGCCGCGCTGTTCACCGCGATCCGCGCCGTCCCTCCACCCGATCCCGACGACCATGCCAAAGACACGACCTGGCTCAACGCCGTCCTGGAGCAGGCCCGCCCCCACGCCCCCGGCCTGAGCGCCTCCTACATCCACGCCCTCATCCAGTTCTGCCCACAGTCGAAGCACGCCGCGGCCTACACCCGGCTGATCCGCGCCGACCACGCCCGCCGCACCCTGAGCCGGCACGCCGAGCGCCTCGCACGCACCGCGACCGACCCAACCCTGCCCAACCCGGCGGCCAGCGTCCTCGCTCAGGCCGACGCCCTCGGTCGCCTCCTGGACGGCCTCGCCGGGAAGTTCGCCCCACACCCCGGCTCCCTCCCCCGCACCCCACCACTGGCAGCCATCACACATCCGAGCAGCGAGGAAGAACTCGACGAGGAACGCCTCCTCCTGGCCACCGCCACCGCCTACCCGGCAGAGGTACAGCAGATGCGATGGCTGACCGCGGAGGACTTCACGCTGCCCCTGCACGCCGCGCTCTGGCAATCCGTGTCAGCCCTGGTGCACCGGGGCGACATGGTCGACCCGGTCACCGTTCTCGGCGAAGCCCAGCACCGCGGACTCCTCACCGACTCCCTGACCCCCAAAGATCTGATGGCCCTGGTCTCCACGCCGGCCGGCTCCCCCGAATACTGGGGCGAGAGAATCCTCCAGCGCGCCCTCCTTGCCCGCGCCCACACGGTCGCCGACCGCATCACCGCCTACACCGAGGACCCCGCGAACACCCCCCACCAGCTCATCACCGGCAGCCGACGCGCCCTGGCCGACCTCAACGCCCTGCGCACCCGCTGGAACCGCGCCACCGCTCCAGCCCCCTCGCCCGCCACCCGGCCGCAGGCACACGCCGCCCCGGCCCCCCGGGCCGGTCCGCCCAACCGGCAAGCCATCACCGCCGCGCGCGCCCTCCGATGACCTCAACCACCGGGCCCGGCCATCTCACCAGCCGGGCCCGAACCCGAATCGAGACCCACCCCGCCCACACCAGCGCCGTGACCGCCACCCTCACGGGCACCCACCACCGCGCCGCCCAGGCCCTCCTGGCCGCCCGCGGCTTCCAGAACTTCGATGAGCACACCATGGTCCTGGCCCGGATCGACCACGAAGAGCCCTACTGGGCCCACCAAGCCACCCACGCCCTGCACGCCGAAGGCATCACCACCGAGATCACACCCCGGCTGCGTGAAGCCATCGACGAGGAATGGACCTGGGCGAACTACCCCATGCACTGGCTGACCCGCGCCGAGGTACGGGAGGTCTCCAACGCAGCCCAGGCCATCTACGACGACATCCGCCACGGCCGGCTCATCATCCACGCCCATGCCCACGACGGCTGGACCACCGTCGCCATCGGCACCTACCTCGACGGAGGGACCGTCGCCCTGCACCGCGAGAACCACCTGCGCTCCATCGCCGACAGACTCGAATCCCCCGCCCAGGCCCTCGCCTCCTTCCAACGCCTTCACGGCGACGCCGTACGCCCCGGACCCGCACCCATGACCGACATCGAACAGCAGACCGCCCAGGCACGTACCAGCCTCCGTTCACCCGACACGACGCAAGCCCCCGCCGCCCCGCATGACGAGAGGGTCCCCTCCTACGCCGCCGACCTTGGCGATCACGAAGCCCTGCTCAACGACTTCCTCACGGAGAACAACGACTGGGAGAAGTACCGGACCTGGTCCGACGACACCACCCACTCGATCCACGAATCACAGACCCTGCGCATCGAGCGCGTCCACGAAGCCCACCCCCGCGAGACCGCATGGACCATCGCCGCGTACGAGACGCCCGTCTCCGACCGCATGTGGCACCTCACCGCGACCGGCACCACCCCGGCGCCCGTGCTCCAGACCCTGCTGCATCACCTCGCCGAGGGTGACGGCTGCGACACAGCCGTCGGCGGTCCGGTCGACGAGCAAACCGTCACTGCGGCCACCAGGCCCCTTACGGACGCCGGTTGGGAACACGCGGTCGACGGACGCTGGATCCGCTGGACGAACCTGGCCGGAGATGCCGGCGTCCAATTCGACGCTTTCGCCGCCCAGAATGCGAACAGTGCCCTGGCGACCTGGACCGTGTGGGCCGGCCCCAACATCGACCGCGCCGCCTGGGCTATCCACGCATTACACACCCGCGGCACTCCTGGCCAGCCTCGCTGACGGCCTCGCCCACGCAACCGGCACCAGCACCAGCACGGCGCCAACAGCATCCCGGTACGCTAGACAGTTCGTTACCACGTCACCCAGTCTTCCGCAGATCCCTAACCGACAATCAGGTAGCCGGAGCCCGTAACGGTCCGCCCCGTCCACCGCGAGGCGAGCGTCGGTCTGCTCACGAGAACACCGTGTCGAGATTGGTCGGTCATCCTCTCTGGACGGCCGAGCCGTCCGCCTCGGCGAGAGCTTGGACGAGACGACGGCGCACCGGCTTCCCGTACTGAAGGTGCAATCCGAGGATCAGCGCCGGCGGCATCGTCCGGTACCTGAACCACCGGGGATGACGCGGCGGTGCGACTCCCTCGGCGTTATTGCACTGGGTGCATAGGAGGCCGCGCACGAGGCCGGTCTCATGGCAGTGGTCGATCACTACGTCGGCTTGAAAGGAGTGCCCGCACCCCGCGCAGCGACCCGCTTGCCAGGCCACAAGCAGTTCGACGGGGTCCTCGTCGGGCAACGGCACCGCTCTTAGGTACGGCCAGGAGTGGCAGGCGGGTGGCTGGGCGGCCCAAAGCCTGCGTTCGGTCTGCTGCTCTACCGTCATATGGACGCATCCGCCAGAGACGTCGCGGAGATACGCGTGCGGGTAGTCGATGGTGTCTTGCCATTCCTCGTCGTTGAGGTGGCGGGCACATCCGGCAAGGCCGGGCAGCGGCCATGACTGGCACTGCCGGATGCCGTCGCTCAAGGGCCTGCCGCACCGGGCCTCGTCAGGGTGCAGCCCAGCTGCTCGCCGCTCTTGTCTGATCCGTGCGACCAGAGCGAGATGGCGGGCTCGCTCCGGTGTCATCTTCGGCTCGCGAGGGGGCGGGACCGTAATACGTGAACTCATGCGGGCCACTCCGGGGTCGGCGGCAACTGACGCAAACCTCATCCCACCACTCACCACTGACATTGGGTCTACGGTTACTCGCAAGCGTGAAGCAGAGGCCGCAGCCGCAACCGCCGCCTCCCGCTGCAGCCCTCGACTCGCTCCACTGCTGTCTACGGCCAACCCCCTTGTCACAGGCTCCTGTTAGCTTGCGAGCGTGTTTGACGACATTGCCCCTGATCAGTGGTGTCCGCTGTGCGAAGACTGGGTCTGCTCCTTGGTACGCAAGCGGGTATGCCGCAAGTGCCGACAACTGCAACGCCGGATGTGGCGGTACGGCCTGACGATTGCCCGATACAACGCCATCCTGCGGTCACAGGACTTCGCGTGTGCACTGTGCGGCGATAACGAAGAAGAAGATGACTTCGGAATTCCGCACGCGAAGACGTCCCACTGGCACATCGATCACGACCACGCATGCTGCGGGCCCGGCTCTTCTTGCGGCAAATGCGTGCGAGGGCTGCTATGCCGTAAGTGCAACATGGAGTATCTGCCGGCCTACGAGCGTCTCCCGATGCACATGCGCGACAGCCCGCTGTTCAACACCTACCTCGCCGCTCCGCCAGCCCAGCAGTCGGCGGCTCAGGTGATCAAGGGTCGGGACAACATGTACCTGCCGACCTCGCACGCCTTCCTCATGGACAGGAAGTTCGCCGACGGTCTCGAGAGTGCGGCCGGGTAGAAGATCAGGTGCTGGCAGCGCGATGGCGGGTGCGAAGGCGAGAGCAGGTCCCCCTTCCAGGTGATAGGAGCCCGAAATCTGGCCGGCTCACCGCCAAGGGGCTTCTGCGTGATCTACGATGCAAATGCGGCTTGACCACCGCTCCCCGGAGGCGATTCGGCCCTGATCCTCCACGCTCGGGTGAACCGGTCAGCACACGAATCTCCGCGCACCCCACCGGATCTCGCTTCCGTACGTCCTGGGCCGAGACGTGCAGGAGACCCATGAGCGCACTGCACCAAGACCTGTCCCTGCTCCGGCGCCTCTACACGGGCGAGAGCGTCCAACAGGCCCGCCGGGCGATCGATGGACTCCAGGGGGGCGAATCACCGATTCCAGAAGCCGCCTCGCCAGCTCAACAGCACCTTGAGGCCCGCGTACTCCTCGCGCTCCTGGAGTTCCGCGACATCTACACCCGCTTTCCCCTGGGGATCACCGTGGTTCGCCCCGAACCGAACGGCATCGCCCTCGCTGTTGAGAGCAGGGAGCGGGCATCGGAGATTCTTTTCCACCTGCTGCCGTCATGCGCCTCAGACGAAGAGGTGCAGGGTGTGCCCGGCCTACGTATCACTCGTCGGGATCGGACTGCGATCGAACTGCAGGTACTGGGAGAGCCCGCCCGGCTGCGGCTGTTCGGGCTACCAGCCAGACTCTGGCGCAGTGCCGAGGCGAGCACCCTGGACAAATGGATCGACCCGGACAGCATGCAGTTGTGTTGGCGTTCCTCGCCACGGTCCTGGACTCAGGTGGAGCGGGAGCACCACGCTCAATGGGAAGACGACAACGACCGCTACACCCAGGTCACGCAGCGTGGGGCCTGGCTGAGTAGCGGACTGCTCCGACGCGCTGCCCTGCTGCACACCGTCGCCAACACCTTCCTGATCGACGGCTACCGAGGCGCCGCCTTCGACGTGGCGCGGCTGGTGCTGCGCTCGTCGCATGTGCACGAGCAGGGACCAGGGCCGCACAACTTCATCGCCGCCCTGGTGGACCCGGTGTGCGGTCTGCCTCTCCTCCTCAAGAGGTTCCGCGGTGACACGGACGAAAGCTACGGCCGCGACCAGCAGTTCGTCCTCGGCGACGTCGGCAACACGGCCGTGTTTGACTTCAGGGCCACGATCGAGCCTCCTCCCTCCCGCCTTGCACCCGAACTCTGGCAGGCCATTCTCCGCCGCGTCCCCCAGACGGGATTCACGAGCAGCCTGTCCCCGGGCGTACTCGCGGGGCTGTGCGGCTTGGGCGCGCCATAGAGAATGCGCAGCCGCCAGTTGCCCCGCACAGGCTTCGTGGAATCCAGGCCGTGATCAGCAGTAGCCCGACCGCGTGAATCTTCCAGCGTGTCCGTTCCGCAGACGCGGCCCGATGCATGCCATGTCCGTAGGGTGCGTCGTACGGGTGGATCAACGTGGGATACAGCAGGCGCCTTCTGAAGCGCCCGCTTCATTCTGAGAAACAGCGCTTCTCCGAGTCTGCATCGCCCTGCACTATGAGCCCGGCAACCGACACGGGTTGCCGGGCCTCATCGCATTGTCAGTCAACGAGGTAGTGGGCTTCGACGTAGGCGACGGTGGAGCCGTACGGTTCGCCCACCGGCTTCAACATGTACCGGCGGAAGACTGCAGCGGTTGCACGGCGGACGCCGCGGTTGCGGGCCTCGGCGTTGTCCCATGACTGGGCGAGGGTGCGCTTGACCACCTGGTCGATCTCCTCGGCCAGGTTTTGCTCCGTGACGGTGAGGCCGGGCGGCGCGTGGTCGTGGATGATCCGTGACAGGACACCTACGTGGTCGTCGTCCAGTACGACGGCTTCGTCGGGGTGCTTCTCGGCGTTCACGATGGCACGGGCGACCCGGAGTGCTTCGGCCAGGAACTCCAGGGCGTCCTGGGCGTTCTGGATGATCCGGTCCCGCAGTTGCCTGATCCGCTCTGCCAGGGCGGTGTACTTCGCGGACCCCGGTTCGACGCCTTTCTCAAGGGCGGCCTTGATGTGGTCCAGGATCTCCGCCGCAGACGGCGGCCTCTTGTCCTCGCTGTCGTCCTTGTCGGGCTTGGGACGGACGAGGGCCAGCAGCTCCTTGAGGATCGTGATGCCCTGGGCATCCAGGACGAGGGCTTCTTCCTGGGAGGCGGCCACCGAGAAGGAGTGGACGTGGGCGTTGATTATCTCCAGGACCATCGGCCCCAGCTCGCCCAGTCGCTCCTTCCTTTCCTCGTCGGAAGACTTCTTGAACAGGGTCGTGTACGCAGACCCGAAGAGCCCGAACCCGTCCTGGTACTTGGCGACCCGCTTGTCCGTGTTGATGAGCGGGTACAGGCGGGCCAGAAGCCGGTAGTTCTTGCTGAAGACCTCGGCGGCGTCAGGGTTGGCGTCCAGGAAGCCGTTGATGACACGTACGGACTCGTATCCGTGAGCCGTGAGGTCGAGACCGTCCACATCTGCGAGGAGGTCTTCGATGCGGGCGAAGGTGGTGCGAAACTCGGCGACCAGATCGGTCAGGTCGGTGACGAACCCACCGCCCTTGCCGGCGGACCCCTCCGAGGTGGGGTCGACCACCGCACGCTGGACCTCTTCGGCCAGGCTGATGTAGTCCACGACCACGCCGGTGGTCTTCACGAAGCCGGCCGGGGAGATCCAGGTGCGGTTCGGGCGGGTGATCGTCTGGAACAGATTGTGAGCCTTCATTGGCTTGTCCAGGTAGAGGACGCCCTCGTTGGGGGCGTCGAACCCAGTCATCAGCTTGGCCGTCACGACCAGGAAGCACAGTGGGTCATCGGGAGTGAGGAATCGCCGCTTCTGGTCCTCCTCGTCGACCTCGGAGAGCCGGTAGGGCCGCATGGCCGCTTCCTCGGTCTTGGCGTCCGAGACGTGGATATTCACCTCTGCGGTGATCCGATCGTGCTTGCCGACCTCGGCGAGTACCTGCGACGCCTCGAAGCTGGCCAGCAGCTCGTTGATCTTGTCCGTGTATGCCACGGCCAGCTCACGGTTGTAGGCGACGACCTGCGCCTTGAGGCCGTTGCGATAGGTACCGGACAGATAGTGGTCCACGATGTCCTGGCAGACCGTGTGGATGCGTTCGGGGTTGGCGAACACCGAGGTGAGGCGCCCGAACTTGCGGGACAAGGTTTCACGGTCGGGGTCGTCGAGATCGAATTCGTCGGCGAACTGGTCGAACTCGGCCTGTAGGGCCCGGTCGTTCATCTCGAAGGTGACCGGGTGCGGGTCCAGCATGACCGGGACGGTTGCCTCGTCCTGCAGAGACCGGGACACCGAATACCGGTGCAGCACCCTGTCCGGGTCGGTCTCCTCACCGAAGAGGGCGAAGGTGTTGGTGGCGAGGTTCCTAATGGGTGTGCCGGTCATGCCGAAGAACTTCGCGTGCGGCAACGCTGCGCGCATCTGCCCCGCCAGGGACTCCTCCTCGGACGACTGGGTGCGGTGCGCCTCATCGACCAGCACGATGATGTTGCGGCGGGTCGACAGGTTCCTGCCGGCGTCGGCGAACTTGTGGACAGTTGTGGAGATGACGCCGCGCACATCGTCAGCCAGCAGGGAACGCAACTCCTTGCTGGTGGAGGGCTGGTGGAAGTAGGCGTCTCCCATCGCGGAGGTGAATACCCCGGAGGTTTGCCGCACGAGCTGGGTTCGGTCCGAGAGCAGGATGATCGTGGGCGACTCGGTGCGGGTGTCAGCCAGTAGCAGCGAAGCTGCGAACACCATCAGCAGCGTCTTCCCGCTGCCTTGGTGGTGCCAGACCAGACCTTTCTTGCCGTCGGCCAGGACCCGCCTGTGGATCAGATGGGCGGCCTCCATCTGTGGGTAGCGGGGCAGGTACTTCTTGTCCGGCCCGCCTCCAGAGGTGTCGAACAGGGTGAAGTTGGCGAGCATGTCCAGGACCGTGGCCGGGTTGAGCAGCAGCTCGACGGAGCGCTGGACGTCGGCCCGCCCGGACAGGTTCTCGTCGTCGTCAGTGGACCGGAACGGCTGCCACAGGTTCAGGGGCGCACCAGCGGCACCGAACCGCAGCTTCAGCCCGTCGGAGGCGACAGCGAAGACATTGGGGGTGAAGAACCACGGATACTCGGTGGCGTACACGTCGTTGATCTCGCGTGCGGCGTCGGCCCACCCTGACTTAGCGGTCGGTGACTTCACCTCTACGACAACGAGGGGCAGGCCATTGGCCCAGTACACGAGATCGAACCGGCGGGGGGTCTTGCCGGGGATGGTAATGGTCACCTCGTCCGACACGAGCAGGGTGTTGGTGGTCGGGTGCTCGAAATCGATGACCTTCAAGGCGTGCCACACGCCGTCAGCCCCCCGGAACTCCTTGTGTCCGCGCAGCAGTTCCAGCACCTGCTCGTTGGCTCGCACCAACCCGCCGTCGACGGCGTTGACCGTAGCGATGATCTCCTCGACCACGGCGTCCACGTCGAACCCGTCGATCACCTCAGGGTTGAGCCGGACGATGGCGTCCCGCAGCTGGCCGGCGAGCACCGTTTGTGTCGTTTCACGCGGCAGCGACCTTCCCGCTTTGTAGCCCCATCCCATCGGGAGGGACCACTGGATCATCGAGTTCTGGAACTCGCGCTCCCGTATGCCCTTAGCCACGGCTCAGACCCCCAGGTCGACAGACTCAATCTCGATGGTGCGGTCCAGCAATCCCGACAGCAGCCCCGACCGGGCCTGACGAAGACGGGCCCCCTCAGCACGAGTTGCCCTGATCCCTTCGGCCACAGCGTCGCACCTCTGGACGTACTCACCCTGCTCTGGAAGCGAGGGAATGGGCACTCGAACAGCACCGAAACCGCGCTTATTGATCTTGACCATCGACTTACTCGTTCCACCGGCAGTACCGGAGATGCTGGTCCGCAGTTCGCGCGATGACAAAGCGTGCTCTAGATAGCCCGTACGAACGCGAGACTCGTCCACACGAAGACGCCAGATCAGGTCAGGCATGAACGTCCCCTCCGGCACGTTCCTTGCGATCGCAACGAAGCCAACGCGCTCCGGCGTGTTGGCCCGTGTGATGAGCAGGTCCCCGTTCTTCACCACATGACCAGGCGAGAACGCGGCGACCTCCGTAACGGTCTTGGCCTCAGAGGGTTTGAACCAACCACACTGCACTGCACTGAGTTTCAGGATTCGGTACTCGTCCTCAGCGGAGGCTTCTCCCCCAGCCTGGACGCTCTTTCCGCTGTCAATTCCTAGCAGTACGTCGCCGATGGGTTGATGATCTGTCTCCGGCAAGTCCGAGCGCAGCGACTCCAGAAGCCCCTCCAACGCCGCGGATTCAGCGTGCAGCGCGGCAATTTGGTCATCAACTGCGTCGAGCATCTCGACGATCCGCACTTGTACCTCACGGGGTGGGATCGGCAGTTGGATCTGCAAGAGTTGCTCTGGGTTGAGGCGCTTGCGCCGTTGAACTGTCCCGCTCACGCGGTTCTTCATCTCTGCCCACAGTCGCGGTGATCCACAGACGTGCCTCATCCAGGCGGGCAGCAGTTCTGGGCCAAGCGTGAACGTTGGGAACTCGTTACTGACGACGAATCCGTCGAACTCGGCAGGTACTACGGTAATCGGGCCTTCCCACGCAGTGAGTTTGCGCATCACAACCTGGTCAGCACGCAGCACGTTCATTGCTGCGTACTCCGTATCCTCGCCGTCGAGTTCGCCTTTGGCGACAACCCCCTTCCCTGCATTCAGGACCCCGGCTAGGCGGTAGGTAGTTGCAGGCTTCATCGGTGTGCGCTGGATGTCGAGGCACATCAGTTCCCCGAGCGGACGAAGCGGATAACCGTCACTCCCCGAAGCCCTCGATCCCTGCGGCGGGACGGCTACCTTGCCGCGCACGGGAGCCTCCAGGCCGCCGAGGCTGATCTGCTGCCAGTCACTCATCGAAGCCCTCGATTCCGGCGGCAGAGAGGATCGCGAGCATGCGCTGCTCGGTCTTCTGGCGCTCGGCGCGGGCGATGTTGTAGGCGTCGATGAGGGTGCCGAGGTCTTCCTGTTCGGCGGCGGCCTGTTTGATGTAGCGGCCGATGTTGAGGTCGTACCCGTTGGCTGAGATCTCGGTGATCGGGACGAATCGCGCCGAGAGACCGCCCTCTCCGTTGGAATCCACCGGGGCGCCGTCGCTGTCGACGTCCGAGTGGTAGGCGGCCACCGTGTGGGCGATGTCAGCGTCCGTGAGGATGTTGCGATTCTTGGCCTTGGTAAATCGGTTGGAGGCGTCGACGAACAGCACACCGTCCTGCCGCTCTTTGGCCTTGGTCCCAGGTGCACGGAATACCAGGATCGCCGTGGGGATGGCGGTCGAATAGAAGAGGTTCGAAGGCAGACCAATGACCGCTTCGAGTAGGTCGTCGTCGAGAACGCGCTTACGGATGGCTGCTTCCTGGCCGCCTCGGAAGAGGACGCCGTGGGGCAGGACGACGCCAGCGCGGCCCTTCTGCGGGTCCATGCTGGCGATCATGTGCTGCACGAATGCCCAGTCTGCCGACGACTGTGGGGCGACCCCACCGAGGGCGCGAGGGTCGTTGGTCCAGGGCTTCCACTTCATGCTGTAGGGCGGATTGGCAACGATCATGTCGAACTGCTTGACGGACCCGTCCGGCTTCTTGAAGCGCGGGTCCCTCAGGGTGTCGCCGACCTCGACCTTGAACTCAGTCAGGTTGTGCATGAAGAGGTTCATGCGGGCCACACCCGCGGTATCCGTCACCGCTTCCTGTCCGTTCAGGCTGAGTGTGTATCCGCGGCCTCCGCGGGCCTTCAGAAGGTTCGCGGAGGCGATGAGCATGCCGCCTGACCCACAGGTCGGGTCGTACACCGACTCATGGTTCTTGGGGTCCAGCAGCTCGATGATCAGTTCCACGACCTCACGCGGGGTGAAGAACTGGCCGGCGCGGATGCCAGACCCGTCGGAGAACCGCTTCAGCAGGTACTCGTACGCCCCGCCGAGCACATCATGGGACATATTGCCCTCGTGCATCTTGGGGACACGGTTCATCGTCCGCATGACCGACGCCAGTACCTCCCCCGGCAGTACCGCTTCCGAGGTCCAGGTCATGGACCCGAAAATACGGGAGAACTTGTCAGGGTTGGCCGACTCGATGGCCTGGAGAGAAGCACGAACCCGCTGGCCGAGGCCGTGCTGGGCGACGGTGGCGAGGATGGATGACCAAGAGGCGCGGCTCTCGGCGACGGTACCAGGGAAGATGAAGGGGATCTTGAACGTCTGGTAGTTGCTGTATTCGACCTCGTCGGCTTCCTCGGCTGAGAGGTCGAGGTCCTCGTTCTCCCTGAGGAAGGTCTGGTGAGTGTGCTCCCAGGTATCCGACAGGTACTTCCAGAACATCAGAGGGAAGACGACCGAGGAGTACTGCGCTTCGGGCATCGCCACACGCAGCTCGTCGGCGGCGTCCCACAACCGGTTCTCGATCTCCTGCTGGGTCACTGCCATCAGTCAGGGGTGTCCTTGCTCGTCAAAAGGTGGCGACCCGAAGGCCGTGAAATCCTGCTGATCACCCTATTTAGGGCGGGCCCTGCATGTACACACCAGGCTTGGCCTGCCGGGTGAGCACACGCGGAGCGTCGCGCTCCCTGCGCGGGAGACTCACAGACGATATCCGCCTCCCCGGAACCACGAAAAACGGCAAACGACGCAGCCATCGGGACGCATCTTGCGGTGACCTCGCGGGCACGTGCGCGCGGGTAGCCGACGGCACCCTGCGCCACTCCGTCGCCGCTGCGAACTTCGCCCGCCGAACTCATCGCTCGAGAGCTGCCCGCGCCGGACCTCCCAGGACGCAGCCCGGTGGCTCGCTGCTCCTGTCTTATCAGTGCAACCCGAGCGAGGTACCGGGCGCTCCGATGTCATTTTCGGCTTGCGAGAGGCAGGGACTGTCATACGTAAGCTCATGGGGGGCGACTCCGGAGGCATCGGCAACGGCGCTGCGGCATATCCCACCACGCACCACTGACAGCGCGGGCCGCGAGCGTTCCCGGAGACGAAGACAGAGCGGCCAGAGATCCCCATCGAAGAATCCCGCAGGCCGTAGCGCCGCTGTCCACAGTGCCGTCCGGCAGCGCCGGCCGACGATAATCGAAGTCATGAGCGGATCAATCGCATGGACATTCGAATCCTGAGGGGCGTTGTCAGTGCGGTCAGGTATACCGGTCGGCTATGAGTGTTGCTCAGGAAGCGGCTGCGTCGGCCTCCGGCGATACGCAGCCACCATCGGTTGACGGCGACTTTCCAGATGACCACCGCCCGGCTGCTGCGGTCCCTGCATCGAGGGACGCTGGCCCCGGCAGAGAAAGAAACCCACGGACCGCTCAGGACGACTACCTGCTGGTGGAGCTGCTGTGTGCCGCGTTGGCGAAAATCCGCCTCGAACGACAGCGGGCCGGCGTTCAAGCCCGCGACACCGACGGGTCGGGGCCATTGCCGCGTGCCTGGCGTGATGCACGCGGCCGGTTGTGGTGGAAGGCGCAGTCACTGGGCTTGGAAGGCCCCCGGCAACGACCTGGAACTGTTCGACTGGTGCCGTCGTCCGCTGGGATCGTGGCCCGTACCGCTGTCCCTCACCGAGGGCGATCTCGAAGCGGTGCTGCTGGAGGGTGATGCCCTGTCTGAGTTCGCCGAGCAGGCCGCAGACCTGATCCAGCACGCTGACGTCGAGGCGGAACTCGTTCAGAATCAGGTTTTTGCCGCCCTGATGCTGTGTGCACGGATGAACGGTAAGGACGACGACGCTGTCCAGCGGGTCTACTGCCGGCTGCGGCGCCTGCTGATCGACCATCCGGTGCTCAGCGACCGCGAGGTCCAGGCGCTGGCGCGGGAACTCCCGGCAGCGGACTCCGACCATGACTCGTTCTTCGCGAAGTTCGTCCGCATCGCCTACGTCCACCACCCGGTCCAGGCGCCGGGGAAAGTTCGCCTGCGGCGTTGTGCCGACTGCCGGAATCCGGTTGACGACGGGGCCGTTGGCTGTGGGGCTCCCGGCTGTACAGGGGTGCCAGAGCGGTACGAGGTGACGTGTCTGGGCGCGTATTGGACCCAGCACCGGGCAACCCGCCAGTTCTTCCACGACCCGGGACTGCTGGAGGGACGGCTGCTGGACCACCTGGGCGAACTCACCGACGGCACACTGTGCGTTGAGGACTGGCCGTGTCTGGATGCGTGGGATATGGCGTTGACGTTCAAGGCCCGGGAACCGGGTGCAGAGGCGGAGCGCTGGGCCGTCGACGCCAAGGACTGCTCAAGCCCAGCCCTGCTCGCCCGGGGCTTTCGCTGCGATCCACGCGTGCCGGCGCGGCGACGCATCATCGTCATCCCCATGCATCGCCTCAGAACTCCCGGGTACCGCGCGGATCTGGAGCGTGAACTGCAGGGCCGCGTTTCCGGCGTCGAAGTCCTCGACGAGAAGACGTTCCTGCGGCAGGCCACCGTCCGTGCGCGTCAGGCAGGAGGAGCGCGATGAGGGACACTCGCGCCTGGAGCAAGTCACTGGTGAAGGAGCTGGCGGACGACAGCGTACGCCCCTTGCTCGGACCCCTCAGGCCCTGGGAGATCTGCGCGCTGGAGATGGGCCTGTCGTTCCTGGACGACCATCTGCCCGGCCAGGGTGTCGGCGCGCTGTGGCCGGTTCTGTCCGGTTACATGCGTCTGGAAGAGGACCTGGGTCCGCAGCTCCGGACCCTGCGGGAAGTGATGGGCCCGCTTGCCAAGGCCGGGACCATGCGGGAGAAGCTCGATCAGTACGTGAAGCTGCCGGTACAGGTGCGGGGCTTCGAACCCTGCGACATGCTTGGCCACAAGCCGGAGTTGTCGACCGTGTTCACCCGGCGGTCCACCCCGTACGCAGCGGCCCGTCATGACCTCTACCGTCAGACGCTGCAGAAAATCGCCCCCTATCAGACGGCGTCCTCTTACCGGCCGGCGCCGCCGGGTTCGGTGTGTTCTTTCGAGCGGGCCGACGGCAGGCGGGAACAGATCCGCGTCCCCGAGACTCTCATCCCAGCGCCGGCACCCGCAGTGTTGCCCGCAGCAGCCTCCCGAGTGCAGGAGCCCCTCCCCCTCACGCGGGATGACTTCCAGTGGGCTGCCGAACAGATCGACAAACTCCTGGAAGCCCATCCGGAGATTGAAAACCGGGACTTCGTCAAACGGTTCGAGCAGATGGAAGCCCTGCTGGCCGACCACGCCGAAGGTCGTCTCCTCGATCAGCAGTGGCGGATGACCATTGACCGCCTGTGGCACGTGGTCGGCCTGATGAACAGCGGCAAGTCCACCCTGCTGGACCTGATCGCCTTCATCGCCGCCCGCCGCGGCGGCAAGGTCGGGTTCGTCCTCGCCTCCGGCAGCGACGTGTTCGCCAAGGTCAGCTTCCTGCAGGCCCTGGGCATCGATGCCGTGCCCATCTTCGGGCGCACCCGGGAAGGCGTCCACAAGGACCGGTTCTGGCGCTCGCTCCTCCACGACGGCGAGACGACCTTCCCCACGGGTCTGGACCCTGCCGCGGAGTTCGCTGACGACCAGTGCTACCTGGAGGAGCTGCGGCTGACCAGCAGGACCGACCGGGCCCCGCTGCCCCGCGAGGAGCGGCCCTGCACAGGCCGTCTCGCCGTCGCCGGCGAGAGCGGGCGTCGAGACTGCCCGCTTCTGTCCCGGTGTCCTTCGCATACGGCGGCACGCAAGGTTGCCGACGCTCAGGTGTGGGTGACGACCGCTGCGGGCCTGGCCTCGACGAGGATGCCTCAGTCCCATATCGAGGTCCGCGTCGCCGAAGCGGCACAGCACCACCTGTCCGTCCTGCTCGTCGACGAAGCCGACACCGTGCAGCAGCAATTCGACGACCGGTTCCTGCTGCACGAAATCCTTTCCCAACCCGGCAGGGGCTGGAGTCACCGGGTAGGCGACCGCATCGGGCAGCGGCTGGAGCACTCCTGGTTCCTCGATCTGCTCAACCCGGAGGTGACGGCCGGCGACAAACATTTCCGTCGGCACGATCAGGCACTGACCGAGTTGTACCGGCTGGTCATCGCCTCTGGTGCTGACGCCCTGCGCGACGTCATCGCCGAGGGACCGTTCACCGGCTACAGCCTCATGCGACGCTTGGCCCGCAGCCTTCACGGCCTTGGTGAACGGACTGACTTCACGGACAAGGCGGAACAGGAAGAAGCCGCCGACTACTACTTCGAAGAGCACTTCGCCTCGCTGCTCTCCGCCCCGTTCCAGGCTCCTGCGGCGAACTGGGCGGAGCTGATCGAGGCGATGACAGCGGCCCACGACACTCGTGTCTCGGCCCAGGAGGCCGCAGAGGCATGGATCACGACGCACCAGCCCGCCATCGACGAGGCGAATGTCCGAGGCACGCTGGCGGAGTACGCACAACTGCTGCAGGCCGGGGTGTGGGCCGCGCGAATCACGACCTCATTCTTCGAAGTTGCCCAACGGCTGCACGCCATCAGCTCCTCCCCGATCGGCGACGGGGAGGACTTCTGGAGCCGGCAGCCGCCACGTGACCTGATGCCCTTCGTGCCGGAACAGGCTGCTGGGAACCTGATGGCACTTCAGTGGCAGCCCAACCCCGGTGGTGACAGCGGATCGTTCAGCATCCTGTGGCTGCGCGGGGTCGGCCGCTGGCTGCTCTACCACCTCCATGATCTCCTGACAACCGAGGGTATCGAGGGACCGCATGTCGTCCTTGCCTCCGCCACCAGCTGGATGCCCGCCTCACCGCGGTTCCACCTGGACGTCGCCCCGAACCTGGTACTACAGGAGCCGGCAAAGGCCAGGGCGGCGCTGAAGGAGAGCAAGATGTTCTTCCGGCCGCCGCGCTATCCCGACGGCCGCCCCGTGTTCACCTCGGGCACCGGCGGCGACCCCGTTCGCCATGCCCACGCGCTGTGCACGGCCGCCGACTGGATCTGCAACCCGGCCCCCGGTGCGCGCGAGTCCCTGCTCCAGCAGGCCCGTCTGCGTCTGGCCGACGACCGTCAGCAGGTCCTGTTCACCGTGCAGAGCACCCGCGATGCTCAGACAGTCGCCGACTACATCAATCACAAGACGCCCTACACGGCCCTGCACGTCATCCGCGACGACGACCCGCCCACTCGGCACAGCATCCCGAGGCGCCGCCTGCCCACCTTTTCCGCTTCCGGGGCCGACATCCTGGTTGCTGCCGAAGGCGCCGTCCAACGCGGCCACAACATCCTCAACGCCCGCCGCGTCGCAGCCCTGGGCGCGGTGTTCTACCTGGCCCGCATCCACCCGCCCGCCGACGATGCCACCTTCCCGCTGTCCCTGCTCAGCCGCGAGGCGATGCGCCGCCTCCGCAACCCGATCGAGTTGACCGACCCCTTGGTCGATCCCGTCGACCTCGCACGCAAACTCCGCCACGGCGAACGCCGCCGATGGCAGCAGCGGGTCGGAGAACCGGTGCTGTTCTCCCGCCTGACCGACCCGGTCGAACACGCGGCGTTCGTCGGCAACTTCCTCGTCCCGCTCCACCAGACGATCGGCCGAGGCATCCGCGGCAATGAACCGGTTCTGGTGTATCTCTGCGACGCCGCCTTCGCGCCCCGAACCGCCACGCTCGACGAAACCGCGGCCGACACTCCCCGCACGAGCGTGATCGTCGCCGCCCAGCAGCTCCTGCACGGCTGGCTCAGCGATCCAGGCCCGACCGCCACTGCGGCGCAGAGCCTCGACCATGAACTCGCCCACGCCTGCTGGGGCCTGGCCTCCCATCTCCTCGACAACATCGACTGGGGTCACCGCTGATGCCCGCCTACCGCGCCACCCAGGCCACCGTGCTCACCTTTTCCTCCGGGGCCAGTTGGCCCGTCACCGGCTACCGAGCGACCTGCCCACCGGGGATGCTCAGCCTTCTGCAGGACGCCTGGGAGGCACGCCCCGGCCGCCGAAAGCGCAACGGACCGGACAGCCTGCCCACCAGGTCACTGAGGGACTTGATCACCCTCATCGACCCGGACATCACCTCCGTGGGATGGAACCCGCGCCATCCGGCCTGGCTTCGCGCGCGTACCGAGATCGACCCGGACCTGCTACTGATCGCGCTGTCGGCATGGGCCTCCGCTCACGTCGCGCCCCACGTGCCGGACACCGACTGGTACGGCCGTCTCGAAAGCGCCGGCCAGTTCGCATGGATCCCTGAAGACCTCGACCTCGCCCAGCACGGCCTTCATCCCAACGGCACCGCCAACCCTCCCGCGCACGTCTTCGACCTCCTGCCCAGCCTCGTCGCCGAACATCTCACCACCACCGGGCTTCAGCTCCTAGGCCACCGCCGTGACCTGCGGCTCGGCCCCACCCAAGCCGACGGCCGCCGCACCCTGCACCTCGGACTGCCGGAGCTCCTCATCGATGACGACGGCGCGGCCGGAGCCAGCGTGGACGTCCTCACCCTCCACCTGGAAACCGTGCCCGGGGTCCCCGAAGTCCACCTCCACATCGACCTGGGTATGACCCGCTTCGCGACGAACGCGCTCGACTACATCCCCCGCCGCGGAAACGGGGACCCCACCGCCAGCGTCCTGCTCTCCGCCAAAGAGGGATTCATCCACCGTCGCGAACGTCCCATGCTCCTGCAGAGCTCCGTCACCATCCGCCGACGCGGACAGGACACCTCCTGGACCTGGCAGCCGGGCGTCACCAGCATCCTCGCCCGCCTCACCCACCACGAGCCACCCAGCCTCGACGAACTGCGCGCCGCCCCTGGCACCGCGGCGGGTCAGCCCTTCGCCGCCCATCTCGTCCACAGCACCGGCATGACCTACCGCCATCCGGACCAGGACGGCGCCCCGCCGGCTCGTGCCACCCACGAGCACCCCGTCGGCCACGGTTACCAGCCCCGCGACCATATGGAGGTCCTCACTCAGGTTGCCCGACAGCTGGAGGACAAGGGGCTGGTCCCCCTGACGCCCAGCCCCAAGGCACGGACCCGTTCGAAGACACGCCTGCCGATGCAGCTGCCCGGCTCCCCCACGTACGAACTCGAAGTTTGGGCCTCCTCCGACCGCACCTGGCAAGGTCTACAGACAGCCGCCGCCGACAAACTCGGCCTGACTCCCGCCGCCTCAACAGCGGCGTGCGCCAGCTTCACCGGACCGATCGACCTCACCCTCCACCGCCACGACCCGCAAGACCTGACCGCCGGTCTGCCACGCTCCACCGAGTCAGACCCGGCAGCCCGGCGGGCCGCCTACGAAGCCAGCGAGGCCGAACGCACGGCGCGAATCACCCGTGCATTCCCCCGCCTTGCCCACCCCAGCGCCTGCATCGTGGAGATGGAAGGCGCGGCCTACTTCTCCCGCACACACCAGCGCGACCCCAAACCCCTCTTCAAGAAGGTCCTCCCGAGCCTGCGCCGCAACGTCCAGGGCCTGCGCCCTATCCCGCCGGCCAACCCCAATCCCAGCAAAGCAGCCCTCGCCAAGCGTTTCCCCGGCACCGACTTCTCGACCACCGACATCGAGCGCGCCACTTCCGCCCTCCGGGACGCCCTCCGCCAGGCCGGTCACCTGCCCAAACTCCCCGCCCCACCCGGCATCGAAGGCCCTTTCGAGCTGATCACCGTCTGGCTCGCCCCCGCTGGCGAGCGGATGCTCGTGCCCATGCTGATCCGTCAGCACACCCACGAGGAGTCCACAGCACAGCTCATGACGACGACGGGCAGCCCCACGGAGCGCCCCATGCCGCTGACCGCCCTGCCGGAAGCCCTCGTGGCCGGCCGCGGACGCGTGCCCCGTACCGCTCGCGCGGCCCTCGCCGAATTCCTCACCAACGCTCTGTCGCTCGACTCCACCGTCAATCGCCTGCTGCTCGTACGCCGCGCCCGGACGAGCGACAAGGACATCTGGCCCTGGCTCCAGGACAGCCGCATCACCTTCGACCAGCTCGTATTGCCGGGCATCGACCTCACGGCCCCCAACGCGGACCCAGACCGCCGTAAGCCCGGCGACCAACCGGGCCTGCGCATCATCCGGCTACGCGAGCGCAGCGATCGCTCTGCAGTGCCCAGAGCTTTCGGTGTCACCCAGGAAATGGTCAGCGCCGGCGACGACACCGACGAACTGATCCCCGTCACCCGGCACGGACGATTCTCCGGTCTGGTCGAAGTCGGGGAACGCGCCTTCTGGGGCATCAACCCGCGCCCCGATCAGAACCAGACCCCTCTCACGCTCACCAAGTTCGACCCGGCCCAGACCGGCAATCGGACCTGGACCTGCTCCAACCCCACCTCCCTGGAGATCGTGCCCGCCTTCCTCCAGGACGGCGACAATCCGGCCGACTGGGCCATGTACGTCCACGCCCAACGACGCTTCCACGCTCACACCAACATCGCCACCACCTGGCCCGCCATCGTCCACCTCGCCGAACTGATGGAGGAATACATCGTCTGATCGGCCAGCCCGTGCCACTGCTGACTGGTCAGTCACACGCGCTAGCCGGATGGGTCGGAGGCCATCCGGCTACGCGTCACCGCACCCAGGTAGGTTCCGCCGGATGCCGCCCAGGTAGGGCTGGCGGATTCTTCGGCGGGTCGTTGTCGTCACCGTACGAACCGCAGCGGCCATGCATCCAAGTCGCGGACAAACAGATCGTCCCACGTGGCTGGTCCTCGCCGTCCACGTCTTCCATGGTCACTGGCAGCTCCGGGTCAGGAGTCGTACGCCCATGCCCGGCCGGTCTGCCGGTACTCCTCAACGCGGATAGGCAGAACCCCTGACCGCATACGATCCGTGGCTATGGGGCAATTCCCTCGCCGTGCCGGCCTTGGCGGAACGTGTGTGGAGCGAACGCCGGTCGGACCTGGAGAGCACGACCGGCCGACTGAGGGCGCCGTTCTTCTGCGCCAAGGTGGCGGGGCCACGCGCGCACCCCGAAAATCCCCGGCTGGAGCTGGCCAAGAAGGAAGCCGCGCGGCTCATCGCTGAGCTTCACACCGCTGCAGGGCGGCCCTACGGCAGCTGCCGGGACTGACCGTCATCCTGCCTCTGGCCAGCCGTCGAACGACAGGATCGGGCCCCCGTCCAGATACCGTTTGACGGCGACCAGAGTGGTGTGTGTGAAAGGTCGTGGAAGGTCGTCTGCCGGCACCCAGGCGATGGTGTCGTGCTTGTGCGGTTCCGCATTGTGCGGAGTACCGCTCCACCGGTCAGTGTGGAAGACCAGAGCCATGAACATCCCCGGAACCTCCGCTCCCCAGGAGCCATGGACGACGTGGACGAGGCGCAGGTCCGCCTCAGCGGCCACGACGCCCGTCTCCTCCTTCAGTTCCCGTACCGCTGTCGCAGTGATCGGTTCCCGTGGTTCGCCCTTGCCGCTGGGGACATCCCATTCGCCAGGCGCGAAGTCCAAGTGACTGCCCCGCCGCAGGATAAGGAGTCTGCCATTGTCAGGATCCGTGACGAGAACAGCAGCGATGAGCCGCGTCGTCATCGGTTCGCTCTTCCACCGGGCAGTCGGCTGTTCGGACTCAGTCATCGCCTTCCTCCAAACGGTCTCAAGGCGTGGGTGCGATGCGCCCAGCGCTGGGGCTCGGTCAGTCTGTCGCAGATGCGTCACGGTCGCCTCAACGTTTCGCGGCACGAACGCCTGCTGCCCGCTCTTCATCACCGTCCCTCGCGTTGGTCATCCCGAGCCTGTGGACGAGCTGGCACCCTGTCTAAGCCCTTTGGGACAGCGGCTCGACGAGCCGGATAGGCCCCACGGTCGCCTCACCAGCGTCCGAGGTCCTCGCCTGAGGTGATTGTCCTTTGTTGAATCCCGGCGGGCCTGCGAGCGCACGGCCGCGTAGCGGAAAAGCTCCCAAGACACTCGCATTACCCGCCAGATACTCGAGAGGGATAGGCGCTGCCTGGCGATGAGCCGAGAGCGGCTGGTTGGTTTGTAGGGTCTCGCGCCACACGTCATGGGGCGTCGCGCTGATCAGCTGTTTCTCAGGTTGTCTCACGCAGTGGCCGGGGCTCTTGTCTCAGGGCCGGTGGCATTTCCTCACGACCGCTGTGGCGCTCATGGCGGGACGGGCGGCGATGTGCTGGCGCTCGGGTCCCAGTGTGTGATGGGTCGGGGCGCAATGCAAGCGTGGTGACTATGACCACTGACACACCAGCAGATGTGCGAGTCACCCGGGCATGGGGCCAGATCGTGGAATGGCTGGCCGACTACGCCCCGCCGTCGTACGCGGCCCTCAAGCCCGGCGCCTCCGACAACGAGATCGTGGCTCTCGAAGAAGCCCTCGGCGTGAGCGTTCCTGAGGAGTTGAAGGCGCTGTGGCGGCTGTCCGCCGGTGAGGACGGCGTGGCCGGTTCGGGGCTCATGCTGGGCAGCTGGGCCCTGATGCCGCTCGACGCCGTGATCGAGGTCTACCAGATGCAGACGCGGTTCCAGGAGGAGAACGGCGAGGATGAGGACGCCCTGGTGCTGTGGAAGCCGTCTTGGATACCGTTCTGCTCCTTCAACCCCGACGACACCGTCTACGGCCTCTACCTGAACGGCGAGACCGGGGAAGTATGCAAGTGGAGCAGGTTCGGGGAGCGCGAGCGGGAGTACGAGTCGCTGCCCGCCTACCTGGAACTCATGGCGCTCAGCCTGGAAGCCCCCTTGGCGGCGGCCGGCCCGGAGAAGCCCGGCATGATGGGCGGCGCCCTGGTGTGGGGACCCCCTTCTGACGAGGAGCGCAGGGACCAGTGGGTGCGCCACCTTGGCCAGGCCCCGCCGCGCCATCCCGCGAAGACTCTCGGCGCGATCCGGGAAACTCTGCCCGGCGATGAGTGCGCGGGGTTCGACGAGCAGCGCGACGCCCTCGACCTGGCCGACCCCGAGGCCGTCGCCGCCTTCCGGGACCACTGGTGGGAGCGTGCCGTGCAAGCCCAGGAGAAACTGGAGGACGACGTCGCCGCCGCGCTGGGCGGGAACATCATGGTCCAGCCCGGCCACGAGCTGGCGCCGGAGTACGAAGCCACGCTGCCGCCCGCCATCCGCCACCGCCCGCCGTCCATGGACGACATCCGCGCCGCCCTGCGCTACGAGAGCGTCCGCGCACGGTTCGACCGGGAGTTCATGGACGCGATCCCACCGCACTATCCGGCGCTGCTGCTGCGGTGGTGGGACATCGCCCGCCTGATGGCCGACCCTCGCGGCGACCGGGCCGTACGCGCTGTCATCAACGACCGCCGCACCTCGGGCTAGGCCGTGCCGAAGGGCACAGTCATTGAGTCAGCCGTGAGAATGTGCAGCCGAACTTGAGATCCCACATGGTTCAACGGGAGTTCCCAGGGAGCATGTCCCGTGCCGCATAGTAGGCGTGCAGGGCCGCTTCGCTGCCGGAACCCATAGCGGTCATGATCCGTTGGAAGCGGGGCGAGCGAAGGTCTCCCGCGATGATGACACGAGGGTGCTGGTTGGAAGGGGGACAGTAGCCGGTGGCATCGCGAATGAGGTCGCCATTCGGGGCGGTGGGTGCGGTGCCGATGCTGAGGAAGGTGAGGTCGGCTGTCACGTGCTGGTGTTCGCCGTCGCGACCCACGATGTCGGCCGACAGAACTGTCGTTTCCAATAGGTCCAGGGTCAGATGGTCTGCCGGGATGAGGGTGACACGAGGGTCGTCGCGAATCTCTTCGATCTTGTAGTCGTCGCTCGGCGGGTAGGCCACAAGCAGGCGCGTGTCGGTGGTCGGATTGGCTCGAAGGAAGGTTCCGATCGGGCGGTCTCCGCCGAGGATGAGAAGAGTGCGGCCTTCTGCCTGATCTTCTTCGGCCTGCCACAGCGGCATCAGGGTGAGGCCGGAGGGGGCTGTGATCCAGGGGGCGTCTTCTGGTTGAACGGGGCCGACGCCGGTGGCGACGATGGTGTGGGGCGCGACCAGTTGTTTTCCGGTGTCCAGGGTGACGGTGACGTGGTCGTCAGCGGAACGGATTCGGGTGGCGTGTCGGCCCAGTTCGATGCGGCACAGCGTGGTGCTCTTCAGTTCTGCCGTGATGGAGTCGGCCAGTTCCGGGCCACTGGCGTATCCGCCCAGGACATTGTTGAGCGCAGGGATCCGGTAGAGGTTGCGGCACAAGGCATCCGGCTCGATCAGCACAGATCTGGTGCCGACGCTGGCGGCCATGCGGGCAGCCGCGCAGCCGGCCGGGCCTCCGCCAATGATGATCACGTCGGTATCGGGGGGCACGGGTGTTCCGGTGCGTGAGGGTGTGACGGCCATGGAGTTATTCCAGCACCATGGCCGGGTCGTACGAGGCGAGTTGCTGCATCACTTGGTTGGTGGTGACGAGTTGCCCGGGACTGATCAGGCGGCGTGCCACGGTCAGGCCGGCGTCGTGGACGTCGGGTCCGGCATCGCTGGCACAGGCGTCGGTGACGATCCAGGGCGCGTAGCCGTGCTCGAAGGCGTCGGCGGCGGACTTCAGGACGCAGCTTTCGGTGGCCACTCCGCAGAAGACCAGGTCGGTCCAGCCAGCCTGGTGGATCAGCCCGGCGGCTTCTGGTGTGAAGAGGGTGTAGCCGGTCTTGTCGAGGACGGCGTGGGCGCCGACGGCGTGGTCGGCGAGTTCGGGCACGATGTCGGTCTCGGGCGGCCCCTGGAGACGGCGCCAGTGGAAAAACCGCTCGTAGGGGCTGTCGGGGTAGTTGAAGTAGCGGGTGAAGAGCACCGGCCTGCCCGTCGCGGCCCACCTGGTGACCAGGCCGGCGATCGCGGGAACGGCATGCACACTGTGGCGGTTCACGAAGCCGTTCTGCATGTCGATCACGACCAGTGCCGCGTTGCCGATGTCCATCCGGTGTCTCTCCTAGCTCGCTGTCAGCCGACGCTTTCGCGCAAGGCGTCCTGCGCGGCACTCAGGCGATCGGCGAGGCCGCTGGTCTTCATGATGGCCTCCCGCATGAGGACGTGCTGAGCGGTCTCCTGCGCGCGGGCCGTGGTGAGCCGGGAGGACGCGGCGCGAAGGAAACGCCAGCCGTACTGCTCGGGCATGGAGGGGTCCTGGCCCTCCTCGATCATCTGCTGGATCTGCCGGGTGAAGCACCATAGGGCCTGGACCGTCAGCTCGCAGGCCACCAGCTCGTCCACGGTGAGGCTGCGCTCGGGCGCGATGGATGCGTAGGCGACGCCGGACCATCCCGCGTAGCCGGCGGAGACACCGCGTACGCCGAAGGACACGATGTCCGGATGGTCGAAGCCCGTGGTCAGGAGCGTCTCTTCCACCGTGCCGTCCAATGGCGCGGGGCCGCCGGCCGCGCCGCGGTCCACGAGTACGGACGGGGTAGACAGCAGGCGCAGAGCGATGTCGTACTCGCTGCCCGTCCACGGGCTCGCGGTGAGCCAGTACAGGGACAGGACGTACTCGGGGCTAGGTACCCACGTGTGGTCCTCGCCAAGGAGATCGCGGATCTTCGCCCTGGCCCAGGGTAGGTCGGTGGCGTAGGAGCGGTAACGCCACACGGCAAGTTCGGTGAGCGACGCGGGCGTGTGGGGCTGAACGAGGTGGAACACCGCGACGCCGCAGGCGAAGACGTGAAGCGTGCACTCCTGGGCTTCCGGGTGGTCTACCCGGGCTGCTGAAGACTGCAGCCACTCGTCCTCGGCGCGCTGCGTCATGTCGGCGCGGAGCCCGTGGGCGCGCTCGGCGCCGATGAAGACGGGCAAAAACTTGTGGGAGTCGACTTCGATCCCGCCTGCTGCGGGCGGTGGCCCGGCGCCGTTCAGTCCAAGAGCTTCGCCAAACCGTGCCTTGGCCTCGTCCGAAGCGCGGACGAGAGCGGTATCGAGAGCTGCCTGCGAATCAGCGCGCGGACGGTAATTCTCCCCGCCTGCCTCCCACTTCGATACCGCACGGTCGCTCACGCCCAGGTACGCGGCAAATTCACGGACACTCATGCGCAGGGCGTCGTCGCGCAGCACCCGGGCGCTTCGACCGGTCCACTGCCTCACCGTGACCACCGCCGTACCCCCGTTCACCGTTGATCGACCACCGAAGTACCCAGCGTAACCAGGCATGTTCGGCGCTGGTGCGGCACTGGTGCAGCACGCGTACGTCACACCCTGGCCACGAACTGCCCCATGCTGGGTCCGCCAGGCTGGAAATCCGATCGCCGCAAGGCGACGCTCCGCCTCTATTTCTTGCTGTACCCGCGACCAGAAGGAACCCATGCCATGACCGACGTCGTCAAACGCAGCGCCCGCGTCATCCTCCTCGACGGTGACGAGCTTGTCCTGATCAAGCGCACCAAGCCGGGCCGCGAACCGTACTGGGTAACGGTCGGCGGCGGAGTGGAAGCCGACGACGAGACCATCGAAGCGGCCCTGCACCGCGAGGTGTTCGAGGAACTCGGCGGCACGGTGGAGCGCGCAGAACTCGTCCATCTGATCACCGACGAACTCGAAGGCGGCATCGGTATCCAGCACATCTTCGCCGCGCGCCTGGTGTCGATGGACCTGACCGCGCGGACTGGCACGGAGTTCAGCAAGCCGGAACGGGGCGGCTACGAGGTGGTACGAGTGCCGTTCACACCAGCTGTTGTTCGCGAACTGAACTTGATGCCACCGCAGTTGGCCGACTTCATCGTCGCCAACACGGGGGCGATCGACTCCGTTCTCGATACGCCGGTCCGCAAGGCGTGAACGCCGATGCCCGCCGCGCAGCCTGACTTTGTCAGTCTCAACGGTCCTGACAATGTCGGCAAGACGACGCAGCTGCGACGCCTGGACCGGCACCGCTCCGGCTTCCAGCCGCTGGGTGCGATCCATGACCACGATCCTGAGCCGTGGGCACGGGTGGCGTCCGACGACTACGCGCGGTGGTGGTTCCGGACCTCCACCACGGTCGAGCTGACCGAGATGCTGTTGGCCGGCCACGCCAAGCGGGCCGCCGCCCGGGCGGCGGGCCGTACGGGGCTGCTCGACCGGGGCCTACCCATGCTCCTCGCGGTGGCCTCCGCGACCTGCGTGATCAAGGATCGGGTGACGGTGCAACAGGCCATGGACACCGTGGCCGGCATCGTTGGTTCACACGCCGTCCCGGCGGAAGCGTCCGTCCTCCTGCTTCCCTCCCTCGACGCCGAACGCAGCTACGCGATCACCAGTGCCCGAGAGGGACGTCCCTGGACCGGCGTCTACCCCGCCTACCAGAGGACGCTGCACGCAGTCCTGCTCCAGCAAGCCGACCACAACATCTATACCTGGGTCGTGAACTGCGAGGACCTATCCCCCGACCACGTCCACGCCCAGGTGTGCGCCCTCCTCGACACCCACTTGCCGGCCCAACGCTGACGGACGGGAACCTCCGATGACCCCACACACAACACCCCTGGTGATACCGCCGGGGCTCGCCCGCGCCATCGCCACTCTGGCGGAGAAGGACCGGCGGCGCCTGGATGACGCCGTCACCCGCCTCCACACCGTCAATGGACTGCTGTGGGACGCCGAGGACCGCGTGCGCGGCACGGCACTGACCACCGCGCAGGTCACCGACTGCAAGCGGGAGATCGACCAGCTCAACGCCGAGCGCAACCAGCTGGCCGAGCGGGCCGACGAGATCCTCAGTACGTTCGCCGGCGGCCCCACCCGCCCTGATGCCCCGCTGCACACCGAGACCCTCGCCTCGGTGCTGGACCGGCTCTCCGTCCTCACCCTGCGCATCTGGCACAGCGAACGCGTTTCGGATCGCGCTGAGCTGACGCGCCGCCGCATCCCCGCTCTGCACCGCCAGCGCGAGGAACTGTGCGCTGGGCTCGACGCCCTGATCCATGACCTCCTCGCCGGAAACCGGCGCCTGCCCGTACCGGCCCGTTACAAGCTGTACGGCCAGGACGAGGCCGTGGCGTTGGAGATCCAGCCGAGTCCCCGTCTGCAGCGGGTCCTCGCCTTCGGCGGGCTGAGCGAGTGCGGTAAGAGCACGAGCGCCGAGTTCGTCCGGGACACCTGCGGCGCCCAGCGCTTGAAGATCGGTTTCCTTCTGCGGCAGGCCGCGCTCCGGCGCGGTCTCGCCGACCCCTATGCGCTCTCCGCCCGCCGCCAGGCCGAGCTGCTGCTCGATGAGCTGAACCGCTTCGCCGAAGGAAACCCCGGCACGCGGCTGTTCACCATCGAGTCCGTTCACGACGACGCCTCGATCGCCGAACTCAAGCAACTCATGGGCGAGAAGCTGCAGATCGTCTTCCTGGACGTCGCCTTCGGGGTGCGGGTCGCCCGGTCCGGCACCGCGCCGCAGGCCGTGGCCGCCAAGGACGAGGTGAAGATGAGCCGCGGTGCCCACCAAGTGGCGGCGCTCGCCGACCACGTGATCGACAACTCCGGCAGCATCACCACCCTGCGCGCCCAACTGCGGCGGATAACCGCCCCGCCCGCCCCCTCGGCCCTACGCGTCGCCACCCCCTACGGGCTCGGTCTGCCGGCCGACGTCGCGTCGGCCACCGCCGACTTCGTCGACGCCCTCCGCGCGAACGGCCATGGCGTACGGCTCGCCGCCCTGACCGGCAGCCCGGGCGAAGGAACCTGGTTTTCCGGCTGGTCGGACCTGGATCTGCTCGTGGTCGCCGACCACGAGGCCACCCCCCAGGTACACACGGCCCTCGCCGACTACCGAAGCTCTCTGGAGGGCGTCACCTCCCTCGGCCCGTCCCTGATAACGCCGGGGGAACTGACCGCACGGCACCTCACCCCGCGCCTCGCCTTCGCGCTGTACCAGCTCCAGCAGGGGCACCCTGTCCTGCACGCCGCACCCGGCGTCGAGCTCCCCTCGATCACCCGCGCCGAACTCGACCTGGCCGCCGTCCGTGAACTTCCTCAGGTCATCCTCACCATGCGCCGCCTGCGCGCCAGCGCCGAAGCGAATGCCCTACGGCCGCTGTACAAGCACCTCGTCCTGGCCTGCCGCCTGCTGCTACGCGAGCACAACCAGTGGGAGACCGGCCCCGACCGCATTCTCGCCGCCGCCTCCGTCATGCCCGGCCTGCCCGCCTTCAGGGTGCCGCCACTTGCCGACATCTCCGCCGCCTGGCGCGACGGCGACCGGGAGAAGGCGCTGAAGCCGGTCACGATCGCCATCGACTGCCTCCTGGACTGGTACGCCACACAAGTCGCGGCCTGACGCCCTGCCGCCCCACTCTCCCCTGCTTCTCCTCGCCCCAGGAGCTTCGCCATGCCCGAAACCCTTGCCGTGCCACCCTTTTCGGCACGCGTCGTCGAACGCCTCAGCATCGGCGCCACCAGCCGCCGCGAGCGCGTCATCCACTCCCTAGACGGTCTCGAAGACCCAGTCCACCCCGAGACTCTGGCCGTCGTTGGAGGGCTGCTGTGGGAGCGCCTGCACGCCCAGCTGTCTTACGCCGACCGCACCGCTGACTTCCTGCTCGGCCTGGATGCCGGTGGCATCCTGCCCACCCTCAGCCTCGCCACCGTCTCCCGGCTGCCGTACAAGATCGCCTGGAAGCTCCACCTGCCGCTCAAAGGCGCGGTCCGCTTCCGCGAGCCGCACGCGATGCGCACCGACGTCTTCGCCTACGGCATCGCTCCCGGGCAGCGGATCATCCTCGTGGACGACGAGATCACCACCGGCCAGACCCTCGCCGACCTCACCCGCCGGCTCCGCGAGGCCGGGGCCGAACCGCTGGCTGCCGCCTGCCTCGTGGAGGACACCACGCGCGGGGCCCGCGCCCTGCTCGACGGGCTCGGCCTCCCGCTGGTCTCCCTCACCACGATCGAGGCAGCCCCGTGACCACACTCGCCCCCGTCGACATACTGTTCCGCCCCGGAACGAAGATGGTCTCCGCTCAGGCAGTCCACACCACACCCCTGGGGTACGACCGCGCGAGTATCCCACTCGGCGCATCCCTGCCCATGCCCGCCGCTACCGAACTCGTCGACCGTCTCAACACCTGCGACGAGATCGAAGTCAGCTTCCACGGCAAGCTCGGCGACACCCTCCTCGCCCTCGCCACCGTCCGCGCGCTGTCCGACTGGCTGGCTCTGCGCACTCTCTCCACCACCATCCGGGCAACCGGACCGTACGCGCACCTGATCTCCCGCTCCGGACTGTTCACACACACGCCACCCGACGCCCGGCCCGGCATCGGCCGACGGGCTGTCATCGGCGATCGGGAAGGCATCGAGGCATCCGGCGCGGGGGCTGAGGTGAGCCTGGTCTGC
This sequence comes from Streptomyces achromogenes, assembly GCF_030816715.1. Taxonomy (NCBI): domain Bacteria; kingdom Bacillati; phylum Actinomycetota; class Actinomycetes; order Kitasatosporales; family Streptomycetaceae; genus Streptomyces; species Streptomyces achromogenes. The sequence continues at coordinate 7,028,301 of NZ_JAUSYH010000001.1, read as the reverse complement.
GACCCCGCAGCGCCTCCCTGCTGGTCCAGCGACGACCGCGCCCACCCCGACCTCCCCGCCCGCTACTACCTGGCCCTGGAACGCCGTCTCGGCATCCGCCTGCCCGCCACCACGCCCTTCGCCCCACTCCTGGTCAGTCAGCGAAGTCGACTGGTCGAAGAGCTGCACACGACCGGGTGGCTGGAGGGTATGACCATCGCGGCCATCACCGCGACCAGCTGGCCGGAACTCAAGGACTACACCCCCCGCCGGTACATCCAGATCGCCAGCCATATCGCCGACGCCTACCAGACACAGGTCCGCCTGCTCGTCATCGGCGGCGACCCCGGCACGGGGACGCATATCTCCACCCAGACCACGCGCAGCGGCGTAGAGATCCTCTACCTGGACGGGATACCAGCCATCGACCTCGCCGATGTGTTCCCCCACTGCCGCCTGGTCATCGGCAACGACACCGGCCTCACCCACCTCGCCGCCCTCTCCCGTACACCCAACGGGAGCGGCCCACCGGTCGTGGGCCTGTACGCACGGCACAGCCACAGCAAGTGGCGCACCGGTTTGCCCCACCACCACGCGGTGGCTGCCGCTCTGTCTGAGCGTATGCACCAGGGCGATCTGTGCCCCGTACGCGACGCGATCACCCCGGACACGGACATCCACATGGACGCCTTCACCCCTGCCGCTCTGGCACAGGTCTGCCTCGATCTGCTGAATGGAGTCCGCTGATGCCCCTACAGCCACGTCTGCGTATCGGACCAGTGCGGCGCTTCACCCGCAACCTGCTGTGCCCCGTCGACGTCCAGGGCCATCGCCTGCTGATGAAGTACACCCGTGACCCGGCCGAGGCCCGCCAGGAAATCCGCGGTCACGCCCGCTTGGCCGGCCACTACCGTGTACCGGCACTCCACGCCTACCTGCGCGTCCCCGGCGGATACCTCCTGGCGTACGAACGCCTGCCCGCTGACAGGAACCGGGGACTGCTGCTCGACCTGTTCAACACGGCTGAGACGCCCGAAGAGTTGTCCGCTTACCTCCGCCAACTCGCAGCCACGTACCGGGAGGTCATCCTCAGGACCGCTCAGCTGGTCGATCCGTCGCTCGTGGTGGGCAAACTGTACCGAGACCGTGCCGCGCCGGGAGGCCGCCTCGACGCGTACTACGCCGGAGCGGACTTCCCCGTCGCCGACGGTCTCGTCGACGTCCCTGTCTCCCGCCTCGGCGGGTACGCGCTGCGCATCAACGGCCAACGACATCATCTGGACTGGCCCGCCGTCCTGACGCGCCTGCGGGAAGACTTCGGCGCGACGGCACCGGTGTGGGCAGCCCTCACCCAGGGCGATCCCACCGACGTCAACCTCGCCCACCCCCTGGCCTGGCTCGACTACGACACCGCGGGACTGAACAGCATCGCGGGCGAGTTCGCGAACTTCCTCTGGTACACCTCTGCCCTCGGCGGATGGCTCGTCCCCACTTACAACTCGCCCGCCTTCGCCGACCACTCAGCCACCTTCGACCACGTCCCGGCCAACACACCCGAGATACACAGGGCCGACGTCGAACACACCGCCCGCACCATCCACATCGACTACACGCTGCGCCTCTCACCACCGCGCCGAGCCGCCGTCACCGCCTACTGGCACCACTTGGTCCACCCCGTAGCCGAACAGCTCTGGCCCGGCGGCAGCCTCGCCGAACTGCTGCGCCCGTATGTGGCGATGCGCATCCTCGGCGTCTACAACCTCGCCAACCTGGCACCCCACGACCGGCTGATCCTCCTGGCCCGGCTCGCCGAAGCCATGAGCCCGTCCTTCGACCCCACCCTCTACTTCTGCCCGCAGGAGACCTCATGCCTGGCGACCTGAAAGGACACACCGCCCTGGTCACTGGGGCCACCGGCGGCATCGGCCCAGTCCTCGCCGAACGCCTCGCCGCCGACGGGGCGGACGTCGTCCTCGCCCACCTCGACGACCACGAGGAAGCCGCCGCACTCGCCAAACGCTTCTCCCGGGCCGCCGTGACAGTCTTGTCCCTGGCTGCAGATCTCCGCGACCCAGCCTCTGTCCACGCACTCTGTCAGCAAGCCCACGAACGCCTCGGACCGATCGACATCCTCGTCAGCAACGCCGGCGCCTACCCCCGCATGCCCTGGGCGCAGACCACCCCCGGCCGCTGGCGCGAAGCCCTGGACACGAACCTGACCAGCCACTACCTCCTCGCCCACGAGCTCACCCCCGCCATGATCGCCCGCGAGTGGGGGCGCATCATCACTATTGGATCCGTTCTCGCCACCGCAGGCCGCCACGACCTCTCCGGCTACATCAGCGCCAAAGCCGGGCTCGAAGGGCTCACCCGCGCCCTCGCCCGCGAACTCGGCCCATCCGGCATCACCACCAACTGCGTTGCCCCCGGCTCCATCCGCGTCCCCGCCGAGGACACCGTCGTCGACGACCCCGAAGCCATGGCCGCCCGGCAGTTCGCCCGCCAGTGCATCCAGCGACGAGGCCATCCGGACGACGTAGCGGCTGCCGTCGCCTTCCTCGCCTCCGAGAGCGCCGGCTTCATCACCGGCCAGACCCTCCGCGTCGACGGAGGCTGGGTCCTTGGCTGACATCCATCTCATGCGCCACGGAGCCTACGAAAACCACCGGCCCGGCTATCACGCCCCACTCGACGCACCCCTCACCGCCGAGGGCCGCGACCAGGTCCGCCGCTCCCTACCCCTCCCCGACGGCATCACAGGCATCCTCACCAGCCCCATCCTGCGAGCCCGCCAGACCGCCGCCGAAATCACACGCCTCACCGGCCTGCCGATCATCACCACCACCGGCCTCCTGGCCGAATGGCGCGCTCCCACCATTGTCCTCGGGCACACACCCGACACCTATCCGCCTACCTACCGGGCATGGAAAGAACGCCGACTGGAAAACCCCTCTCTGCGATGCAGCGACGGGGAAACCCTCACCGAACTCCATATCCGCGCCACTCGCTGTGCCGACTTCCTCCACGCCACAGCCGAAGCAAACGGCCGCCTGTTGGTGATCTCCCACGCCGTCTTCCTGGGCGTCCTCACCCACCTTCATGAAGGACCAACTGCCTTCACCGCCGCTGCAAGGCACCCATGGCCATTCACCGAACGCCGTCCGCTCGCCCAGCCACACAACAGACCACTCGGATAGCCGTCACGCCATCCGCCTGAAACACAAGACACGGAACGCACCCGGCTCGGTCCCCGTCCCCCAGCCCCACAGACCTACCACCGGCCTGGCCATCTCCTACCCAGCCGTGCTCGACAGCGTCCCCGAGACCTATCGGACGAGGTGCCACAGCCGATCAGCGTCAGCCGGTTCGACGCGGACAGGAAACTGATCGGCACGAACAGCACCACGACCTCGCTGTACCGGCTCGACACCGACCTCGGCACTGCCGCCTGGATCCTGTCGAACGTCCCTCACCAGTACGACGGGAACGGGGCGGGGCGCCTCGGTGGAGACAAAACCCGCTGGACCGCCAGCCACGGCTCCAGGGAGGAAGGCAACGTCTCAAAGAACGAGGGCGCCGCCAACTGGTACACGATGAACGGCACCGAGAACTACCCCTCCCTGGCACAGGGGGTAGACCCGGAGGCGCTCGCCAACCTCACCGCCCGCCTGTGCAACCGCCCCCTGGCATGGAGCAACCGAACCCGCTACCCCGTCCATCTCCACGCCGCCCAGCAGATGGACCCAGACCACCCGCAGTACCGTCGCACCGCCCCCAGGAAGACAACGAGGCGGAAGCACCCGGCGACACACCGCCAACCGCCGACCCGGAGTAGCCCAGCCATCCTGGCGGCGGGCCGTGACGCCGAACCGCGGGGATGCCGACGTAGTGCAGTGCACGTCAACGCGACACGCTACGCGCAGCGACGATCGCTCAGAGCGCCTCGCTCAAGTAGATCAAGACGGCGGGACAACATAGCGGGGGATCGCCGGTTAGCCAAACCGGCGATCCCCCGCATCATTGATGGTCCACCGCCGCTACCTGCCCGTACATCGAAAGGCATCCGAGACGACCATCGAATCGACGCCCGAAGACGCGCATGATCGAAGTGACCGTTCGCATTTCACGCCGCCGCGTAGCTCGTGCGGAACAGCTCCCGAGCACGCTCCAGATCCCGCGCGGTGCGGAGCTGCACCTCCAGGTCGCCCGTTCCGTGGTGCCCAAGCCCCCTCACGTCCCGGGTGAACCCGGGAACCAGGTCGACATCCTTGGGATCAGCCTTGAGATAGACAAGGAGCTTGGTCTGCTGCGGCGGGCAGACGCAGGCGAAGTTCCGCAGCCGCTGGTAGGCGACGTACTGCTTGCGCCGTACCCGGGTGACGCCGTCCCCGAGACCGAGCAGCGCCTCGTCGACCGCCTCGGCCAGCTCCGCCATCGCTCCGTCCTGTCTTCGGGCTGACGACAGCCCGGCCGCACGCCGACGGGCCCGCTTGGCAGCGGCCGAGTACCCGGTGACCGACGCCACGGTCTCAAGGCCGATGTGCTCATTGCCGAAGTACCGGTAGCGGACCAGGTCGATACTGCGCCGGTACTCGCGTGCGGCGTGCGTGTCGTAGCGCGTGAAGTCGCCAGCGACGCAGATCAACCGGGGTGCGCTCCACAGGACCTGGGACGCGGCCGAAGCCCCGAGTCTGTCACGGACCAGATTCCGGAAGGCGTCCTTGTGCGCCATCAGCCACGCAATGTAATAGAGGCCCTGATTTATCACGCCGGCTGCCGTGCCGCGCTTGTACTCGATCACCACGGGTGCGTTGTTCTCGTCGAGCCCCAGGGAGTCGATCCGCCCGCCGTCGACACAGTCGATGACGTACTCGCTCGCCAGGAACCGTACCCCCAGCATCGTCTCCATGTGCGCCTCGACGAGGCCCTGCACATCCGCCTCGACCTCGGCAAGCCGCGGCGCGACCTCCGCCACGCCGCCATTCGTCGTGTGGAACAGCTTCAGGCCCGACACCTTCCCCTCCTCGGCTCGAAGATCGAGAACGCAAGAGGGGGTAGATCTATTTCCGCGCGGGCGCACCGAACAGGTGAGGAGACGTGAGACGGTGAGCACCTGACACAGTCGGGAGCCCCTGCCTCCCATCCGTCCCAGCGATGCCCTCGTCCCACATACGTCCCACAAAACCCCTGACAGCGCGTCAGTGATGAGGAAAGTGGCAGGTCAAAGCACCTGCCGACGAGATGCGCCAGGCGCCTTCTAAGCACCTGCTACACAAGGCATCCCGCACCTCTTCCCCGCCGGCCTGCGGCATGCCTCCGGGGCCGCGCCGGCGGCTGAGCACACGAAGGGCCGGCAGCCAATGCGATGCTGTCGGTGATGCCCGCCGGCCGGAAGATGGCCGTGGGCGCAGGTCAGCAGGTGGACCAGGACGGCGAACAGCACGAAGACGGCCGCCGCTCTCCCATGCGTCGAGGCCGTCGGCAGGGCGCCCGAACCTCACCCTTACAGGTACGGGCTGTAGTTGAACTAAGCACATAGAGTGCGCGTGAAGGAGGAGGGTGTGCCCAGCCCGGATCCGGTCGTGGGTCACCACCAGGTCCTTGGTCGCGAGCACCGGTGGTGTAAGACGCACCCCTGGCCGATTCCCGGATCGGGTCAATCGGATCGCCGTACCCTGACCTCCGACTACACCCTCAGAAGTTGGCCAGGCGGATCTCGTAGCAGTCGCCACACATGTCCATGTCGGGGACGAGTTCGGCGGCCTGGTCACAGAAGGTGCAGACGCCTTCGTACGTGGATCCGCAGTCGAAGCAAATCCAGGAGTCCTCTCCGGGCGAGCTGGCCAACGGAGTGCTGATCACGGAGTAGGCGCCGCAGCTGCTACAGCCGTTGAGGTCGCAGCCTCCGTCGGTGATGCTGACGTGCTTGCTGGAGCCGATGAACTCCCACGCGGCATCCTCGCCGGTGCCGTACTGCCTCGCGCACAGGAGGCAGGCGAGATCCTGGGCTCCTGCGTCGAGTACGACGGTGAACTGACCGCAGGAGCGGCACGAGGCCGTCGAGCTCTCATAGCCGTCCAACCGACTGCGCAGGGTCTCCATGCGCAGGGCGAGGAAGTCCGTGAGGTGCTTGAAACCGTCGCGTACCTGCTCCATGTGCTGCTCAACCGACCATGCCTCATCGGTCTCGTGGACCTGGGGCAGGATGTCGGTGTTGATGAAGCCGACCAGCAAATCGAGTACGGGAACGGTGCGCGCCTGTACGGCGAGGACCGTGTCCTTCAACCCGAAGTGCATGATCCGGTTGCGGAGGCTGCCCAGGGCCCTGAGGCCAGCGTCCTCCGGATCGATCGTGCTCTCGATCCGCACAGTGTCACGCAGACGTTCGATCGCTGTTTTGACGCCGCAGCTTTTGAAGTCACCGGCCTCGTGCTTGCGCTGGTCGAACAGCTCGACCTTTGTCCACACCAGCGCCGGATCGTGCATCTCCAGCCGGGCCTTCAGCAGCGTCTCAGCCGCAGCCTGGAGGTGCAGGACCGCGTACTTCATATCGCGCGGTCCCGGCTGCCCGTCGTCACCAGACAGTGAGCCGACGGCACTCACCAGGAAGTCGAGGCCGTTGACCAGAGCGGGGAAGTGGAGGTCTGCCGGTTGCTGCCCGGTACCGGTCACCAGCGAACCCCGTACGCCTTGTCGTCTTTCACCCTCATCGCCCTCCCCTACGTCAGGTGCCGGATTCTCCAGGAAGAGTACCGGCGAAGGGCTGCCCCACCTCCGGGACAGCAGACGTCGGGAATGAGCGAAGGACCCTGCAAGCCCCTCATGCGCCACCTGTCCACCTGCATCCTGTCCACCACGCACCCCTGATCGCGGTGACCACTCTGGCCAGACACCTACGCGAGGCAACACAGTAGTCCTGAGCCGACGGATGGGCACCGGGCCTCGACTCTGCACGAGCGGCCCCTTCCGAGCTCTCTGGGGCCAGCCGGAGCATCGACGCCTACTGATCCTCCGGGGGTCGGACGGAATAGCTCCACTCATTGCCAGCTGGAGGGGAGTCCGAGTTTGTCGAAGAACGCCCGGTTGCGTTCGGTGGCGGCGTTGACGAGACGGTCGAAGCTCACTACTTCGATGTATGCCTTGCACGGCTCGTTGAAACCGAAATAACCCATGCCGTCATGGGTGGGCCGCAGGCCCGCGTATTCGCATCTGTCCACCATCGTCTTCGTGAGGTCCGCGAGGACGTAGCAGAAGGCAGGTGCCTCACGCGTCGGGGGGATCGGCCGCCCCAGCGCGGTCTTCACTCCGCCGGCGCGTACACGCTTCACGTACTCCAGGCACTGCTGGATCGGGTCCTTGTCTTCCGAGGCGTCATTGCGCATCGGCCGTTTGACCTCGATCACGACGATGGACGGCAGTGGGAGCGTTCCCCCTTCCGCGGCCAGCACCGGCGAGCCGACGAGCCGAGTCGCGAGCAAGTCGGGCTCCCGCGTCGAATCGGAACCCGTGATCGGCATGCTCTTGAGCGTCTTGTCAGAGGCGAGGTAGTCGTGGAACGCGAGCCGCTCGTCGATGATCCAGAGGTTGGAGGCATCGGTGCCGATCTCGTTCGAGTCGGTCCGCATCGGCATGAGCAGGGAGTGGATCGCGTCCTCCTTGCTGTACCTACCCTGGTCGTCGGACCTGATCTGCCTGGCGAGCACGTCGAGGATCGTTCTTCGGCGCGAGACGTAGGCGGCCAGGTCGGACTGGTTGATGTCGGTCACTGTGTTCAAGTACCTGGCGAGCCGTTCGTCGTAGCCCTCCGGCTGGGCGGAGCCTGCTTCGCCCAGGACGGCGTGGCCCTCGGCGAGCGCGGACGCTTCGAGCTTCTGGAGGTTGCTGTGCAGCAGTAGTTCGAGGTCTTGGTCCTTCATGGACGGATCCACGGATACCCCGAGCTGCTCGAGTCGCGACAGGACGGGCCGGTACCTCGGAGCGCGGTTGCTGACGAACTCGTGGACCCGGGCCTTGCCCTCCTCGCGTGCTGCGCTGAGCGGTCCGGCGAGGATGCTTTCGACTTCCTTGAGCACGCTCTCCCGGATGTCGTCCATCGACACATCTTCGATCAGTGGGGTGCCCGGCACACGTTCGCTGATGTCGAAGGCCGTACGGTCGGCGCGGACGTGGCTGTCCAGGAAGTCGGAGGACAGGTAGCAGACGTACGTGAACGGGGAGGACTCCGCGTCTTTGAGCCTTCCGTAGAGCCCTGGCACCTTGCTGGTGAGGTTTTCCTCCACCACCACACGGTTCGCAGCGCACCAGTACAGCCGTGGCGCGAGATTCCTCGGCGAGGACTTCAGGCGGAGGCTCACCATCTCAAACCTCTCCCCCTTGACCTCGATCGATGTCCTTTGCATGTCGGAGTACACGAAGTCGTGCATGAGGCTATTGAGCGAGACCGCCCCGTCATCGTCGGCCACCGTGATGTCGGGCGCGCCGCCGGGGCGCAGGAAGTACCAGATGCAGTGCTCGAAGACCTCACGGGCAATAGCCTCGACGGTCTTCAGCGCGCTCTGCTGGAAGGGCCTTTTAAACCCGTCGAGGCTCACGGTCGTGCCGACCTCAGCTGGAGTTTCCCCTTCCCCGTCCGGCTCGACCTCTCCCTGGACGGAGAAGCGGAACTGCCGCCCGTTAAGGCATCCGGCTTCGTCCTCGTAGGCGCTGCGGACCGAAACCCTGTCGAACGCCTTAAGCCAGAGCAGGCGCCCCACACCGCGGCAGCCCATGTCGGCCTTGTGGTCGCTGTCCAGCGTCTCGAACGATGTCATGTTCTCCGGAGTGAAGCCCACTCCGTTGTCCTCGACGCTGAAGCCGACGATGGGCTTCAACGCCGCGCGCCCTGGGCCGACGTGGCTGAAGTCGAGTGCTTCCTGCTGACTGCGCCGGATCCTGATGCTCAAACGACCGGGCTCCATGTCGTCGCCGAACCGGGCGTCGATCGCCTGGATGCCGTTGACCACGGCCTCCAGGAGCGGCAGAAGGGCATGGCTTTTCGGCAGACTCGTGTTCCGGACCCGGCCGGCCAGCGACGTGGTCAGCGCCATCGTCTTCCTCCTCGCTCCCAGGCCGCCCACCCTATCGGCGGGCTCGGAGCAAAGCGTGCTGGGCGGCCGAAGTACCGACGAAGTGACTTGCTCGCCACGGCCCGTTGCTGAACCCGCAGTCCGCCACCCGCAGCCCCGGCTGAAGCTGCCAAGTGCCTGGCTTGATGTCCCGCCGACTCGCAGAGCCTAACCAGCCCGGCAAGCCGCCTGACACCCCATCAGAACGAGCGTCAAATGAGCGTCACGGGCGTCATTTCAGCGTCAAGATATCGCCCGCAACGCCCACCCCGCACATAACGCACACGCACAAAACCACAGGTCAGGAGCCTTTCACGGCCGATTCAAGGATCGCGACGCACTCCACATGGTGCGTCATCGGAAACACGCGGAGACAATGCCGACGGCCTCACTAGCGGTGCTGGCACCGTTTGAGCCCTACGCAACTCACCTCCAACGCTGAGCGGAGCAGGGTATCCGTCAATGGCCGGTTACCGAAACCGGTGATTCCGCGGACTATTGGCAGTCCACCACGTCTCCCCGCTTCCTCACTACCGCGGAAGCAACTAAACCCGAAAGGCACTGCTGACAGGAATGCCCAGTCAGAGCGGCGAAACGCCTCACGGCCAGTTCAGCCCCGAGCACATCCGCGCCACCTGGAGTGGGACGGCGAGCGTAGAGGACGCCGCCCAGGCGTTCGGCTTGTCGAGATCGAAGAGCTACGACCTCGTTCGCCGCGGAGAATTCCCATGCCGCGTGCTACCAATAGGCCGCACCGCCCGCGTCGTCACCGCCTCGCTCCTCCGCGTACTCGAGAGCGGCGAGCCGGAGTACAACGGAGCCTCCGGTGCAAGCCCCAATCCGTCATGACCAACTGCACGACGACGCCCCGCCGCAGCAACCCGGCGGGGCGTCGCCGTATCAGGTCCCCGTCTACGCAGGACCCCCGCCGGAGCAAGCCGACGGGGGGGCCTCACCTGTCACGAGCGATCACAAGCGATCACGGGCGGGTCACCAACTCCACGGACGCCCCTATAACGCGGGGGTGCGGGAAACCGTTCTGACCAGGTTGAAGACCTCTCGGGCGGCATATCGCTTGAGGCATCGGATGATCTCACGTCGGGTCTTGCCCTCCTGGGTGCGGCGTTCGTAGTACGCCTGGGTGCGCGGGTCGTGGCGCAGCCGGGTGAACACGATGCGGTGCAGGGCGGCGTTTGCCTGGCGGTCGCCACCGTAGTTGAGCCGGCGCGAGCTCCGCCGGCCCGACGAATACTCGACGGGGCTGGCTCCGCAAAGGGCAGCAAAGGATGCCTCAGTGTTCAGCCGCTCGGGGTTGTCTCCCATGGTGATCAGCAAGGTGACTGCGCTGTCCGGGCCGATGCCCACCCGTTCGAGCAGCTGTGGGGCGTGGTGTTCGACGAGCTGGGTCAGGCGTTGGTTCAGCTCATTGATCTGCCCGGTGAGCTGTTCGATACGCTCCGCGAGCATTCTCAGGGTCATGTGGGTGGCCTGGGCCACCGCGTTCTCGCCGTCGCCTGGCCCGAGGCGTGCACAGGTGCGGAACAGCTCGCGGTTGCCCAGGCTGGACAGTCGTTCCCGCAGTGCGGGATCGGCGATGACCAGGACGGCTTTGAGCTGGTTGATCGCCTGGGTACGGGCCTTGACCGCGGAGTCCTTGGCGAGCTTGAAGATCCGGGCGCTGTGCACCGGGCCGTCGCCGGACTTGGCCCGGGCCCGGGCGCGGCCACTGAGCACGGCTCGCGCGGCGGCCTGAGCGTCGAGCGGGTCCGACTTCCCGAGCAGTCGGCGGGCCGAGCGGTCGGGCCGGTTCACTTCGAAGACCTGAATCTGCTGGGACAGCAGGTAGCGAGACAGGCCCGCGCCGAAGGTGCCGGTACCCTCCACACCGGCCCGGCGCACCGTCCCCCGCTTGCGGGCCCACACGAGCAACTGTCGGTAGCCGGCCGCCGTCGCGGGAAAGGACTCCGTCCCCAGGATCTTCCCGAGCGGGGAGATCACGGCGGCAACATGCACCTCGCCGTGCGTGTCCACGCCCAGGACGACCTCGCGCCGAACGGGCGGATCTGTGCTCGAGGAGGTGCTGCGCTGTCGGGTCGTCATGATGGTTCGCCTCCCATGTGGTGACGTGCTGGCTAGGGTGATGGCACCGGCCTGCTCGGGCGGTCTGAACCGTGATGGCGCCTGAAACTCGGCAAGGCCCCTATTGGGACACGCCCTGTGGCTCGGTGGCAGGCAGCATCCCGCAACGACAGTCGACAGGCCCGTGACTGGACACTTCGGTCATAGATCTCATGAGTCAGACCCCCGTCCGGGACGGCACTGCGCAACCGTCCCATTGATCCCGGCACGACGGCATGACCCGATCACGGCCGGATGCCTTCGTCCGAACCGGCGCTCAAACAGTCCCGGACGGGCCGACAATGAGTTGACTTCCCGTCCACTCGTGACCGGCATTGACGGAAAGCCGTACGGCCCGCCTTACCGGCTATCGTTCGTCGGCCGGGCCTTGGCCCTTGATCCTTGACACACGAGACACTGGATCCTCAGGATCTGAGAACGGACATCTCGTGGTCATGAATATCTATCCGCCGCATTTCAAGGCGGACGCGGTCGCGCTGTACCGGTCGCGGCCCGAGGCGACGACCCGGCAGGTCGCCGCCGTCCCCAGGATCACGGCCCAGCTCCGCGAGGCGGGCGAGCGCGTCAACCGCAAGCGGATCGCGCGGGTGATGCGGGACGCCGGTCTGTCAGGCGTGCGCTTGCGCCGCAGACACCGCACCACTGTGGCGGACCCGACCGCGGCGAAGGCCCCGGACCTGATCGGCCGAGACTTCACGGCAAGCGAGCCGAACACGAGGTACGTCGGCGACATCACCTATCTCCCGCTGCACGGTGGGGTACGTGAGGCCCGCCTCGACGCGTTCCGCTGGCTCCACCGCTGCAACACCCGACGCCGTCACTCCCGCCGGCTTGCGTGCCGCAGCTTCGTTGACCGGTTTGCGTTCGGTCCACCGGCGGATTTCCCACCGGCCGCATCGGGCTGCACGGGATACGGCCCAACGCACGCGCGGCATTCCTCACCCGCTGCTGCAGGCGGGCCGTGCCTTTCCCACCCATGACCGCCGACGCCCTGCCCCCCGAAGCATTCGACGCCCGCCCGGCCATGCAGTTGATCACCGCGAGCCGTTCTCTCTTGACCTCGCATTTCACGCACCGACAGTGCGCTGGGAGCAGGCTGGCCAATGGCCGACTCCATGTGCCAGGCCGCGCACCGGCGGGGGCCGAGGATCTGGCCGTTCGCGTGGCCCAAGGGGTATCTGTCATGACAACCCCAGGGCTCCTCACGGCGCCGGGGAACTTTCCCCAGCGATCTGGCGGGAAGCCGGAAGTGGAACGGACGGTGGCCGGGTTGTGGGGGGGGGCGGGTTTGGCCATACACGGCGCTTGAGTCACGGCACCGGGCCGTAGGATCTCGGGTACCGGGGCCATCGCGATTAATACATGCGTTCGGGTGCCGATGGGGCTGTTCAGGCATGATGGCAGGGTGCCAGCGGCACCTTTTCTGGGAGGAGCGGCAGTGGCGGAGAGTCCGGCGCAAGATCGGAAGGGCGGCCCTGCGGCGCCCCAGTTGCGGCTGGACGAGCTGCTGGAGGGCCTGCAAGCACAGGTGGCACAGGTCCGCGCGACCCGGGACCGGGTGCACACGCTGCTGGACGCGGTCCTCGCCATCGGCTCCGATCTCGATCTCGACGTGGTGCTGCGGCGGATCACCGAGTCCGCGGTCACCCTGGTGGACGCCCAGTACGGAGCCCTGGGCATTGTCGGCGAGGAGGGGAAGATCCGGCAGTTCATCACGGTCGGCATGGACGAGGACACCATCCACGCGATCGGCCACTATCCCGAGGGCCAGGGCATCCTCGGGCTGCTGATCCGCGAACCGGAGCCGCTGCGCCTGACTGACCTGGGCCGCCACCCCGATTCGGTGGGCTTCCCCGCCGGGCATCCACCGATGACCACCTTCCTCGGAGCCCCGGTGCGCGTGCGCGACCAGGTCTTCGGCAACCTGTACCTGACCGACAAGCAGGGCGGGGCGGAGTTCGACGAGGACGACGAGGCGGTGCTGCGCACGCTCGCTGCCGCGGCCGGCGTGGCGATCGACAACGCCCGCCTGTACGAGGACTCCCGCCGCCGGGAGCAGTGGCTGGCAGCGAGCAGCGACCTGACCCGCAGCCTGCTGTCGGGCACCGACCCGGACCAGGTGCTGTACAAGGTCGCCTCGACCGTCAGGACTCTGTCCGGAGCGGACCTGGTGACGCTGGCGGTGCCGTTCGACGGCGGCGACGAGCTGGTGATCGAGGCCGCCGACGGCGAAGGCGCCGAGCAGGTCCATGGGCTGGTCCTGCCTGCTACCACGCTGGCCGCGAAGGTCCACCTCTCCAACGAGCGGATCACCAGCAGTGCGCTGTCCGACGAACCGCAGGCCGGGGGCGGCTCCGCTGCGCAGATCGGCCTGGGGCCCGGATTCCTGCTCCCTCTGGGCGGTGCCGGGCATGTTCGCGGGGTCCTGCAGGTCGCCAACCTGCCCGGCGGCGCGGAGTTCTCGGACACCACCATGGCCATGATCAGCAGTTTCGCCGACCAGGCCGCGCTGGCCCTGGAGATCGCCGAGCACCGGCGCGAGGCCGACCACCTGCTGGTCCTGACCGACCGCGACCGCATCGCCCGCGACCTGCACGACCTGGCCATCCAGCGGCTGTTCGCCTCCGGACTGACCCTGAACTCGGTGCTCGGCCGCGTGTCCGACCGGCCCGAGGTGGCCGAGCGGGTCCAACGGGTCGTCGACGACCTCGACGACACCATCAAGACCGTGCGCGGCACGATCTACGCTCTGCGCGAGCGCGACCGCTCCGACGGGCGCGGCGGGCTGCGCGCGAGACTGCTCACCGAGACCGACCAGGCCGCCGCCGTACTCGGCTTCACCCCCGCCCTGCGCATGACCGGCCTGCTGGACACCGTCGTACCAGCCGACCATGCCGAGCACCTGCTGGCTGTGCTGCGCGAGGCTCTCTCGAATGCCGCCCGGCACGCACACGCTACCGCGGTAGAAGTCACCGCCGAGACGGACAGCATCCGGCTCCAACTGCGCGTCGCCGACAACGGCACCGGCATCGACCCGGCCGTCAGCCGCCGCAGCGGCCTGGACAACCTCCGTCAGCGTGCCACCGACCTCGGGGGCAGCTTCACTCTCAAGCCGAACGATCCCACCGGCACCATCGTGGAATGGACGGCGCCCCTGTCCGTGCAGGTCGAAGCCTGAGTCCCGTAGATCGCCGACCTTCCTCGCGGCCGCCACCGCCACCGGCGCGCCGCCCATGATGGCCGCCCTGGTCCTCCGGCTTCATCAGCTCCCTGTACGGCGGGCTGACCCACTACGCCTCCGGCCCGGCCCCCGTCCTCTTCGGCGCCGGCTACGTCACCCTCGCCGAATGGTGGCGCACCGGGCTGATCGCCGCCGGTGCCAACCTCGTCATCTGGATGGGCGTGGGCGCCCTGGGGCTGAAGGTCCTCGGCCACTGGTAAGACCCTCCCGGGGCGTGCCGACGGCCCGGCTGAGCAGCTGGTCCGTCGGCACGCCCCGGGGTATTCCGGTCCAGCGGTTCTGCCGACAAGCCGGAGACCGGTGGCGGCCCCACTCAGGCCACTACCCCGCGGTGCTGTCGCGGGCGCCCAGGCCGCGGGGCGGTGGACCGGGTGCTCATGACCCCACGCGCTCCCAGCCACGGCGTGGAGGACGGGCGCCGAGCCGGCTGTCGCGACTGCGGTAGACGATGTAGGGGCGGGTCAGGTAGCCCAGCGGTGCGGTGAGCATGTGGACGAGCCGGGTGAACGGCCATGCCGCGAAGAGCAGCAGGGCGCTGATCGCGTGCAGTTGGAACAGCACCGGGGCACTTGTCATCAGGTCCGGGTCGGGCTGGAAGTAGAAGATCGACCGGAACCACGGGGAGATGGTCTCCCGGTAGTCGTACCCTCCGCCGACGACGTTCGCGGCCACCGTGGCGGACAGGCCGAGCACGATGGTCAGGGTCAGGGAGACGTACATGGCCTTGTCGTTGCGGGTGGTGGCGGAGAAGACCGGGCCGACGGTGCGGCGCCGGTAGATCAGGATGGCCAGCCCGCCGAGCGTGGCGACGCCCGCGATCGTGCCGAGGACGACCGCGCCGATGTGGTAGGTGTGCTCGCTGATCCCGGCCGCCTCCGTCCAGCTCTTGGGGATGACCAGGCCGCCGATGTGGCCGAGGAGCACGACGAGGATGCCGAAGTGGAACAGCGGGCTGCCGATGCGCAGCAGCCGCTTCTCGTACAGCTGGGAGGAGCGGGTGGTCCAGCCGAACTTGTCGTAGCGGTAGCGCCAGATGTGGCCGAGGACGAAGACGGCGAGCGAGACATAGGGCAGGACGACCCAGAGCAGGATGCCGCCGGTGCCTGCCTCCGCCGCCAGGGTGAGGGGCTGCGCCGGTGCGGTCATCGGGGTCCTCCTACGACGGGGTCGGGCAGGAACACGGGGGATGCGTACGGGTCGAGGCCGACCTGTTCCTCGGGCGGGCCCTGGGCGGCCAGGCGCATGACGGCTTCGCGGTCGTCGCCGGCGAGGGCGGGCAGGGTGGCGGAGACGGAGTCCAGGACGTGGGCCCAGGGCGAGCCGTCGTCGTTCAGGGCCAGGCGCAGGAGTTCCAGGCCGGCGCGGTGTTCGGTGAGCAGGCTGTGTCCGGTGGCCGGGTCGGTGGCGGCGAATTCGAGGACGACGGCGAGGTGGTCGGGCAGTTCGTCATCGCCCAGTTGCCAGCCGGCCGCGGCGTAGGTCTGCTTCAGCCGCAGCAGGCCGATGCCGCGCTTCCTGGTGTCGCCGTGAGCGTAGTACGTCAGGTACGGGCAGCAGCGTTTGCGGTGGTCGAAGGTGGCCACATAGGCGGTGGCCAGGTCGGCGGGGGTGGTCCGCTCGGCGTGTTCGGTGAACCGGAGCAAGGGCCGGGCGACCGGTTCCGGCAGGGTGGCGGCGACCCGGCCGGCCAGGGCCAGGTGGCGCTCGAACTGTTCGTCGGGGTAGGCGAGCAGCAGGGACTGGGCCTGCCAGGCGGCGGGGTGCCAGTGGTCGGTGGGGGTTGTGCGCGTGGTCTTCCTTTTCGGGGCTTTCATGGCTTCGGCTCGACCTCCCCGCCGTTGTTCTCGCCGGCGCCGCTGCCGCCGCCCGATGGGTGGTCCGGGAACAGGCCCGGTGGGGAGCCTTTGCCGTCCCAGTTGAGGAGGTTGACGCGGGTGGCCTTGTCGGTGGGGGTGGCCGGGGTGTCGGAGGTCTGCCGGTCCCGCAGGGCGTGGAAGTTCTCCACGGCGATCGGGGCGGCGCCGCCGGAGGTTTCGCCGAAGGGGCCGGAGCCGCCCATGCCGGGGCCGCCCTCGTAGTCGAGGCTGCACTCGGTGGCGAGTTCTTCGAGTTTGTGGGCCTGTTCGGCGTGGGCGGGCGGGATGACGTACCGCTCGTCGTACTTTGCCAGGGCCAGCAGCCGGTACATGTCGTACATCTGCTCCTCACCCATCCCGACCGCCTCAGGGATGGAGGCGTCCGGCTCGCGGCCGAGGTTGATGTCGCGCATGTACGCGCGCATGGCGGCCAGTCGCCGCAGCACCGCGTCCACCGGCTGTGGATCGCCGGCGGTGAACAACTGGGCGAGGTAGTCGACGGGGATGCGCAGGGCGTCGACGGCGGCGAAGAGGTTGCGGTGGTTCTCGGCATCCTCGCCGGTGTCGCGGACGGCGTCGACCACCGGGGACAGCGGCGGGATGTACCAGACCATCGGCATGGTGCGGTATTCCGGGTGCAACGGCAGCGCCACCTGGTAGGTGTTGATCAGGGCGTGGATCGGGGAGCGCTGGGCGGCTTCGATCCAGTCCCGGGGGATGCCGGCCTTCTCCGCCTCCCGCACGACCGTGGGATCGTTCGGGTCGAGGAAGACGCCGCGCTGGGCCTCGTAGAGGTCGGTGTCGACGGGGGTGGAGGCGGCTTCGAGGACCTTGTCGGCGTCGTAGAGGACGAGGCCGATGTAGCGCAGCCGGCCGACACAGGTCTCGGAGCAGACGGTGGGCAGGCCGACCTCGACGCGCGGGAAGCAGAAGGTGCACTTCTCGGCCTTGCCGGTGCGGTGGTTGAAGTACACCTTCTTGTACGGGCAGCCGGTCACGCACATACGCCAGCCGCGGCAGCGGTCCTGGTCGACCAGGACGATGCCGTCCTCCTCCCGCTTGTAGATGGCGCCGGAGGGGCAGGAGGCCGCGCAGGACGGATTGAGGCAGTGCTCGCAGATCCTCGGCAGGTAGAACATGAAGGTCTGCTCGAACTCGAACCTGATCTTCTCCGACACCTGGTTCAGCAGCACGTCCTTGTCGCCGTGGTCGGGCGAGCCGCCGAGATCGTCGTCCCAGTTCGCCGACCAGGAGATCTTCATGTCCTTGCCGGTGATCAGGGACTTGGGGCGGGCGACCGGGGTGTGCTCCTGCAGCGGGGCGTTGGTCAGGGTCTCGTAGTCGTACGTCCAGGGCTCGTAGTAGTCGTCAAGAGCAGGGAGTTTGGGGTTGGAGAAGATCTGGATCAGCTTCTTGAACCGGCCGCCGGCCTTGAGGGCAAGCCTTCCGCGCTTGTTGACCTCCCAGCCGCCCTTCCAGGTGTCCTGATCCTCGTAGCGGCGCGGATAGCCCTGGCCGGGCCGGGTCTCGACGTTGTTGAACCACACGTACTCGACGCCGGTGCGGTTGGTCCACGCCTGCTTGCAGGTGACCGAGCAGGTGTGGCAGCCGATGCACTTGTCGAGGTTCATCACCATCGCCATCTGGGCCATCACGCGCATCAGTACGTCACCTCCTGGTTGCTGCGGCGGCGGATGACGGTGACCTCGTCGCGCTGGTTGCCGGTCGGGCCGAGGTAGTTGAAGGCGTACGTCAACTGGGCGTAGCCGCCGATCAGATGGGTCGGCTTGACCAGCAGCCGGGTCAGCGAGTTGTGGATGCCGCCGCGACGGCCCGTCGTCTCGGTGCGCGGCACGTCGATGAGCCGGTCCTGCGCGTGGTGCATGTAGACCGTGCCTTCCGGCATGCGGTGCGACACGACCGCGCGGGCGGCGACCACACCGTTGCGGTTGACGGCCTCGACCCAGTCGTTGTCGTGCACGCCGATCTTCGCCGCGTCCTCCTTGCTCATCCAGATCGTCGGGCCGCCCCGGGACAGGGAGAGCATGAACAGGTTGTCCTGGTACTCGGAGTGGATCGACCACTTGTTGTGCGGGGTCAGGTAGCGGACTGTCACGCCGAGTTCGCCCGTCTCGCCGATGCGGGGCTCGTCGAACAGGGCGTGCATGTTCAACGGGGGCCTGTACACGGGCAGTTGCTCACCGAGGGCGGTCATCCAGTCGTGGTCGAGGTAGAAGTGTTGTCGGCCGGTGAGGGTGTGCCAGGGCTTGAGGCGTTCGACGTTGACGGTGAACGGTGAGTAGCGGCGCCCGCCGGTCTCCGAGCCGGACCACTCCGGTGAGGTGATGACCGGGACGGGGGCGGCCTGGGTGTCGGCGAAGGTGATCTGCTTGCCCTCGTGCTCGGCGGCCAGATCGGCGAGCCGGGTCCCGGTACGCGCCTCCACGGTGTGGAAGCCCTGGGTAGCGAGGTGCCCGTTGGTGGTGCCGGACAGGGCGAGGATCGCCTCGCAGGCGTGCGTGTCGCGGGCGATCGAGGGCCGTCCGTCGGCTGCGCCGCCGCGCACGGTGCCGTTCTTGTGCCGCAGGTACTCCAGCTCCCGCTCGAGCTTGAAGGTGACGCCCTTGGTGGTGGCGCCGAGGGTGTCGAGCAGCGGGCCGAGCGCGCCCATCTTCTCGGCCACCGCGCCGTAATCACGCTCCACCGTGATCAGCTTGGGCATGGTGCGGCCGGGCACGGGCTCGCACTCCCCGGCCTTCCAGTCCCGCACGATCCCGTGCGGGTTGGCCAGTTCGTCCGGGGTGTCGTGCAGCAGCGGGGCGGCGACCACGTCCTTGCGTACGCCGAGGTGGTCGGCGGCCTGGCGGCTGAACTCCTTCGCGAGGGTGTGGAAGGCGTCCCAGTCGGTGCGGGTCTGCCACGGGGGTGCGATCGCGGGGTTGAAGGCGTGCACGAAGGGGTGCATGTCCGTGCTGGACAGGTCGTGCTTCTCGTACCAGGTGGCGGCCGGCAACACCACGTCGGAGAAGACCGTGGTGCTGGTCATGCGGAAGTCCAGCGTCAGCAGCAGGTCGAGCTTGCCCTCGGGTGCCTCCTCCCGCCACACCACATCCCGTGGGCGGGCGTCCGGCGGTGCCTCGGTGGCCCGGACCGCGTGGTCGGTGCCCAGCAGGTGCTTGAGGAAGTACTCGTTGCCTTTGGCCGAGGAGCCCAGCAGGTTCGCCCGCCAGATGGTCAGCACCCGTGGGAAGTTCTCCGGGGCGTCCGGGTCTTCGCCCGCGAAGCCCAGCCGGCCCGCCTTGAGCTCCTCCACTACGTGCTCGCCGACGGCGCGTCCTGCCGCCTCTGCCTCGTCGGCCAGATCGAGGGGGTTGCGATCGAAGGTCGGATACGACGGCATCCAGCCCATCCGTGCCGACTGTGCGATCACATCCGCAGTGGTTCTGCCGGCGAACGGGCCGCCCGTGCCCGGGCCGGCCGCTGCGAGGGTGTCCGCGGAGAACGGGTCGTAGCGGAACTGGTCGCCGTGCAGGTACCAGTACGCGGTCTGGATCATCTGCCGGGCCGGACGGTTCCAGTCGGCGGCGGTCGCGATCGTCGAGTAGCCGGTGATCGGGCGGACCTTCTCCTGGCCGACGTAGTGTGCCCAGCCGCCGCCGTTGACGCCCTGGCAGCCGGTGAGTGTGGTCAGGGTCAGGAACGCGCGGTAGATGGTGTCGGAGTGGAACCAGTGGTTTGTCCCCGCGCCCATGATGATCATCGAGCGGCCGCCGGACTCCTCGGCGTTGGCCGCGAACTCCCGGGCGATACGTGCCGCCCGGTCCGCGTCCACTCCGGTGATGGCGGACTGCCAGGCAGGGGTGTACGGCTCCTCCGCGTCCTCGTACGAGGACGGCCACCGGCCGGGCAAACCCTCGCGGGTTACCCCGTACTGGGCCAGCAGCAGGTCATACACCGTGGTCACCAGGCGCCCGGCCACCCGTCGCACCGGCACCCCCCGCCGCAGCCGGGCCGCGTCCCCGTCGGGGGCGTCGAAGCGGGGCAGGGCTACGGCGACCGGCGGCTCGCCGCCGCCCTCGGCGGACAGCAGCGGGTCGGTGTCGCCGAGGTCGAGGTTCCACTTCCCGGCCCCGGCTTCGCCGTAGCGGTCCCCCAGCGTGCCGTTCGGCACCACCGGACTCCCGGTGGTCGCATCCAGCAACACAGTACGGAACTCCGCGTGCTCGGCCTCTGCGGCCTCGCCCCCGAGGTCGGCGGAGGTCAGGAACTTGCCCGGCACGTAGGCGCCCGGCTCGCCCTCGGCCTCATCGAGAGCGACCAGGAACGGCAGATCCGTGTACTGCTTGACGTAACCGGTGAAGTACGGCGTGGACCGGTCGACGAAGAACTCCTTGAGGATCACGTGCCCCATGGCCATCGCCAGGGCACCGTCGGTGCCCGGCTGGGCGGGCAGCCACTCGTCGGCGAACTTGACGTTGTCCGCGTAGTCCGGCGCCACCGCGACGACCTTCTGCCCGCGATAGCGGGCCTCGGCCATCCAGTGCGCGTCCGGCGTGCGCGTCACCGGCAGATTGGAACCCCACATGATCAGGTAGCCGGCGTCCCACCAGTCCCCCGACTCCGGTACGTCGGTCTGGTCGCCGAACACCTGCGGCGAGGCCACCGGGAGGTCCGCGTACCAGTCGTAGAAGGACAGCATCGCCCCGCCGAGCAGCGAGTAGAAGCGGGCGCCTGCCGCGTGCGAGACCATCGACATCGCGGGAATCGGTGAGAAGCCCGCCAGCCGGTCCGGGCCGTACTCCTTGATGGTGTGCACATGTGCGGCAGCGACCATCTCGGTCGCCTCCTCCCAGCTCGCCCGCACCAGGCCGCCCCTGCCGCGCGCCTTCTTGTAGCGGCGCGCGCGTTCGGGGTCGGAGACGATGTCGGCCCAGGCCGTCACCGGGTCGCCAAGGCGGGCCTTCGCCTCGCGGTACATCTGCAGCAGCACGCCGCGCACGTACGGGTAGCGCACACGCGTCGGCGAGTAGGTGTACCAGGAGAACGCCGCACCGCGCGGGCAGCCGCGCGGCTCGTACTCGGGGCGGTCCGGGCCGACCGAGGGGTAGTCGGTCTGCTGCGCCTCCCAGGTGATGATGCCGTCCTTGACGTACACCTTCCACGAGCAGGAACCGGTGCAGTTCACGCCGTGCGTGGAACGCACCACCTTGTCGTGCGACCAGCGGTCACGGTAGAACTCGTCCGCCTGTCGGCCGCCCTTCTTGTGCAGGGTGCGCAGGTCCTCGGAGACCTCCGCCCGGGTGAAGAACCGGCGGGAGCGCACCAGGGCCTCCGCCAGATCACCGTCCATGCCTGCTCGTCCCGAGCTGGTCTCCGCGCTCACCGTGCCACTCCGCTCCGGGCACCGCAGGCCCGTTCGAATCGTGATCGGTTCCGGCCGCACACGACTCTACGACCGCTGCCCACCCGAGGGTCAACAGCCACACCACGGACAACATGCGGCTCGGTAAAGATCGTCTGCTTGTAGGGGTGGTTGCCCGGCCTCCTCGATGCCATTGATGCCATGCCGGCGGCTACACCCGCACCCCCGCTCGGGAAGGGCGGGGGTGCGGGCTCTGGTCGGTGTGCTCCCACACGGGCGGGATGGCGCAGCGGTCAGGCTGCCGGCCGGGCCAGCGCGCCCCCCGCCTTCGCGCGTTCGGCCTCGACTGCTTCCCACTCCTCGGTGCTCAGGTTGGCGAGTGCGGCTGGGAAGACGCCGTCCTGCTCCTTGAGGATGTGGTCGCGCAGCAGGGCCATCGCCTCCATCAGCCGGTCCGGCCAGGCCGGATCCGAGGGCGTCGCGCCGTCGGCGGCCTCCTCGAGCACCGACTCGATGCGGCGGTGCTCGGCCTCCAGGGCGGCGATCTGCTCGGGGAAGTCCCCGGCCAGGGCGGGGAACAGGCCGTGCTCCTCGACCTGGGTGTGCGGGCCGAGCACGGCCACGATCTTCCGGGCGACCTCCGCCATCGGGGCCACCCCGCCCTCCTGGTGGGCGGGGCGGAGGTGGCTGATCAGGCGGACCACCTCGTCGTGCTCACGGGTCAACTCGTCGATCGACGCCAGCGACTGGCATCCGCAGTACTCGCACACCGGTCTTCTCCTGTCCTTGGTCCTCTTGATCGCGTCCGCTCGGCCTTACGCGGTGGTGCCGGCGGCGCGGTGCGCGCGTCGACCGCCGGTGCGCGGCTTCTGCTTGCCGCCCTCGGCTGCGGTGCGGACACCGGTGAGGGTGAAGGCCAGCGCGGCGGCGGCAACGATGGCGAGCAGGACGAGACCGATGGCGTAGGAGCCGTATTCGCCGTACAGCGAGCCCATCACCAGCGGCGGCAGGAAGCCGCCGAGCCCGCCCGCGGCGCCGACCACGCCGGTGACCGAGCCGACCTGGTTCGCCGGGGTCAGCAGGGCCACCAGGGCGAAGGTCGCCCCGCTGCCCGCGCCGAGCGCGCCGGCCATGGCCAGGAAGGCGATGGTCCCCACCGGGGCCAGCGCCGGGGTGAACGACTGCACGACCGCTCCGGCCACGACCACGGTCAGCGCGCCGGCCAGTACCCGGACCGGGCCCACGCGGTCCGACAGCCAGCCGCCGATCGGACGCATCGCGACCGCCAGCAGCACGAATCCCGCCATGCGGTTCGCGGCGTCCGCCTGGGTCAGCCCGTAGCCGGTCTTGAGGTAGGTGGGCAGGTAGACGGAGAAGGCGACGTAGCCGCCGAACGCGACCGCGTACAGCGCGGACGCCTGCCAAGTGATGCCCAGGCGTGCGGTGGCGGCCAGGCGGCGGGCCAGCGGCTCGGTCGGCACCGTGCGTCCCGGCGCGTCGCGCAGCAGCATCGCAGCGGCCACCGCGTACACGGCCAGGACTACGGCGGTGATCAGGAAGGGGGTCTTCATGCTGTTGGCGTCGACCAGCTTGACGGTGGTCAGGGCGCTGATGGCGGTGCCGCCCATGCCGGCGCCGAAGACGCCGATGGCAAGGCCGCGCCGCTCGGGCGGGAACCAGGCGTTGACGAAGGGAACGCCGACGGCGAAGGCGGTGCCGCCGATGCCGAGGAAGAAGCCGCCGATCAGCAGTGCGGCGAGGGAGGAGTGCCCGGCCAGGCCGAGGTAGAGGACCGGCACGATGGTGATTGCCGACACGATCGGGAACATGATCCGGCCGCCGAACCTGTCGGTCAGCGCGCCCACCGGGATCCGGCCCAGTGAGCCGACCACGACGGGCACTGCCACCAGCAGCGACTGCTGGAACGACGACAGGTCGAGGCCGTCCTTGAACCGTGGGCCCAAGGGGCTCAGGAGCGCCCACGCCCAGAAGTTCACAGCGAAACCGACCGTGGCCAGAGCCAGCATCAGCCACGCCCGGCCGGACACCGGAGTACCCGACGGCGAGCTCCCGCTCTTCGACTTCAACGACTGGACCATGTTGTCCGTCCCTTTCCTCTGCCTGGTGGTACGGCGCCACCGGGATCGCACGGGCACGGCAGGTCCCTTGCCTGCCGGGCGGCGTCCCGCTAACCACTGTCCGCATCCGGGCTCACCGACGGGATGGGCCATGAGTCCCTGTCGACGGGCAGACAGGCCCTGGGTGGCGGTCCGGCCGTCCCTCCCTTCCCACCACCCCGCGCACCGGGTTGCCGGCGCGGCCTCCCGCGAAACAGCGGCCCCGGCCGGCGCTCCCGTAGGGATGGATCCTTCAAAAGGAGGGCCGGTCGGCCCTACCGCCTCCCTGCACCTGCGGGGACCCTGGGCTGATGTCCCAGAACGACGCCTTTCGCGCACTCGACCGACAGGAGTGCCTGCGCCTGCTGACCAAGGTGCCTGTCGGCCGTGTGGTGTACACCCGGCAGGCACTCCCCGCGGTCCTGCCGATCAACTTCTCCCTGGACACGGACGCCTCCGTCCTGCTGTGCACCTCGCCGGACTCGGACCTCGCACGTGCCATCGACGGCGTCGTGGTCGCCTTCGAGGCGGACGAGTTCGACGCGGCCGCCCGCTCCGGTTGGAGCGTGGTCGTCACCGGACGGGCCACCGTGGTGACCGACCCCGCCGAGCACGAACGCCTGTCGCAGGCTGGCCCCAGCTCCTGGATGCCTCTGCAGGACGCGGCCTTCGTGCGGATCGAGTCCGAGATGGTCACTGGACGCGAGCTCAGGGGAGCGCGCGGCACGCAGTGAGCCGTGTCCCGCAGCGACCGCCGGGTTCTGACGCCTGTCGCGCGGGCACGGCGCGAGCCGACGGCGCGGAGGCAGTCCGTCGGCTCGGACCTCGTATCGTCCTCGCGTCAGCCTTCACATGAGGGCCCCCGGCTCCGGCCCCGCGGCGGAACCAGGCACAGGGATCGCAGACGCGCGGGGGGTCCAGCCCCCGTCCGGGCCATATCCCAAACGGATCAGCAGCTGCGGGCAGCAACGCTGCCTCGATCCGGCCATCGCCGCCCGCAGTTCCGGCCACTCCATCGCCTGGTGCAGCATCGAGGTGCGCACCCCGCGCCGGGTCGCCGTGAGAAGCACGCGCTGAAGGGCCTGGCCCGCCCTCAACCAGTCCTCCCGCCGGTCGCGCGCGGTCCACAGCAGGGCCACCTGGGCATGGCGTTCGAAGCGCAGGGCGGGCAGGTGTGGCGCCGACAGCTCACGGGTGAAGTCCCGCACCGGCATCCGCCCGGACGCATCCCGCGGGCC
Source organism: Streptomyces achromogenes (assembly GCF_030816715.1). NCBI lineage: Bacteria > Bacillati > Actinomycetota > Actinomycetes > Kitasatosporales > Streptomycetaceae > Streptomyces > Streptomyces achromogenes. Next base: position 7,003,265 of record NZ_JAUSYH010000001.1, on the reverse strand, counting down.
CAGAGCTGTCATGGGAATGCCGTAGGACGTATCCGCTCCCGGGGCGGTGACCCAGGTGCGTGTCTCGGCCGTGCGGTCCGGGTGGCCCGCGTTGCGGGTCTCGGCCGTCTGGGTCAGGCGCAACAGGTGCCGGGTCCCGATGATGTCGGGGACGTCCAGGTGCGCGCCCTCGGCGCGGGCGGCGGTGATCATCTCCGTCACGATCGGCTCCGGCACCGGCCGGCCGGTGAAGGGCATCCGGCTCGTGTGGCGCCGCTCGATGGCCTCATACAGACCGTCCTGGGACGGCTGCCCGTCGGCCACGGGCGCGATCGTCAGTCGCACCGTGGCCAGCGGATCGGAATCGTCCGTGGCGGGGAGGAGCCGCACGACGGGGGTCCAGCCCAGATGCGCCGCGGCCAAGCGGAGGTTGAAAACGGCCGCGCCCACCGACAGGCACTGGGCCCGCCGCTCCGGGTCGGCCCTCGGCAGCACCCGTCCCTGGTCGGCACGGACCTCGATCGACCGGCTGTCAGGGTCCAGGCGGAACCGCCAGGGCTGGGTGTTGTGGATCGACGGTGCCGCCACCGCCGCGGCCAGCAGAGCCTGAACGGCTTCGGCGTCGACTTCCCGGCTATGGGTATGCATCTCGGCTCCTTCGAACGCTCCCTCGTATCCGTCAACCCTCCCCCGTCACCGGCGCTCAGAGGAGGGTTGACCGGCCCCTGGCAGCGGGCCATGGGGCCTCGAAGGACGAGCGGGACGAGCAGAGCGGATCCGCCGCGAACAGAACCATGGCCCCAGGGGCCCATGGCAGACCTCGGATGCGGCGACCACGGATGCTCACCTATGTAATTGCAAAATCTTGCAATTCGTTAGATGCTGCATTGACTGTTCTCGCAGATGACGCGGGCGCAGCTTCGCTTGCCTCCGGTGGAGGCTCTGCCGGGGAAAGAGGGGGCCTGCCGTGTCCGTTCCGCTGTACCAGGCCAAGGCCGAGTTCTTCCGCATGCTGGGACATCCCGTACGGATACGGGTGCTGGAGCTGCTGCAGGACGGGCCGATGCCGGTACGTGATCTGCTGGCCGCGATCGAGGTGGAGCCCTCCGCTCTGTCGCAGCAGCTGGCGGTGCTGCGACGCTTCGGCATCGTCACCTCCGAACGCGAGGGATCGACTGTGGTCTACGAACTGGCCGGCGGGGACGTCGCCGACCTGATGGGGGCCGCTCGCCGGATCCTGACCGAGATGCTGGCCGGGCGGAACGAGCTGCTAGCCGAGCTGCGGAAAGCCGAGGTCGTCGCGCGATGAGGATCTCGTTCGGCCGGGTCGGGGCCCGGCTCACCGCATTGCTGCCCGGCCGTACGGATGTCGCGGAGATGCGCCGCGATCCGCGCCGTGATCTGCTGGCCGGTCTCACGGTGGCGATCGTCGCGCTGCCGCTCGCGCTCGGTTTCGGCGTCTCCTCCGGACTCGGCGCCGAGGCCGGCCTGGCGACCGCGGTCGTCGCCGGTGCGCTCGCCGCGGTGTTCGGCGGGTCCAGTCTTCAGGTGTCCGGCCCGACCGGCGCGATGACGGTCGTGCTGGTGCCGATCGTCGCGGAGCACGGGCAGGGCGGTGTGCTCACAGTGGGGCTGATGGCGGGAGTGATGCTCGTCGCGCTCGCCCTGCTGCGGGCCGGGAAGTACATGCAGTACGTGCCGGCTCCCGTCGTCGAGGGCTTCACACTGGGCATCGCCTGCGTGATCGGCCTGCAGCAGGTCCCGAACGCGCTCGGGGTGCCCAAACCCGAGGGCGACCGTGTCCTCGTGGTGACCTGGCGGGCCCTGGCGGAATTCACGAGAAACCCGAACTGGACCGCCGTCGCCTTCGCCCTGGCGGTAGCCGCCGTCATGGTCGTCGGTGCCCGCCTGCGGCCCACGGTCCCCTTCTCCATCCTCGCGGTGATCACGGCCACTCTGGTGGCCCAGGTGGCCGGCCTGGACGCGGCGAAGCCGATCGGCGACCTGCCGTCCGGCCTGCCCGTGCCTTCCCTGGCGTTCCTGGACCCGGGTGCGCTCGGCTCGCTGCTCGCTCCGGCGCTCGTGGTGGCGGCGCTGGCCGCGCTGGAGTCGCTGCTGTCGGCCTCCGTCGCCGACGGCATGACGGTGGGCCAGAAGCACGATCCGGACCGTGAACTGTTCGGCCAGGGGCTGGCGAACATCGCCGCGCCGCTGTTCGGCGGCGTACCCGCGACCGGCGCGATCGCCCGCACCGCGGTCAACGTCCGCACCGGCGCCGGGTCCCGGCTGGCCGCGCTCACCCACGCCGCGGTCCTCGCTGTGATCGTCTTCGCTGCCGCGCCCCTCGTCTCCAAAATCCCGCTCGCCGCGCTCGCGGGTGTGCTGCTGGCCACGGCGATCCGCATGGTCGAGGTCGGCTCGCTGCGGGCGATGGCCAAGGCCACCCGCTCGGACGCGCTGATCCTTGTCCTGACCGCCGTCGCGACCCTCGCCCTCGATCTGGTGTACGCGGTGATCATCGGCCTTGTCGTCGCGGGGGCCCTGGCCCTGGGGGCGGTGGCGGGGCAGGCCCGCCTGGACCAGGTGCCCCTCGACCGCGGCGACCACAGCGCCGAGGAACACGCGCTTCTTGCCGAGCACATCGTGGCGTACCGCATCGACGGCCCGCTGTTCTTCGCCGCCGCCCACCGCTTCCTCCTCGAGCTGGCGGAGGTCGCCGACGTACGTGTGATCATCCTGCGCATGTCCCGGGTCACCACCGTCGACGCCACCGGCGCCCTCGTCCTCAAGGACGTGGTCGAGAAGCTCAACCGTCGCGGCATCGTCGTCATGACCTCCGGAATACGCCCCGAGCAGCGGCGGGTCCTCGATTCCGTCGGCGCGTCGGAGCTGCTGGGTCTGCGGGGGCGCGAGTACCCCACCACACCGGCGGCGATCCAGGGCGCACGCGCCCATCTGGAGTGCGCCGGTGTCCTGCCGTCGCTCCCCGCCCGGACGCACCGGCCCCGCACCCAGGAAACAGAGGAAACCGTCGGATGAGCACTCCGCCCGCATCACCGCCCATGGTCGAGGTCTCCCGGTGTCGAGGCCCGGTGGCTGCCGGAGGACAACGCATGGGGGCGACTGGTGTACCCGCAGCGGGAGTCGGCCGTCGCCCCGCCCGGCATGCGCACGTGGAAGGACGGCCGCATGGCGGTGCGCCCGCCCACCCCGGCCCCACTGTTGCCGCCGCGACGTCCCACGTGGACGAGGTCCGCACGGCGACCGTCACCGACCGGACGGTCGCCGTCGCCGGACCGGTCGACGTGATCACCGATCCCGCACACGCCACCCTGCGCCTCCGCCCCAAGACAGTGAGCGGATTCCGTATCGCCCGTGTGCAGGCACGATGAGCACCCGGCTCGAAACCCTTCCCCACCGCCACGTGCTGACGCTGGCGGCAATCCCGTCAGCGGTTCGGACGGCCCGGCAGACCGCCGAGCAGGCCCTGGTCCAATGGGGCATAAACCCGCGCCATCCCACCGTGGATCCAGCCCTGCTGATCCTCAGCGAGCTGGTCACCAACAGCGTCCGGCACGCCGCGGCCCTCTCCCCACAGGTGACGGTCATCTACGCGGCGGGCGCGGACTGTCTGGCCTTCGCCGTGCACGACCGGCACCCCTACCAGCCGACGCTGTACGCGACGGTCACCGACACCGGGACCGGCGGCCTGGCCACCGTCATGGAGCTCACGCTCGGCCTGGGCGGCACCGCGGTGGTCCGGGGCGACGCCGACGGCAAGGGCAAAAGCATCTGGATCACCCTTCCACTCTGACCGAACAGAACGGCCACACAAGGAAGTTGACGACCATGACCATCGAGTGGCGCTATACCGTCGAGCGGGAACGCTGCATCCTGTCCGTCTCCGGATACCTGGGCCCGGACGCCGCTCGCCGCTTCGCCGGTGCCATCGGCTGGGTGGTGGGACGCGGCAGCGGTCCGGTCATCGTCGACCTGACCGAGCTGCGCGGCTGGTCGACCGAGGGGCAGCTCGCCATCACCGAGGCCGCGCGGCGTCTCACCGAAGCGGGCCGCCACCTGGAACTGGTCGCGATCCCCGCCGACGGGTCCCTCGTTCCCTGTGGGGACTGTCCGACTGTCCCCGTGCACGCGGACCTGGCCGGCGCGCTCGCGGCACACCGCACACTGCACGGCGAGCCGCCGGAGGGCCGCCATGAGTGGCGGACGACTGGGTGGCCGACCGGAGACGACGCGAGCGAATGGACCCGGCGCAGATGACGGGCCGGCGAGAGGGAGCAGGGACTGTCGGGCGTTCCGCGCGACGGGCCACGCTGCGACGGCGACGACAGCCGCGCTCCGGAATGGCACGCGGAGAGTGCGGCGGCCTTCTCCCGTTCCTCTCGATCGCTGCGACACGTAGGGAGTTGGAAATCTCGGCAATTGTCGAGTTCGTCACCGCTGAATTTCTCGGTGCTCGTGCGCGGATTCGGCGTGGCCTCTGCCGGAGACGAGGATGGGCCACATGTGTGTGACGAGTGGGTGGATGCGATGCGCCGAGGACCGGCCGGTACGGCCGTGCCGCTTCGCCGGGGAGGAGCCGGCACGATGAGTACGCCGCTGTATCAACTGAAGGCCGAGTTCTTCAAGACGCTGGGGCATCCCGTGCGGATCCGGGTCCTTGAGCTGTTGAGCGAGCGTGAGCACGCGGTGGCGGAGATGCTGCCGGAGGTGGGGGTCGAGCCGGCCCACCTGTCGCAGCAGCTCGCGGTGCTGCGCCGGGCGAACCTGGTGGTGACCCGGAGGGAAGGTTCGACCGTGTACTACTCGCTGACCAGCCCGCAGGTCGCCGAGCTGCTGAGGGTCGCGCGCACCATCCTGTCCGGCGTACTCGCCGGACAGGCCGAGCTGCTCGCCGACCTGCAGGCCGTCCGGACTCAGGCTGAAAAGCAGTCGTAACGACCGCCCGCAAGTGGCGTCCTCCTCCCGCGAGTTGACAGCGCTCTGTGGTGCGGGAGGCGGTCGCTTCACTTGGCGAATGACGTAACTCCGGTCGCGTGGGTGCCTGTGGGGCGCCCGCCGGCGAGTCCTGACCGTGTCCGGGACGGTTCCTGTGCCTGTCACGCAAGAGCCGGACACCGGCGAGGTGGCCGAACCCGCCCCACGGCACATCACCCGGAGGGTGACGTGCCGCCGAAGGGATGGGAGTCCGGTGGTCCAGGTGCAGGTGCGCTGCGTCGACGCGGGGTCCTGCGGCGGCTGCGACATCGAGATCGTGTCCGTCTTCAACTGGTGTACGACGCAGAGCGGTACGGCGTGCGGCTGGTGGCCTCGCCCCGGCGAGCGAACGCGGCCTGGTGACCGGGCCGGTGCCCCGGAATCTTCCTGTCTGTGCCGACGACGTCGACCGGCCCCGCGAGCGCGGGGCATCCCCGACGAAGGCTGACGGGCCCTCCTTGCGGCGGACAGGAGTGGTCTGTCCGCCACGTCCCCTGGGTTGAGGTCCGCGAGACCGCAGCGTTCAGCTCGTCTGCGTATCGGCTGCGGGTGGTGCCGCGGGGCGGGCCGCGGAGTGTGCGGGCGCGCGCGGCGTGCGGGCGCCGTCGGGGCCGTAGCCGAAGCGGATCAGTAGCTGCGGATGGCACCGCTTGTGCTGCGGGAGCGCTGTCGCAGCCCGCAGGTCGGGCCATTCCATGACCTGGTGCAGGAGCGAGGTGCGCAGCCCTCGTGCGGTCGCCGTCAGCAGGACGTACTGCAGGGCCTGGCCCGCCCGCAGCCAGTCCTCACGCCGGTCGTGACCCGTCCACAGCAAGGCCAGTTGAACGTGGCGTTCGAACCACAGGGCGGGCAGGCGGAGAGTGGGGAGCGCGGCCGTGAAGTCCCGCATCGGCATCCGACCTGCCGCGTCGGGCGGGCCGAGGGCGGCGACGGGCATGCCGTAGGGGGCATTTGCTCCTGGGGCGTTGATCCAGGAGAGGGTTTCGGCGGTGCGGTCCGGGTGGGCGTGATTGCGTGCCTCGGCCGCCGCAGTCAGACGCAGCAGCCGCCGAGTTCCGGCGATGTCCGGCACGTGCAGCCGCGCTCCCGCGGCATGCGCGGCTGCCGTCATCTCCGCCACGATCGGCTCGGGCACGGGTCGGCCGGTGAACGGCTTCCGGCTGGTGTGCCGCCGCGCGATCGCCTCGTAGAGCCCGGGGTCCGCCCATTGGTCGTCTGCGCCGAGTGGTTCAGCCAGTCGTACGGTGGCCAGCAGCCCTGGTCGGCGTGGATCCGGCAGCAGTCTCACCTCTGGTCGCCGGCCCTGGTGGACGGCGGCGAGCCGGAGATTGAGGACCGCCGCGCCCACGGACAGGTACTGGGCGCGGTGCATCGGGTCGGCCAGCGGCAAGGTGCGCTCCGGCGTCGAGTGCACCTCCAGTACCTGGTGGTCGGGGTCCAGGCGGAAGCGCCAGGGCTGGGTGTTGTGGATCGACGGGGCCGCCACGGCCGCCGCCAGGAGCGACTCCACGGTGGCGGCGTCCAGCCGGGATCGGGTGCGCATGATGCCTCCTCTATCTCTTCGTCGTGGCCGCGGGTCAGGTGGCGGGCAGGGCGGTGGCCAGGAGTACGACGCCGAGCGAGCCGACGAGGGAGACCACCGCCAGGATGCGGGCCAGGTCGGCGCGGCCCTTGGCGTGGGCGATTCCGTGTCCGGCCGCGGCGAGCATCACCACGGCGAACAGGGCGAGTTTGGTCGCCAGGGTGCGGCCGTAGCCGGGTTCGGCGAGGGAGGCCCAGGTGACGCCCCGGTGCCAGGCCATGGCCCAGCCGGTGGCCAGTTGTGCGGGAAGGAACAGCGCCCCGGTCAGCATGCCGAAGCGGCGGCCGGCGGCCGCGGTGAAGCGGTCCTTGGCCTCCGGGGCGAGCAGATGGCGGGCCAGCGGCAAAATCACCAGGGTCAGGGCCAGTTGGCCGCCGACCCAGAGAGCGGCGCCGGCCACGTGCGCGAACCGCACCAGGGACCACCAGCCGACGGTGTCCATCAGCCGCTCACCTCCACCATGCCGTGCGCGCCGGCCTCGGCATGGCGCATGTCGTGGTCGACGAACGCGTAGTGGCCGGCCGCCGGGAACGTCGTCTCGACGAACCCGCCCTGGCCTGTAGCCAGGTCCAGCACCTGCGATCCCCCCGCCTGATGGGGCTTGAGCAGGTAGCCGCCCTCCTTGTACACGGTGTCGAAGACGGTTCCGACGATGTGGAAGGCGATGCCGTCGCTGGGGCCGGCTGCGACGACCCAGAAGCGGGCCCGCTCGCCGTCCCTCACCGTCAGGGGCCGCTGGGTGTACTGGTTGGCGACGCCGTTGAACACCCAGGCGTCCGGGGTGTTCTGGCGCATCTTCGTCACCTGGGCGGTGCTGCCCGGTGTACCGAGGTAGAGCTCGGAGGAGACCAGCACGTACTCGTGATCGGCCTTGGCCAGGCCGGGCGGGTCGATGATCACTGCGCCGTACATGCCATTGCCCATGTGCTGGAGCATGGGTGCGGTGCTGCAGTGGTACAACCATGCCCCGGCCTTGTCGGCGCGGAAGCGGTAGACCAGCCGTTTGCCGGGCTGGATGGTGCGCATGGGCTGGTCGGGGGCGAGGGAGCCGGCGTGGAAGTCGATGCCGTGGCCCATGGCGGTGTCGTCGTTGACGAGGGTGACCTCGAAGACGTCGCCGACCTTGCCGTGCAGGGTGGGGCCGGGTGCGGTGCCGCCGAAGGTCCACATCTGCTGCCTTACACCCGGGGCGACTTCGATCTGGGTGTGCCCGGCGTGCAGTTCGATCTTGTGGACGGTTCCGCCGGGCGCGGGGGCCAGGTCGGCGTCGCGTGGCTGCCATCCGGTGGAGAAGTCGGCGGAGAGGTCCAGGCCGCCGTCGGTGGTGGCGGTCATGGAGTGGCCCTCGTGCGCGCCGGCATCGTCGGTGGAGCCCGTGACGACGATGTCCATCGTCATCCCGGCCGCCCGGTGGCCCGGCAGAGTGCACCACGCCTCGCGGTTCTTGGTGACGGGTCCGAGGTCGAGTGTGCGGGTGTGGCCCTTGGCGAGCATCGGGGTGGTGGGGCCGTCCTCGACCTTGAGGTCGTGGCGCTGGGCGTCGGTGTTGGTGACCTTCAGCTTCAGGGCGGTGCCCGCGGTGACCTCGATCCAGGCCGGGTGGATGCGCATGTCGAACAGGGTGACGGAGACCGTGCGGGTGGTGCCGGTGCCTGCGCCTGCGCCTGCCGTCCCGGCGGCGAGGGGAGGGCCGTCGGTGTTCCCGCCGCTGTTCGCCACGAGCACGGCCAGCACGATCAGTACGGCTCCTGCGGCGGTGCCCCACAGGACGGGGCGCCGCGCTGCACCCGCCTTCTCCGTATCTTGGAGGACACCCCGTGCGCTGCGGACCAGCACGCGAACCGCCAGGGCGAGGAACACGGCCCCGGCCGCTCCAGCCAGCAGGATGCCCGCCGTACCGGATGGGCTGGGAAGCGGAAGCGCGAGCAGCGCCACGCCGAGATTGAGCGTGGCGAGGCGCGGCATCCAGCCCCGCTCGAGCACCGCCCGCAGTGCGGCCCGTTCCTTGGGGCCACTGGCGAGCACGATGGGCAGCAGGTAGGTGAGGGCCCCGATGAGGACCTGTGCGACGAGCCCGACGAGCAGCACCGGGACCAGGGACCCGATGTCGTCCCGTACCGCGGCGAGCGGCCGCGCGGCCAGGAGTGCCAGGTCCACGACCACGCCGACGAGCAGCCATCCCGCAGCGGCTGCCAGCATCCACGCGGCTGCCGCCGAGATCGCGGGCCGCCTGCGCACCGTACGGGCGAACAGCTGCACCGCGACGGCGACGCCGACCGCGTAGAGGGCAACGCCGAATACGGCGGGGACGCGAAGGCCGGCCGCCAGTCCGGCAACGGCGGTCAGCAGGCCGCCCCCGGTCAGTGCCAGCACCCGGCGTGCAAGCCGGGTGGTGCGCTCGGCCATGCGCACGCCCAGCACGGTGGGCCACAGCATGAACAGCGTGCCCAGCACGGGCAGCCCGATCCAGCCGAGGAGCGTGACGTGCACGTGGGCCAGCTTCAGGCCGGTGTACTGCTGCGGGCCGACGTTGCCGGTGGCCAGCAGCCAGCCCAGGACCGCGCCGACGATCAGTGCCGCCGCGGCGGCCCGGTAGTAGTCCGCGATCGGGGCGAGCCGTCCGCCCAGCGCGCCCCGGCCCATGCGAACCAGCACCACCAGGTGTGCGGTGGCCGCGGTGACCAGCAGCGCGCACCCGGCACCGGTCAGGACGGGCAGGTCGGCCCACACGCCGGTGAGGACGCCCAGGGTCCCGGTGTTGACACCGGCCAGCCGAGCGTTGTTCCACCGCCGGTCGGGCAGCGGGGCGTGGAGCATGGCGACGGCGAAGTGCTCGCTCCACACCACGATGGCGGTGGTGGCGGCGCCGAGCAGGAACAGGTGGATGGCCAGCCAGCGGGCAACCGGCAGTGTCTGCTGGGCGCTCGCCGCCAGCAGCGCGAGCACCACCCAGGCCGCCACCAGGACATGGGCGGCCAGATGGCGGCTGCGCAGGCCGGACGCCTTGAACCTGCTGGGCGGGCTGCCACCGCCCACGGCCGGGTCATCGTTATTGCTGTACACGGTGCTCCTTGCCACCCTCGGCGGCGGTCGGACCTCGACGAACCGGCGGTTCCGCGCCCCCGCCGCGGGACAGCAGCGCGGCCAGTTCCCGCTGGTGCGGGAAGGAACCGGGGACGTAACCGCACCATGGCTCCTCGGCGAACGGGTCGCCGGTGACGCCGTAGGCGCGGGAGCGCGAGCCGCCGCACACGCGGCGGAACTCGCACTGCCCGCAGCGGCCGCCCAGCATGTCGGCGGCCCGCAGGCCGGTGAACAGCGGTGAGGTCCGGTAGATCGATGTCAGCGGAGTCTTGCGCACGCTTCCCGCGCTCAGCGGCAGGAAGCCGCTGGGATGCACGGTGCCGGTGTGCGAGACGAAGACGAAGCCGCGGCCCGCGTTGACGTCCAGCGGCGGTCGCCGTACCCGGCGCGTGGCGGCATCCAGGCCCAGGGCGGCGGCCCGCTCGCGCAACTCCTGGTAGAGCCGCCCGAGTCCGAGCACCGCCACATGGTCGTCGCCGACGTCGGCGAGGACCTGGCGTTGCAGGGCGACGCGGCGGAAGTGGTGGGCCTCTGTGGTCTTGGCGGGGACGGTCAGGCCCACGTCGTAGACGAAGTTGAGGACGTCCTCGACCTCGTCGGCGGTCAGTGCGCCGAGGGTGCGGCCGCGGCCGGTGGGGACCAGGAAGAACGCGCTCCACAGCATCGCGCCGTGCTCGGCGACGAGGCGGACGATGTCGGGGAGGTCGTGCAGGTTGTGCCGGGCGACCGTGGTGTTGATCTGCACCTTCATCCCCCGGGCGCGGGCGGTGTCCCAGGCGTCCAGGGTCCAGCGAAACACCCCGGGCACGCCGCGGAAGTCGTCGTGGAGTTCGGCGGTGGAGCCGTCCAGGCTGAGCGAGAGGCCGGTCGCGCCGGCGGCGTGCACGGCCCGCAGCCGCTCCTCGGTGAGCGTCGGCGTACCGGAGGGGGACACGGCCACCCGGACCCCGATCTCCCCGCCGTAAGCGATGAGTTCGATCAGGTCGGGGCGCTGGAACGGGTCACCGCCCGTGATCACGAACAGCGGGGCGGGCTGCCCGAAAGCGGCCACCTGGTCCAACAGGTCCTTGGCGGCGGCGGTGTCCAGCTCCCGCGGGTCGCGGTCGGGCACGGCCTCGGCGCGGCAGTGACGGCAAGCCAGCGGGCAGGCGCGGGTGGACTCCCAGATGACGATGAAGGGCCGGTCGGCCGCGTCGTGCCGCTGGCGGCGGATGGCGTGGGCGGCGGCGCTCATCGCACGGCCCTTCCCAGCGCCTTGGGGCTGTGTCCGGCCGCCCTGGAGTCAGGGCAGACGAGGCGGGCGGCCGGACGGTGACCGGACCGGACCGTGCGCGGCACCCACCACGAGCGACAGCGGTGGAATCGGCCTCGAGGGCGGTCGACATGGTGGTCGTGCACGGGACACCTCCGGTTCGGTCGCCGTCAGCATCCACCGGCGGCGGTGGTCGGCGCGGCGGCCGATGGTCATCTCCAACAGGGCCGACAGTCCCTCTTCACCGCGGGTGCAACAGGGCCGGACAGGCCATCAGAAAGGGCGACGACGTGCCGGGGGATGCTCGGGAAGCGCCCCTGCGCATCCCGAGCATCCCCCGGCTGACGAGAGTCAAGGTCCCGTCCGTGCGCGCCGCGACGTGGTCAGGAATGGTTCGGGGAGCGGGGTGCCAAGGCGTCAGCCGTGGCGACCAGCGCGGCCCCCAGGCCGGTCAGTGCGGCGCCCAGGCCCGTGACCAGGGTGGTGAGGTGCCATGCCTGGTAGGCGGACATCAGTGACGCGCGCAGGGACTGGCCCATGAACGCGGTCTGGCGCAGTTCAGTGAGCTTCTCGTCGTCTCCTCCGGCGGCGTGCAGCTCCGCGGTGATGTCGGCGTAGGTTCGGCCGCCGGTGGCGTGGGCGAGATTGCCCTTGATGAACTGGGCGTAGGCATGTGCCTCGGGGCCGGTTTCCACTCGTCGGCCGGCGTAGGCGGCGAGTTCGGCGGGCAGCCCGCGGTCGGGGAAGGCGATCTTCTGAGCGGCCAGCTCGGTACGGATCTCCTTCCTGCCGCTGCGGCCGCGCAGCACCATGACCGGCCCGGCGACTGCCAGGGCTGTACCGACTGTCCCGAGCAGGGCGCCGGCCCGACGGTGTGATCCGTCCATGATGTGTTGTCCTTCAATCCTCGTGTGCTGGGGCAATCCTTGTGCTGGGGTTGCCGGGGTGCTGGGGTACGGCAGGCGCGCATGCCGGTGGAGCAAAGCCCGCGCGCCGGCGAGGAGTGGGGGCGCCGCGTCAGCTGTGGCTGAGCCGAAGCCGCCAGGCTTCCGGGCCGCGTTCCAGGTACTCGACCGAGAAGACCCCGGGGCTGCGCTGTTCGATCTGCGCGAGCAGCGGCAGTGGGTCGTGCGGGGCGACCAGCACCATCGCTGTGCCGGCGGGGATGGCGTCCAGCGCGCCGAAGACCGTGGCATGGCGCAGCGTATGCGGAACCTCCCGCACATCCAGCTCCGGCTCGGCCGTCTCCTGCGCACCGCCGCAGCCGCATACCCCGCCGCAGCCGCCGCTCTCCTCGATCGGTTCTTCCTGCACGTCCTGTCCTTCCTCGGTGTCCTGGGTTTCGCAGGCGCCCTTGGCGGGCGTGTCGTCGGCGAGCCGGTGGTGCATGTCCGCGAGCAGTTCCGCCAGATGGATGTCGGGCGTCATGGCGAGCAGCGGCAGCACGAGGCCGTTCTCCTTGGCCACGTGTTCCTCGAAGAGCACCTGCAGAGCCCGCGCGTCGGCCGCCGCGCCCGCGGGGCTGGGCGCGGTGCGCAGGGCGTCGACGAGCGCGGTGAGGCAGCGGTGTTCGCCGATCAGGCTCTCGATGAGCAGGCGGGCCTCGGGCATGCCGTGGGCTACGGGGTAGAGCGCGGCTTCCTCGGCTACGGCGTGCGGCAGCAGCGAGCGGTCGCAGAAGGCCACGAGTCCGGCGTGGATCTTCTCGGCTGTGCTCGGGTCGCGCTCCATGGCGGTGAGCAGCATCTTCACCCGTCCGGCCAGCTCCCCGGCCAGGCGGGCGTGGTGTGCCTCGGCGCCTTGAAGGGCCGTGGCGTCCTGGGGGTCCGAGGCGAGGGTGAGCACGCTCATGGTCGTGTCTCCAGCAGTTCGGGCCGGCTCGGCCGGCCGATGCGGGCGTGGATTGCATTCCGGGTGCCGACTGGGGAGCGGATGCCGCGTCCGGCCGCGCAGGGCGGCCGGACGCTCGACCGGACCGGGCGCCACGCGCCGTACGCGCTGCACCTGCGGCAGCCAGGGACGGGGGAATTGGCCGCCAGGCAGGCACGGAATGCGGTCGTACAGATGGGCATCTGCGGTTCGATCAAGGCCCAGCATGCAACGCCGGGCACGCCCGACTCCCCGGCCGACCGGACCCCAGCACCGGGACCATTGGGCCCTATTACGACCGCCCGGACTGGGCCGGACGGTCGTCCGGCGGGGACCGCCGGACCCAGGTGCACCAGGCCCCGCCCCGCTTAGCGTTCCCAGCCATGGAGAACGATCAGAACGCACGACAGCGCGAGTCGAGCGGCGCGCAGACCTGGCCGCTCGCGGCCCGGCGACTGCTCACCCGCCGCGAGGTGTCCGCCGACGGACGCGCCGTCTTCGGCACGGGCGACGCCAAGTGGGAGGGCTTCTACCGGGACCGCTGGTCGCACGACAAGGTGGTGCGCTCCACTCACGGGGTCAACTGCACCGGTTCCTGCTCGTGGATGGTGTACGTCAAGGACGGCATCATCACCTGGGAGCACCAGGCCACCGACTACCCGTCCATCGGCACGGACTGCCCCGAATACGAGCCGCGCGGCTGCCCGCGCGGAGCGTCGTTCTCCTGGTACACGTACTCGCCGAGCCGCGTCCGGTACCCGTATGTGCGCGGTGAGTTGCTGAAGCTGTGGCGCGAGGCCCGTAAGCGGCTCGGCGACCCGGTGGCGGCCTGGGCCGAGATCACGTCCGACCCGGCGAAGGCACGCGCCTACAAGAAGGCCCGCGGCAAGGGCGGTCTGGTGCGCGCCGACTGGGACGAGGTGAGCGAACTGGTCGCGGCCGCCCAGGTGCACACCGTCAAGGCGTACGGTCCCGACCGCGTCGCGGGTTTCTCCCCGATCCCGGCGATGTCGATGGCCTCGTTCGCGGCCGGCGCCCGCTTCATGTCGCTGATCGGCGGCACCCTGCTCTCCTTCTACGACTGGTACGCGGACCTGCCGATCGCCTCTCCGCAGGTCTTCGGTGACCAGACCGACGTACCGGAGGCCGCGGACTGGTGGAACGCGGGCTATCTGATCATGTGGGGTTCCAACATCCCCGTGACCCGTACGCCCGACGCGCACTTCCTCACCGAGACCCGCTACAACGGCACCAAGGTCGTCGCGGTGAGCCCCGACTACGCCGACAACGTCAAGCACGCCGACGAATGGGTCGCCCCGCACCCGGGCACGGACGGGGCGCTGGCGATGGCCATGGGCCACGTGATCCTGCGTGAGTTCCTCGTCGACCGTGAGGTGCCGTACTTCCAGGACTACCTGCGCAAGTTCACCGATGCCCCGTTCCTGGTGACCCTGCGCGAGCACGAGCGCGGTCTGGTCCCGGACGGATTCCTGACCGCCGCCGACCTCGGACACGACACGGAACACGCCGAGTCCAAGACGGTTCTCCTGGACGGGGCCACGGGCGAACCCGTGGTCCCCGGCGGCTCGCTCGGCTTCCGGTGGGGGGAGGCCGGGCGAGGCCGCTGGAATCTCGATCTAGGTGACGTCGTCCCCGAGTTGACCCTTATGGAGCGCGCGGAAGACACAGTGGCCGTGGCTCTGCCCCGCTTCGACGAGGGCAGCACGGAGGGCGGCTCGGTCATGGTGCGCGGGGTACCCGTACGCCGGATCGGCGAGCGCCTGGTCACCACGGTCTTCGACCTCATGCTCGCCCAGTACGGGGTACAGCGTCCCGGCCTCCCGGGCAGCTGGCCGTCGTCGTACGAGGACGCGTCGCAGCCCTACACCCCGGCCTGGCAGGAGACGATCACGTCCGTGCCGGCCGAGCAGGCAGCGCGCATCGCCCGGGAGTTCGCCCGCAACGCCGAGCGCACCAACGGCCGCTCGATGATCGCGATGGGGGCCGGCACCAACCACTGGTTCCACTCCGACACCATCTACCGCGCCTTCCTCGCGCTGACCACCATGACCGGCTGCCAGGGCGTCAACGGCGGCGGCTGGGCTCACTACGTCGGCCAGGAGAAGGTCCGCCCGGTCACCGGACAGCAGCACCTGTCGTTCGCCTTCGACTGGCAGCGGCCCACCCGGCACATGGCCGGCACCTCCTACTGGTACCTGAACTCCGACCAGTGGCGCTACGAGGCGTTCGGGCCCGACGAGCTGGCCTCCCCCCTCGGCAAGGGCCAGTTCGCCGGCAAGGGCTTCGCGGACTGTCTCGCCCAGGCAGTACGCCTCGGCTGGACTCCCGGCCACCCCGGCTTCAACCGCAACCCCCTCGATCTCACCGACGAGGCCGCGGCAGCCGGTCGGCCGGTCGCCGAGCACATCGTCGACGAGCTGAAGGCGGGGCGGCTGCGGTTCGCCGTCGAGGACCCCGACGACCCGGCCAACTTTCCGCGTGTCCTGACCGTGTGGCGGGCCAACCTGCTCGGCTCCTCCGGCAAGGGCAACGAGTACTTCCTGCGGCACCTGCTGGGCACAGACGCGGCAGTCCGCTCCGAGGAGACCCCGCCAGAGGGACGCCCGAAGGAGGTGGTGTGGCGGGAAGAGGCGCCCGAGGGCAAGCTGGATCTGCTGGTCACCATGGACTTCCGGATGACCTCCACCGGCCTGCTCTCCGACGTGGTCCTGCCCGCGGCGACCTGGTACGAGAAGGACGACCTGTCCAGCACGGACATGCACCCCTTCGTGCACGCCTTCACCCCGGCCATCGCCCCACCCTGGCAGGCCCGCACCGACTACGACACGTTCCTGACCATCGCCGACAGGTTCAGCGAACTCGCCGCCGAGCACCTCGGCACCCGCACCGACGTCCTCGCCGTGCCGCTGCTGCACGACACCCCCGACGAACTCGCCCAGCCCGGAGGAGTCGTACGGGACTGGAAGAGCGGCGAGTGCGAGCCGATCCCAGGCAAAACCATGCCGAAGCTGGTCGTCATCGAACGGGACTACACAGCCGTCGCCGAGAAGATGCGGGCCGTCGGACCGCTGCTGGACACCCTGGGCACCACCACCAAGGGCATCACCGTCCACCCGGACCAGGAGATCGACGAGCTGCGGCGCCGCAACGGCACCGTCAGGGAGGGGATAGCCGCCGGGCGGCCCTCCCTGGCCACCGCCTCCGACATGTGCGAGGCGATCCTCGCCCTGTCCGGCACCACCAACGGGCGCCTGGCCACCGAGGGGTTCCGCGAGATGGAGCGGCAGACCGGCAGCGAGGGTCTGGTGGCACTGGCCTCCGAGCGCGAGGCGGAACGGATCACCTTCGCCGATACCCGCACCCAGCCCCGTTCCGTGATCACCTCCTACGAGTGGTCGGGGTCGGAGACCGGCGGGCGCCGCTACTCCCCCTTCGTCATCAACACCGAGCACAAGAAGCCCTGGCACACCCTCACCGGCCGTCAGCACTTCTTCGTCCAGCACGACTGGATGACCGAGCTCGGCGAGCAACTACCCGTCTACCGGCCTCCGTTGAACACCCCTCGGCACTACGGGGACGAGCAGCTGCACGAGAGCGGCCGGGCGGAGGTCACCGTCCGCTATCTGACCCCGCACTCGAAGTGGTCCATCCACTCGAACTACCAGGACAACAAGTACATGCTCGACCTGTCCCGGGGCGGCCCGGTGATCTGGATGTCCACCGCCGACGCCGAGAAGATCGGCGTGAAGGACAACGAGTGGATCGAGGCGTACAACCGCAACGGCGTCGTCGCCGCCCGCGCCGTGGTCACCCATCGCATGCCCGAGGGCACGGTGTACATGTACCACGCCCAGGACCGCAACGTGAACGTCCCGAAGACCGAGGTCAGCGGCAAGCGCGGCGGCATCCACAACTCCCTGACACGGCTGCTGCTCAAGCCCACCCACCTCGCGGGCGGCTACGCCCAGTTCACCTACGCCTTCAACTACTACGGCCCGACCGGCAACCAGCGCGACGAGGTCACCGTCATCCGCCGCCGCAGCCAGCAAGTGGAGTACTGACATGCGCGTCATGGCCCAGATCGCGATGGTGATGAACCTCGACAAGTGCATCGGCTGCCACACCTGCTCCGTCACCTGCAAGCAGACGTGGACCAACCGCACCGGAGTCGAGTACGCCTGGTTCAACAACGTCGAGACCAAGCCCGGCGTCGGCTACCCGCGACGCTACGAGGACCAGGAGCAGTGGAAGGGCGGCTGGATGCTCGACAAGCGCGGACGTCTCGTCCTGCGCTCCGGCGGACGCCTCAAGCGGCTGCTGTCGATCTTCTCCAACCCGGACCTGCCCGCCATAGAGGACTACTACGAGCCGGTCACCTATGACTACGACAACCTGGTCAGCGCCCCCGCCGGCCCGGACATGCCGGTCGCCCGTCCCCGCTCGGTGCTCAGCGGCAAGCCCACGTCCATCACCTGGGGCGCCAACTGGGAGGACGGCCTCGGCGGGGCGCCCGAGAACGCCGGCGGCGACCCGAACCTGACCGGGGAATGGGCGCAGAAGGTGAAGTTCGAGTTCGAGCAGACCTTCCTCTTCCACCTGCCCCGGCTGTGCGAGCACTGCCTCAACCCGGCCTGCGTGTCGGCCTGCCCCTCGGGCGCGATGTACAAGCGGGTCGAAGACGGGATCGTCCTCGTCGACCAGGACAAGTGCCGGGGCTGGCGGATGTGCGTGACGGCCTGCCCGTACAAGAAGGTCTACGTCAACCACGCCACCGGCAAGGCCGAGAAGTGCACCTTCTGCTTCCCGCGCATCGAGGCCGGACAGCCCACCGTCTGCTCCGAGACCTGCGTCGGCCGCCTGCGCTACCTCGGACTGCTGCTGTACGACGCCGACCGTGTGGGCGAGGCCGCCGCCACCCCGGACGAGAAGGACCTCCTCGACGCCCAGCGCGGGGTGTTCCTCGACCCACACGATCCCGAAGTCCGCGCGGCGGCGCGGGAGTCGGGTATTCCGGAGGACTGGCTGGACGCGGCCCGCCGCTCCCCGGTGTACGACCTGGTCATGCGGTACAAGGTGGCGCTGCCGCTGCACCCGGAGTACCGGACGATGCCGATGGTCTGGTACGTGCCTCCGCTCTCGCCCGTCCTGGACGCCGTCGACGCGGCGGGTGGCAGCCAGGACGACCCCGACCACGTGTTCGCCGCCGTCACCCGGCTGCGCATCCCACTGGAGTACCTGGCGGAGCTGTTCACAGCCGGGGACGCCGATGTGGTCGCCGGGGTCCTGATGAAGCTCACCGCGCTGCGCTCGTTCATGCGCGAGCGCACCCTCGGTGAGGAGGGCGACGAGGCCGTGCTCAAGGCGGTCGGCCTGACCGCCCGTGAGGCCGAGGACCTGCACCGGCTGCTCGCCGTCGCCAAGTACCAGGACCGGTACGTCGTCCCGGCCGCGCACAAGGAGGACGCCGCCGCGCTGAGCGCGATGGAGAACCGCTGCCCGGTCGAATCGTCCGGCGATCCGGCGGACGCCGGTGGCCGACGGGTGATGCTCGGCCTCCCCACCCTGCGCCGCCGTACACCCGAAGCCCCCGCCGGAGGACGTCCGTGAGCCCGCTGCCCTCAACGATTCCCGCCCTCGTCCGCACTCGCGTCCGCGCGGCCGTGCGCCGCCCGGCCTGGCTCACCCCCGAGGAGACGGCGGGCCGAGCCCTGACCCTGCGGCTCGTGTCACTGCTCCTGCAGTACCCCGACGCCGAACTGACCGAAGCTCGCTCGGAGTTGATCACCGTAGTGGGAGCCCTTCCGGCCACGCCCGCGGCAGAGCACCTGGCCCGGTTCACCGACTGGTTCGCCGCACAGGAGCCCGAGGCGCTGGAGCGGCACTACGTCGAGATGTTCGACCTGCGCCGCAAGAGCAGCCTCTATCTCACCTACTACCTGCACGGCGACACCCGCCGCCGCGGCATGGCCCTGCTCACCCTGAACCAGCGCTACAAGGCCGCGGGCTGGGACACCGACGGCGGCGAACTGCCCGACCACCTCCCGGTCGTGCTGGAGTTCGCCTCCCTCGTAGGGCCGGGTGGTGGCGAGGCGCCGCTGCGCCAGCACCGGCGCGGGCTGGAGCTGATCCACCGGTCGCTGACCGACGCCGACTCCCCCTACCGGCACGTACTGGCGGCACTGCTCACCCTGCTGCCGCCGCCCACCGAGGCGGACCGCGCGGCGGTGGCCCAGCTCGTCGCCGAGGGTCCGCCGAACGAGGAGGTCGGCCTCGACCCCTACGGGACCTACGGGGAGGGCGAGTTCGCCCCGCCGGGCACCTTCGTGCCGCCGGCGCCTGCACCGCCGACCTGTGTGCCGCCCGCTCCGACCAGCCGTACGGGAGGGCCCCGATGAACGCCGTACCCACCCCCCTGGCCGCCGCCTCCACGAGCGGCGCGGATCTCCTGCTGTGGGTCGCCTTCCCCTACATCTGTCTCGCGGTGTTCGCCGTCGGGCACGTCTGGCGCTACCGGCAGGACCAGTTCGGCTGGACCTCCCGCACCAGCCAGCTCCTCGAACACCGCTGGCTGCGCTGGGGCAGCCCGCTGTTCCACCTCGGCGCTTTCATGGTGATCGCCGGGCACGTGGTGGGCCTCGCCATCCCCGACTCGTGGACCGAGGCCGTGGGCATCACTGAGCACACGTACCACACCACGGCCGTCTGGGCGGGTTCCGTGGCAGGCGTCGCCATGGTCACCGGACTCGGTATGCTGTGCGCCCGCCGGCTGCTGACACGATCGATCCGGCTGGGCACCGACCGCAGCGACAAACTGCTCTTCCCGCTGCTGACCGCGACCGTCCTGCTCGGTATAACCGCCACTGCGGCCCACAACGTCTTCGGTCCCGGCTACGACTACCGCGCCACCGTCTCCGTCTGGTTCCGCGGCCTGTTCGTCCTCCAGCCGCAGCCCGAGGCGATCGCCGACGCACCGCTGCTGTTCCAGCTACACGCCCTGACCGCCTGCCTGCTCTTCGCCGCCTGGCCCTTCACCCGGCTGGTCCACGTGTGGAGCGCGCCCATCGGATACCTCGCCCGCCCCTACCTGGTCTACCGCAGGCGCACCACACCGGCACAAGCCCCGACGGCCCCGGGCCGGCCCCGGCCGGCCTCCGGCTCCCGGCGAGCCGCATGAGTCACACACCCGCGCTCGCGCCGGACGCCACGACCGCCCGGCGCACGCACGCGGTGGGCGCGAGCCGCCGAACGGGATGGGTGATGGTCCTCACCGGGATCGTCGGCTGGCTCAGCTCCTTCCAGCTCACCGTGGACGACTGGCGGCTCCTGCGTGACCCCGCCTACCAACCGCCCTGCAACATCAGCCCGATCGTGAGTTGCGGCAGCGTCATGTCCAGCGCGCAGGGCAGCCAGTTCGGCTTCCCCAACATGCTGCTCGGACTCGGTGCCTTCGCCGCCGTCACCGCCCTGGGCGCCGCAGTGCTCGGCGGAGCGCGCCTGCACCGCCGGCTGTGGCTCGCGCTGGACGCCGGAGCGCTGGTGGGGGTGGTATTCGCGCACTGGCTGATCGGGCAGTCGCTCTACGCGTTGGGCAAGCTCTGCCCCTACTGCACCGTCATCTGGATCGCCACCATCGCCCTGTTCTGGTACGTGACCCTGCACTGCCTGGAACGGGGGATCATCGCGGTGCCCCAGGGGGTCCTGCACGTCGTGCGGGACACACACTGGATGCTGCTCGGCGCGTGGTACGGGGTGATCGCACTGCTCGTCCTCACCCGCTTCTGGCCGTACTGGAGCAGCCTTCTGTAGCCAGCCGTCGCGCTGTGCACCACCTGCTCGCGGGTCACACAGACGAAAGAAAGCATGGTCATGGACGACGTACTGAAGGAATGGACGGCCGCGGTAGAGGCCGACCTGGGCATCGACCTCGAAGTGGACCGGGCCCTGCTCCTCGCCCTCGCGGGTGATGCCGCACACGGCGTCGCCCGGCCAGCCGCCCCGCTGACGACCTTCCTGGTCGGATATGCGGCGGGCCGTGCAGGCGGCGGCCCTCAAGCGGTGGCCGATGCGGCCCGACGTGCCGGTGAACTCGCCGCCCGGTGGGCCGGCGAGGCCGACCACGGCCCCGGGACCGCCTGAGAAGACCTTCGCTCCGCCACGCATGGCACATCTGCGCCCCTGACCTTGCGATGGTCTGCAAGGCCAGGGGCGCAGGGGCTTACGGCTATACCGGCGCGGTCAGGCGGTCGCCTCGTGAGCGTCGCGCGGACGACCGAACAGGCTGACCGGTGAGGCGGCGTTGCGGACCTCGCGCAGACCGGGATGCCGTCGCCGCGCGCTCCAGCCGCTGGTGCAGCGTGAACCAGGAGGCGGGGCAGCCGTGGCAGGTACCGCCGAGGCGGACCGTGACGATGCCGTCGCGGACATCGAGGAGTTCGATACTGCCGCCGTGGGAGCGGGCGAAGTCGCCCACCTCTCCGGCGAGGACCTCGCGTGCCACGCGGTACAGCTGTGCGTCGTCATCGCAGGAGGCAGTGCCGGCGGCCGTGATCCATCCGGCGGGGGTGTCGAGGGCGGCGTGCAGCGTGCTCCGGGCCCGGGCGCCCTCTGGGGCCAGGTTCGGTCCGCACCGAGACACGTGACGACGGCCTCGCCTTCGAGGGTGATCTGCGCGAGGGTGCCGTCGGCCAGCAGAGCGGCCAGCGGGGCAGGTACTTCGGCCAGCGGGCCGGTGCCGGCGAGGATCCCGGCGGGTATGACCCAGCGCAGCCGGTCGGGCCGGCCGGACACCTGCTGAGGGTGCATGGGAACCATGGCTGCTGCTCACCCACCCGGCAGGACGGTGACCGTCCGGGCCAGGTAGGCCATCAGCCGGTCACTTTCACCATGCCCGAGAGCATGAGCACCGAGCGGCGTGCCCTGCTGCGCGCCTACGGTGCGGAGCTCGTCCTTACCCCGGCAGATGAGGGCATGACCGGCGTCGTGGCCCGCGCTACCAACTGGCCGAGCGTCACGGCTGGTTCATGCCGCAGCAGTTCCGCAACCCGGCCAACCCGGACGCCCACCGGCGCACCACCGCCCAGGAGATCTGGCATGACACCGCCGGCCAGGTCGACATTCTGGTGGCCGGCGTCGGCACCGGCGGCACCGTCACCGGCGTCGGCCAATTGCTGAAGGAAAAGAAGCCAGAAGTCACCGTGGTGGCCGTGGAACCGGCGGAGTCGGCCGTCCTGTCCGGAGGGCGCCCCCGGCCCGCACCGTATCCAGGGCCTCGGCGCCGGCTTCGTCCCGGGACGTCCTCGACACCGAGGTCTACGACGCCGTGCAGCGCGTCTCCGCACCCCAGGCCCGCGCCGAGGCTCGCCGCCTGGCCCGCACCTGAAGGCATCCTCACCGGCGTCTCCGGCGGAGCCGCCCTCCACGCCGCCAGCACCCTGGCCCACTACCCTCAGCACAAGGGCGCCCTGACGGTCGTCGTCCTGCCCGACACCGGAGAGCGCTACCTCAGCACTGACCTGTTCCACGACCAGTAGGGTGCCGCGCGGTCGGTCAGGCCGACGTTCTCCGCCCCCTCGCACGAGTTGCCTCCGGCCGTGCCGGAGCAGCCTGGCCCACTGGGCCCTCACATCGGGACGTTCGGCCCCCGCACAGCACCGCCACCTCAAGTTAGGTTCGCCTAAGTGTTACCCGTGCGGCAGAGAGCGAGGCACGACCATGGCATCGACCGACCAACAGGCCCGGCAGCAGCACACTCCGCTTCCCGGCGACGGACTGGACGCCGCCCGCATGCCCGGCCACTGGCTGCTGGCCCGTCTGGGCAAGGGGGTACTGCGCCCCGGCGGTGTGGAGCTGACCGGGTGGATGCTGGACGCCCTGGGCGTGGATCCGCAAGACCGGGTGGTGGAGCTGGCCGCCGGGCTCGGAGCCACCGCCCGGCTGGCCCTCACCCGCCGCCCGGCCGCCTACACCGCCGTCGATCGCGACGCCGTCGCCGTGGCCGCCCTGAGTGCCCTCACCGGCCCCGGTCCGACCGAGGTGCGTGCCGTGCGTTCCGATGCCGCGGACACCGGGTTGCCGGAGGGCGCCGCCACCGTCGTGTACGGAGAGGCGATGCTGACCATGCAGCACTACCCCGCCAAGCGGCGCATCGTACGCGAAGCACGCAGGCTGCTCGACGACCCCATCGGCCGGTATGCCATCCACGAACTGTGCCTGCTGCCCGACGGCCTCGACCCCGCGCTCGCCGACCGGATCGCCGCAGACCTGCAGGACGCCATCCACGTGGGCGCCCGCCCCCTGACCCCCAGCGGCTGGGGCGAGCTCCTCGCCATCGAGGGTTTCACCGTCACCGCTCAGAAGACCGCACCGATGGCGCTGCTCGAGCCGCGCCGGCTGATCGCCGACGAAGGACTGATCCCCGCCCTGCGCATAGTCGGCCGTGCCCTGCGCGACCCGGCCGCCCTGCACCGCGTACTCCACATGCACCGCATCTTCCGGCGCCACAGCGCTCACCTCGGCGCGATCAGCCTGGTCGCCGTCCGCACCCCGACCCACGCCTGAGGAGGCACCCCATGCCCGCCACCGTGATCACCGACCTGACCGCCGAACTGACCGTCCCCGAGGACGGCACCCTCAGCCGGGTCCTGTACCGCGACGACCGCCTGCGCGTGGTCGGCTTCGCCTTCGCCGCGGGCCAGGAGCTGACCGAGCACACCTCGGCCCTGCCGGTGGTCATCCAGGTCGTCTCCGGCCGCCTCGACCTCGTCCTGGGCGAGGAGAAGACCGAGGCGACGCAGGGCAGCTGGATCCATCTGCCCGCGCGGCTGCCGCACACCGTGCGTGCCACCGAGCCCAGCGTCATGCTGCTGACCATGCTGCCCGCGCCGGAGCGGGCCGGATCCGGGGCGCCTTCCACACCCTGACCGGCGCCCGGCCGTGTGCCCTGCCCGATCAGCGCACCAGCGCCGCTGCCACGGTGGGCGGCAGCACGTCGCACAGGTCGGTGACCCGGACATGGCCGGCATGGTGGGCCGTGAACCGCGCGACGGAGACGTCCAGGGAGCCGAAGGACTCCTCGAACACGCGGCGTGCGTGCCGGGTGCGGTCCAGTGCCCAGGCCGCCGTCGCCCTGGAGGTGCGCAGGAAATGGCCGGGCTCGGGTCCGACGACGAACAGCTCGGCGCGGCGGCCCGGACGGTCGGCGGCCAGCGTGACCAGGTCCTTGAACGTCTGCCGTTTGCGCGTGGCGTCCGCGCCGCGCCATCGCGCCAGTTTGAACTCCGCGACGCGCCGGTCCGTCTCCAGGTCGAAGGGCCGATGCGGGTCATTGCCGGCGGCCAGCGAAGGGCGCACGGCTATCTCCTCGCCGTCCTCCAGGAGGTGCGGCAGGGCCAGCACGATCCCGGCCGCGTGAATGAGGTCGTTCAGCCGGCCGAGGCTGTCCCGAACTGTCAGGGCTGCCACCATCAGTTCGGGACTGATGCCCCGGGTGGCGGCCAGGTCGCCGACCTCCCTCGCGGGCCGGCTCGCCAGGTCCCGCTCCAGTGTGGCGATGGCCGCGGTCAACGGCTCGGCGCCCAGGAAGTCCGCCAACAGCGCCACGGCTTCACCCAGTTGAGGACCGTGTACGCCATCAGCCATTGCGTCAGTCATGAACGGCATTGTGCCCGGCGGCACTTCGGTTGGCCGGGCCCGGCCGGCTTTCGCAACAGGGCCGGTCGGCCCTCCCAAGACGACCCCGGTGGTCTCTACCGCGATCGATCGCCGATCCGTCACCGTAGGTGTGATGGTCATGTCCGTCGTGCCCGGAGGGATGCACGCATGCTGAAGAAGGTTGGCAGGGTGTTGCTCTGGCGCTGGCGGCGCAACCCGCTCAAGCGGCGCTCCGATGTCGCCGAAGCCTGGATCGGGATGGCAGCGGCGATGCTGCTGCTCATGGCGCCTGCGGTGGGCGTGGTGATGGCTGGACTCGGCGAGCGATCCGCTCTCGAGCAGGCGCGGGGCCTGCACCGCAGCGCCGCTCACCTCGTCGAGGACGCCTCCGCGACGCCGGCACGGTTCTCCGGGATGGCAGACGGCCAGGCGCGCACGACCGTGCGGTGGACGATGCCCGACGGCTCTCGCATGACGGGTACAGCCCCGGTGGCAGCGGGCGCCAAGGCCGGCTCGTCCACCACAGTGTGGCTCGACGACGCGGGCCGCCTTCACCCCGCCCCGCCCACCCCGGCCCAGGCCCGCTCCCAGGGAGCCGCCCTCGGCGCCGCCGCCGGGTCAGGCGTCTGCGTACTGGTAGTGGGCAGCTGGTGGGCCGTCCGGGTACGCCTGGATGCCCGCCGCAGGACACAATGGGACCGAGCCTGGGTCGAGTTCAACGCCAACCGGGGCCACCGGCACGCGTAAGACTCCGCTGACAGCAGGCCCCGAACCCGTATCCATCCGGTGTCGCCGGTGGGCCGAATCCAACGTGTCGGCCGGACAGCGTTGCACGCCCTCACCAGCGCGATACCAAACAGCCATCAGCGGAGAAGCATTCGGGCCACCGCGGAATGGTGGCGAGATAAAGCAGTCAGCCTGATTCTTGCGTTCCCTGCGCGCCCTACACCCCCTTGGAATAGGATCTCCCTCAAGCTGAATCGCGCGCCACCATGGGGGGAACTACGTGCCACGCAAGATATCTGAAGCTGCGGCGATCGAGGCCCTGACAAGCCGCGGAGCGCGCCCGATCGAGCCCTTCCCGGGAACACAACTTCCCTGGAAATGTCTTTGCCTGACATGCAATGAAGTGAGCGCTCCGCGTTACAACGACGTCGTGAACAAGGGAACCGGAGTCTGCAACAAGACCTGCCGATCCCTCGCCATCGCAGCCAAGCTCACCCGCGACGGGGCGCAGGCTGCTGCCGTCATGCTCACCTGGGGCTGGGACCCGCTGGAGGACTATCCTGGAGCGGGCAAGCCATGGCATGCCCGCTGCGTCCACTGCGGGGCCATCAAGCCGAAGAAGCTGTCACACGTCCAGAACGGGCGCGGCGGCTGCACCAACTGCGCCGGGCGCGATGTCACCGATGAGTCCGCACGCAAGCTGATGACGGAGGCTGATCTGGAGCCCCTCGTCGGCTATCCGGGGTCCATGCAACCGTGGTTGTGCCGCTGTATGCGCTGCAGTCATATCGGAACTCCCACGTACGCGAAAGTCCGCGCCCGCGGTCACCAATGCTGGTCCTGTCGCTCGGAGAAGATCGCGGACGCGCTGCGGCTCGACGCCACAGAGGCCATGGCCAGCATGCTGGAGAAGGGGCTCGGACCACTCGTCCCCTATCCGGGCAGCACGGAGCTGCCCTGGAAAGCGCGCTGCGTGACATGTGAGACGGTCTTGGCTCCTGGGCCGACGCTGCACAACATCCGCGGCAGCCAGGGGGGTTGCCCGACCTGTGCCGAGCGCGGCATCAACCCGGCCCGGCCGGGCTACTTCTACCTCGTCGTCCACGACGGCCACGGCGCTTTGAAGTGGGGCATTGCCAACCTCGAACAACGCATCTCCCAGCACGTGTCCCAGGGCTGGCGGCTGGTCGCGCGCTGGAACTTCAAGCAGACCAGTGACGCGTGGGCCGTCGAGCGCCAGATCAAAACCTGGGTACGCGGCCAGGGAATCCCGCGGGCGCTGACTGCTGGCCAAATGAAGTACGGCGGACACACAGAGACCGCCTTCCTTGCCGATATCGACGTTCATCTGGTTCGCCAATACATCGAGTCCTTGATGGGCCGCCGCCCTGAGTCACCCCCGTTGTCGTAGCTCAGTTTTCTGCGCCGGCTGACCACAGGTCCGCGCAGAAGACTTCGTGGCGGAGGTGGCGGGCAGGGATGCCGGCACTGGAGGAACTGGGCTTGTATGGCGTATATGAACGGTAGCGAGCCACGCAGGTAGACGTCCCCGTCCGAGGGCAGATCCACATCGGCCAGGTCCATGAGGCCGTTGCGGGCTCTGGCTTCGCCGGGAGCGTTCGCCGACAAGTCGGCGGATGGCAATCGGCCTTCGCGGCGGCCCTCAGTTCACATCCGGCCGGACACTCTGCGGGCCGGGGCCCGATGGGGGTCACCGGACGGCGACGGTTCTGGGCTCTGCCGATCCCTCCACGTCAGGCTGTCAGCCTGGTCTTCGCCACCGAAGGTTTTCGGTCATAAGCGCGGCCGTCCCGTAGGCCGCCCTTCAGCCGCTCACACGATCTCGAGGACGTCCCTTACGGGGCGGCGGGGTGTGGCCGGGCCCCTCGGGCCGTAGCCAATACGCAGCACCATCTGCACCTGGCCCGTGCCCGACCCCGGGTCGCGGGCCAGCAGGCGCAGCTCGCGGTTCTCCAGGGCGTGGGAGGTCAGGGAGGTGGCCAGGTCGGCCAGGGTGGCCTCCAGCAGGACGCGTTCCAGTGCCTGCCCGGCGCGCAGCCAGTCGGTGGGGGCGTCACCGAGGGTGCTCAGCAGGGCCAGGTGGGGGGTGTGCTCGAAGGTGGTGGTGCCGCGGTCGGCCACGGCACGGCGCCCGGCGAAGTCCCGCACGGGAGCCTTGCCGTCCCGTTTGCGCGGTCCGAAGGCGTACTCGGGGACGCCGTCGACGGCGGTGTCCGCCTCCGGCCCGAGCCGGGTCCAGCGGACCAGGTCCTCGCTCTGGTCAGGGTCCATGACGTCGCGGCTCTCGGCGTCGCGGACGAGGTCGAGCAGGGTCTCGGCATGCCAGGGGCCGGGGAAGAGCAGCTCGGCTTCCTCCCGCGCCGCCGCGTCCTGCAAGGTGGCGCGCATCTCCTGGGGGATGTCCTGTTCGGCGAAGGGGTGGCGGCTGGTGTGCCGCTGCCGGATCGCGGGATACAGCCGCTCCAGGCCGTCGTCTCGCGAGCTCCCGGACCCGTCGGCGAGATGGACGGCGGCGAGCAGCAGCGGGTCCTGCGGCTCGGGCAGCAGCTTTGTCTTCGGGGCAAGGTCCGCGTGTGCGGCGGCGACGCGCAGGTTGAACAGCGCCGCCCCGCAGCCGATGTGGAGCGCCCGGTTGCCGGGATCGGAGCGGGGCATGGCCCGCTCGGGATCGGCACGCAGCAGCAGGAGGCGCTCGTCGGCCAGGAAGCGGAAACGCCACGGCTGCGCGTTGTGCATGGACGGGGCCGCGGTGGCCTCGGCCACCAGCATGGCCACCGTCTTGTCGTCGAGCTGTCGCAAAGTCATGCCAGCCTCCTCGCACGCTCCCGCTGTGACGGTCCTCCCAGCATCAGGTACCCCACTGGGTAGTGAGGCGCACGGGCTGACATCGCTCACCACAGCGGCGGTCGGTCTGCACCCGGCATGCTGATCCCAGTGTCCTCCCGACGGGGCCCGCGGTCCTGCGGATTCCGGACTGTGACACGCACCGGGGGCCGCTCCTGCGGGCGGGGGCTGCGGCCGCTGCGGGGGTCACGGAGCGATCCTGCCCGCTGGCTCGGCTGGTGGGCGGCGGGCAAGCGGCCCTCTTTCGGGGACCTTCGGCCCTGCTCGGCGGCCTGGCGTGCTGCCTACTGTGGGCGCGGGAAAGGGGTGTCCGATGGCCGACCTGCACATCCCCCGCAGCACCTCCCAAACGCCGGACGCGCCGACCGGGGCACGCACCCGTGGCCGACTGCTCGGCACTGGGCTGCTTGTCCTGGCCGCGTTGCTCGTGGCCAACACGCTGTTGGGCCCCGTCGGGTTCGCGGCGATCGACTACCCGATCCCCGCCGACGGGGCGCTCATGAGCCAGCTCGTGGCGCTGGACATCTTCGCGGTCGCGGTCGTCGCTCCGCTCGCCGTGTTCGCGGCCGTCCTCGTGTGGCGCCGGCATCGGCTCGGCAGCATGGTCGCCATCGCACCGGGCGTCTATACGGCGTACATGGTGCCGCAGTACGTGCTGGGACCGCAGTATGTGCGCTACGACGGCAACAGCGAGGCGTTCTTCCCTCTGCAGCTGGCGCTGTTCGTCCTCGGCTGGACCACAGCCCTCCTCGCCTGGCAGCAGGTCAACCCGGCCGCCTGGGCACCGCCCGGCCGACGGGAACGGATCATTGGCGGCGGGCTGATCCCGCTCCTGGCGATCGTGACCTTCACGCGGTACGTGCCGGCCATCCTCGATGCCTCCGGCGCGCATCCATCGGCCGCGGACTACCAGGAGGGCCCCGGCTACTTCTGGACCATCGCCCTGCTCGACCTCGGCGTGGGCCTGCCCGCCGCCATCGCCGCCGCAGCCGGAGTGCGCCACGGCAGCGCGTGGGCCCGCAAGATCGCGCTGACGCTCTCGGGCTGGCTGGCGCTGGTCGGCCCGGCCGTCGCAGCCATGGCGATCAGTGCATGGCTGCGGGATGTCCCCGATGCCTCCCCCGGGCAGGCCGCCGCGATGACGGCGCTCGGTCTGCTCTTCAGCGTCCTTGGTGTCACCTTGCTCACCGCGGAGCGGCCGAGCGCACCGCCGTCACGGAAGAACGTGCACTGACCCGAAAACTGCGCACGCTCTCCTCGCAGCCTCCGTGACGGGCGGCCGCCTGGGAAGGTCCGACCGTATGGTCCGTGGCACGGGGACCACCGAGGAGCTGCATGCGCCTCCGACGCGAACGCATCATCGCCAGCCGGCGGGCGCGTGATCAAGGCCCCCCCGCTGGAGCAGCGCAGTCCGTGCTCCGCCGACGGTACCCACCACCCGCACACCGATTCCGCGCCTTCAGCACCGTCTGATGGGCGATACTCATTGCCTGTGGGCAGCACGGCGGCGCCGTCCACAGGGCCTGGTCCCGGGCCAGGCACCTCTCCCGCAACGCCTGTGCGCGCCTTGCTGGAACCGTGCCCGGTAACGTGGCCCGATGTCCCGACGGGAGGTCAAGCAGCCGTCGCCGGATTCGAGCTGAGTCTGCGAGGTGTCGCGGACGACTGCGTCATCGCCACGGCGGCCGGAGCGTTGGACTACCTAACCCGGCAGACCCTCCAGACCGATACCCAGACGCTACTCGGCCGCGGCCGACGTCTCCTCAGGTCTGAACGCGTTGCTGAGGCTGCACTGGCAGGCCGCTGAAATGGGCGGTTCCCTGGCCCTGGCGCAGGTGCCGACGCGAGTACAGCAAATCCTCTCCCTGACCGGAACGGATGCGGTGCTGGAGGTGTACGTCGCCCTCGACGACGCGGTGGCCGGGCCGCTGCGGGAAGGAGACGCCGGCCATGTCCGCCTCGACGAGCGATGATCAGAGGTTTTTGGGGTTGATCGGCGTACCGTCGATGCCCGCTTTGCTCTGCGCGATGATCTCCTGGACGTGCTCCTCGATCTCCTGCGGGTCCAGGCCCAGCACCTTGCCGATGTGGACCGACCACACCTCGGAGCGCAGGTTGGTCTCGAAATCCAGATCGGCCCGTACGTTCTCCCGCGCCGCCTGACGGTTCTGGCTGACCATGACGAACGTGGACAGGAAGATCGCCTCCAGGCTGACGATCATGGTGAGCAGCCCGAAGGGATACGGATCGAAGATCCCTGCCTTCCCCAGGAGGCCCTCGTTCAGTGCGATCCACATCGTGAACCAGAGGCCGTGGAGGTAGACGAAACGCATCGTGCCCGCGAACGAGGTGATCGCGTCGGCGACCCGGTCCTGCGAGCTGCGCATCCGGGCGAACTGGATCCGCTCGTGGGAAAGGCGCACGACGGGATGCCGAGGGGCGCTCCCGCCCGCGCGCGAAGCGCTGCCGTGGCCGTCGAACTCCGACTTCATGCCGTCCATCCTGCTCGGCCGGGACCCGCCCCTCGCGGCAAGCTGTCACCGGCACCGGAAAGGCGATCTCCGGGCCGGACAGCGCGGGGGCGGATCCCGGTGATGTCCTTGTTGTCGATCTGCCCAGCCCGCACAGTTTCTGCGGGGTGCCCCGTGCGCGGACGACTCGGCGCGGAGGCCGCCGACCGGAAACCGCGCCAGCCCGGCGGACGCTCCGTCGCGTGTCAGCCCCTGACCTGTCAGCGCTGCGGGAGCCGGGCGGCAACGTATTCGGTGAGGTCGAGCAGGCGGTTGGTGTAGCCCCACTCGTTGTCGTACCAGCCGAAGACCTTGACCAGGTTGCCGTGCGCCTGGGTCAGCGGGGCGTCCAGGACGCAGGAGGCGGCATCGCCCACGACGTCCCGGGAGACGATCGGGGCGTCGGAGACCCGCAGGATGCCCTTGAGCGGCCCGTCGGCGGCCTCTCGGAACGCGGCATTGACCTCGTCCGCGGACACGGGCCGTTCCAGGACGACACTCAGGTCGGTCAGCGAACCGTCCTCGACGGGCACGCGGACAGCGATGCCGTCCAGGGTGCCGGCGAGCTCCGGCAACACGAGCCCGACGGCCCGGGCAGCGCCCGTGCTGGTGGGGATGATGTTGACGGCGGCGCTGCGGCCGCGCCGCAGGTCCTTGTGCGGGCCGTCCAGGACGACCTGGTCGTTGGTGTAGCCGTGGATGGTGGTCATCAGCCCCTTGACGAGACCGAAATGCTCGTCGAGCACCTTCACCATGGGCGCCACGCAGTTGGTGGTGCAGGAGGCGTTAGAGACAACGTGGTCCTTGTCCGGGTTGTAGGTGCCTTCGTTGACGCCCATCACGATGGTCGCGTCGACGCCCTTGCCCGGCACGGACAGCAGCACCTTGCGGGCGCCGCCCTTCAGGTGCAGCCCGGCGTCCTCGCGGGTGCGGAAGCGGCCGGTGGACTCGATGACGACGTCGATGCCGAGGTCGGCCCAGGCCAGGGCGGCCGGATCACGCTGGGCGGTCACGGCGATGCGGTGTCCGTCGACGGTGATCGAGGTGTCGTCGTGCTCGACGGTGCGGTGCAGCCGGCCGTACGTGGAGTCGTACTCCAGCAGATGGGCCAGCGCGGCAGGTGAGGTGATGTCGTTGATCGCCACGACCTCCACGGCCGTACCGGCAGCGGTCTCCGCGCGCTCCAGCACGCAGCGCAGGTAGTTGCGTCCGATACGGCCGAAGCCGTTGATGCCCACGCGCACGCTCATGTCCGTCGTCCTCCCGGTCGGCGCCCGGTGGTCTCCGGGCTGCGCTGCCAGCCTGCTCGCTGGGGAGGCATTCGGGCTTGGGCCGTACGGAGTGCGCCGGAGGGACGTTCGGCCCAAGAGCCCGGTGTGCGCTCGGCCTTTCAACATGGTGCGCGATTGCCTGGGGCAACGCGTCCCGGGCGGAGCGGGACTATCGAACGTGCCGGGTAAGGCCGAACAGAGCACCGGTGGGATCTCGCATGACCACGTCTCCGTTGGAGTCCTGGCGAACTTCGGTCGCACCGAGCTGTCGGGCCTGCTGGGCATCGGCATCGGGTCTGTTGCTGGCGAAGCTGACCAGCCAGAGTGATCGCTGCACTGTTGGTTTCCCTGGCGGCGGGCTGGTGGCGGCGATGGAGTTGTCCGGCAACCGGAACTCGGTGTGCTCAGGGTTGGAGTTCCAGTGCAGTGCTGGTCGGTAGAAGGCGGCGGCATGCGCGGAGTGGTCGGTGAGAAGGCTGATGCCGGCGAAGGTGCCCGATTCATGGTTCAGCTGCATGCCAGTGTGGGTGCCGGGCTGCCAGAGTGACAGTGGTGCGCCGACGGGGTCGAGAGCGACGGCGTAGTGGCCGAGTGTCCCGACTTCGGTGGGTGCCACGATGATCTGGGCGCCCAGGTTCGTGAAGCGGGTGGCGGTGGCTTGGATGTCCGACACGGTGACGTTGATCGTCCAGTAGGGTGCGCCTGCGTCCTCGGCCGGCCCCAGGGCGGCGACAAGATGTCCGCGCAGCGTGCAGAGCCGGTAGCCGTTGGGGTCCGGTGGGGCGACGGTCCAGCCGAACAGCGCGGCGTAGAAGGCCGTCGTCGTCTGCGTGTCGGGAGTACCGAGGTCGATCCAGCTCACGCTGTTCTCGGGGTGCCGCGTGATGTTCATCGAGATGACTTTCCGTTGGGGCCGCCTCGCCCCGGAAGTGGAGCGAGGCGGCGTCCAGAGCTGACGCTGCAGCGCCCTGCGGTGTCAGGTGTAGTAGGGGGAGTTCAGGTCGATACTGGCGGCCTTGACGATGTCGCCGTCGAACAGTCGTGTCGTTGCCGGGGCTCCGGCCCGGCGGGCTTCTTCGGCGAAGGGGCCCTGGGCGAAGGCCAGGGCGTTCTCGGCGCTGTCGAACTCGTAGAAGCCACCGATGGTGTGGGTGCCGATCCCGGACAGCCACGTCTTGCGGATCAGGCCCGGTGCGGTCTTCAGGGCCACGTTGACCTGGTGCCAGTCGAACTGCTCGAACGGCACTGCTGCCTGGATCTCGGTGTAGAGAAAGGTCTTGCCCATCACGAACCTCCGGTTTCGGGGCTGTCCAGCCCGCGCTACTAGTACGTGCGTCCTAGTGGAGTGAGCATGGACTAGGATGTCCGTACTAGTCAAGGGAGGCGCGATGGCCGCGGACACCAAAACCCGCATGATCAGCGCAGCGATCGGACTGCTGCAGCGTCACGGCCTGGCCGCGATGTCCTTCACCGACGTCCTGGCCGAGAGTGGTGCCGCGCGCGGAGCGATCTATCACCATTTCCCGGGCGGCAAACAGCAACTCGCACTCGAAGCCGCCCGCCGCAATGCAGAAGACGTCCGCAGCCACCTGCACGAACTGCCGGCCCGCACGCCACGCGAAGTCGTGGAGGCGTTCCTTGGCAACGTCCGCCCTGTCGTGCAGGCGTCCGCCGGGGGCGGCGGCTGCGCAGTCGCGGCGGTCACCGTCGACGGCGGTGCGGCCATCGCCGACCAGGGCAGCCTGCGCACTGTCGCGGCCGAAGGGTTCGCCGGCTGGGCCGGCGAGCTCACCGGAAAACTCACCCACGCCGGAATGAGTGCATCCCAGGCCGCTGATCTGGCCACCCTCATGATCGTCACCCTCGAAGGCGCCCACATCCTGTGTCGCGCTGCGGGCAGCATCGCCCCTTTCGACCGAGCTGCCGCGGCCCTGCTCTCTGGCCTCCCGAGCTCGGGTTGAGCCGGTGCCGGAACACCACAACGTGGCGCGCTGACACGATCAGGCTTCTGCCATGGCATGCCCAGGGCCGCGTGGGCTGGGTGCCGCTGTGAGCAACACCTTGGCCGCACGGCCTTGTCCCATCGTGTCTTCACCGGCCTCCAGCGCCGTCGACTCGGTTCGCTGATCGCAGAGTTGGCCGAGGCGTGGATGGCCGCCGAGGAGGGCCGACTGCGCGAGCGTCGAGGCCGCAGCCGGTTGCGTGCGCCCGGCGCGGGACCGAATCACCAGCTGGTGTTCACCGACCGGGTCATCGCCACGCTGGTCGTCCTACGGTTCCAGCTCCCGCACGGGGCTCTGGCCCTGCTCTACGGAGTGGACCGCCCCACGATCACCCGGGCTGTCCACCTGGCCCGTCCCCTTCTGGCAGCTCGTGGCTTTGCTGTTCCCGGGCAGGGTGACCGGCGGCTTCGCACTCTCGCGGACGTCTTCGCCTACGCGGCGGCTGAGGACGTCGAGCTGCGGCTGGACGGGACGGAGGTCCGGGTTCGACGACCCCGGGCGAACAAGCCAGGCCGTCGCGCCTACGTCTCGGGCAAGATGCGGCAGAACACCAAGAAGGCCACCGTCGTCACTGACGGGCAGGGCCGCACCCTGTGGGCCGGGGCCTTCCGACCCGGCCGAATGCACGACCAGACAGCCGTGAAGACCGAGGGAATCTGCGAGCTGTTCGAGCAGTACCCCCAGGTCAGGGCCAAGGTCGACGCGGGCTACCGGGGACTTGCCAAGCAGTTCCCCGACCAGGTCCAAGCCCCGCCGCTCAAACCAAAGAAGGGCGCCGCGCCCGAAGACGTCGCCGCCTGCGGACGCAGCCCGCCATCAGCAGTCCTCGGAGCGCATCTGCGTCCAGCACGCCAACGCTGAACACAAGCAGTGGCGAACCCTCCAGCGCTACCTCGGACGCCGCGAGTACTTCGCCGAGACCTACGCGGCAGTCGCCGCCCTGGTCTCCGACCGCGCCGCCGAGAGGTGAGCACCCATCAGACAACCCGCCAGGCCAACACGCCCCGACCTCATTCGCACACAAGGCCGTTAGCGTCCTCGGCCGTCCTGCTGGAGGCGGTCCTGGGCCTGGGTCGCGATCACGGCGGCCTGGATGCGCCGCTCCACACCGAGCTTGGCCAGCAGCCGGGAGATGTGGTTCTTGACCGTCTTCTCAGCCAGGTACAGGCGCTGTCCGATCTGGCGGTTGGTCAGGCCCTCGCCGATCAGGGCCAGGATCTCCCGCTCCCGGTCGGTGAGCCCGGGCAGGGCGTCCGGCTTCTCCTCGGGCTGCTGGTCCTGGCGCAGCCGGGCCATCAGCCGGGTGGTGGCACTCGGGTCGAGCAGGGACTGCCCCGCGGCCACCGTGCGTACGGCCGAGACCAGGTCGGAGCCCTGGATCTGCTTCAGCACGTAGCCGGAGGCGCCGGCCATGATCGAGTCGAGGAGGGCCTCCTCGTCGTCGAACGAGGTCAGCATCAGGCAAGCCAGTTCCGGCATGCGGGAGCGGAGCTCGCGACACACGCTCACTCCGTCGCCGTCGGGCAGGCGGACATCGAGCACCGCCACCTGCGGGCGCAGCGCCGGAACCCGGACGAGCGCCTGCTCGACCGTGCCGGCCTCCCCGACCACGGTGATGTCCGGCTCGTCGTCGAGCAGGTCATGCACTCCGCGTCGTACAACCTCGTGGTCGTCCAGCAGGAAGACCCGGATCGGGTTGTCGGGTCCCGGCCGCTCGCTGTCCGCCATCGGATGCTCCTTGTCCTGCGCCGTCTGCTGTCTGTACCGGACTTCGCCCACTGGGCGTGACCGTTCCTTGCCTACCGGAGATCTTGCGTGATTGCGGGCCGAAGGGCCAGGGCCGGTCGGCCCTACAGCCCCGGCGCCCCGATTTCCAACGCGGGACACGATCGGATCGTCTACCCGAAGCCGGGCGCTGCCGAACAAGGATCTGGTCAGCGTTCACGTGGTCGGCCCCTAGGCCACGCCTCCGACGTCGTGCGGACCGCCGCAGGTTCCAGCGGTGCTGCATCACGCCGCCTCACCGGCGCATCCCGCAGCAGTGAACCGTGTGGATCGACGGGTCGGTGGCCGCGGGGTTCGGGGCCGACAGGCCCCATCCGCAAGGACGTCCAGCACCTGCCCTGGCAGCGGGACGCAGCCGACGCTGGAACCGCACCGCACCGACAGAGATTGAGGAGCATTCCATGAAGGCAGCAGTCGTCCGGTCCTTCGGCGAGCCGCTGGTCATCGAGGAGCGGCCGGACCCGCAGCCAGGACCCGGCCAGGTCCGCATCCGTCTCGAAGCGTCCGGACTGTGCCACACCGACATCCATGCCGCGCACGGCGACTGGCCCGTCAAGCCGACTCCGCCGTTCGTCCCCGGCCACGAGGGCGTCGGCATCGTCGAGGCACTCGGCGACGGCGTGACCCACCTGGAGGTCGGGCAGCGGGTGGCGGTGCCCTGGCTGGGCTGGGCCTGCGGGCGCTGCGAGCACTGCCTGTCGGGCTGGGAGACCCTGTGCGAGCAGCAGCAGAACACCGGCTACAGCGTGGACGGCGGGTACGCCGAGAAGATGCTCGCCCCGGCCGACTTCGCCGCCGTGGTCCCCGACGGCATCGACCCGCGCGACGCCGCCCCGCTGACCTGCGCCGGCGTGACCACGTACAAGGCGCTGAAGGTCGCCGGTGTCCGGCCGACCCAGCTGGTTGCCATCTCCGGCGTCGGCGGGCTCGGCCACCTCGCCGTGCAGTACGCGAAGATCGCCGGAGCCACCGTCGCCGCGATCGATGTCACCGACGACAAGCTCGACCTGGCCCGGGAGCTCGGCGCGGACATCCTCATCGACGCCCGCAAGGAGGACCCGGCCGAGGTGCTCAAGCGGCACGGCGGCGCCCACGCGGCGATCGCGCTGGCCGTCGACGAGCAGGCGTTCGCTTCCGTTTACGGGGGTCTGCGGCGCGGCGGCAAGCTGGTCATGGTCGCCCTGCCGGCCGGCGGCACCATCAGTGTGCCGATCTTCGACACCGTGCTGAACGGCACCTCCGTCATCGGCTCGATCGTCGGCACCCGCCAGGACCTGGACGAGGTCTTCCAGCTCCACGCCGCCGGACGCACCAAGGTGATTTATGAGACCCGGCCGCTGGAGTCCGTCAACGAGTCCATCGCGGAGGTCCTGAACGGGCAGATCAAGGCCCGCATCGTCTTCGAGATGTGAGCACGCTCGCACCGGTCCGCCGCGCCTCGGGCGCGCTCCGGCACGGCGGACGCCCCGGTCACGGCAACTCCCCCAGACATCGGCAGCGGGAAGGAAGAGCACCGCCATGGTCCGTTACGTGTACGCGTTCACCGAGGGCGGCCGCGACATGGCCGACCTGCTCGGCGGCAAGGGCGCCAACCTGGCCGAGATGACCCGCATGGGTCTGCCGGTGCCGCCGGGATTCACGGTCTCCACGGAAGCCTGCCGTGCTTTCCTCACCACCGGCGCCGAGCCGGACGGCCTGGCCCGCGAGATCTCCGACCGTCTGACCGTCCTGGAGCAGGCCGCCGGACGGCGGCTGGGACAGGCGGACGACCCGCTGCTGCTGTCCGTCCGCTCCGGAGCCCGCTTCTCCATGCCCGGCATGATGGAGACGATCCTCGACATCGGCCTGAACGACGCGTCCGTGCTGGGCCTGGCGAAGTCCTCCGGGAACGAGCGCTTCGCCTGGGACTCCTACCGCCGTCTGGTGCAGATGTTCGGCAGCACGGTGATGGGTGTCGACAGCGCGCTGTTCGAGAACCTCCTGGCCCGGCTCAAGGACGCCCGCGGCGCGGTGGACGACCTGGGCCTGGACGCGGCCGACCTGGCCGGACTCGTCGAGGCGTACAAGGACCTGATCCGCCAGGAGAGCGGCGACTACTTCCCGCAGCACCCGGCCGAGCAGCTACGCCGGGCCATCCTCGCCGTCTTCCGGTCCTGGAACGGCGAACGCGCCCGCCTCTACCGCCGCCGCGAGCACATCCCCGACGACCTGGGCACCGCGGTCAACGTGCAGACCATGGTCTTCGGCAACCTCGGCCCCGACTCCGGCAGCGGCGTCGCCTTCACCCGCGACCCGGCCACCGGCCGCCCTGGCCTGTACGGCGACTACCTGCCCAACGCCCAGGGCGAGGACGTCGTCGCCGGCATCCGCAACACCGTTCCGCTGGACGAACTGGGCCGCCTGAACCCGGAAGCGTTCGCCCAACTACGCGACCACACGGAGACGTTGGAGACTCATTACCGGGACCTGTGCGACATCGAGTTCACCGTCGAGCGCGGCCGGCTGTGGATGCTGCAGACCCGGGTGGGCAAGCGTACCGCTGAGGCCGCGTTCGCCATTGCCGCCGAGCTGGTCGACGAGGGTCTCATCACCTCGCGCGAGGGGCTGGCGCGCGTCAGCGGGGACGGGCTCGCCCGGCTGATGTTCCCCCGCTTCGACACCTCGGCCGTCGGGGCGGCGCTCGCACATGGCATCTCCGCCTCGCCGGGTGCCGCCGTCGGTGCGGCGGTGTTCGACTCCGCCGAGGCGGTCCGGCGGGCCGCGGCCGGGGAGAAGGTCGTCCTCGTACGGCAGGAGACCACCCCCGACGATCTGCCCGGCATGGTCGCCGCCCAGGCCGTTCTGACCAGCCGTGGCGGCAAGACCAGTCACGCGGCCGTGGTCGCCCGCGGG
Source organism: Streptomyces achromogenes (assembly GCF_030816715.1). Taxonomy (NCBI): domain Bacteria; kingdom Bacillati; phylum Actinomycetota; class Actinomycetes; order Kitasatosporales; family Streptomycetaceae; genus Streptomyces; species Streptomyces achromogenes. Next base: position 6,964,782 of record NZ_JAUSYH010000001.1, on the reverse strand, counting down.
ATGGGCAAGGTGTGCGTCTATGGTGCCGAGGAGATCAGCGTGGACGTGCGGGGACATCGCTTCACGGTGGGCGGCACCACCGTCGAGGAGGGCACGATCCTCTCCGTCGACGGCTCCGAAGGCGCCGTCTACCCAGGCGCGGTCCCATTGGCCGACTCCGCGGTGATGCGGTACTTCGAGACCGGCGAGACCTCGGACGGGCTGGTCGACGCCGTGGCCCGCGCGATGCAACAGGCGGACGGCGTACGGCGGTTGGGGGTACGGGCCAACGCCGACACCCCCGAAGACGCCGCCCGCGGCCGCCGGTTCGGCGCCGAGGGCATCGGCCTGTGCCGCACCGAGCACATGTTCCTCGGTGACCGCCGTCAGCTGGTCGAGGCGATGATCCTGGCCCGCACCGACGCCGAACGCGAGCGAGCTCTCGACGCGCTGCTGCCGCTGCAGCGGCAGGACTTCGTCGGCATCCTGGAGGCGATGGACGGCCTGCCGGTCACCATCCGCCTCCTCGACCCGCCACTGCACGAGTTCCTTCCCGACCGCACCGAACTCGCCGTCCGCCTCGCCGCCGACCAGGCCCACGGCACCCCGCCCAGCCCACACGACGCTGAACTGCTGGACGCCGTGAACCGCATGCACGAGGAGAACCCGATGCTCGGCCTGCGCGGCGTGCGCCTGGGCCTGGTCGCGCCCGGACTCGTCGCCATGCAGGTACGGGCCATCGCCGAGGCGGTCGTGGAACGCAAGCGCGCAGGTGGCGATCCTCGAGCGGAGATCATGGTCCCGCTCATCGACACAGTCGAGGAGCTGCGGCTCGTCCGCGAAGAGGTGGAGCAGGTCCTGGCCAAGGTCTCCAAGGCCACTGGCGTGTTCGTCCAATGCCCGGTGGGAACGATGATCGAGCTGCCCAGGGCCGCCCTCACCGCTGGCCCGATCGCCCAGGAGGCGCAGTTCTTCTCCTTCGGCACCAACGACCTGACCCAGACCACCTGGGGCTTCTCCCGCGACGATGTCGAGGCGGCGTTCTTCTCCGCCTATCTCGACAAGGGCATCTTCAAGGTGTCCCCGTTCGAGACGATCGATCGCGACGGCGTGGGACGCCTGGTCGAGATCGCCATCGCCGAGGGCCGCGCCGCACGGCCCGACCTGAAGATCGGGGTCTGCGGGGAGCACGGCGGGGATCCGGAGTCGGTGCACTTCTTCCACGCGGCGGGACTCGACTACGTCTCCTGCTCACCGTTCCGCGTCCCGGTCGCCCGGCTGGAGGCCGGACGGGCCGCGCTCACCGAGACGGAGGCCGACGACACCAGGTGAGGGTCAGCCCGGCCTTGCTGGATGGCCGGTCAACCACAAAGCGGTCCCTCAACGAGTCGATGCGGGCCGCCGAAGGCGCCGAACTGCCCTCCGGAAGCACAGGGGCGTCCTGAGCGAGCGGACCTGGCTCTGCCCCGGTCTGCACCGCGAAGCGCGGACCGGTCCCCAGTCACTGCCCAGTCCATGGACGACGGCCCAGGTGGCGGCGGACGGCGTCAGGGTACCCCTTGGCGCGGCGACCTGTGCCGATGCTGATCGGCCTCGGTACGTGCGGCAGCGGAGGTGCGATCCGGCTGCGGACCCTGACGGCCGTGCCGGCTTGAGCGATCGTCGGGCAGCCCGGCGAAGCCTTCGTGTGCGGGCCGGGACACGGGCACGGGGTGTGGCCGCGTACCGAACGGGCCCATTACGCCGGGGGCATTCGGTCCCCCGGTTCCAGGACGGTCGGCCCTCCTGCGGGTGGAGGGGTGTGCGGAACGCTGGAGAGGCATCAGGGGACGGTCCGAGGGGCCGGCGACGACCGCTCGGCCGACACTGCCCGTGCGCCCCGGCCCCGATGCCGTCGCAGATGCCGCGGCCCACACGACTTCACGCCGACGGGCGTCCCGGCACGGCAGCATCCATCGCCCTCCGCTCACGGGCGGCGGAGGCGGAAGGGAGTCGGACATGAGCCGCACCGTCTCGCGCGGACACCGCGACCGCCGCGGCCCAGGCCCCGACCCCCACCGAGAGGGCCGAGGCGGCCACACCGTGCCGGTCCCTGCCGTTCATCGGGTTGGCGCCGGGCGCGAACGGGGCGCCCGCGCGGCGGCCGTCGGGCGTGTGGCCGGTGTGCTTGCCGTAGACCACGTTCGAGGTGATGGTCAGCACCGACTGCGTGTGCTCGGCGTCGCGGTAGGTGGGGTGCGTGCGCACCTTCGCCATGAACGAGCGCACCAGGTCGGCGGCGAGGGCGTCGGCGCGGTCGTCGTTGTTGCCGTACGCCGGGTAGTCGCCCTCGATCTCGTAGTCGACGGCCAGTCCCGTCGCGTCCCGGACGATCCGCACGCGCGCGTGCTTGACGGCGGACAGGCTGTCGGCGGCGACCGACAGTCCCGCGATGCCGCAGGCCATGAAGCGGTGCACCGGGTGGTCGTGCAGGGCCATCTCGATGCGCTCGTAGGCGTACTTGTCGTGCATGTAGTGGATGACGTTGAGCGCGTCCACGTAGGTGGCCGCCAGCCAGTCGAGCATGTGGTCGTACGCCGCGACAAGCTGCTCGTAGTCCAGGTACTCGCCGGTCAGCGCGGGCGCCTCGGGGGCGATCTGCTCGCCGGTCATCTCGTCCCGGCCGCCGTTGATCGCGTACAGCAGCGCCTTGGCGAGGTTGACCCGCGCCCCGAAGAACTGCATCTGCCTGCCCACGGCCATCGCCGAGACGCAGCAGGCGATCGCGGTGTCGTCGCCGGTGCGCGGGCGCATCAGGTCGTCGGACTCGTACTGGATGGCGCTGGTGTCGATGGAGACCTGCGCGCAGAATCGCTTGAATCCCTCGGGCAGCCGGGGCGACCACAGGACGGTGAGGTTGGGCTCGGGTGCCGGGCCGAGGTTGTACAGGGTCTGCAGGAAGCGGAAGGAGGTGCGGGTGACGAGTGTGCGGCCGTCGGTTCCGATGCCTCCGATGGACTCCGTCACCCAGGTGGGGTCGCCGGAGAACAGGGCGTCGTACTCGGGCGTGCGCAGGAACCGTACGATCCGCAGCTTGATCACGAAGTCGTCGATCAGCTCCTGGGCGCGGCTCTCGTCGAGGACGCCCTCGTCCAGGTCCCGCTGCAGGTAGACGTCCAGGAAGGTGGAGGTGCGGCCCAGCGACATCGCGGCGCCGTTCTGCTCCTTCACCGCGGCCAGGAAGCCGAGGTAGAGCCACTGCACCGCCTCGTGCGCGGTGGCGGCGGGGCGGGTCACGTCGCAGCCGTAGGAGGCGGCCATCTGCGCCAGCTCTCCCAACGCCCGTATCTGCTCGGCGAGTTCCTCGCGATCGCGGATGACGTCTGGGGTGGAGGGCTGGGCGTCCAGGAGGGCGCGTTCGGCCCGCTTGGCCTCGATCAGCCGGGTCGTGCCGTACAGCGCCACGCGCCGGTAGTCGCCGATGATCCGGCCGCGGCCGTAGGCGTCGGGCAGGCCGGTGATGATGCCGGCCTTGCGGGCGGCGCGCATCTCGGGGGTGTATGCGTCGAAGACGCCCGCGTTGTGGGTTTTGCGGTAGGTGCCGAAGACGCGGGTGACGAAGGGGTCGGCCCGGTAGCCGTACGCCTTGAGCCCGTTCTCGACCATGCGCAGCCCGCCGTTGGGCATGATCGCCCGCCGGAGCGGGGCGTCGGTCTGCAGGCCGACGATCAGCTCGCGGTCGCGGTCGATGAAGCCCGGCCGGTGGGAGGTGATGGTGGACGGGTTGCCCGGGTCGACGTCGAGGATGCCCCGGCGCCGCTCTTCCGGGAACAGGGAGGCGACCTTGCCCCAGACGGCGAGCGTGCGCTCGGTCGGCCCGGCCAGGAACGTGGAATCGCCTTCGTAGGGCGTGTAGTTGGCCTGGATGAAGTCGCGCACGTCGACGTGGTCCCGCCAGTGCGTGCCGGCGAAGCCCCGCCATGCCTCGGTCCTCGCACGGGGTCCAGCTGTCACCGTTGCCGTCATCGCCGGTCTCTCCCTCAGTCACTCTGTATGCGAACCTCTGCGATGTCGATGCTCGTCTCCCGCCCTGCCCGCCGAGAGGGCCTGTCGGCGCACCGGAGGCCCGCCATCCGTCCCTGCTGTGCCGGGCCGTTGGGCCCGTCAGGCCGAGCCCGGATTTCTGACCAGCCCTTCCAGGACGCTCTCGGGCTGACCCGCGAGCCGGCCCTGGTGGCACAAACGGCCGGGGCACCTCCGCCGACGAGCGGAGGTGCCCCGGCCCGACGAGCGGGCAGTGCTCAGAGAAGCCAGCGGTTGCGGCTGACGAAGGGCAGCCGCGCCCAGGCCCTGCCCAGGCCCCAGGTGGCGCCGGCGCCCGCGGCCGCGAGGGCGATGAGGACGACGGCGTAGATGAGGTGGTAGTCGGCGAACGGGTTGGTCGACATGCTCGCCGAGCCGTCGGACAGGTGCTTGGCCGGCGGCCACTCGGCGATCCACATCAGCGCCATCATGGCCGTGCCGGCGATCGCCGCGAGGCGCAGGCCGATGCCCGCGGTCAGGGCAAGGCCGATGCCGAGCAGGCCGAGCATGAATAGCCAGTCGGCCCAGGCCGCCCCGGCCCAGGCGTGGAAGGTGGACTCCATCGGTCCGGCGGCGACACCGCCGAGGAAGCCCCTGGTCGGCGAGCCACCGTCGATCCAGCCCTTGCCGGAGCCGGTCGCGTAGCCGAGGCCGAAGGTCTTGTCCAGGAACGCCCACAGGACGACGAACCCCGTCAGGATGCGGAGCCCGGCGAAAACGTAGGCACGGGTCGCGGTCGCCGCGGCGGTCGTCTCCTCGGCTGAGAGGGGAGCCGCCCCCGCCCTACGACCAATCGTGAGGTGGAATCCCAGGTGCCGCTGGGGGTGGTCGTGCACTGCCATGATGCTCATCCCTTTCGAGGGGCGCGACGCGCAGGATGTGGACGACTCTCGTTGCGTCCTCAATGTCCCGCGTCGCCGGCCTCCGGCCGAGGGGCTGCTGGGCCCGGCAAGCGGGCCGAACGGCCCACCGGCCGGGCCCTGTTGGCGGCGGTCAGCCGTTCCAGGTCCAGTCGGCGACCTCGGGCAGGTCGGTGCCGTGCTCGCGAATCCAGGTGTCGTGGCGCAGTCGCGTGTCCTGCATCCGCTGCCGTACGACCGCGGCGCGTACCGCGAGCCCCGGAACGCGGTCGATGACGTCCATGACGAGGCGGTAGCGGTCCATGTCGTTGCGGACCACCATGTCGAACGGCGTGGTCGTGGTCCCGATCTCCTTGTAGCCGCGCACGTGCAGGTTCTTGTGGCCGGTGCGGCGGTAGGCCAGGCGGTGGATCAGCCAGGGGGTAGCCGTGGTAGGCGAAGATCACCGGCTTGTCCGGGGTGAACAGCCCGTCGTATTCGAAGTCGCTCATCCCGTGGGGGTGTTCCTCGCCGGGCAGCAGCCGGGCGATGTCGACGACATTGACCACGCGCACGGCCAGCTCGGGCAGGTGGCGGCGCAGCAGCTGGGCGGCGGCCAGCACCTCCTGGGTGGGCACGTCCCCCGCGCAGGCGAGCACCACGTCGGGCTCGCCGCCGTTCTCCGTGCCGGCCCAGTCCCAGATGCCGGCGCCACGGGCGCAGTGGACCTTCGCCTGCTCCATGGACAGCCAGTCGAAGCAGGGCTGTTTGCCCGCGACGACGACGTTGACGTAGTCGCGGCTGCGCAGCACGTGATCGGCCACCGACAGCAGAGTGTTGGCGTCCGGCGGCAGATACACCCGTACCGCCTCGGGGCTCTTGTTCAGGATGTGGTCGACGAAGCCCGGGTCCTGATGGGAGAAGCCGTTGTGGTCCTGGCGCCAGACGTGCGAGGTGAGCAGGTAGTTGAGCGAGGCGATGGGCGCCCGCCACGGCAGGCGGCGGGTGACGCGCAGCCACTTGATGTGCTGGTTGACCATCGAGTCCACGATGCGGACGAACGCCTCGTAGCAGGAGAACAGCCCGTGCCGGCCGGTCAGCAGGTATCCCTCCAGCCAGCCCTGGCAGGTGTGTTCGGAGAGGATCTCCATCACCCGGCCGTGCCGGTCGAGGTGTTCGTCCACGTCCAGGGTGCCGGCCTGCCATGCCTTGCCGCTGGCCGCGTAGACGGCCTGCAGTCGGTTGGAGGCGGTCTCGTCGGGACCGACCAGGCGGAAGTCGCGCCGCTCGGCCGTGGCGCGCATGACGTCCTCCAGCATGTCGCCGAGGACGCGGGTGGGTTCGTGCAGGGTCGCGCCGGGCTTGTCGACCTCGACGGCGTACCGCTCCAGCGGGGGCAGGGGCAGGTCCCGCAGCAGCAGACCGCCGTTGGCGTGCGGGGTAGCGCCGAGCCTGCGGGCGCCGTCTGGGACGCAGGCCAGGACGGCGGGTACGGGGCGGCCGTGCTCGTCGAACAGTTCCTCGGGGCGGTACGAGCGCAGCCACGCCTCCAACTGCCGCAGGTGTTCAGGGTTGTCGCGGACTGCGGCCAGGGGGACCTGGTGGGAGCGCCACGTGCCTTCCACCGGCAGTCCGTCGACCTCGGCGGGGCCGGTCCAGCCCTTGGGGGTGCGTAGCACGATCACCGGCCAGCGCGGGCGCTCGGTCGCGCCGTCCTCGCGGGCAGCGCGCTGGAGTGCGGCGATGCGGTCCAGGGCGGTGTCCATGGCCTCGGCCATCGCGCGGTGGACGGCGGCCGGGTCGTCGCCGGTGACGTGGAGGGGGTCGTGGCCGTAGCCGCGCAACAGGTCGTCGAGTTCGGACTCGGGCAGCCGGGCGAGCACCGTCGGATTGGCGATCTTGTAGCCGTTGAGGTGGAGGATCGGCAGGACGGCGCCGTCGTGGACGGGGTCGAGGAACTTGTTGGAGTGCCAGGAGGCGGCCAGCGGGCCGGTCTCCGCCTCGCCGTCGCCGACGACGCAGGCGACCAGCAGGCCGGGGTTGTCCAGCGCGGCCCCGTAGGCGTGCGAAAGGGAGTAGCCCAGTTCGCCGCCCTCGTGGATGGAACCGGGCGTCTCGGGGGCGACATGGCTGGGCACCCCGCCGGGGAACGAGAACTGCTTGAACAGCCGGGCCATGCCGGCCGCGTCCTGGGTGATGTCGGGGTAGGTCTGGGTGTACGAGCCCTCCAGCCAGGAGCCCGCGACCACTGCTGGGCCGCCGTGGCCGGGGCCCCAGATGCACAGGGCGTCCAGGTCACGGGCCCGAATGACGCGATTGAGGTGGGTGTACACGAGGTTCAGCCCGGGCGAGGTACCCCAATGGCCGAGGAGGCGCGGCTTGACGTGCTCCGGTCGCAGCGGCTCGGTCAGCAGGGGGTTGGCCATGAGGTAGATCTGGCCCACGGACAGATAGTTCGCGGCGCGCCAATGGGCGTCCAGCATCATCAGTTCGTCGTCGGGGAGCGGGGTCGGCGCCTGCCGCGTGGTGACGGACATCATGGGTGCCCTTCCGGATCGGGGTCTGGTCGGAGGTCATGCGGGTCCGTACCTCTCCACCCTTCCCGATCCACCGGGCACCCGACAGGGCCGACCGGGCCATCACCGGATCGCGGTGTCCGCCGGGCCGATTGGCGACCTCTGTCGTGAGCCGACCGAGACAATCAAGGTGCCCAGCCGCCTGCATAGCGGTCGTCGTCGTCCTTCTTGATGGCCAGCCCCATGGTTCCGATCACGCCCCAGATCACACCGCACATGGACACCATGGAGCCGGGACCGGCCCCCAGGAACCACGCGAGAGCCCACCCCAGGGCCAATGACGCGAAGCCCACTACGACCAGCGTCCCCGCCAGGTTGTCCAGGAACCGCCGCATCGGGCCGACTTCGGTCGGCCGGCGATGGTGATGGCCAGGGCTATCAGCACCGGCGAAATGTTCCAGGCTGCCACGTCGACCGCGGTGCGCGCGCCGGAGATACCAGAGGCGTCGAAGGCCCAGGCAAGCCCGTGGGTGGCCGCCGCCGACAAGGCGACGATCGCCAGGCCGGCCCCGTGTCTCCGGCGCCGAGATCTGGAGGGCTCCCTCTGTGAAGGGGGTGTGGGCACTCCTCGAGGGTGGCAGACGGCAACAGACCGGCGTCAGAGCGCGGTGCCCGTCATGCGGTCGTCGGCACCAGTACCACCGGGCAGTGGGAGTCGTGCAACAGGACGTGCGCGACCGGACCGAGCGGTGGGCCGAGCCGGCCCGCGCGCCGACGCATGCCGATGACCACGACGCCGGCCTCACGCGTGCTCGCCAGCAGGGCATGGGCCGCGCCGGTGCGAACCGTGCGGCTGTCGACCTCAACCTGGGGGTACTCCTCCCTCAACCGGGCGATGCTGAACCGCGGGACGGCTTCTTCCGCCCGGTCGTCGCGGACCTGGCGCAGTTGGCCGGGGCTCGTCGCGGCTACCAGCGAGGGAAGTTCGGGTGTGATGTGCCGGTGCGTCGCGGCGTGCAGGACACGCAGCCGGACCCCGCGCTGCGCCGCTTCCTGGAAGGCACAGGCGGCCGCGGCCTCGTCGGCGTCACTCTCCAGACCTAGCAGCACCTCACGCCCCTCATCGCAGGGATGGTCCCCGCGGGCGACCAACAGCGGACCATGCACATACGCAGCCAGACGCCAGCTCACCGAGCCGGCCAGCAGGCCGGAGACGCTGCCGAACCCCCGGGTGCCCACGACGGTGAGGACCGCGGCCGCGCTCTCCCGCGCCAGCGCCTGCACGGCACCGTCCTCCACGGCCCTGGTCTGCACCGGCAGACCGGGACGGCGCTCGTGGACCCGTGCGGCTGCCGACGCCAGAACCGGCCCCGCCTCGTCGCGGTCGGCCACGGCGTAGACGATGCGCAACCCGGTGCCGCGGTGAACTGCTTCCTCGGCGGCCCAGTCCAAAGCCCGTACGGCGACCGGTGAACCGTCCACTCCGACGACCACATGACGATCAGTCATTGTCTGTTCCCTTCTGTTCCGTGCGAAAGATGCTCATCGTCCGCGGACGCTGCGGGCAGAGGCCGATGGAACCCATCGGCACGCCTTACGGCCCGTCCCGTCGGGCCGTTGGGCCCTGGTCCGGCCGGACGAAGGCAACCGGGAAGGATGGAGACAGGTTCAGGCGGTGAGGTCCACCCCGTACAGGGTGCGTCCGCCGATGAGCTCACGCCCGGTGACCAGCTCGGGCTCGATACGAACGAAGACCTCGTGCGGCGCGGGCACCCAGGAGACCGGGCCGGGGCGGGCCAGGCGTTCGTGCTCGGCGGGGTCGGTCACGGCCGTGGCCGTGCCTGTGACGACAACGCTCCAGCCGGAGTGCCGGGATGCGTCGACGTCGTCTGCCTCGAAGGCGACCACAGCGCCGTCGATCGCGCGCACCAGATCCGAGGCTGCGGAGGTGCGCAGCAGGACCGCGCCGTCGTTGTGGAGGCTGAAGTTGACCGGCAGTACGGCGGGCAGGGCCTGGCGCGTGTAGACGATGCGGCCGACGGGCGCCTTGGCCATCAGCCGCAGGCATTCCTGCCGCCCGAGTTCGCGGAAACCGTCGTTGGGATACATCTGCCAACCTGTCTTTCGCCTGGTACAGCGATACTGCGTCTTGTCCAGCCTGAACCGTGTGAGGCTCGGAATGAGGGGGCCATGGGTCCCGGCCATGGCGGAGAACGACCCGTGTCACGCTGCGATCGATCCCCCAGTGGGCCCGGCCTTGCGGGGAGGTGCTGGTCCTGCTTGGGCCGGTGGGCTGCTTCACGCCCGCGCGGCGGGCACGGCAGCTCCACCCGAACCGGGCGGTAGGGCCGACTGGCCCTACCGTCACTTCGCTTTGCCCTGTTGTCTCAGGCCATGTCCGGAATTGACCCCAGGTCCACGCCTCACCACAGGGAACACACCGTCGGTGAAACCACCGTCGTGGAGCTGCGTGGCGAGATCGACATCTTTACTGCGCCGCCCCTCGCGGCCCGCCTGGACGCCCTGACCGCCGACCCGCGCCCCGATCTGGTGCTGGACCTGCGCTCCACGGCCTTCATCGACTGCACCGGCCTGGGAGTCCTGTGTCGGGCACGGAACCGAGCCGAGGCACGGTACGGCCGGTTGCGGCTGGTCACCGACAGCGCCGGCTTGCGGCGGATCCTTCGCGCCGTGGGCCTGGCGGGTGTCTTCGAGCTGCACTCCAGCATGAACGAAGCCCTGGCCCGTACGTCCGCGGTCGTCGCCACGGGCTGATGACCAGCCCGGGGCCTACCGGCTCGGCAGCGCCTCATCGAGCACCTCGCCCGGGGCGCACCGCGGGCTCGCAGCGCCTTCGGGGCCGTATCCGAGGCGGATGAGCATCTGCGCATGCCCGGTCCGCTCGGGCGTCGGGCTCAGGGAACGGCGCAGGTCCGGCCACTCCAGTGCCTGGTGCAGCAGGGAGGCGCGCAGACCGTGAGCGGTGGCGAGGAGCCACACGTGCTGGAGTGCCTGTCCGGCTCGCAGCCAGTCGGCGCGGCGGTCGTGCTCGGTGATCAGCGCGGCAAGGACGGGTGCCGCCTCAAAGGGTCGGGCGAGCAGCCGCTCAGTGTGCCGCTGCGCGGTGAAGTCCCGCAGGGGAAGGTGTTCGCGGGCGTCCTGGGGGCCGAGCACCGTCTGCGGCAGGCCCACATCGGGAGTCGGCTGCAGGTCGTGGTGCACCCAGCGGTTGCTCTCCGCGGCGCGGTCGGTGTCGATGCGGTTGCGGCGCTCGGCCTCCGCGGTCAGTCGGAGCAGTCGCGCCGTCTCGACGCGGTCGGGGAACCATAGCCGCGCGCCCTCCACACGGGCGGCTTCACCGAGTTCGCTGCGCAGATACGGTGCCAGCGGCCGGCCCGAGAACGGCAGACGGCTGCTGTGCCTGCGCCAGATCGCCTCATACAGGTCCGCGCGGTGCCCTGTGGGGCGGGCGACGGACCCGGCCAGGCGCACGAGGGCGAGCAGTCCGGGGTCCTCCGGGCAGGGCAACAGGCGGCTGACCGGCGACCATCCGCAGTGCGCGATCGCGACCCGGAGATTCAGCAGGCACGCCCCCACCGAAAGATGCAGGGCGCGGGCTGCGGGGTCCGTGTGCCGCAGGCCGCGTTCAGGGGCGGCGCGCACGTGGAACGTGGCCGACTCGGCGTCCAGGCGGAAGCGCCAGGGCTGGGTGTTGTGGATCGAGGGCGCGGCAACCGCGGCCGTCACGCAGGTTTCCGGAATCACGGCGGCCAGGGTTGTGCTGTGCATGATGTCCTCCTCACGCGTCGGCGTAGGACAGGGTGTGTTGTGCTACGAGCGTGGGTGCCCGGCCACGGCCTTGTGAGGGGCCGATGGTCCCGCCGCCGGGCCCGGCCGGGTCACAACTCGCCGAGTGAGCGGCATGCGGGGACACCCCTGCGATTCCCGCCTCCGGTCCCCGTCCGGGCATGGGCGGAACGGCTCACTTCTGGCTGCGAGTTGGCCCCTGCCGACGCGCAGCCGCCATCAGGCGGAGGTGGCGGACTACGGGTCGAGCCCGCCCGCCCGTGCTGCCTGGTCGGCCCATGTCAAGGCTCGCGGGCGGCATCTCAGCTGACGATCAGGTCAGGGCGCACGAGCGTCCCCGACCTCCCGTGGACGATCTCGTACGCCGCGTCGAGGGCGCCGATGGCCGCCAGTCCTCCGGTGCGTTCGACGAACCTGGCGGCGGCCTCCGCCTTGGGGCCCATGGAGCCGTCGGGGTAGCCTCCGCGGCGCAGGTCATCGGGGGTCGCGTCGAGGACGGGCTGCGCGTCGTGGGTGCCGTAGCCGGCGTAGACGCACGGGACGTCGGTGAGGATGAGCAGGAAGTCGGCCTTGAGGTCCTCGGCGAGCAGAGCCGCCGTGAGGTCCTTGTCGACGACCGCCTCGACGCCGGTCAGCGCGCCGGTGTCGTTGTCGGCGGTGACGGGGACGCCTCCGCCGCCGGCGCACAGGACCAGCGCGCGGGGGCCAAGTAGTTCGTGGATGGTCTCGATCTCCAGGATCCGTTCGGGCGACGGTGAGGGGACGACGCGCCGCCAGCCCCTGCCGTCCTTGGCGATGTGCCAGCCGTGCCTGCGGGCGAGGGTCTCGGCGATCTTGCGGGAGTACACCTGGCCGACGAACTTCGTGGGCCGGCCGAAGGCGGGATCGTCGGCCCGTACCAGGGTGTGCGTGACCAGCGCGGCGATCCGGTGCCCCGGCAGCGCGTCGTGCAGGGCGCGGACCAGCAGCGAGCCGATCATCCCCTGTGTCTGGGCGCCGAGCAGGTCCAGCGGATAGGGAGCCCTCAGCGCCGGATCGGCGGCGCTCTCCTCGGCGAGCAGACCGATCTGTGGCCCGTTGCCATGGGTGAGGACAATCTCGTGTTCCAGGGCGAGGGCGGCGATCGCCGTGGTCACCCGGTCGATGTTCGCCTCTTGAATATCGGCGTCAGGGCGTTCGCCCCGGTGCAACAGTGCGTTGCCGCCGAGGGCGATGACGATGCGCATGGCTTGGGTCCTCCAGGGGGTGGTCACAAATGGCGCTGTTGGTGTGCAGCCCGTTCTCCGCTTGGTCGAAGGGCGAGAGTCTCCCGACTCACTGCTCTCACTGCTCACTGAGGTACTGGGATCCGATCAGGTCGGCGGGGGGCCTCGGCCGCCTCCACGACGGCCGGTCGATCGCAGGCACGACGCCGTTGCGTCCGCAGTGCCAGTGCGTCGAACACCGCACTGAGCACAAACGTGATCGCTGTGGAGAGCGCCAGGAGAACCGCGAACAGTTTCCACAACTGGGAGGTCAGTGACGTAGCCACTGTGCACGCCCCCTTCCACCGAGTCGTCTCTCGTCTTCATCGAACATCCAGAGCTGTTCCGGCACAGGGTGCCGATGGGCCCGGACGCGGTGCCGCTCGGCCCGGCCATGGGGCCGGGTGGCCCATCGCCCGGCCCAGGACACGGGCGCAGGCTGAAAGCGCCAGACCCGTACGACCTGACTGGAGGCACGTCATGAACGCTCCCGCCACGGCCGGCATGCTGCAGGCGCTTCCCGCCGAGCACCGGCAGCGGCTGATGCGCTTTGCCGGGGAGGTGTCGTTCCCCCAGGGGGCCCGGCTCTTCGAGGAGGGCGGCCGCGCCGACCGGTTCTGGATCATCCGTACCGGCAGCGTCGACCTCGACATGCGTGTGCCCGGTCGCCGGGCCGCCGTCATCGAGACCCTCCGGCACAACGAACTCATCGGCTGGTCCTGGCTGTTCGCCCCGCACACCTGGCACCTGGGCGCCGAGGCGACCAGCCCGGTGCGCGCCTACGAGTTCGACGCCACCGCGATCCGCTCGATGTGCCAGGACGACTGCGCGCTCGGCGCGAGCGTCACCCAGTGGGTGGGCAGCGTTCTCGCTCACCGCCTGCGCTCGACCCGCAGCCGGCTGCTCGACCTGTACGCCCCCTACGGAAGCGGCAGCCTCCTGTGACGGCACCGACGACATGAAGCGACAACGCCCCGGGAGGCATGATGCACAGCAGTCCGCACATCGTGAGTGACGTGATGACGCACACTGTCGCCGCTATCGGTAGCGGCGCCAGCTTCAAGGAGATCGTGCGGATGATGCACGACTGGAAGGTCAGCGCCCTGCCCGTCCTGGAGGGCGAGGGCCGCGTCGTCGGGGTCGTCTCCGAGGCGGACCTGCTGCCCAAGGAGGAGTTCCGCGACAGCGCCCCCGACCGGCACACCCAGCTGCGGCGCCTGTCTGACCTCGCCAAGGCCGGCGCGGTGAGGGCCGGGGAGCTGATGACCTCTCCCGCCCTCACCGTCCACGCGGACGCGACGCTCGCCCAGGCCGCCCGGACCATGGCGCACGCCAAGGTGAAACGGCTCCCGGTCGTCGACGAGCTGGGCATGCTGCAGGGCATCGTCAGCCGCGCCGACCTGCTGAAGGTGTTCCTGCGCGATGACGAGGAAATCGCGGAGGAGGTCCGCCGGGAGGTGGTCTCGTACCTCTTCCCCACGCCGACGTCCGCCGCACGGCTGGCCGTGCGGGACGGCATCGTGACGCTCAGCGGCCGCATCCGGGACACGTCCCTGGTCCCCGTGGCCGCGCGTCTGATCCGGGCCGTTGAAGGAGTTGTGGACGTGACGTTCGACGTCTCCGGGGACGGCCGTTCCTCGGAGCCGGCGCCTGCTCCGTCGAGTCACAGCGAGGACGCCTCAACCTCGTGACCCACCCGAGGCCAAATGATGAAGGTTCGCAGCCACGAGGCCGGCCGCGTGCGCAGCCGCGGCGGCCATCACTCGGCCGAAGCACTGCTGCCACAGCAGAAAGTGCGTCTCCTTCCAGAGCAGAGCGAGTTCGGTCTACGTCGGGACAGGCCAGGCCGCGCCGAGTTCCTCCCGCACGCGGTGACTCTGCCCAGGCCGGCGCTGTCGCCGCTCTCGCCGTCGCGTTCCGGACGCCTCCGGCTTCGCCATGCTCCCCGCCGTCAAGTCATCGCGGTGCCACGGCGAGACCCGATCGCGCCGGCCGCGCCGACGGCCGCCTGACAATCCTCGCCGCCGCGTCGCCCACCCCTTACGCTCGCGACTGGGGGCAGTGGGTTATATGCGGCAAAAGTGACTGCTTGCATCGCCCTGGAGGAGTAATGGCTCATGTCCTCGTGGCCGACGACGACACGGACATCCGGGATCTTGTGACGCTGAAGCTTACCCAGAGCGGTCATCAGGTCACGGCCGTGGACGACGGCACAGCGGCGCTCCGGGCGGCACGCGAGAACACGGTGGACCTGGCGCCGCTGGACATCCGGATGCCAGGGATGTCGGGCCTGGACGTCTGCCGGGAGCTTCGCGCTGCACCCGAGAGCGACGCTTGCTGTCATCTTGATCACCGCCAGGTCCCAGGAAGGGGACATCGAGGGGGCTTCGCGGCCGGCGCCAACGACTACATCATCAAGCCATTCAGCCCGCGCGAGCTGGCCAGCCGGGTCACCGCGCTGCTCGACCGTGCAGACAAATGACCGGCGTTCACAGGATGCGCGCTTCGGACGCGCACGACTTGCGCTTCATCGCACAGTGACGGGATCGCACGTTCACGCTCCGGCGGCAGCCGTTCAGCCGCGCGGGGCGACACCGGTGGGGCATGGCACGACGGCGGTCACCGTCTTGCCCGCCGCCGAGACGTCGACCCGCACGTCCACCGACAGCTCCTGCACCAGATGCCAGCCGAATCCGCCCGGCCTGGTGGCATCCAGCGGCAAAGGACGCGGCGGAACGGGGCGGGCATCGTGGACCGTGACCGCCACCGTTCCCGGCCCGGCCTCCAGCCGGAACCCGGTCACCCCGCCAGCATGCCGCATCGCGTTCGTGAACAGCTCCGACACCACCAGCAGCACCGCGTCAAGCGCATTCCCACCCTCCGGCGCGGCAGCGGACAAGAACCCGCGGGCCACATCTCTGGCCTGCTCCGCCATCCGGAGACTGCCGTCATCGTCAAAGGGCCCGCAGTCCCGCTCGCGGGGATGCGCCATCACGGTCTCCGGCGGCTCGGTTCTTGAGATTCCTTCCGTCTTCCCCCGACAGATCAGATCATCCGGGAAGCACGAAGCCGTCACTCATTCGGGCGTAGTCGACCTCGGTACCCGGGCCCGGAAGCCAGACCGACGGCATGCGAGATTTCAACTCGGGGTTCGAAAACCGCCGGTCACCCTCTCATCACCTGTCACAGCAGCCACCACAGTGGCGTTCGGGCAGCAGCGGGCCGGAAGACAAAATTGTCTCCGAGCACTCCGGCGGGGTGGAGGCGGTGTCCGATCTGCCGTCCGAGTCGCCGCTGATGGGCGCGATGGCCCCGGCGATGGCCTCGCGGCGGCCACCCAGTACGAGATCCGTGTGGTCGCGGTCGGGACGGCAGGCGCCGAGGGGCCGCAGCCTCGCGGAGCTGCCTCCGCAGGCCGCTGAACAGGGAACTTCACATCGCTGTACACCAGCGAGCCCAAAGTCAGCGCCTTCTCCATCTCGTGGCTGCCACGATCCCCGACAGCGTCACGCATTCATGTGCGTCAGCTCGTCGGCAACGTGAGCGGCCCATGTCTCGATCGCGGTGAAGTCGCGGAAGTCCCCGCCCTTTCCGTTGCGGAGGATCATCCGCGCGACCCAGCCCTTCGCACCCTCCTCCAGACAGCCACCGAAGGTGACGTGTTCCCTGGCGTCGAGCTCGGCCATGGCCTTCCTCACCCCGGGTACGGGCGGGATGTCCCGCTCCGAGGCCGAGGCGTCGAGCGGGCCGCTGCTGAACAGCCACAGCGGGCGTTCGGCCAGGTCGCGACGGTGCCGACGCAGGAACCGGCGGGCGTGCTTGTGCCAGCGTCCCGCGTACAGTCCGCCACCGACCACCACGGCGTCGTACGACGCCACACTCGCGACGGATGGGGCCGGAATAACCTCGACCGTCAACCCGTACTTGCCCAGGACGTCGGCGATGGTCTCGGCGATCTGCACCGTCGATCCGTTCGTCGTCCCGTAGGTGACCAACACCGTGCTGGTCATGGCGATACGCCTCCTCTCACAATCGGCGCAGCCAGTCGTCGGCCACACCGTGCAGCGCCTGTTCCGGAGTGGGCAGGTGCGCGTCGTCCAGCCGGTAGGTGAGCTTGTCGACCACGCCGACCACGCCGTCGATCCGGCGGGTCATCGACAAGGCGATCTCCGTCTCGCTCTTGCGTTCCGTGTGCCCGGTGAGTGTGACAACGCCCTCCACCACGGACACGTCGATGCCGCGGTGAGCCAGCCACAGGGTGCCCACCAATACGTCGTCGATCACCTCCTCGCGGATTTCCTTGTCGGGGCGCAGGAAGACCTGGAGCAGGTCCCGGCGGGTGACGATGCCGACCAGCCGGTCCTCCTC
The DNA here is from genome assembly GCF_030816715.1 of Streptomyces achromogenes. Lineage (NCBI taxonomy): Bacteria > Bacillati > Actinomycetota > Actinomycetes > Kitasatosporales > Streptomycetaceae > Streptomyces > Streptomyces achromogenes. The sequence goes on along the minus strand of NZ_JAUSYH010000001.1, from coordinate 6,947,967 downwards.
GTCGAGCACCGGCAGCCGTTCCACCTGGTGCTGGGCCATGGTGCGGGCGGCCTCGACGATGGTGTCGTCGGCGTGGGCGGTTATGGGCGGCTCGGTCATGAGCCGGCCGGCGGTGCGGGCGTTCGCCTTCGCCGCCTGCCGTCGGGCCACGCGCGTCAGCCCGGGGAACGTGAAGCGGCGGCGCGGTTCGTACTGTTCTGAGGTGGCGGCCTGGCGTGCGATCAGGTCCGTTTCGGAGATGACGCCGATGACCTTGTCGTCCTCGTCGACCACCGGCAGTCCGCTGATCCGGTGGGCCGCGAGCAGCCGCGCGACCTCCTTGAACGGGGTGCCGTACTCAGCGCGGACGACGTCCGTGGTCATCACGGAACCGACCTTGTTGTGCTTCATGTCTGTTCCCTCCTCGGCTTCACTCAGCGGAGCCGGCGCAGGTACGGGTCCTGGGCCCTGCACGGCACCAGGCGGATCCGCGCGTCGAGCACGGTGACGCCGCCCGGTGTCGCGAGGACCGGGTTGAAGTCGGCTTCAGCAAGCTGTGGCAGGTCCGCCGTCATGCGGGACAGCCGCAGCAGTAGTTGCTCCAGGCCCGCGAGGTCGACGGGGCCGTTGCCCTGCGCGCCGAACAGGAGCGGGGCGCAGCGCGGGGCTGTGATCAGGTCGTGCACGTCGTGGTCGGTGAGCGGGGCGAGCCGGGCCGCGTGGTCGGCCAGTACCTCCGTGGCCGTGCCGCCGAGCCCGAACAGGACGAGCGGGCCGAAGACCTGGTCCTGGACGACGCCGGCGAACAGCTCGGTGCCACGGGCGGCGAGCGGCTGCAGCACGACGCCGGTCATCAGCCCGGCGAAGCGGGTCTCCAGATCACGGAAGGCGGCCCGAATCCCGGAATCGCCGCGCAGGTCGAGATGGACGGCGTGCTGCTGGCTCTTGTGCACCAGCCCGGGCCAGTGGGCCTTCATGACCACGCGGCCGTCGACGCCGCGCAGCCGGTCGGCGGCCAGCACAGCCTCGTCCTCGGTCTCGGCCCACGCCCACGGGATCTGCGGGATGCCATAGCAGGCCAGCAGGTCGGCGCAGGTGCCTGGTTCGAGCCAGCCACCGTCCGGGTGTGCGGCGAGGTAGTCCTCGACGACCGCGTGGGCACGCTTCCCATCGACGCCGTCGAGGTCGGGTACGGTCCCGGCGGGCCGGGCGAGCCAGGCCGCGCGGTGGGCAGCGTGGGCCAACGCCCGTGCCGCCGCCTGGGGTTCGGCGTACGCCGGGACGGTGCCGCCATCAGCGGCGGGCAGCAGCTCGACGGGCAAACCCTGTTCGAGCCGTACCGCCACGAGCGGCTTGGGCCGTCGGCCAGAGGCTCGGGTGAGGGCCCGGACGAGGTCGTCGCCGGTCGCCGCGGCGACCGCGGTGGGCACGAGGGCCACGAGGACGGCATCGACGCCGCCATGGCGCATGATCCGCTCCACACACTCGGTGAGCTGCTCCTCCGCGACGGCCGCGGTGGCGTCGACCGGGTTGCCCACCGCAGCCCCGTCCGGCAGGACCGCGAGCAGGTCGTCGATCAGCTCGGAGGTCGGGGCCGGCAGCGACAGCCCGGCCTCGGCGCAGGCGTCGGCTGCCAGGACGCCGGCTCCGCCCGCGTTGGTGACGATCACCACTCGGCTGCTCGCGGGCAGCGGCTGGGAGTGCAACAGCGCGGCGGTCTCGAGGAGTTCGCCGACCGAGCGGGTGGCGGTGATGCCGGCCTGGGTGAACAGCGCGCCGCGCGTCATGGTGCGGGTGGCGGCAGCGGCGGTGTGGGAGGCGGCGGCGCGCCGGCCCGCGTCGGTACGTCCGGCGTCGACGGTCAGCACCGGCATGCGGCGGGTGACGCGCCGGGCGGTGCGGGAGAACGCGCGCGGGCTGCCGAACGACTCCAGGTGCAGCAGGGCGAGGTCGGTGCGGCCGTCGCTCTCCCACCACTGGAGCATGTCGTTGCCGCTGACGTCGTACTTGTCGCCGAGGGAGGCGAAGGAGGAGACGCCGATGCCGAGCCGGGACAGCCCGTCGAGCAGGGCGATGCCCACGCCGCCGGACTGAACAGCGACTCCGGCGGTGCCTGGGCGCGGGTGGCCGGCGGCGAAGGTGGCGTCGAGGCGGAGTTCGGGGGCGGTGTTGGAGATGCCGAGGCAGTTGGGTCCGACGAGCCGCATGCCGTACGAGCGGCAGGCCGCCAGCAGGGCGTGCGCCTGGTCGGCGTCCAGGCCCGCCGTGACGACGAGCAGGGCCCGTACGCCCGCCTTACCGCACTCCTCGGCGGTCTCCGGGACCGCGGCGGCGGGTACGGCGACGACGGCCACGTCGGGTGTCTTGGGCAGGGCGCTGACGGACGGGTAGGTCGGCACGCCGAAGATCGAGTGCGCGGTGGGGTTCACCGCGAACAGCCGCCCGGTGAAGCCGCCCGCGTGCAGCTGGTGCAGGACCGCCCGGCCCACCGAGCCCGGCTTGCGTCCAGCGCCGACGACGGCCACCACGTGCGGCTGCAGCAGCGGCCGGAGGCTTGCGACGTTGGCGGCCCGGCCGCGTTCCTCGACGGCCGTCAGGTAGGTGTCGCTCTGGTCGAGGGCGATGGCGCAGCGCACCTCCGGGCCCTCGAAGCGGCGGGCGGTACGCAGGCCGAGGTCGGCGAAGAGCCTCAGCACCTCGTGGTTCTCGCTGAGCGCGTCGGCGGTGAGGGTGGTGATGCCCTCCGTGCGGGCGGCCGAGACGAGGTGCTCCAGGAGGAGAGTGCCGACGCCCCGGTGGTGCAGTCCGTCGGCGACGGCGATGGAGATCTCCGCCGTGTCCTTGTCATCCCCGGTGTCGTACTCGGCGAGGCCGATCACCCGGCCCTGCGTCTCGGCCAGCAGCGCCCGGTAGCCGGGGTGCGCCCGGGCGCAGGCCCGGTCGGCGGCCAGACGGGCCGACCGGTGGCTCGCGGCGAAGAACCGCAGGCGCAGGTTCTCCGGAGACATCTCCTCGTAGAAACCCTCCAGCTGGTCGTGGTCGCCGGGCATCGCGGGACGGATGCACACAGTGGTGCCGTCCGCGAGCAAGGCGTGGACGGGGGGTCGGTCGGTCACGTCGTGCGTCATCGCGGGACTCCTCCAAACCTTTTAACGCTTCGAGCATCCGGCGGATCGGGGGGTGGTCCCATGGGCTGTCCGGGGGCGAGGTGAGGGCCAGTCGGCCCAAGGTTCGCCGGTCGGCCACCCCGGCGGCCGGCAGATTGCCGCCTATTCCCCGGCCATGACGCCTGTACCGCTAGGTGCCACCGCCGGTGCTAGAGCTGCCGGAACGGCCGCCGTCGACGGGCTATGAGCGCCCGCCGCGCGATCTGCAGCCCTATGTCCCCGATCACGCGGCAAGCCTCTGAGGTGCTAGTCAGGCGTCGTGCGCCTGGTGCGGTACGACGGCGACCGGGCAGGCGGAGTGGTGCAGCACGGCGTGGGCGACTCGGCCGAGTTGGAGGCCGAGGTGCCCCTCGCGGCGCGTGGCACCGACGACCAGGAGGTCAGCACTGTGCGAGGCGTCCGCCAGCGCCCGGTGGGCGTGGCCCTCGACGGTGCGCCGGTGCACATCGGCGTCCGGCGGGAGGTCCTGCAGCGCCGCTTGAAGTTCCTCAACGGCCCACTCCTCGTGCAGCCGGGCGGGTTCGCCGGATAGCAGCGGGTGATCGGTGGACTCGTGCGCGGGGCAGCGCCAGGCCCGTACGGCCTCCAGAGGCACGCCGCGTCGCCGAGCCTCCTTGGCGGCGAACCGCACCGCCGCCGGCTCTTTGGCATCCTTGCCGACGCCCACGACGACCCGCCCGTGGACCGGAGGGATCGCCTGGTTGTCGTGGCCGCCGCGCAGCACGATCACCGGGCAGTCGGCATGGGCGGCAACGGCCAGGCTGACGGAGCCGAGCAGCATCTCGGCGATGCCACTGCGGCCGCGGCTGCCCACGACCAGCGCGCAGGCGTGCCGGGCCTCGCGGACCAGGGCGTACTCCGGCTCCTCGAACACCACATCGGCACTCACCCGCAGGCCGGGATGCCGGTCGCGTGCCCGCTGAGCGGCGGCGCCCACGACGTCCTGGGCCAGGGGCAGCGCGGTCGGCTTGCCGATGTCGTGGGCGAGGGCGGCACCCTCGTACCTTTCCCACAGGCAGGCGTACACCACCCGCAATGGCACCCCGCGCAGCACGGCCTCGTCGGCCGCCCAGTCGACGGCTCGCAGGCTCGGCTCGGAACCGTCGGCGCCCACGACCACGGGCTCGCCGAGGGGTGGCTCGACTGCTGCGTTCATGATCTCCGCTCCTGTAAAGAGTGCGTTCAGTCGTGCGCGACGATGGCGACGGGGGCGGCGGCGTGGTGCAGTACCGCGTGGGTGACGGTTCCGATGTGAGCGCCGAACGGGCTGCGGCGGCGACGGCGGCCGACGACGACGAGGGATGCCTCACGGGAGGCGTCGATGACGTGGTTGGCGGGGCTGCCGGACCGGGACTCCTCGACGACCTCGACGTCTGGGTACTTTTGCCGCCAGGGGCGCAGCACTTCGGTCAGTTCGGCGGCGTCCTGCCGGCCCAGTTCGGTGTTGAGGTCGGGGTCGGCGGGCAGGCCGTAGGCGAAGTAGGGCGGAAGGTTCCAGCCGTGGACAGCCCTCAGCGTGGTGCCGCGGCGGGCGGCCTCCTCGAAGGCGAAGGCGATCACCGTGTCATCGCGGTGGCTGATGTCGAGGCCGAGCACCACGGGCCGGTACGCGGTGGCGGCGGACGGGATGCCGGCGGGGTCCTTCTCGTGCTCGTCGGCGGCCTGTTGCCCGGCCCGTACGAGGACGACGGGGGTGTCGGTGTGCGCGATCACGGCCATGCCCACGGACCCGACGAGGAATCCCCCGATCCCGCTCAGCCCGCGCGAGCCGAGGACCAGCAGTCCAGAGTCCTTCGACGCCTGCGCCAACACATCCGCCGGCCTGCCGGAGATCTGTTCCATCTCCACGTCCACCCCGGGGTGGCGCAGGCGGAGTCCCTCGGCCGTCTCGCGCGGGATCCGTTCACTCCAGTGCGCTTGGGTCTCGGCGCCCAGAAGGGGGGCTTGCGCCATGGGCTCCGGGACGGGTTCCCAGACGTGCACCAGCCGCAGCGGCAGGCCGCGCAGCTTCGCCTCCCGGGCCGCCCACTCGGCAGCCGCGCGGCTCTCCGGCGAGCCGTCGAGGCCCAAAGTGACGTTGCGGGACATGGTGTCCACCTCCTGAATCGGTGTTCCGATCCCCAGGGTGGTACCAGGGCGAGGCCGGGATGCAGAGACCACAGGTCCCCCGGTCTGGGGCCGACAGGCCCCATGCGCCCGAGTGGTGTCCGCGCCGACGCGGCCTCGCGACGCCGTGGACGGCAATTGAGCGAACGCACGCAAGCAGAGCCAAGTCCATGCCGAGCAGGGCCGATTCAGCAACCCGAGCCGCCGCCCGGCCACGCCGGCTCCGGTCAGGGGGCACACGTGTGTCCCCTTCCGCAGGACGTGTTGACTGTCGCTCGCCCGAACGCGTCGCCCGGCAGAACCTCCCGGCCGATGAGACCCCTCAGGGCCGTTCGATATCTCGCAGTGGGCCAGGGTCGCAAAGGATCCTGAGACCTTTCGGCTAAAGGAGGATCATGTCCCAGAGCTCGGCCGGCCGTACTGTGCGGTGGCGCCTGCTGCTACCCGGGCTCGGTGCGCTGCTCGGCTATCGTCGCTCGTGGCTGAAGGGTGACGTCCTGGCCGGAATGACCGTGGCGGCGTATCTCGTGCCCCAGGTGATGGCGTACGCGGGGGTGGCCGGCCTGCCGCCGGTCGCCGGGCTGTGGGCCATCTTGCCCGCCCTCGCCCTGTACGCCCTGCTCGGCTCCTCCCGCCTGCTCTCGGTCGGGCCGGAGTCGACGACCGCACTGATGACGGCGACAGTGGTCGGGCCGCTCGCTGCCGGAGACCCGGCCCGTTACGTAACGCTGGCCGCCACCCTCGCGATCGCGGTCGGACTGCTGTGCGTGCTGGCATGGGCGGCGCGGCTCGGCTTCGTCGCGGATCTGCTGTCCCGGCCGGTGCTGATCGGCTATCTGGCGGGGGTGGCACTGATCATGATCGTGGACCAGCTTCCCAAACTGACCGGGGTGCGCACGACAGGGTCGGCCTTCTTCCCCCAACTGTGGTCCTTCGTACGGCACCTGTCGCGGATCCACGTGTCCACGGTGTTGTTCGCCGGGGTAGCGCTCGGCGTCCTGTTCACGGTGGCCCACTTCTTGCGCACCGTCCCCGCCCCCCTGCTGGTCGTGGTGTTCGGTACGGCTGCCGTGTCCCTGTTCGACCTGGACGACCGATACGGCATCAAGGTCATCGGCGACGTCCCGTCGGGCCTGCCCGCCCTGGCCCTGCCGGACCTGGCCGAGCTGCCACACCTGCTGCTCCCCGCCCTGGGCGTCCTCCTGGTCGGTTACACCGACTTCGTCCTCACCGCGCGGGCCTTCACCCCGCGCGACGACGAAAGTCCCGCACTCGACCCCAACCAGGAGTTCCTCGCCCTGGGCGCGGCCAACCTCGGCGCGGGCATGCTGCACGGCTTCCCGGTCAGCAGCAGCGCCAGCCGCACCGCCCTCGCCTCCTCGGCGGGCGGGCGCAGCCAGGCGTACTCACTGGTCGCCGGAGCGGCCGTCCTCGCGGTCCTGCTCTTCCTGAGCCCACTGCTCTCCCGCACCCCCACGGCGGTCCTCGGCGCGCTCGTCGTCTACGCGGCCGTCCGCATGATCGACCTGGCGGGCTTCCGGCGGCTGGCGTCCTTCCGCCGCCGGGAACTCCTGCTGGCGCTCGGTTGCCTGGCCGGGGTTCTCGCCCTGGACGTCCTCTACGGTGTGCTGGTCGCCGTCGGCCTGTCCGTGGCCGAACTGCTCACCCGGGTGGCCCGCCCGCACGACGCCGTCGAGGGCCTGGTACCCGGCATGGCCGGCATGCACGACGTCGACGACTACCCCCAGGCCCGCACCATCCCCGGCCTGCTGGTCTACCGCTACGACTCGCCCCTCTTCTTCGCCAATGCGGAGAACTTCCGTCGCCGGGCCCTGGCCGCCGTCGACGAACAGGGGGAACCGGTCCGCTGGTTCGTCCTCAACACCGAGGCCAATGTCGAGGTCGACATCACCGCCCTGGACGCAGTCGACGACCTGCGCCGCGAACTCGCCCACCGCGGCATCGTCTTCGCTCTCGCTCGCGTCAAGCAGGAACTGCTGGACGACCTGACCGCGTACGGCCTGGCAGACGCCGTCGGGAGCAAGCGCATCTTTCCGACCCTTCCCACGGCCGTGGCCGCGTACCGGACGTGGTGCCGCGACCAGTAGGTCACCCGGGACGCGGCAGGCTTCATGGCACCCCGCTCGCGGAAATCGGCAGTCTTCTCTCCAGTGGCAGGTCGGCGCCCACGCATCCGCTGTCGCTGCTCGCTCGCGCCGCCGACGGCGGGCAGGGCCGTTGGGAGATCGCTGCGGCGCCGTCCGGCCCTCTCTTCGGGACGCCCCGTTGGGCCGATGCGCCCGAGTCGGTGGGGCCGGTCGGCCCCTCTTCGCCCAGCACCGCGAAACGACGCCGAAGCGCGGCCCGGTGCCTGATAGACAGAGGTCGGCCGCCTCGTGGGATGCGGTCTCCTTTCCCCTCATCAGCCCTGCCCGGGAGGCTTCATGCTGTCCACAGAGTCCGCCGCCGTGGTCCGTGCCACCCTGCCCGCCGTGGCAGGAGCGCTCGACGAGATCACGTCACGCTTCTACGACGCGATGTTCCGCGACCGGCCGGAGCTGCTCGACGGGATGTTCAACCGTGGCAACCAGGCCAGCGGAGCCCAGCGCCGCGCGCTGGCCGGCTCGATCGCCGGATTCGCGACCGCGCTGCTCGACACCCCCGACACCCGCCCGGACGTCTTGCTGGACCGGATCGCGCACAAGCACGCCGCGGTCGGCGTCACCGATGACCAGTACACGATCGTGCACAAATACCTGTTCGGCGCGATCGCCGAGGTCCTCGGCGACGCGGTCACCCCCGAGGTGGCGGCCGCCTGGGACGAGGTGTACTGGCTGATGGCCGGCGCCCTGATCGGCCGTGAGGCCCGCCTCTACCAGGACGCGGGCCTGGAACCCGGCAAGGTATGGCGGCAGTGGACGGTTGTCGAGCGCCGCACCGAAACCCCGGACGTGGTGTCCTTCGTCCTGCGCCCTGCCGACGGTGAGCCGGCACCGCAGGCACGGGCAGGCCAGTACGTGAGCGTACGGGTCCTCATGGCCGACGGCGTGCACCAGCTGCGCCAGTACAGCCTCTCCAGCGACCCGGGGGGACAGCTGCGGCGCATCACCGTCAAGCGGGTCGCCGGCACCGCCGACGCACCGAACGGCGAGGTCTCCACCCTCCTGCACGACCAGATCCACGCGGGCGACGAACTGACGCTCTCCGCTCCCTTCGGCGACGTGTTCCTCGACGACCCGGCCGACGCCACCACTGCGGTCGTCCTCGTCTCCGCCGGTATCGGCGGCACCCCCATGACCAGCATCCTGGCCCATCTCACCGCCCTCGGCTCGACCCGCCCGGTGCTGGTCCTGCACGCCGACCGCTCCCCAGCCGACCACGCCCTGCGCGCCGAAACGAGCCACCTGGTCGACCAACTGCCGGGCGCCCGCGCAATCTTCTGGTACGAGCACCCCGGCGCGGAGGAACCCGGCTCCCGCGAGGGCCTGATGAACCTCGACGGCATCGACCTGCCCGAGAACGCCACAGTGTTCCTGTGCGGCCCGCTGCCGTTCATGCGTGACGTCCGCGCTCAGCTGCTGGGCGCCGGGATTCCGGCACAGCGCATCCGCTACGAGGTCTTCGGCCCCGACCTGTGGCTGCCCGGCCCCGCGGCCTGACCATCGAGCCCCCCACCGCACCTCCAGGAGGAACCGACATGACCAGGAATGACACCCCGGCCACCACTCCCACCGTGTTGCTGCGTTCAGACGGCGCAGTGGACGCGGAGACCCTGGCGTACGCCCGCACGAAGATCGACGCCGTCGTGAGCAGGCCGGGACTGCCCGCTGTCACCGGCGAGGTGCACATCATCAGAGCCTCGGCCAACCACGCGGACCGTCCCTGGTCAGCGACGGCCACCCTGCACCTCGGACAGCGTCAGGTGGTCGTGCTCGCCGAGGAAGCCACCGGCCGGGAGGTCGTCGACCAACTCCAGGACCGGCTGCGCCGCCAGACCGACAAGGCCGCACACTCCGACCGCCGGCCGGTGGCACCACCGTGGCGCGACGGCTCCGCAACCGCTCCTCCTGCCGCAGGCAGCGACAGCTCAGCACACTTCCACGGGGCCTGAAGCCGCGCCGGGGAGTACAGGCCCGGCCGGTGACGGTTCACCGGCCGGCCTCTGTGCTTACGCAGGAGATCGCCTCGCGGGCCGTTCGGCCCCCACAGGCGACCAACGGCCCACTGACGGCGCTCATCGTCGCCGGAAAAGCTGATGCCGTGCGGTGGTTCCCGATCAACAGGTGAGAACGAGGAGTTGTGTGATGGCAAAGGCATATCTGGTGGGCAGCGGTATAGCGGCGCTCGCCGCGGCCACGTTCCTGATCCGCGACGGCGGGTTCGACGGAGCGGACATCCACCTGTTCGAGGAACAGCGCAACGTCGGCGGCAGCCTGGACGCGGGCGGCACCGCCGACGCCGGCTACTCCATGCGCGGCGGGCGGATGTTCGAGGCCGAGTTCCGCTGCACCTACGACCTGCTGTCCACCATTCCCACCCTCGACGACCCCATGGTTTCCGTGACCCAGGAGATCCTGGCCGGTCACGAGGATGCCACCTGGGACGACATCGCACGCCTCGTCGACGGGGACGGAAAGATCGTCGACACCACGTCGATGGGTTTCTCCGAACGTGACCGACTCGAACTGGTCCGCTGCCTGGCAACCCCCGAGGGGCACCTGGACGGCAAGCGGATCACCGACTGCTTCGCCGAGCACTTCTTCACCACGAACTTCTGGTTCATGTGGTGCACCACATTCGCCTTCCAGCCCTGGCACAGCGCCATCGAGTTCCGCCGCTACCTCAGGCGCTTCATCCACCTCTTCCCTGACTTCGCCACCATGTCGGGCATCCACCGCACCCGCTACAACCAGTACGACTCCATCGTGCGGCCCCTGACCGCCTGGCTGCGCGAACGGAGCGTCACCATCCACACCGGAGCCCACGTCACCGACCTCGGCCTCGCGCCGGGCCGCCGCAGTACGAGGGTCGAGCGCATATACCTGTCCCGCAGCGGCCGTGACGAACAGATCGAGGTAGCCCCCAAGGACCTGGTCCTGGTCACCAACGGCTCCATGACCGACGCCTCCAGCCTCGGCTCGCACACCTGCGCACCGCCCCCGCACCCCCATCGCTCGGACGCCTGGCTGCTCTGGCACCGACTGGCCCGGGGACGCGACGACTTCGGCAACCCGGCCGTCTTCGACAAACACGTCAAGGACTCGCGCTGGGAGTCGTTCACCGTCACCGCGAAGGATTCCGCCTTCCTCGACGCCCTGGCGAAGTTCAACGGCCGCGAGACCGGCCGCGGCGGCCTGATGACCTTCACCGACTCCAACTGGCTGCTCACCATCGTCGCCCAGCGCCAGCCCGTCTACCGCGAACAGCCCGAAGGCGTCTCGGTCTGGTGGGGCTACGGCCTGTTCCCCGCCCGCACCGGCAACCACACACCCAAGCCCATGACGATGTGCTCCGGGCGCGAAATCCTCGAAGAGGTCCTGCACCACCTGCACTTCGACGAGCCGACGGCGGCCCGGGTCCTTCAGACCTCGATCGTCGTGCCCTGTGTGATGCCATACATCACCAGCCAGTTCCTGGCCCGCCGCCGCGACGACCGGCCCAAGATCGTGCCCGATGGATCAGTCAACCTCGCCTTCATCGGACAGTTCGCCGAGGTGCCCGACGACGTCGTGTTCACCGTCGAGTACTCCGTACGCACCGCCTGGACAGCGGTGGCCCAACTCCTCAAGCTCGACAAGCACCCGCCCGCCGTCCACAAGGGCCATCACGATCCCCACGTCCTGGCCGCCGCTCTGGAGACCATGCGCCGCCGGTAACCCGGGGCCAGCCGACGCGTTCTGGCCCGCAGCGGGGCGTCAGCCCCCATCTCCGCGTTCGTCTCACAACGCGCTGCGAGGCGGAGGGCGCCCTCTACGAACGGATTTCTTGACGTCTCGCAGAGCGGCCTTCCGGAGCCTCTCTGTGAGAACCAGGCGTCGCCAACCCACCTGAGCTGCATCGCCAACAAGCTGCTGGCCCATCAGGACAGTCGACCACACAGACGATGTCTGGTACCCCGACTACTCCTGGCGCACCATGCGCCACGACAGCATGTCCTGCTACGGATTCACCCGGTCCCTCTCAGGCTGGACCCGAGTAATGCCCCGAGACCGAGCACCGCCTCGTCGACCACCTCGGCCAGCTCCGCATCGCGCCGTCCTGCCGTCGGGCCGGCACCAGCCTCACCACGCGCCGGCGAGGCCGGGTGTCGGAGCCGTTGCCCCGACGGAGTAGCGGAAGGCCGGGGCAGTGGCACGACGCCCTAGCTCCCCGGTCAGGTGCCGGGTTGCGGGCAGCGTCCGGCAGCGAGCGGCGTGTAGCGATGCCACCCGCCTACCAGACCAGCAAAGCAATGCGGCCGCGCGATGAAGAGGGTGAATTTCTCGGCGGTGAAGCGTGAGAGGCTGGCGACCGCCGTCTCCGGCAATGCCGCGGCGGGCGCTCCAATGCTGCAGACGCCTGTGAGGGCCCGGGGGTGGGATCCCCCGGGCTACTCGGCGATCTAGACTCACTGACCCAGCCGCGGACGGACGCAGCATCGACGTTGACCGCCCGACCGACCTTTTGAGATCGAAATAGCTAGGAGAGCACCGAGTCGCTCAAGCGGCGACGACCAGCTCGGAGATGCGCGCCTGGCGGGAGCTCGACGCCGTCTCGACGACTACGCGCCAGGTGCCCGGGACCACATCGAGCTGACAGGAATATCCACCGTGGCCATCCGGGATTAGCTCTGTCAGCTGCACGGGCGGCCCACTCGACTCGTTTTGAACGTAGGCCCGGAGAAGTAGGTGGGGGTCCTCGGCGTTGACCACGATTGGCAGCGGCGCCGACGACAAGACGAATTCGGGGACATCCAGGCTGAGGCTGATCGACTGGTCCATGTACGCGCCCAGTTCGATCCCAGTTAGCTTGTCGATGAGCTGGTCGATGAGCCGGCGATTGCTCTGCAGTCCGGAGTGGCGGGCCGCGAAGAGGCTTGCGTCGGTGTCGTCCGGCCAGCCATCGGGGACGGACGAGAAGCGCGGAACCGTTCCGTCACCTCTGATCTCCTGCTGTCCGTGACGCCGGTCGTATCGAAGGGTGCCGCCGACGACGCGGACGGCATTGTCGGTGGGCTGCTCTTTACCTCCGAAGACGTGCAGCTGGTACGGCCTGGGGTTGGCGTTCCGCGCAATCGCCTCGGTGATCTGACGTTTCAGCAGGACCGCGTCCGCGACAGCGGCCGAAGCAATGCCGGGGACCGGCACGTCGGCCAGCCGGCGGTAGTCTCCGTCAGTTTCGACGCAGGCGTAGGTTGGCAGGAGCTGATGTACGGCGGGAAAGGTGCGCGCCACCTCGGTCAGCCGCTCGGCCAGCGACCCGAGTGACAAGCCGATGTCGCCAGCCAGCATGCGCACCGCCTTGACCGAGCCGCTGAACGGTGTGCCGATGGTGATCAGCCGGTTGACGCCGTCCCGGCCGCCGAGCACCTCCAGGTAGTAGCGGGCGATCAGGCCGCCCATGGAGTGACAGAGGAGGGTGACGTCGCGAGCGCGCGTGCGGTCGACGGTCTGGTCCAGGAAGTGTCCGAGCCGACGCGCATTGACCCGGACGGACAGCCGCCAGTCATACGCGAACGGCATGACCCGGGCCACTTCGCCGAGTCGTTCGCCGAGTATCGAGGCCAAGCGGCCGTACCCCGACCCGGCCCAGAAGCCGGGCCAGATGTGCCAGCCGGAGATTAGCCCGGCCGGCTGCAACGCCTCTTCGGCGTCCGGCTCCTCGTCGCCGATGCCGGCGGGCAGGCGCAAACGGTCCATCGTCTCGACGGTCCGCGTCAAGCCCCGCGACAGGGCGCTCAGGGAGAGGTTCCAGACTTCCTCGTCCCGGTGCCGAAGGACCGACCCTGTGATTCCGGGGATGATGACGATGAGTTTGTCGTCCATTGCGCTCCTCTCAGCCGTCTACTCGGGTTCGACGAACAGTTCGACGACCTGGGTCACGTAGTCGTCGGCCGCCGCCAGGTAGACAGATCCGGAATGGTTGGCTAACGCCACGTGCTGGGGACCGCGCGGCGCTTCGCCGATCACGTCGACCAGCCCGCCGCCGTCGATGTCCCAGACCCGGACGGCGAACTTGTCGCCCGCCGTGAGCAGGCAACTGCGGCCCTGATGTGTTGCGAAAGTGACGAAGCCGCACCAGTCGGGCTGGGCGAAGCGATGCACCTTGGCCCCGGTCAGCGGATCCCACAGCCCGGCGGTGCAGTCGTCACTGCCGGAGGCCAGCAGCCATCGCCCGCCGATGCGGCCCAGGGCTACCGAGCTCGTCCACGCCGTGTGATCGGTGATCGTCGCGAGGGCCACCCCGGTGACGGCGTCCCAGGTCCGGACGACGCCGTCGTCGCCGGCGGTGGCCAGCACCGCCCGGCCGGACACCTCGGCTAGGGCGACGCTGACGATCCAGTTCTCATGACCGTCGACGGTCAGCAGGACGGAACCGTCCAGGGGGTTCCAGACCCGCGCGGTGCCATCATCGCTGGCCGAGACGATGACCGGCCGGTCGTCGATCGCGCCGAGCGCTACCTGCCGAATCCACCCCCGGTGCCCTTCGAGCCGCTGCAGTTCCCGCCCCGACTGCGGGTCCCAGATGCGGATCGTCGTGTCCTCGGCCGCGGTGACCACGACGTCCCGTCCCCGCAACCGGCCGATGCAGACGGAGTAGATCCACCCGCGGTGTCCGTCAAGGGTCGCGACGAGCGAACGCGTTTCGACATCCCATAGTCGGCAGGTCTCGTCATAGCCAGCCGACGCGAGGACCGTACGACCGCCGACGACGCCCGTCGCCACCGATCGGACCCAGCCCCGGTGCGCCGACAGCGCTCCCGAGAAGTGGCCGCTATCTAGGTCCCACAACCGGACCATCCCATCGTCGTTACCGGTCGCGATCAGCCGACGGCGGCCGTGCTCGATCACGGCGATGCAGACCACGAAGCCAGTGGTCGCGGTTCGGTCGATGAACCCGCGCCAGGTACGACCGGCCAGCCGCCCGGTCCTACCGTTGAAGAAGCGAATTTGCCCATCGTCGGTGCCGGTGACCACCAGGAGTGTGCCAAATGCCGGGAGCACGGCGGCCGAGGCGACCCGGCTCGGCGAGTGCTCGAACTCCTGGCGTGGTTCGCCGGTCCGCAGCGACCACAGCCGGGCCGTACCGTCGTCTCCGGCGGTGACGACGAGCGGTTCGCCGTCGAGGACGGTGGACGTCACGGTCCGGACTCGTCCTCGGTGCCCGCTCAGCATACGGATCGTCGTGCCGGCGGCCACGTCGGAGATCCGGACGGTGCCGTCGTCGCCGGCGGTGATCGCTACCATCGTGCCGTCGAGGTCGGCGACCGCCAGCGCGTGCACGGCGCCGTGCGGCCCGGGCAACGTCGTGATGGTGTCGCCGCGGTCGAGATCCCGGACGCGGATGACGTCGTCATCTCCGGCTATGACGGCCAGCGTCGTGCCGTGGAGGTCGGCGATTGCCACCGCGTGGATGGCACCGTGCGATCCGACGAGCCGGCGAAGGAGGTGGCCGGTGTGCAGATCCCACAAGAGGACGTCGGTGGCGGTGGCGGTGGCGGCCGCCGGCCGCCCGCCGATGTCGCCCACCGCGACTGCGCGTACGGCGCTCTCGGCGCCGGGCAGGCGCCGAACCAGCCGGCCCGTCGCCAGCTCCCAGATGTTGGCGGCAGTTCCTTCGGCGGCCATGGCGAGCTCTTGACCGGCGACCCGGCCGATGACAATCGGCGTCCCGCGGTGCGATGCGCCGTCGGGCGCCGTGGCGCGCAAGCTCCAGCGGCCGGCCCACGGAAGATCGAGCGCGGTATTCAGCAGAGGCAGCGCCTCGGGCTCGTCGAGCAGCGCGGCCGCCTGCATCAGCGCCGCCCGGCGTTCCGGGCCCTCGTTGTCCATCCTGTCGTTCGCCTTGCACCAGAGCCGGGCGAGCGGACTCTGCTGAAGGTCGACGTACCCGATCACCTTGGCCAGTTTGTATTGGTCGCTGTGCACCATGAACTGCGAGTTCTCGGCGAGAGCGGGCAGGCGTTCGGCGGCCGCCGCATGGGTGGACAGGTGTTCCCGGATGTACGCGTTGGCGGTGCTCCACGAGCGACGCCCGTCCGCGTCGGCGATGGCAACCAGGGTGTCGGTGATGATTTCGTGAGCCAGCTGCGGGGTGAGTCGCGTCCGGGCCCGTAGGTAGGCACCGAACTCCTCGTGGAACGGACGGTAGACGGTCTGACCACCGTCGCTGAGCGCCTGTAAGTAGTCGCCGGCGTGGTAGACGACCCAGGCCAGGTCGGCCTCGGCGTAGCTGGCGCCGGGTGCCAGCGCGTTCGCCAGCGGCAGCCACACCTCGCTGCTCGGCAACCCTCGGCCGTACGCCCAGGCCAGCGGACGCAGCAGGTCGTGAACGGCGACTTCGCGGTCACCAAACCGCCGCAGGTCGGCCTCGAACGCGGTATGCAGGTCGGCTTGGAGCAGAGTGTCCAACGCCATTGACGCCACCGCGAATGTCCCGGGATTTCCGAGGATGGTGTCCGCCAGCACGCGGGCGAGGAGAAAGTTTCCGCGGCTAACGTCGGCCACCTCGGATGCCAGGGCGTGCACGCGGGCGCGGTCGCCGGAATAGGAGGTCCCGGGTGCGGTCAGGAGCCGATGGGTTACGAAGTTTGTGATGGCCACCTTTTGGAGCGGATCCTCGTTGAGCCGGACGACGACGTCGGGCTGGAGCAGGTCGACGATGGTGGCCGCCAGCGTGGGCGGCGGGAACGCCACCTCTCGACCGGTGGAGTGCATCCGGGACGACACGAGGATCTGGTGGCCGGCCCGCGCAAACGGCTGCACCAGCGTCATGATGATGTCGTGCAGATCGGGCTCGTACGCTTCATCAAGTGCGTCGATCACCACGATCCCCTCGTTCCGGCGGCCCTGGGCCGACCGTACGATGGCGCTGGCGTCTGGCTCGTCCGTGGTCTCCTCGAGTGGCGGGAAGATCTGGGCGAATTCGCCTACCACGTCCACCAGGCTCTTACCGGAGAGGTTCACCCCGCCGATGACCCGGGGGGCGAGACCTGGGTCGGTGTCGGCGCGCAACGCTCGCCGAACGATCTCGCGGGCGAGGGCGGACTTCCCGCTTCCCGGCGGACCCGTGATCAGCAGGAGGTTCCCTGCCGATCCGGCAGCCCAGCCGCTGATGCGGCTGAGCGCGGCCTCCCGGCCGAAGAACGCCCACGGCCGGCTCGCCTCCTCGCTGGCACCCTCGTAGAAGGTCAGGAACTCCTGCAGGCTCGCGGCGGAAGTGCCGTCCGTGGCTGCTCCAATCTCGGTTTCGTCGATCGCGCGGCGTCGAAACCGCGGATTCGGGAAGAAGCGTCCCACCATGCCGAACATGTCGAACTCCGGCGCCTGGGTGCTGCCGTCGGATTCCAGTTTTTCGCGAATCGCCGCGGCCAGGTCCGACGGAGAGATGTGACTGTCCTGGTCGGTCCACGACAGCCACCGGTCGGACGGCACCGCACCCTCGTCCAGGACGGCCAACAGGGCCGAACTGAAGGCGCCTTCGCGGGCCTGCTGGAAGCGGCCGGCAGAGCTGATCACGGCGATGCCCCGGCGGACGCCGCGTGGGTAGCGACGTTGTTCGACCACCCCCCGGTAGGCGCCGACGATCTCCTGCGAGCCGCCACCACCGTGACAGGAGTCGACGACGACGACGACTTCTTCGTAGGGCGACTCGGCCAGCAGTTCGCCCAGGGCGTGACCGGAGATCGCCGTCGCCGCCAGGGCTTTCGGCAGGCTGTCGGTGCAGATCAGGTAAAGCCGCCCGTCGCCGCGGGTTTCGCCATGCCCGGCCCAGTACAGCAACAACCGCCGGCCCACGTCGGGCCATCGGGTCAACGCGCGCAGCAGCACGGTGGAGGTCGTGTCGCCGTTGGTCGCGAGCTCGCGCGGGTTGAAACCGGTGGAGTGGAGTTTGGCCGATACCTTGCCGATGCACCGAACAATTCGCGGCAAATCCGAGAAGTGTTCGTATTTTTCGATTGCTACGATGGACAGGTGGTCCGGATGCGGTGTCGGACCTTCGGCGGAGCCGGTGGGATCAGCCAGAGGGGACACCACGATGAGCAACCTTCCGGTGTTCGTCTACGGCACCTTAAGACCGGGTCAGTGCAATCATGATGATTACCTGGCGGGCCGATACCGGCAAGCAGTTCCGGCGATCGCACCAGGACATGTTATGTACGCCCAGGACGTCCCGATAGTCAGCGACGGCGACGGCAGCGTCGCCGGGGATCTGATCTTCCTACGGTCCGAGGTCTACGACGACACCCTGCGGAGACTCGACCGCCTCGAGGGAACCGCCGACAGTGGAGGAGCGGGGTTGTACTGCCGGGTGATTCGAGCCGTGCTCCCCGTTCGGTCGGACGGCGGCGGTGTCGACGCCTGGATTTATCACGCAACGCCGGCGACCCAGCAACGGTTCCACGGGGCGCCCCGGGTGCTCTCGGGAGACTGGCTCGCGCGCAGTCCGCGCGGTCACGGACCGCGTCCCAACAAGCGATGATGATTACCGGCGTACAGACGCTCCAGCACCTCTCCCGGCAGGCCCAGCCCGTCAACGGCGGCGGCCGCGCCGGTCATGGTATATGCGCCGTCCAGGGTGAAGGTGTCGCGCGATTCGAAGAGCCGGAACAGGGTCCGGTACAGCCGCTCGGACAGCGGATAGTCGGAGCCGAAAAGGACGCGATCTGAATGCTTGATCAGCAGCCGTCGAGCCGCGTCGACGCTCTGCCCGAGCCACTCAAAGCGGGCCGAGGTATCCACCCCGAGATTGCAATGCTCGGAGAGCGCCGCGTCCAGGCGCTCCAGGTCGTCGCCGACATTGCCGAGGTGGGCGGCCACGAAGCGGGTTCGCCGGTGGCGTCTGACCAGCGCGCAGAGCTGCTCGAACAGCACGTCCCGGCTGAGGCCGGCGGACGGGTCGACGCGCCATTCGGGATGGGGGTCCAGCACCGGGATGGCCTCCCGGGTCGGCGGTGACGGCTCGAAGAACTGTGGCGGATCGGCCGTATGGATGAGCACGGGTACTCCCAGGTCGCCGGCGGCCCGCCAGATCGGATCCAGGCGCGGGTCGTCGACCGGCACCAGCTCCGACCGATCGTCAACCACCGCCAGTCCGAGGGCTTTGGAGATCTTGAGTCCTCGAGCACCACGAGCCACCTGGCGCCGAAGCCGGTGCGCCGAGCGTTCCGCGAACCGGTTACCCTCGGCCGCCCACTTGTCCCACGCCACGCCGCCGAAACACCGGTACCGGTCCGACCGGCCGAAGCGGTCGAGGCGTTCCCGGAGGATCTGCTCCCCCCAGCCTCCGTCGAGGTCGGTGACGCCGGTGACGCCGACCGTGTCGAGAAGGCCGAACAGCGCCGACGGCGGCCGCCCGTTCCACCACGGGCCGTCGAGCGGATCGCCGCCGATGGACGGATCGAGGTGGACGTGACAGTCCCAGACCTCAGGTCGCGGCATCGACGTGCCCGGGGGTCTTCGCGATGACACTGCGGTACATGCTGGCCATGCCTTCCCGCATATGATCGGCCGTGTGGCTCGAACGGATGGCGGCGGCCGCCCGGAGCGCCATCTCGCGACGTCTCTTGGGCGAGCGAAGGATCTCGATCGCGGCGTTCGCGAATCCGTCGGCGTCTCCCGCACCGACCAGAACGCCGGTGCGGTCGTCGTCGATGATCGCCGCGAGGCCGGCCACCGCGGTTCCTACCACCGGCACACCAGAGGCCATAGCTTCGAGGACGACGAGCGGCATGCCCTCGAAATCTGCAGGGTGCAGTAGCAGGTCGGAGACCGCGTACACCTCGGCGGGTTCGGGCACAAAGCCGATCATGTGCATTGTGGTGAGGTCGTCCGACGCCAGACGCTCCCGGAGCCAGTCCCGCTCGGCACCTTCGCCGGCAAGGATAAAGTGTGTTTCTGGAATCACCTGGCTGATCCGCTGGCAGGCATCTATGAACAGGTCCGGCCGCTTCTCGCGGGAGAGCCGGCCGACAAAGCTGACGACGGGGGCACCGGCCGGGATGCCGAGCCGCCGGCGAAGCCGGGAGTCGTAGTCCGGCCGCGGGAGAGCGGCCGGGTCAGCGCCGTTCGTGACGACCCACACCGGGATTCGCTGGAAACGCCGGAAGGTGGCCGCCTGATCTTCGTTGCAGGCCGTCATGGCGTCCGCCCAGCGGGCACAGATCACCTCGGCCACGGTCGAGAGCAGGTGCTGCGGGGTGTCGGTGAAGATTCCGTGGTTGGAGTAGACGGCAGGCAGGGCGCTCCATCCGGGTCGCCGGGCCGTCCGCAGCAGGGCCAGCAGAAAGGCCGCCCGACAGCCGTGGAAGTGCAGGACCGTAACGCCATGCCTTCGGGGATCGACGCGCGCGAATCCACGGGCAGCGCGCAGCCACTGGACGAAGCCGTGTCCGGCGGGGAACGGAACGGCGGCCAGGCCCCCGTCGGCGACCAGCGAGCCCCGGTGGTCGGTGGCCGACACGAAGACGACCGCGCTGCCCGGCCGCGCGGCCTGTTGCACTCGGGCAAGGGTGCGCACCGCGACGTCACGACCGGTCAACTCGGGGCGCTCGAAGATCACATGACCCACGACGTACGAATCGCGATTCTCCACTCGGTATGCATCCTGTTCTCAGCTACGACCGGGATTCGCCGTCCACCTCGAGCAAGGTGGCGACGTCTCCCATGTCGTGTGCCCAGAGCATGATCTGCGGTGTATCGACGAGGTAGGAACCGTAAACGGACTTGAAACCTAGCAGCTCCTGCATCGTCCGCGGCAGCTGACGGGCACGCTCGAGACTGACCGACAACGGTGTCGCCTCTTCGGTGCGTAACCAGTTCGCACAGTAGGTGAGGGTCATTCCCCGACGCCACTGCGACGTCCGGTTCGCTCCCCCGCCGTGCGCGACCCGGCCCTTAAAGAAGAGGCCGCTTCCCGGCGCCATCTCCGCCGGTACGGTCTCCGGCCGCGGCGCCGCCTCCCAGTCGACGTCGAGCACGTGGCTGCCCATCGCCACCCTGGTCGCCCCGTTCTCCTCGGTGAACTCGGTCAGTGCCACCATGCAGGAGAACATCAGCGGCGGACCGTCGACCGGGCGCACGTACCTCGGCCAGATAATCTCGTCGACGTGCAAGACCTGCTCCGGCTCACCCGGCCCGATCTCGATCACTTGGGCCATGTTGAGCTGGTAACCGCCGTGCGGCGTGCCGAGTTCGTGGTCGGCGTACCCGAGGATCAACGGGTGGGTCATGCACTCGACGCCGGCGTCACTCTTCGCGGCCAGACCCATGAGCCGGCGGGTGTTGCGGCCCTGCTGTTCGAGAGCCACCGGGTTGTCGAGGTAGCCGTAGCCGGGCACTCGCGCGTCGAGTATCGGGTCGAGGTCCCGGTTGACCCGGTCAAGCAGCTCGGGTCCGACCAGGTCGGTGACGATGACTGCGCCGTCGCGATCGCACCAGGAGGCGATCTCGTCGATCGTGGACGTGGCCGGGATCGTCTTCAGCGCCGCCACAGGCTGTTCCTCCCTGCGTTCCCCTGGACCGATCAACACCGCTGACCGCAATCCGTGCTAATCAAGATTAGACGTGAACGACTTGGTGCACTACTAAACTTGCATTCGTGATGTCGGTCAGCCGTCCACGATCAGCCCGGTCTCGGCGAGGCAGCCGTCGACCAGGTTCGGGCGGTCCTGGATCTGCTTCAGCCGGCGCTTCACGGCCCGGGTGATCTGGCCGAGGTCGGCGGCGGCGAGGTTGCCGAGGTCGCGCTTGACCAGTGACCAGATGCCTTCCTGCTGGTTCAAGTCCGGTGCATAGGACGACAGTTGGAAAACGGTGAGCAGTGGGAATTCGCCTGGATGAACGCCAGCAGCGTCTTGGTCAGGTGCAGGCGGAGGTTGTCCCACACGAGCACGATCGGGCCGCCGAGCTGGGGTGTGGGCGCGGACGAGCAGGTCGCGGAAGTCGCGTCAGCCGAAGCCCTTCGGCTCGTCCTTGCGCCCGCGGTACTCGCGCATCGCGTAGATCAGCCGGGACCGCTCACCGGGCCCGTAGCAGGTCATGCCCGCCAACGACACGCGTCCGGAGCCGCGCCCGCGCACCCGCACAACCGGGATGCGGCCCCGGCGGCCCCAGGTCCTGGCACGCGGCGGGGTCAGCGACTGCCCGGCTTCGTCCTCGAAGACCAGCCAGGCGCCGAACTCGCCGTGATCTCCTGGTTCTTCCCGCCACGCTCGAAGTGGTCCATGGCCTGCAGCCTGATCCGCTCCCGCGCGGCCCTCTCGACGTCGGTCCACCCGCCGCCCTGCGTGGACGCCCTATAACGCGGGGGCGCGGGAACCCGGTCTGACCAGGTTGAAGACCTCACGGGCAGCGCTGTGGGTGGCCCTGGGCCACCACGTCCCTCTTCTCCATCATCGTCGGGTGGGCCGAGGCGCGCGCAGGTGCGGAAGAGTTCGGCGTTACCGAGGCTGGTCAGCCGTCCCCGCAGTGCGGGATCGGCGATGACCAGGACGGCTTTGAGCTGGTTGATCGCCTGGGTATGGGCCTTAACCGCGGAGTCCTTGGCGAGCTTGAAGATCCGGGCGCTGTGCACCGGGCCGTCGCCGGACTTGGCCCGGGCCCGGGCCCGGGCGCGACCGCTGAGCACGGCCCGCGCGCCGGCCTGCGCGTCGAGCGGGTCCGACTTCCCCAGCAGCCGACGGGCCGAGCGATCCGGCCGGCGCTCGACGATCCACCGCTTGGGCAGCACCACGAAGCCACGCATGTCGGCGTTGCGTTTGGCGATCGCCAGGACCAGGGCGAACGTGGCCAGGCAGTACTCGATGAGGCTGCCGGTGTAGCCGCCGTCGGCCCAGACCAGTTCCAGCCGGTGGTGCACGTCGGCGGCCTGCCCGAGCAGGGCCTAGGCGGCTATGCGGTCGCCGGTGTCCGCGGCGGTGACCACCACGCCCAGCAGCAGGCCGAGGGTGTCGACCACGACGTGCCGCTTGCGCCCGTTGATAAGCTTGCCGCCGTCGAAGCCCCGGCTGTCCCCGCCGACGACGGCGTCCGCCTTGACGGACTGCGAGTCGACCACACCGGCCGACGGCTGCGCGCCCCGCCCCAGATCCTCGCGGACCCTCGCACGCAACCGGTCTTGGAACTCCTTGACCAGGGCGTTGTCGCGCCAGCGGCGGAAGAATGCGTAAACGCGATCCCATGGCGGGAAGTCGACGGGCATCGCCCGCCACTTGATCCCGTTGTCCACGAGATCCGCATCGCATCGAGCACCACCCGGTGGCAATACACCTCCGGCCGGCCACCCCGGCCGCACATCCAGCCCGGCACCGGAAGCAGCGGCAAGACCCGGGCCCACTCCGCGTCCTTCATGTCCGTCGGATACCGCCGCTCACGCATCGGGTAGTCGGCGGCGTTTCCGAACCGGTGAGCCAGGCAGTCACACTCCCAGGTGACCGCGCTGGACTGCCCGGCCATCGGCACGCAAGACTGCTGTACCAGGGCCTCCTGCTCCTGCTGCTCGGTGATTAGACACCAACGAGCTGTTCAGGAGGCCCTGTTATATGCGCCCAGCGCCCGGCGACCACCCGATCGGGACTCCCGTTCGACGCGCCTCTCTCAAGATCGAAAAGACAACAGCTTCTGAGGTGTGTCACGGTGTCACGGCTTGAGCAATCCGCTGTCGCCGCGCTCCTTGGTGGCACGCAGCGCAGCGCTTGACCGAGTCCTGCCAATTGACCAGCTGTCACATCGTGTCGATCAAGCCGTGGGCTACCAGCCTCACCAGCATGGGCTCCCAGTGGGAGCCAAGGGACAACCGGCCGGAAGCGGGGACCTGTACGGAGCACCCGCTCCTCTTCTACCTTACGGTTCCCGTCATTGCGGCATACTCGCGGGTCAACGCCCCCTTTCCCATGGCTTGAGCAGAATCCCAGCGCTACAAACCGATGCACCCTATCGTGAGACTGTGGATGTGGAGTTGAAGGCGAAAAGGGGCATCGCCCGTGTCTGCGCAAGCCCGGATGACCTCCGCCAGGTCCTTGACGATTCGGCGCCGCTGGACGCGGTCCTGGATCTCCTGCGGTCCGCCCCAGGGGATCTGGCTTCACTGATCGGTGTGCTCGACGCCCTCCACAGCGCCCTGCAGCAGGCCGGTGACCAGCTTGGTCTGTACGGGGAGGCGGCCCGGGGTGTCCCCAGCGGGCTGGGGCCACGGCGCCGTACGGACGTCGTCTTCCACTGCCCGCAAGGACGCTGTGCGCGGTCGGAGCGGCCCGGCCCGGATGTGACTGAGCGCCCTCGCTGCACTTTGTTCGACGAGGATCTCCGCTGGAACGCCTGGACCGCCTCATGACCGTTCTGCTCGAGGAATTGGGCAAGAAGTTCGCCGAGCGTTGGTTCACACTGCTGGTCCTGCCCGGCGCTCTCTACGTGTGCGCGGTGGCAGCCGCGCGTCAGCTCGACGGTTTCGCCTTCGGACCTTTGACAGCATGGGTCAAGGGGCTGTCTGTACCGCACAACGGTGCCTCCGCGTTGCTGTACGTGGTGGTCTTCGGGGTGGTCGCGGCTGCCGCCGGACTCGCGGCCTCCGCCGTCGGTGCGCTTGTGGAGCGCCTGTGGCTCGCCGAAGACTGGCTGTCCTGGCCGAGTCCGCTGCGTCGGGCGGCCCAACTGCGGGTCGAGGCGCGGCAAGCTCGGTGGGTTGTGGTGGAGAGGAAGGAAGCCGACCTCCTCGAGCGCTACGGAAACGGCCTCACCTCTGACGCCACGCCCTCCGGTGTCACCGAACTGGATGTGCAGTTGGCCCTGCGCCGGGTCCTCTCCATCGCCGAAAGGCGGCCCGCACGCCCCACGTGGATGGGTGACCGCATGCACGCCGTCGTGGCCGGCTACCAGCAGGAGTGCCTCCTGGACCTGCCCAGTGTCTGGCCTCATCTGTGGCTCGCGCTGCCCGATGCCGTGCGCGCCGAGATCAAGGAGGCGCGAGAAGCGGTCAGCAAGGCCACGACGCTGGCCGGCTGGGCCGTGCTCTACGTCGCCGTGGCCTATCTGTGGTGGCCCGCTTTCCTCCTGGTCGCCGGCCTGTTCCTCACGGCACGGCAGCGAGGGCGCCGGGCGGTGGAGGCGTACGCCCTGCTGGTGGAGGCGGCGACCCGACTGCACGCGGGCGACCTGGCCCGCAGTCTGGGCTTCGACCACACCGGTCCCCTCGACGCCCGGACCGGGCAGGCCATGACCCTGCTCGTCCAGGGGCAGGGTCATCTCATCCCGCTGACGCTCGGCTGGCCCGGGCAAAGGTAGCCGGGACGATTGCGGGATGGTCTGCCAAATCCTGTCATGGGGATGATTGGTCATCGTTGTGACCCGGGGGGGGGACGGCGCGGTGGAACAAGGCTTCCTCGCGGATATGGAAGCGCGGTTGCAGCGCTTCCGGACCAGTGGTGATCCTGCGCATCTGCTGGACGAACGCGCCCAGGGCGAGGCGGCTGCGTTGGCCGCTCTCCTCAACGCCGATGCCGACCTCAGGTGCCACTTCACGCTGGGGTTGTTCCACTGGTACCGCAGTCGCCTCCTTCCTTGGCGCGACGCCACGGAAAACGCCGCGAAGGCCCATGACTTGCTGTGGCCCTGCTACGTCGCTGGACGGGAAGACCTCCCGGCATCCGTGGTGCCGGTCCTGGCCGCGCGCGCTCTCCGGTCGGTGACCGGCCGGCTGGAGGAGACGATCGCCGGTTCGGCCGGTCCTCCGCCCAGCGAGCTGGTGTCGCTGTGGGCGCGCAGCTTGGAGCTGGCGGCACCTGGGGCTCGGGAGGAGACCATCGCCCGGGTGCTGCCCGCGGGCGGAACGTATACGCCGGAGCAGTTGGACCTCCTGATCGACGTGGGCCGCGCCATCGTCAAAGCCACTCCGCGGGGCCATGACCTCGAAGCCCCCGGCCTGTCCGTACTGGCCAGTTGCCTGATCGAGCGCTTTCACGCCAATAACTCCACAGCAGACCTCGAAGCGGCCGACGAGGCGTTCCGCACGGCTCGGGGGATCACACCGCCAGACCACCCGATGGCCACCCAGCTGGAGCTCCAGCGTCGCCAGACGCGGCGCCTGCGGCTGGCGCACATGGCAGGGAAGACAGAACTCGACGAGGCCGTCCGAGCCGCGCGCAACGCCCTGACGGCTGACGAGTCCGCCCCCGATCGACAGTCCCGGCTCCACGACCTCGCCACCGCGCTGAACAGCCGTTACCAACGGTTCCGGTCTGCCACCGACTTGCAGGACGCCATCAACGCATTCCAGGAGCTGAACGACCGTGCACCGGTCGACCACCTGGATGTCCTGCGCATCGACGAGATCAGCTCCTTGGCCGAGTTGTTGTCCGCGCGGTACCAGCTTCACCAACGGTTGCCCGACCTGGACAACCTGATCGACGCACTCACCGCGCTCGTCCACACCGTCCACATCACGTCCCCGCTGTACATCCCCTCCCTGCGCCATGTCGTCACCGTCATGGCGGGCCGCTCCGAGATCACCGGCCAGCCAAGGGACCTCGACGCAGCAATCACGCTACTCGAGACCATCGAGCGTGATCTGCCCGCCAACGCGCCGCCGACCGCCGACGTTCTCCTACTCCACGGCCGCATCCTGCAGACACGGGCGAGCCGCCTGGCATTACCAGCGGACCTTGACAAGGCCATCGAACTGTACGGGTCGGCCGCGGCGGCTTCGGCGCCCGGTCGGACCGTACGACTCGACGCCCTGAAACATCTGGGGGCGGCCCTGGGCCAGCGGGCGCAATGGTCGGGACACCGGCCTGACGACATGGACAAGGCGGTGGCCGCCGCCCAGACGGCCGCCGACGAAGCTCCGCCCGATCACCCCTTACGTCCCTCGCTCCTGCACGACCTCGCCGGCGCCCATCATCGCCGACACCACCTGACGCGGAGCACCGCGGACCTCGACGCGGAGATCCGCATCAACCGGCTGCTGCTGGATGCCGGCGGCACGGAGGACCCGGAATACCCGC
The DNA here is from genome assembly GCF_030816715.1 of Streptomyces achromogenes. NCBI lineage: Bacteria > Bacillati > Actinomycetota > Actinomycetes > Kitasatosporales > Streptomycetaceae > Streptomyces > Streptomyces achromogenes. The sequence goes on along the minus strand of NZ_JAUSYH010000001.1, from coordinate 6,921,519 downwards.
TGCGCGCCCAAAACCTTGGGATCGCACTGCTGTTGCGGTCCGAAGCCGTGAACGACCCGTCCGACGCGAACGAGGCGGTGGACGTACTGAGCGCGGCCCTCCAGTGGGCCGAAGAGGGCACCCCCCAGGTCGGTGTGCTGGAGCACATTCTTCGTGGGGCATACCGGTGGCGCTTCACATTCACCCAGGACTGGCGGGACGCGTGGGCCGGGGCCACGGCCACGAAAGGAAATCCGTCCCCTGATGAGTCATCCGCCGACCGGCTCTTCATGCAGGCGGACAGCTGGCCACAGTCTCCCTGCCCCGTCCTCGTCGATGGACTGGGGGTGGCGCATACGGAGACGCCCGGCTGGAACGAAGGTTGGATTCCCTTCCTGACCCAGATGGGTGAAGCTCTGGACAACGTGCCTCCAGGGACCCCCGGATGGCTCTACGCGCAGCGCTTCAGGCAAGTCCTGCGTGAGTCGCCGACCGCCCTCAGCAGCCTGGACGGGGTAGAGGAACTTGCCAACGCCTACAGAGCCGTTCTGCAGCCGATCAACCTACCAACCACGACCGCCGGCCACTTGGACTACGACGCCTCACTGGAGGCGCTCAGGCACGAGCTTCGTGACCCCGCCGCCCGCCCGTACGGCGCGCTGCGCGTCCAGACGCTGATCGACGCGCAGCACAAGGCACTCGAAGAACCGGAGCCATCCGTGCCTGCGCGGTACACACACCAACGGCTGGCCTGCGCTCTACTCACCACCTACGAGCGCTCCGGTGACCTGCACGAGCTCGACGCGGCCGTACGCGCCATGCGCACTGCACTGGCGGCCACCCCTTTCAACAACCCGGAGCGGGCCGCGCACCACTGCTTCCTGGCCCATGCCCTGTGGCAACGGTACGAGCGGACGGGCGAACAAGAGGACCTCACCGGCGTGATCGCCTCGCTGAGACACCTGAGCGAGCTGCTTCCACGCGGCGGCTGTGGGCAATGCCGGCGGTGCCGCCTGCGGGGCCGGCTCCACTTCAACCTCGCCTGCGCGCTGCGCCGCGTCTTCGAACAGACCGGGCGTGAGGAGAACGGGGCGACGGCCCTCCTGCAGGTGTACCTGGCACGGGCCTACGTGCTCCCGGGCCATCCCGACTGCGACCTGTACGGGGCACTGATCAACTGGTGGGTCCCGGACTCCGCACAATCCACCGAGGACTTGAAGGAACTGATCCGTGCCTACCGCGCCGTAATCGACGACCTGCCCGAGGGAGATCCCGATCGGACAGTGTGTCAGTCAAATCTGGGGGAACTGCTGCGGTTGCTTCACTTACGTACCCAGGACAGCACGACCTTGGACGCGGCTATCGAGGCTACCCAGTGTGCCGTAGCGGGAACCGCGGTACCGCGGGCGGCACACGCCTGCGACTTGACACGGCTGGCCGCACTGCTGCTCCAACGCCACCAACAAGAGCGCGATGAGGCCGACCGCGAAGCGGCGATCCAGGCGTACACGCAGGCGGCGGCCGTCCCCACAGCGCCGCCGCCCCTGCGCATCGACGCCGCCCAGTCCGCCGCCGCACTCTGCGCCCCCGACCGCCTCAGGGATGCCACCCAACTGCTCACCAATGCGATACGGCTGCTCCCCGACACGGCCCCTCGGCATCGGCCGCGCGCGTTGCAGGAAAGCGCCCTGTCCGCTTTCCCCGGCCTGGTGGCCGACGCCGCGGCACTCACGCTCCGCACCGCGGATGCGGACACGCAGGAGCCGCCTGCCTACCAGGCGTTGACCCTGCTGGAGTCGGGCCGTGCGGTACTGATCGGCCAGGCCCTGGAGGTCCGGGGCGACATCGCCCTCCTGCGGCAACACCATCCACAACTGGCCCACCATTTCGTAGAGCTGCGCGCCGCACTCCATCTCCCCGACGGCGAAGGCGAGGTGGAAGGAGAAGCAACCAGCTCAGCGACCCGAGCCTCCCACCACAGTCGCCGCCTGACCGAAGAACTCACCGAGGTGCTGCAGGAGATCCGCAGGCAGCCCGGTTTCGCCTCGTTCGCGCGGCCGCCGACCCTGCGGCAGCTGGCAGCCCAGGCAGCCCAAGGTCCCATCGTCATCTCCAACGTGAGCGACCACCGCAGCGATGCCCTGATCATCACTGAAGACGGCATTATGAGTCTGGCGCTGCCGACGCTCACTCCGCATGCCGTGAGACATCAGGTGCGGGCCTTCCAGCATGCACTGAGGCAGGCCACCGACCCGCAGCTGAGAGCCGTGGATCGCACGGGCGCCCAAGGACGTATGCGGACCGTTCTCGCATGGCTCTGGGACAATGCGGCCGGTCCCGTACTGCACCGCCTCGGCATCGACTCCGCGCACCGCACATCAGCCCCATGGCCCCGAGTGTGGTGGATACCGGGCGGTCTGCTCGGGCAGCTCCCCCTGCACGCAGCCGGCCATCACGACGAGGCCCTCGACGCCCCCGATCGCCGCACCGTACTGGACCGGGTGGTCTCCTCCTTCTCGCCCAGCGTCCGGGCACTCGACCACTCCCGCACGCGCGACAGAAGCCAGCACCGGCCACTCGACAAGGCGCTGATCATCTCCATGCCGAAGACCCCCGGCATGAACGCCCCGCTCAGCTGCGCCGATGAGGAAGCCCACGTACTGAAGTCCCGGCTTCCCACGTCCCTCCGACTCACGGACGCGACGAGCGCCCAGGTCATGGCACACCTGGCCGACTACCCGATCGTCCACTTCGCCTGCCATGCCGTGTGCCATCCGACGGAACCCTCGCAGAGCACGTTGCTCCTCACCGACCACGCCTCCGCTCCCATGACCGTGCGACGTCTGAACACCCTCAACCTCGGACAGGGCCGGCTCGCCTACCTCTCCGCCTGCAGTACGGCCGTTACCGCCGCCGATACCCTGCTCGACGAAGCCATCCACCTCACATCGGCGTTCCAACTCGCGGGCTTCCCTCACGTCATCGGCACCCTGTGGCCAGTGGACGACACGACCGCCCTCCAGATCGCCACTGCCTTCTACGGCCATCTCACCGAGTCCGGTCCCGGACCCGGCGACGTGGCTCTGGCACTGCACAAGGCCCAACGCGATCTTCGCGATACCTATCCTCTGTTGGTCAGCACCTGGGCCGCCCACCTGCACACCGGCGCCTGAGCGCCTCAGTGTTTGGTCTTCGGGGGCGGGCACGCGCAGGCGAGGTTTCCGCAGGCGCGCTGATGCGTCCGGTACTTCCGCGGCCGGCCGTCAAATCAGGCCCGCGTCCAGGCACCGATGGGTGTTCAGTGCTTCGTGGATACTGATCCGCGGGTGGCTTGGAGGGCCGCTTGGGCCGTCTCCCAGCGAGTGCAATCGCAAAGTAGGCGCATTCTGGAAACGTCACAGGACCACGGACGCCATAGGGCGCCAACCGCGTCTGCACGTCAGCGCAGTCGAACTCACGGCTCAGCCGCACCGGAGCGTTCCGGCGCGGCTGCGTCGTCTCACGGCTCCACGCAGAGTCCGTCGGGACGGGCACCGGCGGAGCCTCGCCGTATCACTCACCTATCACACACCCATCACCAACTGGGTGACCTATCCCGGACCAAGAGGCTCTGACCTGCAATTCCATGCCCGCACTGGACTGGCGTAGACGCCCCTGGACGGTCTCTACAACCTGTGCCAGGTGGTGCCCAGCGAGGGCCCGAGGATCAGGACGGGAGCCTCTTCCGGCCCGTCAAAGCGGTATTGCAGGGTGTTCGACGGTGTCTCACTCACGCCCCAGACCCTCTCACGTCTCACGAAATCTCACACAGCCCGAGGGTTCCGGCGGCGCAGTACCAGGTCGGTCACGGCTCCAGGGCCAGGCGCAGACGGTCGCGTCCCACGGGCCCGGCGGCTTCAGCGGCCCTCGTGATTGCGGCGCCCGCGCACCGCCACGCCGTGCACAGGTCGTCCGCCGACGAGTTCACGTCCGGTGACCAGTTCGGGCTCGATGCGGACGAAGACCTCCTGCGGCGCCGGCACCCGGGGGGCCGGGCCGGTGCGGGCCAGGCGTTCGTGCCGGGCGGGGGCCGTCACCACCGGGCCGGGCCCGTGACGACGACGCTCCAGCCGGAGCGCCCCGCCGCGTCGACTCGTCGGTCTCGAAGGCGACCACCGCGCCGTCGACCGCGCGGACCAGCTCCGCGGCCGCGGAGGTGCTCAGCAGGACCGCGCCGTCCGGCCCGGCTCGCCTCGGCCGCCTCGGCGCCACCGCCGGTCGGTGACGCGCAGGGCCGCGACTTCGACCTGCGCCCGGTATGCCTGTCCACACCGCCGTCAGCCATGCCCCGGGGTGTGATCGACCTGGCGGTGACCCAGGAGGAGAAGTTCCTGTACGTACAGAACGGCACCTCCGGCACCGTCGACGGCTTCCGCATCGGCGGGAACGGCTCCCTCACCCAGGTCACCACGGCCTTTGGGCCGCCCCCTTCGCCGAGTCCGGCGTGGAGGGCATGGCCGCGGTGTGACGAGGCCGCCGGCGCGGCCCGGCGCCTCAGGACCACACCCCGTTTCGCAATCGTGACCAAGGGACGATCCCTTCTCCCACCTGCGCGGCCGTACGCCCCGCCATGAACTGCACACGCGGTGTATACACACAGCGTATACACCGCGTGTAGAGTGGGCTCATGTCCATCGGTCACACCCTTTTGGGGCTCCTGGAGTCCGGCCCGCGACACGGCTACGAACTGAAGCGGGCCTTCGACGAGACGTTCGGTCACGACCGGCCGCTGCACTACGGCCAGGTCTACTCGACGATGTCCCGACTGCTGAAGAACGGCCTCGTCGAGGTCGACGGGATAGAGGCCGGCTCCGGTCCGGAACGCAAGCGCTACGCGATCACCGATGCCGGCGTCACCGACATGGAACGGTGGCTCGCGACCCCGCAGAAGCCGGAGGAGTACCTCCAGTCGGCGCTCTACACCAAAGTGGTCCTCGCGCTGCTCACCCACCGGGACGCCGCGGACGTCCTGGACACCCAGCGCTCCGAGCACCTGCGCAGCATGCGCATCCTGACGGACCGCAAGCGCAAGGGCGATCTGGCGGACCAACTGATCTGCGACCACGCCCTCTTCCACCTGGAGGCGGACCTGCGCTGGCTGGAGATGACCGCCGCCCGGCTCGACAAACTCCGTGAGGCTGTGGCCCGATGACGACTTCTCCCCCCGGTTCCCTGCTCACCGCGCGGGACCTGCGCAAGACATACGGCCACACCCATGCCCTCGACGGCGCCGGGTTCACCATCCACCCCGGCGAGGTCGTCGCCGTCATGGGCCCCTCCGGCTCCGGCAAGTCGACGCTGCTGCACTGCCTCGCGGCCATCCTGCCGCCCGACTCCGGGTCGATCACCTACAACGGCAGCGAAGTGACGACGATGAGCGACGCCCGGCGCAGCGCGCTGCGCCGCTCCGAGTTCGGCTTCGTGTTCCAGTTCGGGCAGCTCGTCCCGGAACTGACCTGCGTGGAGAACGTCGCCCTGCCGCTCAGACTGAACGGCACCTCCCGCAAGGAGGCGGAGCGGACCGCGCTCGGCTGGATGGAGCGCCTGGAGGTCGACGACCTGAAAAACCAGCGGCCCGGCGAGGTCTCCGGCGGCCAGGGCCAGCGCGTCGCCGTGGCACGCGCCCTGGTCACCGGCCCCCGGGTGCTGTTCGCCGACGAACCGACCGGCGCGCTCGACTCCGCCAACGGCGAGCGTGTGATGGACCTGCTCACCGGCGCGGCCCGCTCCGCCGACGCCGCCGTCGTCCTCGTCACCCACGAGGCCCGGGTGGCCGCCTACTCCGACCGCGAGATCGTCGTACGCGACGGCAGGGCCCGGGACATGGAGCGCGCCGTATGAGCGCGCGCGGGGGAGAACCCCCACGCGGGGAAGTCCCCTCGCCGGAGCGAAACCGAGAGCGGGTGGGAAGCAACGCGTGGGGCAGGTCCGCGGACCTGGCCATGGGAGCCCGGTTCGCCGTCACCGGCGGCCGCGAGGGATGGGTCCGCACGACACTGACAGCGGTCGGCGTCGGCCTCGGCGTGGCCCTGCTCCTGCTGTGCGCCGCGATGCCCACCGTGTTCGCCTCCCGCAGCAAGGTGGAGGACGCCCGCTACGCCGACGTGTACGCCCAAACGGTCCCGCCCAAGGCCGACAACACCCTGCTGGTCGCCGACGCCGACACCACCTGGCACGACGACGACGTCCAGGGCCTGTTCCTCGAACCCGAGGGCGCACGGGCCCCGTTGCCACCGGGGGTCGACCGCTTTCCGGGCAAGGGCGAGATGGTGGTCTCCCCCGCCCTCAGGGACCTGCTGGACTCCGACGACGCGAAACTGCTGCGCGAGCGCCTGCCGTACAAGATCACCGGCACGATCGGCGAGCGCGGGCTGATCGGCTCGCACGAACTCGCCTACTACGCCGGAGCCTCGGGGCTGACGCTGTCGGACGCCTCCCTGGTGACACGGCTGACCGAGTTCGGCACACCGGACGCGGCGCCCGAGAAGACCGACCCGGTGCTGCTGCTCATGATCGCGGTCGTGTTCGTCGTGCTGCTGACACCGGTCGCCGTGTTCATCGCCGCCGCGGTCCGCTTCGGTGGCGAACGCCGCGACCGCCGCCTCGCCGCGCTGCGCCTGGTCGGCTCCGACCGCGGGATGACCCGGCGGATCGCGGCGGGCGAGGCACTGGCCGGCTCCCTGCTCGGTCTGGCCGTGGGCACCGGCTTCTTCCTCCTCGGACGTCAGAAGCTGGGCAGCGGCGAGTTGCTGGGCGTGAGCGTGTGGCCCAGCTACCTCGACCCCGCTCCCGCGCTCGCCGCGCTGGTCGTGGTGGCGGTGCCGGTCTCCGCGGTGCTGGTCACGCTGCTCGCGATGCGCGGCGTGGTCGTCGAACCCCTCGGTGTGGTGCGCGCGGCCCAGCAGGGCCGCCGCCGGCTGTGGTGGCGGCTGCTGCCGCCGCTGGCCGGCCTCGCGATGCTCTACCCGATGATCGGCCAGGGTCACAAGAACGGGGACTTCAACCAGTACCTCGTCATCGGCGGCGTCCTGCTGCTGCTGACCGGCGTCACCGCCCTGCTGCCCTGGGTCGTGGAGACGGTCGTCGGCCGGCTCGGGAAGGGCCCGCTGTCCTGGCAGCTGGCCGTGCGACGGCTGCAGCTGAGCAGCGGCACCGCCGCCCGCATGGTCAACGGCATCGCCGTGGCGGTGGCGGGGGCCATCGCGCTGCAGATGCTCTTCTCCGGAACGCAGAGCCAGTACACCGAGAACACCGGCATGGACCCCGGCCGGGTCCAGATGCAGGTCGACTTCAGCAGCCCGCGGCCGCTGTCCGGCGTCGAGCGCGAGTTCGCCGGCGCCAAGGGCGTCCGTACCGCGGTGGCGCTGGCCCGCTCCCAGTACGGGGACGCCCCTCGCAACCCGGAGAACAGCGAGGGCCTGACCGTGGGCGACTGCGCCGCCCTGCGCGAACTCGCCGCGCTGCCCTCCTGCAAGGACGGCGACGTGTTCGTCACGCGCACCCGGAGCGGCTACACGGACCCCGACAACTCAGCCGAGATCGCCCTGCTGAAGCCCGGTCGTCAGCTCTACGTCGACCCGTCGGTCGACGGCCCCGAACGCGGCCTCGAGGTGCCCTGGACCGTCCCGGCGAACATCCGGGTGGTGAACGCCCGCAAGGACTCGCTGCAGGCCTACACCAGTCTGCTGGTCACCCCCACCGCCCTGCCCGCCGCGGCCGCGCCCGCGGTGTTCTCGGACGGTGTCTACCTGCGACTGGACCCCTCGGTGCCGGACTCGCGGGAGTACGTGCGCAACGTCGCCGCCCGCATCGACCCGCTGGCACGGACCTTCGGGTGGACGGCGGCCCAGGAGAACCACAGGTACGCCTCCATCCGCACCGGCCTGTTCGTCGGCTCCGCCTTCGTGCTGGCTCTGATCGGCGCGAGTCTGCTGGTCTCCCAGCTGGAACAGCTGCGCGAGCGCAGGAAGCTGCTCTCCGCGCTGGTCGCCTTCGGTACCCGGCGGCGCACGCTGAGCATGTCGGTGCTGTGGCAGACGGCCCTGCCGGTCGGACTCGGTCTCGTGCTGGCCACGACGGTGGGCGTCGCCCTCGGCGCGGTCCTGCTGAAGATGACCCGTACACCGGTGATCATGGACTGGGCGAACGTGCTCGCCATGACAGGGGTGGGCGCGGCCGTGGTCGGCATGGTCACGCTGCTCAGCCTGCCGCCGCTGCTGCGCATGATGCGCCCCGCGGGCCTGCGCACGGAGTAGCCCCTCGTACGGTCCGGCACATGGGCTCCTCCTGCCGGGAGGAGCCCATCCGTGCGCGCGGGCAGGCCCGATCGGCCCCGGCACAGCCCTTCAGCCCGGGGCACAGGCCTCAGAGGGCGGACGCCGCCTCAGGAGGCGCCCGCCGACCCCGGTCACGTGGCCCCGGTGCCCGTACGGACGTGCGACGACGTTTCCGGGGCCTGGTCCGGGTCCGGGTTGGGGTCCTGGTCCGGTGCCGGGTCCGGGTTGGGGTCCTGGTCCGGTGCCGGGTCCGGCGTCGGACCGGCCGGGCCGGGCGGCCCGCCGGGACCCGCTCCCGGCGCCGGGCGCCCCAGGGCCGGCTCGGAGCTCTCGCCGAGGAAGCCGCCCGACTGGTGCTGCCACAGCTTGGCGTAGGCGCCGTTCGCCGCGAGCAGCTCCTTGTGAGACCCCTCCTCGACGACGCTTCCCCGGTCGAGGACGACGAGACGGTCCATGCCGGCGACGGTGCTCAGCCGGTGGGCGACCACCAGGGCCGTGCGTCCGTCCATCAACCGCCACAGGGCGTCCTGGACGAGGAGTTCGCTCTCCGAGTCCAGCGCGCTGGTCGCCTCGTCGAGCAGCAGGATCGGGGCGTCGCGCAGGACGGCCCTGGCGAGGGCGACGCGCTGGCGCTGGCCGCCGGAGAGTTTCACTCCCCGCTCCCCCACCAAGGTGCCGAATCCGTCGGGGAGTTGGTCGGCGAACTCGGTGACGTGTGCCGCCGCGGCCGCGGCCCGGATCTCCTCGTCGGTGGCACCGGGCCGGGCGAAGGCGATGTTGTCCCGCAGGCTGCGGTGGAACATGGCGGGATCCTGCGGGACATAGGCGATCAGGGAGCGCAGGTCGCTCTGGCGCAACCGGCTGATGTCCTGACCGCCGATCAGGATGCGCCCGCCGTCGATGTCCGACATCCGCAGCAGGAGCCGGGTGAGTGTGGTCTTGCCGCCGCCGGACCTGCCGACCAGCCCGATCCGCGCGCCCGCGGGCACGTCCAGTTCGAGTTTCTCGAAGATCGGCTTCGCGCCCGCGTGGGCGAAGGTCACCGCCTCGAAGCGGACGCCGGTGTCCCGTGCCGCGAGCGGTTCGGGTTCCGCCGGGTCGAGCACGGTGGGCGGGTCCAGCAGCAGTTCCGTGAACTGCGCGGCCTCGGTCATCGAGCTTTCCAGACGCCGGTAGATCTGGTTGAACTCGAACATGATCTGGGTCGCGTTGGAGTAGTAGGTGAAGGCGACGACGACCTCCTCCACTCCCTGGCCCGGGCCGCCGAAGACGATGGCGACCACCAGGCCCAGCACGTTCGTCAGCACCGACAGGGGCGCGATCAGGGTGTCGACGCGCAGATTGCCGTAGTCCCACGACCTCAGTGTCAGGCGACGGGAGTCAGCGACCCGGCTGCGGTGTTCGTCGGCCTCCCGCCGTTCGGCCGCGAACGCCCGGATGGTCTCCATGTTGACGAGAGCGTCGGCGACGTGTCCGGAGACCCGGGCGATCGCCGCCTCACGGTCGTGGACGAGCATCTGCCGGCGGCGGATCAGAGGCGTCGCGGCCACCACGGTCAGCGCGATCATCACGAGAAGTCCGGCGACGAGCATCGGTTCGTAGCTCCACAGCACCACGGCGCCGAACACCAGGGGGACGAGACTGCCCACGATCCGGTACGTCACCGTGTCGACGAAGTCCTCGAAGCGCTTGCCGAAGCTGAGCACCCGTTTGGTCAGGGAGCCCGCGAAGTTGTCGTGGAAGAACGCCGCGTCCTTGGCGAGGAGTTCGTCCATGCCGCTCACGTACAGGTGTTCCATGCCGAGGGCGTCCACGCGGTTCAGGCAGTGCTGCCCGACCCGCCACACCGCCTCGGCGAGCAGCAGCGTCGCGCCGAAGCCCAGCACGTACGGCAGGGCCGGGCCGAGGGTGAGACCGTTGCCGTCGGCGGCCTGTCCCGCCAGTTTGGCGATCAGCAGCGGGGCGACGTAGCGGATGCCGATGTTGCCCACGGCCGGCAGCAGCAGCGCGGGCAGAGCCAGTCGTCGTAGTCGCAGCAGTTCCAGGCCGTAGCGGCGCAGCGCCAGAACGACCGCGCTCCTGCCCGGCGTCGGGCCTCGTGTATCTGTTGTTCCCATCACGCTCCCGGTGGTTCGGAAGTCGGAAGTGTCCCGTCCGGGAAGCTCCGCAGTCCAGGCATTTAATGCGGAAGGGCGAGAACCGGACACAGATGCACTTCTCCATACGCAGCGGACGTATCCGGTGGCGAGCCGGCGCCGGTCGGCGTGCAGCCGTCACCCCCTGCCGGAGGCCCGGCACCACGGGGCCTGCCCGCCCGCCGGCCGCGCCCTGGTGCTCCGCCGCCCGGACCACTGCGTCACGACCGGGACGCCGCCCGCCCCGTCCGCGACGAGGACCCGACTCCCGGGAACCGGGGCGCACTTCGCCACGACCACTGAAGCGGAGTCCGCCCTGCCCTCCGGGGAGACCGCATACTGCGGGCTGCGGTCAGAACTCGCCCGAGCCGCCCAGTCCGGTGAGCGCGCCCACCGGGTCCGGGTCGGGGGTGCCGCGCGGCCACCAGTCGTCCCGGCCGGGTTCTGACTCGTACGCGTACCACAACCCGTCCCGTCCGAAGCGGAGTTGGACGTGGAAGCGCGGGTGAGTGAGGTGGTTGCGACGGGGGCGGAAAGCGGGCAGGTCGGCGGCCAGGAGGAGGGGACGCGCCCGGTCGAAGCGGCCGGCCGGCGGGTCCCAGGACTCCTCCAGGACGGCGAGGCCGTCCGGTCCGCCCTGCCGCCAGGCGGCCACCGCGCGCGCCAGTTCGGACGGGGTGCGGCCGGCGGCGGAGGCCAGCGAGGCGTAGAGGGCCCGGGTGGCGGCGGTGAGCCCGGAGCCGGGGCGGGACGCGGCGAGCCGCACCGCGTCCTGCCAGAGGGTCAGCGCGCCGATCTCGTCGTGGCCGGTGGTCAACAGGGCGTGGGCGCGGGCGGCCGCGTCGGTCGCCAGGTGGTCCAGCGCGAAGGAGTCCGGGCCGTTCGGCGCGGACGGGTACACCGGAGGCTGCTCGGGGTGCGCGGGCGCGGGCAGCGGGGCCGGGAGGGGCGGCAGCCGGCGCTCGGCGAGGACTTCCGCGGCCCGCACACCCGGCAGGGGACGGGGTTGCCGCTCCTGTGCGGCGCGGGCCGCCCGGGCGGCGTTGCGCCGGGACAGCGCGTCCAGCAGCTCGCGCTCGCCCCGACCGCGCAGCAGGAGCAGCACGAACGGGTCGGCGTCGAGCAGCCGCGCGGTCTGGTAGCAGAGGGCGGCCGCGTGCTTGCAGGGGTGACCGCGATCGGGGCAACTGCAGTGCGGTTCCAGATCGCCGGGGCCGGGCAGCAGCGGCACCCCGCACTCGGCGAGCGACTCCGGCATCTCTTTGTCGAGCAGCGCGGCGATGTGCCCCGGATGCTCGACGGCGGCGGCCAGGAAGCGCTCCCAGTCCTCCTCGCCGAAGGTGCGCAGCCGGACCTGGACGCGGTACGGGCGGGGGCGGCTGCCCTGCACATAGGCCAGGACGTGTCCCGGCGTGACCGTGATCGCGTCCACGTTTCCCTGCTCGGCGTAACCGCGCCCGCGGAGCACGCGCTTGGGGTCGAGGGCGCCCTCCTCGAGTGCGGCGACCCAGGCGTTCCCCCACCAGGTCCCGGCGAAGTCGCCGCCGGTGCGCGGGGGGAAGGCCGGGAAGGTGCGGCGGTGGTCGCCGTCCCGGGAGGGGGCCGCCATGGAACGGGGGGTGTGGGGTGGGACGTCGTCGAGCACCAGGGAGAACGCATGGTCCTCGCGACCGTCGGGGGCGTAGGGGCCTTCGGGAGCGTCGGGGGCTTCGGGGCCGTCCTCCGCGTGGTCCCGGCGGGTCCCTCGCACGGGTTCCGATGCGGGCGTGGTGGCGGATGCGGTTGCGGGTGCGGGCACGGGTTTGCAGCCGGGCTCGGGTACGGATTCGGGCTCCGGTACGGATTCGGGCTCGGCAGTGTCGTCCGTCGGCATGCGGAAGGAGCCGGCGAGCAACTCCCGCACCGCGCGGGCGCGTTCCTCGGCGACCCGATCGCGTGTGTGCTCCGCGCGTCGGACGTCGGCGGAACGCCCGGCGGGCAGCGCGAAGGAACCTGCCCCGGGGTCGGGGCCGGGACGGTGACGCCGTCGGCGGGCGGCCCTCTCATGGGCCTCGTGGGCCGGCTGTCCGGCCGCATCGGCGGGGGCGTCGGCGGATGACCGGACCTCGGTTCCGGACGGGCCGCGGCGTGCCTGGGCCCGGGCCGCGCGCAGCGCCTCACGGGCGACGTCCCCCGGACGCGGGCCGGTCGTCGCGGGCGGAGCGGTCGTGGCGTCCGGGGCGGATTCGGTCCATGGAGGCGTGGTGCTCGGGACGGTCGTGAGGTGGGGGGAGGACGGCACCGGCTGCTCGTCGGACGCGGCGGCGCCGGTCCCCGCCGCATCGACGGCGGCCGGCCCTGCGGGCGCGGGCGGCGCGGCGGGCGCCGCGGGCCGGGGGCCGGTCGGGGTGACGGCCCCCATGCCGGCGCAGGCCGCCACCTCTGCCGCGATGCCGGCGGCGTCGCCCCCGGGCCCCGAGCCGGCCCCCGCAGGACGAACGCCGGACGCGGGACGCGGGCCCGCCGCAGGGCGCGAGCCGACCACGGGAACGGGGTCCGCCCCAGAATCGTCCTCAGGGCCGACGCCGACCGCGCCCACCGAGCCGCCGCCCACCGCACCGGCGTCGACTACGGGTCCGGCGTCGGCCACCGGTCCGGGGTCGGCCCCGGAACCGAGGACATCGGCAGAGTCGGGCGCGGCCGCAGTACTGCCGCCGGGCGCGGAACCCGAACCGGCCTCGGGGCGCGGGGACCAAGCCCCGAGGCGCGGGCCGGCCACCGGAACGGCGTCGGCCCCGGAACCGAGGCCATCGGCAGAGTCGGGCGCGGCCGCAGTACTGCCGCCGGGCGCGGAACCCGAACCGGCCTCGGGGCGCGGGGACCAAGCCCCGAGGCGCGGGCCGGCCACCGGAACGGCGTCGGCCCCGGAGTCGGCGCCTGGGTGGGCGCCGGCCGCAGCCACCGGACCGGCCACCGCAGCCACCGGACCGGCGTCGCCCACGGAACCGGGATCGTCGACGAGGCCGGCGTCACCTGCGGAATCCGGGTCGGACAGGGTGGGAGGGGGCTGCGCGGCGCGGCGCAGGGCCGCGCGGGCGGCGTCGGCCGGCCGAGGGGCGGCGGGGGCCGCAGAGCGGTCGGGGCGGGTGGGGCGGTCGGGGGTGTCAGGGCGGTCGGGCCGATCCGCCCGCCGCTCGGGGCGCTCCTCCGGCGCGGGCTGCTGCGCCGTCTGCTCCTGCCGGAGCCGCTCCCGGGCCGCCCGCAGGGCTCGGCGTGCCTCGTCGGCCGGCCCGGCGCCCTTGCGCGGTTCGCTCATCACGCCTCCCTCCGCAGCCTGACCAGGTCGGTGAGTTCACGGTCCGTGAGTTCGGTCAGGGCCGACTCGCCGGAGCCGAGGATCGCGTCCGCCAGGGCCCGCTTGACCTGGAGCATCTCGGCGATGCGGTCCTCGACCGTGCCCTCGGTGATGAGGCGGTGCACCTGGACCGGCTGGGTCTGGCCGATGCGGTAGGCGCGGTCGGTGGCCTGTTCCTCCACCGCCGGGTTCCACCACCGGTCGAAGTGCACGACATGCCCCGCGCGCGTCAGGTTGAGGCCGGTGCCGGCGGCCTTCAGGGACAGCACGAGGACCGGGGTCGCGCCGCTCTGGAAGCGGTCCACCATCCGTTCCCGTTCCGGCACCGGGGTCCCGCCGTGCAGCAGGTCGACGGGGACGGCGCGGGCGGTGAGGTGGGCGGTGATCAGCCGGGCCATGCCGACGTACTGGGTGAAGACGAGGGCCGAGCCGTCCTCCGCGAGAAGGGTGTCCAACAGCTCGTCCAGCAGGGCGAGTTTGCCGGAGCGGGCGGCCAGGGCGTCACCGACGGCGGCGCCGGCCTCCTTGAGGTAGAGGGCGGGGTGGTCGCAGATCTGCTTCAACGCGCCGAGGAGCTTCAGCACCAGGCCGCGGCGGGCGATGCCGTCCGCCGTCTCGATGGCCAGCAGGGACTCACGGACCACCGCCTCGTAGAGGGCGGCCTGTTCGCGGGTGAGCGGGACCGGGTGGTCGGTCTCCGTCTTGGGCGGCAGTTCGGGCACGATGCCGGGGTCGGACTTCTTGCGGCGCAGGAGGAACGGCCGGACCAGCCGGGCGAGACGCTCCACCGCCTGGTCGTCCTCGCCGTTCTCCACCGCGCGCGCGTGCCGGGCGCGGAAGGACTTCAGGGGGCCGAGGAGCCCGGGTGTCGTCCAGTCGAGCAGCGCCCAGAGCTCGGACAGGTTGTTCTCGACGGGGGTGCCGGTCAGCGCCACGCGTGCGGGGGTCGGGATGGTGCGCAGTGCCTTCGCCGTCGCCGAGTAGGGGTTCTTCACGTGCTGCGCCTCGTCCGCGACGACCATGCCCCAGGGCTGTCCGGCCAGTGTCGGGGCCGCCGCGCGCATCGTGCCGTACGTGGTGAGGACGAAGCCGCCGGACAGCCCCGCCAGGCTGCGGTCGGGGCCGTGGAAGCGGCGGACGGGCACCCCGGGCGCGAAGCGGTTGATCTCGCGCTGCCAGTTGCCCAGCAGGGAGGCCGGACAGACCACCAGCGTGGGCTCGCTGCGGGCGCGCTTCAGATGCAGGGCGATGACGGTGATCGTCTTGCCGAGGCCCATGTCGTCGGCGAGGCAGCCGCCGAGACCGAGGGAGGTCATGAGGTCCAGCCAGGCCAGGCCGCGCAGCTGGTAGTCGCGCAGGACGGCGTGGAGGCCTGCGGGCGGCTCGGCGGGCCGCACCCCGGCGGTGAGCCGGTCGCGCAGGGCGGCCAGGGCGCCGACCGGAACCGCCTCGACGGTCTCGCCGTCGACCTCGGCCACGCCGGAGAGGGCGACGGACAGGGCGTCGACCGGGTCCAGCAGGCCCAGTTCGCGTTTGCGGGCCTTGCGCACCAGCGCCGGATCGACCAGCACCCACTGGTCGCGCAGCCGCACCACCGGGCGGTGGGCCTCCGCCAGCGCGTCCATCTCGGCCTCGCTGAGCGGGTCGCCGCCGATCGCCAGCTGCCAGCGGAACTGCAGCAGTTCCTCGCCCTCGAAGAAGCTCCCGCCGTCGGTCGCGGAGCCGGGGGCGGGGCGGACCACGGCGGCCGCGCTGAGGTCCTGTGCGAGGTCCCGGGGCCAGTGCACGGCGACCCCGGCCGCGGCGAGCCGGGTGGCGGCCACGCCGAGCAGATCGCCCAGCTCGTCCTCGGAGAGGGCCAGGACGTCCGGCGCGTCCTGTTCGGCGAGCCGGGCGAGCGGCGGCCACACGCGGGCCGCGCGCCGCACGGCAAGGGCCGCGTCCACGCGTGCGCGTGCCCCGAAGGCCGCGTCGGTCTCGCCCGCCCACAGCGCCGCCGCGTCCGCCACCAAGGTCGGGTCGGCGAGGCTGTGCACCTGGACGATCGCCGCGCCCGCGCTGCGCACCCGCGCCCCGCCGTGGCCGTCATTGCCGGCGTCGAACATGTCGAACGCCGACAGGTCGAGGCGGAGCGAGATCCGCACCCCGGCGTCCATGCCGGCGGCGACCTCCGCGGCCCAGTCGTGGGCGCCGGGCAGCCGCTGGGGGCGGCGGTCCGCGAACGGCTTCCCGCAGGCGTGCGGCGCGGCCGGGGTGCGGGGCAGGGTGTCCGCCACCGCGTCGAGGAAGGCGCGCATCAGGGGTTCGGGCCGGGGCAGCAGGAGCGGCCCGGAGCCGGGGAGCGGCACGGCGTGGCCCTCGGGCGGGAGGGCGGCGGCGACCGCGCGCAGATGCGCGATGTCCTCCGGGTCCAGTGGGCCCGCGCGCCAGGCGTCGTGTCCGGCGGGGGTGAGGCCGGGCAGGAGGCGGCCCCGGGCGGCGAGCCGCAGCGCGTGCAGCGCGGCCGCGCCCCAGCAGGCGGTCGCCGGGTGGGCGGCGGGGTCGCTGCGGGCGCGCACGAGGAGCGGGAGCGCCGTGTCGAGCGGCAGCGACAGGGCCGGGGTCTGCCTGCGGCGGATCGTGGCGCCCTGGCGCCGGACGACGGTGAGCTCCGTGTGCTGCGTCGCGGCGGGCAGCGCGTCGCCGGCCGGGTCCCAGAAGGCGACGCGGCCCTCGCGCGGGAGGGGTGCGGGCAGGAAGACGGCGGCGAGCCGCACGCAGAAGGAGACGGAACCGGGTTCGGCAGCCGCCGTCCCGTCGGTCATGACGCTCATGCCGGGTGTCCACCTCCCGCCCCTCTGTCGGATCAGTCGTCTTCGACTCTACGGGCGGGGTCTGACAATCGGCCCCGGACGGCCGGCCACCCCGTCGGGTCCGGCCGGGGCGCCGAGCGGAGCCCGGGAGCCGGGTCAGGGGACCGTGCGGGAGACGACGTACACGAACGGGAAGACCGCGTTTCCGGTGTTCACGACGATGTCCAGCGTGGGCTGCGGGTTCTTCCGCTCGAGGACGATGCCGAAGTCGTCTCCCGGACGCGAGCCGGGGCCGCTGAACTTCCAGCCGGTGATCTCCTGGTCGCGGTCGCTGATGACGATGTCGCCCTTCTTCAGGTCGTCGCGGCCGACACCGATCTCCGCGAGGAACTGGTCGAGGCCGGCGTGCGTGGTCTGGAACTGCACATAGAGCCGGCTGGTCTTCCAGTTGTTGGTCTCGTAGTAGGCGACCTTGTTGGCGGGGTGCGGGACCGGCACCTGGTACAGGCGGCGCTGCACCTTCGAGGGCCAGCCCTCGGTCAGCCCGGTCGCGGAGTACTTGTCCTCCTTGTCCTTGCCGCTGCTGCGGCTCTGGTTTGCGGAGATCACCAGGTAGCCGGCCGGGACGCCGATGAGCAGCACGATGATCAGCAGGGTGAGCGCCCTGCGGCGGATCATGTGCCGGCGGTCCTCCGGCGGGCGGGGCGGCTCGCCGGAGGACGCGGCCTGGCGGGGCAGCGGTGCGCTCATGCGGTGTCCGAGGTCGGGCGGGGCGGTGGCGGTACCGGGGTCATGCGATGTCCTGGGCGGAGGGCGGCACAGCCGTCAGGCCGTGGCTCGGGCGGAGGGCGACACGGACGTCACGCCGTGTCCCGGACGGGGGACGGCACGGACGTCACGCCGGGTCCCGGACGGGGGACGACACGGACGTCACGCCGTGTCCCGGACAGGGGACGGCACGGACGTCACGCCGTGTCCTGGGTGCGGCGGGCCGCCTCCGTGAACCGTTCGAAGCGCTCGTAGCGCTCCACGCGGCGGCGCTTGGCGCGCCGGAAGCGGCGGGCCACCAGACGGGCCAGGTCCGCGGCGCCGACCATGCCGGCCTCGGGGCCGAGCTGGGCGCGCACGATCCGGGCCTCGGGGCGGTAGCCGCGCCCGGTGAGCTGGCGCTTGAACGCGTCCCGCGCGGGACTGATCAGCAGGTCGTCGGCGGCCGAGACGCCACCGCCGATCACGAAGCAGGAGGGGTCGAGGGCGGCGGCGAGGTTGGCGATGCCCACGCCCAGCCACTGGCCGATGTCCTGGAGCAGCTCGATGCACATGGCGTCGCCCTCGCGGGCCAGCTCCGTGATCATGGGGCCGCTGATGTCGCCGATCTGCCCCTTGACGTGCTCGATGATCCCGTAGGCCACCGGTGAGTCGGCGGCGGCCAGCTCCTTGGCCTCCCTGACCAGGGCGTTGCCCGAGCTGTACTGCTCCCAGCAGCCGCGGTTGCCGCACGGGCAGCGGTGGCCGCCGGGCACCACCTGCATATGGCCGAACTCGCCGGCGACGCCGTATTTGCCGCGCTTGACCTGGCCGTCCTCGAGGATCGCGCCGCCGATGCCGGTGCCGAGGGTGATCATGACGAGGTGGTCCTCGCCGCGGCCCGCGCCGAAGCGCCACTCCGCCCAGGCGGCGGTGTTGGCGTCGTTGTCGACGAGGACGGGCACCGCGAGGCGGCCGGAGAGGCGGTCCCTGAGGGGTTCGTTGCGCCAGGACAGATGGGGCGCGAACAGCACACGGTTGCGGTCGGCGTCGACCCAGCCCGCCGCGCCGACGCCGACGGCGTGCACGTCGTGGCGGTCGGACAGGTCGAGGACCAGTTCGACGATCGTGTCCTCCACGACCTTCGGGCTCTTCGACTTGTCCGGCGTCTCGGTGCGGACCTTCTCCAGGATGTTGCCGTCGGCGTCGACGACGCCCGCCATCACCTTGGTGCCGCCGATGTCGATGCCCACGGTGGGCACCCGTGGCGCGGTGAGGTGCGAGCGGCGCTCCCTGGTGCCCACCGTGCGGAGTGCGGGGGCGCGGCGGGAGCCGATGGGGGCGCTGAAGTTGCCGTAGGTGCTCATCGTCGCCGATTCTGCCTCACCCCCACCTCGGGTGCCGAGCCGGGCGACGACGGCGCGCGGCCTTCGCCGACGGCGGACTCCTGGCGACCGCGGGGACGCGGCGACGGGCGGGTGGGCGACGCCGCAGCTCGTGGCGGGGGTCGCCGGGACGGTCCCCGTCGGCTTCCCCGTCGTCGGCGTGCCGGAGTGACGGGGGTCACAGCGTCGTCGACGTCACGCTCTTCACCACGGTGACGCACGCCGCGGCTTCACCGGCGTTCACGCCCGCTGTCGCGTCCGGGGCGCACAGGGCACGCGGGGCGCGCAGGGGCGTTCAGGGGCGCACGAGCAGCTGGAACTCGAAGGAGTAGCGGGTCGGGCGGTAGATGTGGTCGCCGAACTCCACCGCTCGGCCGGTGTCGTCGAAGGTGGTGCGCTGCATGGTCAGCAGCGGGGCGCCCCGCTCCTCGGCGAGCCGCTCCGCCTCGTCCGCGGTGGCGGCGCGGGCGCCGATGGACTGGCGGGCGCTGTGCAGGGTGATCCCGGCGGCCCTCATCAGACGGTACAGGCCGGTGGCCTGGAGCTGTGCGGTGTCGAGGTCGAGCAGACCGGAGGGCAGGTGGTTGCACAGGTACGCCATCGGCTCGCCGTGCGCCAGCCGCAGCCGTTCCACCCGGTGGACGTCGCTGCCCTCGGCCACCCCGAGCGCGGCCGCCACCTCGGCGGACGCCGGCAGCACGGTGTTGACCAGGACCGTCGTCGCCGGACGCTGCCCGGCCGCCTCGAGGTCGTCGAAGAGGCTGCTGAGCTCCAGAGGGCGCTTGACCTGGCTGTGCACGACCTGTGTGCCGACGCCCCGGCGGCGCACCAGGAGCCCCTTGTCCACGAGCGACTGGATCGCCTGGCGGACGGTGGGCCGGGACAGGCCGAGGCGTGCGGCGAGCTCGATCTCGTTGCCCAGCAGGCTGCCGGGGGTGAGCGAGCCGTGCTCGATCGCGGCCTCCAGCTGCTGGGCGAGCTGGAAGTACAACGGCACCGGGGAACTGCGGTCCACACGTAGTTCCAGCTGCACGGTCGGGTCCACTCCTGGTTTCGGCACGGCCCGAGCGTAGCTCCGCGACCGGTTGACGGGAAGTTGTGTAGTTCGATTGTCCGGACATGCGCATTGACAGGGCACTGCCTGCGACGTCACTTTGGTTCCATGCGCATCGGGGTCATCGGGACGGGCCGCATAGGCACCATTCATGCGAACACACTCAGCCGTCACCGCGAGGTCGGATCCCTCATCCTGACGGACGCCGACCACGGGCGGGCCCAGGAGCTCGCGCTGCGGCTGGGCGAGACGGCCGCCCCCGGGGTGGACGAGATCTTCCGCTGGGGCGTGGACGCCGTGGTCATCACGACGGCCACCTCGGCCCACGCCGAACTGATCGGTCGGGCAGCACGCTCCGGGCTCCCGGTCTTCTGCGAGAAGCCGATCGCCCTGGACCTGGCGGGGACCTTACAGGCGATAGCGGAGGTCGAGAACGCCGGAACGATCCTTCAGATGGGCTTCCAGCGCCGCTTCGACGCGGGGTACGCGGGGGCCCGGGAGGCGGTGCGCTCGGGGCGGCTCGGACGGCTGCACACGGTGCGGGCGCTGACCTCCGACGAGTCGGCGCCGCCGGCGGCCTGGCTGCCGGTGTCCGGCGGCATCTACCGCGACGCGCTCATCCACGACTTCGACTGCCTGCGCTGGGTGACCGGGCGCGAGGTGGCGGACGTGTACGCGGCCGGTTCCGACGCCGGTCCGGCGATGTTCCGCGAGGCGGGGGACGTGGACACGGCGGCCGCGGTCCTCACCCTCGACGACGGCACCCTGGCCACCGCGACGGCGACACGGCTGAACGGGGCGGGCTACGACGTCCGCATGGAGCTGGCCGGCGAGCTGGACCAGATCGTCGTGGGCCTGGACGACCGTACGCCGATCGCGTCCACCGAGCCCACCGGTCCGCCGGCCGCGGACAAGCCGTGGACGGGATTCCTGGAACGCTTCGAACCCGCTTACACGGCGGAGCTGAACGCGTTCGTGGACGTCGTCCGCGGGGGCCGCGCCAACCCCTGCGACGGCCGCGAGGCGCTCCAGGCCCTGCGTATCGCCGAGGCCTGCGAGGTGTCCCGCCGAGAACGCCGGGCGGTACGGCTCGCGGAGATCCCGGCGGCGCTCGGGTCGGAGTGAGGAGGCACGCCCCCTCGGGCAGGCGCCGGTCGGACCGTCGCGGCGAAGGGCCGCGGTTCCTGCCGTCGCCCGGAGTCGTTCGCCCTGGATGCGTGGGGTGTCCTTGAGGACGAACACGGCGGCCCCCGCGCGCAGCGCCCGCAGCACCTGTTCGTCGGCGTGGAAGGCGGTGAGCACGACCGGTTCGCCGCCGGGGAGAGCCCGGGATCCGGCTGAGCGGACGTCCCGGCGGCGGCCGTCCGCTCCGTTCGGTTCAGGGACGTCGACCTGGTTCAGCCCGCGTCCGTCGAGAACAGTCCGCCGGTCGGCCCCTGCTTGTCGCCGCCCTGGGCCTTGCGGAGGGCGCCCGCGAGGCTCTCGATGGTGAGGGACTGCAGGATGACGCGGCCACTGCCCTCCAGCGTCGCCAGGGAGAGGCCCTCGCCGCCGAACACCGCGTTCATCATCCCCTGGCGGTCGAGGCCCCCGACGCGCTGGACGCCGTAGCGGATGCCGTCCTCGAAGGCGACCACGCAGCCGGTGTCCACCTCGATGCGGCCTCCGAAGTCGGCCGGATCGAGGTCGATGAAGTTGCCGGCGCCCGCGATGATCACCGTTCCGCGGCCGGTGAACTTCTCCAGGACGAACCCCTCGCCGCCCTTCGTGCCGGTGCGGCCGCCTTGGAAGGCGATGCCGAAGTCGACGGTGGACTCGGCGGCCACGAAGGCGTCCTTCTCGGCGAACCACGCGCGCGTGCCGTCCAGCTCCAGGGCGCGCATCTCACCGGGGAGCACGCCCGCGAAGCCGACGGTGCCCTCGCCGCCCCGCACGCCGAAGTACTGGAACGCCAGTGACTCGCCCGCGAGGGCGCGCTGGCCGACCTGCATGGCGGTGCCCATCGCCTGGCGCAGCATGCCGCCCATGCCGGCCCCGCCCCCGCCGCCCTGCGGCTGCCGGCCGCCGGACGGGCCGCCCAGGCGGGTCTCCATGGTCACGTTCGTCGTCTTGAAGAGGAACTTCCCGGCCTCGCAGTACACGCTCTGGCCGGGCTGCAGGCTGACGACCGCCATCTGCATGGCGCTGCCGACGATCTCTTGCTGAAGGGTCACACCAGAAGAACGCACAGGGCGGAGGAAAGTGTTCCGGTTTGTCCGGATCCGTCCGCGCGGGGCGGGACCCCGTCAGCCGCCCAGCTCCTGGTGGCGGGCGGTGAGGCGGCTCGCGCCCTCCTCCGTCAGCGAGCCGAACAGCCGCAGGCGGGAGATGCCGCCGTCCGGATAGATGTCCACGCGCGCGTGGGTGCCGACCGCGGGTTCCGGCAGGACGAACCGGTGGTTGGTGTCGGGCTGCAGGCGGGTGCGCGGCAGGATCTCCGTCCACGCGCCGGCGTCGCCGTCCTTGACCGACACCGAGGCCCAGCCGGCGCTGTTGCCCTTCAGGTACGCGGTGTCGATCTCCAGCGCGCGGATCCGCGCCTGGGCGGCCAGCCGGTAGCGGATCCAGTCGTTGCCCCGGTCGCGGCGGCGGCGGGTCTCCCAGCCGTCGTCCATCTTGCGGGAGCGGCCCGGCTGGATGGTGTGGACCGCCGGGGAGTAGAAGAGGTCGGAGGCGTCCTCGACCCGGCCGCCGTTCTCCAGGGCGACCACGTCGAAGGCGCCGAGCACGGCCAGCCACCCGGGGTCGGGGACGACCTCGCCGTGGACCCGCAGGCGGGCGATGCCGCCGTCGGGGTGCTGGTTGACCCGCAGGTGCGTGAAACGCTGCTCCGTCGCCACGGGGAAACCGTTCGCCGCGTGACCGCCGACCGGTGTGCGAGGGACCAGCGTCGTCCACTTCACGTCGCCCCCGAGGAGCTCATCGGGCGACGGCGCGCCCGCCACCGACGCGCCCTCGACGGACACCGCCTGCGGGTAGTTGCCGCGGAAGTGGGCCGTGTCGACGACGATGCCCCGGATCACGCCGGGTGCGCCGAGACGGACGAGCGCCCAGTCGTGGTCGTCGGCGGCCGGCCACGGACGGTCGGCGTCGGCGCCGCGGCGACGGCGGGTCTCCCAGCCGTCCATGATCTTGCCCTTGTGCCCGAAGCGCTCCGGGTCGAACTCGGCGGGTCCGGGCAGCAGGAGGTTCTCGCGCTGGGCGAAGAACTCGTCGTTGGCGGCGACGACCGCGCCGCCGAGCCGCCGGTCGGCGAGGTCGACGTACCGGGTGAAGGGAAGGTCGGCGGTGCGGTAGTCCGCGTACGGGTCGCCGCCCCCGTAGGGGTTCGCGTCGCCGGTGAAACTCGTCGTCGCCGTCACGGTGATCAGATCTGCCTTTCGGGAGTCGGCCGGTGCGGGTGCGGGGAGGGCGGTGCGGGTGCGCGGGTCGCTGTGCGGGTGCGGGTGCGGGTGCGGGCGCCCTGTGGCGTCGGCGTCAGGGGCTACGGGTGAGCAGCCGCCCCTTCGGCTCGGTGAACTCGCCTCCGGAGACGATGCGTTCGCCCCGCAGCCAGGTGGACTTCACGACGCCGTGGAGCGTCCGGCCGGCGTACGCCGTGACGCGGTTGCGGTGCTGGAGCGCCGCCGGGTCGACGGTGAAGGTCTCGTCGGGAGCGAGGACGGCGAAGTCGGCGTCGCGGCCCGCCTCGATCGCGCCCTTGCGGTCGAGGCCCACGAGGGCGGCGGTGCGCGTGGACATCCACCGCACGACGTCCTCGAGGCCGTGGCCCCGGCTGCGCGCCTCGGTCCAGACCGCCGCGAGGCTGAGCTGGAGGCCGGAGATGCCGCCCCACGCGGTCGCGAAGTCGCCGGTCTTCAGGTCCGCCGTGGACGGCGAGTGGTCGGTGACCACGCAGTCGATCGTGCCGTCGGCGAGAGCCTGCCACAGCAGGTCCTGGTTGGCGGCTTCGCGGATGGGCGGGCAGCACTTGAACTCGCTGGCCCCGTCGGGTACTTCCTCGGCGGTCAGGGTCAGATAGTGCGGGCAGGTCTCGGCGGTGATCCGGACGCCGTCGGCCTTGGCGGCGGCGATCAGCGGGAGCGCGTCGCTGGAGGAGAGGTGCAGGACGTGCACGCGCGCGTGGAGCCGCCGGGCCTGGGCGACGAGGTGCGCGACGGCGGTGTCCTCGGCGTCGCGCGGGCGGCTGGCGAGGAAGTCGGCGTATCGGGGGCCGCCCCGCTGCGGGGCCGCGGCCAGGTGGTGCGGGTCCTCCGCGTGCACGATCAGCAGGCCGTCGAAGCCGGCGATCTCGGCCAGGGACCGGGCCAGGCCGTCCTGGTCGAGGTGCGGGAACTCGTCCACGCCCGACGGGGAGAGGAACGCCTTGAAACCGAACACCCCGCTCTCGTGCAGGGGCCGCAGGTCCTCGACGTTGCCGGGCAGGGCGCCGCCCCAGAAGCCGACGTCGATGTGCGCCTTGTCGACGGCGACCTCCCGCTTGACGCGCAGGTGGTCGACCGTGGTGGTCGGCGGCAGGGAGTTCAGGGGCATGTCGACGAGCGTGGTGATGCCGCCGGCCGCCGCCGCGCGGGTGGCGGTCCAGAAGCCCTCCCAGTGGGTGCGGCCGGGGTCGTTGACATGCACGTGCGTGTCGACCAGGCCGGGCAGCAGGACGTCGTCGCCGAAGTCCTCCAGACGGGCGCCCCCGGGGACGGGGGCGTCGTGCGGCAGGACGGCCGCGATCGTGCCGCCCGCCACCGCGACCGCCGCGGGGCGCGTCCCCTCGGGGGTGATGACGCGCGTCGAGCGCAGTACCAGTTCGGCCTCGGACACCCGGACCCCTCTCTTCCGTGCACTCCGGTCACCTGCGAGAAACGTACGGAAACTTCCACGCAACGGAATTCAACGTTCTGTTGAAGGAGTCTTCACTCCCGCTCCCACGCCGTCAAGGGCGCACTCCCCCACAGTGCACCCGCCGCCGTCCCTCTGGACGTTTCCACAAAGCGGAATAATAATTCCGTGCAGCAGAACGTAGCTACGCACAAGCCGGGAGTCAACCGACCGACGGGTAGGCTTCAGCCCCGCCCGCCCGTAGCGAAAGGACGCGCCGTGCCGACGTCGAGCGCCAGCACCACCGACTCCGCCAAGTCCGCCGGTGGCGGGGTCCAGTCCCTCGAGCGCGCCTTCGATCTGCTCGAGCGGATGGCCGACGCGGGCGGCGAGGTCGGCCTGAGCGAGCTGTCCGCGAGCAGCGGACTTCCGCTGCCCACCATCCACCGCCTGATGCGCACCCTGGTGGCCTGCGGCTACGTCCGCCAGCAGACCAACCGCCGCTATGCGCTGGGTCCTCGGCTGATCCGGCTGGGGGAGTCGGCCTCCCGGCTGCTGGGCACCTGGGCCCGCCCCTACCTGGCCCGTCTGGTCGAGGAGACGGGCGAGACGGCGAACATGGCGCTGCTCGACGGCGACGAGATCGTGTACGTGGCGCAGGTGCCGTCCAAGCACTCGATGCGGATGTTCACCGAGGTCGGACGCCGGGTCCTGCCGCACTCCACAGGCGTCGGCAAGGCCCTGCTGGCCGGCTTCCCCGACGACGAGGTGCGCGCCCTGCTCGCCCGCACCGGCATGCCCGCCGCCACGGACAAGACGATCACCACGCCGGAGGGCTTCCTCGCGGCGCTGGCGGACGTACGCCAGGCCGGGTTCGCCGTCGACGACAACGAACAGGAGATCGGCGTCCGCTGCCTGGCGGTGTCGGTGCCCGACTCCCCCACCGCCGCGGCCGTCTCCATCTCCGGCCCGGCGGGCCGCGTCACGGAGGAGGCCACGGCGAAGATCGTGCCGGTGCTCCAGCAGGTGGCGGCGGACCTGTCACAGGCGCTGACCAACCCGGGCAACGGGATCGGCTGACCCACGCCGAGCCGCCGCGGTCAGCGGGCAGCCGGCAGCGGCCGGCGTCAGCGGCGCGGGGTCTGCCCGAAGAGCTCCACGGCGCCGCGCACGTCGGCCAGACTGCGGGCCAGGGCGCTCACCGAGCCGATGGCGCCGGCGATCAGCAGCAGGGAGCGGCGTAAGCGGGGGACCTCCGGGGTGCCGTGGGCCGCCATCGCGGCGAGCGCGGCGAGTTCGTCCTCGGCGATGACCCGGTCCGGGAACTCCGCCGGATGCGCGGCGAGTTCGCGGCGAAGCCGGGACACCGCGGTCCGCAGTTCCGCCACCCTGGGATCCTCGTCGCTGCCGGTCACTGCCCTCTGCCCCAAGCTCCGCAACACAGCTCTCCCCCCTCGCACCCCGCCGAGCACGAGTACGCGCCTTCCCGCCCCGCCTCCCCGTGGCGCCGGTCGCACGCCGGGGGACGCGCGGGTCAGTAAACGCCACCCCGTGCCGGGTGCGCCACAGCGCGGACCGAAATTCAGCCTCCGAAGACCCCGCGTCCGACGCCGCGTCAGGTATGCAGGACGCATGACGCACACGCAGGACGAGAGCGCGACCGTCGCCGAGGGCCAGGTCGTGGGCCTGATCCTCGCGGCGGGCGGTGGACGAAGGCTCGGGGGGCGGCCCAAGGCGCTGCTCGAACACCGGGGACGCCCGCTGGTGGAGCACGCGGTGGGCACGCTGCGCGCGGCGGGCTGCGCCCGCGTGCACGTGGTGCTCGGGGCCGCCGCCGACGCCGTACGGGAGCGGGCCCGGCTCGACGGGTGCGTGCTGGTGGACAACCCCGACTGGGCGCAGGGGATGGGCACGTCCCTGCGCGCCGGGCTCGCCTCACTCCCCTGCCCCGCCCCGCCCGCCGGTCCGCCGGCGGGCGCCACGCGGACCGGGGAGGCCGGCGCGCGGACCGGGGAAGGAGACGCACGGACCGGGGAAGGAGACGCGCGGACAAGGGAACGCGGCGCGCGGGCGGCGCTGGTCCTTCTCGTCGACCAGCCCGGCATCGGGCCGCAGGCGGTGGCGCGGGTGCTCGCGGCGTACGAGGGCGAGTCCTCGCTCGTGTCGGCCGCCTATGACGGCGAGCGCGGCCATCCGGTCCTGTTCGGCGCCCGCCACTGGGCGGGCGTCGCCGCGACCGCGACCGGCGACCGGGGGGCGCGCGCCTATCTGAGCGCGCACCGGGAGGCGCTCACGCTCGTCGAGTGCGGTGACGTCGCCCAGCCGTTCGACATCGACACCCCTGAGGATCTCGCGCACCTCGAGTGAGCCCCCCGGCACCGAGCGCCACCTTGCCTCGACCCGGAGATTCTCGACATCAACAAACCATTGAACTTCCACGATGAGGAAACTAGTATCCATTAACCAGAAGGGCTTGGCTCGTCCGGAGCCTCGCTCGCCGTACCCGGTTCGACTGGCACCCGGTGCCACCGCTGAAGGAAGTGACCGCTCATGTCCGCACCAGCGCCGTCCCCGCTGGCCATCGTCGACGCCGAGCCCCTGCCGCGGCAGGAGGAGGTCCTCACCGAGCCGGCCCTCGCCTTCGTGGCCGAACTGCACCGGCGGTTCACACCGCGCCGCGACGAACTCCTCGCCCGCCGCGCGGAGCGCCGCGCCGAGATCGCCCGCACCTGCACGCTCGACTTCCTCCCGGAGACCGCCGCGATCCGCGCGGACGACTCCTGGCGGGTGGCGCCCTCCCCCGCGGCCCTGGACGACCGCCGGGTCGAGATCACCGGCCCCACCGACCGCAAGATGACGATCAACGCCCTCAACTCCGGGGCCCGGGTCTGGCTCGCCGACTTCGAGGACGCGTCTGCGCCGACCTGGGAGAACGTCGTCCTCGGTCAGGTCAACCTGGCCGACGCCTACACCCGCTCCATCGACTTCACCGACCCGGTGTCCGGCAAGTCGTACGCGCTGAAGGAGAACAGCGAGCTCGCAACCGTCGTGATGCGGCCGCGCGGCTGGCACCTCGACGAGCGTCACCTCGTCGACGCCGAGGGCCGCGCCGTGCCCGGCGCCCTCGTCGACTTCGGCCTCTACTTCTTCCACAATGCCCGGCGTCTCCTCGACCTCGGCAAGGGCCCGTACTTCTACCTCCCGAAGACGGAGTCGCACCTGGAGGCCCGCCTCTGGAACGACGTGTTCGTCTTCGCGCAGGACCACGTCGGCATCCCGCAGGGCACCGTCCGCGCCACCGTGCTCATCGAGACGATCACGGCCGCCTACGAGATGGAGGAGATCCTCTACGAACTCCGCGACCACGCCTCGGGGTTGAACGCGGGACGCTGGGACTACCTGTTCTCCATCGTCAAGAACTTCCGGGACGGCGGCGCCAGGTTCGTCCTGCCCGATCGCAACGCGGTCACGATGACCGCCCCGTTCATGCGCGCCTACACCGAACTGCTCGTCCGCACCTGCCACCGGCGCGGCGCGCACGCCATCGGAGGCATGGCGGCGTTCATCCCCTCCCGTCGCGACGCCGAGGTCAACAAGGTCGCGTTCGAGAAGGTCAAAGCGGACAAGGACCGCGAGGCGAACGACGGCTTCGACGGCTCCTGGGTGGCCCACCCGGATCTGGTGCCGATCGCCATGGCGTCCTTCGACCGGGTCCTCGGCGACCGGCCGAACCAGAAGGACCGGCTGCGCGAGGACGTCCGCGTCGAGGCCGCCGACCTGATCGCCGTCGACTCGCTCGATGCCAGGCCCACCTACCCGGGACTGGTCAACGCCGTGCAGGTGGGCATCCGTTACATCGAGGCGTGGCTGCGCGGCATGGGCGCGGTGGCCATCTTCAACCTCATGGAGGACGCCGCGACCGCCGAGATCTCCCGCTCGCAGATCTGGCAGTGGATCAACGCCGGGGTGGAGTTCGAGAACGGCGAGAAGGCCACCCCCGAACTGGCCCGGAAGGTCGCCGCCGAGGAACTGGCCGCGATCCGCGAGGAGATCGGCGAGGAGGCCTTCACGGCCGGCCACTGGCAGCAGGCGCACGACCTGCTGCTGACGGTCGCCCTCGACGAGGACTACGCGGACTTCCTCACCCTGCCGGCCTACGAGCAGCTCAGGGGCTGACCTACGGACGGTCCGAGTGGCCCAGGGTCCGCCCCGGGGCCACTCGGTCGCGTACCAGCCGCTTCACCGCCGTGGGCTCCGGGAAGCCCTGCGCGCGGCGGTCCCAGACGACCTCGCCGTCGACGCGGACGACGAACACGCCGCCCGTGCCGGGCTTCAGCGACAGCTGCGCGAGCTCCGCCTCGAAGGTCGTCAGCAACTCCTGCGCCAGCCACGCCGCGCGGGGCAGCCAGCGGCACTGGGTGCAGTACTCGATCTGCACGACGTGGGTCATCCG
Organism: Streptomyces achromogenes; assembly: GCF_030816715.1. Taxonomy (NCBI): domain Bacteria; kingdom Bacillati; phylum Actinomycetota; class Actinomycetes; order Kitasatosporales; family Streptomycetaceae; genus Streptomyces; species Streptomyces achromogenes. Next base: position 6,892,474 of record NZ_JAUSYH010000001.1, on the reverse strand, counting down.
AGGTGCACCGACCAATCCTGTTCCGCCGCCGGTTCGCCATGCAGGTCGGGGACCTGTTTGAGCCAACTCGGGCGGCCCTGACGGGTCTTCTCCGCACGCCGGGCCTCCTCGGCTGCGCGTTCCTCCCGGGTGGGAAAGCCGGTGGGCAGCCAGGCCGCGGAGGCCTTCACGCGCGCGTGGAGGTAGCGCACGTACGCCTCTCGGACGGCGTCCGGCGTGGCGAAGCCCTCCTCTCCGGCCAGCCAGGCGTCCGGGACCTCCGCCACGATCGCGCGCAGCAGCTCCTCGGTGACCCGGGGGGCGAGCTCGGCGTCGGCCGCGCGGGTGTCGGGGGCGTAGTGGCCTAGGGCGTGGTGGCGGAAGTCGTAGGCCCTCTCCGGTGTCGACGCGTCCCAGCGGTGGTGGAAGACGAGGGCGGCCCCGTGGTCGATCAGCCACAACCGCGGCGGCACGGTCCCGGACGTGGGCCAGACCATCAGGTTGGAACTGTGGACCGTCCGGTCGACGTTGACGGTCAGGGCGTCGAGCCAGACGATCCGGCCGGCCTCCAGCGGGTCCACGGCGAAGGACTCGGCGACCCTCGGGGTGAAGTCCTCCGCTCCCGGCAGCAGGTCCATGCCGAGGTTGACGCCGTGGCTGGCGTCGAGGAGGTCGCGCACCTCCTGGTGCGGTTCGTGCGCCGCGAGCGCCGGGTCGAAGTGCACCAGGACCAGCTCGGGGAAGCGCAGTCCGAGCGCGCGCGCCAGCTCGCCGACGATCACCTCGGCGACCAGCGCCTTGCGGCCCTGCGCGGAGCCGGTGAACTTCACGACGTAGGTGCCGAGGTCGTCGGCCTCGACGACACCGGGCACGGAGCCGCCAGACCTCAGCGGGTTCACGTATCGGACGGCGGTCACTTCGCGCAGCACACCGGTCAGCGTAGTTCAGATCATGTGCGGCGGGCGTCGGCGTCGTCGGCGAGCGGGTTGGGCAGCGGCCGATAGCGGGCGTCCGCGCCGTCCGCCCCCGTCCAGCGCAGCAGCAGGTTCGTCTTGCCGGGCAGGGTGGGCGCGGTGAGCAGGGCGGCCGTCTCGGGGAGGTCGTGGCGGGCCAGTGCGCGGCGTGCCGCGGGCCACGGGGCGAACCCGGGGTGGTGTGCGACGAGGGCCGCGGCGACCTCGCACAGATGGTTCACCACCAGGCAGTACACCAGCCGCTCCCAGCCGGCCGCCCGCTCCACGTCCGGCAGGAGTTTCACGCCCTCGGCGTCCCGGAAGAGGGCCTGCACCGGGATGCCGTCGGCGTCGACGGCGACGAGCGTGTTCTGCAGATGCGCCTCGAGGACGACGCCGTGGCCGGCGAAGGCCTCCAGGGCCGGCGGGACGACGGCCGACAGGTACGCCTCCCACCATCTCGCCGGGTCCGTCGTCGCGGCCAGCGGGCTGCCGTCGAAGCCCTCCACGAGGCCCGCGGCGAGCAGCGGGGTCGCGCCGGGCAGCACGGGAGCGGCCAGCCCGTCGCGGACCAGGACGGCGAGCGCCTCGAAGGCGAAGTCGGCGGTGCGGTAGCCGCGGTCGCTCAGCCAGGCCGCCGGGCCGTCCCAGGTCGCGAAGGCCCGGGCCGCCGCGGCGTCGGTCCGGCGCAGCTTCAGCAGGTCGTGCCGCCACAGCCGGCGGACGTCGTTGGTGATGCGCACGTCGAGGCTGAACTTCAGACACAGGTCCCGCTCGGGTGCGTACACCGTGCGCACGGCGGCCGTCGGCCAGACGTCGTACGCGGTCGTGCCCAGCCGGACGAGCCGGCCGTCGGCGAAGGCGGGCGCGAGCTCCCGGGCCGCGAGGCCGAGCTGCCAGGGGTGGGCGGGCAGCAGCCGGTACCCGGGCGGCGCGTCGCCGAGGGCGTCCAGCGCGCGGGTGTCGCCCTCCTCGACGACGGCGTCCTCGCGCAGTCCCAGCAGGACGAGCGGGAAACGGGCGTGCGCCTCGGGGGCGTACGGCAGCCAGCCGGCCGGGGGGCCGCCGCCGCGCGCCTTGGGGGCGGGGTGGTGGGGGTGTCCGGTGATCAGGGACTGTTCGGAGCGCAGGTAGAGGTCGGCCGGCGCGGCGGCACACGCGCGCGCGGTGAGCAGCGCCGCCACCGCGTCCCGGCTGTCGATCATCTCGGCAGGCAGGTCGGGGTTGTCCCGTCCGGTGCGCAGGCGCAGCGCCTCGGCGGTCAGGGCGACCAGCCCGGGGTGGTCCAGCGGGCGCCAGGCGCCGGCCTCGTACACCTCCGGTGCGGTCGGCCGGCGGTCGCCGCGCACGCGCAGCAGCCGGCCGCCGGGCAGCCGGTGGACCGGCCGGCCGTCGCCGCCCGGCGCGCGGGGCAGCGGTTCGGCGAGCTCCCGCAGCAGGCAGTTCAGCAGCGGCGCGGCGGCGTACGCGTCGGCACGCCCGGCGACGCCGTCGCCCGGAGCCCCGCCGGGTGACGCCGGGGGCGCGGCGCCGGCGGCCGCCGGCCGCGGGGGCGGCATCGGCTCGGGGGGCGGGGGGATGAGGTCCACGCGATCCACTGGTTCCCTGGTTCCCTACGGTTCTGCTGGGCGGAGACGATCAAGTATCGCTGTCGTCACGAGCCGTCCGCGACGCCGTACCCGTACCCCCAGGAGCTCTCCCGTGCACCGTCCCCCCAGCGTCGAGACCGACCTGGCCGAAGAACTGGCCGCCGTACGTCCCGCTCTCGGCCCGCGGTTCGCGGCCGCGCTGCCCGGGGCCCGGGCGGCCGTGCTGACCCGGCTGTGGCGGGCGCTCGCCCACGAGCCGCTGCCCTGGGTGGCCGGCCGCGAGGGGTGCGGTCCGCGGGGCCGGGAGGGGCTGCTGCTGCGGCTGCGCGACGGCCGCCGGCTGCTCGGCCCGCCCGCGGACCCGTACACGACCGCCCCCCGTGTGACGGAGGTGCGCCTGGACGGCACGGCGTACGACGACCCCGCCCGGCTGCTGACGGAGCTGACGGTCCCGCACGGTGCGGGCTTCGCCGCCGAACTCGGCCACGGCGTCGCGTCGTTGGCGTTGTCCCGGGCCGGTCAGGACCCCGACCACGCCTGCCTGACGGACCCGAAGGAGTGGCCGGCGCGGGACTGGGAGTGGGAGCAGCGGGTCGTCGACGGGCATCCGTATCACCCCAACTGCCGTGCGCGGCCCGGCTTCTCGGTGGCCGAGCAGCTGGCGTACGGTCCCGAGCACCGGCCGTCGGTGCGGCTGGGGCTGCTGCCGGCGGCCGCCGCGGACTGCCTGGTGTCGGGCACATGGCCGGAGCATCTGCGGGACGGCACGCGGCTGTTGATCCCGGTGCATCCGTGGCAGGCGGCGCATGTGCTCGGCCGGAGCGGCCGGGAGGCAATGGCGGCGCGTCCGCTGATGTCGCTGCGCACGCTCGCCCTCGCGGACGGCCTGCACGTCAAGACCTCGTTGAGCACCCGGCTGACCTCCTCCGTGCGGGACATCTCCGTCGGCTCGGTGGCCGCCTCCGCGGTGCTGTCCGCGTTCGCGGAGACCCTGGCGCCGCACGCGCACGGCCTGCTGCACATGACCCGGACGCTGGGCGCCGCGACCGCCTGTTCGCCGGACCTGGCGGCCGTGCTGCGCGAGTCGCCGCGGGAGTACGGGGGGCCGGGCGAGCACGTCGTCCCGGTGGCCGCCCTGGCCGGCACCGGACTGCCGCGTGACAGCGCCTGGTTGGGCCGCCTGGCCCGGCTCGGGCTCACCGTCGGGCTGCGCATGCTGGAGCTGGGCGTGGCGTTGGAGGCGCACGGCCAGAACCTGCTGGTGGTGCTGTCGCCTTCGGGCGAGCCGCTGCGGCTGGTCTACCGCGACCTGGCCGACATCCGGGTCAGTCCAGCGCGGCTGGCCCGGCACGGCGTCCCGCTGCCCGACGGCCTGCCGGCGCGGATCGTCACGGACGACGTGACGGTGCTGCGGCGCAAGCTGTTCGGCTCGCTGGTGGCGGGCGCGCTGGCGGGGACGGCCGGGAGCGGCCGGGCGCTGGGCGCGGCCCTGGAGAGCGCGGTGCGGGATCTGCCGCGCACCCCCGACCTCGTGGCGCTGTGCGAGGAACCGCTGCCGGCGAAGGCGCTGACGCTGATGCGGCTGTCGCCGGGGACGCCCGGGGACCAGTGGGCCGAGCTGCCCAACCCGTTGCGGTGGCAGGCGGACTGACCCCGTTTTGTGGCGGGCCGCCTCTGATCAATAGGATCCGCCGATGATCAGAACACAACGGCTGGCGGCGGGCGTCTGCGCCCTGCTCGCCGCGCTCGCGGCCGGGATCGCGTTCCCGGCCGGGGCGACAGCCGACGAGACCACCGCCGCCGCACCCAAGGTCGACCTGGTCCTCGACGTCAGCGGGTCGATGCGCACGAAGGACATGGACGGCGGGACGCGGATGGCCGCGGCCAAACAGGCGTTCAACGAGGTGCTGGACGCGACCCCGGAGAACGTCCTCCTCGGCATCCGCACCCTCGGCGCCAACTACCCGGGCGACGACCGCAAGACGGGCTGCAAGGACACCGCGCAGCTCTACCCGGTCGGCCCGTTGGACCGGACCGAGGCGAAGACGGCGGTGGCGACGCTGTCACCGACCGGCTGGACGCCGATCGGTCCCGCCCTGCTGAAGGCCGCCGACGACCTCGAGGGCGGCACCGGCTCCAAGCGCATCGTGCTGATCAGCGACGGCGAGGACACCTGTCCTCCGCTCGACCCGTGCGAGGTCGCCCGCGAGATCGCGGCCAAGGGCATCGGCCTGACCATCGACACCCTCGGCCTGGTTCCCAACGTCAAGATGCGCCAGCAGCTCAGCTGCATCGCGGAGGCGACCGGCGGCACCTACACCTCCGTGGAGCACACCGACGAACTCACCGACCGGGTGAACCAGTTGGTCGACCGGGCCGCGGACCCGGTGGTCACTCCGGTGGCCGCCGAGGGCGCGGCCTCCTGTGCCAAGGCGCCCACGCTGAAGTCGGGTCTGTACACCGACCGCGAGGAGTTCGGGCAGGAGCGCTGGTACCGGGTCGACGTCGAGCCGGGCCAGGAACTGCGCGCCTCGGTGAGCGTGTCGGCGGACCGGGCCGTGAACCCCGACTACGGGGTGCTGCTGCGGGCGGTCACCGTGCACGGCCGGGAGATCGTGCGCGGCGAGGCCGCGGGCATCGGCCGGACCGACGTCGTCTCGACGGGTCTGCGCTACCCGAAGGCGGAGAGCGACGACGACGACGCCCCGGCCGAGACGGTGTGCGTCCAGGTGACCCACTCCTACTCTGCGGCGGCCGGCGTGAAGACCACGCCGGGCATGCCGCTGGAGCTGACCGTGGACGTGGTCGACGGCCCGTCGCAGGCGAGCGACGTGGCCTCCTTCGGCCTCGGCCGGGGCTGGTGGCTGCTGGGCGTCCTGGTGCTGGTCGGTTTCCTCGCGGGTGTGCTGTGGGGCTGGGCGTCTCGCTGGCGGGTCGCGGTCTGGAGGACCAACTGATGCGGATCACACGTGTGTTGAGCAGCGTCCTGCTGGTGCTCGGCCCGGTGGCGGGGCTGGCGCTCGGCCCCGCGGCCGCATCGGCCGCGGCCGACTCCACGCCGTCGGCGAGTCCGTCCGTCGGCGGTTCCGCGCCGACCGAGGCGGGCACCTCGTTCCGTACGGCGACGGAGATCGAACAGGGGCAGACGGCGACGGCGAACGGCTCCGCGGGTGACTACCTGTACTGGTCGTTCCCGGCGGACACCGGTCAGCGCCCCACCGTCAAGGCGACGGTGAAGCTGCCCGGGACCCATGCGGCGCAGACCTGGCAGGTCGACGTCTACGACGGTCTGCGGCGCCGTCAGGCCTGCCAGTACGGCGCGCAGACGCGGACCGCCGCGGCGGGCGCGAGCTCCGTCGAACTGGCCTGCGTGCTGCGCACGGTGCGCGCCTGGTCGGAGCCGTGGGCCGACGACCCGCTGCCGGGCACGTACTACGTCCGGCTGACGGTCCTCGGGCTGAAGGCGGCCGACCTGGGCCTGCCGGTCGGGGCGGAACTGCGGGTCGACTCCAAGGACATCGGCGGTTCCGCGGCCGTCGACGGTTCGCTGGCGAAGCCGCTCGTTCCGGGCATCGCGGTCAGGTCCGAGGCGGACAAGGACGATTCCTCGGCCTCGGCGGTGCTGTCGAGCATCGAGCCGGACGACGGCTGGGCGTCCGGCTGGTGGTCCGACCGGTGGGTGTGGACCGCGGTCGGCGCGGCGCTCGCCGCCCTCGCCGGGATCGGCGGATACACGCTGACCCGCGGCTCGGGACGACCGCGGCACGTACCCCCGGGCGCCTGACGCCTCCTCGCAGGGCCCACCGCGCGACGCGGTGGGCCCTGTCCCATGCCGCCGGCAGTACCTTTACCGCCGGGTCTGTCTCATGCCATCCGCAACGCGTTCGCCTTGCGGATCCTGCCTCATGCCGCCCGCAGCGCCTTCGCCGGCGGGCCCTCGCCGGCCACCTCGATCCGGCCGGCGCGCACGGCGTCCAGCACGCCCAGCTCCCCCCGGGCGACGGCCGCGGCGGCGTCCGCGTCCAGGGTGAGCAGGGCGTCGGGCTCCCGGGGGGCGCGGCCGTCGCCGTAGACCGGCCCGCCCGCCTCCCCGACGTGGAGGTGGAACGCGCCTTCCTCCAGCCGCACTTCGACCAGCCCCTCGTCCACCCCGCCGTGCCGCAGGCCGCGCAGCAGCGGCAGCGCGAACCAGTGGGCGCGCAGGGCGTCGGTGGGCCGCCGCTCACCCAGCTCGCCCTCCCCCCACGCCCCCAGCGCCTGCAGCACCGGCAGCAACTCCGCTCCACGACCGGTGAGTTCGTAGACGTACGCCGCGCCCGGCGGGGGCAGCCTGCGCCGGGTGGCCAGCCCGTCCCGTTCCATGTCCTTCAGCCGTGAGGCGAGTACGTCCGTACTGACGCCCGGCAGGTCGGCGTGCAGGTCCGTGTACCGGCGCGGACCGGCGAGCAGCTCCCGGACGATCAGCAGGGTCCAGCGGTCGCCGACGACGTCGAGGGCGCGTGCGGCGGAACAGTACTGGTCGTAGCTTCGGCGAGGTGACATGGCACGCAGTCTAGACATGTCGTTGGACTTTCCAAGCGGGAACTTGGTAAAACCAAGCAACACATCAACCGGAGGGGCGAGCGCGCATGGAGTTCCGGCAGTCGAACAAGTTGAGCGAGGTCTGTTACGAGATCCGCGGCCCGGTGATCGAGCACGCCGACGCACTCGAGGCGGCCGGCCACAGCGTCCTGCGCCTGAACACCGGCAACCCCGCGCTCTTCGGGTTCGAGGCGCCGGAGGAGATCCTCCAGGACATGATCCGGATGCTGCCGCGGGCGCACGGCTACACCGACTCGCGCGGCGTCCTGTCGGCCCGCCGCGCGGTGGCGGGGCGCTACCAGACGCTGGGCCTGGAGGTCGGCGTCGACGACGTCTTCCTCGGCAACGGCATCTCCGAGCTGATCTCCATGGCCGTGCAGGCGCTGGTCGAGGACGGCGACGAGATCCTCATCCCGGCCCCCGACTTCCCCCTCTGGACGGCCGTCACCACCCTCGCCGGCGGCAAGGCGGTCCACTACCTCTGCGACGAACAGGCCGACTGGTACCCGGACCTGGACGACATGGCGTCGAAGATCACCGCCCGCACCAAGGCCGTCGTCATCATCAACCCCAACAACCCCACCGGCGCGGTCTACCCGAAGGAGATCATCGAGGGCATCCTCGACCTCGCCCGCCGGCACGGCCTGATGGTCTTCGCCGACGAGATCTACGATCAGATCCTGTACGACGACGCCGTGCACCACTCGGTGGCCGCGCTCGCCCCCGACCTGGTCGTGCTGACCTTCTGCGGCCTGTCGAAGACCTACCGGGTGGCCGGCTTCCGGTCGGGCTGGCTGGTGGTCACCGGCCCGAAACAGCACGCCAGGAACTATCTGGAGGGCCTGACCATGCTGGCGTCCATGCGGCTGTGCGCCAACGCGCCCGCCCAGTACGCCATCCAGGCCGCGCTCGGCGGCCGCCAGTCCATCCACGAGCTGACCGCGCCCGGCGGCCGTCTGCACGAGCAGCGCACCGTGGCCTGGGAGAAGCTCAACGAGATCCCCGGCGTGTCCTGCGTGAAACCGAAGGGGTCGCTGTACGCGTTCCCCCGTCTGGACCCGAAGGTGCACAAGATCCACGACGACGAGAGGTTCGTCCTGGACCTGCTGCTGCGGGAGAAGATCCAGGTCGTCCAGGGCACCGGCTTCAACTGGCCGACCCCGGACCACTTCCGCATTCTCACCCTCCCGCACGCGGACGACCTGGAGGCTGCCATCGGGCGGATCGGCCGCTTCCTGAGCGGCTACCGCCAGTAGCGACGCCGCCGGACGGCCGGCGATCGCCGCCGGGAATGTCAGACCCCCGTCGTAGCCTCGGACGCGGCAGGTGAGACGCGACGAGACGCACGGGAGACCTACGGGGGCCCATGGGGGACCCGCAGCGGGTCGCCGGGAGGGAGCAGGCCGTGACACGACCGCCGACCGCTGCCCAGCGGCGGGTGATCGACGCCGCCGAACCGGTCACCGGGCGGCTGCGCGGCACGCCGGCACAGCTGGCGGCCCTGGTGCGGCACGGGCTCGCGTTCCGGCACCCCCGGCCGCCGCACGACCACTTCCTCACCCCGGCCGGCCACCGCGTCCGGGAGGCCGTGCCCGAACCGCCGGCCGCCCTCCCGCCGAAGGCGGACGGCGGCGAGGTGTTCGCCGCGCGCGTCGGCGGTGAGGAGGAGGCCGGGGCGGCGGGCCCCGCCCGGCTCCGTGAGGTGCACAGCGCCTGGCAGGGACTGCTGGAGCTGCGACGGATGACCAACACGGACGGCGGCACGGACCGTCCCTGCGGCTGGGAGCGCGCGCACCTGGTGCGGGCGGCCGCCCTGGCCCTGGAGGCGGCCGGACGCCGCCCCGCCGGACCCGGAGGAGGAGACGGCTACCGGGTACGGGCCACCCCGCAGCCGGAGGCGGTCGCCGTGCACGGGCCCGACGACGCGACGCTGCGCGCCTGCGCGGCGACACTGGAAGAGGCGGGCTGGCAGGTCGGCGAGCACACCGATCCCCGGACGAGAGCGCGCTATCTGCTGGCTTCCCCCCGCCGGATGTGAGGGACATGCCAAGATCGGTGCCCGGTGCATCGGTGGTCGGCGCACCGATGAACACGGCACCGATGAGCACGGCACCGATGAACAGGGCATCGCGTGCTCGTCGACGAGAAGGGGAAGCAGTGAGCGAGCCGTTTTCCGTCCGGGTCACCGTCCGCGGATACGAGACCGACGTGCAGGGACACCTCAACCAGAGCGTGTACATCAACTACGCGGAACACGCTCGCTGGTCGTTACTGCAGGCGGCGGGCATCAGCCAGGCCGGCCTGATCGGCAGAGGCGTGGGCCCGGTCGCCCTGGAGACCACCATCCGCTACCGGCGCGAGCTGCTCGCCGGGGACGAGGTCGACGTGTCCTGCGTCTTCGAGTGGGGCGGCGGCAAGACGTTCCGCATCGAGCAGACCATCACCCGGGCGGACGGCACGGTCGCCGCCGAACTGAGCGCGGTCGGCGGCCTGCTGGACCTGAAGAAGCGCCGGATGGTCGCGAACCCGCAGGACTACTTCAGGGAACTGGCCACCGAACCGGCCCTGTTCGGACTCCAGAGCCCTTGATCTTCAGCGGCCTTGTGGGCCATGGTGCTCTTGGCGAGAAACCTGGGGCGGAAGCCCTCCACCGCGATGGCGTCGTGGTCGCGCACGACCTTCCTGGCCCACTTGCGGCCGGTGTCCTGCCGCTGCCTGGCGACCTTCTCGTACGCCCTGGCCCGCAGCCGCTTCGCCTCGCGGTAGCCGTTCGAAGCAGCCTGCCCCTTGGCTGGTCGCGGACCGTTCCGGGGCGCGCGCGTCGAGCGCGCGCCCCGGTCACGGCCGCCGTGCACCACGCGGGTGTACGGCATCCGGCCGAGGGCCGTCCCCCTCGGCCGGAGTCCTCGGCAGGTCAGCCCTGCGCGGCGATCCGTGCCAGTCGCCGGGCCTCTTCGCGGGTCGAGCGGGCGACGGCGTCCTCGTCGACGGTCGACAGCCGTCCGTTCTCGACGATCTGACGGCCGTTCACGAAGGAGGCGGTGACCGGGGCCGCCGCGCCGAAGACCAGAGCGGTCACCGGGTCGGCGATGGAGGCGTGCGCGAGGGTGTCCAGCCTCCACAGGACCAGATCGGCGAGTTTGCCCGGCTCCAGGGAGCCGATCTGTGTCGCACGGCCCAGCACCTGGGCCCCGCCGAAGGTGCCGAGGCGCAGCGCCTGACGGGCATTCAGCGCGGCCTCGCGGTGCGCTCCGAGACGGTTGATGAGCAGGGCGTTGCGCAGTTCGGTGTGCAGTTCGCCGGACTCGTTGGACGCCGTGCCGTCGACGCCCAGGCCCACCGGGACGCCGGCCGCCAGCATGTCGGGGACGCGGGCGATGCCGGCCGCCAGCCGGGCGTTCGACGACGGGCAGTGGGCGACGCCCGTTCTCGTGCGGGCGAAGGCGTCGATGTCGGAGTCGTTCATGTGGACGCAGTGCGCCATCCACACGTCCTCGCCGAGCCAGCCGGTGGACTCGAAGTAGTCGGTCGGGCCCATCCCGAACAGCTCGTGACAGAACTTCTCCTCCTCGACCGTCTCCGAGCCGTGGGTGTGCAGGCGCACGCCGAGCCGGCGGGCCAACTCGGCTCCCTGGCGCATCAGTTCGGTGGAGACGGAGAAGGGCGAGCACGGGGCGACGGCGATCTGGGTCATCGCGTCGAAGGACGCGTCGTGGTGCCGGGCGACGGTCTCCTCGGTGGCGGCGAGGGCGCCGTCCAGCGTCTCCACCGCGAAGTCCGGGGGCAGGCCGCCGTCCTTCTCGCTGCGGTCCATGGAGCCGCGGGCGAGGGTGAACCGGACGCCCATGTCCCGCGCGGCGCCGATGATCGCGCCGGAGAGGTCGCCGGAGCCCCGCGGGAAGACGTAGTGGTGGTCCATGGCGGTGGTGACGCCGCCGCGGGCCATCATCGCCAGGGAGCCCTGGGCGGCCGCGCGGACCATCCGCTCGTCGATGCGTGCCCACGTCGGGTAGAGGGCGACGAGCCAGTCGAAGAGGTTGTGGTCGGTGGCCAGTCCCCGGGTGACCCACTGGTAGAAGTGGTGGTGGGTGTTGACCAGGCCGGGCGTGACCAGGTGTCCGGCCGCGTCGATGCGGCGTACGACGTTCTCCAGGCCTTCGGGGGCCCGGCCCGCGCCGACCGACTCGATGCGGTTGCCGGCGAGGACGACATGGCCGTCCGCGTGCTCGGTGTCCTGGGCGTCTACGGTCGCGATCGCGGCGTTCTCGATGACGATGCGCTGGACTGCTGCCATGGTTCGTCCTTCTCGCTGGACTGTGGGGAGGGGGCACGGCAGGACCCGGGGGCTTTGAGTGCCGCGGCCGGGCGAAGGGGGCTGCGCCGGCCGCGGGTGCCGAAAAGGTGGGTGGCGGTCAGAGGTTGGTGAGGTCCACCGGGATCCTCGCCGCACAGCCGTCCCGCAGGACGGTGGCCTCGATCAGGCCGTAGGGCCGGTCGGCCGCGTAGTACACCTCGTTGTCGTTCTTCAGCCCGAACGGCTGCAGATCGACGAGGAAGTGGTGCTTGTTCGGGAGCGAGAAGCGGACCTCGTCGATCTCCTCGCACCGGTCGATGATCCGCGAGCCCATCTCGTACAGGGTCTGCTGGAGCGACAGCGAGTACGTCTCGGCGAAGGCCTGCAGCATGTGATTTCTCACCTGCTCGTAGGACGTCTCCCAGTCCGGCGCCGGCTGCTCGTCGTCCGACCAGCGAAAGCGCCAGCGGGCGGAGACCTGGGTGGCCAGGATGCGGTCGTGGGCCTCGGGCAGCGTCGTGTACTTGTCCTTGACGAACCCCCAGAACTCGGAGTCGGTCGAGTTCATCACGACCAGGTCCTTGAGCCCGGAGACGACCTCCCACGACGACCCGTCATAGGTGATCTGGGTGAGCCGGGTCTCCTGGCCCTTGCGGACGAACGAGTGCTTGGCGTCGTCCGTGCCGGGGTGCCGGGAGGCCGCGCCGGAGGCGTCGATCCGCTCCCAAGCGTACTCCTCGACGCGGATCCGGGCCTTCCTGATGGGTTCCTGCGAGGTCACGAAGTGCCGCGCGAGATGGATGCCGAACTGCTCGGCGGACTCGATGCCGTGCTCCTTGGCGAACGCGTACACCGTGTTCTTGGTGGTGTCGGTCGGCAGGACGTTGGCGTTCGAGCCGGAGTAGTGGACCTCGTCCATGTCGCCGCTGAGCGCCACGGAGACGTTGAGGTCCTTGATGTGGTGGGTGGCGCCGTGCCGCGTGATCTTCACGACGCGGTTCTCGGCCTTGCCGTACTGGTTCTGTCCCAGAAGCACGGGGCGGCCCGGGCGGGGGTGGTCTGCCATGTCTGCTAGCTCCCTCGGTATACGGAGTAGCCGAACGGGTTGAGCAGCAGCGGCACGTGGTAGTGCTCGCCCGGCACGACGGCGAACGTGATCGCCACCTCCGGGAAGAACACCGCGGGATCGCCGCTGTCCCGATGCGCGGGGGCGTCCTGCTGCGGATCGGCTCGCTTGTTCTCGAAGTACGGCTCCACGGCGAAGTCGAGCCGTACGTGGGCGGTCCCTTCCGGCAGCGCCGGCAGGTCCCTGCACCGTCCGTCCGCGTCGGTCACGGAACCGCCGAGCGCCTGCCAGTCGGCGTCCCGGCCCGGGCGGGCGAGGAGACGGACGGCGACGCCCTCGGCGGGGCGGCCCGCGGAGGTGTCCAGGATGTGGGTGGACACCGAGGCGGTGGTGCTGGTGCTCATGGCGGGTCTCAGTCCTCTTCGACGAGTCGGGCGAGGCGAATGCGGTTGATCCTGCCCAGTTCGGTGCGGACGATCTCGCGCTCCCGCTCCGGCGCGTTGCCGAGGCGCTCCCTGACCGCGTCGCGCATCTGCTCGCCGGTGCGACCGGTGGCGCAGATCAGGAAGACATGGCCGAACTTCTCCTGGTAGGCCAGGTTGAGTTCGAGCATCTGCGCGCTGAGCTCCTCGGAGGCGCCGGCCATGCCGCGCTGTTCGCGGGCCGACGTGGCGTCACCCGGCAGGGGGCGGCCGATCGGCGGGTGCCCGGCCATCGCCTCCGCCAGGTCGGCGGCGCTCAGAGCGGCCGTGGCGGCGTCGCTCTCCGCGTAGAGGTCGGCGGCGGCGGTGTAGGGGCGGGCCGCGAGCAGTCGGTCCGCCCACGCCGTCGAGGCGCACGCCTCGTGGAGCGCGGCGCGGGCCGCGGACTCCTCGAGGCCGTTGAACCGGGCCAGGCCCGGGGACGGGGAAGTCGACGTCACGGAAGCCTCCATGGCCGCGTACGGCGGCCTTCGTGCTTGAGCGGGCTGTCGCAAGCTAACGCCCCTCGACGACGCCACGTCAACACTTTGTTGAAAATTCCGGGTGACGAACCCCCGCCGCGCCGGGGCGGCTGCGGCCGCCGGGCCCCGGCCGTCCGCGGAGCGTTCAGGCGCCCTTGTCCCGGTTGAGGTAGTTGTAGACGGTGAAGCGGCTCACCCCGAGCGCGCTCGCCACCGTCTCCACGCCGTGCCGCACGGAGAAGGCGCCGCGTGCCTCGAGTATCCGCACGACCTCCTGCTTGGCCTTGCGGTCCAGGTCGGCGAGCGGCTTGCCCTTCCTGCGCTCCATGGCGGCCAGGATGTGGTCGAGGGAGTCGGCGAGCTGGGGCAGCCGCACGGCGACGGCCTCGACGCCCTGCCAGGTCAGCACGACGTCCTCGGCCCCGGCCTCGTCCGGCGGGAGCATCTCGCCGCCCATCGCGTCGACCAGGGGCTTCACGGCCGCGATGAAGGCGTCGTCGCCGGCCGCGCTCACCGGCCCGCCCCGATGACGCCGCCGGTCCCGTCCGGGGCGTCCCCGATGACGTTGACCTGCAGCGAGATCCGGGTGGCGCCCGCGCCGAGAGACGTGCGCAGCAGGTCGCTGACGGCGGCGAGCACGGCGTCGGCGGCGCCCTCCGCGGTGTTGCCGAAGGGACCGACGTCGACCGCGTCCAGGGCGGCCGCCTCGATCACCGCACGAGCGGCCAGCGCATGCGCCGGCGCCTCGTCGAGATCGAAGGGCTCGGTGGTGAACTCCACTTTCAGTCGCATCGCGCCCCCACACCTCTCCGAACGGGACCGGGCCGACGACGCCCGGACCCCGACCCTAACGGACCGGGCCGACACTCACCCGGGAGTCCGGCAGGAGCCCGGCGGCCGACCCCCGAAGCGAGCGCCGCCGACCGACGCCAGGGCGGGCTCCCGTACTCCTCCGCCCCCTTGACAAGTCCCATCGACGGACGGCAGCCTTCCAGTAAGCAGAAACTAACTTCCGCATTACGGAAACACTCGAACGGAAGGGAGCGCGGAACCCCCATGGGCTTCGAAGACCTGCGCTTCAACGTCAACCTGTCGATCCTCTTCACGGAACTCCCGCTCCTGGAGCGCCCCGCGGCCGCCGCCGCGGCCGGCTTCACCGCAATCGAGCTGTGGTGGCCCTGGATCGACTCCCCCACCCCCGAGCCGTCCGAGCTCGACGCGCTCAGGACGGCGATCGAGGACGCGGGCGTCCGGCTCACGGGCCTCAACTTCTACGCCGGACGGCTCCCGGGCCCGGACCGCGGCGCGCTGTCGGTCCCCGGCGCGGAATCGGACCGGTTCCGCGCCAACGTCGACGTGGCCGCCGACTTCGCCGGCTCGCTCGGCTGCACGGCGCTCAACGCGCTCTACGGCAACCGGATCGACGGCGTGGACCCGGCCGAGCAGGACGCGCTCGCGCTGGAGAATCTGGTGCTCGCGGCCGGGGCGGCCCACCGGATCGGCGCGGTCCTGCTGATCGAGGCGCTGAACAGGCCCGAGTCGCCGCGCTACCCGCTGGTGAGCGCGGCCGCCGCGGTCGGCGTCGTCGACAAGGTCAACGAATTGAGCGGACTGGCCAACGCGAGGTTCCTGATGGACCTCTACCACCTGTCCATGAACGGCGAGGACCTGCCGTCGGTGATCGAGCGGTACGCCTCGGCGACGGGGCACGTGCAGATCGCCGACGATCCGGGCCGCGGCGCGCCGGGCACGGGTTCGCTCCCGCTGGAGGAGCTCCTCGGCCGGCTGCGCGAGGCCGGTTACGACGGGTGGGTCGGCCTCGAGTACAAGCCGGGCGACAGGCCGAGTTCCGAGTCCTTCGCCTGGCTCCCGCGCGCAGCCCGCTGAACGTCCCGCCATCGCACCGCAGTCAGAGAGGCACCCGCATGACCACCCTCCCCAAGATCGCCTGGATCGGCCTCGGCATCATGGGCTCCCCCATGTCCGAGAACCTGGTCAAGGCGGGCTACGACGTCACGGGCTTCACCCTGGAACAGGACAAACTGGACCGCCTGGCGGGCGCCGGCGGCACCGCGGCCGGGTCTCTCGCCGAGGCCGTGCGGGACGCCGACGTGATCGTCACGATGGTGCCCGCCTCGCCGCAGGTCGAGGCCATCGCCTACGGCCCGGACGGCATCCTCGAGAACGCGAGGTCCGGCGCGCTCCTGATCGACATGTCCTCGATCACCCCGCAGACCTCCGTCGAGCTGGCGAAGGCCGCCGCCGGCAAGGGCATCCGCGTGCTCGACGCCCCGGTCTCCGGCGGCGAGGCCGGCGCGATCGAGGCGGTGCTGTCCATCATGGTGGGCGGCGAGCAGGCCGACTTCGACGAGGCCGGGCCGATCTTCGAGGTCCTCGGCAGGACCGTCGTGCGGTGCGGCCCGCACGGCTCGGGCCAGACCGTGAAGGCCGCCAACCAGCTGATCGTCGCCGTCAACATCCAGGCGTGCGCGGAGGCCGTGGTCTTTCTGGAGAAGTCGGGCGTGGACCTGAAGGCGGCCCTCGAGGTCCTGGGCGGCGGCCTGGCCGGCTCGACCGTCCTGACGCGCAAGAAGGACAACTTCCTCGGCCGGGACTTCAAGCCGGGCTTCCGGATCGACCTGCACCACAAGGACATGGGCATCGTCACGGATGCCGCCCGCAGCGTGGGCGCGGCCCTGCCCGTGGGCGCCGTGGTCGCCCAGCTGGTCGCGAGCCTGCGGGCGCAGGGCGACGGCGGACTGGACCACTCCGCCCTGCTGCGGGCCGTGGAGCGCCTGTCCGGCGCCCAGGTCTGACCCTCCCCGCCCCCTCCGCTTCCGGGCGGCGTCGCCGCTGACATCTGTCCTGTCGCGCCCAGGCGGCGCCGCCCGGAATCCACTGAACCACTGTCGACACCCGCTCACCGGCGGCGGACAACCACCGCCGGAGAGCACTCGAGCGGCCCGCACCGGCCGACCGGCCCGGATGAGGGGTGACCGGCCGGCATCGTGCGGGCGGAACGAGGACCGCGGCGGCGTGTGAGCCAGTGCGGTGGTGAAGGTCCCGGTCCGCCCTTCCCGACCTGAGGGAAGGCCGACCCGGTTCCGTCACACCCGCCGCGGTCCCGGATCCCCGCTCTCCACCGAGCCCCGTCCGGCGGCGCGAACGTCCTATCGCGCCCGGCCCCGCGCCACCGGACGGCCCAGCCCAGCCCAGCGCTCCCCGCCGGCCCCACGCCGGACGGGGAGCGCCGCACGTCGTACGGCGTCGCCGCCCGCCGTGCCTGACCTGCGGGAGCCGCGTCGCCGCCCGCCGTGCATGCCCCCTGCCGCCGTGCCGGGCCCGGCCGGACCCTGCCCGCCCTTGCCGCCGACATGCGGATCGGCCTCCGCCGCAGGAGGCTTGAAGGCATGGGCGATCCGACGCGACATCCGCACATCGTGGTTCATCCGCCAGCGCTGGACGGGTCCCGCCGGGTCACCTCGGGCGATGCCGTGCTCGGGGTCGCCTCGCATCTCGACGACGTCGTCGAACTCCTGCGCCTGGCCGACCTCGACCGAACCGGCGTGGAGCGCAGCGAACTCGTCGAGTGGCAGGGCGGGGGCCCCGACGACTGGCCGGGACTGTCTCAGGAGCAGCACGAGGAGTAGTCCCGGGCGATGGCCCGAGGGGCGATCGCGGGCGGCCTTCGGGGGTTGGTCCGGGCCCGCAACCTCAAATCAACCTCTGAACGTCGTTCAGCAGGCTGCAACCGCCCGCCGGACAGGGCACATTGTGTGCACGCGGGGCCCGCCGACACGGGGGCGGCGGGCCCCGCGCCGTCCGAGGGGGACGGACGCGGAAGGGGCGGCCCGTCCTGAGGACGGGCCGCCCCTTCTCCACGCCGGGCGTCCGGTCAGACCCTCAGCGCCCTGACCGCGGTGGGCGCGTGCCCGGGTTCGGTGGCGAGTTCCTCGAACTCCACCACGTCGCCTATGTCGTTGGTGACGCTCATCGCGATGTCGGTGACGCGCTCCAGGATCGCCTCGACGACGACCGGCACCCGGAACTCGGCCGCGAGCTTCTTGGCCTGTTCGAAGGCGGCTGCCAGCTCGGCCGGGTCTGTCACCCGGATCGCCTTGCAGCCGAGCCCCTCGGCGACCTTCACATGGTCGACGCCGTAGCCGCCCAGTTCCGGCGCGTTGACGTTCTCGAACTCCAGCTTGACCTGGAAGTCGATGTCGAACGCCCGCTGCGCCTGCCGGATCAGCCCCAAGTAGGCGTTGTTGACCAGCACATGGATGTACGGGATCCGGTGCTGGGCGCCGACCGCCAGCTCCTCGATCATGAACTGGAAGTCGTAGTCCCCGGACAGGGCGACGACCTGCGCCCGCGGGTCGGCCTTGGCGACGCCGAGTGCCGCCGGGATCGTCCAGCCGAGGGGCCCGGCCTGGCCGCAGTTGATCCAGTGCCGCGGCCGGTGGACGTGCAGCATCTGGGCGCCCGCGATCTGTGACAGCCCGATGGTGCTGACGTACCGCGTCTCGGGCCCGAAGGCCTTGTTCATCTCCTCGTACACGCGCTGCGGCTTGATCGGGACGTCGTCGAAGTGCGTACGGCGCTGCAGGGTCGCCCGCCTGTGCTGCGCGGCGGCCGCCCACGCGGAGCGGTCGGGCAGCGCGCCCGCCGCCCCGGCCTCCCGCGCCGCCTCGACGAAGAGGCCGAGCGCCGCCTTCGCGTCCGACGCGATCCCGTAGTCCGGGGCGAAGATCCTGCCGATCTGGGTGGGCTCCACGTCGACGTGCACGAAGGTGCGGCCGGCCGTGTAGACGTCGATGCGGCCGGTGTGGCGGTTGGCCCAGCGGTTGCCGATGCCGAGGACGAAGTCGGACTCCAGGAACGTCGCGTTGCCGTAGCGGTGCGCGGTCTGCAGACCGACCATGCCCGCGTTCAGCTCGTGGTCGTCGGGGATGGCGCCCCAGCCCATCAGGGTCGGGATGACCGGGATCCCCGTCAACTCGGCGAATTCCACCAGGAGTTCGGTGGCGTCGGCCGTGATGACGCCACCGCCCGCGACGATCAGCGGCCGCTCGGACGCGTTCAGCATCCGCAGGGCTTTCTCGATCTGCGGGCGGGTCGCGGCCGGCTTGTACACGGGCAGCGGGGCGTACGTGTCCGGGTCGAACTCGATCTCCGTCTGCTGGACGTCGACGGGCAGGTCGATCAGGACCGGGCCCGGCCGGCCGGAGCGCATGAGGTGGAACGCCTGCTGGAAGACGCCCGGAACCTGGGCGGCCTCCAGGACGGTGACCGCCATCTTGGTCACCGGGGCGGCGATGGCGGCGATGTCGACGGCCTGGAAGTCCTCCTTGTGGATCACGGCGGTCGGCGCCTGGCCCGTGATGCACAGGATCGGGACCGAGTCGCCGATGGCGGAGTACAGCCCGGTGATCATGTCGGTGCCGGCCGGCCCCGAGGTGCCGATACAGACCCCGATGTTGCCCGGGTGGGTGCGGGTGTATCCCTCGGCCATGTGCGAGGCGCCCTCGACATGGCGGGCGAGCGTGTGCTCGACGCCCCCGGCGGCCCGGAGTGCCGCGTAGAAGGGATTGATCGCCGCACCGGGGACCCCGAACGCGCCGGTGACGCCCTCGAGCTTGAGGATCTCGACTGCCGCACGGGCAGCGGTCATACGAGCCATGGAGTACTCCTGCTTCGACTGCTTCAGAGGGTTCAGCTGTCGGATTCGCTCTCCCGTCGCGCCCCGCGGTGAGCCCTTCCCTTTGTTTCCGCCTGTTTCCGCCGCTTCCCGCGAATCCCTTCAGGCGCTATTTCCGTAATACGGAAAACTTTTTCTACTATCTGGAAGCAATGTAGGTGGGGGCGCGAAGGTCGTCAAGAGACGGACAGGCGGGTGCCGAAGGAGGACGATGGGGGTCATGTCCGTGAGCGTGCAGGTGCGCTGCCCGGCCTGCCGGCGGGAGCACCACTACACCGCGCCGTCCTATCCGTGCGCGTGCGGCGCCCCCGTCACGCCGGTGCTCGACCGGCTGACGGCCCCGAGCGCCGTGGCGCACCGGTCGTGGGACGACGAGTGGATCGCCCTGCGGTGTCCCTCGTGCGGGCGCCGGGACCAGTGGCCGCACCCGGAACTGGGATGCGCCTGCGGAACGGTGCTGCGCCTCCCCGTGACCGACCCGCCCGCGGACGCGCACGCCGACCCCACCGCAGACCCCTGCCCGGGCATCTCCCCAGGCAACTCCTGCGCGGATTCCGCCGTCGAGCCGAGCCCGGAGCCGGCGGCACCGTCGGCGACGCCCGCACCACCCGGCCCCGGGCAGACACCGGAACCGCGGACGCCGGAACCGCGGACGCCGGCGGCACCGACCCCGGCACCGACGCCGGCCGCACCCCGGAGCGCCTTCCGTCCCGTCGCCATCCGCACGGCGCGCGACGCGGTCACCTCGGCGGCGCTCTATCTGAACTGGCTCGGGCACGGGGACGTCCGGCGGGCAGACCAGCGGCCCACCTCCGGCATCGGTCTCGCCTCCCGGGGGCTCCTGGCCCAGGTGGACCCGAGTGTGCGGCCCGCCACGCTGCGGGACGTGGAATGCCTGTGGCTGACGGCCATGACGGAGTCCGCGGAGTGCGTCTACTTCTCGCTCGCCGGGTACGCGGACGACGCCCGCGCCCGGGCCGACCAACTGCGCGTTCCGCTGTTCGTGCTGGACCTCTCCGGCACCCCGCAGCCGGTCAACCCGCCGGCCGACGCCCTCGACGCCCGAGGCGGTTGAGGCACCCGGGGCGACTGACGCTGCCGAGGAGCCCGGGGCGGGCGGCCGAGCCGGCTGACCCGGCGAGGCGGCCACGGCTCCCTGGGCTCTGAGCCCTGCGCCCTGAGCCCTGAGCCCTAGAAGGCGTACTTCTCGCGCAACTCGACCTTGCGCACCTTCCCCGACACGGTCATGGGGAAGGCGTCCAGGATCTGCAGCCGGCTCGGGATCTTGTAGTGCGCCAACCGGCCCTGGCAGTACGCCCGCAGTCCTTCCAGCGTCAGGGGGTCCGCCGGGTCTGCCGGGATCACGCAGGCGAGCACCTCCTCGCCGTACGTGTCGTGCGGGATGCCGACGACCTGGACGTCCCTGATCCCGGGGTGGCCGTACAGGAACTCCTCGATCTCGCGCGGGTAGATGTTCTCCCCGCCCCGGATGATCATGTCCTTGATGCGGCCGACGATCTCCACGTATCCGTCTTCCCGCATCACGGCCAGGTCCCCGGTGTGCATCCAGCGTCCCGCGTCGATCACCTCGGCGGTCTTCTCGGGCTCGTTCCAGTAACCGAGCATCACGCTGTATCCGCGGGTGCAGAGTTCGCCGGGAACACCACGCGGCCGGGTCACGCCGTCCACCGGGTCCACGACCTTCACCTCGATGTGCGGCAGGACGCGTCCGACGGTGCCGGTGCGGTGCTCCAGGTCGTCGTCCCGGCGGGTCTGGGTGGAGACGGGCGAGGTCTCGGTCATGCCGTAACAGATCGACACCTGCGCCATGTTCATCTCGGCGACCACCCGCTTCATCACCTCGACCGGACAGGGCGAGCCCGCCATGATGCCGGTGCGCAGCGAGGAGAGGTCGTAGTCCGCGAAGCCGGGGAGGTTCAGCTCGGCGATGAACATGGTGGGAACGCCGTACAGGGACGTGCACCGCTCCTGCTGGACGGCCTCCAGCGTGGCCTTGGGGTCGAAGGACGGAGCCGGGATGACGATGCAGGCGCCGTGCGAGGTGGCCGCGAGGTTTCCCATCACCATGCCGAAGCAGTGGTAGAAGGGCACCGGGACGCAGATGCGGTCCCGCTCGCTGTAGGCGATCGACTCACCCACGAAGTAACCGTTGTTGAGAATGTTGTGGTGGGAGAGGGTGGCTCCCTTGGGGAAGCCCGTCGTGCCCGAGGTGTACTGGATGTTGATGGGATCGTCGCAGGACAGCTCGCTCTGGCGCGTCCGCAGATCCTCGTACGGATCGGGCGTTCCGCGCCGCAGCAACGCGTCCCAGCTCGGATCGCCGAAGTAGACGGTCTCGCGCAGTTGCGGGCACCTGCGGCGCACCTGCTCGACCATCGCCCGGTAGTCACTCGTCCTGTGGCTGAGGGAGGCGAACAGCACGGAGATCCCGGCCTGGTTCAGGACGTACTCGACCTCGTGCGTGCGGTAGGCCGGATTGATGTTGACCATGATCGCGCCGATGCGGGCGGTGGCGTACTGGACCAGCACCCACTCCGCGCAGTTGACCGCCCAGATGCCCACCCGGTCGCCCTTGGCGACCCCGCCGGCGAGCAGCGCGTGCGCCAGCCGGTCGACGTCCGCGCCGAACCGGGCGTAGGTCCAGCGCCGGCCGGACGGCACGTCGACCAGTGCCTCGCGGTCCGGCCAGGCCGCCACGGCCCGGTCCAGGTTCTGCCCGATCGTGTCCCCGAGCAGCACGGTCGTGCTCGTCCCGTGGGCGTACGAGGAGGCGGGCCCGGAGCCGGTCCCCGGCGTCGAGGGCGAGCCAGGCCCGGAGCCGGTCCCCGGCCGTGACGGCCGGCCGCTCATCCCGCTCACTCCGCTCACCGGAAGTCCTCCTCGCGGTACTCGTCCGCGGAGCCCGCCGCCGTCGCCTCGCGCAGCTCGATGCGGCGGATCTTGCCGCTGACGGTCTTGGGCAGCGGCGCGAACTCCAGACGGCGGATCCGCTTGTAGGCGGCGAGCACCTCGCGGGAGTGCTCGAACAGCGCCTTCGCCGTGCCGGGGCCCGGCTCCCAGCCCTCGGCGAGGACGACGTACGCCTTGGGCACCGCGAGGCGCAGCTCGTCCGGGGCGGGGACCACGGCCGCCTCCGCCACCGCCGCGTGCTCCAGCAGCGCGCTCTCCAGCTCGAAGGGGCTGATCTTGTAGTCGGACGCCTTGAAGACGTCGTCGGAGCGGCCCACGTAGGTGATGTAACCGTTCTCGTCACGGTTTCCGACGTCCCCGGTGCGGTAGTAGCCGCCGGCCATCGCCTCGGCGCTGCGGTCGGCGTCGCCGTGGTAGCCGGTCATCAGGCCCACCGGCCGTTCCGACAGGTCGAGCGCGATCTCGCCCTCCGTCGCGCCCGGCGCGCCCGACACCGGGTCGAGCAGCTCCACCCGGTATCCGGGGGCGGGCCGGCCCATCGAGCCGGTCTTCAGTTCCTGGCCGGGGCTGTTGGCGATCTGGACGGCCGTCTCGGTCTGGCCGAAGCCGTCCCGGACGGTCACTCCCCAGGCGCGGCGGACCTGCTCGATGACCTCGGGGTTGAGGGGTTCGCCCGCGGCCACCGCCTCGCGGGGCGGGGTGCGCAGCTGGGTGAGGTCGGCCTGGATGAGCATGCGCCACACGGTGGGCGGGGCACAGAAGGTCGTCACGCCCGCCCGGTCCATCTCCGCCATCAAGCGGACCGGGTCGAAACGCGTGTAATTGTGGATGAAAACGGTTGCTTCAGCGTTCCACGGGGCGAACAGGTTGGACCAGGCGTGCTTGGCCCAGCCGGGCGAGGAGATGTTGAGGTGGACGTCGCCGGGCCGCAGCCCGATCCAGTACATCGTCGACAGATGGCCGACCGGGTACGAGGTGTGGGTGTGCTCCACCAGTTTGGGCCGGGCGGTCGTGCCGGAGGTGAAGTAGAGCATCAGCGGGTCGTCGGCGAGGGTCGGGCCGTCCGGCGTGAAGCCGGCCTGGGCGTCGTACGCCTCCTCGTAGCGCTGCCAGCCCTCGGGTGCGCCGCCGACCGCGATCCGCGTGTAGTCGCCGGGGACCTCGTCGAACTTGACGGCGTCCGCGGACCGGACGAGGACGTGCCTGACCCGGCCGCGTTCCACGCGGTCGGCCAGGTCAGCAGGGCCGAGCAGCGGCGTCGCCGGGATGACGACGGCACGCAGTTTCATCGCGGCGAGCGCCGTCTCCCAGAGTTCGGCCTGGTTGCCGAGCATGACGAGGACGCGGTCCTCGGCGGCCACCCCGCGGCCGCGCAGCCAGTTCGCGATGCGGTCGGAGCGCTCGGACAGCTCGGCGAAGGTGCGGCGGGTTTCGGAACCGTCTTCTTCCACGATGTGCAGGGCGGTGCGCTCGTTGCCGTCGGCGATGGCGTCGAACCAGTCGAGGGCCCAGTTGAACTGCTCGGGGCGAGGCCACTCGAAACGCCCGTAAGCGGTTGTGTAGTCCTCGCGGTGTTCCAGCAGGAAGTCGCGGGCTCTGCGGAAGAGCTCCGTCGCCGTCATCTGTGTCCTCCTCGGTGCCGGACCATTGCCGGGCGGCTCTCCGACATCGTGTAATCCGTGATGCAGGTCTCACTACCCCCGAACGGGGGTGTGCGGCACCACGCCGCGCGGAAAGGGCGAGAACGTGGCAGCGGACGCGACCGGAACGGTGGAGATTCGCGGTGCGCTCATGCGGCTGCGCCGGGCGACCGGGTTGCCGGTCGCCTTCGGCGGTCTGGTGGAGCCCGGGCGGCAGCGGATGCGGATCAGCGAGTTCAGCGGCGCGGCCGGGCTCGCGCTGCGCGGGCTGACGGTGACGTCCGGGTACGGGCTCGGCGGCAAGGCGGTGGCGCTGGCCCGTCCGTGTGCGGTGACCGACTACTCGCTCTCCCGGCAGATCAGCCACGAGTACGACGCGGCCGTCGCCGAGGAGGGCCTGCGTTCGGTGCTGGCGATCCCGGTGGTGGTCCGGCGCCGGGTCCGCGGGGTGCTGTACGGGGCGCTGCGCACGGCGCAGCCGCTGGGCGATCGTACGCTGACCGCGGCGGCGCAGGCGGCACGGGACGTGGAGCAGGCGCTGGTCGTCGAGGACGAGGTGCGTGCGCTGCTGACGGCGGCCGGGCCGGGCTTCGGACCGGGTGCCGGATCGGGCGTCGTCCCGGGCGAGGGAGCGGCCGCGGGCCCGGACGGGGCGGGCGGAGCGGCCGGCTGGGAGCAGGTGCGCGAGGCGCACGCGGCCCTGCGGGCCCTGGCCCCGCGGATCGCCGACCCCGCGCTGCGCGCCGACCTCCTCGACGCCTGCGGGCTGCTGGCCTCGGGGCCGTCGCAGGACCCGGTGCGGCAGCCGGTCGTCCTCGCCCCACGGGAGCTGGACGTGCTGGCGTGCGTGGCGGCGGGGGCGACGAACGGGGCGATCGCCGAGCGGCTCGGGCTGCGGGCGGAGACGGTCAAGGGCTACCTGAGATCGGCGATGCGCAGACTGGGCGCACGCACCCGGGGAGAGGCGGTGGTCGCGGCCCGCAGAGCGGGTCTGCTGCCGTAGCGCGAGCGGTCGGCGCGCCCCTGGACCGGGGTGCGGGACACTGCGGGCACGGCCGGTCCGAGCACGGCGGAGGCAGCGATCACATCCGGCCAGGGAGGCCCCTCACGACACGGAACCATTCACTCACCGTTGCCATGAATTTCCCTATGCGTCACGTTGTTATATCCCTCACCACGATCCGCCTCCGAATTTCAAAGAGTCGTTGCCTAGAATTTGGCCCGGACACGACACTCAGAAGGGAGCGGTGACCGTGCGACGGGACTTCAAGGAGCCTGCCAGATGCCGCCCCGACCTGGTCATCGGCAGGGAGGAGCTGGTCACGTCCGCCCGTGACCAGCTGACGCGCGGCGGCAGTGTCCTGCTGCACGGCCCGGCCGGAATAGGAAAGTCGACCGTGCTGCGGGCATTGGCCGCGGATTACGGCGACGCGGCGCGCACCGTCCTGCGCTGCTCGGCGACCGAGTCCGAATCCCACCTCCCCTTCCTGGCCCTGGCGGACCTCTTCGGCCTCGTCCTGGACGAGATCTCGGACAAGTTGCCCGCCGCGCAGCGCACCGCCCTGGAGTCGGCGCTCACCGGGCGCGGCGAGTCGACGCTGCAGCGCGACGGCCTCGCCCTGCGGCTGGCCGTCCTGTCCGCGCTGCGCATCCTCGCCGCCGCGGGCCCCGTGCTGCTCGTCGCCGACGACCTGCAGTGGCTGGACTCGGCGAGCGCCGAGCTCCTCGGCTTCGCCGCCCGCCGTCTCGGCGACACCCCCGTCCAGCTGCTGTGCGCGGTGCGCACCGAGGGACAGGAGTACGACCGGCATCTACGCGCGTCCCCGCCGGACACCCTCGCCGTCCGCCTCAACCCGCTCTCCCGCAACCAGGTCTCCGCGCTCCTCGACCACCGCGGCTACACCGACCTGCCCCGCTCCACGGTCCGGGAGATCCACCGCACCAGCGGCGGCAACCCCCTGTTCGCGCTGGAGCTCGGCCGCGCCCTCGGCGAGAACCCGACGCCGCCCCGCCCCGGCGAGCCGCTGCCGGTGCCGACCTCGCTGCGCGCCCTGGTCCTCAGCCGCCTGGACATGCTCTCCGACGAGGCCCGGCGCACCCTGCTGGTGGCCAGCGCCGGCGCCCGCCCCACGCTGGCCCTGCTGCACGCGGCCGGCCGGGAGAACGCCGAGGCGGAGACCGCGCAGGCGGCGGCCCTCGGACTGCTGGCGACCGAGCCGGAGGGCCCGGCCGTCCGGTTCGCGCACCCGCTGATCTCCGCCGCGCTGTACGCGGAGGCGCCCCCGCAGGAGCGCCGGGCCGCGCACGCCGCGCTGTCCACCGCCGCCTCCGACCCGATCGAGCGGGCCCGCAACCTCGCCATGGCCACCACCGGCACCGACCCGGAGGTCGCCGCCCGGCTCGCCGAGGCCGCGGCCCTGGCCCGCGACCGGGGCGCGCCGTCAGTGGCCGCCTCGCTCGGCCTGCTCGCCGCCCGGCACACCCCGCCGGACGGCACGCCCGGCCCGGACGAACACCGGCTGTGCGCCGCCGAGGACGCCATCACCGCCGGCGAGGTGGACCTGGCCCGGGACATCGCGCGTGAGGTGCTGACCCGGGCGACCGTCCCCGCCGACCGGATCCGCGCCTGGGAGGTGGTCATCGAGGCCGCCGGACAGGCCCTCGGCGACGTCGACGCCGTCTTCCCGCAGGCCCTCGCCGACGCCGGCGACGACCCCCGGCTGCTCGCCCTCGTCCACTACCACCTCGCCTGGCGCAAGCTGATCGTCGAGGGCGACTTCTCCGAGGCGCGGCAGGAGGCCGCGCACGCCGCGGAGCTTGCGGCGCGCGGCGGCGACCGGCGCACCGAGCTGATGGCGCTGTCGTTCCAGTCGTCAACTGAGACCCTGATGGGCCATCCGAACGCCCCCGCGACCATCAAGCAGGCCATGCGGGAGCCTCAGGACCCCTACGTGGCCTGCCACCACAACGGCGTCGGCGCGGCGAGGTTCCGCTGGCTGATGATGAGCGACCAGCTGCCCGAGGCCCGGTCGACGATCACCGCGCTGCTGCGCGAGGTCCGGCGGCGCGGCATGGTCGAGAGCGAGGTGCACTTCCAGCGCTTCCTCGCCGAGACCGAACTGCGCTCCGGGCACTGCGGACGCGCCCTCGACCTGGCCCGCGAGAGCCTCAGGCTGGCCCGTGACTCGGGTATCGGCCTGGGCGCCTCCGCGATGCTGGCCTCCCTCGCCGAGGCCTCGGGCGGCGACGTGGGACAGGCGCTGGCACTGGCCCGGGAGGCGGCGGGGCGGGCCGAGGAGGACGGCGACCAGATGTACCTCTCGCGCGCCCTGGCGGCGCTGGGCCACGCCCAGTTCGTGGCCGGCGACGCGGCGGGCGCGGTCGGCTCGCTGCGCCGGGTGCGCGAGCTGGAGCAGGGCCTGGGCATCACCGACCCGGCGCGCGGCCGCTGGCAGGGCGACCTGGCCGAGGCGCTGGTCCGGGTCGGCGAGCCGGGAGAGGCGCAGGACGTCATCGCCGTGACGCGCGAACACGCGCTGCGGCTGGACCGGGAGAGCGTGCTGGCCGTGCTGGACCGGGCGGAGGCCCTGGTGCGGGCGGCGCTCGGCGACCACGAGGGGGCGCTGTCCCGGCTGACGTCCGCTCAGGACCGGCTCGCCAAGCTCGGCTACGGGCTGGAGGAGGCGCGGGCGGCGTTCGCGCTGGCCCGGCTGCGCACCGGACGGCCGGGACCGACGTCGTACGACGAGGCGGCACGGCTGTTCCGGCGGTGCCGGGCGCTGCCCTGGCTGCGTCAGGTGGACGAGGCCGCCGCACAGGGCGCGGGCGAACCGTCCGTCCTCACCGCGCAGACCCCGCCCTCCGACGCGCTGGCGGGACTGGCCGCGATGGAGCGTCAGGTCGCGGCGCTCGTCATGGAGGGGGCGACCAACCGGGAGATCGCCGCGCGGCTGTTCATCAGCGTCAAGACGGTCGAGGCGACCCTGACCCGGGTCTACCGCAAGCTGGGGATCCGCTCGCGGGTGGACATCGTCCGGTTGGCGGCGGGGCGTCACGCGAAGTGAGGATCGCGCGGGTTAACTGCCCCTCGGGGGCGACCCGCGCGCAGGACGTCCCCCTGAGCGGGGGTACGGCGACAGCACTGCCGGACCGAGGGTTTTCCCTGCCCCAACTCCCCTAGGGGGTTCCCTCATTGGGGACGCCGGGCACCGGGTCCTAGCGTAAGGGACGTGCCGCTCGCCCGGGCACACGGGGGTCGGTCCCGCGACCCCCGTGCACACCCCCACACCCGCGCGACCCCCCACCGGCAACCCCTCGAGGAGTTCCATGTTCGGGCGCAACCGCGTGAAGAGAACCGCCGCCGTCGTCGCGGCGACCGCCGCCACGGCGGCGACCGTACTGCTCGGCGCCCCCACCGCCGTCGCAGCCCCGCAGCCGATCGTCGGCGGCACGCCGACCACGACCACGGCGTATCCGTTCATGATGCAGATCACCGACGCCTCGCAGAACCAGTTCTGCGGCGGCACCCTCGTCTCGGCCACCAAGGTGGTCACCGCCGCACACTGCATGGTCGGCGAGACCACGAGCAGCGTGCGCGTCGTCGGCGGCCGCACCTACCTCAACGGCACCAACGGCACGGTCAGCCGGGTGAGCAGGATCTGGGTCAACCCGGGATACACGGACGCCACCAACGGCGACGACGTGGCCGTCCTGACCCTGTCGACGTCGATGCCGTACACCAAGGCGTCGTACGTCTCCTCGTCCCAGACCGGCGTGTACGCGGCCGGCACCACCGCCCGCATCATCGGCTGGGGCACCACCTCGGAGAACGGCAGCTCCTCCAACCAGCTGCGGACCGCGACCGTCCCGATCGTGTCCGACTCCAGCTGCAAGAGCTCCTACGGTTCGGACTTCGTCCAGACCGACATGGTTTGCGCCGGATACACCTCCGGCGGTACAGACACCTGCCAGGGCGACAGCGGCGGTCCCCTGCTCATCGGGGGCGTCCTGGCAGGGATCACTTCTTGGGGCGAGGGCTGCGCGGAAGGCGGTTACCCGGGTGTGTACACCCGGCTGACCGCCTTCTCCAGCCTGGTGACCGCACAGGTCAACTCGTAAGTCCGGGGTAGCCCCCGAGAAACTCCTGAGCATCCCTCAGGGAACGACCAGGGGGCGCTGCGAGCCTCCACGAGCGGCCCGCAGCGCCCCCTGTCCATCCGTCCACGCCCCCACCGGTCGCCGGTGGGGGCGTTGCGCGTGGTGCACCGCCCGGCGGTGCGGGGCGCGGCCCCCGACCGTTTCGGCTGTTGCCGCTGTTTCCGGCGTCAGGTCCGCAGGACCGTCCCGAACCGGATGTCGTAGGACTCCCCGGGGTGCATCACGGCCAGCACACGCTCGCCCTCGGCCAGCACGTCATGCCTCTGCGCGCCGGTGAGGCGGCCGAAGGGCTCGACGACCAGGGCGTCTCGCTCCAGTCGCCACACGCCCGCCAGGAAGCCGTCGACCAGGAGGGTGCAGTACGCCTGGTTGCCCTGCCAGGAACGCCCCCAGTACTCGGGCGGGATGACGCGGCCGCGGTCGGCGTGGGAGAGGAGAAGGTTGTCGAACTCGGCGAGGAACCGCGGCGGGGCCGGGGTTTCGGGGTCGGGGCGCGGGGCCTCGGGCAGGTCGAACAGCTCGACGCCGTGCTCGTCCCGGAAGACCGACAGCTGCGGGCGCAGACGTTCGAAGGCCTCGCGCAGCCGGGTCAGGCCGGCCCAGGTCTGCATGTCCTTGACAGAGGCCGGGCCGAAGGCCGCCAGATAGCGCAGGACGACGGCGTCCACCGCGGGCGCCTGCTCGGCGGGGCGGCCCAGCCAGTGCTCGGCGGTGGTGAGGGCGACCTGTCCGCTCCGGCCCCACAGCCCGCGCGGAGTGACCTGGACCAGGGGCAGTCGGCAGCGGGCGGCCACGGCGAGGGACGCCGGGTCGGCGTCCGGCCACTCCACGGTGAGCGCCTCGCGCAGTTGGCCCATGGTGCGCGGCTCGTCCTCGACCAGCTTGCGGGCGAGGACCGCGAGCCGGTCGAGGTCGACCCCGACGAGTCCCTTGCGGAAGTTGGTCAGCTCCCGCTCGCGGGCGGGCTGGACGAGCGGCCGGAGGGTCAGGCAGTCGTCCGCGGTGTGGGTGTGGATGGTGGAGCGCATGCTGACGATGCGGACGACCTCACGGTCGGCCATCAGCCCCGACAACTGCTCCGGGGCGAAGCCCTCGAGGCGGGCGGCGAGCGCGTAGTACGGCGGCTTGACGTTCTGCGCCTGCAGTCCGAGAAGGTGCTCCACCGCGGCCTTGGCGGACAACTCGGCCGGGCTCAGCAGCAGTTGCCGGGCGAGGGTGGCACGGTTGAGAGCCCGGACGTCGAGCACGGGGCCCACCGGGGACGTCGTCTTCGTCATACGATCAAGCTAGCCGGACTTGCGGACAGGTCCTGTCCGCAACGCGGGCGGGAGTGAGCGCCGACGCGGGGCGACCTCACCCCGGCATCGGGTCGACCTCGCAAACAGGCTCGGCCTCGGCATCGACCTCGCAGTCGGGGTCGGGGTCGGGCTCCGGGTCGGGGTCGGTCCCGATCGAGGCGCGGCGGCCGGGTGCCCGGCAGGACGGGTGTGCCGGCCATGCCGGGTTCGCGAGGCCGTCGGCGCGCTCCGTGGCGGTCAGGCCTGGCCACGGGTGGGTCCGAGAGGACGCGCCGGGTTCAGGGGCGCGGTGAGGCCGAGCGGTCGAATGGAGGTTGGTGAGCCGGGCGGGCCGGGTGAGGGGACGGTGGTCCGGCGAGACCGAGTTCCCGGGTGCCGAGCGGGGTGAAGAAACGCTCCACGTCGGCGGCGGCGACCTCGGCGAGGGTGGCCGGCGACCAGCGCGGGGTGCGGTCCTTGTCGACGATCTGGGCGCGGACTCCCTCGACGAGGTCGGGGCTGGTCAGAGCGGCGCACGAAACGCGGTACTCCTGGTCCAGCACCTCCTCCAGGGAGCCGAGCCGCCGGGAGCGGTGCAGGGCGGCCAGGGTGACCTTCAGGGCGGTGGGCGACCGCGTGAGCAGGGTCTCCGCGGCCTCCGCGGCGGCCGGGTCGCCGTGGGCGCGCAGACGCCGGACGATCTCCTCGACCGTGCCGGCGGCGTAACACGCGTCGATCCACCCGCGCGCCGCGGCCAACTCCCCTTGCGGCGGGGGCTGCTCGTGACGGGCGACGGCCTCGCTCACCGGCAGGTCGGCGAGTTCGGCGAGAAACGTTGGCAGCGAGGCGGACGGCACGTAGTGGTCGGCGAGTCCGCACAGCACGGCGTCGCCCGCGCCGATCTGCGCACCCGTCAGGGCGAGATGGACGCCGAGTTCACCCGGCGCACGGCCGAGCAGGTGGGTGCCGCCGACGTCGGGCACGAATCCGATGCCGGTCTCGGGCATGGCGATCCGGGAGCGCTCGGTGACGACCCGCACGCCGCCGTGCGCCGACACGCCGACGCCGCCGCCCATGACGATGCCGTCCATGAGCGCGACATAGGGCTTGGGGTAACGGGCGATACGGGCGTTGAGACGGTACTCGTCGCGCCAGAAGGCCGCCGAGGCCCTCCCGTCGCCGTCGCGGGCGTCGTCGTGGACGGCGCGGATGTCACCGCCCGCGCACAGACCGCGTTCCCCCGCGCCGGTGAGCACGACGGTCTCGACGGCGGGGTCGTGCTCCCACGCCGTCAGCGCGTCGTCGATCCGGCGCACCATCGCATGGTTCAGGGCGTTGAGAGCGCGTGGGCGGTTGAGGACGAGGCGGCCGGCCCGGCCGACGGTCTTCAGCAGGACGGGGTCGTCGGCGCCGGTCATCCGCGGACCTCCGTCCTGCAACGGGTTGCCGTACGGGAACCGGTTTCCGTCCCGGGACAGGAATCCGTGCCGGGACGGGATTCCGTCAGGCTGCGGGACGCGGTGGCACACATGATCTCGTCGATCCCCTTCCGGGGTCCGGTGGACGCGTTTCAGGAACGATCTTCTCAGGAGGCGCGCCGGCCCGGTCGGGGGCCCGGCCTCAGCCCTCGCCGGACCGTCCGGCCGGACCCGGCCGCGTCCCCGCACGACCGTGGGCCGTCGCGGGCCCGGTCCCCCTGCTCCGCCCAAGACGCCGACACCGCGCCCCGCGCCGGCATTCCGCCCCTCACGACGGATACTCGGCGGAGCCGAACCGCCGAGGCCGAGCAGGAGACCGCCATGGCCATGGACTTCACCGCCGAGACCGCGACGGACGCGGTCGTGGACAGTTTCGCCCGCACCCCCGACCCCCGGTTGCGGGAGCTGCTGACCGACCTCGTCCGGCATCTGCACGACTTCGTGCGGGAGGCCGAGCCGACCCGGGCCGAATGGGAACGGGCGATCGCTTTCCTCACCGAGGCCGGGCACCGGTGCGACGAGGCCCGGCAGGAGTTCATCCTGCTCTCGGACGTCCTGGGCGTGTCGATGCTCGTCGAGGCGATCAACGACCGCAAGGAGCCGGCCGCCACCGACTCCACCGTGCTCGGCCCTTTCCACATGGTCGAGTCACCCGCGCGGGCGCTCGGGGACACCCTGGACCTGGTCGGCGCCGGCGAGCCCTGCCTCATCAGCGGCCGTGTCGTGTCCGTCGACGGCACCGCGCTGCCCGGCGCGACACTGGACGTGTGGCAGGCCGACGACCAGGGCTTCTACGACGTCCAGCAGCCCGGGAAACAGCCGCCGGGCAACGGCCGCGGCCTGTTCACCGCGGACGCCGAGGGCCGCTTCTGGTTCCGCTCGTGCGTGCCGAGCCCGTATCCGATCCCCACGGACGGACCGGTCGGGACGCTGCTCGAGGCGACCGGCCGCCACCCCTACCGGCCCGCCCACATCCACTTCATCGTGAGCGCCGCCGGTCACCTGCCCGTCACCACCCACGTCTTCGTGGCGGGCGGCGACCATCTGGAGTCGGACGCCGTCTTCGCCGTCAGGAGGAGCCTGGTGCAGGAGTTCGCCGAGGTGGACGACCCGGCGCTGGCGGCGGCGTCCGGCCTGGCCAACCCCTTTCGCCGGGCCCTGTTCGACATCGTGCTGCAGCCGGTGACGGCGTGACCGGGCCGGCCCTGGACTTCACCTACCAGTCCCAGCCGATGCGCGTCGTGTTCCGGCCGGGCGCCGTGCCGCACGCCGTCGCGGCGGAGACCGGACGGCTCGGCCTGCGCCGCGTCCTCGTCGTCTGCGGCGAGCGCGGCCGGGACACGGCCCGCGCCGTCGCCGCCACGCTCGGCGACGCGTGCGCCGGAGTGCACGCGGGCGCGCGCATGCACGTACCGGTGCCGAGCGCCGAACGAGCCGTCGAGGCGGCCCGCGAGGCCGGAGCCGACGGCTGCGCCGCGGTCGGCGGCGGCTCCGCGATCGGGCTGGCCAAGGCCGTCGCCCGCCGCACCGGCCTGCCGGTCGTGGCCGTCCCGACGACGTACGCGGGGTCGGAGATGACGCCGGTCTGGGGCGAGACCGAGGACGGGGTGAAACGCACCGGGCGCGATCCGCGGGTCCTGCCGCGCAGTGTCGTGTACGACCCGCTGCTGACGCTCACCATGCCGTCCGCGCAGTCCGCCGCCAGCGGGATGAACGCGATGGCGCACGCCGCCGAGGCGCTCTACGCCCCGGACGCCTCGCCGATCGTCTCGCTGATGGCGCAGGACGGCGTACGGGCACTGGCGCGCGCCCTGCCCGAGGTCGTCGCCGAACCCACCGGCCCGGCCGCCCGCGGCAGCGCCCTGTACGGGGCCTGGCTGTGCGGCGCCTGCCTCGGCGCGACCTCCATGGGCCTGCACCACCGGCTCTGCCACGTGCTCGGCGGCGCCTTCGGCCTGCCGCACGCCGAGACGCACGCCGTCGTCCTGCCGCATGTGCTGGCGTTCAACGCGCCGTCGGCGCCCGCCGCGACGGCGGCGCTGCGCCGTGCGCTCGAGGTCGCGGACCCGGCCCGGGAGCTGTACGAGCTGGGCGGGCGGCTGGGCGTCCCGCGCTCCCTCGCCGCGCTCGGCCTGTCCGCCGCCGACCTGGAGCGTGCCGTCGGCGCCACGCTCCGGGCGCCGTACGGCAACCCCCGCCAAGCCTCCGCCGGGGAGCTGCGGGCGATCCTGCGAGCGGCGTTCGACGGTGCGCCGCCGTCCGGCGGTTGACCGTCGAACGCGGCCGTGAGGCGGCCCGAACACCGCCGCCTCCGTGACGGCCGGGCGGACGGACCGGGGTCGCGGTTCCGGCGACGCCGCCCCCGGATCGCCGTTGCCACCGGGACCCCTACGGGCGGTGGCCGGGCGGCGACGCCCAGGGAGCGGGGACACCTCCCGGCCGGCCGCGGTGGGCACCGCACCGAACGGATCCCGCCTACTTCGCCGACCCGGTGGTGGCGCCCGGCGCCGAATGCCAGAGTCGGGGCATGGCTCTGGACGTCGCCGCGCTGCGCACCTGTTTTCCCGCCCTCGCACAGGGCCTCGCCTTCTTCGACGGTCCCGGCGGGACCCAGACCCCCGTCCAGGTGGCCGAGGCCGTCGCCCGGACGATGACCGGCCCCCTGTCCAACCGGGGGCTCGTCAGCGCCTCCGAGCGAAACGCCGAGCAGGCCGTGGCCGACTTCCGCGCCGCCTACGCCGACCTCCTGGCCGTACCCCCTGGCGGCGTCGTGCACGGGCGCAGCGCCACCCAGCTCACCTACGACTTCTCGCGGCACCTGGCCAAGGACTGGCGGGCCGGCGACGAGATCGTCCTCAGCAGGCTCGACCACGACGCCAACGTGCGCCCCTGGATCCAGGCCGCCGAGCGCGCCGGCGTCGCCGTCCGCTGGATCGGGACGGACCCGGTCACCACGGAACTCGACCTCGACTCCTACGAGCGCGCCCTGTCGCCCCGCACCCGGCTGGTGGCGGTGACGGCGGCCTCGAACGTGCTGGGCACCGTGCCGCCGGTGCGCCGCATCGCCGACCGGGCCCACGACGTGGGCGCCCTGGTGTACGTGGACGGGGTGCACTACGCGGCACACCATCTGGTGGACGTGCCGGCGCTCGGCGCCGACCTGTTCGTCTGCTCGCCGTACAAGTTCCTCGGGCCGCACTGTGCGGTGCTCGCCGGTGCGCCCGAGACCCTCGAAGCCGTCGTACCGGACAAGCTGCTGCCGTCCACGAACGCCGTGCCCGAACGGTTCGAGTTCGGGACACTGCCCTACGAGCTCCTCGCGGGCGCCACCGCCGCCGTGGACTTCCTCGCCGGGATGGACGCGGCGGGCCCCGCCGGGGAGTCGCGCAGGCAGCGGCTGACGCGTTCACTGCGGTCCCTGCACGAGCACGAGAACGCGCTGCGCTCCCGACTGGCGGCCGGACTGCACGCGCTGGGCGACGCCGTCACCGTCCACACGAAGGCCGCGCGGCGCACGCCGACCGTCCTCATGACCCTCCACGGCCGGGACGCGCGCGAGGCGCAGGCGCACCTGGCCGCGCGGGGAGTGGTGGCCCCCGCCGGCTCCTTCTACGCCTACGAGGCCTTCGCCGCGCTGAAGATCGACGATCCCGCGCTGCGGGTGGGGCTCGCTCCCTACAACGACGAGGAGGACGTCGACCGGCTGCTCGACGGGCTCGCGACCTTCCTCTGAGCCACCCGCGACTTTCAGACTTGTACAGTTCGTTTTCTTGAACCGTTCGTGTTTATGCCGTAGGTTCGCAGGCATGACAGCACCCGGTACACCGACCACCGCCGAGGAGCTGCGCGGTGCCGGCCTGCGGGTGACGGCCGCCCGGGTCGCGCTGCTCCAGACCGTCCGGGCGGGCGACCACCT
Source organism: Streptomyces achromogenes (assembly GCF_030816715.1). Lineage (NCBI taxonomy): Bacteria > Bacillati > Actinomycetota > Actinomycetes > Kitasatosporales > Streptomycetaceae > Streptomyces > Streptomyces achromogenes. The sequence continues at coordinate 6,856,972 of NZ_JAUSYH010000001.1, read as the reverse complement.
CGGTGTCGAGGCCATCGCCTCCGGGGTGCGCGACCGCGTCGGCCACATCTCGCTGCAGGCCGTCTACGACGCCCTGCACGCGCTGACCACGGCCGGGCTGGTGCGCCGCATCGAGCCGCCGGGCAGCCCCGCCCGGTTCGAGGGGCGCGTCGGCGACAACCATCACCACCTGGTGTGCCGGGCGTGCAGCGCCGTCGTCGACGTCGACTGCGCCGTCGGCCACGCCCCCTGTCTGACCGCCTCCGACGACCGCGGCTTCTCCATAGACGAGGCCGAGGTCATCTACTGGGGCCTGTGCCCCGACTGTTCGACCGTTCGCAGCACCTGAGCATCCGCAGCACCCGTCATCCGCAGGACCCCCGCGCGCCTTTGCAGGACCCCGGACCCGGGACCCGGGACCCGGGCACCCGAACCCCTGCGACACCTGAGCATGTGATCCGACCAGCCCAGAAGGATTCCCCCATGACCGAGAACCATGACGCGATCGTGACCGACTCGAAGGCGGCGGAGGCAGGTGGCTGCCCGGTCGCGCACGGCCGTGCGGCGCACCCGACCCAGGGCGGCGGCAACCGCCAGTGGTGGCCGGAGCGGCTCAACGTGAGGATCCTCGCGAAGAACCCCGCCGTGGCGAACCCGCTCGGCGAGGACTTCGACTACGCCGAGGCGTTCCAGGCGCTCGACCTCGCGGCCGTCAAGCAGGACATCGCCGAGGTGCTGACGACGTCGCAGGACTGGTGGCCGGCCGACTTCGGCAACTACGGCCCGCTGATGATCCGCATGGCCTGGCACAGCGCGGGCACCTACCGCATCAGTGACGGCCGCGGCGGCGCCGGCGCCGGTCAGCAGCGGTTCGCCCCGCTCAACAGCTGGCCGGACAACGCCAACCTGGACAAGGCCCGCCGTCTGCTGTGGCCGGTCAAGAAGAAGTACGGCCAGTCCATCTCCTGGGCCGACCTGATGATCCTCACCGGCAACGTCGCGCTCGAGCAGATGGGCTTCACGACCTTCGGCTTCGCCGGCGGCCGCGAGGACGTCTGGGAGGCGGAGGAGGACGTCTACTGGGGCCCCGAGACCACCTGGCTCGACGACCAGCGCTACACCGGCGACCGCGAGCTGGAGAACCCGCTCGGCGCCGTCCAGATGGGCCTCATCTACGTCAACCCCGAAGGCCCGAACGGCAACCCGGACCCGCTGGCCGCGGCCCGCGACATCCGTGAGACGTTCCGCCGGATGGCGATGAACGACGAGGAGACGGTCGCCCTGATCGCGGGCGGTCACACCTTCGGCAAGACCCACGGCGCGGGCCCGGCGGACAACGTCGGCGCCGACCCCGAGGCCGCCTCGCTGGCCGAGCAGGGCCTCGGCTGGAAGAGCAGCTACGGCACCGGCAAGGGCGGCGACACCATCACCAGCGGCCTCGAGGTCACCTGGACCGCCACGCCGACGCAGTGGGGCAACGGCTTCTTCGACAACCTGTTCGGCTTCGAGTGGGAGCTGACGGAGAGCCCGGCCGGCGCGAAGCAGTGGGTGGCCAAGGACGGCGCGGGCGCGGGCACCATCCCGGACGCGCACGACGCGTCCAAGCGGCACGCCCCGACCATGCTGACGACCGACCTGTCGCTGCGCTTCGACCCGATCTACGGGCCGATCTCGCGCCGCTTCCACGAGAACCCCGACCAGTTCGCGGACGCCTTCGCCCGCGCCTGGTACAAGCTCACCCACCGCGACCTGGGCCCGAAGTCCCTGTACCTCGGCCCGGAGGTCCCGGCGGAGACCCTGCTGTGGCAGGACCCGCTGCCGGCAGCCGACGGCGAGGTCATCGGCGACGAGGACGTCACGGCCCTCAAGGCCAAGCTCCTCGCCTCCGGCCTGACCGTCTCGCAGCTGGTGTCCACCGCGTGGGCCTCCGCCTCCACCTTCCGCGGCAGCGACAAGCGCGGCGGCGCCAACGGCGCCCGTATCCGCCTCGAGCCGCAGCGCGGCTGGGAGGTCAACGAGCCCGACGAGCTGGCGCAGGTGCTGCGCGTCCTCGAGGGCGTCCAGGCCGAGTTCAACTCCGGCGCGAAGAAGGTCTCGCTGGCCGACCTGATCGTCCTCGGCGGCGCCGCCGCCGTGGAGAAGGCCGCCAAGGACGCCGGACACGACGTGCGGGTCCCGTTCACGCCGGGCCGGGTGGACGCCTCGCAGGAGCAGACGGACGTCGAGTCCTTCGCCGCGCTCGAGCCGACCGCCGACGGGTTCCGCAACTACCTCGGCAAGGGCAACCGCCTGCCGGCCGAGTACCTCCTCCTCGACCGGGCGAACCTGCTCAACCTGAGCGCTCCGGAGCTGACGGTCCTCGTCGGCGGCCTGCGCGTCCTGGGCGCGAACCACGGGCAGTCCTCGCACGGCGTCCTCACCGACGCCCCCGGCACGCTGACGAACGACTTCTTCGTCAACCTGCTCGACCTGGGCACGACCTGGTCGTCGACGTCCTCGGACCAGTCCCTCTTCGAGGGCCGCGACGCCGCCACGGGCGAGGTGAAGTGGACCGGCACCCGTGCCGACCTGGTCTTCGGCTCGAACTCCGAGCTGCGCGCGGTCGCCGAGGTCTACGCGAGCGACGACGCGAAGGAGAAGTTCGTGACGGACTTCGTCGCGGCGTGGGCCAAGGTCTCCGACCTCGACCGGTTCGACCTGGTCTGACAGACGGGCCGCCCGGCCGGAACCGACCAACCGGTCCGGTCCGACGGACCCGGCTTTCCGGAAGAACAGCACCGCCAGGGCGTCCAGCTCGGTCCTCAGGGGCCGGGCCGGGCGCCCTGGCGCGCTCACCGCCGCGCTCTTCGCCGCGAACCGGGGGTGCGGTGACAGGCGTCCCTCCCGCTCCTCCGGTTGCCCCACGAGGGCGGTGGGGCTGTCGAAACCATTGACGGGGGCAAGAACGACCCATATCTTCTGGCCGAAGTTACGAACTATGTTCGAAATGACGAGCAAGTTGCCTCATGAACAAGGGACGGTCCTTTATGCCCCGGATGTACCGCCGCAGACCCTTGCTCGTCTGTGTGTTGGCTCTCCTCGTCGCCCTGGTGGCGGCGACCCAACCGGTGTCCGCGGCTGACGGCCGCCCGTACACCAACCCGCTGAAGTCGGCCAAGGGCGCCGATCCCTGGCTCGAGTACCACGACGGCAACTACTACCTGGTCACGACGACGTTCACGGGCGTCCTCGGCATCCGCAAGTCACCGACGCTGGCCGGCCTCGCCACCGCGCCCACCGTGCAGGTGTGGTCGGACACCACCTCGACCCGCAACACCAACATCTGGGCCCCCGAGCTCCACCAGTTCAACGGCCACTGGTACCTGTACTACTCGGCCGGCCAGGGCGGCGTCGCCTGCTGCGACTCGCAGCGCACCCACGTGCTGGAGAGCGCCGGCACCGACCCGCTGGGCCCGTACACCTACAAGGGCTCCCTCACCGGCTCCAACCTCACTCCGGGCGGCTGGCTGATCGACGCGAGCGTGCTGCAGGTGGGCGGAAACCTGTTTCTCGTGGGAAGCGGTTTCGTGAACGGCAGCAAGCAGAGCCTCGTCATCGCGCCGATGAGCAACCCGTACACCCTGTCCAGCAACACGTTCACCGTCATTTCCAGCCCGACGCTGAGCTGGGAGACCTCGGGCGGCGCGGTCAACGAGGGGCCGGAACCGCTGTACCACGACGGCCGGACGTTCCTGACCTTCTCCGCCAGCTTCTGCGGCACACCCGACTACAAGCTCGGCCAGCTGGAGCTCACCGGTTCCGACCCGCTCGACCCCGCGTCCTGGACCAAGAAGCAGACGCCCGTCTTCCAGCGCAGTGACGCCAACAGCGTGTACGGGCCCGGGCACAACGGCTTCTTCAGCTCGCCGGACGGCACGGAGAACTGGATCGTCTACCACGCCAACAGCGCCTCCAACGGAGGCTGCGGAAACGGCCGGACGACCCGCGCCCAGAAGTTCACCTGGAACGCCGACGGCACGCCGAACTTCGGCACGCCGGTCTCGCTCGGCACGTCACTCCCGGGCCCGTCCGGTGAGACGGCGACGACGCCGACGGCGTACACCCTCGTCAACCGCAACAGCGGCAAGTGCCTGGACCTCGACGGCGGTTCCGCCGCCAACGGCACGAACATCTTCCAGTGGACCTGCAACGGCGGCGCCAACCAGAAGTGGCGCGTCGAGGACCAGGGCGACGACACCAGCCGGCTGGTCAACGCCGCCACCGGCGGGGTGATGGACACCGCCGACTGCTCCGCCGCCGACGGCGCGGACCTGCGTCAGTGGTCCTGGCTCAACAACAAGTGCCAGCGCTTCCGGCTCGTCTTCACCGCGACCGGTGACTACGTCCGGATCGTCAACGAGAACAGCGGCAAGGTCGCCGACGTCGCGAACTGCCAGACCACGAACGGCGCCGACGTACGGCAGTGGACCTGGCTGAACAACAACTGCCAGCAGTGGCGCCTCGTGCCCACCTCCTGACTCCCGCGCCCGCCTCCACCACCCCCCCCATTTGGAGAACTCCCTTGAGACGCAACGCCGTCCGGCTGCTCCTGGCCGTACTCGTCGCCCTCGCGGCCGCCCTCACCGGCCTGGGCTCCCCCGCCCAGGCCGCCGCGCCCGACTCCCCCGCGGTGACGTACACCAATCCGATCGCCGAGAAGCGCGCCGACCCGCACATCTTCAAGCACACCGACGGCTACTACTACTTCACCGCCACGGTCCCCGAGTACGACCGCATCGTGCTGCGCCGGGCGACGACCATCCAGGGCCTGTCGACGGCCCAGGAGGTCACCATCTGGACCAAGCACGCCAGCGGGGTCATGGGCGCGCACATCTGGGCGCCGGAGATCCACTTCATCGACGGCAAGTGGTACGTGTACTTCGCGGCCGGGGCGACGTCCGACATCTGGGCGATCCGGATGTACGTCCTGGAGGGCACCGGCGCCAATCCGCTCACCGCGACCTGGACCGAGAAGGGCCAGATCAAGACCACGTGGGAGAGCTTCTCGCTCGACGCGACGACCTTCGTCGTGAACGGCGTCCGCTATCTCGCCTGGGCGCAGCGCAACCCGGCGGAGAACAACAACACCAGCCTGTTCATCGCGAAGATGGCCAACCCCTGGACGATCACGGGCACGCCGGCGGAGATCTCCCAGCCGACGTTGTCGTGGGAGACGGTCGGCTTCAAGGTCAACGAGGGGCCGGCGCTCATCCAGCACGGCGGCAAGGTCTTCATGACCTACTCGGCGAGCGCCACCGACGCCAACTACTGCCTCGGCATGCTGACCGCCTCCGCGACGGCCGACCTCACCGCCCCGGCGTCCTGGAGCAAGGGGTCACAGCCCGTCTTCACCACCAACGCCACGACCTCGCAGTACGGCCCGGGCCACAACTCGTTCACGGTCTCCGAGGACGGCAAGTCGGACATCCTCGTCTACCACGACCGCAGCTACAAGGACATCTCCGGTGACCCCCTGAACGACCCGAACCGCCGCACCCGGGTGCAGAAGGTGTACTGGAAGGCCGACGGCACGCCCGACTTCGGCATCCCGGTGGCCGACGGCGTCACCCCGCAGCGCTTCTCCTCGTACAACTACGCCGACCGGTTCATCCGCCACTGGGAGTACCGAGCCAAGATCGAGGCGAACGTCAGCCCGCTCGCCGACTCGCAGTTCCGCGTGGTGCCCGGGCTGGCCGGCACCGGCACGGTCTCGCTGGAGGCCGCGAACTTCCCGGGCTACTACCTGCGGCACAAGAACTTCGAGGTGTGGCTGGAGAAGAACGACGGCTCGTCGACGTTCGCCTCGGACGCCACCTTCTACCGCCGGGCCGGGCTCGCGGACTCGGCGGGCGTCAGCTACGAGTCGTACAACAACGCCGGCCGGTACATCCGCCACTACAACTACCTGCTGTACGTGCAGACGCCGAGCACGGCGACCGACCGGGGAGACGCGACGTTCTACGCCCAGTGACACTCTCGTCGACCGCCCCCTGACCCTCCCGGGGAGGTGACGACGGCGCTCCGGCAGCCCGCGGACAGCGGTGCCGTCGGAGCGCCGCCCTGTTTCCGGCGGATGGCCGACCGCGCGTCCGGCGCTGCTCCGACGGTGCTTCGACACAGGTGACGACAGGACACCGACTCCGCGCGAGACGCGGCTTCGACACCGCTCACGATGGCGATTCCACCCCACTCATGACGGCGTTCCAACACCGCTCACACGGCGCGTACCGGGATGATCCGACACACATCGCCACCGGCGAAACGGACACAATGCGCAGGTGGGAGACTATACATAGCATGTATACGCTTTATGTATAGTCTCGGCATGCGTTCACTGACGAGGAAGACGAAGAACACCAGGTCCGCGTTGCGCGGCGCCGCCATCTCGGTGGCGACCGCCTGCCTGACGGTCACGCTCACCGGCTGCGGCGGCCTCGACCCCACCCGTCCGAGCGCCGCCCGGGCCGTGCCCGCGGCCACCGCGCAGGCCGCCCGCCTCGGCCCCGTCGACTGCCGGGTGGCGAAGTGCATCGCCCTCACCTTCGACGCGGGACCGAGCGAGAACTCCGCCAGGCTGCTGGACATACTCAAGGAGAGACAGGTCCCGGCGACCTTCTTCCTGTTGGGCAAGGGACACATCGACAAGCACCCCGAGCTCGTCAGACGCATGGCCGCCGAGGGGCACGAGGTGGCCAGCCACACCTGGGACCACAAGATCCTCACGCGGATCGAGCCGGAGAAGATACGCGAGGAACTCCAGCGCCCCAACGACGAGATAGAGCGCCTCATCGGCCGCCGCCCCACCCTGATGCGTCCGCCGCAGGGCCGCACCGACGAGACCGTGCACGAGATCTGCCGCGAGCTGGGACTCTCCGAGGTGCTGTGGACGGTGACCGCCAAGGACTACGCGACGACCGACTCCGCCCTGATCCAGCGCCGGGTCCTCGCACAGGCCGACCGGGACGGCATCATCCTGCTGCACGACATCTACGACGGGACCGTACCGGCGGTGCCCGGCATCATCGACGCGCTGAAAGAGCGCGGATTCGTTTTCGTGACCGTTCCTCAGCTGCTGGCGCCCGGCAGGGCCGAGCCGGGGAAGGTCTACCGCTGACCCGGAACACCACCGCCCGCCCCTCCCCGCCCGTGCCGCGAAACGGCGAGCCGGTGGGTTGCCCCGCGGAACGGGCCGGTGTCCCTACGATCGGGGACGTGGTCGACTTCCAGGTGGAACGCACGGTCCCGCTCTCCGTCGAGGACGCCTGGCGGCGTCTGACGGACTGGTCCCGGCACGGCGACGTGGTGCCCTTCACCCGCGTCCTCGTGCGCACTCCCCCGCCGACGCGCGCGGGCACGGTCTTCGTGGCGCGTTCGGGCTTCGGCCCGCTCGCCTTCGACGACCGGATGGAGGTGACCGGATGGCAGCCGCCCACCGCCGACGACCCGGGCCGGTGCCGGCTGGAGAAGCGCGGCCGGGTCGTCCTCGGCTGGGCCGAGATCGAGGTGCGGCCCCGCCCCGGCGGCCGGACCCGGGTGATCTGGCGTGAGGAGTTGCGGGTGCGCTTCCTCCCGTCCCTCTTCGACCCCCTCCTGAGGGCCTCGGCGGGGTCGGTCTTCGGGCGCGCGGCCGACCGTCTCCTGCGCACACCCTGACGGGCGACGGACACCGGGGCGTCTCAGGCCGCGCCGGGCCGTCTCCCGGGCGTGCCCCGTGGCGGCTCCGCGGGCGCGCCCCGTGGCAGGCGTCGTCAAGGTGCAAACCGCCGCGTCCGTACGACACACGTTCGCCCGGGGACCGGTCTCCGCCGGGCCGGGACCGCGGCTCAGGCCACCGAACCGATCCGGCCGGCCGGCGGCGAGGTCACGTCGTGATGGATCGGCGTGTGCGCCCCGGTGAGCGAGACCCCGCTGCCGCCGCGCCGCTCGGCGACGATCTCCGCGGCGATCGACAGCGCCGTCTCCTCGGGCGTCCGGGCCCCCAGGTCGAGGCCGATGGGTGACCGAAGCCGCGCCAACTCCAGCTCCGTGACGCCCACTTCCCGCAGCCGGGCGTTGCGGTCGAGGTGGGTGCGGCGGGATCCCATGGCGCCGACGTAGGCGACCGGCAGCCGCAACGCCAGCCGGAGCAGCGGTACGTCGAACTTGGCGTCGTGGGTGAGGACGCACAGGACGGTCCGCGCGTCCACCCGCGTGCGCTCGAGGTACCTGTGCGGCCACTCGACGACGATCTCGTCGGCCTCGGGGAAACGGGCCGCCGTCGCGAAGACGGGGCGGGCGTCGCAGACCGTCACGTGGTAGTTCAGGAACCTGCCGACCCGTACCAGCGCCGACGCGAAGTCGATCGCCCCGAACACGATCATCCGGGGCGGGGGCACCGACGACTCCACGAGGACCGTCAGCGGCGCCCCGCAGCGTGCGCCCCGCTCGCCGATCTCCACGGTACCGGTGCGGCCGCCGTCCAACATCGCTGCGGCCTCGGCCGCGACGGTGCGGTCGAGCTCGGGGTGGGCGCCGAAACCGCCGTGGTGGGCAGCGGCGCGGCGGGCGGAAGGGGTGTCGCCGCCGCGAGCGCCGTCCGCGTGCACCAGCAGCGCGCGGCCGACGAGGTGGGCGGGTCCGTTCACGATCCTCGCGAGCGCCGCCGCCTCCCCGGCGGCCGCGGCCCGCAGGCCGGCCGCGATCACCGGGCGGACGGGATCGCCGGCCCGCACCGGGGTGACCAGCACGTCGATGGTTCCCCCGCAGGTGAGCCCCACGGCGAAGGCGTCGTCGTCGCTGTAGCCGAAGCGTTCGCGGACCGGCTGCCCGTCCTCCAGCGCCTGGCGGCACAGTTCGTACACCGCGCCCTCCACGCAGCCGCCGGAGACCGAGCCGATCGCCGTGCCGTCGGCGTCCACCGCGAGGGCGGCGCCGGGCTGGCGGGGCGCGCTGCCGCCGACGGCCACCACGGTGGCGACGGCGAAGTCACGGCCCTGCTCGACCCACCGGTCGAGCTCTTCGGCGATGTCCAGCATCTCTCGGTCTCCTTGACTGCGGTGGTGCGGCGGACGTGGCCCGGCAAGGGGCGGCCGGGGGCGGCTAGCGGACGCCCAGCCAACTCTCGATGGGGTGGAGGGAGAAGTACACGAGGAAGATCGTCGCCAGCCCCCACATGAAGGCGCCGATCTCGCGCGCCCTGCCCTGCGCGGCCTTGACGGCGACGTAGGAGATGACGCCCGCGGCGACACCGGCGGTGATGGTGTACGTGAACGGCATCAGCACGACGGTCAGAAACACCGGGACAGCGGTTGCCCGGTCCGCCCAGTCGACGTGCCGGGCGTTCATCAGCATCATCGCGCCGATGACCACCAGGGCGGCGGAGGCGACCTCCTGCGGGACGATCGCGGTGAGCGGGGTGAAGAACAGGCAGGCGGCGAAGAACAGGCCGGTGACGACCGAGGCGAGGCCCGTGCGGGCGCCCTCGCCGACGCCCGTCGCCGACTCGATGAACACGGTCTGGCCCGAGCCGCCCGCCACTCCGCCGATCGCCCCGCCGGCTCCGTCGATGAACAGCGCCTTGGACAGGCCCGGCATCCTGCCCCTGTCGTCGGCGAGCCCCGCCTCGGTGCCGACGCCGATGATGGTGGCCATCGCGTCGAAGAACCCGGCGAGGACCAGCGTGAAGACGATCATGCCGACGGTCATCGCGCCGACCTCGCCCCAGCCGCCGAACTCCACGTCCCCGAAGAGCGAGAAGTCGGGCATCGAGACGGCGCCGCCGTGCAGTTCGGGAGCGCCGGCCGCCCACTGCTTCGGGTCGACGGCCCCGGCGGCGTTGAGGATCCCGGCGGCGACCGTGCCGCCGACGATGCCGACGAGGATGGCGCCGGGGACGTTGCGGGCCTGGAGCATGAAGATCAGCAGCAGGGTGCCGGCGAACAACAGCACCGGCCAGCCCGCCAGTTCGCCCGCCGGTCCGAGGGTCACCGGGGTCGCCTGGCCCTGGTGCACGAAGCCGGACTTGTAGAACCCGATGAGGGCGATGAACAGGCCGATGCCCATGGTGATGGCGTGCTTGAGGGCGAGCGGAATGGCGTTCATGATCATCTCGCGCAGGCCGGTGACGACCAGCAGCATGATGACGACGCCGTACATCACGCACATGCCCATCGCCTGCGGCCAGGTCATCTGCGGCGCGACCTGGGAGGACAGCACGCCGGAGACGGACAGTCCGGCGGCGAGCGCGAGGGGCACCCTGCCGAGGAAGCCCATCAGCAACGTGGTGAAAGCGGCTGCGAAAGCGGTCGCGGTGATCAGGGCCTGCCGGCCGAGGGTGCCCCCGGCCGCGTCCTTGCCGGACAGGATCAGCGGGTTGAGCAGGAGGATGTACGCCATCGCCATGAACGTGGTGACGCCGCCGCGCACTTCGCGCGCGACCGTGGATCCCCGCCCGGATATGTGGAAGTACCGGTCGAGCCAGGACCGTCCGGCCGGGACGCGGGTGCCTTCGCCCGCGTCGTCGGCTGTGGTCCTCGGCTCCAGTGACTGCTGGGTCATGGGCCATCTCCCAAGGTTCATAGGGACACCCGCACGGCGTCTGCGGCCGGTTGCGGGATTTGGGATGGACGACCCGGGGGACGGCCCGAGACGAACAAGGGGACCCGGGGGCCGAAGCCCCCGGTGAACTGCTGCACGGACCCGGTGGGGTCACGTTCCGGTGAGGTGCTCCGGACGTACCGGTGTGCGGTCGAGCTCCAGCCCGGTCGCGTTCCGGATCGCCGCGAGGACGGCCGGGGTCGACGACAGGGTGGGGGCCTCGCCGACGCCGCGCAGCCCGTAGGGGGCGTGGTCGTCGGCGAGTTCGAGCACGTCGACGGGGATGGTCGGCGTGTCGAGAATCGTGGGGATCAGGTAGTCCGTGAAGGAGGGGTTCCTGACCTTCGCCGTCTTCGGGTCGACGATGATCTCCTCCATGACCGCCACGCCCAGTCCCTGGGTCGTGCCGCCCTGGATCTGACCGATCACAGAAAGCGGGTTCAGGGCCTTTCCGACGTCCTGTGCGCAGGCCAGCTCGACGACCTTCACCAGTCCGAGCTCGGTGTCGACCTCGACGACTGCGCGGTGCGCGGCGAAGGAGTACTGGACGTGGCCGTTGCCCTGACCGGTGTGCAGGTCGAACGGCTCGGTCGGCCGGTGCCGCCACTCCGCCTCGACCTCGACGGCCTCGTCCTCGAGCACGTCGACGAGGTCGGCGAGGGCCTCGCCGCCGTCGGTGACCACCTTGCCGCCCTCCAGGAGCAGCTCGGCGGTGGCCCACGCCGGGTGGTGGGAGCCGAACCTGCGGCGCCCGATCTCCAGGACCTTGTCCCGCACGAGCTCGCAGGAGTTCTTGACGGCGCCGCCGGTGACGTACGTCTGCCGGGAGGCCGACGTCGAGCCGGCGCTGCCCACCTGGGTGTCCGCCGGGTGGATGGTCACCTGCGCGACGCCCAGCTCGGTGCGGGCGATCTGCGCGTGGACGGTGACACCGCCCTGGCCGACCTCCGCCATCGCCGTGTGCACGGTCGCGACGGGTTCGCCGGCGACGACCTCCATGCGGACCTTGGCGGTCGAGTAGTCGTCGAAGCCCTCGGAGAAGCCGACGTTCTTGATGCCGACCGCGTAACCGATTCCGCGCACGACGCCCTCGCCGTGCGTGGTGTTGGACAGGCCGCCGGGCAGCTGCCGTACGTCCGCGCCCTCGCTGCTCTCCCACTGGCGCTCCGGCGGCAGCGGCATGGCCTTGACCCTGCGCAGCAGTTCGGCGACCGGCGCCGGGGAGTCGACCCGCTGTCCGGTGGGCAGGAGGGACCCTTGCTCCATCGCGTTGCGCTGCCGGAACTCCACCGGGTCCAGGCCGAGTTCCCTGGCCACCTTGTCCATCTGCGCCTCGTAGGCGAAGCACGCCTGGACCGCGCCGAAGCCGCGCATCGCGCCGCAGGGCGGGTTGTTGGTGTAGAGGGCGATGGCCTCGACCTCGACGTCGTCGACGACGTACGGGCCGATGCCGAGCGAGGAGGCGTTGCCGACCACCGCGGGGGACGCGGAGGCGTACGCGCCGCCGTCGAGCACGATGCGGCACTTGACGTGGGTCAGCTTGCCGTCCCTGGTGGCGCCGTGCTCGTAGGACAGCTTGGCCGGGTGGCGGTGCACATGGCCGAAGAAGGACTCGAAACGGTTGTAAACGATTTTGACGGGTTTTCCGGTGCGCAGGGCCAGCAGACAGGCGTGGATCTGCATCGACAGGTCCTCGCGACCGCCGAACGCGCCGCCGACGCCGGACAACGTCATGCGCACCTTGCTCTCGGGCAGGCCGAGAACGGGTGCGATCTGGCGCAGGTCGGAGTGCAGCCACTGGGTGGCGATGTAGAGGTGGACGCCGCCGTCCTCCTCGGGCACGGCGAGTCCGGACTCCGGGCCGAGGAAGGCCTGGTCCTGCATGCCGAAGGTGTATTCGCCCCTGACGACGACGTCGGCGCGCTCGGCCGCCCTGGCCACGTCGCCGCGGACGATGGGCTGCCGGTGGAGGATGTTGGGGTGCGGGACGTGACCGATGTGGTGGTCGTCGCGGCCCTCGTGGACCAGGATCGCGTCCGGGGCGGTCGCGGAGGCCTCGTCGGTGACCACCGGCAGTTCCCGGTACTCCACCTTGATCTTGGCGGCGGCACGGCGGGCGGTCTCGGGGTGGTCGGCGGCGACGATCGCCACCGGCTCGCCGTGGTGGCGTACCTTGCCGTGGGCCAGGACCGGGGTGTCCTGGATCTCCAGGCCGTAGTTCCTCACGTCGGTCGGCAGGTCGTCGTACGTCATGACGGCGTGGACGCCGGGCGTGGCGAGGGCCTCGGAGGTGTCGATGGAGACGATGTCCGCGTGCGCGACCGTGGAGCGCAGGATCTGCCCCCAGAGCATGTCCTCGTGCCACATGTCGGACGAGTACGCGAACTCGCCGGTGACCTTGAGGGTGCCGTCGGGGCGGAGCGTGGACTCGCCGATGCCGCCCTTGGTCGGGGAGCCCTGGGTGACCTTGGCGGGGGTGCCGAGGGGGGCGCTGACGGGGGCACCGTCCGCTCGGGCGGAGCCGTGGGTGGGGGAAGGCATCGTCAGACCGCCTCTCCCTGCCGGGCGGCCGCCAGGCGGACCGCGTCCATGATTTTCTCGTAGCCGGTGCAGCGGCACAGATTGCCCGAGAGGGCCTCGCGGATGTCCGCGTCGGTCGGGTTCGGGTTGCGCTCGAGCATCTCGTCGGCGGCGACGAGCAGACCAGGCGTGCAGAAACCGCACTGGACGGCGCCGGCGTCGATGAAGGCCTGCTGGACGGGGGAGAGTTCGCCGCCGTCGCCGGCCTGTGAGTCGGCGCCCTTCGCCTGCCAACCGCGGGCTTCGTCGAGAGCGGTCCCCGAGGTGCCCGGAGAACCGCAGGAACCGGTTGCGCAACGGGCGTGTTCGGCACGCTGCCTGGCGTAGTCGGCGAGCCCCTCGACGGTGACGACGTCACGGCCCTCGACCTGGCCGGCGGCTACCAGGCACGAGCACACCGGGACGCCGTCCAGCCGGACCGTGCACGAGCCGCACTCGCCCTGCTCGCAGGCGTTCTTGGAGCCGGGCAGCCCGAGCCGCTCGCGCAGCACGTACAGCAGGCTCTCGCCCTCCCAGACGTCGTCGGCTTCCTGCGGGCGTCCGTTGACGGTGAAGTTGACGCGCATCACGCGGCTCCCTTCGAGGCACGGTGGGCGTCGCGGTACGACTCCCAGGTCCAGGTGAGCGTCCGGCGGGCCATCACGCCGACCGCGTGGCGGCGGTAGCCGGCGGTGCCCCGGACGTCGTCGATGGGGTTGCAGGCGGCTGCGCACAGTTGGGCGAACTGCTTGGCCACGGACGGCGCGATGATTTTTCCGTTGTCCCAGAAACCGCCTTCTTCGAGCGCGGCGTTCAGGAAGTCCTCGGCGGTCCTCGCCCGGACGGGGGTCGGGGCGGCGGAGCCGATGCCGGTGCGCACGGTCCGGGTCGTGGGGTGCAGGGCGAGGCCGAAGGCGCAGACGGCGATGACCATGGCGTTGCGGGTGCCCACCTTGGAGTACTGCTGCGGGCCGTCGGCCTTTCGGACGTGGACGGCGCGGATCAGCTCGTCGGGGGCGAGCGCGTTGCGCTTCACTCCGGTGTAGAACGCGTCGATGGGGATCCGGCGGGAACCGCGTACCGACTCGGCCTCGACCTCGGCGCCGGCGGCCAGCAGGGCGGGGTGGGCGTCGCCGGCCGGGGAGGCGGTGCCGAGGTTGCCGCCGACGCCGCCGCGGTTGCGGATCTGCGGGGAGGCCACGGTGTGCGAGGCGAGCGCGAGGCCCGGCAGCTCGGCGCGCAGGTTCTCCATGATCCTGGAGTACGGGACGGAGGCGCCGAGCCGCACGCTGTCCTCGCCGACCTCCCACTCGTAGAGGTCGCCCACACGGTTGAGGTCGAGCAGGTACTCGGGCCTCCGGTGGTCGAAGTTGATCTCGACCATCACATCGGTGCCACCCGCAATCGGCACAGCGGTGGGGTGCTCGGCCTTGGCGGCGAGCGCCTCCTCCCAGCTGGCGGGGCGAAGGAAGTCCATGACCGGCTCTCTTCTTCGTCTGTCTCGTCAGTCGTCGGCTTCGAGCCAGAATCGGGTGCGGCGGGCCCGGCTCGTTCATGTGCTGTTCACGCGGAATGAGCCCAGTACACAGGGCCTTGCTCCAACCGGGTCAGTCACGGAAACCATGAAGGAGTTGGCTGGTCGGTAGGGGCATCTTGTAGATTCGTATGAACGCAGGCCCTCGGTAACCTCCTCGTTTTCCTGTGGAAACGTGGGAAACAGCCTGTCGGTCGAAGAATGCGGCTGGTGACCGGACGTCCGCGGGCGTCCGGCCCGGTGCCGGGGGCGGGGCGGGTCGCCACCCACCGCGCCCTTCAGGATTCATCGTAGATTTCGAGACAGAGAACGGCGGCGACGAGATGCGGCTGCGCGCACTTCTGGACACCGATGCGCTGGGCCTCAGGCTCCTCGGCGGCGAGGACGAACTGGACCGCTCGGTGCGGGGCGTCATGACCACCGATCTGAGGGATCCCAGCCGGTATCTCTCCGGCGGCGAGCTGGTGCTGACGGGTCTGGCCTGGCGTCGGGACGCGGCGGACTCCGAGCCGTTCGTGCGGCTCCTGGCGCAGGCCGGCGTGACCGCCCTCGCGGCCGGCGAGGCGGAGCTCGGCGACATCCCCGAGGACCTGGCCGCGGCCTGCGCCCGGCACCGGCTGCCGCTGTTCGCGGTGCACGAGTCGGTGGCCTTCGCGACGATCACCGAGCACGTCGTGCGGCAGGTGTCGGGCGAGCGCGCCGGGGACCTCGCGGCCGTCGTCGACCGGCACCGCCGGATGATGACCTCGGGCCCGGCCGGCGGCGGCCCGGACGTCGTCCTGGATCTGCTCGGCTCCGACCTGGACCTGCGCGCGTGGGTCCTGTCCCCCACCGGCCGGCTCGTCGCGGGTCCGAAGGCGGCCGGCCCGGGCCTGCCGGCCGAGGTGTGCGCGCAGCTCGCGGCGGAGCACCTGGCGGCGGTCCGCACGGCCCGGCGCGGACCGCACCGGGTGAACGTGGGCCCGGTGACGTACTCGCTGTTCCCGATCCGCGGCGGCGGGCGTGCCCCGCAGGTCGCTCAGCCCTCCCAGATCGCCCGGGACGTGCGGGACGTGCGGGACGTGCGGGAGAGTGTCCTGTCCGACTGGCTGCTGGCCGTCGAGGCCGACGCCGGGGAGTGGGCGGACGAGCGCCTCGACCTGCTCCACGGCGTCACCCAGCTGATCGCCGTCGAGCGGGAACGCCGCGACGGGGCCCGCACGGTCCGCCGGCGGCTCGCGCAGGAGGTGCTGGAGCTGGTGCAGACGGGCGCGGCCCCCGCGGAGATCGCGGCCCGCCTGCGGGTGGCCGCGCCGGTGCTTCTGCCGGGTCTGGGGGCCGCCCCGCACTGGCAGGTGGTCGTGGCCCGCGTCGAGTGGGCCGACAGCTCTCTGGAGGCCGGCCCGGTGGCCCAGTCCCTCCTCGAGGAGATTCTGGTCGACCCGCTCGCCGGCGGCCCCGAGCCCTCCGATCGCATCGCCGTCGCGCACACGGGGGACGAGGCCGTCGCCCTGGTCCCGCTGCCGGCGGTGGCGAACGAGCCCGACGGCTCCGGGACCGGCGTCCTCGCCGACGCGCTGCTGGCCGCCGTGCGCGAGCCACTGTCGGCCGGCCTCGACGGCGACGGGCGGCTCACGCTGGGGGTCAGCGCGGCGGTGCACTCGGCGGAGGGGCTGCGCGGGGCGCTGGAGGAGGCCCGGCACGCCCGGCGGGTGGCCGCCGCCCGGCCCGGCCGGGTCTGCGCCGCGGGGCATCAGGAGCTGGCCTCGCACGTGCTTCTGCTGCCGTTCGTCCCGGACGACGTGCGCCGGGCGTTCACCGCCCGTCTGCTGGATCCCCTGCGCGACTACGACCGGCGGCACCGCGCCGAACTGATTCCGACGCTGGGAGCGTTTCTCGACTGCGACGGCTCGTGGACCCGGTGCGCCTCCCGTCTGCACCTGCACGTCAACACACTGCGCTACCGGGTCGGGCGTATCGAGCAGTTGACGGGCCGTGACCTGTCGCGCCTGGAGGACAAACTGGACTTCTTCCTGGCCCTGCGCATGAGTTGAGGCCGGACCGGCGCCGGCAACCGCCCGCCGGCCGCCGCCTGGCGGAACCCGGGGGCCGGAAACGTCCCACGACTTTGTGAAATCTTTCACCCGCCCCCTTGGCCCGGTGGCTCCATTCGTGCTGAGATGCGCCCACCACTCACAGCTCGACGGCGCGCTCGGGGAGGGCAACGTGGCGCATTCCGCCATGTCTGGTACCGGAACGACCTCAGGTGACGATCCTGTCCAGACCGCGGTGTGGCGGCTGCGTTCACGCGCCTGCTGGGCGGACGCGGCGGCCCTGCTGCCGCCCGACACCGCCACGGGCGCGATCCAGCGGGCCTCGCTGTTGGTGGAGCGGTGTCTGTACACCGAGCAGGGCTGGCAGGACGCCGAGGACGCGCTGCGCACGGCGGAGGCACTGGCCCATGACGACGAGGAGCGGGGCGCGGCCGCTTGTGAACGCGGGCACCTTGCCTACGCGGCCACGGTGCACAAGGTGCGCGACCGGGTGGACGAGGCTCGGGCGGCGCTCGGGCGGGCGGCGGCGCTGATCCCGCCGGACGCCCCCGCACGGGCCCTGCTGGACTTCCGCAGGGGCCTGCTCGCGGAGAACATCGCCCGTTCACCGCAGGCCGCGAGGGCCGCGTACCGGCGCGCCCACACCGCCGCCGCCGCACACTCGGACTCGCTGCTGCTGTCCTTCACCTGGCGTCACCTCGCCGGACTGGCCCTGCGCGAAGGCGAGTTGGCGGAAGCCCGGCACGGATTCGCGGAATCCCTGCGCATCCGCGAGGAGTTGGGCTACCTCGTGGGCACCGCCCCGGCACTCGCCTCACTCGCCGACGCGGAGGTCGAACCGGAGGCCGCCCGCCTGCGGGAGGAGGCCCGCCGCCTGTTCCGCCTCCTGGGCGGGGTACCGACCTGGCTGGCACGCCAGTTGACCCCTCCGCCGACGCCGGCGACACCCACCCCGTCCGGCGCCTGAGCCGGGGCCCGACAGAAACCGAAGGGAGACACCGGTCAGGACATTCCAGCCCGTCCGGCGTTTCGGAGAGGTCTCGGGGCGGGCGTCGAGCGGCCGACACCGGTCAGGACACTCCAGCCCGTCCGGCGTTTGAGGACGAGGCCCGTCCAGGGCCGAAGCGGGGGTCCGGGGGCGGCAGCCTCCAGGGGGCGGGCCGGAAACGCTCGGCACGATGACAGGAAACGGCCGGACAACCCGCACGCGCCGCAAGCAACCCGCACGCGTCGCGAAGACAGAAAGCGGTCGCGCAACGACCCGCTCCTCACCCACCCGCCCCGACGAAGTGCTCCCGCATCAGCGCCTGCACCACATCCGGTTCCCCCGCCGTCAGCGCCTCGAGCAACGACATGTGCTCGGCCGCGTCGGCGACGAGAGCAGCCCGGCACCGCCCCGCCGGCCCACCGACCAGCGGCCACTGCGACCGCCTGTGCAGATCCTCGGCGATGCCGACCAGCTGCTCGTTGCCCGACAGCGCGAGCACCGCCCGGTGGAAGACGCGGTCGGCCTCCGCGTACGTCGCCCGGCACCCGGTGGCCGCCGCCCGCACGCTCGCCTCCGCGAGGGGCCGCAGCTCGGCCCACCGCTCGGCGGGCACGGTCCGGGCGAGCCGCATCAGCACGGGCACCTCGAGCAGCGCCCGCACCTCCGCCAGCTCGGCCAGTTCACGGGCTCCCCGCACGATGACCCGGAAGCCCCGGTTCGGCACCACCTCGACGGCGCCCTCCAGCGCGAGCTGCTGCATCGCCTCCCGCACCGGCGTCGCGGACACCCCGAAACGTTCGCCGAGCACCGGCGCCGAGTAGACCTCGCCCGGCAGCAGCTCCCCCGTGGCGAGCGCGGTGCGCAGCGCGTCGAGGATCTGGCCGCGCACCGAGGCGCGCTGGACGACTGCTCGGGGCTGCTGCGGCGACGGTCCCCCCTCCGAAGCGAGACCGAGAACGGAAGCGGGCGCCGGCGCCGACACGGGGGCCGGCACGGGCACGGGCGCCTGGGCCGGCACGGGGCCCGGGGCCGGATCGGGGGCTGAGGCCGATACCGGGGCTGGGGCGGGCGCGGAGGTCTCGCCGTGGGTGTGCTCTCCACGGGCGGCCCCCGCCGGGCCACACCACTCGCGCTCTCCCCGATCGCCGTACTCGCCGTACCCGGCAGACTCGACGGGCCCGGCAGACCTCGCGGCCCCGGCAGACGCCACGGGCCCGGCCGGCCCGGCGGACCCCGCCCGCGACTGCACCGGCACCCGTGCCCGGCGGTCGCCCTGCGGTGAAACCGGTGTCCCCGTTTCCGTGGAGCCCTGCGCGCTGTGCTCCACGGGGCCTCCTCCGGCGTTGTCGGTACTTGCGGTCATTACGGGTGGTTGTTACTCGTCCGTCAAGCACCTTAGGCGCACTGGCCGTCAGTTCAAATCCCGATGACCGTGATTTAGGTTAGGCTTACCTGAAATCGCTTTGGATGCGGCGGTCCGCCATGCCTCCGGCGTCGTGGGCCACGGCCGAGGCATACGCCCGTCCCGCGGAGGCGCTGCCGGGGCTGAGCGCCACGGAACCCGCGCACGCGGAACCGTTTCCCGTCGGCGCCGGCCGGGTGCGCGCGGCGCAGCCGGCGGAGGGCGGACCGGCACTGGAGACCTTCCTCTCCCGGGACGACGAACAGGTCGTCCGTGACCACGGTCACCGGACCCGTCCGGAGGTGATCGCGAGTTTCGGACTGCACCGGCACTCCTGGCCCCCCTGCCTGCCGATCACCGCCCCCTGGTTCCCGCACCGCCGGGTGCCCCGTTCCCCCGCGACACACGTCTCGCACGACCGCACCGGCGGCGGCATGCGGATGGCCGTCCGCCCGCAGGCCTCCTTCGCCTTCCGCGACCTGGCCGGACCGGGCGGCGCGTGTCTGCCGACCCGGGACCGGGCGAGCTGCCGCCTGTTCTCCACGGTGCCCCGAGGACGCCTGCGCCGCCTGTCCGCACACCTGCGACGCCGACCGCGTCACCAAACGCACTGCTGCCGCCGCCGGTTGAGTACCCCTCAGACGCCCGCGACGACACCCCCGCCGACGAGGCGTCGCCGGACGTCCCGTAAGATCACCCGGACGGGACCGCCCTTGGGTTACAAGCGATTCACAACTTTCTCACTTGCCACGGGAACTTTCCGCTGAACCACCCGTACGGGTAGTCTTATTCGAACTCAACTCCCGCCCCTCAAGCGGCAGTTCGAGCAGAACGTCGCCTTGGGCATTCCCTTGCACCTCCTTGGCGGCCTCTTGCCCCGAAACCCCCTGAGGGACGGCGGGATTGGGCCACTATGGCGGGCGTTACGCCCTATCCCAATGCAAGGGACCCCAGATGAGACTGACCGACATATCGCTGAACTGGTTGCTTCCGGGCGCCGTACTGCTCCTGGGCATGCTGGCGGCGGTTGCGGTACTCGCGCGCGGCAAGCGCTCCTCGGGGGCGAGCGCGGGCGCGGACGATTCGTGGGAGCGTACCGAGGAGCGCCGCAGGCGCAAGGAAGCCATATACGGCACCGCCTCCTACGTCCTTCTGTTCTGCTGTGCGGCCGTCGCCGCCGCTCTCTCCTTCCACGGGCTGGTCGGCTTCGGCCAACAGAACCTCGGCCTCACCAACGGCTGGGAGTACCTGGTTCCGTTCGGCCTGGACGGCGCCGCCATGTTCTGCTCCGTACTCGCGGTGCGCGAGGCCAGCCACGGTGACGCGGCGCTCGGCTCCCGGATACTCGTGTGGACGTTCGCCGGCGCCGCGGCCTGGTTCAACTGGGTGCACGCACCCCGGGGCCTGGGTCACGACGGAGCCCCGCAGTTCTTCTCCGGCATGTCCCTGTCGGCGGCCGTGCTCTTCGACCGGGCGCTGAAGCAGACCCGCCGGGCGGCGCTGCGCGAGCAGGGTCTGGTGCCCCGTCCGCTGCCGCAGATCCGCGTCGTGCGCTGGGTGCGCGCCCCCCGTGAGACGTACAGGGCCTGGTCGCTGATGCTCCTCGAGGGCGTGCGCAGCCTGGACGAGGCCGTCGAAGAGGTCCGCGAGGACAAGGCCCGCAAGGAAGAGACCAAGCTGCGCCGCCGTGAGCAGCAGCGCGTGGAGCGGGCGCAGCTCAAGGCGATCAGCCGGGGTCACGGCCGCTTCCCCGGCCGCGGCGGCGGTGGCGGCGGCCGCCAGGTCGACGCCCAGGCGGCTCTGGAGCGGGCCACGGCCGAGCGGATCGCCGCGGAGCCTGCCATAGCGAATTCGGCGGAACAGCTGCCCGTTCGCTCACGGCCCTCCCTGCAGCCCGTCCGTCACGGTTCTGAGGCGTCGGCCACCGTCGACCTCACCGCGGAGGACGACACCATGGCCCTGCCGCGCCTGGACTCCCTGGAGCGCAAGCTCAAGGACCTCGAGCAGCAGTTCGGCTGACGGCAGCCAGGATCATGGGAAGGGGGCGCGACCGCGACGGTCGCGCCCCCTTCCCATGACATACGGCCCGTGCCCCGCCCTGCCGCACGCGCGCCGTCGGCCCCTGCACCCCGGCCACCGGGTCGGCGGCCGGGGTGCCGACCCGGCACTCCGCCTGCCGGAAGCCGGTCGTTCCCCCGACGCCGGTGTCGCTCTCCTCGACGCGGGTACGCCTTTTCGACTCGCGCGCCTTCCTCGCGAGACCCGTCCGCCGTTCCCGCCGCTTTCGCCGCGTCCGCCGTTCCCGCCGCGTTCGCCGTTTCGACGCCCGCCCTCTACCCGAGGCTCGACGTTTCAGGCGGCTCCGGCTGCCAGCTCGAACCAGACGACCTTGCCGCCGCCCAGCGCCCGGACTCCCCAGGTGTCCGCGAGGGACTCCACCAGGATCAGTCCACGCCCGTGCGTCCCCTCGTCGGGCGTCGGCGCGCCGGGACGGGGCCGGCCGGCCGCGCCGTCCCGGACCTCCACGCGCAGGCCGGACGGTGACACGGTGGCCGTCAGGACCGCGTCGTCGTCGGTGTGCACGAGCGCGTTGGTGACGAGTTCGCTGGTGAGCAGTTCCGCCGTCTCGGAACGGCCGGGCTTCCCCCAGCCCCGCAGCAGCTCCCGCACCGCCCGGCGCGCCTCGGGCACCGCCCGCAGGTCGGCCCGTCCGAGTCGGCGCCTGAGCTGCGAGCCCCGGCCCGGTTCCGCCGCGGTCTCGACAGGGTCCTGGCCGGTCTCCCCGGCGTCCTTAGCGCTCCCCGTCCCTCTCGCCCCTCTCGTCCTTCTCGTCGTCGAGGTACCCGCGATCGTTGTCGGACCGCTTCCCCGTGCCTGCCTTTCCATGGCCCCCGCCCGCGTGTCGATGTCGGTTCCCCTCATGCTCGAACACGTTCACGGGGATCCATGCCCGATCGACACCGGGCCAGTCATGTCGAATTGCCAACGCCCAGGTGTTCGGCCATGTTCGGGCGACGGAACGGGGATTCCGGCAAGTTTCCGGGCATCGCGGCCGCAAGGGCGAAGCGGCACGAGCCGTCGGGACATCCGCCGGGCACGCCACCCGTCGCCGGGGCAGGCGTCACCAGGTCGTGCGCCGCGAGAGGCCGCAGCCGCACGTGCCCCGGAGTCCCGTGGTCGCGCGGCATCGAACACCGGGACGCCGCCCGTTTGCGGGCCCGCACGCACCGGGCGGACGCGCGCCGTCCGACCGGAACGGCCGGTCGCGCCCCGGCCCCGCGTCCGAACCCCTGTCGGCGGACGTACCGTCCGAGGAGAGTCCCGCAAGCCAAAGTGCCTGGTCGACATGCGTGTTCCGGTGGACGGGACGCCGGTTCCGGGCCGGTGTGCGCTGCCGGCTCGACCGTACTCGCCACCTTGGGGACGGGCGGCGAACAGCTGGCCGCCCCGGCCGAGGGACGTACAACGACAGTGCGGGTGCGTTCCCCTGAGGGAGCGCACCCGCACGACCGGCATCCCGCCGCCCCGTCTGCTCTTCCGGACGACCGCCCGCCGGCCGCTCTGCCCTCCGTCGGGCCTACGCACCTGGGAGACGGCTGACCACCGACCCTCGGCACGCAGGCCCACACACCTCTGCCGACCTGGCCGTAGTCGGGGAAGAGGAGTGACGGGTGGGACCGGACACGAGGTTGGCCTGAACCTGGTGGGTCTCAGAGGGTGCCAGAGGGTCCCGGTGGGCTGCGGTGGGCCGGCTCTAGCCGGCCTCGACCCCCGTCGTACCGATGTGGAAGATCTTGCGACTGTCGCGGGTCATGTCGACGATGAGCTTGGTGGTGTCGCCGCCGCCCCAGGTGAGCGTGACGACGGCCTCCGTGTGGTTCGCCGTGCCGTTGTCGGTGACCTTCCACGCGAGCGGGACGTTCTGCGCCTGAAGGACGCCGTTGGCGTGGTTCTTCTCCTCCCAGGCCCTCAACTCCTTCTGGAAGGCGGGGGTGAGGTAGTGCTTGCGCAGATCGTCCGCGAGCTTGCCGTCCTCGTCGGTCACCGCGTCGATGTAGGCGCCGTAGAAGTTCGCGATGCGCGTGATGTCGTCGGACGGCTTCCCGCTGGCACTGCGCGAGCCGCCGGCGGACGCCTGTGCCGTCACCCCGAGCCCGAGGGCCAGGGCGAGCCCCGCGGCAACCGCCGTCCGGCGGGTGGTGCGCAGCCGGCTCGAGCTCTTGATCCCCGCGGTGGCCTCGACGGTCTGAAGGGTCTTGTCGGTCTCGGTGCTCATGTTCGTCTTCCCCGTATGTCTCGTGTGTCTTGCTGTGGCTTGCTGGTGGCTGAGTGCTTGCGCGGGGCCGCCGCCGCTCCCGACCCCCGTGGCGGGAGGGCGGCGGCCCCGGCATTCTCAGTGGTCAGGGGTACCCGGCCCGCAAACCGTGCCTGGTGGACGGGCCGTGTGGTGCGGTCAGTGCAGCTTGTTGACGGCCGTGACGGTCGTCTTCTTGAAGGCCTTCACCGGGGCGTCGTCGAAGTCGCCCATCTGGCCCCAGTCCACGACCGTGACCGTGGTGCCGTCGCGCCCCACCGCGAGGAGGCGGATGTCGCTCGCCCCCCAGGACGTCTCGGTGTGCAGGCCGTAGACGTGGGCGCCCTCCTCGACGTTCACCTTCCCGTAGTCCTTGAGGGTGGCCTCGACCTCCGGGTCGGCCCGCTCGATACGCACGGGGCAGGACTTGATGTCCTTGTCGATGCGCGCGTACCGGCTCTTCGCCGCGCTGACGGTCGCGTGCTTGACGCTGATCTGACGGGCGCTCGCGTCGAGGTCGGTCCGGAAGTCCCGGTGCCAGGAGTTCCGGCCGTCGCCGAGCGCGCTGCTGAGGCAGCGGTCCAGTTCTCCCTCCGGCGATACGCCGGGGGTGATCCTGCCCGCCGTCCAGGTGGAAGTGGGGTGCGGCGGAAGGTTCGCGGCGGAGAGGAAACCGGGCGGCTTCGGTGCGGCTGCGTGCGCCGGTGCGGCGAGAGCGGCGCCGAGGGCGAGGCCGGCGGCGGATAGTACGGCGAAACCGGTGAGCATGTTCGCTCGGGTGCGCTTGGCCATGGATGTCCCCCGTGGGTGAGTGCCTTGAGTCGATGAATGCGTCGATCGGTGACTGCGTCGATCGGTGAACAGCTGGGTGGTGATGCGTACGGTGAGAGCTGTGGAGTGCCGCTGCGAGGCCGATCGGTCGGTTCGGCCTGGTCGGTGCGACACCAAGAGCATCGGCCGTCGCCCCTGCCGACTGCAACGCTCTTCGCCCGATCGGCCGCGGTGGAACCATCCCAGCCCATCTGACGTGCAGGTATACGGGTGCCTGGGATGACCGCCCGGGCGGGACGAGCACGGGGGAACGGTGTCGACCGACGACAGTCAAGGCGAAGTGACCGAGTTCGCGGCGCTCCTGACCGAGCTGAAGGGCCGCACGGAGCGCAGCTACGGCTCCCTCGCCCGCCGGCTGGGCATGAACACGTCGACTCTGCACCGCTATTGCGCGGGGGAAGCGGTTCCCCAGGATTTCGCTCCCGTCGAGCGGCTTGCGGAGTTCTGCGGGGCGACGCCCGAGGAACGCCTTGAACTGCACCGCCGGTGGCTGCGAGCGGTAGCGGCACGACAGCGGCCCCGGGGCGCAGTGGCGGAAGCGAGGGAAACACCGGAAACCGCGGACGCCCGGACAACCGAGGCAACACCGGAAAACCGAACACCCCGGATTTCCCGGGAACCAGAGGAAACCCCGGCCGCAGGCAAAGCGCCGCGAAGTTCGGGAGCGGCAGCCACGGAGGGAAGCCCGGAAACCCGATCACAACCGTTCACCCCGGCTTCACCAGTGGTGCAGATCCGGAAACCGGGCGAGCGACACAAGCAGCCGGTTCCTCCCCGCCCCTGGTACCGCAGCCGGCGCGCCACGGTCCTCGTCGGCGTCACCTGTGCGCTTCTCGCCACTCTGGGCACGCTCTCCGCGCTGCCGGACGGCGGCCGCCGCCCGGATTCCGTCGACGCGGCCCGCTCGTCCGCACCGGTCTCCGTCGCGCCGACCGGGACGGTCGTTCCCCCTGGCTCCCCCACTCCCACCGGCCCCGCTCCAGGCTCGCCCACGCCCGGCACGACCTCGTCCGTCTCCGGGTCCGGCAGCGCCCCTCCCGCACGCGGCGCAGCCCCGACCGGCGGCAGGAACGCGGCCGCGGACACCGGCGTGCCGCTCGCCTGGACGGCCGACTCCCAGGTCTGGGCGCTCGGCTGCGGTCATGACTACGTCGTCGCCAAGCCTCCCGCGCAGGTCCCCCCGCCTCCGACGGAACAGGACGCCGGCCCCTGGGCAACGGCACAGGGCGCGGTGCACGGGCGGGAGACCAACGTGGAGATCTCGGTGCAGGGCCGCAGCTCCACGGCTGTCGTGCTGACGGCGTTGCGCGTACGGGTGGCCGGCCGTGCCACACCCGCGTCCGGCACCGTGTACGCCATGGACCAGGGCTGCGGCGGTTCGCTCACCAAGCGTTACTTCGCGGTCGACCTGGACAAGGACCGTCCCGTGGCGCATTCGGTCGCCGGCAACGACGCGGGCGCGCCGATTCCCGCGGTGAGCCTGCCCTACCGCGTGTCGAACAAGGACCCCGAGGTGCTGCTCGTCACGGCGCGGACCGAGAGGTGCGACTGCAACTGGTACCTCGAGCTGGACTGGTCTTCGCAGGGCCGTTCCGGCACGGTGCGCGTCGACGACCACGGCCGTCCGTTCCGCACGAGCGGCATCAAGGGACTGCCGCGCTACTGGTACGGCTCGGACGGAGGAGAGCGCCGATGGGTCCCGGCAACCGACTGACCCCTGCCGGACGCCGCGACCGCGCGACACGACGGACCAGCGGACCGACAGCCCGCGTGGCCGACAGCCCGCAGGGCCGCAGGGCCGCAGGGCCGCAGGGCCGCAGGGCCGCAGGGCCGCAGGGCCGCAGGGCCGCAGGCCCACCGTGCCGGCGGTTCGCCCGGCCGAGTGCGCCGTCAGAGGCGCGGTACGTTCCGCAGGTTGGAGCGGGCCATCTGCAGCATCCGGCCCACTCCACCGTCGAGGACGATCTTCGAGGCGGACAGGGCGAACCCGGTCACCATGTCGGCGCTGATCTTCGGCGGGATGGACAGGGCGTTGGGGTCGGTGACGACGTCGACGAGTGCCGGGCCCTTGTGCCGGAAGGCGTCCCGCAGGGCCCCGGCCAGGTGTTTGGGCTTCTCGACCCGCACGCCGTGAGCCCCGCAGGCGCGTGCCACGGCCGCGAAGTCGGGGTTCTTGTTGGTGGTGCCGTACGAGGGCAGACCGGCGACCAGCATCTCCAACTCCACCATGCCCAGTGAGGAGTTGTCGAAAAGGACGATCTTCACGGGCAGGTCGTACTGGACGAGGGTCAGGAAGTCGCCCATGAGCATGGAGAAACCGCCGTCCCCGGACATCGCGACCACCTGACGGCGGCGGTCGGTGAACTGGGCGCCGATCGCCATGGGCAGAGCGTTCGCCATCGAGCCGTGGGTGAAGGAACCGATGACCCTGCGGCGGCCGTTGGGCGTGAGGTAACGCGCCGCCCAGACGTTGCACATGCCCGTGTCGACCGTGAACACGGCGTCTTCGTCGGCGAGTTCGTCGAGGACCGCGGCGACGTACTCGGGATGGATGGGAACGTGTTTCTCCACTTTCCGTGTGTACGCCTTCACGACCCCCTCCAGCGCATCGGCGTGCTTCTTCAGCATCCGGTCGAGGAAGCGCCGGCTTTCCTTGGCCCGTACGCGCGGAATGAGGCAGCGCAGCGTTTCGCGTACGTCACCCCACACCGCGAGGTCGAGTTTGGAGCGGCGGCCGAGGTGTTCGGGCCGTACGTCGACCTGGGCGATCCGCACGTCGTCGGGGAGGAAGGCGTTGTACGGGAAGTCGGTTCCGAGCAGGATCAGCAGGTCGCACTCGTGTGTGGCTTCGTAGGCGGCGCCGTAGCCGAGGAGGCCGCTCATTCCGACGTCGTAGGGGTTGTCGTACTGGATCCATTCCTTGCCGCGCAGGGCGTGCCCCACGGGGGACTTGACCTTTCCGGCGAACTCCATGACCTCGGCGTGCGCGCCCGCCGTGCCGCTTCCGCAGAAGAGGGTCACCTTGTCGGCGGCGTCGATCATCTCGACGAGCGCGTCGATCTCGGCGTCGCCGGGCCGGACCGTGGGGCGGGAGGTGACCAGAGCGGTTTCGACCGCCTTCTCCGGGGCGGGCTGATCGGCGATGTCACCGGGAAGCGACACCACGCTGACGCCGCTGCGGCCGATCGCGTTCTGAATGGCGGTGTGCAACAGCCGGGGCATCTGTTTCGGACTGGAGATCAGCTCGCTGTAGTGGCTGCACTCGCGGAACAACTGGTCCGGATGCGTTTCCTGGAAGTAGCCGAGGCCGATCTCGCTGGAGGGGATGTGCGAGGCCAGGGCGAGGACGGGGGCCATCGAGCGGTGGGCGTCGTAGAGGCCGTTGATGAGGTGGAGGTTGCCGGGCCCGCAGGAGCCCGCGCATGCGGCGAGCTTCCCGGTGATCTGGGCCTCCGCACCGGCGGCGAAGGCCGCTGTCTCCTCGTGGCGGACGTGGATCCAGTCCACGGCGGGGTTGCGGCGCACCGCGTCCACCACCGGGTTGAGGCTGTCGCCCACCACGCCGTAGAGGCGTCGCACGCCCGCGCGGGCGAGGATGTCGACGAACTGTTCGGCGACGTTCTGCTTGGCCATGGATCGACGCACCCTTCGGTCGCTGCCCGTTCTCCCCTCCACAGTGGCCGCGACGGCCCGCTCACGCCTCCCAGACGGCCGCCGCGGTCCGGTCGTCGGCGTAGCCCTTCACCCTCACCTGGGTGTCGGCGAGGAAGGTCGCCAGACCGGGCGGGGTGGGACCCGACCAGCGCCCCGTCAGATACGCGGAGAGCTCCGGCTCGCCGCGCAGCGGGTCGGCGAAGCCCCCGGTGCACATCAGGAGCGTGTCCCCCGGTCGGGCTACCGAGGCACGGAAGCGGAACGGTTCCCGGGGCGGCTCGGAGGCCGGGTCGTAGGGGCTCGGGGGCGTCGTGACGCCCAGATCCATGGTGAGCCGGTCGCCCTCGGGCGTCTCGGCGGGCAGCGAACCGAACCCGACGACCGGCTCTCCGGCGACCTCGCCGACCCGTGGCTCGATGTCCCGCCACACGCCGCCGCGCAGCCGGAACAGTCCGCCGCCGCCGACGCCGAAGAACACGCGCGTGCGGCAGTCGGGGTCGGCGGGCAGGAGGAGGCAGCGCAGCGTGGCCGCGTACTCCTCCGGTTGGAGTCCCTGTTCGGCGGCGCTGGCGCGGAGCCGGCCGAGACTGCGGTCGGTGAGGCGGTGCAGGCCCGACTTCAGGTCGCCGCGCCGGGCCGCGCGGATGTCCTCCGCCAGTCGGACGTGACTGCGGCCCACGGCCCGCCCGATCCACTGGCACACCTCGGCGGCCGCCCGGTGCGCTCCCGGTGTCGCCCGGGCGCCGGTCGCCATCGCGACGAGGATCAGCGCATGCTCACCCGTGCCGAAGCGGGCGGTGAGAAGCGAGTCGCGGCGCGGCTCGCCCCGGTAGCGCGCGGAATCCCCCCGCACGGACACCGCCCGCAACGCGCACGCCCCGTACCGGGCCCCGTCCAGGACGGTGTCGGCGACCAGATCGTCCAGTTCGTCCGGATCGGCGGGCGGCAGAGCCGTGGGCTCGGGGTCGTAGGTGGGCGGCCCCGAACCGACGTAGTCCTTGAGGACGGGGGCGGGGGCGGGGGCGAGTGCGGGGGTGGGGGTGGGAGGCATGGCGGGGAGCGCGGGAACGGTGGGCGGATGACCGGCCTCGGGCCCAAAACCACCTCGGGGATCTGGGGTGCCGCGGGCGTCGGGTGCACGCTCGGGTGCCGCAAACGCCTGCGAGGAGGCGGCGGCCGGGGCGCTCGGAGCGGCTGCGGCATCGGGGGCGGCCGGGGAGTCGGCCGGGGAGTCGGGAACCGTCGGGGGTGCCGCTGCGCCGTCGGCGTGAACGGTGGGGGCGGCCGAAGGCGGCGGGACGTGTGCCGGACGGGGCGGCACCGTGGGCGGCGGCGGAGCGCCGGAGGCGTCTGGTGCGCTGAGCGGTTCGGCGGCGGAGGCCGGTGTCGGGGGCGGGCCGGTGGGCGCGGGTGGCAGGACCGACATCGGTGGTCCCGCGGCGGCGGACGCTGTCTCCGTCGACGTGGGGGCGCCGGCCGGGGACGGCCCGGGGCCGGTGGACGGCCGCTCGGCGAACCCCGGCGGCAGTGGGCCGGACGGAAAGTCGGAGGGCGTCGGCGGGGTGTCGGACGGCGGCTCCCAGGGGGCGCGGTGCCGACCCTGCGCAGCGCCTCCGGGGGCGACGTCGGCTGTTTCCGCGCCGGGGGCCGCACCTGCGCCGGCAGCCGTTTCCGCACCGCGCGCGGTACGCGGGTCGACAGGGTCAGAAAACGGTCTCTCCTCGGGTCGGGCGACGGGTCGCCCTCGCGGCGGCGGCACCAGGGAACCGGTTGCCGACGGTGTTCCCGCCGACGCGGCGTCCTCCGGCGACGTCCACCAGTCGACGCCCCCACCAGGGCTCTCACCCCCGTCGCGCGGAGCCGGCAGGGGGCTTGCACGGCGGGAGCCGGAGGAGAATCCACCCCCGGGCCCGTACGCATCCTCGGCCCCCGTGTCGTACGCATCCTTGGACCCGGACCCGGACCCGGACCCGGCAGCCGCGTCCCCGCCCTCCGCGGCACCGCCGGTTCGGCCGGTGCCGCCCACCCGGATCCCCTCGCCCGTGCCTCCCGCACGGCCCGCACCGCGAACAGCGCCCGCACCGCCTGGGGGACCCCCGCCGCCTGTGCCGTCCTCCCCCCTGTCCGATCCCTTGGCCGTGCCCGCGGAGCGCACCGCTCCCGCGGCCGAGGCGAAGCGGTCGTCCAGGGAGTCGGCGGCGGGCGCGGGTCCCGTGTCCTCGGTGGCATCGTCGTACAACTGCCCCCACCAGTCGTCCTCATGACCGGTGGGCCTTCCCCCCTGCTGACTCATGCCCCCGATTGTCCACCGCGCGGGCCGTAGGAAAACGGGGCATCCGCAAAATGCGTTCCGGCTGACCGCGTCGGACAGCATGCCGAGCGAAGTTCTGAACGCCAGTGCGACAGAAGGGGCTGAAGAGTCGCCGGACGGTTCCACCCCCCACGGGAGAACCGTCCGGCGACGTGGGTGACCCGGGCTCATATCCCCTGTGCGCCCCTGCGCGCGTCAAGAGTCCGGATCACGTGTGTCGGAGACCTCGGAGGCGGCATGGTGACCGACCGTTCCGGGCCTGCACGGCGTTCCCGGAGATCCTCTGTGGATTTCAGTGGATGATCACGGGTTTCCGCCGTCGCCCACACCTTGGCAGAGTGACCGGCGGTACGGCGATGATGTACGACGGCGGGTTTACGCCGTGGCTGTTTCCCGCCAACCACGGGGACGTCGCATCGCGCAGGGACCGCCAGAAACACCCATGAGGCGTGGGAGACGAAACGTGGGAAACGAGCCGTGGGGAACCGAGCCGCGGGAAACGAGAGGGAGGGCCGGCGCCTGATGCTGAGAGCGATAGGGCTCGACGAGACGCACGAGTCGGCATATCGGGAGCTGGTGTCCGTGGGCGCGGCCGACGTCCCCCACCTCGCACGCAGACTGACCCTCGGCGAGCACGACACGGAACGCGCCCTGCGCCGACTGGAACGGCACGGCCTGGCCGCCCAGTCGTCGGGCCGCCCCGGACGCTGGGTCGCCGCTCCCCCGGGCGTCGCCCTGGGCGCCCTGCTCACCCAGCAGCGTCACGAACTGGAGAAGGCCGAGCTGACGGCGGCGCGGCTCGCCGAGGAGTACCGGGCGATCTCGACCGAGCCGGCGGTGCACGATCTGGTCGAGGTGGTGACGGGTGCCGCCGCAGTCGCCCAGCGCTTCCTGCAGATCCAGCTCGGGGCGAGCCACGAGGTGTGTGCCCTGGTCACCGGCACCACGGTGGCCGTGAGCGGCAGCGAGAACGACGCGGAGAAACAGGCGACCGCCCGTGGGGTGCGCTACCGCGTCGTCCTGGAGCGGTCCGTGCTCGACAAGCCCGACGGCATGACGGAGGTGACCGCCGCGTTGGGCCGGAACGAGCAGGTACGGGTGGTGGACGAGGTGCCGACGAAGCTGGTGGTCGCCGACCGCTCACTCGCGCTCGTGCCGTTGAACGGCAGCTCGGCCGAGCCTGCCGCGCTGGTGGTCCACGCCAGCGGGCTGCTGGAGCTGCTGTCCGGCCTGTTCGAATCGGTGTGGCAGGTGGCGTTGCCGCTGCGCTGCGGCGCGGTCGGTGTCGCCGAGCGGGGTCCGGACGGCCCCGACGCCGCCGACCTGGAGATCCTCTCCCTGCTGCTCGCCGGGATGACCGATGCCAGCGTGGCCAAACAGCTCGATCTGGGGCTGCGGACCGTGCAGCGCCGGGTGAAGCGGCTGATGGAGCTGACGGGTGCCTCGACGCGGCTGCAGCTTGGCTGGCACGCGTACGAGCGCAGCTGGGTGACCCGCGAGCACTGACCCCGGCGATGCTCCCGGCACCATCGCCTGACCTGCGTGCTCTTTCCGGCTCGGGCACCCTGGGCAGATGGGAGTGTGGGAACTCCTGCTGGTCGGAGTGGTCGTTCTGCTCGGCCTGTGCGGAGTGCTGGTGCCCGGCGTGCCGGGGTCGTGGCTGGTCTGGGCCGCGATCCTGTGGTGGGCGCTGGAGGATCCGCAGCCGGTGGCCTGGGCCGTGCTGGTGGGCGCCACGGTGGCCTTGTTCGTGTCACAGGTGGTGCGCTGGTCCCTGCCGCCTCGCCGGCTGCGCGCGAGCGGCGCGACCCCCCGGATGGCGGTGTACGCCGGACTCGGCGCGTTCCTCGGCTTCTTCCTGATCCCCGTGCTCGGCGCCGTCCCCGGGTTCATGGGTGGCGTCTATCTCTGCGAACGTCTCCGCCTGGGCCGCCACGGCGAAGCGCGGGCCGCCCTGCGCAGGGCGATGCGCTCGGGCGGCTCCAGCGTCCTCGCGGAGCTGTTCACCTGCCTGCTGATCATGGGTGCCTGGCTGGGTGCGGTGCTGTGGGGTTGACGTCCCGGCACCACCCCGCGGTGCGTCCCACGGGGGTACACGCCGCACCGTGCGGACCGCCGCCCGGCAGCGGAGCCCCGGACGGCCGCGCGCCTCGACGTCCCCGCAGCCCCTGCGGACGGCCCGGTGGGCCCGGCTTCACGGCGCCGAAACGGCGTGCCCGGTCTCATGTCTCCGAAACAGCGTGCGCAACCCTCGCGTCGCCGACACGGTGAGCTCGGCCCGACGGCCCTCGGCGGCGACGGTCCGGCAAGCCGGGGCGCCGGTCAGCGCTGCACCCGCAGCGAGCCCTCCAGCGTCAGCAGACGCATCTTGCGGTCCAGTCCTCCGGCGTACCCGGTCAGGGAGCCGTCGGCGCCGATGACCCGGTGGCAGGGGCGCACGATGAGCAGCGGGTTCGCGCCGACGGCCCCCCCGACGGCGCGCACGGCCATCCGCGACACCCCGAGCCGGGCCGCGACCTCGCCGTATGTCGTGGTCGCGCCGTACGGGACGGAGTCGAGGGCGGCCCACACCCGCTCACGGAACGCGGTGCCCGCACTGCGCAGCGGCAGTCGGAATTCCTTCAGATCAGCGGCGAAGTAGGCGGCAAGCTGTTCCTCGGCCGAGCGGAACGGACCGCGATCGTGCCGCCAGTCCTGCTGGACGGTTCGTCCACCCTTCTGGCCGGGCACGGAGAGGCTGGTCAGCACTCCGTCTGGGTCCGCGGTGAGCAGCAGCGATCCGAGCGGGCTATCCACATGTGCCCAGTACGTCGGACCGTTCACCGTCGGGCGGGCCGGGCCTTCCGCATTTTCTACGTTTCCTACGGTTTCTGTGCTTCCTGTGGTTTCTGCTGTTTCTACGGTTTCCACGGGGCGTCCGGAGGGCGTCGGAGGCAGCAATGGCGACGAGTTCATCGGATGGGTCGGCTCCACCGGGTACATCGGCTCCCTCGAGTGTGTCAGTTCGGTCGGGACGGCCGGTTCGCTCGGATCCGTCGGTGCTGTCGGGTTGGTCAGTCGGATGGGTTCGCTCAGGCCGGTGGGGTCGGTCGGGTAGGCGGGGTCGGTCGACCCGCTCATGGCAGCCGGCCCGGTCATCGTTCCTCCGCGGTACGCAGGTGGTGCGCGGCGTACGTGCGCCAGGGGCGCCAGCTGTCGGGCGTGTCCACGCCGGGTGGGCCGACGTCGGGATCGCCGAGGGCACGGGCACGGATGTCCGCGACGGTGCCGACGTCCAGGCCGGGCAGGGCCAGCAGCGCCTCCTCGGCGTCGTCCCGGTCGGCACCGGCGTCAAGCCGTACGGCGCCGTCGGCGAGAGCCGCCGCGAGCGGTCCCAGAGGGCCCTCGTGCTCGGCCTCCGCCAGGACGGCGGGCTCGGGAAAGAGGTGGGTGAGGGACCCGCGGGGTGCGTCGAGAACCTTGCCGTAAGCGCGTACGAGTCTTTCGGCCTCCGCTCGTCCGACGAGCGCCCGCATCGCGTACTCCTCCGGGTCGGCCGCCCCCGGGGCGCGCAGCCCGGGCCGCGCGGTGACCAGCGGGGCGAGCCGTGGATCCGCGCCCAGCCGCTCGTCGACGGCGTAGGGGTCTGCGTCCAGATCGAACAGCCGCCGCAGCCGCTGGACGGCGGTGGTGAGATCGCGGGGGTCCGTGAGGTGCAGCCGGGCGTCGAGCCAGCCTCCGGGGTGCGCGGCCGGCGCCCGGGCCGGGCGTCCCGTCCTCCCGCCGCCCGCACGCTCGCTGACGGCGGCGATCCCGGTGCCGTACGGCAGCCGCAGCGTACGGCGGTAGGTGCGACGGCCGGCCGGCCCGCTCACCTCCTCCACTCCGGCCACCGCCTGCCGGTGCAGCAGGTCGAACACGGCGGCGAAGTGGTAGGGGCCACGGTGGGCGAGCCGCAGCGGAATCCCGCCCGACGGGGTGGCGGCGGGCGGGGTGGCGCGGCCGGTCGTGCGCCCCGCGTGCCGCAGTTCGGTCGGAGTGGACGCGTACACGGCCCGGACGGTGTCGTTGAACTGACGCACACTGGCGAAGCCGGCCGCGAAGGCGATCTCGGTGACCGGCAGGCCGGTCGTCTGCAGCAGGACCCGCGCGGTGTGCGCGCGCTGCGCCCGGGCGAGGGCGACCGGTCCCGCGCCCAGTTCGGCGGTGAGCTGACGCTGGATCTGACGTGCGCTGTAGCCGAGCCGTACGGCGAGCCCGGTGACGCCTTCCCGGTCGACGACCCCGTCACCGATCAGCCGCATGGCCCGGCCGACGACGTCGGCACGCGCGTTCCAGTCCGCCGAGCCCGGGACGGCGTCCGGCCGGCACCGCCGGCAGGCCCGGAAACCGGAGCCCTGCGCGGCGGCGGCCGTCGCGAAGAAACGCACGTTACGGCGTTTCGGCGTCACGGCGGGGCAGCTGGGGCGGCAGTAGATGCCGGTGGTCTCGACGGCGAAGAAGAACTCGCCGTCGAACCGGGCGTCCCTGCTGCGCACCGCCTCGTAACGCTTTTCCTGGTCCGTCATGGGTCCCAGTCTTCGCCCGTGCCGACGACGCTGCTAGCGGAAATCGGACGTGACGCCGGCGGACGGAAGCAGGGAAACGGAAAC
This sequence comes from Streptomyces achromogenes, assembly GCF_030816715.1. Lineage (NCBI taxonomy): Bacteria > Bacillati > Actinomycetota > Actinomycetes > Kitasatosporales > Streptomycetaceae > Streptomyces > Streptomyces achromogenes. The sequence goes on along the minus strand of NZ_JAUSYH010000001.1, from coordinate 6,822,142 downwards.
AGTCGGCGGCCTGCCGTCCGACGTCACCGCGGGGGAGCCGGCCGCCACGGGCCGCGGCCGCGCTTGGCCTCCCCGGCCGCCCGGCCGTCGGCCTGCCTGCGCTTCCAGTCCTGGCGGACGTCTGCGCGCAGGCGGGCGTCGGACTTGGCGACGATCCACTGGTTCTCCCGGACGAGTTTGCGGTAACTGTCCAGCCGCCGCTGGGACAGCTCCCCCTCGTCGACGGCCGCTCGCACCGCGCACCCCGGCTCGGACTCGTGCGCGCAGTCGTGGAACCGGCAGCCCCGCGCGAACTCCTCGATCTCCGCGAAGACCCGTCCGACCCCGGCGCCGGCGTCGAAGAGGCCGACGCCGCGCAGACCGGGTGTGTCGATGAGGACGCCCCCGCCGGGCAGCGGCAGCAGGTTGCGGGTCGTGGTGGTGTGGCGTCCCTTGCCGTCCTGGTCGCGGATGGCCTGGACGCCCATCACGTCGGCGCCCACCAGGGCGTTCGCGAGCGTCGACTTGCCCGCGCCGGACGCCCCGAGCAGCACGGAGGTGCCGCGCCCCAGAACGTCGGCGAGTTCCTCGACGCCCTCGCCGTCGCGGGCGCAGACGGTGAGCACGGGCACTCCGGGAGCACCGGCCACGACGTCCTCGACGAGGTGGGACAGCGCGACCGGGTCGGGCACCAGGTCGGACTTGGTGAGCACGACGACGGGCTGGGCGCCGGACTCCCACGCCAGCGCGAGGAACCGTTCGATCCGGCCGAGGTCGAGCTCGACGGCCAGCGACATCGCGACGACGGCGTGGTCGACGTTGGCGGCGAGGATCTGCCCCTCGGACCGTTTGGAGGAGGTGGAGCGCACGAAGGCGGTACGGCGCGGGAGGAGCGTCCGTACGTACCGTGGATCCCTGCCAGCGGGATCCACGGCGGCCCAGTCCCCCGTGCAGACGACCTTCATCGGGTCGTGAGGGACGACGAACTCGGTGTCGGCGCGGACGACGCCGGCCTCGGTGACGACATCGCACAGACCGCGGTCGACCCGTACGACACGACCCGGCAGGAGCCCTTGTGCGGCGTGAGGGGCGAACGCGGCCGCCCAGTCCTCGTCCCAGCCGTACGGGGTGAGCGGATGCGGTGAAACCGCTGACGGCACGGAAGCCGCCGGGACGGAAACGGAATCCGAAGAACCGGTCACCGCGGAAACAGCGTCAGGGCGCGCGGAAACCGGAGGTGCGGAAACCAAAGTACGGGACACCGCAGAGCCGGAGGCCGTTGCGGAGGAAGCCGAAGGAGTCGAGAAAGACAAGGAAAACCCTTCACAGGGCGATCCCGGCAGTGTTCGGCGGTGCGAAAACGCTTAGCCGCGCGAAGTGGAGAGGAAGAAGGTCAGCCGGAGACCGCGGAGGTGGTGTGAACGATCGTCTGGTCGCTGCGTGCAGCGTCCTTCAAGGCGACAGTCATGGGTCACACCTCCGTTTCGCGTCCGACGGGCAGCGGCGGCCGTCGGCCCCGCGCAGGACTCACTCAGGATAAGGATGCCCTCAGCCGGGCGCCACCGGTTTTCCCGCGGCCCTTCACGAGTGTCGTTCCCTCGGTTGCCCCCCAGGTGACCCCGGCAACCCCTTCGATCACCTGGCTACCGTCTCACCGGCGCGCGCCGGACGCGGAGTTCGGCCGTGCCACCCTCCGGTTGGGGCGCCACGGACGCACGCGGCCGGCGCCTGCGCCCCGGCCCCTTCCGGTCACTTCCCCGTGCACGTCTGCCCGTTGAGGGTGAACGCGTACGGCGCGGTGTTCTTGCCCTGCCACGAGGCGAGGAACCCGAAGGTGAGGGTGCCGTTCGCCGCGACGGTCCGGTTGTAGTCGGCCGCGGTGGCGCTGACCCGGGAGCCGTCCTGGGCGAGGCTCGCGTCCCACATCTGGTCGACCCGCTGACCGTCGCGGAAGGACCAGGCCACCTGCCAGGCGTCGAGAGCATGGGCGGTGGTGACGGTGACGGTGGCCTGGAAGCCTTCCGGCCACTGGTTGACCAGGTCGTACTGGACCTCGCAGGCCGCGTCCTTCGTGCCGTCCCCGGCTCCGGCGGTGGCCGAGGAGGTGCCCTGCGGCTCGGGGTCGGGCTTGGCGTCGTCGCCCTTCCCCTTCGTCGGCGAGCCGTCGGCCGAGCGCTTCGGGGCGGACGGGGACGGCGCGGCGGAGCTGGCGGGCGCGGAGGAGGGCACGCCCGCACCGGGACCGGCCACCGGACTGCTGTCCGTGGGGCCGGCCTTGGCGAGGCTGTCGCCGCCGCTGTCGCCGGGCATCATCGACACGGCGAGCGCCAGTCCGGAGACGAGGACGGCGGTGACGAGAAGTCCGTTGCGCCGCACCCGCGCCTTGTTCGCTGCGGCCCGCGCGGCCGCGCCCTCGGGGTCCGGCGCGGCGAGGCCGCCGCCGCCGAGGCGCACTTCGGCCGCGCGGCGACGGCGTTCCAGGTAGGCGAGACCGCCCCAGCCGATCACGCCCTGGGCGAGGGCGGCGGGCAGTCCCCCGCCGTGCAGCCGCAGACAGGCCGCGGCCTCCGCGCACTCCACGCAGGTGGCGAGGTGCCGGGAGAGGTCGGGGGGCGTGTCGGCGGCGGGTGAGCGCGTGACGGCGTCCAGGAGCCGGACGTAGCTGCGGCACTCCGCGTCCATCGGGGTGTCCAGATGGTTGCGGTGACAGCGGTCCCGAAACAGACCGCGGACCTCGTTCAGCTCCTCCACCGCGGCGGACTGGTCCAGGCCCTGGCGGCGGACGACGGCCTGCAGCGGCAGCGCCTCGACCTCCGCCAGCCACAGCAGCGCGGCGTCCGGTTCCTGCATGTCGCGCAGGCCCCGCAGGGCGATGGGACGGCTCAGCGGCGGCCCGACGTACCGTGCGGCCTTGTCGGAGTTGAGCCACAGGCGCAGGTCGGGGTCGAGTTTGTGACCCTGTCCCTGGGCCTCCCAGGCGGCCGCCGTGGCGCGCACGGCGGTCAGCAGCAGAGGGATCCTGGGCAGCCGGGACGGGCGCCGGCCGGCGCCTCGCGCGGTGCCGGACTCGGCGGCGCGGGCCTCGCGTATGCCGAGTGCGAACGCCTCACGGGCCAGTTGGTTCGCCGCGGTCGAACCGGACGTGCACAGATCCGCATACGACAGGACGGCGTCCCAGCACTCGGAGAACAGCGCGGCCTCAGCGGCGTCCTTCGGGGTCGGCAGATCGGGCATGGGTCTCCTGCATCCACAAGCAAGGTCAACTCACCATGACGGCAATGGAGTTGGGGGGAACCTCGCGGCAGGGGCAGAGCTTTTCACGTTACCGACACAACTGACAAGCGCCCTGTTCAGATGTCATGTACAGACAGCAGGACAGGGAGGAAAAAGGCGGCCGCGCCCGTTACTCCGGTCAGTGGTACGGGCGCGGGCCGCCCCGCGTTCAACGCCGATGCGTGTTCTTTCCGTCGGCTGCGGGGACTATACGGTCGCCGCGTCCTGCACCGGAAGACTGTCCATGAAGGAACTCACGGAGAACACCGCGCGGCCGGGCCCCGGCGGGCCGTAGCCGGGCGGCGAGGAGAGCCCGAACTCGTCCATGGCGGCGCGGTAGGCCTGCAGCAACCGGATGTGGTACTCCAGCGGCGCGCCCTGCGGGTTGGCCTTGCCGAGCGGGGTGGTGGGTTCCGGGCACCAGGTGGTGAAGCGGGGCGTGATGCCGTGCGACATGAAGAAGCGCAGCCCCTCCGTCGTGGAGGCGATGGCCTCGTCGACGGTCGTGAAGCCGAACGGCTCGGCCATCTCGACCCCCGCGACGAAGTTGGGGATGACGTTGCGCGCGCCGAAGACGTCCGCCGAGTCGAGGATCCGCCTGTGCCACTCGTCGCGGCCGACGTAGCGCTCCTTGCCCGGGCAGTACAGCTCGAACAGACGCCGGTCCCACACCTCGTAGTTGGGGTGGTAGATCCGCACCCCGTAGTCCTTGAAGCGCTGTACGTCGTCGCGGGGCAGCGCCTGGGCGACGACCTTGCCGATCCAGCGGCCCGGGAAGCGCTCCTCGATGGCCTTGGCGTAGCGGCCGTAGAAGTCGGCCTCGTCGCGCCCGCCGACGGTCTTGGTGATGGCGCCGCCGGTGAGCGTGTAGGCGGTGGAGGCCTTCTGGGTGTCGTAGCGGTCGATGATCTCCAGCGCCTCGAGGACCTCGTCGACGTCCTTGACGCCCGTGTAGGGCCGGCCGGCCGCCTTGTGCTGGCGCCAGTTGTGGTTGATGTCGCAGTACTGGCACTCCTCCTTGGCGCCGAAGTACTGACACACCCGGAAAACGGTCAGATAGATGAGGTAGCCCCACTGGATGGTGGGCGCGACCTCCATGACGGACTTCCCGTTGGAGAGCTTGTGCCGGTAGTACTCCGGCATCGGCGGCACCCCCACGTCGGCGATGCGGCCGCCGTCGAGGTAGAGCCCGAGCAGCCCCTCGTCGTCCGCGGCGACGCGGTACGGCGAGGACGGGTTCACCCGGACCGAGACGACCGTGCGCCGCAGGTCGTAGGGGCCTCCGGTGAGGATGATCTCCTCCGGCGGGCGACGCAGCGCGGCCTCGCCCAGCTCGGGCAGGGTGCTGTGGTCGAAGGAGAAGATGAAGTAGGACTTCGGCTTGACCTCGCCCGACTCGTTGTCGCTGAGTGCCGAGGGGTCGAAGGCCACGCCTCCGCGCAGCAGGTCCTCCTTGAAAACGGCCTCCCGCGGAACATGCGGAAACCGCTCCATCAGATCCTCGACCAGCGCGGTACGGCTGCCCATCCGTCTCTCCTCCCGGCTCAGGCGTACGACTCCTCACGGTATGCCCCGGCCGGAGCGGAGGTGGGGGCGGGGGGCCTCGTGTTGCGGGCAGGGTAGGTTCCACCTGCGGAATCCCGGGTTCTCGATCTCCTCGGAGGGGCGAAAGTCGTATGACCGAAACCGTTACGAACTGGGCCGGCAACATCACCTTCGCCGCCAAGGAGGTGCACCGTCCGCACTCGCTCGACGCGCTCAGGTCGCTCGTGGCGGCTGCCGGACAGGTGCGGGTGCTGGGCAGCGGGCATTCGTTCAACCGGATCGCCGAGCCGGGCGGCGAAGGGGTGCTGCTGTCGTTGGGCGCCCTGACCGGCGGGGTCGAGGTGGACACGGTGGCACGGACCGTGCGGGTCGGGGGCGGGGTCCGGTACGCCGAGCTGGCGCGCCGCGTCCACGAGCACGGGCTCGCGCTGGCGAACATGGCCTCCCTTCCGCACATCTCGGTCGCCGGGTCGGTGGCGACCGGCACGCACGGCTCGGGCGTCGGCAACGGCTCGCTCGCCTCGTCGGTACGGGAGGTGGAGGTCGTCACCGCGGACGGCTCCACCGTCGTCCTCGAGCGCGGCGACGAGCGGTTCGGCGGGGCCGTCACCTCGCTGGGCGCCCTCGGAGTGGTGACCGCGCTGGTCCTGGACCTGGAGCCCGCGTTCCGGGTGGAACAGCATCTGTTCACCGAACTCCCGCTGGAGGGGCTGGACTTCGAGACGGTGGCCGGGGCGGCGTACAGCGTGAGCCTGTTCACCGACTGGGACGCGCCCGGGTTCCGGCAGGTGTGGCTGAAGCGGCGCACGGACGAACCGCTCGCCGACTTCCCGTGGGCCGCCCCTGCCGTGCGGGCACTGCATCCGGTACCGGGGATGCCGGCCGTCAACTGCACCGAGCAGCTCGGCGTGCCGGGTCCCTGGCACGAGCGGCTGCCGCACTTCAGGGCGGAGTTCACCCCGAGCAGTGGGAACGAGCTGCAGAGCGAGTACCTGCTGCCGCGCCGGCACGCCGTCGCGGCCTTGCGGGCGATCGACGCGATCAGGCAGACGGTCTCCTCCGTCCTGCAGATCTGCGAGGTGCGGACGGTGGCCGCCGACGAGCAGTGGCTGAGCCCCTCCTACGGACGGGACACCGTGGCCGTCCACTTCACCTGGATCGAGGACACGGCGTCCGTGCTGCCCGCGGTGCGCGCCGTGGAGGCGGCGCTCGAGCCGTTCGATCCGCGCCCCCACTGGGGCAAGGTGTTCGAGACGCCCGCCGCGACGGTGCGCGGGCGCTATCCCCGGATGGACGACTTCACGGCTCTGGCCCGCGCGCTGGATCCGGCCGGGAAGTTCGCCAACGACTTCGTGCGGGACGTCCTGGGAAACTGATGTGACGCCGTTGCCGGGCGACTTTATAAAGCCCCTTTCCTAACCCCTTGTCGAACGCGGGGGCACCCCATAGCCTGGCGCGGCGCCGGTGCCGTCGCCGGGCGGGCCCGCCCGGCCCGGAAGGGACGGGAAGGACGGAAGGGATGAGGGGGCACGCTCCATGAAGCGCGGCACGTCACGTGACATCCGCACCGCGAACCGCTACGAAGTGCTGCGTCAGATCATCGCCGCCTCGCCCACCTCCCGGCAGGAGCTCGCGGCCGCCACCGGCCTGTCGCTCGCCACCGTCGCCACGCTCGTCGGCGAGCTGCTCGATCTCCACATGATCACGGAGGTCGGGTTCGAGGATTCGGCGGGCGGCCGCCCCCGGGGACTCGTGGCCGTCAACGCGTCGGGGGGCGCGTTGATCGGCGTGGACATCGCGGAGACCTACGTCCATGTCGAGCTGTTCGATCTGGCGCTGAACGTGCTCGCCCGCGCCGCGGAGAACATGCGGCCCGGCGAGAGCCGCCCCGAGCAGGTGGTCGGCCACGTCGCCGCCGCCGCGGGTTCGGTGGTCGCCCAGGCCGGGGTCGAGGCCGCCCGGGTGCTCGGCGTCGGGGTGAGCGTGCCGGGACAGGTGGACCGGGCCACCGGCGTCTCCGCGTACGCGCCCAACTGGGACTGGCACGACGTGCCGTTGCTCGACCTGCTCTCCGAGCACATCGCGTATCCGCTGTACCTGGACAACCCGCTGCGCGCGGGCGCGGTCGCCGAGCTGTGGTTCGGGGCGGCGCGCGGGCACGCGAACGCCGTGGTGGTCAACCTGGGGACCGGCGTGGGCGCCGGACTGGTGCTGGGCGGCGGGCTGCACCGCGGGGTCAGCAACAGCGCCGGCGAGTGGGGGCACACGACACTCGTGCTCGACGGCCGGCCGTGCCGCTGCGGCAACCACGGCTGCGTCGAGACGTATGTCGGCGCACCCGGCATCATGCAGAACCTGCGTGAACTCAGCCCGCACAGCCCGCTGCTGCACCCCGACGACCAGACCGCCACCATCGACGCCCTGGCCGCCGGGATCGCCGCGCAGGACCCCGACGCCGTCGGGGCGGTCCGGGAAACAGCCCGTTACCTCGGCGCCGGCATCGCCAACCTGGTCAACCTCGTCAATCCCGAGGTGGTCGTACTGAGCAGCTGGGTGGCCGCCCGGCTCGGCGAGCCCCTCCTGGAGGAGGTGCGCGAGGCCGTGGCCCGGCATGCGCTGCAGCGCCCCCTGGCCGCCAGCAGGATCGTCCTCTCCCCCATCCCCACCGACCCTGCCTGTCTGGGCGCCGCGACGTTCGCGCTCGAAGGGGCGCTGCAGTCGGTCGGTCAGCGGGGCGTCAGGCGCACCGCGCCAGCCCGCGTGAGGAGCCGCATCGCACCGGCCCCTGACCCGGCGCACCGCACCGCCCGCCGAGCCGACACAACCCGCCCGACGCACCCCCACGGCCCGCACGGCCCGCACGGCCCGCACGACGAGGAAGGGAGCCAGCCCTGACGACAGACAGCGCAAGCACCGGCATCACCGCTCCCCCGGATCCACGCGGCCACCGAACCGACAGCCGGGCCGTCGCCTGGGCCGACGCCCTCGCCGGCGCCCGGGCCGGGGCGTCGCCGGCGAGACATACGCCGGCGTGCCGAGGTTCCGGCACGGCGGGCTCCCGCGTCCGCCGAAGCAGTCCGGTCGGCGAGCACGCGCCGGCCGACGGCCGACGGGTGCGCAGGCGGTCCCGCGCCCCCTCGGCGGCGTCGCCGACGCCGTTCGGACGGCGCGACGGGCGCCGCCCGGTCATCCCCTGAGACCGAGGGCCGCCGGCCCTGACACCGGCGGCCCTCACCTTCCTTCCCGACCCTCACGACGCCCGTTGAGCAAGCGCTTTCGAAGCACTTGCGCAAGCGCTTTCCGTCCACGCCCCGCGCTGCCGCCGTTCGCGATCCCGAACCGATCACAACGCTTCGAACAGACTTCGTCCAACCCCTTGCCGAAGCCTTAGCCGAAGGTTAACGTCCGGCTCCGCGACAGGAATTGAGCCACCTGCGCCGCGCGAAGAGCCTTCGCCGTACTCCGAGACAAGGACGTCACATGTCGGCACTGAGCAACAGCAACTGGTCCCGCAGGTCCCTCTTCCGGGCCGCGGCGGGAATGGCCGCAGCCGGCAGCCTCGCGGCCTGCGGCGGCAACAACGGCCGCAGCGGCGGAGCCGGTTCGGGCGTCGATCTGACGCAGTTCTTCCACGCGTACGGCGAGGCGGGCACCGAGCAGGCCATCAAGAAGTACGCGAAGGCCTACGACAAGGCCAACGTGACCACGCAGTGGATCACCAGCGCCGACTTCGAGAGCAAGCTGTTCGCCACCCTGCTCACCAAGAACGCGCCCGACCTCTTCGAGTTCCACCCGCAGATCCAGATGATCAAGAGCGGTCAGGTGGCGGACCTGACCGACATCATCGATCCGGTCAAGAGCGACTTCAACCCGGCCGACATCAAGTCCCACACGGTCGACGGGAAGATATACGGCGTCCGGATGATCGACGACCCGCAGTTCTTCTTCTACCGCAAGTCGATGCTGGAGAAGGCCAAGGTCGAGGTGCCGACCACGCTCGACGAGCTGATGGAGGCCGCCGCCAAGCTCACCACGGGCAAGGTCAAGGGCCTGTACATGGGCAACGACCTGCACAACGTCATCAACCCGATGATCTGGTCGGCCGGCGCCGACACCCTCGACGCGAAGAACCAGATCGCCTACCACACCCCGGGCGTCATCGAGGGCATCAAGAAGATGCGCAAGCTGTTCACCAGCGGCAACCTTCTCCTCGGCGCTCCGACCGAGTCCTGGGACCCCTCCTCGCTCAACCAGGGCCTGTGCGCCATCCAGTTCTGCGGCATGTGGGCGATGCCGGGAATCCAGAAGGCGCTCGGCGACGACTGGGGCGTCTTCCCCTTCCCGAAGACCGTCGACTCCGGCAAGCAGTCGGTCTACAACGGCGGCTGGTCGATGTTCGTCAACGCCAAGGGCAAGAACGTCGACGCCGCCAAGGAGTACGTCAAGTGGCTGTGGATCGACCAGAAGGAGTACCAGGAGGACTGGGCCACCTCCTACGGCTTCCACATCCCGCCGCGCACCTCGATCGCGCAGTCCGCCACCAAGCTCAAGTCGGGCAACGCCGCTGAGGGCGTCCGGCTCTTCAACGAGTTCGGGCACTTCGACAACATCGGCTGGACCCAGGCCATGATCTCCTCCCTCGAGGACGTCTTCGCCAACTCCGTCCGCAAGGACATGGACCCGGAGGCGGCGCTGGACAAGGCGGACACGGCCGTCAACCGCGAGCTCAAGAAGCTGTTCGGATAGGCCGCGGGACGGACCTCGAGATGTCGACGACCAAGACGCGCGACCTCGCGCGCCCCGCCCCGGCGAAGGCCTCACCGGCCAAGCCGCGGCGGGGTCTGCGGGGCAGCCCCACCTTCAACTTCTGGCTCTTCACCGGGCCGTTCCTCATCGGCCTGGCGATCTTCGTCTACGCGCCGATCCTGTGGAGCCTCTGGCTCAGCTTCTTCGAGGCCCGCTTCACGGTCACGCCCGACAAGTTCGTCGGGTTCGAGAACTACACGTACATGCTGACGAACGACGACTTCGTCGGCTCCCTCGTCACCTTCACCGTCTTCGCCGCGTTCATCGTGCCCACCACCTGGGCGCTGTCGCTGGGCCTGGCCCTGCTGGTGAACCGGCTCCGCTTCATGCGGGCGTTCTTCCGTTCGGTCTTCTTCCTGCCGACGGCCTGCAGTTATGTCGCCGCCGCGCTGATCTGGAAGATGTCGATCTTCAGCGGGGTCCGCTTCGGCCTCATGAACACGGTGATCGGCTGGTTCGGGGTCGAGAACATCGCCTGGCTGGCGGACCCCAACCCGCCCTGGTACTGGCTCGTCATCGTCACGGCACGCCTGTGGCTGCAGTCCGGCTTCTACATGATCCTGTTCCTGGCCGCGCTGCAGAACATCCCGGGCGAGCTGTACGAGGCCGCCGCGATCGACGGCGCCAAGCCGGGCTGGCAGACCTTCCGCCACATCACCCTGCCGCAACTGCGCGCCACCTCCACCGCGGTGATCCTGCTGCTGCTCATCGCCGCCTACCAGGCGTTCGACGAGTTCTTCAACCTGCTGTCGAAGACCACGTGGGGCCGCCCGCCGCTCGTCGAGCTGTACTACAAGGCTCTCGGCGAGAGCCAGGACTACGGCTCCGGCAGCGCCGGTGCGGTCATCCTGACCGTGTTGATCTGCGCCGTGACCCTGCTCCAGGGCAAGTTCATGGGCTTCGGAAGGGGGGACGAGTCCAAGTGACCACCACGACGCCTGAGGTAGGCAAGTCCGCACCGCCGTCACCGAAGCCCCGCCGAGGCGGGCGCGGCGGCGTGATGAGCTCCACCGGCCTCTACATCGCCACCGGGATCGCCGGCTTCTTCTTCCTGGTCCCCTTCTACCTGCTCGTCCGCAACGCCCTGTCCACCGACGCCGAGATCACCGGAGAGAACTGGAAGTTCTTCCCCACGGACATCCAGTGGGGCAACGTCAAGGAACTGTTCACCGACGGGACGGTGCCCTTCGGCCAGTCCCTGTGGAACTCGGCGGTGGTGGCCACCCTGCACACCGCCGGCGTCCTGCTGGTGTGCTCGCTCGCCGGCTACGGACTCGCCCGCATCCCGTACCGGCACGCCAACAAGGTCTTCTACGCCGTCCTGGGCACCCTGATGGTCCCGACGGCGGTCACCTTCGTCCCGAGCTTCGTTCTGGTGTCGTCGCTCGGCTGGGTGGACACCTACCGGGGTCTCATCGTCCCGGGCCTGTTCAGTGGTTTCACCTGCTTCCTGTTCCGGCAGTACTTCCTGGGGTTCCCCAAGGAGCTGGAGGAGGCGGCGCGCGTGGACGGGCTGGGCTACTGGGGTGCGTACTGGCGCATCGTGGTGCCCAACTCGCTCAACTTCTTCGCGGCGATGGCGACCATCACCTTCATCAACGGCTGGAACTCCTTCCTGTGGCCGCTGGTCATCGGCCAGGACCCGGGTTCGTGGACGGTCCAGGTCGCGCTCTCCAACTACATGACCAACCAGACGGTCGTCTTCCACCTGATCTTCATGGCCACCGCCTTTTCCATCCTGCCCCTGGTGTTCGTGTTCCTCTTCCTCCAGCGCTGGCTGGTCCAGGGGATCGCACAGACCGGCATCAAGGGCTGACCTAGGAGACCCATGTCCTTGCGCACCCCTGCCGTCGACTACGTCGAGAGCGTCTCCCCGGGCAGCGGGGCTCTTCCGCCCCGCGCCTGGTACGCGTCGTCCGATGCGAAGTCCCTTTCGCTGAACGGGCGTTGGAGACTTCGGGTGTCGGCCACGGCCGACGCCGAGGACGACGCGTTCGCCGCGGAGGGTTACGACGCCAGGGACTGGGCCGAGGTCACGGTCCCAGGCCACTGGGTCCTGCAGGGGGACGGCGTCTTCGGCTCACCCGTCTACACCAACCACCTCTATCCGTTCCCGGTGGACCCGCCCCGCGTGCCCACCGAGAACCCGACCGGCGACCATCGACGGGTCTTCGACCTGCCCGAGGGATGGCCGGACCTTTCCGAAGGCGGCTTCGTCCTCCGTTTCGACGGCGTGGAGTCCTGCGCCCGCCTCTGGCTGAACGGCACGGACCTCGGCGAGTTCAAGGGCTCCCGGCTGCCGCACGAGTTCGCGGTGGGGCATCTGCTCAAGCCGCGCGGCAACGTCCTCGCGGTACGCGTCCACCAGTGGTCGGCGGGTTCGTACCTGGAGGACCAGGACCAGTGGTGGCTGCCGGGCATCTTCCGTGACGTCACCCTGCTGCACCGGCCGGCCGGCGGTGTGCTCGACTTCTTCGTGCACGCCTCCTACGACCACGTCACGGGCGAGGGCGCCCTGCGCGTCGACTCCGACGTCGACGGGCGGGTCACCGTCCCCGCCCTGGGCATCGACGCCGCGACCGGCGAGACCGTGACGACGCCGGTCCGGCCGTGGACGGCGGAGACGCCCACGCTGTACGACGGCGAGCTGGTGACCGAGGGCGAGCGGGTTCCGTTGCGCATCGGTTTCCGTACCGTCGAACTGGCGGACGGTCTGATCAAGGTCAACGGCCGGCCGGTCCTCTTCAAGGGCGTCAACCGGCACGAGTGGCACCCGGAGACGGGCCGCGCCCTCGACCTGGAGACGATGCGCGCCGATGTGCTGCTGATGAAGCGGCACAACGTCAACGCCGTCCGCACCTCGCACTACCCGCCGCACCCCGCCTTCCTCGACCTGTGCGACGAGTACGGGCTGTGGGTCATCGACGAATGCGACCTGGAGACCCACGGGTTCGTCGAGCAGGACTGGCGGGACAACCCCGTCGACGACGAACGCTGGACCCCCGCGCTGCTCGACCGCGCCGCCCGCATGGTCGAACGGGACAAGAACCACCCGTCGGTCGTCATCTGGTCCCTCGGCAACGAGGCCGGCACCGGGCGCGGACTGACCGCGATGGCCGAGTGGATCCGCGGCCGTGACGCCTCGCGCCTCGTGCACTACGAGGGCGACGTCAGCTGCCGTGACACGGACGTCTATTCGCGCATGTACGCCTCCCACGAGGAGGTCGAACGGATCGGACAGGGGCTGGACGGCGGCACCCACAGGCGGCGCGAACTGCCCTTCATCCTGTGCGAGTACGCCCACGCCATGGGCAACGGCCCCGGCGGGCTCGCCGACTACCAGCGGATCTTCGAGGCGCACGACCGGCTCCAGGGCGCGTTCGTCTGGGAGTGGATCGACCACGGCATCCGGCACCCGGAACTGGGTTACGCCTACGGCGGCGACTTCGGCGAGGAACTGCACGACGGCAACTTCGTCTGCGACGGCCTGCTCTTCCCGGACCGCACCCCCTCCCCCGGCCTGGTCGAGTTCAAGAAGGTGATCGAGCCGGTCCGCATCGAGGGCGACGGCACGGGCGGGACCGTGCGGATCACCAACGGGTACGACTTCTCGGACCTCTCCCACCTGAGGTTCGAGTTCTTCCACCAGGTGGACGGTGTTCCCACCGGTGCACGGGCGCTCGCGGTCGGGCCCCTCGCACCGGGCGGGTCGGCCGAGGTGAAACTGCCGGCGGGCCCCGACGGCGAGGGCGACGAGGTCCAGTGGACGGTCCGCGCGCTGCTCGCCGAGGACACGTCGTGGGCGCCCGCAGGGCACCCGGTGGCGTGGGGCCAGGAGACGGTCGTCCCGCGGGCGCCCGTGACCGTCGCCGCCTCGCGGCGCCCCGTCCCCGACGGCCCGTCGCTCACGCTCGGTCCCGGCGTCTTCGACGCCCGCAGCGGCGCGCTGAAGCGCATCGGCGGCGTCGACGTGACGCGGCTGCGCCTGGACGTGTGGCGGGCGACGACCGACAACGACGACGGCGCGTCTTGGCAGGACGACACGCGCTACGGCCCGCTGTGGCGTACGTACGGCCTGCACCGCATGCGGCACCGCCTGGACGGCGTCGAGCCGGGGGACGACGCGCTGACCGTACGGACCCGGGTGGCGCCGGCCGGCCGCGAGACGGGCCTGCGCACCGTGTACCGCTGGACGTCCGACGGGACACGGCTGCGACTGACCGTCTCCGTGGCCCCCGAGGGCGACTGGACGCTGCCGCTGCCCAGGATCGGCGTCCGCTTCGGGCTGGCGCAGGCGTCCGCGGACCACGTGCAGTGGTTCGGCGGCGGCCCCGGCGAGGCGTACCCGGACACCAGGGCCGCGTCCATGCTCGGGTGGTGGGACGGGAGCATCGAGGAGTTGCAGACCCCGTACGTGCGCCCGCAGGAGAACGGCGCCAGGGCCGACGTCCGCTGGGCGGAGCTCGGCGGGCTGCGCATCGACGGCGACCCGGCGTTCTGGTTCTCCGCGCGACGCTGGACGACCGAGCAGCTGGACGCGGCGCGGCACCTGACCGACCTCACGCCCGGCGACACGGTCTGGGTCAACCTCGACCACGGCCAGCACGGCATCGGCTCCCAGTCCTGCGGACCCGGACCGCTCCCGCGGTACTTCCTGAACGCGGAGCCCGTCGAGTTCTCCTTCGTGTTCTCCGTGACCGATTGACGGGTCGACCGTCCGATCGGCGTTCCGACACGGTGACGACGTCTCCCGCGGCCGGCCGGCCCGACAGCAGGCCGGCCGCGTGGCATTGGAGGTTCAACGAGTGACCGGCAGCATCGAGGTGCGCGGTCTGTCCCGCACCTTCCACACCACCGTCCGCCGCCCCGGCCTCATCGGCGGCCTGCGGTCCCTGGTCGATCCGGAACGGGTCGCCAAGCACGCCGTCCGCGACGTCACCTTCGACGTCGCGCCGGGTGAACTCCTCGCCCTGCTCGGACCGAACGGCGCCGGCAAGTCCACCGCCATCAAGATGCTCACCGGCATCCTCACCCCCACGTCCGGTGAGGCACGCGTCGCGGGCGTCGTGCCGTACCCGGGAGAGGGAACGCAACGCCCGCAACATCGGGGCCGTCTTCGGACAGCGCACGCAGCTGTGGTGGGACCTCCCGGTGCGCGAGTCGTTCGCGATCCTGCGCGACATCTACGAGGTGCCCCGCCCTGAACACGCCTCGCGACTGCGGGAGTTCGACGACCTTCTCGACCTCTCCTCGTTCTGGGACACCCGGGTGCGCCACCTGTCCCTCGGCCAGCGCGTGCGCTGCGACCTAGCGGCGGCACTGCTGCACGACCCGCCCGTGGTCTTCCTCGACGAACCCACCATCGGAATGGACGTGGTGGTGAAGGAGCAGGTCCGCGAGTTCCTGCGTCACCAGGTCGAACAGCGCGGCCGTACGGTCCTGTTGACCACGCACGACATGACGGAGGTCGAGCGGCTCGCCGAGCGCGTGGTGCTGATCAACCACGGCCGGCTGGTGCTGGACGGCACGCTCGACGAGATCCGCAACGCCTTCGGCTCCACCTGGCAGGTGCGGGCCACTCTCGCCGACCCGCACGCCGAGGTCGTGGCGCCGCAGGGGATCACGCTTCTGCGCCGCGAGGGCGCACGGGTGGTGTTCGGGCCGGACGGTGCGGGCGCGCCCACGGTCCACCAGGCGCTGAAGGCCGTCATCGAGCGGTACGAGGTGACGGACATCGCCCTGGACGAGGCGGAGTTGGAGGACGTGATGCGGGCCGCGTACGCCCAGGCCGGGACCGCGTGATGGCCATCCTGGCCGCCTGGCGCGCCGCCCGGGTCACCCCGCTCGGAGAGCTGCACACCCCGCCCCGGATGACCGCCGCCCTGCTGCGGCTCGCCGTGCAGGTGGTGCTGGTGGCATCGCTGTGGCACGGTCTGTACGCCCGCACGGGCACCACCGCCGGGCTGAGCCGCGACCAGGCCGTCACCTACGCGGTGCTGGCCGTACTGGCGTCCAGGCTGCGGGCGTTGGACCAGTACGCGGGCCGGGACACCGTCATCCAGCACATGCACTTCGGCACCATCGTCTACTGGTACCTACGGCCGCTGTCACCGCAGCGCTACTACGCCCTGCGGGCGCTCGGCGAGCAACTGTACGGTCTGGCATGGGCGGTGGCCGGTTACGCGGTCTGTCTGTGGACCGCAGTGGTGACGCCTCCCGGATCGGCGGCCGTGGCGGGGGTGTTCGCGCTGAGCCTGCTGCTCGGCCAGTGGATCCTGTACTACGTCATGCTGGCCATCGATCAGCTCTGTTTCTTCACCCTGCGCAACAGCGCCGCCATGCTCATCCTCGTGTTCGCGCAGAACCTGCTGTCCGGGGTGTACGCACCGCTGTGGTTCTTCCCCGACTGGTTCGTCACGCTGAGCGCCTTCCTGCCGTTCCAGGCAACGCTGAGCGTGCCGCTGTCGCTCTACGTCGGTCGTATCCCGTTGTCGGACGCCGGCCCCGCACTGCTGGTTCAGGCCGTCTGGGTGGCGGTGCTGGCGCTGTTCACCCGGCTGGTGTGGCGACTCGCCGCCCGGCGGGTCATCTCGCAGGGAGGCTGATCGCGGTGAAGACCGTACGCCTGGCGTGGCGGATCACGCGTCTCAACTTCCGCGCGCAGTTGGAATACCGTTCCGAGTTCCTGATGATGGTCGCGATCGGCGCCGTCTGGCAGGTCTCGGTGATCGTTTTCGCCACCGTGCTGCTGACCCGGTTCAGCGGGATGGGCGGCTGGGACAGCTCGGACGTGCTGCTCATCCCGGCGACCCGGATGCTCGCCCACGGTCTGTTCGTGCTGTTCCTGGGACGCATGCACGGAATCGGTTACTTCATCCAGGAAGGCAAGATCGACGTCTGTCTGGTGCGGCCGATGTCGGTGCACCTTCAGGTGCAGTTGCGCATATTCCCCACGAACGCCATCGGCGATCTGACGGTCGCGGTGGGCCTGATGGCGGGCGCGCTCAGCCGCAGCGAACTCGACTGGACGGCGGGCCGGACGTCGTATCTGATCGTGGCCGTTCTCGGCGGCATGTTCCTGGAGGCCGCCCTGTTCACGGCGGTGGCCTCCGCAGCACTGCGTTTCCCGGCCGCCGACTACTGGGGCCGCTGGCTGGAGGAGCTTCTGGGCACATTCGGCAGTTACCCGCTCAACGTGCTGCCCAAGGCGGTGGGCGGCTTCCTGACGTACGGCCTGCCGCTCGCCTTCGTCGCGTACTTCCCGGCCGCCGTCCTCACCGGCCACGGTGACAGCACGGGCGTCCCCTACTGGCTGGCGGCGGTCTCCCCGCTGCTGGGCCTGCTGGCGTACCTCGGCTCACGACTGCTGTGGCGGTGGAGCCTCGGGCACTACACGGGGGTGAACGGATGACTCGCAGGCGAGCGGATCCCGCAAGGGAGAGCGGGGCGGAGAAGGACGTACCGGGACCTGCCCTTCGGGACCGGCTGCCCCGGGGACGGCTTCGGGTCCTCACGACGGACAGGCGCGCGGTCGGCACACTGACGCCTGACGTGCCCACGCCGGTCACGGGACAGGCGCTGCCTGTCTGTCCGACGTCCGGGGAACGGGCGCGTCGACCGGTGCGGCCGCGCGCCCGTCCTGTGCGGTGACTCCTTTCTGCGATCCGCTCAGAGTCGGGAAGCGGTTCCGCAACTGTCGGACGCGCTCTCCCCGCCGACGGCCTTGCTCCGGTCGTACGGGTCCACGGTCGGGCCGGTCTGCGCGGTCCCCGTCGGCTCGGCCGACCGGAACCGGGGGTGCAGGAAGCCGTCGTGGACGTCACAGGCCGAGTTGAAGAGCTCCTCGTCGTACCGGACGACGAGCAACCGCCCCGGCGTCACGTCGTAGTGCGCGGGGTCGGGGAGTTCGACGTCGACGACGCGCCGCACGATCGTCCGGGTGACCTCGGGCGGGCCCTCGGCGGGGCGGACGGGATAGACGAAGGTGTAGTCGGCGTGCACGGTCACCCCGTCGTGCTTGCCGTTCTTGTAGGTCATGCGCCCGCGCGTCTTGACCACCGCGCCCACGACCCTGGTCTCGTCGGGGTCGAACCGGCTGAACAGGGTCAGCGGGTCGTGCGTCCTGTCCGGTGAACGAAGGAAGGCGTCGAGGTCGTCTAGCAGGTTCGGCTGCTTGGGGTCGAGCACCGAGAACGCGACGGTCGGACGTTCGCCGCGCAGCGTCTTCGGATCCAGGTTCGCGCCGACGAGCAGTTTCCTGGTCAGTTCCAGCGCTTTCGTCACGCGTTCCTTCGACGCCGACCCGACGGCCCTGGCGGCGGGCAGGACGACGCCGGCCTCGCCGTCGGCCCAGGCGAGGGCCGGAGAACCGGCGAAGGGTCTGTCGATGGTCGGCGTCTGGTCGGGCACGGTCCCCGGTGCGGCGGTGGGGGCCACGGTCTCGGCGGGCAACGGAGACGCCGCGGCGGCCCCGGGCTCGCCGGTTCCGAAGGGGTCACCGGGCAGCAGGGAGGGTCTGACCGCCACGGCGACGAGGCCGAGCGCCACGGCCACGCCGAGCACCGACCACATCTGGCGCCGTCGTCTCGTTCCGCCGTTCATGTCCCGCGGGACCGGGCCGGCCCGCCAGCCCTCGGGCTCGCCCTGGTGCCGCAACCGCTCGGTGACCATACGGGCCCGGGCGGAGGGCTCCTTCGGAGCGGAGGCGGCGCCGAGCTCGCTGTCCCGGAGGAAAGCCTGCCATTCCTCGTCGGATATGGACGAGTTGTCTCCCGCCTCGTCAGAGGGTTTGCCGACCACGGAGTGCGCACCTTCTTTCTTTCTTCTGCCTTCGAGTCGTTTCAGGAATGTGGCGCATGCGTCGCCCCGACGGGGTCGCCGGGCCGCCATTCGGCGGAGGTCCGTTCCGGCGTGGGGGAAGGACGCGGGGGAGCCGGCGGGGGGTGCGGCCCGTGGTGGGGATTCTGCGGGACGGAGTGCGACGCGCCCGGCCGGCAGCCAGGAGGCGCGCGGCGGACTCCGTCGTTCTTCCGGGCCCCTCTCCTGCGTCGGCCCCGGAGCGCCGGTCCCCCTCGATCGAGCACCCGGACACACACACGGCACAGAGCAACACGGTCACCCACGCCGACGTCAGCGACGCACGCAACATCCCCACCCCTGGAAACGGTTGTCCGGATTCTCCGAGTTCTCGGCATCGGGGATTTGGAGAATTCAGCGAAGGTGAGGATCAAGCGCCGGAAACCGCGTCCCGTCGCGAACCCGGTTTCCGCAGTCCTCGTCCCCCGCGCCCTGCTGCACACCGGCCCCCCGCATGCGTCGCGGCACGATATCAGAGTGCCCTGCAGCTGCTGCGGTACAGGTACGGGTCGATTGTTCGCTCCGTCCCACACCCTCCCGCGTCCCACCTGCGAAACCCTTAGGATTTCGCCGACACCCCGGTTCCGGACGCGCACAAGGCGGTTGCCCATGCCAAGAGTCGGCCTCACCACCGACCGCCTCGTCGAAGCCGCCGCCGAACTGGCCGACGAGGTCGGCTTCGACCACGTCAGCATCTCGGCACTGGCCCGGCGCTTCGGTGTCAGGGACGCGAGCCTCTACTCGCACGTCAGGAACCTCGGGGAGCTGCGGACCAGACTCGCGCTGTTCGTCGGCGGCGAGATGATCGACGAGATCGGCTCCGCCGTCGTGGGGCTCGCGGGCAAGGACGCACTGGTCGCCTTCGCGGGGGCCTACCGGGAGTACGCCCTGCGGCACCCGGGCAGGTACGCCGCCACGCAGACGCGTATCGACCGGGAACGGGACCGGGAACTGACCGCGGACTCCCCCGCCCTGCGCCGCACCGCCGAGATCACCTACGGCATGCTTCGGGGATACGGTCTCGAGGAGCCCGACCTCACCGACGCCGTCCGCCTGTTGCGCAGCACGTTCCACGGGTACTGCATGCTGGAGGCCGGTGGCGGCTTCGGTGCGCCCCGGGACGTACGGAAGTCGTGGGACAAGGCGATCGACGCCCTGCACGCGGCCCTCACGCACTGGCCGCGAGAGACGGCCGACCGTCGGGGATGACGCCCCGACGACGGAGCGGGACGACAGCCGTCGAGGGCGTCCGTCGGCACACCACGCCTGTCGACGCACCGCACTCGTCGAGCCGGTCGACGCATCTCGCCCGACGGCGTCTTTCGACTCGACGGCCGAGCGACGCCACCGCGTCAGACATGGCGGGCCGTGTCGCTGCCGAGGCTCTCCACCTCCTGGTAGGTCGGCGTGCGGCCGCGAGGAGTACGTCCTCCACGGATGTCGTCGACGGCCTCCAGCGCCGCGCCCAGAGCGCGCCGGTAGAGAAGCGAGCCGAAACTGATGCGGCTCACACCGAGGTCGGTGAGGTGCGGGACGGTGGGGCCGGCCGGTGAGTAGAGGATGTTGAGGGGCACGTCGAGTCGTTCGACGAGCGCGGCGATCTCGCCCGCGTCGGTCAGCCCGGGGACGAACACGCCGTCGGCCCCGGCCTGTTGGTAGGCCTCGAGGCGGGCGGGCGTCTCCGTTGTGCTGTGCTCGCCCAGCCAGTACGTGTCCGTGCGGGCGTTGACGAACAGGCCGGGCACGGCCGCCTTGACGGCGGCGATCTTGGCCATGTGCCGGTCCGCCGGGCCCAGGCCGTCCTCCAGGTTGACGCCCACCGCCCCCACGGCCGCAAGCTGCCGCGCCAGCTCCGCCACCTCGTCCGGATCGTCGCTGAATCCGTTTTCGGCGTCGACGCTCAGGAGAAACGGCTGTGACCCCAGTGTCAGAGCCAGTCGGAGTGTCTCGTCGCGGGTTGCGGAAGCGCCGTCGGGCAGTCCTGCCGCCGCGGCCACGGCCAGACTCGTCGTGCCGATCGCCCGGAAGCCCAGCCCCGCCATGGCGGTCGCGGAGGCGTGGTCCCAGGCGTTGGGCAGAAGGAGGGGAGCGTCGGTGCGATGAAGGTCCGCGAAGGAGGCCGACCCGGAGGTCGCTCTGGGTGCACGCATACGACGCACGCTAGAGGCGGGTCGTTGCGGCCACCGCCGAACCGTCGCCGCCGAACGGCGGCGGCCCGACGGCTCTTGCCCCCACACACGACACCGCGCGTGTGCGCACCTCGCCTGCGAGCGCTCCCGGCGCTCACCTGTCCGGCCCGCGCGGCGTCCCTCCGACGCCGCCCCGCCCTAACGGCACCGAGCCTCACAGCCGCCCGGGTTCGGCGGCCGCGGCGGCCCCGGCGCTGCCCCACCGTCCGGCTCTCTGCCCGCCGCCGTCGACGAGCCGAGCGACGTGCCAGCCGGCGTGTCAGCCGGCGCTGTCACGCTCCCGCGCGCTGCGCTCCACGCAGAACTCGTTGCCCTCCGGGTCCCTGAGGACCACCCACCCCTTGCCGTCGGGTGTGCGACGGTCGTCGAACAGCGTGGCGCCGAGGCCGAGCAGGCGCTCCACCTCCTCATCGCGGGTGCGGTCCTGCGGCTGAAGGTCGACGTGGATCCGGTTCCTCTGGGTCTTGGTCTCCGGGACGGTGACGAAGAGCACGCCCGCCCCTTCGATGAGGGCCTCCTCGTCGCCGGGCTTGTCGTCCTCGTGGAGCGGCTGGCCGAGTACCTCGGACCAGAAGCTGCCGAGGGCGTAGGCGTCGGAACAGGCGATCGTCACATGCCGTATGGCAGAAGTCATGCGCGGATTCTTCTCGACACCGCTTACGCACAGCAACACGATTTACGCGGTCTGGTGACGAGGACGAGCACGCACCAGGTCGCGCTCGCCCTCCTCGAGAACCGCGACTCGGGCCCCGGCAAGGCCGTCTTCCTCACCGCCGCTGCAGCGCCCGTGTCCCCGGCGACCTCGCGGTCCTCAGAGACGGGTCGCTGACCTGGGCGTGCCCCCGGTGACGCCGGCCTACGGGACGGCACTCACCGGGGCTTCACCGACCACGACGGCGCTGCGGATCGCTCGTGTGACACCGGGACCCCTGCGGAAGCCGTGGATGCACCCGACGAGGTCGCGACCTCGTCCGGCGCGGCGTTCTCGCGCGCGCCGTCGGCATCGGCCACCTCGGTGGGGCCGGCCGCGGGCGCCAGGAAGCGGAAGCGGCGCTCCGGACCTGTCCGCCAGCGGACGCTCAGGTCGTACGCCCCGTGAGCGTCGTCGGCGGCCGGCGTCCTGCGCACCTCTACGGCCGCGAGGTCCTGGAGTGGCAGCGGGTCGGGCTCCGCGGTGAGCCGGGCCAGCGCGACGAACAGCGTCGCGGGGCCCTCGTCCACCACGCCCGCCAGAGCCTCGTCCACCACGCCCGCCGACGCCACGTGCCCCGTGAGCCCGTGCACGGGCAGCAGTTCGGCCCGCTCCGCCCCGCCCTTCGTCGTGGCCCAGCCCGTGAGGAGGACTTCCGTGCCCGGGGCGGCGCCCGCGACCAGATGGGCGCGCACCTCCACGGCGCCGTCGGCGACCACCAGGCTCGTGACCTCGACGCCGGAGCTCCGCAGGTGCCGGGAAGCCGCCCAGCCCTGTCCCGTCCCGAGCGGGACGATGCCCTCCCGGTGCGGGTCGCCGCCGACCGTGACGGCGTTGTCCGGCGGCGAGCCCAGCGGCCTGGTGACGGTGGAGTACGCGAAACGCGTGTAGTAGGGGTCGTAACGGACGTCCTCGCTGCCGTGGTTGTGCAGCCGGACCAGCCCGTCCGAACCGGTCGACTGAATGAGCCAGTTGGGTGCGGCAAGCGGTGTGACCGCGTCTTCCCGTTCGGCCGGCCCCGCTTCCTCCTGAGCCGTCCACACCTCGTGTTCCGGCGGCAGGAGCAGGCCGAGGAAACCCTTGCTCGCCCAGTAGGGGGAAGCCGGGCCCGAGTAGCCCTGCAGGACCGACTCGTCGGGACCGTGCCAGCCGAGGGTCAGCAGTCCGTGTGCGTCGACCGCGTCCCGTTCCAGGAAGTACCTGAGCGCCCCTGAGGCGAGGCGGCGGGTCTCGCCGGGGGCCAGCGGAGTGTGGCCGGTCAGCGCGCCCAGCCACAGGGGCGCGGTGGTGGCGAAGCGGTAGGTGAGGGAGCGCCCCTGGTGCATCGGGGCGCCGTCGCCGCCGAACAGGCGGGCGTAGTCGGCGAGATGCGTCGTCAGCCGGTCTCCGTAGCGGGCCGACAGGTCGCTGTCGTCGGCCAGCCAGGCGTGCAGGACCGGGTAGAGGTGCATGGCCCAGCCGTTGTAGTAGTCGAAGGCCCGGCCGGGGCCGTCGGTGTACCAGCCGTCGCCGACATACCACTGCTCGATGCGCTCGAGGCCTCGGTCGATCGCCTTGCGGGAAGCCTCCGGCTCATGGCCGACCGACTCCAGGAAACCGCCTACCGTGACGGGAAACAGCTCCCAGTTGCAGGGCCAGGGTTCCGCGGTGAGAGCGTCACCGAGCCAGGCCGCCGTGCGTTGCCGAGTGGAGTCGTCGAGCCGGTCCCAGAGCATCGGGCGGGTCAGCCGCAGCGCGAGGGCGATGGACGCGGCCTCGACGAGGGGCTGCCCACGGTCCTCGATGCGGGGCCAGACGCCGCGGACGCCGGCCGCTAGACCGCTCGCGTAACGTTCCAGCGCGGTCTCGTCCCGGCGGAACGCGGCGAGCAGCAACGTGCGCGCGTATCCCTCCAGGCCGTCGGAGAGCCGGCCGGACCAGCTCTGCCGGCTGCCGGGGAAGTGGTAGAGAGCGCGATCTTCGGTGGCGTACGGCTCCACCGCGGCGAGCAGGGCGTCGGCTGCCGTCTCCCAGTGGGCGCGGGTGTATCCCGTGCGGGGGCTGCGGGCGAGGTCGGGCGGGGGCAGGTGCATGTGCTGTTTCTTTCCTTCTCGGCCGGGTCCGGGCCTGGGGATGTCAGGACCTGGGGGCGTCCCGGTTCCGGTCGGGGCGCCCCCAGGCGTTCATCCCACCCGCACGGAGCCCTTCGGCACCAGATGCCGGGCGAGGAGTTCGTCGCGCACCAGGCCCGCGTAGACGGTGGCCCCGTGCACGGAGGTGTGCGTGTTGTCCCGTTTCTCGTTGTACAGGTAGAGCGCCTTGGAGCCCTCGACGCCGAGGGACTCCACCACCGTCTTGGTCCTGGCGGTGAGGTCGATCAGCGGGACGTGCTGTGCGGCGGCGACCGAGCGGATGACCGCGGGGTGGTCGACGCCGAGTCCGTTGACCAGCAGAGCTGTTCCGTTGTTCAACGTGCCGTCGGTGTTGAACCAGCGGCGCACGATGGGGGTCACCAGGACCGGCCGACCGCCCTTCTCCCTCACTCCCGCCACCAGTGTCTCGAGGTTCGCGCGGTACGTCGCCTCGTCGGTCGTCTTGTCGTTGTGGGCGAGCTGCACCAGGACGAGGTCGCCGTGGCGGATCAGCGGCCGGACCGTGTCCCAGAGCTGCGGGTTCCCCAGATAGGTGACCGTACTCTCCCCCGAGTCCGCGTAGTTGGCGACGGAAACGCCTTGCCGCAGATACTGAGGCAGTTGCTGGCCCCATCCCGTGTACGGCTCGGCAGGCTGGTCGCAGACGGTGGAGTCGCCGACGAGGAAGATCTGCCGGGCGTGGCGGGCGGGGGTGACCCGGATGTCCGCCAGTGCCGGAGCGGACCCGCCGAGGACCAGGTCCAGGCCGGCGGTTCCCGCGGGGCCCGTGGGCTCCCCCTCGGGGGTGCGGACGTCGACGGTGAAGCCGCGGACGACGCGTTCGCCCGCGGGGACGGCGGTCTCGGGAAGCAGGGCTCGCCGGGTCTCCCCGGTGACGCTGGTGCCGGACGCGACGCTGCCGCCGAGAACGACCTTCACGTCATAGACGCCCGGTGCGAGGTCGAAGTGGCAGGCGGTGGCGGTGCAGTTGTCGATGCCGAGGGGGGCGCGACCGCCGTGGGCATGGGCGGCCGGCACGGCCGTCAGGCCGGCGGCCAAGGTCAGCGCCGCCAGCACGGCGGTGTTGAAACGTCTCACTTGCGGCTCCTCCGTCATGACACAGGGGTTGGCGGCTGGACCGTACCGCCTCTGGCAAGCGCTTTCTAGACCTGGCGCAAATTTCGTGGAACTGCCGACTTCCCAGGAGCGAAAGCCCTTTCGCGAAATCGATTCAACTGTCACCCTCTCAGACACCCGCACCCCCCACCTCCCGAAGGAGGCACCCCCCCCATGTCCGGATCCGCGAACCACCCGGTCCGACGCCGCACCTTCGTCCTCGGAGCCGCGGCCGCCGCCGGCTCCGCCGCCCTCGCCGGGCCGCTCGCCGTCCCGGCCGCCGCAGCGGCCTTCGGCTACACCGACGACGGCTCGCACTACGTCGTCGACACCGGCGCCGCCCTCGTCTTCAAGGTCAGCAAGACGACCGGCGACCTGACCTCCCTGGTCTACCGGGGCACCGAGTATCAGGGCTACGGCGGCATGAACTCGCACATCGAGTCGGGCCTCGGCAGCTCCACCGTGACGATCGCGCGGTCCGGCTCGACGATTCTGATCTCCGTCACGCACGGCACGCTCCGGCACTACTACGCGGCTCGCAGCGGCGAGAACAACGTCTACCTGTGGACCGACAAGGCGGACACGTCCGTTTCGGCGACCCGTTACATCGTGCGGGTCAAGCCAGGCCTGTTCCTCAACGACGAGCCGGACTCGTACACGTACACGACCAGCACCATCGAGGCCTCCGACGTCTTCGCGAAGTCCGACGGCCAGACCCGCTCCAAGCACTACTCCAAACGGCGCGTCATGGACTACGACTACATCGGCTGGTCCGCCGGCGGGGTCGGCCTGTGGATCGTGCGCAGCAACCACGAGAAAGCCTCCGGAGGCCCTTTCTACCGCTCTCTCCTGCGTCATCAGAGCGCCGACGGCGGCGGCCTGTACGAGATCCTCTACTACGGCCAGAACCAGACGGAGGCGCAGCGTTTCGGTCTCCAGGGCCCCTACGTGATCGCCTTCACGGACGGCGGCGCCCCCTCCTCCTCGCTGTTCCCGGGAACGCTGACCACCTCGTGGGCGGACTCGCTCGGCATCGCCGGGTACGTCGGCGCCGGCGGTCGCGGCCGGGTCGCGGGGGTGGGCATCACAGGGCGGAACACCGCCCACGCCTACACGGTCGGCCTGGCCAACCCGACGGCGCAGTACTGGGGTTCGGCGCGAGCGTCCGACGGCTACTTCTCGATCACCGGGGTACTCCCCGGGACGTACACACTCACCGTCCACAAGAGCGAGCTGGCCGTGTACACCACGCAGGTGACGGTGAGCGCGGGCGCGACGACCACACTGAACTCGTTCGCCGTCCCGTCCTCGAACGATCCGAGCAACGCGAGCGCGATCTGGCGGATCAACGACTGGACCGGCACACCGAGCGGCTTCAAGAACGCCGACCTCATGACGTACGCGCACCCGTCGGACGTCCGCGCCTCCGCGTGGACCGGCAACGTCGTCATCGGCAGCGGCACCGAGACGTCGGCGTTCCCCTGCTACCTCTGGAAGGACGTCAACAGCGGCCTGCTCGTGTACTTCAAGCTGACCGCCGCCCAGGCCGCCGCCGCACACACCCTGCGCATCGGCGTGACGACGGCCTACGCCAACGGCCGGCCGCAGGTCGTCGTGAACGACGCCTGGACCTCCGCCGTGCCGTCCCCGCCCACCCAGCCGAGCACCCGGTCCCTGACGAACGGGTCCTACCGGGGCAACAACCACACGTTCACCTACAACGTCCCCGCGAGCGCCTGGCTCACGGACACCGGCCAGTACAACGTGCTGAAGATCAACGTGGTGAGCGGGTCCGGGACGACGTCCTATCTGAGCGCGGGCACATCGATCGACGCGATCGACCTGCTGGTGTGATGGGACATCAAGAACCGCGTGTCCACTGCTGGTTGGTACCTCCGTTGCATGTGTACGTGATGATCGCGGCGGAGTTGGCGGTGGACGCGCCGTTCACGTCCAGGCATTTTCCGCTCGCGCGCGACGTGATGTTCACGTAGCTGCCCGAGGTCGTCAGCGACCACTGCTGAGCGGTGGCCGAGGAGTTGCAGTCCTCCTGGCTCACCGTGCCCGCGTTCTCCCGCACGCACAGGGAACTGCTGCGGACGACCAACTGGTAGTAACCGCTTCCGACCGACTTGAACCAGTATTTCTGGTTGTTGCCGCCGTTGCAGTCGTACTGCTTGATCTGGGCTCCCGCCCAGAGCGACTGGCTGGTGACGTCCGCACACCTGCCGCTGTGCCGGGCGACGAGCGTGTTGTAGCCGGCGCTCGTGCCCGTGACCGTCCCGGTGGCGGTGTCGACCGTCACCTCGGGGGTCCATGACATCGACAGCGAGGTGGACGTGGGGAAGGCCAGCGGCAGCCAGACGTAGCGGGAGTCGTTGACGGTGCCGCCGAAGGAGTCGCCCCACCGGTCGCCCAGATACAGGTAGGAGGTACCCGAGCTCCCCTGGACGGGAAGGACGTACGCGGTCTGCGAGCCGTACGTCGTCGCGTCGCCGACGTTCGCCATGGCCGTCCAGGGGCCGGCGAGTGAGGTGGCCGTGGCGTACTGCTGCTGGTTGGGGTTCCAGCCGGTGGCGCCCGAGGTGAGCATGAAGTAGACGCCGTTCCGCTTGAACAGCGCCGGCGCCTCGCGGTGGCCGTTGTGCCAGGGGTCGGCGACAAGGCTTGCGATACCGGTGTAGTCGGCGGTCAGCCGGTAGATCTGCAGGTCGTAGTTCTCGCGCGCAGCAGAGACCATGTACCCGGCGCCGTCGCTGTCCACGAAGAGCGTGATGTCGCGCGACATGTGCTGGCCGAGCGGCCGGAAACTGCCCTGCCAGGCGTAGTCGCCGTCGACGGTGTCCGACACGGCGACGGCGGCACGCGCCTCGCTGTAGTCCGTCCCGTTCTCCTTGTGCATCCACATCACGAACTTGCCGGTGGAGGCGTTGTAGACCACCTTCGGACGTTCGATGTTGGCGGTGGCCAGTTCGGACGCGCTCGACTGGGTCAGCACGTGGTTGCGGAACTCCCAGTTCTTCAGGTCGGTGGAACGGTAGGCGTCCACGTACCGGAACGTGTTGTCGGCGTTACGGTCCTCGCCGAACCAGTAGTAGTAGGAGCCGACTTTGAGGATCCCGCCGCCATGAGCGTGCAGGGGATTGCCCGAGGTGTCCTTGAACTGCGTGCCGTTGGCGATCGACACGGGCGCCGCCTGGGCGGGTCCCGCCGAGGCGAGAGCGCCGATCAGCGCCAGACAGAGGGCGAGCAGGGTCGCGTACGCACGTCTCATCTCACGGGCTCTCTTTCATGGTGTTCACGACCGGGACGCCGGACTCCGGGGTGCCGCCCCGGCCGGGCGCCGGGCCTGGAACCGGATGCGGCGCCGGGCCTGCGGGGCGCGGCGGGGGGAGGACGGGATGGCGGTACACGCAGTGCCTCTCGACGACAGGACGTTCGGAACTGCGAACAAGATGTGGAATGACGAACGCCGAAAAGGTAAGGGCGTGTTACGAGCAGGTCAACGGGTCTGACGTGACTTGCTAGAAAGCCCTTTCCGGAACGTTCCCCGGGGAGCGGCGTTTCCCGGGAGCGCAGGGCCTCCGTGCGATCCGAGGGGATATTTGTGTTATCGGCGTCCGGCCCGCGCGTCTCCGATGTGTGCGCAGCCCTTTCCTCACCTCAGCAGCGGCCCTCGGCGTCCTCGCGGCGGTCGCGTCCGTCCTGGTGGCCGCTCCCCCCGCCGTGGCCGCCGGCCCCCGGGACGTCACCGCCGACGTCCTCGCCGACCGGGACGTGAACCTCACCGGCGACACCGTGGTCAACGTGCCCGCCGGGACAACGACGTACGACGGCGCTTTCCGCGGCCAGGGAACACTCACCGTACGGGGCGGCGGAACGCTCGTCCTGACCAGGGACAGTGACTTCACCCTGCCCGCTTCCCGCCGTAGGCAGGTGGTGCGCACCCAGGGCGGAAACCACCCGTACACGACGGTCAGCAACCCCGACCCGCCGGCGATCACCGTCGCACGCGGGGCGACCCTGCAGTACGGGACCGGCAAAGGCACGGGACTGATCGGGCACTTCCCCTACGACACGCCGGGCTATCGGCTCAACGAGCTCAACGTCCGCGTCGACGGCACGCTCCGGCTGTCGTTGACCCGCACGTTCAACATCGGCACGATCAGCGGGTCGGGTCTGGTCACCCAGCCCCGGAACATGTGGGGCACGCTCGACCTGGCGGGCACCCACCCCTTCTCCGGAGTCATCGACAACGGTACCGGCGTCGCGGTGGGCCGCCCCGAATTCCCGGTCTCGCTGCCCGCCGCCCGAGCGATCGTCAACCAGGGCTCCTGGATCATCGACACCCCGCTGAACCAGACGATCACTCTGCGTCAGAACTTCTACCAGCGGGAGTACGGCAGCGACGTCAACGTCCACACCCGGCCCGGCAGCAAGGTCATCCTCACCGGGCAGTACAGCTACAGCGACCAGGGCGGCGACGCCGCCCCCTCGCTCAGCGACCCGCACATCAACTGGCGTCCGGTGCCCCACCAGTTGAACAAGCGCGGCACCAACATCGAAGGCGCGAACGTCCAGTGGGGCGACGGCACCACGCACCAGATCTTCATGCCGGGAACAAAAGACACCGTGTACATCAACATGCACGAGGCCAGCGGACGGCGGTCCCTGCTGACGTTCGACTACAACGGCCCGGTCACTCTCGGGGCGCCGATCGGCGGCGGCAAGTACCACGACACCCTGGCCGCACCCGGTGCCGGTGATGTCGTCATCGCGGGAACCAAGGGAAACGACGTCACGTTCGCCGCCGACCAGCACTACGACGGTTCGACGACGGTGCAGAAGGGCGCGGTGCTGAGACTGGGGTCGGCCCAGGGGGACGGCTCGCTGCTCACCGGCACGGACCGGCGTCGCATCGTGAACGACGGCACCCTCGTCGTGCGCAACACGAAGAAAGCGATCTCGCTGTCCCGGCTCGGCGGCAGCGGCTCGCTCGTCCAGTCAGGGCCCGCGACGACGACCCTCACGGGCCCCGCGGTGACGTACACGGGGACGACGACGATCAAGCAGGGAACGCTCGCGCTCGAGGGCGGGGCAAGCCTCGCCAACAGCAGGGCGGTGCGGCTGACGTCAGCCGCGGCGCGTCTGGACACCGGCGGCTCGCCGCTGCGGGTGACGAGCGCCCTCAGCGGTACGGGCACCGTGAAGGGGGCCGTGACGAACGAGGGCGTCGTCACGGGCGGGCTGACGGTGACCGCCGGCTACACGCAGACCGACAAGGGGCAACTGGTGCTCACGGGGACCCCGTTGAAGGCCGGGGGCACGGTGAGTCTGCAGGGCGGCCTCGATCTGTCGGCCGCGGGAGCAGCCGCCGAGGCGAACGCCACCGACTCCGCTTCCCCGCAGATCGACGGCGATTCCCC
Organism: Streptomyces achromogenes; assembly: GCF_030816715.1. NCBI lineage: Bacteria > Bacillati > Actinomycetota > Actinomycetes > Kitasatosporales > Streptomycetaceae > Streptomyces > Streptomyces achromogenes. Next base: position 6,792,150 of record NZ_JAUSYH010000001.1, on the reverse strand, counting down.
GCCGCCGTCCACCGCACCCCGTGCAGCCCCGCTCCGTGAGATCCGCGTCCTGGAACACACCGGTAACGGGCCGATCGCGGGCACGTTCGACGGGCTGCGCGAGGGCGCCGAGGTGAAACTCGCCGACACCGTGTACCGGATCAGCTACAAGGGCGGGGACGGAAACGACGTCGTGCTGATCGGGACGGCCGCGAGCGCCTCGGCGGGTGCGCGCGGACAGGCTTCGTCGGAAGGCGTGAAGGCGGACACACGAGGTACCGGAGCCGCCGAGGGCGGCGCGTTCGGCTGGTGGCCGTACGTGCTGGCAGCGGGCCTGCTCGGTGCACTGCTGTTCCCGGCGACCAGGCGCACGCGAGGCAGGGGACGCCGTCGGGGCGGGCGGCGCCCGGTCCACGGGCGGTGAGCGGGGGCGGTCTGTTCATGGACTGGACCCGTCGGGACGTCCGCCGGCTCTTCGACTAGCGTCGTGGCATGACCAGCGACACCCCTGCCCCCCGCGCGGAGTCCACCCTCGCCACCGCTCTCGCCGCCGGCACCGTCGTCCTCGACGGCGGCATGTCGAACCAGCTGGAGTCCGCCGGGCACGATCTCAGCGACGAACTGTGGTCGGCGCGACTCCTGGCGGAGCACCCGGAGGCGATCACCGAGGCGCACCTCGCCTACTTCGCGGCCGGCGCGAACGTGGCGATCACCTCCAGTTACCAGGCCACGTTCGAGGGCTTCGCCAAACGGGGGATCGCGCACGAGGAAGCGGCCCGGCTGCTCACGCTGAGCGTGGAGCTGGCCCGGGACGCGGCTCGGCGTGCCCGGGCCCGGGGGGTCGCCCATCCGCTGTGGGTGGCCGCTTCGGTCGGCCCGTACGGCGCGATGCTGGCGGACGGTTCCGAGTACCGAGGCCGTTACGGACTGAGCGTCGCGGATCTGGAACGTTTCCACCGGCCGCGTCTGGAGGTTCTGGCCGCCGCGGCACCTGACGTACTCGCTCTCGAAACGGTTCCCGACGCCGACGAGGCCGAAGCGCTGTTGCGCGCGGTACGCGGGCTCGGCGTGCCCGCCTGGCTGTCCTACTCCATCGACGGTGACCGTACGCGGGCCGGGCAGCCGTTGGAGGAGGCGTTCGCGCCGGCCGCCGAGGCGGACGAGGTGATAGCGGTCGGCGTGAACTGCTGCGTCCCCGGGGACGTCGACGCCGCCGTGGCGACGGCGGCACGCGTGACGGGTAAGCCGGTCGTCGTGTATCCGAACAGCGGTGAGGCCTGGGACGCCACCGCACGCGCCTGGGTCGGACGCTCCACCTTCGCCCCCGAGCAGGTCCTGGCCTGGCAGCAGGCCGGGGCCCGGCTGATCGGAGGCTGCTGCCGGGTCGGCCCGGAAGCGGTCGCCTCCATCGCCCGGACACTGACCTCCGCTTAGGCCGCCTGCGCCTACGCCCCTGCCGGCGCCGGTCTCCACTCCGGCTGACGGTTGCGGCCACGTTTTTGGGGGAGAGGGAGGCAGGACGAGGAGCGGGCCGCCCGACCGTACGCGGCACCCCGGGCACCGGGCGGCGCGTCCTGCGCTCGGTCAGCCCTCCGGAGACGTCCCCGCCCGCCTGCCCAGAACACCGCGCCCACCGTCAGCGTCCCCGCCCTCCCCGCTCCTCCCCTCTCGCCTCCCGCCTCGCCCCGGTCAGCGTTCCCGCGTCCCACCGGTGGCCCGGCGCAGTCGGCGCACCGCCGACCTCAGCTCCGTGCCGCGTGCGGAGAAGCCGGCCGACGACGGGTCCGCCGTGGACGTCCCGTCGTCCGCCACCTCGGGGAGGGCGGCCTGAGGGGACGGCGTCACCCACAGCGCCAGCTCACGGTCCCGCACCCCGTGTGCGGTGTACGACCAGCCGCCGGTCCCGGACGGCTCCGCGTCCGCACCGGACAGCACCGCGTCGTCCCCGGACAGCATCCGGTGGTGCTCCTGCGGCCCGCTTTCGCCGTCGCTCTCTCCGAAGATCCGTACCGGATGCGTCGCGTTCCACGCCTCCCACCCGGGATCTCCTGTCGCCGCGAAGCGCGTCCACGCCCCGTGCATCGCGTCGGCGAGTTCCTGGGGGGCCCCGTCACCGGCGAGCTTCGCGGACTCCGGTGTCTCGCCGGTGTCGAAGACGAAGCCCAGTTCGAGGGCATGGCAGGCGCCGAGGCCCGGCCGGCGCGAGGGCCAGGCGAACTCGTACATGTACGACGTCCCGGAGCGGGCGTCCGCCAGGCGTCGCAGCGGCCGCCGCAGCAGGCTGTCCGTGACCATCTGACCGACGATCTCGGCGGGGCCGGCCTCGGGGTGCAGTGCCCGGTAGCCGCGCGGCACCTCAGGGCCGCAGTGGCAGCGGGCCATCGCGCCGGCGAGAGCGACGGCGCCGAGCCGGTCGACCCGTTCGAGGAGCCCGCCTGGCACCAGCCAGAGCCGGTACTCGTCGCGCGTCCAGCCCATCAGCAGGTCGGCGCCGACGGCGACGTCCCCGTCCAGGAGCGCCGACAGGGGGTCACGCGGCACCAGATCGCCGTCGACGACGATACCGAAGGCGGGGCCTCCCAGGACCGGGCTGCTGAGTCTGCCGATCTCGGCCTGCGTGCGCAGCAGCAGGTCCCGGTCGACGGCGGCGAAGGCCTCCGCGGTGGCGGGGATCTTCAGCCGGGCGGCCATACGTCGCACCATACGGCGGACCTTGTCCCGCTCGAGGGCCTCCGGTGGTCCGCTCTGCAGGACCGCCCGCCGGAACAGCCCTTGTGCCTGCGGGGCCGCGATCAGTCCGCCGACGCTGATGGCCCCGGCGGACTGTCCCGCGAGGGTGATCCTGTCGGGGTCGCCGCCGAAGGCCCTGATGGAGCGGTGGACCCATGCCAGCGCGGCGAGCTGGTCACGGAGCCCGAGGTTGGCGGGGGCGTCCGGGAAGAGCCCGTAGCCCTCCACACCCAACCGGTAGTTGATCGATACGAAAACGATTCCGTCGCGCGCGAAATGGCGCCCGTCGTAGACCGGAGTCGCAGAAGAGCCCCTGGTCAGGGCGCCGCCATGGAGCCATACAACGACGGGCAGCCGTGCGCCGGGGCCGGGCTCGGGGGTCCAGACGTTGAGGTTGAGGCAGTCGTCGCCCGGCACGACGGGGTCGGAAAGATACCGGGCGAAGGCGTCGGAGTACGGCGGTTTCGGCGGCGTCGGACCGAAGGAGCCCGCGTCGCGCACGCCGTTCCACGGGTCGGGCGGTGCCGGCGGCCTGAACCTGCGGACGCCGAAGGGCGGCGCCGCGAAGGGGATCCCCCGGAAGACGGCGACGGCGTGCTCGTATCTGCCGCGTACGACCCCGTAAGGAGTGCTGACGAGGGGACGGGCGTCGGGATCGGCCGCACGGGCGGGGTCGGGCCCCGTCCCGGCCTCGCCCGCAGCGTTCGTCCGGTCTGCCGCCATCTGCTCACCAGCCCTTCGCCGCGCTCGCGCACCGGTATGACCAGAGCACCACAACAGCGCCCGGTATTCCGGCGCACGAGCCGGTGGGAGAGCTGTTCGGCGTACAACCAGGGCGCCCGGACCGAGCCGGCGGCAGCCGCCGTCGGAGGCCCTGGGGCCCCTGCACCCCCTCCTCCCGTACGACGGCGAACACGGGTGCGGCGGTGGAGGCCGCTGCGCGCGAGACGCCGGACTTCACCGCCGTGCTCGCCGGTACCGACATCGTCGCCGCGGGCGCCATGCAAGCGGTACGGACAGCCGGGCTTCGAGGTGCCGGACGATGTGTCGGTCACGGGCTTTTGACGACACCCCACCCGCTTCGGCGCCGCTCGGCACATGATCTCGCGTTCCCCGGTGTCTTCACGCCACGCTGAGCCACACCTAATATAGCAAGCGCTTTCTGCGAGTCGTCTGTTTCGGGATCGGCTCCGAAACGGCGCTGGTCGAACTTTCGCTGGCCCTCGGGCGGGCCGGAGAGGTGGTTCCCGATGGTGCGCACGGCGAGTGCGAGCACGAGTCCTGGCGCGCCGTCCGGGCCGACCCTGGCGGTCGTGGCCCGTGAGGCGGGGGTGTCGGTGCCGACCGCGTCCAAGGTGGTGAACGGCAGGGAAGACGTCGCTCCCGAGACCCGCCGCCGGGTCACCGAGGCGCTGGACCGGCTCGGTTACGTGCGCAGACCCCGCTTCGACACGACAAAGCCGACCCGTCTGGTCGACCTCGTCGTGCACTCGCTGGACAACTCGTGGTCGGGCGCGGTGCTGCACGGCGTGGAGGAGGCGGCGTACGACGCGGACCTGGACGTCGTCGTCTCGGCGGCGCTGTCCCGCACCCGCGCCGGCCGTCCGCAGCGCGGCTGGCTCGACAAGCTGACGGCCAGAGGTTCCGCCGGAGTCCTGTTCAACCTGGCCGAGTTGACGGACTCTCAGTACGCCTGGTTGGAGCAGCACCGCATCCCGTTCGTGATGATCGACCCGGTGGTCGAGCCACCGCCCGAGGTGGTCTCGGTCGGCGCGGCGAACTGGCAGGGCGGGGTGACCGCGACCCAGCACCTGCTGGAACTCGGGCACGAGCGCATCGCCGTCATCGCCGGACCGCGTCGCCGGATGTGCAGCAGCGCCAGAGTGGCGGGCTACCGCTCCGCGCTGGCGTCGGCCGGAGTCGCGCACCGCCCCGAATACCTTCGCCACGGTGACTTCGACGAGTCCGTCGCTCACCGCCACACGCACGAACTACTGGACCTGCCCACGCCGCCGACGGCCGTCTTCGTCTGCTCCGACCGCATGGCCCTGGGCGTGTACCAGGCGCTGGCCGAACGGGGGTTGCGGGTTCCGTACGACGTCAGCGTGGTCGGTTTCGACGATCTGCCGGAGTCCCGCTGGACGACCCCCGCCCTCACCACCGTCCGACAGCCACTGGGGGAAATGGCGGCGACGGCCCTGCGGTTGCTGGTGCGGATGATGGACGGGGAGCACCCGGAAGGAACTCGAACGGAACTGTCGACGCGACTCGTCCCACGGGCGAGTACGGCGTCGCCGCCGGGTTGACGAACCCGGCCGCCCGGCGCGCCGATCTCCATCCCCCGCCCGCGCGGTCCGCGCTGCTCCGGCGCGCACGCCGCCCTCCCGGCCCCCACCAGGCACGTTCGCACGCTCACACGCCCCCCGCTCGTCGGTCGGCCCGGCGCCGTTTCCGGGCCCGTCATCGGACCCCCGCGTTCACCTCATCCGGCACGTCACCCCCGGTCCGCTCGGATTCCCGGCTGTGGGACGCATCCCCCGGGGCGGGGCGGCGATGGGCGATGTTGCCTTCCAGCAGGCGGGTGGCGGTCGCCACGCCCACGCCGTTCGCGGCGTCGGACACCGGCAGTCGGCCGTCCGTCCGCTTCAGTTCGGCGAGGGCGGAGTGCACGGCCTCGTGGGCCGCGAACAGACACGGAGTGCTGTAGATGGCGACGTCCACACCGAGGTCGGTGAGCTCGCCCAGGGAGAGCCGGGGCGACTTGCCGCCGGCGATCTGGTTGAAGAGCAGCGCCCACAGGAGTCCGCCGCGCAGGTGTGCCAGGAAGTCGGGGTTCTGGTAGGCCCTGGCCGCGTGGCCGTCCAGCGGGGGCCTCCAGGGCCGCAGGGTCCTCCGTGTGATCAACGGTGAACTCACCTAGATTTCGGCGAAGACCAGGACCCGTTTCCGTGACAGCCCGCCCGAACCGACGACCCAGGCCGGCCGGTCTGACGTGCTCGTTCTGGCGTGGTCGCTGCGACGTGTCCGTTTCCTTCAAGACCGCTTGGGGCGACCTTGCCTACCGTGGCCCCATGAGTCCACGATTCGATGCCGTCGGCCTGGTCGTCTCCGACATGGCCGCCTCCGTCACCTTCTACCGCCGACTGGGGTTCGTCTTCCCCGAAGGCTCAGAAGAACAGCCGCACGCCGAGGCCGAACTGCCGGGTGGGCTGCGGCTGCTGCTGGACACCGAGAACACGGTCCGTTCGTTCCATCCGCGGTGGCAGCCACCGTCAGGGGGCGGCCGGGCGTCGCTCGCACTGCGCTGTGACACACCGCAGGAGGTCGACACGGTGTACGCGGAACTGGTGGGCGCCGGTCACCCGGGCGAGCTGAAGCCCTGGGACGCCTTCTGGGGACAGCGGTACGCCGTCGTGCACGACCCTGACGGCAACGGCGTCGACCTCTTCGCGCCGCTGGGCCGGTAGGCCCGCGCTCTGGATCGGCGGTGCCGTGTCGGACGGCCCCCCGGACCCGCCCGGCGGAGTCGCAGACCGTCCTGCCCACCGGATCACCAGGCCCACCGCACCGACCCCCAGACGCGTCCCGCCGACCGGCCAGAACCCGTCCTGCCGGCCACCGGACGCGTCCCACCGAGTCACCGGACACTCACCAGGTGTCCCCGTCCTGCGGGATCAATGTGTCCGTCCGGATGGGGCACCCGGTGGCTCCGGAGGCGCCCGGTGCACCAGGTCGGCAGGGCCGGTCTGCGGCATCGCCATCTGTCACCGCCGGCGCGGCTAGCAGTTCTCTCAGCGTGGACCCCGTGAACTCCCTTACTTCCCGGGCCAGATGGGCTTGGTCGGCGTACCCGGTGCGGGCCGCCGTGTCCGCGTGGGGCATGCCTTCGCGGGCCAGCGCGAGCGCCCGTTGCAGACGCAGGATCCGGGCCAGTGTCTTGGGGCCGTAGCCGAACGCGGCGAGCGAACGACGGTGCAGCCGGCGTGCCCCGATGCCGAGTTCGTCGGCGGTCGCGGCCACAGTGCGCCCTGCGGCGAGGACGGCGACGAGGCGGCGCAGTTCCGGGTCGGGGGGAGCCGCTCTTTCCAGAGCCAACGACTCCAGCGCCGTGGCCGGTTGGACAGCCGTGGCGATCCGGTCGGTCAGCCGCCGCACCTCGGGCGCCGGCCACAGATCTGCCAACTCCACGCGTCGGTCGCGCAGTTCGTGAGCCGGCACGCCGAGGAGGGGAGGCGCGGCGCCCGGGAAGAAGCGGATGCCCGCCCAGGGCACCGGCGGACCGTCGGGGACGTGAGCCCGGGTGTCCGGTCCGGCGACCAAGAGCCTGCCCTCGCTGTACAGCAGGTCCATGCAGCCGTCGGGCAACACGGGAGACGCACGGGTCGACGCCGATGGCGTGTTGGTCCACACCACCGCCCCGGCCAGCCGGGAAGCCCGCTCCGCGTACACGCTTGCCAGCCTACGCCGCGGTAAAGGGCGGCTTCGTCATCGTCACCCGACCGCGTCTCCCCTTGCCGCGTGCCCCTGAAGCGCCCTTGTCCGGTGTTCCTGAGGGCTGACGCCGTACACCCGCTTGAAGGCGCTGGACAGGGAGAACGCGCTTCCGTATCCGATCTGGCGGGCGATCGCGCCGATGGTGTCCTCGCTGTCGCGCAGTCGGTCGGCGGCGAGGGCGAGGCGCCAGCCGGCGAGGTAGGTCATCGGGGGTTCGCCGACCAGGTCGGTGAAGCGACGGGCCATGGCCGCCCGGGAGACGCCGGCCTTGGCTGCGAGGGAGGCGACGGTCCAGGGGTGGGCGGGGTCGTCCTGGACGAGGCGCAGGACGCGGCCCACGACCGGGTCGGCCAGCGCCTGGTACCAGGCGGGCGCGGCCGCTTCCGGACGGGAGAACCAGGCCCGCAGCGCCGCGATCACGAGAAGGTCCAGCATGCGGTCGAGGACCACTTCCTGGCCGGCTTCGTCGCGGATGATCTCCTGCATGAGGAGCGGGGTGAGCGGGCACTGCCAGACGTCGGTGGTGAGGGACACCAGCGGGGGCAGCGCGTCGAGCAGTCGGCCGCTGATCTCGCCCCGCATCAGGTAGGTGCCTATGAGGACGACCGTGGAGCCGTCGAGGCGGTCGCCCCAGGTGCGCACGCCCAGGTCCATGGAACCGTTCAGGAGGCGTCCGTCGGGGTACGCGCACTGTCCGCCGGGGAGGATCAGCGCCTGTGGGGGCGTCCCGGGGGCGTCGGCGCAGGTGTACGGGGCCGGACCACGGGCGATGGCGAGATCGCCGGCGCGCAGTCGGACGGCCTCCCCCTCATCCGGCGTGACCCAGCCCTCGCCGCGCACCATGAGCATCACCGTCAGCGGGGCCCGGTCCTCGACCCGCACGCTCCACGGCGGATCGAAGCACGCGCGGATCATGAGGGCGCCACGCGCGCGTGGACCCTCCAGAAGGCCTGCGAGTGCGTCCATGCCGCCAGCGTAGACGCGCGCATATGGGAATGAGCCGTTCAGCGATGGGCCCGTGCGGCGCACGGCAGTTGACTGGTGCCATGACACACAACACGGCAGACGACACGGCCCGGACCACGGCTCACGACACCGCGGACGACACTGCCCGCCCTACGGCACACCACACGACTCGGTGCACGGTTCAGAACGCGGCCCGGAGCATGACGGTCGTGGTGACCGGGGCGTCCGGTCGTACGGGCGGGCGGGTGGCGATGGCCGCCGAGGGGGCGGGGCTGGGCGTGCGGAGCGCCTCGCGCACGCAGGGGTTCGACTGGTACGACGCGTCCACGTGGGCGGACGTACTGCGGGGCGCCGACGCCGCGTACCTGGTGTACCCGACGGACGTGGGCGCCCCGGGTGCCGCCGACGCGGTCGGACGACTGGCCCGGGAGGCCGTGGCGCTGGGGGTGCGGCGGCTGGTGCTGTTGTCGTCGCGGGGAGAGGAGCGGGCGCTGCCCACCGAGGAGGCGCTGCGGACGTCGGGCGCGGACTGGACCGTCGTGCGAGCCGCGTGGTTCGCGCAGAACTTCAGTGAGGGGCCGCTGGTGGAGGGGCTGCGGAGCGGTGGGGAACTGGTGTTCCCGGGCGGGGAGGTCCAGGAACCGTTCGTCGACCTGCGGGACGTCGCCGATGTGGTGGTGAATGCGCTCACGGAGGGCGACCGGTACGTGGGGCGGACTCTGGACGTGTCCGGGCCGCGGCTACTGACGTTTCGGGAAGCGGTTGCGGAGGTCGGGCGCGCGGCCGGGCGCGAGCTGACGTACACACCGGTGTCCGCACGTCAGTACGGCGAGCAGTTGGCCGCTCTCGGAGTCCCGCCGGAGGAAACGGCGTTTCTGGTGGAGTTGTTCGAGTCGCTGTTGGACGGACGCAACGCCTGCCTCTCGGCGGGCGTCCAGGAGGTGCTCGGCCGCGAGCCGCGCGACTTCGCGGAATTCGCGAGGGAGGCGGCGGAAACGGGCGTCTGGAAGTCGTGACGCCCTTCTCTGGGCGCTACCGTCGGGGAGGCTGTTCCTCGCCGCTTCCGCCGGTCCCCCTGGCTCCGCTGTTTTCATCGTCCCCGCTGAAACCGCCAATGCCGCTGACACCGCTGTCTCCCGCGTTCCCGCTGTCTCCCCGATTCCCGCTGTCTTTGCGGCTCACGCTGTCCCCCGCGTCTGCGCTGTTTCCGGTGTTCACGCTGCTTCCGCCGCTCGCGCAGTCTCCGTCGTCGCCGTCGTTTCCCCTGCTCGCGCCGTTCACCCCGTTCACGCCGTTTCCCTTCGCGGCGCTCTTCACATGGGGACGGAAGCGTCCCGTCACGTCCTCCGGGGGCAGGAAGCGGGACCACCGCTCGGGGAACTCGGAAGGCATGTCGGGATCGTCCGGGTCGTCGTCCTCGGGGGAGCGGGCCGCGGCCATGCGGGCGACGTACTCCGCGGCCTCCTCCTGGCGCAGCCGTTCGTTGGCCGCGCGGGCGGCGGCGGTCGCGGCGGCCGGCCAGACCCGGTCGATCGCGGCGTTGACGGCGGCGCCCACCAGTACCGCGAACGCGGACACGCCGATCCACAGCAGGACGGCGACGGCGGCGGCGAGGGAGCCGTAGATGGTGGCGCCCTCGATGGTGCTCGTCAGGTAGATGCGCAGCAGGAAACTGCCGAGCACCCACATGGCGAGGGCGACGAGGGCGCCGGGGACGTCCTCGATCCACGGCGACCGGACGGGCACGGAGACGTGGTAGAGCGTGGTCAGGAACGCGATGGACAGGACGATCACGACCGGCCAGTACAGGACCTGTACGACGGTCGTCGACCAGGGGACGATGCGGACGACCGCGTCCGGTCCGGCGACCATCAGAGGCAGCGCGACCGAGCCGATCAGCAGGGCTCCGACGAACAGCAGGAAGGCGACCAGCCGGGTCTTGACGATGCCGCGGACGCCGTCGAGGCCGTACATGACGGTGATGGTGTCGATGAAGACGTTCACCGCCCGCGAGCCGGACCACAGGGCGAACAGGAAGCCTATGGAGATGACGTCGGGGCGGCCGCCCGTCATCACGTCGTCGAGGATCGGCTGCGCGATCTGCCGGACGCCCTTGTCGGACAGGACCGTGCGGGACGCGTCGAGGAGGTTGGCCTCCAGGCTGGTGATGGTGTCGGTGCCGGTCCAGTCGTCGACGTAGCCGAGCAGACCGATGAGGCTGAGGAGCAGCGGAGGGACCGAGAGCAACGTGAAGAAAGCGGCTTCCGCGGCGAGACCGAGGATGCGGTACTCGATGCAGGAGTTGACGGTGTCCTTCAACAGCAGCCAGGCGGTCCGCCGCTTGGAGACGTTCCGGTAAAGGGCACGCGCCCGGTGGAGACGCCCTGCGGGGCTCCCGGGTTGCTCGGGTGACTGACTTGCTGGCTGCACGCCCTAAAGGTATCCGCCGTTCGGGGCTGCGCTCACCCCCGGCAAAGCCTCTTCACCGGGTCGGGGAGCGGCGCGCGGGCCGCTGACGGTCATGACCGCGGTACCCGGGGGTAGGTTCGGGCCATGGCAGGCAGCACGCACACGGTGACCAACCAGCCCCCGCCCCTGACCGGATACGACGTCTACGGCGCAGACCAGGCGCTGGTGGCGGCCGTGGAACGGCACCTGGATCCGGGGCTGCTCGACGAGGTGCGCGGCGAGTTGTCGGCGCTCGGGCGGGCGGCGGGGTCCGGGCAGCTGCAGGAGTGGGCGGCGCAGGCCGACGCCCGTCCTCCGAAACTTCGTGCGTACGACCGTCACGGGCACCGGATCGACGAGGTCGACTTCCATCCGGCGTGGCACCGGCTGCTCGGCAAGGGGGTGGGGGCCGGGCTGACCGCGGCCTGGGTGCGGCCGGGCGGGCATGTGCGGCGGGCGGCGGGGTTCCTGGTGTGGACGCAGGTCGACGCGGGCAACTGCTGCCCGCTGTCGATGACCCACGCGGCGGTGCCCGCGCTGCGCACCGATCCGACGCTGGCCGCCGAGTGGGAGCCCCGGCTGACGTCCACGGTCTACGACCGCGGGCTGCGGCCGGCCCGATCGAAGGCCGGTGCGTTGTTCGGCATGGGGATGACGGAGAAACAGGGCGGCAGCGACGTCCGGGCGATCACGACGGTCGCCGCTCCGCTAGCCGACGACGGGGCGTACGAGCTGACCGGGCACAAGTGGTTCTGTTCGGCGCCGATGTCGGACGGTTTCCTGGTGTTGGCGCGGACCGCCCCCGGCGGGGGCGACGGCGGGCTGACGTGTTTCCTCGTTCCGCGCGTTCTCGAAGACGGCTCCCGGAACGTCTTCCGTCTCCAGCGGCTGAAGGACAAGCTGGGCAACCGGTCCAACGCCTCCGCCGAGGTCGAGTTCGACGGGACGTGGGCGCGCCGGGTCGGCGAGGAGGGGCGCGGGGTGCGGACCATCATCGACATGGTGGCGGCGACCCGGCTGGACTGTGTGCTGGGGTCGGCGGGGCTGATGCGGCAGGCGGTGGCGCAGGCGGTCCACCACTGTTCCCATCGTGCGGCGTTCGGCGGCAAGCTCGTGGACAAGCCGCTGATGCGCAATGTGCTGGCGGATCTGGCCCTGGAGTCGGAGGCCGCGACCACGCTGGGACTGCGGCTCGCGGCGGCCTGCGACGACGGGGGCGAGCAGGAGCGGGCGTTTCTTCGGATCGCTGTTCCGGCGGCCAAGTACTGGGTGACCAAGCGCTGCGCTCCGGTGGCGGTGGAGGCGTCGGAATGCCTCGGCGGAAACGGTTACGTGGAGGAGTCGGGGATGCCCCGGCTGGTGCGGGAGTCGCCGCTGAACTCGATCTGGGAGGGGGCGGGCAACGTCCAGGCGCTGGACGTGGTGCGGGCGCTGCAGCGCGAACCACAGGCGTTGAACGCCTACCTCCACGAGGTGGGTCTGGCGCGGGGGGCCGACCACCGGCTGGACGGCGCGATCAAGGATCTGTTGACGGACCTCGCCGATCTGGACGGGGCCGAGGGGCGGGCCCGGCGGTTGGCGGAGCGGTTCGCCCTGGTGCTCCAGGGGTCGCTGCTGGTGCGGTTCGCACCGCCCGGGGTGGCGGACGCGTTCTGCGCCTCGCGGCTGGGCGGGGACGGGGGTGCGGCTTTCGGGACGTTGCCGCACAGCCTGGACCTGGCGGCGCTCGTCGAGCGGGCCGCTCCCCGGGAGTGACGCCGGGGCCTCGGGAGATTCACGGAAGCAGGAAGCGGGGGTGGTGCTGCGCCGACACGGCACCACCCCCGCCGCAATGGCCCTGCGAGGCCAGAATCGCCGCTCGGGACGGCGTGGCTCAAGTTTCAAACAACCTGTGGACGTTCACCAGGGTTGCAGGGGGTTGCAACTTGTCGGTGGTTGTGACCGGAGTAGGCCCCTCCGTCACGAGTGGACGGCAAGATGGGGGGGTCCAAGCACGACCGGAAACAGTCGGCACAAGCGCTTGACATCCGGTTGTCAGCCTGTGTCCAACCCTGGAGGCCCAGTGGCGATGCCACCGATGAACGTGCCGCAGCTCGCGGCCGTCGACGCCGCGCGGGCGGCGCGGGTGCTCAACCAGGTCCGTGACGCCCGGCTGGCCGGCCAGCGGGTGCGCGTCGCCCCGCGTCCGGTGATCGAGCAGTCCTGGGAGCGCCTACTGCGCAGCGGTGTCGATCCGGAGCGTGATGTCCGGGCGGGGCTGCTCGGCGCCGACGAGGTGCGGCGGCGGCGCGAGGAGTCGCCGCTGCGCGAGGTACTGCCGGTGCTGCGGGAGGGGTTGCTGTCGGTCGCGGACGTCGCTCACCACATCATGGTGGTCGCCGACGGGGAGGGCCGGGTGCTGTGGCGCGAGGGCTGCGGCCCGGTGCTGCGCAAGGCCGACGGGCTCGGCTTCGAGCTGGGCGCGGACTGGGGCGAGGCGGTGGTGGGCACCAACGGGGTGGGCACGCCGGCGGTGGTGCGCCGGCCCGTGCAGGTGTTCGCCGCCGAGCATTTCGTGCGCTCGCACGCCGCCTGGACCTGCGCGGGCGCGCCGATCACCGATCCGCGCAACGGCCGGCTGCTGGGCGTCGTCGACGTCAGCGGGCCACTGGAGACGATGCACCCGGCGACCCTCGCGTGGGTCGACTCGGTGGCGAAGCTCGCCGAGTCCAGGCTGCGGGAGAAGCATCTCGGTTCGCTGGAGCGGTTGCGCGCGGTGGCGGCGCCGGCGCTGGCCCGGATCGGCGGCCGGGCCGCGGTCGTGGACGGCGAGGGGTGGACGGCCGCGGTGACCGGGATGCCGTACACGAGCCGGATCGCGCTCCCGAAGTCGCCGTCGCCGGGACGTCGATGGCTGCCGGCACTGGGGCTGTGCACCCTCGAGCCGCTGGCCGGGGGTTGGCTGGTGCGGTCGGTGGACGAGGCGGCCGGGCGGCCGCCGGGCGGTGCGAGCCGGATCGTGCTGGACCTGACCAGACCCCGGCGCTGGTCGGTGACGGTGTCGGGGGACGCGGGCTCGTGGTCCCACGAACTCAGTCCCCGGCATGCGGAGTTGCTGTATCTGCTGGCGGTGCGGCGCGGCGGGCGCAGTGCCGCGGAGCTCGCGCAGGACATGTTCGGCGACTCGGACCGTACGGTGACGGTGCGGGCGGAGATGTCCCGGGTGCGGCGTTACCTGGGAGGATTTCTGGAACACCGGCCGTATCGTTTCTGCGAGGACGCCGAGGTCGACGTGCTTCTGCCCGCCGATCCCGCGGGGCTGTTGCCCCATTCGACCGCGCCCGCGGTGGTCAAAAACAGAACGCCGTCACCGTAGCAATGGTGATGCATCCGCGGTCTTCCCACAGGGTCTTCCGCATATTTGCGCGGACTTCGTCCTCCGGGGCGGCCGACTGCCGTAGCATCCCTCTACGGGTCACCCCACCTGCTCCTCTGTCAACGTATGGATCATCAGGCGCAGTTGGCCCGCCTCGGGAGGGCGAATGAGACAGCGCGGCCGACATCGCCGGCGCAGGCGCGGCAGGGCACTGCGGGCGTTTCTGTCCGGAACCGCTCTCGCCCTCACCGCCGCCGCCACCGTGATCAGTGCTTCCCAGGCGACGGTCACCCACGACGGCCCGGGGGACCTGAAGCCGCTCACCGCCGCGTCCGAGGTCGCTGACCTGCGACTGACGGAGAACATGGTGCCGCAGGCCTCCCTGGACCGGCTCGCGGCCGGGATGGGCCGCCCGGTCGGCGTCGGCGCGGTGCTGGACGGCGCCGACCGCACCCTGCGGGACGCCGTCGACTGCTCGCCCGCCGAGCGCCGGGCCCTGCCGGTCTCCCCCACGGCTACACGTGCGTACTGCTGGAACACCGACGACACGGCGGGCTGGCGGCCGGGCGCGGTCACCACGTCGGGGGACGCGGACGACGACGGCGTGTGGGGCTCGAACCGGGTGATCCTCTCCGGCTGGTCACGCAGCGGCGGAGCGGCGGCGGACCGGGGCCTGGCCCGGGTCGGCTTCGTCGACGCCGCCGATCTCGGTCACCTCTCCTACACCTGGGCGCTGCTCGCCGTCCCCGTGGACGACGGCCGGGACTACCGCGGGCTGGTCTCGCACGTCTCCGGCATGGTCTGGTACCAGGACAAGCTGCTGGTCACCGCGGACGACGGGGACCGGTCCGCGCTGTACGTGTACGACATGAACCGCGTGCAGCGCGCCACGGTCGCCGCTGACGCGGTGGGCCGGGTGCCGGGCGGCTGGTCGGCGCACGGGTACGGATTCGTGCTCCCGGCCGTCGGCTCCTACGAGCTGAGCGGCGGCTCGGGCGCGCCGCGTCCCTCGACCGTCTCTCTCGACCGCAGCACCGCGCCGGACAGTCTGGTCGCCGGGGAGTGGACGCTCGACGACGGCGACCGGGGCGCCCGCCTGTGGCGCTACCCGTTCAGCACGGCGCCCGGCCACGCGGGTCTGCTCGTCGCCGGTCCGAACGGGCGGGTGACGGCGTCCGAGGCCTACATAACGAAGGTCACCGGGGTGCGCGGCGTGCTGTCCTACGACACGCGGTGGTACGTGACCCGCGCCGCGGGCCCGCACGACGAGCACGGGACGCTGTGGCGGCAGAGCCCCGGCGGGACGGACGACGAACGCGGCGCACACGGCGAGGACGGCGGCTCGGGCGCCGCGGTGTGCGGCGCGGCGGACCGGCACGACTGCTGGAGCACGCAGACGGAGTCCCTGTCCTACTGGGCGGCGACCGGCGAGGTCTGGGCGCAGTCGGGCCGGGCGCTGTTCGCGCTGCCCCTGGCCTCGATCGACAGAATGTCGCAGTGATGATTCCCTGGCGGGCATGACGAACATCCCCGTGACCACCTGGTCCCTGGAGCAGACCGGTCCCGGCGACCTCCTCCCGGCCGCCGCGCCGGAGGGCGACGTCCGGATCGTGCGCTCCGAGGTCCCCTCCCCCGAGTTCAGCCGTTTCCTGTACGCGTCCGTCGGCGGGGACATCCGCTGGATCGACCGGCTGCGCTGGACGTACGCACAGTGGCGGGAGCATCTGGAGCGCCCCGGGGTCGAGACCTGGGTGGCCTACGAGCGGGGCACGCCGGCCGGGTACGTGGAGCTGGAGCCGCAGGACGACGGGGTCGTCGAAATCGTGTACTTCGGTTTGCTGCCGGCTTTCCGCGGGCGGCGGATCGGCGGGCACCTGCTGTCGCACGGCGCCGCCCGGGCGTGGGATCTGGCCGACCGCTGGCCGGGGCTGCCGCAGACCAAGCGGGTGTGGCTGCACACCTGCAGCCTGGACGGCGAGCACGCGATGGAGAATTATCAGCGGCGCGGATTCACGCTGTTCGACACGAAGGTCGAGGAACAGCCCGAGGTGTCGGCGCCGGGTCCCTGGCCGGGCGCGTTCCCCGTCTGAACCGCTGTTTCCTCCGGCTGGTTCCCCCTCGTGGTGACCTGCGCGGACAAGAGACCTCACAGGTCATGTGACAGACGCCACCCTTGTCTCGTATTCCGGGACAAGGGTGTCCGCATCGCGGACGAAGCTGGACTGTGTCCAGATCGCCGTGACACGCTTTCGCCATGTCCGGAACTGGAATTGCCTTGGTGAGTCGGCGGCACGTCGACCTCGGCCGCATGTCCAGCGCCATCTGTCCGGCGAGCTGACGAGCCGCAGCTCCGCCCGACATCTGAGTACAGCCTCCCTCCTGCGCAATGACGCGTATGGACCCTGTGCGCCCGTACGCGCAGGTCAGAGCCTCTCGCCCCGTCACCCGACCACCGCCGGACGGCGCCGCGCGCCGACACCTTCCGCTGCTGTCCCGAAGGACGTATCAACCATGGCCGCCACCCCGCAGAAGCCTGCAGCCGCGACTCCCCGCCGCAAGGTGAGCCGTCACCGCGGCGAGGGCCAGTGGGCCGCGGGGCACCACACCCCGCTCAACGGCAACGAGCAGTTCAAGAAGGACGACGACGGTCTCAATGTGCGGACACGCATTGAGACGATCTACTCCAAGCGTGGCTTCGACTCGATCGACCCCAACGATCTCCGCGGCCGGATGCGCTGGTGGGGTCTGTACACCCAGCGCAAGCCCGGGATCGACGGCGGCAAGACCGCGATCCTGGAGCCGGAGGAGCTGGACGACAAGTACTTCATGCTGCGTGTGCGCATCGACGGCGGTGCGCTGACCACGCGGCAGCTGAGGGTCGTCGGCGAGATCTCGCAGGAGTTCGCGCGGGGCACCGCCGACCTCACCGACCGGCAGAACGTGCAGTACCACTGGATCCGCATCGAGGACGTGCCCGAGATCTGGAACCGCCTGGAGGCGGTGGGCCTGTCCACCGTCACCGCGTGCGGCGACACCCCGCGGGTGATGATCGCCTCCCCCGTCGCCGGCATCGCCGAGGACGAGATCATCGACGGCACCCCGGCGCTGGAGGAGATGAAGCGCCGCGTCCTCGGCAACAAGGCGTACTCGAACCTGCCGCGGAAGTTCAAGACGGCCATCTCGGGCTCCCCCGTGCTGGACGTGGTCCACGAGATCAACGACGTCGCGTTCGTCGGCGTCCGCCACCCCGAGCACGGGCCGGGCTTCGACCTGTGGGTCGGCGGCGGGCTGTCCACCAACCCCAAGCTGGGCGTGCGGCTGGGCGCCTGGGTGCCGCTGGACGAGGTCCCGGACGTCTACGAGGGTGTGCTGTCGATCTTCCGTGACTACGGCTACCGGCGTCTGCGCACCCGCGCCCGTCTGAAGTTCCTGGTCGCCGACTGGGGGCCGGAGAAGTTCCGGCAGGTGCTGGAGGACGAGTACCTCGGGCGCACGCTGGTCGACGGCCCGGCCCCGGACCAGCCGGTGGAGCGCTGGCGCGACCACGTCGGCGTGCACCGGCAGAAGGACGGCCGTTTCTACGTCGGTTTCGCACCGCGTGTCGGCCGGGTGGACGGCGCGACCCTGACGAAGATCGCGGAGCTCGCCGAGGCACACGGCTCGGGCCGCGTCCGGACCACCGTCGAGCAGAAGATGATCGTCCTCGACGTCGAGGAGGCGCAGGTCGCATCGCTCGTCGAGGGCCTGGAGGCGCTGGACCTGACGGCTCGGCCCTCGACGTTCCGGCGCGGCACCATGGCCTGCACCGGCATCGAGTTCTGCAAGCTGGCCATCGTCGAGACCAAGCAGCGCGGCTCCCAGCTGATCGACGAGCTGGAGCGCCGCCTGCCGGACTTCGACGAGCCCCTCACCATCAATCTCAACGGCTGCCCGAACGCCTGCGCCCGTATCCAGGTCGCGGACATCGGTCTCAAGGGCCAGCTGGTCCTCGACGAGCGGGGCGAGCAGGTCGAGGGCTACCAGGTGCACCTGGGCGGCGCGCTCGGTCTCGAAGCCGGTTTCGGCCGCAAGGTCCGCGGTCTGAAGGTCACCTCGGACGAGCTGCCGGACTACGTGGAACGCGTTCTCAAGCGCTTCCAGGACGAGCGCGAGGACGGCGAGCGGTTCGCGGTCTGGGCCGCGCGCGCCAGCGAGGAGGCCCTTTCATGAGCGAGCGGGCCGCCCCTTTCTACTGCCCTTACTGCGGCGACGAGGACCTCCGTCCGAGCGAGGCCGCGGAGGGCGGTCACGGCGCCTGGGAATGCGCGGCGTGCAACCGCGCATTCCAGCTGAAGTTCCTCGGGCTGCTGTCCCGAGGCGTTCAGCGCACCGAAACGGGAGGGGACCGGATATGACGACGCTCCAGGAAGGCCGTACGACCGACGAGTTGAAGGCGCTGGCCGAGCAGGCGGGCCGCGACCTCGAGGACGCGTCGGCGCTCGAGATCCTGCAGTGGGCGGTGGACACCTTCGGCCGGCAGTTCTGTGTGACGTCGTCCATGGAGGACGCCGTGGTCGCCCACCTCGCGTCCCGCGTCCTCAAGGGCGTGGACGTGGTGTTCCTCGACACCGGTTACCACTTCCCCGAGACCATCGGCACCCGGGACGCGGTCGAGGCCGTGATGGACGTCAACGTCATCACGCTCACCCCGCGTCAGTCGGTCGCCGAGCAGGACGCCGAGTTCGGGCCGAAGTTGCACGACCGCGATCCCGACCTGTGCTGCAAGCTGCGCAAGGTGCAGCCGTTGGAGGAGGGGCTCCGGGGATACCGCGCCTGGGCCACCGGCCTGCGGCGCGACGAGTCCCCTACCCGGGCGGACACCCCGGTCGTCGGCTGGGACGAGAAGCGGCAGAAGGTCAAGATCTCGCCGATCGCCCGGTGGACCCAGGACGACGTCGATGCCTACATCACGGAGCACGGCGTACTGTCAAACCCCCTGCTGATGGACGGCTACGCGTCCGTCGGCTGCGCCCCGTGCACCCGCAGGGTCCTCGAGGGCGAGGACGCGCGCGCCGGGCGCTGGGCGGGACGCGGGAAGACCGAGTGCGGACTGCACGGCTGACCGCCATGACCGCGACCTCCACGAACAGCGCCGCCCCCGGCGACATCCCCCATCCCCCTACGAACCGGGAGAACCACGTGACGACCGGAGCCACCGTCTGGCTCACGGGTCTGCCGAGTGCCGGCAAGACCACCATCGCGTACGAGCTGGCCGGCCGGCTGCGCGAGGAGGGCCACCTCGTCGAGGTGCTCGACGGCGACGAGATCCGCGAGTTCATCTCCGCGGGCCTCGGTTTCAGCCGCGAGGACCGGCACGCCAACGTGCAGCGCATCGGTTTCCTGGCCGAGCTGCTGGCCCGCAACGGCGTCAAGGTGCTCGTCCCGGTGATCGCGCCGTACGCGGACAGCCGTGCGGCCGTGCGCAAGCGTCACCAGGAGAGCGCAACCGGTTACCTGGAGGTGCACGTGGCGACTCCGGTCGAGGTGTGCTCGGTCCGTGACGTGAAGGGTCTGTACGCCAAGCAGGCGGCGGGCGAGCTGACCGGGCTCACCGGGGTCGACGACCCCTACGAGGCGCCCGAGTCGCCCGATCTGCGGATCGAGTCCCAGGACCAGACCGTGCAGGAGTCCGCGGCGTCGGTGTACGCCCTGCTCAGCGAGAGGGGACTGGCATGACGACGACCGTCGCCGGTACCGAGGAGGGCACGGTCAGCCCGTACGCCCT
This sequence comes from Streptomyces achromogenes, assembly GCF_030816715.1. NCBI lineage: Bacteria > Bacillati > Actinomycetota > Actinomycetes > Kitasatosporales > Streptomycetaceae > Streptomyces > Streptomyces achromogenes. The sequence goes on along the minus strand of NZ_JAUSYH010000001.1, from coordinate 6,772,414 downwards.
CAGCCACCTGGACTCGCTGGAGTCCGAGGCGGTGCACATCTTCCGTGAGGTGGCGGGCGAGTTCGAGCGGCCGGTGATCCTGTTCTCCGGCGGCAAGGACTCCATCGTCATGCTGCACCTGGCGCTGAAGGCGTTCGCCCCGGCCGCCGTCCCCTTCTCGCTGCTGCACGTGGACACCGGGCACAACTTCCCCGAGGTCCTCGAATACCGCGACCGGGTGGTCGCCGAGCACGGGCTGCGCCTCCATGTGGCCTCCGTGCAGGAGTACATCGACCGCGGGGCGCTCAGGGAGCGTCCGGACGGGACCCGCAACCCGCTCCAGACGCTGCCGCTCACGGAGAAGATCCAGGCCGACAGGTTCGACGCGGTCTTCGGCGGGGGCCGGCGCGACGAGGAGAAGGCACGCGCCAAGGAGCGGGTGTTCTCCCTGCGCGACGAGTTCTCGCAGTGGGACCCGCGTCGCCAGCGGCCCGAGCTGTGGAACCTGTACAACGGCCGCCACGCCCCCGGCGAGCACGTCCGGGTCTTCCCGCTCTCCAACTGGACCGAGCTGGACGTCTGGCAGTACATCGCCCGTGAGGGCATCGAACTGCCGCAGATCTACTTCGCGCACGAGCGCGAGGTGTTCCGGCGGGCGGGCATGTGGCTGACCGCCGGCGAGTGGGGCGGCCCCAAGGACGGGGAAACGGTCGAAAAGCGTCTCGTGCGATACCGCACCGTCGGTGACATGTCCTGCACCGGCGCCGTCGACTCCGACGCGGTGACGCTGGACGACGTCATCGCCGAGATCGCCGCCTCCCGGCTGACCGAGCGCGGCGCGACCCGCGCCGACGACAAGATGTCCGAGGCCGCGATGGAAGACCGCAAGCGCGAGGGGTACTTCTAAGCATGAGCACGATCACCTCCGAGGAACTCTCGGCCACGACCCTGTTGCGGTTCGCCACCGCCGGCTCCGTCGACGACGGCAAGTCCACCCTGGTGGGCAGGCTGCTGCACGACTCCAAGTCGATCCTCAGCGACCAGCTGGAGGCCGTCGAGCGCGCCTCGGCGAGCCGCGGGCAGGAAGCGCCCGACCTGGCGCTGCTGACCGACGGGCTGCGCGCCGAGCGCGAGCAGGGCATCACCATCGACGTGGCCTACCGCTACTTCGCGACGCCCCGGCGCCGGTTCATCCTGGCCGACACCCCGGGTCACGTGCAGTACACCCGCAACATGGTGACGGGCGCCTCCACGGCGGAGCTGACGGTGATCCTGGTCGACGCCCGCAACGGCGTCGTCGAGCAGACCCGCCGGCACGCGGCGATCGCGGCCCTGCTCCGGGTTCCGCACGTCGTTCTCGCCGTCAACAAGATGGACCTGGTCGACTACCGGGAGCCGGTCTTCGCGGCGATCGCCGAGGAGTTCACGGCGTACGCGAGCGAGCTCGGCGTCCCCGAGGTGACCGCCATCCCGATCTCGGCGCTGGCCGGCGACAACGTGGTGGATCCGTCGGCGAACATGGACTGGTACGGCGGGCCGACGTTCCTGGAACACCTGGAAACGGTTCCGGTCAGTCATGACCTCGCGCACTGCCACGCCCGGCTGCCCGTCCAGTACGTGATCCGGCCGCAGACCGCCGAACACCCGGACTACCGGGGCTACGCGGGCCAGATCGCCGCGGGCACCTTCCGGGTCGGCGAGCCGGTGACGGTGCTGCCGTCCGGTCGCACCTCGACGATCTCCGGGATCGACCTGCTGGGCGAGCCGGTGGACGTGGCGTGGACGACGCAGTCGGTGACCGTGCTGCTCGCGGACGACGTGGACGTCTCGCGCGGCGACCTGATCGTGCCCACCAAGGACGCGCCCGCCACCACCCAGGACGTCGAGGCGACCGTGTGCCATGTGGCCGACCAGCCGCTGACCGTCGGGCACCGGGTGCTGATCAAGCACGGCACCCGCACCGTCAAGGCGATCGTGAAGGACATCCCGTCCCGTCTCACGCTCGACGACCTGTCCCTGCACCCGCATCCGGGACAGCTCGTCGCCAACGACATCGGCCGCGTGAAGATCCGCACCGCGCAACCGCTTCCGGTGGATTCCTACGCCGACTCGCGCCGCACGGGCTCGTTCATCCTGATCGACCCGGCCGACGGCACGACGCTCACCGCGGGCATGGTCGGCGAGTCGTTCGCGTCGCCGGAGCCGGTCAAGGAGACGCCCGACGACGACGGCTGGGACTTCTGACCGTGGCCACGACCGACGTCTACGCGACGTTCGCGAAGGAGGGCGGCCGGGTCGGCAGCGGCGCCCTCGGCAGCGGGCAGGGCGGAGTCGCGCGATGTGCGCGCTGACGTCCGCGCACCGCCTGCGCGCCCGATCGCCCCGCCCGCCGTCGTGGAAACGACGAGAACCCTTTGCCGAGCTCCCGGCCACGACCTGAGAGACCGTGACCGCCGGGCCGACGAGAGGAACCCCTCCCGGTGCCTGCCAGTCTCCCCCTGTCACGGCTTCGCCGCGGCGTCGCGGCCCTAGCGGCGCTGCCCCTGCTCGCCCTCGCGGCCTGCGGATACGGTTCGCAGGCCAAGGACGGCAACGCCAACGAGCAGGTCGCCGCCGGGGCTCGGAAGATCGACGGGCTCGACACCGTGCGGATCGGGTACTTCGGCAACCTCACCCACGCGACCGCGCTGGTCGGCCGTGAGCAGGGCATCCTCCAGAAGGCGCTGGGCGGGACCAGGGCGTCGTACGCGACGTTCAACGCGGGTCCCTCGGAGATCGAGGCGTTGAACGCCGGTTCCCTCGACATCGGCTGGATCGGTCCGTCCCCGGCGATCAACGGCTACGCCAAGTCCGACGGCAAGAACCTGCGCATCGTGGGGGGTTCGGCGTCCGGCGGGGTGAAGCTGGTGGTGAACCCGGACGAGGTCACCTCGCTCGAGGACGTCAAGGGCAAGAGGATCGCGACGCCTCAGCTCGGAAACACGCAGGATGTGGCGTTCCTGAACTGGATCGCGAAGCAGGGCTGGAAGGTCGACGCGCAGAGCGGCAAGGGTGACGTGACCGTCGTCCGCAGCGACAACAAGGTGACGCCGGACGCGTTCAGGTCGGGGTCGGTCGACGGCGCCTGGGTGCCGGAGCCGACCGCCTCGAGGCTGGTCGCCGAGGGCGGCAGGGTGCTGCTGGACGAGGCGTCGCTGTGGCCCGACAGGCAGTTCGTGATCACGAACGTCATCGTGTCGCAGAAGTTCCTGGAAGAGCACCCGAAGGTCGTTCAGGCCGTGCTGAAGGGCTCGGTGGAGACCAACAGGTGGATCGGCGCCAACCCGGCGAAGGCGAAGGCCGCGGCGAACAGGCAGCTGGAGACGGACTCCGGCAAGGCGCTGCCCGCCGACGTGCTGGACCCGGCGTGGCGGTCGATCAGGTTCACCGACGACCCGCTGGCGGACACCCTCGACGCCGAGGCGGCGCACGCCGTCGAGGCGGGTCTGCTGGAGAAGCCCGACCTCGCCGGCATCTACGACCTGACGATCCTGAACAAGGTCCTCGAGGCCGAGGGCGAGTCCGCCGTCGACGACGCCGGTCTGGGTGTCGAGCGACCGAAGTCCCGATGAGTTCCCAGGAGGTGACGACCATGGCCACGACCTTCGCCAAGGCCGCCGAGCCCACCGAGACGGTGGCGTTCGCGGCACGCCTCGACCACGTCTCGAAGTCCTTCGCGGGCCCGGGCGGGCAGCAGCTCGTCCTGGACGACATCACCCTCGATGTCGCGCCCGGTGAGTTCGTCACCCTGCTCGGGGCGTCGGGCTGCGGCAAGTCCACCCTGCTGAACCTGGTGGCCGGCCTGGACCGGCCCACCGCCGGGTCCATCACGACGGACGGCCGTCCGGCGCTGATGTTCCAGGAACACGCGCTGTTCCCGTGGCTGACCGCGGGCAAGAACATCGAACTCGCCCTGAAGCTGCGGGGGGTGGCGAAGCCCGACCGGCGCGGCAAGGCCGAGGAGCTGCTCGAGCTGGTCCGGTTGAAGGGCGCGTACGGAAAGCGTGTTCACGAACTTTCCGGCGGTATGCGGCAGCGGGTGGCGATGGCCCGCGCGCTGGCGCAGGAGAGCCGACTGCTGCTGATGGACGAGCCGTTCGCGGCGCTGGACGCCATCACACGGGACGTGCTGCACGACGAACTCACCCGGATCTGGGCGGAGACGGGGCTGTCCGTCCTGTTCGTGACGCACAACGTGCGGGAGGCGGTTCGGCTCGCACAGCGCGTCGTCCTGCTGTCCTCGCGGCCCGGCCGGGTGGCGCGCGAGTGGACGGTGGACATCCCGCAGCCGCGCCGGATCGAGGACGCCCCGGTGGCGGAACTGTCCCTGGAGATCACCGAAGTCCTGCGTGGGGAGATCCGCCGTCATGGCCAGCACTGAGACGAGGACGACAGTGACGGAGGGCACGGTGACGGAGGCCGACGCCGACGGGCTGGCCGGTGTGGAGGCGGGGCTCGACGCGCTGGACGTCGTCGCGCCCACCGCACGGGTGCCGTTCCGGCGGACCTTGGTCGACAAGATCCTGCCGCCGGTCGTCGCGACGGCGCTGCTGCTGGTCGTCTGGCAGATCACCTTCAAGACGGTCGACGACCCGACCAAGCTGGTCTCCCCGCTGGACGTCTGGCACACCCTCCGCCAGGCATGGCTGCGGGGCGAGCTGCTCGGGTACATCTGGACGAGCGTCTCGCGCGGACTGCTCGGCTTCCTGTTCGCCCTGGCGATCGGCACTCCGCTGGGCCTGCTGGTGGCGCGGGTGAGGTTCGTGCGGGCGGCGATCGGGCCGATCCTGTCCGGTCTCCAGTCGCTTCCGTCGGTGGCGTGGGTCCCGCCGGCCGTGCTGTGGCTGGGTCTGAACAACTCGATGATGTACGCGGTGATCCTGCTGGGCGCGGTGCCGTCCATCGCCAACGGGCTGGTCTCCGGCGTCGACCAGGTCTCGCCGCTGTTCCTGCGGGCGGGCCGCACGATGGGGGCGACGGGGCTGAAGGGCACCGTGTACATCACGCTGCCGGCCGCGCTGCCGGGCTATGTGGCGGGTCTGAAGCAGGGCTGGGCGTTCTCGTGGCGTTCGCTGATGGCGGCGGAGATCATCGCGTCGTTCCCCGATCTCGGCGTCGGCCTCGGCCAGTTGCTGGAGAACGGGCGCAACGCCAGTGACATGTCGATGGTGTTCGAGGCGATCCTGCTCATCCTGTTCGTGGGCATCGCGATCGACCTGCTGATCTTCAGTCCGCTCGAGCGGTGGGTGCTGCGCAGCCGCGGCCTGCTGGTGAAGAGCTGACGCCGCATGCACAGGAAGCCGGTTCTCCCCGCCCTGGTGGTGATCGCCCACGGCAGCCGTGATCCGCGGCATGCCGCGACCGTCCACGCCCTGGTGCGGCGGGTGCGTTCGCTGCGGCCGGGATTGCGTGTCGAGACCGGTTTCCTCGACTTCAACGTGCCGTCCGTGCACGGGGTGCTGGAGTCGCTGGCGGCGGACGGCGTGCGGGACGTCGTGGCGCTGCCGTTGCTGTTGACCCGCGCGTTCCACGCGAAGGCGGACATCCCGGCGGTGCTGCGGGACGCCCCGCCGCAGCTGCGGATCCGGCAGGCCGAGGTGCTCGGCCCCTCGCCGTTGCTGCTCTCCGCGCTCGAACGGCGGTTGTACGAGGCGGGGCTGTCGCCCGCCGACAAGTCCTCGACCGGGGTCGTGCTGGCCTCGGCGGGGTCCTCCGACCCGGAGGCGATCGCAGTGATCGCAGACATCGCGCGGGAGTGGCGGCGCACCGGTTGGTGTGCCGTGCGGCCTGCGTTCGCCTCCGCCTCTCTGCCGCGCACCGAGGACGCGGTCCGCGAGCTGCGGGCCCTGGGGTGTGCGCGGGTCGCCGTCGCGCCGTACGTCCTGGCTCCCGGTTTCCTGCCGGACCGCATCGCGCGCGGCGCGGCCGGGGCGGACGTCCTGGCCGACGTGCTGGGCCCGGCGCCGGAGGTGGCCCGGGTGCTTCTGGAGCGTTACGAGACGGCCCGGACGCCTGCTCTGGCGGCCTTGGGGGCGTGAGGCGGGGCCGCACGGAACGGCCCGGCCGTCAGGCTTGTGTTCGGACGGCGCCCCGGCGCGGGTCGCGGCCGCTCGCCGCGAGCGCCCGTTCGAACACCGGCGCGTCCCGCGCCACCGGCACCGCCTGCGCGAAGCCGTCGTAGCGGCGGTAGAGCTCGCCGTGCCGTTCGACGACGTCGAGGACGAACCGGGCCGCGTCGTCGGAGAGGCGGAACTCCTGGCCGGTGGCGACCGCCACGTCCCACCCGTGCACCGCCGTCTCCTTGAGGATCAGCGAGGCCACCTCGGCGGCGGGCATCGCGGCGGTCCCGAGGTCGATCTCGCCCTCCCACACCGCCGGGTCGGCCCACGCGGCGACGGCCCGGTCGAGCTGCTCGGCGTACGCCGTCGCCCAGTCGGGGTCGGCGGTGAAGTCGCGGCCGGTCAGTTCGTCGGGCAGCGGCTTGCGCAGGGCACGGTGCTCGAGGCCGTGGGAGGTGTACAGGACCCAGTGGTCGACCAGGGCGCGCAGGGTCCAGCCGGGGCAGTGCGTGGGGTCGTTCAGCCGTTCCGCGGGGACGCCGCGGGCGACGCGCGACGCCTCGGCGGCGCATTCGGACAGGTACCGGTGGGTCTCGTCGTGCTTCATGCCGCTCACGCTACGGAGCGGGGTCCCCGGGAATCTTGAAGAAACGCGACAGCGGCGTCGGCCAGCCGGAGCAGGTCCGGCAGCGGCAGGGAACCGGGCGCCCGCCGCTCCCGGGCGAACTCGTTCGCAAGCCGTTGCAGCAACTCGTTCAGCGGGGTGGGCACGCCGTGCAGGCGGCCGAGGAGCACGATCTCGCCGTTGAGGTGGTCGGCCTCGATGGTCCCGGTGCCGCGGCTGAGGGACTGCCAGGAGGAGCCGCCGCCGCGTGGGGCGCCGTCGAGCGGGACGAGAGTGATCTTGTCGCCGCGTACGGCCCGCTCCTCGTCGGTGCTCGCGTAGGCGATGCCGGCGGCGCGCAGCACGCTCTCGCCCTCGGCCCGCACCTGCGCGTACAGCGCCTCGGCGCGGGGGTCGCCGACCGGCCCGCTCACCGCTTCCAGGGCGTTGGCGAGATTCGACAGGAGTTTGGCGTACTGCCAGCGGGAGACGTCAGGTACGACGGGCGCCTCGAAGCACGCTTTCTCCAGGTCGGCGGCGACCCGGCGGACGGTGTCGTCGACGCCGTGCGGATGGCGGCCGAGGTGCAGGATGCCGGTGAGCGGGCTGCCCGCGGCGGCCACCACACCGGGGTCGACGTGGGTGGACGGCAGCCAGACGCAGACGCCGTAGACGTGCCGGAAGCGGCGCAGGGCCAGTCGCGGGCTCTCCACGCCGTTCTGCGCGCAGAACAAGGGCAGTCGCTCGGCCGCGGTGCCGCCGCCCTCGACGGGGGCCGGGCCCCACGTCCGCAGGGCCGACTCGGCGTCCTGGGTCTTGACGGCGAGGACGAGGACGTCGTCGGCGCGCAGTGCGCCGAGTTCGGCCGGGCTCTCGACCACGGGCGGCCGGAACGTCAGCGGGCCCTCCGGGACGCGCAGGCGCAGTCCGTGCTCCGCGAGCGCCGCCCGGTGCGCGCCGCGCGCGACCAGCACGACCTGTTTCCCGGCCTCCGCCAGCCGTCCTGCGATCGTGCCCCCGACCGCCCCTGCCCCGATGATGACGTAGCGCATGGGTCGAGCCTCGCACAGGCGTCCGGGTGCGCGGGCGGGATCGGTCGCCGCGGGCGTGGCGACCGGCGGTGGTGAAGGGCCGGGCGGGGCGGTCATGAACGCCCGACACCCCGAAGGCGGCAACGCCTCCGGTGGCCGCGAACGACGCCGGACGGCGCCCGACGAGCGGGACGCCCACCGCCTCCCACCACCACAGCCAGGCCCACGGCCATGGCCACGACCGCGGCAAAAAAGCCGCAGTCGCCCACCCTCGCCCAGGGGCCGGATGCGGGCCGAGCCCGTGCCGGGTGCGGCCGGTGGGCGCAGGCGCTGCTGTCCCGGTCCCGCCCGGCTACGGCCGCCGTCGGCCCCGTGTCACGGCCGGGTCATCTCCACCAGCTTGAGGACGGTGTTCCAGTTGCGGGTGGTGGCGATCAGCCCCTTGTTCACGCGAGGCCTTCCCAGCTGCTCGGCGAGTTTGGAGCGGCCGAGGCCGACGGGGGTGTACAGGTACAGGACGCGGTCGCCGAGGCGGAAGTCCTCGGGGAGGCGGGCGGCGCGGTCGATGCCGGCGAAACGCTCCTCGTCGACAGGCCCGGAGAAGTAGGTGGCGTGGAGCTGCTTGGCCTCCAGTTCGGCGGCCGGGAACGGGCAGGCGTCGGCGACGGCCCGCAGATAGGCGTGGTCGCGCACGAGCACGCCCACCGCGAAGCCGAAGCGTTTCTCGATCGCCGCCGTGAGTGCGGCGGCGAGGCTCTCCTCGTCGCCGTGGGCGCTGGAGAAGACGGCCTGGCCGCTCTGGAGGTAGGTGCGCACGTCGCTGTGGCCGAGCTCCTCGAGCAGGGTGCGCAGTTCGGCCATGGGGAGCTTCTTGTTGCCGCCCACGTTGATGCCGCGCAGCAGGGCCGCGTACGTCGTCGTCATCTGCTCAGCCTAGTTGTCACGGCACCGGGTGGCCGCCGTGCTCCGTGGGGGTGAGCACGACGGCCGTGGCCCGGACGAAGGGCCAGGGCGAAACTCTTGCCGATCGACCGGCCGCGGAGCAACCTCTGACGGACTTCTCCACAGGCCTATGACGTGTTGCGCAAACTTTCGAAACGACAATTCCTGTCTTCACCGGCGACTGCACCCTGATCGCCGTCCCCGAGATCCGCAGATAGGTGTAAGGGGTCACTGTCCTACCCAGCGGTGAGACGACGCGGTCCGAGGGGAGGACTCGGGTGCCCGGCACCTCACCGGGCAGCACGACGAGACGGCTTTATCCAGGCCATACCTTCGAATCGGAAGGTGGCGGCAGGGGGCTTCCACCGCATCACAAGAGGGCAGGCCCGTCATGGGGAACGGAGATACAAGGGTGCGGGGCTTCGCCGCGCGGGCCGGCGGCTGGAGCGCCCGGCACCGATGGGCCGCCGTGGGCATCTGGGTGCTGTTCGTCGTCCTGGCCATGGGGATCGGCTCGGCGGCCGGCACGGTCGAGGTCAAGGAGAGCGACCAGCTCGCGGGCGAGACCCACACGGCCGCCAAGATCATCGAGGACGCCGGCATCGAGGAGCCGGCCGGCGAGACCGTGCTCATCCAGGCGAAGAGCGGTTCCCTCAAGGCCACCGACCCCGAGTTCAAGGCCGCCGTCACCGCGGTCGTCGCGGCCGTCGGCAAGACGGGTGCGGTCACCGACGTGACCTCGCCCTACGACACGCGGACGATCTCCAGGGACGGTCGCAGCGCGCTCGTGCAGTTCGACATGCGCGGTGATTCCGACACCGCGGGCGAGCGGGTCGAGCCGGTTCTCGACGCCGTCGCGGGCGTGCAGAAGGAGCACTCCTCGGTGCGGATCGAGGAGATCGGCGGCGCCAGCATGATGAAGACGTTCGACGACGCGTTCGGCGACGACTTCCAGCAGGCGGAGTACTCCGCGGTGCCGGTGGCGCTGGGCATCCTGCTGATCGCCTTCGGCGCGCTGGTGGCGGCGCTGCTTCCGGTGGCCCTCGCGGTCACGGCGATCATGGCGACGATGGGTCTGATGAGCATCGTCAGCCACTTCCAGCCGATGGACGACACGGCGAGCTCGGTGATGCTGCTGGTCGGTCTGGCCGTGGGCGTCGACTACTGCCTGTTCTACCTCCGCCGGGAGCGTGAGGAGCGGGCCGCGGGACGTGATCCGGAAACCGCTCTCAGGATCGCCGCGGCGACCAGCGGCCGTGCCGTGATCGTCTCCGGTGTCACCGTGTGCGTGGCGATGGCGGGCATGCTGTTCACGGGGCTCGCCACGTTCGAGGCGATGGGGCTGGCCTCGCTGATGGTGGTCGCGGTCGCCATGGTGGGTTCGGTGACCGTGCTGCCGGCGCTTCTCTCGCTGCTCGGCCACCGGGTGGAGAAGGGCCGGATCCCGTTCCTGCACCCCGACAAGCGCCGCACGAAGGGCAACGGCGGCCGTGCCGCGGAGGGCAGCCGGTTCTGGAGCGCCGTGCTGAAGGTCGTCCTCGCCAAGCCCGGCGTCTCGCTGGTCGTCGCGGCCGGCGCACTGCTCGCGATCGCCGCTCCGGCGGTCGGCATGAAGACCCAGAACCTCACCCTGGACCAGGAGTTCGGCGACTCGCTGCCCATCGTGCAGACGTACAACCGGGTCAACGACGCCTTCCCGGGCGGCTCCGAGCCGGCCGAGGTGATCGTCAAGGCGGACGACATCAACGCTTCCGACGTCAAGGCCGCGCTCCAGGCGTTCAAGGAGCAGGCCGTGAGTTCGGGCGCCTCCCGGGGGCCGGTCGAGATCAAGCTGCACGACGCGCAGAACATCGCCTATGTGTACGTGCCGCTGGTCGGCGGCTCCGACCTGGACAAGGCGGGTGCGAGCCTGGCGAAGCTGCGCGACGAGGTGCGGCCCGCCACGCTCGGCAAGGTGGACGGCGTCCAGGCCCCGATCACCGGACAGGTGGCCGGTTCGCAGGACTTCAACGACCAGCTGGCCGGAGCGGTCACCCCGGTCTTCGCGTTCGTCGTGGTCTTCGCCTTCCTGCTGATGCTGCTGTCGTTCCGCTCGCTGACGGTCGCGATCACCTCGATCGTGCTCAACCTGCTCTCGGTGGGCGCGGCCTATGGCATCCTGGTCGCCGTGTTCCAGCACGGCTGGGGCGCGTCGCTGGTGGGCGCGGAGGGCGTCGGCGCGATCATCACCTGGCTGCCGCTGTTCCTGTTCGTGATCCTGTTCGGTCTGTCGATGGACTACCACGTGTTCGTCGTCTCCCGGATCCGCGAGGCGCGGCTGCGGGGGCGTACGACGAACGAGGCGATCGAGCACGGCGTGGTCACCACGGCGGGCGTGGTCACCAGCGCCGCCGTCATCATGGTCGCCGTGTTCGCGATCTTCGGCACGCTGTCCATGCAGTCGATGAAGCAGATGGGCGTGGGCCTCGCGGCTGCGGTCCTGATCGACGCGACGATCATCCGCGGTGTGCTGCTGCCGGCCGTGATGGCGCTGCTCGGCGAGCGCAACTGGTATCTGCCGAAGTGGCTGCACTGGCTGCCGGACCTCACGCACGACGAGTCGCCTGAGGCGGTCACGCCGGCGGCACGGGACGACGAGGGCCGGCCGGTGAGGGTCTGACGCCCCGCGGCGTCCCCGCAAGGCGGTCGTCCTGAGGGCCCGTCGACTCCCCTGGAGTCGACGGGCCCTTCCTCGTGCCTGGTTCCGCCGCGTGCTTGTCGAGTTCGGCCTCGACGAGGTCCGCCGCCCGCGGTGTGCCGCCTTCCGCCGCCATCTCCGCCTGGAACGTCCTGAGCCGGCGGGCGACCTCGGGATCGTCGACGAGGGCGAGGGCGGCCTCGCGCAGGGCCTCGGCCGTGGCGTCCGCCGTGTCGATCCGCCGGGCCACGCCGAGCTCCTTCAGGACGTCCGCGTTGCCGAACTGGTCCACGGCCTGCGGTACGGCGATCATCGGCGTGGCCGTGGCCAGCGCCGTCATGCCCCGGATGCTGCTTCACCAACCATTCTCAGAATTGCCCCGGACCCGCCTTTGAGTGAGAACGAGTTCTGCGAACAGCAACGGCGCTTCGCGTCCGCCGGGCCGTCGTGTTTGATCTTGATCGGGCAAAGGACCGTTCATGACAACGATGGACGGGGACCGCAACCCGGAATGTGTCGACTCGCTCGACCCACTGCTGTCTGCTTCGGCCGGCTGAGGAATGTGGTTGCGGAAGATGGCGCGGATGCGGTGATACTCCGTCATGAGTAGAGACGCCGAGGTCATCGTGCTTGCCCGTTGGTCGGACGAGGTCATGGAACCGCTGACCCGGGACGACCCGGAACGCACGTGGCGAGGCCGCTTCGTCCCGATCGCGGGGCACTGGGGCTATGAGTTCGGGTGGGCCCTGGAGTTCGACAAGATGCACGCCCGCAAGGGCCTGCTCAAGCACCTGGAGTCGCTGCCGTGGCCCCGTCCGCACACGGTGCAGGTGCTGCTTCGCGACCAGGACGACGACTGCTTCGGGCTGTGGATGTTCCAGGAGGACCGGCTGGTGGAAGTCACGATCCCGCGCACCGAACGTTTCCACCAGCCGGCACCGCCCGACGAAGACTTCGCACCCGACCCGGGCATGCTGTTGCGCACCGACCAGAACACAGCCCTGCCCGACCAGACCCCGGCAGCACTCCGCGACACCCGCCCACCCTGGTAGACCCCGGGCCCGACCTACGACGACGCGCTGAGGGGACGCAATGACGTGCGCTCCCGGCAGCGGCGAGAGCTCCGACGCCAGTGCGCGGAGTACGACGACCGCAGCACGGTACGGACCCGGGCCTTGTAGCGGGCCTCGTTCGCCGCGGCCTCCGCGGTGAGGGCCTTCAGCGTCTTCTCCCCACCGACGACCGGGTAGATCATCGCCGCGCGGGTGACACCGGGCCACCACGGCCGCCATCAGAGGCTCGCGAGAGAGCTCCACCGGGCACAGCTCGGCAGACAGCCGCTCCGCCAACCCCTCCTGGTCCTCCTCGGTACCTGCCCGGAACCCGAAAGCCATCGGGATCTCCGTACGGTGCCGAGTGATCGCCCGGCCCTGCCAGTCGTACGCGGTCCACTGCTCGGTCGGCACCTGCTCCGCGGACCGGGGACCGCACGAGCGGCGCCTGTCTGCCCGAATGCGAGACTGGCCGTCGGACGGCCGGATCACGCCGTCGGCGGGCCGGGCGGGCGACGACACGGAGGCGGACGATGGACGAGGCGCGGGCGCGGGACGTACTGGCCGCTGCGGGTGTGCTGCCCGGACCGGCGGCGGACGCGCGGCTGCTCGCGCTGGGGGAGAACGCGGTGTTCGCCGCCGGGGGCCTGGCGGTGAAGGTGGGCCGGGACGCCGAACTCCTGGCACGGGCCCGGCGCGAGCTGGACGTCGCGGCCTGGCTGGCCGAGGCGGGCGTGCCCGCGGTGCGGGCGGCCGAGGCGAAGCCGCTGCTGGTCGAGGGGCATCCGGTGACGGTGTGGCACCGGCTGCCGGACCCGGTGCGGCCGGCCGGGCCACGGGACCTGGCCGCACTGTTGCGTCTGGTGCACGCCCTGCCCGCCCCCGCCTTCGCTCTGCCGCCGCGGGATCTGCTCTCGGGTGTCGAACGCTGGCTGCGGCTCGCGGGCGACGCGATCGACCAGGCGGACGCGGCCTTTCTGCGCGCGCGGCGCGACGGCTTCGCCGAGGCCGCCTCCGCTCTCACCCCGCGGCTGCGGCCCGGCCCGATCCACGGCGACGCGCTGGCCCGCAATGTGCACATCGGCCCCGACGGTCCGGTCCTGGTCGACCTGGAGACCTTCTCCGCCGATCTGCGCGAGCACGACCTCGTCGTCATGGCGCTCTCCCGCGACCGGTACGGTCTGCCCGCCGAGGCCTATGACGCCTTCACCGAGGCCTACGGGTGGGACGTGCGGGAGTGGGAGGGCTGTGCGGTGCTGCGCGGCGCGCGCGAGACCGCGAGCTGCGCCTGGGTCGCCCAGCACGCGCCGGCGAACGCCGAGGCCGCGGCGGAGTTCCGGCGCCGGGTGGCGTCACTGCGCGACGGGGACGAGGCGGTGCGCTGGTACCCCTTCTGAGGACGGCAGCCCCTCCGGGAACGCAGCCCCGCCGAAGACGCTTCCCATGCCCAGGACGCTCCCCCTGGTGAGGGCGGCGGCAAGTCCGGCCCGCCCGGCCGCGTGTCACACGCTGGGGCTGTCGGCCGGCTCCCGCACCGGCCAGGACCCGTCCACCACCGCTTCCGCGTCGCCCTTGCGGCGCAGGAAGCTCTGGAAGTCCGCCGCCCACTCGGCGTACCAGTCGATCTGACGGCGGTGCAGCTCCGCCGGGCCGAGGCCGGCGACCTTGGGGTGGCGGGCTGCTATCGCCCCGGCCAGCCGGGCGGCGGCGAGGGCGTCGGCGGAGGCGTCGTGCGCGGAGTCGAGGCGGACGCCGTACTCGGCGCAGACCGCTTCGAGGTTGCGCTTGCCGCGCCGGTAGCGGTCGACCGAGCGGTCGATGGTGTACGGGTCGATCACCGGCGCGGGGTCGAGGCCGCCGAGGCGCTCGCGCAGGGAGGGCAGCCCGTGACGGCGCAGTTCGGCCGACAGCAGCGTGAGGTCGAAGGCCGCGTTGTAGGCGACGACCGGGACCCCGGTGCGCCAGTAGCCCACGAGGACGTCGGCTATCGCGTCGGCGACCCGGTCGGCCGGAGCGCCGTCGGCGGCCGCCCGCTCGTTGCTGATCCCGTGCACCGCGACCGCGTCGGCCGGGATCTCCACGCCCGGGTCCGCCAGCCACTCGCGATGTCCCAGGACCTGCCCGTCCCTGACCTCGATCACGGCTGCCGTGACGATGCGCGCCTCGCGCGGGTCCGTCCCGGTGGTCTCCAGGTCGAAGCCGACCAGCAGCTCCTGGTGCCAGGCCATGTCGGCCCCCCTTCTCGGTGGTGCTTCCCCCAGTGGTTCCCACCTTCCCATGGGCCACTGACAATCAGAGGAGCGCCTTCCGTTTGCCGGCGGAGTGAACCGGACGTTTCAGGACACCGGCCGCGAGTCCGCCCAGGCCAGCTCGAACTCCTCGCGGTATGCCGGGAAGAGGCCGGATTCGTCCACCTCGCCCGGCTTGACCACCCGGCTGCCGCCCCGCAGCACCAGCACCGGAGCCTCCATGCCGCGCATGCGCCGCAGATAGGACTGGATCACCGCGATGCCGTCGGTGCCGTCGCCGTCGACGAGGTAGGCGGTGAAGCGGGGCGTCTCGTCGTACACCTGGATCTGGAAGGCGCCGGGATCGCGCAGCCGGGACCGGACCCGGCGCATGTGCAGGATGTTCATCTCCACGGCCCGGCTCAACTCACCGCGCTTCATGCCGAGTTCGCGTTCACGGCGTTTGACGGCGCTGGAGGCGGGATTGAGGAAGAGCAGCCGGACGCGGGTGCCGCCTTCGGCGAGCCGGACCAGGCGGCGGCCGGAGAAGTTCTGCACCAGCAGGTTGAGGCCGATGCCGATGGCGTCGATCCGGCGGGAGCCGTCGAAGATGTCCTCGGCGGGGAACTGGCGCAGCAGCCGCACCCGGTCGGAGTGGACGGCGACCACGTCCGCGTACCGGTCGCCGACCAGGTCCTCGACGGCGTCGACGGGCAGCCGGCGCGCGGAGGGCACGTCGCCGCTGGTGCCGAGCATCTCCAGGAGGCGCGCGGAGGCCCGTTCGGCCTGGTTCAGGACGGCTTCGGAGAGCGCGCGGTTGCGGGAGACGACGTTGCGCGTCACCTCCAGCTCGTCCAGGGCGAGTTCGACGTCGCGGCGGTCGTCGAGGTACGGCTCGAAGCAGGGCCAGTGCTGCACCATCAGCTCGCGCAGCTGGGGCAGGGTGAGGAAGGAGATCACGTTGTCGTCGGCCGGGTCGAGCAAGTAGCCCTTGCGACGGCTGACTTCGCGTACCGCGACGGCGCGCTGCACCCATTCCTGGCCGGCGGGCCCGGCCGCGGCGACCACCCATTCGTCGCCGTGGACGGGTTCGTAGATGGGGCGCAGCACGGCGGCCACGACCGCGCGCAGCCGCTGCTCGACGAGGTTCAGCCAGACGTAGGCCCGGCCGGCCCGCTGGGCGCGGGTGCGCACCTCCCGCCAGGCGTCGGTGTCCCAGTCCAGCTCCGGTCCGATGGCGTTCGTCTCCATCGGCCGGGCCAGGGACACCGTGCCGGGCGGGACGTCTGCGGAGCCTCCCTCGTGACCCTCGTCACCAGGGGGCAGCTCCAGCCCTCCCGAGCCCACCCGCGCACCGCCTTCCGCTCCCCCGAGCACTCCCCGTCCCAATGATCAAGGAAGGGTACTCCGCGAGCGGTGGGCGGTGCAGCCGGATGGACAGGTCGTTTCTCAACTGCCGGTGTTGGGCTGTCCGTTCTGTCCCGCGAGGGCGGAGGGCGTGAGCGGATTCATGGCGGTGACGTCCCTGGGGGCGAGCGAGAAGCCCTGCCAGTGGACCGGCATGGGCTGCTGGTCCTCGTCCCGGGCGATGTGGTGGAAGCCCACGTTCACCCAGGCCACGGGGTGGGTGAGGGCCTGGCCGTTCACCCATTTGTCGACCGAGTACCCGTGCAGCGGGCTGCCGCAGTCGCGCACGTTGTTGCTGGCGTACTGCTCGCACTTGTTGTACTGGGTGAAGTACACGTCGTGCCGGGTGAAGGGGCGTCCCGCGTACTTGGTGGTGGCGCCGGGGACGAACTCGTAGGAACGGGCGTGGCCGTCCTTGTTCTTGCCGGTCGCGCTGATCACCCGCCACCAGCGCATGTTCGCGGCGTCGCCCGCGAGTTCCTTGGTGACGGCGGTGCGGGTGGTCTTGGTGGTCGGGCCCTGCTGGGCGCCGGCGGGCGGGCTGACCACCGAGTCGTACTGCTCCACCTTGCCGGCCGAGGAGCCGTCGAGGCCGAAGTCGAGCCGCCAGAACACGTTGTGGTTGTGGCTGGTGGCGTAGGACTTGGCGCCCTTGCCCAGGGGCCAGCCGCGGCCGTCGCCGGCGTCGTAGTCGAAGGGCGAGAGGCTGCCGGTGGCGCCGACGTTCATGTTGATCGCGCCGTCGTCGGAGAAGCGCCACTCGGTGATGTACTCGTACCAGCCCACCTTGTTGACGGTGTAGACCAGCAGGTCCTTGCCCTGGGCCTGGAAGACCTTGTTGCCCGTGTCGGCCTGCATGCGGTAGGCGTGGCCGCGCGAACGGGTCGTGGTGCACAGGCCCTTGACGTTCGGGCTCCCGGTGAACGAGTCGGGGACCTTCACGGTGCGGATGGTGCCGCCGGGGCATTCGGCGGGCGTCATGTTGACCAGGCCCGAGCCGAAGTTGTAGTCGGTGATGTCGTTGTACTCGTTCTTGCCGTCGTCGTACGGCACGTGGATCTGGGCGATCTTGGCGCTGTTGAGGACGCGGATCGGCTTGGTCTCGCCGGGCGGCTGGTAGGAGACCTTCTCGAGGACGAGCCCGGACTTGGCCTCGAAGCGCCAGCACATGCGCCAGGTGGTGCCGGTGGAGAGCTTCTGTTCGATGCGGTAGGCGGCGCTGCAGTCGGCGGCGGCCGCGGGGGCGGCCTTCGGCTGGGCGGCGGCCGGGCCGGCGCCGGCGGCCGCACCGGCGGCGAGCGTCGCCACACAGAGGCCGACGGCCGCGCCGGTGCGGGCGCGGGCGGCGCCCTGCGACCGTGGGCCGCGCTTCAGAAACGGAACGCGCATGACGACATGACTCCTTTGCATCCCTCTGCAGGAGGCAGGCGGGGCGACAAACGGACGGACGAGCGGGCGGGCGTGGGCCGGCGTGGGCCCACGCTTCGGTTCGGGAGGGTTCAGGAGGTTCGGGGCCGGCTCAGCCGGTGATGCGGACGACCTTGCGGGCGCTGAGGTCGATCACCAGGCTTCGGGTGTCGATCCACGGTCCGTTCCTGACCTTCGACAGCAGCCGTACGCAGCGGTGTTCGCCGCACTTGGCGAGGGCGGCCGGTCCGGCGCCCGGCACCGCCCGGTACACCATGCTGGCGAGCTGAAGCTGGTCCGGGGAGGTGAGGGCCTTGCCGGTGGCGTCCTTGAAGTCGGCCTTGAGGCCGGCGCCCAGCGGGTCCGCGATCAGCAGGGCGGCCGCCTCGTTCTGCTCGGCGGTGCCGAGCGGCGGCTGGACGCCGTGCTGGGAGCCGGTGGCCTCGACCTTGCCGGTACCGAGGTTGACGGTCTTGGTGACGAGTGTGTCGGACCCGTAGTCGTAGAACGACACCTCCGCGCGCCGGGGGGCGTCGGGGTCGTCCACCTCGTCGGCCTCGGGGTCGGCGAGGTCCGCACCGAGGCGCTGGGGGCCGCGGTCGCCGTCCACGTCCTTCGCGGCGGTGAGCGGCTGCTGGTTGAGCGCGATCTTCTCGACCCGCGCGATCTCGTCGTCGGTCAGCGGGTCGCGACCCGTGCCCTTCGCGCCCTCGGCGGGTGCCTCCTCGACGACGCCGGGCCGCACCGCCGCCGTGTCCCCCTGCCGTCCGTCGGCCGTCTGCCCGGCGCTCTGCCCCTTCTTGCCGCCCGCCGTGTCGTCCGCCCCCGCCGTGCCCGGGAGGGTGATCCCGACCATCACGGCTGTCGCGGCCACCGCTATGGCCGTACCCGCCACCACCTTGCCCAGGTGGCGGCGCACCGTCGTGCGCACAATCTCCCCCTACTCCCCCTGCTGCCGGGAGTACGTCTGCCCCACTGGTTCGGCATGCGGCGCCTGTTTGTCTCCGCATGCACCGGTCATTGGGTAAGAGGGGCGTAAGTCACGGGTGGTTCCCTCAGATTCCGGGAGACTCGGGCGGCAAGGCGACCCCGCCGCGGCGGCACACCTGAAAGAGTCGTATCCATGCAGGTCTGGCCTGGAGAGGCGTATCCCCTCGGTGCCACGTACGACGGCGCCGGCACGAACTTCGCGGTCTTCACGGAGGCCGCGGACCGAGTAGAGCTGTGTCTGCTGCACGACGACGGCTCGGAGACGGCGGTGGAACTGCGGGAGAGCGACGCGTTCGTCCGGCACGCGTACGTGCCGGGCATCATGCCGGGGCAGCGGTACGGCTTCCGCGTGCACGGTCCCTACGACCCCGGTCGCGGGCAGCGCTGCAATTCGGCGAAGCTGCTGCTCGACCCCTACGCGAAGGCGGTCGCCGGCGAGATCCGGTGGGGCGAGGAGGTGTACGGCTACCACTTCGACGCGCCCGAGCGGCGCAACGACCTCGACTCGGCGCCGCACACGATGACGTCGGTGGTGGTCAACCCCTACTTCGACTGGGGCGACGACCGCAGGCCGCGCACCGACTACCACCAGACGGTGATCTACGAGGCCCACGTCAAGGGTCTGACGATGCGCCACCCGGGGCTGCCGGAGGAGCTGCGCGGCACCTACGCGGCCCTGGCCCACCCGGCGGTCCTCGAGCACCTGACGGAGCTCGGGGTGACGGCCCTGGAGCTGATGCCGGTGCACCAGTTCGTCAACGACCACCGGCTGGTCGACATGGGGCTGAACAACTACTGGGGCTACAACACGATCGGCTTCTTCGCCCCGCACAACGCGTACGCCTCCTGGGGTGACCGCGGCCAGCAGGTGCTGGAGTTCAAGTCGGCGGTGCGGGCGCTGCACGAGGCGGGCATCGAGGTCATCCTCGACGTGGTCTACAACCACACCGCCGAGGGCAACCACCTGGGCCCGACGCTGTCCTTCCGGGGCATCGACAACCCGTCCTACTACCGGCTGGCGGACGACCCTCGGTACTACACGGACACCACCGGCACCGGGAACTCGCTGCTCATGCGCTCCCCGCACGTGCTGCAGATGATCATGGACTCGTTGCGGTACTGGGTGCTGGAGATGCATGTCGACGGGTTCCGCTTCGACCTCGCGGCGACCCTGGCGCGCCAGTTCCACGAGGTGGACCGGCTGTCGTCGTTCTTCGACCTGGTCCAGCAGGACCCGGTGGTGTCCCAGGTGAAGCTGATCGCGGAGCCGTGGGACGTGGGCGAGGGCGGCTACCAGGTGGGGAACTTCCCGCCGCTGTGGACCGAGTGGAACGGCAAGTACCGCGACACCGTGCGGGACGTGTGGCGGGGCGAGGCGCGGGCGGTGGGCGAGTTCGCCTCCCGGCTGACCGGCTCGTCCGACCTCTACCAGGACGACGGACGGCGCCCGCTGGCCTCCATCAACTTCGTGACCTGCCACGACGGCTTCACCCTGCACGACCTGGTCTCCTACGACGACAAGCACAACGAGGCCAACGGGGAGGACAACCGGGACGGCGAGAGCCACAACCGGTCCTGGAACTGCGGCGTGGAGGGCGACACCGACGACGCCGGGGTGCTGGGGCTGCGGGCCCGGCAGATGCGCAACTTCGTCGCCACGCTGATGCTCTCCCAGGGCGTGCCGATGCTCAGCCACGGGGACGAGTTCGGGCGCACCCAGAAGGGCAACAACAACGCCTACTGCCAGGACAGCGAGCTGGCCTGGGTCGAGTGGCCGCAGGACGGCAGCGAGCTGCTGGACTTCACCCGCGCGCTGGTGCGGCTGCGCAGGGAGCATCCCGTCTTCCGGCGGCGCCGCTTCTTCCACGGCCGGCCGGTGGAGGGCACCCATGACGAGCTGTCGGACATCGCCTGGTTCACGCCCGGCGGGACGGAGATGGCGCAGCGGGACTGGGACCGCGCGCAGGCGTCCGCGCTGTCGGTGTTCCTCAACGGCAACGCGATCTCCGAGCCGGGCCCGCGCGGCGAACGGATCACGGACGACTCCTTTCTGCTGATGTTCAACGCCACCGCCAAGACCCTGGAGTTCGTGGTGCCGGTCGACCACGGACGGCAGTGGCAGGTGGTCGTGGACACGGCGGACCCGGCGTCCGTGGCGGAGGGGGCGGGCGCCAAGGTGCAGGCGGGAGCCCGGCTGACGCTGCCCGACCGGAGCATGACGGTGCTCCAGCGCCCCACGTAGAGGGACCCCGGTGAGGGACGGACCCGACTGCGGGAACGGGCCGAGGGAGGGAACAGCCGAGGGACGGAGAGACGGATCCGGAACCGCCCCGGAAGGGGAGGTGGTGACACGAAACACGGCGGGGCGGGTACGTAGGGTGTCATGACCCCTGAGCGACGTGACGCCCCCGTTCCCGTGCCGCCCACGGCGACCTACCGGCTGCAGCTGCAGCCCGGGTTCCCCTTCGGGGCCGCGGCGGCGGCCGTGCCGTACCTGGCCTCGCTCGGCGTCTCGCATCTGCACCTCTCCCCCGTCCTGGAGGCCGTGCCCGGCTCCCTGCACGGCTACGACGTCACGGACCCCACGCGCGTGCGTGCCGAGCTGGGCGGGGAGGAGGGGCTGCGGGCGCTGGCGCACACCGCGCGCGAGCACGGCCTCGGCCTGGTCGTGGACATCGTGCCGAACCACATGGCGATGTCCCCGCGTCACAACCGCCCCCTGTGGGAGGTGCTGCGGGAGGGCCCGGGCTCGCCGTACGCGCGCTGGTTCGACGTCGAATGGGAGGCGCAGGGCGGCCGGATGCTGCTGCCGGTGCTCGGCGGTCCCGTCGGCGGGGAACTGGAGCACCTGCGGGTGGAGGGCGACGTCCTGCGCTACCACGAGCACGTCTTCCCGCTGCGCGAGGGCACCGGCGGGCTGCCGCTGCCGCAGTTGCTGGACGCCCAGTGGTACCGCCTCGCCTGGTGGCGGCTGGCCCGCACCGAGCTGAACTACCGGCGCTTCTTCAGCATCTCCGAGCTCATCGGGGTGCGGGTGGAGGACCCGGTGGTGTTCGAGGCCACCCACGGCACGATCCTGCGGCTGCTGCACGAGGGGGTGCTCGACGGCCTGCGCGTGGACCATCCGGACGGCCTCGCCGACCCGGACGGATACCTGGAGCGGCTGCACGGGGCGAGCGGCGGCCGGTGGACGGTCGTGGAGAAGATCCTCGCGGACGCGGAGCGGCTGCCGGACTCCTGGCCGGTCGCCGGCACGACCGGCTATGACGCCCTGCGCCACGTCGACGGCCTGTTCACGGACCCCGTGGGGGCCGGGGAGCTGCTGACCCGCTACCGGCGCTTCGCGGCCCCGCGGACGGACCGGGGCGGCGACTGGGCGGCGACCGTGCGGCTGGCTGCGCACCAGGTGCTCGCGCACGAGCTGGCGGCCGAGACGGACCGGCTGACGCGGACTGCCTCCCGGGTGTGCGCCGCGTCGTGCGACCCCGCGCTGCGCGACCGGGCACCCTGGGCGCTGCGCAGGGCACTGGTGGAGCTGTTGGTCCGCATGGAGGTCTACCGGCCCTACGCCTCGGGCGATCCGGCGGCCGTCGTCACCGAGGCGGCGGCCCGGGAGGCCCGGCAGGCGTTCACGGTGCCCGATGAGGCGGGCGCGGTCGACGTGGTGCGGGGGCTGGTGCTGGGCGGGGAGGGCCAGGCGGGGGCCGAGTTCCGGGCGCGGTTCGCGCAGACGTCGTCCGCGCTGCGCGCCAAGTCGGTGGAGGACACGGCGTTCTACCGGTACGTGCCGCTGCCGGCGGCGAACGAGGTGGGCGGAGATCCCGGCTCCCCGGGCGTGTCGCCGGCCGCCTTCCACGCGTACTGCGCGCGCGTGCAGCGTGACTGGCCGGCCACCGGGACGGTCGTGTCGACGCACGACACCAAGCGCAGCGCCGACGTGCGCGCCGCGCTCGCCGCGCTCACCGAGTGCCCGGAGCGTTGGTCCGACGTCCTGGCGGAGGTCACCGCCGCGCAGGAGGACGCGGTGGACGGGCAGCTGGCGTGGGCGGCCTGGCAGACCGTCTTCGGGCTCGGCCCGGCGGCCCCTGAGCGCGTCCGGGAGGCGCTGCTCAAGCACGTGCGCGAGGCGGGCCTGTTCACGAGCTGGACGGAGCAGGAGCCGCCGTACGAGGACGCGGTGGCCGCGTTCGCGGCGGCGGGGCCGTGCGGACCGCCCGGCGAGCGGGTGGCCGCGCTGCGTCGCGCGCTGGCGCCGCACATCCGTGCGAACGTGCTCGGCACGGCGCTGGTGCATCTGACGATGCCGGGCGTGCCGGACGTCTACCAGGGCGCCGAGTGCGAGTCCCGGACGCTCGTCGACCCGGACAACCGCCGCCCGGTGCGCTTCCCGCCCGAGGAGCCCGACACCAAGGCGGCGGTGACCGAGGCGGCGCTGTGGCTGCGCCGGCGGCGCCCGGACGTCTTCGGGGAGTCGGCGACGTACGAGCCGCTGCCCGCCGAAGGGGCGGCGGCGGACCACTGTCTGGCGTTCGCGCGCTCCGGCCGGGCGGTCACGGCCGTCACCCGGCTGTCGCTGAGGCTGGCGGAGGCGGGCGGCTGGCGCGAGACGCGGCTGGCGCTGCCGCCGGGACGCTGGGTCGACGCGCTGGCCGGGGAGCGGGAGTTCGGCGGGCACGCGCGCGTGGCCGACCTGTTCGAACGGCTGCCGGTGGCACTGCTGGAGCGGGTCGACTGACGCGGCGAGCGGGTGCGCCGGCGGGCGGTCGGGCGGTCTGCCGACGGGCGGCCGGACGGCGAGGACGAGCGGCCCGGCGGGGGAACAGGGGGCTGAGCGGCTGCGAACGGCGACGACGTCCGAGCGGACGTCGAACGTCCGCACCCCCGGCCGCGCGTCGGCTCGCTCCACTCCGCCGGCCCGCGCTTCGAGCGCCCCCGGAGCCTGCCCGCGGGCGTTCTTGACAGTTCCCGGAGACCGTGGGGTACTGCGGAGGCGAAGGCCGGGCGGACGAATACGGGGGTGAGTCTCCTGCCGGAGCTGCGCTACCCCACGGTGACCGAATTGACCTCTTCTGCCCGGGCTCTGGCCGCACGCCAACCCGGCACGTGCACGCTGCGGCAGGTGGGGGTCTCCCGTGCGGGCCGGCCGCTGCACCTGCTGTCCGTGGGGCACGCCCGGCGGGCCGTGCTGGTCGTGGCGGGCGCCCACGCCAACGAGCCGACCGGCGGGTGCACGCTGCTGGCGCTCGCCGAACGGGTGCTGTACGAACGCGAACTGCGCGACGGCACGTCCTGGCACTTCCTGCTGTGCGCGGACCCCGACGGGGCGAGCCTGCACGTCACCCCCGCGCCCCGCAGTCTGCTGGAGTACCACCTCGGTTTCTTCCGTCCGGCGGGCCCGGAGCAGCCGGAGTGGTCGCCGGCGGTCCTGCCGCCGGACCGGCTGCCGCCCGAGACGCGCGCGCTGACCCGGGTGATCGACGAGCTGCGCCCCTACCTCCAGGCGACCCTGCACGGGACCGACCTGGGCGGCAGCTGGGTGCAGTTGACGAAGGACATCCCGGGGCTGGCCGAGCCGTTCGCCAAGTCCGCCGCGCAACTGCACATCCCGGTCGAGACGGGCGCCTCCGACGCGGCGGGGTGGCCGGCGTCCGGGCCCGGCGTGCATGTGATGCCCGCCGCCGGCGCGGAGGCCGCCTATCCGAGCATGCCCGACGACGCCCGGCACAGCACCTGGTACCACGCCCACCGCTACGGCGGTCTGACGGCGGTGGTGGAGGTCCCGATGTGGGCGAGCGACATGGTGGACGACCCCGCCCCGCATCCCGCCCCGGCGGCGGCGATCCGCCGGCTGGCGCGGCGGCTGCTGCGGGACGCGACGGAGGTGGAGCGGGTGCTCGTCGAGGTGCTGCCGCGGCTGGAGGGCGTCGACGGTCCGCTGCTGCGGGCGGCCCGATGGGCGCTGGAGCTGGTGCCCGGGCTGGCCGCGGACTGGACCCACACCCCGCCGGCCGACACGACGATGGCGTACGTCGGCAGCGTGGACGCGTTCGCCCGCCGGCTTCCGTTGCGGGCGGCCGCGATGCTGTGGCGGGTCCTCCAGGAGTACGACGACGACGCGGCTCCACGCCTGGAGCACCTCGTCGCCACGTGGAGCGACGCCTTCGCCGACCGTTTCCGCGCCCGCTGGGTCCCTCTGGAGCACCAGGTCGAGCACCAGTCCCGGACGGTCGTCGCGGCGGCCCTGCACGCCCGGGACCGCGCGGCGTGACCGCGGGTGTCCGCCGGACCCGGCGAGAGGACCCGTGCCGTGGCGACCGGGCGGCCGGTCGGCGGAGGGGGCGGCCCCGGGAGCACGGGGGCTCCCGGGGCGGCCGGACCGCGCGCTCAGACCTCGGGCACCTGTTCGTCGTCCAGGGCGAAGACCGGGCCGGTCAGCGCCTCCCGCTCGCAGTCGTTGCTGTAGGTGTGGCTGTAGTCGACCGGACGGCCGTTCCAGCGTCCCTGGGCGCGGACCGTCACCGGGGCGTAGACGAGCGGGCAGACGCGGCCGGCGTCGCGCGGGACGGCCTCGACGTCGCCGCCGGACCGGGCCAGGGCGTCGCAGGCCTCCGCGGCCCGCGCGTGGCCCTGGGGCGGGTCGCACAGCAGCAGGGTGCCGCGCGTGTCGCTGGAGCGGGCGTCGCCGCGCGTGACGGTGAGCTGGAGCCAGTTGCCGGGGAGGGCGTCGTGGGAGGCGGCCAGGGCGGCGGGGGCGGCGCCGGCGGCGAGGAGGAGGGCGGCCGCGGCCGGCAGGACGCGCCGCACCGCCCGGGCCGGGCGGAGATCATCGAGAAAGTGCTTCATTCCCGGTGCATCGGCACGACGCGCTGGGAACCCCAGTCCGACTCACCCGAACGGGCACCGGCCAGACGGAACGCGGCGAGGACGACCCGTGCCTGGTACTCGGCCGCGAGTTCGTCGACGCTCGGGTAGCGGAGGAGGGGCGGCAGGGCACACCTCCACAGGGAGTGCCGTCGGTTCACCGGCCGTATCCGGTGCAGGCACAGTGAGTCATCGGCCCGGGGTGCGTCGACACCGCGTCGGGCCAGGGGACTTGACCGGTTTCAGTTCGCCGAGAGGCGGAATCCGGTCCGGCCGAAGGCGACCTGGTCGCCCTCGCGGACCACGGCCGCGCCGATGACGCGCCGCCCGTTGACAGTCGTGCCGTTGGTGGAGCCGAGGTCGCGCAGCACCCACACGCCGCCCTGGCGGATGAGTTCGGCGTGCACCCGCGAGACGCTCTCGTGCGTCAAGCGCAGACCGTTCACCGGATCGCGGCCGATGCGCAGCGCGTGCGCGGTGCCCGGGTGCGGCAGCAGCAGCTTGGGCAGCCGCTCGGCCTGCCAGGCGCGGCGCAGTCGCACGGTGAAGCCGGAGACCGCCTCGACCGCGCCGAAGACGACCCGCGAGAAGCGGTTCTCCTCGGACAGGTCGGCGGTGAGGACGGCGAGCTCGTCCGGGCGTCGGGCGGCGAGGGCCAGTTCCATGCGCCGGATGAACGTGTCGTGCGACAGGCGCCCCAGGGCGACGCCGTCGCGCAGCACCTTCAGCGCCCGGTCGCGCTCCGCGTCGGACAAGCGCGCGGGGTACGTGTTGAACTCGAAGGACGACGTCACGGTGGTGATTGTCGGTCAGCGGGCTCCGGGTGTCCAGAAGACGGGAAGACGCCCCCCGCACGGGTGGCGCGCCAATGGGAGTGTTCCCGGGCCGGATCGATCTCCGGTGGAGCACGATGGACGGGACGGGCTACATCACGGTGAGCAGACGAAGGGGAGCCGTCCGTGCAGTTCGAGGTGTGGGCACCGCAGGCCGAACGCGTGACGCTGCGATGCGGCGGCGCCACGCGCGCGTTGGCGCGCGATCCGGAGCGGGCGGGGTGGTGGACGGGCGAGGCGCAGGCCGAGGACGGCACCCGGTACGGCTTCGCGGTCGACGACGGCCCGGTCCGGCCCGATCCCCGCTCGCGGCGCCAGCCGGACGGGCCGGACGGGCTGAGCGCCGTCGTCGACCAGAGCCGGCACGAGTGGCGCACGCCGTGGTCCGGACGTCCGCTGCCGGGCGCCGTGCTGTACGAGCTGCACGTGGGCACCTACACGCCCGAAGGAACGCTGGACGCGGCCGCCGAGCGGCTCGGTCATCTCGCCGAACTCGGCATCACCCACGTGGAGTTGATGCCCCTGTGCCCGTTCCCGGGCCGGCACGGCTGGGGGTACGACGGGGTGTCCCCGTGGGCGGTGCACGAGCCGTACGGCGGCCCCGAGGGGCTGAAGCGGTTCGTCGACCGGGCCCACTCGCTCGGTCTGGGCGTGGTCCTGGACGTGGTGCACAACCATCTGGGCCCGTCCGGCAATTACCTGCCCTCCTTCGGCCCGTACTTCACCGAGACGCACCACACGCCGTGGGGCGCGGCCGTGAACCTGGACGCCCCCGGTTCCGACGAGGTGCGCGCCTACCTGCTGGGCAGCGCGCTGGCCTGGCTGCGCGACTACCGACTCGACGGGCTGCGTCTGGACGCGGTGCACGCGCTGGCGGACACGCGCGCGTACCCCTTCCTGGAGGAACTGTCGGCGGCGGTGGACGCCCTCGCCGCCGAGACGGGCCGGCCGCTGTTCCTGATCGCCGAGTCCGACCTGAACGACCCGCGGCTCATCACGCCCCGCCGGCAGGGCGGCCTGGGCCTGCACGCGCAGTGGAACGACGACTTCCACCACGCCCTGCACACCGCGCTCACCGGCGAGTCCCAGGGCTACTACGCCGACTTCGCGCGCGACCCGTTCGCCGCCCTCGCCAAGACCCTGACCGGCGGCTACTTCCACGACGGCGTCCACTCCGGATTCCGGGGCCGGCGCCACGGCCGCCCGCTGGACCGGGCCCGGGTGCCCGCGCACCGGCTGCTCGGGTACGGCCAGACCCACGACCAGGTCGGCAACCGCGCCCAGGGCGACCGCCTCTCGGCGTCCCTGACGCCGGGGCTGCTGGCGTGCGCGGCGGCGCTGACGCTGACCGCGCCGTTCACGCCGATGCTGTTCATGGGCGAGGAGTGGGCGGCGGGCACGCCCTGGCAGTACTTCACCGACCACACCGACCCGGAGCTCGCCGAGGCCGTGCGACGGGGCCGACGGCGGGAGTTCGCGGCACACGGCTGGGCCGAGGAGGACGTGCCCGACCCGCAGGACCCGGCGACCCGCGAGCGCTCCTGCCTGGACTGGTCCGAGCCGCGGCGCGAGCCGCACGCGCGCCTGCTGGCCTGGTACCGCGAGCTGATCGCCCTGCGGCACGCCCAGCCCGACCTCACCGATCCCGACCTGGCCGACATCAAGGTCGCGTACGACGTCGGGGGCCGGTGGCTGGCCTTCCGGCGCGGCGACGTCCGGGTGGCCGTCAACCTCGGCCGGGAGCCGGCCGCCATCCCGCTGGGCCCGCGCCCCGCGCGCGTGCTGGCCGCCTGGGAACCGGTGGGCGTCCCGGGCCCGGACGGCCTGCTGCATCTCCCCGGGGAGGCGTGCGTGGTCCTGGAGCAGGAGTGAGGCCGGGCGGCCGGGGGGCCGGGGGGCCGGGGGGGCCGGCGGGAG
This sequence comes from Streptomyces achromogenes, assembly GCF_030816715.1. Classification (NCBI taxonomy): domain Bacteria; kingdom Bacillati; phylum Actinomycetota; class Actinomycetes; order Kitasatosporales; family Streptomycetaceae; genus Streptomyces; species Streptomyces achromogenes. The sequence goes on along the minus strand of NZ_JAUSYH010000001.1, from coordinate 6,744,388 downwards.
TGCGCCCTCGGACACGTCCGTGTGCGTGCGCACGCCCCTCCGTCCGGCGCGTCCTTCGCCCTACCCGTCCCCGTCCCCGTCCGCCGCGGTCGCGTCCCCGCCGTCCCCGTCCTCGCGGAACTCCGTGACCCGCTCCAGCAGGATCGCCTCCCAGGCGCGCCGCAACCGGGTCCGCGGGAGGGCGAGTGCGTCGGCGTCCCGCGGGCCGGCCTTGCGGCCCTCGACGCGCCGGGCGAGGTGGACGACGGTGTCGCAGCGGGCGAGCCACAGGCCGCGCAGGCAGGGGCGGGCGCCGTAGCCGGCCAGGGTGGCGGCCCGGACGGCGGCCCCCGCGCCGACGGCGAGGGCGAGGCCCGCGATGTCCTCGGCGGGATCCCCGAGGACCGCGTCGGTCCAGTCGAGGACGCCGCGCACCCGGCCGTCGGCGCTCACCACGAGGTGCTCGCCGCGCAGCGCGTGGTGGACGAGGACCGCGGGGGCGGCCTGGGCGGCGAGCTGGGCCGCGCCCGCCGGGGTGAGCTGGTGCAGCCGGGCGGGGTCGAACTCGTCGGCGCGGCCGAGGCGTTCGGCGGCGGCCACGGCCATTCGGCGCAGCGCCTCCAGGGAGCGTGGGGCGGCCCGCGGCACGCCGAGCGCGTCCGCCTGCCGGGCCGGCACCTCGCGCAGCCCGCTGAGCAGTCCGGCGAGGTCGGCCTCGCCGACGGCCGACACGTCGTGCTCCTCGGCCGTGCCGCCGGGCAGCCGCGCGTCGAGGGTGTAGGCGAGCCCCGGCGACCACTCGCCGTGCGCGACACCGGTCGGCACGGCGATCGGGAGGTGCTGCCGGACCAGGTCGCGCAGCCGCAGTTCACGACGGCGGCGCACGGTCGCCTCGCGGTCGGGGGCGAGCCGCAGCACATGGCGGGCGCCGACCCACCAGGTGGTGGGCGCGCCGCCCTCGGTGACGGGCCGCACCTCCGGTCCGGGGCCGCTCGCCCCGTTCTCCTCGAGGAGCGCACGGACCAGCCGGCGGACGGTGTCCGCGGTGGGTGTCGGTGCCTGGTTCATGATCGCGCCGTGCCGTTCGGGTGGGTGCCGGGGACTCCTGGGAGCGGGTCAGTCCACTATGACCAGCTCGCGGGTGGTGTCGTTGAGGCGGCGGCCGCCGTCCTCGGTGACCGTGACGATGTCCTCGATGCGCACGCCGAACCGGCCGGGCAGGTACACGCCGGGCTCCACGGAGAAGCACATACCGGGCACGAGGGGCCGCTCCTCGCCCTCGATCATGTACGGCGGCTCGTGGGTGGTGACCCCGATGCCGTGGCCGGTGCGGTGGATGAAGTTCGCGCCGTAGCCGGCGTCGGCGATGACCGCGCGGGCCGCCCGGTCGACCTCCTGGCAGGCCACGCCGGGCCGGACCGCCCGGAATCCCGCTTCCTGCGCCTCGCGCACCAGGTCGTGCACCCGGCGTTCCTCGTCGGTGGGCTCGCCGACGTGCACGGTGCGGGAGGTGTCGGAGCCGTAGCCGTCCTTGAGGCCGCCGAAGTCGAGGACGACCATGTCGCCGTGCTCGATGACGCGGTCGCCGACCTCGTGGTGCGGGTTCGCGCCGTTCGGCCCCGAGGCGACGATGGTGAAGTCGACCTGGGAGTGGCCGAACCGGCGCAGGAGTGCGGCCAGCTCGGCACCGACCTCCGTCTCCCTGCGCCCTCGGAAGGGAACCTGGCGGATCTCCTCGAACACCCGGTCCGCGGCCGCTCCCGCCGCCGCCATCAGCTCCAGCTCGGCGGCGTCCTTGACGGCGCGCAGCATGGGCAGGGACTCGGTGAGGGAGGTGTAGGAGGTGGCGGGCAGGACCTTCTGCAGGGCCAGCAGGTGCATCGCCCAGGCGCTGTCGCTGATCCCGAACCGCCCGCGGTCGTCGAGGAGGGCGGCGGTGACGGCGTAGGGGTCCTTGCCGTCGATCCAGTCCCGCAGCGTGAGGACGGGGGCGCCGGCCGCCTTCGCGGCGTCGGGGGCCTCGAGGGCGGGCACGACGAGGGCCGGGTCCCGGCCGGCGGCGAGGACGAGCAGGGTGAGCCGTTCGGTGGCGGCGGTCGGCGCGTAGCCGGTGAGCCAGACGAGGTCGGGTCCGGGCGCCACGAGGAGTCCGGCGAGTCCGGCGTCGGCGGCCTCCCGCGCGGCGCGTTCCATGCGGGCCCGGTAGTCGTCGGCGGTGAAGGGCGCGGGGGCGGTGCCGGTCATCCGGGCCTCCCAGGAGGGACGTGGCGACTGAGGTGACTGCTGGTGCCGTTGCGGCCGTGGACAAGGTGACGGACGAGGTGACGCCGGCGAGATGACCACGGGCAGCATCCTGCCCGCCCGGCGGGGGTCGCGCGAGCCGGTTGACAAGGGTTTCGGACGGACGACCCGCCCAGGTCGGCCGGGCACAGGCCGGAAAGGCCGGGCGCAAGCCGGAAAGGCCGGGCGCAAGCCGGGAAGGCCGGGCGCAGGCCGGGAAGGAGCGGCATTCCGTCTCGGATGTGCTCGGGACGGCGGCGCGCCCCGGTCCGGGAGAGAACGCGCAGATCCGGCCCACGAACGGCGCGTCCCAGGTGACGGGGGGCCGGTGGTCTGCCGGAGGGTGCGCGCGTGTGGCGTGCCGACGGCCCCCGCGGGTCCCGGGGGCCGTCCCGGCCCGTGTCAGGTGACGATCCCGGGGACGACCGTCACCTTCCGGTACCCGCCGCCGCGATGGCGGACCGTCACCTCCACCTCCGCTCCGGGGCGCGCCCGGTCGACCGCCCGGGCGAGGTCGGTCGCCGAGTCGATCCCGGCGCCGCCGAAGGTCAGCAGGACGTCGCCGCGGACCAGGCCCGCCGTGAAACCGGGACCGGGGACGTGGACGGCGACGATCTCGGCGCCCGTCCTCGCGGCGTCCACCGCCTCGAGCCCCAGGCTCGCCCCGGCCGCGCGCGACGACGCCCCGGCCCCGCCGGACGCCCCGGCCTCGGCCCCTGCGGCCGCGCTGGAGGCCGCGCCGCCCGGCCCGGACCGCGCCGCCGTCCTGCCCTCCCGTGTACCGCCCGACGCCTGCGGCCGATCCGTCGGCCCGGCCCGTCCGGCCCACCCCTCCGGCCCTGCGTCTCCCCCGAGCTCCGCCTGTCGCTGCAGCTCGGCCAGCCTGCTCATGCCGATCACGGTCGCCCCCACGGTGCCCAGACCGACGCCGGACAGGACGAGGGCCGTGCCGGCGAACAGGCCGGCCACCAGGGTCGTCGGACGTCGTCCGCGGCGGCGTGCGGCGGACGGACGGTGGCCCGGGCCGCCGCTCGGCAGGGCGGCGCCCGCGGGGTCCTGGCCCGGCAGGGGCTTGGGTCGCAACGCTGTCTGTTCCATGGATCGCCTCCGGCTGGTGCTCTACCCGGCTCACCCGCCCACCACCAGTCACGAAAGAGTGAGACTGTCCCGGATTCGGACGAGGTACGGGCGTCCCCGCGCACTGCGCGTCCCGCGCGCGGACGACGCGACCCCGCCCCCACGACGCCGTTCACGGCTGCCGCGCCTCACGCGCGCGTGCCCGACACGGCCCCCGCCCCAGGGACACCGTCCACGGCTTGTGCGCCTCACGCGCGCGTGGCCAACGCCTCCAGCAGAGCGCGGGCCGCGCCTCCCGGCGGCGCTGCGGCGTGCACGATCTCGACCCGGTGCACGACCCGGGGCTCGACGACGGGCACGGCGACCGCCCCCGGGACTCCCGCGGCGGCCGAGCGGGGCAGCAGGGTCAGGCCGTGACCGGCGGCGGCGAGCGCGGTCAGCAGCCTGACGTCGCAGCCGTCGTAGCGCAGCGCGGCGCGGAAGCCGTGGCCGCCGGCGGCGGCGCGCAGCTGGGGCAGCGGCAGCCCGGCGTCGGGTGCGTCCAGCCAGCGCGCGTCGACGAGGTCGCCGAGACGCAGACCGCTGCGGCGGGCGAGCGGATGAGCGGCGGGCAGCAGGACGCTCACGGGCTCCTCGCCGACGCCGCGCGTGGTCAGCGGTGCCACGTCGGGCAGCCGCAGCGGGTCGCTGGGCGCGGCGAGGCCGTCGACGAGCCCCAGGTCGGCCGCGCCCTCGGCGACGGCCGCGACGACGTGGTCGCGGCCGAGCACGCGCAGCGTCACTCCGGCGGGCGGGAGCGCCGCGAGGGCGGCGGGGCCGAGCGAGGTCGGCGAGACGGCCAGCGTCAGCCCGTGGGAGGGCGCAGAAGCCAGCCGGACGACGTCCGCGCGGGCGGCGTCCAGGCGCAGCAGCAGCGGCCCCGCGTGTTCGAGGAGGCGTTCGCCCGCCGGGGTGGGGGCGACCGGGCGGCGGGTGAGCAGCGGCGATCCGAGGTCCTGTTCGAGGGCCGCGATGTGCTGGGAGACGGCGGACTGGGTGTACCCGAGTTGCCGGGCGGCCCCGGAGAAGGAGGCGAGCCGGGCGACGGTGACGTAGGTGCGCAGGAGGTGCGGGTCCATGCGTCCAGGATCCCAGCCTCCGCCCAGGTTGCATCAGTTCTGCTTATCGGCGGTGCGGGAATCATCGTTGGACGCGAACCGGTGGTCGCGCCCAGGATGAGGCGCATGACCGGCATCGCAGCGCAGACCGCACGGATCGCCCTGGTGGGCGACCGCTCCTCCACCGTCGTCTCCCACACGCGGATACCGCTCCTCCTGGACGCCCTGGCCGCCCGGGACCGGCTGGTCCTGGACGCCTACTGGATCCCCTCGAAGGAGGCGGAGGCCGAGGGCGCGGTGCGGGGTTTCGACGCGGTGTGGGTGGTGCCGGGCAGCCCCTACCGGAGCGAGGCGGGCGTCCTGTCCGCGATCCGCGCCGCGCGCGAGGAGGGCATCCCGTTCCTCGGCACCTGCGGCGGCTTCCAGCACGCGCTGCTGGAGTACGCCCGCACGGTCTGCGGGCTGTCGCGCGCGGCGCACGCCGAGAACGATCCCGACGCCGACGACCCGCTCATCGAGCCGCTGGCCTGCTCGCTGGTGGGTCACGAGGGCACGGTGACGCTCGAGCCGGGCTCGCTCGCCCATGCGGTGATCGGCTCGGAGCGCACGGTGGAGCGCTACTTCTGCGCGTACGGGCCCTCCCGCCATCTGGACGTGTTGCGCGCCCACGGGCTGCGTTTCTCCGGCCACGACGAGCAGGGCCTGCCCCGGATCGCCGAACTGGCGGACCACCCCTTCTTCCTGGCCTCCCTCTTCCAGCCGGAGCTTTCCGGCGACGGCTCGCGCCCGCACCCGGTCGTGCGGGCGCTGGCGCGGGCCGCGGTCGGGCACGCGGCCCGGCGGTGAGCGCGGTCGGACACGCGGCCCGGCGGTGGGTCAGGAGAGCGAGAACTGCGGGAGCGGCGAGGGCGGCACGAGGCCGGGCAGGAAGCCGTGGGTGCGGCGGGCCAGGTATCCGGCCTTGTACCGGTCGACCTCGCGGTGCCAGTTCAGGATGCCCGCCAGCCAGTTCTGCAGGTCGGCCACGTAGTCCCCCATCGCCGCACGGGCTTCGGACGAGAGGCCGAAGTCGTCGCAGAGGACGGGCAGTTCGTGCGCGACGATGTGCTCGAACTGCTCCATGCGCCGGGTCATGAGGTCGTGGACGACGCCGAGTGCGGTCGGGTAGTCGCAGCCGAAGAAGTTCTGCACGACGAGGATCGCGTTGTGCACCTCGCCCTCGTACTCGATCTCCTTCTGGTAGGAGAAGACGTCGTTGGTGAGGCACGCGTAGTCCATCGCCGCGTTCTCCAGCGCGCGCACGACCCCGCTGCGGTAGACCTCCGGCGGGACGGCGGGGCCCCGGCCCATGCGGCACAGGCTCAGGGTGAGCTCGGAGCCGAAGGTGGCGCGGCGCATCTCCAGATAGTCGACCGGGTCGGGAACGCGGTTCTGGAGCTGGTTGGACAGCTCCCACACCCAGCTCTCGGTCATGGCGTCGACCGCGTCGCGCAGGGTGCGCCGCTGGTCCGGGCTCATGTCGCGGGTGGTGCGCGTCCAGAGGTCGATCAGACCGCGTTCCATCGCGTCGACGGGGACGACCGGGGCGGGCTCGCCGTCGAGGGTCATGCAGGCCGACAGGCGGGCCGTGGTGAGGCGGGCGGCCGCGAGATCACGGCGGTTGCCGAAGACGAGCGGGTAGTAGTCGTCGCCGTAGGTGCCCCAGGCGAGCCACTGGGCGCTGAGGTCGAGCGCCTGCGCGGTGGCGTCCGGGTCGAGGCCGGCCGAGCACAGGGCGAGGTCGCAGGAGGCGAGCCTGTCCTCGTCCCAGACGCCCTCCGCCAGCATGCCCATCCGGTGCGTCCACGCCAGCAGCCGCGGCCGGCAGCCCTCCAGGTGCGGGCTGATCCCGACCGCGAACGGCATGGTGAAGTCGGGCAGTCGCGAGGGGCCGACCTTCTGGAACGGCACGTGCGTGCAGGCGCGCAGGCGTTCGGCGGCGGCGGAGGCCAGCAGCGCGCCGACGTCGGCGGCCGAGGTGCCGGGGCCGGTCAGTTTCTGCCAGGGGGCCCGGGACGAGGCGCCCTCGTTCATGTAGCGGCTGGAGCGCGTGTGCCATTCGTGGCCGCCGGACTGCCAGTCCTGCAGGCCCTTGGTGTAGGCGGCGACGGCGGCCACCTCGTCCGGCCGGAGGCCCTTGTCCAGGGCGAGCGCGGGGACTTCGGTGAGCGCGGTGTGCTCGAACTGGTGGAGCCGGGAGGTGAGGATGTCGTTGACGGTGTCGGCGGCCTCCTGGGTGGTGCAGCCGAAGAACGTCTCCAGGACGAGCACGCCGTTGCTGTTCTCGCCCTCGTCCTCGACCTCGCGCTGGTAGGAGAACAGGTCGTTGCGCAGGTGCACGGCGTCCGAGAAGGTCTCCATCAGCACCCTGAGCGGCCTGGTTCCCGCGACGGCTGCGGGAACCTCGGCGGTGGCGTACTCCACCAGCCCCGCCGACCAGGGCGCGCCGCCCACCTTGCGGCGCATCTCGATGTACTCGACGGGGTTGGCGATGCGCCCCTCGTCGATGTTGGACAGCTCCCACATGGACTCGTTGAGGAGGTGTTCCGTGGCCACGGCGAAACGCCTGCGCCAGTCCCGCGACATGGCCGGCACCGTGCGCGTCCACAGGTCCTTCAGCCCGGCCTCCACCGGGTTGCGCGGCTCGGGAACCGGCGTCGACAGGTCCAGCGGCATGAACAGCGGGAGCCGGTCCAGATGGGCCTTGCCCGCCGCGCGGTCCGGGGTGCGCTTGAACATGTCGAGGAAGTGGTCGTCGAAGAAGAACACCCACACGTACCAGTCGGTGATCAGCGACAGCGCGGGCCCGTCGCAGTCGGGGTGGGTGTAGGCGCAGAGCAGGCCGTAGTCGTGCGCCTCCAGATCGGCCTGTTCCCAGATCCCGGATCCCTCCAGCATGCCCATGTCCCGCGCCCACTGCGTGGAGTGCGCCCGTGCGTCGGCGACGTTCGGGTTCAGCCGCGCGGGGTGCGGCAGGTAGAAGTGCGGGAGTTCGAACGGTTGCGTCATGGCCGGGCCCTACCCGGGGGCCCGAGCGGCCATCCGTCGAGGGACGGATCATCACACCATCGCGTGAATCGGCGCGAAGCGGGCAACGCGAGGGGGGCCGGCCTGCGCCGTGCCCGCCCCGCGCGCGGGCGGCCGTTCCTCGGGAGCGTCCGGCAGCTCACTCCCGCACTTGGATCAGCGCGTGCGTGCCGCCGGTGCGCCAGCGCTGGCCCTCGGCCGCGACCAGGGCTGCCTCCGTACCGGCGTCGAGGCCGGTGATCACGTCGGACTTCAGTGTGCGCAGCGCCGCGACCGGGCCGGGGAAGTACGCGGTGACGTCGGCGAAGGCGGTGGTGGGCGCCCAGCGGCTGTCGCCCACCAGCCGGCGGTAGTTGAGGTCGCCCTTCACGATCGTCAGCGTGGCCGAGGCGAACTCGGCCCGCAGGTCGTCCGGCATCCGCTCGTAGGGCAGCGGGGCGGCGGAGAACGGGTGCGCGCGGACCGTGAGCGTGCCGTCCGCCATGGCCTGCCACAGCCGGCGGCCGCGGCCGCCGGCCGCTCCCCGCGCCCCCGACAGCTTCCGCACCGCGTCGACGACGTCGGCGGTCGTGGCGTCGGAGACGTAGTACGGGTACGGCTTGACGTGCAGGACGACCCGACCGCACCGCCGGTGTGCGAGCAGGTGGGCGGCCAGGAGCAGGTCGGGCACCAGTTCACGTCCGGCGTTGTCGGCGACGAGGCACACGGTGCCGGTGCCGGTGCCGGTGCCGGTACCGGAACCGCTGCCTGTGTCGCTGCCGCTGTCCGCGTCGGCCTGCGGCAGGAGCTCCCAGAGCCGTTCGCTGTCGTCGGCGACCAGCCCCGGCACGGCGGCACGTTGCTCGGCCCCGGCGTCGGAGAGCCGGAAGCCGAGGTCGGCCCGGTTGCCCCAGAGGGAACCGTGCAGCAGGGCGCGGTCCTGTTCCTCGACCGGGCGGCCCTCGAGGGCGTCGAGCGCGGCCAGTTCCTCGTCGGTCTCGGGCGCTTCGAGCTCGGCCAGCTTGAACGGACGGAACGGGTCGATGCCCCGCCAGGGCCCGGGCCCGAAGTAGCCGACGGCTTCGAGGAGTCGGCGGTAGAAGTAACTCTCCGACCACAGCCACGGCACGTCGAACCAGGAACTGCCCGTGTGCGCGTCGAGGCCCCAGACGCGCCACCTGTCGCGGTCGTGCGCGTCGGCGGGCAGCGGGTCGATCACGCCGTCGGCGCAGGCGGCCAGCAGCGCGTCCAGGCCCCGGTGGTGGTCGGGGCCGTAGGGGAAGGCCTCCCGCACCTGTCGGATGATCGCCGGATGCCGTTCGGCCAGGACACTGCGGGGGAACGAGCCCGGCTCATTGCCGAGGATCACGGGCGGGGCGGCGGCGTGGGGCATGCGGTTCACCGTATCGCGGAGCCGTGCACCGCACCCGCCGGCCGCATCCCCCGCCGCGTCCGGCGGCCCGCGATCACCCGCCGTCGCCCCTCCCACTGCGGCGACGGCCCTCACACGGCCGCCATGGTCTCCCGCTCGAGTCGGGCGGCGAGGCTCACATAGCGCGGACGACGAGGTACCGGCACCAGCCCTCGGATGAGGACGTGCCACATCTCGGCCATCCGGCGGGGCAGCCGGCCGGTGGGTTCGCGGGAACGGCCGACGACGCGGGTGCCGACGAAGAAGCAGACCAGCGAGTGGGCGACGGCGTCGAGGTCGACGTCGGCGTGGATGTCGGACTCCTTCACCGCGCCGCCGAGGCGGCGGGAGATCAGGTCCAGCAACTCCGTGAACGGGTGCGGCAGCGGGGGCCGGACCGCGACTCCGCCGGTGGCCAGGCGCAGGCCGGCCCGGGCGATCGGCCCTTCGACGGAGAGCCGTGTCAGGCCGAACGTCAGACGCATCAGGGCTTCGAGGGAGGTGCCGCCTCGCTCGTCGATCTCGCCGGCGATCCGGCGGGCGGCCCTGGACTGCAGCTCCATGATGGCGTGCGCCAGGTCCTCCTTCGCCGCGAAGTGGAAGTAGAGGGCTCCTTTGGTGACATGGGCGTGCGCGACGATGTCGCTCAGGCTGGTCGACTCGTAGCCGTGCCGGTCGAACAGGTCGGCGGCAGCCGTGATGATCGTCGTGCGGGTCTGTTCGGCGCGTAACTGCCTCGCCATCGACTGGTACTCTCCCAGGCCGGTAAAGAACGGGTCATGCCGTTTTTTCTTACCCCGTGTACACCATAGCTCACCCTGCGAGTGAGCCGGCAGGACCGGAGCGCGCCGTCGACTCCCCCTGCGCGTCCCCCACTTGCCCTGTGACAAAGGGCCTTCCAGGGAACAGCCTGCCACAGCGGACACACTGGAGGCACGGTCGCGAAGACGATCAAAAAAGACGGGCTGCGCGGTTTCTGACGCTGTTTCACGCCGACCGTCAAGTGACAGCGGGAGGCGACACGTGTCACCGCCCTTTCGAGGTCGTCCGCCGGGGAGACGTACCCGCATCATCGGGCGTGCACCCGTTGCCGGCAACAGGCCGGAAACCGATGGTGGAGCGGGAGACGCGGGCGGCTAAGGACAGCTCCGCGGCAACAGAAAGCGTTACGGAAGCACACACCGGGCGGAAGCGGACAGCGGGGCGGAGACGGAAAGCGACTGGGAAACAGACAGCGGGGCGGGCCGGCCGGTGTCTCTCACACCGGCCGGCCCGCCCCGCCCGCTCGTTCGTCGCCCGCGGCGACTGCGGAAGTCGCCCCTAGAAGGTGAGCTTCCAGCTGTTGAGCTTGCCCGTGTCCTGGGCGGCCGTGTCCTGCACGCGCAGCTTCCACGTGCCGTTGGCGGTCTCGCCGGACGCGTTCACCGTGTAGGTGGTCACGACGTTGTCCGCCGAGTCGGAGGAGCTCGCCGCCTTCAGCCGGTAGGCCGTGCCGTCGGGCGCGACGAGGTCGATCACCAGGTCACCGCGGTAGGTGTGGGTGATGTCGACGCCGACCTGGAGGGCGGACGGCGCGTTGCCCGTGCGACCGGTGACCGCGATCGAGGACTCGACGGCGGAGCCGTTGTCCGGGATCGAGAGCGCGCTCGTGCTGGAGAAGACGGTGCCCCCCGTGGAGCCGCCGCCGGAGCCGCTCACCGCCTGCACCGTCTTGGCCGCGTCGGCCAGACCCGCGCCGCAGCCTCCGGAGCAGGCGCCCGGCAGGGCACGGGCGTTGTTCTTGATGGCCGTCTCGATCTGCGCCGGGGTCAGCGCGGGGTTCGCCGACTTCATGAGCGCGACCAGGCCCGCGATGTGCGGGGTGGCCATGCTGGTGCCCTGGTAGTAGGCGTACGACTCGCTCGACGGCGTCTTCGTGCCGGAGTTCAGCGTGGAGAGGATGCCGTTCGCGGTGCCGGTGCTGGTCTGACCGCCGGGCGCCGAGATGTCCACGAGGGAGCCGAAGTTGGAGTAGGACGCCTTCGCCCCGCTGCGGTTGGTCGCGGCGACCGAGATGACGTTGTTGCAGTTGCCCGGGTTGTGGTTCGCGACGTTGTCGCTCTCGTTGCCCGCGGCCACGACGACGGTGGTGCCGCGGTTCACGGCTCCGGTGATGGCGCTCTGGGTCGCCGAGGAGCAGGCTCCGTCTCCGCCGAGGCTCATGTTGATGACCTTGGCGACGTTGGAGTTGGCGGGAACACCGGAAACGGCTCCGCCGGACGCCCAGGTGATGGCGTCGATGATGTCGGAGTCGTAGCCGCCGCACTTGCCGAGCACCCGCAGCGGGGAGATCTTGGCGCCGTACGCGATGCCCGCGACACCCTTGCCGTTGTTCGCGACGGCGGCGATGGTGCCGGCCACGTGCGTGCCGTGCCAGGAGGAGGTGCTGGCGGGGATGCCCGCGCCGCACTCGTTGGCGTTGTACCAGTCGCCCGGGTCGGCCGGGTTGGAGTCGCGGCCGTCGCCGTCGACGGAGACGGCGGTGTCGGAGACGAAGTCGTAGCCGCCGACGATGTTCGCGGCGAGGTCGGAGTGGGCGACGTAACCGGTGTCGATGACGGCGACGGTGACGCCGGAGCCCGTCGAAGTGTCCCAGGCGCCGGGCACGTTCATGCCGGCGGTGGACTCGAAGAGGTCCCACTGCTTGGTGTACTCGGTGTCGTTCGGGTCGACGGCCTGGGGCTTGTTCAGGCGGTCCGGGACCACGTAGGCGACCTGCGGGTCGGCCTTGTAGCGGGCGACGACGTCGGCGACGTCCGTCTTCGTGAGGTCCTCGCCCAGGTCGACCAGGGCGGCGCCGGTGCCGAGGCGGCGCTGGAAGTCGACGTCCTCGCCGGCTTCCTTGCCCTTGGCGGCGGCGTCGGCCTCGGCGGCCGGGTTCGACGTGGCCTCGGCGACGCCGGACTTGTAACCGACGATGAGACGCTCGGCGGGGGCGCCGGGAGCGGCCTCGGTCTGCGCCGCGGGGACGTCGGAGGCCGCGGAAGCGGAGTCCTGGACGGCGACGGCCGAGGCGGTCGAGGCGGCGGTGAGCAGGGCCGCGGAGACCGCGGCGACGGATATGAGCTTCCGTCTCAAGGCAGGTGAGGTGCGCAAGAGCGTGCCTTTCGGTGGCCGGCTCCGGACAGGGCGGAGCGGCGGGCGATTCGCTTCGGCGTCGAAGCGGCGGGGGTGAATCGGCGGGGGGTGTGTCGAAGAGCAGCGCAGAAGGCCGGCCTGGCGCGGGGAGCCGATCCGCTCGGGATCACCTGTAGTTCGGCTGTGAACGAACGATAGGCAAAGGAACAGTCATGCGGATACAGGGGAAACCCTCGACCCGGCCGACCGCTCCCCCGCGCCCCGCGCGAACGGCCGGTGATCGACCGATTTGGCGCGGTGGCACCGGCCGATGGGGCCCTGCGCGGGCGGGTTGAACGCCGGCGGCCGCGTGCGCGTACTGACGGCAGACCGTTCCGCGCCGGCCGAGGAGACGTCCCCGATGCCCCGCACGACCGCACACCGCACCGCAGCGCTGGCCACCGCCGTCGCCGGGCCGCTCCTGCTGGGCCTGTGGGCCGCCGGCCCGGCCCAGGCGCACGGCGCGCCGACCGACCCGGTCAGCCGGGTGTACGCCTGTTCGCCCGAGGGCGGCGCCGACGCCGGTTCGGCGGCCTGCCGGGCCGCCGTCAGAGCGGGCGGCACGTCCTTCGCCGCCTGGGACAACCTGCGCGTGGCCGACGTGAACGGCCGCGACCGGCAGACCGTCCCTGACGGGAAGTTGTGCAGCGGCGGTCTGGCCGCCTACCGGGGGCTCGACCTGGCGCGTGCCGACTGGCCGTCCACGCGGCTGACGCCGGGGGGCACGCTGCGGATGACGTACGCCTCGACGATCGCGCACGAGGGCACCTTCAGGCTGTATCTGACCAAGCCGGGGTACGACCCGTCGAAACCGCTCACCTGGTCCGATCTGCCCGAGCGGCCGTTCGCGGAGGTGAGGAACCCGGCGCTGCGCAACGGCGCCTACCGTTTCACGGCGAAGCTGCCCGCCGACCGGACGGGACGTCAGGTGCTGTACACGATCTGGCAGAACAGCAGTACGCCCGACACGTACTACTCGTGCTCGGACGTGGTGTTCCCGCAAACGGTTACGGAGGAAAAGGCTCAGAGCACGCCGGCGGCCAGGGCGTCCGCCGCTCCGGCGCCGCGCTCGGCGTCCCCGACTCCGAGTCCGACGACGGCCCCGGCCTCCGCCGGCCCGTCGGCGTCGCCCGTCAGCGGAGTCTCCCCGGCGCAGGCCGCCGCGGCGCCGGAGAGCACCCCGGTGGCCGCGGACACGGGTGGCTCAGGGCCGTCCGCGCCCATGTTGGCGGGCGGCGCCGCCACGGTGCTGTTGCTCACCGGCGGCGCCGCCCTGACCGTGCGCCTGCGTCGGCGCTGAGACTCGGGTCGCACGGCGTTCAGTGGTCCCCGTCAGTTCGTCAGTTGACGGTGACGGCCTGGCCCCCGTCGGTCACCGGGGCGTACTTCGCGGTGAAGAAACCGTTGGCGAAACAGAGCGACGAGCCGGACGACTTGGTGAACTGCTGGTTGACGAAGGAGATGCTGTTGTCGGTGTTGCTCGCCGTGCCGGACAGGCTGGGCGCCTGGTAGACGCAGTTGATGCTGCCGAGCAGGGTGCGCAGCACGACCGTGGTCTGGATGACGGAACCGGACGCCGGGGTCACGGTGACGGAGCCGTCGGAGGCCACGCTGCTGGTGTAGGGCAGCGCGTTGACCGTGATGCTGGTGACGCCGAGCACGCCGAACACGTTGGTGGTGCAGCTGCCGAACGTGTGCGCGCTGAGCGACTCGGTGGCGGTGCCGGGCGCGGTGGGGTTGTCGGTGACGGTCGCGGTGAACCCGGACGCCGCGCAGGACAGGCCGCTGGTGCCGGTCGCGCTGGAGTAGAGGGTGGCGTTGGTGCCGCTGGCCAGGGAGGCGTTGAGGACGTCGCCGACGGCGACGTCGCCGGCCGGCGTCGACAGCACGGCGCCCGCGGCGGAGGCCGGGGTGACGGCCGTGAGGGAGAGCGCGGCGACGGTTCCGGCGAGGGCGAGGAGGGAGCGGGAGCGGGTGCGCATTGGAGTGCCTCTTTCGGAAGTGGGGGTGTACGGGGGGGGTTGCTCGGTGGGTGGTGTGAACCGGCGTGTCGCTGGTGGCGACGTGGGGGACGCCGGGAGGCGTCCACCGCTGCCGGCCCGTGACGCCTTCTCCGTACGTGACGGACCGGCAACGGCAGGCGGCCGGTGACCGTGCCGGAGGTCACTGGTGAGTGACTCCGCACGGGCCGGGCGGGAGAGGGCCGCCGGTCATGGGCCACTGGGGGAAGCGGCCTGGCCGGCGGCCATGAAGGGATCGAGCGCGGGACCGAGGGCCCGTACTGGCTGAATGAGTCCGGGAGCGCGAACGAGGTCGTCGCGCTGCGGATCCGGCGCCACGGATCCGGGCTGAGCCAGGGCAGTTGTAGACCTGATGGTTAGTCAACGTCAAGACCAGGAAGCAAAGTTGATGCCCCAGCAGATATATGGGAAAGCCCCCGGCGATCCACCGGTCGAGGGATGGCACATAATGAACACTCTTTTTCCACATCTCCCTTGACCCGCGGGTGTAACCATCGGTAACTTCCTCGCAGGCTACTGCTGCGTAACGAGAAAGCCCTTGCGGCTTCCGGGAGTTGCGAGGACATGTGCGCAGCAGCCGCTGTCCGCGCCAGGACAACGTGCCGCTGAAGCCCAACCCGCACGACTTAGCGCATGGGAGCAGAAATGGCCTCGTCCCCGGACGTCAGTTCGTCCGCCGACAACACCCCCGAGAACCCCGAAAGCGGTTCCGCAGAGAGACGCGGCCGGGTCCGGCTGCGCCGGGCCGCCGTCATGGCGGTGCCCGCCACCTTCGTCGCCGCGGGGCTCGCGGTCCTCACCGCCCAGGGCGCCCTGGGCGTGCAGTTCGCGATCTCCGGGATGCCGTTCGTGGTGACCGCCGACCGGCTCGACGGTGAGGGTTTCGCGCAGTTCGGCGGACTCGACAACATGATCGAGAACAGCCCCAACCAGGGCGACACCGGCGGCCAGGTCCTGGTCGTCACCTCGGTCGTCAAGAACGGCAAGATCACCAACATGTGCCAGAGCGTCGACCTCGGCGGCATCCAGCTCGTGCTCAAGGCGGGCGGCGGGTCCACCCCGGTCAGCGTGAAGAACCTGGCGATCGACTCGGACGAGATCTCCGGCGACGCCGAGTTCAACAACATCGAGATCGGCCGCGACTCGAGCACCTTCGACAAGGTCCCGATCCAGGGCCCCGCCGGCGTCTACGGCCAGCAGGCCGACACGGTCGTCATCAAGAACCTGTACCAGCACAACTACGCGGCCACCGCCGCCGTCTTCAAGCTCCCCGGACTGAAGATGAGCTTCTCCAGCGAGGGCTGCAAGTAATGACCTTCACCCAGTGGCGGGACCGCTTCCGCAGGTGGAGAGGCCAACGCCCCTTCGCGGGCGGCCTGATGCTCGTCCTGGGCGGCGCCGAGATCCTGGTGACCATGAAGGCACCGCTTCCGGTCATCCTGCACGTCGGCATGCAGGGTCTGGCAGGTTACCTCCTGCCGACCCTGATGGTGCTCTGCGGCCTGCTGATCCTGTTCAACCCGACTCAGCGGCTGTTCTACTCGATCATCGCCATCCTGCTCTCCCTGGGCACCTGGCTCACCTCCAACATCGGCGGCTTCGTCGTGGGCCTGCTGCTGGGCGTCGTGGGCAGTTCGGTGGCCTTCGGCTGGCTGCCCGACCAGGAGCCTCGCGTGAGCCGCCGCAAGCGGCGCGAGGGGAACCAGGGGCCGTCGACGACGGAGTCGTTCCTGAAGAGCGGACCGCTGCCCGACGTGGGCAAGCACGCCTGACGACGACCCACCTCACCTCACCGGCGGGGCCGGGACGACCTGCGCACAGCGGGCCGCCTCCGGCCCCGCCGGTCGTGCGCCGGCCCCGGGCAGAGGCCTGCTCACCCTGGAAGGCGGCGGCCCGCTCCGCAGCGCGGCGGGCAACGCCCCTCAGGGGGTGCGCGACGTGCGGGCCGAGGGGGCGACAGCACGGGCGAACGGATTCCGCCTGGGCTGACCAACGGTCAACCCACCAGCGCACTTATGCCCGGACGCCCCTGTTCACCGCGTTCCGGATCACAATGCGGCAGCGTCTCCTCACACCTGGTGGGTGCTCACTTGACTACCAGTGGTCACACACGGTTGGCTCCGAGCCAGCGCATGTCCTCCGCCGGTGCACACCCCCTGGGTTCCGGCGGCGCTCGCCCCGTCCTCCTGCTCTGCCGCACAGCGAGGTGCAGCCCCCCATGAACACTCCCGTCCCCGCTCCCGCCGTTCCGTGTCCCCGCGGATCCCTGCGTCTGGCCGCCTTCGCCGCGGCCTGCTGCCTCCTGCTCGCCGGCTGCACCGGCGCCGCGTCGTCCGGCGCGGACGCGGACGGGGCGGCCGGCGCGGGCGGCCGGATCAAGGTCGCCCTGGTCACCCACGGCGCCGAGAAGGATCCCTTCTGGGAACTGGTGCGCAAGGGCGCGCAGGCGGCGGCCGCCAAGGACGACATCGATCTGACCTACACCAGCGACTCCGACCCCGCCGGGCAGGCCGAACTGGTGCGGGACGCGATCCGCGACCACGTCGACGGCATCGCGGTGACCCTGGCCAAGCCGCAGGCCATGAGGAGTCCGGTGGCCGAGGCCAAGGCGGCGGGCATACCCGTCGTCGGCTTCAACTCCGGTATCGACGCCTGGCGTTCGCTGGGGATCCTGGAGTACTTCGGCCAGGACGAGAGCGTGGCGGGCCGCGCCGTCGGCGACAAGCTCGACGCCCTGCGGGCGAGACACGCCCTGTGCGTCATCCACGAACAGGGAAACGTCGCGCTCGAGGCGCGCTGCGCGGGTGTGAAGAAGTCCTTCGACGGTGAGACCCGGATGCTCTACGTCGACGGGACGGACATGGACGCCATGACCGCCGCGTTGACGACCCGGCTGCGGCAGGACCCCGACATCGACGAAGTCATCACCCTCGGCGCGCAGTTCGCGCTCGCCGCGGTGCAGGCGGCCGCCAAGGCCGACAGCAAGGCCGAGGTCGCCACCTTCGACCTCGACAAGGACCTGGTCGCCGCCGTCCGCGACGGCCGCGTGCAGTTCGCCGTGGACCAGCAGCCCTACCTGCAGGGGTACCTGGCCGTGGACGCGCTGTGGCTCCACAAGACCAACGGCAACGTCAGCGGCGGCGGTGTCGCGCCCGTGCTGACCGGCCCGGCCTTCGTCACGAAGACCAACGTCTCCGACGTCGCCCGCCTGGCCGCCGCCGGAACCCGCTGACCCCCGTCTTCGACCGCCCCCTCCCCCGCTGATCGCCCTAGGACGACTATGTCTCCACGGACAGGTGCCCGGCGCCGCCGTCTCGGCTCCATACGTCTCTCACTGTTCCTTCTCGCGCTGGTGCCCAGCGTCACCCTGGCCGCCATGTGGGGTGTGACGACGACGCAGATGTTCTCGGAGGGACTGCGGCTGCGCGAGCAGACCGAACTGAGCCGCTCCACCGGCGCCATGGGCACCGAGGCGACGCTCGCCCTGCAGCGGGAACGCAGCCTGTCGGCGGTCTGGCTGGCCTCGCGGCCCGCGGGTTCCCGGCCCGCGCTGGAGGCCCAGCGTGCGAAGACGGACGCGGCGGTCGCCAAACTGGTCGCCCACGCGGACGACATCCAGCGGGCGCCGGCCCGCGTCCGGGACCGGCTTTACTCGGTCGTCGCCTCCGTGAGCAGCCTCGAGTACTACCGTGGTCAGGTGGACGCCCCGGTCGACATCACCTCCGCGCAGGCACTGGACCAGTACACCTCGATCATCGACGACCAGATCCACGCCTTCCAGGAGCTGTCCCAGGTCGACGACGGCGACCTCACCTCGCAGGCCGGACCGCTCGTCGCCCTCGAGCACGCGGCCGAGCTGGTCTCCGAGGAGGACCTGAAGCTGACGCTGGCCGGGCCCTCGCGCCGGATGGACGACAAGGCGTGGGCCGAGTTCGCGCAGTTGGTGAACAGCCGCCGCTGGCTGGTGCAGGACCAGATCGTCCCCTCGCTGACCGGCGCCGCGAAGGCGCAGACCGAGGAGATCCTGACGAGTTACCAGTGGCAGACCCTGGAAACCGTCGAGAACAAGGTGCTCGCGGCCCGGGCGAAGCAGGGTGAGAACGGCGAGATCGCGCTGCCGGACGTGCAGAAGGAGTGGCGCGCCGCCCTCATCGACGTCTCCGACGCGTACGAGAGGCTGATCCGGCAGCAGACCGCGCAGCTGCTGCAGCGCAGCGCGGACGAAGCGCGCGGACTGCTCCTCACGGCCGCCTCGCTGAGCGCCGGCGGCCTCGTGGCCCTGTTGCTGTGCGTCGGCATGTCGTGGCGGATCACCCGCTCGCTGTCCCGGCGGCTGCGCGGACTGCGGATGGCCACGCTGAGCCTGGCGCACGAGCGGCTGCCGGACGTGGTGGCACGGCTGGACCGCGGGGAGACCGTCGACGTGGACGCGGAGACCCCGCCACTGGACTACGGCGGTGACGAACTCGGCCAGGTGGCCAAGGCGTTCAACACGGCCCAGCGCACCGCCGTGCTCACCGCGGTGGAACTCGCTGACACCCGGCGCGGCTTCGAGAAGGTCATCCTCGGCATAGCCCGGCAGAGCCAGAACCTGGTCAACCTCCAGCTCAGCAAGCTCGACGCGCTGGAACGCCGGCACCAGGACCCGGACGTCCTCGCCGGTCTGTACGAACTGGACTCCACGGCAAGCCAGTTGCGCCGCTACGAGGAGAACCTCGTCATCATCAGCGGCGGCCGGCCCGGGCGCAGCTGGTCGGAGCCGGTGGCGCTGACCGACATCCTGCGCAGCGCCGTCGGGGAGGTCGCCGAGTACCGGCGGGTGGAGGTGCACACGGAGGAGGAGGTGTGCATCGCGCCGCCCGCCGTGGCGGACGTGATCCATCTGCTCGCCGAACTCATCGACAACGCGACCTCCTACTCGCCGGCGCCCGGCCCGGTCGGGGTGCGGGCCACGCTGGTCGCCAGGGGGCTCGCGATCGAGGTCGAGGACCGCGGCCTCGGTATGTCCGAGGAGGACTACGCCTCGTTCAACGCGCAGCTGGCGGTCCCTCCCCAGTTCGACGTGGTGGCGCTCGCCGACGACCTGCGACTGGGCATGTTCGTGATCGCCCGGCTGGCGACCCGGCACGGCATCGGCGTGACCCTGCGCTCCTCGCCGTACGGCGGCACCACCGCGATCGTGCTGCTGCCGCACGAGGTGGTGGTCCCTGAGTCCCCGGACGCCGAGCACCCGGCTGTCGGGATCTCCCGCTCGGCGACGCCCGCCGGACCCGTGGCGGAGGCGGCGGCCGAAGCGGAGACGGAGGCCGGCGCCGGCCGGGGAGCGGCCGCCGTCCCGCCCCCGGCGCAGGGCGTGCCGGACCCGCCGCGGGAGGGGCACGACGACGCGCGGGAAGCCGTCGGCGAGGAGCCGGCGCGGTCCCCTCACGCGGTGGGCGAGTCCCTCCTCGGGGCGCGGAGCATGCCCGGCCGGGAGAACGGGCACAGCCGTCCCCGGCCCGACGAGGACGCGTCCCCCGCCCCCGTTCCCGGCCGGGACCGCGGCCGGGCCCCGGAGCGGGAGCGGGACGGCCACGGCCCGGGCCGGGACCGCAACGCCCCGGCCTCGGCCCGGGCCCGGGACGGAGGCCGGGACGACGGCCGGCCCGAAGGCGGGGCCCCGCCTCCCCTCCCGGTCCGCGACACCTCCGCCACGGCGCACGAGCCGTCCGCCCGCGCGGTCGGCGTACCCGCGGGGACCGGCTCCCGCCCCGGCGGCCTCACCCCGCTGCCACGCCGGGTCCCGCAGACCAGCCTCGCCGACGAGCTCCGCGAGGACGCGTCGTCCGCCGACACCGTCGAGGACGACCGGGTCCTGGACGACTTCACCGCCGAGCGCGCCGCGTCGTCCCTCGCCGGATTCCAGCGCGGCACGCTGCGGGCACACGCCGACGCCGAAGAGCCGCCGTCCGACCCGCAGGAGACGACCGCCGAGGAGGCCCCCGGCCCGCCGGTCACCGCCGCGGGCGCCGCCAAGACCCCGACCCCGCCCGCCGACCGCTCATGAAGGACACCGCCATGACACCCTCCCTCCCCGGCACGAACACCCAGCTCGACCAGTTGCTCACCGGTCTCGTGGACCGCGTCGCCGACGTCAACCAGGCCGTGGTCCTCTCCGAGGACGGACTGGTGGTCAGCAAGTCCACCGGTTTCCTGCGCGAGGACGCCGAGCGGCTGGCGGCGACGGCGTCCGGGCTGATGAGTCTCAGCAAGGGCGTCAGCATGGACTTCCGGGGCGGCCCGGTGCGCCAGGCCCTCATCGAGATGGCGCACACCTATCTGATCCTGACCTCGGCCGGTCCGGGCGCCCATCTCGTCGTGCTGGCCGGCAAGAACGCGGACGTCGGTGTGGTGGCGTACCAGATGAACATGCTGGTGAAGAAGATCGGCGAGCACCTCAGCGCGGCGCCGCGGGCCCACGTCGGTCCCGCCGTGCGCACCCACGGCGGGTGAGGTGAGCGGAGGCGACGAAGCGGGCCGGCTGGTCAGACCGTTCGCCCTGACCGGTGGACGGACCCGGCCCAGCCGCGCCGACTTCACGCTCATCACGACGGTGACGGCGGTGCACCCGCCGCCCTCCCGGGTGGCGCGGCCGCAGCCGGAGTACGCCCGGATCCTGCGGCTGTGCGCCCGGCCCGTCGCGGTGGCGGAGCTCGCGGCCCATCTCGACCTGCCGGTGAGCGTGGTCGTCATCATGCTCTGCGACCTGCTGGAGGCCGGCCTGATCACGGCCCGGCCGCCGCGCTCGGTCACCGGTTCCGCGGACCTGGACCTGCTGCAGAAAGTGAGGGACGGCCTTGGCCGGATCTGACAGCGCCGCTCCCGCCACCGGGCCGGCGGCGGCGCCCGACACCGTGAAGATCCTCGTCGCCGGCGGCTTCGGCGTCGGCAAGACCACCATGGTCGGGGCGGTCAGTGAGATCGTGCCGCTGCGCACGGAGGAGCCGCTCACGGTCGCCGGCCTGGACGTCGACGATCTGAAGGGCATCGAGGCCAAGCGGTCCACCACCGTGGCCCTCGACTTCGGGCGCATCACCATCGGCGACGACCTGGTGCTGTACCTCTTCGGCACGCCGGGCCAGCAACGGTTCTGGTTCATGTGGAACGACCTGGCGATCGGTGCGCTCGGGGCGGTGGTCCTCATCGACGTGCGCCGGCCCGAGTGCAGTTTCGCCGCCGTCGACTTCTTCGAACGCCGGGGCATCCCGTTCGTCATCGCGGTGAACGGTTTCCATGGGCTGCACCCCTACCCCACCGAGGACATCAGGGAGTCGCTGGCGCTGCCGGCGCACGTTCCGGTGCTGCTCTGCGACGCACGCGAGCGGGAGTCGTGCCGGGAGGTGCTGATCGCGCTGATCGACCACCTGATCGACGATGTCACCGCCGGGACCCGGCGGGGTTGAGGCCTCCCGGCCACGGCAGCGCCCCCGACGGGCTCACCGCCCTCGACGCCCGTCGGCGCCCCTCGACACGCATCGACACCCCTCGGCTCAGTGGGCTCACCGCGCTCAGTGGGCTCCGGCCTCGCGCAGTACGGCGATCGTCCGCGGGTGGGGCCCCGCGGCCGCCCACTCGAGGGGCGTCATGCCCGTGCCGTGGTCCTCGCGGAGGTCGGGGTCGGCGCCATGGGCAAGGAGGACGCGGACGGTCTCGACGTGGCCCCAACAGGCCGCCGCACACAGGGGAGTTCCCTCGGCCCCGAGGCCGGCGCTCTCGGCGTCGGGCGGCGCTCCGGCCTCGAGGAGTCTGCGCGCCGTGCCGGCTTCACCCTGAACGCAGGCCGCGTACAACGGAGTCGTCCCCTCGGCATCGGCCGCCGCCGGGTCGGCGCCGGTTCCGAGCAACCGGTCGACGCCCTTCCCGTCCCCGAACCTCGCCGCGCCGACCAGACGCTCCGCCAGCTTCTTCCGCCGTCTCCTGTTCACGGGTGCCGACCCTAGTCCGGGGCGGTGCGGTCGTCGCCGGCATTTCTCATGAGCGTCACACAGGAAAGCGGCGGAAAACCGCCAAGCGTGTCCCAGTGATTGACGTGCGCCCCTTGCGCCCCTACCTTCTGACCGACTTGCCGAACCTGGTTCGAAATATCGAACCGGCTGGTTGTATTCGGGCACCTCGCTGCATCCCCCTGGAGCGCACATGACCCCCAACCCGTCCCGCCGCCTCTTCCTCGGCGCGGCCGCCTCCGTCCCCCTGGCCCTCACTCTCGGCGTCCCGTCCGCCCGCGCGGCCGACTCCGCGTACGTGATGGCCTATTTCACCGAGTCGACGAATCTCGGCGACGGCACCGACTACGGCCTGCATCTGGCCGTGAGCACGGACGGGCTGCGCTGGATGCCGCTGAACCAGAACAACCCCGTGGTCACCCCCACCGAGGGCGCGCTCGGCCTGCGCGACCCGTTCATCCTGCGCAAGCAGGACGGCACCTTCGTCGTGCTCGCCACCGACCTCAAGGGGACGGACTGGAACTACGTCAGCCAGTACGTCCACGTCTGGAACTCCACCGACCTGCGCACCTTCACCGGATACCACCGGCTGAAGCTGCACGACATGAACACCCACAGCTGGGCGCCCGAGGCCTTCTGGGACGCGGGCCGCGGCCAGTACGCGCTGATCTACTCCGCCGTCAACAGCAGCGGCCACAACGTCATCATGGTCAACTACACGACCGACTTCGTCACCGTCTCGGCCCCCCAGGTCTTCTTCGACCCCGGCTACGACGTGATCGACGGCGACATGGCCGTCGGCGTGAACGGCGTCAACTACCTCTACTTCAAGAAGAACGGCACCCTGCTCGGCGCCAGGTCCACCTCGCTGAACCCCGGCAGCTTCACGCCCTTCAGCACCGCCGTCTCCCACGGCGGCACGGAGGCCCCGACGCTGGTCAAGTCCCTGACGTCCGGCACCTGGTACCTGTGGGGCGACACCTACACCCCCAACGGCGTCTTCTACGCCTGGCAGTCCACCGACCTGTCGGCCGGCACCTGGACCGCGCTGGACCAGAAGGCCTACACCCAGCCGGTCAACTCCAAGCACTGCGGCATCACGACGATCACGTCGACCCAGTACGACAACCTCGTGGCCAAGTGGGGCGCCCCGGCCTGGAACCGCCTGAAGTCCTACAACTTCCCCGCCCGTTACGTGCGCCACTCCAACTACGCCGGCCGGATCGACGAGTACCCCGTCGAGCCGTACAAGGACTCGCAGTGGACCCTGGTGCCGGGCCTCGCGGACAGCTCCGGAGTCTCCTTCCGTTCCGTGAACTTCCCGACCCGCTACCTGCGGCACTACAACTACGCGCTCCAACTCGACGTGAACGACGGCACGTCGACGTTCGCCGGGGACGCGACGTTCTACCGGACGGCGGGACTGGCGGACGCCGGCTGGTCGTCGTTCCGCTCGTACAACAACCCCACCCGGTACATCCGGCACGCGAACTACGTCCTGCGCATCGATCCCATATCGACGGCGACGGAGAAGCAGGACGCGACGTTCTACGTGGGGTACTGAGGCGGCCGCTGCGGCGACGGCCTCACAACCGCGCGAGGAGCGGCAGCAGTTCGACGGCCGCCGTCACGTCGTCGGTCAAAGGGCGGTCGTCCGTGCCCGCGGGCAGGGCGGCCGCCGCCACGGCGAAGGCGGCGACCGGCGGCGACCCCGGCAGCATCCGCAACGCCCGTACCGACGCCACGAGTTCACAGGCGACGACGACGGCATAGGCGTGCGCCGCGCGCAGGGCCTGGCGGGCGGCCTGACCGGCGAAGCTGGCGGCCTCCTCCAGGCCCCGCGACAGGACGGCGTGCCCCGCCGAGGCGGGCATCGCACAGGAACGCAGCTCCGCGAGCGCCGAGTTGGCGGTGTACTCGAGGATCATCGCACCCGAGCTGCTCGCGGGCCCGCCGCCGAGGAAGGCGGGCAGTCCGGTCAACCCGGGGTCGCCGAGCGCGGTCAGGCGGGCTGCGGAGAGCTGTGCGGTCTGCAACAGAGCGAGTCCGGCCGCGTCCAGAGCGAGGCCCAGCGGGGCGGCGAAGAACCCGCCGTGGTGGTAGGCCGCCGCGCCGTCGGGATCCATGAGGGGATTCTCCGACGGGCAGTTGATCTCCACCTCGACGACCTCGCGCAGTCGTTCGCAGGCGTCCAGGGCGCAGCCGTGCACCTGGGGGAAGGCACGGAAGCCGAAGGGGTCCTGGACCCGGCTGCCCGGGTGGGGCGGCGGACGGCCGGGCAGTCCGAGCAGCCGCCGTATCTCGCCTGCCGCGTGGGCGGCACCGGGATAGGGCCGCAGCGCGTGCACCGGCGCCGCGTACGCCTCCGGCGACCCGGACACCGCGACGAGCGAGAGCGCGGCGACGGCGTGCGTGGCCCGCAACAGCATCCCGACCTCACCCTGCGCCAGCGCCGCCTGCGCCAACGCCAGGGCGTTGCTGCTGAGCAGCGCGAGAGCGTCCCCGGCCTGCAGGACGACGGGCACCGGGAAGCGGCCGGGAAGCGGCGCGAGGGGAAGGCCCGGCGCGGAGGCGACGGGAGTGCGATCGGGCAGGGCGGCAGGTTCCGACGGCGGGGCGGGCAACGCGACGGGGACGATGGCGAGCTGAGCACCGTCGACGGGCCCGGCACCGGGCCCGACACGGGAGCGGGGCCCGGCGGGGACGGCAGTCCGGGCGGGTGCGCCGGCAGCGGTAGCGGTAGGTGCGCCGGTAGTGGCGGGAACGGCAGTTCCGGCGGATGCGCCGGTCCCGGTCGATCCGCCGGTAGGGGTGGAGGCGTCCACGGCGACAGACGTACGGCCGGCCGGCTCCGCGGTCGCCCCCGCGTCCCCGGCGCCGGCGGCAGCCGCACCCCGGTCCGCTTCGCCCGAAGCGATCGCCACGACAGGCGCGGCGGACTCCGCGAGCGCGGCAGGCAGCGCGGACCCCTCAGGCGGTTCAGGCACCGCGGGCCGATCGGTCGTGCCGGCCGGCCCCTCGCCGGCCCACGGCCGTTCTCCGAGGAGGGTGAGCCCCGTCTGGGCCAGCGCCGTCAGGTCTCCGGTGCCGACACCGCCGTATTCACTGACGGCCGGGTGGACGCGGAGCCGCAGGGCCTCGGTGAGGGCGTCGACGAAGGCCGGTTGGATGCCGGAGCCGCCGGCGAGGAGTTGGTTGGCGCGGATCGCGAGCATCGCCCGGACCTGACGGCCGGGCAGCAGGTCGCCCGCCCCGCCGGCGTGGCTGCGCAGCAGGCGCAGTCCGTGCGCGACCTCGTCGTCCTCGTCGACCGTCACGGAGCGCTGCGCGCCCACGCCGGTGCCGCGGCCGTACAGCCGCCCGGAGGCGGCGAGCCGCCGGGCCGTCCGCCAGGAGCGTACGGCCCGCTCACGGGCCTCGGGGGCCACCACGGGCACGGCCGCACCGTCGGCGAGCGCGATCAGCTCTGCGACGGTGAGGGCGTTTCCGTTCAGGACGACCCGGGCGCCCTCGTGGTGCGGGGCGACCCGGGCCGTTCCGTCTGCCGGCGTGTCCAACGGTTCGGTGCGTCGGGGGTTCGGACGGGCGGGGCCGGGCTCAGTCCAGGCCCGCGGACTTCAGCCAGGCCTTGGCGACGTCCAGCGGGTCCTTGCTCTCCAGCTGCACCTGGGAGTCCAGGTCCAGCAGCGCCTTCGTGTCGAGCTTGGCGGAGACGGCGTTGAGCGCGTCGATGCCCTCCTGGGAGAGGCCGCTCTTGTAGACGAGAGGCGTCACGTTCGCGAATCCGAAGAGGTTCTTCGGGTCCTGAAGGACGACGAACTTCTCCTTGGTGATGGTCGGGTCCGCGGTGAAGATGTCCGCGGCCTGCACGGTGTTCTTCTTCAGCGCCGCCTGGGTCAGCGGACCGCCCGCGTCGAGCGCCTTGAAGTTCTTGAACTTCAGCCCGTACACCGACTCGAGACCGACCATGCCCTGCTGCCTGGTCTGGAACTCGGGCGAACCGCCGAGAACCAGGTCGGGGGCGGCGTCCTTGAGGTCGGCGAGCGTGGACGCCGAGGTGAGGTTGTACTTCTTCGCGGTCTCCGCGTTGATCGTGACGGAGTCCTTGTTCTCGGCGGGCGACGACTCCAGCAGCGTCAGCTTGGAGTCGAGCTTCGTCTTCACCGCGGCGTTCACGGTCGCGAGCGAGGTCTGGGCGGCGTCCTTGTCCAGGTACGCCAGCAGGGAGCCGTTGTACTCGGGCAGGACGGTGATGGAACCGTTCTTCAGCAGCCCGTACGTGGTCTCGCGGCTGCCGATGTTGGGCTTGTACGCCACCTTGACGCCCTTGGCCTTCAGGGCCTCGCCGTAGATGTCGGCGAGCAGGATGCTCTCGGCGAAGTTGTTGGAGCCGACGACCACCGTGCCGCCTGCCGCCTTGTCGCCGGCGAGCGGGTCGTCGGTGTCACCGGACGAGGAGCCACATCCCGCCAGCAGGACCGTCATCGCGGCCAGGGCGACGGCGGCCGCGCCGGGGTGGTTCCTCAGGGACCTGCTGCTGTGGGCGTTGGAAGTCACGGTTCCCGTTCCGAGCTGGGGGGTTGATGAGAACTCACATACTTGTCTTCTGATCCAATCCACCCGCTTCTCGATCGGTCAAGAGCAGCCGGGTCACCGATCGGCGTCGATCCGCGATCACCGCCGCGCGAACCGAACGTTCTCCCGCGCCCCCTCGAAGATCTCCCTTCGTGATGGATTCTTGACGCGGGGCGCCGTGCTCGCCCGTTCGAATGGGCGATAGTGTCGCCGTAGTTGACGTTCGCCACAGCAGTCGGCGTCAGCCACAGCGGTATACGGGGGCCGCTCACGTGTTCACAGCCAGACGGACACATGCGCGCACAGCACAGACGGACCAGCGCGCATGCCCCCGTTGCACGCCTGCAACGCCCTCTTGAAGGAGGCCCGGTGTCCACGAAAGAGGTGGACGCGCCCGCCGGCTCGACGTCCTCGGCATCGCCGTCCGCGCCCCGTGGCCTGCGGGCTTTCGCCGACCGATGGCCCTTCCGGCGCAAGCTGAACGTGCTCGTCGGCATCCCGCTGGCGGTGATCGCCCTGCTGCTGACGTACCTCGTCGTCGACCTGGTGCAGGAGTCCGACCGCGCGGAGAACGCCGCCCGACTGGTCCGCGACAGCACGCAGGTCGCCCAGCTCGTCGCCCGGCTGCAGGCCGAGCACCAGCAGGCGATCCTGCTCTCCGTGCGGTTCGAGGCGGCCACCGGCGTCGACGCCCCCTCCGCCGAGAACTACCGGCAGACCCAGGCCGCCGTCGACGAGCAGGTGCGGAAGGTCGTCGACGCCTTCGGCGACCGGCTGCCGGACACCGAGGCCCAGGCCCTGAGGGAGGTCCAGGGGCTGGCCGGGCTGCGGCAGACCATCGCGCAGGGCTATCTGCCCGCCGACAACATCGACCCCGCGTACTCGGGCGCCGCCGACGGCCTCATCGAGGGCCTCGGCCTGGAGCACGACTCCGCGCTCGCCTCCACCTTCACCGGCAACCTCCTCGACTCGCTGCTGCGCGCGGACGCCGCCCACGGCGCCTACGAGACCGGCGTGTTCTCCGCGGGGACCGGTGACAGCAACGCGCTCATCGAGTTCACCGGCGCGGTCGGCTCCTACGAGCTGTTCACCTACCAGGCCGCGCGGTTCGAGCGGTTCGCGAGCCCCGCGCAGTCCGACGAGTTCAGCGGCATCGAGCACAACACCTCGCAGGCCTCGATCAGCCGGCATTACGCCGATCTGGCGGTGGACCCCAGCGCGTTGCAGGCCGAGTCCAAGGCCGACATCCGGACGGCGCTGCGGGCGGCCCTCGCCCGCTACCCCGACTACAGCGCGCAGGCCGGGTCCCGGCTCGCCATCACGGCGTCGCTCATCGACCAGATCGCCGACCGGGCCGACGCCGCGGCCTCCAGCGCCCGGTGGCGCGCGGTCCTGCTGCTGAGCCTGGCACTGTTCTGCTTCGCCCTGTGGATCACCCTCTCCGTCCTGGTCCGCCGCTCCGTGGTCCGTCCGGTGCTGGCGCTGACCGGGGCCGCGCAGGAGGTCGCCGACGTCGCGGGCCGCGAACTCGCCCGTGTCGCCGACGACGACGCCGAGGAGGCCGGCTCCCCGCGGCTGCGCGAACTGCCGGTCACCGCCGACGACGAGATCGGTGAGCTCGCCGAGGCCTTCAACAACGTCCAGACCACCGCGGCCGCACTGCTGGAACGCCAGGTGCTGAGCCGGCGCAACGTCGCCGAGATGTTCGGCAACGTCGGCCGCCGCGTCAGCAACCTGACCACCCGGCAACTCGCGCTGATCGACGCGGTGGAGCGCGGGGAGACCGACCCCGCACTGCTCGAGCGCCTCTACTCCATCGACCACATCGCCGTCCGGCTGCGCCGCAACGCCGACAGTCTGATGCTGCTCGCCGGCATCCGCGAGACCGTCCTGGACGCCGGCCCCACCGCGCTCACCAACGTCGTACGCGCCGCGCTGGGTCAGATCGAGGGCTTCCAGCGGGTCCGGCTGCGCGCCGCGACCGAGGCCGTCGTGGAGCCCGACATCATCGGCGACCTGACGCTGATGATCGCCGAACTCCTGGAGAACGCCGTGTCGTTCTCACCCGAGGACAGCCCCGTCGAGGTGGTGGTCGGCTCCGACGACGACGGCGCGTCGGTCACCGTCTCCGACCACGGCCTGGGCATGAGCGCGGAGCGCCTCGCCGAGGAGAACGCGCGTCTGGTGCGCCGCGAGCGCCTCGACCTCGTGCCGACGAAGGTGCTCGGCCTGTTCGTGGTCGGCGCCCTCGCCCGCCGCTGGGACGTCGACGTCACCCTCACCCGCACCCCGGGCGGCGGTGTGACGGCCGAGGTGATGATCCCGTCGGCACTGCTGGTGACGATGAGCGAGGCCGGCCGGGGGGTCGGGTCCGTCTCCCCGGGTTCGTCGGCGCCCCCCGCCTCCGCCGGACGGACCGCCACTCCGTCGGCTCCCGCGGCGGGCCCGTCCCCGTCCGCCTCCGTCCCGTCCTGGGCTGCGCGCGAGGACGACCCGACCGTGCTTCCCCGCCGGATCCCCCGGCGCGAGGCCGCCCCGGCGACACAGCCGGACGACTCCCGCGGCGCCCCGCCGGGCCGCGAACCCGGGTCCCTGCCCGCCCCGGCCGGCAGCCCCGCCGGCGTCACCGCCGGGGACCGCACGACCCGCCCCGACTCCGCCGCCACGCCGGGCACGGGGTACGAGCCGGGAGGAGCCGCCGGCGGCGCGTCTGCCGCGGTGCGCTCCCGCACGCCCGAGGCCGAGCCGCCCACCCGCGTCGGCGCGCCGGGCATCCCCACGCCCCGCACCGCCGAGCGCACACCGCGCACCCGCGCCGAGGCGGAGCCGCAGGCACCCGCGCCGTCGGCGGAACGCCCGGCCCCCGGCACCACGGAAACCACTCCGGCGGCCCGCGCGCCCGAGCCGAGTTCGGCTTCGCCATCGACCTCGACCTCGACCGCTTCGACATCGGCATCGGCATCGTCCCCGCTGCCTGCCCGTCGGGCCGCCGCCTCGTCGTCGTTCGGCCCCACCGAAGGCGCCGGGGGCTCCGAAAGCGCGCCGCCCGAAGGGCTGCCGCCCGGTGCGCCGCGAGGCGCCGGCGCACCCGCGTCCGCCTCGGCCGGCGAGGCCGACGCCGCCCGGCCCCTGCGGCGTCGTGTGCGCGGCGCCACGCTGCGCACGGACGTCGACACCACCGCGCAGCAGACGGCGCGGCAGGCCGCCCGCCCCGCCGACGCGGACGCCGTACGCAGTGCGCTGGAGGAGTTCGAGGCCGCCGTGGCCCGCGCCCACCGCGACACCGGCGAACACCCGCGCCCCGCCGACCCGGCCGCGCACCGCACCGCGCGCGGGGACGACGGCCGCAGCGACCACGGACGCGACCACCGTCCCGACGGTGACCCCGACCGGACCGACCTGACCGACCGGACCGACCGGACAGCGACGTCCGACTCGTCGGGCCGGGACCGCACGCACCACCAGAACCACCTTCCGGAAGGAGCCGAGCAGTGAGCACGTCGACAGGTGAGACTCCCGCCGGAGACGCCACGCCGACCGATCTGCGGGCCGCCGCAGCCGACTTCACCTGGCTGCTCAACCGTTTCGCCACCGAGACCGCAGGAGTCGTGGACGCCATCGCGGTGTCCTCCGACGGACTGCTGATCGCCGTGTCGGAACTGCGCGAGCACGCCGACTCCGAGCGGCTGGCCGCGATCGTGTCGGGCATCACCAGCCTGGCCGCGGGCGCCTCCGGAAACTACGGCCTGGGCGGCCTGAACAAGGTCATCATCGATCTGGAGGGCGGTCACGTGCTGGTCTCCGCGATCGGCAGCGGCGCCGTGCTCGGCGTGGTCACCGACAAGGAGGCCAAGCTGGGCAACATCGCCTATGAGATGACGGTGTTCGCCAACCGCGCCGGCAGCGCGCTCAGCCCCCAGCTCGTCCTGGAACTGAAGAACAGCGTCGGCGCCACACGTACGCGCTGACCGCGCGCCACCGCAGAGAAAGCGAACACCGATGGCGGACGGCCGCACCCCGCGCGGGGCCGGCGAGGACGGCGTCGCCCCCGTCGGGCCCGCGCCCGCCGTCCGGCCGTTCCTCGTCACCGCCGGACGGGTCGCGGGCGGCCCGGGCGAGGCGTCGTCCGGCCGGACGATGCCCGTGGAGACCCAACTGGTCGCCACGGCCGACGGGCTCGGCGCGCTGCACCGGCTCTCCTTCGAGCAGCACGACATCGTCGCCGCCTGCCGCGTGCCGCAGTCCATCGCGGAGATCGCGGCGCGGCTGCGGCTGCATCTGAACGTGGTGCGGGTCCTCGCCGAGGACCTGCGGGCGGCGGGACAGCTGTCGGTGCACGTGCCCGACTCCGGCGCCACCCACGACGCGTCCGTACTGCGCAGGGTTATCGATGGCCTGCGGGCCATCCCCGACTCCCGGGGGGTACTCCGTGACACCGACTGAACCGCTGGTCCGCACCTCGGCCGGGCAGGCCGCCGTACGGCCGCCGCTGCCGGTGAAACTGGTGATCGCGGGCGGCTTCGGCGTGGGCAAGACCACCGCCGTCGGCTCGATCTCCGAGATCGAGCCGCTGACCACCGAGGCGGCCATCACCGAGGTCGCGGCGGGCGTGGACGACCTCAGCCACACCCCGCGCAAGACCACCACGACGGTGGCGATGGACTTCGGCTGCATCACCATCGACCCGACGCTCAAGCTGTACCTGTTCGGCACGCCCGGGCAGGAGCGGTTCGGGTTCATGTGGGACGACATCGTGGAGGGCGCGGTCGGCGGGCTCGTCATCGTCGACACCCGCCGCCTCGACGACTGTTACGCCGCGGTCGACTACTTCGAGCACAAGCGGATCCCGTTCGCCGTTGCCGTGAACGCCTTCGACGGCCAGGTGGCGCACACGCTGGACGAGGTCCGCTGGGCCCTCGACGTGTCGGACGGCGTGCCGCTGCTCGTCTTCGACGCCCGTGAGCGCGGCTCGGTCCGCGACGCCCTGCTCGTCGTCCTGGAACAGGCGCTGGCCCGCACCGAGGGCTGAGGAACACGATGCGCGGGGCCGGGTCCTGGCCAGGGCGTGTTTCAAACGTCCCGCCTGCCCGGCGGGCGGACGACGCTACGTTCGAAACACGCCCTGGTGGGCGCGCCGCACCCCCGGCGAGACCGTCGCGCGGGCGACCGCCCAGAAGATGCCCAGGGTCGCGAGCGCCATACCGGCGACCAGGGTGGCGCCGCCGACGACCTTCTCGTAGTCGTGCTGGTAGAGGCCGTCCACGATGAAGCGGCCGAGTCCGCCGAGGCCCACGTACGCGGCGATGGTGGCGGTGGACACGATCTGGATGGCCGCCGAGCGCAGCCCGCCGAGGATGAGCGGCAGCGCGACGGGCAGCTCCACCTGGAGCAGGATGCGCGGTTCGGCCATGCCGATGCCCCGCGCCGCGTCCACCGGGGACGGGTCGACGGAGCGCACCGCCTCGTAGGTGGTGACAAGGATCGGCGGGACGGCGAGGACCACCAGCGGGATCATCACCGGCATCATGCCGAAGCCGGTGGTGATGGTGATGAGCACCAGCAGACCGAAGGTGGGCAGCGCCCGGCCCGCGGTGGCGATCAGGGTGAGGGTGTTGCCGCCCTTGCCGTAGTGGCCGGTGACGAGTCCGACCGGCAGTCCGATGAGGGCGGCGAGGGCGAGCGCCTCGAGCGAGTACTGGAGGTGTTCCAGCAGCCGGGTGGGGATGCCGTCGTAGCCGTGCCAGTGGGCGCCGTCGCCGAAGAAGGCGTTGACGAAGTTCAGTACGTTCACCGGACTACTCCCCTCCAGGACGGGCGCCGCCTGCGCGGCCCGGCGGCGGCCGGCGGCGCTCGGCATCCACGGGGTCAGCAGGAGCCGTACGAGGACCAGCGCGGCGTCCACGAGAACCGCCAGGACCGCCGTGGTGAGCACGGAGTTCCAGGCCAGTTCCGGCCGGTTGTAGATCTGCGCGTCGTGCAGCAGGTTGCCGAGCGCGCCCTGGTTGCCGATCAGCATGCCGACGCTGACGAGGCTGATGCTGGACACCGTCGCGACCCGCAGACCGGCGATGATCGCGGGCACCGCGATCGGCAACTGGACCTGCAGATAGCGGCGTACGGGTCCGAAGCCCATGGCGGTCGCCGCGGCGAGGGTCTCCTGCGGCACCGAGCGCACGCCGTCGACGATCGCCGGGACGAGCACGACCAGGGAGTAGACGGTGAGCGGGATCATCACGGTGAGTTCGGTCTGCCCCGTGTAGTCGATGAGGACGACGAAGAAGGCCAGGGACGGGATGGCGTAGAGCACGGTCGTCACCCACAGCACCGGCGGGTACAGCCAGCGCAGCCGCACGCACAGCTGGGCCAGCGGGAGCGCGAGCAGCAGCCCGCCCAGCACCGGCAGCAGGGCCTCGCGCAGATGCAGCCCGATCAGGCCGAGCCAGTCGTGCTGGAGGTCGCTCGGGATGTCGAAGAAGCGGTTCACCGGACGGCCTTCGAAACGGTTTCCCCGGCCGGCTGTTCCTCCTGGCGTTCCCGTCCCTCCTGCCGGCCCGCCGCGTGGGCGCCGCGGATCGCGTCGGCGATCGCCGCCTGCGACGCGACTCCGGTGGCCCGGCCCTCCGCGTCCACGGCGACGGCCCAGCCGGTGGGCGACAGGACGGCGCAGTCGAGCGCGGCCCGCAGCGAGTCCTGTCCGGCGACGAACGGCCGCCCGTACGACAGCAGTCGGCCGGCGTCGATCTGTCCCGCGGTCAGCGCGTCCGGCTCGCTCCAGCCGAGCGGGCGGCCGTCCATGCCGGTGACGAGGAGGTAGGGGACGTCGGCCGTGGCTTTGGCGGTGATCTGCTCGGCGGTGGAGTCGACCGCGACGATGGGAGCGGTGAGCAACTCCAGCTCGGCGGAGGAGAAGAACGACAGACGGCGGATGCCCCGGTCGGCGCCGAGGAAGTCCTCGACGAACTCGTCGGCAGGCTCGGACAACAGCTCGGCGGGCGGCGCGAACTGGGCGAGCCGCCCGCCGGTGCGCAGCACGGCGACCATGGTGCCGAGCTTGACGGCCTCGTCGATGTCATGGGTGACGAAGACGATCGTCTTGCCCAACTCTTCCTGGATGCGCAGCAGTTCGTCCTGCAGGCCTTTGCGGACGACCGGGTCGACGGCGGAGAACGGCTCGTCCATCAGCAGCACCGGCGGGTCCGCGGCGAGCGCCCGCGCCACGCCGACGCGCTGCTGCTGGCCGCCGGAGAGCTGATAGGGGTAGCGCTTGGCGAACGAGGCGTCCAGCCCCACCCGTTCCATCAGCTCCCTGGCCCGCGCGCGGGCCTTGTCCTTGCTCCAGCCCAGCAGCCGGGGGACGGTGGCGATGTTGTCGACGATCGTGCGGTGCTGGAAGAGCCCGGCGTTCTGGATGACGTAACCCATCGACCGGCGCAGCGAGTTGACCGGTTGCTGACGGCTGTCGACGCCGTCGATGAGGATGGCGCCCTCGGTGGGCTCGACCATCCGGTTGATCATCCGCAGGGTGGTCGTCTTGCCGCAGCCCGACGGGCCGACGAGGACGGTGATCGAGCGGTCCGGTATGTCGAGGGAGAGCCGGTCGACCGCCACCGTGCCGTCCGGGTACCGCTTGGTGACTGAATCTATCCGTATCAAAACGCCGAATACCCTTCGGGTCTGGCCGTTTCCGCCCGCACTCGACCACATGAGTTCAGGTCATTGCGGGGAGAGTCTAGACCGCTTGTGTTTCGGACGTTTCCCAGGGCACGACAGGGCTCGGCGCCCGGCGGCCAGGTCCGGGAGAACACGTGAGAGCGCTTCCGCTGCGTCCTACCTGTGAGTCCGCTGATTCTCACCCCGCCCTCAGCAACGGCTCGGGGATCCCCCAGACGCCGCCTCCATCGTCAGGGCCATGAACGAAACGAACGCGGGAGGCGTCCGGCTCCGGCGTTACCCCGCGTTGCTCCGAGTCGAGGGATCTGAGGGACGTGAGAAACGTCAGGCCGCCGTCCCCGCGCCGGCCGTGGGGAAGCCCGGGGTACGCAGCACTCCGCCCCCGGCGACCACGGCGAAGACCTCGCAGTCCGCCTGCGAGGCCGCCCACTCCACGCCCTCGCGGCCCAGCGCGAACGCGGCGGTGGCGACGGTGTCGGCCAGGGTCAGGTCCGGGGCGACGACGGTGAGGCTGTCGAGGCCGGCCGCCGGGAGGCCGGTGCGCCCGTCGAGGATGTGGTCGCCGCGCTCGTAGCGTGCGGAGGTGGCGACCGCCGCGTCGGTGAGGCCGAGGACGGCGCACACCTTGTCCGCGACGAAGGGGTGCCGCACGCCGACCCGCCAGGGGCCGCCCGAGACGACGACGTCACCGCCGGCGTTGAGGCAGAACCGGGTCAGTCCTGCCGCGGTCAGCAGGTCCGCCGCCCGCTGCACCGACCAGCCCTTGACGACCGCGCAGGGGTCGAGGCCGCGGCCGGGCAGCCGGACGTCGAAGGCGCCGCCGGTGGCGATCCGGTACTCCTCGCACAGGCCGAGGACCTCGGCGAGGTCGTCGCTCGGCCCGTCGGCGGACAGTTCGCCCCGGTCCAGCCGGGACACCTCGCTGTCCTCCCGGTAGGGGCTGAACCGCTCGTCGACCTCCCGCAGCCATGCGAAGACGGCGTCCGCGGCGCCCTCGGGGACCGACGGGTCGGTGACGTCGTCCACCCGCAGCGAGACGGGAAACCCCATGACGTGTTCGACGCGGTGCACGTCATGCGCCCTTGGCGTCGATCGCGGCCTGCAGCGACTCCTTGTAGCCGTCGCTGGTGAGGGTCGCTCCGGAGACGGTGTCGATGTCCGCGCTCTGCGCCGTAAGCGTCTCCGCAATCAGCTTCGGCACCGCCGCCGTCGTCTGCGGATGGTTGGGCTGCTTCAGCATCTGGACGGCCGTGATCTCACTGCCGTCGTAGGTGATCCGGACCTGGACGTCGCCCTTCTCCGTGGTGACCGTCGTTCCGGTGAACGTCTGCGTCCCCGGGGAAGAGGACGACGAGGACGCGGGCGCGGGTGACTCGGCGACCGTGGACGTGGTGGTCGACGTCCCGGTGGACGGCTCGTAGCGCCAGACGGGGATGAGTCCCGCGACGGACAGGATCAGGACAGGTATGGCTCGCTTCACGATGTCTCTCTCATCCCGCCAGGCTGAAGCGCCCGAAGTGGATCTGCGGCCTCGGCACGCCGAGCTCGCGGAGGGTGCCGAGGACCGCGTTCATCATCGGCGGCGGCCCGCACAGGAAGACGTCCCGCCGCGCGATGTCCGGGACGAGCGCGGACAGTTCGCGCGGCGCCAGCCGGTCGGGCACCGGCGGCCCGGTGACCAGGTGCAGCTCCGCCCCCTTGGAGAGGGCGAGTCGGTGCAGCTCGTCATAGAGGACGGCGTCACGTTCGCCGGCCACGCGGTAGATGACGACGGCATGCCCGTGGATCTCCTCGAGGAGCGCGCGGATGGGGGTGACGCCGACGCCGCCGGCGATGAGCAGGGCTTCCGGGCGGGTGCGGTGCATCGCCGTGAACGCGCCGTAGGGACCCTCGGCGAAGACCCGCGTGCCGGGCTTGACATGACGCAGGCCCGCGGAGCCGTCACCGGCGGCCTTGGCGGTCAGCCGCAGGCGGGAGCCGTCGGGCGCGGCCGACAGGGAGAAGGGGTTGGCCTGCCACCAGCGGTCCTTGGTCATGAACCGCCAGAGGAAGAACTGGCCGGCCCGGGCGGGCATCCGGTCCAGGTCGCGCCCGGTGATGTAGACGGAAACGACGTTGTCGGCCTCGGGAACGACCGCCTCGACGCGCAGCTGGTGACGCCAGTTCCGCCACAGCGGCAGCACGAGGCGGCCCAGGAACACCGAGCCGAGGGCGACGCCCCACACGCCGTACCAGTAGGCGGTGGCGGCGGACGACGCCGTGAAGGTGGTGCCGACCGCGACCTGGTGCGTGAAGGCCAGCACCACGGCGACGTAGGTGTACAGATGGACGAAGTGCCAGGTCTCATAGGCCAGCCGGCGACGCGCCCAGCGGGCGGAGACACCGCCGACGACAAGAATCAGCGCCATGGCGACCACGGCGCGGAAAACGCCTTCGACGGTTTCGGCGAGGTCGACGAGCTGGTTCACCGGGTTCAGCGAGGACGACTCGGCGTAGCCGAAGGTGATGAACACCACGTGCCCGACCAGCGTCCACAGCAGGCCGAAGCCGGTCCAGCGGTGCCAGTTGGTGAGCCGGTCCATGCCGATCCGGCGGTCGAGCCAGGGCAGTCTGGCCACCAGCAACAGCTGGAACGCCATCAGCAACGCGCCGTACAGACCGGCGAAACGGCCGATCACGACCAGTGCGTTGGAGGCGAAGCCGGCCTGGACGGCGAAGAGGGTCACGACGGCCGCGTTGGCGGCCAGCACGGCGTACAGGCCGGTGCGGGCCACCACTTTGGGCCGGATCGCCGTGGGGGGCGAGGGAGGCGATTGGACGGTCGTCACGGACGGAAACTCCTAGATCGGGTCCTCAGAACACAGAGCTTGTCCGTGCTTTGCTGTCATTCTCCTGTCGTACAACTTTCAAGATCTTATCGATGTGCGCGCACGCGAGACGCGGCTCTGGCGCTGCGGGGCGAGTGGCGCACTATGGGCGGGTGGAAAAAGTACGACTCCTCGTCGTGGACGACGACCCGCCGATCGCCGATCTCGTGGCGACGGTCGCCCGCTACGAGGGCTGGAACGCGGTGACCGCGAACTCGGGTGAAGAGGCGCTGCGCCGTGCCGCCGACTTCCGTCCCGACATCGTGGTGCTCGACCTGATGCTGCCCGACATCGACGGTTTCGGCGTGCTCGACCGGTTGCGCAACGGCGGCACGATGGTTCCCGTCGTGTTCCTGACGGCGCGGGACGGGGTTGCCGACCGCGTCGCGGGGCTGACCCGGGGCGGGGACGACTACCTGGTGAAACCGTTTGCGGTCGAGGAGCTGATGGCCCGGCTGCGCACCGTGCTGCGGCGCAGCGCGGGCCCCGGATTCCAGCGTTCCGTGCTGCAGGTGGCGGACCTCACCATGGACGAGGACACCCGCGAGGTGCGGCGCGACGGCAAACTGCTCACGCTGACGCCGACCGAGTACGAGGTGCTGCGTTACCTGATGCGCAAGTCGCCCACCGTGCTCACCAAGGCGCAGATCCTCGACCATGTGTGGGAATACGGTTTCGGCGGCCGTTCCAACGTCGTCGAGCTGGTCGTCAGCCGGCTGCGCCGCAAGCTCGACGCGACGGGCGACGACCCGCTGATCCAGACGGTACGCGGTTTCGGATACGTACTCCGGCAGGCGGCCGAGTGATCGCCCGGTTCCTCCGGTCGTACCGCAGGCTCCGGCTGGGCACCCGGCTGGCGCTCGGCCTGGGGGCGCTGTCGCTGGTGGTGTTCGCCGTGGTCGGCGCCATGCTGACCATGTACATGCGGGACTATCTCGACCACCAGCTACGGGACCAGATCAAGCTGGTCCAGGCGGTGCAGTCCAAGGACGCCAAGGCGCACGGCATCGTGGAGCGCCAGCCGTACTACGGCTGGTACACGGCCGTCTACGACGTGTCGGCGGACGCGGCCGTCCTGCGCAAGCCGGCCGACGTGCCCCCCGACACCACGGCGCTGACCGCCCTCGCCCGGCGGATGTCCGCCTCGGCCGTCGACGTCACCCGCACGGAGCGGATCGGCGGGGGCACGTATCTGCTGCGCGCCTGCGAGGTGTCGCCCGGCGTGGTGCTGGTCAGCGCCGCACCGACCGAGGACATCGACGGCACCATGCGTCAGCTGATCACGATGCAGGTGGTCGCGTTCGGTCTGGCGCTGCTGGCGCTGGTGGTGTTCGGCCGGCGGATGCTGAAGAAAGGGCTGAAACCGCTCAGCGACATGGCGCACACCGCGCACGGGATCGCCTCGCACGACCTGAGCGAGTCGGCGTCCCGGCTGCACCTGCGGGCGGACGCCCCCGGCGGCGGGCCCGAGGTCGAGGAGCTCCGGACGGCCTTCAACACGATGCTGGAGCACATCGACGACTCACTCGCCGTGCGCGCGGAGGCCGAGCAGCGCCTGCGCCGCTTCGTCGCCGACGCCTCGCACGAACTGCGCACGCCGCTGATGTCGGTACGCGGTTACGCGGATCTTTTCCAGTACGCGGCCGCCAACGCCCCCGAGGAACGCGACAAGCATCTGGCCCGGCTGCGCGCCGAGGCCGCCCGGATGGGCGTCCTCCTCGACGACCTCCTGCTACTGGCCCGCCTGGACGCCGCCGAGGTGGAGACGCCCCTGCGGAGGGAGAACGCCGACCTCGTGGAACTGGCCGAGCAGGCCGCCGACGCGTTCCGGGCGAGTCACGCCGGGCATCCGGTGACGGTGCTCCCGGGACCGGCGGCCGTACGGCTGCGGATCGATCCGCATCGCATCCGGCAGGTCCTGGACAACCTCCTGACCAACGCGGCCGTGCACACCCCGGCCGGCACGCCGGTCTCGGTCGAGGTGTCCGTCTCGGCGGAGACGGCCCGGGTCCATGTCACCGATCAGGGGCCCGGCATCCCGCCGGAAGACCGCGAAAGCGTCTTCGACCGTTTCTACCGCGTCGACAAGGCCCGCAGCCGCGACCGGGGCGGCAGCGGCCTCGGCCTCTCGGTCGCCCGCTCCCTGGTACGCGCCCACGGGGGCTCGCTGGACCTGGACGACACGACGACCGCCACCGTCTTCACGATGACGCTGCCCCTGGGGTCGGTCCGAAGCAGGCCGGCGCAACCGGAACTGCCAGGCGACGGGTAGCGGGTGACGGGTGATGGGTGACGGGTGACGAGTTGCGACCGATAGCAGGCCAGGGATGGAGGGGTCCCCGCCCCCGCCCCGAACCGGTCCCCCCACAACCGCAACGGACTTGGAAGGGCCCCCGGAAGCCCCAGAAATGCCCCGGTGCCGCGAGCCGGGTGAACCTCGGCGTGCGGCCGGGATGAACAGGGAGGGAGACGGGCAGAAATCCCACAGTCGCATCGCGTCTCATCGCACCCAGCCCCACGGCGCCCGCCCCCCCGGCACCCCGCCGCATCTCCGCCTCACCGCGCCCCGGCGCACCCCAGCCCCGCCGCACCCCAGCCCCGCCGCACCCGGTTCGGCCGCACGCCGACCCCCCGCACGCACTTCGGCCGCACACAGCCAGATCCACAGCACCCCAGCCTCACCACATCGCACCTCGGCCCCATCGCACCCCAGCCCCATCGCACCCCAGCCCCATCGCACCCCAGCCCCATCGCACCCCAGCGCCACCGCACCGCGGTCGCCCCTCGGCCCGCACTCCGTCGGCTTCCGGACACCGCACCGCCACACCGGAGGGGAACGACTCCCGTGCCCCTCGCCGAGCTCGCCCCCGATCCGTCACACCGCCGGGCGTGGTGACGACGAGGAAGGACGACGTGCGCCGTGTCCGTGTTGCCCCTCGAGGACCCCGCGTCCCCGCCGCCGTCGGCGCCGCCGCCCGCGGTCGGGCGCCGCCGCCCGTCGGCCTCCACCGCCACCCGCCGCGCCCTCGCCCTGCTGCCGCTGCTGTTCCTCGCGGTATGGGCGGCGGTCGACCGGCACGCCGTCCGCGACGGCGTGGCCCGGCTGGCCACCGCCGATCCCTGGTGGCTGCTGACCGGGCTCCTGTTCACCTATCTGGGGGCGGTCGCCGCGGCCTGCGTGCGGCAGGGCGCGATCACGGACCGGCTGCCACCGGGCGCGCTGCTGGCCTCGCAGATCGCCGCGGGCGCCGCCAACCACGTGCTGCCCGCGAGCATCGGCGCCCATGCGGTGACCCTGCGGTTCATGCGGCGCGAGGGCGTCCCGCTGAACCGCGCCACCGCCTCGATCGCCCTGTACTCCCTGGTCAGGGCCGTGGCGAAAATCCCGCTGGTGCTGGCCTTCGTACTCGCGGCGCCCACCGCCGTACCGCCCGCGGAACTGTTTCCGCAAGGGCGGACGCTGTTTCTGGCCGCCGCGTGCCTCCTGCTGGTCCCGCTGGCGGTCGTGGCGCTGTTCGCCGTCGCACGGCCGCTGCGCCGTCCCGCCCTGGACTTCGTCCGGACGGCCCTCACCGACGCCCGGCTCCTGCACACCCGACCCGCTCGCTTTCTGCCCCTGTGGGGCGGAGCGGCCGCGGCTCCGCTGCTCCAGGCGGGTGTGCTGGCCTGCGTGGGAACGGCGCTGGGCCTGCCGCTGTCCTGGTCGCAGCTGGTGTTCGCGTTCCTCGCGGCGAGCACCGCGGCCGGTGTGGTGCCCGCGCCGGGCGGCATCGGTCCGATCGACGCGGCGCTCGTCCTCACCCTGGCCGGGTACGGCACGCCGCTGCCCCTCGCCACGGCGACCGTCATCGGCTACCGGGTGCTGACGGTCTGGGCTCCCCTGTTGCCGGGGATGCTGGTGCTGTCGGCGATGGTGCAGCGCGGACGGCTGTGAGCCTCGCCGTTGCCCTACGCCGTGCGACGAACCGCCGTCGGCCCTCCGCCGAAGCGGCGCCGTACCCCCTTCCCCGCCGCGCCGCACCCGGCATCCGGCGCCCGGCACACCTCCCGCGTCACGCCGGTCAGCCGCGTCACAGCAGTCAGGCCGGCCCCGCCCGCCAGGCGCGTCCCGCCTGTCAGCCACGTCACGCGTGTCAGGCCCGCGTCACGCGCGTCCCGGGAGCGGCAGCCAGGGGCCCGTGCCGGGTCAGTCCTCCGCCGCCAGCCGCAGGGAGACGCTGTTGATGCAGTACCGCTGGTCGGTCGGGGTCTGGTAGCCCTCGCCCGCGAACACGTGTCCGAGGTGGGACCCGCACCGGGCGCACCGCACCTCGGTGCGCAGCATCCCGTGCGAGCGGTCCTCGATCAGCTCCACGGCGTCGCTGCCCTTCGGGTCGAAGAACGACGGCCAGCCGCAGTGGGAGTCGAACTTGGTCTCGGAGGTGAACAGTTCGGCGCCGCAGGCCCGGCAGGAGTAGACGCCCCGGGTCTTGGTGTCGGTGTACTCGCCGGTGAACGCTGGCTCGGTCGCGGCCTGGCGCAGGACGGCGTACTCGGCCGGCGTCAGCTCCGCCCGCCACTGCTCGTCCGGCTTTTCGACGTCGTACGACATGAGCCTCAGCCCCTCACTGGGAAAGACGGTCCAGAATGCGCGGGCCCAGGTCCGTCACGTCGCCCGCGCCCATGGTGAGAACGAGATCACCGGCCTTCGCCATTCCCGCGATCACGGCGGGCGCCCCGTCCTTGTCGTGGACGGCCGTCACGTCGGCGCCCGCGGCCCGAGCGGCGTCGATGATCAGCTCGCTGGTGACGCCCGGGACGGGGTCCTCGCGGGCCGGGTAGATGTCCAGGACGACTGAGGCGTCCGCCAGGGCCAGCGCCTGTCCCATCTCGGTGCCCAGTTCCTGCGTCCGGGAGAACAGGTGCGGCTGGAAGAGGACGAGGATGCGGGCGTCGCCGACCGCCGCGCGCATCGCCTCCAGGTCGGCCGTCATCTCGGTCGGGTGGTGGGCGTAGGAGTCCACGACCTGCACGCCCGCCGCCTCGCCCTTGAGCTGCAGCCGGCGCTTGACGCCCGTGTACGCGGCCAGGGCGGGGGCGAGCTCGGCGGCCGGAACGCCCAGCGCGACACCCGCCGCCAGCGCGGCGACGGCGTTGTGGGCGTAGTGCCGGCCGGGCACGGAGACGGTGAACGTCAGCTGCTCGCCGTCCAGCAGGACGCTCACCTCGCTCTTGAGGCCCTGCGGGACGACCGACAGCACCCGCACGTCGGCGTCCTCGGCCTCGCCGTAGGTCACCGTGCGCACGCCGTCGACGCGTCGGGTCAGTTCCCGCGCGCCCTCGTGGTCGGCGGTGATCACGAGGGTGCCGCCGGGCACGATCTTGTGGGCGAAGGTCTCGAAGGACTCGTAGATCTCGTCGATCGAGGCGTAGTTCGCGTGGTGGTCGAGCTCGACGTTGAGGACGATGGCGACCTCGGGCGCGTACGTGTGGAAGCTGCGGTCGGACTCGTCCGCCTCGGCGACGAAGATGTCGCCCTCGCCGTGCAGGGCGTTGGAGCCGGGGGCGTCGAGGTCGCCGCCGATCGCGTACGACGGCCGCAGTCCGAGCTCGCTCAGCGAGACCGCGAGCATGGACGTGGTGGTCGTCTTGCCGTGCGTGCCGGCCACGGCGATCGGACGCAGTCCGTCCATCAGCCGGGCGAGCGCGTCCGAACGGTGGACGACCGGGATGCCCAGTTCGGCCGCGCGGGCGAGCTCGGGATTGTCCGCGCGGATCGCCGAGGAGACGACGACACAGCTCGCGTCGTCGGCCAGGTGCCCGGCGGCGTGACCGATGTGCACGGTCGCCCCGAGTGCCCGCAGTGCCGCGGCGGTCTCCGACTCCTTGGCGTCGCTGCCGGCGACCTTCGCCCCGCGCTGCGCGAGGATCTTCGCGATGCCCGACATCCCGGCCCCGCCGATGCCGATGAAGTGCGGTCGGTCCATGGCGGTAGGAAGGCCGGGTGCCATGTGCGTGTCTCCAGGGTGCGCTACGACGGTGAACGCGCACCAGCCTATGGGGTAGGACCGACCGCGCGGCCCCAGGGGCGCGGAGAACCCGTGCCCGCCCCCCGTACGGTCCGCGGCCGGGTCCGTCGCCGCGCCGTCCGCGCCCGCGACCCGCCGCACCCCGCCGCTGCCGAGGCGCGGCCGAGACCGACGCGGCACGGACGGTGCGCGCTGTGCCGACCGGTCGCCCGAGGACGCCCCCGCACACCACACATCCCGCACGTCCCGCACGCCGCACCCAGCCCACCACGGGCGGCACGCCGCACGCCGCGGTCCGCGCCGCGGTCGCCCGTCTACGCCTTGCTGTGCGAGAACAGTTTCAGCACCGGGACGCCCACCTTGTGGCGGGCGCGGGAGGCCCAGTCCCGGTGGAAGAACTCCTCCACGTAGTGCGGATCCGTGAGCACGATCACCTCGTCCGCCCCCACCTCCGCCACCAGGGACTTCAGGGCGTCCAGCGGATGGTCCTCCACCAGGCGCCCCACCGCCGGGCTGCCGGAGGCCTGCAGCGCCTGGAGCGACACCTCCAGCGCCCGCACGCCGAAGCCCTTCGCCTCGTCGCCCTCCGGCGTCTCGCGCTCACGCGCGGCCTCGTCCAGCTCGCCGAGGGCGACGTCGTCGATGGCCCTCAGCAGACGGTCCGCCTGGTCGCCGCGCGGCTGGAGCAGTACGTGGAAGGCGACCTGCTCGTCCCCGTGCAAGGTGGTGACGAACTCCACGTCGGCGGACGTCAGGGCCTTCTCGATCATCAAAACGCTTGTGAACACCGGCGCCCCATTCTCTGCGAGGACCCCCGTGGCCCTCTGTCCTCCGTGGGCCGAGCACGGCCCTGCGGAAACCATCCGTCCCCGTGATCGCACGGGTACTGCGAGATTCAGTGTGCCCGCCGGACACCGAACGGAACGGACGACTCCACCGAGCGGACCGCCGGCGGTGGCGAACCCGTTCGCGCAGTCACGGCCGCCGGTACCTGCCGAACAGGAAACCCCCCTCCTCCAGCAGGGACGCCAGGGCGAACCGCTGCGGGACCGCGACCGACGGCCCGCCCGCGATCCGCTGGGCGTCGCCGGCGGTGAGCATCGGGGCGACGGTCAGGCACAGCTCGTCCAGCGCTCCGGCGGCCACGAACTGCCCCAGCAGCCTCGGCCCGCCCTCGGTCAGCAGCCGGGTGTGCCCGAGCGCGCCGAGGGCCTGCACCGCCCGGGCCGGCTCCACGCCCATCCCGTCCCCGGCGATCACCACCCGCACGCCCGCCTTCTCCGCGGCGGCCACCCTGTCGGGCGCCGCCGCCGCGC
Organism: Streptomyces achromogenes; assembly: GCF_030816715.1. Lineage (NCBI taxonomy): Bacteria > Bacillati > Actinomycetota > Actinomycetes > Kitasatosporales > Streptomycetaceae > Streptomyces > Streptomyces achromogenes. The sequence goes on along the minus strand of NZ_JAUSYH010000001.1, from coordinate 6,699,903 downwards.
CGGTCAGGATCAGGGTCGGGACGAGCGGCGACGTGAAGAGCGGCAGGGAGAAGTCCAGATCGAGGCCGGCGGTGACCACCGCGACCGCGGGGGCGGGCGCCCGCCCGGCCGCCGCACGCCGTGCGGCGAACTCCGCACGCGCGCGTGCGGGGCGGTATCCCTCGAGCCGGACGGTCTCCGCGCCGACGACCACCACGTCCGCGAGCCCGCGCAGCGTGCCGAAGATCCGCATGTCGGCGGCGGTGGAGATGGGCTGGGAGCGGCCGTCGTGCTGGGCGGCGCCGTCGAGGGTGGACACCATGTTGGCGCGCAGCCAGGGCCGCGGCGCGCCGGGCCGGTCCTGCGGGTAGGCGTAGGCCTCGGCGAGTTCGTCGAGGCTCCACTCGCGGTCCTCGGCGGCGTCACCCCCCTCGCCGGGGGCCCCGAGCGGGCCGCCGCCGGAGCCGGTCGTCGCTGTCTGGTCGGTCACAGGGAACAGCCGTCGCATGTCAGGCAGTCTGGCACGCCCCGTAGCATGGGGAACCGTGTCGTCCTCCTTCGCCGCCCCCGGCCTCAGCCCGACAGCCGACGCGTCGCCGGCCTCCCTCTGCGCCCGGCAGCCGCACGTCCCCGCGGACCGGCTGGTCGCCGAGATGGTGCCGCCGCCCCGGTTCGACTCGGTCCGCTTCAGCACCTACCTCCCGGACCCGAACCAGCCCAGCCAGACGCAGGCGGTCGGCGTCCTCGAGGGTTTCGCCGCCGGACTCGGCGGGGCGCACGCCACGGGCGCCGCCCGACGGGGGTTCCTCGGCTTCGGCCGGTCCAAGGCGCCCCGGACGCCCGCCGGGCCGCGCGGCGTCTACCTGGACGGCGGCTACGGCGTCGGCAAGACCCACCTCCTGGCGTCCCTGTGGCACGCGACCCCGGCCGAGCCCGCCCTCAAGGCGTTCGGCACGTTCGTCGAGCTGACCAACCTCGTCGGCGCCCTGGGCTTCCAGCAGACGGTGCGCACGCTCTCCGGGCACCGTCTGCTGTGCATCGACGAGTTCGAGCTGGACGACCCGGGCGACACCGTTCTCGTCTCCACGCTGCTCGGCAAGCTGGTCGAGGCCGGTGTGGCGCTCGCCGCGACCTCCAACACGCTGCCCGGCAAGCTGGGCGAGGGCCGGTTCGCGGCGGCCGACTTCCTGCGGGAGATCCAGGGCCTGTCGGCGCAGTTCCGCGCCCTGCGCATCGACGGCGAGGACTACCGCCACCGCGGCCTGCCCGAGGCTCCGGCGCCGTACTCCGACGAGCAGGTGACGAAGGCGGCGTACGCCACGGAGGGCGCCTCGCTCGACGACTTCCCGCATCTGCTGGAGCATCTCGCGAAGGTCCACCCGAGCCGTTACGGCGCGCTGACGGACGGCCTGAAGGCGGTCTGCCTCACCGACGTGCAGCCGGTGCCCGACCAGTCCACGGCGCTGCGGCTGGTGGTTCTGGCCGACCGGCTCTACGACCGTGAGGTCCCGGTGCTGGCCTCGGGAGCCCCCTTCGACCGGCTCTTCAGCGAGGAGATGCTGAACGGCGGGTACCGCAAGAAGTACTTCCGCGCGATATCCCGGCTGACCGCGCTGGCCCGCGACGCCAAGTCGCTCGTCAAGCCCGAATAAGCGATCCCGGCCGTCCGGGTCAAGAGCCGGTTCGCGCCACGCGTCCCACTTTTTTGAGGCGCACTTGATCTGGAAACACCGAGTTAACCCTGCAAACAACTTTGCAGGGTTACCTTGTTCTTGACCAGTCGTTGACCAACCCTTGGTCGGGACCAGAGGTGTGCGATCGCCGGAGGGAGGCGCATGTTCCGAGGTACGTCGGCCCGCGCCGTGCTCTCGCTCCTCGCCGCCGCCCTGCTCGCCCTCGCGTTCTTCGCGCCGACACCTTCCTTCGCAACCGCGCACACGGCGCGTCACGCCGAGGCCAGAGCCCAGCCCGGAACCACCCTCTCCGCCAAGACGCCGCGCCACGAGAAGGTCACCGTGCGCGACTGCGGGCTCCCGGTCGGTCCCACCGACCCCCGTCGCACCCGCGACCGCCACCGCGGCACCGTCTGCGCCGCCTCGGCTCCCCACGAGCCCGAGCGCGCGTCACTGGCGACGGACCCCGCGGCCGCGCACCGGCCGGCCCCGACCGGCGACCTCCGGCACCGCACGTCGAGACCCTCGACGACCCACTCTCCGGCGGCGCTTCAGGTCTTCCGCTGCTGAGCGGGCAGAACAGAGCAACAGTCCCCCACCTGTCCTGTGTCCTGCACGTCCGACGCGCCCCACGGCGCGCCAGGAGGAGTCACCACGTCATGCAGCCCCTCATCGACAACGCCCGTACCTTCGGACAGCGCCCTGAGGAGTTCGCCCGGCTCGCCGAAGGCCAGTCCCCGCAGGTTCTCTTCATCACCTGCTCCGATTCGCGGGTCGTTCCCGCGCTGATCACGGGCGCCCGGCCCGGCGAGCTCTTCGAGCTGCGCACCGCGGGCAACATCGTGCCCCCCTACGGCTCCGACCGCCCCACCGGCGAGGCCGCCACCATCGAGTACGCCGTGGAGGTGCTCGGCGTCCAGGACATCGTGGTCTGCGGCCACTCGCACTGCGGCGCCGTCGGCGCGCTGGTGCGCGGCGACGACCTCGACGGCGTGCCCGCCGTACGCGACTGGCTGGCGCACGCCGCCGACGAGCCCGGCGCCGCCGATCCGGACGACCCGACCGTCATGCGCGCCGTCCAGCACCATGCGCTCGCCCAGGTGCTGCGGCTGCGCTCGTACCCGTGCGTGGAGAAGCGGCTGGCCGACGGCCGGCTGCGGGTGCGCGGCTGGTACTACGAGGTGCACACCGGCGCGGTTCGCGAACACCGCGTCGACACCGACGGCTTCGAAGCCCTGTGAGCGCCGCCATGACGCACCAGAAGCCCACCGGGCGAATATCCCGGTTCCCGCACCTCAGGCAGGACTTCGCCGCCTCTCTCGTCGTCTTCCTGGTCGCGCTGCCGCTGTGCGTCGGCGTGGCCGTGGCCTCCGGCGTACCGGCCGAGCTCGGGCTCGTCACCGGCATCGTCGGCGGCCTGGTCACCGGGCTCATGCGGGGCAGCAGCCTGCAGGTGTCCGGTCCCGCCGCCGGTCTGACCGTGCTGGTCTTCGAGGCGGTGCGGGAGTTCGGCCTGCCCGCCCTCGGGGTGATCGTGCTGACCACGGGCGTCCTGCAGCTCGCCATGGGCGCACTGCGGCTGGGCCGCTACTTCCGCGCCATCTCGGTCTCGGTCGTCGAGGGCATGCTGGCCGGAATCGGCCTGGTCCTGATCGCCGGTCAGCTCTACGCGGCGGCCGGCGCCAAGGCGCCGGCGTCCGGTCCGGCGAAGATCGCCGGGCTGCCCGAGGCGGCCGTGGACGCCTTCGGCAGCGCCGCCGGGTCCGCCTCGCTCGTACTCGGCGCGGGCACCGTCGCGGTGCTGGTGTTGTGGAAGCGGTTGCCGGCGATGGTCCGCACGGTGCCGGGACCGCTCGCCGCGGTCGGCCTGGCCACGCTCGCCGCCCTGCTGTTCGACCTGCCCGTGGCCACCGTCGAGGTGCGGGGCCTGCTCGAGTCCGTCCAGCCTCCGCCGCTCGGCGCCTTCGGCGACCTGGCGAGCGTCGGTCTGCTCGGCACCATCGTCGCGTTCACCCTGATCGCGTCCGCCGAGTCGCTGTTCAGCGCGGCCGCGGTGGACCGGCTGCACGACGGCCCGCGCACCGCGTACGACAAGGAGCTCATGGCGCAGGGCGCCGGCAACGCGGTCTGCGGCGTGCTCGGCGCGCTGCCGATGACCGCGGTGATCGTCCGCAGCGCGGCCAACGTGCAGGCGGGGGCACGGACGAAGGCGTCCCGCGTGCTGCACGGCGTGTGGCTGCTGCTGTTCGCGGCCCTGCTGCCGGACCTGCTGGCGTACATCCCGATCCCGGCGCTGGCCGGCATCCTCGTCCACGCGGGCGCCAAGCTCGTGCCGGTGCGGTCACTCGTGGCGCTGTGGCGCGAGCACCCGGGCGAGGCGCTGATCCTGGTCGTCACGGCCGTGTCGATCGTCGCGGTCAGCATGTTCGAGGGCGTCCTCATCGGTCTCGCGCTGGCGGTCGTCAAGACGGCCTGGGAGGCCTCGCACATCCGGCTCGAGGTCGTCGACAAGGGGGCGGGCCCGGTACAGGCGTACCTGTCGGGCAACGCGACCTTCCTGCGTCTGCCGAAGATCCTCGACAGCCTGGAGGCCCTTCCGCAGGACCGCCCGGTCGAGCTGGACCTCTCGGGTCTGCACCACCTCGACCATGCCTGCCGGACGGCCCTGGAGACCTGGGCGGAACGCCACAGTGCCCACGGCACGGAACCGGTGAAGGTCACCGAGCCGGTGAAGGCGCGCCAGGCCGCGGAGGCGGCGACGGAGCCGGCCCGGGCCGGCTGACGCCGCGCGTGTCCGCCGTCCGGTCCGGGAGCCTGAGCGTGGCCCCGGACCGGACGGCGGGCATATCGTTGCAGGAGTAGGCAGAACGGCTCAATCGGGACCTCTGGTCGAGGAGGTCGACATGCTCGAGGAGCTGCTGGGCGCGGCCGCGGCGGTCGTCGCGGGAGGCCTCGTGTACCTCGGGGCCGCCGCACGGGTCGTCAAGCAGTACGAGCGCGGGGTGGTCCTGCGGCTCGGCCGGCTGCACGGCGACGTCCGCCGGCCCGGGTTCACCGTCGTCATCCCCGCGGTGGACCGGCTGCGCAAGGTCAACATGCAGATCGTGACGATGCCCATTCCGGCCCAGGAAGGCATCACCCGCGACAACGTGACCGTACGGGTCGACGCGGTCGTGTACTTCCGTGTGGTGGACGCGCCGGCCGCGGTCATCAACGTCGAGGACTACCGGTTCGCCGTCTCCCAGATGGCGCAGACCTCGCTGCGCTCGATCATCGGCAAGAGCGAGCTGGACGACCTGCTGTCCAACCGGGAGAAGCTCAACGAGGGGCTGGAGCTGATGATCGACAGCCCGGCCATCGGGTGGGGCGTGCAGATCGACCGGGTCGAGATCAAGGACGTCTCCCTGCCGGACGCCATGAAGCGTTCGATGGCCCGGCAGGCCGAGGCCGACCGCGAACGCCGGGCCCGGATCATCAACGCCGACGCGGAACTCCAGGCGTCGAAGAAACTCGCCGAGGCGGCCGCGGAGATGTCCGAGCAGCCTGCCGCACTCCAACTGCGGCTGCTGCAGACGGTGGTGGCGGTCGCCGCGGAGAAGAACTCCACCCTCGTGCTGCCGTTTCCGGTGGAGCTGCTGCGTTTCCTGGAGAAAGCCCAGCAGCAACCGCCCGCACAACAGCCTCAGCAGCAGCGGCCACCGCCTCCGCACCATTCCGGGGAGCAACCGGTCGCGGAACAGCGTCAGCAGCAAGCGTTCACGCAACCGTCGCAGTGGCAACCGCTTCCCCAGCAGACCCAGGAGCCGCCGGCGGCGCCGTCTGCTCCGCCCCCTCCCAAGGCCGCCGACGGGTGACACCTGCGCCGCGCGTGGTTCCCGGGGCGCAGCGCGGGTGATAGACACAGCGGGATCACAGTCCTGTCCGCCAGCAGGAAGGTTTTCCCATGTCCGCGACACGACGTCAGATCCTCGCCGGCACCGGTGCGCTGGGGGTGGGCGCGAGCATCGCGTTCACCGGCGCCCTCTCCGACCTCTTCGCGGGCACCGCGGCCGCGCAGGGCCTCGGTCACGAGGGGTACGGCCCCCTCGTCCCCGACCCGCACGGCCTCCTCGACCTCCCCAAGGGCTTCCGCTACCGGGTCCTGTCCCGCGAGGGCGAACCGCTGCGTTCCGGCGAGGGCCCGGTGCCCTCGAACCACGACGGCATGACGGCACTCCCGGGGCACGGCGGCCGCGTGCACCTGGTCCGCAACCACGAGAACCGTCCCACCGCCGCCCATCCCGTTCCCACCGTCAAGGGCCTGACCTACGACCCGGCCGGCAAGGGCGGCTGTACGGCCCTGACGCTCGACTCCCGGGGCAAGGTGCTCTCCGAGCGGGTCGCGATCGCGGGTACGGCCGTCAACTGCGCGGGGGGACCGACCCCGTGGCACACCTGGCTGACCTGCGAGGAGACCGAGGACAAAGCCGGCACAAACGGTTACACCAAGGATCACGGCTTCATCTTCGAGGTCGACCCGTCCGACCCGCGCCGCACCGGAGCCGTGCCGCTGACCGCGATGGGCCGTTTCCAGCACGAGGCGATCGCCGTCGACCCGCGGTGCGGAATCGTTTACGAGACGGAGGACGCGTTTCTTCACCCGTTCGGCCTTTTCTATCGCTTCCTGCCGGAGAAGCCGCTGGGCGGCGTGGGCTCGCTGCGCGCGGGCGGCCGACTGCAGGCGATGCGGGTGCCCGGCGTGCCGGACCTGTCCTCCATCCAGGACACGGGCCGTGTGTTCGAGGACATCGAATGGGTCGACGTGCCGGACCCCCTCGCCGCCGAAACCCCGATCCGGTTGCAGGACTTCGGCCCGAAGGGCATCACCCACGCCCAGAAGCTGGAGGGCTGTTACTGGGGCGGGCGGTGCGTGTACTTCGTGTCGTCGTTCGCGCGCGGGGCGGACGGCTCGGCGGCCGACCACTTCGGGCAGATCTGGCGCTACGACCCGCAGCGCCGCCGTCTCACCCTCGTCATCGTCTTCGGACCGGACACGGACGTGCGGCTGCCGGGCGAGTCCCCGGACAACATCTGCCTCGCGCCCAGCGGCGGCCTGATGGTCTGCGAGGACGGCAACGGCGCGCAGCACGTCTTCGGCGTGACCAGGAGCGGCGAGGTCTACGCGATGGCGCGGGGGCGCCAGAACATCGGCACGCCCGAGGAGCCCGAGTGGGGCGAGTTCGCCGGAGTCACCTTCTCCCCCGACGGCGACACGATGTACGTCAACTGCTACACCCCCGGCACGACGTTCGCGGTGACGGGCCCCTGGCGGCGCTGACCGCGCTGCGTGTGAGCCCCGGGGGACGGGTGGCGGCGCGGCCGGACGGAGCACACGGGCGCACGGGCGGGTGACGACACCGAGACTGCGGTCATATTTCCGTACCACCCCCAGGGCGTCACGCATAAATTCATACGATGATCCTTCCTGCGTGCCGTCGTCAGGCCGCCGCTCTCTGCGCCCTCACGGCCGCCCTCGCCGCGCTCACCGGCTGCGGCACTCCCGAGCGTCCGGTGGCCGCCCGTACCGCCGCCCCCGCCTCCACCGCGGCCTCCGGGCCCGCGACGACGCCCGCCTCACCCGGGGCTTCCGCCTCCGCCGCAAGCCCGGCTTCCCCGTCCGCCGCATCCGCCACAGCCGCCGCACCCTCCCGGCCCCCGACCCTGGCCCCCGGTCCGGCGGGACTCACCCCCGTCTTCCGCAGTGCGCCCCGCGCCGCCGGCAGGACGGTCGCCCTCACCTTCGACGCCGACATGACCGCCGACCAGGGGCCCCGGGCGGCGGCCGGCGAGCACTTCGACAACCCCGGGCTGATCGCGGCGCTGCGCGAGCTGAAGGTGCCGTCCACCGTGTTCATGACCGGCCGCTGGGCCGAGGAGTACCCGGACCAGGCCCGCTCGCTCGGCCGTGACCCGCGGTTCGAGATCGCCAACCACTCCTACAGCCACCACGCCTTCACCGGTGACTGCTACGGGCTGCCGACCGTCCCCGAGGACCGGATGAGAACGGATGTCGAACGCGCTTACTCGGCGTTCCGCAAAGCGGGCGTGCCGGACGCGATGCCGTACTTCCGTTTCCCCGGCGGCTGCTACGACAGCCGGGCGCTGCGCGCGGTGAGCGGCACCGGAGTGACCGCGGTGCAGTGGGACGTGGTGAGCGGGGACGCCTTCGCCACCGACGCGGACGCCGTGGCCCGGCAGGTGCTGGACGGAGTGCGGCCCGGCTCGGTGGTCGTCATGCACTGCACCCGCAGCGCGGCCCCGACGACCGAACAGGCGGTGCGGACGATCGTCCCGGAACTGCGCCGGCGCGGATACCGCTTCGTCAAGGTTTCCGAGCTGATCGCGGCGGCCGGCGGACGGCGGTGACCTGCGGGGCCGACGGCCGCACACGACCCCTCCCCGTCGTTCCCTCGCCCCCCGCCGCCGCTCCACGGGCCGGATGCTCCCGCGCCGCCGGCCCGGACGCGGGAGCACACGCGGGTCACCGCCCACGGCCCACCGATTCAGCGGGCGCACCCCCGCCGCCCGCGCACCGCGCGCTGCGCACCGCCCACCACCACACCGCGCGGGCAGTGGGCTCGTCCGGCGGCCTGTGGCTCCGCTTCGGCGGCCGGCAGGGGTTTCGTACGCTGGGGTCATGAGCGACGACAGCGAGCGCGACTACTGCCTGATCGACGCCGCTCGGCCGCCCAGGGCCGAGGGACCGCCGTACGCGGAGTGTGTGCAGTGCCGCAAGCCGACGGAGTACCCGGAGTCGTACAAGGGCATCACGCTGTGCCCGGTGTGCGAATGGCAGGAGGCCCAGCGGACCGCTTGCTCGGGATGACGCCCTCCCGGTCGCCGGGCATCCGCCGGCCCGCGCCTCCGTGCGGTAGGCCGCCCGGCCGTGCCTCCGTGCGGTAGGCCGCCCGGCCGTGCCTCCGTGCGGTAGGCCGCCCGGCCGTGCCTCCGTGCGGTAGGCCGCCCGGCCGTGCCGAGACCGGGTCAGGGCGACCGGCGGGACGTCAGCGCGCAGGCGGCGGCGATCGCGGCCGCGCCCAGCAGGGCCGCCGCAGCCGTCGGCCACAGCGGCAGGTGGACGGTGGCCGTCCGGGAGCCGCCGACCAGGCCGCTGACGGCCGCGTGCGCCGGGGACCCGCTCACCACCAGCGCCAGCAGGGCCGCCAGCAGCAGCGCGGGAACCGCCCGGCCCGGCGAGCGCAGTACCGGCCAGGCGGTGAGCGCGCCGACGGCCGCGCCGAGCAGCGCGCAGGTCAGGACGGCGAGCAGGCCCGCGCCGACCGCATCGAGGACCGGGACGCGCCGCTGGTGATCACTGCCGACCGGGTCGCTGACGAAGGTGACGAGCGCGGTCGCCGCCACGCCGAACGCCGCAGCCGCGGACAGCGCGACCAGCACACAGGCCAGATGGGCCCGCGCGGGCCCGACCGCCGCTGCGACGACGGTGCGGGCGGCCGGCGGCTCGTTGGAGACGCAGATCCGCACCAGCCAGGCGGCCACGGGCAGCAGGAACGCGGCCGTGTAGCCGAGCGAGTCCAGCAGGGGCTGACCGCCCTGCACGCCGACGCCGAGGAAGACGGCGTACAGCAGGAACGGCGGCAGCCAGCGCTGCGAGCGGACGAGCAGGGCGCTCTGGTAGCGCAGCAGGGCGGTCACGGGCGGCTCTCTTCTTGACGGACGCTCACCACGTGCCACGGCGGGTCGGCGCTCAGCAGGGCGCGGAGCAGGACGTCGGAGTGCGAGGCGGGGACGGTGAGCCGGTGGCGGCGCCCGGCCGTCTGCTCGGCGGAGGTGGCCAGCCGGAGCGCTTCCAGCGGCAGGGCCGCGGCCGGACCGTGCACCTCGACCGTCGTGTGCGGGCCGGTGGGCGCGGAGTCCGGGCGGGCGTCGGCGTCCACGCGCGCGTGCAGACCGCCGTCCCGGACGGTGAGTACGACGTCGGTGGCGTCGGCGAGTCGGCGGGGGTCGTGGTCGACGAAGACGACGGCCGCGCCGGCCGCCGTCCGCTCGGCGACGGCCCGCTCGAGTTCGGCCCGGGCGTCCGCGTCCAGGCCGGTCCACGCCTCGTCCAGGATCAGCAGGTCGGGCTCGGCGAGGAGCGCCTGCGCCACGGCGACCTTCTGGCTGGTGCCCTTCGACAGACGGTTCATCGGGGTGCCGGCGTGCGCGGCGGCGCCGAAGCGGTCCAGCCAGTGGTCCGCGGCGCGCTCGGCGGCCGGGCGGGACAGACCGTGCACGGCGCCGAGGTGCGTGAGGTAGCCGGCGGCGGTGAACGGGAGGGCGGCGGGGAAGCGTTCGGGGACGTAGGCGGTGCGGGGTCGGCCGGTGACCCTGCCCTCGGTGGGGGCGTCGACGCGGGCCAGCAGGCGCAGCAGGGTGGACTTTCCGGTCCCGTTGGCGCCCGCGACGCGGGTGAGCGTGCCGGGCGCCGGGCGCAGGGTCACGTGACGCAGCACCCAGGGGCCGTGTAAGCCGTAGCGGCGGCCCACATCCTCGAGGCGTAGATCGAGTTCCATGAGGAGCATCCTCTCGCGGGTCCAGTAGCCTGCGCGGGTGAGTGAGAGCCCGTTCCAGACCGAGCCGAACCCCCGTGACCGGGCACCGCAGTTCGTGCTGCCCCTCGTCGTGCGGGTGGAGAAGTCCGCTCCCCCCGCGCGCGTCGACGCCCTGGAGACCGCCGCCCGCGCCGTGCTCGTGATGCTCGGCGACGAGCGGTCCGTCGAGGACGGAGAGTGGGCGCAGGTCATGCGGGACTGGCAGGACGCCCGGATCCGCAAGGTGGTGCGGCGGGCCCGGGGGGCGGAGTGGCGGCGGGCGGCGGAGCTGCCGGGCATCACCGTCACCGGGAAGTCGGCGGAGGTACGGGTGTTCCCGCCCGTGCCGCTGGACGGCTGGCCGAAGGAACTGGCGAAGCTCCAGGTCTCCGGGACCGATCTCGACGACCCGGAACCGCCCGGCGCCGTGGAGCCGGGGACGGTCGTGCTCTGGATGAGCCCCGAGGTGGACATGACGGCGGGGAAGGCGATGGCGCAGGCCGGGCACGGCGCGCAGCTCGCCTGGTGGGAACTGTCGGACGCGCAGCGGGCCGTGTGGCGCGAGGCGGGCTTTCCGCTCGCCGTGCGGACCGCACCGCCCCAGCGCTGGCGTGAGCTGACGGCGAGCGGACTGCCGCTGGTGCGGGACGCGGGGTTCACCGAGATCGCGCCGGGCAGCTGCACGGTCGTCGCGGACCATCCGGACCTGCGCGCCCGCTGATCCCCCGCGGCACGCGCGCCCCCGCGCTCCCCGGGCCGCGTCTCGGCCCCGTCCCGTCGTGCCCCCGCATTCCCTATCGGCCCTCTGATGGCCCCCTTGCGGTGCGGCGCTCGGCGGTCTCCTCGGGGCCGGCCCGGCCCCTCCCGTCCCGCCCGTGCTGCCCGTCCTGCCGTGCCGAACCTCAAATGTTGCTCTGAAGCGGGGCGGGGTGCGGTTCGGGCGCGGACCGCGGGGTCATACCACCGTCACCGGGCAGGGGGACGAAGGAGGCGGGGGACCATGGTGCGACTGGGAACGGGGATCGGCTGGCGGCCGGAGATCGCGGACGCCGTGGAGCGTATGCGGGGCATCGACTGGGTCGAGGCCGTCGCCGAGAACGTGTGTCCCGGCCACCTGCCCGCATCGCTGCTGCGGCTGCGCGAGCGCGGGGTCACCGTGATCCCGCACGGCGTCTCGCTCGGGCTCGGCGACGCGGAGCGCCCCGACGCGGGCCGGCTGACCGCGCTCGCCGAACGGGCCGAGGCCCTCGGCTCGCCGCTGGTCACCGAGCACATCGCGTTCGTCCGCGCGGGCGGCCCGCTGACGGCGTCCGCGCGGCTGGAGGCCGGCCATCTGCTGCCCGTGCCGCGCACCCGGGACGCGCTCGACGTGCTGTGCGAGAACGTGCGCATCGCGCAGGCGGCGCTGCCCGTCCCGCTGGCCGTCGAGAACATCGCCGCGCTCGTGGCGTGGCCCGGCGAGGAGATGACCGAGGGGCAGTTTCTGTACGAGCTCGCCGACCGCACCGGTGTGCGCCTGCTCGTCGACGTGGCCAACCTGCACACCAACCACGTCAACCGGGGTGAGGACCCCGCCAAAGCGCTCGCCGAGCTGCCGTTGGAGGCCCTCGCCTACGTCCATGTCGCGGGCGGCTTCGAGCGGGACGGCGTCTGGCACGACAGCCACGCCCACCCGGTGCCCCGCCCGGTCCTCGACGTCCTGACCGACCTCGCGTCCCGGGTGTCGCCGCCGGGAGTGCTGTTGGAGCGGGACGACAACTTCCCCGAACCGGCCGAACTGGAGCGGGAGTTGGGCGCGATCAGGGAGGCCGTGGAGCTCGGCTCGGCCCTCCGCGGAACGACCGTGCCCAGCGACGCGGACGTCGAAGTCGCTGTTGCGGCTGCGTCCACAACCGCTTGCGCAGACGTTTCCGTCGCGGACGGTGCTGCCGCGGGCGCCGCCGGCCGGACGCCGGAGCGGACTCCTCCCGGCGAGGCGACCCGTCAGCGTCTCGGCCTCGCCCAGACGGCCCTGCTGTCCGCGCTGGTCGCCGGGACACCGGTTCCGGAGGGTTTCGACCGGGTGCGACTCGGCGTCCAGGCGCGGGCGTTGGCGGCGAAGCGGGCCGACGTGGTGGCGAAGGTGGCGCCGGAGCTGCCGCTGATCCTGGGAAGCGGTTACCGAGCAGCTTTCGTCGCCTATGCCCAGGGCAACCCCATGCACGCCGGTTACCGGCAGGACGCCCTCGACTTCGCCGCACAGCTCCTGCGGGATGGCCGTCCCGGGGCGGGAGGGGCACGCCGTGAGCTGCACCGCTGGTGGCTGGACCGCTCGGGTCCCGCCCCACGCCGGAGCTCGCGGCTCGGGCTCGGACTCGGACGGGCGGGGCGGTCGCTGATCCGCCGATGACACGACGTCCAAAACCGCCAGGACCGCCAAGACCGCAGGGACCTCTGAAGGCGCCCGCGTCGCCCGCGCCGTCACCGCCCGGGCGGGCACCCCGGAGTGTGCCGGGGTTAACACCGCCCGCCGCGCGCCACACTCATCAACCGTTTACCACCCGTTTCCCCCACTTTCACCACCCCCTCACACCTTCGGTTTCACCTGGTATGCCCGGGATCCAACTGTTCACCGGCAAGCGGAAATGCACACAACCGGCGCAGTAGCATTCCAGAACATCCAGTTCCGCTACCGAAGCGCACTTGCGTGCAGTGCCGCGAGCAGGAGGCGCCATGCGACCGCGACCCCCGGTCCAGGGCAGAGGCATCTTCAGCGGTACCGGACTCATCATCACGTGCCTGGCCGCCACCCTCGCAGCGCTGGTCTTCCCGATCTGGTCGTACGCCGACCGGGTGGACACCGGCGTGAACGTGCTCAACGCGGAGACGGTGTCGACGCAGTACGGGCCGCTGTCCGCGCTGGACCGGGAGTTCGTCACCAAGGTCCGGCTGGCGGGGCTGTGGGAGCTGCCCGCCGGCCGCCAGGCGGAGACGAAGGGCACCACCGAGGCGGTGCGCACGGCGGGCCGGCACCTCGTCGAGGGACACGCCTTCCTGGACGAGCGGGTCCGCCAAGTCGCCTCCCAGCTGGGCCTCTCGCTGCCGAACGAACCCAACGACCAGCAACAGGGCTGGCTGAGCGTGCTGACCTCGGCCCAAGGCCGGCAGTTCGACTGGGAGTTCGCCAACATCCTGCGCCTCGCGCACGGCCGGGTGTTCTCCGTCGTCGCCCAGGTACGGGCGAGCACCCGCAACTCCCTGGTCCGGGCACTCGCCGACGACGCCAACACCACCGTGCTGGACCACATCAAGGTCCTGGAGGCCACCGGGTACGTCGACTTCGACGCCCTCGCCCGGGACATGGCCGCCGACGTCACGCCGCCCCTCGGCCGCTCACCCGCCCCGCCGGGCCCGACCACCGACCCCGGGCCGGTCGTGCCGCTCACCGTGTCGCCGAACCCCACGTACCCGCTCCCGCCGGCCGCGGCCAGTCCGCCGCCCGCAGGCTGAGCCCGCCGACGCCCCTCCCTTCGCCCTGGCCCGCACCCCGCGCGCGCCGCACCCCGGTCACGGAACGTCATCTGCCACCCCCGGCTCGACGCGGCCGGGCCTCGTGCCGGCCCCCGGTACCCGACTCCACGCGCGGGTGCCCGCCAGGTGGGGGGCGCGCTGCACCAGCCGGGGGCGCACAGGGGGCATCGGCGACGACACCCGTCACCGGTGCTTGCCTTCCCCCCACTACCGCACCAAACATCCCTTCTGTCGCCGCCGTGCATCGAAGGGACCCCCGATGAGAGCCGCCGCCCTCCACTCGGCCGCAGGAGCCCTGCTGCTGACCGCCCTCTCCGCCGTCCCGGCGGGTGGCGTCCCGGGCGCGGCCGCCGGGCGTTCCCCGGCGTCCGGTGTGGCGCTCGCCGCCGCGCGGGCCGCGGAGAGGGGCGTCGCCTTCGGGGCCTGCGCCGAGGCGGAGGAACTGCCCGCCGCCATGCAGTGCGGCACGGTCGCCGTACCGCTGGACTACGCCCGTCCGGACGGCAAGCAGATCAAGCTGACCATCAGCCGGGTGCAGGCCACCCACCGGGACCCGCACAACAGCAAGCACCGGGTGCCCCGGCAGGGCGCCCTGGTCTTCAACCCGGGCGGCCCCGGCGGCTCGGGGCTGTACTTCCCGCTGATCGGGCTCCTGCCGGAGTGGAAGCGCATCGGGGCGGCCTACGACCTCGTCGGCTACGACCCGCGCGGTGTCGGCCGTTCGGCGCCCCTGTCCTGCCAGGACCCCAAGCGCTTCTTCAAGGGCCCCTCCCCCGCGCCGGCGCATCCCTCGGAGCCGTACAAGCGGGAGCGCATCGCGCAGGCCAAGGCGTACGCGCGGGGCTGCGCGAAGCGGGCGGGCGGCGCGCTGCGGCACTACAACTCGCTCAACAACGCCCGCGACCTGGACGTGCTGCGGGCCGCGCTGGGCGAGGAACGGCTGACGTTCATGGGCGCGTCGTACGGAACGTACTTCGGGGCGGTGTACGCGACGCTGTTCCCCTCCCACGTGCGGCGCATGGTGTTCGACGCGGCCGTGAACCCGGACCCGGCGCAGATCTGGTACCGCAACAACCTCGACCAGTCGATGGCGTTCGAGAGCCGCTGGACGGACTTCCGCGAGTGGATCGCCGCGCACGACGACGTGTACGGACTCGGCGACACCGCGGAGGAGGTGCTGGTCAGCTACGAGCGGGCGCGGGCCCGGCTCGCCGCGGAACCGGCCGGCGGGAAGGTCGGGCCGGGCCAGCTCCAGGGCGCGTTCCTGCAGGCCGGGTACTACGACGACTACTGGCCCGCTCGCGCGCAGGCGCTGTCGGAGTACCTGAAGGGCGATCCGAAGCAGCTGATCGCGCAGGCCGGTCCGGTGCAGGGGGCCGCCGCGGAGGCGGAGAACGCGAACGCCGTGTACACGGCCGTGGAGTGCAACGACGCGCCGTGGCCGACGGACTGGAAGGTGTGGGACCGCGACAACACGCGCCTCGCGCGTGTCGCGCCGTTCGAGACCTGGGACAACGTGTGGGCGAATCTGCCCTGCGCGTACTGGCCGGCGCCCCGGCAGCGGCCGCTCGACGTGCGGACCGGGCCGGGCGAGCTGCCCCCCACGCTGATCCTGGCCGCCGAGCGGGATGCCGCCGCGCCCTATGACGGGGCGCTGGAGATGCACCGCCGTCTGTCGGGGTCGGTGCTGGTGACGGAGCGGGACGCCGGCACCCACGGCATCGCGGGCGGCCCCAACCGCTGCGTCAACGGGCATTTCGAGGCGTATCTGCTGGAGGGACGGCTCCCGGCCCGGCGCTCCGCCTGCGCGGCGCACGCGGAGCCGAAACCGCTCGCGTCGCGGTAAGACCGCCGGACGACTGCGGGGCCGTATGACGGGGCCGCGTGGGGCTGGTCGCTCCCACGCGGCCCCGCCGCATGTCTGTACGCTCCCGCGCCCCCCGGGAGCGTCAGGCCAGCCCGGCGACCAGATCCGCCACGGACTTGCGGCGGCCCGTGTAGAACGGGACCTCCTCGCGGACGTGCATACGGGCCTCCGAGGCACGCAGATGGCGCATGAGGTCGACGATGCGGTGCAGTTCGTCCGCCTCGAAGGCCAGGATCCACTCGTAGTCGCCGAGCGAGAACGAGGCGACCGTGTTGGCGCGGACGTCCGGGTAGCCGCGGGCCATCTTGCCGTGGTCGGCGAGCATGCGGCGGCGGTCCTCGTCGGGCAGCAGGTACCAGTCGTAGGAGCGCACGAAGGGGTAGACGCTCACGTAGTCGCGGGCCGTCTCGTCGGCGAGGAACGCCGGGATGTGCGAGCGGTTGAACTCGGCCGGGCGGTGCAGCGCCATGTTCGACCAGACCGGCTCGAGGGCGCGGCCCAGCTTCGTACGGCGGAAGAGGTTGTACGCCTCCTGGAGCTGGTCGGCGGTCTCGGCGTGCCACCAGATCATGAGGTCGGCGTCGGCGCGCAGACCGGACAGGTCGTACGTGCCGCGGATCGTCACGTCCTTGGCGGCGAGCTGGTCGAACAGCTCCTGCACCTCGTCGGCGAGGCCCGCGCGGTCCTCGGGCAGCGCGTCCTTCAGCCTGAAGACGGACCACAGGGTGTAACGGATGACCTCGTTGAGGTCCTTGGCCAGCTTGCCCTTGTTCGGGATCCTGCCGGGCTCGGTGGTGGAGGCGTCGTCACTCATGGTCCTCATTCTCCCGCTCCGCCGTGCAGACTCTGCACCGGGGCGGCCGCGAGGTCCCGTACCGCGCCGAGGTCGCCGCCGAGCTGGTCGGCCGCCGCGTACGCGCTCGCGATGCAGGCCGGGATGCCCACGCCGTCGTACTGTGCGCCGCACACCGCGAGGCCGGGAAGTTTCGCGACGTGCTCGCGGATGCGGGCCACGCGCGCGTGGTGGCCGACCGGGTACTGGGGCAGGCCGTCCGTCCAGCGGGTGACGCGGGTTTCGACGGGTGCGGCGGCCAGGCCGGTGGCCTCGCGCAGGTCGTGGCGGGACACGGCGACCAGGTCGGCGTCGTCGCGGCCGAGGATCTCCGTCTCGCCGTACCGGCCCACCGAGGTGCGCAGCACGACCGTGCCCGGGTCCTCGTCGGCGATCCAGCCCCACTTCTGGGTGGCGAACGTGGACGCCTTGATGGTGTGTCCGTCGACGGGCGGAACGAGGAAGCCGCTGCCTTCGGGCAGGGCGGTCCCGGCGCGCCGGTAGGCCAGCGTGATCAGCGCCATGGAGGCGTACTCCACCGTGCGCAGCTCGGCCGCGGCGCCGGGGGCCTCGGCGGCCAGCAGCCCGGCGGCGGCCGGTGCGGGGACGGCGACGATCACGGCGTCGGCGTGCAGCACCCGCTCCCCGGCGGTGACGCGCCATCCGCCCGCGGCGTCGCGGCGCAGCCCGCTCACCGGTACGCGCGTGTGGATCTCTGCGCCGCGCGCCTGGACGGACGCGGCGACCGCGAGCGGCAGGGAACCCACGCCGCCCTCGATGCCCATGAAGACCGGCCCGGTCTGCTGATTCGCCGCGGCCTTGGCCTGGATCTCGCGGACGGCCTCCGTCAGGGAGGTGTGCGTGCGCGCCGCCTCGAAGAGCTGCGGGACGGCCGAGCGCATCGAGATCCGGTAGGCGTCCCCGGCGTACACCCCGCCCAGCAGCGGTTCGACGAGGCGGTCGACGACCTCACGGCCCAGGCGGGCGGCCACGTACTCACCGACCGCCACGTCCTCCCCGAGCGGTGTGCGGGGCAGGCCGGCATCGCGCTCGATCCGGGCGACGCCCGCCTCGGACAGGACGCCGGACAGGGCGTCGCCCGTGCCGGGGACGCCCATGACGTGGCCCCTGGGCATGGGGCGCAGGGTGCCGCGGGTCCAGATCGAGGCGGTGGCGGTGGCCGGCGGCTTCAGGCGGTCGGCGAGGCCCGCCTCGCGCGCGAGGGCGACCGCCTCGGGCCGGCGGGCCAGCATCGACTCGGCGCCGAAGTCCACGCGCACACCCGCGATCTCGCCGGGCAGCAGCTTGCCGCCGACCCGGTCCGACGCCTCCAGCACGGTGACCCGGGCCCCGCGGCCGAGCAGCCGGTGGGCCGCGGCCAGTCCGGCGATGCCGGCTCCCACGACGACGACGTGCTGCCCGGTGCCCGTACCCGTTGCGCTCATGACCCCACTCTCTCAGACCCCACCGACACCGCCGCGGGCCCCCGGTGTCCTCCTCGCGTCCCGACCGTGACCTTTCCGGAACCGGCCGCCGCCAACGTCCGGAGCCGCCCGGGCGTCGAAGAAGCGTCAGTGGTCAGTCATCAGCCGTTCACACCCCCGGGGGGACACCCGTATGCGCACACGACGATCCTCAGGACGCCCCGCGCGCCGTTCCGCACGGCCCGCGCACGCCCTGGCCGGCCTTCTGCTGGCCGCGGGCCTCGTGCTCACCGGCTGCGGCAGCGGCGCGGACGACGGCGGGAGCACCGCGTCCGACAAGGCCGCCGCCGGTGACGCGGCCGCCCGGCCGGACGCGGACGCGAAGGAGGGGGCGGGCGCGAGCGGCTCGAAGGCCACCGCGGCTCCCCGGCCCGCCGCGAACCGCATCATCCGCACCGCGACCCTGACCGTGCAGGTCAAGGACGTCTCCAAGGCTCTCGACGACGCGCGGACGACCACCGAGAACGCCGGTGGCTATGTCGGCGACGAGACGACCGTCCGGGACGAGGACGACGCCGAGCGGACCCGTGTGGTGCTGCGGATCCCCGTCGAGAAGTACGACGACGTGCTCGCCGGACTCCAGGGCGCGGGCAAGCTGCTGGAGCGCACGGCGAAGGCCCAGGACGTGACCGACCAGGTCGTCGACGTCGAGAGCCGGATCGCCTCGCAGCGGGTCAGCGTCGCCCGGGTCCGTGAGCTGATGGACCGGGCCGTCAAGCTGAGCGACGTGGTCACCCTGGAGGGCGAGCTGAGCAACCGTGAGGCGGCCCTGGAGGCGCTGCTCGCGCAGCAGGCCTCCCTCAAGGACCGCACCAGCCTTGCGACCGTCACCCTGACCCTGGCGGAGAAGCCGGTCGTGGAGGCCGTCGAGGACGACGACCCGGGCTTCGTGGACGCGGTCACGGGCGGCTGGGGCGCGTTCGTGACGGTGCTGCGCTGGCTCGCCGTGGCGTTCGGCGCGACGCTGCCGTTCCTCGCGGCGGGTCTGCTGCTCCTGCTGGTGTGGCTGCGGCTGGTGCGGCCGCGCCGCCGGGCCGCGGAGGCGAGCCGGGCGCGGCTGGGCGTCCCGGGACAGTCCGGGGCGGCGCAGTCCGGTGCCGCGCAGCCCGGGGCCGGCCAGGTGGGTGCCGCGCGGACCGGTGGTGGACAGCCGGGGGCCGGGGAGGCCGGGGCCGGGGCCGGGCGGGGCGAGGCCCCGGCGGGCGAGCCCGGGCGGGACTGAACTGCGCTTCCCCCGTAGCGTGTTCGTATGAGCATCGAGCGACTGGTCGTGATCGGCGGTGACGCCGCGGGCATGTCCGCGGCGTCCCGGGCCCGCCGTCTGAAGGGGCCCGAGGAGCTGGAGATCGTGGCCTTCGAACGCGGGCACTTCACGTCCTACTCGGCGTGCGGCATCCCCTACTGGGTGGGCGGCGACGTCGCCGGGCGGGACGATCTCGTCGCCCGCACCCCCGAGGAGCACCGCGCGCGCGGGATCGATCTGCGGCTGCGTACCGAGGTCACCGAGATCGACGTGGCCGGACGGCGGGTACGCGCGCGTGCGGTCGATTCCGGGGCGCAGTCCTGGACGTCGTACGACAAGCTCGTCGTCGCGACCGGGGCGCGCCCGATCCGGCCGGACCTGCCCGGTGCGGACGCGGCGGGCGTGCACGGGGTGCAGACCCTGGACGACGGTCAGGCGCTGATCGACACACTGTCCCGTGCGCGGGGACGACGGGCCGTGGTCGTGGGGGCCGGCTACATCGGTGTGGAGATGGCCGAGGCGCTCATCAACCGCGGCTACGAGGTGACCGTCGTCAACCGGGGCAGCGAGCCGATGTCGACCCTCGACCCGGACATGGGCCGGCTGGTGCACCGGGCGATGGAGGGAATGGGCATCTCCATGGTGAACGACGCCGAGGTCACCGAGGTGTGCACGACGCGGGACGGCCGTGTCCGGGCGGTGCGCACCGCGGACGCCGAGTATCCGGCGGACGTGGTGGTCCTCGGCATCGGCGTCCGGCCGGAGACAGCGCTCGCGCAGGCCGCCGGGCTGCCCGTGGGCGGGCACGGCGGACTGCTCACCGACCTGGCGATGCGGGTGCGCGGCCACGAGGAGATCTGGGCCGGCGGCGACTGCGTCGAGGTTTTCGACCTGGTCTCGGGACAGGAGCGGCACATCGCCCTGGGCACCCACGCCAACAAGCACGGACAGGTCATCGGCGCCAATGTCGCAGGCGGTTACGCCACGTTTCCGGGCGTGGTCGGCACCGCCGTCAGCAAAGTCTGCGATCTGGAGATCGCCCGGACCGGACTGCGTGAGAAGGACGCGCACAGGGCGGGCCTGCGTTTCGAGACGGTCACCGTCGAGTCGACCAGCCGGGCCGGTTACTACCCCGGCGCCTCCCCGATGACGGTCAAGATGCTCGCCGAGCGCAGGACGGGCCGTCTGCTGGGCGTACAGATCGTCGGTCGGGAGGGCGCGGGCAAACGGGTCGACGTCGCGGCGGTGGCGCTGACCGCCGGGATGACGGTGGAGCGGATGACGTCCCTCGACCTGGGCTACGCGCCGCCGTTCAGCCCGGTGTGGGACCCGGTGCTGGTGGCTGCCAGGAAGGCCACGGCGAAGGTGCACGGCAGCGGACGGGAGTAGAGCGGGGGTCGGGACCCGGCGGCGCGGGACCGGACCGCGCCGCCCGGGACGCGCCCCGTGGCGCGTGCGACCACCCCCGCCGGTGCCCTGTCGCACACCGTCGTTCAAGCGGTCTCACCCGGGCCCGCCCGGAGCGGTTCCCCTCCGTCGCATCGCGAACCGCCCCACTCCGCCGCGTCGCGGACTCTCCTCTCAGCCGCGTCGCGATCCGTGCCGCTCGGCCGCCTCGCGGACGGTTCCGCTCAAACGCTTCTGAAACCGTTCCGTTCCGGCGCTCCTCAAGCCGTTCCGGTCAGGCGCGGCAGCGCGGAGACCGCCGCGGCGGGGGGCTGCTCCGCCGGCTTCGCGTGCGCGGCCGACGCGGGCCGCGACCGCAGCCGGTTGCTGACCGCCTCGTCCAGCGTCACCGGACGCTGCATCTGTGAAGCGAGCCGCCCGGCCTCCTGGCCGAGTCGTGCCACGTCCTCCCAGGGCAGCCGGATCACCAGCGAGAGCTCCGCCTCGCCGTCGGGCGTCGCGTGCATCGCGGGGGTAATGTGGTCGTTCATCGCTGTTCCTCACGTCGTCCCCGCGACCCGCCTTCCTCGTGCCGCGAGCGGTTGCCGGTTCATACGCACTGCTGGGAAGCGGCGTTCACCGATTCGCCGAACGGATCGGGGGCACTACTTCCTTGTGGTCATCCCCGTGCATGACGTGAACCCCGTGCGCCGCACCCCGGTGGTGACGTACGCGCTGATCGCCGCGAACGTCCTCGTGTTCCTGTACATGCCGGGCCTGTCCGGCTCCGTGGCGGGCGACAGCAGCCTGGCCCAGACGTGCCATCTGCACGCCTTCCTCGAACACTGGGCGGCCGTGCCGCGCGAGTTGATCGACCATCAGTTTCCGCAGCTCGTCCCCACCGGCGAGGTGCGGGGCGCATCCTGCCAGCTGGGCCCGCCGGACTACACCAAGTCGCCGGCGCTGAGCGTGCTCACGGCGATGTTCCTGCACGGCGGCTGGCTGCATCTGCTGGGCAACATGCTGTTTCTGCTGATTTTCGGCAACAACATCGAGGACCGCATGGGGCACGTCCGCTTCGCGGTCTTCTACGTCGTGTGCGGCTATGCCGCCTCGTACGGCTTCGCCCTGGTCAACTCCGACTCCACCGATCCGCTGATCGGCGCGTCGGGCGCGATCGCGGGGGTCCTGGGCGCCTACCTGGTGCTGTATCCGAAGGCCCGGGTGTGGGTGCTGGTGCCGTTCCTGGTGTTTCTGCCGCTGCGTCTGCCGGCCTGGCTGGTGCTGGGCTTCTGGTTCGCGCTGCAGGCGGTGTACTCCTCCGGCGAGGGCGTCTCGGGCGCCGGGACCGTGGCGTACGCGGCACACGTCGTCGGCTTTCTCGCGGGCATGCTGCTCGCCTGGCCGCTCAAGCCCGGCACGCCGGCGCCGCCGGAGCCGCGCGGCCTGCTGTTCGGCAGGCGGGCGCGTCCCCGGCACACCTGGTGACTCAGTGGGCCGTCCGCGTGTGGACGTACTCGACGAGACGCGTCAGCGCGTCCGGGTCGGTGTGGGGCATGACGCCGTGGCCGAGGTTGAAGACGTGGCCCTCGAGTCCGGCGGCCGCGTCCAGGACCTCGCGGGCCTTGACCTCGACGGCCTCGGCGCCGGCGAACAGGACCGTCGGGTCGAGGTTGCCCTGGAGCGCCTTGCCGGGGCCGACCCGGCGGGCGGCCTCGTCGAGCGGGACGCGCCAGTCGACACCGACGACGTCCGCGCCGGCCTCGCCCATGAGCCGCAGCAGCTCACCGGTGCCCACGCCGAAGTGGATGCGCGGGACGCCGTAGCCCTCGACCGCGCGGAACACCTTCGCGGAGGCGGGCAGCACGGAGCGGCGGTAGTCCTCCGGGGCGAGCGCGCCGGCCCAGGAGTCGAAGAGCTGGACGGCGCTCGCGCCCGCCTCGATCTGCACCTTGAGGAAGGCGGCGGTGATCTCGGCGAGGCGGTCCAGCAGATCCGCCCAGAGTTCGGGGTCGCCGTACATCATCGCCTTGGCGTTCTCGTACGTGCGCGACGGGCCGCCCTCGACGAGGTAGCTCGCGAGGGTGAAAGGGGCGCCCGCGAAACCGATCAGCGGGGTGGCGCCGAGCTCGGCCGTGAGCAGTCCGATGGCCTCGGTGACGTAGGAGACGTCCTCGGGGGCGAGGTCGCGCAGCTGGGCGAGGTCGGCGCGGGTACGGATCGGGCGTTCGACGACCGGCCCGACGCCGGGCTTGATGTCGAGGTCGATGCCGATGGCCTTGAGGGGGACGACGATGTCGCTGAAGTAGATCGCCGCGTCCACGTCGTGCCGGCGCACGGGCTGGAGGGTGATCTCCGTGACCAGCTCGGGCCGCATGCAGGACTCGAGCATCGGGACGCCCTCGCGGACCTTGCGGTACTCCGGCAGCGAGCGTCCGGCCTGCCGCATGAACCACACGGGCGTGTGCGGCACGGGCTCACGCCTGCACGCCTTCATGAAGGCGCTGTCGTAGGTCGCTGTCGGCTGCCGGCCCGCCGGGCTCTCGTTCGCACTCACGACGGCAAGTCTCGCACGGCGCCGGAGGCCCTGCGGCCGCCCCCTCTCCGCCCCCTCGCCGCGTGCGGTGCGTCTCCCGGCCGTGCGCGGTCCGTGCGCCTGTTCGCCCAGCGCGCACCCGTCCGCAGGCCCCGCGCGGGTGTCTTGCCCTGCGCGAAGCCCCCGTTCCCCTTAATCTTCCCCGCATGGCTGCGGCTCAGGGACGACTGTCGGACGACGCTGGCGGGATGGATGACGCGAACGAGGGGGACCGGGACGGGGGCAGGTCGGCTCCGTTGCCGTTCCGGTCCGCCGTCGACGGGCTGAGAGCCGCCCGGCTGCGGCCGCAGATCGAGGTCGAGGCGACGCCGGCCCCGAAGCGGCTCGCCCCGTTCGCGCACGCGCTGGAGGCGACGGTCGTGGACGGCGAGCAGGACCTCGCCGACGGCCGGCTGGTGCTGCTGCACGATCCGGCCGGGCACGACGCCTGGCGCGGAACGTTCCGCCTGGTGACCCTGGTGCGGGCGGAGCTGGAGCCGGAGATGGCCGCCGACCCGCTGCTGCCCGAGGTGTGCTGGTCGTGGCTGACCGGCGCGCTCCAGGCGCGCGGGCTGACGTACGGGGAGCCGAGCGGGACCGTCACGCGCGCGAGTTCGCACTACTTCGGGGGGCTGGCGGAGCGTCCGGCGGCCTCGCAGATCGAGATCCGAGCGTCCTGGACGCCTCGCGAGGGCCTGGGCGGGGTCCCGGACACCGGGGCGCACCTGTCGTCCTGGTGCGACCTGCTGGCACAGGTGGCGGGGCTGCCGCCGGCCGGACCCGGCGACGCGTCCGTGGTGACCCTGCCGCAGCGCCGGGGGCCAAACTCACGTTGACCATCTCTTTGTCGATACGGCCATTTTCGATCCCGTCTGACACCCACTTAAACCGACTCGATCTTCGGATGATCGATCGCGTGTCCGAATTGCACAGATTGTTACTCACTAGATCGTGATCATTTTCTAAAGGACCCCGGGTTCGCTGCCGAAGACGACTGTGACCTTGAAAGCACGGTTCGTCCCGGCTTCCTCCCCACGAGCCCCCCACGAACCGGCTCCCGTCCCCCATCCAGGAGGCCTGGTGTCCGTTCTCCTCGAGCAGCCCGCAAGCCTGGTCGCCTACCGCCCGAACAAGCCCACCGCCATGGTGGTCGTGGCCGACCCGCGCGTCCGCTCCACCGTCACCCGTCATCTGTGGGCGCTCGGTGTGCGCGACGTCATCGAGGCCTCGTCCGTCGCGGAGGCTCGTCCCCGCATCGGCAACCCCCGCGACATCTGCGTCGCCGACGTCCACCTGCCCGACGGCTCCGGCCTCACCCTGCTGTCGGAGACCCGCGCCGCGGGCTGGCCCAACGGGCTCGCCCTCTCCGCCGCCGACGACATCGGCGCGGTGCGCAACGCCCTCGCCGGCGGCGTCAAGGGCTACGTGGTCACCGGCACCCGCACCAACCTCGGCCTGCCCGGCCGTCCCGGCGCCGCCCCCATGGGCTCGGCCGCCCGTCTGCACCGTCGCCCCCCGGGTGCCCCGAGCCACCCGGGCGGCTACCGCGAGCTCTCCGGCCGTGAGGTCGAGGTGCTGCGGCTGGTCGCGGAGGGTCAGTCGAACAAGGCCATCGGCGTCTCCATGGGCCTGTCCGCGCTGACCGTCAAGAGCCACCTCGCCCGCATCGCCCGCAAGCTCGGCACGGGCGACCGCGCCGGCATGGTCGCGGTGGCCCTGCGGACCGGCATCATCCACTGAACCCCCGCCCGGCCCCCACCCCGGCGTCCCGGACTCCCCCGGGACCCCCAGGACCCCCAGGACCCCCAGGACCCCCAGGAGCGTCACCCCGTCCCCACCGGCCCCTCACGTCGTCTCCCCGCCGTTCCTCCGCCTGACCGGTTTACGCCCCTGCGCCGTCCGCCGACGGAACGTTCCGTCGGCGGACGGCGTCGATACACGGATACCCTTGACAGGTGACCGACGCCCAAGAAACCGCAGCAGCCAGTTCACTGCGAACCACCGGAGGCGCCCCTCCGGACGAAGGCGGATCCACTGCTTCCGGGGCGCCGACACCTCTGCTCGAGCCGCGCGAGGGCATCCCTCCCGTGATCGCCGACGAGGCCTCCCTCGCCGCGGCCGTCGCCGCCTTCGCCGCGGGCTCCGGCCCGGTCGCCGTCGACGCCGAACGCGCCTCCGGCTACCGCTACGGACAGCGCGCCTATCTGGTGCAGCTGCGCCGCGAGGGCGCCGGCAGCGCCTTGATCGACCCGGTGGCCTGTCCCGACCTCTCCGCGCTCGGCGCGGCGCTGTCGGACGCGGAATGGGTGCTGCACGCGGCCACCCAGGACCTGCCGTGCCTGCGGGAGATAGGCATGGTGCCGACGCGGCTGTTCGACACCGAGCTGGCCGGACGGCTCGCCGGGTTCCCGCGGGTCGGCCTCGGCGCGATGGTGGAGGGCGTACTGGGCTACGTCCTGGAGAAGGGTCACTCCGCGGTGGACTGGTCGACCCGGCCGCTGCCCGAGCCCTGGCTGCGCTACGCGGCCCTCGACGTGGAGCTGCTGGTCGACCTGCGCGACGCGCTGGAGAAGGAGCTGGACCGGCAGGGCAAGCTCGACTGGGCCCACCAGGAGTTCCACGCGATCGCCTCCGCCCCGCCGCCCGAACCCCGCAAGGACCCCTGGCGGCGTACGTCCGGCATGCACAAGGTGCGCCGGCGGCGACAGCTGGGCGTCGTGCGGGAGCTGTGGGAGGCACGGGACCGGATCGCCCGCCGGCGTGACGTGTCGCCGGGCAAGGTGCTGTCCGACGCGGCCATCGTGGAGGCCGCGCTCTCCCTCCCGGCGAACGCCCACGCGCTGGCCGCGCTGACCGGATTCGGGCACCGGATGGGACGGCGGCAGCTCGAGCAGTGGCAGGCGGCGGTCGACAGGGCGAAGGCGCTGAGCGAGTCGCAGCTCCCCCAGCCGGGACAGCCGGTGACGGGGCCGCCGCCGCCGCGCGCCTGGGCCGACAAGGATCCCGCGGCCGCCGCGCGGCTCAGTGCGGCGCGGTCGGCGGTCTCGGCGCTGGCCGAGGAACTGAACATGCCGCAGGAGAACCTGATCGCGCCGGACGCGGTGCGGCGGGTCTGCTGGGAGCCCCCGGCCGCCGACCCGGAAGCGGTGACGACGGCGCTTGCCGGATACGGGGCGCGTCCCTGGCAGGTGGAGCAGGTCGCCCCGGTGCTGGCCGCGGCGCTGGCGGACAAGGGCGAGTGACCGCGGCGGCGTCGTACGCGTCACGGCGGCCGCACGGCGGCCAGTCCAGCCGCCCCTCCTGCGGCCCCTTCCGCCGCCGTGGGCGGGTCACCTCGTCGCTCCTCTCATGAAACCGTTGTAGATGTATTTCTGGAGGGCGAGGAAGACGATCAGGGTCGGCAGGATGACGAGCACCGCTCCTGCCGAGATCGTTTCCCAGTGGGCGGCGTAGGGGCCCTTGAAGCGGAACAACGACGTCGAGATCACGCCAAGATCTTGTGACGGCATATAGAGGAAAGGGATGTAGAAGTCGTTGTAGACGGCGATTCCCTTCACGATCACGACCGTCGCGATCGCCGGTTTCAGCAACGGAAAGATGATCTTGCGGTAGATCGTGAACGCGTTGGCTCCGTCGAGGCGGGCCGCCTCGTCCAGG
This sequence comes from Streptomyces achromogenes, assembly GCF_030816715.1. Classification (NCBI taxonomy): domain Bacteria; kingdom Bacillati; phylum Actinomycetota; class Actinomycetes; order Kitasatosporales; family Streptomycetaceae; genus Streptomyces; species Streptomyces achromogenes. The sequence continues at coordinate 6,673,124 of NZ_JAUSYH010000001.1, read as the reverse complement.
GAGATCGGGATCGATCGCACGAACTGCAGGAAGATGTAGATCGAGACGATGTCCGTGCCCATGTAGAGCGCGATCGGCGCCCAGCGGGTGTCGAACATGCCCAGGCTGTGGACGATCTGGAAAGTGGCCACCTGGGTGGTCACCCCGGGGACCAGCGCGGCGACCAGGAACAGGGCGATCACCAGTTTCCGGAGACGGAAGGTGAAACGGTCGATCGCATACGCCGTCATCGAACCGATCAGAACGGTTCCACCGACGGAGACCAGCAGAATGAAGGCGGTGTTGCCGAACGCCGTGAGCATCCCGCCGTCCCGGAACGCCGTCACGTAGTTGTCGAAGTTGAGCGGGTCGTCCGGGAGGGTGAGCGCTCCGCTGCCGGACGCCGTCTCGTTCTCGGTCTTCAGGGACGTCAGGACGACGACGCCCAACGGGAGCAGCACCACCAGCGTCGCGCCGATCAGCGACAGGTACACCAGGGTGCGGGCAACGGCTCGGCGCGTCATACGAGGTCCACCCTGTCGTCGGGGACGAGGCGTCGCTGCACCCAGGTGACCAGCAGGATGATCAGCAACAGCACCACGGCCGCCGCCGAGGCGAGCCCCGTCTTGTTGAACTGGAAGGCCAGCTTCACCGTCTGGATCACGAAGGTCTCGGTGCCGGTCGCCCCGCCGGTCATGATGTACGGGATCTCGAAGGCCGACAGGGAGCCGGAGACGGAGAGGATCACCGTCAGGGTCAGCACCGGTTTGATGCCGGGCAGGATGACATAGCGGAACTGGTGCCACCGGCCCGCGCCGTCCAGCTCGGCCGCCTCGTACAGCTCCCCGGGTACGGACTGGATCGCGCCGAGGAACAGCACGAAGTTCATGCCGAGGTAGCGCCAGATCGAGACGCCGGCGAGCGAGACGTTCGCCGACGCGGGCGTGCCCAGCCAGGCGCGGTCGCTGTGGTGACCGAAGAGGCCCAGCACCGTGTCGAGGGTCCCGCCGTCCTGGAAGAAGTAGAGGAAGACGAATCCGATGGCCACGCCGTTCACCAGGGACGGAAAGAAGAGCACGCCCTTGAAGAAGTTCCGGAAACGGATGCTGAAACTCAGGATGGTCGCGAAGTACAGCGCGGCGACGATCTGGATCACCGAGGCGGCCAGGTAGTAACCGCTCACCCAGAACACCTGGAAGAGGTCCTCCCGGGTGAAGATCTCCGCGTAGTTCTCGGCGCCCGTGTAGTGCAGTTCGGGACTCACGCCGTCCCAGTCGGTGAAGCTGTAGGCGACCATGTTGGCGATCGGCGCGTAGGTGAAGGTGATCAGCAGGGTGAGCGGGGCGAGCAGGAACAGCCAGGGGGTCAGCAGCCGCCAGGTGCGCGCCCGGCGCGGCGCCGGTGGCGGGTCGGCGCGCCCCGGGGCCGGCGCCACGGTCCTGATGCCGGCCTTCCCGGTGTCCCGCGCCGGGGTGTGGGTGCCCGCGTGCGTCATCGGTCGCCCACGCTCGCCTGTGTCTCGGTCCACTTCTTGCCGAGCCCGGAGAGGAAGTCGTCCAGGCTGCCCTTCTTCGCGCCGCGCGCGAGGTCGACCAGGTCCTGGCGGTACTCGGGCTTGAAGATGCCGACCTCGGACCGGTCGTCGATCAGCTTGACCCTCGCGCCCGCGGAGTCGTCGAGCTCGATGAGTTTGACGCCCGCCTCCTCGTAGGGCTTCAGCACCGTGGGCATGGCCGCGTCCTTGAGCGGGGAGATGGCCAGGTTGTCCTTGTCGTAGCCGGACTTGTCGGTGAACCAGTCGATCCAGGCGCGGGCGGCCTCCTTGTGCTTCGAGTGCACGTTGACTGCCTGGTTGTAGTCGGGGCCGACGGTCGCGCAGTACGCCCCGCCCGTCTGCGCGGGAAACGGCATGAAACCGATGTCGTCCGGGTTCACACCGGCCTTCTTCGCGGCGTCCTGGAACTGGATGATCGCCCAGGTGCCGAGCCACTGCGTGGCGATCTCGCCCTTGGCCGTGCGCGGTTTGGACTCCTCCCAGTTGCTGGTGGTCGGGTCCTTCTCGGCGAGGCCCTGCTTGACGATGTCGTACAGGAGTGTGTCGCCGACGCGCAGGTCGGAGCCCTGCGCCCACGGGTCGCCCTCGGCCAGTTTCGTGGTCGCCTGCGGGTCGCAGTGCACCGCGCCGTCGACGTAGGTCCAGGAGGTGAGGGGCCACTGCGCGGCGAAGTTGGTGTAGTACGGCACCGCGTCGGTCTTCGCCTTGATCGCTTTGAGGGCGGTGAGGAACGCGGCCGGGGTGGTGGGCCAGGCGGTGACCCCGGCCTCCTTCCAGATCCGCTTGTTGTAGACGAAGCCGGGCATCACGCCGACCGGGCTCTGGCCGTAGACCTTGCCGTCGACGGTGGTGAAGTCGGTGAAACGGTATTTCTTGCCGCGCTCGGCGACGGTGCCGAGCGAGGCGAAGAACTTCGGGTAGTCGTTCTTCTTGATGACCGCGGGGATCAGCAGGACGTCGCCGTAGTCGTCCGTGTTCATGCGGATCTTGATTTCGGCCTCGTAGTTGGTGAGGGCCTGGAACTCCACCTTGACCTTGGGATAGGTCTTGTTGAACTCGGCGGCGTACCTCTTCATCGTGCCGTCCTGCACGAGGTCGGTCCGCACGGTGAGGACCGTGATGGATCCGCTGACCTTGGCCGGGTCGTCGGGCGCCTTGGCGTCCGCGCCCTTCGTGCTTCCCCCGGTGCCCGTGCACCCGGGCAGCAGCAGGGCGGCCGCGGCGGTCGTGGCGAGGACGTGGATGGTGCGGCGGTTCATGTGCATCACTTCCGTTCGTGGGACGGATGAGCACGTGCGGTGGGGCGAGGGACGAGCGGGTTGGCTGATTCGGCACTCTGACAGCGCTTTCTCAACCGGTAAAGTCCGATTCCCGCCAACGACGACGAAACCGCGCTCAATTGCGAGCTTGACCGGTTTAGGAGTGCGCCATGCTGGAGGCCTCACCACTCGACGACGGATGGCAGTTGCGGCATGAGGGCGGGACACTGCCGGCCGTGGTGCCGGGCTGTGTGCACACCGATCTGCTCGCCGCAGGGGTGATCCCCGACCCGTTCCTGGGGCGGGCCGAGACCGAGGTCGCGTGGGTGGGGCGGCGGGAGTGGACGTACGAGACGCGGTTGCCGGCCGTGCGGTCCGGGCACGAGCAGAGCGACCTGGTCTTCGAGGGGCTCGACACGGTCGCCGAGATCACCCTGAACGGTCAGCTCCTCGGCCGGGTGCGCAACATGCACCGCGCGTACCGCTTCGACGTGACGGGGCTCAGCGGTCCGCTGACCGTCCGTTTCGTCTCCGCCTACGCCGAGGCGGAGGCCGTGCGCGGGAAGCTCGGCGACCGGCCCGGCGCCTATCCGGAGCCGTACCAGTACCTGCGCAAGATGGCCTGCTCGTTCGGCTGGGACTGGGGGCCCACGCTGGTGACGGCCGGGATCTGGCGGCCGGTGCGGATGGAGCGCTGGTCGACGGCGCGGCTCGCCCGGGTGCGCCCGCTGGTGACGGTGGAGGGGGGCGTAGGAGTCGTCGAGTTGCGGGTGGACGTGGAGCGGACCCGGGTGGAGGCGGGGCTCGTGCTGGAGGCCCGGGTGGGGGGACGGCGGGCGCGCGCCGAGGTGACGGGCACGCACGGCGTCGTGCGGGTGGAGGTACCGGACGCCGACCTGTGGTGGCCCCGGGGTTACGGTGAACAGGTCCTGTACGAGGTGGAGTTGACGCTGCATCACGGAAATGCGCCGCTCGACGTATGGCGGCGGCGCGTCGGCTTTCGCAGCGTCGGGCTGGACACCTCCGCCGACGCGCACGGGAGCGGGTTCACCCTCGTGGTCAACGGGGAGCGGCTGTTCGCGCGGGGGGTGAACTGGATCCCGGACGACGTGTTTCCCTCCCGGGTGACCCGGGAGCGTTACCGGAAACGGTTGCGGCAGGCGGCCGACGCGGGGGTCGACCTGGTACGGGTGTGGGGCGGCGGCATCTACGAGAGCGAGGACTTCTACGACGTCTGCGACGAGCTGGGGCTGCTGGTCTGGCAGGACTTCCCGTTCGCGTGTGCGGCCTACCCCGAGGAGCAGCCGTTGCGGGGCGAGGTGGAGGCGGAGGCCCGCGAGAACGTCGTACGGCTGATGCCGCATCCCTCGCTCGTGCTGTGGAACGGCAACAACGAGAATCTGTGGGGTTTCCGGGACTGGGGGTGGGAGGAGCGCCTCGGTGGGGACTCCTGGGGTGAGGGCTACTACCTGGGGATGCTCCCGAGAGTCGTCGGCGAGCTGGATCCGACACGGCCGTACACGGCGGGGAGCCCGTGGTCGGGGTCGTGGGAGCGTCATCCGAACGATCCGGCGCACGGCACGCACCACTCGTGGGAGGTGTGGAACCGGCAGGACTACGCCGAGTACCGCGGTGAAGTGCCGCGGTTCGTGGCCGAGTTCGGCTGGCAGGCGCCGCCGGCCCACGCCACGCTGCGAAGGGCGCTGCCGGGCGAGGAGCTGGCGGCGGACTCCCCCGGCATGCTGCACCACCAGAAGGCGGAGGACGGCAACGGCAAGCTGGAGCGCGGACTCGCCCGCCATTTCCCCTCCCCGCAGGGCGACTTCGACCGCTGGCACTACCTCACGCAGGTCAACCAGGCGCGGGCGGTGGCGACCGGGATCGAGCACTGGCGGTCACACTGGCCGGTGTGCGCGGGCACGATCGTCTGGCAGCTCAACGACTGCTGGCCGGTGACGTCCTGGGCGGCGATCGACGGGGACGGGCGGGAGAAGCCGCTCTATCACGAGCTGCGGCGGCTGTACGCGGACCGGTTGCTCACGTTGCAGGTGCGGGACGGGCGGCTGGTGGCGGCCGCCGTCAACCAGTCGGCCGACCCGTGGACGGGCCCGTTGACGTTGCGGCGGCTGACCGTGGAGGGCGACGTGGTCGGCACGGCGACGCTGGAACTGGCCGTCGGCGCCCGGTCGGTGGGGGTGCTGCCGGTGCCGGCGGAGCTGGAGCCGGCCGGGGCGAAGGAGTTCCTGGTCGCCGACGGGGGTGGACTCCCGGCCCCGGACGCGTCCTGGAGCGATGGCGAGGACGGGGGCGGGGGCGAGGACGGGGGCGGGGGCGGGCTGCGGGCCGTGCACTTCCCGGTCGCCGACCGTGACATCGCCCTTCCGCGGCCCGAGTTCAGGGTGGACGTGACCGCGGGGGCGGTCACCGTCACGGCGCACACCCTCGTGCGGGACCTGCTGCTCCAGGCCGACCGGCTGGACCCGGGAGCGCGGGCCGACCGGGGGCTGGTGACGTTGCTGCCCGGGGAGCAGGTGACGATCGGGGTCACGGGCTGGGAGACTCCGGACGCCGCCGCCGCCCGGGCCGCGCTGTACTGCCAGGAGCCCGCTCGATGACGGCGTCCCCCGTCCCCCGCGTCACCATCAAGGACGTCGCCGCGCGCGCGGGGGTGTCCAAGGGCGCGGTGTCCCTCGCCTTCAACCGCAAGCCGGGGCTGTCGGAGGCGACCCGCGACCGGATCTTCACCGCGGCGCGGGAGCTGGGCTGGGAGCCGAACATGACGGCCCGGTCGCTGTCGAGTTCGCGGGTGGACGTGGTGGGACTCGCGATCTGCCGGCCGGCCCGGATGCTGGGGCTCGAGCCGTTCTACATGGACTTCGTGTCCGGGGTGGAGAGCGTGCTGACGGAGCATTCCTGCTCGCTGCTGCTGCGGCTGGTGCGCAGCGTCGAGGAGGAGGCGGGGCTCCAGGAGTCGTGGTGGCGGGGCCGGCAGATCGGCGGGTCGATCCTGGTGGACTTCCGGGCGGACGATCCCCGGCCGGCGGCGGTCGAGCGGCTCGGGATGCCGGCGGTCGCCGTCGGGCATCCGTCGCTGACCGGGGGCCTGACCTCGGTGTGGACCGACGACGCGACGGCCGTGACGGAGGCGGTGCGCTATCTCGCGGCGCTCGGGCACCGGCGGATCGCGCGGGTGGGGGGCGCGGCCTCGCTCGGGCACACGGTGATGCGGACGGCCGCGTTCGACGCGACGGCGCGCCGTCTCGGGCTGGCCGGCGCCCGGCAGGTCGCCACGGACTACTCCGGGGAGGCGGGGGCGCGGGCCACCCGGTCGATGCTGACCGCCGCCCCGTCGGACCGCCCTACCGCAATCGTTTACGACAACGACATCATGGCGGTGGCCGGGCTGGCGGTGGCGGCCGAGATGGGGCTCGCCGTGCCGGGTGACGTCTCCCTGCTCGCCTGGGACGACTCGCAGCTGTGCCGGCTCACCCATCCGACGCTCTCCGCGATGAGCCATGACGTCCACGGGTTCGGCGCGGAGGCCGCGCGGACGCTGTTCGGGGTGCTCACGGGGTCGGGGCCGGGGTCGCACCCGGTGCCGACGCCGGTGCTGACGCCGAGGGGGTCGACGGCCCCGCCGCGGGCCTGAACCGGGGTGATCGCGCAGACTTGCCGGGTGTGACGTTCGCCGCTCCTCCCGGCAGGGGTGTGCAGCTACGTTACCCACAAGTAGCATGGGCCCTGAGCGCGTGCTCAGCGCGTGCGTGTCGCAGCAGTGCCATCCCGCACCCTGGAGGAGAGCCATCGTGCCTCGTACCGTCAGGGACGTCGTCTTCGTAGACGGCGTCCGTACCCCGTTCGGCAAGGCGGGCCCGAAGGGCATCTACCACGAGACCCGCGCCGACGACCTCGTCGTCAAGGCGATCCGGGAGCTGCTGCGCCGCAACCCCGGCCTGGACCCCGCGAAGATCGACGAGGTCGCCATCGCCGCGACCACGCAGATCGGCGACCAGGGCCTGACCATCGGCCGCACCGCGGGCATCCTGGCGGGTCTGCCTACCTCGGTCCCCGGCTACTCCATCGACCGCATGTGCGCGGGCGCCCTGACGGCCGTCACGTCGGTCGCCGGCTCGGTCGCCTTCGGCGCGTACGACGTCGCCATCGCGGGCGGCGTCGAGCACATGGGCCGCCACCCGATGGGCGAGGGCGTGGACCCGAACCCGCGGTTCGTCAGCGAGAAGCTGGTCGACGAGTCCGCCCTGTTCATGGGCATGACCGCGGAGAACCTGCACGACCGCTACCCGCAGATCACCAAGCAGCGCGCCGACGAGTACGCCGTGCGCTCGCAGGAGAAGGCCGCCAAGGCCTACGCCAACGGCAAGATCCAGGCCGACCTGGTGCCGGTCTCGGTGCGCCGCACCAACCCGGAGGCCGGTGAGACGGGCTGGGGCCTGGTCACCGCCGACGAGCCGATGCGCCCGGGGACGACGCTGGAGAACCTTTCCGGTCTCAAGACCCCGTTCCGTGTGCACGGCCGGGTCACCGCCGGAAACGCGGCCGGTCTCAACGACGGCGCAACCGCTTCCCTGATCGCTTCCGAGGACTTCGCGCGCGAGAACGACCTGCCGGTCAAGATGCGTCTGGTCGCGTACTCCTTCGCGGGCGTCGAGCCGGAGGTCATGGGCTACGGTCCGATCCCGGCCACGGAGAAGGCCCTCGCGCAGGCGGGGCTGTCCATCTCCGACATCGGTCTGTTCGAGATCAACGAGGCCTTCGCCGTCCAGGTGCTGGCCTTCCTCGACCACTACGGCATCGCGGACGACGACGAGCGCGTCAACCAGTACGGCGGCGCGATCGCCTTCGGTCACCCGCTGGCCTCCTCCGGCGTCCGTCTGATGACGCAGCTGGCCCGCCAGTTCGAGGAGCAGCCGGGCGTCCGCTACGGCCTGACCACGATGTGCGTCGGCTTCGGCATGGGCGCGACGGTCATCTGGGAGAACCCGCACTTCGACGGAGGCGACAAGTGAGCACCACCACCGCTGAGCTTCTGAAGGGCGCGGCCGAGCTGTTCCCGGACGAGGTCGTCACCCAGGCGCACGTACGCCACCTCGACCTGCCGTTCGGCGCGGGGCGCTTCGCCCTGATCACGCTCGACAACGGTTTCGACCACACCAAGCCGACCACCTTCGGCCCGCAGTCGCTGGCCAACCTCGACCTGGCGATCGACCAGGTCGAGAAGGAGGCCGCGGCCGGGGAGATCGTCGGCGCCGGCGTCACCGGCAAGCCGTTCATCTTCGCCGTCGGCGCGGACCTCAAGGGCGTCGAGCTCCTGAAGGACCACAAGGACGCGCTCGCCATCGGCAAGGGCCGGCCACGAGGTCTTCAAGCGCCTCGCGGGTCTCGCGGTCCCGACGTTCGCGTACTACAACGGCGCGGCGATGGGCGGCGGCGTCGAGGTCGGCCTGCACTGCCGGTACCGCACGGTGTCCGCGGCGCTGCCGGCCTTCTCGCTGCCCGAGGTCTTCCTCGGTCTGGTCCCCGGCTGGGGCGGTTGCACGCTGCTGCCGAACCTGATCGGCGCGGACAAGGCCGTCTCGGTGATCATCGAGAACTCGCTCAACCAGAACAAGCAGCTCAAGGGCGTGCAGGTCTACGAACTGGGCATCGCCGACGCCCTGTTCGAGGGCGCCGACTTCCTGGAGCAGTCGCTGATCTGGACGGCGTCCGTCCTCAAGGGCGAGATCGTCGTCGACCGCCCGGTGATCGACCGCGGCGAGGCCTGGGACCAGGCCGTCGCACGCGGACGGTTCGTCGCCGACAGCAAGGTGCACGGCGCTGCCCCGGCCGCCTACCGCGCGCTGGACATCATCGCCGCCGCCAAGAACGGCGACCTCCAGCAGGGCTACGACGCCGAGGACGTCGCGCTCGCCGACCTGATCATGGGCGGTGAACTGCGCTCCGGCATCTACGCGTTCAACCTGGTGCAGAAGCGCGGCAAGCGCCCGGCCGGCGCCCCGGACAAGTCCCTGGCCCGTCCGGTCACCAAGGTCGGCGTGGTGGGCGCGGGTCTGATGGCCTCGCAGCTCGCGCTGCTGTTCCTGCGCCGCCTCGAGGTGCCGGTCGTGCTGACCGACATCGACCAGGAACGCGTCGACAAGGGCGTGGGCTACGTGCACGCCGAGATCGACAAGCTGCTCGGCAAGGGCCGCATCAACCAGGACAAGGCCAACCGCCTGAAGGCACTGGTGTCCGGCGTCCTGGACAAGGCCGAGGGCTTCTCCGACGCGGACTTCGTCATCGAGGCCGTGTTCGAGGAGATCGGCGTCAAGCAGCAGGTGTTCGCGGAGGTCGAGGCGGTCGCCCCGGCGCACGCGATCTTCGCCACCAACACCTCCTCGCTGTCGGTCTCCGAGATGGCGTCGAAGCTGAAGCACCCCGAGCGGGTCGTGGGCTTCCACTTCTTCAACCCCGTCGCGATCCTGCCGCTGCTGGAGATCGTGCGCGGCGAACAGACCGACGACGCCTCGCTGGCCACGGCCTTCGCCGTCGCCAAGAAGCTGAAGAAGACGGCGGTTCTGGTGAAGGACGCCCCGGCGTTCGTCGTGAACCGCATTCTGACCCGTTTCATGGGCGAGGTGCAGAACGTCATCGACGAGGGCACCCCCGTCGAGGTCGCGGAGAAGGCGGTGGAACCGCTCGGCCTGCCGATGTCCCCGCTGGTGCTGCTCGAGCTGGTCGGCCCCGCGATCGGTCTGCACGTCTCGGAAACGCTGAACCGTGCGTTCCCGGACCGTTTCACGGTCTCGCCGAACCTCGCGGCCGTCGTCAAGGCGGGCAAGCGCGGCTTCTACGTCTACGACAGCGGCAAGCCGGAGCTGGACCCCGAGGTCTCAGCGCTCCTGCAGCAGGGCGACAGCGTCCTGACCGAGGAGCAGGTGCGGGCGCGCGTCCTGGACGCGGTGGCGCAGGAGATCGGGCTCATGCTCGACGAGGGCGTCGTCGCCGAGGCCCAGGACGTCGACCTGTGCCTCATCACCGGTGCCGGCTGGCCCTTCCACCTGGGCGGCATCACGCCGTACCTGGACCGCGAGGGCGTCTCCGAGCGGGTGAACGGCAAGAAGTTCCTGGCGCCGGGTGTCGCCTCGGTGCCGGCGTAACGGTTGCCGTAAGAGGTGCGGTAAGAGTTGCTACGGCAGCAACAGTCGTAACGGCTTGCCACCCGTCCCCGGTCTCCGGGGGCAGGGCGAAGTGAAGAGGGCCTCCGCTCATGGCGGAGGCCCTCTGTCGTCCGGCTGTATCCCTGGACGGCCGACGGCCGACGGTCTGGCCGCGATCTCTTGCCCGCACCGGCTGGGGCCGAGCGCGAAGCCCGGCTCGGCTCGGCGAGGTGGAAGCGCTCCGGGCCGGTCCGACCGGAGCCGAGGACGGATCCGCCGGTCGAGAGGGGCGCGCGGCCCGTCAGGGAACCTGGTCGCTCTTCGGCCCGATGCCGTTGATCCGGGTCGCCGTTCCGTCCGGGGCGAACGGGTGGGGGTAGGTGAAGGCGTGCGGCACGGAGCCGTGGTCGTGGAGGTGCTCGAGCCGGCGAACCCCGTCCCGCCAGGTGGGTGTCACGCCGTCGGCGACCCACCAGAACACGTAGTTCGGGTGCCCCGTCCTCTCGAACCAGTCGTAACGCCTGTTCAGCGCCTCACGGTGCAGACCGGTGTAGACGGCGTCGAAGGCGGGGCGCAGGGCGGTCCAGAGCGAGAGGGTGGCGGCCAGGGCGGTGGTCTCCCGGGTACGGCCCTTGCTGTACCAGGTCGGTACGGCGAACTCTCCCCACGCACCCCAGTCCGCCTCGAAGAGCGTGCCCCGGTCGGCGTCCGCCGCTTCGGCATGCGCGAGGTATCCGGGGTGCCGGCTGACCGTCCGGTAGACGGCCCCACCGATGTCGTAGAACTCGCGCGTGAGAGAGGCGGGATCGACGAGAGGTGACTTCAGGACGCCGAACGTGTACAGCGCAAGACGGGGCATAGGTCTCTCCCTGGTCGGGGGTGCCTGGTGTGGACGTGGTTCGGTGGCTTACACAGGGGGACGGGGATCCGTGGGCGTGCCGGCTCATCCCGTCCGTCGCGGGTGGCCCAGCCTGAAAGACCCCCTGTGCGACCGCGGGCGACCACCGAAGGCCAGGTGAAGGTAGCGGCCCCGACGAGGCCGTGTCGAAGTTGCGTTTTCCGCGTGCAAGTGGCTTCTTGCCGGCCTGCGTCCGAGCCCGATGCCCGATGTCCGGTGTCCGGTGCTCCAGATCGACGGCCGACCCCGACCTGGCTCGCGGGCGACCTCGCCGCGCCGCCGGGGGCAGAGGGCGTCCGTCGTGCGTCCGCAGGGGAAACGGTGGGCCGGGGGCTCGGCGCGGAGGCGGTCGTCCGCGCCTCAGACCGTCTGCCAGGCCGTGAGGGCCAGGCCCGGCTCGTCCTTGCGGCGGGTGAGCTGCAAAAGGCCTGTCGACGGGGACAGGGCGGCCGCGACCACCCGGTCCTCGTGGTCCTTCGCGAGCGCCACGCCGGCGTCGGCGGGCAGCTGGGGGCCGGACTCGGTCCACCAGGCACCGGCCGACTCGCGTTCGGTCGGATAGGCGGCGAACGCGACACGGCCGCTCGCGGAGCGCTGGGCGAGCAGTGTGCAGTCGTGGCCGTCGAGCCGGGTGCGGATCGCGGCGACCGGGCCCGGTCCGGCGGCGGCGAGCACCGCGACGGGCTCGCCGCCGGGACGCCAGGCGCACAGGTCGCCGGCGTCGTCGGTGTAGAAGAGCGTGACGTGCTCCGCCGAGGTGGCCAGGGCCCGCAGCGTGCCCGGCCGGACGGGCGTCTTGACGGGCTCCTGCAGCACCGGCTGCGCGCCCGGCCCCTCCTGCCGCCAGTGCAGGAGACCGTCGGACCCGACGGCGAACGCCTCGACGCAGCCGGAGGCGCCCGCCGCCGCGACGGGCGGCCCCTCGACGCCCTGCCCCTTCAGGTCGCGCCAGGGATCCCAGCCGCCCTTCTCCTTCTGGGCGACCATGGACAGTCCGGCGCCGGAGTTGCGGACGAAGACGTGCGCGCGTCCCTGGGCGTCCACGGCGACCGCGGGCGTTCCGGTGCGGTCGCCCGTCTTGTCGGGATGGCCGACGGGGGCCCAGTCGAGCGGGGCGAGCAGGGGCCGGAAGTGCGTCGAGTGCACCAGCGCCGCCGCCTCCCGGCTGGTGGGGCGCCAGGAGGCCAGGTGGGCGTACCCGTTCGCGCCCTGACCGACGGCGAGGACCTGGTGGAGTCTCTGGTCGCCCCCGACCCCGCGCGGGGCCTCCCAGGGGCCGCCCGGAACGTGTTCCGCCCGGCACAGGACGGCGTCGTCCGACATCAGATAGACAGCCAGCCGTCCGTCGCGGCCGCGTATGAGCCAGTCGCCGTTCACCCCATCACTTTATGCCGGGGCCCTGACGGCGCCGTCGCGGGTCTCGTCCGGAGAACTCGTCCACGGGTCTCTTCCGCGGGCCTCGTCCGCGGGTCGCTTCTGCCGTCGCGACCACGGGTCTCGTCTTGCTTCTCGTCTGCCGTCGCGACCACGGGTCCCGTCCCCGGGGCCGTCCGTGCGACGCTGGTCCGCATGGACGACAACACCGCGCTGCTCGTGATCGTCGACGCCGCGAACGTCGTCGGGTCGGTCCCCGACGGATGGTGGCGGGACCGGCGGGGCGCGGCGGAGCGGTTGCGCGACCGGCTGGCCGCGGACGGCCTCGCGGGGCACTCCGGGCCCGTGGACATCGTCCTCGTCGTCGAGGGCACGGCCCGCGGGGTGGAGCCGGCGCCCGGCGTGCGGGTGGAGGCGGCCCCCGGCAGCGGTGACGACCGCATCGTCGAACTGGTCGCCGAGGCCGCCGGCCGCCACCGTCTGGTCGTCACCGCCGACCGTGAGCTGCGCCGCCGTGTGACGGACCTCGGCGCGGACGTCACGGGGCCGCGCGCGGTACGCGGCTGAGGCGACGCCGGGCCGCCGCTGACGGCCGACGGCCGACCGGGAGGGCACGGACGTGCGTCCGGCGCCCGCGTGCGACGGACGCCGGCGCGGCGCACTCCCGCCGAACGGCCGGGCATTGCCGCACTCCCCGGACCGACCGGACCCCACGCCTCGCTACGTTCCGAGCGGGGCCGGGCGGGGCGCACGGGGAGGGACGGCACAGCGGAGAGCCCGGCCCCGGCGGTCGCCGTCGGAGCCGGGCTCAGGGGCACGTCACACGGGGCCGGCGCCGCCGGGGCCCGGGGTGGGGGCGGTGGACGCCTCACCTCGTGCGAGGCGGCTGTGGGAGCGGCCGTAGAGGAAGTAGACGACGCATCCGATGACCATCCAGACGCCGAACCGCAGCCAGGTCTCGGCGGGCAGGTTGAGCATCAGCCAGAACGAGGCGAGCACCGACAGGATCGGGACGAACGGCACCCACGGGGTGCGGAAGGCCCGGTGCAGGTCGGGGCGGGACCTGCGCAGGAGGACCACGCCGATCGCGACGACCACGAAGGCGAACAGGGTGCCGATGTTGACCAGCTCGGCGAGTTCGCTCAGCGGGGTGAAGCCGGCGACGATCGCGATGATCACGCCGAGCAGGATGGTCGGCCGGTGTGGGGTCTTGTAGCGCGGGTGGACGTGGGAGAAGAAGCGGGGCAGCAGTCCGTCCCGGCTCATCGCGAAGAAGACGCGGGTCTGGCCCAGCAGCAGGATCATGCAGACGGTGGTGAGGCCGACGGCGGCGCCGAAGCTGATGAAGCCCGCGAACCAGGGGTGCCCGGTGGCCTTGAAGGCGTCGGCGAGCGGCGCGGTGATGGACAGCTTGGTGTAGTGCTCCATGCCGGTGACGACGATCGACACCAGCACGTACAGCGTGGTGCAGATGATGAGGGAGCCGATGATGCCGCGGGGCATGTCCCGCTGCGGGTGCTTGGTCTCCTCCGCGGCCGTGGCGACCACGTCGAAGCCGATGAAGGCGAAGAACACCACCGAGGCGGCGGTGAAGATGCCCATGACGCCGAAGTTGGAGGGGGCCCAGCCGAACATCAGCTGGATGAGCGGGGAGTTCAGCCCTCCACCGGCCTCCACGGCCTGCGCCTTGGGAATGAACGGGTCGTAGTTGTCGCCCTTGATGAAGAAGGCGCCGGCGACGATCACGGTCAGCACGACCGTCACCTTGATGGCGACCACGATCGAAGTCACGCGCGCGGAGAGCTTGGTGCCGAGCACGAGGATGGCGGTGAGCACCAGGACCAGCGCGGCGGCGAGGATGTCGAAGCCGAAGCCGTCGGCCCCGTCGCGGCTGCCGAGCGCCGCCGGCAGGTGCCAGCCGGCGTTGTCCAGCAGTGAGGCGATGTAGCCGGACCAGCCGACGGCGACCACCGCGGTGCCGAGCGCGAACTCCAGGACCAGGTCCCAGCCGATGATCCAGGCGGGCAGTTCGCCGAGGGAGGCGTACGAGAAGGTGTAGGCGGAGCCCGCCACCGGGACGGTGGAGGCGAACTCGGCGTAGCAGAGCGCGGCGAGCGCGCAGACGACCCCGGCCACCACGAAGGCCAGGGCCACGGCCGGGCCGGCGTTGTTCTTGGCGACCGTGCCGGTGAGGACGAAGATGCCGGTGCCGATGATGACGCCGACGCCGAAGACGGTCAGGTCCAGCGCGGACAAGGATTTCTTGAGCGCGTGTTCTGGCTCCTCGGTATCGAGGATGGACTGCTCGACCTTCTTCGTCCGGAAGAGGGTGCTGCTCACGGGGTACCTCCCACGCTGTGTCGTCCTCGACATGATCGAGAGGGGGCGTAGACCGTATGCCCCGGCACGGGTCGGTTAACGCGAATGGACCGCTTCCACCACTCTTCACAGTGGTGGAAGCGGTCCGTCCGGGCGGCTCGGGTCGCCTGCGGCGGCGTCAGTCGCGGGCGGGCTCCACGGACTCGGCCGCCGCGCTGCCGTACCGTCCGTCGAGCTTGGAGACCAGACCGGTGACCTGTCGCGCGATGTCGGGCGCGGTGAGGCCGATCTCGGCCATGACCTCGGCGCGGGAGGCGTGGTCGAGGAAGCGGGGCGGGATGCCGAAGTCACGCAGCGGGACGTCGACGCCCGCGTCGCGCAGGGCCTGGGCGATCGCCGATCCGACGCCGCCGACACGGGAGTTGTCCTCGACGGTGACGACCACGCGGTGCCGCTCGGCGAGCGGGGCCATGGCCTCGTCGACGGGCTTGACCCAGCGCGGGTCGACGACCGTGGTGGTGATGCCCTGCCGGTCGAGGAGGGTCGCGATCTCCAGGCACATCGGGGCGAGCGCGCCCACGGAGACCAGCAGCACGTCGGGGGTGTCGGTGCCGCTCTCGCGCAGCACGTCCATCCCGCCGACGCGGCCCACGGCGGGCACCGCGGGGCCGACGGCGCCCTTGGAGAAGCGGACGACGGTCGGCGCGTCGTCGACGGCGACGGCCTCGCGCAGCTGGGCGCGGACCTGGTCGGCGTCGCGCGGGGCGGCGAGCCGGAGGCCCGGGACGACCTGGAGGATCGACATGTCCCACATGCCGTTGTGGGAGGCGCCGTCGGTGCCGGTGACGCCCGCCCGGTCCAGTACGAAGGTCACACCGCACTTGTGGAGGGCGACGTCCATGAGGACCTGGTCGAAGGCACGATTGAGGAATGTGGCGTACACCGCGAACACCGGATGCACCCCGCCGTGGGCCAGGCCCGCGGCGGACACCGCGCCGTGCTGCTCGGCGATGCCCACGTCGTAGACCCGGTCCGGGAAGGCCTTGGCGAACTTGTCGAGGCCGACCGGCTGGAGCATGGCGGCGGTGATCGCGACGATGTCCGCGCGGTCCTCGCCGAGCCTGACCATCTCGTCGCCGAAGACGGACGTCCAGTCGGCGCCGGAGGTGGCGATCGGCAGGCCGGTGTCGGGGTGGATCTTGCCGACGGCGTGGAAGCGGTCGGCCTCGTCCTGCAGGGCGGGCTGGTAGCCGCGGCCCTTCTCGGTGAGGCAGTGCACGATCACCGGGCCGCCGAAGCGCTTGGCGCGGGCCAGCGCGGACTCCAGCGCCTCGATGTCGTGGCCGTCGATCGGGCCGACGTACTTCAGGCCGAGGTCCTCGAACATGCCCTGCGGGGCGATGAAGTCCTTCAGGCCCTTCTTGGCGCCGTGCAGGGTCTCGTAGAGCGGCTTGCCGACGACGGGCGTGCGCTCGAGGAGGTCCTTCCCGCGGGCCAGGAAACGCTCGTAACCGTCCGTCGTGCGCAGGGTGGCGAGGTGGTTGGCGAGGCCGCCGATGGTCGGCGCGTACGAGCGCTCGTTGTCGTTGACGACGATGACCAGCGGGCGGTCCCCGTCGGCGATGTTGTTCAGGGCCTCCCAGGCCATGCCTCCGGTGAGCGCGCCGTCGCCGATGACCGCCACGACGTGGCTGTCGCGTTCGAGGATCTGGTTGGCCTTGGCGATGCCGTCGGCCCAGCCGAGCACCGTGGAGGCGTGGCTGTTCTCGATGACGTCGTGCTCGGACTCGGCCTGCGAGGGGTAGCCGGACAGGCCGCCCTTCATCTTCAGCCGGGAGAAGTCCTGCCGGCCGGTGAGCAGCTTGTGCACATAGGACTGGTGTCCGGTGTCCCACAGGACCTTGTCCTTGGGCGACTCGAAGACCCTGTGCAGGGCGAGGGTGAGCTCGACCACGCCGAGGTTGGGGCCGAGGTGGCCACCGGTCTTGGAGACGGCGTCCACGAGGAAGGTGCGGATCTCCCCCGCCAGCCGGCCCAGCTCTTCCAGGCTGAGCCGGTCCAGATCGCGCGGTCCCCTGATGCGGGTCAGCAGCGGCACCCGTGCCTCCTTGCAGTAAAAGCTGATCGAGCTGTTGCCGGGCTTGTCGAGTCTAATGTTCCGCCGGGGCGGCCGGAGTCCGGCCCGTGCGTCTTACGTCACCCGAACGGCCGTACCCACGATCCACCGTTCCCATGACACGACTGTGCCCGGCATCTGAACGGATGCCGGGCACAGGGGGTCGTGCGTCGTACGGAAGGACTAGCCTCGGCCGGCCGCCTTCTGGCTCTTGCGGGACACCGAGTCGATGACGACGGCGCCGAGCAGAACACCACCGGTGATCATGTACTGGATCGAGGTGTTCATGTTCAGCAGGTCGAGACCGGTCTGGATGGACTGGATGACCAGCATGCCCAGGAGGGCGGACCAGACGGTGCCGCGGCCGCCGAAGAGGCTGGTGCCGCCGATGACGGCCGCCGCGATGGCGAGCATCAGGGTGTTGCCGCCGCCTGCGTTGAGCGTCGCGGACGCCGTCACGCCGGCGAAGAACATGCCGCCGACCGCCGCGAAGCCGCCGGAGATGGCGAAGACGGTGATCCGCACCATCGGCACGTTGATGCCGGCCCGGCGGGCGGCCTCGATGCCGCCGCCGACCGCGAACACCTTGCGGCCGTACGTGGTGCGACGCAGCACGAAGTCCACGATCACCAGCGTGGCCAGGAAGATCACCAGTGCGTTGGAGACACCCTCGGCGTTGTTCAGCACGGCCGCGGTCACGAAGGACGCGACGGCCAGAGCGCCCACGCGCAGCAGGATCTCGCTGGTGGCCCGGTGCGGGACGCCCGCGGCCCGGCGGCGACGCTGCTCACCGAAATTGCCCACCAGGGACAGCACGACGGCGAGGCCCGCCAGCAGGTAGGCGCCGATGATGGCCTGGTCCATGAAGAAGGAGCTCTTGCCCAGCAGGTGCACCGGACCGCTGTCCGACGGGATGTTGATGGTGCCGCTGGAGCCCAGCAGCCACAGCATCAGGCCGTTCCAGCCGAGGAAACCGGCCAGGGTGACGACGAACGCCGGTACGCCGATCTTCGCGAAGAACCAGCCGTGCAGCGCTCCGATGGCGATGCCGGTCAGGATCGTCAGGACCAGCGAGAGCCACGGGTTCATGCTGTGGTTCACCACGAACACCGCGAACACCGTGGACGCCAGGCCGCTGACGGAGCCGACGGACAGGTCGATCTCGCCGAGCAGCAGCACGAACACCAGGCCGATGGCGAGCATGCCCGTGGCCGACATGAAGTAGCTGATGTCGGAGAGGTTGCCGGCGCTCAGGAAGCGGTCGTTCTCCAGCTGGAAGATCGTCCAGATGACGATCAGGCCGAGGACGACCGGGATCTGGCCGAGCTCGCCGCCCTTGACCTTGCGCTTGAACTCGGTGACGTAGCCCTTGAGGCCCTCCTCGCGGATCAGCAGCCGCGGGTCGACGACGGAGACGGGCGCGGCCGTCGGGTCGTCGGCGGGCGCGACGGTCGTCTGGTCCTCGGCGAAGCCCTGGGTCTTCTCGAGCTTGGTGCCCGTCTCGGCCTTCCCGGGCTCTGTGGAGTCGCTCTTCACGGTCTTCGACGTGTCGCTCACTTGGCCGCCTCCGCGGTGCGACGCCCCGCACGACGGGTCACGGCGTTGTCCGTGGCACCGGTGATCGCGGCGATGATCTCTTCGTGGCTGGTGTCCTTCACGGGGAAGGAGCCGTTGTTCTTGCCCAGACGCAGGACGGCGACGGTGTCCGCGACCGCCTTGACGTCGGCCATGTTGTGGCTGATGAGGATGACGCCGAGGTCGCGCTCGCGCAGCCGCTCGACCAGGTCGAGGACCTGCGCCGTCTGCTCGACGCCGAGCGCCGCGGTGGGCTCGTCGAGGATGACGACCTTCGGGTCGCCGATCAGCGCGCGGGCGATCGCGACGACCTGTCGCTGACCGCCCGAGAGGCTCGCGATCGGGATGCGGACGCTCGGGATGCGGATGGAGAGCGTGGAGAGCAGCTCGCGGGCGTTCTTCTCCATCGACACCTCGTCGATGACGCCGCCGTCGCAGCAGCTCCCGTCCCAGGTACAGATTGCCGACGACGTCGAGGTTGTCGCACAGCGCAAGGTCCTGGTAGACCGTCGCGACGCCGAGTCCCTGGGCGTCGTGCGGCTTGTCGATGCTGACCGGCCGGCCCTCCCACTCGATGACGCCGTCATCGATGGGGTGGACACCCGCGATCGTCTTGACCAGGGTCGACTTCCCTGCGCCGTTGTCGCCCACCAGGGCGACCACTTCTCCGGCGTGGACCTCCAGCTCGACGTCGGTGAGTGCCTGCACCGCACCGAACCGCTTGGAGATTCCGCGCAACGCCAGCACGGGCGTAGCGGACACGTGAACCATCTCCTTCGCCGCCTGACCGGCGGGGATGCCGCGCGCAAAGACAGGCGCGGAGGGATGTGGCCGACGACGCGGGGGCGACGTCGACGCACGAGGTTTACAAGATGAACATGCGTGAATCCGCTGCGCTTGGCAACGGTTCTCTCGCTGGGCAACGGTTCCGTCCGACGCCCGCTCCGGCAGCGGGGTGTGAAGGTGGGGCGGGCGTCGGACAGGCCTCACGGGACCGCGGGGCGGCCGGCGGTCCCGAGGGCCGGTTCCGGGGAGCGGCGCGGTGTGCGGCGCGGCCCGGGCGTGGCCCTCGGGACCGGGAGCCGTTACTGGAGGCCGGCGGCCTTGCAGGCGGCGGCGTACTCGGCGGTGCAGATGTCGGCGACGGTGTAGAGACCGTCCTTGACGACCGTGTCCTTGATGTTGGCCTTGGTGACCGACACCGGGGTCAGCAGCTGCGAGGGAACCTTGTCGCCGGAGCCGCTGGTGAGCGTCTCGGAGGCGGCGCCCTTGATGTCCTTGCCGTTGAGCAGGTCGACCGCGAGCTGGGCGGCGGCCTCGGCCTCCGGCTTGAAGGCCTTGTAGACGGTGGAGGACTGGGTGCCGGCGACGATGCGCTGGATGCCCGCGAGCTCCGCGTCCTGGCCGGTCAGCGGGATGCCGCTGATCTTCGCGCCCTTGAGGGTGTTGGCGATGCCGCCGGCCATGCCGTCGTTGGCGGCGTAGACGCCCGCGATGTTCTTGGCGCCCAGCTGGGTGATGGCCGCGGACATCTTCTGGGCGGCGACGGTGTCCTTCCAGAGGCCGGACTGCTCGTAGGCGATGTCGACCTTGCCGTCGAGGACCTTGTGCGCGCCCTGCTTGAACTGGCCGGCGTTCGGGTCGGCGTCGTCACCGTTGATCATGACGATCTTGGAGGTGGGGGTCGCCTTCGCGCCGAGGGCGTCGAGCAGGGCCTGGCCCTGGAGCTCGCCGACCTTGACGTTGTCGAACGAGACGTACGCGCTGACCGGACCCTGGGCGAGACGGTCGTACGCGACGACCTTGACGCCCTTGTCGACCGCGGACTGGATCGAGGACTTGATCGCGGCGGAGTCCTGGGCGGAGATCACGATGACCTTCACGCCCTTGGTGACCATGCTGCTGACCTGCTGCGCCTGCTTGGCCGGGTCGGCTGCGGCGTTGGCGTACTCGAGCTTGCAGTCGGAGCAGAGCGCCTTGACCTTGGCGTCGAAGTACGGCTTGTCGAACTTCTCGTACCGCGCGGTGACGCTGTCGGGAAGCAGCAGGCCGATGGACTTGTCGCCCGAGCTGCTGCTACCGGAGTCGCTGTCCTTGTCGTCGCCCGCCTTGCCGCACGCGGCAATCGACAGCGCCATGGACACGGCGGTGGCGCCGATCACGACTCTACGCATCGTTGCGTTCATTGGGGTGTGCCTCCCTGACAGGGCCGCAGCGCTGCGGCCGAGGTGGCTCGAAGTCAACTCGGCCGCAAGTTCGGCGTCAAGAAGTAAATACTTAACGAGATGGCAACGGCGTCATTCGTTCTCTAAGTGAAGGCAGGTGTCGCTGCAGTCAGAGTGCCGTCCAAAAGGGTCGAATCGCCCATCTCGCTCAGTGCGAGAGCGAGTGCTCCGAGCACCTCGGCACGACCTCCAAGTGCCCCCGGGAGAACGGAGAGTTGACGCGCCGCACTCGGGATCGCATAGCGGCCGACGGACTCCCTTATCGGACCGAGCACCAGCTCTCCCGCCTCGGCGAGATCACCGCCCAGGACCACCCGGCTCGGGTTCAGCAGATTGCACAGATTGGCCACTCCACTGCCGACGTGTCGGCCGACGTCGGCGATCACCCGACGGCAGCCCGGATCACCGTCCCTGGCCAGCCGCACCACACCTTCCATCGTCAGATCCGTGCCGTGACTGGACTGGAGGAGGGGGAGCACATAGCGCGCGGCCGCGAAGGTCTCCAGGCAGCCCCGGTTTCCGCAGCGGCAGACCGGGCCGGACTCGTCAAGTGTAATATGTCCGATTTCTCCAGCGGTTCCGCCGGGCCCGCGGTAGATCTTCCCCTCGATCACCAGACCGGCTCCGACACCGCTGGCGACCTTGATGTACGCGAGGTCGCGCACGCCCCGGCCGCTGCCCCAGACCATCTCGCCGAGGGCCCCGAGGTTGGCGTCGTTGTCCACGTGCACGGGCACGCCGAGCCGGCCTCGCATCTCCTGTGCGGGCCTGGTGCCGATCCAGCCGGGCAGGATGGCGGACGAACCGAGCGTGCCGGACTCCAGATCGATCGGGCCGGGCACGCCCAGACCGACGCCCGCGATCTTCGCGCGGTCCACCCCGGTGGCCTCTATCAACCGGCTGACCAGCTGTTCCGCCCGGTCGAAGCCCTGCGTCGACGAGGCGTCCACGTCCAGCGGCTCGGACTCCTCCGCGAGGACCTGATGGGCCAGGTTGCCCACGGCCACCCGGAGGTGCGTGTGCCCGAAATCGACCCCTATGACGATGCCGGCGTCGCCGCTCAGACTGACGCTGCGGGCCCTTCGTCCACCGGCCGAGGTGGGCGTCACCTCCACGGTGCCGCCGTCCTTCAACTCCCGCACGATGTTGGAGACGGTCGCGGCGGACAGACCGGTCGCCCGGGCGATCTCCGCCTGTGTGAGGGACCCGGCCAGACGCACGGCGCGTACGACCCGCTCCAGGTTGGCTCGGTGCAGCGACGACTGCGACCCCGGAGTCTCCACGACGACCTCCTGCGCGCGGGGCCGCATCGATGAGACCCCGTCTATGTCCAACTAGTGAACTCTAAGCTGAGCCGTTCGCGTTGCCTCCCGTCAAGAGGTTGAACAGTATCCGCCCGGTTGCGGAGAGACACGGAGTGTGGCGAAACGATCGGTAACGGACGGTACGGAGGCGGGCGCGAGGGGTTGCGCACGGGGGTTGCTCGGGGGGCGCGCGGACGTCCGGGATGCGAGCCGGGACGGCCGGCTCACGGCGAGCGCCGGTGACATCCCGTGCGCGCGCGGCCACCGCACTGTTGAGGCGGCTGCGGGCGGAGGGCGCAGGGAGCGGGGCGAACCCCGGGGGAAGAAGCGGCCCAGTGAGTCAAGTGCGCCTTGCCGAGGCGGAGTTGCTGTCATGATGTGGTGACCGACAGCGATCTCCCACCGTGCCGGGCGTCACCCGTGTTCCACGGTGGACTGGCCGGCCGCGCGCGGCGGGCGGTCCTTCATGGAGGGGCAGGCGACGATGGACTTCATCAAGCGGTGCACGGGACTGCTGGCGGGAGCGACGCTGGCGGCGGCGGCCCTGTTCGCGACGGCGGCTCCGGCGCAGGCGTACAGCCCGAACCCCACGTTCCGCGCGTACTACTACGACACGGACGTCTGCCCCTGCAGCGGCGGCAACCTCACGGACCCGTTCGACAACACGTACTTCGCGAACGACGCGGGCGGCTACGCGGTGAAGATGGAGCTCACCGCCTCCGGGTCGTTCGTCGGCAAGGTGGAGTTCCACCCGAACGACGAGAAGCTGTGGGTGTACGACACCGCCAACGACGGGGACACGTACTACGTCCGCGTCAGCTACACCTTCGGCGGCACGACGCACACCCTGGGGACGTTCAGCCCGCCCGGGACCTCCGCGGTGCTCGACTACGAGGTGGAGGACTTCGACCTGCCCGAAGGCGCTTACGTCGACATTTCGGTGTACGACGACGCCGGGCTCACCGACCTCATCGGAGCCGCCCGCGGCGCCGGAGCAGCCATCGCATAGAGCTTGTCCGGGGCCCTGAAAGCGCGTCCGGAACAGTTCCAGGGCAGTTCCGGGAGAGAGCCCGGGCATACCTGCGCAGGACGGAGGAACCATGCCGATCACCGTGCCCGTTCTGCCGGCGGGAGTCGACCCCGCCTGGCTGCCGCGGGAGGTGTGGCGCCCGCTGGGAAGCCGTCGAACGCTGGTGGACGGCTCGGGGCCGCTGGTGGAGACGGTCCACGGTGAGGTGGCCGCGGGATGCGCCCGCTACGGCGGGGCGGTCGTCCGCGGCACGCGGGGCGCGCGGGGTGCTCCGGGCGTCCCGGACGGCTCGTACGATCTCGTGCTGCGTCTGGTCCACCACGGGGGCGCCGGCCGGCACACGGACCCCGCTCTCCTCGCGAGCCCGGGCGAGGAGGGGTTCGTCCACGAGCGGTCCGGCGGTACGACCACGGTCACGGCGTCCGGTCAACGCGGCCTGCTGTACGGGCTGTTCCATGTCGTGCGGCTCGGCGAGGACGCCTTCCGGGGTGACCGCGCACCCGAGGCTCATCGCCCCGCGACGGAACTGCGGATGCTGGACCACTGGGACAACGTGGCCGTGCACCCGGTCATGGGCCAGGTGGAGCGCGGGTACGCGGGCGGCTCGCTGTTCTGGCGGGACGGGTCGGCCGTCGCGGATCTGGAGAGGGTCCGGGGGTACGGCAGGCTGCTCGCCGCCTGTGGGATCAACGCCGTCTCGGTCAACAACGTCAACGTGCACGAGGCCGAGGCGCACCTGCTCACCGACCGCGTCGGCGACGTCGCGCGCATCGCCGACGCGTTGCGCCCCTACGGCGTCCGGACCCATCTGTCGGTGAACTTCGCCTCGCCGGTCCTGCTCGGGGGGCCGGCCTGCGCCGATCCGCTGGACGCGGCCGTGCGCGAGTGGTGGGCGGAGGCGGTGCGCGGGGTGTACGCGGCGGTCCCGGACTTCGGCGGGTTCGTGGTCAAGGCCGACTCCGAGGGGCAGCCGGGCCCGTTCACCTACGGCCGCTCCCACGCGGACGGGGCGAACATGCTGGCCGCGGCGCTCGCGCCGCACGGGGGCACCGTCCACTGGCGGGCGTTCGTGTACGACCACCGGCAGGACTGGCGGGACCGCTCCTCGGACCGGGCGCGTGCCGCGTACGACCACTTCGCGACGCTGGACGGCGAGTTCGCGGACAACGCCGTGCTCCAGGTGAAGCACGGGCCGATGGACTTCCAGGTGCGCGAGCCGGTCTCGCCGGTGCTCGGCGCGCTGCCCCGCACCCGGGTCGCCGTCGAGGTGCAGGCCACCCAGGAGTACACCGGACAGCAGCGGCACGTGTGCTGGCTCGGGCCGATGTGGAGCGAGGTGCTGCGGTTTCGGCCCGGGGGCGAACACGGGTCGGCGGTCGGCGCGTTGGCGCGGGGCGGCATGGTGGCCGTGTCCAACGTGGGGGACGATCCGTTCTGGACCGGGCACCCGCTGGCGCAGGCGAACCTCTACACCTTCGGCCGGCTGTCCTGGCAGCCGGACGCCGAGCCCCGCCGGATCCTGGACGAGTGGATCGCGCTGACCTTCCCGTCCGCCGCCGACCGCCTGGTGGACGGGCTCCGCACGGTGCTGCACGGCTCGTGGCGGACGTACGAGAAGTACACCGCGCCGCTGGGCGTGGGCTTCATGGTGCAGCCGGGGCACCATTACGGACCCGGCGTCGACGGCTACGAGTACAGCCCCTGGGGGACGTACCACTTCGCGGACCGGGACGGGATCGGCGTCGACCGGAGCGCCGCCACCGGCACCGGGTACGCGGCGCAGTACTCCGGGCCGTGGGCCGAGCTGTACGAGTCGCCCGGCTCCTGCCCGGACGAACTGCTGCTGTTCTTCCACCACGTGCCGTACGGGCATGTGCTGAGCAGCGGGAAGACGGTTGTGCAACACATCTACGACACGCACTTCGAGGGTGTGGCGGAGGTCGAGGAGGCCCGCCGGGTGTGGGCGGGCCTCGCGGACCTGGTCGAACCGGCGCGCCATGCGCGGGTGGCGGAGCGGTACGAGGAGCAGGTGCGCTGCGCACGGGAGTGGCGCGACCAGGTGAACAGTTACTTCCTGCGGAAGTCCGGGGTCGCCGACGAGCGGGGCCGCACGATCTACTGAAGTCGCAGGACGGCCGCCCTCCGCGGGTCCAGCCACAGCCAGTCACGGAACGCCTGCGCGCAGAGCTCGCAGTAACAAGCGCCTCCGTACTCGTTGTTGATGTGCCAGGCGAAATAAGGCCGGGTGTGAGGCGTACCGTTCGGCGAGGCGTCCGGCCAGCGCCGTGGACAGCCTTCGGCACACGGTCGAGCTGGGGCAGAAGTCGTGCCGCTGCCCGTAGCGGTGCCGGCGGCCTTCGAAGTCGGTGCGGTTGGCCTCGGGATACCTCTTCGCCAGCCAGGGCGGGAGAGCGGCCGTCCCGGTGCCAGGCAGACCTGGCGGTCCTCGGCGGCGGCGCGGTCGAGGACCCGGTCCGAGATCGTGAAGTCGTAGTCGTTCTCGGCGGTCTGGGTCAGCGCCCAGCCGAACACCCCGACGGTGAGGGTGTCGATGCCGGCCGGCGTGAACAGGCGGTGGTCCTCGTCCTGGATCTCTTGCGGCCACTGCTCGGGTTGCAGTCCCGGCCGTACGGGATTCCGGCGGTGTGCGGGAGCCGGCCGTCGTCTCCGGTGCGGGGCGCGGTCATGCGGTGAAGTCCTCCTGGGTCTCGACGATCACCGGGCGGCTGGACCGCAGCAGGGAGAGCAGCAGCGGGGCGGCCAGCAGGGCGGGCAGGGCCTCCGTGAACAGCGCGGTCAGGCCGCCCGTCAGGACGAGCAGAGAGGCCGCGGCCGCGGTGACGCTCCCCCGCCGCAGCAGGAAGTACGCGGCGAGGCGGGCCGTGTCGCGGGCGCGGAACGTGAACAACGAGGTGAGGACGAGCGCGTGGGCCCCCCAGAGGAGCGAGGTCACGCCGACGGCCCCGAGCAGGACCGCCCACCAGCCGGGCAGTCCGGTGGCGGTGAAATGCGTGAGCGTGAAGACGATCACCGTCAGCCAGGCCAGCAGGGGCGCCTCGAGCCGCAGCGCGGGCAGCGCGTTGAGACGCCACCCCCGCAGACAGGCGCGGGCCGGGTGGAGGTCGGCGAGGTCGCCGCTGCGGTGGTGCAGGGCGTAGAGCGCCGCCGAGGCTGCCGGGCCGAGGGGCAGCAGGCAGACGGCGGCGAGAGGCAGGTTGGCCGGGTCGGGTCCCAGGAGCAGCAGACCGACGAACCCGGGGGCGGCTGCCGCGAGGAACAGGGCCTCGACGACGAGGAGGGTGTGCAGCAGGGCGGCGGCGCGGGAGAGGGGGCCGGCGCCGAAGCCGGCGGTGGCCGCCGTGCTCGCGGGGCTCACCGTGTCGGTGGGGCTCACCGTGCTCACCGTGCTGACCGTGTCGGTGGCGCTCGTGGAGCTTGTGGGGCTCATGGGGCCGCCCGGCCGAGCAGGCGGTGTTCGTCCCACCAGGGCGGCGTCTCGTCGACGACGGGCACGAGTTCGACGAGGGTGATCTCGTGGCGGGCCAGGACGAGGTCCAGCTCGGCCCGGCCCTGGCGCACGGGAAGCCTGCGGTGGCTGCGGGCGGGCTCCGCCGCCTCGTGCAGGACGTCCAGTTGTGCGGGCTTCGGTGAGCGCGGGCTGCCCATGTGCCGCCAGGTTGTGTAAGCGTTTCCGCGTTCCTCGTCGACGCGGGAACGGCGGACGAAGACCTCCCGCACCTGTCCGGCCTCGTTGCCCTCGTCTGCGTCGTCGGCCCTGAGGATCCCTCGCGCCCCGGAGGTCTCCCGGGTCCTGATGGGGAGGGACAGACGCAGCTCGTGACCGTCGGGGCCCGCGGTCTCGCCGGTCGGGTCGACGGGCGCCCAGGCCAGGAGCGTGACCCGACCGTCGGGGTGCCGGGTGACGAGGTGGTCGTCGCCGCGGGTGAGCAGGTCGGAACCGGTCCGGGCCATGAAGGCGTACAGGTGGTACGTGGGCTTCCTGACCTGCCGGTGGGTGAGCAGCCCGAAGCCGCCGTGGAACAGGCCCGTGGGGACGCCGGCCTCCTCGAACATGTCGCTGAACGTCCAGTACGAGAAGGAGTCCGTCAGGTCACCGCCGTGCGCGAGGACCGGGGCCAGGTAGGCGGCGTGGAACGCGGTGTCGTGGATCAGGTTGTCCGGGCGGTAGGAGGAGTTGAACTCGGTGATGTGCACCGGCAGGCCGGCCAGCCGGGTGCCCTTGAGGCGTCGGCGCGGCGTGGCGAACTGATCGAGCAGGTCGGACGCCGGAGCCAGCGTCTGGTGGACGCCGAACGGGACGTGCTGCGCGGGCCCGGAGCTGTAGGCGTGCTTCGACACGAAGTCGACGGGGGCCTCGCGGTGTTCCACGAACTCCGCAAACCGTTCCAGCCAGTCGTCGGCCCCCGGGGAGATCGCCGGACCACCGACCTGGAGACCGGCGTCCACCTCCTTCACGGTGTGCGCGGTCACCTCATAGAGGCGGTGGTAGGCCTTCTCGTCCGCGCCCTGCCAGAAGTCGGTCAGATTGGGCTCGTTCCACACCTCGATCGGCCAGGTGCGGATCTCGTCGATGCCGTAGCGGTCCACGAGGTGGACGACGACCGCACGCACCAGGTCCGCCCACTCACGGTACGAGCGGGGCGGGGTGACGTTGGCGCGCCACCAGAAGACCGACTGCGGCCCGGAGGCCAGGTCCTGCGGCATGAAACCGAGTTCGACGAAAGGACGCAGACCGGCCTCGAGATAGGCGTCGACGACCTGATCGACGTAGGTGAACACGTGCTGGACGCGGCGCGCGCCCTCGTGCTCGTACGGCCGGTACACGCCCATCCCGTCACTGAGCAGGCCGTGGCCGCGGATGTACCGGAAACCGATCTCGCGCTGTATCAGGGCGAGGGAGTCCTGGTAGTCGCGGCGCAGGGCGAGCTCGACGCGGCCGGTGCCGACGCAGTGACGCCAGGCATCGGTGTGCCGGCCCACGGGCTCCTCGGGCACCCGGATCACGCCTTCTCCTTCGCGAACCGCTCGCGCGCCTTGTTGTGCAGCCCGACGAGCCGGTCCATGTTCTTGCCTTTGAGCTCGCTCACGTAGTTCTCCCATTCGGACAGCGGGCGTTTGCCGAGGGCGAACTTGAGCGTGTTCTGGGTGACGTGGTCCCTCAGTGGCGTGTCCCAGAGGGAGGCCTGCTCCTGCTCCACGGACTGCAGCGGGTGGGCCGGCCCGACGGGCAGTTGCTCGCGTTGTGACATCGCGTCCTGGAACTTCTTCTCGTCCGGGCTGAAGGAGGACGAGACGAGCGCCCAGCTGCCGCCGTAGGTGAACACGCCGTTGAAGAAGCCGTAGTCCTTCTGCAGGTCCTTCGGGGCGTTCGGGTCCGAGCCCATGAGACTGATCCCGGGCCCGGGCCGGTACTGTCCGCCGGCGGAGGTGTACGTGGTGCCCTGCACACCCCACTTGGCGAACCGCTGCCCCTCGTCCGAGTACCACAGCCAGTCGACGAACTGCATCATCGCGACGAAGGAGTCGCTCTTGAGAGCCTTGGTGGAGATCATCAGCCCGTTCTCCAGCCGGGCCCCGCCCAGCACCACCGGTCCGGCCGGACCGAGCGGAACCGGGATCATCTCGATCTTCGCTCCCCTGACCTGTTTCTCCAGGTTGTAGCGGTAGCTCTGGACCAGCTCCTGCGGGTTGGCGCTGATCGCGAAGGACTTCTGGCCCAGCAGTTTCTGCAACGCGTCGTCGTCGGTCTGGGTGAAGCTCTCCGGGTCCATCAGTTTCTCGGCGACCAGTTTCCTCAGGTACTCGACCATCTGGCGGTAGCCGTCCGTCGCACCGGTGAAGACGAAGGCGTCCTTCTCGGCGTCGAAGCTGATGTTGTCGTAGGTCCAGCCCGCCCGCACGCCGAAGGACTGGCCGAGGTAGCTGCACAGCGCGGCTGCGGGAAACGGGGTGTTGGTGCTCCACCGGTCGGAGAAGGGGTACCGGTCCGGGTACTCGGACCTGATCGCCTTGAAGACGTCGTACACCTCGTCCCAGGTGGTGGGCAGGCTCAGTCCGAGCTTGCCCAGGACGTCGGTGCGCAGCGACAGCGAGTATCCTGACTTGACCTTTTCGTGCAGGCCGGGCAGCAGGTAGTACTTGCCGTCGGACTGCCGGATGGAGTCGAGTTCCGGCTCCAGCTTCCATTTTCTGACCTTGTCGCGGAAGTTGGGCATGAGATGCGTGTACTCGCTGACCGGGAGAATCGCGCCCGACGAGACGAAGGCGACCTCCGAGGGGTGGTACGTCTTGGGGATGAGGAACGGTGCGTCGCCCGCGCCGATGAGGACGCTGCGTTTCTTCTCGTAGTCGCTCAGCGGGACGGCGATCGGCTTCAGGGTGACACCGGTGCGGCGGGTCAGTTCGGTCCAGAACAGCCAGCCGTCCTTCATCGGGTAGACCGGGTTGTTGTTGTGCAGAAGAGAGAACGACAGCGGTTTCGACGCTTTGAACTGCTCGCCGGCGCGGTACTCCTTCATCGCTCCGTTCTGCTTCTTGGAGAGGTCCTTTCCGTCCTCGCCCTCGTCGCCGCTCCCGCAGCCGGTGAGGGAAGCGAGGCCGACGAGGCCCGCGGCCGCGAGGACTTGACGTCGAGACAACTGACCGGCGTTCTTCACGGGTGCTCCTTTGTTCCGTAGGAGGTACGGATCTCAGCCCTTGACCGCGCCGAGCATCACGCCCGAGACGAAGAAGCGCTGGACGAACGGGTATACGCAGAGGATCGGCAGCGAGGTCAGCACGATCGTGACCGCCTGGATGTTCGCCCCGACCTGGCTCAGCTGTTCCGTGGCGGCACCGGCGTTTCCCCCCGTGGTGGCCCCCGCGATGAGGTTGCGCAGATAGACGGTGACCGGCATGAGCTCGGTGCGGTCCATGTAGAGGTAGGCCGAGAACCAGGAGTTCCAGAAGGACACCGAGTAGAAGAGGACCATGGTCGCGATGACGGCCTTGGACAGCGGTAACACGATCCTGAGCAGGATTCCGTATGTGCTCAGTCCGTCGATCTCGGCTGCTTCCTCGAGCTCGACCGGAAGGCTCTCGAAGAAGGCCTTCATCACCAGCAGGTTGAAGACGCTGATCGCGTTCGGCAGGGCGATGGCCCAGACGGAGTTCTTCAGACCGAGACTGGTGACCAGGACGTAGTTGGGGATCAGTCCGCCCGTGAAGAACATGGTGAACACCGCGACGCCGACGAGCAGCCCGCGCCCCTTGAGATCGCGCTTCGACAGGACGTAGGCGTAGCACGTGGTCAGAACCATGGCGATGACCGTGGAGACAACCGTGTAGAAGACGGTGTTGCCGTAGTTTCGCCAGAACATCGAGTCCTGGAAGACGATTCTGTACGTGGTGAGGTTGAAGCCCTTGGGCCACAGGGCCACTTCGCCGGCCCGGATGTGGCCTTCACCGCTGAAGGACCGGGCGATGATGTTGACGAACGGATACAGGGTCACCAGGACGACGAGGGTGAGAACCACGCCGTTGACGCCTTGGAACACGCGGTAACCGCGCGTCGGCTG
Source organism: Streptomyces achromogenes (assembly GCF_030816715.1). NCBI lineage: Bacteria > Bacillati > Actinomycetota > Actinomycetes > Kitasatosporales > Streptomycetaceae > Streptomyces > Streptomyces achromogenes. Next base: position 6,642,756 of record NZ_JAUSYH010000001.1, on the reverse strand, counting down.
ACTCACGGAGGTGCGCGGACGCCGTGCACGAGGCGTCAGGAGGCTCACCACAGGCTCGTCCCGACGGTGCGGCGCGACAGCTGGTTCGCGCTCATGATCAGGACGAGGCCGATGATCGCTTCGAACAGGCCGATCGCGGCGGCGTAGCTGAAACTGTTGGACTCGACGCCGGCACGGTAGAGGTAGGTGGACACCACGTCGGCCGTCGGGTAGGTCAGGGGGTTGTACAGCAGCAGGACCTTCTCGAATCCGACCGCCATGAACGTGCCGATGTTGAGGATCAGCAGCGTGATCATGGTGGGGCGGATTCCGGGCAGCGTGACATGCCAGATCTGCCGCCAGCGGCTCGCGCCGTCGATGCGGGCCGCCTCGTAGAGATCCTCGTCGATCGTGGTGAGGGCGGCGAGGTAGAGGATCGTGCCCCAGCCGGCGGTCTGCCAGATCTCCGAACCGACGTACACCGTGCGGAACCAGCCCGGCTCCTGGATGAACCGCACCGGATCGTGGCCGAGCAGGCCCAGCGCATGGTTCACCGGACCGTCCGTGGCCAGCATCTGCAGGGTGATGCCCGCGACGATCACGATCGACAGGAAGTGCGGAAGGTACGAAACCGATTGCACGAACCGTCGCAGGGAACGCCGGCGCACCTCGTTGAGCAGCAACGCCAGGACGAGCGGCAGCGGGAAACAGAACAGCAGGGTCAGCCCGCCGAGCCACAGGGTGTTGCGGAAGACCTGCCAGAAGGTGGGATCGGTCAGGAACATCCGTACATACCGCAACCCCACCCACTGCTCCCCCAGGATCGAACCGCCCGGCTCGAAGCGGCGGAAGGCGATCACGTTGCCGAGCATCGGCAGATAGCGGAAGACCAGGAAGAACAGCAGGGGCAGGACGGCCAGCGAGTAGAGCTGCCAGTCCCGACGCCAAGCCCTCCGCCAGCCGCGGCGCACGACGGGAAGCGGGGAGCGGCGCGGGGTCTTCGCAGCAGGGTCCTGGGTGTCGGGGGGTGGGGCCGACGTGGTGGAGGTGCTCATGCTCGGGCCTCCCGGGGCGTTCTCGAAACACTCGGATCTCAACGCTCGATCTCGAAACTTTCGTGCCCTTACCGGTAACTCTGCGGAAACGTACGGGGTCCCGGAAAGCGCTGTCAATGGGTGCTGCACGGCTGGCTGGTGGGATGTCCTGCGGCGTTGAATCCTCTGCGGGTCGGGGTAGATCCGGTGGGAGTGCAGTGCGCCGAGTGTTACCGTTCTTCGCAAATTTCTGGATGACCAGCGCAACAATCGTTGGCCCACCCCCAGTGAGGTGCCCTCGTGCCTGCGTTCGACCTGCCGTTACCGGATCTGGAGCACCATCGCCCCGAACCCGACGAGCCCGCCGACTTCGACATGTACTGGGCTGCCGCCCTGAAGGAAGCCGCGCACCGGGACCCGCTGGTGTCGGTAAGACCTGTCGAAACCGGTCTCCGACTGACGCGGACCTGGGACGTGACGTTCCGGGGTTACGCGGGCGACCCGATCCGGGCCTGGTTCAGCCTCCCGGCCGGCGCGCGGAAACCGTTGCCGGCGGTTGTCGAGTATGTCGGCTACGGACGCGGACGCGGCCTCCCTCATGAGCGGCTGACCTGGGTGAACGCAGGTTACGCACACCTTCTGATGGACAACCGCGGCCAGGGCGACCAGTACGGCAGCGGAGGCGACACCCCCGACCCGCACACCGCCCTGTCGGGCGGTCCCGGGCCGGCCGTCCGCGGCCTCCTCTCCCCGCCGGACTACCACTACCGACGCCTGATCACCGACGCGGTGCACGCGGTGACGGCAGTACGTTCGCTGCCCGGCGTCGACCCGCTGCGCACGGCCGCCGTCGGCAACAGTCAGGGCGGCGGACTGGCCCTGGCGGTCGCGGGCCTGGTCCCCGACCTGGCCGCCGTCCTCGTCACGGCTCCGTTCCTGTGCGGGATCCGGCGGTCGCTGGAGCTCACGGACGCGGGACCGTACGGCGAGATCGCCGCCTACCTCTCCGTACGCCGCGGCAGCGAGGAAACCGCCTACCGGACCCTTTCCTATGTGGAGGGCGTGTCCTTCGCCCGGCGCGCGCAGGCCCCCGCCCACTTCGGCACGGGCCTGCGCGACACGGTCTGCCCGCCTAGCGGGGTGTACGCGGCGTTCAACCGGTACGGCGAACTGAGCGGCGGCGCGCATCCCCGCAAGGAGATCCACGTATACCCGTTCAACGGACACGAAGGGGGTGAGGCGGAGCAGGTGCGACGGCAACTGGTCTGGCTGGAGTCTCAGTTGGCCGACCGATCGCCCTGCGACCGCCATGCCCCGCCGATCGACGGCGCAGCGTTCGGTTCCGGCCGGTAGCGGCGGCGCGGCTCACCCATGACCGTCGCATGCGGGCGCGGTCCACCGGCGTCGGCATGGTCGGCGCACACGTCGCCGCTGCCCGTACGACAACGCGATGACGTGTGCGTCAACCGGCTCGGCTCGAACAGCCCCGGGGACAGCAGCCGGTCGGCCTGTTCGCCCCGGTCGCCAAGGCGTCCTACGACGAAGAAGGCCGACACCGTGAACGGGCGGTCGGCCCGGGGTGTCAGGCCCGGGGTGCCGGGAGCCGGGAGGTCGGAGCCGGGAGGTCGGAGCCGGGAGGTCGGAGCCGGGAGGTCGGAGCCGGGAGGTCGGAGCCGGGAGGTCGGAGCCGGTGGGCGGGCGAACCACGCCCACCGGCTCCGATCTCAGCGGCCCGCTCGACCGGCTTTTTCGGTCAACCGACTCTGCAGGGGAGGCTCGTGGCGCTGTCACCTCCCGCCCCTGAGGCCACGTATCCGAACGTCGCGCTCTGGCCCGGACTCAACGAGCCGTTCCAGTCGGCGTTGTGGACCATCACCGCCTGCCCGTTGTAGGTCGCGTTGCCGCTCCAGAGGCTCACGACCGACTGACCTGCGGGCAGCGTCCAGTCGACCATCCAGCCGAGCATCGGGACGTCACCCGAGTTGGTGACGGTCACCTCCGACTGGTAGCCGCCGTTCCAGGTGTTGGTGGTTCTGCGGGACGCCGTGCAGGTCCCGGGAACCGGTTCGCCGGGGTTGCCGGGTTCGTGGATGCCGGTCACCTCACCGTTCCCGCCGTCGAAGACGACGTCGGAGCAGGAGTAGAAGGTCTCGGCGCTGTCGGAACGCTGCCAGACCATGTAGATGATGTGGCGGCCGGACTTGTTGGCCGGAAGCCGACCGGTCCAGGAGTAGTTGGCCTCGACCGTGCCGGGGCTTCCGTGGAGGGGCGGGTGGTCGACGGAGAGGAAGGGCTGGTCCTCGATGTCGTTCCAGCCGAGCGTCCGGGTCGGGTCGAAGCCGTCCTTGGTGACGTAGACGTAGAACCAACCCGGATGCGCCGCCCAGGCGTTGTAGGAGAAGTCGACGGTCGCACCCGAGGTGAGGTGGGTGAGCGGCCAGTCGTTGCGGGCTGCGTTGAACCCGGTGAAGTTGGTGTTGCCGCCGCTGCACAACTGACCGTCCGGCACGAAGCCACGGGTGCGGCCCGCTCCGTCGGAACGCAGCACCGAGAACCAGTTGTAGAACGGTGTGGTACCGCTTACCTGTTGCGCGTTCTTGCAGGCCGGATTGATGGGCTTGATCTCACCGGTGTTGGTCAGGGCGTCCTGCCAGCACAGGAAGGTGCGGCTGGCGGGTTTCATGGGGGTGCCATGAGCCTGGGCCTCCCCGCCGGCGGTCACGATCAGACCGAGTGCGGGGACCGTGGCCACCAGGGCCAGGAGGACGAGGAGCAGGGCTCGGGTGCGGAGGCGCGACCTCGCACACGCCTCCGATATTGACGTGATCATGACAGTTTTCATGCTCAATGAGTCCGCCTTCCGTGTACGGACCGTGCATGCATGGGGTGCACTGCGGATGCGGGGACGGGTAACGCGGTTCGACGGGGCTTCCAAGACGTCGCGGGTCGGACGCAGCGCCGTCCTGGCATGTCGACTGCGCGAAGCGGGAGCGTCCCGGCTCGGTCCGGCAGGTTCCGGTCCACCGGACGCGAACATTGTGGGAGCGCTCCCACTTCACCTGTGGCGGAAGATAGCGCCGCGCGGCCCACTTGTAAACGGTGACGTACGGCGTTTCCCGTACACGGAGAGAATTTTCCGCGAGTTGCACCGACGCGTGTCGGAGAAGCCGGTGGTCCGGGCTCGCCGCCCGGGGTCGGAAGGCCGGCCCTTGCACCAGGGCCCGGCCGGCCTCCGAACCATGCCTCCCGGCCCTGGTGGTGCCCCTTCCCCCTCATGGTGTCTCTCATCGTCACACGCCCCTGGTTTCTCTCCTCGTCACACGTCCCTGTGGGGATGTCCGGCAGGAAGACACCGCCCGGCCCACGCGTGTGACACCGACCGCCGCACCGGCGGGCCCCCGCGGGCGACCGCAGACGCCCACGGGGCGCGCTTCTCGGGACGAACACGGCGAAGGGCCGCACCCCCGTCACCGGGGATGCGGCCCTCGATCAACATCTCGCACGCCTACCGTCGGCTGTTTCCGTTGCCGAACCGCTTGCCGTGCTGGTCGCTGACGGAACGGATCACCGAACCGCTTGCCGTGCTGGTTACTTGCGGATCAGGCTGCGCAGCACGTACTGCATGATGCCGCCGTTGCGGTAGTAGTCGGCCTCACCGGGGGTGTCGATGCGGACGACCGCGTCGAACTCGACGCCCGTGTCGGTGGTGACCTTGACCGTGCGCGGCGTGGTGCCGTTGTTGAGCTCCTCGACGCCAGTGAAGGAGAAGGTCTCCTCGCCGGTCAGGCCGAGGGACTCGGCGGAGGCGCCCTCCGGGTACTGCAGCGGGAGCACGCCCATGCCGATGAGGTTCGAGCGGTGGATGCGCTCGTACGACTCGGCGATGACGGCCTTGACGCCGAGCAGCGCGGTGCCCTTGGCGGCCCAGTCGCGGGACGAGCCCGAGCCGTACTCCTTGCCGGCCAGGATGGCCAGCGGGACGCCCTGCTCGATGTAGTTGCGGGAGGCGTCGTAGATGAACGACACCGGACCGCCGTCCTGGGTGAAGTCGCGGGTGTAACCGCCTTCCGTCCCCGGCGCGATCTGGTTGCGCAGGCGGATGTTGGCGAACGTGCCGCGGATCATGACCTCGTGGTTGCCCCGGCGTGAGCCGTAGGAGTTGAAGTCACGACGCTCCACACCGTGCTCGGTGAGGTACTTGCCGGCCGGGGTGTCGGCCTTGATGGCGCCGGCCGGGGAGATGTGGTCGGTGGTGACCGAGTCGCCCAGCTTGGCCAGCACGCGGGCGCCGGTGATGTCGGAGACCGGGGTGGTCTCCATCGTCATGCCCTCGAAGTACGGGGGCTTGCGGACGTAGGTCGACTCGGCGTCCCACTCGAAGGTGTTGCCGGTCGGGATCGGCAGCGCCTGCCACTGGGCGTCGCCCGCGAAGACGTCCTGGTAGGACTTGTTGAACATGTCCTCGCCGATGGCGTTCGCCACGACGTCGTTGACCTCGGCCTCGGAGGGCCAGATGTCCTTGAGGAAGACCGGGTTGCCGTCCTGGTCGATGCCCAGGGCGTCCTTGGTGATGTCCACCTTCATGGAACCCGCGAGGGCGTACGCGACGACCAGCGGCGGGGACGCCAGGTAGTTCATCTTGACGTCGGGGTTGATGCGGCCCTCGAAGTTCCGGTTGCCGGAGAGGACCGAAGTCACCGCGAGGTCATGGTCGTTGACGGCCTTGGAGACCTCCTCCGGCAGCGGGCCGGAGTTGCCGATGCAGGTGGTGCAGCCGTAGCCGACCAGGTTGAAGCCGACCTTGTCGAGGTACGGCGTGAGACCGGCCTTGTCGAAGTAGTCGGTGACGACCTTCGACCCCGGGGCGAGAGTGGTCTTGACCCACGGCTTGCGGGTCAGGCCCTTCTCCACGGCCTTCTTCGCGACGAGCGCGGCGGCGACCATGACGTACGGGTTGGACGTGTTGGTGCAGGAGGTGATGGCCGCGACCGTCACCGCGCCGTGGTCGATCTCGTACGTCGAGCCGTCCGCGGCGGTCACGGTGACCGGGTTGGACGGAGCGCCGTTCGGGGCGACGGCCGGGGAGTCGGAGGCCGGGAAGGACTCCTTGCCCGCCTCGTCGACGTCGTCGACGTAGTTGCGCACGTCCGCCTTGAACTGCTCGGCGGCGTTCGCGAGGACGATGCGGTCCTGCGGGCGCTTCGGACCGGCGATCGAGGGGACGACGGTCGACAGGTCCAGCTCGAGCTTCTCGGAGAAGTCCGGCTCGGCCTTCGGGTCCAGCCAGAGGCCCTGCTCCTTGGCGTACGCCTCGACGAGCGCGACCTGCTGCTCGGAGCGGCCGGTGAGCTTGAGGTACTTCAGGGTCTCGTCGTCGATCGGGAAGATCGCGGCGGTGGAGCCGAACTCCGGCGACATGTTGCCGATGGTGGCGCGGTTCGCGAGGGAGGTGGCGGCGACGCCCTCACCGTAGAACTCGACGAACTTGCCGACGACGCCGTGCTTGCGCAGCATCTCGGTGATGGTGAGCACGAGGTCCGTGGCGGTGGTGCCGGCGGGCAGCTCGCCGGTCAGCTTGAAGCCGACGACGCGTGGGATGAGCATGGAGACCGGCTGGCCGAGCATCGCGGCCTCGGCCTCGATGCCGCCGACGCCCCAGCCCAGCACGCCGAGGCCGTTGACCATGGTGGTGTGGGAGTCGGTGCCGACCAGGGTGTCGGGGTACGCCTGGCCGTTACGGATCATGACCGTGCGGGCCAGATGCTCGATGTTCACCTGGTGGACGATGCCGGTGCCCGGCGGGACGACCTTGAAGTCGTCGAACGCGGTCTGGCCCCAGCGCAGGAACTGGTAGCGCTCCTTGTTGCGGCCGTACTCCAGCTCGACGTTCTGGGCGAAGGCGTCGTTGGTGCCGAACTTGTCGGCGATGACGGAGTGGTCGATGACCAGCTCGGCCGGGGAGAGCGGGTTGACCTTCGCCGGGTCGCCGCCGAGCTCCTTGACGGCCTCACGCATGGTGGCGAGGTCGACGACACACGGAACGCCGGTGAAGTCCTGCATGATCACGCGGGCCGGCGTGAACTGGATCTCCTGCGACGGCTGGGCCTGCGAGTCCCAGCCGCCGAGGGCACGGATGTGGTCGGCGGTGATGTTCGCGCCGTCCTCGGTACGGAGCAGGTTCTCCAGCAGCACCTTCAGGCTGTACGGAAGGCGAGCCGAGCCTTCCACCTTGTCCAGCCGGAAGATCTCGTACGACTCGTCGCCCACCTGCAGCGTGCTGCGGGCGTCGAAGCTGTTCGCCGACACGACAGTCTCCTTCATTGATGTGCGCGTACCACCGCATCCTGCCGCCACACGGGCTTGGCCGATCAGCTGAGGTCAAGCTAAGTTAGGCAAGCCTTACTGGCGTGGCGGCTGCGGTGCGCCTCGGCAGATATCTCGATGTCGAGATAACTCTAGTACATGGGCGCGGAATGGTCATGCCCGGGCTCGCCGCCCCCTGCCGGGGAATGCGGCATTGCGCGCCCGGCCGGGCATGCCGACAGCCGCCACCAGAGGTGGCCACGAGTCTGACGCCGGTTGCGTGCACGCCGTCAGTGATCTCCGCCACGCACCGCGCGACAGGCGCGAAGCCGACGATTTCTCGCCGTCGGCGATTTCTCATCACCGGCGAACCGCGCCTCGCCGTGAACCGCCCCCGGCCGGTCCCCGGCGCCTTGGGCGGCCAGCCCCCGCCCCGGCGGGCGAGGAGGCCCTCCTCGACGTGGGCGAAGGGCAGGAGACGGCGCGGCACCCGCCGGGGGCGACCAAGACCTCCGCGCCATCCCGGGTGCGCGACAGGCATGTTGGACGCACGCCGCCCGGCCGCCCCGGCCATGGGTCCGCCGAGCCGGGGTAGACGTCGGCCAACGGACACTTCGCGACGAAGGAGGCTCCATGCCCCTCACCTTCCGCAAGAGTTTCCGCATCCTTCCCGGGGTGCGGCTGAACATCAACCGGCACTCCTGGTCGATCACGACCGGCGGCGGCCGGCACGGGCCGCGTCAGACGCACAGCAGCACCGGACGTCGCACGACATCGATGGATTTGCCCGGACCTTTCGGATGGCGTCGTACGCGTCGCGCCAGGCGGGGTTGACGGGATGTCACCCGAACGGCCCCCTCAGGAGGCGCGATCTCATATCTGAGATAACCTCAGCCTCATGGCAGACGACTACCTCGTACGCATCGGCAAGCTCATCCGTGACGCCCGGCAGCACCGGGGCTGGACACAGGCACAGCTGGCCGAGGCGCTCGGAACCAGCCAGAGTGCCGTCAACCGCATCGAGCGGGGCAACCAGAACATCAGCCTTGAGATGATCGCTCGCATCGGTGAAGCCCTGGACAGCGAGATCGTCTCTCTGGGGTACGCGGGGCCGATGCATCTGCGGGTCGTGGGCGGCCGCCGGCTGTCCGGCGCGATCGACGTGAAGACCAGCAAGAACGCGTGCGTGGCCTTGCTGTGCGCCTCGCTGCTCAACCAGGGGCGCACGGTGCTGCGCCGGGTCGCCCGCATCGAGGAGGTCTACCGGCTGCTCGAGGTCCTCGGCTCCATCGGTGTACGGACGCGCTGGATCAACGGCGGCGTCGACCTGGAGATCGTGCCGCCGGCCGAGCTGGACATGGCGGCGATCGACGCCGAGGCGGCCGTGCGCACGCGCTCCATCATCATGTTCCTCGGTCCGCTGCTGCACCGGATGACCCACTTCAAGCTGCCCTACGCGGGCGGCTGCGACCTCGGGACCCGGACCATCGAGCCGCACATGATCGCCCTGCGCCGGTTCGGGCTGGACGTCGCCGCGACGGAAGGGCAGTACCACGCCGTCGTCGACCGCGCCGTCCGCCCGGACCGGCCGATCGTGCTGACCGAGCGCGGAGACACGGTCACCGAGAACGCGTTGCTGGCGGCCGCCCGGTACGACGGGGTAACCGTCATCCGTAACGCTTCCTCGAACTACATGGTCCAGGACCTGTGTTTCTTCCTGGAGGCGCTCGGCGTCCGGGTCGAGGGCATCGGCAGCACGACGCTCACCGTGCACGGCGTGCCGAACATCGACGTGGACGTGGACTACTCCCCCTCCGAGGACCCGGTCGAAGCGATGAGTCTGCTGGCCGCCGCCGTCGTCACGGAGTCGGAGCTGACGGTGCGGCGGGTGCCCATCGAGTTCCTGGAGATCGAGCTGGCGGTCCTGGAGGAGATGGGCCTGGACCACGACCGCACGCCGGAGTACCCGGCCGACAACGGCCGCACCCGGCTGGTGGACCTCACGGTACGGCCCTCCAAGCTGGAGGCGCCGATCGACAAGATCCATCCGATGCCGTTCCCCGGCCTGAACATCGACAACGTCCCGTTCTTCGCGGCCATCGCGGCCGTCGCGCAGGGCAAGACCCTCATCCACGACTGGGTGTACGACAACCGGGCCATCTACCTGACGGACCTCAACCGGCTCGGCGGACGCCTGCAACTCCTCGACCCGCACCGGGTGTTGGTGGAGGGCCCGACACGCTGGCGCGCCGCCGAGATGATGTGCCCGCCGGCCCTGCGCCCCGCCGTGGTCGTCCTGCTGGCGATGATGGCTGCGGAGGGCACGTCCGTGCTGCGCAACGTGTACGTCATCAACCGCGGTTACGAGGACCTGGCCGAGCGGCTGAACTCGATCGGCGCGCAGATCGAGATCTTCCGGGACATCTGAGCACCCCTCGAAGGAAGGCCGTCGCACCCTTCGTGAACTGCGCCGATGCAGGGCTGGAAGGTGTGCGACGGCGTCTCTGGGACTTCTCTGGGACATTGTGCCGGGACCCCGCAGCACGGTGGCCTTGATCGATGACTACCGTCAAGGGCGCCAATCGGCCAGCAGCCGTATGCACACCTTCATGACATGCATCTCACCCGGCTCAGCAGAAGGAATGCGCCCTCAGGAATCGCCATCGCCGTCAAGACGATTCGGCAGCCACCTCGACGCCTCTTCGCAACTGACACGGTCCGTGTCCACGTACCACTGCCGCCGTTGACCGTCCCACCGCGCACCGAGCAACCGCTTCGCCTCGTCCTTCTCGGCATACGGAACGTTCAGATAGAGCCGTGTTCCGCCCCGCGTCGCGGCCGGGCCGTCCGTCGGACGAGAGGCCCTTGGGTTCCATGCGGAACGCTCCTTGCGTGCGCGCTCGATCACACGCCCCACTCGCTCGCATGCGGCCGGATCCGTCAGGCGCATCATCAGATCCGTCGGGCCCGAGTTCGCCAGCAGGTTGAGCGAACCGTGCCACAGCACAGCGGCATCCAGAACGAGCACCTTCTCGTGCATGCGGTCACGGAACTCAACCTGGCATCCGGCCGCTCTCAGCTCCTGGACGAGTCCTCGGACGCGTTCCACTGCCGCGTCCGAGGACTGCTCCTCGGGCGGCCGGGTGCGGACGGTGACAGTGACACCGTCCGCCACTCGCTTGGCCAGCTGTGTGGACCACATCCGCACAGGTCGTGGATCGAGGAAAGGGCAGTAGACCTCGATGCTGCGCATGGCCCGGTCGATGTCCCAGCTCACGGCGCGAGGCACCTCGTCGGCCGGGAAGAACGCCGGCCGGGAGAGCTCCTCCTCGGAGAGCGAGGCGAGTTGTGCGGCCTCGCGAACGGGGATGAGCTGGTCGACGGAGATGCACTGGGCGTGCGCTTCGAGATGGTCGAGCATTCGTCGCGCTTCGCTGGTCGCGGACAGGTGCTGCCGCAGGTGGTCGACGTCCGCGATCACGATGAGGTGGTCCTGGGCACGGCTGAGCGCGACGTTGAGCAGACGGCAAGTGTTCGAGGACAGACCGGTTCCCTGGAAGAAGTAGCCGGGGTGGGTTCCGGCTCCTGCCGTCGTGTCGAGGATGACGATGGGTCGCTGGCTGCCCTGGAAGCGGTGCACGGTGTCGACCAGACCCTCGAACTGTTCCCCGAATCGGTAGCCGAGGCTGCTCTTGAGCGCCTGGACCTGCTTTCTGTACGGGGCGATCACAGCGAGGCGGTCGGTGGCCCTTTCCCCGACCGGTACGTCGTCCCACTTACGGCCGGGCAGCACGCCCTCGTACTGGAGTCCGCGAACGAATTCGTGGACGGCGGCCTCGTGAACGGTGTTGGTCTGGTGGTCGCGACCACGGATGCGTTGGCGCGAGGTGTCGACGAGGATCAGTGGCGCGTCGACCAAGGCGTTGAACGGGATCCGAGAATCGTCATCGCGCCCCGTCTTCAGTGGTGCGTCCGGGTACGCGACGGTGTTGACGAGATCGCAGATCGCGCTGTTCATGCGGTACTGGGTCTCGAGTGCGACGAGCCGCGCATCCGGCATCACCGACCCGCCCGCACTCACCAGCCCGGCACTGGAGAACACGTCCCGGGCAGTCCATTGCCGGGCGTGCTCCCGCTCGACCTCCGACGCTTTACGGTCGCTGTCGGCCTTCGTCACCGCCGGCAGCTGACGGAAGTCTCCGGCGAACACGATCCGCTTCCCCGCCAGCCCGGCGGCGTACCAGGCGGCCGGAAGGTTGACCATCCCGGCCTCGTCGACGATGACCACGTCCACTCGGTCGAGGAGTTTGCGTACCTGCACGCCCATGGTCACGGTTGCTCCGAGGACGCGGCATTTCGAGCGTACGGTCTCCTTGACCTTCTGGCGCTGCGCTTCCAGTTCGCCGATCTGCTGCTGGATGTGCTCGGCCTGGGACAGCAAGGTCGCACGGGCGGGCAGCCCGAGGAGCTTCGACTGTTCGGCGGTGATCGCCTTGTCCATTCTGTCGGCCTCGGCCGCGGCCCGGCGGAGGTCGCGTTCCGCCGCTGCCAGCCCCGTCGAGGCGTGCTGGACGTCGATGCGGGCTTGGTGGAGCGCGGCTCGGGCCTTGTCGAGCTGGGCCTGCTTGCGACCGGCGAAAATGCCGCTCGGGGCCCCTGTCGTCCTGATCAGTTCTTCTTGGACGGCGATTACGGATCGTGCTGTGTTCTGGGCCTGAAGGTGGTTCGTCCGTCTGCTGCCCGCATCGTTCTGAACCCGCCGAGCAGCGGCGAGGTCCGTACGGAGACCGTCCACTCTGTCATGGACAGCGGTGCCCTCTTGGGCGTGCTGCAAGGCCGTGCCGAGCTGTACGAGGGACTCGTCCAGGTGGGCGCTCAGCCGGGTGCCGATCCGGTCGGCGTCGACCTGGTCGCCGTACCGATCCCGCAGCGAGGCGCCGGCGATGGTCCCGGCACGCTGCACGAGCCCGCTGTCGAAGCCGTCCTCGTTCGAGAGCAGCTCACATATGCGTTCCAGAGCCTGGTCCACGGCCACGTTGGTGGGGGCCAGGAAGAGCACTGAGTGCCCTTGCCGGTAGCACCCTTCGACAATGTGCCCGACCACATCGGTCTTGCCCGTCCCGGGCGGGCCCCACAGGAACAACACGTCACCGTCGAGGGCTTGTGCCACCGCCTGGCGCTGACGAGGGTTGAGCTTGAGAGACGCCCAGTTGGCGACCCATTGGGCAGTGACTCCCGTGCCTTTCCCCGGCCGGGGGTCCCCCTGCCCGAGGGCCCAGGCCGCGTGCTCCGTCCGGACGGGGTGATTTTGCTGCCCCACCGTCTCCAGCCGTTCTACGAGAACGCGCCAGGTGGCCGCGTCGTCCTCCCGGATCTGCACATGGGAGGGGGTCGCTCCGAGGTCCGCCCCGGTCACCACACGCACCTTGCCCTCGGGCAGGCGCGACACCTCCGCCGGCGTCCACTCGCCCGTCGACCGGGACGGGCGCACCAGCGACGCCTTGCCGTCGAGGGCGTCCAGCCACCGCTTGCAGTCGAAGTGATACTCATGCCTGCCGTCGACGGTGGCCACCCTGCGCCCGGCCGAGAGCGAGACCTTGCCTCCGTCCTTGCCGTCGCTGCGCAGCTCCGCTGCGATCTCCAATCGCGCGGCCGTGAGCAGTTCCTTGACCGGATACGGCAATCCCGCGGCCTCGTTCAATCCCGTCCCCCGTAGCCCCACAGACGTGGCCCTCTCTTGAGACCTGCGCCGAAAAGGATGACGGTAAGCACGAGGAACAGAGGAGCGAGTCTTTCAGGCCACATCAGCCGACGCAGTGCGTTGACAACGTCAACAGTAAGGTGTGATGCTCGTCAACAGGTGAAGGTATACGCTCCCTACGGAATGTACCCACCTTGTATGCGACGGGTGAGAGCGGGGAGGGCCAGTGGGCCAGGAGACGGTCGCCGGGCGGTTCCGGATCACGGGGATCCTGGGCCGTGGGAACATGGGCGAGGTACACCGCGCCGAGGACCTGCAGGCCGCCCCGGACTCCCCGCGCCGGCAGGTCGCCGTGAAGACCGTGCTGCGGAGCCGGACCGGGCTCGCCGTCGACGCCTCGGGGTCCGGCAAGGAGATCGACCGCTTCCGCCGTGAAGTGCGGATCATGCGCATGCTCTCCCAGGGCCACCCGAACCTCACCCTGCTGATCGACGGCGGTGTGGACGAGGCGCCGGGCGGCAGCGGACTGCCGTATCTGGCCATGGAGTTGCTGGACGGCCATCCGCTCGCCGACCTCATCGACGAAGAACCCCAGCTGCCGGTCTCCTGGGTCGCCGCGCTCGGGGCGCAGCTCGCCGCCGGTCTTGCCGCCGCGCACACCGCGGGGGTGGTCCACCGCGATCTGAAGCCGGCCAATGCGATGCTGACCCGCGACGGCACCGTCAAGGTCCTCGACTTCGGTATGGGTTCGGTCGTCGACGATTCCGACCAGACGCGGCTGACCAGTACGGGTGTCAGCGTCGGCACGGCTCGCTACATGGCGCCCGAGCAGTTCCGTGCCGAGCGGGTCTCCGCGTCGGCCGATCTCTACGCGCTCGGCTGCATCCTGTACGAACTGCTGATAGGGCGGCCGCCGTTCTCCGCGAGAACCCCCTACGAGCTCTCCGAACAGCATCAGCACGAGCGGCCGCCGCGGCTGACCCTGGTGCGCCCGGATCTGCCCGCCGAGCTGGTCCGGCTGGTGGAGCGCCTCCTGGAGAAGGACGCCGAACTCCGGCCCGAAAACGCCGACTTGGTACGCGAGACGCTGGTCCCGCTCGCCTTCGCACCGGACGACACGGCCGCCCTGCTGGCTCCGCACTGGCAGGTCATGGACCCGGTGGCGCGACTGCGCGCCCTCCTCCCCCGGCCCACCCCGGCCGCACCCACGCCCGTGCCGCGCAGAGAGCCCCGGCTGCCCGAGGCGATGGACGTCTTCGGCATCCACTCCGACCTGATCAGCGAGTACGAGAATTTCACCAGGAGCGCGACGGTGTTCCGGGACGCCCGCATCGACGGCTTCGTCAAGGACGATCTGGCGGCGAAGTCCCAGTGGCCCGACCCCTGGTTGTCGCTGAACCCGTTCTTCGCGGACGGCGGTCAGGTCACCGATCTCGTGCGGGACGGCGTGCTCCACCCGAGGTGCGCGGAGATCTTCCAGGCCGACAAGAAGGAGAGCTCGCCGCGCCCCGACGGGCGTCCGCTGACCTTCCACCTCCATCAGCGGCAGGCGATCGAGGCCGCGCAGGCGGGCGACTCGTACGTGCTCACCACGGGCACCGGTTCCGGCAAGTCGCTGTCGTACATCGTTCCGATCGTGGACCGTGTGCTGAAGGAGCGTCAGGCGGCCGGCCCCGATGCGGCTCGCCGGGTGCGTGCGATCGTCGTCTACCCGATGAACGCGCTGGCCAACTCGCAGATGGGCGAGTTGGAGAAGTATCTGCGCCACGGCTTCGGCAAGGGCCGGGAGCCGGTCACCTTCGCCCGCTACACCGGTCAGGAGTCCAAGGAGGACCGTCGGGAGCTGCGCAAGAACCCTCCGGACATCCTGCTGACCAACTACGTGATGCTGGAGCTGATGCTGACCCGGCCGGACGACCGGTCCAGCCTGATCCGCATGGCCGAGGGGCTGCAGTTCCTCGTCTTCGACGAACTGCACACCTACCGCGGCCGGCAGGGCGCGGACGTGGCGTTCCTGATCCGCCGCGTGCGTGAGGCCTGCCGCGCGTCCACGACCCTCCAGTGCATCGGCACCTCGGCGACCATGTCCACCGAGGGCTCCTGGGAGGACCAGCAGCGTGAGGTGGCGAGGGTCGCCGGCCGGTTGTTCGGTACGACGGTGCTGCCGAAGCGGGTCATCGGCGAGACCCTGGTCCGGGCGACCGAGGAGGCCCCCCGGAACGTGCCCGCCGAGCGGCTTCGGGTGCCGGCGGCGCCCCGCTCGTACGACGCGCTGACGAAAGACCCGCTGGCGCGCTGGGTGGAGTCCCGCTTCGGTCTGGAGCGCGAGGAAGGGACGGAACGGCTGCGGCGCTGCGCCCCGGACACCGTCGAGGAGGCGGCGGCCGAGCTGGCCACGGCGTCCGGGGTGCCCGAGGAGACCGTGCGCGAGGCGATCCGTACGACCCTGGAGGCGGGCGCGCAGGCCAAGCATCCGGTGACCGAGCGGCCTCTGTTCGCGTTCCGGCTGCACCAGTTCCTCTCCAAGGGCGACACCGTCTTCACCACGCTCGAGGATCCGCTGACCCGGCCGCTGACCCGGACCTACCAGCTGGAGCAGCCGGACAGCGACGGCAAACCGCTGTTCCCGCTGGCGTTCTGCCGTGAGTGCGGCCAGGAGTACCTGACCGTCTGGCGGACGGAGGAGGACGGCGCGTTCCGGTACGAGCCGCGCCGCGACACCTCCGCCTCGGGGGGCCGCGCGGGCGAGGGCTACCTGTACCTGGGCATGCCGGGCGAGGACTACGAGTGGCCGGCCGATCCGCAGAAGGCCGTGGACGACCGGCGGTTGCCGGAGTCCTGGCTGGAGACGGACGCGCAGGGTGTGACGGTCGTCAAGAAGTCCTACAAGCCCCGGGTGCCCAAGCGGGTCGTCGTGGACCCCCTCGGCCGCGAGTCGGGAGAGGGGCTGGTGGCGGCGTTCGTCCCGGCACCGTTCCTGTTCTGTGTGCACTGCCAGGTCTCCTACGAGCAGACCCGCGGCCGGGACTTCGCCAAGCTGGCCACCCTGGACCAGGAGGGGCGTTCCTCGGCGACCTCCCTGATCTCCGCGTCGATCGTGAAGTCCCTGCGGGCGGTCCCGCAGGAGAGCCTGGGCAAGGAGGCGCGCAAGCTCCTCACCTTCGTCGACAACCGGCAGGACGCCTCGCTGCAGGCCGGGCACTTCAACGACTTCGCCCAGGTGACCCAGTTGCGGGGCGCCCTCTACCAGGCCGCGGTGCGGGCCGGTGAGGACGGCCTCAGCCACGACGACCTCGCCGAGGCCGTCACCGAGGTGATGGGACTGACGCCGGCCGAGTTCACGGACGTCGCGAACCTGACACCGGCCATGGAGCGCCGGGCCGTGAAGGCCTTCCGGGACGTCGTCGGATACCGCCTCTACCGCGACCTGGAGCGCGGCTGGCGTATCACGATGCCGAACCTGGAGCAGACGGGGCTGCTCAGGATCGACTACGAGGACCTGGGCTGGCTCGCCGCCGCCGACGAGCGCTGGCAGTCCACGCACGCCGTGCTGCGGGACGCCGATCCCGCGCTGCGCGAGGAGATCGCCCGTACTCTGCTTGATTTCATGCGGCGGGCGCTGGCCATCGACGTCCAGTACTTCCGCGACGACTTCGACGCCCTGCAGCGGGCGAGCGAGGAGCGGCTGACCGGGGCGTGGGTGCTGAGCGAGAGCGACCGCCCGACTGTCGGAACCGCCTATCCGTACGGCTCGCGGCCGGGCATGGAGCGATCCGCGCTGTTCCTGTCGGCCCGCGGCAAGTTCGGCAAGTACCTGCGGCGGAACATGCCCGAGCTGCGCGAGGCGTCCGTGACCCTGGACGACGTCCAGGGCGTCATCGAGGACCTGTTGAAGGTACTGGTCGACGCAGACCTGGTGCGCGAGGTGGACGCGACCCCCGAGCTCTCCGGCCCTGCCTACCGGCGCCGCGCGGCGCAGAAGCGCACCGGATTCCGGGTGTCGGCCGCGGCGCTGATCTGGCGGGCCGGGAACGGTGAACGCGGCGCGGTCGACCCGCTCGCGCGCACCTACAACAGTGGCGAGGGCCCGCGCGTCAATCCGTTCTTCCGCGACCTGTACCGCACCGCGGCCGCCGAACTGGCCGGTCTGTACGCACGCGAGCACACCGCCCAGGTCCTCCCGGAGGACCGGCTGGAGCGCGAGGAGCAGTTCCGCAAGGCCGAACTGCCGCTCCTGTACTGCTCGCCGACGATGGAGCTGGGCGTGGACATCTCCTCGCTCAACGCCGTGCTGATGCGCAATGTGCCGCCGACCCCGGCGAACTACGCGCAGCGCTCGGGCCGCGCGGGCCGTTCCGGCCAGCCCGCGCTGGTGACCACGTACTGCGCGACGGGCAACAGCCACGACCAGTACTACTTCCGCGACTCCCAGAAGATGGTGGCGGGCCAGGTGGCCCCGCCCCGCCTCGACCTGGCCAACGAAGATCTCGTCCGCTCACATCTGCAGGGCATCTGGCTGGCGGAGACGGAGATGCAGCTCGGCATCGCGATTCCGGAGGTCGTCGACGTCGCCTACGACCCGGACGGGGACGACCGCCCCGATCCGCAGATGCCGCTCCCGCTCCGCTCCGACATCCTCCACCGGTCCCTGGACGAAGACGCCCGCAGGCGCGCGGCCGCCACCGCCCGGACCGTCCTCGCCCCGCTGATCGCGGACTTCGAGTCGACCACCTGGTGGTACGACGAGTGGATCGAGGACCGGATCGAGCGGGCCCCGCAGGAGTTCGACGCCGCCTTCGACCGGTGGCGCCAGCTGTTCCGGGCCGCCGTCATCGACCAGTACGAGCAGAACAAGCGGGTCGTCGACCACACCCTCACGCAGGGCGAGCAGAGCCGGGCGCGCAGCCGCCGCCGGGAGGCCGAGACCCAGACGAACCTGCTGCTGAACCGCTCCACCGACAGCAAGTCGGTGATGAGCGACTTCAACCCGTACCGCTATCTGGCGTCCGAGGGCTTCCTGCCGGGCTACAGCTTCCCGCGGCTGCCGCTGGCGGCGTACATCCCGCGCTCCGGCAACCGCCGCAACGCCGACGGCGACTATCTGCAGCGCCCCCGGTTCCTCGCGATCCGCGAGTTCGGCCCCGGTGCGCTCATCTACCACGAGGGCGCCCGCTACCAGGTCACGCGGGTGCAGCTGCCGCCGGACGCCACGGGCGAGCTGGCGACGGCGGAGGCCCGGCGCTGCGACGGCTGCGGCTACCACTACGCCGTCAAGCCCGGCCTCGACCAGTGCGACCTGTGCAAGGAGGAGCTGCGCGGCAAGCGCACCGGCCTGCTCCACCTGCACACCGTGTACACCACGCCGCGCGAGCGGATCTCCTCCGACGAGGAGGAACGCCGCCGGGCCGGTTTCCGGCTGGAGACCTCGTACGCCTTCCAGGACCACGGCGCCCGCAAGGGACGCCTCACCTCGCATGTCGCCGACGGCGACGGGGCGCCCGTCCTCGCCCTGGACTACGGCGACTCCGCGACCGTGCGCATCACCAACCTCGGCCGCGTCCGCGACAAGGAGGACGAGCCGGACGGCTACTGGCTGGACCTGGGCGACGGCCGCTGGCTCAACGACCGGGCCGCCGCCGACGCCATCGAGGGCACCGGTATGCCGGTGGTCGACGAGGACGGCAACGAGAAGCGCCGCAAGAAGCGGGTGCTGCCCTTCGTGGAGGACCGCCGCAACATTCTCGTGGTCACCCTGGAGGAGCCGCTGCCCGAGCCGGTGGCATGGTCGTTCCTGTACGCGCTGGAGCGAGGCATCGAGGCGGCGTTCGAGCTGGAGGACTCCGAGCTGACCGCGGAGCTGCTCCCGCCGGACGAGGGTCCGCGCCGCCGCATGCTGTTCACGGAGGCAGCCGAGGGCGGCGCCGGTGTGCTGCGCCGGATCCAGCACGAGAAGGACGCCCTCGCCAAGGCCGCGAAGACCGCCCTGGAGCTCTGCCACTTCGACCCGGACACGGGCGACGACGAGGGCGGGCCGGCGGACGGTGAGAGGTGCGCCCGCGGCTGCTACGCCTGCCTGCTGACCTACGCCAACCAGACGCACCACCGCCTGCTGAGCCGGCACGCCGCCCAACCGCTGCTGCTGCGGCTGTCCGAGGCCCGCACCGAGCGGGAGGACCGCGGCGAGTCCCGCAGCGAGCGGTTCCGCAGGCTGGCCCCCGCGAACACCTCGCCGACCCCGGTGGAGGCGGATCTGGCGGCCCTGGTCGCGCAGGGCGATCTGCTCGGCTGGCTGAGGGCTAAGGGTTACCGGCTGCCGGACGAGGTGGAAGTCCTCGTCCCGGAGGCCGGGGCCTGCCCGGACCTCGTCTTCCGGCTGGACGGCGCCAACCTCGCCGTGTTCGTCGACCTCCCGGGCCGCACCCCCGACTCCACCCGCGACATCGAGGCCGGGTATCGCCTGGAGGACGCCGGCTGGGACGTCGTGCGCTTCCCGACGGACGCCGACTGGGACACCATCGCGGACACCAACGCCCTGTACTTCCATCTCCGTTGACCGCACACCCTCCGATGTTCGTCCCAGCGGCTCCCGGCCATCAAGACCTTCACGACCTTTAGGAACCGAGACATCTCATGAGCCTCACGTACACAGCCGGCTCTCTGGTCGCCGCCCGGGGCCGGGAATGGGTGGTGCTGCCCGAGAGCGCCTCCGACATGCTGGTGCTGCGCCCGCTGGGCGGGAGCGAGGACGACATCGCGGCGGTCTTCCCCGCCTTCGAGGACGTACGGCCGGCCGAGTTCGCGGCGCCGAGCCCGACCGACCTGGGCGATCAGCGGGCCGCCGGTCTGCTCCGTACGGCGCTGCGCATCGGGTTCCGGTCGGGTGCGGGCCCCTTCCGTGCGCTGGCGTCGATCGCGGTGGAACCCAGGGCTTACCAGCTGGTTCCGCTGCTGATGGCGCTGCGGCAGCGCACGGTGCGACTGCTGGTCTCGGACGACGTCGGCATCGGCAAGACGGTCGAGGCCGGTCTGATCGCCAAGGAGCTGCTCGCGCAGGGCGAGGCGACCCGGCTCGCGGTGCTGTGCTCCCCCGCGCTGGCCGAGCAGTGGCAGGGTGAGCTGCGGGAGAAGTTCGGCATCGACGCCGAGCTGGTCCTGGCCTCGACCGTGACGCGGCTCGAACGCGGACTGGAGCTGGGCCAGTCCCTGTTCGACAAGCACCCGTACACGATCATCTCGACGGACTTCATCAAGTCGACCCGGCACCGCGAGGACTTCGTACGGAACTGCCCCGACCTGGTGATCGTCGACGAGGCCCACAGCTGCGTGGCCGCCGACGACGCCGGGCAGGGCACCGCCTCGTCCTCCAACCAGCTCCGCTACGAACTGCTGCGCCGGATCTCCGCCGACGCCGACCGCCACCTGCTGCTGCTGACCGCGACCCCGCACTCCGGCAAGGAGTCCGCGTTTCGCAACCTGCTCGGCCTGGTGCGGCCGGAGCTCGCGACGGTGAACCTGGAGACCCCGGCGGGGCGGGCACAGCTCGCCGAGTACTTCGTGGCCCGCAAGCGCGCCGACGTCCGCACCTACCTCACCAAGGAGGACGGCCTCAGCGACGACTCCCTGGCCGAGCGCACCGCGTTCCCGTCCGACCGGTGGACGAAGGACGAGCCGTACAAGCTCAGCCCCGCCTACCGTGCGCTGCTCGACGACGCCATCGCCTACGCCAGGGACCGCGTCCAGGCGGCCGGCGAGCAGGGCAGGCGGGAGGCCCGGGTCGCCTGGTGGTCGGTGATCGCGCTGCTGCGCTCGATGGTCTCCTCCCCAGCCGCCGCCGCCCAGACCCTGAAGACCCGCTCGGAGTCCGCCGCCGCCCGCACCGCGCAGGAGGCGGACGTGCTGGGCGCCCCGGTCGCCGCCGACTCCGCCGAGAACGACCGTCTGGAGGGCATGGACGTCGCACCGGGCGCCGCCGAGTCGGAGGAGGCGGGAGCAAGGCTGCTCGAACTCTCCCAGCGGGCCGCGGAGTTGGTAGGCCCGGCGGAGGACGCGAAGCTGAAGGCGCTCACCAAGCACCTGAAGAGCCTGATCGCCGAGGGCTACCACCCGATCGTCTTCTGCCGTTACATCCCGACCGCCGAGTACCTGGCCACCCAACTGGAGGGCAAGCTCGGCAAGAAGACGAAGATCGCCGCGGTGACCGGCACGCTCTCCCCGCAGCAGCGTCTGGAGCGCATCGAGCAGCTCGCCGCCGAATCCGCCGAGGAAGCGGGCGACCCGGCCGTCCGCCGGGTGCTGATCGCCACCGACTGCCTCTCCGAGGGCGTCAACCTCCAGCACTACTTCGACGCCGTCGTCCACTACGACCTGGCGTGGAACCCGACCCGCCACGACCAGCGCGAGGGCCGCGTCGACCGGTACGGCCAGAAACGCGACCAGGTCCGGGTCATCACCATGTTCGGCGAGGACAACGGCATCGACGGCAAGGTCCTGGAGGTGCTGTTCGCCAAGCACCGGCAGATCAAGAAGGACCTGGGCATCTCGGTCTCCGTCCCCGACGAGACGGCTTCCGGGGTGACGGACGCCGTGGTCGAGTGGCTGCTGCTGCACGGCCGTCAGGGCAGCCAGGAGAGCCTGTTCGAGCTCGACAGCCACCAGGAGTCCTTCGAGCGTATCGAGCGCGAGTGGTCCTCGGCCGCCGAGCGGGAGAAGACCTCCCAGTCCAAGTACGCCCAGCGCAGCATCCACCCGGAGGAGGTGGCCCGCGAGGTCGCCGCCGTACGGGCCGCACTCGGCGGCGCCGACGAGGTGCGCGACTTCGCCCTGGAGGCACTGCGCGACCTGGACGCCCTGGTCCGCGACCCGCGTGACGGGAGCGGGGACTTCACCGCCCAGGCCGGCGGCGCTCCCGCCGGCCTGCGCGACGCGCTCGCCGCCACCCTCGGCGGACGGCTGATCGAGGAGGACCGGGAGATCCCGTTCCGTACGACACCGGCGGTCGGCCGGGGCGAGGCCGCGCTGGTCCGCACCGATGCGGCGATCGGCGCGATCGCCTCGTACGTCCTGGACTCGGCGCTGGACGCGAACACCCCCGGCCCGCGCCCGGCGCGCCGCTGCGGTGTGGTGACGACGGACGCGGTGACGATCCGGACCACGCTTCTGCTGGTCCGCTACCGCTTCCACCTCACGCTGCCGTCCCGCACGGGCGAGCGGCAACTGGTCGCGGAGGACGCCCGATTGCTCGCCTACGAGGGGATGCCGTCCCGTGCCCGCTGGCTGGACGACGAGGCGGCCGCCGCGCTGCTCGCCGCGCGGGCCAGTGCCAACACCCACGAGCAGCTCGCCCGCAACCAGATCGGCCGCGCGCTGGACGGCCTGCCGGATCTGGCGGGGCATCTCACGGAGTACGGCACGAGCCTGGCCGCCGAACTCGACGCCTCGCACCGCCGCGTGCGCAAGGCCAACGAGGAGATCGTCCGCGGCCTGAAGGTCGTCCCGCAGGAGCCCGCCGACGTCCTCGGTGTGTACGTCTACCTGCCGCAGCAGCCCGCTTCTACTGTGTCCGGAGCCGAAGCCTGATGCCCGTCACCGCCACCCGCACCGCCCTGGCCTTCACCGCCGTCACCACGGTCGGCGGGCTGCTCCCCGCCGACATGCTGCTGCGCATCGCCGAGGCGCGGAACCTGCCGGGCACCAAGTCCGCCGACTACGGCCTGCCTGCGTCCGTGCCGGTGCGCGACGAGGCCGAGCGCGCCTGGGAGTACCTCAAGCCGCTCTGGCGTGACCTGCGCAAGGCGCTGCCCTCGGACCCGAACACCGGGGCCCCCGCTGCCGACCCGACGGGCCGCGCCGGTACCGACTGGCTCGCGCAGCTCTTCCGCAAGCTGGACTTCGGCGCGCTGACGGAGGTCGACGCGGCGGGTATCCCGGCCGACTCGGAGCCGGAGAAGCGGTTCCCGGTGTCGCACCGGCATGGTCCGGCGCTCGTCCACCTGATCCCCTGGAACCAGGAGTTGGACAAGCGCCCGGCGGCGGGGCAGGTTCCGGCGCAGTCCATGCTTCAGGACTGCCTCAACCGTACGGAGGCCCACCTGTGGGCGGTCCTCACCAACGGCCGGCGCCTGCGTCTGCTGCGCGACTCGTCGTCTTTCTCTACGGCCGCCTACGTCGAGTTCGACCTGGAGGCGCTGTTCGACGGTGAGCTGTTCAGCGAGTTCGTGCTGCTGTACAGCCTGCTGCACGCCTCTCGCTTCGCGGTGCCGGAGGGGGCGGCGCCTTCTGGGTGCTGGCTGGAGAAGTGGCGTACGGAGGCGGTCACTTCGGGGGCGCGGGCCCTGGATCAGCTGCGGCTCGGGGTGCAGAACGCGCTGACAGTACTCGGGACCGGGTTCCTTCGGCACCCGGAGAATGTCCGGCTGCGGGAGGACGTCGATCCGAAGGCGCTTCGGGATGCGTTGCTGCGGCTGGTCTATCGGCTGCTGTTCGTGTTCGTCGCGGAGGACCGTGGGGCCCTGCTCGACCCGGACGCCGGCGAGCGGCAGCGGGAGGCGTACGAGCGGTACTTCTCGTCGGCGCGGTTGCGGGAGCGGGCGCGGCGGCGTCAGGGGACGGCGCACGGTGACCAGTACGAGGCGCTGCGGATCGTTCATGACGCGCTGGGGACGGAGGGGGGTCGGCCGGAGCTGGGGCTGCCTGGGCTCGGCGGGCTGTTCTCCCACAGGGAGGCCGACGCACCGCTCGACGGGCTGAAGTTGTCCAACGAGTCGTTGCTCGCGGCGGTTCGGCACCTGGCGCAGGTGCGCGATGTGGGGGCGCGGCGGTGGCGGGCCGTCGACTATCGGCATCTGGACGCCGAGGAGTTGGGCTCGGTGTACGAGTCCCTGCTGGAGCTGGAGCCGAAGCACTCGGCGACGGATCGGTCGTTCGAGTTGATCGAGGTGGCGGGGAACAGCCGTAAGACGACGGGGAGTTACTACACGCCGTCGTCACTGATCGAGTGCCTGCTGGATACGACGCTGGACCCGGTGATAGACGATGCGGTCAAGCGGGGCGGGAAGCGGGCCGCTGAGGCTGGGCGTCCCGATCCGGCGGATGACATCGTGGCCGAGCTGCTTTCAATGACGGTGTGTGACCCTGCTTGTGGGTCGGGGCACTTCCTTGTCGCTTCGGCTCGGCGTATCGCCAAGCGCGTGGCGTCGGTCCGGGAGCGGAACCCTGAACCGACGGTCGATGCGATGCGGCATGCGTTGCATGAGGTCGTGGCGCGGTGCATCTACGGTGTCGACCTCAACCCGATGGCCGTGGAGCTGGCCAAGGTGTCCTTGTGGATCGAGTCGATGGAGCCGGGCAAGCCGCTCGGTTTCCTCGACGCCCATGTGAAGCAGGGGAACGGCTTGATCGGCGCGACGCCGAAGTTGCTGGCGGACGGGGTTCCGGACGACGCGTTCAAGCCGATCGAGGGGGACGATCGGAAGTACGCAGCCGGGCTGGTCAAGCGGAACAAGGCTCAGCGGGGCGGGCAGGACGAGCTGCTGTTCGACACGGATGCGTTGCCTGGGAATGAGCGTTACGCCGCCGAGCTGGCGCGAATCACTGCTGCTCCGGCCAACTCTCTGGAGCAGGTGCGGGCGCAGGAGTCTGCCTATCAGGCGTACCTGGAGTCGGCCGCGTATGTGCAAGACCTCCATGCTGCTGACGCGTGGTGTGCCGCCTTTGTGTGGCCCAAGCGTGAGGGTGCGCCGGAGGCACCTACCGACCAGGTGTTTCGGGCGCTGCGAGGGCGGGACCAGGGGGTGGTGCCGGACGGGACGCATGAGGAGGTCCTGCGGCTGCGGGACCAGTACAGCTTCTTCCACTGGCACTTGGAGTTTCCGGAGGTCTTCTCCGTGCCGGAGTCGGGGGCGGGGGCGGGGGTTCAGCGGGGTACGGGGTGGGCTGGGGGGTTCGATGCGGTGGTGGGGAATCCGCCGTGGGAGCGGGTGAAGCTCCAGGAGCAGGAGTTCTTCGCCCAGCGGGACCCTCGTATCGCCGACGCCAAGAACGCCGCCGCGCGGAAGAGGCTCATCGCTGAACTGCGTGACGATCCCGACGGGGCGCGTCTGTACGGCGAGTTCGAGGCCGCCAAGCGGCGCGCGGAGGGCGAAAGCCACTTCCTGCGGGTCAGCGCCCGTTTCCCGCTGACAGGGCGGGGTGACATCAACACGTATGCGGTTCTTACGGAGACGGATCGCACGCTGACGGGGCCGCGTGGGCGGACAGGCGTGATTGTACCGACGGGGATCGCTACGGATGCGACTACGCAGTTCTTCTTCAAGGACTTGGTCACCAAGGGACACCTTGTCGCACTGTACGGCTTCGAGAACGAGGAGAAGGTCTTCCCCGGCGTTCACCACAGCGTGAACTTCGCCGTGTTCTGCATGGCGGGTTCTGGTTCTCCCGACGAGCCAATCTCCATCGCGTTCAGGGTCCGCCAGACGGAACAGATCCCTGAGCGCGCTTACACCTTGACCGGCCGAGACATCCAGCTCCTCAACCCGAACACCGGCACATGCCCCGTCTTCCGAAGCCGCCGTGACGCCGAGATCACGCTCGGGATCTACCACCGCGTACCGGTCCTGATCGACGAGACCAAGGCGGCGGACGGGAATCCCTGGGGCATCTCATTCATGCGCATGTTTGATTTGTCGAACGACTCCCACCTGTTCCGCCCCTCAGCCCAGAGCAACGAGACCCTCGACGACCTCCTCAAGACCGGCTGGAGCCTAGACGGAAACGTCCTCGTCCGCGGCGAGGAGCGGCTGCTCCCGTTGTACGAGGCGAAGATGTTGCATCACTACGACCACCGCTTCTCCACGTACGAGAACGCCACGGAGAAGCAGCTCGCCGTGGGCACGCTTCCGCGTTTCACCGTGGAGCAGCATCAAAACTCGTCCGCCGCGCCTCTGCCGCGCTACTGGGTGCCTGAGCAGGATGTTCCGACGGGCGGGGTCGACAAGAACGGCAAGCCCGTCATGGAGGCAGGCGTTCGCAGTCGTCTGGCCGCCAAGGGGTGGGACCGGGACTGGCTTCTCGGCTGGCGTGACATCTGCCGAGTAAGCGATGAACGCACCCTGATCGCCTCTGTAGCTCCTCGATATGGCTTCGGAAATTCTTTCTTCCTCGGATTCCCCACTCAGCGCCACCACGCACCCCTCCTCCCAGCAGTCTGGTCCTCAATGGCCTGTGACTACGCTGTCCGCCAAAAGATCGGCGGCACGCACCTCACGTACGGCTATGCCGAGCAGCTGCCTATTCCCACCCCAAATCAGCTCGGTCCACACACAAACCAAATCAATCACCGGCTGCTCGAACTCATCTACACCGCAGACGACATGCGCCCATTCGCCCGCGACCTAGGCGACACCGGTACCCCCTTCCGCTGGGACCCCGACCGCCGCGCCGTAATCCGCGCCGAACTCGACGCCCTCTTCTTCCACCTCTACGGCATCACCCGTGACGACACGGCCTACATCCTGGACACCTTCAACGTCACCCGCGACAACGACATCAAGGCCCACGGCGAGTACCGCACCAAGAACCTGATCCTCGCCGAGTACGACCGCATGGCCGCCGCCGGCCTCACCCTGGAGAACCCCCTCACCGAGGGCGAGTCCGGCACCTACCGCTCCACACTCACGCCACCCCCCGGCCAGGGCCCCAGGCACCCCGCCTGACAGCAACGTCACCGCGTCGAGCAGATGGTCCTGGAACGGGCTCGCTCCAGGACCTGACCGCCGCCTGAACCCGTACAACACACCGAAGCCTTCACACTGCGGCTTCACCCACGCGCCGATGGCCAGCCCACCGTGGCCCAGCGATCACAGTCGAACCGGAGGATCACGATGAGCACGCAAGCCGACCACCTCCTCGACGGCATACCCGCGATGAGCAAGTACGACGAGCAGGTATGGGCCGCCCTCAACGACCACTGGCAGCGCCGCAACAACCGCCGTGGCCTGCCGAACTGGGCGAGCACGGCGCTGAGTCGGACCGGCGAGGCCGCCGGAAAGGCCAGCAGAAAAGTCGCGAACGCCGTCCCGGACGCTGTTTCGGAGCCCATGCGGCGCGCGGGCGACGCGGTCGCCGACAAGGCCCTGCGACCGGCGCTCGCGGGCGCTGCGGCGTTGCTCGACCTCGTCAACGAGTCGGCCAGGGAGCTCAACGACCCGAAGAACGTCGAGAAGCTCGCCCGCAAACAGGGTCTCGAACTCGAAAGCTTCACCGAACTGCGGAAGCAGGAACTCAAGTTCTGCGACCGGCTGCTGACCCGCAACACCCTCAAGTGGCGCACCGCGGGCGCCTTCGAGGGCGGCGCCATGGGCGTGCTGGCGTTGGTGCCCGTCGCCGGTATCCCCGCCGCGATGACGGCGGACATCCTCGTCGTCCAGGTACTGAGCACGTCGATCGCCTCGCGGATCGCGTACTCCTACGGCTACGACGCCAAGGACCCCGACGAGCAGCTCTTCATCCAGCGCCTGGTACGCCGGTCCTTCATGGCTCAGGCTGCCAAGGCCGAGCCCTTGCGCGACACAGCACGGGCAGCGCACGCCGCCCTCAAGGGACGCGTCAACTGGTCGCAGAAGCTCCGCAGCGATCACCGTCTCGTGGCCGCCCTGGAGAAGCTGATGCAGCAGCTCGGCCCGGCCGGCTCCAGGGTGCCGGTGCAGAACGTCGCCAAGGTCGTGCCGTTCGTGGGGATTCTCGTCGGCGCGGGCATGAATGCCGCGATCCTCGGCAGGGTGGCCGCCGACGCCCAGCGGTACTGCCAGACCCGTTTCCTGTGCGAGAAGTACGGCCTGCCGCTACCGGCCGCGCTGGCGACCGACGACGAGGACGACGACACCCAGGCCGACGCCCCGTAAGTGCTGCGGTGGCGCCTGATCAAAGCGCCACCAACGTTCACCACTCAGCTCAGGCCTGGTCCACGAACCGCACGAACGACCGCCAGCCCCCACGGCCGACCACGAAGGCCGGGCGGCTCACATCCTTGGAGTCCCGCACGTGAACGGCCTGTTCGGCGATGGCGATCTCCACGCAGCTGTCGCCCTCGCTACCGCTGTAGCTGGACTTGAACCAGGCGAGTTCCCTCGTACCGCTGCTCATAGCTCTCCTCGCAGTCGCTCCAGCAGGTCCCGGGATTCCTTCGGGCTCAGGGCCTGCGAGCGCAGTGTGTCATAGCGCTGGCAGAGGACACTCACCTCTTTCGGGTCAGAGATGAGCCGCCCGTTCTTCTGCCCCTCGGAGTAGCCGAGCCGCTGCCCCGAAGGAGTCTCCAGAACCTGCACCGGCCCGTCCAGGCACGCATGCAACCCCGCCTCCAGCGGCACCACCTGAAGCGTCACATTCCGCGGAGCGCTCCGCTCCAGCACGTGATCGAACAGCTCCCGCATCGCCTCAGCGTCCCCGAACCGCCGCCGGAAGACATGCTCCTCGACGATGAAGCTGAACGGCACCGTCGGCCGCTCCCGCATCATCTTCTGCCGATCCATCCGGGCCGCGAGCTGCGCCTCCAGTTCCCCGTCCGTCCGGAGCGGGATCGTGCCCTCGAACACCGCCCGCGCATACGCCTCCGACTGCAACAACCCCGGCACCAGCCGACACTCATACGTACACAGGCTCACCGCCTCCCGCTCCAGCCGGGCCCACCTCCGGAACCAGGCCGCCAGCCCCGCCTCGCCCCGGGTGAGATACCGGGCCGCCTTCCGCAGCGCACCGGTGTTCCCGAGGGCCTCCTCCGCCCGGTCCACGAAGGGGATGTCCGGCATCCGACGCCCCAACTCCACTGACTCCACGGTGTGTTTGGAGTACCGCACCCTCGTGGCGAGTTCGGCCCTGCTGAGCCCCGCGTGCTCGCGCAGCGCCTGGACGACCGCGCCGAACGTGCGCAGACTGTCGGACGGATGAGGTTCACGCTCCCACTCCCCCGCCGGAACCGCCCGCGCCTCGACGCCCTCGGCCACGTCGCCTTCCACCATGTCCATCCGCCGCCCCTCTCTCCGTACCGAGGCGGCTTCTCAGGCCACCCGCAATCGCGACTCAGCGTGACGGAACAGGGAGCGTACTGTCCACTCCTTGTGCTCGTACGCTGACTCAGCGTACGGGGTGCCGGGCTCGCAAGATCCCCCACACTCTTGCCACGCTGACTCCATGAACCAGCCCCCACCCCAACTCATCACGCACTCCCTCACCTTCACGCAGCTGCTCTCGTCGAACCTGCGCGGCGCTCGCCTCGCCCGGCTGCTCAGCGTGAGCCAACTACGATCCTGGGACGCCCCGCACGACCTCACGGAGCGTGCTGAGATCGTCGTCGCGGAGCTCGCCGCGAACGCCGTACTCCATGGACGCCTGCCCGGTCGTAGCTTCCGGCTGACCCTCGTGTTCGACGCCCCGGCCGGCCGCCTCCGCATCGACGTCACCGATGCACGCGGCGACAGAGGCCCGCAGCCCCGTCCCGCGACCGCCGCCTCGTCCGACACGGCACTCCACACCAACGGTCGTGGCCTCGCCCTCGTCACCGCGATCGCCGACCGCTGGGACTGCATCCCCTACCCGCCCGCGGGCAAGACCGTCCGCGCGGTGCTCACAACGCCGTGAGGGGCGGTCGCCCCTCCCCGATGGAGACCAAATGCCCGCGCTCGAAACGGCGTTCAGTTCGTGCGGGTGTTTGACAGATGCGGCCCCACGTAACCGACGATCACCTTGCCCGTGGCGCCTGCCGTGTCGTCGTAGAAGTGGACGCGAGGCGCGGTCCTCCCCTTGTTGTCGATCTTTATGTGGGCTTCCATGAACACCTTGCCGGAGGAGTCGACTTCCGTCGGCACAGGGAGTATGCGCTGCTGCCGGAACTTCTTGTCGTTGCGGACGGAGTCGGACTCCACCATGGCCACACGCGTCAACGGATAGGTGCGCGCGCCCTGCGGGGAAGCCTCGCAGAAATCCCGGAAGGTCCCCTCGAATTCCTGCTCGCCGACGTTGCTCGCCCCGTAGCAGTCCAGCGCCAGCAGCGCGTCCCACACCTTTGACGCCCACGTCGAGCTCTTCATGTCGTCGTCGAGATCCGCCGCCTTGCCCTTGTCGTAGGTCAGCAGGAGATGAGGCATCCGCTCGTGCACGCGTTCGTTGAGTTCGGCGAAGGACATCGGCGCCGGCTCTTCGACCGGGGGCGTGTAGGCGTCCGCAGCCCGGCCGGCCTCCACCAGTCTCTGCTGAAGGAACGCAACTTGGTGACGCAGGGCTGACAACTGCGCCTGGGTGGCGTCGTGGTCGGCAATCTCGTCCTCGTAGCGGTCGGTCGCCTCCCTCAACTGCCCGTTGAGCGCGCGGCTGCTGCGCTCTGCCAGGTCCCGCGCGCTAGCGACCTCGCCCAGCTCCTCCAGTGCCTTGTCGATCGTCCAGTTCGCCTTGCTCAGCTGGGCGCGCAGGATGTCGACGGTCTCGTCTCCCGGGGATTCGGCGGTCTGGGACCGTGCCGCACGCAGATCCTTGAGGACTTCCCCGATGCCGGGAAACGCGGGCTCCGCGAGCAGGGCCGGCTGCGGTGTGGTGACAGCGTGCTGACGCGGGTACGTAGAGATCCGGACATCCGCGTTGCGGAACGTCGGATCGCTGAGCCGCCGGTACGTCAGCAGGCGGTGTCGCCGACCGTCTTCGGCAGAGCCGAGGGCGACGTCCGGAAGATAGGTGCGCAGTTGGCCGGGGAATACGTCGTGACGGTCTCCGGCCTCGCCCTGGAAGGCGGGGACGGCTTCTTGTTCCAGCCGGAACACCGATGCGATGCCGACCAGGTTCCTGGCGACCCGGGTCAGCAGCCTCTCCCAGTCCGAATCGTTGTTGGACGGCTCCGCGGCGAGGACCAGGGGCAGCTGTCGCGTGGGATCTGTGAGGGCGGACATGAGCAGGTCGACCGAGTCGGGGCCGATCAGGTGCGGCGCCGTGGAGAGCCGCATCGTCCCGTCCGGCACGGTGAAGTGATCGACGATCTCACGGACGAGCCGAGGAGGCATCGGGGTGATCGGCCGTCTGCCCGGGCTGGGATGGTGTTCCAGGTCGACACCGACGTACGCCGCCTTCGACTCACGGTCGACAGCAGACGTGAGCGTCGTCTGCCAGATCCCCTCCTGTTTGTCCTCCTTGTTCTCCCGAAGCCGAAGCCGAAGCGCTGTCTGCTGGCCGTCGGTGTCGTAGGAGTCGGTCACGGTGAGGGTGTAGGCGTCCGTGAGCCGGTGGACGCCCGAGGAGAGCTGCGTCGTCAGGGCCTTGCTCTCCAGCCAGGAGGTGAAGCACGCGCGAGCCCCGGCGAACATATGTTCCTGCTCGTCCTCGGGGATCGGCAGCACCGCCCGGTAGACCAGCGGATTCTCAGCACGCGGCTCGTTCCGGACGTCCCCGTCCCGACCCCATCGCGGAGCCTGAGGAACGGGCTTGCGGCTGGGCATCACCAAAGGAGTGGGTCTCAACGCTGACCTCCAGTTTGATCGACGAGGGAGAAGGAACCCCTGCACACCGGCAGCGCGGTTGCCCCAGCCGTTGGGTCCTGACTTCGAATCCTGACCGAAGTCGCGCAGTGACTGCGGAGGATGGCGACGGCAGCCAGGAAGCGGGAGCGCACCAACTCCTACTCCTAGACAGGCAGAGCGGGGAACACGGTCACGGAGCCGTCCGTGTCGCGGGCGATCTCGATCGCGACGTCCGTCGAACGTCTGGTGGCCGTGACACCGTCACCGAGCTGGCGAATCCGGTGTGCCACGCGCATCAGGTGCTCCACTTCACTGCTTGTGAAGACGGGCCGCCTTCCGCGCGGGCGCGCCAGCTCCAGCGCCGACAGGCGCACCAGGACACCTGCGATGCCCGACTCCAGCTCGTCGAGGCGCTGTTGGTCGCGCTTGAGTTCGCGGGTGAAGTTCTCGAACAGGTTGTCGGGGTCGCTCTGGGCGTGCTCTACGGCCTGCAGAACGATGACCCGCCGGTGCAGCGCGATGGCCAGGGCGGCGATTTCGAGATGCGTGCGGAACGTGCCGCCGTGATCGTCGATGCCGGGGAACGACTTGGCCAGCGTGGCGATCTCCACGGCCTTGCCGTCGGGCAGTTCGTCGAGCGCGTCCTGCCATCCGGCAAGACGGTCGGCGGCGTCGATCAGCGCTTTGCCGATGGCATGAGCCGCGGAGTCCAGTCCCAGCGAGACCCCGAGCTTGCCCTGGTCGAGCAGGATGGCGGTGGCCTTGTCGATGGCAAAGCGGCAGCCGTCGAGGTCACGGCGCTCGGCCTTGAGATTGTCGTCCTGCAACTGCTCCAGCAGTTCCGTGATCCGCTCGATGGCCTGCTGGCGCCGACGGTCGGCATGCGCGCTCACGCCCACCGCCACGGCCATGAGCACGAGCGGCGCGGCCACGGTGAGCGCCGCACTGCCGGCGACCGCGACACCGGCCGTGGCACCGGCCCCACCGGCCGCACCCGCGGCCGCCACTTGACCGACCGGCACGAGCCTCGCCTGATCGACAATGCGCCCCTTCGAGTTCACCAGAGCCGAATAGACCTCGCCGTTCGCCCCCTTCACCGCCATCGGACGCACGACGCCCTGCGCGACCTGGGCGACCACCTTCGCCGGAATCACCATGCGATACAGGCCTTCGCCGGAGGCTGTCGCCTTGGCGGCGGCGGAAGAACCTTGTGCTGTCTGCGTGATGAGCTGCGACAGGTGCTGTGCCAAAGGACTAGCGGCATCGAGCGGGATGCCTCGGCCGCGGTCGATGGTGTCGGGCAGCGGATGTGCCTCAAGTGTGGCGATCGGCTCGTCGGCCAGGACGGCCAGCACACCGCGCAGTTCGGCCAGACGCTCAGACGTCATCGGCTCGTCCCCGGTCAGTACGGGCACCTGGACGTCCCCGGTCGCCAGCGTCCACACCGGCACGATCGTCTTGCGGTCGTCAGTCATCGTCTCCCCTTGTTCTTCCCACATGCCCATAGCCTCGGTGTCGTCGTCACCGCATCTGCACCCAGCCGTGCAACCCCTCCAGATGCCGCGGCAGTCGGCTTCCCTGCCAACCCAGCACCAGCCGCTCCCGCGCCCGGGTGATCATCACGTAGTACGCCATGCGCAGGGTCGCAGACGTGGGGTCGTCGGCGGAGTCGGACTCCGCGTCGGCGATGACGACGGTGTCGAAGTCAAGGCCCTTGACGCTGGCTCGATGGACGAGTACGACACCCGGGCGGGCAAGGTCGAGGTCGCGGTAGCGGCCGGAGGAAGCCGCCGAGCTGTAGAGCTGGGGCTCATGGGCGAGTCCGGCCCGTTCGAGGCGCCGCATCAAATCGGCGGCGGTGGGCAGGTGGTTGACGATCACGCCGATGCGCTGCCGCGGCTGTCGGCCGGCCATGGTCGCGATGTCGTCGGCGAGGTCCTTGACGGCGGCATAGTGGCGGACCACGGGCAGTGCCCCGCCGCGGAGGGGGATCTCGGGGCGGGAACCGCCCGTGCGGAAGTGTTCCGCCAGGGAGACGATCTCGCGGGTGTTCCGGTGGTTCCCGGTGATCTCGACCCGCGCCGTGGAACGGCCGAGGGCGTCGGTGATCTCGGCCAGGGTGGAGTTCGTCTCGGTGAGGCGCTGGCACTCGTCGGCGAAGACCGTGACGGAGGCAGCGGCAAGGCGTACCAGGCGGTAGAAGCCCTGCGGCAGGTCCTGGCCCTCGTCGATGACGAGATGAGGGGTCGCCGCATCGTCCTCGCCGAGGGTGGCGGCAGCTCGACCGGTGAGTTCCGTCCAGTCGAACCAGCCGTCCTCGGCGCGCGGTGCGTCGTGGCCGAAGTGGCGATGGATCCAGGTGTGTCCGGTGGCGGCATCGACGGGCGCGCCGGGGACGGTGAGGCCCTGGAGGGTTCCGCGCAGGAGCTGGCGCAACAGGTTGGAGCGCGAGATCAGGAAGGTGGGGCGGCCCGTGAGCGAGAGGTGGACGGCGCGGTGCGCGGCGAGCAGGCTCTTGCCGCTTCCGGGCGGGCCGCTGACGACGTGGTTGCCGGTCAGCGGCAGGGCGTCCAGGCAGTCGCGCTGGGCGGAGGTGAGGTCCGGGTGCAGGACAGGGGTGTTCGCGGTGGTCATGGGTGTCATCCCTGGACGATGGCGGCGGCGGACTCGCGGCTCGCGGTGAGGATGTCGGTGAAGTAGCCGGGTACGCGGGCGGAGCCGACGACCAGGGCACGGTCGAGCAGGGTGTTGCCGGTCTGGCAGCTGGTCTCCGGCAGCAGCGTGCAGGCATGGCAGGCGGCCCGGTTGAGGTTGCCAAAGCCCTGGCCGGTGTGCTCGGCACACAGCGGGTCGGCGGAACACCAGGCGGCCGCCTCCAACATGCGGATGAGCGTCTCGGCGAAGAGCGGTGCCTCGCCCTGTCGGACCAGACCGCCGAGGGTGCCTTCCGCGTCACCGGCGGCCGTGTAGATCAGCAGTCCGTGCTGGCCGTACTCGGGGCGGCCGTAGACGCGTTCGCGCAGGCTGGCGGTGGTGTAGCCGGAGTCGAAGGACAGCTGGCGGATGAGCAGGTGCGCGACGGTGTGCAGGAGCAGGAAGCGGGGCGAGAGTTCGCTGCCGGTCGTCTCGGCGAGCTGTTCGTCGCGGAACGACGCGTCGAGGTCCGTACAAACACACAGGACGTGGGCCTGCACGCGCGGGTCGTTCTCCCAGGCGCTGAGGCGCTGTTCGTCGAGGGTAAGAACGATGCCCTCGCCGTAGACCTCGGTCGCGGGGAGCCAGCGCAGACGGCCGGTGGTGTCGGCGGGGACGAGGGTGCCGCCCGGTGAGTGGCGGCGGAAGCCGGTCAGGGCACGGACCTCACGCAGGCGGTCGGCCAGGACGATGCCGCCGATGTGCGCGTCGAGGGTGGCCCAGGGTTCCTCCTTCTCGCCGTCGAGGCCGAGTCCGCCACGGCGGATGGCGAACTCCGTTGTCGCTTCCGGGAGTTGCACGGCGTCGAAGGCATACCACTCGTCGCGGCTCAGGTCGACCTTCCCGGACTTTCCGAACTCCTGCCGGTCGGGGGACGGCTGCGCGGGGGCACCTGTGGCCTCCGCGACGAGCTGGTCGATGAGACTGTCCGGGGCCTCGGTGTCCTCCTTGATCATGTCGCGGAGGTTGTCGGCCCTGGGCTTGCCGAGCGCTTTGAGCATGAGCGGCCAGTAGTCGTGGCCGAGGACGGCTTCGGCCAGGTTCCGCTCCGCGCGCGGGGCTTCGGCGGTCTGGGGGATGTCGAGGGCCGAGTAGACGACCGGGTAGTACACGTTTCCGGCGGTGCGCTGCACGTTGTGCACCTGGTGGCCGCAGGAAACCCTCGCGTCCCAGTGCTGCCAGGGGTTGCGGCCCGAGCAGCGTCCGGTCTGGGGACCGAGGACGTCGAGCAGGTCGCGCTCGGCGCCGCAGGGCTTGCCGCCCTCCCTGATCGCGTCGCAGCGCACCGAGAGCGCTTCGAGTCCGGAGGCACGGTCGGCGACGCGGAAGCTGAGCCGACGCGCCTTCCAGGCGTCCTTCGACTCGGAGCAGGAGTCCCGTAGTTCGGGCGCGAGCTTGGAGTGGGCCCAGTACCACCAGTCGACGTCGTCGAGGTGTCCGTCCGGGCAGATACGGACGAACCGCATCGGGGTGAGCCGGGGTGCCGCGGCGCAGGACGTGCAGACGGGCGGCTCGCCCGGCTTCTCGTGCTCACGCAGAAAGCGGACCATGGCCCGGCAGGAACCACAGAACAGCCAGCCGGGGAAGCGCACATAGGGGACGCCGGGACGATCGGTCTTGTCGTAGCGGTCGTTGAGGGTGTGGGGCGCGGCGTAGAAGCCCTTGACGCCGAGGCGGGTGGCGAGGCGTTCGGAGGGAACGGGGGTCTTGAGGTCCGGCCACCGCTCGATTCCGGCGGCGACGAACGACTCGCCCTGGACGTCGAGTACCGCGCCCACGCCGAACGGCAGCACGGTCTGCGCCTGACGGACCCGGAGTTTGCGCTTCACTTTCCTGCTCCCGTCACGGTGATCTGGCACTCGCGGTCCACGCTGCGCATCGAGTTGAGGGTCTCCCACAGGCCGTAGCGCTGCTCGAACACCTTGAGCAGGTTGTGCTGGCCCTTGCCCTGGCCGCGGTAGTAGAGATCCTTGCCCTCGGCTGCGGCGGCGCCGGCCTGCCGGTACCAGTCGTCCAGGAGGTAGCCGAGTTCGGCCCGTACATCGGCGCGTACGGTGTCGGCTCCCGCGGCTCCGTACTCGGCGGTCGCGGCACGCTCAGCCAGGGTGTCGGCGATCCGCCCCACCTCCTCCTTGTGGTCGGTGATGCGTCCGGCCCGGTTCTCGGCGGCCAGGCCGAGCCGGTGGCGGACCAGGATGACCAGCGCGGCGTGCAGGGCGCGGCGGCGGGCGGGCAGTGACCAGGGAGTGACGCTGGCGGGTTCGACGTAGCGGTAGAGCGCCCGGTGGTAGTCCATGAAGGTCTCGTAGTGGGACCGGTCGCGCGGGCGTGTGGCGTTGAAGTAGGTGACGACGAGTCCGGGCACCCGGTGACGGCCGACGCGGCTGGTGGCCTGGATGTACTCGGCGGTGGTCTTGGGCTGGCCCTGCATGAGCATGTACGCGAGCCGCTTCACGTCGACGCCGACGGAGAGCATGTTGGTGCACGGCAGGAACGACACCGACCGGGGGTCCGTCCAGGGCTGTTCGAGGCGGTCGAGGAGGACGGGCTGCTCGGCGCGCGGCAGGTTGCTGGTCAGCTCCTGTACGTCGCCGTCGCCGAGCGCGCGTACGCCGACGCCCTCGTCAAGACCCCGGAGCTGGGCGGGGATGTCGTCACCGGCCGCGGTGACGGTACGGCCGAGCTCGCGCAGGCTGTGGTGGTAGGCGACCAGGGTCCAGTAGGCGTCGCGGTGTTCCTCGGGGAGCTGGTGAACGCCCTGGAGCATGGCCGCGGTGGTGGCGACGGCGCCGCGGCCCGCGGTGTGGCCCTGTGCCATGACACCGAGGTAGAGACGGCCGGGGCTGCCGGTGTCGGGGACGGCGAAGAAGCTGTCGCGGGCGTCGAGTCCGGACGGCGGAAAGAGCTGGACGTCCTGGTGGTGCAGGGCGCGGACCTGTTCGGCGGAACGCCGGATGGTAGCCGTGGCGGCGACGATCTTGGGCGGGCGGCCGTCGGGGTCGGTGCAGAGCTCCAGGACGGCCGCCTCGTAGAGGCCGACCGTGGTGCCGAGCGGTCCGGTGAGCAGGTGCAGCTCGTCCTGGATGATCAGGGACGGGGGCCGGTGGCCGGTGCCCGCGCCGAAGAGGCGGCCGGAGTGGGGCTCCCAGGCGAGCCGGGCGAACTTGTCGACGGTGCCGAGGACGAACGTGGGCGGATCCTCGTAGAGGTGCTGGTCGACGACGGCGACGGGCAGGACGTCGTGGAAGGCGCACTCGTCGCGGGTGCAGTGGAAGGCGAACTCGTCGGCCGCGGCGCGGACTCCGTAGTCGGAGCGGACGCTGGACCAGGTGGGTGGCAGGATGCGGGTGCCACACCATGGGCAGCGATCGAGGATGAAGACGTCCTCGGGGTGGCTGGCCGCGCGCTGCTCGTCGAAGGCGACTTCGGCCGCCTCGAACTTGTTCGGGGTGGTGGTGTCACCGACCCACAGGCCGATGGTGATGGGTTCACCACCGAGGCCGAGTCCGGGTTCGGTGCGGCGGAGGTGCTCCAGGGCGCAGATCGTGGTGGCGGCGCGCTGGAACTGCTGGGTGGTGAGCAGGCTGAGCGTGTAGCGGCTGATCACGGTGGTCCCGCCGCCCTCGCCGCGGATCCGACGCAGGGCGATGGTGAAGGCTGCCAGGAGCAGGTAGGCCTCGGTCTTGCCGCCACCGGTGGGGAACCAGATCAGGTCGGTGGTGTCGCGGTCCTGGTGGCCGGGATCGGCGACGCCGTCGAGGGCGAGGAGGAAGAAGGCGAGTTGGAAAGGGCGCCAGGTGGCTCCGAGGTCGACGGGCGGGTCGAGGGCCACGGCATTGGAGCGGAGCCGTCTCTGCCCGGCCTGGTCGGGGGCGGAGTGCCGCATCTGCAGCAGCATGGCGCGCTGGGCGATGCGGAAGGCGTCGAGGAGTTCGGGGCGGTCGGGGTCGCACAAGGTGCGCACGCCGGCCTCGATGCGGGTGACGGCCTGGCGGACGCGGGCGAGGATCCGCTCGGCTGCCTCCCGTCCCCACTCCGGCACCTCGACCGAGCGCTGGCCCACGTACCAGGCGTGGTAGCTGGCGGCGAACTCGGCCAGCTCGTCCTGGAGTTGGTCCCTGCCGACGGCTGGGTCGGCCAGGTGGGAGATCGTGAGCGCGGGGGCGTCGAGCGGGCCGCCGGCCCGGACGGTGGGTACTTCGGCTCGGGGCAGAGCTTCACAGGTGAGGAGTTCGACACCACCGTGTGCGCCGCGGTCCTCGCGGACGGCGCAGCCGTGACCGACGGCGTGGGTGACGACATGCCGGTACTGGAGGCGCAGTTCACGTTCCTCGGGATCGCGGCTGGCGAGCCGCACACTGGGATACGGCAGCACGGCGCCGTCGGCGGGGCGGACGCTGAGCCGGCACTGGAACAGCATGTCGTCCCAGTCCGGCGCCTTGTCGTCGGCACCATCGTGATGCTTCTCGTTGATCAGGGCCACGGTGAGGAGGGTGCCCGCGCCGTAGGAGCGGCGGGTCAACCGGATCTCGGCGCGGCCTTCGAAGACGGGCACCTCCTCCCGGTCGGGGCCGATCGTGTGGGCCTCGGGCGGGAGGGGGATGCGCTGCCAGCGTCGGCCGCGCCCGGGCTCGTTGCGCTGCGTCTCGTAGCGGGCGGCGGCACAGCTGACCTCGACGTTCACGGCATCGGTGTAGAAGCTGATGCCGAGGGACGCGGGCAGCCAGCTGTTGGTCTCGGGCACGGGATCGGTGGCCGGGTTCACGTCGGGGGCGTCCTGCTCGGCACCAGGCGCCTCGGGGTCGTCGGCGGCGAGATCGAGCCGGCGTCGGCGGTCGGCCTGTTGCGGGTAGAGCGTGCCCATCAGGTACTGCCGGTCCGGCGGCGCGTCGAGCACCTCGCCGTCACCGCCGACTGGGCCGACGAGCTGGCGGGTGAGGTAGTCGACCAGCTCTTGGCGCGGGTCCATGTGCGGGGTCCTTCGGATCAGAGTCGGAGGTCGGAAGGGGGCGACAGCAGGGGCTCCGTCGGAGTCAGGTCATCGAGCGCGAGGCCGTCGCCGGCCAGCCCGTCCGGCGGGCTGTTTGATCCTGCGCGCTTCCTCCACTTCAGCGAAGGTGAGACCGCTGGCGTAGGCCACGTTGTCGACCGTCGTGGCGCGACCTTCAGCCGAGAGCTTGCGCTCGGCCTGGGCGACCTTCCTGACCTTTTCGCGGAGGTCCGAGGGAAGCCGGACCAGGGGGCCTTCGTCGGCGATGGCCCGGACGATGGCGTGTTGTATACACGAAGTCGCGTAGGTCGAGAACTTGTTGCCTCTGCCGGCGTCGAATCCGCGGACCGCACTCAGCAGTCCGATGCTTCCGTGCTGGACGAGGTCCTCAATGTCCAGTCCGCGTCCCCGGTGGCCCTGTGCGATCCTCCGCACGAGGTGCTGATTATGCAGAACAAGGCACTCGTAAGCGCGCCGTCGCTCGCTGTCGCGAGGCAGCGCCGAGATCTCGCTCTCCGGAACAGCACGCGCGAGGGGGCCGGTACCGCCACGGAGCAGAAGGGCGAGGCCGACTTCCTCGTCCGCCTTCAGCACCACTGTGGCCGCGTCCTGGCGCCACCGGTCTTCCTCCAGTACAGCTCGGGCGGCGCGAACGGCGTCGGCGAGTCCGACTTCCTCGGCAGAAGAAGCAACCAGGGCATTCGTCCGGCCGATCGGCGGCCTCACCGGTGCGGCCCGGAACGTCGGCGCCAGTGCGGGCGCGCCGGAGCGGACATCACGACGCTCCGCAGGTTCGACGTGCACGCGGAGTGTTCCAGGTCGAGTGATCGGGAAGTCGGCGGTCAGCTCGCGCGCTTCGTCTGGGCTCAGTCCGTGGAGTCGTACCACTCCATCGCGGGCGAGCCTGCTGACGGTGCCTTTGGCGTCGGTGTAGCGGGCCAGCATGCGCCGGGCCTGGGCCAGGCGTCTGGCTGCCTCGGTTGCGACGAGCCCTGGTTCAGCGGAGAGGGTCGGTGGGGCAGACACCTTTGCCGCCGGAGGCGCAGTCGGCACCTCAATATCGACGACAGGCGCGGGCCCATTCGCGGGCTTCACGTGAACGCCTGCGGCGGCCAGCTCACCACAGAGTCTTCGCCGCTGTTCATCGGTCCTCAACCCGAGCCGGTCCGCCTCCAGCACGAAGGCCCGTTGGCTGACCACGCCCGCACGAGACGCGCAGCCCTTCAGTCTTTCGATGACCGACGGCAACTCCGCCTCGATCGTGCGCCGTCTGGCCTCAGCCGTCGGCTCCCCACCCATAGTGCCCCCCACTTGAGCGTTTGAGCGCCCGGACTTCCGGCGAAGAGTCGGCCGGGCACAACCAGCACTGTAGAACCGACGCGTTTACACCGTCAACACAATCATTAATTTTGTTTACACTCGCGGTGGGTCGCTTGACGGCGTCAACAGGTAGGGTGGGGGCGTTGGCGCAGGCCTCGCGCATCCCGGAAGGTCACCCGTGTCCCAGCCCGAACTCCTCCCCGGCACTCCCGAGTTCTACATCAAGCTCCCCAAGGGCGGTGAGGCGCGCGGGCATCTGCTGGCCGAGTTCGGCGGCAACGGCACGCACAAGTTCCTGCTGCGGGAGGGTTCCCTGGTGGCCGCCGAGGCCTGGCCCGGGCTCGGCGACCACGCCCGCCGCAACCGCGCGGATCTGCGCGCGAGCGGCGGTCTCGTCGACGTGACTGCCGACCCCGGCCTGCCGAAGGACCAGCAACGGTGGAGGGCGGCCCGGGACATCGAGTGCAACTCCTCCTCGGCCGCCGCCGCGCTGGTGTACGGCTACGACGCCTCCGGCCCGGAGTCCTGGCGCACCGCGGAAGGCCATCCGCTCGCCGACTATCTCTCCACCGGCTGGCGTGCCCCGCGCAAGGCATGGCTGGTGCGCGGCTCCAACGTCTCCGGGCACAACCTGGTGCGGCAGTTGTGGCTGGCGGAGGGCGTCGTCTCGCTCGCGGGCGCGCACCTGCCGCCCATGGAGGAGACCGACCCGACCAAGAGCGCGCTGCGCCGCTTCGTCGAGGACGGATACGAGGGGGCGGCTTCGTACAACCAGAAGCGGGGCCTGGTCGACGAGTTGCACGCCTTTCTGACGCAGATGCGCCTCGGTGACGTCGTGGCCACCATCAGCGACGGTCTCCTCCACATCGGGCACATCACCGGCGAGGCCGTACAGACCGCGTCGCCGGACGGGCTGTCCAATCTGCGGCGGACGGCCGCCTGGCGGTCGGGCAGCCACCCGTACGAGGAACTGCCGGAGGAGCTGCAACAGAAGCTGTCCGTCCAGCACGACGTGGTCGATCTGACCGCCGTTCTGGACGCGTTGGACGAGCTCATGGGGCTGGCGGACCACACGGCCCCCGTGGCGAGCGGGGAACTGACCTTGCCGGACATCACCGACGCCCTCGCCGCCGAACTCCTCGTCCACGACCGTGCGTGGCTGGAGGAAATGCGGGAACTGCTCATCGACGAAAGGCAGTTGGTGCTCTACGGCCCTCCGGGCACCGGCAAGACGTACCTGGCGATGAAGCTGGCCGAGTACCTCGGCGGCGGCCCGGAACAGGTCAAGATCGTGCAGTTCCATCCCTCGTACGCCTATGAGGACTTCTTCGAGGGGTTCCGGCCCGTGGAGGATCCCGAGACGCGGGAGGTGGCCTTTCGGCTGACGGCCGGCCCGCTCCGGGAGCTCGCCGATCTCGCCTCCCGCGAGGGCAACCGGCACATCCCGCACTTCCTGATCATCGACGAGATCAACCGCGCCAATCTGGCGAAGGTCTTCGGCGAGCTGTACTTCCTCCTGGAGTACCGGACGAAGTCGGTCCGACTCACCTACTCCGGGGACGACTTCGCGCTGCCGCCCAACCTCTTCGTGATCGGCACGATGAACACGGCCGACCGGTCGATCGCCCTCGTGGACGCGGCCATGCGGCGCCGCTTCGCGTTCGTGGAGCTTTCCCCGCGCACCGAACCGACCGCCGGGCTGCTCGCCCGCTGGCTGAAGCGCGAGGGCAAGGACCTGGAGCCCGCCCGGCTGCTCGACGCCCTCAACGCCCGTATCGACGGGGCCGACTTCGCCATCGGACCGTCGTACCTGATGAAGCCGGGCGTGTACCGCGACGGCGGCCTCGAACGGACGTGGCGCACGAAGATCCTGCCGCTGCTGGAGGAGCACCACTACGGCGAGGGCCTCGACGTCGCCGCCCACTACGGCCTCGACGCCCTGCGCGAGCAGCGTCCGTGACCCTGCCCCTGCCCCTGCCCGAGGTGTCGCTGCGCGAGTACGGACCCGCCGTCTCCGTCGCACTGGACACCGAGGCCGGGCGCGCTCTGGCCGCCTCCGGGATCCTGCAGAGCGCGACCCCCGACCCCGGCTGTGGCGGGCACTGGCTGCTGCGGGCGGGCAGCCGCGTCGGCGCGGTGCGCACGGCCGGCGGTCAGGTCGTACGGATCATGCCCAAGACCCCGGTGAGCCGGTTGTTCTTCCTCCTCGGGTTCAGCCTCGACCCGGCCCGCGCCTGGCGCGACAGCGGCGAGGGCACCGTGGACACCGGCGCCTACGACGATGTCGTGCCCGCCCTCGCGCATGCCGTGGA
Source organism: Streptomyces achromogenes (assembly GCF_030816715.1). Lineage (NCBI taxonomy): Bacteria > Bacillati > Actinomycetota > Actinomycetes > Kitasatosporales > Streptomycetaceae > Streptomyces > Streptomyces achromogenes. The sequence goes on along the minus strand of NZ_JAUSYH010000001.1, from coordinate 6,599,932 downwards.
GCGGCAGATCGACGGGGCCCTCCGGCAGGGTGTCCTCCAGGGCTACCGGGAGGTCGAGGAGACCGCGCTGGTCGTGCGCGGAAGGCTGCGTGAGGCCGAGCAGATCCGGCGCCACTTCGGCCGTACGCCGCCCGTGGAGATCGCCTACGACGCGTACACCGCCGACACCGCCGAGAACCGCATCCTGCGCGCCGCCACCGAGCGGTTGCTGCGGCTGCCGGGCGTTCCCGGTCCTGTCCGGCGGCGTTTGGCTCATCAGCGGGTACGACTGGCCGACGCGCTGCCGTTGATACGGGGGCAGGCGCTGCCGCGATGGTTGCCGTCGCGACTCAACTCCCGTTACCAGCCCGCGCTTCGGCTCGCGGAGGCCGTCCTGCGCGGTACCTCGCCGGAGCACCGGTCGCCCGGGGCCGACCCGCTCGCCGTGGACGGTTTCCTGCTCGACATGAACAAGTTGTTCGAGGACTTCGTGACCGTCGGCCTGCGCGAGGCGCTCAAGGAGCACGGTCTGACCGCGCGTCTCCAGGATCCCCATCACCTCGACCTCGCGGGTCGGGTGGGCATGCGCCCCGACCTGGTCGTCCGCACCGGTGACGGCCGTACCCCGGTCGCCGTCGTCGACGCCAAGTACAAGGTCGAGAAGGCCGACGGGCTCCTCAACGCGGACCTGTACCAGGCCCTCGCGTACGCCACGGTGCTCGGTCTGCGCGAGGCGCACCTGGTGTACGCGGCCGGACGTCAGCCCTTGCGCCACCACGAGGTGCGCGGAGCGGCCGTGCGGCTTTATCAGCACAGCCTCGATCTCTCCCGCGAACCGGAACAACTCCTCACCGCTTTCCGGGAGATCGCCGCACACCTGGCGTCCGGAAGAAGGGAAGTGACCTGATGCCTCGGCTCGCCTTCGCCCAGAGTTTCTGGGACGGCTACGACGCCCTGGAGAAGCCGGTCCGGGCCGGAGTACGCAAGGCCATGGCGAAGTTCCAGGCCATGAGCACGGCCGAACTCAACGCGGACAAGGGGCTGCACCTGGAGTCCGTCCACAACGCCCGTGACCCGCGGATGCGGACCATCCGCATCACCGACTTCTGGCGCGGTGTCGTCCTCGCCCCCGACGACGGCAGCGACATGTTCCTCCTGGTCAATGTCCTGCCGCACGACGACGCCTACACCTGGGCCGCGAAGCGCCTGTACAGCGCGAACTCCGCGACGCGGGCCCTGGAAGTGCGCAACGCCGTCGCCCTGGACGAGCTGACACCGCTGTACGAGACAGCCGCGCGCACGGCTCCCCGGCTGCTGTTCGCGGACGTCTCCGACGGCACGCTGCGCGATCTCGGCATCGACGACCAGGTCCTGCGCGCCGCACGATCGCTGGTGGACAAGGCCCAGCTGGAGGCTTTCGCCACGCTGTTGCCGGAGGATCAGCTGGAGGTGCTCCAGTACCTCGCTGAGGGCTTCAGCCCGGAAGAGGTCTACCGGGACGTCGTGGCCGTACGCCGCCCCGCCGACGCGCCCGCCGAACCGGTCGAGGACCTGGCCACGGTGATCACCAACACCTCCGCTCGCATCCGGCTGGTCACCGGACCGCGGGAGTTGGAGGAGATGCTGGCGAAGCCGTTCGCGGCCTGGCGCGTCTTCCTGCACCCCTCCCAGCGGCGCGTCGCCTACCGCACGTCGTACGGCGGCCCCGTCCAGGTCACCGGGGGCCCCGGCACGGGCAAGACGGTGGCCGCGCTGCACCGGGTCAAGCATCTGCTCGGCCGCTCCGAGGACGGCCGCATCCTGCTCACCACGTACACGAACGCGCTCGCCGCCGGACTGCGCGAGATGCTCGGCCTGCTCCTCGACGAGGACGAGAAGCTGCTGGCACGGGTAGATGTGACGACGGTCGACGCCTGTGCCAACGGCGTCGTGCGTACCCACTCGGCGACCGCGCCCAAGCCGATCGGGGACCGGGAGCAGCGGCAGTTGTGGGAGAAGGTGGTCAAGCAGCTGGATCTGCCGTTCACCGCCCGGTTCCTGGCCCAGGAGTACCGGCATGTCGTCCTCGGCCAGAACCTCCGGGATGTCGACGCCTACCTCGCCGCGAGCCGCCGCGGCCGCGGCACCGGTCTCGGGGCCGCGCGCCGCCGGGAGGTGTGGAGGGGCGTGGAGCGGTTCGAGCAGTTCCTGCGCGAGCGCGGCGAGACCACGCACCTGGGCATCTGCGCCCGTGCCGCGGAACTCCTCGCCGACGGGCCGGCTCCGTACGCCCATGTCGTCGTGGACGAGGCACAGGACCTGCACCCCGCGCAGTGGTGCGTGCTGCGTGCCGCCGTCTCCCCCGGCGCCGACGACCTGTTCATCACCGGTGACCCGCATCAGCGGATCTACGACTCCCGGGTGTCGCTGGGCTCGCTGGGCATCACCACGTCCGGTCGCAGTTTCCGGTTGCGCGTCAACTACCGCTCCACGGAAGAGATCCTGGCCTGGTCGGCCCGCCTCCTCGCGCCCGTCACCGTCGACGCGCTCGAGGGTGAGGGGACGGACTCGCTGGCCGGGTACCGCTCGCTGCTCCACGGCGGCCGCCCCCGGGTGCGGGGGTACGCCACCCGGCAGGAGGAGACGGAGGCGCTGGTGGAGCGGGTGCGTGCCCTGATCGCCGAGGGTTTCGCGGCGCACGAGATCGGTGTGTGCGCGCGCTTCAACCTCGCCCTGGACGCGGCCGAGGAGAAGCTGAAGGCTGCGGGGATTCCGGTGCTACGGGTCAAAGGGCAGGTCACGCAAGGGGCCGAGGGCGTGCGGCTGGCGACGATGCACGCGATGAAGGGGCTGGAGTTCCGGGCGGTGTCGGTGCTCGGTGTCGCCGAGGGCACCGTCCCGTTCGCCCGTGAGATCACCCCGCGTGAGGCGGACCCGCTCCAGCATGACGCCGACCTGCTCCGAGAGCGCTGTCTGCTCTTCGTCGCCTGCACACGCGCTCGCGAAACCCTGAAGGTGACGTGGAGCGGGACCGTGAGCCCCTTTCTCCCGCCCGTCGACTGACCGAACCGGCTCATTCCTCCGGTGCCAGGGCGCCCGTGGCCAGACCGTCACGGGCCACCTCGGCGAGCTGTCGGCTCAGCTCGTCGACCTTGCGCATGCCCTCCTCGAACGCGGACAGGGCACGGAAGGCAGCGCCGTACCGACGCTGCTCGTCGATGCCCATACGGGGGATACGTGAGCCCCTGCCGTCGAAGCGGTAGGTCCCGCTCGTGCTCGTGGACCTGCGGGCGTTGGCCAAGCTGCGCAGGAACCCCTGCAGATAGTCCGTGTCGAGCTGCTCGCTGGCCGAGACGGGCTCCGGACCCTCGTACGCCACGAGCCCGGCGCGGGCCAGATCCGCGACGCTGGTGGTGGCGCCGTCCAGCGAGCCCGGCCCGCCGCCCGTCGCGAGTTCGGGCAGAAGGGCGGCGAGTCGACGGATCTGGTCCTCCAACTCCTTGCGCAGGGCGACGTATTCAGCGGGGTAGTCGCGGTGCCGGGAACGGAGATGGCTCCCGGGCGTCAGGTCGACGGTGTCGTCGAGGAGTTCGATCAGCGGCACTTCGGCAATCTGGTCGGGGCGTGGCTCCAGATCCCCGTCGGGCGGGTTCTCCGTCAGGTCGACCATGCTGACGGTGTGGTGCGTGTCCGCCCCTTCCGTGCTCTCGGGCCGCTGGAGACACCACAGGTGCACAGGCAGGGCGTGCGAGGTCGCCGTCCCCGGCGGCAGGGCGATCACCCGGCGCACGATGCCCCGGCGGACGAGTTCCGACCGGATGCGGCGGCCGGCCTTGCGGTAGGCGACCGAGGCCGGCATCACCATAAGGACGTGGCCGCCGGGCGCGGTGTGGGAGTAGGCGTGCTGGAGCCAGGCGAGCTCGCCCTCTGCTTTGGACGGGGTACCGAGGTCCCAGCGGGAGTCGAGCAGCAACTCCTCCCGCCCCCACTCGGTCACACCGGCCGGAGGGTCACAGACGACCAGATCCGCCTTGAGGTCCGGCCATACGTCCGCACGCAGTGAATCGCCTGCCACGACGCGCACGCCGGAGCGGCCCAGGAGGTCAGCGCGGAGCTGTGCGAAGAGAGCGCTGTCGTCATCCACCTCTTGGCCGTAGCAACGCGTCCCGGCGTCGGAGGCGACAGACAGGAGGAGTACCCCGATTCCGCAGGCAGGGTCGAAGACCGTCGCGTCGGCAAGCAGTTCGGGGGCGAAGTGGCGGACGGCACGCACCACGCGCTCAGGGGTCACCTGGTCTGACCCGGCCCGCCGAGCGGAGTCCATAAACCGGTCAGTAAGTCCGTTCATGAGGTCGACGGACGATCCGGTTCGGGCGAGCGCCCGTACGCGGGTGGCGACGTCGTCCGGCAGCCCCGGTCCGGTCTGCCCGGTCAGGGCCGCGGCGACCTGCGCCAGACCCGAGACCATCTGTTCCCCGTACGCGGCCCGCATGGCCTGCCACAACTCGACCTCGGGCGACACCTCCTGGCCCTTGCGCTGCCGGTCCAGCCATTCCTGGACCTCGGTGAGCGCGTACAGCGGACTGTTCGCGGCCCCTCCGGCCGGCGCGGGGAAGTCGTCGTAGCGCCGACGCCAGTTGGAGACAGCGGCCCGGGTGACTCCGGCCAGCCGGGCGATCTCGGCGCCGGTGACCAGAGGGCCGACCGATGGAGCGGCGTTGTCCGTCATAGCCCTAGCGTACACGGACCCCCAATTCCATTCCAGCGCGAACTACGTTGACAACGTACACAGCTAAATGCTTGTCTATTGCGTGTACACGTTCCTCCTGCCCCACGGAGCCTCGCCATGCCCTCGCACACCGAAGTACGCACCGTTTACCGGCTGTCTGGCGTCGCCCCCACCACCGAAGCCATGCTGGACGCCCTTGACGCCGCCCTCATGGACAGCCTCGGTGCGGATCCACATTTACCGGAGGCACTCGGGGTCCCGGCTGTGTACATCACGTGCGGGATGGAACGCACCGAGGCCCCGTGGTGCGAGCCCATGTCACGCACCACAGGCATCGTGGTCAACGAGAGCGTCCGCCGCACCGCAGCCGTGCTGCTGCTCGCAGTCGACGGCGTGGTGTACGCCATCGGCTGCGACCAGGGGTACCGGTTGATCCCCGAACCCCTCAAGGACAAGCGTTTCGGACTCTCGTTCGCCATCCGGCAGATGGACCCGAACTTGATCCGCGGAGCCGTGTCGAGATCTCTCGGCCAAGCACGCACGGACATCTCCCTGGTTCCGGGCGGGGCCTCGGTCCCACTGCTGGGTATCCGCGACCACTCGCGCATCGTGCGCAGCCTGGGCGGATACCTCGACAACCTGCCGCTCACCCGGTCGCGGTACAGCCTCGGCAAAGCCGTGAGCGCCCAAGGCGGGTGCGGGCTGCGGATCGCCCTCGGAATCGAACCCGAGGCCCTGCTCTCCGACCTGCGGACCATCGCCAGGATCTGCCGCGAGGACATCCCGCACCCGGAGCTGGAGTTCGTCGACCACCTCGTCCCGGTCAGCGACCCGACGACCCTCGACACCCTCCACGAAACCCTGGACGACCGTCTCGGCCGGCCCGCCGACGAAAGCTTCTCCGTCTGTGTCCCCTCCGAACATCACACGGCATACGCGGAGGCCACCACGTACATGACCCAGATCAACAGCGACAACGGAGCCCTGCTCTCGGACGACTTCGACCTCGGATACGTGCTCACCCGGGCCCGGCTCGCACCGCCCGGCCGGCGCCTGAAGGCACTGCGCGAAGGAACGGTGACCCTGGCCAGGGGCCGCCGGAGGGGGACCGCCGACACGCTCGCCGTCACCAGCGCGCTGACCTGGCTGGAGACCGGTGTGTCCTTCGGCTCCAGACGGTTCTTCCTGATGGACGGCGAGTGGTACGAGGCCGGGGCCTCCTATGTCGAGGAGTGCCAGGCCGCGGTGCGGGCGCTGTTCTCTCCTCTGCCTTCCGTCTCCCTCCCCTCCTGGGAGGACGGCGAGTCGGAGAACGCCTACAACAACAGAGTGGCCGACGAGTACAACAACGCGGTGGCTGACGGCCAGCCCCGCTGGCTCTGCCTCGACACCAAGAACGTCGCCAACCCCCTTCTGCCCAGGGACCAGGTAGAGGTCTGCGACCTGCTCACGCCGGACGACACCCTGGTCCTCGTCAAGCGGGCAGGCGGCTCCGGTCCGCTGAGCCACCTGTTCAGCCAGGCCAGGGTCGCGGTGGAACTGCTCCAGGAGTCCGCCCGGGTCCGCAGCGAATTCTCCGCCAAGGTGGCCCGGCTGAGTCGAGGCGCACGCATGCTTCCTGATGACTACACGCCCAAGCGCATCGTCCTTGCGATGCTCCTCAAGAACCGCACGAGCCTGACCCCGGACTCCGTCTTCGGCTTCTCCCAGATCACCATCGCGCAGACGGCGAAGGCGCTGGCGGCACGAGGGGTGACTGTCGAGGTCATCGGCATCCCTGAAGGCGGCAGCGACGCACTCTCGCGGCCTTGGTGCGAGGTGGACGCCACTGCAGCGGGATGACGGCCACCGTCGTCTGTTGCCAGCTGCCGTGGAGCAGCGCACTTCGACTGTTTCGCCTCCCTGCTGCCCAAAGCCGAAACGGCGGCCGTCGGAAGTACCGGTTCCGTGGGACGTTTCTGGGACTTCCGACTGCATCAACAGGCACGAGCGTGAGACATCCGAAATATCCTTCGTGCAGGCCAGCGACCTACGACCGCACAACGCCGCACTTCACCGCGTCCGCCAGTCTCTTCCGGGACATCTGAGCACCGGATGCCGCCGCACTCCTTCCGACCCGCAGGGACGCGGGCGCGGAGGGGGTGCGACGGCGCCTCTGGGACTTCTCCGGGACTCCGCCCCGGGGCCGCGCTTCTGCCGGGCGCCCCGTCCACGGGAAGACCGCGAAGACGGCGGCGCTGCCGCGCGAACCCGCGCGGGAAAGGAGGCGTCCTGGAGGGATGTCGGCGCGCCCAAGCCATGTCCGCCGCAGTTCAGTGCCCGTGAACTCGCACGCGGTTGGCGGCACGGCAGGGCAGGATGCCCTGGTGCTCACTCCGTTCGTCAACGACCACGGGAAGGCCGAGGACGGCCCCCACCCCTGTCCCTGCTGCGGCTTCCTGACGCTCGATGAGCGCGGCTGCTTCGAGATCTGCCCCGTGTGCTTCTGGGAGGACGACGGCCAGGGCGACGACGATGCCGACCGGGTGCGAGGCGGCCCCAACGGCCGGCTCAGCCTCACGCAGGCCCGAAGCAACTTCCGTGCTCTGGCGGCGAGCGACGAGCGACGCGCCAAGTTCGTACGCGCTCCGCTGCCGAGCGAATACCCCACCGGCTGACATCACCAGGTGGATCACGTCGCCAGACAGCGATCGATACCAGCGACCCGGACGTAGGACAGCCGTTTCTTCGCGTACGTCCAGGTGCACGCCGACGCAGGAACGCCGGTCCAGGTCGAAGAGGAGCGGCCTGCGCCCGCGGGCTCGTCTCCACGTTCGGCGTCTCCTTGCTGTTGGCCCTGGCCCTGGCCTCGGCCTGGGGCAACTCCCCCAGTGGGGGCGCCAAGTCGGTCTGGTTCGAGCTGACCAGACCCTGACCACCGGCTTTCGGCGGTCCCGGTCCTCACCTGCACCGTGGGCCCGCACCATGAGCCTGCACCGTGGGCTGCACCGTGGACCGCCGCGCGGGAACTGCCGGGATCAGCTCTCGGTCAGCGTGACGTCCCTCTTCTGTGTCGCGTGGAAGCGGGGCAGGGGCAGGCCGCTGTCGGGGCGGAGTTCCATCAGGGTGGCCTCGACCCGTGCCGCACCGGGGGCGAGGTCGTTCGGGGTCGCCTTGCCGGTGTTCTTCCAGGTGTGCTCGGCGCCGTCGCACACGGCACGGGTGCCGCCGAGGCCGTGCGTGACGTGGGAGTCCTGGCCGACCGAGGAGCTGACGAAGACCGGGCCCGTGTTGGCGGCGCAGCGGTAGGTGCCGGAGAGCGTGACGGTGCCGTCGGCGGCGATACGGCCGACCGGGTCGACGGTGACGGACTCCGTCGGGTCGGCGACGGCGACGACCGCGGGAGCGGCCAGCAGAAGCAGGGCGGCACCGGCGGCCGCGGACAGGGCGGGGCGCAAGAACATGGCAGAACCTCCTGTTGTGGGGCCTCCACTGGTACCGGGCGCGCGCGTCCAGGACGGTGATCGTCACTCCTTCGGTGGCGAGTCCGCACCGGTCGTCGACGTACCGTCCGGGAGTTGTCCTGGTGCTGTCACGCTTTCGGGCGTGCCCTGGCGATGACTCCGGGCCGGGCGCATGGTCTACGCATGCGGGCCGACCGGACGGCCGACCCCGCCGACGTGGAGGTGCGCGATGTGTTCCCACCAGCTTCCCGGCGCTGCTGCCGACGCCCGTCCCGTGCACGTCGTCGCCGCCCACCCCGAGCAGGGCTGGAACCTGCTGTGCGACGGCACGATCGTCTTCGACGACTCGGGCGAACTGCTGCCCGACGGCCGTGTCGTGGCCCCGCACCGCGTGACGGTGCACCAGCTCGCCGTCGCGGCCTGACCCGCTCGGCCGCCGCCGTCGCCCTGTCTTCCGTCTCCCAGCACCGCGTAGCCGGGCGCCGGGCGCGGGGGGCACGCCACCAGGTGCCAGGCGCCGGTCCCCTGTTCCGTCGGTCGCGGTGGCGACGCGGGTCCGCGTCGCGAGGCGCGGGCGTGAGCGCTCAGCCGGCCAGCACCGCGAACCCGTCCAGTTCGACGAGTGCCTGCTCGTCCCAGAGCCGGACGATTCCGACGACCGCCATCGCCGGGTAGTCGCGGCCGGCCGACCGCCGCCAGATCGCGCCCAGTTCGGCGGCGTGCTCACGATAGGCGGCGACGTCCGTGACGTAGACGGTGACGCGCGCCAGGTCCGACGCCGTGCCGCCGGCCGCCGTCAGCGCGGCCAGCAGGTTCCTGAGCGCCCGCGCGAACTGCTCCGGCAACGACTCCCCCACGATGTTCCCGTCGGCGTCCAGCGCGGTCTGGCCGGCCAGGAAGACGATGCGAGCGCCGGTGGCGACGACGGCATGGGAGAAGCCGGTGGGCGGCGAGAGCCCGGGCGGGTTGACGCGCTCGACGGTCACCGGGCCTCCCGGTCGACTCGTTCGGCTCGTTCGGCTCGTTCGGCTCGTTCGGCCTGCGCGGTCTGCACGGCCTGCGCGCTCCGGTCGGCCTGCGCGCTCCGGTCCGGCGGAGCGGCGGGGACGTGCCGTCCCGCCGGCTCGGTGTGACCAACCCCTGCCCCGGGCTCCGCCCGCCCTGCGTGCTCCGCGTACAACTCCCTTGCGATGATGCCGCGTTGCACCTCGCTGGCTCCCTCGTAGATCCGTGGTGCGCGCACCTCCCGGTAGAGGTGCTCGAGCAGGTGGCCGCGGCGCAGGGCACACGCGCCATGCAGTTGGACGGCCGCGTCGACGACGTACTGCGCCGTCTCGGTGGCGAGCAGCTTGGCCATCGCGGCGCGGCGGGGGACGTCCGGGGCGGCGGCGTCGTACGCCGTCGCCGCCGCGTGGACCATCAGCCGGGCCGCCTCCGTGCGCAGCGCCATCTCGGCGACCTGGTGGGAAACCGTTTGCAGATCCCGCAGCTTGCCGCCGAACGCGTCGCGGGAGGCGGTGTGGGCGAGGGTGGCGTCGAGCGCGGCCTGCGCCATGCCGACGGCGAACGCGCCGACGCTCGGGCGGAACAGGTCGAGGGTGCCCATGGCGACGCGGAAACCTCGGTCGGGCTCGCCGAGCACGTCGTCCGCGGTGACCGGGACGGCGTCGAGGCGGAGGGCGCCGATGGGGTGCGGGGAGAGCATGTCGAGGGCGGACCCGGTGAGGCCGGGACGGTCGGCCGGGAGCAGGAAGGCGGTGACGCCCCGCGCGCCCGCCCCCGGGGTGGTGCGCGCGAAAACCGTGTAGAAATCGGCCTCGGGCGCGTTGGAGATCCAGCGTTTCTCGCCGGTGAGCCGCCAGCCGTCCGTTCCGTCGCGCTCGGCGGCCAGGGACAGCGCGGCCGCGTCCGAGCCGGCGCCGGGCTCGCTCAGCGCGAACGCGGCCACCGCACTGCCCTCGGCGACGTCGGGCAGCCAGCGGCGGCGCTGGGCGGGGGTGCCGTGCGCGTGGACCGGGTGGGCGCCCAGCCCTTGCAGGGCGAGCGCCGTCTCGGCCTCGGTGCAGGCGTACGCGAGGGATTCACGCATCAGGCAGAGGTCGACCGCGCCGGAGGTGAACAGCCGGGACAACAGCCCCAGGCGGCCGAGTTCGGCGACGAGCGGGCGGTTGACCCGGCCCGGTTCGCCCTTCTCCGCGAGTGGGCGCAGCCGGTCGGCGGCCAGTGCGCGCAGTTCGGCGCACCAAGCGGTCCGGGCCGGATCGATCGAGAACGCGGGCATCGCTGCGGGCATCGCCTTTCCCCTCTGCCGTGAATGATCCGCCCGGTCGCGGCACGGCCGTCGCGGCCGTCCGCTGCGGGTCCGTGCGGCCGGTCCTCCTGTGTGTCGGTCATGCTCCGCCGGCTTGCGCGTGCGGCCCGGTCCTCCCGCGACCGGGAGGCGTCGGGGTGTGGTCTGCCGGCCTGCAGGCTCGTCGTGCGGTGCTCGCGGACCGTCCGCAGGGCCGCACCGCGCGCCCTCGTCCCGGACCGTCCGCACGGTCACGCCGTCGGCGCCCTCTCCCCGACGGTATCGCGTACCGTTGACTGCCGTCACCAACGCGATACGCTCGTTGCGCGGTCCCATGACGATTCCCCTGACGATGACGACGCCCTCCCGGGCAGCCCAGCCGGACAGTCCATCCAGGCAAGGGGGCGAACACCCATGAACGTCTCGGCCCACGTCGACACCTTCGCGCGCGACCACCTCCCGCCGCCCGGCCACTGGCCCGAGCTGCGCTTCGAGCTGCCCGGGCTGAACTACCCCGACCGGGTGAACTGCGCCGCCGAGCTGCTCGACGGGGCCGCGCCGGAGCGGCCCGTGTTCCACACCGCGTCCGGGCCGTCGTGGACGTACGGCGAGTTGCGTGCCCGTGTCGACCGGATCGCGCATGTGCTCACCGACGGCCTGGGGGTCGTCCCCGGCAACCGGGTGCTGCTGCGCGGGCCCACCACGCCGTGGCTGGCGGCCTGCTGGCTGGCCGTGCTGAAAGCGGGTGCGATCGCGGTTACCGTCCTCGCCCAGCAGCGTCCGCACGAGCTGCGCACCATGTGCGAGATCGCGCGGGTCGGTCTCGCGCTGTGCGACATCCGGGCGGTCGACGACCTCGTCAAGGCGGAATCACCCGGTCTGCGGATCACGACGTACGGCGGCGACGGCCCCGACGATCTGTTGAACCGGCCGTCGTCGGCAGAGCCCTTCCGGGCTGTCGAAACCGCTTCCGACGACATCGCGCTGATCGCGTTCACCTCCGGCACCACCGGTCGCCCCAAGGGCTGTCTGCACTTCCACCGGGACGTCCTGGCGATAGCCGACACGTTCTCGGAACACGTCCTGAAACCGCTTGCGGACGATGTCTTCGCGGGCAGCCCGCCGCTCGGCTTCACCTTCGGGCTCGGCGGCCTCGTCGTCTTTCCGATGCGGGCCGGGGCGAGCGCGCTGCTGCTGGAACAGGCGGGTCCCCGGCAGCTGTTGCCGGCGATCGCCGCGCACCGCGTGTCCGTGCTGTTCACCGCGCCCACCGCCTATCGCACGATGCTCGACGATCTCGACGACCACGACGTGTCGTCCCTGCGGCGGTGCGTCTCCGCCGGCGAGAACCTGCCCGCGGCCACCTGGTGCGCCTGGCACGAGCGGACCGGTCTGCGGCTGATCAACGGCATCGGGGCCACGGAGCTGCTGCACATCTTCATCTCCGCCGCGGACGGGCGGATCCGGCCCGGCACCACCGGCGTTCCGGTGCCCGGCTGGCACGCGCGCGTGCAGGACGCGTCCGGCGCGCCCGTGCCGGACGGAGAGCCCGGGCTGCTCGCCGTGCGCGGCCCGGTGGGCTGCCGGTACCTGGCCGACCCACGGCAGCAGCAGTACGTGCGGGACGGCTGGAACGTCACCGGTGACACCTACGTCCGCGAGCCCGACGGCTATTTCCGGTACGTCGCCCGCGCGGACGACATGATCGTCTCGGCCGGGTACAACATCTCCGGGCCCGAGGTCGAGGAGGCGCTGCTGCGTCATCCCGACGTGCTCGAGGCGGCGGTCGTGGGACGGCCCGACGAGCGGCGCGGGCAGGCGGTGGTCGCGTTCACCGTCCTTCGGAAGGGCGCACGGCGCGACGCCGAGACGCTGCGCGCCTTCCTCAAGGAGGAACTCGCCCCCTACAAGTGCCCACGCGAGGTGGTCTTCCTGGAGGCGCTGCCGCGCACGGCGACCGGCAAGCTCCAGCGGTTCAGGCTGCGCGTAAGCGGTTGCACCGAAGGTGACCAGCCGTGATGCCGAAGACCTAAGATGATCAACGTGTCCGACCAGCCCGCACCTCGGTCTCTCATCGTCACGCTCTACGGCGCGTACGGCCGCTTCGTCCCAGGGCCCGTGCCCGTCGCCGAGCTGATCCGGCTCCTCGCCGCGGTCGGCGTCGACGCGCCGTCCGTGCGCTCCTCGGTCTCCCGGCTGAAACGCCGCGGACTGTTGTTGCCGGCGCGCACCGCGCAGGGCGCGGCCGGTTACGCACTGTCCGCAGAGGCACGCCAGTTGCTCGAAGACGGCGACCGGCGCGTCTACGCCACGGCGCCTCCCGCGGATGAGGGCTGGGTGCTGGCGGTGTTCTCGGTGCCCGAGTCGGAGCGGCAGAAGCGGCATGTGCTGCGGTCACGGCTGGCGGGGCTGGGGTTCGGCACGGCGACGCCAGGGGTCTGGATCGCCCCGGCACGCCTGCACGACGAGACCCGGCACACGCTCCGACGGCTGCACCTGGACTCGTACGTCGATCTGTTCCGGGGCGAGCATCTCGGCTTCGCGCCGACCGTCGAGGCCGTCGCCCGCTGGTGGGACCTGGCCGCCATCGCCAAGGAGCACGAGACCTTCCTCGACCGCCACGCGCGCGTGCTGCGGGACTGGCGGCAGCGGACGTACACTCCGCCCGAGGAGGCCTACCGCGACTACCTCCTCGCGCTGGACTCCTGGCGTCATCTGCCCTACGTCGACCCCGGCCTGCCCGCCCGGCTGCTGCCGCAGGACTGGCCGGGCACGCGGTCGGCGGCCGTCTTCCAGGGGCTGCACGAGCGGCTGCGCGACGCGGGAGCGGAGTTCGTCGGGGTGTGAGACCGGGCGCCGCTCTGTCCGGTCGGCATCGGTGGCCTGGCGGCGCTCGGACCTGGCGGGCCCCGGGTCCTGTCCGCCCCGGCCCGCACCGTCCAGCCATGCCTCGAAGGGGACGGCGGCCTCATCTTCCGAGGCCCAGGCGGGGTTTGGGTGCGTCGGCGCGGCCGGTGCGCGGGGGTCTGCTGCCGGCGCGGTACGGCGCGGGCCAGTCGGCGCCCGGGCCGGCGTAGCCCTGCTCGGCGGCCGCGTGCAGGGTCCAGTTCGGGTCGTAGAGGTGGGGCCGTGCGAGGGCGCAGAGGTCGGTACGGCCCGCCAGGATCAGTGAGTTGACGTCGTCCCAGGAGGAGATCGCACCGACCGCGATCACCGGGACGCCCGCCTCGTGGCGGATGCGGTCGGCGAACGGCGTCTGGTACGACCGTCCGTAGTCGGGCCGTTCGTCGGCCACCACCTGCCCCGTGGAGACGTCGACGGCGTCGGCGCCGTGCTCGGCGAACGCGCGGGCGATGCCGACGGCGTCGTCGGCCGACGTGCCGCCCTCGGCCCAGTCGGCGGCGGAGATACGGACCGTCATCGGTCGCTGCTCCGGCCACACCTCGCGGACCGCGTCGAAGACCTCGAGCGGGAAGCGCAGCCGTCCGGCGAGAGAGCCTCCGTAGGCGTCCGTGCGGCGGTTGGTGAGCGGGGAGAGGAAGCCGGACAGCAGGTAGCCGTGCGCACAGTGCAGTTCGAGGAGATCGAAGCCGGCTCGCGCTGCCCGACGAGCGGCTGCCGTGAACCGGTCGCGCACCTCTGCGAGTTGGTCGGGGCCGAGTTCGCGCGGCGTCTGACTGCCCGGCTTGTACGGCAGGGGGGACGCGGCCACGAGCGGCCAGTTGCCGTCCGGCAGCGGTTCGTCCATGCCCTCCCACATGAGTCTCGTCGAGCCCTTGCGGCCGGAGTGGCCGAGTTGCACGCCGATGGCGGCTCCCGGCGCGTGCTCGTGCACGAAGTCGGTGACGCGCCGCCAGCCGTCGGCCTGCCGGTCGGTGTAGAGGCCGGTGCAGCCGGGTGTGATGCGGCCCTTGGGTGACACGCACACCATCTCCGTCATCACCAGTCCGGCTCCGCCGAGGGCACGGGCGCCGAGGTGGACGAGGTGGAGGTCGCCGGGAAGACCGTCCACCGCCGAGTACATGTCCATGGGTGACACGACGACCCGGTTGCGCAGGGTCAGTCCGCGCAGCCGGAACGGCGTGAACATCGGGGGCGTCCCGGGCGGGCAGCCGAACTCCCGCTCCACGGCCGCGGTGAAGCGGGAGTCGCGCAGCCGCAGGTTGTCGTGGGTCACGCGGCGGCTGCGGGTGAGCAGGTTGAAGGCGAACCTGCGGGGCGGCTGGCCGAGGTAGAGACCGATGTTCTCGAACCATTCCAGGCTGGCGCGGGCGGCCCGCTGGGTGGAGGCGACGACGGGCCGGCGCTCCTCCTCGTAGGCGGCGGACGCCGTGCGGAGGTCGGGGTGTTCCTCCAGGCAGGCGGCGAGCGCCAGCGCGTCCTCGACGGCCAGCTTGGTGCCGGAGCCGATGGAGAAGTGGGCGGTGTGCGCCGCGTCGCCCAGGAGGACCACGTTGCCGTGCGACCAGCGTGCGTTGACGACGGTGCGGAAGGTGGTCCAGGCGGAGTTGTCGGACTTCAGGGCGCGGCCGCCGAGCGCGTCGGCGAAGACCTTGGCGCAGTGTGCGACGGACTCCTGCTCGTCGAGTTCGTCGAAACCGCTCGCTCGCCACACCTCCTCGCGCATCTCGACGATCACGGTCGAGGCGTCGGCCGCGTAGGGGTAGCCGTGCAGTTGCATCACGCCGTGCTCGGTCTCGGCGATCTCGAAGCGGAAGGCGTTGAAGGCGAAGCCGGCGGCGAGCCAGATGTAGCGGCAGCGGTGGCCGGTCACCCGGGGTCTGAACACGTCCGCGTACGTCTCCCGGGTGGCGCTGTGCACCCCGTCCGCGGCGATGACGAGGTCGTACTCCTGCGCCAGGCGGGCGGGGGCGGGCGCCTGCGTGCGCAAGCGCAGGTCCACGCCGAGGGAGCGGCAGCGCTCGTGCAGGATCTCCAGCAGCCTGCGGCGGCCGAGAGCGGCGAAGCCGTGTCCACCGGAGGTGTGGCGGATGCCGCGGTGGACGATGTCTATGTCGTCCCACCGGACGAAGTCCTCCCGCAGGGACCGGTACACGACCGGGTCTGCGTGCTCGATGCCGCCCAGGGTCTCGTCGGAGAGCACGACTCCGAAGCCGAAGGTGTCCTCGGGGGCGTTGCGTTCCCAGAGGGTGATCTCGCGGGCGGGGTCGAGGCGTTTGAGCAGGGCCGCGGCGTAGAGACCGCCGGGGCCGCCGCCGATGACCGCGATACGCCGGGGGCGGCCGTCCGGGGCGGGCGCCGTTTCGGAAACCGGTATCGCGGACGTTGCCGTCTCCGAAACCGGTGTCTTGGAAGACGTTGTTCTCGAAGGCGGTTTCATCGGCCTCGCCACTTCGGTGGGCGCTTCTGTGTGAACGCCTCGTGGAACTCGGCGTAGTCCTCGCCGTTCATCAGCAGGGCCTGGGTGGCGGCGTCGAGTTCCACGGAGGCCGCGAGCGGCATGTCCAGTTCGGCTGTCAGCAGCGCCTTCGTCTGGGCGTGGGCGAGGGCCGGGCCGTCGGCCAGGCGGCGGGCCAGGGCGTGGGCGGCCTCGTCGGCCTGCCCTTCCTCGGTCAGTTCGCTGATCAGGCCGATCCGCTCGGCCTCGGGGGCGCGGACGGGTTCGCCGAGCATGAGCAGCCGGGTGGCGTGGCCGAGTCCGACGATCCGGGGCAGCAGGTAGGCGGCGCCCATGTCGCCGCCGGAGAGGCCGACGCGGGTGAAGAGGAACGCGAAGCGGGCGCCGGGGTCGGCGACCCGGAAGTCGGCGGCCAGGGCGAGGACCGCGCCGGCGCCGGCCGCCGCCCCGTGCACGGCGGCGATCACCGGGAACGGGCACTCCCGCAGGGCCCGTACGACCTGGCCGGTCATCCGGTTGAAGTCGAGGAGCTGGGCGGTGTCCATGCCGAGGGTGGCGCCGATGATCTCGTCGACGTCGCCGCCGGAGCAGAAGCCGCGGCCTTCGCCGGCCAGCACCAGGGCGCGGACCGACCGCTCCCTGGACAGCTCGGCGAGCAGGTCGCGCAGGTCGGCGTAGGCGCCGAAGGTGAGGGCGTTGAGCTTTTCCGGGCGGGCGAGGGTGACGGTGGCGACGCCGTCGGTGTGCTCGACGTGCAGATGGCGCCAGTCGGGGGTGCGGGCGGCGGAGCCGGTGAAGGGACTCATGAGGGCGGCCTCCTCGACAGTCGGATTCGAAGTTATCACTCCTTTGTGACTGTCGTCATGAGTACGCGATATACGGCGGGGGCAGAATCGCCCTGTATCGCCGTGTCACCGCACGGCATCCGCCCGTCACACACGTCACCGGTCGTCGATAAGGCGGTAACAACCGGATCAGGTGCGCGAGGGAGACCGTTGACGCGGGTAAGCCGCCCGACAGCGGGGTCGGAACGTCCCGCGCGGTGCCCACCGAGCGCCTTTGCCGGAGGTCGCCGTACCATCTCCTGAAGTTGAAGGCAGGGCCGCCTGATGTCGATCACGGGAACCTGCGCCATGAACGGACTCGCCTTGCACGAACGCCCCTCCGACTCCGCCTCCTCCTGGCGAATCGCACTGCCGCACTCTGCCGCGGCCGTGCCGGTGGCCCGCGCTCTGGTCCGTACGGCGCTGGCCGAGCTGAAGCACGGGGCGGACAGCGACACGGCGGAGCTGCTCACCGCGGAGCTGGTGGCGAACGCCGTGGAGCACACCGCCGGGGACGCGCCGATAGAGCTGGTCGTGGAGCTGCATCCGAGCGGGTGCCAGGTCGAGGTGCACGACGCCGACCCGGCGCCGCCCGGGGACCTCACCCGTCCCTCCGGCGGGGAGCCCGACCCCTGGCAGGAGCACGGGCGGGGACTGCTGCTGATCCGCGCGCTCAGCTCGTCCTGCGGACACCGGCCCACCGAGCAGGGAAAGGCGGTGTGGTTCCGGCTGGCCTCGGTCCCGCCGCAGCGCGGTCCACGTCCGGCGTGAGCACCGCACCCCGCCCCGCCCTGCTCCCACTCACCCACAGACCACAGACCGGCGACCGGCGACCGGCGACCATCGGACCGGCGGAGTGCCCGCCGACGCGGCCCGCGACCTGAACGACGATGATCAGGCCGGCCGCGGCTCCGGACGGGTCAGCCTCGCGGGTTTCCGGCGAGGGTGGCGACCAGGACGGCCTTGATGGTGTGCAGACGGTTCTCCGCCTCGTCGAAGACGACGGAGTGCGCCGACTCGAAGACCTCGTCGGTCACCTCGAGGCTTTCGAGGCCGTGGCTCTCGTATATCCCCTGCCCGACCGCGGTGCCCAGGTCGTGGAAGGCCGGCAGGCAGTGCAGGAACCGGACGTCCGGGTTGCCGGTGGCGCGCAGGACGTCCATGGTGACGGCGTAGGGGCCGAGGGCGGCGATGCGCTCGCCCCAGACCTCCTTGGGCTCACCCATGGAGACCCACACGTCGGTGGCGACGAAGTCGGCGCCGCGCACGCCCTCGGCGACGTCCTCGGTGAGCAGGACGGCGGCCCCGCTGTCCGCGGCGAGCTCGCGGGCCTTCGCGACGATCTCGTCGGCGGGCCAGTACTCCTTCGGCGCGACGATGCGGACGTCCATGCCGAGCAGGGCGCCGGTGATCAGGTAGGAGTTGCCCATGTTGAAGCGCGCGTCGCCCAGGTAGGCGAAGACGATCCCGCCGTCCAGGCCCTTCGCGCAGGTCTCGGTCATCGTCAGCACGTCGGCGAGCATCTGGGTGGGGTGCCAGTCGTCGGTGAGACCGTTGAAGACCGGCACGCCCGCGTGGGCGGCGAGCTCCTCGACCTTGTCCTGGCTGTCGCCGCGGTACTCGATGCCGTCGTACATCCGGCCCAGCACGCGCGCGGTGTCCTTCACGGACTCCTTGTGGCCGATCTGCGAGCCGGCGGGGTCCAGGTAGGTGGTCGAGGCGCCCTGGTCGGCGGCGGCGACCTCGAACGCGCAGCGGGTGCGCGTCGAGGTCTTCTCGAAGATGAGGGCGATGTTCCTGCCGCGCAGGTGCTGTACCTCGGTCCCGGCCTTCTTGGCGGCCTTCAGCTCGGCGGCCAGCTCGATCAGGCCGCGGAACTCCTCCCCCGTGAAGTCCAGCTCCTTGAGGAAGTGGCGGCCGACGAGGGCGGTCGGGACAGTCGCCATGGGGGCGCTCCAGAGGTACGAGAACAGGACACTGGAACTCTATACGATGATTAGCATTTCTATACAGAGCCACGTTCGACCGGGCAGCTCATGCAGCGCGGGCCCCCTCTCCCCCGGCCGAGTTCGCTGCCGGGGATCTCTATCACTTCGATGCCCTGTTTGCGCAGGTGGGTGTTGGTGGTGACGTTGCGCTCGTAGGCGATGACGACGCCCGGTTCCACGGCGAGCACGTTGCAGCCGTCGTCCCACTGCTCGCGTTCGGCCGCATGGACGTCCTGGGTGGCGGTGAGGACGCGGATCTCGCTGAGGCCGAGGGCGGCGGCGATGGCGCGGTGCATGTGCTCCGGCGGATGGTCGGTGACCTTCAGCTCCTTCTCGCCGACGCCCGGTTCGATGGTGTACGAGCGGAGCATGCCGAGGCCCGCGTACTGGGTGAAGGTGTCGCCGTCGACCATCGTCATCACGGTGTCGAGATGCATGAAGGCCCGCCGCTTGGGCATGTCGAGCGCCACGATCGTCTCCGCCGAGCCGGCGGCGAACAGCTTGTGGGCGAGCATCTCGACGGCCTGCGGGGTGGTGCGCTCGCTCATGCCGATCATCACGGCGCCGTTGCCGATGACGAGGACGTCTCCGCCCTCGATGGTGGACGGGTAGTCGGCCTGCCCCTCGGACCAGACGCGGAACGTCTCGCCGCGGAAGAGGGGATGGTGCCGGTAGATGGCCTCGAAGTGGACGGTCTCGCGCTGCCGGGCCGGCCAGCGCATGGCGTTGATGGCGACGCCGTCGTAGATCCAGGCCGAGGTGTCGCGGGTGAAGAGGTGGTTGGGGAGCGGGTCGAGGAGGAAGTCGTCGAGCTCCATGACGTGGAAGCGCACGGAGGTCGGTTCCGGGTGCGCTTCCAGGAACTCCCGCTTGGTCATGCCGCCGACGAGGGCCTCCGCCAGCTGCGGGGCGGGCAGGTCCTCGAAGGCGGCGCGGAGGTGGTCGGTGGCGAGCACCCCGTACTCCTTCTCGTCGAAGACGCGGTCCAGGACGAGCGCCCGGGCCGCCGGGATCGCCAGGGCCTCGGTGAGCAGGTCGCCGAAGAGGTGGACGGCGACGCCGCGGTCGCGCAGGACGTCGGCGAACCCGTCGTGCTCGGCGCGCGCCCGGCGCACCCAGAGCACGTCGTCGAAGAGAAGTGCGTCCTTGTTGCTGGGCGTGAGCCTTTTGAGCTCGAGATCCGGCCGGTGCAGGATGACGCGGCGCAGGCGCCCGGCCTCGGAGTCGACATGGAATCCCATGTCTCCATCCTGACCACCGGGGACCGCCTTCACCCGCTACTGGACTGTTTCCGCTCGGGCTTGTTCCGCTCCCGGTTCTCGTCCTCTTGACGACAAGGGGAGGGCGGGCTATCGTTTTCTTATCGTCGCTTTGACGAGAATCGAGACCGAGGGGGGTCACTCATGGCCGACATCACCCGGCGCCTGGGCTGGCGCCATCTGCGCGGCGCGCCGACCGCGCACATCCGCCACCACCGCTCCGGCAAGCTGGCGCACGACGGGCCGGGGCTCAGCTTCTGGTACCGCGCGCTGAGCGCCGCGCTCTCCGAAGTGCCGGTCGACGACCGCGAGTTGGCCATGACGTTCCACGCCCGCACCGTCGACTTCCAGGACGTGGCGGTGCAGGCGACGGTGACGTACCGGATCAGCGACCCGGCGGTGGCCGCCGCCCGGCTGGACTTCTCCGTCGACCCGGACACCGGGGCGTGGCGTGGCGCGCCGCTCGAGCAGCTCGGCACCCTGCTGACCGAGACGGCGCAGCAGCACGCGCTGGACGTCCTCGCCCGCACCTCCTTGTCGTCGGCGCTGGTGGACGGTGTGACGGCCGTGCGGGAGCGGGTCGCGGCGGGGCTGGCGGCGGAGCCGCGGCTGCCGGCCACGGGCATCGAGATCGTGGCCGTCCGGGTGGTGGCGTTGCGCCCGGAGCCCGAGGTGGAGCGGGCGCTGCGGACGCCGGCGCGCGAGCTGATCCAGCAGGAGGCCGACCGGGCGACGTACGAGCGGCGGGCGGTGGCCGTCGAACGCGAGCGGACGATCGCGGAGAACGAGCTGGCCAGCAAGATCGAGCTGGCCCGCCGTGAGGAACAGCTGGTCGAGCAGCGCGGCACGAACACCCGTCGTGAGGCGGAGGAGAGCGCCGCCGCGGACAAGGTGCGGGCCGAGGCGGAGGCGACGCGGACCGTGCGGCTCGCGGAGGCGGAGGCCGCCCGGTCGGTGAAACTCGCGGAGGCGGAGGCGGCGAAGCAGGTGCGGCTGGCGGACGCCGAGGCGCTGCGCACCGAGCGGTTGGCGCAGGCGGAGGCGGTGCGTCTGGTCCGGCTCTCCGAGGCGGAGGCGGCCCGCTCGGTCCAGCTCGCCCGCGCCGAGGCGGAGGCGGCGCGCGAGGTCGGCGAGGCGCGGGCCCAGGCGCAGGCCGCCTGGCTGCGGGTGCACGGGGACGTCGACGTGGCGACGCTGCACGCCCTCACCGGGACCCGGCTCGCGGAGAACCTGCCGCACATCGACAGCGTGACGATCTCGCCGGATGTGCTGACGGGGCTGCTGGCCAAGCTGGGAGCGACGGAGTGAGTCTCGCCCCGCGGGCCGTGCTGGTCCATCGCACCACGGAGTACGAGGAGTTGACGGCCCGGCACGGCACGCACGGCCAGGCCGCCTTCTTCCTCTCCTCGCGGGGCCGGGACATCGAGGAGGTCGCCGAACGCCACCGCCGCACCCGGCGGGCGCTGGCGGAGGTGACCGCCGCCATTCCGCTGACCTGGCGTCAGACACGGGTGGAGAGAGCCGACTTGGACCGGTTCCTGTTCGCGCCCGAGGACGTGGTGGTCGTGGTCGGCCAGGACGGTCTGGTGGCGAACGTCGCCAAGTACCTGACCGGGCAGCCGGTGGTGGGCATCGACACCGACCCCGGTCGCAACCCGGGCGTCCTGGTCCGTCACCGGCCGCGGGACGCCGCGTCGCTCCTGCCCTGCGTCCTCACGGCCGGCGTCGGTACGGACGAGCTGACCATGGTGGAGGCGGTCGCGGACGACACCCAGCGGCTGCTGGCCCTCAACGAGATCTATCTGGGCGCCGCCGGTCATCAGACCGCCCGCTACCGCCTGGGCCTCGACGACGACGGGGGTGCCGTCGAGGCCCAGGCCTCCTCCGGGGTGCTGGTGGGCACCGGCACGGGGGCGACCGGCTGGCTCCGGTCGGTGTGGCAGGAGCGGGGCGGGGCCGGGAGCGACGGTCGCCCGCGGCTGCCGGGGCCGACGGAGGACCGGCTGGTGTGGTTCGTCCGGGAGGCCTGGCCGTCCCCGGCGACCGGAACGTCCCTGGTCGCGGGGGAACTCGCGGCCGGCGGCCGGCTGACGCTGACGGTCGAGTCGGAGCGCCTCATCGCCTTCGGCGACGGCATCGAGAGCGACGCGCTGGAACTGACGTGGGGGCAACGAGTGCGGGTGGGGGTGTGCGGGGAGCGGCTGCGGCTGGCGGGGTGAACGGCGCCGGCGTTTCAGGGGACCCGCCCGAGCGGCTCGCACGGGCGGAGTGATGCGCGCGGCCCGTCCGACGCCGCCATCGCGCTGCGCGCGAGACGTCGCCGGACGGGCCGGACGGGCCGGACGGGCCGGACGGGAGTGTCGTCGGCTACGGCTTCACAGCCGGGGGTCGACCGGTTCCGATTCCAGGGCGAGGACCGCGAAGACCGCCTCGTGGACGCGCCAGAGCGGCTCGCCCTCCGCCAGCCGGGACAGGGACTCCAGGCCGAGGGCGTACTCACGGATCGCCAGCGACCTCTTGTGGTTGAGGAAGCGGCCGCGCAGCCGGGCGAGGTTGTCCGGGCGGGTGTACTCCGGGCCGTAGATGATCCGGAGGTACTCGCGGCCCCGGCACTTGATGCCGGGCTGGACCAGGCGGCCCTCCTCGTCCCGGCACAGCGCGCCCAGCGGCTTGACGACCATGCCCTCGCCGCCGCGTCCCGTCATCTCCAGCCACCAGTCGACGCCGGCCCGCACCGACTCGGGGTCGGCCGTGTCGACGTACAGGCGGCGGGTGGTCCGGAGCAGGCCGGTGGTGTCGTGCTCCACCAGCCGGTCGAGGAGCGACAGCTGTTCGTCGTGCGGCAGGGCGGCGAGGCTGCGGCCCTGGACGGCGAGGATCTGGAACGGGGCGAGGCGCACGCCGTCCAGACCGTCCGTCGTCCAGCAGTAGCGGCGGTAGGCCTCGGTGAACGCCGCCGCGTCCGAGGCGCGTTCACGCTGGCGGGCGAGGAGGTCCGTGACGTCGACGCCCCTGGCCGCAGCGCCGTCCAGGGCGGCGAGCGCACCCGGGAAGACCGCGCCGGACGCGGCGCCCACGGCCGCGTACTGCGAGCGCAGCAGGCCCGACGCCTTCAGCGACCACGGCATCAGTTCGGCGTCCAGCAGCAGCCAGTCGGTGTCCAGCTCCGTCCACAGGCCGGCCTCGTCCGCCGCCGCGCGTATCCGGCCGAGGATCTCCTCGGTGACCTTCGCGTCGTCGAAGAAGGGGCGGCCGGTGCGGGTGTAGAGGGACCCGGTCGGGCCGTCGTCGCCGCCGACGGTTCCGAAACGCTTGCGGGCCGTTTCCGCGTCCCGGCAGACCAGGGCCACCGCGCGCGAGCCCATGTGCTTCTCCTCGCACACGACCCGCGCGACGCCGTCGCGTGCGTACTGCGCGAACGCCTCCGCCGGGTGCTCGAGGTAGCCGTCCACCCGGCTGGTGGCGGTGGGGGCCATGGTCGGCGGGAGGTAGGGCAGCAGGCGCGGGTCGACGGCGAACCGGCTCATGACCTCGAGGGCCGCCGCGGCGTTCTCCTCCCGGATCGAGATACGGCGCTGGCCGTCGTAACGGGTTTCGACGATGCGTCGGCCGTTGACGTCGGCCAGGTCCAGGGGACGGCCGTCGTGGCCGCCCGGAGCCTCGGACCTCAGCGGCTTCACCGGCTCGTACCAGACCTGCTCCGCCGGGACGTCGACGAGCTCGCGCTCCGGCCAGCGCAGCGCGGTCAGCTTGCCGCCGAAGACGGCGCCGGTGTCCAGGCAGATGGTGTTGTTCAGCCAGGTGGCCTCGGGCACGGGTGTGTGGCCGTACACCACGGCCGCGCGGCCCCGGTAGTCCTCCGCCCACGGGTAGCGCACCGGCAGGCCGAACTCGTCGGTCTCGCCGGTCGTTTCGCCGTAGAGCGCGTGCGAGCGGACGCGGCCGGAGGTACGGCCGTGGTACTTCTCCGGCAGACCCGCGTGGCAGACCACCAGCCGGCCGCCGTCGAGGACGTAGTGGCTGACCAGTTTGTCGATGAACTCCCGTACCTCGGCCCGGAACTCGTCGCTCTCGCCCTCCATCTGCTCGATGGTCTCGGCGAGTCCGTGGGTGTGCTGGACGTTGCGGCCCTTGAGGAACCGGCCGTACTTGTTCTCGTGGTTGCCGGGGACGCACAGGGCGTTGCCCGACTTGACCATCGACATCACGCGGCGCAGCACGGCCGGGCTGTCCGGGCCCCGGTCGACGAGGTCGCCGACGAACACGGCCTGCCGGCCCTCCGGGTGGACGCCGTCGGCGTACCCCAGCTTGCCGAGCAGCGACTCCAGTTCAAAGGCGCAGCCGTGGATGTCGCCGATGATGTCGAAGGGCCCGGTGAGGTGGGTCAGATCGTTGAAGCGCTTCTCGGTGACGATGGCGGCGTTCTCGACGTCCTCGACGCCCCGCAGGATGTGCACCTTGCGGAAGCCCTCGCGCTCCAGGCCCCGCAGGGAGCGCCGGAGTTCACGGATGTGGCGCTGGATGACGCGGCGCGGCATGTCGGCGCGGTCGGTGCGCACGGCGTTGCGTTCGGCGCACACCTCTTCCGGCACGTCCAGCACGACGGCGATGGGCAGCACGTCGTACTGCCGTGCCAGGTCGACGAGTTGGCGTCGGGACTCGGGTTGCACGCTGGTCGCGTCGACGACCGTGCGGCGACCGGCGGCGAGCCGTTTGCCGGCGATGTAGTGCAGGACGTCGAAGGCGTCCCGGGTGGCGCTCTGGTCGTTCTCGTCGTCGGAGACGAGGCCTCGGCAGAAGTCCGAGGAGATGATCTCGGTGGGCTTGAAGTGGCGGCGGGCGAAGGTGGACTTGCCGGACCCGGACGCGCCGACGAGCACGACGAGGGAGAGGTCGGTGACGGGCAGCACCCGGCCCTGCTTCGGGGGAACCTCGGTGTCGGTCATGCTGCCTTCGCCTCCTTCTTCTCGGTGCGGACCCCGGCGGTGGCGCCGGCGGTTTCGGTTGCGGTGGCCATCTCGAAAACGGCCATCTGCGTGGGCGGGCCGACCTCCGGGTCGTCCGGTCCGACGGGGGTGAACCGGACGTCGTACCCGTGGCGCTCGGCGACCTGGGACGCCCAGCCGCAAAACTCCTCGCGGGTCCACTCGAAGCGGTGGTCGCCGTGCCGGACGTGACCGGCCGGCAGGCTTTCCCAGCGCACGTTGTACTCGACGTTCGGGGTGGTCACGAGGACCGTGCGCGGGCGGGCCGAGCCGAACACCGCGTACTCCAGGGCGGGCAGCCGGGGCAGGTCGAGGTGTTCGATCACCTCGCTGAGGACGGCGGCGTCGTAGCCCTTGAGGCGGGTGTCGGTGTACGCGAGGGAGCCCTGCAGGAGCCGCACGCGCGAGGCCTGCCGCTCTCCCATGCGGTCGAGTTTCAGCCGGCGGGAGGCGATGGTGAGCGCGCGCATCGACACGTCGACGCCGACGATCTCGGTGAACCGAGGGTCCTTGAGCAGTGCCTGCACCAGCTGGCCCTGGCCGCAGCCGAGGTCGAGGACCCGGGCGGCGCCCGCCTCGGTGAGCGCGGCGACGATCGCGTCGCGGCGCTGCACGGCCAGCGGGGTAGGCCTGTCCTCCGTCTCGGCCTCCGCGCCGACCGCGTTGTCGATCTCCTCGACCTCGCTGTCGTCGGCCTCGGCGAGCCGGACCAGTTCCAGCCGCTCCATCGCCTGCCGGGTCAGCGACCAGCGGCGGGACAGGTAGCGGCTGGTGATCAGCTTCTGCTCGGGGTGGTCGGGCAGCCAGCCCTCGCCGGCGCGCAGCAGTTTGTCGACCTCGTCGGAGGACACCCAGTAGTGCTTGGCGTCGTCGAGGACGGGCAGCAGGACGTACAGGTGGCGCAGGGCCTCGGCGAGGGTCAGCGTCTCCGACTCCAGGAGCAGGCTCACGTACCGGGAGTCGCCCCACTGCGGGAACTCCGTGTCGAGGGCGACCGGTTCCGCGCTCACCGTCCAGCCGAGCGGCTCGAACAGGGTGCGGACCAGGCCGGGGCCGCCGCGGGCCGGCAGCGCGGGCACCTCGACACGCAACTGCCGTTTCTGGGCGGGCAGTTCAGGCTTCGCTGTGCAGACGCCGCGCATCGCGCTGGAGAACACTCCGCTGAGGGCGACCGCGAGCAGCGAGGAGGCCGCGTAGGGGCGGTCGTTGACGTACTGGGCGAGGGCCGCGTCGGGGGCGCCGCCGCGGCCCTTGCCCTTGCCGCGCCGGACCAGCGCCACGGCGTCGACCTCCAGCAGCAGCGCCGCGGTGCAGCGCTCGGCATCGGCCTGTGGATAGAAGACATGGGCCGTGCCGTAGGAGGTCGAGAACGCCTGCGCTTTCCCGGGGTGCTTGTGCAGCAGGAAGCCCAGGTCGGTGGCGGGGCGTTCGGGGATGCCGGTGGTGCTGATCGTCAGGAACACGGTGGGCGCCTCGGAAGAGTGCGGACGGGGTGCGAAGGGGGTGCGGAAGCGTGTGTCGCGTGCTCCAACCTATCGACATCCCTTTGTGGGCACGCAGGAATTTCGTTACGGCCCGACACCCGTCGGCCCTGGTCAGCCGTGGGAAAGCCCCCGACTTCCCGGGTCCGGGCGGACGGCCGACCCGGCCGGCGGAGGGGCGGGGGAAGGCCGGCGGAGGGGCGCCCCGCCCTCCCGCCCCGCCCTCCCGCGCCCTACGGCAGCTGGGACTGCACCTGCGCGGAGATCAGTTCCAGGTGGTCCAGGTCGTGCAGGTCCAGGACCTGGAGGTACATCCGCCGGGAGCCGGCCTCGGCGAAGCGGCCGATCCTGTCGACGACCTCGGCCGGGGAACCGGCCAGCCCGTTGGCGCGCAGCTCGTCGACCTCGCGGCCGATCGCGGCGGCCCGCCGGGCGAGCTCCTGGTCGTCCTTGCCGACGCAGACGACGAGGGCGTTGGACAGAGTGATCGCGTCCGCGTCCCGTCCGATCTCCTCGGCGGCCGCCCGCACCCGGCCGAACTGCCGCTCGCTGTCCTCGACCGTGCCGAACGGCATGTTGAACTCGTCGGCGAACCGGGCGGCGAGCCGCGGTGTCCGGGTCGCCCCGTTGCCGCCGATCAGCACGGGGACTTTCGCCTGTGCGGGCTTGGGCAGCGCGGGCGAGCCGGTGAGCTCGTAGTACGTGCCGTGGAAGTCGAAGGTCTTGCCGGGCTCGGTGGCCCACAGACCCGTGACGATCTCCAGCTGCTCCTCCAGCCGGCCGATCTTCTCCTTCGGGAAGGGGATGCCGTACGCC
Organism: Streptomyces achromogenes; assembly: GCF_030816715.1. Lineage (NCBI taxonomy): Bacteria > Bacillati > Actinomycetota > Actinomycetes > Kitasatosporales > Streptomycetaceae > Streptomyces > Streptomyces achromogenes. The sequence goes on along the minus strand of NZ_JAUSYH010000001.1, from coordinate 6,572,800 downwards.
GTGTGCTCCTCCTCGAACCAGCCCGCGCCGAGACCCAGTTCGATGCGCCCACCGGACATCTGGTCCACCTGGGCGACCTGGATGGCGAGCACGCCGGGCAGCCGGAAGGTGCCGGCGGTCATCAGGGTGCCGAGGCGGATGCGCTTCGTCTCCCGGGCGAGACCGGCGAGGGTGATCCAGGCGTCCGTGGGGCCCGGGAGACCGCTCACGTCGCCCATCTTCAGATAGTGATCGGACCGGAAGAAGGCGTCGAACCCGAGGTCCTCGGTGGCTTTCGCCACGGTGAGGAGGGTGTCGTAGGTCGCCCCCTGCTGGGGCTCGGTGAAGATGCGAAGATCCATGTCTCCATCCTGCACGCCGGCCGGCCCGTCGCCCACAAGACCCCGGCCGCCACCGGACCCGAGTTCTCGTCGTCCCGGCGAGGCTCCCGTCGCTCCCGTCTCGCCGGCAGGGCCCCCCGTCACCGTCGTCGCGCAGGCAAGGTGCTCATCGCTCCCGTCGCCCCGGTGCAGCGCTCATCGCTCCGGTAAGGCGGCCTCCCGTTCCTCGCGTTCCTCGCGTGCCGTCAGTTTGCGGAGCATCTCCAGGACCCGGTCCCTGGACTCGTCCGCCGCGTCGATGGCCTCCATGCACTTCCAGTACGTGCCCTGGTCGTCCGCCGAGCTCGCCAGGCCTACCAGGGCGATGCCGACCTCGCCGAGCAGGCCGGACAGATCGAGCAGCGCCTGGCGGGCGTCCTCCAGCTCGGTCAGTCGGGCGGCGAGCAGATCGCCCGGATCGAGGTCAGGAGCGCCCAGCACGCCGCAGCCCCGCCCGGCCAGTTCGGTCAGGCCGAGCGCCTCGCCGCGCAGTTCGGGCGGGCCCGAGACGGCGAGGCGGCTGCCGATCGCCTGCGCCAGGGCCTGCGCCTGCCATACCTGCGTGAGGATCTCCGCGCCCTCGCCGCTGCCCGCCAACTCGCGTCTGCTCGTCAGGATGAGCCGCACCGCGTCCATACGCCGCCCCGTCTGTCCCGACGTGCTGGTTCGCACGTCCGCCCGAACACCCGTGTCCACTACCCAGAGTGAGGGCATGAGGGGCGAAAAGCCAGAGGATGACGGAAATCTGTGGACAACAAATCGATTTCGGTCCGCCGGTCGACTGCGGAGAGTGAAAGCGGATCGGACTGCTCCGCCGAAGTGGCCGCTGTGGAGCGCCGCTAGGGTGCGGGAAATCTGCGCTCGTTGCGGTCGATCTTCGCGTCCAGCGCGGCCAGCGGGTCGATCCCGAGCACCTCGCACAGTTGCAGGAGATACGCGAGCACGTCGGCGACCTCGTCCGTCACCCGGTGGGCGGTGTCCGGGTCGTCCATCACGCGGGCCGACTCCTCCGGCGTCAGCCACTGGAAGATCTCGACGAGTTCGGACGCCTCCACGCTGAGTGCGGCGACGAGGTTCTTGGGCGTGTGGAAGGGCTGCCAGTTCCGCACGGCCGCGAACTCGGCCAGTCGGCTCTGCAGTTTCGCCACATCCAGGTGTCGTTCTGTCACGGACCCAGGTCTACCACCGTCACCCCGTCGGTACGGGCGGCCCAGGAGCCGTCGCCGACCGCCGCGACGCAGCGGATGTGCCCGCGCTCGGCCATCCGCACCGCCAGGCGCAGCAGTTCGGCGCGCTGGCGGACGTCGAGGCCTCGGTCCAGGCCGTCGGCGAGCAGGGTGAGGGTCTGTGTCGCGGCCGGAACCTCGCCGGCCGGGTCCACGTCGAGGACGTCCGGCCCGGTGAGCAGCACCAGGGCGAGGGCGAGGTAGCGCAGTTCGCCGTATCCCAGCCGGGCGAGTTCCGTGGGCCCGCCCGAGGCGCGGTCGAGCACCGCGCGGACCGTGCCGTCGGCCAGCGGTTCGGCGCGCAGGTCCACCACCGGCCCCGCGGGTCCGGCGGATCCGGCGGACAGCGCGGCCACCAGGGCCGCATGCCGCCGTCCGCACTCCTGGCGGGTGCGCCACAGGACGTCGGCGAGGTTGTCGCAGCCGGTCAGGAGGCGACCGGAGCCGGCGGGGACGGGGACGCCCATCCAGTCGGGCTGGGGGTCGCAGGGGAAGACGGACCGCAGGGCGACCACCATCTGCTCGGCGGCGGCCAGCACCTGCCGCTGGCCGTCGGTCTTGCCCGCCACGCGCAGCGGCAGCAGCGCGGTGCCGAGCCGGTCGTCGGGCAGCGGGGCGCGCGTCACCGGCGCGGAGCCGCCGGTGTGCCAGGCCGCCTGCACCGTGCGCCGTCCGGGATCGCGCAGGGCCGTCTCCAGCAGCACGACGCCGCCAGCGCTCAGCCGTTCGCCCACGATGCGCAGTTCCGGCTCGGCCTGCACGGCGACGTCGAGCCGGACCGGCCCTGCGGGGCCGTCGGCCGTGCAGCCGATGCGGAACCCCCGGCGTCGCTGCGCGTCGGGCCGCGCCCCCTGCGGCACGCACGCGACCGGATCGGCGAACACCTCGGCGAGCCGGGCCCCTCCCCCGAGCCGCGCCAGCGCCTCGTACGCCCGCAGCGCCGTGCTCTTGCCGCTGCCGCTGGCCCCCGTGAACAAGGTGACGGCTCCCAGCGGGAACCGCGCGCGCCGGTGCCCCGCGAAAGCGGAGAGCCGCAACTCGGTGACACACGAGCGCGGGTACCGCGCGGGCGCGGCGCCGGCGGGCTCGGACGCCGGACGGGCGCGCGGTGACGCGAGCCCGCCGCCGGCCGCCGACCGCACGGCGCCGCCGCGGGACGCGGCCTGCTGCTCCGCCGCGCAGTGCGCCTGCGCGGGCACGGTGGGGGCCGTCTCCCCGATCGGCGCTCCGCCGTGCGCGGTGGGCGGCAGGGGGGCGGTGGGCGGCAGAGGGGTGGAGGAGGAAAGCGACGAGGGCATGTCCGGACGGTAGGACTCCGCCGTCAGCCGAACCGTTACGCCCCGACAAGCTTCCCACCATCGAGCGACGTGCCCCGCGCCCTCAGACCCCCGGTGCGCCCGCCCCCTCCATGATCCCGCCGACCTCGGTGCCCGGCGGGGTGAGCAGGAAGACGTTGCGGTCGACCCGGTGCATACCGCTCGCCAGGCCGAAGACGACGCCGGTGGAGAAGTCCAGCACCCGTTTGGCGGTGTCGGTCTCCGCCCCGGTCAGGTCGAGCAGCACCGGGATGCCCGCCATCAGCGTCTCGGCGACCTCACGGGCGTCCGCGAAGACGTTGACCCGCAGGACGACGAAACGGCGTCGGGTCTCCGTCTCGGCGTCCGGGAGCGAGCGGTGGTCCACCGCCGAGGGCCACGCGTCCCGGCCGCGCAGCGGAACGACCTGAGCGAGCCCTTCCCACTGTTCATCGGTGACGTCGTAACGGTTCACCGGCACCCCCAGAACTGACTCGCCTTCAATGCGTGCACCAGTCAATTCTTACGCCAAGTCACCCGTTCGGCCCAACAGCGACACGGACCGCCACCGCACCGGTCCCGGACGGCGCCCACTCACCCCGCCCACGGGGACCGGGGCGTCGTCAGGCCGGCCTGCGGGCTGACGGCCCCGATGATGCCGAGCGGGTCACGGCCGGAGCCCCGTCGGTGACGCGGTTCCGGCCGCAGGACGCGGTTCCGGCCGCAGGGCGCGGTTGCGCCCGCGCCGTTCCGCTTACGTGGCGCGCTCCGACTGCGTGATGCGGTTCCGTGGGGTGGCGTTCGACCGGATGCGCTCGAGCCGCCTCACCGATCGATCATCAGGTTCCGCTGCCGCAAAGCAAGCCGGTTGCCCCTCTTGACGCTCTCGCCCTGCCGCGAAGGCGAGAGTGTGGTGAATTGCCTTTGGCATATTCTCGCGCGAGTCCGGAGGGAATCCCCGGCCGTCGGCCGACGGCCGGAAGACGTGACACCGAAACGGATTCGCTCACCCGGGGGATGTCACCGCGGACCATTCATGATCAATTCATGCGGTCGCGGCGGCCCGCCGAGCGGCCCGCCACCTCGACGCCCGAAGCGGCACACGATCGTGCGCAAACCGGGCGGTCGCCACCGAACCCGCTTGCGCGGAGGGGCAGTTGCGGCTCGCCGCCCGCCAACGCGCGGGAGCCGGGCCCAAGTGCCGGGCGAGCTGGCGCAACGCGCGTCGGTCACAACGAACCCGAAGGCGGTCACCGGCCGACGGAGCAGCCCCAAACCTTAAACACAAATTACACACATCCTCTCTTCATACCGGCTCCTCATGGTCTAGATTGACCTTGCTTCGGCCGTTCGAACACGAGGCGACCGTAATGATCTATTGGTCTGGCGCTGCGGAAGGCCGGTAAGCGCGTCCTCGACGCCGGACGTGGGGGTGATCAATTCCTGGGGCCCGAGAGGGGCTTGGGTGCGGGGAGCACTCAAGGTCTTCGACGGGTCGCCGCACACCTCGAGAGTCGGGCGGGACATACGAGTCCACTGCCGCCGGGGTGGGTGTTCGAGTAGCGCCGGAATACCGGGATGTCATGCGCGGGAGGCGGGGGCCTGCCGCGGGAGGACCGGCGCGACACGGGAGGCGGGGGCCTCCCGAGGGGAGGGACGGTACGGGGGGCGGGGGCCTCCCGGGGGGAGGAATCAGTGTTAGGCGAACACGTCGAACCACTGGGGAACCTGGGGGGTTCTGTGCGGCAAGGGGAGCTAGTCAGCCCGTTTCCGTCGGCGCGCGGGCGTCTGGAGAACGACACGATCAGCCGGCCCGCGATCGACTGGGAGCAGCGGTACCGACGTACCGTGATCATGAGCGACACGGCGGCCACCGCCTTCGTGGTGGCGGGGATCGGCAACTTCTTCGGAGCCCGGGACGCTGCCAACTGGCATGAGAAATGGGGCATTCTCGCGTTCGGCACCGAGCTGCTGGTGCTGGGGGCGCTCGCGGTCAGCCGGTCGTGGGCGCCGGCCGTGCTCGGCCAGGGCGCCGAGGAGTTCCGCCGGCTCGGACGCTCGCTGTTCGCCGCGACCGTCGTCCTGGCGCTCGGCGGGATCGCGCTCACCTCGCGCAACATCAAGCTCTGGATCTTCGTCGCGATCCCCGCGATCGCGCTCGTCACCATGACCGCGCGCTATCTGCTGCGCCTCTCGCTGCACAGGCAGCGCAAGGAAGGCCGGTGCCTGCGACCGGTGCTCGCCGCCGGCAGCCCCGCCACGGTGAGCGACCTGATCACCCGCACCCGTAAGTTCCCGCATCTGGGCTGGCGGGTGGACGCGGTGTGCACGACGGACGGTCCCGGGCTCGACGGTGATCTGCTGGACGGAGTCCCGGTGGTCGGCCAGCTGGCCGACGTCGCCAAGCACGTTCACGGCGACGGCTACCGTGTCGTCGCGGTCACGCCGGACCCGCACTGGTCGCCGGAGCGGCTCCAGCGGCTGGCCTGGAACCTCGAAGGCACCGACGCCGAGATGGTCGTGGCCCCCGTGCTGATGGAGGTGGCCGGCCCGCGGCTGCACGTCGACGCGGTGCTCGGGATACCTCTGCTGCGGGTCAGCATGCCGACCTTCACCGGGGGGCGCCGGGCGGTCAAGGGCGTCGTCGACCGGATGGGCGCGGCGGTCCTGCTGGTCCTGTTCGCGCCGCTGATGGCGGTCGTCGGGCTGCTCGTGCTGATGGACAGCCGGGGCGGGGTGTTCTACCGCCAGCGCAGAGTCGGCAAGGACGGCGGCGAGTTCACCATTCTCAAATTCCGCACCATGGTGGCCGACGCCGACCGGGCGCGGGCCCAGCTGGCCGACCTCAACGAGGGCGCCGGCCCGCTGTTCAAGCTCCGCCGGGATCCGCGGGTGACCCGGGTGGGAGCAGTGCTGCGCCGGTACTCGATCGACGAACTCCCGCAGCTGTTCAACGTGCTCACCGGATCGATGTCGCTCGTCGGTCCGCGGCCTCCGCTGCCGGAGGAGTCCGCCGCGTACGGCCCGGACATCCGGCGGCGGCTGCTGGTCAAGCCCGGCCTCACCGGCCTGTGGCAGATCAGCGGACGCAGTGACCTGTCGTGGGAGGAGGCGGTGCGGCTGGACCTGCGGTACGTGGAGGACTGGTCGCTCGCCCTGGACACGGTGATCTTGTGGAAGACGATGCGTGCGGTGCTCTACGGCCAGGGGGCCTACTGATGTGCGGGGGGCAACTGATGCGCGGGGGGCTGGGGTCCGACGACCCCGCCGGCGTGCGGAACGCAGGCCGCGAGGGCCTGCCCGGGGGGAGGAACGGGTCATGAAGGTCAGCGTTTTCGGGCTCGGCTACGTGGGCTGCGTGTCGGCCGCGTGCCTTGCCAGCATGGGGCACGAGGTCATCGGGGTCGACGTCAACCAGGTGAAGGTCGACCTGGTCAACGACGGCAAGGCCCCGGTGGTCGAGGAGCGGATCGGCGAGCTCATCGCCGACGTCGTGCGGACCGGGGCGCTGCGCGCCACCGGCGACGTCCGCGAGGCGATCATGGACAGTGAGATCTCGCTGGTCTGCGTGGGCACGCCGTCGGAGCCCAACGGCAGCCTGTGCACGACGTACTTGGAGCGGGTCACCGAGGAGATCGGCGCGGCACTGGCCGAGCGGGGCGGGCGGCACACCGTGGTGTTCCGCAGCACCATGCTGCCGGGCACCTGCCTGAACCTGCTGCTGCCGATCCTGGAGAAGTACGTCGGCGGCACGGCCGGGGTGGACGTCGGGGTCGCGGTCAACCCGGAGTTCCTGCGCGAGGGCACAAGCGTGCGGGACTTCTTCGACCCGCCCAAGACCGTCATCGGCGAGCTCGACGCGGCGAGCGGCGACGCGGTGGCGGCGCTGTACCAGGACCTGCCCGGCGAGGTGTTCCGGGTGCCGGTCCCGACGGCCGAGGCGATCAAGTACGCGGACAACGCGTTCCACGGTCTCAAGATCGGCTTCGCGAACGAGCTGGGCGCGGTGTGCCAGGCCCTCGGGGTGGACTCGCACCAGGTGATGGACGTGTTCCTGGCCGACCGCAAGCTGAACATCAGCCCCGCCTATCTGCGGCCCGGCTTCGCCTTCGGCGGCTCCTGCCTGCCCAAGGACCTGCGCAGCCTGGTGCACGCGGCGCAGCGGGCGGACGTCTCGGTGCCGATCCTGTCCCATGTGCTGCCGTCCAACTCCGACCATCTGCAGCGCGCGGTGGAGTTGGTGGAGCGCACCGGGAAACGCCGGGCGGGCCTGTTCGGGCTGTCCTTCAAGCCCGGCACCGACGACCTCCGCGAGAGCCCGCTCGTCGAGCTGGCCGAGCGGCTTTTCGGCAAGGGGTACGACCTGAAGATCTACGACGCGAACGTGAGCCTGTCCCGGCTGCTCGGCGCGAACCGCGAGTACATCGAGACCCGGCTGCCGCATCTCGCGCAACTGCTCGCCGATTCCGTCGAGGAGGTGCTCGAGCACGCCGAGGTGTGCCTGGTCGGGACGAAGGATCCGGCCGTGCTGTCGGCGCTGCCGCACGGCGACGCCCCGGTGATCATCGATCTCGTCCACCTTCCCGACGCCGACGCGCGCCGGGCCGAACAGGGGTACGTGGGCCTTGCCTGGTGATGCGGGAAGCGGCGACCGGCCGGGCCGGCGCGCGCTGATCCTGGTGGAGAACCTGTCGGTGCCGTTCGACCGGCGGGTGTGGCAGGAGTGCACGACGCTGCGCGACGCGGGCTGGACGGTGCACGTCATCTGTCCGCAGGGCACGAAGCGGGACACCGAGCCGGAGGCAGTGATCGAGGGGGTGCGGATCCACCGCTACCCGTTGCGCGCGGCCACCGGGGGGCCGTCCGGCTATCTGCGGGAGTACGGCTCGGCGTTGTGGCACACGGTCCGGCTGGCCCGCAAGGTCGGCCCGGTCGACGTGGTCCACGCCTGCAACCCGCCCGACCTGCTGTTCCTGCCCGCCCTGTGGCTGAAGCGGCGCGGCGCGCGGTTCGTCTTCGACCAGCACGACCTGGTGCCCGAGCTGTACCTCTCCCGGTTCGGCCGCGGCAAGGACCTGCTCTACCGCGCCGTGTGCGCGCTGGAACGGCGGACCTACCGGGCCGCCGACGTCGTGCTCGCCACGAACGAGAGCTACCGGGACGTCGCGGTGCGCCGCGGCGGCAAGCGGCCGGCGGACGTCTTCGTGGTGCGCAGCGCGCCCGACGTCGAGCGGTTCCACCCCGTGCCGCCCGAGCCGGAGTTGAAGCGCGGCAAGCCTCATCTGCTGTGCTATCTCGGCGTCATGGGTCCGCAGGACGGCGTCGACTACGCCTTGCGGGCCCTGGCGAAGCTGCGCGACGAGGTCGGGCGGAGCGACTGGCACGCGGTGTTCGTGGGCGGCGGCGACACGTTCGACGCGATGGTGGAGCTGTCCGGGCGGCTCGGGCTCTCGGAGCAGGTGCAGTTCACCGGGCGTATTCCGGACGCCGACCTGGTGCGCTACCTGTCCACCGCGGACGTGTGCCTCTCCCCCGACCCGAACAATCCGCTCAACGACGTGTCGACCATGAACAAGGTCCTCGAGTACATGGTGATGGGCCGGCCGGTCGTCTCGTTCGACCTGCGCGAGGCGCGGGTCTCCGCCGGTGACGCCGCCGTGTACGCGGCCGCCGACGACGAGGCCGAGTTCGCCCGGCTGATCGCCCTGCTGCTGGACGACCCGGAGAAGCGGGCCCTGATGGGCAAGATCGGCCAGGAGCGGATCGGCGGGCCGCTGTCCTGGCGGAACTCCCAGCGATCGCTGCTCGCCGCCTACGAGGCTGCCTGCGGTGACCGGGCCCCGGTCACGGCGCGCGACCCTGACCCGGCAGGGGAAGGCCGCACCATTGAGCGATGACACGATACGCCTGGTCACCATCGGGCGGATTGTCCGCCGGCGTTGGCGGCTGCTCACCGTCTTCGCCCTGCTGGGTGCGCTCGTCGGGTACGGCGCGTCCCTGCTGTTCCCGCCGCGCTACACGACCTCGGCGTCGGTGCTGCTGCCGGGGACGTGGGAGGAGCGTGAGCTGCTGACGCAGACGGAGGTGGCGACCAGTTCGGTGGTGGTCGACCGCGCGGCCGCCACGCTCGGCTGGAGCGGGGTGAGCGGCAGCGACCTGCGGGATCAGGTCGGCGCCAAGGCCACGGACGGGAACATCATCAAGATCTCCGGCACCGCCGAGACCCCGGAGCGTGCGCAGCGCCTCTCCGACCAGGTGGCCAAGGAGTTCGTCTCCTACGCCACCCGGATCGCGAGCGAAACCGCCGACCCCGGGGCGGCGGAGGAGCTCGCCGCGCTCCAGCAGTCGGTGGAGGACACCAGCCGCCGCATCAGCAAGCTGGCCGACGCGACCGATCCCGGGGAGACCGTCGAGAGCGTGCAGACCCGCACCGAGCTGGAGAAGCTGCGCACCGCGCTGCGCGAGGCCATCAGCACCATCAAGCAGGCCGACCCGGTCGACGACGAGGCGAAGAACATGGTCGTCATGGGGTCGGCGGCCCGGCCGACCGGCGAGGCGCCGCCGACGAGGACGCAGCTCGTCGCCGGCGGAGCGCTGCTGTTCCTGCTGTTCGCGGTGATCGGCCATCTCGCCGCCGCGCGGATGAGCCGCCGGCTGCGCGGCGAACCGGAGATCGCCGCGGCGCTGGGCTCGACGCTGCTGGGAACCGTCGACGTACCCGTCGAACGGCCCACGCACCGGTCGGCGGGCCGTGGTCCGCGGGCGTGGATCCGCCGGCTGCTGGGCCTCGACGTCCGGTGGAACATCCCGGCCCCGCAGCTGTCCGGCGACGAGGCCAGCAGGCAGATCCGCTACCGGCGGGTGTGCTCGCGGCTGCGGGACCGGCTGCCGTCCCCGCAGCGGCTCCTGGTCGTCTTCCCCGAGGGCGACGAGATCGCCCGCCGGGCGGCGGGGCAGCTCGTCGACGTGGCCGGGAGCGATCCGCTGCTGCGCGCGGTGGCGGTCCCGGTGTCCCGGCCGATGGTGCCGGACCGCGAGCGCGAGTCGGGCGCGCTGGTCGTGCTCAGCGCCGGCAGTTGGACCGCGGGGGAGCTCGCCGGCGTCTCCGAGGCGTGTGCGGACGCGGGGCACGCGGTCGTCGGCGTCGTCCTCGCCGGTCCGGTCCGTGCGACGCGGTCGGCCGACCGCCCTCGGCGCACCGCCGTACCCGCGCCCGCCCCCACGCCCACGAGCTTCGACGGCGAACGGGACGACGCGACAGGAGTCACAGGGTGACGACGAGTACGACCGCGGCGTCGTCGACCGCCGCTCCGCTGCTGGACCTGCAGACCCTGGTGGCGGCGGTGCGCCGACGGCGCCGCCTGTGGGGTTCCCTCGCGCTGCTGGGGCTGCTCGTCGGCGCGGCGGTGGCGTTCCTGCTGCCGGCGCCGCCGACCGCGGTGACCAAGGTGCTGGTCGCGCACGAGGAGGACCAGCCGAACGACCCCGGAACGCTCATCCGTACCGACGTCGCGCTGCTGCAGACCACCCGGATCGCCGAGCAGGCGCTGAAGTCCCTGCGGTCCCCGGAGAAAGCCGAGGACTTCATGCAGGACTACAGCGGTACCGGCGTGACCAACAACGTGCTGCAGATCACCGTGACCGGTGACAGCGACGCGGAGGCGGTGGCCCGCGCCAAGGCGTTGGCGGACGCGTTCGTCGCCGACCATGTGAGGCGGATCCAGGAGGCCTCGAAAGCCGAGGCCAAGGCCCTGATCGACCAGCGTGACCAGCTGAAGACCCAACTGGCCCAGGTCAACAAGACGATCGGGGACGGCACCGAGGCGAGCGGGCCGGGGTCGTCGGCGGACCTGGAGTCCCTGTACGCCCGCCGGGCCGAACTCACCTCGCAGATCACCGATTTCAGCCAGCGCGCCGGGGAGGCGAGCATCGGCACGCCCCGGCTCGTCGCCGGCACGCAGATCGTGGACGCCCCGTACGCGGTGCGGCACTCCCTGCCCGGGACCGCTGCCAGGGACGCCGCGATCGGGCTGTTCCTCGGCCTGTTCCTCGGGCTCGCGCTGGCGGCGGTCGGCGCGGTGGTGGCGGACCGTCCCGTGCTGCGCCGGGAGATCGCCGCCAACCTCGGCGCCTCGGTCGTCGCGGAGCTGCCCCACCGGCCGGGCGGCCGATGGCGGCGCCGCCGGGTCCGGGCGGCACGCGAACGGCTCGCCCTGTCCCTGGCCCGCGCCGTGCGCGGCTCCGCGGAACCGGTGTCGCTGCTGGAACTGGGCTGCGCGCGCAACACGAGCGTGCTCGCCCTGGACCTCGCCGGGGCACTGGCGGCGGAGGGGCCGGTGGTGGTCGTCGACGGTCTGCCGGGCCGGCAGCTCGCCGATCGCCGTCCGAAGCCCGGGGACCCGGCCGTGGTCACCGGCGAGCGCGCCGCGGCCGAGTCGCCGCAGGGGCGCAGGATCGGCGTCGGCTCGGTGGCGCCCGGCACGGCGTGGACCGACCTGCAGTACCTCGGCACCCGGGCCGTCCTCGTCGTACGTGCCGGGCACGGCAGCGCCGCATGGCTGCACACCGTGGCACGCCAGCTCGCGGACCAGCACATCGCGGTCATCGGTGTGGTGCTGATCGACCCCGACCCGCGTGACCGGACCGACGGCACGCTGTGGGACGGGCCGCACACCGCGCTGCGCGGCCGCAACGAGCGGCCGGCCCGGCAGATGGGTGGGGGTACCTCCCACGCCGTCCAGGCAGTGGGGGAGGTCCCGCGGCGGACGGAGCGGCAGCCGATGTGGGCGGCACGGGTGCCGGACAGCGACCAGGAGGCTCAGTAACACATGTGTGGCATCGCAGGTACCTACCGATGGCCGGACGGAAAGGTCGTGACCGACCGGCTCACCGACACCCTCGCGCACCGCGGTCCGGACGGGGCGGGCCGCTACGGCCACGCCGTCGGGGACGGCGAGGTGCACCTCGGGCACCGCCGGCTGGCCATCATCGACCTGTCCGAGACCGGCGCCCAGCCGATGGTCTCGGACGGCCTCGTGCTGACGTACAACGGCGAGCTGTACAACGCGCCCGAGCTGCGTGCCGAGCTGGCGGCCGCCGGGGTGCGCTTTCGCGGCACCTCCGACACCGAGGTGCTGCTGGAGGCCTGGCGGCGCTGGGGCACGGACTGTCTGCCCCGGCTGCGCGGCATGTTCGCGTTCGGGATCTTCGACGAGCGGACGGGCGACCTGGTGCTCGTCCGCGACCAGCTCGGCATCAAGCCGCTGTTCCTGCTCCGGCGCGGCGAGGGCCTGGTGTTCGCCTCCGAACTGAAGGCGCTCGCCGCCGTGACGGGCGGGTCGCTGGAGGTGGACCACTCGGCGCTGGTGGCGTCGCTGCTCTACTACTGGGTGCCCGACTCTCGGTGCGCGTTCCGTGAGGCGGAGAAGCTGCCGCCGGGGAGCTGGCTCAGGTGCCGGCCCGACGGCCGGGTGGAGCGCGGCCGGTTCTGGAACCTGCGGGACGTCGCCGCCGAGGGCAGGGAGCGGATTCTGGCCGGCGAGCAGCCGGACATCGCGGCCGTCGTCGAGGAGTCGACCCGGCGCCACCTGATCTCCGACGTTCCCGTCGCGACCTTCCTCTCCGGGGGGCTCGACTCCAGCTATCTGACGGCCCTGGCGGCCCGCGACCGGCCCGGGATCTCCGCCTACACGATCGGGTTCCGCGCCGAGGACGCCAGGTTCGAGGCGATGCCGGACGACCTGCGCTACGCCCGGCAGGTGGCCGGGCGGTTCGGCGTCGACCTGCACGAGATCGAGATCGCCCCGAACGTGCTCGACCTGCTGCCGCGGATGACGTACCACCTGGACGAGCCGATCGGCGACCCGGCCGCGATCAACACGTTCCTGATCTGCTCGGCCGCCCGGGAGGCCGGGGTCAAGGTGATGCTGTCGGGGATGGGCGCCGACGAGCTGTTCGCCGGGTACCGCAAGCACCTGGCCAACCTGCTGGCGCTGCGCTACCAGCGCGTCCCGCGGCCCGTTCGGCGCGGACTGTCGGCGGCGGTGGACCGGCTGCCGGTCGCCTCGGCCCGCCGCGGGTACCGGTCGGTGCGCTTCGCCAAGCGGTTCCTGTCGTTCGCCGATCTGCCGGAGGAGACCGCGTTCCGGCGCAGCTACACCATGTACGACCGGGGCGAGTTGCTGGACCTGATCGATCCGGACCTGGCCGGGACGGTCGACGACGTGCTGACCGAACACGCGGACGTCTACCGGGACAACGACCTCGACGACTTCGTCAACCGTATGTGCCTGGGCGACGCCCGCATGTTCCTGCCGGGCCTGAACCTCGCCTACACCGACCGGTCGAGCATGGCCGCGTCGATGGAGGTGCGCGTGCCGTACGTGGACGTCGAGGTGGTCCGGGCGGCGTTCGCCGTGCCCGGCGCCCGCAAGATCGTCGGGCGGCAGGGCAAGGCCGTCCTCAAGGAGGCGGCGGTCTCGGTCCTGCCCCGGGAGATCGTGTACCGGCCCAAGGGCCTGTTCAGCGCCCCGCTGCGGGCCTGGATGAGCCGGGATCTGGCGCCGCTGGTGCGTGAGGTGGTGAACGACGGCGAGCTGGTCCGTTCCGGGATCCTGCGCCGTGACGCGCTGGCGCGCATGGTCGCCGAGGACGCCGCCGGGCAGCGGGACTTCTCCAAGCATCTGTGGCACGTCCTGACCCTCGAGCACTGGTATCGCGGCGCGACCACCGGGTCCGGCCAGAACTCCCATTGACCACTGACGACTTGACCACTGACGACGGCGCAGAGACAAGAGGACTTCGGGTGAAACAGGTCGTACAGAACTACAAGAGCGGTGAGCTGGCGCTGCTCGACGTGCCGGTGCCGGGGTGCAAGGCGGACGGTGTGCTGGTGCGCAGCGCCTACTCGCTGATCTCCACCGGGACCGAGCTGATGAAGGTGTCCGAGGCCGGCATGTCGATGCTGGGCAAGGCCCGTTCCCGTCCCGACCAGGTGGCCAAGGTCGTGCAGAGCGTGGCCGCCAACGGGGTGCCCGCCACGTATCGCAAGGTGATGGGCAAGCTGGACTCGTACACGCCGCTGGGCTACTCGCTGTGCGGGGTGGTCGAGCAGGTCGGCGCCGGCATCGACGACGTGAAGGTCGGCGACCTCGTGGCCTGCGCCGGCAACGAGCACGCGCTGCACGCCGAGCTGAACTGGGTGCCGAAGAACCTCTACGCCCCGGTGCCGGACGGCCTCGCGCCGCGGCACGCGGCCTTCGGCACCGTCGGGTCGATCGCGATGCAGGGCGTCCGTCAGGGCGAGTCACGGCTCGGCGAAGTGGCCCTGGTCATCGGCCTCGGGCTGATCGGGCAGCTGGTGGTGCAGCTGCTGGCCGCCTCGGGGGTCCGGGTCGTCGGGGCCGACCCCGATCCGGTGCGCTGCGAGCTCGCCGAGCGGCTGGGCGCGGCGGCCTGCGGCGATCCCGGGTCCGCAGCGGTGGAGCACGCCGTCGCCGAACTCACCGACGGGCACGGCGTGGACCAGGTGTACCTGGCCGCCGGCGGCGGCAGCAACCAGCCCGTCGAGCTGGCCGCCCGGCTGTGCCGGGACCGCGGCCGGGTCGTCGACATCGGCAAGTGCCGCCTGGACCTGCCGTGGAACGCGTACTACGAGAAGGAGCTCGACGTCCGGTTCTCCCGCAGTTACGGCCCCGGGCGCTACGACCCGGCGTACGAGCTGGAGGGGCGGGACTACCCGATCGGCTATGTGCGCTGGACCGAGCGGCGCAACCTGGCGTGCTTCCTCGACCTCGCCGCACGCGGCCGGGTCGACGTGGAGCCCCTGATCTCCCACATCGCCGACTTCGACGACGCCGTCCCGACGTATCAGCGGCTGAAGGACGGCGAGTTGAAGGCCGTGGCCGTGCTGTTCCGGTACCCGGAGCAGCAGGAGCCCGACCAGAAGGAGGACGCGGCGCGGGCCCCGGAGGCGGAGGCCCCCGCGGTGACCGTGCCCGCGGTGCGTCGCGGCACGGCGGCGCCCTCCCCGGCCCGGGCCGCCACGGCGCCGGTGCGGCTGGCGTTCGTCGGCGCCGGGAACTACGCGACGTCGATGCTCCTGCCGCATCTGGCGCAGCGCGACGGCGTGGAGCTGTCCACGGTCGTCACCACGACTGCGCTGTCCGCGGCCAACGCGCAGCGGAAGTTCGGCTTCGCCGCGGCGACCACCGATCTCGACGCCGTGCTCGGCGATCCGTCGGTCGACGCGGTGTTCGTGGTCACCCGCCACAGCTCGCACGCCGAACTGACCCGCAAGGCGCTGCTGGCCGGCAAGACGGTGTTCGTCGAGAAGCCGCTGGCGCTGTCCGAGGACGAGCTGGCCGGGGTGCTCGCCGCGGTGGAGGAGTCCGGCAACGACCGGCTGCAGGTGGGCTTCAACCGCCGCTTCGCGCCGCTGCTCAACGAGGCCAGGAAGCGGTTCGGCGCCCGGACCGGACCGGCGAGCCTGCGCTACCTGGTCAACGCCGGCCGCCTCGATCACGGCAGCTGGTACCTCCGGCAGGGCACCGAGGGCTCACGGTTCGCCGGCGAGGGCGGTCACTTCATCGACACGGCGAGCTGGCTGCTCGACGCCGACCCGGTCTCGGTGTACGCGACGGCGGCGCCCGGCAACGAGGACCTCCAGGTCGTGCTGCGCTACCCGGACGGCTCCACCGCCACCATCAGCTACGTCACCACCGGCGCGCCCGGCTTCCCCAAGGAGACGCTGGACCTGGTCGCCGACGGCAAGGTGCTGCGGCTGGACGACTTCGTCCGTGCCTCGGTGTACGGGCGCAAGCGGTGGGTCAGTTCGCGACTGCCCAAGGCCCGGGACAAGGGCCAGTCGGCCGAACTGGCCGCGTTCGTGCGGGCCGTGCGGACCGGCGGGCCGATGCCGGTGCCGCTGGAGTCGCTGGTCGCCACCACGGCGGCCACCCTCGCCGTGCGGACCGGCCTCGCCGGCGGCGCGCCGGTGACGCTCACGGGGGCCCGATGACGGTGAGCGCGGGGAGCCCGGGCTGGTACCTGCGGCGGCTGTCCCGGATGGGGCCGCGGGAGATCGGCGGCCGGGTCGGCGACACGGTGCGCAGGCGGCGGTGGCGGTCGGCGCTGCCGGACGGCCCGAGCGTGACCGGCGCCCGGTTCACCGCGGTCCTGCCCGCGGGGACGCTCGACGCGGTGCCGCCGGACGCCGCGAAACGGCTCGTCGCCGATGCGGACCGGCTGATGGCGGGGCACGCCGAGTACTTCGGGGTGGCCCGCGACGACCTGGCCGACCCGGACTGGTTCCACGACCCGAAGACCGGGCGCCGGGCGCCGGAGGGCTACGCCTTCGACGTGCCGTACCGCGACGAGGACACGGTCGGCGACGTCAAGCAGATCTGGGAGCTGTCCAGGCACCACCACCTCACCGTGCTCGCCGCGGCCTACGCGGTCACCGGGGACGAGCGGTACGCCCAGCGGGTGGCCGCGCACCTGCGGTCGTGGTGGGCGGCCAACGCGCCGCTGTGCGGGGTGCACTGGACCAGCGGCATCGAGCTGGGGATCCGGCTGCTGTCCTGGGTGTGGGTCCGCCGGCTGCTCGACGGCTGGCCGGGCGCGGCCGAGCTGTTCGAGGGCAACCCGGTGGCGCACCGGCAGATCTGGCACCACCAGCGCTGGCTGGCGGCCTTCCCCAGCCGGGGGTCGTCGGCGAACAACCACGTCATCGCCGAGACCGCCGGGCAGTTCGCCGCGGCCTGCGCGTTCGACTGGTTCCCCGCCTCGGCGCGCTGGCGGGCCGACGCGCTGCGGTCGCTGGAGCGGCAGTTGCGCGCCAACACCTTCCCCTCCGGCCTCAACCGCGAGCTGGCGAGCGAGTACCACGGGCTGGTGCTGGAGCTCGGTCTGGCGGCGGTGGCCGAGGCGGACGCCGCGCACGTGCCGGTCCCCGCGACGGTGCGGCTGGTGCTGCTGCGGATGACCGACGCGCTCGCGGCCGTCGTGGACGACCGGCTGAGGCCGCCGCGCCAGGGCGACGCGGACGACGGGCACGGTCTGGTCGTCGACGGCGCGGGCACCGACCGCTGGGGCTCGCTGCTGGCGACCGGCGAGGCCGTGTTCGGCAGGCTCGCCTGGTGGCCGGCCGTGACCGGCACCGATGTGCGCACCGGGCTGTTGGCCGCGCTCGTCCGGCCGTACGCGAAGGAGGGAACCGGGCCGGCCGTGTCCCGCCCGGCGAACCGGCCGGACCGTTTCGCCGACGCCGGCATGACCGTGCTGCGGGGTCCGGGGAAGATCTGGTGCCGTTGCGACGGCGGCCCGCACGGATTCCTGTCCATCGCCGCGCACGCCCACGCGGACGCGCTGTCCGTGGAGGTGCGGCACGACGGGGTCGACGTGCTCGCCGACCCGGGGACGTTCTGCTACCACGGGCAGCCCGAGTGGCGGCGGTACTTCCGCTCGACCCTCGGCCACAACACCCTGGAGCTGGACGGCGAGGACCAGTCCGTCTCCGGCGGCCCGTTCCTGTGGACCCGGCACGCCCGCAGCCGGGTCCTGGTCGCGGACACGTCCGGCGCCGGTGACGGGGGGACGGTCCGCTGGTGCGCCGAGCACGACGGTTACCTGCCCTCGGTGCACCGCCGACGGGTGGAGCTGACGGCCGCGAGCGGGGAGCTGCGGGTGGTCGACGAGGTCCGCGGCCCGCGGCGGGCCGTGCGTCTGGCGTTCCACCTCGGCCCGGCGGTCACCGCCGAGCTGGCGGGGAACCGGGCGCAGCTCACCTGGACGCGGGACGGCGAGGACCGCTCCGCGGTGCTCGACCTGCCAGCACAGCTGTCCTGGACGGCGCACCGGGGGGAGAGCGACCCGCCGCTCGGCTGGTACTCCGCCGGCTTCGGGCGCAAGGAGCCCGCCACCACCCTGGTCGGCGCCGGCTTCACCGACGGCACGGAGAGCTTCACCACCGTGCTCGGGTTCGAGGGTTAGGGGGAGGGCGCGTGGGGATCACGTGGCGGCACCGGGCGCTGCCGGCGGCAGCGCTGGCGCTGGCAGCGGCGACCGGCTGTGACGGCGGCACGACGGACGCGACGCCGAGACCGACCGCCGTGCCCTCCGCGCCCCCGACGTCCGTGGTCAGGGTGTGCGCCAAGCCGGCCGCCGGGCCGGCGAAGGCGCCGGCGGGCGCGGTGACGATCGACCCCGCGGTGCCCGGCGACCTGGCCGCGAAGACCGAGAGCAGTCCCCCGCACTCCACCTTCTGGCTTCGGCCGGGCAGGCACACGCTCCTGTCGAACCGCTACGACCAGGTGATCCCCAAGGAGGGGGACGTCTACGTCGGGGCGCCGGGCGCGGTGCTCGACGGCCGCGAGAGCAACCACTACGCGTTCGGCGGCGCCGCCGCGGACGTCACCATCCGCCACCTGACCGTGCAGAACTTCGTCGCGCCCCGTGACGAGGGCGTGGTCAACCACGACTCGGCCGACGGGTGGGTGATCGAGCACGCGACGATCCGGGACAACTCCGGTGCCGGGCTGATGGCCGGGGCCCGCCAGCAGGTCCGCGCCAGCTGTCTGCGCGACAACGGCCAGTACGGGATGAACGCGTACAAGGCCGGCGACGTCGGCGGCCTGGTGGTCGAGGGCAACGAGATCGTGGGCAACAACACGGACGACTGGGAGCGGCAGCGGCCGGACTGCGGCTGCAGTGGGGGCGTCAAGTTCTGGGCCGTGAACGGCGCGGTCGTCCGCGGCAACTGGGTGCACGGCAACCGGGGTACCGGGCTGTGGGCGGACACCAACAACAACGACTTCCTCATCGAGGGCAACCTCATCGAGGACAACGACGGCGCCGCGCTGATCTACGAGATCAGCTACAACGCGATCATCCGGAACAACACGATCCGGCGGAACAACTGGGTCGAGGGCCGCGCCTACGCGGCCGCCGGCGACACGTTCCCGTTCGCGACCGTCTACGTGTCCGAGTCGGGGGGCGAGCCGCGTGTCCGGGCTCGGACGGACAAGCTCGAGATCTACCGGAACGTGCTGGAGAACAACTGGTCCGGGATCACCCTGTGGGAGAACGCCGACCGGTTCTGCAACAGCCCGGCCAACACCTCGTCCGGGGACTGCACGTTGCTGGTGAAGGACGCCGGCCGCTGTGTGCAGCCCGCGATCGCCGGCGCACCGCTGTACTCCGACTGCCGGTGGAAGACCCAACGGGTGGACATCCACGACAACCGCTTCGTGCTGGACAAGTCCGTCGTCGGCTGCACGGCGAAGTGCGACCTGATGGCGGTGCTGTCCAACTACGGCACCTACCCGGACTGGTCGCCCTACCAGGGCGAGCGGGTGGCCGAGGCGATCACCGGCCGGCAGCACAACCGCTGGCACGACAACGTCTACGTCGGGCCGTGGACCTTCGTCGTGCACGACGCGAGCCGGACGGTCGGCGTCAAGCAGTGGCAGGCCGCGCCGTACCGGCAGGACGCGGGCAGCACCTTCCGCGCCGGGGACGGTGGTTGAGATGAGGTCCACGGACACCACCGCCGAGCACACGTCGAAGATCGTCGGGACGGTCTGGGGGCTGCTCGTCCTCAACACCCTCGGCTCCGCCGGGGCGGTGACCATCGTCCCGCTGCCCCGCTCCCTCATCCAGATGGTCACCATGGGCTCGCTGGTCGCCGCGTTCTCGCTGGCGCTCGTGGCCAACCCCCGGGTGCGTGTCCGGGCCAGCGCCTACGTGTTCCTGCTCACCCTGCTGCTGGTGCCGAGCCTGATCTCCAGCGTGGACCAGGGGGCCGGGCTCGGCGCGCTGTTCCGCTGCTTCCGGCTGGCGCTGTTCGTCGGCACGCTGTGGCTGCTCAGCCGCTGGTGGGACGGCGGCCCGACGTTCGTCCGGCACCACATCCGGATGTACTTCGCGGTGCTCGCCTCGGTGGCCGCCGGCCTGGTCGTCTCACCGGGCGCCGCCATGCCCGACCTCTACGGCGGACGGCTGGTGGGCGCGCTGTGGCCGCTCACCCCGCCGCAGATCGGCCAGTACGCCGCGGTGATCATCGGGCTCACCGTGCTGCTCCTCCTCGGCCACCGCACCGACCGCAGGAGCGCCGCCGTGGTCGTCGTGCCGTCCCTCGGCCTGCTCGCACTGACCCACACCCGCACGGCCACGCTCGGCCTGATCATCGCGCTGGTGCTGGCGATCACCTCGCTCGTGCTGACCAGCGCCGCCGCCCGCCGGGTCTTCTCCTGGGCGGTGCTGTGCGCGGCGGTGGCCGCGGTGGGGTTCAGCTCCGCCCTCCAGGCGTGGTTCCTGCGCGGGCAGAGCCAGGAGAACTTCGCCAGCCTCACCGGCCGGGCCAAGGTCTGGCACGCCCTGCTGGCGGCGCCCCGGACGACCACGGAGCACCTGTTCGGCACGGGCCTGGGCGACAAGTCGTTCGGCGGGCTGCCGATCGACAACAGCTGGCTGGCCGTCTACAACGAACAGGGCGTGACCGGCATCGCCCTGGTGGCGACGATCATCATCGTGCTGGGCGGCGTCGCGTTGCTGCGGCCGCCGTCGCTGTCGAGGGCCTGCGCGATCTTCCTGATCAGCTACTGCGCGATCGCCTCGTACACCGAGGCCGGTCTCGGCGACGCCTCGCCGTATCTCCTGCATCTGGCCGTGGCCGCCTCGCTGCTGGCGGCGCCCGCCGAACCCGCTCCCCCGTCGAGGCCCGACGCGCCCCGACGTCCCGTCCCGCGCTGGGCCCGTACCTCGGAGGTGACCTGAGCATGCACGTCGTCGTGGTGCACAACCGCTACGCCTCGGCGCAGCCGAGCGGGGAGAACAAGGTCGTCGACCAGGAGGTGGCGCTGCTTCGCGATGCCGGGCACCGGGTCGAGGTGTTCGAGCGGCGCAGCGACGACATCGCCGCCCGGTCGTTGCCGGGCAAGGTCGCGATACCGCTGCTGGTGCCGTGGAACCCGGCGGTGCGCGGGGAACTCGCGGCGAAGCTGCGCGCCGAGCGGCCGGACGTGGTGCACGTCCACAACGTCTTCCCGCTGCTGTCGCCGGCGGTGCTGGCGGCCTGCGCCGACGCCGGTGTGCCCGCCGTCGCCACACTGCACAACTACACCCAGGTCTGTCCGCCCGGCACGCTGCAGCGGGACGGCAGGCCGTGCACCGAGTGCGTCGGGTCCGCGCCGCTGCCCGCCGTCCGGCACGGCTGCTACCGCAACTCCCGGCTGGCGACGGTGCCGCTCGCGGTGAGCCTGTCGGTCAACCGGCGGCGGTGGTGGTCCGGCGTGGAGCGGTTCTTCTGCATCTCCGCGGCGCAGCGCGACGTCCTGGTGCGGTCCGGCATGCCGGCCGAGCGGCTGGCGGTGAAGCACAACTTCGTGCCCGATCCGGACGACCGCCGTGTGGGCGCCGGCGAGCATCTGCTCTACCTCGGCCGGCTCGCGGAGGCCAAGGGCGTGCGGCTGCTCATGGCCGCCTGGGACGAGATCGCCGCCGGCGGCGGTGTGGGCGTGCCGCTCGTGATCGCGGGCACGGGGCCGCTGGAGCGGGAGGTGGCCGCCTGGGCGGCGGGCCGCGACGACGTGCGCTACGTCGGCCTGTACGACTCGGCGGAGTGCCGCAAGGCCGTCGCCCGGTCGGTGGCCGTGGTGGTTCCCTCCACCTGGCTGGAGGCGTTCGGCCTGGTGGTGGTGGAGGCGATGGCGGCCGGGGTCCCGGTCGTCGCCGCCGGACACGGCGCCTTCGTCGAACTCGTCGAGGAGGGGGTGACCGGGCTGCTGCACCGGCCGGGCGAGGCGGCCTCGCTCGCGTCGTGCCTGCGTGAGATCACGGACGGATCGGTCCGCAACCAGGAGATGGGCCGGGCGGCCCGGCGCCGTTACGAGCAGGGCTTCAGCCCGGCCGTCGGCCTGGAGCGCCTGGTGGAGGGGTACCGCACCGCGATAGCGGGTCGGTCCGGCGGCGGGGACAGCCCGCCGTCGGTAGGGGACAACAGCACTGGCTCGCGGCGGGGGCGCCCCCGCGAGCGGGATGGGGGCAGTAGATGACACGATGCCGACTCTGCGGCTCGGCGGCGCTGGCGAGCGTCGTCGATCTGGGGGCGACCCCGCCGTGCGAGAGCTTTCTCGCCGCGGACCGACTGGACGATCCGGAACCGGCGTACCCGCTGCATCTGCGGGTCTGCACCGACTGCTGGCTCGCGCAGATCCCTCCGCTGATCACGCCGGAGGAGACGTTCAAGGAGTACGCGTACTTCTCCTCCTTCTCCACCTCGTGGGTGGAGCACGCGCGCTCGTTCGTCGCCGACGCCGTGGAGCGGGTGGGTCTGGGCCCCGACGCCTTCGTGGTCGAGGTCGCGAGCAACGACGGGTACCTGCTGAGGCACGTGGTGGACCGGGGGATCCGCTGCCTCGGCGTCGAGCCGTCGGTGAACGTCGGCGCGGCTGCACGGGACGCGGGCGTGCCCACGCTCACGGAGTTCCTGAGCCCGGACACCGGCTCGGCCGTCCGCGCCGAGCACGGCCCGGCGGACCTGGTCGTGGCCAACAACGTGTACGCGCACATCCCGGACGTGGTCGGGTTCACCCAGGGGCTGCGCGCCCTGGTCGCCGACGACGGCTGGGTCTCCGTCGAGGTGCAGCACCTGCTGACCCTGATCGAGGAGAACCAGTACGACACGATCTACCACGAGCACTTCCAGTACTACACGGTCGCGTCCGCGATCCGGGCGCTGGCGAGCGGCGGACTCACGCTGGTGGACGTCGAGTTGCTGCCGACGCACGGCGGCTCCATCCGGCTGTGGGCCCGGCCGGCCGAGGTGGCCGGCGAGCCGACCGCGCGGGTGGCCGAGGTGCTGGACCGGGAGAAGGCGGCCGGGCTGCAGGAGCTGTCCGGGTACACCGAGTTCTCCGCCCGGGTGGCCAAGGTGCGCCGGGATCTGCTGCGGTTCCTCATCGAGGCGGCCGAGCGCGGCGAGACGGTCGTCGGCTACGGCGCGCCGGGCAAGGGCAACACCCTGCTCAACCACTGCGGCATCCGGCCCGACCTGCTGGCTTACACGGTCGACCGCAACCCCTACAAGCACGGCAGGTTCACCCCGGGCACCCGCATCCCGATCCTGGCGCCCGAGCAGATCGCCGTGGACCGGCCGGACTACGTCCTGGTCCTGCCGTGGAACCTGCGGGCCGAGCTGGTCGAGCAGTTGTCGTTCGTGCATTCCTGGGGCGGCCGACTGGTCTTTCCCATACCGGAACTGAGCATCGTCGAGGTCACGTCATGAAGGTCGTACTGTTCTGCGGCGGCTACGGGATGCGGATGCGCAGCGGCGCCGCGGACGACGTGCCCAAGCCGATGGCGATGGTCGGCCCGCGGCCGCTGATCTGGCACGTCATGCGCTACTACGCGCACTTCGGGCACACCGAGTTCGTCCTGTGCCTCGGGTACGGGGCCCACCACATCAAGGACTTCTTCCTCAACTACGAGGAGACGACGTCCAACGACTTCGTGCTGAGAGGCGGGCGGACGGAGCTGTTGTCCACCGACATCTCGGACTGGACGATCACGTTCGCGCAGACCGGCATCGAGTCGCCGATCGGGGAGCGTCTGCGCCGGGTGCGGCACCACCTGGACGGCGACGAGATGTTCCTCGCCAACTACGCCGACGTGCTGACCGACGCCCCGCTGCCGGAGATGATCGACAACTTCGCCCGGCGCGACGCCGGTGCGTCGATGATGGTGGTGCCGCCGCAGTCCTCGTTCCACTGCGTGGATCTGGGCGAGGACGGCCTGGTGGGGGGTATCACCGCGGTGAGCGACATGCCGCTGTGGGAGAACGGCGGCTACTTCGTGCTCCGGCAGGAGGTCTTCGACCACATCCCGGAGGGCGGTGACCTGGTGGCCGACGGGTGCGGACAACTGGCCAAGCGCGGGCGGCTGGTCGCGCACCAGCACCGCGGCTTCTGGAAGCCGACCGACACGGTGAAGGAGCGGGCCGCGCTCGACGAGGCGTACGCCCGGGGCGAGCGCCCGTGGGCCGTGTGGGAGCGGGACGGCGCCCGCGCGGGTGCCGGGACGGGGGCCGTGTGATCCGGCTCGGCGCGGGGCGCCTGGACCGGGTCGTCGCGGTGGGCGCGCACTGCGACGACATCGCCATCGGCGCCGGCGGCACCCTGCTGACGCTGTGCCTCGCGCGGCCGGGCATCCGCGTCGACGCGCTGGTGCTCTCCGGCGGCGGCGGTGAGCGCGAGCAGGAGGAGCGGGCCGCGCTCGCGGCCTTCTGCCCGGGTGCCGACCTGCGGCTGACCGTGCTCAAGCTGCCGGACGGCCGACTGCCGTCGCACTGGGGTGAGGCGAAGGACGCGGTGGAGGAGCTGCGTGCGCAGACCGAACCGGATCTCGTCCTCGCGCCGCGCACCGACGACGCGCACCAGGACCACCGAGGGCTGGCGAAACTGGTGCGCACCGCGTTCCGCGACCACCTCGTGCTCGGCTACGAGATCGTCAAGTGGGACGGCGATCTCGGCCGTCCGTCCGGGTACCAGCCGCTGTCCGCGGAGGTCGCCGAGGAGAAGGTGCGGCTGTTGCAGGAGCACTACCCCTCGCAGCGGCACCGGCCCTGGTACGACCGGGAGGCCTTCCTCGGGCTGGCCCGGATCCGCGGCATCGAATGCCACGCGCGCTACGCCGAGGCGTTCGCCGTCACCAAACTCACTCTCGACCTGGGGGAATGAACCATGCGCGTACTGCTGACCGGACACCAGGGCTATCTGGGAACCGTGATGGCCCCCGTGCTCGCCGCCGCCGGCCACGAGGTCGTCGGTCTGGACGCCGGGCTGTTCGCCGACTGCGTCCTCGGTCCGATGCCCGCCGACCCGCCGGGGCACCGGGTGGACCTGCGCGACGTCACGGCCGAGCACGTGGCCGGGGTGGACGCCGTGATCCACCTGGCCGCGCTGTCCAACGACCCGCTGGGATCGCTGGCGCCGGACCTCACCTACGACATCAACCACCACGCCTCCGTGCGGCTGGCCCGGCTGGCCCGCGAGGCCGGGGTGGGGCGCTTCCTGTACGCGTCGACCTGCTCGGTGTACGGCGCCGCCGGCGGCGACGACCTGGTCGCCGAGGACGCCCCGCTGCGCCCGGTGACCCCGTACGCGGAGTCCAAGGTGCGGGTGGAGGACGACCTGCACGCGCTCGCCGACGGCGACTTCAGCCCGGTGTACATGCGCAACGCCACCGCTTTCGGCTACTCGCCGCGGCTGCGCGCCGACATCGTGCTGAACAACCTGGTGGGTCACGCGCTCCTGTCCGGCGAGGTGCTCGTGCTCTCCGACGGCACGCCCTGGCGGCCGCTGGTGCACGCCGCCGACATCGCCCGCGCCTTCGCGGCCGCGCTGGCCGCGCCGCGCGAGGCGGTGCACGACCGGGCGTTCAACATCGGCAGCGAGTCCAACAACGTCACGGTCGCCGAGATCGCCGGGCAGGTCGCCGAGGCGGTGTCCGGCGCCGAGGTGGTCATCACCGGGGAGAACGGCGCCGATCCGCGGTCGTACCGGGTGGACTTCTCCCGGTTCCGCACTGCGATCCCCGGCTTCGACTGCGAGTGGTCGGTGAAGCGGGGCGCGCTCGAACTCGCCGACGCCTACCGCGCGCACGGGCTGACCCGGGAGGCCTTCGAGCAGCGCTTCACCCGGCTCGCCGTGCTGCGCGCGGCGTCCGACGCCGGCGCCGTCGACGACACCCTGCGGTGGCGCCGATGACCGTGGCAGGCGACGAGATGCACGCGCTGGTGGAGCGGCTGTACCCGCTGTGCCGGAGCATCACCGGCGACGGGGTGCGCGCCACCCTGGACATCGTCGGCGAGTACGTCCCGTTGCGGGTGCACGAGGTGCCGACGGGGACCCGGGTGCTGGACTGGACGGTGCCGCAGG
Organism: Streptomyces achromogenes; assembly: GCF_030816715.1. NCBI lineage: Bacteria > Bacillati > Actinomycetota > Actinomycetes > Kitasatosporales > Streptomycetaceae > Streptomyces > Streptomyces achromogenes. The sequence goes on along the minus strand of NZ_JAUSYH010000001.1, from coordinate 6,546,986 downwards.
AGTGGAACATCCGGGACGCGTACATCGCCGACGCCGCCGGGAAGCGGGTCGTCGACTTCGCCGCGTCCAGCCTGCACGTGCTCGGCTACAGCGTGCCGGTGTCGGCGACCATGCCGCTGGACGAGCTGCGCGGACACCTGCACACCCTGCCGGACCACCCGTCCTGGGTGCCCTACCGCACCAGCTACTACAAGCCGGAGTGGGGGTTCTGCCTGGCCCAGGAGACCCTGGACGCGCTGCCGGACGGCGATTACGAGGTGCGCGTCGACTCCACGCTCGCCGACGGCCATCTCACCTACGCCGAGCACGTGGTCCCCGGGCAGGTCGCCGACGAGGTCATCGTCTCCTGCCACGTCTGCCACCCGTCGCTGGCCAACGACAACCTGGCCGGCATCGCGGTGGCGACGTACCTGGCCCGGTCGCTGGCGGAGCGGACGCCGTACTACACCTACCGGTTCATCTTCGCGCCCGGCACCATCGGGGCGATCACCTGGCTGGCCCGCAACGCGGAACGGGTGGAACGGGTCAAGCACGGGCTGGTGCTGGCCTGCGCCGGCGACCGGGGGCACCTGACGTACAAGCAGAGCAGGCGCGGCGACGCGGAGATCGACCGGGTGCTGCGCCATGTGCTGACGGCCTCCGGACGCCCGCACGACATCAAGGAGTTCACTCCCTACGGCTACGACGAGCGGCAGTACTGCTCACCGGGGTTCGACCTCGGCGTGGGATCGCTCAGCCGGACCCCGTACGCGGGCTACCCCGAGTACCACACCTCGGCGGACGACCCCGGCTTCGTCTCCCCGGAGGCGATGCAGGACACGCTCGACGTCTGCCTCGAGGCGTTCGGCGTCCTGGACCGCAACCGGCGGTACGTCAACCTCAGCCCCTACGGCGAGCCGCAGCTCGGCCGGCGCGGGCTGTACGACTCGCTCGGCGGCCGCAGCGACGCGAAAGAGGCCCAGCTGGCCATGCTCTGGGTGCTCAGCCTCTCCGACGGCGAGCACAGTCTGCTGGACGTGGCCGAGCGCTCCGGGCTGCCGTTCGACACCGTCGCCGCGGCGGCCGGAGCCCTGCACGACGCCGAGCTGATCAAGGCATGACGCCGATGACCACCGGGGAGGGGAAGGCGACGGCGGACGGGGCCACGGACGCCCGGCGGACCGCCCGGCGGGCCGTCGTCGGCCGGCTGTCCTGGGGACTGGCCGACCAGGCGGCCTCCAGCATGACCAACTTCGCGGTGGGGATCTATGTGGCCCGCTCGCTGGGGCTGACCGCGTTCGGCGTGTTCAGCCTGGCCTGGCTGACCTACGGCGTGGTGCTGAACGTCGCCCGCGGGCTGGCCACCGATCCGCTCGTGGTGCGCTTCAGCGGCGTGCCGGAGGCGTCCTGGCGCGCGGCGGCCGCCCGGTCGTCGGGCGCCGCGCTCGGCGTCGGCACCGCCCTCGGCGCGGTGTGTCTGCTGGTCGGGCTCGGCCTCGGCGGCCGCGTGGGGCCCGCGTTCGTCTGCCTCGGCGTCGTGCTGCCCGCGCTGCTGCTGCAGGACGCCTGGCGGTTCGCGTTCTTCGCCGCCGGGGCCGGACGCAAGGCGTTCGTCAACGACCTCGTGTGGGGCGTCGCGCTCGTCCCGGCGATGGTGGTGGCGGCGCGCGTGGACAGCGTGGCCGCGTTCGTGCTCGCCTGGGGCGCGTCCGCCGCGGTGGCCGCGGGGTACGGCTGCCTCCAGTCCGGGATCCGGCCCCGGACGACGGGGACGCGCGGGTGGCTGCGCGAGCAGCGCGACCTCGGCTACCGGTACCTGGTCGAGAACGTCAGCCTCAGCGGCGCGAGCCAGCTGCGGGCGTACGGGCTCGGCGCGATCGTCGGCGTCGGCGCGGTGGGCGCGGTCCGGGGCGCGGAGCTCCTGCTCGGCCCGTTCCTCGCGCTGCTGATGGGACTGTCGCTGGTCACCGTCGCGGAGGCGGCACGCGTCCTGCGGCGGGCCCCTCAGCGGCTGGGCAGGTTCTGCCTGCTGCTGGGCGGCGGGCAGGCCGCCGCCGCGCTGCTGTGGGGCGCCGCGCTGCTGCTGATGCCGGACCGGGCCGGCGCGTTCGTGCTCGGCGACGTCTGGCCCTCCGCCTCGCAGCTCATCGTGCCGGCCACCCTCGGCGTCGCCGGCGCCGGCCTCGGCACCGGCGCGGCGGCCGGACTGCGCGCGCTCGCCGCGGCCCGGCGCAGCCTGCGCTGCCAACTGTTCGCCTCCGCCTGCTACGTCGGCGGCGGACTCGGCGGGGCGGCCGTGGCCGGCACGGTCGGCTCGGCCTGGGGCGTCGCCGCCGCGACCGTCGGCAGCTCGGCCGTGTGGTGGCTGCAGCTGCGGTCCGCGTCGCGCGAGCACCACCGGAACACCATTCGCGAAGTGAGGACCTCATGACCGCCCACCCCAGGCTGAGCATCGGCCTGCCCGTGTACAACGGCGAGGAGTACCTGGCCGAGTCGTTCGACGCCCTGCTCGGCCAGACCTACGAGGACTTCGAACTGGTCGTCTCCGACAACGCCTCGACCGACGGGACCGAGGACATCTGCCGCCGGTACGCCGCGAAGGACTCGCGCATCCGGTACCTCCGGCTGCCCCGCAACATCGGCGCCGCGCCCAACCACAATTACGTGTTCACCGAGTGCCGCGGCGAGCTGTTCAAGTGGGCCTCCCACGACGACCTGTACGCCCGGGACCTGCTGCTGCGCTGCGTCCAGGCGCTGGACGAACGGCCGGACGTGGTCCTCGCGCACAGCGGCCAGGCGGTCATCGACGGCGACGGCCAGGTGAAGGTCCCCTACGAGTACGGGCTCGCCACCGACTCGCCGCACGCGCCGGAGCGCTTCCGCAGCCTGCTCTTCGAGCCCGGTGGCGACGACTTCTACGGGGTGATGCGGGCCGACATGCTGCGCCGGGTGAAGCCGCACGACAGCTACCACCACGCGGACCGCACGTTCGTCGCCGAGATCACCCTGCACGGGCCCTTCCACCAGGTGCCGGAGCTGCTGTACTTCCGCCGCGACCATCCCACCCGCGCCGAGCGGGCGAACCCCTCCAAACGCTCCCGGTGCGTCAACCTCGATCCGCGCCGGGCGGGCCTCCTGCACCCGACGCCCCGGCTGCTCGCCGAGTACGTCTGGGGTTTCGCCTCGGCGATCCGGCGGGCGCCGCTGTCCGCGGCGGACCGGCGCGCGTGTTTCGGCCACCTGGCCGCGTGGATGACCAGCCGGGTCCGGCCGGGCGCCGGCGAGCGGGTCGAGGACCGCGCCCCGGTCGATCCGGCCCGGCTCACCGTCTCCGTCGACGCCCTCGTCGCCGGCCGCGAGGGGAGGCGGGCATGACGTCCGCGGGCGGATCCCCCGTGCGCGTCGGGGTGTTCGGGCTGCTCGGCTCCGGCAACCTCGGCAACGACGGGTCGCTCGAGGCGGTGCTCGGATACCTCCGCGCGGAGCACCCGGAGGCGGTCGTGGACGCGCTGTGCGGTGGACCCGAGGTCGTCACGGCCCGGTACGGCATCCCCGCGACGCGGCTGCACTGGTACCGCGGGGAGTACCGGACGGCTTCGCGGGCGGGCGCGATCGCCGGCAAGGGGCTCGGCAAACTCGTCGACGCCTTCCGCACCGCCGCCTGGGTGCGCCGGCACGACGTGGTGATCGTGCCGGGCATGGGCGTCCTGGAGGCCACGCTGCCGCTGCGGCCGTGGGGCTTCCCGTACGCGCTGTTCCTGCTGTGCGCGAGCGGCCGGCTGTCCGGCAGCCGGGTCGCGCTGGTCGGCGTCGGCGCCGCCCCGATCGCCAACCCGTCGACCCGTGCCCTGGTGCGCTGGTCGGCGCGGCTGGCCGCCTACCGGTCGTACCGGGACGTCCCGTCCCGCGACGCGATGCGGGCGATGGGCGTGGACACCGCGCGCGACGAGGTCCACCCGGACCTCGCGTTCGCCCTGCCGGCGCCGCCGGCGGGCCAGCCCCCGGTGGCGCCGGGCCGCGTCTGCGTCGGCGTCATGGACTTCCACGGCGGCGACGACGACCGCGACCGCGGCGAGGAGATCCACCGGCGCTACCTCGAGGGGACGACCCGCTTCGTCCGCGCGCTGGTCGAGGACGGCAGGCCGGTCCGGCTGCTCACCGGCGACGCGTGCGACGCGCCGGTGGTCGCCGCGATCCTCGACGCGGTGGACTCGCCGCTGGTCACCGCCGCCGAGGCGGCCTCGCTCGCCGACCTGATGAAGGAGACGGCGGCCGCCGACGCCGTGGTGGCGACCCGCTACCACAACCTGGTCTGCGCACTGCGGTCCGGCACCCCGACGCTCTCGCTCAGCTATGCGGCGAAGAGCGACGCGCTCATGGCGGAGATGGGCCTCGGCGCGTACTGCCATCCGGCGCGCGAGGTCGACGCCGACCGGCTGCTGGAGCAGTTCCGGTCGCTGGAGAAACGATCGGCGGAACTGCGGGAGACCCTCACCGAACGGAACCGGGCCGCCGCCCAGCGACTCGACCGCCATTTCACGGCCCTGACCGCGGCGCTGTTCCCGGCGACCGGCCGCACCCGCGCCCCGGCCCCGGCCCCGGCCCCGGCCCGCAACCAAGACCACGCCCGCGCCCAGGGCCACACCCGGCAGGAGACCCCGTGAAGGCGATCGAAGTCCCGGAGATCTCCGGCGCCTACCTGTTCGAACCGACGCCGTACGCCGACGAACGCGGCTTCTTCTGCCGCACCTTCGACGCCGACGTGCTCCGCTCGGTGGGCCTCGACCCCCACGCGTTCGTGCAGGACAGCCTGTCCCGCTCGGCCGGCGGCGTGCTGCGCGGCCTGCACCTGCGCTCCGGCGCCGGCGAGGCCAAACTGGTGCGCTGCTCGTACGGGAGGATCTTCGACGTCGTCGTGGACCTGCGGACAAACTCGCCGACCTTTCGCAACGTGGCCTCCTTCGAGCTGTCCGGCGAGACGCAGACGACCCTGTACATCCCGGCGGGGTGCGCGCACGGCTTCCAGGCGCTGACCGAGACCGCCGACACCTCGTACCGGATCGACCGTCCGCACGATCCGGCCGAGGACGTGACCATCGCCTTCGACGACCCGGAGCTGGCCGTTCCCTGGCCGCTGCCGGTCACGTCGATGTCCCAGCGGGACCGGGAGGCGCCGAGCCTCGCCGACGTCCTGAAGCACAAGGAGAGTTGAGGTCCGCGTGGACACCGAAGCCACCGAAGACACCGCAGAGCTGCTCCTGCCCCGGTCGCGGGCGGCGAACGAGCGGCTGCACGCCCTGGTCCCCGGGGGCGCGCACACCTACGCCAAGGGCGACGACCAGTACCCCGAGAACCTGGCCCCGGTCATCAGCCACGGTCACGGCGCCCATGTGTGGGACGTCGACGGCAACCGGTACATCGAGTACGGCTCCGGCCTGCGGTCGGTCAGCCTCGGCCACGCCCACCCCCGGGTGGTCGAGGCCGTGCGACGGCAACTCGACCGCGGCGGCAACTTCGTCCGGCCGTCCATCGTGGAGGTCGAGGCCGCGGAAACCTTCCTGGCGACCGTGCCGACCGCCGAGATGGTGAAGTTCGCGAAGAACGGCTCCGACGCCACCACCGCCGCGGTGCGCCTCGCCCGCGCCGCCACCGGCCGCCCGCGGGTGGCACTCTGCGCCGACCATCCGTTCTTCTCCACCGACGACTGGTTCATCGGCACCACGCCGATGTCCGCCGGCATCCCGGACGCCACCAACGAACTCACCGTGACGTTCCCCTACGGCGACCTGGCCGCCACCGAGGAGCTGCTCTCCCGGCACCGGGGCGAGGTCGCCTGTCTGATCCTCGAACCCGCCACCCACTCCGAGCCGCCGCCCGGGTACCTCCAGGGCCTGCGCGAACTGGCCGACCGGCACGGCTGCGTCCTGGTCTTCGACGAGATGATCACCGGCTTCCGCTGGTCCGAGGCGGGCGCCCAGGGCCTGTACGGCGTCGTCCCCGACCTTTCCACGTTCGGCAAGGCCCTGGGCAACGGGTTCGCCGTCTCCGCGCTGGCCGGGCGCCGCGACCTGATGGAACGGGGCGGGCTGCGCCACTCCGGCGACCGGGTGTTCCTGCTGTCCACGACCCACGGTGCGGAGACGCACTCCCTGGCCGCCGCGACGGCCGTGCTCAGCACCTACGTGGAGGAGGGCGTCACCGCCCGGCTGCACGCCCTCGGCGAACGGCTGGCCGCCGGTGTCCGCGAGGCCGCGGCCGGCATGGGCGTCGGCGACCACCTCGTCGTCCGGGGCCGGGCCAGCAACCTGGTCTTCGCCACCCTCGACGAGCACGGGCGGCCGTCCCAGGAGTACCGCACCCTGTTCCTGCGCCGGCTCCTCGCGGGCGGGGTGCTGGCCCCGTCGTTCGTGGTGAGCAGCGCGCTCGACGACGCCGACATCGACCACACCGTCGACGTGGTGGCCCAGGCGTGCGCGGTGTACCGCAAGGCCCTGGACGCCGGTGACCCCACCCCCTGGATGGCCGGACGGCCGGTGAAGCCCGTGTTCCGCCGCCAGGCGTGACGCAGGACGACGCGATGCCACACGGCATGATGCGACACGGCGTGACCTGACGGAACGGTGGCACGTGCCGTGCGGTCAGCGACGCTCCTGCCGACCGGCGTCGGCCGGCGGACCGGCGATCGGACCGGTCGGCGGGGTGACGACCGGGTCGGCCGACCCGTCCGCCGACCGGCCCTCCAGCCGGCCCTCCAGCCGATCGGCCCACCGGTCGATCAGCCACGCGGTGGCCGGCACCACCGTCAGCGCGGCGCACCAGCCGCCGAGGACGTCGGTCGGGTAGTGCGCGCCCAGGGCGACCTGCGCCCAGCCCATGGACGCGCCGGCGACCAGCGCCGCGGTGAGCGCGAGTGAGGTGCCGGCCGTCCTGGCGAGGCCGAGCCGGCCGACCGCGAGGAGCGCCACCACGAGGGCGAGCGCGGTCGCGAAGGCAGTGTGTCCGCTCGGGTAGGACAGGTTGTCGTCCCCGTGGATGGTGCGTCCCACCACAGACTTGAGCAGCGTCGCCGCCCCCACGGTCAGGCCGGCGCCGGCGACGGCGAGCACCGCCGTTCGGGGACGTCGGAGCAGCAGACAGCCCGCCACGACGGCGACGAGCAGCATCGCCGCCCCCACGGGCTCCCCCAGGAAGTCCAGGGCCAGGGCCACGTTCCGCCACGGCGGCCGCACACTGTCCGCCGTAGGCCGGACGACCCACCGGTCCACCCTGCCGGGCTCGCCGTCGCCGGCGTACAGCACCCCCAGCGCGAGGACCACCAGCGCGGCTAGCCCCGCGATCGGCCCGAGCGACGAGCGCAGCGAGGGCGGCAGCGCCGCGTGCGCCGAACGGCCGTTCACCAGCCCACCGCGCCCACCGTGTCCGTCGCGTCCGCCTGCCGACTCCCCACCGACGCCCCCCGTCGTGTCCGACGTGGCCCGCTCCGGAGCCAGTCCCTGCCTGCCACCCTAACCAACGGCGCGATCACGGCGAAGGACAACGCAACCCGGCCTCGACGCGACATCGCCGGGGTCGACACCGGGCCCCGCGCCCGGTCGAGGGTGAACCGCTGCGGCGGCTTCGCGGCGACGGGTCGGCCGGCGTGGCCGCCCGGCTCTCGCCGGGCCGGCTACCCGGGTACGCCCGGCTCACCTCCGGCAGCGGTGTCGAGGACCGCCAGGCGCGCGGCCGCCAGTTCACGGGCCTGCGGGCGCGGAGTGAAGGGCGCGCTCGAACCAGTAGCGGGCCTCGGCCCGTTCCCCTTCGGCCGCCGCGATCTCCCCCAGGTACGCCGCGACGATCGCCGGGAGCGCAGGTTCGAGGGACACGGGCGGCGGCGGGGCGGCCGCGAGCCCGGTCTGCGGCGAGGACGCCGAGGACGACGGCATGCCCGGCGAGCCCGGTACACCCGTCAGTTCGCCCGTCGATACCGGCGGCTGCGAACACCGACTCGGGGGCTGCACCTCCCGGACGGCCGCACCCGGACCGCTTGCCGTGCAAACGCACATGCCAGGACGTTAGGTCCATGGTCCGGCTCATACGAAGCGACAGGGGGCTTTTGCCTGGCATCTGCGGCAGTATGATCGGCTCATGCACACCTACCGGATCGGGAACGCGGCCGTCTTGCCCGGCTTCGGCGCCGACGCCGAAGGGCGGCTGGTCCACGGCGGGAATCCGGCCGCCGAACGCGACGAGAGACCGTAGGTGTGCCCGTCAGGACCAGAGGGAGTTCACCCGTGATGACCCGTTCCGCGCGCCGGACCCGCCGGATGCTGCAGGTGACCGGCGCAGGCGCCGCCCTGCTGGCCCTGAGCGCCTGCTCGTCGTCCGACTCCGGCTCGTCCACGACGTCGGGCTCCGCCCCGTCGGACTCCGCCTCGGACAAGCTGTCCGGCACGGTCACCGTCTTCGCCGCCGCCTCGCTGAAGGAGAGCTTCACGACGCTGGGCAAGGAGTTCGAGAAGGCCCACCCGGGTACGAAGGTCACCTTCAGCTTCGGCGGCAGCGACACCCTCGCCGCGAGCATCACCGCCGGCGCCCCCGCCGACGTGTTCGCCTCGGCCAGCCCCAGGACCATGGCCATCGTGACGGACGAGGGCGACGCGCAGGGCACGCCCGCCACCTTCGTCCGCAACCAGCTGGAGATCGCCGCCCTGCCGGGCAACCCGGACGGGATCGCGTCCCTGAAGGACCTCACGAAGTCCTCGCTGAAGGTCGTGCTCTGCGACAGGACGGTGCCGTGCGGCGCCGCCGCCCAGAAGGCCCTGGACGCGAGCAGGCTGAAGCTCACCCCGGTCTCCTACGAGGAGGACGTCAGGTCGGCCCTGAACAAGGTGGTCCTGAAGGAGGCCGACGCCGCGGTGGTCTACAGGACCGATGTGAAGGCCGCGGGTGACAAGGTGGAGGGCGTGGACTTCCCCGAGTCGGCGCAGGCCGTCAACGAATACCCGATCACCCTGCTCAAGGGCTCGAAGAACGTCGGGACCGCCAAGGCGTTCATCGCGCTCGTGCAGTCCGCCGACGGCCAGAAGGTCCTGACCGACGCCGGGTTTCTCCAGCCGTGACCTCCCCGCCCCTGCACAAGGCCGGCGCCGCGGACACCCTGACCGGCGGCCCGCGGCGCCGCGTCCGCGGAGCCCCGAAGGGCCGCGGCGTCGGCGGAGGCGCCCCGCTGCCCCTTCTCCTGCCCGCGCTGATCGGGCTGGCGTTCCTGGTCCTCCCCCTCGTCGCCCTGCTGATCCGGGCCCCCTGGCGGAGCATGCCCGAGCTGCTGACCAGCACCGAGGTGTGGCAGGCGCTCCAGTTGTCCCTGGTCTGCGCGACGGCGGCGACCGCGGTGAGCCTGGTGCTGGGGGTGCCGCTGGCCTGGCTGCTGGCACGGGTCGAGTTCCCCGGACGCGGCCTTCTCCGGGCGTTGGTCACCCTTCCGCTGGTACTGCCGCCGGTGGTGGGCGGCGTGGCCCTGCTGATGGCGCTCGGCCGCAACGGGGTCATGGGCCGGTGGCTGGACTCCTGGTTCGGGATCACCCTGCCGTTCACCACCGCCGGGGTCGTCGTCGCGGAAGCCTTCGTGGCGATGCCGTTCCTCGTCATCAGCGTCGAGGGCACCCTGCGCGCCGCCGACCCGCGCTACGAGGAGGCTGCCACGACGCTGGGCGCCTCGCGCTTCACCGCGTTCCGCCGGGTCACGCTGCCGCTCATCGCCCCCGGCATCGCGGCCGGCGCCGTGCTGGCGTGGGCCCGGGCGCTCGGCGAGTTCGGCGCGACGATCACCTTCGCCGGCAACTTCCCCGGCCGCACCCAGACCATGCCGCTCGCCGTGTACCTGGCGCTGCAGAGCGACCCGGAGGCCGCGATCGCCCTGAGCCTCGTGCTGCTGGCCGTCTCGATCGCGGTGCTGGCCGGGCTGCGCGACCGCTGGATGACCGCCTCATGAGCGGCACCGAGAAGACCGCACGCGACGCGCACCACGCGCAGGAACCGGTCGGCGCGCCCGCCCCGGCCGGAGAAGGGCTCGACGCCCGACTGCTGGTCGAGCGCGGCTCCTTCCGCCTCGACGTGGCGCTGACCGCGGCGCCGGGTGACGTCGTCGCGCTCCTCGGTCCCAACGGCGCCGGCAAGACGACCGCGCTGCGCGCCCTCGCCGGCCTCGTCCCGCTCACCGACGGCCACCTCCGCCTGGACGGGGCCGAGTTGCACCGCACCTCGCCGGAGTCCCGTCCGGTCGGCGTCGTGTTCCAGGACTACCTGCTCTTCCCCCACCTGACCGCGCTGGACAACGTGGCGTTCGGGCCGCGCTGCCACGGTGCGACCAAGGCGCAGGCACGCGCCGAGGCCGCGAAGTGGCTGGACCGCATGGGCCTCGCCGACCACGCCGGGAGCAAGCCCCGCAAGCTCTCCGGCGGCCAGGCGCAACGCGTCGCCCTCGCCCGGGCCCTGGCCACCCACCCGCGTCTGCTGCTCCTCGACGAGCCGCTCGCCGCCCTCGACGCCCGCACCCGCCTCGACGTCCGCGCCCAACTCCGGCACCACCTGGCCGAGTTCGAAGCGGTAGCCGTGCTCGTCACGCACGACCCGTTGGACGCGATGGTCCTCGCCGACCACCTCGTCGTCATCGAGGACGGCCGCATCGTCCAGCAGGGCAGCCCCGCCCACATCGCCCGCCACCCGCGCACCGACTACATCGCCCACCTCGTCGGCCTCAACCTCTACCGGGGCGAGGCGCAAGGACACACGGTCCGCGTCGACGGCGGATCCGGCATCACGACCGGCATCACGACCACCGAGGACCTCGCCGGCCCGGTCTTCGTCGCCTTCCCGCCCAGTGCGGTCACCCTGCACCGGGACCGCCCCACCTGCTCCAGCGCACGCAACCTCTGGCGGTGCGAGGTCGCCGGCATGGAGACCCACGGCGACCAGATCCGCGCCGACCTCACCGGCGGACTTCCGCTCGCCGCCGACCTCACCACGGTCGCGGCGGCGGAGCTCGGCCTGTATCCGGGCGCCGCGGTCTGGGCGACGGTCAAGGCGACCCAGACCCACGCGTACCCCGCCTGAGGGCCCGCTGCGCCCGCACAGCACGTCAGGCGTGAGGAATCGGGGAACCAGGCCGACAGGCGCCTGGCGATGACCGAACCGCAGGAAGACACGCGTCGCGAGCCAGGCGGCACGGACACCGCTCTCCCCGGCCGAACGAGCTCTCAGTTCTCCCCGGCCGACCGGGGCCGTGAACGCCGCTCCCGGCTTCCCGCCTGACACAACGTCCGAACATCGTGCCCGCAACGGACAGATCACGCGTGGGCTCGTTGCGAGGTGTCGGAGATACTCGACGGACCGGAGCAGTCGCACGCTCCACGCCGCCTGTGCGGGCCGGTTCCGGCACCGTCGATCCGGTGCTTGCCGAGGCCGCCCATCAGGTCGCCTTCGGTGATCGGCACGCCGTCACCACCACCCTCATGTGCGCCGGTCTCGAGAGCTGTACCGGTCTGGTGACCGCCCACCCGGACACATCGGTCCACCGCACGCGAGACCGTGACGGCAGCCGTCAGTCCCTGCTCCGAGACACGCGACGAGTCTGGCCGAACTCGGCCCGGTGACGCCCGGTATGTCCGCTCCCGGTTTTCGTCCTTGTTCACATCCACCGAAGGAAAAGCCATGTCGCTCCTGAAGACCATCGATCCCCACCCCTCCTTCGCACCCCAGGAGTCCGGCCCGCTGCCGGAGCGCCTGATTTCCGGCAACCCGACCTTCAAGACGTGGGCCCAGGACGCCGCCCGCGAGGAAACGATCAAAACGGGTGTCTGGGAAGCCACGCCCGGCGAGACGCGTTCGGTCAAGGGCGAGCTCTTCGAGTTCTGCCACATCCTTTCCGGCGTCATCGAGCTCACGCCGCAAGACGGCGAGCCGGTCGTCTACAGGGCAGGGGACAGCTTTGTCATGAAGCCGGGCTTCGTCGGGGTCTGGAAGACCATCGAAACCGTGCGCAAGATCTACCTGACCGTTTCATAGACCCGGCTCAGCGACGCGGTGTGAGGCGATGGGACCGGGCGGCCACCGCCCGGTCCCGCCGCTCGTGCCGGGCGGCGACGGACCGGGCATCCGTACCGGCCGCAGCCGCAGGCCAGAGAGAGAAAGGCGAGCAGCACGCGTCCCGGCCGGGAGGAGTCACCGGCCGGGACGCGTGCTGCTCGCCTTCAGGCGGGGCGCGTGTCCTCGACCACGTATCCGCGCCGCTTGTCCACCACGTTGCGCAGCGGCCGGCCCTCGCTGTACCGGGTGAAGTTGTCGAGGAACAACTCGACGAGCTCCTGCCGTTCGCTGGTGGTCTCGCCCGCCGTGTGCGGGGAGATCATCACGCCGGGCATGTTCCACAGGGGTGATTCGGCAGGCAGCGGTTCCTGGGCGAACACGTCCAGGGCCGCGCCGGCGAGCCGTCCGGCGGCGAGGTGGTCGACCAGCGCCTCCTCGTCGACGAGTCCCCCCCGGCCTACGTTGATCAGCCGCGCCCCCGGCTTCATGGCGGCGAGCACGGGAGCGTCGACCATGCCCCGGGTGTCCCGGGTGAGGGGGGCGGCCAGGACGACGTAGTCCGCTTCCGACAGGGCGGAGCGCAGGGTCGTCGCACCGTGGACCGTGCCGAAGTCGGGGTCGTCCGTACGGGACGTGCGGCCCGCACCGCTCACCCGCATCCCGACGGCGCGCAGCAGCCGGGCGATGGCCCGGCCGATCGGCCCCGTCCCCCAGACCAGCACGGTGCGTCCGGTGATGCCGTCACTGGGGCGCGGACGCCACTCGCGGCGCCGCTGGTGCTCCCAGGTGCCGGGGAAGTCCTTGGCGAGGGCGAGGATCAGGCCGAGGACGTACTCGGCGGTCGGCTGCTCGTAGACCCCCCGGGCGTTGGTCAGGACAACGCGCGGCTCGTCCACCAGGGCGGGGAACAGGAAGGAGTCCACGCCCGCGGAGGACGCGTGGACCCAGCGGGGCGCCTTCTGCGGATCGTCGGGCCACGCCTCCCGGATGGCCGGGGTGATGGTCACCCAGGCCAGGAGGACGTCGGCGCCGGGGAGGAGGTAGGGCAGTTCCTCCTCTGTGGCGTAGACGGTGTCCGCGAGGCTTTCGATGCGTGCGGTGGCGGGGGGCCGGTTGCCGCGGTAGAGGACGACGAGTCGGTCGCGCATGTCAGGCTCCGACGGGGACGGCCAGGTACTTGTACTCCAGGAACTCGTCGATGCCGACGCGACCGCCTTCGCGGCCCAGGCCCGACTGCTTGACGCCGCCGAAGGGCGCGGCGGGGTTGGAGACCAGTCCGGTGTTGATGCCGATCATGCCGCTTTCGAGGCGTTCGGCGACCCGCAGGGCACGGTCGAGGTTCTGGGTGAACAGGTAGGCGGCCAGTCCGAATTCGGTGTCGTTGGCGGCCGCGACGGCCTCGTCCTCGGTCTCGAAGGAACGGATCGCGGCGACGGGGCCGAAGATCTCGGTGTCGATGATCGCGGAGTCGGGTGCGACACCGGTGAGGACGGTGGGCGGATAGAAGCAGCCAGGCCCTTCGGGGAGTTCACCGCCGGTCAGGACGGTGGCGCCGCGCTTGACGGCGTCCCGCACCAGGTCGTGGGCCTTGCTGCGGCCGGCGAGGTCGATGAGGGGACCGACGTCGGTGCCGGGTTCGGTGCCGGGCCCGACGGTGAGGGCGGCCATGCGTGCGGCGAGGCGGGAGGCGAACTCCGCGGCGACGGAGGTGTGGACGAAGATGCGGTTGGCCGCGCAGCAGGATTCGCCCATGTTGCGCATCTTGGCGACCATGGTGCCCTCGACGGCGACGTCGAGGTCGGCGTCGTCGAAGACGACGAGGGGGGCGTTGCCGCCCAGTTCCATGGAGGTGCGGATGACCGTGTCGGCGCACTGGGCCAGCAGGATCCGGCCGACCTGGGTGGAGCCGGTGAAGGAGAGCTTACGGATCTTCCCGCCGCGCAGCAGGGGTTCGACGACGCCGGCGGCGTCTGAGGTGGTGACGATGTTCAGCACTCCGGCCGGCAGACCCGCTTCGGTGAGGATCTCCGCCAGGGCGAGGCTGGCCAGGGGAGTCTGGGGGGCGGGTTTGAGGACGATGGTGCAGCCGGCGGCGATCGCGGGGCCGATCTTGCGGGTGCCCATCGCCAGGGGGAAGTTCCAGGGGGTGACGAGCAGGCAGGGGCCGACGGGCTGACGGGTGACCAGCAGCCGGTTCCTGCCGTCGGGGGCGGTCATCATGCCGCCGTCGACACGGACGGCCTCCTCGGAGAACCAGCGGAAGAACTCCGCGCCGTAGGCGACCTCGGCACGTGCCTCGGCCAGGGGTTTGCCCATCTCCAGGGTCATCAGCAGTGCGAGGTCCTCGGTGCGCGCGATGATGATGTCGTAGGCGCGGCGCAGGATCTCGCTGCGCACGCGCGGTGGGGTGGCGGCCCAGGCGGCCTGCGCGGCCACCGCCGCCTCGACGGCACGCCGGCCGTCGGCGGGTGAGGCGTCGGCGACCCGGCACAGTTGCTCGCCGGTGGCCGGGTTGTCGACGGACAGCGTCCGGCCGGACTCCGCGTCCTGCCAATCGCCGCCGATGAACAGCTGCTTGGGTACATCACGGACGACAGTCATCGTGGATATCTCCTTGTAGGTGCAGAGGGGCTGCCGACCGGTCAGCGGATGCGGTCCAGCGTCTTGTAGTAGGCGCCCGCGAAGGGCAGGAACCAGGCAGTGCCGTTGTAGAGGGGAATGCGGGGCGGGGCGAGGTCGCGGACGGGGCTGACCTCGGGGTGGCCGTCCATCACCTCGGCCATGACCTGCCCCATGTGGGTGGCCATCTGCACGCCGTGGCCCGCGTATCCCATGGAGTAGTGGACGCCGTCCTCGGTCTGCCCGGCGTGCACGATGCGGTCCATGGCGAAACCGACGGAGCCGCCCCACACGTACTCGATCCTGGTGCGGGAGAGCTGGGGGAAGATCCCGCACATCTCACGGAACAGGACGGCCCCGCTCTTCTTGTCCGAGGTCGGGTCCGACGGTGCGAAGCGGGCGCGGCCGCCGAACAGCAGCCGGTTGTCCGGGGTGAGCCGGAAGTAGTGGCAGACCTTGTTGGAGTCGACGATGAGGCGGGCCTTGGGGATGATGTCCCGGGCGAGCTCCTCGCCGAGCGGCTCGGTGACGATGATGAAGCTGCCCACGCAGACCTGTTGGCGGCGCAGCCACGGGAAGTTCTGGTCGGTGTAGGCGTCGGTGGCCATCATGACCTGCCCGGCGCGGATGACACCGCGCTCGGTACTGACCTCGAACCGGCCGGCGGCGGTGCGCCGCACACCGATGGCCGCGTTGCGCTCGTGGATCTCGACACCGGTGCGCTCGCACGCGTCGGCCATACCGCGCACGAAGCGGCCGACGTGCAGGGCGGCGCTGAACGGGTCGAGCAGGCCGCCGTGGTAGGCGTCGGATCCGATCTCCGAACGCAGCTCGGACTTGCCGACCAGAGTCGTCTCGTGTCCGAAGTACTTGGCCAGGTCGCGCTGTTGGGTTTTCTTGTTCTCGAAGTGCGCGGGGCGGGAGGCGACGCCCAGGCGTCCGACACGGCGGAACTGGCAGTCGATGGACTCCTCGTTCACGAGCCGCTCGACGGTGTCCACGGCCTCGCCGTAGGAGTTGTAGATCTCCCGGGCCCGTTCGAGTCCGTACCGGCGGACGGCCTGGCCCACGCCGATGGTGAATCCCAGGTTGGCCATGCCGCCGTTGCGTGCGGAGGCGCCGGAGCCGATCTGGCCCTTCTCGACGAGGGTGACGCGGGCGCCCTTGCGGGCGGAGTGCAGGGCGGTGGACAGACCCGTCAGTCCGGCGCCGACGACCACCAGGTCGGTGTCCTCGGTCAGCGGCTTGCCGGACCGGTCGGGAAACGCCCCAGCGGTGTCTATCCAGTAGGGAATCGTCTTCATGTCGGGTCCTTAGCGGGGAGTTTCAAAGGGGGGCGCGGCCGGGGCGCGCGACCAGGAGCCCGGCGGGCGGCGCTGTCAGCGCCGGCGCGGTCCGTGCCGGCGCAAGGCGCGGGTGAGGGGTTCTACGGGACGGACGCAGTCGACCGGCGTCTTCTCCGGACTCGCTGCCGGACTCGCTGCCGGGTCCGCTGCCGCGGGTCCGGGCCGCTTCTACAGCACCCTTTCGAGGAAGGCCTGGGTGCGTTTCTCGCGGGGGTTGGCCAGGACCTCGCGTGCGTCGCCGCGTTCGACTGCGATGCCGTCGTCCATGAACAGCACCTCGTCGGCGACCTCGCGGGCGAAGCCCATCTCGTGGGTGACGAGCAGCATGGTCATTCCGTTGCCGGCGAGGTCGCGCATGACGGCGAGTACTTCGCCCACGCGTTCGGGGTCCAGTGCGCTGGTGGGTTCGTCGAACAGCATGATGGTGGGATCCATCGCGAGCGCGCGGGCGATGGCCACGCGCTGCTGCTGACCGCCGGAGAGTTGGGCGGGGTACTTGTGGCCGCAGCCCTCGAGGCCGACCTTGGCCAGCAGCTCCTGTGCCCGTTCCCGGCAGGCGGCGCGGTCCTTCTTCTGCACCAGCACCGGTCCGGACATGACGTTGCTCTCGGCGGTCATGTTCGGGAACAGGTTGAACTGCTGGAACACCATGCCGATGCGGGCGCGCTGCTCGGCCAGCCGTTGCGGGCGGACGGCGTGGTAGGCGTCGTCCTTCTCGACATAGCCGAAGTCCTCTCCGTTGACCTTCAGGACTCCGCGGTCCACGGTCTCCAGCCCGTTGATGCACCGCAGCAGTGTCGATTTGCCCGATCCGCTCGGCCCGATGATGCAGGAGATCTCCCCGGCCGCGACGGTCAGGTCGATGTCGCGCAGGACCTGGTGGCGTCCGAAGCTCTTGCACAGCTTGCGTGCGACGATCGTTCCGTCGGCGTTCACAGCAGGGACTCCCTCGTGGTGGGAACTGGCTGTCCGGCTCCGGGCTCGGCCGCGGTGGCGGCCGGGGTCAGCCGCGCCCGGGTCGAGCGGGAGAAACGGCGCTCGATCATGGACTGCGGCACGCTCAGCACCAGCGTCATGATCAGGTACCAGAGGCTGGCCACGATCAGCAGCGGAATCGTCTGGTAGTTGCGGGCGTAGATGGCCTGTGCGCTGTTCAGCAGGTCGGCGACGCCGAGCACGCTCACCAGCGAGGTCTCCTTGAGCATGCCGATCACCTGGTTGCCGGTGGCCGGAATGATCGCCGGCATGGTCTGCGGGATGATCACATGGCGGAGCTTGGTGAACCCCGACATGCCCAGGGACTCCGCGGCCTCGTGCTGTCCGCGGCTGACCGACGCGAACCCGCCGCGGATGATCTCCGACATGTACGCGGCCTGGTTCAGGGTGAGCCCCACGACGGCCGCGGTCATCGGGGTCATGATCGCGTTCACGTTCACCGGTGTGGAGACGCCGGTGAACGGGATACCGACCGACAGGTTCGGGTAGAGCGCCGCGATGTTGAACCAGAAGACCAGCTGCACCAGCACCGGGGTGCCGCGGAAGAAGGTGATGTAGAGCTGGGCCAGCCCGGAGACGGGCCGCTGCGGCGACATGCGCATCACCGCCAGCACCAGCCCCAGCAGCGTGCCCAGGGCCATGCTCGCCACGGTCAGAATCAGCGTGACCAGCAGACCGTCGAGAATGGTCTGCGTGGTGAAGTAGCTGAACACCACCGGCCAGCGATAGTTCTCGTTCGTCACCGCGGTCCACACCAGACCGGCGACGATCGCGATCGCGACCACCCAGGCGACGTAGTCGCGCGGACGCTTCGGCGTGATCCGCTTCTTTTCTTCGGGCAGCAGTTCGGGCACCGGCCGGCTCCTGGTCTTCGTACCGATCAGATCCGTGCTCATGTCAGTCCTGCGGGACGGCCATGGCCGCGGTCGTGATCCCGAGATCCGGGAAACCCCAGCGGCCCAGAGCCTCGGCGTACTCGGGGCTGTCGATGATCGACTGGACGGCAGCCTGCACCGCGGGGGTCAGCGGCGAGTCCTTCTTCAGCGCGACGGCCACGGTCTTGGCGGTCACCATGGGCTTGAGGACCTCGAACGTCTTGGGCTGCTGCTCGGCCGCCCACCCGAGCGCGGTGAAGTCGTACATCACCGCGTCGAGCCGCTTGGAGACCAGCTGGGTGAGCGCGTCGTTCACGCTGGGCAGGGTCACCGCCTCGATGGCCGGCTTGCCCTTGCTCGTACAGTCCTGCTTGGACAGCAGCGGCACCCACTGCAGCTCCTGGGTGCTGCCGGACGTGACACCGACGCGGTGCCCGCACAGCGTGTGGGTGCCCAGCTTCTGCGGGTTCCCGTAGGGGACGGAGACTCCGGTCCCGGCCTTGAAGTAGTCGACCATGTCGAGCACCTTCAGCCGGTCCTTCGTGGCGCCCATGGTGGAGGCCGTGAAGTCGTACCGACCGGCCTGCAGTCCGGTGATGATGGTGTCGAACTTGACGTTGTTGATCTGCAGCTTCAGGCCGAGCTTGGCGGCGATCAGCCGGGCCATGTCCGGGTTGAACCCGATCGGGGTCTTGTTGTCCGACGCCATGAACGTGGTGGGCGGGTAGGCCAGGTCCATGGCCACCGAGAGCTTGCCCTCGGCCTTCACCGCCGCGGGCAGCAGCTTCACGGCCTTGGCATCCGGCTTCACGCCCACCGAGACGTCGTCGGTGTGCTCGGCCGACGCACCGGAACCTCCGCCCTGCGCCGTGCCCTTGGCCCCCACGTTCTGCGGCGTGCCGCTCGCCCCGCACGCGGCGAGCGCGAGAGCCAGGGCCGCCGTGACGATCGGGACACTCAAGTTTCTGTTGACCTGCATGGCGGCGGCCACAGCGCCTGCGGTGCGGAGTACGGTTCTGCGGCCTGTCCGGTTGCTTTCCATGGCGGTGCCTCCTGAAGAAGCGCTGGGATGCGGGGAGTCCGTGATGCGGGGACGACGTACGGGTTCCGCCGGGGCGGGACCTCGTCGGGCGGCGCCCGGAAACGTGCCGGGCTCATGGGCGGCCACACGAGACCGGGCGCCTGTCGGGAAGAAGGTGCTGCGTGAGCGGGTGTGCGTCGCGGGTCAGATGCCGAGCATGGTGTTGAGCTCGTCCAGGGACTTCACCGTCACGTAGTCGTATCCGTGGGTGACCGGGTCGCAGCCGCGGTCCAGGAGGACGAGGTTGCGGAAGCCCATGTCGTGCATCGGCATCAGGTCGTAACGGGTGTGGGAGGAGACGTGCACGAAGTCCTCCGGGGACGCGTCGAGCTGGTCGAGCATGTACTCGAACGCCGCGTACCGGGGCTTGTAGTAGCCGGCCTGCTCCGCGGTGAAGACCGCGTGGAAGTCCGCTCCGAGCCGGGGCACGCTCTCCTCGAGGAAGGCGTCGCCGGCGTTGGAGAGGATCACCAGCTTGTAGTTCTCGCCCATCTTCTTCAGCGGTTCCGGCACGTCCGCGTGCGGGCCCCAGCTGCGCACGCCGTCGGCGAACCGCTTGCCGGCGTCCGGGGCGGCCTTCACGCCCCACTTGCGGCAGACCCCCTCGAAGGCGTCCTGCAGAGTCTCCTCGTAGGGGTAGTACTTGCCGAGGACCGAGTCGTAGCGGTAGCCGCGGAACTCCTTGACGAACTGGTCCCAGTGCTCGGCCGGGATCTGGTCGCCGACGAGCTCACGGGTGATGGGGGTCATCGGCCACTCGATCAACGTGCCGTAGCAGTCGAACGAGACGTACTTCGGGCGGAACCGGAACGAGGGAATGGGCATGGAAGTGCTCCACTTTCTTGCTTCGGGGAACTGGTCAGGGCCGGCACGGACCCTTTTGGGCATGCTCATGACGGAGATGTCGCCAGTGGGGGTGATGACCGCGAGTGGGGGGTGATGACCGTGAGCGGGGGTGATGACGTCGACGATCGCCGGGATCAGGCGGCGCCGACTCCTGCCGGGGCGAGGAAGTCGACGGGCTGCTGCGTGGATCCGTCGAGCGCCAGGTCGGCGGCGATCTCTCCCATCGCGGGCGAGAACTTGAAGCCGCTGCCGGAGAACCCGGCCATGACGATGATGTCGTCCTCGCCGGGGAGATGACCGACGAGCGGGTTTCCGGACTCCGTGTAGCCCTCCATGTAGGCCGACATCCTGATGGGGTCGGGGTTCAGGTCGGGCATGAGTGCACCGATGAGCTCGCGGAAGACGCCGAGTTCTTCGGGGCGGACCGTACGTTCGAGCCGGTCGGGCTCGGGCACCGGCGCGTGGTATCTGAAGGAGAGACCGAGCTTGACGGAGATGCCGTCGGGCGACGGGATTCCGAAGCAGTCGTGGGGTGTGGCGCGCACGAAGGAAGGGGCACCGCCGGCGAACCAGTCGTGGCGGGTGGGCAGGTGCCAGGAACAGATCACCCGGCGGACGTCGATGGTCCGGGGGAGGTCCGGGAGCAGGGTGTTGATCCACGGGCCCACGGTCACCACGGCGGCGTCCACATGGTCCGTGCCCCGGTCGGTGACGACCCGCACCCCGCCACCCGCCTCGGGGACGACCTCGCGCACCGTGGTGTAGCGGTGCAGCCGGGCGCCCAGCTGCTCGGCACGGGCGGCGGCGGCCTGGATCGACGCCTCCGGCCTGATGACGGCGCCCGACCGGTCGAGGACGGCGGTGTGTCCGTCCGGGAGCCGGTGCTGCGGGTAGCGGCGGGCGAGTTCCTCCCGGTCCAGCACCTCGTGATCCAGCCCCTGGGCGGCGCTGGTGGAGAGGAGGAGACTCATGGACGGTGAGGAGGCCTCTCCCATCACCAGGCTCCCGCTGCGGCGTCGCAGCGACCGGCCCGTCTCCGCCTGGAGCTGCTCCCACATCCGGTCCGCGAGCCGCAGCAGCGGAATGTACCCCGGCTCGCCGAGGTGGGCGGCTCGGTAGATGCGGCTCTCGCCCCCGGCCGCGCCGCGGTCGTGACCCGGTGCGTACCGGTCGTAGCCGATGACCTCGGCTCCGCGGGCCGCCAGTCGCCACATGGCCTGGCTGCCCATGCTGCCGGCACCGATCACGGCGACGCGCTTCGGGATGCGCATGAGGTCGCTCCTCTCGATGGTGGGATGGGTGGCAGTCGGGCCCCAGCACTGTCCGGACACCGTGCGGACCTTTCCGGTTCGGTCCCTGCTGGGGATGGCGTTCACTTTCCGCCCAGGGGAACCTGCAGGTCAACCCACACTGTGTTCCGCCTCGGGGCCTTCTCGAGACGGTCTGTCACAGCGGGCGAACGGGCTGCACCAATACCGATCCCCCTCTTGTCACCGTGGGTGGCCGGTGCGAGGGTGAGCCCGATTCCCTCGGATGAAAGCACCCTCTATGCCGCCCAGACATCATGTACGCGGGCACTTCCCCACACTGAGGGAGGTACTGCGCCTGCCCGTCCTCGCCGAAGGGATGCCGCGCGTGCTGGCCGGCGAGTCACAGCTGGACGGCCCGGTGCGCTGGGTGCATGTCACCGAGCTGCTCAACCCCGCCGATTTCCTGGAGGGCGGCGAGCTGGTGCTGACGACGGGAATGCCGCATCCCGAGGACGCCTCCGAGCTGCGCGGTTACGTCGACCAGCTCGCGGACATCGGAGCGGCCGGCCTGATCGTGGAGCTCGGCTACCGGTACCGGAAGGTGCCCCACGAGCTGGTGGCGGCGTGCCGAGCCCGTGACGTGCCGCTCGTCGAGCTGGCCCGTGGCGTCCGGTTCATCGACGTCACGCAGACGGTGCACGCGCTCATCCTCGACGCTCAGGGGGCCCTGCTGCGCCGCGGGCGGGACATCCAGGACATCTTCACCGCCCTGACGCTGCGGGGCGCGGACCCCGAGGAACTGGTGCACACCACCGCGGAGCTCACCGGAGCCCCCGTGGTGCTGGAGGATCTCACCCACCGGGTCCTGATGTGCGAGCTGCTCGGCCGGCCGTACGAGCCGGTGGTGTCGGCCTGGTCGCGGCGTTCGCGGGCCGCACCGACGCCGGAGAGGATCACACCGAGCGGCCCCGAGGGGTGGCTGATCGCTGCGGTGCAGGACCACCACGGGCCGTGGGGGCGGCTGGTGCTGCTGGAGGACCGGCTGAACGCCGAGCCCGACCCGGAACACGTCCTCGTGCTGGAACGTGCGGCGGTCGCGCTGACCATGGCGCGCCAGGCCGGACAGGCCTGGTGGGAGCGCAGGGCCCACCGCTCGGTACTGCGGGACCTGTACGAGCGGCGTTTCCGCTCCCCCGCGGACGCGCGCGCCCGCGCCGAGGCGCTGGGGCTGCCGGCCTTCGGGCACCGGCTCTTCGCCGTGGTCATCCGCCACCCGTACACCGCCACCGAGGACGAGCACCTCGACGAACGGATCGCGAAGGCGCTGGCGCACACGGGCGTGCGCGCCCTCGTCGGCGAGACGGCCCCGGGCCGGATCGGCGTGCTCATGGCACTGGCACAGGCGAGCGCCTGGCAGCCGGTCGCCGAGCGGATCGGCCGGCTGACCCGGGAGGAGCTCGGACCGCGGGCCGTCGTCGCCGTCGGCCCCGGGGTGACCGATCTCGGCGGGATCGCCCGGTCGTGGCAGGAGGCGGAGCAGACGGCCGAGGCCATCACACCGGCCTCCCCCGAGCGGTGGTTCTACGTCCCTGCCGACGTCCGGCTGCCGGAGTTGCTGGGCCTCCTGCGGGAGGACACCCGTCTGCAGCGGTACGCGGAACGGCAACTGACCCGCCTCATCGAGCACGACGACCGCAACGGCGGCGATCTGCTCCCGGCACTGCGCGCCTATCTGGCGGCGGCCGGGAACAAGTCGGTCGCGGCGAAACGCGCCGGCATGTCCCGGCAGGCGTACTACCAGCGCCTCCACACCATCGAACGGCTCCTCGGCTGCGACCTGGAATCAGGCCTGCAGCGCACGTCCCTGCACGTCGCGGTGCTGGTTCTGGACGCGGGAGAAACAACTCTTCCCGGCGTATGACGGGGCACGTCTGCCGTCCCGCGCCGGGCGCCGGGGTGGGTGCCCGGTGACCGGTGGGCGGCATCGTCCCTGCCGCCCACCGCGGAGGGAGACGGCTCAGAGCAGCTCGGTCAGCTTGTCGGTGAACTCGGCGGTGGTCGCGGTTCCGCCCAGGTCACGGGTGCGGGTATCGGTCTTGGCCAGGACCGACGCGATCGCGTCCGTGATGTCCCTGGCCGCGGCGGGACGGCCCAGGTGGTCGAGCATCATGGCCGCGGACCAGATCGCGCCCAGCGGGTTGGCGATGCCCTGGCCCGCGATGTCGGGCGCGGAGCCGTGCACCGGCTCGAACATCGAGGGGAAGTCCCGCTCGGGGTTGAGGTTGGCCGCCGGGGCGATGCCGATGGATCCGGCGACCGCGGCCGCGAGGTCGCTGAGGATGTCGCCGAAGAGGTTGGAGGCGACGACCACGTCGAAGCGTGCGGGTTCGAGGACGAACTTGGCCGCCAGCGCGTCGATGTGCTCCTGGTCCCAGGTGACGCCGGGGTGCTCGGCCGCCCGCTCGGCGATCAGCTCGTCCCAGAACGGCATGGTGTGGATGATGCCGTTGGACTTGGTGGCGGAGGTGAGCTTCCCCCGGCGGCGGGCGGCGAGCGAGAACGCGTAGTCGGCGATCCGGGTGACCCCGGCCCGGGTGAACACCGCTTCCTGGACAGCCAGTTCCTCGGAGGTGCCCTGGTTCAGCCGTCCGCCGATCTCGCTGTACTCGCCCTCGCCGTTCTCCCGCACGACGACGATGTCGACCTCGCCCGGCCGTGCGCCGCGCACCGGACTGTCGATGCCGTCGAAGACACGGATGGGCCGGAGGTTGACGTACTGGCGGAACCTGCGCCGGATGGGGATCAGCAGCCCCCACAGGGAGACATGGTCGGGCACCCCCGGGTACCCCACCGCGCCCAGCAGGATCGCGTCCTTGTCGCGCAGCTGGTCGATCCCGTCGGCGGGCATCATGGCGCCCTCCCGCAGGTACCGCTCGCACGACCAGTCGTACGACGTGTAGGACAGGCTGAAGCCGTGGCGGCGGCCGAGAACATCGAGCACCTGCTGTGCCGGGGGCAGCACCTCGGCCCCGATGCCGTCGCCGGGGATCAGGGCAATGCGGTGATTCGTCGTCATGCCGTCGATTGCAGCAAGGCGGCCCGCGGCGCGTCCAAGACGCAAAGCGGATCTGCCTTATAAGCAGGTGCTATCAGCTGTCGGCGAACGAGGCGGCGGCCGTGACGAACGCGGCGGCCGCGGGCGACAGGCTGCCGCGGCGGCTGACGAGGGCGACGTCCAAGGTGGTCTCCGGCTCGATGTCCAGGACGCGGGCGCCCAGCCGCCGGGCGACGTCCCGCCAGGAATCCGTGACCACCGCCAGCCCGACCCCGGCCAGTACCAGGGGCATGAGAGACACCCGGTGCTCGGTCTCGGCGGCGACGGTGAACTCGATGCCCTGCTCCCGCAGCCCGTCGACGTAGGCGCGCATCCCCGTACCCGGCTGCCCGACGATCAGCCGCTGTCCCGCAAGCTCCCGGCACTCCACCGCCGTCCGGTCACCGAACGGGCCGTCGGCCGGCACCATCAGCACAAAGCGCTGCCGCCCCAGCGCGTGTGAGACGACCTCCTTGCCGGAGACCGGACCGGCGGACGCCAGAAGCCCCAACTCCACGGCACCCGTGCGCACCATGTCGACCACGTCACGCGAGGTGAACGCCGCCTTGATGGCCACAGAGACGCCGGGATACCGGTGGCTGAAGGCACTCACCAGGCTCGTCAGCGGCTCCACCGCCTGCGACGGCATGGACGCCACGTCCAGGCGCCCCTCACGCAGCTCATGCACAGCCGCCACACTCGCCCGCGCCGTCCCCAGACTCCGCACGGCCTCCCGGGCAGGCTCGATCAGAGCCCTCCCGGCCTCCGTCAGCACTGCCCTGCGCCCGATGCGATGGAACAACTCGGAACCGAGATCACGCTCCAGTGCCCGCACGGCCTGCGACAGCGACGGCTGCGACACGTACAGAGCCGAGGCCGCACGGTTGAACCCCCCACGATCAACAATCGCCAGGAAGTACTCCAGCTGCCGAATATCCATTTCGCGCCCTCTGCCCCTCGACAGATCAACCGACGACCCGATCGGTCCCGACCCGACCATGGTTGCGTGAAGGACGGCCTCGACGAAGTACGGACCACCGATGCTGACCCTGGTCGCCCGCGAGGCGCGGTCGCACGAACAGTGAACTCGCAGCTCCCCGCGGTCAGAGTCCCTTGGATTTCCGTGTCGCGAGACTAGACAGGAGCAACGTCCGTATCCGTTGATTCATCCCATGTACGTGAACCTGCCGTACCGGCCGGGCCTGCTCACCCTGAAGCGCTGACCCGCGCACATCTGATCACAACCAGAAGTGGACGGTCGGCTCCGACGGCTCGGTCCGCAACGTCCGCGCCGGGCTGTGCCTCGACGCCAAGGAGGCCGGCTCCGCCAACGGGACCCCGGTCATCCTGTGGACCTGCAACGGCCAGAACAACCAGAAGTGGAGCGCGCTCCCGTAACCCCTGACCCGTCATCGCGTAGGCCGGCTCGGCAGGTCCACGAGGTACCTCGGCCATGGCGGGGCCGCAGGCGGTAGTGCCTGCGGACCCGCTCGGGTGTCGAGGTCAGGACGGGTCGCCGTACTGGAGGCCGCGTCCGTTGGTGCCGACGTAGACGCGGCCGTAGGTGTCGGGGTCGCCGGTGATGACGCCGACGCCGCCGATGGCGCCCCACTGGTGGGCCTTGTCGTTGACGCGGAGCCAGGTGGCGCCCTTGTCGGTGGAGCGGAAGACTCCGGTGACGTCCTCGACGGTGCCGATCAGGTACAGCGCCTGGTAGTCGCTGCCCGGCTTGGCCTTGCCGAAGCCGAGGGCGGAGGCGGACTGCACCGTCTTGAGCGTGGTGAAGGTGCGGCCGCCGTCGGTGGAGTGCAGCAGCCCCTTGGTGCTGCCGGCGATCCACAGGTCTCCGGCGATGCCGGGCACCGCTGTGAGCCGGCCGGAGGGCAGGCCGGTGGCGCGAGCGGTGAAGGTCGCGCCGCCGTCGGTGCTGGCGTGGAGCGTGCCGCCGGACAGTGAGTAGAAGGTCCTGGCCGAGGAGCGGTCGGCGACGACTGCGGCGTCGTTGCCCAGGCCGTTGACCCTCGACCAGCTCGACCCGTTGTCGGTCGAGCGGTAGGGGGCCTGACCGGCCTCGGTCCACACGATGGTGGAGCCGTCCGCCGCGAGCGCGACACGGCCGTCCTGGGCACCGGCCACCGGCTCTGCCTTGAAGCCGTTCCAGCTGCTGCCGCCGTCGGTGGAGTAGGCGCCGTCCTGCGCGCCGCCCCGGCCGACGCGGACCATCAGCGCGGGCTTGGACTGGGCGAAGTCGATGTCGGTGCTGTTGGTCATCATCGGGTTGTTCAACCGCCCGGAGGGCACCTTGGTCAGGGAGTCGTGGCGGAAGCCGCCCTGGTCGCCCATGGAGGTGATGACGGCGGCGCCGCCGGGCGGGGCGATCGCGTCCGACAGCGCGGTCTCCTCCAGTCCCCGGGCGCCCATGCTCCAGTGGCTGGTGCCGCCGCTGTCGGACGCGGCCGCGTCCGTACTGCGCAGGATGCCGTTGCCGGTGCCGTACAGCACGTGCCCGGAGTCGAAGGGATCAATGGCCAGGGCGGTCATCCAGTGCCCGGTGTGGGTGCCGACGTAAGGCGCGGCGGAGGCGTTGCGCACCGACTTGTCGGCCAGGGCCTTCCAGGTCTCGCCGCCGTCGGTGGTCCGGTAGATCTCGTCCTGGGGCCACCAGCGACCGAGGGTGGTGACCATCACCGTGGACGGCTTGCGCGGGTCGACGGCCAGACCGGAGAACCCGTAACTGCCCCGGGACGGGGAGACGTCCTTCCACGCCCCGCGGGCCGCCGTGTACTTCCACACCGAGCCCCCCGTCACGCCGTTGGGCCCCAGGTTGTCGGTGTACGTCAGGTACAGCGAGCCGTCACCGGAGAGGACGCCGTGCTGCGGCATCTGGCCGGCGGGCTGCCCGGAGACGGCCTGCCAGGTGCCGCCGCCGTCGGTGGACCGGTACAGGGAGGTGGACTTGTCGCCGACACCGACGTAGATCGTCTTGCTGCCGGCCGGGCCGAACGTCACGAAGGAGATTCCCCCGCCGCTGCTCGCCCCGTCCTTGACGGGGAACGACGAGACCTGCCTCCATGTCACGCCGAAGTCGGTGCTGCGCCACAGGCCGTTCTTGCGGGTGCCCAGCAGCAAGGTGCCGTGGTCCGCCGGGTCGACCACGAGCCGCTCGCCCGCCCCACGGCCGTCCTCGTTACCGCCCACCTTGAACGGCAGATCGGTGCGCTGGAAAGTGCGGCCCCGGTCGCTGGAGCGCAGGATCGCGCCGTTGCCCGCCCACTCGTTGGTGTAGGTGCCCGTCCCGAGGTAGAGCCGGCCGGGGTCGACGGGGTCGGTGGCCAGCGAGTCGATGCCCAGCAGGTTCCAGTCCTTCTCGCCGATCCAGTCGGTCAGCGGGATCCACTGCTCGGCCCCGGTGTCCCAGCGGTAGGCGCCACCCATGTCGGTGCGCGCGTACAGCAGGCCCTTCTCCTTCTGGTTGAACACCAGACCGGTGACGTAACCGCCGCCCACCACCTGGGCGTTCTCCCACCTGTACGGTCCCGCCGATGCCGTGGTCTGCGCACCGCCGGTACCGGCCGCCTGGGCCCCGCCCGTCTTCACCAGCTTCCACTGCTGGTTGGTGCTGCCCCGGCTCGGATACTGGATGAGCGCCGCGCCCTGGGCCGTGGAGCCCCCGGAGACGTCCAGGACCTGGCCACTCCTGCGAGAGGTGAGGGTGACGGCGTCGGAACCGCTCACCTCGCTGATCTTCCACTCCTGCGAGGTGGCGGAACTGTCGGTCTGCTGCTCGGCGGCGGCCCCCTGAGCGGTCGAGTCGCCCGCTATGCCCAGCACCTTGCCGCTGTTGCGGTTGACCAGCTCGTAGTAGCCGTCACCGGCGGACCTCAGTTTCCACTGCTGGTTGGCCGTGTTCTGGTCGGTCCACTGCTGGACCCGGGTGCCGTCGGCGGTCGAGAAGCCGTTGACGTCCAGCACCTTGCCACTGCGCACGGACACCAGCCGGTAATAGGCGTCGCCGTCGACCGTCGCCGCCTGCGAGTCCTCCTGCGCGAACAGGAGATACGGCACGAGGACGGCGGGCACACCGAGCACCAGACCAGTGGCGGTCCAGCGGCGGCGGTGACGCCCGCGGCGCCCGCCGTGCGTGGGGTGGTTCATGGGAAGGCGTTCTCCTTGCATGCTGTTCACGTGGCAATCCGGATCTCTGCAACCGAACTGGCCGGATCCGATTCCTTGTGGTCACACGCTGCGCGAAAGGTTGCCGTGATCCTGAAGCTCTTTCCAGGTCGCCTCGCGGCGCGGCGGGAGGTGTTCAGCGCTTGGGTGGCACCGCCCTCGTCGGCGTCGACGGCCGTGGCCACGAGGACCGCGCCGGGCGTCTGGCCGCCTCAGTCACCGACCGATCGCGTGACACGGGCCCAACTCACGCACCAGGCCCGGGAGGTGACGGGGTGTGAGGAAGGCGACGGCGCTTGGGCGCCGAATGACCGCTGCTCTGACGCTGGGACGTCTCCGCAGGCTCCCTCACCGTGGCTCCCGGTCGCTGCGAGGTGCTCGTCGAGCGGGTTGTCGTCGATCACTGCCCTGCCAGGTATGAGCCGACCGCGTCGGATGCCGTCCCCGGCGGTGCCCGCTGCCGATGTTCTTCCGGGATCCGAACCCCCGGAGGGGGCGCGGATCCCGGAGCGGGGTCATCCGGCGGTCAGAGTGGTCCACTTCTGGTTGGAGCCGCCGTTGCAGTCCCACAGGTGGAGCTGCGTGGCGTCGGCCGTGGAGGAGCCCGGAACGTCGAGGCAGCGGCCCGAAGCGGGGTTGCGGTAGCCGCCGTTGTAGGGCTGCCAGACCTGGTTGGCGCCGCCGTGACAGGACCAGAGCTGCACCTTGGTTCCGTTCGCGGTGCCCCAGCCGGCGGCGTCGAGGCACTTGCCCAGGGAGCGCAGCGTGCCGTCGGTGTAGGCGGACCACAACTGGTTGGCACCGCCGCCACAGCTCCACGTCTGGACGGCGGTCCCGTCGGCTGTGGCGGCGCCTTTGACGTCCATGCACTTGCCGGCGATGCCGGACTGGACGCGTGCGGGGGCGGGGGCGGGGTTCTTCAGCCATCCGGCGCTGTCCGCGGCCCGGACGCCGCGGTGGAAGGCGTCGGCCATCTTCTGGTAGCCCGAGTCGTCGGGGTGCAGGGGATCGGCCAGGTCGGCCGTGGTCAGGCTGCTCATGTCGACGTGGGCGACGTGTTTGCCCGCCGCCTGTGCCTCGCTGACGATCTGGCGGGTGGCCTGGTTGTACGCGCCCCGGAACTGCTCCTCCGAGCTGCTGGTGGACACGACCAGGGAGGCGACGAGGACGGTTGCGTCGGGGGCGTCGGCGGTGATCTGGTTGACCAGCGACTTGAGCCGGGCGATGGCGGTGTTGACCTCGGAGGCCCCCTGGAGGTCGTTGGTGCCGATATGCAGCGTGACGACATTGGGCCGGTAGCGGGTGAGTGAGGCGTCGGCGAGTGCGGCGATCTGGTCGATGCGGTACCCCGAGTGGCCCTCGTTGTCGGGATCGGACATCGAACCGGCCCGCCCGGTGCCTACGAAGTCCAGCGGGTGGCCGTCCGAAGCGAGTCTGTCCCACAACGGCGCCCGGTAGCCGTTGCCCGTACTGCTTCCCACACCCCAGGTTATCGAGTCGCCCAACGGCATGACCCGCAAAGGCGTGTCGGAGGCGGCGGAGGCAGGGGTCACACCTGCCGCTGCCAGCCCGAGCACGGCGGACACAAGCGTGACCAGGGGTAGGATCCGAGACTTTTTCATGGAGTTCCTTCTCTTCTGCGAGTGATGGCTGTTCAGCGGGGCTGATCGCCGCCCGGCGGGCATCAGGGTGCGGTGCGTTACGGCGATCTGCTCGGCATGCGTATCGCCGAACACGAGGGCGCCGTGTCGGCCGTAGCCGCCGCGGAAGGCGGTCTCCCACCGGGTGGCCGGGTGCGGCCGTCAGGTGCCGTGGACGGTGCGGACGACGCCGATATGCCGCTGTCGCGCGTCAGGCGGGCTCCCCGTACTGCACGCCGCGTCCGTCGGCGGCGATGTAGCCCCGTCCGCACACGCGGGGATCGCCGGTGGCGGCGGCTTTGGTCCAGCCCCACGGGTGACGGTCGTCGTCGAACCGTGTCCAGGTCTTCGCCTCGTCGTCGGAGCGGTGTACGGCGGTGATGGTGTCCATGGCGCCGACCATGGAGAGGGCCGGGTGGAAAGCGCCCCGGGCGGCCTTGCCGAAGCCCAGGGTGTGTGAGGCGTGGCAGCTGCTGACCTCGGTGAAGGTCGCGCCGCCGTCGGTCGAGCGGCAGAGCCCGTCGCCCTGGAGGCTGAGCCACAGGCCGCCGGTGCGGCCGGGTGCCGCGACCGACTGGAACTCGGTGCCGCCCGAGCTGAGGCCGGTGGCCCGCGCGGTGAAAGTCTGGCCGCTGTCGGCATTCGGCGTCATCGCGTCAACCCTTCATGGCGCACCAGGACACCCGACGCAGGGCCGTCGGCTGCGGTGTCGTGACTGGAATTGGCTGAGCTGAAAGCAGACATCCCATTACTGCGACGGATGCACAATCGAAGCGCTTCGATGTTGCTGCGAGGTTAAGTGAAGGCTTGAGGGCGCACAAGGGGCCGATTCCACGACAGTCCCGGTGCGGCAAGGGGGTCTGCGCGCTCTGCTCAACGCGGCGAGATTGCTCTCTTGACACTGCCCTGGAGCTCTGACGAGCATCGAAGCGCTTCACTGCACTTCTCCAGTCCATCTCAGGGAAATCCCATACGCCTGCCCCCACGCCGCACACACCACCGTCGTCGCGGGGCCGCAACAACCGTTCGCGTAACACATCGACAACCCTCCGTCGCGGCGCCGCCTCGACGAAGAGATGGGATCCCTGAACCAGCTCACGCCCGCCGTCGATCGCCTGAGCGTCGACGGGTCACACGCCGGTCAGGAGCCCGCCACGGCTCGCCGGAGGGGCCGGGCAACCGTCTCGCCCAGGCGGTCGGGTCGGCGAGGCAATCTCCACGCTGGGCGGGCAGACAGCGTGTTCACCCCCCCGGGACGGCGGCCCGAAGCCCGCCCCCGCGCACGGGAGCCCCCACGCAGGCACGACCGTACGCCCTCGACGTGTTTCCTCGAAGGTGACGAAGTCCCGCACGCTGGGCGGCTGGAGCGGCGCCGGCAGTCGGACATCGGAGACGTGGGGGTGCCGGCCGGTACGACGGGCATCGCGGAGCCCGCGTCGAGCAGTTCGGGCAGACCGCCGCCCTCGGCGAGCTCGACGCTGCTGAGCGACTACCTCGATCAGCAGTTGCGGCGCGACGCGGCCATGACGCACGCGGACTACAGCCTCCTGGCCCGCCTGTCCGTGGCACCCGACCGCGCCCTGGGGAAGTCCTTGCTCGCCGAGCAGTTGAAGTTCACCCGCAGCCGCCTCACGCGCGCGGTGATCCGCCTGGAGGAGTCGGACTACGTGCGGCGCCGGGAGGATCCGGCCGACGGACGCGGACAGCTGGCCGAACTCACCGAGGCCGGCATGGAGTTGATGGCCAAGGCCGCCCCCGGCCATGCGACTGCCGTCCGCCGCGTGGTGTTCGACGCCCTCAGCCCCGAACAGGTGGAGCAGCTCGCCACCATCACCGCCACCGTGCTCGCCTCCCTCAAGCAGGCCGACGAGGAGGACTCTTACCCGTCGGCCCTGCCGTGGCATCGCCGCTGACTCCGAGAACCCCGAAGTCCGACAACCGTCCCGGGTGGCCACAAGGCCACCTGCCCAAGCCGGTTCGGGAGAACGCCATGCGCGTCGCGATCACCGGGTCCACCGGACTCATCGGATCCGCCCTGACCCACTCGCTGCTCACCGACGGCCACCAGGTCGTCCGCCTCGTCCGCGACCCGTCGGCGCGCCCCGCGGGGGACGGAACCGAGGAAGAGACACGACGTCGAACGTCAGGAAATGGGGAACCAGGCCGACAGACGCTTGGCGATGACCGGTACATCGACGTTGTCCTGCGCGACTTCCTCGACGAACGGGCCGGCAACGGAGACGGGCGGCGGCACGGTACTGGCGCTGACGCCGTTGAACCGCAGGAAGACACGCATGGCGAGCCAGGCGGTGCGCTTGTTGCCGTCGATCAGCGCGTGATGGCGGGCGACGGAGTGCAGCAGTGCCGCAGCCTTCTCGTGCAGCGCGGGATACAACTCGGCTCCGAACACGTTCGTCCGGGGTCGCTCGATCGCCGACACCAGAAGGCCCATGTCACGCACGCTGTGCTCGGTACCGTTGACCGTGCGGGCGATGGCCAGAATCTCGTCGATCTGGATGTAGCGCACGCCGGTCACTTCAGGTAGTCCAGGATCTCCGCATCGCTTTCCATGAGCTCGGCCAAGACGTCATCGACCTTCAGCTCGGCCCGGTTCTGAGCGTCACGGATGGCCTCAATGGCAAGTTCCTGCTTGCTGCGGCCCTCCCGGCGAGCCCGCTCGGTGAGCTTCGCGTCAAGGTCGTCGGGGAGTCGGAGTGTCATCGCCATGCAGAGATGATACCTGACCGGTATCAAGTGACACGGTCGAGCCGCGTCCTCGGCCCCCAAGAACGCTGGGCCGGGATGGTCACCCGCACCGCCTGCGGCGGTGACTTCCGCTTCGAGCGTCAAGAATCTCCGCCCGACGCTCTGAAAGCGTCCCCGATGCAGGCACCTCGTTCACGAATCCGCAGGTCAGCGCGCTACAAAGATCGATCCGTCCGCGCGAACTGCGGCACGGTGGGGAACAGGTCGAGCAACCCACCCGGACTACAAAAGCTTGACCCGGGCCGGCGGGATACGGCACAGGTCGGCGGCGTCGTGGATGAGCAGTTCGCCAAGGTTGGTGGCGCGGTTCCACCACAGGATCAGCAGATAGCCGTCGTCCTCGCTGCGGGCATTCTCGCGGGCGACGAAGGCCGGTTCGCTCGGGCTGGTCAGGGGAGTGGGCGCGACGTTGCTGCTGGACCTCCGCATAGGACATCCGACGGCCAAGAGTTCGTAACAAGCCATTGACAGGAGCTCCGGCCATGGGCAATCTCATGTGCACGCAGTTGACTAAACGATTAACCAACCCGGTATCTACTACTTTGGGCAGGGGCAATGGCGCGCCGGATCGGGATCAAGGACGTGGCCGCGGCGGCTGGTGTGTCGACCGCGACCGTGTCGCACATCCTGAACGGCGTCGAGGGCAAGCGGGCCAGTGCGGAGACCCGGCAGCGCGTCCTGCGGGTCGCCGACGAACTCGGGTACGCGCCGAACGGCCTCGCCCGGGGGCTGAGACTGAAGCGGTCGCACACCATCGGCTTCGTCAGCGATGAGATCGCCACCACCCCCCATGCCGGCCGCACGATCCTGGGCGCCCAGGAGGCCGCCGCAGCCGAGGGCCTGGTGCTGCTGCTGGTCAACACCAGCGGCGATGCCGAACTGGAGCGCACCAGCATCGAGATGCTGCTCCAGCGGCAGGTGGACGGCGTGCTGTACGCGGCGATGTATCACCGGAACGTGCGCGTGCCGGAGAGCCTGGGCTCGACCCCCACTGTGCTGCTGGACGCGCGCTCCGAGGACCCCGCCATCCCCTTCGTGGTGCCCGATGAGGTCCAGGGCGGATACACGGCGGTGCGTGAGCTGATCGACCACGGGCACCGCAGGATCGGCATGACTGTGCAGACCGTCGACGTTCCCGCCCGGCATGGCCGCTTGGAGGGCTACCGCAAGGCGCTGGCCGAGGTCGGTGTCCCCTATGACCCGTCTTTGGTCGCCGCGGAGACGGCGGTGTCCTTCGGGACGACGGTCGGCGACGTGGACGCGGGCTACCGGGCTGCTCGGCGCCTGCTGACGGCGGAACGGCGCCCGACGGCACTGTTCTGTTTCAACGACCGGATGGCCGCCGGTGCTTATCGGGCTGCGGCCGAGTTGGGACTGTCCATCCCCGGTGATCTGTCGGTCATCGGGTTCGACAACCAGGAGCTGGTCTGCGAGGCCGTCTACCCCGCGCTGAGCACGGTTCAGCTCCCGCACTACGAGATGGGGGCACGGGCTGTGGCCCAGCTGCTCGCACTCACCAAGACGCCGGGCCGGCCACCGGGCCCGGACAGCCAGGAGATGCTGCTTTGCCCGCTGGTGGCGCGGGCATCGGTCGCTTCGCCGCCCCGACTCTGACCCCGGGACGGCGAAGCATTCCGCACCATGACAGGCGACCGTCGCAACCGGTCGTCGGTCCTGTCAGTACTTCGAACACAGTGAGGGTACACACATGTCCCCTGAGACTTTCCACGAGGTGTCGAGCCGTCGCAGCCTGCCGGCGCTGGACGCCGCCTCCGCCGCGCCGGTAAGCGCGGGCGGATCGGTCTGCGTCAGTTTGGCCCGCTCCTCCAGCGGCCCGGCCTCTTCAGCGCGAGGGTGCTGAGCCTCGCGCTCCTCGCCGACCAGGTGTCGGCGCGTCAGCAAGCCTCTCTCCCACAGCTCGCCGTCGGCATCGCGCCGGACCTGGCTTTGCGTTGGCATGCCACCGGGGGCCTGCCGCGAGTGCTGGTGGAGGCGACTTTCTTCGAGTGCTGCGAAGGAATTGTGGCCGTTTTCCTCCGGTGACCGCCCTTCGCATGCCCTCTGTACGCACCGAAAGGCACGTGTGTGTCCACCGCGCCCCGTGATCTGTTCCGGCCCGTTGCGCACTTGCGCCCGCCCCGCAACTGGATCAATGACCCCAATGGGCTGGTCTTCCACGACGGCCACTACCACGCGTTTTACCAGTACAACCCGTACGGGTCGACCCACGCGAACATGCACTGGGGCCACTTCCGCAGCCCCGACCTGCTGACCTGGGAGCCGCTGCCGATCGCCCTGTCCCCGACCCCGGGTGGCGTGGACGCCGACGGCTGTTTCTCCGGTAACGCCGTCTCCGATGGCGACCGGTTGGTCGCCTTCTACTCCGCGCACCGCGAGGACCGCTCCCCCCAGCACCAGCCGGTCACCCACGCCACCTCCCATGACGGCGGCCTGACCTTCCGCCCGCGCGGCGAACTGGTCGTCCCCGCTTGGCCCGAGAGCTGCACCATGTACCGCGACCCGTACGTCTGGCAGGACGGCGACGGCTGGCGGATGCTGGTCGGCGCCGCCCTCGCGGACGGCCGTGGCGCGGCCCTGCTCTACGAGTCGCCCGACCTGGAGACCTGGACCTACCTGGGTCCCTTCGACGCCCGCGAGCAGGAGCCGGTCGGCGGCACCGACCTGCACACCGGCGAGGGCTGGGAGTGTCCCCAGTACCTCCCGGCGCAGTCCGGACGGCCCGGTGCTCTTATCTTCAGCGCCTGGAACGACGACGACAGCCCACGGTGCGTCACGGCTCTGGTCGGCGAGGAACACGGCAACGTCTTCGAGGCCGGCGCGCCAGTCCTCGTGGACCACGGCCCTGACTGCTATGCACCCGCCCTGCTGCGTGCACCCGGCGGCAGATGGCTGCTGTGGGGCTGGTCCGTGGAAGCCCGGGAGGAAGCCTGGGCGGTCACGGACGGATGGGCCGGCGTGCTGACCCTGCCTCGCGAGATCTCGGTCGGCGGCGACGAAACGCTGCGCCAGCAACCCGCCGCCGAACTGCTCGACCTGCGCGGTGAGCACGCCGTCCACACCGAGGGCGTGACAGATGGCCCGGTGGACCTCGGCAGCGTGGGCCGAGCCTTCGATCTGACGGCCCGTCTGGATCCGACCGGAAACGCCGGTCTGCGGCTGCTCACCACCCCGGACGGCTCCGAGTACCTCGACATCCGCCTCGATGCCGACACAGGCGAACTGGTCGTCGACCGCGACCACGCCTCACTGGACCCCCGGGCCCGCGGCGGCTCCTACCGGATGCCCTGCGCAGCCGACCGACCCGTCGACCTGCGCGTCGTCGTCGACCACTCCATCGCCGAAGTCTTCCTGACCTCCACCGGCCAGGTCCTCACTCTGCGCTTCTACCCGACCGGGGACGGCCCGTGGCGGCTACAGGCACGCAGCGCGCCCGACGAGCGCCTCGGCTACGCGGTCGACGCCTGGGAGCTGCGGCCTCTCGTGATCAAGGAGGCGAGCGGCAACTCCGCCGAGCCCGGAGGACAGTCCGCATGAGCCCCCGCCTCTCTCCGCACGCGTAGGCAGCCCTGCCCACGCCGTAGGACCCGTCCCCACCCCAGTTCTCCACCCTCCACGCCCCATCCGCACCTCCCACCCTGACCCGCACCACGCACCGGAGGCACCCACCATGAACATCGGCAGTAGAAGTTCCCGCCGGACGGCTTGTACGGCCCTGGCCCTCGTCCTTCCGCTGGCCGCGCTGGCCGCCTGCGGCGGGGGCAGCGGCACCAACACCTCCGCCGAGAAGGGCAGCGGCACGGGCACCATCACTGTCTGGGCGCACCAGGGTCAGCAGAGCGAGGCCAGCGCCGTGCAGAACGCGGTGAAGACCTTCAACTCCTCACAGAAGAAGGTCAAGGTCAAGCTGACGTTGATCCCCGACAACGACTACACCAAGACCATCACCACCACCGACGCCTCCAAGCTGCCGGACGTGATGGAGTTCGACGGCCCGACCATGGCGAGCTTCGTCTACAACCGGAAGCTCGCCGCGATCGACGACTACGTCTCCGCCAAGACCCTGGCCAACGCCACGGACGCGGTGAAGGCCGAGGGTGAGATCGACGGCAAGCACTACGGCCTGGGCTTGTACGACTCCGGGCTCGGCATCTACGGCAGCAAGAAGCTGCTGGACGCGGCCGGGGTGAAGTATCCCACCGGTGTGTCCGACGCCTGGACGGCAGCCGAGTTCACCGCGGCCGTCAAGAAGCTGGCCGCCAAGGACTCCGACGGCAAGAGTCTGGACCTTCAGGAGGGCGGCGGCTTCGCCAACGAGTGGGGCACCTACGGCTTCGGCCCGGTCGTCTGGTCGGCGGGCGGCTCGCTGCTGAAGAACGGCAAGGCCGAAGGCGCTCTCGACACCCCGGCCGTGGCCTCGGCGCTGAAGACCTTCCAGTCGTGGAAGACCTACGTCGATCCCAACACCGACTCGAACGCCTTCACCAAGGGCCGCGTCGCCCTCAGCTGGGTGGGCCACTGGATGTACCCCGCCTACAGCAAGGCCCTCGGTGACGACCTCGTCGTGCTGCCGCTGCCCGACTTCGGCAACGGCCCCAAGACCGGCCAGGGCTCCTGGGCCTGGGGCATCGGCGCCGACACCAAGAACGGAATGGCCGCCGGCGCCTTCCTCGACTCCCTCATGAACGACACCAACGTCACCGCGATGACCACGGCCAACGGTGCCCCTCCCGGCACCAAGTCCGTGCTCGCCAAGAGCCCGCTGTACAAGCAGGGCGGCCCGCTCCAGCTCTTCGCCGACCAGCTGGCCAAGCCGTGTGGCGACAGTGACATCACGAAGTCCTGCGTGGCCGTGACCCGCCCGGTCACCGCCGGATACCCCACGGTCACCGCCAAGTTCAGCCAGGCGGTGAGCGACATCTACGGCGGCGCCGACCCGAAGGCCGCTCTGGCCAAGGCCGCCCGCGCCATCGACCAGGACTACTCGGACAACGACGGTTACCAGCTGCCGTAGCCGGCATCCAGCAGCCGGGAGGGCCGGGCGCACCCTGACAGCGCCCGCCCCTCCCGGCAGGGAAGAGGACCCCTACCGTGACCACCGTCAACCCCGCACCCGCCACGCCCGCCGGCAGGAAACCGACCTCACCACCGAGATCCGCCAAGTCCAAACGGCCCGGGCGCAGAAACCGCGACTGGCTGCACGGGCTGCTGATGTCCGCACCCGCCCTCGGCGGCCTCATCGCCTTCGTCGGCGCCCCCTTCGTCTACGCGGTCGTACTCTCCTTCTACAACGTGCGCCTCGGCTCGCCGCTCCCGCCCCGCTTCTTCGGCCTGGAGCAGTACCGGCGCCTGTTCACCGACCCCGACATGTCCGGCCCGTTCCTGCGGGCCCTGCTGAACAACCTGACCTTCGCCGTGGTCGTCGTACCCCTGCAGACGGGCCTGGCACTGGCCCTGGCGATCCTCCTCAACCGCAAACTCAAGGCCATCGGCCTGTTCCGGTCCCTGTTCTTCCTGCCCGTCGTCTTCCCCATGGCCCTGGTCGCCGTCATCTGGCGGCTCATCCTGGCCCGCAGCGGCGACGGCCTGCTCAACTCCGCCCTGGACGCGGTGACTTTCGGCAACTGGGGCGCCTTCGACTGGCTCGGCGACGGGCTCACCGCCATGGCCTCGATCATCGTGCTGTCCGTCTGGCAGGGCGTCGGCTTCCAGATGGTCATCCTCCTCGCCGGCCTCCAGCAGATCCCAGGCGAGCTCTACGAGGCCGCCTCACTCGACCGCGCGAGCCGCTGGCAGCAGTTCCGCCACGTCACCCTGCCCGGCATCCGCGGCACCCTCGTCTTCGTCGCCCTGCTCACCTCGGTGTTCTCCTTCCGCGTCTTCGACCAGGTCTACGTCCTCGTCAAGGGCGGCGGACTCGACGAGGACGCGACCCGCACGGTGATGTACCAGGCCGTCACCACGGCCTTCGACCAGAACAACATCGGCCAGGCGTCCGCGATCACCGTCGTCTTCTTCCTGATCGTCGTCGCCCTGACCCTCACCCAGCGCCGCGTCGTCCGCGCGGGCAACGAGGACTGACCATGACCCGCTCACCCCTGCGCCGCTTCCTCGACTACGCCGTCCTGAGCGTCCTGGCCTTCATCTTCGTCCTGCCCGTCCTCTACCTGTTCCTGGGCAGCTTCAAGCCCTCCGACGAAGTGCTCAACGGCCTGACCGGCTTCCTGCCCACCCACCTGTCCTTCACCAACTACCGTGCCGTCCTGGACAGCTTCGACTCCGACGCCACCGGCTACTTCTGGCGGTTCATGGGCATCTCACTGCTCCTGTCCGCCGTCGTGGTGCTCGGCGGACTGATCGTCAACTCCATGGCCGCCTACGGGCTTACCCGGCTGCGGTGGAAAGGCCAGAACACCGTCTTCACCCTCGTGCTGCTGCTGTTGCTCGTCCCGTTCGAAGCAGTGGCCGTCCCGCTGTTCTACATGTTCAACGACCAGCGCAACACCATCTACATCCAGGCCATCCCCTTCATCGCCCAAGCCTTCTCCATCTTCCAGTTCGCCACCTACTTCCGCGCGATCCCGCCCAGCATCGAGGAAGCCGCCCGCATCGACGGCGCCGGCCCCTGGCGCACCTTCTTCGCGATCGTCGTCCCGATGTCGAAGCCGGTGTACGCGTCGGTGGCGATCC
Source organism: Streptomyces achromogenes (assembly GCF_030816715.1). Lineage (NCBI taxonomy): Bacteria > Bacillati > Actinomycetota > Actinomycetes > Kitasatosporales > Streptomycetaceae > Streptomyces > Streptomyces achromogenes. Next base: position 6,507,547 of record NZ_JAUSYH010000001.1, on the reverse strand, counting down.
TGACCTTCCTCGGCCAGTGGGGCTCCTTCCTCTGGCCCGTCCTGATGGTCTCCGACCCCTCAGTACGTCCCCTCCCGCTGCAGATGAGCGTCTTCCAGGGCCAGCAGCCCGTGGACTGGGGCCAGGTCCTCGCCTTCGGTGTCCTGCTGGTCCTGCCGGTGCTGATCGTCTTCACGTTCTTCCAGCGGTGGTTCGTGCAGGGCGTAGCCAGCTCCGCCGTAAAGGGCTGAGCCTGCTTTGACTGGTGTGTTGACGGTCGGGCCTTTCGGAGTCTGTACCGTCCGGCACTGACCACCGTCCGCCAACCGATGCGGGAAATGGGCGAGGCAGCGGCCCGTCTGCTGCTCAACCACGTGCGCAGATCGCCGGAGGCCGCCCCCTCACACATCATCCCCACCAGCCTCGTGATCCGTGGCTCGACGTCACAGCCGAGCCCGAACTGACGCGACGTCATCGCGAGGCGCACGTGATGGCAGAAGCACCCGCCGTCGCCGATCAACTCTCTGACCCTGTACGACTCATTTCCTGGAGAACACAGTGGGACAGCCGGTCCACCCTGCCACGTACCTGGATCCGGAAGCGGCCGTGGAATCGAGAACCGAGGACTTGCTGTCCCGGATGATCCTGCCGGAGAAGGTCGGGCAGTTGCTGATGCTCGACGCGCAACACGGAGACCTGGTGGACATCGTGTCGACCAAGCTGGCCGGGTCCGTTCTGCATGTGACTCCCGAGCGGATGCCCGAGGCCGTGGAAAGGGCCCAGCGGACACGGCTCGGTATTCCCCTGCTCACGGTCGACGACTGCATCCACGGCCACTCCTTCTGGCCGGGCGCGACCATCTTCCCGACCCAGCTCGGCATGGCCTGCACCTGGGATCCCTCTCTGATCCACCGGGTCGCCCGTGCGTCCGCGATCGAGATCTCGACGACCGGGATCCACGGGACGTTCTCCCCGGTGCTGTGCATCACCCGGGACCTGCGCTGGGGCCGGATCAACGAGACGTTCGGCGAGGACCCGTTCCTGATCGGTGAACTCGGGGCGGCGATGGTGCGCGGCTATCAGGGCGAGGGCCTTGGCGACCCGACCGCCGTGCTGGCGTACGCCAAGCACTTCGCGGGCTACTCCGAAACCCTGGGCGGGCGCGACGCGAGCGAAGCCGATCTCAGCCCGCGCAAGCTGCGCTCGTGGTTCCTGCCCCCCTTCGAGCAAGCGGTACGGGCCGGCTGCCGCGGCTTCATGCTCGGCTACCAGTCGATCGACGGGGTGCCCATCACCGCGAACCAGTGGCTGATCAACGATGTACTCAAAGGTGAGTGGGGCTTCACCGGCACGCTGGTGACCGACTGGGACAACGTCGGCCGGATGGTCTATGACCAGCGCACCTGCGCCGACTACGCCGAGGCATCGGCGGTCGCCGTCAACTCCGGGAACGACCTCATCATGGCCACGCCGCAGTTCTTCGAGGGCGCGCAGGAGGCGGTCGCCCGCGGCCTGGTCGACGAGAAACAGATCGATGACGCGGTACGGCGGGTTCTGCGGCTGAAGTTCGAGCTCGGGCTCTTCGAGGACCCCCGCGCCCCCGACCCGGAGCGGCAGGCGCAGGTGATCGGCTGCCGTCAACACGCCGACCTCAATCTCGAGACCGCCCGGCGCTCACTGGTGCTGCTGCGCAACGAGGGGATCCTGCCCCTCGACGGCGGGCTCAGCTCGAACGGAACCGGCCGCGCCGCGAGCCAGGGCCCACCGCGGACGATCGCGGTCATCGGCCCCAACGCCGACAGCCCGCAAGCCATGCTCGGCGACTGGGCAGGCGCCACCGGCCAGGTCCCGTGGATGCCCGACGGACATCCACGCGAGACGGTGGAGACGGTGCTCGACGGCCTGCGCGCCGTCGTCCCCGCCGACTGGACCATCACGCACGCCCGCGGAGCCGACATCGCAAGCCCCGCCTCCATGGGCGAGTGGTCCGTCGGGCCCGACGGCCAACCGCAGCCGCCCGTCTTCATCCCCGCCCCGGTCGACCAGGTACAGCTTCGGGAGGCCACCGCCGCCGCGGAGGCCGCCGACTACGCCGTCGTGGTCGTGGGGGACGCCATCGCCCTCACCGGTGAGCTGCGCTCCACAGCCACGCTCGACCTCCAAGGAGGTCAGATCGCGCTGCTGGACGCGGTCGCCGCCACCGGCACCCCCGTGATCGTCGTACTGGTCCAGTCGAAGCCGAGCACCCTCCCGGAGTCGGCTCTGAACGCGGCGGCACTCATCGAGGCGTTCAACCCGGGCATGTGCGGTGGCCGCGCCATCGCCGAGCTCCTCCTCGGACTCGTCGAACCCAGCGGCCGGCTCCCGGTCTCCTTCGCACGCCACGTCGGACAGCAGCCGGTCTTCTACAACCAGGTGCGAGGCCAGCACGGGAGCCGCTATGCGGATCTCACCCAGGACCCCCTGTTCGCGTTCGGCGAGGGCCTCACCTACACCACCGTCACCTACTCCGACCTCGTCGTGCACGATCCGGACGTCTCGGCCGACGGCACCGTCGACGCGACGGTGCGGCTCACCAACAGCGGCAGCCGCCCGGCCCGGGAAACGGTCCAGGCGTACATCAGCGACCTGACCACCAGCGTCACCTGGGCCGAGCAGGAGCTGAAGGGTTTCACCCAGGTCGAAATCCCTCCCGGCGAAAGCCTGGAGGTCAACGTCAGCATCCCTGCCTCGCGCTGCTCACTCGTCACGGCCGACAACCGGCGCGTGGTCGAACCAGGTGAGTTCGCCCTCCGTGTGGGCCCCAGCTCACGGCGGGAGCAGCAGCTGAGCGCGGGGTTCCGCATCCGGGTCTGAAGTTCCAATTTTGAGCGTCATCCGAGCGTCAAAATTCTGCATTTCGCATCGCCACGTCGCCCGCGAGAGTCGCGCCAGCCCTTGAAACTGCAGCTCAGACCGTTCTGCACAAGCGAACCTCAGTCGACGCATTCCGCGAGCGAAAACAGGTCGAACTGACCACCCGGAGTACAAAACAGCAGGTCAGACGCCCTTCTCGGTAGGCTCAAGGATAGCCACGCACTCCACGTGCGAAGTCATCGGAACAAGTCATGAAGAACGGGGCCAGAGAAACCCCAGGTCACGACCGCATTCCTACCCTCACTTCCCACGTCACAGGGGTCGGAGCGTCACACGAGCGTCACGACCTCCCACGCATTCCGTGCGTGGCACCGCCGTGGCGTCGTTGGCGTCGGCTGTATTCGGTGATGGCCTGCCACAGGTCACGCCGGTCGACGTCGGGCCAGTGGTCGGGGGTGAAGTACAACTCGGCATACGTGGTGTGCCAGGGAAGGAAGTTGGAGGTGCGTTGTTCGTTGCCGGTGCGCCACAGCAGGTCGACGTCCGGCATGTCGGGGTGGGGTAGGTGGCGGGCGAAGTCGTCTTCACCGATGAGGTGGGGGTCGATGGCGCCTGCACGGGTTGCCTGGGCGAGGGCTGCGGCTGTCCGTGTGATTTCGTCGCGGCCGCCGTAGTTGATGCAGACGGTGAGGGTGAGGCCGGTGCGGTTGCGGGTGCGGCGCTCCTCGCGCAGGAGGGCCTGGACGAGTTCGGCGGGCAGTTTGTCGGGGTGGCCCAACCAGCGCTGGCGTACGTCGAGGTTACGGATGGGTCCCTCGTCGAGGTCGCGTCGGATCGCTTCCAGGATCGTGGTGATCTCCTCGGTGTCGCGTTTCCAGTTCTCGGTGGAGAACGCGTAGAGGGTCAGGTGGCGTAGGCCGATCTCCAGGGCGCCGTAGACCATCTCGTGGGCGGCGGCGTTGCCGGCGCGGTGGCCTTCCGGGCGGGGCAGGCCGCGCTGCTCGGCCCAGCGGCCGTTGCCGTCCATGATGACCGCCACATGGGCGGGCATCCGGTCGGCCGCGATCCGCGGGGGCCGGGCGCCGTCGAGGTGCGCTGGTGGGGGCCGCAGGTTGGCGTCATCGGCTGCCGGGCTCGGCTCTCTCACGGTCACCGCGGGTTGTCGGGGTCCGGCCGCGGTGAGGGGCGTCAGGCTCCAGGCCAGGCCCGAGCGGAGACGGGCGGGGACGAGGATGCGGGTGCGAGTGACGAGGGAGGGGCGAGGGGCGCGCTGGAGCAGGGTGTGGCCTGCTGCGTCGACGGCATCGAGTTGGGCGCGCATCAGGCAGGCGGCCGTGTCGAGCACGGTGGCGGCGCCTGGGTGCATGCCTCTGGTCATCGCGGGTCTGGTCACCCACCGGCGGGCCAGACCCGTCAGCTCCCGGACCAAAGCCGCTGTGGCCGGGCTCCAGCTCCCTTGTCGCAGGTCGTCCTCAGCGCCGGGGAAGGCGTCCAGGGCCTCCTGCGGCAGGAGCAGGAGCCCTTGGGTGAGATCGGCGCTCAGGTCGGTGAGGATGTCGGTGAGCTGAGCACCGTCGATGAACCGCTTGTAGTCCTGCTGCCGGTCCAGCCGGAGCGTCATCGGCGCCCCGGCCTGTTCGAACAGGTGACGTACCTGGTCGACCCAGGGCACCAGTGCCTCGCACCATGCACGCCACTCGGCCCAGTCTGCGAAGCGACGGTCGTTGACGTCGTCGAGAGTGCTGGTCACGGCGCCTTGCAGGCTGGACAGGTCCAGGTGCCATCGCAGGGCGGTGTCCACCAGAGCGCGGCGGACCGGATCCGTGCTGGTGCCGGCCGCCAGGTCACATTGCAGGGCTTGGGTCCACGCTTGAACGCGAGCCTCCCGTTCGGCCTGTTGAGCGTCTCGCTGGTCGGCAAGATCGTCCAGGACGCTCGCTGCCGCCCACAAAGCCCAGCAGGGCGGGCGCAGCACGGCCGGCATCAGCTGGATGAGAGCGAAGATCCCGGGATCGTGCACCTGTGTGGTGCGCAGGCACAGCCGGTACGCGGCCCGCAGAAGAGGGTCTTCGCCGGTGGGCGGCCGGCGGGCGGGTCGCCGTCGCTGTGCCGGCAGAGCGGCGTCGAAGTCCGCCGTAGTGGAGTGCGTGGTGATGCGCATGTCGGGAGCCGGGACCTCAGTGTGCTTCCGTGTCGGACGCCTTGGCCGATGGGCTGGCGGTTCGGCGCGGTGCGGGAATGCCGGCCTCGCTGCCTCCCGGCCCGGTCGGCACGGTGAAGGCGGTCGGCAGGCAGTTGCGGGTGCTGTGACGGAAGCCCAGCAGGGCCACAAGGGCGGCCAGCCCGAACCAGGTGAGCTGTATGGCCAAATGTCCGGGGACCGGGCTGGTGGAGAATCCTGCCGCCGTACTGGCCTGCACGGCCCCGTACGACGGCAGGTAGCGCATGACCGGGTTGTCAGCCCCGGAACTCATGATGGGATTCTGCAGCGCGAGATCGATGATGCTGGTCATCACGATGGCGAACATCCCCTCGACCTCCCGGCGCAGCAGGGACCCGAAGCCGACTCCCAGAGCGCCGTATGTGAGTCCGGCGCAGAACAGGGAGGCGGCGAGCAGGAGAGGCTGGCGGGGGGTCCAGGCCAGGCAGATGACCGCGGTGGCATAAGCGGCCACCGCCGCCGAGACCAGAGCCAGAGCGGTGACTTTCGCCAGGACCAAGTGGGCGCGGGGGTAGCCGGCCATCGCCAGGCGGCGGTCGAAGCCGCTGCCGGAGAAGGCGGCGGCGAACATCATGAAACCGGTGATCAGGGTGACGGCGTTGAGCGCTCCGCTGATCGCGGTCAGTTCATTGCCGTGCGGGGCCAATGCTTCCCCGGTGGCGCGCAGCCGCATCCGGGCCGGGGCGTCCGGCATCGCCAGGTACGCCAGGGAGGTCCACACCGGGACGAACAGGATCACCAGAATCATGGCGAACCGGTTGCGGCCGTGCTCGAGGAGCGTGAACCGGGTGGCGACAGCGAAGCGGGTCAGGTGAAACCTCACGCGGCGGCCCCCGCCTTGTCCGCGCGCAGCATTCCGCTCTCCAGGCGCCACAGCTCGTCCAGGCGCTCGGTGTCGTACGCGAGGTGGGAGACGACCAGGACCGAGCGTCCCGCGTCCCGCAGCCGCTCGGCCAGATCCCAGAACCGCTGGTAGGTGTCCCAGTCGAAGCCCTGATACGGCTCGTCCAGCAACAGGACCTGCGGATCGTGCATGAGCGCCAGCGTCACGTTCAACTTCTGCCGCGTGCCGCCGCTGAGAACCCCGGCCCGCTCATCGGCGTACCCGGTGAAGCCCAGCACGTCCATGATCTCCTCGGCGTAGCGCACATCGGTGAGGCGGTAGGCCCTCTGGAAGAACGTCAGGTGCTGCCGGACGGTCAGCGCGTCATTGAGGACCACGTGCTGTGGGCAGTAGCCGAACCGGCCGCTGTGACGGACCGATCCATGCGTAGGCCGCAGTTCGCCAGACAGAACTTTCAGCAGCGTGGACTTGCCGGCACCGTTCTCCCCGACGATCCCGCACAGAGTTCCGGCCCGAAGCCGCAGGTCAACACCCCGCAAGACCACACGCCGGCGGTAGGCATGATGCACCTCCCTGATCTCCACGCCAGTGTCTTCCCCTCGTCATGCTGGACCGACCGTGACCGAATGGCCTAACGCTCGTGACGCGTCACAGTCACGGGGCCCATGCCGCCGGGCGTCGGCGCCAGGGGCATACACAGCACTTCGGACAGCCGAGCCCACCGCTCGATGCTGGGCGAACCCGTCCACGCCGCTTGCTCGACCGACGACCGGCGCGCGGGTCAGTCACCTGTGCTCGCCAGGATTCTGCGAACCGGCGCGCTGTGGCATGCGGGGTGGTCGAGGCCGAGGAGCAGCTGCTCGTCGGCCTCGACAAGGTAGACGCACCGGTGCATCGGTGATGCCTGACCGCAGGTCAGCGTCGGGCGCCGTGCAGGTCACCGTAATCACCCTGCCTGCACTCTCGTCCTGCGGGACCACGGGGCGCGGGAAGGGCGGTGGGTTGGAGGACGAGCAGCGCCAGGGCGCCGGTCGCTGCGGACCAGGTGACGGTGGAGACAGGGCTGCGCGCTTCGGCGGAGAGCAGCTTCACCGTGCCCAGGATGCGTGATCATCCACAACCAAGATCCGCTTCCGCAGCAGACCCTGAGCGCCGTCCGACGGCCGAAGGGACCAGCCGCTCCCTGGGGTGCAGCAGCGGGCATCCGGGAGCGCAGGAGCGGAGCGGATGATCTGGGCATGCTTGCACTACCCCCCAACTGGTGGTTTAGCCGCGGGAGTTGAGGGGGGATCTGAATGCGTCCCTAGCGTGGTTCGTGCCGTGGTCTGCGGGCTGCGGTGCGGCGTCGCTTCCCGCGGCACCGGAGCAGCGACAAGCAAGGGGCACTGAATGGCGAACTTCCAGACCGGCGAGATTCCCCCCGGCTTCGCGTTCACTGAGAGCGGCGGGCTCATCCACTACAAGTACGGCATCGTCCTGGCAGTCCCGGCGGCCAACCAGGCCGGCTGGTCGGGCGACATGTGGATCAGCTTCGGCTCCGCCTGGGGAGATGCAAAGATCAAGGTGAACTGGCACGACGGGTCCAACTGGAGCGCCGCCGTGGACCTGAACGTCACGCAGGCGGGCGGCCGGGTCCACAACGGCGCGAAGCTCCCGACGAGCACGCAGAAGATCGCCATCGGCCGCGTCAGGAAGAGCGCGAGCGACACCGAGGACGACATCCCGGTCAGCTGGCTGCTGCAAGTGGCCGAGGCGTGACCCAGGCAGCCCCTATGACCCGATGCCCGGTCCGGCCTGCTGGGCCGGACCGGGCATCGGGAGTGGTGGCCGTAGCGGCCGAGTTGAACTGGACCGGCTCGGACACCATGAAGCCACGCACCGCACTGGGGGACCTGACCCTCGCGATCGCTTCGGGCATCCTCAACGTCAACGGAAAGAAGGCATCATCGCCTCCCCGGGAAACTCGTCGGTGGCGCCCTTCCGAGGCAGTGCCAGGAACGCTGGTCACACGGTGGACGGGTATCCGCACGGTGCGCCCTCGTCTCCGAGAACGCGGCCGCATCCGAGCGACCCGAGCCGACGTAGTCGAACAGCCCACCTCGACGGCAGCGCAGTCGCCCGGTTCTGGCCGACGTCCATCGGCGGACTTTGCGGACCGGCGTCGCTTTTGCCGGTGGTCTCAGCGCTGAGTGAGCATGCCTTCGCGCAGGCGGCCCAGGGTCCGTGCCAGGAGTCGGGAGACGTGCATCTGGGACACGCCCAGGTGTTCGCCGATCTGGGCCTGGGTGAGTTCCTCCACGAACCGCATGTGGATGATCTGCCGGTCTCGCTCGTCGAGTTCGGCGAGGAGCGGGGCGAGGGTGTGGAAGTCCTCCACCAGTCCCAGCGCCTGGTCTTCGGCGCCGATGAAGTCCTGCAGAGCGCTCTCGCCGTCTTCGCTGCCGCCGATCGCGGCGTCCAGGGAGGAGGAGTTGTAGCCGTTGGCGGCAAGTCGGGCTTCCCGTACCTCGTCCTCGGGCAGGCTCATCAGCTCCGACAGTTCCTTGACCGTGGGGGTGCGGCCGAGCCGGCTGCGCAATTCCTCGGTGGCGCGGGCGAGCTGGACGCGGGCTTCCTGCAGCCGGCGCGGCACGTGTACGGCCCAGGTGGTGTCGCGGAAGAACCGCTTGATCTCGCCCACGATGTAGGGGATCGCGAAGGAAGTGAACTCCACTTCGCGCGTCAGCTCGAACCGGTCGATGGCCTTGATCAGGCCGATCATGCCGACCTGGACGATGTCCTCCATCTCCTCTGCGCCACGGCTGCGGAAACGGCCGGCCGCGTACCGGACCAGGGACATGTTCATCTCGATCAGTGTGCTGCGGGCGTAGCTGTACTCGGGCGTGCCCTCTTCCAGGACCGTCAGCTGTTCGAAGAACAGCTTGGAGAGCTGGCGAGCGTCTTTGGGCGCAACCCGGGAGGGGTCGGCGACCTCCGGCAGCTCGCTCGTTCGTGCGTCCAGTGCCGCCGGAATGCTCATGAGCGCCATGCTGTGCCCCTCCCAAAGTTCGAGCCGACCGCTACCGCCTGCAAAACGGCCGACGGCGCAGCGCCTACCCCGCCTTCCCGCACCTATACCCGTGCTGTGTTGAGCAGGCTCGCTACCTGGTCGTGGTCAGCCGGGCAGGTAGCAGCGAATGGTGGTGCCGTCGGGGCCGGTGTGGACACGGACGAGGTCGGCGAGTTGGTGGACCAGCAGGAGTCCGCGGCCGCCGGGCCGCGTGGGATTCGGCGGGCGACGGCCGGCCAGCGGATCGGTCAGCTGTCCGCAGTCGTGGACCTCGCAGACGATGCGGTCGCTCTCGGCCCAGATCCGCAGCGTCCCCGAGCCGGCGCCGTGGACGACGCTGTTGGTGGTCAGCTCCGCCACCGCGAGTTCCAGGTCGCCCAGGCTCACGCCGGACACGCCCAGGGCCCGCGCCCGGGACACGGCGAAGTCGCGAGTCTCGGGCAGTGTCGGTGCGGCGAAAGTACAGGCCGCAGCATCGAGTGGAGCGAGCAGGGGCTCGTTGTAGCGAGCAATGATCTCTTCGGGGCTGTAGGCGGTGGATTGCCTCTCACCGTCGGCGTCGATGACGACCGGGTGGGTCGCCAGGGCGTCACAGAGCGCTTGCTGCCTTAGTTGCCCAGCGTCGTAGGGACAGAGGATGGTCACCGCGCGCCCGGTGAAAGCGGCATTGATCAGCGCCTCGTGCTGGACGCACGCCGGGTACTCGTCGGCGGAACGACCCTGCCAGATCGGCTCGCCGATGATACGGACCCGGCGGGCGCCGGGTTGGGCGTCGGCGAACTTGCGCAGCACGTTGGCGATGATGCGGCCCGGGTTGCGGCCGGCCTGGGTCATGTCGATGAAACGGACCTGTGCCGCTCGCTCACCGAGCCCCTCGCGGATCAGCTTCAAACGATCCGGCGGAGCTGCGACGGCCGCGGGCTCACCGGCGTCCAGCCCTTCCCGCAGGAAGGGAACCGTTCCCGCGACGTACTGGTCGGTCCCCTCGTAGAAGAGCGCCGGGTGCACGAACGGCTCGTGCGAGGGCACTGTGGTCATCACGCAGCCACCTCGATCACGGTAAGCCCGGGCCAGAAGAGTTCGAGGATGCGCGGCAGCTGCGCCGGAGGTCGGTGAAGTACGATCCGCTGTCCCTCGGGGAGACGCTGGGCGGTGACCGCAAGGTCCGTCACGCCGGCCACATCCACGAATCGCACCCGGGACAGATCCACGTGATGCACGTCCGTGCCACGCTCGACCAGTTGCTGCAACGCCTGCTGCCAGACCGTCCTTGTGTTCATGCTGATCTCCCCGATCGCCCCCAGCCCCGAACTGTCGGGCAACGGATCGATCTGCAGTACCGCCTCACGTGGCGGCGCGGCGGAGGGCCCGCCCACGCCAGGTGCGACATCCACGCTTTTGCCCCCAGTTCCCCGGGCTCGGCCGCACGGCGGCTCATATCGATCGCCGTGAACGATACCCGGCAGCCACGGCGGACGCCCCTTCCGGCCACGCGAGGGAATCGGGCCGGGCCTGACCTGCGCGGGTCCCGATGACGTGAGCTGGTGGAGCTCGTGCGACCGAGTACGTGTCCTCCTGTAGCGGCGCCCATGCCGACTCAGGCTTGGCGGGAGGGCGAGCTCAGGGAGCGAGACTGAGTTCCGCCCAGACCGTTTTGCCGGGGTGGCGCGGGGTGACGCCCCAGCGGTGCGCGAGCCGTTCGAGGAGCTGCATGCCGAAGCCGCCGGGCTCGGTGTTCTTGGTGGCACGCATGCGCGGCCAGCGGTCGCTGTCATCGCTGACCGCGATGCGCAGCAGCCGGCCGTTCCAGGTGAGCCGGATCATGGGTGGGCCGACGCCGTGGCGGATGGCATTGGTGATCAGTTCCGAGACGAGCAGTTCGGCGGTCTGGATCACCCGGTGCTGGTGCAGCGGACCGCCGAAACCTTCCACGCAGTCGCGGACCCAGTGCCGGGCGGCCGCGATGCTCGCCGTGACAGCGGGGAAACGCGACTCGCAGGATGGGACGGTCGGTTCACTGTTCACGAGGTTCCTCCAGCCTTGGTGGCGGCCCTGCTCTGCCGCCGGCTGGCGCTGCGTACAGCCGGTCGCAGTCGTCTGTCGGGTTACCCCTGCCTGCCTGGTGAACCATCTGTGTCCGTCGGGCGACGGGCTGATCCTGTGAAGGGTTGATCGCCGCTGTCGACGGGACTGGTGGTGACGGGCTGGAGTGCGCTGGCAGAATCATTGCCGCACACGACATGAGGCCACGCCGGTCGCGCTGCCACCGGGGCCCGAGGACGAGGGAGCCGGCATGGAACAGATTTCGGATGTGGAGATTCCGCTGGACCGTGATGTGTTCCTGCGCACTCTGGTGCGTGAGTTGGCGACGTCGCTGGAGTCGGTGATCGGTCTGGAGGAGGCGTCCGGCTACGTCAGCCTGGTGGGGCAGGCCGTCGGCACGCAGATCGACGAGATGTACCTCAAGGCACTGGGAACCGACCGTCTCACAGGTGAGCAGGTCGCCGAGGCGCTGGTGGACCTCAAGCGCCGTATCAAAGGTGACTTCTACGTCATCGAGCACGACGAGACGAAGATCGTGCTGGGCAACCGGGTGTGCCCGTTCGCGGAGAAGGTGGTGGGCCGGGAGTCGATGTGCATGATGACGTCCAACGTCTTCGGCACCGTCGCCGCCCGCAATCTGGGCTACGCGCGGGTGGAGTTGGAGGAGACCATCGCGCGCGGCGACGCGGGCTGCCGGGTGGTGGTGCACCTGGTGCCCGACGTGGATGTCGAGACGGTGAATGGCCGTGAGTACTTCGGCGACCGGGCTGTGGCTCCATGACCCTTGGCCTCTTCCGGGCCATCACCAGACCGCTGCCCCATCCGGTGCTGTTGTGCGGGGCCGACGGCCGCGTGCTGGCCGCCAACCCGGCTGCCCGCCGCTGTGACGACCGGCTGCGCCCGGGCGCCAGCGTGTTCGATCTACGGCCGGACGACACCCCGCAGCTGCGTCAGCAGTTGGCTGTGTGGCTGCGCAGCGGCAGTCCCGTGCCCGGCGGGCTGGTCCTCAAGGACGCCGACGGCCGCACGCGGCGCTTCCGCTGTCACGGGGCGCGGGCCACGTGGTGGGACGGCCCGCAGCCGGCCGTGCAGCTGCATCTCGTCGAGGCCGGGGCGTCGGACCGGTTCGTCGTGCTCAGCCAGCAGGTGGAGGCGCTGAACCGGGAGGTGGCCTTCCGCCGGGCCACGGAAGTGGACCGGGCGCGGCTGCTGGCCGCCGAACAGGCCGCCCGTGCCCGGTTGCAGCGCCTGTACGACCTGACCGCCGCCCTGGCCGGAGCGATCACTCTCGCGGAGGTCTCCCGCGCTGTCAGCGAGGTGGCGCCGGCAGCCCTGGGGGCCACCGCGGCGGAGCTCTATCTGCACTCGTCACGGCTGGTACCGCCCCTACAGCCGGAGGACAACGGCCTTCCGGTCGGCGCGGGCGGCTGGACCGACCTGGACCGGCCCTCTTCCTCGGACGGCCCGCTCACTCGTGAAGCCGCGGACGCGGTTCCCCTGGCCCTGTCCCTGGAGGCGGACGGCGTCCACCTGGGCATGCTGATCGTCTACGGCTCGCTCAGCGCCACCGCTCCCGAGCATGTGACAGCGGTCGCCCAGCAGATCGCCCAGGCTCTGCGCCGGGCCGGGCTGCACGAGCACGAGCACCGGGTCGCCGAACGCCTGCAGCTCAGTCTGCTGCCCCAGCTGCCACAGCTGCCCGGTCTGGAGTCGGCCACCTGCTACGCCCCGGGCAGTGACCTGCTCTCGGTCGGCGGCGACTGGTACGACGTCTACGACGTGGACTCCGATCACATCGGCCTGAGCATCGGCGACGTCGCCGGTCACGGACTGCGCGAAGCGACCGTCATGGCACAGATCACCGCCGCCCTGCGCAACATCGTGCCGCGCTGCGGCACCGACCCCGCCGCCGTCCTGGACGAGCTCAACACCTTCCTGGGCCGCTACCATCCGAACCGCATGGCCACCGCCTGCTACCTGGTCTTCGATCGCCGGACACGCACCCTGACCTACGCCAGGGCAGGCCATCCGCCGCCGCTGCTCATCCACTCCGACGGCACCAGCGCCTACCTCGACCACGCCACTTCCCCGCCTCTCGGCCCCGTCCGGAACGTCCGCTACCGGCAGGCCGACACCACCGTGACCGAGACCGACACCCTGCTGCTGTACACCGACGGCCTGATCGAGCGCCGTCGCGAGGACCTCGCCATAGGAATGGAAAGGCTGACCGAGTTCGCCCGCACCACCAGCAGCCTGAGCATCACCGAGCTGTGCGACCGGTTCCTGCACCACCAGCCCGAAGCGGCGTTCCCCGACGACCGCGCCCTGCTCGCCGCCCGCTTCCCCTCACCCTCCTGAGCGCGCCTCCGCTCAGCGACAGCAGGGCAGAGGGGCGCCGAGGACGGCGTGAGCCCTTGCCCCCGGCAGGCCGGTGCCTGGCAGAACGAGAACGCTCAGCGCCGTCGACGCACTCCCTGGCCTCCTGAGCCGCCATGCCGACCAGTGTCTTCCGGCGCCTTCCGTCGTCAGCCGACGGCGACGGGCCGCCCCTCGACGAGGCGGCCGGTGGATCTCGCCCCTGTCCTGTGGCGGGCGGAGGCCGCCCCGACGGGGAGCGGGCCGGCTGCCCCGACGCGGGACAGAGCAGTCGCAGACGAGTGGGCCGGGGCCAGTCATGACCAGGCAGCCCGCGTGCCACCCACCTGATGGGCCGTCGGAAGCAGCGTCAAATGAGCGTCGGGACGGTTTCCCCTACACCTCCACGGACCGAGGAAAACGCGTCCGTCACCTCCCGAGACGTCCCACGAAGCCGCAGGTCAGACCCACCCCCCGGCACCAGGACACGTTCCACATCGTCCATGTCGGGGAACACGTCGAGCGCACCCGAACGCGCCTCAGCAAACTGCGAAATCTGCAGGTCAGAGCCCCTTTGTGGCAGGCTCGAGAATTGCCACGCACTCCACGTGATGCGTCATCGGGAACAGGTCGAACGCGCGCAGTGTCCGCAACCGGTATCCGCCGTCCCGGAAGTAGGCCACGTCCCGGGCCAGCGCGGCGGGGTCGCACGCCACGTAGGCGATCTTCCGCGCGCCCAGCGACGACAGGTGCTCCACCGTCTTCTTGCCCGCTCCCGCGCGCGGCGGGTCCAGGACGATGAGGTCGACCTCGGTGATCCCGGTCCGCGGCAGGACGCTCTCGACCTTGCCCTGCTCGATCCGCACCCTCTCGAAGCCGGCGAGGTTGTGCCGGGCGTCCTCGACGGCGCGCTTGCCGGACTCGATGCCGAGGACCGCGCCCTTGTCGCCGAGGCGGTCGGCGAGTGCTCCGGCGAAGAGGCCGACGCCGCAGTACAGGTCGAGCGCCATGTCGCCCTTGCGCGGCAGCAGGCCCTGCATGACGGCCTTGACGAGGGTGTCGGCGGCCTGCGGGTGGACCTGCCAGAAGCCGCCGCTGCCGACGCGGTGGGTGCGGCCGTCGGCCCGCTCCCGCACGAACCCGCGGCCGTGGACGCGGTGGATGCCGCCGTCGTGCTCCTCGACCCGCATGACGGAGACGGGCCTGTCGAGCTCGACGAGGGGAAGGCGGGCGCCGGGCCGGGGTTCGAGGATCACCATGCGGTCCTGGGAGCCGGTCGCGGCGATGGCGTCGACGGAGGCCATGCCGGACCAGTCGCGCTCCTCGATGCCCAGCTCGCTGACGCCCTGCGCCGCGATCATGCAGTGCTCGATCGGCTCGACCTCGTGCGAGCGGTGGCGCCGCAGGCCGGCGTTGCCGTCGGCGTCCACCGCGTACTGCACGCGGGTCCGCCACTGGGGCACCTGGCCCGCCGGGAGTTTGTCGCCCTCGGCCGGCATCACGGTGCCGTCCCAGCCGGCCTCCTCGGGCGTGAGGCCCGCGAGCCGCTGCAGCTGCTCGGCGATGACCTCGCCCTTGAGGCGGCGCTGGGCGCCGGGCTTGGCGTGCTGCCAGTCGCAGCCGCCGCAGCGGCCGGGACCGGCGTACGGGCAGGGAGCCTCGACCCGGTCCTTGGACGCCTCCAGGACCTGCACGGCGTCCGCCCGCAGGAAACGCGCGCCCTCCTCGCCCTCCGTCACCCGGGCCACCACCCGCTCGCCGGGCAGCGTGTGCCGGACGAACAGGACCTGACCGGCCTCTGTCCGGGCGATGCAGTGGCCGCCGTGGGCGACGGGGCCGATCTCGACCTCGTACTCCTGCCCGACGAGCGACACCGCCTGCGAATTCTTCGGTTCTGCCTGCATGGCGGGGTGACTCCACAACGTCGAACGAGGAACGGCCGGACAACAGCCCACCAGTCTACGTGGCTGTGGTCCGGCCGTTCACCACGCGCCGGGACGCGGGGACGCCGGGGCAGCGAGGCGCGGAGGCGCGGAGGCGCGGAGGCGCGGAGGCGCGGAGGCGCGGAGGCACCAGCATGCGGGGACGCCGGGACGCGGGGTCCTGGCGGCACGAGGGTCAGTTGTTCGCGTCCGGCCCCGAGGAGCTCTCGGCACTGCCGGGATCCGGCCGGCCGCGGGGAGCCGACGGCTCCTTCGGCCGGCCCTCCTGGAGGGGACCGCGCCGCACCGAACCGGGAGCGTTCCACTCCGAGCGCCTGCGGGCCCTCTTCTTCGCCGCCTCGGACGACTGGAGCTGGTACGGGACGGACGTGACCATGACGCCCGGCGTGAACAGCAGCCGGCCCTTCAGCCGCAGGGCGCTCTGGTTGTGCAGCAGGTGCTCGTACCAGTGGCCGACGACGTACTCCGGGATGATCACCGACACCGCGTCGCGCGGCGATTCCTGGCGCAGGCTCTTGACGTATTCGATGACCGGCCGGGTGACCTCGCGGTAGGGCGAGTCCAGGACCTTCAGCGGTACGTCGATCCCGCGCCGCTCCCACTCGTCGCGCAGCGTCTTCGTCTCGGCCGGGTCGACGTTGACGGTCAGCGCCTCCAGGGTGTCGGAGCGCATCAGCTTGGCGTAGGCGAGGGCGCGCAGCGTCGGCCGGTGGATCTTGGAGATCAGCAGCACCGAGTGGACGCGCGAGGGCCTGACCGTGTCGTCGCTGGGGCCCTCGGGGGCGGCGATCTCCGCGGAGACGCCGTCGTAGTGGCGGCGGATCGCGGTCATCGTCCCGTAGAAGATCACCATGCCGAGCAGCGCGACCCAGGCTCCGTGCGTGAACTTGGTGCCGAGGACGACGACCAGGACCAGGCCGGTGAAGAAGGCGCCGAAGGTGTTGATCGCCCGCGAGCGGACCATGTGACGGCGCTTGACCTGGTCGGTCTCCGTGGCCAGGAGCCGGTTCCAGTGCCTGACCATGCCGGTCTGGCTGAGCGTGAACGACACGAACACGCCGACGATGTACAGCTGGATCAGCCGGGTGGAGTCGGCGCCGTAGATGACGACCAGCAGGGTGGCCGCGCCCGCGAGCAGCACGATGCCGTTGGAGAAGGCGAGGCGGTCGCCGCGGGTGTGCAGCTGGCGGGGGAGGTAGCGGTCCTGGGCGAGGATCGAGCCGAGCACCGGGAAGCCGTTGTAGGCGGTGTTCGCCGCCAGGAACAGCACCAGGGCGGTGGCCGCGGCGAGCACGATGAACAGGAAGCTGCCCTTGCCGAAGACGGCCTCGGCGACCTGGGTGATCACCGGGTTCTGGACGTACCCGGAGCCGACGGCGACGCCGTTGTGCAGCAGGTCGGCGGCCGGGTTCTCGGCCATCCGGACGTCGGTCACCAGCGCCAGGACGATGATCCCGCAGAACATGGTGACGGCCAGCAGGCCCATCGCCGCGAGCGTGCTCGCCGCGTTCTTCGACTTGGGCTTGCGGAAGGCGGGGACGCCGTTGGAGATCGCCTCCACGCCGGTGAGCGCCGCACAGCCGGAGGAGAAGGCGCGCAGCAGCAGGAAGACCAGGGCGAAACCGGCCAGGCCCTGGTGCTCGGCCTTGATCGTGTACTCGGCGGTCGGCGCCCGCATGGTGTCGCCGAGCACCACCCCGCGGAAGGCGCCCCAGGCGATCATGATGAAGACGCCCGCGACGAACACGTAGGTCGGGATGGCGAAGAGCTTGCCGGACTCCTTGACGCCGCGCAGGTTCATCAGCGTCAGCAACACGATCACGGCGACCGCGCAGGCCACCTTGTGTTCGACGACGAACGGGATCGCGGAGCCGAGGTTCTCGATGCCGGAGGCGATGGAGACGGCCACCGTGAGGACGTAGTCGACGAGCAGCGCGCTCGCGACGGTCAGGCCCGCCTTGGGGCCGAGGTTGGTGGTGGCCACCTCGTAGTCGCCACCGCCGCTCGGGTAGGCGTGGACGTTCTGCCGGTAGGAGGCGACCACCGTGAACATCAGCACGACGACCGCGAGGGCGATCCACGGGCTGAAGTGGTAGGCCGACACGCCCGCGATGGACAGGACCAGCAGTACCTCCCCAGGCGCGTAGGCCACGGAGGACAGCGGGTCGGAAGCGAAGACGGGCAGAGCGATGCGCTTCGGCAGGAGCGTTTCTCCGAGCCGATCACTACGCAGTGCGCGCCCGATCAGAATCCGTTTGGGCACGTCGGTCAGTTTGGACACAACAGAGGATCGTAGGCCTTCGAACACGGGACCGCCCACCCTCCCCCGGGCGCGGCGGGCCGACGGCGTGGCGCATCTGCCTCCCGGGTGAAATCGGCCGGTCGGCGGCTGCGGGTTGCACGGCCGCGTCGGTCGCCATGTCTATATGACAATCCCCCGCCCACTGTCGCCCCTCGGAGGGTCCATGCACACGACCGCGGAGCTCATCGGCGCCGTAGGAGCCTTGGCAGGCCTGGGAGTTCTTACCTTCCTGAGTCTGTGGAGCATCAGCCGGCGCTGATCCCGCTCGCCCGGACGCGCGCATACGGTGCACGGGGGTGCCCTGCGACGACCGTGCCTGTGTAGCTTGGGCGGCGGTCTGAGACCCTGTTCCCAGCCAGGCCAGAAATTTATGGACTTCTTTACTTCTTGACCCTCGGAAGGACGGTCGTGCACATCGTCATCATGGGCTGCGGCAGAGTGGGTTCCGCTCTCGCGCAGACCCTGGAGCAACAGGGGCACACGGTCGCCGTGATCGATCAGGACCCCACCGCCTTCCGACGACTGGGCTCCGGTTTCGGCGGCCGTCGGGTCACCGGGGTCGGCTTCGACCAGGACACCCTGCGCGAGGCGGGCATCGAGGAGGCCGGCGCGTTCGCGGCCGTCTCCAGCGGCGACAACTCGAACATCATCGCCGCCCGGGTGGCCCGTGAGATGTTCGGCATCGAGAACGTCGCGGCCCGCATCTACGACCCGCGCCGCGCGGAGGTCTACCAGCGCCTGGGCATTCCCACCGTCGCCACCGTCCGCTGGACGGCCGACCAGATGCTGCGCCGGCTGCTGCCGTCGGGCGCCGAGCCGCTGTGGCGCGATCCCACCGGGGGCGTCCAACTGGCCGAGGTGCACGCCGCCGCGTCCTGGGTCGGCCACAAGATCAGCACGATGCAGGAGGAGACGGGCGTCCGCGTGGCGTTCCTGACCCGGCTCGGCGAGGCCATTCTGCCCAGCTCGCAGACGGTCCTCCAGGAGGGCGACCTGGTGCACGTGATGCTGCGCACCGACGAGGTCGAAAAGGTCGAGGCGTCGTTCGCCGAAGGCCCGAAGGAGGACGGTCACCGATGAGGGTCGCCATTGCCGGAGCCGGCGCCGTCGGCCGTTCGATCGCCGGCGAGCTGCTGGAGAACGGCCACGAGGTCCTCCTCGTGGACAAGGCGCCGACCGCCATCTCGGTCGAGCGCGTCCCCCAGGCGGAGTGGCTGCTGGCCGACGCCTGCGAGATCACCTCACTGGACGAGGCGGCCCTGCAGCGCTGCAACGTCGTCATCGCCGCGACCGGCGACGACAAGGTCAACCTGGTCGTCTCGCTGCTGGCCAAGACGGAGTACGGCGTCCCGCGCGTCGTGGCCCGGGTCAACAACCCGAAGAACGAGTGGCTCTTCAACGAGTCCTGGGGCGTCGACGTGGCCGTGTCCACCCCGCGCCTGATGTCGGCCCTGGTCGAGGAGGCCGTGAGCGTCGGTGATCTGGTGCGTCTGCTG
The DNA here is from genome assembly GCF_030816715.1 of Streptomyces achromogenes. Lineage (NCBI taxonomy): Bacteria > Bacillati > Actinomycetota > Actinomycetes > Kitasatosporales > Streptomycetaceae > Streptomyces > Streptomyces achromogenes. The sequence goes on along the minus strand of NZ_JAUSYH010000001.1, from coordinate 6,488,459 downwards.
CGCTTCAGCCACGGCGACGCCAACCTCGTCGAACTGACGCTCCCGGAGGAGTCGGCCCTGGCCGGCACCCAGGTCGGCGACGTGGAGTGGCCGGAGGACACCTCGCTGGTCACCATCATCCGCGGCACCCGGGTTCTCACCCCGACCCGGGAGGACTCCCTGGAGCCGGGCGACGAACTGCTCTTCGTCGCCGCCCAGGCGCGGGAGGAACAGCTCGAGGACCTGCTGTCCGTCCGCAAGGACGACCCGGCCGACTGAGCCGGCGAAGGGTGACGACCGTGGGGGGTGCCCGGGAAGACTCCGGGCACCCCCCACGCAGTTTCGCGTCGCCTCTTTCAGCGCCGGTCGGCATCCTTCAGGCCGTCCGGCATCTGAGGACCAGGCCCGTTCAAGGCCGAAGCGGGGTCCGGGGGCGCAGGCCCCCGGGGATGGTCACCCCGACACGGGAACTACCCCTCCCGACGGTGCCGCCCGCCGATCTCTGCCGCCGACTCCGACTCCGACGCCTCCGCGGCGGCCGCGGCCTTCTCCTCCGCCTCCATCTCCGCGAACACGTCGATCGGCGCGGGTGCCTTCGCGAGGAAGACCCAGGTCAGCCAGACGGCCAGCAGGAACGGCGGGATCTTCAGGGCGACCAGCACCCAGCCGAGCTGGGCGGTATCGGCCCACCAGTACAGCGGGAAGAGGATCGCGCACTTCGCGAGCAGGATCAGCCCCCACGCCCAGCTGGCCTTGGCGTAGGCCTTCTTACGCCCGGGGTTGCGGGTCCGCCAGGAGAGGTTCTCCTTGAAGACCGGGCCGAGGATCAGACCGATCAGCGGCACCCCGCACAGCGTCGTGATGATGTACGCGAGCGCCAGCCCCAGCGTGTAGAGCATGCCCGGCAGGTAGAAGGCCTTGGCGTTGCCGGTCATCATCGCGAAGACCACGCCGAAGGCGACGCCGAAGACCCCGCTGAACGCGTGCTTGACGGTGTCCTTCATCGCCAGGCGGACCACGACCAGGACCAGCGACACCGCGAGCGCGGCGATCGCGGACATGTGCAGGTCCTTGTTGATCGTGAAGATCGTGACGAAGACCAGGCCGGGCACCACCGTCTCGACCATGCCGCGGATCCCGCCGAACGCCTCGAACAACGCGGCCTCCGTCACCGCCCGGGCGTCGGCCGCGGCGGTGTCCTCCGCGGTCGGATGCTCCACGGTCGTGTCTTCGGTCGGCTTGTCGAGCGACGTCACCGGCTACTCCCTACCCAGGGGTCTCAGTTCGTACTTGGGGTTGAACAGCACCCGGCGGCCCCGGCTCATGGAGACCCGGCCCGATGCGATGAGCCTGCGTCCCGGCTCGATGCCCACGATGGAGCGCCGGCCCAGCCACACCACGTCGAGCGCGGCGCTGCCGTCGAACAGCTCGGCCTCGAGGGCCGGGACTCCGGCGCGCGGCCGCAGGGTGACCGTGCGCAAGGTACCAGTAACCGTGACGATCTGTCGGTCCTGACAGTCGCCTATCCGCGTGCAGCCGGCCGTCTCGGTGTCCTCGCGCAGCTCCTCGGACTCCAGGTCCTCCTGCGACGAGGAGAGCCGGTCGAGCATGCGCCGGAACCGGCCCACCGGCTTTTCGGAACGAGGGACAGCACTCATGTCTGAAGGGTACCGGGGCGCCCCCTCCGACCCGCAGCCACCGCCGTACCCCCGCCTCGGCCCCCGCCGCACCCCGCTCCGGCCGCCGCCGTACCCTCACTCCGGCCACCGCCGCGCCCTGCGCCCGCCACCGCCGGCCATCGTCCAGCACGTGGCCGCGCGGCGTCCGCCCGACCCGTCTTCAGCGCTCGAACCGGTAGCCCATCCCGGGTTCCGTGTGGAAGTGCCTGGGGTGCGAGGGATCCGCCTCGAGCTTGCGTCTGAGCTGCGCCATGTACACCCGCAGATAGTTGGTCTCCGTCCCGTACGACGGCCCCCACACCTCCTGCAGCAGCTGTTTCTGGCTGACCAGACGACCGGTGTTGCGCACCAGCACCTCCAGCAGATGCCACTCCGTGGGTGTCAGCCGGACGTCCTTCCCGGCCCGGTTGACCTTCTTGGCGACCAGGTCGACGGTGAATTCGTGGGTCTCCACCAGCATCTCGTCCTCGCCGGCTGCGGGTTCGGCGCGGCGCACGGCGGCCCGCAGCCTCGCCAGCAGCTCGTCCATGCCGAAGGGCTTGGTGACGTAGTCGTCGGCGCCGGCGTCGAGCGCCTCGACCTTCTCGTCCGAGGAGTGCCGGGCGGACAGCACCAGGATCGGCGCCCGGGTCCAGCCGCGCAGCCCCTTGATCACCTCCACGCCGTCCAGGTCCGGCAGTCCGAGGTCGAGGACGACCACGTCGGGGTGGCAGGCGGATGCGAGCCGGAGGGCGGTGGCGCCGTCATGGGCCGTGTCGACCTCGTATCCGCGGGCCTTGAGGTTGATCACGAGGGCGCGCACGATCTGCGGCTCGTCGTCCACGACGAGCACCCTCGTGGATGCCTGGGGTGTCCCCCCGGCCTGGCTCAGCATGAGGTCCGCCTTTCGGGTCGTACGGGTTGCTGCTCGGGGCGCGGGCCGGCCGCGCGGAGGGTGAGGACCATGGTGAGCCCGCCGGCGGGGGTGTCCTCGGCTTCGAGGGTGCCGCCCATGGCCTCCGCGAAGCCCCGCGCGACCGCGAGGCCGAGCCCCACCCCGGTGCCGCGCGGGGCGTCGCCGTACCGCTGGAAGGGCGCGAAGATCCGCTCCTTGGCCTCGTCGGGGACGCCCGGCCCGCGGTCCACGACCCGCACCTCGACACGGTCGGACACCGCACCGGCGGAGACCAGGACGCGCGCGCCCGCCGGGCTGTACTTGACCGCGTTCTCCACCAGGTTGGCGACCGACCGCTCCAGCAGGCCCGGGTCGACGGCGACCATGGGCAGCGTCTCCGGGATGTCCAGTTCCACGCTCCGCTCCGGCTCGGGCACCCCGCCGAGCGCCATCGGCACCACCTCGTCGAGGTCGGTCTCCCGGATGATCGGCGTGACCGTGCCGGTCTGCAGGCGCGACATGTCCAGCAGGTTGCCCACCAGGTGGTCGAGGCGGTCCGCGCCCTCCTCGATGCCCGCCAGCAGCTCCGCCCGGTCCTCCGGCGACCACGCGACGTCCGGGGAGCGGAGGCTGGAGACCGCCGCCTTGATCCCGGCCAGCGGGGTGCGCAGGTCATGGCTGACGGCGGCCAGCAGGGCCGTGCGGATGCGGTTGCCCTCGGCCAGCGCGCGGGCCTGTTCGGCCTCCTCCCGCAGGCGCCGCCGGTCCAGCACGACGACCGCCTGCGCCGCGAAGGCGGCCAGCACCCGCCGGTCCTCGGCGGGCAGCACCCGCCCGGTGAGCGCGAGCGCCAGGTGGTCGCCGACGGGCACGTCCACGTCGGCCTCCTCGGGCCGCTCGACCGGTCTGCCCGCGCCGACGTGGCCCGCACGGGTCCACGGCGCCCGGTCGTCCGCCCGCTCCAGCAGTGCCGCCGACTCCATGGCGAAGGTCTCGCGCACCCGCTCCAGCAGCGCCTCCAGGCTGGTCTCGCCCCGCAGCACGTTGCCCGCCAGATGGGAGAGGATCTCGGACTCGGCCCGCAGCCGGGCCGCCTGGTGCGTACGCCGGGCGGCCAGATCCACCACCGAGGCCACCGACACCGCCACCCCGACGAAGACCACGAGGGCGACGAAGTTCTTCGGGTCGGCGATCGTCCACCGGTGCAGGGGCGGTGTGTAGAAGTAGTTCAGCAGGAGCGAGCCCACGGCCGCGGACGCCAGGGCGGGCAGCAGACCGCCGACCAGCGCCGCCGCCACGGTCACGGCCAGGAACAGCAGCATGTCGTTGGCGAGGCCGAGGTGGACGGTGTTGAGCAGCAGCGCCGCGAGCGCCGGTCCCGCCACGCCGACGCACCAGCCCCAGGCGATCCGGGTCCGCCCGAGCCGGGCGCCCCGGGCCACCGGCAGCCCGCGCCCCTTGGCGACCTCCTCGTGGGTGACGATGTGCACGTCGAGGTCGGTCCCCGACTCCCGGGCGACCGTCGCGCCGACGCCGGGCCCGAAGACGTACTGCCAGGTCTTGCGGCGGGAGGAGCCGAGCACGATCTGGGTGGCGTTGACCCCGCGGGCGAAGTCCAGCAGCGCGGCCGGCACGTCCTCGCCGACCACGTGGTGGAAGGTGCCGCCGAGGTCCTCCACCAGGGTGCGCTGGAGCGCCAGCTCCTTCGGGGATGCAGAGGTCAGTCCGTCGCCGCGGGCGATGTGGACGGCCAGCACCTCACCGCCGGCGCCCTTCTCCGCCAGTCTCGCCGCCCGCCGGATGAGGGTGTGTCCCTCCGGGCCGCCGGTCAGCCCGACCACGATCCGCTCGCGCGAGCCCCAGATCGCCGACACCCGGTGGTCGCGGCGGTACTGCTTCAGATACGCGTCGGCCCGGTCGGCGACCCACAGCAGGGCCAGCTCCCGCAGGGCGGTGAGGTTGCCGGGCCGGAAGCAGTTGGACAGGGCGGCGTCGACCTCGTCCGGCCGGTAGACGTTGCCGTGCGCCATCCGCCGGCGCAGCGCCTGCGGCGACATGTCCACCAGTTCGATCTCGTCGGCGCGCCACACGAACTCGTCGGGCACCGTCTCCCGCTGCCGGGCGCCCGTGATCGACTCCACGACGTCACCGAGGGACTCCAGGTGCTGGATGTCCACCGTGGAGACCACGTCGACGCCGGCGGCGAGCAGTTCCTCCACGTCCTGCCAGCGTTCGACGTTGCGCGAGCCCGGGATGTTGGCGTGGGCGAGCTCGTCCACCAGGGCGACCTGCGGGGCACGGGCGAGGACCGCGTCCACGTCCATCTCGGAGAAGGAGCCGCCGCGGTACTCCAGCTCCCGGCGCGGGGTCTGCTCCAGACCGTGCAGCAGTTCCTCGGTGCGCTGCCGGCCGTGGTGCTCGACGTACGCCGCCACGCAGTCCGTGCCGCGCTCCAGCCGCCGGTGCGCTTCGCAGAGCATGGCGTACGTCTTGCCCACGCCCGGCGCCGCACCGAGGTAGATCCGAAGCTTGCCGCGTGCCATGGCCTCACTGTCTTCCGCTGAAACTGCGCGTGCAGCGTCGACCTTACGGCCAACGGTCCCGACAAATGGGATGATCCGACAGGTGCGGGACGCCGTTGACGCAACCCTGACGCGGTCCGGCCGTGGGCGCCCCTCGACCCCTCATCGGACGAGCCCCCTGGATCGGTTCACGCGGAAGCGCCCCCGCGGATCGCACGGCGAGGGAAACCGGGCGGCGCCCGCCGGCGGGCACGGCGAAGGGCCGCACCCCCGTGAGGGTGCGGCCCTTTCAGCCGTGGGGCCCGTCGCCGGGCTACCGGACCTCGGTGATCTCCGGTCCGCGCTGGAGCTGGCCCATGCCCCCCGAGAAGCGGGAGCCCTCGTCCTGCTGCTGCACACCCTCGGGCACCATCTGCGCGTCGTTCGGCAGCTTCAGGACGATCGGGTCGCGAGGCGCCATCGGGCCTTCGCCGCGCACCACGACCGTGTCCCGGAAGATCTGCTCGAGCAGACCCGCCGCCTGCGGCTGCACCGCGCCCTGGCCCGAGATCACCCCGCGCAGGAACCAGCGGGGGCCGTCCACGCCGACGAAGCGCACGACATGGAAGCCGCCCGTGCCGTCCGGCAGCTGCACCGGCACCTGGGCCCGCAGCTCCCAGCCCAGCGGTCCTTCGACCTCGTCGACGATGCCGCCCTGCTGGGTGATGCCGGAGCCGATCTCCTCGCGCACCTCGCCCCAGATGCCCTCGCGCTTGGGAGCGGCGAAGGCCTGCAGCTGGATGGCGCTGTCGCGCAGCACGACCGTCGCGGCGACGATCGCGTCACCGGCGACCTCGACCCGCAGCTCCATGCCGTCGACTCCGGGCACGAAGAGCCCGCCGAGGTCCACACGCCCCTCGGCGGGGTCGCGCACCTCCGAGTCGTCCCACGGCCCGTCGGGCCGCGGCTCCGGCTCGAGCCGTACGCGCTCGCGCGCGCCCTCCGCGTCGTCCGCCTCAGCGTCGACACTGTCGACGACCTGCTCGGCCTCGCCGGCCGCGTCCTCGGCGGCACCCTTCTTGTTGCGACGTCCGAACACGTCACTGTCCTTCCCGGTCGGATACGACCGAAGCGTATCGATTCCCACCCGTCGCGCCGCCGTCGGCGGCCTGACCGCTTGTACCGCTTGCGCCGCCCACGGCGGCATGCCCGCCGGTGGACCCGAAGCCCCCTGCGGCCCGCGCCGACCCGGGAAGCTCCGCGACCTCCTGGAAGCGGACCCTCTCGACCTGCTGGACGACCAGTTGGGCAATCCGGTCGAAGCGCTCGAACCGCACCGACTCGCGCGGGTCGAGATTCACCACGATCACCTTGATCTCCCCACGGTACCCGGCATCAACCGTCCCCGGGGCATTCACGAGGGCGACGCCGCACCGGGCGGCCAGCCCGGACCGGGGGTGCACGAAGGCCGCGTACCCCTCCGGCAGAGCGACGGAGATCCCCGTGGGCAGCACGGCCCGCTCCCCCGGAGCCAGTTCGCGGCTCTCCGTGGTGCGCAGATCGGCTCCCGCGTCACCGGGGTGCTCGTACGCCGGAAGCGGTACGTCCGGGTCGACGCGCCGGATCAGGACGTCCAGGGGGCCACGGCTCACGGGTTCACCTCGAAGGCGCGGGCGCGCCGTACCTGGTCGGGGTCGCTCATGGCTGCCTGGATCTCCTCCGCGCGGCCGTGGTCCACGAAGTGCTCGACGGCGACCTCGATGAAGAGGGCGTCGGCGCGGACCGCGACGGGCCCGTCGGGGCCGCCGATCCGCCCGGTGGCGGTCGAGTAGATCTTGCGTCGGGCCACCGCGGTCACCTCGGCCTCCAGGTGCAGCGTGGTGCCGACGGGCACGGGCCGGACGAAGTCGGTCTCCAGCCGTCCGGTCACGGCGATCGTCCGCAGCAGCCAGTTCAGCGAGCCGAGCGTCTCGTCCAGGGCGGACGCCAGAACTCCTCCGTGCGCCAGTCCCGGCGCGCCCTGGTGGGCCGGCTGCACGGTGAACTCGGCGGTGACGGTCACGCCCTCGCCGGCCCGCGCCTGCAGATGCAGACCGTGGGCCTGCCCGTCGCCACATCCGAAACAGTGTTCGTAGTGGGCGCCGAGCAGTTCGCCGGGCGCGGGGGCGTCGGGGTGCCGGACGGGTTTCTGGGCCCCGGCCGGAGGCTCGAGAGCTGCGGAAGTACCACTCACAGCCGCAGACCTTACCCGCCCGCCCGACGCCCGCCGCCACCCTGCCCGGCAGCGCTGTCGCGCCGCCCCCTGCCCCCGGTCGGCACCGGGGAGCGTGCCAAGCTTGGCTCCATGCAGCTCTCCGCCGCCCCGTACGAAGAACGCCTCACCGCCCCCCGCTCGTGGTGGTTCGTCTCGTTCCTCGTGGGCGTCTCCATGGCCCTGATCCTGCTGCCCTTCGGCACCCTGCCGCTGCTCGGCGGCCTGGTCGGCGGCACCGCGGTCGCGGCCGTCGCGGCCAGCGCCTACGGGTCCCCGCGCATCCGCGTGGTGGGCGACTCGCTGATCGCGGGCGAGGCGAAGATCCCGGTCACGGCCCTGGGCGACACGGAGGTCCTGGACGCGGAGGAGGCGCGCGCCTGGCGCACGTACAAGGCCGACACCCGGGCCTTCCTGCTGCTGCGCTCCTACATCCCCACCGCGCTGAAGGTGGAGGTCACCGACCCGCAGGACCCGACGCCGTACCTGTACCTGTCGACGCGGGAACCGGAGCGGCTGGCGCGGGCCCTCGAGGCGGCGCGCGGGGCCGCGGCGCAGGCGTAGCCCCGCTTCAGGGCAGGCCTAGCCCGCTTCAGGAGGCCGGGCGGAGCTCCCGCGGGCCTCGCGGCAGGCGTCAGCAGGCTTTCGGGCTCAGCGTCCGGGCTCGCCGGGGTTCTGGGGATTCAGCGGGTCATGGGCGATCTCCCCCATGGCCAGCGGCTCCGCGGGCTCCTCGAGCGCCGGCAGTTCCGGCAGCGCGTCCCACGGCACCTGCGCCTTCCGCAGGTCGGCCCGGATCTTCCCGGCCAGCCTTCTGGTGTCCCGGCGGTTCATGAGCGCGCCGACGGCGGCGCCCACCATGAAGGGCATCAGGTTCGGCAGGTCGCGGACCATGCGCTTCATGATCTGCTGACGGAGCTCGCGCTTCATCTGGCCGCCGAGGGCCGCGTTGACGGAGGACGGTCTCATGACGTCGATCCCGCGTTCACCCGACCACGAGCGCAGATAGGCGGCGCTGCGGTCCTTGAGGCCGCCCGGCGGCCGCAGGCCGTAGACCTCGTGGAGTTCGGCGATCAGCTTCAGCTCGATCGCGGCGACGCCGGTGATCTCCGCCGCCAGTTCGGTCGGCATCGCCGGCGGCACGGGCAGCATCGCCGCGGCGCCGATGCCCGCCCCGACGGTGGACGTGGCGTTCGCCGCGCCCGCCACGAGCTTGTCCGCGAGCTGCTCGGGCCCGAGACCGGGGAACTGTGCGCGAAGCGCCTGGAGGTCCCGTACAGGGACCCGCGGGGCGATGTCGATGATCCGGTCGGCCAGATGCGCCAGGCCCGCCCGGGCGCGGCTCCCGCCCTTGCGGAGGCCTTCCCGGGCCAGACCGGCGGCCTTGCCCCGGATGACCGCCGCCCGTCGCTGGGCGACGGGGGCGGTGTTCCGCGTCGGCGCCGGGAGGTCAGCCCGTTCACTCGCACGTTCGAGCGAGGCCGATCCTGCCGGGATCGCTCCCGTACCGGATGAGCCTCGCTCGTCGTCACGCACGCCGTGGGGGCCCTCCGTGGGCCCCTTGTCCGATCCCCGCAAGGGGAAGCGGCGCTTCCGAGGAGGGGTCGAGCCAGTCACGGCCGACCCGCCCTCAGTCGCAGTCGCGACAGATCGGCTGGCCGTTCTTCTCGCGGGCCAGCTGGCTGCGGTGGTGCACCAGGAAGCAGCTCATGCAGGTGAACTCGTCCTGCTGCTTCGGCAGCACCCGGACGGCCAGCTCCTCGTTCGAGAGGTCCGCGCCGGGCAGCTCAAGGCCCTCCGCCGCCTCGAACTCGTCGACGTCGACCGCCGAGGCGGACTTGTCGTTCCGCCGTGCCTTCAGCTCTTCAAGGCTGTCTGAATCGACGTCGTCATCTGTCTTGCGTGGGGTGTCGTAATCGGTGGCCATGTCGCCTCTCCCCCTCTGGGTGTCTGCGGTGTCTCCAGCGCACGTAACGCGTGAGAGGCCGGACTTGTGCCCGCCTCGAGGCGGAGATTTTGCCTCACATCAAGGTCTGTTACTCAATCGACACCCAACCGAACTCCTCATGAGTGATCGGCTGGGATGGCGATCGGGACCGTACACGGTCCGAATGCCGCACTTCAAAGGCGTCTCACCGTGTACTTCCCGTGATCGGTACCCCCGAAAACCCGGATTTTCCGGGCGTTATGACGGCATCATGATCACGGAGAGTAGATGGCTGATAATTCGCCCTTGTGATCGATCACACACTGGTAAGCCCGACAGGGCCCCGGAAAATTCCGCGCAAAGCGAACAAGCCCGTGTGTGTCGCCACATGATCTCAGACGGGCAAGGTGACCCGCATCACAAGACCTCCCCCCTCGCGAGGCTGAGCCGCGATGTGGCCGCCGTGCGCCCGGGCTACGGACCGCACGATGGACAGACCGAGCCCGACCCCCTTGTCGCTACCCGTCCGCTCGGTGCGCAACCGGCGAAAGGGCTCGAACAGATTGTCGATCTCGTACGCCGGCACGACCGGCCCGGTGTTCGACACGACGAGCACCGCCTGACCGTGCTGGATCTCGGTGGTCACCTCGACCCAGCCGCCCTCGGGAATGTTGTACCGCACCGCGTTCTGGACGAGGTTCAGGGCGATCCGCTCCAGCAGGACGCCATTGCCCTGGACGACCGCGGGCTTCTGCTCCCCGCGGATCAGCACGCCCTTGGCCGCCGCCTCCCCGTGCACCTGGTCGACGGCCTGCTCGGCCACCTCCGCCAGGTCGACCGGCTTGCGCTCGACGATCTGGTTGTCGCTGCGGGCGAGCAGCAGCAGCCCCTCGACCAGTTGTTCGCTGCGCTCGTTGGTGGCCAGCAGCGTCTTGCCCAGTTGCTGCAGCTCCGGCGGCGCCCCCGGATCGGAGAGGTGCACCTCCAGCAGGGTGCGGTTGATCGCGAGCGGCGTGCGCAGCTCGTGCGAGGCGTTGCCCACGAAGCGCTGCTGGGCGGTGAACGCGCGCTGCAGTCGCTCCAGCATGTCGTCGAAGGTGTCGGCCAGTTCCTTCAGCTCGTCGTCCGGTCCGTCCAGCTCGATCCGTCGGGACAGGTCGGAGCCCGCCACCGCGCGCGCGGTGCGCGTGATCCGGCCCAGCGGGGACAGGACGCGTCCGGCCATGGCGTAGCCGAAGGCGAAGGCGATGACGGCGAGACCGAGGAGGGCCAGCAGGGAGCGGCTGAGGAGGTCGTCCAGAGCGTGCTGCCGCTGGATGGCGTCGCACTGCTTGAGCACCTCGTTGATCTCGGCGTCGGGCGCGCTGTTCACCGCGGGACAGGACGCGCTGGTGACGTCCAGACTGACCCCGCGCACCTGGAGTGACTGGCCGCCGCCGCCCTCGTGGAGGGCCTGTGCGGCCAGCAGGTAGATGATCGACAGCAGCACGATGCCGGCGATCAGGAACATGCCGCCGTACAGCAGTGTGAGACGTATGCGGATGGTCGGCCGCAGCCACGGGAAGGGGGTCTGCGGGCTCCTGGGGTCCCAGGTGGGCTTGGGGGGCGCCTGCACGGGCGTGGGGGTCGTGGCCATGGCGGATCAGATCCGGTAGCCGGAACCGGGGACGGTGACGATCACCGGAGGTTCGCCCAGCTTGCGGCGCAGCGTCATGACGGTCACCCGCACGACGTTGGTGAACGGGTCGGTGTTCTCGTCCCAGGCCTTCTCGAGCAGCTGCTCCGCCGACACCACCGCCCCCTCGCTGCGCATCAGCACCTCGAGGACGGCGAACTCCTTCGGCGCGAGCTGGACCTCCTTGCCGTCACGGAAGACCTCGCGGCGGTTGGGGTCGAGCTTGATGCCGGCCCGCTCCAGGACGGGCGGCAGCGGCACGCTGGTGCGGCGGCCGAGGGCGCGCACGCGCGCGATCAGCTCACTGAAGGCGAAGGGCTTGGGGAGATAGTCGTCGGCACCGATCTCCAGACCCTCGACGCGGTCGCTGACGTCACCGGAGGCCGTGAGCATCAGCACGCGCGTGGACATGCCGAGTTCGACGATCCTGCGGCAGACGTCGTCGCCGTGCACGAGGGGGAGGTCCCGGTCGAGGACGACCACGTCGTAGTCGTTGACGCCGATGCGCTCCAGGGCGGCCGCGCCGTCGTACACGACGTCGACGGCCATGGCCTCCCGGCGCAGTCCGGTGGCCACCGCATCGGCGAGCAGCTGCTCGTCCTCGACGACGAGTACGCGCACGTCGCTTGTCCTTCCTGTGTCCACCCGCGTAGCGCCACTCGAGCGCACGCGGGCGGGGGTCCTGGCGGGTGTGGGCTTCCATCCTGCCCTTTTCGGCCATAAGTCGGCGGTAAGGCGGTGGGCGCCAGATGAAGAGCGGGTGTGAGGCCCGGGAATGCGAGATTTTCTCGTCGCGTTGAGGTTTCCGTGGAAGAGCGCGGGGGGAGGACGGCTTTACACCCCGCGATCACGCTCTGCATGTGCCGTAGCACCATGCGGCACTGCGCGTTCCGCTTCCGCAGAGTGGACGTGGGTGTCCGGCACCGTCGCCGCCCGGCGAGGCTGCGCCGGGCACCTGTGAGAGACGTGATCGCCCCTTCCCAACCCGGCACACCCCCGTGCCAACGACCCAGGACGAGGGGGCGCAGCATGGACGCATTCACCGCAGGACTTCTGCAGCGCATAAGGGCGACCGAGTCCGACCTGACGCGGGCTCGCGACGAGGGCGACGAGTTCCTCGCCGAGGTGGAGCAGGGCGAGCTCGACGACCTGCGCCGCCTCGCCGCCGACCACGGTGTGGAGGTCGGCGCGACGAGCGTCTGAGCAGTTCGCAGCAGGACGGAGGGGCCCCGGTGAATCCAGCGCCGGGGCCCCTCCGTCGTGCGCGTGCGACGGCTCAGTCGTGCCAGGCGCCGAAGTCCTCCAGCAGTCGCTGCAGGGGTTCGAAGACGCCCGGGGCGGCCGCGATCGCCAGATCGCGTCCGGGGCGCTCTCCGGGCCGTCCGCCGGTCAGCGCGCCCGCCTCCCTGGCGATCAGGTCTCCCGCCGCCAGGTCCCAGGGGTGCAGGCCGCGTTCGTAGTAGCCGTCGAGGCGGCCGGCGGCCACGTCGCACAGGTCCACGGCCGCCGATCCACCGCGGCGGATGTCCCGCAGCAGCGGGATCAGCCGCTGTGCGACGTCGGCCTGGTGGGTGCGGACCTCGGTGACGTAGTTGAAGCCGGTGGAGACCAGCGCCTGGTCCAGCGGCGCCGCCGGACGGCAGGACAGGGCCCGCTCGTGCCCCCCGGCACCGGTCACCCAGGCCCCGCCGCCGCGCACCGCGTGGTACGTCTCGCCGCGCAGGGGGATCGCGACGACCCCGACGACGGTCTCGCCGTCCTGCTCCGCCGCGATGGAGACGGACCAGGTGGGGAGGCCGTAGAGGTAGTTCACGGTGCCGTCGAGAGGGTCGATCACCCAGCGGACGCCGCTGCTGCCCGCGCTGGCGGCGCCCTCCTCGCCGAGGAGGCCGTCGTCGGGGCGGCGCTCGGCGATCAGAGAGGTGATCAGTTTCTCTGCCGCGAGGTCCATCTCGGTGACGACGTCGATCGGGCTCGACTTGGTGGCGGCGACAGCGAGGTCGGCCGGACGTCCGTCGCGCAGCAGCTCGCCGGCGCGGCGGGCGGCCTCCTCGGCGAGCCGGAGCAGTTCGGTGTGCAGGGGGTCGGTCACGCCGGTCCTCACGCGTAGGGGCTGTCGGCGCCCGCGGCGGCGGGCTTGGGGGCGCGGGCGGGGCAGCAGCCCACCGGGCACAGGTCGTGGCTCGCCCCCAGCGCGCCCAGGGCGCAGGGGGTGACCTCCAGGCCGCTCTCCGCCGCGGCGCGTTCCAGGACGAGCTCGCGGATCGCGGCGGCGAAGCGCGGGTCGGCGCCGACGGTGGCCGAGCGGCGCACCGGCAGGCCGAGCTCCCGCGCCTTGGCCGTGGCCTCCGTGTCGAGGTCGTAGAGGACCTCCATGTGGTCGGAGACGAAGCCGATGGGGGCCATCACGACGGCCGGTACGCCGGCCGCGTGCCGTTCCTCGAGGTGGTCGCAGATGTCCGGCTCCAGCCAGGGGATGTGCGGGGCGCCGGAGCGGGACTGGTAGACGAGCTGCCAGGGGTGGTCGACGCCGGTCCGTTCGCGGACGGCGTCGGCGACGAGCCGCGCGGTGTCCAGGTGCTGCTTCACGTACGCGCCGCCGTCGCCGTGCTCCTCGACCGGACCGGAGGCGTCGGCGGCGGTGATCGGGATGGAGTGGGTCGAGAAGGCGAGGTGCGCGCCGTCGCGGACGTCCTCGGGGAGGTCGGCCAGCGACCGCAGCACGCCCTCGACCATGGGTTCCACGAATCCGGGGTGGTTGAAGTAGTGCCGCAGCTTGTCGACCCGGGGCGGCTCGAGGCCCTCTGCCTCCAGCGCGGCCAGCGCGTCGGCTAGGTTCTCGCGGTACTGGCGGCAGCCGGAGTACGAGGCGTAGGCGCTGGTGGCGAGGACGAGAATGCGGCGGCGGCCGTCGGCGGCCATCTCGCGAAGGGTGTCCGTGAGGTACGGGGCCCAGTTGCGGTTGCCCCAGTAGACCGGCAGGTCCAGGCCGTGGCCGGCGAAGTCCTTGCGCAGGGCGTCCAGGAGGGCGCGGTTCTGGTCGTTGATGGGGCTGACCCCGCCGAACAGGAAGTAATGCTGCCCGACTTCCTTGAGGCGTTCCTTGGGGATGCCGCGCCCGCGCGTCACGTTCTCCAGGAACGGAACCACGTCGTCCGGCCCTTCCGGGCCGCCGAAGGAGAGCAGGAGCAGGGCGTCGTAAGGGGTGGCATCGAGCGCGTCTCGCATGGGTCGATCCTGCCACCCGCCTCCGACAGCCGCGGCAGGGCGTGTCGCCGGACAGGAGCGCGGCCGTCCGGCCTGATGCGTTAGGGTTGCCTAAGTTCGTCAGCTGTATGAGCTGCTTCACGCCTTACCGGTTCCGCCGGGACCCGCACGCCCGCCGAGTCCCTGCCGAACCGCTTCCCTCACGCCGCGCCGGTCTCGCACACGCGCGTGACCGGACCCTCGGAGACCCTCGTGCCCAGCCCGTACCGCGCCCTGTTCGCCGCCCCCGGCTCCAAGAGTTTCTCCGCCGCGGGGTTCGTCGGCAGGATGCCGCTGTCGATGATGGGCATCGGCGTGGTCACGATGGTCTCGCAGCTCACGGGGCGCTACGGGCTCGCGGGCGCGCTGTCGGCGACCATCGCGCTGGCGGCCGCGGTCTTCGGACCGCGGATCTCGCGCCTGGTGGACCGCCACGGTCAGCGCAGGGTGCTGCGCCCCGCGACCCTGGTCGCCCTCGGCGCCGCGACCGGACTGCTGGCGGCCGCGCGCTTCGAGTGGCCCGACTGGGTGCTGTTCGTGTGCGCCGCCGGCATCGGCACGGTGCCCAGTCTCGGCGCGATGATCCGGGCCCGCTGGGCCTCCCTGTACCGGGGCACCCCCCAGCTGCACACCGCGTACTCCTTCGAGTCCGTGGTCGACGAGGTGTGCTTCGTCTTCGGGCCGATCATCTCCATCGGTCTGTCCACGGCCTGGTTCCCGGAGGCCGGACCCCTGCTCGCGGCCTGCTTCCTGGCCGTCGGGGTCTTCTGGCTGACCGCCCAGCGGGCCACCGAGCCGGCGCCGCACCCGCGCGACGAGCAGCACGGCACGGGTTCGGCACTGCGCTCGCCGGGGCTGCAGGTTCTGGTGGCCACCTTCGTGGCGACCGGCGCCATCTTCGGAGCGGTCGACGTGGTCACCGTCGCGTTCGCCGACGAGCAGGGCCACCAGGCGGCCGCCAGCGTCGTCCTGGCGCTCTACGCGGCCGGCTCCTGCCTGGCGGGACTCGTGTTCGGACTGCTGCGCCCCAAAGGTGCGGCGGAACGACGTTGGCTCCTGGGCGTGTTCATGATGGCCGTGAGTATGATCCCCCTCCTACTGGTCGGAAACTTGCCGTTTCTGGCCGTGGCGCTGTTCGTAGCGGGCCTGGCCATCGCTCCCACGATGATCACCACCATGTCCCTCATCGAAGAGCACGTACCACGCGCGCGATCGACCGAGGGCATGACCTGGATCAGCACCGGGCTCGCGGTCGGCGTCGCGCTCGGCTCCTCCATCGCCGGCTGGGTCATCGACGCGGCCGGGGCGCGGGCCGGGTACGGGGTTCCGGCGGTGTCCGGGGCCGTCGCGGTCGCGGTCGGTTTCCTGGGGTACCGCCGGCTGAGCAGGCCGGCGCCTGGTCGTGGAGGCACCGTTGAGCAGCACAGCGAGCGGGAAGAACGCCGTCTGGCGTAACTGGGGCGGCAACGTCGTCGCACGTCCCGCGCGGGAGGTGACGCCCGCCTCCGTCGACGAACTGGCCGCCGAGGTGCGCCGGGCCGCCGAGGACGGGCTGAAGGTGAAGGCGGTCGGCTCCGGCCACTCCTTCACGTCGATCGCCGCGACGGACGGCGTGTTGATCCGCCCTCAGCTGCTGACCGGCATCCGCGACGTCGACCGGGAGAACATGACCGTCACGGTCGAGGCCGGAACGCCGCTCAAGAGGCTCAACATGGCTCTCGCGCGTGAGGGCCTGTCGCTCACCAACATGGGCGACATCATGGAGCAGACGGTGTCGGGCGCCACCAGCACCGGCACCCATGGCACGGGCCGCGAGTCGGCCTCCATCGCCGCCCAGATCAAGGGCCTCGAGCTGGTGACGGCCGACGGCTCGGTGCTCACCTGTTCCGAGAAGGAGAACCCCGACGTCTTCGCGGCGGCGCGGATCGGGCTGGGCGCCCTCGGCATCGTCACGGCGATCACCTTCGCCGTGGAGCCGATCTTCCTGCTCACCGCGCGTGAGGAGCCGATGCCCTTCGACAGGGTCCTCGCCGACTTCGACGAGCTGTGGGCCGAGAACGAGCACTTCGAGTTCTACTGGTTCCCGCACACGGGCAGCACCAACACCAAGCGCAACAACCGCAGTGCCGGGCCCCGCAGGCCGGTGAGCCGGTTCGCCGGTTTCGTCGAGGACGAACTCCTCTCCAACGGCGTCTTCCAGGTCGCCCAGTGGGTCGGCCGCGCGGCGCCCGCCACGATCCCGGCCATCGCTCAGGTCTCCAGCAAGGCCCTGTCCGCGCGCACCTACACGGACATACCCTTCAGGGTCTACACGTCCCCGCGCCGGGTGCGGTTCCTGGAGATGGAGTACGCGCTCCCCCGTGAGGCGGTGACCGAGGCGCTGCGCGAGCTCAAGGCGATGGTCGACCGCTCCGGGCTGCGGGTCAGCTTCCCCGTGGAGGTGCGCACCGCCCCGGCCGACGACATCACCCTGTCCACCGCCTCGGGACGCGACAGCGCGTACATCGCCGTACACATGGTCAAGGGCACGTCCTACTCGAAGTACTTCACCGCCGCCGAGCACATCTTCACCGCGTACGAAGGCCGGCCGCACTGGGGGAAGATCCACACGCGGGACGCCGAGTACTTCGCCTCCGTCTACCCGCGCTTCGGCGAGTTCACCGCGCTGCGGGACCGGCTCGACCCCGACCGCCGGTTCCAGAACGACTACGTGCGCCGGGTCCTGGGCGCGTAGCGGACATCGTCGACGAGCCCGGTCTCCGCCTCGCGCGCTCGTCCCCGGCCCGGGCTCCGCGACGGTTTCCGGCCTTTCACGCACACCGACGGCTCATCCGACTTTTCCGCCCAGGTTCGGCCACATGCCCGAGAAGGGGACGTACGGACGAAAACGGGAGATCCGATTCGGGCGATTGCGTGAGGTACGCCACTTTCAAGATCGCGAAATGCGCGCCACGAAGGGCCAAGTCCCACCTCGCGCCAGAAGTTGGGTGGCGCGCCAATCCACGCACGTGGCCCAAATGGAGTACTGTTGCGAGCCCTGGACCCGGTCTCCCGCCAGGATGCCCGGAGCCTCGCCGGACCGCCTGAAGGGGACCGGTCGCACAGGGTGACGGCTTCGGTGACTCAGCGTGGAGAATAGGTAACCGTGCCATAACGGCGGCGCGGGATCCGTGCCCGACACGCCGGGCAACTCGGCAAGGTTGTGGCAGGCTGCACCCGGGCAGGCCACACTCGACTAGCGGAAGCAGCGACGCACGTGACGTCGGCAGGCACCACCCGGGAGGTCCCCATGCCCGAACTGCGTGTCGTGGCCGTCTCGAATGACGGCACACGGCTGGTGCTGAAGGCTGCGGACAGCACGGAGTACACGCTTCCGATCGACGAGCGTCTGCGCGCCGCCGTACGCGGCGACCGTCCCCGCCTCGGCCAGATCGAGATCGAGGTGGAGAGCCATCTCCGCCCCCGCGACATCCAGGCGCGTATACGTGCCGGTGCCACCGCGGAAGAAGTCGCCCAGACGGCCGGCATCCCCGTCGACCGTGTGCGCCGCTTCGAGGGCCCCGTGCTGGCCGAGCGCGCCTTCATGGCCGAGCGGGCCCGGAAGACCCCGGTCCGCCGGCCCGGCGAGAACGCCGGACCCCAGCTCGGCGAGGCCGTCCAGGAACGGCTGTTGCTGCGCGGCGCCGACAAGGACACCGTCCAGTGGGACTCGTGGCGCCGCGACGACGGCACCTGGGAGGTCCTGCTCGTCTACCTGGTCGCGGGGGAACCGCACTCGGCGAGCTGGACGTACGACCCGCCCCGGCGGCTCGTCCAGGCCGTCGACGACGAAGCGCGTTCGCTGATCGGCGAGTCCGACGACCTGGCCGCTCCGGAGCCCAGCTTTCCGTTCGTCCCGCGCATCGCCCGGCTGCCGCGCGACCGGCCGCTGGACCGCGCCCTCGACCGGGAACGGCCCAGCCTGCCGGCCCCGCCGTCCGAGCCGGCCGAGGAGGTGGGCGAGCGTGAACGCGACTCGCTGACCAGCCTGTTGGAGGCGGTGCCGAGCTTCCGCGGCGACATGGTCGTCCCGGAGCGCCCGGCGGACCCGGTCACGGAGGAGCCGGACGAGCAGGAGCCCGAGGTCGAGGAGCCGCCGGCGCCCGCCGCCTCGGCCGGCTCCGCCTACGCGGACGTCCTCATGCCGCGTTCCGTGGGCAGCCACCGCGACCGCCTGGTCGGTGCCACCGACCGCCAGGCCGAGGCGGACGGCGTCCGTCCGGGCCGCCGGGCCGCGGTGCCCAGCTGGGACGAGATCGTGTTCGGCACCCGGCGCAAGAAGCAGGAGTGACCGGTTCCTCGGACCAGCCCCGCGGGGCGTCCGCCGGTTCGCCGACCCCGGCGCTGCGCGCGGCGCTGTCTGCGCACAAGGAGGGCCGCACCCGTTCGGTGCGGCCCTCCCGTGCTGCCCGCCCGACGGGATCACTGGGGGTCCGGGCCCACGGCGACCGGCCGGGACGGGTCCGAGGACCACTCCGACCAGGACCCGACATACAGGGCCGCGGGGATGCCGGCGACGGCCAGGGCGAGCACCTCGTGCGCGCCGGAGACGCCCGAGCCGCAGTAGACGCCCACCTCGGCGTCGTCGGACGCCCCCAGACCCTTGAAGCGGTCCCTCAGGTCCTCCGGGGGCAGGAACCGGCCGTCCGGGCCCACGTTGGCGTTCGTCGGCGCGGAGACGGCGCCGGGGATGTGCCCGCCCACACGGTCGATCGGCTCGACCTCGCCCCGGTACCGCTCCCCCGCGCGGGCGTCGAACAGCGCTCCGGAGCGGGCGAGGGCCGCGGCCCCGTCCGCGTCGAGCAGGCCCGTGGCTCCCGGGACCGGCGCGAAGTCGCCCTCCACGCGCGCGGGGACCTCCACCGAGAGTTCCCCCTGCCACGACGGCAACCCGCCGTCGAGGACGCGCACGTCCGGGTGACCCGTCCAGCGCAGCAGCCACCACGCGCGTGCCGCCGCCCAGCCCTGGCCGCCGTCGTACACCACGACCGGCCGGCCGGCGAAGACGCCCGCCCCGCGCATCGCCGCGCCGAACTCCTCCAGGTCGGGCAGCGGGTGACGACCGGTCGCGCCCGCGGGGCCCGCGAGATCGCGGTCCAGGTCGACGTAGACCGCGCCCGGCACGTGCCCGGACTCGTAGGCGGCGCGGCCGTCGAAGGGCGGCTCGCCGGCCGCCTTCGCCGTACTGAGCTGCCAGCGGACGTCGAGGACGACGGGCGGGTTCGCCCCCGCGAGGTCGCCGGCCAGTTCCGATGCGGTGATGATGGCGTTCATGACCACCATCCTCCCGTACGGGGTGGCCCCGTCGCCCGTGTCCGGCTACTCTGCTCGGCCGGACAGCCTCGATCACGAGGCGTGCGGGATCGAGCACGTGCCGTACAGGCGATCGACATACGGCGACCACCGCGCGTGAACCCTGGAACACCCCCCACCAGGGATCCTCCGAGGACGGCAGCGACACGACACCCCGAGTGGCCGAGGAGAGGGAGACGATGACCGAGGCAGGCGGGCCGGCCGGCACGATCGGCGCGACACACGCGCGGTACGCGCCCGGGACACCCTGCTGGGTGAGCCTCATGGCGCACGGGTTGACGGCCACGCAGGAGTTCTACGGGCAGCTCTTCGGCTGGGACTTCCGGCCCGGCCCGGAGCAGCTCGGGCCCTATGTGCGCGCGCTGCTCGACGGCGAGGAGGTCGCCGGCATCGGCCAACTCCCCCCGGACCGCCACCTGCCCGTCGCCTGGACGCCCTACTTCGCCTCCGACGACGTCGACAGCACCGCGGAAACGGTACGGCTGTGCGGCGGGACGATCGGGGTGGGCCCCCTGGACGCCTCCGACGCCGGACGGCTGGCGATCGGCTCGGACCCCTCCGGCGCGGTGTTCGGCGTCTGGCAGGCGGCGGGCCACGTGGGCGCCACCGTCTCCGGCGTGCCCGGAACCCCGGTGTGGAACGATCTGACGACCTACGAGACGGCGGGCGTCCGCAAGTTCTACGAGACGGTCTTCGGCTACGCCGAGGAGGCCGTGGCGTCCCCCGACCACGACTACGTGACCCTGCACGTCGGCGGGCACCCGGTGGCCGGCCTGCACGGCGTGGGCGCCGCACTGCCCCGGGACCAGGGGCCGCACTGGACGACGTACTTCGAGGTGGCCGACACGGACGCGGCGATGGTCCGGGTGGCCGAACTCGGCGGACGGGTGCTCACGCCGGCCCAGGACAGCACACACGGTCGCGTGGCGGTCGTGGCCGACCCGGAGGGCGCCCGCTTCGCCCTGATCCAGGAACCGCGGTAGTCAGCGCACCCACGCGTTGCCGCACGCGCGCGCGTCGCTCAGATCTGCTGCACCGGCAGCACGTCCGGAGACAGGGCGGCCGCGCGCGCCGACGCCGCGGTCATCCGGCGCCGGTGATGGCGCCTGCACAGGACCTCGTAGCCGACCGTGTCCGCCTGGTTCACGTCGCCGACGACGACCTGCGCGCCCTCGACGACCATGAAACCGCCCACCGTACGGGCGTTGTGGGTGGCGCGGGCGCCGCACCAGCACAGGGCCTCGACCTGCAGCACCTCCACACGGTCGGCGAGTTCGACGAGCCGCTGGGAGCCGGGGAACAGCTTGGAGCGGAAGTCGGTGGTGATACCGAAGGCGTAGACGTCGACGTCCAGGTCGTCGACCACGCGCGCGAGCTGGTCGATCTGCTCCTCGGCGAGGAACTGCGCCTCGTCCGCGATCACGTAGTCCGCGCGCCCGCCCTGCGAGAGGTGGTCGACGAGATAGGCGTACAGGTCCTGGCCGTCCTCGACCTCGACGGCGTCGGTGACCAGGCCGAGACGGGAGGACAGCTTGCCCTCGCCCGCACGGTCGTCGCGGGTGAAGATGATGCCCTGCAGGCCGCGCGCGGAGCGGTTGTGCTCTATCTGGAGAGCCAGCGTCGACTTCCCGCAGTCCATGGTTCCGGAGAAGAACACCAGCTCGGGCATGGGGAGTTGAACGCCTTTCGGTGAAGTGCGGCGGAGCGGGGACGGGTCTGGGGCTTCAGGAGCGTACTTCGAGCAGGGGGACCAACTGCTCGGCAGGGGTCATGGAACCGTGGTTGCCGACCATCGACGACTCCTTGGGCTCCCGCTCGGAGGCGATGAGCAATACGTCGTCCCGGGCGGCCGCGATCACGTCGCCGAGGCGGGCGTGCACCCGCTCGTCGATCCGTGGACCGAACCAGCCCGCGTCGATCGCCTCCTCCCGGGAGGCCACCCAGAACTGCTCGCCGAGGACCTCGCGCCAGCAGGTCAGGACGTCGTCCGCGGCGCCCGGGACGGCGTAGACATGGCGGGCGCGGCCTTCGCCGCCGAGCAGGGCGACGCCGGCGCTCAGTTCCCAGTCCGCGTCGAAGTCGATCCGGTGCTCCTCGTCGAAGGGCACGTCGATCATGCCGTGGTCGGCGGTGACGTAGAGCGCGCTGCGCGGCGGGAGCTGCTCGGCCAGACGCTGGACCAGCCGGTCGACGTACATGAGCTGACCGCGCCAGGTGTCGGAGGCGACGCCGTAGCGGTGCCCGGCGCCGTCCAGTTCGGCGTAGTAGGTGTAGACGAGGGAGCGGTCGCCGGCGGCGAGCTGCTGGGCGGCGCAGTCCATGCGCTCCTCGCCGGTGAGCCGCCCGTGAAACGTTCCGCCGCTGAGCGCGACCTTGGTCAGCGGGGTGTTCTGGAACGCGGGGGACGACACCTGGGCGGCGTGCACGCCCGCCTTGTGGGCGAGCTGGAAGACCGTGGGATAGGGCTGCCAGACGCCCGGCGCGGTCCACGGCTGCCAGCGGAGCTGGTTCATCAGCTCGCCGGTGGCGGGGTTGCGCACGGTGTAGCCGGGAAGGCCGTGCGCGCCCGGCGGGAGGCCGGTGCCGACGGAGGCGAGGGACGTCGCGGTGGTCGCCGGGTAGCCGGCCGTGAGCGGGCGTCCGGTGCCCCCGCGCGAGCTGCCGAGGAGCGCGTGCAGGTAGGGCGCCTCGTCGGGGTGGGCCTTGATCTGCTCCCAGCCGAGGCCGTCGATCAGGAAGACGCAGTTACGGTCGGCCGGCGTCAGTTCGGGGATCGCCGCGGTCGTGCCGGGCACGCCCATGCCCGCCGCCAGCGTGGGGAGCAGGTCGGCGAGGGAGCCGGAGCCGTATGCGGGGACGGGCGCGGAGGCGACGGCGAGCGGTTCGGGAAAGTCCCAGGAGGCCTGCTGCGTCATCAGCGGGGGACGTCCGCTGTCGCCTCGGAGAGCGCCTGCGCGAAGGCGAGCGCCTGGCGCACCGTCTCCGGGCCGTCTCCGGCCTCGCTGACGCGCAGGCTGAGGTCGTCCGCCGTCGAATTGCCGGTGTAGCCGTGGTCGGCGTCGCAGTTGGGGTCGCCGCAGGCGGCCGGCTCCAGGTCGATGCGGGAGACGGCGCCCCAGCCGATGGTCAGCACCACCTCGCGCGGCAGGGTGCCCGGCGTGTACGACTCCGGGTTGGCGACCACGCGGCTGAGGACGACCGACGAGATCCGGCCGAGCTTCACGGACTCCGTGGACGTCGTGGCGTACGGCGTCGGGGAGGTGGTGTCGGCGGCCTGCTCGTCGGTGTGGCTGACGATGAAGCGGTTGCCGGTGAGCACCAGCACCGTCACATGCCGGCGCACCTCGTTCTGGTCGAACGTGGTCTCCTGGTGAACCAGGTACGACCGGATCGGATCGCCGCCGACGGCGGCCTCCACCGCCTCGGCCACGAGGGCCGGGTAGTAGCCGCTGCGCTCGATCGCCGCGCGCAGCCCCTGGGTCGTCGTACTGGTCTTGGCCATGGGGTCCATCCTACGGGGACCCACTGACTGCGAGGTGCCTCTCGCGATCGCTTCCGGGGGCCGGGAGCAGGCGCGGGGCGCGTCTTCTCAGCGGTGGGGCCGGCGCACCCACGGGGCGAACCGCTGCCCGGGGGGCGCGTCCTCGCGCGCGTACCTGAGCACGTGCTCCCGGACGATCTCGAGCCGCTCCGCGGCCACGAGGCAGGGGGTGGGATCGGGGCCGCCCGCGTCCGCGTCGAACGCGGCCACCAGCGGGGGGCGTTCGCCGAGGCGGCACTCCAGGCTCGCGAGTTCGCCGGGCGTCGGCTCCCGGAACACGGGGTCGTGGAAGGCCGCCGGACAGGCCACGAAGGCGGGGTCGGCGAAGACGAGTTCCAGGCCGTGGTGGTACGCGAGGTCCGCGCCGGCCGCCAACCGGAACTCGCCGGGGGTCCAGGCCACGACGTCCCAGTCCCACCAGGACCCCTCGGGCAGGCCGACCGCGGGGTGCCGCACGGCCGCGGGGACCCCGGCCTCCGGCATCCGCGCCGGCTCTCCCCCGTCCTTCGGCACCCGGGTCTGCCGTGCGTCAGTACACCGGCAGGGTCCGCGGACCGAGGTCGTCGCGCGCGGGCGGGGGCGCGAGGCGGACGGACGCGCCGAGGACGCTCAGGCCGTGCGGGGCGACGACCACCGGCTCCAGGGTGACGGCGACGACCTCGGGGTGGTCGTCCACCAGTCGTGAGACGCGCAGCAGCAGCTCCTCCAGGGCCCTGGTGTCGACGGGCGTCGAGCCCCGCCAGCCGAAAAGGAGCGGGGCGGTCCGGATCGAGCGGATCAGCGACGTCGCGTCGCGGTCGGTGACAGGAACCAGTCGGTGCGCCATGTCCCCGAGGAGCTGCGAGGCGGCTCCGGCGAGCCCGAAGGACAGCACGGCCCCCGCCGCCGGGTCGATGACCGCTCGTACCACGGTGTCGACCCCGCGCGGCGCCATCGCCTGGACGACCGGCCGGAGCTCCTGGGGCCGCCCGAAGAGGTCGGTCAACTCGGCGTAGGCTCGGCGCAGTTGCTCCTCGTCGGCCAGGTCGAGACGGACGCCGCCCAGGTCGGCCCGGTGCCGCAGGTGCGGGGCGGTGGCCTTGAGGGCGACGGGGTAGCCGAGATCGGCGGCGGCCCGCGCGGCCTCGTCGGGAGAGGGCGCGGGGATCGCCCTGCGGATGCGGACGCCGTAACGGCCGAGCAGTTCGCCGGTCTCCTCGGCGCCCAGGGTGAGTCCCTGCCCGCGTGTGAGGAGCCCGTCGATCAGCGCGGCGGCGCCCCGCTCGTCGATGTCCTCGTACTCGGGCACCCTGCCCGGGTCCGCCGCCTCACGCCGCCACTGGGCGTACTTCACGGCCTCGGCGAGGGCGCGGACGGCGCGCTCGGCGGCCGGGTAGGCGGGGATGAGGTGCGCGCCCTCGGGCGCCTCGACGACGGGGGGTTGCAGCGGCCCGGCGTCCTGAGCCGCGACGCGCGCGCGTGAGGTCTCCTCCGCGCGCGGTGCGGTGCTCGCGGCGGCGGACAGCGCCGCCGCGAGGCCGCCGAGCTCCACGTGCACCACGAGCACCGGTTTGGCCGGAGCCGCGGCCGCCGCCGAGCGCAGGGCCTCGGCGAGTTCCGCGTCGCCGGGCGAGCTCTCCCCGATCGCCGGGATGGCCGTCACCACCACCGCGTCGCAGCTCTCGTCGGCCAGGGCGCGCGCCAGTGCGGCGTGGAAGTCCTCCGCCGCGGCCTCGGTGGTCAGGTCCAGCGGGGGCAGCGGGCGCAGCCCCTCGGAGAGGCAGGCGTCGTACGTGAGCAGTCCGAGGGACTCGGAGTTGCCGAGGATCGCGACGCGCGGTCCCGTCGGCAGCGGCTGACGGGCGAGGAGCAGGCCCGCGTCGACCAGTTCGGTGATGGTGTCCACGCGGATCACGCCGGCCTGCCGCAGCAGCGCCGACACCGTCGCGTGCGGCAGCCGCGTGGCCCGTACGGCGTGCCCCTGCGGGGCGGAACCGGCGCCCTGGACGACGACCAGGGGCTTGGCGGCCGCGGTGCGCCGGGCGAGGCGGGTGAACTTGCGCGGGTTGCCGATGGATTCCAGGTACATGAGAGCGACGTCGGTGTCGGGGTCGTCGTACCAGTACTGGAGGACGTCGTTGCCGGAGACGTCCGCACGGTTGCCGGAGGAGACGAAGGTCGACACGCCGGTGACGCCGGTGACCCCGCCGCCGCGACGGTGCAGCCGGGACAGCAGCGCGATGCCGATGGCGCCGGACTGGGCGAACAGGCCGATCCGGCCCGGCCTCGGCATCTCGGGGGCGAGGGAGGCGTTGAGTCGCACCTGAGGCGAGGTGTTGATGACCCCGAAGGCGTTGGGGCCGATGATCCGCATGCCGTACGCGCGTGCGTGGCGTACGAGTTCGCGCTGCCGCTCGCGCCCGTCGGGACCGCTCTCGGCATAGCCGGCGGAGAGGACGACGAGTCCCTGAACGCCGTGTTCGCCGCACTCGGCGACGGCAGCGGGCACCTGCTCGGCCCGGACGGCGACGACCGCGAGGTCCACGGGCTCCGCGATGTCCCGCATCGAACGGTGGGCGGGCACCCCGTCCAGTTCCTTCAGATCCTCGGGAAAGGCCTGGTTCACGGCGTACAGGCGGCCGGTGAACCCGGCCCCCTGGAGATTGCCGAGGACGCTCCGGCCCACTCCGCCCGGGGCGCGGCCGACGCCGACGACGGCGACCGAGCCGGGTGTCAGGAGCCGCCGTACGGAGTGCGCCTCGGCGCGCTGTTCCCGCGCGCGCTGCACGGCGAGGGAGCGCTCGGTGGGCTCGAGGTCGAACTCCAGGCGGACGACGCCGTCCTCGAAGCTGCGCTTCTGGGTGTAGCCGGCGTCCGTGAACACCTTGATCATCTTGTTGTTGGCGGGGAGCACCTCGGCGGCGAAGCGGCGGATGCCGCGCTCGCGGGCGACGGCCGCGATGTGTTCGAGGAGCGCGGAGGCGACGCCGCGTCCCTGGTGGGCGTCCTGCACGAGGAAGGCCACCTCGGCCTCGTCGGCCGGCGCGGAGGCGGCCATGCCGTCGGGGCCGATGCGGTCGTACCGCACGGTGGCGATGAACTCGCCGCCGACCGTGGCCGCGAGTCCCACCCGGTCCACGAAGTCGTGGTGCGTGAAGCGGTGGACGTCCTTCGCGGACAGGCGCGGGTAGGGCGCGAAGAAGCGGTAGTACTTCGACTCGTCCGAGACCTGCTCGTAGAAGCTGACGAGGCGCTCGGCGTCGTCGGCGGTGATGGGACGGACGCGTGCGGTGCCGCCGTCGCGCAGCACCACGTCGGCCTCCCAGTGGGCGGGGTATTCGTGCCGGTCCGACGCGCTCTGCATGGGGCCCACACTACGGCTCGCTTCCGACGGCAGCGCGAGGCAGTCTGGAGGGCGCACGTCGGGTCGAGGCCGCGATCCGACGGCCACATGGTGACGGGACACCCAGGGACCGTCCCTCACACGCTTCACGTGTGGAACACTGGTCTAGACAACCTGAGACACCGAAGGGCAGCATCACATGGCTGAGCGCCGCGTCAACGTCGGCTGGGCCGAGGGCCTCCACGCCCGCCCCGCTTCCATCTTCGTCCGGGCCGCCACGGCCGCAGGCATCCCCGTGACGATCGCCAAGGCCGACGGCAACCCCGTCAACGCGGCCTCCATGCTGGCCGTTCTCGGCCTGGGCGCCCAGGGCGGCGAGGAGATCGTCCTCGCCTCCGAAGCCGAGGGCGCGGACGCCGCGCTCGACCGGCTGGCGAAGCTGGTCGCCGAGGGTCTCGAGGAACTCCCCGAGACCGTCTGAACACCGCCGCATTATGCGGCGAAGGGCTCGTCCGAATTACCGGGCGAGCCCTTCGCATTTCCCGTCCACGGGCAGCATGAGTAATCCCCCGTGAATTACTCCTTCTTTGTATACGGCTCCCGTGTTAATGCCGCAGACCGGTCATGTTTACGGGAGGTTGCGAAGTCCTCACACGGTCGGCGCGCTCCGGCCCCTTGGAAAAGCGCAACCGGTGCGCGAGCGTCGCGCGCTCGGTGTGCAGTGCCGTGACCGCCCGCGCGCGCTCCCCGTCGCCGCGCGTCACCGCGTCGACGATGGCGCCGTGCTCCGCCCAGGACGCCACGGGATCGGCCGGCGCCTCCACCGCGTACATCCAGGCGATCTTGTGCCGGAGCTGGGTGAGCATCGACGCGAGGGCGGGGCTCGCGGAGGCCTGGGCGAGCGTCTCGTGGAACCAGCCCCCCAGGGAGCGCAGATCATCGCTGTTGCCCCTCCTGGCCCGCTCCTGGCCCAGCCGTACGAGGCCGCGCAGCACCTTCAGATGGGCCTCCGTGCGCCGCTGGGCGGCCCGGGAGGCGCCGAGCGGCTCCAGCAGCAGCCGCATCTCCAGCAGGTCCGCGGCCTCCTGCTCGGTGGGCTCCGCCACGCACGCGCCCGCGTGCCGCCGGGTGACGACGAAGCCCTCGGCCTCCAGCGTCCGCAGCGCCTCGCGGACGGGGACACGCGAGACGCCGTAGCGACGGGCGAGGAGTTCCTCGGTGAGGCGGCTGCCGCGTTCGTAGACACCCGCGACGATGTCGTCCCGGATGGCCGTGCACACCGAGTGCGCCGGAATTCGCATGACGGACCTCCGCCTTGATCCCCGTAAAACGTCGACGGTTGACGTGTGTTCCGTGACTCTATTGCAATGGGCGGGAATTTCCGACGGGGAGCCGGAATCCAGGGATATTTTTTGGACAGCAGGGCCCCGAAAACGGCGAAAGCCCCGGCCGAGAGGCCGGGGCCGAACGATCTGTCGCCGTCCGTCGTCAGACGTTGACGCCGTGCTTGCGGAGATAGGCGACCGGGTCGATGTCCGAGCCGTACTCGGGGGTCGTGCGGGCCTCGAAGTGCAGATGCGGGCCCGTGACGTTGCCGGTGTCGCCGGACAGGGCGATGCGCTGTCCGGGGGTGACCGTCTGGCCCACCGACACCTCGATGGACGACAGGTGGGCGTACTGCGTGTACGTCCCGTCGTGCATCTTGATCACGATCTGGTTGCCGTAGGCGTCGCCCCAGCCGGCCTCGACCACGGTGCCGGAGCCGACCGCGTGCACGGTGGTGCCACGGGCCGCGTGGAAGTCGACGCCGGTGTGGCTCCCGGAGGACCACAGCGAGCTGCTGGCCTGGTAACCGGTGGAGACGTAGGAGGCGGTGATCGGCAGCACGAAGGTGTTGAGGCGCTTGCGCTCGGCCTCACGGGCGGCACGCACGCGTGCCTCGCGCTCCTCCACGGCCTTCTTCGCGGCGGCCTTGCGGGCGGCCTCCTCGAAGGCGGCCTTCTTCTGCGCGGCGACCTGCTCGTCGACCTGGTCGGCGACAGACTCGGCGATGGACTCGCCGGCGGTGACGACGGGGATCAGACCGGTCTGCTCGGGGGTGGGCTGCTCGGCCGCGAGGGCCGGGGTGGAGGCGACGGTGGCCATCACACCGGTGGTGGTGAGCGCCGCCACGCCGACCGCGCGAGCGGTGGAGCGCTGCATCCGGCTGGGCCGGCGGTGCTTCCCGGTGGCGCAGGTGAACGCCATGAAGTCAGGGGTGTCCTTTCCTTCCCTCTCGCCTACCGGGTTAGCTGACGGGTTCGGAGCAGGAAGGTCTCCTACGGACCCCCTCGCGTACACGCGGGCGTCCGATTCACCCCAGGGACTTCACATGTGGGTCCCCGGCTCCCCTGGCTCGCGCCGTACGGGGACTCGGCGATGACTGTCCGGTGCCGCGGCTGCGGCGCAGTGCCTGACGGACAGCCCGGATGAAGCTAAGCGGCGAGGGGATCAATCCTCAAACGGATCACGGTTTTTGTAGCGCATCCCACACGGCAGACAGGCAACCTCCGCCTCAATTCGGACAAACAGAAGCCCTGGTGACGCTCGGTCGACCAGGGCCCTGCGCGTGCGTGCCGTTGCCGTTGCCGCGGCGGTCGGCGGCTACTCGGCGGTCACGACCTTCACCTCGCCGATGCCGAGGGCCTCGACCGGCTCCTTGATCTGGGCCGCGTCGCCCACCAGGACCGTCACGAGACGGTCGACCGGGAAGGCGTTCACGGCCGCCGCGGTGGCCTCCACCGTGCCGGTCGCGGCGAGCTGCTGGTACAGCGTCGCCTGGTAGTCGTCGGGCAGGTGCTGCTCGACCTGGTCGGCCAGCGTGCTCGCGACGGCCGCCGCGGTCTCGAACTTCAGCGGCGCCACCCCGACCAGGTTCTGCACGGCGACGTCGCGTTCGGCGTCGGTCAGTCCCTCGGCGGCGAGGGTGCGCAGCACCTTCCACAGGTCGTCCAGCGCGGGACCGGTGTTCGGGGTGTCGATGGACCCGCTGATGGCGAGCATCGCGGCGCCCGAGCCGTCCGGCGCGGACCGCAGGACCTGCCCGAAGGCGCGGACTCCGTAGGTGTAGCCCTTCTCCTCACGCAGGACGCGGTCCAGACGGGAGGTGAGGGTGCCGCCGAGGCAGTAGGTGCCGAGCACCTGGGCGGGCCACACACGGTCGTGCCGGTCGGCGCCGATCCGGCCGATCAGCAGCTGCGTCTGGACGGCGCCCGGGCGGTCCACGATGACGACCCGACCGGTGTCGTCGGCGGTCACCGGCGGTACCGGCCGCGGTTCGGCGGCGGAGCCCGTCCAGGTGCCCAGGGTGTCGCCCAGGAGTGCGTCCAGGTCGACGCCGGTGAGGTCGCCGACGACCACGGCGGTGGCCGTCGCGGGGCGGACGTGCTTGTCGTAGAAGGCCCGGACGGCCGCGGAGTCGATCTTCTCGACCGTCTCGGCGGTGCCCTGCCGCGGACGCGACATACGGGCGGTGGCCGGGAACAGCTCCTTGGACAGCTCCTTGGCGGCGCGCCGGGAGGGGTTGGCCAGCTCGTGCGGGATCTCGTCCAGGCGATTGCGCACGAGGCGCTCGACCTCGCTGTCGGCGAACGCGGGCGCCCTGAGGGCGTCCGCGAGCAGACCGAGGCCCTTGGCCAGGCGCGAAGCCGGGATCTCGAGGCTGATACGGACGCCGGGGTGGTCGGCGTGCGCGTCCAGGGTGGCGCCGCAGCGCTCCAGTTCGGCGGCGAACTCCTCGGCGGAGTGCTTGTCGGTGCCCTCCGTGAAAGCGCGCGCCATGATCGTGGCGAGGCCGTCGAGGCCGGCCGGTTCGGCGTCCAGCGGTGCGTCGAGCAGGATCTCGACGGCGACGACCTGCTGGCCGGGGCGGTGGCAGTGCAGCACCGTCAGGCCGTTGGCCAGGGCGGTGCGCTCGGGCGCCGGGAACGCCCACGGCTTGGCCTCGCCCGCCAGGGGCTGGGGGTGGAAGTCCATCGTGGCGAGCTCGGTCACCGGGCCGCCTCCTCGTTCTCGTCCTGGTCGGCGGGGGCTTCGGGGGCGGTCGGCTCGTAGACGAGCACCGCGCGGTTGTCGGGACGCAGGCGGGCCTCGGCGATCTCCCGCACCTCCTCGGCCGTCACGTCCAGCACCCGCTGGACCGCGGTCAGGGCGAGCTGCGGGTCGCCGAACAGGACGGCGAACCGGCACAGTTCGTCGGCGCGGCCGGCGACCGTGCCGAGGCGGTCGAGCCACTCGCGCTCCAACTGGGCCTGGGCGCGTTCCATTTCCTCGGCCGTGGGGCCCTCCGCGGCGAACCGGGCGAGCTCCTCGTCGATGGCCTCCTCGATGACGGGCACCTCGACGTCGCCGGACGTCTTCACGTCCAGCCAGCCCAGGGAGGGCGCCCCGGCGAGCCGCAGCAGGCCGAAGCCGGCCGCCACAGCCGTACGGTCGCGGCGCACGAGCCGGTTGTAGAGGCGGGAGGACTCGCCGCCGCCGAGGACGGTCAGCGCCAGGTCGACGGCGTCGCACGCGCGCGTGCCGTCCTCGGGCAGGCGATAGGCGGCCATCAGGGCGCGGGCCGGCACCTCCTCCTCGACGACCTCCCGCAGCTGTTCGCCGATGACGTCGGGCAGGGAGCCGTCACGCGGCGCGGGCTTGCCGTCGTGCCCGGCGATGGAGCCGAAGTACTTCTCGATCCAGGCGAGCGTCTGCTCCGGGTCGATGTCGCCGACCACGGACAGGACGGCGTTGTTGGGCGCGTAGTACGTGCGGAAGAACGCACGCGCGTCCTCCAGCGTCGCCGCGTCCAGGTCGGCCATCGAGCCGATCGGCGTGTGGTGGTAGGGGTGGCCGTCGGGGTAGGCGAGAGCGGTGAGCTTCTCGAAGGCGGTGCCGTAGGGAACGTTGTCGTAACGCTGGCGGCGCTCGTTCTTGACGACGTCGCGCTGGTTCTCCATCGACTCGTCGTCGAGCGCGGTGAGCAGGGATCCCATGCGGTCCGCCTCCAGCCAGAGGGCGAGCTCCAGCTGGTGGGCGGGCATGGTCTCGAAGTAGTTGGTGCGCTCGAAACTGGTGGTGCCGTTCAGCGAACCGCCCGCACCCTGGACGAGCTCGAAGTGGCCGTTGCCCTTGACCTGGCCGGACCCCTGGAACATCAGGTGCTCGAAAAGGTGAGCAAGGCCGGTGCGGCCCTTGACTTCATGGCGTGAGCCGACGTCGTACCAGAGGCACACCGCCGCCACGGGGGTCAGGTGGTCCTCCGAGAGCACCACGCGCAGGCCGTTGGCCAGGCGGTGCTCGGTCGCTGTCAGGCCCCCGGAGCCTGCCTGGGCTGTGGCCGTGTGACCCATGGGCATGTACGTCCCTTCCGATCGCGGACGCGGTCGTCGAAACCGCGGTTTTCCTGCCGGTCCTGTCACTGTATGCAAGCGTGCGGACAGGAGGCGAAGTTCCCGGACGACATACGCCGAGAGCGAGATCGCGTAGCCTGCGGGCAGCCGTGGACGAGGCGACTGACGCGGGCGGGGCCGAAGGGCCGACGCCGGGTCCTCGCCGCCCTGTCAGTGCCACGGTCCACAATGGTCCGCGTCAGATCCCGTCACACGCCCCAGCAAGGAGCCGGCAGCGATGGCCCGCCGCAGCACGAAGACCCCGCCGCCCGACGACTCGTACGAGGAGCGGATCCTCGACATCGACGTCGTCGACGAGATGCAGGGCTCCTTCCTCGAGTACGCGTACTCGGTCATCTACTCCCGCGCCCTGCCGGACGCCCGTGACGGCCTGAAGCCGGTGCACCGCCGCATCGTCTACCAGATGAACGAGATGGGCCTGCGCCCGGAGCGCGGCTATGTGAAGTGCGCCCGTGTCGTCGGCGAGGTCATGGGCAAGCTGCACCCGCACGGCGACTCCTCGATCTACGACGCCCTGGTGCGCATGGCCCAGCCCTTCTCCATGCGCGTGCCGCTCATCGACGGCCACGGCAACTTCGGCTCCCTGGGCAACGACGACCCGCCGGCCGCCATGCGGTACACGGAGTGCCGCCAGGCAGCGGCGACGAGCCTGATGACGGAGTCGATCGACGAGGACACCGTCGACTTCGCGCCGAACTACGACGGGCAGGAGCAGGAGCCCGTCGCGCTGCCCGCCGCCTTCCCGAACCTGCTGGTCAACGGCGCGTCCGGGATCGCGGTCGGCATGGCCACGAACATGCCGCCGCACAACCTGGGCGAGGTCGTCGCGGCCGCCCGCCATCTGATCCGCTATCCGGGCGCCGATCTGGACGCCCTGATGAAGTTCGTCCCCGGCCCCGATCTGCCGACCGGCGGCCGGATCGTCGGCCTCTCCGGAATCCGGGACGCCTACGAGAGCGGCCGCGGCACGTTCAAGATCCGCGCCACGGTCGCGGTGGAGACGGTCACGGCCCGCCGCAAGGGCCTGGTCGTCACCGAACTGCCCTTCACGGTCGGCCCCGAGAAGGTCATCGCCAAGATCAAGGACCTGGTCGGGTCCAAGAAGATCCAGGGCATCGCCGACGTCAAGGACCTCACCGACCGGGCGCACGGTCTGCGCCTGGTCATCGAGATCAAGAACGGCTTCGTGCCGGAGGCGGTGCTGGAGCAGCTCTACAAGCTGACGCCGATGGAGGAGTCCTTCGGCATCAACAACGTGGCGCTGGTGGACGGCCAGCCGCTCACGCTGGGCCTGAAGGAGCTG
Source organism: Streptomyces achromogenes (assembly GCF_030816715.1). Lineage (NCBI taxonomy): Bacteria > Bacillati > Actinomycetota > Actinomycetes > Kitasatosporales > Streptomycetaceae > Streptomyces > Streptomyces achromogenes. Next base: position 6,455,377 of record NZ_JAUSYH010000001.1, on the reverse strand, counting down.
CTGGAGGTCTACCTCGACCACCGGTTCAACGTGGTGCGCCGCCGCAGCGAGTTCCGCCGCACCAAGCGCCGTGACCGGCTGCACCTGGTGGAGGGCCTGCTGACGGCCCTGGTCGACATCGACGAGGTCATCCGGCTGATCCGCTCCAGCGAGAACAGCGCGCAGGCGAAGGAGCGCCTGATGGAGCGCTTCGGGCTGTCGGAGATCCAGACCCAGTACATCCTGGACACCCCGCTGCGCCGCCTCACCAAGTTCGACCGCATCGAACTGGAGGCGGAGAAGGAGAGGCTCACCGGGGAGATCGCCGAGCTGACCCGGATCCTGGACTCGGACGCGGAGCTGCGCAAGCTGGTCTCCGCGGAACTCGCCACGGTGGCCAAGAAGTTCGGCACCGAGCGGCGTACGGTCCTGCTGGAGTCGTCGGGCGCCACGGCCGCCGCCGTGCCCCTCCAGGTGGCGGACGACCCGTGCCGCGTCCTGCTGTCCTCCACGGCGCTGCTGGCGCGCACGGCGAACGGCGACCCCTTCACGGCGAACGCCGAGGACGGGGACGAGGACGGCAAGCGCACCAAGCACGACGTGATCGTCTCGGCGGTGCCGGCCACCGCGCGCGGGGAGATCGGCGCGGTGACGTCCTCGGGCCGTCTGCTGCGGATCAACGTCGTCGACCTGCCGCAGCTTCCGGACACGGCGTTGGTGCCGAACCTGTCCGGCGGGGCCCCACTGGCGGAGTTCGTGTCCCTGGAGGGTGACGAGACGGTGGTCTGCCTGACCACGCTCGACGAGTCGTCCCCCGGGCTGGCCATCGGCACGGAACAGGGCGTCGTCAAGCGGGTCGTGCCCGACTACCCGACGAACAAGGACGAGCTGGAGGTCATCTCCCTCAGGGACGGGGACCGGATCGTCGGCGCCGTCGAACTGCGCACCGGCGACGAGGATCTGGTCTTCATCACGGACGACGCCCAGCTGCTGCGCTACCAGGCCTCCCAGGTGCGTCCGCAGGGCCGTGCGGCGGGCGGTATGGCGGGCGTCAAGCTCACCGAGGGCGCCAAGGTGATCTCGTTCACGGCCGTGGACCCGGCGGCGGACGCCGTGGTGTTCACCATCGCCGGCTCCCGGGGGACGCTGGACGACTCCGTCCAGACGACCGCCAAGCTGACCCCCTTCGACCAGTATCCGCGCAAGGGCCGCGCCACCGGCGGTGTGCGCTGCCAGCGGTTCCTGAAGGGCGAGGACTGCCTGTCGCTGGCCTGGGCGGGCCCCGTCCCGGCCAAGGCCGCCCAGAAGAACGGTCTGCCGGCCGAGCTGCCGGAGATCGACCCGCGCCGTGACGGCTCGGGCGTCTCGCTGGCGAAGACGGTGAGCGTGGTGGCGGGGCCGATCTAGGGCCCGGCCGCCTCGGGGAGGTCTTCCTCGGGGTCCTGGACGAAGCGCAGGACGCCCCACATGCCGTGTTCGTCGGCGTGCGGGGCGTCGCTGCGACAGCCCTCGAGTTCCTTGCCGAGGACTGCGGCGTCGATGCCGGCGCCGATCAGCACGAGCTGGGTGAGGCGGGCGCCGTCCGCCGGCCAGGGCTCCGGGTAGAAGCGCAGGAAGGGCCCGACCGCGTGCACGGCGTACCGGTTGACCGGGTCGTGGGGACCGAAGTCGACGTACCCCTTGATCCGGTAGAGCCCCTCCGGCCTGCTGTCGAGGAACCGCATCAGCAGGCGCGGGTCGAGGGGGACTTCCGAGGCGAAGGACACGCTGTCGTAGCCGGCGTGCAGGTGCCCGCCGTGCGCATCCGCGCCGGGGTCGTGCGGCTCGGCGTCCTGCGCGTCGGGGTACCGGTGCAGGTCGTCGAAGGACAGCTGCCCGATGCGCTCCTCGCTCGGCCGGCAGTCGAAGAGGAGCTCCGGGTCCACACGGCCATGGGTGGCCGGGACGACGGCTGCCCGATCGGTGAGGGTGCGGACGAGCCCGAGGACACGCTCGGGGTCCGGTGCGCGGTCGAGCTTGTTCACGACGACGAGATCGGCGAGGGCGAGATGCCGGTCGATCTCGGGGTGCCTCGCCCGGGTGTCGTCGAACTCGGCCGCGTCGACGACCTCGACGAGCCCTCCGTAGACGATCCCCTGGTGATCGCTGGCGAGCACCATCCGGACGAGTTCCTGCGGTTCGGCGAGGCCGCTGGCCTCGATCACGACGACGTCGATCCCGGTGCCGGGCCTGGCCAGCCGCTCGAGGTAGACGTCCAGTTCGCCGGCGTCGACGGCGCAGCACAGACAGCCGTTGCCGAGCGAGACGGTGGAGTCGCCGAGCGCGCCGGCCACCGCCATGGCGTCGATCTCGATGGCGCCGAAGTCGTTGACGATCGCACCGATCCGACTGCCTCCGCTGCGGTGCAGGAGGTGGTTGAGCAGTGTCGTCTTCCCGGAGCCCAGGAATCCGGCGAGGACGACGACCGGGATCTGCTGCGGACCGGGACTGTGTGCCACCGTGCGACCTTTCTGACACCTGTGCGTGCACCGGCTCACGGCTGCGGCGCACCTGCGCGGACTGACTGCGTGGACTGACCGCGCGGATTGACTGCGCGGACTGAGCGCGCGCCCAGGATACGAGCCGCGTGCAGGCCGGCGGGGTGAACGGTCGTCGGCAGCACGCGCGGAGCAGAGGAGCAGACGTCGGGCGAGGCGCTCTGCCGCCTCCTGACGCGCCGCATCCGGGAACAACGCCGTCCAGCCCGCCGGGAATCGGCAGGTGCCCGGGAACGGGTGTGCCCGAGCCGCCGGGAACCGGCAGGCGACCGTGTGGATACGGTGACCCCATGCACGATGAGGACCCCGGGCCCGGCAGTCTCGGACGACGGCTGAGCACCAAGGAAGCCGCCGAGTTGCTCGGGGTGAAGCCCGAGACGGTGTACGCGTACGTCAGCCGCGGCCGACTGGGCAGCCGGCGCACGCCCGGGGGCCGGGGCAGCACCTTCGACGCCGGGGAGGTGGAGGCTCTCGCCCGGCGCAACAGGCGCGAGGCCGAGGGAACCCCCAGGCCCGGGGCGGAGTTGTCCGTACGCACCCGCCTCACGTCGATCGACGGCGACCGCTACTACTTCCGCGGGGTCGACGCGGTCGAGCTGGCCGGCCGGCACTCCTACGAGGAGGTCGCCGAATGGCTGTGGACTGGGCGGCTGCGCCCGGGAGCCGTCTTCACGGCGCCCGCGGAGGCCCTCGAGGCCGCGGTCCGGGCCGTCGACGCGCTGCCGGAGCACACCGGCACGACCGACCGTCTGCGGGTTGCCGCGGCGGCGGCGGCGGCCGTGGACCCGCTGCGGTTCGACCTGTCCGAGGAGGGCGTGCTCGGCACCGCGCGGACCCTGATCCCCACGTTCGTCGGCGCCCTGCCCCCGCGGCGGCACGGCCGCCGCGACGTCGAGGGTTCGCTCGCCCGCCGCCTGTGGGGACGGCTCAGCGATCGCCCGGCCGATGAGGCTCGGCTGCACGTCCTCGACACGGCGCTCGGTCTGCTGGCCGACCACGACCTGGCCGCCTCGACGCTCGCGGTGCGGGTCGCCGCCTCCGCCCGGGCGCACGCCTACGCGGCCGTCTCCGCCGGGCTGGGGGTGCTCGAAGGACCGCTGCACGGCGCGGCCGGCAGGCTCGCGCACCGCCTGCTGCTGCAGGTTCTCGACCTCGGCAGCGCCGGACCCGTGATCGCGGAGGAACTGCGGGCCGGCCGTCGCGTCCCCGGCCTCGGCCACCCGCTGTACACCGGCGAGGACCCGCGCGCGCGTGCCCTGTTCGCACTCATGGAGGACATCCCCGAGGCTGCGCCCGCCCTCGACGCGGCCCGGGACATCGTCGACACGACGGCCCGCCACGCGCCGCTGCACGCCAATGTGGACCTGGCCCTCGCCGCGTTCACCGTGTCCTGCGGCATGGAGCCCTCGGCCGGTGAGACGGTCTTCGCCGTGGCCCGTACGGCGGGCTGGATCGCCCATGCCCTGGAGGAGTACGGCGAACGGCCCCTGCGGTTCCGCCCGAGCGGCCACTACGTGGGCCCCGAACCGCCTCAGCCCCTGCCGCTGCCGGAGTAGGTCGGGCTTGACCGGTCCTCCGGCTCCCGGCTCCCGGCTCCCGGCTCCCGGCTCCCGGCTCCCGGCTCCCGGCTCCCGGCAGCAACGAACAGGCGGCGCGCGCCGTGGCACCGGAAGGCCCGTCCGTCGCTGCGCGCGTCCGCGTGCCCGCACGACCAGGCGCGCCCTCGTCCGGGTGTCCGGGCGTCGTCCCGGCGTCGGAGGTCCGAACCGTCAAGGTCGTCCGGGCCGTCCGGGCCGTCCGGAAGTCGTCCCGCCGCAACTCAGGTTAGGCTCACCTCTGTGAGTACGTGTGCAACCGTCTCGCGGGACCTCGGCGAGCCCATCGCCGGCACCGCGGCCACGGCAACCACCTGGCTGCTCCTGGAACAGCCCGGTCCCTGGGGTGCCCGAGCACTGGTCTCGAGCCACCTGGACCCCGTTCTGGGCCGCGCCCTGGAAGCCGCCGCGCAGGACACGGGCGTGCGCATCGCGCTCATCCGGCGGCCCGGCCGCCACGCGGACCTCGGCGCACCGGCCCTGCGGCGGGTGTACGCGGCCCACACCGTCCCCGGACGGGTGTGGTTGCACGGCGCCACGACCCACGACCCGCGCCGGTTGCTGGACCTCGACTTCGCCGCGCTCGGCCGCGGCGACCACCACACGTTCGACAGCGTGCTGAGCGGCGCGTCCCACACGGGTGACCCGCTCGCCCTCGTCTGCACCAACGGCAAGCGGGACCGCTGCTGTGCGCTGCTCGGCCGTCCGCTGGCCGCGGAACTCGCCGCCTCGGGGGTGCGGGGAGCGTGGGAGGTCACTCATCTGGGCGGTCATCGCTTCTCCCCCACCCTGCTCGTCCTGCCGCACGGCTACGCGTACGGCCGGGCCGCCGCGCACACGGTCAAGGAGGTCCTGCGCGGCGTCCGGGAAGGCCGGATCGTCGCGGAGGGCTGCCGGGGCAGCTCGGCCTGGGAACGGCCCGGCCAGGCGGCGGAGCTGGCGGTGCGCGCGGAGACCGGCGAGGACGCCGCCGAGGTGCTGAGCGTCGTGCGCACGACCGGTGGCGCACCCCGCTGGGAGGTGACGGTCGCGCACACGGACGGACGGCACTGGCTGGTCGTCGTGGCCCAGGGCGCCTCGCTGCCGCCGAGGCCGGAGAGCTGCGGCACGTCGGTCCTCGGCGCGCCCGCGCGGATGGACGTGGTGGCTGTGCACGAACTGGTGGGCGCGGCCCCGGCACGGTGACCTGCCGCACGGGACAGAATGGGGGGACGGGGCGAGAAGAAACGGGAACGTAACGGGGCGGAACGGCAAGGGATGGGACGGTACGGGCCGCCCGCCCGCACCCAGCGCCACCGTTTCCTCCCGAGCCGGTCAAGAGATCGACCTCACCCGCCCCTTCGGCTGCACGGGTCGGCCCACGTACCGTCTGGGGTATGAGCCCCACTCCCCCCGCCCGGCGGCTGCGCCTCGGAATGCCGCGGCGCATGTTCTCGCAGGTCCTGCTCATGCAGCTGGCGATCGCCGCGGGTGTCGTGGTGCTGGCGACCGGACTGTTCCTCGCTCCGCTCGGCAATCAGCTGGACGACCAGGCGATGCGCCGGGCTCTCGCCATCGCGCAGACGACCGCGGCGGTGCCCCAGATCGCCGAGGACCTGCAGAGCACGCGGCCGTCGGTCGACGGCCCGGTGCAACGGGAGGCCGAACGGATCCGCAAGGCCAGCGGCGCCGAGTACGTCGTGGTGATGAACCTCCACGGCACGCGCTGGTCGCACACCGACCTCAAGCAGGTCGGCGGCCATGTCTCGACGGACCCGAGCCAGGCGCTTGCGGGCAAGGACGTCATGGAGATCGACAGCGGCACCCTGGGCCGCTCGGCCCGCGGCAAGGTCCCCCTGCGCGACGCCGACGGCACGATCATCGGCGCGGTCTCGGTCGGCATCGAGTACGACAGCGTGCGCGCCCGGCTCATCCACGCCATCCCCGGGCTGTTCGCCTACGCCGGAGGCGCCCTCGCCGTCGGTGCGCTGGCCGCCTGGCTCATCTCCCGGCGGGTCCACCGGCAGACCCGCGACCTGGCCTTCTCGGACATCTCCGCGCTGCTCTCCGAGCGCGAGGCGATGCTGCACGGCATCCGGGAGGGCGTCGTGGCCCTGGACCGCGCCGGCCGCGTCCGGCTGCTCAACGACGAGGCCCAGCGTCTCCTCGGCATCGGGGACGAGGCGGTGGGCACCCCGCCCGACGAGGCGCTCGGCGAGGGACGTACGGCCGACGTCCTCGCCGGGCGGGTGACCGGCACGGACCTGGTCGCCGTGCGCGGACAGCGCGTCCTGGTCGTGAACCGGATGCCCACCGACGACGGCGGCGCGGTGGCAACCCTGCGTGACCGCACCGAGCTGGAACAGCTGGGCCGGGAACTCGACTCCACGCGCGGCCTCATCGACGCGCTGCGCGCCCAGGACCACGAGCACGCCAACCGCATGCACACCCTGCTCGGGCTGCTCGAACTGGAGATGTTCGACGACGCCGTCGACTTCGTGGGGGAGGTGGTCGGCGACCACCGGGCCACCGCGGAGCAGGTGACGGAGAAGATCGGGGACGCGCTGCTCGCCGCCCTGCTGGTCGGCAAGGCGACCGTCGCGGCCGAGCGCGGCGTCGCCCTGTGGGTCTCGGACCGGACCCGGCTGCCCGACCGGCTGATCGATCCGCGCGGGCTGGTCACCGTCGTCGGCAACCTCGTGGACAACGCGCTCGACGCCGTCGCGGGCACTCCGCACGCGCGCGTGGAGGTAGAGCTGCGGACGGAAGGCCGTACCGCGGTCCTGCGGGTGCGGGACACCGGGCCCGGCATCCCGGACGCGCAACGTGAGTTGATCTTCACCGAGGGCTGGTCGACGAAGAAGCCGCCGGCGCACGGCAAGCGCGGCATCGGGCTCTCACTGGTGCGCAGGCTCGCCGAACGGCAGGGCGGCAGCGCCACGGTCGGCGAGGCGGCCGGCGGGGGCGCCGAGTTCACCGTCGTCCTGCCGGAGGCGCTGACCGAGCCGGATCCCGAACCCGTACCGGATCCCCAACCCGTACCGGCCGTACCGGTGCTCGGCGCCGTCGAGGAGGAGTCACGATGATCGAGGTACTGGTCGTGGACGACGACGCCAGGGTGGCCCGGGTCAACGCCGCCTACGTCGGGAAGGTCCCGGGCTTCCACGTCGCCGCCGAGGCCCACAGCGCCGCCGAGGCGCTGCGCCAGCTGGAGCTGCTGCCGCACCTGGACCTCGTCCTGCTGGATCACTACCTGCCCGACGACACGGGCCTGGAGGTCGTCCAGGAGATGCGCCGGCGCGGCCACCAGACGGACGTGATCATGGTGACCGCCGCGCGGGACGTCTCGACCGTGCAGGCGGCGATGCGCCAGGGCGCGCTGCAGTACCTGGTGAAACCGTTCGCCTTTGCCGGTCTGCGCGGCAAGCTGGAGGCGTACGCCGATCTGCGCCGCACGCTCGACGGGGGCGGCGAGGCCGAGCAGGCCGACGTCGACCGCATCTTCGGCGCGCTGTCCGCCCCCTCTGAGCCCGGTCTGCCCAAGGGCCACTCCCCCACCACCGCCGAACTCGTGCGGCAGGCTCTGATGAACGCCGAAGGGCCGCTGTCGGCCCAGGAGATCGCCGAGCGGACCGGGGTGAGCCGGCAGACCGCCCAGCGCTATCTGAAGCTCCTGGAGCGCACGGGGAGGGCCAGGCTGACCCTGAAGTACGGCGACGCGGGCCGCCCGGAACACCGTTACGTGTGGGCGACCCGCGCCTGACGGCACGGACCTCGACGCGAGGCCGTCGATGCCGGACGGGCGGCTACGCGGCCGTCAGCCCGTCGCCTTGGAGACGAACTCGGTCGTGTACGTCTTGTCCAGGTCCACCGCGGCGTTCTTGATGGTCGGGTTGAACGCCTTGAGGACCTTCTCGACGGTCTCGGGCCCGTTCTTGGGCATCACCCCGTCCACGGTGAACATGGGCAACGTGTTCTTGATGGCCACCGAGTACAGCATCTTGTTCCCCTGCGAGTAGTCGGCCGGCATCTTCCCGGCGATCTCGGACGCGCTGTGGGTGGACATCCACTTGAGCGTCTTGACGAACGCATTGGCCAGCTTCTGGACGGTGTCCTTGTGATCGTTGACCCAGTCCGTCTGCATGTACAGGCTGGACGACGGATACGGTCCGCCGAGCGCCTCCTCCGAGCCCTTCGGGGTGCGCATGTCGACGAGGATCCTGCCGGCCTTCTTGTCGAGGACGGTCGCCACGGTCGGGTCGGTGGTCATCCCGGCGTCGATGGAGCCCTGCTGGAGCGCCGCGATGAAGGTCGGACCCGCGCCGACGGCGACCGGGGTGAAGTCGCTGACCTTCACGCCGCTCTTGACGGCGAGGTACTTCGTGAGGAAGTCGGTCGAGGAACCGAGGCCGGTGACGCCGAGCTTCTTGCCCTTGAAGTCCTCGGGCGAGTCGATCTCGCCCCGCGCCTTGGCGGAGACGATCTCCACCTCGCCCGGTGCGTGCGAGAACTGCACGACGGACTCCACGTCCTTCCCCTTCACCTGGAGGTCGAGGGTGTGGTCGTAGAAGCCGACGGCGCCCTGGACCTGGCCCGAGACGAGCGCGGTCTCGGCCTGCACCCCGGCCGGCTCGCTCAGCAGCTCGACATCGAGTCCCTCGGCGTCGAAGTAGCCCAGTCGCTGGGTGAGCATGGCCGGCAGGTAGATGACCTTGTCCAGGCCGCCGACCATGATCTTGACCTTCGTCCCCTTCCCGTCCCCCTTGCTGCCGGAGCCGGTCGACGCGGTGCTCGCCGCGTCGTTGGCACAGGCGGTGAGGGAGGTGAGGGCGAGCAGGCCGGCGGCGGCGAGGGCGGTGTATCTGGCGGTGGTGCGCATGGCGGGTTCACGTCCTTGTGAGAAGGCGATGCCGAGGGTGTGGCGAGGGGACGAAAGTCTCGGAGGATCGTTCAACGAGGTGTCAGCTGTCGGAGCCGGCCGGCTTCCAGCGGAAGATGCGGCTCTCGGCGAAGGTCAGCAGCCCCTCGGCGACCAGGGCGACGGCGGCGAGGATGACCATGGCCGCGTACACGCCGGCCGCGTTGAACGTGCCCTGCGACTGCGCGACGAGCAGGCCGATGCCCTTGGTCGCGCCGATGTACTCGCCGACGATGGCGCCGATGAGGGCGAAGCCGAAGCTGACATGAAGACTGGTGAAGATCCAGGAGGTCGCGGAGGGGATGACCACCTGGAGCGTCACCCTGCGATCGCTCGCGCCGAGGATGCGGGCGTTGGCGACGAGGTTGCGGTCGACCTCTCGAGCGCCCTGGAAGGCGTTGAAGAAGACCGGGAAGAACACCAGGACGACGGCCGAGGCGACCTTGGAGGCGGGGCCGAGGCCGAACCAGATCACGAAGATCGGGGCCAGCACGATCCTCGGTATGGAGTTGAGCACTTTGATGTACGGACCGAGGACATCGGCGAGGAAGGCGATCCTCCCGAGTGCGATACCGCACACCACACCCGCGACCACACCGATGACCCAGCCCAGCAGCGCCTCGTGGAGCGTGTACCAGATCTGCTCGCCCAGTGAACCGAGAGCGGTTCCGTGCGTCACCCAGGTGTAGATCTGGTCCCAGATCTTGGTGGGCATCGAGAAGTTGAACGGATCGATGATCTCGGCTCGGGAGAGCGCCTCCCACAGACCGAGCACGGCCACCAGGAGCAGCGCTCTCGAGGCCATGACGACGGCCTTGCGTCTGCGTGCGGCACGCGCGCGCGTGTGGGCGCGGTCCGGTGCCTTGGCCGTGTCGACGACCGGCGTGCTGAGAACGTCAGGCGACATCTGCGGTTCCTCTTTCGCGGGTGATGCGGACCTCTTCGCCGAGGGACTCCCAGATCTCGCGGTAGATCTCGATGAACCGCGGCTCCAGACGCACCGACTCGACCTTGCGCGGCCGCGGCAGGTCGATGTCGAAGACCTGCTTCACGGTGGCGGGACCGGCGGTCATCACGACGACCCTGTCGGCCAGCGCGATGGACTCCTCCAGGTCGTGGGTGACGAACACGACGGACGCGCCGGTGCCCTCCCACAGTTCGAGGAGCTCGTCCGACATCAGCGCCCTGGTCTGCACGTCGAGCGCCGAGAACGGCTCGTCCATGAGCAGGATCTCGGGGTCGTTGACGAAGGTCGCGGCGAGGGCGACGCGTTTGCGCTGGCCGCCGGAGAGCTGATGCGGGTAGCGGTCCTCGAAGGCGGCGAGGCCGACCCGGTCCAGCCACTCACGGGCCCTGCGTTTCGCCTCCGCCTTGGGCACACCGCGGAAACGGGGCCCGGCCATGACGTTGGACAGGACCGTGCGCCACGGGAAGGTCGCGTCCTGCTGGAAGACGAAGCCGACCTTGTCGCCGACGCCGCGCACGGCCTGACCGGTGACCAGCACCTCGCCCTGGGTGGGCTCTTCCAGCCCGCTGACCAGGGTCAATGTGGTCGACTTGCCGCAGCCGGTCGGTCCGACGACGGCCACGAACTCGCCGCGTGCGACAGTGAGGTCGAGGTCCCGCACGGCGGTGTGCGGAACCCCCGACGGGGTCCTGAAGACCTTGCTCGCACCCCGCAGCTCGATGGCGGGGCTGGTGTGTGCGCTCATGGCCGGGGACGGTAGAGGCGAGCGGCGGGGCTGGAGGAGCCTTCTGGGCGCATGCGCTTCTTTTGCTTGCAAGGGCCTGTTGTGCTCGTTTAGCTCGCGCTAGAACAACGAAGCCGAAACACGGGCACATCGCCCGCCTGGCCTTGACGGAGAGAGGCCCGATGATTGACGTCCTGGTGGTGGACGACGACTTCCGTGTCGCCGAGATCAACGCCACATACGTGGGGAAGGTTCCCGGCTTCCGGGTCGCCGCCCGCGCGCACAGTGCCGCCCAGGCGCTCGCCTCGGTACAGCGCGGAGGCATCGACCTGGTCCTGCTCGACCACTACCTTCCCGACGGGACCGGACTGGAACTCGTCCACCGCATGAGGGAGCAGGGCCACGGCACGGACGTCATCATGATCACAGCGGCCGGTGACGTCACGACGGTGCAGACCGCGATGCGGCTGGGCGCCCTGCACTACCTGGTGAAACCGTTCACCTTCGCGGCGCTGCGCACCCGCCTCGACTCGTACGCCGCCCTGCGCCGCACGGTGGACCGGGTCGGTGGCCACGGCGTAGCCGGCCAGGATCAGGTGGACCGGATCTTCAGCGCGCTGCGCACCACGCCCGCGCCCCCGTCCCCGGGTCTGCCGAGCGGGCACTCGGAGCCCACCACCGACCTGATCTGCGCGGTGCTGCACCGCGCCCACCACCCGCTCTCGGCCCACGAGGTCGCCGCCGAGACCGGCCTGAGCCGCTCCACCGCCCAGCGCTATCTGCGCCACCTCGAGCAGGCCGGCCGACTGCATCTCTCCCTCAAGTACGGAGACACCGGCCGCCCCGAGCACCGGTATGCGTGGGTGGCTCCGTAGCGACGCGTGATTCTCCCGCGGCGGTGCGGCCGCGGGAGACGCCGTTTTCGCCGCTCCCGCTCCCACTCCCCACGCCCGGCCCCTATGCCGCGCCCGCCCCGGTCAGCGACCGCACCTCGGCCTCCGCGTGCCTGGCCTCGTCCGCGACCTCGGCCGACGTGACCGTGCCCAGCCAGCCCGCCAGGAAGCCCAGCGGAATCGAGACGAGGCCGGGGTTCTCCAGCGGGAAGTACTGGAAGTCCACCGCCGGGAAGAGCGCCCCCGGGCTGCCCGACACCACCGGCGACAGCACCACGAGCGCCAGGGCCGGAATCAGCCCGCCGTACACCGCCCACACGGCGCCCCGCGTGGTGAAGCCCCGCCAGAACAGCGAGTACAGCAGGACGGGCAGGTTCGCGGAGGCCGCGACGGCGAACGCGAGTCCGACCAGGAAGGCGACGTTGAGATCGCGGGCCAGCAGGCCGAGGGCGATCGCGACCGCTCCGACTCCGACGGCGGCGACCCTCGCCACCGCCACCTCGCTGCGGGGCCGGGAGCGCCGGCGACGCAGGGAGGCGTAGAGGTCGTGCGCCACCGACGCCGAGGAGGCCAGCGTGATGCCGGCGACGACCGCGAGGATCGTGGCGAAGGCGACTGCCGCCACCACCGCGAACAGGACGGTGCCGCCCGTGGAGTCGGCACCGCCGCCCAGATCGAGGGCCAGCAGGGGCACCGCCGTGTTCCCGGACGCGTTCGAACCGCGGACCGCGTCCGGGCCGACGATCGCCGCCGCGCCGAAGCCCAGCACGATCGTCATCAGGTAGAAGCCGCCGATGAGCCCGATCGACCAGACGACGGACCGCCGGGCGGCCTGCGCGGTCGGCACGGTGTAGAAGCGGGACAGGATGTGCGGCAGCCCGGCAGTGCCCAGCACCAGGGCGAGACCGAGGCTCATGAAGTCGAAGCGCGCGGTCCAGTCCCCTCCGTACTTCAGCCCGGGCGCGAGGAACGCGTCGCCGTGCCCGCTGCGCTCGGCGGCCGTGCGCAGCAGTTGGTCGAAGTCGCCGTGGAAGCGCACGAGGACGAGCACGGTGAGCGTGACGGTGCCGCCCAGCAGCAGGACCGCCTTGACGATCTGGATCCACGTCGTGGCCCGCATCCCTCCCAGCGACACGTAGACGACCATGAGCGCACCCACCCCGATGACGGCCCAGGACCGGGCCGCCTCGCCGGTGTTCCCGAGGAGCAGCGCGACCAGGCTGCCCGCGCCGACCATCTGCGCCACCAGATAGAGAACGGACACGGTGACCGAGGAGGTTCCCGCCGCGATCCGCACCGGCCGCTCCCTCATCCGCGCGGCGACCACGTCGGCCAGGGTGAACCGCCCGCAGTTGCGCACCAGTTCGGCCACCAGGAACAGCACCACCAGCCAGGCGACCAGGAAGCCCACCGAGTACAGCAGGCCGTCGTACCCGAAGAGCGCGATCAGTCCGGAGATTCCGAGGAAGGAGGCGGCCGACATGTAGTCGCCCGCGATGGCAAAACCATTCTCCATCGGGGAGAACAGCCGGCCTCCGGCGTAGAACTCCTCCGCCGAACCACGCCGGTTGCGGCTCACCCAGGTGGTGATCCCCAGCGTCACCGCGACGAAGACGCTGAACAGCATCAACGCGAGCGCCTGATGGTTGCCGGTCACGACGCACCGCCGCGGGCTCCGCGGGTCAGTTCCTGGGTGTCCCAGCGCAGTTCGAGCGCCGCACGATCGCGGCGCAACCGTGCGTGCCGGGCGTAGGCCCAGGTGAGCAGGAACGTGCTGAGGAACTGTCCGAGCCCGGCGAGCAGCGCCACGTTCACCGCGCCCACCACCGGCCGTGCCATGAAGCCGGGCGCGGTCGTCGCCGTCACGACATAGGCCACATACCAGACGAGGAACCCGACGGAGGCGGGCCCCACGAACCGCCGATACCGGCTGCGCACCTCCTGGAAGGCCGCGCTGCGCTGCACCTCGAGGTAGATCTCGGCCGTCGCAGCGGCACCGGTCGCGCGCGCCGCACGGGCCGCCGGGATCTCGGTCGGGGCAACGCTCGCCCCCGCCGACTCGCCCCAACCCGAGGCGAGCGCCTCGTACCACGGGTCGTCGTAGCGCACCTCTCCCGTCGCTCCCGGGTACGCCTGCTCCTGACGTCGTTCGGGCTCGCGCGCATGCGGCGTGGCGCCGCCGGTCTCGGGATCGTCCCCGTCGGTGCGGACGCAACCGTTGCTTGACTGCATGCCCAAGGATGGACAGAACGGGAAGATCCCTGACTCTTCTTCCCCGCACGCTTCACTCCATCAGGTGACCATCAGACCGATCCGGCTGCAGGCGGCCGCACCAGTCCCTTCCGGTACGCGTAACTGACCGCCTGAGCACGGTCCTTGAGTCCCGTCTTGGAGAACATGTTGTTGATGTGGGTCTTCACCGTGGCGATGGACACGCTCAGCCTGCGGGCGATCTCCGGGTTGCTGAGGCCTTCGGCGATCAGCACCAGAACCTCCGCCTCCCTTGTGGTGAGCCCGTCGGGCACGACGGCGGGCCGCGCCGGCTCGGGTTCGGGCGCCGACAGCCGCTCCAGGAGCCTGCGCTGGACACTCGGCGACAGACCGGCGTCCCCGGACAGCACGCTGTGCACGGCGCGCACGATCTCGTCCCCGCCGGCGTCCTTCGTGAGGTACCCCCGCGCTCCGGCCTTGAGCGCCGGGAACAGGGACTCGTCGTCCGCGAACGTGGTGAGTACCACGACCTGGGTGCCGGGATAGGTCGCCGTGATGCGCCGAGTGGCCTCCACGCCGTCGCAGCGGGGCATGCGCAGGTCCATCAGCACCACGTCGGGAGCGAGTTCGGCGACGAGTCGCACCGCCTCCTCGCCGTCTCCCGCGGCGCCCACCACCTCGACTCCCGGCAGCAGCCCGAGCAGCATCACGATGCCTTCTCTGACGACGGTCTGATCGTCCGCGACCACCACCCTGGCGGGCTTCTCCGGCTCCTCGGTCATACGGGCACCTTCAGCGTCACCACGAACCCTTCCTCGTCCGGCCCTGCGGCGAGCGAGCCGCCCAGCAGCTCGGCGCGCTCACGCATACCCAGCAGACCGTACCCGCCGCCGGCCTGCGCGAGTTCGCCCGGCGAGCCGCCCGAGTCCCGCACGTCCAGGGTGACTTCGCGGGGGCCGTACTCGAGCCGCACGCTCACCTTCGCGCCCGGCGCGTGCTTGCGTGCGTTCGTCAGCGCTTCCTGGGCGACCCTGCGCACGGCCTGCGAGGCCTCGACCGGCAGGGTCACGCGTTCGCCGGCGACCGTGACCTCGGCGCCTTCGGACGCGCCGACGAGGCCGGTGAGGAACTCCTCCAGCGGCGTCACCTCTCCGCGCAGCGCGGAGAGCGACTGCCGGGTCTCCTCGAGACCGTCGCGGGCCATGCCGCGGGCCGCCACCACGCGTTCGAGGATCTGTTCGCGGTCCGCGCCCCGTTCGATCAGCAGCCGGGCCGCCTCCAGGTGCACCAGTTGCGCCGAGAGACTGTGGGCGAGCACGTCGTGGATCTCCCGCGCGATGCGGGCCCGTTCCGCGAGCGCGGCGGACTCGGCCTCGGCCGCGCGGGCCGCCCGCTCCTGGGCGAGCAGTCGCTGTGCGGTGCCTCTGGCCTCGGCGTCGAGCCGCAGCGCCCAGCCGGCGAGGGCCATGCCCCCGATGACGGAGGCCGAGACCAGCCCTCGGTCGTCGTCGACCGCGGCGAAGGCGGCGAAACCGGCCGATGCCACGGGCACGGCGGCGGCCAGGGGCAGTCGCTCGAGAGCCGCGACGGCACAGCCACAGCACAGGACCACAGCCGCGGAGCGGAATCCCGCGGCCTCGGCTCCGACGGCCAGTAGCAGCAGCGCGAGAACGAGGGCGAGGGAAGGCCACAGCCGGTGTTCGAGCGTGGTCCGGAACAGGGCCCACGCGAGCCCGCCGGCCACGAGCAGCCCGCCCGCTCCGGCGACCCCGGCCCACCCGTGGACGCGGCTGTCGTGGAGGGCGCTCCCTACCAGCGCGACGAGCACCAGCAGCCGCACTCCCCAGGCCAGCAGCCGCCTGGGCCGGGTGATCTCCTTGGGGCTCAGCGCCTCTCGTGAGGGCCACCTGGTCCAGAGGTTCTCCGTCACACGCGCTCCTTCAAGGCAGACCGGGGCACGCGGTCACCGTACGCCGCGACCTGCGCGGGGGCGGGCCCGTGCAGGGACCGCGCCCGCAGAACCAGGAGCCCGGAGCGCACCGGCAGGGTGGCCGCGAGTCCCAGCATCAGGGCCGAGCTGTGCTGGTGGAGGCCCGCGAGTATGCCGAGCCCGAAGAGGCCGAGCCGCAGCGCGATGCCGGCGAGCCAGACGGCCGCGCTCGCCCCGGTGCTCTGGCCCCACACCGAGCCGTCCGCCTCGACCCACACCCGCGTGGTCCGGGCCCAGGCGGCCCCGATGGCCAGGCCGACGATCAGTTCGGTGCCGAGGAGCAGGGCGGACGTGGTGGGGTGGCGCGCGTCGAGCAGGTCGGGATCGCGCAGCGCAGTGACCGCCAAGATGCCGGGCAGGACCCACCATCGCCGGTCCGCGTCTATGCGGCCGGCCCGGAACTGCCGAACGATCACGAGGGCGACCGCCGCCACGATCACCAGTGCGTTGAGGAGCCCGGACATCACAGCCTCCGTGAACGGGAAGGGGAGGCCGGCAGCCAGCGCTGCCGACGCCTTCGACGCTACGGAAACACGTCGGCTCGCAGATCGGAGCCAGGGTGGATCATGGGTGGATCCCTGCGGGCCGGGCTCCTCCACCCGAGGGTGGAGAAGCCCAGGTCAGCCCTGTGATGCAACCGCTCGGACCGAGTGGACCGCCCCCGGTCCGGCGCTGCTTGCCCCGGTGCCGATCGGACCGAGCCGCGCCCGCAAGAGCGCGCCCGGATCAGGGCAGCGCCCGCGTCGCCCCGGCCCCACCGCGCCCGCACTGGGCGCTCCCGCCAGGTCGGACCCCAGCGGGGCCCGGACCGGTTGGGCCCCGGCGGGCGCGGGGGGTCACGCGTCGATGCGCGACCGGTCCAGCGTCGCCGCCGAGCTGGAGATGAACTCCTTGCGCGGTGCCACGTCGTTGCCCATCAGCAGATCGAACACCTGCTCGGCCGACTCCAGGTCGGAGAGGTTGATGCGGCGCAGCGTACGGTGGCGCGGGTCCATCGTGGTCTCGGCCAGCTGGTCGGCGTCCATCTCGCCGAGACCCTTGTAGCGCTGGATCGAGTCCTTGTACCGGACGCCCTTGCTCTGGAACTCCATCAGCCGGTCGCGCAGCTCACGGTCCGAGTACGTGTACACGTACTTGTCCTGGCCCTTCCTGGGCTGCACCAGCTCGATGCGGTGCAGCGGCGGAACCGCGGCGAACACCCGGCCGGCCTCGACCATGGGCCGCATGTAGCGGTGGAACAGCGTCAGGAGCAGCGTGCGGATGTGGGAGCCGTCCACATCGGCGTCCGTCATCATGATGATCTTGCCGTAGCGGGCGGCGTCGATGTCGAACGTCCGACCGGAACCGGCCCCTATGACCTGGATGATCGCGCCGCACTCGGCGTTCTTCAGCATGTCGGTCACGGACGACTTCTGGACGTTGAGGATCTTGCCCCGGATCGGCAGCAGCGCCTGGAACTCGGAGTTCCGGGCGAGCTTGGCAGTGCCGAGCGCCGAGTCCCCCTCGACGATGAACAGCTCGCTGCGCTCGACGTCGTCACTGCGGCAGTCGGCCAGCTTCGCGGGCAGCGACGAGGACTCCAGCGCAGTCTTGCGACGCTGCGCGTCCTTGTGCTGCCGGGCCGCGATGCGCGTCCGCGCGGCGGCGACCGCCTTCTCCATCACGACCCGGGCCTGCGCCGCGGCGTCGCGCTTGGTCGAGGTCAGGAACGCCTTGAGTTCCCGTGAGATCACGGTGTTCACGATGCGCCGGGCGGCCGAGGTGCCGAGGACCTCCTTTGTCTGACCCTCGAACTGGGGTTCGGCCAGGCGAACCGTGACGACGGCGGTCAGGCCCTCCAGGGCGTCGTCCTTGACGATGTCGTCCTCGGCGACGCGCAGCAGCTTCTTCGCGCGCAGCACCTCGTTCATCGTCTTGGCGACGGCCTGCTCGAAGCCTGCGACGTGCGTGCCGCCCTTGGGCGTGGCGATGATGTTGACGAACGACCTGAGGTTCGTGTCATAGCCGGTGCCCCAGCGCA
The DNA here is from genome assembly GCF_030816715.1 of Streptomyces achromogenes. Classification (NCBI taxonomy): domain Bacteria; kingdom Bacillati; phylum Actinomycetota; class Actinomycetes; order Kitasatosporales; family Streptomycetaceae; genus Streptomyces; species Streptomyces achromogenes. Next base: position 6,437,564 of record NZ_JAUSYH010000001.1, on the reverse strand, counting down.
GCGCCACGTCGACGCCGAGCTCACGGGTGACCTCGGTCGGTGTCATCTGCCCGTGCTCGTCCAGGACCGGGACGGTCTCCTTGAAGGTGCCCTGTCCGGTGAAGCGGAGGACGTCGCAGACCGGCTTGTCGGTGGCCAGGTACTCGCAGAACTCGCTGATGCCGCCGTCGAAGCGGAAGGACTCCTCCCCCTTGCTGCCACCGTCGCCGAGACCGTACTCGTCGCGGACGACGATGGTCAGGCCGGGCACCAGGAAGGCGGTCTGGCGGGCACGGCCGTGGAGGTTCTCCAGGGAGAGCTTGGCGTCCTTGAGGAAGATCTGACGGTCGGCCCAGTACCGCACGCGCGTGCCGGTGCGGTTCTTGGCGACCCGCTTGACCTTGCGCAGGCCGCCCGGCTCGAACTTGGCGTCGGGACCGCCCGCGGCGAAGGAGCCGGGGACTCCGCGCCGGAAGCTGATCGCGTGCGTGTTGCCCCCTCGGTCCACCTCGACGTCGAGTCGGGCGGACAGGGCGTTGACGACGGAGGCGCCGACGCCGTGCAGACCGCCGGAGGCGGCGTAGGAACCGCCGCCGAACTTGCCGCCGGCGTGCAGCTTGGTCATGACGACCTCGACGCCGGACAGGCCGGTCTTGGGCTCGACGTCGACGGGGATGCCCCGGCCGTTGTCACGGACCTCGACCGAGGCGTCGTCGTGGAGGATCACCTCGATGTGGTCGCAGTACCCGCCCAGGGCTTCGTCGACGGAGTTGTCGATGATCTCCCACAGGCAGTGCATCAGACCGCGACTGTCGGTCGAGCCGATGTACATGCCCGGGCGCTTCCGCACGGCCTCGAGGCCCTCGAGGACGAGCAGGTGCCGCGCGGTGTAGTTGGAACCGTCCCGGTCTGCTCCTGCCAGCAGCGCTGTGGACGGCACGGACGTTTCGGCGGTCACGCGGTTCGCTCCTCGCTGAATTTCACTTGGGGCCCTTCTGGGTAAGGGCGCGGCTCGGGTAGCCGCCAAGAGGGTACCGAGGCCTGGTAGAGCCGTTGTAACGCCACCCTCGTCCGAAACTCAGACTAGTCCAGCGTCGCATGCGTGTTCGATCCCTCGTTGGAGTGAAGTACATATCACGTTCCCTTCGGGGCATGAACCATTTAGGCTCCGGGCACGTCCTCATGAACAAACCGGCAAGCCAGCCGGGAGGATCGAACCACGACCGACAGTGCGAAACCGTAAGCATTACAGACCACGCAATACGGCACATTCGCCGCCAAACCGGCAGCAGACGGCCACCTCGGAAAGATTTTTTCGAGGACAAGCCACGAGCGGGAACGTTTTGGGGCTGGTTGGATGTTGACCCTGGTACGACAGCTCGTCGAGCTAGAGAAGAGGCGACGTGACTACTGTTCTGACCCCCGCGAGCCCGATGACGGCCGCTGACCGCTGCGACCGCTGCGGCGCCCAGGCGTACGTACGCGTCGTGCTGCTCAGCGGCGGAGAACTGCTCTTCTGCGCCCACCACGGCCGCAAGTTCGAGCCGGAACTCAAGAAGATCGCCGCTGAGATACAGGACGAGACGGAGCGACTGACTACCGTTCCGGCGTCCGCCCTGGAAGAAGAGCGCTGATCCGACGCGTCCACGACGAGCCAGAGTCGGCACAGGCCGGCGAACGGGCGGCCGCCCCTGATATCAGGGGCGGCCGCCCGCTTCCTGTCCGCGATCCCGCCCCTTCCCGGGCACAGCCCGCTCAGGGGCCGCCAGGAGCCCTGTGCGCGCCTCGGGCGGCGACATCCCAGCCGAGCGTCCGCAGGGCGTCGGAGACCCGTGTGTAGACGCCAGGGCTGCCGGGCCGTCCACAGCCGCTGCCCCACGACACGAGCCCGATGAGCCGGCCCTGCGCGACCAGCGGTCCGCCGCTGTCCCCCTGGCAGGCGTCCCGACCTCCGCGCGCCTCCCCGGCGCACACCATGCTCTGCGCGAGATACGCGCCTTCGGACGAACCCGGGTACGCCCGCTCGCAGAGCGAGTCGGCCAGCACGTGCACCGGCGCCGCCCGGAGCGTGTGCGCGTACGCGCCGAACCCCGTGGTGTCTCCCCAGCCGTAGACCAGGGCCTCCCCGCCGGGTTGGTACGCCCCGTCACCCGCGCCGGCCATGCGGATGGCCGCTTCCGCCGGGAGCGGCTCGGCCAGAGTGAGCACGGCGAAGTCCCCGGCGTTGCTGGAGCGGTCGTAACGGGGGTTCACCCAGACGCTGCGTACGGAGACCTCCTGCCCCACGTCCGAGTAGAGGTCCGTGCGGCCGGCGACGACCTTGAGGTCCGAGACCCGCTCCGGCGGCCCTCCCAGAGCCTCCTCACCCATGCAGTGCGCCGCCGTGAGCACGGTCGTCGGACCGACCGCCACGCCCCCGCAGAACTGTCCCGAGCGCATACCTCCGAACCGGTCACGGCTGGACAGCGCGACCGTCCACGGGCTCTGCGAGACATCGACCGGGTAGCCCCCGAGGACGACGCCGTCGGAGGCTGCGGGGGCGGCGGAGGCCAACGGTATGACCATGGCCACGGCCGCCAGAATCAACGGCCGGGACAGGGCCCGGACCAAGGGACGTCGCATGAGGGCTCCTCACTCTGCGGTGCTCGGTGAACACCCACAGTGATCCACCCCGTGGCGGGACGCACCCGCGCGTGCATGCCGAAGGCCCGGGTCCCTGACGGGAGACCGGGCCTTCGGCTTGTACGGACGCGACCTAGTCGAGGTAGTCGCGCAGTACCTGCGAACGCGACGGGTGACGCAGCTTCGACATGGTCTTGGACTCGATCTGGCGGATCCGCTCACGCGTGACGCCGTACACCTTGCCGATCTCGTCGAGGGTCTTCGGCTGACCGTCGGTGAGACCGAACCGCATCGAGACGACGCCCGCCTCGCGCTCGGACAGGGTGTCGAGGACCGAGTGCAGCTGCTCCTGCAGAAGCGTGAAGCTGACCGCGTCCGCCGGCACGACGGCCTCGGAGTCCTCGATGAGGTCACCGAACTCGCTGTCGCCGTCCTCGCCCAGCGGGGTGTGCAGCGAGATGGGCTCACGGCCGTACTTCTGGACCTCGATGACCTTCTCGGGGGTCATGTCGAGTTCCTTGGCCAGCTCCTCCGGCGTGGGCTCGCGACCCAGGTCCTGGAGCATCTGACGCTGCACGCGCGCGAGCTTGTTGATGACCTCGACCATGTGCACCGGGATGCGGATGGTGCGGGCCTGGTCGGCCATCGCGCGGGTGATCGCCTGCCGGATCCACCAGGTGGCGTACGTGGAGAACTTGTAGCCCTTGGTGTAGTCGAACTTCTCGACCGCGCGGATGAGACCGAGGTTGCCCTCCTGGATGAGGTCCAGGAAGAGCATGCCGCGGCCGGTGTACCGCTTGGCCAGGGACACCACCAGACGGAGGTTGGCCTCCAGGAGGTGGTTCTTGGCGCGGCGGCCGTCCTCCGCGATGATCTCCAGCTCGCGCTTGAGCTTGGGTGCGAGCTTGTCGGCGTTGGCCAGCTTGTCCTCGGCGAAGAGACCGGCCTCGATGCGCTTGGCGAGTTCGACCTCCTGCTCGGCGTTGAGCAGCGGGACCTTGCCGATCTGCTTGAGGTAGTCCTTGACCGGGTCGGCGGTTGCGCCCGCGGCGGCCACCTGCTGGGCCGGCGCGTCGTCCTCGTCGTCGTCGGAGAGGACGAAGCCGGCGCTCTCGGTGCCCTCGGGCTCGTCGCCCGTCTTGGGGGCGTCCTCGAGGGCTTCTTCCTCGACCGGCTCGCCGTCGTCCTTCTTGCCGGCGGTCTTCTTGGCCGCCGTCTTCTTGGCCGCGACGGTCTTCTTCGCGACCGCCTTCTTGGCCGTCGTGGTCTTCTTGGCAGCCGCCTTCTTGGCGGGGGCGGCTTCTTCTTCTGCGGGGTCGTCCACAGCAGGTGCGGCCGGGGTGGCCGGGGCGGTGTCAGCGGTGGTCTTCCGCGTGGTCACCGTCTTCGCCGCGACCGTCTTGGTGGCGGTGCGCTTGGCCGGACTCTTCGCTGCGACGCTCTTTCGGGTGCGCTTGGGCTCCGCGGCACTGACCATCAGCGTCACACCCTCTTCCTCGAGGATCTGGTTGAGGCTGCGCAGTACGTTCTTCCACTGAGTGGCCGGAATCTGGTCAGCTTCGAAGGCCCGACGCACATCGTCGCCGGCGATCTGCCCCTCAGCCTTTCCCCGCTCAATGAGCGCCATGACAGAGACGGACTCGGCGATCTCCGGCGGGAGCGTACGGGATGTGCTGGCCGACACGAACAACCTCTCGGAACGTTGGAAAACGGCTTCCGGCCCCGTCCACGACGGACTGGAGCCGACCACCGGCCTGGGAACGGGCCGACGGCGCGGGCGGGGGCCGGGAGGATGCACAGCGCCTTGAACGGCGTCCGTATTCCCTCTGCGGCTGTCACCTCTTAGGTCATCGCGTTGTTTCCACAAGCGTTACGCCCAATCTTCGTGGCCCGAGTCACACCCCGTAAGCGTTCAAAAACGGTCAGACACGGGCAGAGGAGGTCACCCGTGGTGTCTACCCACACCTCCGCCACCAAATCCCGCCACGCAGACCGTCGGACCCCGCAGTTCCCGTGACGGGTTTCTGCGGGGTCCGACGGGAGTGCGGGTATGCCGGGCCGAGGCCGGCGCAGGAGGGGGAAGACATCCCGGACGGTCCCGCCCGAGGACTGCGGGTCAGTGCTCGCGCGGCGCCGGCACGACGCGCTCCACCTCGGGGTGCACCATGAGAAGCTGGCGCGTGGCCACCTCGGCCGCCGTGCCGTCGCCCGCGGCCAGGGCGTCGACGATCCGGCCGTGGTGGGCCAGCGAGGCGTCGTTGGGCCGCTCACAGCCCGTGACCGGACCACCGGAGACCTGCAGGGCGGACGACACGATCCCGGAAAGGTGCTCCAGCATGCGGTTGCCCGCGACCTGGATGAGCAGCGAGTGGAACTCGGTGTCGGCCCGGGAGTAGGTGAGCACATCACCCTGCGTAATCGCGTGGGCCATGATCTCGACCATGTCGGACAGCCGTTGCTGGACGTCCTCCCGCCCGTGCCCGGCGGCGAGGCGGGCGGCCAGCGGCTCGATCGTCCAGCGCAGCTCGCTCAGCTCGCGCCGCTGGTCGTCGCGCTGGGGGCCGTAGGCGCGCCACTCGATGATGTCCGGGTCGAGAAGATTCCAGTCGCTCACGGGACGCACCCGCGTGCCGACGTTCGGACGGGCGCTGACCAGGCCCTTGGCCTCCAGGACGCGCAGCGACTCACGGACGACGGTACGGGACACCTCGAACCGCTGGCCGATCTCCTCGGGCACCAGGGGGCGGTCGGCGCCCAGGTCGCCCGAGACGATCATCTGCCCCAGCTGCTGGACGAGCTGGCCGTGCAGCCCACGCCCGCGGTTCCCCGTGGAGCGGCGGCCCACGCGGCCCAGCTCGGGCTCCGCGGCCTCCCAGACGGAGGCTCCGACGCGGTCGGTGACGGGGGCCTCGGCGTAGGGATAGCGGTCGAGTTCGCCCGGGCCGGCCAGACCGGAGTCGGCGGAGCGGGCGGCGGTCATCATGGTGTGCGCAAGGGTACTCACGGATCCTTTGTCGGCGCTGTTTCCAACTCCCTTGAGGTCTTTGGTGAAAAGCACACGAAAGGGTGATCGCTCACCCCGTCGCAATTGACGCCTTATCGGAAAGAAATGGGCTTTCTCCGGGGAGTTGCGCACACGTGGGGATCGGTTGGGTCCGGACGGTCGTCATCGGACCCTGCCGCGCAGGGTCGTGAGCAGATACGCGCACAGCAGCGCGGCCAGGGACAACGTCATTGCCCCGCCGACGGGTTGGCCGAGCACGCGCGCCGCGGCGTCCACATATCGCTCGCCCCCGAAGGGCCACTGCACCAGAAGCGTCTCGCGCAACCGCATCGGGAGTCCGGCGGCCGCCCGCACGGACGCGCTCTCCACGGCCTTCTGTACGAGGGGCACGACGACGACGGGCACCGCGACCACGGCCGCCAGCCCGGCCGAGGTGGACCGGAAGACGCCGGCCGCCAGCACCCCGGCCCAGGCACAGCCGACCACGAGCCCGAGCCAACTCACGCCGAGCGACATCCAGTCCGCGGGAACTCGGGCGAGCTCCTGTCCGTAGACGAGGTAGAGCACCTCGGCGTCGCAGCCCACCGTGAGAAAGGCCAGCGTGACGGCGGTGACGGCGGCGACGAGCAGCTTGGCGGTGAGCACCCCGAGCCTTCGCGGCACGGTGCCGCGGTCCGCTGCCAGGGCGGGGTGGCGGAACTCGTCCCCGAAGGCCAGCGCGCCGAGCAGACCCGCACCGAGGGCCGCGGGCGGCAGCGGCAGTTGTACGGGCCAGGCGGCCAGCAGTCGCGCCTGGGCGGTGTGGCCCGCCCCGCCCAGCAGCACGGCGGTGAGGGCGGAGACGAACAGCACGGCGGCGCCGGTGAGGAAGCCGGTGCTGATCCCGGTGGCGCGGCGGATCTCGTAACGGAGGGGGCGCAAGGGGCTGGGCGCGGAGCGCACGGAGAGCGGAGGCGGCAGCGCGGGAAGGCTGCCGGTGGTGCGGGCAGCGCAGCTGCGAGGGGCGGGCGGTGACGGCACGGACTCGGAGTCGGAGTCGGAGTCGGAGTGGGAGTCGGAACGGGGGTCGTCCGCGTCTTCGGGAAGGCCCGTCGAGGCGGGGCCCGTCAGGTCGGGGCACGTCAGGTCGGGGCACGTCAGGTCGAGGGGCGTACAGGCGGGGCCGGTCGGGGTGGGGCCTAGGGGGGTGAGGTGCTCCAGCGATGCGACCGCGGGCGGACTCGTCTCGTTCTCCGCGAGCTCGCCCTCCGCGGACTCACTCTCCGCCTTGCCCCCTGCGGCCTCCCTCGCCGCCGCCGGCCCCATGTCACCGGTCTCGTCGGCTAGTTGGTGGACGAGGATGCCGTGCCGGAACGCCGTCTCGCCGACGTCGGCGCAGCTGCTGCCGTACACGGAGAGCCGGTTGCCGCCCTCCTGCACGACCTCGACGGAGCGCTGCGCCGCGCGGGCCTCCCTGGTGAGCTGTGCGGCGAGCCGGACGGCGTGGGGGCTGCGGACGGCCACTCTCGGGCGCAACCGGGTGCGGGCGAAGTCGGCGGCTTCCTGGTCGGCCATGAGCCTGCCCTGTTCCAGGGTGAGGACCCGGTCGGCGACGCGGGCGGCCTCCTTCGGATCGGCTGTGGTCGTCAGCACCGTGCCCCCCTGCTCGGCATGGGCGCGCAGCATGCCGTACAGCCAGCGGCTCTCGCGTCCGGAGAGCCCGTCGGCCGGTTCGTCGAGGACGAGGGTGTGCGGGTCGGCGAGAAGCGCACAGGCCAGACCGAGCCGACGGTCCATGCCGCGGGAGAGGCCGCCCAGGCGTTCGTCGCGCAGGCTGACCAGGCCGACCACCTCGAGCACTTCGTCGGCTCGCCGGACCGTGACGCCGGCGGCCGCGCACAGCATGCGCAGATGGCCGCGGACCGTGCGTGCCGGGTGTCCCGGCACATCGCCGAGGAGGACGCCGACCTCGCGCGAGGGGTGGGCGATGCGGTTCAGGGGGCGGCCTCTGAAGCAGGCGAGGCCGCGGCCCTGTTGCAGTCCGAGCAGAAGTCTCAGCACGGTGGTCTTGCCGGTGCCCGGCGCTCCGAGCAGCACGGTGACGCGGCCCGCGTGCGCCTCGAAGGAGACGTCGTCGACGGCGGGCGGGAGCGCCTTACGGGAATCGCTGGTCAGTCCGTAGGCCTGGATCACCTTCAGGAAGATAGCGCGCTATATCCCTTTTTTCCGTGTACCGCACGGTCAGTCGCGCATCCGTGGCCCCACTGCCGTTTCTCAGACCTCCGGGCGCAGCATCGGCGGGTTGAGCAACGTCGCGCCGCCGGCCCTGAACAGTTGCGCGGGGCGGCCCCCCTGCCGGGTGGTGGTGCCGCCGGTGGGGACCAGGAAGCCGGGCGTGCCCGTCACCTTGCGGTGGAAGTTGCGCGGGTCGAGCGCCACGCCCCACACCGCCTCGTAGACGCGGCGCAGTTCGCCGACCGTGAACTCCGTGGGGCAGAACGCGGTCGCGAGGGAGGAGTACTCGATCTTGGAGCGGGCGCGTTCCACGCCGTCGGCGAGGATCCGGGCGTGGTCGAAGGCCAGCGGCGCGATCGGTTCGCCGTCCCGGCCCTGACCGCCCTGCTGGAGCAGCTCCTCGACGGGCGCCCAGCGCGCGTTGCTCGCGTCGCCGCCCGCTCGCGGTGCGGGCAGGTCGGGGGCGAGCGCCAGATGCGCGACGCTCACCACGCGCATGCGGGGATCGCGCTCGGGGTCGCCGTACGTGGCCAGCTGTTCCAGGTGGGCGCCGTTGTCCTGGGCCGGTACCGAGGGATCGTGGGCGTGCAGCCCGGTCTCCTCCGCCAGCTCGCGCGCCGCCGCCTGGGTGAGGTCCTCGTCGGCCCGTACGAAACCGCCGGGTAGCGCCCACCATCCCTGGAACGGCGCCTCGCCCCTGCGCACCGCCAGCGCGCACAGGGCATGGCGGCGCACGGTCAGCACGACCAGGTCCACGGTGACGGCGAAGGGCGGAAAGGCTGACGGGTCGTAGGACATGCGGCGATCATAGTCGTCTTCCTGACGATAAACACGCCCTTCATCGGCCGCATCGATGGCCCGCCCTCGCCGCGACAGCTCACGGAACGAAGAGGTCACACGCCCAGTTGAAGGCCTTCGGCCGCTTCCTCCACCATGGCGAGCCCGAGCCGACTGACCCGTACGGAGAAGGGGGCGTCCGCCACCCGCAACCCCGTGAGACCGACCTCGCCCAGGGGCGCGCTGGGCAGCGGGCGCAGGGCCACGGTCCCGGCCGGGGCGTCGGGGCGGATGCCGACGAGAGCGGTCAGCAGCAGGACGCCCGCCGCGGCGGCGGTCGCGGCGGGCCGGCATGCGGCCGGATGGGGGAGCGGCGCGCCGCCGTCCCCGCGCTGCTCCCCGGCGTACATCTCCGGGAGACGGTGACCGAAGGCCTCGGACGCGGCCAGAACGCCCCGGAGAAGGGCGGTGCTCTCCTTCTCGTAGCCCGCGGCCGCCATGCCCGCGACAGCGATCGCCGTCTCGTGGATGCGCACGGCGCCGCTGCGGTGGCCGAAGGGGTTGTAGCCGGCTTCCTTGGCGCCGAGTCCGCGAAGCCCCCAGCCGGAATCCATGACGGGACCGCCGAGCAGCCGGGCGAGCTGCTCGGTCTGCACCTTGTCCAGCAGCCCCGGGGCGTGGGCGCCGCCGCCGAGCAGTCCGGTGTCGAGGAGATGGGCCGCCGTCGCACAGAGGTGAGGCACCGTCCGCCCGTCCGGAGTGCGCGCGGCGGCGGGCCGGCCGCCACCGGGGTCGTCGATCCAGAAGTCCCGGCGGAACACCGCACGCGAGGTCCGGGCCCACTCCCGCAGGGTGCCGCCGCCCGGTCTCGCGCAGGCGTCGAGCAGGTCGGCCCCGAGCAGCGCCGCACGGTGGGCGTGGGCCTGGGTCTCGCAGCGCACGGGACCGTCGGGTTGGGGGTCGCTCAGGTAGGGCTGGTCTCCGACCGCGCCGCGCAACCAGGTCAGGCAGCGCTCCGCCGCCGGCAGGAGTTCCTCCGTCTCGTGATCGGGCAGCCCCCAGCGGCGGGCTTCCGCGAGGAGGACCGGAAAGAGCAGCGTGGCCTCCGTTCCCGTGCAGCCTGGCGGAAGGTGCGGGCCCGCGTCCCGCCGGGGGCCGGGGATCATGCCGGAGCGGGGGCCCGGTCCGGTGAGCTGGGTGCGGGCCAGGATGCGCAGCGTCCCCGCGGCGAGGCGCGTGCCGAGCGGCAGCGTCATACGGGCGGCGGCCAGGGCGTCGGCCGGGGCGAGGCCGCAGCGCCAGGGCGCTCCGGCGGCCAGATGGGTGTCCGCCGGGTGCGCGGGGTCGCGCACCAGCAGCGCCCGCAGATCCTTGACACTCGACGCCAGGAGAGCCCGGACTCGCGGATCGTCGCCACTGGCGCTCGCCGGAGCCAGGGGGCTTGTCGCCGTACGACCCACGGCCCGGACCGGTCCCGTGCCGTCCAGACGTACCCGCAGTTCCACGCAGACGCTGCCGCCGGGAGGGACGTCGAACTCCCAGCGCAGCAGACCCGCGGCGGCGATCGCGTCGGCGGGCGGCGGTTGCGCGGTGACGTACGAGGTTCCACCGGTGCCGGACCAGCGCAGGCCGGAGTCGTGGACGCTGGCGGGCAGTTCGGGACCGGCGGCGCCGGCCGCGATCGCGCCCAGGTCGGCCAGATCGGCGCCGAGAGCCACCTCCACCGGCAGGCGCAACGGCCGGGTCGCGGCGCTGCGCAGGGTGATCCGCTCGACGCCGTCCGCCGAGCGGGTGCGTTCGACGATCACGTCGGGGTCCGGGCCGCCGTGCGGCGTGACGCGCAGAGCGGCGACGAAGCGGGCGCAGTCGGCCGATGTCATCCGGGCCTGGACGACCAGCGGTTCGCGGCCCGCCACCCGCAGCAGGCAACGGGACAGGATGCGTCGACCCGCGCGGTAGATCCCGTCCAGTCCGCGCCCCGTCAGCTGTCCCTGGTCGGACGAGACGGCGAGACCCGGCAGGGCGACGCAGATCATCGCCGTGTGGGCGGGCGGCAGTCCGGTGGTGCGCGGCGCGGGCGACGGACCGGACGGCGGCACGGTGCCTCTGCTCGGCGGCGTGGACGCACCGCGCGCCGCGCCCGCCGCCGGAAAGCGGGGGGTGCCGCGAACGCCCTGGCCGGTGGCCGGGCCCGGCCCGCCTCCCGCCTCCGCAAGCGGCGAGGGACCCGGGGCACGGACGGCGGCCGGCCTCTGCGTGACAGGCGGAGCCGACGGGACCGGCGAGACGGGCGGCATCAGTGGGACCGATGGGATCAGTGGGACCGGTGAAGTGGGTGGAGAGGGCGTCGTGGGACCGGACGCGGTGCGCGGGGTGTGGAGGCGGGAGCGTCCGTCGGCGGCTGAGGGCGGAGTCGGCTGATCCATAGGTGACTTCTTCTGCTCTCTGTGCGCCTCGGGCATGGTCGAGGCCTGGTGGAAGGCTCCGGCAAGGGCGGGTGCGCGCGGCGGTCCACCCGTGCGGGCGTTCCGCCACTCAGGTGAACGGGACCGCACTCCCCCAGGTCACGCACCGGGGCGCAGGCCGCACCGAATGGCGGTGGACGGGCCCGGCACTCCGGCACTCGCGCCCGGCGATCTCGCACCGGCCTCACGACCTGCCGGGTGCAGCGTCAGCCGTCGGATCGCGCCCCTTCGGGGCGGGCGCCACGACACCGTGCGGAGGCCTTGCCGGCGGGGCGGAGGCGGGACCTGGCCCCGCCGGCCGCAGCGGGACGGGTGGGATGCGGCTTCTGCGGGTGCGGGCGGGGGGTTCGCGCCGCCGGAGCGCCGCGTGCCGGTTCCGGTCCGGGGAGGAGGCCTTCGGGCTCGTCCCCCGATTCCGTCTCGTCCCCCGCTTCGGGCTCCTCCCCCGACTCCGGCTCCTCCCCCATTTCCGGTTCCTCCCCCGACTCCGGCTCCTCCCTCCTTTCCGGCGTCTGCACCGCAACCCCTGTCGGCTCGGCCACCGCCTCCGGTGTCTGCACCCCGGTCGGCGTCTGCACCGTCTCCGTTTGCGCTTCCTCGCGGTACGGCTCCTCCCCTGCCCCGAGGGCCGCGGGGCGCGCGCGTCCCGTGCGTTCGGCTCGGAGGCAGCGTCGTACCGACTCGGGGTCGAGGCCCTCGTTGCAGGCCTGGTGCAGAAGACGGGCGAAGAGATACCCGGGGTCGGCGCCCAGGGCCATCGCGAGGGCCTCCCTCGCCTCGAGCTCGTCGCCGCTGGACCAGGCCACCCAGCCGGCCAGGGTGAGCGGCGCCGCCGCGTGTTCGCCGTACGGTCCCACGCAGCGGCGGGCCAACGCCCGCCACAGACGCAACGCCGGGGCGGCCTCGTCACCCTCCATCCATTCCGCCGCCCGGTCGCGCGTCACCCGGTCCTGCAGGCCGAGGATCAGCGCGGCGGCTTCGTCCGGTCCGAGCAGTCCGTCGTCCCGGCAGTCGGCCTCCCGGGTGGCCGGCACCAGCGGCGCCTCGGTGAGACGCCGCATGACTTGTCGAGCCAGCCCCAGCGTCTCGTCGGCCACCGACGTGCGGCTCGACTCGTCGAGGATCCGCGGGACGAGCGCCAGGCCCGCGGTGTCCAGGGCGATCTCCTGCTCCAAGGCGGCGACGGTCTCCAACGGCTGCAGCCGAGAGCGCAGTTCGCGCAGGGTTCCCCGGACCTGGATGCCCGCGTAGGTCGCGGCCGCGGCGATTACGGAAGTCCCGGGCAGTCCCATCGGGGCGCCCTCGGCCGGGCAGCACCCCTTGCCCGCGCAGCAGTACGACCAGAAGCGGCCGTCGCAGATGCAGAGCGCCTCGATCACCGGGACGTCGAGGCGCCCGCACGCCACCCTCAGCTGCTGGGCCAGTGGCTGCAGCCGTTCCATGGTCCGACGGCCCGTCTCGCCGTTCGCCGGTTCCTGGCAGAGGTAGGCGACCATCTGCGCGGGACGGGCGCCCCTGCGCTCACCGCCCGTCACGAGTCCTCGCGCCAACTGGTCGGCGACGGCCGGCCAGTCCTCGGGGTTCGGGGGGATGCCGAGCCGGGCCCGGCCGCCGAACCGGCCCCGCCCGCCCTCATCGTGCAGGGCTACCAGGACGATGCTGTCCTCGGGGCGGTAGCCGAGCAAGTAGGGCAGGGCGTCGGCCAGTTCCTCCGGGGTGCGCAGGGTGACCTGGTGAACGGCGGCATCCCACCCTTCCCGGCCTCCCTCCTCCCGGCCTCCCTCCTCCCGGCCACGCCCTTTGAGACCACGTCCTTCCCGACCGTGTCCCTCCCGGTCATGTCCTTTCCCGTCTCGCCCGTCCCGACGACGTCCCTCCCGGTCGGGCGCGTCCGGCCCGAGGTCGGACCGGCCCGTAATGTCACTGTTCTCGGGGGTTCCCATGGCTTCGCTGTGATTCGTCATGCATCGACGATCTCGCAGATCGCCAAGTCCTGCTCAGCCTGTGGATAAGTCAGGTCGGAGACATGTCAGCCGAGTTGCGCGGTCAGCCGACGGGCGGAGCCGGCACCGTCGCGTTGAGCGCGGTGACGATCGTCTCCTCCTCGTAGGTGAAGTGGCGTTCGAGGAGGTCAGCCAGCCGCTCGAGCTCTTCCCGCAGCCGCGTCGGGTCGGACTCTCCGGGGACGAAGCCGTCCACGAGTTCCCGGATGGCCTGCTGGGCTCGCGCCACCGCCTGATGCTCGGCCCCGAGCTGGGCCAGAGCCGGAGCCAGGGCAGGAAACTGTTTCGCGAGCGCCGGGAACACGGCCATGTCCTCGCCGCCGTGATGCTTTGTCAGCGCGCCGCAGAAATCCAGACAGTGGGCGCGCATCTGCCGGCCGAGGTCAGGCGCGGTCCGCTCGATTTTCTCGGCGCTGCCCTCGACCAGCCGATCGGCCTGTTCGCGAAGGGACTTCAGCTCGCCCCGCAGCCAGTCGTGCACCTCGGCGATCCAGTCGCCCATTCCCTTGACCCGTTCCGCCCCGGGCACCGGGCCGATCCGGTGCAGCACGACCACCGGGATCTCCCGTACCGTGCGAGCCTGGTGGTCGGCGTAGCCCGGCGCCTCCTCGATCACGCGGCCGAAAAGCGCGTCGCGTTCCCGGCCCTGTGGAACGGCCGCGATCGCCTGATAGGTGTCGGTGCCGGTCTCCACCGTCACGATCGGATTCCTGAGAATGTTGTGATACCAGCCAGGATGCTTGGCGGCGCCATTCGCGGAGGCGACCACGACGCCTTTCCCGTCAAATTCGAGATATCCCAAGATGCTTTCGCGGCGCAGGCCGGTCCTGGCCCCGACAGTCGTCAACACGGTCAGGGTCCAGCCTTCGAACATGCCGCTCAGCTTGCCCTCGTTGGCGCGAAATTCGGCGATGACTCGGCGCTGGAAGTCATGGACGTCGAAGCCCGCACCGTTCCCCGTCCGCTCCCGCCGGACCTCGGCCGCCTGCTCATCTCGCCTCTCGGCCTGCTCCTGCCGCGTCGCGGCCCGTTCCTCGCTCATGTGCTGCCTTTCGGTGTCGGCTGATCGCAGGGAGACAGCCACGCCACCGGAAAATCGACACACGAATACCCCGCATACCTACGCAGTGAAAAATGGGCGCAGCAATCCCCGGGTGGGATCGACGAGCTGCGAGAGACGGAACGGTGCCGATCTCTGTAATGGCGAGTAGCCGCTACCTCCATGCGTAGGCCCATACGGGGCTCGGCAAAACCGTAACACCGTGCCCATGCACCAGGCAACGTTCACTCGACATTCCGCCTGACGGGCAAACGGGCCTCCCTGAAAGGAGGGTCGGAGCTTCTTGCAGGCGCGGGGCCGGGAACGCTCAGCCGGCCGTGGCGAGCACCAGCGGGAGCACTTCGCCCCCGCCCGCCCGGCGCAGCAGCCGCGCCGCGACCGCGAGGGTCCAGCCGGAGTCGGTGAAGTCGTCCACGAGCAGAACGGGTCCCGCAGATGCCGCCAGGGCCTCGGACAGCTCCTCGGAGACGGCGAACGCGCCCGCCAACGCCCGGACCCGCTGCGCGGAGTTGCTGCGCCGCGCCGCGTGCGCACCGCCCGGGCCCGTGTAGGTCAGCGCGCCGAGGAAAGGCAGCCGGCCGACGGTGGCGATGCCCTCGGCGAGGGAGCCGACCAGCCGGGGGCGGGACAGGGACGGCACGGCGACGACCCCCACCGGCCGGGCGGAGGCGTCCGGGCCGTTCGTGGCCCAGCCCTCGGCAGAGCGCGCCCAGTCGGCGAGCACCGCCACCGCCGCCTTCAGAACGTCGTCCGGGACCGGCTGGTCAGGGGCGTTCTCTGCCAGCAGCGGACGCAGCCGGTTGCCCCAGCCGATGTCCGAGAGGCGTCCCAGAGCCCGTCCGGCGCCGCACTGCTCCTTGGCGGGGATACGGCCCTTCAGCTCGACGCCCAGCGCGGGCAGCCCCGTCGGCCACATCCGGCGAGGCTCGACCTCCACTCCCGGGCGGTCCAGCTCCCTCGTCGCGCCGGTCAGCGTCTCCGGGGAGACCGTCGGGTCGGCCCAGGGGCCCGCGCAGTTGTCGCAACGACCGCAGGGCTTCGCTCCCTCGTCGTCCAGCTGCCGGCGCAGGAACTCCATCCGGCACCCCGACGTGCTCACGTAGTCGCGCATGGCCTGCTGCTCCGCGGCCCGCTGCCGTGCCACCCACGCATAGCGCTCGGCGTCGTACACCCATGCGGCGCCCGTGGACGTCCAGCCGCCCTTGACCCGCTTGACGGCGCCGTCGACGTCGAGCACCTTCAGCATGGTCTCCAGTCGGCTGCGCCGGAGATCCACCGCCGTCTCCAGAGCCGGCACGGACAGCGGCCGTCCGGCCTCGGCGAGAGCCGCGAGGGTCTGCCTGACCTGCGGCTCGGGCGGGAACGCCGTGTCGGCGAAGTAGCGCCAGATCGCCTCGTCCTCCTTGCCCGGCAACAGCAGCACGTCGGCATGGGCCACGCCGCGGCCCGCACGCCCCACCTGCTGGTAGTAGGCGATCGGCGAGGACGGCGACCCCAGATGGATCACGAAGCCCAGGTCGGGCTTGTCGAATCCCATGCCCAGCGCGGACGTCGCCACCAGCGCCTTGACCCGGTTCTCCTGCAGATCGGCCTCGGCCTGCAGCCGGTCGGCGTTCTCCGTACGGCCCGTGTAGGACGCGACCTCGAAGCCGCGCTGCCGCAGGAAGGCGGTGGCCTCCTCGGCCGCGGCGACGGTGAGGGCGTAGACGATCCCGGAGCCCGGCAGCTCGTCCAGGTGCTCGGCGAGCCAGGCCAGGCGGTGTGCCGCGTCCGGCAACCGGACCACGCCCAGCCGCAGGCTCTCCCGGTCCAGCGGACCGCGGAGCACCAGGGCCTCGCCGCCGCCGGTGCCCAACTGCTCCGCCACATCGGCCGTCACCCGGGCGTTGGCGGTCGCGGTGGTGGCCAGCACCGGGACGCCGGGAGCCAGTTCGGCGAGCATGGCCCGCAACCGGCGGTAGTCGGGCCGGAAGTCATGTCCCCAGTCGGAGATGCAGTGCGCCTCGTCGACCACCAGGAGACCGGTCGTCGACGCGAGCTTGGGCAGCACCTGGTCGCGGAAGTCGACGGAGTTGAGGCGTTCGGGGCTGACCAGGAGGACGTCGGTCGCGCCGCGCTCGACCTCGTCATAGACGGTGTCCCACTCCTCCGGGTTGGCCGAGTTGATGGTGCGCGCCCGGATCCCGGCGCGCGCCGCCGCCTCCACCTGATTGCGCATCAGCGCCAGCAGCGGCGAGACGATCACCGTCGGACCCGAGCCGCGCCGGCGCAGCAGGGCGGTGGCGACGAAGTACACCGCCGACTTGCCCCATCCGGTGCGCTGCACCACCAGGGCCCGCCGCCGCTCCCGCACCAGGGCCGCCACCGCCTGCCACTGGTCCTCCCGCAACCGTGCCGCGCCCCCGGGGGCGCCGACGAGCTCGGCGAGGATGGCGTCGGCTTCGGTGCGCAGCTCCAGATCGTCCATGTCTCCATGCAACCCGATGGCACTGACAATCAGCCACTTCACGCAGCGTGACGACGGTCTCGCGATGGGTCCGACGGGGCCCGCGAGCCGGACTGGAACGGTGGGTTCAGGCGTCCTGCCGTGAATCCACGGGTAGGGATATAAGTCACTCGCCGCCATATAACGGTCGGCAGTCCCAATTGCTCGTTGCCGCATCCAAGTTCGGCAGGAAGAATTGAGGTCCGCTCCCCGCACGGCTCGCCCGTAGTCCGCTAGGGCTCTGCTGCGGCGTGCGCTCCCCCTCATCCGCCCCGCCCGCAGTGTGGGCCGTAGCCGAAGGGAGGATCGTGACCTTCGGATTCGCTCCGTCCTCGGCGGCATCGTTGTCGACGAACACGTCCGCCACTTCCGCCAACCGTTTGCTCGAGCCTGCCGAATGGGCTTCGGCCGGCATCCCGCTGCTGCGCAGTCCGCGGGAGGTCGTCAGCGGGCTGCACTCCCGGCACCGGCCAGGGCCGGCCACCGCGATCGTGGCCGTGCTCGACCCGGACGAGAGGGTACGGGCGAGCGCCTCGTTCACCCGGCGCCAGGCGTCGACCGACGGCTGGATGTACCGCAACGCCCTGCTCGCCCAGCTGCGCCGGGTCATCCCGCACGACCTGCGGCGCCGCACCCCGGTGCGCACCGCCGTGCTGCTCTACTGCCGTGACGGCGACGCGCGCTGGACGGAGGAGGACGGCGCGTGGATGTGGGGCCTGCGGGACGCCTGCACGCTGCACGGGCTGCGCTGCGGCGCGTACATCACGCTGACCCGGGACGGCTGGCAGGTCCTCGGCGAGGGCCGTGGCGGCCGTCGCCCCAACGCGGAGTCGGCCCCCGAGCCGTTCGCGCTGTCCGAGGCCCCGCCCCCACTGCCCCGGACCGGCGGCGCCGCCTCGGAGGTACTGCGCCGCGCTGCCGCCCGCTGACGCACGAACGGCCGCCCTCTGAGGGCGACCGTTCGCCGGGCAGTCGTGGTGCGTACCCGTGGAGGCGCGCCCGGCTGTCGCCCGCAGCAGCCGGACGATCGCTCGCTCGGCGCAGGATCACCGGATCGTTCCGTGCGGGGCCGCGAGCCGCGGGCCGCACCCATCGGGATCACCGGTCACCCGCGCCGGGACCGCCGGGTCGCCCGCATCGGCTTCGCCGGCCGTCCGGCGAAGCTCACACGCTGCAGGCCGGACGCCGGCGCTCGGGGCACGCCACAGAGGCGTCGCAGCACGACGCCTCTGTGTACCCGGCGCGCCCGGCTGTGCACGTGGCGCACACCCGGGATGCCCTGGGTCCGCCGGAGCGGATCAGACGCCCGCGCCCAGCACCGCGTTGATCTGCTGGGGGTCGCCGCAGCAGATCAGCAGGGCGCCGGCCCGGGCACGGGCCAGCGGCAGAGCAGCGGCCACCGTGTCGGCGCCGCCGTTGACCGCGACCACGACCACCGGGCGCACGCCCGCACGGCCCGCCACGGCGGCGTCCGCGTAGAAGACGTCGTCGCCCGCGTCGTGCTGCGCCCAGTAGGGGGCTTCACCGAAGGAGAGCTCGTGGGCCGCCCAGGGGTGCTGCTCGCCGGTGGTGATCACCAGCACGTCCCCCGGGGCGCGGCCCGAGTCCAGGAGGAGGTCCACGGCCTCCTCGGCGGCGTCCAGCGCGCCCTCGGCCGAGGCCGGGATCAACTGGACCTGCGGGGCCGCCGAAGGGGGCGCGGCGGCCGGGGAAGCCGGGACCGACGGCCCGGGCTTGACTGCCCCGTCACGCGGCGCGCGCTGCGCCGGCGGCGTGGGCCGGAGGGGTCCGGGACGACCGGGACGCGACGGAGCCGCGGGACGGGGTCCGGGTACAGGTCGAGGGGTCGACGCGGTGCGGCCGCTGGCCGGAGTCGCGCGGGGACCCTGGGCACTCTCGTGAATCTGAGGCTCCTCGGGAATGAGAGGCATGAGCTGTTGTTTATCAAACGTTGGCACGACACGCGCCAGCGGGTGGCACATCAGTGCGGCCGGAGTCGTCAGAAGTCGAAGCCGAGCTGGCCTTCGATCTCCGGAGCGCTTCCGTTCGCCCAGCTGCGGGCCTTCTTGAGGTGCCGCCACTGGGGCAGCGCATCAAGATACGCCCACGACAACCGGTGGTACGGGGTGGGGCCCCGCTCCTCCAGTGCGGCCTTGTGCACGGGCGACGGATAGCCGGCGTTGTCCGCAAAGCCGAAGTCTGCATGGTCGATGCCCAGTTCGGCCATCATTTTGTCGCGCTGGACCTTGGCGATCACCGAGGCCGCCGCAACCGCCACACACGACTGGTCGCCCTTGATCACCGTGCGGACCTGCCACGGAGCGCCGAGGTAGTCGTGCTTCCCGTCGAGGATCACCGCGTCCGGCCGGACCGGGAGAGCGTCCAGCGCGCGCACGGCGGCGAGCCGCAGCGCGGCGGTCATCCCGAGGTCGTCGATCTCCTCGGGGGAGGCGTGCCCGAGGGCGTACGACGTCACCCAGTCGAGCAGCACCGCGGAGAGCGCGGTACGTCGCCTGAGGGTGAGCAGTTTGGAGTCGGTGAGGCCTGCGGGCGGTCGACGTAGACCGGTGACCGCCGCGCACACGGTGACGGGTCCGGCCCACGCACCGCGGCCCACCTCGTCGACACCGGCAATGATCTTCGCTCCGGTCGTGGCGCGAAGGGAGCGCTCGACGGTGTGGGTAGGTGGTTCGTACGGCATGGCGTCCTTAGGTTACGCCGACCGGATCCCGGAGCGACACCCCGGTCCGCCGCGGCCGTCGCCGGGCCGCGGCACCGCCCGATTCCGGCGTCGCCGGACCGCCGTTCAGGGCGCGTCCGGCCGCAGCAGTGGCAGCATGAGCCGGTCGATCATCTCGTCGAGATCCCGGTCGCTCCATTCGCATGCGCACATCTTGGAGCGGTACATCATGATGGCGGGGATGACGTCGAAGACATAACTGTTCGCCGCATCGGCCCGTACCTCCCCCCTCTCGATTCCCCGACTGATCACCTCGTGCAGGAGTCCTACGGTGGGCTGCACCACGCCCTCGAGGATCAGGGCCTGGAAGCGTCCCGCCTGGGACGGATCGCATTCGTGAATGACCGAGCGCAAGGCGAAACCCGGGCGGGAGTACATCGCGTCCCGCGCGGTGCGACACAACGCCACCAGGTCCGCCCGCACACTGCCCAGATCCGGAGCATCGTCGAATGTGGGCAGTCCGGCGCGCAGGGCGTCGGCGACGAGGTCCTCCTTGGACGGCCAGCGGCGGTAGACGGCCGCTTTGCCGGTCTGGGCGCCGGCCGCGACGCCCTCCATCGTGAGGCCGTTCCAGCCGACCGTGCCCAACTGATCCAGTGCGGCATCGAGAATCGCACGTTCGAGCACGGCGCCGCGCCGGCGGGGGGAGGCCGCCTGAGCGGGGGCGGCCGTCCAGCGCGAAGTAACCATCTGACTGTCTCCAGCGAGCAGTAGGAGCGGGGGTGCGGGTGCAGCGTGGGGTGCGGGTGCAGCGGGGATCGCAGGTGAAGCGGGGAACGGGGTGAGGCGAGGTCGGGCCGGCGGGGCTCCGGGTGAGAGCGCGGCGGGGGACACGCCCTGGGGCGACGCCGCGAGTGAACGCTTGCGTTCACTACTGAGGACTCACTACCGTTGACGCGCCAGTGAACGCAAGCGTTCACTAACGCTCTTGTGGGGGACCCATCATGACGACCTCTCAGTTGATCCAGAAGCAGAAACCAGGTGCGGCCCGCCGGGCGGGACACCCCGGCATCGCGCTCACCGTCATCGCGGCCTGCCAGCTCATGGTGGTCCTCGACGCGACGATTGTGAACATCGCACTCCCGCACATTCAAGACGCGCTCAAGTTCAGCACCACCGACCTCACCTGGGTGGTCAGCGCCTACACGCTCACCTTCGGCGGGCTGCTGCTGCTCGGCGCCCGAGCGGGCGACATCCTCGGCCGACGCCGGGCCTTCATGGCCGGCATCCTGATCTTCACCTTCGCCTCGCTCCTGGGCGGACTGGCCCAGGAGCCCTGGCAGTTGCTGGCCGCACGGGCCCTGCAGGGCGTCGGCGGCGCCATCGCGTCGCCCACCTCGCTCGCGCTCATCACCACGACGTTCCCCGAGGGCCCCGAGCGCAACCGGGCCTTCGGCGTCTTCGCGGCGGTCTCCGCGGGCGGCGGCGCCATCGGGCTGCTCGCGGGCGGCATGCTCACCGAGTGGCTCGACTGGCGCTGGGTACTGTTCGTGAACGTGCCCATCGGGGTGCTCATCGCCGTCGTCGCACCGCTGTACATCAACGAGTCCGAGCGGCATCCCGGTCGCTTCGACATCGCGGGCGCGCTGACGTCGACGGCGGGCATGGCCTCCCTGGTCTACGCCTTCATCCGCGCGGCCGAGGAAGGCTGGCGGGACCGCCTGACCCTCGGCGCGTTCGCGGCGGCGGCGATCCTGCTGCTCGGCTTCGTGTTCACCGAGAGGCGCGCCAAGGAGCCGATCACCCCGCTGAAGATGTTCGCCGACCGCAACCGCTCCGGCACCTACGTGATCATGCTGAGCCTCGCGGCCGCCATGTTCGGCATGTTCTTCTACATCGTGCTCTTCGTGCAGAACATATTGGGGTACAGCCCGATCAAGGCCGGTCTCGCCTTCCTGCCCGTCACGGTCGCCATCGCGACGGGCGCGGGCCTGTCGCAGCGCTTCCTGCCGGTGCTCGGCCCCAAGCCGTTCATGCTCGCCGGTTCCGCGCTGGTGGCGATCGGACTCACGTGGCAGGCGTTCATCACGCCGGACAGCTCCTACGCCGGAGGGATACTCGGACCCATCCTGGTCTTCGCCTTCGGCATGGGGCTCAACTTCGTGACGGTCACCGTCACGGCGGTCTCCGGCGTCGCCCCGCACGAGGCGGGCGCGGCCTCCGGGCTGCTCAACGCCACGCAACAGGTGGGCGGCTCGCTGGGGTTGTCCATCCTGACGACCGTCTTCGGGTCCGCGAGCAAGGACGAGGCGGAGAAGCAGCTGCCCCGGTTCCTCGCCGACGGCACCGCGGAGCAGAAGGCGCAGTTCGCCAAGACGCACCAGCTGCCCGCCCCCTGGGGACACGACGTGCTCGCCCACGGCATCTCGACGGCGTTCATACCCGCCGCCGCCATGGCCGTGCTCGCTCTGATGACGGCCTGGTTCGTGATCCGGGTCCGCAGGAGCGACCTGGAAGCGCTGTCCGGTACGGCGGGCCCCGCGGTGGGGTGACCGTACGGCCGCACGGGCCGCCCCGGGAGCGCCACCGCCTGCCGCGGCGCGGCGGCGGTCGTCCCGAAGGCGGCCCCGTCGGCGCCCCCGGGGCGTCGACATGATCACGAACAGCATCACCAGCACGAACCTCATCCCCACCCCCTGAATAACTCTCCCGCCCCTGATCCCGGCACAGGCACCGAGACCCGGCACCGGCCCGCATACGTCCCGCCGTGGACTTCGCACATGCCGCGCAGCGGTATTCGGACAACGCAGGCCGATCACACAGAGTTCCCGTCGACCACGGAGAGTCTCCATCGGGGTCGGAGGTTCACCCCGCCGCCGAGCGAAGACGCCTTGGGCGGGCGTCACACGCTGCCGGGGCTCACCGGCCGTCTCGCGGCGACGGGCATCCGATTTCGCACGGGGAGAGGCACCGGACGACTCCCGGCCGGCAAGCGCCCGCCGCGTCAGGCAGAGGCGGGCAGCCACTCCGGGAGTTCCTCGACCTGCCGCGTCCAGGCGGCCGGCGGCGTTCCCGCCTTTCCACCGGCCAGGATGCCGCCCACGATGGCGCAGGTCGTGTCCACGTCCCCGCCGACCTGCGCCGTCGTCCAGAACGCCGCCTCATAGTCGCCGAGGGCGCGGGCGGCCGACCAGACCGCGAACGGGACGGTGTCATGGGCCGACGTACGCCGCCCGCAGCCGAGGACGGCCGCGACGGTGGCCGCGTCGGCGTAGTCGAGCATGTCCCGGGCGCGACGCAGCCCGGCGCCGACGGCGCTCTTCGGCACCAGGGCGACGACGCCGTCCAGCAGCGCCTCGGCGCTGGGCGGGCCTCCGGGGGCGGCGGCCAGCGCGGCGGCCGCGGCGACGGCCATGGCCCCGACCACGGCTTCCCGGTGCTGGTGCGTGGGATAGGCGGAGATCTCGGCCTGGTGGGTCGCCTGCTCCGGGTCGTCCGCGTACCAGGCGCCGAGAGGGGCGACGCGCATCGCGGCGCCGTTGCCCCAGGAACCCTGTCCGTTGAACAGGGCGGCCGACAGCTCACGCCAGTCCGCGCCTTCCCTGACGAGCCGCAGCAGGCGGTTGACGGCGGGGCCGTACCCGCGGTCGAAGTCGTGGTGCTCCGCGAAGGAGCGGGCCAGGGCGTCCTGGTCGATGCGGTGGTGGGCCGCGAGGACGGCGACGACGGAGCACGCCATCTCGGTGTCGTCCGTCCACTGCCACGGTCCGGGCGGCGGCTCACGGCGCTGGAGCAGAGGGAAATTCACCGGAACGAAGAACTGCGAGCCCAGCGCGTCGCCCACGGCGAGACCGCGCAGACTGGCGAGGGCCCGGTCGAGGCGGACTGCGGGTGAGGAATCGGCTGTCATCTCTCTGCCACTCTATCTCCGGTGATTCCGTACGGCTCCGGCTCCCGCCAGCGGTTGAACGGCCGGTCGAGGGTGTATTTGCCGTCATCGCCGAGAACGAGCATCCGCATCTCGGCGTTCCCGGGATTGGCGAGCGACTCGAAGTCGGCGACCGTCCAGTGGAACCAGCGCATGCAGAACAGCCGCATCGCCAGCCCATGGGTCACGAGGAGCACGTTCGGCGGGTGGTCGGGGGCCTCGAAGCTGCGGAACAGGCTCTCCAGGAAGCCGCCCACCCGGTCGTACACGTCGGCTCCGCTCTCCCCCTGCGCGAACCGGTAGAAGAAGTGTCCGTAGGCGTCCCGGTAGGTCTTCTGCAGCTGGACGTCGTCGCGGTCCTGCCAGTTCCCCCAGTCCTGCTCGCGCAGCCGGGGCTCCTCCCGTACGCGTATGAGCTCGGGGTCGAGGCGGAAGGCCCGGAGAGTCTCGTGCGTACGCCGGTAGGGGGAGACGTACACGCTGACCCGCTCGCGGCCGAACACCTCCCGCAGGTGCTTTCCCGTCTCCTCCGCCTGCCGACGGCCCCGGTCCGTAAGGCCCAGGGCATGATCGGGTTCTCGCTCGTAGACGGTGTCATCAACATTGCCCGTCGACTCGCCGTGCCGGACAAGGACGATGCGCCGTGGTCGTGCCATGCCAAGACCCTAGATCGACCGACGCCCGATCGAGCACTCGGGCGGCCTCCATACGGCGTAGGTCACACCTTCCCGCACCGGAAGAACGCCTGACGGCCCACGTTCCCCTCCCCCGGCTGCGCGGTCAGACCGTCCAGGCCGGCTCGAGTTCGACGATGTCGCCGGTGAGGGAGGCGACGTCCGCCTCCGTCTGAGCGCGCAGGGCGAGCCGCTCCACCCGTTCGGTGCGGTACTTGCCGTGCTCGGCCTGCGAGCGCCACATCGACAGCACCAGGAACTCGTGGCCGGGCGCCTCGGCGAACATGCCCCGGATCATGCCGGGCGAGCCGGCCATGGCCGGGTTCCAGACCTTCTCCTGCATCAGGGTGAAGTGCTCGGCGCGTTCCTCGTGGACCCGGCACAGGGCCACCCGCACCACGTCGGAGTCGGTGAAGCGGGGCTCGAAGCCGGTCTTCACGTCGAAGCGGTGGTCGAACAGCCGTGCCTGGGCGTCCTTGAACGTGCCCGCCTGGGCGGTCGCCAGCCGGTCGTGGGAGCGGGCCATGAAGGAGTCGTAGAAGGCGCGGCTCTCCCAGAAGGCGAAGACATGCGCGACGGAGGGCCGTGCCCTGCTCCAGCCCCCGCCCTGTCCCCGGAATCCCGGCTCCCCCAGAAGCCCCGCCCACTTTCGCTGTCCCCGTTCGAAACCGCGGCGGTCCACCACGGTGCAGCGAATCCACTTGACCAGCACCGCGCCATGGTAAGGCCAGAGGGCGTGGCGTTGGTCACGCTCGGAGAGAGAGCGGACCTGCGACGGCGCACGTCGCATGGCAGGATGGACAACCGGCCCTGACGGTCTAGCAGTTCGGGGTGACGGCAGCCAGACGGGGAATCGGGAGGGGAAGTCCGGTGAGCGGACTCAACAAAGGCATCCGCAAGATCGAGATGTCGCTCAAGTGGGACCCGAGCCCGGCAGGCAGGCCGGCCACCGACCTGGACATCGTGGCCGCGACATATCTGACGAGCGACCCACAGGGCGAGCCGGCCTACGTGGTGCACTTCGACAGCCGCTCCCCCGACGGCACGATCTATCTCAACCGGGACAGCAAGGACGGCAAGGGCTTCGGCTGGGACGAGGTCATGACGCTGGAACTCGACCGTCTGGACGCGCGGTAC
Source organism: Streptomyces achromogenes (assembly GCF_030816715.1). Taxonomy (NCBI): domain Bacteria; kingdom Bacillati; phylum Actinomycetota; class Actinomycetes; order Kitasatosporales; family Streptomycetaceae; genus Streptomyces; species Streptomyces achromogenes. The sequence continues at coordinate 6,412,536 of NZ_JAUSYH010000001.1, read as the reverse complement.
GCGCGCGTGGTCATCGGCGTCGTCATCCAGCAGATCCAGGAGCACCGGACGTTCGTCAGCGTGCTGAACCCGGCCTTCCGGATAAGGGAGGGCTACACCGTCCTGGACGAGAACGACTTCGGCGACGTCCTCGGCGCGACGGCGGCGACGGTCGCGGAGTTCGTCCGGGAGTCGTCCGACAGATGGTCGTTCCACTCCGGCGTCCAGGGCTTCGAGGACGACCCGTCGACGTTCACCCGGATCATGGGCCGGATGCGCCGCTCCTGACCGGGCTCGGGAAGGCCCTGGCTTCGGGAACGCCGAAGGCGGTGGAGCCGGACATCGACTCCACCGCCCTGACGCGCTGGATCAGTTCCAGCGGACGTCCGACGTCAGCTGCAGCCGCTCGTCGACCCGCAGCCCTCGCAGATGTAGCACGAACCGGCGCGCTGCATCTTCGTGCCGCAGGAGAAGCAGAGCGGAGCGTCCGCCTGGATGCCCAGCTGCATCTCCACCAGTTCGGCGCTGGTGTGGACCTGCTTCGGGGCCGGCTCGACGGCCTCGACCTCGGCCTTCGGCGTGGCGACGGCCTTGAGGTCCGTCTGACGCGGGGCCGACTGGGCCAGACCCTCGACGTCCACGTTCTCCTCCTCGAAGGTCGGCTCGTACGAACCGGTCTCCAGGTGGCGCTGGCGCTCCTCGGCGGAGTGGATGCCGAGTGCTGAACGCGTCTCGAACGGCAGGAAGTCGAGCGCCAGGCGCCGGAAGATGTAGTCGACGATCGACTGCGCCATCCGCACGTCCGGGTCGTCGGTCATGCCGGCCGGCTCGAAGCGCATGTTGGTGAACTTCGAGACGTAGGTCTCCAGCGGCACGCCGTACTGGAGGCCGACCGAGACCGCGATGGAGAACGCGTCCATCATGCCGGCGAGGGTCGAACCCTGCTTGGACATCTTCAGGAAGACCTCGCCGAGACCGTCGTCCGGGTAGGAGTTGGCGGTCATGTAGCCCTCGGCGCCGCCGACCGTGAACGAGGTCGTGATGCCGGGACGTCCCTTGGGCAGCCGCTTGCGGACCGGGCGGTACTCGATGACCTTCTCGACCGCGGCGCGGATCGTCTCCTCGGCCTTCTCCGTGACCTCGGTCTTCTCCTTCTCCTTGGTCTTCGCGGAGAGGGGCTGGCCGACCTTGCAGTTGTCACGGTAGATCGCGAGGGCCTTGACGCCGAGCTTCCAGGCCTCGAAGTAGATCTCCTCGACCTCCTCGACGGTCGCCGTCTCCGGCATGTTGACCGTCTTGGAGATGGCGCCGGAGATCCACGGCTGGATCGCGGCCATCATGCGGACGTGGCCCATCGGCGAGATGGCGCGCTCGCCCATGGCGCAGTCGAACACCTCGTAGTGCTCGTGCGCGAGACCGGGGGCGTCGATCACGTTGCCGTTCTCGGCGATGTGGGCGACGATCGCCTCGATCTGCTCCTCCTGGTAGCCCAGGCGGCGCAGGGCCTGCGGGACGGTGCCGTTGACGATCTGCATCGAGCCGCCGCCGACCAGCTTCTTGAACTTGACCAGGGCGAGGTCGGGCTCGACGCCGGTGGTGTCGCAGGACATCGCCAGACCGATGGTGCCGGTCGGGGCGAGCACGGACGCCTGGGAGTTACGGAAACCGTTCTTCTCGCCGAGGCGCAGCACGTCCTGCCAGGCCTCCGTGGCGGCGGCCCACACCGGGGTGTCCAGGTCGTCCATGCGGACGGCCGTGGCGTTGGCGTCGGAGTGCTGCTTCATGACGCGGTTGTGGGCGTCGGCGTTGCGGGCGTAGCCGTCGTACGGGCCGACGACCGCGGCCAGTTCGGAGGAGCGGCGGTAGGCCGTGCCGGTCATCAGGGACGTGATGGCGCCGGCCAGGGAGCGGCCGCCGTCGGAGTCGTACGCGTGGCCGGTCGCCATCAGCAGGGCGCCGAGGTTGGCGTAGCCGATGCCGAGCTGGCGGAACGCGCGCGTGTTCTCGCCGATCTTCTGGGTCGGGAAGTCCGCGAAGCAGATGGAGATGTCCATCGCGGTGATGACGAGCTCGACGACCTTCTGGAAGCGGTCGGCGTCGAAGGACTGGTGGCCCTTGCTGTCGTCCTTGAGGAACTTCATCAGGTTCAGCGAGGCGAGGTTGCAGGACGTGTTGTCCAGGTGCATGTACTCGCTGCACGGGTTCGACGCGGTGATCCGGCCCGACTCGGGGCAGGTGTGCCAGTTGTTGATCACGCCGTCGTACTGGATGCCCGGGTCGGCACAGGCCCACGCGGCCTCGGCGAGCTTGCGGAACAGCGCCTTGGCGTCGACCTTCTCGATGATCTCGCCGGTCATCCGGGCGCGCAGGCCGAACTCGGTGCCGTTCTCGACGGCCGTCATGAACTCGTCGTTCACGCGGACGCTGTTGTTGGCGTTCTGGTACTGGACGGACGTGATGTCGTCGCCGCCCAGGTCCATGTCGAAGCCCGCGTCACGCAGGGCGCGGATCTTCTCCTCCTCCTTCACCTTGGTGGCGATGAAGTCCTCGACGTCCGGGTGGTCCACGTCGAGGACGACCATCTTGGCCGCACGACGGGTGGCGCCGCCGGACTTGATGGTGCCGGCCGAGGCGTCGGCGCCGCGCATGAAGGAGACCGGGCCGGAGGCGTTGCCGCCCGAGGAGAGGAGCTCCTTGGAGGAGCGGATGCGGGAGAGGTTCAGGCCGGCGCCGGAGCCGCCCTTGAAGATCATGCCCTCTTCCTTGTACCAGTCGAGGATCGACTCCATGGAGTCGTCGACGGCCAGGATGAAGCAGGCGGAGACCTGCTGGGGCTGCGGGGTGCCCACGTTGAACCAGACGGGGCTGTTGAAGCTGAAGATCTGGTGCAGGAGGGCGTACGCCAGCTCGTGCTCGAAGATCTCGGCGTCGGCGGGCGAGGCGAAGTACCTGTGGTCCTCACCGGCCTTCCGGTACGTCTTCACGATGCGGTCGATCAGCTGCCTGAGGCCGGTCTCGCGCTGCGGGGTGCCGACGGCGCCCCGGAAGTACTTGCTGGTGACGATGTTGACCGCGTTCACCGACCAGAAGTCGGGGAACTCGACGCCACGCTGCTCGAAGTTGACCGAGCCGTCGCGCCAGTTGGTCATGACGACGTCACGGCGTTCCCAGACCACCTCGTCGTACGGGTGCACGCCGGGGGTGGTGTGGATGCGCTCGATACGCAGGCCCTTGGTGGTCTTGGCGCCCTTGGCGCGGGAACCTCGTGCCGGACCGCTCGCCGTCTCTGTCATGCCGCCTCCCTCTGCGGGCGAAAACGCCCTGAAATGCCACGTTGTTCCCGTGGCACGTTGTTCTGTCTGGTGCTGCGGGCGTCCACGCGCCACCGCCCACAGCAGGTCTTCGTCCGCCGCCGCACCGGCCGCCCGGACTCGTGAGTCCGGTTCCGGCCCGTCGGTCAGTCGGTGGCGTGTGCGGGCTCGGGGACCTGCACGGTCCCTCCCGGCCCGCCGCCGTCTTCCTGGCTCCCCGCGACGGCTCCTGTGTCGTCCTCGGCCCGGGCGTCGTCCGCGCGGTCGTCGTCGTCCGCGTCGAACCCTCCCGGCCCGCGCCTGAGTTCCGCGACGGCGGCCTCGAAGTCCTCGAGCGAGTCGAACGCCCGGTAGACGGAGGCGAAGCGCAGATAGGCGACGAGATCGAGTTCCTGCAGCGGACCGAGTATGGCCAGCCCCACGTCATGGGTGGTCAACTCGGCGCTTCCGGTGGCCCGCACCGCTTCCTCGACCCGCTGGCCGAGCTGAGCGAGAGCATCCTCGGTGACCGGCCGCCCCTGGCATGCCTTGCGCACGCCGTTGATGACCTTCGCACGGCTGAACGGTTCGGTGACTCCGGACCGCTTCACCACCATCAGCGAGCACGTCTCCACGGTCGTGAACCGACGGGAGCAGTCAGGGCACTGGCGGCGCCGACGGATCGACGTGCCGTCGTCCGTGGTCCGACTGTCGACCACACGGCTGTCGGGGTGCCTGCAGAAGGGGCAGTGCATGTACTCCAACCCTCCTCACAGCAGACTCCATGGCCTCGCCAGGCCTCACGGGCCCCTCGAAGCAGCCCCAAGCATAGGGGATCCATGAGCATCCGAAGACACCGGGGACCACAACTTCTGGGCCGCTGCCGTAATCCAACCACTAGATGTAGGGATTGGCTCATACAACCAGGCCGCATCGCGTGTCGCGTCGACGATCTCACCGCACGCGTTTCGACGGTCACGCCGAGCACTCGAAACGGCCTGCACAAACCCGGCCGTCCGCCCGCCCGTCCGCATGCCCGCCGGGCACGCGCGCACACACGGACGCACGCGCGGCCTCGCGCGGACCCGATGCCGTCACGCGCGTGTGGCCGTATCGCCGTGGCCCGTGCGGCGATACCGTGAGCGCCACAAGGAGGAGCGGTGGGACTCTCGCGCAGAGCGGGGCCCGTCCCTGATCGACGGGGGGCCGGATGGCAGACTGGGGCCGCGCCTCACAAGGTCGTCGACTCCGGCGGTGAAGACTACAACAACGGGTGCGACGACGACCTCGCCCATCCGCCGGGAACCCGCGTCAGCCATACACCGCGACACGTGATCAAGTCAGGCGATCCGCGCTTTTTCACTCGAACGTGTGTTTGGCGCAACCTTTCGAAAGCCACTACCGTTGTCCAGCAGGGAGACAACCGAGAGGGGCCGACGTGACCACCACCGCAGACAGTGCCACCATCACTGCCCAGGACCGCTCCCAGGGCCGACTCGAGCCGGTGCATGCGATGAACGAAGCCATGAATCCCGAGGGACACAAGCGTTCCCTGCCGGGCCGACCTCCAGGCATCCGCGCGGACAGCTCGGGACTCACGGACCGACAGCGCCGGGTGATCGAGGTCATCAGGGATTCCGTACAGCGGCGCGGCTACCCGCCGTCGATGCGGGAGATCGGCCAGGCGGTCGGCCTGTCCAGCACCTCCTCGGTCGCGCACCAGCTGATGGCACTGGAGCGCAAGGGCTTCCTGCGCCGTGACCCGCACCGCCCGCGCGCGTACGAGGTGCGAGGCTCCGACCAGGCGGCCTCGGTGCAGCCCACGGACACCGCCGGCAAGCCCGCCGCGTCGTACGTCCCGCTGGTCGGGCGTATCGCCGCCGGCGGTCCGATCCTCGCCGAGGAATCGGTGGAGGACGTCTTCCCGCTCCCGAGGCAGCTGGTCGGCGACGGCGAGCTGTTCGTGCTGAAGGTCGTCGGCGACTCGATGATCGAAGCCGCGATCTGCGACGGCGACTGGGTCACCGTACGCCGCCAGCCCGTCGCGGAGAACGGCGACATCGTGGCCGCGATGCTGGACGGCGAGGCCACCGTGAAGCGCTTCAAGCGCGAGGACGGCCATGTGTGGCTGCTCCCCCACAACGCCGCCTACGAGCCGATCCCCGGCGACGACGCGACGATCCTCGGCAAGGTGGTGGCCGTACTCCGCCGCGTCTGAACACGGCGACGGACGGGCCTTCCCCGTCCCCCTGACTGGGCCCCGGGATCCCTGCGCCGATTCCGGGGCCCTGTGCTGCGCCCGGGTCCCCGAAGGGCCCGGGCGTTCACCAGTCGGGGCCTGTTCAACAGGGCCTATTCCGTCTCTGCCTCCGCCTGCTTCGCCTTCGCGTCGATCGCCGCCAGCGACCTGCGGACCTGGTGGGGGTCGGTGGTGTACCAGAAGTCAGGCAGGGACGCCTTGAGATAGCTGCCGTAGCGGGCCGTCGCCAGCCGCTGGTCCAGGACGGCGACGACCCCGCGGTCCCCCGACGCCCGGACGAGGCGGCCCGCCCCCTGTGCCATGAGCAGTGCCGCGTGCGTGGCCGCCACGGCCATGAAGCCGTTGCCGCCGGCCTCTTCCACCGCCTTCTGGCGCGCGCTCATGAGGGGGTCGTCGGGGCGCGGGAACGGGATCTTGTCCATGACGACCAGCTGGCAGCTGGGGCCGGGGACGTCGACGCCCTGCCACAGCGACAGTGTGCCGAAGAGACAGGTCTGCGGATCCGCCGAGAAGTTCTTGATCAGCTCGCCGAGCGTCTCCTCGCCCTGGAGCAGGATGGGGAACTCGGGGATGCGCACGCGCAGTTCCTCGGCCGCGAGCTGCGCCGCACGCATGGAGGAGAAGAGGCCCAGGGTGCGGCCGCCTGCAGCCTGGATCAGTTCGGTCAGCTCGTCGAGCATGTCGCCGCGGTCGCCGTCCCGCGCGGGGCGCGCGAGGTGTCTGGCGACGTACAGGATGCCCTGCTTGCGGTAGTCGAAGGGCGAGCCGACGTCGATGCCCTTCCACTGCGGGACGTCCTCCCCCTCCGTGCCCTCCGGGGCCAGCCCCATCGACGCGCCCACCCCGTTGAAGTCTCCGCCCAGCTTCAGCGTCGCCGAGGCGAGGGTGACGGAGCGGTCGGTGAAGAGCTTCTCCCGCAGCAGACCCGACACCGACATCGGAGCGACCCGCAGCGACGCGCCGAAACGGTCGTGCCGCTCGTACCAGACGACGTCCCACTCGGATCCGTTGGTGATCCGCTCCGCCACGTCGTGCACCGACTCGACCGAGGCCAGCGCCTGTTTGCGGACCGCGTCCTCGTCCTGGACGGACTTGTCACGGGTCGATCCGATGGCGGAGATGACGGTCCGCGCGGCGTCGCGCAGCGCCATCAGCGCGTAGCCGAGGTCCTCCGGGATCTCCTCCAGACGGCCCGGCAGCGCCAGCTCCATCAGTCGCTCGAAGCCCTCGGCGGCCGTCTGCAGCTGGTCGGCGGCCTTCTCGTCGACCAGCTTCGCCGCCCGGCGTACGGCGCGGTTGACCTGGCCGGGGGTGAGCTCGCCGGTCGCGACGCCGGTGACCCGTGAGACCAGCTCGTGCGCCTCGTCGACGATCAGCACTTCGTGCTGCGGAAGGACGGGGGCGCCCTCGATGGCGTCGATGGCGAGGAGGGCGTGGTTGGTGACGACGACCTCGGCCAGTTTGGCGCGCTCGCGGGCCATCTCCGCGAAGCACTCGGCGCCGTACGCGCACTTCGTCGCGCCCAGGCACTCCCGGGAGGAGACCGAGATCTGCGCCCAGGCCCGGTCGGACACGCCCGGGGTCAGGTCGTCGCGGTCGCCGGACTCTGTCTCGTCCGACCAGTCCCGCAGCCGCAGCAGGTCCTGGCCCAGCTTGCTGGTGGGCGCGGCGGCCTCGAACTGGTCGAAGAGGCCTTCCTCCTCGTCCTGCGGGACGCCTTCGTGGAGCCGGTGCAGACACAGGTAGTTCGACCTGCCCTTGAGCATGGCGAACTCCGGGCGGCGGCGCAGCAGCGGGTGCAGCGCCTCGACCGTGCGCGGCAGGTCCCGCTCCACGAGCTGGCGCTGCAGGGCCAGCGTGGCGGTCGCCACCACGACGCGCTCCCCGTGGGCGAGCGCGGGCACGAGGTACCCGAGCGACTTTCCGGTGCCGGTGCCGGCCTGGACCAGCAGATGGGAGCCGTCGTCGATCGCCTCGGCGACGGCTTCGGCCATGGTCACCTGGCCGGGGCGCTCCGTGCCGCCGACGGCGGCGACGGCGGCATGCAGGAGTTCGGGGAGTGAGGGCTTCGTCATAGCGCGACCACCCTACGGCGCGGCACTGACAATCGGGCGCTCGAGGCGGACGGGAGGGAAGGGATCAAGGCGGTGGCCTCTCGCTGCGGGAAGGTGAGGCGGACGAAGGTGAGCGGTCCGGGGCGGGAAGTGACCGGTCGAAGTCCAACGGGCGACCAGTCCCGACCTCTGAGGACAGCCGAAGGCCGGTGAGGGGGTCACAGCAGATCACGCAGGCTCCGGTCCCGGACCATGAGGGCGGCCCGTTTGGCGGGAAGGTCCAGCTCGGTGAAGAACCGGAAGCCGGCGCTCAGAAACGCGGCGACGGACGGGACGTTGCGCAGGTCGGGCTCGGCGACCACTCGGGCACAGGCGGGCGATCCGGCCAGGACGAGGTCGGCGACGGCGCGCAGCAGCAGGCTCCCGAGCCCCCGCCCCCGGTCGGCGGCACCGCCGATGAGCAGGTGGATCCCGGTGTCGTACGGCCGGGCCGGGTAGTGGCCGGCCAGCGGATCGAGATCGGCCCGGTAGATCTCCCAGTAGCTCATGGGCCGCCCCTCCAGCACACCGAGGCACGGGACGCTGTGCCCGTCGGCGGCGAGTTGTGCGCGCAGGTGTCGCGCGGTGACGCGTTCGGGTCCCGCCAGTTCCCAGAAGGCCGCGACAGCGGGGTCGTTCATCCACCGGCCGACGAGCGACAGGTCCCGCTCGACGTGCACGGGGACGAGTCGGAACGCGCCCACCGACGTCCGGGCCGCCTCCCAGTCACCGACCCGGAAGGCGGGGACGGGGGCGCGCGCGGGGCGGGCTCCGGCTCCGGTTCCGGTTCCGGTGTCGACGGACCGCACGGCGGGCTCCTCTCAGGCGGACGCACGGCAGGCGACGGCGAGCGGCAGGCGGGCGCCCGGTTCAGGGGCGCAGGGGATTGGGGACGGTGACGTAGACGGACTGGGTGTCCACCGGTCCGACGAGTTCGTCGAGGCCGTGCAGCCGGGTGAGGAGATTGGCCTTGCAGCGCAGGACGCGCGAGTCCAGCAGCCGCGCGGGCAGCGAACTGCGCAGCCGGCCCGGGCCGCGGGCGGCGTCCGCGAGGAAGCGCCGGAAGGCGGCGAGCAGCAGTCGTTCGTGGGCGAGCCGCTGCGAGCCGAACGCGCCGACGAGTCCGAGGACGTTGTTGATCCCCAGGTAGTAGCAGAAGCGCTCGTCGGTGATCTCGTCGGCGACGAAGGTGTCGCTGGCCTCGCCGATCCCGGGCAGCCGGGCGGCGAGGTCCGCGCGGCGGGACTCGCGGAAGTAGTAGCCCTGGTTGTCGCGGTAGCGGCCCCCCGTGGGCCAGCCGTCGGCGTCCAGCAGGAGAAGGGTGTTCTGCTGGTGCGCCTCCAGCGCGATCCCCGCCTCGCCGTCGAGCCACAGGACGGGACGGACGACCCGTTCCAGGTAGCGCAGGAACCACTCGGCGGCGACCGCCCCGGGCGTCCGGCCGGTCCGTCGGGCGAGGCGGTGGACGATCGAGGCCAGCCGGGAGCGGGGGACGGCGGCCGGGTCCGGGGTGGTCGCGGCGGCGTCCGTCCGCGGGCCGTGCGGTCGGGGTGCGACGAGACCGGCGAGGCAGGCGACGTCGTCCGCCGGGGCGAACGGGTTGTGGCGGATCACCACGTCGAGCCCCGTCAGCGGGAGGCCGTCCGGGCCGTCGACGGCGAGCCAGGCCGGGTCCCGGACGATGTCGAAGCCGGGGTGCGCGGCCCGCCACCGGCCGGCCAGGCCGGCGCGCAGCAGTCGGTGCACCTCGACACCGCGGTGGAGTTCCTTGCGGAGGTTCTCGCGCCGGGAGTTGGTGATGCGCACTCCCAGAGACAGTTTGAGCATCGCGGCGGCGCCGGAGCGATGGACGGTGCGCACGGAGGAGGTCGGGTGCCAGGGCAGGCCGTGGGCGCCGAGGTCCCGGAGCAGTCCGGCGTCGAGGAGTGCCCGGATCTCCGGGCGGCGAAGCGCTTCACGCAGTTGCCAGGGATGCATCGGCAGGGCCGCGAAGCCGTCGGGCAGCGGCAGGCCGGGGCCGGCGAGCCGGGCCGTCAGCACGGCGGCGGGGACGGGGCGGCCGCCCTCGGTCCAGGCGGAGTCGGTGGCCAGCACGGACGGGGCGACGGCGAGCCAGTGCAGGGGGAACGCGCCGCGTGCCTCGGGCGAGTACAGGCGCGCGTCACCGTCCGAGAGCCCTTCGCGGCTCTTCGGGGTCGGGTGCAGCGGATGCCCGAGCACCAGCGCCTGCTCGGCGGCGAGGAACAGGTCGGGAGCGTCGGCGGGGCGTTCCCGGCGCTCGCCGATGAAGGCGGCTGTGCGGCGGACGGAGTCGGCGACGCGTGCCACGAGGTCGGCGCCTTCGCCGTCGGCGGTGACCTGCCGGGCTTCGCCGCCGTCGCGGGGCGGGCCGGTCCGGCCGTAGGCCGGGGTGGCCTCGCGGGCCAGCAGGGCGGCGACCATCACGGCGTCCACGGGCGGGGTGTGCTCGGGCGCGCCCGCCAGGCGGGGCAGGCCGAAGCGGTGCATGCCCGTCGGCGACCAGTAGAGGACGGGTGCCAGCAGCGCGACCCCGCTGGCGGGCAGCGGCACCCGGAGGAAGCCGTCGGCGGGTGCGGACAGGCCGGCCTCGCGCACCCAGCAGCGCAGCAGGTTCTCCACGGCGGCGGCCTGGGCCGCCGTGTGCGGATCGGGGTGATCCAGGAGATCGGCGGTGGACTGGGGGGCGGTGGTCAAGGTCGCTCCTGGTGATGAAGGCGGCTGTGCGGGCCGGGCCGGTGACACGGCCCGGCCCACCGGCTCGCTCACGGACGTCCTGGGGCGCCGGCTCGGCCACGGCCGCGCTCCCTGCCGACCCGCAGTTCAGCGGCGGGCGCCACAGCAGCCCCTGTCGCTACAACCCCGGGCGCGTCGAGCGGTTACGGGTTGCCTCAAGATCCCCGCTGTGACCGAACAGTTGCCGTTCCGTCGGAAGTCCCCCACAGCGACCGCATATCGTGTGGTGGCATCGCACCCGGTCGTGAGTCCCGCTTGAACTCGACGTGAGATCACCATGAGTTCGACGGGGCGTGACCGAGTTCGCTTGCGTTCGGTCGGGTTGAACCGACTCGACGGAGTACAGCCACGTCGGGTCGAGTTCGACCGCGTTCCGCCGGGTTCGCTCTGCGGGACGGCCGGAGTTTCACGTTCGTTGACAGCAGGGGGAGTACCAGCATGCGATCCATACGGCCGTCGTCCACCGCTCGCCGGGGGAGGAACGCGCGTCGCAGAACCTCCCCCGTGCTGAGCGCGCTCGCCCTCGCCTCGGTGCTCGCGCTCACCGCGACCGCCTGCGATTCGGGCGACGCCGACGCGAGCGGTCAGGCGAGCGCCTCGGCGTCGGCCACGGACGACGGGAAGATCACGATCCCGGACGACATCAAGGACCGGCTCAAAGAGCACGGGATCGATCTCGACAAGTGGAAGAACGGCGCCTGGAAGAACTGGGACAGGGACGACTGGCTGCGCGAGGCGCAGGACTACGTCAACCCGATCATCAAGGGGCTGTGGGACCCGGACCGGATGCGGGAGGCCGAGGACCCGGACCGCGGGGTCGACGACAGCGACCTCTCCGGCGACCAGGGGGTGACCGACCCGACGCCGGCGGCGGTGGAGGCGAAGGCGGTGTCCCCCGCGTACCACGCCAACGCACCCCAGGCGGGCAAGGTGTTCTTCGACTCCCCCGAGGGGACGATGGTCTGCTCGGCGACCGTCGTGCAGGATCCGGCCCACCCGGGAAAGTCCAACCTGGTCTGGACGGCGGGTCACTGTGTGCACGCCGGCAAGAAGGGCGGCTGGTACCGGAACATCGCGTTCGTCCCGTCGTACAACGACTCGGGCAAGTCGGCCGCGCGGATGGAGTCGGCGACCAAGGAGGAGGCGGCTCCCTACGGTGTGTGGTGGGGGGACTGGGCGCAGACCTCCGACCAGTGGATCGCCCAGGGCGGCCAGAACGGCGGTGACGGCGCCTCCTACGACTACGCCGTCATCCATGTGACGCCGGAGGAGGGCGGTTCCGGCAAATCCCTGGAGGAGACGGTCGGTTCGGCGCTCCCGGTGGACTTCAAGGCCCCGGCGGTGCCGAAGGTGGGTCGCATCACCGCGACCGGCTACCCGGCGGCGGCGCCCTACGACGGGCAGAAGCTCTACCAGTGCAAGGACAAGCCGGGACGGTTCTCGCTGAGCACCGCGGACCCGACGATGTACCGCATCGGCTGCACGATGACCGGCGGCGCCTCGGGCGGCGGCTGGGTCGCCACGGGCTCGGACGGAAAGCCCGCGCTGGTGTCGAACACCTCGATCGGCCCGGTGCGCGCCGGCTGGCTCGCGGGCCCGCGGCTGAACGACGTGGCCAAGGGCGTGTACGACTCGGTGAGCAAGAAGTTCGCCAACCGGTAGCCAGGACCGACGGCGGCGCTCGGCCGCACGCACGCGCGATGGCCCGCCCCCCGCTTGCCGCGGGGGGCGGGCCATCGCGCGTTCAGCGGACCAGGACGACGGCTCAGGCGGCCGGCGCCGGCACGTAGGGCGCGAGTTCCGCCGCCAGCTCCTCGTGCACCCGCGCCTTGAGCAGGGTGCCCTCCGCCGTGTGCTCCGCGGAGATCACCTCGCCCTCGTCGTGGGCACGGGCGACCAGCTTGCCGTGGGTGTAGGGCACGAGCGCCTCGACCTCCACGGACGGCCTCGGGAGCTCGCTGTCGATCAGCGCGAGCAGTTCCTCGATGCCCTGGCCGGTGCGGGCGGAGACCGCGATGGAGCGCTTCTCGACCCTCATCAGCCGCTGCAGCGTCAGCGGGTCGGCCGCGTCCGCCTTGTTGATGACGACGATCTCGGGCACGCCGGTGGCGCCGACGTCCCGGACCACCTCGCGCACCGCCGCCAGCTGCTCCTCCGGGTTCGGGTGCGAGCCGTCCACCACGTGCAGGATCAGGTCGGACTCACCGACCTCCTCCATGGTGGAGCGGAACGCCTCGACCAGGTGGTGCGGCAGGTGCCGGACGAATCCGACGGTGTCCGCCAGGGTGTACAGGCGGCCGCTGGGCGTCTCGGCCCGGCGCACGGTCGGGTCCAGGGTCGCGAACAGGGCGTTCTCGACCAGGACGCCCGCGCCCGTGAGGCGGTTGAGCAGGGAGGACTTGCCCGCGTTGGTGTAGCCCGCGATGGCGACGGACGGCACCTTGTGACGCTTGCGCTCCTGGCGCTTGATCTCGCGGCCGGTCTTCATCTCCGCGATCTCCCGGCGCATCTTCGCCATCTTCTCGCGGATCCGCCGCCGGTCCGTCTCGATCTTGGTCTCACCGGGACCGCGGGTGGCGAGACCGCCGCCCTTGCCGCCGCCCATCTGACGGGACAGCGACTGACCCCAGCCGCGCAGCCTCGGCAGCATGTACTGCATCTGCGCGAGCGCGACCTGCGCCTTGCCCTCTCGGGACTTGGCGTGCTGGGCGAAGATGTCGAGGATCAGGGCCGTACGGTCGATGACCTTGACCTTGACGACGTCCTCGAGGTGGATGAGCTGGCCCGGGCTGAGCTCACCGTCGCAGATGACGGTGTCGGCACCCGTCTCGAGCACGATGTCGCGCAGCTCGTTCGCCTTGCCGGAGCCGATGTAGGTGGCCGCGTCGGGCTTGTCACGGCGCTGGATGACGCCGTCGAGCACGAGCGCGCCCGCGGTCTCCGCGAGGGCGGCCAGCTCCGCGAGGGAGTTGTCCGCGTCCTGCGCGCTTCCCGTGGTCCAGACGCCCACGAGCACGACCCGCTCCAGACGGAGCTGGCGGTACTCGACCTCGGTGACGTCCTCGAGCTCGGTGGAGAGGCCTGCCACGCGGCGCAGTGCCGCGCGCTCGGAACGGTCGAACTGTTCGCCGTCCCGGTCTCCGTCGATCTCGTGACTCCAGGCGACGTCCTCTTCCATCAGGGCATCGGCCCGAAGACCTTCGGGGTAGGCGTGCGCCATGCGCTGGGTGTCCTGGGAAAAGGAAGAAGAGGAGGTCATTGGATCCTTACGTCGTTGACAGATGCCGAGTCGGCGTCCTACACGCTGCACAACGCACGAGGGGTCCGGGAGATTCCCGTGTCCCGTGCCGCGGCGACCTGACGATGGTCGCACGGCACGGCCCGTCTCGTCACGGCCTTATTTCGCGGCGGGCGGGGCCTGCGGAGCGGGCTTCGGTGCGTTCCCGGCCGGGTTCTTCACGACCGGAGTCTTCACCACCGGCGCCGTCGCCTTCCAGTCCGGGTGGCCCGGCATCGGCGGGGTCTTCTCGCCGTAGAGCCACTCCGTGAAGAACGGGGTCAGGTCGCGTCCGGAGACGTTCTCGGCGAGGCGGGCGAAGTCTGCCGTGCTCGCCGTCGAGTCCCCGTGGTTGTGCGTCCAGGCGCGCTCCAGGTGCTCGAACGCGGCCCGCCCGATCTCCTGGCGCAGTGCGTACAGGACGAGTGCGGCGCCGTCGTACACGTTGGGGCGGAAGATGCTGATCTTCTGGCCGGCCGTCGGCGCCTTGGGCAGGGCGGGCGGTCCTCCCGCGGCGCGCCAGCGGTCGGAGGCGCCGTAGGCGGCCTTCATGCGCGCGTCCAGGGTGCGGCCCGACTTCTCCTCCGCGTACAGCGCCTCGTACCAGGTGGCGTGTCCCTCGTTCAGCCACAGGTCCGACCAGGTGCGCGGCGAGACACTGTCGCCGAACCACTGGTGGGCCAGCTCATGGACCATGATCGACTCGACGTACCACTTGGGGTAGGCGGGCTGGGTGAAGAGGTCCTTCTCGAAGAGGGACAGGGTCTGCGTCTCGAGTTCGAACCCGGTGGAGGCGTCGGCCATGAGCAGACCGTAGGTCTCGAAGGGGTAGGGGCCGACCCTGCGCTCCAGCCACGCGATCTGTTCGGGGGTCTTCTTCAGCCAGGGCTCGAGGAGGGCGCGGTCCTTGGTGGGCACGACGTCCCGCAGCGGCAGCGCGTGCGGCCCCTCGCGGTGCACGACGGTGGAGCGGCCCACGGACACCTGGGCGAGCTCGGTCGCCATGGGGTGCTGACCGCGGTACGTCCAGGTGGTCGTCCCGCCGGCCTTCTCCACGCCGGCGGGCAGCCCGTTGGCGACGGCCGTGTAGGCGTCCGGCGCGGTCACCCGGATGGTGAACATGGCCTTGTCGGAGGGGTGGTCGTTGCACGGGAAGACGAGGTGCGCGGCGTCCGCCTGGTTGGCCATGGCGAGGCCGTCCGCGGTCCTGACCCAGCCGCCGTCGCGGTCGCCGCTCATCACGGGATCGCTGGTGTGCCGCACGGTGACGCGCATCCAGCTCCCCGGGACGAGCGCGTCCCGCGGAGTGATCACCAGGTCGTCGTCCACACCGGTGAAGGCGGCCGGCCTGCCGTCCACCTCGACCGAGTCGACCTTGCCGTGCGCGAAGTCGAGGTTGATCCGGTCCAGGGCGGCGGTGGTCCAGGCGTTGATGACGGTGACGGCCTGGAGCGGCTTGTCGTTGGCGCCGGAGTAGGTGAAGGACAGGTCGTACGACGCGACGTCGTAGCCGGGGTTGCCCAGGTTCGGGAAGAGGCGGTCGCCGACGCCGAGCGGGGCCGCAGGCGCGCCCGCGGCGACGAGGCAGACGGAGACGGCCGAGGCGAGCAGCGCGGACTTCAGCCGGGCGCGGGGGGTCTGCAGCGCGGACTTCAGCCGGGCGCGGGGGGTTGGCAGCATGCACCACCGCTACCAGCGGGCGGGGGTGCCGCGTCGGCGACGCGCGCCCGGCCCACCCGAACGGGTGGCTCACGCGCGCGTGGGCAGACCTACCTCGTCACGGAGGAGGCCGCGGCGTGGTGCTGCGCGCGCCCCACGTCGTACACGCCGGGCACGTTGCGCATGGCCCGCAGCAGGGCGGGCAGGTGGGCCGCGTCGGGCAGTTGGACGGTGTAGGTGTGACGTACCCGCTGCTGGCTCGGCGGCTCGACCGTGGCGGAGACGATCTCGGCGCCCTCGAGCGCCATGGCCTCGGTGAGGTCGGCGAGCAGGTGGGGGCGTCCGAACGACTCGGCGACCAGGGTGACCCGGCATCCGGTGGTGTCGCCCCAGCGCACGGCGACCTCCTCGCGCCCCGCCTCCGCCATGCGCGCCACGGCGGCGCACTCGACGCGGTGCACGGTCACCACTCCCCCGCGTACCGAGAAGCCGGTGACCTCGTCGAGCGGCACGGGCGTGCAGCACCCCGCGAGCCGGACGGTCGCGTCGGGCCGGTCGACGACGGTGATCGCGGCTCCGGGGCGCGGCGCGGACGGGTCCGCCGGGGCGGTGTCGGCCGCGGACCGACGGGCCGGCGGTGCGGTCCCGGCGGGCCCGGCGGCGGGTTCGGCGGCCGCGTCCTCGGCGGGCGCCGGGTGCGTCGTCAGCCAGCGCTGGATGGCGATCCGGGCGGCGGGGGTGTGGGCGTGCTCCAGCCACTCCCGGGAGGGCTCCGAGGCGGGGTCCTGGCCCATGAGGAGCTGGACGGTGTCGCCGTCCCGCAGGACGGTGCTGAGCGTCGCCAGCCGGCCGTTCACCCGGGCGCCGATGCAGGCGTGGGCGTCTTCGCCGTACTGCGCGTAGGCGGCGTCCACGCAGGTCGCTCCCTCGGGCAGACCGAGGGCGCCGCCGTCGGGACGGTAGACGGTGATCTCGCGGTCCTGGGCGAGGTCCTCGCGCAGGGTCGACCAGAAGGTGTCGGGATCGGACGCGGCCTCCTGCCAGTCCAGGAGGCGGGAGAGCCAGCCGGGCCGGGTGGGGTCGACGCGCTCCCCGTCCGCGGGCGCGCCCTGGCCGCTCTGTTCGTCCGCGGAGGCCGTGTAGGGGTTGCCGAGCGCGATGACGCCGGCCTCGGCGACCTTGTGCATCTGGTGCGTGCGGATGAGGACTTCCGCGACCTGGCCGTCCTCGCGGGCCACCGCGGTGTGCAGCGACTGGTACAGGTTGAACTTGGGAACCGCGATGAAGTCCTTGAACTCCGAGACGACCGGCGTCATACAGGTGTGCAGTTCGCCCAGCACGGCGTAGCAGTCGGCGTCCTCGTTCACCAGCACCAGCAGCCGGCCGAAGTCGCAGCCCCGCAGCCGGCCGCGTTTGCGGGAGACCCGGTGGACGGAGACGAAGTGCCGCGGCCGGATGAGGACTTCGGCCTGGATGCCGGCCTCGCGCAGCACCGTGCGCATCACGTCGGCGAACTCGGCGAGCGGGTCGGTCTCCTGCGCCGCGTTGCCGGCGATCAGCTCGCGGGTGTGCGCGTACTCCTCGGGGTGCAGGATCGCGAAGACGAGGTCTTCCAGCTCCGTCTTGAGGGCCTGGACGCCCAGGCGTTCGGCGAGCGGGATGAGGACGTCGCGGGTCACCTTGGCGATGCGCGCCTGTTTCTCGGGGCGCATCACGCCGAGGGTGCGCATGTTGTGCAGCCGGTCGGCGAGTTTGATCGACATCACGCGGACGTCGTTGCCGGTGGCGACGAGCATCTTGCGGAACGTCTCGGGTTCGGCGGCCGCGCCGTAGTCGACCTTCTCCAACTTCGTGACGCCGTCGACGAGATAGCGCACCTCGGCGCCGAACTCCTCGCCGACCTGATCGAGCGTCACATCCGTGTCCTCGACGGTGTCGTGGAGCAGCGAGGCCGTCAAGGCGGTGGTCTCCGCGCCGAGTTCGGCGAGGATCAGCGTCACCGCGAGGGGGTGTGTGATGTAGGGCTCGCCGCTCTTGCGCATCTGCCCGCGGTGCGAGGACTCGGCGAGCACATAGGCGCGGTGCAGGGGTTCGAGGTCGGCGTCGGGGTGGTGCGCGCGATGGACTTCCACGACATGGCTGATCGCGTCGGGCAGCCGGCCGCGGGAGGCGGAGCCGAGCAGCGCGGCCCGGCCCAGGCGGCGCAGGTCGATCCGGGGAAGGCTGCGCCTGCGGGGCGTGGCCGGGGTTACCGGGCCTGGGGTCGCAGGGTTCGTGGCCTCCGCACTCATGGGCACCTCCGGCTGCGTCGACCGGCGGACGGGGTGTCCCAGGGCGGACACGGCTCAGGGGACTGGTTGAACGGTCCCCCGTCCGGGCCGGTGCTTGATGCTACCGAGCCCATCACGCGCGACCGACCGCCTCTCGCCGAGCGTGAAACGGATCACCCATTCGAGCGACGGACAGCACGTTTACGGTTTCGAGCCACCTCGGTTGCGGTCGATCAGGCATTCACATCCCGTGATCAGGGCGGGGAGGGCCCCGATGGTTGCTCCGGGCCGTGCCTCGCCTCCGATACGAAGCCTCGGCAGCGTCAGCGAAGGGCTGTTTCCAGCCACTCGGCATCGATCTCTCCTGTGGCGACGATCACGGCCGGCCCGGTCATCTCGATCTCGCCGTCGGGTCGCTCGGTGATCACCAGACGTCCGCCCGGAAGGTCGACCGTGTACGTGACGGGTGTTCCGGTGACCGCCGGGTCGGCGCCGTCCCTGCGTGCGGCGGCCACGGCGACGGCGCACGCGCCCGTGCCGCACGAGCGGGTCTCGCCGGAGCCGCGCTCGTGCACGCGGAGGGCGACGTGCCGCGGGCCGCGGTCCACGACGAACTCGACGTTGACCCCGTCCGGATAGGCGGCGGCGGGGCTGAAGGGCGGCGGGGAGAGCAGGGCGCCGGCGTGTGCGAGGTCGTCCACGAAGGCGACGGCGTGCGGGTTGCCCATGTTCACGTTGCGCGCGGGCCAGCTGCGCTCCCCGACACTCACCGTGACGTCGCCCTCGGGAAGGCGGGCCCGGCCCATGCCGACCGTGACGTCGCCGTCCTTGGCGAGGTGCACGCGCTTCACGCCCCCGCGCGTGGCGACCGCGAGGTCGCCGTCGGTGACGAGTCCGGCGTACTGGAGGTAGCGCGCGAAGACGCGGACGCCGTTTCCGCACATCTCGGCGATCGAGCCGTCGCCGTTGCGGTAGTCCATGAACCACTCCGCCTCGGCGGCCATGTGCCCGGCCTCGGGATGCGCCGCGGACCGCACGACGTGCAGCACCCCGTCTCCGCCGATGCCCGCGCGGCGGTCGCACAGGGCGGCGACGTGGGCCGGGGAGAGGTCTACGGCGTTCTCGGGGTCCGGGACGATCACGAAGTCGTTCTCGGTGCCGTGCCCCTTGAGGAAGGCGATCCGGGTGCTCATTCCTCGATCGTACGGCGTGGCGCGCGGCAGGCTCAGCGCAGCCTGGCGACCCGCCAGACGGCCAGCGCCACGACCGCCGCGACCATCACGACGTAGGCGAGGGCGACCCGCCAGTCGGGTCTGCGTCCGGAGCCGCGCGGGGGCAGCCCGGGCCACGTGTAACCGACGCGGCGAGAGGCCGTCATGCCCCATCCGGCCGCGCAGAAGCAGATCAGCAGCCCGAGCATGGCGATCATGGCGCCGCTGTCGCCGAAGTCGAAGGCGAGCGGGAAGGCGAACATCAGGGAGCCGATGGCGGCCAGGGCCACGATGGGCGCGAGCTGCCAGATCCGCAGTCGGCGCTGCGGGCGCAGCTCGACCTCCACCTCGGGGCCGCTCGCGAACATCTCCTCGGGCTCGGGACCGTCGTCGCTCACGCCGTCCCGGGTGTCGTCCTCGTCCGGCCCATCGGGGCTCAGACGGCCTTCCTCCGGCTCCGTTTCACCACGCTCGGTGGTGAGGGGTTCGGTGCCTTGTGCGGTGTCGCGAGGGCCGGCCTCCATCGCCACGCGCCCTCCCAACTCGGACTCCACTTGGTCGATCGAAGCTCGATGATGGCACGGCGCGGGAGGCCTGGATGACGGCCTGGGCGTCCCGATGCAATGACGTGATCAGGCTGTGACCGGTCGCTCCACGAACGCCAGTGCGGACTCCGGAAGTTCTGTGAGATCAGCCGCAGCCCCACTCAACCAGTGCACCCGCGGATCGCGCCTGAACCACGAATCCTGACGGCGCGCGAAGCGCTTGGTGGCACGCACGGTCTCCGCGCGCGCCTCGTCCTGCGTGCACTCGCCGTTCAGGGCCGTGAGGACCTGCTGATAGCCGAGCGCGCGTGAGGCCGTACGGCCCGCGCGCAGGCCCTGGGCCTCCAGCGCGCGGACCTCCTCCACGAGTCCCGCGTCCCACATCCGGTCGACGCGGCGGGCGATGCGTGCGTCGAGTTCCGGGCGCGCCACGTCCACGCCGATCTGGACGGTGTCGTAGACCGAGTCGTGTCCGGGCAGATTGGCGGTGAAGGGCTTGCCGGTGATCTCGATCACCTCGAGGGCCCGGACGATACGGCGGCCGTTCCCGGGCAGGATCGCCTGCGCGGCCTCGGGGTCGGCCGCGGCCAGCCGGGCGTGCAGGGCTCCCGAGCCGCGCAAGGTGAGCTCCTCCTCCAGCCGGGCGCGGACCTCGGGGTCGGTGCCGGGGAACTCCAGGTTGTCGACGGCGCCGCGGACGTACAGGCCGGAGCCGCCGACCAGAATCGGCCACCTGCCCGCCGCGAGCAGGGCGTCGATGTGCTCCCGCGCCAGCCGCTGGTACTCGGCGACGGACGCGGTGACCGTGACGTCCCAGACGTCCAGGAGGTGGTGCGGGACGCCGCCGCGCTCCTCGGCCGTCAGTTTGGCGGTGCCGATGTCCATCCCTCGGTAGAGCTGCATGGAGTCGGCGTTGACGACCTCGCCGCCGAGCCGCTGGGCCAGGAAGACGCCCAGATCGGACTTTCCGGCCGCGGTCGGTCCGACGACGGCGATGACGCGGGGGGCGGGGGGTGCGCTGCTCACGCCACCAGTCTCGCAAACGTCCGCGCCCACCCTCGAACGAGTTACGTGACGGGGCCCGTGCGGCGTCGTTCCCCGTTGCGGGATTCCCGTCGCCCTCGCGGGAGCGGCGGCCTCCGGTCGCGCGAACGGGCGCACCGGCCGACGCGGGATTTCGCCCGCACGAGTACCGTATGGAGTGGATATGGGCTTTTTGGAGCGACTTTTCGGAAGGTCGAAGGACTCGGAGGAGGCGACGGCGGAGGGCGCAGCGGCGGAGGAGGCGACGACCGCCGATGAGGCGGAGCAGTCGGCCGAGGTCTCCCCGGCGCCGCAGCCCGAAGGTGCCGGGGCCGACGGCCCTGCCGCCGAGGCCGAGCCCCGGACGGAGGCCGAGCCCCGGACGGAGACCGAGCCCGGGACGGGGACCGAGCCGACGGCCGGGTCGAAGACGGGGCCGGAACCGGAGAGCGAGACGGAAGCGGCCGCCGGCGACGGCGTCGGAATCCCCCGGCAGCAGTCCGCCGAGGAGGCCGCAGACAGCGCGGCGGACGACGGCGCCCGCACGTGAGGAACCCGCGAGGAAGGTGACCCATGGGTCTCTTGGACAGTTTGAAGGCCAAGCTCACCCCGGCCAGAGGCAAGGTCTCGGACCTCGCGCTCCAGCACGGGGACAAGGTCCAGCACGGCATCGACAAGGCCGCGCACGTCGTCGACGAGAAGACCAAGGGCAAGTACAGCGACAGGATCCACACGGGCACCGGCAAGGCCAAGGGCGCCATGGACCGGCTCGCGCACAAGGACGGCTCAGCGGGGGGCGGCGACACCTTCACACCGCCGAACACGCCCCCGCCGGCCTCCTGAGCTACACCTGCGCCGACCCGGCGACAGAACGGCGGACGGCCGCGCGGCACACGCGCGCGGCCGTCCGCCGTTCTGTCGCCGTCCTGTCGCGTCCTGTGCCGGGAGTCGTCGCCGCGCGGCTACGACCAGGTCGCGACGAAGTACCCCACGCCGTACGGCGCGTCGTCGTACAGCAGGGCGCCGGCCGGCGCCGTGCCCTCGGCGGCGCCCGCCAGCACCTGCCAGGGCGCCCGGCCCGCCGCCTTGAGCTCGTGGGCCAGTTCGGCGTCCAGTGCCTTGAGGGCCTCGACGTCCGCGGCGCCGAGCGCCCGGGCGACCGCCGCGTCGAACGGCGCCGCGCGCTCGTCGAGGTAACCCGGGGCCTTCAGCGTCCGGCACGCACTGCCGTCGCCCATCACCAGGAGGGCGACCCGCTCCGCCGCCCCGCCGATCCTGCGGCCGACCTCGACGCACCGTTCGGCAGCGAGCGGCTCGCCCACGCCCAGGCCCTCCACGGGGGCGCCCGACCAGCCGGTCCGCTCGAGCAGCCAGGCCGCCACGGCGAGGGACGGCGGCAGCTCCCGTCCTGCGGGCGTGTCCGCGCCGCCGTCGCCCAGCCGGACGGCGAGATCCACTCCGAAGCCCCGCAACGAACCCCGGGCGCCCTCGGGGTGCGGACCGCGTCCCGACTGCCCGGCAGGCCCGACGACGACGAGGCGGTCCGCCCGGGCTGCGGCGAGCACGGCCAGCGCGTCGGAGCAGGCGGTGCGCACGGGGTCCAGCTCGGGCGCGGCACCCGCGGCGACCTCGGGCACGAGGAGCGGCGGACAGGGGCAGACTGCGGCAGCGACAAGCATGATCGGCAGGGTATCCCCGCGGGACGACCCGGCGGCGGCCCTCGATCGGACCGCCTGTGGGGGAGGGGAGACGAGGGCGACAAGGTCGACGGGCGAAGACCGCGCGCACGCGGCCGGCCGGTTCGCGGTCGCCGCGGGCCGGCCTGACACGGCCCGGGCCGAGCCGTGTCAGGCCGGGCCGCGCCCGTTTCAGGCCGTCAGTCGCAGCCGCAGCCGGTCGCCGCGGGCGCCGGCACCGGCTCCGGGGCGCCGATCTTCGGCAGACCCAGCATCACGCCCGTCGGCTTCGCCGCCTTCTCGGCGGTGCGCTTCTCCCAGGCATCACCCGCGCGCGTGCGGCGCACGCCGAGGACGGCGCCCTCGGCGAGGAGGTGGTGCGGGGCGGCGTAGGTGACCTCCACGGTCACCACGTCGCCGGGGCGGACCTCCTGCTCCGGCTTGGTGAAGTGGACCAGGCGGTTGTCGGGGGCGCGGCCGGAGAGGCGGTGGGTGGCGCCGTCCTTGCGGCCCTCGCCCTCGGCGACCATCAGCTCCAGGGTGCGGCCGACCTGCTTCTTGTTCTCCTCCCAGGAGATCTCCTCCTGGAGGGCGACAAGACGCTCGTACCGCGCCTGCACGACCTCCTTGGGGATCTGGTCCTCCATCGTCGCTGCCGGCGTGCCGGGGCGCTTGGAGTACTGGAAGGTGAACGCCTGCGCGAACCGCGCCTCGCGCACCGCGTGCAGCGTCTGCTCGAAGTCCTCCTCGGTCTCGCCGGGGAAGCCCACGATGATGTCGGTGGTGATCGCCGCGTGCGGGATGGCGGCGCGCACCTTCTCGATGATCCCGAGGTAGCGCTCCTGCCGGTAGGAACGGCGCATCGCCTTCAGGACCGTGTCCGAGCCGGACTGCAGCGGCATGTGCAGCTGCGGCATCACGTTGGGCGTCTCGGCCATGGCGGCGATGACGTCGTCCGTGAAGTCGCGCGGGTGCGGGGAGGTGAAGCGGACGCGCTCCAGGCCCTCGATCGCGCCGCACGCGCGCAGCAGCTTGCCGAAGGCCTCGCGGTCGCCGATGTCGGAGCCGTAGGCGTTGACGTTCTGGCCGAGCAGGGTGATCTCGCTGACGCCCTCGCCGACCAGCGCCTCGATCTCGGCGAGGATGTCGCCGGTGCGGCGGTCCTTCTCCTTGCCGCGCAGCGCCGGGACGATGCAGAAGGTGCAGGTGTTGTTGCAGCCGACGGAGATGGACACCCAGGCCGCGTACGCGCTCTCTCGCCGCGTGGGCAGCGTGGACGGGAAGGCCTCGAGCGACTCGGCGATCTCGACCTGCGCCTCTTCCTGCACGCGCGCGCGTTCCAGCAGCACCGGAAGCTTGCCGATGTTGTGCGTGCCGAAGACGACGTCCACCCAGGGCGCCTTCTTGACGATGGTGTCGCGGTCCTTCTGCGCCAGGCAGCCGCCGACCGCGATCTGCATGCCGGGCCGGCTCGCCTTGCGCGGCGCGAGCCGGCCGAGGTTGCCGTAGAGCCGGTTGTCGGCGTTCTCGCGCACCGCGCAGGTGTTGAAGACGACCACGTCCGCGTCGCCGTCCGACCCTTCGGGGGCGCGCACGTACCCGGCCTCTTCGAGCAGTCCGGACAACCGCTCGGAGTCATGGACGTTCATCTGGCACCCGTAAGTGCGGATTTCGTAGCTCTTGGGTGCGGGCGCGTCCACGGCGAGGCTCCGGTCACTGCTGCTGGTCATGCGTCAAGGGTAGGCGGTCGCGGAGAACGCCCGTCCCCGTGAGGTGCGGGGCCGATCAACGACGCCTCAGGGGTCGACGAGCCCGACGCGGATCGCGTAGCGGGTCAGCTCCAGCCGGTCGCGCATGCCGAGCTTCTGCAGCAGGTTGGCGCGGTGCCGTTCGACCGTCTTGGCGCTGATGAACAGCAGGGCGCCGATCTCCCGGGAGGTGTGGCCCTCCGCCACGAGCTTCAGGCCCACAGACCCGGGTGGGTGACTGAGCCGGGGTGACGGCGAGTCCGGAGACGGCGAGCCGGGGAGACACCTCATTCCCTCGCGTCTGTCACCCCCCTCTGTCACCGCCCGCCCCACCTGCCCGGTGAGCCCCGCCCTGGCCAGCACCGCGTACCGGCTGGCAGGATCGCGCTCATGTCCCCGTCGTTCTCCCGCATCGGCAGGCGCCGTGCCCTGCAGGGCACGGCCGCCGGCGTCGTCGTCCTCGGGCTGCTGCTGTGGTGGCTGCTGCCGCTGGGCGAGGAGCCGCCGAGCGGTTCGATCACCCTCAACACGGGCACGACGAGCGGCGTCTACTACGCGTACGGCACCCAGCTGCGCACCGCGCTCGCCAAGGACATGCCCGACCTGGACGTGAACCTGTCGACCAGCAACGGGTCGCCGGAGAACGTCGCGCGCGTGGCGGCGGGCGGGGCCGACTTCGCCATCGCCGCGGCCGACGCGGTGCAGACGTACGAGACGCAGCATCCCGGCCCCGCCGCCCGGCTGCGCGGGGTGGCCCGGCTGTACGACGACTACGTCCAGCTCGTGGTGGCCCGGGACTCGGACATCCGGTCCATCGCGGACCTGCGGGGCAGGACGGTGGCGACGGGTCTGCCCCGCTCCGGCGTGCGGCTGATCGCCGAGCGGGTCCTCAAGGCCGCGGGCCTGGACCCGGCCAAGGACATCAGGGCGGTGGAGCGGGGCATCGACACCGGCCCCGAGCAGCTCAAGCAGGGAAAGATCGACGCGTTCTTCTGGTCGGGAGGGGTGCCGACAGCCGGGCTGGAGAAGCTGGCCGACGGTTTCACCTTCCGGTTCGTGCCGATCAGCCCCGAGCTCGTCGCCAAGATGCACGACCAGGACGACTCCACGGGCTACTACCGGGCGACGAACATGCCCGAGTCGGCCTACCCCACCATCCAGAACGGCTCCACCGTGGCGACGATCGCCGTGTCCAACCTGCTGATCACCCGTACCGACGTGGACCCCCGGCTCACCGAGTGGGTGACCCGTACCGTCATCAGGAGCCGGGATCTCATCGGCGCGCACGTGCACTCCGCCCAGCTGGTCGATCTGCGCACGGCCATCTACACCGACCCGCTCACGCTGCACGCGGGCGCCCGCCGCTACTACCGCTCCGTCAAGCCGTAGGGGCGCGCGCTACGACGTCGGAGACCGGGGTACCGACACCGTCGCCGTCAGTCCGCTCGGCTCGTGGTGGGCGTACGACAGGGAGCCGCCGCCCGCGGCGAGCAGGGCACGGGAGATGGACAGGCCGAGACCCGAGCCCTTCACGTTCTGGTGGCGGCCACTGCGCCAGAACCGGTCGCCCACGCGCGTGAGCTCCTCGTCGGTCAGCCCCGGCCCGTTGTCGGTGACGACGACCGAGGAGGTCCCGCCGTCGGCGGTGACCGTGACCTCGACGCTCTCGCCCTCGGGGGTGAACTTCACCGCGTTGTCGATCACCGCGTCCAGAGCGCTGGACAGCGTCACCGGGTCGGCCCACGCCGTGGTGGGCGGGCAGTCGCCCACCAGCCGGACCCCCTTGGCCTTGGCGGTGGGCGCCCAGGCGGCGACGCGCTCGGCGGCCAGCGCGCCGATGTCGGTGACCCGCAGGTCGGCCTCGGCGTGCTCGGCAAGGGCCAGGTCCAGCAGATCGTCCAGGACCTGGGCGAGGCGTCTGCCCTCGTGCTGGACGGAGGCGATCTCCTCGTTGCCCTCCGGGAGTTCGTACCCCAGCAGTTCGATGCGCAGCAGCAGGGCGGCGAGCGGGTTGCGCAACTGGTGCGAGGCGTCGGCGACGAAGGCACGCTGCTGTTCCAGCACGTCCTCGACGTTGTCCGCCATCTCGTTGAACGCGCCGGCCAGCCTCCTGAGTTCCGGCGGGCCCCCGGCCACCGCGACCCGGGACTTCAGACGGCCGCTCGCGATCTCGTGGGTGGTGGCGTCCAGGACGCGCACCGGCCGCAGCACCCAGCCGGTCAGCCGCAGGGCGGCTCCGATGGCCAGCAGCATCGCGGCGGCCTCTCCGGCCCCGATCACCAGCCAGCCGTGCAGGATCCGCGACCGCATCGGCCCGGTGGGCGAGTCGGTGACGACGACCGCGACGACGTCGCCGTCCCTGATGACCGGCGACGCCACGACGAGCCGGTTGCGCTGCCACGGCCACACCTGCCGGGGGTCGTGGCTGCGACGGCTGAGCGACGCCTCCTCGAACGCGTCCCGCACCTCACCCGATGCGGGGAGGTACCAGTCGCGCGGAGCATGAGCCATGGGGGTGTCGGTGGTGTAGAAGACTCCGGCACGAATGCCGTAGACGTCGTAGTAGCTCGCGAGTTCCCGGCCGAGCGTCTCGCGCCGCTCGTTCGTGGACGCCGACGTCGGGTCGTCCACTCCCGAGGAGACGGTGACGAACTGGGCGAGCGCCGCGAAGCGCGCGGTGTCGTCGATGCGGTCGACGACCACCCGCTGCTGCTCGGCACCCGCCACGCTGATGGCCAGCGGCACCCCGAGGGCCAGCAGCACGGCAGCCATCAGGACGATGAGGAGCGGCAGCAGACGCGTACGCAACAGCGGTCCCCGCTACGCGGCCGGGGCGACGAGCCGGTATCCGACTCCGCGCACCGTCTCGATCAGCGCGGGCATGCGCAGCTTGGCGCGCAGCGAGGCCACGTGCACCTCCAGGGTGCGCCCGGTCCCCTCCCAGCTGGTGCGCCACACCTCGCTGATGATCTGCTCCCGCCGGAAGACCACGCCGGGTCGCTGCGCGAGCAGCGCCAGCAGGTCGAACTCCTTGCGGGTCAGCTGGACGGCCGTGCCGTCCACCGTGACGCGCCGGGTGGGCAGCTCGATCTGCACGGCGCCCAGGCGCAGCGCGCTCTCCCCCTCGGCGGCCGCGTCCTCGTGGACGGTACGCCGGCTCACGGCGTGGATTCGGGCGAGCAGTTCCCCGGTGTCGTACGGCTTCACCACGTAGTCGTCGGCGCCCAGGTTGAGGCCGTGAATGCGGGAGCGCACGTCGGAGCGGGCGGTGACCATGATGACCGGCGTGGCCGTGCGCTTGCGGATCTTGCCGCACACCTCGTAGCCGTCCTGGTCCGGCAGCCCCAGGTCGAGCAGGACGACGCCGAAGCCGGGCCCCTCCGGGACGAGCGCCTGCAGCGCCTCCTCGCCGCTGCGCGCGTGGGTGACGTCGAAACCGTGCCGCTTGAGGACCGCGGACAGGGCCGCGGCGACATGGTTGTCGTCCTCGACGAGAAGCAGTCTCATCCCGGCCTCCTCCGGTTCATCGGGCATACGGTCTGACTCACCACGACGGGTGTTCGGTTCTCCGGCGTCGGAAAACGGCGGCACACGCGTGCGTGCATCATGGCAGTCACGCCGATGGACGAGGACGCAGTCAAGCGAGTTCCCGTTGCGCGCGACTACCGTTACTCGGCCGATACGCGCGTGGCTCCCAAGTGCTACGACATGTGTCCGATTGCTATCGGATCGTGATGCTCAGATTCCCCTCAGATGTAATGACGCTGGTCGGGGCGGGTCACTACTGTCCTCCGAAACCGAGGAGGACGGAGCCCCGAAGCGATGACCGAAGTATCGGTGACCAAGGAGGACGCGGTCGCGAGCGGTGACCTGGTCGTCCTGAAGAGCGTCAACAAGCACTTCGGCGCGTTGCACGTTCTCCAGGACATCGACCTGACGATCACCCGCGGGGAGGTCGTCGTGGTCATCGGCCCCTCCGGGTCGGGCAAGTCGACGCTGTGCCGCACGATCAACCGCCTGGAGACGATCGACGACGGCGAGATCACGATCGACGGAAAGCCGCTGCCCCAGGAGGGCAAGGCGCTGGCCCGGCTGCGCGCCGACGTCGGCATGGTGTTCCAGTCGTTCAACCTGTTCGCGCACAAGACCGTGCTCGAGAACGTGATGCTCGGCCAGATCAAGGTCCGCAAGGCCGACAAGACGCAGGCCGCGGCCAATGCCCGCGCCCTGCTCGACCGGGTCGGCGTGGGCACCCAGGCCGACAAGTACCCCGCGCAGCTCTCGGGCGGCCAGCAGCAGCGTGTCGCCATCGCGCGGGCGCTGGCGATGGACCCGAAGGTCATGCTCTTCGACGAGCCGACGTCGGCCCTCGACCCCGAGATGATCAACGAGGTCCTCGAAGTCATGCAGCAGCTGGCCCGGGACGGCATGACCATGATCGTCGTCACCCATGAGATGGGTTTCGCACGATCGGCTGCAAACCGCGTGGTGTTCATGGCGGACGGGCGCATCGTCGAAGAGGCTGCGCCCGACCAGTTCTTCAGCAATCCGCGTAGCGACCGGGCCAAGGACTTCCTGTCGAAGATCCTGCACCACTGACCCGCCTCACCGACGGAACCGGCCCGCCCGCACCGCCCGCACCGCCCGCAGTAACTTCACCACTCTTCTCAAAAGGAAGTCACCATGAAGCTTCGCAAGGTCACCGCCGCCTCGGCCGCAGCCCTCGTCCTCGCCCTGACCGCCACCGCGTGCGGCGGCGACAGCAAGGACGACGACACGAGCAGCAGCGCCAGCGCGGGCAGCGGTGGCGGCGGCAAGATCAAGGTCGGCATCAAGTACGACCAGCCCGGCCTCGGCCTGAAGAAGCCCGACGGGTCCTTCGCCGGCTTC
This sequence comes from Streptomyces achromogenes, assembly GCF_030816715.1. NCBI lineage: Bacteria > Bacillati > Actinomycetota > Actinomycetes > Kitasatosporales > Streptomycetaceae > Streptomyces > Streptomyces achromogenes. The sequence goes on along the minus strand of NZ_JAUSYH010000001.1, from coordinate 6,383,861 downwards.
GACGTGGACGTCGCCACGTACGTCGCCAAGCAGCTCGGCTACCAGCCGGACCAGATCGAGTTCGTCGAGACCAAGAGCGCCGACCGCGAGAACGCCCTCGCGCGCGGTGACGTGAAGTTCATCGCCGCCACCTACTCGATCAACGACGAGCGCAAGAAGAAGGTCGACTTCGCGGGCCCGTACCTGCTGGCCCACCAGGACCTGCTGATCAAGTCCGACTCGGACATCTCCAAGGGCACGGACCTCAACGGCAAGAAGCTGTGTTCCGTCGTCGGCTCGACCTCGGCGCAGAACGTCAAGAAGACGATCGCCCCGGACGCGAAGCTCAAGCAGGTCAGTTCCTACTCCGAGTGCATCGCCGGCCTGCAGAGCGGCGCCGTGGACGCGGTCACCACCGACGACTCGATCCTCGCGGGCTTCGCGTCCCAGGACCAGTACAAGGGCAAGTTCAAGCTCGCGGGCCTGAAGCTCAGCAACGAGAACTACGGCGTCGGCGTCAAGAAGGGCGACACCGCCACCGTGGACAAGATCAACAAGGCGCTGGAGCAGATGGTCAGCGACGGCTCGTGGGACAAGGCCGTCAAGGACAACTTCGGCCCGGCGAACTACAAGAACGAGCCGGCCCCGAAGATCGGCGTCATCGTTCCGAACGCCTCGTAACCACACCTCAGCCACAGCGGGGTTCCCGCGGTGTGCCGCCGCCCGACGCGATCCCGGCGGCGGCACACCGCGCCCTTCCCATACGCCACCCAGCCGGAAGCGCGGGAGATCGTGTTCGACTTTCTTGATGGTTACGACGTCCTAGGGGCGTTCTGGATGACGGTGAAGCTCACCGCCATCTCCGCCGTGGGCGCTCTGGTCTGGGGCACCCTGCTGGCCGCGATGCGGGTGAGCCCGGTTCCGCTGATGCGCGGGTTCGGCACCGTCTACGTCAACGTCGTCCGGAACATCCCCCTGACGGTCATCGTCCTTTTCAGCTCGCTCGGGCTCGCCGACATCTTCGGCATGACCATGGGAAGCGACGACTTCGACATCCAGGGCTTCCGGCTGGCCGTACTCAGCCTGGCCGGCTACACCGCGGCGTTCGTCTGCGAGTCGATCCGCTCCGGCATCAACACCGTGCCGATCGGTCAGGCGGAGGCGGCCCGGGCCATCGGGCTGAGCTTCAGGCAGACCCTGACGCTCGTCGTCCTTCCGCAGGCCTTCCGCTCGGTCATCGGACCGCTGGCCAACGTCCTGATCGCACTGACCAAGAACACCACGGTGGCGGCCGCCATCGGCGTCGCCGAGGCCGCCCTCCTGATGAAGACGATGATCGAGAACGAGGCGCAGGTGCTGCTCATCGGCGCGGTCTTCGCGTTCGGGTTCGTGGTTCTGACCCTGCCGACCGGCCTCATCCTGGGCTGGCTCAGCAAGCGACTGGCGGTGAAGCGATGAGCTCGGTCCTGTACGACACTCCCGGCCCCCGCGCCAAGCGGCGCAACATCCTCTTCTCGGCGGTGTTCGCCGTCCTGCTCGCCCTCCTCCTGTGGTGGATGTGGCAGAAGATGGACGACAAGGGCCAGCTCGACTCCGCGTTGTGGAAGCCCTTCACCACGTCGGAGGCCTGGACCACGTACCTCCTTCCCGGCCTCGCCAACACGCTGAAGGCCGCGGCGCTCGCCATGGTCATCGCCCTTCCGCTGGGCGCGGTCTTCGGCATCGCCCGCCTTTCCGACCACCGCTGGGTACGCGGCGTGGCCGGCACCGTGGTGGAGTTCTTCCGGGCGATCCCGGTACTGCTGCTGATGCTGTTCGCCAACGAGTTCTACTCCCGCTACACGGACGTCAGCAGCGAGGACCGCCCCCTCTACGCCGTCGTCACCGGTCTGGTGCTCTACAACGCCGCCGTCCTGGCCGAGGTCGTCCGGGCCGGCATCCTCTCCCTGCCCAGGGGGCAGACCGAGGCCGCGTACGCCATCGGCCTGCGCAAGGGCCAGACGATGAGCAGCATCCTGCTCCCGCAGGCGGTCACCGCGATGCTGCCGGCGATCGTCAGCCAGCTGGTGGTCATCGTGAAGGACACCGCGCTGGGCGGCGTGATGCTCAACTTCCCCGAACTGCTCAACTCGCGCGGCACGCTCGCGGCCAACTACGCCAACGTGATCCAGAGCTTCATCGTCGTCGCGATCATGTTCATCGTGCTGAACTTCATCCTGACCAGCTTCGCGAGCTGGCTGGAGCGATACCTGCGGCGCAGCAAGCGCAGCACGGGTGCGGTGCTGGGCGCGGAGGACATGGAAGAACTCAATCCGGCGGCGGTGGGCGGTACCTTCGGGACCGGGGGCGAAGGCGGCGGCCTCCCCGGCAGCAGGACCTACACCTGACGAACAATCAAATAACGTGAACGGCTCGAAAGGCAGTGGCGTGCGCGCCACTGCCTTTCGTCGCTTGACGCAAACAACGACAATGGGTTGCATACGTTCTGTGATCGTGCACCCTGCTCCAACCTGTTGTTCACCCAAGCCCGCGAGGACACCGTCGAAGGCAGGGAGCGCCGCGCCGTGGACCCGGTGATCATCGTCGGAGCGGGGCCGGTGGGGCTCACGCTCGCCCTGGCGCTGGCGCGCCAGCAGGTGCCGTCCGTGGTCCTCGACGAGGGCCCCGGCAAGGACGAGCACCGGCTCGCGCGCACCGTCGTGCTGCGTGAGGACACCGCCGCCCTCCTGGAGCGGCTGACCGGAGCGTCCCTCGCCGACGTCGGGGTGCGTTGGGCCGGATGGCGGTCCATGCGGCGCAAGCAGGTGACGCAGGAGATCGCGTTCGACGACGACGCCGAGCCCGCCCCGCTGCACATCGCCCAGCACGAGCTGACCGGGGCCCTGCGCGCCGCCCTCGCCGGCGAGCGGCTGGCGAAGATCGCTGTGAACAGCCGTCTGGACACCGTCGAGCAGGAGGTCTCCGGGGTCACCGCCCACACCCGCGGCCCGCAGGGCACCTGGTGGCGCGGCAGCTACCTGGTCGGCTGCGACGGCCCCCGCTCCACCGTCCGCAAACTCCTCGACATCCGTTTCCCGGGCCGTACGGCGGTGGAGCGCCACGCCGTGGCCGCACTGCGCGCGGACCTTCCGTGGGACGGCGAGGCGTTGCTTCACCGGACCCCGCCGTGGCGGGCCTCCGGTCCCCCTGCCGCGGAGGTCACGGGCCGCCCGCTGCCGGACGGAGTGTGGCGGCTCGACTGGCTGTTGCCGCCCGGCAAGGACCTGGTCACGCCCGAGGTCCTGGTGGCGCGTGTCCGCGAGACCCTGGCGGGCTGGAGCGGCGGCTCCACGCCCCCGTACGAGCTGCTCGACACCGGCGTGCACACCGTGCACCACCGGCTTGCCCGGCGCTGGCGCGTGGGTCGGGTCTTCCTCGCGGGGGACGCCGCCCACCTGCTCGGCACGCTCGGCACCCAGGGTCTGGACGAGGGCCTGCGGGACGCCGACAACCTCGCCTGGAAACTGGCCCTGGCCTGGCACCACGGGCCGCACGAGGCACTGCTCGACAGTTACCAGGCCGAGCGCCGCGCGGTCGTCGCCGCCCGGCTGCGGGCCGCCGACCAGGCGCTCCCGCTGTTGCGCGGCGGCGGGGGCATCAGGGCGTACGTCCCCGGCGCGGCCCGTGGTCACGACGTGCTGCTCACCGACGGCCACCTGGGACGCGGCCCGCTGGGCGCGCCGGGATCGTACGCCGGGTCCCCGCTCGCGCCCCGGCACCTGGAGGCGGAGACACCGGTGGACACGCCCCCCGGGGCGCCCGTCGAGGACGTCCGGGTGACCGCGGAGGACGGCTCGTTCGTCCGGCTTCGGGACCGGCTCGGCCGGGGTGCCCTGCTGGTGCTGCTGATCGCACCGGGCACCGGCGTGTGGGAACGCCGGCACTGGGTCGGCGCCGGGATCATGCCCCGGCTGGCCGCCGCGGTGACGGCCCTGCCGTGCCCCGCCGAGCTCTTGGTGGCCGAGAGCTACCCGGGTGCGGCCGCACATACGGTCCTGCTGATCCGCCCGGACGGCCATCTCGTCACCGCGCTCAACGGGGTGCGCGCGGCCGACCTGTACGCCGCGGCGGAGGCAGCCGTCGGCGGCCCGGCCCGGGCGGCCGAGGAGCCGTCCGCGGCGGGAGCGACGGCGGCCTCCGCGGCGACATGACGGCGGACTCGGCGGCCATCCGTCCACGGATCGACGGCGGCGGGACGGCGGCCTCCGCGCCCACGTGACGGTGGCCTGCGCGGCTGCGTGACGGTGGCCTGCGCGGCTGCGTGATGCCGGGGCTTCGCGGCGAGGACGCGGCCACGGAGGGTGAGCGCGAACGGGGGGACGGAGGTGACGGCGCGGCGCGGCGGCGGGCCGCCGCTGACCGGTGCGGAGAGGTGGGGCCGGCCCGGACGGCCGCCACTGAGCCGGCGGCGACCCACCGCGACTCTGCGGCAGGCCGGCCGCAGGGCGGCGGGAGCTGCGCCGTCGTCACCGTGCGGTCCACAGAGTGACGGTGAGTTGACCGCGGTGCACCGGCATGCTGTACTCCGGATCGTGACCGACACCGATGTGCGCCTGTGGCGGAGGGTCCATATGGACCTCGTCCGCTATGCGGGCTGCGTGTGTCGTCCGTCCTGCTGAACTCGCACCCCTTCCCCACGGCGCGCGCCGCCGATGCGCCCCCGCCCGTGTGCGGCCCGCCCCCCCCCCCCCCCCCCCCCCCCCCCCCCCCCCCCCCCCCCCCGCGAACGTTCCCAGGACGGTTTCCGTGTCTGTCTCTGCATCCCTCCCTCCTTCCGCCCTCTCTGCCTCCTTCCCTGTCGCCCCCTCGTCGCCCGCTTCCGTCGCCGCGCCCACGCAGGCGGAGCTCCTCGACTTCGTCCGGCGTACGGCCGCGGACGCCGCGCTGATCGCCTCGCTCCCCCTCGATCCGGAGGGCCGCACCTGGGTGCGTCTGGAGGGGCCGGGCGGCAGCGAGGCCTGGCTGATCGGCTGGCCGCCCGGCACCGGCACCGGCTGGCACGACCACGCCGACTCGGTGGGCGCGTTCCTGACCGCGCGGGGCACGCTCAAGGAGTACTCGCTCGCCGCCCGGCTGCCCACCGACGGCTGGCGGACCCTGGAGCTGACCGACGGCGTGGACCGGTCGCGCACCCTGTCGGCCGGCCGGGGCCGGTCCTTCGGCCGCCACCACGTCCACGAGGTCCTCAACGAGTCCGCCGGGGAACACGCCGTCTCCGTCCACGCCTACTATCCGCCGCTGCCCCGCATCCGCCGCTACAGCCGTACCGGACAGGTGCTGCGGCTGGAGCAGGTCGAACGTCCGGAGGACTGGCAGTGAGCGACGCGAACACCCCCCGGGAGCGACGGCGGGACGAAGAAGGGCACGACGAACAGCCGACGGGGATCGACGAGTTGCTCGAGCGTGTCCGCGCCGGGTACGCGCGCGTGGAGGCCCGGGAGGCGTTCGATGCCGCCCGCGCGGGCGAGGCGCTCCTGGTCGACATCCGCTATGCCGCGCTGCGGGAGCGGGACGGGCTGATCCCCGGCGCGCTGGTCGTCGAGCGCAACGAACTGGAGTGGCGTCTAGACCCTCGGGGCAGTCATCGTCTCCCCGAGGCCACGAGCCATGACGTGCGGGCCATCGTGATCTGCAACGAGGGGTACGCGTCGAGCCTGGCCGCCGCGTCCCTGCACCAGCTGGGACTGCACCGGGCGACCGATCTCGTCGGCGGCTTCCAGGCGTGGAAGGCGGCGGGCCTCCCCGTGACGCCGTAGCCACGCCGGTGGACGCTGAGGGGTCGGCCCTGAGCGGCGGCGTGGGCGGGAGGCGCCCGACGAAGAACGCGCTCAGCCCTCCCGGGACGCGAAACGCGCTCAGCCCTCCGGGGACGCAAGGCGTTCCCGCGCTCCAAGGGGGCAGGGGGCGACGTCGCCGCTTCCAGCGCGGGCACGCGCGCAGGTGGCGGCTGCGCTCAGAACCCGTCCTCCCCCAGGGAGTCCGTGTCCTCGCCCTCTTCCTCCAGCGCCTGCCGCACCACCCGCAGGGCCAGGCCCTCGGGGTAACCCTTGCGTGCGAGCATGCCGGCGAGGCGGCGCAACCGTCTGTCGCGGTCGAGACCACGGGTCGCGCGCAGCTTGCGGGCGACGAGCTCGCGCGCCGTCTCCTCCTCCTGTTCGGAGTCGAGGCGGCCGACGGCCTCTTCGATCAGCTCCGGGTCGACGCCCTTGGTCCGCAACTCCTGAGCGAGCGCGCGCCGGGCCAGTCCTCTGCCGTGATGCCGGGATTCCACCCAGGCGTCCGCGAAGGCGCCGTCGTTGATCAGCCCGACCTCCTCGAACCGCGAAAGCACCTCCTCCGCCACGTCGTCGGGGATCTCCCGCTTGTACAGGGCGTCGGCGAGCTGCTTCCGCGTGCGCGGGGTCCCGGTGAGCAGGCGCAGGCAGATCGCCCTTGCCCGCTCAGCCGGGTCCCCCGAAGGCTGCTCCTTCTCGGCCCTCGACGAGGAAGAAGCACCTCCGTCCTCGGTGGACGGCTTCCCGGAGCCGCGCCGACGGCGTCCACGCCCGCCACGTGGACTGCCTTCGTCGGCGCCCCCTGCCCGGCCGGTGCCCGACCGGTCGTCGCCGTCCAGGGACAGGCCGCCGTCGACCCCGTTGCCCGCCCCCCTGGGGGCGTCGGGGTGGACGTACTCGACCCAGTCCGTTCGTCGTGTCACGGATCAGCTCTTGGCAGCCGTGGCCTTGGGCTTGGCGGCCTTGGCCGCGGGAGCCGGAACCGCCTTGGCGTCGTCCGCGGTCGCGCCCGCGGTTGCCGCGGTGTCCGTGCCCGGCTCGGCGGCGGACTCGTCCGGGCGCACGCCGACGCCCAGCTTCTCCTTGATCTTCCTCTCGATCTCGTTGGCCAGATCGGGGTTGTCCTTCAGGAAGTTGCGCGCGTTCTCCTTGCCCTGGCCGAGCTGATCGCCCTCGTACGTGTACCAGGCACCCGCCTTGCGGACGAAGCCGTGCTCCACGCCCATGTCGATCAGGCCGCCCTCGCGGCTGATGCCCTGCCCGTAGAGGATGTCGAACTCGGCCTGCTTGAAGGGCGGGGCGACCTTGTTCTTGACGACCTTGACGCGGGTGCGGTTGCCCACCGCGTCCGTACCGTCCTTCAGCGTCTCGATACGACGGATGTCGAGTCGCACCGAGGCGTAGAACTTCAGCGCCCGGCCACCGGTCGTGGTCTCCGGGGAGCCGAACATGACGCCGATCTTCTCGCGGAGCTGGTTGATGAAGATGGCGGTGGTCTTGGACTGGTTGAGCGCGCTGGTGATCTTCCGCAGCGCCTGGCTCATCAGACGGGCCTGCAGACCGACGTGGCTGTCGCCCATCTCGCCCTCGATCTCCGCACGCGGGACGAGCGCGGCGACGGAGTCGATGACGATCAGGTCGAGGGCGCCGGAGCGGACCAGCATGTCCACGATCTCCAGAGCCTGCTCGCCGTTGTCCGGCTGGGAGAGGATCAGGTTGTCGATGTCGACGCCGAGCTTCTTCGCGTACTCGGGATCGAGGGCGTGCTCCGCGTCCACGAACGCGACCTGGCCGCCGGCCTTCTGCGCGTTCGCCACCGCGTGCAGCGTCAGCGTCGTCTTACCGGAGGACTCCGGCCCGTACACCTCCACCACGCGGCCACGGGGCAGCCCGCCGACACCGAGGGCGACGTCGAGTGCGGTCGACCCGGTGGGGATGACCTCGATGGGCTCGTTCGGCCGCTCGCCCAGGCGCATCACCGCGCCCTTGCCGAACTGCCGTTCAATCTGTGCGAGTGCGGCGTCCAACGCCTTCTCGCGGTCGGTTCCTGCCATGGGTTCCACCCGGTTTGCTTGAGTCGATCGCTTCACGTCAAAGACGCTAACGCCTGCCACTGACAATGCGCCTCGACGCCGGTCCGGCCTGTGGATAACTCAGGCACTTATCGGCTTCGAACGGGACATACCGCCCGCCGCGAGAGCCGCCGGAGCCTCCATAAGAACGGATGTTCGATTTTGGTGTCAAGCGCACCACGCGGCACTCCCGAGGCTACGTTCACAAGCCGCCGACCCCGCGCACCCGGCCCCGGCGCGGCCCGTTCCGAGCACCCCCCCACGCATCCCCACACCGTCCCGCCTGCATCCCGGCTCCCGTCCGCCCGTCCATTTCGACCGGCTCCGGCGTCTGCTGCTCCCCCGGGCGTACGACGGGTGCCTTCGACAGGACGACGACGGCGCACCACCGCGGCCGGGAAGCTCGGCGCATGGACGAACAGACGACCACCACACAGCGCCGCGAGGGAACCGGCGGCACGAGGTCCAGGGCCGGGACCGGAGCAGGAGCCGGAGCCGGAAGCGGAGCCACGGTCGGGACCAAGGCCAGGGCCGGGGCCAAGACCGGGGCCGGGACCGTCTACGGGGCGACCGCGCTGGTCCTCGTCGCCTCCGGTCTCGTGCACCTGGTGGTGTTCGCCGTCGACGGCGGCGCCTGGTACGGCCCCGTCTCCTGGCGCAAGCCGGTGACCTTCGGGCTCTCCTTCGGCGTGACGCTCTGGACCGTCGTCAGGGTGACGTCGTTCCTGCGGATGAGGCCACGAGTGCGTGCCGTGCTGCTCGGGGTGTTCGCCGCCGACTGTGTCGTCGAGGTCGGGGGGATCACCCTCCAGGCCTGGCGGAGGGCGCCCTCGCACCTGGACATGGAGACGTCCTTCGACACCGCCGTGTCCCTGATGCTCGCGGTCGGCGGCGGCGTCCTCGTCGCGCTGCTCACCGTGTTCGCCGTGGCGTCCTTCCGGCGCCGGCCGACGGGCCCGGCCGGGATGGCCCTCGCGGTGCGTTCCGGCTTCGCGATCCTGCTGGTCGCGCTCGTCTCCGGGGCGGCGATGATCGCGCGCGGGGTCGTGCTCACCCGCACCGGCCACCAGGAGGCGGCGTATCACTCCACGGCCCCGCTCAAGCCGCTGCACGGGGTCAGCCTGCACGCCGTCCTGGTGCTTCCCGCGCTGGCCTGGCTGATGTCGTCCCGCACGTCCTGGAGCGAGGGGGTGCGGTGGCGGATCACCGCGGCGGCGGTGGGCTGCTATGCGGCCGCGGTCGTCGCGGCCGGAGTGTGGGCCGTTCTCACCTACTGAGGCTGCCGACGCGCCCTGCCCCCGAACCCTGACGCCCGGTTCCGCCTGCTCAGCCGGACCCGCCCCGCGAGCCGCCCGTCCGGTTGCGTGCCCGGGTCCACAACTGCTGCACGCGCGCGAGCGGCCCGGGCCCCTCGCCACGCCCCCGGTGGCCGTGGACGCGGGGGTCGTCCGTGACGTCGTACCGCTTCACGTACGCGCCCAGGAACGCCTGCAGTGTGGCCACCGCCGGGATGGAGATGAGCGCACCGATCGCGCCCAGGAGGGCGGTGCCCGCGATGACGGAGCCGAAGGCGACGGCCGGGTGGATGTCGACGGTCTTCGAGGTCAGCTTGGGCTGCAGCATGTAGTTCTCGAACTGCTGGTACACCACGACGAAGATCAGCACCCACAGCGCGTACAGCGGCGAGACCGTGAAGGCGATCAGCATGGGCAGGGCGCCCGCCAGATAGGTGCCGATGGTGGGGATGAACTGCGAGACCACGCCCACCCAGACGGCGAGCACGGGCGCGTACGGGATACCGAGGGCCTGCAGGAGCACATAGTGCGCCACCCCGGAGATCAGCGCCATCAGCCCGCGGGAGTAGAGGTAGCCGCCGGTCTTGTCGACGGCGATCTCCCAGGCGCGCAGCACCTCGGCCTGCTTGGCCGGCGGCAGGACGGAACACAGGGCCCGACGCAGACGCGGTCCGTCCGCGGCGAAGTAGAACGAGAACAGGGCGATCGTCAGCAGCTGGAAAAGACCGCCGAGGACCTGTGTGGAGACGTCGAGGACGCCGGCCGCGCTGTTCTGCGCGTACTTGCGCAGCCAGTCGGAGTGGAGCAGTCCCTCCTGGATGTCCACGCGCCGGAGTTCGGTGTGGAACGTGGTGTTGATCCAGTGGATCACGGAGTCCAGATACTCCGGGAAGCCCTCGATCATCTTGATGATCTGTCCCGCGAGCATCGAGCCGAGCAGCGTGAAGAATCCGGCGACCACGATCAGCAGGCCGAAGAAGACCAGAAAGGTGGCGAACCCCCTGCGCATCCCGCGGGCGGCCATCCGGCTGACCGCGGGCTCCACGGCGAGCGCCAGGAAGAACGCGATGAGCACGTTGAGCAGTAGGCCGATGAGCTGGTGGAACGCCCACGTGCCCAGTTGGAACGCCGCGACGAGGGCGAGCGCGAGCACCATGGCGCGCGGCAGCCAGCGCGGCATGCGCGCGCCCTGCGCGGCGCCGCCGTCGGCCGGGGGAGGCCCGGAGGGCGGCGTCGTGCCGTGCGGGGGCGCGTTCCGGGACGTCTGCCCGGTCTCGTCAGTGGGTGCCACGGACCAAGTCTCGCCTACGCCACCGACAATCGGACCGGCCGCCTGCGATCTTCTTGACGTATCAGCGCATCTCCTGGGGAACGTTCATCACCGCGCAGACCACGCGCCACACGTCCTTGGCCGCCCAGCCCTCGGCCAGCGCCTCGTGCACGGTGCGTCCGCCGAGTTCCGTCATCACGTGATCGCGCGCGAAGGTCTCGGCGTACCCCGTGCCGAAGTGCTCGTCCATCCGCTGCCAGAAGACCGTCAACCGCATGACATCAGTATCCCGCCCTCGGGGGCGTCCCCCTCCGTGAGCGCCTGCCGAGACCGCTTTCCGCCCTACGGTCTGACGCATGGCCGAAACCGGAGCATCCCCACTCCCCCCGCCGCCCCCGGCGCACTCCCCGCTCTTCCGCGCCGAGCACTTCGTCTGGCTCACCGCGCGCGTGCTGGAGCAGCGCGTCTTCGCGCACGACTTCCTGCACGGCTCCGCCGACCCCGTCGAGATCGCCCTCGACGCCTACCGCAATGAGGACGGCGGATACGGCCACGCGCTGGAGCCCGATCTGCGCGGTCCCGTCAGCCAGCCCCTGCACACCGCGCACGCCCTGCGGGTGCTGGACTCGGTCGGGCGTCTCGGCGGCAGGCGCGTGGAGCGGATGTGCGATTACCTGACGTCCGTGTCCACCGGCGACGGCGCGCTGCCGGCGATCCTTCCCAGCCAGCGCGGCTACCCGGCGGCCCCGTTCATCCCGATCGTGGACGACCCGCCCAGCGACCTGCTCGCCACCGGGCCGGTGGTGGGTCTGCTGCACCGCAACGACGTGTGGCACGCCTGGCTGTTCCGGGCCACGGACTTCTGCTGGCAGGCGGTGGACTCCCTGGAGCGGTCGCATCCGTACGAGATCCAGGCCGCGGTGGCCTTCCTGGACGCCGTTCCCGACCGCCCGCGCGCGGAGTCGGCCGCCGACCGTCTGGGCCGCCTGGTGCGCGCCCAACGGATCGTCGTGCTGGAGCCGGACCGCCTCGACGCCTACCCGGTCCCTGACGGCTACGCCCCCGGTGAGCATCACTTCCCGTACGACTTCGCCCGGACACCGCACTCCCTCGCGCGCGCGTGGTTCACGGACGACGAGATGGCGCGCTCCCTGGACCACCTCGCCGGCGCGCAGGAGGAGGACGGCGGCTGGCCCGTCCGCTGGCGTCGTTGGGCGCCGGGCACCGCCCTGGAGGCGCGCCCCATGGTGACGATCGAGGCGCTGCGCACCCTGCGGGCCTACGGCCGCGCCATCGGCTGACCGAAAGGCACGCAGACGGTCGACACCGGGCAGCTCCGGGTACTGCCTGTGCCGCGCCCGCTCCCGAGAACCCGAACTCGCCACCCCGGCCGTTCTCCGCGAGGAGTCCCGGCCGCCGACGGGGCCGGGGAACCGGGGCGTCCGCCGCTCCACGCGACGCTCCAGCTGCCGTGTTCTCGCAGTTCAGGACCATTGTCAGTGGAGGGGTGCAGGATGGACGCATGGTCAGCTCCGCACACCGGGCCCTCGACGGCTTCTCCCCCGCGACCCGCGGCTGGTTCACGGGGGCGTTCTCCGCGCCCACCGCGGCCCAGGCCGGCGCGTGGCGAGCCATCGGCGAGGGCTCCGACGTGCTGGTGGTGGCCCCGACGGGTTCCGGCAAGACGCTGGCCGCCTTCCTGGCCGCCCTGGACCAGCTGGCCTCGACGCCCCCGCCCGCCGATCCGAAGAAGCGCTGCCGGGTCCTCTACGTGTCCCCGCTCAAGGCCCTCGCGGTCGACGTGGAGCGCAACCTGCGCAGTCCGCTGACCGGCATCCGTCAGGAGTCCGTGCGTCTGGGCCTGCCGGAGCCCGAGATCAAGGTCGGCATCCGCTCCGGCGACACCCCGCCCGCCGAGCGCCGTGCGCTGTCCACCCGCCCGCCGGACATCCTGATCACGACGCCGGAATCGCTGTTCCTGATGCTCACGTCGGCCACCCGCGACGCGCTGACCGGCATCGAGTCGGTGATCCTGGACGAGGTGCACGCGGTCGCCGGCACCAAGCGCGGCGCGCACCTCGCCCTCTCCCTGGAGCGGCTGGACGAACTGCTGCCCAGGCCCGCCCGTCGCATCGGTCTGTCGGCCACGGTCCGTCCGGTCGACGAGGTGGCCCGCTATCTCTCCCCGCACCGCAAGGTGGAGATCGTCCAGCCGAAGTCCGGCAAGGAGTTCGACCTCTCGGTCGTCGTTCCGGTGGAGGATCTGGGCGAGCTGGGCGGATCCCCGGTCACCGAGGGCGCCGAAGGAGCCGAACGCCCCTCGATCTGGCCGCACGTCGAGGAGCGGATCACCGACCTCGTCCAGGCCCACCGCTCCACCATCGTGTTCGCCAACTCGCGCCGTCTCGCCGAGCGCCTGTGCAACCGGCTGAACGAGATCGCCTACGAGCGCGCCACCGGCGAGCCCCTGGGCGAGCATCACTCCCCCGCCCAGCTGATGGGCGGCTCCGGCGCCGCCCAGGGAGCCCCGGGCGTCATCGCGCGCGCCCACCACGGCTCGGTCTCCAAAGAGCAGCGCGCCCTCGTGGAGGAGGACCTTAAGGCGGGCCGGCTGCCCGCCGTGGTGGCGACCTCCAGTCTCGAGCTGGGCATCGACATGGGCGCGGTGGACCTCGTCGTACAGGTGGAGTCGCCGCCCTCGGTGGCCTCCGGCCTCCAGCGCGTCGGACGCGCCGGGCACCAGGTGGGCGCGGTGTCCACCGGAGTGGTCTTCCCGAAGTACCGGGGCGACCTCGTCCAGGCGGCCGTGGTGACCGAGCGGATGCGTACGGGCTCGATCGAGTCCCTGCGGGTGCCGGCCAACCCGCTGGACGTCCTGGCCCAGCAGCTCGTCGCCATGACGGCCCTCGACGCCTGGCAGGTGGACGACCTGCTGGCCCTGGTCCGCCGCGCCGCCCCCTTCGCGTCGCTGCCGGAGTCCGCGTTCACGGCCGTCCTGGACATGCTGGCCGGCCGTTACCCGTCCGACGCGTTCGCCGAGCTGCGCCCGCGCGTGGTGTGGGACCGGGTCGCCGGGACGGTCACCGGCCGCCCCGGTGCCCAGCGCCTCGCCGTCACCTCCGGGGGCACGATCCCCGACCGGGGCCTGTTCGGCGTCTTCCTGGCCGGCTCCGACCCCAAGAAGGGCGGCGGCCGGGTCGGTGAACTCGACGAGGAGATGGTCTACGAGTCGCGCGTGGGTGACGTCTTCACGCTCGGCACCAGCTCCTGGCGGATCGAGGACATCACCCGCGACCGGGTTCTGGTCTCCCCCGCCCCCGGCGTCCCGGGTCGTCTGCCGTTCTGGAAGGGCGACCAGCTGGGCCGGCCGCTGGAGCTCGGCCGCGCGGTGGGCGCGTTCCTGCGCGAGGTCGGCTCGCTCTCCAAGGAGGACGCCCGGCTGCGCCTGCTCACCGCGGGCCTCGACGCGTGGGCGGCCGACAACGTGCTCTCCTACCTGGACGAGCAGCGCCAGGCCTGCGGCCACATTCCCGACGACCGCACGATCGTCGTCGAGCGCTTCCGCGACGAACTGGGCGACTGGCGCGTCGTCGTCCACTCCCCCTTCGGCGCCCAGGTGCACGCCCCCTGGGCGCTCGCGCTGGGGGCGAAGCTCTCCGAGCGGTACGGCATGGACGCCCAGGTGATGCACGCCGACGACGGGATCGTGCTGCGTCTGCCCGACGCCGATCTGATGGGCCTGGACCTCCTCGACCAGGAACCGATGAAGGCCGGCGCCGAGTACGACGCCGACCAGGCCCCGGTAGGCGCGGCGGACGTCGTCTTCGACAAGGGCGAGGTCGACCAGATCGTCACCGACCAGGTCGGCGGCTCGGCCCTGTTCGCGGCGCGCTTCCGCGAGTGCGCCGCCCGCGCGCTGCTGCTGCCGCGCCGCAACCCGGGCAGGCGCACCCCGCTGTGGCAGCAGCGTCAGCGCGCCGCCCAACTGCTGCAGGTGGCGAGTGAGTTCGGCTCTTTCCCGATCGTGCTGGAAGCGATCCGCGAGTGCCTCCAGGACGTGTTCGACGTCCCCGGCCTCGTCGAGCTGATGGGCGACCTGGAGTCGCGCAAGGTGCGCCTGGTCGAGGTCACCACCGCGGAGCCGTCCCCCTTCGCCCGTTCCCTGCTCTTCGGTTACGTCGCCCAGTTCCTCTACGAGGGGGACTCCCCGCTCGCCGAGCGCCGCGCCGCCGCCCTCTCCCTGGACTCCCGGCTGCTGGCCGAGCTGCTCGGCCAGGCGGAGCTGCGCGAACTGCTCGACGCGGACGTCCTCGCCGAACTGGAACAGGAACTCCAGTGGCTCACCGAGGACCGCCGGGTGAAGGACGCCGAGGGCGTGGCGGACCTGCTGCGCCTCCTCGGCCCGCTCACCGACGCCGAGCTGGCCGAGCGCGGTGCCGAACCGCGGTGGGCGCGGGAACTGGCCGCCGCCCGTCGCGCCATCCCGGTACGCATCGCCGGTGCCGAGCACTGGGCCGCGATCGAGGACGCGGGCCGGCTGCGGGACGCGCTCGGCACCGCACTGCCGGTGGGCGTGCCGGAGGCGTTCACCGAGCCGGTCAAGGACCCCCTCGGCGATCTCCTCGCGCGCCACGCCCGCACCCATGGCCCCTTCACCTCCGCCGGCGCGGCCGCCCGCTTCGGCCTGGGCGTGGCGGTCACCGAGGGAGCCCTCCAGCGGCTCGCGGCGGGCGGACGCGTCGTCCAGGGCGAGTTCCACCCGGCGGGCATCGGCCAGGAGTGGTGCGACGCGACGGTCCTGCGTCGCCTGCGGCGCCGTTCGCTGGCCGCCCTGCGGCATGAGCTGGAACCGGTGCCGCCGCCCGCCCTCGCCCAGTTCCTGCCCCAGTGGCAGCACATCGGCAGGGGGCACTCGCTGCGCGGTGTCGACGGACTGGTGCGCGCGATCGAGCAGTTGCAGGGTGCGTCGGTGCCCGCCTCGGCCCTGGAGAAGCTCGTCCTGCCCTCGCGCGTACGGGACTACACCCCGGCGATGCTCGACGAGCTCACCGCGGCCGGAGAGGTGGTCTGGGCCGGCGCCGGCGCCCTTCCGGGCAAGGACGGCTGGGTCTCCCTGTACGTGGCGGACGCCGCGCCTCTCCTGCTCTCCCCGCCCCACCCGCTCGAGCTGACGGCACTGCACCAGTCCGTCCTGGACGCGCTCTCCGGGGGCTACGGCCTGTTCTTCCGCCAGATCGCCGACCAGGTCCGCGCCACCACCCACCCCGAGGCGGCCGACCCCCAACTCGCCGACGCCGTCTGGGACCTGGCCTGGTCCGGCCGGCTCACCAACGACACGCTGACCCCGATGCGCTCCCTGCTGGGCTCGGGCCGCACGGCCGGGTCCACGGCCCACCGGGCCAAGCGCGCGGTCCCACGCGGCCGCTACGGCTCGCTGACCGCCGGGCCCCGCCCCGCCTCCCGCGGCGGCCCCCCGACCGTCGCCGGCCGCTGGTCCCTCCTTCCCGCCCACGAGCCCGATCCCACGGTCCGCGCGCACGCACTCGCCCGCACGCTTCTCGACCGGCACGGCGTGGTGACGCGCGGAGCGGTCGCGGCCGAGGGCGTCGAGGGCGGTTTCTCCGCGACGTACCGCATCCTGTCCGTATTCGAGGAGAGCGGCCAGGCCCGCCGCGGGTACGTCGTCGAAGGCCTCGGCGCCGCCCAGTTCGCCATGGACGGCGCCGTGGACCGCCTGCGCGCGGTGGCCAACGCCCGCGACCGCGGCGAGGCCCTGCCCGGGCCGAACCCGACCGCGCACGCCCAGGAGGACTTCGTCTTCCCCGACGACCTTCCGGCCGACGACGCGTGGGACGTTCCGGGCGGCGGCGCCTCCCTCACCTCCCCCCTCGCCCCGCGAAGGGGCCGGGCCTCCTCGGACGAGTACGTCTCGCCCCGGGACCTCGCCTCCTCCGGCACGGGCGGCCCCCGCGGAGACAGCGCGTTCCCGAACGCTGCCGGCTTCCCCGGCCGGCCCGACCACGGCGGTGTGCGGCACGGCGGTCGCGACCGGTCCCCGGCCTCCCGCGCCGTCGTCCTCGCCGCCGCCGACCCCGCGAACGCGTACGGCGCCGCTCTCGGCTGGCCCGAGCCGCCGAGCGGCGCCGGACACAAGCCCGGCCGCAAGGCCGGGTCCCTGGTGGTCCTCGTCGACGGCGAACTGACGCTCTACATGGAGCGCGGCGGCAAGTCCCTGCTGGCCTGGCCCTCCGCCCCGGACAGCGAGGGTGCACCCGCCGACGACCCACAGCTGCACGCCGCCGCACAGGCCCTCGCCGAGGCCGCGCGCGCGGGCGCCCTGGGCACGGTCACGGTGGAGCGCGTCAACGGCAGCTCGGCTCTCACCTCGCCCATCGGCGCCCTGCTGGAAGGGGCGGGCTTCATCGCGACGCCACGAGGCCTGCGGCTGCGCGCATGACGCCGATCAGCCCGTCCGTCCCTCGAGCCGGTCCTTCTCCCCGCGCCTCGAGCCGGCCCTTCTTCCCCGTGTCACCCTTGACGCATGCCCGAAGGTGACACCGTCCGGCAGGCCGCGAGGCGACTGCACGACGCCCTCGCGGGCAAGGTGCTGACCCGCTCCGATCTGCGCGTCCCCAAGTTCGCCACCGCCGACCTCACCGGCCGCGCCGTCCTCGACGTCACCGCGCGCGGCAAACACCTGCTCACCCGGGTCGAAGGCGGCCTGACGCTCCACTCGCACCTGCGGATGGACGGCTCGTGGAGGGTGTACGCGAACGGGCAGCGCTGGACCGGTGGCCCGGAGCACCAGATCCGGGCCGTCCTCGGCACCCACGACCGCACGGCCGTCGGGTACCGCCTGCCCGTTCTCGAGCTGCTGCGCACCGACGAGGAGCAGCGGGCCGTCGGCCACCTCGGTCCCGACCTGCTGGGTCCCGACTGGGATCCCGAGCAGGCCCTCGCCAACCTCCTCGCCGACCCGGCGCGTGCCCTCGGCGAGGCCCTCCTGGACCAGCGCAATCTCGCCGGCATCGGGAACGTCTTCAAGAGCGAGCTCTGTTTCCTCCTCGGCGCCACGCCGTGGCTCCCGGTCGGCACACTCCCCGCCGATCGCGCCGCGAAGCTGCCCGCACTGGCGAAAAAGCTCCTGGAGGCCAACCGCGACCGCCCGAACCGCAACACGACCGGTCGCCGCGGCCAGGACCTGTTCGTCTACGGCCGCGCCTTCCGCCCCTGTCTGCGCTGCGGCACCCCGATCCGGGTGGCCGACCAGGGCGACGGCTCCCGGGAGCGCCCCACGTACTGGTGCCCCGTCTGCCAGACCGGCCCGGTCCCGGCACCCGGCTCACCGTCGGCGCCCCGCACCCGCCCCCGCTCCCGCCCCCGCACCGCGCAGTGAACGCCGACTGATTGACGGACCGTCAGAAACCCTCGTACCGTCCTTTCATGGCCGTGAAGGCGTACGACCTCAGCGGACGCATCGCATTCGTCACCGGCGCCGCCAGCGGAATCGGCCGTGCCTGTGCCGTCCTGCTCGCCCAGGCGGGCGCCACCGTGCATGCAGCGGACCGGGACGCCCAGGGGCTGCACGAGACCGCGACCCTGATCAAGGCCCAGGGCGGCGCCACCCACATCCACCACCTCGACGTCACCGACCGGGTCCAGGTGCGGCAGGCCGTGGCCTCGTGCGAGCGCCTGGACGTCATGGCGGCGGTCGCCGGGATCATGCACAGCAGTCCGGTCCTGGAGACCCGCGACGAGGACCTCGACCGCGTTCTGGCCGTCAACTTCAAGGGCGTGCTGTACGCGTGCCAGGAGGCGGCCCGGCTGATGCTGGCACGCGGTACGGGGGGCAGCATCGTCACCATGGCGTCCGGCGCCGTGGACACCGGCGGCCCCGGCCTGCTCTGCTACGGCGCCGCCAAGGCGGCCGTCGTCCAGTTGACGAAGACCCTGGCGACGGAGGTCGGCCGGCACGGCATCCGCGTCAACGCCGTCGCCCCGGGCTGGATCCGCACGCCGATGACCGACCGCCCCGACACCGGCGCACAGGCGCGCACGGAGGCACTCATGTCCCGCATGTCACCGCTGCGCCGGGTCGGCGAACCGGAAGACGTCGCCCACGCCGTCCTCCACCTGGCCTCGGACGCGTCGGCGTTCACGACAGGCCAGATCCTCCGCCCGAACGGCGGCGTCGCCATGCCCTGGTAGCCGACGGCGTCCTCAAGGCCGTCGTCAGGCCTCATATCGCGCGGCCCGACCCACTCGCCCTCCTCACGTCACGCCCTCCCCGCGCTCCCGTCGCCCCCCTCCGCGGTCCCAGCCGTCCTCACCGTCCCCGCAGCTCTCACGCTCCCCGCCGTCCCCACGTGCCGGGCCGTGTCCGTCCGCCCGCCAAGCGCCCCGCCACCGCCCGTCGGCCACCGCGCCCGCCGCCCGCGCCTTGGCGACACAGTGCACGGGAAGCAGGCTCAGGCCCCACCCCCCGGCCGCGACCGCGCCCTCCAGCACACCGGCGTCAGGGGCCACCGCGAGCCGCACCACGGCCCACCACCACAGAGCCCCCGCTCCCAGACCGAGGCCCACGGCAGCCACCCGCCCACGTCTCCACCCGCCCCCGGCTATTCGCCTCGCCACAGCCCCGTCACCTCCAGCCCGAGCGTCACCCGAAGCACTTCCGCCCGCGGAACCCCTCAGACACCGGGCCTTCCTCGCCCGCGCCCGCTCCGGACCCGCCACAGCCCGCGGGAGGAGGGGGCCGCGCCAGCGACCACGCCCCGCCCACTCCCCGGGACGACGACGCTAGGCGCGCGTCCCCGTCCCCGGCAGGGCGCACGAATGGCCCACCGCAGCCCGCCGCGCCACACCCGCGCCCGGAAGACCACTCGAAGCACCCTGAGCATCACGCCACCGGACGACCCGGATCACCCGGCCCCCCGCCCGGCCGACCCTGCCCCCTCGGCCGACCCGGAGCATCCCGTCCGCCCGGTCGGCCGACCCGGCCGTACGACCCGACAGAGCCGCAGTCTCACGCGTTCTCCGCCTGGAACATCCAGTGGTGCTTCTCGAGATCGGCGGTGATCCCGATGAAGATGTCCTGGCTCACCGGGTCCGCGTCGCCGGTTGCCGCCACCCGTTCCCGCATCCGGGTGATCACCGCCGCCAGAGCGGCGACCAGCGTCCCGATGGCGTCGGAGTCCTTGACCCAGCCCTCCGCCACCGCGTCGATCCCGCTGCCGGCGGCCACGGTCGCCGCGCGCCCGTCCGGCGAGACGCCCAGCGCCGAGGCACGCTCCGCCACGGTGTCCGAGTGGGCGCGGGCGACGTCCACGACCTCGTCGAGCTGGAGGTGCACGGACCGGAAGCGCGGCCCGACGACGTTCCAGTGGACCTGCTTGGCGACGAGCGACAGGTCGACCAGATCGACGAGCGCGCCCTGCAGCGCCTGCGAGACGATTTTCAGGTCAGCGTCGGACAAGGGACTCTTCACGACGTACATCCGTACCTCCGGTGGTCGGCCCCCGCAGTGCCTCTCCACGATGACCTCGACCAACGGCACCGGCAAACGGACCCGGGGCGCGAAAAACCCCGACCGCACCCTCTCCGGGTCTTCCCGGAGAAGCCCCGGCCGGGGCCTCACACTTGCCAGTGCACGTACCTGCGCACGTGCCCGCGCCGGCTCAGAGGCCGACGCACGTGTGTCTCACGCGGCGACCACGTCCACCGCCTCGGCGGGTGCCTTGATGGTCACCCGCTCCGGAGGCACACCGGTCACCGACACGGAACCCAGCATCGGACGGACCGACGTGGGCACGGGCTGGCTGGGGGTGGCCGCTGCCGACTGTGCCAGCTCCGCGAGGGCGAGCTCGTCGCTCACTTCCCGCATGAGCTCGGACATCCGTACGTCCAACGCGTCGCAGATGGCGGAGAGCAGCTCGGAGGATGCCTCCTTCTGCCCCCGCTCCACCTCGGAGAGATAGCCGAGTGAGACTCGGGCGGACGAGGAGACTTCGCGCAGAGTACGGCCCTGGCGCTGGCGCTGCCGACGCAGCACGTCACCCAGCAGGCGACGGAGCAGAATCATCGGTGGCTCCCTCCTCGGACCGCGTAGCCGCATCCTTCACGCCCCACCGTACCGCCTCGCGCTGCGGCCGTGCGGGGAGCGATGTCGTGTTCACTCAGGGCTGCAAACATCAAAACCCCCCGTTCTGTTCCGTATCCTGTGCCCGCTCGTTCCCGGTGTGTTCGCCCGCAAGCTCGGTCAGGAGCAGTGCGAGTACGCTCCGTACACTCTCTCTACGAATTTCCGCCCGGTCGCCGTTCAACCGCAGGGCCTCCACTTTTCCGCCAGCGGCAGAACCGGGATCCGCGCCGAACGGTCCGTCCACGGCCACGAAGACCGTTCCCACGGGCTGTCCGTCCTGGGCGTCCGGGCCGGCCACACCGGTGGTCGCGAGACCCCAGTCGGCGCCCAGCGCCCTGCGCACGCCGGCCGCCATCTGCGCCGCGACCTGCGCGTCCACCGCTCCCCGCGCCGCCAGCAGGGCGGCGTCGACGCCGAGCAGCTCGTGCTTGAGTCCGGTGGCGTACGCCGTCACCGAACCGCGGAAGATTTTGGACGCTCCGGGGACCGATGTGATCTCCGCCGCGACCAGACCGCCGGTCAGCGACTCGGCCACCGCGAGCGTGCCACCCGTGGCTGTGAGTAGTCGCACCACCTCGGCGGCCGTGGAATTCACCCTTGCGTCTCCTCCGCCGCGGCCTCGCGCTCGGCGATTCCCGCCCGGCGCAGCACGATGGCCTGTCTCACGTAGTCGAGGCCGGTCACCACGGTCAGGATCACCGCCGCGGCCATCACCCACCACCGCAGGGTCGCCAGCCACCCCGTCAGCGCCAGGACGTACATCCCGACGGCGATGCCCTGGACGAGCGTCTTCAGCTTGCCGCCCCGGCTCGCCGGGATGACGCCGTACCGGATGACCACGAAACGCATGAGGGTGATGCCGAGTTCCCGGCCCAGAATCACGATCGTCACCCACCACGGCAGGTCGCCGAGCGAGGAGAGGCAGATCAGCGCCGCTCCCATGATCGCCTTGTCGGCGATCGGGTCGGCGATCTTCCCGAAGTCGGTGACGAGGTTGTACGTGCGGGCCAGATGCCCGTCGAACAGATCGGTGATCATGGCGACGGCGAAGGCGGCCCACGCGAACGAGCGCCACGCCGGGTCGTAACCGCCGTCGGCCAGCATCAGCGCGACGAAGCCGGGCACCAGGATCAGCCGGAGCATCGTCAGAAGGTTGGCGATGTTCCACACGCTCGCCTGGTTGACGGCTGCGGCCGCGAGCTTCGCGCCCCGCGGCGGCTTCGCGTCGCCCTCCGGTTCGGCGAGCGCGGCCACGTCGGCGGCGGTCGGGCCCAGAGCCGTCACCGTGGCCTGCTCGGCCTCGGCGGCCTGCGCGGCGGCGGACTGCGGGGCCGCGGGCGAGGAGCCGCCCGCGGCCGATGCCGGAACACCCGTCATCTGCCCGCCTCCTCACTACACCCGAACGAACCCTGCAGAGGCTCGGCCACCAGGTCGACGCCTTCCGTGCCGATCACCTTCGCCTCGACCATACGACCGATGCCCAGGCCTTCGCCCGATGTGAGGAGCACCTGGCCGTCGGTCTCCGGCGCCTGGTGCGCGGCGCGACCGTGCACGCCCTCGTCGTCGATCGACTCCACGAGCACGTGGACGGTCTCGCCGAGCCGTTCCTCGGCGCGCTGTGAGACGAGCTCCTCGGCGAGCCGGGAGACCCGGGCGAGCCGCTCGGCCACGACGTCCACGTCGAGCTTGCCGTCGTACGTCGCGGCCTCGGTGCCGTCCTCGTCGGAGTAGCCGAAGACGCCGATCGCGTCCAGCCGTGCGCCGTCCAGGAACCGCTCCAGCTCCGCCAGGTCGGCCTCGGACTCACCGGGGAAGCCCACGATGAAGTTGGAGCGCACGCCCGCCTGGGGCGCCTTGCCGCGGATGGTGTCCAGGAGCTCCAGGAAGCGGTCGGTGTCGCCGAAGCGGCGCATCGCGCGCAGCACGCCGGGCGCGGAGTGCTGGAAGGACAGGTCGAAGTAGGGGGCGATCTTCGGCGTCGAGGTCAGCACGTCGATCAGACCGGGCCGCATCTCGGCCGGCTGGAGGTAGCTGACGCGCACCCGCTCCAGGCCGTCGACCTCGGCGAGCTCGGGCAGCAGCGACTCCAGAAGGCGGATGTCGCCGAGGTCCTTGCCGTAGGAGGTGTTGTTCTCGGAGACCAGCATGACCTCCTTGACGCCCTGCTCGGCCAGCCACCGCGTCTCGTTCAGCACGTCGCTCGGCCGACGCGAGATGAAGGAGCCCCGGAACGAGGGGATGGCGCAGAAGGAGCAGCGCCGGTCGCAGCCGGAGGCGAGCTTGACGGAGGCGACCGGAGCGCCGTCCAGCCGCCGGCGCAGGGGGGCGCGGGGGCCGGACTGCGGGGCCAGGCCCTCGGGGAGGTCGGTCGGCGCCCCGTGGCCGGGCAGCGCCACGTCGGTCGCCGACTGGCGCTCGGCCGGGCTGATCGGCAGCAGCTTGCGCCGGTCACGCGGGGTGTGGGAGGCGTGGATGCCGCCGTTCAGAATGGTCTGGAGTCGGTCGGAGATGTCGCTGTAGTCGTCGAAGCCGAGCACGCCGTCGGCTTCGGGAAGGGCGTCGGCGAGCTCCTTGCCGTACCGCTCGGCCATGCAGCCCACCGCGACGACGGCCTGGGTTCTGCCGTGCCCCTTGAGGTCGTTGGCCTCCAGGAGGGCGTCGACGGAGTCCTTCTTGGCGGCGTCGACGAAGCCGCAGGTGTTGACGACGGCGACGTCCGCGTCCTCGGCGTCCTCCACGAGCTGCCAGCCGTCCGCCTCCAAACGGCCTGCGAGCTCCTCCGAGTCCACCTCGTTGCGGGCGCAGCCAAGAGTGACGAGTGCGACGGTACGGCGTTCAGGCATGGGCTCAAGACTACTTTGTCCTGCCGACAGCAGACGTCGACGGGGTTGACGATCTTCGCCGACCCCGTCGAAGCCCCCGTCACACCGGGAAACGCCCGCTCATCCGACCTGCGGGTCGCCCTTCGTGTATGTCAGCCGCTCCACCGCGCCCGGCTGGAAGTCGTCGTTCAGCTTCTTGCCGTTGACGTACAGATCGACGGCGCCGGCGTCGCCGAGGATGAGGTTGATCTTCTTGCTGTCCTGGAAGGTCCGGGAGGCGCCCTTCTTGAGCAGGTCGTCGAAGAGCAGGCGGCCGGTGTGGTCCTTGACGGAGACCCAGCTGCGTCCGTCGGCGGCGACGACCTGGACGGTCACCTTGTCCTGCGGCGCCGCGGCGATGGCGCTGTCGGAGGGTTCGGGCTTCTCGTCGACCGGCTTGCCGGTCTTGGGCGTGGGCGAGGCGGTCTTGCCGGTCGTGGGAGTGGCGCCCTCGGCGGCCTGTTCCTTCGACCCGTCGTCGTCGCCGCCCTGGAAGGCGGTGAAGCCGACGAAGCCGACGACCGCGACGATCGCGGCGACCATGGCCGCGGTCCAGTTGGGTCCGCGGCGCTCGGGACGGATGCGTTCCGCTTCGAACAGGGGTGCCGCGGGGGTCGGCGCGGGGCGGCCGCCGTGGGTGGCGTCGTAGCGGTCGATCAAGGGGGCGGGGTCCAGGTGGACGGCCCTGGCCAGGGTCCGGACGTGCCCGCGCGCGTAGACGTCCCCGCCGCAGGGGGTGAAGTCGTCCGCCTCGATGGCGTGCACGATGGCGATGCGCACCCGGGTGGCCGTGCTGACGTCGTCGACGGTCAGACCGGCCGCGATGCGCGCCTGCTGCAGGGCGCGGCCGATGGAGAAGGGGGCTTCCTCGGACGGGTCTTCGAACGGACGCTCGTCTTCAGGGGAGTTGCCGATGGACACGGGGGCGCCTTTCGAGCGTGTAGCCACCTGTGCTGGAGGTTCAGTCTAGGGGGGGTGCCGAAGGGAGGGGCAACCGGACGGAGGGACTTTGTACGCCATCGGTATGGCCCGGACACATCGATGACGGGCCGGCCACGGGGCCCCTGGCGGGGAACCGCACCTGCCTCTCGCTCAACTGGACGTACGGCAATGGGAAACGGTTGCTCAGCGTTTTCTAACGGGTGAGTCACGGCCGGCACCCGGTCCCCTCGACTGACGTCTACCCCTCAGACTGCCCTCGGATCACCGCGAGGACGCCGTCCAACTCGTCCGGCTTCACCAGAACGTCACGCGCCTTGGATCCCTCGCTGGGACCGACGATGTTCCGCGACTCCATCAGGTCCATCAGCCGGCCGGCCTTGGCGAAGCCGACCCGCAGCTTGCGCTGCAGCATGGACGTCGACCCGAACTGGGTGGAGACGACCAGCTCGGCCGCCTGGCACAGCAGGTCGAGGTCGTCGCCGATGTCCTCGTCGATCTCCTTCTTCTGCTTCGTGCCGACGGTGACGTCGTCCCGGAAGACCGGGGCCATCTGGTCCTTGCAGTGCTGGACGACGGCCGCGACCTCGGCCTCGGTCACGAAGGCGCCCTGCATACGGGTGGGCTTGTTCGCGCCCATCGGCAGGAACAGTCCGTCGCCCTTGCCGATCAGTTTCTCGGCGCCCGGCTGGTCGAGGATGACCCGCGAGTCGGCGAGCGAGGAGGTGGCGAAGGCGAGCCGGGAGGGCACGTTCGCCTTGATCAGGCCGGTGACGACGTCGACCGACGGGCGCTGGGTGGCCAGCACCAGGTGGATTCCCGCCGCGCGCGCGAGCTGCGTGATGCGCACGATGGAGTCCTCCACGTCCCGCGGCGCGACCATCATCAGGTCCGCGAGCTCGTCGACGATCACCAGCAGGTAGGGGTACGGCTGGAGCTCGCGCTCGCTGCCCTCGGGCGACTTGACGCTCCCCTCGCGCACGGCCCGGTTGAAGTCGTCGATGTGCCGGTAGCCGTAGGCGGCGAGGTCGTCGTAGCGCAGGTCCATCTCGCGGACGACCCACTGGAGCGCCTCGGCCGCCCGCTTCGGGTTGGTGATGATCGGCGTGATCAGGTGCGGGATGCCCTCATAGGCCGTCAGCTCCACACGCTTGGGGTCGACCAGGATCATCCGGACGTCCTCGGGGGTCGCCCGCATCATGACCGAGGTGATCAGACAGTTGATGCAGGACGACTTGCCGGAGCCGGTGGCGCCGGCGACCAGGATGTGCGGCATCTTCGCCAGCGAGTGCATGACGTAACCGCCTTCGACGTCCTTGCCGAAGGCGACCAGCATCGGGTCGTCGTCCTCGGCGGACTCGGCCAGGCGCAGCACGTCGCCGAGGTTGACCATCTCGCGGTCGGTGTTCGGGATCTCGATGCCGACCGCGGACTTGCCGGGGATGGGGCTGATGATGCGCACGTCGGGGCTGGCGACGGCGTAGGCGATGTTCTTGGCGAGGGCGGTGATCCGCTCGACCTTCACGGCCGGCCCGAGCTCGACCTCGTAGCGGGTGACCGTCGGCCCGCGCGTGAAGCCGGTGACGGCGGCGTCGACCTTGAACTCGGTGAAGACGTTCGTCAGCGACGCGACGACGACGTCGTTGGCCGCGCTGCGCGCCTTGCCCGGGCCGCCGCGCTCCAGAACGTCGAGCGAGGGCAGCGCATAGGTGATGTCGCCCGAGAGCTGGAGCTGCTCGGCGCGCGGCGGCAGCTCGCGCGCGTGTTCGGGAGCCGACTTGGTCAGGTCCGGTACGGCTCCGTCGGTCCTGAGCTTCTCCTGCCGGGGGCGCGCCGCCGGCGCGGGGACGGGCGCCGCGGCCGGCGCCGGCACGGGCGTCGGCGTCGTCGGCTCCCGGTCGCCCACACTGACGCCCTGGGTGAGGTCGGCGACGATCCTCGAGGGCGGCATGCCGTGCAGGACGGCGCCGTCGAGGTCGGCCGCGGCGGCCGCCGCGATGTCCACGGCGTCCGGCTGCCGGTCCATGGCCGGCTGCGGCACCGCCGAGCGCCGGGGCCGGCCGCGCCGCTGGGAGAGCGCGTCCTGCTCGGCGCTGTCGGGGCCGTACGCCTCGGGCGCGCCCGAGCGCCGTCGGGGGCGGCCGGGCAGCGCCTCACGCCACTGCTCGTCATAGCGCTCGTCGTCCGAGAACTCGTCGTACTCGTCCGTCCCGGGATCGTGCAGCACGCCCAGCCGCACCCCGAGCTGCCGCAGCCGCTGCGGAATCGCGTTGACCGGGGTCGCGGTGACGACGAGCAGCCCGAAGACCGTGAGCAGCACCAGCAGCGGCACGGCGAGCACCTCGCCCATGGAATAGGTCAGCGGGGTCGCCGCGCCCCAGCCGATGAGACCGCCGGCGTCCCTTATGGCCTGCATGCCGGCGCTGCGCGCGGGCGCGCCGCAGGCGATGTGGACCTGCCCGAGCACGCCGATGACGAGCGCGGACAGACCGATCACGATGCGGCCGTTGGCCTCCGGCTTCTCCGGGTGCCGGATGAAGCGCACCGCGATGACCGCCAGCAGTATCGGTACGAGCAGGTCGAGCCGGCCGAACGAGCCGGTCACCAGGATCTCGACGAGGTCGCCGACGGGGCCGCGCAGGTCGGCCCAGGTGCCCGCGGCGACGATCAGGGCGAGGCCCAGCAGCAGCAGCGCGACGCCGTCCTTGCGGTGGGCCGGGTCGAGGTTCTTCGCGCCGTTCCCTATGCCGCGGAACACCGCGCCCACGGCGTGCGCCAGGCCGAGCCAGACGGCGCGGACCAGGCGGTAGACGCCTCCGGTGGGACTGGGAGCCGGCGGGGGCGGGGGCTTCCTGACCGCGGCCTTCCTGGCAGGCGCCTTCTTCGCCGGCGCCTTCTTCGGGACGGTTTTCTTCGCGGCGGCCTTCTTCGCCACAGCCTTCGCGGGAGCCGCCGCCTTCTTGGCGGGCTGCTTCTTGGCTGCGGAAGGACGTGAGGCCATGGGTGTGAGGTTACCGGTGGAGACCACAAGGGACACGCGTGCCCACTGCTTCACCCGTTCGTGTCGCTTTCGCGGACACCCGGAACTGACGCCTCCCCTGTGCGGGAGGAAAGAACTGACGCGCTGTCATGCGCAACTCCACGCGCCGCACGCGTCAGTTCCGTTCAGTTCTGCGACGACTCAGTTCTGCGACGACACGGAGGCCGTACCGCTGCCGGCGCCCGGCTCCAGGGCGTCCAGTGCCCGGCGCAGACCTGTGAGTTTGCGCTCCAGATGAGCGGCCGTGGCCACTGCGGCCGCGTCCGCCGACTCGTCGTCGAGCTGCTTGGACAGCGCCTCCGCCTGCTCCTCGACGGCCGCGAGCCGCGCGGAGAGCTCGGCGAGCAGTCCTGCCGCCTCCTTGGCGCCGCCCGTGGCGGCCTTGCCGCCGCCGCCCTCCAACTGCAACCGCAACAGCGCCGCCTGCTCACGGAGCTGACAGTTCTTCATGTACAGCTCGACGAACACCGAGACCTTCGCACGCAGCACCCACGGGTCGAACGGCTTGGAGATGTAGTCCACCGCGCCCGCCGCGTAACCGCGGAAGGTGTGGTGCGGCCCGTGGTTGATCGCGGTGAGGAAGATGATCGGGATGTCCCGGGTCCGCTCCCGCCGCTTGATGTGCGCGGCCGTCTCGAAGCCGTCCATTCCCGGCATCTGGACGTCCAGCAGAATGACAGCGAAGTCGTCCGTCAGCAGTGCCTTGAGCGCCTCTTCCCCGGACGATGCCCGCACCAGCGTCTGATCGAGCGCCGAGAGGATCGCCTCCAGCGCCAGCAGATTCTCCGGCCGGTCATCGACCAGGAGGATCTTGGCCTTCTGCACCATGGCCCGCCCTCCTCGCCCCGGCAGTGCACCGGGCGCCGCCCCTGGGGACGACTCCTGTGCGCCGCCCTTCCTTGTGCCGGTCATGGTAGCCGCACCCCGACCGTCGCCACACCCTGTCACCGTGATGTCACTGTGCACGTAGCAGGAACGCAGCGGAAGACCAGAAGGTTCCCCGAATTCCGCCCCGCTACACGGCGGCGGCCACCCTGAGTCAACAACTCCGGGCGACCGCCACGAGTTCCCGTCGCACGGGAGGCCTCGATCACACCGAGGACCCCTGTCACGCGCCCCGCATCCACTGCTGCATCACGGTCAGCAGGTGATCGGGGTCGACGGGCTTCGTCACGTAGTCGGAGGCACCCGACTCGAGCGCCTTCTCCCGGTCGCCCTTCATCGCCTTCGCGGTCAGCGCGATGATCGGCAACCCCGAGAACTGCGGCATCCGCCGGATCGCCGTCGTCGTCGCATAGCCGTCCATCTCGGGCATCATGATGTCCATCAGGACGACCGCCACGTCGTCGTGCTGCTCCAGGACCTCGATGCCCTCCCGGCCGTTCTCCGCGTACAGCACCGACAGGCCGTGCTGCTCAAGGACGCTGGTCAGCGCGAACACGTTGCGGATGTCGTCGTCGACGATCAGCACCTTCTCACCGCCGAAGCGGATGCCCGGGCGCGCCTGCGTCCCCGTCTGCTGTCCGCGGGACGGCCACTGCTCCGGCCTGCCGACCTGCTCACCGCTCACCAGCCGCCGACGGCGCCGGAAAAGAGCCGCCGGGCCGTTCTGCGCGTCCTGGTACGACTTCACCTCGGCCGGCATCTGGATCTCGGTCTCGGACAGCTCCGACGGCTCCACCGCTCCGTTCTCGGAGGCCACCAGGTCACCGGCCTCCAGGGCGGGCACGATCTGCTGGTAGCCCTGTGGCGGCAGCTCGCTCGGGTGCAGCGGCAAATACAGCGTGAACGTCGACCCACGGCCCGTCTCGCTCTGCGCGTGGATCTCACCGCCGAGCAACTGCGCGATCTCCCGCGAGATCGACAGCCCGAGGCCCGTACCGCCGTACTTGCGGCTGGTGGTGCCGTCCGCCTGCTTGAACGCCTCGAAGATCACCCGCATCTTGCTGGCCGCGATCCCGATGCCGGTGTCGGTCACCGAGAACGCGATCAGCGGCGCGTCCGCGTCGGTCAGCGAACCCGCCTCGAGCAGCTGCTCGCGGATCGCCACCGGCACCTCCGCCCCGGCCGGCCTGATGACCAGCTCCACCGACCCGGAGTCGGTGAACTTCACCGCGTTGGACAGCAGGTTCCGCAGCACCTGGAGAAGCCGCTGCTCGTCGGTGTGCAGCGTGGCCGGCAGCTCCGGCGACACCCGCACCGACAGGTCGAGGCCCTTCTCCGCGGTCAGCGGGCGGAAGGTGGCCTCCACGTAGTCCACGAGCTGCACGAGCGCGATCCGCGTCGGCGACACGTCCATCTTGCCCGCCTCGACCTTCGACAGGTCGAGGATGTCGTTGATCAGCTGGAGCAGGTCGGAACCGGCCCCGTGGATCGTCTCGGCGAACTCGACCTGCTTCGGCGTCAGGTTGGTGTCCGCGTTGTCGGCGAGCAGCTTGGCGAGGATCAGCAGCGAGTTCAGCGGCGTCCGCAGCTCGTGCGACATGTTCGCCAGGAACTCGCTCTTGTAGCGCATCGACACCGCGAGCTGCTCGGCGCGCTCCTCCAGCACCTGCCGCGCCTCCTCGATCTCGGTGTTCTTCACCTCGATGTCGCGGTTCTGCTGGGCCAGCAGCTCGGCCTTCTCCTCCAGTTCGGCGTTGGACGCCTGCAGCGCCTTCTGCCGCTGCTCCAACTCGGCCGACCGCTCACGCAGTTGCTCGGTCAGCTCCTGCGACTGCTTCAGCAGCTGCTCCGTCTTGGTGTTGACGGAGATCGTGTTGACGCTGGTCGCGATCATCTCGGCGAGCTGGTTGAGGAAGTCCTTCTGGATCTGCGTGAACGGCGTGAACGACGCCAGCTCGATCACGCCGAGCACCTGACCCTCGAACAGCACCGGCAGCACGATCACCTGCGCGGGCGGCGCCTCGCCGAGCCCCGAGGAGATCTTCAGATAGCCGCTCGGGGCGTTCGCGACGAGGATCGTGCGCTTCTCCTCGGCCGCCGTACCCACCAGCGCCTCACCAGGCCTGAACGACGACGGCATCGATCCCATCGAGTAGCCGTACGAGCCGAGCATCCGCAGCTCGTACAGATCGGCGTCACCGTCCGCCGGCGGCATCGCCAGGAAGAACGCACCGTGCTGCGCGGCCACCAGGGGCGGCAGCTCGCTCATGATCAGCGAGGCCACGTCCTGCAGATCGCGCCGGCCCTGCATCAGAGCCGACACGCGCGCGAGGTTGCCCTTGAGCCAGTCCTGCTCCTTGTTGGCGATCGTGGTGTCGCGCAGGTTGGCGATCATCTTGTTGATGTAGTCCTGGAGCTCCTGGATCTCCCCGGACGCGTCCACGTCGATCTTCAGGTTCAGGTCGCCGCGCGTCACGGCAGTCGCCACGCGCGCGATGGCTCGTACCTGCCGGGTCAGGTTCCCGGCCATCTCGTTCACCGACTCGGTCAGGTCACGCCAGGTGCCGTCGACGTCACGCACGCGTGCCTGACCGCCCAGCTGCCCCTCGGTGCCCACCTCGCGGGCGACGCGGGTGACCTCCTCGGCGAACGACGACAGCTGGTCGACCATCGTGTTGATGGTCGTCTTCAGCTCGAGGATCTCCCCGCGCGCGTCGATGTCGATCTTCTTCGTCAGGTCACCCTTGGCGATGGCCGTCGTCACCATGGCGATGTTGCGCACCTGACCGGTCAGGTTGGACGCCATGCCGTTCACGGAGTCGGTGAGGTCCTTCCACGTGCCCGCCACACCCGGCACATGCGCCTGCCCGCCCAGGATGCCGTCCGTGCCCACCTCACGGGCCACCTTCGTGACCTGCTCGGCGAACGAACTCAGCGTCTTCACCATGGTGTTGAACGTGTCGGCGAGCTGCTGGACCTCACCGCGCGCCTCGATCGTCACCTGCCGCGTCAGGTCGCCGTTGGCCACGGCCGCCGCGACCTGGGAGATGTTGCGCACCTGCATGGTCAGGTTCTTGGCCATCAGGTTGACGTTGCCGCTGAGGTCCTTCCAGATGCCCGTGACACCGGGCACGTGCGCCTGGCCGCCCAGGATGCCCTCGGTGCCCACCTCGCGGGCCACCCGGGTCACCTGCTCGGCGAACGACGACAGCTGGTCCACCATCGTGTTGACGGTGGTGACGAGCTCCAGGATCTCGCCCTTGGCGTCGACCGTGATCTTCTTCGACAGGTCGCCCTTGGCGACCGCGGTCGTGACCTCGGCGATCTGACGCACCTGAATGGTCAGGTTGTTCGCCATGAAGTTCACCGACTGCGTGAGGTCCTTCCAGGTGCCGGAGACGCCCTGCACCTCGGCCTGTCCGCCGAGCTGCCCCTCCGTACCCACCTCACGGGCCACGCGCGTGACCTCCTGGGCGAACGACGACAGCTGATCGACCATCGTGTTCAGGGTGTTCTTCAGCTCCAGGATCTCTCCGCGTGCGTCCACGGTGATCTTCTGGGAGAGGTCACCGCGGGCCACCGCAGTGGCCACCTGGGCGATGTTGCGCACCTGGGCGGTGAGGTTGCCGGCCATGCCGTTCACCGAGTCCGTCAGGTCCCGCCACACACCCGCCACGCCGGGCACCTGCGCCTGACCGCCCAGCCGGCCCTCGGTACCCACGTCACGCGCGACCCGGGTCACCTGGTCGGCGAACGCGGACAGCTGGTCGACCATCGTGTTGATGGTGTTCTTGAGCTCGAGGATCTCCCCGCGCGCGTCCACGTCGATCTTCTGCGACAGGTCGCCCCGGGCCACCGCCGTCGTCACCTGCGCGATGTTGCGCACCTGCGAGGTCAGGTTCCCCGCCATGGAGTTGACGGAGTCGGTGAGCTCCTTCCACGTGCCCGAGACGCCGTCCACCCGCGCCTGACCGCCCAGCCGGCCCTCCGTGCCCACGTCCCGGGCCATCCGCGTCACCTGGTCGGCGAAGGACGACAGCTGGTCCACCATCGTGTTCACGGTGTTCTTCAGCTGCGCCATCTCGCCGGACACGTCCACGGTGACCTTCTGCGACAGGTCGCCGTTGGCCACCGCCGTGGTGACCTGCGCGATGTTCCTCACCTGTCCGGTGAGATTCCGGAACGCCGTGTTGACGGAGTCCGTCAGGTCCTTCCACGTCCCGGCCGCGCCCGACACCTGTGCCTGACCGCCCAGCTCACCCTCGACGCCGATCTCCCGCGCCACCCGCGTGACCTCGGCGCCGAAGGCCGACAGCTGGTCGACCATCCCGTTGACGGTGTTCTTCAGCTCCAGCATCTCGCCGGCCACGTCCACCGTGACCTTCTGCGACAGGTCTCCGCTGGCCACGGCGGTCGTCACGGCCGCGATGTCCCG
The DNA here is from genome assembly GCF_030816715.1 of Streptomyces achromogenes. Classification (NCBI taxonomy): domain Bacteria; kingdom Bacillati; phylum Actinomycetota; class Actinomycetes; order Kitasatosporales; family Streptomycetaceae; genus Streptomyces; species Streptomyces achromogenes. The sequence goes on along the minus strand of NZ_JAUSYH010000001.1, from coordinate 6,351,131 downwards.
CACCTGGGTGGTGAGGTTACGGAACACGGTGTTGACGGAGTCCGTCAGGTCCTTCCAGGTGCCGGCCGCGCCCGGCACGTTCGCCTGGCCGCCCAGCTGCCCCGCCGCGCCCACCTCGTTGGCGACGCGCGTGACCTCGTCGGCGAAGGTCCGCAGCGTCTCGGTCATCTGGTTGATCGTGTCGGCGAGCTGCGCGACCTCACCGCGCGCCGACACCGTCACCTTCTGCGACAGGTCACCGTTGGCGACCGCCGTCGTCACCTCCGCGATCCCGCGCACCTGGGCCGTCAGGTTCCCGGCCATGGTGTTCACCGAATCGGTGAGCTCCTTCCACACCCCGTCCACACCGGACACCTGCGCCTGGCCGCCGAGGATGCCCTCGGTGCCCACCTCGCGGGCGACCCGCGTCACCTCGACCGAGAACGCGGAGAGCTGGTCCACCATCGTGTTGACGGTGTTCTTCAGCTCGAGCATCTCGCCCTCGACGTGAACCGTCACCTTCCGTGACAGATCGCCCTTGGCCACCGCCGTCGTCACCAGCGCGATGTCCCGCACCTGCGCCGTCAGCCGGTACGCCATGGTGTTGACGGACTCCGTGAGGTCCTTCCACGAACCGGACATGCCGCGCACCTGCGCCTGGCCGCCCAGCTTGCCCTCGGTGCCCACCTCGCTGGCCACCCGCGTGACCTCGTCGGTGAACGTCGACAACTGGTCGACGAGGTTGTTGACGGTCCGCCCGACCTTCAGGAACTCGCCGCGCAACGGCTGCCCGGCCGCCCCGTCCGGCGTCTGCGTCCTGAGCTCCATGCGCGGCGACAGATCGCCCTCGGCCACCGCCGACAGCACCCGCCCGACCTCGGAGACCGGCCGGACAAGGTCGTCGACCAGCGCGTTCGAGTTGTCGATTGCCGTCGCCCAGGACCCCTCACAGGCACCCGTCTCCAGCCGCTCGGTGAGCTTCCCCTCTCGTCCCACCATGCGTCGCACCCGCGACAGCTCGCCCGTGAGATGCAGATTGCGGTCCGCCACCTCGTTGAACACGGCGGCGATCTCCGACATCACGCCGTCGCCGGAGACCGTGAGCCGCTTGCGGAAGTTTCCCTCCCGCATGGACACCAGAGCGACCAGCAACCGGTTCAGAGCTGCCGTGTCCACGACAGTCGTCCCGCCACGTGGTGTACGCGGCCTGCTCAGAGACTGTCCGCCTTTCGCGCGCGTCTTAGTGCCCCGCGTCGCTGCGCCAGACTCCACTTGTCCCTCCCGCAGGGGTCGACCGTTACCGCTGTGCCTGGGTGCTACTTTTCGCCATGCCCGTTACTTCTGGGTATCCGCGCCCGATCAAACCAGGCGGGGCCCGGGAGCTACTGCCCCCTGTACTCAGAAGACACCCAGTCTGCCCGGACCTTCACAAGAAGCCTGCCCAGTGTTTCACCCTTGCCGAACCAGGCCATAACAGTTCGGCAGCTTCGCACATCGTCCGCACACCCCTGGGCGGAACACAGCCGACCGGCATCCGCGCGGACCGGGATGGTAAGTAACCTTGCATGCGGCCTCCCAGCCGCGCCGGTCCCACCGGCCTGGGCGGTGGCACGAGCACGAGCGGGCATCGGAGGGGCGGCCGCACACATGACCACCGGACTGATCCCGGGGGGACAGACCCCGGACCCCCGGTCCTCAGGCACGCGTCCGCCCCATCAGCGAGGCGACCTGACCGGCCGGGGAGCCCTGCACGTCGACGACCGGCCGAGGAGTTCTGTGATCACCGCGCGCGCGGCTGCCAGCTTCGAGCCCGTGGGGCGATCCGTGGCGACCGCCCGCGCCTTCGTTCGCGACACCCTCCAGGGGTGGGGCTTCGCCGACATCGTCGACGACGCGGTGGTCCTCACCAGCGAACTGGTGACCAACGCCGTCGTCCACGCCGGCACCCACGCCGACGTCCTGTGTCTGCGCAGCGACGGCGGGGTCCGCATCGAGGTGGCCGACCGGTATCCGGAGCGCGAGATCCCCCTCCAGGGCTCCCCAGCGACCATGGGCAGTCCCGACCGCGAGGGCGGCCGCGGCCTCCAGCTGTGCGCGGCCATCGCCGCCCGCTGGGGCGTCGAGTACACCCCCACCCACAAACAGGTCTGGTTCCAACTCGAGCTCCCCGACCGTCCGGTGGGCACCCGCGCCGCCGGCCCGTCGCTCCCCGCCGACCTCCTGCCCCTCGCCGACAGCCGGGTACGCGTCGCCGTCGTCCAGATCGACCGCGTGGGAGCCGTCTCCGCCTGGAACGAGGACGCCGAGGAAATGTTCGGCTACCCCGCCGACCAGGTCACCGGCAAGCCCCTCACCGACCTCGCCGCCTGGCCGCACACCCCCGGCACCAGCACCGGCATCGCCGAGGCGCTCCAGCTCTCCCGCTGGGAGGGCAGTTACGGCATCCGGGGCGCGGACGGCCGGGTCACCCCGGTCTACGCCTCCCACCTCCGCGTGCGTGACACCGACGGCGAGCCCTCCACGGTCTGCCTGCTCGTCCGCGACCACGAACGCGCCGTCCTGCAGACACCCTCGCGCGTCCCGTCCACGGACAGCGCCACCGCCTCCGACGGCCAGAGCACCGATCCCTTCGAGGTGTTCATCGGCTCACCGGCCCCCGACGACCTCGACGGCCTCCTCCAGCGCACGGTCGAACGCGCCCGTGACATGCTCGACGGCGACTCCGCCTTCCTCCTCCTGGCCACCGACGACGAGACGGAGCTGGAGGTCCGCGCCTCCACGGGTCTGCCCTCCGCCCGCCAGCGCTTCGCGCGCGTGCCCGTCGAGGCCGGTCCGGGCCGCTACGGCTCGGCCCGGATGCCCGCCGTCCACGAGGACCTTCTCGCCGTCCCCGGCGCGGTCCCTCTGCTGAACGGCACGGGGATGCGCTCGGTCGTCACGGTTCCGCTGAAGGTCGAGGGCCGCCTGACCGGTTCCCTCGGCGTGGCGGCGGAGGCGCACGGCCGCTATTCCAACGAGGAGGCGCTACGCCTCCAGTTCGCGGCCGACCGCATCGCGCTGGCCGTGGAGTCGGCCCGTCTCGGCGAGCTGGAGCGCCTGCGCCGGGGCTCCCTCAGCTTCCTCGTCGAGGCCTCCGATCTCCTCGCCGGCACCCTGGACCGCGACCAGACCCTCGCCCTGATGGCTCAGATGACCGTGCCGACGCTGGCGACCTGGTGCGCGGTCTACACGATCGCCGACCAGGCCTCCGATCCCTATCTCTCCTACGTCCTGCACGAGGACGAGGAACTGATCGACGGCATCAAGTCGTTGCTCTCGAAGATCGCCCCGCCCGACCCGGTCCCCACGCCCGGCGCCCGGGTGTGGGCGGCCCCCGCCGCGGCGGCGCACGACGCGGCCCTGCGCAGTTCCATGCGCAGCCTCGGCCTGACCGGCGGGCCGACCCATCAGGTGGCCTCGGGCATCGGTCCCACCCTCGCCACGGCCTCCGCCGTCGGCGGCGAGACCGTCGTCCTCCCCCTGGTCGCCCGCAACCGCGTCATCGGCATGCTGACCCTCGGCAAGCCCACCGACGAGCACTTCCGCCAGGAGATCCTGGAACTGGCCGAGGACCTGAGCCGCCGAGCGGCCCTCGCCCTCGACAACGCCCGCCTGTACTCGGAGCGCACGGCCATCAGCCAGGCCCTCCAACGCAGCCTTCTCCCCCCGGAGACCCCCAAGATCGACGGCGTCGAGGTCGAGGTCATCTACCGGGCCGCCGGAGAGGGCAACGAGGTGGGCGGCGACTTCTACGACGTCTTCCCCATCAGCGAGGGCGTGTACGGCTTCGCCATCGGCGACGTCTGCGGCACGGGCCCCAACGCGGCGGCGGTCACCGGTCTCGCCCGCCACGCCCTTCGCCTCCTGGCCAGGGAAGGCCTGAGCGGCCCGGCCGTTCTCGAGCGTCTCAACTCCGCCATCCTGGACGAGGGCGCCCGCAGCCGCTTCCTGACCCTCCTCTACGGCGAGATGCGCCCGCACGAGGACGGCAGCGCGGAGTTGAAGGTCGTGTGCGCGGGCCACCCGCTGCCCCTCCGGCTGCGCCAGGACGGCACGGTCGAGCCGGCCGCCGAACCCCAGCCGCTGCTGGGCGTCATGGAGGACCTGGAGCTCTACGAGCAGACCGTCACCCTCGACCCGGGCGACGTCCTGCTCTGCGTCACCGACGGAGTCACCGAGCGCCGGGAGGGCACCCGCATGCTGGGGGACGACGGCCTCGCCGACGTCCTCACCACCTGCACGGGTCTCACGGCCGGCGCGGTCGCCGCCCGCATCATGCGCGCGGTGGAACGCTTCGCGTCCGACGCCCCGTCGGACGACATGGCGATCCTGGCCATGCGCGTGGCATAAGACGGGCAAAGAGAAAAGCCCCCACCCGAACGGGTGGAGGCTTTCTCTTTGTGGAGCCCCCTAACGGAATCGAACCGTTGACCTTCTCCTTACCATGGAGACGCTCTGCCGACTGAGCTAAGGGGGCTGGTCACTTCTCGAGGTTTCCCTCGCGGCAACGGAACAGAGCATACCCCGAACGGCCCGGTGTTCTCAAACTCGCTCACAGGTCGGGCTGAAGCGGTCCGCCGCCCCTCACCGGGCCGGCCTGTCCGGTGCATCTTCCCCTGACCGGACGCCGCTGCGCTGGCCGGTTCGTCATGCCTGGAACGCAGAAAACCCCCGTGCCGAATGGCACGGGGGTTTTCGCAATGATTGTTCGGCGGTGTCCTACTCTCCCACAGGGTCCCCCCTGCAGTACCATCGGCGCTGTAAGGCTTAGCTTCCGGGTTCGGAATGTAACCGGGCGTTTCCCTCACGCTATGACCACCGAAACACTATGAAACTGTCCAGCCGCACCACACCGTGACCATGGCATGGGGCTGTTCGTGGTTTCAGAACCAACACAGTGGACGCGAGCAACTGAGGACAAGCCCTCGGCCTATTAGTACCAGTCAGCTTCACCCATTACTGGGCTTCCACATCCGGCCTATCAACCCAGTCGTCTACTGGGAGCCTTACCCCATCAAGTGGGTGGGAATACTCATCTCGAAGCAGGCTTCCCGCTTAGATGCTTTCAGCGGTTATCCCTCCCGAACGTAGCCAACCAGCCATGCCCTTGGCAGAACAACTGGCACACCAGAGGTTCGTCCGTCCCGGTCCTCTCGTACTAGGGACAGCCCTTCTCAATATTCCTGCGCGCGCAGCGGATAGGGACCGAACTGTCTCACGACGTTCTAAACCCAGCTCGCGTACCGCTTTAATGGGCGAACAGCCCAACCCTTGGGACCGACTCCAGCCCCAGGATGCGACGAGCCGACATCGAGGTGCCAAACCATCCCGTCGATATGGACTCTTGGGGAAGATCAGCCTGTTATCCCCGGGGTACCTTTTATCCGTTGAGCGACGGCGCTTCCACAAGCCACCGCCGGATCACTAGTCCCGACTTTCGTCCCTGCTCGACCCGTCGGTCTCACAGTCAAGCTCCCTTGTGCACTTACACTCAACACCTGATTGCCAACCAGGCTGAGGGAACCTTTGGGCGCCTCCGTTACTCTTTAGGAGGCAACCGCCCCAGTTAAACTACCCATCAGACACTGTCCCTGATCCGGATCACGGACCCAGGTTAGACATCCAGCACGACCAGACTGGTATTTCAACGACGACTCCACTCGAACTGGCGTCCAAGCTTCACAGTCTCCCAGCTATCCTACACAAGCCGAACCGAACACCAATATCAAACTGTAGTAAAGGTCCCGGGGTCTTTCCGTCCTGCTGCGCGAAACGAGCATCTTTACTCGTAGTGCAATTTCACCGGGCCTATGGTTGAGACAGTCGAGAAGTCGTTACGCCATTCGTGCAGGTCGGAACTTACCCGACAAGGAATTTCGCTACCTTAGGATGGTTATAGTTACCACCGCCGTTTACTGGCGCTTAAGTTCTCAGCTTCGCCACCCCGAAGAGTGACTAACCGGTCCCCTTAACGTTCCAGCACCGGGCAGGCGTCAGTCCGTATACATCGCCTTACGGCTTCGCACGGACCTGTGTTTTTAGTAAACAGTCGCTTCTCGCTGGTCTCTGCGGCCACCCCCAGCTCGAGGAGCAAGTCCTCTCACCAAGCGTGGCCCCCCTTCTCCCGAAGTTACGGGGGCATTTTGCCGAGTTCCTTAACCATAGTTCACCCGAACGCCTCGGTATTCTCTACCTGACCACCTGAGTCGGTTTAGGGTACGGGCCGCCATGAAACTCGCTAGAGGCTTTTCTCGACAGCATAGGATCATCCACTTCGCCACAATCGGCTCGGCATCAGGTCTCAGCCTTAATGTGTGACGGATTTGCCTATCACACGGCCTACACCCTTACCCCGGGACAACCACCGCCCGGGATGGACTACCTTCCTGCGTCACCCCATCACTCACCTACTGCAAGTCTGGTCCGTCGGCTCCACCACTTTCCATTCCCCGAAGGGTCCGGAACGGCTTCACGGACTTAGCATCGCCTGGTTCGATGTTTGACGCTTCACAGCGGGTACCGGAATATCAACCGGTTATCCATCGACTACGCCTGTCGGCCTCGCCTTAGGTCCCGACTTACCCTGGGCAGATCAGCTTGACCCAGGAACCCTTAGTCAATCGGCGCACACGTTTCTCACGTGTGAATCGCTACTCATGCCTGCATTCTCACTCGTGAACCGTCCACAACTACCTTCCGGTGCTGCTTCACCCGGCACACGACGCTCCCCTACCCATCACAGCAGGCGTTGGCCCTATTGCTGCAATGACACGACTTCGGCGGTACGCTTGAGCCCCGCTACATTGTCGGCGCGGAATCACTAGACCAGTGAGCTATTACGCACTCTTTCAAGGGTGGCTGCTTCTAAGCCAACCTCCTGGTTGTCTCTGCGACTCCACATCCTTTCCCACTTAGCGTACGCTTAGGGGCCTTAGTCGATGCTCTGGGCTGTTTCCCTCTCGACCATGGAGCTTATCCCCCACAGTCTCACTGCCGCGCTCTCACTTACCGGCATTCGGAGTTTGGCTAAGGTCAGTAACCCGGTAGGGCCCATCGCCTATCCAGTGCTCTACCTCCGGCAAGAAACACACGACGCTGCACCTAAATGCATTTCGGGGAGAACCAGCTATCACGGAGTTTGATTGGCCTTTCACCCCTAACCACAGGTCATCCCCCAGGTTTTCAACCCTGGTGGGTTCGGTCCTCCACGAAGTCTTACCTCCGCTTCAACCTGCCCATGGCTAGATCACTCCGCTTCGGGTCTTGAGCGTGCTACTGAAACGCCCTGTTCGGACTCGCTTTCGCTACGGCTACCCCACTCGGGTTAACCTCGCAACACACCGCAAACTCGCAGGCTCATTCTTCAAAAGGCACGCAGTCACGAGACGCCAAGCAAGCTTGACGTCCGACGCTCCCACGGCTTGTAGGCACACGGTTTCAGGTACTATTTCACTCCGCTCCCGCGGTACTTTTCACCATTCCCTCACGGTACTATCCGCTATCGGTCACCAGGGAATATTTAGGCTTAGCGGGTGGTCCCGCCAGATTCACACGGGATTTCTCGGGCCCCGTGCTACTTGGGTGTCTCTCAAACGAGCCGTTGATGTTTCGACTACGGGGGTCTTACCCTCTACGCCGGACCTTTCGCATGTCCTTCGCCTACATCAACGGTTTCTGACTCGCCTCACAGCCGGCAGACTGTGAAAGAGAGATCCCACAACCCCGAATGCGCAACCCCTGCCGGGTCTCACACGCATACGGTTTGGCCTCATCCGGTTTCGCTCGCCACTACTCCCGGAATCACGGTTGTTTTCTCTTCCTGCGGGTACTGAGATGTTTCACTTCCCCGCGTTCCCTCCACATACCCTATGTGTTCAGGTATGGGTGACAGCCCATGACGACTGCCGGGTTTCCCCATTCGGAAACCCCCGGATCAAAGCCTGGTTGACGGCTCCCCGGGGACTATCGTGGCCTCCCACGTCCTTCATCGGTTCCTGGTGCCAAGGCATCCACCGTGCGCCCTTAAAAACTTGGCCACAGATGCTCGCGTCCACTGTGCAGTTCTCAAACAACGACCAGCCACCCATCACCCCCAACCTGAGCTGGAGTTCACTGGGGCCGGCATCAGAAGGACGACCTCACGGCCATACCCTCAGACACCCAACAGCGTGCCCGGCACCCCCGCCACTCGTGATCAGCTTTCCACGCTCCGAAGAGCAGTACTTGCAGCCCGAGATGACTGAGAGTGCCGAATAATCAACGTTCCACCCATGAGCAACCAGCACCGGACGTTCGCCGATGAACTGGCCTCTGGACAACCTTGCGGTCGCCTAGAAGTGCTCCTTAGAAAGGAGGTGATCCAGCCGCACCTTCCGGTACGGCTACCTTGTTACGACTTCGTCCCAATCGCCAGTCCCACCTTCGACAGCTCCCTCCCACAAGGGGTTGGGCCACCGGCTTCGGGTGTTACCGACTTTCGTGACGTGACGGGCGGTGTGTACAAGGCCCGGGAACGTATTCACCGCAGCAATGCTGATCTGCGATTACTAGCAACTCCGACTTCATGGGGTCGAGTTGCAGACCCCAATCCGAACTGAGACCGGCTTTTTGAGATTCGCTCCACCTCACGGTTTCGCAGCTCTTTGTACCGGCCATTGTAGCACGTGTGCAGCCCAAGACATAAGGGGCATGATGACTTGACGTCGTCCCCACCTTCCTCCGAGTTGACCCCGGCAGTCTCCTGTGAGTCCCCATCACCCCGAAGGGCATGCTGGCAACACAGAACAAGGGTTGCGCTCGTTGCGGGACTTAACCCAACATCTCACGACACGAGCTGACGACAGCCATGCACCACCTGTACACCGACCACAAGGGGGCGACCATCTCTGGCCGTTTCCGGTGTATGTCAAGCCTTGGTAAGGTTCTTCGCGTTGCGTCGAATTAAGCCACATGCTCCGCTGCTTGTGCGGGCCCCCGTCAATTCCTTTGAGTTTTAGCCTTGCGGCCGTACTCCCCAGGCGGGGAACTTAATGCGTTAGCTGCGGCACCGACGACGTGGAATGTCGCCAACACCTAGTTCCCACCGTTTACGGCGTGGACTACCAGGGTATCTAATCCTGTTCGCTCCCCACGCTTTCGCTCCTCAGCGTCAGTAATGGCCCAGAGATCCGCCTTCGCCACCGGTGTTCCTCCTGATATCTGCGCATTTCACCGCTACACCAGGAATTCCGATCTCCCCTACCACACTCTAGTCTGCCCGTATCGAATGCAGACCCGGGGTTAAGCCCCGGGCTTTCACATCCGACGCGACAGACCGCCTACGAGCTCTTTACGCCCAATAATTCCGGACAACGCTTGCGCCCTACGTATTACCGCGGCTGCTGGCACGTAGTTAGCCGGCGCTTCTTCTGCAGGTACCGTCACTTTCGCTTCTTCCCTGCTGAAAGAGGTTTACAACCCGAAGGCCGTCATCCCTCACGCGGCGTCGCTGCATCAGGCTTTCGCCCATTGTGCAATATTCCCCACTGCTGCCTCCCGTAGGAGTCTGGGCCGTGTCTCAGTCCCAGTGTGGCCGGTCGCCCTCTCAGGCCGGCTACCCGTCGTCGCCTTGGTGAGCCATTACCTCACCAACAAGCTGATAGGCCGCGGGCTCATCCTTCACCGCCGGAGCTTTCAACCCCTACAGATGCCTGCAGAAGTGATATCCGGTATTAGACCCCGTTTCCAGGGCTTGTCCCAGAGTGAAGGGCAGATTGCCCACGTGTTACTCACCCGTTCGCCACTAATCCCCACCGAAGTGGTTCATCGTTCGACTTGCATGTGTTAAGCACGCCGCCAGCGTTCGTCCTGAGCCAGGATCAAACTCTCCGTGAATGTTTTCCCGTGATCGGGATCGCACACACGAGAGCGGAACGTCGAGCGGAATAAGCTCGGCGTTCACAACGTCCTCGCTGTGTTTGTTTCAAAGGAACCTCATCCTCGGCTATCACTGCCGGGGACGGGGTATCAACATATCTGGCGTTGATTTTTGGCACGCTGTTGAGTTCTCAAGGAACGGACGCTTCCTTCGTACTCACCCTCTCGGGCTTTCCTCCGGGCAGTTTCCCTTCGGTCTTGCGTTTCCGACTCTATCAGACCGTTTCCCGATCCGATTTCCTCGGTGCTTTCCAGGTTCCCCGCTTATCTCGCGGGTTTTCCTTTCCGGCGGTTCCGACTTTATCAGAAGTTCTGAGTCGGTTTTCTCGCCCCTCCGGGAAGTGGATCCGGGGCACGAGGTGTACCGGGTTCCCGTTCAGGCGGAGCCGTAAACGTACTGGAGCGGGGCTCCCCGATGCAAATCGGGGAGCCCCGCTCCGGGTTCACGCGTACGAGGGGTCGTACGTCGCTCAGACCTCCACCACGACCGGGAGGATCATCGGCCTGCGGCGATAGGTGTCGGAGACCCACTTGCCCAGGGTGCGGCGGATCAGCTGCTGCAGCTGGTGGGGCTCGACGACACCGTCCTGGGCCGAGCGTTCCAGGACCTCGGCGATCTTCGGGGTGACGGCCGAGAAGGCGGAGTCCTCGATGCCCGAACCGCGGGCCTGGATGTGCGGGCCGCCGGTGATCTTGCCGGTGGAGGAGTCCACGACGACGAAGACCGAGATGATGCCCTCGTCGCCCAGGATCTTCCGGTCCTTCAGGGCCGGCTCGCCGACGTCGCCGACCGAGAGGCCGTCGACGTACACGTATCCCGCCTGGACCTTGCCGGCGATCTTCGCCTTGCCCTCGACGAGGTCGACGACCACGCCGTCCTCCGCGATCACGATGCGGTCGTGCGGGACGCCCGTCAGGGCGCCCAGCTCGGCGTTGGCGCGCAGGTGCCGCCATTCGCCGTGCACCGGCATCAGGTTCTTCGGGCGGCAGATGTTGTAGAAGTACAGGAGCTCGCCGGCAGACGCGTGGCCCGAGACGTGCACCTTGGCGTTGCCCTTGTGGATGACGTTCGCGCCCCAGCGGGTCAGGCCGTTGATGACCCGGTAGACCGCGTTCTCGTTGCCCGGGATGAGCGACGACGCCAGGATCACCGTGTCGCCGGGGACGATGCGGATCTGGTGGTCGCGGTTGGCCATGCGGGACAGGGCCGCCATCGGCTCGCCCTGGGACCCCGTGCACACCAGGACGACCTCGTGGTCCGGAAGGTCGTCGAGGGTCTTGACGTCCACGACGAGGCCCGGCGGGACCTTCAGGTACCCCAGGTCGCGCGCGATGCCCATGTTGCGGACCATCGAGCGGCCCACGAAGGCGACGCGGCGGCCGTACTCGTGCGCCGCGTCGAGGATCTGCTGGATGCGGTGGACGTGACTGGCGAAGCTGGCCACGATGATCCGCTTGCGGGCTCCGGCGAAGACCGTGCGCAAAACGTTGGAGATGTCCCGCTCGGGCGGCACGAACCCGGGGACCTCGGCGTTCGTCGAGTCGGAGAGAAGGAGGTCGATGCCCTCCTCGCTCAGGCGGGCGAACGCGTGCAGGTCGGTGAGCCTGCCGTCCAGCGGGAGCTGGTCCATCTTGAAGTCGCCCGTGTGAACCACCATGCCGGCGGGCGTGCGGATCGCGACCGCGAGGGCGTCCGGGATCGAGTGGTTGACGGCGATGAACTCACAGTCGAACGGGCCGATGCGCTCCCGGTGCCCCTCCGCCACCTCGAGGGTGTACGGGCGGATCCGGTGCTCCTGGAGCTTGGCCTCGATCAGCGCGAGGGTCAGCTTGGAGCCGATGAGCGGGATGTCCGGCTTCTCGCGCAGGAGGTAGGGGACGGCGCCGATGTGGTCCTCGTGACCATGGGTCAGGACGATGCCCTCGATGTCGTCGAGGCGGTCCCGGATGGACGAGAAGTCCGGCAGGATCAGGTCGATGCCGGGCTGCTCCTCCTCGGGGAACAGCACCCCGCAGTCGACGATCAGCAGGCGGCCGCCGTATTCGAAGACCGTCATGTTCCGGCCGATTTCGCCGAGCCCGCCGAGCGGAGTGACCCGGAGGCCGCCCGCGGGGAGCTGCGGGGGCGGAGCGAGTTGCGGATGCGGATGACTCAAAAGACTCTCCTCACACACGCGCGCCACGTACCGGTGGGCACGTGGCGCGCGTGACGTTCGTGCAGAAGCAGTTGTCGTGGTGGATTGCAGGCACCGGTGGCCTGCCTATTCAGTTGTGAAGTCTGTTGTCAGAGCTGTACCCCGCCCGCGGCAAGATCGATCTTGAGCTGTTCGATCTCTTCGGGCGAGCACTCGACCATGGGCGGGCGCAGCGGTCCCGCGGGCAGGCCCTGCAGGGCGAGCGCCGCCTTCGTCGTCATGACGCCCTGGGTGCGGAACATGCCCGTGTAGACGGGGAGCAGCTTCTGGTGGATCTCGGTAGCCTTCTGGACGTCGCCGGCGGTGAACGCCTCGACCAGGGCGCGCAGCTCCGGGGTGACCAGGTGGCCGACCACCGAGACGAAGCCGACCGCTCCCACGGAGAGCAGCGGCAGGTTCAGCATGTCGTCACCGGAGTACCAGGCGAGGCCGGAGCGCGCGATGGCCCAGCTCGCGCGGCCCAGATCGCCCTTGGCGTCCTTGTTGGCGACGATCCGGGGGTGGGCGGCGAGGCGGACCAGCGTCTCGGTGCTGATCGGGACACCGCTGCGGCCGGGGATGTCGTAGAGCATGACCGGCAGGCCGGTGGCGTCGGCGACGGCCGTGAAGTGGCGGTAGAGACCCTCCTGCGGGGGCTTGTTGTAGTACGGGGTGACGACCAGGAGGCCGTGTGCGCCCGTCGTCTCGGCCGCCTTGGCCAGTTCGACGCTGTGGTGGGTGTCGTTGGTGCCGACTCCCGCGACCACGTGGGCGCGGTCTCCGACGGCCTCCAGGACGGCTCGTACCAGATCCGATTTCTCCGCGTCGCTGGTGGTGGGCGACTCGCCGGTGGTGCCGTTGACGATCAGGCCGTCGTTGCCTGCGTCCACCAGGTGGGTGGCGAGCCGCTGTGCGCCGTCGAGGTCGATCGCGCCGTCCGCCGTGAGGGGCGTGACCATGGCGGTGAGGACCCGCCCGAAGGGGGTCTGCGGAGTGGAGGTCGGAGCCATGGGTGACACGCTACTCGTTGCTCACCGTGGGGTCTGCCGTCGGGGGGTACGAAAAGTCATGACAAAGATGGAACCCGGCACTGCCTGCTCGGGGGTTCAAGCAGTGCCGGGTCCGTTTGATCAGGCTAGATGAACTTCTCCAAATGCCGCAATACGGACACTTCGGGCGGATGATCCGTACATACGTCTCCGTGGCCCGTCCTCGTCACGGTGCGACACGCCCGTTCGCGTTGAAGGCCGCGTAGGTGAGGGGCATGAGCCTGGCCCACTCGGCCTCCATCTTCTCGCCCACCATCTCGATCTCCCGCTGCGGGAAGGAGGGGACCTTCGCCAGCTCGTGCTGGGTGCGCAGGCCCAGGAAGTGCATCAGCGACCGGGCGTTGCAGGTGGCGTACATCGAGGAGAACAGGCCCACCGGGAGGACCGCGCGCGCGACCTCGCGGGCGACTCCGGCGGCGAGCATCTCCTGGTAGGCCTCGTAGGCCCGAACGTAGGAGTCCTCCATGGTGCGGCCGACCAGCTCCTGCTGGGCCTCGGTTCCCTCGACGAAGACGTACTTGCCGGGGCGGCCCTCCTGCACCAGCTTGCGGGACTCGCCGGGGACGTAGAAGACCGGCTGGAGCTCCCGGTAGCGGCCGGACTCCTCGTTGTAGGACCAGCCCACGCGGTGCCGCATGAACTCGCGGAAGACGAAGATCGGGGCGCTGATGAAGAAGGTCATCGAGTTGTGCTCGAAGGGGCTGCCGTGCCGGTCCCGCATCAGATAGTTGATCAGGCCCTTCGACCGCTCGGGGTCCTTGCCCAGCTCGTCGAGGGACTGCTCGCCGACGGTCGAGACACGGGCGGCGAAGAGCACGTCGGCGTCGGACGCGGTGTGCTTGACCAGCTCGACGGTGACGTCGCTGCGGAAGCCGGGCTTGAGGTCGTCGGCGGGGCTGTCGGTCACGGCAGGGGGGTCCTTCCATCGCGTCTTCGGAGCGGCGCCAACTCTACGGGGGCCGTTGCGCCGGACGAGCACGGGCGTGCCGCGGGATTTCTTCAGGACGTCTGCCGATATGGGGCACGTTTTCGGGCACTCGAGCGTCTGTACCGGTAGACGATGTCCCATGCGTTGAGACGATGGCCCACCCCTTCCAGGAGGAAGTACCCACCATGTTCCGTCGGCGCGAGCCCGTCCCCTTCGCCTTCCTCGCCGAGGCCGACAGGTTCCGAAGCAATGTCGCTCCCCCACCCCCCGAGCGGTCCTCCGTGAGTCGGATAGCCGGGCGGTGGCTGCTGGGGCTCACGATCGTGGCCGGGCTGATGGGCTCGCTGGTCGTCGGGATGCCGGCGCTGAGCGTCGACCACTCCTTGCAGGGTCAGCAGTCACAGGCGTCCCCGGGCCGCTGAAGCAGGACCGCCAGCGCCGCCACGGACCCCGATGGTGGTGAGCGGGCACACAGGCGGATAGCCTCACCGGGCACAGCCAGCCCACGCATGGACGAGTGAGGACCAGTCGTGCCCCTGCCCTTCCTGACGGCCGACCGACCGTTCGACGCGGCGGACGACGTCGCCCTGCCCTTCGAGGACCATGAGCGCTGGCGGCGCCCCTACCGGCCCGGCCCCTGGCGGGTCGGGATCGCGGCGCTGACGCTGCTGCTCGCCTCGTTCGTGCTGTTCGCGGCAGTCATCATCGCCCTGACCGGCTCGGTGTCCGAGGCCGGCGTGGTCTTCGGCGGCTCCCTGCTGGTGATCGCCTGCGCCCTGCGGCTGCTGCGGATGGGTGTGTGGGTGAGCGCGCGCGGGCTGCGCCATGTCGGCTTCCTCGTCACGCGCACGCTGCCGTGGGAGCGGGTCGGGGCGGTGCACACCGTGCAGCAGCCGGTGCGCTGGCTGGGGCTGCCGCGGACCGTCCAGGGGCAGGCCCTGACGGTCGCGCGACGGGACCGGCCGGCCGAGAGCACGCCTTTGCTGACCACGCACGGGGCGGACTTCCTGGCGCGCGGCGAGGCCTTCGACCGGGCGGCGGACGCGGTCGAGGCGTGGGCCGCGGAGAACCGGCACGGCTGACCGCCGTACGCACGGAGGGGCCGGTCCGCCGCGAGGGCGGGCCGGCCCCTTCCGCGTGCGCGCGGGGCGGGTGGGGTGCGGGAGGTCAGGCGGCCCCGACGGGCTTGCCGTCGTGCAGGCTGATCGCCCGCTGCATGGCCTTGCGGGCCCGGGGGGTGTCCCGGGCGTCGTGGTAGGCGACGGCGAGCCGGAACCAGGTGCGCCAGTCCTCGGGGGCCGCCTCGGTCTCGGCCTTGCGCACGGCGAACACCTCGTCGGCCGAGTCGCGGTCGATCCGGCCGCTCGGGGTGCGTTTCAGCTCGTCCACGGGCAGACCGCCCTCGGCGTCGAGTTCGGCTGCGAGCGCGTTGGCCCGGCGGACGAACTGGGTGTTCTTCCACAGGAACCAGACGCCGATGACCGGCAGGATCAGCACCGCCAAGCCGAACGTGACGGTGAGCAGTGTGCCGGACTGGATGAGCATGACGCCGCGGCTGCCGACCAGGACGAAGTAGAAGACCAGGACGGCGGCCGTGAGGGCGTAGGAGATCTTCGCGCGCATGACGTCAGAGGCTCAGTTCAGGTCCAGGAAGTGTTCCAGGCCGAAGGTGAGGCCGGGCGTCGACACCACCCGGCGGGCTCCCAGCAGGATGCCCGGCATGAAGCTGCTGTGGTGGAGCGAGTCGTGGCGGACGGTCAGGGTCTCGCCCTCGCCGCCCAGCAGGACCTCCTGGTGGGCCAGGAGGCCCCGCAGCCGGATCGCGTGGACCGGGACGCCGTCGACGCTGGCTCCCCGCGCGCCGTCCAGCCCCGTCGCCGTGGCGTCCGGGGCCGGGGCCGAGCCGGCCGCGCGGCGGGCCTCGGCGATGAGCTGGGCGGTGCGGGTGGCGGTGCCGGACGGGGCGTCCACCTTGTTGGGGTGGTGCAGTTCCACGACCTCGACGGACTCGAAGTACGGCGCGGCGATCTGCGCGAACTTCATGGTGAGGACGGCCCCGATGGAGAAGTTGGGTGCGATGAGCACGCCCGTGGCGGGGGACGCGGCCAGCCAGCCGTTCAGCTGCGCGAGGCGTTCGTCCGTCCAGCCGGTGGTGCCGACCACGGCGTGGATGCCGTGCCGTACGCAGAAGTCGAGGTTGTCCATGACCGAGGCGGGGGTGGTCAGTTCGACCGCGACCTGGGCGCCGGTCCGCGCCAGCGTCTGCAGGTCGTCGCCGCGGCCGAGGGCGGCCACCAGCTCCATGTCCTCGGCGGCCTCGACCGCCCGTACCGCCTCGGAGCCGATCCGGCCCTTGGCGCCGAGGACCGCCACGCGCAGCTTGCTCATCTCTTGCTTCCTTACCGAAGTTGCCGAAGGCCTGGCGGAGGGTGTCAGGCGACCGCGTCGTGCAGCCGCGCGGCCTGCTTGTCCTTGAGGGGGCCTATGACCGACAGCGACGGGCGCTGTCCCAGGATGTCGCGGGCCACGGAGCGGACCTCGTCCGGGGTGACGGCCGCTATCCGGGCCAGCATGTCGTCGACGGACATCTGGTCGCCCCAGCACAGCTCGCTCTTGCCGATGCGGTTCATGAGCGCGCCGGTGTCCTCCAGGCCGAGGACCGTGGAGCCGCGGAGCTGGCCGATGGCGCGGACGATCTCCTCGTCGGACAGACCGTGCTCGGCGACCTGGTCGAGTTCGTCCCGGCAGATCTTCAGCACGTCGTGCACCTGGCTCGGACGGCAGCCCGCGTACACGCCGAAGAGACCGCAGTCGGCGAAGCCCGAGGTGTACGAGTACACGCTGTAGGCCAGGCCGCGCTTCTCGCGGACCTCCTGGAAGAGACGGGAGGACATGCCGCCGCCGAGGGCCGTGTTCAGCACGCCGAGCGCCCAGCGCCGGTCGTCCGTGCGGGCGAGGCCGGGCATGCCGAGCACGACGTGCGCCTGTTCGGTCCTGCGGCCGATCAGCTCGACCCTGCCCACCGCGCGGATCGCGCGCCGGCCGTCACGCGGGCCGATGGGCGCCGCGTCCGTGTTTCTGAGGGAGCCCGCCTTCTCGAAGGCCGCGCGGACCTGGCGGACGACCTTGTTGTGGTCGATGTTGCCGGCGGCGGCGACCACGAGGTGGGTCGGGTCGTAGTGCTTCTTGTAGAAGCGGCGGATGCGGTCGGCGGTGAGGGCGTTGACCGTGTCGACGGTGCCGAGGACCGGCCGGCCGAGGGGGTTGTCCCCGAACATCGTCTGCGCGAACAGGTCGTGCACGCAGTCGCCGGGGTCGTCCTCGGTCATGGCGATCTCTTCGAGGATCGCGCCGCGCTCGACGTTGACGTCCTCCTCACGGATGAGGGAGCCGGTCAGCATGTCGCAGACGACGTCGATGGCGAGCGGCAGGTCGGTGTCGAGCACGCGCGCGTAGTAGCACGTGTACTCCTTCGCCGTGAACGCGTTCATCTCGCCGCCCACCGCGTCTATCGCGGAGGAGATGTCGAGCGCGGACCTGCGGGTCGTCCCCTTGAAGAGGAGGTGCTCCAGGTAGTGCGTGGCGCCGTTCAGGGACGGCGTCTCGTCACGGGAGCCCACGTGCGCCCAGATGCCGAACGTGGCGGAGCGGACCGACGGGAGGGTCTCGGTGACGATGCGCAGGCCGCCCGGCAGGGTGGTCTTGCGGACGACGCCGATGCCGGCCGTGCCCTTGATCAGGGTTTGGGTACGGGCGACGGCCCGCGCCTCCGAAGAGGTGCGGGCCGTCGCCTGGGAGCTGCTCGACGTCACTTGTCGGAGTCGTCCTTCGCGTCCTCGGCGGCTTCCTCGCCCTCGATCACGGGGATCAGGGAGAGCTTGCCGCGGGAGTCGATCTCGGCGATCTCGACCTGGACCTTGGAGCCCACGCCGAGCACGTCCTCGACGTTCTCCACGCGCTTGCCGCCGGCGAGCTTGCGGATCTGCGAGATGTGCAGCAGACCGTCCTTGCCCGGGAGCAGCGACACGAACGCACCGAAGGTCGTGGTCTTGACGACCGTGCCCAGGTAGCGCTCGCCGACCTCCGGCATGGTCGGGTTGGCGATGCCGTTGATCGTGGCGCGGGCGGCCTCGGCCTGCGAGCCGACCTGGGCACCGATGTAGATGGTGCCGTCGTCCTCGATCGTGATCTCGGCGCCGGTGTCCTCCTGGATCTGGTTGATCATCTTGCCCTTCGGGCCGATGACCTCACCGATCTTGTCCACCGGGATCTTGACGGTGATGATCCGCGGGGCGTTGGGGGACATCTCGTCCGGCGTGTCGATCGCTTCCATCATCACGTCGAGGATGTGGAGGCGGGCGTCGCGGGCCTGCTTGAGGGCCGCGGCCAGGACGGAGGCCGGGATGCCGTCCAGCTTGGTGTCGAGCTGGAGGGCGGTGACGAACTCCTTGGTGCCGGCGACCTTGAAGTCCATGTCGCCGAAGGCGTCCTCCGCACCGAGGATGTCGGTGAGGGCGACGTAGTGCGTCTCGCCGTTGATCTCCTGGGAGATCAGGCCCATGGCGATGCCGGCGACGGGGGCCTTCAGGGGCACACCGGCGTTCAGCAGCGACATGGTGGAGGCGCAGACCGAGCCCATGGACGTCGAGCCGTTGGAGCCGAGGGCCTCGGACACCTGACGGATCGCGTAGGGGAACTCCTCGCGCGTCGGCAGGACCGGCACGATGGCGCGCTCGGCGAGGGCGCCGTGGCCGATCTCGCGGCGCTTGGGGGAGCCCACGCGGCCGGTCTCACCGACGGAGTACGGCGGGAAGTTGTAGTTGTGCATGTAGCGCTTGCGGGTCACCGGGGAGAGGGTGTCCAGCTGCTGCTCCATGCGGAGCATGTTGAGGGTGGTGACGCCCAGGATCTGGGTCTCGCCACGCTCGAACAGCGCCGAGCCGTGCACGCGCGGGATGGCCTCGACCTCGGCGGCGAGCGTACGGATGTCCGTGACGCCGCGGCCGTCGATGCGGGTCTTCTCCTTGATCACGCGCTCGCGGACCAGCTGCTTGGTGAGCGAGCGGTACGCGGCGGAGATCTCCTTCTCGCGGCCCTCGAACTCCGGGAGGAGCTTCTCGGCGGCGAGCGCCTTGACGCGGTCGAGCTCGGCCTCGCGGTCCTGCTTGCCGGCGATGGTCAGCGCGGAGGCGAGCTCCGGGCGGACGGCGGCGGACAGCGCCTCCAGGATGTCGTCCTGGTAGTCGAGGAAGACCGGGAAGTCGCCGGTCGGCTTCGCGGCCTTGGCGGCGAGGTCGGCCTGGGCCTTGCAGAGCACCTTGATGAAGGGCTTCGCGGCGTCCAGACCGGCGGCGACGACCTCCTCGGTCGGCGCCTCGGCGCCGCCCGCGACGAGCTGGATGGTCTTCTCGGTGGCCTCGGCCTCGACCATCATGATGGCGACGTCGCCGTCCTCCAGGACGCGGCCGGCGACCACCATGTCGAAGACGGCGTCCTCGAGCTCGGTGTGCGTCGGGAACGCGACCCACTGGCCGTTGATCAGCGCGACGCGGACGCCGCCGATCGGGCCGGAGAAGGGCAGGCCGGCCAGCTGGGTGGACGCGGAGGCGGCGTTGATCGCCACGACGTCGTACAGGTGGTCGGGGTTGAGCGCCATGATGGTGGCGACGACCTGGATCTCGTTGCGCAGGCCCTTGCGGAAGGACGGGCGCAGCGGGCGGTCGATCAGGCGGCAGGTGAGGATGGCGTCCTCGGAGGGACGGCCCTCACGGCGGAAGAAGCTGCCGGGGATCTTGCCGGCGGCGTACATCCGCTCCTCGACGTCCACCGTGAGGGGGAAGAAGTCGAGCTGGTCCTTGGGGTTCTTGGAGGCGGTGGTGGCCGACAGCACCATGGTGTCGTCGTCCAGGTACGCCACGGCGGAGCCGGCGGCCTGCTTGGCCAGGCGGCCCGTCTCGAAGCGGATGGTGCGGGTGCCGAAGGTGCCGTTGTCGATGACGGCCTCGGCGTAGTGGGTCTCGTTCTCCACTAGCATTTTCTCCGTTACTTGTCGTCTTTCGTCCCTCGCTGCCCGTGTGGCAGGGGGACGGTGGCGGAGAAGCGCTCGGTGCGGGCCGGTCTTCGATCGAAGCACCCGGGGTTCTCTCGCCCGGGGGCCACTACCGAGGACCGGCGGCGGCTGGGCGCGCTTCTCCTCGTTCGTGTGCGTGGTGACGTCTACCCGCAGTGAGTACACGTCATCACGCTGTGTCGTACGTATGGCGTTGTGCTACCACACTACAAAGCGTCGGTGACACTCCGCACGTTCCGCTCCACGGTCGGGCGTACGACGGGCCCTGTCGGTGGTGCGTGCCGATGCGTACCGCAGTGGTGCGCATCGAGGTGTACAGCAAAGGGAGCGGTCCCGATCTGTCGGGAACCGCTCCCCTCACGGCGTCCTACTTGGCGCCCGCCGCACCGCGGCGGATGCCGAGGCGGTCGACCAGCGCACGGAAGCGCTGGATGTCCTTCTTGGCGAGGTACTGCAGCAGGCGGCGACGCTGGCCGACCAGGATCAGCAGACCACGACGGGAGTGGTGGTCGTGCTTGTGCGTCTTGAGGTGCTCGGTCAGGTCCGAGATCCGGCGGGACAGCATGGCGACCTGGACCTCGGGAGAGCCGGTGTCGCCCTCCTTCTGACCGAACTCGCTGATGAGCTGCTTCTTCGTAGCGGCGTCGAGCGGCACGCGTACTCCTCGTAGTCTTTTCAGTGGCCACCGAGTGCCCCCGGTCTTGGTCTCGGGGGAGCTTCCGTTACTCGGGAGGCGGGGATCCGCTGGGCGCGACCTCCAGAACCTTCAGGGGCTGCCTGAGAGGGCTTCCGGGGGTGCGTACACAAACGGCCGAGAGCCAGGGTATCAGGCCGGTGCGCCCGACCTGCCCGGATATCGCGGCGGACGGCCGGGCCGCGCTCGCCTGGCCGGGGGCAGTGTACGGGCGACACCGGCC
Source organism: Streptomyces achromogenes (assembly GCF_030816715.1). Lineage (NCBI taxonomy): Bacteria > Bacillati > Actinomycetota > Actinomycetes > Kitasatosporales > Streptomycetaceae > Streptomyces > Streptomyces achromogenes. Next base: position 6,330,060 of record NZ_JAUSYH010000001.1, on the reverse strand, counting down.
GGACGGAACGTAACGGAAGAACCTCTGAGCTGGGGGAACGCCGGCAAGTAGGGTGGCGCTGCAGCTCGTTGGGGCAGTGGGAACTCAGAGGAAAGGGTCGGAGCCGACATGGCCGATGCCGAGGACATGGCAGTCAAAGCGCGCAAGGAGCGGGAGCGGGACGAGCTGTACGCGCTCGACATCTCCGGTGTCGAGTGGCAGAGCGCGCCGGGCACGGAGGAGCACGAGGAGCGCGTCGAGATCGCCAGTCTGCCCGAGGGCGCTGTGGCGATGCGGTCCTCGCTCGACCCGGGGACGGTGCTGCGTTACACCGAGGCGGAGTGGCGTGCCTTCGTGCTGGGCGCCCGGGACGGCGAGTTCGACCTGGAGCCGGCGCCGCACAACGGCGGGACGGCGACGGAGGGGGCGGAGACGACGGAGGCTGTGGAGGCCACGGAGTAGGCCGCGCTTCCGGAGGGTGCCCGGGCCCGCCGTCCGGGGGCCCGGACGGCGGGCCCGGGCACCTCGGGGCGTCGGGCGATGCTGCTGTCGGTCTCTTGCCCTTGCCCGCGTGCCCCGTGTTCCCGTCGCCCGAGGGTCAGCCGGTCATCGAGCGGACTGCCGCGTACACGTCGAAGACGGCCAGGGCCAGCGGCACCAGCGTCAGCAGGACGAAGCCCTCGGCGATCTCCATGAAGCGGCCCCAGAACGGGGTGAGGCCGCCCCGCGAGGTGATCAGGCCGATCGAGGTGACGATCGCGGCGGCGGCTGCGACGGCGGCGACCAGCCAGACCGTGCGGATGTCCAGGTCGGCGCGGTCGCCGGTGAGGGCGGCGCGGATCACCGAGTGGGGCGGGTTGAGCGCCAGGCCGAGTCCGAGGAGCACGAGCGAGCCGAGGCCCGCGGCCAGCACCGGGGCGACTTGCGCGGTGTAGCGGAAGAGGTGGGCGCGCATCAGCAGCGCGATGCCCGTGGCCAGCGCGAGCAGCTGGGCCCAGACGCCGTCCGAGAACCCGAGGACCGCGCAGGCGCCGACGGTGATCGCCGCGCAACCGCCGACCAGGCCCACCAGGAGTTCGTGGCCGCGGCGGGCCTGCGCGGCGATCCGCTCGGCGTCGACCGGTTCCCGGGGCGTGGGATCGGCGCCGTAGGCGCGGCGCGAGGCGGAGTCCGGGGCGTCGAAGCCGATCGGCAGGCGGGCGAAGCGCATGGACAGGCCGGGCAGGAACGCCAGCGCGCCCACGCCGACTGGGGCGCACAGCGCGGCGGTCTCGGCCGGGCTCCAGTGCGCGAGCATCGCCGCGAACACCGCCGCGAGGCCTGCGCCCGACGCGACCACGAACGCGACGAACGGGCCGTCGCCGCGCGGGGAGCACAGGGTCAGCAGCACCGACGCCAGCAGAACCGCCGCGCACGCCAGCAGGAACTGCAGCTTGCCGATGCCCTGGCCGTCGGCGAGCGGGAGGAGTCCGGAGCCCGCCACCGCCACGTTGGGCAGGGCGCCGAGGCCCAGGGCGATCGCGGAGCCGCGGTCGTCGTAGACGCGGGCCCGGACGCCGGCGAGGGCGACGAGCAGGACGCCGACGACGGCGGCGAGGACGCCGGGCAGGCTGTTCATGTCGTGGCGCGGGTCGCCGTTCCACGCCACGAAGGCGAGCAGGGCCGGCAGCACGCTTCCGCCGACGAGGCCCGCGGTGCGGGTCAGTTCGCCGCTCCACAGGGTGTGCTCGCGCGTGACGGCCGAGGCGACCGCGTCGGACACGTCGTCGAAGACGGCGGGCGGCAGCGACTCGGAGAACGGGCGCAGCGTGAGGAGTTCGCCGTCGAGGATGTGCTGGGCGGCGAACGAACGCGAGCTGTCGAGGACGGAGCCGTCCCGGCGGACGAGGGTGTAACCGACCGGCGCGCCCTCGGCGGGGCTCTGCCGGGCGAGCCGGAGGATCTCCGGGTAGAGGTCGGCGACCGGGATGTCGTCGGGCAGCGCCACGTCGATCCGGCTGTCGGGGGCGACGATGGTGACCCGGCAGAAGCCGAGTCCCGTCCCCGCCGCGGGCGCGGCTGCGGCGCCGCGTCCCTCTCCGGTGGCTGCCGCGGAGGTCGTGATGCTCACCCTGCTGCTCCCCCTCAGTGATGGTCTCGCGTCGGCTGCGTGAAGGTCCCGCGCAGGTTCGTGCGGTCGCGCGGCCCGCGGTGTGCTCACGCGAACATCCGGCACCCTACCGCCCCGCGGTGGTACCAGCAGTCAGTAGGATCACGCGGCGGCCTGCGTCCGCCTGACACGGGGTGGCGGACGGTACTTCCCGGGGGCCTCGCAAGGGGATTGGTGAGCAGTGAGCCACATCGTCGTGAAGCGTCCGCCCAGGGCGCTGCCGTCCGAGGTGCCCATGGGCGAGGTCGTCCTGCAGCCTCCGCCCGAGTTGCCGCGGGGGCATCAGGAGAGCGTGCTGATGCAACTGCTGCCGACGCTCGGCATGGGCGGTTCGGTGGTCTTCTTCTTCACGAGCGGGCAGCCGTTCATGCGCATCATGGGCATGGTCATGATCGCCTCGACGGTGGCCATGTCGATCGCCATGGTCGTGCGCTTCCGGCGCGGTTCGCAGGGGCAGTTGGCGGATCTGCGCCGGGACTACCTCAGCTACCTGGCGCAGACCCGGCGTACCGCGCTCGACACCGCGCGGGCGCAGCGTGACGCGCAGTACTACCTGCACCCCTCCCCGGAGCAGCTGTGGGCGCTGGTAGCAGAGGGCAGCCGGGTGTGGGAACGGCGGCCCGGGGACGAGGACTTCGGGCAGGTCCGGGTGGGCCTCGGCGCCCAGGCCCTGGCCACCCCGCTGGTCGCTCCGGAGACCGGTCCGGTGGAGCAGCTGGAGCCGTTGACGGCGGGCGCGCTGCAGCGTTTCCTCGCCGTGCACGACAGTCTGGACGACCTGCCGATGGCGGTCTCCCTGCGCGCCTTCTACCACGTGACGGTCAGCGGCGAGGCGGACTCGGTCCGTTCCTGCGCCCGGGCCCTGGCCGGTTCGCTGGCCGCGCTGCACTCGTCCGAGGACCTGGTGCTGGTGGTCGCGGCGGGCCGGGACGAACTGCCGCACTGGGAGTGGGCGAAGTGGCTGCCGCACGTCCAGGCGCCCGGCGCCGTGGACGGGGCGGGCAGCCGCCGGCTGATCGGCTCGAAGACCCGTGAGCTGGAGAGCCTGCTCGGTTCCCGGCTGACCGGGCGGCCGCGCTTCCACCCGAACGCGACGCCGCTGCCCGACGAGCCGCACGTGGTCGTGATCCTGGACGGTGTGTCGCTCCCCCAGGACTCGGTCCTGGCCAACCCCGAGGGACTGCAGGGCGTGACGGTCCTCGAGATCGTCCCCGGCGAGCTGACGGGAGCGGGCGGCGAGCTCGACATCGTCGTACAGCCAGGCGCGCTGCGGCTGGAGTCGGGGCACGGGGCCGTGTACGAGGGGACGCCCGACGTGCTGTCGCCGGAGTCCGCGGAGGCGCTCGCCCGGCAGCTCGCGCCGCTGCGGATGGCCTCCGGCGGCGATGACGACGAGCCGCTGCTGGCCAACCTGGAGTTCACCGAACTGCTGAACCTCGGCGACGCGGCGTCGGTGGACACACAGCGCACCTGGCGGCCGCGTTCGCTGGCCGAGCGGCTGCGGGTGCCGATCGGGGTGGGCGAGGACGGCCGTCCGGTGATGCTGGACCTGAAGGAGGCGGCGCAGGAGGGCATGGGCCCGCACGGTCTGTGCGTGGGCGCCACCGGTTCCGGCAAGTCCGAGCTGCTGCGCACGCTGGTGCTGGGCCTGGCGGTGACGCACTCGTCGGAGACGCTGAACTTCGTCCTCGCCGACTTCAAGGGCGGCGCCACGTTCGCGGGCATGGCGCAGATGCCGCACGTCGCGGCCGTGATCACCAACCTGGCGGACGATCTGACGCTGGTCGACCGGATGGGCGACTCCATCAGGGGCGAGCTCAACCGCCGGCAGGAGCTGCTGCGCAACGCGGGCAACTACGCCAACATCCACGACTACGAGAAGGCGCGGGCCGCGGGCGCCGCCCTGCAGCCGATCCCCTCGCTGGTGCTGGTGATCGACGAGTTCAGCGAACTGCTCACGGCGAAGCCGGACTTCATCGAGATGTTCGTGCAGATCGGCCGGATCGGGCGCTCCCTGGGCGTGCATCTGCTGCTGGCCTCGCAGCGCCTGGAGGAGGGGCGGCTGCGCGGACTGGAGACGTATCTGTCGTACCGCGTCGGTCTGCGCACGTTCTCCGCCGCGGAGTCGCGGGCGGCGCTGGGCGTGCCCGACGCGTACTCGCTGCCCAATGTGCCGGGTTCGGGGTTCCTGAAGTTCGGGACGGACGAAATGGTGCGGTTCAAGGCGGCATACGTGTCCGGGGTCTACCGCTCGGGCGGTCAGCGGACGGCACCGGGGGGCGGTTCGCTGCCGCTGGACCGGCGGCCGGTGCTCTTCACCTCGTCCGAGGTGCCGGTGCGGTACGCGGCCGTGCCGCAGGCCCGGGCGGCCGGTGACGCGGAGATCGACGACGCGCTGGCCGACACCGTGCTCGACGTGATCGTGCGCCGGCTGGAGGCGCAGGGTCCGGCGGCGCACCAGGTGTGGCTGCCGCCGCTGGACAGCCCGCCGTCGCTGGACGCGCTGCTGCCGGGCCTCACGGCGGTGGAGGGCCGCGGGCTCACCCAGCCCGGCTACGAGGGCGCGGGACGGCTGGTCGTCCCGGTCGGTCTGGTGGACAAGCCGTTCGAGCAGCGCCGTGACTCCCTGTGGGTCGACTTCTCCGGCGCGGCCGGCCATATGCAGATCGTGGGCGGTCCGCAGTCCGGCAAGTCGACGCTGCTGCGCACGCTGATCTCGGCGTTCGCCCTCACCCACACGCCGCACGAGGTGCAGTTCTACGGCCTCGACTTCGGTGGCGGCGGGATGGCCTCGGTGGCCGGCCTGCCGCATGTGGGCGGGGTCGCGTCCCGGCTGGACCCGGAGCGGGTGCGGCGGACGGTGGCGGAGGTGTACGGCATCCTGACCCGCCGCGAGGAGTACTTCCGCGCGTCGGGGATTCCCTCGATCGCCGACTTCCGGACCAGGCGGGCCCGGGGCGAGATCTCGGTCACGGACCAGCCGTGGGGGGACGTCTTCCTGGTCATCGACGGCTGGGGCAACTTCCGCGCGGACTACGAGGCGATGGACCAGGTCATCCACGAGATCGCGGCGCGCGGCCTCGGCTACGGCATCCACCTGGTGCTGACGGCGTCGCGGTCGATGGAGGTCAGGGCCGCCCTCAAGGACCACCTGATGAACCGGCTGGAGCTCCGGCTCGGCGACACGATGGACTCCGAGATCGACCGCAAGCTCGCCGCGAACGTCCCGTCGGGCGTTCCCGGCCGGGGTCAGTCGCCCCAGAAGCTGCACTTCATGGCGGCGGTGCCGCGGATCGACGGCCTCGCCTCGGACACCGAGCTGTCCGACGCCACGCAGGCGCTGGCCGCGGAGGTCTCCCGGCACTGGCAGGCCGCGCCCGCGCCGGAAGTACGGCTGCTGCCACGGGAGTTCCCGGCCGAGTCGCTGCCGCCGGGTGACCGCTTCCCGCGCCGCGGGGTCGCCTTCGGCCTCGACGAGGACCGTCTCGAGCCGGTCTTCGTCGACTTCGAGCAGGATCCCTTCCTCCTCGTCCTCGGCGAGAGCGAGTCCGGCAAGTCGAACCTGCTGCGGCTGCTGATCAAGCAGCTCACGCAGCGGTATTCGGGCGACGAGTGCAAGCTGTTCGTGGTCGACAACCGGCGTTCCCTGCTGGACGTGACGCCGGCGTCCCATCTCGCCGAGTACATCCCGATGTCCAACGCCATGGACCATCACATGGCCGCGCTCGCCGACCTCATGCAGCGCCGGACGCCGACGGCCGACGTGACGGCGCAGCAACTCCGGGACCGCAGCTGGTGGCGGGGGCCGACGGTGTTCGTCGTCGTGGACGACTACGACCTCGTCGCCACGTCGAGCGGCAACCCGCTGGCGGGGCTGACCGAACTGCTGCCGTTCGCCCGGGACGTGGGGGTGCGGTTCATCATCGCGCGGTCCACGGCGGGCGCGGGGCGTGCCTCGTACGAGGCGTTCATGCAGCGCGTCAAGGAACTCGGGGCGCAGGGCGTCGTCCTGGCGGGCGACCCCGGCGAGGGCGACCTCCTGGGCGGCGTACGCCCCCGCCCGATGCCCCCGGGCCGCGGCATCTTCGTCTCCCGGCGGCGGGGGAAGCCGTTGGTTCAGGTGGGGTTGGTGGCGGAGGGGGTGGAGGGGGCGGAGTGAGCCGGGGGGGGGCGTGAGCGGAAGGGTGGCGTGAGCGGAAAAGCGGGGTGAGTCGCGGGCCCTCGGTTCGCGGCTTTCCGTCCGGAGGCGGGGGTTCGGCGGTGGCCGGTCCTCGCCCTTGGTTTTTGGCCGCGTCCGGGCCGTGGGCAAAGCATTGCGGAAAGTATGGTGATTCCGGGAGATCACTTACGGTGAGATCCCGGATCTGTTTTGTCACTGACACGGCACGGTCGTCGCGTGGGGCGGCGGGCCTGAGGGACGACGTGACGCTGGGACGACGCCACGAAAGGGGACCACGCATGGCGTGGGAGGAATGGGAGCAGTTGAAGGCCGGGGCGGCCGAACGGCATTCCACCCGGATGCAACTCAACCATGTGCCGACCGATCCTGGCATGAGCAACACCTACGGCGACCTTGTGGCCGGCCACAAGGACCTGGAAGCGGTCGGTAAGGCAGCTCATGACCTGTTCCAGGACTTCACCACCTACAGCGGGCACGCGCGCGTGGCGTCGGAGGCCGCCGCGGGTGGACTCAAGGGTGAGGGTTTCGCGCTGGGCGCAGCCCTTGACCATGTAACGGAGCGCTGGGGCGAGCAGAGCAAGACGCTGCTGGACGCCTGCGCCCATATCTCCAACCACCTGCGGTTCACGAAGAACCAGCACGCCGCCGACGACTCCTACATCGCCGGTGCGGTCAGCAGCATCGCTCTGCTGGACGAGGGCTTCGACGACCGGAAGGGCCACTGACCCGATGGATCTCGACGCCCTGCGCCACGGAGACCTCTCCAAGCTCGGTGAAGCGGTCACCGACTGGCAGCAGATGACGAAGAAGCTGGCGGACCTGCAGAAGGACGCGGAGACCAACCTCAAGGCGAAGGCGGACGCCGCCAGGTGGGCCGGGGTGAACGCCACCGTCAGCCGCGAGTTCATCACCAAAACCGCCGCCGAGTTCGCCGACGCGCACACCCAGGCGGACTCCATCGCCAAGATCCTCAGCGACACCCATGGGGAACTGATCAGCTTTCGCACGCAGTTGACGGCCGCCATCACGCGCGGAGCGCAGCAGCACCTGTCGGTGATCGACACCGGCGAGGGCACGTTCACCGTCACCGGGAACACCCGGCCCGACTGGGCGTCGGACCCCAGCGGAGAGAGCGGGGCGACGGACCAGAAGGTGGTGGACGCCCTCCGTGACGAGATCCAGGGCATCCTGACCAAGGCGACGCAGAGCGACAACAGCGCCGCGACGGTTCTCCGGCTCCTCGTCGACCAGGCAAAGTACGGCTTCACCGACGCCTCGTACGCCGACCGGGACTCCGCTGCCAAGGCCGTCGCGGCGGCGGAGAAGCTTGCGAAGATGGCCAAGAACCCGGCCGACATGAGCCTCGACGACATCAAAAGCTTCAACCGCACGATGGAGACGTACAACGGCGACCCCCTCTTCGCGGAACAGTTCGCCACGCGCCTCGGGCCCAAGGGAACGCTTCAGTTCTGGACCGAGATGACCTCGGCGCACGCCGGCGCCAGAGGCTCGGAACTGGACACGATGAAGAGCCTCCAGAACAACCTGAGCCTCACCCTGGCCTCAGCGTCCTTCTCGGACTCGGAGGCCATGCAGGACTGGAAGAAGGGCGTCATCGCGGAGCGCAACACCAACTTCCGTGCCGCAGACTCCTTCAGCCCCATCGGGGCCCTCGGCTCCCAGGTCATGAGCAGCCTGATGCGTGAGGGGCAGTACGACACCGAGTTCCTGGACGACTATCGAAAGACGCTCTTCAAGAGGGATGAGGTAGGGGGAGAGAACAACACCGACGCGCTGTGGGTGAAGGGCTATGACGCCGTCGACCTCGTCTTCGGCGACGGCAACGGGCGGGACCCGCTGGAGGGGTTGTTCGAGGGCCTGTCGCACAGCCCTGAGGCGGCGACGCACGCGTTCGAGTCCAAGCCGGATCTCGACCGACTGCTGGCCACTACCGCTTACACGGATCGGGGCCCCTCACTTGGACACGCGCTGGAGGCGGCGGTGACGGGGGTCGGGCTGGGGGACTCGATGGCCGCGGCTCCGCCCCACAACGAGACCCAGGTCCAGATCATGGCGAACATCATGGAAGCCGTGGCACGGTCCGACGGCGGCGCTGACCTTGTAGGAAGAGGAATGGGCGAAAGTTTCGGACATATGGCAGCTTCTTATATGCCAGAAATAAGCAGATCGTTCGGAGGGCCGCAATCCGAAGCGATCTTCCTTTCGCCCAGCGACTCCCCCGAGGGGCTACAGCGACCAGAGGTGGCTCGATTCCTGGCAGCAACCTCATTGGACCCGGCAGGAAGGGCAGGGATCGTCTACGGCGAGAGCATCTACACCGGTAGCCTCCTGGATGCGCACCTCTCTGACCCGTCTCTGTACGACGGAGGTCGCGACCAGGTTCTGCACGGTATCGGCAGAAACGCGGGTATCATCGAAGGAATAGTGGGTCATTCGATTGCCGATGCAGATATCGAGAAATCCGTCGAGGCCGAAAAGGCGTACAACGACAGCTTGAAGGACCAAGGAAACTTCTTTAATACCGCACTCTCGGCCGGCATAGGGTACGGCACTGCCGTATTGGCGCCTACCGGCCCGGCAGGTGCCGCATACGCCGGGGGTGGAGGCTTCATCGCCGGCGTCGCAGGCATGGCCGTCGGCCGCTTGCTCGACGGAAGGGAGTTAGACGGCGCGTTGGATGAGGCGATTTATCGCAACGGACAGGATCTCAGCAACGCCCAGGACTCGGTCAACCAGCAGACGCAGTGGTCGACACAGGACGCATTGAAGCGACATCACGTAAATCTCCCGAAAGATGGAATCAACACTCTCATCGGAAATGCTGTCAACGAGGGCTGGGAATCGAGCAATGACATCTTGAGAGATAATAAGAAGCGACCGAACTGAGAAGGATATCAACACGTTCCCATGCGCAAGAACACAAAAATCATCGCCTTCGGTGCGACAACGCTGACCTTGGCATTTGGGGGCTGGTTCTCGTATCAGGAATACTTCACGAATGGCCTCGACAGCCTTCCGGACAGAGTATGTGACCAGAGCGTGCAGAGGGAGACCGTGATCCACATTCTCCCGGACAGCAGATCTGCGCAGGTGGGTTCTGGCACCAACGGCAGCGGATACAGCTTCATGTACAGTTGCCACATATACGGCGACGGTGATTCGATCCTTTCTGGCGAAGTCCAGATCCAGAACTCCTCCCAAAGAAGTTGGGAAAATTACTACAAATCCTACGGTGGGAAATCCGAGGGGTTGACAGAGCAGACTTCCTCCGATCGAATCTACGCTCTTTCCAAGAGCGATTTCGCCAGTGTTTACGCTCCATGCGTTCCCACCGGAAAGAATCCGGGTAAAGCATCTCAGGCTTACGCTCTGGTGTCCGAGGTTCGGGTGATCGGCGAGAGCCGAGCCACTGGGGTTGCATTGCATCAGGCGTTGACCGACTTCGCTTATGGGCTCACGCGGCACGCTTACACGGCAGGAAAATGCAAGAATATACAGGACTTCCCTGACGAACTCCCTCGGTACAGAGAGGAGTAGCTGTCCCGCTACGAGGATGACCGAGGAGAGCGCACTGGTGAAAAACAATGGGATCCGGACATGTTCCCCGTCTGAAAACCGGATGCACCTGATCCCGGAGTAGCATGAGGTGCATTTCCTCGACGAGCGATGGGAGAAGTGTTCGTCAGGAAAGGCCGGCGCACAGTGCGGACGTGGACACGCGCCCGGTATACCGCCGATGGCAGACCAAGCACGGACTCGATGGTCGACGACACAAAGTCGGGACGTTTCGAATCGACACACAGAAGACGACAGACCCCCTGCGGAAAACGGTCCTCAACTGCGGATCGGCCTTGCGGGGAGCACTGTTCAGACTGTGACCGATCGGTGAGAACACCCCGACACCATCGCCCGACTGCGGGCAAGCGGGCCGGTGCCGTCGGCCACCAGCCTCCCTTCGCAGACCCCCCTGCCTGCCCTGCGGCTCACCCGCTGCGCTCTCGCATGGTCATCAACGCCATTGGGCGAGGGTTTGGATCGGGCCGACGTGCCGGACCGATCCAGGCCCTGGAGGTCACGAGGGTAAACGTCTCAGCGTCGGGCGTCCGGCGCTGCCTGGAGTGGGGTGCCGGCGCTCGTCCGGGCTTCCTCCAGACACGGGTGGTGGCAGGGGCAGGGGCAGCGGTGTACCAGCAGTAGGCCCCCGCCGTGTGGCAGCGGGATGTCTCGCAGGCGGCGGCACAAGAGGTGTACGTCCTCGTAGCCGGGCCGATGCGCCAGAGCGCATTCCGGCGACAACTCCCGTGCCTCCCCCGCCTTTTCGGCCAAGCGTCGGCTCACTGTGTGCTCCCGGCTCGGCGGGGCGGGGACAGGACGGTGAGAACCTCCGGCTGCGGCGGGTGGTGCGCGGCACACGCCTGGCACGCGTAGACAACGAAGCCCGGCCCCGAGTTCTGGTGGACGACGCCCACCACGACCGGCGTCTCGGTGGTCACCTCGCAGCGCACGCACATCCGCACCGGCGGGCGAGGCTCCCTGTCCCTGTCCCCGGTGCCCATCACGCCGCCCTCTCCGCGCCGACGACATGCCGGTCGAGGTCGATGCCGAAGTCCGCCGCGAGCACCAGAGTCATACGACGCCGGGTCTGCGCCTGCCGCGTCCACTGCTCTTCTTGTTCCTGTTCCCGGCCGTGGTGAGTTTGCTCAACCGCGAGTACGTACGGGCGGACCGGGATCGTGGCAGCTCCGTCGAGGAGTTCGGGGAGCCCGTACGGGGAACGGGCTGCGGGGAGTCGCCGTACGGTCCCTGCGTCGCGCTGTTCGGCAATGTGGGTGGCGGCCGGTTCGGCGGAGCGTGCGCTCGCCCTCCGCCTGCCGGTGCCGGGCGCGAACACGCCCAGGATCCAGCGCAGCAACGCGTGGATAATGCTCACTGTCATCAACCTCCATCGGGTTGGCGGCCATGCCCCCGGACGGCGCCTACCGTCGCGGGGGTCTTCTGCTGACATCGACTGTACGGCAACTTGGTACGTCTTGGTACGTCTCTTCACGTGCTAGGCCGCCCTATGCTGTCTTGAGCTGGCCTTTTACGCTCTAAGGCGTGATAGACATCGACCGCGAGAGCATCGTCCCGATGTACGTGCAGCTTGCTTCCGCTCTGCGTGAGCGCATCCGACGCGGCGAGATTCCGATTGGTCGGCGCATCCCTTCGCACCATGAGCTGGAGCAGGAGACGGGCGGAGCGGTGAGCCGCCGAACCATCAAGTCCGCCATCGAGGTGCTACAGGGCGAGGGGACCGTTCAAGGAGTCCAGGGCAAGGGCGTGTTCGTCATCGCCGTGCCCGCCGGTACGTCCGCGGAGGACGACGGCAACGGCTGACGGGGCGACGTCAAGGGCGGCTGCCTCGGATGCTGTGGCACAGCACAGGGTGGGCACCTCCCGTGCGTGCCCACCCTGTGTTGCGACATACGTGCCTGCACTTACATGAAGTAGCTGGCGCCCTTCAGGTCGCCGCCGCGGTAGTCACCGCCGGCGCCGTGGACCTTGTGCGAGATCTGCATCAGCGCGGTGTGGATGCCCCGCGCGTGCTTGTTCCACTCTTCGCTCTTGCCCTGGAACGCCTGGAACGCCTCGCCGCCCCAGCCGGCCGACACGTTGAGCACGGCCTGCCGCAGCGCCTCGAGGTCGTCCTCGAGCTTCTTGGCCTGGTCGCCGAGCTCGGTGGCGAGCGCGTCCATGGTGCCGTAGGTGACGGCAAGTTCCTCGTAATGGGCTCCGGACATGTTTCCCTCGTTTCTTTGCGAATGTCAGCCGGAACTGTCAGTCCGGGCGAACAGTGTGGTTCAGCGCGATCCGTGGCTCGGGCTCGTCAGTAGCTGCTGAGCGCCGACGTCTTGCCACCGAGATCGTCGACCGAGATCTTGGTCAGGTCCGCCGTGATCTGGTCTTCGAGGTTCTGCTTGTCGGTCTTGGTCATGTGGATGCCCTCGAGGAAGTCCTCGAGCATCTTGCCGATCCCCACCATGTGGGTGTTGATCTCCGTCTGCTTGGCGTTGAACGCGTTGGCGCCCTGGCCCGTCCACGCCTTCTCGATCATGTCGATCGTGCCCTGCAGCTTGGCGAGGGAGCTCCGGATGTTGTCGTACCGGTCGATGACTTCCTTCTGGAGCTTGTGTACATCGCCGTCATTGAGCTTGCGGTCGACCATTGCGACACTCCTTTTTCGTGAGCTTCGATTCGCTGCTGACTGCGCGGTGGTCTGTGTGTCAGAACCGTTGCGTGTGACGGTTCTTCGTCATGCGTGGGTCGATCCAGCGCCTCGCCGTGAGCGGATCACGGCGAAGGCGCCGCCCCCGATCACCAGAACGGCCGCTGCGGCTCCGAGCGCGATCCACATCGTGTTGCCGGAGGCGTCGGCGGTTGCTGCTGCGGGGGCCTGATCGTCCGTCGAGTCCTTCGGGGGTTGGGGCGAGGCTGACGCGGAGGCGCTGACGGAGGGCGCTTTGCCCGCGGCGTCCGTCACGCCCGTGGCGTTTTCCTTGGCGAGGGGGTCAGTGCCGGCGGGGCCGGGGTTGAAGTTCTTGTTCTCCAGCACCTTGCGGGGGCGGATCAGGCCGTATCCGAGGTACGTGCTCGGGTCGTCCTTCGCCCAGTCGCGTCCGGCGGTGTCGATCAGGCTGGCGAGGACCTGGTTGGCCGTCCACTTGGGGTGGGCGGACCAGATGAGGGCGGCGGAGGCGGAGGCGATGGCTGTGGCCTGGCTGGTGCCCTGGCCGGTGCAGTAGGAACGGAAGGTGTTGTCACACCAGGTCGGCACGTTCAGGCCGGGGGAAGCCAGGTCGACGTAGTTGCCATGCTCCGAGAACTTTCCGACCGTCCCGGACTTGTCGGAAGCAGCAACGCCGACCACGTAGGGGTAAGCGGCTGGGTAGCCGATGGAATTCTTCGTCTCCGCGTCATTGCCGGTGCCCGCGATCAACAACTTGCCTTTGGAGTGCGCGTAGGCGACCGCTTCTCGCACGCCAGGAAAATCGATAGCCCCCGTGAAGGACATGCTGATGATCTTTGCATCGCTGTCGGCGATGGTCTTGATCACGTTCTGCAGCAGGGGCGACTTCTTCTCTTCGCTCTTGTCGCTCAGGCCTTCGAGAGCAATGCGGTAAGGGACAATCTTCGCATCCGGAGCAAGCCCCTTCAGGCCACCGCTGGCACCTGTGCCCACGATGAGCTCGGCCATACTCGTGCCGTGTCCGGTGTAGTCCGAGGTCGCCTTGTAGCCGACAGATGCGGGAACCTCTCCCACAAGCACTTGCCCCCTCAAGGAAGGAGTGTCGGGGTTGACTCCCGTGTCGACAACGGCGACCTTTACACCCTTGCCGGTGCTCGCCTTCCACATTTCGTCGGCCTTCATCGCAGACAGGTACCACTGCTGGGACTGAACGTCAGCGGCCGACGCGCTCGGAGCCAGACCTGCCGAGAGGACGGCCAAGGCACCAAGCGTTGAACAGACGGCGGAAACCCGTCTCCCGTTTCGTCCCGCGAAAGACATGCTCCGCCCGCCGCGTCGGCTGATCCCTGCCACCATGACTCTGTATGTCCTCGCTCTTGTGCGATCAGTCGGTCGCCGACGCGTCATCGCGCCGCTCGCCACGACGCGAATGCTTCTCGCCCGAACCCTGATTGCGTGCAGAACCACGCACTGTGGCCGGCCCACCGGAGGGGCTTCCGCTGTTCCTGCTTCCGGAAACTCCTCCTCTTGGGGTTCCGACCACGGCGTCAGGGCTACCGACGGGGCGGCGAGCCGCCTGCCCTGCGGCTGGGACCGCCGTTGAACGGGGTGCGCCAACCACCCCACGCTGTCCGGGCCGTTCGCCCGCGGCTCGCGACGTGGATGCACCCTCACCGCCGACGACCGTGCCGCGCGGCAACCTCGAGCCATTGGGGCTGGAGGCACCCTTGCCGACAGGCTTCCCGCCGACTACGCCATCGCCGGTGCGTCCGGTTCCGACGCGCCCTGCGCCCGGTCGTCCGGGGTTCGTGGCACCCATTCCGGTGACGGGTCCACGCTGGGCCCCGCTAGTGCGCCCGGCTGCCTGCCCGCCGGACTGCGGTACACCGCCGACCACACTTCTCCCCATGGGGCCTGGGGCTCGACCGACTGCCTTGCCTGCTGCAGCGGTACGCCCCGTCGACCCCATGGGGCCGGTCCCCGTGCGCCCAGTTGCGCTGCCGCCCGGCATGCCGCCGACCCGCCCCTGCGACGTTCCGGGCAGCCTGCTTACCGGCGCCCCACCGAACACTGGGGAACGGCCGACCGGTCCACGGAAGGTCGCAGGCACACCTGTAGGACCGAAGGAAGGCATCGTTCCCGCCGGAGTTGCGCTGGGCCCTACCGTCGAAGGCGGCACAATGTTCGTCGGCTTCGCTGTGTCCTGCGGCGGCAGCGTCCCGACGCTGTCGATCTCTGTACCGACATGGGTCTCCGGAGACGTCACGACCTCGTCCACGGCTTCGTGGGACGGCAACTGCTCGCCGGAACGCGTGGGCGCCGACACCGTGTCCATCGTGCTTCTGTGCGTGCTACCTGAGTCGCTCACGGTCGAAAGAGACCCGTGGCGGCCAACTGCTGGATCGACAGGAACGCCATAGGACGGCGGCGGCGTCGGCACGCCCACACTCGGCATCTCCGGGAAGACCGGTTCCTTCGCCATTTCCATCATCCCGCTCGACACCGTGTAGAACGACGCCAGTCGGTACATCTGGTTGATGGCCTCCTGGCGGTCCTTCTCGGCCTTGACCGCCGCCGTGTACTCCGCGTTGCCCTCGACACGCTGAGGCGTCGGGATGTCGTCGACCTTCTTGGGGACGATGCGGCTGTCGCGCGGAGGCATCGACTTGCGTACGGAGGCGAGGCCGGAGCTTGCCGCCAGGACCTGGGTGCCCACCTCGTCGGTGTACGTGGCGAGTTCCAGAGCCGTGGTCGTCAGGTTCATGCCCCAGGTGTAGAAGGCGGTGTGGGCCTCGCCCTCCCAGTCGACGTTGCCCAGGTTGCGGCTGAGTTCGTCGGCGGCTTCGTTGATGGCGTCCCGGGCGTCGACGAGGGCCGTGGCGGCGCTCTCCAGCGTCTCCGGGCTCGCCCCTTCGACGATGTCGATCATGGTGTTGAGCTCGTAGCCCTCGAAGCTGGTGTTGCCGAAGCCGCCGGGACTGCTGAGCATCCCGGGGCTGATCACCACAGCCTTGTTCACGGCGTCGTCCACGCCGCTGTTCTGCTGGGTCGCGTCCTGGCGTTCCGCCTGGTAGTGGTCCGGCTTCTTGTCGCCGCTCATCAGTACCCCGCGTCGGTGTGGTCGGCGTTGTTGTCACGCTTGATCTGCTCGTGCATCATCGCGTCTCGATCCTGGTTGACCTCGGCCCGGATCTCGTGGAACCGGTACCGCAGTTCGTCTTCCAGGTTGTCGAAGGTGACGTCCACGCCGTGCACGGCGATCTGCATCGCCTCCAGCTGGAGCCCAAGTGACTTGGAGAGCGCGGTGATGCGCTCGTGGACGCGCTCGTACTGCAGGTGGAGGGTCTTTGCCTCCGGGAACTCACCCGCTCCGAACGTGGCCGCCGACAGGCTGTGTCCCGCGACCTTGGCGGAGCCGCCCGCAGATTTCTCGAAGGCCGTGAGCAGGTCGTCCACCCGCTTCTTGAACGTCGAGAGCGCCATGTAGCCGCGCCGCATGTCGGCGCCCCCACCTGTGTCCGCAGGAATCACGACAGCCCATCTCCCCGTTTTCCGCTGCCCGTCCTGAGCAGCTCACTCCGCGCCTCTCACGTGTTCATGACCGCAACACGACCACTCTAACGACCTCCTCCGACAGTCCCAACTGCCATATGCAACAACCCTGCTACCGCTCCTTGGGCACACCACCTATTCTTCGCAGAACGTCACATCCTCTGCGCCAGCCAGCGCCGGGCACCGACTTCGCTCGGGTACTCCCGGACCGTGAGCATGGCTACGAGCCAGCCGACGCCCCACGCGACGATCGCCGGCAGGACGGGTGCCGCGATCAGCAGGGGGAGGACAGCCGCACGGGCCAGTCCCCCGGCGCGTCTGCTCTCTCCGCGCTTGGCGTCCCACATCTGCTGGGGTGTGGGAGGAGCGAGAAGTTTTCTGCGGTGATCGCGGCGCTGCTTCATCCACCCCCACACGACAGCCACGCCGGACGCGGCCGCCTGTGTCCAGTCCCACGCGCTGCGCACGGCGGGCGGCAGGTCGCTGCGGGGAACGCCCAAGTAGAGCCTGAGCGCGATGTAGCAGGAGAAGGCGAGGACGAGGAGGAACAGGACGGCCGTCCAGATCCGGCGTGCCCGATAGCGCGTACCCCGCTCGTACCAGGTGGTGCCCAGTCCTGGCAGAAGCGGGATCGGGTCGGGGGGTGACTGCGTCGTCATGGTCGGGACCCGTGCTTCTCCAGCCAGCGTCGAGCTCCCACCTCACTGGGGTATTCGCGGACCGTGAGCCACGCCGTGAGCCAGCCGACGATGTACGCGGCGAACGCCGGCAGGACGGGGGCGGCGAGCAGGACGAGGCCCCGGCCGGCGGCGATCCGGCCGGGGGCGCGTCTGTTGTGGTCGCTCTTGGCCAGGCGGGTCTGCTCGGGCGTGGGCGGGTTCAGCAGCGCCTCGCGGTGACCTCGGCGCTGCTTGAGCCAGCCCCAGGGCAGAGCCACACAGGACGCCGCCGCCTGCACCCAGTTGGCGACGGTGCGCGCGGGCGGCGTCCACTCGCTGGTGAACCCCCGGTAGAGGTTGAGCGCGAAGAAGCAGACCATGGCCATCACCACGAGGAGGAAGACGGTGGTGCGGGCGCGGCACAGCCAGTAGAGCGTCCCGCGCTTGTACCAGGTCGTCCCGAGCTTCGGCAGCGCCGGAATGAGAACGGGTGTTTCCTGGGCAGAAGCCTTAGAAGAGGCCCGTGACGCCATTCCAGATGTCCTTCCCGAGGCGTACGACGTCGCCTCCCGTCTCTGTGGCGACGTTTCCGGCACCGTGCAGCACGCCGCCGACCACCCCGTGGTCGTGGATGTCCTCGCTCCAGTGCTCGTGGAACGAGTGGTCCAGCACGTCTGTCGCGAGAATCGTCGCCCCCACGCCGACCACGGCTACCGCCGCCGCTCCCTCGACCGGCAGGGCGGCCACCACGGCTGCGCCGACGGCCACACCGCCGAGCGCCACTCCGCCGTCGACGACCACGGAGTGCTGCCACGACCAGCCCTTGTCATGGTCGTCCTTGGCTTCCACCAGGCCGCAGGCGGCGGCCGCCGCGACGTCCAGCACCGGGATCTCCCTGAGGAACTCGGGGAGTTTCGCGACGCCTTCGCCGAGGCGCAGCGCGTCTGCCGCATCGGCCAGCTTGACGTTGAGGGCGCGGTCGTAGGGCAGGGCCGTGCTCCCGTGGTCGGCACGGGCGATGGCGTCCTCCAGGGAGTCGACCTGTGTCACCGCGTCCCGGTAGGCGCCCTTGGCAGGAAGATCGTCCGGCAGCGCGCGGCCGGCCTTCTGGAAGGCCTTGCGCTCCGCACGCAGTCCCTTCTTGGCGGCCCGTTCCTCGGCCCTGGCGTCGTCGATCAGTGCGCGGGCCTTTTTGCCGCCGGCTCGGGCGTCCTCGGCGTCGTAGGCGTAGAGACCGCGCAGGGCGTCCGCGATGGTGATCTTGTCTCCGGTCGAGACCGGTGACGTCACCTGCGCGTAGAGGCCACGCAGACCGTCCGCAGCGACGAGACGCGCGTGCTGGGCGGTGTGCAGGATCTCGCTGCGGACCTTGCCGTACTCGACGAGGGCGGCGATCGTCTTCTGATCGTCGGAGCTGGGCGGACTCGCGGTGAGCAACTCCAGCGGGACGCCCTTCTCCCCCATGGGGACGCCTTTGCCCGTGGCGACGTGCTCGGCGTTCTGCAAGGCCGTCTCGCAGGCCGTGAGCGCGCCGACGAGCGTGTCGAGGATGTCGCCCGTGCTGTGCACGAGCGTGGCGAAAGCCCCGGCCGTCAGGGCGTCCTCGCTCCAGGTGGCGCGGAAGGTCTCGGCCGCCTCGCCCTTCCAGGCGGCGTCGCCCACCAGGGCCTCGACGGCGCGGCTGACGGGGGTGATGACGTCGTCGAGCTTGTCCTTGGCGTTCTTGTACGTCTCGGCCATCGTGCGCAGTCCGCCGATGTCGCCGCCGACCCAGCTGTCGGTCATCAGCCGTCCTCCGCCATCAGGTCCTCGAAGAGTCCGTGTACGTCGATGTCGTGTCGCCGGAACGAGTCGCGGGCGTACGTCACCTTGTCGCCGTGGTCGTCGAGGCGGTCGGCGAACCCGATGTGCAGGGCGACGATGAGGTCGGCGACCTCTTCGAGCGCGTGGTCGAGGCCTGCGTCGCCGCCGCTGACCAGGGGCGGGGCGACGTCGGCGTGCAGCTTGCGGTAGTTGACGGCCTCGTCGTGGAAGGTCGTGGACATCGAGGTGAGGTCGCCGAGGACGGCCTTGAAGTCGGGCGGCATCAGCGCGTCTCCCGGGCGTAGGCGGACAGGTCGTCCGGCTGCCAGTTGTGCCTGCCGGGGGCGACCCGTGGGTCGAGGAGGACCGTCGCGTCGTACGCGCCGACGGCCTCGGCCAGGGGGCCGATCGAAGTGGCGACCCATGGCTGGGCCTCGCCGAGCGCGGCGACGAGCCTCTCGCGGGTCGTGAAGGCGAAGGCCGCAGTTCCGGTCCCGGTCCCTGTGGTGTCTTCGGTTCCGGTTCCGGTTCCGGTTTCGGTCGTTGGGTGTTGGAAGAGTTCGTATGCGATGAAGGGCATGCGGACCGGACGGCCGTCCGCGTCCGTGACGTCGGCGTACCGGGGGTGGGCCGGGACGAACACGGGGGTGTGGTAGGCGGGGACGCCGGGCTTGGGACCCGGGAATGCGGGCCGCGTTGCTCCGGTCCCTGTGGTGGCCTCGGCGTATTCGAGAAGGCGCGATCTACCCGGCTCCGGCGTCGGCGGAGACGCCGCCGGATCCGCCCCTGTGCGCGGCGCTGCGGGCGGCTCCTCGATGTAGTCGAGGAGGCTTGAACGCATGGGTGTGCCCACCGCCGTCTCCTGTTCCCCGTGAACCTGCGGATGCTGTGGCGGCACCACCGTAGCCAGGCCGCTTTCGGGCAAGTCCGGCTATTTCCGGTCGGTGAGGGCGGAACATGCGGAACGCATACGGGTGTTTAGCCGTGGCCAGATCAGTGCTTGACCGCGAGATGACCTGGTCGCCCGTCAGGGCACGTCTGTCGGCGCACCGGGGCCGTAGTCGGAGCGCGGGGCGCTCAGTCGGCCCGCGACGAGCGCGAGCCAGCCGCTGGGGGCGTACGGGGCCGGCGGGTCGACCTCCATGCCCAACTCGACTACGGCCAAGGCGTAGTCGGACTCGTCCAGGTCGAGGGCGAGCAGTTCGTGCAGTTCGCCGACGAGGCGGGCTACGAGGTGCGGGTCGGTGGTCGTGCGGTAGTCGTCGACGGCCGCGTCGTGGTCGTCGAACTCGTCCGGCATGTCCTGCGAGAACCAGCCGCCGAGAAACTGGCCCACTTCCGGGAAGCGGGCGTGCCACTCCCAGTGGGTGGCGGGGACTGCGGGCAGCGGGACCTCGCCCTGCTCGACGCTTCGCTTGATGTGGTCGGCCAGGCAGTACAGCCACTGTTTCATCTCGCCCTCGGGCAGGCCGACGTCCGGGACGGCGTAGAACTCGCCCAGGCGGAGCCGGAGTCGGCCCGGCGGGTTGTCGGCGTACTCGCGCAGTTGGCGTTCCGCCACGGCCAGGGCCCAGGGGCGGGTGTGCCAGGTTTGACGCATGTAGGCGGTCAGAGCGTGGCTCGGCTTGTCGGGGGTGTCGTCCGCCGGCTGGCCGGCGTAGGCGCGGATCACCTGGTCCAACTCGCCGTAACGGCGGTCGTGTTCGAGGGGGCTCAGGGGCACGGTGGGCAGCAGGCCCTGCGCACGGCGTGTTCGAGACGCCCCTCCCGGCACGTCACCGTCGCGTGCGGTGCCTCCTTCAGTGCGTGTGAAGTGTCCACCTGCTGCCATCGACGGGTGCCGTTCCGGGCAGCACGATGAGTTCGGGCCTGAACAGGGGTGGCGCCCCCATCGCCGGCTCCCGGGTCGCCATCTTCGTCCTGCGGGACCTCGATCCGCCTGCCCTCGGTGAGGTCGGCGAGGTCGGCGACCACCTTCACCAGCAACCGCACCCCGAGCGGAACCAGGTGCTCGCGCCACCGGCGCTGCGCGGTCGAGCCCGTCGCCCGTAACGCACATGATACGCACGCACAAACCAGCAGGTCAGGAGCCCTTCGAGGCCGGTTCGAGGAAGGCGACGCACTCCACGTGATGCGTCATCGGGAAGATGTCGGCCTGAGCTGGCCTCGGAAAAGGCCAGGTCAGAGGCCTTTTTCGGCTCGCTGGCCCGCGTGCGGGCGCCCAGAGCGTCAAACGAGCGTCATGCCCCACAGCCATCCCCCTCTTCAGGGGGAACAGGTTGCCATTGAACAGTTCCCCCTGCACGAGCCGGCATGCGCTCATGTGCACCCTCTGTGGAGAACGGGAGCGTTCAGACGATGGCGTAATGGCCGAGGGAGGGTTCGAGCAGGTCGAAGGCGAGGGATGCCTCCGTGTCGACGGTCTCGGCGATCTCGTCATTGGGGCGATCGGCCAGGGTGAGGTCCTGGATGCGCTGGAACAGGATGCGGTGGACGGTGCCGAGCAGTCCGGCGGCGGTGCGGACGGTGATGTCGTCTTGTGGTGCGCCGACAGCCGTGGCGAGAGCCTGGGCCAAGGCGTGTTCGCGAAGGTCGTGCAGGCCGCGCAGGCAGGTCGAGAGGGTGGGGCTGTCGGCGATCATGCGGGCGAAGGCAGGTCCGGAGAACCCGGCGACCGGATCCGCGGCCGCCGTGGCGTCGGCGAAGGCGCGGCGTAGTGCCGCCAGGGCGGACTCGCCGGGTCGACGGTCGGCCACGGTGTGGGCCAGGGAGGCGATGAAGGCGTCCTGGTGGTCCAGGGCCAGGTCTTCCTTGCGTGGGAAGTAGTTGGTGACGGTCTTCTTGGCGACCCGGGCGGCGGTGGCGATCTCGGCGATGGTGGTCCGTTCGAAGCCCTGGGTGATGAACAGGCGGGTGGCGTGGTCGGAGATGAGTTGCCTCGTCTCCTGCTTCTTGGCGTCCCGCAAGCCGGTGGGCTGCGCGGACGATGTGGTGTCGGTAGCCATGGTGCAATCTTACACTCGTAGCATTTTTATGTTGACAGCCTGAATGCTTCCGATGTAAATTTACGTCCATAGTAAGTTTGCATCCCGCGGCCGAACGCCCCGCCGGCCGGCGCCAAGCCCCCACAAATGAGGAGCACCCGCTTTGCAGATCACCGCGTCAACCGTCTCGCTCACCGTCGACGACCTTGCTGCGTCCCAGCGGTTCTTCACCACCCACCTCGGCTACGTCGAGCAGGCCGCCGCCGAGGGATTCGCCTCCCTGTCGCGCGACGACGGCGCGGTGGACGTCGTCCTGCTCGCACGCGGCACCGAGGTGCTGCCGGCCGACCAGCGCAACCAGCGCGCTACCGGCCTGATCCTCGCCTTCACCGTCACCGACGTCGCCGACGAGGAGAAGCGGCTGCGTGCTTCGGGCGTCGAGATCACCATGCCGCTGCGCGAGGAGCCCTGGGGCGAGCGCCTCTTCCAGGTCACCGACCCCAACGGCGTGATCGTCCAGTTCGTCGAGTGGGCGACCGGAACCGAGCACGCCTGACCCCCGCCACCGGCCCTCACCAGCCCGACAACTGTTCCCTCAGTCTCAGGAGTTGCTCCATGCCCGTGACCTTCAACCACACCATCGTCCCTGCCAAGGAACGCGAGACATCGGCACGGTTCTACCGGGACCTGCTGGAACTCCCCGAAGCGCCGTCGTGGGGGCCGTTCACCAACGTCCAGCTCGATGAAGGCGTGCTGCTGCAGTTCGCCGAACTGCCCGGCGTCGACGAAATCCAGATGCACCACTACGCGTTCCTCGTCGACGACGACCTGTTCGACCGGGCCTACGCACACCTTCGCGCCAGCGGCATTGAGCACTGGGCCGATCCCCAGATGACGCGTCCGGGTGAAACCAACACCGAGCACGGCGGCCGCGGCGTCTACTTCAAGGACCCCGCCGGCCACGCCATCGAACTGATCACCAAGCCCTACCTGTGAACCGAACCGCCCCCGAAAGAACCGCATGCCCAGTCCACGCGCCGCACCCGGTCGCGTGTTCGAGACTGTGAGCGTTTCAGCGTTGACGCTCCAGGGTCAGGACGGCGGCGGCGATGACCGTCATGCGGTTGGGGCTGCAGCGGGCTCTGCGGAAGACGCGCCAGGACTTCAGTCTCGCGACGCTTTGCTCGACCGGTGCTCGTGCCGCTGACAGGGCCCGGTTGATCGTCCGCTGGGTCGCGGTGAGGTCCTGGTGCGGACGACGTCTGATCGGCGTGGTCACCCAGGAGCCGGCCCCGATGTAGGCGCGGTCGGCGAGGACAGGCACGCCCTGGCGTTCGCAGATCCGGATGATGCGGTGGGTGCGGGCCGCGGTCAAGTCGTGGGTGCGGCCGGGCAGTGCGGGCGAGATCCACAGCAGCTTGCCCGCAGGGTCAGCCACGACCTGCACGTTCACGCCGTGGCGGCGGTGCTTCTGGGAGAAGTCGGCCCGGCTGTCACCGACCCGGTCGCATTCGGCGAGCGTTCCGTCGAGCAGGATGTGATCGGGGTCCGTCTCCCGTAGGACCCGCAGCAGGCCGGGCGCCCGGCGGGACAGATGGCCCGACGACGGCGGTGACGTAGGCGTGGGCAGTGCCGACGGATATGCCGAAACCGGCGGCGATCTGCGCGAGAGTGTCGTGCCGGCGAAGGTAGACCAGGCCGACGAGAGCACGCTGGTGCGGCGGGAGCTTGCAGCGGCGGTCACCCTCACGGGTGACGATGAGCATGGTGACCCACTCGACCAGGGCGTGCGGGAGGTCGAGTGCGGCAGGATAGGGAACCAACGAGGCTCCTGCGGTCATGAGTTGAGACGTCGAACAACTCTCTCAACGGCACAGGAGCCTCGTGCGTTGCGGGAGGCCACCCCGTCACCCGACCGGTGGTCACTCTGAAAACGCTCAGTTTCTTGAGAATGTCCTCCAGGTCCGCGGCCAGCTCGTGGAGCGTGGCGAAGGAGACAGTTATGTGTTCGTCGGGTGTGGCGCCGTTCGTCATGGTCCCCCTCGGTGTCGGCGGCGGCTGCGGGTAGAGCGCTCGGCCCACGTCAGAAGGTGTCCAGGCTGCTGCGCGGTGCCGGCGGGGGCGGGGTCTCGGTGTTCGGGGTCGACAGGCGGGCGACCTCGCTGTCGACGTCCACCTGGATCCGCCGCATGTGGGCGAGCACTTCGAGGTCGTCCCGGGAAAAGCCGTCGCGGCTCAGCCGTACCGCCTCCTCCAGCAGCTTCATCACTTCCCGGATACGTACGGCGTCCTCGGCCGCCGCGCGGTGCAAGTCGCGGTAAGCCGAGGCCGCCGGGCCTCGCCAGCCCGCCTCGATGCGGTCGACGATCGCGTCCATGCGCTGCACCTGTTTGTCCAGGTGGTCCTGCATGTCGTCGAGGTCGCCGGCGAGTTTGGTGAGATCCGTTGCGGTCACACGCAGATTCGGGCCGCTCCCCTGCCCCGAGCCGGCTCCGGGCACGCCCATGGCCTACCTCCGTCCCCCGACGCATCGGCATCACAAGTCGCTTGCTGTTGCGATGACCCTATAAACCTGTGCCCCCTGCATGCCTCAACTCGCCCCGCGGCCACGTGCGTCGGCCGTTTCGCGCCGTTACTCCGCCCCCGCCCCCGCGAGTCGGCGGGAGCGTTTGCGGGCGTCGCGGATCGCGACCGCTGTGCCGGTGAGGCCGGCGACGAGGACGGCCGCGCCTACGGTGACGTAGGTGGCGAGGCGGGTGTTGCGTTCGTCGGGGGTCTCGCCGATCTGGAACTTGGCGGGGGACGGGGCCTCGGCCTTGCCCAGGCCGCCTTCGGGGCGCGGCGACTCGATGGGGCGGTCGTCCTCCGTCAGGGCGCGGACCGGGTCGACGACGCCCCAGCCGACCAGGCGGTCGTGGCCCGCGATGGTGCGTTCCGCTGTCTGCTCGATCTGGGCGACGATCTCGCGTGCGGTCCAGTCCGGGTGCCGTGCCTTGAGCAGCGCGGCCACGCCCGCCACGTACGGCGCGGAGAAGCTCGTCCCGTTGTCGGAGCAGTGGCCGCCCTGGGGCACCGTGGAGATCATGTCGACGCCGGGGGCGGCGACGCCGACGAACTCGCCGGACTGGGAGAAGGAGGCGCGCTCGTTGTTGCGGTCGGAGGCGGCCACCGCGAGGACGCCCTCGTAGGAGGCGGGGTACGTCTCCTTGATGTTGCCGCCGAGGCCGTCGTTGCCCGCCGACGCCACGACGACGATCTTGCGGGCCAGCGCCTCGTCGATCGCCTTCTCCAGGTCGGAGGACGGCTTCAGCGCGTTGGAGGTGTCCTGCGAGATGTTGATGACCCCGGCCCCGGCCTGGATGGCGTACCGGATCGCCTTTGCGAGGGACTTGGTGTCGCCGTGGCCCTCGGCGTCGTTCTGCTGGATCGGGATGATCGTCGCCTCGGGGGCCAGGCCCACGAAGCCGGTGCCGTCGAGGGGGCGGGCCGCGATGATGCCGGCGACCTTGGTGCCGTGGCCGACGGTGTCCGTCGTGCCGTTCTCGTTGCCGCGCTCGATGGGGTCGCCGTCCTCGTCCTTGAGGTTCTTCGGCAGGAGGTTGCGGCCGGCCTTCACGTCCACCGCGCGGGCGAGCTGCGGGTTCTTGACGTCCACGCCCGTGTCGATGACGGCCACGCGGACGCCCTTGCCCTTGGAGCGGCTCCACAGCTCGTCCAGCAGGACCCGCTGCAGGGACCAGGGGCGGCCGGGGTAGTCGCCGTTGGGGAACGCGCACTGGTCGGAGTAGGGCAGCTTGCCCGCCGCCGGCGCGGCCGCCGCGGGGGGCGCGAGGACGGTGGCGGTCGTGAGGAGGGCGGCGGCCGTCGCGAACGTCGCCCGCAGGGCCCAGGTAGCGGGCCGGTCCGGCGTCGTACCGAGCGCCTCCGTCGCCGTATGCGGTGCCATCGCCGTCTCCCTTCTCACGAGCCCTGGGGCTGGCGGGCCGCCGCCGTCGACAGACGGGGGCCGGTGGGCAGGAACTCCGACCAGGCGGCCGGGATCGGCGCCGGGTCGACGTCCTTGTAACCCAGCAGGGTCTGGGCCTGCTTGGCCTCCTGCTGCTGCTTCTCGCGCTGCTCGGGGGTGGTGCCGATGCCCGCGTCGTCCGTCGCGCTGTCGCCGTTGGACTGCAGGACGTAGCGCAGTCCCGTGTCGGTGACGAGGAAGACCGGCCCGGCCTTGGTCTCCTCGCCCTGGAACTGCCGGTAGAGCTGGCCGGAGCCCGGGGTGACGTAGGCGCTGGAGGAGC
This sequence comes from Streptomyces achromogenes, assembly GCF_030816715.1. Taxonomy (NCBI): domain Bacteria; kingdom Bacillati; phylum Actinomycetota; class Actinomycetes; order Kitasatosporales; family Streptomycetaceae; genus Streptomyces; species Streptomyces achromogenes. The sequence goes on along the minus strand of NZ_JAUSYH010000001.1, from coordinate 6,304,218 downwards.
CCGTGGGCAGCTTGGCCGGGAAGTCGTCGCCCGCCCAGGTGCTCAGGGTCGTGGCCCCCGTTCCGGCGTTCACGCCCCGCAGGACGGTGCAGATCGTGCTGCGGCTCCCGGCGGCCGACGACGCCTCGTTGACCGGTACGGGGCTCCCCGTCGGCCAGCGGTGCTCGGTGCCGAACGGCCCGCCCGGCACGATCGCGCCGGGGCTCATCTCGCGCGCGTGACCGGCCTGCCCGAGCGGGGCCAGTTCCTTGCTGAACAGCAGCAGTTGGGCGACGAACGCGGACACGGGAGCCACCCGGCCCCTCACCACCAGGTAGTACTGGTCCTTGTGGTTGTCGGACGCCTTGAGCACCATGCCGATCTTGTTCTCCGCCTCGTCCAGCTGGCCGGGCGCGCCGGCCGCCGAGCCGGGCTGCCCGGGGACGTCCGGGAAGGCGATCGGGTCGCCCTGGTGCAGGGTCGCCAGCCATTCCGCGGACACCCGCTGCGGCTGCCGGCCGGAGCCGACCACCGCGCGCAGCAGCAACTCGTCGTCGCCGCCCACCGGATACGCCGTGCCGGCCGCGTCCACGACGAAGCGCTTGCCGTCCGGGCCCGCCACGTAGAGCAGTTGGCCGCCGTGCAGGCGCTCCGAGCCCTCGGTGGCCTTCTTCTCACGGGACGCCAGCACCAGCGCGGCCTTCTGGACCGAGGCGCCGCCTCCCGCCCCCGGCCGCTCGCAGACCGCCCAGCGCTTGGAGGTGCCCGCCTCGGACGCGGAGGGCAGCCGGTCGGGGGCGTACGGGATGCCGACGGTCACGCCGTGCGGAACCTTGCCGCTGTCGAGGACGGACTCCGAGACCGTCACCACGTCGCCCTGCCCCTCCTCGAGGAGCAGTTTCGCGGAGGCCATGTTGAGGACCGGGTGCAGCTGGACCTCTTTGCCGGTCCGCAGGACGACGTAGCGGGTCGTCGACTTGCTCGCGACGATCACCTTGGCGTTGGGCTGGTCCCAGCCCTTGGGGGCGGTCGGCTTGAACATGCCCCACGCCCCGAAGACGGCCATGACGATCACCCCGACCACGATGCCGGGCAGGATTCCGCGCAGCGGTCGCGGCGCCCCCTCCTCCGAGCCGTCGGTCGACGACTGGAGGAAGGCCGCGAGCATCCTGCGCTTCGCGAAGGTGTAGGCGTTGAGCTGGTCCCGCCGAGATGCCATCTGTGCTCGTCACTCCCCGTTTTCCGGCCGATCCGCGTGATCTGCTGCGCGGGCGGGCCCGGTTCCCCGTCTCCGATGTCAGAGCGGCCACCTACTATGCCCGGTAACCCTGGGGACTCGGGGAGCGGGTAGGGTTCCTGGGCCGTCGAGTGCCGTGTGCGGTGCTGGAACACGGGTGATTCGTGAACGGAACGGGGAGATGGAGTGATGGCTTCGGGAACGGGCGTGCGCTCCGCCGGCCGGTCGCGGAACCGGGGCTCCGCGCCCACCGGTCCGCAGCCGCCCGAGCGGGGCCGTAACCCCTCGGCGTCCGGGGCGCCGCACCTCAGGTCGCGCACCGCGCAAGGCGGGGCATTCCGGTTGCAACGCCTGGTCCTGCTGGAGATCGCGGCGGCCGTGGTGGTCGTCGGCTGGGTGGCCGGGCCCGTGGCGCTGGTCGCGGCGGGGATCGTCGCCGTCGCGCTGGTGGTGCTCGCCTTCGCCCGTCGCCGGGGGCGCTCGCTGCCGGAATGGCTGGCCACCGCACGGGCGTTGAAGGCCCGCCGGCGCCGGGCCGACCGGCTCGGAGTACCGGCCGGCACGGAACCGGGGTTCGGTCCGGCCGTGGAGTGCGATCCCGGCCTGCGCACCTACACGTACGGCGGACGCGACCGGCGGCCGGTCGGGCTCGTCGGGGACGGCACGTTCGTCACCGCCGTCCTGCAGGTGCAGGCGGACGCGACCGCGCTGCGCGCCGAGCGGGACCGTCAGCCGCTGCCCCTGGCGCTGGTCGCGGACGCCCTCGAAGTGGACGGCATCGCCTTGGAGTCCGCGCAGATCGTGCTGCACACCCAGCCCGCGCCCGCCCTTCACCTGCCCCGGCAGTCGGTGGCGGTGGCCAACTACGCGCCACTGCAGGAGCAGACCGGGGCGCCCGCGGTGCGGATCACCTGGATCGCGCTGAAGCTGGATCCGGAGCTGTGCCCGGAGGCCGTCGCGGTCCGCGGGGGCGGCCTGACCGGGGCTCAGAAGTGCGTCGTGCGGGCGGCGGACCATCTCGCGAGCCGGCTGACCGGCGCGGGGTTCCGGGCGACCGTCCTCGACGAGGAGGAGCTGACGGCCGCCGTCGCCACGTCGGCCTGCGCCAACCCGCTGGTCACGGCGGAGGCCGGCCGGACCGGGCAGCTGGAGCGGCGGACCGAGGAGACCGGCCGCAGCTGGCGGTGCGACAACCGCCGTCACACCACGTACTGGTTGCGCCGCTGGCCCGCGCTGGGCGGCGCCGGTCCCTCGCTGCCGCAGTTCGTCGCCCTGGTCACGGCCGTGCCCGCGCTCGCCACCACGTTCAGCGTCACGCTCGCGCGCGGCGAACGGCAGGAGGTGTCCCTGTCGGGGCACATCCGGGTGACCGGGCGCAGTGACGACGAACTCGTGGCGGCCCGGCGCGCGGTGCAGGGCGCCGCCCGGCACACCGGCGCGGGCCTCGCCCGCCTCGACCGGGAGCAGGTTCCCGGCATGCTCGCGACGCTGCCCCTCGGAGGTGCCCGATGACGGCGACGACAGCACACGGAACCAACGCTTCCGGGGAACCGGAGCCGCCCGCCGGACGGTCCGGACGCCGCTCGCCGCGCAGCGGCTTCGGCCTCCTCGGGCCGCGGCACGGCCGCCACTCGGCGTCCCTGGAGCAACTGGGAGCGCTCGCCCTGCCCATCGGGGACGACGGCGTCGTGATCGGCGTGGACGCCGAAGGGCGGCCGGCCGTCCTGGGGATCAACCGGCCCTCGCCGTACGACGTCGTCCTCATCGGCGGCCTGTGGACGGCGCAGGTGCTGGCACTGAGGGCGGCGGCCACCGGGGCCCGGGTGGCCGTGGAGACGGGGCGGCCGCAGGCCTGGGTGCAGATGGTGCACGCGATGGGCGGCGGACAGAACGGGCTGGCGGTGTACGAGGTCGGACGGGTGCCTCCGCAGGGCGCCTCGGCGGGCACGCCCGCGTTGGTGGTGCGGGACTGCGGCATGCGCCCGCCGCGCGGACGGGTCGCCTCCGGGCCCTGGCAGTCCGTGCTGACCCTGCTGCCGTACCTCAGCCCGGTCGCTCCCCGGCTGATCCGGCAGGCCCGTCTCGTGGGCGTGCAGCGGATCTCGCCGGACGAGGCGGCGGAACTCGGCCGCGCCCTCGCGCTGCCCGCGCGTGATGTGGAGGCCCTGCCCGCCCTCGCCGACGGCTTCACGCTGTGGTGCGGGGACCGGGACCGGCAGTACGTGATGACCCAGCCCACCGATGCGGAGATCGGGCTGCTGGGCACGCCGAGACGGATCGACTGAGGCCCGCCGCGCCTCCGTCAACTGCGCGGCATTTCGGGCACTATGGCCGTTTTATCGCGCACTCCGGCGTGCCCGCGCGGCCTTTCGGGCGGTGCGTGACGTGACGGACCGGTGCCGAGAGGTGGGCGGGCCTGCCGGGGCGGGCCGTTCGGTGATTAGGCTGGTACGGGGTGCAGGGCCGGAAACCGTGGGGTGGACGTCGGCGCCCCCGGGGGAGGGCCCGCACATCCGACGACGTCAGACGGCCGCGAACCCACATCGGACGACAGAAACGGTCGCTTCGGCACGGCATGAGGGTGCTCGACCAACCAGGAGGAACTGTGAGCAGCGATCGGGACGGCATCCGCGGGGGCTGGGCCACACCCGGCGATGACCAGCCCGACGCGGAATCCGCCGTCGAGGCGACGGGCGAGTTCACCATCGACTACGCGCCGCCGGCCTGGTACACGCAGAATGCGGGAGGCGGTTCGGCACCGGGCGCGACACCCGCGCCCGGCACGCCTGCCGCTCCTGCCGCGCCGCCGGCGCCCGGAGCCCCGGGCGTCCCGGGCGGTCCGGGCGGTCCGGTCACGCCGCCTGCTCCGGGGGCGCCCTTCGGGTCGGCCACGCCTCCGCCGCCCGGCGCGCCCACGGCCCCTCCTGTGCCGGCCGCCCCCTCAAACGCCCCGGGTCCGGTGAATCCTGCCGGCCCGGCGCACCCTGCCGGCCCGGTGGATCCCGTCGGCCCGGTGGATCCCGCCGTGCCTCCTGCCGCGCCCTTCGCCGCTGAACCGGCCCAGGCGCCCGGCGTTCCGCCGGGCGGCGGCTTCGCGCCGCAACCCCACGCACAGCCCCAGCCGCAGCCCCACGTTCAGTCCCAGCCCCACGTTCAGCCGCAGCCCCAGGGGCAGCCGGCAGCGCCTTGGGGATCTGCGGGCGCGGGCCCCCACGCGGGCGCCGAGGGAGGCGACGACGGCAACGGCAACGGCGACCTCGAGAGCGGTGCCACCATGCGCTTCTCGTCGGCCGCACTCCGGCGTGACATCGCGGAGCACGCCGCCACGGTGCAGGCCGCACCCGGCAAGCCCGCGGAGACGCACGACACCGCCACCACCACCGACGGCGAAGCACCCGTCGACGCGACGACTCCCGCAGGTGTCGACGAGACGCCCGTCGAGCCCGCCGGGCCCGTCCCCACCGACGAACCGGCCGAGTCCCCCGGGACGACGTCCGCGGATTCCTCTCCGGAGGTCTCCCCGGTGTCCGAGAGCAACGAGACAACCCCCTCCACGGATGCGTCGGACCCGAACGCATCGGTGGTCACGGACGCGGACGGTGACACCGCCGCAGCCGATACGGAAGCGCCGGCGGAGGCGAAGGCGGACGCCGACGCTGCTGCGGACGCGAAGGCGAATGCGGAGGCGGACGCCACGGCCGGGGCCCAGCCCGGGACCGATCCCACGGCCCGGCCCGAGGGCCCGGACGCCGGTGTCGTGGCGGCACCGTCGCCCGACAGCGCCGCCGCCGTGGCCGCCGCCCCGGAATCCGCAGCCGAGCCGCAGGACAGCGTTCCGCAGAGCGACGCTGCCGCTCCCCAGCACCCCGTTCCCGCCGCCCCTGCCGCCTGGACTCCCCCGCCGGCCCCGCACGGCGAACTGCCGCCGCTGCCGCCGTCGTACGAGCCCGCGGCCCCCGCTTCGGCGGCCCAGTGGCCGGCACAGCCCCAGCCTGCCGACGCCGCGGCCCAGGCACCGGCCGGCTGGAACCCGGCGGCCCAGCAGCCCGCTCCGGCCGGACCGCAGCCCGGTTACGGCTTCCCTCACCCCCCGGCTCCCCAGGCCCCGCAGCCGCAGGCCCAGGCCCCGGCCGCGGCCCCGCAGCAACCCCAGGCCCCGCAGCCGGGCTACGGTTTTCCGCCGCCCGGCGTCGCCCCGGCCCCGAACCCGCCCGGCGTTCCCGGCGGTTACGGTTTCCCGCAGCACCACGCGGGCCCCGCGATGCCTCCCGCCGCTCCTGCCCACGCTCCGGTGCCGGGCCCCCAGCCGGCGCCTCCGGCCGCCCAGCCGCCCGCCGCACCCGGCGGTTACGGCTTCCCGCAGCACAACCCGGATCCAGCGGCGTCCCCCGCCGCAGCCGCACAGCAGCCGCACCCGCACCCGACGCCGCCCGCCGTCCCCGGTGGCTACGGCTTCCCCCAGGCGCCCGCGCCGCAGGCCCCGCAGCCGCAGGTCGCCCAGACACCCCAAGCCCAGCCCGGATTCCCGCAGCCCGGGATTCCGCAGCCCGGGATTCCGCAGCCGGGCGACGGACAGCCCCCTGCGGCCGGCGGTCAGGACTTCGCGCCGGCGGCACCGCAGGGATTCCCCCAGCCGCCCGCGCCCAACGCCCCCGGCGGTCCTGGCTTCCCTGGACCGCAGCCGGCCCCGCCTGCCGCCCCCGGCGCCTACGGCTTCCCCCAGCCGCCCGCGCCGCAGGCCCCCCAGGCACCGCAGCCCGAGCAGCCGCAGGCCCCGCAGGCTCCCCAGCAGCCGGTGGACCCGCGGGCCGGGGCCGCCTGGCCGCAGCCGATCCAGCACGACCAGCGGCAGCCCGTCAACCCCGGTGCCGCGCCCCTGGGTTACACGGCCGCCGTGGAGCTGTCGTCCGACCGCCTGCTCAACAACAAGAAGCAGAAGGCGAAGAGCGGCCGGCCGACCGCCGCGTCCTCCCGTTTCAAGCTCGGCGGGAAGAAGGAGGAGGCGGAGCGGCAGCGCAAGCTGGAGCTGATCCGCACGCCGGTGCTGTCGTGCTACCGGATCGCCGTCATCAGCCTCAAGGGCGGCGTGGGCAAGACCACGACGACCACCGCGCTGGGCGCAACCCTGGCCACCGAGCGCCAGGACAAGATCCTCGCGATCGACGCCAACCCGGACGCCGGCACGCTCGGCCGACGGGTGCGCCGGGAGACGGGAGCCACGATCCGTGACCTCGTCCAGGCGATCCCGTACCTCAACTCCTACATGGACATCCGGCGGTTCACCTCCCAGGCGCCGTCCGGCCTGGAGATCATCGCCAACGACGTCGACCCGGCGGTGTCCACGGCCTTCAACGACGAGGACTACCGGCGCGCCATCGAGGTGCTCGGCAACCAGTACCCGATCATCCTCACCGACTCCGGCACCGGTCTGCTCTACAGCGCGATGCGCGGGGTGCTCGACCTCGCCGACCAGCTCATCATCATCTCCACACCGTCCGTGGACGGCGCGAGCAGCGCCAGCACGACGCTGGACTGGCTGTCCGCGCACGGGTACGCCGAGCTCGTCTCGCGGTCCCTCACGGTGATCTCCGGGGTGCGCGAGACCGGCAAGATGATCAAGGTGGACGACATCGTGTCGCACTTCGAGACCCGCTGCCGCGGTGTGGTCGTCGTGCCGTTCGACGAGCACCTCGCCGCGGGTGCGGAGGTGGACCTCGACATGATGCGGCCGAAGGTGCGCGAGGCCTATTTCAACCTCACGGCGTTGGTCGCGGAGGACTTCATCCGCCACCAGCAGCGTCAGGGTCTGTGGACCAACGACGGCAACCCGCCCCCGGTTGCCGCCCCGCCGATGCCGGGACAGCCGATGCCCGGACAGCCGATGCCGGGGCAGCCCATGCCGGGACAGCCCTATCCGTCCCAGGCGGGCTACCCCTATCCGCCGCAGGCGCCCCAGCCCGTCCAGCCGTACCCGCAGCAGGGCGTGCCCCAGGGGCTACCGCCGGCCCAGCCGTACCCGCAGCAGCCGGGTCAGCCGTATCCGCCGCAGCAGCCCCAGCCGCAACCGGGTCAGGAGCCCTACGCCCAGCCCCAGCATCCGCAGCAACCGCATCCCGGATATCCCCCGGCCGGCTACGGCTACCCGCAGCAGCACGAGCAGCCCGGGCAGTCGCCGTACCCCCAGGCTCCCGAGGCGCCGCAAACGCCGCAGCCTCAGCCGCCGCAGCAGTAGCAGGGGCAGTACCGAGCACATGGAGAGACGGCGGAGGGGCGGTCGGTGTCCTGGACACCGACCGCCCCTCGGCGTCTCTCCGGACGGGCCGAAACAGCCCGCCGGTCACCGCTCCTGCTTCCTGCGCCCTGCTACCGCTCCTGCGCCGCCACCAGTTCCCGGCAGCGCTTCACGTCCTCCGCCATCTGCACCAACAGCCCGTCCAGGGAGTCGAACTTCGCCTGGCCGCGCACGAAGGCCAGGAAGTCGACGGCGACGTGCAGGCCGTAGAGGTCGAGGCCGACGCGGTCGATGGCGTACGCCTCCACCGTGCGTTCGGTGCCGTCGAACTGCGGGTTGGTGCCGACGGAGATCGCGGCGGGCATCGCCTCGCCGTCCACGTGCAGCCAGCCCGCGTAGACACCGTCCGCCGGGATCGCCGTGTGGGGCAGGGTCTCCACGTTGGCGGTCGGGAAGCCGAGTTCGCGCCCGCGCTGTGCCCCGCGCACCACGACGCCCTCCACCCGGTGCGGACGGCCGAGGATCTCCGCCGCGCCCGCGAGGTCGCCCTCCGCGACGAGACGCCGGGTCAGGGTCGAGGAGAACGGTTCGCCGCCGCCGGCCTCGCCGCGCACGTACAGGTCGACGACCTCCACCTCGAAGTCGTACACCTTGCCCTGCTCGATGAGGAACTCGACGTCGCCTGCCGCCTTGTGGCCGAAGCGGAAGTTCGGTCCCTCGACGACCGCCTTGGCGTGCAGCCTGTCGACCAGGACCTTCACGACGAACTCGGCGGGCGAGAGCTTCGAGAACTCGGTGGTGAACGGCAGGATGAGGACGGCGTCGACACCCAGGTCCGCCATCAGTTCGGCGCGGCGGTGGTGCGGGGCGAGCAGGGGCGGATGGCTGCCGGGACGGACGACCTCGCTGGGGTGCGGGTCGAAGGTGACGACGACGGCCGGAACGCCCAGTTCGCGGGCCCGGTCGACGGCGTGCCGGATGATCAGCTGGTGACCCCGGTGGACACCGTCGTAGGAGCCGATGGTGACGACGCTGCGTCCCCAGTCCTCGGGGATGTCTGCCAAGCCACGCCAGCGCTGCACTGTGACCGCTCCTCGAACCCTTGTCCGTGTCTGCTCTTGCCTCTTACGCAGGACTAAGGGTGCCATGCCGGGTGCTTCCCGCCCGCATCGGCATGGAGGCTGTGACCCGGCCCACGTGAGACGGCCCACGTGAGCGGGCCCATGACCGGCTCGCGCACCGCGGCGTCACACCGTCACACGCGGCTCCGCCCCACTCGCCGACTCCGGCTCACTCCCCCGCCACTGCCCCTGCCCGTGCGCGGCCCCGGCACCGACACCGGACCCGGTCAGGTACTCCAGAGCGCGGCGGGCGCTGGGGCCGACCACGCCGGCCCACTCTCCGGGCGCCTCCGACAGCCACTCCACCGCCCGCGCGGCGAAACCCGGCACATGCCGGCCCAGGTCGACCAGCCCGCGGTCGAAGCAGGTCGCGCCTTCCGGGGTGCGGACGAGGAGGCGGCCGATGCGGTGGACGAGGTCGCGCAGGTCTTCGCCGTCGCGGCCCGCGGCCGCGTACAGGACGGCGTACAGGACGGCGGGGGCCTGCTCGCGGGCGAGGAGGTGTTCCAGGAGTTCGTCCCGCAGCGGGCGGGACCCGGGCGCGCCGGGGGCGGCCAGCACCCCGGCCAGCGCGGCCCGGACCGGCTCCGGACTCCCGTCGGCCAGCAGGCCTGTGACCAGCGGGAGGACCACGGGGCGGGCGTCGGGCCCGTGGTCGAGACGCCGGTCGACGTACGCGGCCACATGTCCTGCGCACTCGGGCCGGGACTCACCGGCCTCCTGGACCAGGACCGCGATCCGGCGGGCGGGGGCGGAAGGGGTGGTGACGCCGGCGAGCGTCCGCAGGATCCTGCCCGCGTCCGCCCGGTCGCTCCCGAGCAGCCGCGCCCGGAAGGCGTCCAGCACCGGCCCGGGGTCGGTGGACAGGGCGGGCAGCAGCGCGCCGGGCGGGAGATACGGGTCGTCGACGGCCGCGAACCGCTCCAGGGCACGCGGCAGGTGCCGCGGCCGTGTCTCGGGGTCGCGGACGAGGAGTGCGAGCGCCCCGCCGTGCAGCGCGCCGTCGGCGGGACGGGCGAGCAGGTCCAGGGCGGCGTGCCGGAGCAGGCGGCGGTCGGCCTCCATGGCCACACGCGGCGCGGCGCGCAGGGCGTGTGCGACCGCCGCGACCCTTCGGGCCGGGCGCTCGTCGTGCGCCCAGCGGTCGACGGCCCGGCACAGCGCGGACGGCTCCTCCTCGGCCAGCACGGCGAGCAGTTCGGCGGCGCGGTGGTGAGGGCAGTCGACGAGCACGTCGGTGAGGTCGTCGAGGGCCCGGCGTCGATGGGTGTGCAGCAGGGCCTGCGCGGCCGTCGCCACCGTGGCGTGCGGGGTGGCGGGCAGCGGCCGCTCGTCGTCGAACCAGTGTGTGAGGTGCGGCTGCACGGCGGCCGGGTCGGCCGCGAGGAGACCTGCCACGACGTCCAGGTAGCGGGGCGCGTCCGCGTCGTGGGGGGCGCCGTCGGCGAGGACCAGGCGGCGCAGGAGGTCGAGGCGGGCGTCGCAGGGGAGGGTGAGTTCCGTCCAGAAGCCGGGGCCGAGGTCCGCGAAGGGGCCGCCGGTCTCGGCGGCGCCTGCACCGACGCGGTCCGCCAGCAGGCGCAGGACGCCCGTGTACGGCGTCGCGTCCGGGACGCGCAGCAGGGTTCCGGCGAGCAGCCGGGCGGCCCACCAGGAGCCGGGGTCGGCCTCCAGGGAGTGGATCAGCTCACGCAATCGCGCGGCGAGCCGGTGAGGGCCCTGGTGCCGGCCCAGGAGCAGCAGGGCCTGGATCACGGGGCCGATGCGGTGATGCGGCACGGGCGGCCGGTGGCCGTCGCCGGGCGCGTCGGGACGGTGGACCAACGCGCGCAGCGCCTCGTCCAGGTCGAGGTGGAAGCCCTGGATCCAGTCGGCGAGTTCCTCGTGGGCGAAGCGGTAACCGCCGCCCGCGGGCACCAGGAGGCCCTCGGTGAGGACGGCCGACGCCCAGCCGCTGCCGCCGCCGAGCCGGGCAGGCGCCGGTCCCCAGGGGAACACCGCTTCGAACGAGGCACGGTCCAGCTGGCCCTGTCCCGGTCCCAGGCTGCGGCGGGCGGCCTCGTGGACCTGTCCGGAGACCTTCGCCGCGAGACGGCGCACGGCCGCGCCCCGCAGTCCGTTGTCGACGGCGATGCGGACGGCGACGCGCAGGCACATCAGGTCGAGATGGGCGGCGAACACGGCGTCCCGGTCGACGGGGGTCCGGTCGACCGGGGTCAGGTCGGCCTGGGTCAGGTCGGCCTGGGTCCGGTCCGCGGGGCCGGGCAGGGCGGCCCGGACCTCGGCGAGGAGTCGGAGGGTGAGGGGGTGACGGTCGTCGGGCGCGGCGAGCGCGTTCTCGGGGACGGCGTAGCGGGCGCGGGCCTCGCGCGCCTCGTCGGGGGTGAGGTCGCCGAGGCGGACGCACGGCGGTAGCGGGCCCGCCGCCGCAGCGGTCCCGTACAGCGTCTCCGGCGGGAACCGCGCGCCCGCCCGCTCCCAGTACTCCGCCCGGCACGCGACCACCAGCCGGGCGCCGGTCTTCCGCAGCCAGTCGGCGGTGCCCTCGGTCCAGTCGGCGAGCCGGTGGGCGAGGACCGGGGACATCTCCTCGGGGCCGTCGAGGAGCAGCAGCAGGGGGCGGCCTGCGGCCCGGGCGACACGGGCCAGCCGCTCGGGGGTGACGTCGTCCGGACCGGCGCCGCCCGACGAGTCACCGAATGAACCGAACAGACCGGATGAGACGGGTGCAGCGGGTGCGGCGGGTGAGCCGAACGCACTCGCCGCGGCCGCCCTGCCCGAGGCCCCTGCCGTCCCCGGTGTCTGCGCCGTCTGCGCCGTCCCAGGCATCCCTTGGGTCCCCGGCGTCTGCGAGGTCGCCGGCGGGTGCGTCGGGCCGGAGAAGGCGGTCCGCGGCGTGCTCCGCCCCGCGGTCACGATGCGTGCCGCCCTGGCCAGGGCGCGGCGGACCGCGTCGGCGAGCGAGTCGTCCTCGGCCCGCAGGTCGGCGCCGCGCAGCCACAGGGTGGGTTCCTGGCAGGGCGCCCGGTAGCGGCGGGCGGCGAGCGCCGCGAGCTCCGTCGTACGGCCGCTCCCCGGTGCTCCGACGAGGCCGAGAACGGCCGCCGGGCTCACCGCGAAGGCGGCGAACTCCCCTGCGGGATGCGCGCGTTCCACCGGGGCCGTCGCGACGGGACGGGAACCGCCGACGGTGCCGCCGAGGAAGCCGGACAGCGCGCCGGGCGGGCCGTCCGACGCGACAGAGGTGGCCGTCAGCTCCAGGACGCCCGCCAGATTGAGGTCCGCGCCGTACGCGGGCACGGTCGCCGCGTTGCGGGCGAGCAGTTCGGCCAGGGGCCCGCCGGCCTGAGCCGGCACCGCCCGCACGTCGCCCTCCCCGGGCGGTGAGCCGCCGTCCGGAACCCCCGCCGCCGCGGCGTGCGCCGACCCGGTGCCCGCGGCCCCGGCCGTGGGCGCCGACCCGGTGCCCGCGGCCCCGGCCGTGCCCCGGCATCGGTACCCGTGTCCGACCCCGAACCCGACCCCGAATCCGTGTCGGGTCCCCCGCGGCGGTGCGGCCGACCCGGCACCCGTCGTGACCGCGCCCGCCGTGGCACTTCCGCCGTCCCGACCCACATCCGCACCCGCGCCTGTCGCCGAGTCGGCCCCGTCTCCGGCCGCCGGGCCGCCGACGGCCACCCGGGCTCTCTTGGCTCACCGGTGCGTCACCGGGCGGCGTCGTGGGTGTGGGGCGCAGGGCGACGGCGAAGCCGGTGTCGCGGGGGCCGGAGCGCAGTGCCGTGCCGAGGACGGCGACGACCGCGCCGGTGGCGGCGTCGAGGACCGGCCCGCCGGCCGCGCCGCCGCCCAGCCGCAGCGCGTCCCGGCCCGCCGTGCCGATCGCCAGCTCGATGGCCCCGCCGAGCAGGTGGAGGCGGTCCGTGGCCGTGTACGTCACGGGCGTCTGGGCCAGGACCCGCGCCTCGCGCCAGCAGCCGGCGATCAGCCGGACGTACCGGCCGGGCTCGACGCCCTCCCGTACGGTCACCGGCAACGGGTCCGCGCCGAGGCCTTCGGTGCGGACGAGCGCCAGATCGAGCTCGGGCAGCGGGGTGACCGCGTCGGCGCTCACGACGCAGCTGCGGTCGCCCGCGGCGTGGACCACGAGCCGGGAGAGGCCGTCGACCGCCTCGTGGCTGGTGAGCACCGTGCCATGGTGGTCGGCGACGAAGCCGGCGCCGCGTGGCCGGCCGGCCAGGTCGCGGATGCGGACCAGGGAGGCGTCGGCGCCGAGGGGAACGCCGGGATCGTCGTCGCGGGTGCCGCCAGGATCCGTCCGGCCGTCCCGCGACGTGCTCCTCAGGGAGTCGTGCCGCGGTGTCCGCGGGCCCCGTCCCGCCATCGCCGTACCTCCCACCGCGCCCGCGTGCCCTCCGGTCGACGGTAGGCGCGAACGATCAGCGGGACGGATCGCGGAACGAAAGCGCCCCCCTGCACTCCCTCGGTTCACTCCGAGCGCCTGCCCGGACGGGTGAATGAACACCCGGCGTCGGACGCAGGCTAGAGGTGGGGGAACCGAGGGGGGACCGTGGAGCGGCGGCGCAGCACCCCGTGTTCGCCGCCGCTCCACGGACAGTCCGGAAGCGAGGACGGCTCAGCCGAGCACGGCGAGGCTCTTCGCCTTGCCCTTCTGCTCCTCCACCAGGGCCAGGAAGCGGCCCTCGGGGTCGAACACGGCCACCGCGCCCGCGCCCGCGTACTCGTCGGGCATCTCCAGGCGTACGCCGTTCAGGAGCAGCCGGGCGCGTCTGGCGTCCACGTTCCAGCGGGGGAACGCCGCGGCGGCCGCGTCGGCGATCGGCAGCACGCTCAGCTCCTGCTGCAGCTGGTCGAGGGTCTTCGCCGCGTCCAGCTTGTACGGGCCGACGCGGGTGCGGCGCAGGGCGGTGAGGTGGCCGCCGACGCCGAGGTCCGCGCCCAGGTCCCGGGCGAGGGCGCGGATGTACGTGCCGGAGGAGCAGACGACCGACACCACCAGGTCGGTCACCGGGGTGCCGTCCTCGGCGACGGCGTCACGGACGTCGTACACCGAGAAGGCCGAGACGGTGACCGGGCGGGCCGGGATGTCGAAGTCCTCGCCGTCCCGGGCGCGCTTGTAGGAGCGCACACCGTTGATCTTGATGGCGCTGACCTTGGACGGCACCTGCATGATGTCGCCGCTCAGCTTGGCGATGCCCGCGTCGATCGCGTCCCGGGTGACCTTCGAGGCGTCCGTGGACCCCGTGATCTCGCCCTCCGCGTCGTCGGTCAGGGTCGTCTGGCCGAGCCGGATCGTGCCCAGGTACTCCTTCTCGGTGAGCGCGAGGTGCCCGAGGAGCTTCGTCGCCTTCTCGACGCCGAGGACGAGAACGCCCGTCGCCATCGGGTCGAGCGTGCCGGCGTGGCCGACGCGGCGGGTCTTGGCGATCCCCCGCATCTTGGCCACGACGTCGTGCGAAGTGAAGCCCGACGGCTTGTCGACGATGACAAGGCCGTCGGGCGTGTTCTGCTTGCCGTTCATCAGGCGGAGTCGTCCGTCTCGTCCTCGTCGCCGGGCTTGCGGTACGGGTCGGCCTCGCCGGCGTACCCGGCGCCCGCGGACACCTCGCGGACCTTCTCGTCGGCGGCGCGCGCCCTGTCGAGGAGGTCGTCGATGGTGCGGGCGTTGTCCGGCAGGGCGTCGGCCACGAAGGCCAGCGTCGGCGTGAACTTCACGCCGGCCGCACGGCCCACCTCGGAGCGCAGGACGCCCTTGGCGCTCTCCAGGCCCGCCGCCGCGGCCGCCCGCTCCTCGTCGTCGCCGTACACGGTGTAGAAGACGGTCGCTTCCCTGAGGTCGCCGGTGACCCGGGTGTCCGTGATGGTGACGTGGGAACCGAGCCGCGGGTCCTTGATCCCGCGCTGCAGCTTCTGGGCCACCACCTCTCGGATGAGGTCCGCCAGCCTCTTGGCGCGCGCGTTGTCGGCCACTGGTCCGTCTCCCGTTCTTTCCTTGTTGCGTTCTTCACGTGGTCGGTCGGTGTCAGTCGTCCTCGCCGTGGAAGCGGCGCCTTACCGACAGCAGCTCCACTTCGGGGCGGGCGGCCACCAGCCGTTCGCACCGGTCCAGGACGTCGGTCAGATGCTCCGCGTCACCGGAGACCACGGCGAGGCCGATCTCGGCCCTGCGGTGGAGGTTCTGATTGTCCACCTCGGCCGCGCTCACCGCGTACTTGCGCTGGAGCTCGGCGACGATCGGACGGATGACGGAGCGCTTCTCCTTCAGCGAGTGCACGTCGCCGAGGAGGAGGTCGAAGGACAGTGTCCCCACGTACATGTGTAACCGGTTCACCCGCCGGTACGGGATCGACGGCCCTGCCGCCAGGGGGCAGGGACATCAAGAACGGTACAGCGTTCACGGCGGTGACTCGACGGGGTTTTGCCCGCTCACGTCCGCCGGACGCCGCACCGGCCGGCGGGGAAGGATCCCCCGCCGGCCGGTGCGCACCACGGGTGCTTACACCCGCGGCTTCTCCCGCATCTCGTACGTCGCGATGACGTCGTCGATCTTGATGTCGTTGAAGTTTCCGAGGTTGATACCGCCCTCGTAACCTTCGCGGATCTCGGTGACGTCGTCCTTGAAGCGGCGCAGGCCCTCGATGTTGAGGTTCTCCGCGATGACCTTGCCGTCGCGGATGAGGCGCGCCTTGGTGTTGCGCTTGACCTCGCCCGAGCGGACCAGGACACCGGCGATGTTGCCCAGCTTGGACGACTTGAAGATCTCGCGGATCTCCGCCGTGCCGAGCTCGACCTCCTCGTACTCCGGCTTCAGCATGCCCTTCAGGGCCGCCTCGATCTCCTCGATCGCCTGGTAGATGACCGAGTAGTACCGGACGTCGACGCCCTCGCGCTCGGCCATCTGCGCCGCGCGGCCCGCCGCACGGACGTTGAAGCCGATGACGATGGCGTCCGAGCCCATGGCCAGGTCGATGTCCGACTCCGTGACCGCACCGACGCCGCGGTGCAGGACGCGGATGTCGACCTCTTCGCCGACGTCCAGCTGGAGCAGGGAGGACTCGAGGGCCTCCACCGAACCGGAAGCGTCACCCTTGATGATCAGGTTCAGCTGCTGGACCTCGCCGGCCTTCAGGGCGGCGTCCAGGTTCTCCAGGGAGAACCTGCGCGTGCGCTTGGCGAAGGCGGCGTTCCGCTCGCGGGCGGCACGCTTCTCGGCGATCTGGCGGGCGGTGCGGTCCTCGTCGACGACGAGGAAGTTGTCGCCCGCACCCGGGACGTTGGTCAGGCCCAGGACCTGGACCGGCGTCGACGGGCCGGCCTCGGCGACGTTGTTGCCGTTGTCGTCGAGCATGGCGCGCACCCGGCCGTAGGCGTCGCCCACGACCATCGTGTCGCCGACCCGCAGGGTGCCTCGCTGCACGAGGACCGTCGCCACGGCGCCGCGGCCGCGGTCGAGACGGGACTCGATCGAGATGCCCTGCGCGTCCTGGCTGGGGTTGGCCCGCAGGTCGAGCGAGGCGTCGGCGGTGAGGATCACGGCCTCCAGCAGGGAGTCGATGTTCAGACCCTGCTTGGCGGAGATGTCGACGAACATCGTGTCGCCGCCGTACTCCTCGGCCACCAGACCGAACTCGGTGAGCTGACCGCGCACCTTGGTCGGGTCGGCGCCCTCGACGTCGATCTTGTTGACCGCGACGACGATCGGGACCTCGGCCGCCTTGGCGTGGTTGAGCGCCTCGACCGTCTGCGGCATGACGCCGTCGTTGGCCGCGACGACCAGGATCGCGATGTCCGTCGACCGGGCACCACGGGCACGCATGGCGGTGAACGCCTCGTGACCCGGGGTGTCGATGAAGGTGATCGCGCGGTCCTCTTCGTTGACCTGGGTCGAGACCTGGTAGGCACCGATGTGCTGGGTGATGCCGCCGGCCTCGCCCGCGATGACGTTCGTCTTGCGGATGGCGTCGAGCAGTCGGGTCTTTCCGTGGTCGACGTGACCCATGACGGTGACGACCGGCGGACGGACCACCAGGTCTTCCTCGTCGCCCTCGTCCTCGCCGAACTCGATGTCGAAGGACTCGAGCAGCTCGCGGTCCTCCTCCTCGGGGCTGACGATCTGGATCGTGTAGTTCATCTCGCCGGCGAGGACCTCGAGGGTCGCGTCGGAGACGGACTGCGTGGCCGTGACCATCTCGCCGAGGTTCATCATCACCGCGACGAGCGACGCCGGGTTGGCGTTGATCTTCTCGGCGAAGTCGGTGAGGGACGCACCGCGCGACAGGCGAATGGTCTCGCCGTTGCCGCGAGGCAGCATCACGCCGCCGACCGACGGGGCCTGCATGGCCTCGTACTCCTGGCGCCTCTGCCGCTTCGACTTGCGGCCGCGACGCGCGGGACCGCCGGGACGACCGAAGGCGCCCTGCGTGCCACCACGGCCACCGGGGCCGCCGGGACGTCCGCCGAAGCCGGGACGACCGCCGCCGAAGCCGCCGCCGCCACCGGGACCGCCGCCGCCGGGACGACCGGCGAAGCCGCCGCCGCCACCGGGACGGGCGCCGCCGCCGGGACCGGCCGGACGACCGGCGAAGCCGCCGCCGCCGGGACGACCGCCGCCGCCGGGACGACCCGCACCGCCGCCGCCACCCGGACCGCGGCCGCCGGGGCCGCCGCCGGGACGCGGGCCGGCAGCGGGACGCTGCGGCATCATGCCGGGGTTCGGACGCGGACCGCCGCCGGGACGCGGACCGCCGGGGCCTGCGCCCTGCGGGCGAGGCATGCCGCCCGGGCTCGGACGGGCGCCGCCCGGGGACTGCGGACGGGGACCGCCACCCTGACCGCCGGGGGACTGGGGACGGGGACCGGCGCCGGGAGCACCCGGGCCGCCGGGACGCGGGGCGCCCTGCGGACGGGGCGCCTGCGGACGCGCCATGCCGGCGTTGCCGCCGGACGTGAAGGGGTTGTTGCCCGGACGCGGACCGGCCGGACGGGCGCCGCCCGGACGGGCCGCGCCACCGGGACGCGGACCCTGCGCGGCGGCCGGACGCTGACCGCGGTCACCGCGGTCACCGCGGTCACCACGGTCGCCGCGGTCCTGGCCGGCGCCGGGGCGGCCGGCGGCGGGACGGGGCGCGCCGGGGCGCGGACCCTGCGAGGCCGGACGCGGGGCGGACTGGGCCGGAGCCGCGGGCTGGGCCTGAGCCGCCGGAGCGGCGGGGGCCGACGGCGGAGCGGTGAACTCCGGGGCGGCGGGCGCCGGACGCGGGGCGGGCTTGGGGCCCGGACGCGGGCCGGGGGTCGTCGGCGCGGGGGCCGACGGGGCCGACGGGGCCGACGAGGCGGCAGGGGCGGCGGGAGCCGCGGGCTGCTGAGCCGTCGGAGGCTTGGGGGCGGCCGGCCGCGGAGCAGCCGGGCCCGGACGGGCCGACTGCGCCGGAGAGGGCGCGCCGGGCCTGGGGGCTGCCTTGCGCGGGGCGGGCTTGCCGCCGCCCTGGAAGGCATCTGTCAGTTTGCGGACAACGGGCGCCTCGATCGTCGAGGACGCCGAACGGACGAATTCACCGAGTTCCTGGAGCTTGGCCATGACGACCTTGCTCTCCACCCCGAACTCCTTGGCGAGTTCGTATACCCGGACCTTAGCCACTTCGCTCCTTTTAGGTCCGGGTGTGTCCGGACCGTCGCTACTTCATGGGCGTACTCATCGCGTGCTCATCGAGTGCTCATCGCAATCTCGACCTACTTCCAACTCGCGGGGTACCAGAGCCGCACGGGGGTTCCGTGAGACGCCTTCTTACGGTGTTGCCTGCTCGGCAACGGTCGTCTGCTCGACGTACTGGCGCAACACCTTTGTGTCGAGCGCTCCCGGGGCTCGCAACGCCCTCGTGAACGCCCGCCGGCGTACCGCCTGATCGAGACAGAACGGGGCGGGATGCAGATACGCACCCCGGCCGGGCAGCGTACCGCGTGGATCAGGGACACATGCGTCCTTGATCGCCACGATGCGCAGCAGCTCCGTCTTGGCCGCTCGCTCCCGGCACCCCACACAGGTGCGTTCAGGGCATACTCCGGCGTGCGTCCGGCCAGACACAGCTAAGTCTACCTCCCCGCGCCGACCTCATCCCTTCGGGGCTGGAGTCGAACGCTTGCCGCACAGAACTCTGACGTGATCTCAGCCCACTCAGGCCGAGATCTATTCCTCAGCCTGTTCGGTGTCCGGACGGATGTCGATCCGCCAGCCGGTCAGGCGGGCGGCGAGACGGGCGTTCTGCCCCTCCTTGCCGATCGCCAGGGACAGCTGGTAGTCCGGCACGGTCACCCGCGCGGAACGGGCCCCGAGGTCCACGACCTCCACCTTGGAGACGCGGGCCGGGGACAGGGCGTTCGCCACCATCTCGGCCGGGTCGTCCGACCAGTCCACGATGTCGATCTTCTCGCCGTTGAGTTCGCCCATGACGTTGCGCACCCGGCCGCCCATGGGGCCGATGCAGGCGCCCTTGGCATTCAGGCCCGAACGGGTGGACCTGACGGCGATCTTCGTGCGGTGACCGGCCTCGCGGGCGATGGCGGCGATCTCGACGGACCCGTCGGCGATCTCCGGCACCTCCAGCGCGAAGAGCTTCTTCACCAGGTTGGGGTGCGTCCGGGAGAGGGTGACGGACGGGCCGCGCACGCCCTTCGCCACCCGGACGACGTACGACCGCAGTCGCAGGCCGTGCGGGTACGTCTCGCCCGGCACCTGCTCCTGCACCGGCAGGATGGCCTCCAGCTTGCCGATGTCCACGAGCACGTTCTTCGGGTCGCGGCCCTGCTGGACCACGCCGGTGACGATGTCGCCCTCACGGCCGGCGTACTCGCCGAGCGTCGCGTCGTCCTCGGCGTCGCGCAGGCGCTGCAGGATGACCTGCTTGGCGGTGGTGGCGGCGATACGGCCGAAGTCGGACGGGGTGTCGTCGAACGTACGGGGCTCCTGCCCCTCCTCGATGTCCTCGGGGTCCTCCTTCGCCCACACGGTCACGTGCCCCGATTGCCGGTCGAGCTCCACGCGCGCGTGACGGCGGCTTCCCTCGGTGCGGTGGTAGGCGATGAGGAGGGCCGACTCGATCGCCTCGACCAGCAGGTCGAAGGAGATCTCCTTCTCCCGCACCAAGCCCCGCAGGGCGCTCATGTCGATGTCCACGGCTACGCCTCCTCTTCCTTCTCGTTGCTGTCGCTGTGGTCGGCCGAGCCGTCCTTGCGGTTGAACTCGACCTGTACGCGCGCCTTGTCGACGTCGCCGAAGGCGAGTCGGCGGGCGGTGGCCTTGCGGCCCTTCACGCCGGGCACCTCGACGTCGAGCCCCTCGTCGTCGACCGTCAGGATCCGGGCGACCAGCTCGCCGCCCGCGCCGAGCTGGAAGCGGACCAGCCGGCCGGTGGCGCGCACGTAGTGCCGGTGTTCGGTGAGGGCGCGCTCCGCGCCCGGGGTGCCGACCTCGAGGGTGTACTCGCCCTCGCCCATCGCGTCCGTCTCGTCGAGCTTCGCCGAGAGCACGCGGCTCACATCGGCGATCCGGTCCAGGTCCGCTCCGGTGTCGGAGTCGACGACGACGCTCAGCACTCTTCTGCGGCCTACCGAGTCCACGGTGATCTCCTCGAGATCCAGACCCTGGGAGGCGACGAGCGGTTCCAGGAGCTCTCGCAGCCTCTCGCTCTGGGTGGTGCTCATCCGGGTGACTCCTCGGCCGCGTGTGCTGTTGTGGGTGGGGGCTCGTGTCTGGTCAAAGGGTATCCGGTCGCAGGGAGTGTTGCCGTCCACCTGTGCACGGAGGGTGGCGTGGGCTCCCGCGCGCGGTGCCGCTGAGTGGTGCGCGGGGGCCGCGCGGGTACGGTGATCACGGGTTCGCCGCCCGCCAGGACAGGTCCGGGTACCGGTCCGGGTTCCGTACGAGTTCGCCGAGGACGTCTGCCGTGCCGCTCCCCCACCCCTCGCGCACCCCCTCGGGGCCGCGCAGAAGAACCCTGCTCGCCTCGGCCGCCGGGGCCGCCCTGCTGACGGGCTGCTCCGCCGGTCCCGAGGAGAGCGCGAAGCGCGCGAGCGGCACCCCGTCGGTGGCTGAGCGGGTACGCGCGCGTGCGGCGCAGGAGAGCAGCGGTCTGGTCGCGCGGTACGACGCCGCGCTCGCCGTCCATCCGGCGCTGGCGGCGCGGCTGGCTCCGCTGCGGGCGGAGGTCGTCCGGCATGTGGCGGCGTTCGGGGGCGTCGGCACGGCGTCCCCCTCCCCCACGGCAACCGGCGACCGCACCGGCACCGGACCCGGCACCGGCGGTCCCTCGGCCCCCGTCACCGGCTCCGCCCCCGCGGCGCCCGCGACCGCGCCGGCCGGCGTCTCGGCCCCACCGTCCGCCGCCCCGCCGTCCGCCGTCGCCCCGGCGACCGAGCGGGACGCCCTCGTCGGGCTCGCCGCCGCCGAGCGGGCGCTCGCCGACCGCCGGGCCGCGGAGCTGCTGGACGTTCCGGGCGAGCTGGCCCGGCTGCTCGCCTCGGTGGCGGCGGCCGGCGCGGCGCACGCCTATCTGCTGACGGAGGGAACGCGATGAGCGGGGAGACGGGCGCGGAGCTGACGGCGCTCCAGGCGGTGCTGGCCGCCGAGCACGCCGCCGTGTACGGGTACGGGGTGGTCGGCGGCCGCGTCGGCGAGGGCCGGAGCACCGAGGCGCGGGCGGCCTACGACGCGCACCGGGCTCGGCGGGACGCGCTGGCGCGTGAAGTGCGCGGTCTGGGCGCCGAGCCGGTCGCCGCGAGCGCCGGCTACGCGCTGCCGTTCCCGGTGGCGGACTCCGCGACGGCGGTCCGGCTCGCCGCCGACCTGGAGGACCGGGTGGCCGGGGTGTACTCCGACCTGGTGCGGGCAGCCGCGGGAGCACGGCGGCGGGACGCCGCGAGTGCGCTGCGGGAGGCGGCGGTCCGCGCGGCGCGCTGGCGGGGCGGGAGCGTAGCCTTCCCTGGGCTCGCCGAGCGCAACGGTACGGATCCGGCCACGGGCTCGGCGTCCGCGGCGGCTCCGGACGCGGCCGCGGGAGCGATCGCGCGTTAGACGTGGGCTCGGGCGACGGCCCGTGTCGCGGCGACGGGCTCGGGTTCGGCGGCGACAGGCGGCGGTTGCGGCGACAGCGGCCGCGGGGACGCCCACGGCTTGACCGGGAGACGGAAGGGAACGACTCGCGCATGGTTTTCGAACCGCCTCAGCGTCTGGTCCGAGCGCTCGGTGAGACGGCACCGGACGGTGACGGCTGGTTGGAGACGCTGCCTCAGGCGGTTCGACAGGCCGTCGCGCTACGCGAGTTGACCGTCGACCGGGTGCAGGCGCCGGGCGGCCGGACCAGCCTCGTCGTGCTGGTGCGGCGGGCGGACGGGTCGCCGGCCGTGCTGAAGCTGGCCCCGCCCCGGTTCCGGCCCGAGGCCGAGCGGGCCGCGCTGACCCACTGGGACGGCCTGGGCGCCGTCCAGCTGCTGGAGGGGCCGACGACGCCCGGGGCACTGCTTCTCGAGC
This sequence comes from Streptomyces achromogenes, assembly GCF_030816715.1. Taxonomy (NCBI): domain Bacteria; kingdom Bacillati; phylum Actinomycetota; class Actinomycetes; order Kitasatosporales; family Streptomycetaceae; genus Streptomyces; species Streptomyces achromogenes. The sequence goes on along the minus strand of NZ_JAUSYH010000001.1, from coordinate 6,282,109 downwards.
GGCTGCACCCCGACGTGTCCGTGCGGTCCCTGCCCGAGGCGAAGGCGCTGCTGGAGGCGGCCGGGACGCTGCGGCGGTTGTGGGTGGAGCCCCCGGTCGGCCATCCCTTCGAGAGCGTCGCCGAACGCACCGGGCGGCAGGCGGAGGCCATGCGGGCGAGCGCCTCGGCCGAGCCCGACGTGGCCGCCCTGGTGGACGCGGCGCTCGCCGCGCGCGAGGGCCTGCTGGCCGCGCCGCCCGAGCATCTCTTGCTGCACGGGACGTTCCGGCAGAGCAAGGTGCTGGCGGGCGAGCGGATGCCGTGGCTCGCGGTGGGGCCGGACCCGGTGGCCGGTGAGCGCGCGTTCGATCTCGCCCGGCTGGTGCGGGACCGGGTGGAGGACCTGATCGCCTCGCCGTCCGGGGCGGCGAGTACCCGCCGACGGGTGAAGCGGCTCGCGGAGTCGCTGGAGCTGGACCAGGAGCGGGTACGGGGCTGGACCCTGTTCCGGGCGGTGGAGTCCGGCGTGCGCGCGCTGCGGGTGGGACGCCGCAAGGACGCGGAGCTGCTGCTGGAGTTCGCCGGCTGGCTCTAGCTGGGGCGTGTTTCGAAAGTAGCGTCGTCCGCCCGCAGGGCGGGGCCGGCGGCGTCTGGTGCGTGCGATCGGGGCGCGCCGTCGCCCGGGGGTCGGACGGCTCCCCTCGTCCGACCCGATGTGTGCGGTCCCCCGTACCTGTTCCGCGGCCGCCATGACCGTTCCCCTCCGTGATGTGACGTTCTGTCACGCCCCACGGTCGGGGAACGGTCCTGGAGAACCCGGTGAGGCAGCCGTACGCCTCACCGGGTTCTCTCCGCGACGACCAGAACCTCCGGGACGGCTCTTCACGTCGCGCGGGGCGTCACGCGGTGAGGCGGGCGATCGCCTCGTCCACCGTGAGCTCCTCGCGCTCGCCGGTCCTGCGGTCCTTCAGCTCCAGGACGCCCTCGGCGGAGCGGCGGCCCGCCACCAGGATCTTCGGCACGCCCATCAGCTCGGAGTCGGTGAACTTCACGCCCGGGGAGACGCCGGGCCGGTCGTCGACCAGGACGCGCAGTCCGGCCGCGCGCAGCTTCTCCGACACCTCGAGCGCCAGCTCGGTCTGCAGGGCCTTGCCCGCGGCGACGACGTGCACGTCGGCCGGGGCGACCTCGGCGGGCCAGCACAGGCCCTTGTCGTCGGCGGTCTGCTCGGCGAGGGCGGCGACCGCGCGGGAGACGCCGATGCCGTACGAACCCATGGTCACCCGGACCGGCTTGCCGTTCTGTCCGAGGACGTCGAGCTTGAGGGCGTCGGCGTACTTGCGGCCCAGCTGGAAGATGTGGCCGATCTCGATGGCGCGGTCCAGGTGGAGACCGGTGCCGCACTGGGGGCAGGGGTCGCCCTCCTGGACGACGACGACGTCGACGTAACCGCCGACCTCGAAGTCACGGCCCGCGACGACGTTCTTCGCGTGCGTGCCCTCCTTGTTGGCGCCGGTGATCCAGGACGTGCCGGGAGCCACCCGCGGGTCGGCGATGTACGTGACCTTCTCGCCCAGGCCCTGCGGACCGACGTACCCGCGGACCAGGTCGGGGCGGCCCACGAAGTCCTCGGCGGTGACGAGTTCGACGGCGGCCGGGGCGAAGTGCGCCTCGACCTTGCCGAGGTCGACCTCGCGGTCGCCGGGCACGCCGACGGCGACGATCTCGCCGTCCACCTTCACCAGAAGGTTCTTCAGGGTCGCTGAGGCCGGCACGCCGAGGTGGGCGGCGAGGGTCTCGATGGTGGGGGTGTCCGGGGTGGGGATCTCCTCGAGCGCGGGCACGCCGTCGGCGTCGACCGGCTTCAGCCCGTAGGTGATCGCCTCGGTGTTGGCCGCGAAGTCGCAGTTCGGGCAGTCGGCGAAGGTGTCCTCGCCGGCGCCGGCCGGGGCCAGGAACTCCTCCGACTTCGAGCCGCCCATGGCACCCGCGGTGGCGGCGCAGATGCGGTAGTCGAGGCCGAGACGCTCGAACACCTTCTGGTAGGCCTGGCGGTGCAGGGCGTACGCCTGGGCCAGGCCCTCGTCCTCGGTGTCGAAGGAGTAGGAGTCCTTCATGAGGAACTCGCGGCCGCGCAGGATGCCGGCCCGGGGACGGGCCTCGTCACGGAACTTCGTCTGGATCTGGTAGAGGATGACCGGCAGGTCCTTGTAGGAGGAGGCCTGGTCCTTCACGATCAGCGTGAAGATCTCCTCGTGGGTCGGGCCGAGGAGGTAGTCGCCGCCCCTGCGGTCCTGAAGGCGGAACAGCTCGGCACCGTACTCGTCCCAGCGGCCGGTCGCCTCGTAGGGCTCGCGGGGCAGCAGGGCGGGGAGGCTGACCTCCTGGGCGCCGATGGCGTCCATCTCCTCGCGGACGATGCGCTCCACGTTGGCGAGGACCTTCTTGCCGAGCGGCAGCCAGGACCAGATTCCGGCGGCGGTGCGGCGGACGTAGCCCGCCCGGACGAGGAGCTTGTGGCTGAGGACTTCGGCGTCCGCCGGGTCGTCGCGCAGCGTCTTCGCCATCAACTGGGACATGCGCTGGACCGGTGCGTTGGCCATGGTTCTCGTACTCCTGCCGATGGGGTCCTCCGTCCCGGGCGAGGCCGGGAGCGGGGAAGGTGGTGGCTGGCGCCGCGCCCGGGCGGGTTCACCGGCTCGAGCGAACCTTTCCGGTCACGGCACTAGGAGGTTAGCCGGGAGCGCGCCGTGCCCGGAAATCCGTTTCAGCGGCGCAGGAGAGGCAGCGGGGCGCCCATCACCGCGTACGGCCGGGGGGCGCTCGGGAACAGGACCCGGCGCGCCAGGTCGTGGTACCCGAGGGCGCGGTAGAGGGCGCGGGCGGGGCTCTCGGTGTCGAGCGCGGAGAGGATCGATCGGGGCTCGGTCGCGGTGTCGGTGATCGTGGTGATCAGCGCCCGGCCCGCGCCGCGGTTCTGGAAGGCGGGGTGGACGTGGAGCTCCGTGATCACGAAGGAGTCGTCCAGCCAGTACTCGTTGCTCTGGGCCCGCAGGTAGGGCTGGACGACGGTGGACCACCAGTGGGTGCGGTCGTTCGGCATGCCGTAGACGAAGCCGATCAGCCGGCCCTCGGGGGTCGTCGCGCCGAAGGCCCGTGCACCCGGGCTGGTCATGTGGCGCAGGACGATCTGCCGTCTGACGGCCACTTCGTCCGGCCCCAGCCCGAAGGCGACGGCCTGGACGGCCAGGGCCTCGTCCACGTGGGCGGGAAGGTCCAGGGGGCCGATGGCGAGGTCCATGGCGGGGAGCCTACAGGGGCGTCAGAAGAGCACGCTGGTGAAGGCGCCGACCTCCTGGAAGCCCACCTTCGTGTACGTGCGCCGTGCCGCCGTGTTGAAGTCGTTGACGTACAGGCTCGCCACCGGGGCCACGTCCGCCAGGGCGTAGCGCAGGATCGCGGCCATGCCGGGGGCGGCGAATCCCCGGCCGCGGTACTCGGGGGCCACCCACACGCCCTGGATCTGGCAGGCCTGGGGGGTCACCGCGCCGATCTCGGCCTTGAAGACGACCTTGCCCCGGTCGTCGAGACGGGCGAACGAGCGGCCGGAGCCGACGAGTTCGGCGACCCGGGCCTGGTAGAGCAGACCGCCGTCGCCGGCCATCGGGGAGACGCCGACCTCCTCGGTGAACATCGCCACGCACGCCGGCATGATCGTGTCCATCTCGTCCTTGCGGATGCGGCGGACGTAGGGGTCCGGGGCGATGTCGGCGGGCACGCGGTCGGTGACCATGAGGGGCTGACGGGTGCGGACCTCGCGGGCCGGGCCCCAGTGGGGTTCGAGGAGGTGCCAGAGGCGGGTCGTCGCCTCGGTGGGGCCGACGATCGAGGAGCAGCGGCGGCCCGCGCGGCGGGCACGGTCGGCGAAGGCGCGCACGGCGCGGGGGGTGGCGCAGATCGGGACGAGGTTGGCGCCCGCGTAGCACAGGGACGTCAGCATGCCGTCCTCGTACCAGCCCCACATCTCGCCGCCGAGCCGCCACGGGTCGAGGCCGGCGACCTGGACGCGGGACGTCACGAAGGCGTTGGCGACCGGCTCGCGGTCGAGGACGGCGAGCGCGGCGTCCAGGTCGCTCGGTTCGAGGACCCGGGAGGTCGTCTGGGTCAACACGGGCGGGGGCCTCACACTCAGGTCTGACTGGTCCCCGCACTGTACCTGCGGATGCTTTGCCGTGCCGCCCTGCGTTCGGTGGGCGTTCGTCCGCCGTGACGGTGGGCTTGTCGTCCCGTCCTCCGGGGCTGCCGCCCCGGGGCCCCCGCGTCGGCCCTGGACGGGCCTCGCCTCGAACGCCGGACGGGCTGGATTGCCCCGGCCGGCGCTTCCGGATGGTTCCGGAGTCTGCGTCAGCCCGCGACCGACACCGACGGTTCGCCGGAGGCGATGCCCGCCGCTTCCATCTGTTCGGCCAGCTTCATGGCCTCCTCGATGAGGGTCTCCACGATCTTCGACTCGGGGACGGTCTTGATGACCTCGCCCTTCACGAAGATCTGGCCCTTGCCGTTGCCGGAGGCGACGCCGAGGTCGGCCTCGCGGGCCTCGCCGGGGCCGTTGACGACGCAGCCCATGACGGCGACGCGCAGCGGGACCTCCATGCCGGTGAGACCGGCCGTGACCTCTTCGGCGAGCTTGTAGACGTCGACCTGGGCGCGGCCGCAGGACGGGCAGGAGACGATCTCCAGACCGCGCTGCTTGAGGTTCAGGGACTCCAGGATCTGGTTGCCGACCTTGACCTCCTCCACCGGCGGCGCCGACAGGGAGACCCGGATGGTGTCGCCGATGCCCTCGCAGAGCAGCGCGCCGAAGGCGACCGCCGACTTGATCGTGCCCTGGAACGCCGGACCCGCCTCGGTGACGCCCAGGTGGAGCGGGTAGTCGCACTGCGCGGCGAGCTGCCGGTACGCCTCGATCATCACCACCGGGTCGTTGTGCTTGACCGAGATCTTGATGTCGCGGAAGTCGTGCTCCTCGAAGAGGGACGCCTCCCACAACGCCGACTCCACCAGCGCCTCAGGGGTCGCCCTGCCGTACTTCTGCAGCAGCCGGCGGTCCAGCGAACCGGCGTTGACACCGATACGGATCGGCGTGCCGTGCTCCTTGGCCGCCTTCGCGATCTCCCGCACCTTGTCGTCGAACTGCTTGATGTTGCCGGGGTTGACGCGGACCGCCGCGCAGCCCGCCTCGATCGCGGCGAAGACGTACTTCGGCTGGAAGTGGATGTCGGCGATGACCGGGATCTGCGACTTGCGGGCGATCGTCGACAGGGCGTCGGCGTCGTCCTGCGTCGGGCAGGCCACGCGGACGATCTGGCAGCCGGACGCGGTGAGCTCGGCGATCTGCTGGAGCGTGGCGCCGATGTCCGACGTGCGGGTCGTGGTCATCGACTGCACCGACACCGGTGCGTCTCCGCCCACCGCCACGGAGCCGACCTGGATCTGCCGGCTCCTGCGGCGCTCGGCGATCTTGGTCGGGACGGACGGCATGCCGAGAGAAATCGCAGTCATCTGCTGTGCAACCCCAAGTCGTGGATCAAGGTCCGGTCCCGTCAGCAGCGGGCTCCGATCCTCGAGATTACGGCACGAGCGCGAACGACAGCGCACGGCGTCCCATCGGTTCGCCCGATGGCGTGCGGTAGCGACGGACCGGGCATGGCACCCGATCAAGAGGACATGCTCTCTGGCTGATCACCATGCCCGGACCGTGGGGGAGCACCGCCGGGGGTCACCCAGGAACAGCAGAGACGTACGAAGTTCGCAGACATGACGTGCGCATGAACCCCACCCTTCGCTCTCGCGAGGGACGAGAATGAAGGGTGGGGCCGAAACGTCTTTCAGCCAAAATCTCCGCTTAACTGATTTTGACCGGGTTTACCACGTCTGCGATCAAGACCAAGATCGTGAAGCAGATGAAGACGCCCGCGACCACGTAGGCCACCGGCATCAGCTTCGCCACGTCGAACGGGCCCGGGTCGGGCCTGCGCAGCAGCTTCGCCAGGTTGCGGCGCAGCGACTCCCACAGGGCGCCCGCGATGTGCCCGCCGTCCAGGGGCAGCAGCGGGAGCATGTTGAACAGGAACAGCGAGAGGTTGAAGCCGGCGACCAGCATCACGGCCATCGCGAGCTGCTGCGAGGCCGGGATGTCGAGGGTGAAGATCTCACCGCCGACGCGGGCCGCGCCGACCACGCCCATGGGCGAGTCGGGCTCGCGGGGCGCGCCGTCGAAGGCGGCGTTCCACAGGGCCGGGATCTTGCCGGGGAGGGCGGCGATGGAGTCGACGGCCTCGCCCACCCGGTCGGTCATCCAGGACACCGAGTCACCGAAGTCCTGCTGGACGACGCCGGTGGCGGCGCTGAAGCCGAGGAAGCCGGCCTTGACGTACTCGCCCTGGACGTACGCCCCGCTGGAGTCCTTCTTGGCGACCTGGTTGGTGGCGATCGTCGTGTGCAGGGTCAGCTCCTGGCCCTTGCGGTCGACGATGATGGCCACCTCCTTGCCGGCGCTCACCCGGATGAGGTCGGACAGCGTGTTCCAGTCGTCCGTCCGCTGACCGGCGAAGGAGACGATCTTGTCGCCCGGCTTCATGCCGGCGGCCGCGGCCGGGGAGGCCGGGTCGGTCGACTTGCACGCGTCGCGGTTCTGGCTCTGCGCGATGACGCAGGGGGAGACCGAGCTGACGGTGGTGGTCTGCTGCTGGATGCCGAAGCCCATCAGGACGGTGAGGAAGAGGCCCACCGCGAGCACCAGGTTCATGAAGGGGCCCGCGAACATCACGATGACGCGTTTCCAGGGCTTGCGCGTGTAGAACATGCGCGTCTCGTCGCCCGGCTGGAGCTCCTCGTAGGCGGCCGAGCGGGCGTCCTCGATCATGCCGCGCCAGGGGGAGGTGGAGCGGGCCGTCACCCGGCCGTCCTCGCCGGGCGGGAACATGCCGATCATGCGGATGTAGCCGCCGAACGGGATGGCCTTGAAGCCGTACTCGGTCTCGCCCTTCCTGCGCGAGAAGAGGGTCGGGCCGAAGCCGACCATGTACTGCGGCACCCGGATGCCGAAGAGTTTGGCCGTGGAGAGGTGGCCCAGCTCGTGCCAGGCGATCGAGAACAGCAGGCCGACCGCGAAGACGACTATGCCGAGGACCATCATCAGGGCTGTCATGCTCGCGCCTCCGCGGTAGCCGTCAGTTCTTGTGTACGGGCCCGGGCCCAGGTCTCCGCCTCGAGGACGTCCGACACGGTGAGGGAAGTTCCCGTCGCCGGCGTGCCGTGCTCCTCCACGACCCGGGTGACGGTCTCCATGATCCCGTTGAACGGGAGCGCGCCCTTGCGGAACGCCTCCACGCACTCCTCGTTCGCGGCATTGAACACCGCCGGCGCCGTGCCCGCGAGCTCGCCCACGTGCCGGGCGAGGTTCACGGAGGGGAACGCCTCGTCGTCGAGGGGGAAGAACTCCCAGGTCGACGCGGTGCTCCAGTCGAAGGCGGGTGCCGCGTCGGGGACGCGCTGCGGCCAGCCGAGGCCGATGGCGATGGGGCCGCGCATGTCGGGGGGCGTCGCCTGCGCCAGTGTCGATCCGTCCGTGAACTCAACCATCGAGTGGACATACGACTGCGGGTGCACGACCACCTCAATCCGGGAGAAGGGAATGTCGTAGAGGAGGTGCGCCTCGATGACTTCCAGGCCCTTGTTGACGAGGGTCGCGGAGTTGATCGTGATCACCGGGCCCATGGACCAGGTGGGGTGGGCGAGGGCGTCCTCCACCGTGACGTGCGCCAGCTGCGCCTTGGTGCGGCCTCGGAAGGGGCCGCCCGAGGCGGTGACGACCAGCTTGCGGACGTCGGCCCGGGCGCCGCCGGCCAGGGCCTGGAAGAGGGCCGCGTGCTCGGAGTCCACCGGGATGATCTGGCCGGGCTTCGCGAGCGCCTTGACCAGCGGGCCGCCGACGATGAGCGACTCCTTGTTGGCGAGCGCGAGGGTGCGGCCCGCCTCCAGGGCGGCGAGGGTGGGCGCGAGACCGATGGAGCCCGTGATGCCGTTGAGGACGGTGTGGCAGTCGGAGGCGGCGAGGAGGGTGGCCGCGTCCGGTCCGGCCAGGATCTCGGGCAGCGGCTCCCCCGCGCCGTACTCGGCGGCGAGCGCCTCGCGCAGGGCCGGCACGACGTCCTCACGGGCCACCGCGACGGTCCGCACCCGCAGCAGCCGGGCCTGTTCGGCGAGGAGGGCGACCCGGCCGCCGTTGGCGGACAGGCCCGTCACCCGGAACCGGTCCGGGTTGCGCAGCACGAGATCGATGGCCTGGGTGCCGATCGAGCCGGTGGAGCCGAGGACCACCACGTCCTTGGGACCGTCGCCCACGACGGGGTCGTAGACGAGGTGCGGGTCGGCGAGAGGGCTTGGACTGTCGCTCATCCCCCCATTGTCGCCGCACCGCGTGCGCGCCAGGACAGGGTGTCCCCCCAAGGAGGACACCCTGCGCACCGGTGTGCGACGACTCACCCGACGGACTCACCCGACGGACTCACCCGAGGGAACGGTGGACGTTCTCCCGCTCGCTGGGTCCCGGGGCCGCCTCGGCGATCCACGGGCCGTCCCCGGACGGGTCGACGATGCCCTGCTCCAGCCACTCGTAGGCACCCGCCATGACGCCCTTGACGACCTTGCGGTCCAGGTCGTCGGTGTTGCTCCACAGGCGGGTGAAGAGCTCGTCGACGCGCAGCCGGGACTGGCGGCAGAAGGCGTCGGCGAGCTGGTAGGCCTCGCGGCCGTGCTCACCGCGCGAGCGCAGCAGCTCGGCGCGCACACAGGCCGCGCTCATCGCGAAGAGCTCCGCGCCGATGTCCACGATCCGGCCGAGGAAGCCCTGCTTGGTCTCCATCCGGCCCTGCCAGCGGGACATGGCGTAGAACGTGGAGCGGGCGAGCTTGCGGGCGTGCCGCTCCACGTGGCGCAGATGCGGGGCGAGGTCGACGCCCGCGTGCTTGAACTCGCTGTACGACGACGGCAGCTGCCCCGGTCCCGCGACCAGCTTGGGCAGCCACTTGGCGTAGAAGACACCGGCGCCCGCGCCCGCCTTCGCCTTGTCCTGGAGGGACTTGTCGGGGTCGATGAGGTCGCCGGCGACCGTGAGGTGGGCGTCGACGGCCTCGCGGGCGATGAGGAGGTGCATGATCTCCGTCGAGCCCTCGAAGATGCGGTTGATCCGCAGGTCGCGCAGGACCTGTTCGGCGGGGACCGCGCGTTCGCCGCGGGCGGCGAGGGACGCGGCCGTCTCGAAGCCGCGGCCGCCGCGGATCTGGACCAGCTCGTCGGCCATCCGCCAGCCCATCTCGGAGGCGATGAGCTTGGCCAGCGCGCCCTCGATGCGGATGTCGTTGCGGTCCTCGTCGGCCATCTGCGAGGACAGGTCGAGAACGGCCTCCAGGGCGAAGGTCGTCGCCGCGATGAAGCTGATCTTCGCGCCGACCGCCTCGTGGTGGGCGATGGGCTTGCCCCACTGCTCGCGCGCGGCCGACCACTCACGGGCGATCTTCAGGCTCCACTTGCCGGCGGCCACGCAGGACGCCGGCAGCGAGAGACGGCCGGTGTTGAGGGTGGTCAGGGCGATCTTGAGGCCCGCGCCCTCGGGTCCGATGCGGTTCGCGGCCGGGACGCGGACCCGGTGGAAGCGGGTGACGCCGTTCTCGATGCCGCGCAGGCCCATGAAGGCGTTGCGGTTCTCGACGGTGATGCCGGGCGAGTCGCTCTCCACGACGAACGCGGTGATGCCGCCCTTGTGGCCCTCGCTCCTCGGCACCCGGGCCATCACCACCAGCAGGTCGGCGACCACGCCGTTGGTGGTCCACAGCTTGACGCCGTCGAGGACGTAATCGTCCCCGTCGGGCACCGCGCTGGTGGCGAGGCGGGCCGGGTCGGAGCCGACGTCCGGCTCGGTGAGGAGGAAGGCGCTGATGTCGGTGGTGGCGCAGCGGGGCAGGAACTTCTGCTTCTGCTCGGGGGTGCCGAACATCTTCAGCGGCTGCGGTACGCCGATCGACTGGTGCGCCGACAGCAGCACGCCGATCGCGGGGCTGGCCGAGCCGATGAGGGCCAGCGCCTTGTTGTAGTAGACCTGCGTCAGGCCGAGGCCGCCGTACTTGGGGTCGATCTTCATGCCGAGGGCGCCGAGCTCCTTGAGGCCGGCGATCACCTCGTCGGGGATCCGGGCCTCGCGCTCGATGCGGGCGGCGTCCACCTGCGTGTCGCAGAAGGCGCGGAGCTTGGCCAGGAACGCCTCGCCGCGCCGGACGGCCTCGTCGGAGGGGACCGGGTGAGGGTGGATGAGGTCGAGCCGGAAACGGCCCAGGAACAGTTCCTTGGCGAAGCTGGGCTTGCGCCAGTCCTGTTCCCGGGCGGCCTCGGCGACCTGACGGGCCTCACGTTCGGTGACGGTGGGTTTCTTGAGGGGTGGTGCGGACATGAGGCTCACCTCGCCGCGAATCGGGATCTCGGACCACATTGGTTACCGATCGGTGCTACCCGATCGTTGGTACCCGATCCCGGGCGAGGTGGCCACCCCGCGTGCGCGCGTTCGGTCGGCTCGAGCCGCCGGCGGGCACCGCTCGCGAGCGGCCCGCGCCCCGGCGGATCCCGGCCGATCCCGGCGCGCGAGTGCGCGCCGGGGCGTCCGGAAGCACCGCTTCCCCTCGTCGGGCGGCCTGCGCCGATCGGGTGTGCGCGACTCCCGCGAGAGCTTCCCGTACCCTTCTCCACCATTCCCCCATAACTCGTTGTCGAAGCGCTTCGACAACCTATGGACACCCACCCCCTACGGGGTTACTGTCGAACCACTCTCACCCGCCCATGTTCGCAATGCGCACTGTCGAAGCGCTTCACAAAGCTTGGAGAGCTGGATGGTCACCCTCGCCGAGGTCGCCCAGCACGCCGGAGTCTCGGCGAGCACGGTGAGCTATGTCCTCAGTGGCAAGCGGTCCATCTCGACGACGACCCGGCAGCGCGTCGAACAGAGCATCCGGGAGCTCGGCTACCACCCGAACGCGGGCGCCCGCGCACTGGCCAGCAGCCGGTCCAACATCATCGCGCTGATGATTCCGCTGCGCACCGACATCTACGTGCCGGTGATGATGGAGATCGCCATCGCGGTGGCCACCACGGCGCGCACGTACGGGTACGACGTCCTGCTGCTGACCGGCGAGGAGGGGCCCGACGCCGTCCGGCGCGTCACCGGCAGCGGGCTCGCCGACGCGATGATCCTGATGGACGTCGAGCTGGACGACGAGCGGCTGCCGCTGCTGCGCTCCACCGACCAGCCCTCCGTGCTGATCGGGCTGCCCGCCGACACCTCCGGCCTGACCTGCGTCGACCTCGACTTCGCGGCGACCGGCGCGCTGTGCGTGGAGCACCTGGCGACGCTGGGGCACCGCGACATCGCGGTCATCGGCGAGGCGCCCGCGGTCTACGAACGGCACACCGGCTTCGCCGAACGCACCCTGGAAGGTCTGCGGCACCGGGCCAGGGAACTGGGCCAACGGCTGCTGCACCGCCCGTGCGAGGGCGGGTACGACGCGATGGCCGTGACGCTGGCCCGGGTCCTCGACGAGCGGCCGGGCACCACCGGCTTCGTCGTGCAGAACGAGTCGGCGGTCGAGCCGCTCCTCGCGCTGCTGCGCCAGCAGGGCCGGGCCGTCCCGGAGGACGTGTCGGTGGTGGCGATCTGCCCCGATCAGGTCGCCGTCCAGGCGTCGGTGCGGCTGACCTCGGTCGCCATCCCCGCCCAGGAGATGGGCCGGCACGCCGTGGAACGCCTCGTCGCCAAGCTGGAGGGGCGCGGCGGCGACGAAGTCGTGCTCATCGCTCCCGAGCTGACGGTCCGGGCGAGCACGGGACCGGCGCCCTCCGGAGCCTGACCCACGCCCCGCCTCTCGCCCCCTGCCTCTCGCCCCCAGCCGCTCTCGCACCTCGCACGTCGCTCCCTGCCCCTCGCACTCTGCCGGGGCGCCCCCATGCCCGCGTCCCCTGTTTCACTCCTGTCTGCACTCCTTCAAGGAGCACCCCACGTGAACCAGCCTGCCGAAAACCAGCCTCAGGTCAGCCTCGCGCAGTCGTCGCCCACGGTCGGCACCTTCCGGGAGCGCGACGGCGCGCTGGAGTGGAGCGGCCGTCAGGAGACCCTGCGGATCGAGCCGTGGGGCCCGGACGCCGTCCGGGTGCGCGCCAGGCTCGGCGGACCGATCCTCGAGGGACTGCCGGGCGCCCTGCTCGACGGGCCGCCCGCCACCGAGAGCAGCGTCAAGACCGGTGACGGGGAGGGCCTGCTGACGGTCGGCGCGCTCACCGTCGAGGTGAGCGCCGAGGGCCTGGTCCGCTTCCTGCGCACCGACGACCGCACCGAGATCCTGGCCGAGGACCGCGCCCACTTCTGGTGGCCGGGCTCGCGCCTCTACACGGCCGTCGGCAACGGCCACCACCGCCTGGAGCAGCGGTTCGCCGCCTACGACGACGAGCGGCTGTACGGCCTCGGCCAGCACCAGCACGGCCGCCTCGACCAGAAGGGCCTGGTCCTGGACCTCGTCCAGCGCAACGCCGAGGTCGGCATCCCGGTGCTCACCTCGAGCCGCGGCTACACGCTGCTGTGGAACAACCCGGCGATCGGCCGCGTCGAGCTGGCCGGCAACGGCACCCGCTGGGTCGCCGACTCGGCCCGGCAGATCGACTACTGGATCACGGCCGGCGCCCCGGCCGACGGCCAGCGCCGCTACAGCGCGGTCACCGGCCGGACCCCGATGCTGCCGGAGTGGGCGGCGGGCTTCTGGCAGTGCAAGCTGCGCTACCGCACGCAGGACGAACTCCTCGAGGTGGCACGGGAGTACAAGCGCCGGGGGCTGCCGCTCGACGCCATCGTCTGCGACTTCTTCCACTGGACGCATCTGGGCGACTGGAAGTTCGACCCGGCGGAGTGGCCCGACCCGGCGGCGATGGTCCGCGAGCTCGAGGAGATGGGCGTCAAACTGGTGGTGAGCGTGTGGCCGTCGGTGTCGCCGCTGAGCGAGAACCACCAGCTGATGGAGCAGCGCGGCTACTTCATCGGCACCCAGTACGGTCCCATGGCGCACGCCGACTGGCCCGACAAGGGGGTCGCCTCGACGGTCCAGGTGGCGTTCTACGACGCGACCAACCCCGAGGCCCGGGACTTCCTGTGGTCGAGGATCCGCGACAACTACCTCGCCCCGTACGGCATCACGGCCTTCTGGCTGGACGCCTGCGAGCCGGAGCTGAAGCCCGGTTTCCCGGAGAACCTGCGCTACTGGGCGGGCCCGGGTCTGGAGGTCGGCAACATGTACCCGGCCGAGAACGCCCGCACGTTCTACGAAGGGCTGCGCGCGGCCGGCGAGGAGGAGATCGTCAGCCTCAACCGCTCGGCCTGGGCGGGCAGTCAGCGCTATGGCGCCGCCCTGTGGTCCGGTGACATCGGGACCGACTTCCCGACGCTGCGCCGGCAGATCGCGGCCGGCCTGAACACCGCGCTGTCGGGCATTCCCTGGTGGAACACCGACATCGGCGGCTTCCACGGCGGCGACCCGGACGACCCGGCGTACCGGGAGGTGATGGTCCGCTGGTTCCAGTTCGGGGCGGTGTCCCCGCTGATGCGTCTGCACGGATTCCGCGACCCGGGCATGCCGCTCGGTCCCGACATGACCGGCGGCCCGAACGAGGTGTGGTCGTACGGCGAGGAGGCGGGCGCGATCCTGGAGGCGTACCTGCGGCTGCGCGATCGGCTGAAGCCGTATGTCATGGAGGTCATGCGGGAGGCGCACGAGGAGGGCCTGCCACCCATGCGGCCGCTGTTCCTGGAGTTCCCCGGCGACCCGGCGGCCTGGTCGGTGGACGACTCCTACCTCTTCGGCCGCGACCTGCTCGTCGCGCCGGTGCTGACGGCGGGCGCGACGACCCGCACGGCCCACCTCCCGGCGGGCGCGGTCTGGACGGACGCGTGGACGGGCGAGACGTACGAGGGCGGGACGACCGTGACGGTCGACGCCCCGCTGGAGCGCCTCCCGCTGTTCCTGCGGGACGGGGCCCGGCTACCGGTGGCCGAGTAACACCGGTTCGTCGTCGCCGCGCGAACTCCCTTGTGGCAAACGGTGGTTGGTGGGGTAGGGGGCTGGCGTCCGCTGCCCCCTCCGTCCCTCGCTGCCCCGCGAAAGGGTGTTCTCCCGTGTCCTCATCCCCGCTCGCCCTCACTGTGGCCAACCTGTTGCTGCGGCCCGGGTTCGCCTCCCGGCGCACGCCCGACCGCGTCCTCGACCGGCTCTCGGCCGCGGCCCGCCCGGCGGACGGGGACGAGGAGTTCACCGAGGAGTTCCGGCGCCTGCTGCGCGACTGGGCCCGGGACGAGAGCCTCACGCCGGTCGGCTGGTGGTCTGCGCAGGGGCACGTCCGACGGCATCTGGCCAACCGCGCCCGGGTCCGGCGGCTGATCGCCGAGCACCCCGGGATCGCGCGGGAGCCGGTCGAGCGGCCGGTGTTCGTGGTGGGCCTGCCGCGCACCGCGACGACGCTCACCCACGGTGTGCTCTCGCTGTCCGAGGAGCACCGGTGTCCACTGCTGTGGGAGCTGTTGACACCGGACGTGCAGGGCTCGCCCGGGCAGCGCCGCAGAGCGGTCACCGCGGCGCGTCTCATGGTCGGCGCGATCGATCTGTTCGCGCCGCGCTACCGCGACATCCACCCCCTGGTGGCCGAGGGACCCGAGGAGTGCACGTTCGCCCTCCCGCACACCGTCATGCCGCTGTCCCAGGCCCGCATACCCGCCTACCGGGGGGCGCTGGAGGAGCGGGACTTCGTCCCCGACTACGCCTACCTCAAGCAGGTCTACCAGGTGCTCCAGTACGGCCGCCCCCGCCGCCGCTGGGTGCTGAAGTCTCCGCTGCACACCGGCAACCTCGACGCGCTGCTCGCCGTCTTCCCCGACGCCACGCTCGTGTGGACGCACCGGGACCCGGCCGCCGTCGTGGCCTCCTTCTGCAGCTTGATCGAGCACGGCATGGCGATCACCCTGCGCCCGCTCGACCTGCACGAGCTGGGCGCCACCTGGCTCGCGCTGCTGAGCCGTTCCGTGGAGCGCGGCCTCGCGGCCCGTGCCGCCGTCCCGCGCGAGGCGCTGGTGGACGTCCCCTACTCCTGGCTGGGATCGGACCCGGCCACCGGGGCACCGAAGCTCTACGACGCCGTGGGCGCCCGCTGGACCGACGCCGACGCGGCGCGGCTCCCCCGGATCGCCGCCCGCCCCAAGGGCAGCCGGCCGCACAGCTACGACCTGGCCCGTTACGGCCTGACCCGGGCCGACGTCGACGCCGCGTTCGCCGACTACGACGTGCTGCGCGCCGAGGTCGACCGGGCCTGACGCACGGCGGGGGCCACGGCCCGACGCACGCCTGACGCACGGCGGGGGCCGGCCCCGCGGGATGCGCGGAGCCGGCCCTGTCAGCCGGTCAGCTGCTGCTGACCGTCGCGCTGTTGGCCCGGAAGTCGAGGCCGCCGGACGACGAGGTGATCTCGAAGCCGAACTGCACGTCCCCGATGGTCTCGTTGCCGAACCAGCCCTTGGTGTCCTTGATCCACTTCAGGATCGGCAGGATGTTCACGGTGCCGGACGTCGAGTTCGAGGTGCGCACGAAGGAGAACACGTCGTTGGCCGTGTTGTTGCCCTTGTAGACGGCCCAGGTGTGGCCGCCGAGGGTGACGGTGCCCTGCGAGGTGCCGAGGGGGCCGACGGCGCCGGTCTTGTTGACCCAGAGCATGACCTCGTAGTCGTAGTCGGTGTCCCAGATGTCGTACGACGTGTTGTACGAGCCGGCGGACGGGACGGTGACGTTGTAGCTGCCGGTGAGCGAGCCCAGCGAGGTGATCGACTTGTTGATCACCTTCTTGGAGTCGGGGTAGGACTTGATGCCGCCGGTGTTGGGGTGGTTGGCCCAGACGCCCCAGTTGGTGCCGGAGTTGGCCCAGAAGCACTGGCTGCCGGCGCCGGAGCCCCAGATGTTGTTGTAGAGGGTGTAGCCGTTCAGGCCGGTGTTGCCGTACTGCTCGCAGCTGTTCCAGACGGCGGCCGAGGCGGGGGCGGAGGCGAGGCCCACGGTGGCGCCGAGCGCGAGGGCGGGAGCGAGGAGGGCCTTGACGACCCTGCGGGGGGTTCGGGTGCGTGTTGCCATGGTGTCCCTTCCATGGGTGGGGGGAACTGCGTTCTTCTCGGGGGGGGGAGTCACCACGTCCTCAGGGTGAGGACGTGGTCTTCTCCGGCGACCAGGTCGAGCAGTAGGGGTTCGCCGGTGGAAGTCCGGACTTCGACGCGGTGTGTGCGGTGCGGTGTGAGGACCGCCCGGGCGCCGTCGGGGCCCCAGGTCAGGTCGAGTTCGGCGCCGAACCGGGTGCGTACGCCGCGCAGTCCGCCCCTGGGGAGCGCCGGGGGGACCGCCGGCAGCAGCACCAGCCGGTCGGGGGTGGACTGGACGAGCGCCTCGATCAGCACGGCGGGCAGGGTGTGCGCGGCGTCGGCGTTGTAGACGTCGCGGCGGGGGTAGTGGGCGCTCATCAGGGAGTCGTGGAAGAAGTCGCCGTCGAGGACCGCTCCCAGGGCGTTCGCGACCCGTCGGCCGTCCCGGAGGCGGGCGGCGATCAGCGCGTGGTGCAGGTGGCCGTGCGCGGAGTCGTTCTCGGCGCCGCGCAGTTCCAGGGCTCGGTGGGCGGCTGCGGCCTGCCGCGGGGTGTCGTAGGGGTTGATCTCGTCGAGGGGCCAGACGCCGTAGAGGTGGCTGAGGTGGCGGTGGTCGTAGGAGTCGTCGAGGCCCGGCCAGGCCCATTCGGCGAGCGCTCCGTCGGCGTTGGTCCGGTGCGGCGGGAGACGGTCGGCGAGGGCCCGCCAGCGGGCGGCCTCCTCGGGGGCCTCGGGGTGGTAGTCGGCCGCGGTGAGCAGCGCGTGCCGGGCCGCGGAGAGGTCCATGGCCGCGTTCAGCGCGCCCCAGCCGCCGTTCGCGGGCCGGTTCTCCGGCGAGTACGAGGGGACGACGACGAGCCTGCCGTCCCGGTCGGTGCGGGTGAGGAAGTCCTCGTAGAACCGGGCGACCTCGGCGAGGGCGGCGGCCGTGCGCGGGTCGCGGGCGCCGCGTGTCTCGTCGTGGTCGACGAGGGGCTTGAGCAGCCAGTCCGCGCCCGCGGTCCACAGGTGGAGCGGGTACTCGCGGCTGAAGTGGTAGGTCAGCCCGGACTCTCCGTCGGTGTGCGCGGGCGCGACCGCTCCCCGGGCGCCGAACACCGCGCGGGCGTTGCCTCGCCAGTCGTCGAGCTGACGGTGGACCAGCGAGGCGAGCGCCTCGGTGACTTCGGGCAGGGCGGCGGCCGCGGCCGAGGCGGTCTGGAGGTTGACGTTGGCGTCGTTGGTGAACGCCCCGGACCAGGCGGTGTCCCAGTCGCCGGTCCATAGGCCGGGCAGGCGGGGCGGGTTCAGGCCGGATGAGGAGAGGAGGTGGTAGCGGCCCGCGGCGAAGAGCCGCTCGAGGAGGGCCGGGCTGCGCGGGCGCCGGAGCAGGTCGGAGCCGGTCAGGGCGCGCTCGGCGGGGTCGGCGCGCAGGTCGAGGGTGACCCGGCGGTAGGCGGTGCGGTGCAGGGCGAGGTGGCGTTCGAGCAGGTCGTCGTAGGAGTGCGGCAGCCGGCTCAGGGCGCGCTGCTCCGCGAGGACGTCCAGTTCGCCGGTGTGCCGGCGCACGCGGGTCAGCATCAGCACCGACGCGGCTCCGGTGACCCGCACTCCGGGAAGGGTGAGCTCGGTGCGGCCGCCGGTGGCCACGACCAGGGTGACGCCGGTGTACGCGCGGTCGCTGTCCGGGTAGCGGGCGCGCAGGGTGAGCAACGCCCCGGTCGTCGTGCGGACGGCGCCGTGGCCGACGGCGAGGCGGGCGGGGGCGCCGGGGAGCCGGTGGTCCAGCGCTATGTCCAGGTCGGGGCCGGTGACCTGGTGGACGATCACGTCGTCGGCGCGGGAGACGAACACCCGGCCGACGGCGCCCGCACGGGTCGCGACGGTCTCGCCGGTGGTGAAGTCGACGGACCGCAGGTGCCCGCCCTCGCGGCGCGGCCGGTCGGCGGGTGCGCGGCGCACGCTCATCCGGAAGGCCGGGTGGAAGGGCTGGACCCACTGCAGGGGGCGGTGGTCGGTGAAGCTCTCGGCGGCCGTGGTCTCACCGGCGAGCAACCTGTCCTGCAGCGCCGGGAGTTCGTCGGCCAGCTCGGGCGGCCCGGCGTGTTCGGAGCCGTTGGGGCGGACCAGGGTGTGATGGGTGACGACGACACGTTCGTCGTGGGGGTCGCCGAACACGAGGGCGCCATGGCGGCCGTTGCCGCTGAGGAAGGCGTCCTCCCAGCGGGCCGCGGGCCGGCGCTCCCAGGTGCCGTGCGCCGGGCCGTCGGCGCCGTCGAAGCCGGGCGGGACGGAACAGGCCGGTGGGGCGGGCGGGGTCGGCGGGCCGGGCGGGGCGGGCGGGGCGGTCATGGGCGCAGCACCGCCACGCCGTAGCGGCCCAGTGTGATCTCGTCCGTGACGGTCGTGCCGGTCAGCAGGTCGTGGTGGGCACCCGCGAGGACGACGGTCACGGGCTCGCGGCCGTGGTGGAGCAGGAAGAGCAGGTCGCCGCGGCGGACGGCCTCGACGCCGGGCGGGAGGCCTTCGAGGACGGGCCGGACGCCCGCCTCGGCGGCGATCCGGGCGAGCAGCGTGCGCA
Source organism: Streptomyces achromogenes (assembly GCF_030816715.1). NCBI lineage: Bacteria > Bacillati > Actinomycetota > Actinomycetes > Kitasatosporales > Streptomycetaceae > Streptomyces > Streptomyces achromogenes. Next base: position 6,263,308 of record NZ_JAUSYH010000001.1, on the reverse strand, counting down.
GGGCGTCGGGTTCGGGGAGGGTGGACAGGTACCAGGCGCGGTCCCGGCGCAGGACGGCGGGCATCCCCTCGAGTTCGCCCCGCCGGTAGACGGTCTCGACGCGGGCGTCCGCGGCCGGCTCCAGTTCCTCGGACCACAGGGTGCCGTGGAAGCCGTCGGTCTCGACGGTCTCCCCCGGGTCCAGCGGCCACCACTCGTGCAGGACGCGGATGCCGAACAGCTCGCGCAGCCGGGCGTCCATGCCGCCGTCCCGTACCCGGTCGTCCTCGTCGGCGACGCCGGTCAGGAACCCGCAGACGAGGACTCCGCCGCCGCGGACGTAGCCGAGGAGGTTGTCGATCGCCGCGTCCGTGAGGGCGTACAGCTGCGGGACGAGGACCATCCGGTAGCCGGACAGGTCGTGCTCGGGGTGGGCGAAGTCGGCGGTGAGGTTGTTCTCCCACAGGGCACGGTGCCAGGCGGTGAGGACGGCCGGCAGGTCGACCTCGGTGGACGGACGGGCGTCCTGGGCGCCGGCCCACCAGGCGTGCCAGTCGTGCAGCACGGCGACCTCGGCGGTGATGTGCCGGTCCGCCGCGTGCGGGCCGAGTTTCGCGAGGTCGGCGCCGAGCTGTTTGACCTCCTGGAAGGTGCGGCCCTCCTCGCCCGCGTGGCTGACCATCCCGGAGTGGAACTTCTCCGCGCCCTGCCGGGACTGCCGCCACTGGAAGTAGCAGACGGCGTCCGCGCCGCGGGCCACCGCCTGCAGGGACCAGAGGCGGTTCATACCGCGCGGCTTGGGGTGGTTGACGCCGCGCCAGTTGACCGGTCCGGCGGCCTGCTCCATCAGCATCCAGGGTCCGCGTGCCTGGGAGCGGGTCAGGTCCTGGACCATGGCGGCGTACTGGGCGCCGAACGGGTCGCGGGGGTCGGGGTAGAGGTCGACGGAGACGACGTCCTCCTCCTCGGCCCAGCGCCAGGCGTCCTGGCCGATCCACAGCGGCATGAAGTTGGTGGTGACCGGCAGGTGCGGAGTGTGCCGGGCGACGATGTCACGTTCGGCGCGGTAGCACTCCAGGAGCATGTCGGAGGTGAACCGCCGGAAGTCCAGCACCTGCGTCGGGTTCTTCAGGTAGTGCGGGGTGCGCGGGGGCAGGACGCCGTCCCAGGTGTCGTAGCCCTGGGACCAGAACGCCGTGCCCCAGGCGGTGTTGAGGGCGTCGAGGGTGCGGTACCTCTCGCGCAGCCAGCGCCGGAAGGCGGCGGCCGCCTCGTCGCCGTGGTCGAAGGTGCAGTACTCGTTGTTGATGTGCCACATGGTGAGGGCGGGGTGGCCGCCGTAGCGGGCGGCCAGGTCCTCGGTGATGGCGGCGGCGTAACGGCGGTAGGCGGCACTGGAGTGCGAGAAGTGCTGGCGGCCGCCCCACCATTCGACGCGGCCGTCCTCGGTGCGGGGCAGGGTCTCGGGGTGCAGCCGGCCCATCCAGGGCGGCGGCGAGGAGGTGGGGGTGGCGAGGACCACTCCGATGCCGGCCGCGTGCAGCAGGTCCATCAGGGTGTCCAGCCAGCCGAACTCCCGTGCCCCCGGCTCGGGTTCGAGCCGCGACCAGGAGAAGACGCCGAGCGTGACGGAGTTGACGCCGGCGTCCCGCATCAGCCGGACGTCCTCGTGCCAGATCTCCTCGGGCCACTGTTCGGGGTTGTAGTCGCCGCCGAAGAGGATGCGGCCACGGGTGGCGTCGCCGAGGTGCGGCATCAGACGGGCTCCCCGTACTGGATGCCGCGGCCGTTGGTGGCGATGTAGACGCGGCCGTACAGGCGCGGGTCGGCGGCGATGGTCGCGCCGATCCAGCCCCACTGGTGCCGGTCGTCGTTGATCCGCACCCAGGTTCGCGCGCCGTCGTCGGAGCGGTACACGGCGGTGATCGTCTCCGTCGAGCCGACCATGTAGACGGCCGGGTACGCGGCGCCGTCGGCGGCCTTGCCGAAGGCGAGGGTGTAGGAGGCCCAGCAGCTGGTCAGCTCGGTGAAGGACGCCCCGCCGTCGGTGGACCGGTACAACCCGTTCCACTTGGTGCTCAGCCACAGGTCACCGGATCGGCCCGGGGCCGCGGCCAGCTGGAACTGGCTGTCCCCGGACGGCAGTCCGCCCGCGCGCCCGGTGAACGTGAGTCCGCGGTCGGTGCTGGCGAACAGGGTGCCGGTGTCGGTGTCGTACGCGTAGAAGCGCGTCGGGTCGGCCGGGTCGGCGAGCGGGGTGGCGCCCTTGGGGAAGGAGGCGACCTCGGACCAGGTCGCGCCGTTGTCGGTGGAGCGCTGCGCGGGGTACTTGGTGCCGTCCCAGTGCACGAAGGACCACAGCAGCACACTGCCGTCGCTGTTGGTCGCGATCGGCCCGGGGGCGTCCTTGGCGATCGCGGGCTGGGCGGCGAAGGGCGCCCAGGTCTTCCCGCCGTCGTGGGAGCACGCGCCGTTGCCGTGGTCGCCGAAGCCGGTGCGCACGACGTACGAGGGCCTGGCCGCCGCCTGGGCGAGTCCCGTCGTCGAGCCGAACACGGGGTTGGCCGCCATGCCGCGGGAGGGGGAGGCCGTGAGCCGGTCGTGGTACATCACGCCGACATCCCCGAGGCCGCTGATCAGGTGTGCCGTCCCGGTCGGCGGTGAGATCAGCTGGCGCACGGAGGTCTCCTCCAGGCCCCGGATCTGCGGGGCCCAGTGCTTCAGGTCCCGGGTGCCGTAGAGGGTGGCGCCGGTGCCGTACACGACGTGCTCGGAGTCGTACGGGTCGACGGCGACGGCCTGGATCCACCAGCCGAACTTGGGCTCGTCGGCGCCGAAGGTGAGGAACGGCGTCTCGGACACGTCGAGAACCGCGGAGTCCTTGAGGGACTTCCAGGTGCGGCCGCCGTTCGTGGTACGGAACAGGGTGTCGACCGGCGCCCAGCGGTTGTTGGTGGAGACGACGACGGTGCCGGGGCGGCGGGCGTCGACGGAGACGCCGCCGTAGGCGAACGCGTCGGTGGAGCCGTCGGCGGTGGTCCCGCCCGGCCTCACGGGGGTGACGTCGCTCCACTTGCCGGTCGCGGTCGCCAGCTTGTGCACGCTGCCGTCGGACTGCCCGTTGGGTCCGGGCGCGTCGGCGTAGGTCACGTACAGCTCGCGGGTGTGGCAGTCGTACGCGGCCCGCACCGGAAGCTTGGCGGCGGCGCCGGAGGGCTGCCCGGGGACGGCCTGCCAGGTGCTGCCGTCGGTCGTGCGGTACAGGTTGGCCGCCCGGCCGTCGGAGTCGCCCCAGCCCGCGTAGAGGACGCGGCCGGCGGCGACGAGGAGCGTGACGCCCTGCCCGGTGGCGGACGGCGTCGCGGGGAATCCGGCCGCGGCCGCCCAGGTCGCACCCCGGTCGGTCGACTTCAGCAGGCCGTCGTGGCGGGTGCCCAGCCACAGGGTGTCGCTGTCGCGCGGGTCGACCAGGAGCCGCTCGCCCGTGCCCCGGCCGTCCTCGTTGCCGCCGAGCTTCGGGGTCAGGTCGGTGCGCGCCCAGGTGGCGCCGCGGTCCTCGGAGCGCAGGACCGCGCCGTTGCCGGCCCAGGACTGGGCGTAGGTGCCTAGGGCGAGGTAGAGGCGGCCGGGATGCGCGGGGTCGACGGCCATCGCCTCGACGCCGAGGAGGTTCCAGTCGTCCCAGCCGAGGTGGTCGGTGAGGGGCGTCCAGCGGGCGGTCCGGTCGTCCCACCGGTAGGCGCCGCCGATGTCCGTGCGGGCGTAGGCGAGACCGCGCACGGCGGGGTGGAAGAGGACGCCGGTGACGAATCCGGTGCCGCCGATGACGGCGTTGCGCCAGCGGTAGGCGGGGGCGGCGGTAACGCCTTCGGCCGCTTCGGCGCGCCCCTGCACCACGGGGAGTGCGGTGAGCGCGGCGGCGGCAGCGGTGCCGGCGAGGACGGTGCGGCGGCTGAGCGGGGTGGCGTGCATGGGGTACCTCGCAGGGTGGGGTTCTCGGTTCGGGGCTGTCGGGGGGCCGGCCCGCGGGAGGTGTGCGGGGCCCGGGGGCGCGGAGCTGCGGCGGTGTGCGGTTCCGGGCTCACGGGGGGTGCGTGGGGGGGTATCGCCGGGCGCGGGGCTGCGGCGATGTGCGGCTCCAGATCCACGGGGTGCGTGGCAGGGTGTCGCCGGGCGCGGGGGCCGCGACGGTATGCGCTCCAGGTCAGGGGATGTGGGGGGATGCCCCCGGGTGGGGGCTGGGCGGTGCGCGGCTCCGCCGCGTGGGCACGGCCGGCCACGGACCGACGGCCTCGGCCGGACGGGGTGGAGCCGCCGGCGCCGTGACCGGACAGGTTCACCAGCTCGCGACGCCGGCACGGCGCTAGCCCTTCACCGCGCCGGTGAGCATGCCCTTCTTGAAGTGCTTCTGGACGAACGGGGAGAGCACGGCCACCGGCAGCAGCGCCATCACCATGACTGCCATCTGCACGGCCAGGGCCGACAGCTGACCCGTCTTGATGGCCTGCCCCATCCCGACCGGTGCCTCCTGCTTCTGCACCAGCTGGATCATGACGTTCTGCAGCGGCATCATGTCCTGGTCGTTGAGGTACAGCGACGCGTTGAACCATGCGCTCCAGTAGCCGACGGCGTAGAAGAGCGTGATGACCGCCAGCACCGCCCGCGAGAGCGGCATGACGATCTGCCACAGAATGCGGAACTCGCCGGCTCCGTCGATGCGGGCGCTGTCGATGAGTTCCTGCGAGATGCCCGTGAAGAACCCGCGCAGGACCAGGATGTTGAACACGCTGATCGCGCTCGGCAGGATCAGCGCGAGGTAGGTGTCCGTCAGGCCCAGCGACTGCACCAGCAGATAGGTCGGGATCAGGCCTGCGCTGAAGAACATCGTCGCCAGCAGGATCATCAGGATCCAGCGGTGTCCGAGCGAGCCCGAGCGGGAGAGCCCGTAGGCGCACAGCACGGACACGCTCATCGAGAAGAGCGTGCCGACGAGGGTGATCAGGACGCTGACGACCGCGGCCCGGGTGACCTGACCGCCGCTGAGCAGCTCCCGGTAGGCGACGAAGGTGATGCCCTTGGGCACCATCACCAGACCGCCCGACTCGTCGATGGTCTTGCGTGAGGAGAGGCTGGTGACCAGGACGATCCACAGCGGGAAGAGGATGGCCAGGCAGGCGAACGACAGGGCGATGCCCTTGCCGGCGAGGCCGGCCCCGCTGGGCCGCTCCTCCCATACGGGCCGCGGGGGCGCGGCCCACCGGCCGGGCGTGCGCGCCGGTTCGTCGATGACGGCGGTCATTTCTTGTACACCCCCTGCTCGCCCATCAGGTGGGCCACCTTGTTCGCGACGAGCACCAGACCGAGGCTGATGACGCCCTTGATGAGACCTGCGGCGGCCGCATAGCCGAAGTCCTGGTTGCGGACGCCGTTCCACCAGACGAAGGTGTCGAGCACTTCCGACGCCCCTGGCCCCACCGCGTCGCGTTGCAACAGGATCTGTTCGAAACCGACCGTCAGCGCGTCGCCCACCCGCAGCACCAGGAGCAGCGCGATCACCGGACGCAGGGCGGGCAGCGTCACGTGCCACATGCGGCGCCAGCGGTTGGCGCCGTCCATCGCGGCCGCCTCGTAGAGGTCGGGGTTGACCGAGGCCAGCGCGGCGAGGAAGACGATGATGCCCCAGCCGGCGTCCTTCCAGACGCTCTGCGCGGTGATCAGGAACCTGAAGGTGTCCGGGTCGGTCATGATGTCGATGCCGTCGTACCCGTGCTGTCGCAGCAGCTGCGAAAGGATTCCCGCGCCACCGAACAGCTGCTGGAAGACGGCGATGACCAGCACCCACGAGAAGAAGTGCGGCAGGTAGAGGATCGCCTGCGACACCGCCCGCACCCGGGGCCGGACCACGCTGTTGATGAGCAGCGCGAGCAGGATCGGGATCGGGAAGTACAGGACGAGCTGGAGGAAGAACAGCACCAGTGTGTTCTGGACGGCGCTCCAGAAGGCGGAGTCCTCGAAGAGCCGCTGGAAGTTCTCCAGGCCCACCCAGGGACTGTGCAGGATGGAGACGACGCCGTTGTCGCTGACGTAGGGGTCGTAGTCCTGGAAGGCGACCACGTTGCCGAGGATCGGCACGTAGTTGAAGAGCAGGACCAGCAGCACCGCGGGCAGGGTCATCAGGAGCAGCACGCGATCGCGTCTGAACCTGAGCCGCAGACTCAGCTTCCCGGAGGTCCGGGCACCCCCGTGCCCGGTGGCACCGCCGGCCGCGACCGGGGTCTTCTGTGCCTCGTCGGCCTCGGCCCTGCTCCGAGGCACCGTGCTGTTCGACACGGCCGTTCTCCTTGCCCCGGTCCTGGTCAGCTCGCCGCCGGGCCGTTGTCGTCGAGCACCTTGCGGTACCAGTCGCGCAGCTGGTCGCCGCCCTTCTTCTTCCAGTCGGCGACCGCCTGCTGCATGTCGCTGATCTTCTTACGGCCGCGGACGATGTCGTCCTCCAGCTGCTCGAAGTCGTTGGAGAGGTTGGTCCAGCGCGTGGGCTCGGTGATCTGCATGCCGTAGAAGGCCGACTTCTTGGTGAAGGCCCCCATCCGCTGCTGCCACTCGACCTGGCCCTTGGCGATGTCCGGGAAGTCGGGGTGCGCGATGGTCGCGGCCGGGCTCGCGATCATTATGAAGGCGTTGGCGACCTCCTGGTTGCCCTTGTCGTTCTTGACGGGCACCCCGTCCTTGACGGTGTAGTGCGTGCCCTCGACCCCGTAGTTGGTGAGCATGTACTCCTTGGTGCCGTACGGGGCGGCGGTGACGTTGGCGACGGCCAGCACGTCGCGGATGACCGACTCGGAGGCCTTCTTGTTGACGAAGGCGAAGATGTTGGCCGGCTGGGTGGCGTAGATGACCGGATCGGCGTCGCCGTTGCCGAAGATGTCCATGCCCCAGATCTGGAAGTCGGGGTTCTGCGTGGCCTGCGAGGCCTGCTGTCCGTACCAGCTGGAGATGTCGTTGTTGTAGATCAGGAACTCGCCGGCCGCGAACTTGGTGCTCGGGTCGACGGCCTGGCTCTTGCCCAGCTTGAAGTCGGGGTGCACGTAGCCGGCGGCGAACAGCTTCCGCGACCATTCCAGCGCTTCGAGGTAGGCGTCCAGCTCGACGCGGTAGACCAGCTTGTCGTCCTGGAGGATCCAGCCGAGCGGCTTCTCCTGGCCGGACGGCACCCCGAAGCTGTTGAACGCGGTCCACTTCATGTCGCCGCAGGCCCACACCTTGGCCTTGGCGTTGGTGATCTCCTTGGCCAGCGCCGTGAACTCGTCCGTCGTCTTCGGGACCTCGTAGCCGTGCTTCTCGAAGAGGTCCTTGCGGTAGAAGGGGACGATGTTCGGCACGTACGAGGACGGCATCGGCAGACCGCGCAGCTTGCCGCCGAAGATCGCGCGCTGCCAGGCGTCCGTCGGGATCGCCGCGAGGTTCGGGTACTCCTTGACCTTGTCCCCGGACAGGTAGGGGCCCAGGTCGGCGAACTTGCTGAGGATGGCGCTGGGTATCTTGCCGCCCATGTTCCAGCCGGGGACGACCACCACGTCCGGCACGTTGCTGGAGGCGAGGACCGCGCCGAGCTTCTGGTCGTAGGTGTTGCCGTCCTGGTTCTGCCAGACGACGTCGACGCCGGTGAGGCTGTTCATCGCCGTGTAGTAGGGGTTGTCGCCCTTCGGCGGCGAGCCCCAGAACGGCGACATGACCGTGACCTTGCCGCCCTTGCCGAGCTTCTTCGGCACGGAGGTCTTCAGGGTCGCGAGGTCGAGCTTGCCGGTGAAGCCGACCGCGGAACCGTTCTTGGACGGGATGTCCGGCGTCACCACGCCGGCGGCCACGAAGGCGGGCAGGATCTTCTTCGCTGCCTTGCCCGCCGTGGTCCCCTCGCGTGAGTCGCCGTCCGACCCCCCGCAGGCGGCGAGCAGCGGCATCCCGCCGGCCACCGCTGCGGTGGCGACCGCCGTGGAGGCGAGGAAGCTTCTCCGGCTCGGCCCGGAGGAGGCGGAAGCGGCGTTCGGCGTCATTGCGTCAACCCTTCATGGCGCACCAGGACACCCGGCGGTGGCCGTCGGCTGCGGTGTCTTCAGTGGAACTGGCTGAGCCGAAGCGGTTCCTGCGGCCCCATGTGCTGGGGCTTTCCAGTCGAAGCGCTTCGATGTTGCTGCGAGGTTAAGTGAACACCCGGGGGTGCACAAGGGTCGTTCCCAAGTTTCCTCCGAGGCATCGGGGGTGACCTGTTCGTATGCACCGCTTGAAATAAGCGTGAGGTCCCCTTGACACCCACCGGTACGTCCAATGAGCATCGAAGCGCTTCGAAAGAGCTAGCTCGCTCCACCGCAAAGGGAACCCCACGTGACCGCACACACGCCGCCCACGCCGCCTTTCCGCGATCCGCAGCTGCCGTTCGCGAAGCGCATCGACGACCTGCTGTCCCGGCTGACCCTGGACGAGAAGGTCTCCTTCCTGCACCAGTTCGCCCCGGCCGTCGAGCGGCTCGGCGTCGATGCGTTCCGCACCGGCCAGGAGGCGCTGCACGGCGTCGCGTGGATGGGCCCGGCGACGGTGTTCCCGCAGGCCGTGGGGTTGGGCGCGACCTGGAACACCGATCTGGTGCGCCGGGTCGGCGAGGCGGTGTCCAAGGAGGTGCGGGCGATGCGCGCCCTCGACGAGCGCGTCGGCCTGAACGTCTGGGCCCCCACCGTCAACCTGCTGCGCCACCCCCTGTGGGGCCGCAACGAGGAGGGCTACTCGGAGGACCCGAAGCTGACCTCCGCCATCGCCACCGCCTACACCCACGGCCTGCGCGGGGACCATCCGACGTACTGGCGCACGGCCCCCGTCCTCAAGCACTGGCTGGCGCACAACAACGAGACGGGCCGGGACGTCACCTCGTCCTCGGTGCGCCCCCGGGTGCTGCACGAGTACGACCTGCGCGCCTTCCGCGACACCGTCGAGGCGGGGGCGGTGGCGGGTGTGATGCCCGCGTACAACCTGGTCAACGGCCGCCCCAACCACGTCTCGCCGTATCTGCGCGAGCATCTGCGGACCTGGACCGACGAGGATCTGCTGGTCTGCTCGGACGCGGGCGCGCCGTCCAACCTGGTCGACTCCGAGCACTACTTCGACACCCACGAGGACGCGACGGCGGCCTCGCTGCTCGCCGGCGTGGACAGCTTCACCGACCACGGCACCGACGGCTCGAAGATCGTCGCCCGGGTCCGGGGCGCCCTGGAGCAGGGCCTGCTGACCGAGGCCGACGTCGACGCGGCGGTCCGCCGCCAGCTCTCGGTCCGCTTCCGGCTCGGCGAGTTCGACCCGCGCGACGACCCGCACGCGGGGACCGGCGAGTTCGACACCCCGGCGCACCGCGCGCTCGCCGCCGAGGCCGCCGAGCAGTCGGTCGTGCTGCTGCGCAACGACGGCGTGCTGCCGCTGGCCGCCGACACCCGGATCGCGGTGGTCGGACTGCTCGCCGACGAGTGCAAGGTCGACTGGTACAGCGGCACGCCGATCCACCGCTCCACCCCGCTGGAGGGGCTGTACGAGAGGTTCGGCGCCGAGCGGGTCGAGTTCGCCGAGGGGGTGGACCGGGTCCTGCTGAGGACCTCGGCCGGAACGTTCCTGAAGGTCCCCGCCGCGCCCGAGGCCTGCGACGAGGTGCGCGGCGCCGAGGGCGCCCTCGACCCGGCGCTGCTGGCCGGCCGCACCGACCTGCCGCCGCTGACCGCGGACGCGGACGGCACGGAGCTGGCCCTGGTGGACTGGGGCGAGGGCGTGCTGACGCTGCGCGCCCCCGACGGCCGCTACCTCTCGGTCGCCGAGGACGGCCTGCTGCGCGCCTCCGCCGACCAGCCCGGCGGCTGGGTCGTGCAGGAGACGTTCCGCCTGGAACCCCACGGAAACGGTCACCTCCTGCTGCACCTGGGCACGGGTCGTCACGTGTGTGTCGCCGCCGACGGTGTGCGGGTTGCCGGACCGGACAGGGAGACCCGGGCGGATCCCGAGGTCTTCGAGCTCATCGTCGTCGAATCCGGCGAGAGCGCAGTGACCCGGGTCACTGCCGGGGCCGACGTGGTCGTGGTGGTGGCCGGCAACGACCCGCACATCAACGGCCGGGAGACCGAGGACCGCACCACGCTGCGCCTGCCGGCCCACCAGGAGCGGTTGCTGGCGGCGGCCCGGGCGACGGACGCGCGCACGGTGCTGGTGCTGGTGTCGGCGTACCCGTACGCCTTCGAGCCGGGCCCGCTGGCCGCGGCGCTGTGGACGGCGCACGGCGGCCAGGCCGCGGGCGCCGCCCTGGCGCGCGTCCTGGCCGGCGACGTCTCCCCGGCCGGCCGCCTGCCGCAGACCTGGTACGCCGACGACGCGGACCTGCCCGACCTGCTGGACTACGACGTCATCGGCGCCCGGCAGACCTACCTCTACTTCGAGGGCGCCCCGCTGTTCCCGTTCGGGCACGGTCTGTCGTACGCGTCGTTCTCGTACGCCGATCTCACGGTGCGCGTGACGGACGGGAGGGCGCACGTCGCCTGCACGGTGACCAACACCGGCGACATGACGGCCGACGAGGTCGTCCAGCTGTACGCCCGCGCCGTGGACCCGTCCGTCGTCCGCCCGCGCCGCGAACTGCTCGACTGCCGCCGGATCACCCTGACCCCCGGCGAGGGCGCGGACGTCGCCTTCGACGTGCCGCTGTCCGCCTTCGCGTTCTGGGACGTGGCCCGCGGCGGACCGCGCCTGGAGCCGGGCCCCTACGAACTGCTGGTCGGCGCGTCCAGCGAGGACGTCCGCCTGCGCGCGACCGCCGTCCTCGACGGCGAGCCGACGGCGCCGCGCGCGGTGCGCGCGGACGGACTCGCGGCGGCCGACTTCGACGAGCAGGGCGGGACCGAGATCGTCGACCGCACGAAGGAGTCGGGCGACGCGGTGACGCCGGCCGGCGGCGGGACGGGCGAACTGCTCTATCGCGCCTGCGACTTCGGCGCGGGCGCGGACACCCCGGGGGTGACGGCCGTGACGGTCACGGCGTCCGGCCAGGGCACGGTGGAGCTCTCCCTGGACGGCGGCCCGGTGCTGGCCTCGGTGACCCTCCAGGCGCCCACGCCGGGCCCGTACGCCTACGTCACCGTGGACGCGCCCTTCGTCGCGGACGGCGTCCACGACCTGCGCCTCGGACTGCGCGGCCCGCTGCGGCTCGCGCACGTCGGCTTCTCCGGTTGAGGGTCCGGACGAGGCCGGCACCAAGAAGGGGCCCGGCGCCGGAAGGCATCGGCGCCGGGCCCCTTCGGGGACGGCGTGTGAGCGCCGGTCCCGGGGGCGGACGCTCAGGATCCTGGACAGCCGGATCCCGGACGGCCGGGGGCCGGCCGGCTCAGAGCGCGAGCCCCGTCAGCACCAGCACCCGCTCGTAGGTGTAGTCGTCCATCGCGAACCGCACGCCCTCGCGGCCCACGCCGGACTGCTTGGCGCCGCCGTACGGCATCTGGTCTGCGCGGTAGGAGGGCACGTCGCCGATGACGACGCCGCCGACCTCGAGTGCGCGGTGGGCACGGAAGGCCGCCTGGACGTCGTGGGTGAACACGCCCGCCTGGAGGCCGTACTTGGAGGAGTTGACGGCCGCGAAGGCCTCCGCCTCGCCGTCGGTGCGCTGCACGGTGAGGACCGGTCCGAAGACCTCCTCGCAGGCGACCTTGGTGTCGGCCGGCACGTCGACCAGCACGGTCGGGGCGTAGGTGGCGCCGTCGCGCCCGCCGCCGGTCAGGAGCTTCGCCCCGGCCGCGACCGCCTCGTCCACCCACGTCTCGACCCGCCGGGCCGCGTCCTCGCTGACCAGCGGGCCGACGTCGGTCGCGGCGTCCGACGGGTCACCGGTGACCTGCGCCTCGACGGCGGCGACGATACGCGGCAGCAGCCGGTCGTACACGGAGGCGTCCGCGATGACCCGCTGCACCGAGATGCAGGACTGACCGCCCTGGTAGTTGGAGAAGGTCGCGATGCGGCCGGCGGCCCAGTCGAGGTCGGCGTCGCTCGCGAAGTCGCCGAGGACGACGGCCGCGCCGTTGCCGCCCAGCTCCAGGGTGCAGTGCTTGCGCGGCACCGAGTCCATGATCGCGTAGCCGACCTTCTCGGAGCCGGTGAAGGAGATCACGGGCAGCCGCTCGTCCTGGACGAGGGCCGGCATGCGGTCGTTGGAGACCGGCAGGATCGACCAGGAGCCGGCGGGCAGCTCGGTCTCGGCGAGCAGCTCGCCGATGACCAGGGCGGACAGCGGGGTCGCCGGGGCGGGCTTCAGGATGATCGGCGCGCCGGCCGCGATCGCCGGGGCGATCTTGTGCGCGCACAGGTTCAGCGGGAAGTTGAACGGCGCGATGCCGAGCACCACGCCCTTCGGGAAGCGCCGGGTGAGCGCGAGCCGCCCCTGGCCGCCGGCGTCGGTGTCGAGCCGCTGGGCCTCGCCGCCGTTGAACCGCCGGGCCTCCTCGGCCGCGAAGCGGAACACGGAGACGGCCCGGCCGACCTCGCCGCGCGCCCACTTGATCGGCTTGCCGTTCTCGGCGGAGATCAGCCGCGCGATCTCCTCGGTGCGCTCGACGAGCCGCTTGCTGACGTGGTCGAGGGCGGCGGCGCGCACATGGGCCGGGGTGGCGGCGAACTCGTCCCGCACGGCGTACGCGGCGGCGACGGCCTCCTCGACCTGCGCGTCCGTCGGCACGCCGACCCTGCCGACGAGCCGGCCGTCCCACGGGGAGGCGACGTCGAAGCTGTCCTCGCCGGCGGCCTGGCGTCCGGCGAGCCAGAAGGCGTGGGTGGCTCCCACGTTCGTTTCCTGGGGCATGGTCGAGTCCCGGCCCTTCCGCTTAGGGGGTGTCCTGTGGCTTTCGTGGTCCACGGTAGGGGCGCGAGGCCGAGGGAGCGCTTGTCCGAGTCGTACGGGTGGGCGGCTCGGGCGCGACGGTTTGGCGTGGTCGGCGGCGCTCCCGTTCCAGGAGGAGCCACAGCGCCGCGAGCAGCACCGTGCACAGGCACCAGCTGGCCACCACGTCCAGCGGCCAGTGGTAGCCGCGCCGGACCAGCCCGAAGGAGACGGCGAGGACGAGGAACGCGCTCGCGGCCGCGGCGGCCCGGCGGGCGGACGGCGTCCGCAGCCACGGCAGCAGGACCAGCACCGCGGAGCCGTAGGCGACGGCCGCCGTCGCCGTGTGCCCGGAGGGGTAGTAGCCGGTGGCGGGCGGCACGGCGGGCGTTCCGGGCCGATCGGTCCACTCCTTGAGGGGGACGACGATCAGCGGCACCAGCAGCATCAGACCGAGCGCCGCGACCGGCGGCGCCCACCACCGCGCCGCGCCCGCCGTTCTCCCCCGCCAGGCCGCGTACCCGGCGGCCAGCACCAGCACGGGCACCGCGATCTGCACCTCGCCCAGGTCGGCCAGCAGCTCGGAGGCCCGGTCGGGGTGGACGAGGGCCCGGCTGAGGCGCTCGTCCACGCGCAGCAGCGGCCCGCCGGCGGCGACCTGCCAGGTGATCACCGCGAAGAGGACGGCCGGCAGGCCGCAGAGCAGGCCGAGGAGGGGGCCGCCGAGGACGCGGCCGGGAGGGCGGCCGGTGAGGGGGCCGGAAGGGCCGGTGAGGGGGCCGGGAGGGGGGCCGAGTGGCGGGCGGCTCGGACGGGACGACATGGTCCACAGCTTGTCAGCTTGTCGGAGCGGCCGTCCGGCGGAGGACGACCGGAAAAAGACCCCGGAGCACGTCCGGGGTCTTTCCGCGTGGTCGGCGCGTGGAGAAGGAGGTCGGCCGCCCCGGAACAGGGGGGATTGTTCCGGGGCGGCCGTCCGGACCGGAGACGCCGGCCGCCCCGGGGGGTTTGGGGCGGGCGACCGTCCGATCGGTGGAGATCCGAAGCCGAAAGCTCCGGTTGTGTGCGCGAGGGCACGACCAGGTCGAAGCTGGGGAAACCCCGGCCTGGAATCCGCCCACGGTCTCCCGAGGGCGGGGTGTATCTCTCATCCGGGTAGAACCTACGACAGCGGAAGACGGTTCGACAGGCCGTCTGCCGTCCCGCCATCCTCCTCGCACACCTTCTTCACACGCTGTGCGGCCGAGGGGGATCAGCTGTGCGGGGACCGCTTCAGATGCGCGCGAACGCCTGCTCGATGATGTCGAGGCCCTCGTTGAGCAGGTCCTCGCCGATGACCAGCGGGGGCAGGAAGCGCAGCACGTTGCCGTAGGTGCCGCAGGTGAGCACCAGCAGGCCCTCCTGGTGGCAGGCCTTGGCGAGCGCGGCGGTCGCCTCGGCGTTCGGCTCCTTCGTCGTGCGGTCCTTGACCAGCTCGATGGCGATCATCGCGCCGCGTCCGCGGACGTCGCCGATGACGTCGAACTTCTCGGCCATGGCGGTGAGGCGGCCCTTCATGACCGTCTCGATGTTCTTCGCCCGGGCGTTGAGGTCCAGCTCCTTCATCGTCTCGATGGAGCCGAGCGCGCCCGCGCAGGCGACCGGGTTGCCGCCGTAGGTGCCGCCCAGACCGCCCGGGTGCGCCGCGTCCATGATCTCGGCGCGGCCGGTGACGGCGGCCAGCGGCAGACCGCCGGCGATGCCCTTGGCGGTGGTGATCAGGTCGGGGACGATGCCCTCGTCCTCACAGGCGAACCACTGGCCGGTGCGGCAGAAGCCGGACTGGATCTCGTCGGCGACGAAGACGATGCCGTTGTCGGACGCGAACTTGCTGATGGCCGGCAGGAAACCCTTGGCGGGCTCGATGAAGCCGCCCTCGCCGAGCACCGGCTCGATGATGATGGCGGCCACGTTCTCCGCGCCGACCTGCTTGCTGATCTGGTCGACGGCCTGGGCGGCGGCCTCGGGACCGGCGTTCTCGGCGCCGGTCGGCCAGCGGTAGCCGTAGGCGACCGGCACCCGGTAGACCTCGGGCGCGAACGGGCCGAAGCCGTGCTTGTACGGCATGTTCTTCGCGGTCAGCGCCATGGTGAGGTTGGTGCGCCCGTGGTAGCCGTGGTCGAAGACGACGACGGCCTGGCGCTTGGTGTACGCCCGCGCGATCTTCACGGCGTTCTCGACCGCCTCGGCGCCGCTGTTGAACAGCGCGGACTTCTTGGCGTGGTCGCCCGGTGTCAGCTCGGCGAGCGCCTCGGCGACCTCCACGTAGCCCTCGTAGGGCGTGACCATGAAGCAGGTGTGGGTGAAGTCGGCGAGCTGTGCGGCGGCCCGGCGCACCACGGCCTCGGCGGACGCGCCCACGGAGGTGACCGCGATGCCGGAGCCGAAGTCGATCAGGCGGTTGCCGTCGACGTCCTCGATGATGCCGCCGCCCGCGCGCGCCGTGAACACGGGCAGCACCGAGCCCACGCCGGCCGCGACCGCGGCGGTCCGGCGGGCCTGGAGTTCCTGCGACTTGGGGCCGGGAATGGCGGTGACGACGCGGCGCTCCTGCGGAAGGGCGGTCATGAGGGGCTCCTGGGGTTCTGCGGACGCTTTCGTTCTCTTCTCGCAGGCTAGGACGGGGAGCGGGGGGTCGGCATGCTCCATGTGGGCGGTGTCGGCGGGGCGGCTTGTCCGTCGTGGACAGTGCGCAGGGGCGGCACTCGTCGCGGGCCCGGGCGCGTAAGCGGTGAACTCCCCTTGCGGGCGCGTTAGATTGACTCGCTGAGGGCAGACGGAACGGCTGGTCAGGGGGCAGGGGCGATGGACAGCGACGGGACGCAGGACGCGCGGCATACGCAGGCGAATCCTGTACCGCGCCCGGCGGGGCCGCCGCGGCCGCCCGCTACGCCACCACAGCCGCCCGCCACACCGCCGCGGCCGGACCGGGCGCCGGCCGTCCCGCCCGCCTTCGAGCACTCCCCGCGGGCCGCGTCCGCCGTCGCCGACTGGCTCGACGAGGCGCGTCCCACGACCCGGCCGGGCGTCTGGCGGCACGGCTACCGGCCGCCGAGGACGGCGCAGACCCCGGAGCGGCTCGCGCCCGTGACCGTCATCGGCATGCTGGTGCCGCTGGTGATCGCGCTGGTCCTGTGGTCGCTGTGGCGGCGGGGCGCCATGCCCTACCAGTTCACCCTGCTGCGGCTGTTCACCCCGGACGACTGGTGGTGGGGCGGCACCATCGCCTCCCCGAAGACCATGGAGGGCGCCGAGGCACGTGTCGTCTACGACGGCGTCTTCTTCGCCGTCCTCGTCTACGCCATGGGACGGCTGGGCAGCTGGCCGCACGTGGTGCGGCACTTCGTCGGCCGCCGGCCGCAGCCCGCGCGGGCCCTGATCGCCCTGCTCGGGGCGCTCGTCGGCTTGAGCCTCGTCTTCCCCGGCGCCTTCGGCGTCGGCTGGGACGCGCTGCCGGTCGTCGACCCGCTGTTCTCGCTCATCGTGCTGGTCTCCGGCGGTTACGAGCTGTTCGCCTCCCCCCTGTTCACGAACGCGCTGTACGCCGCCGTCACGCTGCTCGTGGTGTGGCCGTTCGCCCGGGTCGGCGGCTGGTGGCCGTACGCGAGGGAACTGCTCGCCGCCCGCCGGGCCGGGCCCGGCCCGGCCGCGCCCTCGGCCGAGCGGCCCCGCTCCCGGTGGCCCGAGCTGCGGGACGCCGGGCAGTACGAGGCGGCCGACCTGCTGACCGGCGAGGTCGCCGCGGGCCGGATGAACGACGTGGACTGCGTGCGCGTGCGGCGGGCGTGGACCGCCGGACTCGGGGACTTCCGGGAGACCGTGCTGCGGCAGGGCGGGGCCGCCTGGACCCACCCCTCCGGCGCCCGCGACCTGCCCCGGCGCGCCGCGCGCCACGACCTGCTCGCCGGGCAGGTGCGCATCGGCCGCTGGGCGGGCGGCGAGCGCACGCCCGTCGTCTACCGGGAAGCGGGCGCCGCGCTCGACCCGGACGTGCTGGGCACCTCGCTGCTCGCCGTGGGGCCGTCCGGGTCGGGCAAGACGCGCAGCCTGCTCGAACCGCTGACCGAGGCGCTGGCCCTGCAGGCGCTCACCGGGACGTGCGCCGTGGTCGCCGTGTCGTCGCCGGGCGGCGGACCGCTCGGCCCGGACGCGGCGTTCGACGTGATCGTCCGGATCGGCGACCCGTCGTCGGTGCACGACCTGGACCCGTACGCGGGCTCCGACGACCCGGACGAGGCGGCCGCGCTCCTCGCCGAGGCGCTGGCCGGCGACCTCGACGCGGTCGGCGGCCAGCGCGCGACGACGGCCCTCGCCCAGCTGCTCGGACCGTACCGGGCCGCTCACGGGCGCTTCCCCGCCTTGCCCGAGCTGCTCGAACTGCTGGAGGGCGAGCCGCGGGCGGTGTCCGCGCTGCGGGAGGCGGTGGCCGGCGACGAGGTGATGCGCCGTGAGCTGGAGGCCCGCGTCCGCCAGACGGGGGTCCCGGGCGACGCGGGCCGTGCCCTCGCCGACCGGCTGGCGCTGCTGAACCGTCCGGTGTTCGCGGAGTTCTTCGGCGGCGGGAGCGGCGCGCACCGGGCGTTCTCGCTGCGCGCCGTCGCCCATCATCCGCTGCGGGTCCGGGTCGACCTGCCCGAGCGGGGACACGAGGAGGCGGGCCGGCTGATCACCCGGCTGGTCCTCGCCCAGTTCCAGACGGTCGCGCGGGAGCGGCGCGACCACTTCGCCTGCCTCGTCCTCGACGACGCCACGGGGACCGTCACCGAGGGTTCGGTGCGCCGGCTGCAACGGCTGCGCTCGCAGAACGCGGGCGTGGTGCTCGCCCTGCGCAGCGTCGTCGACGTGCCCGAGGCGCTGCACGGGCCGCTGTACGGGGCGGTCGGCTGCCGGATGGCGTTCTCCGGCATCACCACATGGGACGGCAGCCGGTTCGCGCAGACCTGGGGCACCGAGTGGGTGGAGACCACGGAGGTCGCCAAGCACACCGTCTTCGCCGACCAGCCGATGACCCGCGCCATCCACGCGCTGCGCAAGCTGGTGACCGGCAGGGCGGTGACCACCGACGCGGTGACCGTGCGGCAGGTGGAGCGGGAGCGGTGGTCGGCGTCCCAGCTGGCGCACGAGATCCCGCCCGGTCACGCGGTGCTGTCCCTGACGAGCACGGACGGCCAGCACGCGCCGCCGCTGCTGCTGGACCTGCGGGGCTGAAACGGCGGCCCGGGACCGTACGGTGAGGCAGAATCGAGACTGGCCGTTCGTACGAAGCGGCCAAAGGATCACGCGGCGGACCACGCGCCGCAGGATCACGCGCCGCAGATCACGCACCAGAAGAGCAGGCCTCGGCAGAGCAGGCCTCAGCAAGCAGGCGTCGGGAGCAGCCCGCCCCCGCTCGTCCGCACCCGGATCGCTCCGCTCCCTCCCCCGACCTGAAGGCCCCATGGCTCCCACCCTCGCGTCGCTCGTCCACCATTCCGCGCTGAAGCTCACCGTGCGGGCGGGCGAGGACCGTCTGGACGTGCCGGTGCGCTGGGCGCACGTCAGCGAGCTCGCGGACCCCGTGCCGTACATGGAGGGCGGGGAGCTGCTGCTGATCACCGCGCTCAAGCTGGACGCGGAGGACCCGGAGGCCATGCGGCGCTATGTGCGGCGGCTGTCGAAGGCCGGCGTGGTCGGGCTCGGCTTCGCCGTCGGCGTCAACTACGACGAGATCCCGCGGGCGCTGGTGGACGCGGCGGAGGAGGAGAACCTGCCCCTGCTGGAGGTGCCGCGCCGCACGCCCTTCCTCGCGATCAGCAAGGCCGTGTCGGCGGCGATCGCGGCCGACCAGTACCGGGCGGTGACCGCCGGGTTCGCGGCTCAGCGCGAGCTGACGAGGCAGGCCCTCACGGACGGCGCCGAAGGGCTGCTGCGCGCGCTCGCCGCCCAGGTCGACGGGTGGGCGGCGCTGTACGACGCGTCGGGCGCCGTGGTGGCGGCCGCCCCCGAGTGGGCCGCCCGGCGGGCCGCCCGGCTCACCGCGGAGGTGGAGCGGCTGCGGGAGCGGCCGGCCCCGGCCTCGGCGGTGGTCGGGAGCGGCGGCGGGCCGGAGCACGCCGCGTCCGAGGACCGCCACGACGACCGCGTCGAACTGCACTCGCTGGGCACCGGGCGGCGTCCTCGCGCGGCGCTCGCCGTCGGCACCGCCGCGGCTCCGGGCACCGCCGAGCGGTACGCCGTCCACTCGGCCATCGCGCTGCTCACCCTCACCACGGAACGCTCGCGCTCGCTGTACGCGGCGCAGCAGCGGATCGGCGCGGCGGTGCTGCGGATGCTGCTGGCGGGCGAACCGGACCACGCGCGGGCCGTCGCCGGGCACCTGTACGGCGATCTGCTCGACGTGCCCTTCCGGGTGATCGTCGCCGAGTCCGTGCCGGCGGCGGCCGGCGCGCGGGCGCACCCGGAGGGGCACGGGCACGGTCCGCTCACGGCCCGGCCTCCGGCCGCGTCCGACACGGCCGGCGACCCCTTCGGCGGTCTCGTCGAGGCCCTCGAGTCGGCGGCCGCCCGGGCCGGTGAGGCGGTGCTGGTGGTGCCCGAGGGCGAACGGCTGGTGGCACTGGTCACGGACGGCGGCGCGGCCGTGTCGGCGTGCGCCCGGTACGCGACGGCGCTGGAGGCCTCCCGGGCGAACGGGGGCGGCACGGCCGAGGCCGACCCGGGGGACGAACTGGTGGTGGGCCTTTCCGCGCCGGCCGGCCCGATCGCGGCGGCGGCCGCCTACAAGCAGTCGGTGCAGGCGTTGTCCGTGGCGCGGCGCCGGGGCCGGGTGTTCGTGGAGCACGAGCGGCTGGCGGCGGGATCGGTGCTGCCACTGCTCGCGGACGACGCGGTGAAGGCGTTCGCGGACAGCCTGCTGCGCGCCCTGCACGAGCACGACGCGACCGGCCGCGGCGATCTGGTGGCCTCCCTGCGGGCCTGGCTCTCCCGCCACGGCCAGTGGGACGCGGCGGCGGCCGATCTGGGCGTGCACCGCCACACCCTGCGCTACCGCATGCGCCGGGTGGAGGAGATCCTCGGCCGCTCCCTGGACGACCCGGACGTCCGCATGGAGCTGTGGCTGGCCCTGAAGACGACGTCGACGGACTGAAAGCGACCAGACCAGAGACCAGAGACCAGAGGCAGGCCACGGAAGCACGCGGCCGTATCGGCGCCGTACCGGCCGCGCGGGCGGCCGGCGTGGGAACGGCCGACGCGCCTCCGGGTCGGGGGACGCGGAGGCTCGGCGACCGGGAGGCCCGGCGGGGGCGGGTCGTGGGGTGGCCGGTCGGTCAGCCCTCCTTTCCGACGGCCAGACCCGCCGCCGCCTCGTGCATCGCCAGTTCGAGGAGCGCCGCGTCGGTCAGCGTGCCGGAGCCGTCCGGCGTCACCAGCCAGCGGACTCCCCTGGCCGAGCGGCCCGGATGGGGCACGACGATCCAGGTGCCCGCCCCCGCGGTGCGGATGCCGGTGCCGAGCCAGCGCGCCGCCGTCCCCGGCGCCACGAAGAACCCCATGCGGTCGTCGCCGAGGTCGACGAGCACCGGGCCCGGCCGGTCGAGGATCCGGGTGAGCACGTCGAGGGTGGGATAGCCGAGCGTGCCCGGCAGGATGAGCACGTCCCAGGCCCGGCCGGCGGGCAGCAGCGCCACCCCGAGCGGGTTGCGCTCCCACTCCCAGCGGCATGCCTCGGGATCCGGTGCGACGGATGCCAGCCAGTCGACCGCCGTCTTCGCCCCAGCCATGTGAGGACCTCCCTCTCGCTCGTCGGACGCGGGCGCGTCCATGAGGGAGAGGGAGGTCGGCGGCGGGCATTACGCGGGTTCGGACCACCCGTACGGGTGAACCGGGTCACACTCCGCGGGCCGCACTCGGCGGCCGGGCTCCGTTGGGTCGCGCCCTGCCGGCTCAGCTGTCGAAACCGAGCCCCAGCCGGTCCATGGTCTTCAGCCACAGGTTGCGCCGGCCGCCGTGCGCGTCGGCGCGGGCCAGCGACCACTTGGTGAGGGCGATGCCGGTCCAGGCGAAGGGCTCGGGCGGGAAGGGCAGCGGCTTCTTGCGGACCATCTCCAGCCGGGTCCGCTCGGTGCTCTCCCCCGCCAGCAGGTCGAGCATCACCTCGGCGCCGAAGCGGGTCGCCCCGACGCCCAGGCCGGTGTACCCGGCCGCATAGGCGACCTTCCCCTGGTGCGCGGTGCCGAAGAACGCCGAGAAGCGCGAGCAGGTGTCGATCGCCCCGCCCCACGCGTGCGTGAAGCGGACGCCCTCCAGCTGCGGGAAGCAGGTGAAGAAGTGTCCGGCGAGCTTCGCGTAGGTCTCCGGCCGGTCGTCGTACTCCGCGCGCACCCGGCCCCCGTAGGGGTAGACGGCGTCGTACCCGCCCCACAGGATCCGGTTGTCGGCGGACAGCCGGAAGTAGTGGAACTGGTTGGCGCTGTCCCCGAGTCCCTGCCGGTTCTTCCAGCCGACCGAGTCGAGCTGTGCCGCGGTCAGCGGTTCGGTCATCAGCGCGTAGTCGTAGACCGGGACGGTGTACGCCCGTACGCGCTTGACCAGGTTCGGGAAGATGTTGGTGCCCAGGGCCACCTGCCGGGCGCGGACCTGCCCGTACGGCGTGCGGACGGCCGTCCCCGCGCCGTACGGCTTCAGGTCCAGCGCGGGCGTGTGCTCGTACACCCGCACCCCGAGGCGGACGCACGCCCGCTTCAGGCCCCAGACGAGCTTGGCTGGGTGGAGCATGGCCACGCCCCGGCGGTCGTGCAAACCCGCCCGGAAGGTGGGCGAGGCGACCTGCTCGCGCACCGCGTCCGCGTCGAGGAACTCGATGCCGTCGGCGAGGCCCCTGCTCTCGAGCTCCTCGTACCAGTCGCGCAGTTCCCGCGCCTGGTACTCCTCGGTGGCGACGTCGATCTCGCCGGTGCGCTCGAAGTCGCAGTCGATCCCGTGCCGGGCGATCGCCGCCTCGATCCCGTCGAGGTTGCGCATCCCCAGCTCCTCGAGCCGGTGGATCTCGTCCGGCCAGCGGGCCAGCCCGTTGGGCAGCCCGTGGGTGAGGGAGGCCGCGCAGAAGCCTCCGTTGCGGCCGGAGGCGGCCCAGCCCACCTCGCGGCCTTCCAGCAGCACCACGTCCCGCTGCGGGTCGCGCTCCTTGGCGACGAGCGCGGTCCACAGTCCGCTGTAGCCGCCCCCGACGACCAGCAGATCGCAGGTCTCGGGGCCGGTGAGCGCCGGCTCGGGGCGGGGCCTGCCCGGGTCTTCCAGCCAGTACGGGACGGGCTGCGCTTCGGAAAGAGAAGTGATCCACCGGTTCATGGCGCCTGGGGCCATGATGTCAACTCCCTACGGGGCCTCTCGGCTTCGAGCTCTATGCCTTCTGCTTGTTGCGGCGGTTGCCGACGACCATCGAGGTCAGCACCAGCAGGACGGCGACCAGGAACATGGCCGTGCCGATGACGTTGATCTGGACGGGCGTTCCGCGTTGCGCCGAGCCCCACACGAACATGGGGAAGGTGACGGTCGAGCCCGCGTTGAAATTGGTGATGATGAAATCGTCGAAGGACAGCGCGAAGGCGAGCAGCGCGCCCGCGGCGATTCCGGGTGCCGCGATGGGCAGGGTGACGCGCAGGAACGTCTGCGCCGGCCCGGCGTAGAGGTCCTGGGCGGCCTGCTCCAGCCGGGGGTCCATCGACATGACGCGCGCCTTGACCGCCGTCACGACGAAGCTCAGGCAGAACATGATGTGCGCGATGAGGATGGTCCAGAACCCCAGCTGCGCGCCGAGGTTGAGGAAGAGGGTGAGCAGCGAGGCGGCCATGACGACCTCGGGCATCGCCATCGGCAGGAAGATCAGCGAGTTCACGGCGCCCCGCGCGCGGAAGCGGTAGCGCACCAGCGCGAAGGCGATCATCGTGCCGAGGAGGGTGGCGCCGAGGGTCGCCCAGATCGCGATCTGGAGGCTGAGCGACAGCGAGCCGCACAGGCCGGCGACCCCGCACGGGTCCTGCCAGGCGTCGGTGGAGAACTGCTGCCACTCGTAGTTGAAGCGGCCTTTCGGCTTGTTGAAGGAGAACACGGTGACGACGACGTTCGGCAGCAGGAGATAGCCGAGCGTGAGAAGTCCCGCGATGACCACGAAATGGCGCTTGAGCCAGTTGACGAGGGGCATTTAGACCAGATCCTCCGTCCCCGACCTGCGGATGTAGAAGGTGACCATGAAGAGGATCGCGGCCATGAGAAGGAAGGAGAGGGCCGCCGCCGTCGGATAGTCCAGCACGCGCAGGAACTGCGTCTGGATGACGTTTCCGATCATGCGGGTGTCGGTCGAGCCGAGGAGTTCCGCGTTGACGTAGTCGCCGGCCGCCGGGATGAAGGTGAGCAGGGTGCCGGAGACCACGCCCGGCATCGACAGCGGGAAGGTGACCTTGCGGAAGACGGTGGCCGGTCTGGCGTACAGGTCGCCGGCCGCCTCGTGCAGCCGTCCGTCGATGCGCTCCAGCGAGGAGTACAGCGGAAGGATCATGAACGGCAGGAAGTTGTACGTCAGTCCGCAGACCACCGCGAGGGGCGTGGCGAGGACGCGGTCGCCCGCGGTCCAGCCGAGCCAGCTGGTGACGTCCAGGACGTGCAGGGTGTTCAGGGCGCCGACGACGGGGCCGCCGTCCGCGAGGATCGTCTTCCAGGCGAGGGTGCGGATCAGGAAGCTGGTGAAGAACGGCGCGATCACCAGGATCATGATCAGGTTGCGCCAGCGGCCGGCCCGGAAGGCGATCAGATAGGCCAGCGGGTAGCCGAGCGCCAGGCACAGGATCGTGGCGGCGCCCGCGTAGAGGACCGAGCGCAGGAACTGCGGCCAGTACGCGCTGAGGGCGTCCCAGTAGGTCGCGAAGTGCCAGGTGACCTTGTAGCCCTCCTCCAGGGAACCCGTCTGCACGGACGTGGAGGCCTGGTAGATCATCGGCAGCGCGAAGAACACGACCAGCCAGAGCAGGCCGGGCAGCAGCAGCCAGTACGGCGTCAGCCGGCCGCGCTTGCGGGGCGGCTTCTTCGTCGGCGCCGTCGGGGAGAGAGGCGGGGGCGCCTCGGTGAGGGTCGCCATCTCAGACCGCCGCCTCTTCCTGGATGCCCGCGTCGATGTCCTGGGCCGCGTCCAGGCCGAAGGTGTGGGCCGGGCTCCAGTGCAGGACCACGTCGGCGCCGGGGACGAGCCGGGTGTCGCGGTCGACGTTCTGGACGTAGACCTCGAACTCCGGACAGACCGAGCTGTCGATCACGTACTGGGTGGAGACGCCGATGAAGGAGGAGTCGGCGATCTTCCCGGTGATGCGGTTGCGGCCCTCGGGGATCTCGCCGGCGTCGGCGGCGTGGGTCAGGGAGATCTTCTCCGGGCGTACGCCGACCAGTACCCGGCCGCCGTTCGCGGTGGGCGCGGAGCAGCGCGCCACGGGCAGCACGAGTTTGCCGTCGCCCGCCTTGAGCACGATGTCGTCCCCGGCCTTGGAGTCCACCTCGGCCTCGATCAGGTTGGAGGTGCCGAGGAAGTTGGCGACGAACGTGGTGTGCGGGTTCTCGTAGAGGTCGGCCGGGGAGCCGAGCTGTTCGACGCGGCCCCCGTTCATCACGGCGACCGTGTCGGCCATCGTCATGGCCTCCTCCTGGTCGTGCGTGACGTGGACGAAGGTGATGCCGACCTCGGTCTGGATGCGCTTGAGCTCCAGCTGCATCTGGCGGCGCAGCTTGAGGTCGAGGGCGCCGAGCGGCTCGTCGAGCAGCAGCACCTTGGGGTGGTTGATCAGGGCGCGGGCGACCGCGACGCGCTGCTGCTGGCCGCCGGAGAGCTGGTGGGGTTTCTTGCGGGCCTGCTCCCCGAGCTGGACGAGCTCCAGCATGTCCTCGACCTGCTTCTTCACGCTCTTGATGCCGCGCCGGCGCAGGCCGAAGGCGACGTTCTCGAAGATGTCGAGGTGCGGGAAGAGGGCATAGGACTGGAAGACGGTGTTCACCGGCCGTTTGTAGGGCGGGAGCGCCGTCACGTCGTGGTCGCCGAGATGGACGGTCCCGGAGGAGGGTTCCTCCAGGCCGGCGATCATGCGCAGGGTGGTGGTCTTGCCGCAGCCGGACGCGCCGAGCAGGGCGAAGAAGGAGCCCTGCGGGACGGTCAGGTCCAGCGGGTGCACGGCGGTGAAGGAGCCGTACGTCTTGCTGATGCCGGTGAGGCGGACGTCGCCGCTGCCGCTGTCGGTCGTCTTCATCGTCGTCACGCCCCAGTGAGCTTTGCGAACTTGGCCTGGTAGGCGGTCTCTTCCTTCGAGCTCAGGGAGCGGAAGGCGTGGGACTTGGCCTGCATGGCCTTGTCGGGAAGGATCAGCGGGTTGTCCGCCGCCGACTTGTCGATCTTGGCGAGGTACGGTTTCACGTCCGCGACCGGACTCACGTAGTTGATGTACGCGGCGAGTTCGGCGGCCGGTTCGGGCTCGTAGTAGTAGTCGATCAGCCGCTCGGCGTTCGTCTTGTGGCGCGCCTTGTTGGGGATCAGCATGTTGTCGGTCGACGTCATGTAGCCGCTGTCCGGGACTACGTAGCCGACGTCCGGGTTGTCGGCCTGGAGCTGCACGACGTCGCCGGCCCAGGCGACGCAGGCCGCCAGGTCGCCCTTGCTGAGGTCGGACGTGTAGTCGTTGCCGGTGAAGCGGCGGATCTGGCCCTTGTCGACCGCCTTCTGGAGGCGGGCGATGACCGCGTCGTAGTCGTCGTCGGTGAACTTCGCCGGGTCCTTGCCCATGTCGAGCATCGTCATGCCGACGGTGTCGCGCATCTCGGTCAGCAGGCCGACCCGGCCCTTGAGCGCCGGGACGTCGAGCAGGTCGGAGACCGACTTCACCTCGACGCCGTCGAGCGCCTTCTTGTTGTAGGCGACGACCGTCGAGATGCCCTGCCAGGGGTAGGAGTAGGCGCGGCCCGGGTCCCAGTCGGGGCTGCGGAACTGGTCCGACAGGTTGGCGAAGGCGTGCGGCAGGTTCGACGCGTCGAGCTTCTGGACGTAGCCGAGCCTGATCATGCGGGCGGCCAGCCAGTCGGTGAGGACGATGAGGTCGCGGCCGGTGTCCTGGCCTGCGGCGAGCTGCGGCTGGATCTTGCCGAAGAACTCGTCGTTGTCGTTGATGTCCTCGGTGTACTTGACCGTGATGCCGGTCCGCTTGCGGAACGCGTCCAGCGTGGGATGGTGCTTCCCGCTGTCGTCCACGTCGATGTACTCCGGCCAGTTGGAGAAGTTGACGACCTTCTCCTTCGCCGAGTGGTCGTCGGCGGAGACGCCGCCCTGCGACTTGCCGGCGGCGGGGATCCCGCAGCCGGCCAGCGCTCCGAGGCCGCCCAGGGTGAGCGTGCCGCCGGCGGAGGCGCGCAACAGCGACCGGCGGGTCATGGCCGCCCTGCCGTTGGGGAAACTGCGCCGTACGGCGGCCAGTTCGGCCGGGCTCAGGCGGTCGGGCTCGTACTGCTCCATGCGCGTGGTGCCCTTTCGGGAGGTCCGGCCGTGGTCTGCGGCCGTTCGTCGTCGCTTATGAGTCCCCGAAGACCGTGCGGTGCCAGGGCTTGCGGGCCACCGCCGTGTTATCGAACATAACGTGCTTTACCTGCGTGTACTCCTCGAACGAGTACGCTGACATGTCCTTGCCGAAGCCGGAGGCCTTGTAACCGCCGTGCGGCATCTCGCTGATGATCGGGATGTGGTCGTTGATCCACACGCACCCGGCCTTGATCTCCCGTGTCGCACGGTTCGCCCGGAAGACGTCCCGGGTCCACGCCGAGGCCGCGAGCCCGTAGGGGGTGTCGTTGGCCAGCCGGACGCCCTCGTCGTCGGTGTCGAAGGGCAGGACGACCAGCACCGGCCCGAAGATCTCCGACTGGACGGCCTCGCTGTCCTGGGCCGCGTCCGCGATCAGGGTGGGCAGATAGTAGGCGCCGTTCTTGAGCTCGCCCTGGGGCGCCTCACCGCCCGTCACCACGCGCGCGTAGCCGCGCGCCCGGTCGACGAAGGCGGCGACCCGGTCGCGCTGCGCGTGCGACACGAGTGGGCCGAGGTCGGTGCCCGCGGCGAACGGGTCCCCGACCCGCACGGTCTCCATCAGGGCGGCCGTCCGCTCGACGAAGGCCTCGTAGAGCGGCCGTTGCACGTACGCGCGCGTGGCGGCCGTGCAGTCCTGCCCGGTGTTGATGAGCGAGCCGGCGACCGCGCCGTGGACGGCGGCCTCCAGATCGGCGTCCTCGAAGACGACGAAGGGCGCCTTGCCGCCGAGCTCCAGGTGGAGCCGCTTGACGGTCGCGGTGGCGATCTCGGCGACCCGCCTGCCGACGGCGGTGGAGCCGGTGAAGGAGGTCATGACGACGTCGGGGTGGCCGACGAGGTGCTCGCCCGCCTCCCGTCCGGTCCCGGTGACGATGTTGATCACACCGTCGGGGATCCCGGCCTCCGACGCCGCCCGGGCGAACAGCAGCGAGGTGAGCGGGGTGAGCTCGGCGGGCTTGAGCACGATCGTGTTGCCCGCGGCGATCGCCGGGAGGATCTTCCAGGCCGCCATCTGAAGGGGGTAGTTCCAGGGGGCGACGGAGCCGACGACACCGATGGGTTCCCGGCGGACGTACGAGGTGTGGTCGCCGGAGTACTCGCCGGCGGACTGGCCCGCGAGATGCCGGGCGGCGCCCGCGAAGAAGGCGGTGTTGTCGATCGTCCCCGGGACGTCGAACTCCCGGGTCAGCTTCAGCGGCTTGCCGCACTGCAGGGACTCGGCACGGGAGAAGTCCTCGGCGCGGTCGGCGAGGACCGCGGCGAAACGGTGCAGGGCGTCGGAACGCTCGCCCGGCGTGAGGCCCGCCCAGTCGGGAAAAGCGGCCCGGGCCGCGGCCACGGCCGCGTCGACGGTGTCCGTGCCCGCCAGGTCGTAGGTGTAGACCTCCTCACCGGTGGCGGGGTCGATCACGGCGTGGGCGCGCCCCGAGTCGCCACGGGCGAGGCGGCCGTCGATGTACTGGGCGCCTTCCGCGAACAACCGCTGCGCGGGAAACCGGTCCTGCATGTCGCTCTCCTCCGCCTTCGCCCCGCTGTGCGCGGGGGCGGGTGGCGTAGCTCCAGCCTGATTTGATTGCCGATCCTGACAGAGCAAGGGCACTCCAACAAGGGATTCCGTTGTTGCCTTTTGGTTACGCGACGGAATCTGTCGGCGAGGGGTCGACCAGGTGTCGAGTCCCGACGGATAAGGCAGGACGCTCTGTCAGTGGCGCGTGCCATCCTCTGGTGCATGGAGACGATTGACAGCCGGGAATCCCTGGTCAGGGCGGTCCGGTCGGGGGCGCGCGTCAAGTACCTGCACTTCTGGGGCCACCGTCCGCGGCCGGACGGGCGGATCGGCGTGAGCTGCCTCAGCCAGTGGTGGCCGTCACCGTTCGTGGTCGACGGCGTCGCCTATGCGACCGCGGAGCACTGGATGATGGCCGCGAAAGCGCGGCTCTTCGAGGACCCGGAGGCGGAGAAGCGGGCGCTGGCCGCCAGGTCGCCCGCCCAGGCGAAGAAGGAGGGGCGGCTGGTCCGCGGCTTCGACGACACGACCTGGGAGCGGGAGCGGTTCCGGATCGTCGTCGAGGGCAGCGTCCACAAGTTCGCCTCGGACCCCGCGCTGAGCTCGTTCCTGCTGGGCACCCACTCGAGGGTGCTGGTCGAGGCGAGCCCGATGGACCGCGTGTGGGGCATCGGCCTGGCAGCGGACGACGAGGCGGCGATGAACCCCGAGCGCTGGCGCGGCCTGAACCTGCTGGGCTTCGCCCTGATGCAGGCCCGAGAGCGGCTGCTGACACAGGCCTGAGGCAGGGGGCGGAGGCGCAGGGCAGGAGGCCCGGGGGCAGGGAGCGCGGGGCGGGCGATAGGGGCAGGGGCGGTGCTAGGGGGCCACGATCGTCAGGACGCCCACGCCGATCGCCAGCACCATGCCCACCGCGCCGCAGATGATCCCGGCCAGCGCCTGACCGGGGTTCGACGCCTCACCGCGGCGGGCCTTTCCACGCCCGATCGCGCCGAACACGACACCCAGGATGCCGAAGACGATGGCCAGCGGCCACAGACAGAAGACGACGGAGGCGAGGATCCCGAGCACCAGCCCGGCCACGCCCAGTCCGTTGTTGTCCCCGACCCCGCCGCCCCAGCCGTAGAGACCGGGCGCGCCGCCGTAGTGCGGGTGCGACGGATAGCCGTAGCCGCCGGGGTAGCCGTACGGGACCTGCCCGGGGCCGTCGGGAGCGATGGGCGGCGGAGGCACCGGCCCGCCGTGCGCCGGAGGGGCGAAGTGGCCGGGCGGCGGACCGCCCGCGGCCGTGGCGGGACCCGGCGGCGGGAAGCCGCCGAGCGTGCCGTTCGGCTGCGGTCCGCCGAACGGGTCGGCCCAAGGCTGCGGCGTCACGCCGGGCAACGAGGTCATCGTCCGCTGGTCGTGGACGGAGGGCGGCGCCTGGTCCTGCGCTGTGGGCCCGCCGGTGCCGGGCGCGAGCGGTTCGTTCGCGGCGACGGTGTGGCCGGGGCCGCTCCGCGCCTCGCCACCGGGCGCCGCCCATGGGTTCGGCGGGGGCGGGGAGGCCGCGTCCGGAGCACTGCCGGCCGGGGCGGCCTTGTCCAACGGCACCCGGGGCCTCCCGGGCTCCGCGTCCCGCGGTCCGTCCGTCGCGTCGGAGGCGGGTGCGGGCCACGGGTCGTGGGCGGCGTCACCGGCCGGAGTCGGCGCGTCGTCGGACATGCGTGGATCCCCTCTGTCGCCCCTCGACCGGACGGTCGCTCTGCGTTCCGTCATCCGTACACCGTCCCGCCCTGCGTACGTTCCGTCATGCTACGGCCCGTGGCCGCCGAGGCCGTCAGCGGGCCGCACCCCGCGCAAGGCCCACACGCACCCCTCCACCGCACTTCCGGGCCTCCAGACCTCCGGCGTCCGGGCGTCCGGGCGTCCGCGTCACCCGGGCGTCCGCCTACGATGATCGGGACTCATCGATCAGCCGATCACCCGCGTCCCGTCCGGCCCGCACGGCCCGGGGCGCCGTCCCGGGGAGGACCCCATGACCGACCGCCTCGACGCATCCTCGGCAGCCGCCGCCTCCGGCTCCCCCGTCTCCGGCGTGCCCGCAGGACCCACCGCCGCGGCGGCGGCCGGAGCCCGCGGTCTGCACGCCTTCGTCGCCGGGCTGCCCAAGGCCGAGCTGCACGTCCACCACGTCGGCTCCGCGTCCCCCCGCATCGTCTCCGAGCTGGCCGCCCGGCACCCCGACTCCAAGGTGCCCACCGACCCCGAGGCTCTCGCCGACTACTTCACGTTCACGGACTTCGCCCACTTCATCGAGGTCTACCTGTCCGTCGTCGATCTCATCCGCACCCCCGAGGACGTCCGGCTGCTCACCTACGAGGTCGCCCGGGACCTGGCCCGTCAGCAGGTGCGGTACGCCGAGCTGACCGTCACCCCCTTCTCCTCCACCCGGCGCGGCATCGACGAACGCGCCTTCATGGACGCCATCGAGGACGCCCGCAAGGCGGCCGAGGCGGAGTTCGGGACCGTGCTGCGCTGGTGCTTCGACATCCCCGGCGAGGCCGGTCTCGAGGCCGCCGAGGAGACGACCCGGCTCGCCACCGACGACCGGATCCGCCCGGAGGGACTGGTCTCCTTCGGGCTCGGCGGGCCCGAGGTCGGCGTGGAACGCCCACAGTTCAAGCCGTACTTCGACCGGGCGATCGCCGCCGGGCTGCGCTCGGCGCCGCACGCCGGCGAGACCACCGGCCCGCAGACGGTGTGGGACGCGCTCACGCATCTGCGCGCCGAGCGCATCGGACACGGCACCAGCTCCGCGCAGGACGAGAAGCTGCTCGCACACCTCGCCGAACACCGCATCGCCCTGGAGGTGTGCCCGACCTCGAACATCGCCACGCGTGCGGTCCGCACCCTCGACGAACACCCGATCAGGGAGTTCGTGAAGGCCGGCGTCCTGGTCACGGTCAACTCCGACGACCCGCCCATGTTCGGCACCGACCTGAACAACGAGTACGCGGTCGCCGCCCGGCTCCTCGACCTCGACGAGCGGGGCGT
Source organism: Streptomyces achromogenes (assembly GCF_030816715.1). Taxonomy (NCBI): domain Bacteria; kingdom Bacillati; phylum Actinomycetota; class Actinomycetes; order Kitasatosporales; family Streptomycetaceae; genus Streptomyces; species Streptomyces achromogenes. The sequence continues at coordinate 6,232,285 of NZ_JAUSYH010000001.1, read as the reverse complement.
CGCCGGTCTCGCGAAGAACGCGGTCGAGGCGGCCTTCCTGGACGAGGCCGGCAAGGCCCGGCTGCGGACCGAGATCGACGCGTACGCCACCGGGTGGCTCGCCCCCTGACCGGAACCCCCGCTCCCGTGCCCACGCCGGGTCGGGTCGGGTCCGGGTCCGGGTCCGGCACCATGGGCTCATGCAGAACGTGACCGCCGTGGCCCATCGCGGCGACCCCTACCGCCTCCGTGAGAACACGATCGCCTCGCTGCGTTCCGCGCTCGACCTGGGCGCGGACGCCGTGGAGTGTGACGTACGGCTCACCAGGGACGGCGTGCCCGTGCTGCTGCACGACGCGACGTTGAAGCGGCTGTGGGGGCAGGACCGTCCGCTGGCCTCGTTGTCCGCGGCCGAGGTGCGCGGACTGACGGCCGGCGCGGTGCCGACGCTCGCGGAGGCGCTCGCGGCGACCGAGGGCAGCCGGCTGATGCTCGACCTGCCCGGCACCCGGGAGGCGGGCACGGCACGGCGGATCGTCGACGCCGTGCGCGAGGCAGGGGCGGCGGACCGGGTGTACTACTGCGCGGGCGCCGTCGCGATGCTCGCCGTGCGCGCCGCCGACCCGTCCGCCGAGATCGCGCTCACCTGCACGAGTCTGGCGCCCCCGCGCCCGGCGCTGCTCGCGGCGGTGAAGCCGCGCTGGCTCAACTACCGCTTCTCCCTGGTGGACCGGGATCTCGCCGCGCGCGTCCACCGGGACGGCCACCTGCTCTCCGTCTGGACCCCCGACACCCGGCGTTCCCTGCGGCGGCTCGTCGGCCTGGGCGTCGACTCGATCACCACGAACCGCATCGACCTCCTGACCGCGCTGCGCAAGGAGGGCTGAGCCCCGCCGTCACACGCGGGAGCGCTGCGGCACGGTCGCGGGGTCGGCCGGGGTCTCCCGGGTCGCGTACTGCGGGACCGGTGTGTCGTCCCCGCCGGTGTCGCGGACCAGCCCGTAGCGCCGCACGCCCCGGCCGGGGCCGCTCGTGACGTCCTTCTCCACGGCGTCCCAGGTCGTCGGGAAGACGTTGAGGCCGTAGTCGGCGCCCCGCTCGTTCACGGTGAGCGTGACGGTGCCGGTGAGATAGAAGTACTCGTTCTGCCACATCTGCTGGGCGCCCGGCGGCAGGACGGTGTAGCCGGTGACCCGGTCGCCCATGCCGGTGGCCGTGCCGTCCGTGCCGACGGGGTCGTCCATCCGGCGTCCGCCGCCGGAGGCCACATGGAAGAGCCTGCCCCTGAGGCCGGTCCAGCTCGGCATGACCAGGGCCCCGGACCGGTGCTGGGGCGATATCTGCCAGCGCACGAGGACATAGCCCTGTCCGCTGAGCGTCACGCTGTCCCCGCGGTGGTTCATGGTGGCGTGGGCGCCACCGCTGCTGGTGACGCCGGAGGCGGGCCGCTCCGGCAGGGCGGCCGGCGGGGTCTTCGGGTCGGGCGCGCGGTCGACGGCGTCGACGACGCTGCCGTACCGGGCCGCCCTCCGCACGCTCTTCGACGGCGAGGGCGACGGCGACGGCGAGGCCTCGGGGACGGCCCCGCCCGACGCGGAGGCGGCGGGCGCGGCGGGCGCCGTCGGCGCGACGGCCGCGCGTCCGGGCGGGTCGTCGGGGGGCTGCACGACGACGTACGCGCCGCCCGCGGCGAGCGTCGCGCCGGCCGTGACCACGACGGCCGGCTTGGTCAGCGCGGTCAGCACCTTCGCGGACCAGCCGACGGAGGCGGCGCCCGTGGCCGCGGCCGCCGTCTTGCCGCCGAGGACGAGCGAGATCGCGACTCCGGCCGGGACGGGCACCAGGGCGATCCCCACGAGCAGCCGTTCCGCCGGTACGACGGTCTCGCAGGCGCCGTCGCAGTAGCCGCAGCCGCGGATGTGCCGGGCCAGCCGCTTGCGCCAGACGGAGTCGGGGCGGCCGGTCCAGCGGGCGGTCAGTTCGCGCAGACCGGGGCAGGCGCCGGCGAGGGCGCGCACGATGCCCCGGGAGACCTCCAGACGTTCCTTGACCCGCTGCACGCGCACCGCCGCGTGCTGCCGGCTGATGCCGACGGCCGCGGCCAGCTCGCGCCGGGTGAGCTCGCCCGCGACCTCCAGCCACCACAGGGACAGCAGCTGCCGGTCCTCGTCGTCCAGCCAGCGCACCGCTTCCGCGACCTCCCGCCGCTGCCCCTCCAACTGCAGCCGCAGCACGGTGAGTTCGGCGAAGTCGGCGGTCCCGTCCGGGGTCGCGCTCTCGTCGAGGGGGGCGGCGGTCCTGCGGCGGGCCCGGTCACGTACCTGACGCATGGCGATGGCCACCAGCCAGGAGCGGAAGCTGTCGGGGTCGCGCAGCGAGCCGAGGTTGCCGACGGCCCGCAGCATGGTCTCCTGGACGACGTCGTCCACGTCCGCGTGGCCGTTGAGGGCCCGGCCGACGACGTTGTAGACGAGCGGCAGCCAGCCCGCCACCAGTTCGTCCAGCGCCTCCCGGTCACCTGCCTGCGCCGCCGTGATCGTGGCGCGCCAGCGCCGCCCGGTCTCGGCGTCGACGTGCGTCCTCATGCCCGCACCCTCTCAGCCGGGCCCCCGTGGTTGGCAATGTCGGAGATCACATCTGAGGGGACGGGCCGCGACGGCCGGGGATAACACTTTTCCCTCCCCTGCCCCTCGCGCCCCTCCCCCTCGCGTCCCTCCCCCTCACGCCCCTCCCCCTCGCCTCCCAGCCGCGGCGCTCACACCGCGGGCGCCGTCCAGGGGTTCGGGCCGCTCTGCGCCAGCCGCTGGATCTTCCCGCGCACGACGTACAACGGGACGATCCCGAACACGCCGAAGGAGATGTCGATCACGCTCCACCAGAGGGGAATGCCCCGGATCGGTCCGCAGATCAGCGCGAGCGGGACGATCCCGGCGCAGGCGATCATCGCGAACTCCACGACCCAGACGTTGCGGACCGGGTCACGGTAGGGGCCGTAGAACGCGACGGCGATCACGAGGTGGGCGAAGGCCAGCCAGTCCGTGCCGTAGAGCAGGAACGGGTGGTCGGCGTCGGCGGCGTCGAGGCCGCGCCGGACGCGCTCGATCCACTCCATCGCGCCGGGCAGCCGCTCCGGCACGGACAGCGCGCGCAGCAACTCCTCCGTCCAGCGCAGTTCATGGACGAGCGGGAAGGCCGTGACGCCGCTGAGCACCAGACAGACGACGAAGAGGGCCAGCCAGACACGAATGCCCTTCACCAGGGCGGCTCTGTCGCTCATGACGGCAGCGTACGCCGAAATTGAACACGTTCAAAACCTGTTTCGCGGGCAGCTCCGCGGAGCGCCGTCCACGACGGGCGTCAACGGCGCGTGGCCGCGGCGGACGGCATGACGGACCCCTCGCTCGTCTCCGCCGGAGCCGGACGGGTCCCGGTCTGCCTCGGCGGTGACGGCGACGGCGACGGGTCACGGCTGGGGCCACCGGTGGAGGCAGCGGTGTCGGTGGGAGCAGTCGAGGCCCGGGCGTCCGGCGGGGTCGCGGTCGCCCCCTCGGTAGGGTCCTCGGCGACCGGGGTCGGCGAGGCCGCCGGGGCGGGCACGGTCGCCGGGGCGGGCACGGTCGCCGGGCCGCTCGCCGGGGGCGGGGCGAGCGGGATCGCGGGCGGCGGCGTCCCTGAGGTGCTCGGGCGCAGCGGCAGCAGGACGGCGAGCGCGGCGACGGCGCAGGTGGCGCCGGCCGCGGCCGCGGCGCGCAGGGTCCGGCGGCGGCGCGCACCGCGGCGGACCCTCTCGTAGCTGCCGGGCGGCGGCGCGAGACGACCGGACGCGGGCCGCAGGACGACGGCGAGGGGGTCGTCCGGGGCGAGGTCCCGGCGGCCGTCGTCGAAGTCGTCAACGGGCGTGATCAAGGCTTCTCCTCAGGTGGGCGCGGAGCAGTTCACGGGCCGCGTGCAGATCGGCCTTGACGGTCCCTTCCTTGCGCCCGGTCAGCGCGGACACCTCCCGGATCGGCATGTCAGCGTAGTAGTGCAGCAGGATCGGGACGCGCAGCCGGTCGGGCAGGGACTGCACGAGCATCCGCACCGAGGGGTCGGCCGGTTCGGCGGGCGGGGCGATCGCGGCCTCGACGGTGGCGCGGCGCACGGCCCGGCGTTCCCGCTCGAGCTTGCGCCAGTGATCGCGGACGAGGTTGGCGGCGGTGACGAAGAGGAAGCCCTGGGGTTCCGCCACCGACGTCCAGCGGGCCCACAGCCGGGTGAACGCCTCCGACGCGATCTCGTGCGCCGTCTCGTCGTCGTCGACGAGACGGCGGCACCAGCCGGCCAGGCGTGGATAGAGGGCGGCGAACAGCTCGGACGCCGCCCTGTCGCGCGAGCGTGACCGTTTCAACGTTCTCCCGCAGAACTGCTCGAGCCGCTCGGCGCGACGCCCGGCCCGGTGTTCGATCCCGTGCTCGACCCGGCGCTCAGCACGGCGAAGACGATCACGTTGTCACGGTATCCGTCGCCGGTGCGGGGGCCGCCGCACGTGATGAGACGCAGTTCGGGGCGGTCCACGTTCCCGTAGACGTCCTGTGTGGGAAAGCGCGCCTTGTCGACGGTGCGCACCTCGGTGACGGCGAACTCGGCCGTCGTGCCGTTCTCCAGACGCGCCGCGATCCGGTCGCCGGCACGCAGCCGGCCCAGGCGGCGGAAGACTCCGTCGCCGTAGCGGCCGACCGTGACGTGACCGAGGATCACCGACGGCCCGGTCTGCCCGGGCGTCGGCGAGTGCTCGTACCACCCCGCCCGGTCGTGCTTCTCGACCGGAGGCACCTGGACGCTGCCGTCGGCGGCCAGCCCCAGCCGCATGACCGGGGTGTCGACCCCGATGGCCGCGATCCGCAGCCCGACCGGCGCCGACCGCGCGAGCGGACGCACCGGCCGCCCCGCGGTCACGGAGGGAGCCGAGGAGGCCGAGGAGGAGGCGGGGCCCGAGGCGGACGCGCCGGCGTCCGGTACGGCCGCCGGCGTCTCGCCGCCGCCACAGCTCGTGAGCAGCAGCACCGCCAGGGCCGTCAGGGCCGCGGCGCGCCTGGAGAGCGGGCTCATGCGCCGGACGCCCTCCGGCGGCGTACGACGTGGAAGACCACGCCGGCCGCAGCGGACGCCGCGGCCGCGCCGCCGATCAGTGCGCCGTGCCCCTCGGACGAAGGCTCGCCGACACCGGTCCCGGCCCCTCCCCTGGGCACCACGCCGACCTGGCTCGGCACCGTCGACGGCGTCCTGCCGGACTCGGCGGGAGCGGTGGTCGGCATGGCGGAGGCGTCGGAGGGGGCCTCGGAGGGGGCCGGGGTGGCGGCCCGCCCGGCGGTGGTGGGCACCGGGGCCGGCGTCCCCGAGTCGGCGAGTGCGGGCGTTGCGCCCGCCAGCAGGGCGGCGCCCACAACTGCCAGGCCGGCAAAGCCGGTTCGGGACATGAGTCGCATGAATCGCTCTCTTTCATCGGTCCGTTGACGGATCGGACGAAGAGACGAGACAGCCCGCACCCAGGTTGTAAAGAGATGGCAAAGCCGAAACCCGGGAGAGGAGAGGGCCGGGAGACGGGTGGGGCGGGAGAGCTGGGGAGGGGCGGGAGAGCGGGGAGGGGCGGGAGAGCGGGGAGGGGCGGGAGAGCCGGGGGGCGGGAAAGCCGGGGGGGGCGGGAGAGCCGGGGGGGGCGGGGGGCCTGGCGTCAGGGATCAGTGGCGAGCGTGCCCGCCACAACCCGACACCCTGCCGACCATCGACCCGTCAAGGGCACAGCGGACGGCCCCCGGTTCAGGCAACCGAGGGCCGAACTCCCCAAGGCGCGCGGGGAACTGCGCGACCACCACGACAACTCACCCGCACCCCACCACGAACGGCCGCCCGCGAGATCCCGGCCGGCCCGCGGAGCGCTACGCGTCCAGGGACGTCATGACGTGCTTGATGCGGGTGTAGTCGTCGAAGCCGTAGCCCGAGAGGTCCTTGCCGTAGCCGGACTTCTTGAAGCCGCCGTGCGGCATCTCGGCGACCAGCGGGATGTGGGTGTTGATCCACACGCAGCCGAAGTCGAGCTTCTTGGACATCCGCATGGCGCGGCCGTGGTCCTTGGTCCACACCGAGGAGGCGAGGGCGTAGTCGACGCCGTTGGCCCACTCCACCGCCTGCTCCTCGTCGGTGAAGGACTGGACGGTGATGACCGGTCCGAAGACCTCGTTCTGGATGATCTCGTCGTCCTGCTTCAGCCCGGACACCACGGTCGCGGCGTAGAAGTAGCCCTTGTCGCCGACCTGCTTGCCGCCCGCTTCGACCTTCGCGTGCGCGGGCAGCCGTTCGATGAAGCCGGACACCTGCTTGAGCTGGTTGGGGTTGTTCAGCGGGCCGTACAGCACGTCCTCGTCGTCCGGCTGCCCGGTCTTCGTCTCGGACGCGGCCTTCGCGAGCGCGGCCACGAACTCGTCGTGGATGGACTCCTGGACGAGGACGCGCGTGGCGGCCGTGCAGTCCTGGCCGGCGTTGAAGTAACCCGCCACGGAGATGTCCTCGACGGCCTTGGCGATGTCGGTGTCCTCGAAGACGACGACGGGCGCCTTGCCGCCCAGCTCCAGGTGGACCCGCTTGAGGTCCCTGGACGCCGACTCGGCGACCGACATGCCCGCGCGGACCGAGCCGGTGATGGAGGCCATCGCCGGGGTGGGGTGCTCCACCATCAGCCGGCCGGTGTCCCGGTCGCCGGTGACGACGTTGAAGACGCCCTTGGGCAGGATCGAGCCGACGATGTCGGCGATCAGGACGGTGGACGCCGGGGTGGTGTCCGAGGGCTTGAGGACGACCGTGTTGCCCGCCGCGATCGCCGGGGCGAACTTCCACACGGCCATCATCATCGGGTAGTTCCACGGCGCGACCTGCGCGCAGACGCCGACCGGCTCCCGGCGCACGATCGAGGTCATCCCGTCCATGTACTCGCCGGCCGAGCGCCCCTCGAGCATCCGGGCCGCGCCCGCGAAGAAGCGGATCTGGTCGACCATGGGCGGGATCTCCTCGGAGCGGGTGAGCCCGACGGGCTTGCCCGTGTTCTCCACCTCGGCCGCGATGAGCTCCTCGGCGCGCTCCTCGAAGGCGTCCGCGATCTTCAGCAGGGCCTTCTGACGCTCGGCGGGCGTGGTGTCGCGCCAGCCCGGGAACGCCTCGGCGGCGGCGGCCATCGCGGCGTCGACGTCCGCCCGGCCGGACAGCGGCGCCGTCGCGTACGCCTCGCCCGTCGCCGGGTTGACCACCTCGGTGGTCCGTCCGTCGGCGGCGTCCCGGAACTCACCGGCGATGTAATTCCGTAGTTTGCGCATCGGACGCAGCTCGGTGCTCACTGCCGGGCCTCCTGATCGGTTTCTGACTGCTGGGGGTGTCCATGTACTGAGACACCCACCCTAATCCGCCCGCCCGCGTTTTCAACACCCCCGATCACGCCGGGGCTGCGGAATCCGTAGATCTCACTCACGTAAACAACGAATTTCATCGCCTCGACCTTGCGGAACTGTCGAGCTGTCGTGCACAGTGACGTCGTGGCCAGTCGAAGCGCAGAGCACAGGGACTCCCGCGAGTCCAGGAGCGGCAGCACCCCTCACCTGGATGCCGTCAGCCTCGCCATCATCGAGCAGCTCCAGGAGGACGGCCGCCGGCCGTACGCCGCGATCGGCAAGGCCGTCGGCCTGTCGGAGGCGGCCGTACGCCAGCGCGTCCAGAAGCTGCTCGACCAGGGCGTGATGCAGATCGTCGCCGTCACCGACCCGCTCACCGTGGGCTTCCGGCGGCAGGCGATGGTCGGGATCAACGTCGAGGGCGACGTGGAGTCCGTGGCGGAAGCGCTCACCGACATGTCCGAGGTCGAGTACGTGGTGATGACCGCGGGCTCGTTCGACGTCCTCGCCGAGATCGTCTGCGAGGACGACGACCACCTGCTGGACGTCATCAACAAACGCATCCGGGCCCTGCCGGGCGTGCGCTCCACCGAGAGCTTCGTCTATCTGAAGCTGAAGAAGCAGACCTACATGTGGGGAACCCGATAACCGTGAGGACCCGATAACCGTGAGCACCAAGGACCTCAGCCGCACCGCGTACGACCACCTGTGGATGCACTTCACCCGCATGTCCTCGTACGAGAACTCGCCGGTCCCGACGATCGTCCGGGGCGAGGGCACCTACATCTACGACGACAAGGGCAAGCGCTACCTCGACGGCCTCGCCGGCCTGTTCGTGGTGCAGGCGGGCCACGGGCGCGTGGAACTCGCCGAGGCGGCCTTCAAGCAGGCCCAGGAGCTGGCGTTCTTCCCGGTGTGGTCCTACGCCCACCCGAAGGCCGTGGAACTCGCGGAGCGTCTGGCCGACCACGCGCCGGGCGACCTCAACAAGGTCTTCTTCACCACCGGCGGCGGTGAGGCCGTGGAGACCGCCTGGAAGCTCGCCAAGCAGTACTTCAAGCTGACCGGCAAGCCGACCAAGTACAAGGTCATCTCGCGGGCGGTCGCCTACCACGGCACCCCGCAGGGCGCCCTGTCCATCACCGGCCTGCCGGCCCTCAAGGCCCCCTTCGAGCCGCTCGTCCCGGGCGCGCACAAGGTGCCGAACACCAACATCTACCGCGCCCCGATCCACGGCGACGACCCCGAGGCCTTCGGCCGCTGGGCCGCCGACCAGATCGAGCAGCAGATCCTCTTCGAGGGCCCGGACACGGTCGCCGCGGTCTTCCTCGAGCCGGTCCAGAACGCCGGCGGCTGCTTCCCGCCGCCGCCCGGCTACTTCCGGCGGGTGCGGGAGATCTGCGACCAGTACGACGTGCTGCTCGTCTCGGACGAGGTCATCTGCGCCTTCGGCCGCCTCGGCACGATGTTCGCCTGCGACAAGTTCGGCTACGTCCCGGACATGATCACCTGCGCCAAGGGCATGACGTCGGGCTACTCCCCGATCGGCGCCTGCATCGTCAGCGACCGGCTGGCCGAGCCGTTCTACAAGGGCGACAACACCTTCCTGCACGGCTACACCTTCGGCGGCCACCCGGTCTCGGCCGCGGTGGGCCTGGCCAATCTGGACCTGTTCGAGCGCGAGGGCCTGAACCAGCACGTCCTCGACAACGAGGGCGCGTTCCTGTCCACGCTCCAGAAGCTGCACGACCTGCCGATCGTCGGCGACGTCCGCGGCAACGGCTTCTTCTACGGCATCGAACTCGTGAAGGACAAGGTCACGAAGGAATCGTTCAACGAGGAGGAGACCGAGCGCGTCCTCTACGGCTACCTCTCGAAGGCCCTCTTCGAGAACGGCCTGTACTGCCGTGCGGACGACCGCGGCGACCCGGTCGTCCAGCTGGCCCCGCCGCTGATCTCCAACCAGGAGACGTTCGACGAGATCGAGCAGATCCTGCGCGCCACGCTGACTCAGGCGTGGACGAAGCTGTGACGTCCGCGATGTCGACGATGCCCGTACTGTCGCCGATGTCCGTGACGTCAGCCTGATCAGCTGATCAACACCGGCCCCGGAGTCTGCCGTTCGAGTGAGAAACGGCGGCCCGGGGCCGTGTGCTGTCCGGCCTCCCGCCGTCGCCTGCCTAGCGTGCCAGTGACCGATCGGCCCTGCCTTCGTTCCCCCGCTCGGGGGATCGGCACGGGAACCACAGATCTGAACCGAGGTGTACGCCTATGGAGGCCCCGCCGGACGACGACGTGCTCTGGGCACGCTCCCTGCACTTCACGCACCCCGACGGCTCCCCCGGGCTGGCCGGCGTCTCGATGGGTGTGCGGGAGGGCGAGATCCTCGCCGTCAGCGGGCCCCGCGGCAGCGGCAAGACGACGCTGCTGCGCTGTCTGTCCGGCCTGGTCTCCGCCCACCGCGGCGAGGTCTGGTTCAACAGCGTCCCCGTGCACAAAATGGGCCCCTCGGCCCGCGAACGGCTGCGCCGGGACCGCTTCGGCTGGATCGACCCGGTCCCCCTCCTCGTCCCCGAGCTGAACGTCTGGGAGAACGCCGCCCTGCCCCTCATGCTCCGCGGCACCAGCCGCCGGCGGGCCAAGGTCGCCGCACTGGAATGGCTGGAACGCCTGGACATCGGCGACCGGTCCGGGCTGCGCCCGCACGAACTCACCCAGGCCGAGCGGCAACGGGTGTGCATCACCCGGGCCCTGGCCCCGGCCCCCTCGGTCCTCTTCGCGGACGAGCCCACCGCGCCGCTGCACCGGGCGGACCGCGGCCACGTCCTGCGCACGCTGACCTCGGCGGCCCGCTCGCACGGCATCACCGTGGTGCTCGCCACCCACGACACGCAGACCGCGGCCCTCGCCGACCGTACGGTCGCCCTGCTGGACGGGCGCCGGGTGAACACGGTCCATCTGCCGCCGGTCACGGAGCCGGAAGGCCGGGAAGCCGCGTGCTCGCTCTCCGTCTGACCCGCAGCGCCCACCCCGCCGTCCAGCTCCGCCGGCTCCTGGTGGCGGCGGCCTCGGCGGGCACCGGCTTCCTCCTGCTGAGCACCCTCGGCCACGCGCTCACCCACCCCGAGGCGCCGGCGTCCGCCGCGCTCCGGCTCGCCTGGTGTGCCGCGCCCCTGGCCGCCACGGTCTACCTCGCCCGGGCGGTCGCCCGCACCGACCCCGGGACCCGCCCGCGCCCCGGCCTCGCGGCGATCGGCCTGGGGCCGACCCGCCTCATGGTCGTCTCGGCGACGACGACGGCCCTGTCGACGCTGCTCGGGTCGATGCTGGCCCTGCTCCTCTTCCTCCACCTCCGCGGCGACCTCACGGGCATGCCGTTCGACGGGGCGGCGAGCGACTTCCTGGCGGCGAGCCGGCCGCTGCCCCTGCCGGCCGCGCTGACCCTTCTCTCGCTGGTCCCCGCCGCCTCGTCCGTGACGGTGGCGCTGATGCTGCGCCCGAGGGACGCGCGCGTGGCGGCCCGGGCGACGCCGAGACTGCTCGGCCGCTTCGGCGCATCCGGCACGAAGGGCCCGGGCGAGACGTTCGGCGCGTACGGCAGATACGGCGCCCACCGCACCACGACGTCCCGCGCATCCCGTCCGTCCCCCGACGGAGAACCCCAGGCCGACGACGCTCGCAACGCCGACGGCCGACGCCAGGACGACCGCGCCGACCGCTCACCCGTCGACCTGACCGCGGACGGTCCCGAGGGCCCCGACGACCCGGGTGCGCGCGAGCGGGCCGCTCGGAGCGCCGCCGGCCGCGAGCACGGGACGGCGGCCGCCGGGGACCGGACCGGCCGGGCAGAAGACGGCCGGACGCACCGCACGCCCGACGACCGCACCGAACCCGACGGCCGTACCGCTTCGGGCGCGGGCGACGAGGCCACGGCCGCCCGGGCCGCCCGATCGGCGGGCGGCGACGACTCCCGGGCCGCGGACCCGCGAGGCTCCCGGCGGCCGGCCGGCGGCGGTGACCGGGACGCGCTCCGCCGCACGGTTCCGGCCGCCGTCGGCCGCACCGCCCGGACCGCCCGGACCGTGACCGAACACCTCACCCGTCCCGACGGCCCGGACGCCCGCCCCGCGAACGGCACGGACGCACGGCCCGCCGCCGACCGAGGCGAGCAACACGAGCAGCCCACGGATGGTCGGCCCGCCAACGGAGGGCCCGGCCCGGCGGCCGAGGACCGCCCGGCGGCCGAGGGCCGCCCCACGGCTCCGCGCGCCGCTGCGGACGTCGCGCCGCAGGGATCGACCGGCGACGCTCTTCCCCCGGCGGACGGCGACCACGCGGGGGACCCGGCCGACTCCGTGTTCCACGCCTCGCAGAACCCCCCGGCCCCCGACCCCACCGCCCTCCCCTGGGGCGCCGCGCTCCTCGCCGCCGGGCTGGCGGTGGAGGGATACGCGAGCCGGACCGCCGACGGCGGCGGGCTCCCCCTGCCCGGCGGTCTGCCCGAGGGCCCCGCCGCCGTGTTCTTCGGCTGGTTCCTCACGGTCCTGGGCCTCGCCCTCGCCGGCCCGGGTCTCACCCACCTCTGCGGCCGCCTGCTGCAAGCGGCCCGTCCCGGCGCCCTGCGCCTCCTCGCGGGCCGCGGACTGATGCAGGAGGCGTCCAGGATCGGCCGTCCGCTCGGGGTGGTCTGCGCGGTGGCCTCGGGCGGGTACACGATGGCCGCGCTGTACGACCCCGCCGACCCGTCCTTCGGCCCGCTGTCCACACTGGGCGCCCTGGTCGTGGCGGGCTGCACCGTGGCGACGCTCCTGACGTCGGCCGTGGAGGCGCGGCAGGCCCGCGCCGACACCACCGCCGCCCTGCTGCGCCTCGGCGCCCCGACCAAGACGCTGCGCAGCGCCGCCGCCCTGCGCGCCGGCGCCCTGCTGGCGCTCTTCGTCCCGCTCACCCTGGTCGTGGCCGAACTGGCGGCCCTCCCGCTGGCCCGCTGAGACACCGTCCGAAAAAACTCCCGCACCCCCGATGAGTTCTCCGCGCCCCCCCGGTCTACCCCACCGAACAGCACATCTGAACGACACGAACCCCTTGGGAGAGCGCGATGACCACCCCGGCCTACCAGCAGATGATCTTCGTGAACCTGCCCGTCGAGAACCTCGACGCGTCGAAGAAGTTCTTCACTGAGCTCGGTTACGCCATCAACCCGCAGTTCAGCGACGACAACGCGGCCTCCGTGGTGATCAGCGACACGATCGTCGCGATGCTGCTCACCAAGCCGTTCTACTCGACCTTCACCAAGAAGGAGATCGCGGACGCCTCGAAGACCAGCGAGGTCCTGATCGCGCTGAGCGCGGAGAGCCGCGCGAAGGTCGACGAGCTGGTGGACCGCGCGCTCGCCCTCGGCGGCTCCCCCAGCGGCCAGACCCAGGACATGGGCTTCATGTACGGCCGTTCCTTCGACGACCTCGACGGCCACACCTGGGAGGTCGTGTGGATGGACCCGTCGGCCGTCCAGGGCTGACCACCCCCGCGGGGCGGTTGCCCGACGAAGCCCCGTATGACCCCCGTTGACCGGATCGAGGCCCGGTCGACCGGATCGAGGAGGTCTCAGAAGCGCTGAAACGTCTCAGCGGTTAATAAGAGGGCAAAGTCAACCGTGCGGAGGACTCCCCGGATTGACACTTCTTATGAAACGCTTATAGACCTGTGGGTCTGCTGGGGATGGTGACGCACTCGGCTCACCGGGGGCGCCATCTCCCCCTCCACCCCCCGCAGTTGCGCTTCCCGTAAAGGACAAACGTGTCCCTTTCCCGCCGTATCGCCGCCCGTTCGGTGCGCATGCTCGGTGTCACCGCCGCTTCCGCCGCCCTCGCGTTCAGCGCCTCGGGCACCGCGTTGGCCTGCGAGATAGGCGACTTCTCCGCCACCGCCGCCTGTGACGGCGCCAAGGGCGTCATCACCGTCACCGACAAGGACCCGTCGCACACCGCGGCCGAGATCAGCGTCTTCCTCGAGAACAACGGCGCCGACCTGCGGCAGGTCGGCGAGGCCGTGACGGTCAAGGGCTCCAAGAAGGGCGTCACCGTGTCCTTCGCCGAGGAGTGGGAGCCGGGCGCGATCTACAGGGTCCATGTGCGGGCCCTCGAGGGCAAGAAGCCGCTCAACACGGACATCAGCCCGAACCTGACCACCCCGGCCAAGGCGTGCGCGGCCGACACCTCCAAGCCGACCGGCACCCCGTCCTCGACGCCTTCCTCCACGCCGTCGGGCACCACCGCGCCGCCGGCCGAGACGGCCACCGCCCTGCCGTCGCCGTCCGACTCGGCCAGCGACGACGCCGCGCCCGGCGCGCCCTCCGCGAGCAACGCGCCCTCGGCCGCGGTCCAGGAGTCCAACCTCGCCGAGACCGGCGCCAGTTCCAACACCGGCCTGATCGTCGGCGTCGCGGCCGCGCTGGTCGTCGTCGGCGGGGGAGCGGTGTTCTTCGGCATGCGTCGCCGAGGGGCCAGCCACCGCTGACCCCACGACGCACACACGTGTGCGCGGCCCGTCCCTCACCGGGGCGGGCCGCCCGCATGTCCCGCCCGCGAACCGCGCCCCCGGCTCTCTCAGCCGAACGTGGTGTTCACCAGCCAGAACTCCGGCACCTCGCGCTCGCCGAGCGCTTCCAGCCCGGGGCTGCCCGGCGGCGGACGGCGGTACCGCCGCCCGGCCTCCCGCAGCGCGCCGACGACCGGCCGCCCGGTCTCGGCCGGCCACACGTCCAGGCGGTCGGATCGCCCTCGGCCGCCGGTCCGTTCGGTCCGCCGGTCAACGGGACGTCCTCCCGGGCGATCTCCTCCTGGGCCCCGCGCGCACCAGCGCGACCAGTTCACGGCCCAGGGGCATGGGGGGTTCACCGTAGGCGGCGGACGGTCAGTCGAGCACCACGGTTTCGGCCGAGTCGAAGAAAACTCCCACGGTGTCGCCGACCTCGGGCGCGTCCCGCAGCGCGCACGCCGCCTCGAGCGCCGGCGCGTCCTCCGGCTGCAGGCGGACGGCGACATGGGTGCCGCGGAAGGTGCGCGCGGCGACCGTGCAGCGCAGCCCCTCGTCCGCGCCGGCCAGGCGGACGCCGGCGGGCCGCACGAGCAGCGTGCGCGCCCCCTGACCGGACCCGGCCGGCACCGGCACCTTCCCCCAGGGCGTGACCGCCGCCTCGCCCGTGACGGTCGCCGCCACCACGTTGTCGAAGCCGAGGAAGCGGGCCACGAAAGCGTCCGCCGGCCGCTGCCACACCTCGAGGGGCGTGCCCGACTGGGCGATCCGGCCGTCCCGCATCACCACGACCCGGTCGGCGAGCGCGAACGCCTCGCCCTGGTCGTGCGTGACCGCGAGCACGGTCGTGCCCAACCGGCCGAACAGCTCCCGCAGTTCCACGACGAGACGCTCGCGCAGCGACCGGTCCAGCTGCCCCAGCGGCTCGTCCAGCATCAGCAGCCGGGGCCGTGGGGCCAGCGCCCGGGCCAGCGCCACCCGCTGCTGCTCACCGCCGGAGAGCGCGGCCACGGCGCGGTTCGCCGCCCCCGGCAGCCCGACCAGCTCGAGCAACTCCCGCACCCGGTCGCCCCGCCCGTCCTTCGGCATACCGCGCATCCGCAGCCCGAAGGCCACGTTGCCGCCGACGTCCCGCTGCGGGAACAGCTGGTGGTCCTGGAACATCAGCCCGAGCTCGCGCCGGTGCGCGGGCACCCCGGCCTGGTCGCGTCCGTCCAGCGACACCCGTCCGGAATCGAGCGGCTGGAGCCCGGCGACCGCCCGCAGCAGCGTCGACTTGCCGCTGCCGCTGGGCCCGAGCACACACACCACCTCGTGCTCGGCGACCGCGAGACCGACCTCGTCGAGGACGGCGCGCCCGCCGAACCGCACGGTCGCGCGTTCCAGCTCCAACAGCATCAGAACTCCCCCGTCCGGTCGGTCCGCAGTCGCTCCAGCACCAGCAAAGCCACCGCGCACACCACCATCAGAATCGTCGAAAGGGCCATCGCCTGGCCATAGTTGATCTCTCCGGCCCGGCCGAGCAGCCGCGCCACGGCGACCGGCAGGGTCGGGTTGTCGGGCCGCGCGATGAACACGGTCGCCCCGAACTCCCCCAGCGACACCGCGAAGGCGAACCCGGCTGCGACGAGCAGCGCCCGCCGCACCAGCGGCAGGTCCACCTCCCGCCAGACCCGCCACGGGGACGCGCCCAGTACGGCGGCCGCCTCGCGCAGCCGCTGGTCCACCGCCCTCAGCACCGGCAGCATGGTCCGCACCACGAAGGGGACGCCGACCAGCGCCTGCGCGAGCGGAACGAGGATCCAGCTGGTCCGCAGGTCCAGCGGAGGCTCGTCCAGGGCGATCAGGAAGCCGAATCCGACGGTCACCGCGGAGACGCCCAGCGGCAGCATCAGCAACGCGTCGAATCCGCGTACCAGCCGTCCGGCGTCCCGTCGGGTGAGCGCGGCCGCGGCGAGCCCGCCGACGAACACGGCGATGACGGTCGCGACGACGGCGTACTCCAGCGAGTTGCCGATCGCGTCGATCGGCGGGACGAGGAAGACATTGCCCTCGTCGCTGGTCAGCGCACGGTAATAGGCGAAGTCGGGCGCGTCGAAGGAACGTTGCACCAGCACCGTGAGCGGCAGCACCAGCAGCACGCCGATCGTGCCGAGCACCCCGGCCAGCAGCGCCCATTGCCCCGCCCCGCGCGGCCGGCGCGCCGTGCCTGCCGCGTCGACCAGCCGCAGCGCGGACTCCCGCCGGCGCACCGTCCAGGCGTGCACGGCGAGGATCGCGCCGACGGCCGCGAACTGGACGATCGTGAGGACGGCGGCCGTCGACAGGTCGAAGACCTCGGAGGTCTGCCGGTAGATCTCCACCTCGAGGGTGGAGAAGGTGGGGCCGCCGAGGATCTGCACCACGCCGAACGAGGTGAAGGTGAAGAGGAACACCATCAGCGCGGCAGCGGCGACGGCGGGGCCGAGCGCGGGCAGGGTGACCGTGCGCCAGGCCCGCAGGCGGGACGCGCCCAGCATCCGCGCCGCCTCTTCCTGCCGGGGGTCCAGCTGCGCCCACAGCCCGCCCACGGTCCGTACGACGACCGCATAGTTGAAGAACACGTGCGCCAGCAGGATCGCCCACACCGTGGTGTCCAGCCGTACGCCCCACAGCTCGTCGAGCAGCCCGCCCCGGCCGACCAGCGCCAGGAACGCCGTGCCGACGACGACCGTCGGCAGCACGAACGGCACGGTCACGACGGCCCGCAGCACCTGCTTGCCGGGGAAGTCGAACCGCGCGAAGACATACGCGGCGGGCAGGGCGACCAGCAGGGTGAGCGCGGTGGAGGCCAGCGCCTGCCAGAGGGTGAACCACAGGACCTGCCGGATGTCGGACTGCGCGAGCACGTCCCCCATCCGCCCGAACCGCCAGGAGCCGTCGACGTCCAGTCCCCGGGCGACGATCGCGGCGACCGGGTAGGCGAAGAAGAGCGCGAAGAACGCGACGGGCACGGCCATGAGACCGAGCCGCACCGCCGCGCTCCCCCGGGCGCCGCGGGGACCCTTGGCCCTCCCGGCTCCCCCGCCTTCCGGGGCTCCCTTGGTTCCCCCGGCTCCCCCCGTTCCCTCGGCCGGGGTTACTTCAGTACGAGCGAGGTCCATGACTTGACCCACTGGTCGCGACGGTCGGCGATCTTCGCCGGGTCCATGGTCTCGGGGTGCTCGGCCGCGGGCCCGTACTGCGTGAACTCGGCGGGCACGGCCGCGCCCTTCACCACCGGATAGACGAACATGTTGAGCGGCATGTCCTGCTGGAACGTCTTGCTGATCAGGAAGTCGATCAGCGCCTTGCCGCCCTTGGCGTCTGCCGCGTTGTCCAGCAGCCCGGCGAACTCGACCTGCCGGAAGCAGGTGCCGGTCGCCACGCCGGTGGGTGCGGTGGCCGGCTTGGGGTCGCCGAAGACCACCTCGGCGGGCGGCGAGGAGGCGTAGGAGACGACGAGCGGACGGTCGGCCTTCGCCTTCTTGCCGCCCGCCGACCCGGAGAACTCCTCGTTGTAGGCCTGGTCCCAGCCGTCGACCACCTTGACCCCGTTCGCCCTGAGCTTCTTCCAGTAGCCCTCCCAGCCGGCGTCGCCGTACTGCGCGGCGGTGCCGAGGACGAAGCCGAGGCCGGGCGAGGAGGTGGCGGCGTTCTCGGTGACGAGGAGATCCTTGTACGCGGGCTTCACCAGGTCGTCGAAGGTGGCCGGCGGGGCCAGCTTGTGCTCGGTGAAGTACGCCTTGTCGTAGTTGACGCAGATGTCGCCGAAGTCGACGGGCGTGACCCGGTGCTTGGCGGCGTCCAGCTGGTACCGGGCGTCGACCTGGTCCAGCCCCTTCGCCTCGTACGGCTGGAACAGCCCGTTGTCGAGGGCGCGGGAGAGGAGGGTGTTGTCGACGCCGAAGAAGACGTCGCCCTGCGGGTGGTCCTTGGTGAGGATCGCCTTGTTGACGGCCTGGCCGGCGTCGCCGTCCTTGAGGACCTTCACCCGGTAGCCGGACTGCTTCTCGAAGTCCGCGAGCACGCTCTTGGAGACGGCCCACGAGTCGTGGCTGACGAGGGTGACGGTCTTGGATTCCGCCGTCGTGCCCTTCTCGTCCGCCGACGACCCGCACGCGGAGAGCGCGACCAGGCCGAGCCCGACGGCCGCGGCGACGAAGGTCTTGTTCTGCACTGGTTTTCCTCCTGGGGTGGACCAGGAAGAGACGCGGCCCTGCCCGGTGTCCGCGCGGGACACCGGGCAGGGCGCAACAGCTCGAGTGATGACCGAACTTCCTACCCAGAATGACCTGGGCGAGGTTCAGAGGGTCTGCGGCCCGGTTGCCGCACTCTCAGCGCTGTGGCGCTCCCCTGTCGGAATATGAAGATGTCCGAATCTGATGATGTGATGTGGCCAGATTACCTCTCCGTGGCGGCGAGCTGACCACAGGCGCCGTCGATCTCCTGACCACGGGTGTCCCGGACGGTGACCGGCACCCCGTGCGCGGCGATCGCCTCGACGAACGCCTTCTCGTCCTCGGGCCGGGACGCCGTCCACTTCGAGCCCGGGGTCGGGTTCAGCGGGATCAGGTTGACGTGCACGGGCTTGCCGCGCAGCAGCCGGCCGAGCCGGTCACCACGCCAGGCCTGGTCGTTGATGTCCCGGATCAGCGCGTACTCGATGGACAGCCGGCGGCCGGAGCGCTCGGTGTACTCGAACCCGGCGTCCAGCACCTCGCGCACCTTCCACCGCGTGTTCACGGGGACGAGCGTGTCGCGCAGCTCGTCGTCGGGGGCGTGCAGGGAGATCGCGAGCCGGCACTTGAAGCCCTCGTCGGCGAACCGGTGGATGGCCGGCACCAGCCCGACCGTGGACACGGTGATGCCCCGCTGGGACAGCCCGAGGCCGTCGGGCGCGGGGTCGGTGAGAGCGCGCACGGCTCCCACGACCCGCTTGTAGTTGGCGAGCGGCTCGCCCATCCCCATGAACACGATGTTCGACAGCCGCGCGGGCCCGCCGGGGACCTCCCCGTCCCGCAGCGCCCGCATTCCGTCGACGATCTGGTGCACGATCTCGGCGGTGGACAGGTTCCGGTCGAGCCCGGCCTGCCCGGTCGCGCAGAACGGGCAGTTCATCCCGCACCCCGCCTGCGAGCTGATGCACATGGTCACCCGGTCCGGGTACCGCATCAGCACCGACTCCACGAGCGTGCCGTCGAACAGCCGCCACAGCGTCTTGCGGGTGGTCCCCTGGTCCGTCGACAGGTGCCGCACGACCGACATCAGGTCCGGCAGCAGCGCCTCGCGCAGCTTCTCGCGGGAACCGGCCGGGATGTCGGTCCACTCCGCCGGGTCGTGCGCGTAGCGCGCGAAGTAGTGCTGCGACAGCTGCTTGGCGCGAAACGGCTTCTCTCCGACCTCCGCCACGACCTCCTTCCGCTCGGCGGGCGAGAGATCGGCAAGATGCCGCGGCGGCTTCTGGGCTCCGCGGGGGGCGACGAATGTAAGTTCTCCGGGCTTCGGCATAACACGACCAGTGTCGCAGATCATCTCCGGGGCCCCAGGCCAGAGCGGGGTGGGGGTGGTCACCCACGGGCAGCGTCTGTCGGCGTCGGACGGCCCAGGATCTCGAAGACCACTCGGTCCAGCGTCACCACCGCGAGCATTCGGCACTGCGGATTCGGGTCGTCAGACGACTCACGCGGCTCAGAGCGCTCTCGGCAACACACCAGCCATATCTTCACAACTCCACTGTTCTCTACCCGCGATCGACTGCCACCGCTATCCTTCACGGGAAGTTCCTCTTGACTGGAGGTACGGGTGGACAGCCGTCTGACGGTGGGGATCGACGTGGGCGGCACAAAGACTGCCGCCGTTCTCATGTCCGGCTGTCGCACAGTTCTAGCCGATACCGTCGAGCCCACGGATCGCTCAGCCCCTCCGGAGCAATCCGCGAGCCAATGCCGGCGGCTGATCGATTCCTTATTGGAGATGACGCACTCCGCCCGCGATGCTCTGCATGCTGTCGGAGTGGGGCTGCCCGGACTCATTACGCCGGACAGAACTTTCCGGGATTCCATCATTCTGCCTGCCTGGCGTGACGTCGACTTCGAGTCTCTGCTGGGCTCGCGTCTCGGCGTCCCCGTCACCGTCGACAATGACACCACGATGGCCGCGTTAGGACATTTTGCGAGTTTGCGGCCGCACGGGCGTCCGCGTTGCCTTGTCTGCCTCACGCTGGGCACGGGAGTCGGCGGCGCAGTTCTCCTGGACGGGAAACCGCTGCGGGGAAGCGACGGCACCGCTGGGCAGATCGGCCACCTCGTCGTGGAGCCTTCCGGCAGACGGTGCGACTGCGGCAGCAAAGGTTGCCTCAATGCGTACGCCTCAGGAACTGCCATCAGTGCGCGTTATGCCGAGTTGAAAGCCGAGGAATCAAGACCGCATGACGCATCCGCAGTCGCCTCGAACATTGATTTACGGACTGCATTGCGCAACGGGGACGACGCCGCAGACAGAGCGCTGCGAGAAGCGGTGAATGCGCTCACCACAGCCGTATCGGGCATGGTGAACGTGCTGAATCCCGAGCTGGTCGTCCTCGGTGGCGGCGTAGCCGGCCTCGGGCGACGACTGACCGATCCCGTGCAAGCCGGCGTCTCCCGGCACTCATTCCCGGCCCCGGCCCGGCGAGTTCGCGTATGCGTGGCGGCGCACGGCCCGCTGACGGGTGCCGTCGGCGCGGCCGTCACCGCCGGCATGCTGAGCGGCACGGAACCCTCGGACTCCTTCCGCCTGTGCCACACCGTCGAAAGAGACACCCGATGAGACCGGAAGAAATCCCGGGATGGATCAGTCGCGCCCTCCCTGTGCCCGATCGAACCGTCGTATGGCTCCTCGACGTCGACGACACCCTCACCGACACTCAGTCGATGCATCACGACGCGGCCGAGTCTGTGGCCTCGGAACTGTCGGGGCGCATGACGACCTCCCTGGCCGCCTCGGTGGCCCGTCGCTTTCGTGAGGTGTTCGACGAACTCCTGGTGCTCCATCAACAGGTGTCAACCGCTGACAGGGCGGCGCTGAACTCCGTGAAGGAACTCGAGTCGCGGGTCCGCGGCCATCAGGTCGAAATCCAGGAGAAGTGGGGAATCACTCGCCTGTTCAGCCGTGAGATCCTCCTGCGTATCGCCGTCGAGGATTGCGGCGCAAGCCTCCCACCGAAAGAGCTGAACCGCTGCGTCGATCGTTACTGGGATCACATGCGCGAGCACCCGTTCGTGTTCCCCGACGCTGCCCGCTTCTCTCGAAGACTGGCGTCGCACAGTATGCCCGTTTACCTCATGACATCCAGCGACGCCCGATACCGTGAGTGCGATGATGGACAGTTCGCCTACGACCCTCGAGCGTCACGCAAAGACAAACGCAAACGGATGGTCAATCTTCGCAATCACGGCATCAACTATGCATCATCCTTCATCGGGGACCCGATCGACAAGCCCAGTAGAGAATTCTACGAGTTCGTCTTCTCAGGCATTTCCCGTGACCTGGACGCACCTCTGCAGTCGCTTTCCATCGTCGTCGCGGGCGATTCTTATCGATCCGATATCCAAACCCCTCTCGAAATCTGCGATTCCACCATCGGCGTCCTGTGCCGCCGAGAGCAGTCCGCCGTCCGGGTCGAAGCGGACCGCGTACTGTCCGTCGGAGACTTCGACATGCTCACAAGGATGCTCGACGTCATCGAAGGCGAGGACCGAGGATGAGGGTGGCCGTGATTGTGGACGACCTGGATCCCGCACGACGAAGAAAGTGTTTCTGGGATGAACAACTGACCTCCATCCCCGATCTCCAGGTCGAACTTGTCAGCCTTCAGGCGAACATGGAAGCACGCCTGTTCTTCAACATCTACGCCTACGACGTCGTCATATTCAACTGGTGCGTACTGGACGGGGCGGTCATGTACGCGGCGGACCGCGCCCAGGACATCCTCGCCTTCTACGACGATCACTTCATTCAATTCGTACGGCGGGGCGGTGTTGTGATCATGGAAAACCAGCCCAAGCGATGGCGCCCGGCTCAGCGAGCCTATGACATTCTCTTCCCGGGCCAGATGGCCGTCCTGTCGCGCGAAACCTACCCGTTCGGTTCGACCGTCCAAGTCAACGCTCGCCTCAGGGAGCACCCGATTGTTCAGGGGGTCGCCGCCCCCATTCACTCCGCCTACTCCCAGCCTCCCGGAACGTCATGGTTCCCCCCGGGATCGACGAGTGTGCGGTCGATCGAAGAGCTCAACCCGACCAAGATGTACACAGGGGCCTTTCAGAGTTGGTCGAAGGAATGGCTCCCACTCCTGTACACCGAAGACCGCCAGAACCCGGTGATGTTGGTGAAGTCCGAGGGTCTGGGCCTCTGGGTCGTGACGACGATGTACATAGCCTCGTCCAACGTTCACGACCTCGTCGAGTCGTTGGTGGTCGGGGCCCGCAATCACAGGACCGCTATTCGGAATTTCCATATGGCCGAGAAAAGCAAGCGGCGCGTTCGAGTGCTGACGAGCTCGGCCGTCATTTTCGTCGTGGCCGTCGGACTCTTCCTGCTCCTCCAGTCAGGACTTCTGAAATCCAAAGTTCCGTACGGCGACACCTGGGCCGGGAACATCTCCGTCAGCGTCCTCTTCGCAGCTCTCGCAAGTGGAGCCACCTTCCTTCGGGGATTCTTGATCCTGACCTGGCGAGCGGCACGCAACCGCTGACGCCGACCGGTCATGACGGTCCCAGCGACACGACCAGCTTGCGGTAGGGCGCGGTGTTCGGATCCCTGCGTTGCAGCACGATGTCCGAGACTGCTCGAGGAGCGTCTTCCACGGACACCACGTCAGTGATGACCCGACGGAAGACGTCAGGATGACGTAGCAGCATGTCCATGGCACAGCTCATGTGCTCCGGCGAGGTCCCGCGGTGTCCGGTGAGATGAATGATCTTCCCCTCGCGGGTCCGTGCTTCGACCCTCCGTCCGGACCGCGGGCTGCCGCACACGTTCCGGCGACGAATCAGATTCAGTTCGACATCCGGAATCTCACTGATCTTCTCTCCCGGCCTGAACCCCGTCGTCAGATCGATGCAAGCGCCGGCAGCTGCGACAGCGATGGCCTGACCGAGTGCTTCACGTCGTTGCCCTCTACCCACACACAGCGCCACTGCATCCGGACCGGACCCTCCGTACAGGGCGGCAGCGGCGGGGAAGCGACGTGACGACGGGCACGATGCGAGACCCTCTTCCACGAATCCGTTGTCCACCGCACTCTGCACTCTGCGCTCGGATCCGTCCACGAGTGTGACTTCCGGAACCCCCAGCAGGCGCGCCGCCACAGCGGTGACCACGCCCATCGGCCCCGCCCCCACCACCAGCAACCGCGTGACCGTTCCGGGAGCGCCGAGAAGTCCCAGACTGTAGACCGCGACAGCGAGAGGCTCCGAGACGACGGCGAGCAGCGGGGCCAGGCCGGCGCGCACCGGGATCAACCGCGCGGCCCACGACGTCGCCTCTGAGAGGCATACCGCCTCCTGGAGCATCCCCTCCTCGCTGTGCCCGACGATGCGGTCCTGATCGTGTGGATCCACCGGGTTGACCAGGTAGAGCCCTCCGTGCGCCTCTTCGCCGGCTGCGTTCCTCTGCCGACGCTCAGGAACGTGCACCACCGCCTCATGCCCCAGAATCCGAGCGGTGTCGTCCCGGCCGCCCGCGAGGATGTCGAGGTCCGTGCCACAGATGCCCACGAACAGGGGCCGCACGACGCGATGCGCGTCAACGTGTGGAGGGAGGTCGAACGCTTCGCAGGTGAGCGCGCCACGCCCGGGGGGCATGACGAGCCGTCTTGCACGTCGCCGCATCACGCCCGGCCCTTCACTCGCCATGACCAGAGAGCCTTGACCAGGCTTCTCCGACTTCGTTGCGCTCCACATCACTGACGAAAACGGGTGGGTGTCCGACCTGTTGGATCAGGGGGAATCGTTGACTCCCCCCACGATGAGCGGCTGTCTCACCGAGGCTCTCGAAGAGCTGATCGGCTGTCACAGAAGCGCTGTAGACAGGGAGTCCGACCGCTTTGATCAAGCATATGACTCGGTCCACGACATCGGGAGGGGTGATGCCGCGTTCTCGGCCGACCTCAAGGGTGAGTGCCATGTCGATGGCGACCGCTTCGCCGTGGGTCACCGAAAGACCGCTCATCTCGATCAGGGAACTCACACTGTGTCCGAAATCGACCGCACGATCGAGTCCCCTTTCCCATAGGTTGCCGGACAGCGACGACATCATGGCGTCGGCTGCTCGGCCTACCGCTTCGAGCCCCTTTTCCGTCTGATAGAAGGCTGGGTCAGAAAGTCGATGTGAATCGAATTCCAGCAGGCCGAAGAGCGTCTCGTCAGCGACGACGGATATCTTGATCGCCTCGGCTATGCCACTCACCATGAATCGGTGCGGCAGGGTCCTGAGGAACCTCACGTCCAGAATCGTGTTCACGGGTGGATAGAACAGCCCCAGACGGTTCTTGTGACCGAACTCGTTGACAGCGACCTTCGCCCCTACCCCTGCGTCGATGAGCCCGACCAGAGAAGTGGGCACGCGCACGTAGGGAACGCCTCTCCGGTACAACCCTGCCGCCAACCCCACTGCATCGAGAACCGCCCCGCCGCCCAGTGCGACTACGGGATGCAGCCGACGGGAGACCTCAGCGGACTCGAGCGTCTGAAGAATCAGTTCAAGCGCCTTCCAGTTCTTCGCCGACTCACCCGAGGGCACGGCGCGAAGAAGCGGACGCAACCCAGCCGCGTCGAGTTCGGCAACCAAATCGGGGCCGTATATCTCGGAAACTGCCGCATCAGCCAGGATGACCGGTCGGACAGCCCCCAGCGAAGCGAGGCTGCGGACGAGCGCCCTTGCCGCTCCACCCCTGGTCAGGACGGCGTCGTACGTCACCGACTGTTGCTCGTCCATGCGACGCGTCCGGTGAGACAGGAGATGTCCGACCGAGGGCCGCGCCAACGGCTTCGCCGCGAGCGCGGCGCCCAGCAGTCCGGCCGAGTCGTCCACGCCCGCGAACTCCACAGTGGTCCGGAAGTACCGCGGATCCGAGTCGATAATCATATACATGCCAAGTTTTTCCAAAGTGCGATGCACCGCGTCTTGGTATGCATGGCCGAGGGACTGCGGCACGCCCCCGGTGACGACGATCCGCGTCACTTCCGGGTCGACGGTCAGCAGCGAGACGATCGACTGGGCGACAGGCTTCACGACTGAGTGCAGAAGTTCGGTCGCAGCCGGATCCGATGTCGCGAGGCCCTCCAGGAGCAGGGCAGCCCAGAGCGACGGATCTTGCAGCAGGGCGGGGTCGAGCCACTGTGGTCGTTCCAACGCGGACGCCAGCCTGGCCATCACACGGGGTATGCCACGACCTGAGCAGTAGGCATTGAGGTGGGAAGGACCGCCGCAGTCACAGGGGAGGTCCAGCACACGTCCGGCGGCGTGGAAGTCGATCGGCATGTGCCCGATCTCCCCCTGCACCCCGAACAGCGGGTGCAGGGGCACTCTCCGGTTCGCCACTTCGATCGTCCGGCAGGCGATTCCCGTGCTGATCGTCAAGACACTGATCTTCTTTGCGTGGCGGTACGCAGACCTGCTCGCGAAGTAGGCGGCCAACGCGGTCACATCGTTGATCACGGACCACCGGACGTCAGCCCTCGCCGCGGAGAGTGCCTTTGCGAGATCGAACGATTCGGAGCCCGGGCCCCAGAGGGGCCCGGAGCCGAGTATGACGCCCGTGTGCCCATTGACTGCCGCACCGACAGAGATGCTGACCGGCAGGGGCGCGTTCGCGCTCCCACCCCCCAGCCTGTGGGACTCACCGAGAACGTAATCGACGAGTCGCTGGCGCAACTGTGCCTGTGACAGCCCTGGATGATTCAGATAATTGACCGCCGGCACACGCATCACGCCGGACAGGGAACCGTCCGCGTTCCGCACAGCACTGCGGAACCACGTTCCCCCGATGTCCAAGACCACCTGACGAGGGTGCTCCGTGAATCCGGCCGGGCTCGCTAAGGCAGCTGGTCCGTCCACTAGAACTCCGCCAGGGAGTCGAACGAGCCGATGGCGACCCCGGTCGCGGCGACGACCGACCTGATGTCTGCGTCGATGGCCTTGAGCAGAGCGCCGTCCTCATCGAACGTCTCTGCGATGATCACCAGGTTAGGAGAATTGGATGATGCCCGCACAAGCAACCAGCTTCC
The DNA here is from genome assembly GCF_030816715.1 of Streptomyces achromogenes. NCBI lineage: Bacteria > Bacillati > Actinomycetota > Actinomycetes > Kitasatosporales > Streptomycetaceae > Streptomyces > Streptomyces achromogenes. Next base: position 6,206,067 of record NZ_JAUSYH010000001.1, on the reverse strand, counting down.
GTCCTCCAATTCCACCCGAATACCGTTGAGCCGGTTGATCCGCGCGATGGGTTGCCCCGCCAGCCGGTGGTTCTCCTCGAAGTATGCGGCGATCTCGTCGACCACGGCATACTTCGTCTCGTCCGAGACATAGGGTTGCCGATTGGGAGAGGCAAAGGACTTCGGCAGGAGCGAGAGCTTCGCCGAGAGATTCCAGTCCTTTTCAGTGGCCTTGGCACTGCAAAGTGCCCAGAGCAGCGCCAGGGCGGCGACACAGGCATCGTCGTACCCTCGACCGAGTGGCTCACCGAAGAAAAAGTGACCACTTCGCTCAAATCCCGCAACGGCACCGGATTCGGCAACGGCGGCCTTGACGTAGGAATGCCCTGTCTTCGCCCACACGATATCGCTGGCCAGCTCCGACTCGTACAGCGAAGTGGACTTGACGTCGATGACGAAGGGTCCGGCTACCTTGACCTGCTCCTCGAGGAACTTTGCGACCACCAGTCCGACACGGTCGGCGAAGACGAGGCGGCCCAGGTCGTCGACCACGCCGAGACGGTCACCGTCTCCATCGAAGCAGAGCCCCACATCGGCTCCGCTACCGGCCACCAGAGACTCCACCGCGCGGAGGAAGGGGACACTTTCCGGATTCGGGTTGAAGTTCGGAAAGGTCCAGTCGGGTTCCACATTGCCCGGAACGACCTCGAAGCCGAGCCGCTCCAGAAGCATCGGCGCGTAGAGGCCGGCTGTGCCGTTGCCCGTCTCCACTGCGACCTTGAGGCGTGGCAGGCCGTCGAACCGGTCTGCCCACTCCTCGACGAGTCCGTCGAGATAGGCTTCACGAGCACCCTCACTGAACGTGTAGGAGCCCGACCTGCCCTCCGTGCCGGCGGCCTGGGCGGTGAGGGTGTACGACTTGAATTTCTGCATCTCGTCCGGACCGAAGGTCGATGCCTTGCGGTGGCCGATCTTCACGCCGGTCCAGCCGTTCTCGTTGTGGCTTGCCGTCACCATGGCAACACAGTCGACATCCAAGGAGAACTGCGCGTAATAGGCGCCCGGTGTCGTCGTGAGGCCGATGTCCACAACGTCCATACCCGCTTGAAGCAGACCGACGACAAGCGCATTTTTCACGTTCTCCGAATAGCTCCGGAAGTCGTGACCCACGACGATGCGCCGACCGGCGTCGAGTTCCTCAGCGAGGAATCGACCCAGGTGCAGCCCGAGGACTCGGGCCCCCACGAAGTTCAGCCCGACAGGAGTACCGTCGCCGGTCGGCTGGATGACCCACCGTGCGTCATACTCCCGAAAACCCGTCTCAGCAAGAAGAATTTCTTCGACATAGCTTGCCGAGTTGTACGTCCCGCTCATTCAGACATCACTCCGAGTCGCCTTTTCTCCCAGAGTGTGCAAGTACTCGAGAGGAAATTCAAGCATCAAACGCTTAGGCATTGCACCCGCCCTGGAAAGGTCGAACAGGAATCGCTCACCCAGGCGCTCCAACGTGAGTCGGTCGTGCTCTAATTCAATGGTGTGCGGACCGGCCGTCGCGGTGGCATCGGCGATGACTCGGGCGAAATCCGCACGTCGAAAAGTACCGGTGATGTCCACCCATTCATCGGTCTCGAGGTCGAACGGCCAGTGAGCTTTGACGACCGCGACGTCCGCATCACTGAAGATATCGACACTGCCCTCTACGGGGTGAGGAAAGCTGAGGGTCATACTCACGGTGCTTCCGCCTCTCGGAGTTCAGGACTCACCCGCACGGACCCAGAGTCACAGCGACATGACGAAGGGTGACTGGATCGACGTCTTAATCACTATACTGCGTGCCCCCTGGGCAGAGTGACGTTCAGGAGTTGTCGTATCCGTGCATTCCCCGTCGGCATGCGACGCGAGGACAGACGCGCTCTTCACTGCGAGGCACGCTCCGAAATGGCAGGAGCCCCCGCCAGGGCGGGGGCTCCAGAGTGCGGCGTACCGGCCCGGCCTCAGCTCGAACCCGCGAACAGGACGAACAGGGCCCAGACCACCGGTGCCGTCGGCAGGAGGCTGTCCAGGCGGTCCATGATGCCGCCGTGGCCCGGGAGCAGGGTGCCCATGTCCTTGATGCCCAGGTCCCGCTTGATCATGGATTCGCCCAGGTCGCCGAGCGTGGCGCTGACCGCGACGGCGAAGCCGAGCAGCAGACCCTGCCACCAGGTGCCGTCGTCGATCAGGAACTGCATGCACAGCGCACCGGCGACCATCGCGAACGACACCGCGCCGAGCAGTCCCTCGCGGGTCTTGCCGGGGCTGATGCGCGGGGCGAGCTTGGTCTTGCCGAAGCGCCAGCCGACGGCGTACGCGCCCGTGTCGCTGACGACCGTCAGGAGCAGGAAGATCAGAACGCGGAAGGCGCCGTCGTCGGCGGTGAGCATCAGGGCGACGAACGTGGCCAGGAACGGAACGTAGAAGGCCGCGAAGACGCCGGCGGTGACGTCCTTGAGGTAGCCCTCGGGCGGTTCGGTCATCCGCCAGACCAGCACCGCGAGCGCGGTGAGGGCCATGGCGACCCAGGCGCCCTCGGGTCCCCGGACGTATCCGGCGACGACCATCGCGGCCCCGCCGACCGCGAGCGGCACGAGCGGCGCCTTGATGCCCTTGCGCTCCTGCAGCCTGCTGGTCAGCTCCCACAGCCCCACGACGACGGCGACCGCTATCACCCCGACGAACACGGCCTTGACGACGAACAGCGACGCGACGATCACGGCGCCGAGCCCGACGCCGACCCCTATGGCCGCGCCCAGGTCTCGGCCCGCGCTCTTCTTCTGCGGTGCGGGCGCAGGCTGAGGGGCGTCGGACATGGGCTCCGGATTCTGCGGCACCGCCGCAGGGGGCTGTGCCGACGGGGTGTCGTTGACGCGGGAGGCGTCGCCGTAGGGCTGGGTGCCGTAGGGCGCGCCGCCGTAGTTCTCGTCTCGGAACAAGGGGCCGCCCGGCCGAGCGGCCCCCCGGTCGTCATCCTGGTGACCGCCGTGTGCGGGTACGTCGGGGACGATGGGCATGGGGCGAGTCTGCTGCGCCTCAGGCGCATCGTACGCGGGACCCGCCGGGGCGGCCCCCTGGACAGGTCCCTGCCCCTGGTCGACGGGCCCCCAGTACCCGGCCCTCGGTCCGGCGTGCGGCGGTGAGCCCCAGGAAGAGTCGTTCATCAGACCTCGAGCAGCTCTGCTTCCTTGTGCTTCAGGAGCTCGTCCACCTGGGCGACGTACTTCGCGGTGGTGTCGTCGAGCTCCTTCTCCGCACGGCGGCCCTCGTCCTCGCCGACCTCGCCGTCCTTGATCAGCTTGTCGATCGCGTCCTTGGCCTTGCGGCGGACCGCGCGGATGGACACCTTGGCGTCCTCGCCCTTGCCCTTGGCGACCTTGATGTAGTCGCGGCGGCGCTCCTCGGTGAGCTCGGGGAACACCACGCGGATGATGTTGCCGTCGTTGCTCGGGTTGACGCCCAGGTCGGAGTCGCGGATCGCCTGCTCGATGTTGCGCAGCGCGGTCTTGTCGAACGGGGTCACCACCGCCATGCGCGGCTCCGGCACGGAGAACGAGGCCAGCTGGTTGATCGGCGTCGGCGCGCCGTAGTAGTCGGCGACGATCTTGTTGAACATCGCCGGGTGCGCACGGCCGGTGCGAATCGCGGCGAAGTCCTCCTTGGCGACGACGACGGCCTTCTCCATCTTCTCCTCGGCCTCGAGGAGGGTCTCTTCGATCACCACTTGCTCCTGCGTGTCTTGAGTAGGCCCGGCTGCGGATCCTTGCGGGGGCGGCGGCCGGCTGCGTCGCGTCTTCTTCCTGCACGGTTCCCGACCGGCAGGACATTGTCCATCCCCCGACCAGGGTCCGCCCCCCGGTCAGGTGTTGTCGTGCGAAACCGGGATTCCACCGGTCAGGCTCGGCCGCCTTGCTCGTCCACAAGCGTGCCGATCTTCTCACCCTTGACGGCGCGAGCGATATTGCCCTCCGCGAGGAGCTCGAAGACGAGGATCGGGAGTTTGTTGTCGCGGCACAGCGTGACCGCCGTGGCGTCGGCGACCTTCAGCTCGCGCGTGATGACCTCGCCGTAGCCGAGGGCGTCGAACTTGACGGCCGCCGGGTTGGTCTTGGGGTCGGAGTCGTAGACGCCGTCCACGCCGTTCTTGCCCATGAGCAGCGCCTCGGCGTCGATCTCCAGGGCGCGCTGCGCGGCGGTGGTGTCGGTGGAGAAGTAGGGCATGCCCATGCCGGCGCCGAAGATCACCACACGGCCCTTCTCCAGGTGCCGCACGGCGCGCAGCGGGATGTACGGCTCGGCGACCTGGCCCATGGTGATGGCGGTCTGCACCCGGCTGTCGATGCCCTCCTTCTCCAGGAAGTCCTGGAGGGCGAGGCAGTTCATGACGGTGCCGAGCATCCCCATGTAGTCCGAGCGTGCGCGGTCCATGCCGCGCTGCTGGAGTTCGGCGCCGCGGAAGAAGTTGCCGCCGCCGATGACGACCGCGATCTCGGCTCCGTCGCGCACGACCGCGGCGATCTCGCGGGCGATCTTGTGCACCACGTCGGGGTCCACGCCGAGGCCCCCGCCGCCGGAGAACGCCTCTCCGGAAAGCTTCAGCAGGAACCGGCCGTGTACCTTGCCGTCGTCGCTCTTCTGGGCCTTGGTGGTCATGGGAGTTCCCGCCTCTTTCGCGTGGTGCACAAACGAAGAAGGCCACTGCCGGTGGGGTGTCGTTCGCATCCCATGCGCGGCAATGGCCTCCTCGTCAGATCTGCTGTCGTCCGCCACGCGTGCGCGTGACGGCGTACCGGACGACTGCACCCGACCCTATCGGGCCGACGCGTCGATCGCGGTACGGACTCAGATGCCGACCTTGATGCGCGAGAAGCGCTTCAGGGTGACACCGGCCTCGTCCAGAACCTTCTGGACGGACTTCTTGTTGTCCAGCGCGTACGGCTGGCCGAGCAGCGTGGCGTCCTTGAAGAAGCCGTTGAGGCGACCCTCGACGATCTTCGGCAGGGCGGCCTCGGGCTTGCCCTCGGCGCGGGTGGTCTCCTCGGCGACGCGGCGCTCGGACTCGACGACCTCGGCCGGCACGTCCTCCTTGGAGAGGTACTTCGGCGCGAAGGCGGCGATGTGCTGGGCGACGCCCTTGGCGATCTCCGCGTTCGGCTTGTCCAGCTCGACGAGGACACCGATCTGCGGGGGCAGGTCGGGCATCGTGCGGTGCATGTACGCGGTGACGTAGCCGTCGGTGAACTGCGCGAAGCGGTCCAGCACGATCTTCTCGCCGAGGTTGGCGTTGGCCTCGTCCACGAACGCCTGGACGGTCTTGCCAGGCTCGATCTCGGAGCCGAGCAGCGCCGCGATGTCGGCCGGGGCGGTCTTCGCCACGTGCTCGGCGATCGCGTTGGCAACGGCCTGGAACTTGTCGCCCTTGGCGACGAAGTCGGTCTCGCACTTCAGCTCGACGATGACGCCGGAGGAGTTGTCGTCGGCGATGACGGAGACCACGGCGCCGTTCTCGGCGGAGCGGCCCTCGCGCTTGGCGACACCCTTCTGGCCCTTGATGCGGAGCGCCTCGACGGCCTTGTCGACGTTGCCCTCGGCCTCGTCCAGCGCCTTCTTGCAGTCCATCATGCCGGCGCCGGTGAGCTCACGGAGCTTCTTGACGTCGGCGGCGGTGTAGTTCGCCATGATTCTGTGAATCTCTCTCGGAGTTCGAAGTCTCGAAGATCTACGAAGATCAGCGGGCTGTGGGTGAACGGCGGGCGGCACTCCCGGTGCCTCCCGCCGTCACTTCGCCCTACGACCGTACGGACCGCGTGGCGACCGTACGGCTCACGGCCTGACTCAGGCCTGCTCGCCCTCGGCGGCCGGAGCGGCCTCGGCGGCGGGAGCGGCCTCGGCGGCGGGAGCCTCGTCGGCGGCAGCCTCGGCGGCGGGGGCCTCGGCGGCCGGAGCCTCGTCAGCAGCGGCCTCGGCCGGCTTCTCGGCAGCCTCGTCCGCCTTCTCGGCGTCGGCCTTCTTCTCGCCCTCGAGCAGGTCGCGCTCCCACGCGGCCAGCGGCTCGCCGGCGGCCTTGTCGCCCTTGTCGCCGGTGGCGACGCCGGAACGGGAGATGAGGCCCTCGGCGACGGCGTCGGCGATCACGCGGGTGAGCAGGGTGACGGAGCGGATCGCGTCGTCGTTGCCCGGGATCTTGTAGTCGACCTCGTCGGGGTCGCAGTTGGTGTCGAGGATGGCGACGACCGGAATGTTGAGCTTCCGGGCCTCACCGACCGCGATGTGCTCCTTCTTGGTGTCCACGATCCAGACGGCGCTGGGGACCTTGGACATCTCGCGGATACCACCGAGGGTCTTCTCGAGCTTGGCCTTCTCACGCGAGAGGACCAGGAGCTCCTTCTTCGTCAGACCCGAGGCGGCGACGTCCTCGAAGTCGATGAGCTCGAGCTCCTTGAGGCGCTGCAGGCGCTTGTAGACGGTCGAGAAGTTGGTGAGCATGCCGCCCAGCCAGCGCTGGTTGACGTAGGGCATGCCGACGCGGGTGGCCTGCTCGGCGATGGCCTCCTGCGCCTGCTTCTTCGTGCCGACGAACATGACCGTGCCGCCGTGGGCGACGGTCTCCTTGACGAACTCGTAGGCGCGGTCGATGTACGACAGCGACTGGAGCAGGTCGATGATGTAGATGCCGTTGCGCTCGGTGAAGATGAAGCGCTTCATCTTCGGGTTCCAGCGACGGGTCTGGTGACCGAAGTGGACGCCGCTTTCCAGCAGCTCCCGCATCGTGACGACGGCCATGGCCGTTCTCCTTGGGTTTCTCGGTTGTGCCGCGGGAACCGGACGGCTCCCGCGCCTGACGCCCGCGATGCGCCGAGCCACGAAGGACCGAGGGGCGCGGATACCGGAAGACCGACCGTGGCCGGGCCCCCGATATTGGGGCGTGCGAAGTCGACCCGGTGACCCGGATCGCCAGAAGAAGTGTACGGGACCCGCGGGGTGCCGGGTGACGCCGTTGTCCACAAGCGGCGCACCGTCCACAGGCCACAGCCGTGATCGGCGGGATGCGGGACGGTTCGGTCATGTATGCGAAGCGATGCCTCGGCGGCCCGGCGCTGCTCCTGTCGATCATGGCGCTGACGTCCACGGCGTGGGCAGGCCCACCCGCCCCACCCGGCTCGTCCGACCCACAGCGCCAGTCCGCCCTGCCGCACCCGTCCGCCCCACCAGACCCGCCGGCCTCGCCGGGCGCGTCTGTCCCCTCCACCCTGCCGACCCTGCCGAGTCCGCCGAGTCCGCCGAGCCCGCCGAGCCCGTCCGCCCCGACGGGTCCGCCTGTCTCAGCGGCCCCGCCGTCGGCGTCCCGGCCCCCTGGCCCCGACACGGCCGAGGCCGGTGATGAGGGCAAGCCCGCCGGTGAGGCCGAGCCCGGCGGTGAGGTGCCTCCCGTCCCGGCGATCGGCCGGACGTGGCCGGTGGGCACGCGTCCGCCGGTGGTGCGTGGCTGGGAACCCCCGGCGACGCCGTACGCCCGCGGCCATCGAGGCGTCGACCTGGCGGCCCCGCCGGGCGCACCGGTACGGGCGGTGGCGGCCGGACGGGTGTCCTTCGCCGGCCGGGTGGCGGGCCGGGGCGTCGTCTCGGTGGAGCTGACGGCCACCGGCCTGCCGCCGCTGCGCACGACGTACGAGCCCGTGCGGGCGTCGGTGCGCGAGGGTGACCAGGTGAGCCCCGGCCAGGTCGTCGGGACGGTGGAGCCGACGGGCCGGCACTGCGCGCGCAGCTGTCTGCACTGGGGGCTGCGGCGCGGCGAGACCTACCTCGACCCGTTGTCCCTGCTGCCGCCGTGGCTGCGGCGCACGGCCCCCTCCAGACTCCTGCCGGTCCTGGGCGTCCCCCTTCCATGACCCGGCGGGGATGCCCCGCCACCCCGCCACCCCCGCCCCGCCGAGGTCGGCGCCGGCCTTCGGACGCCGGGGCGGCTCGGCCGCAAGGCCGCAAGGCCGCAAGGCCGCAAGGCCGCAAGGCGAGGTTCAGCCGCGGACTCCTCGCAGGACCATGCCGACCGCGGCCTCCGTGATCGCCGAGGGGTCCTCCGCCGCGCCCAGCTCGATCCGCCGTACCGCCGCGTCCACGACGCCCTGCAGCAGCATCGCCGCCAGCCGGGGCTCCGCATGGCCCAGCTCGGCCAGCGCGTCTCCGATCATCGCCACGAGGCCGCCGTGCGCGGCCCGGATCTTCTCCCGGGCCCCGGCGTCCAGCTCGCTGGCCGAGATCGCCACGACGGCCCGGTGCCGCCGGTCTCCGACCAGGGCGAGCTGCCGTCGCACATACGCCTCGACCTTGGCCTCGGCGCCGTCGGCCGCGGTCATCGCCGCCTCGACCTCCGCCGTCCACACCGGGAAGTCGACCTCGCACAGTTCCTCGACCACCGCGGCGCGCGACCGGAAGTACTCGTACACGGACGAGCGCGCGAGACCCGTCCGCTCGGCGAGGGCCGGGAACGTCAGCGCTTCCGTCCCGCCCTCGGACAACAGGGAGCGTGCCGCGTCCAGCAGGGCGGCACGCTGCATCGACCGGTGCTCGGCCACGGAGGCCGCTCGAATCCTTGGCACGTCGTCCACTTTACGGACGCGCCACGCCCGACGGGAGTGACTGCGCCCGCAGCACCGGCTACGGGCAGGTCAGCGACCGAAGCTCGCCAGTTTGGCCCGCAACTGGAGCACCGACTTGGTGTGGATCTGACTGACCCTGCTCTCGGTCACCCCCAGCACGTTCCCGATCTCGGCGAGCGTCAGCCCCTCGTAGTAGTAGAGGGTGACGACCGTCTTCTCCCGGTCGGGCAGCGTGTTGATCGCCCGGGCGAGGAACCGCCTGAGCTCCCGGTCCTCGGCCACCTCCACCGGGTTGTCGGCGGCCGTGTCCTCGAGCGTGTCCATCAGGCTCAACCGGTCGCCGCCCTCGCCGCCGACGTGCAGCAGCTCCTCCAGCGCCACCACGTTCGCCAGCGACAACTGGCTGAAGACGGCGTGCAGTTCCTCGACGGCGATGCCCAGTTCGGCCGCGACCTCGCACTCCGAGGGGGTCCGCCGCAGTCGCGCCTCCAGCGTGGCGTAGGCCCGCTCCACGTTGCGCGCCTTCTGCCGGACCGACCTCGGGATCCAGTCCAGCGCCCGCAGCTCGTCGATCATCGCGCCGCGGATGCGGGTGATCGCGTACGTCTCGAACTTGATCTCCCGGTCGACGTCGAACTTCTCGATCGCGTCGATCAGCCCGAAGACCCCGGAGGACACGAAGTCGGCCTGCTCCACGTTGGGCGGCAGGCCGACGCTCACCCTTCCCGCCACGTACTTCACCAGCGGCGAGTAGTGCAGGATCAACTGCTCCCGCAGCCGCTCGTCGCCCGTCGCCTTGTACGAGCGCCACAGCTCGTCGAGCGTCGAGGGGGCGGGCGGCCGCACGCTGCCACCGTCACGGGCGGCTGGGGGGATCGCCGCCCGGTCGGACCCGGAGGTGTGCTGAGGCATTCGTCGCCTTGTGCCGTTCTGCCGTGAAGTGCGTCGGGGTGGGTGAAGGTGCTATCAGGTGGTGCAGTGGTGCCGGTCTGTGACGGAATCCTCGTGAGCGTAGCGTGACTGCGGCGTCGCGGTGCGCGAAGGTCGTGGCCGGACCGGTGCGCAGATACGTTCCGCTGAGCGCCCTCCCGGGGCAGGTCGATCGCGGTCGTCATCACGAGGTCGCGTCAACTACCGGATTCCGCAAGGCTTTCGGTGTTCCCCCGGACGGCCGAACCCCCGGGTCAACACGGAGGCCGATCCCCTCGAACGGAGACCATCGCCTGGCGTGTCAACTTCCAGCCGTCGCCGTGTCGTTCGACGTATCCGAGCGCTCTGAGCTCGTACAGCCTCGCGATCGCGTCGTCCGGCGTCGTCCGGGCCTCTCGGGCGATCTCGTCGACCGCCGCGGTCCGGCGCGCCGGGAGCGCGGCCAGCACCCGCCGGGCGCCCGGCTCGAGGAGGTCGCGCGGCAGCGCCGGCCCGCGCCGGGCGGGCGCCAGTTCGCCCATGTCACCGACCAGCTCGACGACTTCCGCGGCGTCGGTGACCAGCACGGCCTCCTCCCGCAGCAGTTCGTGCACCCCTGCGGAGAGGCCGCTGGTGGCCGGGCCCGGCACTCCTATGGTGTGCCGCCCCAACCGCTGTGCCGCCCGGGCGGTGACCAGCGAGCCACTGCGGTAGGCGGCCTCCACGACGACCGTGCCCCGGGTGAGCGCGGCGATCACCCGGTTGCGCAGGATGAACCGGCTCGGCGTCGGGTGCTCGCCCGGCGGCAACTCCCCGATCACCAGACCCTGTTCGGCGATCCTGCTGATCAACTGCGTGTGACCCCGCGGATAGGGCCGTTCGACCCCGCAGGCAAGGACGGCGACGGTGGCGCCGCCCGCGCCGAGGGCGCCCCGGTGGGCGGCGCCGTCGACCCCGTAGGCGCCGCCGGACACGACCACCCAGCCGCGTTCGGCGAGGCCGCAGGCGAGGGAGGCCGCCATGTGGGCGCCGTACTCGGTGCAGGCGCGGGCACCGACGACGGCCACCGAGCGCAGCGCCCACATCCGCAGGCTGGGCCGCCCGCGCACCCAGAGCCCCAGCGGCCGGGCGTCCCCGAGCTCCTCCAGCGTCCCGGGCCACTCCGCGTCGCCCGGGCACACGAACCGCACCCCGGCCTCCTCCGCGAGGGCCAGGTCCCGCTCCGGATCGGCCCGCTCGGCGCGTGCCTGGAGCCCGGCCCAGCGCCGTGCGGTCACTCCCGGCAGCGGCTCCCCGTCCGCGCACAGCCGCCGCACCACCTCCCTCGCACCGCGCTCGCGCACCCACTGACCGCCGACCTCGTCGCCGGGCTCGACGACCCGGCCGAGGAAGACCCGGGCCAGCCGGTCGTCGGCCCGGGCGCCGCCGTTCACGTGAGGGCCCCGATGGCCATCGGCACCCCGCGGGGCACCCCCGTGCGCAGTTGCAGGGCCAACGCCACGTCCGTCGCGTCCGGCCGGTCGTGGCCGACCAGGTCGGCGACGGTCCAGGCGACCCGCAGCACACGGTCGAGCCCGCGGGCGGTCAGCGTCCCCCGTTCCAGGTTCCGCTCCGCCTCGTCCATCGCGCCGACCGCCGCGTGCCAGCGATGGCGCAGCTCACGGCCCGGCACTTCGGAGTTGGTCCGCCACGGGGTGCCCGCCAGCCGGGCCGCCGCGCGCTCCCGGGCGGCCCGCACCCGGTCGGCGACGGTCCTCGTGGACTCGCCTCCGGGCCCGCGGTGCGCGAGCTCGGCCCGGCTGACCGGGTCGACCTCCACCCGCAGGTCGACCCGGTCGAGCAGCGGCCCGGAGAGCCGCGCCTGGTAGCGGCGCACCGCGGAGGGCGAACAGTCGCACAGGGCGTCGCGCAGCGAGAACCGCCCGCACGGGCACGGGTTGGCCGCGAGCACCATGAGGAACCTCGCCGGGAACCGCACGACGCCCGCGCTGCGCGCGATCACCACATACCCCGCCTCGAGCGGCTGCCGCAGGGCGTCGAGGACCCGGCTGCCGAACTCGGGGGTCTCGTCAGATTTAGCGACCGACGATGTGTCGGGGTGGGATCTGAACTGCGGGAACGCGTCGCGTACAGGTACGTGACGTCACGAGCTCGTCGGCGACCCACGCACCAAGGTCCAGCGCCGCGCACGCGGGGACGGAAGTGCCTTCCGGGGTGTCGGACAGCTCCGGCCTCGGTACTGGTGGGTTCTCCTATTCAACTGTCGCCAATTCACCGTCGTGTTCACTGCTGAATGACTGCGAGTGGCCGCCGGAGGCGTATCGGCTCCAGGTCCCGGCCTCAGACGCGAGGTGAGCCGTGGTGACCTGGTGGTAACCGAGGGCCTCGGCAACGGCGGGGACTGACATCTCCTGGACATGCTGGCGGAAGGTCGGCTGCGTGAGTGATCAGGACCAGGCCGAGAACGCCGACCCGATCCCTGCGGTCGGGCCAGCCGCACCCTGGCCGTCACCGCCTGGTGCCGCCCGGCAGTCGCCGAGTACATCGCTCCGACGCCCGACCCGGTTGTGGTGGGAGCCTCGTATGTTGCTGTGCGTACGCCAAGACCTTACCCACGCCGAAGCAATACGTAAGCGTAACTACGGGAAATCCCCGTTAGTTCACTTCGAAATTCTTCCTCATCCATGAACTTCTTAAGGAAAGCGGGATTCGCCATTGCCCAATCTTCAACCCCGGCCTGGAAGGCGCGATCGAAAACATCAGCAAAGTTTTCCAGGTCTGTACGGTGCGCAGCGGCCTTTATCTTCGCACTGGCCATTGGGAGGCGAATCAACGGGGCCAGATCGGCTTCGATCAGCACCGTCTCATGTTTCTGATTGAACGTCTCCAACTGGCTACCCAGATCTGGCAGCGGTTCCACTGGGAGAGATTGACCTCCCTCACGGGACGACTTCTCGGTTTGCTCCAAGAGCCCTTGGGCGATGGCGATTTTTCGAATCGACGCCATACTGACCCGTTCACCCTGAGCATCGATGATGTGCCAGAAATCCCAGCCCGCACAAGAACCCAGACCTTGCACTGCCGCCCCAGCGCCGGAGAGAGAGCCAAACTCCTCTCCACTCTCGACTCGAATCCGCCCCTTGGGCTGAACGGTGGCCCGGAATTTCTGGCCAGTACGCTTCAACTCTCCGTGCAAGGTCGTACCTTCAGTAACGAGACCCGACCGCATCAGGTCAGAAACCTGAATGCCGTAATGAGTCTTTCTCCGTTGAGCGGTCTTGCCCGCACCTTGCTGAAGGGTCTTGACCTTAAGAAATCCGAGACTCTCGGCATCCCAGATCAACTCACTGAGACGTTGATACAGCTCGGCCCTGGAATCAATAGCGTGGGTATCGAAGTTGCCGGGGAAGGGAGAAAAAAGCTCCTCGAGTCCATACTTCTCCCGAAACTTCCGAAACTTAGGCTTACGCTTATAGCATGCCGGGTTGAGTGACGCGGCAAGTAGGTTTTGACTGAAGTAGATGGGAAGCTTATCAACGTACCGATCAGCCCCGAAGCTGGCATTGTCTGATTTGTCGAGTAGAAGGAGAGCGCCAACTCGGTTCCTAGCGGCCTGGAAGTCGCGTTCATTGGCTACACCAGTCTGGATGTGCAGGCTGTATTTATTGGCCCAGATATGTTCAATTTCCCACGGGGTCTCAAGACCGTCGATGCCCCGACCGATGTACGCATCAGCGAGGTCGGGCCGGCCACACTCAGCCTCAACAAAAGCAGTGATTCGGGCCAGCAAATACCGGATCTGGCGCCGGTTGTTGTGAAGGCTAAGCTTCCTCACGGCAGAGAAGCTGGGCAAAGCAGCCGCCTCCCTCCCAAGAAGCTTGCGGAGTTCATCCACAGATGACGCTTCTCGGACAACAGGGAGCAGCCGGTATACCTCAGTTAGGAAGTCCTGCGACTGAACGGCACCGTCGTTGTTGACTGTCCGTACGATGAACACCAGATCGAGGTAGGATGCAAGGAGTTTGGCCTTCTGCTGGAAGTCATTCTGAGCGTCATCCTCCCGTACTGCAGCCATAATCAGGAGGTACTGCGCGTCAATTCCGTTGGCCGCATTGTAAAAAACCTCCTCCAGTCCTAGCTTCCGGGACTTAGCAGCTTTCAGAAGCTGGCAATATTGCCCAGAGCTCGGCACGACGACGTTGCGCACGAAGTCACAATAGTCTTGGCCTTGGAATTTTAGGCCGACACGATCAGGACTCTTCCTAACCCATTCATGGAAGGCTCGGGAGATCTCTTCGCTCTCGCTTCCGTCAGCAGCAGCGTAACGCGCGAGCAGCAGCGTCTCAAAGAAGTCCGTAGGAACCTGCCGGTCGTCGAACTCACTGAGATCGCTTAGCATCTTCCGCCAAACGACATCGAGCTGAGCCTGCTCTCGACCGGCTCTGGACAATAGAAAGCTTTTCAACAAGTCCAACGACGTGAGGCGGGCGCCTCGGTCGTTCATCGTCTCAAAGATTTCCCAGCCCAGATCACGGTCTGCTGCGGAAATCTCCACGAACGAGACTCGGTCAGCCAGCCAGTCTGCGAAAATAGGAAGACATTCGTCTCGCAATGCCTCCGGGAGAGCCCCGGCAATATCTTGAGCTCGATGCCAGAGGTTCTGAACCGAGACCGTGGTACCAGTTGGATCATAGTCGCGACCCGCCCTTAGAGCCTCAAGGCATTCTCGGCGCTCTTCAACATCAATAGTGTAATGATGTTGTCCACCAGCGTACCGGCGAATGAGACCGCCGACCATATTCGCGGTGTCGATATCACCCTGCTCGATTAGAAGTCTCTCGATATGGATAAGCAGCAGGTGGAGTGTAGTGAAGCGCTGCTGGCCATCTACGAGGTTCTTCTTCACTCCCGTGGGGTGGCAGACGAACGGACCAAGAAAATAGGGGCGGTAGTTCACGTACTGCAGACGATCATGGTCCGGCTGCCAGTCGCGCAGAAATGCGCTTGCGAGGTCATTGACAAGCTCAACAACGTGGCGGCGCTCCCACGTGTACTCACGCTGGTAGTACTCCAGGACGTACTGCTTGCCGAAAAGCTCACGGACCGTGTGGTCTCGCCCCTGTACACCCTGCTGGATGATGTCTGCCACCTGCTCCCCCTGTGTCCCCGCCCTGGTCTCGCCCCTCGAAGACCTCAGTCATGGTTATACCCCCCGCCACTGACAACGACCCCAAGATCGACCAGAGCAGCAGGTGGCAGCAGTGCCGCAGGCCGTGCAGGCGAGCCCGTTCGGGGCGCCCTTCGGCCAGCCCGACCCTTCGATCAGGGTTATACGCTCCGAACTGATGTCCGATGACGGCCAGCGGAGGACGGATCAATGTCGCCGTTCATAGCAGCACTAATCACTGCCTGCCGGCGTTCCTGGAGGAGCACCACTTGCTTCCGTAGCAGAGCCAGCAGCCTGCGATCACTATCGGCGGCTTCATCGAGTTCCTTGACAATCTGACTTTGAATAGACGCTTCCGGAAAAGGAAATCGCTGCGAGTTGAGCTGCTCACCAGTCAAATGGGAAATTGTCGTCGTGGTTCCCGCGGACGTGAACACATCCGCAGCGGCGGCGGCACGGAGGCAGTAGAAGAGCCACCTCGTCAGGCTTCTTCCGCGCGATCTGGCCCTATGCAGAGCTTTCTGATAATAGACTTCATCCAACCCGCCCGGCCAGATCGCTGCTCGCCCCGGTTCACCTCCTTCACAAATAAGGAGATCGCCTGGGCGCACCTCATAGCGGGCGCGCTCGTTCGGAGGGAAGTTCATGTACAGCAAGTCTTTTGTGTCAATGGCATCCCACTGCACGTTTACATTGCGAAGATAGGGCTTCAGGTGGCTTCCGTCGACGCGGCCGGGGTTCAACTGCTTACCGAGTTTGACGTCGAACTGAGAAGAAACCGGCGCAACGTTCCAAGAAGCAGGAACGTCTCCAAGCCAGTCAAGCCTGCTGTTCCCTCGTTTCCCCGGTATCCGCGCTCCACGGACCGCGGCCGAAACTCGAGACGCCTCTCTCTCGGCAAGAAGCTCCTGTTGATGACGGCGAAGCAAGATCATTCGGTCGATGCGCTGAGTTTCCCTATCGAGGAAGTCGGAAATCCTGACTTGTTCCTCGACGGCAGGGAATGAGAAGGGCAACGACCGCACGCGGTCGGCACTTAGGTGATTGATGCTCGCGCCTGATGCGATAGAGGCAAAGATCTTTGACGCAAAGGCAGCACGAGCCCACCAGCCGAGGAAGCGTCCATCTACTTCCCGGCGAGGACGCAACCGAAGGAGCGTGTTCTGAAAACACACGGTGCCTTCGATTTCGCCTTGCCATACAGCGGCAGCGCCTACGGAATTGATACTCCCACTTCCTTCTGTCACCAGCACATCGCCGGGACGAAGGGAGTACAACTTTTGTTCTGACCGCGTAAAGTTCATGCGTTTCACATCACGCAAGTCGAGATGGCCGTCCAAAACGTTAGCCGCCCGAAGGTACGGCACCAGATCCCGGCCCTCGGCATGCTCAGGTGCACGCTGACGCCCTAGGGAGATTTCGGCTACAGCTCGAAGTGAAGTAGTTCGCCAACTCACGGGGCGATCTCCTTCAGGAGCAGTTGGATCTCATCCTCCACTTGCCTCAAGTCGGCGTCGATCTCGTCCACGGAACGCATCGCCTTGAATTCAAAGAAATACCGTGTGAACGGAATTTCGTATCCAATCTTGGTCTTCTCGTGGTCGATCCAGGCGTCAGGGCTGAGGGGATGCACCTCGCGCTGTAGGTACTCATGAGCATCTGCACCGAGAGGAATATTGTCGAACTCGCGCAAATCCGGATCCGGGAGAATACTACCCATGCGGTCACGCTGTATCTCGCCCTTAGGGTCCGGGCGAGATACTGCACCCCACACGGCCTTCTCAACGCTCTTTGGCAACTTACCGAGGCCAGCGTTGTTAAGTGTCTCCGCCAGCACACCAGCAAATTCTACCTTTTTCCCAAAAGGACCCGACCCGATCAGCGCTCGAAGCGCATTGAATAGAGTTTTGGAAGGCTCATAGCCGGCCAACGATTTGACATGCGCAAGTTCATCTACGGAACTGTCTCGAACCTCGAAGATCAACCTTAGCGGACGTTCGATTGTGATGCGTTGATAACCGAACTCAGCGCGCCCGACCACTTTGATTTTGTCACGCATCGGATGTGCCGGGTCTACCGATACTTCAAGCGCTGACTCGTAGGCTTTAGTCAGCTCCTCAATCTGCTCTTCTGTGATGAGCTTGCGCTTTTCACCGAGCGATCTGCGCATTTTTACGGAGTGATCTCGGGCGTCAAATAGGATCACTCTGTCTTTCTTGGCATTCTCCTTGCGGTTTGTAAGGATCCAGAAATAGGTCGCAATCCCTGTATTGTAGAACAACTGGTCAGGCAGAGCGACCACAGCCTCCAGCCAGTCGTGCTCCAGAATCCACCGCCGGATATTCGACTCGCCAGATTCCGCTCCCCCGCTGAAGAGAGGAGAGCCGTTGAAAACGATGCCAATGCGGCTGCCGCCGTCCCGGACCGGTTTCATCTTATGCAGCATGTGCTGCAGAAAGAGAAGAGAACCGTCGTTGACTCGAGGTAGACCGGCTCCGAAACGGCCCTCGTATCCTTCTCTCTGCTCTTTCTCGACGAAGCTTTTCACTTTCTTCCATTCGACCCCGAATGGCGGGTTCGCGAGGATATAGTCAAAAGTCTTACCGAGATGCTCATCGTTACTGATGGAGTTGCCGAGCTTAATGTTGTCCGCCGTCTGGCCCTTCAAGATCATGTCAGACAGGCAGATTGCATACGACTCAGGATTCAATTCCTGCCCGTACACGGTAATGGTGGCATCGGGATTCATGCGCAAAATTTGGTCGTGCGCTTCGGCCAACATGCCACCGGTCCCGCAGGCGGGGTCGAAGATACGCTTTACGACTCCGTCTCGCTGATCTTCCCCTGTCAGAGATTCCTCGTCCGGAACGAGAAGAAGGTTGACCATCAGCCGAACGACTTCCCTTGGAGTGAAATGTTCTCCTGCGGTGTCGTTGGAAATCTCCGAGAAACGTCTAATCAAATCCTCGAAGATGTAGCCCATCTGGTGGTTGTCGACTGTCTTCGGGTGCAGGTCGATCTCAGCGAACTTATGCGCCACCTGATACAAGAGGCCGAGCTCATCAAGACGCGCGATCTGACTTAGAAAATCGTAACTTTCCAGGATCTCAACGGCCTTGGAGGAGAAGCTCTTCACATATTGTGGCAGCTTCTCTCCAATGGATTCAGCATCCTTTACAGCCTCTTGATACGTTGTTGTGGTCTTCTTGAAAAGCGGGTACCCCATCCTCTCTTCAAGGCGATGCTCGTAGCGCTGAATCCCCATCTCTTCGTACTCGTCTATCACGGCAAGGAGCTCGGGTTCGGGCTTGGGTGCCACGCAGTCCAGGCGTCTGAGAACGGTAAATGGCAAGATGACTTTGCCATATTCCGACTGCCGATAGTCGCCGCGGAGAAGGTCGGCAACTGACCAGATGAGTCCAACGAGTTCTTGGTGCTTGGCGCTCACCGTGATCCTCTCGACATCAGTAAGGACGTTAAAGTTAGAGCTTAACGCTACCAACGGGAGCGGCTACCAAACGGGTCGACTGGAGGAACCGCTCGTCGAGGAGCCCTGCCTAGAGGTGTCGAAGCGCAGCCTGGCGCTCAGCGTCCGCACCCTCGGGCATCTCTCAAGGCCCCGCGTCCGAGCTCCAGTGATCGAAGCACCAGGATCCGTCCTGCGCTCGCGTCCGTCCTGTCAGTTGGAACCCCACTGTCTCACGCAGGGCTGACAGTGCGTTCGAGAGGAACCGCAAGGACTTGGTAACTGGCGCGTGCCAGCGGCCGAGGTCCCCACCTGTGAGGTCGAGGGCCGAGTCCGGGCTCCCGGGGCCTGCTGGCCGGCAGGACGTGGCTTGCGCTGTTAGCTCCGTGACGGCGTGATGACGCCCCTCTCCCCGCAGCGCAGTCTCTACGCAGAAGGCTGCTTGCCGGTACGCGGCGAACGGCCGCGTACCGGATCAGGAATTGCTGCTTGGCATGGCATTGCCATGTTCAGGACTAGGTTCGAATTCCAGAAGGCGCCCAGGGGTGATACCGAGGCCGGCGGCAATCTGTAGGAGGGACAACAAAGACGGGTTCCTGCGCCCGTGCTCGATATAAGCGATGCCTCTGAAGCTCATGCCGCTTCTATCGGCAAGTTCCTCCATGCTCAATCCCCGAGACTCTCGGAGTCGGCGTATGTGCATCCCGAAGGCGTGCAGCTGCGGGTTCGGCGGAGAGCTCGGATTGGCCACTCCATGACTCGAACAGCGGATCCAGCTTGACCACCATGAACAGCTGTGCATAATCCGAGGTGCTACTAGCCGGGTGTACGGCTGCCGCTGTGTCGCGCTGCGCACTGAGGAAGGTGCCGTGACGACGACAAGGGAGACGGGGGTGTTCATGAGTGCCACAGGGGTGACCGCTCAAGCATCGGATGGCGTTCTGGAGGTGACCTGTCCGTGGAATCCATATTTTGTGACTGATGCAAGGAATCTTCGCGGTAGATGGGACCAAGGGAGGAGGCTATGGCGCTTCCCTTGCATGGAGACGCATGCGGCCGTACTTGATCTACTCGAGGAAATCTTCTTCGCGGACGGCTCAGGGCAGCCAGGTCTTGATGTTCTGGTCGACCTAGATAGATTCCAGCCGCTCGATGCGACTGGCTCGATGGTTGAGATGGCCGGAAGGCGCGTTATCTCCGTTAACCAAGACCGCTTTGAGCCTCAACTGGATGCGACCACAACCATTATCCACGGCAACGTGGGAATTAGTGGAGATGCTCTGACCTGGTCACCCGGGGCAATGCTTGAAGTTCGGTCTCTTCCCGAGGCATATTTGGACTTCCTGACTGAGTCTCAGCGCGACTCATTCATCGTGCTTATGAGGCATGGGGTAGATGTCGAGGATTTGCGGCGCCAAGAAGTCAAGCTTCAGGAAAGGATTGACCAACTTCGGCTCATCATTCAGCGCGAACGTCAGGCAGACGCAGGGTTGTTGTCAATCGGGAAAATTCCGGAAGGTTCTCTAAGGTGGCGGCTACGATGCCGCCCAGCCGACAACGGAGCGGAACGGCGGACGGTACATTTGGAAGGCTGCCTCACTTCTCTCACGCACAGAGTGCTCACTGATGCAGAAGTATCAGACCTTTTGGCCCAAGGAGCCTCCGCGTGCCGTACATGTGGCTCGTATAAGGCTGCAGTCGCTGCGGGTCTCATGTAGGGTCCCGCAGCGAATTTTCTGGAAGGACGGTGCTCCGCGGAAGATTCGGTTTCGACGTCTACTCCGGGCTCAGTATCGCATCGGGCTCTCAAGCCGGCGGCACAGGTCCCGCAATCCCAGAGCCGGGCAACAGGCCAACATGCGACAGTTGAGTTACGCGAGATCACCAAGATCACACCGTGTCTCGCTCTGGGTCACCCCCCTCCCGTCCTCGACCTTCGCTAGCGGGCGCAGGACCGCGCCGTCGTTGGAATCGCGTGGCAATTTTCCAGATGATGGCGGTAACGAAAAGAATGACCACCAGGCAGAGGAACCACAGCACCAAATGCAACGCGGCTACCAGCACGGTCACAACGATAAATATCAGGATGCCAGTCAGACCGATCTGTGCCGCTGCCCGTTTCGCCGCTTTGCCGAGTGATTCGGATTGCCTCCTGCGCCAGATAGCCCAGGTTCGGATCCACACGAGCATGGCCACTATTCGCCAGGGCCCACTGGTCACAAGCTTGAGCGCAGCCTTGCACGTCGTCTTGAGAGCGTCGACATCTGCCCTGTCGCGATCCAGCAAATCACGACCTCCCTTTGCGTCCCTCAGGACTTCGAGGCGCTCGCGCATCCGGTCGACGGATGCTTGAGGGTCGTTGGGATCGTCCTCTGCTGCGAGGATAGCTCTGTGAAATCGCTCCTCAGTCCTCTTGAGTAGCTCGTTGTCTGCTGGTGTATTTCGTGGCATCAGGATGGGTAGCAGGTGGTGAACCGCGTCGAGCCGTCCCCAAGTGAAGTCCGACTGGCGCCAGTGTGCATCGATGAAAGCACCAAAGTGGACGAAGCGGGTCCCATATAGCTTCCGGTTACCCAGTGCGCCGTCGAGATTGGTGAACAGGGGACCGACTGAGTCGGGGCCCAGGCGCAAGAACTGAAATTTTGGCGTCAGCTGTCCGACCATTTTCTCTGGTGGAGCGAACGTCTCGGTGAGGATCTCCACTGTGAGAAAGGCTGATACAACGTCGTAGGCCTTCCATTGGCTGCCCGTTATCGGTGCTACTGCGGCGCTGAACGTGGTGACGGCCGTTCGGACGATCTCGCCAAGTGCGGTGGGGATGTTGAGGGCGGCGAACTTCGCCTCGACCCTGGCTGCGGCCCGGCAGGCATCCTCACCTGGCGCAACTTCGTCCCTTTCCAAGTCGGCCAGGGCGATTTCCGTGATCTTTACTGCACGGCGCAGTTGGTCACTGATACATCCGGCTGCTTGTACGAGCCGCCCTTGGACAACGGGTTTTGGCGGCTGCCCCTCATATAGGTCAGGCGGAGGCAGTAGCCGGTTGTGCAGGTACTCACCGAGGGCCTGCAAAAGCCTCTGAGCTGGTGTAAGACCAAAGAGCCACTCAGTCATATCCGGGGCTTGGAGATCGTAACCTCGGGGCGGCAACCAACTGCGGGCGCGATCCAGTATGTCAGGGATGGTTCGCGTGTCTATGTGTGATGGTGTTATGAGAACAGTAGGGACATTTGGGCCCGGCCTCTTGTTGAGCACGTCAAGGAGGACGGCCGTGGCCCGGCTTTTCCGGTATTCCTCTAGAAGGCTTGATGCCGCGTTGTGCAGACTCTCGTTGTAAGCAGGGGTCCCGTCGACGAGTTGCCTGAATAGCTCGTCGCGGCTGCTTCTAATGCTGGTTTGCAGCCTCAGCTGGAGCTCTTCGATACCAGACCGGAGGTCTGATTCCTGTGGGTGCTTTACTGCTTGCGCGACCACGGTCGCGAGGGGTATTTCAGAGCACTCCTGGTTGGAATGACCTTCCGTGTCCTCACTGCCGACAGTGGGGACGACGAACGCGAGGACACGTTCCACAGGCCGTTTGTGGACCCGCCGCTTGGTGATCTCTTCTAGGACAGGTCCGAAAGGCGCGTTGTTGAGCACTCCGCCGTCGGTGAGGCAGCGTGCATCGTCGCGAAGCGTGTTTTCGGGTCGGCACCGATGAGACACCAGTTCCTTCTCGAAGACCGGGTCGAACGCGACTGGGTAGCTGGCTGTGGCTCGTCCAGCCAGCAGAAGCTTCGCCTCATTGCTCGGGGCGAAGTCATGGCGCGGCGACTCGGGCTTGAAGCCCCACCTGCCTTCCGCCGCGATCTGTTCGTATGTGTCCCACTGCTGCTGATTCTTGAAGCGGTAGACCCGACGGTGGTCTCGTACGTCGAAGGCTTGGCCAAATCCGTCTTCGTGGTTTCGTAGCCCACCGTCGAGGGCTGTGGCCGTGATGAACAGGGTGACCGTCGGATCATGATGACCACGAACCGGCTTCTCCTTAATAGTGGTCAGCGCATCCTGGAGGTGCTTTTCAAGCTGGTCGCCGTTAAGCACGCTTCTCGCGCCGCTTGGTTGGAGCAAGCTCTTGAATGAGGCTGAGTCGCGCCACATGTCCCGGAGGTTAGGCAAGGAGGTGTTGCGGCCGATGGCGGTAGCGAGAAGCAAGCCGTTGAGACCGCCGGCCGATGTTCCTGCGATAACATCAACCCGAACCGTCTTCCTGTGCTGCTCGGCTATTTTTTTCCACAGCCTGAAAATCGGCTTGTCATTCTCGCAGACAGCGCTGAGGTCGTCGCCACGCGACGCCCGACGCAGGAGATCAATCTCGTGGGTCACACCGCCCATCCACACTGCCAGGCTCACCCCACCATTCATCACCAGAGCAAGCCGGACCTCGGTTTCCTGTGCCAGCTCGACATCTCGCTCGGTTAGGCACTCGTCGCCGGTCGAGGTGTTCCTAGTTTGCTCGGGATCGCGTTCCGCCATGGTGCCTGCTCCAAAGTCGCCCAGTCTCCGAGCCTCCCCTGACGAAGTCGGCCTTTCCACCGGAGAGCGTCCGTATGGGCGACGCAGCACCGGCCTAGGCCGCTCAGGCGAATAGCATTTAGCAGACGCGGCACGGAGCACTCGTCAGGACCAAACACGCGACCTTGCTTCCTGTCTGTCCGTGAGGTCGACGCTCATGCGCGCTCTTTTCCTGGGCACGAATGACAAGTGGACGTAGACGGATCAACGGCGCAGGAGACTGTGATGACCTTCGAGACGAGCGGTCTCCGTCCGTGGCCGCCTGACCCGGGACGACGAGGTCGCCGCACAGGTCGCCACAGACCTGCTGAAGCGGCCGGCGGTCACCGAGCACGTCACCCCAGCCGAAAAGGTCCGGGTCGTCACGGAGCTGACCAGGGACGACACCGTCGCCCAACAAATAACCACCGACCTGCTGCGCCGCCCGGCCGTTGCCCGGAAGACGATGTGGGACGACACCACCCGGATGCTCGTCAACCGCGCCCAGTTCGACAACTCCAACGAGACCCGTGACCGAATCTGGGAACGCACCCCGGCTGTCCGAGCCATCGAGCACACCATCGAATACCTCGACCTGGTCGGCTCCTGCCACGGCTTCGTGGCCACCCTCGGTCGCCTGGTCCCACCGCTGCGCGGGCAGGAGTTCACCGAGGACGAGCGCGAGACCGTCAGGCGGCAGATCGGCCGGGTCCGCGCCGCGGCGGACTGGCTCGAAGAGCCGTCGACAACGGCGGGTTCACCCTGGACGAGCAGCTGGTCCAGCTGCTCAAAGGCGAGTAGGCCATGCCGCGACGCCGGGAGGCCCGGCCCCTGGCCGAGCACTACGGCGGCCTCGTCCGCGTCGCCCTGATGGGGACATGCCCCGCCGGCCTGCACACCTATCAACTCATGGCCGCCACCCGCCTGACCCGCTCACAGGTCGGCCGCGGGATCCAACACGTGCGCGACGTCGTCGCCGCGGAGAACCTGACGCCGATCGCATGGACACGACGGGACGGTTTCATGTTCTCCGACGACCCGGCGGACTGGATCGAGTACGACAAGCGCCAGTTGCGGCAGATCCTTGGCCGCCTTACCCGGGTGATCACGGGCACGCTCGATCCGCACCTGGTCCGCTGCCCCGACGACGAAGGGGCTCAGCTCGCCACCGCCCGGCTCACCGGCGTGCGCGCCACCCTCGCGCAGCTCTCCAAATAGTCCCCGTCCTGCCGATCACCGCTGCCGATCCCGCCATGCCCGCTGCCTCCCGTCGCCGTCGCTACCCGTCCGACACCTCCGTCGCCGAATGGGCCCTTCTGGAGCCCCTGCTGCCCATCCTCGCCTGCCAGACCGAGACCGGCGGTCATCCGGAGAAGTGGCCCCGGCGGGAGATCGTCGACGGCATCCGCTACATCGTCGACAACGGCGCGAGATCGGCGGCGAAGGAGGTACTGGCAGGTTTCGCGCTAGTAGCGCGCGGCCGGTCGCTGGCACGGGCCGAGCCCCATCTCACTCCCCGTCGAACGACTCATCGTCCTGCTGGTAGTGCTGGTACGACACTAGGTCCATACCCACCTCATCGTTCGGCTTTGGCGGTTGGAGCGCCATGACCAAGCTCGTCAGTATCTCGACGAGGGTCGGCTTGCGCCCTTCCGCCTCCGCGATCTTGAGGACGCGTTGCGGGACATCCCAGTTCACCAGTTTTGACCAGTCGACGACCGACGCGTCCTCGACGGGTACCGCCCGGTAGGCCTTGATAATCCGTGGAGCGCGCTCGTCTCCGGACCGCGCAGGGAAGAGGATGCGGGTCTCCCAGACACACGCGCCCATCTCTACCGTGCCCGGTGCAACTGCCAGGCCGGCGAATTGCCAGCGAGCTGTCGCCACGACCCAGCTGTTCGTACCGAGCCGGTAGGCCTTTATGTCGCTGACGTCGAAGAGCTCCGCCTCAACGTTGTCCGGGAACACCCACCTCTTGGCCGACAACACCTCGCCTTCCTGGGTTCGGATGTCGAAGGGTGTGACGGCTCTGCTGGACTTCCAGGTACCCCGAGCGCGCTCGGTGACGTACTCGGTGTGCAGCCCGAGGAGGCCGTGCACGTCCGCCGCGTCGACGTCGACCTGGGGGGCGACGGTCTCCAGCAGATCGTCGAGGTTCGTCAGGTGCACGAATCGGTCGCCTAGCCCCGCGACGTCGCTATCCATGGGCGAGGGATAGCCGCCATGCCGCGTGGGGAAGTCCCGGTCGTTACTGACGAAGTAGACCGTCTCGTCCAGGTTCGCCCGGGCGTACTCGATGGCCGTGAGCCAAATGGCGACGTCCCGGGCGCCGACCTTCACCCTCTTGTTGCCGCCGGCCTGCTTCGTGCCAGCAGGCGGCAAAATGTTGGCCTCCCGGTACATGCCTTCTCGGATGGCGCTGTCGCTCGTCGGGAGCATCTCGAGGAAACTGGCGTACTCCTTGCGCCACTTCTCTCGCACAGCCTCCGCATCCGGGCCGTCGAGCTTCGGCTCCGTCTGGTAGCTCTTGCCTTCCAACGTTTCGAGGGCCTTCGCCGCGACCTTGTGAGCCTCGAGGTACTCCAGGGCCTTGTGGGCCGCGAGTTCCTCGATGGCCATCCACGGCGCGCCGACGCGCTCGGTCTTCGTTCGCACGATGGCGCGGAGCACGTCCGCCTCGCTGCTGTCTAGCTTCACGCTGCGTATGACGCAACTGTCCAGAATGATCATGCCGTGGCCTTAGTTCTCGCGATGTGTCGAGCAACGAGTAGCACCCGGCCCCTGCTGCTCGCAGCCGAGTTGAACAGATCAATCAGCCGTACCGGCGGCGAACGCCCACGGGCGCACCATTGGCGGAACGTCTGCGGTGCGCGGCCGGTGTATCGCCACCTCGGTCCCTCAGCGCCCTTCTGCGGTGCTCATGGTGTGGCGTCATCCGGTGAGGGTGGCGTCGCCGGGCGGCGGCCCGCCCCACAAACTGGCACTGCAGTGGCTCCCACTCCTGCTCAGTGCGTTATGCCTTCAACAGGGGGCAACAGTCATGCCGGGCCCGGAGGCCGGCGCAGGACCGCGAAAAAGATGACGGGGGAAGAGGAACGGGCCCTCAGCTGTTCTGGAGGACCCGTCCTAGTGCACATGACTGGTCAGATCTGCAGGATCAGTGCCTCCACCTGCCCGAGCGTGGTCACGCTGGCCTGTGCGGCCTCCCGGGCCTTCGTCAGCTTCTCCATCCACTCAATCCGCTGCTCAGCCGGCAGTGCTTCCTCATCGAGCTGGGCGCGCAGTCGGCGTGCTTCCTCGAAGTCCGTCATCAGGGTGTGGGCGGAGTCGACCGCACGCTGGTAGCTGCCCCCTACCAGCTCGACACGGGCAGGCAGCTCCCGACGCAAGGTGCTCAGCCGCTCGCGAGGGTCGGGCGGCGCCTCTCCGTGAGATGTGGTGTTGCTGACCGAATCGCTCTCCGGGACCGGCATACCGGTGCCCGCACCGCTGCTCCCAGCGGGATTGTGTACCGGACGGCCGAGTTCCACCGGGAACGTCTCGTCGAACCACTCCTTGTCAGCGACGTACGCGGTCGGCCGGCCTCCGGTGTCCGGGACGATCACCATCCCGGCGGTGATCGCGGTCTGCTCCTCTTCGTCCCGGTGGCGCTCGCCGTAACAGGCCAGACGGCCGCCATCTTCTGCGACGGGGGGCTGTGTGGCGTCCGGGTGCTCCAAGACGGACTTTGCGAATGTGAGGAGGAGGGCCCGGCTGATAGCCGGGCTCTTCGAGCTGTACGCCAGCGTCAGGGAAGCCAGGGAGCTGCTGGGGGTCCGGCGTACCCCCTTGCGGCTCTCACCGGCTTCGCTTCCCTGGCCGGGCGTGATGAAAGGCTCCGGGGCGTGCATGAGCGCCGGCGCCATCCGCTGGACCAGAGCGGCCCATGCTGTCGTATCGCCGGCCTCCGCTCCCAGGAGCAGTTCCTTGAGAGACCTGGGGTCCTGTCCGGATCCCTCCTTGGTCTCCGCAACACCGAACAGGCCCAGCGCGGAAAGGATGTTGCCGCGGTGCAGGAACAGCTGGGCGACCGCTGCCGACCACAGACGCGTGCGGGCACCGGCAGTCTTCGCGGTGACCTGGCTCCACGCCGACTCCTGGAGCGTTCCCTTCACGACCGGCCAGAACCGCCCCGTGTCGCGAATGGTGCGCTTGCCCGTCCCTTGCCCGGCATCCGGGGGAATCTCCGGGAACACGAGCGCGGTGATGGCCCGCACGGCGATATCGCGCAGGACGACCGGAGAAGCCTCGTCACCCGCGGGGACGAGCGGCTCCAGCGGGTCGAGTGGGCCGTTGGCGGTCAGAGCATCGCGCACTCCCAGCAGATCAAGGAGATCCGCCCCCCGCGCACTGGGGAACGCCTCAGCGAGTGCGGCCGTGAGGAGTGACTGCTTGGCGTAGGAGTCGACAAGCGTCGCGAACAGGGCGACCAGGCGGGCATCCTCGTCGTAGGGCTGGATGCCGCGCAGGTGATCGTTGACGTTCAGCGCCCGCAGGACATGTTCCAGCTCCGCGGGCTTGTTGCAGCCGATGACGATCTCCGTGGACACCGTGGCGATCTTCCCTGCCCGGACCGAGGAGTCCTCCGGACTCGTCTCCGGCTTGGCGCCGGCCTCGTTGAGCCGGGTGGAGATCCGGTTCAGGACCTCCCGCAGACTGAGCAGCCGCAGCGCGGGGTCACTCTTCTCCTTCGGCAGAGACAGGAGGGACTGAGGCACCCCCGTGACCAGGTGCTCCGGGCGTACACCGAAGATGTCGAGGCGCGCGAGTGCCCTGTTGTTGCCGGTCACAGCGGCCATGCGCCAAATCCGGGACACCGTCCCGTCAGGATTGATGATCTGCCACTGCTGAAGGACGTTCATGCCCTTGGAGAGCTGGCCGGCATCCACGAGGGACTCGACCAGGTCGTAGCCGCGGGTCTTCCCGGCGCGCTGCAGGCTGTCGGCGGCGTACCGCTGCACGTGAACGGCCACCTCGTACGGCTGCTCGGCGAGCGTGAGCGCCGCCTTCGGCTCACCGCCCTCTTCCGCCGAACGGACCACCGGCCGCGGCCGCCGGTTGCCCAGAGCGGCAAGAAGGGCCTGCCGCTCCTTTGCGAGATCCTTGACGCGCCGGACGGCGTCCAGCTGCTTCTGCGTGGCTGCCGCGAGAGCTTCAGCAGAGTACGTCTCATCGCCGGGCGCGCGCCGACGGGCCTCCCGCTCCTTCTCGGCGCTCTTCGCAGCCTTCTCAGCTTCCCGCAGCGTGATCTCGGCGGCGACGAGTTCCTTGACGCGCTGAGTGGCCTCCGGGCTCGGCGGCGTCCAGCAGCCGACGGTACGGTCATTGAGATCCCACGGGGCCACCGCGGCGCCATGCACGTCGCACATCAGCAGGAGAACCTTGTCGGTGCCGGCCTGCACTACCCGGTAGGCGGTGGGCTTGAGCACCTTCCTGCCGCGCGGCGACGCCACGAGGTTCTTGATCTCGGTGTCCGGGAGAGCAGAGGCGAGACCCTCGACGATCGCCTGACGGGGAGGCGGTACGACGTCCTGGTCCTCGCACGTGTTCTCGATAGCGTCCGCCAGACGCTGAGCCCAGGTGTCGGTGCCGATGTACGGGTAGATGCCGTCAGGTCGTTTGGCGACCATGGTGTCTTCCTTCCACCCGGGCGTGCCGGGCGAATGCACACGTTCCCGCACCTCGGGAGCGTGACACGCGCCCGAGCGCCGAAGCCTCGTGCCAGCGAGGTGTAGGCCGACACCCGTGATGGGTCTCGGCGGTCCCCGCCCCGTACGGTCCAACTGCCAACGTCCGAAGAGGATCAGCCCGAACAGTGCTTCGTGTGGCACCCGGGCGTCTCGCGGCTTGCTCCTACTCCGCCGTCGGCGGCATGAGGCGGACGCCGGTGATGGGCCACCGACGTGCGCCACAGAATCTGCCACGGACGTTGATGCAGGAGCGATCCATCGCGACGGATTACGTCCAATCGGGTGGAGAACTCTCGAACAGGGCCGAAGAGCAGGGAAGTTGAGGTAAAGACCTCAGGCTGTCTGGAGCGCGACGGCCGCCGACACCGTCCCGCGATCCACACCCTGACCAATGCACCCGGGCGTCTCGCGTCTTGCTCCGGCGTCGGCGGCATGAAGCGGACGCCGGTGATGGGCCACCGATATGAGCTGACGCCTGGATGCTCTTGTGAATGCTGGTGTTCATGGCTGCTTCCTCTCGAGAAGTTGGGCTTCGAGAGCGGCGATGCGCTTGTCCGAGAATCGAAGGTTGGAGCGTGCTCCTTCGAGTCGTTCCTGGAGTTTGCGATGCTCTTGGGTCAGCTTCTGCACTAGGTGCTTGAGGGTCGTATTCTCGCTGATTAGGTGCTGGACTGACTCGCCGGGGACCATCCGGTCGAAGCCGCGGATCTGTCCCATGAGCTCGCCGATCCGTTGCCGCTGGACCAGGACTTCTTTCTGGGTTCTGGTGAGTTCGGCTTCAGCGTTCATGGCCCGCTCGCGCCACGTTGCTTCAATACGGTCGTGTTCGGCCTGGCCGGCGGCGTCGCGGCGGCTGCGGCTGTCGGTGACAGCGTTCTGGACGAGTGCGCGAGCGTCCGCGTTCTCGTAGAGGAACGTGGCGGACACGTCGGCGCGTTGAGCGATGCCGCGGACGGTCAGCCGACTGCGGTCGCGGCGGAGCTGGCCGATGGCCGTGGCGACACGGTCCAGCTTGTCCTTGGTCTGCGTGCGGCGAGCTGCGATGGCGGCCGCGGTGTTAGAGGGCCTCATGCAGCCTCTCCTCCGTCTTCATCAGCGTCTTCGTGGCGGGCGAGTTCCTGCGCACGGAACGCGGTGGCCCAGACTCGGCCGAAGTAGTCCTGGGGCCGTCGGAGGTCGAGTTCGAGAGCCTCGTCGAGAAGACCGACGGCGGCCAGGGCCTTCTCCAAACCATCGATCGCGCGGGCAGTTGGCTCGAAGAGCTCGTGGAAGTAGTCCGCGGTGGCCGGGGTGGGGGCCCGCTCGGCCAACATGCGCCACTGCTCGCGTTTTCGGTGCCAATAGACGAGGTCGGCTCCGGAGAGGACGAACTTGTCGCAGTTGTGACAGTCCATGTTCCACGGGCAGGCATTGCCGTCGACCACGGGCTGGAAGGTGCAGAAGCCGCCTTCGGCCGGGGTGGAGCGTCGGGTGAGGTCGATGGCCAGCGCTTGGGCCTGCTCGCGGGACATGGGTTCGCCGGACGAGAGGACGACACCAGGTTCTGCGGCGCCGGGCCCGGTCACCCAGAGTGTGTTGAGGGCCTCGTTCAGCTTGGGGTCAGTGTTGGCGATGTGGGCATAGTGCTCGGCCATGGCCTCGGAGACCTGGCCGAGGTAGCGCTTGACGTGGGAAAGGTTCGCGCCGGCCTTAAGCAGTTTGGTGGCCAGGGTGTGACGAGCTTGGTGGGGGACGCCTTTGATGTCGAGTTCGTTGACCCAGGTGGAGAAGCCCGTCTGGAAGAAGCCGTAGCTGACGCTCTGCAGGGCGGCCCGGTTGGTCGAGCGACGGGGGAAGAGGGCGATGAGGGTGCGTTCTTCCGGCGTGGGCTTGCGGCCGTGCCGCTCGACGAACCGGTCGATTGTTTTGGCTTGACGGACCGTGATCCGGTCGACGAGCCGTTCGGGGATGCGGATTCCCTCGTCGAGATTCCCGACTTTGGTCTGGTCGTGCCAGAGCACGGGCAGATTGTTGATCCGCCCGACGCACTCGAGCCGGAGTTTGATCACCTCGTTCGCGCGGCGTCCGGTGAAGACCAGGGTCTCCCAGATGTCCCGTAGGCCGCGGTCTTCGACGTCGTGCTGATCGAGAAGTTGGAGGTTGTCATCGGCGCCGAGTGCGCGAGCGACCTCATCGGAGAATGGCTGGCGCCTGCCGCCGCGCGAAGGCCCGCCGCCCGGGACCGCGATGACGAAGCGGCGGTCGACGCCGGCCGCGGTGGTGAGGCCCTCGTCCATGCCGAACCTGAGCAGCCGCCGGACACCCACGAAGGTCCGGGCGACCGCTTCCGGGGTCGCCCGGGCCTGCTTGCGGCCTCGGCCTCCGGGATCTCTGTGCAGCCCAAGGGGCGGCAGCCCGTTGCGGCCTCGGTGACGCTGGTCGGCGACGAAGTCCAGCATGTGTTGCTCCGTCAGCCGGTGCGGGTCGTTGCCGCCGGCCGGTGCCTGGGCAAGCAGGTAGGCGCTGAGCTCGGTGCAGGCTCGACGAACGGCCTTGAATGTGGTCTGAGAGCGAGGCGGCTTGTTCCGCAGCAGATCGTCGAAGAAGTCCCAGAGGATATCCCTGAGCCAGGTCTGAGAGATGCAGGTCAGGTCGAAATGGCTGCTGCAGTTGGGGAAGCGGATTCCGTAGTGGTCGGTTTCGAGGAATCCGGACTGTTTGGTGTCCTGGCGGGTGAAGTAGACGAGCCGCAGTTCGCAGAGCATCGCCTTGACGATCTTCTGGCAGTGATCCGTGAGGCCGGCGAGTTCGAGGTCGATGAGCGAACTCACATCGTGGTCGCGACAGTGCTGGGCGATGGTCTGAACGAACCGCAATGGCCAGTAGGCGCCTTCAAGCACGGTTTTGGAGTGGTGGGACAAGATCCACTGGAGCTCGGCCTTCACCAGCGGTCGCAGGCCGAGCAGTGAGAGAGTGCCCGTCATCCGCACGATGGCCGGAGCGGTGCGGCACCACTGTTTGAACGCTGCCTCGTCGCCGTAAATGACCTTCCCGTGGCCGTCTGGCCCGGCATGCGGGGACCCCTGCCGGCGGTCGGGGACCTGCGCGTCGCCCGGCCGACCCTGGCGGCCGTAGAGGGTGCGGTGGCGGGAACACAGGCGGAGCGGATGCGGGTCGGCCAGTTCGCTGCAGGCGAGTACCAGACAGCTGCCCATGCCCGGCAGCGGACCCTGCTGTGGCAGCCAA
The DNA here is from genome assembly GCF_030816715.1 of Streptomyces achromogenes. Taxonomy (NCBI): domain Bacteria; kingdom Bacillati; phylum Actinomycetota; class Actinomycetes; order Kitasatosporales; family Streptomycetaceae; genus Streptomyces; species Streptomyces achromogenes. The sequence goes on along the minus strand of NZ_JAUSYH010000001.1, from coordinate 6,174,435 downwards.
TCCTCTAGGTGCGGGACCAGGTCCTTCTTGCGCATCCAGCGTTCCCAGCCGGTCCACCGCTTCGCGTGGACGATGCAAAGCCCCATGTGGCCGACGGCCGGCAGTTCCGGGCAGATCAGGCAGATCCTGGGGTCGGACCAGCTCCGCGTCTGGAGCGGTTCCGCGATGTCCAGGAACGAGGTGTAGGTGGCGCCGTCCGCGCGCAGGGCCGTCCACTGGTTCTGGTGGCGGTGGCAGAGGTCCCAGTTGCCCTCCTTACTCCTCTGGCAGTCCTCGACCTTGCACCGCCATCCGTAAGCGGGGTGCTCGGCGGGGATGCGGAGCACGTCACCCCGGAAGATCGGGTCGAAGGTGGGACCGTCGATGAGCGCCTGGAGGACCTCCAGGCGGTCGATGACCGTGCGGGAGACCGCGTGGCGGTTGACCAATAGCGAGAGGGCTGAGTGGGTGGTAGTCCTCACTTCGAGTCCCCCCAGACCTCGGTCAGGGCCGCGGAGAACTCCGGGGAGTGCAGGTCCGGGTGCCCGTACACCTCATCGACCATCGCGGCGGACGCCCAGTTTCCCGCAGCCTTGGCCACGAGCGGGTCGCCGTTCGCGGCGTCCAGGATTTTCGACGTGGTCGTGTGTCGGAACGCGTGCGGCTTGATACGGCCGGGCAGTTTGGCCCGTCGCCCTGCCCGCCGCAGCATTCCGCGGGCCGCGTCCGCGGTCCACGGCTCGCCGGTGGTCGGACCGGACAGTTGGATCAGGAACATGCCGTGCCCTGTGGCGTGCTTCGTGTACTCGGTCGTCATGTACTTGAAGTAGGAGCTGACCATTGCCGGGCTCACTCGGTAGATCTCTCCGCCGCAGATCACACCGTCCGTCAGGCTCCAGTCCTCCTTCTTCTTCGCCCTGGCCCGGTTCGGGTTGTTCTGCCGGTGGCAGACGTGGACGTGCGGACTCTTGCACTCGCCGCAGTCCGCGTTCTCCCGCATGTGCAGATCGACCAGGTGCAAGCCGGTCAGGCCGCCGATCCTCAACGTCGAGTCGGAGAGCCAAGTCACGACCATCTCGTCACGGGCGGTGTTCACCGAGCTCAGCAGTTCCGGCCGGGCCCCGTCCGGCAGCATTTTCGGGTGCCGTCGCCGCGGGCTATTCGGAGGAGCCAGCGGGTTGGACGGCATCGAGGTCTTCACATGCCCCAGGAAGGCCCTCCTGCGGTCCGCCGTGGTGGGAAGGCGGGACACGCCCAGCGCCTCGCGTAGTTCGTTGTTGATGCCGCGTTTGACGCACTGGTGCAGGTAGAAGCCCTTCAGGACGGTCGCCGAGATCGACAGGGCTGCCGTGCCGTACGGACGCTTCGGCGGCACCCGCCACGGCTGCCCGTACGGCATCGGCACCTGTGCCCCCACCGCCCCCTGGTAGCGCTTCAGATCCTGGAGTGTGGTCGTCTGCGTGGTCAGGCCCTCGCGGATGCGCCACCGAAGGTGATCGACGAGGTAGTAGGCGTACGGCTCCTGGGAGCCCGAACCCTCGTACTGGCGCAGATAGCTTTCGGCTTCTTCGTCGGCCGTGCAGTCCGGCCAGACGATCGAGAATGCCCAGCTTCCGTCGGAGTATCTGATCTTCTGGACGCGCAAATCTTCCAGCACCAACGTGCTTCTCACTAGGGTTCCTTCCGATCCGTCACATACGTGATGAACAGAAACAAACCGTTAGCTAAAGACCCACGCGACGCGCCCAAAGTCCACCTCGACGAGTGACACGGGCACGCAGTCGGTGGTCGCTAAAGTCGAGGAAGAGCACGCCCCGGTGGGCCAGGGAGACCGCGCCGGGGCGGGCGACGCCGGCGCCGCCGCCGACCAGGGACTGCATCGTGGCCGAGTGGTGCGGGGCGCAGTACGGGGGCACGTCGATCAGGGGCTTGCCCGGGGGCAGCAGGCCGGCCACCGAGTGCACCGCCGTGACCTCCAGCGACTCCTCCCTGCACAGCCTGGGCAGCACCGCCGGCAGGCGCTCCGCGAGCATCGTCTTGCCGGCGCCGGGCGGGCCTTCCAGGAACAGGTGGTGTCCGCCCGCGGCGGCCACCTCCACCGCGGTGCGCGCCGAACGCTGGCCGACCACGTCCGCCAGGTCGTGTTCCTGGTCCGGGTGGGCGGTGCCCATGCCGGTGGCCTCGCCCGTGCCCGGCATCCGCAGGCCGGCCAGCAGCGGATCCGGGCGGCCCGCCTCGTCCGGATCCTCCTCCGGCACGGGCTCGTCCGCGAGGACGGCGATCAGCTGCCGCAGGCTGCGCACTCCGAGCACGGAGACGCCCGGCACCAGCGCGGCCTCGGCGGCGGCGCTCTCGGGCACGACCACCTGTTCGTATCCGGCGGTGGCGGCGGCCAGCACCGCGGGGAGGACGCCCCGCACCGGCCGCACGCGTCCGTCCAGGCCCAGCTCGCCGATCATCACGATGTCGGCGAGCACCCTCGGGTCGATCCGTTCGGCCGCGCCGAGCACCGCACAAGCGACAGCGAGATCGAACCCCGATCCGCCTTTGGGCACGGAGGCCGGACTGAGGCCCACCGTGAGCTTCTTCTGCGGCCACTCGCCGCCCGAGTTCACCACCGCCGCCCTCACCCGGTCCCGGCTCTCGCTCAGGCTCTTGTCCGGCAGCCCCACCAGGGTGAACGCCGCCACTCCGGGTTCGAGGTCGGCCTGGACCTCGACGACGACGCCCTCGACGCCCACCAGCGCCACCGCACACGTACGCGCGAAGCCCATCTCAGGCCACCCCCCGCGCGTGCTGCACGACGGCGGCTCCGCGGCGCGGCAGAACCACGCCGACCAGGTCGATCCGGACGCCTCCCGGCGGGGCTCCGCCGTGTGCCTGGATCCAGCGCTCGGCCAGTCCGCGCAGGCGCTGCGCCTTCTCCGGCGTCACCGCCGCCATCGGATGCTGGAAGCCGCCGTCCCTGCGGGTCTTCACCTCGCAGACCACCAGCACCTCGCCGTCCCTCGCGACGATGTCGATCTCACCGGTCCTGCCGCAGCGCCAGTTGCGCTGCAGGACCGTCATCCCGGTCTCGGCCAGCCGCCGGGCGGCCAGCTCCTCGCCGTACCTGCCGAGTGCACCACGTGCCAGCTGTGCGTTCATGTCGGCACCACCTCCGGTGCCAACGCTCACGCATCCGCCTCCAACGAAAGGATCTTGGTGGACAGGCCGGCGACTGTGGAGAACTCCGTCACCTGTGCGAGGGAATCCGGCTCAGCCGGCCCGACCGGGGCACTCAGCGCGCACGCGGCGGCCACTCAGCAGACACACGACAGGCACTCGGCGGGCACTCGGCAAAAGCGCAGCGGGGCTCAGCTTCCCGGAAGCTCCAGGTCGCTCTTGTTCAGCTCCTCGATGTTCACGTCCTTGAACGTGAGGACCCGCACCTGCTTCACGAAGCGGGCCGGCCTGTACATGTCCCACACCCAGGCATCAGCCATCGATACCTCGAAGAACACCTCGCCCTGGACCGAGTGCACCTGCATCTCGTAGTCGTTGGTCAGATAGAAACGACGCTCGGTCTCGATCACGTATTTGAACAGACCGACGACATCGCGGTACTCCCGGTAGAGCTTCAGCTCCATCTCGGTCTCGTACTTCTCGAGGTCCTCGGCGCTCATGGCATGTTCCCCTTCAGCCGTGCGATCCCCCCATTGTGCGCCAGTCCCGAGCGCCCCTAGACGATTTCCGTGTCAAGGGTCACCGGTCCGGCCGGAGGACCTTCGTCGAGCAGCCTGCGCAGCAGCTCGGCGAGTCTGGTCGGATACACCGTCTCATGTGCCTGGGTCAGTTCCTGACACGTCCACCAGCGCGCTCCGGCGACACTGCGCCGTTCCAGCTCGGTCAGGGCCGTCGCCCGGGTCGCCGTCACCGTCGTCCGGGCGAGGTAGTACCACTCGTCCTGGTCCCAGCGGCGGCCCGCGAAGGGGAAGGAGCACATCCGCCGCCACAGCACGGGACCGAGGTCCACCTCGGTGATGCCGGTCTCCTCGACGAGTTCCCGCAGAGCGGCCTCCTCACGGGTCTCGTCGCCCTCCACACCACCGCCGGGCGTGAACCACCAGCGGTCGGCGGGGTCGTCCGGTTCATGACCGTGCAGCAGCAGGATGCGGTCCTGCGGGTCGAGCAGGACGACCCGCGCCACCTTGCGCAGGCCGCCCTCGTAGGAGTCGACGCCCCCGCCGGTCGGCTCCTCCGCCGGCTCAGCGGGCACCGGCGGACTCCGGCCGGGTGCGGCGGCGGCCCGTCCGCTTGGCGATCGGGCCGTACGCGCCGCCGCCGAGCACCAGCACGGCGCCGCCGACGATCAGCCAGCCGATCGTGCCCAGCGGGCCCGGCTCGGAGAGGGCGCCGAGGTCCGTGAAGCCCGTGGGCCGCTTCAGCATGCCTTTCATGGGCCAGACGACGGCGTCGACGCGGGCCTTGACGGCGCTGCGCGCCACCGTGCCCTGGGCCGCGTCGGTGAGGTGGGCGGTGGAGTCCAGGGAGCCCTGACGCTCGTCGCCGAGGAGGAAGAGCCTGCCGTCGGGGACCTTCACGGTCGGGAAGTTCTTGATCTCGGCCAGGGTGCCCGGCGGCAGATACGGTTCCTCGATCTGCTTGCCGTTGACGGTCAGCTTGCCGTCGGTGCAGCAGGAGACCGTGTCGCCGCCGACCGCGACGACGCGCTTGACCACGGGCGCGTTGCTCGCCCAGGTCTTGTCGGTGAAGACGACCACGTCCCCGCGGCGCACCTCGGCGCCGTCGACGCGCTGGGCGAGCACGCGGTCGCCGGCGGCGATCGTCGGGCTCATGGAGCTGGTGGGCACGGTGTAGGGCCGGTAGAGCAGGGCTCCCCAGGCGAACCCGCCGAGGAACAGCACGAGGCCCAGTGCGACGGCCAGCCCGGACAGTCGCTGTCCGGTCCGGCTGCCCACCGGGCCGCTGCTGGTGCCACCGCCGCTGCGCGGGGCCGTTCGTGTAGTGCTCTCGCCACCCATGGACCCGCACCCTACCCGGCGGTACCGAAACCGGGCAGCCCCTCTCTCCCGGCCTCGCCCGGTTCGGCCCGGTCTTCGCAGGCCGAGGTCACACGCTTGGGAAAGGGTTTGCCGAACGAGGGCCCGGGGGCCGGGGCACGGGCCCCCGCGGTCACCGGGTCCCGGAGTCCCCGCTCCGCCGGCGCCGCCACAGGACCACCGGTACGACGCCGGCGAGGGCGAGACCCTGCGGCGCGACGGTGAGGGCCGCGGACGCCGCGGACTGATCGCCCAGACCGGTCTGCTCGAAGGTGTCCGGCACCGGCAGCGTGCCCCAGTGGGTGAGCGGCCAGGCCTTGACGATGGCACGGCCGACGACCTGGTCGACGGGCACCATGCCGTGGTTCTTGTCCGACTGGTTGTAACGCGAGTCCCGCGAGTTCTGGCGGTGGTCGCCCATGACCCAGACGTAGCCCTTGGGGACCTTCACCGAGAACTGGCCGCCCTGGTCGTCCTGGCTGCACGGGGTGTTGCCGGGGTACACGTACGGCTCGTTCAGCGCCTTGCCGTTGACCGTGAGCGGGCCGGTGCCCTTGCAGGCGACGGTGTCGCCGCCGACGCCGATGACCCGCTTGATCAGGTCCTTCTCCTCCGCCGACGGCATCAGGCCGATCCAGCTGAGGACGGTCTGGAAGGCGTTCGGCTCGACGGTGTTCTCACCCGCGAGCCAGTTGTCGGGATCGTGGAAGACGATGACCTCGCCGCGTTCCGGCTCGGAGCCGAACCACGGGGTCAGTTTGTCGACGAGAACCCGGTCGCCGATCTTGAGGGTGTTCTCCATCGAGGCCGACGGGATGGAGAAGGCCTGCACCAGGAATGTCTTGATCAGCAGCGCGAGAACCAGCGCGATGCCGATCAGGATCGGCAGCTCCTTCCAGAAGGAGCGGGGTTTCTTCGCCTTCGGCGCCGGGCCGTCGGGACCGTCGCCGCCGGTGCGGGGCGGTTCGTCCGTCGGCGGACCGTCGCCGCCCGCCAAGGGTTCACTCCCGGAGGTCACGGCGCTGTCCGCGACCGGGTCGGCAGCGCCCACGGGGTGTCCGCGGTGCTCCTCGCCGTCGTGCCCGGACCGTGCGCCAACCGCCACATCCCCCACGCCAACTCCTCACCTTGTGCCGCTGCCTGCCCCACATTCGGCGCAGGCCCACCACTCCCATAACGAGCGGGAGTTCCGCAGGGGTCGGGAGTCTTCCGATCGATCCGTTCGGACCGTCGGAAGCAACCCTATGCGACGGCTGGGCGGAGGCGGTCGCCCCGACGGCCGAGCCGGTCACCGAGGAGAAAGTTTGCGGTTCCTTGAGACGGATCCAGTGCCCGAGGGGCCAGGCGATCACCATGGCCCGGCCGACCACCTCGTCCTCCGAGACGGTGCCGCCGTAGTCGGTGTGGCGATGCGCCCTGGAATCGGCGGAGTTGGCCCGGTGGTCGCCCATCACCCACAGCCGCCCCCGGGGGACGGTGATGTCGAACGGGTCGTCCGAGGGGGTGTTGCCGGGGTAGAGATAGCTTCCCTCTTCCAGGGGAACGCCGTTGACGGTGACCCGCCCCTGCGTGTCACAGCACTTGACGTGGTCGCCGCCCACCCCGACGACGCGCTTGATGAGGTCCTTCTCGTTGTCGGACGGCAGCAGGCCGATGAAGGTGAGTCCTTCCTTGACCTGCTTGACGACGACCGGATCCGCCTTCTTGGCGGTGGTCTGCTCGTCGTCGAGCCAGCCGCCGGGGTCCTTGAAGACGACGACGTCCCCGCGCTCCGGCTTGGATCCGAACCACGGGGTGAACTTGTCGACCAGGACGCGGTCGCCGATCCGGATGGTCTGCTCCATGGAGCCGGACGGGATCACGAAGGCCTGCACCAGGAAGGTCTTCAGCACCAGGGCTATCAGGACGGCGACGCCGACCAGCAGCGGTATCTCCCGCACGGCCGAGCGCCTGCGCTTGCGCTTGACCTTGCGCTGCAGCTTGCGCCGCTCCGCGCGGGAGCGGCCGGGGCCCGGGCCCGAGGTGCGCCGGACGCCGGTGGGCAGGAGGTTGTCCGCGGCGCTGTCCGGGAGGCCGCGCGGCTTGCCGCGGTTACCCACGGGCGCCCTCCGAGCCGGGCACGCGCGCGTAGGCGCTCGGACGCGAGAGGCGGGTGAGGTGGGCGAAGGGCCAGACGATCCAGTCGGCGCGGCCGATCACATGGTCGATCGGGATCATGCCGCCGCCCGGGGAGCCCAGGTGGTCCCGGGAGTCGCTGGAGCGGCTGCGGTGGTCGCCCAGGACGAACAGGGCGTCGTCGGGCACGACCACGTCGAAGGCGGCCGTGGACGGGCCGTCGCCGGGATACAGGAATGTCGACTCGTCGACCGACCGGCCGTTCACCTGGATCCTCCCCTCCTTGTCGCAGCAGACCACGTGATCTCCCCCCACACCCACGACGCGCTTGATGTAGTCGGAGTTCCCGAAGTACTCGGTGCCGTCGAACACGACGACGTCGCCGTGCCGCGGCTCGGCACCGAAACGGTACGCCAACTTATTTACGAGAACGCGGTCACCGATCCTCAACGCGTTTTCCATGGATCCGCTGGGAATCTGGAACGGTTGCACCACGAACGCGTTGAGGACGAGCAAAAACAGCAGGCAGACCAGCGCGGTCAGGCTGTAGCGGCCCCCGGGGACCCACGACGTGATCCGCTCCGCCCACGCAAAACGCGACCGTCCCTCCGGTCCCTCCGGGCCGCCGGTCTCCTGGGAGACGTCGGCGGCCACGGAAGGGCGGGAGGAGCGATCGCGCTCCGAGGTCGGCTGAGCTTCGGTGTCCATCGGGGCCAGATGTTATCCGGCCTGCCCATGAACTCCGGAAGGCGCTCAGTTGTCGCGCTTCTCCTTGATCTTCGCGGCCTTGCCGCGCAGCTCACGGAGGTAGTACAGCTTGGCGCGACGCACGTCACCGCGGGTGACGAGCTCGATCTTCTCGACGATCGGGGTGTGCACCGGGAAGGTGCGCTCGACGCCGACGGAGAAGGAGACCTTGCGGACCGTGAAGGTCTCGCGGACGCCGGCGCCCTGGCGGCGGATGACCACGCCCTTGAACTGCTGGACACGGGAGCGGTTGCCCTCGATGACGCGCACGTGGACGTTGACGGTGTCGCCCGGGCGGAAGGCCGGAACGTCGCTGCGCAGCGACGCGGCGTCGACGGAGTCGAGCAGGTGAGACATTTCGTCTGCTTTCTTCGCTGATGCCACAGGTCATCAACGGAACTAGAAGTTCGGGGATTGAGTGCCGTGTGCCCGTCGAGGCGGGCGTCGTGTCCCCCTGCGGCAGGGGCGCACACCGGACGGCGCACAACAGCGACCTATTCTTCCACGCCGTCGGTCCTGCGCCAAAATCGGCCGTAGGGGGCGCCCTCCGGGTCGGGCGTCCAGCCCAGGATGGAGAGCATCTCGCGGTCCTTCTTGTCGAAGGACCCGGGTGCGCAGCGCTCGATGAGGTCGGGCCGGTTGGCCGTCGTGCGTCGCAGGGCCTCGTCACGGCGCCATCGGGCGATCTTCCCGTGGTGGCCGCTGAGCAGCACCTCGGGGATCTCCCGGCCGCGCCAGGCGGGAGGCTTGGTGTAGACGGGGCCTTCGAGGAGGTTGGCCATGGGGCCGGGGGCGAAGGAGTCGTCGCGGTGGGACTCGGCATTGCCGAGCACGCCGGGCAGCAGCCGTGCCACGGCCTCGGTGACGACGAGGACGGCCGCCTCGCCGCCGGCCAGCACGTAGTCGCCGATGGAGACCTCGTAGACGGGGATCCGGGCGGCGTACTCGTCGACGACCCGCCGGTCGATGCCCTCGTAGCGGGCCGGCGTGAAGATCAGCCAGGGGCGCCCGGACAGCTCGACCGCCAGTTCCTGGGTGAAGGGCCGGCCGCTGGGGGTCGGGACGACGATCGCGGGGGCCTGCGAGCCCTTTTCGTAGCCGTCGGCGAGGACGGTGTCCAGGGCGTCGCCCCAGGGGTCGGTCTTCATGACCATGCCGGGGCCGCCGCCGTAGGGGGTGTCGTCGACCGTGTTGTGCCGGTCGTACGTCCACTCCCGCAGGTCGTGCACGTGCACGTCGAGCTGCCCGCGCGCGCGTGCCTTGCCGACGAGGGAGACGTTCAGCGGCTCCAGGTACTCGGGGAAGATCGTGACGACGTCGAGGCGCATCAGGACTCTTCCCCGGCCGGGTCCCGGGTGCCGGCGACCTCGGCGCGGTCGTCGATGAGACCGGGCGGCGGGTCGATGACCGCCCGCTGCTCCTCGAGGTCGATCTCGGTGACGATCGCCTCGACGAACGGGATCATCACCTCGCTGCCGTCGGGCCGCTCGACGATGAAGAGGTCCTGGGAGGGCAGGTGCGAGATCTCGGTGATCCGGCCGACCTCGGCGCCGTCGACGGTGACCACGTCCAGGTCCATCAGCTGGTGGTCGTAGTACTCGCCTTTCTCCTCGGGCAGCTCCTCGGGATCGACCTCGGCGATCAGGAGGGTGTTGCGCAGGGCTTCGGCGGCGGTACGGTCGCGCACCCCCTCGAAGCGCAGAAGGAGACGGCCGCTGTGGACGCGGCCGGTCTCGATGGTCAGCGGGCCGGTCGGGGCCGGGTCCGTGAACAGGACGGCGCCGGGTGCGAGCCGCAGCTCCGGCTCGTCGGTGCGTACCTCGACGGTGACCTCGCCCTTGATGCCGTGGGCGCGGCCGATCCGTGCGACTACGAGCTGCACTTCTGAAGATCTCCTGTCGTGCCTGTCGTCACGAGTGCCGTAACGACTGCGGGCCGGGGACGGCCCAGTGGCCTTCCCCGGCCCGAGCCGGTGGTGCGAAAACGCGTCAGCGAACGTGATCCACGTCGACGAGGTCGACGCGGACGCCCCGGCCGCCGATGGCGCCCACGACGGTGCGCAGAGCGCGTGCGGTGCGGCCGTTGCGACCGATCACCTTGCCGAGGTCGTCCGGGTGGACACGGACCTCGAGCACCCGCCCGCGGCGCAGGTTGCGCGAGGCGACCTGCACGTCGTCGGGGTTGTCGACAATGCCCTTCACGAGGTGCTCAAGCGCCTCTTCGAGCATGGTGCTCAGGCCTCGGTCGACTCAGAGGACTCGGCGGCAGCCTCGTCCTTCTTCTCGGCCTTCTTCTTCTGGGTGATGGCCTCACCCTTGCCCGAGTCCTCGCCGCCGAGGGCTTCGAACGTCGGGCGGGCCTTCTTCGGCTCGGCGACGAGCAGCGGCGCCGGGGCGGGCTCGCCCTTGAACTTCTGCCAGTCGCCGGTCTTCTTCAGGATGGCGAGGACGGGCTCGGTCGGCTGCGCGCCGACACCCAGCCAGTAGGCGACGCGGTCGGCGTCCACCTCCATGACGGACGGGTGGTACGTCGGCTGGTACTTGCCGATCTCCTCGATCGCACGGCCGTCACGACGGGTGCGGGAGTCGGCGACGACGATGCGGTAGTGAGGCGAACGGATCTTGCCCAGACGCTTCAGCTTGATCTTGACTGCCACGGAAGTGGTGTCTCCTGGTCTTGACGTGGTTGGGCACGGCGAGATGGCCGCGTGGGGTTGCGGTACCCGAGTGCCCGATGGACGCGTCAGCCGGAGGAGAGAGGGGTCCTGTGCGACTGTCGAGTACAGCTGACCATTGTGCCATACCCGGCGGGTCGCCTCGGCCGAGGGGCGGCGGCGCCCGGGCACGCCTGAGCGGCCGCCGGCGCCCCGTGCCGGCGGGCCTGATACGCGGCGCGCGCCGCGGGGTGGCCGCACCCGCGCCCGGCAGCGCCCCTGAAGACCCCCCGGGCCCGTGGGGCGCCGGGGGAGGCACTGCTGGACGCGGCGGGCGGACCCCCCGCCCTCGCCGTGGACCGGCAGCCACGAGATGCCGGTACGGACGGTCCTCGGGCTAGGCCGCGCCGGCGATCTCCGGGATCCGGAACGGCTTGCCGCAGCCGCCGCACACGATCGGCGCCTGCGCCAGGACCGACGGCACGACCCGGACGTTGCGTCCGCAGTCGCACACGGCCTTGACGCGGACGCCTCCGCCGGAGGAGCCGTGCCGGGCCGCCGGGCCGCGGAAGGTGCGGGCGGTGTCGGCGGAGGTGGCCGCCGTGTGGGCCTTGAGGGCCCGCTGCAGGCGCTCGATCGTCGTGCGGTAGCGGCGCTTGGCCTCGGGGTTGAGCGTGACCAGGGAGAAACCACTGCTGGGGTGCGGTTCCTCGGGGTGGTCCAGCCCCATCTCCTCGGCGATCGCGAGGAATCTGCGGTTGTGGTAGCGGCCGGCGCGGGAGGTGTCGCGGACGCCACGGGCGGCGGCGATGCCATGGACTGCCTCGTGAAGCAGTCGCTCGAAGGAGAGCTCGTGACCGCAGGCGGACGACGACTCCCCGATCAGGGACTCTGGCGCGGCGAGATCCGGCAGCTCGGGGTGGTACCGCTGAATGTCGGCCCACGCCTCTGCCAGCTCTGCGGCGAGAACTGGTGGTGTCTGTGTCGTGCTCACGTAATGACAACGAGCGGGGGTGCCCCGGTGTTCCTATTCCGGGGCATCCCAAATAATTTGCACGTACCCGTCAGTCGGCACTCATGCGTCCGGACGAGGGCGGGTGCGCTGATCTGCGGAGAAGCCTCACAGCTCGTATCAAGCTGGTGCGTAGTCCCCGGTACGACCCGGCGCGTAGACCATCTCCGCGCGCCGGGGTGCGGAGGTCTCCCGGGGGCGCAAGGGGCGTTTCGGCCGCTCTCACGTACGCGGGGCGCTGTCTCAGCAGGCGCGTGCGACGACCGCGACGTTACCGGGGGCGTCCTCGTCGTCCGGCACCGCCCCGTCCTCGGCGACGAGACACCGTACGGTCAGCGACTGCTCGGCCAGTGCGGCCTCGCCTTCTTCACCGAGGGCCGCCCACGGGACGCGCGCCCAGCCGTCGGCGCCGACCGCCTCGACGGCTTCCCCGACCGTCGACACGTCCGCCGTCCGCGACTCGCGGCGCTCGCGCGACTGCCGCAGCAGCAGCGCCTGGTCCTCCTCGAGGACGACGGGCAGCAGCCCCGCGAGCGCGTCGACCGCCACCGCCTCCTTGTATCCCGGGATGCGGCGGACCAGCATCGCCGTGCCGTCGGCCAGGTTGCGGGGCCCGATCTCGACGCGCACCGGCACGCCCTTGAGCTCCCAGTCGACCGCACGCCGGCCGAGCGGCACGTCGGTGCGGTCGTCGACCCGGACGCGCAGGCCCGCCGCCGCCAGCCGGCCGCCGAGCTCGCGGACCTTGGCCAGAACCGCCTCGTCGTCCGCGACCGCCAGGACGACGACCTGGATCTGCGCCAGCCGGGGCGGCACCCGCAGCCCGTCGTCGTCGCCGTGGGTCATCACCAGCGCGCCGATCATGCGGGTCGTCGAGCCCCGGGAGGTCTGCCAGACCAGTTCCCGGGTGCCGTCCTTGGACAGGTACCGGGTGTCGAAGGCCTTGGCGAAGTTCTGGCCCAGCTCATGGCTGGTGACCATCTGGAGGGCCTTGCCGTCGCCCGTCATGCTTTCCAGGGTGAGGGTGTTGACGGCGCCCGCGAAGCGCTCCCTGACCGTCTTGCGGCCGGCGACGAAGTCGATCGCGAAAACGTTCTCGAGGAAGTCGCCGTAGACCTCGCGCTGGACGCGGGCGGCGAAGTCGCGGGCCTCCTCGTAGGTGGCGTGCGCGGTGTGGCCCTCCTGCCAGAGGATTCGGACGTCCGCAGGAAGAGGCGGGGCCGCAGCTCCCAACGGACCACGTTCGCCCACTGGTTGATCAGCAGGGGCAGGTCGCGGTAGCTCTGCACCCACCTGGAGAAGTACTCGTTGACGATGGTCTCGGAGGTGGGCCGCACGACCGCCGGCTCCTCGAGCTCCTTGCCGCCGCCGTGCGTGACCACCGCCAACTCGGGCGCGAAGCACTCGACATGGTCCGCCTCGCGGGTGAGGTAGGACTGCGGGATCAGCAGCGGGAAGTACGCGTTCTCGGCGCCCGTCCGCTTGATCCGGGCGTCCGTCTCCGCCTGCATCCGCTCCCACAGCCCGTACCCGTACGGCCGGATCACCATCGTGCCCCGCACCGGACCGTTGTCGGCCAGTTCCGCCTTGCCGATCAGATCCTGGTACCAGCGAGGGAAGTCCTGGGCCCGCGGGGTGAGAACGGGCGCCTCTGCCATGGCGCGACGGTACGGGCCCACATTGCCGGAACGTGAATTCTCGCCACCGGCACATGCCGTCCTCAAGCAGGGCTCCGCAACCCCTGGACGCGGCCGCGGACGGGGAGTTACCTGGCATACGGGGGCGGTGCCGGAGCACTGCACGGGGGCCCACCTGATCGGGTACGGCAGCAGACTCTCGGCGGATTGGGGCGCTTTTCCATGACACCTGTGCTCGTGCGACAGCACCTGCCTCACGCGGGGCAGACGCCCCGCGCGGATCTGGGTGCACGCGCGCGTGACTGGTCCGAGATCCAGGAACGGATGCTGGTTCCGCTCTACGAGGCCGTCTACGAGCGGCTGGGCGTGGGGCCGGGCACCCGGCTCCTCTCCCTCGGCTCCGGCTCCGGGCTCGCCCTGGTGATGGCGGCCTCCAGAGGCGCGGCCCTCACCGGCGTCGAGTCCTCCTCCCCGGCACGGCTGGCCCTCGCGCGCGAGCGGCTGCCGCTGCGGGAGGACCGGGGGGCACACGCGCGTGCGGACATCCGGCTCACCGACCGGCTGCCCACGGACCGGCCGGGGGCGCGGACGCCCCCGTACACCCTGGTGACGGCCTTCGAGCCGATCGGACGCGTGGCGGGCGACACGGAGGAACTGGCCGCGCTGCTGGCGGCGGCGACGCCGCTCGCCCGGCGTGGCGCCCCCGTGGTGCTCGTCGGCTGGGGTCCGCCCGAGCGCTGTGCCACCACGGCGGTGCTGCGGGTCGCGGCCAAGGCGGCGGACCAGGACCGCGGCACGATCCGGCTGCGCCCCGCGCTCCGCGACGACCTCGAGGACGTCGCCCGACGGGCCGGGCTGCGGCCGGACGGATCGGGCCGGGTGGCCTGTCCGTTCGGGTACGCCGACGTGGACAGCGCCCTCAAGGGGCTGCTCTCCACGGGCCTGCTCGACACGGCGGTCGCGGCGACCGACCAGGCACAGGTCGAGAAGGAGACGGCGGAGGCGCTCCACCCGTACCTGCGGCCGGACGGCACGGTCTGGATGCCGAACGTGTTCCGGTACCTGATCGCCCGGATCCCGTGAGCGCACGCCCCCTTCACCGGAGGCCGTGCGGTTCCCGGTCCGGGTCCGCCGCCCGGTCCGGATCCACGTCCGGGCGCGGGGCCGTGGTCCGGGACCGTGGCCGGGGCCGTGGTCCGGGACTGACCGTGACCGGGGCCGTGGTCCGGGACCCGGCCCGTGCCGGGTCCGGGCCTACGCGTCCTCCTTGGTCAGCCGGGTGACGCCGGCGATGCGGTACGCGTCCGCCTCCTCCAGCGTCTCGTGCTCCAGCAGCGCCAGGGCGAGGGCGTCCAACTGCCCGCGGTGGTCACGGAGTTTGCGGCAGGCCTCCTCGTAGCACTCGTCGACGATGCGACGCATCTCGTGGTCGATGGCGTCGAGGGTCGCTGGGGCGGCGGCGAGGCCGTAGGCCTGCTGGGCGTCGTTGGGGAGGGCGGAGAGGCGGCCCACCCGCTCGCTCATGCCCCACCGCGCGACCATCCCGCGCGCGATGTTGGTGACCTGCTCCAGGTCGTTCTCGGCGCCGGTCGTGACGACGCCGTAGACGATCTGTTCGGCCGCCATGCCGCCGAGGGCGCCGATGATCCGACCGCGCAGATACTCCTCGGAGAGCGCGTACCGCTCCACCTCCGGGGTCGACAGGGTCACGCCGAGAGCGCGGCCGCGCGGCACGATGGTGACCTTGCGGACCGGGTCGGCGCCGGGCTGCAGCATGCCGAGGAGGGCGTGGCCGCTCTCGTGGAACGCGGTGCGCCTACGGTCCTCCTCAGGCATGATCAGCGTGCGCTCGGCCCCGAGCTGCACCTTCTCCAGCGCCTCGGACAGGTCGGCCTGCGTCACCTGTTCCTGGTCGCGCTTCACGGCGAGCAGCGCGGCCTCGTTGGCCAGATTGGCGAGATCCGCGCCCGTCATGCCCGGGGTGGTCCGCGCCATCCATGCCAGGTCCACGTCCGGTGCGAGGGGGATCTCGCGGGTGTGGATGGCGAGGATCGCCTCGCGTCCGGCGCGGTCCGGCGGGGAGACGCTGACCACCCGGTCGAAGCGGCCGGGCCGGGTCAGCGCCGGGTCCAGGATGTCGGCGCGGTTGGTCGCCGCGATGACGATGACGCCCTCGGCCCCCGAGAAGCCGTCCATCTCGGTGAGGATCTGGTTCAGGGTCTGCTCGCGCTCGTCGTGCCCGCCCACCGAGGCGCCGCCGCTGCGGATCCGCCCGATGGTGTCGATCTCGTCGATGAAGATGATCGACGGCGCCACCTTGCGGGCCTCGGCGAACAGTTCACGCACGCGCGACGCGCCGACGCCCACGATCATCTCGATGAACTCCGAGGCCGAGGCGGAGAAGAACGGCACGCCGGCCTCGCCCGCCACCGCGCGCGCCAGCAGGGTCTTGCCGGTGCCGGGCGACCCGGCGAGCAGCACGCCGCGGGGCATCTTCGCGCCCATCCGGCGGTAGACCTCGGGGTGCTCGAGGAAGTCGACGACGTCGTCCAGCTCGCCCTTGACCTCGTCGATGCCGGCCACGTCGGCGAACGTCGTGCGCCGGCCGTCGGGTCGCAGGCCCACCGGCCTGGGCGGCGTCTTGCGCCCGAGCATGCCGCCCGCGCCGCCCGGACCGCCGCCGAAACGCCGGGCGAAGAAGATCCACACGGCGACCAGGAGCACGATCGGCACCAGCGAGAGAAGCAGGTTGGCGAGCGGACTGCGCTGCTGCACGACCGGCCGGGCCGTCACCGTGACGTCCTGGCGGTCCAGGTTCTGCCAGAGGTCGTCGTCCGCGAAGGCCGGGCGCTGGGTCGTGAACTTGGTGTACTGGCCGCCGCCGTCGGGGTCGTCGCGGGCCTTCTTGAGCTGGCCCTGGATGGCGTCGCCCTTGGAGTAGATCTTGTCGACGTTGCCCGCGTCGACCTGTCTGCTGAACTCCGTGTAGGAGATCGTCGGCTCGTCGCCGCCGCCGAGGTAGTTCAGTCCGACGTACACCAGCAGGAAGACGATCACCGCGGTGACGGCCAGGCCCCACCAGCGGCCGCGCGCCCTCCTGCCGTCCGGGGGACGCCGTCCGTCGTCGTCCGGGGTCCCCTCGGTGCGCCAGGGCTGGTCGGGGGCCTTGCGCTCCGGAGCGGCATTGCTCATATCTGGACGCTACGACAGAGCGCCGGGCACGGCATGCGCTGCGGGGTGCGCCGGAACGCGCCGAGGGCGCCCTCCGGTACGGGAGGACGCCCTCGGCGGCTGACGGACTCAGCCCATGAACTTCTTGAACTCGTCCGGCAGCTCGAAGTCCTGGGCGCCCTGCTGCGGCAGCCCGAGCGCGTTGCCGCCCTGGGCCTGGGCCTCGCGGCGCTGGGCCGCCTCCAGCTCCTGCTGCTTGCGCTTCATCGGGTTGCCGGAGCGCTGCTTGCCCTTGGCCTGCTTGGGCTGCTTCTTCTGTCGGCCGGCGCCGCCGCCCATGCCCGGCATCCCCGGCATCCCCGGCATGCCGCCGCCCTGGGCCATCCGGGACATCATCTTGCGGGCCTCGAAGAACCGCTCGACCAGCCCCTTCACGGCACTGACCTCGACGCCGGAACCCTTGGCGATACGGGCGCGGCGCGAGCCGTTGATGATCGTCGGGTCCTGGCGCTCGCCCGGGGTCATGGACTTGATGATCGCGGCGGTGCGGTCGACGTCGCGTTCGTCGAGGTTGGCGATCTGGTCCTTGATCTGGCCCATGCCGGGCAGCATGCCGAGCAGCTTGGAGATGCTGCCCATCTTCCTGACCTGTTCCATCTGGGCCAGGAAGTCGTCCAGGGTGAAGTCCTGGCCCTTCTTGGACGCCAGCTTGGAGGCCATTTTCTCGGCCTCTTCCTGACTGAACGTCTTCTCCGCCTGCTCGATCAGGGTGAGCAGGTCACCCATGTCGAGGATGCGGGAGGCCATCCGGTCGGGGTGGAAGGCGTCGAACTCGTCGAGCTTCTCGCCGTTCGAGGCGAACATGATCGGCTTGCCGGTCACCGAGGCGATCGACAGGGCCGCGCCGCCGCGGGCGTCGCCGTCGAGCTTGGACAGCACGACGCCGTCGAAGCCGACGCCGTCGCGGAAGGCCTCGGCGGTGTTGACGGCGTCCTGGCCGATCATCGCGTCGACGACGAAGAGGATCTCGTCGGGCGAGACGGCGTCGCGGATGTCCGCGGCCTGCTGCATCAGCTCGGCGTCGATGCCGAGACGGCCGGCGGTGTCGACGACCACGATGTCGTGGACCTTGGCCTTCGCGAACTCGATGGAGTCCTTGGCGACCTGGACCGGGTCGCCCACCCCGTTGCCGGGCTGCGGGGCGTAGACGGCCACGCCGGCGCGCTCGGCGACGACGCTGAGCTGGTTGACGGCGTTGGGGCGCTGGAGATCGCAGGCGACGAGCAGCGGCGAGTGGCCCTGCTCCTTCAGCCAGCGGCCGAGCTTGCCCGCGAGGGTGGTCTTACCGGCGCCCTGGAGGCCGGCCAGCATGATCACCGTGGGCGGCTGCTTGGCGAAGCGCAGGCGGCGGGTCTCCCCGCCGAGGATCGTGACGAGTTCGTCGTTGACGATCTTCAGGACCTGCTGGGCGGGGTTGAGGGCCTTGGAGACCTCGGCGCCGAGGGCGCGCTCCTTGACGTTCTTGATGAACGTGCGGACGACCGGCAGGGCCACGTCCGCTTCGAGGAGGGCGATGCGGATCTCGCGCGCCGTGGCGTCGATGTCCGCTTCGCTCAGGCGCCCCTTGCCGCGCAAGTTCTTGAAGGTCGCTGAGAGGCGATCGGAGAGAGTATCGAACACGGCGGCGTCGGTCCTCGGTGTCGGGGGCGGTCTGAGCGTCTTCCAGGGTATCCGGCTGCGCAAGACATTCGTCCCCGCCTGCTGTATTCAGCGGACGGGGACGGGCCGCGCGGCGCTCGATCACGCCCGCAGCGTCTCCTCCAGCTTCCGGGCGACGGCGACGGCCTCGTCGCCCGGCAGGGGCGCGCCGTCCGTTCCGGTGACGTAGAAGGCGTCCACGGCGTTCGCGCCGAGGGTGGAGACGTGCATGCTGCGCACCCGCAGGCCCTCGTCCTCCAGCGCCCGGCCGATGCGGAACAGCAGCCCCGGCGCGTCCTGGGCGCGCACCTCGATGACGGTGGCGTGCCGGGAGGCCGCGGAGGCCACCGCCACGCGCGGCGGCGGGGCGACCACGCCCCGCCTGCGCGGGTAGGCGGCGTCGCGTTCCGCGAGCCGTCCGGCGATGTCCAGCGAGCCGTCGAGGGCCCGTACGAGGTCGGCGCGCAGCCGGGCCGCCTGGGGCAGCGAGCCGTACTCGGCGGCGACCCGCCAGTTCAGCAGCAGGACCGAGCCGTCGACGCCGTCCGGGAGGTCCTGGGAGCGCAGTTCGGCGGTGCGTACGGTCAGCCGGTGCACGGCGAGGACGCCGGCCACCGCGGGCAGCACGCCCGCCTGGTCGGGCACGGCGATGAGCAGCTCCACGCCGAGCGGCTCGGGGTCGCCGGCCGGCTGCTCCCCCGCGGTATCTGCGGGCGTCTCGGTCTGGGCCCGCAGGGAGAGCACCGGGCTGCCCGTGGCGATCGCCTCGATGGCGAGGCGTTCCTGCTCGGCGGTGGGCGCGGTGTCGTCGGGCTCCTCCGGTTCGTTGCCGGCGAGGACCGCCGCGACCCGTTTGACCAGGTCCGCCACGAGCGAACCCCGCCAGGACGACCAGGCGGCGGGCCCGGTGGCCAGCGCGTCCGCCTCGGTGAGGGCGTGCAGCAGTTCCAGCGTGCCCTGCGAGCCGACCGCGTCGGCGACCGCGCGCACGGTGGCCGGGTCCTCCAGGTCGCGCCGGGTGGCCGTGTCGACGAGCAGCAGATGGTGGCGGACGAGGGCGGCCAGCACGTTGACGTCGGCGCGGTCGAAGCCGATGCGGGCGGCCACGTCCTTGGCGATGATCTCGCCGGCCACCGAGTGGTCGCCGGGCCAGCCCTTGCCGATGTCGTGCAGCAGCGCGGCGACCAGCAGAAGGTCGGGCCGGTGGACGCGGCGGGTGAACTCGGAGGCGCGCACGGCGGTCTCGATGAGGTGCCGGTCGACGGTCCAGATGTGCACGGCGTTGCGCTGCGGCCGGCAGCGGACCCGCTCCCAGTCGGGCAGCAGCTGCGTGATCAGCCCCTCGGCCTCCAGCGCCTCCCAGACCTCGACGGTCGGCTGACCGGAGCCGAGCAGGGTCACCAGCTGCTCGCGGGCCTCGGCGGGCCACGGCGTGGGCAGCGGGCGCACGGTGGCGGCGAGGCGCCGCACGGCGTGCAGGGACAGCGGCAGGCCGGCCTGTGCGGCGGCGGCCGCGGCGCGCAGCGGGAGCACGGGGTCGCGTTCGGGGCGGGCGGCGCGGGCGAGCACCACCTCGCCGTCCTGCTCGACGACCCCTTCGGCCAGCGGAGACCGCTCGGGCGCGGGCTTCCCGCCCCCGAGCATGGCGCGCAGCCGGGGCCGCACGGCGCGCGAGCGCAGGACGCGTCCGACCTCGCGCCAGGTGACGTCGCTCGCGTACGAGATGACGCGCGCGGCCTCGTACACCTGCCGCAGGAGGGTGTCGGCGTCCAGCAGGTCCAGCTCGACGGCCACCTGGTCCTGCTCCTGGAGCGCGAGGCGGTCGGTGGCGCGGCCGGTGGCCAGGTGCAGGGCGTCGCGTACGTCGAGGAGCCGGCGGCGGGCGTCGGCGAGCCCCTCACGGGGCGCGTCGGCCAGCCAGGAGGCGGCGACGGCGCGCAGCGCGGTGGCGTCCCGCAGTCCGCCGCGCGCCTCCTTCAGGTCGGGTTCCAGGAGGTACTGCAGCTCGCCCTGGCGCTCGGCGCGCTCGGCGCACAGTTCCTGGAGTTCGGGCAGGCGCCTGGGCGCCTGGTTGCGCCAGTCGGCGAGGACGGACGTCCGCAGTCCCGCGGTGAGGCCGAGGTCGCCGGCGAGGTGGCGGGCGTCCAGCAGGCCGAGCTGGACCTTGAGGTCCTCGCCGGCGGTCTTGCGGGCCTCCGCCGGGGTGCGGACGGAGTGGTCGAGGGCGAGACCCAGGTCCCAGACGGGGTACCAGAGGCGGTCGGCGAGGGCGGCGACGGTCTTGGTGTCGGCGCCGTCGTGCAGCAGCAGCAGGTCGAGGTCGCTGCGCGGGGAGAGCTCGCCGCGGCCGTAGCCGCCGACGGCGACCAGGGAGACGCCCCTCAGTTCCTCGGCGCCGGCGGTGAAGAGTCCGGCCAGCCAGTCGTCGGTCAGTTCGGCGAGGGCCGCACGGCGCGGCGGCCCGGACTGCGCCTCCTCGGTGAGGAGGCGCAGCCGGGCCGCCGCGTAGCCGCTGGGTCCCGAGTCCTCTGCATCCTTGCGCACGTCCGTACTCGTCACCCAGCGACTCCTGTTCTCTTCTGCCGTCAGAGCGCGTCCGGGCCGCGCTCGCCGGTGCGGACCCGTACGGCGGTCTCGACCGGGAGGGACCAGACCTTGCCGTCACCGATCTTGCCGGTGCGGGCCGCCTTGACGATGACGTCGATCAGCTGCTCGGCGTCGTCGTCCTCGGCCAGCACCTCGATGCGGATCTTGGGGACCAGGTCGACCGTGTACTCGGCGCCGCGGTAGACCTCGGTGTGTCCCCGCTGACGACCGTAGCCGCTTGCCTCGGTGACCGTCAGTCCGTGCACGCCGAAGGCCTGCAGGGCTTCCTTGATCTCGTCGAGCCGGTGGGGCTTGACGACGGCGGTGATGAGCTTCATGCGTCCACCTTCTTGCTCGCCCCGGCGACGGCGGTCGGGAGGGCGGTCGTGCGGGCGGCGCCACCGCCGGCCCCGCTGAAGTCGTATGCGGTCTCGGCGTGCTCGGCCTGGTCGATGCCGGCGATCTCGTCGTCCTCGGAGACCCGCATGCCGATGGTCTTGTCGAGGAGGAAGGCGAGGACCGCGGAGACCACCAGCGAGTAGGCGAGCACCGCGAAGACACCGGCGCACTGCTTCCACAGCTGGTCCCACGAGTGGTCGCCGTAGAAGACGCCGGTCGCGGTGGACTGGCCCTTGCCGGTGGCGAAGAAGCCGATCAGGAGGGAGCCGATGACACCGCCGACGAGGTGGACGCCGACGACGTCGAGCGAGTCGTCGTAACCGAACTTGTACTTCAGGCCGACGGCCATGGCGCAGAGCAGACCGGCGATGGCGCCGACGGCGATCGCGCCGAGCGGGGAGACCGCTCCGCCCGAGGGGGTGATGGCGACCAGACCGGCGACCGCGCCGGAGGCGGCGCCCAGCGTGGTGAACGCGCCGTGGCGGATCTTCTCGTAGATGAGCCAGGCCAGCATGGCGGCGGCGGTGGCGACCTGCGTGTTGACGAACATCAGCGCGCCGACGCCGTCGTCGTTGCCGAGCCACGAGCCGGCGTTGAAGCCGAACCAGCCGAACCACAGCAGACCGGCGCCGAGCATGACCAGCGGCAGGCTGTGCGGGCGCATCGGGTCCTTCTTGAACCCGACGCGCTTGCCGATGACGAGGATCACGCCGAGGGCCGCGGCACCGGCGTTGATGTGCACGGCCGTACCGCCGGCGAAGTCGATGACGCCGAGCTCGAAGGCCCAGCCGCCGGCGCCCCAGACCCAGTGCGCGACCGGGAAGTAGACGACCGTGGCCCACAGGGCGACGAACAGCGCCCAGGCGGAGAACTTGACGCGGTCGGCGAGCGCACCGCTGATCAGGGCGGGCGTGATGATCGCGAACATCATCTGGAAGACCATGAACACGAAGATCGGGATGGTGTAACCGTCCCACAGCTCCGTCAGGCCGATGTTGCTGAGACCGAGCCAGTCGGAGTTCCAGCCGATGAGGCTTCCGGAGTCGGTCCCGAAGGCGAGCGAGAAGCCGTACAACACCCACAGGATGGTGACGATCCCGATGCTGATGAAGCTCATCATCAGCATGTTCAGCGTGCTTTTGACCCGGACCATGCCTCCGTAGAAGAAGGCGAGGCCCGGGGTCATGATCAGCACCAGGGCGGAACAGATGAGCATGAAGCCTGTGTTCGCGGAGGACAGCTTGGGTGCCTCCGCGGCAAGCGTGATGGCTGCTGCCATCGGCGTCTCCTCGTCGTAGGTACGGCCCCGTGCGGGCGAAACCAGATCGGGTTCGTGAGGGGTGGGCCGGTTATGCGCCATGAGATTCGCGCAGCGCCGTTTCGGTGGACGCCCCTCGTTGTTTCGCCGCCGTGACGAAGGTGCCGCGTGCGTTACGCCTCGGTGAACTGGCTGATGTTCGACGAGCGGATCGTTATGGTGGCGCAACCTTCACTGAAGGAAGGAAACCGGCCGCGGTCGGCCTTCCGATGACCTGGCATGGGGGAGCCGAGTCGGGCGGTTCGGGAGGACCGGCCGCGGCCGGGGTTCTGGGGTTTCGCCCGGTGGACCGCTGCCGGCGGCCGGTCGGGCGGGGTGGATCAGACCGCTTCGGCCGTCTCCGGCAGCTCGACGGTGAGCCGCTCGGTCAGGTCCACGACCTCGGAGAGATCCCCGAAATCGCGTACGGCGCTGTCGACCGTCTTTCGGATACGAGTGTTGACGCGCTCGGAGCGCACCTTCTTGGCCTCCTTCATGGCCTGCGTGGCGAGAACGGTGCTCTGCTCGGGCTCGCGCTGCAGCAGGTGCACCGTGGCCATGCCGATCAGGTTCAGCACAAACGAGCGCTGGTGGTCGCCGTCGCCGGCGAACAGTTCGACGGCCCGCCGCATCAGGGGCTCGGCCAGTGAGGCGTAGGCGGGGCTTCGGCCGGCGACGTAGGCGAGGTCGCGGAAGGAGTGGCTGTTCTCCCCGTACAGCTCTGCCTCGGAGAAGAAGCGGATCCAGTCCGGGTCCGGCTCGTCCCACTCGTCGGTCTCGGCGAAGGTGTCCTCGGCCATCCGGACGGCGCGCTTGCACCGGCCGGGCTGGCCCATGTTGGCGTAGGCGCGGGCCTCCATCGCATACAGCATGGACTGGGTGCGCGGGCCGGCGCAGTCCCGGCTGCCGTACTGGGCGAGGTGGATCAGCTCCAGCGCGTCCTCCGGCCGGCCGAGGTGGATCATCTGGCGGCTCATGCTCGACAGCACGTAGCTGCCGAGCGGCCGGTCGCCGGCCTCCTTGGCCGCGTGCAGGGCCAGGACGAAGTACTTCTGCGCGGTCGGCTGGAGCCCCACGTCGTAGCTCATCCAGCCGGCGAGCTCGGCCAGCTCGGCGGCGACCTTGAAGAGCCGGCGCGAGGTGGACTCGGGCTGGGGCTCCTGGAGCAGGTCGGTCACCTCGTGCAGCTGCCCGACGACCGCCTTGCGGCGCAGGCCGCCGCCGCACTGGGCGTCCCACTGCCGGAACATCACGGTGGTGGA
Source organism: Streptomyces achromogenes (assembly GCF_030816715.1). Classification (NCBI taxonomy): domain Bacteria; kingdom Bacillati; phylum Actinomycetota; class Actinomycetes; order Kitasatosporales; family Streptomycetaceae; genus Streptomyces; species Streptomyces achromogenes. The sequence continues at coordinate 6,150,837 of NZ_JAUSYH010000001.1, read as the reverse complement.
CTCCAGCAGGTCCAGCTCGGGCCGGGAGAGCCGGCCGCGGGCCCGGCTGGTCGGCACCGACTCCGGCTCCTCGATCGGGGCGGGCGGCGAGGGGACCAGCCAACGCTGCATCGGCTCGATGAGGGACGGCCCCGCGCACAGGGCCAGCGACGTCCCGAGGAAGCCGCGGCGCGCCAGCATCAGGTCGCTGCGCGAGAACTCGCTGAGCTGGGCCACCGTCTGCGGGGCCGTCCACGGCAGGTCGACGCCGGTCGCGGAGGGCACCTGCCGGGCCGCGCGCAGTCCGAGGTCCTCGACCGAGACGACGCAGCCGAACCGCTCGGAGAACAGCTCGGAGAGGATCCTGGGGATGGGCTCGCGGGGGTTCTCGCCGTCCAGCCAGCGGCGCACGCGCGAGGTGTCGGTGGAGATGTGGTTGGCACCCAACTGGCGTGCCCGGCGGTTGACTTGACGTGCGAGTTCGCCCTTCGACCAGCCGCTCCGCACGAACCACGAGGTGAGCAGCTCGTTCGGGCGCCTGTCCGCGCCCGCAGCGTTGTTCCCGCTTCCGCCGTTGCCGCTCACTGGAACGCCCCCATCCCTGAGACCACTTGTCACTGAGTGCGCCAAGCCTTATCAGAATGCCGGTAAATAGGGCCCGCCGTACGGCACTTGTCACCCTTCGAACGGAAACCCGACTTGCCCCCGGCATACCCACGAGCGCAAGCACCCACAGGACCCGCCTACTCAAAGTAATCCTACGATCACGGTCCCAGCCACGGCGATCCCGGAAACGCCACCATTCGCCACCCCTTCGGATGAACTCCCGGTGACCCGTACGCGATTCACTTGACAGAGAACAGCCAGGGGTGAGCGGAGCGAAGCACTCAGGGGCGCGCGGAGCCGAGCCCACCACCCGCGGCGCTCCCGGGAGCTGCCTGGATCGGGCGGTACCGGGGAAGCGGAAGCACACAGAGTCACGGTGCTCGACCGCTGCGTAACCAGCGGCGCGTAGGACCCGTTGGAGGGGGCATGGGCTTCACGATCGGCGGCATCCGCGAGATCCGCTCCGGCGCGCGCAGGCGCGGTCGCTCGTCCGAGTGCACCGCCGTCGCCGAGTTCACGGGACTGTGGGGCTGGGACGCGGTGCCCGGCGCGCGGGCCGCGGCCGGCGTCTGCTCCTGCGGGCGCTCCGGGTGCCGCGAACCGGGGGCGCACCCCCTGGAGTTCGCCCCGCGCGTGCCGGCCGGCGCCACGCTCGACGACGTGGGCCGGACGTGGGGCGGGTTCCCGGGCGCCGCGGTGATGCTGCCCGTCGGACGCGCGTTCGACGTGCTGGACGTCCCCGAGCCCGCCGGGCGGCGCGCCCTGGTCCGCCTCGAGCGCATGGGCCTGCCTCTCGGCCCGGTCATCGCCACACCCGAGGGCCGCACCCAGTTCTTCGTCGCTCCCGGCGCCGCCGCCGAGCTGACGGACCTGCTCTACCGGATGGGCTGGGACGATCCGGCCGCCCTCGACCTGCGCGGCCTCGGCCCCGGCGCGTTCATCACGGCCCCGCCCTCCGACCGCGGCGGCCTCGGCCCGGTGCGCTGGCTGCGCCCGCCCGCGCTGGACTCGGCGACCCGCCCGCCGGAGGCCCGGCTGCTGCTGGGGACACTGGCGTACCTGGCCCACCGGTCACGCGCCCAGGACCCGCGGGAGACGCTCGGGCGCACCGCCTGACGCCGCCCCTCCTGACGCCGCTTGACGGCCCCTGCCGAGGGGCCGCTCAGCACCTCGCGGGACCGCCGGGCGCCACGGGAGCGGCCCTCCCCGCACGGGTTCGGTGACGTACACGGCGAAGCGCCCGCTCCGACTGCACCTCGGAGCGGGCGCTTCTCCCGTGCCCCGGCGCGCCGTGCGGCACACCGTCTGCGGTACGCGACCCCTGCGGTACGGGCCGGTCAGTCCCCGATAAGGGCATCGACGAAGGCCTCCGGCTCAAACGGCGCGAGGTCGTCCGCCCCCTCGCCGAGTCCGACCAGCTTGACGGGGACGCCCAGCTCGCGCTGGACCGCGACCACGATGCCGCCCTTCGCCGTGCCGTCCAGCTTGGTCAGCACGATGCCGGTGATGTCGACGACCTCGGCGAAGACCCTGGCCTGGACGAGCCCGTTCTGCCCGGTGGTGGCGTCGAGCACGAGCAGCACCTCGTCCAGCGGGGCGTGCTTCTCGACGACCCGCTTGACCTTGCCGAGCTCGTCCATCAGGCCCGTCTTGGTGTGGAGGCGGCCGGCGGTGTCGATGAGGACGACGTCGACCCCCATCTCCTTGCCCTCCTTCACCGCGTCGAACGCGACGGAGGCGGGGTCGCCGGCCTCGGGACCGCGCACCGTGTGCGCGCCGACCCGCTCGCCCCAGGTCTGGAGCTGGTCGGCGGCGGCGGCGCGGAACGTGTCGGCGGCGCCCAGCACGACGGTGCGCCCGTCGGCCACGAGCACGCGCGCGAGCTTGCCGGTGGTGGTGGTCTTGCCGGTGCCGTTGACGCCGACGACCATCACGATGCCCGGCTTGCGGTCGTCGGGCTCGGTCTTCACGGTGCGGTCGACCTCGGTGCCGACCAGCTTGAGCAGCTCCTCGCGCAGCAGCGCGCGCAGCTCCTCGGGGGTGCGGGTGCCGAGCACCCTCACGCGCTCGCGCAGCCGCTCGACCAGTTCCTGGGTGGGAGCCACGCCGACGTCGGCGGTGAGCAGCGTGTCCTCGATCTCCTCCCAGGTGTCGTCGTCGAGGTGCTCACGCGAGAGCAGCGTGAGGAGCCCCTTGCCCAGGGCGTTCTGGGAGCGGGAGAGGCGGGCGCGCAGACGCACCAGCCGCCCCTCGGTGGGCTCCGGGACCTCGAGTTCGGGAACCTCGAGAGGGGGGACGACGGGGGGTTCCTCGACGGCGGTGCCGGTCGAGCCGCCGTCGGGAAGATCCACCTCCTCGATCGTGCGGCGCGGTTCGTCGCGCGGCGTCTCGGCCTCGTCGCCGACGTGCGGTTCGGCCGGAGGGGCGGTGATGTCGGGCGCTGCGGGGGGCGGCGGGGGCAGCGGCTTCTTCCGCCGGCTGCCGACGACCAGCCCGCCGAGCACTGCGAGCACGACCACGGCGATGACTACAGCAAGGATGACGGTTTCCATAACCATGCCAGTATGCGTGACCCCTCCCGACCGGGGCGGGCGGCGGCCCGGCCGCGCGTCGGGCCGCCCTCCTCCGGCCTCTCCCTGTGGGCCGATGGGCACGAGGGGGCGGCACCCGACCGGTGCTCGTGGGTCGGGCCGTCCCGGCCCATGGCCATCTGACACCCCGTCAGCTACGGTCCCTCACATCCGCCGAAGGGGGTCCCTCCATGCCCGTCACCGTCGTCCGATTCAACCTCGTCGCCCCCGGTGCGACCCCGGCCGAGCTGGGCGTCCGCTACCGGGCGGCGCTGGAGATGGCCGCGTACGCGGACCGGCACGGGGTCACCCTCGTACAGACCGAGGAGCATCACGGCGTCGAGAACAACTGGCTGCCGTCGCCCTTCGTCTTCGCGGGCGCGGTGCTCGGGGCGACGCGACGGCTGACGGTGACCGTCTCGGCCGTCATCGGGCCGCTGCACGACCCGCTGCGGCTGGCCGAGGACATCGCGGTGCTGGACCTGCTGAGCGGCGGCCGGCTGGTCACGGTCGCCGGCATCGGCTACCGGCCGGAGGAGTACGTCCGGGCCGGAGTGGACTGGAAGCGGCGGGGGCGGCTCCAGGACGAGCTGCTGGAGACCGTGCTGAAGGCCTGGACCGGCGAGGAGTTCGAGTACCGGGGCCGTACGGTACGGGTCACCCCCCGCCCGGCGACCGATCCGCACCCCCTGTTGCTGGTGGGCGGATCGTCGAAGGCCGCCGCCCGCCGGGCCGCGCGGCTCGGGCTGCCGTTCTTCCCCAGCGCCCATCTGCCGGAGCTGGAGGCGTACTACAAGGAGCGGCTGAACGAGTACGGGACCGAAGGCTGGACGATGATGCCGGGGGCCGAGACGCCTCTGCTGCATGTCGCCGAGGATCCGGACCGGGCGTGGGCCGAGTACGGCGAGCGGTTCCTGCACGAGGCGCGGATCTACGCCTCCTGGCAGTCGGGGGAGATCCGTTCGGCGGTGAAGTCGGGGGCGAAGACGGTGGCGGAGCTGCGGGAGGAGGGCGTGTACCGGATCCTCACGCCCGACGCGTGCGTGGCGCAGGGGCTCGACAACCTCGTCCTGCATCCGCTGGCGGGCGGGATGCCGGTGGAGGAGGGGTGGCGCAGCCTGCGGCTGTTCTGCGAAGGCGTACTGCCCCGGCTCGGCGGGTGAGCCGGGGCAGCACGTCCTACGGGTGTCGAGGAGCCGGCAGCGGGGACTCGGCCCGGCTCCTCGAGATCGGGGGGCCACTTGCGCAGCGGCCGCCTGTCAGCAAGCGTCAGCCCATCTCCTCCAGCGCCTTGCCCTTCGTCTCCTTGACGTACTTCAGGACGAACGGGATGGAGAGCGCGGCGAAGACCGTGTAGATCACGTAGGTGGCGGAGAGGTTCCAGTCGGCCAGCGACGGGAAGCTCGCCGTGATGGCCCAGTTGGCGATCCACTGCGCGGAGGCGGCTACGCCGAGGGCCGCGGCGCGGATGCGGTTGGGGAACATCTCGCCGAGGAAGACCCAGACGACGACGCCCCAGGACAGGGCGAAGAAGAGGACGAACACGTGGGCGGCGATCAGGGCGATCCAGCCCTGGGTGGCCGGCAGCTTGCCGTCGACGAGGTCGAAGGAGAACGCCCAGGCCTCCAGCGCGAGGCCGACGACCATGCCGACGGAGCCGATCAGGGCCAGCGGCCTGCGGCCGACGCGGTCCACGAAGATCATCGCGATGACGGTGCCGAGGATGTTGATGATCGACGTCGTGAACGAGTAGAAGAACGAGTCGGTCGGGTCGACGCCGACCGACTGCCACAGCGTCGAGGAGTAGTAGAACGCGACGTTGATGCCGACGAACTGCTGGAAGACGGACAGGCCGATGCCGATCCAGACGATCGGCTTGAAGAAGAAGGAACCGCCGAGCAGGTCCTTGAACGTCGACTTGTGCTCGCTCTTCATCGCGTGCTCGATCTCGGCGACGCGGGCGTCCAGGTCGACGCCCTCGCCCTCGACCTCCTCGAGGATCTCGCGGGCCCGCTCGCGCCTGCCGACGGAGATCAGGAAGCGGGGGGACTCGGGGATGGCGAAGGAGAGCAGGCCGTACAGGACGGCCGGGACCACCATGACGCCGAGCATGATCTGCCAGGCCTCCAGGCCCATGAGCTCGCCGCGCTGGTCGCCGCCGGCGGAGTTGAGCAGTCCCCAGTTGACCAGCTGCGAGATCGCGATGCCGATGACGATGGCGGCCTGTTGGAAGGAGCCGAGCCGGCCGCGGTAGGCGGGCGGGGCGACCTCCGCGATGTAGGCGGGGCCGATGACGGAGGCCATGCCGATGGCGAAGCCGCCGACGACCCGCCACAGGGCGAAGTCCCACAGGGAGAAGGGCAGCGCCGAGCCGACAGCGCTGACCGTGAACAGCACGGCGGCGATCTGCATGACCCGGATGCGCCCGATGCGGTCGGCGATGCGGCCGGCGGTCGCGGCTCCGACGGCGCAGCCGATCAGGGCGATCGCGATGACCTGGGCGAGGGCCGCGGAGCCGACGTCGTAGCGGTCCCGGATGGCCTCCACGGCGCCGTTGATCACGGAGCTGTCGTAGCCGAAGAGGAATCCGCCCATCGCGGCCGCCGCCGCGATGAAGACGACGTGCCCGAGATGATCGGGATGAGCCCTGCCGGCTCCTGACTTCTGTGCCTGCGTCGTGCTGGTCACGTTCAACTCCTCGAGCCGTCGGCAGCGCTGCCGACGGGATCAGCACCTCCAGATAGGTGGTACCTGAAGGTAAAAGCAACGGAGCCGAGACTATGTCTTCAAGTTTCGAAGTCAAGAGGGCCCGGCTGTAACTTTTCAGCACCCACGTGCAGGAGTTGCGTTCAACTCTTGAAGCGGAAGCGGTGGGAGCTGGATCACGGGTTACCCGCTCCGGCCGCTCAACGCAGGCGCTGGCTGATGACCTTCGACACACCGTCGCCCTGCATGGACACGCCGTACAGCGCGTCGGCGACCTCCATCGTGCGCTTCTGGTGCGTGATCACGATCAGCTGCGAGGACTCCTGCAGCTCCTGCATGATGCGGATGAGCCGCTGCAGGTTGGTGTCGTCGAGAGCGGCCTCGACCTCGTCCATGACGTAGAACGGGCTGGGCCGCGCCTTGAAGATCGACACCAGCATGGCGACCGCGGTCAGCGACCGCTCGCCGCCCGAGAGCAGGCTGAGCCGCTTGACCTTCTTGCCCGGGGGCCGGGCCTCCACGTCCACGCCCGTGGTGAGCATGTTGTCGGGGTCGGTCAGGATCAGCCGCCCCTCCCCGCCCGGGAACAGCCGGCTGAACACGCCCTCGAACTGCCGCGCGGTGTCCCGGAACGCCTCGGTGAAGACCTGCTCGACGCGCTCGTCGACCTCCTTCACTACCTGAAGCAGGTCGGTGCGGGTCTTCTTGAGGTCCTCCAGCTGCTCGCTGAGGAACTTGTGCCGCTCCTCCAGAGCGGAGAACTCCTCCAGCGCCAGCGGGTTCACCTTGCCGAGCTGCTGGTAGGCGCGCTCGGCCGACTTCAGCCGCTTCTCCTGCTCCGCGCGCCGGAAGGGCCTCGGCTGGTTGCGCGGGTCCTCCGGGTCCTCCGGCAGCACCTCGCCCTCGGCGGCCGGCGAGGGCGGCACGAGCTGGTGCGGCCCGTACTCGGAGACGAGCCCCGCGGGCTCCACGCCCAGCTCCTCCAGCGCCCTGGTCTCCAGTTGCTCGATGCGCATGCGCTTCTCGGCGCCGAGCACCTCGCCGCGGTGCACCGAGTCCGTCAGCTTGTCGAGCTCGCCCTTCAGGTCGCGCCCGGCGGTGCGGGCGGCGGCCAGCTCCTGCTCCCGCCGCGCCTTGGCCGCGTCGGCGGCGACCCGCTCCGCCTCGGCCCGGCCCACGGAGACCTCGACGTGGGCGAGCAGCTGCCGCGCGCCCGAGGCCACGGCGTCCGCGACGGCCGCCTCGTGCCGCAGCCGCGCCCGCCGCTGCTCGGCACGCGCGCGTGCCTCGCGTTCCGCCCGCGCGGCCCGGTCCAGCGAGTCGGCCCGCCCGGCCAGCCCCTTGACCCGCTCCTCGTGGGTGCGGACCTGAAGCCTGGCCTCCATCTCGGTCTGTCGCGCGTTGGCCCCGTCGGCGGCGAGCCGGTCCCGCACGGCGGAGTCGGGCTCCTCCTCGGCCGGCATCTCCTCGGCGACGGCCAGCCGTTCCGCCAGCTCCTCGGCCTCTTCCACGGCCCGGTCCAGCGCCTCCTGCGCCCGCGCCGCGGCCGCCGCGGACCGCTCGGCCTCACCGGCCGCGCCCCGGGCCTGTCCCGCGAGCCGCCCGAGCTGCTGCGCCACGGCCGACTTCTCCCGGTCGGCGGCCCGCCGCCGCTCCCCCACCTCCTCGACGAACGCGGCACATTCCTGGCGGCGCTCGCCGGCCGTACGCTGTGCCTCCGTCAGCTCCGCGCAGCGCACGGCCAGCTCGTCGAGCTCGGCGGCGGCCTCGTCGACGGAGGCCTGCACCTCCAGCAGGCTGGGCGCCCCGGCGGACCCGCCGTGCGCGAAGTGCGCGCCCAGCAGATCTCCCTCGGCGGTGACCGCGACGAGGTCCGGGCGGGCGTAGACCAGTTCCTCGGCGTCCTCCAGCGTGCCCACGACCACGATCCCCCGCAGGAGCCGGCGCACGGCGGGCATGAGCTCGCCGGGTCCCCGCACCAGGTCGGCGGCGTACGGCGGCGCGTCGGTGCGCTCCCCCACGGGGCGCGGAACGTCGGCGCGCGCAATGTCAGCGCGCTGGAGGTCGGCGCCTTGCCTGTCGACGGGCCGGCCGTCGCTCAGCCGGCCGTCGACGGGCCGCCCGTCGGCGCGTTCCTCGGGCACGTCGCCCATGTCACCCACGTCACCGCTGAGCAGCAGCGCGGCGCGCCCCGCGTCCTGCTTGCGCAGCAGCCGGATGGCTTCGGCAGCCGCGGCGGGGGTCGTCACCGCGATCGCGTCCGCGGCGGCGCCGAAGGCCGCCGCGAGCGCGACCTCGTGGCCCGGCGTCACCGTCAGCAGTCCGGCTGCCGGGCCGAGCAGACCGTTCAGGCGGTCGCGCGCGGCGAGCAGGGCGCCCGTGCCGTCCTTGCGGCGCAGGCCCAGGGCCAGGGCGTCGCGGCGGGCCCGGGTCGCGGCGCGGCTGCGTTCGGCGGCGGTGGCTGCCTCGCGGGCGTCGGTGAGGGCGGCCTCCGCCTCGGCGAGCTGCCGCTTGGCGCTCTCGTGCCGCTCGGCAAGCTCGTGGTCGTCCGCGTCGAGGCCGTCGACCTCCGCCTTGAGCGCCTCGTACTCCTCCTGTGCGGTGACGGCCCGCTCCTGGGCCTCGTCTCGGGCGGCGGCGAGGCGGTCGATCTCGGCCTGCGCGGAGGCGGCGCGCGAGCGGGCCGCGTTGACCTGGCCGTTCAGCCGGGCCAGGCCCTCGCGACGGTCGGCGATGGCCCGGGCGACGTCCTTCAGCCGCCGTTCCTCGACGGCGAGCTCCCGTTCCAGGTCCGCGCGGTGGGCGACGGTGTCGTCGAGTGCGTGCTGGGCCGCCTCGAGGGCGGCCTCCAGTTCGGCCTCCTGCTCGCGGATCCGGGCCGCCTCACGCTCCATGTCCTCGGGGTCGCGGCCGCGCCGCTCCTCAAGGGGCGCGGAGGTGGCGCTCTTCACCCGGGCGTCGGCGAGGGAGACGGTGCCCCGGACGCGTTCGGCGAGCTGGGACAGCTCGTACCAGGTCTGCTGGGCCCGCTGGAGACGCGGGGTGAGCTGCCGGACCTCGTCCTCCAGAAGGGCCTCGCGCTGGAGGGCCTTCCTCAGCTCCTGCTCGGCCGCCTCCTTGCGCTCCTTGAGAGCGGCCTCGTCGGCGACCTCCGTCCGCAGGGCCTCCCGCAGCGTGACGAGATCGTCGGCGAGCAGGCGCAGCCTGGCGTCACGCAGATCGGCCTGGATGACGGCGGCGCGGCGGGCCACGGCGGCCTGCCGGCCGAGGGGTTTGAGCTGACGCCGGAGTTCGTCGGTGAGGTCCTGCACGCGCGCGAGGTTGGCCTGCATCGCGTCCAGCTTGCGGAGCGCCTTCTCCTTGCGCTTGCGGTGCTTGAGGACGCCCGCGGCCTCCTCGATGAAGGCGCGGCGCCCCATCGGGTCGGCGTGCAGGACGGAGTCGAGCTGGCCCTGGCCGACGATGACGTGCATCTCGCGGCCGATGCCGGAGTCGGAGAGGAGGTCCTGGATGTCCAGCAGCCGGCAGGTGTCGCCGTTGATCTGGTACTCGCTGCCGCCGTTGCGGAACATGATCCGCGTGATGGTGACCTCGGCGTATTCGATGGGGAGGGCCCCGTCGGAGTTGTCGATGGTCAGGGACACCTCGGCGCGGCCCAGCGGGGGGCGGCCGGTGGTGCCGGCGAAGATGACGTCCTCCATCTTGCCGCCGCGCAGCGACTTGGCGCCCTGCTCGCCCATGACCCAGCTGAGCGCGTCGACGACGTTGGACTTGCCCGAACCGTTCGGTCCGACGACGCACGTGATCCCCGGTTCGAACCGGAGCGTGGTCGCGGAGGCGAACGACTTGAACCCCCGGAGGGTCAGGGCCTTGAGGTGCACGGCGCTGGACTCTACCTGCCGGGGGTGTCTCACTCCATGAACCCGCGGTTTCACCCATGAACGCGCAGGGCACACCAAACGTTAAGAGACTGAAAGGGTGCGCGGGGGAACCAGGGGCGGGCGCAGGCAGCGGGGCGGGAGCGGGGGCTCGGACGTAGGCCGGACAAGAAAGAAGGGACGCCGAAGCGTCCCTTGCAAACTCTGACAACCTAGCGGTCCGACGCGGTGAGAGTGAGCCGCCCGACCTCTGCGTGCCGTTGTGCGGCGTGCAGCGATCAGGTGAGCGCAGGCTCCGCCTGGCGTGCGTCGATGCTCTCCAGAAGCGATTCGTGAGAAGCGGCAGCCGTCAGCGCGTCGTTCTCGGCCTGGATCCGTCCGAGCTCGGATTCCAGATCCTGTACACGCTGCTGGAGCCGTCGCATCTCGGCGAGGAGTCGCGGGTCGGAGCCGCCGACGTAACCGAGAAGCGCCTTTGCCATGATGGATGGTCCTCCACAATGAGTGACCGACCGAAGCGGTGTGGGTCGTGAGGGATTTGCACCCGCGGTGCTTGGCAGGATCTTGTTCGTGCTGCCGTTCATCCATGCCGAACAGCTGGGGTGCGCGGGGTGCTTTCAGCGTCTCACCAAAAAGTTTGACGGTCAACACGATCACGCCCCGTATTGGCGGGCGACCCGGTGGCGCGCGGCCGGAACGGCGGCGCTGCGACTCCTGCGGGGCCCTGGGGGCGTGGCGATCATCCTTAAGTGCGGAGCCTGCCACGGCAAGCGGTTATTGGCAATCACCTGCCCCTTTCTGCTGGGGGCACGTGCCCGTGGCATTCCCCTCCGCTTCCCCCGGGGCGCCCGGCGGGAGTTCTCAGCGGATCGCGAAGCCGTCGTAACCTCCGCGCGGTGTGTCCCATATCTCGGTGACTCCGTCTACGCGTCCGGGCGTGTCGTCACCCAGAAGCCAGCCGAGCAGTTCCTCGCACCCCTCCTTGGCCCCCTCGGCGACCACCTGGACCCGACCGTCGGCCACATTGAGAGCAAAACCACTCAGGCCGCCGATCTCCAGCGCCTTGGCCCGCGTGAACCAGCGGAATCCCACGCCCTGGACGTGTCCGCGCACCCAGGCGACCAGCCGTACATCCTCGCTCATGGGTGCAACCTAACCGCGTGAAGTCTCTCGGGGCACTTCCTCCCCCAGCGCCATGGGGTACCGTCCCCACCCAACGATTCTCATATGAAACTCACCCGGTCGGGTGAGTCAGGTTGACCAGAGGGAGCAGGAGGCGCGCGTCGCCCCAGAGCTCCGGCCGACCGTTTGAGAACACCGCTCGGACGAGGAAGGCAAGGACATGGGACGCCACCGACGCTCCGCCGCCGGCCGCGCCGCCACGAGCCGCGCCACGGGGGTCACACAGACGCACGGCTCGCATGCGGACAGCCACAGGGCACAGGACGCGCACACGGAAACCCTCCCCGCCATCGGCATCGCGCCGTATCTGAACCCGGAGGCCTACGCGGACTCCGTCGCGAGGAGCCAGGAGTACCTGTACGCGGAGGGCGGCCACGCCCACGGCGACACCGCGGTGTTCGCTGCCGACGGGTTCACCCCCGACGGCGCCCACCGACCGGGTGCGAACCGGGCGGGAGCGGGCCGCCGCCGTAAGCGCAGGGTCGCCACGCCGGTGAAGTCCGGTCTGCTCGGCGTCTCGGCGGCGGTGGCCATCGGCACGGTCGCCGTGGCCACGGGCGTGGTGCCCGGCATCGACGGCTACCGCCTCGGGGGCGGCAGCACCGGCTCCGGCGACAAGGTGCAGGCCGCCGCGGGTTCGCCGACCAACTCGGCCTCCGAGCAGGGCGGCACGAACGGCTCCGCCGACGACGACCGCGGCTCCGCCCCGACCAGCCGCGACGCCGGCCGGCCCGCCTCGCCCGCCACCCCGGCCACGCCCTCCCCGTCCGTCTCCGCCTCCTCGGCCGCGCCGACCAGGACGGCTCCCGAGAAGCCCGCGTCCACGCCTTCCAAGACGCCTTCCAAGACGCCCTCGAAGAAGCCGGAGACCACGCCGTCCGAGTCGAGGGCCGCCACCAGGGCGCCGGCGAAGCCCGAGGCCCCGGTGACGGTCTCCGCCGAGACGCAGGCGGCGGCCGAGGTGCTGAAGCTGGTCAACGAGGAGCGGGCCAAGGTCGGCTGCAGTGCCGTCTCCGCGAACAGCGCCCTGTCGGACCTCGCCGAGAAGTTCAGCGACGACATGGCCGCGCGCGGGTTCTTCGACCACACCGACCCCGACGGGGCGACCCCGTGGGACCGGGCGGCCAAAGCCGGCATATCCGGCCTCGGCGGCGAGAACATAGCCCGCGGCCAGACCGACGCGGCTGCCGTCATGGAGGCCTGGATGAACAGCCCGGGCCACAAGGCGAACATCCTGAACTGCGACTTCAAGACACTGGGCGTCGGCGTCCACTTCGGCGCTGGCGGCCCCTGGTGGACGCAGGACTTCGGCTACTGAGAAAGCCGCAGGTCAGAGCCCGCAGTGCCCCCGTCATGGCGGCCGGCGGGATCAGGCGGCCTGGGCGCGGCCGGCCAGGAAGACCCGCGCGGTCTCGGCGACCCGACGGCCCAGGTGTTCGGCCGTCGCCAGGTCCGCCTTGTGGACGGCGTCCGGCCCCTCGTCGACGTTGGTCTGCGCGGCGGCGCCCAGGAACACGCCCAGCCGGTTGAGGTCGTGCTCGGAGCCGGCCGAGTTGTTCCAGCCGGGCAGCAGGCCCAGGCTGACCCAGTGCATGCCGAGCTGCGCGGCCAGGATCTGGAAGAACTGCAGCGTGTGCAGCTTGTCGCCGCTCTTGGAACCCGAGTTGGTGAACCCCGCGGCCAGCTTGTCCTTCCACACCTGGTCGGGCCAGCGCGCGGAGGTCGCCTCGGCGAAGGCGTGGAAGGCGGCGGACGCGGTCCCCATGTAGGTGGGCGATCCGAACACGACGGCGTCCGAGCGGTCGAGCAGCGTCCACTGCTCCTCGGTGATCTCGTCGACCTTGATCAGATGCACCTCGGCGCCGGCGTCGTCCGCGCCGGCGCGGACGGCCTCGGCGAGGACGGCGGTGTGGCCGTAGCCGGAGTGGTAGGCGACGGAGACGATGGGAGTGGACATGCAAACTCCTGGAGATGGGCAGCTCAAGAACGGTGACCACAGGAAAGCACTAACTTCTAGTTAGTGCAACCTGCCGGTTAGCGCTACCTTCGAGTAGGCTTGCCCCATGGACATCACCCGGGAGAGAGCCGCGGAGCAGGACCTTCCGTTCGACGTGTTCGCCAAGGCCTGTCCCTCGCGCGGCACACTGGAGCACATCACCGGCCGCTGGGGCGGACTGACCCTCGGGGCGCTGTACGAGGGCTCGCTGCGCTTCAACGAGCTGCGCCGCCGGGTCGACGGGGTGAGCGAGAAGATGCTCTCCCAGACGCTGCACGCGCTGGAGCGCGACGGGCTGGTGCACCGCGAGGCGCAGCCCACCAACCCGCCCCGCGTGGACTACGAACTGACCCCGCTCGGGCGGGAGGTGGCCGAGCGCCTGCTGGGCCTCATCCACCTCGTCGAGGGACGGATGACCGACGTCCTGGCCGCGCGCGAGCGCTACGACGGGACGCGCGGCGCCCTCTGACACTTCGGGCAGAAGTAGCTGGACCGGTTCATCCAGGGGCGCCGGCGCATCGGCGTGGCGCACCGCTTGCAGGGCAGACCCTCACGTCCGTAGGCGTCCAGGGACCGGTCGAAGTAGCCCGACTCCCCGTTGACGTTGACGTACAGGCTGTCGAAGCTGGTGCCGCCGACGGCGAGGGCCGCGTTCATCACGTCCCGGACATGGCCGAGCAGTTCGAACGTGCGGGGCCGGGTGAAGGCAGCCGTCGGACGCTCGTAGTGCAGCCGGGAGCGCCAGAGCGCCTCGTCCGCGTAGATGTTGCCGACGCCGCTGATCAGCGACTGGTCGAGCAGCGCCCGCTTGACGGTGGTGCGCCGCCTGCGCAGCGCCTGGTGGAACGCCTCGTCGTCGAACAGCGGGTCGAGGGGGTCGCGGGCGATGTGCGCGATGACGTCCGGAAGCCCGTCCGGGCCGGTCGGATGCAGCGACAGTCCGCCGAAGGTGCGCTGGTCGACGAAGCGCAGTTCGGTGTCCGTGGCGTCCGCGAAACGCACCCGGATGCGCAGGTGTTTCTCGTCGGGGGCCCGGTGCGGCTGCACCAGGAGCTGTCCGCTCATGCCGAGATGGGCCAGGACCGCCTGGTCGGTGTCCTCCAGCGGCAGCCAGAGGTACTTGCCGCGCCGGCTCGGAGCGCCGATGCGATGGCCCTCCAGGCGGTGCGCGAAGTCGTCGGCGCCGGCCAGGTGACGTCGTACGGCGCGGGGGTGCAGCACTTCGGTGCCGGCGACCGTGCGATGGGCGACCCACCGCTCGAGACCGCGCCGGACGACCTCGACCTCGGGCAACTCGGGCATGGCATCCCCCGTGACTTCTGGTTCCTGCACGGACCGAGCGCCCGTCCCCGTCGGGGGCGGGCGCTCGTCGCGTGGTGCTGCTCAGGCGGAGGCGGACTCCTGGTCCACGCTGCCGTCGGCTGCGACAGCCGCTTCGACCGTCGCCTCCTCGGCGCGCTCGTCCGCCGCGGCCCGGATGGACCGCCACGCGGACTCGGCGGCCTGTTGCTCCGCCTCCTTCTTGCTGCGGCCGGTGCCGGTGCCGTACGAGACGCCTCCGACGCGGGCGGCAGCAGTGAAGGTCTTCTCGTGGTCGGGGCCGGTCTCCGTGACCAGGTACTCGGGGACGCCGAGTCCTTCGGTCGCGGTGAGCTCCTGGAGGCTGGTCTTCCAGTCCAGGCCGGCACCGAGGTTCGAGGACTTCTCGATCAGCGGGTCGAACAGGCGGTGCACCAGTTCGGAGGCCGCGTCGAGGCCCTGATCGAGATAGACCGCACCGATCACCGCTTCGAGGGTGTCGGCGAGGATGGACGCCTTGTCCCGGCCGCCCGTGCCCTCTTCACCCCGGCCGAGCCGGATGAAGGAGCCCAGGTCGAGGCCACGACCGACCTCCGCCAGCGCACGCGAGTTGACCACCGCGGCCCGCAACTTGGCCAGTTGGCCTTCGGGCAGGTCGGGGTGGGTGCGGTACAGCGTGTCCGTGACGACGAGGCCGAGCACGGAGTCCCCGAGGAACTCCAGCCGCTCGTTCGTCGGCAGGCCGCCGTTCTCGTACGCGTAGGAACGGTGGGTCAGCGCACGCACCAGAAGGGCGGACTCGAGCCGATAGCCGAGCCGCCCTTCCAGAAGCGTGTGGGACGAGGCCGTGTCCGCCTTGTTCTTGGCGGTCGTGTTGTCCGCCTTGGGGTCAGACATGAAGCCTCTCACCAGCCGCTCAGACCTCGAGGACCTGGCGCTTGTTGTAGGTGCCGCAAGACGGGCACGCGATGTGCTGCAGCTTGGGCTCGTGGCAGCGCTCGCACGCAACCAGGGTGGGGACCGCAGCCTTCCACTGCGACCGGCGGTGGCGCGTGTTGCTGCGCGACATCTTCCGCTTCGGAACAGCCACGGCTACTTCTCCTGCTTCTCGTCGGCGGGCGCTGATCGAGGCACGCCGCCGCTCATCTCGTCCTTCTCGCCGTCTTCAGGTGAACCGGCGAGTCCCTGCAGTGCCGCCCAACGGATGTCGACGGCGTCGTGGTGGTGGCCCGGGTCGTCCGCCAGCCGGGCTCCGCACTCGGAGCACAGGCCGGGGCAGTCGTCCTGGCACACCGGCTGCATCGGCAGTGCGAGCACCACCGCATCGCGCAGCACGGGTTCGAGGTCGAACAGTCCGTCCTCGAGGAAGAGCCTGTCCTCGTCTTCCTCGGCGTCGTCGGCCGGATCCGCTTTCACACGGCCCCGGTCGTCGGCGTCAGGATACGA
This sequence comes from Streptomyces achromogenes, assembly GCF_030816715.1. NCBI lineage: Bacteria > Bacillati > Actinomycetota > Actinomycetes > Kitasatosporales > Streptomycetaceae > Streptomyces > Streptomyces achromogenes. Next base: position 6,135,175 of record NZ_JAUSYH010000001.1, on the reverse strand, counting down.
GAACATCTCCTGGAACTCCGCTGCGAGATCGAACCCGAGCGGCTCCAGACACCTTACGCACTCCCCCTCGGCCCGTGCACGGGCGGTGCCTGTGACGAGCACACCTTCCATGACCGACTCGAGTCGGAGCGTGAGCTCCACCGGAGCGCCTTCCGGCACTCCGACGACTCCCTGGATCCCGAGATCCCGGGGAGCGTCGATCTCGCGGGTCAGGCGCTGCTGCGCACCGGGCCGCCGCCCCAGCTCGTGCGTATCGAACACGAGAGGCTTGCGGTGGTCGAGGCGGGCGTTCAGAGCCATTCCTGCTTTCGATCTTCTGAGCTCGGGGGACGCTGCCCCTCGGTGTCGCGGGCAGCGGTGATCGCGGGCGCATGCGACATCAGCGAAGCGCACACGCGACCGATGAGCCAGGATACTGGAGCATTCGCCCACAGCCCAATCCGGCCTCTGGCCGCCCGGACCTACAGCCCGCGACCCTGCTCGTAGGCGCGCAACTGCTCGGCGCTGATCATGCCGGTGTCGAAGAGGCTGGTCTCGTCGAGGGCGTACGCCTGCTGGCCCTGCTGGTGTTGCTGCTGGGCCTGCTGGGCCTGCTGGGATGAGTGCGGCTGCTGCCCGGCCTGGTTCGGGTCGTAGGGGGCCTGCTGGGCGTCATAGCCCCCCTGGTACGCGTAGGGGTCGGCCTGCTGCTGGTAGCCGTACGCGTCCTGCCGGCCGTAACCCTGCTGCTGTTGCTGCGGATAGCCGCCGTACGGGTCCGGCTGCTGCTGGTAGCCGTACGCCGGCTGCGGCTCCTGCTGGTCGTACGTCTGCTGGACGGGCTGCGCGGGTGCCGCGTCCTGCTCCGCGAGGGCGGCCAGGTCGGCGAGGTAGTCGGCGTCCGAGGAGTGCTGGAACGTGGTGGTGTCGGCGGCGAGGGCTCCGAGGTCGTCCGTGGCGATGCGGCCGTGCAGCTTCTGCCGGCCCCGGCCGACCGCCTCCAGCGTCTTGGCGAGGACCGCCTCGAAGGCGCCCAGCTTGGTGTCGACGTACGCGTCGGCGTCACGGCGCAGGGTCTCGGGGTCGTGGCTGCGCTCGGGGGCGTCCTCGTCCTCGTACCCGTTCTCGTCGGTGCCGGGTCCGGTACCGAGGAGCTTCTCGCGGCCGCGGCCGACGGAGCCGAGGGTCTTGGTGAGGACGACCTCGAAGTTGGCGAGCTTGGAGTCGACGTAGTCGTCGGCGTCCGCGCGGACCTCCTCGGCCTCCTTGCGGGCCTCGGCCAGGATGCGGTCGGCCTCGGCCTGGGAGCGGCGGGCGATCTCGGTGCCGGAGACCAGTGAGCCGCGTTCGGCGTGGGCGGTCTCGATGATCCGCTCGGCCTCCTGGCGGGCCTGCTCGACGACCTGCTCACGGCCGCCGATGAGCTCCTCGGCCTGGGCCAGGGAGTCGGGCAGGGCCGCGCGTACCTCTTCCAGCAGGGCGAGCAGATCCGCGCGGTTGACCACGCACGAGGCCGACATCGGCATCGACCGGGCACTGGAGACCGCCGTGACGATCTCGTCGAGCTTCTTCTGCACGTCCACCGGTTGCTCGCCACTCTCTACAGCTGTGTTGGAGACGGACGGGACGACTGTACGGCCATGGGGTGTCCGCCGGACACCGGATGACGGCACGTCAGGAGGGCCGTCGGACGGTCAGTCCCGCCCGAGGCGCTCGGTCAGCGCTTCGAGGACCCTAGGCGGCACCAGGTGGGAGACGTCGCCACCCCACGTGGCGACCTCCTTGACCAGGGAGGAGGAGAGGAAACTGTAGGTGGGGTTGGTGGGCACGAACAGCGTCTCGACGCCGGAGAGGCCGTTGTTCATCTGGGCCATCTGCAGTTCGTAGTCGAAGTCGCTGACCGCGCGCAGGCCCTTGACGATGGCCGGGATCCCGCGCTCCTTGCAGAAGTCGACGAGGAGGCCGTGGAATGCCTCGACCCGGACGTTGCCGTACTCGGCGGTGACCTCCCGGATCAGGTCGATCCGCTCGTCGATCTCGAACAGGCCCTTCTTGGACTTGTTGATCATCACCGCGACATAGACCTCGTCGTACAGACGGGAGGCGCGGGAGATGATGTCGAGGTGTCCGTTGGTGATCGGGTCGAACGACCCGGGACAGACGGCACGGCGCACTTGTGTTCCCTCGCTCTCCGGTCCGGTCATCGCGCGTCTTCGCACGTAGAGGCGGCGCGACCGTACCAAAACGTTCCCTCGCCGTAGCGGCGGGCCCGGAGCGCTTCGAAACCGTCCGGCCAGCGGAACTCACCGCCTCTGGTGCTGCGCTCCACGGTGACGAGGGCTTCGGCCGCGAGCCAGCCCCCCGAGCGGAGTGTGAGCAGGATCTCCCGAAGATCGTTGTCCGAGACGGCGTACGGGGGGTCGAGGAAGACGAGGTCGTACGGCGCGGTCGGCGGCGCCTCGATGACCTGTCGGGCCTTGCCCGCGCGGACCTCGGCGCCGGGAAGGGCGAGGTTTCTCACGTTCTCCCGGATGACGCGGGCCGCTCGGCCGTCGGCCTCGACGAGGAGGGCGTGGCCAGCGCCGCGGGACAGGGCCTCCAGGCCGACGGCCCCTGATCCGGCGTACAGGTCGAGGACCCGTTCGCCGTCGAGGGGGCCGCCCAGCAGGGACTGCCAGGTGGAGAAGAGGCCTTCGCGTGCGCGGTCGGAGGTGGGGCGGGTACCGGTGCCTGGCGGCACCGCCAGGCGACGTCCGCCGGCTGCTCCGGCGATCACGCGGGTCATCTCTGGTCCTTGGTGGTGGGCGGCTGTGGGTTCAGTGTGGCGGGTCGCGCGGCTGATCGCGCCCCCGGGTGGTCCTCCTCATCCCTTCTCGAGGTACTGCTCCCGCTCCTCGTCCAGCAGGGCGTCCAGTGCCGTGCGCAGGCCCGGGTAGGCGGTCAGCTCCGGGTCCGCCTCGACGACGGCCACCGCTTCCTGTCGCGCCTCGGCGATGACCTCCTCGTCCTCGATGACCGTGAGGACGCGCAGGCTGGAGCGGACGCCGGACTGGGCCTGGCCGAGGACGTCGCCCTCGCGGCGCTGCTCGAGGTCGATGCGGGAGAGCTCGAAGCCGTCGAGGGTGGCGGCGACGGCGTTCAGCCGCTGCCGGGCCGGGGAGGCCTCCGGCATCTCGCTGACCAGGAGGCACAGGCCCGGCGCCGAGCCGCGGCCGACGCGGCCGCGCAGCTGGTGGAGCTGGGAGACGCCGAACCGGTCGGCGTCCATGATCACCATCGCGGTGGCGTTCGGGACGTTGACACCGACCTCGATGACGGTCGTGGCGACCAGGACGTCGACGTCACCCGCGGCGAAGCGGCGCATGACGGCGTCCTTGTCGTCGGGGGGCATCCGGCCGTACAGCACCTCGATGCGCAGTCCTTGGAGAGGTCCTCGGCCGAGCTGCTCGGCGACGTCGAGGACGGCGAGCGGGGGCCGCTTCTCGGCCTCGTCCTCGGCGGACTTCTTCTTGGCCTTGCCGGCCTTCTCCGGGTCGTCCTCGTCGTCGCCGATGCGGGGGCAGACGACGTACGCCTGGTGGCCGCCCGCCACCTCCTCGCGCACGCGCTCCCACGCGCGCGCCAGGAAGTGGGGTTTGTCCGCGGCGGGGACGACGTGGCTGGCGATGGGCGAGCGGCCGGCCGGGAGCTGGTCGAGGACGGAGGTCTCCAGGTCGCCGAAGACGGTCATGGCGACGGTGCGGGGGATGGGCGTGGCCGTCATGACGAGCAGGTGCGGGGGCTGCTTGCCCTTGCCGCGCAGGGCGTCGCGCTGTTCGACGCCGAAGCGGTGCTGTTCGTCGACCACGACCAGGCCGAGGTCGTGGAACTGGACCTTGTCCTCGATCAACGCGTGCGTGCCGATCACGATGCCGGCCTCACCGGTGACGAGGTCGAGCAGCGCCCGGCGGCGGGCCGCCGCGCCCATGGACCCGGTCAGCAGGACGACCTTGGTGGCCTGTTCGGATCCGCCGAGCATGCCGCCCTCGGCCAGATCACCCATCATCTCGACGACGGAACGGTGGTGCTGCTGGGCGAGGACCTCGGTGGGGGCGAGCATCGCGGCCTGTCCGCCCGCGTCCACGACGGCGAGCATGGCGCGCAGGGCGACCATGGTGTTGTGGGTGACCGTGAAGTGGTCGGTGACGTAGGCGTGGCTCGGGTGGGCGACGCTGATGCACTGGACGGGCTTGCGCCCCACGTACTCGACGGCGTGGACGGCGCGGCGGAACGCGTCGCCGTCGTCGTCCGGGCGGGGCCGGAGGCGGGCGGCCTTGTGGGGCAGCCGGAACGGCGGGTGCGCGTCGGGCAGGGCGAGGGAGACCTCGACGCCCTCCCCCGACGGGGAGACCCGCGCCCGGCCTCCCAGCGAGCGCACGATCCAGGAGACGTCGTCGGCGAGCGGGCGCGAGCGGGCGCGGAACGTGACGCTCAGGCCGTCCGCGCCGACCGTGCCGTCCGTGTCCAGGAGGCCCTGCAGGAGGGCGACCCGGTTCTTCACCGAGGTGTTCTTGAAGGCGGCGGGGATGCCCGCACCGGGCGAGGACGAACCGGCCGCGGGTGAGCCGAGCGAGGAGGAGCCGGACGCGGGCGAGCCTGGCACGGCCGGGTCGTGGGGGCTTTCGCCCTCGGCCAGCCGGGCGCCGCACAGGTAGGGGTCCAGCGGCAGCGCCGCGTCGCCTCCGAGGTCTACCGGGGTCGCGGCCGGGAGGTACCACTTCGGGGTGCCGTCCGCCGCGCGCGCGTCCTGCCGGATCTGGCGCGTGGTCATGACCCCGGGGGCCTGGCCGCGGCCCCATGCGGCAGCCGTGCCGACGATCCACAGATGCTCGTCGTCGCACTCCACGCGGGCGCCGTCGGACAGGACCAGACGCCACACCTCACGCTCGCCCTGCGGGAACACTCCGTCGACCGGCGCGATCTCCCCGTTCGGGACGACGACCTCGTCGCCCACGGCCATGTCCCCCATCCGCCGGAAACCGGCGGGCGTGAGCACCAGGGAGTCGAGGGGCTGGGCCTTGCCGGAGCCCACCTCCCCCTGTAGCAGCCGGTGCATCGGGTGCTCCGTCGCCAGGTCGTCGAAGATCTCCTTCGAGACCTTGCGCTGGCCCTCGGTGAGGGTGAAGGGGAGCCGGGCGTCGAAGGCGGTGAGCAGGCCCTCGGGCGCGGGTCTGCGGGCGACCGCCGGGAGTTGGGCGTCGGCGTGCCGGCGGCGGGCCAGGGCGACCTGGAGGACGAACGCCTCGTCCCACTTCAGACGGGCGCGGGCTTCGGCGATGTCGGCCTTGGTGTGCGGGCGGTGGATCTTCAGAAGGGCCTCGGGCAGGGACACCAGGCCGCGGCCTTCGCGCAGCGACTCCGGGAGGGGGTCGACCGCCTCCTGGGCGCTGGGCAGGACGGTCTGGACGGCCTTGCCGATCTTCCAGGACTCCAGTTTGGCGGTGGCCGGGTAGAGCGGGATGAGGGCGCCCGCCCAGGTCCCGACGGACTCCTCGGTGTCGGCGTGCAGCAGTTCGTAGGCCGGGTGGGCCAGTTGGAGGCGGCGGTTGAAGACCGAGACCTTGCCCGCGAACATCGCGCGGGTGCCCGGCAGCAGCTCCTTGTGCGGCTTGTGGACGCCGCTGCCGAAGAAGACCAGCTGGAGCCGGCCGCTGCCGTCGGTGATGGTCACCTCCAGGCGCTGGCCCTTGCCGCGGGGCGCCTTGGCGGAGGCGAAGCTGTGCAGACGGGCGTCGGCGACCTGGGCGACCACGGTGACGTGCTCGTCCATCGGGAGGTCGGCGAGGTGGGTGAGCTGACCGCGCTCCTCGTATCTGCGGGGGTAGTGGTGCAGAAGGTCGCCGACCGTGTGCAGGCCGAGGTGCTCGGCCATCACCTTCGCGGTGGCGGGGCCGAGCACTGACGTGAGCGGTTCTTCCAGTGGCTGTTTCAGTGCGGGCACGAGATCCATTGCACACCACGCCACTGACATTGCCGCATAGGTGTCCTGAAACCCCTGGTCAGACGGCTCGTTCGGGCTCTAGGATGGCGCGCTCCGGCCATCATCCGCGGTCACCGCCCCACCGGGACCGCCCGACCCCGCGCCGTGCTCCTCCCCAGCCCGCGGCGCTGCAGCGATGGACTCCCAGACCTCACAGTCATCCCAGGCATCCCCGTCACCCCACTCGTTCCAGGTCGACCTGCGCGGCCTGGTGGACCTGCTGTCCCATCACCTCTACTCCAGCCCCAAGGTCTACCTGCGCGAGCTCCTGCAGAACGCCGTGGACGCCATCACCGCCCGGCGGACCGACGAACCCGGCGCCCCGGCGCGGGTGCGGCTGTTCGCGGCGGACGGCAGGCTGCGGGTGGAGGACTCCGGCGTCGGACTCACCGAGGCCGACGTGCACGACCTGCTGGCGACGATCGGACGCAGTTCCAAGCGCGCCGAGGGGCTGCAGGACGTCCGGTCGGACTTCCTCGGCCAGTTCGGCATCGGTCTGCTGGCCTGCTTCGTGGTCGCCGAGCGGATCCGGGTGGTCAGCCGCAGCGCCCGTACGCCGGACGCGCCGCCGGTGGAGTGGACGGCACGCGACGACGGCTCGTACACCGTGCGCACGCTGCCCCACGAGGAGCGTCCGGAGCCGGGCACCACCGTGCATCTGGTGGCGCGGGCGGGCGCCGGCGAGTGGCTCGCGGAGCCGCGCGTGCTGGCGCTGGCCCGGGACTTCGGGTCGCTGCTGCCGTACGACGTCCGGGTCGGCGACGAGGCGGTCACCGATCTGCCCGCGCCCTGGGACCGGGCGTACGCCTCCCCCGCCGGCCGGCGGGTCGCGCTGGCCCGGCACTGCCACGAACTGTTCGGCTTCACGCCGTTGGACGCGATCGGGCTGGACGTGCCGCTGGCGGGGATCCGCGGGGTGGCGTACGTGCTGCCGTCGGCGGTGAGCCCGGCGCAGCGCGCCGGTCACCGGGTGCACCTCAAGGGCATGCTGCTGACCGACCGGGGCGAACAGCTGCTGCCCGACTGGGCGTTCTTCGTACGCTGCGTCCTGGACACCGACAGTCTGCGGCCGACCGCCTCCCGGGAGTCGCTGTACGAGGACGAGACGCTGGCCGCGGTGCGGGAGGCGCTGGGCGAGCGGATCAGGTCGTGGCTGACCGGGCTGGCGGCGGGTGACCCGGAGCGGCTCGCGGCGTTTCTGGCCGTGCACCATCTGGGCGTGAAGTCCCTGGCGCGGCACGACACGGACATGCTGCGCACGATGCTGCCGTGGCTGCCCTTCGAGACGACCGACGGCCGGCTGTCACTGGAGGAGTTCGCGCAGCGGCACCCGGTGGTGCACTTCACGCGGACCGTCGAGGAGTACCGGCAGGTCGCGCCGATCGCCTCCGCGCAGGGCGTCGGGGTGATCAACGGCGGTTACACGTACGACAGCGAGCTGGTGGAGGCGCTGCCGTCGGTGCGGCCGGGGACGGTGGTCGCCGAGCTGGACGCCGACACCGTGACCGCGCACCTGGACGCCGTCGCCCCCGCCGACGAGCTGGCGCTGGCCGGCTTCCTGGCGGCCGCGCGGGCGAAGCTCGACCCGCTGGGCTGCGACGTCGTCCTGCGGGCCTTCCACCCGCTGTCGGTGCCCGCGCTGCACCTCGACGACCGCGCGGCCCGGCACGAGCAGGCGCGCGCGGACGCCGAGGAGCGGGCCGACGACCTCTGGGCGGGCATCCTGGGCTCGCTGCGCGGGAGCGCCCCGCGCGCGCGTCTGGTGCTCAACCACCTCAACCCGTTGGTCCGGCGCATCAGTTCGCTGCACGATCCGGAGCTGATCGGCACCGCCACGGAGTCCCTGTACGGGCAGGCGCTGCTGATGGCGCAGCGTCCCCTGCGGCCGGCGGACTCGGCGCTGCTGAACCGGTCGTTCATCGGCCTCCTCGAGTGGGCCACCCACGGAGACACGGCGCACGGGCAGTCGTCGGACGGACAGGGGGCCACGGATGAGTGAGATCACGGACTTCGACTCCCTGCGCCGGGCGATGGCGGAGAACGGTGAGCAGCCGGAGGGGCCGGCCCGCAACGCGCGCGCGGAACAACTGCTCGCGGAGGCGGAGAAGCTGAAGATCCCGCTCGCCGTGATCGAGGCGCTCGGGCACCAGCTGAAGGTCTACAACTACAGCTCCGAGAAGGCGAAGATGTTCGTCCCGTTCGCGCGGCTGCTGCGCATGTGGGACGACCGGCCCGAGGACTTCGACGCGTACGAGACGCATTCGCTGCACTGGGTCTTCAAGTGGATGTCGGCCGGCATGCTCGACCAGCCGCACGTGCCGCTGGCGTCGGTGGAGAAGTGGCTGGGCGAGATGGAGCACCGCTACCGGCTCGCGGGTCACTCCGAACGGGCGGTGCGCAGCGCCGAGTTCAGCGTCGCCGCGCACGTGGGCGACGTGGCGCGGGCCGAGCGGGCGTTCGCCTCCTGGCTGGCCGCGGACCGGGACACGATGGCCGACTGCCACGCGTGCGAGCTGCACGGGCAGGGCTGGTGGCAGGCGCAGCGGGGGCGGGACACCGAGGCCCTGGAGCTGTGGGCGCCGGTCCTCGAGGGCGAGTACACGTGCGCGCACGAGCCGCACGGTGTGCTGGCGTCCTCGCTGCTGCCGCTGCTGCGGCTGGGCCGCCCGGACGAGGCCCGCGCCCACCATCTGCGCGGGTTCCGGCTGGTGCGGTCCATGGAGAGCATGCGGGGCGCGTACGCCGCCCACGTCGAGTTCTGCGCGCTGACCGGCAACGAGGCGCGGGGCCTGGAGCTGCTCGCGGAGCGGCCCGCGTACTTCACGGACGAGGGCCATCCACGCAGCAAGCTGGAGTTCCTGAGTGTCGTGGTGCTCCTGATGGGGCGCCTCGGTGAGCTCGGGCTCGGCGGCGAGCGGGTGCCCGGGGCGGCCGGGCGGGAGTGGACGGCCGACGAGCTCGCCGCGCACGCGCGCGCGGAGGCGCTCGCGCTGGCGGCGCGCTTCGACGAGCGCAACGGCACGGAGCACGTGAGCGAGCGGGCACGCGCGCGCATGGCGCAGCGGCCCTTGGTGGAGCGGCTGCCCCTGGGGGTGCGGGCGTCACGCCCGACGTCCGCCGCACCCGTGCTCGCCGCCGCGGCTTCGGCCGAGGCGGCCGGTGAGGTCGCGGATGCGGACCTGCCGGCGCTGATCGACGAGGCCCGGGCGGTTGTCGGACACGCTCCGGCCGCACGCCGTCGAGGCGTGGGCGCGGGTGGCCCGGGTGGCCGCGGCGACCGAGGACGTGGAGCTGGCGGTGCGGGACCGCGCGGAGATCGCCGACCACGAGGCGATCGGTCTCGGCCCGCGGGGCGCGGAGGCGTTCGAGCGGGCCGCCGGGCTGTACGCGCAGGCGGGCGACCTCGGGGAGGCTCTGGCCGCACGCGCGCGTGCCGCCTACGTCCGCGCGCTCGGCGGCGAGGTGGACGAGGCGCTCGCGGCGGTCGCCGAGCCGTACGACCGGATTCTCGCGCTGTACGCGGAGGGCGGCACCGAGGTGCCGCAGGCGGCGGGCGTTCTGATGGCGCGGGCGCGGATACTGATGCGTCGGGTTTACGAGGCCGAGGGGCCGGTGTCCGAATCGGTCGGTACTGCGGCGGAGTCGGCCGTGCGGGAGCTCCTGGCGCTCGTGGACGGGCGGGCCGGTGACGACGTCCGGCTCGCCGCCCGGGTGGCGGAGGGCCACGCGATGCTGGCGGAGCTCGCGACGCGCTCCGGCGAGGAGGGGACCGGCGCGGAGCTGTTCGCGCGGGCCGCCGCGGAGTTCGTCGAGGCGGGTGTGCCCTGGTTCGCCGTGGAGTACGAGGCCCGGCTGGCCGCTCTCGCCCACGAGCTGGGCGACATGGCGGAGGCGGAACGGGCGCTGCGGGCGGCCCTGGAGCACGGCGGGCCGTTCCTGGAGGCGATCGGACGGGCCCAGTTGCACCTCCAGCTGGCCGAGGTGGTCGGCGGCCGGGGAGAGGCCGAAGAGGCCGCGGAGCACGCCCTGGAGTCGGCGCACTGGGCCGACGAGGCGGGCGCGGGCCCGACGTTCGGCGCGTGGGCGCGGCACCAGCTCGGCGGGTATCTGGTACGCCTCGGCCGCTGGGCCGAGGCCGCGGAGGTGCTGGAGTCCGCGCTGACCGACCTGAGCGCCGAGACGCACGGGGACGGGGCGGTCGTCCAGACGCAGTGGTGGCTCGGCGACTGTCTGAGCGAGCTCGGCGAGCACCGGGACGCCGCCGAACGCCGGCTGCAGGCCGCCGAGATCGCCCGGCACTGGCCCGAGCAGCACGACCACGCCACCCTCGCCCACCTGGCCGCCGAGTCGCTCGGCCACGCCGGACTGCACACCGAGGCCGACCGGGCGTACGCGCGCGCGGGGGAGCTGTGGCGGGACCTCGGCAACGTGCGCGGGCTGATCCGCTCGTTGCGCGCCCGTGCCTGGCTGGCGTTGCGCACCGAGCGGGACACGGACGTGGCGCGCGCCCTGATGACGAGCGCCCTGGAGGAGTGCGCGGACGCGTTCGGCGCCGCGGGCGACGACGAGGAGGCGCGCCTGCGACTGATCGCCGAACTCGGCGACACCCACCGTCAGTTCGGGGACCTGCTCGCTCGTTCCGCCGCCGAGGACGCGGACGACGACGCGATCCGGGCCACGCTGGACGAGGCCCTTTCCCAGATGTCCGAGGCGGTCGCGGTGTTCGTCGCCCTGGGCGAGAGCGGCCTGCCCGCCCGGACCGGCGCCGAGCTGGCCGCCGGCTGGCTGGAGTGCGACCTGGGGCGCCCCGCGCAGGCGGCGGCCCGCGCGCGGGCGGTGCTGCGGTCCTGTGCGGACGCCGCCGTCGACGGCTTGGAAGGCGACGAGGGCGACGGTCGGGTGGACGGCGAGACGATGCGGGCGCGGCGGGCCGAGGCGGAGCAGTTGCTGCAGGCGGCGGAAGAACCGAGGGATCGTTGAACGATTCCCCTGAGATGTGAAGGATCGTTGAACGATTCTCTCGAGGCAGAGGGGATCGTTCAACGCGGACACGAGGGCCACGAGGATCGTTGAACGATCCCCTTCACCCCAGCCCTCGCTCCAGCCCCAACCCCCTACTCCACCCCGATCAACAACAACGCCCCCTGCCGCCCGCCCCGGTACACGACCGTGTCCACGGCGAGGTACGCCTCCCGCACCCGCGACTCCAGGCGCTCCGCGACGCCTTCGGGGGCCTCGTCGCCGAGCACCAGGGTGACCAGTTCGCCGCCCGCCGACAGCATGCGATCGAGGACGCCCTCCGCGGTGGCGGCGACATCGGAGCCGATGACGGCCACGTCGCCGTCGACGAGCCCGAGGACGTCGCCGGCCTGGCAGATGCCGGCCATGGTCCACGACTCGCGCACGGCCACGACGACCTCGGCGTAGCGGGTGGCGCCGGCGGCGGAGGTCATCGAGACGACGTCCTCGTCGAAGCGGCGGTCCGGCTCGTGGACGGCGAGCGCGGCGATCCCCTGGACCGCGGAACGGGTCGGGATCAGGGCCACCCGTATACCCTCCGTGCGCGCCTGTTCCGCCGCCGCGGCCGCGGTGTGCCGCAGGTCGGCGTCGTTGGGCAGCAGCACCACCTCACGCGCGTGGGCACGTCGCACCGCCTCCACGAGCTCCCCGCTCGCGGGGGGCTCCCCGGGGCGCGCGAGCACGGTGGTCGCGCCGGCCTCGGTGTACAGCCCGACCAGTCCCTCGCCGGGCACCACGGCGACGACCGCACGCTGCACGCGCTCGCGCGGCGGACGCTCACCTCCGCGCGTGTGCGCGTCGTCGGCGCCGAAGTGGGTGATGCGGATGCGGTACGGCCGGCCCGCCTCGACGCCCGCCTCCACGGCCGCGCCGGCGTCGTCCACATGCACATGGACGTTCCACAGACCGTCCCCGCCGACCACGACGAGCGAGTCGCCGAGGCCGTCGAGCCGCTGCCGCAGCCGCCCCACGGCCGCGTCGTCGGCCTCCAAGAGGTAGATCACCTCGAAGGCCGGGCCCTCCGCACTCTCCGCGCTCTCCGCGCCTTGCGAACGCTCCGCGTTTCCCGCCCGAACCGGCTCCCCGCGCCCAGGCGGCCCCGCGGGTCCTGAGAGCTCCGAAAGGCCCGGCATGCCGGGCGACTCCCCCGTGAACGTCTCCACCAGGGCCGCGAGGACCGCGACCAGCCCCCGGCCGCCCGCGTCGACCACTCCCGCCCGCTCCAGGACCGCGAGCTGCTCCGGAGTGGCGGCGAGCGCCGCACACGCCCCGCGGTGGGCGGCCCGGGCGATGGTGCCGCAGTCGCCCTCCGCGCCCCCCGCCGCGTCCGCGGCGGCGGAGGCGACCGTCAGGACGGTGCCCTCGACGGGGTGGGCCACGGCCTGCCGGGCCGCGTCCGCCGCCTGTCGCAGCGCCAGGCGCAGCCCGGCCCCGTCGGTGTGAGTCGCCTCACGCTCGGCGGCGAGCACCTGGGCCATGCCGCGCAGCAACTGCGCGAGGATCGTGCCCGAGTTCCCGCGGGCGCCTATGAGCGCGCCGTGCGCCATCGCGTGCGCGGCGTCGGCGAGGGACGGGGGCTGAACGGGCGCGGAACCGGCCTCGTGCCCGGCGAAGACCGCCTCGACGGCGGTCGCCGCGGACTCGACGGTCAGATACAGATTGGTGCCGGTGTCCCCGTCCGCGACCGGGTAGACGTTGATCGCGTCGATCTCCTCGCGGGCACGGCCCAGAGCCGAGAGCGCCAGGCCGCACCAGGTGCGCACCGCGAGAGCATCGAAGAACGTCTGCGGCACCTGCGCCACCTGCGCCTCCTTGAAGTGCTGGACTGGACGCAGCGTAGCCCCAGGCCCCGAGTCCGCCGGAAAGCGGCCCGGGCAGGGCGGGGGCAGGGCCGGCCGGGAGCGACGACGCCGGGGCCGGGGCCCTGAACAGCCATGGTAGTTTCGTTCTGCTGGCGCAGCCGTTGTATGCTGCTCCGGTTGCCCGATACACATCGGGCCATCCCCCTGGCACCGCCACTCAGATCTCTGATCCTGCGATCTCGATCCCGGCATGCCGGGATCCACCGTAAGTGCATCTGAAGTCTTTGGAGTGACCCGTGGCTGCCAACTGCGACGTCTGTGGCAAGGGGCCGAGCTTCGGCAACAACATCTCGTTTTCGCACCGCCGTACGTCCCGTCGCTGGAACCCGAACATCCAGCGCGTCCGTACCGTGGTCGGCGGGACGCCGAAGCGCGTGAACGCTTGCACCTCGTGCATCAAGGCCGGCAAGGTCTCGCGCTGACGCACGTCCCCCTGCCCTCGACTCCATTCGAGCTGGGGGGAACCCCATCGCGCGCGGCCACTGCTGGTTCGCTGCATCGAGCCGGTCCACCTCGGGTGGACCGGCTTTTTGCTGCCCTCACTCCGCTCTTCTCCACCCCCACCGCGCCTCACCGACAGTTCGACGGAAGATCGACGAGGGCGACAGGCGACGAGGGCGACGACGACCCTCAGACACCACCGCGCCTGCCCGGTGCGAGGTCCCAGCCGTGGTCCACGGGGCCGATCCCCGCGCCGAGCGCGAACCCCGCGGCGATCGCCCCCGTGACGTACCGCTTGGCGGCCGCGACCGCCTCCGGCACGGAGTGCCCCTTCGCCAGCTGCGCCGCGATCGCGGAGGCGAGCGTGCAGCCCGTCCCGTGCGTGTGCCGGTTGTCGTACCGCGGCGCGCGCAGCCAGTGCTCCTCGACGCCGTCCGTCAGCAGGTCCACGGCGTCGCCGGGGAGATGACCGCCCTTGATGAGCACCCACCGCGGCCCGTGGGCCAGCACGGCGGTGGCCGCGCCCCGCAGCTGACCCTCCGACTCGACCCGCACGCCCGTCAGTTGGGCCGTCTCGTCGAGGTTCGGGGTGGCGACGGTGGCGACCGGCAGCAGCTTCGTGCGGACGGAGTCCAGCGCGGAGGCGGCCAGCAGCGGATCGCCGTGCTTGGAGACACCGACCGGGTCGACGACGACGGGTACGCCGGCTCCGGCGAGCAACTCGGCCACCGCCTCGACGAGTTCGGCGGAGGCGAGCATGCCCGTCTTCACCGCCTGGACGCCGACGTCGTCGACGACGCTGCGGTACTGGGCCCGGACCGCCTCCACCGGTAGCTCCCAAGCACCCTGTACGCCAAGGGAGTTCTGCGCGGTGACCGCGGTGATCACGCTCATGCCGTGCACGCCGAGCGCGAGCATCGTCTTCAGGTCGGCCTGGATGCCGGCCCCGCCGCCCGAGTCGGAGCCGGCGACGGTCAGCACCCGGGGCGGCGCCGCGGGCGCGCTCACGACTCCTCCAGGTCCCCGAAGTGGTCCCAGCCGCCCTTACTGGTCCAGGGCGCCCCGTCGACGGTCACCTGGGGCAGGGCGGAGGGGTTGAGGACCTCGCCGATCACCTTCCAGCGGGCGGGCAGTTTCACGTCTGGCGGGAAGGTCGCCACGATCGCGTGGTCCTCTCCCCCGGCCAGCACCCACTGCATCGGGTCGACCCCGACGGCCTGCCCGATGTCGTTCATCTGGGTCGGGATGTCGATCGCGCCCGATCGGACGTCGATGCGGACCTTGCTCGCCTCCGCGATGTGCCCGAGGTCGGCGATGAGCCCGTCGCTGACGTCGCACATCGCCGTGGCGCCGAGTCCGGCGGCCGCCGGACCCGCGTGGTACGGCGGCTCGGGGCGGCGGTGGGCCTCCACGAAGGCGCGGGGCGAGCGGAAGCCGCGGGACAGCACCGCGTACCCGGCGGCGGACCAGCCCAGCCAGCCGGTCACCGCGACGAGGTCACCGGGCTGGGCGCCGCCCCGGGTGACCGGCTCCTGGTTGCGCAGATCGCCGAGCGCGGTGATCGACACCATGATCGTGTCGCCGCGTACGACGTCGCCGCCGACCACGGAGGCGCCGGCGACCTGGCACTCGTCGCGCAGACCGTCCATCAGCTCGCTCGCCCAGGTGACCGGCAGTTCGGCCGGCACGACGAGGCCGAGCAGCAGGGCCGTCGGCACCGCGCCCATGGCGGCGATGTCGGCGAGGTTCTGGGCGGCGGCCTTGCGGCCTACGTCGTACGCCGTGGACCAGTCGCGGCGGAAGTGCCGGCCCTCCAGCAGGATGTCGGTGCTGGCCACGACCCGGCGGTCGGGTGCCGCGACCACCGCGGCGTCGTCGCCGGGGCCGACCCGGACCGCGGGGGTGGTGGTGAGACGGGAGGTGAGCTCCCTGATGAGCCCGAACTCGCCGAGTTCACCAACAGTGCCCTTCATTGTCCTTTCGCCCCTTCTATACCTGTCTGTGCCCGGTCGCGCGTAACCAGTGTCCTCGATACGGTCGAGTCAGCCGTCAACTTCTGTCGGGCCCGTACCCCGGCGCGCGGGTCGTGGTTCCCGCAGGTCTCCCCGCGGCGAGCGGCGACGCGATACCGTGGCGTTCCTTTTCCCCACATGATCCTCGTGGCCGCTCTGGAGGTTCCGTGGTACAGGCGTACATCCTGATCCAGACGGAGGTCGGCAAAGCGTCGACCGTCGCCGAAGAGATCGGCAAAATCCCTGGCGTCGTCCAGGCCGAGGACGTGACGGGACCTTATGACGTGATCGTGCGGGCACAGGCCGACACGGTGGACGACCTCGGCCGCATGGTGGTCGCCAAGGTCCAGCAGGTGGACGGGATCACCCGAACCCTGACCTGCCCGGTCGTGCATCTGTAGCCCCCGTCTAACCTTGGCCGGTGAACCTTTTCCGTCACCGGCCCATCGGCCTGCCCGCGCTCGCCCTGCTGCTGCTCGCGGTGGGCTGCTCCTCAGCAGACGGTGACAGGTCGACGGCGGTTCCCCGTCCCGGCGCGAAAGCCACGACGCTGTGCCGGAACCTGGACAAGGTACTGCCGTCGAAGGTGGACGGTGAGAGCCGCCACGATCCCGAGCCCGCCTCCGCGCTGACCGCGGGCTGGGGAGGTCCGGCGATCATACTGCGCTGCGGTGTCGCACAGCCGCCGAAGATGATCGACCCGAAGGTCGTGCAGGGCGCCGACCCGGACGCGGTGGCCGGCGGGGTGAACGGCGTCAACTGGCTGATGGAGAAGCGGGACGGCGGCGGCTATCGCTTCACCACGGCCAATCTGAGCGCTTACGTCGAGGTGACGGTGCCGGCGGGGGCCGACAACTCCGGCGCGTTGATCGATCTGGCCCCGGCCATCAAGAAGGCGATCCCCGAAGGGATCGCCGACTAGCTCGTCCGATCGGACCGGCCGCGCCGGTCCCGCACCGGTCGGTCCCGGATCAGCGCAGTCCCGTGGACCTGCGCAGGGCCGCCTGCACCAGGCGGTCGACCAGCTCGGGATAGCCGATCCCGGTCTCCTCCCACATCTTGGGGTACATCGAGATCGGCGTGAAGCCGGGCATCGTGTTGATCTCGTTGATGACGAACTCGCCGTCGTCGGTGAGGAAGAAGTCCGCGCGGACCAGTCCCTCGCAGGACGCCGCCTCGAAGGCGTCCACCGCGAGGCGCCGCACCTCGGCCGTCTCCTCGGGCGTCAGCGGCGCCGGGACGATGCCGGGGGTCGAGTCGATGTACTTGGCGTCGAAGTCGTAGTACGCGTGCGCGTCCGGCGGCGGGATCTCGGCCGGGACGGAGGCGCGCGGGCCGTCCTCGAACTCCAGGACGCCGCACTCGATCTCGCGGCCCCGCAGCGCCGCCTCGACCAGGATCTTCGGGTCGTGGCGCTGGGCCTCGGCGATCGCCTCGTCCAGCCCCGACAGGTCGTCGACCTTGGTGATGCCGATGGACGAGCCCGCGCGCGCGGGCTTCACGAAGAGCGGCCAGCCGTGCTCGCCGGCGAAGTCGACGATCTTCTTGCGGGCGGCCGGCTCGTCCTGCGCCCACTCGCGCGGCCGGATCACCACGTACGGGCCGACCTTGAGCCCGAAGGAGGTGAACACCCGCTTCATGTACTCCTTGTCCTGGCCGACGGCCGAGGCGAGCACACCCGACCCCACGTACGGGACGCCGGAGAGCTCCAGCATGCCCTGCAGCGTGCCGTCCTCCCCGTAGGGGCCGTGCAGCACCGGGAAGACGACGTCGACCTCGCCGAGCGCCTTGGGCACCGAACCGGCCTCGTAGTACACGACTTCACGGTTCGCGGGGTCGACGGGGAGCACCACGCCGCCGTCCCGCGACTCGGCGAGCTCCTCGACGTCGGGCGTACGGCGGTCGGTGATCGCCATGCGCTCGGGCTCGTCGGCGGTGAGGAACCAGCCGCCCTCGCGCGTGATGCCGATGGGCAGCACCTCGTACCGCGTCCGGTCGATGGCCCGCAGGACCGCGCCGGCGGTGACCACGGAGATCCCGTGCTCGGAGCTGCGACCGCCGAAGACGACGGCGACCCGCGGCTTGCGAGAGGGCTGCTGAGGGCTCTGGGGGAGGTTCTCGGTGCTCATATCGGCTTGAGAGTACCCGGTGGTAGTGCCGGGAGTCAGCGTCCGCCCGCCGGGTTCGCTCAGCGTCGTTCGGGCTTCGCGCTGCGCGACATCAGCTCCTTGACCGCGACGACCGGAGGCTTGCCCTCGTGCACGATGGCGACGACCGTCTCGGTGATCGGCATGTCGACGCCGTGCCGCCGGGCCAGATCCAGCACCGACTCACAGGACTTGACGCCCTCGGCGGTCTGCCGGGTGACCGCGATGGTCTCCTGGAGGGTCATGCCCTTGCCGAGGTTGGTGCCGAAGGTGTGGTTGCGGGACAGCGGCGAGGAGCAGGTGGCCACCAGGTCGCCCAGCCCGGCGAGTCCGGCGAAGGTGAGCGGGTCCGCGCCCATCGCCAGGCCCAGCCGGGTGGTCTCGGCGAGGCCGCGCGTGATCAGCGAGCCCTTGGCGTTGTCGCCGAGTCCCATGCCGTCCGCGATGCCGACCGCGAGGCCGATGACGTTCTTGACCGCGCCGCCGAGTTCGCACCCCACCACGTCGGTGTTGGTGTACGGGCGGAAGTAGGGGGTGTGGCAGGCGGCCTGCAGGCGCTGGGCGACGCCCTCGTCGGTGCACGCGACGACGGCCGCGGCCGGCCTGCGGGAGGCGATCTCCTTGGCGAGGTTGGGCCCGGTCACGACGGCGATCCGGTCCCGGCCCACTTTGGCGACGTCCTCGACGACCTCGCTCATCCGCATGGTCGTACCGAGCTCGACGCCCTTCATCAGCGACACCAGCACGGTGTCCGGGGCGAGCAGCGCG
The DNA here is from genome assembly GCF_030816715.1 of Streptomyces achromogenes. Classification (NCBI taxonomy): domain Bacteria; kingdom Bacillati; phylum Actinomycetota; class Actinomycetes; order Kitasatosporales; family Streptomycetaceae; genus Streptomyces; species Streptomyces achromogenes. The sequence goes on along the minus strand of NZ_JAUSYH010000001.1, from coordinate 6,116,928 downwards.
GTCCAGTCGGCGAGATTGGCGCGCAGCGTCTGCGAGGGGATGGCGAGGACGGTGAAGTCGGCGTCCCGGGCCGCCTCGGCCGGGTCGGCGGTCGCGCGCAGGTTGCGCGGGAGTTCGACGCCGGGGAGGTAGTCGGGGTTGCTGCGGGTGGAGTTGACCGCGTCGGCGAGCTCGGCGCGGCGCGACCACAGCGTCACCTCGCAGCCCGCGTCGGCGAGGACGGCGCCGAAGGCGGTCCCCCATGATCCGGTGCCGAAGACGGCCGCCTTCACGGAGTTGCTCACTTGCTGTTCTCCCCCTCGTGACGGGCCTGCGCGTGCCCGGTATGCGCCCGGCCTGTGCGGTCGATGCGCTCGATGCGCGGGCCAACGACCCCCGCGCCGTTCGCCGCGGCGGTCTCCCCACCGTTGTCCGCCGCGGTCTCCCCACCGTTGTCCGCCGCGGTCTCCGCACCGTTGTCCGCCGCGGTCTCCGCCTGGGTGCGGCGGCGCTGCTCGATGCGCTCCCGGCGCGGGTCGTAGGGCGTCTCGGGGGCCTTCTCGCCGCGGATCTCCTCCAGCAGGCCGGTGACGGCCGCCATGATGACCTCCGTGGCCTCCTTCAGCAGCTCGGGGGTGGTCTCCCTGCCGTAGAACCGTGAGAGGTCCACGGGCGGGCCCGCGAGCACGTGGTGGGTCTTGCGCGGAAAGAGGTCGGGCTTCTTGGCGTACGGGGCCAGCAGTTCGTTGGCGCCCCACTGGGCGACGGGGATCACCGGGCACCTGGTCTGCAGGGCCACGCGCGCGGCGCCGGTCTTGGCGGTCATCGGCCAGCCGTCGGGGTCGCGGGTGAGGGTGCCCTCGGGGTAGAACGCGACGCACTCGCCGCGCTCCACCGCGTCGATGGCGGCCCGGAAGGCACTGAGCGCGTCCGTGCTCTCGCGGTAGACGGGGATCTGCCCGGTGCCGCGCATCGCGGCACCGACGAATCCCTCCCGGAAAAGCCCGCTCTTCGCCAGGAATCGCGGCACCCGTCCGGTGTTGTACTGAAAGTGCGCGTACGCGAAGGGGTCGACATGCGAATTATGGTTCACCGCGGTGATAAATCCACCCTCGGCCGGAATGTGCTCCATTCCGCGCCAGTCCCGCTTGATCAGAACCACCAGCCAGGGTTTGCACAGCACCGCGGCGAAGCGGTACCAGAAGCCGATTCTGCGGCGGGGCACGCGAACACCTTCCTCTAGGACTTCCCTGGGCCTGCACCGGAGCCCGGGGCCGCACAAGTGTCGCTCCGGACCGCGAGTCTGTCGAGAACACCGTACGCCCGCGCGTCCCGCGCACGGGCGGGCCGGGTGACAATGACCGCGACAAGAGAGGGGAGGCACGCCGGTGCGGTGGACCTTGGTCATACCCCTGAAGCCCTTGGCGCTGGCCAAGAGCAGGCTCGCGGACACGGCCGGCGACGGCCTGCGCCCGGGCGTCGCCCTGGCCTTCGCCGAGGACACCGTGGCAGCCGCGCTGGCCTCGCCCGCGGTGCGGGATGTGGCCGTGGTCACGGACGACGCCCTGGCCGGGCGCACGCTGGCGACCCTGGGCGCCCGGATCGTCCCGGACGAGCCGGGGGCGGGCCTGAACGCCGCGCTGGCCCACGGGGCCGCCGTCGTACGCGCATTTCGTCCCGACGCGCCCCTCGCGGCCCTCAACGCCGATCTGCCGTCGCTGCGCGCGCCGGAATTGGCCCGGGTACTGGAGGCGGCAGCGCAATTCCCCCGCGCATTCCTTCCGGACGCGGCCGCAATCGGCACCACGCTTCTCGCCGTCGCCCCCGGGCGCGCGTTGCGCCCCGCATTCGGCCCGGATTCCCGGGCCCGCCATCGAGCCTCCGGAGCCGTGGAACTACGTCTCGACGCGGTGGATTCGGTACGCCAGGACGTGGACACCGGCGAGGACCTGCGCGCCGCGCTGGCGCTGGGCGTGGGGCCCCGGACGGCCGCGGCGACCGCGCGTCTGCTGATCCCCGGGCAGTAGGCTGCCGCCATGCAGGCGACCGCATACACGTACGACCCCGACACCCGCAGCGGACAGGTGCTGCTCGACGACGGCACGCCCGTGCCCTTCGACGCACCGGCCTTCGACGCGGGCGGGCTGCGACTGCTGCGGCCCGGACAGCGGGTGCGGATCGAGACGGACGGCCCGAAGGAGCGTCCCAGGATCACCCTGGTGACGCTGCAGACGTTCTGAGGGGCTTCCCGCCGAAGGAACCGGCGCAGACGCCGCGGGCCGGGCTCCGAGAGGGAGTCCGGCCCGGCGCGTGAGTGCCCCAGTTGCCCTATGCGTTGCGGGCGGTGGCCTTCTTGGCGGTGGTCTTGCGAGCGGTGGACTTCCTGGCGGGGGCGTTCGTGGCCGTCGCCTTCTTCGCCGGGGCCTTCTTGGCCGTCGTCTTCTTGGCGGTGGCCGACTTCGCGGTGGTGGTCTTCTTCGCGGCCGCCGTCGTGCTCTTGGCGGCGGTCTTCTTCGCGGTGGTCTTCTTGGCGGTGGCCGTGGACTTCTTGGCGGCCGCCGTCGTCTTCTTCGCCGGGGTGGCCTTCTTCGCGGCGGCCGACGCCCTCTTCGCGGGGGCGGCCTTCTTCGCGGCGGCCTTCTTGACCGTCGCGGACGCGCCGCCGGTCAGGCTTCCCTTGGGGGCCTTCTTGACGGCGACCTCGCCGCCGCGCGGGAGCTTCTTCGAGCCGCTGACCAGGTCCTTGAAGCCCTGGCCTGCGCGGAAGCGCGGGACGGAGGTCTTCTTGACCCGAACCCGCTCGCCCGTCTGGGGGTTGCGGGCGTAGCGGGCCGGCCGGTCGACCTTCTCGAACGAACCGAAGCCGGTGACCGAGACCCGGTCGCCGGCGACCGTCGCGCGGACGATGGCGTCCAGGACCGCGTCGACCGCCTCGGCGGCCTGCTGGCGACCGCCCAGCTTGTCGGCAATCGCTTCTACGAGCTGCGCCTTGTTCACGTCTTCCCCTTCGGAGACATTCGCCAGAACGAAAGTGTTCAAGCTTTTTCGCACGTTAGGCAGATATATACCGCAAATCAAACACGAAACGGGCTAATCACCCTTGTGCCGCAACGAAATCGGCTGCTCCGGAAGCGATCAGCGCCCCTCTTCGGGCGTTCGCCCCTCGTCGAGGTCCGCCATGAACTGCTCCAGACGCCTTGTCGCATCGGCGAGATCGTGCTTGGCCGCGGCCGTGATGACCAGCAGCTTCCGGGTCAGCGCCATCCGTACGCCCTCCGGGACTTGCAGTGCGCGCACTCTTGTGTGCGCTTCCTTGAGCTGGTTCGCGACCGCCGTATAGAGCTCGAGTTGGCCGTCGTGTTCCATGCACAGATTGTGCCATCTGGGGCGAGTTGTCGCCCGCCCAGGGGGCAACTGCCGCCCCCGACGGCCGTTCGCGCCCTTCCGGCGGTCGGGTCCCCACAGAGCGGGTACCCCGGCAACAACCCCTCTAACGTGGGAAGTTGGCACGAGCGGCGAAGGGATCCGGGGCCGAAAGGGTCCGGACACGGCCGTACCCCCGATCGGACCGATCGGGGGTACGGAAGGGGTGTCGCGGTGGCCGAAACTCGACCTGACGGAGGCCGCCTCGGGGCCCTGGGGCTTCGGGGTCAGACCTCGAGCGTCCTCGGCTTGTACGAAGGGCGCTTGGCCTCGTAGGCGGCGATGTCACCCTCGTTCTGCAGGGTGATGGAGATGTCGTCCAGCCCGTTCAGCAGGCGCCAACGGGCGTTCTCGTCGAGCTCGAAGGCCGCGGTGATCCCCTCGGCGCGCACCTCGCGGGCCTCGAGGTCCACGGTGATCTCGGCCTGCGGGTCCTTCTCCGTGAGCTCCCACAGCGCGTCGACGATCCTCTGCTCGATCACCACCGTGAGCAGGCCGTTCTTCAGCGAGTTGCCACGGAAGATGTCGGCGAAGCGGGACGAGATCACGGTCTTGAAGCCGTAGTTCTGCAGCGCCCAGACGGCGTGCTCACGGGAGGAGCCGGTGCCGAAGTCGGGGCCGGCGACCAGCACGCTGGCGCCCTGCCGCTCGGGCCGGTTGAGGATGAACTCCGGGTCCTTGCGCCAGGCCTCGAACAGCCCGTCCTCGAACCCGTCCCGGGTGACCTTCTTGAGCCAGTGAGCAGGGATGATCTGGTCGGTGTCCACGTTGGAGCGGCGCAGCGGGACGGCCCGGCCGGTGTGCGAGATGAATGCTTCCATGACTGATCAGACTCCAGCGGGCGTACGGGTCTCGGCGTCGGACAGATCGGCCGGGGAGGCCAGGTGGCCCAGGACGGCCGTGGCGGCCGCGACCTGTGGCGACACCAGGTGCGTCCGACCGCCCTTGCCCTGACGGCCCTCGAAGTTGCGGTTGGAGGTGGACGCCGAGCGCTCCCCCGGGGCCAGCTGGTCGGGATTCATGCCGAGACACATCGAGCAGCCCGCGTGCCGCCACTCGGCGCCGGCCTCCTTGAAGACCACGTCCAGACCCTCGGAGACGGCCTGCAGACCGACGCGCGCGGAGCCCGGGACGACCAGCATCCGTACGCCGTCGGCGACTTTGCGGCCCTTGACGAGCTCGGCGGCGGCGCGCAGGTCCTCGATGCGGCCGTTGGTGCAGGAACCTACGAAGACGGTGTCCACCTTGATGGAGCGCAGCGGCTGTCCGGCCTCCAACCCCATGTACTCCAGGGCCTTTTCGGCGGCGAGGCGCTCCGAAGCGTCTTCGTACGAAGCAGGGTCGGGGACGTCGGCCGAAAGCGGCGCGCCCTGGCCGGGGTTGGTGCCCCAGGTGACGAACGGCGACAGCGCGGTGGCGTCGATGACCACCTCGGCGTCGAACTCGGCGTCGTCGTCCGTCCTCAGCGTCTTCCAGTACGCGACGGCCGCGTCCCAGTCCTCGCCCTTGGGGGCGTGCGGGCGGCCCTCGAGGTAGTCGAAGGTGGTCCGGTCGGGGGCGATCATGCCCGCGCGGGCGCCGGCCTCGATCGACATGTTGCAGATGGTCATGCGGGCCTCCATCGAGAGCTTCTCGATGGCGGAGCCGCGGTACTCCAGGACATAGCCCTGGCCGCCGCCGGTGCCGATGCGGGCGATGATCGCCAGGATCAGGTCCTTGGCGGTGACGCCGTCGGGCAGCTCGCCCTCGACGGTGATCGCCATGGTCTTCGGGCGGGCCATCGGCAGCGTCTGGGTGGCCAGCACGTGCTCGACCTGCGAGGTGCCGATGCCGAACGCCAGACCGCCGAAGGCGCCGTGCGTGGAGGTGTGGGAGTCGCCGCAGACGACCGTCATGCCGGGCTGGGTCAGACCCAGCTGCGGGCCGACGACGTGCACGACGCCCTGCTCGACGTCGCCCAGCGGGTGCAGCCGGACGCCGAAATCGGCGCAGTTCTTGCGCAGCGTCTCCAGCTGGGCCCGGGAGACCGGGTCCGCGATCGGCTTGTCGATGTCGAGGGTCGGGGTGTTGTGGTCCTCGGTCGCGATGGTGAGGTCGAGACGGCGCACCGGGCGGCCGTTCTGCCGCAGTCCGTCGAAGGCCTGCGGGCTGGTCACCTCGTGCAGGAGGTGCAGATCGATGAAGAGGAGGTCGGGCTCGCCCTCGGCGCGCCGGACGACGTGGTCGTCCCAGACCTTCTCCGCGAGTGTCCTACCCATCGCTTTCCCTCCGGCCGGCAATGACGCACCGGCCCAACTAGAGATCTTGTGGAGGCGACGCCCACCGGCCCCTGTTTTTCCCCGGGCACCCGCCGCCTGGCCCGTTGGTCCGCGGGCCACCATGCGTCCAAGGGTTGCGCGTCTCACGGAAAAATGAACTTGCGTTTCACAGAGTGAGACGGGAGTATCGTTTCATGGACAACAGTAGCGGCGTCGGCGTCCTGGACAAGGCAGCCCTTGTCCTGAGCGCCCTGGAGTCCGGTCCGGCCACCCTCGCAGGCTTGGTCGCTGCCACCGGACTCGCACGACCCACGGCCCATCGTCTGGCCGTGGCTTTGGAACACCACCGTATGGTCGCGCGCGACATGCAGGGCCGTTTCATTCTCGGTCCCCGACTCGCCGAGCTGGCCGCGGCCGCCGGCGAGGACCGCCTGCTGGCCACCGCCGGCCCGGTGCTCACGCACCTGCGGGACATCACGGGCGAGAGCGCGCAGCTCTACCGCCGCCAGGGCGACATGCGCATCTGCGTGGCCGCGGCGGAACGCCTGTCCGGCCTTCGGGACACCGTGCCGGTCGGCTCCACGCTCACGATGAAGGCGGGCTCCTCGGCCCAGATCCTGATGGCGTGGGAGGAGCCCGAGCGCCTGCACCGCGGCCTGCAGGGCGCCCGCTTCACGGCGACGGCCCTGTCGGGCGTGCGACGCCGCGGCTGGGCCCAGTCCATCGGCGAGCGCGAGCCGGGCGTCGCGTCCGTCTCCGCACCGGTCCGCGGCCCCTCCAACCGCGTGGTGGCCGCCGTCTCCGTCTCGGGTCCCATCGAGCGTCTGACGCGCCACCCGGGCCGTATGCACGCCCAGGCGGTCATCGACGCGGCGGCCCGCCTGTCCGAGGCCCTGCGCCGCACCGGCTGACTCCGCGAGGAGAAGGGCGGCCTCAACGCCGCGGCAGCCCTTTCCCGAACGGCAAGGCCCCCACCTCGCGGGCGTGGGCGTGGGACGGCGCCGGCGCGTGCGACTCCGCCGCGTGGGCACGCCTCCTAGGGCGCGGACCGGTACGCGTAACGGTCTTTCGCGTAGCGCCCCCGCCGCTCCAACGGGATCTGCCCGTGCGCGGCCGCGAGGCCGAAGGCCGGCATGTCGCCGTAGACCGCCTCGTACGACCCCTCCGGCACGACGTACGCCTCGTGCCAGATCCCCACGTGCCCGCGCACCTTCCCCTCCCGCTCCCTGCGGTTGAGCCGGGCCCACACGCGGTGGTGGAACGCGTCGGGCGCGCTCGCGTAGGCGTAGAGCTTCTCCTTGGACTCCCAGTACTGGACGACGTAGTACGTCCGCGGCGAGGCCGTCAGCAGGACCCGGGAGAGGAGCCCCCGGCTCGGGTCCTTCTTCAGCTCGGCGAGCATCCTGAGCATCGCCAGCATGACCGGCACCCACTGGTGCACGGCCCAGAACCGGTTGACACGCATCCCGATGAGCAGGACGACGACGTCGCCTCGCGCGTCGGCGGTGGTGCGGGTGGCTTCGGCCATGCTTGGATAGTGGCGCTGTCCATGGAGGTGCGCAAGGGATGAGACTGGCCGAGTTGAGCGAGCGCAGCGGAGTCTCGACGGCGACGATCAAGTACTACCTGCGTGAGGGCCTCTTGCAGCCCGGCCGCCGGCTCAACGCGACGACCGCCGCGTACGACGAGGAGCATCTGCGCCGTCTGCGGCTGGTGCGCGCCATGATCCAGGTGGGCCGGCTGCCGGTGGCCACGGTGCGGGAGGTGCTCGGGCATGTGGACGACGACTCCCTGGGCCGCACGATCCGCCTCGGCGCGGCCCTGTGGTCGCTGCCCCAGGTCCCCGAGCCGGACACCGAGGACGAGCACGTCCGCGCCGCCCACCAGGAGGCGGACGACCTGCTGCGCACGCTGGGCTGGGCCAACGCCCGTCTGCTGACGACGATCTCCCCCGCGTACCGGTCGCTGGTGGTCTCGGTGGCCGCGCTGCGTCGCCTCGGTTACGACTGGGACGCCGAACTGCTCTTCTCCTACGCCCGGTTGATGCACCAGGCCGCGATCCTGGACCTGGACTTCGTGGAGACGCGGGAGTCGGAGGCGGAGCGGATCGAGACGGCGGTGCTGGGGGCGATCCTCGTCGAGCCGATGCTGCAGGCGCTGCACCGGCTGGCGCAGGAGGAGGAGTCGGCGCGGCGGTACGGCTTCGAGTGAGGCCCTCGCGGCAGGCGCACGCGACAAGGCCCCCCGCCGAAGCGGAGGGCCTTTCGTGTGGTACCCCCGACCGGATTCGAACCGGCGCTACCGCCTTGAGAGGGCGGCGTGCTAGGCCGCTACACAACGGGGGCCTAGATCCTGCGTTTCCGCAGATCAGAGCTGGTCTACCAGGACTCGAACCTAGAATGACGGTACCAGAAACCGTAGTGTTGCCAATTACACCATAGACCAAGGTGATTCAAGGTGAATCGTACCCCCGACCGGATTCGAACCGGCGCTACCGCCTTGAGAGGGCGGCGTGCTAGGCCGCTACACAACGGGGGCCCTAGCGATCCTGCATGAGAGACAGCGGGTGCGACCCGGACTGCCTTCCTGGGAAGGATCTGTACCCCCGACCGGATTCGAACCGGCGCTACTGCCTTGAGAGGGCAGCGTGCTAGGCCGCTACACAACGGGGGCTTTGCAGATGAGCTCTGCGAGCTGGCCTACCAGGACTCGAACCTAGACTAACTGAACCAGAATCAGTCGTGCTGCCAATTACACCATAGGCCACTGTAACGCAACCCCCTGTGGGGATCTTGTTCTAGTTTGCGCCTTCGGTGCCCGGCCTTCACAGCCCGCTCTCCGGCGGCGCAGGAAGAACATTACCCGAAGGTGGACTGCGCTCCAAAACGGGTATCCGCGCCGAGGATCGCGGGGAGTTCGGCGAGGGAGGCGATCCGGTGCCGGCCGGCGGGAAGCTCGACGGTCGCCGTGCCGCCGTAACGGTCGATCCACACCGAGAGCAGTCCGGCGTCGGCCGCGCCCCGTCCGTCGATCTCCGGGTGGTCCCCGACGTAGGCGACCTCGTGCGGGGGCAGCGAGAGGGCCTCGCAGGCCGCGAGGAAGGCGCCGGCCTCGGGCTTGGAGACGCCGAGCTCCGCGGCGCACAGGACGGCCTCGAATCGGTCGTACACGCCGAGGGTGCGCAACTTGTGGTCCTGGACGTGGATGCTGGAGTTGGAGAGCACCGCGTGACGGTGGCTGGCGGCGAGCGCGTCGAGCACGGGCAGGACGTCCGGGAAGAGGGACCAGGCGGCCTCGTAGTGCGTGATGTACCGGCGGAACCAGGCGTCGGTCTCCACGTCGGTCAGCTCGGGCCGTTCCAGGAACGCCCGTACCCGGTCCCGGCGCTGGTCCTCGAAGGTGATGCCGCCCGCGGAGAACCGCGCCCACTGCTGGTCGGTCACCGCGCGCCAGCGCGCGAGGGCCTCCTCCGCCGTGCCGAAGCGGTCGAGCAGTCGCTCGGTGGTGAGATACGCCCGCATGCCCTCGCGGTCGGCGGTCGTGTAGTCGAAGAGAGTGTCGTCAACGTCCCAGACCACGGCGCGAATACTCATGTCCCCGACGGTATCGCGGGCTGGCACACTGAGGACATGAGCGAGTACCGAGTCCAGTTCACCCTTGAGGCGCGTGCGGCCTACGACACCTTGCCGGTCTCTCGCCAGGCCCAGCTCGACCGGGCCGTGCGGATACTGTCGCGGGATCCGTTCCGCAAGAACTCGACCGCGCCGCTGGGCCCGGACGAGAATCTCCGTAAGGCATATGTCGCCCCTGGTGTGATGCTGGAGTACGTCGTGGCGGGCGCGATCATGGTCGTGGTCGTGGTCTGGATCTTCGACGAGACCCACTACCTGATCGACGAGACCGACGCACTCTGAGGTGACCGCGTGAGGGGCGGCACCCGGTAATCCGGGGGCCGCCCCTCACGCGTGCCCGGGCGTTACGCCGCGAGCTTCGCCAGGGCCGCGTCGACGCGGGCCAGGGTCTTCTCCTTGCCGAGGACTTCCAGCGACTCGAAGAGGGGCAGGCCGACCGTGCGGCCGGTCACGGCGACGCGGACGGGCGCCTGGGCCTTGCCGAGCTTGAGGCCGTGGGCCTCGCCGGCGGCCAGGACGGCCTCCTTCAGGGACTCGGCGGAGGTCCAGTCGGCCGACTCCAGCTTCTCGCGGGCCGTCGTGAGCAACGCGTCGCTGCCCCCCTTCATCGCCTTCGCCCAGGACGCCTCGTCGGCGACCGGCTCGGGCAGGAAGAGGAAGTCGACGTTGTCGGTGATCTCCGAGAGGACCTTGAGCCGGGTCTGCGCGTGCGGGGCGATCGCCTGCCACTTCGCCTCGTCGAAGTCCTCCGGCGCCCAGGGGGCGGCCGGCGCCTTCAGCCAGGGGGCGCAGCGCTCGGTGAAGTCCTTCACGTCGAGCAGGCGGATGTGGTCGGCGTTGATCGCCTCGCACTTCTTGAGGTCGAAGCGCGCCGGGTTGGGGTTGACGTCCGTCACGTCGAAGGCGGCGACCATCTCGTCCATCGTGAAGATGTCCTGGTCGGCCGAGAGCGACCAGCCCAGCAGCGAGAGGTAGTTGAGCAGGCCCTCGGGGAGGAAGCCGCGCTCGCGGTAGAGGTTGAGGGACGACTCCGGGTCGCGCTTGGAGAGCTTCTTGTTGCCCTCGCCCATCACGTACGGCAGGTGACCGAAGGCGGGCACGGACTTCGCGATGCCCAGCTCGGCCAGCGCCTTGTAGAGGGCGACCTGGCGGGGCGTGGAGGAGAGCAGGTCCTCGCCGCGCAGGACGTGGGTGATCTCCATGAGGGCGTCGTCGACCGGGTTGACCAGCGTGTACAGCGGGGCGCCGTTCGCGCGGACGATGCCGTAGTCGGGCACGTTCTCCGGGGTGAACGTCAGCTCGCCGCGGACCAGGTCCGTGAAGGTGATCGTCTCGTCGGGCATGCGGAAGCGGACGATCGGCGCACGGCCCTGGGCCCGGTACTCCTCGACCTGCGCCTCGGCGAGGTCGCGGCAGTGGCCGTCGTAGCCGGACGGCCGGCCGGCGGCGCGGGCGGCCTCACGGCGGGTGTCCAGCTCCTCCTGGGAGCAGTAGCAGTGGTACGCGTGACCGGCGTCCAGGAGCTTGTGCGCGACGTCCTTGTACAGGTCCATGCGCTGGGACTGGCGGTACGGCGCGTGCGGGCCGCCGACCTCGGGGCCCTCGTCCCAGTCGAAGCCGAGCCAGCGCATCGAGTCCAGGAGCTGGCGGTAGGAGTCCTCGGAGTCGCGGGCCGCGTCGGTGTCCTCGATGCGGAAGACCAGGGTGCCCTGGTGGTGCTTGGCGAAGGCCCAGTTGAACAGGGCGGTGCGGACCAGGCCCACGTGCGGGTTACCGGTGGGCGAGGGACAGAAACGGACGCGTACGGGAGAGCCGGGTGCGCTAGCCACGCTTGACAACCTTGTTGGTGAGAGTGCCGATGCCTTCGATGGTGACGGCGACCTCGTCGCCGACAGCCAGGGGGCCTACCCCTGCCGGGGTGCCCGTGAGGATCACGTCGCCGGGGAGCAGCGTCATGGCCTCGGTGATGTTGACGATCAGATCCGCGATGGAGTGGGTCATCTCGCTGGTGCGGCCGAGCTGGCGTTGTCCGCCGTCCACGGTGAGCTGGATCGTGAGGTCGGACGCGGTCGCCAGGTCCAGGCCGGTCTCCACCCACGGGCCGAGCGGGCAGGAGGTGTCGAAGCCCTTGGCCCGCGCCCACTGCTTCTCGCGCCGCTGGACGTCCCGTGCGGTGACGTCGTTGGCGCAGGTGTAGCCGAAGATCACCTCCGCCACGCGCTCGCGCGGGACCTCGCGGCACATCCGGCCGATGACGACGGCCAGCTCGGCCTCGTGGTGCAGTTCCTCGGAGAACGACGGGTACTGGATGTCGTCGCCGTGGCCGATCACCGAGGTGGACGGCTTGAAGAAGGCGAACGGGGCGTCGGGGACCTCGTTGCCCAGTTCGCGCGCGTGCTCGGCGTAGTTGCGACCGAAGGCGACGATCTTGTTGGGCAGCACGGGCGGCAGGAGCCGGACCTTGCTCAGCGGCACCTTGGTGCCGGAGAGCTCGAAGTCCGCGAACGGGATGCCCTTGATGATGTCGAGGACGAGCTCGTCCGGCTCGGCCCCCTCGACCGCGCCGAAGGCGACGTTGCCGTCGATGGAGAACCTGGCGATGCGCACGGGTTGGTTGGCCCCTTGACTGAGCTGGCTGGAGTGTGACGCTCCAGGCTAACGCGGAAGGGCGTCCCCGGCCGGGGACGCCCTTGACATCCGTGGGCGGCCGGCTTGAGCATTCGGCGGCCGCCGCCCGTATGTGATCGCGGAGATCGGGGATGATCTCCTGGATCCCCTGGATCTACTCCGCGACGGAGGCGGCGAGCGGCGCCTCCATGAGGACGGTGCGCTTGGGGTTGGCAGTCTGGGCAGGGAGATCGACGGAGTGCTCCTGCTGCTCCGGGAGCTGCAGTTCGTCGGCGTCCTTGAGGTGCGCCAGCGTCGTGCGCCTCGGGTTGGCGATCTTGTGGAACATCGTCGTCGTCTTCACTGTTTTACGTGACCCTGTCGTCTCGGGGCGCCGGAGAGGCCGTCAGAGGCCCCCGCGCGGGCGCGGTTTGTCGGATGTGCCATCCCTGTAAAGCGTCAGGCTAAACACGCCCTTCCCGGCGAACCCGTGAAGGTCGCATGATCGGCGTGTGAGTTTGCTCACGGGTTCAGTGGTATTTCGGTCATTTCGGACTCTCGCCCGACCCCCACGAAAGGGGCATATGACACCTGAAGCGCCCATTCCGCTCCTGATCATGGCGACTGGGACACCCCTGTCATCCCCAGGGTTCGCACCCTTATGTCCGCCTTAGGGAGAAACACTTTCTACATCCCGTAACTTCACCCTCACGTCGTGTCACGGATGTCACAGCCTGGCCAACGGGCCTTGTTGGAGATCCTGCACTGTGCTGGAATTCCTCGGACCGCCGCGGGATCGAGCCGGCGCACAGGGGGCGCAGAACGCGCCCGGTGGCGGCGAGACAGGGGGAGCCAGCGCCGGTACTCACGACCATCAGGGTGGCGTAATTCAGGACGCCCCCGACACGCCGACACCGTCTTTCCGTTCACGCGGGGAGGCGCCTGGTCCAGAGGTTGCGACGCTAGTGCAGGGACGTTTCAAGAGGGATGGCAGTGCTTCGGCGGAGCCGGAGCCGCACGGCGGGACTGGCCCCAATGCCGGCAGTTCCTCGCCCCAGCACGCCCAGAACCCGGGCCCGGCCGCGTCCGGCGACGGCGGTGAGCGCCCCGGGCGCCCCGGCTCGTCCGCGTCGCCGAGTTCCTTCACCCCGACTCCGACGGCCAAGCCGCCGGCCGGCTCCCCCGGTCCCGGCCCGCGGGTGGCGCTGCGCAACTGGCGCATCTCCACGCGTCTGGTGGCGCTGCTGACCCTGCCGGTGGTCGCCGCGACCACGCTGGGCGCGCTGCGCATCGACCAGTCGATGGACGACATCAAGCAGCTCGACAACATGAAGCTGCTGACGGACATGACCAAGCAGGCCACCGAGCTGGCCGTCCAGCTGCAGAACGAGCGCGACCGCTCCGCCGGTCCGCTGACGCACGGCAGCAAGGCGACCGACTTCGGCGTCAAGGGCTACCGGGACAAGACCGACAAGGCCGTCACCGCCTTCCAGGACGCCTCGGAGGAGATCGACGCCGCCAGCACCGACGGCAACCTGCAGGGTGTCCGCGACAGCCTCGTGGGTCTCCTCAGCGACCTCGGCAACCTGGCCAAGATCCGGTCGACCGCTTACTCGGAGCCCAAGAACTCCACCCAGACGGTCGAGGCCTACCACCGCCTGATCACCAGCCTGCTGGACCTGTCGCAGGACATGGCGCAGGCCACCAGCAACCCGGAGATGATCCAGCGCACCCGCGCGCTGTCCGCGTTCTCCGCCGCCAAGGAGTACGCCTCCGTCCAGCGCGCCGTGCTCGCGGCGGCGCTGCCGGTGAGCAACACCGTCTACGGCGACCTCTCCGAGAACGACCGGCAGTACGCCGAGGCCGCTCTGGAGAACCAGGACTCCGAACTCGCGAGCTTCCGCAGCATCTACGGCGACGACGGCGCCGAGGAGCTGCTGCAGCCCATCGAGCGGGGCAACCCGGTCATCGAGGAAGCCGACACCTACGCCACCCGGGCGCTGAGCTCCACCACCGGTCTGCAGTCGCAGGACAAGCGGTCGTACCAGGACTGGATCGACGACAGCTCGACCAAGATCGCGCAGATGGCCAACATCGAGCACACGCTGCTCGAGGACATGGAGCAGAAGGCGCGTGAGCTGCGCGCCGAGTCGGAGCGCGAGGCGATCATCTCCGGTGCGCTCATCCTGCTCGTGCTCGGCGTCTCGCTGGTCGGCGCGTTCGTCGTCGCCCGTTCCATGATCCGCTCGCTGCGCCGCCTGCAGGAGACCGCCACCAAGGTCGCCCAGGACCGGCTGCCCGAACTGGTCAAGCAGCTGTCCGAGTCCGACCCGCAGGACGTCGACACGTCCGTGGAGTCGGTCGGTGTGCACTCCCGGGACGAGATCGGCCAGGTGGCCGCGGCCTTCGACGACGTGCACCGCGAGGCGGTCCGCCTGGCCGCCGAGCAGGCCCTGCTGCGGGGCAACGTCAACGCGATGTTCACCAACCTCTCGCGCCGCTCCCAGGGCCTCATCCAGCGTCAGCTCTCGCTCATCTCCGAACTGGAGTCCCGCGAGGCCGACCCGGACCAGCTGTCCTCGCTCTTCAAGCTCGACCACCTCGCGACCCGCATGCGCCGTAACGGCGAGAACCTCCTCGTCCTCGCGGGTGAGGAGCCCGGCCGCCGCTGGACCCGTCCGGTCCCGCTGGTCGACGTGCTGCGCGCCGCCGCCTCCGAGGTGGAGCAGTACGAGCGCATCGAGCTCTCCTCCGTGCCGACCACCGAAGTGGCCGGCCGGGTCGTCAACGACCTCGTGCACCTGCTCGCCGAGCTGCTCGAGAACGCCACCTCGTTCTCCTCTCCGCAGACCAAGGTCAAGGTCACCGGTCACGCGCTGCCCGACGGCCGCGTGCTCATCGAGATCCACGACACCGGCATCGGCCTCTCCCCCGAGGACCTCGCCGCGATCAACGAGCGGCTCGCCTCGCCGCCCACCGTGGACGTGTCGGTCTCCCGCCGCATGGGTCTGTTCGTGGTCGGCCGTCTGTCGCAGCGGCACGGCATCCGCATCCAGCTTCGCCCCTCCGACTCCGGCGGCACGACCGCGCTGGTCATGCTGCCCGTGGACGTCGCCCAGGGCGGCAAGAAGCCCCAGCCCAAGCCCGGTCAGGGCAGCGTCGCGGGCGGTCCCGCCGCCGCGCAGGCCGCGGCCGGCGTCGCCGCCGCGCGTCGCCAGAACGGCTCGCAGGGCGGCGCCCTCGGCGCCGGTCCCGGCGCGGGCGGCCGTCTCGCCGGCGGTCAGGGCCCCCGGGCCGCGCTGCCCGGCCGGGACGGCGGTGGCCGTCCCGGCGGCCAGCCGCCGCGCGGTCCCCAGCAGCCGCCGGCCGCGCCCCCGCAGGGTCGCCCGGCCGGCGCCGGCTTCGGCGGCCAGGCGCCGGGTGCGCCGCAGGGACTGCAGGCGGCCAACGGCAGCACGCAGGGCACGGACATGTTCGGCGGACGTCCGCCGCAGCAGCGCGCCAACAACGCCGAGCAGGGTGGCCGCGGCCGTCAGCCGCAGCTGCCGCCGCGCGGCGGTCCGCGCGCCGAGCTGCCGGGCGGCAACCCGCAGCCGCGCATGCCCAGCTGGGGCGACGAGAACGCCCGGCCGCCGGTGCCGCGCACCCCGCTGGACGCCCCGCGCGGCCACGAGGAGCCGGACGTCGCGCAGACCTCGCGCATGCCGCGGATCGACGACCGGCAGGGTCCCGGCGCCACCGCCGAGATACCCGCGGTGCCGCGCATCGACGAGCGTCAGGGCCAGGCCGGTCCCGCCGACTTCAGCCGGCCCGCCGACTTCGGTCGGCCCGCGGCGAACGGTCCGCAGAACACGGGCCAGTTCCCGGCCGTGGGCAACCCGCAGGACACCGGTCAGTTCCAGCGCCCGGGCACGGGCGGTCGGCAGGACGCCGGCCAGTTCGAGCGCCCCGGCACGAGCGGCCGGCCGGGCGACAACGGCTACACCCGCTCCGACGTCTTCGGCGCCCCCGGCGGGCAGAACGCTCCGGCGACGCCGGACCACTTCGCCCCGCAGGGCTACGACAACGGCTCCACGGGTCAGTTCGCCTCCTCCGGCTACGACGGCTCCGCCACCGGGCAGCACTCCCTGCCCGGCCGCCAGGACCCTTCGTCCACCGGCCAGTTCCCCGTTCCGCAGTCGAACGGGTACGGAGCCGCGCAGCAGCCGGTCCCGCACCGTCCGGCCGGACGTCCCGAGCCGGAGGCCCTGCCGCCGGCCTCGGGCCCCGGCGACGGCCGCACCCCGCTGTACGACACGCTGGAGACCAACTGGTTCCACGGTCAGCAGGCGGGGGGTGCGGCGCCGTCCCCGGCTCCGCAGCAGGAACAGCAGCCGCAGGCTCCGGCCGCTCCGCAACGTCCGGCCGCCGCTCCGGCGTCCTGGCGGACCTCGCCCAACGACGAACTCGTCCGCCAGGCCGAGCGCGTCCGGCAGCCTGCCGCGGGCGGCGTCACCACCTCCGGTCTGCCGCGCCGGGTGCCCCGGGCGAACCTCGTCCCGGGCACGGCTCAGCAGCAACAGCACCAGACCGGTCCGCAGGTCTCGCGTTCGCCTGACGACGTACGCGGCCGGCTGACCAATCTCCGTCGGGGCATCGCGCAGGGTCGTCAGGCCGGCAACGGCTCGACCGGCAGTTTCCCGAGCCCCACTCACCAGCAGGAGCGTTAGTTGAGCCAGATGAGCCAGGCAGCACAGAACCTGAACTGGTTGATCACCAACTTCGTGGACAACACCCCTGGGGTGTCCCACACCGTCGTGGTGTCCGCCGACGGGCTCCTGCTGGCCATGTCCGAGGGCTTCCCCCGCGACCGCGCCGATCAGCTGGCGGCCGTCGCTTCGGGGCTGACCTCACTGACCGCCGGGGCCTCCCGGATCTTCGAGGGCGGCAACGTCGCCCAGACGGTCGTCGAGATGGAGCGGGGCTTCCTCTTCCTCATGTCCGTCTCGGACGGCTCGTCCCTCGCCGTGCTCGCGCACCCCGAGTGCGACATCGGCCTCGTCGGCTACGAGATGGCACTGCTCGTCGACCGAGCGGGCGCGGTCCTCACGCCCGACCTTCGCGCCGAGCTCCAGGGCAGTCTGCTCCACTGACCCGCCCGAGTACCACCCGCCTCACGAAAACACCGTCCGGCCGACACAATCCCCCCACCGGCCTCGACGGACGGCACGACAAACCAAAAATGCTGTCCCGCCCGGAGGATCCATGACCCCGCCCACCGCCCATCATGATCCGTACGCGGAGCCGTACGGCGATGAGGGCGACCAGCCGCTGGTGCGTCCGTACGCGATGACCGGTGGCCGGACCCGGCCGCGCTATCAGCTCGCCATCGAGGCGCTGATCAGCACCACGGCCGACCCGGCAGCGCTCATGGGACTGCTCCCGGAGCACCAGCGCATCTGTCACCTGTGCCGCGAGGTGAAGTCGGTCGCCGAGGTCTCGGCGCTGCTGGCCATGCCGCTGGGTGTGGCGCGGATCCTCGTCGCGGACCTCGCCGAGGCCGGACTGGTGGCCATCCACCAGCCGGGCGGCGACGAGAACAACGGTGGCGCTCCGGACGTGACGCTGCTCGAAAGGGTGCTCAGTGGACTTCGCAAGCTCTGACGGAGGCCGGGCCACCACCTCCGCGAAGATCGTGGTGGCGGGTGGCTTCGGCGTGGGCAAGACCACGTTCGTGGGCGCCGTCTCCGAGATCAACCCGCTGCGCACGGAGGCCGTGATGACGTCCGCGTCGGCGGGCATCGACGACCTCACCCACACCGGCGACAAGACCACCACCACGGTGGCCATGGACTTCGGCCGCATCACGCTCGACCAGGACCTGATCCTCTACCTGTTCGGCACGCCGGGTCAGGACCGGTTCTGGTTCATGTGGGACGACCTGGTGCGCGGCGCCATCGGCGCGGTGGTGCTGGTGGACACGCGGCGTCTCGCCGACTGCTTCCCCGCGGTCGACTACTTCGAGAACAGCGGTCTGCCGTTCGTGGTCGCGCTCAACGGCTTCGACGGGCAGCAGCCCTACCAGCCCGAAGAGGTGCGCGAGGCGCTGCAGATCGGCCCGGACACCCCGATCATCACGACGGACGCCCGGCACCGCTCGGACGCCAAGAGCGCGCTGATCACCCTGGTCGAGCATGCACTGATGGCGCGACTGCGGTAACTTTCAAGCATCAGGTGACGTACAGCAGTTGCCGTAGGCGCTCTGGAGCCGACTGTGGGCTTTGACACGGTCGGCTCCGGTGTTCATAACGTTTCGGCAGAGGAATCGCCGAGTCCCACCACGCGTCGCGGTCACTCGGTCTCGCTGTGCGCACGAAGGCCCCGTCTTTTGGCGGGGCTCGTTCTTTTTGACCGTTTTATCTGGGGTTTACATCACGTCGAACCAACTCTTTCCCATGTTTGGAAGAGGGCTGGTCGTCATGCTGGAATGCCTGAACTGCCCAATAGTCAATGACGTACTCATGGTCGATGGCTGACCGGGCTCTGAGACACAGCGGCACGACGAAGGTGCCGACCGCCGAGAGGTTGTTGGTCGAGTGAGGCGAAGCAAGAAAAGTCCCGAGCCTGCGGCCCGGGGCAACTTCACGCCGCCGCCGCGCGGAGCGGCGCCCGCCCATGTGCCCGGCTCGGAGTCGACGGCAGCGCCCGCCAAGAGCGGCAGCCGTCTCTCCCCGCGCAACTGGCGGGTGCCGACCCGGCTGAACGCGATTCTGCTCATACCCGTGGTGGTCGGCCTGGTCATGGGCGGCTTCCAGGTGAAGAGCTCGATCGACACCTGGCAGGAGGCCGAGGACGCGGAGAACACCGCGCGTCTGGTGCGGGCCTCACTGAGCTACGGCGACGCCATCTACAAGGAGCGCGACATCTCGGCCGCGCCCCTGCTCGCCGGCAAGCGGGACGACGCGACGGTCACCGGGGCCCGCAAGCTCACCGACGCCGCCGCCGCCGCCTTCGACGAGGCCGCGAAGAACATGCCGGCGAAGGCCGGTCTGGAGCGCCGGCTGAAGCTGTTCCGGGACGCGGAGACCAAGCTGGCGCCGTTGCGTGCGGCCGCCTACACCTCCAAGCTGTCGGGCGTGCAGACCGAAGAGGGCTACACCGCGATCGCGCACCCCCTGATGGAGTTCTCCAACGAGCTCGGTCTGGGCACCGGAAACATCACCTCCTACGGCCGCACCGTCTACGCGATCTCGCTGACCAAGGCCGCGATGTCCCTGGAGCGCTCGATCGGCATGCACCTGCTGATCAAACCGGGCCCGCGGGCGGACGACTTCGCGAAGCAGAAGGTCTCCCTCTCCTCCTACGCCTACCTCGAGGGCATCGCCATCGAGGAGTACGTCGGCGGCGGCACCGAGGCCGATGCGCAGAAGCTGCAGGACGCCGAGGCGAAGATCAAGAGCGACGGCGCCGCGCAGGCCGCCGAGGCGAAGCAGAAGAACCCGGACTACGTTCCGCCGCCCGCCAACCCGACGACGATGGTCGTCGCCATCTCCACGATGCAGAGCAGGGACGGCGCCGAGCGTGCCGCCCTCGCCGAAAAGGGCATCAGCATGGAGAACTGGTGGGCGGTCACCACGCTGAAGTACGACGCCTACCGGCAGATCGAGTCGGATCTGACCGACAAGGCCGTGTCCGAGGCCTCGGACATCGCGGCCGACGCGAAGACCTCCGCGATCATCACCGGCGCCGCCGTGGTCGTCGCCCTGCTCCTGGCGTTCATCCTCGCCGGTGCGGTGGCCCGCCAGATGAGCCGCTCGATGCGCCAGCTGCGCAACGCCGCCTTCGGCATCGCCGAACAGCGCCTGCCGATGCTGGTCGACCAGCTCTCCCGCACCGACCCCGGCCGGGTCGACACCCGGGTCGCCCCGATCCCGATCACCACCACGGACGAGATCGGCGAGGTCGCCCGCGCCTTCGACCAGGTCCACCGCGAGGCCGTCCGGCTCGCCGCCGAGCAGGCCCTGCTGCGGGGCAACATCAACGCGATCTTCACCAACCTCTCGCGCCGCAACCAGTCCCTGATCGAGGGCCAGCTGACCCTGATCACCGACCTGGAGAACAACGAGGCCGACCCGGACCAGCTGGAGAACCTCTTCCGCCTGGACCACCTCGCGACCCGTATGCGCCGCAACGGCGAGAACCTCCTGGTCCTCGCCGGCGAGGAGCCCGGCCGTCGCTGGGACCAGCCGGTCCCGCTGGTCGACGTGCTGCGTGCCGCCTCCTCCGAGGTGGAGCAGTACGAGCGCATCGAACTGTCGGGCGTCCCGGAGGCCGAGATCCACGGCCGCGCCGTGACCGACCTCGTGCACCTGCTCGCCGAGCTGCTGGAGAACGCCACCACGTTCTCCTCCCCGCAGACCAAGGTCCGCGTCACGGCGACCCGTCTTCCCGACGGCCGCGTGATGATCGAGATCCACGACAAGGGCATCGGCCTGACCGCCGAGGACTTCGCGGACATCAACCACAAGCTGGCCAACCCGCCGACCGTGGACGCCGCGATCTCGCAGCGCATGGGTCTGTTCGTGGTCGGCCGGCTGTCCGACCGGCACGGCATCCGCGTCCAGCTGCGCCCCTCGGGCGAGCAGGCCGGCACCACCTCGCTGGTCATGCTGCCGGACGCCATCACCCACGGCGGCGGCGGCGAACAGCAGCAGCACCAGCCGGACCGCGACGAGTTCACGGTCTCGCAGATCATCCCGGAGCAGAACTACGGCGCCGGCGAGGACTTCAGCAACGGTCTGCCGATGCGCACCGCCGCCGAACTCGGCTTCGACGACAGCCGCTACGAGGTTCCCGACGACATCCGCGACCTGGACCCGGTGGGCCGGTCCCTGATGCGCGAGGAGCGCCGCGCGGCCCTGGAGTCCCAGACGGGCCAGCCGGACCAGCAGTCCGCGCAGCCGCACCAGTCCGCCGAGGCGGCCGCCTTCGGCGAGAACTACGAGGCCGGCAGTCAGCAGCAGGGTTACGACGCCGGACAGAACGGCTACGACCCCGCGCGCGGCGGCGCCCAAGGCCACTACGACAACGGCGCGACCGGCTACGCCGAGCAGCCCGCCTCGTTCGACCAGCAGACGGCCTACCAGGAGCCGCAGCGCCCGGCGTACGACGAGCAGTACTTCCCGCCGAACGGCGGTGTGCCGCAGGGCGAGTCCTTCGCCCCGCAGAACGGCCTGCCGCAGGGCGAAGGCTTCTCGTCGAACGGCGGTTACCCGGACCCCGCGTATGCGGAGCCCGCCCAGGAGGAGCGGACGGAGGCCGGGCCGGCCGCGTCCGAGGGCTTCCAGCCGTACGAGGAGCAGCAGTCCTACCAGGACGACTGGCCCCAGCAGAACGGTCAGGGCAACGGTTACCAGAACGGTTACCCGGACCAGTACGCTCCGGAAGCGGAATCCACGCAGGTCGCTGACGCGGATGAGCAGAACCGCGTAGGCTTCGATCGTCCGGGATCCAGCCCCGCCGCCTCCCACGCGCTGACCGAAGCCGGTCTGCCCCGCCGCGGATCCACCGCAAGCGGCGCGAACGGCGCACGGCCCGCCACGAAGCAGGAAGCGCCGGCCTCCTCTTCGGAGAGCAACGGCGGTGGCGACATCTGGCGGTCGGCGAACGACGAGCGCTGGCATCAGGCCTCCGCTCTGAAGAAGCCCAAGGCGGGCGGGGTCACCTCCTCCGGTCTGCCGCGGCGGGTGCCCAAGGCCAACCTCATCGAAGGCGCCGCCGAGAGCACCCCGCAGGGAGGCCCACAGGTCTCCCGCGCCCCGGAGGACGTCCGAGGCAGGTTGAGCAACCTGCGTCGCGGCGTCCAGCGCGGACGCAACGCAGGAAGCAGTGAAACGAACGGCCAGGCCACTGGGAATCATCACAGTGGGCCTGACAGCACCTACAACCAGGAGCGTTAGTGTGAGCCCGATGAGCCAGGCGGCACAGAACCTGAACTGGTTGATCACCAACTTCGTGGACAACACCCCGGGGGTGTCCCACACGGTGGTGGTCTCCGCCGACGGACTCCTTCTGGCGATGTCCGAAGGCTTCCCCCGCGACCGTGCCGACCAGCTCGCGGCCGTCGCCTCAGGTCTGACGTCCCTGACGGCAGGCGCTTCCCGGATCTTCGAGGGAGGCAGCGTGAACCAGACGGTTGTGGAGATGGAGCGGGGATTCCTGTTCATCATGTCCGTGTCCGACGGTTCCTCGCTCGCGGTGCTCGCACATCCCGAGGCGGACATCGGTCTCATCGGGTACGAGATGGCACTCCTGGTGGACCGAGCCGGTTCGGTCCTGACGCCCGACCTTCGAGCGGAGCTCCAAGGGAGCCTTCTCAACTAACAAACGGACGGTGCGTTTTGGCGTCCCGAGGCCGTAGTGTTTCGGGACGCGGCTCCACGTGATGGGTGCCAGGGCACAGTCGGAGGAGGAGAGAGAGTGGCAACACCCCCAGGCGGTTCGCATTCGGGCAACTGGTCGTACGGTCCTGCCCAGGGCCAGAACGACGGTACCCAGAACCCGAACCGTTACAACTTCCCCTCCGCGCCCAGCCAGCAGCGGCCGTACACGCCTCAGGGGCCGCAGGGCCCGGGGCCGTCCCCGTACGACCAGCCGCACGCCCCGCGCATCCAGCCGGTGCAGCCGCATCGCCGCTCCCCGGAGCCGGCGCCCGCCGGCTCGTCGAACAACCCGCTGGTACGTCCGTACGCCATGACCGGTGGCCGGACCCGCCCGCGGTACCAGCTCGCCATCGAGGCGCTGGTGCACACCACCGCGCAGCCGCATCAGATGCAGGGCCAGCTGCCCGAGCATCAGCGGATCTGCAACCTCTGCCGAGAGATCAAGTCGGTCGCCGAGATCTCGGCGCTGCTGACCATCCCCCTCGGTGTGGCCAGGATCCTCGTCGCCGACCTGGCGGAAGCGGGACTGGTCGCCATCCATCAGCCCGGCGGCGACGAGAGCGCCGGCGGCCAGCCAGACGTGACACTGCTCGAAAGGGTGCTCAGTGGACTTCGCAAGCTCTAGCGGGGGTCCCTCCCGCTCCACCACTTCCGCGAAGATCGTGGTGGCGGGCGGCTTCGGCGTGGGCAAGACCACGTTCGTCGGGGCTGTTTCGGAGATCAATCCGCTGCGCACCGAGGCCGTCATGACGTCCGCGTCGGCGGGCATCGACGACCTCACCCACACCGGGGACAAGACGACCACCACGGTCGCCATGGACTTCGGCCGCATCACCCTGGACCAGGACCTGATCCTGTACCTGTTCGGCACGCCCGGCCAGGACCGGTTCTGGTTCATGTGGGACGACCTGGTGCGCGGTGCCATCGGCGCGATCGTCCTGGTCGACACCCGCCGTCTCGCCGACTGCTTCCCCGCGGTCGACTACTTCGAGAACTCGGGTCTCCCCTTCGTGATCGCCCTCAACGGCTTCGACGGCAACCAGCCGTACAACCCGGACGAGGTACGCGAGGCGCTGCAGATCGGCCCCGACACCCCCATCATCACGACGGACGCCCGCCACCGCGCGGACGCGAAGTCCGCGCTCATCACGCTCGTCGAGCATGCGTTGATGGCACGGCTGCGGTAAGCGCCCGTGCGGCCACCGGGCTGCCCCGGACGGTTCTGAGCCGTCTGCCGGGCAGTCGGTGGCCGGTCGGTGTCGCGCGGTCTCCGCGCCCCCCCGGGTGTGCAGAAGGGCCCCTCTCGTGGAGAGGGGCCCTTCTTCGTCCCAGGAGGTCAGTGCCGGGAGGTCAGTGCCAGCTGTGCGGGGCGCGGAAGCCGCCCTCGCGCTCCAGGCGGCGCCAGCCCGCCTTGTGGCGGCCACGGCGGTCCTCGGTGGGCTCGGAGGTGCGGGCGGCCGCGCGGGCCAGGAGGATCGCCGTGATGGCGGCGACTTCCTCGGGCTCGGCGTGGCCCTTCTCGACGCGGATGTCGGGAGTGTTCATGGGTCTCAGTCTCCGTGGATGAGGTTTCCGCAGGGGTACCGCGAGGGGTCGGCCGGGTTACTGCGGAGGGTTGCCGTGCTTGCGGGAGGGCAGGTCGGCGTGCTTCGACTGGAGCATCGCCAGCGAGCGGATCAGGATTTCGCGGGTCTCCGCCGGGTCGATCACGTCGTCGACGAGGCCGCGCTCGGCCGCGTAGTACGGGTGCATCAGCTCGGACTTGTACTCCTTGACCATGCGGGCCCGCATCGCGTCCGGGTCCTCGGCGCCGGCGATCTGCCGCCGGAAGATCACGTTGGCCGCGCCTTCGGCGCCCATGACGGCGATCTCGTTGGTCGGCCACGCGTAGGTGAGGTCCGCGCCGATGGACTGGCTGTCCATGACGATGTAGGCGCCGCCGTAGGCCTTGCGCAGGATGAGCGAGATACGGGGGACGGTCGCGTTGCAGTAGGCGTACAGCAGCTTCGCGCCGTGGCGGATGATGCCGCCGTGCTCCTGGTCGACGCCGGGCAGGAAGCCGGGGACGTCCAGCAGGGTGACGATCGGGATGTTGAAGGCGTCGCACATCTGCACGAACCGCGCGGCCTTCTCGGAGGCCTCGATGTCCAGCACGCCGGCCAGGGACTGGGGCTGGTTGGCGACGATGCCGACGACCTGGCCGTCCAGACGGGCCAGCGCGCAGATGATGTTGCGCGCCCAGCGCTCGTGGACCTCGAGGTAGTCGCCGTCGTCGACGATCTCCTCGATGACCTTGGTCATGTCGTAGGGGCGGTTGCCGTCGGCCGGGACCAGGTCGAGCAGCACGTCGCCGCGGCGGTCGGCGGGGTCGCCGGCCTCGGCGCGCGGGGGGTTCTCGCGGTTGTTCTGCGGGAGCATCGACAGGAGGTAGCGCACCTCGGCGATGCACGTCTCCTCGTCGTCGTAGGCGAAGTGACAGACGCCCGAGGTCTCGGCGTGCACGTCGGCGCCGCCGAGGCCGTTCTGCGTGATCTCCTCGCCGGTGACCGCCTTGACGACGTCCGGGCCGGTGATGAACATCTGCGAGGTCTCGCGGACCATGAACACGAAGTCGGTCAGGGCGGGGCTGTAGGCCGCGCCGCCCGCGCACGGGCCGAGCATCACGGAGATCTGCGGGATGACGCCGGAGGCCTTGGTGTTGCGCTGGAAGATGCCGCCGTACCCGGCGAGCGCGGAGACGCCCTCCTGGATACGGGCGCCGGCGCCGTCGTTGAGCGAGACCAGCGGAGCCCCGGCCGCGATGGCCATGTCCATGATCTTGTGGATCTTCGTGGCGTGGGCCTCGCCCAGCGCGCCGCCGAAGATGCGGAAGTCGTGGGCGTAGACGAAGACCGTGCGGCCCTCCACCGTGCCCCAGCCGGTGATCACACCGTCGGTGAACGGCTTCTTCGCCTCGAGGCCGAATCCGCTCGCCCGGTGCCGGCGCAGCTGCTCGACCTCCTGGAAGGACCCCGGGTCCAGGAGCAGCTCGATGCGCTCCCGGGCGGTCAGCTTGCCCTTGGCGTGCTGCGCCTGGGTCGCCTTCTCGCTCGGACCGGCCAGAGCCTGAGCACGGATCTCGTGCAGCTCGGCCACCCGGCCGCGCGCGTCCGTGGGCTCCGAAGGCTCTGCGGTCTGTTCGCCCGTCGTCTCTTCCAAAACGGTCATGTAGCGACCTTACGAAGCCCGCCAAGGAAAGGGAGACGTCGACTCCGTACAGTCTCCGGAGCGTTTTCCTGGTACCACCGAACAGAACCCGGCGCGTGTGCAGCCGTTCCGACTGCTCAGAGGGCCTGGCGCTTGTAGGGGTCACACAAAGCCCGTGAGTGCGATCCGCCTCACATCCGGGGTGCGCGACGCGCTCCGGCTTCGGCCGGTCGAGTGATACGGCGAGTCCGGCCGCCCCTGCGGAATAGGTCCGCGACCACCCACGTTAAGAATCATTGAAGGTTAAACAAACTGGATCTTCCCCCGTCCCCAAGGAGCATCCCATGAGCATCTTCGGCCGCAAGAACGCCGACGGCTCCGCCGCCACCGCCGTCGCCACCGTGAGCCCGGAACTCACCGCGCTGACCGGGACGTACACGATCGACCCCGCGCACTCGACGATCGGCTTCGTGGCCCGGCACGCCATGGTCACGAACGTCAAGGGCAAGTTCGACGACTTCACCGGCTCGCTGCGGCTGGACGGCGCCGACCCGTCCCTGTCCACCGCCTCCATCGACGTCAGCATGGACAGCATCGACACCGGGTCCGCCGACCGCGACGGCCACCTCAAGAGCGCCGACTTCTTCAAGACCGACGAGTTCCCGGCGATGACCTTCCGCTCCACCTCCGTCGAGTCCGCAGGCGGCGACGACTACCGCGTCACCGGCGACCTGAGCATCCTCGGCGTCACCAGGCCGCTCACCATCGCCCTCGAGTTCAACGGCGCCGCGAAGGACCCGTTCGGCAACGAGCGCGTCGGCTTCGAGGGCAGGGCGGAGATCCTGCGCTCGGAGTGGGGTCTGACCTGGAACGCGGCGCTGGAGACGGGTGGCGTCCTGGTCTCGGACAAGATCAAGCTGAACTTCGACATCTCGGCGATCAAGAACGCGTAAGCGCTTGACCCGATACGGAGGATAACGGCAGAAAAGGGCCGGAAGCGAAGAGCTTCCGGCCCCTATTTGTGCCTTGTGTCACAGTCACGAGGTATGAGCACCAGGACCGGACCCCAGCACTACCCCGGCGCGAACCGCGACCACTGGTACCAGGACGACTTCGGCGGCGACCGCATGGAGGTCAACGTCGTCGTGCTGCACACCACCGAGGGGCGCTCGCTGCCCGACTACCAGGGCGGCTCCGTCGCGCCCAACCTGACGGCGGTACCGGACTTCGCCGCCAGGAAGCTGAAGTGGTACCAGCACTTCGACATCGACATCTCCTCGCGCGCCCTGGCCAACCTGCGCGGCGGCGTCGAGACGAACACCCTGAACGTCTGCCAGGTGGAACTCGTCGGCACCTGCGATCCGAGCCTGCACAGCAAGTGGACGGCCCGCGGCCAGGGACACCTCTACTGGCCGAAGGCCCCGGAGTGGGCGCTGCGCGCCGTCGCCCAGTACCTGGCGTGGATGAACATTCACCACCATGTGCCGCTGCGCGGGCCGGCACTGTGGCCCGCGTACCCGAAGTCGGCGGGGAACGGCGGCGGCCAGCGGATGAGCGGGGCGAGGTGGAGCGCGTTCAAGGGGGTGTGCGGACACATGCACGTGCCAGAGAACACGCACGGCGACCCCGGCGCGATCGACTTCGACGGTCTGCTGGGCTTCGCGAAGGCGGCGGTGCAGGACTAGACCGCTCACGGGGTCCCGGTGATCCACCCACGACAGGCGTCGGGCATCGGACGTCGGGCGTCGGCATCGGGCATCGGGCATCGGGATCGGGCATCGGGCGGGTCAGAATCCGCCACCGAAGTCGCCCCCGCCGCCCCCGCCGAAGTCCCCTCCCCCTCCGTCGCCGAAGCCGCCGAAGTCTCCGGAGTCGAAGTCGGCCCCGGAGACGTCGCCGCCGAAGTCGCCGTATCCCGCGCCGTAGTCGTCGGCGTAGGACGGGGTGGCCATCATGGAGCCGAGCATCGTTCCGACGAGGAGGCCGGGCAGGACGCCGCCGCCGAAGTAGCCGCCCGCCCAGGGGCCGTAGGCCGGGCCCGCCTCCCAGTACGGGCGGCGGCCGTAGTCGCTGTCGACCTCGCGGATCACCGGGTCGCGTCCGTCGGCCAGCCGGGTCGCGTCCGCCGCGCACACCGGGACCTCGCGCGTGGACCCGCCGAGCGGCGTCCATGTGGCGTCGCCGACCGAGGGGCCGTGGCGGGGGTCGAAGAAGCAGGGCGGACGGCGTGCGGGCAGCGGGCGTCCCTCGCGGCGGGCGGCGAGCAGGGCGAGGGAGAAGCGGCCGTCCTCCAGGGCCTCGGTGACACCGCGGACGTCCTCCGGCCGCACGGCCGCCGCCATGGCCGACTTCGCCTGTTCGTAGGCGTCCAGGGCGCGTTCGTAGTCGGCGCGCATGGCGTCGTCGGCACCCGGCTCGGCCGGGTGGAAGTCCAGCCGGTCGAGTTCCTCGCCGAACGCCGTGATGTCCTCGTCCACGACGACCCGCAGCCGGTCGAGGGCGGCCCGCTGTTCGGCCGCGCGCCGCCGGCGGTTGCGGCGCACCAGCGTGTACGCGCCGGCCCCGCCGGCCGCCAGCACCACGCCCGCCGTGATCAGCGCGGTCTGCGAGACCCCGCCGCCGTGGTCCGAGGTGCCCCAGCTCGCGGGGGCCGAACCGCCCATGTTCACCAGGGCGCGGTCCGTGAAGTCGGCCAGCTGGGTCCGGGCGTCGCTCTCCGCGCGGACGCTGGTGACCAGGTTGCGGACGGCCGTGCGGGAGAGCACCGAGGAGTCGGCCCGGGCGTCGAAGCGGTCGCCGAGGCGGATCGCGTACGCGCCGGTGACGCCGGTGGCGGTGCGCAGGTCCGTGAAGAGGTCCGCCGTGGGGTAGCCGGCCGGCAGGACGGCGATGAACAGCGGCTTGCCGGCGTGCTTGATCTGCTGCTGGAGGGCGTGCGCGTCCGCCCGGGACAGCTGACCGCTCGCCTCGGGGTCGACGTAGACCGGGCTCTCGCGGAGGGCTTCGGCGACGGCCGACACGCTGGTGGCCTCGGCTACGGCCGACACTCCGGTGGCCGCGTCGGCGCGCGGTGCGCCCGCCGTCGGCAGGGCCGCCAGCACGGCGAGCACGAGCGCGGCCACCCACAGGAGGGGGTTCCGGGCCGATGACACGACCTTCATATGTCGAAACTACCCGAAACCCACCAAACCAGTCGGCTGTGGGCGGGGCATCCGGGTAGGCGAAGGGCTTCACGACCCCGCCGTGAGGCTGCCGCCGGCCTTCAGTCGGACGATCAGCCATGCCCCGGGCGCCCCGGCGGGGCGGGACGGCAGGGGCGCCCCGGGCTCCCTGACCCGCCGGGGGCGCCCCCGCCGGTCCCGGTCACTCCGCCGGCGTCACGCTCGCCCTGAGCAGTCCGTACGTGTAGGCGTCCTCCAGGGCCTGCCAGGACGCGGCGATCACGTTCTCGGCGACGCCCACGGTGGACCACTCCCCCGTCCCGTCCGTCGTGGAGATCAGGACGCGGGTGGTGGACTGGGTGCCGTGGACGCCCTCGAGGATGCGGACCTTGTAGTCGACCAGCTCGAGCTTGGCCAGCTGCGGGTAGATCTTCTCCAGCGCCACCCGCAGCGCGCGGTCGAGGGCGTTGACCGGGCCGTTGCCCTCCGCCGTGGCGACGATCCGCTCGCCCTTGGCGTAGAGCTTGACGGTGGCCTCGTTGGCGTGGCTGCCGTCGGGGCGGTCCTCGACGATGGCCCGCCAGGACTCCACCTCGAAGTACTTCAGCGGCCGGCCCTCGACCTCCGCGCGCAGCAGCAGCTCGAAGGACGCGTCCGCCGCCTCGTAGGTGTAGCCCCTCAGTTCGCGCTCCTTGACCCGCTCGACGACCCGGCCGACCAGTTCGCGGTCGCCGCCCAGGTCGACTCCCAGCTCCTTGCCCTTGAGCTCGACCGAGGCGCGGCCCGCCATGTCGGACACCAGCATCCGCATGGTGTTGCCCACCTGCTCGGGGTCGATGTGCTGGTACAGGTCGGGGTCGACCTTGATGGCCGAGGCGTGCAGGCCGGCCTTGTGGGCGAAGGCCGAGACGCCGACGTACGGCTGGTGCGTGGACGGGGTGAGGTTGACGACCTCGGCGATCGCGTGCGAGATACGGGTCATCTCGCGCAGCCGCCCCTCGGGCAGCACCTTCTTGCCGTACTTCAGCTCCAGGGCCGCCACCACCGGGAAGAGGTTGGCGTTGCCGACCCGCTCGCCGTAGCCGTTCGCCGTGCACTGCACGTGCGTCGCGCCCGCGTCCACCGCGGCCAGGGTGTTCGCCACCGCGCAGCCGGTGTCGTCCTGGGCGTGGATGCCGAGCCGGGCGCCGGTGTCGGCGAGGACGGTGGAGACGACCGCCTGCACCTGCCCCGGGAGCATGCCGCCGTTGGTGTCGCACAGGACGACCACGTCGGCGCCGGCCTCGGCGGCGGCCCGCACGACCGCCTTGGCGTACTCGGGGTTCGCGCGGTAGCCGTCGAAGAAGTGCTCGCAGTCGACGAAGACCCGGCGGCCCTCGCCCTTCAGGAAGGACACGGTGTCGCTCACCATGGCCAGGTTCTCGTCCAGCGTGGTGCGCAGGGCCAGCTCCACGTGCCGGTCGTGGGACTTCGCGACCAGGGTGATCACTCCCGCGCCCGACTCCAGCAGCGCCCTGACCTGCGGGTCCTCCGCGGCTTTGGCACCGGCCCGGCGGGTCGCGCCGAAGGCGACCAGCTGGGCGTGCCTGAAGTCGATCTCCTCCTGCGCGCGGGCGAAGAACTCGGTGTCGCGCGGGTTGGCGCCGGGCCAGCCGCCCTCGATGAAGCCCACTCCGAAGTCGTCCAGGTGACGGGCGATGGCCAGCTTGTCGGCGACGGTGAGGTTGATGCCCTCACGCTGGGCGCCGTCCCGCAGGGTGGTGTCGAAGACGTGGAACGAATCGTCGAGTTCGCTGGTTGCGGTCATGGTCTGAAGACTCCTGTGTTGGACCTCGGTCGTTACCGGAATGACCGGCTCCACCATCCCCCCATGCTCCCTCGCGCTCTCGCTCCCGGCTGTGGGTGGTGCCAGAAATGCGAAAAACCCCTCGCGGGTGCGAGAGGTCTGCGCGCGGGTCGAGGACGACGAGGGCCGCCCGTACCTGGTCGTACGTGGCGGTCACTGCGGACCGGCGCGCCTGCTGCCAATAATCGTGGCGAACGAGAGCACGGGGGAAGTCTGGCACAGTCCGTCCGCGTGCTCACCCGGTGTCTCAGGATGCGAGCGGCGTGTACTCGGACGTCGGCCGGGAGACGCCCGCCGGCCCCCGGAAGCCGAAGGGGCCGCGCCGGACGTGACGTCCGGTGCGGCCCCGCACCGTGGGGTGTGCGGGCGGGTCAGCCCAGGCGGTGCATCCAGCCGTGCTTGTCCTCGGCCGTGCCGCGCTGGATGTCCAGCAGGGCCTGCCGCAGCCTGAGGGTGACCTCGCCGGGCTCGCCGCCCGACTGCTGCCATTCGCCGCCGGTGCGCTTGACCGTGCCGACCGGGGTGATCACGGCGGCGGTGCCGCAGGCGAAGACCTCCGTCAGGGTGCCGTCGGCGGAGTCCTGCTGCCACTGGTCGACGGAGACGCGGCCCTCCGCGGCCTCGTAGCCGAGGTCGCGGGCGACGGCGAGGAGGCTGTCACGGGTGACGCCCTCCAGGATGGAGCCGGTGAGGGACGGCGTGACGATCTTGTCGCCGTACACGAAGTACAGGTTCATGCCGCCGAGCTCCTCGACCCACTTGCGCTCGACCGCGTCGAGGTAGCAGACCTGGGCGCAGCCCTGCGCGGCGGCCTCGGCCTGGGCGAGCAGCGAGGCCGCGTAGTTGCCGCCCGTCTTGGCGTCGCCCATGCCGCCGGGGACGGCGCGCACGTGGTCCTCGGAGACCCAGATGGAGACCGGCTTGACGCCGCCGGGGAAGTAGGCGCCGGCCGGTGAGGCGATGACGAGGAAGAGGTACTCGTTGGCCGGCTTGACGCCCAGGCCGACCTCGGTCGCGATCATGAACGGCCGCAGGTAGAGGGACTCCTCGCCGCCGTGCGCGGGCACCCAGTCCTTGTCCTGGGCGACGAGCGCGTCGCACGCCGCGATGAACGTCTCGACCGGCAGCTCGGGCATGGCGAGCCGGCGGGCGGAGCGCTGGAAGCGCTTGGCGTTCTGGTCCGGCCGGAAGGTGGCGACGGAGCCGTCGGGGCGGCGGTACGCCTTCAGGCCCTCGAAGATCTCCTGCGCGTAGTGCAGGACGTTGGTGGCCGGGTCGAGGGGGATCGGCGCGTACGGAACGAGCTGGCCGTCGTGCCAGCCGCGGCCCTCGGTCCACTTGATCGTCACCATGTGGTCGGTGAAGTGGCGGCCGAAGCCGGGGTTCGCCAGGATCGCCTGCCGCTCGGCGGCGGAGGTGAGGCTGGCGGAGGGCTTGAGCTCGATCGTGGGCGTCGTCATGAGTGGTTGTCCTTCACCGGTTGTGTGTGACGGGCCGCGCTCACGTCCGTACGGCCGATGGCCGGTGGTAGGACGTCCGAGCATTCCCTCATACCGCGGCTCCGCGTTCGATTATCGCAAGAGCCGGGCGACGGCCGAAAAACGGCGTGAATGCGACCCAGGGTTGATGGTGACACCCGGCGGGGGGCATGCGGAAGCCGCCGGGCGCGCTTGCGACCCGGCGGCTTCGAGGTTCTCGAGCGGCGCGGGTCAGCCGGCTACTCGTACTGAGAGCGCGTCGCCGATCTCGGAGGTGCTGCGCGCGGGCAGCGAGCCGCGCTCCCCGAGGTCCGCGGAGACGGCGTCCTCGATGCGGACGGCTTCGGCCTCGTAGCCGAGGTGGCGCAGGAGCAGGGCGACGGACAGGACCGTGGCGGTGGGGTCGGCCTTGCCCTGGCCCGCGATGTCCGGGGCCGAGCCGTGCACGGGCTCGAACATGGACGGGAAGTCGCCGGACGGGTTGATGTTGCCGCTGGCGGCGACGCCGATGCCGCCGGAGACGGCCGCGGCGAGGTCGGTGATGATGTCGCCGAAGAGGTTGTCGGTGACGATGACGTCGAACCGCGCCGGGTCGGTGACCAGGTAGATGGTGGCCGCGTCGACGTGGATGTAGTCGGTGGTGACGTCGGGGAACTCCTCGGCCACCTGGTTGAAGACGTTCGTCCACAGGTGACCGGCGAAGGCCAGCACGTTGTTCTTGTGGACGAGCGTGAGCTTCTTGCGGGGCCGGGCCTGGGCGCGGGCGAAGGCGTCGCGGACCACGCGCTCGACGCCGAACGCCGTGTTCACGGAGACCTCGGTGGCGACCTCGTGCGGGGTGCCCTTGCGGATCGTGCCGCCGTTGCCGGTGTACGGGCCCTCGGTGCCCTCGCGGACGACGACGAAGTCGATCTCGGGCTGACCGGCCAGCGGGGTGGCCACGCCGGGCAGGAGCTTCGACGGACGCAGGTTCACGTGGTGGTCGAAGGCGAAGCGCAGCTTGAGCAGGAAGCCCCGCTCCAGGACGCCGGAGGGGACGCTCGGGTCGCCGATCGCGCCGAGCAGGATCGCGTCGTGCCGCTTGAGCGCGTCCACGTCCGCGTCGGTGAGGGTCTCACCGGTGGCGTGGTAGCGCCGGGCGCCGAAGTCGTACTCCTTGGTCTCCAGCTTCACATCCTGCGGGAGGACGGCGGAGAGGACCTTGAGACCTTCGGCCACGACCTCCTGGCCGATGCCGTCACCGGGGATCACTGCGAGATTGAGGCTGCGAGACATGCGGGAACCCTACTCCTCGTCCCAGGTGATGACACGGACCGTCCGTCATCCGGACAGCGGCGTGGCGGTACACCCGGCGGGGGCGAGGCGGCACGCGGTGGGAGGCGAGGTGCGGCGCGGGGTCCGAAGTCCCGTTCGTAACGCCCGCGCCGCGCCCCGTGCGGGTGCGGCTCCCGGACTGCGGGGCGGGCCGGCTCAGTGGCCGGTCTCGCCTCCGTTGTCGCGGCGGTCGAGGGCGCGCTGCAAGGCGGCGGCGGCGTTCCTGCGGTCGGACTCGCTCGTACGGGAGACGTGACGGACTCGGCGGCGGACGGTCGTCTCGGCCATGGGGAATCGACTCCTTCGAAATCCAGGGAGTGCCAAAGGGGGGTGCGAGACGCCGGAAGGGGCGGGGAGCGGACCGCAGGGGTTGCCTGCACGGGGCCCGGCTCACGACCGCCATTCGCTTGATCGAGCGAGACGTTCGGCTCCTACAAAGCTAAGCGAGGAGCCCGCGCCTGTCTCTACAATTACTCGGACTTCCTACTATCTGAGACGGCGCACCCTTCGGAGGATCGACGCCACCGCCCGTCGGAAGCCCTCGGGGTCCTCGGTCCACGGCAGGTGGCCCGCCCCCTCCAGGGTCACCCGCCGCACGTGGGGCAGGGCGCGATCCAGTGAGTCGACCGCCGAGCGGGGCCGGATGTCCCGGGCGCCGTCGACGATCAGCACCGGCGTCTCCAGCCGCCGGCAGGCCGGGTACAGCTCGGGGGCGCCCCAGTCCCGTGCGCGCTCGGCGTTGAGCGCCGCGTTGCACGCGGTGTTGACGCCGAACCAGGGGTCGGCCATGCGCTCGGCGTGCTCCGGGGCCCGCCGTCGGTCCTCGAACTCCACGGACCACTGGATCAGCGCCCGCTCACGGCTGCCGTTCGGCGCCGCCCGCCAACGGGCGAGCAGTGCGGGGGCCTCGCCGAGCCGGGCGAGGAAGTTCGCCTTGTAGGCGGGGTGCCAGTCGGCGTCGGGGCCGATGCCCGTACCGCTCACGTAGATCAGCGCGCGCACCCGCCCGGGGTGGGCCAGGGCGTAGCTCAACGCCAGTTGCGCGCCCCAGGAATGCCCGAGCAGGGTCATCCTCCCGAGGCCGAAGTGCCGCCGTACGGCCTCCAGGTCGGCGACGAACCGCTCGGTGGTCCACGGCCCGTCGCACCGCTGCGAGCGCCCGCATCCGCGCTGGTCCCAGCGGATCGCGTCGGACAGCGGGGCGGGCAGGGCCGTCATGTCCTCGAACATGTCCCACAGCCCGGGTCCGCCGTGGCACAGGACCAGCGGGTCGGCGGTGCCGCTGCGGGACGCCCACAGGCGGACTCCGTCGTCCGCGAGCACGCTCTCCATGCGGGCAGTGTGCCGAACGGGCCGGGTCTGCGGAAGACCGGCCCGTTCGGGTGCGCGGGTGCGCGGATGCGCTGCGCGCCGTCAGCCCATGTGCGGGTAGGTGTGGTCGGTCGGCGGGACCAGCGTCTCCTTGATGGCGCGGGTCAGCGTCCAGCGCATCAGGTTCTGCGGGGCGCCGGCCTTGTCGTCGGTGCCGGAGGCCCGGCCGCCCCCGAAGGGCTGCTGCCCGACGACGGCGCCGGTCGACTTGTCGTTGATGTAGAAGTTGCCGGCCGCGTAGCGCAGCTTCTCCATCGTGTACGCGGCGGCGGCGCGGTCGTTGGCGATGACCGAGCCGGTGAGCGCGTAGTCCGAGACCGACTCCATCTGGGTCAGCATGGCGTCGTACGCCTCGGCCGAACTGTCGTCGTAGACGTGCACGGCGAGGAACGGGCCGAAGTACTCGGTGGTGAAGACCTCGTTCTCCGGGTCGGTGCACTCGACGACGGTCGGGCGCACGAACCAGCCCACCGAGTCGTCGTAGGTACCGCCCGCGACGATCGTGCAGGCCGGGTCCGCCTCGGCGCGGTCGATGGCCGCCTTGTTCTTGGCGAAGGAACGCTCGTCGATGACCGCGCCGATGAAGTGGGACAGGTCGGTGACGTCGCCCATGGTGAGGCCGTCGACCTCGGCCGCGAACTCCTCCTTGAAGCCGGAGTTCCAGATCGACGCCGGGATGTAGGCCCGGGAGGTCGCGCTGCACTTCTGGCCCTGGTACTCGAAGGCGCCCCGGGTGAGGGCCGTCTTCAGCACGGCGCGGTCGGCGCTCGGGTGGGCGACGACGAAGTCCTTGCCGCCGGTCTCGCCGACCAGACGCGGGTAGGTGCGGTATTTCTCGATGTTGGCGCCGACCGTCTTCCACAGGTGCTGGAAGGTCTTGGTGGAGCCGGTGAAGTGGATGCCGGCGAGGTCGCGGTGGTTCAGGGCGACCTCGGAGACCTCCAGGCCGTCGCCGGTGACCAGGTTGATCACGCCCTTGGGCAGCCCGGCCTCCTCCAGCAGCCGCATCAGCAGCACGGCGGCGTGCGTCTGCGTCGGCGACGGCTTCCAGACGACCACGTTGCCCATCAGCGCGGGCGCGGTCGGCAGATTGCCCGCGATCGCCGTGAAGTTGAACGGCGTGATCGCGTAGACGAAGCCCTCGAGCGGGCGGTGGTCGAGACGGTTCCAGACGCCCGGGGAGTTGGCCGGGGGCTGCTCGGCCAGGATCTGGCGGGCGTAGGCCACGTTGAAGCGCCAGAAGTCGACGAGCTCGCAGGGGCAGTCGATCTCCGCCTGCTGGGCGGTCTTCGACTGGCCGAGCATGGTGGAGGCGGCCAGCGTCTCCCGCCAGGGGCCGGCCAGCAGTTCGGCGGCGCGCAGGATGATCGCGGCACGGTCGTCGAAGGACATCGCGCGCCAGGCGGGCGCGGCGGCGAGGGCCGCGTCGACGGCGTCCTGGGCGTCCTGCCGGGTGGCGTTGGCGTATGTGCCGAGGCGGGACTTGTGGTGGTGCGGCTGGACGACGTCGAAACGCTCCCCGCCGCCCATCCGGCGCTCGCCGCCGATGGTGCAGGGCAGGTCGATCGGGTTGTCGGCCAGTTCCTTGAGCCTGGCCTCCAGCCGGGCCCGCTCGGGCGAGCCGGGGGCATAGCCGTGCACCGGCTCGTTGACGGGGGTGGGGACCTGGGTCACAGCGTCCATGAGGTCGGTAACTCCTTACTGAGCGTGTTGCGAGCGGGGGTGGGCTCAGCCCTTGCTGACCATCGAGCGCGCGAAGAAGCGCAGGTTCGCCGGCTTCTCCGCGAGCCGGCGCATGAAGTAGCCGTACCAGTCGGTGCCGTAGGCGGTGTAGACGCGCATGCGGTGCCCCTCGGCGGCGAGCCGCAAGTGCTCGTCGCTCCTGATCCCGTACAGCATCTGGAACTCGTACTCGTCGGGCTTGCGGCCGGCCTTGCGCGCGAGCTCCTGCCCGATGGAGATGAGGCGCGGGTCGTGGGAGCCGATCATCGGGTACCCCTCGCCCTCCATCAGGGTCCGCAGGATCCGCACGTACGCCTTGTCGATCTCGTGCCGGTCCTGGTGGGCGACCTCGGCGGGCTCCTTGTAGGCGCCCTTCACCAGCCGCACCCGGCTGCCGCTCGCGGCGAGCCGGCGGGCGTCGGCCTCGGTGCGGAAGAGGTAGGCCTGGATGACGCAGCCGGTCTGCGGGAAGTCCTTCCGCAGTTCCTCGTGGACGGCGAACATCGAGTCGAGGGTGGTGTGGTCCTCGGCGTCGAGGGTGACGGTGGTGCCGATGGCGGCGGCGGCCTCGACGACCGGACGGACGTTGGCGACGGCCAGCTCGTGGCCCCCGTCCAGCGCCTGGCCGAACATCGACAGCTTCACGGACATCTCGACCCGCTCGCCGAGCTCGAGCTCCCCCAGCCGGCCGACCAGCGCCAGGTAGGCGTCCCGGGCTGCGAAGGCCTGCTCGGGCGTGGTGATGTCCTCGCCGACGACGTCCATCGTCAGCTCCAGCCCCCGCCCGGTGAGCTCTTCGATGATCGGGACGACGTCGTCGACCGTCTCGCCGGGGATGAAACGGTCGACGACCTGCTTCGTCACCGGAGCCGCCGAGATCAGGCGTCGCATCCGGTCGCTGCGCGACGCGGCGAGAATCACGGGACCCAGCACGGGGCACCTCCACAGACCAGCAGACAGAACCACCGTGAAACCTAAGGATCCCTCCGATCGTGGGCCATCGACAGCTGTCACGCATCCGTGCCGCAGATCTCAGACAGATGTATGAAGGGCGGTCGCGCATGGGGAAGAATGCCCCGGTGACGTCGGATTACCGGGACCATCGGGGCGACTACCAGGAACTCGTCGACGAGCTCTCCGAGCTGCTGGGCGCCCCCGCGACCCTGGAGAACCGGGACTTCGAGCTCCTCGCCTTCGGCGCGTACGCGAGCGAGGACGAGCTCGACGAGTCGGCGCTGGACCCGGTCCGCACCCGCTCGATCCTGACCAGGCGTTCCACGGCCGCCGTCCGCTCCTGGTTCGAGGGCTTCGGCATCACGCGCGCGACGGGCCCGGTGCGCATCCCGCCCACCCCGGAGGCCGGGGTGCACCGGGGCCGCGTCTGCCTTCCCGTACGGCATCGGGGCGTCGTCCTCGGCTACGTCTGGCTGCTGGACGACGATCCCGGGCCCTCGGACACGCAGCTCGCCTCGGCGATGGAGGTGACGGCCCGGATCGGCGCCCTGCTCGCCGACGACGCCCGGCACGGCGCCGATCTCACCCGGGAGCTGCGGGCGGTCCTCACGGCACAGCCGGGCTGGCCCCGGGAGATGGCGGTGGCGGAGCTGCGCACCGCACTCGGGACCCGCGCGGACGGTCCGCACACGGTGGTGTGCGTGACGCCCTGGCCCTCCGCCGATCCGGACGACGCCCCTTCGCTGCGCACCCTGCCCGGGGCGACGGCCTGGTGCACGGTGCCGTGGGGCGCGGCGTCGCGGTCGCTGGCGCTGCTGGTGCGGCTGCGCTCGGCGGACGCCCTCGCCCCCGCGGCGTCGGCGGCGGCCCGGCTGCGGGAGCGGGCGCCGGAGGCGGCCGCGGGCGTGGCCGCGGGGCGGGTCGGCCTGGCGGAGCTCGGGGCCGCGTGGGAGGAGGCCTCGGCGTCGGCGCGGGCCGCCCTCGCCGAGCCCCGCCTGGGGCCGGTCGCGCTGTGGGCGTCCATCGGCCCGTACCGTCTGCTCACCTCGCTGCCCCCGGCGAGCGCCCAGGACCCCGCCGTCCGGGCGCTGACCTCCCCCGCCCACCACGAACTGGCCCGCACGGCCGAGGTCTATCTCGACTGCGCGGGCCAGGCCGGCCGCACCGCCGCCGAACTGGGCATCCACCGGCAGACGCTGTACTACCGGCTGTCGCGGGTGGAGCAGCTGACGGGCCTGGACCTGGACGACGGCGAGGACCGGCTCCTGCTGCACATGACACTGAAGGCGTCCCGCCTCTAGCGGCCGGCCGTCCCTCCACTCCCCCGCTCAGTCCTTCGCCGCGCCCGCGATCACCCGCCGCAGCCCTTCGGTGAGCTGCGCCGCGTCGGTCGCCGTGGCCGGGTCGAACAGCCACTGGACCATCAGCCCGTTGAGGAGGGTCTGGTAGAAGCGGCCCTCCGTGTCGACGGTCTCCTTGTCGAGCTCGGCCTCCGGGACGCCGTTGAACATGGGCACGATCCCCGACCGGCCCTCCTCCTGCGCCTCGGCCAGCAGCTTGCGCAGCTCGGGGAGCCGGTCGCCCTGGACGACGAGCTCGAAGCTCAGCAGCCAGATCGCCCGCGTCCGCGGCACCGAGCCGATGATGCTCGCCCACACCTCCTGGAAGCGTTCCAGCGATCCGGCGGGCGCCGTCACCTCGCCGCCCGCGCCCCAACCCGGGTCGAAGTCGTCGCCGGCGCCCTCGATCAGCGAGACGTACGCCTGCGCCAGCAGCGCGTCCTTGGAGCCGTAGTGGTAACCGATCGACGCCAGGTTGGTCCCCGACTCCTTGACGACGTCCCGCGCGGTCGTCCGCAGGAACCCCTTCTCCAGCAGGCAGCGCTTGGCGCCTTCGAGCAGATCCTCACGATGTCCCATGCCGTCAGCCTATCCCCGATCCATACGGGCGTCCTATACGACTGACTTATACAAACGTTCTAGACAACCGTTTAATACGCCCGTACAGTCCCGGTCATGACGAACCCGACGAGCACTGTCACCACCCCGGCACCCCGCGCCGGCCGCCGCGAATGGACCGCCCTCGGCGTGCTGATGCTGCCGCTGCTCCTGGTCTCCATGGACGTCTCCGTCCTCTACTTCGCGATCCCGGCGATCAGCGCGGACCTCGAGCCGAGCGGCACCCAGCAGCTGTGGATCTTCGACATCTACGCCTTCGTCCTCGCGGGCCTGCTGATGACGATGGGGTCCCTGGGCGACCGCATAGGACGCCGCCGGCTGCTGCTGACCGGCGCGGCCGCCTTCGGCGCCGCCTCGTTGATCGCGGCCTACGCGGACAGCGCCGAGACCCTGATCGCGGCCCGCGCGGTCCTCGGCATCGGCGGCGCGACCCTGATGCCGTCGACGATGGCCCTGATCCGGACCATGTTCACCGACCCCGGCCAGCGCGCGAAGGCGATCGGCCTGTGGTCCGGGGTGATGACGGGCGGCATCGCGCTCGGCTCGGTGATGAGCGGCGTGCTGGTCGAGTACTTCTGGTGGGGCTCGGTCTTCCTGGTCAACCTGCCCGCGATGGCCCTGCTGCTCGTCCTCGGCCCGGTCCTGCTGCCGGAGTCCCGCGACCCCGCCCCGGGCCGCTTCGACCGGCCGAGCGTCCCCCTGTCGATGGCCGCCGTGCTCCCCGTGATCTACGGCCTGAAGGAGATGGCGACCGAGGGCTGGCACGCCGAGTACGTCCTCTCGGTCACCGTGGGCCTGCTCTTCGCGGCCCTCTTCGTCCACCGCCAGCGCACGGCGGCCGCACCGATGATCTCCCCGGCGCTGTTCCGCCGGCCCGGCTTCGCCCCCGCGGTCGTCCTGAACCTCGTCTCGTCGTTCGGGATGCTGGGTTCGGCCTTCTTCACCACGCAGTACCTGCAGTCGGTCCTCGGCAAGAGCGCGCTGGAGGCTGCCCTGTGGGCGCTGCTGCCCTCGGTGCCGATCGGCATGGCGGCCCCGTTGGCCACGTCCCTGGTCCACAAGGGCGTGGACCGGGCCCACGTCGTGACGGCGGGCTTCGCGACCGGCGCGGCCGGCTACGGCCTGCTGGCCCTCGCCGGCACCGACTCGATGTGGCTCGTGCTGAGCGCCTGCGGGGTCCTCGCCTCGGGCATCGTCATGGTCCTCTCCCAGATGACGGACCTGGCGATGAGCTCGGCCCCGGTCGAACGCGCGGGTTCGGCGTCCTCGCTGCTGGAGACGGGCACCGAGTTCGGGGGCGCGCTGGGGATGGCCGTCCTCGGCTCCATCGGCACGGCGCTCTACCGCCACGACATGCCGTCCTCGGCTCCGGCGGAGGCCCGCGAAACCCTCGGCGGCGCCCTGGCCGTCGCCGGCCACCTGCCCGGGCGCACGGGAGACGCCCTGGCCACAGCGGCCCGAGAGGCCTTCACCCACGGAATGCAGGGCGCGGCGATCGCGGGCGCGGTGGTCCTCGCGGGGGCCGCGGCCGCGGCGACGACGACGCTGCGAAGGACACGCGTCGGCGACAAGTAGCAGCACAGACGAAACGCCGGGCGGGCTGGATGATTCCAGCCCGCCCGGCGTCACTGTCCCGCCACGTTCGGCGAAACCAGCCCGTCCGGCGTAAGAGGACGAGGCCCTTTCAGGGCCGAAGCCGGGGGCCTGGGGGCGGCAGCCCCCCGTACGTGCGGCACCCTCAGACCAGGTTCACCGCACGGGCGGACGTCGCACCGATCTCCTCCGCGACCTCCGCCAGCACACCCGCGGGCACCGTGTCGTCCACGGTCAGGACGGCCAGCGCCTCGCCGCCCGCCGCGGCCCGGGCGACCTGCATGCCGGCGATGTTGATTCCCGCCTCGCCGAAGACCCGGCCCACGGTGCCGACGACGCCCGGCCGGTCCTCGTACTTGAGGACGACCATATGATCGGCGAGCGCGAGGTCGACGTCGTACTCGCCGACCGCGACGATCTTCTGCAGGTGCTTGGGGCCGGCCAGCGTGCCGGAGACCGACACCTCCTCGCCGTCCGAGAGCGTGCCGCGCACGGTGACGACGTTGCGGTGGTCGGCCGACTCCGAGCTGGTCGTCAGCCGCACCTCGACACCGCGCTCCTGCGCGAACAGCGGGGCGTTGACGTAGGACACCGTCTCGTCGACGACGTCCTCGAAGACGCCCTTGAGGGCCGACAGCTCCAGCACCTTCACGTCGTGCTGGGTGATCTCGCCGTACACCTCGACGTCGAGGCGGACCGCGACCTCGCCCGCCAGCGCGGTGAAGATCCGGCCGAGCCGCTCGGCGAGGGGCAGACCGGGCTTGACGTCCTCGGCGATGACCCCGCCCTGGACGTTCACCGCGTCGGGGACGAGCTCACCGGCGAGGGCGAGGCGCACCGACCGCGCGACCGCGATGCCGGCCTTCTCCTGCGCCTCGTCGGTCGACGCGCCGAGGTGCGGGGTGGCCACGACCTGGTCGAACTCGAACAGCGGGGAGTCCGTGCAGGGCTCCTTCGCGTACACGTCGAGGCCGGCGCCGGCGACCCGGCCCTCCTTCAGCGCCGAGTACAGCGCCTCCTCGTCGACGATGCCGCCGCGCGCGGCGTTGACGATGCGCACGCTCGGCTTGACCTTGCGCAGCGCCTCGTCGCCGATCAGACCGACCGTCTCGGGGGTCTTCGGCAGGTGGACGGTGATGAAGTCGGCGACCTCGAGCAGCTCGTCCAGCGTCAGGACCTTCACGCCCATCTGCGCGGCGCGCGCGGGCTGCACATAGGGGTCGTAGGCGACGACCTTCATGCCGAAGCCGGACATCCGCTGCGCGACGAGCGCGCCGATGCGGCCGAGGCCGACGACGCCGAGCGTCTTCTCGGCCAGCTCCACGCCGGTGTACTTGCTGCGCTTCCACTCGCCGTTCTTCAGCGCGGCGTTGGCCTGCGGAATGTGGCGGGCGGTGGCGAGCAGCAGACCGCAGGCCAGCTCGGCGGCGGTCACGATGTTCGAGGTGGGGGCGTTGACGACCATCACGCCGGCCTTGGTGGCGGCGGAGACGTCGACGTTGTCCAGGCCGACGCCGGCCCGTGCGACGACCTTCAGCTTGTGCGCGGCGGCGATCGCCTCGGCGTCGACCTTGGTGGCCGAGCGGATCAGGATCGCGTCGACGTCGGCGATGGCGGGGAGCAGTTCGGCTCGGTCCGCGCCGTTGCAGTGCCGGATCTCGAAGTCCGGGCCAAGCGCGTCCACGGTCGCGGGCGACAGCTCTTCAGCGATGAGTACGACAGGTTTCGAGCTCACGTGAGTCCTCACAAGTCCAGAGCGTGCGGACGGCCGTCCCGACGGCCGCAGGCGGAGGAGGGGCTTGCCGCGTGGAAGACGCACGACGCTGTGGGCCTGAACGCGTATACAGGCAGCAGTGTAGTGCTGCGGCGGAGGTCGCCTCGTGCCTCCGCGGAAGGATCACCCGTCCGTGGGTGGACGGGATGGACAACGGGGCCGGAGCAGTACGCTCCGGCCCCTGTCCTCGAGGCCTAGGCCTCTTCGTCGACCCAGCTCATCAGCTTGCGGAGCTGCTTGCCGGTGGTCTCCAGCAGGTGCTCGGAGTCCTGCTGCTTGTACTCGTTGTACTTCTTCAGACCGCCGTGGTACTCGGCCATCCACTCACGCGCGAAGGTGCCGTCCTGGATCTCGGCGAGGACCTTCTTCATCTCCGCCTTGGTGGCGTCCGTGATGATCCGCGGACCGGTGACGTAGTCGCCCCACTCGGCGGTCTCGGAGACCGACCAGCGCATCTTCTCCAGGCCGCCCTCGTACATGAGGTCGACGATCAGCTTCAGCTCGTGCAGGCACTCGAAGTAGGCGATCTCCGGCTGGTAGCCCGCCTCGGTCAGCGTCTCGAAACCGGCCTTCACCAGCGCGGCCGTGCCACCGCAGAGGACGGCCTGCTCACCGAACAGGTCGGTCTCGGTCTCCTCGGTGAAGGTCGTCTTGATGACGCCGGCGCGGGTGCCGCCGATGC
Organism: Streptomyces achromogenes; assembly: GCF_030816715.1. NCBI lineage: Bacteria > Bacillati > Actinomycetota > Actinomycetes > Kitasatosporales > Streptomycetaceae > Streptomyces > Streptomyces achromogenes. The sequence goes on along the minus strand of NZ_JAUSYH010000001.1, from coordinate 6,073,569 downwards.
CCTTGGCGTAGGACAGCGCCAGCGCGAAGGCGTTGCCGGTGGCGTCCTGCTCGACGGCGGCGATGCACGGAACGCCGCGGCCCTCCTCGTACTGACGGCGCACCAGGTGGCCCGGGCCCTTCGGGGCGACCATGCAGACGTCGATGCCGGCCGGGGGCTTGATGAAGTCGAAGCGGATGTTCAGGCCGTGGCCGAAGAACAGCGCGTCGCCGTCGTTGAGGTTGTCCTTGATGGACTCCTCGTAGACCTGGGCCTGGATCGGGTCCGGCACCAGGATCATGATGACGTCGGCCTCGGCGGCGGCCTCGGCCGGGGTCACCACGCGCAGGCCCTGCTCCTCGGCCTTGGCCTTGGACTTGGAGCCCTCGTGCAGACCGACGCGGACGTCGACACCGGAGTCACGGAGCGACAGGGCGTGGGCGTGGCCCTGGCTGCCGTAGCCGATGACCGCGACCTTGCGGCCCTGGATGATGGACAGGTCGGCGTCGGCGTCGTAGAACAGCTCGGCCACTTTGGGTTCTCTCCTTGAGTGCAGGTGGTGCGTCCCACCGTATGACGGAGGGCGGAAGGTAGGTCTCGGGGTCTCGGCATACGGGCGGCCGATGACGCCGGCCGCCCGTTCCCATACTTACGCCGACCGGTCGAGAGCGCGCAGCGAGCGGTCCGTGATCGAACGGGCGCCGCGGCCGATCGCGATCGTGCCGGACTGGACCAGCTCCTTGATGCCGTACGGCTCCAGCATCTTGAGCATGGCGGTGAGCTTGTCGTTGCTGCCGGTGGCCTCGATGGTCACGGCCTCCGGGGAGACGTCGACGGTCTTGGCGCGGAACAGCTGGACGATCTCGACGATCTGCGAGCGCGTCTCGTTGTCGGCGCGCACCTTCACCAGAACGAGTTCGCGGTGAACGGCCTGTCCCGGCTCCAGTTCGACGATCTTCAGCACCTCGACGAGCTTGTTGAGCTGCTTGGTGACCTGCTCCAGCGGCAGGGCGTCGACGCTCACCACGATCGTGATGCGGGAGATGTCGGCGTGCTCGGTGACGCCGACGGCGAGCGAGTCGATGTTGAAGCCCCGGCGGGAGAACAGCGCGGCGATCCGGGCCAGGATGCCCGGCTTGTTCTCCACCAGGACGGAGAGCGTGTGCTTGGACATGTCTTCTTTACGTCTCTCTCGCTCAGTCGTCTTCGTTGTCGCCGAAGTCGGGGCGGACGTCCCGGGCGGCCAGGATCTCGTCGTTGGAGGTGCCTGCGGCGACCATCGGCCACACCATCGCGTCCTCGTGGACGATGAAGTCGACGACGACCGGGCGGTCGTTGACCGAGTTCGCCTCCTCGATGACCTTGTCGAGGTCGTCCGGGGACTCGCAGCGGATCGCGTAACAGCCCATGGCCTCCGACAGCTTCACGAAGTCCGGGACGCGCGTGCCCCGGGCGTCCGGGTTGACGTCGTTCGGGCCGGAGTGCAGCACGGTGTTGGAGTAGCGCTGGTTGTAGAACAGGGTCTGCCACTGGCGGACCATTCCGAGGGCGCCGTTGTTGATGATGGCGACCTTGATCGGGATGTTGTTCAGGGCGCAGGTGGTGAGCTCCTGGTTGGTCATCTGGAAGCAGCCGTCGCCGTCGATCGCCCAGACCGTCTGGCCCGGGGCGCCGGCCTTGGCGCCCATCGCGGCCGGGACCGCGTAGCCCATCGTGCCCGCGCCGCCCGAGTTCAGCCAGGTGGCGGGCTTCTCGAACTGGACGAAGTGCGCGGACCACATCTGGTGCTGGCCGACGCCCGCCGCGAAGATCGTGCCCTCGGGGGCGAGCTGTCCGATGCGCTCGATGACGTGCTGCGGGGAGAGCGAGCCGTCGGCGGGCTGGTCGTAGCCCAGCGGATAGGTGTCGCGCCAGCGGTTCAGGTCCGTCCACCAGGCGCTGTAGTCGCCCTGCTGGCCCTCGCTGTGCTCCTTCTGGACGGCCTGGACCAGGTCGGCGATGACCTCGCGCGCGTCGCCGACGATCGGCACGTCGGCGGCGCGGTTCTTGCCGATCTCCGCCGGGTCGATGTCCGCGTGGACGATCTTGGCGTACGGCGCGAAGCTGTCCAGTTTGCCGGTGACTCGGTCATCGAAGCGGGCGCCGAGGGCGATGATCAGGTCGGCCTTCTGCAGGCCGGTGACGGCGGCCACCGAGCCGTGCATGCCCGGCATGCCGAGGTGCTGCGGGTGGCTGTCGGGGAACGCGCCCAGCGCCATGAGGGTGGTGGTGACGGGTGCGCCGGTCAGCTCGGCGAGGACCTTCAGCTCGGCCGTGGCGCCGGCCTTCAGGACGCCGCCGCCGACGTAGAGGATCGGCCGCTTGGCGGCGGTGATCAGCTTCGCGGCCTCACGGATCTGCTTGGCGTGCGGCTTGGTCACCGGCCGGTAGCCGGGCAGGTCCATGACGGGCGGCCAGGAGAACGTGGTCTTCGCCTGGAGGGCGTCCTTGGCGATGTCGACCAGCACCGGGCCGGGGCGGCCGGTGGAGGCGATGTGGAAGGCCTGCGCGATCACCCGCGGGATGTCCTCGGCCTTGGTGACCAGGAAGTTGTGCTTGGTGATCGGCATGGTGATGCCGACGATGTCCGCCTCCTGGAAGGCGTCCGTGCCGATCGCCTTGGACGCGACCTGCCCGGTGATCGCCACGAGCGGCACCGAGTCCATGTGCGCGTCGGCGATCGGGGTCACCAGGTTGGTGGCGCCGGGGCCGGAGGTCGCCATGCAGACGCCGACCCGGCCGGTGGCCTGCGCGTAGCCGGTGGCGGCGTGGCCCGCGCCCTGCTCGTGACGGACCAGGACGTGACGGACCCTCGTCGAGTCCATCAGCGGGTCGTAGGCGGGAAGGATCGCACCGCCGGGAATGCCGAATACCGTGTCGGCGCCGACCTCCTCGAGAGAGCGGATGAGGGACTGCGCACCCGTCACGTGCTCGACGGACGCGGAGTGCTGTCCTCCGGATCGGGGCCGCGGCTGCGGATGGGCCCCGGTGGCCTGCTCGGTCATCGGCATTCTCTTCTCGATGCTGAGGGTTTTACTGAAGGTTCTGCGGGTGTTGCCGGGGTGGTGCGGGGGCGTCGCCCCGGGTTTTGTGCAACAAAAAACCCCTCGTGCCATAAGGCAAGCGAGGGGAGCGCGCCGGGTGTGGGTCGCTGTGATTTCCGGGTTCGTCCGGACGCCACCAGCTTCAGCCGACGCGCTTGCCAAGTACGAGAATTCGGGTGCGCATGGCATTGACCCTCCCCCTGGCGCGCACCGACTGTCAAGTGGGTGGGACGGGAGTCTCATTATGTGAGCGTAGGGCACTTCCGCTCCCCAGGACGGCGGTCACCCCACTGGTGTACACCCCCGCGCCGCCGCCCGCGAACGCGGGCTCGGCCGGCCCGTCGTGCGGCACCGGATATCGGCCCGTCGCGAGCGCGCGGCGCAGCCGGTACTCGTCGAGCGGTCCGGAGAACGCCGTGCCCTGGCCGTGTGTGCAGCCCATCGCGTGCAGGGCGGCGACCTGCTCGGGCAGGTCCACGCCGTCGGCGACGGACTGCAGCCCCAGATCGGAGGCGATCCGCAGCAGCCCGCCGGTGATCTTGTTCAGCCTGGCGGACTCGACGACCCCCTCGACGAGCGTGCGGTCGAGCTTGAGGATGTCCACGGGGAGCCGGCGCAGCGCCGTGAGAGCTCCGTAGCCGCCGCCGAAGCCGTCCAGGGCGATCCGGACGCCCAGGCGGCGCAGGGCCCCCAGACGGCGCTCCAGCTCGTCCAGCGGCACCCTGGGGTCGGTGTCCGCGAGCTCGAGCACCAGCGAGCCCGACGGCAGGCCGTGCCGCGTCAGCAGCGCCTCCACCGAGCCCAGCGGCATCGAGCGGTCCAGCAGCCGCCGGGCGCCCACCCGGACGACCACGGGCAGCGTCAGTCCGCTCGCGGTCCGGTCGGCGGCCTGCGCGACGGCTTCCTCCAGCAGCCAGCGGCCCAGTTCGGCCGTCCTGTCGCTGTCCTCGGCGACCCGCAGGAACTCGGCGGGCGTGAAGAGCACGCCCTGCGAGGAACGCCAGCGGGCCTGTGCGGCGACCGACGAGATCCGGCCGTCCGAGAGCCGCACCACGGGCTGGTGCAGAAGCGCGAACTCGCCGTCGTGGAGCGCGGCACGCAGCCGCGTGGCCAGCTCCGCCTTGCGTACGACGTCCTGCTGCATCTGCGGTTTGTACAGCTCGACCCGGCCCTTGCCGCCGGCCTTGGCGCGGTACATGGCGAGGTCCGCGTTGCGCAGCAGCTCCCCCGCGCCCAGACCGGGTTCCGCGAAGGCGACGCCGATGGACGCGGCGACGCGGACCTCGTTGCCGTCGATGAGGTACGGCTGCGAGAGGGTGAGCCGCAGGCGGTCGGCGAGTTCCAGTATGTGACGCTCGCGGGCGGCCCGGTCACGGGTGCCGTCGCCGACGATCAGGGCCGCGAACTCGTCGCCGCCCAGCCGGGACGCGGTGTCGCCCTTGCGGACCGCGTCCTGCAGCCGGCGGGCGGCCTGCACCAGCAGGGCGTCTCCGGCGGCGTGGCCGATGGTGTCGTTGACGGCCTTGAAGCCGTCGAGGTCGATGAAGAGGACGGCCGTGCCCCGCAGGGCGGTGCCCCGGTCGGAGCTGCGGCGGCCGGACAGCGCCTGCTGGACGCGCCGGGTGAACAGCGCGCGGTTGGGCAGGTCGGTGAGCGGGTCGTGCTCGGCGTTGTGCTGGAGCTGCGCCTGCAGACGCACCCGCTCCGTCACGTCCCGGCTGTTGAAGATCAGGCCGCCGTGGTGCCGGTTGACGGTCGACTCGACGTTGAGCCAGCCTCCTGAGCCGGAGCGGAAACGGCACTCGATGCGCGTGGTGGGCTCGTCCTGCGGGCTGGCGGCGAGGAACCGGCGCACCTCGTGCACCACACAGCCCAGGTCCTCCGGGTGGATCAGGTGGGCCAGTTCGGTGCCCACCAGTTCCTCGGCGGACCGGCCGTAGACCCCGGCGGCGGCCGGGGAGACGTAGCGCAGCACCCCGCTGGGGGCAGCGATCATGATGACGTCGCTGGACCCCTGCACCAGGGAGCGGAAGTGGTTCTCCTTCTGCGCCAGTTCCTGGGTGAGGGCGATGTTGTCGAGCAGCATGATCCCCTGGCGGACCACGAGGGCGAGGACGACCGTGCCGCCGGTCAGCAGCACCACGCGGTCGACGCTGCGTCCGTTGAGGACGTTGTAGAGGATGCCCAGGGTGCAGACGGCGGCGGCCAGGTACGGCGTGAGCGCGGCCAGCGAGCCGGTGATGGGCCGGGTGGCCGGATAGCAGCCGTGATCACCGCCCTGCGGCGGCGTCGGGGTCTGCGGGGAGGTGACCGTCCGGGCTCCGGCGCGCTGTCCGGGCAGGTGCTCGTGCACCACGCGTGTGTACCCCTCGTCCACCACCCGCCCGTGCCGGCGGTAGGCCGCCCAGGGGGCGTACGCCAGGAGCAGCGAGCCGGCGAACCAGCCGGCGTCCAGGAGCCGGCCCGAGCGGTAGTCGTTGTGCAGCAGCGGCGAGGTGAACAGGGCGTCGCACAGGACGGTCAGCGCGAGGGCGCCGACGGCCGTGTTGACCCCCGTGCGGTTCACCGCGGTGCGCCGGAAGTGCAGCACCAGCACCATGCTCACCAGGGCGATGTCGAGCAGCGGGTACGCCAGCGACAGCGCCGCGTGCGCCACGCTCGGGCCGTCGAGTTTGGCGGCCTGGGCGAGCGCGAGGCTCCAGGAGAGCGTGAGCAGCGAGCCGGCGATCAGCCAGGCGTCCAGCCCCAGGCAGACCCAGCCCGCCTTGGTCACGGGGCGGGCGGCGAGCACCAGCAGCCCCACGATCGCGGGGGGCGCGAAGCACAGGAAGAACAGGTCGGCGAGGCTGGGGCTGGGCACGGGTCGCCCCAGGACCACCTCGTACCAGCCCCAGACCAGGTTGCCGAGGGCCGCCATCGCCGAGGAGAGCGAGAACAGCATCCAGGCGGGCCGAAAGCGGACGCGGCGGATGCGCGCGTAGCAGAAGCAGGACACGGCGGCCGTACCGGCGGCTGCGGTGAGCCCGAAGTCGCCCATGATCAACGCGAGTTCTTCCGCCCCCCAGCCGAACGCGGCGCCGACGGCGTATCCCGCGCACAGGAAGGCCAGCAGCAGTTGGTGGACCATGTTGGGTCCGGGGCCGCCCGCGGGCGGCGCGGCGAAGCGCGGCGTCCCCGCCGGGGGCCGCGTGCGCGGCGCTCCGTCGAGGAGGGGGGTGGAGGTCGACGGCGAGCTCACCGGGCCCTCCCGGTCCGTGCCGCCCCCGGGTCCCGGTGCGTGCTGCGACCGTGTCCGCGCGCGGCCGAGCGCCAGGGTCGCCGGCGGCGGCTCCGCCGCGTCGGATCGTTCGTCCATTGGCCGTGCATCGCCCGTCGCCCCCCTCACAAGTCTGAGATGTCCGTCCCTGCCGCCGGTCGTGCGCGGCGCAGCCCCTGTCGGGACGATACACCAGTCTCGTCACTCAGGGACATAGTTCCTCTACGCTGCGTGACGATCATCGGCATATGCGCCCGGATGAGGTACAGAACGCGTCCGGAGGACTGCGGAGGGTATCCGAACCGGACCGCGGGACTGCCGTCGCCGTCAGGTCCCCGTGGGCGCGCCCGTCGTGAGGATCACGTTGCGCAGCGGCTCGCGGTTCACGAAGCGGCGCAACTGGTCGGCCAGCAGGCGCTCGGCGCGGGGCCGGAAGGCGGAGGTGGGTCCGCCGACGTGCGGGCTCACGAGCACGCCCGGCGCGGTCCACAGGCGGTGCCCCGGGGGCAGCGGCTCGGGGTCGGTGACGTCCAGCGCCGCGGTCAGCCGGCCGCTCTCCAGTTCCGCGAGCAGCGCCCCGGTGTCCACGACCCCACCGCGGGCCACGTTGACGAGCAGCGCGCCGTCCTTCATCCGGGCCAGGAACCCGGCGTCGGCGAGGCCGAGGGTGGTCTCGTTCAGGGGTGTGCAGAGGATCACGACGTCCGCTTCGGGGAGCAGGGCGGGCAGTTCGGCGATCGGATGCACGGGGCCGCGCGCCGTCGTGCGCCAGGAGCGCGCGACGCGCGCCACCCGCGCCACCTCGAAGGGCACGAGCCGGTCCTCGATGGCGGAGCCGATGGAGCCGTATCCGACGATGAGCACGTTCTTGTCGGCGAGCGCCGGCCGGAACCCGCCGAGCCACTCCCCCCGGTCCTGGGCCCGGACGAAGTCGGGGACGCCGCGCAGCGAGGCGAGGACCAGGGTGAGGGTGAGCTCGGCCGTGCTCGCCTCGTGGACCCCGCGCGCGTTGCAGAGCCGTACTCCGGGAGGCAGCGACCCGAGGGCCGGCTCCACGTGGTCGATGCCGGCGGACAGGGTCTGCACGACCTCCAGCGAGCTCATCGCGGGCAGGGGCCGCTGCCCGACCTCGGGGGCCTTCATGTAGGGGACGACGTAGAAGGCGCAGTCGGCGGGATCCGCCGGGAAGTCCTGTTCGCCGTCCCAGAAGCGGTAGGCCGGGCCCTGCGGGAGGCCGTCGATCTCTTGTGGGGGGATGGGCAGCCATACGTCAGCACTCATGGCCGGGAGGCTATGTCAGGCCCATGTCGCGGCAGAGGTTAGGTTGGGGGCCGGGTGAGGGAGGGTTTCGAGCAGGTGGAGCGCAGGACGATCGGCGCGGGGGCGCTCGAGGTGGGTGCCGTGGGTCTCGGGTGCATGCCGATGAGCTGGGCGTACAGCGGGTCGCGGCAGAGGGGCGACGAGTCGCTCAGGGCGGTGCACCGGGCGCTGGACGAGGGCTCGTCCCTGCTGGACACCGCCGACATGTACGGCCCGTTCACCAACGAGCTGTTACTGGGGCGGGCGTTGAAGGAGCGGCGCGCGGACGCGTTCGTGTCGACGAAGGTCGGTCTGCTCGTCGGCGAGCAGCACATCGTGGCCAACGGCCGCCCGGGGTATGTGAAACGGGCCTGCGACGCCTCCCTGCGGCGGCTGCAGACGGATGTCATCGACCTCTACCAGCTGCACCGCGCCGACCCCGAGGTGCCGGTCGAGGAGACGTGGGGCGCGATGGCCGAGCTCGTCCGGGCCGGCAAGGTGCGGGCGTTGGGGCTGTGCGCGGTGGGCGCGCGGGGTGGCCGGCGATCGAGCGGACACCTGTACGACGGAACGATTCGGCAGCTGCGGCGCGTCCAGCAGGTCTTCCCGGTGAGCGCGGTCGAGGCGGAGCTGTCGGTGTGGTCGCCGGAGGCGCTGGACGGCCTGCTCCCGTGGTGCGAGGCGCACGGCGTCGGCTTCCTGGCCGCGATGCCGCTCGGCAACGGCTTCCTCACCGGCCGGCTGACCCCCGGGCAGGGATTCGAACCGGACGACATGCGTGCCCGGCATCCGCGTTTCACCGCCGAGATGATGGCCTCGAACCAGCCGATCGTCGTCGGCCTGCGCCGGGTCGCCGCCCGGCACGGCGACACCGTGACGGCCGCACAGGCCGCCCTGGCCTGGGTACTGGCGCAGGGCCGGCACGTGGTGCCGGTCCCGGGCGCCAAGCGGGAGCGGTGGGTGTCGGAGAACGCGCGCGCGTCCCGTCTGCGTCTGACGCCGCAGGACTTGGCCGAACTGGCGCAGCTTCCGGGGGCGCAGGGATCGTGGGAGTGAGCGCCCCACCCGGCGCGCCGGAGCCGGGGGAACGGACACCGCTTTCGGGTCGACCCCGCGCCGAACGGGAACCCGGGAGGCGCGAGCGGCGTAAGACAGGTGAAGGCCGCCGAAGGAAACCGCGTGTCGAAGGGACCATGATCGTGCGACGTCGAGCTGTGTCGGCCGTGTTGGTCACGGGTGCCCTGCTGGTGACGGCCGGCTGCTCGTCCGGCGCCGGGGGGTCGTCCGGCGCCTCCGCCAGCGCGTCCCCGGGGAGTACGGCCGCGCAGACCTCCCCGGCCGCCGAGAGCACTCCGCCCGCGAAGGGCACCGTCGACGTGGTGCGCACGGTCACCGAGGGACTGAACAGCCCCTGGGGCCTCGCCCCCCTCCCCGAGGGCGGCCTGCTGGTCGGCTCGCGCGACGAGGGCACGATCACGCGGGTGGACGAGAAGACGGGCGGGAAGACCGCGGTGGGCGAGGTGCCGGGCGTCTCCGCGAACGGCGAGGGCGGCCTGCTGGGCCTCGCCCTCTCTCCGGACTACGCCTCCGACCACATGGTCTACGCGTACTTCACCTCGGCCTCCGACAACCGCGTCGTCCGCATGCTCTACGACGCGAAGCGACCCGCCGGCGATCAGCTGGGGGCGCCCGACACGATCTTCAAGGGCATTCCCAAGGGCATGATCCACAACGGCGGCCGGATCGCCTTCGGACCCGACCGGCAGCTGTACGTCGGCACCGGCGAGAACGGCGACCGGGGGCTGGCGCAGGACAAGAAGTCCCTCGGCGGCAAGGTCCTGCGGCTCACCCCGGAGGGCGACCCGGCCCCGGGCAACCCGTTCCCGGACTCCCCGGTGTACTCGTACGGCCACCGCAACGTGCAGGGGCTGGCCTGGGACGCCAAGCAGCGTCTGTTCGCGTCTGAGTTCGGCCAGAACACCTGGGACGAGCTGAACGCGATCGAACCCGGCGCCGACTACGGCTGGCCGGCTGCCGAGGGCACGTCCAACGAGGGGAAGTACCGCGACCCGACGGCCCAGTGGCACACCGACGAGGCCTCTCCGAGCGGCATCGCCTACGCCGAGGGCTCGATCTGGATGGCGGGTCTGCGCGGGCAGCGGCTGTGGCGCGTCCCGCTGAAGGGCACGGCCGTCTCGGCGGATCCGCAGGCCTTCCTCAAGGGCGAGTACGGCCGGCTGCGCACGGTGGTGGCGGCAGGCGGCGACAGGCTGTGGATCACCACCAGCGCCACGGACGGCCGCGGCGCCCCGAAGAAGGGGGACGACCGGATCCTGGAGCTGCGGGTGACCTGACCGACGCCGTCACCCCTCCCCCGTCGCGGACCTCTCTCCGGTCGGCATCTCCCCCACCCGACCGTCCCGCGCCGGCTCCTCCCCCGGCGGACCGTTCTCCGTCGGCTCCGGTTCGGCCGCGCGGACCACGACCTTTCCGGAGGCGAGGTCTATCGGCCCGCGCCCGGGATCGGCGTCGCCGACGTCCTCCCGGGTGAGCTCCAGCCGGTTCTGCTCGTCCCGGGTGTGCTTGCGGCCCGGTGAGAAGAGTTCCTCGAAGGCGTTGAACATCGTTCTCCTCTGCCGGGTCGCGGTCGGCTTGCCCCATTATCGCGCGATCGGACCGTCGCGGGCCGTCGGCGGGAACAGTCCCAGGCGGTGGGCCACCGCCGCCGCCTCTCCCCGGCCGGAGACGTCGAGCTTCGACAAGATGTTCGAGACGTGCACGCTGGCCGTCTTCGGGGAGATGAACAGCTCCTCGGCGATCTGCCGGTTGGTCCGGCCGGCGGAGACCAGACGCAGCACGTCGCGTTCGCGGCTGGTGAGGCCGAGTGCGGCGATCGGGTCCCCGGGGCCGGCCGGGATGTCCGGCGGGCCCGCGGCGGTGGACCGGGACAGCCGGGCGCGCCGGCCGAGCAGGGCGACGGCGTCGGCGAGCGGGCGGGCCCCGAGGTGGGCGGCGACCGCGTGCGCGAGGCGCAGGAGTTCGGCGGCCCGGTCGCGTTCGGCGTCCCCGCCGGAGGCGAGCAGCGCCTCGGCCATGCGGTGCCGGGCGCGCGCGAGGTCGTAGGGGCGGTCCAGGCACTCGAAGGCGGCGACGACCTCGGCCCAGTCGTCCGGGTCGTTTCGGCCCTCGGCGCGGGCGAGTTCGGCGTGGAGCCAGAGTGCGTGCGCCCGCCACACGGGGGCGATGGCGACGAGCCTCTTCGCGGCCCGGCGGATCCGGGCCGGCAGCCCGGCGTCGGTCCCGGCCGCCGCCGTGACCGCCGGGACACCGTTGCCCGCCGCCGGGATCGCGTTGACCGCCGGGACCGCGATGACCGCCGACGCCGCGGTGAGCAGCAGGGGCCAGGCATAGCGCTGCGCGCCGGGCGGGAATCCGACGTCCAGGGCGTGTTCGAGATGGGCGCGGACGTCGGCGGGCCGGTCCTCGGCCACGGCGAGGGCGATGGCGAGGCGGGCGAGCGGAAGACGGTCCTGCGGCATGTGCTCACGGGAACCGACGTAGCCGTGCGCGGCGGCCAGCCGGCGGCCCGCCTCGGCGAGGTCGCCGCGGGCCAGGGCGAGTTCGGCACGGAGTGTGGCGTGGGCGCCCTTGGGGCCCACGCCCCGGGCGATGCGTCCCGCCTCGGCGCTCGCACGGTCCGCCTCGTCCCAACGCCCCAGCGACAGAAGGGACTCTGCCAGGTTGCCGTGGACCCACGCCTCGGTGTCGGGCAGTCCCTGCCGTTCGGCGTAGGCGAGTCCCTCCGCCATGATCGCGACGGCTTCCCGGGAGCGTCCGACCGCCTCCAGCTCGGAGGGGAGGTTCACATAGGCGTCGAGCGCGACGGTGGGGATGTCCTCGGCGAGCGCCCGGTCCTTGACCTCGGACAGCTCGGTGAGACCGGGCTCGATGTCCCCGGCGTCGACCATGAGGATGCCCAGGATCTGGCGGGCCTTGAGCTCGGTCTCACGGGCGCCGACCATCCGGGCGTACTCCACCGCCCGCTCGGCGGCCCGGTAGGCGTCCGGTCCCGGCACATGGAGCGCGGACCAGCCGGCGACATGGGCGAGCACCTCGGCGTGCACCTCGCTGGGCGGCAGACCGCGCAACAGCTCCTCCGCCCGGGCCAGTTCCTCGCGGCCGCCGCCCCGGCCCAGGGAGCGCACCAGACGGGAGCGCTGCACCCAGAACCAGGCGGCGCGCAGGGGGTCGCCGTCGCCGTCCGCCAGCAGCCGCAGCGCCCGCTTGGCGATCTTCAGGGCGCGTTCGCGTTCCCCGCAGTAACGACCCGCGACGGTGGCCTCGGCCATGAGGTCGAGGTAACGCAGCGCGATGGTGGCGGGGTCACGGCCGCCGGGAGTCCCCCCGTGCCGTTCGGGCGGGCCCGGCGGGTACGCCTCGGTGTGGCCGATGGGGCGCAGCGCGGCCCGCACCTCCTCGGGGGCGCCTTCCCACAGCTCCATCGCCCGTTCCAGGAACCGCAGTTGCTCGCTGTAGGCGCGTCGGGAGCGGGCCTCGACGGAGGCGTCGAGGACGGCGGGCAGGGCCTTGGCCGGATCGTGGGCGTGGTACCAGTAGCCGGCCAGCCGCATGACACGCTCGTCGGCGGGGACGAGCGTCGGGTCGGCCTGCAGGGCCTCGGCATAGCGGCGGTTGAGACGGGAGCGTTCCCCGGGCAGGAGGTCGTCGCTCACCGCCTCGCGGACCAGGGAGTGGCGGAAGCGGTAGCCGTCCCCGTCGGGCACCGCGAGCAGCAGATGGGCGTTGACGGCGGCGCGCAGGGCCTCGATCAGCTCGTCCTCGGCGAGCCGGGCGACGGCGTCCAGCAGCCGGTACTCGACGGTGGAGCCGCCCTCGGCGACGATCCGGGCGACGTTCTGGGCGGAGTCGGGCAGCGTCTCGACGCGGACGAGGAGCAGGTCGCGCAGGGAGTCGGTGAGGCCGGTGCGGCAGCCCTCGCCGGCGGCGACGGCGAGTTCCTCGACGAAGAAGGCGTTGCCGTCGGAGCGCTCGAAGATGGCGTCGACCTGCGCGGGGTCGGGTTCGCGGGCCAGGATGCCGGCGATCTGGCGGCCGACCTCGTCCCGGGTGAAGCGGGCGAGTTCGAGACGCCGTACGGTGCGCAGCCGGTCGAGTTCGGCGAGCAGGGGGCGCAGCGGGTGACGGCGGTGGATGTCGTCGGCGCGGTAGGTGGCGAGGACGACGAGGCGGCCGGTGCGCAGGGTGCGCAGCAGGTAGGACAGCAGATGGCGGGTGGAGGCGTCGGCCCAGTGCAGGTCCTCCAGGGCGAGGACGACCGTGCGGTCGGCGGCGAGGCGTTCCAGGAGGCGGGCGACGAGCTCGAAGAGCCGGGCCATGCCCTCCTCGTCGTGGCGTGCGGCCGTGCTCTTCCCGCACTCCGGCAGCAGCCGGGCGAGTTCGTCCTCCTGTCCGGCGGCGGCGGCGGCGAACGCGTCCGGCAGGGCCCGGCGCAGGGCGCGCAGCGCGGTGGAGAACGGGGCGAAGGGCAGTCCGTCCGCGCCGATCTCGACGCAGCCGCCGACCGCGACGACGGCGTCCCCGCGGCCGGCGGTCGCGGCGAACTCCTCGACGAGCCTGGTCTTGCCGACCCCGGCCTCGCCGCCGACGAGCAACGCCTGGGGCTCTCCCGCGGCGGCGCGGGAGAGCGCGCCGTGCAGGATGTCCAGCTCGTCGGAGCGACCGACGAAGACGGGGCTGACGGACCTGGTCTCCACGGGGGCGAGCATGGCACGCGGGCGTGAGGAGGGCCCAGCGGATATCGCCGGGCCCCCGATGGGCGGGCACCCGCCGGGTGTTCCCCCGGTGGCCGGGTCTCCGGCGGGTGTTCCCCCGGTGGGCGGGCGGCCGACCCCCGTGCGACCGCCCGCCACCGCCGGGGCGGTCACGCCGTCCGGGGGAACCGGAGCCGGCGCGGACGGTGGCTATGGGACTCGGACCCGGCGCCCCCGTTCGCGCGTTCGGCGGCGGCGCGGCGGGCGGCGCGAGCGCCTCGGACGGCGGTGCGGGCGAGCCGCTCGTCGGCGGCCCGCCGGCGCAGTTCGGCGGAACGGGCCTGCTGGAGCTCGTACTCGTACATGGTGTGCGTCCTCTGAGAGATCGGTTTCGGCTTCGCTTGCTGCGATGCCTCGACCTTCGTCTCCCAGGGGGGTCCGCCGCATCGGGAGAGTTCCGCATCTTCGGCGGGCGGCGGGGCCTTAGACGTGCCCGAGGGGCCTCAGAGCCGGCCGTAAGGTGCTTACGGCGGTCCTGAGACCCCTCGTGGTCTGCCGAAACTGCGAGAACTGCGGGAACTCAGCTCCCGGGCAGGCCGAGCAGCGCGTCGGTGTACTTGAGCACGGCCAGCAGCAGACCGATGACGCCGAGCGCCACGCCCGCCCAGGAGACCGACTTGATCCAGGCCGCCTGCGGCCGGTCCGGGCTGCCGAAGGCCGGGCGGGCCAGCACGACGACGCCGACGACCAGCGCGGTCAGCGCGAACAGGCCGGCCGTCAGGGCGGTGATCTGCCAGGGATCGCCGTAGCTCTCCTTGAGCTGAACGGCGATGCTCGGGGTGCCGTTCGCCGAGTTCTCCATCTGACCGAGAATGGATTCGCGTTGGGCGGCGATCGTGCCGACCCAGCTGCCGGTCAGCGACACGAAGCCGAGGACCGCGGAGACGACCGCGCCCGCGCCCTGCCCCACGCCGACGGAATCGTCCCCGAGCCCCTCCAGGTCGTCGGCGCCGTCCGTGTCGTCGACGCCCCGCGGGTCCTCCGCGGCGGTCTCCCCGGAGTCCGCGAGCTTCTCGGCGTCCTTCGGCTGCTCGGTCTCCGTCGTCGCCCGGTCGCCGGCGTCGGTCCTGGTGACGTCCACCGCCTCCTCGTCGCTCGTCGCCCCGGCACCGCTTTCGGCCCCGGGCTGGTCAGCAGTCTTGGTTCCCATACCTCGCACCGTACGGACGCTCTCTGAGAGGTCCCTTAGAGATCGTTGTGAGCGGCGCCCGCGCGGGCGTCGCGCCACTCCTGGGCCAGCACGGACCACACCTCGAGGTCGTGCCGCTCCCCACGATAGGGGTAGGCCCGGCGGCGGACGCCGTCGCGGGTCATCCCGAGCCGTCGTGCGACGTTCAGGCTGGCGGTGTTCCCGGCGGAGGCGATCCACTCGACCCGCTGGATCCCGCGCTGCTCCACCGCGTGGTCGATCAGGACCCGCACGGCCCGGGTGACCAGTCCGCGCCCGGTGGCGGCGGGCTCCAGCCAGCAGCCGACCTCGCAGTTCCCGCCGGCGGCGTCGAAGTTCAGCAGGAGCGCACCGCCCACCAGGCGGCCGTCCAGCCACAGGCCGTGCAGTGAGCCGGTGTCGGCGGCGCGCATGTCGGCGTACCTCTGCAGCACCTTCCGCGCGGTCGCCGCGTCGACGGCCTTCGCGCCGAAGGGGGCGTACCGGTTGATGAAGTCCCGGCCGCGCTGCAGGTGCGTCAGGAACTCCTCGGCGTGCCAGGGCTCCAGGGGGCGCAGCTCGGCTCCGTCACCCAGCGATATCGCGTACATCCGGCCGCGGCTCCCTCTCCAGTTCGTCCATTGCCCCGGCGAGCCTCTCATGGGCGGCCCGGCACTCGGGCGGTTCGATGCTGATCCGCGGCAGGCGCCGGTCGAGCGCCCGGGGCAGCCACCAGTTGGCGCCGCCGAGCAGGTGCATGAGGGCGGGGACGAGGAGGGTGCGCAGGACGAAGGCGTCGAGGGCGACGGCGGCGGCGAGCGCGATGCCGAACATGGCGATCACCCGGTCGCCGCTGAGCACGAAGGCGAGGAAGACCGAGATCATGATGACGGCGGCCGAGTTGATGACCCGGCTGGTCTCGGCGAGGCCGACGCGGACCGCGCGCCGGTTGTCGCCGGTCTCCAGCCACTCCTCGTACATCCGGCTGACCAGGAAGACCTGGTAGTCCATGGAGAGCCCGAACAGCACCGACACCATGATCACGGGGAGGAAGGGCTCGATGGGACCGGCGCGGCCGAGTCCCAGCAGTTCGCTGCCCCAGCCCCACTGGAAGACGGCCACCACGATCCCGAAGGCGGCGGCGACGGCGGCCACGTTCATGACGGCCGCCTTCAGCGGGATGCCCACGGACCGGAACGCGAGCAGGAGCAGCAGGCAGCCCAGGCCGATGACGACGCCCACGAAGAGCGGCAGCTTGTCGACGATGACGTCCGCGAAGTCGTCGTAGCCGGCCGTGACGCCGCCGACCTGCACGTCGAGCGAGGTGCCCGCCTCGGCGCGGGGCAGCACCTCGGTGCGCAGCCGGTCGACGAGTTCGCTGGTGCGCTGCGACTGCGGGGCGGAGTCCGGGACCACGGTCAGGTATGCGGTGCGGCCGCCGGAGCCGAAGGCCACCGGCGTCACGGAGGCGACGCCCTCGGTGGTGCGCAGGGCGGTGTCGAGGTTGTCCAGGGCGAGCCGGTCCTCGGCGCCGCCGACGCGGGTCACGAGGGTCAGCGGGCCGTTGACGCCGGGTCCGAAACCTCCCCCGCTCTCGGCTGCGCTCGGGCGGGAGGCGCCGTCGGCGAGGAGGTCGTAGGCCTGGCGGGTGGTGGCCGTTTCCGGGCCGTTGCCCTGGTCGGAGGTGCCGAGGCGGAGAGAGAAGGTGGGCAGGGCGAGGACGCCGATGACGACCAGGGCGAGCGCCCCGAGGAGCTTGGGGCGGCGCTCCACGAACGCCGACCAGCGGGCGGCGAGCCCGGTCGGCAGCTCCGGCTGGGGCCCGTGTTCGGTGAGGCGGCGGCGTTCGCGGCGGCTGAGGGCGCGCATGCCGATGAGGGACAGCAGGGCGGGCAGCAGCGTCACGGAGGCCGCGACCGTGAGGACGACGGTGAGGGAGGCGGCGATCGCCACCCCGTTGAGGAAGCTCAGGCGCAGGATCAGCATGCCGAGCAGGGCGATGCACACGGTGGCGCCCGCGAAGACGACCGCGCGCCCGGTGGTGGTGACGGCGTTCGCGGCGGCCTCGGCGACCGGCAGCCCGCGTTTCAGGCCGCGCCGGTGCCGGGTCACGATGAACAGCGCGTAGTCGATGCCGACGCCCAGCCCGATGAGCATGCCGAGCATGGGCGCGAAGTCGGCGACGGTCATGGCGTGCCCGAGCAGCACGATCCCGGCGTAGGCGGTGCCGACGCCCACCAGGGCGGTGGCGATGGGCAGCGCAGACGCGGCGAGCGAGCCGAAGGCCAGGAACAGCACGACGCCGGCCACGATCACGCCGACGATCTCGGCGAGGTGCCCGCCGGAGGACTCGGTGAGCGCGATGGCGCTGCCGCCCAGCTCGACCTGGAGCCCGTCGGTCTCGGCGGCCTTGGCGGCGTCGACGACGGCGCGGGCCTCGCCCTCGTCGATGTCCTCGGCGCGGTCCTCGAAGGTGACGGTCGCGTAGGCGGTGTGCCCGTCCCTGCTGATCTGCGCCGTGCCCCGGTCGCCGTAGGGGCCGGCGACGGAGGCCACGCCGGGCAGGCCGGCGATCTTCTCCAGCGTCCGGGTCATGGTCTGTTCGACGTCGGCGGCCTCCACGGAGCCGGTCGTGGTGTGCCAGACGACGGTGTCGCTGTCGCCGCCCAGGTCCGGGAAGGCCTCGGTGAGCAGCGAGGTGGCGCGACCGGACTCGGTGCCGGGGACCTCGTAGTCGTTGGAGTACGCGGAGCCGGCGACGGCGGCCGCGGTGGCCGTGCCTGTCAGGGCGAGGAGCCAGAGCAGCACCACCACCAGGCGGTTGCGGACACACCAACGCGCGAGGGCTGCCACAGCTGTGCTCCCGGAGGAAGAATTGTGGATCTTTGACCGGGAATCAGCCAGCAAAGAACGTATGAGCGATCTGGGATCACTCTCGCAGGTGAAAAAGATCGAATGACACGTTGGTGTGACTTTTCACAAGAGTGGGAGGCACGTCACAGGACAATAACGCCGTCCGTGTCGGGCCACGTCAGCCGGGCCACGCCGGTCGCCACGCGGGACCGCGCCGGAACACGTCAGTCGGACTGGTCCCCGATCGCCATGACCATCACGCCGGCGACGAGCAGCCACAGCGCGCGCCGGGTGCGGCCCCGGGAGCCGAGGAACGCGGCGAGTGCGCAGACGGCGGCGCCGAGCGCGTACGCCGACGGGACGAGGGCCGGGACGGAGCGGCCGAGGCGTATGAGGGACGCGGCGAGGCCGGCGAGGGTGAGCAGGGCTCCGGCGACGGTCGCCGTCCAGCGGGCCCGCCGGGCCTCCTCCGTGCCGTACTCCTCGTCCGGGTCCTCGGTGTCGCTGTGGGCGTCGGAGTCGGTTCGTGCACTCATGGCGGGCGAGCGTAGCGCGTCCGGCCCAGAACGCGGCCAGGGGTGCACCGGCTGACCGGTGCACCCCTGGTGGCTCGCGAAGGGGTCAGCCCTCGCTGACGCCCAGCTTCTCCAGGATCAGCTCCTTGACGCGGGCCGCGTCGGCCTGGCCGCGCGTGGCCTTCATCACGGCGCCGACCAGCGCGCCGACCGCTGCCACCTTGCCGCCGCGGATCTTGTCGGCGACGCCCGGGTTGCCGGCGATGGCCTCGTCGACGGCCGTGCCCAGCGCCGAGTCGTCGGAGACGACCTTCAGCCCACGCTTGTCGACGACCTCGTCCGGGCCGCCCTCGCCCGCGAGGACGCCCTCGATGACCTGGCGCGCCAGCTTGTCGTTCAGGTCACCCTTGAGTACCAGCTCGGCGACCCGGGCGACCTGCTGCGGCGTGATGGCCAGCTCGTCGATCGGGACGCCCGACTCGTTGGCGCTGCGGGCCAGTTCGCCCATCCACCACTTGCGGGCGGACGCCGCGTCGGCCCCGGCGTCGATGGTGGTGACGATCAGGTCCAGCGCGCCGGCGTTCAGGATCGACTGCATGTCGTTGGCGGAGATGCCCCACTCGGCGACCAGCCGGTTGCGGCGGGCCAGCGGCAGCTCCGGCAGCCCGGCGCGGATCTCCTCGACCCACTCGCGGGACGGGGCGACCGGGACCAGGTCGGGCTCCGGGAAGTACCGGTAGTCCTCGGCCTCCTCCTTCACGCGGCCCGAGGTCGTGGACCCGGTGTCCTCGTGGAAGTGGCGGGTCTCCTGGACGATCGTGCCGCCGCCGTTCAGGACGGCCGCGTGCCGCTGGATCTCGAAACGGGCCGCACGCTCCACGGACCGCAGCGAGTTCACGTTCTTCGTCTCGGAGCGCGTGCCGAACTTCTCCCGGCCGTGCGGGCGCAGCGACAGGTTCACGTCGCAGCGCATCTGGCCCATCTCCATGCGCGCCTCGGAGACGCCGAGCGCCTTGATGACCTCGCGCAGCTCACGCACGTACGCCCGGGCGACCTCGGGGGCACGCTCGCCCGCGCCCTCGATCGGCTTGGTGACGATCTCGATGAGCGGGATGCCGGCCCGGTTGTAGTCCAGCAGCGAGTGGGACGCGCCGTGGATGCGGCCGGTGGCGCCGCCGACGTGCGTCGACTTCCCGGTGTCCTCCTCCATGTGGGCGCGCTCGATCTGCACCCGGAAGGTCTCGCCGTCCTCCAGCTGTACGTCGAGGTAGCCGTCGAAGGCGATCGGCTCGTCGTACTGGGAGGTCTGGAAGTTCTTCGGCATGTCCGGATAGAAGTAGTTCTTCCGGGCGAAACGGCACCACTCGGCGATCTCGCAGTTCAGCGCGAGACCGATCTTGATGGCCGACTCGATGCCGATCGCGTTGACGACCGGGAGCGCGCCGGGCATGCCGAGGCAGGTGGGGCACGTCTGCGAGTTGGGCTCGGCGCCCAGCTCGGTCGAGCACCCGCAGAACATCTTCGTCTTGGTGCCGAGTTCGACATGGACCTCGAGGCCCATGACGGGGTCGTACGACGCCAGCGCGTCCTCGTACGACACCAGGTCGGTCGTGGTGGTCACGGTGTAACTTCCCTCTCAGCCCAGCAGGACGTCGTCGTCGCCCAGCCGCTTCAGCTCGCGGTAGAGGATGGCGAGGCCGGTGACGATGGCGACGGCGGACACGGTGGCGTCGATCAGGACCAGCGTGTCCTTCTCGGCGCGGGCCTTCTTCAGCCGCTTGGCGACGCCGATCGCGCCGAAGGCGGTGCCGGCGATGGACAGGTACGTGCCGGACTTGGACTTCTTGAAGCCCTTGGCCTTGTTCAGTGCACTCACAGCGACGGAGCCTCCTCGATGAGCGGGTGACCCCACCTTTCCACGAAGGCGGCCTCGACGGCGGCGCCGACCTTGTAGAGACGGTCGTCCTTCAGCGCCGGGGCGATGATCTGCAGACCGACCGGGAGGTTGTCCTCCGGGGCGAGACCGCAGGGCAGCGACATGGCGGCGTTGCCCGCGAGGTTGGTCGGGATGGTGCACAGGTCGGCCAGGTACATCGCCATCGGGTCGTCGGCGCGCTCGCCGATCGCGAAGGCGGTGGTCGGCGTCGTCGGCGAGACGATCACGTCGACCTGCTCGAAGGCCTTCTCGAAGTCCCGCGTGATGAGCGTGCGGACCTTCTGCGCGGAGCCGTAGTAGGCGTCGTAGTAGCCCGAGCTCAGGGCGTACGTGCCGAGCATGATGCGGCGCTTGACCTCGGGGCCGAAGCCCGCCTCACGGGTGAGGGAGGTGACCGCCTCCGCCGAGTTGCTGCCGTCGTCGCCGACCCGCAGGCCGTAGCGCAGGCCGTCGAAGCGGGCGAGGTTGGACGAGCACTCGGACGGCGCGATCAGGTAGTACGCCGACAGCGCGAGGTCGAAGGACGGGCAGTCCAGCTCGACGATCTCGGCGCCCAGCTCCTTCAGCAGCGCGACGGACTCGTCGAACCGCTGGATGACTCCGGCCTGGTAGCCCTCGCCGCGGAACTGCTTGACGACACCGACGCGCATGCCCTCGACGCTGCCGTTGCGGGCGGCCTCGACGACCGGCGGGACGGGCGCGTCGATGGACGTGGAGTCCAGCGGGTCGTGCCCGGCGATGACCTCGTGCAGCAGCGCCGCGTCCAGGACCGTGCGGGCGCAGGGGCCGCCCTGGTCGAGGGAGGACGAGAAGGCGACCATGCCGTAGCGGGAGACCGCGCCGTACGTCGGCTTCACGCCGACCGTGCCGGTGACGGCGGCCGGCTGGCGGATGGAGCCGCCGGTGTCGGTGCCGATGGCGAGCGGCGCCTGGAAGGAGGCGAGCGCGGCGGACGAACCGCCGCCGGAGCCGCCGGGGATCTTGGTGAGGTCCCAGGGGTTGCCGGTCGGGCCGTAGGCGCTGTTCTCGGTGGAGGACCCCATGGCGAACTCGTCCATGTTGGTCTTGCCGAGGATGACGACGTCGGCTGCCTTCAGCCGCTTGGTGAGCGTCGCGTCGTACGGCGGGATCCAGCCCTCGAGGATCTTCGAGCCGACGGTCGTCGGGATGCCCTCGGTGGTGAAGATGTCCTTGAGCGCGAGCGGCACGCCGGCCAGCGGGCCGAGCTTCTCGCCCCGCTCCCGCTTCTCGTCGACGGCGCGGGCCTGCGCGAGAGCGCCCTCGCGGTCGACGTGCAGGAAGGCGTGGACCTTCTCGTCGACGGCCTCGATACGGGCCAGGTGGGCCTCGGCGACCTGGACGGCCGTGAGCTCGCCGGAGGCGATCTTCTCGGCGGTCTCGGCGGCGGTGAGCCTGATGATGGTGACGTTGTCCGTCATGGCGGTTAGTCCTCCCCCAGGATCTGCGGCACCTTGAAACGCTGCTGCTCCTGGGCCGGGGCGCCGGAGAGCGCCTGCTCGGGGGTGAGCGACGGACGGACCTCGTCCGCCCGCATGACGTTGGTCAGCGGGAGCGGGTGCGAGGTCGGCGGTACGTCTTGGTCGGCGACCTCGCTGACGCGGGCGACCGCGCCGATGATGTCGTCCAGCTGTCCCGCGAAGTGCTCGAGCTCTTCGGGCTTCAGCTCCAGACGCGCCAGCCGGGCGAGGTGGGCGACCTCCTCGCGCGTGATGCCAGGCATGCAGCGTTCCTCTGGGGTGGAGTGAGTGTGTGGTCTGGGGCCAATCCTAGGGTGCTGGGCCCCGTGCCCGTGAAACGCTTCGGCACCGGCCTGCGAGAGCTGCTCGTCCGCGGCCGCGAGCGCTGTTCGTCCGCGGCCCGTGAGGGCTACTCCTCGGCGGCGGCCGCCGGCAATGCCGCCCGCGGGCGCTGCCAGCCGCGTGAGCCCCTGGCCCGCAGCCACGCCGTCGTCTCGTCCGCCGGCATGGCGGCCGCCACCAGCCAGCCCTGGACGGCGTCGCAGCCCAGGTCGCGCAGGCGTTCCCAGGTCTCGTCGTCCTCGACGCCCTCGGCGACGACCAGGAGTCCCAGGGAATGCGCGAGGTCGACCGTGCAGCGCACGATCTCCGCGTCCTCGGCGTCGACGGCCAGCCGCGCCACGAAGGAGCGGTCGATCTTCAGCTCGCTCACCGGCAGCCGGCGCAGGTGCACGAGGGAGGAGTAGCCGGTGCCGAAGTCGTCGAGGGACATCTTCACGCCGTGGCCGGTCAGTGCGTTGAGGGTGTCGGCGGCGCGCTGCGGGTCCTCCAGGAGGACGTGTTCGGTGATCTCCAGTTGGAGCGCTCCCGCGGGCACTCCGTGCCGGGCGAGGCGCGCCGCGACCGATCCCGCGAAGCCCGGCGTGTGGACGTCGCGCGGGGAGACGTTGACCGCGACCGGCACGAACAGCCCCTGGGCCCGCCACCGGGCGACCTGGCCGAGCGCCGTGTCCAGCACGTACTCGGTGAGGTGCGGCATCAGCCCGGACGACTCGGCGATGGCGATGAACTCGTCCGGCGGCACCTTTCCGCGTTCCGGGTGCACCCAGCGAACCAGGGCCTCCAGCCCGGCGACCTGTCCGTCGAAGCGGACCTTCGGCTGGTAGTGCAGCTGCACCTCGTGCGCGTCGAGGGCGCGCCGCAGGTCGCCCAGCAGGCCGAGCCGGTCGGGGGTGTTGGAGTCGCGCTTGGACTCGTACACCTCGACGCCCGTGCGGTCCCGCTTGGCCTGGTACATCGCCACGTCGGCCCGTCGCAGCATGCCCTCGGCGTCGAGCGCGTGGTCGGGGAAGACGGCGACGCCCGCGCTGGCCTCCAGGACGAGGGTGAGTCCGTCGAGATCGAGCGGCGAGCTGAGGTCGGCCACCAGGCCGCGGGCGACCCGGGTCGCCGAGGTCGTGGAGTCGGCGACGGGCAGTAAGACGGCGAACTCGTCCCCGCCGAGCCGGGCGACCTCCGCTCCGCGCGGGAGGGCGAGCTTCAGCCGCTCGGCTATCTGGAGCAGCAGCCGGTCGCCGGCGAGGTGTCCGAGGGTGTCGTTGACCGAGCGGAAGCGGTCGAGGTCGATCAGCATCAGGGCGGACCGGGCGCCGATGCGCTCGGCGTCGTCCAGGGCGGTCCAGATCCGCTCCAGGAGCCACTGGCGGTTGGGCAGGCCGGTGAGCGGGTCGCGCAGCTGCTCCTCGGCGCGGGCGCGGGCCATCCACAGGGTGGAGTCGAGGGCGATGAGCGGGATGGCGAACAGCGGCAGCAGGATCGGCTTGGCCACGGCCACCACGCAGATCAGCGGTGCGATGCCGAGCAGGGCGACGGCGACCAGGCCCTGTCTGACCAGGGCCGTCCGGGCGACGGTGGGCAGCCCGCCGAGGCGGGGGGCGTGCAGGTACCAGAGCAGGACCCGGGTGACGGCGAGGTAGGCGACGGCCACCAGGACCACCTGCGGGCCGGTGTAGACCGTCCAACTGCCGGGAGTCCAGGGGTGTTCCACGGACGGTATCCGTCCGCAGGCGGCCAGCAGCAGGGCGCCCGCGCCGATGCCGAGGACGTCCACCGCGCCGTGCAGGACGCCCTGCCGCCAGCGGTGGCGCCGGGCTATGCCGACCAGGACGACGACGGTGAGGCTGACCATGCCGGCCGGCACCCACCCGTACAGCAGCAGGACGGCGAGGGTGAGGGCGGCGCCGGAGCCGGTGCCGCCCCACCACCGGGCGCGGCCGAGGAGCACCAGGTGGCCGACGACGACGCCGACGAGGACGGCCAGCGCCCAGCCGGCGGTGCCGGACGGGAAGAGGGCGTGGTGTTCGGTGTAGGCGCGGGAGAAACCGGCGCCGAGGACCAGCGCGGCCGCCCCGGCGACCGACGCGGGCAGGGTGGGCCAGGAGAGCCGCCGGTCGGCTTCGGCGCCGGGCGCCCCGGGGGGCAGGGCGGGGAAGCCGCCCTCGAGAACGGGACGCGGTGCGGTGTGCGGCACGTACGTCTGCGCGGCCGGCCGCGGTTCGGAGCGCCCCGCCCACCGGTCTCCCCACCGGACGCCGGCGACCCGGCGCCGGCGCAGCCATGACTCCGGGGCGGCGCTCTCGGTCGGTTCCATTCCCGTCCCTCTCACAGCCGGCGGTGCCCACGCGGCCCGTCGCCCTGACAACCCCGGGCACGGCAGGCGCACGCCTCAACAGTAGGCCGCAGAAGGCTTCCACGGGCAGCGGTCGTCGACGGTTGCCCGAATGCGCCCCGGCCACCCGTATGCATCTGGTATGCGCCAATCGGGTGGCCTTCAACCGCCGCCGCGCCTACTCCTCGGCGGAAAGCGCCACTTCAGCCGCCGCTTCGGGCCCCTGTTCCAGCAGGACGGCGAAGCCGTCCTCGTTCAGAACAGGAACCTTCAGTTGCATTGCCTTGTCATATTTCGATCCAGGATTGTCACCCACGACGACGAAAGATGTCTTTTTCGAAACCGAACCGGTCACCTTCGCCCCACGGGTCTGCAGGGCGTCCTTGGCGCCGTCGCGGGTGAAGCGCTCCAGAGTGCCGGTGACGACGACCGTCAGGCCCTCCAGGGGACGCGGGCCCTCGTCCTCCCCGGAGCTCTCCTCCTCCATGCGGACGCCGGCGGCCTTCCACTTGCGAAGGATCTCCTGGTGCCATTCCTCGGCGAACCACTCCTTGAGCGAGGCCGCGATGATGGAGCCGACGCCGTCGGTGTTCGCCAGCTCCTCCTCGGTCGCCTGCTCGATGCGCTCGATCGAGCGGAACTCGCGCGCCAGCGCCTCGGCCGCGACCGGGCCGACATGCCGGATCGAGAGGCCGGTGAGGACACGCGCCAGCGGGCGCTCCTTGGCCGCCGCGATGTTCTCCAGCATGGCGATCGCGTTCTTCCGCGGCTCGCCCTGCTGGTTGGCGAAGACCGTGGCGATCTTCTCCTGTCCCGTTTTCGGGTCCCGCTTGGGCAGACCGCTGTCCTGGTCGAGGACGTAGGCCCGGATGGGCAGCAGCTGCTCGACGGTGAGGTCGAACAGGTCGCCCTCGTCGGCCAGCGGCGGCTGCGGGGGCTCGAGCGGGCGGGTGAGGGCGGCCGCGGCGACGTAACCGAACTGCTCGATGTCGAGCGCCTTGCGGCCCGCCAGATAGAACAGGCGCTCCCGGAGCTGGGCCGGGCAGCTGCGGGCGTTCGGGCAGCGCAGGTCGACGTCGCCCTCCTTCATCGGCCGCAGCGCTGTCCCGCACTCCGGGCACTCGGCGGGCATCACGAACTCGCGCTCGCTGCCGTCGCGCAGGTCGACGACCGGGCCGAGGATCTCCGGGATCACGTCACCGGCCTTGCGCAGCACCACGGTGTCGCCGATCAGCACGCCCTTGGCCCTGACCACGTCCTGGTTGTGCAGGGTGGCGAACTCGACCTCGGAGCCGGCCACTGTCACCGGCTCCACCTGGGCGTACGGCGTCACGCGGCCGGTGCGGCCGACGCCCACGCGGATGTTGACGAGGCGGGTGTTGACCTCCTCCGGCGCGTACTTGTAGGCGATCGCCCACCGCGGCGCGCGGGCCGTGGAGCCGAGCCGGCCCTGCAGACGGATCTCGTCGAGCTTGACCACCACCCCGTCGATCTCGTGCGCCACCGAGTGCCGGTTCTCGCCGTAGTACGCGATGAACGCCCGTACCGCGTCGAGGTCGCCGGCCACCTTGTTGTGCGGGGAGGTGGGCAGGCCCCAGGACTTGAGGAGGTCGTAGGCCTCGGAGAGGCGGTTCAGGCCCTCGTAGCCCTCCAGGGCGCCGATGCCGTGCACGACCATGTGCAGCGGGCGGGAGGCGGTGACGCGCGGGTCCTTCTGGCGCAGCGAACCGGCCGCCGCGTTGCGCGGGTTGGCGAACGGCTTGTCGCCGGCCTCGACCAGACGGGCGTTGAGCTCCTCGAACTTCTCCATCGGGAAGAACACCTCGCCGCGGATCTCCACGAGGGTGGGCACCCCGTAGCCCGTGAGACGCTCCGGGATGTCGGCGATGGTGCGTACGTTGGGCGTGATGTCCTCGCCCGTACGGCCGTCGCCGCGGGTCGCCGCGCGCGTGAGCCGGCCGTTCTCGTAGGTCAGGTTGACGGCCAGGCCGTCCACCTTGAGCTCGCACAGGAAGTGGTACGCGGAGGCCCCGACGTCCCGGTGGACGCGCTCGGCCCACGCGGCCAGCTCCAGGTCGTCGAAGGCGTTGTCGAGGGACAGCATCCGCTCGCGGTGCTGGACGGCCGTGAACTCCGTGGCGTACGCGCCCGCGACCTTCTGGGTCGGGGAGTCGGGCGTGCGCAGCTCGGGGTACTCCTCCTCCAGCGCCTCGAGGGCGCGCAGCAGCCGGTCGAACTCCGCGTCGCTGACGACGGGAGCGTCCTTCACGTAGTACCGGAAGCGGTGCTCCTCGATCTGCTCGGCGAGTTGCGCGTGCTGCTCCCGCGCCTCGCTGGGCACCGTCGTCTCCGCCTGCCTGTCGCCGGCCACCGTGTGTCCTCCCGTCACTCAGGGTCGTCCGCGAGGGATCTCGCCGCCCGGACGCAGTGGGCGAGGGCCCGGCGGGCGTATCCGGGGGAAGCGCCCGCGAGGCCGCACGACGGCGTGAGCGTGACCGCCTCCGCGAGAAGCCCGGGTCGCAGCCCCAGTCGGCGCCACAGCGTCCTGACACCCATGACGCTACCGGCAGGGTCTGACAATGGGGCGTCCACGCCCGGCACGACACCGGCGAAGAGCCGGGTGCCCGCCTCGACCGCCTCGCCGATCACGTCGTCGTCACGCTCGGTGAGAAGCGAGAAGTCGAAGGAGACCGCCGCGGCGCCGGACCGGCGCAGGAGGGCGAAGGGGACGTCCGGCGCACACGAGTGGACCACCACGGGCCCGTCGCCGTGCACCCCGACGACGTCCCGGAGCGTGCCCTCCACGACCTGCCGGTCGACCGCGCGGTGCGTGCGGTAGCCGCTGGCGCTCCGCACGTGACCGCGGAGCACGGCGGTGAGGGACGGCTCGTCGAGCTGGAGCACGACGTGCGCGCCGGGCACCCGCCGGCGCACCTCGGCGAGGTGGAGGCGCAGGCCCTCGGCGAGGGAGCCGGCGAGATCGCGGCAGGCCCCGGGGTCGGAGAGCGCCGCCTCGCCGCTCCTGAGCTCCAGTGCCGCGGCGAGGGTCCACGGCCCGACCGCCTGGACCTTCAGCTGCCCCTCGTAGCCCTGGGTGTGCTCCTCCAGCGCGTCGAGGTCCTCCCGCAGCCAGGACCGGGCCCGTTTGGTGTCCCGGCCCGGCCGGTCGCCGAGCCGCCAGCCGCTGGGCTCCACGCGCGCGTACAGCTCGACGAGCAGGCCCGCGCTGCGGCCGATCATGTCCGCGCCGGGTCCACGGGCCGGCAGCTCGGCGAGGAAGGGGAAATCCTCGAAGGACCCGGTGGCGGTCTTGGCGGCCTCGCGGGCGTCGCCGCCCGGCAGGGAGCCGACGCCGGTGGCCGGGGCGAAACTGAAGTCTGCGTTCACGGGTGAAGCGTACGTAGCGCGACGGACCGTCAGCGCCCCGGCCGTACCGTCAGGTCGTTGATCTCGGCGTCCCTCGGAAGGTCGAGCGCCGTCAGGATCGTCGTGGCCACCGACTCGGGGTCGATCCATTCGGCGGGGTCGTACTCCTTGCCCTCCTGTTGGTGCACCTTGGCCTGCATGGGGCTGGCCGTGCGGCCGGGGTAGACGGAGGTGACGCGGACGCCGTTGCCGTGCTCCTCGGCCCGCAGCGAGTCGGCGAGGGCCTTCAGGCCGTGCTTGGAGGCGGCGTACGCGGACCAGTCGGGGCTCGCCCTCAGGCCCGCGCCCGAGTTGACGAACAGCACCTGGCCGCGCGCGGTGCGCAGTTGCGGCAGGAAGTGCCGGGTCAGCTCCGCGGGGGCGATCAGGTTGACGTTGAGCTGGTGCCGCCAGGACTTCGGGGTGAGGTCGCCGACCGGGCCGAGGTCGACCACTCCGGCGATGTGCAGGAGGGAGTCCACCCGGTCGGGGAGGCTCTGGTGGGAGAAGGCCCAGCTCAGCTTGTCGGGGTCGGCGAGGTCGCCGACGAGCGTCCGCGCGCCGGGGAACTCGGCCGCGAGTTCCTTGCCGCGGCCGGCGTCGCGCGCGTGCAGCACGAGTTCGTCCCCGCGCGCGTGCAGACGGCGGGCGACGGCGGCGCCGATGCCGGACCCCGCTCCGGTGATCACATGGGTAGCCATGCCCGCCATGCTCGCATCATCGCCGGGTCACCCGATGCCCCGGCTCTCCTCGAGGTAGGCGAGGGCGCCCACCGCCTCCTCCGCGAAGAACACCAGGTCGGTGAGGGGCCGGGGCAGGAAACCCTCGGCCTCCATCCGCCGGAACTGCTCCTTCAGGCCGTCGTAGAAGCCCGCGGTGTTGAGCAGCACGACCGGCTTGTCGGTGTGGCCGTGCTTCTTCAGCTCCAGTATCTCGGTGGCCTCGTCCAGCGTCCCGGTCCCACCGACCATGATCACCACGGCGTCCGACTTCGCCAGGAGCAGCCGCTTCCTCTCGGCCAGGTCCTTCGCGATCACCATCTCGTCGGCTCCCGGCCGCGCCGACGCGGCGAGGAAGTCCACGGACACCCCGCAGAGCCGGCCGCCGGCCGACTGCACGCCGTCGGCGACGACCTTCATCAGGCCGACGTCCGAGCCGCCCCACACGAGGGTGTGCCCGCCCTTGCCGAGCAGTTCCGCGAACTCGCGCGCGGGGCGGGTGTAGCGGTCGTCGAGGTCGGCCGCGGACAGGAAGACGCAGATACGCATGGCGCCACGGTACGCGGGAAGAACCGCGGGCCCCCGAGCGCTGTGGTGGCATGACCCGAGGACACACGATCACGATCGAGCAGGGCGACCGGCACGTCAGGGTCGTCCATGACGGCCGGGTGCTGGCCGAGACCGACCGGGCGCTCGTCCTGCGCGAGACCGGCTGTCCGGCGCGGTACTACATCCCCGCCGAGGACGTCCGGCTCGACCTGCTGACCCTCTCCGAGACGCACACCTACTGCCCCTTCAAGGGAACGGCGTCCTACTGGTCGCTGCCGGGCGCGGCCGACCTCGTCTGGGCCTATCCGGATCCGAAGCCGGACGTCGCACAGATCAAGAACCACCTCTGCTTCTACGAAGCCGAGGTGTCGTAGGGCGATGAGGGCCGTGCCGTGCGGCAGTCTGCACAGGCATGGACAAGAAGACGATTTCCCGTGACGGCACCGAACTCGCGTACTCCCGCGCCGGACAGGGCCCCGCGGTCATCCTCGTGAGCGGGGCGATGTCCACCGGCGGCACCGTGGCGCCCCTGGCCGGGCTGCTCGCCGACCGCTTCACCGTCCTCTGGTACGACCGCCGGGGCCGCGGCGGGAGCGGCGACACGGCGCCGTACGCGGTGCGGCGCGAGGTCGAGGACCTGGGAGCCCTGGTGGACGCGGCGGGCGGCGAGGCGGCGCTGTACGGCGTCTCGTCCGGCGGGGCGCTGGTGCTGGAGGCGGCGGCGGCCGGGCTGCCGGTGCGTCGGGTGGCCGTCTACGAGACGCCGTTCGCCGTCGACGAGGAGGGGGCGCGGGAGCGCGCCGCGTACACGGCGGCCCTGACCGAGGCGCTCGCGCAGGGACGGCGTGGGGACGCCGTCGAGCTGTTCCTGCGGCTGACGGGGCTCGCCGAGGAGATGATCCAGGGCGCCCGCCGGTCGCCCATGTGGGAGGGGATGGAGGCCGTCGCGCCGACTCTCGCCTACGACGACGCCGTCATGGGCGGCGGACCGGTGCCGCGGGAGCGGCTGGCGTCGGTCGGCGTGCCGGTGCTGGCCGTGGCGGGCGAGGCGAGCCCGCCCTGGATGCGCGAGGCGGTGCGCACTGTCGCGGACGCCGTGCCCCGCGGAACGTACCGGACGCTGGAAGGCCAGTCCCACATGGTGGATCCGCACGTGCTGGCGCCGGTGCTGGCGGAGTTCTTCGCCGGGCAGGACTGACCGTCGGGCCGTCCCGCGCGGCGGTCAGGTCACCCGGCCACGGTCAGGGGGTCCAGGCGGCGGTCAGGCCACCCCGGCCGTCGTCCGCACGGTCGACGCGATGGTGGCCGAGCCGACCACGCGCGTGCCGTCGTACAGCACGATCGCCTGACCGGGGGCCACCCCCCGGACCGGCTCGGTGAACGTGACCTCGAGGCGGCCGTCGACGAGT
This sequence comes from Streptomyces achromogenes, assembly GCF_030816715.1. Lineage (NCBI taxonomy): Bacteria > Bacillati > Actinomycetota > Actinomycetes > Kitasatosporales > Streptomycetaceae > Streptomyces > Streptomyces achromogenes. The sequence goes on along the minus strand of NZ_JAUSYH010000001.1, from coordinate 6,043,442 downwards.
TCGGCGGCCGCCTCGGTCTCGCCGCCGTGGGCGCGCAGCTGGGCCGTGTAGACGCCGGGGCCGGTGGGGGCGGCGCCGCACCAGCGGGGCTTGATCGCGGTCAGGGCGGTGACGTCGAGGGAGGCGGCCGGGCCGACCGTCACCGTGTTGTTCACCGGGGAGATGTCCAGGACGTAGCGGGGCTTGCCGTCGGGCGCCGGGGTGCCGATGCGCAGCCCCTTGCGCTGGCCGACGGTGAAGCCGTACGCGCCCTCGTGGGTGCCGATCTTCGCGCCGGACTCGTCGACGATGTCGCCCTCCGCCCGGCCCAGCCGCTGGGCGAGGAAGCCCTGGGTGTCGCCGTCGGCGATGAAGCAGATGTCGTGCGAGTCGGGCTTCTTGGCGACGGCGAGGCCCCGGCGCTCCGCCTCCGCGCGGATCTCGTCCTTGGTCGTCACCGTGTCGCCGAGGGGGAACAGCGCGTGGGCGAGCTGCCGGTCGTCGAGCACGCCGAGGACGTACGACTGGTCCTTCGCCATGTCGGAGGCGCGGTGCAGCTCGCGCGTGCCGTCCTCGCGGACCAGCACCTTCGCGTAGTGGCCGGTGCACACCGCGTCGAAACCGAGCGCGAGCGCCTTGTCGAGCAGCGCGGCGAACTTGATCTTCTCGTTGCAGCGCAGGCAGGGGTTGGGGGTACGGCCTGCCTCGTACTCGGCGACGAAGTCGTCGACGACGTCCTCGCGGAAGCGGTCGGCGAGGTCCCAGACGTAGAACGGGATGCCGATCACGTCGGCGGCGCGACGGGCGTCGCGGGAGTCCTCGATGGTGCAGCAGCCCCGTGCGCCGGTGCGGAACGACTGCGGGTTCGCGGAGAGCGCGAGGTGGACGCCGGTCACGTCGTGACCGGCTTCCGCGGCGCGGGCGGCGGCTACGGCGGAGTCGACGCCGCCGGACATGGCGGCGAGTACGCGAAGGGGGCGGGGGCGCTGCGAAATCTCAGTCATAACCCTTTCAGGGTACGGGTCGCCGGGAACCCGGGCCCGCGGGTATCCGTTGACGATCTCGAGGGGCCGGACCTGTCCGACGGATCGGGTCCGAGGAAGGACGGGCCATGGGGGCGACACGGGGTGACTCCGACCGGCGGATCGGGCGGCGCGCGCTGCTGATCGGCGGCGTCGCGGCGGCCGCCGGCACGGCCGTGCTGGCGCGTGAGGAACTGGCGCGGCTTTACTGGCGGCTGCCCGGCGTGCGCAGAGCGCGGGTGGAGGGCGCGGTGGACTTCGGGGGCGCGCGGTGGGTGCCGGCGTCGGAGGCGAACTTCCGCTGGGCGGACCGGCCGGACGACTACGGGGTCGACATGGTCGTCATCCACGTCACGCAGGGGGATCTGGGGAGCGCGGTGAAGGCGTTCGAGGACCCGGGGCACCGGGCGGCGGCGCACTACATCGTCGGCAAGGACGGCCGCGTCACGCAGATGGTCCGCGAGCTGGACGTGGCGTACCACGCAGGCAACCGCTCCTACAACGAGCGCAGCGTGGGCATCGAGCACGAGGGGTTCGTCGACCGGCCGCAGGACTTCACGGACGTGATGTACGCCGCGTCCGCCCGGCTGACCGCCGCGGTCTGCCGGCGCTATGACATACCCGTGGACCGGGAGCACATCGTCGGGCACGTGGAGGTGCCGGGCACGGACCACACCGACCCCGGGGAGCACTGGGACTGGAAGCGGTACATGCGGCTCGTCGCCGTCGCGCACGCGGCAGCCGCCTGACACTTCGCGCACGTCGCGCGACGCGGATCGCTTGGGTACGCGACTGCCGCCCCGTTCCGGAGCGCCACCGGTCACCCCGGCAGCAGGGCGGGTCAGGCGGGCAGCAGGGCGGGTCACCCGGGGCGGCGCAGGGCCGGGTCAGGCGGGCAGCAGGGCGGGTCACCCGGGGCGGCGCAGGGCCGGGTCAGGCGGGCGGTAGGGCGGGGCGGACTGCGGGCGTCACGTCAGCCCCGCCGCGCGGGCCCGCTCGACCGCCGGGCCGATGGCCTTGGCCACCGCTTCGACGTCGGCCTCGGTGGAGGTGTGGCCGAGGGAGAAGCGCAGGGTGCCGCGGGCCAGGTCGGGGTCGACGCCGGTGGCCAGCAGCACATGGCTGGGCTGGGCGACGCCGGCGGTGCAGGCGGAGCCGGTGGAGCACTCGATGCCCTGGGCGTCCAGGAGCAGCAGCAAGGAGTCGCCCTCGCAGCCGGGAAAGGTGAAGTGGGCGTTGGCCGGCAGCCGGTCCACGGGGTCGCCGCCGAGGATCGCGTCCGGGACGGCCGTGCGCACGGCGTCGATGAGGGCGTCGCGCAGCGCGCCGACCTCCCGGGCGAACCACTCGCGCCGCTCGGCGGCGAGGCGTCCGGCGACCGCGAAGGAGGCGATCGCGGGGACGTCGAGGGTGCCGGAACGGACGTGGCGTTCCTGCCCGCCGCCGTGCAGGACGGGGACGGGGGTGTGCTCGCGGCCCAGCAGCAGGGCGCCGATCCCGTACGGGCCGCCGATCTTGTGGCCGGAGACCGTCATGGCGGCGAGCCCGGAGGCGGCGAAGTCGACGGGGACCTGACCGAAGGCCTGCACCGCGTCGGCATGCAGCGGGACGTCGAACTCGGCTGCCGCGTCGGCCAGTTCACGGACCGGCAGGATCGTGCCGATCTCGTTGTTCGCCCACATCACGGTGGCCAGGGCGACGTCCTGGGGGTTGCGGGCGATCGCGTCGCGAAGGACGTCGGGATGGACCCGTCCCTCGGCGTCGACCGGCAGGTACTCGACCGTGGCGCCCTCGTGCTCGCCCAGCCAGTGCACGGCGTCGAGCACGGCGTGGTGCTCGACGGGGCTGGCCAGGACACGGGTGCGGGCCGGGTCGGCGTCACGGCGGGACCAGTACAGGCCTTTGACCGCGAGGTTGTCGGCCTCGGTGCCGCCGGAGGTGAGGACGACCTCGCTGGGGCGGGCGCCGAGCGCTTCCGCGAGGGTCTCACGGGCTTCCTCGACCGTGCGGCGGGCCTGCCGGCCGGCTGCGTGGAGGGAGGAGGCGTTACCGGTGATGCTCAGGTGCGCGGTGAGCGCCTCGACCGCCTCGGGGAGCATCGGCGTGGTCGCGGCGTGGTCGAGGTATGCCATGGTGGCCCGATTCTACGGGGACCGGGTGGCGCGCCTCGCTCGCAGGTACGGCCGCCGCGGTCAGAAGCTCCAGGAGACCGTCGAGTCCGCCTGCATGAACGCGACCAGCACGAGCAGGTCGGCGACGCCCAGCGCGAGGCCGAGGTAGGCGCGGCCGCGGCGGGCGGTGCCGCGCCAGAGGGCCGCCGCCGCGAGGATCACGGCGATCGGGCCGAGGAAGACGTTGAGGACGAGCAGGCCCAGCAGGCCCAGGATGAAGGACGCGACGGCCATGCCGTCGGCGTCCCGGACGCCGGTGCGACGTGTGGCCGGTGCGGTGAGATGCATGGTCGGTCAGCTCCTGTCGATCAGTGGTGCGGGCGGTTCAGGGACGGGCGGTCGGTTCGTGGCGCGGCGACGGCCTGCGGCCGGTGCAGGCGCCGGTGGCGCGGTGGTGTCCTCGGTCTGTCAGTGGGCCGAGGAGCGCCGGCGGCCGTGGCGCTCGCGGAGCGCGAAGATTCCGAGCCAGGCGGCGATCACCACGCCGGCGACGAGCGTGAAGGCGAACGGCGCGTGGGCGACGGTGCCCAGGACGACGCCGAACAGCAGCAGCGCGGCGACGAGGAACAGCATGGGACGAACCCCCTTCGAGGCGGCATCGTGCCGCCTGCGTGACGTTTCGGTGAACAGTTGTGGTTACAGTTGTTCACTGACTCCAAAGTCTAGCGCGTTTCCCGGCTTTCCAATTACGGAGAACAGTTGTTAACTGGATGACATGAGTCACACCCTCGGCGTCCGACAGGCACAGAAGCAGAAGACCCGGCAGTCGCTCCTGGACGCGGCCTTGCTCCTGCTCGAGGAGCAGAGCCTGAGCAGCCTGGGCCTGCGCGAGGTCACCAGGGCCGTCGGAGTGGCCCCGACGGCCTTCTACCGGCACTTCCGCTCCACGGCGGACTTGGGCGTGGCCCTGGTCGAGGAGGCGCTGGGCAGCCTGCACCCGATGATCCGCACCACCGTGACCACGGCCGACACCAGTGCCGAACGCATCACGCGCGCTGTCGAGTTGATAGCCGGTCATGTGACCGCGTACCCCGCTCACGTCCGTTTCATCGCCCGTGAGCGACATGGCGGGGTCCAGCCGGTGCGGGAGGCGATCCGGGAGCAACTGGGCCGGTTCGCCGAGGAGGTGAAGGCCGAGCTGGCCAAGGACGCCGAGGCCGAGGGCTGGAGCGACGACGACCTGCTGATGCTCTCGCACCTCTACGTCGACCAGATGCTCATCACGGCCTCCCTGTTCCTGGAGTCCCTGGAGGCCTCGCCGGAGGAGCGGGAACGGGTCACCAGGATGGCGACCCGTCAGATGCGGCTCATCAGCATCGGCCGCCACCACTGGCTGGACTGAGCGTCGGCGGCAACGCACAGGGGCGGCGAGTCCGTTCCCGGTCGCGCCGCCCCTGTGCACCGCCTGCCCGCGGTCAGCCCTGCTGCTGGGCCTGCTGCCCCTGGCCGCCGCCAGGGCCGCCACAGCCGCCGCCCTGACCACCGCCCTGTCCACCGCCGGGGCCGCCCTGACCACCGCCGCCCGCGCCACCGCCGGGAGCGCCAGTGGGAGCGCCGCTCGGGGCGCCCGACGGGACGCCGGTCGGGGCCCCCGTCGGCCGCCCCGAAGCCGCATCGGTCGGCGCACCCGACGGAGCACCGCTCGGTGCACCGCTCGGCATCCTGGAGGCGTTGCCGGACGGCGCCTGGCACGACTGCTGCCCGGAACTGCCGCTGTTCGAGCTCGAGGAGGAGGAGTCGCCCGAGCCGCAGGCCACCAGAGCGAGGGGCGAGAGCGCCAGCAGCGCCACCGCGGGGACGAGACGGACGGGCATCAGCGCACGCTTCATGAGAGACAGCTCCAGGGAGGACTAGGGGAACCTGAGGCGGGCACTCAACCAACGGCGCTCAGGGCTTTCTTGAGGCTCCTCTGTCCGCTGCCTGTCAGTGGGGTAAAGCGCCCCTCAAGAGAAGCCTCCGACCTGGGAGTCGACCGGCAGTCCGCCCGGTGGCCGCAGACCACGCTGGTACAGCCCCGTGACACGGACGGCCGATCCGGCACCGTCGGCGGCCCTTTCCCTGCCCGGCCCTTCCCCTGCCTGCCCCGCCCGGAGCCGCTCAGCCGAGCCTGGCCCTCGCCAGCTGCCGCGACTGCGCCACCAGCCGGTCCGCGCTGTCCCAGACCTCGGCGTCCTCCTCGAGGAAGCCGCCCGCGAGGTTGCGGGTGACGATGGAGACGCGCAGCGGTCCGGGAGCCGGACGGCAGCGGACGTGGACGGTCAGCTCCACCGTGGGGACCCAGCCGTGCAGACCGATCTCGAAGGCGGTCGGCGGCAGGGCGTCCACCGCGAGCAGGAGGGACAACGGGTCGGGGTCGCGGCCGTCCTTCAGGCCGAACCAGGCCCGCATCTCGCCCCTGCCGGACGGCTGCCCGAGCGCCCAGCCGAGGGTCGACGGGTCGAGCTTGAGCATCAGCCGGTCGGCGATGGCGGAGCTGCCGTCCACGGGGGCCGGCCCGTCCTCGGGGCCGAAGCACTGCTCGACGGGCGGGATCGCCGGGGGCTTCGCCGTCGTGCGGACGTCGTCCGGGAGCGCGTCCAGGTCGCCGTAGGAGGCGAGCACGCGGATCCGCTCGACCTCGGCGCCGTTCTCGTCGTACTGGAAGAGCGAGGCCTGGCCGGTCGACAGGGTGCGGCCGGAGCGGACGACGTCCGTGCGGACCGTCGCCGGGCCGGGCTGCGACGCGGTGAGGTAGTGCGCCGAGATCGTGAACGGGTCGTCGTGCGGCAGGGCGTCCGCGAGGGCACGGCCGAGGACGGCGAGGAGGTAGCCGCCGTTGACGGCGCTGATGATCGTCCAGCCGGCCGAGAGGTCGATGTCGTAGACACCGGGTGCGCGTCGGGTGAGCGCGGTGTCGCGGTCGAACTCGCTGTCGCCGATCGAGGCCGTGACGGGGTCGATGGAGGCCCGCTCGGCCGCCGCGATAGCTGCTTCTGGCATGCTCGAACGGTACAGCAAGACATTACTAAGCGGTAGCTTTTCCCGTCACGGAAGGTGAAGAAGGGGCATGAGACGGCAAATTTCTTGGTAAGTGTCCCGACTCGTCCGTAACCTTGCCGCCCCTATTCCCCTCTGCAAGGACATGAGCCTCACCGGGACTCCGTTCCTCTACACCCTGATCGCCGTGTCCGTGCTCGCCGTCGCGCTGCCGCTGCTGCTGTGGTCGCGGATGCGCGGACCGCGGCTGCTGCGCGTCATGGCCCGGATGCTGATGCTGCTGTTCGCCCAGGGCACCGCCGTGGCCCTGGTCTTCGTCCTCGTCAACAACGCCAACAGCCTGTACGACACCTGGGGCGACCTGCTGGGCACCGGCACACATGTGCAGCAGGCCGCCGACCTGGGCGCCGACGGCACCGGCGGCATCGCGCTGGACCGGCTGCCGAAGGTCAGGCAGCGGTTCGAGCAGGCCGACGGCGCGGGAATGCACGCGGCCGGCGGGGTGCGTGTCACCCAGCTCGAGGGCCAGGTCTCGGGCGTGAACGCCGAGGTCTACGTCTGGCTGCCCCCGCAGTACGACGATCCCGCCTACGCGCACCGCTCCTTCCCGGTGGTGGAGCTGCTGCCGGGCTACCCGGGCTCCCCCAAGTCCTGGTTCGGGTCGCTGCGGGTGCACGAGCAGCTGGCGCCGCTGATGCGCTCGGGCGAGGTCGCGCCGTTCATCCTGGTCGCGCCGCGCACCACGCTGCTGCCGGGCGTGGACACCGGCTGCGCCAACGTCCCGCACGTCGTCAACGCGGACAGCTGGCTCAGCGTCGACGTGCCGAAGATGGTCCGGGACAACTTCCGGGCCCAGCCCGCGCCCAAGGACTGGGCGGTCGCCGGATATTCGGCGGGGGCCCACTGCGCGGCCAAGCTCGCCGTCGCCCACCCCGACCGCTTCCGGGCGGCGGTGAGCCTGTCCGGCTACAGCGACCCGATCGGCGAGCGCAAGTCCCTCGCGGCCAGGAGCCCGTCCCTGCGCCGGGCCAACAACCCCTATGTGCTGCTGCGGAAGGCCGTCGTGCCGCCCGCCGTCGCCCTGTACCTCTCCGGTCAGCCGCAGGACGGCTACGAGGCGGCCCTGGCCCTGCGGAAGGAGGCGAAGGCGCCGACGACCGTGCACGTCGTGTACGTCCCGAAGAGCGCGGGCGGCCACTCCATGGCGCTGTGGCGGCCGCAGGTCGTGCCGGCGTTCCGCTGGCTGACGCTGCAGATGGAGCAGAGCCCCGTCGCCGGCGGCACGGGCCGGTCTACTCCTCGCGCACCGTCGAGCGACGATTCCAGGCACGAGGCGCTCGCCAGTGGAACCGCATCGCCAGAAGCCGCAGCGCGAAGGCGGTGACCGCGGCCACCCCGCTGGCCAGCGGGGTGAGCACGTCGTAGCGGATGCAGAGCGCCACCATGGCGGCGCCGACGATCGCTGGGACCGCGTACAGGTCGCGGTCCCAGCGCAGCAGCGAGGGCACCTCGTTGGCCAGCACGTCGCGCAGCACACCGCCGCCCACCGCGGTGGCGAGCCCCAGGGCGGCCGACGCGGTGAGGCCGAGCCCGTAGTCGTACGCTTTCGTCGTCCCGGTGACGCAGAAGAGGCCGAGACCGGCCGCGTCGAAGACGTTGACGCCGGCCTGGATCCGCTCCACCTGCGGATGCAGGAAGACGACGAGCAGGGCCGCGAACAGCGGTGTGAGGAAGTACCCGAGGTCGGTGAAGGCGGCCGGCGGCACGGCCCCGATGACCAGGTCCCGGAACAGCCCGCCGCCGAGCGCGGTGACCTCGGCGAGCGTGGCGATGCCGAACACGTCGAAGTTCTTGCGGACGGCGAGCAGCGCCCCCGAGATGGCGAACACGAAGATGCCGAACAGGTCGAGGGTGTGCTGGACCGAAGGACTGAAGATCTGCTGGAACACCCTTACATTGTCACCCAACACGCAGCCCCCGCCTTACATTGCAAGGCGGGGGCTGGTATCTGGTGATGCTTACTTCTCCTTGGCCGGCGTCTCACCCTCGGGGCCCTCGGCCGTCTCGGCGGTCTCGGCCACCTCCGGGGCCTCGGCGGTCTCGGCCACCTCGGGGGCCTCGGCCGTCTCCGGGGTCTCGGCCGCTTCGGGGGCCTCAGCCGCTTCGGTCACCTCGGGGGTCTCGGCCGTCTCCGGAGTCTCGGCGGACTCGGGAGCCACAGTGCCCTCGGGGGCCTCGGCCGCCGGGCCGTCGGCGATCTCCGCCGCCACCGCAGCCGAGGTCGCCGCCGACTCGGCGAGCACCTCGTCGGCCACCAGCTCCGCCGCCTCCTTCGCGGCGGTCAGCAGGACGACGTCCTGCGGGGCCTGGTCCGCGAAGTTCTCCGGGTGGTGGCAGGCGACCTGCTGACCCGTCCGCAGCTCGACGAGCACGGGCTCCTGGGTCGCGCACACCTGCGTCGCCTTCCAGCACCGGGTATGGAAGCGGCAGCCGCTCGGCGGCGAGATCGGCGAGGGCACGTCGCCCTTGAGCAGGATGCGCTCGCTCTTGGCGCCCCTGCGCTTGGGGTCCGGGACCGGCACGGCCGACATGAGCGCCTTGGTGTACGGGTGCATCGGCGCCTGGTACAGCGAGGTCCGGTCGGCGAGTTCGACGATCTTGCCGAGGTACATCACCGCGATGCGGTCCGAGACGTGCCGTACGACGGACAGGTCGTGCGCGATGATCACGTACGTCAGGCCGAGTTCCTGCTGGAGGTCGTCCATCAGGTTGACGACCTGCGCCTGGATCGACACGTCCAGCGCGGAGACCGGCTCGTCCGCCACGACGAGCTTCGGCTTCAGGGCGAGCGCACGGGCGATGCCGATGCGCTGACGCTGACCGCCGGAGAATTCGTGCGGGTAGCGGTTGTAGTGCTCGGGGCTCAGACCCACGAGCTCCAGCAGCCGCTGGACCTCCTTCTTCACGCCGCCCTCGGGCTCCACGCCCTGGAGCCGGAAGGGCGCCGAGACGATCCCTCCGATGGTGTGCCGGGGGTTCAGGGAGCCGTACGGGTCCTGGAAGATCATCTGGATGTCCCGCCGCAGCGGACGCATCGCGGACGGCTTCAGCCGGGTGATGTCCTGGCCCTCGAAGTGGATCGTGCCGCCGGTCGGCTCCTCGAGCCGGGTGATGACCCGCCCCATGGTCGACTTTCCGCAGCCCGACTCGCCGACGACGCCCAGGGTCTCGCCCTTGCGCACCTCGAAGTCGATGCCGTCGACCGCCTTGACCGCGCCGACCTGACGCTGCAGGACGCCCTTGCGGATGGGGAAGTGCTTCTGCAGGCCCTGGACCTTGAGCAGCACCTCGCGGTCCTCGGGGGAGGAGGCCTGCGGCGGAACCGAGGGGGCCGCGTCCGTCTTCTTCGTCTCACTCACAGCTTCGGCGCAATCTCTTCGGTCCAGATCCGCGTACGGTCCTCCGACGAGAGGTGGCAGGCGGACCAGTGCCCGCCGCCGACCTGCTGCAACTCGGGGCGCACGGTGCGGGTGACATCACCCTTGGGCACGTCCGCGTACGGGCAGCGGGGGTGGAAGGCGCAGCCCGAGGGGACGTTGATGAGGCTCGGCGGCTGGCCCTTGACCGGGATGAGCCGCTCGGAGGTCTCACGGTCGATGCGCGGCATCGAGCCGAGCAGGCCCCAGGTGTAGGGGTGCTGCGGCTTCTCGAAGATCTCGTCGACCGGACCACGCTCCACGCACCGGCCGCCGTACATCACCAGGACGTCGTCGGCGATCTCGGCGACCACGCCGAGGTCGTGGGTGATGATGACGACCGCGGAGCCGAACTCCTTCTGCAGATCCCGGATGAGGTCCAGGATCTGCGCCTGGACGGTCACGTCCAGGGCGGTGGTCGGCTCGTCCGCGATGAGCAGCTCGGGGTTGTTGACCAGTGCCATGGCGATCATCGCGCGCTGGCGCATACCGCCGGAGAACTCGTGCGGGTAGCCGTCCACACGCTTCGCCGGCTCCGGGATGCCGACCCGGTCGAGCATCTCGATCGCCCGCGCGCGGGCGGCCTTCTTGCTGACGTCGTGGTGGACGCGGTACGCCTCCACGATCTGGTTGCCGATCGTGTAGTACGGGTGCATCGCGGACAGCGGGTCCTGGAAGATCATCGCCATCTCGCGGCCGCGCAGCCGGCGCACCTCGTCCGGGTCGGCGGAGACCAGCTCCTTGCCGTCGAGCCAGATCTCGCCGGACATCCGCACGTTCTTGCCGCGCGCGCCGAGCCGGTGCAGACCCATGATCGCCAGCGAGGTGACGGACTTCCCGGAGCCGGACTCGCCCACGATGCTGAGGGTCTTGCCCTTCTCCACCTGGAAGCTGAGCCCGTCGACGGACTTGACCAGGCCGTCGTCGGTCGGGAAGTGCACCTTGAGGTCGCGTACGTCGAGGAACGCGCCGGGCTTGTTCGAGGACGGGCCGGTCGGCTCGCCCACGGCGGCGCCGGTCTTGGACAGTTCGGTCACGAGAGCCTCACCCGCGGGTCGGCGGCCGCGTAGAGCAGGTCCACCAGGAGATTTGCGATGACGACGAAGAAGGCGGCGAGCAGCGTGACGCCGAGGATCGGCGGCAGGTCGTTGTCCGTGATGGCCTTCACCGCGTACTCGCCGACGCCGTGCAGCGAGAAGACGGACTCGGTGATCAGGGCGCCGCCGAGCAGCAGACCGACGTCCATGCCGAACACCGTGATGATCGGCGTCAGCGCGGCCCGCAGACCGTGCCGGGCGACGACGTCGCGCTCGCGCAGGCCCTTGGCGCGGGCCGTGCGGATGAAGTCCTCGTTCATCGTCTCCAGCATGCCCGAGCGGGTGAGCCGCGCGTAGATGGCGGAGTAGAGGAGGGCGAGCGAACACCACGCCGGGAACAGCGTGTTGGCCCACTGCGCCGGGTTCTCCGAGAACGGCACGTAGGTGCGGCCGAAGATCGGGATCTGGTAGGTGAAGAGCAGGATCGCCAGGCTGCCCGTGAAGAACATGGGGAGCGACACACCGGCGAGCGCGATGCCCATGAAGGTGCGGTCGAAGATCGAGCGCGGCTTCAGCGCGGAGATCACGCCGATGACCACACCGCCGACCAGCCACATCACGGCGGCGCCGACCGCCAGCGAACCCGTCACCGGCAGGCGGGAGGTGAGCTGCGGCCAGACCGCCTCGTGGGTCTTGAAGGAGTACCCGAAGCACGGCGCGTCACAGTGCGCGGTGGTGGGCCCCAGGTCGTAGGTGGCACCGGTCACGACACCCTTGATGAAGTGCCAGTACTGGAGGTAGACCGGGTCGTCCAGACCGAGGTTGCGCTTGACCGCAGCGATGTCCGCCGCCGACGGGCTCTTCCCGATGTACTGCTGTGCCATCTGGTCGGCGGTCTGACCGGCGAGCCGTGGCAGCAGGAAGAAGATGGCGAAGGTCACCGCGGTGACGACCAGCAGCAGGATCACTGCCGCGAACGTCCGACGGAGGATGTACGAGATCACGGGGATCGGCCTGGTGCCCGCGGGCCGGGAAGCCCGCGGGCACCAATGCCTTCACCTGCCTTCCGGGGCTACTTCTTGGTCGTGCCGATGTTGAGGTAGTCGTACTGACCGCTGAAGGCCGCCGTCGACACCAGGTTGGTGTAGTTCGCCGGGCGGTACAGCAGGACCTTGAAGTAGGTCAGCGGCACGAGGGCCGCGTCGTCCATGACCTTCTTGTCGATCTGCGTGTAGATGGCGTTGCGCTGGGTCGCGTCCTGCGTGCCGATCGCCTTGGCGAGGTTCGCGTTGACCTCGGGGTCGTTCAGCTCCGACAGGTTGGTGTTGCCGGACGCGCCGATGGCGGCGCCGTTCAGGATCTGCTGCAGGAAGCCGTAGCCGCCCGGCCAGTCGGCACCCCACTGCATCATCATCAGGCCGACGTTGTTCTTCTTGTTGAACGCCGGGACGCCCGCGTAGTCGGTGAAGTACTTGCCCGAGGGGAACTGCTTCAGGCTGGCGTTGATGCCGACCTTCTTCAGCGAGGCGATGATCGCGGTGGCCGCGTCGATCTCCGGCTGGCGGTCGCTGCGCGCGGTGATGTTGGTGGTGATCGCCGTCTTGCCGCAGGCCTTCAGCTGCTCCTTGGCCTTGGCGACGTCGCCCTTGTTGCCGTCGGTGGCGTAGGCGTCCGCCTTCGCGTAGCCCGGGATGTCCGGCGGGAGGACGGTGGTGGCGATGTCACCGCGGATCGGGCCGCCCTCGGCGGTCTGCACCGAGACCTTGTCGACGGCGTACTGCACGGCCTTGCGGCAGGCGACGTTGTCGAACGGCGCGACCTTGGTGTTGATCGCCAGGTAGACGAGGCGGCCACCGTAGGTGTTGTCCGTGTTGGCCTTCAGCGCGGCGTCGTTGATGACCTTCGCCTGCGTCGCGGCCTGAACGCCGGTGCCGCCGAGGTCGATCGCGTCGCCGGCCTGGACGTCCTGGTCGATCGTCTCGGCGTTGACCTTCAGCTTGACGACGATCTTGTCCGGGTACTGCTTGCGCAGCGGGTCGGTCTTGGCGTCCCAGTTCTCGTTGCGGACGAGGACGGCCTGCTTGCCCTCGTCGTAGCTCTCGAACTTGTACGAGCCCGAGGACACGATGTTCTTGACGTAGTCGATGCCCTTGTCCTTGGCCTCGGGCACCGGCGCGGTCTGCGGCGTCGCGACCAGGTAGTCGAACTCCTGGAACGCCGACTTCAGCTTGAAGACGATCGTGGTGTCGTCCGGGGTCTCGATGGACGCGAGGCCCTTCTTGTCCTTGTACGGACCCTTGTACGCCTCGCCGCCCACGAGGAGCTGCTGGAAGTAGTTCGGGCCGAGGGACAGCACGTCACGCGCGAAGTTGGAGCGCTCGACGGCGTACTTGACGTCCTTGGACGTGATCGCCGTGCCGTCCTGGTACTTCAGGCCGGTCCGCAGCTTGTACGTCCAGGTCTTGCCGCCGTCGCTGGGCACGCCGGCGCTCGCCGCGAGGTCGGGGACCAGCTTGTTGCCCTCCTCGCCCGCGCCGGGCTGGAAGGTCATCAGCGGACGCGCGTAGACGCGGCTGAGGTTGTACATGTACGCGTAGTACGTGTTGCCCGGGTCGAAGGAGTCCGGCACGTCGGAGTACTCGTACGTGACCGTCCCACCCTTCTGGGTGGACGCGTTGACGACGCCCTTCGTGGCCGCGTCGGCCCCGGCGGACTTGCCGCCCTTGTCCGTGTTGTTGTCATCGGCCTTGCTGCAACCGGCGAGCAACAGGCTCACACTGCCGATGGCCGCAATCGCGGCCAGCCCTGACCTTCGCATGATGGTCTGCTTCCCCTTTGTTGATGGAAATCTGTCGGACTCTCGCTGCGGCTGCACGTCAGCGGCTGCGCGGGTCGAGAGCGTCACGGAGACCGTCGCCGAGCAGGTTGAACGCCAGCACGGTCACGAAGATGGCGAGACCGGGCACGATCATGAACTGCGGATCGACCTGGTAGTAGGTGACCGCCTCCTTGAGCATGCCGCCCCACGACGCCTGCGGGGGCTGGATGCCGACGCCCAGGAAGCTCAGGCTGGCCTCGAAGAGGATGTTGGTCGGGATGAGCAGCGTCGAGTAGACGATGATCGGGCCGACCAGGTTGGGCAGCAGCTCCCGGAACAGGATGTACGGCCCCCTTGCGCCCATCCCCCGCGACGCGTCCACGAACTCGCGTTCCCGCAGGGCCAGCGTCTGGCCCCGGACGATGCGTCCCAGATAAGGCCAGTTGAAGAAGCCGATGACGAAGATGAGCACGCTGATGTGGAGCGGCAGACCCTCCATGCCGAACGCGCCGCCCTGCAGCGTGGCGGAGATGGCGATGGCGAAGAGCAGGAGGGGGAAGGCGAGGAACGTGTCCATCAGCCGGCTGATGATCGAGTCGACCCGCCCGCCGTAGTAGCCGGCGACCACGCCGAGGACCGCGCCGATGGTGTTCGACAGGATCGTCGCCCCGAAGGCCACGACCAGCGACACCCAGGAGCCCTCGAGGATGCGGGTGGCGATGTCCCGCCCGAACTTGGGGTCCACGCCGAGCGGGTGCTCCCAGCTCATGCCGCCGAAGTCCCCTTGGGGGATCGACGTGTTGGGGTCGATCAGGTCCTGGTTGAAGGCGTTGGGGTCCAGGCCGAACAGGGCCTGGATCGGACGCGAGAGGAGCGCGAGCACGATCAGCAGGATCACGATGACCCCGCCGGCCACGGCGACCTTGTCCTTCTTGAAGCGGGACCAGGCGATCTGCCCCAGGGAACGGCCCTCGATCTGCCCCTTCTCGACACCCGCGAGTACAGCCTCGGGCTGCACCTCGGTTGCCGACCCGGTGGTCTCGATCGGTGCGGTCACGGTGACCCGACCCCTCTCGCCGGCGGTGACCGGCCTTTGTCCGCCGCTGTCGGCGGCTTGGTTCACTTACTGCCTGCTACGCGGCCGGCGCCGATGAGTGCGGCCCAACTGTCCAGTTGACCCCGGATTGCTGCCGATGGGCACTCGCTCACAGGATCGACGACCTCGCGTCTGAGAGGCGAGTCTTCAACGCATGCGCGATCACACGCCAGATCTGACGGAGAAAGTATGCGTAACCGTGATGCCGACCTGCACATTCCGTTACCCGAACGCCACGGTCCGACTTCCGGAGAGCGGCACCACGCGCTTCACGTGTGCCCGGCGTCACATCACGGAAGAACCGGAACACATCAGGCCCCGGCGCGAGGCCGCGTGCGCGTCTGACGGGCGATCAGCGGCCGGGCCGGCCGATCAGCGGCCGGGCCGGCCGATCAGCGGTCGGGCCGGCCTCGTGACCGCGCCGGCCTCGTGACCGGGCCGCACCCGTGACCGAGCGTGCCGTGCGTGCCGTCGGGCGGGCGTGCGGGTCAGTAGGGACGCGGGCCCGGGAAGCCGTAGCCGCTGCCCGGTCCCTGGGCCGGAGCGGGGGCGTGCGCCTCGCGGTCGTAGAACGGGCGGGCGTTGGCGCGCATCCACATCACGACGGGGTCGTAGTCGTCGGTCATCGCGACCGTGGAGACCGGCAGCCCGTCCGGCACCGCGCCGATGGACTGCTGCATCATCGTCCGCACGGCGTCCACGGCCGGCGGGGAGGAGTCGTACACGTCCAGCCCGATGGCCAGGTAGGGCGCGCCGAGCGCCGGCTGCACCCAGGCCCGGCGCAATGTGCGGACCGCCTGGGCGCGGTGGGCGTTCTGCGCGAGCAGCGCGTAGAACTGCGAGATCTCGATGGCGGGTTCGGACAGCCGGAGCGGCCCGGCGGGCTGGCGCTCCAGGCCGGTGGCGATCCGGCGCAGGTCCAGCCACGGGATGCCGACGCCGCCGCCGGGGGCGTGCGGGTTCAGCCAGAGGCCGTAGTGGTCGGGAAAGAGGGTCCGGGCCACGTCCAGCCCGTCGACCACCTCGTACGACCGGTTCCAGCCGCTGGCGCTGAGCTCCTGGGCGGACGTCACACAGGGCGCGTAGCCGTGCCCTTCGACCTCCATGTTGCCGTACTGGGCGTCCGGGGAGCCGGCCTGCCCGTGCCACAGCAGCATCCAGAGCCGGCCCGAGGAGGAAGTCGCGAGCGCGCGCAGGAGCGCCTCGTAGGTGTCGTAGCGCCCGGGCGTGACCTGGCGCAGCATGTGCTCGACCGAGCCGGTCGCGGCAGTGCCAGCGCTCACTTTTTATCGCCCCTTCGAGAAGTTGCCCCGCGTCGGAGTCCAGCTTAGGCGCTCCGCCCGGTCGAGCAGAGGAGAGCGCGGGCCCCGTGCCTCGCCGGACGGCCCGCTTCCCGGCCCCACGGCCAGGACCTGTCTAGTGAAGCCTGGAGTAGAAGGGGCGGACCCGCTCCTTCATCCAGTCGCCCACCGGATCCTGGGCGACGTCGAGGAGGACCAGGTTGACCGGCCAGGGCACGGCCGCCGTCGTCAGGGCCCTGCCGAGGGCTTCCAGGGGCAGCGCGCGCAGGTCGCCCTCCCACTGGGAGAGCTCGACGCCCACGAACATCACCGGGTCCGCCGTCTCGATCGCGGCCAGGCAGCGGCGGGCGGTGCGGACCACGCCGACGGCCTCGAACTCCGCGCAGGCCGCGGCCAGGAAGTCCATCGGGTCGTCCTGCCAGTCCGGCTCGTAGAGGCGGACCCGGCCGCCGGTGGCCGGGCCGTCCAGCGGGGTGCGGCCGGCCCGGCACAGCTCGGCCACGGCGGGCGGCGGCAGCGGGACGCCGACCATGCCGTCGGGGTTGACGAGGATGCCCGCCTGCGGCGGCAGCCCCCGCGCGAACTCCACGGCCGGCGCGACGGTGAACGACATGTGCGAGCCGACGACCTGGCGGAACTGCTCCTCGGAGCTGAAGACCGGCACGTACACCTGGCCGTCGAGTTCCATCGTGGGCAGGTCGAGGGGGCCGCTGTGCGGGCCGCCGCCGCCGGGGAGCGGCACCCAGACGAAGCTGCGGCCGAGCACCTCCACGATCCGGCCGCCGGCTCCCGGCATGCCGAGGGAGGCGGAGAGCACCTCCTCCAGCTCGTTGCCGGGCCATCCGCCGTGCGAATGGGGGTGCGCCTGCGCCGGGAAGTCCGCGGGGAAGTCCGCCGGGGGGAAGTCCATCTGCCTACCGCCTGCTAAGAACCGCTCACTCTGCTGTGACTGAAAGGCTAGCGGGTGCCGACGGCCCCGCCGCTGCCCGTGAGGCCGACGGACCTCAGCCCGTGAAGCCGATCCGCCGCAGGACGTCGGCGGCGGGCCGGTCGAGCAGGACCGCGGAGCCGCACCCCTCGGGCAGCCGGCCCTTCTCCACCGACCGCAGGAGCCGGGCGGCGGCCCGGCGGTGCCGCAGGAACGCGTACCGCGAGACGCCTCGGCCGCGCTCGCGCTGGCCCCGCAGGGCCGCGTCCGCGCCGACGTCGAGAACGATCAGGTGCAGGGCGCCGCCGCGGCGGCGGGCCGCGCGGGCCAGCCAGTCGCGGACCCAGGCCTGGGTGCCGCAGTCGTGCACCACGACGCCCCCGCCGCCGCGCAGGGCCCGGCGCAGTCCGGCGTAGTGGGCGAGGCGGACCAGCGGCCGGTAGAGGGCGTAGGGCAGGAGGCGGGGCATCCGGGCGTCCCAGCGGTCGCGGGTGTCCTGGGAGTCGATGCGCACGCCGGGCACCGCGCGCTTCATCAGGGTGGACTTGCCGCTGCCGGGCAGACCGGTGACCACGACCAGGTCACGCGGGCCGAAGAGCAGGCCGTGCGGACTGCGGCCGGCCCGCTCGCGCAGATCGCGGACGACGGGCGCGGGCTGCCGGGAGCACGCCTCCCGGGTACGGGCGCCGGGCTGCGCGGGCAGCGCGATCCCGGAGCCGGCCGCGAAGGCCGTGGTCCTCGCCGAGGTCGTCCTCTTCACCGTGATCGTCCTCCCCTGGGGCCAGATAGTGCTCATCCCCGTCGAGCGTAAAGAGAAGGTAATGCGCGGCGCCTCGCGTTTTCGTGCGCATAGCGACACAAGCCGGTTACAGATCCGGCCTGCCACGACGGGGGCGGGCCGTGCGATGATGGCCGCGCCAACTGCATACCGGCCGTTTGAATCCGCGCGGGAGAGTCCTCAGCAGCAGTTCCGCTGGGGCGCCGAAGGAGCAAGTCCCTCCCTTGAATCTCTCAGGCCCCGTTACCGCGCGGGCGAGGCACATCTGAAAAGCGGGCCGCCGTCGCCGGCGGTCCCACCCACGGTGCAAGCCATGTCCCGCCCCCGCTCGCAGCGGTGGTCATGGCGAACCTCTCAGGTTCCGATGACAGATGGGGAGGAACGACCTCGCCGTCCCCCCACGCGCCCGGCTCACGTTCGCGCGGGAGGGGCCCCGTCGCCTTGGGAGACGAACGACCGATGAGCAGTACCGCACCCCGTCACACCGCGCTCGACGCCCTGCATCGCTCGCTCGGCGCGACGATGACCGACTTCGCCGGCTGGGACATGCCCCTGCGCTACGGCTCCGAACGCGACGAGCATCTCGCCGTCCGCACCCGGGCCGGGCTCTTCGACCTCTCGCACATGGGCGAGATCACGGTGACCGGCCCGGAGGCGGCCGAGTTCCTGAACTTCGCCCTGGTGGGCGACCTCGCCGCGGTGGGCGTGGGCCGCGCCCGCTACACCATGATCTGCGCCGAGGACGGCGGCATCCTCGACGACCTCATCGTGTACCGGCTGGCCGAGGCCGAGTACATGATCGTCTCCAACGCCTCCAACGCTCAGAACGTCCTGAACGAGTTGGGCAACCTGGCCGAGGAGTTCGACGTCGAGGTCCGCGACGACCGTGACGCCTACGCCCTGATCGCCGTCCAGGGGCCTGAGTCCCCCGGCATCCTCACGGCCCTCACCGACGCCGACCTGGAAGGCCTGAAGTACTACGCGGGCCTGCCGGGCACCGTCGCCGGCGTCCCCGCGCTCATCGCGCGCACCGGCTACACCGGCGAGGACGGCTTCGAGCTGTTCGTGAAGCCGGAGCACGCCGTCGAGCTGTGGCAGGCGCTGACCAAGGCCGGCGAGGGCGTCGGGCTGGTCCCCTGCGGTCTGTCCTGCCGGGACACGCTGCGCCTGGAGGCGGGCATGCCGCTGTACGGGCACGAGCTGAGCCTCTCCCTCACCCCCTTCGACGCGGGCCTCGGGCGCGTGGTGAAGTTCGAGAAGGAGGGCGACTTCGTCGGGCGTGCGGCGCTCGCCGAGGCGGCGGCGCTGGCCGAGCGGCAGCCGCCGCGCGTCCTGGTCGGCCTGGTCGCCGAGGGCCGCCGCGTACCGCGCGCCGGGTACGCCGTCGTTTCGGGCGGCGAGGTGATCGGCGAGGTCACCTCCGGGGCGCCGTCCCCGACGCTGGGCAAGCCGATCGCGATGGCGTACGTCGACGCCGCGCACGCCGCGCCGGGCACCCCGGGCGTGGGCGTGGACATCCGGGGCAGTCACGAGCCGTACGAGGTCGTGGCGCTGCCCTTCTACAAGCGCCAGAAGTAGACACTGGGCCCCCGGGCCGCAGGTGACACCGCGCACCTTCGCGCTGCTCACCCGTGCCCGGGACCGTCCCCCCTTCATCAGCACTCCCCCGCGTACAGGAGAATTCAGGCCATGAGCAACCCCCAGCAGCTGCGTTACAGCAAGGAGCACGAGTGGCTGTCGGTCGCCGAGGACGGCGTCTCGACGGTCGGCATCACGGAGCACGCGGCCAACGCGCTCGGTGACGTGGTCTTCGTCCAGCTCCCGGAGGCCGGCGCCACGGTGGCCGCGGGCGAGTCCTGCGGCGAGCTGGAGTCGACCAAGTCGGTCAGCGAGCTGTACGCCCCGGTCTCCGGTGAGATCACCGAGGTCAACCAGGACGTCGTCGACGACCCGGCGCTGGTGAACTCCGCCCCCTTCGAGGGCGGGTGGCTGTTCAAGGTACGCGTCACGGGCGAGCCGGACGATCTGCTCTCCGCCGACGAGTACACCGCCTACACCGCCGGCTGAGGAGTCGTAGTCGCATGTCCGTCCTGAACACGTCCCTGCACGAGCTCGACCCGGAGATCGCGGCCGCGGTCGACGCCGAACTGCACCGCCAGCAGTCCACGCTCGAGATGATCGCCTCGGAGAACTTCGCGCCGCTCGCGGTCATGGAGGCCCAGGGCTCGGTCCTGACCAACAAGTACGCCGAGGGCTACCCCGGCCGCCGCTACTACGGCGGCTGCGAGCACGTCGACGTCACCGAGCAGATCGCCATCGACCGCCTCAAGGACCTCTTCGGCGCCGAGTACGCCAACGTCCAGCCGCATTCCGGCGCCTCGGCGAACCAGGCCGCGCTGTTCGCCCTCGCCCAGCCCGGCGACACCATCCTCGGTCTCGATCTTGCCCACGGCGGCCACCTCACCCACGGCATGCGGCTCAACTTCTCCGGCAAGCAGTTCGACGTGGTCGCCTACCACGTCGACGACGCCGGCCTGGTCGACATGGCGGAGGTCGAGCGCCTGGCCAAGGAGCACCGCCCGAAGGTCATCATCGCGGGCTGGTCCGCCTACCCCCGGCAGCTCGACTTCGCCGAGTTCCGCCGCATCGCCGACGCGGTCGAGGCGTTCCTGTGGGTCGACATGGCCCACTTCGCGGGCCTGGTCGCGGCCGGTCTCCACCCGAACCCGGTGGAGTACGCCGACGTCGTCACCTCCACCACCCACAAGACCCTCGGCGGCCCCCGCGGCGGCATCATCCTCGCGAAGAAGGAGTTCGCCAAGAAGCTGAACTCCTCCGTCTTCCCCGGCTTCCAGGGCGGCCCCCTGGAGCACGTCATCGCCGCCAAGGCCGTCTCCTTCAAGGTGGCCGCGAGCGAGGACTTCAAGGAGCGCCAGGCCCGCACGGTCGAGGGCGCGAAGATCCTCGCCGAACGCCTCACCGCGCCGGACGCCCGCGAGGCCGGCGTGAACGTCCTGTCCGGCGGCACCGACGTCCACCTCATCCTGGTCGACCTGCGCGCCTCGGCACTGGACGGACAGCAGGCCGAGGACCGCCTCCACGAGGTCGGCATCACCGTCAACCGCAACGCCGTCCCCGACGACCCGCGCCCGCCGATGGTCACCTCGGGTCTGCGCATCGGCACCCCCGCCCTGGCCACCCGCGGCTTCACCGCCGAGGACTTCGCCGAGGTCGCCGACGTCATCGCGCAGACCCTCAAGCCGTCGTACGACGCCGCCTCCCTCAAGGCCCGGGTCACCGCCCTCGCCCACAAGCACCCCCTGTACCCCGGCCTGAACAAGTAGTTCCCTGGTGGGGGCGCCCGACGACGTGCGCCCCCGCCCTTTCTCGAGGAGTTCCCGTGGCCATCTCGGTCTTCGACCTGTTCTCGATCGGCATCGGCCCGTCCAGCTCCCACACGGTCGGCCCGATGCGGGCGGCCCGCATGTTCGCACGGCGGCTGCGCAACGAGTCCCTGCTGGACTCCGCCGCCTCGGTCCGCTGTGAGCTGTACGGCTCGCTCGGCGCGACCGGGCACGGCCACGGCACGCCCAAGGCGGTCCTGCTGGGCCTGGAGGGCTCCTCGCCGCGCACGGTGGACGTGGAGAACGCCGACGAGCGGGTGGAGCAGATCAGGAACTCCGGGCGGCTGCGGCTGCTGGGCTCGCACGAGATCCCGTTCTCCTTCAACGACGATCTCGTCCTGCACCGCCGCAAGGCCCTCCCGTACCACGCCAACGGCATGACGATATGGGCCCATGACGCGCAGGGCGCCGAACTGCTGTCGAAGACGTACTACTCGGTCGGCGGCGGGTTCGTCGTGGACGAGGAGGCGGTCGGCGCGGACCGCATCAAACTCGACGACGCGGTACTGAAGTACCCCTTCCGCACGGGCGACGAACTGCTGCGCCTCACGAGGGAGACCGGTCTGTCGATCTCCGCGCTGATGCTGGAGAACGAGCGGGCCTGGCGCACGGAGGACGAGATCCGGGCCGGCCTGCTGGAGCTGTGGCGGGTGATGCAGGGCTGTGTCTCACGGGGCATGTCCCGGGAGGGCATCCTGCCGGGCGGCCTGCGCGTCCGCCGCCGCGCCGCCATGACAGCCCGTCAGCTCCGGGCGGAGGGCGACGCGTTGGCGCACTCCATGGAGTGGATCACGCTGTACGCGATGGCCGTGAACGAGGAGAACGCGGCCGGCGGAAGGGTGGTCACCGCTCCCACGAACGGCGCGGCCGGCATCATCCCGGCGGTGCTGCACTACTACATGAACTTCGTGCCCGGCGCCGACGAGGACGGCGTCGTCCGCTTCCTTCTCGCGGCCGGGGCGATCGGCATGCTCTTCAAGGAGAACGCCTCCATCTCCGGCGCCGAGGTCGGCTGCCAGGGCGAGGTCGGCTCGGCCTGCTCGATGGCGGCGGGTGCGCTCGCCGAGGTCCTCGGCGGATCCCCGGAACAGGTCGAGAACGCGGCCGAGATCGGCATGGAGCACAACCTCGGCCTCACCTGCGATCCGGTGGGCGGCCTGGTCCAGATCCCGTGCATCGAGCGCAACGGCATGGCCGCGGTCAAGGCGGTCACCGCGGCCCGTATGGCCATGCGCGGCGACGGCTCGCACAAGGTGTCCCTCGACAAGGTCATCAAGACCATGAAGGACACCGGCGCGGACATGAGCGTCAAGTACAAGGAGACCGCGCGGGGCGGTCTCGCGGTGAACATCATCGAGTGCTGAGCCGGCGGGAACCGGGGGGAAGAGGAATGAGGGATCCCAGGATGAGCGGGCCGGTCGGCGCCGCCGGCGGCAACGGCAGGTACTCCGGCGTCGTGCGGCCCGGCGACCCGATCGCGGTCGAGCTGCCGGACGGGCCGCACGTGCCCCTCACGATCGTGTGATCCGGGCCCGATCCGGCCCGGCCCCGAACGGCGGGCCCTAGCCGCGGAAGGCCGCAGGGCGTTCCGGGGTCGCCTCGGCCAGGGCCTTGGTGACGGCCTCGACGCCGGCCTGCAGACCGTAGACCGGGGTGTCGGGCTGCTGGCGCCAGGAGTCGGCGATGCCGCCCGCGTCGACGGTGTCGAAGCCGAGCTCGTCGATCAGGGCGCGCACCGTCGCCTTGGCCGCCTCGTCGTCGCCGGCGACCGGGAGCGCCATGCGGTCGGGGTGGCCGGCGGCCAGCGGGCGGTCCAGGATGTCCTGGGCGTAGGTGCCGTTGAAGGCCTTGACTACCGGGTGGCCGAGCTGGTGCTCGACCCAGCGGCTCTCGGTGATGCCCTCGTCCTCGATGGCTGCGATCCTCCCGTCGCGCTGCTGCGGGTAGTAGTTGTTGGTGTCGATGACGACCAGGCCGTCGGCCGCGCCGTCCAGGATGCCGGACGGCAGGTGCGGAACCGCCTTCAGCGGGATGGTGACCACGACGACCTCGGCGCCGCGCGCCGCCTCCTCGACGGCGACGGGGGTGGCCCCCGTGGCCTCGGCGAGCTCCGTCAGCGTGTGCGGGCCGCGGGAGTTCGCGACGGAGACGTCGTGGCCGAGGGCGGAGAGGCGCCGGGTGAGGTTGCCGCCGATGTTGCCCGCGCCGATGATGCCGATCTTCATGACAGGCCTTGCCTTCCAGGAGCCGTGCGTGGTCGATGAGCACCGGATAATCAATGCACATGCATGCTTCTGGAGGCGTCAACCTGGACCGGCGGGGATCTATTCCGGTCCCCCGCGACGGTCTTCGGCCCACGACGAAGGGGGCGCCCCCGTCGCGGCGCCCCCAGTCGGTTCACGTCAGCCCGTGCGGGCTCCCGTCACTTGTTCAGGTGAGCCCAGAACTCGTCGAACGAGAGGACCTTGTCGCCGTTCAGGTCGCGGGACTTGATGATGGCCTCGGCGACCGACTCGGTGACGTTCCAGTCGCCCTGCTGGGCCAGGGCGGTCTTGAACTCGGCTGCGGTGATGAAGCCGTCGCCGTCCGTGTCGATCCGCTGGAAATGGTTGCGCGCTTCTTCGATGTCGGCCACCGGTCCGCCCCTCTTCTTCATGCCCTGCGGCACATGTGCTGTTCTGCTGTCCAACTGACGCAGGCCAGATTAACGGCCCCGGCGCCCGCCGGACGCAGGACCTCCCGCTAGCGGAAGACCCCGGTGTGGCCGAGCGAGTAGCGGCCGGGCTGCGGATAGACGGCCAGGCCGTGCGGGCCGCCGCCGACCTTGATGCGGGCGAGCTGATGGCCGTCGGCGGTGTCGATCGCGTACACCTCGGCGTTGTACCGCCCGGACAGCCACAGGACCTTGCCGTCCGCCGAGACGCCGCCCATGTCGGGGCTGCCCCCGTCCGGGAGGCGCCACTTCTTGGTCAGCTCGCCCTTGGTGAAGTCGAAGACGGAGACGGTGCCCTCGCCGCGGTTGGTGACGTACATCTCGCGGGAGTCGCGGCTGACGTACAGCCCGTGGCAGCCCTTGCCGGTGTGCAGGAACCGCGGCTTGCCGAAGGTGCCGCCGTCGACGATCCACATGCCGTGGGCCATCATGTCGGCGACGTAGAACAGCTTGCCGTCCGGCGAGACCTTCACGTCCTGCGGCATGGCGCCCTTGAGCGGCAGCTTCTGCTGGGCGACCACCTTCATCCGCTCGGTGTCGACCTTGAGCAGTTCGCCGCTGAACTCGCAGGACACGATGAAGTACTTGCCGTCCAGGGAGAAGTCTGCGTGGTTGACGCCGTAGCAGGTGACCGGCTCGGTCTTGATCCGCTTCATCGTGTGCGGGTCCCGGAAGACGAGCTCTCGGTCGAGGGAGGCCATGACGACGGCGTACTTGCCGTTGGGCGTGAAGTAGAGGTTGTAGGGGTCGTGCACCTCGACCGGCTTGCCCGTCTTCCCGGTCGCGGGGTCGATCGGGGTGAGGGTGTTCCCGCGGTCGTTGTTGACCCAGAGGGTCTTGAGATCCCAGGAGGGGACGACGTGCTGCGGCTGGCGTCCGACGCGGATCGTCTCGATCACCCGGTAGGTCTTCGGGTCGATGACGGAGACGGTGTCGGACTCCGTGTTGGGCACGTAGACCCGGGACGGGAAGTCCTTGACCACCGGGGAGAGCCGGTTCGGGCGGTCGGCGGCGTAGACGTCCTTGGGGTCGAGCACGGGCGGCATGCCCGGCAGGCCGTCGACGACCGGTCTGGCGGCCTTCTTCACCGGCGCGGGCACGGCCCGCTCGGTGGTCCGACCCGTCCCGTCCGCGCCGCTTCGGGCATCGGTGCCGCAGGCGGCGAGGACGGCGAGGGCTGCGCCGGTGAGCAGGGCGCTTGTGACGAGGTTGCGGCGCATCAGCCGATCAGCTCCGTGGCAGTGACCGCACGCAGTCCGCGGCGGTCGAGTTCGTCCAGCAGGGCGGGGAGTGCGGCGACCGTGTCCGCGTACCCGAAGTGCAGGCTCACGACGGACCCGTCGCGGATCTTGTCGAGGACGTTGCGGGTGACGGCGGGGGCGCCGGGCGAGGTGAAGTCGAGGGAGTCGACGTCATAGGACAGGACGTGCGGGTAGCCGGCCCGCCGGGCCAGCGCCACGACGAGCGGGGAGGCGCGGGCGGCTCGGGAGGGCCGGAACCAGGTGCCCACGGATCCGGTGAGCCGGCGCAGCCGCTGTGCGCACCCGGTGATCTCGGCCGTCGCCTCGGCCTCGGACATGGCGTTGACGTCCAGGTGCCGCTGGGTGTGGTTGCCGAGGTCGTGGCCGCCGTCGAGGACCCGGCGGGCGAGGTCGGGGTGTTCGTCGAGCCAGGTCCCGACGGCCAGGACGGTGACCCGGGCGCCGTGCCGTTCGGCTTCGCCGAGCAGGGCGCGGGCCATGGCGGGCTCGCCCTGCCCGTGGAAGGTGAGCGCGACCCGGGGACGGTCGCGGGGGCCGTGCGTGATCTGGGCGGGCTGACCGGGGAAGGCGCGCGGAGCGGGGGCGGCGGCCGGGCCGGCGGGAGACCGGGAGTCGGGAGTCCGGCCGTCGGGAGACCGGGAGTCGGGAGACCGGGAGTCGGCGGCGGACCGGACGGCGACGCCGGAGGAGGACACGGCGGGCGAGCACCCGGCCGCGAACGCACCCCCGGCGACGAGCCCGGCGCCCGCCCGCAGCGCGGAACGGCGGTCGGATGGGGTCACCCGCACCATTTAAGGGGTGATATGCCGCAATTCCGGCCATTGACGCCTCGGCCGCGTCCGCCGGCCGGCACCGGACGGACCGGTCAGCGGTCGGCGGCCCGCATCTCGAACCAGGTCGTCTTCCCGCGGGGCAGCAGGTCGACCCCCCACCGGTCGGACAGCTTGTCGATGAGGAAGAGGCCCCGCCCGCTGACGTCCATCTCCTGAACCGGCATCAGACAGGGCAGCCCGCGGGAGGGGTCGCGGACCTCGACGCGGATCCAGCCGCGCCGGCGTCGCATCCGCAGGCCGAAGACGCGGGCGCCGGTGTGCCGCACGGCGTTGCCGACGAGCTCGGAGACGAGCAGGACCACGTCCTCGGCCATCTTGGGACCGAGCCCCCACTGGCGCAGGACCACGACCTGGGCCAGTCGGCGGGCCGCGGCGGCGGACTCGGGGCGGGACGGCAACGGAACCTCGCCCTCCGTCGGATTGCCGAACAACTCCAGCGCCTTGAGCGCCTGTTCGTCCTCCACCGCGGGCGACCAGCGCGCCGCGGCCGCACGGCTGTGTCCCCGCGGCTGTTCGATGCCCTCCAGCCCCGCCATGCCCCCATCATGGCCGCCACGGGCACCCTCCGGGGCCGTTCCTGTGGAATACGCCCCCCGGAATCACTCGTTCCGATTGGCTCGAACGGCATATGCCAACGGCAGTACAGATACCGACAAACCCACCCTGACCTGCCGCGAAGACCCGCTCCGCGGCAAGCGCCGGGTTCCCCCGACAAAGCAGGCTTAAGGTTGCCTTAAGGTTCCCCTAAACCGCCCCATCGAGGGACGCGGGTGAGACGTGCCGTCAAGAGCAACTGCCGACGCCGCCCGGGAAAGACAGGTCACTCACAGGAACTTGGCCTTGCCGGGCCCTTCCTCCACGAAGCTGCGCATGCCGGTCTCACGGTCGGCGGTGGCGAACAGACCGGCGAACCAGGTGCGTTCCACCGCCAGTCCCGTCTCGACGTCCGTCTCCAGACCGGTGTCGATCGCCTCCTTCGCGGCGCGCAGCGCCAGCGCCGGCCCCTGCGCCAGTTTCGCCGCCCAGGCGTGCGCCTCGGTGTACACCTCGGCGGCCGGCACCACCCGGTCCACCAGCCCGAGGGCCAGCGCCTCGTCCGCCTTGACCATCCGGCCCGTGAAGATCAGGTCCTTCGCCTTGGAGGGACCGATCAGCCGGGAGAGGCGCTGGGTGCCGCCGGCCCCGGGGATCAGTCCGAGCAGGATCTCCGGCTGGCCCAGCCTGGCGCCGTCCCCGGCGATGCGGAAGTCGGCGCAGAGCGCGAGTTCACAGCCGCCGCCCAGCGCGTACCCGGTCACCGCCGCCACGACCGGCTTGGGGATGCGGGCCACCGCCGTGAAGGACTCCTGCAGGGCACGGGAGCGCAGCACCATCGCGGTGTGGTCCATGTCCTGCATCTCCTTGATGTCCGCGCCCGCCGCGAACACCTTCTCGCCGCCGTACAGGACGACCGCGCGGACATCCTCCCGCCGGGTCGCCTCCTCGGCGAGCTCCTTGAGACGGTCCTGCGTGGCGACGTCCAGCGCGTTCATGGGCGGACGGTCGAGGCGGATCGTGCCGACGCCTTCGGCGACTTCGAGATTCACGGTCATGGCAGCAGGTTAACCACCACTAACGACGACGGGCCCGGTGCCGTGTGTCACAGCACCGGGCCCGCCCGCGAGAGCAGGAGGGGGGAACCCTACTTCTTCCAGTCCGCCCAGGAGATGTTCCAGCCGTTGAGGCCGTTGGACGGGTCGACCACCGGGTCGGTGGAGTTCTTCACGACGACCACGTCGCCGACCATCGACTGGTTGAAGAACCACGCGGCCGGCACGGAGCCGTCGTAGCCTCCGCGCACGTCCCGCAGGCCGATGCAGCCGTGGCTGGCGTTGTAGTTGCCGAAGGCGTCGCCGCCCCAGTAGTTGCCGTGCACGAAGGTTCCGGAGTTGGTCAGCCGCATGGCGTGCGGGACGTCCTTGATGTCGTACTCGCCGTCGTAGCCGACCGTGTCGCCGTTCATGCGGGTCACGGTGAACTTCTCGCTGATGACCATCTGGCCGTTCCAGGTGGCGTATCCCGGCTTGCCCGTGGTGACCGGGACGGTCTTGACGACCTTGCCCTCCCGCGTGACCTGCATCGTGTGCTTCTTGGCGTCCACGACGGTCACCTGGTCGCGGCCGATGGTGAAGGACAGCGTCTTGGACTGCTTGCCGTAGACGCCCTTGCGGCCCTCCACGCCGTCGAGGTTCAGCTCGACCTTCACCTTGGTGCCGGCCTTCCAGTACTTCTCCGGGCGGAAGTCCAGGCGGTCGTTGCCGAACCAGTGGCCCTCGACCTCGACCGCGGGCACGGTCGTGATCCTGATGGCCTTCTCGACGTCCGCCGGCTTGGTGATGCCGCGGGTGAACCGGACCGAGAACGGCATGCCGACGCCGACCGTGGAGCCGTCCTCGGGCGTGAAGTTGCCGATGAAGGTGTTCTGCGGGCTCAGCGTGGTGAAGGCGGAGTCCTCGGCGGCCGTGCGGCCGGCGGAGTCCTTGGCGACCGCGTGCACCTGGTACGCGGTGGACGCGGCCAGGTGGGTGGCGGGCGTCCAGCCGGCGCCGTCGGCCGAGATCGCCCCGTCGATCTTCCTGCCCTTGGCGTCCTTGACGGTGACCTCGGTCAGCTTGCCCTTGGCCGCGGTGACCTTGAGGGCGCCGCTGGTGTCCACGTCCTTCGCGCCGGTCTTCGGGGCGATGGTGACGACCGCCTCCGACTGCTTGCTCTCCGCCGCGGCCGTGGCTCCCTTGTCGCCCCCGGCCTTCGCGTCGGACCCGGAACCCGGGTTGTCGCCCCCGCCGCACGCCGTGACGGCGAGCAGCATCCCGCCGACGATCAGCGCCAGCCGTCTGTCGCGGCCCCGTGAGCGCCCGCCAACCGACGCCCCCGATATCGGTCGCACGTTCAAGTCGTTCTCCCCTCGAAAGGCCCTGGTCAGGCCCCCACCCCAGCGCTCCCGCGCGATCTCTGGCGCATATTAACCGTACGAATTCGAGCTTCGTGTCAGGCCAAGGTCACCGTTCCGTCCCAACTGGGACCGCGGAGCGGCGGGGATGGTTGCACCGGGAACGAGGGTCATTTCAGGGCACTGCCCGCGGTCCACTCCTTCCAGGTCATGTTCCAGCCGCCGAGGCCGTTGTCCGGGGCGACCTGCTTGTCCTTGCTGTGGACCACCTCGACGACGTCGCCGACGAGCGAGCGGTCGAAGAACCAGCCCGCGGGCGTGTCCGACCCGCCGCCCTTCACGTCCCGCAGACCCACGCAGCCGTGGCTGACGTTGGCCCTGCCGAAGACGTCCTGCGCCCAGTAGTTGCCGTGCAGGAAGGTGCCGGAACCGGTCAGCCGCATGGCGTGCGGTACATCCGGAATGTCGTACTCGCCCTTGCCGTTCGCCTTCTTGAAGCCGACCGTGGCGCCGTTCATCCGGGTCAGCTCCAGCATCTCGCTCACCACCATCTTGCCGTTGTAGGTGGTGTTCTCCGGCGATCCGGCCGTGATCGGCACGGTGGCCAGCAGTTCGCCGTCCCGCCGCACCTGCATGGTGTGCTCGGCCGCGTCCACCAGGGACACCTGGCTGCGGCCGACGGTGAAGGAGAACGACTTGTCCTGGAGGCCGTAGACGCCGGGCGCACCCTGGACGTCCCGCAGCGCGAGGTCGACCGTGACCTCGGTGCCCGGCCGCCAGTACGCCTCGGGGCGGAAGTCGAGCCGGGTGCCGCCGAACCAGTGCGCCCGGATCTCGGTGGCGGGCTCGGCCGTGACCCGGACGGCGCGTTCGACGGCGGCGCGGTCGCCGATCTCGCGGTTGAACTCCAGCGAGACGATCATCCCGGTGCCCACGGTGGCCCGGTTCTCGGGCGTGACGTACCCGATGAAGCGCTTCTCGGGGACGAAGGTGGTGAACGTGGTGTGGCGCGCGGAACGGTTCCCGTCGCCGTCCAGCGCCACCACGTCGACCGTGTAGCGGGCGGCGAGCCCGAGCCGGGCCTCCGCCGGCCGCCAGCTCAGACCGTCCGCGGCGATCCGCCCCTTCACCTCGCTCTCCCGCGCGTCCTGCGATCTGACGACCTTCACCGACTCCAGCCGGCCGTCCGGCACCCGCACCGACAGATCCGTCCCGGGCCGCACGCCCCGCGCGCCGTCCCGCGGGCTGACGCGGATGACGTCCTCGGGGGCCCGGGGTTTGCCGAGCATCCGGTCGAGTCCGCTGCGGCTGTCACCGCCGGCCCCGCCGATCCCGCCGGTACAGCCGGCGGCCCCGGCCAGCAGTCCTGCCCATGTCAGTACGGCGGCCAGTGCGACCCCCGCGCGCCGTGCGCGCCCATGTACGTGCCTCACGGGGTGCCCAACGACCGGGCACGCTCCGGGGAAACGTGAGTGCGAGGGCCGCTCTGGGCAGACATGGGGGGAGGACGACGCGAAAGGGAGCCGCGGACGGGACACCGCGCGCTCTTCTCCCCCGTCGTCCCACGAGCCGTGGGAGGGGCAGACGGTGTCCAGCGCAGCCGAGCAGGAGGCGGTGGCGGCCGAGCGCGCCACGCCGGAGGCCGTCGTGAACGGCGTCTCGCGCAAGGTGCCGGGCCCACCCGTGTGGCCGGGCGCGTCCACACCGCTGGGCGCCCGGTTCCGGGTCGGCCCGGACGGGGTCGCCGGCACCAACTTCGCGCTGTGGGCGGGCGGTGCGGAGGCGGTCGAGCTGTGCCTGTTCGACGAGGCCGGCCGGGAGACGCGGGCCCGGCTCACCGAGCTCACGCACGAGATCTGGCACGGCTTCGTGCCCGGGATCATGCCCGGCCAGCGCTACGGCTACCGGGTGCACGGCCGCTGGGACCCCTGGACCGGCGGCCGCTGGAACCCGGCGAAGCTGCTCCTCGACCCGTACGCCCGCGCGGTGGACGGCGAGTTCCTGCTGCCGCCGGAGGTGTACGGGCACGTCCGCGACTGGCCCCAGCAGCAGGTCGCCGACACCGTGCGCGACGAACGCGACTCCGCGCCGCACGTCCCGAAGGGCGTCGTCGTGCACGACGACGACGACTGGGCAGACGACCGCCGCCCGAAGACGCCGTGGGCCGACTCGGTGATCTACGAGCTGCATGTGCGGGGCTTCACCCGACGGCACCCCGGCGTCCCGGAGGAACTGCGCGGCACCTACGCCGGTCTGGCGCACCCGGCGGCCGTGGAGCACCTGGTGCGGCTGGGCGTCACGGCGGTGGAGCTGCTGCCGGTCCACCAGTTCGCGCACGAGGACCATCTGCTGCGTCGCGGTCTGAAGAACTACTGGGGCTACAACTCGATCGGCTACTTCGCCCCGCACGCCGCGTACGCCGCCTCGGGGACGACGGGTCAGCAGGTCGGCGAGTTCAAGCGGATGGTGCGCGCCCTGCACGCGGCCGGGATAGAGGTGATCCTCGACGTCGTCTACAACCACACGGCGGAGGCCGGCGAGCTGGGCCCCACCCTGTCGCTGAAGGGCATCGACAACCGCGGCTACTACCGCCTGCAGTCCGACGCCCGGCGCTACGCCGACTACACGGGCTGCGGGAACACCCTGCAGGTGGTCCAGCCGCATGTGCTGCGCCTGATCACCGACTCGCTGCGCTACTGGGTGACGGAGATGGGCGTCGACGGCTTCCGCTTCGACCTGGCGGCGGCGCTGGCCCGGTCCATGCACGACGTCGACATGCTCTCCCCGTTCCTCGCGGTGATCGCGCAGGACCCGGTGCTGCGCCGGGTGAAGCTCATCGCCGAACCCTGGGACGTGGGCTCGGGCGGCTACCAGGTGGGCGCCTTCCCGCCGCTGTGGACGGAGTGGAACGACCGCTACCGCGACGCCGCGCGGGACTTCTGGCGGCACGCCCTGCCGGACGTGCGGGAGATGGGCTACCGGCTGTCGGGCTCGAGCGACCTGTACGCGTGGGGCGGGCGGCGGCCGTACGCGTCGGTCAACTTCATCACCGCGCACGACGGCTTCACCCTGCGCGACCTGGTGTCGTACGAGCGCAAGCACAACGAGGCCAACGGCGAGGGCAACCGGGACGGCACGAACGACAACCGCTCCTGGAACGGCGGCGCCGAGGGCCCGACGGCCGACGAGGACGTGCAGGCGCTGCGGCGACGGCAGTTGCGCAACCTGCTGACGACGCTGTTGCTGTCGACGGGCGTGCCGATGCTGGTCGCGGGCGACGAGTTCGGACGCACCCAGCAGGGCAACAACAACGCCTACTGCCAGGACAACGAGATCAGCTGGGTGGACTGGGGGCTGCTGGAGGAACCGGGCTGGCGGGCCCTGTTCGATCTCACCGCCCGGCTGATCGCGCTGCGGCACCGCCACCCGGTGCTCCGCCGCCGCGCCTTCTTCTCCGGCCGGGCGCACTCGGCGGACGGCCTGCGGGACCTGGCCTGGTTCACGGAGCGGGGCACCGAGATGACGGAGGGGGACTGGTACGCGCCCGCGGCGACGCTGGGGATGTACCTCTCCGGGCGGGACATCCCCGGCCGCGACGAACGGGGGGCCCCGATCGCCGACGACAGCTTCCTCGCCGTCCTGCACGCGGGGCACCGCCCGGTGGACTTCGTCCTCCCGGGCCCGCCGTGGGCGCAGCGGTACGAGGTGGTCGTCGACACGTCCCGCGAGGAACAGGACGAGGCGCCCGGGGTCGCTCTCCCCGCGGGCACCACGGTGACGGTGCCGGGACGGGCGGTGCTGCTGCTGCGGGTGGCGGCGTGAGCCCGGCGCAGGTGAGCGGCTTCCGCGCGACGGGCGGACCGGTGGCCGCGACACGGCAGGCGGCAGCGAGCAGGGGACGGCGGGTCAGCGGGTCAGCGGGTCAGCGGGTCAGCGGGTCAGCGGGTCAGCCGAGGATTCCCCGCTCGTACGCTCTCGCCACCGCGGCCGCGCGGTCGTTGACGCCCAGCTTGGCGTACAGGTGGGTGAGATGGGTCTTGACCGTGGCCTCGCTGATGAACAGGTCAAGGGCGATCTCACGGTTGGAGGTGCCCCTGGCGACCAGGGCCAGTACCTCGCGCTCACGCGCGGAGAGCGGCTCCTCGCCGGGGCTCCGGGGCGCCCGGACCGCGGAGACCAGCCGGGTGGCCACGGCGGGCGACAGGACCGTACGGCCCTGCGCCGCAGCGCGGACGGCCGTGAACAGCTCGTCGCGCGGGGCGTCCTTGAGGAGGTAGCCCGTCGCGCCTGCCTCGATCGCGGGGAGCGTGTCGGAGTCGGTGTCGTACGTCGTGAGGACGAGGACCTTGGCGCGGGCGCCGCCGCGGGCCAGCTCCCGGATGGCGTCCACTCCCCCGCCACCGGGCATCCGCAGGTCCATCAGGATCACGTCCGGATCGAGTTCTCCCGCCTTCGCGACGGCCTCGACGCCGTTCGCCGCCTCGCCGAGGACCGTGAAGCCGGGGGCCGACTCGAACATGCCGCGCAGGCCGTCCCGCACGACGGGATGGTCGTCGACGATCAGCAAGGAGACGCGCGGGTCATCTGTCATGGCGGACCAACGGTACGCGAGCCGACGGCGAAGGAGACGCCGTCGACGACCGCACGGCCGTCATAGGTCTTGCGCAGTTCGGTGACTTCGATGACGGGCATGGCACCAGCGTCCCGGGCGGGGCCCGGCCGGCACATCGGCCGACTCGCTCGAACGGACATCAGCCGATCGGTCGACACAGCCGTACGACCCCTCGCGCGCGCAGGTCGTAGGACCAGCGACGGAGCCCGGACGGACCGAAACCCGGTGGGCTGTGTCAGTGCCGGTCCGTAGGCTCGCGGTGATGGCCGAGACACGTGCAACCGCCCCCGACCGCTCCGTCGTACGCTCCCTGCTGCGCCTGTGGCCGTACGTCAGACCCGTGCGGCTGCGGCTGTTCACGGCCGCCCTCGTCGCCGTGCTCGCCTCGTGTGCCGGGCTGGTGATCCCCCTCGTCCTCAAGTGGATGGTGGACGGCCCGGTGGCCGACGGGGACACGGCCGGGGTCTGGCTGGGCGCGCTCTGCCTGCTGCTCCTCGGGTTCACCGAGGCGCTGCTGTTCGGGATGCGGCGCTGGCTGGTGGCACGTCCGCTGGCGCACGTCGAGGCGGAGATGCGGGCGGATCTGTACGGGCGGCTCCAGCGGCTGCCGGTGGCGTTCCACGACCGGTGGGCGTCGGGCCAGCTGCTGTCCCGGGCGACGGCCGATCTGGGGCTGGTGCGGATGTTCCTCGCCTTCCCGCTGACGTTCCTGCTGGTCAACTCGGTCACGATCGTGTTCGGCGTCGTCATCATGCTGCTCCAGGACTGGCAGCTCGGGCTGGTCATCCTCGGGCCGGCCGTCCCCGTCGTCGTGATGTGCGTGCACTTCGAGCGCCGGTACGCGGTCGTGGCGCGGCGGGCGCAGGACCAGGTCGGGGACCTGACGACGGTCGTCGAGGAGAGCGTCCTCGGGATCCGGATCGTGAAGGGCTTCGGCCGGCACCGCAGCCAGGCGCGCGCCTTCCGCGAGCTGTCGTCGATGCTGCGCGGCACCGAACTGGCCAAGGCGCGGCTGCTGGCCACCATCTGGGCCGTCATCGTGACGCTGCCCGAACTGGCGATCGGGGCCGCGCTGGTGCTGGGGGCGGTGCGGGTGGCGGACGGCGAGCTGTCCGCGGGCACCCTGGTCGCCTTCCTGTCCACCGCGCTCGCGCTGCGCTGGCCGGTGGACTCCATCGGGTTCCTGCTGGCGATGAGCCAGGAGGCGGCGACGGCGACGCGACGGTACTTCGAGGTGATGGACGAGGAGCCGGAACAGGACACCGTCGTCCGGGCGGAACCCGGCCGGGCGGGCGCGGAGTCGGACACGACGTCCGACGGCGGACTCCGGTTCGACGCCGTCACCTTCCGCTACCCGGACGCCGCCCCCGGCTCCCGGCCCACCCTCGACGGCGTCGACCTGCACGTCAGGCCCGGCGAGTCCCTGGCCCTCGTCGGGGCGACCGGCAGCGGCAAGACCACCCTCACCGCCCTCGTCCCCCGGCTGCACGAGGTGACGGCCGGGCGCATCACCCTGGACGGCGAGGACGTCACGGCGATGCCCCGCGAGGAGCTGCGCGCGCGGGTCGCCGTCGCCTTCGAGGAGCCGACCCTGTTCTCGGCGAGCGTCGGGGAGAACGTCCTCATGGGCGCGGACGACGGGGCGGGCGCCGTCGAGCTGGAACGGGCGCTGGACGTGGCGCAGGCCGGCTTCGTGCGCACGCTGCCGCAGGGCGTCGACACCCAGGTCGGCGAGCAGGGGCTCAGCCTCTCCGGCGGGCAGCGGCAGCGGCTCGCGCTGGCCAGGGCCGTCGTCGGCCGGCCCCCCTTCCTCGTCCTGGACGACCCGCTGTCCGCGCTGGACGTGCACACCGAGGCCGCCGTGGAGGCCGCGCTGCGGCAGGTCCTCGCCGACACCACCGCGCTGATCGTCGCCCACCGTCCGTCCACCGTGCTCCTCGCCGACCGGGTGGCGCTGCTGTCCGACGGGCGGATCGCCGCGGTGGGCACCCACCAGGAACTGCTGCGCGACAACCCCGAGTACGCCCACCTCATGTCAGGAACCGGCCGCCAGGAGGACGACCGATGACCGCCCCCACGACGTCCTCCCCCACGACCGGCGACGACGGACCGCGGGACGCAAGCCCGCGGACCGCGCAGGACCCCTTCGACAAGGACGTCCTGCCCACCGCGCCCGGCGCCACCGGCGCGCTGCTGCGTTCCCTGCTGGCCCCGATGCGGGCGCGCGTCGCCCTCACCACGCTCCTGCTGCTGCTCCAGCAGGCGGCCGTGCAGGCGGGCCCGCTGCTGGTGGCGTACGCCATCGACCGCGCCGTGCCGGCGCTGCGCGCCGACGACCACGGGCCGCTGGTCGCGGTGGGCGTCGGCTACCTGCTGTGCGCGGTGGCGTCCGGCGGGCTGCAGTACGCGTTCCTGCTCGCCTCCGCCCGCGTCAGCCAGGACGTGCTGCTCGACCTGCGCGGCCGGATCTTCCGGCACGCGCAGGCGCTGAGCCTCGACTTCCACGAGCGCTACACCTCGGGCCGGCTCATCTCCCGCTCCACCAGCGACGTGGAGGCCCTGCGGGAGCTCCTCGAAGAGGGTCTGCAGGAACTCGTGACGGTCGCGCTGTCCTTCCTGTTCATCTCCGCGATGCTGCTCTGGCTGGATTTCGGCCTGGGCGCCGTCGCGGTCGCGTCCCTCGTGCCGCTGTACGGGCTCGTCCGGGTCTACCAGCGGCGCGCCGGCCGGGTGTTCACGGCCCGCTCGACGGCGATCGCGGCCGTGATCGTGAAGTTCGTGGAGACGATGAACGGCATCCGGCCGGTGCGCGCCTTCCGCCGCGAGGCCGTCAACGAGGCCGGCTTCCGGGTCCTGAACCGGCGGCACGAGCGCAGGAACGGCGACGCGCTGCTGGAGATGGCGCGCTACGTCGTCGGGTCGCGGCTGGTCGCGAACACCGCGGTCGCGGCGATCGTGCTGTGGGCCGCCATGCGGGTCGCGGACGGCTCGCTGGAGCTGGGTGTGCTGGCGGCGGCGGTGCTGTACCTGCGGCGGCTGTACGACCCGATCGACCGGCTCGGCATGTTCCTCAACTCCTACCAGTCGGCGGCCGCGTCGCTGGAGAAGATCGCGGGGCTGCTCGCGCAGAAGCCCTCCGTGCCGGAGCCGTCCGCGCCGCGGGAACTGCCCGCCCTGCGGGGCGAGCTCCCCGGCCGGGAGGTCGTCTTCGACGGGGTCTCCTTCGGCTACCGCACGGGCGGCGAGGTCCTCCCCCGCTTCGACCTCGCCCTTCCCGCCGGGCAGACGGTCGCCGTGGTCGGCTCGACCGGCGCCGGCAAGTCCACGCTGGCCAAGCTGCTCGCCCGCTTCTACGACCCCTCCGCGGGCCGGGTGCTGCTGGACGGCGTGGACCTGCGCGAGCTGGCGATGCCCGAACTGCGGCGCGGCGTGGTGATGGTGACGCAGGAGGCGTTCCTGTTCTCCGGCACGGTCGCCGAGAACATCGCCATCGGGCGGCCGGACGCGTCGCGGGAGGAGATCGAGCGGGCGGCGAAGGCGATCGGCGCGCACGAGTTCATCAGTGCCCTGCCCGACGGCTACGACACCGACGTACGCAAGCGCGGCGGCCGCATCTCCGCGGGCCAGCGTCAACTGGTCGCGTTCGCCAGGGCGTTGCTCGCCGATCCGGCGGTGCTGATCCTCGACGAGGCGACCAGTTCGCTGGACGTCCCGGGCGAGCGGGCCGTGCAGGCGGCGATGGCCACGGTGCTGAAGGGCCGTACGGCGGTGGTGATCGCGCACCGGCTGTCCACCGTGGAGATCGCCGACCGGGTGCTCGTCATGGAGCAGGGCCGGATCGTCGAGGACGGCGGACCGGCCGAACTCATCGCGGGCACCGGCCGGTTCGCGGATCTGCACCGGGCCTGGCGGGACAGTCTGGCGTGAGCGTTCAGCGGGCCATGGGAGCCGGTCGGCGGGCGACGGGGGCCGGTCGGCGGGCGAAGGGGGCCGGTCGGCGGGCCACGGGGGCCGGAAGGACGAGTGGATGATCGACGCGTACGAGGATCCCGGCACGCCCGACAGCCGCGGCGGCGGGGCGTATCTGGCGTGGCTGGTGCGCTGCCAGCCGGGGCGGTCGGCGGCCGGGGCGCTGCTGGCCAGCCTCTGGATGGTGCTGATGGCGGTCGCGCCGTACCTGCTGTCACGGGCGGTGGACGACGGGCTGGAGCCCGGTGACACGGCAGCGCTGGCGGGCTGGACGGCCGCGCTGCTCGCGGTGGGCGCGCTCAACGCGTGGGTGAGCATCATGCGGCACCGCACGATGACCAGGCTGCGCATGGACGCCTACTTCCGCACCACCAAGGTCGTCGTCGGGCACGCGGCCCGGCTGGGCGCCGCGCTGCAACGCCGGGTGGGGGCCGGGGAGGTCGTCACCATCGGGGTGGGCGACGTGCACACCATCGCGAATTCGCTGACGGTGGTCGGGCCCGGCGTCGGCTCGATCGTGGTGTACGTCTTCGTCGCCGGGCTCCTGCTGTCCGTGTCGCCGACGCTGGCGGCGGTCGTGCTGCTGGGGATGCCGGTGATCGCGGTGCTGGTCGGGCCGCTCATGGCGCGGCTGCAGGGCACGGAGGCGGAGTACCGGGAGCGGCAGGGCGTGCTGACCGCGCGGATCGGCGACCTCGCGGGCGGGCTGCGCGTGCTCAACGGGCTCGGCGGCAAGGGACTGTTCGCGGACTCCTTCGGCCGGGACTCGCAGCGGCTGCGGGCGCAGGGCTACCGGGTCGGCGCGGTCACCAGCTGGATGCAGGCGCTCGGGGTGGGCCTGCCGACCCTGTTCCTCGCCACCGTGACCTGGCTCGCGGCCCGGCTGGCCGCGCAGGGCGAACTGACCGTGGGCGAGTTGGTGTCGGTGTACGGCTATGTCGCCGTCCTGGTCGGCCCGGTGGCGTTCCTCGTCGACATGGGATACCAGCTCAGCCGGGGCGTGGTGGCCGCCCGGCGCGTCGTAGGGCTGCTGCGCACGGAGCCCGACCCCGACACCGGGACCGGCGACGCGCCCGCCGAGCCGGCGGTGCTGCACGACCCCGACTCGGGTGTGCGGGTGGCCCCGGGCGGGCTGACCGCGCTGGCCGGGGGACGCCACTCGGACGTGACGGCCGTCGTGGACCGGCTCGGCCGGTACGGCCCCTCGGACGTCACCTGGGGCGGACGGCGGCTGGACGCCCTGCCGTTGGAGCAGGTCAGGGCCCGCATCCTGGTCGCCGACCACGAGGCCGACCTGTTCGCCGGAAGCCTGCGCGAGGTGGTCTGCGGACGGGGTGCGCCCTCGGCGGCGGAGGTCGCGCGGGCGGTGCGGGCGGCGGCCGCCGACGACATCGTGCAGAGTCTGCCCGAGGGGCTCGACTCGCCCGTGACCGCGCAGGGCCGCAGCCTTTCCGGCGGCCAGCGGCAGCGGGTACGGCTGGTGCGGGCGCTGCTCGCCGACCCCGAGGTGCTGCTGGCCGTGGAGCCGACGTCGGCACTGGACGCGCACACGGAGGCAGCGGTCGCGGAGCGGCTGCACGCCTACCGGGCGGGCCGGACCACGCTCGTCACCAGCACCTCCCCGCTGGTCCTCGACCGCGCGGAGACGGTGCACTACCTGGTCGACGGGAAGGTCGCCGCGACCGGCCGCCACCGCGACCTGCTGCGACGAGAGCCGGGCTACCGCGCGCTGGTGACCCGCGACGCCGACGACGCTGAGGAGGCCGTCCGATGACGACCGTGACCGGGAACGACGAGACGGCCCCGTGACGACCGTGACCCAGAACCAGGAGACGGCCCCGTGACGACCGTGACCCAGAACCAGGAGACGGCCCCGTGACGACCCCGACCCAGAACGAGGAGACGGCCCCGTGACGACCGTGACCCAGAACCAGGAGACGGCCCCGTGACGACCCCGACCGACGACAGCACCTCCGCCGGCCGGCTGCCGGTCGCCGGGCGCGCCGAGGTGCGGCGGGCGGCGTGGCGGCTGGTGCGGGCCGACCGGCGGGCGTTCGCCGGCACGCTCGCCCTGAACGTGCTCGCCGCCGGGGCGGGCCTCGCCGGGCCGTGGCTGCTGGGGCGGATCATCGACGAGGTGCGGGCCGGGCACGGCGTCGGGCCCGTGGACCGGCTGGCGGCGGCGATCCTGGTGTGCGCGGCGGCGCAGCTGCTGCTGGCGCGCTGGGCGCGGTACGTGGGGCACCGGTTCGGCGAGCGCACCCTGGCGCGGGTCCGGGAGGATTTCGTGGGGCGGGCGCTCGCGCTGCCCGCGTCGGTCGTGGAGCGGGCCGGCGCCGGCGATCTGACCACCCGCGGCACCGCGGACGTCGCCGCGGTCGGCACGACCCTGCGGGACGCCGGACCCGAGCTGCTGGTCTGCACGGTCCAGGCCCTGTTCACGCTCGGCGCGGTGTTCGTGATCGACCCGCTGCTCGGCGTCGTCGGGGTGCTGGCGCTGACGCCGATCTGGTTCGCGCTGCGCTGGTATCTGCGGCGGGCCCGGGCCGGCTATCTGGCGCAGGGCGCGGCGGACTCCGAGGTCGCCGAGATCGTCGCGGCGACGGCGTCCGGGGCACGGACGGTGGAGGCGTTCCGGCTCGAGCGGCGGCGGACGGCGGCGAACCGGGACGCGCTGGAGGTCGCGCGTCGCGCCCGCTTCCACACGCTGTACCTGCGCACGGTGTTCTTCCCGGTGGTCGAGACGTCGTACTCGCTGCCGGTGGCGGGGGTGCTGCTGCTGGGGGGCGCGCTGCACGCGCGGGGGGCGATGAGTCTGGGCGCGGTGGTGGCGGCCACGCTGTATCTGCGCCAGTTCACCGAGCCGCTGGACCAGATCCTGGTGCGCGTCGAGCAACTGCAGAGCAGCGGGGCCTCGTTCGCCCGGGTGGAGGGTCTGGCGGGGGCGCCGCGCTCGGAGCGGGTCGGCGGGGCGGCGCCGGTTCCGGTGGACGACCGGATCGACGTGACGGGCGTGCGGTACGCCTACGAGCGCGGCGGCGAGGTGCTGCGCGGTGTCGACCTGACGGTGCGGCCCGGGGAGCGGCTCGCGGTCGTCGGCCCGTCCGGCGCGGGCAAGACCACGCTGAGCCGGCTGCTGGCGGGCGTGGACGCGCCGAGCGCGGGCACGGTGACGGTGGGCGGCGCGCCGGTCGCCGAGCTGGCGCCGGAGACGCTGCGCCGGCAGGTCGTCCTGGTCACGCAGGAGCATCACGTCTTCATCGGCACGGTCCGCGACAACCTGCTGATCGCCGAACCCACGGCGGACGACGCGCGGTTGTGGGAGGCGCTGGCGGCGGTCGGCGCCGCCGACTGGGTGCGGGAACTGCCGGGCGGTCTCGACGCCGAGCCGGGCCGCGGCGGTGGCCGCACGACGGACGGCTCGCAGGCGCAGCAGCTCGCCCTGGCCCGGGTGGTGCTGGCGGACCCGCACACGCTGATCCTGGACGAGGCGACCGCGCTGCTGGACCCGACGACGGCCCGGCACACCGAGCGGGCTCTGGCGGCGGTGCTCCGCGGCCGGACGGTCATCGCCATCGCCCACCGGCTGCACACGGCCCACGACGCGGACCGGGTCGCCGTGATGGAGGACGGCCGTCTCACCGAACTCGGCACGCACGAGGCGCTGGTGGCGGACGGCGGCGCGTACGCGGCACTGTGGCGGACCTGGCACGGGGGGCCGTGAGGTCGCACGGCTCCGGGAAACGGGTGGGGGCGGAGTGGCGGATGCGACCACTCCGCATATCGAACACCGACTACCGGACAACGGACTGTTTCCGGCCAACTTTCTGACGCGCTCCTGACAGACAGCGCAATCCACTGCCACTCTTCCCTCTGCTGGTTCACAGCAACCCCACAGTTACGCGCACGCTCCACGTTCCGCCTTTGTTCTGCGTACCGCCTTTGTCGTGCCCGTCCGGCCCACCCGCCTTTCGGGTCTCCCCTGGCCGCGTGATCCGCGGCCGCGCAGAAGGAGTCAGTGTTGAGCAGCAGTCCCTCTCGCAGACGCACCCCCCACAGCCCCTCCCGTCGTGCCGCGGCAGTCGCCCTCGTCGGCGTCTCCGCGCTCATAGCCGCCGCCGTGCAGTCCGGCGCCGCGACCGCCGCCCCGGAAAAGACACCGCAGGCGGCGGGCAAGGCCAACCCGGGCGCCGAGTCGGTGCGCCTCACCCCCGCCCAGCGCGCCGCGCTGATCCGCGAAGCGGAGGCGGGGAAGACGGCCACCGCCAAGGAGCTCGGCCTCGGCGCCAAGGAGGCGCTCGTCGTCCGTGACGTCGTCAAGGACGCCGACGGCACTCTGCACACGCGCTACGAGCGCACCTACAGCGGACTCCCGGTCCTCGGCGGCGACCTGGTCGTCGAGACCGCGAAGTCCGGCGCCACCGAGGGCGTCATCATGGCCACCCGGGCCGCCGTCCAGGTCGCCTCGCTGACGCCCACGATCGCGGCGGCGAAGGCGGAGAAGCAGGCGCTGAGCCTGGCGCAGGCCGACGGCACCGCGAAGGCGGACACCAACCGCGCGCCGCGCAAGGTGATCTGGGCGGCGAACGGTACCCCGGCCCTCGCCTACGAGACCGTCGTCGGCGGCCTCCAGGAGGACGGCACTCCGAACGAACTGCACGTCATCACCGACGCGACCACCGGCCAGAAGCTGTACGAGTACCAGGGCATCGAGACCGGCACCGGCAACACGATGTACAGCGGCCAGGTGACCCTCGGC
The DNA here is from genome assembly GCF_030816715.1 of Streptomyces achromogenes. Lineage (NCBI taxonomy): Bacteria > Bacillati > Actinomycetota > Actinomycetes > Kitasatosporales > Streptomycetaceae > Streptomyces > Streptomyces achromogenes. Next base: position 6,001,379 of record NZ_JAUSYH010000001.1, on the reverse strand, counting down.
ACCACGCAGTCGGGGTCGACGTACAACCTGACCGACGCCGCGCGGGGCAACCACAAGACGTACAACCTCAACCGGGGCTCCTCCGGCACCGGAACGCTCTTCTCGGGCCCCGACGACGTCTGGGGCACCGGAGCCGCCTCCAACGCGGAGACCGCGGGCGCCGACGCGCACTACGGCGCGGCCCTCACCTGGGACTACTACAAGAACGTGCACGGCCGCAACGGCATCAAGGGCGACGGTGTGGGCGCGTACTCGCGCGTGCACTACGGCAACGCGTACGTCAACGCGTTCTGGGACGACAACTGCTTCTGCATGACCTACGGCGACGGCTCGGGCAACACCCACCCGCTGACGGCCATCGACGTGGCCGGGCACGAGATGACGCACGGCGTCACCTCCAACACCGCGGGCCTCAACTACAGCGGGGAGTCCGGCGGCCTCAACGAGGCCACCTCGGACATCTTCGGCACCGCGGTCGAGTTCTACGCCCAGAACTCCTCGGACGTCGGTGACTACCTCATCGGCGAGGAGATCGACATCAACGGCGACGGCACGCCGCTGCGGTACATGGACAAGCCGAGCAAGGACGGTGCGTCGAAGGACAGCTGGTACTCGGGGATCGGGTCGGTGGACGTCCACTACTCGTCCGGGCCGGCGAACCACTTCTTCTACCTCCTGAGCGAGGGCAGCGGCGCCAAGGTCATCAACGGCGTCAGCTACAACTCGCCCACCGCGGACGGCCTCGCCGTCACCGGCATCGGCCGCGACAAGGCGGAGAAGATCTGGTTCCGCGCGCTGACCACGAAGTTCACCAGGACCACCAACTACGCGGGGGCCCGCACCGGCACGCTGGCGGCGGCCGGTGAGCTGTACGGCACCACCTCCGCCGAGTACAAGGCGGTGCAGGACGCGTGGGCGGGCGTCGCGGTGGGCGCGCGTTCGGGCGGCGGCGGCGGAGGTGGCGGCACCTCCTTCGAGAACACGGCCGACGTATCGATTCCGGACAACGGGGCGGCGGTCAACTCGTCGATCACCGTCTCGGGCCGCACCGGCAACGCGCCGTCGAACCTCGCGGTGGCGGTCGACATCGTGCACACCTACATCGGCGACCTCCGGGTGCAGCTGATCGCCCCCGACGGCACGGCCTACACGCTGAAGGCGTACGGCACCGGCGGCAGCACGGACAACCTCAACACCACGTACACGGTGAACGCCTCCTCCGAGGTCGCCAACGGTGTCTGGCAGTTGAGGGTCCAGGACAACGCGGCCCAGGACACCGGCTACATCAACAGCTGGAAGCTGACCTTCCCGTAGGCCACAGGCCCCGCACGGGCCACGCACAACCGCCTGAAAGGCACCGCACAGGGCGCCGCCCCGGAGGCACCACCTCCCCGGGGCGGCGCCCCCTTTTTGCCCGCCCCTTACCCGCGTCCTGTTGCCGCTTTACCACGGCTCAACTCCGTTTACGTGCCTGCAATGTTCACCGGACAGTCGACTTTCGGCCAACATCACTTCGGGGTCCTGACATGTACGCGCCCGGATGTCAGTCTTCGTTTCACCCGCCGCACAACTTCACTACCGTCACGGGCGGCCGCCCCACGCCGCCCGGACCCCCCACATGAAGGAGCTTGTGTGACCTCCCTCTACGCGCGTCACAAGCGCACCACTCTGGCCATCGCCACCGCCGTCGCGGCCGGAGCCCTGGTCACCACCGGCCTGACCACCGGTAGCGCCGCCGCCCCGGCGGACTCCGGCGCGCGGGCCGCCCTGCAGGGCGCCCCGGTCCAGCTGACCTCCGCGGCCCGCACCACGCTGATCCAGCAGCAGCAGTCCGACGCGGCCGCGACCGCCAAGTCGATAGGCCTCGGCGCCCAGGAGAAGCTGGTCGTCAAGGACGTCGTCAAGGACGTCGACGGCACCGTCCACACCCGTTACGAGCGCACCTACGCGGGCCTGCCGGTCCTCGGCGGCGACCTGGTCGTGCACAAGGCCCCCTCCGGCGCCCAGAGCGTGACCAAGGCCGTCTCGGCCACCATCAAGGTGTCCACGCTCACCCCGCAGGTCGCCACCGCCAAGGTCCAGAAGCAGGCGCTCACCGCCGCCAAGGCCGCCGGCTCGGAGGCCACCGCCGCCGACCAGGCCCCCCGCAAGGTGATCTGGGCCGGCAACGGCACCCCGACGCTCGCCTACGAGACGGTCGTCGGCGGCCTCCAGGACGACGGCACCCCGAGCAGGCTGCACGTCATCACCGACGCCACCACCGGCAAGAAGCTCTACGAGCACCAGGCCATCGAGACCGGCACCGGCAAGAGCCTCTACTCGGGCACGGTCACCCTCAACACGACCAAGTCGGGATCGACGTACAACCTGACCGACGGCACGCGCGGCGGCCACAAGACCTACAACAAGGCGCGCAGCACGTCCTCCTCCACCGGCACCCTGTTCACCGACGCGGACGACGCGTGGGGCACCGGCACGGCCTCCAGCTCCTCCAGCGACCAGACCGCGGCCGTGGACGCCGCCTACGGCGCGCAGATGACCTGGGACTTCTACAAGAGCACCTTCAACCGCAGCGGCATCAGGAACGACGGCAAGGCCGCCTACTCCCGCGTCCACTACGGCAACGCCTACGTCAACGCCTTCTGGGACGACGACTGCTTCTGCATGACGTACGGCGACGGCGACGGCAACACCCACCCGCTGACTTCGCTGGACGTGGCCGGCCACGAGATGAGCCACGGTCTGACCTCGGTCACCGCGGGTCTGGAGTACTCGGGTGACGCCGGCGGTCTGAACGAGGCCACCTCCGACATCTTCGGCACCGGTGTGGAGTTCTTCGCCAACAACGCGTCCGACAAGGGCGACTACCTCATCGGCGAGAAGATCAACATCAACGGCGACGGCACCCCGCTGCGGTACATGGACAAGCCGAGCAAGGACGGCGGGTCCAAGGACTACTGGTCCTCCGCCGTGTCCGGCCTCGACCCGCACTACTCGTCGGGCCCCGCGAACCACTTCTTCTACCTGCTGTCCGAGGGCAGCGGCTCGAAGACGATCAACGGCGTGACCTACAACTCGCCGACGTCCAACGGCTCCACGGTCACCGGCATCGGCCGCGCCAAGGCGCTGCAGATCTGGTACAAGGCGCTGACGACGTACTTCACGTCGACGACCACCTACAAGGGCGCCCGCACCGGCACCCTCTCGGCGGCCTCGGCGCTGTACGGCGGCACCGGCAGCACCGAGTACAAGGCCGTGGCGGCGGCCTGGTCGGCGATCAACGTCAACTGACCCTGCCGTAGCGAGCTGGGCGGCACCCGGGACGAAGGCATTCCCGGGTGCCGCCCTACTCTTGGCTCCCATGTCTTCGAAGGACTTCACGTACGACGACGTCGGCGCGACGCGCGACCGCCCCGGCTCCTGCCCCGAGGGCTTCCGCCCCCTCCACGTCCGCGCACGCCTCGGCGAGGGCCACGACGTCTTCCGGCGCGCCGCGGACGCCGTCATGACCTGGCAGATGCACCGCGCCCTCGGTGTCGGCATCGACGCCACGGCGGACCGCGCGGCCCCCGACGTCGACGTCACCGTCACCCTGGGCGGCGTCATCAAGGCCCCCTGCCGCGTGGTCTGGACGGTGGACGAACCCCGGCGCGCCGGCTGGGCCTACGGCACCCTCCGCGGCCACCCCGAACGCGGCGAGGAGTCCTTCGTCGTCGACCGCACGGGAGACGGCACGGTCTGGCTGACGGTGTCGGCGTTCAGCCGCCCCGCGAAGTGGTACACCATTGCCGCCGGCCCGGCGACCAGAGGCCTCCAACACGCCTACGCCCGCCGCTGCGGCAAGGTCCTGCGTGAGCTGTGCGGGGGCGGGGACGACGCGTGAGAGCACGGGCGCCGGGACAGGTCGCGCTCCGGCGATCTCGCGAGCCGGCCCACCGCGCTCACGTCCCGCACCAGTTCACCAACAGCTTCCGGCTCTGCCGCCCGGCTCGTCCCGGCGGTCCGCGCTCCGCGCTCGCCGCCGCCGGCGAGTCCGAACGACCGCCCGCTCACCCCCCTCCCCCCGCCGTCCCGATCTCCACCACCCGGGCCCAGGCGGGCGGGGTGTCGGGGACGTAGTCGGGGTTCGTCTCGTTGTAGACGGCGCGGTCGCGGGGGAACAGGCCGATCACCGTGCGGCAGGACGGGCGGGTTTCGGGCCAGGGGGTCTGGCCGTCGGTGAGGACGACGATCGCGTCGGGGCGGGGATTCCCCCGCAGGGCCTTGGCGAAGCCGGTGCGCAGGTCCGTGCCGCCGCCGCCCACCAGGGGGATGCCCTCGGCGCGGCACAGGGTGTGCACCATCCCCGCCGACGCGTCGCACGGCACCACGGAGACCAGGTCACGCCGGCCGCCCACGGCACGGGAGATGGCCGCGACCTCCAGGAGCGCGCTGCCCAGTTCGGCGTCGCTGACCGAACCGGAGGTGTCGATGACGACGCAGACCCGGGGCGGCCGGCGTCGCAGGCTCGGCAGGACGACGCCGGGCAGGCAGGCCGAGCGGCGCGCGGGACGGCCGTAGGTGTAGTCCTCGCCCACGCCAGGACCGGAGGCCGCCGAGCGGACCGCCGCGCCCAGCAGTTCCCGCCAGGGCTGCGGCGGGTGGAAGGCCTCCTCCGCCCACCTCTTCCACTGTTTCGGCGCCGACCCCGGCCGCCCCTTGATGCCCTGCGCCACCCGGAACCGGACGGCGTCCCGCTGCTGCTCGCTGAGGCCGTCCGCGCCGTCGGGGCCCAGTTCCCACTCCCGTTCCCGCCCGTCCGCGCCGCTGCCGCAGTCCAGCCAGGACAGGCGCTGCGTGCTCGGCCCGAGCCGGAACTGACGCAGGTAGTCCTCCATGAGCTCGCCCGGATCCAGTCCCAGTGAGCCCGGTGTCACGGCGCCGGCGGGCTCGACCAGTCCGTCCCCGTACGCGTCGTCGTTGATCTCGCAGTCCGCGGCGATGTTCATCCGCAGCCGCTCCCCCGGCCCGGTCAGGCCGCGTTGCCTCGCGAGGCGGTCACTGCGGCCGTGATGGTCGCGCAGCAGGTGCGACACCTCGTGCACCCACACCCCCGCCAGATCCTCGACCGGCATCCGCTCGACGAACCCGGGCGAGACGTAGCACCGCCAGTACCGGTCCACGCCCATCGTCGGGACCTGCCGTGACTCCACGATGTGCAGGGCGAACAGGGCCGTCGCGAGGTAGGGGCGGACCCTGGCCGCGTACAACCGGGCCGCGAGCAGTTTGTCCATGTCCAACGGCGGGCCGGCCGCCGCGTCGGCCGCGCGCCGGGCGGACAACGGCACGCCGGCCGCCAGAGCCGCCGGACTCCGCGCCCCCACCGGCCCACCCGGTCCCGCACCGGCCGAGCCCCCGGCACCCACCGGCACACCGGACCTCCCGCCCGCCGGCCCCCCGGCATTCACCTGCGCACCGGACCCCCCACCCGCCGAACCCGGCCGCCCGGCCGCCGATACGCCCGGCACGGCGCCCGCCCACCCCGGCAGGCCGTCCGCCGGCAATCCGGACCCCGTGTCCGCCGAACCCTTCGTGCTCATCGGGTCGCCTTCGCCGTGCCGGCGTCCCGCTGCTTCGTGCGGGCCGCCGCCCGGTCCGCGCGGTGGGACAGGGCCACCGCGCCGGCGAGGCTCTCGATCGACGGGGGGACGTCCCAGTCGTCCTGGCGCAGCGCGGCGAGGGTGGTCGCGGGGACCACCACCAGGTCGGGGGCCCCGGTCTCGACCGCCCGCACCAGCAGCGCCCACGCCGCGTCCCAGCGGGACCGGTCCGGGCGGGAGCGGACCGCCGCCACCACCGCGTCCAACGCCGCCTGGCGCAGATCGCCCCGCTGGGGCAGCTCCGCGCCGGCCGGATCGGCGAGCAAGTCCTCGGGGTCCGGCAGGTCCATCCGGTCCAGGCCGGCCAGGAGTTCCAGCCCCGGCCCGTCCCCGACCGCGCCGCGCACCAGGAGGGAGAGCACGTCCCGGGAGGAGCCCGCCGCCGTCGCGAAGGCGATCAGGTGCAGGGTCATCTCCCAGCTGCGCGGCGACGGCCAGGCGCCGCCGCGGCGCGTCTCGCCGCTGGGCAGCCGGTGTACGAGCGTGGGGCGGGCGGCCAGCAGGCCGCACACCGCGCGGCGCGCGAAGTCGACGGCCTCCGGCAGCCTCGCCGGGTCGAGTCGGGGCAGGGTCGCCCGGGGCCAGGTCCCGCCGAGACCGCGGACGACGACGTCGTGGTCGTGGGCCCACTGCAGGTGGACGAAGCGGTTGGCCAGCGGCGGGCTCAGCTCCCAGCCGTCGGCCGCCGAGAACCGCGGGTTGGCGGCTGCCACGATCCGCACGCCCGGCGGCAGTCGCAGGGCGCCGATCCGCCGCTCGAGCACCAGCCGCAGCAGCGCGGCCTGTACAGCGGGCGGAGCGGTGGACAGCTCGTCGAGGAACAGCAGCCCGCGGCCGGCCCGCACCAGCCGTACGGCCCAGTCCGGCGGAGCCATCGGAACGCCCTGCGTCGCGGGGTCGTCGCCGAGGACCGGCAGCCCCGAGAAGTCGGACGGCTCGTGCACGCTGGCGATCACGGTGGTCAGCGGAAGGTCGAGAGCGGCCGCCAGCTGGGTCAGCGCGGCGGTCTTGCCGATGCCGGGCTCGCCCCACAGCAGCACGGGCAGGTCGGCCGCCACGGCGAGGGTCAGGGCCTCGAGCTGGGTGTCGGGCCGCGGTTCGGTGGTGACGTCGCGCAACAGGGCCAGGAGGTCTGCGGCCACGTCGAGTCGGGCGGCCGGGGCGTCGGGCGGGTTCGGAACGTCCGACGGCGAGGTGCTGTCCGGTCGGGACGGTGCGTCGGCCGGGGCGTCGACGAGGGCGAGCGGGGCGCATGTGGGCATGGGTGATCACCTTTGGGTTCGCGAGAGGTCATGGGGTGGCGGGGTCGGGCGGGGTCGTGTGAGGCGGTGTGCCAGGTCGTTCGCAGGTGTTGTGCAGTGGTGGGGCGTCGGAGCAGGCCGCGCCGTGCCGGATCCGTGCGCATCGGCGCGGATCGGTTGGATCCGTTGGATCCGTTGGATTGGTGTGGATCCGTTGGATCCGTTGGATCGGTGTGGATCCGGTTCAGCGGCCGGTCATGTGGCGGGGGCGCGAGCGCAGGCCGGCCGGACGGGGCTCGCGCGGTGGGAGGCGGCCCGGCGCGGGCCCGGTCAGGCCCGCCCGGAACAGCCCGTAGGTGATCCGCCGTCGGGCGGCCGCCTCGAGTTCGTCGCGCAGCGCGCCGTCGCGCAGCAACGCCTCGGGGCCGAGCAGCCCTTCGACGACGGCCAGCGCGCCGGCGATGTCGCCGTGGACCAGGCGTTCGCGGACGCCGGTGAGGCAGTCCGGGCGGCGGTGGGCCTCGTCGACGGCCCGCAGGCACGGCAACGGGGTTCCGCTGAGCGCGACCAGGAGTTCCTCCCGCCGGAGTTCGGCCGGGTCGTGGTCCAAGGGGACGAGCACCCCGTCGACCAGGCCGATCCGGTGACGGGCTCCCCGGCACTCCACGAAACGCGGCTGTCCCGGCCGGTCGGCGGCGTCGGCACGGTCCTTCGGCCGCCGGTCAGGCACCAGGGCCGCGGCGACCAGCGGGTGCAGCCGGCCGGCGTCGATCGCGCCGGCGCGCAGCATCTCCAGGTCGGGTGGCACCCAGGTGGCGGCATCGGGCAGCACGGGCAGCGCCGGACCGGTTCCCGGGGCGGCGCCGGCCCCTCCGCCGGCGGGCGCGACGCGCAGCGCGGGCGGTCCGGCGCGGTCGTCCCCGTCCGTCTCCAGGACCAGCCGGTGCCGTCCGCCGAGCCGCACCAGGACGGCGCCGCCGGACCGTCCCTCCGCGCGGAGCAGGATGTCCGCCTCGGCGGCCCACCGGTCGACGGCTCCGGTACGGCCGTCCGGCACCGCACCCGGCGGCAACGTGAGGCGCGGCGCCCCCTCGTCGTCCGCCGGCTCTCCCGGCGTCCGCGCCGCCGGCGCGCCGGACCGGGTCCGCAGCTCGTCCGTGCGGCGCGCGTCCCACAGATGCCGGTGCAGGTCGAGACGGAACCGCCGGCTGGGGTGGGGGTGGGGGTGCGGATGACCTGGGCCGGCGCCGTGGCCCGCGCGGAATCCCTTCCACACCGTCAGGCTGATCCGCTGGCCCGCATCCGCCCAGGAGGGCGGCGTCCGCACCACCAGATGCACCGGCCGCCCGCCGCGCCCCACGCCGTCGTAGCGCGCGAGGGCGACCGTCAGGCCGGGCCGCAGCAGCCCGTCGGGGGCGATTCTCGGCAGATGCCAGCGCAGCAGGTCGGGAGCCAGGTGCCGCAGGTCGGAACGGAGCAGGGAGGCGAACTCCCGGCCATGGCCGGTCGCCAGGGTGCGCAGGTCCAGATCGACGTCGACGCCCGCCGCGGCGCATGCGCCCGCCCAGTCGCCGGCCTGGCGGCGCGCGGTCGCGGTCTCGATCATGGAGGCCGGCACGGCGAACTCGCGCACGCGCGGCCAGAAGGAAAACGGGGAATCCTCGTTCGCGAGGTGAGTCGCCATCAGCACTCACCTTGCGCGGACGGGTCCCCCGATCTGTCGCCAGTAGGAGTAGTCATCGCGGGGAGCATAACGGCCGTGCCCGTGACCCTGCCAGAGATTTCCGCCGCCCCCGGAACGGCCGACGGACGGGTCGACGGGACGACGGGACGACGGACGGGTGGGCGACGGGCCGGCGGGCGGCGGACGACGAACCTCACTGGAGGGCCGGCAGCCGGCGGACGGCGGGCGGCGGACCTCATGGGAGAGCCGCCGCCCGCCGCCGCCTGCCACGCGCGACCTCCCGGTCGCGCGCGCCCGCCGGATCAGCGCAGCAGGACGCCCGCTCCTTCGACCGCCTCCTCGGACGGTGCCTCCAGCAGCCCCAGTTCGGCGCCGGACGCCAGCAGCCGGTGGGCCGGGAGGATGCGGACCGTGTATCCGAAGGGGCCCGTGCGGTCCAGCGACAGCGGTCCCTCGTAGACCCACCTGCCCTCCAGGTCCGGGCCGCCCGCCGGTTTCAGCGGGACCGTGGCCGCGTCCGTGATGCGGTCCTCCTCGTCGACGCGGCCCGAGACCGCCTGCACCTCGACGTCGTCGGGGGTGAGGTCGCCGAGGCGCACCCGCACCCGCAGGGCGAGGGTCGTGCCCAGCTCGGCCGAGACGGTGGCCGCCGACGTCTCCACGTGGTCGACCGCCACCGCGTGCCAGGCCGCACGCACCCGCTGCTTCCAGCCGGCGAGTTCACGCGCCGTGCCGGGGACCATCGTCCGGTGCGCGTGGGCGGCCGGGGTGTAGAGCCGCTCCACGTACTCGCGGACCATGCGCCCCGCCAGCACCTTCGGGCCGAGCAGGGTGAGGGTCTGGCGGACCATCTCGATCCAGCGGTCGGGCAGCCCCGCCCGGCCGCGCTCGTAGAAACGCGGTGTGATGCGCTGTTCCAGGAGGTCGTAGAGGGCCGTCGCCTCGATGTCGTCCCGGCGGTCCGGGTCGGTTCCGGCGCCGTCCGCGGTGGGGATGGCCCAGCCGAAGTCCGGCTGGAACCACTCGTCCCACCACCCGTCCAGGACGGACAGGTTGAGGCAGCCGTTGAGCGCGGCCTTCATGCCGGACGTGCCGCAGGCCTCCAGCGGACGGAGCGGGTTGTTGAGCCAGATGTCGCAGCCGGGGTACAGCTTCTGCGCCATGGCCATGCCGTAGTCGGGCAGGAAGACGATGCGGTGCCTCACCCGCGGGTCGTCGGTGAACCGGACGAGTTCCTGCACCAGGCGTTTGCCGCCGTCGTCCGCCGGATGCGCCTTGCCCGCGACGACGATCTGGATGGGCCGCTCCGGGTGCAGCAGCAGTTTCATGAGCCGGTCGCGGTCCCGCAGCATCAGCGTCAGCCGCTTGTACGACGGGACCCGGCGCGCGAAGCCGATGGTGAGGACGTCGGGGTCCAGGACGCCGTCGATCCATCCCAACTCGGCGCTCGCCGCTCCCCGTTGACGCCACGAGGCGCGCAGTCGCCGCCGCGCCTCCAGCACCAGCTGCTCGCGCAGCTCGCGGCGCAGCTCCCAGATGTCCTGGTCGGGGATGTCGGCGACGGAGTCCCAGCGGTCGGAGCCGCCGACGCTGAGGGCGTCCTCGGCGCGCTCGGCGCCGATCTGCCGGGCGCCGAGGCGCAGCACCTGCGGGGCCACCCAGGTCGGGGCGTGCACGCCGTTGGTGACGGAGGTGATCGGCACCTCCTCGGGGTCGAAGCCGGGCCACAGGCCGGAGAACATCCCGCGGCTGACCTGACCGTGCAGCAGCGACACCCCGTTCGCGCGCTGCGCCAGTCGCAGTCCCATGACGGCCATGTTGAAGAGGTTCGGCTCGCCGCCGGGGTAGGTCTCCCTGCCCAGCCGCAGGATGCGGTCGACGTCCATCCGGGGCAGCTCGGCGTCGGGGCCGAAGTGCCGGGCGACCAGCTCCCGGTCGAAGCGGTCGATGCCGGCCGGGACGGGCGTGTGCGTGGTGAACACCGTCCCGGCCCGGACGGCCTCCAGCGCCGCGTCGAAGTCCAGGCCCAGGTCACCGAGTTCGGCGATGCGCTCCAGGCCGAGGAAGCCGGCGTGGCCCTCGTTGGTGTGGAAGACCTCGGGCTCGGCATGGCCGGTCAGCCGGCAGTACGTGCGCACCGCCCGGACACCCCCTATGCCGAGCAGCATCTCCTGCAGCAGCCGGTGTTCGCTGCCGCCGCCGTAGAGCCGGTCGGTCACCCCGCGCTCGCCGAGGTCGTTCTCCTCGACGTCGGAGTCGAGCAGGAGCAGCGGCACCCGGCCGACCTGCGCCAGCCACACCCGGGCGTGCAGTCGCCTGCCCGCGGGAAGGGCGAGGGAGATCCGGGCCGCCGTGCCGTCCTCCTCCTTCAGGAGGGTCAACGGCAGCTCGTTGGGGTCGAGGACGGGGTAGTGCTCCTGCTGCCAGCCGTCCCGCGAGAGGGTCTGACGGAAGTAGCCGTGCCGGTAGAGCAGGCCCACGCCGATCAGCGGCACGCCCAGGTCGCTGGCCGCCTTCAGATGGTCGCCGGCGAGGATGCCCAGGCCGCCGGAGTACTGGGGAAGCGCGGCCGTGATGCCGAACTCGGGCGAGAAGTAGGCGACGGCGGCCGGGAGTCCGGCGGAGGAGGGCTGCGCCTGGTACCAGCGCTCGCCGCTGACGTAGTCGTGCAGGTCGCCGGCGGCCGTGGCGAGCCGGCGCAGGAAGCGGCGGTCCTCGGCGAGTTCGAGGAGGCGTGCCGGGGGCACGCCTCCGAGCAGTCTCACCGGGTCGCCGTCCGAGCGGGCCCAGCGCTCGGGGTCGACGGAACGGAAGAGGTCGCGGGTCTCCGCGTGCCAGGACCAGCGCAGGTTGCGGGCCAGGTCGCTGAGCGGCCTGAGAGGTTCGGGGAGGAGGGGTCGGACGGTGAATCGACGGATCGCCTTCACATTCCACCTCGGCGTTGCGCGTTCGCTTGATGGGCGCACGGCAGTGTGCGTCCACGTCTGCTACGACGGTACCGGCGTCCGCGCCGGCCTTGCCGGGGGCTGGCCGGAGCCCTACGGCGAAGGGCCGAAAATCCCGCTTTCACTCCCCTGGGCCACCTTGTGGGGCTTCGCCCCGCGCGAGAGGGTGCCAGTGGTGCGCCCGGCACGCCGGCGCACCGAGTCGGATATCGACGTGAGGAGTTAACAACGGGCCGGATTGCTCACCCGCACAGGGTGGAAGGCTCCTCCGGTACTCCCTCGCAGGACCCACCTCCCACCACATCCATCCGCCCACCCCCCTTGATGCGGACAGGAGCGGTCATGCCGGCCAGGCACCACCCCTCGACACCCCCCAAGAAGACCCCCAAGGACACCAGGGATGCCAAGGCCCCTGTGGACTCCAAGGGCCCTACGGACTCCGGGGACTCCAAGGACCGTACGGACTCCAGGGAACCGAAGAACGCGAAGAACGCGAAGGGCTCCAAGGGCTCCAAGGGCTCCAAGGGCCCGAGGAGCGCCAAGCCGCCGAAGAACGCCGGGCCCGCCGAACCCGCGATGCCCGCCGGGCGCACCCACGCCATCGGGCAGGGTGAGGCCGCCGAGGGCACCGCGGCCGTCGCGGCCACCGCCGTCGGGCGCATCCCCGTCCTCGACGTCCGTCCGCTGGTCCAGCAGGGACGCCGGCCCGCCAAGGCGGTCGTCGGCGAGACGTTCGAGGTCTCGGCGACCGTGTTCCGCGAAGGGCACGACGCCGTCGCGGCCAATGTCGTGCTGCGCGACCCGGACGGCGAGCCGGGGCCGTGGACGCCGATGCGCGAACTCGCCCCGGGCACCGACCGCTGGGGCGCGGACGTCACGCCGGACGCGACCGGCCGCTGGACGTACACCGTGGAGGCGTGGGGGGACCCCGTCTCCACCTGGCGGCACCACGCCGGCGTGAAGGTGCCCGCCGGGATGGACACGGAGTCGGTCCTCGAGGAGGGCGCCCGTCTGTACGAGCGGGCGGCGGACGGGGTGCCGAACGGCCCGGAGCGCAAGGCGGTGCTGATCGCCGTCGAGGCCCTGCGCGACGAGAGCCGTCCCCCCGTGTCCCGGCTGGCGGCGGCGTTGACGCCGGAGGTGGACGCCGTGCTGGCGCGGTTCCCGCTGCGGGAGCTGGTGACCGCGTCGGAGCCGCTGCCGCTGCTGGTGGAACGCGAACGCGCCCTGTACGGCTCCTGGTACGAGTTCTTCCCCCGTTCCGAGGGCACCCCCCAGCAGCCGCACGGCACGTTCCGCACCGCCGCCCGCCGACTCCCCGCGATCGCCGCGATGGGCTTCGACGTCGTCTACCTCCCCCCGATCCACCCCATCGGCACCACCTTCCGCAAAGGCCGCAACAACACCCTCGACCCACGGCCCGACGACGTCGGCGTGCCCTGGGCGATCGGCTCCCCCGAAGGCGGCCACGACGCCGTCCACCCCGCACTGGGCACCCTGGAGGACTTCACCTGGTTCGTCGGCCAGGCCCGCGAACTCGGCCTGGAGATCGCCCTCGACTTCGCCCTGCAGTGCTCCCCCGACCACCCCTGGGTCCACAAACACCCCGAGTGGTTCCACCACCGCCCCGACGGCACCATCGCCTACGCCGAGAACCCGCCCAAGAAGTACCAGGACATCTACCCCGTCGCCTTCGACGCCGACCTGAAGGGCCTGGTCGCCGAGACCGTGCGGGTGCTGCGGCACTGGATGGGCCACGGCGTGCGGATCTTCCGCGTCGACAACCCCCACACCAAACCCGTGGTGTTCTGGGAACGCGTCATCGCCGACCTCAACCGCACCGACCCCGACGTGATCTTCCTGGCCGAGGCGTTCACCCGGCCCGCGATGATGCACACCCTCGCCCAGATCGGCTTCCAGCAGTCCTACACCTACTTCACCTGGCGTACCACCAAGGACGAGCTGACCGACTACCTCACCGAGCTGTCGGGGCAGGCCGCCTCGTACATGCGGCCCAACTTCTTCGCCAACACCCCCGACATCCTGCCCGCCCACCTCCAGCACGGCGGCCGGCCCGCCTTCGAGGCCCGCGCCGTCCTGGCCGCCACCCTCTCCCCCACCTGGGGCCTCTACAGCGGCTACGAACTCTGCGAGAACACCCCCCTGCGCGAGGGCGGCGAGGAATACCTCGACTCCGAGAAATACCAGCTCACCCCCCGCGACTGGGACGCCGCCGAACGCGAGGGCCGCACCATCGCCCCCCTCATCACCCGCCTCAACGACATCCGACGCGCCAACCCCGCCCTGCACCGACTGCGCAACCTGCACTTCCACCACACCGACAAGGAAGCGGTGATCGCCTACTCGAAGACCAGCTCGGACAGCAGCGGATCGAACACGGTTCTGGTGGTCGTCAACCTCGACCCCCACCACACCCAGGAGGCGACGGTCTCGTTGGACATGCCGCAACTCGGCCTGGACTGGCACGAGTCGGTGCCGGTGCGCGACGAGCTCACCGGCGAGACCTACCACTGGGGCAGGGCCACCTACGTGCGCCTCGAACCGGGCATCCGGCCCGCGCACGTATGCACCGTCCTGCGACCGTCCTACCCGCAGAGCGGAGGGTCACCCACATCATGATCGTCAACGAGCCCGTTCCGGACACCTTCGAGGACACGCCCGCGAAGGACCGCGATCCCGAGTGGTTCAAACGCGCCGTGTTCTACGAGGTCCTCGTCCGCTCCTTCCAGGACAGCAACGGCGACGGCATCGGCGACCTCAAAGGCATCACCGCCAAACTCGACTACCTGCAATGGCTCGGAGTCGACTGTCTCTGGCTCCCCCCCTTCTTCAAATCACCGCTGCGCGACGGCGGCTACGACGTCTCCGACTACACCGCCGTCCTCCCGGAATTCGGCGACCTCGCCGACTTCGTCGAATTCGTCGACGCCGCCCACCAACGCGGCATGCGCGTCATCATCGACTTCGTCATGAACCACACCAGCGACCAGCACCCGTGGTTCCAGGAGTCCAGGAACAACCCCGACGGACCCTACGGCGACTACTACATGTGGGCCGACGACGACAAGCAATACCCCGACGCCCGCATCATCTTCGTCGACACCGAAGTCTCCAACTGGACCTTCGACCCCGTCCGCAAGCAGTACTTCTTCCACCGCTTCTTCTCCCACCAGCCCGACCTCAACTACGAGAACCCCGCCGTCCAGGAGGAGATGATCTCCGCGCTGCGGTTCTGGCTGGACCTGGGCATCGACGGGTTCCGCCTCGACGCCGTGCCGTACCTGTACGCCGAGGAGGGCACGAACTGCGAGAACCTCCCGGCCACGCACGAGTTCCTGAAGCGGGTCCGCAAAGAGGTCGACGCGCACTATCCGGACACGGTGATCCTGGCCGAGGCCAACCAGTGGCCCGAGGACGTCGTCGACTACTTCGGCGACTACACCTCCGGCGGCGACGAATGCCACATGGCATTCCACTTCCCCGTCATGCCCCGCATCTTCATGGCCGTCCGCCGCGAATCCCGCTACCCCGTCTCCGAGATCCTCGCCAAGACCCCCGCCATCCCCGCCAGCTGCCAATGGGGCATCTTCCTGCGCAACCACGACGAGCTCACCCTCGAAATGGTCACCGACGAAGAACGCGACTACATGTACGCCGAATACGCCAAAGACCCGCGTATGCGCGCCAACATCGGCATCCGCCGCCGCCTCGCACCCCTCCTCGACAACGACCGCAACCAGATCGAGCTCTTCACCGCACTCCTGCTCTCCCTGCCCGGCTCCCCGATCCTCTACTACGGCGACGAGATCGGCATGGGCGACAACATCTGGCTCGGCGACCGCGACGCCGTCCGCACCCCCATGCAATGGACGCCCGACCGCAACGCCGGATTCTCCTCCTGCGACCCCGGCCGGCTCTCCCTGCCCACCATCATGGACCCCGTCTACGGCTACCAGGTCACCAACGTCGAGGCGTCCATGTCGTCGCCCTCCTCGCTCCTGCACTGGACCCGCCGCATGATCGAGATCCGCAAACAGAACCCCGCCTTCGGCCTCGGCACCTACACCGAACTCCCCTCCTCCAACCCCGCCGTCCTCGCCTTCCTGCGCGAACACGAGGACGACCTCGTCCTGTGCGTCCACAACTTCTCCCGCTTCGCCCAGCCCACCGAACTCGACCTCAGCCGCTTCCACGGCCGCTACCCCGTCGAACTCTTCGGCACCGTCCGCTTCCCGCCCGTCGGCGAACTCCCCTACCTGCTCACCCTCGCCGGCCACGGCTTCTACTGGTTCCGGCTCCGCAGGGACGTGGTCTAGAACCCCACGGCGGGGCGGTTTCCCCTGCCCCGCCCGGGGCACGCATCAGTAACACCCCGACCCCCCGGGGAAAGGAATGTGACGCAATGGCGGAAACTGTCACACTCTCCGGCAAGACGAGCCCCGGCCTCCTCGCGTCCCTGGACCCCCTGCTGCGCGAGTGGCTGCCCCGGCAGCGCTGGTTCGCCGGCAAGGGGCGCCCGGTCACCGGGTTCTCGCTGGTGGCGGCCACCGAACTGCTGCCGGCCGGAGCGCGGCTGGGCCTGTACCACCTGCTGGTGCGCGCCCGGCAGGGCGCGGCCCCGGGCGACTGCTACCAGCTGCTGATCGGCGTCCGCGCGGCCCTGCCGCCCCGGCTCGCGCCCGCGCTGATCGGGCATGTGACCCAGGGGCCGCTGGCCGGGCGGACCGTCTTCGACGCGCTGTACGACACCCGGCCGGCCGAGCTGCTGCTGGAGGCGCTGCGCACCGGGACGCGGATCGGCGCGCTGCGCTGCGAGCGCGACCCGGAGCAGGAGATCCGGTCGGGACTGGTCCCGCGCCGGCTGACGGGCGAGCAGTCGAACTCGTCCGTGATCTATGGAGATACGTTCATCCTGAAGCTGTTGCGCCGGGTGGTGCCCGGCGTCAACCCGGACCTGGAGCTGCCGCTGGCGCTGGCCCGCGAGGGCTGCCCCCGGGTGCCCGCGCCGACCGCGTGGATGCACGCGGACCTCGGCGGCGACGGGCACGAGGACGAGTCGTACGTCCTGGCCGTGCTCCAGCCGTATGTGCAGGGCGCGGCGGACGGCTGGGAGCTGGCGCTGCGGGAACTGGCCAAGGGCGAGGACTTCACCGCCGAGGCGCGGGCCCTGGGCCGGGCCACGGCCGAGGTGCACGGGGCGCTGGCCCGGGCACTGCCCACGGCGACGCTGGGGCAGGCGCAGACGGGGCCGGCGGTGCACGGCATGATCGAGCGGCTCGACGCGGCCGCGCAGGCGGTGCCCGCACTGCGTCCGTACGCGCCCGCGCTGCGCACCGCCTTCACCGCGCTGGCCGATCTCGCGGCCGAGGGCCGCACCTGGACCGCCCAGCGCGTCCACGGCGACCTGCACCTCGGGCAGTGTCTGCGGGCCGCCTCGGGCGAGTGGTCGCTGATCGACTTCGAGGGCGAGCCGGCCAGACCGCTGGGCGAGCGCCGGATGCCGCAGCCGGCCGTGCGGGACGTGGCGGGCATGCTGCGCTCCTTCGACTACGCGGCCCACTCCGCCGACCCGCCTGCCCCGGGCTGGGCGCACGCCTGCCGGGCGGCCTACTGCTCCGGCTACGCCGAGGCGGCGGGCGTCGACCCGCGGACCGACCCCGTGCTGCTGCGGGCCTACGAGACGGACAAGGCGATCTACGAGGTCGTCTACGAGGCCCGGCACCGGCCGGACTGGCTTCCCGTACCCCTGTCCGCGATACGACGCCTCGCCGCACCCCCCGACCTGCCTTGAGGAGGCTCCGCACGTGACCCCGAAGAAGGTCGAGAAGGCCGCACCGCAGCACAGCAGGTCCCCCGCCGCACCACCGGCGGCCCCGTCCGTCCCGGAGGCGCACCGCCCCCCGACAGCGGACGGCGCACCGGAGACGGACATCTCACCGCAGGCGGATCCCCTGCCGAAGGCAGGCCCCTCCACGCAGGCAGTCCCCTCAGCGCAGGCGCACCCCCTGCCGGAGGCGGACCCCTCGCCCGGGGTGGTCGCGGAGTCCCGGAGCACCCCGGACGCCGCCCCCTCGCCGGAGGCGGTCGTGGAGTTCCGGAGTGCCCCGGACGCCGCCGACCGCGCGCGTCTGCTGGAGGGCACGCATCACGATCCGCACTCCGTGCTGGGCGCGCACCCCGCGCCGGGCGGGGTGGTCTTCCGAGCGCTGCGCCCGTACGCGCGGTCGGTGGAGGTGGTCGCCGGCGAGCTGCGCGCCGTGCTCCACGACGACGGTGACGGCTTCTTCTCCGGTCTGCTGCCGCTCAAGGGGCCGCCGGACTACCGGCTCCTCGTGACGTACGAGGACGCGACCGTGGAGACCGAGGACTCCTACCGCTTCCGGCCCACCCTGGGCGAGCTGGACCTGCATCTGATCGGCGAGGGCCGGCACGAGCAGCTGTGGACGGTGCTCGGCGCGCACCCGCGGACCCACCAGGGCGTGAGCGGCACGGGCTTCGCCGTGTGGGCCCCGAACGCGCGCGGCGTCCGGCTGGCGGGCACGTTCAACTACTGGGACTCCACCGGGTGTCCGATGCGGTCCCTCGGGTCGTCCGGGGTGTGGGAGCTGTTCCTGCCCGGGGTCGGCGAGGGCGCGCTGTACAAGTTCGACATCACCCGTCCCGACGGCTCGCACACCCTGCGCGCCGACCCGATGGCGCGGCGTACGGAGGTCCCGCCGGCCACGTCGTCGGTCGTGGACGCCTCGCGGTACGAGTGGGGTGACGCCGAGTGGCTGGCCCGGCGGGCCGAGATAGCCGTGCACGAGGCCCCGTTCTCGGTGTACGAGCTTCATCTGGCGTCCTGGCGACCGGGACTGACGTATCGTCAGCTCGCCGAGCAGCTGCCCGCCTATGTGAAGGACCTCGGCTTCACACACGTGGAGCTGATGCCGGTCGCCGAGCATCCCTTCGGCGGGTCCTGGGGCTACCAGGTCACCGGCTTCTACGCGCCCACCGCCCGCCTCGGCACGCCGGACGACTTCAGGTGCCTGGTGGACGCGCTGCACCGGGCCGGCATCGGCGTCCTGATGGACTGGGTGCCGGCGCACTTCCCGCGCGACGAGTGGGCGCTCGCCGAGTTCGACGGGCGGCCGCTGTACGAGCACGCGGACCCGTTGCGCGCCGCCCACCCCGACTGGGGGACGCTGGAGTTCGACTTCGGCCGGCGTGAGGTGCGCAACTTCCTGGTGGCGAACGCCACCTACTGGTGCGAGGAGTTCCACATCGACGGCCTGCGGGTGGACGCCGTGGCCTCCATGCTCTACCTGGACTACTCGCGCGAGGCGGGCCAGTGGACGCCGAACGAGCACGGCGGCCGGGAGAACCTGGACGCGGTGGCGTTCCTGCAGGAGATGAACGCGACGGTGTACCGCCGCAACCCGGGCGTCGTGACGATCGCCGAGGAGTCCACCGCCTGGGACGGGGTGACCCGCGCCACCCACCACTCGGGCCCCAGCGGCTTCGGCGGGCTCGGTTTCGGGCTGAAGTGGAACATGGGCTGGATGCACGACTCGCTGGCGTACATGAGCCACGAGCCGGTGCACCGCAGGTACCACCACCACGAGATGACGTTCTCGATGGTGTACGCGTACAGCGAGAACTACGTGCTGCCGATCTCCCACGACGAGGTCGTGCACGGCAAGCGGTCGCTGGTGTCGAAGATGCCGGGCGACTGGTGGCGGCAGCGCGCCGACCTGCGGGCGTACCTGGCGTACATGTGGGCCCACCCGGGCAAGCAACTTCTCTTCATGGGGCAGGAGTTCGCGCAGGGCGCGGAGTGGTCCGAGGCGCACGGCCCCGACTGGTGGCTGCTGGATCCGGCGTACGGGGCGGAGGCCGACCACCGGGGCGTGCGGGACCTGGTCCGCGACCTCAACGCCGTCTACCGGGCGGTGCCCGCCCTCTGGCAGCGGGACACCGACCCGGCGGGCTTCGAGTGGGTGGTCGGGGACGCCGCGGAGGACAACGTCTTCGCCTTCCTGCGGCGCGACGCCGAGGGCTCCTCGCTGCTGTCCGTCTCCAACCTGTCCCCCGTCGTCCGCCGGGACTACCGGCTGGGCGTCCCGGACGACGTCCCGGCCTGGCACGAGGCCCTCAACACCGACGCCGAACGGTACGGCGGCGGCGGCGTCGGCCACCCCGACCCGGTCAAGCCGGAGCCGCAGGGCGCGCACGGCCGGCCGGCGAGCATCCGGCTGACGCTGCCCCCGCTGGCGACCGTGTGGCTGCGGCCCGCCTGAGCCGGCACGCGCCCGCGCCGCCCCGCGGGCCGGTGCGGCGGTGTGCGGACGGGCTCTCCCGCCGCCCGCACACCACGCCGGCGCGGGCCCGGGCTCCGGGCCCGGGAGCGACGCTGGCCGGGGACCGTCACGCCGTGCCGGTCCCGGGCGACCGGAACGCCTCGGCCAGCGCCTTCGGCAGGGGGCGGCTGTGCACCACGCCGAGCCGTTGCGTCGCACGGGTCAGCGCCACGTACAGGTCGCTGGTGCCGTACCGGGACGGCTCCACCACGAGGACGGAGTCGAACTCGAGGCCCTTGGCCTGACGGGGGTCCAGCAGGACGACGGTCCGCGTGAGATCGGGCTCCGCGCCCGCCGTCACGCCGTCCAGCCGCGCCGCGAGCCGCCGGTGCAGACCGCGCGGGGCGATGACCGCGAGCCGCCCCTCGGCGGGCGTCAGCTCCTCGACCGCCTCGGCCACCGCGCCCGGCAGGTCGTCGGTCGCGCGCGCCCACGGCCGCACGCCGGTGGACCGGACCGAGCTCGGCGGTGCGAAGTCCGGGTCCTCGGCGCGCACGACGGCCGCCGCCACCTCCATGATCTCGGCCGGGGTGCGGTAGTTGACGCCCAGGCGGGTGTGCTCCCAGCGGTCCTGCACGTACGGCTCGAGAATGTCCGCCCACGCTCCGACGCCGGCCGCCTCGGCGGTCTGCGCGGGGTCGCCGACCAGCGTCATGGAGCGGGTCGGGCAGCGCCGCATGAGCAGCCGCCACGCCATCGGCGACAGCTCCTGCGCCTCGTCGACGATGATGTGGCCGAACGCCCAGGTGCGGTCGGCCGCCGCGCGTTCGGCGGCGCTGCGGTGGTCGTCCTCCTCGTGACGCTCGGCGAACCGCTCCGCGTCGATGATGTCGTGCGCGGACAGGACCTCGGAGTCCTCCTCGTCCTTGTCGTCGAACTCGTAGGTGCGGGAGGCGTACGAGACGTCCAGGACGCCCTGGGCGTAGGCGATCTGCGTCTCGCGTTCCCGTTCCGCCCGGGCCCGGGTCACCCGGTCGTCCTCGCCGAGGAGTTCGGCGGCCTCGTCGAGGAGCGGCACGTCGGCCACCGTCCAGGCGCGGGTCACCGGGCGGCGGATGACGGCCGCGTCGTCGTCGGAGACGTAGCCCACCGGGTCGGCGAGGAAGTCCGCGACCAGGCGCTGCGGGGTCAGCCGCGGCCACAGCTGGTCGACGGCGGCCCACACCTCGGGGTTCTCGGCGAGCTCGTCGCGGATCTGGGTGACGTCGCTCGGGTCGAGGAGGTTGGTGCCGTCGAAGGGGTCGGTGCCCAGGCGCTCGGCGACCATGTCGGTGAGGGTGTTGAGGATGTGGCCCTCGAAGTGCTCGCGGGCCGCGTTGTGCGGCAGCCCGGCGGCCCGGGTGCGTTCGCGGGCCACCCGCACGAGACCGTCGTCGAGCATCAGGATCTCGCGGTCGTGCTCGATCGCGATGACCGGGTCGGGCAGGGCCTGCCAGTCGCGTACGACGTCGGCGAGGACGTCCGCCATGTCGGCGCGGCCCTTGACCGCGGCCGCCTCGCGGGTGTCGGCGGCCGTCGCCCGCACGCCGGGGAACAGTTCGCCGACCGTCGCCAGGAGCACGCCGGTCTCACCGAGCGCGGGCAGCACCTCGCCGATGTAGCCGAGGAAGGCGGGGTTGGGGCCGACGATCAGGACGGCCCGTTTGGCGAGCAGTTGCCGGTGCTCGTAGAGGAGGTAGGCGGCGCGGTGCAGGGCGACGGCCGTCTTGCCGGTGCCGGGACCTCCCTCGACCACCAGCACCCCCCGGTGGGGGGCGCGGATGATGTCGTCCTGCTCGGCCTGGATGGTCTGCACGATGTCGTGCATACGGCCGGTGCGTGCCGAGTCGAGCGCGGCGAGCAGGACGGCGTCGCCGGTCGGGTCCTCGTGGCCGGTGCGGGTGGGGTCGCCGATGTCGAGGATCTCGTCGTGCAGGGCGGTGACCCGGCGGCCCTCGCTCGTGAGGTGCCGTCGCCTGCGCAGCCCCATCGGGGTGTGGCCGGTGGCGAGGTAGAACGGGCGGGCGACGCCGGCCCGCCAGTCGATCAGGACCGGTGTGCGTTCGGCGTCGCCGGCGCGCAGGCCGATGCGGCCGATGTGGTGGTGGACTCCGGAGGCGAGGTCGATGCGGCCGAAGCACAGGGAGCCGTCGACCGCGTTCAGCGCGGCGAGCAGCCCCGAGCGCTCGGCCACGAGGATGTCCCGCTCGAGCCGGGCCTGCATGGGGGTGTCGCCCTGGGCGAGCGCGTCCGTGACGGAGACCTCGGTGTCGCCGCGCAGGGCGTCCACGCGCGCGTACAGATCGTCGATGAATTCCTGCTCGCGCTGCAATTCGAAATCGGCGTTTGACAATTCAGCTCCCGCCCGGATATGATGCCTTCAGTGAACCGCATTACGACTTCATTGAAATGAAGTCGCGAATCACTCAATATACGCCGAGAAATCCCCCGAGCACAATTGCTCGGGGGATTTCTTCGTATCGGCCCGTATGCGGCGCGGTGTTCCCGTCGCCCGGGTCAGAGCACGTCGGCGATCTCCTCCAGCAGCCGGCGCCTGGGCCGCGCCCCCACCATCGACCGCACGGGCTCACCGCCCCGGAACACCATGAGGGTGGGCGTCGACAGCACGTGGTACGCGATCGCGGTCCGCGGATTGCGGTCCACGTCCAGCTGTACGACCTTCAGCCGCTCGCCCTCCTTCTCGGCGATGCTGCCCAGTACCGGGCCCAGCTGCCGGCAGGGGCCGCACCACTCGGCCGTGAACTGCACGAGCACCGGCAGTTCCGCCTCCAGCACCTGCGCCCCGAAGTCGTCGTCCGTCACCTCGGTCACGCCGTCCGCCTTGATCACAGTCCTCGCCCTCCCAGTTCGCACCCCGGCTCCGGACCCCCCGGAGCCAGCGCCTCGGCCGCCAGCTCGTCCCGCGCCCGCTCGGCCCGCACGAGCTGTCCGGCGACCGTCTCGCGGACCGCCCGCAGCTCGCCGATGAGCGCGTCCAGCTCGTCGAGCTTGCGGCGGTAGACCACGAGCGACGCCGGACACGAGTCGCCCTGCGGGTGCCCGGCCCGCAGACACTCCACGAAGGGCCGGGTCTCCTCCAGGTCGAACCCGAAGTCCTGGAGCGTCCTGATCTGCCGCAGCAGCCGCAGATCGCCCTCGTCGTACGTCCGGTACCCGTTGTCGCCGCGCCGCGCGGGCAACAGCCCCCGCGACTCGTAGTACCGCAGCGTCCGGGTCGTCGTCCCGGCCCGCGCGGCCAGCTCTCCGATGCGCATGTCCACGACCGTAATCCTTGACGCCGACGTCAGGGCAAGAGGTGCGCCCGAGGGCAGGGACGGGGGAAAGCAAAAAGACCGGGCGACCGAGCCACGGGGGAGTGCTCGGCCGCCCGGAGACGGTGGGGCCCGCCCGGAGACGGTGGGGCCCGGTAACGGTGGGGAGGAGGTCGGCCGGATGTCCGGCCCCGGTTCAGGCGGGGCCGGACATCCGGAGTCCGTGGGGCCGTCAGGCCTTGGCGAGTTCCTTCTCGCCCTCTTCGCGCTGCTCGGGCAGGTCCGCCGCGACGACGTCGTCCTCGTCGTCGTGGTCGAGCAGGGTCTTCTCGTCGAACGGCAGGCCGCCGGCCAGCACCAGCTGGACGCGCTCCTTGTCGATCTCCTTCGTCCAGGTGCCGATGAGGACCGTGGCGACGGCGTTGCCGGCGAAGTTGGTGAGGGCGCGTGCCTCGCTCATGAACCGGTCGATGCCGACGATGAGGCCCATGCCGTCCACCAGGGCGGGCTTGTGCGACTGCAGACCGCCGGCCAGGGTCGCCATGCCGGCGCCGGTGACGCCGGCCGCGCCCTTGGAGGCGACGAAGAGGAAGAGCAGCAGCGGGATCTGCTCGCCGATCGACATCGGCGTGCCCATGGCGTCGGCGATGAACAGGGACGCCATGGTCATGTAGATCATGGTGCCGTCGAGGTTGAAGGAGTAGCCGGTCGGGACGGTGATGCCGACGACGGGCTTGCTGACGCCCAGGTGCTCCATCTTCGCGATGAGGCGCGGCAGCGCGGACTCGGAGGAGGAGGTGGACAGGATCAGCAGGAACTCACGAGCGAGGTACTTGAAGAACGTCAGGATGTTCAGGCCCGTGAAGATCCTCAGCAGCGCGCCGAGCACGATGAAGACGAACAGGAAACACGTGGTGTAGAAGCCGAGCATCAGGACGGCGAGGCTCTTGAGCGCGTCCACGCCCGCCGAGCCGACGACCGCGGCCATCGCGCCGAACGCGCCGATCGGGGCGGCCCACATGACCATCGCGAGGATGCGGAAGACGAGCCGCTGGATGTGCTCGACGCCACGCAGGATCGGTCGGCCGGCCTTGCCCATGCCCTGAAGGGCGAAACCGCAGAGCAGCGCGATGAGCAGGGTCTGCAGGACGTCCGGCTGGGTGAACGCGGAGAGGATCGTGGTGGGGATGATGCCGAGCAGGAACTCGGTGGTGTCCTTGGCCTCGGCCGAGACCTGCGCCTGGCCGGTCTCCTTCACGGCGTCGGTGATGTGGAGGCCGCTGCCGGGCTCCAGGATGTTGCCGACGACCAGGCCGATGGTGAGCGCCACGAGCGACATGACCACGAAGTAGCCGAGCGCGATACCGCCGACCTTGCCGACCTTGGCGGCCTGCCGTACGGATCCGATGCCGAGAACGATCGTGCAGAAGATGATCGGCGAGATCATCATCTTGATCAGGTTCACGAAGCCGGTGCCGATGGGCTTCAGCTCGACGGCGAAGTCGGGGGCGGCGAGACCCACGGCGATGCCGATGGCGACCGCGACGATCACCGCGATGTACAGGTAGTGGGTGCGGTCCCGCTTCACGGCGGGTGCGGCAGGTGCCGTATCGGGGGTGCTGCTGGCGGCCACGGCTGCCCTCCTTGACGTCTTCGTCGGCATCACCGGCGTGCGGCTCACGTCCGGGGAGTTGTGGGGGATGCCGTGACTATCCCGTGCGGTTGTGAGGGCGGTCACCCTTCCGTTCATTTAGTTCACGATCGGCCTCGGGGGCACACTGACGACATGCGCCTCCCCGTCCTCCCCCGCCCCCGCAGCCTGGCCGGCCAGCTGTTCGCCATGCAGGCGGTGCTGATAGCGGTCGTCGTCGCGGGATACGCGCTGTTCACGTACGTCAGCGACGGCCGGCAGGCCGAGGAGGCGGCGGGCCGCCAGGCCACGGCAGTGGCCCGCTCGGTGGCCGACTCCCCCTCGGTCCGGGCGGCCATCCACACCGCGGACCCCACGGCCGAGCTCCAGCCGTACGCCCACCGCGTCATGCTCGACACGGACGTCGACTTCGTGACGATCATGAACACCGACGGCATCCGCTGGACCCACCCGGACGAGGACCAGATCGGCCAGCGCTTCCGCGGCAACACGGCGGAGGCGCTGGCGGGCCGCACGTTCACCGAGACCTACACCGGCACCCTCGGCGCGTCCGTCCGCGCGGTCACCCCCATAAGGGACGACGACAAGCGGATCATCGGCCTGGTCAGCGCCGGCATCCGGGTCGAGGCGATCAGCGAGCGGGTGCAGGACCAGGTGACGGCCCTGTTCGCCTGGGCGGTGGGCGCGCTCACGCTCGGCGCGATCGGCACGTACGTCATCAACGCGTCCCTGCGCCGCCACACCCACGGCATGAACGCGACCGAGCTGAGCCGGATGCACGACTACCACCAGGCCGCGCTGCACGCGGTCCGCGAGGGGCTGCTGATGCTGGACGGACAGTACAAGGTGGCCCTGATCAACGACGGGGGCCGGGAACTGCTGGGCGTCTCGGGGGACGTGGTCGGCGCTTCGGTGGCGCAGCTCGGTCTGCCGGCCCCGCTGACGGGCGCGCTGCTCGCCTCGGAGCCCCGGGTGGACGAGGTGCACCTGACGGCGGACCGGGTGCTGGTGGTGAACACCTCCCCGGTGTCCGGCGGGGAACGGCGCGGCACGGTGGCGACCCTGCGGGACGTCACCGAACTCCAGTCCCTGATGGGCGAGTTGGACTCCGAGCGCGGCTTCACCCAGGCTCTGCGCTCGCAGGCCCACGAGGCGGCCAACCGGCTCCACACGGTCGTCTCGCTGATCGAGCTGGGGCGCGCCGAGGAGGCCGTGGACTTCGCGACGGCGGAGCTGGAGCTGGCGCAGGCCCTGACGGACCAGGTGGTCGCGGCCGTCAGCGAGCCGGTCCTGGCGGCCCTGCTGCTGGGCAAGACGGCGCAGGCGAACGAGCGGGGCGTGGAGCTGGTGGTCTCGCAGGAGAGCACCCTGGACGACGGTCTGCTGCCGGAGACCTTGCCCGCCCGCGATCTGGTGACGATCCTGGGCAACCTCATCGACAACGCGGTGGACGCGGCCCAGGGCAGCGTCCGGGCGAAGGTGACGGTGACGGCGTCCACGGAGGGCCCCGAGCTGCTGCTGCGGGTCGCGGACACGGGGACGGGGGTGGATCCGGCGCACGCCTCCCAGGTCTTCGAGCGCGGCTTCTCCACGAAACCGGCCGGGCCGGGCGGGCGGGGCCTCGGGCTGGCGCTGGTCCGGCAGGCGGTGCAGCGGCACGAGGGAACGCTGTCGGTGACGGAGGCGGCGGGCGGCGGGGCCGAGTTCGCGGTGCGCCTGCCGTTGCGGACGAAGGCCGCGTCCGGTACCTCCGGATCCGTGTCGGGCTCGGGAGGCAGAGGATGAGCGAGGAACCGATCAGAGTGCTGGTCGTGGAGGACGACCCGGTCGCCGCGGACGCCCACGTCATGTACGTCGGACGGGTGCCGGGGTTCGTCGCCGTGGGCAAGGCGCACACCGGGGCGGAGGCCCGGCGACTGCTGGACCGCACGCCGGTGGACCTGCTCCTGCTGGACCTGCACCTCCCCGACGCGCACGGGCTGCAGCTGGCCCGTTCGCTGCGGGCGGCGGGCTACCACGCGGACGTGATCGCGGTGACGTCGGCGCGGGACCTCACCGTCGTGCGGGAGGGCGTCTCGCTGGGCGTCGTCCAGTACGTGCTGAAGCCGTTCACGTTCGCGACCCTGCGGGACCGGCTGGTCCGGTACGCAGAGTTCCGCGGCGCGGCGGGCGAGGCCAGCGGCCAGGACGAGGTCGACCGGGCGCTGGCCGCCCTGCGCGCCCCCGGCCCGGCCGCCCTGCCCAAGGGCCTGAGCGCCCCGACCCTGGAGCGCGTCACGTCGACGGTGCGGGAGACGCAGGAGGGGCTGACGGCGGCCGGCGTGGCCGAGGCGGTGGGCATCTCCCGGATCACCGCCCGGCGATATCTGGAGCATCTGGTGGAGTCGGGCCGCGCCGAACGCAAGCCGCTGTACGGGCAGGTGGGACGCCCCGAGCTGGTGTACCGGTGGGTGAGGGGGCCGGCGAAGGGCCGCTGACCGGCGAGGCCTGCCGGGGCCGGATGGCCGCCGCCCCGAGCCGGGGCGGCGCGGCCGGCGATTGCGGACGACGCCGGCCGGGACTTCCTCGAACCGGATCGTCGACCGCTTCTGGACGAGCGTCGCGCACCGGGCGGCCTGAGGAACGCAGGCAGGGGGCACGCCCCCGGGGCCGCCCGCGGGACGAGGGCGGCCCCGGGGCTCGGCCTAGAAGACCGACTCGGCCTCGGTGATCCGGTCCTTCGGGACCGTCTTCAGCTCGGTGACCGCCTCGGCCAGCGGCACCATCACCACGTCCGTGCCGCGCAGCGCCGTCATCCGCCCGAACTGGCCGCGGTGCGCCGCCTCCACCGCGTGCCAGCCGAAGCGGGTCGCGAGGACGCGGTCGTACGCCGTCGGGACGCCGCCGCGCTGGACGTGACCGAGGATCACCGGGCGGGCCTCCTTGCCGAGCCGCCGCTCGAGCTCGTAGGCCAGCGCCGTGCCGATGCCCTGGAAGCGCTCGTGGCCGAACTGGTCGATCGCGCCCTTGCTGTAGTCCATGGTGCCGTCGGCCGGGTGCGCGCCCTCGGCGACGCAGATCACCGCGAACTTCTTCCCGCGAGCGAACCGCTCCTCGACCATCTTCACCAGGTCGGCGGGGTCGAAGGGCCGTTCGGGCAGGCAGATGCCGTGCGCGCCCGCCGCCATCCCGGACTCCAGCGCGATCCAGCCCGCGTGGCGGCCCATGACCTCGACGACCATGACCCTCTGGTGGGACTCGGCGGTCGTCTTCAGGCGGTCCATCGCCTCGGTGGCGACCCCGACCGCCGTGTCGAAGCCGAAGGTGCGGTCGGTGGAGGAGATGTCGTTGTCGATCGTCTTGGGCACGCCCACCACCGGCAGTCCGGCGTCGGACAGCATCCGCGCCGCCGTCAGCGTGCCCTCGCCGCCGATCGGGACGAGCGCGTCGATGCCGAAGTCGTGGATCATGTCGGAGGCGCTCTCGCAGGCCTCGCGCAGCCGGTCGCGCTCCAGTCGGGAGGAGCCGAGGATGGTGCCGCCGCGGGCCAGGATTCCGCTCACCGCGTTGAGGTCGAGTGCCCGGTAACGGCCGTCGAGGAGCCCGGCGTAGCCGTCCTCGAAGCCGATGACCTCGTCGCCGTAATGGTCGACGGCGCGGTGCACGACCGACCGGATCACTGCGTTCAGGCCGGGGCAGTCGCCGCCTGCCGTGAGGACTCCGATGCGCATCGTGCTGTGTCTCCTGCTCGCTGTCGTTGCCGGTGAGCCGGGTCCGATTGTTTCACGCCGCCGAGCGCGCTGTCTCTTGACGGGCGTCTTAACCACGGCCAGGGGTATTGTCAAGAGGAATCTGCTCACCTAGGTGGGCGATTTTTGTGTCCCGGAACGAAACGGAGAGCCGGCGTGACCCGCAGCGTGTACGTGACCGGTATCGACCGCGGCGACGGCCGCCAGGTCGTCGAACTGGGGGTCATGGAGCTCCTCACCCGGCAGGTCGACCGGGTGGGCGTGTTCCGTCCCCTCGTCCACGACGGGCCCGACCGGCTCTTCGAACTGCTGCGTGCGCGCTACCGGCTGGCGCAGGATCCGGCCACGGTCTACGGCATGGACTACCACGAGGCGTCCGCCCTCCAGGCGGAGCAGGGCGCGGACGAACTGGTCTCCACGCTCGTGGAGCGCTTCCACCGCGTCGCCCGCGCCTTCGACGTCGTCCTCGTGCTGGGCACCGACTACGCCGACACCCAGTTCCCGGACGAGCTCGCCCTGAACGCGCGCCTCGCCAACGAGTTCGGCGCTTCCGTGATCCCGGTCGTCGGCGGTCGCAAGCAGACGGTGGAGTCGGTGCTCGCCGAGAGCCGCAACGCCTACCGGGCATACCGGGGTCTCGGCTGCGACGTCCTCGCCATGGTGACCAACCGGGTCGACCCGGAGGACCGGGAGGAGATCGCCTCCCGGCTCGCCACCCGGGTGCCCGTGCCGTGTTACGTGCTGCCCGACGAGCCCGCGCTCTCCGCGCCGACCGTCTCGCAGATCAGTCACGCCCTCGGCGCGACGGTGCTCCTCGGCGACGACTCCGGGCTGGCCCGCGACGCCCTCGACTTCGTCTTCGGCGGGGCGATGCTGCCGAACTTCCTCGAGGCGCTGACGCCGGGCTGTCTGGTCGTCACCCCGGGAGACCGGGCGGACCTGGTGATCGGCTCGCTGGCCGCGCACAGCGCCGGCACCCCGCCGATCGCCGGTCTGCTGCTCACCCTGGGCGAGGTCCCGACGGGGCAGATCCTGACGCTCGCCGCCCGCCTCGCCCCCGGCACCCCGGTCGTCTCGGTGCCGGGCAACAGCTTCCTCACCGCCGAGCAGCTGTTCTCCCTGGAGGGCAAGCTGAACGCGGCCACGCCGCGCAAGGCGGAGACCGCGCTCGGGCTGTTCGAACGGCACGTGGACACCGGGGATCTGCTCCGGCGCGTCTCCGCGCCCAGCACCGACCGCGTCACGCCGATGATGTTCGAGCACAAGCTTCTCGAACAGGCCCGTTCCGACAAGCGCCGGGTCGTGCTGCCGGAGGGGACCGAGGAGCGGGTGCTGCACGCGGCCGAGGTGCTGCTGCGCCGCGGCGTGTGCGACCTCACCCTGCTCGGGCCGGTGGACCAGATCCGCAAGAAGGCCGCCGACCTGGGCATCGACCTCGGCGACTGCCGGCTCATCGACCCGGCGACCAGCGAGCTGCGCGACGCCTTCGCCGAGAAGTACGCGGCGCTGCGCGCCCACCGGGGCGTCACCGTCGAACTGGCCTACGACGTCGTCTCGGACGTGAACTACTTCGGCACGCTCATGGTGCAGGAGGGCCTCGCCGACGGCATGGTCTCCGGGTCGGTGCACTCGACGGCGGCCACCATCCGGCCGGCGTTCGAGATCATCAAGACCAAGCCGGACGCCGACATCGTGTCGTCGGTGTTCTTCATGTGCCTCGCCGACAAGGTCCTGGTCTACGGCGACTGCGCGGTGAATCCCGACCCGGACGCCGAGCAGCTCGCCGACATCGCCGTCCAGGCGGCCGCCACCGCCGCGCAGTTCGGCGTGGAGCCGCGGATCGCGATGCTGTCGTACTCCACCGGCACCTCCGGCTCGGGCGCGGACGTCGACAAGGTGCGGGAGGCGACGGAGCTGGTGCGCGAGCGGCGTCCCGATCTGAAGATCGAGGGGCCGATCCAGTACGACGCCGCCGTCGAGCCGACCGTCGCCGCCACCAAGCTGCCGGGCTCCGAAGTCGCGGGCCAGGCCAGCGTGTTGATCTTCCCGGATCTCAACACCGGCAACAACACCTACAAGGCCGTGCAGCGTTCGGCCGGCGCGATCGCGGTGGGCCCGGTGCTGCAGGGGTTGCGCAAGCCGGTGAACGACCTGTCCCGGGGCGCTCTCGTCCAGGACATCGTCAACACCGTCGCCATCACGGCCATCCAGGCCCAGATCCCGTCCAGGGACGGCCGGACGGCCGGCCCGACCTCCAGCGAGAAGGCGACCGACCTGTGAGCGCGACCCGCGTCCTCGTCCTCAACTCCGGCTCCTCGTCGGTGAAGTACCAGCTGCTCGACATGCGGGACAGCAGCCGGCTGGCGAGCGGGCTCGTCGAGCGCATCGGCGAGCGGACCTCCCGGCTGAAGCACACCCCGCTCGCCGCCGGCGGCGGGTCCCGCGAGCGGAGCGGGCCGTTCGCCGACCACGACGCGGCGCTGAAGGCCGTCGCGCAGGAGCTGGCCGGGGACGGCCTCGGGCTGGACTCCCCCGAGCTCGCCGCCATCGGGCACCGGGTGGTGCACGGCGGCAGGCACTTCACCCGGCCGACCGTGGTCGACGACGCCGTGCTCGCCGAGATCGAGCGGCTGATCCCCGTCGCGCCGCTGCACAACCCGGCGAACCTGACCGGCATCCGCACGGCTATGGCGCTGCGGCCCGACCTGCCGCAGGTCGCCGTGTTCGACACGGCCTTCCACACGACGATGCCGGAGTCGGCGGCCCGCTACGCCATCGACGTCGAGACCGCGGACGCGCACCGGGTGCGGCGCTACGGCTTCCACGGGACGTCGCACGCGTACGTCTCCCGGGCGACGGCGAAGCTGCTGGGCAGGTCCCCCGAGGAGGTGAACGTCATCGTGCTGCACCTCGGCAACGGGGCGTCGGCGTCGGCGGTCGAGAGGGGCCGCTGTGTGGACACCTCGATGGGGCTGACGCCCCTGGAAGGTCTCGTCATGGGTACACGCTCGGGAGACGTCGACCCGGCCGTCATCTTCCATTTGGCTCGTGTCGGTGGAATGTCCATCGACGAAATCGATGCTCTTCTCAACAAGAAGAGCGGACTCGTCGGGCTGTGCGGGGACAACGACATGCGGGAGATCCGCCGGCGGGTCGACGAGGGCGACGAGCGGGCGAAGCTCGCGTTCGACGTCTACATTCACCGGCTGAAGAAGTACATCGGCGCCTATTACGCCGTGCTCGGGCACGTGGACGCGGTGGCGTTCACCGCCGGGGTCGGGGAGAACGCGGCGCCGGTGCGGGAGGCGGCCGTCGCGGGCCTGGATTCCCTGGGCCTGGCGGTGGACGAGGAGCTGAACGCGGTACGCGGTGACGAGCCGCGGCTGATCTCGCCCGCCGGCGCGCGGGTGGCGGTCGCCGTGGTGCCGACGGACGAGGAACTGGAGATCGCGACCCAGACCTACGCACTGGTCAAAAAGACAAACTGAGCAGGAAAGCAACTGAGCACGCTCCTTCTCATTTGTATCTTCCGCCAGACGGAATATTCCGTTGCGAAACAAACCGATAGGATCGCCTCATGCGCCGTTCGAAAATCGTCTGTACTCTCGGCCCCGCGGTCGACTCCCACGAAATGCTCGTGTCGCTGATCGAGGCCGGCATGAACGTGGCCCGTTTCAACTTCAGCCACGGCTCCCACGCCGAGCACCAGGGCCGGTACGACCGTGTCCGTGCCGCCGCCAAGGAGACCGGCCGGGCCATCGGCGTCCTCGCCGACCTCCAGGGCCCCAAGATCCGCCTCGAGACCTTCGCCGAGGGCCCCGTCGAACTGGTGCGGGGTGACGAGTTCACCATCACCACCGACGACGTCCCCGGCGACAAGACGATCTGCGGCACGACCTACAAGGGCCTGCCCGGCGACGTCTCGCGCGGCGACCAGGTCCTCATCAACGACGGCAACGTCGAGCTCAAGGTCCTCGACGTCGAGGGCCCGCGGGTGCGGACCATCGTCATCGAGGGCGGGGTCATCTCCGACCACAAGGGCATCAACCTGCCCGGCACGGCCGTCAACGTGCCCGCGCTGAGCGAGAAGGACATCGACGACCTGCGGTTCGCGCTGCGCATGGGCGCGGACCTGGTCGCGCTGTCCTTCGTCCGGGACGCCAAGGACGTCGCCGACGTCCACCGGGTCATGGACGAGGAGGGCCGCAGGGTCCCCGTCATCGCCAAGGTGGAGAAGCCGCAGGCGGTGGAGAACATGGAGGACGTCGTGATGGCGTTCGACGGTGTGATGGTCGCCCGTGGCGACCTCGCCGTCGAGTACCCGCTGGAGCGGGTCCCCATGGTGCAGAAGCGCCTGATCGAGCTGTGCCGCCGCAACGCCAAGCCGGTGATCGTCGCGACCCAGATGATGGAGTCGATGATCACCAACTCCCGTCCGACCCGCGCCGAGGCCTCCGACGTGGCCAACGCGATCCTGGACGGCGCGGACGCGGTCATGCTGTCGGCCGAGTCGAGCGTGGGCGCGTACCCGATCGAGACCGTGAAGACGATGTCGAAGATCGTCACGGCGGCCGAGCAGGAGCTGCTCAGCAAGGGCCTGCAGCCGCTCGTGCCGGGCAAGAAGCCGCGCACGCAGGGCGGTTCGATCGCGCGCGCCGCGTGCGAGATCTCCGACTTCCTCGGCGGCCGGGGCCTGGTGGCGTTCACCCAGTCCGGCGACACCGCCCGCCGGCTCTCGCGCTACCGCGCGACCCAGCCGATCATCGCCTTCACCACCGACGAGGACACCCGCAACCAGCTGACGCTCAGCTGGGGCGTCGAGTCGCACATCGTGCCGTTCGTGAACACCACGGACGAGATGGTGGACATGGTCGACCAGCAGATCGCCAAGATCAACCGCTTCAACCCGGGCGACGTCGTGATCATCACCGCCGGCTCGCCCCCCGGCGTTCCCGGCACCACCAACATGCTCCGCGTCCACCACCTCGGCGGCGGCTCCCGCGACTGAGCCAGGGCGTGAAAGGCCCTGAAACGCGCCGAGGGCGCCTCCTGTGACACAGGGGGCGCCCTCGGGCGTCGTGCGGCTCCCGGACAAGCTCGCGGGGCGCTCGGCTCAGCCGGCGGTGGTGAACTGGTGCAGCCCGGGCACGGTCAGCGTGCCGCCGAACTGGCCGGCCTGCTGGACCTTCGCGTTGGTGAAGTAGATCAGCGGGATGTTCAGCGGCGGCGGGCTCTTCGGGCTGAACGTCACCGGTATCAGGCCGAACAGGTTCCCGGAGATGCTCTCCGTGTACATGATCGTGTCGCCGTCGCGGATGGTGGACGTCGTGCCCTTGCCGGCCTGCACGTGGTACGTCCTGCCGGACTGCTTGTCCTTCACCGTCTGGTGCAGGTCGCCGATGTCGGTGCCGCCGGAGATGACGTACTTCAGCACTTCCTTGACCGTGCCGTTGGCCGTCTTCACCTTCACGACGCCCTGGTAGTCGGCCCCCTTGAGCAGCAGCGAACTCGCGTTCAGGTACCAGGGGTCGTCGGGCAGCGCGACCTTGCCGTTGTCGATGCCGCCCTCGTCGTCGGTGGCGGCGGGGCAGTCCTCGGCGTCCGTCGTGGCGTCCTTGGAGGCGCTCGGCGAGGCCGTGGCGTCGGCGGCGGTCTCCTTGGCGTCCTTCGCCGTCTTCCCGGCCTTGTCGGCGGTGTCCTCGGCGGTGTCCTTCGCCTTGTCGGTGACGGCGTCGGCGGTGTCCTTGGACGTGCCCGAGGCGGTCTTCCCGGAGGAGGTCCTGCCGGACGACGAGTCCTTGCCGGACGAGCCCGAGCCGGAGGTGTCCGAGGAGCCGGAGCCCGACGCGGAGTCACCGGCCGGGGCGGAGGCCGAGGGCGAGGGGCTCGCACCGGTCGTCGCGTCGGAGTCCTTGCCGTCCTTGCCGTCGAACAGGCCCGTGATGGCGTCGCCGATGGTCTCCAGGACGTTCTTGTCCGTCTCGGTGTCCGTCGGGGTCGTCGTCGTGGTGTCGGCGGACGTCGCGGACTTCTCCGGAGCGGAGGACGCCGACGGGGAGGGCTTCGGCGCGTCGTCGGAACCTGAATCCGACGAAGCCGAGCCGCCCTTGCCGGAGTCGCCCGCCGTGCCCTTCGCGTCGTCCGAGCCGCCCTTGGAGCCGCTCGAGGAGTCGTCCTTGGAGTCGTCCTTCGCGTCGTCCTCGGAGCCGTCGGCGGACTCGCTCGCGGAGGCGGACGGCGAGGGCGAGGCCGACGCGGAGGCGTCCGTCCCCTCCAGGGCCGCCACACAGTCCTTGTACTCGTCGATCGTGAGGCTCTTGGACGCCGGCTGGTCCTCGGCGTTGGCGAGGGTGGGCGTGAAGCCCATCCCCATCAGCACCGCCGTCGGCATGGCCGCCAGGGCTATCGCCTTGCCGGCCGGCATGTGGAACCTGGTGAACAGCGGCTTCTTGGGTGCCGCGTGCCGCGGCCCGGTGCTTCTCACGCGGGCAGCGTCCACATCGCTCCCGGTGGAAACCTCGTCAGCCGGCACTGTGCCTCCCGTTCGCCCCGTTCGCCGGGCTCGTTCCTGACAGATCGTGCAGGTCGTGCAGGTCGTTCGGCTCGCCCGGGGCGTCGGCGTCCTTCGTGAAGGACGGCCTTCCGGTCCGGTCCGGGCCCGTGCTGTACGGGTTCTCGCTGAGGTCGCCCGCCTTCGCGGGACCCTCGGGGAACGCGCCCTCGGGGGCTCCTCCGACGTCCGTGGACGCCTCCGGGCCCGCAGCCGCGGGCGGCGTGCCGGGCGCCCACGACACGGCCATCGCCCCGCCGATCAGCGCGAAGAAGAAGCCGATGAGGAAGCCGCCGAGGTTGGACACCGGGATGGACACCAGGCCGAGCAGGATCGCCGCGACGCCCGCGAAGACCTGTACGTGCTTCTGGAACCACAGACTGATGCCCAGCACGCCCAGCAGGACGCCGATGATCAGCGACCCCGCGCCCGCCGTGGTCGCCATCGCCAGAGTCAGATGGCCCACCTGGAGGTGGGCGTAGGGGAAGTAGGCGATGGGGAAGCCGGCGAGAAGGACGAACAGGCCCGCCCAGAACGGCCTGGTGCCCCGCCAGGCGCGGAACTGCTCCCTCCGGCGGGTGAACTGACCGGGGGCGTCAGGGGTCTCGGCGCTCATGGAAAACAGCTCCCTGGTGCGGCTTTGCTGTGGTGGTGAGTCGTACGGCTGGTGAAGCCCCGGGCTTCAGACTGGACGGGCGGGGGCGCCACCGGCTCCCCCGCCCGTCAGAGAGTGCTTAGTAGCACTCCTTGACGCCCGACGACAGCGACATCTTCAGGCCGCTGAGCTTGAAGGTTCCGGCGGTGGTGGCCCACGCCGTCTGCTTCACGTCGGTCAGGGTGGCCTTCTCGGCGTCCTGACCGAAGCCGAACGGGTTGGCGGCGTCACCGCTCTTGATGCCGGGACCCTTGAGGTCCTTGCCGGCGACGCCGATCCGGATGTTCTCGAACGTCGCGTCGGCGCTGAGGTCCTCGACGTCGATGTAGAGGTTGTCGGCCTCGACCGGCTTGCCGCCGCCGCCCGCCTTCAGCGTCAGGCTCACCGAGCCGAGCAGCGGGATGTTCGGCGTGACCACGGACTGGCACATGTTCGTGATCTCGGCCTTGCTGAAGGACGAGACCGCGACCGCGTGAGCAGTCTTGCTGCCGTCGAGGTTGTACCCCGAGTCGATGGCTCCGTACTGCGCGAAGCCGGTACCGACGAGCTTGTCGGCGGTGACCTTGAACGACTGCCCCGAAACACTGAACGACGCGGCCAGTGCACCCTGCGCGAGGGCGACACCTATACACGCCGTAGCGGCGACGCTGGGCACCATGACCACAGCGAAGCGCTTCCATCTGGTCCCGCCACGCACCTGGGACTCCATATTTCCTCCTTCTCGGACGTACATCTCCTGGCTCCGGCTCGCCTCCGATGAGGACGAGTCAGCCGGCCAGGGATGGGAGAAGTGCTACGTCCTCGGGAAGGGGAGCGCCTGTTCCGGAGGCGCGAACCGCGCACCGATCACCGGCGATCACCCCCGAGCGACAACCACTGGTCGCGCCTGACACGCATCACGCACAACCTTGCCGGACAGGCTCCGCCTCGGCGAAGACCCCCCTGCCCGAGGGCCGACGTCACTGTCGTCGACCCTGCTCGGTGGGGACCCAGGAGAACCCGTTCGCCCAACCGGCTGTCGGGGTACGGGATTGGACCGAGCGTGGCCGATCGTGGTGCATTCTCGCCGCCCGCACAAGGGGGTTCGTTACTGGCTAGTAACGGCCGGATAACCGAACAACGACCCGCAGGTCTCGACCGGCGACGCAGGGTGTCCTTCATGCCCAGGACAAAACTGTTGAGCCCTGGACAGAAACCGACAGACCGGCGGCCTGGTCTTACTCCTAGTAACAGCGACCGCGTTTACCAAGATTTGGTAAAGCGCGGTCGCTGGGGAACCACTTCGACGGAATTTTCACTCCGACACCACCGGCCCCGACGTTTAGCGACTGGTCAGAACCGGGGCCCGGCGGGGTCAGAACAGCGCGCGCGCCAGCGCCCGCCGCGCCGCCGCCACTCGCGGGTCCTCGGGGCCGACCACGTCGAACAGTTCGAGCAGCCGCACCCGCGCGGCGTCCCGGTCGTCGCCGGCCGTGCGGCGCACGGTGTCGATGAGCCTGCCGAAGGCGTCCTCGACATGACCGCCCACCAGATCCAGGTCGGCCGCGGCGATCTGGGCCGTCACGTCCGTGGGACGCTCGGCCGCGTCCTTGCGCACCCGCTGCGGATCCATGTCGCCGACCCGCTGGAGCAACTCGGCCTGAGCGAGCCCGAGTTGGGCCTCAGGGTTACCGGGGTCGTCGGCGAGCACGTTCTTGTAGGCCTGCACGGCGCCGCCGAAGTCGCCCGCGTCCAGCGCGTGCACGGCGGCTTCGAGGAGCGCGTCGTACGGACCGACGGGCTCGGCCGGCGCCGCCTGGGCGTCGCCCGGCCCGGCGTCGGGGTCGACGGTCAGGCCGGTCAGCCCGAACCGCTGCTCGGCGACCTGCACCAACTGGTCGAGGGTCTGGCGGATCTGCGCCTCGCCGGCCGCGCCCTGGAAGAGCGGCAGCGCCTGCCCGGCGACGACGGCGAACACGGCCGGAATGCCCTGCACCCCGAACTGCTGCATCAGCATCTGGTTGGCGTCGACGTCGATCTTGGCGAGCAGGAAGCGGCCGTCGTACTCGAGGGCGAGTCGCTCCAGGACCGGGCTCAGCTGTTTGCAGGGCTGGCACCACTCGGCCCAGAAGTCGATGACGACGGGCACCTCG
Organism: Streptomyces achromogenes; assembly: GCF_030816715.1. Lineage (NCBI taxonomy): Bacteria > Bacillati > Actinomycetota > Actinomycetes > Kitasatosporales > Streptomycetaceae > Streptomyces > Streptomyces achromogenes. The sequence continues at coordinate 5,963,543 of NZ_JAUSYH010000001.1, read as the reverse complement.
GCGGACCGCTGCAGGACCTCCTGCTCGAACCCCGCCTCGTCGACGTCGATCACGAGGTCGGCCGGGGAGACGGCTCCGGCGCCACCCCCCTGCCGGGCCGCTTCGGCGCGTGTCTGCTCCGCCTTGGCTTTGGCCTCTTGGGCCGCCTTCACCGCGGCGAGGTCGACGACTCCGCTCATGGACATGTTCCGTGGCTGCATGCGTCTATCCTCCCCCGTCCGCGCGCCTGCGTGAAAAGCGATCCGAATACTCCCGAACATCCCGGGCACAGGCGCTCGGGTCCCCACCCCGCGCCGTGTCCGGCTCGCGTACGTCCGTCGCGAGCTTTCGCTACGAGTCGTAGCGTAATGGCACCGGGTGCCCTCGCACCAAGTGCCTCCCAGTGATCTGCCTCACGGACGCAGCGGAAAAACCTGCGGTTATGGTCGGAGAATGCAGAGCCGCACGCCCGCCGTCCGCACGGGTCGTCCGCGCAGCGCCGCCGCGGACGCCGCGATCCTGGCCGCGACGCGTGCGGCGCTGGTCGAGCTGGGCTGGTCGAAGCTGACCCTGGGCGACGTGGCGACGCGCGCCGGCGTCGCCAAGACGACGCTCTACCGCCGCTGGGCCGGCAAGAACGAACTGGTCGTCGACGCGGTCGCGGAACTGTTCGCCGCGCTCGAACTCCCCGACCGCGGCAGCCTCGCCGCCGACATCGAGGGCGTGGTCCTGCGGTTCGCGGCGATCCTGGCGCAACCGGCGGCCAAGAGCGGCCTGATGGCGGTCGTCGCCGAGTCCACCCGCGACGACGCCCTGCGCGAGCGCATCCGTGCGTCCATCGTCGAGCCGCAGAAGGACCTGGTCCTGGAGGGCCGCGCCCGGGCCCAGGCGCGCGGCGAACTCCCCCCGGAGTCCGACCCGGCCGAGGCCGCGCGCACCGTCGACCTCATCTTCGACGTGGTGGCGGGCGCGGTGGTGCACCGCACCCTGGTCAGCGCGGAACCGGCGGACGAGGAGTGGGTGCACGGCTTCACCCGGGTCCTGCTGCTGGGCCTGTCGTCGGCCTCCGAGCAGCCCGGGACCTGACCGGAGCGCCCGCGCCTGCGCCTGGACACGGCCGGCGCACTCCGTCGTGCACCGGGGACGTGAAAAAGGGCGGGGGCCGGACCGTCAGCCGGTCCGGCCCCCGCCCCGGTGTCGCGGGGCTCAGAAGCCGGGCGGCTCCGTGTACACGCCCCACTCGTCCCGCAGCACGTCGCAGATCTCGCCCAGCGTGGCCTCGGCCCGCACGGCGTCCAGCATGGGACCGATCATGTTGGCCCCGTCACGCGCGGCCGTCAGCATCGCCGTGAGGGCGCTCCGCACGGCCTGGTCGTCCCGGGCCGCCCTGCGCGTCCCCAGGACGCGCACCTGCTCCCGCTCCACCTCGTGGCTGACCCGCAGGATCTCCAGGTCCCCGGTCACCGACCCGGTGTGCGCGTTGACGCCGACGACCCGCTTGTCCCCCTTCTCCAGGGCCTGCTGGTACCGGAACGCCGACTCCGCGATCTCCCCGGTGAACCAGCCGTCCTCGATCCCCCGCAGGATGCCGGAGGTGATGGGGCCGATCGGGTGCCGCCCGTCGGGGTGCGCCCGCAGCCCGCGCTCCCTGATCTGCTCGAAGATCTTCTCGGCGTCGGCCTCGATCCGGTCCGTCAGCTGCTCGACGAACCACGAACCGCCCAGCGGGTCGGCCACGTTGGCGACGCCGGTCTCCTCCATGAGCACCTGCTGGGTGCGCAGCGCGATCTCGGCCGCCTGCTCGCTCGGCAGCGCGAGAGTCTCGTCGAGGGCGTTGGTGTGCAGCGAGTTGGTGCCGCCGAGCACCGCCGCGAGCGCCTCGACGGCCGTGCGCACCACGTTGTTGTACGGCTGCTGGGCGGTCAGCGAGACCCCTGCGGTCTGGGTGTGGAAGCGCAGCCACTGGGCCTTGTCGGTCCTGGCCCCGTAGACGTCCCGCATCCAGCGCGCCCAGATCCTGCGCGCCGCGCGGAACTTGGCGATCTCCTCGAAGAAGTCGAGGTGCGCGTCGAAGAAGAAGGACAGCCCGGGCGCGAACACGTCGACGTCCAACCCGCGGCTGAGACCGAGCTCCACGTACCCGAAGCCGTCCGCCAGCGTGTAGGCGAGCTCCTGCGCGGCCGTCGCGCCGGCCTCGCGGATGTGGTAGCCGGAGACGGACAGCGGCTTGTAGGCGGGGATGCCGGCCGCGCAGTACTCCATCAGGTCGCCGATGAGGCGCAGGTGCGGCTCGGGCGGGAAGAGCCACTCCTTCTGGGCGATGTACTCCTTGAAGATGTCCGTCTGGAGCGTGCCGTTGAGGACGCCGGGGTCGACGCCCTGGCGCTCGGCGGCGACCAGGTACATGCAGAAGACGGGCACGGCGGGCCCGCTGATCGTCATGGACGTGGTGACCTCGCCCAGCGGGATGTCCTTGAACAGGACCTCCATGTCGGCGGCCGAGTCGATGGCGACGCCGCAGTGGCCGACCTCGCCCAGCGAGCGCCGGTCGTCGGAGTCGCGGCCCATGAGGGTCGGCATGTCGAAGGCTACGGAGAGACCGCCTCCGCCGTTGGCCAGGATCATCTTGTAGCGCTCGTTGGTCTGCTCGGCGTTGCCGAACCCGGCGAACTGCCGGATGGTCCACGTGCGCCCGCGGTAGCCCGTCGGATACAGACCGCGGGTGAAGGGGTACTCCCCCGGCCAGCCGATCCGCTCGAAGCCGTCGTAGGTGTCACCGGCCCGCGGCCCGTACACCGGCTCCACGGGGTCTCCCGAGAGCGTGGTGAAGTCGGCCTCACGCTTGCGCGAAGCGTCGTACCGGGCCTGCCAGCGACGGCGGCCCTCCTCGATGACGTCAGCGTCCATGCTCCGAATTTACTAGGACGTCCAAGTAAATGTCGACAGCTGCAGGCGGGGACGTCCGGGCGACGGATGATCCCGGGCGGCTCGGCCTGCCGCGCACGCCTCGCCGTGCCCGCGCGCACGGCGGAGAGCCGCACGACGGGAGAGCCGTGCGACGGCGGGGCCGCACGGCGGGAGAGCTAAGCCTTGATGACCGCCGCGTCCTCGACCGCGGCCGTCGGGACCAGCTCGCGGCTGATCCTGCGCTCCACGAAGAAGGCGGCCGTCGGGACGGTCCCGGCCAGCAGCACCCACAGCAGCTTGCCGACCGGCCACTTGGCCTTGGAGCCCAGATCGAAGGCGAAGACGAGGTAGAGGACGTAGAGCCAGCCGTGCGCGAATCCGACGACGCGGGTGAAGTCCGCGGCCCCCTCGACGTCCAGGATGTACTTGGCGATGACGCCCAGGCACAGCAGGACCAGCAGCACACCGGTGACATAGGCCAGGACGCGGTAGCGGGTCAGCACGCTCTTCTTCATGCCGACGAGCGTAACGACCCGTTCCGGGAGATCTTGCCCCGGGTCGGCGCTCCGGGCGCGTCCGGTCCGCTCCCGGCCGCAGGCGTCGCCGGGGGCCGGTTCAGTCCTCCGTGAAGTCGTGCGCGGCGACCCGCAGGGGCCGCAGCATCGCGAAGATCTCCCCGCACTCCTCCGCGTCGTACACCCCGAGCCCGAAGTCCATGGCCATCAGGTCGCGGGTGGCCGCCTCGACGACCTCGCGGCCCTTGTCGGTGATCACGGCGAGCGTGCCGCGGCCGTCGTTGGGGTTGGGGCGCTTGTCCACCAGACCCGACCTCACCAGCCGGTCCACGGTGTTCGTCACCGAGGTGGGGTGCACCTGGAGCCGCTCGCCGATCTTCGACATGGTCAGCTCGCCCTCCTTGGAGAAGGTGAGCAGCACCAGCGCCTCGTACCGCGCGAACGTCAGGCCGTAGGGCTTGACCACGGCGTCCACCTCGGCGAGCAGGATCTGGTGCGCGCGCATGATCGAGGTGATGGCGGCCATGGACGGCACGTTCCCCCAGCGCTGCTTCCAGAGCTCGTCGGCGCGGGCGATGGGATCGAAGGCGAGACTGAGCGGTTTCGGCACGCTTCCAGACCTTACCGGCCGGTCACATCGTGGTCAGCCCCGTCTCGCGTTTCGGTCGCGCGGACCTCCCGGGCCGTGAGGACGCACGCCAGCGCCCCCAGCGCGCCCGCCCCCGTGACGGTCCACGCGACCCCCGCCGCCTCGGCGGCGACCCCCGCCAGCGCCATGCCGACGCCCTGACCGGTCATCAGCCCGGCGGTGAGCAGCGTCATGGCCCGCCCGCGCAGCTCCTGCGGCACGTCCCGGACGATCCACTGGTCGAGTCCGAGGGTGTACGCCGACCCGGCCCCGGCGACGACCAGCAGGAGCAGCGAGACGACGAGGCCGGGGTGGAAGGCGTAGCCGAGGTAGGGCAGCAGGGTGACGCAGACGAGCGGGAGGGCGATCCGTTCGCGGGCGGCGGGGCGCAGCCGGGCCCCGGCGTACAGCTCGCCGGCGACCGTGCCTACCGGCAGCGCGCACATCAGCAGGCCGAGGCCCACGGAGCCGGCGCCGAGGTCGGCGGCGTACGGCGCGGACAGCGCCTCGGGGGCGACGGCGAAGGTCGGCGGCACCCAGAAGAGCAGCAGCAGCGCCCGGGTGCGCCGGTCGGCGAGGACCTGCCCGGCGCCTTTGAGGGAGTCGGCGACCAGCGCCCCGCCGGTCCGCGCCCGGGCCGGACGGCTGCGGGTGCCCAGGCGCAGCAGCGCGGCGGAGGCGAGGAAGGTGGCGACGGTGAGGAGGAGGGCCTGGCGCGGGGAGGCGACCGTGAGCAGCACGCCGCCGAGCCCGAAGCCGGCGAGCAGGGCGCTCTGCGCGGTGATGCGCAGCAGGGAGCGGCCGAGGACGAACAGGTCGCCGTCGCCGAGGATGTCCGCGAGGGTCGCCATGCGGGTGCCGGCGAAGACCGGCGAGACCACGGCGAGGCAGCAGCGCAGGGCGAGCAGGACGGCGAGGTGCGCGCCCGGCGCCGTCATGGGGATCACGCAGACCGCGCACGCCAGGTCGCAGCCGACGAGGACGCGCCGGGCCGGGAAGCGGTCGGCGACGCCGGCGAGCAGGGTGCCGCCGACGACGTAGGGCAGGAAGCCGAGGGCCCAGGCCAGGGCGCTCAGCAGAGGTGAACCCGTCAGGTCGTAGACCAGGACGGAGAGTGCGATCTCGGCGACGATGACGCCGAGCATGGACAGCAGGTGGGCGGCGAAGACGGCCCGGAACTCGCGGACGGCGAAGACCCGGAGGTATCCGTTGGGCGGGGCCTCGGCGGCGGCCGTCGTGACGTCTGACATGCGGGGCAGCGTGCTGGGGTGCGGGCGCCCGTCCTAGAGTTTCGGCCTGGGCCGAATGTTCGCCGGGCGGGTGGAAGGAGGGGCGCGTGTCCTCGCGTCTGCACTTCGGGGAGGAGGACTTCCTGCGCTGCCGGTTCGCGGTGTCCCCGCTGTGGGAGACGCAGGAGGCCGCGCGCACGCTGAAGCGGCCCGACCGGCACGGCTACCACACGCCCTGGCTGCGCCGGATCCGTACGGCCGCCGGATCCCTCGACCTGACCGGTCTGTGGCTGGTCATGCCGCGCCGGGGCCACTCCCCCGACTGGCTGTGCCCGCCGCCGCTGGGGCCCGCGGCCGGGTTCGAGGAGGAGATCGCGGCCGTCCGGGCCGCGGACCCGCGAGCCGCCCGCGAGGACACCGCCCGCTCGCTGGCGGACACCCCCGGCGCACTGGACTCGCCGCGGGGGCGGGCCTGGCTGGCGGATCCGGAACGGATGATCCGGGAGCTCGCCGACGTGCTGGAGGAGATCTGGCGCACCCTGCTCGCGCCGGACTGGCCCCGGCTGCGCGCCCTGCTGGAGGCGGACGTCGTCTTCCACTCGCGCCGGCTGGCCGAGGTGGGCCTGGGCGGGCTGCTGCCGGAGATCAACCGGCGGTGCGGCTGGCGGGCCGGCACGCTGACGGTCGCCTCGAACGGCGAACACGAGCGGCATCTCGGCGGCCAGGGGCTGGTGCTGATGCCGAGCGTGTTCTCGTGGCCGGACGTGGTGAGCGGCTTCGACCCGCCCTGGCAGCCCACGCTGGTCTACCCGGCGCGGGGCATCGCGGGGCTGTGGAGCGACCCCGCCGACCGCGCGCAGCGCCTCCCCGACGCGCTCGTACGGCTGCTCGGCCGGGGGCGGGCCGCCGTGCTCGGCGCGCTCGACGAACCGGCGAGCACGTCGGCCCTGGCGCACCGCCTCGGTCTGGCCCCGTCGTCGGTCTCCGCGCACCTGGGGGTGTTGCGCGAGGCCGGGCTGCTGGTGTCCCGCCGCTACGGCCACCAGGTGCTCTACGAGCGGACGCCACTGGGCATCGCGCTGGTGTCGGGCGACGCTCAGTAGAGGGTGCGCAGGCCGAGGACGTCTCCCTTGCCCAGGGTGCGGGCGCTCGTGGAGCAGGCGAACGAGCTCGCGAACATGGTGAGGTTCTCGTGTCCGGCGCCGGAGTGGGCGAGGCCGAAGACGTGCCCGGCCTCGTGCGTGGCGACGCTGCGCAGGTCGTACGCGGCGGTGCAGGCGCCGGACGGGTCGTCGGTGAACGCGTGGTCGTGGGTGTTGAAGCGGACGTCGGCCTCGAGCAGTTCCTCGGGTCCCCCGCCGGGCGCCGGGCGGCTCCAGGAGCAGGTGGTGGCGACGGCGTCGCCGCCGAGGTCGCCCGCGTCCCAGACGCTCAGGCCGTCGGGGCGCATGCAGCGGGTCTCCCGGTCGATGTCGGCCTTGCCGGAGGTGGTCGACAGATAGCGGGCCTTCGCGGCGACCCGGTCGTCGAGACCGCAGTCGTTGCGGCTGGCGGTGATGGTGGCGACGGCCTCCTCGAAGGCCCGGCGGGCCCCGGCGCGGGAGATCCCGCCCGGCCAGTGGCCGTCGCCGAGGAACCACTCGTACGTGCCGTACGCCTTGCGGCCCGCGGTGGCGTAGGCGGAGTCGGCGCAGGGGGCGGGGGCGTCGGCGCGGCTGCCCCGGACGGCCTCGGTGTGGGCCTCGTAGGCGTAGGAGACCGTGCCGTCGGCGGCGACCGTCAGGGTGAAGCCGTGCGCCGACCCGTCCGCGGTGAGGGAGTCGACGCTGACCGTCGTGCCGGGCTCCGGCACGGCCAGGCCCGCGCCGTCGTGGGTGACCACGCGCCCGACCACGGGGCAGTCGCGCACGGAGGAGCCGGTGGGCAGGTCCTCGACGGTGAGCTCGCCCCGGGCGAGCGAACAGGCGGGCGTCCGGGGCGCCTGGCCCACGCAGACCGCCGCCAGCGTCGCCGCCAGGAGGAACGCCGTGATCGCCCTGCCGGAACGGTCCGGCCCGCGCCGCCCTGCCACCGCACACTCCCCTCGGCGCCGCGCCGACGCGCGGAACATGATCGACCCGGGAGACATTAGTCATGCGGCGCGGGCCGGACCCCCGTCGATCCGCACCCGTTCGGGGGACTGACCGGACGGGCGTCCGGGACGGTCACGGCGCGAGGTGCCGCTCCACGGTCGCCACCTTCGAGGTGAGGCCGTCCGTCACACCGGGGCGGATGTCCGCCTTCAGGACGAGGGAGACGCGCGGGGCGCGGGCCTCGACGGCGGCGACGGCCCGCCGGACGACGTCCATCACCTCGTCCCACTCGCCCTCGACCGAGGTGAACATGGCGTCGGTGCGGTTCGGCAGGCCGGAGTCGCGGACCACCCGAACGGCGTCGGCGACGTACTCGCCGACGTCCTCGCCGACACCCAGGGGAGTGACGGAGAAGGCGACGATCACGCGTTCACCACGCCTTCCTTGCGGGCGCGGGAGGCGATGACCGCGTCCTGCGACTCTCGGCGCAGCCGGCGCTCGGCGAAGAAACCGCCGGTCGGCAGGACCGCGAGGACGAAGTACAGGGCCGCGGTCTTCAGGGGCCACTTCGTGCGGTTCCAGGCGTCCGCCCAGAAGAGCAGGTACAGGAGGAAGAACCCGGCGTGGACCCAGCCCATCACGGGCACGGCGTCGAAGTCGGTGGTCCGCTTCAGCACCGAGCAGACCAGCAGCAGGAGGAACGACACGGCCTCCGGGGCGGAGACCAGGCGCAGGCGGCGGAGGGCGGAGGCGGTCTTCAGGTCCACGGGTCACCTTCGGGTGGGGTACGGCGAGGGGCAGGAGATTGTGAATGCACGCACAAGCGTTCGTCCATTGTGGCAAACGCTCCCCCTAAGGGTGCGTTCAGGGTCTTGCTCCACCTCCGGGTGCTGTTCGGCGCACCCGTCCGGCCGATACCTTCGCCCCGTGGCGATGTTTCGACTCCAAGGCAGCAAGGTGCTCGCCGTCGACATGACCGGGGACGCCGTGAAGGCGAAGAACGGCTCGATGGTCGCGTACGACGGGCAGATGGCCTTCAAGAAGCTCAGCGGCGGCGGTGAGGGCATCCGGGGCATGGTGACCCGGCGGCTCACCGGCGAGCAGATGACCGTGATGGAGGTGAGGGGGCAGGGCACCTGCTGGTTCGCCGACCGGGCCAGTGAGATCAACCTCGTGCAGCTCCGGGGCGACAAGCTGTTCGTCGAGTCGAGCAACCTGCTCGCGACCGACGCCGGCCTGCGCACGGGCACCAGCTTCACGGGGGTGCGCGGCGCGACCCAGGGCAACGGGCTGTTCACGACGACCGTCGAGGGCACCGGCCAGGCGGCGATCACCTCGGACGGGCCGGCCGTGGTGCTGCGCGTCAGCCCGCAGTACCCGCTCACCGTCGACCCCGGCGCCTATGTCGCGCACCAGGGCAACGTCCGGCAGTCCTTCCAGTCGGGGGTGACGTTCCGCACGTTCCTGGGCGAGGGCGGCGGCGAGGCCTTCCAGATCCGCTTCGAGGGGGACGGCCTGGTGTACGTCCAGCCGAGCGAGCGCAACACGATCGCGGGGGACGTGTGAGATGACCTTCCGTGAGATCAACTCCAAGATGATCGAGGCGACCGTCGTCCCCGGCGCCCGGCTGTTCAGCCAGCGCGGGGCCATGCTGGCCTACCGCGGCGAGGTGTCCTTCACCCCCAACGTCCAGGGCGGGCAGGGCGGGGTGATGTCCATGATCGGGCGGCGGCTCGCCAATGAGGACACGCCGCTGATGACCGTCGAGGGCAGCGGCACGGTCCTCTTCGGGCACGGCGGGCACCATGTCCAGGTCATCCGGCTCAGCGGCGACACGCTGTGCGTCGAGGCGGACCGCCTGCTCGCCTTCGAGGGCACCCTCCAGCAGGGCACGATGTTCCTCGGCTCGCAGGGCGGCGTCATGGGCATGGTCCGCGGCCAGATCAGCGGACAGGGGCTGTTCACCACCACCCTCAAGGGCCACGGGGCGGTCGCCGTGATGGCCCACGGCGGGGTGTTCGAGGTCCCGATCACCCCGCAGCGCCCGGTGCACGTCGACCCCCAGGCCTACGTCGCCCACCACGGCGACGTCCGCAACAAGTTGTCGACGGCGCTCGGCTGGCGGGACATGGTGGGCCGCGGTTCCGGCGAGGGCTTCCAGCTCGAGCTGAGCGGCAGCGGTGCGGTGTTCGTCCAGGCGTCGGAGGAGAGGCTGTGAGCATGTACGGGGCTCCGGGCGGCGGCCCGACGGTGCACGACCCCATGACCCTGCCGGTCGACGACAACGTGAACAGCTACACCTTCTGCGTGGAGCTCAAGGGGAGCCAGTGGTTCCTGCAGAAGGGGAAGATGATCGCCTACTACGGGTCGATCGACTTCAACGGCGTCGGACACGGCCGGCTGGACCGCCTGGTGCGCACTTCCTTCCATTCGCCTCTGCACGCGAGCGACTGGGTCGTGGCGGAGGGCTCGGGCAAGATGCTCCTCGCCGACCGGGCCTTCGATGTGAACTCGTACGACCTCGAAGAGGGCAACCTGACCATTCGCTCGAGCAATCTGCTCGCTTTTCAGCCAAGTCTGTCGCTCAAGCAGTCGATCGTGCCGGGATTTCTCACCCTCATCGGAACGGGAAAGTTCGTGGCCGCATCCAACGGTCCGGTGGTGTTCATGGAACCTCCGCTCCGGGTGGACCCCCAGGCCCTCGTCGGCTGGGCCGACTGCCCCTCCCCGTGCCATCACTACGACCACGGGTACATGACCGGCGTCATGGGCGGTCTACGTGCGCTGACGGGCCTGGGCGGCGCCTCCGGGGAGGAGCACCAGTTCGAGTTCGTGGGCGCCGGGACGGTGCTGCTTCAATCGACCGAGACCCTGATGGCCGAGCAGGCCACGGGGGCGGTTCCGCACGAGCCCGGAGTGCCCGGCGCGGGCGGCGTCCCAGGTGGACACGGGGGCCACGGCGCGCCGTCAGGCGCACCGCGCCTTCCCGGACAGCTGGGGGACCTCCAGCGTCGCTTCGGGCTGTGAGCGGTAGTCTGCGGAGTGTGACATCGAACGCGTGCGCACCGTCACGCCGCCCGTACTAGTTCGCCTTTCAACATTTTAGGTAGACTTCATCTATGGAGACCGAAACGGCCACGCGCTGGCTGGCCCAAGCGGAGCAGTGCGCCTGGCGCACCCATCTGGAGGTCAACAGGCTGTTGACGTACCAGCTCGAGAAGGATCTCCAGCCGTTCGGACTGACCATGAACGACTACGAGATCCTGGTGAACCTCTCCGAGTCGGAGGGCGTCCGGATGCGCATGAGCGACCTCGCCTCCGCCACCCTCCAGTCCAAGAGCCGGCTCTCGCACCAGATCACCCGGATGGAGAACGCCGATCTGGTGCGCCGGGAGAACTGCGAGTCCGACCGCCGCGGTCTGTACGCGGTCCTGACCGACCACGGCATGGAGACCATGCAGAAGGTCGCGCCGCACCATGTGGACTCCGTGCGGCGACACTTCATCGACCTCCTGTCCCCCGAGGCCCTGGCGGAACTCTCCAAGGCCCTGAAGCCCGTCGCGGAACACCTCCGCGGGTGCCGGGGGCGGCCGTAGCACCCCCTACGCCCGGAGCACCCCCTCCGCGGTGACGGCCGGCAGGCGGAGCTCGAACCGGGCTCCGCCTGCCGGCGTCTCACCGACCGTGAGCGTGCCGCCGTGCCGCGCCGCCACGTCCCTGGCGATCGCGAGACCGAGGCCCGCTCCGCCGTCGTCACGGCCGCGCGCGTCGTCCAGCCGGACGAAGCGCTCGAAGATCCGCTCCCGGTCGGCTTCCGGCACTCCGTCCCCGTCGTCGGCGACCTCGACGACGACCCGGTCGCCCGACCGCCGCACGCTCACCGCGACCTCCGTCCGGGCGTGCCGCTGCGCGTTGTCGAGCAGGTTGGCCAGCACCCTCCGCAACTGCCCCCGCGATCCGGCCACCGCGGCGGCCGCTCCGCCCGCCGCCTCCACCGTCACCGCCGGCCGCCCGGCGGCCTCCTCGCACGCCAGCGCCGCCAGGTCGACCCGCCCGCCCGCGGGCTCCTCCCCCGCGTCCAGCCGGGCGAGCAGCAGCAGGTCGGCGGCCAGCCGTTGCAGCCGGACGGTGTCCTCGACCGCGCCCGCCACGTCCAGCAGCCCGGGGTGCGCGGCGCCCACCTCCAGCTGGGTGCGCAGCGAGGCGATCGGGCTGCGCAGCTCGTGGGAGGCGTCGGCGACGAACCGGCGCTGCCGCTCCACCGAGGTCTCCAGCGCGGCGAGCGTCTCGTTGGTCGTCCTGGCCAGCCGGGCGACCTCGTCGTGGGTGTCCGGCTCGGGCACCCGGCGGCCCAGGTCGGCGGAGGCGGTGATCGCCGCCATCTCGCGCCGGATTCCCTCGACCGGCCGCAGCGCCCTCCGGGTGACCAGCCAGGTCACCGCCGCGACGACGGCCAGCAGCAGCGGGAAGCCGATCAGCATGACCGTCAGGGCGGTGCGCACGGCGCCGCGTTCGACGGACAGCGGGGCGCCGGCGTACACGGTCAGCGGGCCCTCGACCGGGTCCTGGACCCGCAGGGCGGCGAACCGGTAGCCGGCCGTGTCGCCGTCGACGGTCGCGGAGCCGTCGTCGAAGCGGGCCTCCTCCTCGATCTCGCCGGGGTCGAGGTCGTCGTCGGCCTCCGCGGCCGGCGTCCCGCTGATCCGCTCCAGATCCTCGGACGCGGCGACCTGCCGGCCTGCCGCGTCGACGACCCGGACCGGGCGGTCGTCGTCGTCCAGGGAGGACAGCCGGTCGTACGCCGTCCCGACGGACAGCTGGGCGGCGACGGCCCGCGCGGCGCGCTCCGCCTGCGCGTCGGCCTGGTCGAGCAGCTGGGAGCGCAGGGACAGCAGCACGGCGGCGCCGGCCGCGAGCAGGGCGACGGCGACCACGAGGACCGCGCCGAGGGTCGCGCGCGCCCGCACCGAGCCGAACCTGCGGCTCATCGCGCCGTCTCCGGCCGCTCCAGCCGGTACCCGGCGCCGCGCACGGTCCGGATGAGCCCCGCGCCCAGCTTGCGGCGCAGCGCGCTGACGTACACCTCGACGATGTTGGGGTCGCCGTCGTAGGCGAAGTCCCAGACGTGCTCGAGGACGTCGGCCTTGGACACCACCTCGCCGGCCCGGGTCGCGAGGTGCTCCAGCACGGCGAACTCCTTGGCGGTGAGGACGGTCTCCTCCCCGCCGACGAAGACCCGCCGGGCGGCGGTGTCCACGGTCAGCCCGCCCAGTTCCAGCACCGGCGAGGCCCCGCCGTCCCGGCCGCGCCGGCGCAGCAGCGCCTTCACCCGGGCGACGAGGACGACGTACGAGAACGGCTTGGTCAGATAGTCGTCCGCGCCCGTGTCCAGGCCCTCCGCCTCGTCGTACTCGCCGTCCTTGGCGGTGAGCATGAGGATCGGCAGGTCGTGGCCGGCGGCGCGCAGCGCGGAGCAGACCCGGTAGCCGTTCATGCCGGGCAGCATGATGTCGAGGAGGAGCAGGTCGTACGGCGACTCACCGGCCTGGTGCAGCCCCTCCAGGCCGTTGTGGACGACGTCCACGGCGTAGCCCTCGGCGGCGAGGCCCCCGGCCAGCGACAGCGCCAGCCGGCGTTCGTCCTCGACGATCAGGATCCGGAAGGGGTGGCGCGCGGCGGCGCCTGGGGCGGGGCGGTGGCGGATGACGGGCGGGCGCATGCGCTCAGGATGCCAAACCGAAGCTGAAGCGCCCTTCAGGTGTCTTCAGCGGGGCTTCAGCTCCGGTCGGGCAGCGTGGTCCTCGTCGAAAGCGAACGACCCCGAAACCGGAGGAACCCCCATGAAGCGCAAGCTCGTCACCGCCGTCGCCGCCGCGTCCGTCCTGCTCGGCGGGGGTGCCGCGGTCGCCTTCGCGGACGGCGCCTCGTCCACCGGCGCGGCGCAGGCCCCGGCCGCCGAGGCGCGGACGGCGGCACGGGCCGGCGACGCGGACAAGGCGACCACCGCCTCGAAGACCGGCGCGAAGGCCGGCGTCACGGAGGCGATCGCGGCCGCGCTGGCCCACACCCCCGGCACCGCGGTATCCGCCGACCGCGAGGACGACGGCCAGGGCGCCGGGACCTGGCAGGTGGACGTCGTGAAGGCGGACGGCGCCGAGTACGCCGTCACCGTCTCCCCGGACACCGGCAAGGTGCTCGGGGCCCACCGTGACACGGACGACGACGGTGACGACGACGGCCGTGCGGACCTCGCCGCACTGAAGGGCACGACGGTGGACGCCCGGGAGGCCGTCCGGGCCGTCGCCGCGAAGGGCACGGTGAGCGACGTCGACCTGGACGACGACGCGGGCGCCGGCGTCTGGAGCGTGGACACCGCCGGGGGCGGCGAGTGGCTGGTGGACGCGCGTACCGGCAAGGTCACGCAGGACCTCGACGACTGACCCGCCCGGGACCGATCCCGCCCGCCGGTGTCACGGGCGGTCTGAGACGAGGGGCACGAGTTCGCTCGTGTCCCTCTCCGGCGTGCCCTTCCCGGGCGTGTCCTTCCGCCCCGTGCCCTGCCCCGGCTTGTCTTTCCTCGGCCGGCCTTTCCTCGGCGGGCCCTGCCTCGGCCTGTCCCGCCGCGACGCGCCCGCGACGAGTGCCGACGTCGCGAGCACCGCCGCCCCGGTCAGCGCGAAGCACGCCCCCACCGGCAGCCGCACGGCCAGCGCCCCGGCGACCGCCGTGCCGGCTGTGCAGCCCGCGTTGACGGCGGTGTTGATCCACGCCCCCGCGCGCACCCGGGCCTGCGGGCCGGCGACCTCGTCGGCGATGAGGTAGGCCGTGGTGAGCGCCGGCGACACGAAGAACCCGGCGACCGCGACGGCCGCGGCCAGGGTGCCGAGGCCCGGTGCCAGGGCCGCGCCGCACAGGGTCAGACCGAGGCCCGCCGTGAGCACCGGCAGCCGGGCCGGGGCCGGCGTCCGCCAGGAGACGGCGCCGTTGAGCAGCCCGCCGACGGCGCTGCCGGCCGACAACGCCGCCAGCACCCAGGCCACGCCCGCCCCACCGGTGCCGTGTCCGTGCCGTTCCGCGAACGCCACGACCAGCAGGTCGACCACGCCCAGCGCCAGGCCGACGCCGGCGATCGCGGCCACGGGCCGTCCGAGCCCGCGCAGCCCGCCGCCGCCCCGCCGCTCGGCGCCGGTGCCCGCGGGCGCCGTCCGCAGCGCGGGGGACGACAGGAACCCGGCCGTGCCGCCGGCCATCAGGGCCGCGCCGGCCACGATCCCGGCGGCCGGAGGTGCGAAGCCGACGAGGACGCCGACCAGCAGCGGCCCGGTCACGAACAGCAGTTCCTCGGCGACGCCGTCGAGGCTGTAGGCGCGCTGGAGCAGGGCCCGGTCGGGGGCGAGCCGCGTCCAGACGGCCCGCATGGCCGGCCCCAGCGGCGGCACACAGGCCCCGGCGGCCGCGGCGAGGGCGCCGAGCGCCGGTGCGGGGGCGGCGCCCGGCCGGGAGAGCGCCGCGGCCAGCAGCCCGAGCAGCACGGTGTGCCCGGCCGTCATCGGCACCAGCGCCCGGCGTGGCCCGTGGCGGTCGACGAGGGCCGCCCGCGCGGGCGACAGGAAGACGGCGGTGGCTCCGAACAGCGCCATCACGGCGCCGGCCACCGCGTACGAGCCCGAGGACCGGGTCACGGCGAGCATCACGGACAGCGGGACGACCGCGTAGGACAACCGGCCGGTCAGGGCGGCGGCGAAGGTGCGGCGGGCGTGCGGGAGCCGCAGGACGACGGCATACGAAGGCCGCACGGACGGTGAAGCGGACATGAGGAGGTTCCTCGACTCGAGGCAGGGCGGGAAGGGGGACGCCGGATCGCCGCGACCGGTCCGGCCTGCTGCCGCTCACCGATCACGGACCTGGGCGGTCCCTATGCCAAGAGGAGAAACACGAAACGAACGTACCAGCGCCCGCGCACGCCCCGCACGCCGTTTTCCACCGCCGTGCCGCCGGCCCCGCTCACCCCTCCGTGAGCCCCGCCACCAGTTCGTCGGCCGCGCGGTAGGGGTCGAGTTCGCCGGTGACGATGCGGTCCGCCAGGCTGCTCAGGCGGCGGTCGCCGTGCAGGTCGCCGATGCGTTCGCGCAGGGCCGTGACGGCGATCGTCTCGACCTCGCGGGCGGCGCGGGCGCGGCGGCGCTCGGCGAGGACGCCGTGCTCCTCCATCCACGCCCGGTGCTTCTCCAGCGCCTCGACGACCTCGTCGATGCCTTCGGAGCGCGCAGCCACGGTCTTCACGATCGGGGGCCGCCAGTCCCCGGGGCCGCGGGCCTCGCCGAGGCCGAGCATGTGGTTCAGTTCGCGGGCGGTGGCGTCGGCGCCGTCCCGGTCGGCCTTGTTGACGACGTAGACGTCGCCGATCTCCAGGATGCCCGCCTTGGCCGCCTGGATGCCGTCGCCCATTCCCGGGGCCAGCAGGACCACGCTGGTGTCCGCCTGGGAGGCGATCTCGACCTCCGACTGGCCGACGCCGACCGTCTCGACCAGGATCACGTCGCAGCCGGCGGCGTCCAGCACGCGGATCGCCTGCGGGGCCGACCAGGCGAGGCCGCCGAGGTGGCCGCGGGTGGCCATGGAGCGGATGTAGACGCCGGGGTCGGAGGCGTGGTCGGACATCCGGACCCGGTCGCCGAGGAGCGCGCCCCCGGAGAACGGGGAGGACGGGTCGACGGCGAGCACGCCGACCCGCCTGCCCTGCCTGCGGTAGGCGGTGACCAGCGCGGAGGTCGAGGTGGACTTGCCCACGCCCGGCGACCCCGTCAGCCCGACCACGTAGGCATTGCCGGTGAGCGGCGCCAGGGCCGCCATGACCTCCCTGAGCTGCGGGGACGCCCCCTCCACGAGGGAGATCAGCCGGGCCACGGCCCGGGGGCGGCCTTCCCTGGCCTGGGCGACCAGCGAGGAGACGTCCTGCATCACAGCTCCGTTCAGATCCGTTCAGTTGCGTTCAGCGGGTGACGTCGCGCGACGCGACTCAGGCCTTGGGCACCCGCACGATCAGCGCGTCGCCCTGCCCGCCGCCGCCGCACAGCGCCGCCGCGCCGACGCCGCCGCCGCGCCGCTTGAGCTCCAGGGCCAGGTGCAGCACCAGCCGGGCGCCGGACATGCCGATCGGGTGTCCGAGGGCGATGGCACCACCGTTGACGTTCACCTTTTCCGTGGACACGCCGAGGTCCTTCATTGACTGGACCGCGACGGCGGCGAAGGCCTCGTTGATCTCGATCAGGTCCAGGTCGGCGACCTCCAGGCCCTCCTTCTTCAGGGCGTGCGCGATGGCGTTGGAGGGCTGGGACTGCAGCGAGTTGTCCGGCCCGGCCACGTTGCCGTGGGCGCCGATCTCGGCGATCCACTCCAGGCCGAGCTCCTGCGCCTTGGCCTTGCTCATCACGACGACGGCCGCCGCGCCGTCGGAGATCTGCGAGGACGAGCCCGCGGTGATCGTGCCGTCCTTGGCGAACGCCGGGCGGAGCTTGCCGAGGGACTCCGCGGTCGTGTCGGCGCGGATGCCCTCGTCCTTGCTGAAGACGACCGGCTCGCCCTTGCGCTGCGGGATCTCGACCGGGGTGATCTCCGCCTCGAAGACGCCGTTCTTCTGGGCGGCGGCCGCACGCTGGTGGGACAGGGCGGCGATCTCGTCCTGCTCCGGACGGGCGAGGCCGAGGCGGGTGTTGTGCTTCTCGGTGGACTCGCCCATGGCGATGTTCTCGAAGGCGTCGGTCAGACCGTCGTGCGCCATCGCGTCGAGCATCTCGATCGCGCCGTACTTGAAGCCCTCGCGGGACTTCGGCAGCAGGTGCGGGGCGTTCGTCATGGACTCCTGACCGCCGGCCACGACGACGTCGAACTCACCCGCGCGGATCAGCTGGTCCGCGAGGGCGATCGCGTCCAGGCCCGAGAGACACACCTTGTTGATCGTGAGCGCCGGCACGTTCATCGGGATGCCGGCCTTGACGGCGGCCTGACGGGCCGGGATCTGGCCCGCGCCGGCCTGCAGCACCTGGCCCATGATCACGTACTGCACCTGGTCGCCGCCGATGCCCGCGCGGTCGAGGGCGGCCTTGATCGCGAAGCCGCCGAGATCGGCTCCGGAGAAGGACTTGAGGGAGCCCAGCAGTCGTCCCATGGGCGTACGCGCGCCCGCGACGATCACCGAGGTCGTGCCGTTGGAACCAGTCGAGTCAGTCATGAGCTGCGATTCCCCTTACCGGCCTGCACAGGCCGAGGAGTGAACGAGGGTTTACTTCGAATGTACTGAGTGGCACTCCGTGCCGTCATCGGGCCGTCAGTGTGATCGCGCGCACGTTGCGTAACCACCTCCGCCGCGCTGCACTAGCAGCATGCTGACGCGAATCGACCACATCGGGATCGCCTGCCACGACCTCGACGCGACCGTCGAGTTCTACCGTTCCACATACGGCTTCGAGGTGTTCCACTCCGAGGTCAACGAGGAGCAGGGCGTGCGCGAGGCCATGCTCAAGATCAACGACACCTCCGACGGCGGCGCCTCCTACCTGCAGCTTCTGGAGCCGACCCGCCCCGACTCCACCGTCGCCAAGTGGCTCGACAAGAACGGCGAGGGCGTCCACCACATCGCTTTCGGCACGGCGGACGTGGACGGCGAGGCGGCCGACATCCGTTCCAAGGGCGTACGCGTTCTGTACGAAGAGCCCCGACGCGGCTCCATGGGGTCACGAATCACCTTCCTGCACCCGAAGGATTGCCACGGAGTACTGACAGAACTGGTCACATCGGCCCCTGTTGAGTCACCTGAGCACTGACCCCCGTACATATGGGCCGGTAGGGTTGGGCTCGGTCGCCGCTCACACCGGGGCGACCCGGTCCTGCCGTCAGCGGCGGGACGCAGCCGGGGTCCGGGTTTCGGGGGACGAGCGTCGGGGCAGCAGCCCATGCTCCGTCGTTGATCTGACACCATTCCCCGGGGGCCCCGTCCGGCGGATGGACGGGGCTCGTTCGGAAGCTTGCGACCAGGGACGGATGGGACCGCGCAGTGCGGGGCTATGAGAGCCAGGAGCGGGAGCCGGCGGCTGACGTCGACCACCTGACTCGGTTCGAAGCCGAGATGAAGCGGCTGAAGACCGAGCGGGAAAAGGCGATCCAGCATGCCGAGGACCTCGGCTACCAGGTCGAGGTGCTGCGCGCCAAGTTGCACGAGGCGCGGCGCACCATCATGTCCCGGCCCGCCTTCGACGGCGGCGACCTCGGGTACCAGGCCGAGCAGCTGCTGCGCAACGCGCAGATGCAGGCCGACCAGCTGCGGCAGGACGCCGAACGGGAGCTGAGCCAGGCCCGGGCGCAGACGCAGCGCATCCTCCAGGAGCACGCCGAGCAGGCGGCCCGCCTCCAGGCGGAGCTGCACCAGGAGGCCGTCACCCGCCGCCAGCAGCTCGACCAGGAGCTGGCCGAGCGCCGGCAGAACGTCGAGTCGCACGTCAACGAGAACGTGGCGTGGGCCGAGCAGCTGCGCGCCCGTACCGAGGCGCAGGCCCGCCGGCTCCTCGACGAGTCGCGGGCCGAGGCCGAGCAGGCCCTGACGGCCGCGCGCGCCGAGGCCGAACGGGTGGCGACGGAGGCCCGGCAGCGGCTGCAGGCCGACGCCGAGTCGGCCCGCGCCGAGGCCGAGCAGCTGCTGCTGCGGGCCCGCACCGACGCCGAGCGGCTGCTGAACGCCGCGTCCACGCAGGCCCAGGAGGCCAGCGACCACGCGGAGCAGCTGCGCACCTCCACCGTCACCGAGTCCGACGCCGCCCGCCGGCAGGCCGGCGAGCTCAGCCGCGCCGCCGAGCAGCGGATGTCCGAGGCCGAGGAGGCGCTGCGCAAGGCGCAGGCCGAGGCCGACAAGGTGCTCGCCGAGGCCAAGGAGGCCGCGTCGAAGACGCTCGCGGGCGCCGAGTCGGCCAACGAGCAGCGCACCCGCACCGCGAAGGAGCAGGTCGCCCGGCTGGTCAGCGAGGCCACCAAGGAGGCCGAGACCACCAAGGCAGACGCCGAGCAGCTCGTCGCCGATGCCCGCGCCGAGGCCGAGAAGATCGTCGCGGAGGCCTCCGAGAAGGCCCGCACGCTCACCGCCGAGGAGAGCGCGACCCAGCTGTCGAAGGCGGCGAAGACCGCCGAGGACGTCCTCGTCAAGGCGCAGGAGGACGCCCAGCGCACCACCAGGGCCGCCGCCGAGGAGGCCGAGCGGATCCGCCGTGAGGCGGAGACCGAGGCCGACCGGCTGCGCGCCGAGGCGCACGACATCGCCGAGCAGCTCAAGGGCTCGGCGAAGGACGACACCAAGGAGTACCGCGCCAAGACGGTCGAGTTGCAGGAGGAGGCCCGCCGGCTGCGCGGCGAGGCCGAGCAGCTGCGCGCCGACGCCGTCGCCGAGGGCGAGAAGATCCGCGCGGAGGCCCGCAAGGAGGCCGTCCAGCAGATCGAGGAGGCGGCCAGGACCGCCGAGGAGCTGCTGTCCAAGGCGAAGGCCGACGCGGACGAGCTGCGGCAGAAGGCCACCGCGGACAGCGAGAAGGTGCGCACCGAGGCCATCGAGCGCGCCACCGCACTGCGCCGGCAGGCCGCCGAGACCCTGGAGCGCACCCGCGCGGAGGCCGAGCGCTCCCGCGAGGAGGCGGTGGAGCTCGCCGAGACCATCACCTCGAACGCCGAGCAGGCCGCGCGCGAACTGCGCGAGGAGACCGAGCGCGGCATAGAGGCCCGGCAGGCGGAGGCGGCCGAGGAGCTGACCCGGCTGCAGACGGAGACGGAGAGCCGGCTGGCCTCCGCCGAGCAGGCGCTCACCGACGCCCGCGAGGAGGCCGCGCGGATCCGCCGCGAGGCCGTCGAGGAGACCGAACGGCTGCGCTCCGAGGCCGCCGACCGGATCCGCACCCTTCAGCAGCAGGCCGACGCGGAGGCGGAGCGGCTGCGCAACGAGGCCGCCGCCGACGCGGCCGCCTCGCGCGCCGAGGGCGAGGCCGTCGCCGTCCGGCTGCGTTCCGACGCGGCCGCCGAGGCGGAGCGCCTCAAGACCGAGGCCCAGGACACCGCCGACCGGGTGCGCGCGGAGGCGCAGGCCGCGGCCGAGCGGCTGGCCGACGAGGCGTCCGAGACGCTGGCCGCCGCCCAGGAGGAGGCCGTCCGGCGCCGGCGCGAGGCCGAGGAGCTGCTCGGCTCCGCCCGCCAGGAGGCCGGCCAGGAACGCGAGCGGGCCCGCGAGCAGAGCGAGGAGCTGCTGGCCTCGGCGCGCAAGCGCGTGGAGGAGGCGCAGACCGAGGCCGTCCGGCTGGTCGAGGAGGCCGACCGGCGGGCCACCGAGATGGTGTCGGCTGCCGAGCAGCACGCGCAGCAGGTGCGGGATTCCGTGGCCGGACTGCACGAGCAGGCACAGGACGAGATCACCGGGCTGCGCTCGGCCGCCGAGCACGCGGCGGACCGCGTCCGGCGCGAGGCCGAGGAGGAAGCGGACCGGGTCCGCACCGACGCCTACGCCGAGCGGGAGCGGGCCGCCGAGGACGCGGGCCGGGTCCGGCGGGAGGCGAGCGAGGCGGCGCAGGCGGCGCAGGCGCTGGCCGAGCAGACCGTCGGCGAGGCGATCACGGAGGCCGAGCGGCTGCGCTCGGAGGCGTCCGCGCACGCCCAGCGGGTGCGCACCGAGGCGTCGGACACCATCGCCCAGGCCGAGCAGGACGCGTCGCGCACCCGCGCCGACGCCCGCGACGACGCCAACCGCATCCGCTCGGACGCGGCGACGCAGGCCGACACCCTCATCACCGAGGCCCGAAGCGAGGCGGAGCGGCTCCAGACGGAGACCCTCGCGGAGGCCGAGCGGCTGCAGTCGGAGACGATCGCGGAGGCCGAGCGGCTGCGCGCCGAGTCGGTCGCCAAGGCGGAGAAGCTGATCTCGGACGCGTCGGGGGACGCGGAGCGGCTGCGTGCCGAGGCCGCCGAGACGGTGGGGTCCGCACAACAGCACGCCGAGCGGGTCAGGACCGAGGCGGAGCGCTTCAAGGCGGAGGCGGCCGCGGAGGCCGACCGTCTGATGAGCGTCGCCCGCGAGGAGGCCGATTCGACGCTGGACGAGGCCCGCAAGGAGGCCAACAAGCGGCGCTCCGAGGCGGCCGAGCAGGTCGACACGCTCATCACGGAGACCGCGGCCGAGGCGGACAGGCTGCTCGCCGAGGCGCAGACGCAGGCGCAGAAGACCACCGCGGACGCGGAGGCGCAGGCCGACTCGATGGTCGGCGCGGCGCGCAGCGAGGCCGACCGGCTGGTCTCCGAGGCCACGGTGGAGGGCAACTCCCGGGTGGAGAAGGCCCGTACGGACGCGGACGAGCTGCTCATCGGCGCCCGGCGCGACGCGACGGCCATAAGGGAGCGGGCCGAGGAGCTGCGCGACCGCATCACGAGCGAGATCGAGTCGCTGCACGAGCGGGCCCGCCGCGAGGCCGCCGAGACGATGAAGTCGACCGGCGACCGCTGCGACGCGCTCATCAAGGCGTCCGAGGAGCAGCTCGCGAAGGCGCAGGCGAAGGCGCGGGAGCTGGTGTCGGACGCCAACTCCGAGGCCGGCAAGGTCCGCATCGCCGCGGTGAAGAAGGCGGAGGGGCTCCTCAAGGAGGCCGAGCAGAAGAAGTCGGCGCTGGTGCGGGAGGCCGAGGAGCTCAAGGCCGAGGCGATCCGCGAGGCGCGGCGCCACGGTCGAGGAGGGCAAGCGGGAGCTGGAGGTCCTGGTGCGCCGGCGTGAGGACATCAACGCGGAGATCTCCCGGGTCCAGGACGTGCTGGAGGCGCTGGAGTCCTTCGAGGCGCCGCCCGGGAGCAAGGACGGGGGCGTAAAGGCGGGTGCCGCCATCGGAGCTCCCCGATCGGGTGGGAAGCCCTCGGACGGTTAGCGGAATGTGTGGATTGGGTTAAAGTCTGGGGCCTTTGACCGGACCTTTGGCAAGGGGTGTGCCGCTCAGCCACCCAAAAGGGGTGTCATTCTCCAGATCAAACACGCATACGCTCGATGACACACCGCTCAGGCCCCTAGGATTCCACCTATCACCTCACCGGTCTCATTCGACAGGAACCCCATGAGCGACACTTCCCCCTACGGCTTCGAGCTTGTGCGGCGTGGGTACGACCGCGCTCAGGTGGACGAACGCATCTCGAAGCTCGTCTCCGACCGTGACAGCGCTCTGGCTCGTATCACTGCTCTGGAAAAGCGCATCGAGGAGCTCCACCTCGAGACGCAGAACGCCCAGGCCCAGGTAAGCGACGCGGAGCCGTCGTACGCCGGCCTCGGCGCGCGTGTCGAGAAGATCCTCCGCCTCGCCGAGGAAGAGGCCAAGGACCTGCGCGAGGAGGCCCGTCGCGCGGCCGAGCAGCACCGGGAGCTCGCCGAGTCGGCCGCCCAGCAGGTGCGCAACGACGCGGAATCGTTCGCTGCGGAGCGCAAGTCCAAGGCGGAGGACGAGGGCGTCCGGATCGTCGAGAAGGCCAAGAGCGACGCGTCGCAGCTGCGTTCCGAGGCGCAGAAGGACGCGCAGTCGAAGCGTGAGGAGGCGGACGCCCTCTTCGAGGAGACCCGCGCGAAGGCCGCGCAGGCGGCCGCCGACTTCGAGACCAACCTGGCCAAGCGCCGCGAGCAGTCGGAGCGCGACCTGGCGTCCCGTCAGCAGAAGGCGGAGAAGCGTCTCGCGGAGATCGAGCACCGCGCGGAGCAGCTGCGTCTGGAGGCGGAGAAGCTGCGCACCGACGCCGAGCGTCGTGCCCGTCAGACCGTCGAGACCGCGCAGCGCCAGGCCGAGGACATCGTGGCTGACGCGAACGCCAAGGCGGACCGGATCCGCTCCGAGTCCGAGCGCGAGCTGGCGGCGCTCACCAACCGTCGCGACAGCATCAACGCCCAGCTGACGAACGTCCGCGAGATGCTCGCCACGCTGACCGGCGCCGCGGTGGCCGCGGCCGGTGCGCCGTCCACGGACGACGAGCCGATCTCGCGCGGGGTCCCGGCACAGCAGACCCGGTAACGTCCGCGGGTACGGGGAACGGACATCGCCGAGCCCTCTGCCACTCCGGTGGCAGGGGGCTTTGCCGCGCTTTAGCGTGGCCGCATGATCGAGCTGTCGGGACTGACCAAGCGGTACGGCGACACGGTGGCGGTGAACAACCTCAGCTTCACCGTGAGGCCGGGCATCGTCACGGGCTTCCTCGGTCCCAACGGCGCCGGGAAGTCCACCACCATGCGGATGATGCTCGGTCTCGACCGGCCGACCGCGGGGGACGTCCTCATCGACGGGCAGCACTACGACCGGCTCAGGGATCCCCTCACCTACATCGGCGCCCTGCTGGACGCGAAGGCCATGCACGGTGGGCGCAGCGCCTTCAACCATCTGCTGTGTCTCGCGCAGAGCAACGGCATCCCGCGCAGCCGGGTGCACGAGGTGCTGGACACCGTCGGGCTCACCTCCGTGGCGCGGAAGAAGGCCAAGGGGTTCTCGCTGGGCATGGGCCAGCGGCTGGGCATCGCGGGCGCACTCCTCGGCGACCCGCGGATCCTGATGTTCGACGAGCCGGTCAACGGCCTCGACCCCGAGGGCATCCACTGGATCCGCACGCTGATGAAATCGCTGGCCTCGCAGGGGCGGACGGTGTTCGTCTCCTCCCATCTGATGAGCGAGATGGCGCTCACCGCGGATCATCTCGTCGTCATCGGGCAGGGCCGGCTGCTCGCCGACACCTCCATGGCCGACTTCATCGCGCAGAACTCGCGCAGCTACGTCCGTATCCGCACCCCGCAGCGGGAGCGGCTGCTCGACGTGCTGCACGGCGCCGGGACGGTGGTCGTCGAGACCGGTGGCGGGGTGCTGGAGGTCGACGACGGCAAGCCCGAGCACATCGGCGAGCTGGCCGCGCGGCACCAGATCGTGCTGCACGAGCTGAGCCCCCAGCGGGCCTCCCTGGAGGAGGCGTTCATGCAGCTGACCGCGGAGTCGGTCCAGTACCACGCGCACACGGACGTGCCGATGGACGCGTCCCCGGGCGTGCCGGGCACGCCCGACGTACAGCCCCTGCAGCAGTGGGGCGACGACTGGACGAGGAGCTGACGATGGCGGCGACCCAGGTCATCCGGTCCGAATGGACCAAGATCCGGTCGGTGGCGTCCACGGTGTGGACACTGTCCCTCGCCGTGGTGGTCACCGTCGCGCTCGGTGTGCTGATCTCGGCGCTGTCGAGCCACGAGTTCGACAACATGAGCCGGGGCGACCGGCTCTCCTTCGACCCCACCTTCGTCAGCTTCGCCGGGATGACCCTCGGTCAGCTCGCGATGATCGTGTTCGGGGTGCTGGTGGTGTCGAACGAGTACAGCACCGGCATGATCCGCACCTCGCTGGCCGCGGTGCCGCAGCGCGGCGTCTTCCTGTTCAGCAAGATCGCGGTGGCCACCGGGCTCTCGCTGGCCGTGGGGCTCGTGACCAGCTTCGTCACGTTCTTCCTGGGGCAGGCCATGCTCGGCTCCCACCGGGCGTCGATCGAGGACAGCGGCGTCCTGCGGGCGGTGATCGGCGGCGGTCTGTACATGACGCTCATCGCCGTCTTCTCGATGGGCGTGGCCACGATGCTGCGCTCGCCGATGCTGTCGCTCGGCATCCTGATGCCGTTCTTCTTCCTGATCTCCAACATCCTCGGCAACGTCTCCGCCACGAAGAAGGTCGGCCGGTATCTGCCCGACCAGGCGGGCAGCAGGGTCATGCAGGTGGTCACGCGGATCGACGACGACACCCCGTACGGGCCCTGGGGCGGGTTCGCGATCATGACGTTGTGGACGGTGGCGGCGCTCGCCGGCGGCTACCTCCTGCTGAAGAAACGCGATGCGTAACGCTTTGGGCTTTGCTTTCTTTTGGGCGGAACCGTCAGCGCCCCGATAGTCTCCTAACCCTTACGGGGGCGTGTGCCCTGCTGTCCTGAACCTTTCGATGGGTGCGGAGCATGATCGAAGCAGTCGGCCTGACCAAGCGCTACGGCGACAAGACCGCTGTGTACAACCTTTCCTTCCAGGTCCGCCCTGGGGCGGTCACGGGCTTTCTCGGGCCGAACGGCTCGGGCAAGTCCACGACCATGCGGATGATCCTGGGCCTGGACAACCCGACCGCCGGGTCGGTGACGATCGGCGGCTACCCGTACCGCCGGCTGCCCAACGCGGCCCGCCAGGTGGGCGCCCTGCTGGACGCCAAGGCGGTGCACGGCGGCCGGCACGCCCGCAACCACCTGCTGAGCCTGGCCCAGCTGTCCGGCATCCCGGCGCGGCGGGTCGACGAGGTGCTCGGCGTGGTCGGCCTGCAGGACGTGGCCCGAAAGCGCTCCAAGGGCTTCTCCCTGGGCATGGGCCAGCGGCTCGGCATCGCGGCGGCCCTGCTCGGCGACCCCCAGGTGCTGCTCTTCGACGAGCCGGTCAACGGCCTCGACCCCGAGGGCATCCTCTGGGTGCGCAACCTGATGAAGGCGCTGGCCGCCGAGGGCCGCACGGTGTTCGTCTCCTCCCACCTGATGAGCGAGATGGCGCTGACCGCCGACCACCTGATCGTCATCGGGCGCGGGCAGCTGCTCTCCGACATGAGCGTGAAGGACTTCATCTCGGCCAACTCCGCCGACTTCGCGCGCGTGCGCACCCCGCACACCGACCCGGAGCTGCGCGAGAAGCTGGCCTCGGCGCTCACCGAGGCGGGCGGCCACGTCCTGCCCGAGCAGGACGGCGCGCTGCGGGTGACCGGACTGCCGTTGCCCCGCATCAGCGACATCGCCCACGACAGCGACGTCCGTCTGTGGGAGCTGTCGCCGCACCAGGCCTCCCTGGAGGAGGCGTACATGCGGATGACGCAGGGCGCCGTGGACTACCGGTCGACCATCGACCAGAAGGCCGGCCTCCAGCAGCAGCTGCCGCCCGGGGCGCAGCCGCCGATGCCGGTGCCGGGCCAGGGCCAGCCGGGCTGGTACGCCCCGCCGCCCCCGCAGCAGCAGGGCTACGCGCCTCCGCAGCCGGCCCCGACGCCTTTGGCGGCCGCCCACGGGGCGTACGCCGCCCCCGGAGCGCCCGGTTCGGCTCCCGGCCCGAACAACGCCGCCAACCCGTACGCGCAGCCGCCCGCACAGGCCCCGGCCGCGCCGCCGGCACCCGCGCCCGCGGCGCCGGCCGCGTCGGCGCCCGAAGCCGCGCCCGCGCCCGTGTCCGCCCCCGACGCCCCGACCGAGTCCGAGGACGCCCGATGAGCACCCCGCAGCACCCGACGCCGCAGGCCGCACCCGCCTGGCAGACGGCGCCCGGCGCCTCGTACGCCGCGGCCGGCCCCGTCTACACCTCGCCGATCCCGGTCGTGCGCACCCACCTCGGGAACGCCATCGCCTCGGAGTGGACCAAGATCCGGTCGGTGCGCTCCACCATGTGGACGCTCGGCGTGTACGTGTTCCTCGTCGTCGGCATCGGGCTGGGGGCCGGCGCGATCGTCGCCGCGAACGCCTCCGAGCAGGACCTCTCGGGCGACACCGCGCTGCCCTTCGGCTTCTTCGGACTGCTGCTGGGCAGCATGTGCGTCATCACGCTCGGCGTGCTCACCACGGCCTCGGAGTACGGCACCGGCATGATCCGCACGACCATGGTCGCCTGCCCCTCGCGCGGCCGGGTCCTCGCCGCGAAGGCGATCGTGTTCTTCGCCGTCGCCTTCACGGTGACGCTCGTGGCGTCGGCCTTCGTGGCCGTGATCCAGGTGGCGATGCTGTCCGGCGCCCGCGAGCCGAGCGGCGCGGAGTGGCTGAAGGCCACCGTGGGCGTATCCCTCTACCTGGCACTGCTGGGGCTGCTGTCGCTGGCCGTCGGCTCGATCATCCGGCACTCGGCGGGCGCCATCACCATCATGATCGGCCTGCTGCTGGCCCCGCTGGTCATCGCGATCTTCATGTTCTCGTCCTCGCTGGAGAGCCTGCGCCAGGCCCTCTTCGAGTACTCGATCCCCAGCCAGCTCAGCGTCTTCTACGCGGCCTCGCTCAGCGAGAGCGGCCCGAGCGGCTGGGACCCGCTGTGGATCGCGCTGGGTATGACGGCCGTCGTGCTCGGCGCCGCCTTCGTGCTCCTGGAGAAGCGGGACGTGTAGGCCACCGCACCCCCACGCCGAGCGCGCCCCCGGGTTCAGAACCTGGGTGCGTTGCGGGACCGCTGCATCCCCGGGGTGCGGCGGTCCCGTGCGTTCCAGCACGCCTTGTGCCAGTGACGCCGGTCGTCGACGCCTGCGTGCTCCGGCCAGGCCACCACGTGCGGGACGCCGCCGGGGATCAACTGGTCGCAGCCGGGGCACCGGTACGTTTTGCCCTGGGCGCTCGCCCCGGCCACATGCCGTACGCTCCACTCTTCGCCGCGCCAGTCCTGCGCCGACTCCCAGCCGCCGTAGCGGCTCGCGCGGTCGTCCTCGGCGCTCCGGCCCGACGAGCCCTCATCCTTGGGTCGGTTGCGACGCGGCGACACAGGACACCTCACGGGGCTATACAGGGGGCAGGGCCGTTCTCCAGCGTACGCGGCGCGAGCCCGGGCACCCGAGGGGCAGCGGACCCGCAGGCCCCTTTCCCGGACGCCGCATTCGGCAGACAATCCGCAAATCTCTCCGCCAGGCCGTGTCCTCGGCACGTGTCGGACGGTTATGCCGGGTGGGGGAGCTCCGTGTCGGAGCCAAGGAAGCAGGAAAGTCCATGCGCGTTGGAAGTTTTGTGTTGGGGGCCCAGTTCCCGGGCCAGGGTCAGGGCGAGGCGCTGCACCGCGCGGTCCGCTCGGCCGAGGTCGCCGAGGAGGCGGGGCTCGACTCGGTCTGGCTGGCCGAGCACCACTTCGTGCCGTACGGCACCTGTCCGTCGGCGGTCACCCTCGCCGCTCTGCTGCTGGGCCGCACCCGCCGCATCAGGGTGGGCACGGCGGTCAGTGTGCTGCCCACCGTCCATCCCGTCGCGCTCGGCGAACAGGCCGCGCTGCTGCACCTGACCAGCGGCGGCCGCTTCTCGCTGGGCGTCGGCCGCGGCGGGCCGTGGGTCGACCTCGAGGTGTTCGGCTCCGGCCTGGAGGCGTACGAGAAGGGGTTCCCGGAATCACTCGATCTGCTGGTGCGCTGGCTGCGTGAACCTTCGGTGGGAGCCGACGGCGAGCGCTTCCGCTTCCGTGAAGTCCCCGTCGTGCCCCGCCCGTCGGAGGCTTTGACGGAGGGCACGGGGCCGGAGGTCGTCGTCGCCTGCACCTCCCCCGCGAGCGTGCGGCTGGCCGCCGAACGCGGCCTGCCGATGCTGCTCGGCATGCACGTCGGGGACGAGGAGAAGGCCGAGATGGTCGCCCAGTGGCGGCGGTTCGCCCGCGCCGCCGGGCGGTCCGAGGGCGAGATCCGCGGCGCGGCGCATGTCTCGGCGGGCGTCTGCCAGATCGCGGACCGGCGCACGGACGCGGTGGAGACCCTGGTGAAGGCCATGCCGGGCTGGCTGAAGCAGGGGCTCGACGCCCATGTCACGGTGGACGGCCGGCCCCGCTCCATGCGGGACCCGGTGGCGTACACCGAACTGCTCTGCGGGCTGCACCCGGTGGGCACCCCGCGGCTCTGCGCCGACCGCCTCGCGGCCACCAGCGAGCGGACGGGCATCTCGCGCTTCGCCCTGCTCGTCGAGGGCTCCGGCGACCTGGCGGCCACCGAGGAGAACGTACGGCGGCTGGGCTCGGAGGTGCTCCCCCACCTCCGGTGAGCGGCCCAGCCGGCCGCTGAGCCTGCCGCTCCCGTGATGCTCCCGTGGTGTCGGAAACCTCCCGCATCAGGAGCGGCAAGCGACATCGTCATGCCGTCAGCAGTCCCGGAATTCCGGGGACTGGTTGAGCACCTGGCTGCGGATCGAGGTGAAGCGGTCCAGCTTCTCGTCGACAGCCGAGTCCAACGGGAACACCGCCACCCGGTGGCAGTTCTGGAAGGCGAGCCGCACACCGAAGTGCCGCTGCAGCGCGCCGCGTATGGCGTCACTCGCGAGCGCGCGCAGCAGCTGCCCGCGTGCCTGCTCGTCCGGCGGGGGCGTCTGGTTGTCGGCGAAGTCTCCGCCGTCCACCTTCAGCTGGGCCACCAGGGAGCTGACCATCTCCCATGCGTAGGGCAGGGAGGTCCGGACGCAGTCGACGAATTCTGCTTCGTCGACCTCGCCTCGCTCGGCCTGATCGAGTAGGGCCGGTGAGACGTCGAGCGACATGGGTACTCCTCTCGCACCCCCGAGAACGACGAGGGTTGACGGACAGGGAAGGGGAGCCCGCCATGCCGAAACACCGCACACGCTGAGTACACGCATCGCGACCTCCCGTTCACTACGGTAGGCAACGGACGGTGACCGCACCAGGAGAATGAGCACATAGGGAAGGCCTGTTGGGCACACAATCGGCCACTGTCGAACAGAGGTTTTCCTGATCAAAAGGGGCGGGGCGCAAGGGTGGCCCGTTGCGTGCGGGACCGTCGGACGGGCGGGCGGATCGCGGGCACCACGGGGCGTCGGATAGCGTTGCCGACCATGCGTCTCGTCATCGCCCGGTGCTCCGTCGACTACGCCGGCCGGCTCACCGCCCACCTCCCCTCCGCCCCCCGTCTGATCCTGGTGAAGGCGGACGGCAGCGTCTCCATCCACGCGGACGACCGGGCCTACAAGCCCCTCAACTGGATGTCGCCGCCCTGCACGCTGAAGGAGGACGCGGGGGACTCCGAAGGCGTGGCGGGTGTCTGGACCGTCGTCAACAAGGGCGGTGAGAAGCTCATCATCACGATGGAGGAGATCCTCCACGACTCGTCGCACGAACTGGGCGTCGATCCCGGCCTGATCAAGGACGGCGTGGAAGCGCACCTGCAGGAACTGCTCGCGGACCGCATCGAGACCCTCGGCGAGGGCTACACCCTCATCCGCCGCGAGTACATGACGGCCATCGGCCCGGTCGACATCCTGTGCCGGGACGCCGACGGGCAGACCGTCGCGGTGGAGATCAAGCGACGCGGCGAGATCGACGGGGTCGAGCAACTCACCCGCTACCTCGAGCTGTTGAACCGCGACCCGCATCTCGCCCCGGTCCGCGGCGTCTTCGCCGCCCAGGAGATCAAGCCCCAGGCCCGCGTCCTCGCCACGGACCGCGGCATCGGCTGCACGGTCCTCGACTACAACGCCATGCGCGGCATCGAGGACGACAAACTGCGGCTGTTCTGACGTCGGGTACGGCGTCCGCACGACCGCCGGACGGCATCCGTACGGCGTCCGCACGACGACGAGGGCCGGGTTCCCGAAGAGGAACCCGGCCCTGTCGTGTGCCCAAAGCCGTGCCCCCGCGGCTCAGATGACCTCGTCCGGCGAGGTCGCCGCCGCACCGGAGGGGCCGGATCGCCCGGAGGAGCTCATCGTGCTGCCGACGGGGGCGGAGGACATGGAGTCGCCGGCCGAGGTCGAGGTGTTGCCGGAGGGGGTCGGTGCGCCGGTCTCCGAAGTGGACGGCGACGGCGACGCCGAGCCGGTCC
This sequence comes from Streptomyces achromogenes, assembly GCF_030816715.1. Classification (NCBI taxonomy): domain Bacteria; kingdom Bacillati; phylum Actinomycetota; class Actinomycetes; order Kitasatosporales; family Streptomycetaceae; genus Streptomyces; species Streptomyces achromogenes. The sequence continues at coordinate 5,932,634 of NZ_JAUSYH010000001.1, read as the reverse complement.
CGCCGCTGGAGGACGCGGACGCCGAGGGCGAAGCCGACCCGGACCCGGTCGGGCCGGCCGACGGACTGCCGCTCGGCTCGGGCGGGCCGGAGGGCTTCCCGTCCCCGGGATCCCCCGAGCCGCTCGCCCCCGACGACGGCTCCGCCGAACCCGTGGGCGTCGGGTCGTCCGAGGTGCCCATGGTCCCGTCGGCACCCGGGTCCGTCGGCCTGCTGGTCGCCTCGCCCGTGTCGGCGGAGCCCTTGTCGTCGCCGGGGGTGTCCGCGCCGACGTCACCGCCGTCGACGCCGGTGGAGACGGACGGGTTGACGCCGACCCGGTCGGAAGGGTCGTCGGCGTCCTTGTTCGAGGTCGCGCCGAGCGTGACCACGGTGCCCAGCACGGCGACGAGCAACGCGCCGGCGCCGACCCCGACCAGGTTGCGCCTGGCCAGGCTCCGCAGGCCGCCGAGGCTGTGACGCATCGGCTCGGGGGGCGGTTCGCGGCGGGCGACGAGGGTCTCGGCCTCCGGCGGGAAGGTCGGGAGCGGCGCCTGTACGCCGCGGGGCGGGGACGCCTGTTCCTCGTGACGCGCGTCGGGCGTCTCGCCGCCGAACGTCGCGGCGGGCAGTCCCGGCACGTCGCCCGAGCGGTCGGCGACCAGCGCGAGGGCGCGGCGGCCGGCGACGGTGCCGCGCTTGTCGGCGATCGTGCCGCGCAGGGCGAGCGAGGCCTCCAGCTCGGAACGGGACCGGTCGAGGTCCCCGGTGCACAGCGCGAGGACGCCGAGCTCGTGGTGGAAGTAGGCGCGGTCCGCGGACTGCGCCGCGAGCCGGGCGGCCTCCGCGCCCTCGTGCAGCGCGCTCGACCAGGCGCTCCACTGGAGCCCCGCGGCGAGCGCGGGTGCCGCCGTGCGGGCGAGTTGGACGGCGGTGGCCTCCTCGCCCTCCTCGGGCCGGGTGGTGTCCGGGACGACCGCCGCGAGGGCGGCGAGGACGGCGTCCGCCTCCGCGCAGACCCGTTCCGGGGTGACCGAGGGGTGGCCGGTCCACCAGGCGTAGTGCTGGGCTGCGGCGTGAGCGCGGGTCTCGACGTCGTCGGCGTATCCGGCGGCCTCGAGCTGGGCCTGGACTCCGGCGGCGAGGCGGTAGCGGTTGCCGACCGGGGAGACGAGCCCGCAGCCGGCCAGCTCGCCGAGGGCCGCGTCGGCGTGGGTGTCGCCCACCAGGGCGGGCAGATGGGCCTGGTGCGGGACCTCGCCGCCGAGGGCGACGGCGAACCGCAGGGTGTCGCGGGCGGAGGCGCTGAGGCGGGCGGCGAGCAGGGGCGCCGGCGCGGCGGCCTCGCCGAGGGAGGGCAGGGGTATCTCCTCGGCCTCCCCGGCCCCGGCGACGGCGTCGACGGGGGTGGAAAGCGGCCGGGCGTCCTCGAAGACGCCGAACGCGTCTACCGCGTCGGCACTGGCCCGCAGCCGGTCGCGCTGCGCGAGCAGGGCGCCTGCCTGCACGAACCGCAGCGGCAGGCCCTCCGACTCGAACCAGAGGTCGCCGGCCCAGTTGGCCTCCTCCTCGGTGAGCACGCGGCCGACGGCCCGCTCGATGACCTCTACGCCGCCCGCGCGGTCGAGACCGGGGAGGACGACCTCCTCGACGGCGGAGTCCGCGGAGGGCAGCGGGGTGTCCGGCGTCGCGCCGAGCAGGAAGGCGCACTCGGGCGTCGCGTCCAGCAGATCATCGAGGGCGGCGCCGCCGAGGTCGAGGTCGTCGACCACCACGACCGCGCCGATCTCGCGGACCAGGTCGCGCAGCTCGTCCTCGTCGGGGCGGTGCCGGGGGGCGTCGTAGACGGCGTGGAAGAGGTCCTGCAGCAGGTCGGCGGTGGTGCGCCGGCGGCCGCTGAGGCGGACGACGCCGTCGGGGGCGAGGTCCTCGCAGTCCTCGGCGACCAGGTCGAGGAGGCTGGTGCGGCCGGAGCCGGGGGCGCCGGTGAGGCGGACGGAGCGGCCGCGGGCCAGGAGACGGACCAGTTGTTCGCGTTCGTCCTGCCGGCCGAGAAGCGGCCGCGCGGGCGGGGCGGCTCCGGCGGGAACGGGCGGACGGGCGGTGCGCTCGGCCTCGGCGCGCCGCTCGGGCGTGCGCCGGGCGGGCCGCTCGGCCCGTTCTCCCCCACTCTCGGCTGCGCTCGAGCGGGCGGTGCCCCCAGGCGGGCACAGCTCGATCTCGCTGCCGTCGACGGGGTTGACGGTGAGCAGATGGTCGCCGGCGACCAGGCGCACCGTGCGGGCCAGGGCGGCGGCGGGCTGGCCGAAGTCGGGGGTGAGGGGGTCCCTGGACGGGCGCGGGCGCGAGGTCTGGCCGGGCCCGGAGTCGAAGGCGCTCGACCGGGAGGCGTCCCCCGCGTCGTGGCCGTGCTCCTCGGGTCCCCGGGTGTTCGGGTCCATGGGTCAAGCCCCCCAAAAGCGTCGTGTGGCGGTAGCCCCTCCCGGCCTGGCCGCACACTGGGCTGTCGCTTCTGGTCCGGTGCCCGCTCGAGGGCTGCGGGCGGCGGGCAGACGAACCGTAAACCTTCGCACAGTATCTACGACAGCCCGGGGTGCCGGGCCGCCCGAAGCGTCACGGTCTCGTGAGGATTGCACCCGGATTCTCGCACCCGTCGCGCCCGTCCCACGCTTCCCGTCGCAGGCCACACCCCCTGCTCGTCACACGCGGGGCAGGGACTCCACTCCGATGCCGCCCTCGATCGCGAGGATCCGGTGCAGCCGGGTGGCGACCAGCAGTCGTTGCATCTGCGGCGGCACACCGCGCAGCACCAGGCGCCGGCCGCAGCGGCCGGCCCGCCGGTGGACGCCCATGATGACGCCGAGACCGGTGGCGTCCCACGAGTCGAGTCCGGACAGGTCGAGCACCAGGTCGCCCACTCCGTCGTCGACCGCCGTGTGCAGGGCCGTACGGGCGTCCGCCGCGCTGCGGACGTCGAGGCGGCCCCCGACGACCAGCTCGACGTGGTCGCCCTTGATGTGCATAGCGCTCCCCTAAGCGTGCGTCTCGTGCTCCGCGGTGGTGGTGTCCGGTGTTGCATCCTCTGACTGCGAGAAGCGGTCAGAGGTTGCCGTCTGTGAGCGAACCGATACCCAATTCACCCGCAAGGGTGAGGCTCCTGGGACCTGTGCGGTTCCGGTGCCTGTAGAGCCCTGCCCGCTCACGCGTCCGATGTCACCGGCGTCAACCATCCGGCGCAGCCGCCCCGGTTGCCTGTCCATGTGCCTCTCGGCCGGAGATTAGCGGTCGTGAGGCGCTGCGTGACCGGTTAGTAACGCGTCTCACGTCTCAGGGCGTGAGACGCCGGTCACGTCGTCAAATCCTGTCCGATTCACTCCGATTGACCCCGTCCTGAGCAGGCTCCGCCCCCCGCGAAGGGCCGCCGATCCGCCGCCCCGCGGACCGTGACGAAGGGAACGGAGCGGATGCGCGGGGACGGTCTAGATTGGCGGCATGGTCAATCTGACGCGCATCTACACCAGGACCGGCGACCAGGGCACCACCGCCCTCGGCGACATGAGCCGGGTCGCCAAGACCGACCTCAGGATCGCCGCCTACGCGGACGCCAACGAGGCGAACGCGGTGATCGGCACGGCGATCGCGCTCGGCGGCCTGGACGAGGAGGTCGCCGAGGTCCTCGTCCGCGTCCAGAACGACCTGTTCGACGTGGGTGCCGACCTGTCGACGCCGGTGGTGGAGAACCCGGAGTTCCCGCCCCTGAGGGTCGAGCAGTTCTACATCGACCGGCTGGAGGCGGACTGCGACCGCTTCAACGAGCAGTTGGACAAGCTGCGCTCGTTCATCCTGCCCGGCGGCACCCCGGGCGCGGCCCTGCTGCATCAGGCGTGCACGGTGGTCCGGCGCGCCGAACGCTCCACGTGGGCCGCCCTGGAGGCGCACGGCGAGCGGATGAACCCGCTCACCGCGACCTACCTCAACCGGCTGTCGGACCTGTTGTTCATCCTCGCCCGCACCGCCAACAAGGCGGCCGGGGACGTGCTGTGGGTGCCGGGCGGGGAGCGCTAGTCCATCTTGGCCGGTTCCCGCTCCGGGCCGTCCTTCGGTTCCGGCTCCGGGCCGCCCTTCGGCTCCCGCTTCGGGAAGAGGGTGTAGCTCGCGGCGATGACGACGTTGACGCCGACGACGAACAGCATCCGCTGCTGCCACGCCCGCAGCGAGCCGGTGTCGCCGTCGCCGCCGACGTACCGGACGGCCGCCTGGAGCAGGGCGACGGCGACCAGGGCGGCGAGGGTCCAGCGGCCCGCGACCTTCCATTCGTGAACGGCGCGGGCCCTGCCGTACTTCGGCGGCCTCACCGGCGGCGGTCCGCCCGCGAAGCGGTGGGCGACGCGGGCGTCCGCCCACTTGATCGTGGAGTGGCCGAGGCCCACGGTGAAGCCGATGTAGACGGCGGCGAGGCCGTGCCGCCAGTCCGGCTCGGCGCCGTTCCTGAGGTCGGTCGCGGTCACGGCGAACAGCACGATCTCCAGCAGCGGCTCGCACAGCAGCAGGGCGAGGCCCAGCCGCGGCATCCGGAACACGTACCGGAAGGCCAGCCCGGCGGCCAGCAGCACCCAGAAGGCCACCTCGCAGGCGATGATCAGCGTGACGATCACGGTCCGCTCCTCTCGTTCGCCGTCCCAGGCTCCCGCAGCGCGCGGCCGCGTTCGTCGTCGCCGGTGACGAACTCGCGGTACATCGAAAGATGCAGTTCGGGACCGTTCCCGAGGAGCAGGCGCACGGGTCGCGGGGCGTGTTGGATGGAGGGCATGCCCGCACGACGACTGCCCCGCCCGCACCGGTTCGACGTCCGCATCGCGGTCGGCGGACTGCTCGGCGGACTGCTGCTCGTCGTCGCCGGCCTGGGCACCCGGCCGTCCAGCGACCCGATCACGCTGTTCGACGGCCCCTGGCCCGTCCTGCCGCCTCTGCTGGTGACGGCGGGCTGCGAACTGATGCGCCGCACGGCCCCGCGCGCGGCCCTGCTCACGGCCACGGCCGCGTTCTGCGCGGATCTGGTGACCCAGGGCAGTCTGTCCACCCTCCTGATGTTCACCGACGTCATGTACGCGGCCGTCCTGTACGGCCCGCTCGCCTCCGCCCGCCGTATCCAGTGGATCACCGGGCTGCTCACGGTGGCGGGAACGCTGGTGCCGTTCGCGGTGTGGCGGGTGCCGGAGGCGCTGCTGATCGGCGTGGTCGTGGGCGTCGTCGCGTACGGGCCCGCCGCCACCGGCTGGATCGTGCGCGACCATCGTGACGCCGCCGAGGCCGCACGGCTGCGGGCCGAGCAGACCGCGCTGCTCGCCGAGATCGACCGGGCCCAGGCGGTCACGGCCGAGCGGGCGCGCATGGCGCGGGAGTTGCACGACATGGTCGCCAACCACCTGTCGGCGATCGCCATCCACTCGACGGCCGCGCTCTCGATCGACGACCCGGACACATCCAGGCAGGCGCTGTCCGTCATCCGCGAGAACAGCGTCGAGGGGCTGGCGGAGATGCGGCGGCTGATCGGGATCCTGCGCGACGACGGCGGGGAGTGCGAGCCGGCGGCCGCCCCCACCCTCGAAGGCCTGCGTTCCCTGGTCGACGGCGCCCGCGCCAACGGGCTCGACGTCACCCTCGACGCCGACCACGGCGAGGTCCCGACCCCGGTCGGACTCGCCGCCTACCGCATCGTCCAGGAATCGCTGACCAATGCGCTGAAGCACGCGTGCCCCGGCCGGGTCACCGTCGGCCTCGTGCAGCGCGACGGCGCACTCGACCTGCGGGTCGGCAGTCCGTACGGCCGCCGGGACGGGCCCCGCGCCCCCGGCTCCGGGGCCGGACTCGTCGGGATGCGGGAGCGGGCCGCGCTGCTCGGCGGCACGTTCGCCGCCGGGCCGCAGGGCTCGCGCTGGACCGTGCACGCCGTGCTGCCCCTCGTAGGGGGAGAGCCCGCATGAGCAAGGAGGGGCCCTGTGAGTTCCGCCGTCCGTGTCCTGGTCGCCGAGGACCAGTCCGCCGTCCGCGCCGGACTCGTTCTCATCCTGCGCAGCGCGTCCGACATCGAGGTGGTCGGGGAGGCCGCGGACGGGGAGCAGGCGGTGGCGCTGGCCCGGGAGCTGCGTCCCGACCTGGTGCTGATGGACGTTCAGATGCCGCTGCTGGACGGGGTGTCGGCGACCCGGAGGATCGTCGCGGAGGGGCTGGCCGACGTCCTGGTCCTGACCACCTTCGACCTCGACGCCTATGTGTTCGGTGCGTTGCGGGCCGGTGCGGCCGGATTCCTGCTCAAGAACACTGAGGCGCGGGATCTGCTGACCGCGGTCCGCACCGTGGCCGCCGGGGACGGGCTGATCGCCCCGGCCGTGACACGCCGTCTGATCGCCGAGTTCGCCGCGCGCCCGGTCCGCACGCCCGCGGCCGATCCGGCCGCGCTCGACCCGCTGACCCGGCGTGAACGCGAGGTGCTCGCCTGTCTGGGCCAGGGACTGTCCAACGCGGGGATCGCCGAACGCCTCGACATGGCGGAGGCGACGGTGAAGACGCACGTCAGCCGACTGCTGGGCAAGCTGGGACTGCGCAGTCGGGTGCAAGCGGCGGTCCTGGCGCAGGAGTTGGGCATCCGGTGAAATCGGGAGCGAAGTGAGTCGCAGTGGTCCAGACCTATTGACCCGTGGTCCAGACCTTTCTATTCTCGCGGCACCGTGGGCGTGAAGGCTCAGTCACGCCCCCCCGACTCCCCCGAGGAGGCGCGCGATGCGCTTCAGACACAGAGCCGCGGCAGGGTTCGCCACGCTGTTGCTCCCCCTGGCCGGGCTGGTCGGCCTGGCGAGCCCCGCCCAGGCCGCCCCGACCGCAACCGCCACCTACACCAAGGCCTCCGACTGGGGCACCGGCTTCGAGGGCAGGTGGACGGTGAAGAACACCGGCACCACCGCCCTGAGCTCCTGGACGGTCGAGTGGGACTTCCCCTCCGGCACCTCCGTCACCTCCGCCTGGGACGCCGACGTCACGTCCTCCGGCACCCACTGGACCGCCAGGAACAAGTCCTGGAACGGCAGCCTCGCCGCCGGCGCCTCGGTCTCCTTCGGCTTCAACGGCGCCGGCGCCGGCTCCCCGTCCAACTGCAAGCTCAACGGCGGCGGCTGCGACGGCACGTCGGTCCCCGGCGACGCCGCCCCCTCGGCCCCCGGCACACCCACGGCCTCCTCCGTGACCGACACCTCGGTGAGGCTGACCTGGTCCGCGGCCACCGACGACAAGGGCGTCAAGAACTACGACGTCCTGCGCGACGGCGCCAAGGTCGCCACCGTGACGACCACCTCGTACACCGACACCGGTCTCACCGCGGGCACCGACTACTCCTACGCCGTCCGGGCCCGTGACACCGCCGACCAGACGGGACCGGCCGGCGGCGCGGTCGCCGTCCGCACCACCGGCGGCGGCACCACTCCCCCGACCACCGGCGACAAGGTCAGACTCGGCTACTTCACCGAGTGGGGCATCTACGGCCGCAACTACAACGTCAAGAACCTGGTGACGTCGGGCTCGGCCGCGAAGATCACACACATCAACTACGCCTTCGGCAACGTCACGAACGGCCAGTGCGCGATCGGCGACTCCTACGCCGACTACGACAAGGCCTTCACCGCCGACCAGTCGGTCAGCGGCGTCGCCGACACCTGGGACCAGCCGCTGCGCGGCAACTTCAACCAGCTGCGCCAGCTGAAGGCCAAGTACCCGCACATCAAGGTGCTCTGGTCGTTCGGCGGCTGGACCTGGTCCGGCGGCTTCGCCCAGGCCGCGGCCAACCCGGCCGCGTTCGCCCAGTCCTGCTACAACCTGGTCGAGGACCCGCGCTGGGCCGACGTCTTCGACGGCATCGACATCGACTGGGAGTACCCGAACGCCTGCGGCCTGTCCTGCGACACCAGCGGGGCGGCGGCCTACAAGAACCTGATGCAGGCACTGCGCGCCAAGTTCGGCGCGAACTACCTGGTCACCGCGGCCACCACGGCCGACGGCACCTCCGGCGGCAAGATCGACGCCGCCGACTACGCGGGGGCCGCGAACTACGTCAACTGGTACAACGTGATGACGTACGACTTCTTCGGCGCCTTCGACGCGGACGGTCCGACCGCCCCGCACTCCCCCCTGACGACGTACAACGGCATCCCGCAGGCCGGGTTCACCACGGCCGACGCGATGGCCAAGTTCAAGGCCAAGGGCGTCCCCGCCAGCAAGCTGCTCATCGGCATCGGTTTCTACGGCCGCGGCTGGACGGGCGTCACCCAGGCCGCGCCCGGCGGCACGGCGACCGGACCCGCGGCCGGCACCTACGAGCAGGGCATCGAGGACTACAAGGTCCTCAAGACGTCCTGCCCGGCCAACGGCGCCATCGCCGGCACGGCCTACGCCTTCTGCGGCAACAACTGGTGGTCCTACGACACCCCGGCCACCATCGCCGGAAAGATGACCTGGGCCAAGAACCAGGGCCTCGGCGGTGCCTTCTTCTGGGAGTTCAGCGGAGACACCGGCAACGGCGAGCTGGTGAGTGCCATCAACAGCGGGCTTTCGTAAAGAAGTTCGCTGGGCGACATTGACGCTCCCCCGGACTCAGTCCCGGGGAAGCCCCACCCAGAGAGTGAATGTGGCTACGCCACGTTCACTCTCTGTCCGGGCGGGGCTGCCTCCAGCCACGCGAGGAAACCGGTCAGCGCGTCTTCGCTCATGGCGAGTTCGAGGCGCGTGCCCCGGTGCAGACAGACGAGGACCACCGCGTCGGACAGCAACGCCAGCTCCTCCTCGCCCTCGGGAAGGCGGCGGCCGGCCACCTCGATCGAGCCGCGCTCCAGAACCCGGCGCGGACGGTAGGCGTAGGAGAAGACGCGGTACCACTCGATACGGTCGCCGTTGTAGCGGGCGACCCCGTAGCTCCAGCCCTTTCCGCTCGTGTCCGGTTTCTCGGAGACGTCCCAGCGCAGGGAGCAGTCGAAGGTGCCGCCGGAGCGCTGGATGAGCCTGCGGCGCAGACCGAAGACGAACAACCCCAGCGCCACCAGGGCCACGACAATTCCGCACACAGTCAGAGCGAGGACCATCGACACCGACCTCCTCGTCTCCTGGGTACCGAAAATAGGTAACGGAACGGAAAAATCATCCATATCTGCCTCAGCCGCGGTCGGCTCCGGATTGCTCCGGTGCCGACCGCGGCTGAGTGACGTCCTGCGGTTCCGCGCTGGTTCAGCGCGAGGCCGCCGCACGCAGTCGTACGTCCGCGCGACGCTCGGCGGCGGCATCGCCCTCCGCCTTCGCGCGCTCGAGTTCGCGCTCCACGCGCTGGACGTCGATCTCGTCCGACAGCTCGGCGATCTCGGCCAGCAGCGACAGCTTGTTGTCCGCGAACGAGATGAAACCGCCGTGCACCGCGGCGACGACCGTTCCACCCTCACTCGTACGGATGGTCACCGGGCCCGACTCCAGCACACCGAGCAGCGGCTGGTGACCGGGCATGACGCCGATGTCGCCGGACGTGGTGCGCGCGACGACCAGGGTGGCCTCGCCGGACCAGACCTCTCGGTCGGCCGCGACCAGCGCGACGTGCAGCTCAGCAGCCAAGGTGGCTCCTCGGGTCACCACCCGGCGGATTCTGCCGGGTGTTGGTTACAAGTCTAAGGGGCGTGCGTGAGGGGGCGGGACGCGCCCGCCCCCTCAGCCGTGAGCCGAAGGGCTCACTTCGAACTCAGGGAGTTCAGGAGACGCCCAGCTCCTTGGCGTTGGCCTTCAGGTCCTCGATACCACCGCACAGGAAGAACGCCTGCTCCGGGAAGTGGTCGTAGTCGCCGTCGATGATCGCGTTGAACGCGGTGATCGACTCGTCCAGGGGCACGTCCGACCCGTCGACGCCGGTGAACTGCTTGGCGACGTGGGTGTTCTGGGACAGGAAGCGCTCCACGCGACGGGCGCGGTGGACGGTGAGCTTGTCCTCCTCGCCCAGCTCGTCGATGCCGAGGATGGCGATGATGTCCTGAAGGTCCTTGTACTTCTGCAGGACCGTCTTGACGCGCATCGCGGTGTTGTAGTGGTCCGCCGCGATGTAGCGGGGGTCCAGGATGCGGGACGTGGAGTCCAGCGGGTCCACGGCCGGGTAGATGCCCTTCTCGGAGATCGGACGGGAGAGAACCGTCGTCGCGTCGAGGTGGGCGAAGGTGGTGGCCGGGGCCGGGTCGGTCAGGTCGTCCGCGGGGACGTAGATCGCCTGCATCGAGGTGATCGAGTGACCACGGGTCGAGGTGATGCGCTCCTGGAGGAGACCCATCTCGTCGGCCAGGTTCGGCTGGTAGCCCACCGCGGAGGGCATCCGGCCGAGCAGGGTCGAGACCTCGGAACCGGCCTGGGTGAAGCGGAAGATGTTGTCGATGAAGAACAGCACGTCCTGCTTCTGCACATCGCGGAAGTACTCCGCCATGGTCAGACCGGCCAGGGCCACGCGCAGACGGGTGCCCGGGGGCTCGTCCATCTGACCGAAGACCAGGGCGGTCTTGTCGATGACGCCCGAGTCGGCCATCTCCTCGATGAGGTCGTTGCCCTCACGGGTGCGCTCACCGACGCCGGCGAACACGGAGACACCGTCGTGGTTGTTGGCGACGCGGTAGATCATCTCCTGGATGAGCACCGTCTTGCCGACGCCGGCGCCGCCGAACAGACCGATCTTTCCACCCTTGACGTACGGGGTGAGGAGGTCGATGACCTTGACGCCGGTCTCGAACATCTCGGTCTTCGACTCGAGCTCGTCGAAGTTGGGAGCCTTGCGGTGGATGGACCAGCGCTCGCCCTCGTACTGCTCGTCGACGTTCAGCACCTCACCGAGGGTGTTGAACACCTTGCCCTTGGTGAAGTCGCCGACCGGGACGGTGATGCCCGTGCCGGTGTCGGTGACCGGGGCCTGGCGGACCAGACCGTCGGTGGGCTGCATCGAGATCGTGCGGACCAGGCCGTCACCCAGGTGCTGGGCGACCTCCAGGGTCAGCGTCTTCTTCTCGCCGGCGAGGGCCGGGTCGGCCACCTCGACGTGAAGGGCGTTGTAGATCTCCGGCATGGCGTCGACGGGGAATTCCACGTCGACGACCGGGCCGATGACCCGGGCGACGCGGCCCGTGGCAACGGCCGTCTCAACTGTCGTCGTCATTACCTGTCACTCCCCGCGGTCGCGTCGGCCAGGGCTGCGGAGCCACCGACGATCTCGCTGATTTCCTGGGTGATTTCGGCCTGGCGGGCCGCGTTGGCAAGCCGGGAGAGCGTCTCGATGAGCTCGCCCGCGTTGTCGGTCGCCGACTTCATCGCGCGCCGCGTGGCGGCGTGCTTCGAGGCTGCCGACTGGAGGAGAGCGTTGTAGACGCGGCTCTCCACATAGCGCGGCAGCAGGGCGTCGAGGACGTCCTCCGCCGAGGGCTCGAAGTCGTACAGCGGAAGGATCTCGCCCTTGGGGGCTGCTTCCTTCGCCACCTCGTCGAGGCTCAGCGGCAGCAGACGGTCGTCGAGCGCCGTCTGCGTCATCATCGAGACGAACTCGGTGAAGACGATGTGGAGTTCGTCCACGCCGCCCTCGGCCGTGTCCTTCTCGATGGCCTCGATCAGCGGACCCGCGACCTTCTTGGCGTCCGCGTACGTCGGCTCGTCCGTGAAGCCCGACCACGACTCCGCGACCTTGCGCTCACGGAAGTTGTAGTGCGCGAGACCACGCCGGCCGACGATGTACGTGTCGACCTGCTTGCCCTCGGCCTCGAGGCGTGCCGTCAGCTGCTCCGCGGCCTTGATGGCGTTGGAGTTGAAGGCGCCGGCGAGCCCGCGGTCGCTCGTGAGGAGCAGCACCGCGGACCGCACGACCGTCTCGGCCTGCGTGGTCAGCGCGTGCTTCGTGTTCGAACCGGTGCCGACCGCCGTGACCGCGCGGGTGAGCTCGGTCGCGTACGGCGCGGAGGCCGCCACCTTGCGCTGCGCCTTGACGACGCGCGAGGCGGCGATCATCTCCATCGCCTTGGTGATCTTCTTGGTCGCGGTGACGGATCGGATGCGACGCTTGTAGACCCGGAGCTGGGCTCCCATGAGTCAGGTCCCTTCCTTACGTCACTTGGCCGCGGCCGGGGCGTCCTCGCCGAGAAGCTTGCCGTCCGAGGTCTCGAACTGCTTCTTGAACTCGGCGATGGCGTCGGCAACAGCGGTGAGGGTGTCGTCCGACATCTTCGCGCCCTCCTTGATGGAGGTCATGAGGCCCTGCTCCTTGCGGTGCAGGTACTCCAGGAGCTCCTTCTCGAAGCGGCGGACGTCGGAGACCGGAACGTCGTCCATCTTGCCGGTGGTGCCGGCCCACACGGAGACGACCTGGTCCTCGGTCGGCATCGGCTGGTACTGCGGCTGCTTGAGCAGCTCGACCAGGCGCTGACCGCGCTCCAGCTGCGACTTCGACGCCGCGTCCAGGTCGGAACCGAAGGCGGCGAACGCCTCCAGCTCACGGTACTGGGCGAGGTCGAGGCGGAGCCGGCCGGACACCTGGCGCATGGCCTTGTGCTGGGCGGAGCCGCCGACGCGGGAGACCGAGATACCGACGTTCAGGGCCGGACGCTGGCCGGCGTTGAACAGGTCGGACTCCAGGAAGCACTGGCCGTCGGTGATGGAGATGACGTTGGTCGGGATGAACGCCGAGACGTCGTTGGCCTTCGTCTCGACGATCGGCAGACCGGTCATCGAGCCGGCGCCCAGGTCGTCGGAGAGCTTCGCGCAGCGCTCCAGCAGACGGGAGTGCAGGTAGAAGACGTCACCCGGGTAGGCCTCGCGGCCCGGCGGGCGGCGCAGCAGCAGCGACACGGCGCGGTAGGCGTCGGCCTGCTTCGACAGGTCGTCGAAGATGATGAGGACGTGCTTGCCCTCATACATCCACTGCTGACCGATGGCCGAACCGGTGTACGGCGCCAGGTACTTGAAGCCGGCCGGGTCGGACGCCGGGGCGGCGACGATGGTCGTGTACTCCAGCGCGCCGGCCTCTTCGAGGGCGCCACGCACGGAGGCGATGGTCGAGCCCTTCTGGCCGATGGCGACGTAGACGCAGCGGACCTGCTTCTTCACGTCACCGGAGCGCCAGTTGTCGCGCTGGTTGATGATCGTGTCGACGGCCAGGGCGGTCTTGCCGGTCTGGCGGTCACCGATGATCAGCTGACGCTGGCCACGGCCGATCGGGGTCATCGCGTCGACGGCCTTGTAGCCGGTCTCCATCGGCTCGTGCACCGACTTACGGGCCATGACGCCGGGAGCCTGCAGCTCCAGCGCACGGCGACCGGACGTCTCGATCTCGCCGAGGCCGTCGATCGGGTTGCCGAGCGGGTCGACGACACGGCCGAGGTAGCCCTCGCCGACGGCGACGGACAGGACCTCTCCCGTGCGGGTGACCGGCTGGCCCTCCTCGACGCCGCTGAACTCGCCGAGGATGACGGTACCGATCTCGCGCTCTTCGAGGTTGAGCGCAAGACCGAGGGTGCCGTCCTCGAACTTCAGCAGTTCGTTGGCCATGGCCGAGGGGAGGCCCTCGACCTTCGCGATGCCGTCGCCGGCAAGGGTGACCGTACCGACCTCCTCGCGCGAGGCCGCGTCCGGCTTGTACGACTGGACAAAGTTCTCCAGCGCGTCCCGGATCTCCTCCGGCCGGATCGTGAGCTCCGCCATCTGGGTTCCCTGCTCTCCTTGTTGGGCCCGAAGTTTCACTTTGGGGGGATGGGGACTCCCCCCTGAAAGAGGTGAATCCTCTGCACGGCCCAACCAGGGCCGCCATCAGTTCGTACTGCGGTCTTGAGTTGCTGCTAGCTCGCCATGCGGCGGGCGGCGTCCTCGATGCGGTCCGCGAGGGAGCCGTTGATCACCTCGTCGCCGACCTGCACCCGGATCCCGCCGAGGACCGCGGGGTCCACGTCGAGGTTGAGGTGCATCGGGCGGCCGTAGAGCTTGGCGAGGGCGGCGCCGAGGCGCTGCTTCTGCGGGTCGCTCAGCGGTACCGCCGAGGTGACGACGGCGACCATGCGGTCCCGGCGCTCAGCGGCGAGCTTGGACAGGGCTTCGAGGCCCGCTTCCAGGCTACGTCCACGGGGCGCGGTCACGAGGCGCGTCACCAGTCGCTCGGTGGCCGCGTCGGCCCGGCTGCCGAGCAGGCTGCCCAGCAGCTCGCTCTTGGCCGAGACGGTGGCCTTCCGGTTGGTCAGTGCGGCGCGCAGCTCGGTGTTCGAGGAGACGATCCGTCCGAAGCGGAACAGCTCGTCCTCGACGTCGTCGAGCGTGCCGGCCTTCTGCGCGGCCGTGAGGTCGGCGATGGACGCCAGCTCCTCCAGCACGTCCACCAGGTCGCGGGACTGCGACCAGCGGGAACGCACCAGGCCGGACACCAGGTCGGCGGCGGGGCCGCTGATCCGGGAGCCGAGCAGGCGCTGGACCAGCTCGGCCTTGGCCTCGCCGGCCTGCGCCGGGTCGGTGAGGACCCGACGCAGCGAGACCTCGCGGTCGAGCAGCGCGGTGACGGTCGCCAGCTCACCGGCGAGCTGCGCGGCGTCCACGGACGTGGAGTCCGTCAGCGCGTCGAGACGCTCACGGGCTGCTGCGAATGCCTCGCGGCTCGCTCCGTGTGCGGTCATCGAGACGCCTCGGCCTTCTCCTCGAGCTCGTCGAGGAAACGGTCGATGACGCGGCTCTGGCGGGCGTGGTCCTCGAGGGACTCCCCGACGAGCTTGCCGGCCAGTTCGGTGGCGAGCTTGCCGACGTCCTGACGCAGCGCGGACGCGGCGGCCTTGCGGTCCGCCTCGATCTGGCTGTGCCCGGCGGCGACGATCTCCTCGCGCTGACGCTGGCCTTCCGCGCGCATCTCGGTGATGAGCGTGGCGCCCTGCTCCTGCGCCTCCTGGCGCAGCCGCGCGGCCTCGTGACGGGCCTCGGCGAGCTGCGCCTTGTACTGCTCCAGGACGCTCTGGGCCTCCGTGCGAGCAGCCTCGGCCTGTTCGATCCCGCCCTCGATGGCGTCGCGACGCTCTTCCAGAACCTTGTTGATGTTCGGAAGGAGCTTCTTGCCCAGGACGAAGAACACGATCGCGAAGGCGATCAGACCGATGACGAGCTCGGGGATCTCCGGGATCAGAGGATTCTGGGCCTCCTCCTCAGCCGCGATTTGCAGCAAGGGCGAGATCACATCAGTTCCTTCCGTGGAATTCTCTCGTCGGCGTTAGACCGGATCAGGACGTCGGGTAGACGAAGCCCATGACCAGACCGATCAGGGCGAGCGCCTCACAGAGGACGAAGCCGAGGATCTGGTTCTGACGGATCAGGCCGGCGGCCTCGGGCTGGCGGGCCAGCGCCTGGGTGCCGTTACCGAAGATGATGCCAACGCCGACGCCGGGGCCGATGGCCGCGAGACCGTAGCCGATGGCAGCGAGGTTGCCCTTGATTTCGACCGCGGCGAGGGTGTCGAGAGCGGACATGCCGTAACTTCCTTCTCTTTACACAGGCCGGTGGGGGTTGGCCACCGGAAGTTCAGGGGGTGGTGCGGGTGCTCAGTGGTGCTCGGCGAGCGCGCCCTGGATGTAGCTGCAGGACAGGAGGATGAAGACGTAGGCCTGGAGGGCCTGGATGAACAGCTCGAACACCGTCATCACGAGGACCATCAGGAACGAGACCGCCGAGTAGGCGATGCCGATGCCGTTGAGCAGGTACCAGGTTCCGATGGTGAAGATCAGGATCAGCACGTGCCCGGCGAACATGTTGGCGAAGAGCCGGACGGCGTGGGTGAAGGGCCGGATGAACACGTTCGACAGGAACTCGAAGAACATGACCATCGGGAACACCGGGCCGAGCGACTTGTCATAGCCGGTGATGTTCTTGAAGCCGCCGATGAAGCCGTGGCGCTTGAACGTGATGCTCATCCACAGGATGTAGACGAGCGCGGCGAGACCTGCCGGGAAGGCGATCACCGCGGTGGCCGGGAACTGGGCCAGCGGGACGATCGACCACAGGTTCATGATCCAGATGAAGAAGAACAGCGCGAACATCAGCGGGACGTACTTCTCGCCCTCGCGCTTGCCGATCGTCTCGTAGACGACCCCGCGGCGTACGAAGTCGTAGCCGGCCTCGCCGACCATCTGGAGCTTGCCGGGGATCAGCTTCGGCTTGTTGAAGGCCGCCCAGAAGAATCCGATGACGACGACGGTGCTCACCAGCGAGAGCAGCATCGGCTTGTTGAATTCGATGCCGCCGACGGTGAAGAGCGGCTCGAACATGAACGAGTGCAGGCCGGGGGTCGGGAAACCGCACCCGTCGAAAATATGACAGTCGGTCTCGAAGGCGAGCGTCTTGGCGTTACTCACCGCGAGCTCCTTCAGCGTGGCGCATGGGTACGGCAACCTCGATGTGTCGGCGCGGCCTGCGACCGCGGGACGGCACTGGACTGGACTTGCGGATTAGGGGGCGGCGACTGGGCTCCGAACCGTGAGACGTCACAGGCACGCTTGCCGCCCGCGCCAGCTCTGCCGCAGTTGTGGCGAGACCATAGCAAAAGAGCGGAAGTCCCTTTACACCGGCCCTACAGGTCACGACGACGTCCGAGCGGTATCCGGCTCGACGTAGAGGATCTTGGCCTTCATGTGCGAACGCACCTGGGCGGCGATCCACACCAGAGTGGCCGCGAGCAGCGTGAAGGCGAAACATTTCGGATTGAAGGCCGAGGTCCCCTTGAACGTGATCAGCACGATCATCAACAGCAGAATCTGAGTGGTGTAGAGCAACAGCCCCATCGACTGGAACAGATGGGGAAGCTGGCGCGCGGTGCGCAGCAGCACCATCAGCCCGCCGCCCATGAAAAGCAGGACGAGCACCGCACCGAAGACGGCGCCGAGCGCTCCCTTGCCGCCGGCAACGGCGGCGCTCACCGCGACTCCCGCCACACCCGCGACCGCGGTGGGCAGGGCACAGTGCAGGAGCGTTCGTACGTCGTTGGACTGCATGGCGGCAACTCCGCATTCAACGGGGGCAGGGTGTCGTCATGGACGAGCGTAGTCCCGGCCCGAGGGGGCGAGTGACCTCGCTCCGCCTCGCTCCAACGAACCGTCTCAGCACGGTTCTTCGGCTCTATCCGGGGGTTCTCGTGAACCGTATCACAAACTATTTGATGAGGTCTTTACCTGGAGGGTGTGCCCACTGTCACACATGAGAGTGACAGTGCGCGTCTGTGCAGAATCCGGGGTGGCTTGTCTGGTAATGGGGGGCTTTGCCCTCCCTGGACTCTCCCACGACTTGGCAATGCTCTCGTCAGATTCTTACCTTGGAGCTGCGCCGCCCACCGATCGCGGTGGCCCCGTTGGCCCCCGTCACCCCGACCGTGACAGGCGGCTGCCGCTCCTCCTCCGCGCGGTCCGCGACGGGCTCCACATCCCCCGCGAACGGCTCGGCTGAGGCCGCCGCCGGCTGCTGCCGCCGAGCGGCCGCGGAGCGCCGGCGTCGCCGGTAGCGCGGCGGGACGAACGCCTCGGCCCAGCGCGGGGTGCGCGGCGTGAACCGCGGCAGCAGAAGCAGGCCCAGCCCGATCGCGCTGAGGAACACGACGCCGAGGACGATCCACATGGAGGCCGAGTTGACCGAGTAGGCGAGCGCGCCGAACGCGATCAACGCCGACCAGAAGTACATGATCAGCACCGCGCGGCTGTGCGAGTGGCCGATCTCCAGCAGCCGGTGGTGCAGATGCCCCCGGTCCGCCGCGAACGGCGACTGACCGCGCCAGGTGCGGCGCACGATCGCCAGGATGAGGTCGGCGGCCGGGATCGCGATGATCGTCAGCGGCATCACCAGCGGGATGTAGACCGGCACCATCTGATGGACGGTGCTGCGCTCGGACCCGCTGACGCTGAACAGATTGTCCGGGTCGACGTTTCCCGTGACGGAGATGGCTCCCGCGGCCAGCACCAGCCCGATCAACATCGAGCCCGAGTCGCCCATGAAGATCCGCGCGGGGTGCATGTTGTGCGGCAGGAAACCCAGGCACATGCCCATGAGGATCGCCGCGAACAGCGTCGCCGGGGCGGCCGCCTCGATGCCGTAGGAGTACCAGATGCGATACGTGTACATGAAGAACGCGGCCGCGGCGATGCACACCATGCCGGCGGCGAGTCCGTCGAGCCCGTCCACGAAGTTGACGGCGTTGATGGTGATGACGACCAGCGCCACCGTCAGCAGTGTGCCCTGCCACTGCGTCAGGGCGACCGTGCCGACCCACGGCACCGGCAGCCACAAAATCGTCAGACCCTGCATGACCATCACGCCCGCGGCGATCATCTGGCCGCCCAGCTTGATCAGGGCGTCGATCTCGAACTTGTCGTCCAGGACGCCGATCAGCCAGATCAGCGCCGCCCCGGAGAGCAGGGCGCGCGGCTCGTTCGACTTCTCGAAGACCTCGTTGAGGTTGGTGAGATGGTCGGCGACCAGCAGACCGGCGCACAGACCGAAGAACATCGCGATCCCGCCGAGCCGCGGAGTGGGTTCCCGGTGCACGTCACGGGCCCTGATCTCCGGCATCGCTCCGGCCACGATCGCGAATTTCCGTACCGGCCCTGTCAGCAGATACGTCACCGCGGCCGTGATGCAGAGCGTCAGCAGGTATTCACGCACGGGCTTCCCCACATGTCTCGCCGGCCATCTCAGTCCCACACCCTAGCGATCGACTACGTCACGGCGCATATGTGTGAGGACTCCCGGGTAGTGACGATGGTTTCACGTGCAGCTGTGAGCCGTGGCGCAGCGGGGGTGCGCACCCGGGCGCACACGGCGCGTCCACCCCCGGTTCAGCCCGGATAGGGCGGGAACGCCAGGGTCAGTTCGCGCACGTTCTCGCGGGCCGTCCGGGCGTCGGTCGCCTCCCGCAGCACCCCGGCCAGCAGCGCCGCGATCCGCGTCATCTCCGCCTCCCCCATGCCCTGCGTGGTCACCGCGGCGGTGCCCAGGCGCAGCCCACGGGCGTCGCCGTGCGGCAGCGCGCACCAGTCCAGGACGATCCCCGCGGCCGCCAGCAGCCCCCGCGCGGCGCGTCCGTCGATCCCCAGGGGCGCGGTGTCGGCGGTGATGAGATGCGTGTCGGTGCCGCCGGTCGTCACGGCCAGCCCCTCCCGTTGCAGCGCCGCCGCGAGAACCCTCGCGTTGGCGACCACCTGATGGGCGTACACGGCGAACGCCGGCGTCGCCGCCTCCCCGAACGCGACCGCCTTCGCGGCGACGGTGTGCATCTGCGCGCCGCCCTGCGTGAACGGGAAGACGGCCCGGTCCACGCGCTCGGCGAGGTCCCCGCCGCAGAGGATCATCCCGCCGCGCGGTCCGCGCAGCACCTTGTGGGTGGTGGCGCAGACGATGTCGGCGTACGGCACCGGGGAGGGTGCCGCTCCCCCGGCGACCAGCCCGATGGGATGGGCGGCGTCGGCGATCAGGAACGCGCCGACGTCGTCGGCCACCTCGCGGAAGAACGCGTGGTCGATGTGGCGCGGGTAGGCGGTGGACCCGCACACGATCGCCTTGGGCCGGTGGGCCCGGGCCAGCGTGCGGACCTGCTCGTGGTCGATGAGCCCGGTCTCCGCGTCCAGCCCGTAGGGGACGAAGTCGAACCAGCGTCCGGAGAAGTTCGCCGGCGAGCCGTGGGTGAGATGGCCGCCGTGCGGCAGCCCGAGGGCCAGCACGGTGTCGCCGGGCCGCAGCAGGGCGGCGTAGGCGGCCAGCACGGCCGAGGAGCCCGAGTGCGCCTGCACGTTGGCGTGTTCGGCGCCGAACAGCGCCTTGGCGCGGTCCACGGCGATGCGCTCGGCGACGTCGACGATCTCGCAGCCGCCGTGGTGGCGGGCGCCCGGATAGCCTTCCGCGTACTTGTTGGCGAGCGGCGAGCCGAGGGCGGCGAGCACGGCGGGCGAGGTGAAGTTCTCGGCGGCGGTCAGCTGAAGCGTCGACGCCTGCCGCTCCCGTTCGCCGAGGAGGATCCCGGCCAGCTCGGGGTCCTGCCGGCGCAGGACATCGGTCTCGGGGGCATGGGTGACCGACATGGTGCGCTCCGGGCGTCGACGGTGACGTACGTCCAATGTAGGCCCGCACCGCCCGCCACGCCCCGCGCCCGCGCGGTCAGGCTCGCGTCGGCACCCCCGTCAGGGCCGTCACCACCGGGTCCAGGGCCTGGTGTATCTCGTCGCCGATGGAGCGGAAGAACGGCAGCGGCGCCCCGTACGGGTCGTAGACCTCGTCGGCCTCCAGGGTCGGGGCCAGGAGCCACCCGCGTAGCGCCGCCGCCGCGCGGACCAGCGCCCGTGCGCGCATCACCACGCCCTCGTCCAGCGGCGGGAGGGTGGCCGGGTCGATGGCGTTCACCAGACGGGTGAACTCCTTCAGGGTGAAGGTGCGCAGCCCCGCCGAGTGGCCCATGGAGATGACCTGGGCGCGGTGGTCGCGGGTCGCCGTCAGGACCAGGTCGGCCATGATGACGTGTTCGTCGAGGAGCTCCCGGCCGGTGAACCCGGACGCGTCCGCGCCGAACTCGGCCAGCACGGTCTCCGCGTTGGCCTCCATGG
Source organism: Streptomyces achromogenes (assembly GCF_030816715.1). Lineage (NCBI taxonomy): Bacteria > Bacillati > Actinomycetota > Actinomycetes > Kitasatosporales > Streptomycetaceae > Streptomyces > Streptomyces achromogenes. The sequence goes on along the minus strand of NZ_JAUSYH010000001.1, from coordinate 5,912,017 downwards.
GCGCGCCCTCGTGGCCCCAGGTGCCCGCGCTCTCCACGATCAGCCCGCCGCCCAGCAGACCGAGCCGCTGGGACACGAAATGCCGGGTCAGGCGCTCGGTGATCGGCGAGCGGCAGACGTTGCCGGTGCTGACGTGGAGGATGCGGAAGGTGTCGCGCGGATATCCGAACGTCGTCGTCTGCTCCGCGGCACGTTCCCCGTTGCCTATGCCACGCCCCGCGTCAGGGGCTGTCAATTCGCCACCTCGAGGTCGGGTACGACCTTCCGCAGCTCGTCCGCGGAGATCGCGCCCGCCCGCAGCAGCAGCGGCACCTCACGGCTGACGTCGACGATCGAGGAGGGCACGTTGCCGGGGGTCGGACCGCCGTCGAGGTAGACGGAGACGGAGTCGCCGAGCATCTCCTGCGCGGAGTCGCAGTTCTCCGGCGCGGGGTGGCCGGTGAGGTTGGCGGAGGAGACCGCCATCGGGCCGACCTCCGTCAGCAGCTCGATGGCGACCGGGTGCAGCGGCATCCGCACGGCGACCGTGCCCCGGGTGTCGCCGAGGTCCCACTGCAGGGAGGGCTGGTGCCTGGCGACGAGCGTCAGCGCGCCCGGCCAGAAGGCGTCGACCAGTTCCCAGGCCAGCTCGGAGAAGTCCGTGACGAGGCCGTGCAGCGTGTTCGGGGAGCCGATGAGGACGGGGGTGGGCATGTTGCGGCCCCGGCCCTTGGCGTCGAGCAGGTCGGCGACGGCCTCCGAGGAGAACGCGTCGGCGCCGATCCCGTACACCGTGTCGGTCGGCAGGACCACCAGCTCGCCCCGGCGGACGGCGGACGCGGCCTCGCGCAGACCGGTCACACGGTCGGTCGCGTCGTTGGTGTCGTATCGCCGGGCCATCTAGCGAGCCTCCTCGTACACGGAATACACGGAATTCAGGGAACACACGGACTGCACGGAACGCGCGAATGCTGACGCGTACACGTCCTGCTGCGGGTCGGAAGTGCGGGGGGCGCTCACGGCGTCGCCCTGCGGGCGGTGGCGAAGCGCGGCCGGTTGTTGAGGTCGGGGTGGTCGGCCGCGTCGGCCCAGCCCCGCTCCTCGGTGAAGATCCACGGCACCTGGCCGCCCTGGGTGTCGGCGTGCTCGATGACGACGACGCCGCCGGGACGCAGCAGCCGGTGCGCGGTGCGCTCGATGCCGCGGATCAGGTCGAGGCCGTCCTCGCCGGAGAACAGGGCGAGCTCGGGGTCGTAGTCACGGGCCTCCGGGGCGACGTACTCCCACTCGGTGAGCGGGATGTACGGCGGGTTGGAGACGACGAGGTCGACCTGGCCGTCGAGGTCGCGGAAGGCGTCCAGGGCGTTGCCCTGGCGCAGGTCGACCCTGGAGCCCTCCATGTTCTTACGGGTCCACACGAGGGCGTCCTCGGACAGCTCCACGGCGTGCACCCGGGAGCGCGGGACCTCCTGCGCGAGGGCGAGGGCGATGGCGCCGCTGCCGGTGCACAGGTCCACGATCCGGGGCTCGACGACGTCCATGGCGCGTACCGCGTCTATGGCCCAGCCGACGACCGACTCGGTCTCGGGACGCGGCACGAAGACCCCGGGGCCGACCTGGAGCTCCAGGTACCGGAAGAAGGCCCGGCCGGTGATGTGCTGAAGCGGCTCGCGCTGCTCGCGCCGGGCGATGACCTCCCAGTAGCGGGCGTCGAAGTCGGGATCCTTCACGGAGTGGAGTTCACCGCGCTTGACGCCGTGCACGAAGGCGGCGAGCTCCTCCGCGTCGTTGCGCGGCGAGGGCACGCCGGCGTCGGCCAGCCGCTGGGTGGCCTGAGCTACCTCAGCGAGCAGCAGACTGCGAGGGCTCGGGGGGCGTCCCCCAAATGATTGCTGCACGCAAGTCCTCCGTGTCGTACTCGTCGTGCGTCCGTCCTACAACGCCTACGCGGCCGCGAGCTTGGCGGCCGAGTCCGCGTCGACGCAGGCCTGGATCACCGCGTCCAGGTCGCCGTCCAGGACCTGGTCCAGGTTGTACGCCTTGAAGCCGACGCGGTGGTCCGAGAGGCGGTTCTCCGGGAAGTTGTACGTGCGGATCTTCTCGGAGCGGTCGACGGTGCGGACCTGACTGCGGCGGGCGTCGGCGGCCTCCCGCTCCGCCTCCTCCTGCGCCGCCGCCAGCAGCCTGGAGCGCAGGATACGCATCGCCTGCTCCTTGTTCTGCAACTGGCTCTTCTCGTTCTGGCAGGAGGCCACGACTCCGGTGGGAACGTGCGTGATGCGCACGGCGGAGTCGGTGGTGTTGACGGACTGGCCGCCGGGGCCGGAGGACCGGTACACGTCGATGCGCAGGTCGTTCGCGTTGATCTCGACGTCCACCTCCTCGGCCTCGGGCGTCACCAGCACGCCGGCGGCGGACGTGTGGATCCGGCCCTGCGACTCGGTCGCGGGCACCCGCTGCACGCGGTGCACTCCGCCCTCGTACTTCAGCCGCGCCCAGACGCCCTGTCCGGGTTCCGTCGCGCCCTGCCCGCCCTTGGTCTTCACCGCGACCTGGACGTCCTTGTAGCCGCCCAGCTCGGACTCGGTGGCGTCGATGATCTCGGTCTTCCAGCCCACCCGCTCGGCGTAGCGCAGGTACATCCGCAGCAGGTCGCCGGCGAACAGGGCCGACTCGTCGCCGCCCGCACCCGCCTTGATCTCGAGGATGACGTCCTTGTCGTCGGACGGGTCCCGGGGCACGAGCAGCAGCCGCAGCTTCTCCGTCAGCTCCTCGCGCTGCTTCTCCAGCTCCTTGACCTCGGCGGCGAAGTCCGGGTCGGAGGCGGCGAACTCGCGCGCGGTCTCGACGTCGTCACCGGTCTGCTTCCAGGAGCGGTACGTGCCGACGATGGGGGTGAGCTCGGCGTAGCGCTTGTTCAGCTTGCGCGCGTTGGCCTGGTCGGCGTGGACCGACGGGTCGGCGAGCTTCTTCTCCAGGTCGGCGTGCTCTCCGAGCAACTCCTCGACGGCCTCGAACATGGTGGGCTCCTGAATGACGTACGTGGGGGAAGGGCGGGCGACCAAAAACGCCGGTCCCGGCGTGTCCCGGGCGGGGACACTGCCGTGGACCGGCGAAGAGGGGCTCGCTACTTCTTGGAGCCGGCGGCGGCCTTGCCGAAGCGGGCCTCGAAGCGGGCCACACGGCCACCGGTGTCGAGGATCTTCTGCTTGCCCGTGTAGAACGGGTGGCACTCGGAGCAGACGTCGGCGCGGATGGAACCGCTTCCGATCGTGCTGCGGGTGGTGAACGACGCGCCACAGGTGCAGCTGACCTGCGTCTCGACGTACTCGGGGTGGATGTCGCGCTTCAAGGTGTCTCCTAGTTTCGGGAGGGCGCCGGGTCGCTGCCGCGGGATACGGCAAACGTGAACCGGAGCCGACGTACCAGTCTGCCAGCACTGGCCGTATCCCCCAAAACCGGGGGGCGGGGCGATCTATTCCCCAGGGGCCTCGGCGCCGGGCGCGGTCGGACCCCGGTGGCTACGACGAGGCCACGACCCCGGCCGCCTCGCCGCTGGCGTTGCCCTCGGTGGCCGCCTTCGGGACGGGCCGGTCGTTCCTCAGCGCCGTCCACACCTGCTCGGCCTTGGCCTCGGAGACGAGGACGCGGTTGAGGTTGGACGGGTCGTACCGCACTGGCATCGTCACCATGGTCATGTCCGCCGCGCCGATGCCCTGGAGACCGCTCGCGAAGGACATCAGGGAGTTCAGCGACCCGAGGTCGGAGTCGGTGGTGACGGCCTTGGTGGCGGTGTCGGCGAGGTCGTACAGCCTGGTGCCGCCGGTGAGCAGCCCGACGTGCTTGACCTGGTCGACCAGGGCCTTGACGAAGGCCTGCTGGAGCTGGATGCGGCCGAGGTCGGAGCCGTCGCCCACGCCGTGCCGGGTGCGGACCAGGCCGAGCGCCTGGTCGCCGGTGAGCGTGTGGGTGCCCGCGTCGAGCTTCAGGTGGCTGTCGGGGTCGTCGATCGCCTTGGTCGTGGTGATCTCGACGCCGCCGAGTTCGTCGATGAGCTTCTCGAAGCCGGCGAAGTCGACTTCCAGGTAGTGGTCCATCCGGATGCCGCTGATCGCCTCGACCGTCTTGACCGCGCAGGCCGCGCCGCCCGTCGAGTACGCCGAGTTGAACATCACGTCGGACGCCGCGTCGTGCGTGACGCCCTTCGTGTCCGTGCAGGCGGGCCGGTCGACGAGGGTGTCGCGCGGTATGGAGACCACACTGGCCCTCTTGTGGCCCTCGTAGACGTGCACGACCATCGCGGTGTCGGAACGGGCGCTGCCGTCGTCGGCGCCGCCGCCGAGCTTCTTGTTCGTGCCGGAGCGGGTGTCCGAGCCCAGCACGAGGATGTTCTCGGAGCCGTTGTCGACCTTGGTGGGCCGCGCCGTGCCCAGCGCCTGGTCGATGTCGACGCTCTTGATGTTGCCGTTGAGCTCGAAGTACAGGTATCCCGCTCCGGTGCCGCCGAGGACGAGGACGCCCGCGGCGCTCCAAGCGGCGATCAGCAGACCCTTGCGTCTGCCGGCGCGCTGCTTGCGGTGGCGCGGACCGCGCCAACCCTCCTGGCCGCCCCGACCGTCCGGACCGCTCCGGTCGGCCGCCCCGCTCGTCGTGCCGGCCTCACCCGGTGTGCCGGGCTCCGGCGTGCTCTCGGCAGACATGTGCTCCTCTGTTCTCGTGGAACCTCACCATGGTCACTCCGCCAGGACAGACGGGGAAACTCGGGACAGGGTTACACGCCACCCCGTGTGCGAAACGTGCCGGAACACACACGGAGCGTGCCGCAGGTGAGGGCCGCACACGGCGCTCACCTGCGGCTTCGTGGGGCGTCAGCCGAAGATGTCGTACTGCTTGAAAGTCGTCCCGAGGGACACCCTTGTGGCAAACATCGCACTCGTGGCGGTTCCGGTTCCCTTGTACAGGTAGAGCACCCCGGCGGGCGTGCGGGCGAGCAGGTCGGCCACGCCGTCGCCGTTGACGTCCCCGACGGCGGCCACGACGTTGTACGTCGTGCTGCTCCAGGTGGCGACCTTGACGCGGGCCGCGAAGGCGGACGCGGCGGCGCCGTTGCCCTTGTAGAGGTAGACCGCGCCGGTGCTCTTGTTGCGGGCGATCAGGTCCGCCCTGCCGTCGGCGGTGAAGTCGCCGTGTCCGCGCAGGACGTTGTACTGGTTCCAGCCCGTGCCGTTCTTGACGCGCGCGGCGAAGGAGCCGCCGCCGTTGCCCGGGTAGACCCACAGGGCCCCGGCCGAGTCCACGGAGACCAGGTCGGGCAGGTAGTCGCCCGTGACGTCGCCGGGGGCGACGATCTGGGTGCGGGTCTTCCAGTTGTCGGCGATCAGCTTGGTCGCCCAGGTGTTGCTGGAGGGCACGTAGTGCCGCCAGAAGACGTCACCGTCGGACGCGCGCCGCAGGACGAGGTCCTGGACGCCGTCGCGGTCCAGGTCGGTCTGCAGGACCAGGTTGTAGCTGCTCCAGCTGCCCCAGGACTCGCGGGCGCCCAGCGAGGCGCCCTTGGAGTCCATCTCGTACCCGGTCTTGGTGGCCGCGGCGCGGGCCCACAGGTCGGCCAGCTGGTCGCCGCTGAGGTTGCTGTCGTCGACGCGCGGGTAGGCGGTGCCGACGTACGCGGAGACCTTGCTGAAGACGCTGTACGCGCCGCTCTCGACGCAGTTGGTGACGCCCCACGAGACGACGCCCACGATCCGGTCCTGGCCGGCCGCGTTCCGCACGATCAGCGGTCCGCCGGAGTCGCCGTTGCAGGCGCTGGTGGTGCCCGAGTCGGCGCCGGTGGCGGGCGTGCCCGCGCACACCATGTGGCCCTTGCGGTAGTCGGCGCCGTAAAAGTCCGAGCAGGTGGCGTCCGACCGCATCGGCAGCACGGCCGTCTTCAGCGTCTCGGAGAGGTCCTGCGTGGCCGAGGTGGTCCGGCCCCAGCCGTACAGCGTGGCCTTGGTGCCGGTCGCGTACGAGGCGGTGTCCGTGCTCGTCGTCATCTTGATCGGTGTGGCCCTGACCGGCGTCTCCAGGGTCAGCACGGCGATGTCGTTGTCGATGGTCGTGGCGCTGTAGGACGGGTGGTTCCACTGCCGGCGGACGTAGGTGCCGGTCCCGCCGTGCAGGCTGCCGTCGTCGGACATCAGCTGGGCGCTGCCGGTGACGACGTAACCGTGGGCCTGCCAGTTGTAGCCCTTGACGCAGTGCGCGGCCGTGAGGATCTTCGTCGGCGAGACGACCGAGCCGCCGCAGAAGAAGCCGACGTCGTCGGTGGTGGTGCTGGTGCCCCGGTCGTCCCCGTACCAGAGCTGGGCCATCCACGGGGCCCGGGCGACGGTCGTCGTCGTACCGCCGATGATCTTCGGGTCGACCCTGGCGGCGCCGACGCTCGTGCTCCCGCTGAGGGACGCCTTCGAGGCCTGCCCCGGCGTCTCGTCGCCGCTGACCGCGACGTCGATCAGCTTCCGCAGCTCCTTGGCCGACTTCGTCGCGGCCGTGGCGGGCGCCGGCGGCGCCTCGGCGGCCTGGGCGGACGACAGGAACAGCGCGCCGGCGACGGCCGCTGCCAGGCCCGCCGCGGCGACGGGCAGGGCGATCCGTATCCGGCGTCTGTGCCGGCCGCCGCCCCCGGACATGGGTGTACCCACGCGAGTCCCCCCTCGGGATCAGGATGGTGGAAGAAGAGCGAGATCGTATCCCGCCCGTGAAGCGCGGATCAGGGCCGCCCCCGCGTGCGGGGACGGCCCTGATCCGATGTCTGCGGGCTACGACTTCAGTCGTCGACGTCGGTCGTCGTCGACTTCAGTCGTCGTCGACTCAGTCGTTGTTGTTGCCCGGCGACGGCGTCGTCTTCTGGATCTGCATCAGGAACTCGCCGTTCGACTTCGTCTGCTTCATCTTGTCGAGGAGCAGCTCGATCGCCTGCTGCTGGTCGAGCGCGTGCAGCACCCGGCGCAGCTTCCAGGTGACCGCGAGCTCCTCGTTGCCGAGCAGGATCTCTTCCTTGCGGGTGCCGGACGCGTCCACGTCCACCGCCGGGAAGATGCGCTTGTCGGCGAGCTTGCGGTCGAGCTTGAGCTCGGCGTTGCCGGTGCCCTTGAACTCCTCGAAGATCACCTCGTCCATGCGGGACCCGGTGTCCACCAGCGCGGTGGCGAGGATGGTCAGCGAGCCGCCGTCCTCGATGTTGCGGGCCGCACCGAAGAAGCGCTTCGGCGGGTACAGGGCCGTCGAGTCGACACCACCGGACAGGATGCGGCCGGAGGCCGGGGCGGCGAGGTTGTACGCACGGCCCAGACGCGTGATCGAGTCGAGCAGCACGACGACGTCGTGGCCGAGCTCCACCAGACGCTTGGCGCGCTCGATGGCGAGCTCGGCGACCGTGGTGTGGTCCTCGGCCGGACGGTCGAAGGTCGAGGAGATGACCTCGCCCTTGACCGACCGCTGCATGTCGGTGACCTCTTCCGGACGCTCGTCGACCAGGACGACCATCAGGTGGCACTCGGGGTTGTTGTGCGTGATCGCGTTGGCGATCGCCTGCATGATCATGGTCTTGCCGGTCTTCGGCGGGGCCACGATCAGGCCGCGCTGGCCCTTGCCGATCGGCGCGACGAGGTCGATGATGCGGGTCGTGAGAACGCCCGGGTCGGTCTCCAGACGGAGCCGGTCCTGCGGGTAGAGCGGCGTCAGCTTGTTGAACTCGGGGCGTCCGCGCCCGGATTCGGGCGCCATGCCGTTCTGCGAGTCCAGGCGGACCAACGCGTTGAACTTCTCGCGGCGCTCCCCGTCCTTCGGCTGGCGGACGGCGCCGGTGACGTGGTCGCCCTTGCGCAGACCGTTCTTGCGGACCTGGGCGAGCGAGACGTACACGTCGTTCGGGCCCGGCAGGTAGCCGGAGGTCCGGATGAACGCGTAGTTGTCCAGGATGTCCAGGATGCCCGCGACGGGGATCAGCACGTCGTCGTCGGCGAGCTGCGGCTCGGGGGCGCCGATCTCGTCGCGCCCGCGGCGGCCACGGCGGTCGCGGTAGCGGCCGCGGCGGCCACGCCGGCCGTCGCCGAACTCGTCGTCGTCCTGCGGGCCGTTGTCGCGCTGCTGACGGTCCTGGCGGCCGCCGCCCTGCTGCTGGCCCTGCTGGCCGCCGCGCTGCTGCTGACCCTGCTGGCCGCCCTGCTGGTCGTCGCCCTTGCGGCGGTCACCGCGGTCACCGCGGTCACCTCGCTCGCCACGGTCACGGCCGCGCTCACGGCGGTCGCGGCGACGGCCCTCGCCGCCGTCGGCGTCGCTCCTGGCGTCGCCCTGGGGCTGTGCCTGGGCCTCGGTCTGCGCCGGCGCGGGCGTCTCGGCCTTCGGCGCGCTCTTCGCCTCGGCGGCGACCGTCTCCGGGCTGCCGACGTCGGCGGTGGCACGACGGCGACGGCGCTCGGCGGGCGCGTCGGCGCCGGCCGGCTGGCCCGGAATCTCGATCTGCTGCTGGGCCACGGCCTTCTCGGCGGCGGCCTCGGCCGGAGCGGCGTCCGCCTTCTTGTCGGCGGCGTCTCCGGTGCGGGCCTTGGAGGTGGCGCGGCGCTTGGGCTTGGTCTCGGCGACCGGGTCCGCGGCCTTGGCCGGGGCGCCGCCTCCCGCCTGCGCCTCCTTGATGACCTCGATCAGCTGGCTCTTGCGCATCCGCGCGGTGCCCTTGATGCCGAGGCCGGATGCGACCTGCTGCAGCTCGGCCAGCACCATGCCCTCGAGGCCGGTACCGCGGCGTCGCCGGGAGCCTGCACCGGTGGCAGGCGCGGAGGCGTCCGTGGCGGGCGCGGCAGCGGTCTCCTCGACACGTGCGCCCATCAGATCGGTGGTGTCGCTCACGAAGGGTCCTTCCCTGGAGCGGACGTCGGCCTGTCTGGCTCGGCGACCGTTTGTGCTGTCCGGCTTCGATCCTTGCTGTGGCGAAGCCGGGGCGGTGGTCCGCCTTGTGCGGCGGAAGAGAATTTGCTGGTGATGGCGCTTCCGCGACGAGCCGTGACACCCAGTGTCACGTGGCGTGGTAGCACCGATTCCGAAGCTCCCCCAGAGGGGGGACCCCCATCTGCGGGCCGCTCAGCGTCGTTGCACGGCGTACTGCCCAGGTACGACGTACGGAACGCAGTGCGGCTTGGGGAGCTCCCGGAAGAATGTCTGTCCCGAAGCGGGACACGAAGCACCTCGCCGTGGTGGGGTCGGGTGCAGACTTGAGGTTAACACTACCGGATCCAACAAACATTCCCCCTCTCGAAATCCGGCAACCGTGCGCTTTTTAGATGTCGCCGGAGGGCGCAAGAGGCAGCACGCACGCCCCCTGCAGGTCCATGGCCAGGCGGTTCGCGGCCCAGTCCGCGCCTGCCGAGGATTCGATCTTGTCGGCGGTGCCCGCGTCGGCCAGTGCCATCACGGTGGGTCCGGCGCCGGAGATGACGGCCGGAATTCCGTCGGCGCGCAGCCGCTCCACCAGTGCGGCGCTCTCCGGCATGGCCGGCGCGCGGTACTCCTGGTGCAGACGGTCCTCGGTGGCGGGCAGCAGCAGTTCGGGGCGCCGGGTGAGCGCCTCGACGAGCAGTGCGGCGCGGCCCGCGTTGGCGGCGGCGTCGACGTGCGGGACGGAGCGCGGGAGCAGTCCGCGCGCGGTCTCGGTGAGGACCGGCTTCCCTGGCACGAAAACCACCGGAACGATGGAATCGGCGGGCTCCGTCCTGATCGCGCGCGCGGCGCCGGCCTCCATCCAGGACAGGGTGAATCCGCCGAGCAGACAGGCCGCGACGTTGTCCGGGTGGCCCTCGATCTCGGTCGCGAGCTCGAGCAGGGCGGCGTCGTCGAGCCTGCTCTCACCGCCTATGGTCACCGCGCGCGCGGCGACGATGCCCGCGCAGATCGCGGCGGACGAGGAGCCGAGGCCCCGGCCGTGCGGGATGCGGTTGGCGCAGACGATCTCCAGTCCGCGCGGCTGACCGCCGAGGACGTCGAAGGCGGTGCGCAGGGAACGGACGAGCAGGTGCGTCTCGTCGCGCGGCAGCGTCTCGCTGCCCTCGCCCGCGATGTCGATGTGCAGCCCGGAGTCGGCCACCCGGACGACGACGTCGTCGTAGAGCCCCAGCGCGAGGCCGAAGGCGTCGAAACCCGGGCCGAGATTGGCGCTGGTGGCGGGAACGCGCACACGCACGGGGGCGGCACGGAAGGCGGGACCGGCCATCTTGCGATGACTCTCCTTGAGCTGCGGGGCTGTGGAATGAGATGCGCTACGTACATGAGGACCCTGCCGCCGCTACGGCGACGCAGCACCGCGGCATATGCGGCGGGCGGGTTCAGTACAGCCTATCGAAGGAAGGTTCTGCGGCGACATAGGGCGCACAGGAGGCGCACGATGCGTGTCGTAAGCCCCCTGTGCACCCCCGATGGGGAAGTCCCCGTCGAGGGTGCCGGGAAGCGGTGTTCCCTGGCGAGCGGGTGCCCCTCGCGGAACGGGTGCTGCCGGTGGAACGGATGTTCCCCGTGCGGCGGACGTTCCATGCGGAACGGGTGTTCCGGGAGCGGCCGTCCCAGGCGGAGCGGGTCTTCCGGGTGGAGAGGGTGTTCCCAATCCGCCGTCCGCCGTCCGCCGTCCGCCGGCGGGCTGGTGGGCAGCCCGCCGGTCCGTGGTGGACAGGATTCCGCTACGCGAGGCCGAGGCGCTCGGCCGCCGTGACCGCGTCGACCGGGACGGTGACGGGCTGCGGGGCGCCGGCGACGGCCCAGTCGGGGTCCTTGAGGCCGTTGCCGGTGACGGTGCAGACGATGCGCTGGCCCGGGTCGACCAGACCCTGCTCGGCGGCCTTCAGCAGACCGGCCACCGACGCGGCGGACGCGGGCTCCACGAAGACGCCCTCCTGAGCCGCCAACAGCCGGTAGGCGCGCAGGATCTCACGGTCCGTCACCTCGTCGATCCGGCCGCCGGACTCCTCCTGCGCCGCCAGCGCGAACTTCCAGGAGGCGGGGTTGCCGATCCGGATGGCGGTGGCGATCGTCGACGGGTCCTTGACGATCTCGCCGCGCACGATCGGAGCGCTGCCGGACGCCTGGAACCCCCACATCCGCGGGGTCTTCGCGGCGATCTTGTCGGCGGCGTACTCCTGATAGCCCTTCCAGTACGCGGTGATGTTGCCCGCGTTACCGACCGGCAGGACGTGGATGTCGGGGGCGTCGCCGAGCATGTCGACGATCTCGAAGGCGGCCGTCTTCTGCCCCTCGATGCGCACCGGGTTCACCGAATTGACCAGCGCCACCGGGTAGTTGTCGCTCAGCGCTCGGGCGAGGGTGAGGCAGTCGTCGAAGTTGCCGTCGACCTGGAGGATCTTCGCGCCGTGGACGAGGGCCTGGCCCATCTTGCCGAGCGCGATCTTGCCGCGCGGCACGAGCACGGCCGAGACCATGCCCGCACGGACGGCGTAGGCGGCCGCGGAGGCAGAGGTGTTGCCCGTGGAGGCGCAGATGACCGCCTGCGCGCCCTCCTCCTTGGCCCGCGTGATCGCCATCGTCATACCGCGGTCCTTGAAGGACCCCGTCGGGTTGGCGCCCTCCACCTTCAGGTGGACCTCGCAGCCCGTGCGCTCGGAGAGCACCTGCGCGGGCACGAGCGGCGTGCCGCCCTCACGGAGCGTCACGACCGGCGTGCTGTCGGATACCGGCAGCCGGTCCCGGTACTCCTCGATGATTCCGCGCCACTGGTGGGTCATTGGTTACTCTCCTTCAACCCGCATGATGCTGGCGACACCCCGCACGGTGTCGAGCTTGCGCAACGCCTCGACGGTCCCCGTCAGGGAGGCGTCGGACGCGCGATGGGTGACGACGACGAGAGAGGCCTCGCCGTCCTTGCCCTGTTGGCGCACCGTATCGATGGACACCCCGTGCTCGGCGAACACGGTCGCCACCTGGGCGAGAACACCCGGTTTGTCGGCGACGTCCAGGCTGATGTGGTAGCGCGTGACGACATCGCCCATGGGCGACACCGGCAGGGCGGCGTACGCCGACTCGCCGGGCCCCGTCGCCCCGCTGAGCCGGTTGCGGCAGACGGCGACGAGGTCGCCGAGCACGGCGGAGGCGGTGGGTGCACCGCCGGCGCCGGGGCCGTAGAACATGAGCTGGCCGGCCGCGTCCGACTCGACGAACACGGCGTTGTAGGCGCCGCGCACCGAGGCGAGCGGGTGGCTCAGCGGAATCATGGCGGGGTGCACCCGCGCGGTCACGGACCCTCCGTCGGCCGCCCGCTCGCAGATGGCGAGCAGCTTGATGGTGCAGCCCATCTGCCGCGCGGAGGCGAAGTCGGCCGACGTCACCTCGGTCATGCCCTCGCGGTAGACGTCGTCGAGGCGCACGCGCGTGTGGAAGGCGATGCCGGCGAGGATGGCGGCCTTGGCGGCCGCGTCGAAGGCCTCCACGTCGGCGGTCGGGTCGGCCTCGGCGTACCCCAGGGCGGTGGCCTCGTCGAGGGCCTCCTGGTAGCCGGCGCCGGTGGAGTCCATCTTGTCGAGGATGAAGTTGGTGGTGCCGTTGACGATGCCGAGCACCCGGTTCACCTTGTCGCCGGCGAGGGACTCGCGCAGCGGCCGGATCAGCGGGATCGCGCCCGCGACGGCGGCCTCGTAGTAGAGGTCCTCGCCGTGCTCGTCGGCGGCGGCGTGCAGCGCGGCGCCGTCCTGGGCGAGCAGCGCCTTGTTGGCGGAGACGACGGAGGCGCCGTGCTCGAAGGCGGCGGTGATGAGCGTACGGGCGGGCTCGATGCCGCCGATGACCTCGACGACCACGTCGATGTCTCCGCGTTTGACTAGGGCGGTGGCGTCGGTGGTGACGAGGGCGGGGTCGATGCCTTCGCGGACCCGGGAGGGACGCCGCACGGCGACACCGGCGAGCTCCACGGGAGCCCCGATGCGCGCGGCGAGGTCGTCGGCGTGCGTCGTCATGATGCGCGCCACCTCTGAGCCGACCACTCCGCAGCCCAGCAGCGCCACCTTCAGCGGACGCGTACGCATCATCCGACCTCGTTTCCTGAATACCGTCTACGGCTGTTTCCGGTTGGTTCAGTCTCACTCACCGGACCGGAGTTTCTATCCCCGGTCCGGATCGTGAGACATCTATTTCATTTTCGCAGAGGCGGCGGACAGGAGATCTTCCGCCCTTTCCTCTCTGAGCCCCATTCTCCTTCGCGGGGCCCATTTCCCGGCCGGTCGCTCAGCCGACGTCGAGCCGCAGCAGGTCCTCCTCGGTCTCCCTGCGCACGACGACCCGCGACTCCCCCTCGTGCACGACGACCACCGGCGGCCGCAGCACGTGGTTGTAGTTGCTGGCCATGGAACGGCAGTACGCGCCCGTCGCGGGGACGGCGATGAGGTCACCGGGTGCCAGGTCCGACGGGAGGAACGCGTCCTTCACCACGATGTCCCCGCTCTCGCAGTGCTTGCCGACCACGCGCGCCAGCATCGGCTCGGCGTCGCTGGCACGCGAGACGAGCGCCACGCTGTACTCGGCGTCGTACAGCGCGGTGCGGATGTTGTCGGACATGCCGCCGTCGACGGAGACGTACGTCCGCAGCCCGTCGAGCGGCTTGACGGTACCGACCTGGTAGAGGGTGAACGCGGTCGGTCCGACGATCGCGCGGCCCGGCTCGACGGAGATGCGCGGGGTGCTCAGCCGTGCGGCCTCGCACTCCCGGGTGACGATCTCGGTCAGCGCCTTGGCGATCTCGTGCGGCTCGCGGGGGTCGTCGTCGCTGGTGTACGCGATGCCGAGACCGCCGCCGAGGTCGATCTCGGGCAGCTCGACGCCGTGCTCGTCCCTGATCACCTTGAGCAGCCCGACCACCCGGTGGGCGGCGACCTCGAACCCCGACATGTCGAAGATCTGCGACCCGATGTGCGAGTGGATCCCGATCAGCTCGAGCCCGTCGAGCTGAAGGGCGCGCCGCACCGCCTCGGCCGCCTGGCCGTCGGCGAGCGGGATCCCGAACTTCTGGTCCTCGTGGGCGGTGGCGATGAACTCGTGCGTGTGGGCCTCGACGCCGACGGTGATGCGGATCTGCACCCGCTGGCGCTTTCCGAGGGACTGCGCGATGTGCGCGACCCGCACGATCTCCTGGAAGGAGTCGAGGACGATGCGCCCGACCCCGGACTCGACGGCCCGGCGGATCTCCTCCGTCGACTTGTTGTTGCCGTGGAAGGCGATGCGGTCGGCGGGCATGCCGGCGGACAGGGCGGTGGTCAGCTCGCCGCCGGAGCAGACGTCGAGGTTGAGCCCCTCCTCGTGCAGCCACCGCACGACGGCCCGGGACAGGAACGCCTTGCCGGCGTAGAAGACGTCGGCGTCGTTCCCGAACGCGGTGCGCCAGGCGCGCGCCCGGCCGCGGAAGTCCGCCTCGTCGAGGATGTAGGCCGGGGTGCCGTGCTGCTCGGCGAGGCTGACGACGTCGACGCCGCCGACGGTCAGCACACCGTCGGCGTTGCGTGTGACGGTCTGCGCCCAGACCTTGCCGTCGAGGGTGTTCAGATCGGCGGGCGGCGCGGAGTAGTGGCCCTCGGGCAGGACGTCGGCGTGACGGGGCCCGGCGGGGTGGGCGGAACGGCTCATCTGGGCGTGCTCTCTCAGAGGTGATCGGGTGCGTCGATACCGAGCAGGGACAGGCCGCCGGCCAGCACCGCCCCGGCGGCTTCGGCAAGCGCGAGCCGGGCACGGTGGGCGGCCGAGGGTTTCTCCTCACCACGGGGAAGGACGACGGGAAGCAGGACGAGGGTCGCGTCGGCCAGCGCCAGAAGGTGTCGGGCGAGACGGGGGGGAGCGCCGGCGTCGAGGCCGGGGGTGACCGGCTGCGGGGCGTCGGTCACGGCCGTGGCCAGGATGCGGGGGTAGTCCGCGAGAAGGGCAAGCAGATCGTGGGCTTCGGACGGCACCTGAAGCCCGAAGTCGGCGCCGACGACACGGGCCTCGGCGTCCGCGACGACATCCGTGTCGACATCCGGGTCGGCGTCGTGCGGGCCGGGGTCGGACCACGGCCCGAACCCGAGATCGGAGGCGTTGCGGCGCACGGCTCGGGTGCGGGCGTGGGCGTAACGGACGCGGAAGACGGGATTGCTCTCCCGCTGGACCAGGTGATCGGCGGTGATCCGGGGCCGGTCGTGCGGGGCCGGGTGGAGCAGGGCCCAGCGGGCGGCGTCGAGGCCGAGCGGGGCCGGGTCCTCGGGGGCGGGCGCGGGCCGCAGGGTGACGGGCCCGTCGTGACTGATGTCGACGCGGCCGCCCTGCGCCGCGACGATCCGCGCGAGCGCGTCGGCGACGACCTCCGCCCGCAC
Source organism: Streptomyces achromogenes (assembly GCF_030816715.1). Classification (NCBI taxonomy): domain Bacteria; kingdom Bacillati; phylum Actinomycetota; class Actinomycetes; order Kitasatosporales; family Streptomycetaceae; genus Streptomyces; species Streptomyces achromogenes. Next base: position 5,896,670 of record NZ_JAUSYH010000001.1, on the reverse strand, counting down.
CTCGTACGGCACCCGCACCGCGAAGACCTGCCCGGCCAGCCGGTCGCCGTGCCCGTACCGCGGCCCCGCACGGAGGACCCGCCGGACGAGGACCGCACCGGCGGAACCGTCGAGGCGGAGGTTGAGGAACCCCGGCCCGGTGATCTCGACGCCGGCGACCCCGTGGGACGCGGCCAGGTACGACCGGAGCACCTCGGCGACACGGAGCGGTGGCTGCCCGGCCGGCCGGGCGAGCTGGAGGGCGATGTTGGTGGCGTAGTCCCCACGCCCACCGGGCCCCGGCGGCGCGACCACGGCACGCGCAGGCACGGCCACGCTGAGCTCCCCGGCCTCCACGGCACGACGCACCGCGCACAGCACGGTACGGGAGAGCTCGACGGGGGTCACGGGACAAGCGTAGGGGAGGAGGGGGGTGGGTAGGCGAGCAGGTTTGCCAGAGGTCCGCTATGTGGACGTCGACAAAGAAAAGAGGGCCGCGAGGAAGCGAACCAAGGGACGGCGGGAATCGCGGCGGGGGAGGCGAAGCGGGGAACCGGGGGGAGAGCGAAGCAGGGGACGGCGGGGCAAACGAATCAGGGATCGAGGAAGCAGGCATCACGGAAGCAGGCATCACGGAAGCAGGGATCGAGGAAGCAGGGATCGAGGAAGGCGGCTCTACTCGGGCATGGGCCCTGCGCCGGACCCGCCACCCGTCCCCGCCCCCACGCCCTCCCCCGCGCCGCTCTCCCGGTCCATCAGGGTCCGAATGAGGGAGACGAGTTCGGCGGGATCGAAGGGCTTGGCGAGAAAGGCGTCGACGCCGACCTCCAGACCGGCCTCGACCTCGTACTGCGTACAGGCACTGATGATGGCGAGCGGAAGATCGCGCGTGCGTGGATCGGTACGCAGCCGAGCGGCGGTCCTCAGCCCGTCGAGCCGGGGCATGGCGACATCAAGGGTCACGAGATCGGGTCGCACCTGATGGACGACTTCCAGACACTCGACACCATCGGACGCGGTCACGACCTCGATGCCCTCCAGCTCGAGATTGACCCTGATCAGCTGCCGGATGACCTTGTTGTCGTCGACAACAAGCACCCGGCCCGACGCGCCTGGCACACCTCGAGAGTAGGTCCGGACCGGCCACCGCGTCCGGGTTTTCCCCACTTCCACCCCCCGCGGGCGACGCTCCGGCCCGCAGAAACACGTTCATGAACACCCCGAGGGAGCTGGTAGTGTTCTACCCGTCGCCGCGAGCAAACAACTCTGGCCCGACACGCCCCCGTAGCTCAGGGGATAGAGCAACGGCCTCCGGAGCCGTGTGCGCAGGTTCGAATCCTGCCGGGGGCACCTTGCATGAGGTGTCCGAAGACCCCGCCACCAGCGCTTACGCTGAGGACGGGGTCTTGGCGTATGTGCAGGCAGATGCAGCTTCGCCGCCGGTGGGACTCCTGCGGGGCGGGCGGCGCCCGGTGCGGCGTCACAGCATCCCCTGGACGCCCTTGACCAGGACGGAGAGGCCGCCGGTCAGAGCCAGGGCGAAGATGAGGCGGCGCACCCACTCCTCGGGGACCCTCGGCGCGAGCGCTCTGCCGACGAGGGCGCCCGCCACCATGGCGGCCACGGCCACCGACCAGGCCGGCCCGCTCAGCCGGGGCACACCGTTGGCGGCCACCGAGAAAACGTTGACCAAAATTCCATAAAATTGCGCGTTCGGCACGAATTCACGGACCGACCAGCCCGCATTCACCGCGTACAGCGAATACGGCGGCCCTCCGACGCCGGCGGCGGAATTCATGAATCCGCCCACCGCCCCTGCGGCCACAGCGCCTCTCGTCCCCGCCAGAGCCGGTATGCGCACGCCTCCCATGACGAAAGCGACGGCCAGCGTCACCAGTATTCCGATACCTGCCAGCAGCACAGGTTCGGGCAGTCGGGCCGCCACCCAGGAACCGGCGGGCACCGTGCATCCCGCAGCGATGATCAAGGGAACCATGGCGCCGATGCGCACCTGCCGCCACCCCGCAGTGAGCCCCACGACGCTGATGGCTCCGGCCACACAATTCGCGAGCACAACGCCCTGAGTCGTCCCGAGTACCAAAACGAGCGCGGGCACCGCGATGAGTGCAAAACCCATGCCGGTCAGCCATTGCACCGACGCACCCAGCATGACTATGCCGCCCAGCAGTAACTCGGCCGCCCCTGCGCTCGCCACGGCTCACACCCACCGGCATCCGAGATGATCTACGCCATCCTCTCCAGAGGGCGGCCGCGAACGCAACGGCCCGGCACGGAAGAATTTTTGCGCACTCGCCGGCATATTGCTTACACGGCCCTTATACGCGGAGGTCATTCAGAGTTCCCCGCCTTCTCGGGCATATCGGCGACGCAAGGGAAGCGACCCGGGCCCGAAAGAACGCGTCATGCACCCTCCCCAGCACGTTCCATGTATGGCACACTCATCCCCCTGCCGTCGCCGTCGGCCCGACCCGAAGGAGGCCGCAGCATGCCACCTCCCATCCAGTCCCTGTCCCGCGCCGCGGCCGTCCTGCGGCTGTTCGCCACCGGGACGGGCCGGTTCGGCCTCTCCGACACCGCAGCCGCACTGGACCTTCCGAAGAGCACCGTCCACGGAATCCTGCACGCCCTCGAACAGGAGGGCCTGGTCGAGCACGACACATCGTCCGGCACCTACGGGCTGGGCCCTGAACTGGTCCGGCTGGGCGGCAGTTGGCTCCGCGGACACGAGTTACGCGCGCGGGCGCTGGCCTGGGCCGACGACCTGGCCAGGGTCACGGGAGAAGCGGTGCACGTGGGAGTGCCCCACCCCTCGGGCGTGCTGATCGTCCATCACATCGTCCGCCGCGACCGCGCCCGGCAGGTTCTGGAGACAGGCCGCGTGGTGCCCGCCAGGGGGACCGCGCTGGGTACGGCGCTGACGACGCCCTCCTCCCAGCCCGCCGCCGGCACATCGGCTGCTTCCTCCGGCCTGCTGCGAGCCGCTCGGCAGCGAGGCTGGGTCTGCCTGCCCGACCGGGTGCGCGACGGCATGGTGTCGATCGCCGCACCCGTCCACGGCCGGAACCGGGGGACCGTGGCCGCTGTGAGCGTGTCCGCGGTCGCCGCGCGCATCCACGAGGACGCGACGGTGCGCGACCGCCTGGTCTCCTCGCTCAGGGCCTGTGCACGCGCGATCTCGCACGATCTGGGCGCCGCCCATCCCTGAGGCAGCCGTGGTCCACCGGGGACGTCGGGCAGGGGCTCTCCTCGCTCCGCGCGTGCTCCGGCCGTCACAACGGCGGCCCATGCCCGAGGCGTTGGCTAGCGGTAGAAGACGGACACGCCGCCGTGGTGCGAGCAGGCGCCCTGATGGTGAGCGGCATAGGAGTACGTACCGTCATTGCACAGGGCCGTCGCACCGCCGCCCGCAGAACCGGAGCCGCCCGACGAGCCGGAGCCGCCGCCGGACGACGAGCCGCCGGACGTCGAACTGCCGTCCGTGCCCGACCTCGCGGCGGCGTGCGCGGTGACGGTCACCTTCACAGTGACCGTCTCCGTCACCGTCGGCGCGGGCTCCGGCTTCGCGGTCTCCGTCGCCGTGGCCGTCGCGGTGACCGTGGCCGTGGCCGTGACCGTCGGCCGGGTCTTGTCGCTGACCGCCGTCTTCGTCGTGTTCGGCTTCTGGTCGTCCGCACCGGCGCTCCCCAGACCGACGATGAACGCCAGGCCCAGGGCGGGCAGCACGAAGCGTTTGCGGGCCCACCTGGGTGCGGGACGGGCAGGCGGCGATCCGGGCGGAGGCTGCAACGGCGGTTGAGGCTGGGAGTAGCTCACGAGGCCCCCTGGTTACGTGCGTGAGGGGCGAAACTACCCACACCGGGACGTCAACTGTGAGGGAAGAGTGAAGAAGTTGACCCAGTTGTGACCTGGCGGCTTCCCCGCGGCCCCGTACGCGCACGGCAGTTCCCGCGGCCCGGGCTTTTCCTTTCCGGGTGGCGAGGAGGCGGTTTCTGGATTCCGTTCCTCGTCAGCGTCAGCGTCATCTCGGCCGCGAGACCCGGGCCGGCGGTCAGGCTGTGCGCTCCCCCGGTGTGAACGGGCCGGTCGCGGGGGCGACGCACTTGTCGACGACGGTCTGCTCGCCGGCCGCCGAGCCGTCCAGGCAGAGACGTCCGCCCTGGTCGCGCAGGTCGAGGAAGAACCGTGTGGCCGTGCCGGACTGCTTGAGGTCGTGGATGCGCTCGTCGATGTAGCCGAGGTCGTTGAGGATCTTCCTGACCTTGGCGGGGGTGGGGTCCGCCAGATTCCACAGCGCCTGGGTGATGCGCTCTTCATGGAGGTTGCTCGCGCACCAGTCACGAGCGTTCAACTCCACCTCGGGGCCCGCCGTGGGGGCGATCGGCTCGACGGCGCCGGCCGGCGGCGTCTCCCCGGACGGCGACGTCTGCGCCGGACCCGACGGCGGCGCCTGCGGCGGAGCACTCGGGGGGCACTGCTGCGCGACCTGCTGCAGCATCTCCGTGAACGCCACGCCCTGTTGGGATCCCGCGCTGTCGGCTCGGCTGCCCGGCGACCTGTCCGCGTCCGGCTTCTCGGCGCCGCAGGCGGTGAGCGCCAGAGCCGCGAGAGCGGCACACGCGAGCGCCGGCCACAGGCGGCGCGGGGAAGGGGCGGTCGTGCCGGTCGGTGCGGAGGTTCGATTTCTCATGCCCCGAGTCTGGAAGCAGGTCACGGCCACCACGTGAGCACGCGTACTCACGTGCTCCGGCGCAGTCACTCAGATTTCGTCTTCGGCGCGCCCAGGCCGCGATGCGCACCCGATCACGCCTGGCTCATGAGCCGACGCCCAGGCCGATGCGGGTCATGAGGCGGGTCAGCGCCGAACGGGACGGCACGGCGAGCTTGCGATAGACCGAGGAGAGGTGCGTTTCGACGGTGCGTCGGCTGAGGTGGAGCCGGGCGGCGATGTCCTGGTTGCTCAGGCCCTCCGCCAGCAGACCGGCGACCTCCACCTCACGTGCCGTCAGTCCCGCCAGTTCCGCCGGGACCGCGGGCGGCCGGGGTACGACCTCGGGGCGGACCAACTCGGCCAGGTCGACGAGCAGACGAGCTCCGCCGGCGAGGGCGATGCGGTGGGCGCGGTGCCACAGGGCGGCGGCGCGCTCACTCTGGCCGCTGCGCTGTACCAGGGGCGCCGCGCGGAGCAGGCAGTACGCCTCCCACAGGCGCTGGCCGCAGCGGGCGTACTCCTGGGCGGCCGCGTCGAGGAGGCGCACGGCCTTGTCCGTGTCGCCGCGGTGTTCGGCCAGCGATGCCTCGGCTCGGCGGGCGGCCGCGCGCTGGCCGCCGAGTCCGAGCCGGTCGGCCTCGCGCGCCGCCTGTGCGGCCCATCGTCGGGCCTGGCCGAGGTCGCCCGTGGCGAGGGCCGCGGCGGTGAGCGTGTCGAGCTGCCCCGGGCGGATCGACGGTTGCAGCAGGGGGAGTTCGCGGCCCCCGCCGGCCGTCGTGATGGCCTCCTGCGCGCGGTGCGCGTCGCCGCTCACGAACGTCGTGTGCCCGAGCATGCACCACGCCAGGGCGGGCCACCAGCCCTTGGTCCCGCTGGTCGCCGCGACGGCCTCCTCTGCGGTGGTCAGGGCGCTGACGTCCCCGAAAGGACGGCACAGCAGCAGCACCAGCGTCTTGATGGCGAGGGTGAAGGCCAGAAGGTCGGGGCTGCCCGCGGCCCGGGCGAGTGTCTCCGCCTCCTCGGCCGCCTCCAGCGCGGACGGCAGACGGCAGGTGGTGAGGTGGACGAATGCCTTGCTCGTCAGCAGGTGCGGCAGGACGTGGAGCCGGCCGCCGCGCCGGGCGATGTCGAGCCCCCGGCCGAAGTGCCGTTCGGCGTCCTCGTAGCGCTCCAGCAGTACCTCCGCCCAGGCCAGCCAGCTCAGCGACTCGCACAGGTCGGTGAGGCCGGGGTCGGTCAGCGCGTCCGTGAGCCGGGACGCGGCGTCGGTGAACCGGACGGCCGCGGCCGTCTCGCCCTCGTACGCCTCGCCCAGGGCGGCCAGGGCGAGGGCGGCCGCTTCTCCCGCGCAGTCGCCGCCGGCTCGGGCGAGGGAGACGGCTTCCGCGACGTCCGCGCGGGCCTCCGGGTAGGACGCCGTCAGCAGGGCGGACATGCCGAGGGCGAGCCTGAGGGAGACCGCCTGCCCGGGAGACGGGCTCGGACGGCGGGACAGCTCGCGGCGCAGCAGAGCGGTGGCTTCCGGGGAGTGGCCGAGGTGCCGTTCCATCACGGCGCACCAGGCGACGGCCTCCGTGCGCAGCGGGAGAAGGTCCTTGCCCGACGTCTCGATCAGGTGGTGCAGCAGATCGCGGCTCTCGCGGAGACCGCCGCTGACGCCGAGCGCCCGGGCACGTGCCAGGACGAGTTCGCCTCGCCGTCTCTCGTGCTCGGGGGTGTCCGGCAGGTGCGCGAGGACGACGTGCAGCAGGTGGGCGGCGGTGGCGGGCGCGGTCGACGCGCACTGGGCGGCGGACTCCTCCAGCACGGCGGCCGCGTCGGCGTCCCAGCCGGTCATCGACCGTGCGACGTGGTGGGCCCGTTCGGTGGCCGGAGCACCGCTGCGGGCCAGTGCCCGCGCAGCCCGACGATGAAGCCGGGCACGCCGCCCCGGCGCGATGTTCTCGTAGACGAGGGCCCGTACGAGCGGGTGGCGGAGCACCCATCTGCCGCCCGGCGCGGCGCGCAGCACGTCCCGCGCCGCGAGGGCGCGGATCTGTTCCGTCACCTCCGTCGGCTCCCCCGGTGGCAGGCCGATCGCCGCGGTCACCATGGCGGGTGTGGCGTGAGCGCCCAGTGCTGCCACCGCCTCGGCGACTCGGCGTTGTGGCCCGGTCAGCGCGGTCAGCTCGTCGAGCAGCAGGACCGCGAGGCCGTGGGGCACGCCGACCGCGTCCGTCGCGTCGGGCTGGGTGAGGACGCTGGGCAGTCGGGCTCCGCCGCGGTACGCGTGCAGCAGTGCGAGCAGGTAGAAGGGGTTGCCTTCGCTGGCGGCGTACAGCTGCTTCGCCTCGCGCCCGGGAACGTCGGCGGCCAACGTCCGGATGGACTCCTCCTCGGGGAGCGGGCCCAGCGCGAGGTGCAGGACGTCTCCGCTGCCGGTGCCGCGTGCCAGGGCCGCGGTCAGGGACGTGGGCGTCTGCCGGGCCCGCCGTGCCACTACCAGGAGGACCCGTCCGCGGGCGGGGTGCCGGATCAGGTGATCCACGAGTTCCCGTGACGCGGGGTCCGCCCAGTGCAGGTCGTCGACGGCCAGGACCACACCTCGCTCGCCCAGGCGGGTGAGGAACGCGCTGATCGCCCGGTGCGGTCCGAAGCGGGCGACGGCGCCCGGGTCGGACGTGCCGCCCGGCGCCGCTTGCCGGATGCCGTGCAGCACCCACTCCAGTTCGGGGAGTCCGGGATCCGCGGCGACGACACGGGGGTCGACGTCCGCGAGCGCGTCGGTGAAAGCCTGGAAGGGGACGTGCTGTTCGTACTCCGTGGCGCGGCCGCGAAGCACCGTGAGTCCGTGTCGGCGGGCCCGGGCGCAGATTTCGCCGAGCAACCGGCTCTTGCCGATGCCGGGCTCGCCGGCGATGTCGACCACCGCCGGTGCGTCGGGCAGGTCCGGGCCGGCCAACAGGGCGTCGAGCCGCGCGAGTTCCGCTGTTCTGCCCACCAGTTGTGTCACGCTCGCGCACCCTGCCCGCCCAGTCGGTCCCAGTTCCCCTCGACCCATCCTAGAAGGGGCTACCGACACATATGGGGTGACATGTATCGAGCTCGCGCGGCAGGGTGTCACGCCGCCAACGTGCGGTGCGGCGCTGTGGGATGCGGCTCCCTGGCCTGCGGGGTGTCGGGCTGCGGGCGACGGCGACGGCGACGGCTACGCGTCGGTCTCGACGGTCGACAGGGGGATGCGGAGAGCGCGGTGCAGTCGGGCGGAGGTGTCGATGTCGAGGCCCAGCCTCGCGTGGCGCAAGGACGCGCTGTGCTGACGGATCAGGGTCAGGTCACGCAGCTGACGGTGCAGTTCGGCGGTGAGCATTGCGTCAGGGTCGACGGCGTTGCTGTCGCTGTTGTTCAGTCGCTCGCCCGTGTTCGCGCGCTCACCGGCGTTCGAGCGGGCGTCCGCGGCTTGGACGGCGCGGCTGCTGACCAACGGGACCGGATCGCCTGCGCCGAACAGGTAGGCCACCGCGGTGTGGAGCACGGCGGCCGCGGCCGGTTCGTCGGCGTCACCGGGGCCGGCCTGCCCGTCGTTGTGACAGTACTCGCTCAGAAGGTGCTCACCCAGCCCGTGCTTGATCTCTCCGAACGCCGACGCATTGCCCAACGCCGCCTCCCACAGGGCGTTGAGCGTCGGTCGGAGGCCGAGGGCGTACTCCGCCTGCTCATGGGCCGGCAGAGCCTCCTGGGCCCGCATCAGCCGCTCGGCCACCCCGACGGCGAACACCACGCGCTCGTCCGGGGACGCGGCGGCCAGCCGGTCTGCCACCTCGGCCTGCAACTCCTGCCAGGTCGTCATCCGTGCCCACCCCCGTCGTGACTGATCACTTGACGACGACACTAGCCGCACCCCGGCCACGAGCAGCGCGGTGGACGAGCGCGGCGGACGATGCGGCGGAGCAGCGCGGCGGAGCAGCGGCGGACGTGCCCGCGTGACTCTCCACGGGCGCGCTGCAGCTGACGGCGGCCGCGGCCGGTGACCTGCGGTGACGCCCGGGGCGGGGTTTCACCGGGTCGGGACGCGGCCCGTGTTCTATCGTGAGGGGGGAGTGAGTGCCGGTGCGGTGTCCCGGTACCGGGCGGGCGACGACCACGAAGTCGGTGCCGTCGCGGCGATGAGTTCGCCCGGGTCCACAGGTCTACCTGCCGACCGAGACAGACGGAACTCGTGACTCATCGGGAGCAAGGCATGGGCCTCATCGACATCGAGATGTTCGCGTCACTGGACCTCGTCGCGCAGTCACCCGGCGGCCCGGACGAGGACCCGGTGGGGTTTCCGTTCGGCGGCTGGCAGGCGCCGTTGTCGGACGAGGTCGCCGGAGCGCAGATCGTCGCCGCGTACGAGGGCACGGACGCCCTTCTGCTCGGCCGGCGGACGTACGACATCTTCGCCGCGTACTGGCCGCACCAGAAGGGCGGCGTGGACAACGAGATCGCCACGCTCTTCAACAGCGTCCCGAAGTACGTCGCCTCCCGCGGCACGCCCGACCTCTCGTGGGAGGGGTCGACGCACCTCGGCCCGGACCTGGCCGGCGCGGTGCGCGAGATCCGTGACCGGCACGAGCACGTGAAGGTCGTCGGGAGCCTGGACCTGGTGCAGACGCTCCTGCGGGAGAAGCTCTTCGACCGTCTCGACCTCTGGGTGCACCCGATCGTGCTCGGCGTCGGGAAGAAGGTGTTCGACGGTGGCGCGGTGCCCATGAACGTCACCCTCCTGCAACCGCCGGCGACCAGTCCGAAGGGCACCGTGTACCTGCGCTACGGACGCGCCGAGGGCACCCCCCTGACGGGGGACATGAGCGCACCCGACCGCGGCCTCGGCCACGACGACTGACGCCGCGGCCGGCTTCCCGAACGGGCGGCAGCAGGCTGGTTCCCCACCCGGGGCGGCAGCCCGGACCACCGCCGGGCCGGCCGGGGTGGGTCGGTGTCAGTAGCGGTGGCCGGGCCAGTGGGGATCCGTCCAGCGGGCCTCGCCGGTGAGGCCGAGCAGCCGTATCCGGTGCCGCAGGTCCGCCGGTGCGTCCGACGCGCGGAGTCGCGTCGCGGCGTGGCCGAGCAGCCAGCCGACCAGTTCGGCGCGCAGCTCGTCCTCGTCGTGCTCGTGCCAGTGGACGCACCACGGCAGGCCGTCCCCCAGGAGTTCGTACGTCCACTCCCCGACCGCTTCGGCGAGACGTCGGTCGCTGAGGGGCCCGGTGTGCTCTTCCCAGTCGGCGAGCCAGGGGCCGAGCGTTCCGGACGCCTCGGCGCACATCGCGAAGACCTGGTGCGCCGGGACGGCCGCGTCCGGGTCGGTGAGGCTCTGCACCCACCAGGCGTGCAGGAACTCGCTCACGGCGTCGGCCTGTTCGTCGGGCCACTGCTGCCAACGGCCGCGGGCGAGGGAGTAGCCGACCTCTTCCAGCCCGGACAGGGCTCGCACACGGCCGGCGACGAGGGCCGTGGCGAACTGCGGCAGGATACGGCGCAGCACGGCCGCGTGATCGCTCCAGTCGACGGCTTCCCAGGTCCGTCGCAGCAGGTCCGGCTCCAGTTCCACATCCGGGGTCTTGAGGAGGGAGACCTCTTCCGCGCTGCCCCAGTGGCATGAGCAGTTGTGCTCGTCCCGATGTGCGGTCATGCCGTGGAAGACGGCGGAGAGGCCGTCCAGGGCGGCGCCGAGGCGGCGGCGCGCGGCGAGATGCTGGAGGTGCCCGAGGTGCATGAGATGCCCGGCCTTCGAGGACTCCGTCCGGCTTTCGCCGACCGAAGATCGCCACGCTACACGGTGCGGTGGGGGCCGTGTCGGCCGTACCTTGCCGTTGCGATGCGGTCCGGCCGTTCCGACGCCCTCCCTCCTCCGTGGTCGGCGAACCGCGCGGCCGGTGTGCGCGTCTCCGCCGTCACAGGGCGGCTTCCGGTGGCGCCGCGTGTTCTGGTTCACGGTGCGCTGCGGCACCGTAGGGGAGGGTGGCCATGGCGTTGGCGATGTGCCCGTTGTGCAGCGACGATGAGGACATCGAGCTGGTCCGCGGGCTCGAGGGCGGGCGTCGGCGCGTCAGGCACCGGTGCGGTTACGAGTGGGAGCACGGCGCGCTCGCCGAGCCGAGGAAGCAGCCTCCTCGCTCCTTGGTCGATCTCAAGGCGCGCTTCCCGAAGGCCGAGGACGTCGAGCCCGGGGTGCTGGAACGCGTCGACCGGCTCAAGGCCCGCTACCTCGCCACCCGGCCTGGCTTCGATCCCGACGTGGCCGCCTACTGGGAGAAGTACCGGCGGATCTTCTCCCGCGAAGGGCTGTACACGTGCGATCCGAGGGCCCTCAAGGACTTCGCGAACTCCGACGTCGGAGCGCACCCCGGCAACCAGGCCACGTTCAACAGCGCGTGGAACGCCCTCGGCGACGACGCGGCCGCCGAGTCGACCCGGCAGACCGTCGGGTACCTCCTCCACGGACCCGACGACGTACCCCGCGAGGACCGGCTGGACCACCTGCTGAGCGGTGCGAAGCCGTTCGCCATGACGGGCTTCAAGGAGGCCCTGCTCACCAGGGTGCTCTGCGTGGTGGAGCCCGAGCGCTTTCTGTCGATCCTCAAGTACACGACGGAGGCGGGCGGCAAGCGCGAGATCGCGCGGATCGTCTACGGACTGGAGCTGCCCGCACCGGAGTCGGTGAACTGGACCCTCGGCCGGCTCGTCTTCTGGAGCAACGACCTTCTGCACACCCTCGTCGGAGACGGGTTCGCCAACCAGCAGCACTCCGCCGCGTTCCTGTGGTGGGCGAAGGACCGGATCGACGAGCCCTCGTGAGCCGACGGCCGTCCGCCGGGACAGCCGCCAGTGGGCCCGCGGGCGCGCAGGCCCCAAGATCCGAAGGCCGTCGGGCCGCACATCAGACACCCGCACATCAGACACCCGCACATCAGACGGTCGCACGCCAGACGGTCGCACGCCAGACGGTCGCACGTCAGACGGTCGGGTGCCGTGGGTGTGAGCGGGGCGGGGCTGTCGTGCTGTGGCGCACTCGCAGGTCGACCGGGATGAGGGTGAGGGAGGGCTCCGGCGCCCGGGAGGGCTGGGGCGGGCTGTCGATCCGGGCCAGGAGGACGCGCAGGGCGATGGTGCCGATGTCGGTGAAGTCGGTGCGGATCGTGGTCAGCGGGGGAAGGAAGTGGGCGGCTTCCGGGATGTCGTCGTAGCCGACCACGCTGACGTCCTCGGGGACGCGGCGGCCCGCCTCGTGGAGGGCGCGCAGCACGCCGAGAGCCATCTGGTCGTTCGAGACGAAGACCGCGGTCAGGCCCGGGTCCTTCGCCAGTTCGCGGCCCCGGTCGTAGCCGGAGTCCGCGCTCCAGTCGCCGACGAGGGGAACGTGCACCTCGGCCCCCGCCGCCTCGAGTGTGGCGCGCCAGCTGTCCGCCCGGCGGTCCGCCGACGTCCAGCCCGTCGGGCCGGCGAGGTGGCGGACCGTGGGGTGGCCGAGGGAGAGCAGGTGCCGCGTCGCCTTGCGGGCGCCGGTACGCGCGTCGGAGGTGACCATGGGGGTGCCGTCGCCGAGGTCGTTGTCCATGACGACCAGCGGGGTGTCGAGGTGGGCCTCCGCGAGGGCGCGCGCCAGCCGGACCTGGGGGGCGATCGCGATCACGCCGTCCGCGCCCTCCGCCGAGAGCCGGTCGGCGGCCCGCACCACCGTGTCCCGGTCCGCGGTGTCCAGCGCGATCGAGCTCACCAGGTAGCCCGCCTCCTGCGCCGCGGTGTTGATCGCGGTCAGGGTCGAGGCGGGGCCGTAGCGGGCCGCGTCGAAGGAGATCACGCCGAGCATGCGGGTACGGCCGCTGGCCAACGAGCGGGCGCTGCTGCTGGGACGGTAGCCCAGCGCGCGCATCGCCGTCCGGACCGCCTCCCTCGTCTCGGCGCGGACGGCCGGGTGGTCGTTGAGCACCCGGGAGACCGTCTGCTTGGAGACGCCCGCCAGCTTCGCGACGTCATCCATCACCGGGCGGGCTCCGGCGAAGTTGCGTCTGCTGCGTCCCCTGGGCGCCGGGCCGTCGGCAGCGCTACCGGTCATGGTGGGGGCTTCTTCCTGTGGACTGGCCGGACAGGGCGGCGGAGCCCGGGCGGGGGTGGGGAGGGTTCCGCTTGCGGGGCGGGCTTGTCCGGGCAGTCGTGCTGAACCGCCCGGCGGATCCACAGGATAGGCCGGGCGGTGACCGGGCGGACGGAGGGGTGATCGGGCGGGCGAACGGGCGAACGGGCGAGGGGGCGGAAGGAGGGGTGGAAGAGGGGGGCAGAGGACGTGGGCGGGACAGGGAGGCGGGACGGGGCGGGTCAGGGGCCCGTCGGGCCTAGGTCCGGGACGTCGGTGAGGTGGGCGTCGGACGTCGTGGCGCCGTGCAGTTCGAGGAGGACCAGGTCGTTGACGCCCCTGCGCAGGATCGGGGCGGGGACGTAGAGGGTGCGCTGGGGGCCGCGGTTCCAGTAGCGGCCGAGGTGGAAGCCGTTGATCCAGGCCTGGCCCTTGGTCCAGCCGGGGAGGGACAGGAAGGCGTCGGCCGGGGTCCGCACGTCGAAGGTGCCGTGGTGGAAGGCGGGCCCGGACGAGGCGAAGGCCTCGGGGACGGGGACCCGGGAGGTGAGGGTCCCGGTGGGCGCGCTCTCAGGGGCGACGGGCTCCGGGTCGGTGGCGGTGAGGGTCGTCGTGGAGGGGGCGTCGTCGAGCGGGAGGGCGTGGCAGTCCCAGTCCCGCAGGGGTCGTCCCATGAAGGTGACCGGGCCCAGCAGGCCCTTCGGGACGCCGATGCGGGGTCCGTAGTTGACCCGGCCCATGTTCTCCACGAGCACGTCGAGGACGGCGTCCGCGCGCGGGACGTGGACCGGCAGGGTCTCCTCGTAACGTTCGCGCTCCAGGACGCCGGCCGGAGCGCCGTCCAGGAAGATCTGGGCCCGGTCCCCCACTCCCCCCTCGAAGTGCAGCAGGCCGTGCCCCGGGGTGGGGACGGTCGTCCGGTACAGGGTGTAGCCGGCGCGCCGGCCCATGTCGTCGGCGGAGAGCGGGTCCTTGGCGCGGACCGGGCGGCCGGCCGGCGGGATGAGGGGCGTGCGGTGCGTCAACCGGACCGTGGTCGGGGCGAGTTTGGGCGACGGCGCCGGGACCGGCTCGTCCGGGACCGGGGCGTGGCGGGCGATGACCTCACGGAAGGCGTGGTACTTCGGGCCCGGGTCGCCGCTCTCGGTGAGCGGGGCGTCGTAGTCGTAGGAGGTGACGGTGGGCACGTAGGCGTGGTGGTGGTTGGCGCCGTTGGTGTAACCGAAGTTGGTGCCGCCGTGGAACATGTAGATGTTGACGGAGGCGCCCGCGGCGAGGAGCCGGTCCAGGTCGGCGGCGGCGTCCTCGGCGTCCCTCCCGTGGTGCGGGCCGCCCCAGTGGTCGAACCAGCCGATCCAGAACTCCGAGCACATCAGGGGGCCTTCGGGCTGTGCCTCGCGGAGCCGGCGCAGCGACTCCTCCACCCGGCTGCCGAAGGTGCCGGTGGCGAGGACGCCGGGCAGCGTCCCGTTGCGGAGGTGGTCGCCGGCGGTCTGGTCGCAGGTGAAGAGCAGTTCCTCGACGCCCCGGGAGCGCAGGGCGTGCTCGATGTGCTTGAGGTAGGCGATGTCGTCGCCGTACGCGCCGTACTCGTTCTCCACCTGCACGGCGATGACGGGGCCGCCCGACGCGGCCATGTACGGCAGGAGCGGCGGGAGCAGGAGGTCGAGGTAGCGGTCGACGGCTTCCGTGAAGCGCGGGTCGCTGGTGCGCAGGCGGATGTCGGGGTCGGTGGTGAGCCAGTGGGGCAGGCCGCCGCCGTCCCACTCCGCGCAGATGAAGGGGCCGGGGCGGAGGAGGACGTGCAGGCCCTCGGCCGCGGCCAGGCGCAGGAAGCGGGGCAGGTCGAGCAGACCGTCGAGGACCAGGGTGCCGGGTTCGGGCTGGTGGAGGTTCCAGGGGAGGTACGTCTCGACGGTGTTCAGGCCCATGAGCCGGGCCTTGCGCAGCCGGTCGGCCCACTGGTCGGGATGGACGCGGAAGTAGTGCATCGCCCCGGAGAGGATGCGGAAGGGGTCACCGTGGAGGAGGAAGCCGTCGGAGGTGGTGGCGAGGGCGGGCATGAGGTCCCTTCGGTGGGTGGGGCGAGGGCCGTGAGGGGCGGGGTGAGACGTGGACGGGGTGAGACGTGGGTGGGGCCTGGGTGAGGCATGGGGGTGGGCCGCCGTCTGGGGGCCGGCGGGTTGGGGCGCGTGTGGTGGGGAGGGCGTATGGGTGGAAGGGGTGCGGGTGGAGGGTGTACGGGTGGAGGGCGTACGGGTGGAGGGTGGAGCTGGGCGACGGGCCGCGATGGGCTGCGACGGGCCGCGCCGTCACGATCCGCTCACCCGGCTTGGGCGGCAGCGACTGCGGGGGCGGGCGCGACGGCCGTTGCGGGTACAGGTACGGGTACGGGGGCCGGCGTTCAGGGTTCTCTCAGGGGGAAGGTCGGCTTGTTGTCCGGGTGAGCCAGAGGGTGGCCGCCAGGCAGGCTGCCGAGACGGCCGCGAGGATGAGGGGGACGGCCCGGACGCCCGACCACTCGATGATCTTGCCGAGTGCCGGGCCCGCAGCCACGCCGCCCAGCATGGACGCGGCCATGACGATCGCGCCGGCCCGGCGGGCGCCGGGGGCGACCCGGCTGAGCCAGGGCAGGCCGGTGGGGAAGATCGGGGCGATGAAGAGACCCACGCCGGCGTAGGCGTAGGGGGCCATGTCCGGGATCGCCGCCAGGAGGAGGCAGGCCGTCATGCCGGCGCAGGAGACCGTGATGATCGCCTGGGCGGAGAAGCGCAGGGCGACCGGGGCGGCCAGGAAGCGGCCGAGAGTCATCATCAGCCAGTAGACGCTGGTCGCGGTGGCGGCCGCCCCCGCGCCGTAGCCGACCGACTCCAGATGGGTGGGTTCCCAGCCGCCCACGCCTGCCTCGATGCCCACGTGCAGCACGTAGAGGGTGACGAAGACGGCGAGGACGGAACGCAGCGCGGCCCCTACGGGCGTGGCGCCCCCGGTGTCAGGGGACACGGAGTCGGCGGACGCGGTGGCAGCGGACGCGGTGGCGGCGGCCCCGGTGTCGGCGAACGCGGGCTGCGGGGTGTGGTCCTTGACGCCCCGCAGGCAGAACAGCAGGGGGAGGTTGGCCAGGGCGAAGGCCAGGAAGAGGGCCGGGTAGTGCTCGGAACCGACGGCTCCGATCACGGCCGGACCCAGGATCGCACCGACGCCGAAGTGGGCGTTGAGGATGTTGAGCATCGCGGTGGAACGGCTTCCGAAGCCCGTCGCGAACAGTCGGTTGAGGCCGTAGTCGATGCCGCCGAAGCCGATGCCGGCGAGGAGTGCCGCGAGGATGGCGAACGGCCAGTCGGGGGCGAGGGCGAACCCTGCGGCCCCGGCCGCCATCAGCAGGTAGGCGACGGCGAGGATCCGGCGGTTGCCGGTGCGTCCGAAGCGGCGGTCGAAGAGGAGGACGCCGGCGACCCCGCCCGCGAAGTGGGCGCTCAGGCCGAGGCCCGCGGCGGAGGGGGAGAGTCCGAACTCCTCACGGAGGGCGGGGATCGAAGGACCGTAGAGGGCCTGGAGGGCCCCGATGAGCACGAATCCGAAGCAGGACGCGACCACGGCGGACGTCGTGAAGACGGGGCCGGTCTTCGGGGCGCCGAGGCCGGTCTCGGCGGCGTCGGGGCCCGCCGGGGCAGGCGACGGGGAGGCGGTGGCCGGGGCGCGCTGTGCCGTGGGGCGGTCGGTCACGCGGACTCCAGGACGGACGGCCCACGGCGTCGTGGGGGTGCGGTGTGATGCTCCGACGACCATCGATGTTACCGGTAACATTCAGAGCGTCAAGAGCGCGGCAGGGCCCGACGGAACCGGCCCCGGCGCTCGACGCGGGGTGCCGTCAGGGCACGGCTTGGTTGCGACAACGCGGTTGACCTGTAAGGGAGTCGGCGACGGCGGCAGCATGCGGGCATGAGCCGAGACCGGTACGTCGACTTCCTGCGGGCCTGGGCGATCCTGCTCGTGGTGCTGGGGCACTGGCTGATCACCGGGCTGGTCCGGCGCCCGGACGGGACGCTCGCCGCGCCCGAGATGCTGCTCGCCCTGCCCTGAACGCAGTGGCTGACGCTGGGCTTCCAGATCATGCCGCTGTTCTTCCTGGCCGGCGGGCACGCCGCCGGCGGCTCCTGGGCGCGGAGCCGGGACGCCGGCGGAACCGCCGCCGGGTGGGTGGGGCAGCGGGCGGCGCGCCTGCTGCTGCCCACGGCCGTCTACAGCGGCCTCGTCCTGCTCGCCGTCGGCGTGTGCGGCCCGCTCGGGGTGGATCCCGCAACTCTCGCGCTGGTGGGCTGGGCGATGGCCATGCAGTTCTGGTTCCTGCCGGCGTATCTGCTGCTCAGCGCCCTGACGCCGGCGTTGTACGCCCTGCACGCGCGGTGGGGCCTGCGCGTGCCCGTGGTCATGGGCGTCGCCGGGTTCGGCGTCGGCGTGCTCGTCGCGGCCGCCGGGCCGGCGCGCTCCGGGCTCGTCGAGGCCGTCGGGGCGGTGAACTACCTGCTCGTGTGGGGCGTGGTCTACCAATTCGGCTTCTGCTGGCGGGACGGGCTGCTGACCGGCCGCGGGCGGCGGACGCCGGCCGCTCTGGCACTGGGCGGCGGGGCGGTGTTCGCCGCGCTCGTCGGGCCCGGGCCGTTCCCGGTCGGTCTCATCCTGGTGACGGGGCAGGATCTGAGCAACACCGATCCGCCGTCGGCGGCCCTGCTGGCCTGGGCGGTGGCGCAGGTGGGGGTGGCGCTGTGGATCGCGCCGGCGGTCCGCGGAGCGCTGGAACGGGACCGGGCGCAACGCGCGGTGCGGGTGCTGGGTGCCGGCAGCATGACGCTCTACCTGTGGCACATGCTGCCCGTGCTGATCGTCGCCGCCGCATTCTACCTCACCGGCCTCGCCCCCGAACCCCGGTACGGCTCGGCGGGCTGGTGGGCCCTGCGCGTGCCGTGGTTGCTGGTGCTGGGGACGGTCCTGGCCGGGGTCGTCCGGGCGTTGCGTCCGCTGGAGCGGAGGCTGGTCTCCGTGGAGAGGGCCGTCCGGCCCGATGCCGGGCTTCGCGGGGCGGCGGCCTGGCGCATGTGGGCGGGACTCGGGGTCAGCGTCTGCGCGCTGACCTACTTCGCGGGCCATGGGTTCGCGCACGGAGGCACGTTTCCCGTCCCGGCGGCGCTGGGGCTCGGGACGGGCACGGCACTACTGGCCCTCCGCCGCCGAGGTGGCGATCTGCACGACGTGGACGGAGTGCACGACGTGGAGAGCGGGGAGGGCGGGGAGGCCCTGGGCGGCGACGAACGGGCGGACCTGGGCGCCGAGCGCGGCGGCCCCGGGGACGATGGAGAGTCGCACCGGGTCGTCTGACGAGCGGCTGCCGCCGGCCGGCCGATCGTGAGCTGTGGGAGGACGTCGGCCGGCTGGCCGTAAGCGGCGGGAGGACCCCGGCCCGCTGGTCGTGAGAGGCGGGAGGACGCCGGCCCGCTGGCCGTAAGCGGCGGGAGGACGCCGGCCCGCTGGTCGTGAGAGGCGGGAGGCGTCGGCCCGCTGCTCGTGCGCGGTGCGGGAATGCCGGTCGAGCTGATCGTGAGTGGGGCTGGGCCGCCGGTCGGCCGGTCAGAGGCTCACCGAGGGCGGGGCGGGTGGTCAGGCCGTGCGTTTGCGGGGCGTCGCCTTCTTCGCCGTCTTCTTGGCCGGCGTCTTCGCGGTCGTCTTCGCGGTGGTCCCGGCCGTCGCCTTCTTCGCAGTCGAGGTCGTCTTCTTCGCGGCGCTCTTCTTGGCCGTGCTCCCGCCCGCCGTCGTCTTCTTCGCGGCCTGGGTGGACTTCGCCGTCGACTTCCGCGGCGCGGCCGTGGACTTCCTCGCCGTCGACGTCGACTTCTTGCCGCCCGTCTGCTTGGGCGCGGCGCCGGCCGACTTGCGCTGGGGCAGGCGTCTGACCTCCGCCTTCTCGACCGCCCCCGGCTCGTGAGCGGAATCCGAGGCCTCACCCCGCGACTCCTTCGCCGCCCGGACGCTCTTCTCCAGGGCCGCCATCAGATCCAGCACCTTGCCGCTGGACGGCGCGGCCGGGGCCTCCGGGGGCGCCTCGCCGGCCGCCTTCGCCGCGACGACCTCCTCCACCGCCTCGCGGTACTCGTCGTGCAGGTCCGCCAGGTCGACCTCGCCGAGGGTGTCCATCAGGGCGTCCGCGAGGTCCAGCTCGTTGTCGCGGACGGTGACGGAGGTGTCCGGGGCGACGCCCTCCGGCGCGCGGACCTCGTCCGGCCAGAGCAGGCCGTGCATGGCGATCGCCTCGCCGACCACGCGGAGCATGCCGAGGCGCTCACGGCCACGGAGGGCGTACTTCGCGATCGCGACCTTGTGGCTGCGCTTCAGGGCCTCCCGGAGCAGGGTGTACGGCTTGGCCGCCGGGGCACCGCCCGCCTGGAGGTAGTAGGCGGCGTCCATCTGGAGCGGGTCGATCCGGTCGGCCGGCACGAAGGCCACGATCTCGATGGTCTTGGCGGTCGGGAGCGGGAGGTGGGACAGGTCCTCGTCGGTGATCGGGATGATCGTGCCGTCCGCGTCCTCGTAGCCCTTGCCGATCTCCGCCGACGTCACCTCGCGCTCCTCCAGCTCGCAGACCTTGCGGTAGCGAATGCGGCCGCCGTCCTCCGTGTGGATCTGGCGGAAGGAGATCGAGTGGTTCTCGGTGGCGTTCACCAGCTTGATCGGGATGCTGACGAGGCCGAAGGAGATGGCGCCGTTCCAGATGGATCTCACGTGCAGCACCTTCCGACCGAGCGTGAATGGCATGAGGTGGTATCAGGCGTTTTGTGTGATTCTCATGGTATGACGCCGATCACCGAAGTGGAGGGCAGGCGGCTCGCGCTCAGCAACCTGGAGAAGGTGCTGTACCCGGCGACCGGCTTCACGAAGGGCGAGGTGCTGCACTACTACGCGACCGTGGCGGACGTCCTGCTCCCCCATCTGCGGGACCGGCCGCTGTCCTTCCTGCGCTACCCGGACGGGCCCGGCGGCCAGGTCTTCTTCGCCAAGAACGTGCCGCCCGGGACGCCCGACTGGGTCACCACCGCCGAGGTGCCGCGGTCGGAGGGGCCGGCCCGGATGGTGGTCGTGCAGGACCTGCCGAGTCTGGTGTGGGCGGCGAATCTCGTCACCGAGTTCCATACGCCCCAGTGGGTGATCCAGGAGCCGGAGACCGCCGACCGGCTCGTCTTCGACCTCGACCCCGGCGCGCCCGCCACGGTCGTCGAATGCTGCGAGGTCGCCGTGTGGCTGCGGGAGCGGCTGGCGCAGGACGGCATCGAGGCGTTTCCGAAGACCTCCGGATCCAAGGGGCTGCATCTGCTGGCGGCGGTGCGGGGCGCCTCGTCCGAACGGGTCACGGAGTACGCCAAGCGGCTGGCCGTGGAGGCGGAACAGGCCGCTCCGCGGCTGGTGCTGCATCGCATGACGCGGAGTCTGCGGCCGGGGAAGGTGTTCGTGGACTGGAGTCAGAACGCGGCGCGCAAGACGACGGCCGCGCCGTACACCTTGCGGGCGCGGGCGGAGCCGACGGTGTCGGCTCCGGTCACCTGGGAGGAGGTGGAGGAGTGCGGGTCGGCGGGGGCGCTCACGTTCTTCGCGGGGGATGTCGCCGCGCGGGTGCGGGATTTCGGGGACCTGTCGGGAGCGTTGTTCGAGGAGGGACGGGTGGGGGTGGTGCCGTGAGGTTTTCGGCCCTACGGACGCCGGGCGGGCCGAAGGAGTGGGGCCTGGCTGCTGTGGGGGGGCAGGCTTCTGAACAGGTGGGTGCAGCTGAACAGGCGGGTGCAGGCTTCTGACCAGGCGGGTGCAGGCTTCTGAACAGGTGGGTGCAGGCTTCTGACCAGGTGGGGTCAGACTTCTGACCAGGTTCTGCGGTCTCTGGCCATCGCGTGGAGGGCCTCCACGTCCGCCGGTTTGAGGACTCCGCCCAGGCGGACCAGGTCGGGGAGGTCGGTGTCGGTCAGGACGCGGACCTGGCGCGGGGGGCCGGTGAAGGCGACGTCCGTCGGGCCCACCAGGGCGAGTACGGGACGGACCTCGGCCGTGAGGGCGTGAGACGCGCGGTCGGCGTCGCCCCGGATTCTGCGGAGCAGGGGCTCCGGCTCGCGGCGCCCCAGCCCGACCACCGGATCGGCGATCCGCACCCGATGCCTACGGGCGTACAGCGTGTGGACGGCGAACAGGCCCGCCGGACCGATGGCCAGGTGATGGAGCCGGTCGCCGCCCGGGAGCGGGAGGGAGTGCAGCGTGTGCCAGCCCGCGCCGTCGAGTCGGTCCAGCGCCTCGCCGACCGTCTGCTCGGCCGCGAGGGATCGCCGGCGCGGGTCGGTGCGCAGCCGGTGGGCGGGGTCGCGGTCGAGGTCGACCAGGAGGGCCTCGCCGGGGCGGTTGGGGGCCAGGTCGTCGTCCGGGTGAAGGGCGAGCCGGGCCAGCTCGGCGGGTGTGGGGACGGGGGGCGGGCCGACCGTGACCGGGCCGGTGACGAAGGGGCCGAGGACCTCCAGGACGTCCTCCCTGCGATCTTCGGAGACCAGGTTGATCCTGGCCGCCTCACGGTCGTACCAGGCGATGTTCCTGCCGTCCGTGAGGCAGACGTAGAGCCGCTCCCGGCCATGCCTCCAGGTCGGTATGACGCGCAGTCCGTTCATGCACCATCACCCCACGACCATGGGAACAGGAGGGACGCTCCGGGGCAAGAAGGCGGTTACCCGTGGAGTGAGTTGGGCAGAGACCGGGCACCGCGTTTGGGGAGGTGCCGTTGCGGACTCGCAGGAAGCGACCCGACGTACCGGAACCGGATCGTCCGTGGAGTGAGATCGTGCCCGGGCTGTGGATGGGCGGCCATGGGTTCCGGGGGCGTTCCGGAGAGCGGGAGCTCGCCGTGGTGCGGGACGGGTTCGATCTCGTCCAGACGCTGACCCGGGCCAGGCCGGGACACGGGCCCGGCCCCGGTGTGGAGCACCATGTGTGGCCGATTCCCGACGGACCGCTGGACGGCACCCAGCTCGCCGGGGTGATCCGGCTGGCGCAGGCCGCGGGCGACGCGCTGGACGCGGGGCGGACGGTCCTGGTGCGCTGCTACAGCGGTTACAACCGGTCGGGGCTGGTCGTCGCGCACGCGCTGATGCTCCAGGGGCGCTCGGCCGACGACGCGATCCGGCTGATACGGTCACGGCGCTCGCCGTGGGCCCTGCACAACGAGCTGTTCGTGGAGTACCTGCGCGCGGGACTGCCGACGGCCCGACTGCTCGAGGAATTGGCCGAGTAATCGTTTCTCCCGTGGTCAGCGCCTCGGCAGCGGCTCGGCACCGACTCGGCGTCGGCTCACCCTTCCGGCCTACCGGTACGCAAAACGGACTTCCTTACGAATTAAGGTGTGCCCGGGGGCCGGCGTCGACGCCGGTCGCAGGCCCGTAGTCATCGTCGTCGGAACCGTCCCCGCCATCGTCCCCGTCATCGCCATCGCCATCGCCATCGCCACCGCCACCCTCCCCGTCATCGTCGTCACCGCCATCGCCACCGGTCGTAGGCCAGAGGGGTCACAGGAGTCCCGTGTTCCGCAGTCGTCCCGCCGACCCCGGCACCCCCGGTCCGTCCGGCCCCGACCCCGGCACCCCCGGTCCGTCCGGCCCCGGCCCGAGCGGTCCCGGTCCGTCCGGCCCGCGCGGTCCTGTCGACGGTCCCGGGCGTTCCGGCGGACCGGTCCGCCGGAACGCCCGGTTCGCGCTCGCCGCCGTCGCCGTCGTCCTGCTGGGCTCGGTCGTCGTGGGCTGCGGGGACGCCGGGGAACTGAAGGGGGCGGGCGCCACGCCGACGGCGATCAGCCCGGACCGGCTCTGGCCGGATCTGACCCCCGCCTCCCGCCCCGCCTTCGACATCGGCGAGGTGGAGACCGAGGTGGTGCGGGGCGTCACCGTGCCCGGCGGGAACATCCGGGCGGTGGACCCGGTCTCGGTGGTCCGCCGGGAGATCGCCCGGAATCCGGGCGACTACGGTGCGGGAGCGTACGCGGAGACGGCCCGCCGGATGGCGGACTGCGGCAGGAGCGGCGCGAAGGCGGCCGAGTGCCCCGTCCTCAGGGCGTACTACCGCGACCTCACCGGTGACGGTCACGACGACATGACGCTGGGCTTCCGGCAGTTGCCCGGGAACCTCACGGCGGTCCGCGTCTACACCGTCCGCGAGAACCGGCTCGTGCAGATCATGGGCTACGAGGACGCCGTCAGCGGGGTCGAGCTGGCCGCCCGGTCCGTGATCATCCGCGCCCCCTCGGAGGTCGCCGGGTACGAGTACCGCCTGCAGTGGACCTGGGACCAGCAGCAGCAGGCCATGCTGCTCACCCACGACGAGATGCTGCGCATCGGCGGCCGCAAGCACACCCCGCGGTCGTCCGCCTCCGCTCCCGCCCCGGGAGCCACGACCCCTCCGACGGCCTCCCCCACGACCTCGTCGGCGCCCTCTTCCGACCGGGGTTCCGACTCCCCCGCCGCCTCCTCCGCGAGCGGCCGATGAGGCTGGGGATGCCCTCCTGGGCCGGCACGCTCGCCGTGAAGGCGGCCGTCTTCATCACCGTGATGTGCTGCGCGCTGGCCGCCCTGCTCGGTGTGCTGGTGCACGTGTCGGTGACGAACCAGACCGTCGGCCAGGCCCGCGACCTCGCGCTGTCCAGGCTGAAGGAGGCGACGGCGGCGTTCGAGGCCGGGGACACGCTCGGGTGGGGAGCGCGCGTCGACCCGCCGGGACTGCCCGCCTCGCTGCGGGCGTTGGCGGCGGCAGGGGAACGCGGCACCATCGTCGCCGACCGCGAGGGACGGCCCACGATGTGGGCGGCGGGCCCGGTGGACGGCGGGCGGGCCCTCGCGGTCGCCGTCGACTACTCGCAGAGCGCCCGCACCATCGAGGCGCTGGACACCGCGATCCTGTGGTCGTCGGCGCTGGCGATCGGGGCGACGCTGCTGGTCGGCGCGGTCGCGGTGACCCGCGTGACCCGGCGGCTGCACACCACCGCGCAGGTGGCCCGGCGGATCACCGCCGGCGATCTGGACGCCCGTGTGAACGACCCGCGCGCGAGGGAGCCGGGCCGGCCGCGGGACGAGGTGGGCATCGTGGCCGTCGCCCTGGACTCGATGGCGTCCTCGCTGCAGGGCAAGCTGCTGAGCGAGCAGCGGTTCACCGCCGACGTGGCGCATGAGCTGCGGACCCCGCTGACCGGGCTGCACGCGGCGGCCGAACTGCTGCCGCCGGGACGGCCGACGGAGCTGGTGCGCGACCGGGTGGCGGCGTTGCGCACACTCACCGAGGACCTGCTGGAGATCTCCCGGCTGGACACCGGACGGGAGCGGCTGGAGCTGGACGCCGAGGACCTGACGGCGCTGGTCATGCGGGTCGTACGGACGGCGGAGGCCTCGGACGGCTCGAGCGGCGTGGGTGGTTCGAGGGGCGTGAGTGGTTCGGGTGCGGCCGGCGGGACGCCTGCCGGCAATGGTCCGGGCGGCTCGGGTGGTCCGGGGGGCTCGGGCGGCTCCCGCGGCCCGACGGCCGGCATCGCGGTCACCGTCGTCCGGGACGCGCGCGTCGAGACCGACCGACGGCGCCTCGAACGGGTGCTGGGGAATCTGCTGGCCAACGCGCGCCGGCACGGACGGGCGCCGGTCGTGCTGACGGTGAACGGGCCGATGGTCACCCTGCGGGATCACGGGGACGGCTATCCGGAGTACCTCATCACCCACGGGCCGCAGCGGTTCCGCACCGAGGGCGGGGCGAAGGGGCATGGACTCGGTCTGACGATCGCGGTGGGACAGGCGGAGGTGCTGGGGGCGCGGCTGACGTTCGCCAACGCCGCGGACGGCGGCGCGGTGGCGACCCTGACGCTGCCTCAGACGCCTCCGGCCGCGAGCGGCCTCCCCGATGGCGCAGCGTGACGGGCGGCGAGCACGAACCGCTCCTAGTGTGGCGATAAGTCAGCTTCACCCTCTTCGTGGAGGTATCGCCATGTCCCTGCGTTCCACCCTGACCCGTCTCGCCGTGGTCACCGCAGCCGGCGCCCTCGCCGCCTCCGCCGCCGTCACCCCGGCACTCGCCGACGGCGGGGACGGCGTCCACGCCCAGCAGGGCGGAACGAACGACTGGCGGCACGAGGGCGGCGACGGCGACGACTGGCAGTCCGGCGGCGGCGGTGGCGGTGACGGCGGCGACGACTGGCAGCCCGGGGGCGGCGACGACCCCTGGCAGTCCGGCGGCAACCAGAACGGCAACCAGAACGGCGGCAACCAGTCGGGCGGCAACCAGTGGCAGTCGGGCGGCAACCAGAACGGGAACCAGTCCGGTGCCAACCAGAACGGCAGCCAGTCCGGCGGCAACCAGTCCGGCGGCAACCAGTGGCAGTCCGGCGGCAACCAGTCCGGCGGCAACCAGTGGCAGTCCGGAGGCAACCAGTCCGGGGGCAACCAGTGGCAGTCCGGCGGCAACCAGTCCGGGGGCCAGAACGACGGCCGCCGCTCGCGCGGGCGCGTGACCGCGAGCGAACTGCTGCTGCGCAGTGCGCCCACCCGGGCGAGTCAGGTGATCCGGGTGGTCCACCGCGGGGACATCGTCTCCATCTTCTGCCGGACCTCGGGTCAGGACGTCCAGGGCAACGCGCAGTGGTACCTCCTGACGGACGGCACCTGGGCCTGGGGCTCGGCGCGCTACATCGAGACCATCGGCGCGCCGCCGCGCCGGTGCTGACACGACCGCCCGGCACGGCTCACAAGCAGCCACATTTAGGTAAGTTCCGGACATGACGAGAACCGGAGTCGGAGCGGGGACCACCGTGGTGGCGGCCGACGCGCCCGCTCCCGCGGCAGGCCTCCCCCGGCGCCGTGGCGTCGAACTCGCCCTGATCGTCCTGGCCGTCCTGCTCTCGGTGTACGGCTACTGCGCGGTCGGCCTGGCGAAGCTCGGCGCCGTGCCGCCCGGCGCCGCCGGCTACGGCGCCGGGCTCGGGGTCCTCGCGCTGCTGGCGCATCTCGCGGTGCGGTGGCGCGCCCCGTGCGCCGACCCGCTGCTGCTGCCCATCGCGGTGCTGCTCAACGGGATCGGCCTGGTGCTGATCTACCGGCTCGACCTGGAGACGCCCGGCGACCGGGCCTCGCCCACCCAACTGGTGTGGTCCACAG
The DNA here is from genome assembly GCF_030816715.1 of Streptomyces achromogenes. Lineage (NCBI taxonomy): Bacteria > Bacillati > Actinomycetota > Actinomycetes > Kitasatosporales > Streptomycetaceae > Streptomyces > Streptomyces achromogenes. The sequence goes on along the minus strand of NZ_JAUSYH010000001.1, from coordinate 5,870,668 downwards.
TCGGGGTGGGCCTGTTCATCGTGGTGGTGACCGTGCTGGGCGACCACCGCGTGCTGCAGCGGTACGCGTACGTCTGCGTCGTTGCGGCGCTCGCCCTGCTCACCCTCCCGGTCCTCTTCCCACCGGTGAACGGGGCGCGCATCTGGATCCGGGTCGCCGGGTTCTCCATCCAGCCCGGCGAGTTCGCCAAGGTGCTGCTGGCGGTGTTCTTCGCCGCGTATCTGGCCGCCAACCGCACGGCGCTGACGTACGCGGGCCGGCGGATCTGGCGCTTCACGCGCATGCAGCTGCCGACCGGACGCGTGCTCGGCCCGATCGTCGCGATCTGGCTGCTGAGCGTCGGCGTGCTGGTGCTGGAACGGGACCTCGGCACCTCCCTGCTCTTCTTCGGCCTGTTCGTGGTGATGCTCTACGTGGCCACCGGCCGCACCGGCTGGATCGCCGTGGGCCTGCTGCTCGCCTCGCTGGGCGCGGTCGCCGTCGGCCGTCTCGAACCGCACGTGCACAGCCGGGTCGAGGACTGGCTGCACCCGTTCGCCTCCATCGACGCCGGCCAGGGCCCCAACCAGCTCGCGCAGTCGCTGTTCTCCTTCGCGGCCGGCGGGATGCTCGGCACCGGGCTCGGCCTCGGTCACTCCGTCCTCATCGGCTTCGCCGCGAAGTCGGACTTCATCCTGGCGACGGCCGGCGAGGAACTGGGCCTGGCGGGGCTGTCGGCACTCTTCCTGCTGTACGGGCTGCTGGTGGAGCGCGGCTTCCGGGCCGGGCTGTCGCTGCGCGACCCCTTCGGACGGCTCCTGGCGGCCGGCCTCGCCTCGATCGTGGCGCTCCAGGTGTTCGTGATCGCGGGCGGGGTGACCGGCCTGATCCCGCTGACCGGCATGGCGATGCCGTTCCTGGCGCAGGGCGGCTCCTCGGTCGTCACCAACTGGGCGATCGTGGCGCTGCTGATCCGGGTCAGCGACTCGGCGCGGCGGCCGTACGACAGGACGCGCCCCGAGGCACACGGCGACACGGGACACGGAACGCACGCCGAAGCACGCGACGACGCACCCCCCGAGGCGCGCCCCCGCGCAAGCGACGAAGGGCTCGGCGGAGGACTCGGCGCAGAGTTCGGCGAAGGGCTCGGCGAGGCGCGCGGCGGAGGCGCCGACCACACCTCACCGCACACCACCTCACCGCACACCTCACCCCACACCTCGCGGAGGCCCGGGTGACCCGGCACATCCGGCGCGCCGCCGCGTTCTGCGCCCTGCTGCTGGCGGCGCTCCTGGTCAACGCCGCGCGCGTCCAGGTCGTCCGGTCCGAGGCCTACGACGGCAACCCGGCCAACCGGCGGGCGGCCATCGCCCGTTACGCCCAGCCGCGCGGCGACATCCTGGTCGGCGGGGTCCCGGTCACCGGCTCCCGGGACACCGGCGAGCAGCTGCGCTACGAGCGGACGTACCTCGACGGGCCGCTGTACGCGCCGGTGACGGGCTTCGCCTCGCAGGTGTACGGGACGACGTTCCTGGAGCACAGCGGGGACGGCGTGCTCTCCGGTTCGGACCCGCTGCTCGCCTCGTTCCCGCTGTGGGACGACGTCACCCGCGGCCGCCCGGCCGGCGGCGATGTGGTGACCACGCTGAACCCGAGGGCCCAGCGGGCGGCGTTCGAGGGGCTGGACGGGCGCAAGGGCGCGGTGGCGGCGGTGGAGCCGTCGACGGGCCGGGTGCTGGCGCTGGTGTCGAGTCCGTCGTACGACCCGGCCGCGCTGTCCGGGAACGACGCCCGCACGGAGCGGGCCTGGGCGCGGCTCAACGGCGACCCGGACCGGCCGATGCTCAACCGGGCGGTGCGGCAGACGTATCCGCCGGGTTCGACGTTCAAGGTGGTCACCGCGGCGGCGGCGCTGGACGCGGGGGTGATCACCGACCTGGACGCGGCGACCGACTCCCCCGCCCCCTACCGGCTGCCCGGCACGCGGACGCGGCTGACCAACGAGGGCGACGGCTGCGAGGACGCTCCGCTGCGGGACGCCTTCGAGTGGTCGTGCAACACGGTGTTCGCGAAACTCGGCGTGGACACCGGCCTGGCCCCGATGACCCGGACGGCGCAGGCCTTCGGCTTCAACGACCTGGACGTGCGGATCCCGTTCGCCGTCGCGCCGAGCACCTTCGACACCTCGCTCGACCGGGCGCAGCTGGCGCTGTCCTCGATCGGCCAGTACAACACGCGGGCCACTCCACTGCAGATGGCGATGGTGTCGGCGGCGGTGGCCGACGGCGGTCAGGTGCGCACGCCGTACCTGGTGGAGCGGACGACGCGGCGGGGCGGGGCCACGGTGTCCACCGCCGGCTCCCGTCCGTCGCGGCAGGCGATGCTGCCCTCGACGGCGCGGCGGCTGCGCGAGCTGATGACGGACGTGGTGCGGGAGGGCACCGGCGTGAACGCGGCGATCCCGGGCGCGATCGTCGGCGGCAAGACGGGCACCGCGCAGCACGGCCTCGGCAACGCCGGCATCCCCTACGCCTGGTTCGTCTCCTGGGCGCAGGACGTGCGGGACATGGAGCCGCGGGTCGCCGTCGCGGTGGTGGTGGAGGACGGGTCGGCGCGCCGCGGGGACATCACCGGCGGCGGGATGGCGGCCCCGATCGCGCGGGCCGTGATGGAGGCGGTGCTCGACTGACGGCGTGCGCGGCGCCGGAGCACCTCGGCTGCCCGGTGCGGGCAATTCCGCGCAGGGGATTGACGGGCTTGCTGACAAGCAGTCTCATAAGTGCATGACGACCCTCACGGATGCCGACGCGGTGGAAGGGCTGCGGGACGCGCTGGGCCTGCTCAAGGACCGGGAACAGGTGGCCGAGCGGCTGCTCGCGTCCTCCGCCAAGCACTCCTTCGACCCGGACCAGGAGCTGGACTGGGACGCCCCCTTCGAGGAGGGCAAGTGGTTCTGGCCGCCGGAGCTCGTGTCGCTGTACGACACGCCGCTCTGGCGGCGGATGGGCGAGGAGCAGCGGATCCTGCTGTCCCAGCACGAGGCCGCCGCGCTCGCCTCGCTGGGGATCTGGTTCGAGATCATCCTCATGCAGCTGCTCGTCCGGCACATCTACGACAAGGCGGCGACGAGCGCACACGTGCGGTACGCGCTCACCGAGATCGAGGACGAGTGCCGGCACTCGAAGATGTTCGCCCGGCTGATCTCGCACGGCGACACGCCCTGGTACCCGGTGAGCCGCGCCCACCAGAACCTGGGCCGGGTCTTCAAGACGATCTCCACCACCCCCGGCTCCTTCACCGCGACGCTGCTCGGCGAGGAGGTCCTCGACTGGATGCAGCGGCTGACCTTCCCGGACGAGCGGGTCCAGCCGCTGGTCCGGGGCGTCACCCGGATCCACGTCGTGGAGGAGGCCCGGCACGTGCGCTACGCCCGCGAGGAGCTGCGCCGGCAGATGATGACCGCCCCGCGCTGGTCCCAGGAGTTCACCAGGGTCACGTCGGGTGAGTTCGCCCGGGTGTTCTCGGTGGCCTTCGTGAACCCGGAGGTCTACACGAACGTCGGCCTGGACCGGCGGGAGGCCATGGCGCAGGTCCGGGCGAGCGGGCACCGCCGGGAGATCATGCAGACGGGATCGAAGCGGCTGACGGACTTCCTGGACGACATCGGGGTGCTGCGCGGCGTCGGACGCCGGCTGTGGCGGTCGTCCGGACTGCTGGCGTAGGCGCGGCCCCGGGGGCAACGGATTACGCTGCACGTCATGACGCCCGCCGCCCCCGCCTACCGTCGTCTCAGCGTGGAGGAGCGCCGCAGCCAGCTGCTGGAGGCCGCGCTCTCGCTGTTCGCGCACCGCGTCCCCGAGGACGTCTCGCTGGACGACGTGGCCGAGGCGGCCGGGGTCTCCCGGCCGCTCGTCTACCGGTACTTCCCCGGCGGCAAGCAGCAGCTCTACGAGGCCGCCCTGCGCTCCGCCGCCGACGAGCTGCACCACTGCTTCGACGAGCCGCACGACGGGCCCCTCCTCCCCCGCCTCGCCCGCGTCCTCGACCGCTATCTGACCTTCGTCGGCCGCCACGACGCCGGCTTCAGCGCCCTCCTCCAGGGCGGCAGCGTGGTCGAGACGTCCCGGACGACGGCCATCGTGGACGGCGTGCGCCGGGCCGCCGCCGAGGCCATCTACAGCCACCTGGCGGTGGCCGAGCCCGGACCGCGGCTGCGGATGACCGTCCGCATGTGGATCACCGCGGTCGAGGCGGCCTCGCTGATCTGGCTCGACGAGGACAAACAGCCGCCCGCCGACGAGCTGCGGGACTGGCTGGTCGACCAGTTCGTCGCCGTCCTCATGGTGACCGCGGCCCGGGACGCGCAGACCGCCGAGCTGGTCCGGGGTGCGCTGGCCGCGGAGACCTGATCGACACTGGTGGCGTGAAGAGCCAAGACACCCCCTTCGAAGGCGGTCCCATGGACGGCCGGGTGCTGCCCGTGCTGCTGGGCCCGACGGGGCATCCGCCGAAGACGTACCGCATCCCCGTCCCGGACCCGGCCGGCGGCCCGCCCACCGTCCTGGTCTACCGGCGGGTGCCGCGCGGCCACAGCAAGCGGCTCGGGCTGCCCCAGGGCTGGAAGTACGCGTTCGATCCCGAGGGCAAGGACAGCGGACGGCCGCGCTGGCCCTGGTCGAAACCCGACGCGACGTCCGGCCCCGCGGCCGGCGGCACGCCGGAAGCGACGCGCGACGCCACGCCCGACGCCACGCCGGACGGACGGCGGGACGACGCCGACGGGTGACCCCGTTGCGCCGAACCGCGCACGCTCGGCGCGCGGACCGCGCGGATCCGTCCGAAGCTCGCCCTGCGGGATGGAGGGGCCACCCCGCAGCGGAGGTGATGGCGTGTCAGGAAGACTGCTGCGTCTGGCCTGTACGGTCGCCACGGCGGCGCTCGCCGCCCAGACCGTGCTGGCCCCGGGATACGCCGCGGCCGCCCAGGAGCCCCCGGAACCGGGCGGACCGACGGCGACCGCCCCCGCGCCCCCCGACCGGAACACTCCCCCCGCCCCCGAGGCGCAGAAGGCCGCCGCCGACGGGGGCACGGGCGAGGCGGACGGGGCGGACGACGACGTTCTGGGCGGCGCGGACGAGGGCGACGGAGGCGGAGGCGGCTCGAGAGAAGCGGAGGACGGCGGCGAGCGGACCGCCGCGGAGCTGCTGACGGAGCTTCAGCGGCTCTACCGCGAGGCCGAACGGGTCACCGAGGCCTACAACGCCACCGAGGAGCAGCTCGCGCGGCGGCGCGCCGAGACCCGGCGGCTGGACGCCGGCCTGGTGCGGGCGCGGCTGTCGCTGCACGACAGCCGGGGAGCGGCCGGCCGGCTGGCCCGCCAGCAGTACCAGGGCAGCACCGGCATCTCCCCGTACCTGCGCCTGCTGCTCGCCCGCGATCCGCAGCACGCCCTCGACCAGGGGCATCTGATCGGGCAGTTGGCGCGCGAGCGGGCCGTGGCGGTCGGCCGGCTGACGAGCGGCGAACGCCGGGCCGACGGGCTGGCGCGCCGGGCGCGGGCCGCCCTCGACGCACAACTCACCCTGACGGCGCGCAAGAAGAAGGAGCGCGACGCCGTACGGGGGCGGCTGGCCGCCGTCGAGAAGCTGCTGGCCTCCCTCACCGCCGACCAGCTCGCCGCTCTGGAGAGACTGGAGGAGGACGGCGTCGCGCAGGCGCAGCAGCGGCTGGTCGCGTCCGGTGCGCTCGGCGCGGACGACCGCAAGCCCTCGAAGGAGGGCGAGCGGGCCGTCCGGTACGCGGTGCGGCAGATCGGAAAGCCGTACGTCTGGGGCGCGGAGGGTCCGGGATCGTACGACTGCTCGGGCCTGACGTCGCAGGCCTGGGGTCACGCCGGGACGCCCATTCCCCGCACCAGCCAGGAGCAGTGGGCGCGCCTGCCGCATGTGCCGCTGAGGGAGCTGCGCCCCGGCGACCTGGTGGTCTACTTTCCCGAGGCCACCCACGTCGCGCTGTACCTGGGCGGGGGAAGGGTGGTCCAGGCGCCGAGGACCGGCGAGAGGGTCAAGGTCTCGCCGATCGCGTCGCATCCGGTGCTGGGGGCGGTGCGCCCGGACCGGCGGGCGGCGTCCCCGCGGCGCTCCGCACCGCCGGAGGCCCGCGGCACGGCGACGGCGGGCCCGCCCCATCGGCCGGGCGCCACGGCGGGTCAGGACGTCAGGAGAGCCGCGCAGTAGGAGTCCACGCCCATCAGCGGGGGCGGCGGCGTGACCGGCCGTATCGCGCGGACCAGCCGGGGCACCTCACGGGACCAGCGGCGCAGCGGGAGCCAGGCGGCGACGTGGGCCTGTTCACGGTCGGTGCCGCGGCGCCCCTCGCCGCCGACGTCGTGACGCATCCGCGGGGCGCGGCCGCGGCCGCGGCGCTCGACGACGTTGCGGGTGAAGGTGTTCGCCACGGCCCGCATGTCGGCCTCGGTGAAGACCTCCGGCAGGCCGGGGGCGTCGTGGTAGAGGCAGAGGAAGTCGATGTCGATCAGGGCGTGTGTGACGTCCTCGGGAACGGTGACCGCGCGGTAGGAGGGGCGGACGTCGGAGCCGTCGGTCTTGGCGGAACCGGTCGCCTCCCACCCCTGGTACACGCGGCCGAAGCCGGGCCAGTACGGCCAGACGGCCGCGCCGTCGGAGACGGTGAGGTCGCCGTGCAGGGCCCGGGCCATCGCGGTGGCCCGGTCGCGCCAGCGGGCCTCGCCGGTGACCACGGCGAGCTGGACGGCGGTCCGGCCCATGGCGAGGAACTCGTTGGTGGGCAGCTCGGCGCCCGCGAAGGAGACCGGCTCGTCGGGCAGCCAGCGGTAGAAGCCGCGCCCGTCGTCGGTGGTGCCCCACTGCTCGTCGTGGACGCGCATCGCCCGGTCCACCGCCTCGAGGTAACCGTCGATACGGCCGCGCACCGCGGCGGGCACGGACTCCGGGCGTTCGCGGGCGAGTCGGGCGAGTCCGGCCATGGGGTAGGTGATCATGCCGGTCTGGGCGGCGAGCGAGACCATGGCGGGCCGTACGGCGAAGGTGCCGGGACGCGGCCGCCGGGGGCCGCGTCCCGGCCGGTCGGACGGCAACAGCCGGGCGGTGACCGCCGTGCGCTGCTCGTACGCGGCGTACAGGACCCGGTCCGCGCGACGCTCGTCCAGCGGGTCGAGGCTGAGCCCCGCCACCTCGACGTCCGTCCGCTGGGGTCCGGTCACGGATATGCGGAAGTGCCGGTCGCCGTCCGGGTGGACGGCGACTCTGGCGGTCCTGGCGTGCGGCGGACAGACCGTGATCTCGAGGGCCGGCCGGTCGTCCGTGTCGTGCAGGACGACGGAGGCGGCGGTGAACTTGTGGGCGGTGCTCCACACCGGCAGGCCGCGGCCGCGGAAGTCGCTCACGCCCCGCAGATCGTCGCGCGCCAGGAGGACCTGGTCGATGAGGTGCGCGAGCCGCTCGGCGTAGTCGGGCCGACCGGTTCGCCGGGCCATCAGCAGATGTCCCTGCATGCGCCACGAGGTGCCCCAGCCGATGACTCCGGTCTCGTTGTGGGGCAGGACGTGCGGGCCGTTCACTCCGACGAAGTTGCGCTCGGTCTCGTCGAAGGAACGTCTTCCGACACGATGCAGGCCGGTAAACTTGTCTTCAAGAAACGGCATCGGGCGAGTATGGCACCGTGACCGGGCCCGCTCACCGCCGTTGCGTGAATTCCCGCCGGCCAGTGCCTCAGGCCCCGGTGACCTCCGCCAGATAGGCGCCCGTCTTCGCCGGCTCGTAGAAGAAGTTCTCGAAGTCCGCCGGGTCGTTGAAGGCGTTGGCGACACGATCGGCCACGGGCGGCAGCTGCCCGGCCGCGCCCAGCAGGTTGACGATGTGCTCCGGCGGCGGGGCCAGCATCGCGTTGGTCCACTTGGTGACGTGCCGCGCGGTGTCCCAGTACCGGTCGAAGGTGGCGCGCATCCACTCCTCGTCGAACTCCTTCTCCCCGCGCTCGAGGATCGACGCGAGGTAGGCGGCCGCGCACTTGGCGGCCGAGTTGGAACCCTGGCCCGTGATCGGGTCGTTGGCGACGACGACGTCCGCGACGCCCAGCACCAGGCCGCCGCCGGGAAGGCGGCCGATCGGGTTGCGGACCGTGGGGGCGTAGCGGCCGGCGAGCGTGCCGCCCGCGTCCGTCAGTTCCACCCTGGTGGCCCGCGCGTACTCCCAGGGCGTGAACTTCTCCATGAGCTCCAGCGTCAGGGAGAGGTGCTCGGCCGGGTCCTTGACGCCGTTGAAGACGTCCAGGGGCCCGCCGGGTATGCCCTCCCAGAACAGGATGTCCGCGCGGCCGGAGGTGGTGAGCGTCGGCATGACGAACAGTTCGCCGACGCCGGGCACCAGGTTGCAGCGGACCGCTTCGGTGTCCGGGTGCTCCGGGCGCGGGCCCAGCCCGTGGACGTAGGCGACGGCGAGGGCGCGCTGCGGCTCGGCGTAGGGGGAGCGCTCGGCGTCCCGGCCGAACATCTGGACGAGTTCGCCCTTGCCCGCGGAGACCAGGACGAGGTCGTAGGCGCGGGAGAAGTAGTCGAGGTCGGAGACCGCCGCGCCGTGGATCACCAGCTGGCCGCCGCGCTGGGCGAACGTCTCCATCCAGCCGGCCATCTTCACGCGCTGGTCGACGGACTGGGCGAAACCGTCGAGCCGGCCCAGCCAGTCGATCGCGCGCTGGGTGGGGCCGGGGTCGTGGGAGCCCGGGGCGGCGACCGAGACGCCGAGGCCCTGGATCTTCGGGGCCTGCTGCTCCCAGAAGTTCAGCTGGAGGTCCCGCTCGTGCTGCAGGGCCGTGTGGAACATGCACTGCGTCGACATGACGCGGCCGGAGCGGATCTCGTCCGCCGTCCGGTTCGACATCAGGGTGACCTCGTACCCGTGCGACTGGAGGCCGAGGGCGAGCTGGAGTCCGGACTGGCCGGCTCCGACGACGAGTATCTTCCGCATGCGGGGATGGCTCCTAAATGAGGACTACTCGGGGGTTTCGTCGAGCGCGTGGCCCACCAGGGCCAGGAGGGTCTCGATCACCGAGATCCGGCGCCGCGCATCCATGATCATGACAGGTATGTGCGGGGGGACCGTCAGCGCCTCCCGCACGTCCGTCGGCTCGAACAGGTCACTGCCGTCGAAGTGGTTGACGGCGACGACGTACGGCAGGCCGCAGCTCTCGAAGTAGTCCAGCGCGGGGAAGCAGTCCTTCAGACGGCGGGTGTCGGCCAGCACGACCGCGCCGATCGCGCCGCGGACCAGGTCGTCCCACATGAACCAGAACCGCTGCTGGCCCGGCGTGCCGAACAGGTAGAGCACCAGGTCGTCGTCGAGGGTGAGCCGGCCGTAGTCCATGGCGACCGTGGTGGTGACCTTCTCCGGGGTGCCGGTGAGGTCGTCGGTCTCCTCGCTCGCCCGGGTCATCAGAGCCTCCGTCTGGAGGGGCTCGATCTCCGAGACGGCGCCGACCAGGGTGGTCTTGCCGGCTCCGAAGCCGCCCGCCACCACGATCTTCGTGGCGACGGGGGCCCGGGTGCGGTCGGTCTGCCAGGGCTGCAGGGGTTCGTCGGGTTCGACGACGGGGGTGACGCCGGGGGAGGAGGCGGCGTCAGAGACGACGGAGTCCACTCAGCACCCTTTCCAGCAGAGCGCGGTCGGGACGGCCCGTACCGTGAGCGGTACCGGTGCCGTACACACGGATCTTTCCCTGGTCCGCGAGGTCGCTGAGGAGCACCCGGACCACGCCGAGCGGCATCCTCAGCAGCGCGGCGATCTCGGCCACCGTGCGCATCCGGCGGCACAGTTCGACGATGGCCCGCAGCTCGGGCATGACGGTGGACCTGAGCGACCCTCCCGTCAGCTCCCGCCGTTCTTCGGGGGCCTCGAGTGCCGCCACGAACGTCTCCACGAGGAGGACGTGCCCGAAGCGGGTACGGCCGCCGGTGAGCGAATAGGGCCGCACCCGGGCCGGCTTGCGGTCGCCGCCACGGACGGGGAGCTGCTGCCTGACGTTCTTCGGGCCCGTGCTCATCGCAGACTCCCGGTCGTCTCGGATTCCAGGGACTGCCGTAGTTCGCTGCGGAGTTCCGGGGTGAGCACATGTCCGGCGCGGCCCACGAAGAGGGCCATGTGGTACGACACCACGCTCATGTCGCAGTCGGCGGAGCCGTGCACGCCGAGGAGCGAGCCGTCGCTGATCGACATGACGAAGAGGCTGCCCTCCTCCATGGCGACCATGGTGTGCTTCACCCCGCCGAACGCCATGAGCCTGGCCGCCCCGATGGTGAGGCTGCCGATGCCGGAGACGATGGTGGCGAGGTCCGCCGAGGACCCGCGGGGTCCGGTGGGCCGGCTCTCCCTGGCCTGCCGGGCCGCGGCGTTGCGGCCGGGGTCCGAGGAGAGCAGCAGCAGGCCGTCGGAGGAGACGACCGCGACGGACCGGATGCCGGGGACCTCCTCCACGAGGTTGCTCAACAGCCAGTGCAGGTTACGGGCTTCACTGCTCAGTCCGAAGGTACTGGGCGCGGTCAACTGCTTGCCTCCTCGACTGTGCCCCCCGTGTCTTCTTCGGCGTGTGCGTGTGCTTCTTGAGCTGCTGGGTGCGGTGCGTTCGGTTCCGCGGAAGGTGACGGGACCCGGTTCTGGCCCGTTCGTTCGGCGATCTCCGCTTCGACGTCGCGGTAGCCGGCCTCCGCCCCCCGGCGGAAGCCGCCCAGACGGCGGCGGAGGGCGTCCGCGTCGACGGAGGCGGTCCGCTGGCGCGGGGCCTGTGCGGGTGCGGTGATCCTGGGCGTGCGCTTCGGAAGGCCCTTGTCGGTGACGAGCTCTTCCGGGGCGTCGGGGGTGCGGGTGTGCTCCGCCTCGGCCTCGGTGCCGAAGGCGGTGTCGTTGTCGAGGGCGGTGTCGGGGTCGGGGGTGCTGTCGGGGGTGGTGCCCGGTGCCGGTCGGGCCCCGGGCAGGAACGGTGCGGCGGACGCCGGTCCGGTGGTCGGTCCGGCGGGCGCCTCCCCGGCGGGTGCGGGGTCGTCGTCGCGCCACCGGGCGCTCTCCTCCCCCGCTTCCGGCGAGTCCGGCGGGCTCGGCAGCAGGAGTTCCATCGTCGTCTCGGCCGGCCTCTCGGCGGGCGGCTGCGCCACCGGCTCCGCCGTCGGCGTCGACGTGGGTTCGGGCGCCGGCTCGGGCGTCGGCGCCGACTCGGGCGCGGGCAGGGACTCGGGGGCCGGCACCTGGGCGGGCTCGGGCTCGGGCGGCTGCTCCGCCGGGGTCCGGGCCTCGCGCACCGCCTGCTCCGCCAGGGCGACCAGCGGGTCCGCGGACGGCGAACGGCCGGGCAGGACGTTGGAGTTGGCCTCCGCGTCCGCGCCGGGGAGGGTGAAGCCCTGGGTGCCGGCCGAGGCCGGGGACGTCGCCGGGATCGCGGCGGCCGGGGCGGCGGCCAGCAGCGGGGCCGGCAGGACGACGACCGCCGCCACTCCGCCCTGCTTCTGTTCGCGCAGCCGCACCCGCACCCCGTGCCGGTGGGCGAGCCGGGCCACCACGTACAGGCCGAGGCCGAGACCGTCCTCGCCCTCCTGGTCGTACGGCGTCTCGGGGTCGAACTCGGCGAGGCGGGCGTTGAGTTGGCTCAGCCGGTCGTCCGTGATCCCGATGCCCTCGTCCTGGACGGAGAGCATGACCTCGCCGTTCTCCAGGAGCCAGCCGGAGACCTCGACCGGCAGGTCCGGCGGGGAGAACGAGGTGGCGTTCTCCATCAGCTCGGCCAGCAGGTGCGAGAGGTCGTCCGCGGCGAAGCCCGCCACGTGTGCGTGCGGCGGGAGCGCGGAGATCCGGACGCGCTCGTAGCGCTCGATCTCGCTGACCGCGGCGCGGACCACGTCCACCAGCGGGATCGGGCCCGCGTGCTGCTGGACGTGCTCGGTGCCGGCCAGCACCAGCAGGTTCTCGCTGTGGCGGCGCATGACCGTGGCGAAGTGGTCGAGCTTGAAGAGGGTGGCCAGTCGGTCGGGGTCCTGCTCGCGCTCCTCCAGGCCCTCGATGACGGCGAGCTGGCGCTCCACCAGACCGAGGGTGCGCAGGGCGAGGTTGACGAAGGTGCCGCTGATGCTGTCCCGCAGACCGTCCAGCTGGGCCGCCGCGTCGCCGAGTTCGGCGCTCAGCTCCTCGCGGGCGTCGGCCATCCGCTGGCGCTGTCCGACGAGGTGCTTGCGGTCGGACTCCAGCGTGGCGACCCGCTCGTGGAGGGTGACGGCGTGCTCGTGCAGGGCGTTGACGGAGCGCACGACCTGGGCGAACTCGTCGTTGCGGCCGGTGAACGCGACCGGTTCCTCGGCCGCCGGGTTCTCCGCCCCGGCGAGCCTGGCCGATCCGCGGCGCAGCACGGACAGCGGGCGGGTGAGGCTGCGCGCCATGCCCGTGGCGACGGCGACGGCGAGCAGCATCAGCGCGCCGAGGACGGCGACGCGGATCTCCAGGCCGGTGACGTCGTCGTCGCGCAGCCGGGCGAGGTCCTCGGCGCGGTGGCCGTACAGGGAGGCCTCGGCCCCGCGCATCAGGTCGACGCGGCCGGAGAGCGCGGCGTCCAGTTTCCTGACGCCGGTGTCGAGTTCGCGGTCGCTCAGCCTGGGCTGGTCGGTGAGGGACGCGAGGTAGGCCTCGGCGGTGTCGACGTCGCCGCCGGTCACGGTGGAGTCGTAGGAGGCCAGCGTCTCCTCGGGCGCGCCCTCGCGGAAGTCGGCGAGGGCCGCGTCGGAACGCAGCCGGGCCTGCTGTGCGGCGGCGGTGAGGGCGTCGCGCTGTTCGGCGTCGGCGTCGCTGGAGACCTTCTCGGTGCTCGTCCGGCCGGTGACGGGGTTGTAGTCCGTCTCGGTCCTGGTCGGCACGCTGAGCGCCGCGAGCAGCAGTCCGCGGGTCGCGGAGGCCTGCTGGACGGCGGTGTCGAGTTCGGCGAGGGCGTACGCGCCGGAGCCCGCGCGCGGCGGCGTGTCCTCGGCCAGGCGGTCGACGAGCACATGGAGCGCGGCGATCGCCTCGGAGTAGTCCTGGTGCGCCTGCAGCGCGGTGCTCTTGCCGGTGAGGGCCGACTGCCGCGCGGCGGGGATCCCGGCGAGGGCGGCGCGCAGTGCGGCGGAGACGTCGGTCCCGGCGGTCAGCTCGCGCACCTGGAGGTCCACTTTGGTGCTGCTCTGCGTGGACGGGGCCCTGGACTTGGCGCGGCCGGCCGCCACGTAGACGGTGACCTCGTCGCGCTCGTCCGCCAGGGACTGGGCGAGGGCGAGGGCGTCCTGGGTCTGTTCGGCCAGGGTGACCAGGTCCTGGGAGTCCTTCAGCCGGCCGGAGGCGGCCAGGACGGAGGGGGCGCCGGCGCCGGCGATGGCGGCGGCCACCACGGCCACCGCGACGATCAGCCGGTTGCGCACATGGGTCGGACGGCCCTTGCCGACGGGGGTGCGCTCCGCGCCCCCCTCGGAGGCCGTCTGCCTGCCTGTACGCCGAGGCCGCGTCTTCTGCACCGGTGCTCGCATTCCTGACTCGTGTTCCAGGGGCCGGATGTGACGTTCTGTCAACTGACGCCTACGTCCGGTACGGCTCCCGACCCTCCCAGTGCCGGTGGGCAGGGGCCGCGCATCGCTCGCCCCGCCACCCGAAGGAGTGAACATCGGAGGGGAGTTGGCGGGCAAGTTCCGTCGGCGCGTGCGGCAACCCCGCCCGGCCGTCCGGTTGGACGTGGGCGGCGGGCTTTGGCAGTATTCGCCGACACGCCTTCCCGGAGTGCTTCATTCCCGCCCAAAACAGGCGTCTGACCTGCGGCGGCGTACCCGTTCAGGGTGTGTTGCCAGCCTTTCGCGGAGGCTGTGAAGGGCTCGTGCAGACTGGCCGGATGCGTACGGAACTTGTGTCGGAGGCCGGCGATCGGGCCCGTCCCAACGAGGACTTCGCGAGTGTCGGGCTCGCCGCCTCCGGGCAGGGAGGTTCGCTCGTCCTCCTGGACGGGGTGACTCCGCCGCGGGGCGGCGGGGGCTGTCTGCATTCGGTCCCCTGGTTCACGGCACGGTTGGGCGGCGCCCTGACCGAACTGACCGTTTCGCTCATGGATGTTCCGCTGGCCGAGGCGCTCGCCCTCGCCATCGCACGCACCGCCGAGGCCCATGCGGAAACCTGTGACCTTTCTCACCCACGCACGCCACAGGCGACGGCGGTCCTGGCGCGCTGGTCGCCGCGGACCGTGGAGTACCTGGTCCTGTGCGACGCGACGCTGCTGTTCGCCTCGCCCGGCGGCGCGGTGACCGCCGTCCGGGACGACCGGCTGGCCCGGGTGCCGCGCGCCCTGCTGCGCAGCGCCGACGTCGTCGACGGCACGCTGCGCAACCGGGAGGGCGGCTTCTTCACGGCGGCGGCCGACCCGGCGGTGGCGGCCCGCGCGGTGACGGGGTCCGTGCCGCGCGGGGAGGTCCGTTCGCTGGCCGCCCTGTCGGACGGGGCCGGGCGCTGGACGGAGGTGTTCCGCCAGGGCGGCTGGGAGGACCTGTTCGCCCTCGTCGACCAGCAGGGGGCGCAGACCCTCGTGGGGCGGGTGCGGGAGCTGGAGCGGGCGGACGAGGCGGCCGGACGGCCCCTGCTCGGCCGGGCGAAGACCCACGACGACGCGACGGTGGTGTGCGTGCGGCCGTGACCGGGTCCCGCGCCGGGCCCCTGGCCATGCCGGTCACGGCGGTCACGGCGGTCACGCCGGCCCGACGGCCCGGCGGCCCGGCGGCCCAGGGCCGGACCCGGTGGGTTACTTCTCCATGCCCCGGTTCAGCTGGTGCAGCAGCCGCGCCAGCTCCTCGACCTCGCCGCGGTCCCAGTGGGAGAAGTGGCTGACGTACCGCTCACGGCGGGCCTCGCGGACCCGGCTCACCCGGGTGCGGCCCTCCTCGGTGAGGTCGACCAGCCAGGCCCGGCCGTCCGCCGGGTCCGGGGCACGGGCGACCAGGCCGAGCTGCTCCAGGGCCCGCAGCTGCCGCGACATGGTGGCCTTGCCGACGCCGATGTACCCGGCGAGCTCGGTGGCCCGCTGCCGGCCGCACTCCTCCAGCCGGACGAGGAGCCCGTAGGCGGCGGACTCCAGGTCCGGATGGACCTCGCGGGCCATCTCCCCCTGGTTGGCGCGGGCCCGGCGGAACAGCACGGTCAGCTCCCGCTCCAGGGACAGGAACTCCCGGTCGTCCCGCTCCACGGCGCGCGACGGCGCGCCGGACTCGTCCCCGCGTCCGTCGCCGTCTGTGTCCTCGTGCACGTCAGCACCTCTGCCCTTTGTCTCCGGTCGCTGCCATCGGCGCAGCTCCTCAGTATTTCGCAGGCCCCGGGCGACGGCGGCTCGCAGGGCCGCCGCCGGGCACGGCGAGAGCCCGGTCCCCATGGGGAAGCCGCAACAGCATCCCCACGGGTTCCGGGCCCCCGCCTCTCCCACGGCGTCCGTCACGCCGCCACGGGAACCTCCGGCGTCGCACCGTTCGCGGCGGGCGCGAGCGCCAGCTCCAGCACCTGGCGGACGTCCGTGACGGCGTGGACGTCGAGCGTGTCCAGCACCTCCGCGGGGACGTCGTCCAGGTCGGGCTCGTTGCGCTTGGGGATGATCACGGTGGTGACGCCCGCCCGGTGCGCGGCGAGCAGCTTCTGCTTCACGCCGCCGATCGGCAGGACCCGGCCGGTGAGGGACACCTCGCCGGTCATCGCCACGTCCGTGCGGACGAGCCGACCCGACAGCAGGGACGCGAGGGCCGTCGTCATGGTGACGCCGGCGCTCGGGCCGTCCTTGGGGACCGCGCCGGCCGGGAAGTGGATGTGCACGCCCCGGTCCTTCAGGTCGCCCACCGGCAGCTCCAGTTCGGCCCCGTGGCTGCGCAGGAAGCTGAGGGCGATCTGCGCCGACTCCTTCATCACGTCGCCGAGCTGACCGGTCAGGGTCAGGCCCGCCGCGCCCGTCTCCGGGTCGGCCAGCGACGCCTCGACGTACAGGACGTCGCCGCCCGCGCCGGTGACCGCGAGACCGGTCGCGACACCGGGCACGGCGGTCCGGCGCTCGGCCGGGTCCTGGGCGGACTCGGGCACGTGGTGCGGCCGGCCGATCAGGGCGCGCAGATCCTCGTCACGGATGGTGAACGGCAGCTTCCGCTCGCCCAGTTCGTGCTGGGCCGCGACCTTGCGCAGCAGCCGCGCGACGGTCCGCTCCAGGGTGCGCACGCCCGCCTCGCGGGTGTACTCGCCGGCGAGCTTGCGCAGGGCGCTCTCGTCGAGGGTGACCTCGTCCTTGTCCAGGCCCGCCCGCTCCAGCTGGCGCGGGAGCAGGTGGTCGCGGGCGATGACGACCTTCTCGTCCTCGGTGTAGCCGTCCAGGCGGACCAGCTCCATACGGTCGAGCAGCGCCTCCGGGATGGCCTCGAGCACGTTGGCGGTGGCCAGGAACACCACGTCCGACAGATCGAGTTCGACCTCCAGGTAGTGGTCGCGGAAGGTGTGGTTCTGCGCCGGGTCGAGCACTTCGAGGAGGGCGGCGGCCGGGTCGCCCCGGAAGTCGGAGCCGACCTTGTCGATCTCGTCGAGGAGGACCACCGGGTTCATCGACCCGGCCTCCTTGACCGCCCGCACGATCCGGCCGGGCAGCGCGCCGACGTAGGTACGGCGGTGGCCGCGGATCTCGGCCTCGTCGCGGACGCCGCCGAGGGCGACGCGGACGAACTTGCGGCCCATGGCGTGCGCGACGGACTCGCCGAGGCTCGTCTTGCCGACGCCGGGCGGGCCGACGAGGGCCAGGACGGCGCCGCCGCGCCGGCCGCCGACCACGCCCAGACCGCGCTCGCCGCGGCGCTTGCGCACCGCCAGGTACTCGGTGATGCGCTCCTTCACGTCCTCCAGGCCCGCGTGCTCGGCGTCGAGGACGGACTTGGCGCCCTGGATGTCGTACCGGTCCTCGGTTCGCTCGTTCCACGGCAGTTCGAGGACGGTGTCCAGCCAGGTGCGGATCCAGGATCCCTCGGGCGACTGGTCGCTGGACCGCTCCAGCTTGTCGACCTCCTTGAGGGCGGCCTCGCGGACCTTCTCCGGAAGGTCGGCGGCCTCGACGCGGGCGCGGTAGTCGTCGGACTCCTCGCCCTCCTGCTCGCCGTTGAGCTCGCGCAGCTCCTTGCGGACGGCTTCCAGCTGGCGGCGCAGCAGGAACTCGCGCTGCTGCTTGTCGACGCCCTCCTGGACGTCCTTGGCGATCGTCTCGGCGACGTCCTGTTCGGCGAGGTGGTCGCGCAGCTGCTGGGTGGCGAGCTTCAGCCGGGCCACCGGGTCGGTGGTCTCCAGGAGCTCCACCTTCTGTTCGGTGGTGAGGAACGGCGAGTAGCCGGAGTTGTCGGCGAGCGCGGAGACGTCGTCGATGGCCTGGACCCGGTCGACGACCTGCCAGGCGGCGCGCTTGCGCAGCCAGGCGGTGGCGAGCGCCTTGTACTCCTTGACCAGTTCGGCGACGTGACCGGGCAGCGGCTCGGGGACGGTCTGGTCGGCCTTCGTCCCCTCGACCCACAGCGCCGCGCCGGGCCCGGTGGTGCCGGCGCCGATCTTCACGCGGCCGCGGCCGCGGATCAGCGCGCCCGGGTCGCCGTCGGCCAGCCGGCCGACCTGTTCGATCGTGCCGAGCACACCGGTGCTCGCGTACGTGCCGTCGATACGCGGCACCAGGAGTACCTGGGGCTTGCCCGGTGTTGAACGGGCGGCGGCCTGGGCGGCCTCCACCGCGGCGCGTACGTCGGCGTCGTTGAGGTCCAGCGGAACCACCATGCCGGGGAGCACGACCTCGTCATCGAGAGGCAGCACGGGCAGAGTGAGCGGAGCGGACGTCGATGCCATGATCTCCCCTTCGGCAGTCAAGTTGAGCTATGCCGACTCAATGCACGTGAGCCCCCGAATGTTCCCCGGAACCCGTCCCGTTCGCTGTGGGCGATCATCACTGCTCCGGCGGGGGGTGCCGGGCGCGTGGCGGGCGGGCACTGTACGAGCCCTCGGCGCGGGGCGTCGAGTCGTCGCCGGCGAGCGCGGAGTTCACGGGGACGCACGGAGGCGACGTCCGCCGGACGAGGGGGCGCACCCCGTGCCGCCGCACGACGGGCCACGCCCCCCGCGCCCCCTGCCCGTACCCCGCCCACTTCCGGCATTCGCCCCGAAGCACCCCTTCGCCCCGACCACAATGCGCGTATGACCGATGACTGGAAGCGACGTCTCGACGCCCTCCACGCGGAGCTGGTCCTCCGCGACGACCCCGTCGCCTGGGTGACCGAGGCGGACGCCGTCGAGGCCTCCAGGCGCTACCCGCACATCGCGCTGCGCGGTCCCGTCTTCGGCGTCGCCGCGCTGGACCCGGCCGCCGAGGGGCCGTGCTGGCGGCTGCTGAAGCCGGTGGTGGACGGCATGCCCCAGCAGGCCCGGGACGGGCTGAACTCGCACCTCTGGTTCCAGGCGAAGGACGGCGCCGGCGATCCGACCGTGCGGCGCGAGCTGCTGAGTGCCGTCGCCCTGCTGGAGCGGGCCCCCGCCGACGAGGTCGAGGCGCTGGGGGTGCGCTACCGGGTGGTGCGCGGCGACGAGTTCGCCCGGACCGGCGACGAGGGGCTGGAGCCGCCCCGGCCCACCGACCCGGAGGTCCCGGGCGCCTCCTGGGAGGACCCGGGCGCCGCGCCGTCGCCGGACGTGGGCTTCGCCCTCGACCCCGGCCGGGACGAGGGGCCGATGGCGGGCGCGCTGCGGCTCGGACTGCGCGACTTCACGTACACGGGCGCCCGCTTCCCCGCCGACGTCCGCGAGGACTCCGCACGGGCGGCGCTGACCCACCCGGACGTGGTCAGACTGCCGGTCGGCTTCTCGGTGGCGGAGCTCGAGGGCACGGACTGGACGCCGTTCGGCTCGCTGGCCGCGACCCCGCACGAGGCGCGCCGCGCGCTGTACGAGGGGATGGCCCGCGTCTGGGCGATGCTCTACCGCTTCGACGAGCGCAAGAAGGCCCTGTACGCGCGGGCCGCCGAGGCGTTCAGGGCGGCCGGCCGGGCCGACGAGGCGAGCGTGGAGGGCCGCCGGTTCCGCGTCTGCCGCGTCGAGCGGATGATCCGGCTGGGCCCCGACGGTCCCGAACCGCCCCGCCCGTCCGACGTGGACGAGTACGGCCCCATGAAGCTCCACCCCACCCTCTGCGAGGACGGCACGGTCCGCTTCAACGACTGAGACCCGCCCGGCCGGTCCGGTGAGCGCGGGCCCGGCCGCACTCCGTCCGACCGGCACCCGTCCGTCCGCCCCCTGCCCGGCCGGAACGTGACCGACCGGCACCACCCGTCCGGCCGGCGCCCTGTCCCACAGGCACCCGTCCGACCGGAACGTGACCGACCGCCACCTGTGCGGCCAACACCTGCGACCGGCACCTGCCCGACCGGAACTCGCCCGGCCGGAACATGTCCGGCCGGAACCTGCCCGGCCAGGCCCCGTCCGGTTGACGCCCGGTTGCGGGGCCGGCGCTCACGAGCCGGACAGGCGCGCGCTCACGCCGCGGGGAGGGGCTCCGCGGGCCGAGGGCGGGCCGGTCGGCCCCTCAGATCCCAGCGCCGGACCCACGGCCAGAGGGCGACGCCTATCGCCAGCGCGATCAGATGGCCCCAGTTGGTCAGCGGGTCGGTGTAGGCGATCAGGTCCTGCAGCAGCATCCCGCCGAACGCGACGAGCAGGAACCCGCGCAGCCACGGCCCCAGCAGTCCGGCCAGCGCGCCGACGCTCCCGGCGACGCCGAAGCTGATGCCGTAGTCGAGTCGGTGGAGCGAGCTGTCGGGCAGCCGCCCCACCAGCACGCCCAGACCCACCGGGACCTCGGTCGCGAGGGTGGCCAGCACGTGTCCGAGCAGGAAGACGACCGCGGTGCGGGCCCCACCGATCCGCCGTTCCAACGCGGTGAGGACGACCACGAAGCCGAGCGTGAAGGGCGAGGCGAAGCCGCCCGCCACCCACAGCGCGCTGGCCACCAGCACCAGCGCCGGCGTCTGCAGCAGGTGCGCCACATCGGTGCTGGAGCCCTGGTAGAGGGCGTACACGAGGGTGGGGTCGGCATGCTCGGCGACGTACGAAGTGACGGCGAGGAGGGCCGCATAGGCGAGCGTGAAGGGGACGGGGACCCGCACCCGGAACCCGGCCGCGCGCCGGGGGCGCGGGGCGGGGCCCGTCCCCGCGGGCGGCTCGGCCGGACCTTCCGCGCCGCGTTCGCCGGGCCGTCGGAGGAGCGGCGGGGCGGGCCGCGCGCCGCGCTGGCCGGGGATGCCGTCCAGCAGACCGGCGGCGTCGGGCAGTTCCACGGCGTCGGCGATCCCCGTGCCGCCGGGGATTCCCGCGGCGCCGGGCAGGGGCGGGCTCGTGGGTGAGGTCGTGCGTTCCACCTGAGGCGCTCCTTCCGTTTCACCCCCACCCTTCGCGCCCCGCCCGCCCGCTGTCTGTGATCCGCGCCACGCCCAGGCCGATTCACAGAAACCTCTGAGACTCCTCTCGGCCGATTCTCATGCGGCCGAACCCGACTCGAACGTCAGTACGTCAACTGCGCCTGCCGTACACGGATTTCCCTCGATCGGCCGCCGGCGGACTGCCAGGATGGGCTCATGCCTCTCCCGTACGACATGCCCGACGCCCCGGAAGTGCTGGACCGTCGCGAGGGCCCCTATGGCGAGGTGGTCCTGCGCCGGCACGGGAAGCTGCTCCAGATCATCGCCAACGGCTGCTTCCTGATGGACACCTCGGACGGCCGCTCGGAGCGCCTGCTGGTCGAGGCGGCGCGTGCGGCGCTCGACGGCCGTGCGGCCCCGCGTCTGCTGATCGGCGGCCTGGGCGTGGGCTTCTCTCTGAGCCACGCGGCCGCCGACCCGCGCTGGGGCGGGATCACCGTCGTGGAGCGCGAGCGGGCCGTGATCGACTGGCACCTCGACGGCCCGCTGGCCGCCTTTTCCGGGCCGGCGCTCGCCGACCCCAGATCGACGATCGTGGCAGCGGATCTCCTCGACTACGTCCATGAGACTCGCGACACATTCGACGCGGTATGCCTGGACATCGACAACGGGCCCGACTGGACCGTCACCGAAGGCAACGGAAGCCTGTACTCCCCCGCCGGACTCGCGGGCTGCGCACGGGTGTTGAGACCGGGCGGTGTACTGGCCGTATGGTCTGCCCGGCCCTCTCCGGAATTCGAGGGAACCTTGCGGAATGCCGGGTTCCAGCAGGTGCGTACCGAAGAGATCCCGGTTGCCCGAGGAGTGCCGGACGTCGTGCATCTCGCCGTCCGGCCTGGATAGCAAAGCCGTGGTGACTCCCCGTACGCTGCACCCCTGACGCCGATCATTTACGCGTCAACCGCAGTCATGCGCAGACATGGGATCACCCCACTGGTTCCGGAAAGCACACTCAGGGGCGGGCGATGGAGCAGACACACACCGCACACAACAGCACGGCGACCGCCACACCGGGCGCGCAGCGGCGCGTCCTGGTGGTCGAGGACGATCCGACGATCGTCGACGCCATCGCGGCCCGCCTGCGCGCCGAGGGATTCCTCGTGCAAACGGCGGGCGACGGTCCGGCGGCCGTCGACACGGCGGAGGCCT
Source organism: Streptomyces achromogenes (assembly GCF_030816715.1). Lineage (NCBI taxonomy): Bacteria > Bacillati > Actinomycetota > Actinomycetes > Kitasatosporales > Streptomycetaceae > Streptomyces > Streptomyces achromogenes. Next base: position 5,849,004 of record NZ_JAUSYH010000001.1, on the reverse strand, counting down.
GGCAGCCCGACCTGCTGATCCTCGACATCATGCTGCCCGGCTTCGACGGGCTGGAGGTCTGCCGTCGCGTGCAGGCGTCCCGTCCGGTGCCGGTGATGATGCTCACCGCGCGCGACGACGAGACCGACATGCTGGTCGGACTCGGCGTGGGCGCCGACGACTACATGACCAAGCCGTTCTCCATGCGGGAGCTGGCGGCACGCGTGCACGTGCTGCTGCGCCGGGTGGAGCGGGCCGCGATCGCGGCGACCACGCCGCGCAGCGGGATCCTGCGGCTCGGCGAGCTGGAGATCGACCACGCGCAGCGCCGGGTGCGGGTGCGCTCGGAGGACGTGCACCTCACGCCCACCGAGTTCGACCTGCTGGTCTGCCTGGCGAACACCCCGCGCGCGGTGCTCTCCCGTGAGCAGCTCCTCGCCGAGGTCTGGGACTGGGCGGACGCCTCCGGCACCCGCACGGTCGACAGCCACATCAAGGCGCTGCGCCGGAAGATCGGCGCCGAGCGGATCCGCACGGTGCACGGCGTGGGCTACGCGCTGGAGACCCCGACGCCATGAGCCCCGGGCAGGACGGACCCAGAAGCCCCGCTCCCGGAACGGGGGAGCCCTGGGGCCGTGTGCGCCCGTTCTCGATCAAGACCAAGCTGGGTGCGCTGGTCGTCATCTCGGTGCTGATCACCACGGGTCTGTCGATGATCGCGGTGCACACCAAGACCGAACTCCGCTTCATCACGGTCTTCTCGATGGTGGCGACGCTGCTCATCACGCAGTTCGTGGCGCATTCGCTGACCGCGCCGCTGGACGAGATGAACACGGTGGCCCGGTCCATCTCGCACGGCGACTACACCCGCCGGGTGAGCGAGAACCGCCGCGACGAGCTGGGCGACCTCGCCCAGACGATCAACGTCATGGCGGACGAGCTCGAGGCGCAGGACCGCCAGCGCAAGGAGCTGGTCGCCAACGTCTCGCACGAGCTGCGCACGCCCATCGCGGGTCTGCGCGCCGTCCTGGAGAACGTCGTCGACGGCATCGCCGAGGCGGACACCGAGACGATGCGCACCGCGCTGAAGCAGACGGAGCGGCTCGGGCGGCTGGTGGAGACCCTGCTGGACCTGTCCCGCCTCGACAACGGCGTCGTCCCGCTGCGCAGGCGGCGCTTCGAGGTGTGGCCGTACCTGTCGGGCGTGCTGAAGGAGGCCAACATGGTCGCCTCGGCGCGCGCCACGATGGGGTCGGGCGGCAGCCACACGCGCACGGACGTCCATCTGCACCTGGACGTGTGCCCCCCGGAGCTGACCGCGCACGCGGACCCGGAGCGCATCCACCAGGTCGTCGCCAACCTGATCGACAACGCCGTCAAGCACAGCCCGCCGCACGGACGGGTGACGGTGAAGGCGCGGCGCGGGCCGCTGCCGGAGTCGCTGGAGATCGAGGTCCTGGACGAGGGGCCCGGCATTCCGCGCTCGGAGTGGCGCCGCGTGTTCGAGCGGTTCAACCGGGGAGCCGTCCGCCGGCCGCACGGGCCGGGCAGCGACGGCGGTACGGGGCTGGGGCTGGCGATCGCCCGCTGGGCGGTCGATCTTCACGGAGGCCGGATCGGAGTGGCCGAATCCGAGCGGGGCTGCCGGATTCTTGTCACTCTTCCGGGAGAGTCCTCCGTCCCGAGTTGACGTAAAGTGCGAAGCGGAGCCGCAAGATCCACCGGTGTTCGCCCTGTCGGACACGTGTGATCAGGCAGAGCGCCGACGCAGGTCGGCGAAGGGCCCGCACGCCCGTCGTGCGTGACGTGCATCAGCACACCCTTTTGACGCGTAACCGCGCTTGTTTCCCGCCATTTCCACCCCCGAAACGCCCTCTCCGATGTGACTTACGCGACGATGGACGGGCCCGGCCTGACTCTCCCCCTCATGGGGGCGTAGCCTTTATTCCCGCTGTCCATCACCTTGTGAAGCGGAAGAGGGCGGTTGCCGCCGTGTCGCCACAGTCCCCCAGTAACTCCAGCATCTCGACCGACGCAGACCAAGCGGGCAAGAACCCCGCTGCCGCGTTCGGACCGAACGAGTGGCTCGTCGACGAGATCTATCAGCAGTACCTCCAGGACCCGAATTCGGTAGACCGCGCCTGGTGGGACTTCTTCGCCGACTACAAGCCAGGGGCCGCTGCCCCCTCGGCTACGGCGGGTACTGCGGCCGCGGGGGCCGCAGCGACCACCACCGCGCCCCCCGCGTCCGCCGCCCCGGCCCAGCCGGCCCCCGCCGCCGCTCCGGCTCCCGCCCCGGCCCCGGCCGCCGTGCCGAAGCCCGCGGCCGCCGCTCCCGCCCCGGCGAAGCCGGCCCCGGCCCCCGCGGCCAAGCCGGCCGCCGCGGCGAAGCCCGCGGCCCCCGCCGCCGCCGAGGGCCCGGAGTTCGTGACGCTGCGCGGCCCGTCCGCCGCGGTGGCCAAGAACATGAACGCCTCGCTGGAGCTGCCCACGGCCACGTCCGTGCGCGCGGTCCCGGTGAAGCTGCTGTTCGACAACCGCATCGTCATCAACAACCACCTCAAGCGCGCCCGGGGCGGGAAGATCTCCTTCACGCACCTGATCGGCTTCGCGATGGTGCAGGCCATCAAGGCCATGCCGTCGATGAACTGGCACTACGCGGAGAAGGACGGGAAGCCCACCCTCGTCAAGCCGCCGCACGTCAACTTCGGCCTGGCCATCGACCTGGTGAAGGCCAACGGCGACCGCCAACTCGTCGTGGCCGGCATCAAGAAGGCCGAGACGCTGAACTTCTTCGAGTTCTGGCAGGCCTACGAGGACATCGTCCGCCGCGCCCGCGACGGCAAGCTGACGATGGACGACTTCACCGGCGTCACCGTCTCGCTGACCAACCCCGGCGGCCTCGGCACCGTGCACTCCGTGCCGCGTCTGATGCCCGGCCAGTCGGTCATCATGGGCGTCGGCTCGATGGACTACCCGGCGGAGTTCCAGGGCACCAGCCAGGACACCCTGAACAAGCTCGGCATCGCCAAGGTCATGACGCTCACGTCGACCTACGACCACCGGGTCATCCAGGGCGCGGCCTCCGGCGAGTTCCTGCGGATCGTCGCGAACTACCTGCTCGGCGAGAGCGGCTTCTACGACGAGATCTTCGAGGCGCTGCGCATCCCCTACGAGCCGGTCCGCTGGCTCAAGGACATCGACGCCAGCCACGACGACGACGTCACCAAGGCCGCCCGGGTCTTCGAGCTGATCCACTCCTACCGGGTCCGCGGCCACGTCATGGCCGACACCGACCCGCTGGAGTACCGCCAGCGCAAGCACCCCGACCTCGACATCACCGAGCACGGGCTCACCCTGTGGGACCTGGAGCGCGAGTTCGCGGTCGGCGGCTTCTCCGGCAAGTCCCTGATGAAGCTGCGCGACATCCTCGGCGTGCTGCGCGACTCGTACTGCCGCACCACCGGCGTCGAGTTCATGCACATCCAGGACCCCAAGCAGCGCCGCTGGATCCAGGACCGCATCGAGCGCCCGCACACCAAGCCGGAGCGCGAGGAGCAGCTGCGCATCCTGCGCCGGCTGAACGCGGCGGAGGCCTTCGAGACCTTCCTGCAAACCAAGTACGTCGGCCAGAAGCGCTTCTCGCTGGAGGGCGGCGAGTCCGTCATCCCGCTGTTGGACGCGGTCCTGGACTCGGCCGCCGAGTCCCGCCTGGACGAGGTCGTCATCGGCATGGCCCACCGCGGCCGGCTGAACGTCCTCGCGAACATCGTCGGCAAGTCGTACGCGCAGATCTTCCGCGAGTTCGAGGGCAACCTCGACCCGAAGTCGATGCACGGCTCCGGCGACGTGAAGTACCACCTGGGCGCCGAGGGGACCTTCACCGGCCTGGACGGCGAGCAGATCAAGGTCTCGCTGGCCGCGAACCCCTCCCACCTGGAGACGGTCGACCCGGTCATCGAGGGCATCGCCCGCGCCAAGCAGGACATCATCAACAAGGGCGGCTCGGACTTCACGGTCCTGCCGGTCGCCCTGCACGGCGACGCCGCCTTCGCGGGCCAGGGCGTGGTGGCCGAGACCCTGAACATGTCGCAGCTGCGCGGCTACCGCACCGGCGGCACGGTCCACATCGTCATCAACAACCAGGTCGGCTTCACGGCCGCCCCGGAGTCCTCGCGCTCGTCGATGTACGCCACCGACGTGGCGCGCATGATCGAGGCCCCGATCTTCCACGTGAACGGCGACGACCCGGAGGCCGTGGTACGCGTCGCGCGGCTCGCCTTCGAGTTCCGCCAGGCGTTCAACAAGGACGTGGTGATCGACCTCATCTGCTACCGCCGCCGCGGTCACAACGAGTCGGACAACCCGGCCTTCACCCAGCCGCTGATGTACGACCTGATCGACAAGAAGCGCTCGGTGCGCAAGCTCTACACCGAGTCCCTGATCGGTCGCGGCGACATCACCCTGGAAGAGGCCGAGCAGGCGCTCCAGGACTACCAGGGGCAGCTGGAGAAGGTCTTCACCGAGGTCCGCGAGGCCGTCACCGCCCAGCCGAGCGCGGGCCCGGTGTCGGACCCGCAGGCGGAGTTCCCGGTCGCCGTGAACACCGCGATCTCCGCGGAGACCGTCAAGCGGATCGCCGAGTCGCAGGTCAACATCCCCGACTACTTCCACGTCCACCCGCGTCTGCTGCCGCAGCTGCAGCGCCGGGCGTCGATGGTCGAGGACGGCACGATCGACTGGGGCATGGGCGAGACCCTCGCGGTCGGCTCCCTCCTCCTCGAGGGCACGCCGGTCCGGCTGTCCGGCCAGGACTCCCAGCGCGGCACCTTCGGCCAGCGCCACGCGGTCCTCATCGACCGTGAGACGGGCGAGGAGCACACCCCGCTCCAGTACCTCGCCGACGAGCAGGCGCGCTACAACGTCTACAACTCCCTGCTGTCCGAGTACGCGGTCATGGGCTTCGAGTACGGCTACTCGCTGGCCCGCCCCGACGCGCTCGTGATGTGGGAGGCGCAGTTCGGCGACTTCGTCAACGGCGCGCAGACGGTCGTCGACGAGTACATCTCGGCCGCCGAGCAGAAGTGGGGCCAGACGAGCGGTGTGACGCTCCTCCTCCCGCACGGCTACGAGGGCCAGGGCCCGGACCACTCCTCGGCCCGCGTCGAGCGCTTCCTCCAGCTCTGCGCCCAGAACAACATGACGGTCGCGATGCCGACGCTCCCGTCGAACTACTTCCACCTCCTGCGGTGGCAGGTGCACAACCCGCACCACAAGCCGCTGGTCGTCTTCACCCCGAAGTCGATGCTGCGGCTGAAGGCCGCCGCGTCGAAGGCGGAGGAGTTCACGTCGGGCCAGTTCCGCCCGGTCATCGGCGACACGTCGGTCCAGGCCGACGCGGTCAAGAAGGTCGTCTTCTGCGCCGGCAAGGTGTACTACGACCTCGAGGCCGAGCGGCAGAAGCGCGGCATCACGGACACGGCGATCATCCGCCTCGAGCGGCTGTACCCGCTGCCGGGCGCCGAGGTCCAGGCCGAGGTCAACAAGTACCCGAACGCCGAGAAGTACCTGTGGGTGCAGGAGGAGCCGGCCAACCAGGGCGCCTGGCCGTTCATCGCCCTGAACCTGATCGACCACCTGGACCTGGCGGTCGGCGCCGACATCCCGCACGGCGAGCGTCTGCGCCGCATCTCGCGGCCGCACGGCTCGTCCCCGGCCGTCGGCTCGGCGAAGCGCCACCAGGCCGAGCAGGAGCAGCTGGTCCGCGAGGTCTTCGAGGCGTGACCCGCTGACCGTCGAGAGAGCATCGGCGGCGTGATCCACGGCGAAGGGCCCGTCCCCCGGGCATGTCGGGGGGCGGGCCCTTCGCCGTGCGTCTGTGCGTCTGTACGGCTGTGCGTCTGTGCGTCTGTACGGCTGTTTCTGCCGGTCGGTCCGTGCGGCCGCGCGGATGCGTGGATACACGGCCGACGCCGGCCTCAGATGACCTGGGGTTCGAAGTCCCAGTAGGGCCGGTTGCGGGAGCGGGCCGAGACGGTGTGCGGGTGCTTGCTGCCCAGCGTCGCGTCGAGGTCCGACAGGGCCTCCTGCTCGACCTTCTCCGCCTGCCGCCGGTCCCGCAGCCCGCGCAGGTCGGCCGCGTGGGCGATACGCGCCGACAGGGTCAGCGGGTGGGTGCGCCCGAGCGTCTCGACGGCCCGGCCCACCGTGTCGTGGCTGAGCTCGGCCGCGCTCTCGGTGTCGCCGACGATGTTGCGCAGGGCGGAGGCGTTCAGGGCGCAGCCCAGCGTCCAGGGGTGGTGCTCCCCCACGGCGTCGGTCATCGCGGCGAGCGCCTGCTCGAGGAGGACGTGGCCCGCCTCCCGCTCGCCGACGTTGCGCAGGATCAGCGCCTGGTTGGCGCGGGCCCCGGCGACGAACGGATGCTCGTCGCCCAGCATCACCTCGTACCGCGCGACGACGGCCTCGCTGAGCTCGCGGGCCCGGTCGATGTCGCCGTGCTCGCGGGCGTAGCAGCTCTGGGCCGTCGCGAAGATCAGGGTCAGCGGATGCGTCTCGCCGAGCACCCGCTCGCCGCGCTCCAGCACGCTGGAGAGCAGCTCGCCGGGCTCCTCGCGTTCGGCGCCGCGGTCGCGGCCGCGGTCCCGCTCGCCGAGGCGGTAGCGGCACAGGGCGAGGTTGTGCTCGGCCTTGAGGGTCTGGGGGTTGTCGCGGCCCATCACGAGGCGGATCTCGCGCACGTTCTTCGCCTGGATGGACTCGGCCTCGGCGTAGCGGCCGAGCAGCCGCAGGTCGATGGCGTAGGAGATCTCGGAGCCGAGGGTCCACGGATGGCGGGCCCGCAGGAGCAGGCGGCGGGACTCCATGGTCCGCCGGTCGTGCTCCAGGGCCTCCGGGTAACGGCCGAGCAGCCGGAGCGAGACGGCGAGGTTGTTGAGCGAGTTGAGGCTGCGCGAGTCCTGGTCGCCCAGCAGGTCGCGGTAGGCCACCAGGACCCACTGGGAGAGTTCCAGCGCCTCGTCGTAGCGGCCGAGGCCGCGCAGGTCCGCGGCGAGGCCGGCGGCGGCCCGCAGATGCTCCAGGTCCTGCGGGCCGCGCTCCGCCTTCAGGTGCTCGGCGGCGGCCCGGCTGAGGGCCTCGGTGGCGGCGTAGTCGCCCACGGCCCGCAGCAGGTTGGTGTAGTGGTAGGTCAGCTCCCAGATCCGGGGGTGGGTCGGGCCGAGCAGTTCGCGCCAGGCCTTCATGGCGCGTTCGCCGAGTTTGATGCCGGCGACGTACTCGCCGGAGAAGTACATGTAGCGCAGGCAGTTGAAGACCAGTCGCTGGACGGTCGGTTCCTGGGTCTGCAGCACGTCGGCGTACTTCAGGTGCGGCACGATCTCGGCGTATCCGGGCCACAGGTCGGGGTCGGTGGGCCGGCGCGGGTCGGCCGCGGCGAGGGCCAGCCGGACGACGTCGATGAACTCCTTGCGGTCGGCGTCCGGCATGTCCTTGTGCACGATCTGGTGGACCATGCGGTGCAGGTACAGCGACTCCCCGGAGCCGGCGCCCTCGTCGCCGACGGCCTCGTGGGACTCCAGGCGGACGACGGAGTACTGGCGGAGCTGGTTGATCGCCTTGTTCCACAGCAGCGGGTCGTTGAGCAGCCCGGCGAGCTGTTCGGGCAGTTCGTCGCTCGACATCTCGCGCAGCAGCCGGACGGGGATGAAGCCGGGCGCGAAGAAAGTGCACAGCCGCAGCAGGTCCACGGACTCGGGGACGGTCTCGCGGAGTTTGTTCAGCAGTATCGACCAGGCGGTCTGGAAGGCGAGCGGGAAGTCCGCCGACACCTTCACCACGTCGCTGTCGATGCCGCCGTCCAGCAGGGCGATGTACTGGCGCACCGACAGGTCGGAGTCGTTGAGCCAGCCCGCCGTCTGGTCCAGCAGCAGCGGCAGGTCCTCCAGGGCGTCCGCGAGCTGGTCGGCCTCGCCCTCGGACAGCCGGGGCGCGCGGCGCCTGATGAACGCCACCGACTCGTCGCGGGCGTAGACGGGCACCTCCAGCAACTTGCTGTTGTGCTCGGTCCATTCGGGGTTGCGGGAGGTGATGATGACGTGGCCGGGACCGGTGGGCACCAGGTCCCAGATCTGGTCCGGCTCGTCGGCTCCGTCGAGGATCAGCAGCCATCGCCCGTACGGGTCGCCGCGGCGCAGCGAGTCACGGACGGAGCGCAGTCGTTCGCCGTACTCCTGGCCGGTCTGCAGGCCCAGTTTCGGGGCGAGTTCGGCGAGCAGCCGGCGGTAGGTGACGCGTTTCTCGGCGTTGACCCACCACACGACGTCGTACTCGGATCCGAACCGGTAGACGTACTCGGCGGCGGTCTGGGTCTTGCCCACGCCGGACATGCCGTGCAGCGTGACCACGCCGGCGCCCGGCTCCGCGCCCTGCAGCAGGTGGTAGGCGTCGTTGAGCAGCGACTCGCGGCCGGTGAAGCGGGTGTTGCGGCGCGGCACCCCGCCCCAGACCTCGGGCATCGCGGCCGGGAAGCGGGGACCGCGGCGGGCGCCGTCGGGGGTGTCGGGCTGCGGCTCGAAGGGCAGGTCGAGCCGGTCGAGCAGACGGCGCTCGGCTTCCTCGGCGCCCATGTTGGTCAGGTCGACGGGGGCGAGGACGGCGGTCGCGGCCGGTACGGAGGCCGTCGTCACGGAGACGGCGGCGAACCGGGACGGGTCGGGGGCGACGACCTCGCGCAGTGCCGTGTTCCACTCCTCCTGCGTACGGGGTCCGAGCTGGAAGTACCACTCGCTGACGACGATGAGGATGCGGCCCTCGGCGAGTTCCAGGTCGCGCAGCAGATCGACCAGGGGAACGTCGGCCGGGGAGTCCCAGCGCAGGTACACCACGCGCAGGCCGCGGCGTTCCAGCCGGTCTCCGATCCAGGCCGCCCAGGCCCGGTTGAACCCCGCGAAATGGATCGTGACCGCCTGCCTCGCGGCCCCTCTTCCGGTTGCCCCGACCGGCGTACGAGCTCCAGACATGCAGCGGCCTCCAGCACGTAGTACCTCGAAAATCCTAGGACCTCGGCGCGGCGCGCGTAAGTCCGCCGACCTCTTCCGCGCGCGCCTCGGCCCGACGATCTTCGCTCACCCGACGGCCCCTCGCAGGCCATCCTCATTCTTTCGGGCGTGGCAGAGCCGGAGTATGACGCTGTGTCCACAAAGCGCGTGCGGCCTTCACGTAGGCGTCGGCCCGGGCGGTGTGGTCGCGGGGCGCCGGGTGTTCGGCCATGCGTTCGTAGGCGGCGGCCATCTCGTCGACGAACCGGCGTCCGCGGACGGTGAGGTCGGGCGAGCCGACGAGCGCCGGCAGCGCCGCCTTGACCTGGGCGCGGTAGCGGGCGTGCCGGGACCAGGCGTACTCGCGGTCGGGCGGCGGGACGACCAGCGCCCGGTGCTGGAAGTAGTCGGCGAGGGCCAGATGGGAGTACACCCCCTGGAGCAGGGCGTCGTACGGCCGGGGGCCCGTCTTCCAGGGGGCGAAGTAGCGGGCCTCGGGACCTGCGTGATGGAGCGTCACCAGGTTGCCGAGGGCGGCGAGTTTGGCGTGGTGCAGTTCGTGGACGAGGGTGGCCGCGAGGGCGACGGCGTCGTGCGGGGGGCTGGCGAGCAGGGCGCCGAACGCCTCGTGCCGTGTCGCGCTGCAGCTGTCGCGCCCGTCGGCGCCCGGCGGGCTCTCGAGCGGGACGAGGCAGCGCAGCAGGGCCGCCGCTTCGGCCACCCGGTGCGCGCCGCCGGAGCGCAGGGCCGCCTCGGTGCCCGACCAGGCCTGCAGCCAGCGTTTGTGGTCCGTGTCGTCGAGCACGGCCGGTCCGCCGAGGCCGCGGTGGCCGGGCCCGGGCGCGGTGCGGTACGGGTCCACGTCGTCCAGGGGCAGGGGGGCGGCGGCGGGCAGCAGGCCGGGCAGGGTGCGCACGGGCGTCCAGGCGAGGGCGGCGGACCAGGCTCCGATCCCGCTCTCCAGGTGGACGACGACGTCGGGCGCGTCGGGCCGGCGCAGTGTCAGCCGTCCGTGCCGGTGGGTGACGTCGACGGGGGCGTCCGCGCCGGTGGCCGTGTGCAGCGCGCCGAGGGAGGGCAGGGCGAGCACCCCGGCGCGGGCGGTCAGCCGCACGGTGAAGGGGATGCCGGCGCGGGCGGCGGCCACCGCGGCGAGGGCGCTGAAGTGGGCCAGGTCCTGGCGGAGCCGGCGGTCCCGGTGCGCGTCCGCGGGGCCGCCGCGCCCGTCGAGCCCGCGCAGACAGCTCAGCGCCCAGGGGCCGGTCAGCGGGTGGAAGAGGCGGGCGCGGGCGGGCGAGTGCGCGGCGCCGGGCGGGTGGGGGTGACCTGCCGGCGGGCGGGGACCGGCGGGCGCGCCGGGCGGGCGGGGGTGGTCTGCGGGCGGGCGAAGGCGGTCGGCCTCGGTGAGCAGGGCCCAGTCCTCGCGCAGCCGTGCCTTGCGTGCCGTGGAGCAGACCGCCGGGTCCGCCGCGTCGGCCGCGTCGAGGACGGCGCGCAGGAGGAGCAGGCGCCGGGTGTCCTGGTCGCGCGCCAGGAGGGCCAGCGTGTCGGGGTCCCCGCGGGTGCGGCCGAGCTCCACCAGGCCGCGTTCCGGGACCGCGGGCCGGATCACGGAGCGCCCCCTTCGCGGAGGGCGGGCAGGGAGTGCGGCGCGGGGGCGGCGTGGCCGGCGATGGCGGCTGGGGCGGTACGGACGGCCCGGACGGCGGTGGCGGTTGGGGCGGCGTCGGGCGCGTGGGCGGCGAGCCGGGCGGCGATGTGGCGGATCAGCCGCTGGAGGTCGGCGCAGTACACCGACGGGTTGCGGAAGCCGTGTCCGGCCCGGTAGCGGTGGGCGTAGTGGCCGCCTCCGCAGACCGTGAGCAGGGGGCAGGCGCGGCACTGCGGCGCGAGGGCCGCCGTGCCGGCCTGCCGGGCCGCGACCGCCGGGTGCCGCAGGGCGTCGTCGAAGGTGTTCCGGAAGACGTCCAGGCCGGTGTGCGCGGCGCCGTCGTACGCGGACTTCAGGGAGTCCGTCTGCTCGATCGACCCGTCGGTCTCCACCACGACCGCGTCGAAGGGCGCGAGGCCCAGGGACTCGGTGGCGGAGGGCATGCCCAGCAGGAGGGCGAGGCACTCCTCGAAGAGCCGCACGCGGGTCTCCCGCCGGCCCGCGTCCCACCAGCGGTCGAAGACGGCGCACAGCCATTCCCCGTGCCGGGCGCCGGACCAGTGGGGCGGCGGGGCGGACCAGTTGCCGTGCGGCAGCAGGAAGTTGAGAGCCGGGGGGCGCAGGCCGAGGAGGGACTCGTACGTCTCCACGGGGTCCAGCGTGGCGTCGACGACGGTGAGGATGCCGGCGTACGCCGCCGGCGCGTGCTCGGCGGCCAGCAGGGCGCCGCGCGCGGCGGCGGGCCAGGAGGGACGGCCGGCGTGGTCGACGCGGCGCGCGTTGTGCGCGGCCCGCCCTCCGTCGAGGCTGACGCTGATCCGGATGCCGCCGCCGGCGAGGACGGCCAGCCGTCGTGCGGTCAGCAGGGTGGCGTTGGTCTGGACGACGGCGTGGACCGTGCAGCCCGTCGGGACACGGTCCCGGACGAGGTCGGTGAAGCGGGTCAGGGTCTCGACGCCGGCCAGCAGGGGTTCGCCGCCGTGCAGGACGAGGGAGAGGTCCGTCAGGGCGTGGGCGCGGGCGTGCTCGGCGATGCGGGCCGCGGTGCGGTCGAGGACGTCGGGGGCGGCCGTGGCGGGGCGGGTGCGCCAGGTGCGGTCCGGGCCCTCGTAGAGGTAGCAGTAGGTGCAGGCGAGGTTGCAGCGGCCGTGCATCTTCACGATGAACTGCCGGAAGGCCTGTCCGGACACTCCAGCACCCCCATGCCCTACCGCTGCCCCGAAGCCGCCCCGCGGCCGCCCTTCGGCCCGCGCCGCCGCGTGCCCCGCGGCACGGCGCCCGCGCCTGGGCCGCACGGGGCGCATGCCCGAGCGCACCGCGGACACAAACCCCGACCGACCGAACTTGTCCGAGTCGCGCGCAGATAAGACCGGATCTGACTTCCAGACGATCGAACTCGTCCGATAATGGCGGCAGTTACGGAAGGGCGGTCAGAGCACGGCGTCGAACCCCCACAGGGTCTCGCTCGACCTCCCCGCCCGCTCCCGCAGGTCCTCCACCACCTCCCGCAGCACCGGATGCCCGATCGTCCGCAACTCCGCGAGGTCCAGCGCCAGCAGATCCGGCAGCGGCTCTCCCACGCCGGACTCTCCCGCTCCGGGCCCGCCCGCGCCGACGTCCTGCGCGGTCCTCTCCGCCACGGACTCGCCCCGTACGGTCATGCCCGTACCTCCCCAACCCGCTCGGCTCACGTCACCCGCTCCAGCGCGGCCAGCCGCTCCGCCGTCTCGGCGGCCGTCGGCCCGTCGGCGACCAGGCTGCCCTCCGGCAGCCGTGACCACTCCGTCCGGGCGGCCCGGTAGGCCTCCCGGGCGGCCCTCGGCCGCGAGGCCGCCTCATAGGACATACCCCGCCAGTGGTGCGCCTGCGCACCCTTCCGGACGGCCTCGTGCCGCCGGCGCTCCGTGGTGGCCGCCCCCTCGGCCTCCCGGGCCGACTCCGCCGCGTCGCGGAAGGCATCGACCGCCAGGTCGAGGCGGGCCGGGCGGCGCAGGCTGCGGTAGGCCTCGAACTGGACCTGGCCGAGTTCCAGACGGCACCGGGCGGCCAGCAGCGGGTCCGCCGCGTCGACGGCGGCGAGTCCGAAGAGGTGCTCGGCCTCGCGCAGGTCGACGCGGTCCCCGCGGCCCCGGTAGCGCAGCATCAGCGCACGGCCGAGCAGCAGCAGCCGGTGGGCGACCTGCGCGCTGCCCGCCGGGGTCTCCATCCGGCAGTCCCGCAGCACGCGGATCGCCCGGGAGAGCGTGCCCTCGGCCCGCGCCCCGGTCTGCAGTCCGGCCAGCCGCAACAGCGCCTCGCCCCACTCGGCGAGGACGTCGGCGTGCGCGGGCGCGTCGCGGGACATGCGCTGGGCGGCCTGCGCGAAGCGGTCGGCGGCCGTCTCCAGCTCCGCCGCGTCGCCCGACTCCCGGTGGCGGGCGACCGCGATCCGGCCGGCCCGCGCCAGCAGCGCCGCCCGCCGGCCCTGTTCGCGGACCAGGGCGAGGGCCTCGTCGACGCGGGCCTGGGCGTCGTCCAGCGGACCGCCCGCCTGGAGCAGCGCGTCGACCAGGTCGATCAGGACGCGCACCCGCGCGCGTGCCGACTCCGCGGTGTCGGGCGCCTCCCCGGTGTCGAGGGCGGCGCGCAGCGACTGCGCGCCCTGCTCGGCGTAGACGCGGGCCTGCACGGGGTCGGCGGTGGCACCGGAGAGGCGCAGCAGGATCCGGCCGTGCTCCAGGGGGAGTTCGGGGGGCCGCTGCCGGCGGTCGGGCCAGACGTCGGCGAAGGCCTCCAGCATGCCGACGGCGCCCTGGAGCAGCGCGCTGTCCCCGCCGAGCCGCCACTGCGCCTCCAGGGCGCGCACCCGCTCCAGGGTGAGTTCGAGGGCCTGGTGGTGGTCGAGGTCGGGCGCCGCGCAGGCGACGGCGTACTCGCGGTCGGCGCGGCGCAGCAGGTCCAGGGCGCCGGCCGGGTCGGCGCGGCGTCTGCGGTCGGTCGCCGCGGCGTGCAGCACCCGCGCCAGGACGGCCCGTTCGTGCAGCCGCCCCGGGTGCGCCGTGGCGCGCTCCGCGGCCGCCTCCGCCTCCTGGAGCAGGTCGTCGCCGCCCTGCACCTCCCACAGGCGCAGCGTGCACCGCGCGTACTCGGCCCACAGCTCGGGGTCCGCCCCGGGGGGCCGCTCGTGCTCGGTGGCGCCGCGCAGCAGCTGCACCGCGTCGATGACATCCTGGATCATGCCCTCGCCGTCGAAGCGCTCGATCAGCGTGCGGGCCCGGCGGACCGCCTGGTGTGTCGGCCGCTCCTCGGGACGCCCCGGGCCGGTGCGGCCGATGGGCGTCTCGAACTGCTCGGGCAGCGGCATGAAGCGCCGCAGCACGCGCGCGGCGACCTCGGCGAAGGGCTGCGGCACGGGCGCCTCGTCGCCGTTGCCGCCGTGGTCCCCGTTGTCCCCGTGGTCGGCCCGGTCGGCGCGGCCCGCGGCGCCGGCGGCGGGCGCGTAGGGGCGGCCCGCGCCGCCGTCGCCGAGCTGGGCGAGGGCCAGCGCCGGGAAGTTGGGGCCGCCCTTGCCGAAGCGCTGCTCGATGTACTCCGAGCAGTGCTTGAGCACCAGCATGGCCTCGTCGCGGCCGAGCCGGGACAGCAGGGCGTCGCGCACGTCCGCATCGATGCGGTACCACTGGGCGCCGTCGTCGGCGTACTCCTCCGACTCCCGTGTGAGCAGGCCGCCGACCAGCACCTCCGCGAGCTCCGACGGCCCCGAGTCGGGCAGCATCGTGCGCTGGACGAGCTGCATGACCGGCAGGCACAGGGGCGCGGCGGCCAGGTACACGGCGAGCCGTCCGGCGGCCGGGGAGGCGCTGGAGCTGAACCTGCTGACCCGCTCGAACGGGGTACGCCGCCGGTCGGCGCGCCCGGCGGGGGCGGGCGGCTGGTCCGCGCGCACCCAGCCCACGGCGCCCGGCACCGGCCCGGCGCCGGCCCCGGACAGCAGCCTGGCCCAGGCGCCGAGGGCCACCGGCTCGGGCGGCAGCACGGGCACCGGCAGAGCTCCGCGGCGGGCCTCCGCCGGAACACCGGACGGGGTGCGCACCCGCAGTGCGGCAGCCCCGCCCAGCGTCTCGCCCCTACTCAACTCGCAGAAGACCACGGGCAGTCGGGTGCGGTTCCACAGGCGCTGCGGAAGCGGCTGGAGCACGGCGACCGGGCCCTGCCGGGAGAGGTGGTGCAGCAGCCGGTGCGCCTGTCCGCTGTGCCACAGCGGGCCCGCGCAGTCGCTGACGAAGAGCACGATCCGGCGGCCGGTGGGGTCGCTGAGCCGGTCCGTGGAGTGCAGCGGCGCCGCGTACACGTCGGGGCTGCGGCTGACGGCGGGAGCGCCGTCCGGGCCCTGGTGCAGATGGCTGACCTTGATGTCCGAGAAGGCCCCCAACTGGCCGAACACCTGCTCCAGTTCGAAGAAGAGCCGGTCCCAGACCCGCATCGACGACGAGGCGTCCAGGACCAGTTGGAGCCGGGCGTCGCCCCGGACCACGGCACGGTAAACGGGCATGATCAGGCCGCCCGCCTGTGCGCTGCGCTCCGCCGTCGCCGTCTCGTCGAGCCGTGTGCGCAGCGGCGGCGCCGGGCTGCGGTAGCGCTGCAACCGCCGCAGCGCGCGCTGGAGTTCGAGCGGGGCGGGCAGCGCGGGGGCGGCGGGCACGCCCACCGGCAGCGCGGCGGCCCGGCCCACGCCGCGGGCGCGCGGGACTCCGTCCTGGGGCACCGGGTACAGGCTCACGCGTCCGTCGGCGCCCACCTCCTGCGGGGGCGGCTCCGGCCGCTCGGGCCGCTCCCCCCGCCCTCCTCCCTCGGGGCCCCCGCCCCGACCGCCGTCGCGCAGGAACGCGGGCCTGTCCGTGGCCTCGGCACGCGGCTCCTCCGGTTCGGGCAGGTCCGCCGGCCGGGTCCACCGCGCCAGCCACAGCGCGTCGCACAACTGCTCCACGTCCGGATCGAGCCCCACCCCGCGCAGCCGCGCGACCAGTTCGGCGAGCGGGTCACCTCCGTCGGGGACCGCGGCCGGGGCCCGGGCCGTGAGCGGGGAGGCCGAGGGATCGTCGTGGTCGCCCTGATCGCGGTGGTCCTGATCGTGGTGGTGGTGGTCGTCGTCGGGCGGGACGGGGCCGTGGCGGGCCGCTGCGTCGGGCATCAGGCCCTCACCTCGGGCGGTCGAGTCGCTGGATGAGCAGGTCGGCCAGCCGGTCACGACTGGGCGGCGCGGCCGCGTCGGTGAGGTAGATCGCGTTCAACAGCTGGTCGGCGGCGAGGAGTTCGCTGCGCGACCGCTCCAGGAACCGCGTGATCAGATCGTCCCCCGCACGGGCCGCCTCGTCGCCGAGATGCGCGCGGACGAAGGTGGCGAGCCGGCTGTGGTCGGGGCGCCCCAGCTCCAGGTGGATGCACCGGCGCATCAGCGGGGCCGGGAAGTCGCGCTCCCCGTTGCTGGTGAGCACGACGAACGGGAAGGCGCGGCAGCGCACCCGTCCGTCGCGCACCCGTACCTTCACGCCGTCGGCGGTCAGCACCTCCGCCTCGCCGTCGGGCAGCCGGTCGGCGATCCGCTCCAGCTCGGGTATCGCGAACTCGCCCTCCTCCAGGACGTTCAGCAGGTCGTTGGGCAGGTCGATGTCGCTCTTGTCCAGCTCGTCGATGAGCAGCACGCGCGGTGTGTCGGAGGGCAGCAGGGCGGTGCCGAGCGGCCCCAGCCGGATGTAGCTGCCGATGCCCTCCACCGCGCCCGGCGAGCCGGCCGCCGACCCGAACCCGCCCTGGGCCGCGATCTGCACGTCCTGGAGCCGGGCGATGGCGTCGTAGTGGTAGAGCCCGTCCTGCAGTGCGGAACGGCTGACGATGGACCAGCGCAGCACGTTGCCGAGCCCGAGTTCGTACGCCACCGAGTGGGCGAGGGTGCTCTTGCCCGCGCCGGGGCTGCCCGTGACGAGCAGCGGACGGCGCAGATACAGCGCCGCGTTGATCATCTCCAGCTCCTCGGCGCCCGGACGGTGCAGTTCCGCCAGGTGCCGGTGCGCGCCGAGCCTGCGGTCCTGGGAGCCGTCGCCCGACCCCGCCGCGTCCCGGCTGGTGAAGTCCCGCCACGGGGGAGGGTCGGGCAGCCGCTCGATCCCGTCGTGCGGTTCGCCGGCGCCTCGGTAGATGAGCCACTCACTGGATTCGGTCATGATCCGGTCCTCGTCACTCGTCCACTGCCGCGGCGGTCCGAACGTGCATCACGTTATCCATCCTGGAGGTGCCTGGTAAGGGGCCGGCCGGCCCCGCGGACGGGTGCCTCAAGGGGCCTCCAGCAGGTCACCCGTTCCGGGGAGGGGCTGGTGGGGATCGTCGTACAACAGGGCCACGCCGTCGGCCCAGAAGGACTCCGTGCGGCCCTCGCGCAGCCGTACCCGGAGATCGTGCACGGCCTCCGGAAGGTGCCGCACGGTGGGCGGTTCTGCGATCTCGTCGATCGTCCCGCGGTGGAACTCGCCGCAGACGGCGTCCGACCGGCCGCGCCGCCGGCGCCACAGGGCCACGCCGTAGCCGCCGAGCACGATCCGGGCGAGCGCCTCCGCGTCGTCCTCGTAACGGAGGTCGCCATAACGGCAGAGCACCGGGACGGTGCCGTGCGACAGGGCGCGCAGCTGCTCGACGGTCGGTACGGGTTTGCGCAACCCCTCGTCGCAGTCGAGGACTTCGGCCCGCGCGCGGTGCGCGTGCAGCCAGCGCCAGCGGGCCCGGCGCTCCGCGTCCACGTCCTCGTCGCCGTAGTCGTCGTACCCGCCGCCCTCATCGCCGTACGCACCGTGTTCGTCGTGTACGTCGTCGTTTCCCGGCGCCTCCGGATTTCCTGCGTCCTGTGGGTCCTGTGGGTCCTGTGGGTCCTGCGGGTTTTGCCGGTCGTGCCAGTCGGCCGAGGCGTCGCCGCCGGCCGCGGCATACGCCCCGAACGCCCCGTCGGGCAGCCGGTCGCGGTCCGCGCAGCGCACGACGACGGGCCGCAGGGTCCCCAAGGGCGCGTCGTCGGGAGGGAGTTGCCAGGCGTCGACTTCGAGGCCGAGCAGCGCGGAGGGCAGCGCCACCTGGAGCAGCGCGGGCCTGCCGGGCTCGTCGCAGTGGCGGAAGGCCTCCGCGAGCGGTCCGGCCAGGCGGCCGGGCAGTTCGGCCAGCGGTGTGCGCTCGGCCTCGTGCAGCCGTACCGCCTCGCCGCCGGGAACGGTCACGCAGACCGACCAGTCGCAGCGGTCCGGCTCCCAGCCGCGCCGCACCAGCTCGAGCAGGGCGGAGGGCCGGGCCGCGCTGTTCGGACCACGGCCACGGGCCCGCGCGCGTGCGTCCTGCCCGGGCCGTCGGCCGCGCCCGCCGGGACCGTCCACGGCGCGCGCGCCTCCGGAGACCGTGTCGGGGGCGTCGCGCTC
The DNA here is from genome assembly GCF_030816715.1 of Streptomyces achromogenes. Classification (NCBI taxonomy): domain Bacteria; kingdom Bacillati; phylum Actinomycetota; class Actinomycetes; order Kitasatosporales; family Streptomycetaceae; genus Streptomyces; species Streptomyces achromogenes. The sequence continues at coordinate 5,830,903 of NZ_JAUSYH010000001.1, read as the reverse complement.
CACCCCGTCCCGTCGGCGCAGCCGCGCGATCCGCTGCTCGGCGAGGCCGGACCGGTAGCGGGCGCTCAACCGCTGCGCGGCCTGCCAGACCCAGACCCACAGGGCCTTCTCGGCGTCCGGGGTGCTGGGCACGACGAACGGGCGCGGCGCGGACATCGCCCGCATCGCGTAGTCGAGCACCAGCTCCAGCGCCCCGTCGTCGCTCGCGCTCTCGTACAGCGCGCCGAGACCGTCGCGCCAGCCGCGCGGCGCGGGCAGCGGAACGGGACCCTGGAGGTCGGGCAGGGAGTCGAGGATGTCCAGCAGACCGCGGGTGCTCTCGGGCGGTGGGAGCTCGGCGAGCCGGCCCAGCAGCTGGATCCGCTCGTCCGGACTGAGGGTGCGGCCCGGACGGGCGCCCAGCCTGCCCTGGACGTCGGTCCAGGTCTGCCGCCGGGAGGCCGGGTGGCGCTGCCGGTCGCGGTGGTAGCGGTCATGGGCGTGGAAGACCGCCTGGTAGAGGTCGCTGTGCTCGGCCGGCACCGCCTCCGCGGGCACCCGCAGGGTGCGCAGCTGCTCGATCCCGGTGGAGGTCCCGCCCGGCCGGTGGTCCGAGCGCGCCTTCAGGACGCCGATCACCTCGCCGCGCACCGGGTCGATCACCGGACCGCCCGAGACGCCGTAGGGCAGGTCGTTGTCGCCCAGTCGCATCTGCACGTCCGAGGACCACCCGCCGATCGTCCCCTGCACCGTGAGCGTGCCGTCCAGGACCTGTAACCGGCCCTCGCTCTCGGTCCAGCCCGCGTACAGCACCCGGCCCTCGCCGTAGTAGGCCGCCGGACGCTCGGAGACGTACACGCACTCGTGGTCGTCGACCGGTTCGGTCAGCTGCACCAGGGCCAGGTCCGGGGCCGGCCAGTTGCCGGCGGACGCGGCCCGCTCGCCACGCTCGGGCAGCGTCGCCACCACCCTGCCGGGCGCGGTCGAGGCACCCCGTCCCGGAGCCGTCTCATACACCACGGCAACCTTGCCCCCCTCCCCGCCGCAGGCCACGTGTGCGCAGGTCAGAACCCAGTTGGGAGCGACGAAGAAGCCGCTGCCGAGGAACGTCCCGGGCTCATCCAGGGCATACCCGACCACCGGGCGATGAATGCGCACGGTCGCCGCCACGACGAGTCCACGCAGCGCACGGCGGGCCGCATCCAACGCGTTCGATGCGCCCGGGGCGTGCCCGCCCGTCATGCTCCGCCCCCGCCGACGGCGCCGTCGGCCCCCCTGTGCATCGGCGCGCCGGGGGACGCGCCCGCGCGCCGCCCCCCGTCGGCGCCGGACGAAGCGGGTGCGTCGCATGAGGCAGGTGCGGCTGGTGCGGTGGTCGAGGCCGATGAGACAGGCGGCGGCGACGTAGGTGGCGGGGGCGGAACGGGCGACGGGGGCGAGACGGGCGGCGGCGGGGGCGGTGAGGCGGGTGGAGCCGGTGCGGTCGATGCCTGCACCGAGAAGCCGTCACGCGCGCGGGGGTCATTTCCAGCGGTCGCGCCGACGTTCGTTCCGGCGGTCGCGCCACCGGTTGTGCGGGCGTCCGTTCCGGCGGTCGTGCCGGCCTGGGGTGCGCCGAGGTCGGGGGGCCCGCTGTTCCAGGTCAGGGTGACCGTGATGCCGGCCTTGGCCTCGCCGTCGGCCAGCAGGCCGACGACCTTCCCGGCCTTGGCGGTCAGCTCGATGCCGAACTCGACGCTCACCTCGTCCGGCCGCACCGCCCGCAGCGGCTCCGCCAGCGACCGCGCGACCCCCGTGACGAGCGCGTGCAGGCTCTCCACGCTCGCCTCCACCCGCTCGGCGAACCCGGTGTCGCTGTACGACAGCCGCCCGGACGGCGCGGACAGCTCACCGGCGCCAGAGATACGGGCCCAGACGGGCGTCCCGTCCGGCAGCGCGATGCGCGCCACCCGTGTCACGTCCTCACCGCTCATGCCACTCCCCCGTTCCCCCAGTCCCTCCTGCCCCTCCCGCGCGTGCGCGGGCAGGCAGCGGGATCCGTCCGCACGGGGGTCCGGCGGCCCACAGGGCCGCGCCCCCCTGCGCCTATCCTTTTCCTGTCCCCTCCCCCACCGGAGAGCGGAGCACTTCCTCCCCTCGCAGGAACAAGGGTCCTTCCCCCGACGGAGGACCCCTACCCCTGCGACCGACCCACGGAGCACGATCCATGTACTTCACCGATCGCGGAATCGAGGAACTCGAGAAGCGGCGCGGCGAGGAGGAGGTCACCTTCGAGTGGCTCGCCGAGCAGCTGAGGACGTTCGTCGACCTGAACCCGGACTTCGAGGTGCCGGTGGAGCGGCTGGCGACATGGCTGGCGCGGCTGGACGACGACGAGGACGACGAGTAGGCGGTGCACGGCGGCCCGGCGGCCGCCGCGTGGGAAGGGGCGTCTCGGACGCCCCTTTTTTTCCTTTCTTGACTTTCCGCGACCGCGATATATCGTGTTTTACGGCAGACGCGATATGGCGCGTCGCCGAAGCGTCACGTCCCGTGCCGTTCAAGGAGGTCCGCACCATGTCCGAGTGGTCCGTCGCCGAACCGAGGAAACTCTCGTTCGACGAGCCCGTGAGCGAACTGCACGTGCGCATCGTCGAGGGCACCGTGAACGTGGTGGGCACCGACGAAGGCCCCGCCCGCCTGGAGGTCTCCGAGGTCGACGGCCCGCCGCTGGTGGTCAGCCACCGCGACGGGACCCTGACCGTGGCCTACGAGGACCTGCCCTGGAAGGGCTTCCTCAAGTGGCTGGACCGCAAGGGCTGGCGGCGCAGGGCCGTCGTGTCGCTCGCCGTGCCGGCCGGCACCCGGGTGGAGGTGGGCGTGGTGAGCGCCGCCGCGGTGGTCTCCGGCATCGACGGCCACGCCGAGGTGAAGGGCGTCAACGGGGACACCACCCTGGTCGGTCTCGCCGGCCCGGTGCGCGCCGACACCGTCTCGGGCAGCGTCGAGGCGCAGGCCCTCACCGGCGACCTGCGCTTCAACTCCGTCTCCGGGGACCTGACCGTGGTCGAGGCCGGCTCCTCCGTGAAAGCCGACTCCGTGAGCGGGTCGATGATCGTCGACCTGGACCCCGCGAGCCGTCCCACGCGGATCGACCTGACCAGCGTCTCGGGCGAAATCGCCATCAGGCTGCCCCATCCGGCCGACGCGCAGGTGGAGGCGAACACCGCGAGCGGCTCGGTCTCCAACGCCTTCGAGGATCTGCGGGTCAGCGGCCAGTGGGGCGCCAAGCGCATCACGGGCCGACTGGGCGCCGGCAACGGCAAGCTCAGGGCGACCACGATCTCCGGCTCGATCGCCCTGCTCCGAAGGCCCCCGACGGAGGACGCGCCAGACGGGACGGACGCGGCAGCCGCAGTGGACACAGTGGACGCGATGGACGCCGCGGGGCAGGGGACGGCGGACCCGCGGGAGGACGGGCGCGCGGAGACGCGGAGGGCGGAGACGCCGAGGCCGGACCGGGGGCCGCGGGAGCACGCCGGCGCGTCCGCCGACCCGGGGGACAATGCCGTTTCCGGCCCGGGCGGCGAGAGCTCCTCGAGCGATCCGGCCGACAGCACGACCGACAAGAAGGTGTTCTGACATGCCTCCCGTCTTCGCCCACGGCCGTCTCCGCCTCTACCTGCTGAAGCTGCTGGACGAGGCGCCGCGCCACGGCTACGAGGTGATCCGCCTCCTCGAGGAACGCTTCCAGGGCCTCTACGCGCCCTCGGCGGGCACGGTGTACCCGCGGCTGGCCAAACTGGAGGCCGAGGGCCTGGTCACCCACACCACCGAGGGCGGCCGCAAGGTGTACGCGATCACCGACGCGGGCCGTGCCGAACTCGCGGACCGCAGCGGCGAACTGGCCGACCTGGAGCTGGAGATCCGCGAGTCGGTCGCCGAACTGGCCGCCGAGATCCGGGCCGACGTGCGCGGGGCGGCGGGCGATCTGCGCCGCGAGATGCGGGCGGCGGCCTCCGAGGCCCGCCGGGGCGCGGGCAGCCCGAAGGCGGCGGACCACGGCGACCACGGAACCCAGGAAACCCATGGCGAGAGCGGCGAGTACGGCGACGGGGAGGCGTGGCGTGCCGCCAAGGAGGAGATGCGCCGCGTCAAGCAGGAGTGGAAGGAACAGGCGCGCCGGGCGAAGGACGAGAGCCGCCGCGCCCGCGACGAGGCCCAGCGGGCCCGCCGCCAGGCCAAGGAGGCGCAGGAGAACGCCCGCAGCCAGGCCCAGGAAGAGGTGCAGCGCATCGCCCGCCGTGTGCAGGAACAGGTCCAGGACCACTTCGCCCGGGGCGACTGGCCGACGGGCGTCCGCGAGGGCCTGACCGAACTGGCCAAGGAGTTCGGCAAGGACGTCGGCAGGGAGTACGGCAGGGACTTCGGCTTCGGCCGCACCGGAGGCGCCGGAGGCATGACGGACCGGAAGACGACCGGGCGTCCGGAACACCCCGGCGCCCCGGACCACTCCCCCGCCCAGGACCGCTCGGGCACCCCGGAAAACTTCCCCACACCGGACTGCTCCGGCGCCCCGGAGGACTTCCCCGCCGCGTACGAGCCGGTCTGGGCCCACGAGGACACCGGCGGCGACCCGACCCGCGACCCGGCCCGCGACCTGGACCGCCTCCTGGACCGCTTCCGGGACGACATCCGGGACGCGGCCCGCGACCACGGCGTCACCGCGGACCAGCTCCGCGAGGCGCGCCGCCACCTGTCCACGGCGGCGGCCCGCATCGGGCTGATACTGCGGGCCCCCAAGACGTGACGCTCACGGCCGGCGGGGGCCGGTGACCTCAGCCGCCCTCGGCCCCGGCGCCTGCCCCGGCACCGGAGTCGTCTCCCCGCCCCCGGTCGCCGTAGAGCACCCGGGTCAGGGACGCGTGCGTGACGCCGTGGTCGGCGAGGATCTCCGAGGGGACACCCGCGACGGGCGGTCAGGGCCAGCAGCAGATGCTCGTCGCCGATGTGCCGTTCGCCGTGGGCGACGGCCACCCGCAGGGTCCCGGTGAGCAGGTCCTTGGCGCCGCGGCCGAACGGCCGCCGCCCGGACCGTCCGCCGAAGAGGCCGCCCCGGCCGGCCGCGGCCAGCGCGCCTTCGCCGTGCGTCTCCTCGACCCGGGACACGATCTCCGCCAGGTCGATGCCCAGCCCGGACAGGGCGTCCGCGTCGGCCCGGGAGAGTCCGCCGCGGCGGCGCGTCTCGTCCAGGTCCCGCACCAGCCCCGCCCGACCGCCGGGCGGCAGACCGAGCGAGGCCAGCGCGAAGGAACCGCGACTGCCCTCGCGGTCGAGCAGGGACAGCAGGACGTGCGTCTCCTCGACCCGTGTCGCGCCCTCCCGCTCGGCGTGTCCCGCGGCGCCCTCGACCACCGCACGGGCGTCCTTGGTGAATCGCTCGAACATCACTGCCTCCCGTACTTCTTGTGCACGGCCTGCCTGCTGACACCGAGCTCCGCGGCGATCTCCTGCCACGACCAGCCCTGGTTGCGCGCACTGCGCACCTGCACCGCCTCCAACTGCTCCAGCAGTCGGCGCAGTGCCGCTACGGCGCGCAGTCCGACCCGTGGGTCACGGTCGCCGGCGCGCTCGGCGAGATCCGTTGCTTCGGTCATGCATGTCAACCTACGTTGACAGCCGTATCGATGTCAACCAAGATTGACACAACCGGTAGGCGAAAGGCGGGCCCGGGTTCCCCGGACCCGCCATGACCCCGCCCGCAACCCGCGGTCGACCGCTCAGCCGTTGGTGAGCACGATCTTGCCGAACAGGTCGCCGGACGCGAGCCGTTCGAACCCCTCACGGGCCCGGTCGAGCGGCAGCGTCTCGTCGATGACGGGGCGGACGCCGGTGGCGGCGCAGAAGGACAGCAGGTCCTCCAGCTCGTCCTTCGAGCCCATCGTGGAGCCGACGACCTTCAGCTCGAGGAAGAAGATCCGGGTCAGCTCGGCGTGCGAGGGACGGTCGCCGCTCGTGGCGCCCGAGATGACGAGCGTGCCGCCGGGCCGCAGGGACTTCACCGAATGTGACCAGGTCGCCGCACCGACGGTCTCGATGACGGCGTCCACCCGCTGCGGCAGGCGCGCACCCGGCTCCACCGCCTCGACGGCGCCCAGCTCCAGGGCCCGCTTACGCTTGGCCTCGTCCCTGCTGGTGGCGAAGACCCGCAGCCCGGCCGCCCGGCCCAGCACGATGGCCGCCGTGGCGACACCGCCGCCGGCGCCCTGCACGAGAACGGAGTCGCCGGGGCGCACGCCGGCGTTGGTGAAGAGCATCCGGTACGCCGTCAGCCAGGCCGTGGGCAGACAGGCGGCCTCCGCGAAGGAGAGCTCCTTCGGCTTGGGCAGGATGTTCCAGGTCGGCACGGCGACCTGCTCGGCGAAGGTGCCCTGGTACCGCTCGGTGAGGATCGAGCGCGGCTCGTCGGGCCCGACGCCGTGCCCCGTCTGCCCGATGACGGAGTGCAGGACGACCTCGTTGCCGTCCTCGTCGACGCCCGCGGCGTCGCAGCCGAGGATCATCGGCAGCCGGCCCTCCGGGAGGCCGACGCCCTTGAGCGACCAGAGATCGTGGTGGTTGAGGGAAGCGGCCCTGACATCGACGGTGCTCCAGCCGGGCCGGGCCTCGGGGGCCGGACGCTCCCCCAACTCCAGTCCGGAAAGCGGCTGGTCACGGTCGATGCGGGCGGCGTAGACGGCGAACATGCCACCGACCCTAGGGTCCGGCGGCGGCCGGCGAAACCGGACGGCACTGTGAGACATACCCTCTTGCGCTCCCACCCCGCGGCCCCGACCGGCCTTCCCAGCCTGTCCGGCAGTACCGACCGAGCATCGGTCAGCGATTCCAGCCCGTCCGGGGGCACCCCCTCCGGGGGAGATTCAGGACGAGGCCCGTTCAGGGCCGAAGCGGGGGTCCAGGGGCGGCAGCCCCGGGGACGGCGCCCTCGTCGTCACCCGAACGGGCGGGCGGTGGGCAAAGAAATGGCCCCGCCCTCCCGGACGGGACCATTCGGAGGCGCACGTCAGCGACGGGCAACCCCTTCGGCCCGAGCAGCCGCGGCAACCGCCGCGGTCACCGCGGGAGCGACCCGCTCGTCGAACGGCGACGGAATCACGTAGTCCGCCGCGAGATCGTCACCGACGACTCCCGCCAGCGCCTCGGCCGCCGCCAGCTTCATGCCCTCGGTGATCCGCGACGCCCGCACCTGCAGCGCGCCGGCGAAGATCCCCGGGAACGCCAGCACGTTGTTGATCTGGTTCGGGAAGTCCGACCGCCCGGTCGCGACGACGGCCGCGTACTTGTGGGCGACGTCCGGGTGCACCTCGGGGTTCGGGTTGGCCATGGCGAAGACGAACGCGCCCTTCGCCATCGAGGCCACCGCCTCCTCCGGGACCGTCCCGCCGGAGACGCCGATGAACACGTCGGCGCCGGCCAGCGCGTGCTCGAGCGAACCGCTCAGCCCGGCCTTGTTGGTGAACCCGGCCAGCTCGCGCTTGACGTCGGTCAGGTCGCTCCGGTCCGCCGAGACGATGCCCTTGCGGTCGGCGACCGCGACGTCCCCGATGCCCGCCTCGATGAGCATCCTGGCGATGGCGACGCCTGCCGCCCCGGCGCCCGAGATGACCGCCCGCAGCTCGCCGATGCCGCGCCCGCTCAGCCGCGCCGCGTTGCGCAGCGCCGCCAGCGTCACGATCGCCGTGCCGTGCTGGTCGTCGTGGAAGATCGGGATGTCGAGCTCTTCCTGGAGCCGGCGCTCGATCTCGAAGCAGCGCGGCGCGGAGATGTCCTCCAGGTTGACTCCGCCGAACGAGGGCGCGAGGCGCACCACCGTCTCGACGATCTCGTCCACGTCCGTGCAGGCGAGCGCGATCGGAACCGCGTCGACACCGCCGAACTGCTTGAACAGGATCGCCTTGCCTTCCATGACCGGGAGGGAGGCCTCCGGGCCGATGTCTCCGAGCCCGAGCACGGCCGTGCCGTCGGTCACGACCGCGACGACGGACGACTTCCACGTGTAGTCGTTCACCAGGTCCGGCTGTTCCGCGATCGCGGTGCACACGCGAGCGACGCCGGGCGTGTAGGCGAGGGACAGGTCGTCCTTGTCGCGGATCGGGACGGTGGCCTGCACGGCCATCTTTCCACCTCGGTGCAGCGCGAACACCGGGTCGAACGAGTCGAGGGGCTCCGCACCGCCCTCCTGGCCCGTTCCGTCGGCGCTCTCGCTGCGAGGATTGACGATCTCCGCTGCCACTGTGTCTTACCCCTTAGGTCTGCATGGTTTGAGGGTGGCCACTCCTGATTGAGAAGTGGGCGGGCATCGCGCAGAGCCGAGGTGATGCGTACGGGCGTCTGCGCGTCGGGCGCGCCGCACACGCGCCCTGAGCCCCGGATGAGGGGTGTGAAGAACCTTCTTACCGGACGGGGACCACAGCCGACGAGTCCATTCGGTGCAAGGTCACATCGCTCGGTGTGTGGACCTTCGACAGAGGTCGCCACGAGTGAGATGACTCATGCGGGGGGACGCACCAGGCTCCGTGAGTCCTCTTGACAATGCCTTGACAAGAAAGCACGTCGCGGGACGCGTCGCACCGCGGTGATCGCCCTGCGACAGGAACCGGAGATTTTTCGGCCGGAACGGGGGATTCCCGCAGATGGTCCGGCTCCGTCCGGTCGTGATGTACCGGACTGATGGGGTTCGGGGGTCGCCCGTTATCCGATTTTGACATGGCTGCCCCCCTGAATGGCGTCGTCCGAATGGCAAGATGCCGTCATCACACGAGGTCGCGACACCCGAAGGTGTGTGTTCTCGTCGACCCAACGGCATGGTCGGCCCCTCGGCTGTGTCGCCCCATCGGCATCTCCATCCATCCGCCGGAGGAACCCACCATGACCGCACGCTCCACCCGAACCACGACCGCCGCGCGCACCCGCCTGGCAGCGGTCGGATCCCTCGCGGTCGCGGGCGCCCTGCTGCTCACCGCCTGCGGGGACCAGACCGAGGGCGGCGGAAGCTCCTCCGAGTCGTCCAGCGGCTCCAACAAGGCCCCGCTCTTCTCGAAGCTCCCGGCCGAGATCCAGAAGTCGGGTGTCATCAAGGTCGGCACCAACGCCGAGTACGCCCCCATGGAGTCCGTCGAGGGCGGCAAGATCGTGGGCGTCGACCCGGACATCGCCGCCGCGCTCGGCAAGCAGCTCGGCGTCGACTTCCAGTTCACCTCGGGCGGCTTCGACACCCTGATCACCGCGGTCAACACCGGCCGCTACAACGTCGCCATGTCGTCCATCACGGACAACAAGCAGCGCCAGGAGGGCCTGGACGACAAGGGCAAGAAGCTGGGCGAGGGCGTCGACTTCGTCGACTACTTCACCGCGGGCACCGCCATCTACGTCAAGAAGGGCAACCCCAAGGGCGTCAAGACCATGGACGACCTGTGCGGTCAGACGGTCGCGGTGCAGCGGGGCACCACCTACGAGGAAGCCCTGAAGGCGCAGTCCAAGAAGTGCACGGACGGCGGCAAGAAGGCCCTCAAGATCGAGTCCTTCGAGAACGACACCGAGGCCCAGACCCGCGTGAAGTCCGGCGGCGCCGTGGCCGGCGTCAACGACTACCCGGTCGCCGTGGACATGGCCCGCAAGGCGGGCAACGGCAACACCTTCGAGGTGCTCGACGAGCAGTACGAGGCCGCCCCGTTCGGCATCGTCGTCGACAAGAAGAACACCCAGCTGCGCGACGCCCTCAAGGAGGCCGTCGACGCGATCATCAAGGACGGCTCCTACCAGAAGGTGCTGGAGAAGTGGGGCGCCGAGAGCGGCGCGATCAAGGCTGCCGCGGTCAACGGCGGCAAGTGATCACCCCGCACCTCCTGAAGTCTTCGAAGGGCAGTCCCCATGACTGACAAGCTCGACAAGTCCTCCGCGGGCGCACCACCCGAGGACACCCCGCCGGTCGCCAAGGACGCGGCGTTCTCCGGGCCGCCGGAGGCCATCAAGGCGATCCCGGTGCGCCACTACGGCCGCTGGGTCAGCGCCGTCGTCGTCATCGCGCTGCTCGCACTGCTGGTCAACGCCTTCGCCCACGGCGACATCCAGTGGGACACGGTCGGCGACCAGCTGTTCGACTCGACCGTGATCGCGGGCGCCGGGCGCACCCTGCTGATCAGCATCCTGTCCATGGTGCTGGGCGTCGTCCTGGGCGTCGTCCTGGCCGTGATGCGGCTGTCGAAGAACCCGGTGACCAGCACGGTCGCCTGGCTGTACATCTGGTTCTTCCGGGGCACCCCGGTGTACGTGCAGCTGCTGATGTGGTTCAACCTGGCGCTGATCTTCCCGATGCTGAACCTCGGTCCGATCTACAAGGACGAGATGACGGACGTCATGACGCCGTTCATGTGCGCCCTGCTCGGCCTGGGTCTGAACGAGGCCGCGTACATGGCCGAGATCTGCCGGGCCGGCCTGCTGGCCGTCGACGAGGGCCAGACCGAGGCGGCCCACGCGCTCGGCATGAGCCACGGCAAGACGCTGCGCCGCATCGTCATCCCGCAGGCGATGCGGGTCATCGTGCCGCCGACCGGCAACGAGTTCATCAACATGCTGAAGACCTCGTCGCTGGTGTACGTGGTGACGTACAACGAGCTGCTGCGCTCGACGTCGGTGATCGGTTCCTCGTCGTTCGCCGTGATGGAGCTGCTGTTCGTCGCCTCCATCTGGTACCTGGTCATGACCAGCGTCTTCAGCGTCTTCCAGTACTACCTGGAGCGCTACTACGCCCGCGGTTCGAGCCGTAGCCTGCCGCCCACGGTCTTCCAGAGGATCCGGGCGAACCTGTTCTCGATCGGCCGCGAAAGGGGTGCGGCATGACCGCGATGGTGAAGTCCGAGGGCGTCCACAAGTCCTTCGGCGCGGTCGAGGTCCTCAAGGGCATCGACCTGGAGGTCAAGAACGGCGAGGTGTTCTGCCTCATCGGCCCGTCCGGCTCCGGCAAGTCGACGTTCCTGAGGTGCATCAACCACCTCGAGAAGATCAACGCCGGCCGGCTGTACGTCGACGGGGACCTGGTGGGCTACCGCCAGAAGGGCGACAAGCTGTACGAGCTCAAGGACAGCGAGGTCGCGCTGAAGCGCCGGGACATCGGCATGGTGTTCCAGCGGTTCAACCTGTTCCCGCACATGACGGCGGCGGAGAACGTGATCGAGGCCCCGGTCCAGGTCAAGGGCCTCAGCAAGGCTCAGGCCAAGGAGCGGGCGAGGGAACTCCTGGACCGGGTCGGCCTCGCCGACAAGGCCGGGAGCTACCCCGCGCAGCTCTCCGGCGGTCAGCAGCAGCGCGTGGCGATCGCCCGCGCCCTCGCCATGGACCCGAAGCTGATGCTGTTCGACGAGCCGACCTCGGCGCTCGACCCGGAGCTGGTCGGCGACGTCCTCGACGTCATGCGCGACCTCGCCGAGTCCGGCATGACGATGGTCGTCGTCACGCACGAGATGGGCTTCGCCCGCGAGGTCGGCGACAGCCTGGTCTTCATGGACGGCGGTGTGGTCGTCGAGTCGGGCAACCCGCGCGACGTCCTGACCAACCCGCAGCACGAGCGGACGCAGGCGTTCCTGTCCAAGGTGCTGTAGCGGTACGGCACGCGCGGAAGGGGCGGTACGGGATCCTCCGTACCGCCCCTTCGTCCGTGTGCGCTCAGGGCAACAGTGCGGGATTCAGCGCCAGTTGCCTCAGCTGGGCCTTCGTCAGCGGGTAGGTCTTCAGCGGCGGCCCCTCCTTGCCGGGGCCACGCTGGGTGCCCATCCAGTCCTGTACGAGCAGCAGCGTGCCGTCGTCCCTTACCAGCCGGGCCTCCAACCAGCTGTCCGACTCCTTGTCGGCCTTCGAACCCGATACCTTCCAGATCGACAGCAGACCGGCGCCGGGCACCTTCTCGCTGGTGCAGTCCTTCTCCGACTTCGTGAAGTAGCCGTCGGCGCACGAGGCGGGGCCGGCGACCTTGGCCTTGTCGTGCAGGCGGACCGTGACGTAGCCGACGCCCCCGTCCCGCGGGCGTAATACCCTGGGAGCATCCTCAGCCGTTACGCGGCCGGGTCAACGACCGTCGAACCCCCGGTAAGGACTACAAGTGGAACTTGCCCACTACTCGGATTACGCCGTGCGTCTCGTCAACAGCGAGGACCCGGCCCGGGGCAAGGACGCGCTGACCTCGGTGGAGGCCGTCCGCGCGCTCTTCGGCGCCAGCCGGTCGGCCGCCCGCCGCGCCACCGACGCGGACGTCACCCGGTTCCGCTCGGTCCGCGGCCGGCTGCGCGCGGTCTTCGAGGCGGCCGACGACGGCGACGAGACCCTCGCGGTGGACCTGCTGAACTCCCTTCTGCTGGAGTTCCCGGTGAACCCGCAGATCTCCGGCCACGACGTCCGCGACGACGACGGCCGGCCGCTGTGGCACATGCACCTGGCCGACCACCCCTCGAACGCGACGGCGGGATACGCGGCCATCGCGGCCATGGGCCTGGCCTTCCACCTGACCGAGCACGGCGTGGACCGGCTCGGCCTGTGCGAGGCGAGCCCGTGCCGCAACGCCTACCTCGACACGTCGACCAACCGCTCCCGGCGCTACTGCTCCGACCGCTGCGCCACCCGCGCCAACGTGGCCGCCTACCGCGCCCGCAAGCGCCTGGAGACAGAACCGAAGCCCCGCACCGGCCTGGCGGCCGACAGCGCCCAGCGCAGCACCGCCAGCGGCGAGCGCTGATCCCGCCGCCGCGGGCGGTAGCGCAGCCGCACCCTGCCGAGGACCAGCTCGTCGGGCACCGTGCCGTAGTCCGTGCTGTCGCCGCCCGCGAAGGCGTTGTCGCCGAGCACCCACCACCCGCCCTCGCGGCGCTCCGCGGCCCGTTTGACGACCAGCAGGTCCTGCTGGAAGGGATGCCGCAGCACCACCACGTCGCCCGGCCGTACCCGGGCGCCGTACTGCACCACCAGCTGATCCCCGTGGTGGAGCGTGGGCACCATGGACGGACCGGTCACCTCGGCCAGCCCGAAGGGCGCGGCCGCCCTCCTCCGCTCGGTCTCCTGCGACGGTTCCGGCATGCCCGCCACCTCCCCGGTCCGCTCCTCCACCAGTCTCAGTCTGACCCCGGACTTTTGCCCTAAGCCCAAGGGGGCACCCGCGAAAAGCCCTCCCGCAGGGAGTAATGTCCCACCTGAGAAGACGATCACGAGGAAGGAACGCTCCATGCTTTCCCGCCTGTTTGCCCCCAAGGTCAAGGTCAGCGCGCACTGCGACCTGCCCTGCGGCGTGTACGACCCGGCCCAGGCCCGCATCGAGGCGGAGTCGGTGAAGGCCGTGCAGGAGAAGATGGCCGCCAACGACGACCCGCACTTCCAGGCGCGCGCCACCGTCATCAAGGAGCAGCGCGCAGAGCTCGCGAAGCACCACGTCTCCGTGCTGTGGAGCGACTACTTCAAGCCCCCGCACTTCGAGAAGTACCCGGAGCTGCACCAGCTGGTCAACGACACCCTGAAGGCCCTGTCGGCCGCCAAGGCCTCGACGGACCCCAAGACCGGCGAGAAGGCCCTGGAGCTCATCGCCCAGATCGACAAGATCTTCTGGGAGACGAAGAAGGCCTGACCTTCTTCGCCGCACCCACTGACCTGCGTTTCTTTCGGCCGCAGTGTCACTCTCCCCGCACCCGGCCCGCAGGCCGCCGTAACCTCGGCGTCCGTCCGCGGTCCGGGTGCGGTGTCGTGCGGGCGCGGTGCCGGTCGCGGTGTCGTGCGGGCGCGGGGTGCGGCCGTGCTGCGCGGCGGACGGTTCGGTCACGTTCTCCGGCGCCGCGCGGGTGTCCCCGCCCGGCAATGACGCCCGCCGGTCACGCCTCGCGCCAGCGCGGCCGGTCCGGGTCCGTCGTGTCGGCCTCGCCCGCCTCCAGCAGCCCCGCCGCGGCGCCCACGATGCGCGGGTCCGGGGTGCCGACGACCTCCTCGTCCTTGTCGGCGTAGGCGAACCGGGCGAGCACGCTGCGCATGGCCTCCACCCGGGCCCGCTTCTTGTCGTTGCTCTTGACCACGGTCCAGGGCGCGTGCGCCGTGTCCGTGTCGCGGAACATGGCGACCTTGGCCGCGGTGTAGTCGTCCCAGCGGTCCAGCGAGGCGACGTCCATCGGGCTCAGCTTCCACTGCCGCACGGGGTCGATCCGGCGGATCGTGAAGCGGGTGCGCTGCTCGCTCTGCGACACCGAGAACCAGAGCTTCACCAGGTCGACGCCGTCGTCCACGAGCATCCGCTCGAACATCGGCGCCTGGCGGGCGAAGCGCCGGTACTCGTCGTCGGTGCAGAAGCCCATGACCCGTTCGACCCCGGCCCGGTTGTACCAGGACCGGTCGAAGAGCACGATCTCGCCCGCCGTCGGCAACTGCTCGACGTACCGCTGGAAGTACCACTGCCCCCGCTCCCGCTCGGTCGGCTTCTCCAGCGCGACCACCCGGGCGCCCCGCGGGTTGAGGTGCTCCGTGAACCGCTTGATGGTGCCGCCCTTGCCGGCCGCGTCGCGGCCCTCGAAGACGATGACGAGCCTGCGTCCGGTGTCCTTGATCCAGCTCTGCAGTTTCAGCAACTCGATCTGCTGGAGCCGCTTGTGCCAGTCGTACTCCCTGCGCTCCATGCGCTGCGCGTACGGGTAGTTCTCGCGCCAGGTGTCGACCGGGGTCCCGTCGGGCCGGATGAGAACGGGTTCGTCGTGGTCGCTGTAGTCGACGCGCAAATCGGCCAGTTCGGACTGCGGGGGCGGTATCGCCATGCCCACTACCTCCCGGTCTCGGACCTCGCGCCCACGGGTGGACAGCGAGGTGACCAGCCATGCGTTCACCATGCGCCCGCCGACGCCCCGCCGCACCCCGGACGGCCGTCGCCCGGTCGGGCGGCGGAATCAGGTGACCTCCGGGCGCGTCACCGTGCCATGCTGGCAGGGTGAAACGGGAGGACCTGGTCAGACTGCGGCAGGCACGGGACCGCATGGACCGTGAGTACGCCGAACCGCTCGACGTCGCCGCGCTCGCGCGCACCGCGCTGATGTCCTGCGGCCACTTCCAGCGCAGTTTCCGCGAGGCCTACGGGGAGACGCCCTACAGCTATCTGATGACCCGCAGGGTCGAGCGCGCCAAGGCCCTGCTGCGCCGGGGCGACCTCACCGTGACCGAGGTGTGCATGGCCGTCGGCTGCGCCTCGCTCGGCTCGTTCAGCGCCCGGTTCACCGAACTGGTCGGCGAGACCCCGAGCGCGTACCGGGCGCGGTCGCACGAGCCGAGCGCGGTGATCCCGCCGTGCGTGGCCCGCAAGTTCACCCGCCCGCGACGCTCCGGACCTCCTCTACGCCCGTAAGGCTGGACACCATGGACCTGCTGCTGCACCAGTGCTTCATCGCCGTGGACGACCACGACAAGGCCGTGTACTTCTACCGTGACGTCCTCGGACTGGAGGTCCGAGGCGACGTCGGCTTCGAGGGGATGCGCTGGGTGACCCTCGGCTCACCGCTCCAGCCGGACGTCAGCATCGTGCTGGAACCGCCGGGCGCCGACCCCGACGCCTCTCCCGCCGACAAGGACGCGCTGGCCCGGCTGCTCGCCAAGGGCATGCTGCGCGGGGTCATCTTCTCCACCGCCGACTGCGACGCGCTGCACGCGCGCGTGCGGGAGGCCGGCGTCGAGGTGCTCCAGGAGCCGACCGACCAGCCGTACGGGGTGCGCGACTGCGCGTTCCGCGACCCGGCCGGGAACCTGCTGCGGTTCATGGAGCGCAAGGACGGCGCCGGACGTTCCAGCACGTGAAAGGCCCGCTCCGGCCGCCGCCTCTACGATCGGCCCATGAGCACCCGTGCCGCCCGCCCCTCCCCTGCCGTCCGCTGGACCTACGCCTTCGTCGACCGGCCCGCCCACCTCTTCGAGCGGGCGTGCGCGTTCTGGACCGCGGTCACGGACACCGAACTGTCCGCACCGCGCGGCGACGAGGGTGAGTTCGTCACGCTGCTGCCGCGGGCCGGCACGGACGCCTGTGTGAAGGTCCAGGGGGTCACGGCCGGCCACGGCGGCGCACACCTCGACCTCGCCGTCGAGGACGTGCCCGCCTTCGTGGCCGAGGCGTCGCGGCTCGGAGCGGGGACGGCCGCCGCGCACGAGGGATGGTCCGTGCTGCGCTCCCCCGGCGGGCTGTCGTTCTGCGCGGTGCCGTGGCAGGGGGAGACCGAGCGGCCGCCCGTGGTGGCGGGCAGCCGGCTGGACCAGGTGTGCCTGGATCTCGCGCCGTCCGTGTTCGAAGCCGAAGCAGCCTTCTGGAGCGCCCTGTTGCCCGACTGGTCGTCCCGGCCGGGCTCGCGGTCCGAGTTCCACGTGGTCGAACAGCCGGCCGGGCTGCCGATCCGCATACTGCTCCAGCGGCTCGACGAGGAGCGCCCCGACGGCGCGGATCAGGCCTCGGCCCATCTCGACCTGGCGTGCGGGACGGACGTCGAGGCGGTACGCGTCCGCCACGAACGGCTCGGCGCGCTCCTGGTCGCCCGCGAGCCGCACTGGACGGTGATGCGCGACCCGGCCGGCGGCCTCTACTGCCTGACCGGACGCGACCCGGAGACGGGCGGCCTGCCGCGGACGGCCTCCTGATCTCCCGACGGCCCGGCGCCAGGACGCCGGTGTCACGAGGCCGGTGTCACGAGGCCGGTGTCACGAGGCGGGGGCGGCGGGGGCCTCGGGCTTCTGGTCGGGCTCGGCGGCCGCATCCGCGTACGCCTCGCACTCCTGGTTGTGGCACGGTCCCGCCGTCCAGCGCGGCACCCACGCCCCCAGCGTCTTGTGTCGCCGGACGACGGACTGCACGGGCTGTCCACAGGCGGGACACACACGTTGTTCCCTGTCCATGACCTCAGGGTAGGGCGGCCCGGGCGCGAGCGCTCCCCGCGTGCACCGGTGGGTCAGCGTGCGCGGTCGTAGGTGCGCACCACCGCGCCGTTGCCGAAGGAGCGCACCTCGCCGAGAGCGAAGCCGGCGACGTCGCAGTCGGCGGCGAACATCGGCATGCCGGTGCCGTAGACGATCGGGTAGGTCTTGATCACCAGTTGGTCGATCTCGTCGAACAGCTCCCCCGCCAGGCGGGAGCCGCCGCACAGGTAGATGTCGAGTCCGCCCTCCTGCGCCTTCAGCTCACGCACCGTGTCGAGCAGTCCCTCCCCGACGATCTCGACCTCCGGGCTCGGCGATGCGGCGAGGGTGCGGGAGGCGACGTACTGGCGCAGGTGGGCGTACGGGCTGACATCGCCGTCCTTCAAGGCCAGGTCGTAGCTGAGCCGGCCCTGGATGACCGTGTCGAACCGCTTGTTCTCCAGGTCGTCGAAGCCGCAGGCGCGCCGGCCGCGGGTCGGCACGGTCTCCGGATACTCGGACTTCAGGAAGTCCAGGAACTCCTCGTCGACGTAGGGGAGCATCGCCGAGGCGTCGCCCGTGACGTCTCCGATGAAGCCGTCGACGGAGCAGGCGATGTAATAGGTGAGCTTTCGCAAGTGAGGGCTCTTTCCGTAGGCTGTTTTCGAACCACTCCAGTTGTAGTACTTCAGATGTAGTGGTTGCAAGGGATTGCGTGATCCGGTTCGCGGACCGCGGCAAGTGAGAGAGAGGGTTCCGCATGGCCGGAAATCCGGAGCGCCGGGCGGCTCTGGTCGACGCCGGGGTCGAGGTGCTCGCCCGCGAGGGGGCGAGGGGACTGACCTTCCGTGCGGTGGACTCGGCGGCGGGCGTGCCGACGGGCACCGCCTCCAACTACTTCACCGGGCGGGACGACCTGCTCCGGCAGATCGACGCCCGGCTGCACGTCAGGCTGGCGCCCGACCCCGAGGTGTTCGGCGGGCTGATGGCACAGCCGCGCGACCGCTCGCTGGTCGCCGCGTTCATGCACGACCTGATGGCCCGCGCGACCCGTGACCGGACGGGCTACCTCGCCCTGCTGGAGATGCGCCTCGAAGCGACCCGGCGTCCTGAACTGCGGTCCTCCTTCACCACGTCGGTGCGCGGCGACCTCCAGGAGGGGCTGGACTTCCACCGTGCGTCCGGTTTGCCCGGCGGCGACGAGACCGTGGTGGTGCTCTACCTCGCGATGCTCGGCCTGCTCCTGGAACACCTCACCCTGCCGGCCGTCCTGGAGGGCGTCCTGCCCGGGGTTTCGGTGCCGGAGGGGTTGATCGACCACATCGTCGCGACGGTGGTCCCCGAGCGGCCCTGACGCCCCCGGAGCGCCCGTTCCCGGCAACGCCGACGACCCGCCGCACCGCCGGGGACCCCCCGGCCGGCGGCGGCGGACGCGACGCCGGACGCACCGACGCCGGACACGCCGGTGCACGGGTACGACGGTCTTCGCGACGTCCCGCACTCCGCACACCGGCGCCCCGGACCCCGTACCCCGGGCCACCCAGCCCGGTCCCCCGCCCCCGCCCCCGCGGAACTTCCCCTTTCGCCTGGCTAGGCGTTGCGCCGGGTCACGAACTCGGCCAGGGACAGCAGACCGCCCGCCGACTCCGGGTCCGGGACGGCCCGGGTCAGTTCGTGCAGCGCACGGGACATGCGGTCGGCCGCCTGCTCCTGCGCCCACGCGCGTCCGCCGGCCCGTTCGACGGCGAGCGTCGTGCGGTCCAGGTCGGCCGGGCGATAGGGCGCCGCGTACAGCTCCGCGAGCTCTGCGGCCGCCGGGGTGCCGGAGGTGAGCGCGGCGACCACCGGCAGGGACTTCTTGCGGGCGGCGAGGTCGGCGCCGGCCGGCTTGCCGGTCTGCCGCGGGTCCCCCCAGATGCCGATGACGTCGTCGATGAGCTGGAAGGCGAGTCCGGCCTCCCGGCCGAACGCGTCCAGCGCGTCGACGTCCGCCTCCGTCGCGCCCGCGTACAGCGCGCCCACCGCGCAGGCGCAGCCGAGCAGCGCGCCCGTCTTGGCCTCGGCCATGGCGAGCACCTCCTCGAGGGTGATCTCGGTGGGGCCGCGTCTCTCCATGGCCGTGTCCGCCTGCTGGCCGGCGCACAGCTCGACCACACAGGCCGCGACCCGGGCGGCGGCCGCCGCGGACGCGGGGTGCGGGTCCGCGGCGAGCATCCCGAGGGCGAGGGCCTGCAGGGCGTCACCGGCGAGGATCGCGTCGGCGTCTCCGAACACGGTCCAGGCGGTGGGACGGTGGCGGCGGGTGGTGTCCCGGTCCATCACGTCGTCGTGCAACAGCGTGAAGTTGTGGACCAGTTCGACCGCGGCGGCCGCCCGGACGGCCACCGCGCGGGCCGCCGGGCCGCCGAGCGCGGCGGCGGCGGCGAGCACGAGGGCCGGGCGGATCGCCTTGCCCGCGTTGCCCGCCGCCGGGGTGCCGTCCGCGTGCTCCCAGCCGAAGTGGTGAAGCGCGACCCTGCGCAGGGAGCCGGGCAACGAGTCGATCGCCGACCGCAGTTCCGGATCGACCGCGGCCCGGGACCCTTCCAGGACGGCCGCCGCCTCGTGCCCGCCGGCCGGTCCCGCACCGCCGTCGTCCCGGCTTCCGGCGGGCTCCCGCCCGTCTCGCGCCCCGCTGGGATTTCGCCTGACGGCGGAGGTCACCGCCAGCGGCCGATCTCGACGTTCTCCAGGACGCCCAGCGCGTCCGGCACCAGGACGGCGGCCGAGTAGTAGGCCGTGACCAGGTACTTGATGATGGCCTGTTCGTTGATGCCCATGAACCGCACGGACAGGCTCGGCTCGATCTCGTCCGGCAGGCCCGACTGGCGCAGCCCGATGACGCCCTGGTCCTGCTCACCCAGGCGCATCGCGATGATCGAGCTGGTGCGGGCCTCGGTGACCGGGATCTTGTTGCACGGGTAGATCGGCACCCCGCGCCAGGTCGGGATCCGGTTGCCGCCGACGTCGATCGTCTCGGGGACGAGTCCGCGCTTGTTGAGCTCGCGGCCGATCGCGGAGATCGCGCGCGGGTGGGCGAGCAGCATCTTGGTGCCGCGCCGCCTGCTCAGCAGTTCGTCCAGGTCGTCGGGGCTGGGCACGCCGTCGTGCGGCTGGAGCCGCTGGTCGTACTCGCAGTTGTGGAGCAGCCCGAACTCCCGGTTGTTGACGAGCTCGTGCTCCTGCCGCTCCTTGAGCGCCTCGACCGTCAGCCGCAACTGCTGCTCGGTCTGGTTCATCGGCTGGTTGTACAGATCGGCCACCCGCGAGTGGATGCGCAGGACGGTCTGCGCGATGCTCAGTTCGTACTCGCGGGGCCTCGCGTCGTAGTCCACGAAGGTGTGCGGGATGTCCTGCTCGCCGGCATGGCCGGCGGCGAGGTCGACCACCTTCTCGCCGTACTTGTTGGTGCGCTGTTCGGGGATCGCGCGCAGCCGCCGCAGGTGCTCGCCCAGCGACTCGGCGCGCTCGGCGACCTGCTCGACGTCCTGCCGGGAAAGGACCAGCACCGTGCAGGCGGTGTCGGCGCGGGCCGTGTACTCCCAGATGGCGTCCGCGTCGAGCAGCGCCTGATCGCCGAAGTACGCGCCGTCGGCGAGCACCCCGAGCACCTGGTCGTCGCCGTAGGGGCCGGTGCCGACCTTCTCCACGCGGCCGTGCGCCAGCAGGTAGGCCTCCTCGCTCCCGCTGCCGAAGGAGGCGATCACCTCGCCGGGGGCGAACTCCCGCTGCCGGCAGCGCTGGGCGAGTTCCGCGAGCACCTCCTCGTCCTCGTAGGAGCGCAGTGCGGGCAGTTCGCCCAGCTCCGCCGGGATGACCTCGACGCGGTCGCCGGTCTTGACGAACGTGATGCGGCCGTCGCCCACCGCGTACGTCAGACGCCGGTTCACCCGGTACGTCCCGCCCTGCACATCCACCCAGGGCAGATTCCGCAGCAGCCAGCGGGAGCTGATCTCCTGCATCTGCGGCGCGGACTTGGTCGTGGTGGCCAGGTTCCGCGCGGCCGCGGTGCCGAGACTCTGCTGCGGCTTGCCCGACTCCGTGCGGACCTCTTCGCCTACCGACATGAGAAATGCCCTCCCGATTCATGCACGGACGCCGAACTGCGCCGGTGCACTTCGTTCATGCGGCCAGCCTTCCATCACGGAGTGTGGTCGTGCTATTACCCGAAAGAGCGGGAATGGATCATCGTGGGCCTGGGAAGAAGCACGTTTCCCCGAACGATGTTCGACAATGAGCGGGTGACCGACCTGCGCCCGCGCCTTCCCTCCCCCCTCCAGGAGGTGACCGACGACCGGTTCGCCCGGCACGGCGTACGGCTGCTGCTCAAGCGGGACGACCTGATCCATCCCGAGCTGATCGGCAACAAGTGGCGCAAGCTCGCGCCCAACCTGGAGCAGGCGGCCGGCCGGACGCTCCTGACCTTCGGCGGGGCCTACTCCAACCATCTGCGGGCCACGGCCGCCGCCGGCCGCCTGCTGGGGATGCCCACGGTCGGCGTGGTGCGCGGCGACGAGCTGGCGGGCCGGCCGCTGAACCCCTCGCTGGCCCGGTGCGCGGCGGACGGCATGCGGCTGCGTTTCGTGGACCGCGCCACGTACCGCCGCAAGACCGAGCCGGACACCCTCGCGGCCGTCCTGCGGGCGGCCGGCGCCGAGGACGCCTACGTCGTTCCCGAGGGCGGCAGCAACGCGGCGGCGGTCCGCGGCTGCCGGGCGCTCGGTGAGGAACTGCGGGGCCGCGCCGACGTCGTGGCCCTCGCGTGCGGCACCGGCGGCACGCTCGCGGGCCTGGCCGCGGGCCTCGCCCCCGGTCACGGTCTGCGGGCGCTGGGCATACCGGTCCTCAAGGGCGGCTTCCTGGGCGAGGAGATAGGGGCCCTGCAGGAGGAGGCGTTCGGGGGGCGGCGCGGCGACTGGAGCCTCGACGAGCGCTTCCACTTCGGCGGATACGCCCGGGTCACCCCCGAACTGGAGGCGTTCGCGGCGGATTTCGAGCGCCGCCACGGTCTGCCCGTCGAACGTCTCTATGTCGCCAAGTCGCTCTACGCCCTGGTCGTGCTGGCCGAGGAGGGGGCCTTCGCGCCCGGGACGCGGCTCGCGGCCGTCGTGACGGGCTCCCCGTTCACCGCGTGAGAGCCGGGCGGCTCGCCCGTCCGGACCTGGCCGCCGCCCTTCCCGCGCGGGCCGTTCAGGTCGCCTCCCGGAAGGCCGCCGCCTCCTCCAGGTCGAGCCGGCGCAGCAGCGTGCGCAGCATCTCGTCGTCGATGTGGCGGGCGTCGCGCAACCGGACGAACACCTCGCGCTCGGCGCTGATCATCTCCCGCGACAGACGCCGGTAGGTGTCGTCGACGGTCTCCCCGGTGACCGGGTTGACCTGCCCGAGGCGCTCCCAGACGGCGTTGCGGCGGCGCTCCAGGACGCTGCGCAGCCGGTCGGCGAGAGGTGGCGGCAGGACGTTGCGTTCGTCGGCCAGGAGAGCGTCCAGCTGCTCCTCGGCGACCCGTGAGGCCTGTGCCTGCGCGTTGGCCTCGGCGAGCGTCGCGGCCTGCGGGTCGGCCTCGGGGAACTTCAGCAGACGGATCAGCGGAGGCAGCGTCAGGCCCTGCACCACCAGTGTGCCGATGACGGTCGTGAAGGTGAGGAAGAGGATCAGGTTGCGGTGCGGGAAGGGCTTGTCGCCGTCCTCCACGGTGAGCGGGATGGAGAAGGCGATGGCGAGCGACACCACGCCCCGCATGCCGGCCCAGGCGATGACGACCGGGCCGCGCCAGGTCGGGTCGTCCTCCCGCGCGCGGATGCGCGCCGACGCCATCCGCGGGAGGAAGGTCGCCGGGTACACCCACAGGAAGCGCGCCGCCACGACCACGAGGAAGAGGGCGACGGCGTACCAGGCGGCGTCCATGCCCTCGTAGTCGCCGAGGCCGCGCAGCACCACCGGGAGCTGGAGTCCGATCAGGGCGAAGACGGCCGACTCCAGGACGAAGGCGACCATCTTCCACACCGCCTCCTCCTGGAGGCGGGTCGCGAAGTCGACCTCCCACGCGCGGTGGCCCAGGTACAGCGCCACGACGACCACGGCGAGCACCCCGGAGGCGTGGAACTGCTCGGCGGCCGCATAGGCGACGAACGGGATCAGCAGGGAGAGCGTGTTCTGCAGGAGGGGTTCCTTGAGGTGGGTGCGCAGCCAGTGCAGGGGGGCCATCAGGATCAGCCCGGCGGCGACCCCGCCGACCGCCGCCACCAGGAACTCCTCGATGCCGCCGCCCCATGAGGCGCCCTCGCCGACCACGACCGCGAGGGCCACCTTGTAGGCGGTGATCGCGGTGGCGTCGTTGAGCAGCGACTCGCCCTGCAGGATGGTGGTGATCTTCGACGGCAGGCCGACCCGACGGGCCACCGCGGTGGCCGCGACCGCGTCCGGCGGCGCCACCACCGCGCCGAGCACGAGCGCCGCCGTCAGCGGCAGCCCGGGGACGATGAGGTAGGCGGCCCAGCCGACGGCGAACGTCGCGAAGAGCACGTACCCGACCGACAGCAGCGCCACCGGCCGCAGCTGGGCGCGCAGGTCCAGGTAGGAGCTGTCGGTGGCCGAGGTGTAGAGCAGCGGCGGCAGCAGGAGCGGCAGGACGACGTCCGGGTCCAGGGTGTAGTCGGGGACCCCGGGCAGGTACGACACGGCCAGGCCCACCGCCACCAGCAGCAGCGGCGCCGGCGCCGGGGTGCGCCGGGCCGCCGCCGCGATCGCCGCACTGCCGGCCACCAGCAACAGCAGTGGCATCACGTCCATGTCTCGCCGCTTTCCTTTTTCGCGCGGGCGTCCGCACACCCGTCGTAATCTGGCAATCATGAAACAGTGCACGCACGCCGACGCGCTGCCCGACCCCGAACCCGTCCCGCTCGGCGAGACGTGTCCCGAGTGTCTGCGGGACGGCACCCACCCGGTACAACTGCGGCTGTGCATGACGTGCGGCCACGTCGGCTGCTGCGACTCCTCGCCGAGCCGGCACGCCACGGCGCACCACAAGGAGTCCGGCCACCCGGTGATGCGGACGTTCGAGCCGGGCGAGAACTGGCGCTGGTGCTTCGTCGACCACGTCCTCGTCTGACCCCCTCGGCGGGCCGGTCGGCGGCCGGTCCGTCGCCGGGCGAACTTCCGGGGCGGTGTGCGCGTTGAACCCATGAGACGTCCCCGCCGCCGGGCGGGTACGGTTCGACCGTCCGACGCCTGGGTACGTCAACCCGGCGCGCCTTCTTCCCCATTGGCTCCGCACACCCCTAGACACGGAGCGTGTTCACAGCTTTACTGTGAGTGACGCCAGGGGTTGGGGTCCCGGGGACAGGAATCGTGAGAGCGCGATAGCGTCACCGCTGCACCACACACGCGTTACCCCGGGGGGCGACCCTCGGCCCCGAAAAGCTTGTACCACCTTGGAGGTGAGGGTGTCCCAGATCGCAGGCGAGCCCGCGACCCAGGACTTCGTGGAAGTCCGGCTGCCGGCTGCGGGTGCCTACCTGTCGGTGCTGCGGACGGCCACGGCCGGCCTCGCGGCCCGTTTGGACTTCACCCTGGACGAGATCGAGGACCTGCGCATCGCGGTGGACGAGGCCTGCGCGATCCTGCTCCAGCAGGCCGTGCCCGGCTCGGTGCTGAGTTGCGTCTTCCGTCTCGTCGACGACTCGCTCGAAGTCACCGTCTCGGCGCCGACCACGGACGGCCACGCCCCCTCGCGGGACACCTTCGCCTGGACCGTCCTGTCCGCCCTCGCGGGCAAGGTGTCCTCCGCCGTCGACGAGGACAAGACCGTGTCGATCAGCCTCTACAAACAGCGCGGCGCGGGACCCGGGCCGGCGTGAGGAACGGGGACGGGCCGGTGCGGGACGAAGAGCGCGGCACACAGGAGCTGCCGGCCGGGAGCGCCGACGTGCCAGTCTCTCCGGACGGTTCCCGACACCTGGCGGACAACATCGACGGCATTCCCGAGCAGGCCCGGCCGCATCCGGAGGACGACTCGTCCTCCGTGCAGGCGAGCAGGGCGGACGGTGCCGTGCAGGGCTCGCCCCGGGAGGGGCGGATCGGGGGCTCGCCCCCGGGCCGAGCGCAGGCGAGGGCTCGACAGAGGGCGACGGGCGGGACAATGAGCGAGCACGAGCGAGACGGCGAGCAGAGCGTGCCGGGCACACAGCACACACCCTCGCCCACGTCGGCGACGGACCGCAGCGGGGCGCGGGCGATGTTCGTCGAGCTGCGGCAGCTGGACGACGGCAGCGCCGAGTACGCGGAGATGCGCAACCGGCTGGTCCGCATGCATCTGCCGCTGGTCGAGCACCTCGCGCGCCGCTTCCGCAACCGCGGCGAGCCGCTGGACGACCTCACCCAGGTCGCCACCATCGGCCTGATCAAGTCGGTCGACCGTTTCGACCCGGAGCGCGGCGTGGAGTTCTCCACGTACGCGACCCCGACGGTCGTCGGCGAGATCAAGCGGCACTTCCGCGACAAGGGCTGGGCGGTACGCGTACCGCGCAGACTCCAGGAGCTGCGCCTCGCGCTGACCACCGCGACGGCCGAGCTGTCGCAGCAGCACGGCCGCTCCCCCACGGTGCACGAGCTCGCCGAGAAGCTGGCGATCTCGGAGGAGGAGGTCCTGGAGGGCCTGGAGTCCGCGAACGCGTACTCCACCCTGTCGCTGGACGTCCCCGACACCGACGACGAGTCCCCCGCGGTCGCGGACACCCTCGGCGCGGAGGACGAGGCGCTGGAGGGCGTCGAGTACCGGGAGTCGCTCAAGCCGCTCCTGGAGGACCTGCCGCCCCGGGAGAAGCGGATCCTGCTGCTGCGGTTCTTCGGCAACATGACGCAGTCGCAGATCGCCCAGGAGGTGGGCATCTCGCAGATGCACGTCTCCCGGCTGCTGGCGCGCACCCTGGCCCAGCTGCGGGAGAAGCTGCTCGTCGAGGAGTAGCGGTCGCCCCGCGGCCGCTCCGCTCCGGCTCTACTCCGGTGTGCGGCCGGGCCCCCGGATCCCGAGGGCCCGGGTCGTCTCCCCGTTGACCAGCAGCACGAGCGAGGCGATCGCGGCGGTCGCGAGCGCGATGCCCGCCGGGATGGCCATGCTGTCGGCCTGCAGCAGGTTGTAGGCCACCGGCAGCGCCATGATCTGCGTGATGACGGCGGGTCCCCGGCTCCAGCCGCGCAGGCCCCACAGTCCGCGCGCGGCGAGCAGCGGCAGCAGCGCGAGCACGATCAGCGTGACCCCGCCGGTGACGGCCTGCTGACGGTCGTCCGGGTCCGCGGAGATCCCGAGGACGAGCATCCAGACCCCGCCGACCACCAGCGCCAGCCCTTCGAGGGCCGCGAGCGCGGCGGCGTACGTCAGCCGGCGCGGGCGGAGGTCTGCGGTCACCGGGGCTGCGCTCTCCGGGGCTGCGGGGGTCTGCTCACTGCTCACCCCTGAAGGGTAGCCCGCACGGTCGCCGCGCCCGGGTCCGCCCGTGTCGAGGCTCACCTCGCGATCTCTTACCCGATCCCCACCTCGGCCTGTGCCCGGTACCACCCAGTAGGTACGCTGCAACTCATGCGTGCACTTCTCGTGGTCAATCCGGCGGCAACCACCACCAGTGCACGGACGCGCGACGTCCTCATCCACGCGCTCGCCAGCGAGGTGAAGCTCGAGGCGGTCACCACCGAATACCGCGGACACGCGCGTGACCTCGGCCGGCAGGCCGCCGAGAGCGGCAACGTCGACCTGGTGGTGGCCCTCGGCGGGGACGGCACGGTCAACGAGGTCGTGAACGGTCTGCTGCACGCCGGCCCGGATCCGGAGAACCTGCCCCGTCTCGCGGTGGTCCCCGGCGGCTCCACCAACGTCTTCGCCCGGGCCCTGGATCTGCCCAACCATCCCGTGGAGGCCACCGGCGCCCTGCTGGACGCGCTGCGTGAGGGCCGCGAACGCACGGTCGGTCTGGGCCTGGCGGCCGGTACGCCCGGCACCGAGGACGAGGCGGTGCCGTCGCGCTGGTTCACCTTCAACGCCGGGCTCGGCTTCGACGCCGGAGTGGTGGGGCGGGTGGAGCAGCAGCGTGAACGCGGCAGGAAATCCACGCACGCTCTTTACATCCGTCAGGCCGTCCGCCAGTTGTTGGGCGAATCACAGCGCCGGCACGGTTCGATCACCCTGGAGCGGCCGGACGCCGAACCCGTGACGGATTTGGTGCTCTCCATAGTCTGCAACACGGCTCCGTGGACCTATCTGGGTAATCGCCCGGTGTACGCGTCACCTAAGGCCTCGTTCGATACCGGGCTCGACGTACTCGGTCTCAGCCGTCTGTCCACGGCCTCGGTTGCCCGATATGGCACCCAGTTGCTCACTTCGTCCCCCGAGCGGGGACCCCAGGGAAAGCATGCCGTCTCACTGCACGACCTGGACCAGTTCACCTTGCATTCGAAGGTCCCGCTGCCCCTCCAGATGGACGGTGACCACCTGGGGCTGCGAACCAGCGTGACGTTCACAGGCGTACGCCGTGCACTGCGTGTGATTGTGTGAGCAGAAAGGGCTGAAGTCCTTTCACTCGAACGTTTAGGCCAGGATCCACCCCATGGAAGTACGGCTGTGACCTAGTCGACACCGAGGAATCAAAAAAAACTTTCCGGTAGGGGTTGTATCCGCCGCTGAGGTTTGCGAGTCTCTACGTGGCGATCGGGACAGCCCGCAACACCGGCATCCACTGATCACCGGAACCCCTCTTCACACACAGGACCAACGCCAGTGCATCTGGCTGGTGGCCCTTCACTTGTTGAGGGATTCGTGAAAGCGTTCACATTCACAAGCAACCTGCATGTAATACCAAGGAGAGGTAGCAGCCATGGACTGGCGTCACAACGCCGTTTGCCGCGAGGAAGACCCCGAGCTCTTCTTCCCCATCGGCAACACCGGTCCTGCGCTGCTGCAGATCGAGGAAGCCAAGGCCGTCTGTCGTCGCTGCCCGGTTATGGAGCAGTGTCTGCAGTGGGCGCTCGAGTCCGGCCAGGACTCCGGCGTCTGGGGTGGTCTCAGCGAGGACGAGCGCCGTGCCATGAAGCGTCGCGCCGCCCGCAACCGGGCCCGCCAGGCAACCGCCTGACAACACCCGCCCCGCAAGCCTGAGCTTGGCGGCGCGTACAGCGAGTACGCATCTCCCGCCCCCGAGCCGCAGCGCGCAGTACCCCCGATGCGCAGCACACGCTGGCAACGAGCATTCGAGCCCCGGACCCCTGAACGGTCCGGGGCTTCGTGCTGTGCGCGATCCGTCGCCGGGCGCCGCCCTGCGCGTCGAGGGGTGCCGCCCTGCGCGGCTCCCGCTCGGCTCACCTGTGTGCTCGGCTCACTTGTGCGCGCGCACCGGGATGTCGAGGATCACCTGTGTCCCGCGGTCGGGGGCCGGAACCATGTCGAAGCTCCCGCCCAACTCCCCCTCCACCAGCGTCCGCACGATCTGCAGGCCCAGGTTGCCCGAGGTGTGCGGGTCGAAACCGGCGGGCAGGCCGACGCCGTCGTCCTGGACGGTGACGAGGAGACGGACCTCCTTGGTGGTGCCGCCGCGCACGGCCGAGACCTCGACCGTGCCGGTGTCGCCCTCGCGGAAGCCGTGCTCCAGGGCGTTCTGCAGGATCTCGGTGAGGACCATGGAGAGCGGGGTGGCGACCTCGGCGTCCAGGATGCCGAAGCGTCCGGTGCGCCGGCCGGCCACCTTGCCCGGGGAGATCTCGGCGACCATCGCCAGCACACGGTCGGCGATCTCGTCGAACTCCACCCGCTCGTCCAGGTTCTGGGACAGCGTCTCATGGACGATGGCGATGGAGCCGACCCGGCGGACCGCCTCCTCCAGGGCCTCCCGGCCGCGCTCCGACTCGATGCGCCGGGCCTGCAGGCGCAACAGGGCCGCCACCGTCTGGAGGTTGTTCTTCACCCGGTGGTGGATCTCCCGGATGGTCGCGTCCTTGGTGATCAACTCGCGCTCACGGCGGCGCAGTTCGGTCACGTCACGCAGCAGCACCAGCGCGCCGATGCGGGTGCCTTTCGGCTTGAGCGGGATGGCCCGGAACTGGATGACCCCGTCGTTGGCCTCGATCTCGAACTCGCGCGGCGCCCAGCCGCTGGCGACCTTGGCGAGGGCCTCGTCCACCGGGCCCCGGGTCGGGGCGAGTTCGGCGGTGGTCAGGCCGAGGTGCTGTCCGACCAGGTCGGAGGCGAGCCCCATCCGGTGGTACGCGGAGAGCGCGTTCGGGGAGGCGTACTGGACGAGGCCGTCGCCGTCGACCCGGATCAGACCGTCGCCGACGCGCGGGGCCGCGTCCATGTCCATCTGCTGGTCGGGGAACGGGAAGGAGCCGGCCGCGATCATCTGCGCGAGGTCGGAGGCGCTCTGCAGGTAGGTCAGCTCCAGCCGGCTCGGGGTGCGCACGGTGAGCAGGTTGGTGTTGCGGGCGATGACGCCGAGGACGCGGCCCTCCCGCCGCACGGGGATCGACTCGACCCGGACGGGGACCTCTTCGCGCCACTCCGGGTCGCCCTCGCGCACGATCCGGCCCTCGTCCAGGGCGGCGTCCAGCAGCGGGCGGCGGCCGCGCGGGACGAGGTGGCCGACCATGTCGTCCTGGTAGGAGGTGGGGCCGGTGTTGGGGCGCATCTGGGCGACGGAGACGTAACGCGCGCCGTCACGGGTGGGCACCCACAGGACCAGGTCCGCGAAGGAGAGGTCGGAGAGCAGCTGCCACTCCGAGACCAGCAGGTGGAGCCACTCGAGGTCGGAGTCGTCGAGTGCGGTGTGCTGGCGTACGAGTTCGTTCATGGAGGGCACGCCTGTGAGCGTACCCGGGCAGCCGGAGTGTCCGAAAAAACACCCGCGGGCCGCGGCGCCTGGGAGGGACCCTCAACCCTCCCGGCACCGCAGCCCGGAGCAATATCGGCCGCGGGGTGTGCGGTCCCGTCGGCCGAAGGTGAGGACCTGGGCAGTCAGGGCAGAGAGCTCCGGGTCCTCGGTCCGCCTTCCTGTGCGGGGAAGGCGGAGGTTCTGTGTCATGCCCCCTGCCATTGTGGACTAGACCACTAAGGGTGTCCATGCGTGGGAGCTTGTTCGTCGTCGTAGGTGTTCGGATGCTCTGACATCCATCACGCAGCCTAGCCTGTGCGGCTTCCCGTGCGGGGCGGATGTGCGAGGCAATTTCCCCGGCCCGCCCCGGATCCGGCCCGCCCATCCCGCTCCGCACCCAAAGACGGGGGCTCCCGATTCTGCTAGATTGAACCCCTGGATTGGTCTAAACCACATAGCCCTTCCGGGCCCTCGGAGCCCCCTCTCAGAACGGCAGGCCAGCGTGGAAGTTGTCATCGTCGCGGACGCCCGGTCGGGCGGCGAGCTCATCGCCGAGGCCATGGCCCAGCTCCTTCGGCGCAAGCCGGACGCGCTGCTCGGGGTGGCCACCGGTTCCACCCCGCTGCCCGTCTACGAGGCGCTGGCCGCCCGGGTGCGTGCCGGCACGGTGGACACCGCGCGCGCCCGGATCGCCCAGCTCGACGAGTACGTGGGCCTGCCCGCCGAGCACCCCGAGTCCTACCGCTCGGTCCTGCGGCGCGAGGTCCTCGAGCCGCTGGGCGTGAAGATGGAGGCGTTCCTCGGTCCGGACGGCACGGCCGACGACGTGCAGGCCGCCTGCGAGGCCTACGACCGGGCGCTGGCGGCGGCCGGCGGCGTGGACCTCCAGCTGCTCGGGATCGGCACCGACGGGCACATCGGGTTCAACGAGCCGTGCTCGTCGCTGCGCTCACGGACCCGGATCAAGACGCTGACCGAGCAGACCCGGGTGGACAACGCCAGGTTCTTCGACGGAGACGTCGAGCAGGTCCCGCACCACGTCATCACCCAGGGCATCGGGACGATCCTGGAGGCCCGGCACGTGGTGCTGCTCGCCACCGGGGAGGGCAAGGCGGACGCGGTCGCCGCCTCCGTCGAGGGGCCGGTCGCCGCCGTGTGCCCGGCCTCCGCGCTGCAACTGCACCCGCACGCCACGGTCGTCGTCGACGAGGCCGCCGCGTCCAAACTGAAGCTCGCGGAGTACTTCCGCCACACCTATGCCCACAAGCCGCGGTGGCAGGGGATCTGAGGCGGCGCGCCCGCTCCACCGCGCACCGCGACCGCCGCTCCACCACGACCGCCGCGACGAGGAAGGCGCCGGGTTCCCGACCAGGGACCCGGCGCCTTCCTCGTCGTCGTGCCCGGTCACGGCACTAGCCTCCCGCGACGACCTCCGCCGCCGCGCGGGCGCAGACCCGGGCGGCGCCGTGGGTGGCGATGTGCAGGGCGCCCCGGGGCGGGGCCTGGGGGACGCCCATCTCGACGACCACCGTGTCCGGGCGGGCCGCGAGGAGGGTGTCGAGGGCGGTCGCCATCCAGGGGTGCCGGTGCTCGTCGCGGACCACGGCGACGATCCGCCGCTCCCCCGCCGCGACCAGCGCGGCGTGCCCCGCGTCCGGGCCGGCGAAGCTGCCGGTCTCCGTTCCCGGCAGCAGCCGGATCAGCTCGGCGGCCATCCCCCACGGGGTCTCGTCGCCGACGGCGATGTTGGCGACCGGGGTGAGGGCGGCGACGTACGGCGGATCGGTGAGGGGCGAGAAGACCTCGTCGCCGGTCAGCCGCAGGGCGCGGCGGGCGGCGATCAGGCCGACGTCGGCGCGCACGGCCGCGCCGTCCGGCTGCCCGGTACCGGCCGGGGCTCCCGTCGCCGTCCAGCGGGCGAGGGCCCGTACCCGTCGTGCCGCGTCGGCGAGGCGTTCCTCGGGGAGTTCGCCCGTGCGGACGGCGGTGACCAGGGCGTCGCGCAGCCGGCACACCGTCTCGTCGTCGGCGAGGCCGCCGCCCACGCAGATGGCGTCGGCGCCCGCGGCGATCGCGAGGACGCTGCCGCGCTCGATGCCGTAGGTCGCGGCGACGGCCTGCATCTCCATTCCGTCGGTGACGACCAGGCCGTCGTAGCCGAGTTCGTCGCGCAGGAGCGCGGTGAGGACGCGGGGGGACAACGTTGCCGGATGCGCCGGGTCGAGGGCCGGGACCAGGATGTGCGCGCTCATCACGGCGCGGGTGCCGGCGGCGATGGCCGCACGGAACGGGGTCAGCTCGCGTTCGGACAGGACCGCCGGGCCGGCGTCGATGCGCGGGAGCGCGTGGTGGGAGTCGACGGCCGTGTCGCCGTGGCCCGGGAAGTGCTTGGTGCAGGCCGCGACGCCGGCCGACTGCAGGCCGGTGACGTAGGCGGCGGTGTGGCGGGCGACCAGGGCGGGGTCGGCGCCGAAGGAGCGCACGCCGATGACCGGGTTCGCGGCGTTGGAGTTGACGTCGGCGGAGGGCGCCCAGTTGAGGTTGACCCCGCAGGCGGCGAGGCGGCGGCCCAGCTCGGCGGCGACCTCCAGGGTGAGCGAGACGTCGTCCACCGCGCCGAGCGCGTGGTTGCCGGGGAAGCTGGAGCCGGTGCGCACCTCGAGGCGGGTGACGTCCCCGCCCTCCTCGTCGATCGCGACCAGGACGTCGTCCCGTTCTGCGCGCAGGCGGGCGGTCAGAGCGGCGAGTTGTCCGGGCGAGGCGATGTTCCTGCCGAACAGGCCGACCGATGCCAGCCCTTCGCCGAGCCGGCGCAGCAGCCAGTCGGGGGCGGTGGTGCCGGGGAAGCCGGGCTGCAGGACCGTCAGGGCGTCGCGGGTGAGTGTGTCGGTGCCGCTGGCGAGTGTCGTCATCGGGGCGTCATCCCTTCACGGCGCCCGCGGTCAGCCCCGCGGCCATCTTGCGCTGGACGAGGAGGAAGAGGGCGACGATCGGCAGCGCCATCATGGTGGCGCCGGCCATCATCGGGGCGTACTCGGTGCCGTGCTTGGTGGAGAAGTTGCTGAGCCACACGGTCGCCGTCTGGTTGTTCTGGCTGAGCAGCATCAGGGCGTACAGGTACTCGTTCCAGGCCTGGATGAAGCCGTAGACCGAGGTGGCGACCATGCCGGGGGCCAGCAGCGGGAAGACGACGCGGACGAAGGCGCCGGTGCGGGTGCAGCCGTCGACCATCGCCGCCTCCTCCAGCTCCTTGGGGATGTTGACGATGAAGCCGCGCAGGGTCCACACCGTGAACGGGAGGATGAAGGTCAGGTACGTGATGATCAGGCCGGAGAGCTTGTCGTACTGGTCCAGGTCGTTCAGCAGCAGGAAGACCGGGATGATCATGGCAACGAGCGGGACCATCTGCACCGCAAGGATGCCGACGATGACGATCTTGCGGCCGCGGAAGGCGAACCGGGAGATGGCGAGCGCGGCCAGCATGCCCACGACGACGCCGATCGCGACGACCGCCAGGGAGACGAGCAGGCTGCGGCCCACCGGCCCCCAGAAGTCGGCGATGTGCAGCGCGCGGCTGAAGTTGTCGAGGGTCAGGTGCGTCGGCAGCAGGCTGGGGTCCGGGTCGATCGCGTCCTTCGCCGGCTTGAACGCCGTGGTGAGCATCCAGTAGACGGGGAAGCCGGCGACGGCGAAGACCAGCAGGCCGAGGAGGTTCCAGCCGAGCCGTGACGTCCGGCGCGGCGCGGCGAGGGTGCGCACGCTGGTCATTCCACCTCTCCGATCTTCAGCATCTGGCGCATGTAGACGGCGACCACCCCGAGCAGCAGCAGTACGGTGATCAGCGCGATGGCCGAGCCCTGGCCGTAGTCGTTGACGACGAAGGCGCGGTCGTAGGAGTACGTCGTCAGGAGCTGGAACTCGGCCTCGGGGTGGCCGTTGCGCATGACGAAGACCTGGGGGAAGACACCCATGTCCCAGATGACCGACAGGGTCGTGAGCATCACGACGATCGGCTTGAGGACGGGCAGGGTGACGTACCGGAAGACGCCCCAGGCGCCGGCGCCGTCGAGGCGGGCGGCCTCCTCCAGCTCGGCGGGCACCTGGGTGAGGCCGGCGCTGAGGGTGATCACCACGAAGGGCACCGCGCCCCAGATCACCAGCAGCATGATCACCGCGAGGCCCTGCGGTCCGCTCGCGAACCAGTTGTGGCCGATCAGTTCGACGCCGGGCAGTCTGCTGAGGACGGCGTTGAGGATGCCGTAGTCGGAGTCGAACAGCCACTTGAAGACGGTGGTGGCGACGATGACCGGCATGCCCCAACTCGCCACGAGCGCGATGTTGACGAGGGTCTTCACCCAGCCGGAGACCCGCTGGAGAAGCAGCGCGATCATCATGCCGAGGACCATCGTGAGGGTCACGCAGCCGGCCGCGAAGACAATCGTGCGCAGGACGACCTGCCAGAACTCGCCGTCGCCCAGCACGCCGGCGAAGTTGTCGAACCCGACCGACTCGGCGGGCTGGAAGCCCCACAGCTGGGACTGCCCGAACTTCTGGAAGGAGAGGGTGACGAGCCGGACCAGCGGATAGCCCATCACCAGGGCGAGCACCAGCAGGCAGGGTGCGAGGAGCAGCCAGGGGGTTCCGGCGGACGCGCGTTTCGTCCGCGGTCCGCCCGGCGGCGCGGGTGGTGGCGGTGACGGCCGCCGCGGCGGCGCCTTGGCAGGGGTGGTCGTGTCTGCGGCACTCATCCGCGCGCTCCTCAGCGGTCCTTCGGGTCGTACGGGAGGCAGGGCCCGGTGGGCCACGGGCCCTGCCCTCAGGTCACTTGGTGTTGATGACCTTGTCGATCGCGGCGTCCGCGTCCTTCGCGGCGGCCTCGACCGTCTTCTTGCCGGTGCCGATGCTCTGGAGCATGGTCTGGAGCACCTGGGCCTTCTCGACCTGGCCCCAGCCGGGGGCCATCGGGACGAACCAGTTGGACTCGGCCGCGGTGGCCGGGACCGCCGTCGCCGGGTCGTTCTTGAGGGTGGCGAGGTCGGTCTTGTTGTTGGGCAGGTTGCCCTTGGCGATCAGGCCCTTCTGTCCGGCGGGACCGGTGAAGGCGTTGATCCACTCGGCGGCGAGGCCCTGCGCGTCGGACTTCACCGGGACGGCGAGGTCGGAACCGCCGAGGAAGACGGGGAGGTTCTTGCCGGACGGGCCGGGCATCACGAAGTTCTCGACGTTGCCGGCGAGCTTGCCGGTCTTGTCGTTCTCCTTGGCGGCGGCGGTCGCGCCCTCCCAGGCGGGGGCGAAGATCATGCCGGACTTGCCCTGGCCGTAGACGATGTAGCGGTCGGACTCGTCCTTGGTCTTGTCGCCGTGCATGTACGAGTCGAGGACCTTCTTGAACTCGTTGAGGCCCTTGAGGGACTCCGGCGAGGACAGGGCGGCCTTCCACCGGCCGCCGTCCTCCTTGGCGATGGAGCCGCCGGCGTCGTAGACGAAGGACATGGCCGCGTACCAGTCACGGCTGGGCTGGAACCAGGCGGAGAACTTGTCGCCCTCCTTCTTCTGCACCTTGTCGAGGGCCGCGGTGAGCTCCGCGTACGTCTTCGGGGTGGACGTCACCCCGGCGGCGGCGAAGACGTCCTTGCGCCAGTTGGCGACGCGGCCGCCGGCGTAGTACGGCACGCCGTAGGTCTTGCCGTCGTAGGTCACCGAGGCCTTGAGGCCGTCGAGCCAGGCGGAGGAGTTGTCGAACGTGCCCGCGTCGAGGGGGGCGAAGGCGCCCTTGACCATGTAGCCGAGCATCTCGGTGTTGCCCATCTCGACGACGTCGGGGGCCTTGTCGGTGGCGAGGACGGCGTCCAGCTTGGCGTTCTTGTCCGGCCAGCCGTAGTACTCGTGGTTGATCTTGACGCCGGGGTGCGCCTTCTGCACCGCCGCGTCGGCGGCCTTCACCAGCTGGGGCCAGTTGTTCTGCGCGTCGACGGTGAGCCAGACGGTCAGCTCCTTGGCGTCGGTGCCCTTCGAGTCCCCACTCCCGCTGTCGTCCCCGCACGCCGCGATGGAGACCATCATGCCCGCGATACCGATCGCGGCTATCAGCTTGCGCTTCACGCCATCCTCCTCAGGGATGCCACACCCCCCGCCCACGGGCCGGGACCTCGATCTCTGGACCAATGGTGTAGACCAGTGCGCAGAGCTTGGCTCAGGCCACTGAGCCTGTCAAGGGTGGCCGAATACCCTCCGACCAGCCGTTATGGGACCTACATATGCAGGAACCTTTAAGTAAGAAGCCCTCGAAAACCTCGGCACCGGAGGGCGTCGCCCTGGTAGACCATTTGACCTGGTGGACTAGACCAGCAAAGGTTGCGACGGTATACAGAGGGGATCACGGAACGGCGGGGCGGCAGCGCCCGCGGCCGTGCCACGATGTGACCCGCATCCGAGGCCGGGAAGGCAGGACATGAGCACCGACGTCAGCAGTGCGGCGAACGAGGGTGGGACGACCGTCCGTACCGCGCGCGTGCCCAAGTACTACCGGCTGAAGAAGCACCTGCTCGACATGACGCAGACCCAGTCGCCGGGCACCCCGGTCCCGCCGGAGCGCACGCTGGCGGCCGAGTTCGACACCTCCCGCACGACCGTCCGCCAGGCGCTGCAGGAACTCGTCGTGGAGGGCCGGCTCGAGCGCATCCAGGGCAAGGGCACCTTCGTCGCCAAGCCGAAGGTCTCCCAGGCGCTCCAGCTCACCTCGTACACCGAGGACATGCGCGCCCAGGGCCTCGAGCCGACCTCGCAGTTGCTGGACGTCGGCTACATCACCGCGGACGACCGCCTCGCCGGGCTGCTCGACATCACGGCCGGCGGGCGGGTGCTGCGCATCGAGCGGCTGCGGATGGCCAACGGCGAGCCGATGGCCATCGAGACGACCCATCTGTCGGCTAAGCGCTTCCCGGCCCTGCGCCGGTCGCTGGCGAAGTACACCTCGCTGTACACCGCCCTCGCCGAGGTGTACGACGTCCGTCTCGCCGAGGCCGAGGAGACCATCGAGACCTCGCTGGCCACGCCGCGCGAGGCGGGCCTGCTCGGCACCGACGTGGGGCTGCCGATGCTGATGCTGTCCCGCCACTCGCTGGACCGCACGGGGCTGCCGGTGGAGTGGGTGCGGTCGGTGTACCGGGGGGACCGGTACAAGTTCGTGGCGCGGCTGAAGCGGCCCGCCGAGTAGAGGGTCTGTGGAGGGACTTCCGCTGGGCTTATCCGTCACTTACATTGCCTGCGCATTACATCTGTGATCAAGGCGATCGAGTGAGGGGCGGAGCCGCCGATGTCAGAGACCCCGGAAGTGACCAAGGGGCCGGTGGTGACGCCGTTGCGCGTCGCCATCGGCCTCTGTCTGTTCGCGCCCTTCGTGGCGATGCTGTGGGTGGGTTCGTACGCGAAGGTGGATCCGGCGTTCATCGGGATCCCGTTCTTCTACTGGTACCAGATGCTGTGGGTGCTGATCTCCACCGTGCTCACGGTCGTCGCGTACAAGCTGTGGCAGCTCGACCAGCGCGGCCGGGCGGGCTCCTCCTCCGCGAAGGGCGGTGCGTCGCGGTGAAGGACGGCGTGAACGGCGTGGCGCTCGCCGTCTTCATCTTCTTCTTCCTGGCCGTCACGGTCATGGGCTTCCTGGCCGCGCGCTGGCGCAAGGCCGAGAACGAGCACAGCCTCGACGAATGGGGCCTGGGCGGCCGGTCGTTCGGCACCTGGGTCACCTGGTTCCTGCTCGGCGGCGACCTGTACACCGCGTACACCTTCGTCGCCGTGCCCGCGGCGATCTACGCGGCGGGCGCGGCCGGCTTCTTCGCGGTGCCGTACACGATCCTCGTCTACCCGCTGATCTTCACGTTCCTGCCCCGCCTGTGGTCGGTGTCCCACAAGCACGGCTATGTCACCACCTCGGACTTCGTGCGCGGCCGGTTCGGCTCGAAGGGGCTGTCGCTGGCGGTCGCCGTGACCGGCATCCTGGCCACGATGCCGTACATCGCGCTCCAGCTGGTCGGCATCCAGGCCGTGCTCGACGTGATGGGTGTCGGCGGCGGCGAGAACACCAACTGGTTCGTGAAGGACCTGCCGCTGCTGATCGCCTTCGGCGTGCTGGCGGCCTACACCTACTCCTCGGGTCTGCGCGCCCCCGCGCTGATCGCGTTCGTGAAGGACACGCTGATCTACATCGTCATCGCGGTGGCGATCATCTACATCCCGATCAAGCTCGGCGGCTTCGACGACATCTTCGCCAAAGCGGGCGAGGCGTTCAGCCAGACCAACCCGGCGACGGGCAAGCCGCGCGGTGCACTGACCCCGGCCGAACCGGGTCAGTGGACGTACGCGACGCTCGCGCTGGGCTCGGCGCTGGCGCTGTTCATGTACCCGCACTCCATCACCGCGACGCTGTCCTCGCGCAGCCGTGACGTGATCCGCCGCAACACCACGATCCTGCCGCTGTACTCGCTGATGCTGGGCCTGCTCGCCCTGCTGGGCTTCATGGCGATCGCGGCCGGGGTCAAGGTCACCAACGGACAGCTGGCGATCCCGCAGCTGTTCGAGGACATGTTCCCGTCCTGGTTCGCGGGCGTGGCGTTCGCGGCGATCGGCATCGGCGCGCTCGTGCCCGCGGCCATCATGTCGATCGCGGCCGCGAACCTCTTCACCCGCAACATCTACAAGGACTTCATCAAGCCGGACGCGACGCCCAAGGAGGAGACCCGCGTCTCCAAGCTGGTCTCGCTGCTGGTGAAGGTCGGGGCGCTGGTCTTCGTCCTCACCATGGACAAGACGGTGGCCATCAACTTCCAGCTGCTGGGCGGCATCTGGATCCTGCAGACGTTCCCCGCACTGGTCGGCGGCCTGTTCACCCGCTGGTTCCACCGCTGGGCGCTGCTCGCCGGCTGGGCGGTCGGCATGCTCTACGGGACCTTCGCCGCGTACGGGGTCGCCTCCCCGACGCAGAAGCACTTCGGTGGCTCGGCGAAGGAGATCCCGGGCATCGGCGAGATCGGCTACATCGGCCTGACGGCTTTCGTCCTCAACGTGGTCGTCACGGTGGTCCTGACCTTCGTCCTGAAGGCCGCCAAGGCCCCCGACGGCGTCGACGAGACGAAGCCGTCGGACTACACGGCGGACGCGGGCGACCCGGGCGTGGCGGTGGAGCTGCCCCCGGCGACGGCGGGCACTGCTCACTAGGGCGTGACCGGTCTCCTGGCCAGGGAGCCCCGCATGGAGCTCCCTGGCGCAAGGAGCGGCGGACGCCTCGCATGGGCTTCTTCTGTCCGAACTCGGCGAACCACCGCTCCACCGGGTCCAGCCAGGATGAACGTGTCGGTGCGAAGTGGGGACGGAATCACTGGTCCCGCGTCCGTCTGGCCATCGCGTCCCAGAAGCGGTCGAGTTCGCCGACCCGCATGCCGACCCAGCGTGGGGTCTTTCTGCGCAGCCCCCTGGGCAGCCGGCGCCGGACGCTGCCCGGCAGCAGGGCCTGTTGCTGACGGCAGAACGGCTCGCGGATCTCTCCCCGGGGCAGACCGCCCCGAGGAGGGTAGGGGCAGAGCTGGAACTTGCAGTCGGGCAGACAGGCCGTGCCCGGTGC
This sequence comes from Streptomyces achromogenes, assembly GCF_030816715.1. NCBI lineage: Bacteria > Bacillati > Actinomycetota > Actinomycetes > Kitasatosporales > Streptomycetaceae > Streptomyces > Streptomyces achromogenes. The sequence goes on along the minus strand of NZ_JAUSYH010000001.1, from coordinate 5,791,498 downwards.
GGGCGGGGTGGACGTGCCGATGCGCAGTCCGGGCCGCAGCGGCTCCCGGTCCGTGCGGATGCACGGCGGCAACGACATTCCGGGCTGCTCCACACGAGCCAGGCGTTCCTCGACCTCGTCCGGGTGCCCGTCCCGTTCGATGAGGTTCAGCATCACCAGTACGTCGGCGACGAGACGTTGGGCGCGCGGGTCGAGGGTGCTCCAGCCGACCGAGGGCGGAATCCACAGGTGGTGCTTGCGGTATCCCCCGGTGTTGCCCGCGCGGGCGCCGATGTTGTCGGCGACGCCCTTCTCGTCGATCCACAGGAACCGCTCGGGCTGTCCGGTCTCCAGGGCGAGGGCGACCAGGTCGCCGGCCTCGGCGACGAACGGATGCAGGCACCGCCGGGCCGGTTCGCCGAGCTGGTCCGTGTGACCCGGTACCGCGTTCACCGTGCCCGCCATCGACAGCCAGCGCTGCACCGTCCGTACGGCGGTGGCCCCGCCGAGCGGCTGGAACGGCTGATGCCCGTCCGGGCGGCCGCCCACCGTGTCCGGGAGCTCCCACAGGCACAGTGCCTGGAGCAGGCTGAGCTGCGCGTACCAGCAGCGCGACTGCTGCAGCACCGTCTCCGCCTGGCGAATCAGGTCGCTGCGACCCTCCAGATGTGTGTGCGGGTGTCGTGGGCGCCGGTTGGCCGCGTACTTGAAGCCCTGGGCCAGCGCTGCCTCCAGGGCGAGCGGCAGATCGGGGACACCGCCGGTGAACTTCGGGTCGAGGTGACGCAGCCACTTGGTGAGGCGTTCGCCGGCCTCGTCGCGGTGGGCCTCGTCGACGGAGCCCAGGAGCATCGGGAGCATCCAGGCCCGCATCACGAACTCGCGGAAGAGGGCGACCCGTTGCCCTCGGTACTTCCGGTTCAAAGCCCTGCGGTCCTCCTGCAGCCGCTCGATGTCCTCGGCCGACGCGCCCCCCGGGGACGTGCGGGTCGCCCGCGCCCTGCCCATGCGCACGGCCCATGCCTCGTAGGCACGTCTCTTCCATCCCTTCAGATGGTCGAGCCGGTCGTTGTACTCCTTCACGGGATCGCTGTTCAGGCCGACCCGCTCGCGGATCACGGCGAACGCCGCGTTGCCGCCGGCGCCGAACTCCTGGGCGACGACCAGACGGATGGAGTAGGAGGGTTCCTGGATGCCCAGCCGGAAGAGATCCCAGTACAGCGGAGTGGTGTCGATCCGGTCGGAGACCCTGCGCAGCGCGGCTCCCAGCTGTTTGAGCACTCGGCGCTTGGCGTCCCTCAGGGTGCGCCGGTCCCCCTTGATGCCGGGCCAGTGTTCGCGCACCGCGGTGACGATCTCGCTCAGGTGTCCCGGGTCGTCCTCGGCGCTCTCGATCTCCAGGGCGGCCCCGTAGAGGTCCAGGGCCTTGGGGTCGTCGGTGCGGCGGCCGGCGGCGACGCACAGCCGGTGGGCGAGCGGGCGGCCCCGCACCGGTGTCTGCCGGACCACGTCCGCGATCTCCTTCCGGATCTCGGCCCGCACACCGTGCCCCCGGGCCGTGGCGTCCGCCGCCCGCCCACGGGACAGCAGGACGAGGGCGATGAGCAGTTCGCGGCTGGGTCCTGGCGGCTGCAGCGCCTGTTCGGCCAGATCGCCCGCTCCCCGCTCCCCGAGTTGGTTCAGCAGGCGGCAGCCGAAATAGGCCTGGATGATGCTGTGCGGGAAACGGACCCTGTGCTCGAAGCCCTCCACCAGTCTGAGTTTGCTCGCGTGGGCCGCGAAGCGGGCGAGGACGGCATGGCACTGGTCCATGTTGCCCTCCCGCAGCCGCATGCGTTCCTGGTCGCCGAGCCGCTCGCACAGCGCGTCCCAGATCTGCTGCCGATGCCAGTCGGAGAGGGTGACACCGCGCTTGCCGTACCGGTCGAAGCCGCGGCCGGCCCACAGGTGCTCGGCTCGGGTTCGCGCGCGCCGCGCCCGACCGGGGTGCAGGACGTCCGGGTCGAGCAGCTCCGCGAAGCCGACCTCCAGCTTGTCCTCGAGCAGTCCGACACAGGCCAGGGCCGAGACCACCTCGAGCGTGTCGCGGCGCTCCTTCGGGGCCAGCGCGACGTCCTCGCGCAGCTTCCCCTCACACAGCGCCTCGGCCCAGGTGTCGAGCAGCCAGAGCCGCAGGGTGGCACGGTCGCGGCCGCGGGTGTTCACATGCTGCGGATCGCCGTCGGGGCGGTCGAGCTCCAGCATTCCCCGCCGGTGGAGTTCACGGGCGATCTGCAGGTAGATCGGTGACTCGGTCACCTCCGCCGTCTCCACGATCCAGTCCACCCGGCGCTCGTCGGTCCCAGGTACGTCCGCCTCGACGAAGCGCAGCGCTGCTTCCTCGCTCAGCGGTTCCAGCACCACGATCGCGGCGGAGGTGGTCTCCAGCGGGCTGTGCGGCCGGGAGGCGATGACCAGGGGCAGCTTCTCCTCACGGGCGCGCTCGATGGCCCGGCGGATGACGTTGTCCCGGTTCTGCTGGCGGCCGTCGTCGAGAAGGGCCTCCTCAAGGCCGTCGGCGAGGACGACCGGCTTGTCGTCGGCGAGGAGTTGCTGCCACACCCGGTCGGTCTTGCCGCGCGCCAGAATGCCCTTGGGTGACTCCTGGGCGAAGCGCTGCCTGGCCAGACGCTCGAAGTTCAGGTCGGTGCCGTCCGCCGCGTCCCGCAGTCTGATCGGCACCGGTACGGCGTTCTGGCGGGCCAGGAGTTCGGTGAGCCGTACGAGGACGGCGGTCTTCCCCGCTCCGACGCCGCCGACGAGCAGATACGGCCGCCGCGTGTCGCGGTCCCGCAGCCGCTCGGCGATCACCTGGGAGATGTCCTCGCGACCCACGATCTCGCGGGTGTCGTATCCGGCGGTGGGCACCAGTCCGCGCGGATCCCGCAGCGCCTTGGTGAGATAGCGCCGTTTGGTCCAGCGGTACCACCAGAACAGGAAGAGCGCGGCGGCGATCGAGGCGGCGAGGACCGGACCGACGACCTTGAGGACGATCTCGAACCCCTCGTTGTCCTTCCGCCACTTCTCGAAGCGGGTCGTGTGCTGCGTGATGAGGATGAACAGGCCCTCCCCGATCCAGGTGAGCATCGCCAGCACGGCGACCAGCCAGATCGCCCTGGTGACATTGGCGTAGGAGGCCCATCGGCGCCATTTCCTGGGGCGGGTGGTGCCGCGGCGGGCCTCCAGACGGATCGTCAGGGCGTGCCAGCGGCCGACGAACCCGTGCCCCACCCGGTTTCCCGCTCGTCGCAGAACCAGTGTGGCCATCGGCGCGTCGCGCGGTCGCTCCTTGCCGGGCGCATGGCGGACGACCCTCGTCATAGCCTTCTCCTTGCGAACTCCCGGAGTGGTTCCCGGGGACGGAGGACTCGCGGGGCAGCGGATTCGCACGGCGCCGACGGCTACTTCCATGGAATCACTCCGGACACGCTCCGCAACCCGGGCGTCCGGCACACTCGAGGCCATGGACATCGTGATACGACAGGTCACTCCGGGCGAGTACCAGCCCCTGGGCGACATCACCGCCCGCGCCTACCTGGACGACGGTCTCCTCGACTACGGCGAGGAGGACCCGTATCTGCCGGCGCTGAAGGACGTCGCCGCGCGGGCGGCCGCCGCCGAGGTGCTGGTGGCCGTGGACGGCGACCGGCTCCTCGGCGGCGTCACCTTCGTGGCCGGTCCCGGCCCGGTCGCCGACATCGCGCGGCCCGGTGAGGCCGAGATCCGTGCGCTCGCGGTCGCGCACGCGGCGCGCGGCCGGGGCGCCGGAGAGGCGCTCGTGCGGGCATGCCTGGAGCGGGCGCGAGCCACGGAGGGCTGCGCGGCCGTCGTCCTGTCGAGCCAGCGCAGCATGCACACCGCGCACCGGATCTACGAACGTCTCGGCTTCGTCCGCACACCCGAGCGGGACTGGAATCCCGTGCCGCACCTGGACGACTTCACTCTTCTCACCTATCAGTTGACGCTCTGAAACCACCCCGACACAACATCTGGGGGTGGCGTGGCAGGCGAGCACAAGATGTATGCTCATGCTCGCTGTCGCCGCAGGGGAATCCGGTGCGAATCCGGAACTGTCCCGCAACGGTGTACTCGCGTGCATCCCTACCCATATGGGCACGCCTGTTCAGTCCGAGGTCCTGCCGACAGCGCGCCCGGCCGTCCGGTCCGGGTGCCCTGACGTCCGGGCCTCGTGGAGTGGGCCGGTGGACGCGACGCCCCCGCGCGCTCGTGTGCTGCCCCCTGCCCTGCGCCAGGCCCCTTGCCGAGCGAGGGAGAGCCCCACGTGACCATCGCGCCAGCCGAACCGGCCTCAGTCACCGAGCTGAAGACCGACGGTGCCGGGACCGCGTTGCTGCGTACCCTGACCGAGCTGACCGCCGACCTGCCCGACGCCGACCCGGGCCGGGTCGCGGCCGCCGCCCTTCGCGGCCGGTCCGCGCGGGCTGCCTCCGAGATCACCGCGGAGCTGCGCGAACTGGCCACGGAGGCGGCCGCCGGCCTGATCGCCGAGGACCCCGCCTACTCGAAGCTGGCCGCCCGTCTGCTGACCATCGGCATCGCCGCGGAGGCCGCCTCCCAGGGCGTCACGTCGTTCACCGAGTCGGTCGCCGTCGGGCACCGCGAGGGTCTGATCGCGGACCGCACCGCCGAGTTCGTGCGCGTCCACGCGGCCCGCCTCGACGCGCTCGTCGACACCGCGGCCGACGACCGCTTCGGCTACTTCGGACTGCGCACCCTGCACAGCCGCTACCTCCTGCGGCACCCGATCACCCGCAAGGTCGTCGAGACGCCCCAGCACTTCCTGCTGCGCGTCGCCGCCGGTCTGGCCGAGGACGACACCGTCCGCGCCGTGGACGAGGTGGCCGCGCTCTACCGGCTGATGAGCCGGCTGGACTACCTCCCGTCCTCCCCCACACTCTTCAACTCCGGCACCCGGCACCCGCAGATGTCGTCCTGCTACCTCCTCGACTCCCCGCTCGACGAGCTGGACTCCATCTACGACCGCTACCACCAGGTGGCCCGGCTGTCGAAGCACGCCGGCGGCATCGGGCTGTCGTACTCCCGCATCCGCAGCCGGGGTTCGCTGATCCGCGGCACCAACGGGCACTCCAACGGCATCGTGCCGTTCCTCAAGACCCTGGACGCCTCCGTCGCCGCCGTGAACCAGGGTGGCCGGCGCAAGGGCGCGGCGGCGGTCTACCTGGAGACGTGGCACTCCGACATCGAGGAGTTCCTGGAGCTGCGGGACAACACCGGTGAGGACGCCCGGCGCACGCACAACCTGAACCTGGCGCACTGGATCCCGGACGAGTTCATGCGCCGGGTCAACGCCGACGAGCCGTGGTCGCTGTTCTCCCCGGCCGACGTGCCCGAGCTGGTCGACCTGTGGGGCGACGCGTTCGACGCGGCCTACCGCAAAGCCGAGTCCGCCGGTCTGGCGAAGAAGACCATCCCGGCCCGCGACCTGTACGGCCGCATGATGCGCACCCTCGCGCAGACCGGCAACGGCTGGATGACCTTCAAGGACGCCGCCAACCGCACCGCCAACCAGACGGCCGAGCCGGGCCATGTCGTGCACTCCTCCAACCTGTGCACGGAGATCCTGGAGGTCACGGACGACGGCGAGACGGCGGTGTGCAACCTGGGCTCGGTGAACCTGGGCGCGTTCGTCGACACGGCGAGCGGCGGCATCGACTGGGAGCGGCTGGACGAGACCGTCCGCACGGCGGTCACGTTCCTGGACCGCGTCGTCGACATCAACTTCTACCCGACCGAGCAGGCGGGCCGGTCCAACGCGCGCTGGCGTCCGGTCGGGCTGGGCGCGATGGGCCTCCAGGACGTCTTCTTCAAGCTGCGGCTGCCCTTCGACTCGCCCGAGGCCAAGGCCCTCTCCACCCGCATCGCCGAGCGCGTCATGCTCGCCGCCTACGAGGCGTCCGCGGACCTGGCCGAGCGCGGCGGCCCGCTGCCGGCCTGGGAGAAGACCCGTACGGCCAGGGGCGTGCTGCACCCGGACCACTACGGCGTCGAGTTCGCCTGGCCCGAGCGCTGGGCGGCGCTGCGCGAGCGGATCGCCTCGACGGGGCTGCGCAACTCCCTGCTGCTCGCCATCGCGCCCACCGCCACCATCGCCTCCATCGCGGGCGTCTACGAGTGCATCGAGCCGCAGGTGTCGAACCTGTTCAAGCGCGAGACGCTGTCCGGCGAGTTCCTCCAGGTGAACTCGTACCTGGTGCGCGAGCTCAAGGAGCTCGGCGTCTGGGACGCCCGCACCCGTGAGGCGCTGCGCGAGGCGAACGGCTCGGTGCAGGGCTTCGCGTGGATCCCGGCCGAGGTGCGGGACCTCTACCGCACGGCGTGGGAGATCCCCCAGCGCGGGCTGATCGACATGGCCGCCGCGCGCACCCCGTACCTGGACCAGGCGCAGTCGCTGAACCTGTTCCTGGAGACGCCGACGATCGGCAAGCTCTCCTCGATGTACGCGTACGCGTGGAAGTCGGGCCTGAAGACGACGTACTACCTGCGCTCGCGCCCGGCCACCCGGATCGCCCGGGCCGCCCGGGCCCAGGCGCAGCCGGAGAAGACCGTCCCCGTGCAGCCGGCCGCCGACCCCGACGCCGTCGCCTGCTCCCTGGAGAACCCCGAGTCCTGCGAGGCCTGCCAGTGATGACCACCACCCCCGAGAAGACCGACAAGGCCGAGAAGAACCTGCTCGACCCGGGCTTCGAACTGACCCTGCGCCCGATGCGCTACCCCGACTTCTACGAGCGCTACCGGGACGCCATCAAGAACACCTGGACCGTCGAGGAGGTCGACCTCCACTCGGACGTCACCGACCTGGCGAAGCTGTCCGAGGGCGAACAGCACATGATCGGCCGGCTGGTCGCGTTCTTCGCGACGGGCGACTCGATCGTGGCGAACAACCTCGTGCTGACGCTGTACAAGCACATCAACTCCCCCGAGGCGCGCCTGTACCTGTCACGGCAGCTCTTCGAGGAGGCCGTGCACGTCCAGTTCTATCTGACGCTGCTGGACACCTATCTGCCCGACCCGGACGACCGGGCGGCGGCCTTCGCGGCGGTGGAGAACATCCCGTCCATCCGGGAGAAGGCCGAGTTCTGCTTCAAGTGGATCAACGAGGTGGAGAAGCTGGAGCGGCTGGAGTCGCAGGCCGACCGGCGCCGCTTCCTGCTCAATCTGATCTGCTTCGCCGCGTGCATCGAGGGCCTGTTCTTCTACGGCGCGTTCGCGTACGTCTACTGGTTCCGCAGCCGGGGCCTGCTGCACGGTCTGGCCACCGGGACCAACTGGGTGTTCCGCGACGAGACCATGCACATGAGCTTCGCCTTCGAGGTGGTCGACACGGTACGCAAGGAGGAGCCGGAGCTCTTCGACGACAAGCTCCAGGAGCAGGTCACCGCCATGCTCCGGGAGGCCGTCGAGGCCGAGCTGCAGTTCGGGCGCGACCTGTGCGGCGACGGCCTGCCGGGCATGAACACCGAGTCGATGCGGCAGTACCTCGAGTGCGTCGCCGACCAGCGTCTGTCGCGGCTCGGCTTCGCCCCGGTGTACGGCTCGGAGAACCCGTTCTCCTTCATGGAGCTGCAGGGCGTTCAGGAGCTGACCAACTTCTTCGAGCGCCGTCCGTCGGCGTACCAGGTCGCGGTGGAGGGCACCGTGGACCTGGACGAGGACTTCTGAGCCCGGGTCCGAGTCCGGTCCCGGGTCACGGGCCGCGCGGCCAGTGCGGCCTGCGCGGCGTCCTTCAGCTGGCGGTCGATCCGGCGCTCGTGGAGATGTCCCACGAGCGCCGGAGCCGCGAGGACGAGGAAGAGGGCCAAGACGGTGAGGTACTCGCTGAGTGCGTTCATGAGGTAAGCGTCGTCCACGCCGGATACTCCTGACAGTGGCAGGACTGCCGTACATCTTCAAATTACTGCCACTTCGGTGCACACTGGCGGCATGCTGAACAACGTGGCCGCGATCCTCCTGGACGGTGTGCACCCCTTCGAACTGGGCGTCGTCTGCGAGGTCTTCGGGATCGACCGCAGCGACGAGGGGCTGCCGGTCTACGACTTCGCCGTCGCCTCGGCGGAGGGTCCGACGCTGACCACCCACGCCGGGTTCACCATGAACACCCGGCACGGTCTGGAGCGGCTGGAGAGCGCCGACCTGATCGCCGTGCCGGCCGGCGACACCTACGGCGAGCGGGACTTCCCGCCGGAGCTGCTCGGCGCGCTGCGCCGGGCCGTGGACCGCGGCACGCGGGTGCTGAGCGTCTGCTCGGGCGCGTTCGTGCTGGGCGCGGCGGGACTGCTGGACGGGCGGCGCTGCGCGGTGCACTGGCGGCACGCCGAGCAGCTGGCCCGGCAGTTTCCGCGCACCACCGTGGAACCGGACGTGCTCTACGTCGACGAGGACCCGGTGATCACCTCGGCCGGGACGGCCGCCGGCATCGACGCCTGTCTGCACATCGTCCGCAAGGAGCAGGGCCCGGAGGTCGCCAACCGGATCGCCCGGCGGATGGTGGTGCCGCCGCACCGGGACGGCGGCCAGGCCCAGTACATCGAGCGGCCGCTGCCCCGGTCGCGGTGCGACACCGTCGGCGAGGTGCTCGCGTGGATGGAGCAGCACCTCGACCAGGAGATCACGGTCGAACGGCTCGCGGAGCGCGCCCACATGTCCCCGCGCACCTTCGCCCGCCGTTTCCAGCAGGAGACCGGCACCACCCCCTACCGGTGGCTGCTGCGTCAGCGGGTGCTGCTGGCACAGCAGTTGCTGGAGGCCACGGACGAGACGGTGGACGCGATCGCCTGGCGCGCCGGATTCGGCACGGCGGGCGCCCTGCGCCACCAGTTCGTGCAGGCGCTGGGGACGACCCCCAACGCCTACCGGCGCACGTTCCGCGGCCCGCAGGCCGTCGCCTGAGCCGCGGTTCTCACCCGGGTACCGCCCGCAGCAGCAGCCGGCGCGGCCGCAGCGTGATGCCGATGCGCGTCCGGTTGTCGGAGCCGGGGGCCGGCTCGAAGCGGAACGCGTTCGCCACCACCGCCGTGATCAACGTCAGCTCGGCCATCGAGAAGTGGTCGCTCGGGCACTTGCGGTTGCCGACGCCGAACGGCGTCATGGCGTACTTCGGCAGCTCCGGGGAGCGGCCGGGCAGCCAGCGGTCGGGGTCGAACTCCGTGTGCCGCTCGTACGACCGCGGGTCGCGCTGCACCGCGTACGGGCTGTAGACGATGTCGGCCCCGGCGGGAATGCGGTAACCGCCGAGCTCCGTGTCGGTCACCGCGCGCCGGGTCAATATCCATACGGCGGGATAGAGCCGCATGGTCTCGACGACGACATTGGCGGTGTGCCGGAGCTTTCGGACGTCGTCGAATGCGACCGGCCGGTCACCGACAACGTTTTTCACCTCTTCGCGGATCTTGTCCACTTGATCCGGGTGCTCGGTGAGGACGTGGAGCAACGACATGACCACCGAGCCGGCGGTTTCGCTGCCCGGGGTGAGTATCGCGACGACCTGGTCGTGGATCTCCTGTTCCCCGATCGGGTCGCCATTCTCGTCCTTCGCCTCCAGCAAAGCCGTCAGCAAATCGTCCGGTTTTTGACCGGATGCCCTGCGGTCGGCGACGATCTCGTCCACCAGCCGGTGCAGATCGGCCAGCGCCCGGTTGAATTCGCGGTTGGCCGGAATCGGTACCCGATAAAGCGGACCGAGAGGTACGACCATGCGCTGGTACATACCGGCGAACAGCGTGGCGAGCGCGGAGGTGATGCGCTCGGACCGGGTGTCCATATAGCTGCCGCGCATCAGGCAGCGGGCCGAGATGCGCACGGCCACCCGGAAGGCCTCCGCGGTGACGTCGAGGACCTCGCCCCTCGTCCAGCGCTCGACGAGCGCGTGCGCCTCCTCCTCCATGATCGGGCCGTAGCCGGGGATGGCGTCGAGCCGGAACGCGGGCTGGATCGTGCGCCGCTGGCGGCGGTGCAGCGGTCCGTTGGCCGTGGCGACGCCCTCTTTGCCGAGCAGGCTCTCCAGGGACTCCCACAGGGGGCCGGAGATGATGTAGTCGGGGCTGAGCGCCAGCGCCCCGGTGAGGTCCGGCGCGGTGACGGCGTACACCGTCTTGGGGCCGAGCCTGAGGCGGACGACGTCGCCGTGGTCGCGGAGCCGGGCCAGGAAGGCCAGCGGGTCACGGGCCAGCTTCCAGCCGTGCCCGAGGAGCGGCACCCTGCCACCGGCCAACGGTGGCTCACGCAGTTCGGGTGCCCCGGCGGTCGCGGGTTTCACCGACTCGACGGTCATTTCTCACCTGCCGCTTCGTTGTTGACGTACGGGGGCGTGGACCGGTCGTCCCAGCTGTCGACCATGTATCGGCCGGACTCGTGGTGGAACCAGTAGACGGAACTGAACCAGTGCCGCATATTGCCGAGGCAGGCCCGCACCGCGGCGCCGAGTCGCATTCCGCGAACGGTACCGTCGGTGAGTCGGTCGGCCAGCCTCAGGACATCCTTCTCAACGGCGAGGAACTCGGAAATACATTCTTCGATGCGTCGCCTTGTTTCCTCTACGGCCTCTTCGAGGGTCATCCCCTGATGGGTTACGAGACTGATTCCGAGATTATGCACCTCGTCGCCCGCCAATTCCTTGGGGAGGGAGCAGAGGTCGTTGTACCAGGCGGCGAAATCCTGACTCAGCAGGGCCGCGCGCCGATAGGACGGGTGTTTCCGCACCGAGTCCGGGAGTTCGCATCCCGCGCTCGGCTCCAACAGGTCGGTCCAGATCCAGTGTGCGAAGGTGAGCCGGCGCAGGGCGAGGTATTCCTCGACACCGGGAATGCGTCCCTCGACGCGGTTGTGGAATTCCCGGTCGTACGCCTCGATCACGGTGTGGAAGTGCCGGGCGAACCGGGCGTTCCAGGTGCCGGGAAGGAAGGAGTACAGCCTGCCCACGCTGTCCGCGAGCCCGGCGACCAGCGGATCCCGGTGGGTCAGATGCTCCGCCGGGGAGTCCAGGGCCGCGTGCAAGCGGAACCTGAGCTGCCGCCAGGAGGACACCCGGCCGTGCACGACGTCACGGTCGTGCCGGTCGTCCCAGACGAAGAACCAGGCGCTGTAGTCGGCTATGGCTTGCAGGACCTCGTCGGGTGCGCCGAGGTAGTAGCCCGCCATCAAGTCCGTGTAGCAAAGACCGTCGGCATATTCTGCGACCTTCTCCGCCGGCATCAGCCGCTTTTCCAGCAGCCAGGAGCGGGTGTTTTCCTGCAACCGGGGCCAATATGGGTGCAGTTGCCGGGGAAACGCCGCCTCGATGACCGGAAGAGAGAGCGCGGGAGGAACCGCGGGCACGGTCACCGTCGCCGTGGTGCTGTATGTGGTGCTGTATGTGGTGCTGTATGGGAAAGCTGGCACGAACAACCCCTCTCAGCCGCCAGTGGGCGCACACCCCTCCTGCCGTGCCGGGCGTGCGCCGTTGCGTATCCCCGCTCATCCCATTCAGCACTACAACTGACCGTTCTGGGAACGGATTTGCTTCATTCACTACCCCAACATGCCGGGAATCCGCCCCCACATGACCGGTTACGGGTCGGCAGATGTACAGGAGATGTGCGCAAGCGACCGAACATCCGTCGGACACACGAACGACGCCGGTCCGGAAGAAGTCCGGACCGGCGTCGTGTGTGCGCAGGGGGCTCAGCCGTTGGCGACCACGGGGTAACGCGGCTCGTTCTCGGCCATCTGCCGCAGCGCGTCCTTGCGTTCACGCTTGGAGAGACGGTCGATGTAGAGGTACCCGTAGAGGTGATCGGTCTCGTGCTGCAAACACCGTGCGAAGTACCCGGTGCCGCGCACCTTGATCGGGTTGCCCCGCTCGTCCTGCCCCGTCACCTCGGCGTAGTCCGGACGGGCCAGCGCCGCGTAGGCGGTCGGCACCGACAGACAGCCCTCGTTGCTGTCGTCCAGCCGGCGCCGGTCCGCGGGCAGCTCGACGAGCTTCGGGTTGCAGACGACGCCGACGTGCCGGGCGCCCTCGTCGTCGGGGCAGTCGTAGACGAAGACCTTCAGGTCCACGCCGATCTGGTTGGCGGCCAGGCCCACGCCCTCCGCGGTGCGCTGCGAGGCGAACATGTCGTCCACCAGCTTCAGCAGCTCGTCGTCGAACTCGGTGACGTCCCTGCACTCCTTGTGGAGCACCGGGTTGCCGACGACCGTGATCGGCCGCGAGACGCCGCGCTCACGGTGGGCCCGCTCGCGCTCCTCCGTCTCCTCGGTGTCGATGACGAAGCCCTCGTCGTCCACGGGGAGCACGCCCCCGTGCTGCTGATCGGTGTCCTGCTGCGCCATGACCGACGTATGCCTTCCTGACTGTGTCCTCCGAGGGCTGCCCTCGGACCCCCGCCCGGGGGTTCGTCGCTGATACAGGGTACGGGGACGGCTAACAGACCTCTTCCAGGTCCCGCCAGTCACGGGTGTCCGGGCTGTCGGCGACCCACCCGTCCAGCAGCCCCCGCACCAGCGAGGCGGGCGCGGCCACCCCGCACTCCCGTTCCGGCGCCCACAGCTGCCCGTCGGTCACGTGGCCCAGCGGGCCCGGGTGCCCCGGCTCGCTGTGGTCGTGCGGGTCGAGGTGCTCGCCGTCCCCCTCGTCGGAGGGCATCCGCGACTCCGAGCACATCCGGCACAGCAGCCGCACCGAGGACGACCAGTCCTCCGCCGCGAAGCCCGCGTCGGCGGCCAGCTGCTCCAGGGCGTCCCGGTCCGCCTCGGAGGCCGCCTCCAGCAGGACCACCCAGGTGGGCACGGGGGACGGGGCCCACAGCTCGATCTCGTCGAAGACGGGATAGGAGTGGCCCGCGGAGGTGGTCCGCTCACCGTGCGGCACCCCGTCGTGCAGCACGACCTCGCCCCAGCGGCGCCCGGAGGACGGCAGCGGGATCGACAGCACCTCCATACGGGCGGGATCCAGCCGCCGCCCCCACACCACCTCGGCCTCGCCCTCGGGCGACAGCCGTACGGCCGCGCTGCCCAGCTCCATGCCGACGGGCTCGCCCGCGCCCGTGGCCTCCCCCGGCACGTGCAGCCCGTACGCCTGCCAGGAGCGGCGGGCCAGCGGCCAGTCCTGCAGGGCGGTGGCGGCGATGCCCACGTTCCACCAGTCGGGGGCCCCCGCCTCCCGGTCGAGCAGGGCGACGGCGCGCAGCCCGGCCGTGCGGGCCTGCTCCCAGTCGTGCCGGAACTTGTGCAGCAGGGCGAGGTTGAACCAGGACTCGGAAAGCCAGGGTTCCAGGTCGGCGGCGCGCGTCAGGAGCGCGCCGGCGTCCTCGTACCGCCCGTCGCCGATCAGCGTGAACGCGCGGTCGGTGGCCTGCCGCCAGGAGGCGGAGGGCCGGTGCCGTCCCTTGCCGAAGATCCTCACGATTCCCGCCTGCCAGTTCCGTTCTGTGGGCTGGCCAGTGCCCCCGGACACTCTCTCCCTCGCATCCAACCACGTGTGGCCGGAAGGCCGCTCATTACCCATGGGTTACCCACCCGCGGGCAGGGTAAGACCCGACCTCGAAACCACCCTGGCCAGCGCCTCCACCACCTCGGGCGCGTACTCCCGGCCGGTGCCCAGGCGCAGCTCCTCCAGAGCGGTGAGAGGTCCGTCGGGACCGCTGCCCCGCACCCTCTCCTCGTATGCGTTCACCGCCCGGACTATGCGGGCGGCCACCGGTTGCTCCGGGTAGGGGTCGGCCTGCCGCTCGACGACCGTCGCCACCTGGGCGCTCACCCCGGTCTGGCGGACGACGGCTCCGCCGAGCAGCGCGATCCGCCGCTGCTCGGCCGCCGGCAGGCCGGCCGTGGCGCCCGCCGGAACCGGGTCGACGAGGCTGAGCTGCCCGATGTCGTGCATCAGTGCCGCGTACTCGAGGACGGTCAGCTCGGGCTCCGGCAGCCGCAGGTCCCGGCCCACCGCCTGGCTGAGCGCGGCGACCCGGCGGGCGTGCCCGGGCGGGGTGTACCCGGCGATCTCGGTGGCCCGGGCGAGACAGGCGATGGTCTGCCGGTAGGTGGCGCGGACGGCCGCGTAGCGGCGCAGGGACAGCTGGGTGAGCAGCAGCGGCACCGAGAACACGGGGAGCGCCCACAACCCGACGACGGCTACCGCGAGCGCCATCACCGCGCCGGTCGCGCAGACCGCCGACCCGATCCCGGGCACCGCCCGCAGCTCGTCGCGCAGCAGCGGAGCGAACGGCCAGCCGGTGCGGGAGCGGGCGAGGGCGGCCGCGACCACGGCGTCGCACAGGACGGTCAGGACCAGCAGCGCGAGCAGCAGCAGCGCGTACGCCGGGCCGCCCCAGCCGTCGAACGCCCCGCGGTTGTACAGGGGCTGGAAACAGGCCGCGGCGAACCCGACGGCCAGCACGCGCCGGACCAGATGGTCGAGGACGGGCCCCTGCCCGCGGGCCAGCTGGGGCACGCTGCCCAGCAGGGAGGCGGCCGCGACCACCGCCACGACCTGCGCCACCCCGTGGTGGGTGGGATGCCCGGCGTGCTCCCCGAGCAGCGCGTACGACAGGGAGCCGGCGGCGCCGAGCGGCGCGGTCTCGCGCAGTCCGGGCCCGCTCACCGGGCTCGCCTCGCCCGGGCGGAGCCGGGAGCGCGCGAGGGCCGGCTCGCCGACGGCCACGAGGATCCCGAAGGCGAGCGCGACGGGGCGCTCCCGCAGGCCCGCCAGGAACGTGACGAGCAGGGAGCCGGCGGCCAGCAGGGCGGCGGCCGCGTAGAGGGCGGCCAGGGCGCGGCGGGAGGTCATCGGCGCCCCCGGCTCGTGGCAGGAGGTCACCGGCGGGCCCCCGAGCGGTCGTCGGGCGCCGGGGCGGGGGCCGGCACGCCGGGCCGGGTCTCCTCGGCGGTGACCACCGGGTGCCAGCCGTCCCGGCCGACGACCCGGGTCAGCGCGGTGACCATCCGGGGGTCGAAGTGCGAGCCCGCACACCGGCGCAGCTCCTCGAGGGCCGCCTCCACGGGCCGGGCCCGGCTGTAGGAGCGGGTGGAGGTCATCGCGTCGAAGGCGTCCGCGACGGCGACCACCCGCGCGGACTCCGGGATCTGACCGCCCGCCAGTCCGTAGGGATAGCCGCTGCCGTCGACGCGCTCGTGGTGGTGGAGGATCGCCGAACGCGCCTCGCCGAGGAAGGAGATGCCGCGGGTGATCTCGTGCCCGTACTCGGGGTGCAGCTCGATCACCCGGCGTTCCTCGGGCGTCAGCGGCCCGTCCTTGCGCAACAGCCGGGTGGGGACGCCGAGTTTGCCGACGTCGTGCAGGATGCCGGCGAACCGGAGCATCTCGATCCGGTGCTCGTCCATGCCGAGTTCACGCCCGATCATCATGGAGGCCTGGCCGACGCGTTCGCTGTGGCCGCGCGTGTAGCCGTCCTTGAGGTCGACGGCCTGCACCAGGGCGCGGATGGTCGCCTGGTGGGCGGCGCGTTCACGGTGGTACTGGGCGAACACCCACCAGGACACCGCCATCGGGAAGAGCACCAGCAGCGCCGCGACCGGGCCGTACCTGCTGCTCCACAGCACGGCCGTCATCAGTCCGGCGAGGCCGTGCACGGCGACCGGGGCGAGGGAGCGCAGGAACAGCCCCTGGCAGACCGCCCGCAGCGGGAGTCCCTCGGCGAGCGCGAGCATCCCGCCGTCCAGGAGGGCGAGCGCGGCGCAGAACACCAGCACCGCCGCGCCCGCCGGCAGGAGGGCGGACGGCAGGTCGGAGCCGGCCACGGCCGCGCGCCCGCCGAGCGTCCCGTGCGTCCGCGCCGCCAGCCACACGGCGAGCGACGACTCGGCGGCCCGCCAGAC
The DNA here is from genome assembly GCF_030816715.1 of Streptomyces achromogenes. NCBI lineage: Bacteria > Bacillati > Actinomycetota > Actinomycetes > Kitasatosporales > Streptomycetaceae > Streptomyces > Streptomyces achromogenes. The sequence continues at coordinate 5,775,631 of NZ_JAUSYH010000001.1, read as the reverse complement.
GCGGCGGAGCAGGAAGGGGCGCTGCTCGACGTGTGAGAACAGGGCGCCGGGCAGCGCGACGAGGGCGGCCGCGGGCGGCGCCAGCAGGAAGGCCCCGGCGAGCAGCACGGGATGGAGGGTGGCGGCGAACCTGCGCCGGGCGACCTGCTCACCCGCCGCGTACACCGCGGCCAGCAGGGCGACGGCCCACCAGGGGGTCCGCACGCCGGGGAGGGAGGGGAGCGTGCACAACAACGCGCCGAGGGCGACACAGGCGACGTAAGCGCGTGCCCGCGCCGGAATCCCCTCCATGGCCACTCCCCCCAGCCGTGCCTGTCCGGGCTCAGGAGCCTAGGACGGCCGGGGGTGGGTCTGCGGGCGTATCACCCGCGGATTAGCACATACGGGTGACGGCGGCGCTCTCCGGGCCCGGTGTCCGCCGACGGGGGGCGAGCGCTCGGGCCCGGCGGGTCAGGACTCCTGCGGAGTCGCCGACGTGGTGGCCACGTCGTGCTCGGGGACGGCCTGGCCGGAGCGGATCAGGTCGATCCGGCCCATGACCTTGGCGCGCAGGTCGGTCGGCACGTCGTCCTGTCCGCAACACCGCTTGACCAGCTTCTTCACGGCCTCTTCCAGCCCGTACTTCTCCAGGCAGGGCGAGCACTCCTCGAAGTGGTGCTGGAACTTGTCCCGGTCGAGAGGAGGCATCTCGCTGTCGAGATACTCGTACAGGTGGTCGAGGACCTCACTGCAGTCCGTCTCGTGCGGATCTCCGCAGCTCATGAGCCCGAACCTTTCGCTTCGTTCGACTCTCCGGCGCCGGCCGGGACCAGCCCGCGCTCACGGGCGTAGTCCTCGAGCATGCCGCGCAGTTGACGGCGGCCCCGGTGCAGCCGGGACATCACCGTGCCGATGGGTGTCCCCATGATGTCCGCGATCTCCTTGTACGCAAAGCCTTCTACGTCCGCGAGATACACGGCGATCCGGAACTCCTCCGGAATGGCCTGAAGCGCTGCCTTCACGTCCGAGTCGGGCAGGTGGTCCAGCGCCTGCGACTCGGCTGAGCGCAGACCCGTGGACATGTGCGACTCGGCGCGCGCCAGCTGCCAGTCCTCGATCTCCTCGGCCGCGCTGCGCTGGGGTTCGCGCTGCTTCTTGCGGTACGAGTTGATGAAGGTGTTGGTGAGGATCCGGTAGAGCCAGGCCTTGAGGTTGGTGCCCTCCCGGAACTGGTGGAAGGACGCGTACGCCTTGGCGTAGGTCTCCTGCACCAGGTCCTCGGCGTCCGCCGGGTTGCGTGTCATGCGCAGGGCGGCCGAGTACATCTGGTCGAGGAACTCGAGCGCGTCCCGCTCGAAGCGCGCGCTGCGCTCCGCGGTGGACTCCACACCCGTCTCCCCGCTCACACCCTGGCCCTCGGGCAGCTCCGCCTGGCCGTTGTCGGTCCCTGCGTCGGTACCGGTGACCGGACCCACCTCCTCAAGATCGCGGGCAGAATCGAAACCGATCCCACTCGAATCGGAGGATAGACGACTACCCGTGCCTGCCGCCGCTCGAACAGGAGCGATCTTGGCCGCGTGCAGCACCGTCCAGTCGAGGGCGGTACGGCTCGGGCAGATGGTCGAACCCATGCGGAGGACTTCCTCTCCCACTGACGTCGGTGCCGGATGTTCAGCACTTCTGTCCGGCTCAACAGCAAGGCCGCCCTCCGCATTCCCCGCGCTCAGCCGAGCGACGCGATCCACCGGACGACGGCGGCGGTGACGGTCTCCAGCGCCTCCTCCTGCGTCACGGGGGCCCGTTTCGGCACGGCGAACCCGTGATCGCCGTACGGCACCTCGACGAGCTCGTACGGGCCCTCGGGGAACTCCTGCGGCCTGCCGAACGGGTCGTTGCCGCCCTGGACGACGAGGGTGGGCGCCCCCGCGCCGAGCAGCTCCCCGGCGCGGGACTTCTCCGGCTTGCCGGGCGGGTGCAGCGGAAAGCCGAGCGCGAGCACCGCGTGCGCGCCGAGCTCGGCGGCGGTGCGGCAGGCCACCCGGGCCCCCGCCGACCGGCCGCCGGAGATAACCGGCGCTCCGGACGCGGTGACGGCCGGCCAGATCCCGCGCCAGCCGACGTCGAGGGTCTTGGGAGCGGTCGCGACCTTCTTGCCGGCCACCCGCCAGGGCTGCTCGACCAGGGCCACGCTGACCCCGTGCCCGGGCAGCACGGCGGCGAGCGCCCGCAGGTCGCGGGCTTCGACGCCGCCGCCCGCCCCATGGCTGACGGCGAGGACGAAGGCCGGTCTGCGGGCCCGGTGCCAGGTGATGCGGGCGGTCCCCGCGTAGGTCTCGACGGTCTCCACGGTTTCGGTGATCACGTCAGAAGAGTGTGCCCTCCTCGGGCCCCTCCAGCTCCTTCAGCAGCTCCGCGCCGTTGTTGCGGACGTTGCTGACGGCCGTGGAGACCGGGTAGGCGCGCATCAGCCCCTCCGCCGGCGGCTCGAGGAGCGAGCGCAGGTCGTCGGCGTCGGTCCGCGCCGGGTCGAGCCAGGCGTCCCAGCGGTCGGGGGTGAGCATCAGCGGCATCCGGGGATGGATGTCGGCGAGGGCGTACGGGCCGTCGGCGGGGGCCACGGCCAGCGGCGAGGTCTCCGCCTCGGTGGTGATCACCGAGCACGTCGTCCACCAGGCCTGCGGGTGGTCGTCGGGCAGGGTCCGGTCCCGCCAGAACTCGTAGAGCCCGGCCATCGCGAAGACCGAGCCGTCGGCGGGGAGCACGAAATACGGCTGCTTGCGCGGCCGCTTCTTCTTCCCCTCGACCTCGAGATCCCGCTCCTGGACGCCGGTCACCCACTCGTAGTAGCCGTCGGCGGGCAGGATGCAGCGCCGGGCGGCGAAGGCACGGCGGTACGACGGCTTCTCGTGCACCGTCTCCGCGCGCGCGTTGATCATCCGGGCGCCGCCCTCGGGCGTCTTCGCCCAGGACGGCACCAACCCCCACTTCAGCCTGCGCAGCTGACGAACCGGACGCTTGTCGTCGGCGTCCTTCACAGGACGGTCGAGAACGGCGTAGACCTCCTTGGTCGGCGCCACGTTGTAATCGGGCTCCAGGCTCTCCTCGGGCTCCCACTTCTCGACGTCGAAGATTCCTGCGAGATCCTCGGGCCCACGACTGGCTGCATACCGTCCGCACATACGTGCCACACTGCCAGGCCGACCCGTCACCCGGCCACCACCACCCGGCGCCGGAGCCACGCGCCGACCCGCGCATCACGAGAGGGAGCCACCCCCGACCATGGACAGCACCGCCGCCCTCGCGCTGCCCGACCTGTGGGACCGTCTCGTCGGCACCCAGACCGACCCCGACCTGTGGGTGGTGATCGCCACCGCGGTGGCGGCGCTCGCGGTCGTCGTGCCGCACCGCCTGTGGCGGCTCTCCCGCAACGCGATCACCATCGCCCACGAGGGCGGCCACGGCCTGGTCGCGCTGCTGACCGGCCGCCAGCTGACCGGGATACGGCTGCACTCCGACACCAGCGGCCTCACCCTCAGCCGGGGCAAGCCGCACGGCCTCGGCATGATCCTCACCGCGGCCGCCGGCTACCCCGCTCCCCCGCTGCTCGGCCTGGGCGGCGCCGCCCTGCTGGGCGCCGGCCGCATCACCCTGCTGCTCTGGGTGGCGACGGCCCTGCTGCTGGCGATGCTCGTGATGATCCGCAACGCCTACGGCGCCCTGACGGTCGTCCTCACCGGCGGCGCCTTCCTGCTCGTGTCCTGGCTGGCGGGCCCGCAGGTGCAGGCGGCGTTCGCGTACGCGGTGGTGTGGTTCCTGCTGCTGGGCGGGGTCCGTCCGGCGTTCGAGCTGCAGGCGAAGCGGTCCGGCGGCGGAGCGGGGGACTCCGACGCGGACCAGCTGTCGCGGCTGACCCACGTACCGGCCGGCCTGTGGCTGTTCCTCTTCCACGCGGTGAGCCTGTGCGCGCTGCTGGGCGGGGGCAGGTGGCTGCTGGGCCTGTAGACGGCGGCCCGCGCCGGTGACGGTCCGCGCAGGAAGGCGGGGCCGCCCGGCTGTGGCCCCACGGGGGGGCGCGGCACGGTGACGCGCGCCGCGGCACGCGACCGGTCATGGCGCGCTCGCGCCCGAACGACGGCCTCCCGAGTTCATTAGAGTGGAGTCCATGGCCCCGAACCCCGCCCACACCGCCCTCTGGCCCGCCCCGCACGCGAGCGAGGCCGTCGACGCGACGGTCCACGTGCCGGGGTCGAAGTCCGTCACCAACCGCGCGCTGGTGCTGGCCGCCCTGGCCTCCGAGCCCGGCTGGCTGCGCCGCCCGCTGCGCTCCCGCGACACCCTGCTGATGGCCGAGGCCCTGCGCGCCATGGGCGTCGAGATCGAGGAGACGGTGTCGTCGAGCTCCACCGGCGGCGCGGGGAACCCCGACCTCACGGGCGAGGCCTGGCGCGTGCTGCCCGACGGCCTGCGCGGCCCGGCCACGGTGGACGTCGGCAACGCGGGCACCGTGATGCGCTTCCTGCCGCCACTCGCCGCCCTCGCCGACGGACCCGTCCGTTTCGACGGCGACCCGCGGTCCTACGAGCGTCCCCTGCACGGCGTCATCGACGCGCTGCGCGTCCTCGGCGCACGCATCGACGACGACGGCCGCGGGACGCTGCCGCTGACCGTGCACGGCGGCGGCGCGCTGGACGGCGGCCCGGTGGAGATCGACGCCTCGTCCTCGTCCCAGTTCGTGTCGGCCCTGCTGCTGTCGGGGCCGCGCTTCAACCAGGGGGTGGAGGTCCGGCACATCGGCTCCTCGCTGCCCTCGCTGCCGCACATCCGGATGACGGTCGACATGCTGCGCGCGGTCGGCGCCCAGGTGGACACCCCGGAGTCGGGCGGCGAGCCGAACGTCTGGCGGGTCACGCCGGGCGCCCTGCTGGGCCGGGACCTCACGATCGAGCCGGACCTGTCCAACGCCCAGCCGTTCCTGGCGGCGGCGCTGGTCGCCGGCGGCCGGGTGCTGATCCCGGACTGGCCGGCCCGCACCACCCAACCGGGTGACCGGCTGCGCGAGATCTTCACCGAGATGGGCGGTTCCTGCGAACTGACCGACTACGGCCTGGTCTTCACCGGCTCGGGCTCGATCCACGGCATCGACGTGGACCTGGGCGACGTCGGCGAGCTGACGCCGGGCATCGCGGCGGTCGCCGCCCTCGCGGACTCCCCGTCCACCCTGCGCGGCGTCTCCCACCTGCGGCTGCACGAGACCGACCGGCTGGCCGCGCTGACCAAGGAGATCAACGAACTGGGCGGGGACGTGACGGAGACCGCCGACGGTCTGCACATCCGTCCGCGCCGGCTGCACGGCGGGATCTTCCACACCTACGACGACCACCGCATGGCGACGGCCGGCGCGATCATCGGCCTGGCCGTGGAGGGCGTGCAGATCGAGAACGTGGCGACGACCGCGAAGACCATGCCGGACTTCCCGGAACTGTGGACCGGGATGCTCGGGGCGTAGGGACTTCTGTCATGCGCCGCTACGGCAAGCACACCGACGAGGACGACATCCGCAGCCGCCCGAACCGCAAGGGCAACCGGCCTCGTACCCATATCCGGCCCAAGCACGAGGACTCCGTCGAGGGCATGGTCCTCACCGTCGACCGGGGCCGGCTGACCTGCCTGGTCGAGGACCGCATCGTGCTGGCAATGAAGGCCCGCGAGCTGGGCCGCAAGGCGGCGGTGGTGGGCGACCGCGTCGACCTGGTCGGCGACCTGTCGGGCACCAAGGACACCCTGGCCCGCATCGTCCGCATCGGCGAGCGCACGTCGGTGCTCCGCCGCACCGCGGACGACGACGACCCGTACGAGCGTGTCGTCGTCGCCAACGCCGACCAGCTGGCCGTCGTCACCGCGCTGGCCGACCCGGAGCCCCGCCCCCGTCTGATCGACCGCTGTCTCGTCGCGGCCTTCGACGGCGGCCTGACCCCGCTGCTGGTCATGACGAAGTCGGACCTGGCCTCACCGGACAAGCTGCTGGAGCTGTACGGCCACCTCGACATCCCCTATGTCGTCACCAGCCGTGACGAGCTGGAGAACGGCGCCGCGGCGGACGTGGTGCGCGAGCACCTGGCCGGACGGGTCACGGCCTTCGTCGGCCACTCCGGCGTCGGCAAGACGACTCTGGTCAACGCGCTGGTCCCGAAGGAGCGGCGGCGGGTGACCGGACATGTGAACGCGGTGACCGGACGCGGCCGCCACACCACGACCTCGGCGCTGGCCCTGCCGCTGGCGGGCACGGACGACTGGGTGATCGACACTCCGGGCGTGCGGTCCTTCGGTCTGCACCACGTCGACCCGTCCCGGGTGATCCTCGCCTTCCCCGACCTGGTGCCGGGCACCGAGGGCTGCCCGCGCGCGTGCAGTCACGACGAGCCGGACTGCGCGCTGGACGCCTGGGTGGCCGACGGCCACGCCGACCCGGCGCGGCTGTACTCGCTGCGCCGGCTGCTCGCCACGCGCGAGCGCACGGAGGGCGACTGACCCCTCGTCCGGTCCGTCGGCGCGCCCGACACGCCTGACGCCTCGTCACACTCACCGGCTGACCACCGCGTTGTTTGCGTCGGCCCGGGGCCGGTAAGTGCATAATCGCACCGAGCCGGACCGGGCCGGTCAAACGGAGGGACAGCACATGGCGTGGCTGCTGGTCGTCGTGGCCGGACTGCTCGAGACCGGTTTCGCCGTCTGCCTCAAGCTGTCCCACGGCTTCACGAGGCTCTGGCCGACCATCGCCTTCTGCGCCTTCGCCCTGGGCAGCTTCGGTCTGCTGACCCTCTCGCTGAAGAAGCTCGACGTGGGCCCCGCCTACGCGGTGTGGACGGGCATCGGCGCGGCGGGCACCGCCATCTACGGCATGGTCTTCCTGGGCGACCTGGTGTCGACGCTGAAGCTCGTCTCCATCAGCCTGGTGATCATAGGAGTGATCGGGCTGCAGCTGTCGGGGTCGGCGCACTAGCCACGGCCGGACGCCCGCCGGGGTGGGCGCACCGGGGCCGCCCCTGACGTCCTAGTTCCTGGACGGTCGCTGCAGGGCGCCCCGCACCAGGTCGGCGACCCCGTCCTCCCCCGGCGGGGGCGCGGCGACGCAGGACAGCGCGAGACGGACGGCGAGTTCGGAGCAGCGGGCGAGATCGGCCGCGTCGGCGCGGACGGCGCCGGGGCCGGAGAGCACGGCGACGGCCCGGTCACGGACGGCGCCCACGAGGTCGGCGGGTGAGGGCAGCGGCCCGTCCGCCCGCCGCTGGGCCGGCACGGCGGAGGAGGACGGCACCGCCGAGAGCGTCGGCGAGGGCAGCCGTTCGCTCCAGAACCCGGTGAGGACGGCCCGTACGAGGACGTTCTCGCGAGCGGCGGAGGCGGTCCACTCGGCGGTGGCGGCGAGCCGGTCGCGGATGTCGCCGTGCGCGGCGAGCGCGCGCTCGACCCCGGCGAGGTATCCGTCGGCCTCGCGCCTGACCAGGGCCCGGGCCAGGCCCTCCTTGCTGCCGAACTCGTTGTACAGCGTCTGCCTGGACACCCCGGCGGACGCGGCGACGTCCACCATCCGCACCGCGGCCCACGGCCGTAGCGCCAGCGCCTCGAAGGCGGCGTCCAGTAGGGATTCCCGCGCTGCAGGCATCGTCGCCTCCCTGGAGCGAGTGGCTCTGCGCCCAGGTTTGACGCGCACGGCCGCACTGTCAAGGGTGGCGGAGGCACCGGACGGCGATCGGCGGGCCTTCCCGACCTCCCCGCTTCCGCCGCCGCCCCCTGTGGCCCCTGTTCGGCTTGGCCGGATACGGTTCGTCCCATGCCGGACTACCTGGACGACCTCCGCCTCGCGCACGTGCTCGCGGACGCCGCCGACGCCGCGACCATGGCCCGTTTCAAGGCCCTCGACCTCAAGGTCGAGACCAAACCGGACATGACCCCGGTGAGCGAGGCCGACAAGGCCGCGGAGGAGCTCATCCGGGGCCATCTCCAGCGCGCCCGTCCCCGGGACGCGGTCCTGGGCGAGGAGTACGGCGTCGAGGGCACCGGCCCCCGCCGCTGGGTGATCGACCCGATCGACGGCACGAAGAACTACGTGCGGGGCGTGCCCGTCTGGGCCACCCTGATCTCGCTGACGGAGGCGGGCGAGGGCGGGTACCAGCCCGTCGTCGGCCTCGTCTCCGCGCCGGCGCTGGGCCGCCGCTGGTGGGCCGCGAAGGGGCACGGCGCGTTCAGCGGCCGCAGCCTGACCTCCGCGAGCCGGCTGCACGTCTCGCGCGTCTCACGGATCTCCGACGCCTCCTTCGCGTACTCCTCGCTGAGCGGCTGGGAGGACCGCGGGCTGCTCAACGGCTTCCTCGACCTGACCCGCGACGTGTGGCGCACGCGCGCGTACGGCGACTTCTGGCCGTACATGATGGTCGCCGAGGGCTCGGTCGACCTGTGCGCCGAACCCGAGCTCTCCCTCTGGGACATGGCGGCCAACGCGATCATCGTGACGGAGGCGGGCGGCGCCTTCACCGGCCTCGACGGCCGCCCGGGCCCGCACAGCGGCAACGCGGCGGCCTCCAACGGTCTCCTCCACGACGAGCTGCTGGGCTACCTCGAACAGCGCTACTGAAGCGCGCCCGAACCGCACGGATGAGCGCGCACGCCCTCAATCGGCCGCGCGCGCCCTCTTGTTGACCCCCGCTTTACCTGCCACGCTGACAGCACCCCCACTTGTGAACTTGTGAATCCATGAACGACCCGTGGATTCTTAGGAGGTGGCATCAGCCCATGCTCGTCCGCGACGCCATGAGCACGGTGGTCCTGACCATCGGCCCCGCACACACCCTCCGTCAGGCCGCCGCCCTGATGGCCGCCCGCCGCGTCGGCGCGGCGGTGGTCCTGGATCCCGACGCCGGCGGCATCGGCATCCTCACCGAGCGGGACATCCTCAACTCCGTGGGCCTCGGCCAGGATCCGGACACCGAACGCACCCACGCCCACACCACCGACGACGTCGTCTTCGCCGCCCCGACCTGGACCCTGGAGGAGGCGGCCCGGGCGATGGCCCACGGCGGCTTCCGACACCTGATCGTCCTCGACCACGGCGGACCGGCCGGCATCGTCTCGGTCCGCGACATCATCCGGTGCTGGGCGCCGGCCCGACAGCAGGTACCCGTCTGAGCACGGAGCGCAGTCGGCGCGCAGTCGGCGCGCAGTCGGCGCGCAGTCGGCGCGCGGGAAACATTCACTGGAATCCGTCCAAGTCCGTCCAGGATCTAAAGTCACACTGGTTCGGGACCTGGTCCGGTCGACTGTTAGGCTGAATCCATGAGTGACCTTCTGGAACGGCTGCGCGGACGCGGATGGCGGATGACCGCACAGCGGCGCGTCGTGGCCGAGGTGCTCGAGGGCGATCACGTCCATCTGACGGCCGACGAGGTGCACGCGCGAGCGGTGCTCCGGCTGCCCGAGATCTCCCGGGCGACCGTCTACAACACCCTCGGCGAACTGGTCTCCCTCGGCGAGGTGCTCGAGGTGGCCACCGACAAGCGCGCCAAGCGGTACGACCCGAACGCCCACCGTCCGCACCACCACCTGGTGTGCGCCCGCTGCGGCGCCATCAAGGACGTGCATCCGGGCGGCAACCCGCTGGCCGACCTGCCCGACTCGGAGCGCTTCGGTTTCACCGTGTCGGACGTCGAGGTGACCTACCGCGGCATCTGCCCGAACTGCGCTGCCGCCTGACCCGTGCTCGGCCTGTGGCCCCGGCCTCCCTCGCGGGAGACCGGGGCCACAGCCGTGACCGCCTGCCGTGACCGTCTGCCGTGACGCCGAACGCACCGAGGGCCGGAACCCTTTCGGATTCCGGCCCTCGGCCTTCAGTAGCGGGGACAGGATTTGAACCTGCGACCTCTGGGTTATGAGCCCAGCGAGCTACCGAGCTGCTCCACCCCGCGTCGGTGAACCCCACGTTACGTGAACGGCGACGAGGAAGGCAAATCAATACGACGGCCACCTATACGCCGAGGTCAGCGGGGTCGGGAGGGCCGACCCCGCAGGATCGACGCGAGCTGGGCCGGAGCCGGGCTCACGGATCGTCGGGAGGTCGGCGGGGGCCGGCCCGCGGGTCGGCGGGGGGCCCGCCGGGGCCGGCCCGCGGGGTCAGCGGGAGCTCAGCCGGGATCGGCCCGCGAGTCCACGTGAGCCCGACCGGGACCGACCCGCTGGGTCAGCGGGAGGCCGGCCGGGAGGCCGGCGGCGCGTTACGCGGACAGCTCTTCTCGCAGGGCGTCGCGCAGTCGGGCCGCCCGCTCGGCCACCTCCGCCGGGCCGAGGGACACCGCCCGGTCGGCCCACCGCTTGCCCTCCGCCAGCTCGCCGCGACGCGCGTAGACCAGGGCCAGCCGCAACGCCGCCCGCCCGTGCCCGGCGTCGGCCGCTCGCGTCCACCACACGGCCGCCTCGGGCTCGCTGCCCTCCCGCGCGAGCAGCAGCCCCAGGTTGAAGGCGCCGTTGCGCGAACCGGCCTCCGCGGCCGTCCGGTACCAGCGCGCGGCCCCGACGACGTCACCGCGCGCGGCGGCCAGCATCCCGACGCGCACCTGTGCGCGCCGGTGCCCCTGGGTCGCCGCCCGCTCGTACCACTCCTCGCACTCGGTCTTCTCGTGCACGATCTCCCCGAGCTCGTGCGCGGGCTGCGGCGGTCGGCGGGCGTCGAGCACGGCCGCCAGCCGGTACGCGGCCTCCGCGTTCCCGCCGCCGGCCGCGCACCGCAGATGCCGTTCGGCCTCCTGCTCGTCCCCGTCGCGCAGGCGCGCGATGCCGACCTGCAGCGCCGCCTCGGTGTGCCCGGCGGCCGCCGCCCGCTCGTACCAGCGCAGGGCCACCGCCTCCTCCCCGCGCCCGGCGAACAGGATCCCCAGGTTGAACGCGGCGTCGACGCTGCCCGCCTCCGCCGCCTTGGAGAACCAGGGCTCGGCCCCGGCCGTGTCGCCGACCTGGAGCAGCAGGACGGCGAGCGCGTTGGCCGCCTCCCGGTGCCCCGCGTAGGCGGCGCGCCGGTACCACTGTTCGGCCTGCACGGTGCGGCCCTGCTCCGCGCAGAGCAGGGCGAGGTTGTAGGCGCCGTTGTCGTCTCCGGCGTCCATCGCGGCCCGGTACCAGCGTTCGGCGGTCTGGGTCTGGCCGCGCTCGGCGTGCAGCGCGCCCAGCGCGTTCGCCGCGTTGCCGTCGCCGTCCTGGGCGGCCCGCAGCCACCAGACGGCGGCGTTCTCCGGGTCGCCGGCGTCGCGCAGCAGGAACCCGAGCGCGCAGGCGGCCCGCGCCTCGCCGTCCTTGGCCGACGTGAGGTACCAGCGCCCGGCCTCCTTCAGGTCGCCCCGGCTCTCCAGGATCGTCCCGAGGTGCAGCGCGGCGCGACGGTGTCCGCGCGCGGCGGCCTGCCGGTACCACTGCTCGGCCTCGGTCCGCCCGGCGACCCCGGTGTCGTGTGCGCGCTCCGGTGAATCGCCGTCCTGGAGCGGGTTGCGGTGCTGGTCGAGGGCGCGGGCCAGCCGGTACGCGGCCTCCCGGTGGCCTCGCTCCGCGGCGACCCGCATCCACTGCTGCGCCCCGGCGTCCCCGCGGTGCTCCAGCAGGTCGGCGAGGGCGTACGCGCCCAGCGTGTGTCCCTGCTCGGCGGCCTGGCGCAGCCAGTACTCGGCGGCCGGCTCGTCCCCGCACTCGCGGCGGTGGCGGCCCAGCGCGTGGGCGGCCGCGGCGGAGCCGGCCACCGCGGCGACCCGCCACCAGCCCGCGGCCTCGTCGGGGTAGCCGCGCTGGTGGAGCAGGACGCCCAGGTTGTTCGCGGCGGCACGGTCGCCCTCCGCTGTCGCGGCACGCAGGTGGGGCTCGGCGCCGTCCAGGTCGCCGCGGCGCAGCAGCATGGCCCCGAGGACGCTCATGGCCTCGGCGTCGCCGGCTTCCGCCGCCAGCCGCAGGCGCATCTCCTCGACGGCCTCCCCCGTCTCGACGGCGTCGGCCGTCTCGTCCCGGCTCTCGACCGGGGTCGCTTCCTCGTCGGAAGTCTGCACAAACCGCCCTGTCTCGAACAGAGTTGCCTTGTCCCCCATAACGTCCATCGTCGCACCACCCGCAACCCGGGTACACCTGGTATACCGCGGCCCGTAAGGTCACTTCAGCGTTTTGTCGACATGCCCACAGAGAGACAAGTCAAACACAGATAGCCCAACTCCCCACAGCGGCGCGTCCATCGCCTGCCCGGCACATGCGTTCGCACATCACGAAGGCCCGGATCCGTTTCCGGATCCGGGCCTTCGTTTCAGTAGCGGGGACAGGATTTGAACCTGCGACCTCTGGGTTATGAGCCCAGCGAGCTACCGAGCTGCTCCACCCCGCGTCGTGTTCCACAACCGTACCACGACGCGGGGCGAGCATGATCAGCCGCTACTCGGGCTCGGAGTGGGACTGGGTTTGCTCCCGGAACCGCCGCTCGAGCCACCGCTCGGACTCGCCGAACCGGTGGGACTCGGGCTGCTGCTCGGCTTGGTGCCCTTGTCGGCCGCCGTCTGCGCCGCCTCGGCCCGCTTCAGCGCGTCCTCGAGGTCCTTCTGCGCCTTGGCGTACGCGGCCCAGTCGGGCTTCTTCAGAGCCTCCTGGCCGGCGGCGAAGGCCTTCTGGGCGTCGGCCAGCGCCTCCCGGACGGTCGGGTTGCTCGACGTCGGCGGCGGGGTGGTACCGCCTGGCTCGTCCGCGGGCGGCGGGGTGGTGCCCTCCGCGCCGAAGACCTTGTTGAGCGCCTCGTCCAGGGTGTCCTCGAAGGCGGTGTTGCCGCCGTAGGTCACCAACACCTTCTTCAGCAGCGGGTACTTGAGCCCGCCGCCGCGCACATAGACGGGTTCCACGTAGAGCAGTCCACCGTCGAGCGGCACCGTCAGCAGGTTGCCGTACTCGATGTCGGAGTCGCCGCCCTTCAGGAGCCTGATGGACTCGGCGATGTCCTGTTCGGAGTTGAACTGGCTCTGCACCTGTTTCGGCCCGTCGACGGTCGTGCTCGTCGGCAGTTTCAGGATTCTGATCTTGCCGTAGTCGGGAGTGCCCGCTTCGGAGTCGACCGCCATGAACGCGCTGAGGTTGTCCCTGCCGTTGGGCGTGAGCGTCGTCGTCAGCGAGAACGCCTGTGCCTTCTGGTCGGGCATCTTCATGCTCAGGTAGTACGGCGGCACCGCGTCGCCCGACTTGTTGGACGGGTCGTCCGGCACCTGCCACACCTCGCTGCCGCTGAGGAACGTCGTGGCGTCCTTCACGTGGTAGCGGGTGAGCAGCTCGCGCTGGACCTTGAACAGGTCCTGCGGGTACCGCAGATGGGCCATCAGCGACTTGGAGATCGCCGACTTGGCCTTCACCGTGCCGGGGAACGCCTTCATCCAGGTCTTCAGGACCGGGTCCTCGGTGTCCCACTGGAAGAGCCTGACCTCGCCGGTGTACGCGTCGACGGTGGCCTTCACCGAGTTGCGGATGTAGTTGACCTGGTTCTGCTGGGCCACCACCGCCCGGTTGTCGTTGGTGGCGGTCAGTGAGTCGGCCGTCGTGTCGCCGAGGGTCGTACGGGAGGCGTACGGGTAGCCGTTCGTCGTCGTGTACGCGTCGACGATCCACTGGATGCGGCCGTCGACCACGGCCGGATAGGCGTCGCCGTCGATGGTCAGCCAGGGGGCGACCGCCTCCACACGATCCTTGGGCGTGCGGTTGTACAGAATCCGCGAACCCTCGCCGATCGCGCCGGAGTAGAGGATCTGCGGCTCGCCGAACGCCACCGCGTACGCGGCGCGGTTGACCGGGTTGGAGAGGTTGACCCCGCTCTTGCCCCGATAGCTGGTGGTCTTCTCCCCCGCGTCGTCGGAGTAGTCGATCTCCTTCTGGGGACCGCCGACGATCGAGTACGTGGTCGTCTTCTCGCCGTAGTAGACGCGCTGCTCGTACGTGCCGAGCTCGCCCTCGGACGGCAGGTTGGACTCGGTGAACAGGGGACGGCCCTCGGAGTCGGACGTGGTCCCGTTCGCCGCGACCACCCCGTAACCGTGGGTGTAGCGGAAGTGGTTGTTGATCCAGTTCTGCTTGTCCACGCCCGCGAGGTTCAGCTCGCGCAGACCGATCACCGTGTCCTGGTCGGCGCCCTTCACGTTGTAGCGGTCCACGTCCAGGTTGGTCGGGAACGCGTAGTACTTGCGCATCTGCTGGAGCTGCTGGAACGTCGGGGAGACGATGTTCGGGTCCAGGACCCGGATGCTCGCCGTCGCGTCGACGTCGTCGCGCAGAGTCGTCTTGTCCTTGGTGGTGCTCGTGCCCGAGTACTCGGTGACCTGCGTGCCGTCGATGCCGTACGCCTCACGTGTCGCCTTGAGGTTCTTCGCGACGTACGGGGCTTCCTTGGCCTGCTCGTTGGGCTGGACCTGGAACTTCTGGACGATCGCCGGGTACAGCCCGCCGATGAGGATCGCCGAGAGCACCATCAGGCCGAAGCCGATCACGGGCAGCTGCCAGGTGCGCCGCCACAGCGTGGCGAAGAACAGCAGGGCGCAGATGACGGCGATGCAGAACAGGATCGTCTTGGCCGGCAGATAGGCGTTGGCGTCGACGTACCGAAGACCCGTCCAGTTGTCCGTGGCCTTGAAGTCGCTGGACTTCACCGCCAGGCCGTAACGGTCGAGCCAGTAGGCGACCGCCTTCAGCGCGACGAAGACGCCCAGCAGCACCGACAGGTGCCCGGTGGCCGCGGCGGTGGCCCGCGCGCCGGGGCTGGTGACGCGCAGCCCGCCGTACAGGTAGTGGGTCAGCGCGGCGGCGATCAGGGAGAGGATCGTGGCGGCGAAGCCGAAGCCGAGCAGGAACCGGTACCAGGGCAGGTCGAAGGCGAAGAACGACACGTCGAGGTGGAACTGCGGGTCCTTCTGTCCGAAGGACACCCCGTTGACCCACATCAGCCACGTGCGCCACTGCCCCGCCGCCGAGGCGCCGGCGATCAGGCCGACGAGGGCGGTGATGCCGAGCAGCAGCCATGTCTTGTACGGCGCGATGCCCATGCGGTAGCGGTCGAGGCTCTGTTGCTCCACCGACATCGCGCTCAGCGGCGGCCGCAGCCGGTGGGCCAGCCAGATGTTGAAGCCGACCGCGAGGGCCATCAGCAGACCGAAGACGAAAAAGAGCCCGATCTTGGTCCAGAGCATGGTCGTGAAGACGGACGAGTAGTTCACCGAGCGGTACCAGAGCCAGTCCGTCCAGAACCCGGCGAACATCGTGAACGCCATGCCGAGTACGGCCAGGACGCCCAGCGTCGTCAGCAAGGTCCGGACGCGCCGGGACGGGCGGCCCACTCTGATCCGCGGCCCCGTGGGGCCTCCGCCGCGGTCCGGCATCTGGAAAGCCAAGGTGCGCACCTCGAATGTCGCAGTTGATCCGTCAGGCCCGCGTGTTCGTGGACCGTTCGTGGCCCCCGGTGATCGCGGGCCCACACCTATGCAACTTACTCACCGTTTACTCGGTTCCCGATTCCGCCCAGGAACGAGAGAGGATTGTGACCATGTCCAACACTCCCATGGCGGCGAGCCCGCTCACCCGGGCCGTGCTCGAGATCGACGAGTACGCCTCCGGCCTCGGCTGGGACCAGCCCGCCCGCCTTTTCGCCCTCGTAGACACCGCTCGGCTGCGAGCCCAGGAACCGTCGCTCGCGACCCAGCTCGGCCTTCAGGACGAGCCCGAGACCACCGGTCTCACCCCGATCGAGCAGGACGAAGTGCCAACGGACAAGCCGCTCGACGAGTTCCTCGCCACGATCGCGTGGCCGGACGCCGTGGTGGGCTGCGCCCTCACCGTCGAGCGTCTGATGCTTCCGCCGTCCGCCGAGTCCCAGGTCCCGCAGGGCCTCAGCGACGCGAAGCTCGCGAAGTGGGTGGCCGAGCACCCCGACCGCCACGAGGTCCGGATGACGGTCGGCGTGCTGCGCGACGGCACCCGCGACTCGGCCCTGCGGCTGCGCGAGAAGGACGCCCCGACGGAGGTCCTCACGGGCGCCGGGCTGGTCCCGGGCCTCGCGGAGGCGCTGTCGGCGACGTTCGCGGACTAGCAGGGGCTCGCGGGCCCCGGCGGGGCGGCCGGCAGCAGCTTCCTGTCGGCCTCCCGGGGCCCGGGGCCTGCCGTTCGGCCGGGTCCCGGCTACCCGGCGGCTACTTCGTGCACTTCGGCAGGGCGGCGGTGTCGCCGCCGCGGATGTCCTCGAGGGCGGCGAGGGCGTCGTCGATGGTGTCGACCTTGACGAGCCTGAGCCCCGAGGGGGTGTCCTCGGCGGCTGCCTTGCAGTTGTCGGCGGGCGTCAGGAAGAACTGGGCGCCCTGGCTGCGCGCGCCGACGGTCTTCAATTCGATGCCGCCGATCGGGCCGACCTTGCCGTCGTCGTCGATGGTCCCGGTGCCGGCGACGAACTTTCCGCCGGTGAGACTGCCCGGGGTGAGCTTGTCGTAGATGCCGAGCGCGAACATCAGGCCGGCGCTGGGGCCGCCGACGTCGGCGAGCTTGATGTCGACGGTGAACGGGAAGGTGTGGTCGGTCCCGGCCGAGATCCCGACGATGGCGCGCTTCTCGCCGCTGTCGTCGGAGGCCGCGGTGGTGATCGAGACCTTCTGTGTGGCCGTCGCCGTCCTGTGCGCCTTCTCTGCGGCCGCCTGCTCCTTCGCCGGAACGATCGTGAAGACGACGTTCTCGCCGGCCTTGTGCTCGGTCACCAGCTTGGCGACGTCACCCGGCTCCTTGACCGCGGTGCCGTCCACGGCCTTGATCACGTCTCCGGCGTGCAGCCTGCCCTCCGCCGGGGACCCCTTCACCACGGTCGAGACGATCACCCAGGACGTCACGGGGACCTTCAGCTCCTTCAGGGCGGCGACCTTGGCGCTCTCCTGGGACTGGCTGAACTCCTCGGCGTTCTCCTGGGTGGACTGCTCCTCGGTCTTGCCGTCCGGGTAGAGCGTGTCGTGCGGGACGACCTTGTTGTCGTGCGCGAGCCATCCGTAGACGGCCTCGACGAGGTTCATCCGGTAGTCGGCACTGGTCACCCGCACCGTGGTCATGTTGAGATGGCCGCTGGTCGCGTAGGTCTTGCGCCCGGAGATCTGCAGCACCGGCTCGCCGTCGTGATCGCCGAGCGTGTTCACCGTCGGGCCCGGGGACATCTCCGAGTACGGCACGGGGATGAGCACTCCCGCGCACAGAAGCGCGATGAGGATCAAGGTGGAGGCGAGCATCGTCGCGGTGCGGCGTGGCATGACTCGACAGTACGGGACGCCTCTGTCAGCGCACGGTCAGGGCTGCCACCCGGGTCACGCGCGGGAGTGCGGCTTCTCCATGGCGGCCCGGAAGCGGGCGTATCCGTCCAGCTCAGGGCCGTCGCCGCGGGCCTTGCGGGTCCGGTTGGCCCAACTCCCCCACAGCCCCGCGCCGATCGCGGCGACAAGCGGAATCAGCAACCAGGCGAGCGCCGCCATGCCGACCTCCCAACCCCAGTGAGCCACCACAACTGACTGATCAGCAGATTAACCATCCGCAGTGACAACGCTCACGGCAGGGGTCCGGTTACGCAACCGGACGGGTGGCCGGTGGATCAGCAGGCCCCCACCCGCCCACCCGTCGCCCGACCACCACCCCTCAACGACGGCGCTACGCGCCGACCCATTCCTCGGTGCCGTCGGAGAACTTCTGGTGCTTCCAGATGGGCACCTCGTGCTTGAGGTCGTCGATCAGCTTCCGGCACGCCTCGAAGGCCTCCCCGCGATGCGGGCAGGACACGGCCACGACGACCGCCAGGTCGCCCACGGCCAGATCCCCCACCCGGTGGACGGCCGCCAGGGCCCGCACCGGGTACTCGGCCGCCACCTTCTCGGCGATCCGCCGCATCTCCGCCTCGGCGCTCGGGTGGCAGGAGTATCCGAGCGCGTCGACGTCGGCGCCCTCGTCGTGGTCGCGCACGGTGCCCACGAAGAGCGCAGTCCCGCCGGCCGCGTCGTCCCCGACCGCCTTGAAGACCTCGTCCAGGGAGAGCGGAGTGTCGCGAACGGCGATCAGCTTGATGGGATCCTGCGCGGCCCGCTCGCCGGGATGCTGGTCGTTGGCTGCCATACCCCTATCGTGCCGCACCCCGGGGAACAGGCGAAATAGCGTGATCACCCGGTACGCACGTGTGGCGCTTCGGAGGTCGCCCCAAAGCACCGGCCCGTCCCTGCTCCGGCGTGGCAGGTGCCTGTCGGGGTGGCGGGCGCCGCAGCCCGCCACCCGCCGCTCAGCGCCGCCGGGCCTTCCGGGCCCGTCGCACCACGGCCGCGGCACCCAGCAGAGCGACCGTCGCGCCGGCCGCCCCCGCAGCCGTCGCGTCCTTGCGCCCCAGCCGCCGACCGACGACGGTGCGGCGTCCGGCCACCTCCTCCAGCAGCTCCGCCAGGACCTCCTCGTTGGTCCAGCCCGGCCGCCACCCCGCGTCGTGCAGCCGGCTTCCGCTCACCACCCAGGGGTACATCGTGTACGCCAGGTCGCCCGCCGGGGACGGCGTCAGGCCGATCCGGTGCAGCCGCGCGGCGGCGCCCAGGGCGACCGCCGACGGCAGCTCCATGCGCCGGATCCCGCTGAGCTCCTCGACCTCCTCCTGCTCCAGCCACCCGTCGCACCCGACGGCGAGTTCCCCGTCGACCTTCTCCAGGACGGCGTACTCCAGGGCGCTCACCAGGTCCTCGACGTGGCAGAACTGCCAGGCCGGCCGCGATCCGGCGACGACCAGCAGGCGCGGCGACTCGAAGTACCGGGTCAGTGCCGTGTCCGTGCCGCCGACCAGGATCGCGGGCCGCACCACGGTGACGTTCAGACCGGGATGCGCCCGGGGCGCGCGGCGCGCGAGCCGTTCGATCTCCAGGAGGTCCCCGACGCCGGTCGCCTCCGCCGTCGCCCGCAGCTCCGCGTCCTCCGAGAGCGGCAGCTCGTTGTCCTCCAGCGCCCCGTAGACCATCGCGGAGGTGCACAGCACGACGCGGCGCACCCCGGCCGCCGCGGCGGCCGTCAGCACCGTCTGCGTACCGCGCACGTTGTAGGCCGTCCGGGCGGCGGCGTCACTCCCCAGGTCGAGGTCGAGCGCGAGGTGGACCACGACGTCGGCGCCGCGCAGCTTGTCGGCGATCGCGGGGTCACGGACGTCGAGGATGTGCCACTGCGCCGCGTCGCACTCGCCTCGCCGCTCGTCGATGGCGACGACCTGCTTGACCTCCTCCGATGCGGCGAGCCGCTCCGTGAGCAGCGCGCCCACCCCGGTCGCCGCGCCGGTCACGGCGACGACGGGCCCTCGGGCACCGGCCCGGGCCGAAGGGTTTCGCGCTGCGCGAACCTGCGGATCTGGGGAACTCACCAGGTGTCTCCAGCGGTTGTCTTGGCATACGGGCGCGAGTGACGCGTACGTACCAGGTGGCATCCATCCTGCCGCAGGGCAGGAGTCGGCGAAGCACCGAGGCCCGATCGAGCCGGGGTGTCTACGCTGGGTGGTGTTGCAGGGCAGTCGCCGCCGGCCGAAAACCGGTGGCCTTACCAGCCGAGGAACCCCGTGAGTGACACCCCATTCGGATTCGGCCTTCCGCCGGAGGAGCCGGAGGACGGCGACGAGGGCAAGAAGGACCCGCAGAGCGGCGGTGGTCAGGGACCGGCCAACCCGTTCGGTTTCGGCGGACTGCCCGGTGCCGGCGGCTTCGGCGCGCCCGGCGCGGACAATCCGCTCGCCGCGATGTTCGGTTCACTGAACCCCAACGACCTGGGGGCCGCGTTCCAGCAGCTCGGTCAGATGCTCTCCTACGAGGGCGGCCCGGTGAACTGGGACATGGCCCAGCAGATCGCCCGCCAGACGGTCGCCCAGGGCACCTCCGACGGCGTCAAGGACTCCAGCGTCGGTCCGTCCGACCGCACCGCCGTCCAGGAGGCCGTCCGCCTCGCCGACCTCTGGCTCGACGACGCCACGTCGCTGCCGTCCGGCGCCGCGTCCGCCGTGGCATGGTCCCGCGCGGAGTGGGTCGAGGCGACGCTGCCCGCGTGGAAGGAGCTCGTCGACCCGGTCGCCGAGCGGGTCGGCGCGGCCATGGGCGACGTCCTGCCGGAGGAGATGCAGGCCATGGCCGGCCCGCTGATCGGCATGATGCACTCCATGGGCGGCGCGATGTTCGGCTCGCAGATCGGCCAGGCCGTGGGCGTGCTCGCGGGCGAGGTCGTCGGCTCGACCGACATCGGGCTGCCGCTCGGTCCGGCCGGGCGCGCCGCGCTGCTGCCGGTGAACATCGAGGCCTTCGGCAAGGACCTGGGCGTCGGGAAGGACGAGGTGCGGCTCTACCTCGCGCTGCGCGAGGCCGCCCACCAGCGGCTCTTCGCCCATGTGCCGTGGCTGCGCTCGCATCTGTTCGGCGCGGTCGAGGGGTACGCGCGCGGGATCAAGGTCGACACCGCCAAGCTGGAGGACGTGGTCGGGCAGTTCGACCCGCAGAATCCCGAGCAGCTGCAGGACGCGCTGCAGCAGGGCATGTTCCAGCCCGAGGACACCCCGGCGCAGAAGGCCGCCCTGGCCCGTCTGGAGACGGCTCTGGCGCTCGTCGAGGGCTGGGTGGACGCGGTGGTGCACGCGGCCGCCAAGCCGCGCCTGTCGTCCGCCGACGCGCTGCGTGAGACCCTGCGCCGCCGCCGTGCCACGGGCGGTCCGGCCGAGCAGACGTTCGCGACGCTGATCGGCCTGGAGCTGCGCCCTCGCCGTCTGCGCGACGCCTCCCGCCTGTGGGCCTCGCTGACGGACGCGCGCGGGGTCGACGGCCGGGACGCCCTGTGGGCCCACCCGGACATGCTGCCCACGGCCTCCGACCTGGACGACCCGGACGGGTTCGTGCACCGCGAGCAGATGGACTTCTCGGAGCTGGACAAGATGCTCGGCGAGGCGGCGAGCGGCGGCGGCCTCGGCGACGGGCCGAACCTGAAGAAGGACGCCGACGCGGACGGCCCGGCCGACGGGACCGACTCCGGGGGCGACGACACCAAGTGAGCCTGCACGACGACGCGGTCCTCGTCCTGAAGGGGTACGAGGGCCAGGAAGAGCTGTGCCAGACGTATCTGGACCATCTGGCGGCCCGTCCCGACGGCGTGTGGAAGGCCTGCGCGGACGGGCACGTCACGGCGAGCGCGCTGGTGATCGACCCCGAGCGCGGTCGTGTGCTGCTCACGCTGCACAAGAAGATGCGGATGTGGCTGCAGACCGGCGGTCACTGCGAGCCGGGCGACGCGACCCTGGCGGACGCGGCGCTGCGGGAGGGGACGGAGGAGTCGGGCGTGCCGGGGCTGAG
This sequence comes from Streptomyces achromogenes, assembly GCF_030816715.1. NCBI lineage: Bacteria > Bacillati > Actinomycetota > Actinomycetes > Kitasatosporales > Streptomycetaceae > Streptomyces > Streptomyces achromogenes. Next base: position 5,754,257 of record NZ_JAUSYH010000001.1, on the reverse strand, counting down.
CCTGCTGCCCGGCGGTCCGGTGCGCCTGGACCGGCATCACACGCCCTGCGCCTGGCACTACGACGTCCAGTACGCGGCGCTCGCCCCGGCCGGAGCCGTGGAGACGATCAGCGACGAGTCCCTCGACCTGCGCTGGTTCGCCTATGACGAGGTGGGGAGCGTGGCCGACACGTCGGTCGTGCGTCTGCTGGAGGCGGCCCGCGCGCGGCTGTGAGCCGGAGCGGGTAGGGGCGAACGATCAGGTAAGGGGCGACCACCAGGGTGGTCGCCCCTTACGTCTGACGTCCACGTCCGTCGTGACGGGCGGTCAGCTCCAAACGTTGCCCTGGTTCTGTCCCCGCGCTCCTTGCTGGCCCATGCCGTACTGCGCGGCGAGACCCGACCCGACCTGGGCGTTCTGCGGCGGCAGCAGCTCACTGGGCTGGACCAGCGCGTAGCCGGAGCCCATGAAGCTGAGCTCCCAGCCCTCACCGGTGTTGCCGCGCCGGCGCCACACCCCGGTGGAGTGCGTCTGCGCCTGCATCTGCACCCGCAGTCCGGTGGACCAGGCGACGATGGCGTCGGCGTCGCAGTTGACGTACTTGTCGGGGGTGACCTGCATCATCAGCGGCGCGCCGGAGGTCATCAGGGCGACCTTGCCACGGCCGGTGATGTTGAGCTGGTACTTCCCCGAGCCGGAGATGCCGTAGAGGCTGTCGACGGCGATGACGTCGTGGTGCAGTGAGGAGTCCATGGCCAGCACATAGCTGCTGTCCACGGTCAGCCCGTCCTGCTCCACGTCCATCACGTGGATGTGCTGGGCGAGGTTGGCGAGGTACACCGTGCCCTGGCCGTGACAGCGCATCAGGTTCAGGCCCTCGCCCGTGTGCGCACGCGCGCGCCCCTGCTGGTTGCTCTGGTACTCGGCGTCGAACTCCATCAGGCCCTGGTAGGCGACCATCGTCCCCTTGCGGGCGAGGATGTCGTCGTGGCCCTCCAGGGTGACCCGGAGCATCTGCTTGTTCTGCAGACTCCAGCGGTCCTGGGTCTGCGAGTCGTTGTGCGCGAAAAGTGAGCTCTGCATGGTGTTCCCGGTCCCCCTCAGCCCCGTACCCGGAGGCGGTCGGTGCTGTCCTCACTGGGCTGGACGACGACGATGCCCTGGCCGGAGAAGGCCATCTGGTAGGCCTCACCACTGCCCCGGCCGATGAGCGACTGCGCCTTGAAGCTGCGCTTGCCCTTCACCTTGAGGTTCGGGGACCAGGCGACGAGCGCGTCGGGGTCGACGTACGTCTCGTCCTCGCCGCCGCCGCAGTCGACGACGATCGGCTTGCCCCGGGAGGTCAGCGCGACCCAGCCCTGCCCGGAGATCTTTGTGTTCCACAGCCCCTGGCCGGCGAACTTCGCGAGCCCCTTGACGCGCTCGACGCCCCAGGTGAGGTGCGCGTCGAAGGCGAGCAGGTTGGTGGCGTTGACGGAGATGCCGTCGCCGTTGAGGTTGATGACGACGACGTTCGCGCCGTAGTCGGCGAGATAGAGCAGACCGTCGCCGGTGCACTTCATCAGGGGCGCGCCCTCGCCGGTCATCCAGTCGCGGGCGATCTGGCGCACGGCCGGCGGGTTGGGCTCGTACTGGACGAAGCCCTCGTAGGCGACCATCGAGCCCACGCGCGCGAAGAGGTCGTTCCCGGTCTGCATGGCGACCTTCAGCATGTGGTTGCCGTGGTTCTCCATGCGGGCGGTGACGGGTGCGGGCGCGTAGCCCGCGAGCGGCTGGTTCATGACGGGCTCCCTCAGACCTCGTACGGCTGGACGACGATGAAGTTGCCGGGAGCGCCCCGGAACTGGAGGTTGACGCTCTCTCCGGTGTCCCCGGGGTATGCGTTGCGGCGCATCCGCACCTGGCTGGAGACGACCACCTGGGAGGCCGCCGACCAGGCGACGACGGCGTTGCAGTCGGCGAACGTGGTGGGCGTGACCGGCAGGACCACGGGGGTGCCGTGCGTCTTCACGACGATCGTCCCGGTGCCCTGGAACTGCATGGTGAACAGCGCGCCGCCGGGGATGCCGTGCCCCTCGATGCGACGGACCTCGTACTGGAGGCTCTCGTCGAAGGCGAGGACGTTCTCGGCGGAGACGCAGATCGCGTCGCCCTGGAGCTCGATGGGGTGCACATGGGTGGAGTTCTCGGCGAGGAACACCTGCCCCTGGCCGGTGCAGCGCATCAGCTGCATCTCCTGACCGGTGGCGTTGCCGACGATCCGGCCGGCGAACCCGGCGCCCTTGTAACTGAAGTCGACCTTGCCCTGGTAGAGGACCATGCTGCCCTGGCGGGCGAGGACGGGCTGGCCGCCGATGCCGAGATCGACCCGGATCATCTTCCTGTTCTGCTGGGTCCAGCGCTGCCCCGTGGGCGTCTCCTTGAACTGCTGGAGCGCCGACGCCACACCGGCGCCGCCCTGGGGCGCGCCCTGCGGCACGCCGTAGGCCTGCTGGCCCGGGACCTGCCCGAAGGGGGGCTGCTGACCGTAGCCGGGCGGCGGGGTCGGCTGTCCGTAGCCGGGCGGGGCCTGTGGGGCCTGCGGGGCGGGGGGCTGCTGCCCGTAGCCGGGGGGCATGGGCGCGGTCGGCGCGGGGCCCTGGCCGTACGGCTGCTGCTGTGGCGGCTGTCCGTAGGGAGCCGGGGCGGGGGCGGGCGGCGGGACCTGGCCGCCGGGCGGGACCAGCGGCGCGACGATGGTCGGCGCGGCGTGGACCGGGGATACGGGAGCCGGGGCCGGCGGCGGGGTCGCGCCGGGCGGGGGCGCGAAGCCCTGCGCGGCGGGCTGCGGCTGCTGAGGAGCGGGAGGCGCGCCGAAGGCGGGCGGGGCGAAGCTCGGAGCGGCGGCGCCGGCCTGCGGCTGCTGCGGCGCGGCGGGCGGCTCCTCCTCGGCGACCTCGCCGCCGAAATTCTTCAGCAGCGCGTCGAGGCCGCCGTCGAAGCCCTGGCCGACGGCCGCGAACCGCCACACGTCCTTGAGGTAGAAGTCGCCCAGCATCACGGCCCGCTCGCTGGTGAACTCGGAGCCGTTGAACGCGTAGCGGGCCACCTCCTCACCGCCCGCGACGATACGCAGGTAGCCCGGGTTGATCTGCGACATCTGCCCGGCGCCGTCCAGCGTCGCCGTGAAGGACAGTTTGCGGATCTGCGGCGGGATGCGGTCGAGGGTGATGCGGAAGGACTCCGTGTCGCCCGCCTGGGAGCCCAGGAGCTGGATGGACTCCTCGGGGGACTTGGGCTGGTTGAAGAAGACGAAGTACCGGTCGTCCGAGAGACGCTCGTCGGCGTCGAGACCGAAGCAGCTGATGTCGAAGGTCAGGCCGGGGGCGGTGATCTGCACGCCTACGTACAGATCGGTACCCGCCGTGAGGTCACTGATCCTGGCCTTGTGGCCGCGTTGGAATTCCCTGGGCATGCGTAACGACCGTCCCCCATCCCGATTGCGAGTGCGTCGCGTCAGGCTAACGGCAAAGTCCGACAACGCACGATGTCGGTACAGACCCGGTACACAAGCGACGGCACCGGACGCCCGCGAGGTTCACCCCACGCGCGCCGCAGGTCACTCCCCGTTCGCGTCCGGCGGATGAGGGAGGCGTTCGGCCGCGACGACGCCCTCGAGGTAGCCCCGGGCGCGCTCGGTCCGCGGGTAGGCCTCCAGCAGTCGCCAGAAGTCGGGGCCGTGGCCCGGCACGAGCAGATGCGCGAGCTCGTGGGCGAGGACGTAGTCGATGACGTACTCGGGCATGCCCTTCAGTCGGTGGGACAGCCGGATGCTGCCCTCGGCGGGCGTGCACGAGCCCCAGCGGGTGTTCTGGTTGGTCACCCAGCGCACCGAGGCGGGCCGGGCCCGGCCGCCGAAGCACTGGGCCGACAGGCGCTCGGCTCGTTCGGCGAGCTCGGCGTCGCCCGGCACGCGCCGGCTCTCCTGCGCGGCGAGTTTGTCGAGCATGACGGTCACCCAGCGTTGCTCCTCGGCCTCGGACATCCGGGCGGGGATGAGCACGATGGTGCGATCGCCCTCGCGGTACGCCGAGACCGTCCGGCGTCGCCGGGCGCTTCTGCGGACCTCGATCGCGCTCGCCCCCGAGCCGCTCGGCGGCTGGCTCGTCGTACTGCGCTGTGGTGGTCCGGCGCGGTGCAGTGGGTCGGCGGGCACGCCCCGACGTTACCCGTTGCACATGGCGGAAGTCCCGGCTCCGGGTCGGGTGGGTTCCGATCCGACCTGCCGCTTTTGCCTCGTACGACGCATTTATACGACGAATTACCGTGCCTGTGGACAACTTTCGGCGGCCTCGGTCGGGTCCGGGCATGCTGGCAGTCGTCGGCGGAGCGAGGACACCCCACGTCCCGCTCCGTCGACATGACGGGGAGTTTCCACGCATACGGGGGGCCTTCGATGCATCCGACGGTGAAACCCGCGCTGCGGCGCGGCTGGCGCGACCTCAACACGGTGCAGTTCGGCATGACACCGGCGCACGCACTGACACTCGGCCCGGTCGACACGGCCACCGGCAGTTTCCTCGACCTGCTGGACGGCACCCGCGGGCTCCCGCTGCTGCGCGAGGAGGGCCGCCGTATGGATCTGCCCGACGGCCATGTCGACCGGCTGGTGGAGCGGCTGGCCCGGGCGGGACTGCTCGACGACGCGCGCGGCGGCGGACCGGAGGCCTCCGCGCTGCGGGAGAGGAGGGAGGTCATGGACCGGCTGCGTCCCGATCTCGCCGCGCTGTCCCTCCTCACCTCGCAGCCGGGAGACGCTGTCGAGCACCTGGCCGCCCGGCGCGGGTTGCGGGTGCAGGTGCGGGGCGCGGGCCGGGTGGGCGCGGTGCTGGCGGCGCTGCTGTCGGGCGCGGGAGTGGGCGAGGTGGACGTGCGAGACGGCGGAAAGGTGGAGCCGGGGGACGTCACGCCCGGCGGCCTGCCCGCCGAGGCGGTCGGCGAGCGCCGGGACGAGGCGGCCCGCCGCGTCGTGCGCCGGGCCGCCCCCGGTCGCCCGCCCCGAAGGAGCAGGAGCTCACCCGCCGGGGACACTCCGGGCTTCTCACTGGTGATCCTCGCCCCGCGCGACGACGTGTGCGTGCACGCGCCCGCTCCCTCCGCGGCGGAACCAATGATCGCCTCGGGCACCCCGCATCTCTACGCCGGGGTCGTCGAGGGCACGGGCGTCGTCGGCCCGCTCGTCCTGCCGGGTGAGACGGGTTGCGCGGGCTGTCTGCACCAGGAGCGCACCGACCGGGACCCGGTCTGGCCGCGGCTGGTCGCCCAGTGGCACTCCGGTCACCGGCGCACGGCGCGCGCCTGTGACCTGACGCTGGCGACGACGGTGGCCGGGCTGGCCGCCGCCCACGCGCTCACGTTCCTGGACGGCCGCGAGCCGTCGAGTGCGGGCGTGCGGTGGGAGGTCTCCGTACCCGCGCTCCACTGGCACGCACGGCCGGTGCGGCCACACTGCGCCTGTCCGTGCGGGGCCGCGGAGAAAGGTAAGCGGGAACACACCTCCGAGGAGGGGGGTTCGCACGAGACAATGGGAGAGCAACCGCATTCGACGGGGTTACGCGGTACGACGGACACCGCGCGGCTGGCTGGGACTTGGAGGGCGCATGTCTGATCTTCCCCGGAAGGCGGTCACCCGGACCGCCAAGCTCGCCGCGCTCCCGCTCGGCTTCGCCGGGCGGGCCACGTGGGGTCTGGGCAAGCGGATCGTGGGCGAGTCCGCGGAGATCGTCGGCCGCGAGCTGCAGCAGCGCACCGCGGAGCAGCTCTTCAAGGTGCTGGGCGAGCTGAAGGGCGGCGCGATGAAGTTCGGACAGGCCCTGTCCGTCTTCGAGTCGGCCCTGCCCGAGGAGGTGGCCGGCCCCTACCGCGCGGCCCTCACCAAGCTCCAGGACGCGGCGCCGCCGATGCCGACCCGGACCGTGCACGCCGTGCTCACGAAGCACCTCGGCGAGGACTGGGCGGAGCTGTTCCTGGAGTTCGACGACAAACCCGCCGCGGCGGCCTCGATCGGTCAGGTGCACCGCGGGGTGTGGCACGACGGGCGAGAGGTCGCGGTCAAGGTCCAGTACCCCGGGGCGGGCGAGGCCCTGCTGTCCGACCTGAACCAACTCAGCCGCTTCGCACGCCTGTTGGGCCCGCTCATTCCGGGCATGGACGTGAAGCCCCTGATCGCCGAGCTGCGCGACCGGGTCTCGGAGGAACTGGACTACGGCCTGGAGGCGCAGGCCCAGCAGGCCCACGCGGAGGAGTTCGCCGGGGATCTTGACGTCGTGGTGCCGGCGGTGGTCCACCAGTGCGACCAGATCCTGGTCACCGAGTGGCTCGACGGCGTTCCCCTCTCCGAGGTGATCTCCGAGGGCACCCAGGAGCAGCGTGACCGCGCCGGCCAGTTGCTGTCCCGCTTCCTCTTCTCAGGCCCGGCGCGCACCGGCCTGCTGCACGCCGACCCGCACCCCGGCAACTTCCGCCTCCTGCCCGGCGGGCCTGAGGGCGAGGACGACTGGCGGCTGGGCGTGCTGGACTTCGGCACGGTGGACAGGCTCGCGGGCGGCCTGCCGGACCCGATCGGCGAGTCCCTGCGCATGACCCTGGACGGTGACGCGGAGGCGGTCTACGAACTCCTGCGCGCGGAGGGCTTCGTCAAGGACTCCATCGAGCTCGATCCCGACGCCGTCCTCGACTACCTCCTGCCGATCATCGAACCGGCCCGTGCGGAGGAGTTCACCTTCACCCGCGGCTGGATGCGCAGCCAGGCGGCCCGGATAGCCGACCCCCGCTCTCCCGCCCACCAGTTGGGCAAGCAGCTCAACCTGCCGCCGGCGTACCTGCTGATACACCGGGTGACCCTCAGCACGATCGGGGTGCTGTGCCAGCTGGGTGCGACGGTACGGCTGCGGGACGAACTGGAGGACTGGCTCCCCGGGTTCCTCCTGGAGGACGAGCCGGAGTCCTCGGAAACCCTGGAGTCCCCGGAAGCGGAGGATCCCTTGGCGGAGGATCCCTTGGCGGAGGGCCCCTTGGCGGAGGACTCGGCGGCGGAGGCCTGAGAGACAGGAGGACTCGGTGGCGGAGGCCTGAGACAGGCGTGAGGCACGGGCGCGGGACTCCGGCCCGGGTGTGAGATACCTCACCACCAGTTCGAGTCGAGCCGGCCTTCGATCGCCCGGAGGTTCTCCCGGGCGCACGCCTCGCAGAAGTGACGGCGGACACCGTTCTCCACAGAACACGTCCAGGTGACCGGCGGTGGATCTGCGGCCCGGACCCCGCAGCGGCCGCACACCACCGGCAGGGGCGGGGGCTCCGCCGGTGAACCGTCTCGGTCGCCGTCTCCGGGAGGACTCGCCATGCCAGGACGATAACGCCGCGGGGCCGGATCGGGCGCACAGCGCACAGCGGGGGCCGGTCCGTTCGGACGGACCGGCCCCCGCGGGGAGAGCTTCGCCTCCCTCTCGGGAGACCACCGCTTCAGGTGTGTGCGGTTACTGCATCACGGCCATGGCGAGCGCCCGGCGGGCGCGCAGCGACGCGCGCTCGGCCCGACGCTGCATCCGGCGAGCGGCCACCAGGCGCACGGCCTGGCGTTCCCGCTCGACCTCGTGCAGCCGGTCGTGCATATGGGCACGAGCCAGGGCTTCTGGGATGAGTTGCATCTCGCGTGTCCTGTTCTGACGCGAGTCGTACGCGCCGGTGGTGATCGTGAGGTCTTCGGTCGCGGAGCCTGCGGGCTCGCTGGTGAACGGCTTCATCGGGGCCTGCTTCTTGGGGTCTTGCGTGAGGGGACGGTCGATTGTTCCTGCGGTGTTCATGCCGTGACCGGGTTCTTGCGCGGGCGACCACGCGGCCGCTTGCGGGCGACGACGACACCCTGCACGAACAGCTCGCCACCCCAGACACCCCAGGGCTCGCGCCGCTCCTTCGCGCCGGCGAGGCAGGCCTCCACCAGCGGGCAGGTACGGCAGAGGGACTTGGCGTACTCGACGTCCGCCGGGGTCTCGGCGAAGAAGACCTCCGGGTCGTAGGAACGGCAGGGGACGGGCACGCCGAGGTTCTCGATGGCGTCGTCGAGCGCGGTGAGCGCCGTGAGCGGGGTCAAGGTGGAGTCCTCCGTGAGGCCGGGCGGGGGGATCGTTTCGGAAGGCGGTACGGACGGGGCGTGCGCTTCGAGTTGCACGGTTCGTCTTCCTCGTCTGGTCGGTCCGGTCCTGTGGGACCGGGTGTCGGCTGGGTACCGGGTTCTTTTCTTGTCCCGAGGCCCCTTCACTCCGTCGTCCCCGTTCGGGGAAAACAGAAGGGCCGCGGATCCCGAGTGGGGTTCCGCGGCCCTGAAGGCGCCGGCCTGATCGACGATCAGGCTGGATCACTCCAGGGTTCTGGCCCACGGAAGGCCCACATCAGGTGGTGCTGCGTCGTCTGCTTGCGGAATCCGGCACCGGTCGCCGCGAAGGCATAGGCATGTGCCTGCGCCTCTACTGCTTCCAGTGCCTTGGTCGGTCGCTCATTGCGCTCGCGGCCGAGGAGGCTCACGGGCGAAACAGAGGAGGACGCCGGCCGGTCGGCACGGATGCCGGACAGACCGGTGCCCAGGACCGAGGCGCCGAGCATGCACGTGGAGACGACCGAGCGATCGGTCAGTTTGGCGGTGGAGCTGCGGTTGATGATGATCACTGGAATCGCCTCCTCTCGGCGTCTCGGGGGACCAGGGTGAGCCGGTCCGACGGATATGCAAGTACAGCACGGAATCAGGGCCTTCGAGAAGGCCGCCGTTCCGGTGTCTAAGAACCTATGGGGATTGCCGGGGCATGCGCAAACTATTTTTCCGACGAGTTCGGATCAATCTTCGGCCGCCCCTCCCTCACCCCCCTCGTCGCCCTCCACCACGTCCTGGCCTGCGCAGATGGCCAGGACGTCGGTCCCGTAACGGTGCAACTTGCGCACACCGACCCCCGGGATCCGGGCCAGTTCGCCCTCCTCGTCGGGGACCGCCTCGGCAATCGCCATCAGCGTCTTGTCGGTGAAGACGCAGAACGCCGGCTGGCCGGCGCGCTTCGCCTGGACCGCCCGCCAGTCCCGCAGCCGCTCGTACAGGCCCTCGTCCATGTCGGAGGGGCAGTCCTCGCAGCGCATCAGCTTCATCTCGCCGGCGTCGGTCAGGGTGCGCCCGCAGACCCGGCAGCGGGCCGGGGTGCGCTGCGTCCGCCGCGGCGCCTGGCCCGCGGCCGCGGCGACACCGGGGAACCCCCGCTCGATGCCTCCGGCTCCCCCGCCGCCCCCACGGCCCACGGCGGTGCCCGAGCCGGGACGGAGGCCGTCGAGGAAGCGGCTCGGGCGGCGGTTCGGACGGCCGCCCGGTGAGCGGGAGAGCGCCCACGACAGGTACAGCCGCGCGCGGGCCCGGGTGACCCCGACGTAGAGGAGGCGTCGCTCCTCCTCGATCTGCTCGTCGGTCCTGGCGTAGGTGATCGGCATCATGCCCTCCGCCACGCCGACCAGGAAGACGACGTCCCACTCCAGGCCCTTCGCGGAGTGCAGGGAGGCCAGGGTGACGCCCTGGACGGTCGGGGCGTGCTGGGCGCTCGCCCGCTCGTCGAGTTCGGCGACCAGGTCGGCGAGGGTCGCCCCGGGACGGGCCGCGACGAAGTCCTGCGCCAGGCTCACCAGGGCCGCCAGCGACTCCCAGCGCTCCCTGACGGCCCCGGAGCCGGCCGGTGGCTGTGTGGTCCAGCCTTCGCCGGAGAGGACGGCACGCACCTGCGAGGGCAGGTCGACGGCGTCCTCGAGGAGCGTGTCGTTGCCGCCGAACCGGGCCGCGCCGCGCAGGGCGACACCGGCCTTGCGCACCTCGGGCCGGTCGAAGAAGCGCTCGGCACCGCGCAGCTGATACGGGATGCCCAGGTCGGCGAGGGCCTGCTCGTAGGTCTCCGACTGGGCGTTGGTGCGGAACAGCACGGCGATCTCCGCGGCCGGGACCCCGGCGTCGAGGAGCTCGCGGATACGACGGGCCGCGCCCTCGGCCTCGGCGGGCTCATCGGCGTACTCGGCGTAACCCGGCTCGGGCCCGGGGCCACGCTGGGAGACCAGTTCCAGACGGTGGTCGGCGGCGCGGCCGCGGGCCTGGGCGAGCAGCCCGTTGGCGAGGTGCACGACCTGGGGGGTGGAGCGGTAGTCGCGGACCAGCTTGACGACGGTCGCCCCGGGGTGACGCTTGCGGAAGTCGAGCAGGTGGTCGGGGGTGGCGCCGGTGAAGGAGTAGATCGTCTGGCTGGCGTCCCCGACCACGCACAGGTCGTCCCGGTCGCCGAGCCACAGCTCGAGCAGGCGCTGCTGGAGCGGGCTGACGTCCTGGTACTCGTCGACCACGAAGTGCTGGTACTGGGCGCGGACCTGCTCGGCGATGTCGTGCCGGTCCTGCAGAACGGCGACGGTCAGCAGCAGGACGTCCTCGAAGTCGATGACGGCACGCTCGCGCTTGAGGTCCTCGTAGGCGGCGTAGAGCTGGGCGATCTCGGCGGGGTCGCGGGGGGACTCGCGGCCCGCCTTGACGGCGGCGAGGGCGTAGTCGGCGGGGACCGTCTGGGTGACCTTGGACCACTCGATCTCCGCGGTGACGTCCCGCAGCTCACCGCGGTCGAGACGGATGCGGCAGGCGGCGGCCGCGTCGGCGACGAGCTGTACCTTGCGGTCGACGAGCCGGGGCAGGGAGCCACCGATCGCTTTCGGCCAGAAGTACTGCAGCTGCCGAAGGGCCGCGGAGTGGAAGGTGCGCGGCCTGGACTCCCTGGGCGCCGAGCTGGCGGAGCCGGCCGCGCATCTCGCCGGCGGCCCGGTTGGTGAAGGTGACGGCGAGCACGCTGGAGGGGTGCAGGATGCCGGCACGCACCCCGTAGGCGATGCGGTGGGTGATGGCCCGGGTCTTGCCCGTACCGGCTCCGGCCAGTACGCACACCGGACCGTGCAGGGCGGTGGCGACCTCGCGCTGCTCGGGGTCGAGCTCGTCGAGCACCGCGTCGGCCGAGTCCGGTGCCTGCGGGAACAGGGTGGAGTGCGTTGCTGCTGTCACACGGCCATGCTGCCAGGTCGGCGGAGACTGGCGGGACGGTTGTCCACAGGCGGGCCCCCGCAGTCGTACTGGTGCGGCGGACGTCACCACCGGGAATGGCGGCCCCGCCCGCCGCGTTCACCCTAGGACCGCCCCTCCCCCGACCGCCGAAGGAGCATGACAGACATGCTGGGCACTGTGACGATGTACAGCACCACGTGGTGCGGCTACTGCCAGCGGCTGAAGAAGCAGCTGGAGCGCGAGGGCATCGCGTACACCGAGATCAACATCGAGCAGGACCCGGAGTCCGCGGCGTTCGTGGAGAAGGCGAATGGCGGAAACCAGACGGTGCCGACTGTTCAGGTAGTTCCCTCCAGCGGTGGCGCTGAAGTCGTGATGACGAACCCGAGCCTCGCCCAGGTGAAGCAGGCCCTCACCGCCTGACCCTCGCGCGACGCGACCCCCGACGGCTTCAACGGCTGGTCGGGGGTTCCCGGTTCCGCGCGTCGAAGGGGTGGCCGTCCCGGTGCGGGGCGGCCACCCCTTCGACGTGCCGGGCGTGGTCGGGCGGTCGTGGTCAGACGAGGTTGCGCATGGGCAGCGGCTTGCCGTACCAGAGCTCGATCAGGCGGGCCGCGATGGAGATGCCGTAGGGGGGCAGCACGTCGCCGGCCTCGAAGGCGGCGGCGAGCTCGTCGCGGGAGAACCAGCGGGCCTCGTGGATCTCGTCGCCGTCGACGTCGATGTCGGTGGACGTGGCACGGGCCATGAAGCCGAGCATGAGACTGGACGGGAAGGGCCAGGGCTGGCTGGCGACGTACTCGACCTGGCCGACGGTGACGCCGGCCTCCTCGAAGACCTCGCGGCGCACGGACTGCTCGATGGACTCGCCGGGCTCGACGAAACCGGCGAGGGTCGAGAAGCGGCCCTCGGGCCAGTGGACCTGGCGGCCCAGGAGGATGCGGTCCTCCTCGTCCGTGACGGCCATGATCACCGCCGGGTCGGTGCGCGGGTAGTGCTCGGCGCCGCAGGCGGGGCAGCGGCGGATGTGGCCGGCCGCGGCGATCACCGTGCGCTCCCCGCAGCGGGAGCAGAAGCGGTGGGTGCGCTGCCAGTTCTCCAGACCCACGGCGTGCACCATCAGGCCCACGTCGCGCGGCGACAGCAGCAGACCCGCCTCACGCAACCCGGCCGAGCGCGCGGACTGGTCGATACGGCCGGGCAGCGTGTCCTTCTGGAGGGCGAAGTAGCTGACGCCGTCCTCGTCCGTCCCGAGGAAGTAGCGGTGCGCCTCGGTGAGGGGGGCCTCGAAGGACGGGGTCATGACGAGTTCGGTGCGGCCGTCGGACGTCTCGTCGATGAGGACCTGGCCTCCGGAGACGACGAAGCAACGGGTCGTGGGGTGGCTCCACGCCGCGGCGAGCCAGGCCTCGTCGAGCCGGTGGTGGGCGGCCCGGTCCACACCGCTCGGCGCGGTGAGCGAGATGGGTCGATCGGCGTTCTGGTCGGTCCAGGTGGTCACGGGTACTTCCAACTCCCCCGGTGGAACGGTTGTTTCTGCGGGCGGTTCAGCGGGATGTACGGGAGACGGCGACCGGTCGTGGAGCGGCGCGATGCGGAGCGGCTTCTTCAGTGTGCACCGCGCGCGCGGTTCCTCCGGGGCCGGTCGGGGTCGTCAGGGCGCATGACGCCAGTGCGCGGCGAGGTCGCTCCACAGGTGTGCGGCGGTCTCGACGCCCTTGAGGAGGAGGTCCAGCTCGACCTTCTCGTTGGGCGCGTGCCAGCCGTCCGAGGGGACGGAGATGCCAAGGAAGAGCACGGGGGCGTCGAGGACCTCCTGCAGGTCGGCGGCCGGTCCCGAGCCTCCCTCACGGGTGAAGCGGACGGGCTTGTCGAAGGCTCGGCCCATGGCGCGGACCACGGACCGCAGGGCGGGGTGGTCCAGCGGGGTCAGGCAGGGGCGCGTGGCCGGGCTGAACGCGATCTCGTACCGGACGCCGGCGGGCGCCTGCTCGGCGACCCAGGCGCGGACTGCCTTCTCGACATGGTCGGGGTCCTGGCCTGCGACGAGCCGGAAGGACAGTTTCACGAACGCCGAGGACGGGATGATCGTCTTGCTGCCGGGTCCCTGGTAGCCGCCGCCGATGCCGTTGACCTCGGCCGTCGGGCGGGCCCAGATCCGCTCCAGGGTGGTGTGCCCGGCCTCCCCGTGGGCTGCGTGCGACCGGGCGGTGCTCAGCCACTGGTCCTCGTCGAAGGGCAGCTCGGCGAAGAGCTCCCGCTCGCGGTCGGTGAGCTCGACGACGCCGTCGTAGAAGCCGGGGACGGCCACGCGCGCGTGCTCGTCGTGCAGGCCGGCGACGAGGCGGGCGATCGCGGTCGCCGGGTTGGGCACCGCCCCGCCGAAGGAACCGGAGTGGATGTCCTGGTCAGGGCCGAGGAACCGGATCTCGCACTCGGCGAGGCCGCGCATTCCGGTGCACACCGTGGGGGTGTCCTCGGACCACATGCCGGTGTCGGAGACGATCACGGCGTCCGCGGCGAGCCGCCCGGCCCGCTCTTCCACGAGGGCCCGGAAGTTCGGGGAGCCGGACTCCTCCTCGCCCTCGATCAGCAGCTTGAGGTTGACGGCCGGCGCGGTGCGGCCGGTGGCGGCGAGGTGGGCGCGGACGCCGAGGGTGTGGAAGAAGACCTGTCCCTTGTCGTCGGCCGCCCCGCGCGCGTGGAGGCGGTTTCCGCGGACGACGGGCTCGAAGGGATCGGTGTCCCAGCCGTCCTCGCGGGCGGCGGGCTGCACGTCGTGGTGGCCGTAGACCAGGACGGTGGGCGCCTGCGGATCGCCGGAGGGCCATTGCGCGTAGACGGCCGGCGCGCCCGGCGTCTGCCAGACCTCGGCGGTCGGGAAGCCGGTCTGGAGGAGCTTGGCGGCGAGCCAGTCCGCGCTGCGCCGTACGTCGGGGGCGTGGTCGGGCTGTGCCGACACCGACGGGATACGCAGCCATTCGGCGAGGTCGTCGAGGAAGGCGGCGCGATGCTGCTCGACGTACGTGCGGACGGCGCTGACGGCACTGTCAACGGGATGGCTCATGGTCACGAGCCTATCGGCCCGCGCCGGCGTCCTCGCCGGGCCCCGGTGCGGGGCCCACGCGCCCGGCCGGTTCGTCGCGGCCGTTCCCGGCGCCCTCCTTCCCGGTCAACAGGCGCTCCAGAGCGGGACGATCGGGCAGCTCCTCCGGTCGTACGACGTCACCGGTGCGCACGTACAGGAACGCCGCTGTGACGGATTCCACGGGCACTCCCTGCTGCTCGGCCCAGGCGAGCCGGTACAGGGCGAGCTGGAGGGGGTCCGCGGTGTGGGCACGGTGGGTCTTCCAGTCGACGATGTCGTACGTGGCCGAGTCGCCGTCGCCCTCTTTGTAGACGGCGTCGATACGGCCCCGGACGACGCGGCCGGCGAGGGCGACCTGGAAGGGGGCCTCGACCCGGTAGGGCGTGCGGTGGGCGTACTCGGTGCGCTCGAAGGCCTCCTTGAGGGCCTCGAGGTCGCGTTCGTCATCGATCTCGGCGTCGTGGCCCGGCAGTTCGTCCGGTTCCAGCAGGGGGAGCGTCAACTCCTCGAAGCGGGCCTCCACCCAGGCGTGGAACCGGGTGCCCCGGCGTGCGGCCGGTTGCGGGGGGCGTGGCATGGGGCGCGCGAGTTCCTGCGCGAGACCGTCCGGGTCGGCGGCCAGGCGCAGGACCTGCGAGGCGGTCAGGCTCGTCGGCAGGGGCACGTCCGTGACGGTCCGGCGGGTACGCAGCAGTTCCCCGGCGAGCGCGTCGAGGTCGCGGTCCCAGGAGGCGACGGTGCGGGCCTCCTCCGGGGTGAGGGAGTTCCGGCGCGGGCGGGGTCCGGGGGGCCTGGTCGACCTGGGGGGCCTGGGCGCCTCAGGGGCTGCCCCCTGATGAGGGACCGACGGGTGGACGGCGGGACGGACGGGGCGGTGGACGGGGGAACCGGCCGAGCCCCGCTCGTGCCCGTCCGCGGGGTCGCCCTCGGCCGGCCGGGCTTCGTGGGGGGCAGCACCGGCCGACCCGTCCTCGAAGGGGCCTTGGCCGACGGGGTCCGCATCGAAGGGGTCCGCGTCGAAGGAGTCCGCGTGGAAGGGGCCGTCGTCAAAGGAGCCCGCGTCGAAGAGGTCCTCGTCGAAGGGGTCGTCCTCGTCGTGGGGCGGCTCGTCGTCGTCCGGTGGCGGCGGCCAGTCGGGGTCGTCGTGGGCGTCCGGGTCGTGGGCGGCACGGGGGCGGTCGTCCTCGTGCGAGGCGAGGTCCTCGAGGTCCTCCAGGTGGGCGAGGACGGTCTCGGCGGCGGCGCGGCGGCGGGCCAGGGCCGCGTCGTCCAGCGGGAGCGGCCAGACCTGGTCGACGCTCGCCCGGTGCAGGGCGGGGTTCTCCCCGTCCTCCTCCGGCGGGTCGGCCCAGACCTCGATCTCGCCGTGTCCGGCCGCGCAGTGGTCGTGCAGGGCCAGCAGGAAGTCGGACGGGCCGCGGGGCTTCTTCTGGGCGGGTCCCCACCAGTGGCCGGAGCCGAGGAGCAGGGACCGCGGGCGGGTGAAGGTGACGTAGCCGAGGCGGAGTTCCTCGGTGTGCTGGTGGTCCTTCATGGCCTCGTGGAAGGCCTTCATGCCCCGGGCGTCCCAGGAGGCGAGGTCGGGGAGCGTGTCGGCGTCACCGCGCAGTGCGTGCGGCAGCACCTTGGCCTGCGCGGTCCACTTCTCGCGGCCCTGGCCGCTGGGGAACGTGCCGCTGACCAGGCCGGGGACGGCCACCACGTCCCACTCGAGGCCCTTGGACTTGTGCGCGGTGAGCACCTTGACGGTGTTCTCGCCGCCCGGAAGGGCGTTGTCGAGGCCCTTCTCGTACTGGGCGGCGGTGCGCAGGAAGCCGAGGAAGGCCAGCAGGCTCGCCTCGCTCTCGCCGGCCGCGAACGAAGCGGCGATGTCGAGGAAGTTGGACAGGGTCTCCCGGCGGCGGGCCGCCAGGGCGTGCGGGGACGCCGAGAGTTCGACCTCGAGGCCGGTGACGGCGAGGACGCGGTGCAGGACGTCCATCAGGGGATCGGCGAGGGAGCGGCGCAGGTCGCGCAGTTCGGCGGCGAGGCGCGCGAACCGCACGCGCGCGTCCGGCGAGAACGGCAACCCGTCATCGTCCCCGCCGGCGCCGCCGTACAACGGCGTCTCCAGGAAGGTGTCGAGGGCGTCCGCGAGCGATATCACCTCGGACGGGTCCACCCCTTCGACGGCCTCGGCGAGGCGACGGTCCGGGTCGGCGTCGCCCCCGCGCGCGTGGCCGACGAGCCGCCGGGCCCGTCGGCCGAGGAGAGCGAGGTCGCGCGGTCCGATGCGCCAGCGCGGGCCGGTGAGCAGGCGGACCAGGGAGGCGTTGGCACCGGGGTCCTGGAGGACCTCGCAGACGGCGACCAGGTCGGCCACCTCGGGCAGGTGCAGCAGACCGGACAGACCGACGACCTCGACGGGGACGTCCCGCGCGACCAGCGCGCCCTGGATCTGCGCGAAGTCGGTGGCCGTCCGGCACAGGACGGCGATCTCACCGGGCGCCTTGCCGGTGCGCACCAGATGGGCGATGGAGTCGGCGATCCAGTCCATCTCCTCGGCGTGGGTGGCCAGCAGGGCGCAGCGGACCACGCCGTCGCGTTCCGCACCGGGAGCCGGGCGCAGCGCCTCCACGCCCGCGTGCATGGCGCGCAGCGGTTCTGCGAGGCCGTTGGCGAGGTCCAGGAGGCGGCCGCCGCTGCGGCGGTTCTCGCTGAGCGACTGGCGGCGCGCCCGGCTGCCGTCGGTGTGCGCGAAGTGCTCGGGGAAGTCGTCGAGGTTGGCGACGGAGGCGCCGCGCCAGCCGTAGATGGCCTGGCAGGGGTCGCCGACGGCGGTCACGGGGTGGCCCGCGGCGCCGCCGAAGAGTCCGGCGAGGAGCACCCGCTGGGCGACGGAGGTGTCCTGGTACTCGTCGAGGAGGACGACGCGGAACTCGTCGCGCAGGAGCGGGCCCACCTCGGGCACCTGGGCGAGCCGGGCCGCCAGGGCGATCTGGTCGCCGAAGTCGAGCAGGTCGCGCTCGCGCTTGGCGGCCCGGTAGCGCAGCACCAGGTCGGCCAGTTCGCGTCGGGCGGCGGCCGCTTCGGGGGCCTTGCGCAGGTCGGCGTTGGTGAGTCTGACGCCCTCGAGGGTGTGCAGCAGTTCCGCGTCCCACGCGCGCAGGTCCTCGGGGCGCACGAGGTGTTCGGCGAGTTCGCCGTCGAGCGTGAGGAGGTCGCTGATCAGGTCGGCGAAGGAGCGGGTGAGCGACGGGTAGGGGCCCGGGGCCTCGCGCAGCACGCGCGCCGCGAGCTGGTAGCGGGTGGCGTCGGCGAGCAGGCGGGAGGTGGGTTCCAGGCCGATGCGCAGGCCGTGGTCGGCGAGGAGGCGGCCCGCGAACGCGTGGTAGGTGGAGATGACCGGCTCGCCGGGCGGGTTGTCCGGGTCGATGACGTCGGGGTCGGTGACGCCCGCCCTGACGAGGGCCTTGCGGACGCGTTCGGCGAGTTCTCCGGCCGCCTTGTTGGTGAAGGTCAGGCCGAGGACCTGCTCGGGGGCGACCTGGCCGGTGCCGACCAGCCACACCACGCGTGCGGCCATCACCGTGGTCTTGCCCGACCCGGCTCCGGCCACGATCACCTGCGGGGCGGGCGGCGCGATGACGCAGGCCGTCTGCTCCGGGGTGAAGGGGATCCCGAGGAGCTCCTTGAGCTGCTCGGGGTCGCTGATGCGGGCGGGCATGGGGAGAGGCTAGCGGCGGGCACCGACAGTCGATGACAAATCACCCGCCGCGGGGAGATGCGTGCAGGTCAGCGCGGGTGGTGCGGTCCGTCACACCGTCCGCCCCGCCCACGGCTTTCCCGTCCGCCCCCGCACACGCCACCCGTCCGCCCCCGCACATGGCTTCCCCTCCGCCTCACTCGACGACGTGACGCCCTTCGGGCCGGGCGCTGCACGAGGCGCGGAACGCGCAGTGGGTGCACTGCTGGCCGGCGGTGGGGGTGAACCGCTCGTCGAGGACCTTGCCGGCGGCCGTGGCGAGGAGTTCGCCGACCCATTCGCCTTCCAGCGGCTCCTGCGCCTGCACCTTGGGCAGCGCTTCGCCGCCGTCCCGCCTGGCGGCGCCCTGGCGCAGTTGGACGAGTTCTGCGCCGCCCGGTTCGGGGCGCACCCCGTCGAAGGCGTCGTCGACGGCTCCCTCGCGGACCGCGAGCTGGTAGACGGCGAGCTGGGGGTGACGCTGGACCTCGCGCGCGGTGGGCGTCTGCTTGCCCGTCTTGAAGTCGACGACGTAGGCGCGGCCGTCGCCGTCCGCCTCGACGCGGTCCATCTGGCCGCGGATGCGCACCTCGTAGTCGCCCGCTTCGAGCGTGACGTCGAAGTCGTGCTCACTGGCGACCGGTGTGCGGCCCATGCGGTCCGTCACATGCCACTGGAGGAAGCGTTCGAGCGCCACGCGTGCGTGCGCCTTCTCCTGTGTGGACTTCCACGGCGCGTCGAAGGCGAGGGCGTTCCACACGGAGTCGAGGCGCTCCATGAGGACCTCGAGGTCGGCCGGGGTGTGCCCGGAGGCGACCTCGTCGGCGAGGACGTGCACCACGTTGCCGAAGCCCTGGGCGGCCGTGGCGGGCGCGTCGGCCTTCACCTCGCGGCCCAGGAACCACTGCAGGGCGCAGGTGTTGGCGAGCTGGTCGAGAGCGCTGCCGGAGAGCACGACGGGCTGCTCGCGGTCGCGCAGCGGCACCTTGCTCTCGGTCGGCTCGAACATGCCCCACCAGCGGTACGGGTGGGCGGCGGGCGCCAGGGGCCGGCCCTCCTCGTCGGCGAGCGCGGCCAGCCGGGCTAGACGGCGGGCGGCCGCCTCCCTGAGGGGCGCGGAGACGCGCGGGTCGACCGTGGTGGCGCGCAGTTCGGCGACCAGCGCGGCGACCGACAGGGGCCGGCGGGGGCGGCCGGTGACGTCCTTCGGTTCAACGCCGAGTTCGGTGAGGAAACGGGAGGGCTGGTCGCCGTCGTCGGCGGGCGCCTTGACGGCGGTGACGACGAGACGGTCCCGCGCGCGTGTGGCGGCCACGTAGAAGAGGCGGCGTTCCTCGGCGAGCAGCGCGCCCGGGGTGAGCGGCTCGGCAAGTCCGTCGCGTCCGATGCGGTCGGCCTCCAGGAGGGAGCCGCGGCGCCTCAGGTCCGGCCACAGGCCTTCCTGGACGCCGGCCACGACGACCAGACTCCATTCCAAACCCTTGGCGCGGTGGGCGGTCATCAGGCGTACGGCGTCGGGGCGCACGGCACGGCGGGCGAGGGTGTCGGCGGCGATGTCCTCGGCCTCGATCTCGGCCAGGAAGTTCAGCGCGCCCCGTCCGCCGGTGCGTTCCTCCGCGCGCGCGGCGGTGGCGAACAGCGCGCACACCGCGTCCAGGTCGCGGTCGGCGTTGCGGCCCGCCGCGCCGCCGCGCCGGGCGGCCCGTTCCAGGCGCGTGGGCCAGGGGGTGCCGTCCCAGAGGTCCCACAGCGCCTCCTCGGTCGTGCCGCCGCCCGCGAGGCGTGCGCGGGCCGTGGCCAGCAGCGCGCCGAGGCGCTGGGCGCCGCGCGCGTACGTCGGGTCGTGGGCGACGAGGCGCTCGGGCTCGGCCAGGGCGCGCGCGAGCAGTTCGTCGGAGGGCGGCGGCAGCGGGTTGCCCGCGGTCCGTTCCTCCTCGCGCAGGGCCCGGCCGAGGCGGCGCAGATCGGCCGCGTCCATGCCGGCGAGGGGTGAGGCCAGCAGGGTGAGCGCGGTTTCGGTGTCGAGCCAACCGGGCGCCTGCCCGGCATCGCCGGACCCCCCGGCTCCGGTCGCCGCGCCGCGCGCGTCGTCGGGGGTCGCCGTCGCGGACGCCTCCGCCGTGGCCACCGCGCGCAGGGCCGCCAGCAGGGGCGCCACCGCGGGCTCGTGGCGCAGGGGGAGATCGTCGCCGTCGATGTCGAGGGGGACGCCGGCGGAGGTGAGGGCGCGGCGGACCGTCGGGATCGTGCGCGATCCGGCGCGCACCAGGACGGCCATCTCGCCCCAGGGCACGCCGTCCTCCAGGTGGGCGCGGCGCAGGATGTCGGCGATGTTGTCCAGTTCGGTGCCGGGCGTCGGATACGTGTAGACCTCGACGCGGCCGCCGGCGCGTGCGGCGGTCAGGTCGCGGTGCGCGCGGACCTTCTCCGACGGCAGCCGGGTCAGGGGCATCCGCTGCGTCAGCAGCCGGGTGGCGTCCAGCAGGGCCGCGCCGGAGCGCCGGGAGGTGCGCAGCACCTCGACGGGGGCGGGACGGCCGTCGGGGCGGGGGAAGGCGTACGGGAACTCCAGGATGCCGTTCACGTCGGCGCCCCGGAAGGTGTAGATCGACTGGTCGGGGTCACCGAAGGCGACCAGGGTGCGGCCGCCGCCGGCCAGGGCGTGCAGCAGGCGGACCTGAGCCGGGTCGGTGTCCTGGTACTCGTCGACGAACACGGCGTCGTAACTCGCGGCCAGCCGTTCGGCGACCTCGGTGCGGTGGGCGAGGAGCACCGCGCGGTGGACGAGTTCGGCGTAGTCGATCACTCCGTGCAGGTCGAGCACGTCGAGGTACTCGGCCAGGAAGGCGGCCGCGGCCCGCCAGTCGGGGCGGCCGATGCGGTGGGCGAACGCGTCCAGGGACGTGGGGTCCAGGCCGAGTTCGCGACTGCGGGCCAGCACCGCGCGGACCTCGTCGGCGAAGCCGCGGGTGGTGAGGCAGGCGCGCAGTTCGTCCGGCCAGCGCACATGGGCGAGGCCGAGCCGTTGCAGGTCGAGCTGGCCGGCGAGCAGCTCGCGCACGGCCACGTCCTGTTCGGGACCGGACAGCAGCCGCAGCGGCTCCACGAACAGGTCGACGTCCTGGTGGGCGCGGACCAGGGCGTAGCAGTACGAGTGGAAGGTGGTCGCCTGGGGCGCGCGGGCGGCGCCCATGCGCCGCGCCATCCGGTCGCGCAGCTCGACGGCCGCCTTGCGGCTGAACGTGAGGACGAGGATGCGCCCGGGGTCGCCGCCGCGGGCGATGCGGGCCGCCACGGACTCGACGAGCGTGGTGGTCTTCCCGGTGCCCGGGCCCGCGAGGACGAGCAGCGGGCCGGGGCCGTGGTCAACCACCGAGCGCTGTGCGGCGTCCAGACGAGGGGGATCCACCCGGGCGGCCGGGGTACGCACCAGTCGGTAAGCGCCACGGTTCCCCTGTCGCCCCTGGTGGGGCGACAGGCGCCTGGTGGAGGAAGATGTGCTCACGTGGTTCGCCGGTCCTGGTGGGTGTGCTGGTCGACGGATCGTCGCCCGGGAAGGTCGGTGATCGCGGGATGAGAGGGACGCGTGCCGCCGACGCTACGCCGACGGCCGGCCCGGAAGGACGACTTCCGCTTCTTCCCTCGGGCCCCGCACGTCTCGGGCACCCCTCGCCCCACGAACGTACGCCATGCCACGGACGTGCCCCGTACGCACTGTTTCGCCCGTACGGGCCACAGGCGCCCCCCGGTCCCGTCCGATGGCGGAAGCTGTCAGGTGTGACCCGCAGCGCGTTCGCCGCCGTCCCATCTCGCCCGTCTCATGTCGAGACGCGGGACGTGTCCTTCCGCGGCCCTGCTCGCCGCCTTCAGCGGAGTGCCCTCGGTGCGGTAGCGCTCGAGCGCCCGCAGCTCGTGTCCCGGGAGCAGCGCCCCGTCCGCGCGCACGACACGCCACCACGGGACGGCGCCGCCGTAGAGCGCCATCATCCGGCCGACCTGTCTCGGACCGCCCTCCTCCAGCCACTCGGCGACGTCCCCGTACGTCATGACCCGGCCGGGCGGGATCAGCTCCGCGACCTCGAGGACCCGCTCGGCGTACTCCGGCAGCGCCCGCGTGTACTCCGCGCGGGCGTCGTCCGGAAGGCTCTGCTCGCTCATCCGCCCCATCCTGCCCCACCGCACCGACAATGCGACGGGCTCGCGACGCAGTGTGACCCTCGCTCCCCGGCGAGGCTTCGGGCAGACTGTGCGCCCCCGCATTTGCACCCTGATGCCCCCGTGTGTCGGCGGGACATGCCACCATCGTGCGGGCGGTGACCGGTGATACGAGACCGAGAAGAGACGATGAAGCAGCAGGGCGTGCACACAGAGGACGCGCGGGGCGCCTCTGCCGCCGCGTCGCGCCCGGACGTCCCCGACGAGCTGCGGGAGGAGGTGCACATCGACGAGGTCGAGGGTGACGAACCCCTGCTCCCCGCGCGCGTGCACCGCCCTTCCGACCTGATGCGGCTGATGATCGGCGTGCTCGCCGTCATCGTGCTCCTGGGCATCGCCGCGTTCGCCCACGGAACCACGTCGGGCCTCGAGCAGGACATCAACAAGGGCACCGGACAGGCGCCCGACCTGCTCATCAAGATCGCCGGCCTGGCATCCAGCATCGCGATCCTGCTGGTCCCGGTCGCGTTCGCGATCGAGCGTCTGATCAAGCGGGACGGGCTGCGCATCGCCGACGGCGTGCTCGCCGCCGTCCTCGCGCACGGTGTGACGCTCGCCACCGACCTGTGGGTCGCGAAGGCCGCTCCGGGCTCCATCCAGGAGGCGCTGACCCAGCCCTCCCCCGGTGACATCCACGCCCTGACCGACCCGGTGCACGGTTATCTCGCGCCCGTCATCGCGTACATGACGGCCGTCGGCATGTCGCGCCGCCCGCGCTGGCGCTCGGTGCTGTGGATCGTGCTGCTCCTCGACGCCTTCTCGATGCTCGTCACCGGCTACACGACACCGTTCTCGATCATTCTGACGGTGCTGATCGGCTGGACGGTCGCGTACGGCACCCTGTACGCGGTCGGATCACCGAACGTGCGGCCCACCGGACGGACGCTCATGGCGGGTCTGCGGCACGTCGGGTTCCGCCCGGTGAGCGCCGCCCGCGAGGAGACGCCGGACGCGGCCGAGGGCGACCGGGGCAGACGCTACTTCGTCACCCTGGAGGACGGACCGCCGCTGGACGTGACCGTCGTCGACCGGGAGCAGCAGGCGCAGGGCTTCTTCTACCGCGCGTGGCGCAACCTGGCCCTGCGCGGCTTCGCCACCCGCAGCAGTCTGCAGTCGCTGCGCCAGGCTCTGGAGCAGGAGGCGCTGCTCGCCTACGCGGCCATCGCGGCCGGCGCCAACGCGCCGAAGCTGATCGCGACCTCCGAGCTGGGCCCCGACGCGGTGATCCTCGTCTACGAGCACACCGGCGGCCGCACCCTCGACTCGCTTGCGGACGAGGAGATCACCGACGACCTGCTGCGCAACACCTGGCACCAGGTGCGGGCCCTGCAGTCACGCCGCATCGCGCACCGCCGGCTCGCCGGTGACGCGATTCTGGTGGATCGTTCCGGCACGGTGATCCTCACCGATCTGCGCGGCGGCGAGATCGCGGCCGGCGACCTGCTGCTGCGCATGGACGTCGCCCAGCTGGTGACGACACTGGGCCTGCGGGTGGGCGCCGAGCGCGCGGTGGCCTCCGCGGTGGGCGTGCTGGGGCCGGACGCGGTCGCGGACTGTCTGCCGATGCTCCAGCCCATCGCCCTGTCGCGCTCCACGCGCGCGACGCTGCGCCGTCTCGCCCGCGAGCGCGCGCAACGCGAGCGGGAAGCGGTTCTCGAAGCCTCCCAGCAGGCCAAGCAGGCCCGCGCGGAGGCCGCCGAGGCCGACACCGAGGCCGCCGTCGCGGAGAAGCCCGGCAAGAAGGCCGTGCGCGCGGAGGCCCGGGCCGAGAAGCGGGCCATCGACGAGGCGCTGGAGGGGGCGCGCGAGGAGGACCTGCTGACGCAGATCCGCCATGAGGTGCTGCTGATCCGCCCCCAGGCGCCGGTCGAGCCCGCCCGGCTGGAACGGGTGCGGCCGCGCACCCTGATGAGCTTCATCGCCGGCGCCATCGGCGCGTACTTCCTGCTGACCCAGCTCACCCACATCGAGTTCGGCCCGCTGATCGCCAACGCCGAATGGGGCTGGGTCGCCGCGGCCGTGCTGTTCTCGGCGGTGAGCTACGTCGCCGCCGCGATGAGCCTGCTGGGGTTCGTGCCGGAGCGGGTGCCGTTCCCGCGGACCGTGGCCGCGCAGGTCGCCGGGTCCTTCGTGAAGATCGTCGCGCCGGCCGCCGTCGGCGGCGTCGCCCTCAACACACGCTTCCTGCAGCGCGCGGGTGTCCGGCCAGGACTCGCGGTGGCCAGCGTCGGCGCCTCGCAGCTCTTCGGGCTCGGCTGCCACATCCTGATGCTGCTGTCCTTCGGCTATCTGACCGGCACCGAGAAGACGCCGTCGCTGTCGCCGTCCCGCACGGTCATCGCGGGTCTGCTCACGGTCGCGGTGCTCGTGCTCGTGGTGACCTCGGTGCCCTTCCTGCGCAAGTTCGTCTCCACGCGCGTGCGGTCGCTGTTCGCGGGCGTCGTGCCGCGCATGCTGGACGTGCTGCAGCGGCCGCAGAAGCTGGTCACCGGCATCGGCGGCATGCTGCTGCTCACGGCCTGCTTCGTGATGTGCCTGGACGCCTCGATCCGTGCGTTCGGCGACGAGTCGACCTCGCTCAGCATCGCGAGCGTCGCCGTCGTCTTCCTCGCCGGCAACGCGCTCGGCTCCGCGGCGCCGACGCCGGGCGGAGTCGGCGCGGTCGAGGCGACCCTGACCGTCGGCCTGATCGCGGTGGGTCTGCCCAAGGAGGTCGCCGCGCCCGCGGTGCTGCTCTTCCGGCTGCTGACCCTGTGGCTGCCGGTGCTGCCCGGCTGGCTGGCCTTCAACCATCTGACCCGCAAGGGCGCCCTCTAGTGCCGTGAGCGCAGGCTCGCACGGTCCTACCCCGGACGGCCCGCGTCCCGCGCGCGTGCCCGCGTGCGACCTCAGGATGGGATCATGCCGATCCCCTCCCGCCCGCGTGCCGCCGTCGTGACCGCCACCGCTGTGCTGCTCGCCCCGCTGGTGGCGGGCTGTGCGCAGGACGCACGGCCCGGGGATCTGACGGAACAGAAGCTGAGCTGGAAGAACTGTCCCGCCCCGTCCCAGTCGGAGGGCGGCGGCAGCGCACCGTCTCCGCTGCCGGACGGCGACCCGTGGCAGTGCGCCACGATGAAGACGCCGCTCGACTGGGACGACCCCGGGGGCGACACGATCGACCTCGCGCTGGTCCGGGCCCGGACGAGCGGCGACCGGAGCCGGCGCATCGGATCGCTGATCTTCAACTTCGGCGGCCCCGGCGGCTCGGGCGTCTCGGCCCTGCCCGCGTTCGGCGACGAGTACGCGACCCTGCGCACCCGGTACGACCTGGTCAGCTTCGACCCGCGGGGGGTGGGCCGCAGCGCCGGTGTGCGGTGCGAGAACGATCAGCAGCTCGACGCGTACTTCCAGCAGGACGCCACCCCCGACGACGCCACGGAACGCACCTCACTGCTGGACAACACCCGGAAGTTCAACGCGGCCTGCGAGAAGAACTCGAAGAAGATGCTGCCGCAGGTGCGGACCACGGACGCGGCCCGCGACATGGACCTGATGCGCCAGGTGCTCGGCGACGACCGGCTGCACTACTTCGGCATCTCCTACGGCACCGAACTGGGGGGCGTGTACGCCCATCTGTTCCCGAAGAAGGTGGGACGGGCCGTCTTCGACGCGGTCGTCGACCCGACCCAGACGTCCGAGCAGGGCTCGCTCGGCCAGGCCAGGGGTTTTCAGCGCGCGCTCGACAACTTCGCGAAGGACTGCACGTCGAAGACACGGGACTGTCCCGTCGGGGACACCGCGCAGGACGTCGAGGCCCGTATCGCCGATCTGCTCGAGCGCCTCGACTCCAAGCCCATCCCGGGGATCTTCCCGCGCGTCCTGACCCAGAGCGCCGCGACCAACGGCATCGCGCAGGCGCTGTACTCGAAGGACTTCTGGGAGTACCTCACCGAGGGCCTGGAGCAGGCCTACGACGGCGACGGCCAGATTCTGATGCTGCTGTCCGACCTGATGAACGGCCGTAGCGAGAACGGCGAGTACAGCAACGTCGCGGCCGCCAACGTCTCCATCAACTGCGCCGACGATAAGCCGCGTTACTCGACCGCCTACGTGCAGAAGAAGCTGCCGGAGTTCCGGGCGGTCTCCGCGCTGTTCGGCGACTTCATGGCCTGGTCGATGGTCGGCTGTACCGACTGGGCCGTGCCCGGGGCCGCCGACCACCCGGACGTGAGCGCCCCCGGGTCCGCGCCGATCCTCGTCGTGGGCAACACCGGCGACCCGGCGACCCCGTACGAAGGGGCGCGGAAGATGGCGGACGCGCTGGGCCGGGGCGTCGGGGTCGAGCTGACGTACAAGGGACAGGGCCACGGCGCCTACGGCGGCAAGAGCCCGTGTGTGCGGCGGGCGGTGGACGGCTACCTGCTGAACGGCAGGACGCCGGCCGACGGCACCGTCTGTTCCTGACGGCGGACCTGCGGAAGGCATCGGATTCCACCGCACCCCGCCGGGCGCGCGAGGCCCGTCGGCCCCACCGCACCCGCCGCGTCACCGAGCCCTCGACCACACGTATGCGCAGGTCAAAGGGTTATCCACAGGCTCGGACGGTCGGGGCCGAGGACGCCTACCATGGCCTGAAAGCCGTTCGCCCCTGAGCGTGGACGGCCTGCGAGGGGGGAGGCGCGCATGGCGCGATTCGCACGGTGGACGGTGTGGGGAGCCGCCGTCGCACTGCTGGCCGCGGGCTGCAGCGGCGGCGCGTCGGGCGACGGGGCGGGCGGCAGAGGCGGTACGGCCGACGCACGGCCCCCGGCCGGCTCCGCCTCAGCCGCGGCCACCCCTTCGGCGGCCCTGCCCGCCGCACTGACCGGCCAGACACTCGACTGGGGCCGGTGCGGGGCCACCGAGGACTCCTCCGCCCCGGGCGACGACTGGCGGTGCGCCACGCTGAAAGCGCCGCTGGACTGGTCGAAGCCCGGCGGCCGTACGATCGATCTCGCCCTCGTGCGCGCCAAGTCGCGTGCCGGGGACGGCGACCGCATCGGTTCGCTCCTGTTCAACTTCGGTGGCCCCGGCTCCTCGGGGGTGTCGATGCTCCCCTCCTACGGCTCGACGGTCTCCTCGCTCCGCGAACGCTACGACCTGGTGAGCTGGGACCCACGCGGGGTGGGCGCGAGTGAGGGCGTCCGCTGCCGCGGCGACAAGGACATCCAGGCCGCCGAGTCCCTCGACTCCACTCCGGACACCCCGGCAGAGGAACAGGCGTTCTTCCAGGACGCCACCGCCTTCGGCGAGGGGTGCCGGAAGGCCGCGGGCCCGCTGCTGGCCCACGTGTCGACCACCGACACCGCCCGCGACATGGACCTGATGCGCCAGGTGCTCGGCGACCGGAAGATGCACTACTTCGGCATGTCGTACGGCACCGAACTCGGCGGCGTGTACGCCCACTTGTTCCCTCGCAACGTCGGCAGGCTCACTCTCGACGCGGTCGTCGACCCGAGCGCCGACGCGGTCGGCCACGCCCAGAACCAGGCACGCGGCTTCCAGCGGGCGCTGGCGGACTACCTCACGTCGACCGGCCAGGACCCCGGGAAGGGCAGCGCGAGGATCGCGGCCCTGCTGGACCGGCTGGACGCCCACCCGCTGCCCGGGTCGGACGGACGGGAGCTGACGCAGGCGCTCGCGGTCATCGGCATCGTCCTGCCGTTGTACAGCGAGGCGGGCTGGCCGAGGCTGACCAGCGCTCTGGAAGCCGCGCAGGCCGGGGACGGCTCCGAGCTGCTGACGCTCGCCGACCGCTACAACGAGCGGGACTCCTCGGGGCGCTACGGCACGACGGTCCACTCCCAACGGGTCATATCGTGCTTGGACGACCGGCAGCGGCCGACCGCGCGGGAGACGAAGCTGCTGGTGCCGAGGTTCGAGAAGATCTCTCCCGTGTTCGGGGACTTCCTCGCCTGGGACACGGCCGGCTGGTGCCACGACTGGCCGGTGGCGGGGCAGTACGACACCCCGGAGGTGAGCGCGGCGGGCGCGGCGCCGATCCTGCTGGTCGGCACCACCAGGGACCCGGCGACTCCCTACGAGGGTGCGCGGAAGATGGCGGACGAGCTCGGCAAGGGCGTCGGTGTGCTGCTCACCTGGAAGGGCGAGGGGCACATCGCGTACGGAAGCGGAAGCTCGTGCGTCGACTCGACGGTGGACGACTACCTGCTGAAGGGAGTGGTCCCGCGGGACGGCACGGTCTGCTCATGACGGCGGCGGGGGCCTCGCGCACTCCTGGTGCGCCAAACCCCCGCCGATCCCGTCAGGAGGCCCGACGGGCCTGCCGGGCCGGTCGAACGCCCGGGTCAGTAGACCGGCTTGCTCGGTTCGATCTGGTGGACCCAGCCGATCACGCCGCCGCCGACGTGCACGGCGTCGGAGAAGCCCGCGGACTTCAGCACGGCGAGGACTTCCGCACTGCGGACACCCGTCTTGCAGTGCAAGACGATCTTCTTGTCCTGCGGCAGGCCCTCCAGGGCGGTGCCCATCAGGAACTCGTTCTTCGGGATCAGCCTGGCGCCCGGGATGGAGACGATCTCGTACTCGTTCGGCTCGCGGACGTCGATGATCTCGATGCTCTCGCCGTCGTCGATCCACTCCTTGAGCTGCTTGGGAGTGATCGTCGAGCCGGCCGCCGCCTGCTGGGCCTCCTCGGAGACGACGCCGCAGAAGGCCTCGTAGTCGATGAGCTCGGTCACCGTCGGGTTCTCGCCGCAGACCGCGCAGTCGGGGTCCTTGCGGACCTTGACCTGGCGGTACTGCATCTCCAGGGCGTCGTAGATCATCAGGCGGCCGACCAGCGGCTCGCCGATGCCCGCGAGCAGCTTGATCGCCTCGTTGACCTGGATGGACCCGATGGACGCGCACAGCACGCCCAGCACGCCGCCCTCCGCGCAGGAGGGGACCATGCCCGGCGGCGGGGGCTCCGGGTACAGGCAGCGGTAGCAGGGACCGTGCTCGGACCAGAAGACGGACGCCTGACCGTCGAAGCGGTAGATGGAGCCCCACACGTACGGCTTGTTCAGCAGCACGCACGCGTCGTTGACCAGGTAACGGGTCGCGAAGTTGTCGGTGCCGTCGACGATCAGGTCGTACTGGCTGAAGATGTCCATCACGTTCTCGGCCTCGAGCCGCTCTTCGTGAAGGACCACGTTGACGTACGGGTTGATGCCGAGGACGGAGTCACGGGCGGACTCGGCCTTGGAGCGGCCGATGTCGGCCTGGCTGTGGATGATCTGCCGCTGCAGGTTCGACTCGTCGACCTCGTCGAACTCCACGATGCCGAGCGTGCCCACGCCCGCGGCGGCCAGGTACATCAACGCCGGCGAGCCCAGGCCGCCGGCGCCCACACAGAGCACCTTGGCGTTCTTCAGCCGCTTCTGCCCGTCCATCCCCACGTCGGGGATGATCAGGTGGCGGGAGTACCTGCGGACCTCGTCTACGGTGAGCTCGGGGGCCGGCTCGACCAGGGGTGGCAGCGACACGGGGACTCCGTTGGTCGGTCAGTCATGACGGTTGTTCTCCCCGTAACAGTGCCATGGCCATTTTCATTCCGAGACACCTGTTCCGATCCGCGAGACGATGTCGTCCCAGTAGCCGGGCATGGTCTCCCAGGGGTCTCGTGCGCCGCCGCGTTCGGTGCCGTCCGTGAACCAGATCGTCGCGGCGCCCTGCCAGCGGGCGATGCGCAGCGCCTCGTCGAGATGCCCGCGCGGCACTCCGTGCACGAAGTGGCAGAAGCGCTCCGGCGGGTGCTCCGCCGTCCACTCGGCCACCTGCGACCAGCGGTAGTCGCTCCAGGGACCGGAGAAGGTGACCAGCTGGTCGGCGAGCTCGGCGTAGCCGGGGTGCGGGTGGACGCCGTGGTCGAGGACGACGTGGGGTGCGTCGTGGAGCGTGCGCAGCGCGCCGGCCGTGCGGCGCAGTCCCGGCAGCGTGCCGCGGTCGGCCGGGGAGCGGTCGAGGAGGAAGCCGTCGACCTGGTACCAGTCGAGGTAGCGCTGTGCTTCGGAGATCACCTCGGCGATGGCGCGGGCGCCGTACAGCGCGTCGATGCGCCCGAGGACCCGGATGCCCGCGTTGCGCAGCCGGCCGGCGGATTCCAGACAGCTCGGGTCGGGGCGCGAGCCGGGTCCGTCGGCGACGTCCAGGGCGACCCAGTGCAGGGGCCTGCCGGGCCGCGCGAGTTCGCCCCACTCGGCGGGCGCGACCAGGGGATGCGCGAGGCCCGGGGCGCCGAGGCCGGTGCGGACGTCGGTGGTGCCGGGGTGCGCGCTGCCCGCCGGGGTTCCGGTCAGATACGACATGCCGCCTCCATCCAGATGTCGGCGAGGGACTCCTCGAGGTTGATCCGGGGGCGCCAGCCGAGCCGGTCGCGGGCGGTGCGCACGTCGGCCTGCTGCCAGCTGCCGCAGCCGTCCGGGTACGGGTACGCGACCGGGCCGCCGTGGTCGGCCTCCAGGCGGGGGTGGCCGATGGCGGGCCGCAGGTGGCCACCGGGCGGGCCGTCGAGTTCGTGGAGGGCGCCGCCGTATCCGGCCACGCGCGCGAGGATCGCCGCGGCGTCGCGCAACCGGACGGCACGACCGGAGCCGATGTTGATGACGCCCTGTGCGGCGGAGAGGGAGGCGGCGTGTACGGCTCGGGCCACGTCACGGACGTCGATGAAGTCCCGCTGCGCGCCGAGACCGCCGAGCTTGAGTTCGCCGTCGCCGGACTGCATGGCGCGCCGCATGGCCTCGGCGAGGCGGCCCAGCGGGGAGCCGGCGGGCGTGCCCGGGCCGGCGGGCGAGAAGACCCGGAGCACGACGGCGTCGAGTCCGGAACCGAGGACGAGTTCGGTGGCGGCGAGCTTGCTGACGCCGTACGGGCCGCCCGGCCGGGGTACGGCGTCCTCGGCCGTGGAGGAACCGGGCTGGCTCGGGCCGTACTCGGCGCCGCAGCCGACCTGGACCAGCCGGGCGCCGCAGCCGCTGCGGCGCAGGGCCTCGCAGACGGTGGCGACGGCGACGGTGTTGTGCCGGGTGAGCTCGCGGGCGCCGCCGCGGGTGGTGCCCGCACAGTTGACGACGACCTGGGGGTGGACCGCGTCGAGGAAGCGGGTGAGCGCGCCGGGGCTGCCGGACGCGAGGTCGAAGCGGACGTCCGCGTCGTCGCCGCGGCCGAGCGCGGTGAGCTGGACGGCGGGGTCGGCGAGCAGGCGGTCGGCGACGAAACGGCCGAGGTAGCCGTTGGCTCCGATCAGCAGAACCCTCATCGTGCGGCTCCCGGGGTGTGCGCCGTGGCCGGGGTCACCATGGCCGGGGCTGCCGGGGCTGCCGGGGCCGGGGCGCCGGCGACCGCGGGTGCCCCGGTGGCTGCGGTCGTTCCGGATCGGGAGGTGGT
Source organism: Streptomyces achromogenes (assembly GCF_030816715.1). Lineage (NCBI taxonomy): Bacteria > Bacillati > Actinomycetota > Actinomycetes > Kitasatosporales > Streptomycetaceae > Streptomyces > Streptomyces achromogenes. Next base: position 5,722,750 of record NZ_JAUSYH010000001.1, on the reverse strand, counting down.
CATCTGGTCTCTCCTTCGGGGGTGTTGCGATGGGCTGCGACGGAGTGCGGGAGCGCTGACGTCGTGCGGTCGGGGCACGGTGGGGGGTGCGCCCCGTGGGGTGGCCGCGGCGGCCGCGGGGAGTGGCGGGGGCGGGCTCGCGTCAGCACGGCTGGTCCGTTCCCGCGTGGGCCGAGGCCCGGGTCAGCGTGCGGGCGGCGTGAACGAGCAGGGCCAGGGCCGCGCTGCCGCAGACGAGGAACGGAACGCCGGCCGGACCCCAGGCGGTGGCCAGGTCGTTGACGGGCACGGCCAGGAAGTCGCAGCCGGGCAGGCGGCCGGCGAAGACCGCGGCCGGGGCCAGCGCCTCGGCCGCGCCGGCCGCCCCGAGGACGACCGCGGGGGCATGGGTGACGCCGTGCACCATGAGGAGGCGGGCCAGGAAGAGGAGGCCGCCGAGCGTGAGGGTGTGGCCGTATCCGGCGGGCTCGCCCAGGACCGCCGCGCTGACGGCGGTCAGTGCGGTGAGCGCGCCCAGGAAGAGGGCGAGGACGGCGAGCAGCAACGGCTGCACGGAGGCGGCGAACTCGTCGAGACCGCGGCTGGTGCCCAGGCGGCGGCGGGCACGTGTGGCCAGGAGGTGGGCGCACCATGCGGCGGGCGCGCAGGCAAGGGTGAGGGCGAGCAGCGGAGCGGCGGCCACCGGCCAGGGGCCGTCCGCCGTCCCGTCGGGCAGGCCGTCCGGGCCGCCGCCGACGGCGGCGCTCAGGAGGCTGTCGCCGAGGGCCGCGTAGGCGAGGAGCCAGCAGGTCCAGGCCTCCGTCCGGTGCGGCCCGGGGTGGGCACCGCGGTGCGGGCTCAACGGCCCCCGGCGCAGCGCCGCGTGCACGGCGAGGACGACGGCGAGGAGGCCTGCGGCGGCGACGAGGAGCGAGGTGCGCCCGTGGGTGAGACGCACGCCGGTCACGGTCGTGGCGCACAGGATGCCGGGCAGCAGGGTGAGCAGCGCCCAGTCCAGGCGGGGCCGCGGGGCGGCGGTGGGCGCGGCGAGCAGCGGTGCGTCCCCGTCGCGCGGGACCCTGGCGTACATCTCCTCGGCGAGGGAGAAGACGTCCCGGTGCCGGAAGCGTGCGGCGGTGCGGTCGGTGACCCCGTGGGCCTCCAGGCCCGCCGCGATCTCCAGGGGGTCGACGGCCCGTTCGCACAGTTCGCGGTGACGGCGCATCAGGGCCTTCACCGGGTCCACGCCGCCCCGGCGGGGCGCGGTCGGCCCCGGACCGCCGGCCGCGGCGACCTCGTCGGCGGGGGCGCGGAAGCGGGTGCCGACGGCATCGCCGACGCCGTGAGCGGGGCGCGCGTCGGCGCGACCGGGGATGCCCACAGGGCCCCCCTCACCGGCGCCGGCGGCGGCAGAGGCGGCAGCAGAGGCGGCGGCAGCAGCAGCGGAGCCGGCGTCATGGGGTGCTTCGGGTCGGTCCGGTCCGTCCAGAGGGCTCATCGTGCTCCCTCCGTCGCGGCGACCGGCGAGGCGTCCCGGGCCTGCGGGCCCGTCGCCCAGGCCGGGCCCGGCCGGGCGGTGACGGGCGCGCCCGGGCCGGTCTGCAGGCCGGACAGACACTCCTCGGGCGGGACGGCGAACGGTCGGGGTTCGCCGTCGTCGTCGAAGAGGAACCGGCGCGTCGGGGCCTGTGAGACGAGCTCGAGGTAGATGCCGTGGAACGCCGTGACGTTCTGCTCGACGGTGAACAGTTCGAGGGCGCGGGCACGGGCGGCCGCACCCAGGCGCGCACGGCGCTCGGGGTCGTGCAGCAGCGCGACGCAGGCCTCCGCGAGGGCCCGCGGATTGCGCGGCGGGACGACCAGTCCGGTGCCTCCGATGACCTCGACCACCGCGCCGACGTCGGTCGACACGGTCGCCCGGCCGCAGAGCATCGCCTCGACCAGGCCGACCGGGAAGCCCTCGACGACGCTGGACAGGACGACGACCGCCCCGGCCGCGTACGCCTCGGCGAGGGTGGCCGACTCAGGGCCGCCGATCTCCTCGAAGGAGACCGGGTTGTCGCCGACGGCGTGCGGTCCGTCCGCCTCGTCGGGGAAGAGCTGGGCGGCCAGCATCCGGCAGTGGCCGAGGTAGGCCCGGCCCTCCTCGCCGGACGCCGCGCCGATGATCCGCAGCCGGGTGCGGGGCTCCTCCTTGCGGATCTCCGCGAAGGCGTGCAGCAGGGACACCAGGTCCTTCGCCGGTTCCACCCGGCCGATCCAGACCAGCGTGTGCGGGTCGGCGGTGTCCGGGGAGTCGCCCACGTGGGCGAAGCGGGACGTCTCCATGCCCGGGTAGACGGTGCGCAGTTTGGCGCGGTCGGCGCCGCACCGCTCCTGCCAGCGACGGGCGTGCGCGTTGCCGGGTGTGACGCACGCGGCCTGCCGGTAGACCTCGGCCGCGAGCCGGCCGTGGAAGGCGGCGAGCAGGGCGCGCACGGCGGGGGCGGACAGGGCGGGAGCGGGCACGGCGGACGGCGCGCTCCCGGGGCCCGCCGGGGAGGCGCCCCGCCCCGAGCTCAGGTAGTGCGTGCGCAGTCTCACCCCGTACTCGGTGACCAGGAGCGGCACGTCGAAGAAGTGGCGTGCGAGGAGTCCGGGCAGGGCGGCCGCGCCGCCGGACGCGGCGTGGCAGACATCGACCGCGCCGAGGCCCCGGCCCCCCTCGTCGCCCTGGTCGTCGTACCAGTCGAGCGAGAGGGGGCGCAGGGCGCTTTCGAGGTGTGCGGCGACGGCTAGCAGATCGGGTACGCGCGCCTCGCGCGCCGGGCGCAGCGCGCCGGGCGCGCGGCAGGCCCGCTCCAGGGCGCGCACGGCGCCCTCCGAGCGGAGTGCTCCCACCAGACCGCCCTCGTCGCGGGCGAGTTCGGCGAGGCCGTAGAACGCGGTGGCGAAACGGTCCGCCTGAGCGGTGGGACCGGCCTGCGAGAGGGCGGTCGGGTCCGACGGGTCGCCCTCGCACAGGGCGGCCACCAGCTCCCCGTAGGACTCGGCGAAGCGTCGGCGCGCACGGCGGCCGTGGACCACCCCGTCGTCCTGCGCCGTCCACAGCGGCGCGGTGCGCACCCGGCTGACCTGCGGCGGCAGGGCGACCCAGCCGCCGTCCTCCTGGGCTGCGGTCCGACTGAGCGCGTACACCTCGAACTGGTGCTGCTCGAGCCCGCGCACGAGCCGGTCACACCAGAGTCCGGCGTCACCGCTCACATACGGATAGCCACCCTCCGTCAGCAGTCCGATGCGCACGCGCACCCCCGATCTCCCGTTTGGTGAGCCGTCGTTGACCCGGCGGCTCGCAGCGGGAAGAACGTATGCGGACAAGGCGGTGGCGCGACGGACGGTTGTCCGTCGCGCCACCAAAAGGGGTGAACGGTCGTAACTTTCCCGTGCGGGTCGCGTTCGGTCGCGCTAAGAGATCATCCGACTGCGCAACGTCACGCGAGGGGTCCGGGGGCGGCACCCGTTCGGTCCACCCGTCGCTCCGCGCGTCTGCGGGCCGCGACCGCCGGGGTGAGAGCCGGGGCGAGAGCCGGCACGGCGGCGAGGAGCTGCCTGGTGTACGGGGTGTACGGGGTGTACGGATCGCCCGGCTTCCCGTGCACGTCGTCGGCGGGCCCCTCCTCGACGACGCGCCCGCGCCGCATCACCTCGGCCCGGTCGCCGACCTGGCGCACCATTGTCGCCCCGCGTCAACTCCCGGGGAAGGCCCAGGCGTTGGGCAGGCAGTGGATCCCGTCGTGGTCGAGGAACTTCGTCTGCTGCTGCATGACGGGCGCGAGCTCGCCGTCCTTGTCGCAGGTGACATGGCCGAAGCCGAGCCGGTGGCCGACCTCGTGGTTGATCAGCATCTGCCGGTAGGCGTACATCGCGTCACCGAAGGTCGACGAGCCCTGCGCCCACCGGTAGGCGTTGATCATCACGCGCTCGGTGGCGGCCGAGTCGCAGGAGACGTTGTCCTCCGTGGTGTCCAGACCCGACTTGGCGCACCACTCGGCGGTGGTGCCCGGGCTGGCGAGCGTGATGACGAAGTCGGGCTTGCCCGAGTGGATCCGCTCGAAGGTGCGGGCGCCGCCGTGGGCCCAGCTGCGGTCGTCGTTGAGCGTCTTCTGCACGGCCTGGGCGAAGAGTTCGCCGTCGAGCCCGAGCCCCTGCTCGACGTCGACGCGGTAGGTGTACTTCCGCCCCTTGCCGGGCGCCTTGGCGACGCCCGCGATCGCGTCGAACTTCCCCGACCCCTTGAGCGCGGCGGCCAGGGGGTACTTCGCGGACATCTTCTGCGTGTACGTCAGAGCGACGACGCCGGGCGACACCGAGGGGCTCGGCCGGTCGTCCCCGCGTGTGGCGTCGTCGGCGGAGCCCCGTTCGGCCCGCTCGGTCGCGGCCTGCGACCGGACGGCTTCGTCGCCCCGCCCCTCGGCGACCTGTCCGGCCACCACGACGGCCAGCACCGTGGTGACGGCGGCGGCCGCGATGCCGGTGAACGCCCGGCCCTTGCCTCCCTTGGCGGCGGATGCGGACTCGCCGGCGGGCGGCACGCCGTCGCCCCGGTCCGTGGCGGCCGGGGCGCTCTCGCGGGAGACGGCGTCGGCGTCGGGCGCGGGAGCGTGCGGGACGCGCTCCCGGGGGCGCGGCGGCGCGTAGATCGGTCTCGCGCGCGTGAAGACGTCGTCTTCCTCGTCGGCGCCGAAGGCGTCGAGGTAGTCCTGGCGTGGTCCCTGGCGTGTCCCGCGGCCGGAAGGGCGGGGGCCCTGGCCGGGGCCGTTCGGAGGCATGGGTCGCTGACGCGGTATCACGGGCTGCCCGGTACCCGGCTGACGCGCTCTCAAGTCACCCCAGCCGCCTCCGGTCTCACGCTGCTCCGGGTGACCGCCGCGGGCCTGCGGGAACCCATGGGCGGGCGTCCCGTCGGCGAAGTGGGGCACGCCGTGCGCCGGCGTGCCGTCGGGGCCCAGCGGCGGGGCCTGGGTGCGGCCACCGCGTACGTCTCCTTGCACGGGCCCCGCGGGACTCCCCTGAGGGGCCTCCTGTGACGCGCCCCGGGGGGCGGCGTCCCCCGCGCGCTTGGGCGCGGGTCCACGCCGGCTGTGGCGTCCCACGACGGCCTCAGCCTCCCGGGGTCTCGGTCGCGGCCGTGGTGTCGGCCAGGAGTTCCCGGAAGGCTCTCGCCACGGTCTCGGGGTACTCCATCATCGCCACGTGACCGGCGTCCGGCAGCGTCAGCAGACGGGAGCCGCGGAAGGCGCGGGCGGAGCGCTGCGCCATGCGGTAGCCGACGAGCTGGTCGCGGCCACCGTAGACGAGAAGTGTCGGGGCGAGGACGCGCTCGGCCTGGCGCCACAGCCCGTGCTGCCCGCCCAGCGTGTAGGCGCTCAGTAGTCCGCGCGTCGAGCGCGTCAACGCGTCCCAGAAGTACGGCAGTTGCAGTCGGCGCTCCAGCTCGTGCACCGCGTCCCGGAACGCGTCCGGGCTGACCCGCCCGGGATCGCCGTAACAGAGGCCCATGACGCCGCGGACGCGCTGCTCGGCCGTCCACTCACGGGTGAACCGGCTGAAGAGCGCGGCCACGCCGGGCAGGCCGACCAGGCCCGTGGGGACCGCCGTGCGCTGCACCCGCAGCTCCGGGAGGGCGGGCGAGACCAGCGTCAGGGTGCGCACGAGGTCCGGGCGGACCGCGGCGACCCGCGTGGACACCGCGCCGCCGAGGGAGTTGCCGAGGAGATGGACGGGCCCGCGCCCGGCGGCGTCGAGATAACGGATCACGGCACGCGCGTGTGCCGTGACGGAGTAGTCGCCGTCGTCAGGTGGCGGGGAGTCGCCGAAGCCGGGGAGATCGACGGCCTCGCTGGCCACCGACCCGTCGAGCGCGGCCATCAGCGCGGACCAGTTCTGCGAGGAACCACCGAGGCCGTGCACGTACAGCGCCGGCGGGAGTCCCGCGCGCGCGGGGGGCCGGGACCGGACCGTCATCGTGACGCCGGGCAGCCCCACGGACCGCAGCCGCTCGCCCTCCGCGACCCTTACGGCGGCCGCCTTCGGCAGCACGCTGGTGGGCGGCACGGAGGGGAGCTCGGTCGAAGACATGCGGGCAATGTTACGAGACGATCACGCGCGGCCTTGTGTGTTCGCCGTCACACGCATGGACGGTGGGACCGACGAGGCGGTCCGAGAGCCGCCCGCGAGCCGTCAGCGCACGGCTGGCGGGCCGAGGACGGGCAGATCCGCTCCCAGGGGTCATACCTGCGGGAATCAGGGGCACTCCGCACAGCGATCGCATAGCGTCCGAAACGGGTGTCTCCTAGGCTCATATCGAGGGCACCCGCTGGTGGCCCCCGCAGTTAGCAGGGGCGTTCGTAGGAAGGGAGCCCGCCATGACCGTTGACCCCACCGACCCGGAGGCGTTCGACGAGGACGTCGACCTCGAGGAGATCGACGTGGAGGCGCCCGAGGCCGACGCGGCCGAGCAGTACACGGACGTCACACAGGAGCGCGACGACCCCCTGGAGGACGTCGATCCCGCCCGGGCCAACGAGGCCGATCTCGCCGAACAGGCGCGCGTCGTCTCGATCGACGAGGACGACTACCGCTGAAGGGCGCTGAGCCGGCACGGCGGCCGAGTATGCCCGGAACCTACCGTTTCAAAACCATCTCGACCACTTCTGTCCTCGTCCAGTCCGTGAAATTCTGCGCTCGCACCGCGCGCACCTGGGTTACCGAAAAGTACGATGGCGAAGCGGCGCTCACCGCAAGAGGACGACTTTGGGAGGCGGCGTGACAGCCATCGAGCAGACAGAGGCGGCGCGCCCGCGGGGCACACGCCTGCCGCGCCGTGCCCGGCGGAACCAGCTGCTGGGCGCCGCCCAGGAAGTCTTCGTCGCACAGGGCTACCACGCGGCCGCGATGGACGACATCGCCGAGCGGGCCGGCGTCAGCAAGCCGGTGCTCTACCAGCACTTCCCGGGCAAGCTCGACCTCTATCTCGCCCTGCTGGACCAGCACTGCGAGTCGCTGATCCAGGCCGTGCGCGGCGCGCTCGCGTCGACGACCGACAACAAGCAGCGCGTCCGGGCCACCATGGACGCGTACTTCGCGTACGTCGAGGACGAGGGCGGCGCCTTCCGCCTGGTCTTCGAGTCGGACCTGACCAACGAGCCCGCGGTGCGTGAGCGCGTCGACAAGGTGACGGGCGAGTGCGCCGAGGCCATCTGCGAGGTCATCGCCGAGGACACCGGCCTCTCCCGCGCGGAGTCGATGCTGCTCGCCTCCGGCCTCGGCGGCCTTGCTCAGGTGGTGGCCCGGTCCTGGCTGCACAGCGACCGCAGCGTGCCGCGCGACCAGGCGGTACAGCTGCTGGCCTCGCTGGCCTGGCGGGGCATCGCGGGGTTCCCGCTGCACGGCATCGATCAGCACTGAGGGGGCAGGGCGGGCGTTTGTTCCCGCCCGCTGTTCGCTCCTGGCGTGGACGGGCGCGCCGTGTACGTCCCCTCACCGGGCTAATGTGTGCAGCGTACGGCGCGGACGCCCGCGCATCTCATGACCGTCGGAGGGACATAGCCGTGGAGGTCAAGATCGGCGTGCTGCACGCGCCTCGCGAGATCGTTCTGGAGAGCGGTCAGACTCCCGAGGAGGTCGAGCGCGTGGTGGCCGAGGCTCTGGCCGGGAAGTCGCAGCTGCTCAGCCTCGTGGACCAGCACGGCCGCAAGGTCCTGGTCCCGGCCGACCGTCTGGCCTACGTCGAGCTGGGCGAGCCCGCCCCGCGCAAGGTGGGCTTCGGCGCACTGTAGTAGGCGCAGCGATCCGCGGGAGGGGCCCGGCGACCGACACGGCCGCCGGGCCCCTCCCCCTTTGCGCGCCCCTCCCCCTTTGCGCGCCCCTCCCCCTTGCGCGCTCCTCCCCCTGTCGCGCGCCGCCCCGCCCCCGCCGCGGCTCTCCCCCGCCGCTGGATTCTTCCGCCCCGTGGCCGCCGTCCGCCTCTCTCCAGGGGCGGGGCACGACGCGGGCCGCGGGGAGGATTGCATTCCGCAGGTCACGGGTATGACGCGCTACGACGTTGGTGCACAGCCCCGCCGCCTGGGAGGGACCCAAATGATCTTGGAAGCGCTCGGCTCCGCTGTGCTCGGTCTCGTGCTCGCGTGGACGGCGGTCACCCGCCTCTCCCACCGCCTGCCGGTCCGCACGCTGGTCTTCGCGACGGGGATCGCCGGAGCCCTGTTCGGAGACTTCGTCACCCGCAGCGCGCTGGGCCCCGGCAGCTTCCTGGCGAGCCTCCTCGGTGCGGCGATCATCTCCGCCGCCTCGCTCTCCCTGCTGCTGCGCCCCGCCGGCCGACTGCGCCGCCGATCGGCGCCTGCGTAACGCCCCTCGGGGCCGGCGTGACCCGGCACCGGCGAGGCCGCCGAGGAGCGGGGGCAGCGACCCACCGGACGCCGCCGCCCTGCCCGACCCCCCGGCCCGCGCCGACGCCCGGCCCGTCGGCGGCTCCTGGCTAGGCCGCGAGGCCCAGAGCGGCCATCCGCTTGGTGTGCGCCTCGGTGATCCGGGAGAACATCCGGCCCACCTCGGCGAGGTCGAAGCCGTCCGCGACCCCGCCCACCAGCATCGTCGACAGCGCGTCGCGGTCCGCGACCACCCGCTGGGACTGCGACAGGGCCTCGCCCATCAGCCGCCGCGCCCACAGCGCGAGCCGGCCGCCCACCCGCGGCTCCGCGTCGATCGCCGAGCGCACCCGGTCCACGGCGAAACCCGCGTGGCCGGTGTCGTCGAGCACCGCCAGCACCAGAGCGCGGCTGTCGGTGTCCAGCCGCACCGCGACCTCACGGTAGAAGTCGCTCGCGATCGAGTCGCCGACGTACGCCTTGACCAGGCCCTCCAGCCAGTCCGAGGGGGCCGTCTGCCGGTGGAATCCGTCGAGTGCGGCCACGAACGGCTCCATGGCCAGCGTCGGCTCCTCGCCGATCTCCGTGAGCCGGTCCCGCAGCCTCTCGAAGTGGTGGAACTCCGCCGACGCCATCTTCGCCAGCTCCGCCTTGTCCGCCAGGGTGGGCGCCAGCTTGGCGTCCTCCGCGAGCCGCTCGAACGCCGCAAGCTCGCCGTACGCCAACGCGCCCAACAGGTCCACGACCGCGGCACGGTACTGCGGATCGGCGGAGGCCGTCGCCCAGTCCTGGGCCGCGATTCCGGTGGCGGTGATCTCGGGCTTGTCAGAGGTCGTCATGCAGCGCACAATAGCCCGCTCGTCGCGGGGTGGAAGTCCCTGGTCAGTCAGTGTGACGACGAAGACGCAACGGATCGGTCCAGGCACTGTGACAGCCACAACGTGACCGAATCGGCCATCGCATGTGCGCGATTCCAGGGTATGGTGGTAATGCGCCTGCCGAATATTCGACGGGCCGCACGTATGAGGATGCCCGGTCGGTGGCCCGATCGGCTCCGACCCGACAGCCCTCATGGCTCGTACGGCACATCGCGTACGCCGGCCAGAGGGACACCCTCAGCGGTACGAGCGCTAGAGCGTCGGCAGAGGTCCCGTGCCATACGGCTTGCCGTGAGCGGTTCGCCCGTAAGGCATCCGACGTCCCCGGCACGGTCCGTCACGACCCCCGCGCTCGCCTCGCACCGCGTACACAGAAGAGGCAGCACCCTGACTACGTTCCGAGAGCTCGGAATCCTTTCCGAGACCGCCGAAGCCCTCGAGGCCGTCGGCATCACCACCCCCTTCCCCATCCAGGAGATGACGCTCCCGGTCGCCCTGACGGGCACGGACGTCATCGGACAGGCCAAGACGGGTACCGGCAAGACGCTCGGCTTCGGCCTCCCGCTCCTCGAGCGCGTGACCGTCCCCGCCGACGTCGAGGCCGGCCGCGCCCGCCCCGAGGACCTCACCGACGCCCCGCAGGCGCTCATCGTCGTCCCCACACGTGAGCTGTGCACGCAGGTCACCAACGACCTGCTGACCGCGGGCAAGGTGCGCAACGTCCGCGTCCTCGCCATCTACGGCGGCCGCGCCTACGAGCCCCAGGTCGAGGCCCTGAAGAAGGGCGTCGACGTCGTCGTCGGCACGCCGGGCCGTCTGCTGGACCTCGCGGGCCAGAAGAAGCTCGACCTCAAGCACATCCGCTCGCTCGTCCTCGACGAGGCCGACGAGATGCTCGACCTGGGCTTCCTGCCCGACGTCGAGAAGATCATCAACATGCTTCCGGCGAAGCGCCAGACCATGCTGTTCTCGGCGACCATGCCGGGCGCGGTCATCGGCCTCGCACGCCGCTACATGTCGCAGCCCACGCACATCAACGCCACCTCGCCGGACGACGCGGGCCGCACCGTCGCGAACACCAAGCAGCACGTGTACCGCGCGCACAACATGGACAAGCCCGAGATGGTCGCCCGCATCCTGCAGGCCGACGGCCGCGGCCTGGTCATGGTGTTCTGCCGTACCAAGCGCACGGCGGCCGACCTGGCCGACCAGCTCCAGCAGCGCGGTTTCGCCTCCGGCGCGGTCCACGGCGACCTCGGTCAGGGCGCCCGCGAGCAGGCGCTGCGCGCCTTCCGCAACGGCAAGGTCGACGTGCTCGTCTGCACCGACGTCGCCGCCCGCGGCATCGACGTCGAGGGCGTCACGCACGTCATCAACTACCAGTCCCCCGAGGACGAGAAGACGTACCTGCACCGCATCGGCCGTACCGGCCGCGCGGGCGCCAAGGGCATCGCGATCACGCTCGTCGACTGGGACGACATCCCGCGCTGGCAGCTCATCAACAAGGCGCTGGAGCTCGAGTTCAGCGACCCGCCGGAGACGTACTCCACCTCTCCGCACTTCTTCGAGGAACTCGGCATTCCCGCGGGCACCAAGGGCGTCCTGCCGCGCTCGGAGCGCACCCGCGCCGGGCTCGACGCGGAGGAGCTCGAGGACCTGGGCGAGCCGGGCGGCCGCAACGCGCGCGGTCGCGGTGACCGCGGCGGCCGGGGCGGGCGGGGCGAATCCCGTTCCGGTGGACGTTCCTCCGAGCGCTCCGCGGACCGTTCCGACGACCGCGAGGAGGCGGCCCGTACGCCGCGTCGCCGTCGTCGTACCCGCAACGGCTCACCCATCGACGCGGCTGCGGCACCCGCCGGGACCGCACTGGAGCAGGGTCCCGCCGCCGAGCGGACGCCCGTCGCCGAGGAGGCCGCCGGCCCGCGCACCCCGCGCCGTCGCCGCCGTACCCGCAACGGGTCCGCGCCGGAGGCCGTCGCCCCGGTGACAGCCGTCGAGCCCGTCGCGGAGACGGCCGCGGCGACGGCGGAGGGTCCCACCCTCGACACGCCGGAGACCCCGACCGCGACCGAGGCGTCGAAGCCGCGCCGCCGCCGCACCCGCAAGACGGCCGCCGCCGCCGAGACCGCGGTCGACACCGCCGAGGCGACCGAGGCCAAGCCGCGCACCCGCACCGCCCGCAAGGCCACGGCCGACATCCCGGCCCAGGCCACGCAGGAGACGGAAGCCGTCAAGCCGCGCCGCACCCGCAAGACCGCCGCGTCCGCCCCGGTCGAGGCCGAGGCGAGCGCCGCGGTCGACACGGCCGAGGCCACCGAGGCCAAGCCGCGCCGCACCCGCAAGACGGCCGCCAAGTCCACGGCGACGGCCCCGGTCGCGGCGGAGGCCGTCGTGGAAACGGCCGAGGCCACCGAGGCCAAGCCGCGCCGCACCCGCAAGACGGCCGCCAAGTCCACGGCGACGGCCCCGGCCGCGGCGGAGGCCGTCGTGGAGACGGTCGAGGCCACCGAGGCCAAGCCCCGCCGGACGCGCAAGACGGCGGCCGCCAAGACCGCCGCTGCCGCCACCGCCGTCGAGGCCCCGGAGGCTCCCGAGGCCGACGCCAAGCCGCGCCGCACCCGCAAGACGGCGGCCGCCAAGACCGCCGAGGTCGTTGAGGTCGCCGCCGTGGCGGAGCCGGTCGCGGAGGCCGCCGTCGCGAAGCCGCGGCGCACCCGCAAGGTGGCTGCCGCCGCCGCGGCCCCCGTCGAGGTAGCCGTCGAGACGGCCGAAGGCGCGGAGCCCAAGCCCCGCCGCCGTACGACCCGCAAGGCCACGGCCGACATCCCGGCCCAGGCCACGCAGGAGACGGAAGCCGTCAAGCCGCGCCGCACCCGCAAGACGGCGGCCGCCAAGGCCGTCGCGGAGCCGACGGACGGCTGAGCCGACGAGCTCACACGCGAGGGCCCGGTCCACACCCTGTGGACCGGGCCCTCGGCGTTTCCCGGCCCGGCGGTACTCTCCCCCCGTGACCGACCCCAGCGAGCCCGCCCTCTCCGCCGAGCCCCCCGTCAGCCCCGCCGGGCCCGACACCGTCGTGCCCACCCGAGCCGCCGTGTCCGACGGGTCCGCCGTGCCCTCTGTGTTCCCACCGCCCCCCGGGGCCCGCGCGTACCCGCTGCGGACCGCGCGCGGGGCGTTCGCCGTGGTCGACGCGCCCGTGCCCGCCGGTGTGGAGCAGCGAGGTGTCGTGCTGCTGCTGCCGGGGTTCACCGGCAGCAAGGAGGACTTCCACCGGCTGCACGGGCCGCTGGCCGCCCGCGGCTACCGGACCGTCGCCGTGGACGGCCGGGGGCAGAACGAGTCCGACGGCCCCGCGGACGACGAATCGCCCTACGCCCAGGAGGAGTTGGCCCGTGACGTGCTCGCGCAGGCGTCCGCTCTCGGCGCGCCCGTGCATCTCGTCGGCCACTCCCTGGGCGGGCAGATCGCCCGTGCCGCCGTCCTTCTGGACCACTCGCCCTTCGTCTCGCTGACGCTCGTCTCCTCCGGCCCGGCGGAGATCTCGGAGTCCCAGAAGCAGCGCGTGAAGCTGCTGCACGACGCGCTCGCGGTGATGACGATGGCCGAGGTCTGGCAGGCCATCCTGGCGATGGGGGCGCCGGAGGAGGTGGGCGGCCCGGCCCGGGGCTTCGGCAAACCCGCCCAGATGCGGCAGCGCTGGCTGAACCACAAGCCGGCCCAACTCCTGGTCACCGGACGCCGGTTGTGCGTCGAACCGAACCGGGTCGCCGAGCTCGCCGCCGTCCCGCTGCCGTTCCACGTGCTGTCGGGCGCGTCGGACGACACCTGGCCGATCCCCCTCCTCGACGCGATGGCCGGGGAACTGCGGGCGCGCCGGACGATCGTGCCGGACGCCGACCACTCCCCCAACCAGGACCAGCCGCTGCCGACGGCCCACGGTCTCGCCGACTTCTGGGACGGCCTCGCGAACACCCGCCGGAACTAGCCGGGAGCCGGACCGGAGCCGGTCGAGAGCCGGTCCGAAGCCGGCGGCGCTGCCGGTCGAGCGGCTAGTACTGCGTCTGTACGTGCTCCCAGAAGCCGTCCCGCAGCGCGCGTCGCAGGTCCGCCTGGCCGCGCAGCGAGTACTGCAGGATGCCCTCGGCTTCCACGAGGAGGTCCTGGTCGACGGAGCCGGGGAGGTAGGGATGGCCCGGCAGCAGCTCGGCCAGGTTCTCCCTGCCCCGCGCCGCCAGCCACTTCGCCGCGATCTGCGCGCCGGCGAAGCGGACGGCCTCACGGGTGGGCCGGCTCGCGCCGGCCGCCTCGTAGGCCGCGGCGGCGCGCCGGGCGACGTAGGGCTTGAAGAAGTCGAGGTCGAGGGTGCGCTGGCTGTCGACCTCCCAGAGCAGCGGCTCGGCCTGGTTGCGGCCTTCCGGCGCCTCGATGCCCCACAGGTGGACGCGGGCGCCGTACCCCTGCGCGGCCTCCACCGCCGAGACCAGGTCCTCGTCACCGCCCAGCAGGGCCGCGTCGCTGATGGCCCGGTGCCGGGCCAGTGACTCCAGGTCGGTGCGGATCAGCGAATCGACGCCCTTCTGCTGGTTGTTGGCGTTGAGGTTTCCCAACCGCACCTTTACGTCCGGCAGTTCGGCGATGGACTGCTGCTCGGAGGTGTGGATGCGCCGCCGGGCGCCGTCGTACCAGTAGACCCGCAGAAGTCGGCTGTCGGCGAAGATCGAGCGGGCACGGTCGATGAGCGCCTCGATCAGACCCTCGGCGTCGAGGTCGAAGGCCCGGCGGTCCTCCGTCCCGGCCACCAGACGTCCCGCCGCCGCGTACAGGTACCCCGCGTCGACGAAGATCGCGTGGGTCGAGGGCGTCTTGGCCACCTCGACGAGCATGCGGATCAACAGCTCGTTCGTGCGGTCGATGCGGGCGGCGAGTGCCGGGAGGTCGTCGTTCATCGCCTCCATTGTCCCGGTGGTCACGCTGCGAACACAACCGGTCCCGTTCAGTCGACGCAAGCTCCCTTACTCGCTAGTAATTAGTCGTTCGAAAAATTTCTTTAGCGTAGGGAATGTTTGTAACACGCATGCCGTTGACTCCCTACGTAACCAAGTAGTTCTCCTCAGGAGGATGACCAGACGAAGGGAGAAGCCATGCGCTTCGAAATCATGCGACTCGACGACGTCGACGGGACCCCCGTGGACAGCACCGTCGTGGACGCCGCCTCCGTCAACCGGATCGTTCAGCAGGCCGCCGCCATCGGGCAGCGGCTGTGGATCCGTCCGGCCGACCCCACGGCCTCGTAACAGCGCGGGTCCCCCTACAGGTTTGCGAGCCCCCTACGGCACCGCCGTAGGGGGCTCTGCTGTCCGCGTGTGCGCAGGTCAGCTCGACCGGACGACCTCGGTGATCCCGTTGATGATCTGCTGCACCGCGATCGCGGAGAGCATCATGCCCGCCAGCCGGGTCACGAGGACCACGCCGCCGTCCTTGATGACCCGGATGATCAGCAGCGAGTACCGCATCACCAGCCACAGCACGACGTGGATGGCGAGGATGGCCGCCCAGACCGAGGCCTGTGCCGCCGCCCCGTCCGCCTTCTGCACGGCGAGGATGACCGACACGATGGCGCCCGGGCCGGCCAGCAGCGGCATGCCCAGTGGGACGAGCGCGACGTTGACGTCCTTGGTCTGCTTCGGCTCGTCGGTCTTGCCGGTGAGCAGGTCGAGCGCGATCAGCAGGAGCAGCAGCCCGCCCGCGATCATCAGCGCGGGCACGGAGACGTGCAGGTAGTCGAGGATCTGATGCCCGAGGAGCCCGAAGACGGCGATCACTCCGCCCGCCACGCAGACGGCCTGGAAGGCCATCCGCTTCTGCACCTTGCCGGGCCGTCCGGCGGTGAGCGCGAGGAAGATCGGGGTGATCCCGGGAGGATCCATGATGACGAAAAGGGTGAGGAAGAGGGAGCCGAAGACGGTGACGTCGAACATGGTTGGGCCTTGCGGAGAATGGCTACCGCTGTGGGCGGTCGTTCCGTCGGGGCCCCGCTGCCCTATAGGCACTGGGGGAGGAACGGATGGGCACAGCTGCAGCACGGGGGACGTGGAAACGGGGCCGGAACTCAGACTCCGCCGGTCCCCGGGACGGGGAACGCACCCGTCGCCCGCCGGGTGATCTCCCCGTAGACCTCGGGGTCGGTGGTGTACTCGCCGAGCACGCACGTCTTGCGGCTGCCGTGGTAGTCCGAGGAGCCGGTGACCAGCAGCCCCAGGTCACGGGCCAGTCCGCGCAGCCGCGCGCGGGTGTCCGCGTCGTGGTCCATGTGGTCGACCTCGATGCCGTCGAGGCCGGCGGCGGCCAGCTCGGCGATCACGGTCTCCGGCACGGTGTGCCCCCGCTTGCTCGCGCCGGGGTGGGCGAAGACGGTGACTCCGCCCGCGCCCTTGACCAGCCGGATCGCCTCGAAGGGGTCGGTCTCGTGCTTCCCGACGTGGGCCCGGCCGCCGTCGGCCAGCCAGTCCCCGGTGAAGGCGTCGTTCACGGTCGGCACGACGCCGAGCTCGACCAGGGCGGTGGCGACATGCGGCCGCCCCACGGATCCCTCCCCCGCGATCCGGGCCACCTGCTCCCAGGTCACGGGCACGTCGAGGTCGTTCAGCCGGGCGACCATCGCGCGCGCCCGGGGCACCCGGTCGTCCCGCACCAGCTCGCGTTCGGCGAGCAGAGCGGGCTCCTCGGGGTCGAAGAGGTAGGCCAGCATGTGCATGCTGACCCCGTCGACGCGGCAGGACAGCTCCGCGCCGGTGACGAGGGTGAGCCCGGCGGGCAGTGCGGCGACGGCCTCGGCGTGTCCGCGGGTGGTGTCGTGGTCGGTCAGCGCGACGACGTCCAGTCCGGCGGCGGCGGCGCCTCGCACCAGCTCGGCCGGGGTGTCCGTACCGTCCGAGGCCGTGGAGTGGCAGTGCAGATCGATGCGCACGACGCGGACTCCAGTCGGGGACGGGCGGAAGGGGACGCTCCAGCATAGCTGGAAATCAGACCGCCCCTGTCACACCCGAAACCCCCTGGCGCCCCCTACAGGCACCGGCCCCGGCAGAGCGCCCTGCCGTGCGGCGGCCGGACCCCGACCCCGAGGAGCGTCACGAAACGCGGAGCGCTACGGCTCGAGGAGGCGCGGCGACAGCGCCCCGCAGGGCACCAGCTCCACCTCCGCCCCCGCGTCCCGCAGATCCGTCAGCACCAGCTCGTCGTACATCAGCAGTCCGGACTGCTCGGGCCACACCACCGCCCACAGCCACATCCCCCGCGCCTCGCCCGCGAAGACCGCGCGGTCGTCGGGGGTGGCCGAGACATGCCACAGCGGGGTGGGCCGGCCGGCGGCGAGCAGCTTGGCCTGCGGAGGTTTCTCGACGCTCATGTACGGCCCCGGGTCCGGCCCGTCCACGCCGGCGTAGCGCGCGCCCAGACCGACGCCCAGCTCCTCGGCGACCAGGATCAGCTCGCCCATGCCGCCCAGCGGTCCGGGCCCGGAGCACGCCACCGCGGTGGCGCGGCCGCCGCTGCGGTCGTCGCCCGCGTAGGTCACGCCGGTGAAGAGCCAGCCGACCGGCAGCGGCCAGGGCATCCACACCGGCACCTGGGTGCGGTGCACGACAACACTGAGCGCCTCGACGCTGGGCGGGATCACAGGCTGCAGCGGATGGACCGTCCCGTGCACATCGCACTGCCAGGAATCGGCGAAGAGTCCGGGAGCCCTGACCCGGCCACCACACTTCGGGCAACTGGGTTCGCCCCTCATAGAGCCCCACGGTCCTACCCGAGCACGTCCACGTCAAGGACGATCACCCGTCCGGACGGAACCGATTGTGGAACCGGTCACCCTCGAGGGTCTACATGTAACTTGCATTAATTAGCTGCGCTAACTTACTGTGTGTATATACCAACTACCTGCGAGGGGTGAGACACACCATGGACCCGTTCGACGAGGGAGCCGAAAGCATCCTGCGGCAGCCGAAGGCGGTGTGGGCGACGGCCGGCGCGTCCGTCGTCGCCTTCATGGGCATCGGCCTGGTCGACCCGATCCTGCCGTCCATCGCCCAGGGGCTGGACGCCACGGCCGGGCAGGTCTCCCTGCTCTTCACCTCGTACTTCCTGATCACCGCGCTCGCGATGCTGGTCACCGGCTTCGTCTCCAGCCGCATCGGCGGCCGCCGGACGCTGCTCGCCGGCCTCGCCCTGGTCGTCGTCTTCGCGGGCCTCGCCGGCACCTCGGACTCGGTCGCGCAACTGGTCGGCTACCGCGCCGGCTGGGGACTGGGCAACGCCCTCTTCGTCTCCACCGCGCTCGCCGTGATCGTCGGCGCGGCGGCCGGCGGCAGCGCGGCGGCCATCCTGCTGTACGAGTCCGCCCTCGGCCTCGGCATGGCCTGCGGACCGCTGCTCGGCGCACTGCTCGGCGACGCCAGCTGGCGCTACCCGTTCTTCGGCACCGCGTTCCTCATGGCGATCGGCTTCCTGTGCATCACGGTGTTCCTGAGGGAACAGCCGAAGCCGGCCCGCAAGACCTCGCTGCTCGACCCGCTCAAGGCGCTCGGTCACGGCGGTCTCGCCTCCGCCGCCGCCTCGGCCTTCTTCTACAACTACACGTTCTTCACCGTGCTGGCCTTCACACCCTTCGTGCTGAACATGACCCCCTACAAGTCGGGAGCGGTGTTCTTCGCCTGGGGCGTGCTGCTCGCGGTGTCCTCGGTGCTCGTGGCCCCGCGACTGCAGAAGCGGTTCGGCTCGCTGAGGGTGCTCGGCGGCTCGCTGCTGCTGCTCGCCGCCGACGTGCTCCTCCTCGGCTACGGCGACCACACCACGGCGGTCGTGTGCACGATCCTGTCGGGTGCGTTCATCGGCGTGAACAACACCGTCTACACCGAGTTGGCGCTCGGCGTGTCGGACGCCCCGCGCCCGGTGGCGAGCGCCGGGTACAACTTCGTGCGGTGGTTCGCGGCCGCGGCGGCGCCCTACTTCGCGCCGAAGATCGAGGAGTGGACCGACGTCCACGTGCCGTTCGTGGTGGCGGCGGTGACGGCGGTGCTCGGCGCGGCCGTGGTCGTCGTCCGGCGCGGGGCGCTCACCGCGGAGGCACGTGAACTCGAGCCGCGGCACGCGACGGAGGACGGGGTCACGGTCTTCGCCGGCTGATCCCCGCGCTCCCCTGTCGCCAACCGGCTGCCGACGACGCCGCGTTGGTGACGTTCCTCACGAAGCGTCAGTCGAGCGGGACGGACCCGCGGGACGGATCCCGCAGGTCCGTCCCGTTCGTCAGCCAGCGCTCCTGAAGGGCCTGGGCGCCGTGCACGCGCTTCCAGGCGGCCTCGTTCGGGGTCATGGGCAGCAGCGGCAGGAAGCGGACCGGGTCGAGGGGCTCGTCGAGCTCGAGGTCTTCGACCAGACCGCCCGGCTCGGCGACCAGGACCGAGGTGAACGGAGCGCCGGGCCACAGGGGCCCGCCCACGTCGAGGGAGGCCCCCGGCGCCACCACCACACCCTCGACCTGCGGGGACGCGGCGAGCACGGCGAGCGGACGGAGCACCTTGTCCGTGTCGGCGTCACCCGGTCGGACGGACAGGAGCAGTTCGGCTCGCGGGCCCTTCACCGGGTCCGCGAGCACCGCCGTGGGGTCGCTCATCGGCTGCGCGGACATGCCGAGCGTGGCGTAGCGGACGATGTCCCCCTCGCGGAAACGCAGCACCTCGACGCGGTCCGCACCGAGGAAGGTGACCGCCGCGCGGGCGTCCGGCTCGCCCAGCGCCGTGCACAGACGGGCCTCGACCAGAGGAAGAACATCAGCCATGCGGCGAGCATAGAACTCGTCAGTGCGCGGCAAAGCAGCACCTTGACACTTCGGTCGACTGCTACTCTGGCCCGGTGGTTCGGGGCAGCACGCTGAAGCGTCGCGATCTTGCCCCGACGCAGACGAGACTCCCTCACGAGGGACCGGCTGGAGGAGGTGGGGCTGTCATGGATCGAAGTCACCCGTGCAGTACCACTCGCTCTTCCAACCACTGACGCAACTGCTCTGGCCTCTTCGCCTCCGGCTGGTCGCCGACTCTCGCGCTCATCTTCATGCGGAAGAGCACTTCGTTTCGTTTTGCCTGATCTGTCTCAGCTGAATCAGTAGCGAAGCTCGCCACCGCGACGGAGCGGTGCTCCCCGCTTTGTGGACGTGCCAAACCTCTTTCCCCGCCTCGATGGTCGGGGAGACGCCAAGTCAGGACGTCCCCATTCCGGGCAGTTCCACCCGTCGTGGCGGTCTTTCTTTGCTCGTCGCGAAGGAGCCTGCCATGTCGATGATCCGCGACCTCCGTGCCGTCGTCCGCCCCGCCCGCCCCTCCCTGCGCAAGGGGGGCGGGCGTACGGACAACGGCGCCTACGACACCACCCGCGACCCGGCCACGCCGTCGGCCGTCGTCGACTGCGCCGTCTACCGCGACGGCGCCCGTGTCGCGTTCGCCCAGGCGCCGACCCCGCAGGAGGCCATGCGCCAGGTGCGGCGTGACGGGGGCTTCGTGTGGATCGGGCTGCACGAGCCGACCGAGGCCGAATTCGCCGGTATCGCCGCCGAGTTCGGGCTGCACCCGCTGGCCGTGGAGGACGCGGTGCAGGCCCACCAGCGGCCCAAGCTGGAGCGCTACGACGACTCCCTCTTCACCGTCTTCAAGACCATCCACTACATCGAGCACGACCGGCTCACGGCCAACAGCGAGGTCGTCGAGACCGGTGAGGTCATGTGCTTCACCGGCAAGGACTTCTTCATCACCGTCCGGCACGGCGGCCAGGGCTCGCTGCGGGCACTGCGCCACCGCCTCCAGGACGACCCCGAGCTGCTCGCCAAGGGCCCCTCGGCGGTGCTGCACGCCATCGCCGACCACGTGGTCGACGGCTACATCGCGGTCGCGGACGCCGTGCAGGACGACATCGACGAAGTCGAGACGGAGGTGTTCTCGCCCGGCCGCAAAGGCGCCCCGCGCGGCACGGACGCCGGCCGGATCTACCAGCTCAAGCGTGAGGTGCTGGAGTTCAAGCGCGCGGTGTCGCCGCTGCTGCGGCCCATGCAGCTGCTGAGCGAGCGGCCGATGCGGCTGGTCGACCCCGACATCCAGAAGTACTTCCGCGATGTCGCCGACCACCTGGCCCGGGTCCAGGAGCAGGTGATCGGCTTCGACGAACTGCTCAACTCGATCCTCCAGGCCAACCTCGCGCAGGCCTCCGTCGCGCAGAACGAGGACATGCGCAAGATCACCTCCTGGGCCGCCATCATCGCCGTGCCGACGATGGTCTGCGGGGTGTACGGCATGAACTTCGACTACATGCCCGAGCTGCACTGGAAGTACGGGTACCCCGTGGTCATGTCGGCCATGGTGGCCCTGTGTGTGGGCATCCACCGCACCCTGAAGCGCAACGGCTGGCTGTGAGGGCGCCCGGCTAGGCTGGCGGCATGACTAGCGAGCTGATCGGCCGGGCCCACGGGGACGGGGCCCACGGGGACCAGGCCCTCGTCGAGCGGGCACTCGTCGAGGAGGCCACCAAGAAGTCCGGCCTCGTCTGGGTCCGGGGCGCCGGCGAGACGGCCGCGCGTGCGCTGTGGCACGTCTGGCACGAGGGCGCGGCCTGTCTGGTCGGCGACGGGCCGGGCGAGCAGCCGCTGCCGGGGCTCGTCGGGGGCGGCTCGGCCGAGGTCACCGTCCGCAGCAAGGACAAGGGCGGCCGGCTGGTCTCCTGGACGGCCCGGATCGTCGAACTCACGCCCGGCTCCGAGGCGTGGGAGGCGACCGTCGCCGAGCTCAGGGGAAAGCGGCTGAACGCACCCGACGGCGAGGCCATGACGGAGCGTTGGACCCGGGAGTGCCGGGTGCTCCGGCTGGAGCCGACCGGCGGCACCTCGCCGCTGCCCGACGGGGATCTGGCCGCGCCGCCCGTTCCCACGCCGGCCACGACACGCGAGGCGGCGCCGGCCGCGCTCCCGAAGCTGCTGCTGAAAAAGCGCAGACGGAAGTAGGCGCCCGGCGGGCGGCGACGTCCTGACAGGGCACCGCTACGACGTCGGGAGCTGCTTGCCGTAGTCCACCGTCTCGCCCTTCGCCGGTTCCTCGAGAGCGAAGTCCTTGCCCCAGGCCGAGAAGCTCAGCGTGCCCGCCCCGCCGGCGCGTTCCAGGCGCAGCGGGTACGGCTTGCCCTCCAGCGACACGTCCAGCGTGCCGCCGGAGCCGCCGTCACCGGTGATGCGGACCGTGCGGACGCCGGACTGCTCGTGGTGGCCGTCGGTGTCCAGCGAGCCGTGCAGCGTCAGCAGACCGTCGAGCAGGAGATCCTTGTCCGTGAAGCCGCTGAACTTCTTGTACGACGGGTCGCCCGTCGGCACCTTCACATACTTGCCGTCGAGCTTGTCCCCGGCCGCCGCGTCCTTGCCGTCGTCGGACTCGGCGTCCTCGTGCTTCCAGAACGCCGCGTCGGCCTTCAGGAACAGCTGCTCGCCGACCCGCAGCAGGTGGAAGGTGGCCCCCTCGGCGGTGACCGACCCGGTGGCGCCGTCCGCCTTCAGCCGCATGTCGAGCTTGTACGTGCGCCCGCTGGTGACCACGTTCCCCGACAGGCGCACCGCGTCGACCGAGCCCGCGGCCGACTTCGTCTTCGCCTGGATCTCCTGGGCGGGGAGTCTGCCCACCCCGTTCGTGCCCGCGTCCGGATCCTCACTGCATCCCGTCAGTCCCAGACCCACGGCCAGCGCGCACAGCGCGCTCACCAGCGGGACCCGGCGCGCACGGTTCTGGGGAATCGCAGTCACAGGGAGAGTCGCCTTTCTCCGGGGGTGTGCCGAGCGGCGTACGGCAGCGTACCGGGGTCGCGGAGCACCGGCGGAGCCAGTCCGTCCGGACCGCCCACCAGGGCGTATCCGATCGGGACGGGCTAGCCTTAAGCCCGCACGAGCGGGCATTCGGGAGAAGTGCGTCACCCCTGACGACACGGACGGTCGCTCCGTGGAGAAGTCCGTGGAGAGGCCCGTGCGGATGTCCGTGCGCAAGTGTGCAGAGAAGGAGGTGCGGTGATGGCAGCGGGCGCCCCGCGGATCTTCGTCTCGCATCTCTCCGGCATCCCCGTCTTCGATCCGAACGGCGACCAGGTGGGCCGGGTGCGCGACCTCGTCGTCGTGCTGCGCGTCGGCCGGCGGCCGCCCCGGGTGCTCGGGCTGGTCGTCGAGCTGTCCACGCGGCGGCGCATCTTCCTGCCGATGACCCGGGTCACCGGCATCGAGTCCGGACAGGTCATCACCACCGGCGTGCTCAACGTCCGGCGCTTCGAGCAGCGGCCGACCGAGCGGCTGGCCTTCGGGGAGCTGCTCGACCGGCGGGTCACGCTCGTCGAGACCGGTGAGGAGGTCAGCGTCCTCGACGTGTCGGTGCAGCAGCTGCCGGCCCGCCGGGACTGGGAGATCGACCGGGTCTTCGTCCGCAAGGGCAAGAAGGCGAGTGCCTTCCGGCGGGCCAAGGGCGAGACGCTGACCGTGGAGTGGTCGGCGGTCACCGGGTTCTCGCTGGAGGAGCACGGGCAGGGCGCGGAGAGCCTGCTGGCCACCTTCGAGCAGCTGCGCCCCGCCGACCTCGCCAACGTCCTGCACCACCTGTCGCCGAAGCGGCGCGCCGAGGTGGCCGCGGCTCTCGACGACGACCGTCTCGCCGACGTCCTCGAGGAGCTCCCGGAGGACGACCAGATCGAGATCCTCGGCAAGCTGAAGGAGGAGCGCGCCGCGGACGTCCTGGAGGCCATGGACCCCGACGACGCCGCCGACCTGCTGTCCGAGCTCCCGGAGCAGGACCAGGAGCGGCTGCTGAGTCTGATGGAGCCCGCGGACGCGGCCGACATGCGGCGTCTGATGGCCTACGAGGAGCACACCGCGGGCGGCCTGATGACCACCGAGCCGATCGTCCTGCGGCCGGACGCCACCGTCGCCGACGCCCTCGCGCGCGTGCGCAACCGCGACCTCTCCCCCGCGCTCGCCGCGCAGGTCTACGTCTGCCGCCCGCCCGACGAGACGCCGACCGGCAAGTACCTCGGCACGGTCCACTTCCAGCGGCTGCTGCGCGACCCGCCGTACACCCTGGTCAGCTCGATCATCGATGACGACCTCCAGGCCCTGGCGCCGGACGCGGCGCTGCCGGTCGTCGCCGGGTTCTTCGCGACGTACGACATGGTCGCGGCCCCCGTCGTCGACGAGGCGGGCTCGCTGCTGGGCGCGGTGACCGTGGACGACGTCCTGGACCACATGCTGCCCGAGGACTGGCGGGAGACCGAGTTCCACCTCGACGAGGGCGCGACCGAGGCGGTGGGCCCGCATGACTCCTGATCGCGAGAGCGGCGGGCGCGCCGAGCGCACCCCGGTGGGCGCCACGGCGTCCAGCCGGCACCGGGCCCGGCTGGACCAGCCGCGGCCGCCCCGGCACCGGATCCTGCCCGAATGGGACCCGGAGGCCTTCGGACGGCTGTCGGAGCGCATCGCGCGTTTCCTGGGCACCGGGCGGTTCATCGTCTGGATGACGATCGTCATCATCGTCTGGGTCCTGTGGAACATCTTCGCCCCGCGCGACCTGCGCTTCGACAACTACCCCTTCATCTTCCTGACCCTGATGCTCTCGCTCCAGGCCTCCTACGCGGCCCCGCTGATCCTGCTCGCGCAGAACCGGCAGGACGACCGTGACCGGGTCAATCTGGAACAGGACCGCAAACAGAACGAGCGGTCCATCGCCGACACCGAGTATCTGACCCGGGAGATCGCCGCCCTGCGGATCGGTCTCGGCGAGGTCGCCACCCGGGACTGGATCCGTTCCGAGCTCCAGGACATGGTCAAGGAGCTGGAGGAACGGCGGGACGGGCGTCACGAACATGCCGTATTCCCGGCAGAACGGTCGCGGGGACGTGACGTAGACGACCGGTGACGGGCTTACCGGGGCCACCGCGGCGCGCCGTACCATCGTGCTTATGGCTAGCGAAGACGCGGTGCGCGAGGCACTGGCGACGGTGAACGACCCCGAGATCAACCGGCCCATCACCGAGCTCGGGATGGTGAAGTCGGTGGAGATCGGTGCGGACGGGGCGGTCGCGGTCGCCGTGTACCTGACGGTCTCCGGCTGCCCGATGCGCGAGACGATCACGCAACGCGTCACGGACGCGGTCTCCGCCGTGGAGGGCGTGACCCGCGTCGACGTCGTTCTGGACGTGATGAGCGACGAGCAGCGCAAGGAGCTGGCGAACGCCCTGCGCGGCGGCCAGACCGAGCGCGAGGTCCCGTTCGCCAAGCCGGGCTCGCTGACCCGCGTGTACGCGGTGGCGTCGGGCAAGGGCGGCGTCGGCAAGTCGTCGGTGACGGTGAACCTGGCGGCGGCGATGGCGGCCGACGGCCTGAAGGTGGGCGTGGTCGACGCCGACATCTACGGCCACAGCGTGCCGCGCATGCTGGGCGCGGACGGCCGTCCCACGCAGGTCGAGAACATGATCATGCCGCCGTCCGCGAACGGCGTGAAGGTCATCTCCATCGGCATGTTCACCCCGGGCAACGCCCCGGTCGTCTGGCGCGGCCCGATGCTGCACCGCGCGCTCCAGCAGTTCCTGGCGGACGTGTACTGGGGCGACCTGGACGTGCTGCTGCTCGACCTTCCGCCGGGCACCGGCGACATCGCGATCTCGGTGGCCCAGCTGGTCCCGAACGCCGAGATCCTGGTGGTGACGACCCCGCAGCAGGCGGCGGCCGAGGTCGCCGAGCGGGCCGGCTCCATCGCGGTGCAGACCCACCAGAAGATCGTCGGCGTGGTCGAGAACATGTCCGGCCTGCCGTGCCCGCACTGCGGGGAGATGGTCGACGTCTTCGGCACCGGCGGCGGACAGTCGGTGGCCGAGGGCCTCACCCGCACGACCGGCGCCAACGTCCCGGTGCTCGGCTCCATCCCGATCGACGTCCGGCTGCGCGAGGGCGGTGACGAGGGCAAGCCGGTCGTCCTGACCGACCCCGAGTCCCCGGCGGGCTCCGCGCTGCGGGCCATCGCGGGCAAGCTCGGCGGCAGGCAGCGCGGCCTGTCGGGACTGTCGCTGGGAATCACCCCGAGGAACAAGTTCTAGACCGGCACCACGGCGTCGCCCGCCCGTGAGGGTGCCCTCCGCTCGGGGGGCACCCTTTTCGTCGTGCCTAGGCGTACTCGGCGATGTCCTTGATCGCGGAGAAACCGAGGCCGTACGCGCTCATGCCGCGTCCGTACGCCCCCAGGTGCACCCCGCCCTCGGTGGAACCGGCCAGCACCCAGCCGAACTCGGACTCGCGGTAGTGGAACGGGGTCGGCACACCGTCGACCGGCAGCGACAGCGTCGACCAGTCCGGTCCCGCGAGGTCGTCGGCGAGGACCCACGCCGTCTCGGTCTGCTGGTCCAGCCAGTCGTCGCGCAGGCTGTGGTCCATCTGGCCCGGCCAGGTGAAGGACAGCAGGCCCACACCTGCCAGCCAGGCCGCCGAGGACACGGAGGTGGCCTCGAGCAGACCGGTGCCGTCCGGGCTGCGCCGGACGGGGTTCGCGGCGACGGTCACGACGACCGCGAACTTCCCTCGGTCCTCGCCCGCCGTCTCGTGCCGTACGGAGGGCTCGTCGCCGTGTCCGACGCAGCCGTGCTCGACGGCCCCGTCGGCCGCCGTGCCCACCTGCATCAGCCAGCGCGGCCCCGTGAAGGCCTCGTCGAGGCCGTACCAGGGAAAGGGTGCCTCCAGGTAGCCGTCGACCGTACGCCGGACGGAGGGGACCTGTGGTCCGCCCTCCGCGGCCGGCGTCTGCGCGACTGCCCGACTCGTCGTCTCCATGTGCCCGGACGCCTCCTCGTTCTCGACGGAACGACCGGCCCGCCCCCCTTCGGGCGTACTCGTCCGCTCCGCACAACAACCAGGCAGCATAGCCACCCCGCTCCCGGCTGCCGGGAATCCACCCGGCGCGTGCGGCGTGCGCCCCCTCACATCGGGGGGGGCGTGGGTGACTCAGGTGGCGTCCGCGTCGAAGGGCGGACGGTCGTCCTTGCCGGGCTCCTCGGGCTTCTTGGTCATGTCGACACGACCGCCGCCGGACGGGGACGAGGACGGCGAGGAGGACGACGAACCCGAGGCGGCGGTGTCCGTGTCGCGGCTGTGGACCGCGTCCGTGACCTCGGCCATCTCCTTCTTCAGGTCGAAGCCGTTGCGGAGCTCCTTCAGCCCCAGCTCGTCGTTGTCCAGCTGCTTGCGGATGAACGTCTTGGGGTTGAGGTCCTCGAACTCGAAGTCCTTGAACTCCGGCCCCAGCTCGCTGCGGATGTCCGCCTTGGCGCTCTCGGAGAACTCGCGGATCTTCCGGACGGTGCGCATCACGTCCTGGATGACCTTCGGGAGCTTGTCCGGACCGAAGACGAGCACGGCCAGGACGATCAGCGTCACCAGCTCGAGCGGTCCTATGTCATTGAACACCTGAAGCTCCTTGCGATGTCCTCGGTCCTCGGTCCTCGGGCCCTCAGTGGTCAGTTCGGGTCTTCCGTGGTCCGGGCCGGGTCCACGGTACCTGTCGCACCTGTCCGACCGGTACTGTCCCGGACCTCCGTCTGCGTGTACGCGGCCGGTTTTCCGCGTTGTTTGCCATGCCGGACCGACTTTCGCGGTCCGGCCTGTGACGTTTCCGTCAATCGGCGGGCGAACGGAGGTGTGCGGGCCGCGCGGGCCGGGGCGCGGCGTGTCAGCCGCCGCCGGACGAGCCGAGGACCAGCGTGAGGGTGCGCTCGGCGCCGTCGCGCAGGATCGTCAGCCGCAGGCGGTCGCCGGGCCGGTGGGCGCGGGTTCTGACGATCAGCTCCTCGCCGGAGTGGACGCGCTGTCCGTCGACCTGGGTGACGACGTCTCCGGCCCGCAGCCCGGCCCGGGCGCCGGGGCCGCCCGCGGTGACCGGGGGGCCGCCGTCACCGCCCTTCGCGCTGATCCGGGCGCCGTCGCCCGCGTACTGCAGGTCGAGGCTGACGCCGATGACCGGGTGGGTCGCCCTGCCGTTGTTGATCAGCTCCTCGGCGACCCGCTTGCCCTGGTTGATCGGGATGGCGAAGCCGAGGCCGATCGAACCGGACCGCGCGTTGCCGGCGCCCACGCCGTCGTCGGCGGAGCGGATCGCGGAGTTGATGCCGATGACATGGCCCTGCGCGTCGAGGAGCGGCCCGCCCGAGTTGCCGGGGTTGATCGGCGCGTCGGTCTGCAGGGCGTCGACGTACGACACGTCGTCGGCGTCCCCGCCGTCACCGCCGGCCGTGATGGGCCGTTCCTTGGCGCTGATGATGCCTGAGGTGACGGTGCCCTCGAGGTCGAAGGGGGCGCCGATGGCTACGACCGGGTCGCCGACCCGGACGTTGTCGGAGTTGCCGAGGTACAGGGGCTTCAGCCCCTTCACACCGGTCACCCGCACCACGGCGAGGTCGTATCCGCTGTCCCGGCCGACGACCTCGGCCTCGGCTGTCTGGCCGCCGTTGAAGACGACGGTTATCCCGCCGTCGCTCCCGGCCGGCTCGACGACGTGGTTGTTGGTGAGGATGTAACCGAGCGAGTCGAGGACGAATCCGGTGCCCGTACCGCCCTCGTCGCTGCCGCTGACGTGCAGGGTGACGACGCTGGGCAGGGCACGGGCGGCGATCCCGGCCACGCTGTCCGCGGCCCGTCCGGCGGGCTCGGCGGACGCCTGCGGCAGCCGGACCGGGTCGAGCCCGCCGTTGCGCTCGAGATACACGCCCACGGCTCCGCCGAGCACGCCGGACACCAGCGCGACGGCGAGAGCACCGCCCACCAGCTGTCTCCGTACCCTGCGCCGCCGCTCCCCGGCGGCCATGGCCTCGGCCCCGCTGTGCTGCCACGTCCCGCCGCCCGCTTGCGCTTCCAGCCGCGACCCGGCAGCCCACGGGTCGTAGCGCTGCCATGGGTCGAAGCCCCCGTCACGTCCGGACTGGCCGGACTGGCCGGACGGGGCTGACGGGGCTGACGGGGCCGATCCGGATACGGCTGGGGAGGCGAGGAGGTACCCGGGGTCGGCGAGGGCCGCGGGAATTGTGCCGTGAGCGGCATCGGCATCCGGGACGGGTGCCGCAGCCTGATCCGGCCTGGGCACGGCGCCCTGGGCGTCGACGGAGCCGGCCCCGGAAGCGCCGACCGGCACGTCACCGGAGGTGGCGGGGGTGGCGGCGCTGGCGGCGCTGGCGGTGGCGCCGGAGATGGCGGCCGAGCCGGGGCCGGGTGCGTCGGCGCTGCCGGACATGGCCGCCGAGCCGGGGCCGGGGGCTCCGGTGCCGGACGTGGCGGCCGAGGCGGTGCCGGGGGTGGTGCCGATGGCCGGTGCCGGATCGGCGGGCGGCGGGCACGGCCCGGGGACGGGCGGGAGCGGGGCCGCCTGCCGCGGGACCGACGGAGCCGACGGGGCGGGCGGGAGCGGGGCCGCCTGCCGCAGGGCCGACGGGGCCGACGGGGCCGACGGGGGGACGGTCACGCCGGGAGTCGCCGCGCCGCCGGGGGCGGCAGCGATCGCCGGGTGCTGGACGGGGGGTGCGGGCGCCCAGGGGCCCGGTTCGCCGTACGGCGGGGTGCTGTACGGGTCGGGGTCGTGCAACGGCTTGGGGCGCTCGACGGCGACCGGCTCCGGGACAGCGGCCGACTCGACGACGGGAACGACGTCGGCGCGGTCGGCACCGGGGTAGGCGGACGCCTCCTGCGAGCCCGTCCCGCCGAAGACCTCGTCGCTGGGCACGGCGTCGCCGTGAGGGGCGTCGCTGTGGGAGGCGTCGGCCGTACCGGGCGCGTCGGAGGCTCCGTCGGCGAGGCCGTCCTCGCGGCGCGGCGCGGCGTCATGGGCGCGTGTCTCACCGGACGCCGGGCCCGCGGGGCCGTCCATCTGCGTCGAGGGGGCTTCGTCGGAAGCAGGGGCCGCGACGGGGTCCACGGGGCCGGCGGGCCGGGCCAGTTCGAAGTCGCCGTCCGGGGTGGGCGGCGGGGGCGCAGGCGCACTGCCGGCGTCGTCCGCGGTGTGCCGGTCCCCCGTGGGTTCCTGCGGTCGAGGCCGACTCCACCACTTCGCCTTCGTGGGCTTCCCCTCGTCCATGCTCTCCCCACCCGCGCACTCCGCTTTCGCGTCCGGCAGCCTGGCCGAACGCGGTCATCCCTGGATTCAACCAGGTTCGCGGCGGAGTGGCGCGGGCCCGGCTCAGCGAGCGTTGCGCAGGAAGGGGGAGGAGGAGGGAGCGGCGGTGGTGTCGGGGGCGGGTGCGGCGAGCAGATCGATACCGGTGACCTGAGGTGCTGCGCTCCAGGCGGTCAGCGAGGTCGGCGGGGTCGTGCCGAGCGGACGTATCAGCGGGGACATGGCCGCGGCCCCGGCCACCATGGGCGTGGTGAGCCGGTGCAGGACCTGGTCGCCCCGGCCGGCGGCCGGAGCGGGCACGCCGGGCAGCAGCGGAGCGGAGGCCTCGGTCGGGGCCGCCGGGGTGTCGCCGAGCTGGCCGCCCTGGGAGAGCAGGGGGCCCGCGGCGCGACGACGCTGGCTCTCCGATGTCGCCGAGGAGCCCGTGCCCGGAGTGCGGGCCGGCGTCACGTTGCTTCCGGAGCCCGCCCCGGCCCGGCCGTCCGCGGTCGTGTCGATCGGGGCGACGGTGGTCATGCCGCCGAGGGCGATCGCGGCCAGCGACACCGCGCCGGCGGCGACGAACGCGAACCGCATGCCGCGGGACCGCTCGGAGTCATGACGTTCGCCGCCCCGGCCCAGAGGGTGGATGCGAAAGCCCCGGTCCGACGCGGGGGAGAACACGGAGCCGTGATCGCGGGCCGGCACATAGCCGAACTCGAACGGCTCCTCCCGTCGCGTCCCTCTCACTCCGAAGACTCCGTCGGTGAAGCCGCCCCCGCCCGGCCGCGGGCCGCCGGGGTCCGGATCACCTCCCCCGGGAAGCCCCTGGAGACGGGCCAGGAAACTTTCGGAGGGGGTGGGCGGTGCGACCTCCGCGAAGACGTTCTTCAGCCGGCGCTGCGCGTCGACCTCGGACTTGCACTTGGGACAGGTCGCCACGTGCGCCAGCACGCGCTCACGGGTGTCGTGACCGAGCTCGCCGTCCACCAGGGCGGAGAGCCGGTCTCCGAGATGCTGCTCCGCGAGGAGCCTCTCGGCGGCGTTGTGTCGGGATCCACTCACGCGGTCGCGCCCCCTCCTCCCAGAGCGGGCACGCGCGCCATGAGGGGACGGCGTCCGGCGCGCGCCTCGGGCGAGCGGTGCGCGAGGGCCTTGCGCAGCTGGGAACGGCCGCGGTGGATGCGCGAGCGGACGGTGCCCAGCTTGACGCCAAGGGTCGCGGCGATCTCCTCGTAGGAGAGGCCCTCGATGTCGCAGAGGACGACCGCGGCACGGAACTCGGGCGCGAGGGTGTCGAGAGCCTGCTGGACGTCCGCGTCGAAGTGGGCGTCGTTGAAGAGCTGCTGGGGGGTGGGCTCCTTGCTGGGGAGCCGCTCGGCCGCGTCGTCGCCCAGCGCGTCGAAACGGATGCGCTGCTTGCGGCGGACCATGTCGAGGAAGAGGTTGGTCGTGATGCGGTGCAGCCAGCCCTCGAAGGTGCCCGGCGTGTACGTCGACAGGGAGCGGAAGACGCGGACGAAGACCTCCTGGGTGAGGTCCTCGGCGTCGTGCTGGTTGCCGGTCAGCCGGTAGGCGAGCCGGTAGACCCGGCCGCTGTGCATGCTGACGATCTCCTCCCACGTGGGCGGAGTCCACGCCTGCCCGTCCGCGTCGGTGGTGAAGGTCGCGGTCTGGGCTTGTCCGGCGGCGGCGCCGGCGTGGCTGTGGTCAGCAGCGGTGTCGTTCACGGATTTCGGCCTGCCCGCCGACCCGAGAAAGCGCCGCAGCACTCGTCCCCGATCAACGCGTGCGGCCGCACCTCCCCTGTCGGCTCTGGTGGTGTCCAGTGGAGCCCCTACCATAGCCACCTCGCCCGTTAGCTCCGGATAAGCGGTTTTACGAGAGATTGTTGTACGCCGACCGGGGTCGCACGGCCGCGTCAGCGCCTGGTCGGCGCCCGGTCCCCCATCGTGATCCAACTGTGTCCCCCCGTCGTCGTTCCCACCCCTTCAAACGTCCGGTCCCATCTGCGGGTTCCCGGCGGCAACGGATACAGTCACGCCGAGGCAACCACGGGGACAGGAGAGGGTCATTACCGGCAACCGGCAGGCAAGCTGGGCGTTCGCCGACGCCTATGCCGCCGAGGACGAAGCGCTGCGCTGGGCCCGCGACCGCGCCCGTGAGGCAGGGCTGCGCTCGGTGTCGCCCAGCACGGGCGCCGCGCTGCGGATGCTCGCCGCCGCCGTGGACGCGAAGGCGGTCGCCGAGATCGGCACCGGTACCGGCGTCTCCGGGATCCACCTGCTGTACGGGATGCGCCCGGACGGCGTCCTGACGACCGTCGACCCGGAGCCGGAGCATCAGCAGTTCGCCCGGCAGGCCTTCCGCGCCTGCGGCTTCGCCAGCAACCGGGCCCGCTTCATCCCGGGCCGCGCGCTCGACGTGCTGCCCCGCCTCGCGGACGCCGGCTACGACCTCGTCTTCTGCGACGGCGACCGTCTGGAGCTGCAGGAGTATCTCGCTGAATCGTTGCGCCTGCTGCGCCCCGGCGGCATGGTGGCCTTCGAGGGCGTCTTCGCCAACGGGCGCACGGTCGATTCGGGGCCGCAGCCCACGGAGGTCATACGCATCCGGGAGCTGCTGCGGGCGGTGCGCGAGAGCCAGGAGCTCGTGCCCTCACTGCTGCCGGTCGGCGACGGGCTGCTGTGCGCGGTCAAACGCTGACGACGCAGACGCCCCGCGCGCCGCGTCCGGCCCGCTGACGGCGGTCCGGCGGCGGCCGTCGAGTCCCGGACGGCCATTGGCCCCTTGGTCTGTTGGCCTCTTGGGCTCTTGAGCCGTCAGGGCCCGACCCCTCTCCCGGACGTGTGCCGGGGATCGCGAGAGGCGTGCGAACACGACCGCTCCGGCGCCCAGAAGGACGCCGGAGCGGTCGAAGAGAACAGGGTCGCTTGCGCGTCAGCCGACGACCTTCTTCAGGGCGTCGCCGAGCGCGTCGGCCTCGTCAGGGGTCAGCTCGACGACGAGCCGCCCGCCGCCTTCGAGCGGAACGCGCATGACGATGCCCCGCCCCTCCTTGGTCACCTCGAGCGGGCCATCACCCGTTCGCGGCTTCATGGCCGCCATGCTCGTTCCCCTTCCTGAAACCAGCTCATCGCCAAAGCCGACGGCCCGTGGAGGGCAGCCGCGATCCAGCGTGGGACACGCGACACCGGCATCGAACACATTGCTTCCCAGCCATTATCCCGCATCTCAGGACCCGATGACCAACATCAGTCGGCATCGCTTGGGCAACGCGCGCGAGCAAAACCACTCAATTCGGCGATGTGACTGCGATACTGCGCCGCCGCACGGACTTCCGCGCACCGGAAATCGTCCCGAATTCTTTGACGCAGGTCACACGTCGCGTCCGGTCGGCGGACGATGATCTCCGCCATGCTGTCCTCGTACACCGGATGTACTGACGAGTAATACGTCGAGTAATGCGTCGAAGCCGCGACGCGGAGGGGAAACTCCATGACCGACACCGTGCTCTACGAGGTGACCGACGGGCTCGCGACGATCACGCTGAACCGCCCCGAGGCGATGAACGCGCTCAACGTCGCCGCGAAGGTCGCCCTCCGGGAGGCGGTCAGGTCCGCGGCGGCCGACGACGCCGTACGGGCCGTCCTGCTGACCGCCGCCGGCGAGCGGGCCTTCTGCGTGGGGCAGGACCTCAAGGAGCACATCGGGCTGCTGGCCGCCGGCTCGGGGGAGGTCATGAGCACGGTCAAGGAGCACTACAACCCGATCGTGCGGGCCCTGACGGAGGCCCCGAAGCCGGTGGTCGCCGCCGTGAACGGGGTCGCCGCCGGTGCGGGCCTCGGGTTCGCGCTGGCCGCGGACTACCGCATCGTGGCCGACACGGCGTCCTTCAACACCTCGTTCGCCGGGGTGGCGCTGACCGCCGACTCCGGCGTGTCGTGGACCCTGCCCCGGGTCATCGGTCCGGGCCGGGCCGCCGACCTGCTGCTCTTCCCGCGCAGCATCACGGCGAAGGAGGCGCACGAACTGGGCATCGCCAACCGGATCGTCCCGGCGGCCTCGCTGCGCACCGCGGCCGAGCAGCTGGCGCGGATGCTGGCCGAGGGGCCGACGGTGGCGTACGCGGCGATCAAGGAGGCGATGGCCTACGGGTTCTCGCACTCACTGGCCGAGACGCTGGACAAGGAGGACGAACTGCAGACCCGGGCGGGAGCGTCCGAGGACCACACCATCGCGGTGCGGGCGTTCGTCGAGAAGGCAACGCCGAAGTACCTGGGCCGGTGAGCCCGGGGGGCGGCCCCGCCGGCCTCAGCCGACCCTGCTCACGCAGCTGACCAGGTGGTCGTCCACCAGGCCGCACGCCTGCATCAGGGCGTACGCCGTCGTGGGCCCGACGAACCGCAGGCCGCGCTTCTTGAGGGCCTTGGACAGGGCCGTCGACTCGTCGGTGACCGCGGGGACGTCCGCGAGGGTCCTTGGGACCGGGCGGCCGGCCCGGTCCGGGGCGTGGGACCAGATCAGCTCGTCCAGTTCGCCCGGCGCCCAGCCGGCGAGCACGCGCGCGTTGGCGACCGTGGCGTCGATCTTCGCGCGGTTGCGGATGATGCCGGGGTCGGCGAGGAGCCGGGCGCGGTCCTCGTCGGTGAAGACGGCGACCGAGGCGATCTTGAAATCGGCGAAGGCGGTACGGAAGCCCGGGCGGCGGCGCAGAATCGTGATCCAGGACAGGCCGGACTGGAAGGCCTCCAGGCTGAGGCGCTCGAACAGCGCGTCGTCGCCGTGGACCGGGCGGCCCCACTCCTCGTCGTGGTACGTCACGTAGTCCGGCGTGGACAGGGCCCAGGGGCAGCGCAGCGCGCCGTCCGGCCCCGCGAGGGCGACGCCGTCGCTCACCGCTGGTCCTCCGGGGCCTGCTTCTCCATCGAGACGTGGGGCGCGGCCGGGGCCTGCGCGCCGGCCAGCGCGGACTCGAGGTCCGCGATGCGGGCGTCCCGCTCGGCGAGCTCGGCGGCGAGGCGGTTGAGCGCGTCGTCCACGTCCGACATGCGGTAGCCGCGGGCGGCGAGGGGGAAGCGCAGGCGGTCGACGTCGGACCGGTCGAGCGGGCGGTCCGGGGGCAGCGGGTCGTGCAGCCGCTCGGGGGCGACCTCGGGCAGCGGGCCGGTGCCCTCGCCGCCGCCGAGCACGGCGAGGGTCACCGCGGCGACCACCACGGCGAGCGCGATGACCAGGAACAAGAACATAACCATCGGTGGGCCCCCACGCTCGGTGTGCTCGGAGTGGATGTGTGGGTCCGATCGTGCCATGCGGGTGTGGCGGCTAGGGTCGCAGGCGGTGGTTGTGCAGGACGTTCGAGGAGAGGTCACAGGGGATGCTCAGGCTGGGCAGGCGGGAATTCGGCGCGCACGAGCCGGTGGTCATGGCGATCGTGAACCGGACCCCGGACTCCTTCTACGACCAGGGCGCGACCTTCCTGGACGAGCCGGCCCTCGCGCGTGTGGAGCAGGCGGTGGCGGAGGGGGCGGCCATCATCGACGTGGGCGGGGTGAAGGCCGGCCCGGGTGAAGAGGTGACGGCGCGGGAGGAGGTCCGGCGGACCGTCGGTTTCGTGGCCGAGGTGCGGCGGCGCTTCCCGGACGTGGTGATCAGCGTGGACACCTGGCGGGCCGAGGTCGGGGAGGCGGTCTGCGAGGCGGGCGCGGACGTCCTGAACGACGCGTGGGGCGGCGTGGATCCGGGGCTGGCGGAGGTCGCGGCCCGCTACGGGGCGGGGCTGGTGTGCACGCACGCGGGCGGCGCGCAGCCGCGGACGCGTCCGCACCGGGTGACCTACGACGACGTGATGGCCGACATCCTGCGGGTGACGCTGGGGCTGGCGGAGCGGGCCGCGGAGCTGGGGGTGCCGCGGGAGTCGATCATGATCGATCCCGGGCACGACTTCGGGAAGAACACCCGGCACAGCCTGGAGGCGACCCGGCGGCTCGACGAGATGGTGGCGACGGGGTGGCCGGTGCTGGTCTCCCTGTCCAACAAGGACTTCGTCGGGGAGACGCTGGACCGGCCGGTGAAGGAGCGGGTGGTGGGCACCCTGGCGACGACGGCGGTGTCGGCGTGGCTGGGGGCGCAGGTGTACCGGGTGCACGAGGTGGCGGAGACGCGGCAGGTGCTGGACATGGTCGCCGCCATCGCGGGGCATCGGGCGCCGGCGGTGGCGCGGCGGGGGCTCGCGTAGTCGCCCCCGCCCTCGCCGCCCGCCCGGTCCGGGGGCCGATGCCCCGACGGGGCGAACGTCAGCGGCCCGCTTCCTTCGACACCAGTGCCACCGCCTCCTCGACGTCGTCCGTGACGTGGAAGAGGAGGAGGTCCTTCTCGGCGGCCTTGCCCTGGGCGATCAGGGTGTTCTTCAGCCAGTCGATCAGGCCGCCCCAGTACTCCGTGCCGAAGAGGACGATCGGGAAGCGGGTGACCTTCTGGGTCTGGACGAGGGTGAGCGCCTCGAACAGCTCGTCCAGCGTGCCGAGACCGCCGGGCAGCACCACGAAGCCCTGCGCGTACTTCACGAACATCATCTTCCGCACGAAGAAGTAGCGGAAGTTCAGGCCGATGTCGACGTACGGGTTGAGCCCCTGCTCGAACGGCAGCTCGATGCCGAGGCCCACGGAGACGCCGCCCGCCTCGCTCGCGCCCTTGTTGGCGGCCTCCATCGCGCCCGGACCGCCGCCCGTGATCACGGCCCACCCGGCGTCGACGAGGGCGCCGCCCAGCCGTACCCCGACCTCGTACTCCGGTGAGCCCACCGGCGTCCGGGCGGACCCGAACACGCTGATCGCCGCGGGAAGTTCGGCGAGGGTGCCGAAGCCCTCGATGAACTCCGACTGGATGCGCAGGACCCGCCAGGGGTCGGTGTGCACCCAGTCCGAGGGGGCGCGTTCGTCCAGCAGCCGCTGGTCGGTCGTGCTCGACTGCACCTGGTCCCGCCTGCGAAGGACCGGTCCCAGGCGCTGTTCGTCCGGTGGCTGCTTCTTGCCCTCGGGGTTCCCTGTAGCCATGGTGAGCTCCCTCTGCTTGCGTCGGTTCCACCTCAGCGTAGATCCACGCGGGTTACGTACGGGGGACGTCGGCGTGTCCGCCGTACAGCGCCGACGCGCCGGGCCTTCCCTCAGGCCGTCAGCCAGGCCCGCAGCCGCTCCTCGCCCGCCAGGATCTTGGCCGTCTCCACGCGCTCGTCCCGCTTGTGCGCCAAGTGCGGGTTGCCGGGGCCGTAGTTGACGGCGGGCACGCCGAGGGAGGAGAAGCGACTCACGTCCGTCCAGCCGAACTTGGGCAGCGGGGTGCCGCCCACCGCCTCGATGAAGGCCGCGGCGGCCGGATGGGAGAGGCCGGGCAGCGCGGCGGCGCTGTGGTCGTCGACCGTGAACTCCGCGACGCCGCAGTCGGCGAAGACCTCGCGGACGTGGGCGAGTGCCTCCTCCTCGCTGCGGTCCGGCGCGTAGCGGAAGTTGACCGTGACGACGCACTCGTCGGGGATGACGTTGCCGGCCACACCGCCCGTGATGCCGACCGCGTTGAGGCCCTCTCGGTACTCCAGTCCGTCGATGACGGGCCGGCGCGCCTCGTAGGCGGCCAGCCGGGCCAGGATCGGGGCGGCCGCGTGGATCGCGTTGGAGCCCATCCAGCCGCGCGCCGAGTGGGCCCGCTCGCCCCGCGTCCTCAGCAGCACCCGCAAGGTGCCCTGGCAGCCACCCTCGACCTGTCCGTCGGAGGGTTCCAGCAGGACCGCGAAGTCGCCGGCCAGCCACTCCGGGCGGGCCTCGGCGACGTGCTTGAGGCCGTTGAGCTCCGCGGCGACCTCCTCGTTGTCGTAGAAGACGAACGTCAGGTCGCGGTTGGGGGCCGGCACCGTCGCCGCGATGCGCAGCTGGACCGCCACCCCCGACTTCATGTCGCAGGTGCCACAGCCCCAGAGCACCCCGTCCTCGTCCAGCCGCGAGGGCACGTTGCCGGCGATCGGCACCGTGTCGACGTGGCCGGCGAGGACCACGCGCTGCGCGCGGCCGAGGTGCGTGCGGGCGACGATGTTGTTGCCGAGCCGGTCCACCGTCAGGTGGGGCAGCGCGCGCAGCGCGATCTCGATCGCGTCCGCGAGCGGCTTCTCGGCGCCGCTCTCCGAACGGAAGTCGACGAGCCTCGCGGTCAGTGCGGCGGCGTCCAGAGTGAGGTCAAGCGGGGTGTCGGCCATGTCGTCGACCCTAACGCGCCGGTCGGCCGCCCTGCTCTTCCCCACCTCTGCACATCCACCTCCTCCTTTTCACTACTCTCCAGTACCTTGGACGCGTGCCGAAGCAGTCACCCTCCTCCCAGCGTCGCGGCCGCCTGCTCCGTTTCGGGGCGGCCTGCGTGGTCCTGTCCGCCGTCGCGGGCTACGTCGTGGTGCAGTACGTCGCCGGCGGCACCGGCGATCCGGGCTGCAGAGTCGTTTCCGCTGACGGGACGACGACGTATGAGTTCACGCCGGAGCAGGCGGTGAACGCGGCCACGATCGCCGCGGTCGGCACCGACCGGGCCCTGCCCGAGCGGGCCGTGGCCATCGCGCTCGCGACCGCCATCCAGGAGTCCGCGCTGCGCAACCTCGCCCACGGCGACCGGGATTCGCTCGGCCTGTTCCAGCAGCGGCCCTCGCAGGGCTGGGGCACCGAGAAACAGGTCACCGACCCCGCCTACGCGGCGGACATCTTCTACAAGCATCTGGAGAAGGTGCGCGACTACACCGAGTTGCCGCTCACCGTCGCCGCCCAGCGGGTGCAGCGCAGCGGCTACCCGGAGGCGTACGCCAAGCACGAGGGGGACGCCGTGCTGCTCGCCGCCGCCCTCACCGGGACCTCGCAGGCGACGCTGACCTGCGACGGCCGCTCGGTCGACACGACGGCGTCGGCGCCGGGGTCGGCGTCGGCCACGACGGCCACCGGCCCGGCGGCGGTCCGGGCGGCGCTGCAGCGCGACTTCGGGCGGGGCTCGCACCGGCAGAAGGGCGGGAAGGGCACGGCGTCGTCCTCGTCGGCCTCTTCGTCGTCGCCGTCCGGCGAGGTGCCGGCCGTCGAGAGCGGGGAGCGGACCGTGATGCTGCCGGTGTCCGAGGACACCGCCGCCGACGGGCGCAGCGTCGACGAGCGCGGCTGGCAGCTGGCGCACTGGGCGGTGGCCAACGCCTCGGCGCTGCGTATCGAGCGCGTCTCGTACGCGGGCCGGGAGTGGGTCTCGGGGACCTCCGACACGCGGTGGCGGAAGAGCGGTTCGACCAGCGCGGAGGGCGTCGGGGCCTCGGCGGCGGGCGGCGGCGCCGGCGACGTGCGGATCGTCACCGCTCAGTAGTGCGGGACGTCACCCGGCCGGGTCATGTGGCGACCCCCCGTTCGGCAGGGTGCTCAGGTTTTCGCGCCGTCACCCCTCCGCACACGGAAACCCTTGCGGACAAAGGGGCCCGGGGTTCGCCGCACTTTCAGCCGGGGCGGTATTTGCCCGTTTTTATACGCAACCGATAATGCGACGCATTGCCAACTCTTTACGTCGGCTGTGCGCAACCTTCGTGGATCTCGAGCGGTAGTCACTGCGTCCGGGCCCGGACAGTCCTTGTTCACTCCCGTCGAAGGAGCAACATGTCTCTCCCCCTGACCCGCCGGATCGCCCGTGCCGCGCTGCTCGTCGCTGCGGGAGCGGCCGCCGGAGTCGGTGCGGCCGGCTCCGCCAGCGCGGCTCCCGCCCTTCCCGCCACCCCGAGCCTCGGCGGACTGACCGCCCTGGACACGGCGAACGTCGGCAGCACCGTCGACGGCGCGACGCACCACGTCACCGGGCTCGCGGACAAGGCCGGCGGCAAGACCGTCCAGAAGGCGGCGCCGGTGGCGCAGAAGACGGCCGGCGAGGCGGCGGGCTCCGCCAGCGGCCTCCTCGGGGACACCGCGTCGACCGCCACCAAGGGCGGACTGCCGACGGACTCCCTCACCAAGGGCGGACTGCCCGGCGCCCAGACCCTGCCGGTGAAGAGCCTGCCGATCGGCTGACACCGGCCGCCGCACGGTCCGACCACTCGGGCCGGCCACTCGGTCCGACTGATCGAGCGACCGATCGAGCCCACGACGGGGTCCTGGGAGCCTGCTGCTCCCCGGGCCCCGTCGCGCTGTGCGTCAGCCTGGCCCCGTCGCGTTGTGCGCCGGCCGGGCGTGGCGCCGCGAGGACGCCGTCACAGGCGCTCCACCGCCGCGCGCACGCGTTCGTCCGTCGCCGTCAGCGCCACGCGGACGAACTTCTCGCCCGCCTCGCCGTAGAAGTCGCCGGGGGCCACCAGGATGCCCCGGTCGGCCAGATGGGCGACCGTGCTCCAGCAGGACTCGTCGCGGGTGGCCCAGAGGTAGAGGCTGGCCTCGCTGTGCTCGATGCGGAAGCCGTGCGACAGCAGCGCCTCGCGCAGCAGGGCGCGCCGGGCGGCGTAGCGTTCGCGCTGCTCACGGACGTGGGCGTCGTCGCCGAGGGCGGC
Source organism: Streptomyces achromogenes (assembly GCF_030816715.1). Classification (NCBI taxonomy): domain Bacteria; kingdom Bacillati; phylum Actinomycetota; class Actinomycetes; order Kitasatosporales; family Streptomycetaceae; genus Streptomyces; species Streptomyces achromogenes. The sequence continues at coordinate 5,682,768 of NZ_JAUSYH010000001.1, read as the reverse complement.
CACGACGGCCGCCTGGGTGGGCGCCGAGGTCATCATGCCGCCGTGCTTGCGGATCTCCAGCAGGGGGCCGAGGACGGCCGGGTCGCCCGCCAGGAAGGCCGCCCGGTACCCGGCCAGGTTCGACCGCTTGGAGAGCGAGTGGACCGAGACGATGCCCTCGTACGAGCCGCCGTTGACGTCCGGGTGCAGGACCGAGACCGGGTCGGCCTCCCAGCCCAGCTCCAGGTAGCACTCGTCGGAGAAGACCAGCACCCCGTGCCGCCTCGCCCAGGCCACCACACGGGTGAGCTCGGCCTGGGACAGCACCCGGCCGGTGGGGTTGGACGGGGAGTTCAGCCAGAGCAGTTTGAGGTTCGCGGGGTCGAGCTCCGTCGGGTCGTCGTAGACCTCGTACCGCGCGCGGGCCAGGCGCGCGCCCACCTCGTACGTCGGGTAGGCCAGCCGCGGGTAGGCCACCTTGTCGCCGGGGCCGAGGCCCAGCTGGGTCGGCAGCCAGGCCACGAGCTCCTTGGAGCCGACGATAGGCAGCACGTGCCGGTGGGTGACCTCGCGGGCGCCCAGGCGGCGCTCCAGCCAGCCGGTGATCGCGTCGCGCAGGGCCGGGGTGCCCCACACCGTCGGGTAGCCCGGGGAGTCCGCCGCGTCGATCAGGGCCTTCTGGACCAGGTCGGGGACCGGGTCGACCGGGGTGCCGACCGAGAGGTCGACGATGCCGTCCGGGTGGGCTGCGGCCGTCTTCTTGTACGGCTCCAGCTTGTCCCAGGGGAAGGTGGGAAGTCGGTCGGAGACTGCGGAGGACACGGTGACTGGCTCACTTTCGTACGTACGGCAAACGCCTCGGCCCCGTACGGCGATCAGACCTGATCAGGCCGTACGGGACCGAGGCGGCACGGTTGCGGGCCGCTGCGGACTACTCGGCCTGCGGCGGCAGCGCGGCGACGAAGGGGTGGTCGCGCTCGATCAGCCCCAGCTTGCTGGCGCCACCGGGCGAGCCGAGCTCGTCGAAGAACTCGACATTCGCCTTGTAGTAGTCCTTCCACTCCTCCGGAGTGTCGTCCTCGTAGAAGATCGCCTCGACCGGGCAGACCGGCTCACAGGCGCCGCAGTCGACGCATTCGTCCGGGTGGATGTACAAGGACCGCTGGCCCTCGTAGATGCAGTCGACCGGGCACTCTTCGATGCACGCCTTGTCCTTGACGTCGACACAAGGCTGCGCGATGACGTAGGTCACGCTGTCGTTCCTCCTCGATTGGGCGCTGGCGGGCCTCCTCAGGCTCCGCCGCCTGGCGCGCGGGAGCGCGGCGTCGTCGATGCCCGCCACCTAGTATCTCCGTTCTTGGGCATGATCCGAACAGGAGGGGTGAACCGACCTGTGGAAATCTCGGCCGCCGGACGTCTCGAGGTCCGCATCACCGCTGCTGACGTGGGAAAACGCGTCTCCGTGCGGTGCTTGACCCCCGCTGGAGCCGCCGATGGGAAATTCACCGACACGGTCGGGGTTCTCACATCATGGGACGACGGTGTGCTCGCGATCACACGGAAGGGCGGGGAGAGCGTCCGTGTTGACGCGTCCTCGCTGGTCGCGGGGAAGGTCGTGCCCGCCGCTCCGGCCCGCCGCCGGGGGCCGGCCGCCGGCTACCGGGAGCTGGCCGGCGTCGCCGCGCGGGCCTGGCGGCCGCTGGAGAGCGCACGGCTCGGCGCGTGGGAGCTGCGGGCGGCCGCCGGGTTCACCCGCCGGGCCAACTCGGTGCTGCCGCTCGGCGACCCCGGCATGCCCCTCGACACGGTCCTGGACGCCGTACGGGCCTGGTACGGCGCACGCGGGCTGCCCGCCTACGTGCAGACGGCGACGGGTGCCGAGGGGACCGAGGAGCCGCTCTGCGCGGAGCTGGAGCGGCGCGGGTGGGTGCGTGAGGTGACGGCGGAGCTGTGGGTCGGGGCCCTGGCGCCGGTCGCCGACCGGGCGGAGCCCGAGGGCGTGGTCCTGTCCCGGGCTGCCGACGAGGCGTGGCTTGCGCGCTACGGGCGCAAGGGGGTGAGCGAGGTGGCCCTGCGGGTGCTGGCCGGGGGCTCCACCCGCCCGGGCGAAGCCGGGAGCGGGGCAGGGCCGTCGGTGTGGTTCGCGTCGGTGCCCGCGCCGGAGGGCGGGGCCCCGGCCGCGATCGGACGGTGTGTCGTGGACGGCCGCTGGGCCGGCTTCGCCGCCGTCGAGGTGGCTCCGGCGCACCGCCGCCGGGGACTCGCCACGACGGTGATGGCCGCGCTGGCCCGCCGGGCGCTCGACGAGGGTGCGTCGGCGGCCTGGCTGCAGGTGGAGGAGGAGAACGCGGGAGCGCGGGCGCTCTACGCCGGGTTGGGCTTCGCGGCCCACCACGCGTACCACCACTACCGGGAGCCGGCCGAAGAACCGGCCGAGGAGCGCTCGCGCGGCCGGTCGTCGGAGGCGTCGTGAGCGGATTCGAGTGGGCGCAGGTACGGGAGCGGTTCGCGGCCGAGGCGCGGTCCGAGCGGCCCGATCTGGCGTTGCTGTGCCTGCTGGTCGGAGCGGCGGCGGACCCGGCCGGGGGCGAGGACGGTCTGGACGCCGGGCAGATCGAGCTGGACCGGCTGGCCGGGCAGGTCCCGTACCGGCCCGGCGGGCCCGCGGCGTGGGCGGAGGCGCTGCGGGAGCTGCTCGGCGAGCGGTACGGGTTCCGCGGTTCCGCGGCGGACTACGACCGGCTGGACTCGTCGCTGCTGGACCGGGTGCTGGTGCGGCGGCGGGGGCTGCCGATCCTGCTGTCCGTGGTGTGGGTGGAGGTGGCGCGGCGGGCCGGGGCGCCGGTGTACGGGGTGGCGCTGCCGGGGCATTTCGTGGCGGGCTTCGGACCGCCCGAGGACATCGGGCGGCAGGTGCTGGTCGACCCCTTCGACGGGGGACGGCTGCTGACCGGTGAGGACGCCGACCTGCTCGTCACCGGTGCGACGGGCGCGCCGCTGGAGCCGTCGATGCTGACGCCGGCGGAGCCGCTGGACGTGGTGATGCGGATTCTGAACAACATCCGGTCGTGGGCCGCGGCCCGGCCCGAGCGGTCGGACGTCGCCCTGTGGGCCGTGGAGCTGGCGCTGGCGGTGCCCTCGCATCCGGCCCGGCTGCGGTACGAGCGCGGGCAGTTGCTGGTGCGCCGGGGGGACTTCCTCGGCGGGGCCGCCGAGCTGGAGGAGTACGCGGGGCTGGTGGAGGTCGTGGACGAGGGCACGGCGGAGCGGGTACGCGGCGAGGCGTTCGCCGCCCGGTCCCTGCTGAACTGAGCACCCGGGCCGCGGTCGCCTCCCCGGCAAGTGCGGGTTGCGGCTGCGGTCGTGCCCGGGGGTACGGACCGCGGTCGGGTCCGGGGAGCACGCGGCCCACGGCCGAGTGCGGGGAACGCGCGGGTCGCGTCGCGTTCATGGAACGCGCGGGTCGCGGCCGCGTTCATGGCACGCGCCGGCCGCGGTCACGCCCGGGCGAGCGCGAGCCCGCGGTCGACTACGGGGAGCGCGCGGGTCGCGGTCGCGTCCGGAGAGTGCGTCGGCGCGGTGTCAGGGGCGGAGTGGGACGGCGCGACCTCGGCCGTGCGGCCCGTTCGTCACAGCCAGCCCTTCTCCCGTGCGATCCGCACCGCTTCCGCGCGGTTGCGTACCGCCAGTTTCTGTATGGCCGTCGACAGGTAGTTGCGGACCGTTCCCTGGGACAGGTGCAGGGCCACCGCCAGTTCGGCGTTGGTCGAGCCGTCGGCCGCCGCCCGCAGGACCTCGCGTTCCCGGTCGGTGAGCGGGTTGGCGCCGCCCGCCAGTGCCGCCGCCGCCAGCGTGGGGTCGATGACCCGCTCGCCCGCCAGCACCTTGCGCACCGCTTCCGCGAGTTGCGCCGCGGGCGCGTCCTTGACGAGGAAGGCGTCGGCGCCGGCCTCCATGGCGCTGCGCAGATAGCCGGGGCGGCCGAAGGTCGTCAGCACGACCAACTTCAACCCCGGGAGTTCCTTGTGGAGTTGTGCGGCCGCCTCGATGCCCGTCGCGCCCGGCATCTCGATGTCGAGGAGGGCGACGTCGACGTCGTGGGCGCGGGCGGCGGCGAGGACCTCGTCGCCGCGCGCCACCTGGGCGACCACCTCGATGTCGTCCTCGAGGCCGAGCAGGGCCGCCAGGGCCTCGCGGACCATCGACTGGTCCTCCGCCAGCAGAACCTTGATCGTGCCACTCATGAGCGGGATCCTACGTCCGGCACGTCGCCCGCCGGGACCCGGGCGACCAGGCGGAAGCCGCGCTTGAGGCGCTCCGCCTCCAGCACGCCGCCCGCCTTCTCCAGACGCTCCGTCAGGCCGGTCAGGCCGTTGCCGGGGCCCTTGCCGGAGCCGCCGGACCCGTCGTCCTCGACCGAGAGTTCGAGGACGGGGCCGTCGAGGGTCTGGCGGCGCACGACGTCCACCGTGCAGCGGTCGGCGCCGCTGTGCCGGACGACGTTGGTGATCGCCTCGCGCAGCGCCCAGGCGAGGGCGGCCTCGCTGTCCTCGGGGACGCCGTCGAGGTCCGGTTCGGCGGGCAGTCCGGCGATGACGCCGGCCGCCGTCAACGCGACCTGCGCACCGGCGAGTTCGGCGGCCAGCCGGGGGCGGCGGTAGCCGGTGACCGCCTCGCGGACGTCGACCAGGGCCTGCCGGCTGACCTGTTCGATGTCGGCGACCTGCCGGGCCGCCTTGTCGGGGTGGTCGGGGAGCATCCGGCCGGCCAGCTCGCTCTTGAGCGTGATCAGGGACAGCGAGTGTCCCAGCAGGTCGTGCAGGTCCCTCGCCAGACGCAACCGCTCCTCGTTCGCGGCCAGTTGGGCGACCGTCGCCCGCGCCTTGCGCAACTCGATCGTAGTGCGGACGAGTTGGCTCACGCCCGTCATCGCGAAACCGATGAGCAGAACCAGCAGGAGCAGGTTCAGGGCCTCCTCCTCGGCGGTGCGCAGCCCGACGAGGAGGAGCACGGCTCCCGTGCCCGGGATCGCCCAGAGCGCCTGCCGCATCGGCAGCACGCTTCCGCAGGCGACGGAGACGTAGCAGTACAGGCCGAGCCAGGCGGAGCCGAGGGTCAGGGAGAGGACGGTGGCCAGCACGGCCATGGACCCGATGAGGGAGTGGACGACCTTCGCCGGGTAGGGCGTGTCCCCCATGTTCCGGAACAGCAGCGCGAGGTAGAGCGCGACGAACACCGCGAGTCCGAGCCAGCCTGCCGCCGTGCCGGACGTGGTGTGCTGCCCGGAGACCAGGTCGTGCACGGGCGAGCTGAGGAAGACCAGCCAGACCCCGATCCAGAGCAGCTTGCGCCGCCACAGTTCCCGCCGGTTGCGGGCGGGCCCGCCCGGCAGGATCCGGTTGCCCTCGATGTCCTCCAGGCCGTCCCGGTATCGCGGGTCGTCCGTCATGGCGCTCACGCCTTCAGGGTGTCCTTCCGGTACAGCCAGGCCGCGCCGCCCGTGAACAGGGCGAAGAAGACGGCCAGGATCACGATGTCCTCGGCATGCGGGGCCCGGTTCTGTTCGATCGCCTGCCCCAGGGCAGCGTACGCGTGGGTCGGCACCCACCTGGCGATGTCCTGCAGCCAGCCCGGGAAGGTCGTCGTGGGCATCCACAGACCGCCGAGGATCGACAGGCCGAAGTAGGTGATCATCGTGATGGGGCGGACGGCGTCCCCGGTCGCGAGGTAGCCGATCGCCACGCCCAGGGCGGCGAAGACGAGGCTGCCGGCCCAGATCGCGCCGGTGAGCGCGGCCCACTGCCAGGCGTCCAGCCGTACGTCCTTCACGACCGCGGCGACGGCGAAGACGACGACGATGGAGGGCAGGCTGACCACGGCGGCGCTCGCGGTCTTGGCGAGGACGTAGCCGCGTCCCGGGAGGGTGGTCAGCCGCAGCTGCCGCACCCAGCCGCTCTGCCGTTCCTTGGCGATGCGCTCGCTGTTGCCCATCAGGACGGCCGTGAGGGCGCCGAAGGATGCCATCGAGACCATCATGTACGTCGGCAGCGTGAGGCCCGTGCCGTCGATCTTCTCCTTGCTGTCGGAGCTGCCCGCGATCAGCAGGAACAGCACGGAGGGGTAGATCACCGAGAAGAACAGGAACTTGCGGTTGCGCAGGGCGCGGGTGAGTTCCAGCTTGATCAGGCCGTTCACCGGGTCTTCGCCTCCTCGGCGGTGGTGAGGGCGACGAAGGCCTGTTCCAGGCCGAGCCCTGCGACTTCGAGGTTGTGCGGGTAGAGGCCGAGTCCGTACACCGCGTGGACGGTGGCGTCGGCGTCGGCGGACTGGATGCGCACGGTCCGGCCGGACCCGGCGGCGGAGCCGCTGTGGGACACGGTCAGCGAGGTGAGGAACGGCAGGGCGCGCAGGGCCGCCTCGTCTATCTCGCCCTCCAGGTCGAAGGCGATGCGGCGGGCGCCGGCCTTCGCCTTGATCTCGGCCGCCGTGCCGTCGGCGAGCAGCCGGCCCCGGTGCAGGACCAGCACCCGGTCGGCGATGGCGTCGGCCTCTTCGAGGTAGTGGGTGGCGAACAGGACCGTGCGGCCCTGGTCCGCCTGTTCGCGCATGGTGGCCCAGAACGCCTGCCGGGTGGTGACGTCCATGCCGGTGGTGGGCTCGTCCAGGACGATGAGATCGCTGTCGCCGGCCGTGGCGAGGGCGAACCGCACCCGCTGGGCCTGGCCGCCGGAGAGCTTGTCGACCTTGCGGTCGGCGATCTGGGCGACGCCGGCGCGAGCCAGCACGTCGGCGGGCCGGTACGGCTTGGGGTGCAGCCGGCAGGCGAGGCCGACCAGCTCGGCGACCGTCACCTCGTCCATCAGGCCGCCGCTCTGCAGCATCGCGCCGACCCGCCCGGCGACGATCGCCTCGCGCGGGGTGGCGCCGAAGAGCCGGACGGCGCCGCTGTCGGGGTGTTTGAGGCCGAGCAGCAGGTCGAGGGAGGTGGACTTGCCGGCGCCGTTGGGGCCGAGGAGCGCCACGGTCTCCCCCGGCCGGAGGTCGAGCGTCAGGCCGTCCACGGCCCGCACGTCGCCGAAGCTCTTGGTCACCCGGTCGAATCCGACCACCGGTGCTGTCTGCGTCGTCATGACGGCAATCGTCACCGGGCGGGCCCACCGGGCGGCAGTGTCGGACGTCCGGGGTGGCGCATGACAGATGTCATGCGCCACCCGGGTCGAACGCCGGTCGAACGCCGGACGCGCGTCAGCTGGGGTCGGTGTCGATGATCCCGACGCGGTCCGTCCTGCTGATCAGGGCCGGGCGCAGGGCGCTGATCACGTCCTCCACGGTGACCGGCGTCTTCTGGCCGGTGCCGCGGGTGATCAGCACGCCGTCGAACGCGCCGCCGTAGAGCTCCTTCAGCGCGGCCTTGTCGTAGCTCTCCACCAGCTTGCCGTCGATGGCCTTGACGCCGAGGAACTTCCACAGCGAGTTCTTCGGACTCATCGGGACGGCGTGCGCCGCGTCGGTCTGCACGGTGACCTTGCCGGACATGGCCGGTTCGGCGAACGCCTTCATCATGCGGTCGACCTCGGCGTTCGAGACGGTCGGCTGCCTGGTGGTGGTCGGCACCGTGACCGCGGCGGCGGTGCCGGTCTCCACCTGGCTGCGGTAGGCGTCCACCACCGCCGACTCGGCCTTGGCCGCGTCGATGCCCTTGCCCGCCTTGCCGTAGACGGGAACGGCCTTGCCCGACGTGAACTTGATGGTGCCGTCCTGGGCCGAGCCGGAGCCGCCCGCGGCGGTCTTCAGGGCCGCCTGGAGCTTCTCCTCGTCCACCGGCATCACGGGCTCGACCTCACGGTGCTGCCCGAACAGCGAGCCGATCACGGAGACCGGGTTGTAGTCGCTCGTCGCGGCGTCGTCGACGGTGGCCTGCATGTCGAACTGCAGGCCCGCCTGGTCCGGCTTGAGGGTGACGGTGTCGCCGCCGACGGACAGCTTCAGCGCCTGCGCGGCCCGCTTGTCGAACGCCTCGTCGAGCTTCTTGACGGCGTCGTCGCGGGTGCCGCCGCCGATGTCGACGCCGAGCACGGTGGTGCCCTTGGGCACGTCGGAGTGGTTCATCAGCAGGCCCGCGCCGTAGACGCCGACGCCCGCCACGACCACCAGGCCGCCCAGCAGCGGGAGTTTGCTGCGGCCCTTCTTCTTTTTCTTCTTCTTGGCGTCGCCGGCGGACGTGCTCTGCGCACCCTGCCCCGGACCCTTGGGCGGGGTGTGCGGCAGCGGCCCCTCGGACGGCGCGCCGCCCGTGAAGGGGGCTCCCGATCCGCCCGGACCGCCGCCGGCGGGCACGACGGGGATGCCGCTGGTGACGGTGTGCCCGGAGACGTTGTCGGCCGGACGGCCGCCGTACCCGCCCGGGGCCGGGGCCGGGGCGGGCTTCTGCGGGGTGAGGATGGCGGTGTCGTCGCTCAGGCCGCCGCCGGGGAGCCGGCCGGTTCCGGCGCCGGTTCCGACGCCGACTCCCACGCCGGGGGCGGCGGAACGCGGTCCGCCGGGACCACCGGGGCCGGACGGCGCGCCGGGGGCGCCGGAGTGCATCGGGGGCACGATCGGCCCGTCGCCGGTGACCGGGCCGCCGGTCGGGCCCGCGGGACCGCCCCTGCCGTCGGGACCGCCCGGTCCGTCGGGGCCGTTGAAGTCGTAGGGGCCGCCGGGCCCGCCGGGTCCGGCCGGGAGGCCGGCCTGACCGCCGGCGCCGTTCACGCCGGTCGGGGCCGGGAGACCGTTCTGGCCGGTGCCGGAGAAGTACGGCAGGTCGTCACGGCGCGACTCGGCGCCGCCCTGCGCCGGCCCCTGCGCCGGCCCCTGCCCCGGGCCCTGCGCCTTGCCCTGCGGCTGTCCCTGGCCCTGACCCTGGCCCTGCGTCCGGCCCTGGCCCGTGCGCGGGCCGTTGCCGAGCGGACCGGCGGCCAGCGCCTCGGTCACGTCGAAGGAACCCGTGCCGCCGCCGTGTCCCGGAGCGACGGGACCGCCGGTCGCACCGGAGAGCCCCGCGCCGTTGGTGCCGCCGGAACGGGCGCCGCCCGGCACGCTCATGGAGCCGACCACCCCGCCGGGACGCCCCGCGCCGGGCCGCGCGCCGCCGGGCGCAGCGGCACCGGCACCGGGGTTCGGGCCTGCGGCTGCGGGGGCGTTCGCGGAAGCGTCGGCCCCGGCGGCCGAACCGCCCGGCAGACCGGCTCCGTTGGTGCCGCCGCCGCCCTGAGCGGGCTTGCCCGGCGCGGACTTGCGTGGCGCGAACCAGTCGCTCGTCTTGTCCTCGGCGCCGGACGCGGGGTCGCCGGGCAGCTCGAACGAGCCGGTGTCGGACGAGGTCGAGCCGACGGCGCCCATGGCGGCCGTCTGCTGCGCGTCGACGCCGGTGTCGGCCCTGCCGCCCGGACTGCTGTCGTCGCCCGCGCTCTCGGCGTCGGCGACGGGGGTACGCACGACGACCGGCGGAATGGGCCGCGATCCCGGGATGTTGATACGGATCCGGGTGGTCAGCGTGGTCTCGGTCTTGCGTTCCTCCGGCTGCGCGGCCGAACGGCCCGCGTCCGCAGCGCCGTCGGACACCACGGGGGTGCCGTACGGCGGCGTACCCGAGGGGTATGCGGCTCCGCCGCGCCCGTTGGGCCCGGAGGACGGACTGTCAGTTTCACGACTCAAGGCAGGTTCTCCAGGTTGGCTCCGCCGCTCGCCACGACCTCACGGGCTGCTCGGCGGCGCGCACCACCATACTGGCCACTTCTGGCCCGTATCCCACGACCGCCGGAAGACCCACACGGGACTCCCACGGTCACGCCGGGGTGAAGTGGTACGTCACTTGCCAAGTCGGACGTCGTCACCGCCCGGTTGCCGCCCTCCGCCAAGGGTGGCGCAGATCACAGCAAGGGCCATGCCGCCGAGCAGGAACAGATACGAGCCACCGCCCGCGCCGAACAGGAAGTCGCCCTCCGGGCGGCCGGCGGTGGAGAGGACGACAGAGATCATCCAGCCGGCGGCGGGTGCGACGGCCCCGGCGCGGCTGCCGACGGCCCGCGCGCCGCCGACGAACAGCCCGGCGGCGCCCACGAGCGCGAGGAGCAGTCCGCCCGGGAACCAGCCGGCCTGGACGAGCGCTCCGGCGAGTCCGGTGAGCGCGCCGAGCAGCAGCAGCCCGGCGTAGGCGGCGGCCCGCCCGGCGGGCGGCATCCGCAGCGGCTGGGCGAGCATCGAACCCCGGTCGGACATCAGGCCGCCTCCGCCGCGTCGGTCGTTCCGGCGAACAGGTCGGTCTCCCTGTTCCCGCCGTGCCCGGCCGCCTCGCCGCGGACGAGCTCGTAGTACTCGGTCGTGAAGAGGGGCTGGGCGAGGTCGTTGGAGAGGGCGAAGCACCTCTCCCCCGGGGCGACGGCGATCTGGGTGGCGTGCGCCCGCATCGCGGCGGCCTTGGCGGCGGCGTGTCCGGCGCCTCCGTCGATCTCGGCGGTGACGCGGTCGTCGTCCACGACCCCCGGCACGTCGGACACGGCGGCGGCGCTCGGGAAGGGGAGGCCCGGCAGCTCCTCCCGGAGCCTCGCGAAGGCGTCCTCGGCGACGGAGCGCGGGACGCGGTTCCAGTACACCTTCGGGATGCGCCAGCCGGCGGCCCCGGCCAGCTCGGCGGCGCGCATGGCGACCCGGTGGGCCTGGATGTGGTCGGGGTGGCCGTAGCCGCCGTCCTCGTCGTAGGTGACGAGGACCTGGGGGCGCACCTCGAGGATCACCTCGGCGAGGGACGCGGCCGCCTCGTCGACGTCGGCCTGCCAGAAGCATGCCGGGTCGTCGTTGTCGGGGAGGCCCATCATCCCCGAGTCGCCGTACCGGCCCGGGCCGCCGAGCAGCCGGACGTCGTGCACGCCGAGCTCGGCCATGGCCGCCGCGAGCTCCGCCTTGCGGTGCTCGCCCAGCGCGGCGCCGGTCAGGTGCCGCAGCTCCGGCGGGATGACCTCGCCGCGTTCACCGAGGGTGCAGGTGACCAGGGTCACGTGGGCGCCCTCGGCCGCGTACCTGGCCATGGTCGCGCCGTTGTTGATCGACTCGTCGTCCGGGTGCGCGTGCACCAGCAACAGACGCCGGGAGGGCAGTTCCGTCATGGGGCCAACCCTACGAGGCGTCCCGTCTCCCCCCGCCACCTCCCCGCCGGTCCGTCACTCCTGCTCGGCGAAGATCGCTGTGGCGGACGACACGGTGACGGCCCGGGTGAGCCAGTCCCGCAGGAGATCGGGGTCGTCGCAGCCGGTGATGCGCTCGCGAACCTGGTCGGTGACGTCGAGGCCACGGGTCTCCAGAACGAGAAGAACGTCCTCGGCACCTCGCTGAGCACGGCCCTCGTCGCGGATCTCCTCGGAGATGGATGACTTGTAGAAGGAAAGGTCCACGGCCACCAGGTTCCTCCAGAAATCTGCGGCCCGGCGCATGCTGTCCAGGCCTCGTGCGGTGAGTTCGATGACGGGGTCGGCGACGGTCGGGCACGTCCAGCTTCGCGTGGGTGATGGCGGACAGCGCGGCCAGCGCCAGGTCGGCACGCGCGTCCTCCGGGTCGGTGATGACGGGCATGTTGTGCGGGCCGGCGACGAGCGGGCGCAGTGTCAGCGCGGCCCACCATTCGGGCCCGATGGCCACGGGCCGGGCAGCCCACTCGGCCGTGGCCCGATCAGAGAGCCGCCGCCGACGACTCCCGGCAGTCGCGGCAGCGGGCTCCCGGCTCGGGTGAGCGGATGCCGCGGTCGCAGCCGTCGCAGTTCTCCATGCCGTACTGGACGGCCTGAGGCGGGGCGTCGGGCGCGCGGAACGGGGGTGGTGGTGGCAGCAGGACCGTGAGGCGATGGGCCAGGAGGGCGGCGGGGCGGCGGACGCCCTCCGGCGGAAGGTCGGCGGTGAGGGCCTGACGTACGGCGGCGGGGCTGACGTCCCGCTCCAGCCAGGCGGCGACACCGGGGGCGAGATGGGCCGTGTCGCAGGCGGAGAGGAGGAGGCCGGGGTCGTGGCGGCGCAGGCCCGCGAGAAGGTCGGTGGCTGCCTGGAGAAGAGCCGGGGCGGGGTACCCGGGGCGCGGGACGGCGGGGAGCGGCTTGCGAGGTCCGCGCTTCTTCGGCTGGGCGGGGGCAGCCGTGCCAGGGGCGCGGTCGGCGGCTGACGGACGGCGGTCGCGGTGGCCGGGCTGGTTGCAGGAGACCGTGCGGGTGACGATCCGGCCGCCGGGGATGCGGGAGCGTTCGCGGCGCAGGTAGCCGTGGGACTCCAGCTCGCGCAGGGCTGCGGCGATCCGCGTGGCGCCTTCGGGGAAGCGTGCGGTGAGGGACTTGATGTCGACGCGGGCGCCCTTGGGCAGCGACTGGAGGTGCACCCCGAGCCCGATCGCCAGGAGCGACAGCTCCCGGTGCTGGGCGAGGTGGTTGCCGATCACCGTGAAGCGGGTGGTGTGCCGGGCGTTGTCGTGGGTGAGTCCGCCCGCACGGGGGTGGTTTTTGCCCGCGTTACGGGACTCGGCGCACGGAGGCGCGCTAGGGTTTTCGGTGTCCATCGGGAAGTGGCCTTCCTCGGTGGTCAGGCCCTCGCACTGGGATTGCCGTCCCGGCGGGGGCCGTCGCATGTCTGGGGTGGTGGTGCAGCGCTGTGGCTCTGTGCTGCGTTGCGCTGAGCGTAAGGCAGGCAACCCGTCACGAATCCAGTCGAGTTGGGCATATTCACTCGCGGGAGTGAGTTTGCCCGGCGGGCGGGAGGGGTGGGGCTTGGTCGGGTTCTTTCTCCGCCGTCGTGGTCCTTTGGAGAGAGCGCCCCTGGCACCGAAGCGCGAGGATGCGGGTTCCGGCGGCGGACGGACTTCGGCTCGCCCGTCGTCCTCCGTCCGTCACGAGGTGTGGTGGCGAGCCGCATCCGGTGGGAGAGCGACCTCGGCCCACACCGTCTTGCGCGGGCGCAGCTCCGGAGCCCAGCCCCAGCGGTCGGCGAGCGCCTCGACCAGGAGCAGTCCGCGGCCGGACTCGGATTCGGTGTCGGGGCCGGGCTGCGGCGGCCGGGGCGGGCGGTCCCCCGCCGTGTCGGTGACCTCGATGCGCAGCGTGTCCGCGATGACGTAGAGCGTGAGTCGGAAGTCCCGGCCCGGTACGCGTCCGTGGGTCACCGCGTTCGCCGCGAGTTCGGCGACGATCTGGCAGGCCGGGTCCACCGGCACGCCCCAGAAGCGCAGTTGCTCGACGGCGAGCAGACGGGCGAGGCGCGCTCCGCGAGGCGTGGGAGACAACCGCACGCTGAAGTTGCGGAAGTGCTGGCCGGGTCGAGTCCCGGAGGAGACGGAATCCTGGATCACGTCACTCAGAGTGGCCGTCCCCGCTTACCGTGAACAGTGATGGAGCAGTTGCGTACGGTGACTGTCCGGGCGTTGTCCGGTCGTGTCGGAACTGTCGGTTCGGGTGACGGAGGGGTGCGAATGACCCAGGTGAACGGCAAGCCGGTGCAGCTCAAGGAGGAGGCGGACGAGCCGGGTTGGGAGGTGGATCCGGACGACGACTGGGGCGTCGCCGTCGTGGAGACGGTGGGGCGGCAGCTGAAGCTGCGGCGCGAGGCCGTGGGGATGCGCGCGGCCGACTTCGGGCTGGCGGTCGGCTACGGCGAGGACCTCGTCTACAAGATCGAGGGGGGCAAGCGGATCCCCCGCCCCGAGTACCTGGACAAGGCCGACAGGGTGTTGGGAGCGGACGGGCTGCTCTCGGCGATGAAGGAGGACGTGAAGAAGGTCCGGTACCCGAAAAAGGTGCGGGATCTGGCGGCGATGGAAGCGAGGGCTGTCGAGATCGGGGTGTACGAGTGCAACAACATTCATGGGCTGTTGCAGACTCCCGAGCATGCGCGCGCCTTGCTGGAATCTTGGCAGCCTGCCTACACGCCGGAAGATGTGGAACGGCTGGTGGCGGCTCGCATGGCACGGCAAGCCGTCTTCGAACGGTCGCCTGCGCCCGCGCTGGGGTTCGTCCTGGAAGAGTCGACGCTGCGCCGCAAGGTTGGGGGCACAATGGTGAGGCGACAACAGTTCGAACGCCTGCTACAGGTGGGGCGGTTGAACAACGTGACGCTTCAGGTGATGCCGATGGACAGTGGTGCCCATCCTGGCCTCAGCGGCAGGATCGAGCTGCTGAAGTTCGAGGACGGCACCGGAGTAGGCCGTTCCGACGGGGCGTTCAGTGCTGCTGGGAGAGACATGATCCGCGAGCACGCCGCCGGGGGCCCATCCGAACCGACGTGGTTCAAGAGCAGCTACAGCAGCGGGCCTGACGGTGAGTCCTGCGTGGAGATCGCCGTCACCACCGCCACCGTCCACGTCCGCGACTCCAAGCACGCCGAGGGCCCCCGCCTCCGGCTCTCGCCGGAAGCCTGGGCCGACTTCGTGCCGTACGCGTCGGAGAGCTGACGGCGTCAGAACTTGATGCTGCCGATCATGCTCGCCACGCTCGTCGTCAGGTCGCTGATGGTGGGAGCGATCGTCGAGGAGGCCAGATAGAAGCCGAGCAGGATGCAGACGACAGCGTGACCGCCCTTCAGTCCCGACTTCTTGATCAACAAGAAGACGACGATCGCCAGCAGCACCACCGCCGAAATCGAGAGTGCCACGGCGGCTCACCTCCAAGGACCCGGGAAACGTGGGGGAAAACAGAGCGAGGGAACACGTAAATCCATACGACTGCCAGCAGGTTCATACCCACTCAGCGCTAGTGATCATAACTACGTGTGGGCGCGCATCTCTCGGCGCACAGCCGCACAAGGGGGTCGCATGGCCAATATGGTCGGGGGATGACGACCGAGTCCGACTCCTTCCCCCGCAGGCACGCCCGCACCCAGCGTTTCACTCTCGGCGCGCCGCGTTCGTTCACGGTGGCCCCCGACGGCTCCCGCGTGGTGTTCCTGCGCTCCGGCTCCGGCACGGACCGCGCGGGCGCGCTCTGGGTCCTCGATCCGGCGGACGGCACGGAACGCCTGGCCGCCGACCCGCGCGCCCTCCTCGGGGGCGCCTCGGAGGACCTCTCGACCGAGGAGCGGGCGCGCCGTGAACGCAGCCGCGAGGCCGGTGCCGGCATCGTCGGCTACGCCACCGACGCGGGCGTGGAGCTGGCGTCTTTCGCCTTGTCAGGGCGGCTTTTCACGGCCGAGCTGAGGGCCGGGACGGCCACCGAGCTGCCGGTCGCCGGCCCGGTGATCGACCCCCGTCCGTCCCCTGACGGGCGACTCGTCGCCTATGTCGCAGGGGGCGCGCTGCGGGTGGTGGGCGCGGAGGGCGGGGACGACCGGGCGGTCGCGGAGCCGGAATCGGACCCGGTTTCCTATGGATTGGCCGAGTTCATCGCGGCCGAGGAGATGGACCGTTCGCGCGGGTTCTGGTGGGCTCCGGAGTCGGACCGGCTGCTGGTCGCCCGGGTGGACGACACGCCGGTGGAGCAGTGGTGGATCTCCGATCCGGCCCAGCCGAAACGTGACCCACGCCACGTGCGTTATCCGGCGGCCGGGACGCCCAATGCTGACGTACGGCTGTTCGTGTTCGGTCTCGACGGGGTGCGCACGGAGGTCGTCTGGGATCGTGCGCGCTATCCGTATCTGGCGCGAGTGCACTGGTCAGGGGCGGGGGCGCCGTTGCTGCTCGTACAGGCGCGCGACCAGCGAAGTCAGCTGTTCCTGGCGGTGGACACCGACTCCGGAGCGACCCGGATGGTGCATGCCGACGAAGATCGGATTTGGCTGGAACTTTTCCCTGGAGTGCCCTGTTGGAGCCCCTCGGGGCAGCTGGTCCGGATCGCCGACGAGGGCGGCGCACGGGTCCTCACGGTCGGCGAACGCCCGCTGACCGGCGACCATTTGCAGGTGCGGGCGGTGCTGGACGTCACGTCCGACGACGTGCTGGTCGCCGCCTCAGCCGGGGCCGGCGCGGCGGCGCCCGAGGTCGGCGAGGTGCACGTCTACCGGGTGAACGAGCTCGGCGTCGAGCGTTGCTCCCAGGAGCCCGGCGTGCACGGGGCGGTCCGCGCCGGGAACGTGACCGTGCTGACGTCGGCGGTGCTGGACCGGCCGGGCACCGTGGCGCGGGTGCTGCGGGACGGGAAGCCCGTCGCGTCCGTCGGGTCCTGTGCGGCGGATCCGGGCCTGACCCCGCGCGTGAAGCTCGTAGAGGGGGGCGCACGGCATATTCCGTGCGCCGTTCTGTTGCCCTCGAACCACCGCGGCGACGCCCCTCTGCCCGTGCTCATGGACCCCTACGGCGGTCCGCACGGGCAGCGGGTGGTGGCCGCGCGCAACGCGCACCTCACCTCCCAGTGGTTCGCCGACCAGGGCTTCGCGGTGATCGTCGCCGACGGCCGGGGCACGCCCGGCTGGGAGAAGGCGATCCACCACGACTTCACGGTCGCCCTCGACGACCAGATCGAGGCGCTGGAGGATCTGGCGAAGAACCACCCCCTCGACCTCTCCCGGGTGGCGATCCGCGGCTGGTCCTTCGGCGGCTGGCTCGCCGCCCTCGCGGTGCTGCGCCGCCCCGACGTCTTCCACGCGGGCATCGCCGGCGCCCCGGTGACCGACTGGCGGCTCTACGACACCCACTACACCGAGCGCTACCTCGGCGACCCGGCCACGTCACCGGCGGCGTACGCAAAGAGTTCGCTGGTCACCGACGGGGGGCTGGCCGAGCCCGCCGAACCGCACCGGCCGCTGATGATCGTCCACGGCCTGGCCGACGACAACGTGGTCGTCGCGCACGCCCTGCGGCTGTCCTCGGCCCTGCTGGCCGCCGGCCGCCCGCACGAGGTGCTCCCCCTGTCGGGCGTCACCCACATGACCCCGCAGGAACAGGTCGCGGAGAACCTGCTCCTGCTCCAGGTCGACTTCCTCCGGCGTGCCCTTGGACTGAGCAGCGACAGCGACACACCACAGGACAGCGCAACCATCGGTTGAGGAACCACGACGAGACACCAGCCGGCTCCGCGAGAGCGGCGCCGGCTCAGGCGCGGAAAAGCGGGCCGGGGCGACATGCGCCCCGGCCCGTTTACGGCACCCGCACGGCCGTACGCTGTTCAGCCTGACGCGTCCGTATATCGGAATCGGGTCGGCCAAGTTGCCTGCGTGTTAACGCGGTTGCTGCGCAAATGTGCGGTTGCGTCGACCCGTGCGGTCTCGGACCGGTCTGCGTCAGGCCTGTGGTTCCTCCGGCGGGACGACCTGCTTCAGCTCGGCGAAGTGGCACGCCGAGTCGTGCGCCTCGGGCCCCGTGGCGTGGCGGAACTCCGCCGGGACGGCCAGCGCGGGCACCTCCAGCGCGCAGCGCTCCCGCGCCTTCCAGCAGCGGGTGCGGAAGCGGCAGCCGGAGGGGATGTTCGTCGGCGACGGCACGTCGCCCACCAGGATGATCCGCTCCCGGTGCTCGCGCGCCTCCGGGTCCGGCAGGGGCACCGCGGACAGCAGGGCCTGGGTGTACGGGTGCGTGGGATGGTCGTAGATCTCGGCGTCGCGGCCGATCTCCACGATCCGCCCGAGGTACATGACCCCGACGCGGTCGGAGATGTGCCGGACGATCGACAGGTCGTGGGCGATGAACAGGTAGGACAGGTCGAACTCGCTCTGCAGCCGGTCCAGCAGGTTGATCACCTGCGCCTGCACCGACACGTCCAGCGCGGACACCGGCTCGTCGGCGACGATCACCTCGGGGCGCAGGGCCAGCCCCCGCGCGATGCCGATGCGCTGGCGCTGGCCTCCGGAGAACTGGTGCGGGTACCGGTTGATGTACTCCGGGTTGAGCCCGACGACGTCCAGCAGATCCTGGACCTTGCGCCGCCGGTCGCCCTTCGGGGCCACTTCCGGGTGGATCTCGTACGGCTCCCCGATGATGTCGCCCACCGTCATCCGGGGGTTGAGGGAGGTGTACGGGTCCTGGAACACCATCTGGATGTTGCGCCGGACCGCCTTGAGGGCCCGCCCGGACAGCTTGGTGATGTCCTCGCCCTTGTACCGGATCTCGCCGGCCGTCGGCTTCTCCAGGTTGACCAGCATCTTGGCGACGGTCGACTTGCCGCAGCCCGACTCGCCGACGATGCCGAGGGTCTCGCCACGGTGCAGGGTCAGGTCGACCCCGTCGACGGCCTTCACCGCGCCGACCTGCTTCTTGAAGAGGATGCCCCGGGTGAGCGGATAGTGCTTGACCAGCCCGCTGACCTCCAGAATCGGCTCAGTCATGCAGGCACTCCCTCCAGAAGTGGCAGGCGCTGGTGCGGTCCGCGTCGGAGTCCTCGACGTCGTACAGCGGCGGGACGTCCCGGCGGCACACCTCCCGGGCCATCGGGCAGCGCGGGTTGAAGGCGCAGCCGGGCGGGATGTGCATGAGGTTGGGCGGCAGGCCCTTGATGGCGTAGAGCTCCTGGCCCTTCTGGTCGAGCCGCGGGATGGAGTCGAGCAGGCCTCGGGTGTAGGGGTGGGCCGGCGCCTTGTAGATGTCGTGCACGGGGGCCGACTCGACGATCCGGCCCGCGTACATGACGGCGATGCGGTCGGCGACGTCCGCGACCACGCCGAGGTCGTGGGTGATGAGGATGAGGCCCATGTGGTACTCGCGCTGCAGATCCGCGAGCAGGTCCATGACCTGGGCCTGGACCGTGACGTCGAGGGCGGTGGTCGGCTCGTCGGCGATGATCAGCGCCGGCTCCAGGGCCATCGCCATCGCGATCATGATGCGCTGGCGCATGCCGCCGGAGAACTGGTGCGGGTAGTCCTTGACCCGTTCCCGGGCACCGGGGATGCGGACGCGGTCCATCAGCTCGACGGCCTTGGCGCGCGCGTCCTTCCGTGACATCCCCCGGTGCACGACGAACATCTCGCCGAGCTGGTCGCCGACCGACAGCACGGGGTTCAGGGACGACAGGGCGTCCTGGAAGATCATGGCCATCTCGGCCCCCCGCACCTTGCGGCGCTCGTCCTCCTTGAGCTTCAGCAGGTCCCTGCCCTGGAAGAGGATCTCGCCGGAGGTGATGCGGCCGGGCGGAATGTCGAGGATGCCCATGATCGCCTGGGCGGTGACGGACTTGCCGGACCCGGACTCGCCGAGTACCGCGAGCGTCTCGCCGGCGTCCACGCCGTAGCTGACGCCGTTGACGGCCCGGGCGACACCGTCCCGGGTGCGGAACTCCACGTGCAGGTCGCGCACTTCGAGCAGCATCCGCCCGTCACCTCAGCTTCGGGTCGAGGGCGTCGCGGACCGCGTCGCCGAGCATGATGAAGGCCAGGACCGTGAGGGCCAGGGCGCCCGAGGGCCACAGCAGGGCGTGCGGGGCGTTGCGGATGTACGGGGAGGCGGCGGAGATGTCGATGCCCCAGGAGACGGTCGGCGGCTTCAGACCGACGCCGAGGTAGGAGAGGGTCGCCTCCAGCGCGATGTACGTGCCGAGCGCGATGGTCGCCACGACGATCACCGGGGCGACCGCGTTGGGCGTGATGTGCCGCAGCAGCAGCCGGGAGTGGGAGGCGCCCAGGGCACGGGCCGCCTGGACGTAGTCGTTCTGCTTGGCCGTGATCACCGAGCCGCGGGCGATGCGGGAGATCTGCGGCCAGCCGAGCAGCACCATGAACCCGATGACGGGCCAGACGGTGTTGCTGGTCACCACGGAGAGCAGGACGAGGCCGCCGAGGACGACGGGGATGGCGAAGAAGACGTCGGTGATCCGGGACAGGATCGCGTCCCCCGACCCGCCGAAGAACCCGGCCAGCCCGCCGAGCACACTGCCGAAGAGCGCGACGCCGAGCGTGGCGAGGACGCCCACCGTGACGGACGTACGGGCGCCGTAGACGACGCGTGTGTAGACGTCACAGCCCTGGCCGTCGAAGCCGAAGGGGTGGCCGGGCTGAGAGCCCTCCTGGGCCTTGGACAGGTCGCACTTGAGGGGGCTCAGCCAGGTGATGGACCCGGGCCACAGGGAGATGAACACCAGGAACAGGATGACCAGGGCGGAGACGATGAAGACGGGGTTGCGGCGCAGGTCCCGCCAGGCGTCGGACCACAGGGAGCGGGCCTTCTCGGGCGGACCGGAGCCCTGCGGGCCGCCCGGGGCCTTCTCCAGCGTCTCCCCCTCCGCCGTGGCGAGGTCCATCGCCCCGCCCATGCCGGTGTCGGCGATGGCTCCCTCCTCCGGTGTGCGGCCCGCGCCCGGCAGATGATGCTCCGGCGTCGGCTCAGGCATAGCGGATCCTCGGGTCGAGTACGGCGTACAGGAGATCGACGAGCAGATTGGCCACCAGGAACACCAGGACGAGGACGGTCACGAAGCCGACGACGGTCTGGGTGTTCTGGCGGAGGATCCCCTGGTAGAGCTGGAAGCCGACGCCGTGGATGTTGAAGATGCGCTCGGTGACGATCGCGCCGCCCATCAGGGCCCCGATGTCGGTGCCGATGAAGGTGACCACCGGGATGAGGGAGTTGCGCAGCAGATGCCGGGTGACGACCCGGCGGCGCGGCAGCCCCTTGGCGATCGCCGTGCGGACGTAGTCGGACCGCTTGTTCTCCGCGATCGAGGTGCGGGTCAGCCGGGTGACGTACGCCAGCGACACGGACGCCAGCACCAGCCCCGGCACGATCAGTTCGCCGAACTCGGCGTCCGAGGAGACGGACGGTTTGATCCAGCCCCACTCCACGCCGAGCAGCAGTTGCAGCAGCAGGCCGGTGACGAAGGTGGGGACGGAGATCACCACGAGGGTCAGCAGCAGGACCCCGGTGTCGACGGGCCGGCCCCGGCGCAGGCCCGTCACGACGCCCAGGGTGATGCCGATGACGATCTCGAAGACGATCGCCACGACGGTCAGCCGGATGGTGACCGGGAACGCCGTCGACATCAGCTCGGTGACCGGCTGGCCGTTGAACGCCGTACCGAAGTCTCCGGTGAAGACGTTCCCCATGTAGGTCAGGTACTGCTGCCACACCGGCTTGTCGAGGCCGAACTCCTTCTTCAGCTGGGTGGCGGTGGCCGGGTCGCACTGCCGGTCACCGCACAGGCCGGCGATGGGGTCGCCCATCACGTTCACCATCAGGAAGATGAGCAGCGTCGCCCCGATGAACACGGGGATCATCTGGAGCAGACGCCGGATCACATACCGGCCCACGGCGGGTCAGCTGACCTTGATCTCGTTGTACACCGGGACGGAGAACGGGTTGAGCTTGACGTTGGAGAGCCGCTCCGAGTAGCCGGCGCTCCCGTTCTGGTACCAGAGCGGGATGGCGGCCATGTTGTCGCGGACGACCTCCTCGGCCTTCTGGAACGTCTCCACGGCCTTGGCG
This sequence comes from Streptomyces achromogenes, assembly GCF_030816715.1. Classification (NCBI taxonomy): domain Bacteria; kingdom Bacillati; phylum Actinomycetota; class Actinomycetes; order Kitasatosporales; family Streptomycetaceae; genus Streptomyces; species Streptomyces achromogenes. The sequence continues at coordinate 5,661,446 of NZ_JAUSYH010000001.1, read as the reverse complement.
GTGTCGGTCTCGGCGTTCGCCTGGTTGACGAGCGTGTCGAAGTCCTTGTTCGACCACTTGCCGTCGTTGGAGGAGGCGTTCGTGTAGTAGAGCGGCTGGAGGAAGTTCTGGATGAGGGGGTAGTCCATCTGCCACCCCGCCCGGAACGGGCCGCTCATCTTCCGGTCGGTGATCTGGTTGCGGAAGTCGGCGAAGGTGCCGACCGGGTTGCCGACGCACGCCTTGTCGTTGTCCAGGGCGTTGTTGATCGAGTTGCAGACCGCGTCGACCCACTGCTTGTGGGACCCGGTGTCCGCGTTGTAGCTGATCTTCACCTGGCCGCCCGGCAGTCCGCCGCCCTCCTTGATGAGCTTCTTCGCGGCCGCGGGGTCGTAGTCGCAGGCGTCCCCGCACAGGCCCTCCTTGAAGCCGCCCTCCGCGCCGAGCACCGGGGAGGTCCAGTCGGTGGCGGGGGTGCGGGTCTTCTGGAAGATCGTGTCGGTGATCTGCTCGCGGTCGATCGCGCGGGACAGGCCGGTGCGGACCTTTTCCGAGCCGGTGGTGTTCCACTTCTTGTCGTAGAACGGGAACGCCAGCGTCTGGATGATGCCGGCCGGGGTGTTGAGGTAGCGGTCGCCCAGGTCGGCCTTGACGTTCTTGAGCTGGGCCGCGGGCACGTCGTCGACCAGGTCGAGGTTGCCGGCCATCAGGTCGGTGTAGGCGGTGTTGTTGTCGGTGTAGACCTTGAGGGTCACCCCGCCGTTCTGCGCCTTGTCCTCGCCGGGGTAGTCCGCCCACTTCTTCAGCTCCATCTGGGAGCCCTTGGTGTAGGACGCGATCGTGTAGGGCCCGTTGCCGACCGGCTTCTTCAGCCAGCCGGCGTGGTCGCTGAAGAAGGACTGCGGCAGCGGGGCGAAGGCGGGGTAGCCCAGCGTGTCGGGGAAGGTGGAGAACTTCTGCGTGAGCTTGACGGTGAAGGTCTTGTCGTTGACGACCTTGAGCCCGGAGAGGGTGTCGGCGGTCTGCTTGCCGCCCTCGGCGGGGTGGGTGGCCGCGTAGCCGTCGATGTACTCGAAGAAGTACGCGTTCTTCTGGTTGTTCTTCAGGCTCGCGCCGTAGTTCCAGGCGTCGACGAACGACTTCGCCGTCACCTTCTCGCCGTTGCTGAACGTCCAGCCGTCCTTGACGGTGATGGTGAAGTTCTGCGAGTCCGAGGTGTCGATCTTCTCGGCCAGCATGTCCTCGGCCGCGCCGGTCTCCGGGTTGTACCGCTTCAGGCTCCGGAAGATCATGTCGAGGACCTTGCCGCCCTGCACCTCGTTGGTGTTGGCGGGCTCCAGCGGGTTCTGCGGGTCACCCCAGGAGGAACTGAGGACCGCGCCACCGTCGCCGCTGCCGCTCCCGCTGTCGCTCCCCCCGCTGCCGCAGGCCGTCGCCGTGAGCGCTGCCGCGGCCGCGCATGCGACCCACTTGGCGTGCGTGGCTCCACGCATGGGATGCCTCCTCGTTGACTGCGCGCCTGTCGCCCTGTCACCTGATCCTTTACCAGGCGATATCAGTACATAAGCGATTCGACGCACTTTCACCCGTCCGTACGGGTGCAACGAATGCACCCGTGGCACCACACCCGAACGGGCGCACGGATACGGCCGCACGAAGGGGAGCGGGCGGTGGTGAGGCGTCGGGCGAGGCGCGGGCGAGAGCCCCGGCCGCAGGACGAGGCACGCGCGGGGCGCGGGCGGGCAAGACGCGGGCCGACGGAGGCAGCGCGGGCCTGCGGGCGAGACGTGGACGCGCGGGAGGGGCGCGGGACGGCGGGTGGGCGCAGGTCGGTGGGGCGCGGTTACGGAGGGTTCGGGCTGTGCTTGTCGGGTCCTGCGGGCGACGGGACCACCAGCTCGACCTCGAAGCCGTCGGAGTTCTCCAGATAGGCCGCGTAGTGCTCCGGGCCGCCCGCGTGCGGATACCGCTCGGCGAACAGGGGCGTCCAGCCGTGCGCGGGCGCCCGCGCCACCAGCGCGTCGAGTTCGGACCGGCTCGCGGCGTGGAACGCGAGGTGGTTGAGGCCGGGGCGCAGCCGGTCGTGGCCGCCGCCGTCGTCCCGCATCGCCGGGGACTGCTCGACGACGAGGTAGGTCGGGCCGTGCCGCCAGCTGCGGCCCCGGTCCCAGTCCTGGTACGGCTCGTACCCGAGGCCGCCCAGCAGCCAGCCCCACTCCCTCGCCGCCCGGGGCAGATCCGGGACCCACAGCTCGACGTGGTGCAGCATCGTGTCGTCCTCGGCTTTACGGGCGCCCGCCCGCTCGGCGCGGGCGCAGATCGGCGCGGGGAAACGGGTGGGGAGCGTGCGCCGACGTTCGCGGCCTCCGGCAGCACGGGGCTGCCGGAGGCCGCGAACGGGTGTGAGCGCTCGGCTCGACGTCAGGCCGCGTGGACGACGTCCTTCTCCTCGGCGAAGTGACAGGCCGACTCATGGGCGGCCGGCGTGTCGGAGCCCTTGAACCGCTCCGGGATCGCGAGCAGGGGGACCTCCTGCGCGCACTTGTCCTCGGCCTTCCAGCAGCGGGTGCGGAAGCGGCAGCCCGAGGGCGGGTTGGCCGGGGAGGGGACGTCACCGGCCAGGATGATCCGCTCGCGGTGCTCGCGGGCCGCCGGGTCGGGCACCGGCACGGCCGACAGCAGCGCCTGGGTGTAGGGGTGCGTCGGGTGATCGTAGATCTGCTCGTCGGAGCCGATCTCGGCGAGCTTGCCGAGGTACATCACGCCGACCCGGTCGGAGATGTGCCGGACGATCGACAGGTCGTGCGCGATGAAGAGGTAGGAGAGGTTGAACTCCTCCTGCAGTCGTTCCATCAGGTTGATGACCTGCGCCTGGACCGACACGTCCAGGGCCGAGACCGGCTCGTCGCAGATGATGATCTCCGGGTTGAGCGCGAGGCCGCGCGCGATGCCGATGCGCTGGCGCTGGCCGCCGGAGAACTGGTGCGGGTACCGGTTGATGTACTCCGGGTTGAGCCCGACGACGTCCAGCAGTTCCTGGACCTTGCGCCGCCGGTCGCCCTTCGGGGCCACCTCGGGGTGGATGTCGTACGGCTCCCCGATGATGTCGCCCACCGTCATCCGGGGGTTGAGGGAGGTGTACGGGTCCTGGAACACCATCTGGATGTTGCGCCGGACCGCCTTGAGGGCCCGCCCGGACAGCTTGGTGATGTCCTGGCCCTTGTAGAAGATCTCGCCGGCGGTGGCCTGCTCCAGGTTCATCAGGAGCTTGGCCACGGTCGACTTGCCGCAGCCCGACTCGCCGACGATGCCCAGGGTCTCGCCCTGGTGGAGGTCGAACGAGACGCCGTCGACGGCCTTGACCGCGCCGACCTGCCGCTTGAACAGGATGCCCTGGGTCAGCGGGAAGTGCTTGACCAGGTTGCGGACCTGGAGGATGGGCTCACCGCGCTCGACGGGGGCGTCGATCGCGGCGACGGCCTCCGTCTCCGACTGCACCTCGACGGCCTCCACCTCGGAGACGTTCGGTGTGGCGTCCTGCCGCTCGTCGTTCTTGCTGAGCTCAGCCATGGATCGTCTCCTTCCAGAAGTGGCATGCCGAACCTCGGCCGACCAGCTCGGTGCCGTCCTGCTCGGTCACCGGAAGCAGCGCCGGGACCTCCGTACGGCAGATGTCCTGTGCCTTGGGGCAGCGCGGGTTGAAGGCGCAACCGGCGGGGATGTTCAGCAGGTTGGGCGGCAGACCCTTGATCGCGTACAGCTCCTGGCCCTTCTGGTCCAGGCGCGGGATCGAGTCCAGCAGGCCGCGGGTGTACGGGTGCGCGGGGCGCTTGTACAGCTCGTGCACCGGCGCGGTCTCGACGATGCGGCCGGCGTACATGACCGCGATCTTGTCGGCCACGTCCGCGACCACGCCGAGGTCGTGGGTGATGAGGATGAGGCCCATCTGGTACTCGCGCTGCAACTCCGCGAGCAGGTCCATGACCTGGGCCTGGACCGTCACGTCGAGCGCGGTGGTCGGCTCGTCGGCGATGATCAGGTCCGGTTCCATCGCCAGCGCCATGGCGATCATGATGCGCTGGCGCATACCGCCGGAGAACTGGTGCGGGTAGTCGCCGACGCGCTGACGCGCGGCGGGTATGCGCACCCGGTCCATCAGGTCGATGGCCTTGGCCTTGGCGTCCTTGCGGGACAGCCCCTGGTGGGCCCGGAACATCTCGCCCAGCTGGAAGCCGACGGACAGCACGGGGTTGAGGGACGACAGCGCGTCCTGGAAGATCATCGCCATCTTGGCGCCGCGCAGCTTGCGCCGCTCGCTCTCCGGCAGGCTCAGGATGTCCTGGCCCTGGAAGAAGATCTCGCCCTTGCTGATCCGCCCGGGAGGGCTGTCCAGGATGCCCATGATGGCCTGCGCCGTGACGGACTTGCCGGAGCCCGACTCGCCCAGCACGGCGAGCGTCTCGCCCGCGTTGACGCTGTAGTTGACACCGTTGACCGCCTTGGTCACGGAGTCACGGATCTTGAACTCCACGTGCAGGTCGCGGACTTCGAGAAGGGGCGCGGACCCGTCCGGCCCGGCGTTCGAGGGAGCCTGCTCCAGGCTGGTCATGCCATCACCTTCGTCTTGCTTGCTCAGGGGGGTTCGACTCATGGCTGCGGATCACCGGAGCTTCGGGTCGAGCGCGTCGCGAAGGCCGTTGCCCAGCAGGATGAAGCCCAGCGCGGTGATGACGATCGCGATGCTGGGGTAGGTCCACATGAAGTCCTTGACTCCCATGAACCCGCGGCCCGCGGCGATCATGTTGCCCCACTCCGCGACCTCGGGGTCGACGCCGACGCCCAGGTAGGACAGCGACGCCTCGGCCACGATCGCGATGCCGACGTTGCTGGTGCCGTACACCAGGACCGAGGTCAGCGAGTTGGGCAGGATGTGCTTGCGGATGATCCGGCCCTGGCTCGCGCCGAGCGCCTTCGCCGCGTGCACGTAGTCCATCTCACGCACCGACAGGATCTGACTGCGCAGCAGCCGGGCGAACGTCGCCCAGGAGAAGATGCCCAGCGACAGGACCACCGGCATCACGCCGCGGCCCATGAGCAGGATGATGACGATGGCGCCGATCAGCAGCGGGAAGGCGAAGAAGATGTCCGCCACGCGCATGATCACGGTGTCCAGCCAGCGGCCGTAGTAACCGGCCAGCGCGCCGAAGAGGATGCCGAGGGTCATCGCGACGAGGATCGAGGCGAGGCCGACGATCATGGCGATGCGGCTGCCGTAGATGAGACGGGAGAGCTGGTCGCGGCCGAGCGAGTCGGTGCCGAGCCAGTGCCCCGCGCCCGGGGACTGCAGGGTCGCGTTCAGGTCCTGCTCGAGGGGGTCGTGCGGCGCGAGCAGGGGCGCGAATATCGCGGCGAGGATGAGGACGACGATGATGGCCAGGCCGAGCACGGCGAGCTTGTTCTGCACGAAGCGGTGCCGGATGTCGGACCACTGGCTGACCCTGACGACGCTGGGTTCGGCGTCCTTGGAGGCCGAGACGGGGTCGGCCGTCTTCGGCTCGCCCGCGCCTGTGGCGAGTTCGGTCATGGTGTGACTCCTAGATGGGGGCGGCCCTACGGGTCAGGCCAGTCGGATACGCGGGTCCAGAGCGGCGTACAGCAGGTCGACGACCAGGTTCAGCACGACGAAGACCGCCACGCTGATGGTCACCACGCCCACGATGACGGGGTTGTTGTTCTGCTGGATCGCCTGGATCAGCGCGAGACCGATGCCGTTCCAGTTGAAGATCGTCTCGGTGATGATCGCGCCCCCGAGGAGACCACCGAAGGAGATGCCCAGATAGGTGATCACGGGGATGACCGAGTTGCGCAGGATGTGCCGCGTGAGCACCGTGCGCCGCGGAAGTCCCTTGGCCACGGCCGTCTTGACGTAGTCGGCGCCCAGGACTTCGAGCATCGTGCTGCGGGCGAGCTGGGCGACGAGTGCCGCGTCGATGATCGCCAGCGTCACGGCCGGCAGGACGATCGAGTTGAAGCTGTCGTCGGCGATCAACGGGAACCAGCCCAGCTCGATGACGAAGACGCGCTGCATGATCATGCCGAGCACGATCGAGGGGACACCGATCGCCAGCGTGGTGACGAAGGTCGCCGACACGTCCCAGATCGAGTACCTGCGCATCGCCGCCAGCACACCGACCGAGATGCCGATGATGATGTCGAGCACGATCGCGGCGGTGGCCAGCTTGGCCGTGTTGGCCAGCTTCGGACCGAGGATCTCGGAGACCGGCCGGCTCTGCGTGTAGTCCTCGCCGAGGTCTCCCTGGACGAGCTTGCCCACGTAGTTGCCGTACTGCACGATCAGCGGGTCGTCGAGTCCGTACTGCTTGTGCAGCTGCGCGATCACCGCGGGGTCGCGTGCCTTGTCGCTGCCCGCGATCTGCCCGACCGGGTCACCCGGGAGCACGAACAGGCAGGCGAACAGGATCATCGTCGCGCCGAGCACGACGACGACCAACTGGCCCAGCCTGCGGACCACATACCTTCCCATGACTTGCCTCTCTGCCTCGCTGCCGCTCTCGTGGCAGCTCCCTCCCCCCAGGTTGGTGGGGCGGTAGGGGTAAGGGGCGGGAGAGTGGATCACACCGCTCCCGACGGTCGTCGAGGGCCGTGGCATCCGAGAGTGCGTCTCGGTTCCCACGGCCCCCGTCTCCAGACGCCGCGTCGCGCGGCGCCCGGTTACTTCAGGCTGATCTCGGCGAGGTTCGGGTCCTCGTGGAAGTCCATCTTGATGTCGGCGAACTTCTTGGTGTTGGCGAGACGCAGCTGGGTGCGGTTCCACAGCGGGATCAGGGCCATGTCGTCCATGGCGAGCTTCTCCGCCTGCTTGTACAGGTCGTTGCGACCGGCCTCGGCCTCGGTGGCGCGGGCCTTGGCCAGCAGGGCGTCGAACGCCGGGTTGCTGTAACGACCGCGGTTGTCACCGGTGACCTTGCCCGACGCGTCCTTGTTGATGGACGCGGTGTCGAGCAGCGGGTAGAGGAAGTTGTCCGGCGTCGGGTAGTCCGCGCCCCACGCGAAGCGGTACATGCCCGTGGCGCCCGGCTTCTGCTGGTCGGCGAGCAGCTCGGCGAACGGCTTGCCGGTCGCCTTCACCTTCACGCCGAGGACCTTCTCCACCTGCTGCTTGACGGCCTGGATCCACTCCTCGTGGCCGGCGCCCGTGTTGTAGCCGAGCTCGATCGTGGTGCCGGGGGTGAGGCCGGCCTCCTTCGCGAGCTGCTTGGCCTTCGCCGGGTCCGACTTGATGCAGGACTGGCACAGGTCCTTCTGGTACACGCTGGTGAAGGCGGGCGGCAGGATCGTCGTCGACTTGGTCTGCATGCCCTGGAAGACGCCCTTGATGATGGCGTCCCGGTCGATCGCGTACGAGATGGCCTCGCGGGCCTTCTTGTCCTTGAGCGGACCGTTGTCGGTGATCGGGAGAAGGTAGTTCATCCCGTTCGTGTTCTCGTCGATCCACTCACCCTGCGCGTCGTACTTGGCCTTGGCGGCCGGCAGCTGCGGGGTGGGCATACGGGCCCAGTCGAAGGTGCCCGCCTCGAAGCCCTGGTACTCCAGCGTGACGCCGTTGTTGGAGTTGAGGATCTCGATCTTGACCTCGTCGAGCTTGGCCTTGGTCAGACCGTAGCTGTCGTTGCGGACCAGCGTGATCGACTTGTTGTGCTGCCAGGAGCCCTGCATCTTGAAGGGGCCGTTGCCGATCGGCGCCTCGTTGTACGTCTTGTTCTTCGCGTCACCGGCGACCTTGGGCACCGGGCTGAAGACCGTGTGCGTGGTCTTGACGTAGAACTCGAAGTCCGGGGCGGAGAGCTTCACCTGGAGGGTGTTGGCGTCCGGGGCGCTCAGGCCGGACATGGTGGTCGCCTTGCCCGCCTGGACGTCGTCGAAGCCCGCGATGCCGGCCAGGTGGTAGGCGACGTCGGAGGCCGCCGTCTTCTGCGCGACGCGGTTCCAGCCGCGGATGAACGACTCGGCGTCCACCGCTTCGCCGTTGGAGAACTTGGTGCCCGGCTTGATCTTGAAGGTCCAGGTCTTGCCGTCCGCGCTGACCTCCTTGGAGGTGGCGAGGGCCGGGATGACCTTGCCGTCCGCGGTCGGCTCGTACAGCCCCGTGAAGAGGTTGTCCGTGACCAGGATGCCCTCGGACTCCTGGGAGTTGTACGGGTCGATGGCGACCGGCTCCGTGATGCCCAGCCGGAAGGTGCCGCCGGCCTTGCCCGCGCCCTTGCCGCTGCTGCTGCTGTCGTCGTCACTGCCACCACAGGCAGTCGCGGCGAGAGCAATGACGATCGCCCCCGCCACCCACTTGGCGCTGTTGGCACCACGCATGGGGTTCCTCCTCGTGAGTCCTGGTTTTCACCGCAAAAGGGAGCACACAGCACTCACCCGGTCGACAAGGACGGAGAAGGTGGAGTACCCCCGCAGGCTCGTGAGTCGCCGCCCCCTGCAGCGCATGACCCGTCAACCCCGAGCTCTACGCGCCTAACTATCTGGCATGGAATCTGACCGAACCACACCCACGAGGTCTCGGTTCGATCACACCTGGCGTGTACTTCTTCCAAAATCCGGACAAACAGTTAGCAGAAAGATCCCTGCGAAACGGACTTGTTACACATCTATCGGGGATCACTGTCCGTATATCGGACGCCACAGAGGGAAAATCACTTGCGCCCGTATGCCCGGGCGTACCGGCCGGCTCGGGGTGCCCCTCATGGAGCGCCCGGCGGCTCACGGAGGCGCGCCGATGCCGCGCGGACTCTCCGTTCACACAGCAGGTTAGTAGGGAAAGTCGCTCGAAGCGGACTCCGGGCCCAGAACGAAGGGTTTTCCCTACGTGTTCCTTAACACCGGCCGCACAAGCCCCTGCCGGTCCCGGCGGCCTTCCGGCCGTCGCACACCCTCTCCCATCAATGGCCGCGTGAGCTCGCCCGGTTCGGCAGCCGGGGCGGCCTGGTTCGCCGTCCACGTGCGGCTGGACGACGCCGAGCCGGTGCTCGCGGGTCACCACCGGGGCGCCGCCCGGGGCGCGCAGGCAGCGGTCGCGGCCGCCGAGGCGGTACGGCGGATCGCGGCGCTCGAAGACCCGCGCGGGCACGAGGTGTTCGTGCCCCGGGCGATCGCGCCGCGCGAGGTGCACCGGATTCCGCGGGGCCCCGCAGACGGTCGGCCGGCGGTATCTCCCGGACGCGTGGTGTGGGCCGTGGCCGGCTGGACCACCCCCGCGGTCGCCGGGCTGCCGGACCGCCTCGCCGCGGACCCGGACGTCCGGGAAGCGGTGCTCGCGGTCCGCGAACCCTGACGACGGCCGTACGGCCACGGCCGCCGCGACCCCCGGGGCCCCGTCCTCCCGTCCGTCCCGCCTGTCCGCCCCGACCCGCCCGGCAGCCCGCCCGCCGCCGTTCGCACAGAACCCGGGCGCCCCCGTGACGGGGGCACCCGGGCTGCGGAACGTGCCGGAGCGCTGAACTGCCCGCGGTACAGCCGTGCTTGGCGCTGATCAGCCTGTGCCCGGCGCTGGTCGGCCGCGCTGGGAGCGGATCAGCCCGTGCCCGGCGCTGGTCAGCCGTGCTTGGCGCGGCTGGCGGTGCGGGCGCGGTCGCGCTGGTCGAGCACGACCTTGCGGATGCGCACCGCCTCCGGGGTCACCTCGACGCACTCGTCGTCGCGGCAGAACTCCAGCGACTGCTCGAGCGAGAGCTTGCGCGGCGGCACGATCGCCTCGAACGAGTCGGCCGACGAGGACCGCATGTTCGTGAGCTTCTTCTCCTTGGTGATGTTCACGTCCATGTCGTCGGAGCGCGAGTTCTCGCCGACGATCATGCCCTCGTACACCTCGGTGCCGGGGTCGGTGAACAGCACGCCGCGCTCCTGGAGGTTCGTCATCGCGAACGCGGTGACGGCGCCTGCGCGGTCGGCGACGAGCGAGCCGTTGTTACGGGTGGTCAGCGTGCCGAACCACGGCTCGTGGCCCTCGTGGATGGAGTGCGCGATGCCCGTGCCGCGCGTACCGGTCAGGAACTCGGTACGGAAGCCGATGAGACCGCGGGACGGCACGACGAACTCCATGCGGACCCAGCCCGAGCCGTGGTTGGACATGTTGTCCATGCGGCCCTTGCGGACGCCCATGAGCTGCGTGACCGCGCCCATGTGCTCCTCGGGCACGTCGATCGTCATGCGCTCGACGGGCTCGTAGACCTTGCCGTCGACGTCCTTGGTGACGACCTGCGGCTTGCCGATGGTCAGTTCGAAGCCCTCGCGGCGCATCTGCTCGACCAGGATGGCCAGCGCCAGCTCGCCGCGGCCCTGCACCTCCCAGGCGTCGGGACGCTCGGTGTCCAGGACCCGGAGGCTGACGTTACCGACCAGCTCGCGGTCGAGGCGGTCCTTGACCTGACGGGCGGTGACCTTGCGGTCCTTGACCGCGGCCTTGTTGTCGGCGCCCTTGCCGGTGCCGCCCCGGCCGACCAGCGGCGAGGTGTTGGTGCCGATGGTCATGGAGATCGCCGGCTCGTCGACCGTGATGAGCGGCAGCGCGATCGGGTTCTCCGGGTCGGCGAGGGTCTCGCCGATCATGATCTCCGGGATGCCGGCGACGGCGCAGATGTCGCCCGGGCCGGCCTTCTCGGCGGGCTTGCGGGTGAGCGCCTCGGTCATCAGCAGTTCGGTGATGCGCACGTTGGACATGGAGCCGTCACGCTTGATCCACGTGACGGTCTGGCCCTTGCGCAGCTCGCCCTCCTCGACGCGCAGCAGCGCGATACGACCGAGGAAGTTGTCGGCGTCCAGGTTGGTGACGTGTGCCTGGAGCGGGGCCTCCTCGTCGTACTCGGGAGCCGGGACGTGCGACAGGATCGTGGAGAAGAAGGGCTCCAGGCTGTCACTGTCCTTCGGGACCGTGCCGTCCTCCGGCTTGGTCAGCGAGGCGACGCCGTCGCGGGCGCAGGCGTAGACGATCGGGAACTCGATCTGGTCCTCGTCGGCGTCGAGGTCGAGGAAGAGGTCGTAGGCCTCGTTGACGACCTCGTCGATGCGCGAGTCCGGGCGGTCCGTCTTGTTGATGCACAGGATGACGGGCAGGCGGGCCTGAAGCGCCTTGCGCAGCACGAAGCGGGTCTGCGGCAGCGGACCTTCGGAGGCGTCCACCAGCAGCACGACGGCGTCCACCATCGACAGGCCGCGCTCGACCTCACCGCCGAAGTCGGCGTGGCCGGGGGTGTCGATGATGTTGATGGTGACGACGTCCCCCCCGTCCTTGGGGTGGTACTTCACCGCCGTGTTCTTGGCGAGGATCGTGATGCCCTTCTCACGCTCCAGGTCGTTCGAGTCCATCATGCGGTCGTCGAGCGACTCGGCGGCGTGCGCGGCGAAGGCGCCCGCCTGCTTGAGCATGGCATCGACCAGAGTCGTCTTGCCGTGGTCGACGTGGGCGACGATGGCTACGTTGCGAATGTCGTGGCGCGTGGCCATAAAGCGGCGTTCTCCCGGAGTGTGAGGGCGACCCTGCTGCGTACGTCTGTTTACGCGGGCCCTGCCGGGCTTGACACGCCACGGCCTCACCCCATGGTACGTGGCCCTGCGGGGGACGGCCTCCGCAGGGCCACCGGGGTCACCGGCCGCTCACCTGCCGATCACTTGCGGGAGGCACTCGCGGAGGGGCTCCCTGCCTGGCCGGAGGGGGTCTTGACACTCTTCTTCAGGAAGCCCATGTCCTCATAGACGGGGGTCTGGAATCCGAAGGCGCCCACGTTCACCACGTTCTTGCGCACCGCCGTGAGCTGGGGACGCTGGTAGAGAGGAATCGATCCGGCAGCCGCCCAGATCCGCGAGTCCGCCTTGCGGAGGAGGGAGCGGCTGCGGCCCTCGTCCAGGGTCGAGAGCGCCTGGTCGAACAGCTGGTCGACCTGGTCGGTGCCGACCCGTGTGTAGTTCTGCTCGACGCTGAGCGAGCCGTCGGCGGCCGGCTGGGGCTTGGCGTAGATCGGCCGGGCGTCGGTGGCGGGGAAGGCGGACGCCGGCCAGGAGTACAGGGCGAGGTCGTACTGGCCGGACGCGATGTGGTCCTTGAAGTAGCTCTCGTCCGGGACCTTGGTGATCTCCGTGCGGATGCCGACCTTCGCCAGCATCTTCGTGATCCGCTCGGCGACCGTCTCCAGGGACTCCGATCCGGGCCCCGACGGCAGCACGAACCGCAGGCTGAGCGCCTTGCCGTCCTTGGCCAGCGCCTTGCCCGCGGTGCCGGCCGGTGCGGCGGTGCCCTTGGGGGCGGCGGTGCCCTTCGGGGCGTAGGCGCCGGGGAAGCCGCCGCGGTGCGCCTGCCGGTACTGCGTGCCGTCCTGGGCGAGCCGGTGGCCGCCGTCCGCGCCCCTGGCGCTGTTCCTCGCGTTCTCGCTGCCCGCCGCGCGGGTCGTCTCTCCGCGGCCGGTCGTGCCGGGCGCCTTGTCGTCCTCGCCGACGACGTGGGCGCCGTCGTCGTCCTCGGAGCCGTCCTCCTTCTTCCCCGCGGAGCCGGCCGCCTTCTTCCCCGCGGATCCGGCCGCCTTCTCGCCCTTCTCCTTGACCGGGCCGCCGAGCACCCAGCCGGCGTCCGCGAGCAGGGCCCGCGCCTCGGCGGCGTCCTGGTCGCCGAGCGCTCCGCTGTTGTCGGCGTAGACGTCCTGTCCGGCGAGGGCGAGGTGGCTGCCCACGGGCTCCGCGGGCAGCCTCAGCGGCTTCAGCACGATCTCGGCCAGTTCCGTGCGGTCCAGGGCCCGGGCCACGGCCCGCCGCACCCGCTCGTCCGCCAGCGGGCCGGTCTCGCCGTTCAGGGCCAGCTGGGTGTAGGCGGGCTCCAGCGATCTGCGCACCTCGACGGCGCGCAGCGCCTTCTGCTGTTGCTCGAATCGCGCGACCGCCTTGCGCAGATCGGTGAGGGCCATCGTGTCGTCCTCGGCCGAGTCCTCCGCCGAGTCCTTGCCCTTGCTCTCGTCCTTGCCCTCGTCCTTGTCCTCGGCCTTCGCCTTGTCCCCGGTCTTGTCCTTGGCCTTGGCCTTGTCCGCGGCCTTGTCCTTGGCCTTGTCCGCGGCCTTGCTCTCGTCCGTGTCCTCGGCCACGGACAGGCCGTGGGCGCGGGCCCATGCCCGCAGGGCCTGCTCGGCGGCCCGCCCGGAGCCGGTGACGGCGTCGGCCGGCGGTCCGGCCGCGCCGCCCGCCGCGCCGTCGACGCGCTGCGCCGTGGCCGGGTCCACCTCGGCCAGGTCGATCTTCCCGGCGGCCAGCGCGGAGGCCCGTTCGTCGCGCTTGACGGCCGTCAGCGTGATCTCGGAGAGTTTGGCCGGCTTGCCCCACCAGCGCGGGTTGCGGGCGAGGTGCACCTGGTGGTTCTTGGTGTCGACCTTCTGGACGAGGAACGGTCCGGCGCTCACCTTCAGCTTGCGCCGCGCCCCGTCGTTGAAGGCGTCCGGCGTGCCCATGACGTCCTTCGGGTACAGCGGGGAGAAGAGCGAGCGCCAGTCGGAGTAGGGGCGGCTGAAGGTGACCCTGACCTCCAGGTCGTCGTCGCCGCGCTCGATCTTCTCGATGCGCTCGTAGCCGGCGTTGCGGGCGGTCCAGTAGGCGCTGTCCTTACCGGACAGGGCGCGCCACTGGGCGGCGAAGTCGGCGGCGCCGATCTCCCGGCCGTCGCTCCAGACGGCCTGCTGGCTGAGCTTGTACAGAACGACCTGCTTGGGCTCGGTGTCGACGACCTTCGCGGACTCCAGATAGTCCGCGTCGCGCTGTGGCCGGCCCTGCGCGTCGATCCGGAACATCGACGGCAGCACGGCCTGGGCGACCCGGGTCGTGGCGGCGTCGGCGTCCGCCTGGAAGGTGTTGAGGGTCTCGGGCACCGCGTCCACGGCCCAGCGCAGCGTCCCGCCGTCGGCGACCTGGGCGCGGGCGGTCCGGGCGATGTCCTGGCGGGCCAGCGGACGGCTCGCCTCGTCCGTGGACCCGCATCCGGTCAGCAGGGGCGCCGCGAGCACGCCCGCGGACAGGAAGGCGACCGAGCGCATGACCGAACGCAGGCCGACGCTGTCGCAGGACTTCGACATCTCTGGTACCTCCGGGGAGCCGCTGGCAGTGCGTTCTGATCACATTTGGCGGTATTTTGGAGTTGATCAGATCTACGGCCCACTGAAGAGGAAAGGGTTCGCCTGCCGGGAGCGACACGGCGGCAGGGACCCGCAACCCCACTCGTGCGGAGCAACGCACCCCCGTCCGCACCCTGCCCAACCCACCCCGCCCGCGCCCGCTCCACGCCTCTCCGCACCCCCGCGTATCCGCCAATCACTGCACACGCCTTCACATCCACCGGTGTGACGCGCAACACTCGCAGGCGCATGAGCGTTGCCGTCCCTGGCCCGGCCCACGGAAGCGAGGTCATGTCATGTCCGTGCACGACGACCTGACAACCGTCCAGCGTTGCCTCGACGACCTCTCCCGGTCCGTCGGCCGCCTGGAACAGCAGATCGGCAGCGGCGGCCTGGAGATGCGCCGCGTCCGCACCGACGCGGACCACCTGCGGGAGAGCGTCGCGCTGCTGCGCGAGGCGGCCGCCCATCCCGGCGCACCAGGCAAGCCCGAGCTGGTCACCATCCCCGACACCCCCTACGACGACTCCCTGTGGATCGACACGGACGACGAGGGACTCGGCGCCCGGGACCGACACGCACCCTGACCCGAGCGACCGAACGGACCCGACCTCCCGAACCGACCCGAACCGAGCCTCCTGACCCGAACCGGAGTCCTGCGTTGGCCACTGGTACGGAACCCGCCCCCACCGACCCCCATCCCCCGAGCGGCGTACGCGGCGCCGGCCGCGCCGCGATCGCCGCGCCCCATCTGCGGACCGACCGCTGGTGGCTGGCCCCCGCCGCCACCGCCGCCGGTCTGCTGGCGTTCGTCGTCTACTCGACCTGGCGGGCCTTCGCGAACGCCGACTACTACGCGGCCCCCTACGTCTCGCCGTTCTACTCCCCGTGCCTGGCGGAGAACTGCGACACGATGCGGCACGGCCCCAACGCGGATCTGTTCGGCGCCTGGTGGGGGATCTCCCCCGCGATCATCATCCTGATCTTCCCGCTCGGCTTCCGGCTGACCTGCTACTACTACCGCAAGGCCTACTACCGGGGCTTCTGGGCCTCGCCCCCGGCCTGCGCGGTGGCCGAGCCGCACACGAAGTACACCGGCGAGACCCGTTTCCCGCTGATCCTGCAGAACGTCCACCGGTACTTCTTCTACGCCGCGATCGTCGTCGCCGGGATCCTCACCTACGACACCGTGCTCGCCTTCCGCGACGAGCACTACGCGTGGGGTCACATGGGGCTCGGCACCCTCGTCTTCCTGCTCAACATCACGCTGATCTGGGCGTACACGATCTCCTGCCATTCCTGCCGCCACATCGTCGGCGGCAAGCTGAAGCACTTCTCCAGGCACCCCGTGCGCTACCGGGCGTGGCAGTTCGTCGGCAGGCTCAACGCCCGTCACATGCAGCTGGCCTGGGCGTCGCTGGTGAGCGTGGCGCTCGCCGACTTCTACGTCTATCTCGTCGCGTCCGGTGTCTTCGACGATCCGAGGTTTTTCTAGATGCTGCCGAACCTGATGAGTGGGGCCTGCTGATGTCCGTGGTCGACCGCCAGGAGTGGGACGTCGTCGTGGTCGGCGCGGGAGGCGCCGGACTGCGGGCCGCCATCGAGGCCCGCGAGCGGGGCGCCCGCACCGCCGTCATCTGCAAGTCGCTGTTCGGCAAGGCGCACACCGTGATGGCCGAGGGCGGCATCGCGGCGGCGATGGCCAACGCCAACGAGCACGACAACTGGCAGGTCCACTTCCGTGACACCCTGCGCGGCGGCAAGTTCCTCAATCAGTGGCGGATGGCCGAACTGCACGCCCAGGAGGCCCCGGACCGGGTCTGGGAGCTGGAGACCTGGGGCGCCCTCTTCGACCGCACCGCCGACGGCCGGATCTCCCAGCGCAACTTCGGCGGCCACGAGTACCCGCGCCTCGCCCACGTCGGCGACCGGACGGGACTGGAGCTGATCCGCACCCTCCAGCAGAAGATCGTCTCGCTCCAGCAGGAGGACCACAAGGAGACCGGCGACTACGAGTCACGGCTGAAGGTCTTCCAGGAGTGCACGGTCACCCGCATCCTCAAGGACGGGTCGCGGGTGAGCGGTGTCTTCGCCTACGAACGCGAGACCGGCCGCTTCTTCGTCCTGCAGGCGCCCGCCGTGGTCATCGCGACCGGCGGCATCGGCAAGTCCTTCAAGGTGACGTCGAACTCGTGGGAGTACACCGGCGACGGCCACGCGCTGGCCCTGCTCGCCGGGGCGCCGCTGCTCAACATGGAGTTCGTGCAGTTCCACCCGACGGGCATGGTCTGGCCGCCCTCGGTCAAGGGCATCCTCGTCACCGAGTCGGTGCGCGGCGACGGCGGGGTGCTGCGCAACTCCGAGGGCAAGCGGTTCATGTTCGACTACGTCCCCGACGTCTTCAAGGAGAAGTACGCCGAGTCGGAGGAGGAGGGCGACCGCTGGTACGAGGACCCGGACCACAACCGCCGTCCGCCGGAACTGCTCCCCCGTGACGAGGTGGCCCGCGCCATCAACTCCGAGGTGAAGGCGGGTCGCGGCTCCCCGCACGGCGGGGTCTTCCTGGACGTGTCGACGCGGATGCCCGCCGACGTCATCAAGCGCCGGCTGCCCTCCATGTACCACCAGTTCAAGGAGCTCGCCGACGTCGACATCACCGCCGAGGCCATGGAGGTCGGGCCGACCTGCCACTACGTGATGGGCGGCATCGCGGTCGACTCCGACACGGCCGCCGCGCGCGGGGTGCCGGGACTGTTCGCGTCCGGCGAGGTGGCCGGCGGCATGCACGGCTCCAACCGGCTCGGCGGCAACTCCCTCTCCGACCTGCTGGTGTTCGGCCGGCGGGCGGGCCTGCACGCGGCCGAGTACGCGGCGGCGACGGCGTACGAGCGCCCGCCGGTGGACGAGGCGCAGGTGGACGCGGCGGCCGCCGAGGCGCTGCGCCCCTTCTCCGCCGAGACGGCCGGTGAGGGGCCCGCGAGCGGCGGCCCCGCGACCGGCACCGGGACCGGCACCTCCACCGGTTATGCGGAGAACCCGTACACCCTCCACCAGGAACTCCAGCAGACCATGAACGACCTGGTCGGCATCATCCGCCGGGAGGGCGAGATGGAGGAGGCCCTGAACCGGCTGGCGCAGCTGCGGGTACGGGCCCGGCGGGCCGGCGTCGAGGGCCACCGCCAGTTCAACCCCGGCTGGCACCTGGCGCTCGACCTGCGCAACATGCTGCTGGTCAGCGAGTGCGTGGCGCGGGCGGCGCTGGAGCGCACCGAGTCGCGCGGCGGCCACACCCGCGAGGACTGTCCGGCGATGGAGCGGACGTGGCGCAACGTCAACCTGCTCTGCCGGCTCGCCGATCCGGCCGAGGGCCCGGCGGCCGACGACCCGCGGCGCGGCCGGATCCAGCTCGTCCACGAGACCACCGAACCCGTCCGCCCCGACCTGCTCGCCCTCTTCGAGAAGGAGGAGCTGGTCAAGTACCTCACCGAAGAGGAGCTGTGCGAATGAGCGGCTACGAGGCCCGCTTCCGGGTCTGGCGCGGTGACACGGAGGGCGGCGGTCTGGAGGACTTCGCGGTCGAGGTCAACGACGGCGAGGTGGTGCTGGACATCATCCACCGGCTGCAGTCCACCCAGGCGCCCGACCTCGCCGTGCGCTGGAACTGCAAGGCGGGCAAGTGCGGTTCCTGCTCGGCGGAGATCAACGGGCGGCCCCGGCTGATGTGCATGACGCGCATGTCGGTGTTCACCCCCGACGAGACGATCACCGTGACCCCGCTGCGCGCCTTCCCGGTCATCCGCGACCTGGTCACGGACGTCGGGTTCAACTACCGCAAGGCGAGGGAGGTGCCCTCGTTCGTGCCGCCCGAGGGGGTCGGGCCCGGTGAGTACCGGATGTTCCAGGAGGACGTGGACCGTTCGCAGGAGTTCCGCAAGTGCATCGAGTGCTTCCTGTGCCAGGACACCTGCCATGTCGTGCGCGACCACGAGGAGAACAAGGCGTCGTTCGCCGGCCCCCGCTTCCTCATGCGGGTCGCCGAACTGGACATGCACCCGCTGGACGGGGCCGAGGCGAGCGGCCTGGACCGCAAGCGCACGGCCCAGGACGAACACGGCCTCGGCTACTGCAACATCACCAAGTGCTGCACGGAGGTCTGCCCGGAGGGCATCAAGATCACCGACAACGCGCTGATCCCGCTGAAGGAACGCGCGGTCGACCGCAAGTACGACCCGCTGGTGTGGCTGGGCTCGAAGATCAGGAGACGGCCGTCGTAGACGCCGGGGGCAGCCGGGGGGTGCGACCGGGGCGCCGGGCACGGAGCTGGATCACCAGTCCCGCCATCAACACGCCCCAGCCGGCCCAGGCGACGTAGGCCGACGCGCCGTGCGGCGGACCGTTCAGCGGGCCCACGAACATCCACACCGTCGCTCCGGCGCCGGTGACCAGCGAGCCCCAGCCCCACAGCCGCGGCCTGAGCACCCTGGACCGGGCCCACGGCGGGACCCGGCCGGTCGCGACTCCGGCCGCACCGCCCACGACCAGAACCGTGACGGCGAGCGCGGCCACCCCCACCAGAATCCCGTGCATGGCGCTCATGCTCGCAGGATCTCCGGCGCCCGCGAGAGCCTTGACCCGATGAAGGGCCGCCCGAGGCCCGGGCTTGGGATATCGCCGCCCCGCACAGCGTCTACCGGACCCAGCCCTCCTGGTACGACGTCCAGTCGGTCTCCGTCGCCGCGAAGTCCACGTACGCCGCCACGCCGAAGTTCTCACGGTCGGCGTCGGTGCGGGACAGGCCCAGCCGGACGCCCCTGACGGCGGCGGCGACCGTCTCCGCGTGCGCCCAGTGGCCGAAGCGGTTCTCCCGGTAGAAGGGCAGGCCCATCAGCAGGTCGGTGGAGCGCGGGGTGACCTCCAGGGCGAGGGACGTCTGCTGGGCGACGTAACCGCCGTAGGTGCTCTGCAGCGGCTGCATGGTGTCGTACGACATCACGGCGATCTGGTCGACGCGGCGGGCGACCTGGCCGAAGAACTTCTGCGACCACCACTTCGGGTGCCCGGTGGTCGCGCCCCAGAAGGAGTGGAACCCGGGCACCGGGTCGATCTGGTGGGCCGCGACGGAGAGCTGGGCGTGCTGCGCGCGGGTGACGGCGCGCAGGGAGTCGAGCAGCGTGAGGTAGTCGGCGTCGTCGGAGTGGAGGGGTTCGAGGTCGAAGTGGGCTCCCTCGAAACCGGCCGCCAGGATCTCGCGGGTGGATCGCACGACGGCGGCGCGGGTCTCCGGCCGCTCCAGCCGCATGCCGTCCGGGGTCTCCGTGGCGAGCACGTCGCCGAGCCAGGCCTGGACGCGCAGCTTCGGCGCCTCCCGGTGAACGGCGGCTATGAACCACCGCGCGTTCGCGTAGGCGGACTTCGGCAGCGTGCCGTCGTGTTCCAGGGGCCCGGCGTGCACATAGAGGTCCCGCATGCCGGTGTCGGCGAGGCGTCGGGCCAGGGTCTCGACGTCGGCGTCGGTCTTGCGGCCGTCCACCCAGGCGTGGCCCAGCCAGATGGCGTCCTTGCCGCGGGTGTACGTGCCGTCGGCCGGATCGCCCAGGTAGTTCACGCGCAGTGCGGCCTCGGCGGCGAGGATCGGCGCCAGGAGCAGCAGCACGAGGACGAGGGCGGCGCGGCGGACCCGGCGCAGGCGACGTCGGGCCGGCCGGGGGCCCCCGACGGCCCCGGCACCGCCACCGGGCTCCCCGGAACCTCCGTCGCCGTCGGCACCACCCTCGCGGCCGTCCTCGGCGCCGTCCTCGGCGTCGGACGCGGGCGGCTCGGGCGGAGCGTCACCGGTCTCGGCGGCGGGGACGGGGGCCGGGGCGGGAGCGGGGGCCGGAACGGTGGCCTCCGTGGCGAGGGCCTCGGGGGCGACGCGGACCGTCTCGGCGTCCGTGCCGGGTGCGTCGGCGGCGGCGACGCCCGTGCGTGGGGCGGCGTCCGGTGCGACGGCGGCAGAGTCAGTGCCGGAGACGGTGTCGGAAACGGAGACGGAGCCGGTGTCCGAGTCCGTGCCCGTGTCCGTGTCCGTGCCCGTGTCCGTGTCCGTGTCGACGGGGGCGGGACCGGGCCGTTGCCTGGGCGTCGGTTCAGCCCGCAGGACCCCGCCCTCCGTCGACTCCGGCTTCAGCTTCGACTCCGGCTCCGGCTCCGGCTCCGGCTCCGGCTTCAGGCTCGACTCCGGCTCCGGCTTCGGCTCCGGCTTCAGTTGCGGCTTCGGGTCCGTGCGTTCCGGCGATCGGTCCATCCCGGTCATCCCTCCCGTGTCGTTGCGCCCCACCGCCCCCACCTCGGGTGTATCCCGCTCGCGTGACCGGATTCGCGGCCATACGCTCCCAAATGTGACCTCTTCCCTGCATCGAGGCCGACCGCGGCGTCCCGGGCCGCACATATCCGTGCGGGTGGCGCACGCCGTGCTGGGCTGTGCGATCGGGCTCGTGTGGCTGGTGTTGCCAGGGATGACGTCGGGCGACGGCGCGCCGGTTGCGATCAAGGAGCCGGCGTCCGCACCGAGCTCCGTCGCGGCGGCCGCGGAGGAAGAGGACGAGACGTCCACCGCCGACCTGGTGCTGCCGCTCGTGGCGGTCGCCGCGGTCGGCGCGGTCGCCGGTTACGGGTACGTGCGCCGGGTCCGGCGGGCCCGCAGCCGGACCACCCCCGGCGGGTCGGGCGGTCCCCCGCCGCCGGGGTCCGCGCCGCCTCTCACGGCCCTCGACGGGCGGGCCCGCGCCGCGCTGGTCGAGGCGGACGACCGTATCCGCACGACCCGCACCGAACTCGACCACGCCGAGCCCCTGTTCGGCAGTGACCCCGTGGCGCCCCTGCGCCGGACCGTCCAGGAGGCCGGGACCGAACTCGCCGCCGCGTTCCGGATGCGCCGGCGCTACGACGAGGGCACGCCGGCCGAGGATGCGGCCCGGGCGCACGCGCTCGCGGGGATCGTCGGACGGTGCGAGGAGACGACACGGCGGCTGGACTCGGTGGCCGACGCGCTGGCACGGCTGCGAGGCCCCGACGACGGGCCGGGGGCGGCACTGGGCGTCGCCGAGGGCCGGTTCCGGGAGCTGACCGGGCTCGTGGCGGGCTCGGAGACCGTCCTCGCGGGCCTGCGCACGCGGTACGCGCCCACCGCCACCGCCTCCGTCATCGGGAACGTCGAACAGGCCAAGGACCGGCTGCTGTTCGCCACCGTCCGGCTGAACGAGGCCCGTCAGGCCGCCGATACGGGACGGGCCGGCACGGCGGCGACGCATCTGCGGGCCGCCGAGGCCGCCGTCGCCCAGGCGGCGGTCCTGCTCGGCGGGGTCGGCCGGCTCGCCGCGCTGCTGGAGGCGGCCGAGCGGACCGTGCCGGCCGCCCTGACCGGTGCGGAGGCGGAGCTGTCCGCGGCACGGGCGGACGAGGCGGCCATGGGCCCCGGCACGTCGCACGCCCTGTTGCGGCACGCGGACGTCGTCCTGGCCTCCGTGCGGCAGGAGCTGACGGCCGGCCGGCCCGGCGACCCGGTCGGCATGCTGCGCCGGATCGTGCGGGCCACGGAGCCGTTCGCCCCGGGCCGGGCCGGGGTGCTGCCGGCCGCCGCCCTGATCGTCGCCCGCACCTCCACGGGCGCGGCGGCGGACTTCGTCGAGACCCACCGCGGAGCGGTCGGAGCCGCCGCGCGCACCGGGCTGGCCGAGGCGGAACGTCTCCTCGCCACGAACGATCCGGCCGACCGCCGGGCCGCCGACGACCTCGCCCTGGAAGCCCTGGAGCTGGCCGAGCAGGACGTGCGGACGCACGGCAACCCCGGCCCCGCGCCGGAGGGGACGGCCGATGAGATCGGCGCGGCCGGCGCCGTGCTCGGCGGCATCGTCCCGCCCGGGACCACCGCCGACGGCCCACCCGCCGACCCACCGCCCGGCAAGGCGTAGTCACACGCCGGCCAGGGAGCACGGCTGGGCGCGCAGGCCGCGCGGAGCCGTCCCCGGCCACCCGGCACCAGATGCCCGGCACCAGATGCCCGGCACCAGGTACGGGGCACCCGGCAGTCGTCCTGCCGCCCGCCGTTCGGCGGCGCGTGAGCATGTGGGCGGCAAGCCCCGCGCGGGCAGGCCGCGCAGGACCGACGGCAGGCCGACAGGCCCCGCCGTCCCTCAGACGGGCCCGCCTGTCCACCGCCCGGCGAGGCGTGGCCCCGCGGCGGCAGGAAAGCCCGGCTGAGCGCGGGCCGCGCGGGACCCACGACACGTCCGCCGATCCACAGACCGCGCGGAGCCGTCCCCGGCGGCGGCCCCGGCTGTCCGGCACCAGGTATGCGGCGCCCGGCAGTCGTTCCGCCCGCCCGGTCGTCCTGCCGCCCGCCGCCCGTCGTCCCGCCGCCGTGCCTGAGCGTGGGTCAGAACAGGCTCAGCAATGCCTCCGCCGGGTCGGTCAGGCCCGTCTCGCCGTCCGGCAGCGGCAGTTCGAACCACACCGTCTTCCCGCGGGGTGTCCGGCGGGAGCCCCAGGCCGCCGCCAGGAGGCCGACGAGCTGGAGGCCGCGGCCGCCCTCGTCGGTGTCCCGGGCGCGGCGTCGGCGCGGCTGGACGAGGCCGGCGTCCCAGACCTCGCACACCAGGGTGCGGTCCAGCAGCAGCCGCAGTCGGATCTCGCCCTCGCCGTACCGCAGCGCGTTGGTGACGAGTTCGCTGACCAGCAGTTCCGTCGTGTCGACGAGGGGTTCGAGGCCCCAGGCGAGCAGCCGGCCGCGCGCGTGCTCCCGCGCCCGGCCCACGCTGCGCGGCTCGCGCGGGAGGGTCCAGTCGCCGACCGAGTCGGCGGGCAGACCCTGCACCCGGGCCATCAGCAGCGCGATGTCGTCCTCGCCGTGGTGCGAGTCGAGGGTGCTGAGGACGTGGTCGCAGACGTCCTCGAGGGGAGCGGAGGGATCGGTGAGAGCTCCCACGAACGCGTTGAGGCCCTCGTCCAGCGGATGGTCGCGGGATTCGACCAGGCCGTCCGTGTACAGCGCCAGCAGCGCGCCCTCGGGGAGTTCGACCTCGACCTCCTCGAAGGGCTCGCCGCCCACGCCGAGCGGCATGCCGGGCGGCACGTCGAGCATCAGCGCCGGCTCGCCGGGTTCGACGAGCACCGGAGGCAGATGGCCGGCGTTGGCGAAGGTGCAGCGGCGGGTCACCGAGTCGTAGACCGCGTAGACGCAGGTCGCGAGGTACACCTCGGACAGGTCGGCCTCGCGGGGGCGGCGGGCGGCCCGGGTCGCCTGCTGGACGCCTCCGGGGGTGCCGAGGCCGCGGGCGATCTCGTCCAGCGCGGAGAGCACCTCCGCCGGTTCGAGGTCCAACAGGGCCAGCGTGCGGACGGCCGTGCGCAGTTCGCCCATCGCGACCGCGGCCCGCAGTCCGCGGCCCATCACGTCCCCCACGACCAACGCGGTGCGGTGGCCGGGCAGTTCGATGACGTCGAACCAGTCGCCGCCGACCTCGCTGGGGCGGCCGGTGGAGACGTTGCCGGGCAGGTAGCGGCAGGCGATGTCCAGGCCGGACGCCACCGGGTCGCCGGGCGGCAGCAGCGACCGCTGCAGTATCAGCGCCCGTTCGTGCTCGCGCCGGTACAGACGGGCGTTGTCGATGCAGACCGCCGCCCGTGCCGCGAGCTCCACCGCCAGATCGCGGTCCCGGTCCCCGAACGGCTCGCTGCCCTTCGTCCGCGAGAACTGCGCGAGGCCGACGACGGTGTCGTGGGCGACCATCGGGACGGCGAGCGTGCCCTGCACGAGGCCGCCCTCGTCGCCGGGGATGCTCTGCGGGCGGGCGGTGCGCAGGGCGTCGGCGCAGGGCGAGTTGAACGGGAAGTGGTGGACCGCGCCGACGGCGACGGGCGCGCCCGCACCGGGGAAGGGGGCGTCGGAGACGGCGGACGAGAAGGCGACCCTGCGCAGTTCCGCGCTGCCGTCGGCGAGGCCGGGCGGGGTCTCGTCGCCCGCCAGGAGCCCCTGGTAGAGGTCGACGGTGGCGAGGTCGCAGAAACCGGGCACGACGACGTCGAGGAGCTCGCGCGCGGTCGTCTCCAGGTCGAGGGAGTTCCCGATGCGGGCTCCCGCGTCGTTCAGCAGGGCGAGATTGCGCCGCGCGGCGGCGGCCTCGCGGGCCGCGGCACGGCGGGCGGTGATGTCGGTGCCGAGCCAGGCGACGCCGATCGGGCGGCCGCTGCCGCTGTGCACGCGGTAGAGGTTGATCGACCAGTGGCGGCGCTCCTCGGAGCCCGGTACGAAGCCGGTGACGTGCATGTCCGTGATGGAGTCGCCGGTCTGCAGCACCCGGCGCAGGGTCGCGCTGACCCGGTCGGCCTCGGACCGGGGCAGGTAGTCGTGGACGCCCTTGCCGCGGTGGTCGTCGGGGGTGCCGCCGAAGACGGAGGCGAAGCGCTCGTTGGCGCGGCGGACCCGCAGGTCGGGGTCGATCAGCAGGAACCCGAACGGGGATTGGCCGAAAATGGCCTGCGAGGCGGCGAGGTCCGTCTCGATGCTGCGGAGCGTGCGGACGTCGACGACGATGCACACGGCGGCCTTCTCGCCGTCCAGGCTGCGCGTCGGCATGACGTACACCTCGGCGAGGCCCTGTTCGCCGCGCCCGCCGCCGGGCACCGGGTCCGGCATCCGGAAGGGGACCACACCGGTCCACTCGCGTCCGTCCAGGATTTCGGCCATCTTGCGCTGGCCGCGCTCGCGCAGGTCCGGGTCGATGAACGCGTCGATGGGGTCCATGCCCACGGCCCGGTCGGCGGGGATGCCGAAGATCTGCTCGGCGCGCAGGCTCCACTGGTCGACGAGACCGTCGGGGCCGATGGAGAACGAGGCGACCTTGATGTAGTCGTAGATCGAGCCGGGCGGGCTGCTCTGCCAGATGGCGTCGCCGAGTGCCTCGCCGTCCGGGAGAGCGCCGGGCACGGCGGCCTCGGCCCTCGCGCCGCCCGACGGGTCCTCGGACTCCGTGGCCTTCGCTGGTATCTCGCTCACGCGAACCGTCCCCTCCAGCTCACCGCGCCCGGCACCGGTCACCGGCGGCGGCTGCCCGCAGTATCCAGCACTACGGGGCCGCACGACACGGTGTTCACGATCACAGCACGGTCCAGGCTTTTTCCGGCCCGTCCTGCGACGACACTTCCCGTCTTCTAACCAGCGGACACGTCGTCGAACCACACCTTCCGGCACCTGTCCGCGACCGGAACCCGACGGCGACAGCGCCGCCCCCGCTGTACACCGGCTCATCCCCGCGCCGGCGCGCGTCAATCCGGCACGGCGAGTTCGAACCACACCGTCTTGCCGGTGTCCCCCGGACGGGTACCCCAGCGGCGCGAGGAGGAGGCGACCAGTTGCAGTCCGCGCCCGCTCTCGTCCTCGGGCCGGGCGATCCGCTCGCGGGGCGGGTCCGGCAGCGGGTCGGAGACCTCGACCAGGAGGACGCCCTCCAGATGGGCGGGGCGGACCAGGCGGACGCCGATGGGACCGGTGGCGTGCCGCAGGGCGTTGGTGACCAGTTCGCTGACCAACAGCGCGGCGAGGTCGCCCACGCTGTCCAGGCCCCAGGCGCGCAGCTGCTCGCGCACGGCACGGCGCGCGGTGCGCACCGCGCCGGGGTCCGCGGGGAACGTCCACTCGGCGCGGTCGCCTTCGCTGTCGATCACGCCGATCACATCCCGGGCCAGCGAGTACGCCCCTGTCCGATTTCACGGGGTTAATGGGCACATACCCGATATACGGGAGGCAGTACCGCCGCGTGAGGCGTGCTGTGGCACGAACGGCGTACGGAGGGCGACCCGGCCGCCGGTCAGCGGACCCCCAAAACCCTCGTGAGCGTCTCGCGGACCGCGGGAACGTCCTGGTCGAGCCAGTCGACGTGCCAGATCTCGTCCGGGGCGAGCCAGCGCAGCTCGTCGTGGTCCTGGAGGGGCCGGGGGGCGGCGGAAGCGGGGCGCAGCCGGGCGCTCCACACCTGCAGGACATAGGGCGGCTTCAGGGGCCACTCCCCCGGGACGCGCTCGACGACCTCCGCGGCGACGCCGAGTTCCTCGCGCAGTTCGCGCGCGAGGGCCGCCTCGGGCGTCTCGCCCTCCTCGACCTTGCCGCCGGGCAGCTCCCAGCGCCCGGCGAGCTCCGGCGGCGCGCTGCGGCGGGCGGCGAGCAGACGACCGCCGTCGAACAGGGCGGCTCCCACCACCACGATCCGTTGCGTCATGCGTCGGAGCCTACGGGAGTCCGGTCAACTCGACCGGAGGGCGCTTCACTTCCGCAGGACGCTTCTGCGCCGGGGGGGGCGGTTCGGCGTCGGGGGCACTTCCGCGGCAGGGGACTCAGTTCCGGGTGCCGTCTCCGTTGCGCGCCTGCACCTGTGCCTGCACCTGGCCCGGCCCCGGGGGCTGCGCCGATACCTGACCCTGGCTCTGACCCTGGCTCTGCCCGTGACCTTGCCCGTGGCTCTGCGTCTGGCCGACGCGCTCGACCCAGTACAGCTGCTTGTGGCCGCGACCGTCGAGGCTGTCCGCGATCTTCTGGGCCTCGGCCCGGGTCGCGTACCGGCCCACGCGGTAGCGGTTGCCGTTGTCGTCCTGCCGTATCACGTGCCAAGGCAGAGAGATGGTGCTGTCGTTCATCGCGCCGCACGCCCCCTTCCCGCCCCCGACCGCCCGGATCCCGTCCACGGCACGCCGCGCGCGCCGCCTTCCAAGGAAACCGCAATCCGCATATGCCCGAGCGTACGCCTTACCTTCACGCAGCGAACATGGCTTTACACAAAGAGGTACGCAACCAGCCAGGACGCAGGGGGCGCACGAGGCCGGACGCGCCCTGCGCGCGCTGCGATGTGTCCGGTCGGCGGGGGTCTGGACACGTAGGGGGCGACCTGCGGGAACGTCCGGAAACGACCGGATTCCGACGCGGCGCGAGCGGGGCCGGACCGTGGGGTTTCCGGAGGCAACTGCCACAAGGGCGTGCGCCGTCGGCGGGCATGCGCCACCGCACCGCCTCGCGGGGGCGGCTACTTCACCGGCAGGTGATAGGCGACCCGGTACCGGTCGGCGGGGATCACCACGTCGGCCGTCTCGACCGGGCGGCCCGAGGCGTAGTACGTGCGCTGCACGACCAGGACGACATGCCCGGGGACACCGCCGAGGGCGAGCAGCTCCTCGGCGAGACCGGGGCGCGCGCCCACCTCCTCCGTGACGTTGTCGACGATGACGTCGATCGCACGCATCCGCTCCACGACGCCCATGCCGCCGAGCGGCCCCTCCTCGGGCAGCATGACCGGCGTGCGGCCGGTGAGCGCGAGGGGCTCCCACGAGGTGGAGAGCATCATCGCCTCGCCGGCCTCGCGGAAGACGTACCGGGTGCGCATCACGCGGTCGCCGGACTGGATGCCGAGCCGCTCCGCGACCGCGACGCCCGCCTCGGTCTGCTCGCTGCTGGACTCCCACGTGCCGCGCGTGTGCGCCTCGGCCTGCTCCTGCCGGAAGGGCGTCGCGCCGCTGACCGGCCGGTAGCCGGAGCGGGCGATCCGGCGGGGCACCGGCCGCTCACGCACGTAGGTGCCCGAACCGGAACGGCCCTCGACCAGCCCCTCGGCCATCAGCACCTTCCGGGCCTCGAGGGCGACCGTGTCGGAGACGCCGTACTCCTCGCGGATTCTCGCCTGGGAGGGAAGCCGGGTGTGCGGTGGCAGCGACCCGTCGGTGATCTTCTTGCGAAGGTCACCCGCGACACGCAGATACGCCGGCTGCTCACCGAATGTCACTGGCCACTCCCATCAGGTTGTACAGACAGCTACAGCCTGGCAACCGTGGGTTGAGCCGTGCAAGTAAAGGCCAGAGAATCACTCGATGTGATGACATCTGTCGGCGAAACGCTTCACCCAGGCACTTTCTCCCCGCTCAGGACGTGATCACACATCGAGGCCGCCGTCGCCGTCGCCCCCGCCCGTGCCGTCGCCCGCGTCGCCGGAGTCGTCGTCGTAGTCGGGCGGCGTGGTGGCCAGGCCCAGAGCCTCGCGGGCGGTGACGGTCGTGTCGCCGTCCACGACCTCGTAGGCGATCTCGTAGTGCCGGTAGAAGGCGTCCGCGTCGGAGGCCTTCTCCGCCGCCGCCCACTCCTTGCTCGACCGCTGCATGTCCTTCACCAGAGCGGCCATCGGCGCCCGGACCGTCGCGGACCAGGTGTGGCCTCCCAGCACGGCGGCCTGCGCGCCGGTGACGTCCCCGGTGTCGCCGGCCCAGGCCCGGTTGCCCGCCAGATCGTCCTCGGGGAGATCCTCCGGCTCGTCGAAGAGCGTCTCGTCGACGGCGGCCATGGCCTTCAGGAAGGCCAGTTGGTCGGCGTCGAGGGTGCTCTCGTCGGCGCGCAGCGAGCCGGTGAGGGTGCCCTCCTCGTCCACGTTGCCGAAGACGCAGGTGATCTCGCGGTCGCCCCAGCTCCAGCTCTCGGAGGTGGGCGTGAGGTAGTAGACGTCGACCTCCTCTGTCAGCGCCCAGGGATCCATCGCGTAGGCGTGCCGGAGCGTGAAGCACTTGTCGTCGGCCACGTCCACGACCTTGTCCTCGCCCGGGTAGACGCTGCCGGACAACGGGATCGTGGCGAACACCTCGGCGTCGTGCTCGCCGGAGCAGGGCACCTCGTCGACGTCGTAGACGTCCGTGCCGAAGCTGTCACCGGGCACGTCGAAGCAGTCGCCCTTGGCGAGCGAGAAACTGGAGCCCGCGCCTCCGCTCGCGCCCTCCTTGAACCCCTGCCAGAAGTCGGAGGCTCCGCCGGTGGCCAGCATCAGGGTCCACAGCGCGAGTCCGACGCAGGACAGGACGGCGCCGGCGATCGCCATTCCCCTGCCGCGCTCCCCGCGCCTCCTGATCTGCGCCAGCGCGACGATCCCGAGCACCAGACCCACGCCCGGCAGGAAACAGAGGATGCCGAGCACGAGGGAGGCGATGGCCACGCCGTTGATGACCGAGGACCGCCCGTAGGGGCTGTATCCCTGCCCCCACACCGGGTAGGGCGCCGCCCCGTAGGGGGCCTGCGGGTACGGCCCCTGGGCGTACGGGTCGTGCGGGTGCGGCTGCCGGGGCGCGGCGAACGGGTCCTGGGGAGACGGGCCCTGCGGGTACGGGCCTTGCGGGTAGGGGCCCGGCTGGGGCGGAGGCTGGTACGGGTCCTGGGGCTGGTGGGGCCCCGGGGGCGGAGGTATGGACACGGGTACCGTGCTCCTGGTTCAGACGGGTCGGGCGATGGGGCGGGGTGTCGGGCGGTCGGGCGATGGGGCGGGGTGTCGGGCGATGGGGCAGGCGGGGTCGCGGTCGCCGGGGGACGGCCGCCGAGAGCGGAACGCGTGCGACCGACCGACAGCGGCCGACTGCGACCGACCGGCTGCGGGCCGGCTGCGACCGACCGCGACCGGCATACGGGCTGGGCGCATCGTAAGCCCGGGGCGGGGCCGCGCTACCCGGCGTCCTGCGGCCGGCCGGCGAGCCTGCGCTGCTCCTCCTCCACGATCCGGCGGGCGAGGTTGTCGTCGGAGACGTCGACCGCGTCCGGCGTCGCCTCCGCCGTGTCGCTGCGGCGGGCGTAGGCGTCGAACAGCCGCGTCTTGTTCTCGAGGATGCGCAGCAGCCGGCCGTCCACGCTGTCGGTGGCCAGCAGGCGGTGCACCTGGACCGCCCGGACCTGGCCCATGCGGTGCGCCCGGGCCACGGCCTGGTGCTCCAGGGTCGGCTTGGTCTGCGGCTCGCACAGGACGACGACCGACGCGGCCTGGAGGTTGAGCCCCACGCCTCCCGACTCGATCTGGCAGAGCAGCACCGCGGGCCCCTCGGCGGCCGTGAAGTCGTCCACGAACCGCTGCCGTTGGACGACCGGGACGTCGCCGGCGATGGGCCCGAACACGGTGTCGCCCAGCACGCCCCGGACCGCGGTGAGGACGTCGCGGAAGTAGGAGAACACGACGGTCTTCAGGCCGTTGTCCGCGGCCTCCCCGACCAGTTCGCGCAGCCGCTGGAGCTTGGCGGACTTCGCGGGGTCGGCGTACGCGGCCCGGCGCATCGCCATGAAGTTCCCCGCCGCGACCGCCGCCCGGTACGCGTCCTCGTCGGCGGTGCTGAACTCCTCCCACTCGTCGACGTGGATCAGCGCGGGCAGCTCGGTGAGCACGTCCTTCTGGTTGCGGCGCAGGTAGGCGGGGGCGACCGCCTTGCGGAAGACCTGCGGGCCGGCGACCGCGTAGCTGTCGTGGATCGAGGGGACGAGGTCGGGCTGGAGGCAGCGCACCAGGGCGCGGAACTCCTCGACACGGTTCTCCATCGGCGTGCCGGTGAGGAACAGGACGCGGTCGCACAGCCCGGTCCACACCGCGACCGAGCGGGCGCGCCGGGTCTCGGGGTTCTTGACGTAGTGCGCCTCGTCGACGACGAGGAGTCCGGGCGGCGGTCCGCCGTCAGGTTCGGGCAGGGTGTGCAGCACGTCGAAGGTCGTGACGGCGACGCCGCCGCGCTCGCGCCACTCGGCGTAGGCGTCCCGCCGGTCCGGTCCGTGCACCGGCACCGCCCTGAGCGTGCTGCGGGCGCGGATCTCCCGGGTCCAGTTGATGAGCACGCCGGCCGGGCACACCACCAGGAAGTGGGCGTGGCCCTCGGCCGCCAGGTGGGCGAGCACGGCGATCGCCTGGACCGTCTTGCCGAGCCCCATCTCGTCCCCGAGGACGACCCGGCGCCGGGCCAGCGCGAACCGCGCGCCGAACGCCTGGTAGCCGCGCAGGGAGACCCGGCGGTGGGTGTCGTCGAGCGGCTGCGCGTGCACCTGTTCGGCCACGTCCGACGGCACGAAACCCTCGGCGGCCGCGGTGTCCGACGGGTGGGCGCAGATCTCCGCCAGCAGGCTGTAGTACTCCGCCGAGCGCACCTCGAAGTCGACCCACGGCTCGATCTCGGAGGCCGGTTCGCGCAGCAGGTCGGCGGTGGCCTGCGCGAGGTGCAGCGCCACGCCGGCCTCGGCGGCCTCGGCCGTCAGCGCGGTCAACTCGGTGACCGCCGTGCGCGCGGCCTCCCGGCGGGCCCGTCCGGCGAGGGCCAGCCGCAGCCGGCCGGTGGCCGGGCGGACCGCGGGCAGCAGTTCGCCGAGCCGCTTCTCGTACCGCTCGGCGGCGGCCACCGCGCGGGGCAGTTCGGGGCCGGCCTCGACGAGCCGGTACAACGCGCCGACCAGGGCGGCGGTAGCGGGCTCGGGGTGGTCGACGTCGATCCGCACGGAGACGGTCTCCCCGACCGCGCGGGCGATCTGCCGCGCGGCGGCGAGGACCTGGTCGGCGGTCTGCGCGCCGACGCCGGGGATCAGCCGGAGCTGGTGACGGCCGGCCTCGTACACCTCCCGGACCGAGCCGAAGCCGGCCCCCTCGACCGCCGCGAGCCGCAGCCGCCCCTCGGTGACGTCCTTCAGGCGGGTGAGCGCGATGGACCCGAGCTCCGCGGCGACGAGCGCGTCCCTGAGCGGCGCGTGAGCGGCACGGACGGCGCCCACGGCAAGGGCGTGGTCGGTCCGCAACGCGAAAGCGGCGTCGTACAACCGCGTACCGTCCGCGTACAGCTCCCCCACCCGTGTCACGCCGCCCCCTCACCCGCGCACCCGAACACCGCCCATGCTCGCATCGAACGGGACGTCCTGGACTCGGCGGGGGTACGGCGGACGGCACGCGCCTCCGCACCCGATCGTCTCGTGGCCCGCGCCTCACCGAGTCGCTACCGTTGAGCCATGACCGCACTGCCCGACTGGATGCGCCCACCGCGTGCGGAAGGCTGGTTCGCGGAGGACCTGGACCGCCTCCCCGAGGCGCCACGCCACACCGAGCTCATCGACGGAGCCCTCGTCTTCATGATGTCGCCGCAGCGATGGTGGCACGGTCACCTCGTCACCATGCTCACCATCGCCCTCATGGAGCAAGCGCCGGCCGATGTCAGGGTCGGCCGCGAGATGACCATAAAGCTCGACCAACGCAACCGTCCCGAACCGGACCTGTTGCTGACGACGGCCGACTACGACGGAGACCGCACCTGGTTCACACCGGACGAGGTACGGCTCGTCATCGAGGTCGTCTCACCCGAGTCCGCGCACCGGGATCGCACGGTCAAGCTCCGCAAGTACGCGGAAGCGGGCATCCCGCACTACTGGTGCGTCGAGGACGAGGACGGGGATCCCGTCGTCCACGTCTACGAACTCGACGAGCCGACCCGCTCCTACGCGCCGGCGGGCATCTTCCGAGGGGAACTCCGGCGCCCTGTGCCCTTCGAGATCAGCCTGGACCTCGACAAGCTGACCCCGCCCCGGCGCGCCTGACTAGGGCGTGTACGAAGCCGCGGGCACGGCTGCCCGCAGGCGGAACAGGACGGTCCCGATGAGCTTGTCCTCGGGGCAGTAACCCAGCTGCTTGGAGTCCCTGGAGCCCGGCTGCTCGCCCAGGAGGACGAGCATCCCCGGCGGCACGTGCGTGCCGGGGCACCGGCCGGCCCAGCGCGGCACGGGCTCTCCGGCGACGGCCACGATGCGTTTGACGTACCACCCGTCGCACAGGTCGGGCGCCGGGCCCGTGACGGTGTGCCAGCCGTGCTCGGGATGGGGAGCGACGACGACGGCCACCCGGCCCGTGGCGACCCGGCGTCTGCCGCGGAGGAGCAGGAGTCGGTCGCCGGGCATGAGGGTCGGCGACATGCTGTACCCGCGGACGGTCACGGCAACCAGCCGCCCGCGCGCCAGCAGCAGGGCCGCGGCGAGGACGAGGAGTGCCGCCAGGGTGAGGAGCAGCGGGCCCGCGGCCGTCACCGGACGGTCTCCTCGTAGCCCTGGGCCTGTGTGGTGAAGAGCTCGGCATAGGCGCCGTCGGCGGTCATGAGCTGTTCGTGGGTGCCGGCCTCCCGCACGGTTCCGTCGGCGATGACCACGATGGCGTCCGCGGCACGCACGGTGCCCAGGCGGTGGGAGACGAGGATGCTCGTCGTGCCCCGGCGGAGCGAGGTGAGCCGGTCGTGGACATGGCGTTCGGCGACCGCGTCGAGGCCGGTGCCGGGTTCGTCGAGGATCATGAGATCGCGTTCGGAACGCATCAGGGCCCGGGCGAGCGCGAGACGCTGCCACTGGCCGCCCGACAACTGGACGCCGGGGCTGCTGTCTTCCGTGTCGTCGGGGAAGAACATCCGGCTGAGCATGGTGTCGTACCCCTGCGGGAGGCGGGTGAGGGCGGTGTGGATGTCCGCGTCGTCGGCGGCGGCACGGATGCGGCCGTGGTCGTGGAGGGAGCCGAGGTCGCCGAGGCCGATGTTCTCCCCGGCGGTGAGGTCGTACTCCATCGGGTCCTGGAAGACGACGCTGACCCGCTCGCGCAGCTGGTCCGCCGGGAAGTCCCGGATGTCGATGCCGTCCCAGTGGATGCTGCCGCGCTGCGGGTCGTAGAGGCGGCACAGCAGTTTGACGAGGGTGCTCTTGCCGGCCCCGTTGAGACCGACGACGGCCAGGCTGGTGCCGTGCGGGACGAACAGGCTGATTCCGCGGAGGATCCACGGTCCGTCGTCGCTGTAGCGGAACCAGACGTCCCGGAGTTCGAGGCCCTGACGCAGAGGCGGCGGGGCGATCGGGGCGGCCGGGGCGGGGAGGTCGTCCCCGACCTGGACGACGTGCAGGTAGTGGCTGAACATCAGGGCCGTCTGGTGGCTCTGGGCGATGCATCCCACCAGGCCGACGAGGGCCGTCTGCATGCCTGCGAGGGCGGCGACGAGGAGGGACACGTCACCGGCGGTGAGGACGTGGGCTGCTGCCTGGTGCACGCCCCAGACGAGTGCGCCGGTGGAGACGCCGGCGCCGAGGACGGCGAGCGCCGTCTCGTAGGCGACGAGTCGGCGGTCGAGGCGTTCCTCCTGGCCGTTGATGCTGTCGAGGTCGGTGCGCATGCGCTGCGCGAAGTACCCGCCCAGGCCGTAGAGGCGGATCTCCTTCGCCGCCTGGCTGTCCGTGAGGAGCCCTCGGTAGAAGATCTGGCGGCGGGCGAGGTTGCTGGTGCGCCAGAACAGGTCCGCGCGGTGCCGGCTGTTGGCCAGGTGCGCGAAGAGGGCCGGAACGGCCGCGACGACGAGGACGGCGGCCAGCGTGGGGCTGACGAGCAGAAGGCTCGTCAGGAATCCCGCCAGCGTGAGGACGCTCTGGGCGCCCTGGAGGACCGCGCCGACCAGCCGCTCGGCCCCCTGCGCACTCTGGACGGCGAGTTGGACGCGGTCGTGGAAGGCGGGCTGCTCGAGCTTGGACAGACCGCTGAGCCGGTTGACGGCCGTGAGCAGCTCGCTCTGGGCCCGGGTCGAGGTGGCGCGGCGGATGCGGCCGTCTGCGTAGGACGAGACGGCCGAGGCGGCGGCGAGGAGGATGGTGAGCAGACCGATGCCTGCGGCGGCCCAGTTGAGGTCCGAGGCACGGAAGCCCTCCGCGGCGAGGCTGTCGACCACGTACTTGAGCAGCCAGGAGGCCGCCACGGGGGCGGTGCCCGCGATGACGACGGTGGCGACGCGGGCGGCGAGGGCCCCGGGGCAGGACCGCCCCGTGAGGGCGAGTACGGCGCTGAGGCCCCGCAGGACTGCGGCCGGGCCGGAGGTGGAGGACCCGCTCATGCGGTGAGGAGGTCGAGCGCGGGCAGGGAGCCTTGGCCGATGCCCGTCCCGGCGACGGTCCCGTCGGCGTCGAGAAGGACGAACGAGGGGTGGTGGCGGACGCCGAAGACGCCGGCGACGGGACCGTCCGGCGGTTCGGCGGCGGTGAGTTCGGTGAGCGGGCCGACCGCTTCGAGCAGCGGGCCGGCCTCGGCGGGCTGTCCGCTGATGACGGCCACGAGCCGGCCGCCTGACGGAGCGTTCGCCTCGGCCCACCGCTGGATCCCGGGGAGGCTTTCCCTGGTGGGACCGCAGTCGGGGCGGAGGAAGCAGATGAGGGCGGGGCGCCCGGCCAGGGTGGACGCGCTGACCTCGCCCACGGGGGTGTGCAGCGTGAACGCGGGGGCGCGGTCGCCTTCCTGGACGGCGAGGGCCGGCGGCCCCGGGGCGGCGGCGGCCGGGGCGGGGGCCATCATGGTCCGCCAGCGTCTGCTGACCGCGACGGTGAGGAGCGCGTTGACGAGGGTGACCGCGGCGAGAAGGGCGAGGCCGGCGATGGCGTAGCTCACTCTGTGATCGTCCTTTCAGCGTTGGCCGGTGCGGGCGGAGAAGAAGAAGGCGAGGTCGTCGGTGAAGACGGCGAGCGTGGTGAGGTAGCCGGCGACCGCGACGGCGAGCACGAGTGCCGGGGCGTCGAGGGGGGCGGTGGTGCCGTGGGAGAGGGCGATGACTCCGCCGAGGAGCGCGAGCGCCGTCAGGACGGCGTTGCGTGCGACATGCCAGGGGCCCATCGGCACGGTGGTCCTGCTGCCGAAACAGGGGCAGCCGGCGGAGCTGCCACGCCGCATGGTGGTGACCGCGACGACGCTGAACGCCGCGCACAGAGCGGCGGCGACGGCCAGCCCCGCGGTGAGCGTCCGGGGCACGGCGAGGAGCACGGCGGCCAGGAGCTCGGCCGCGGGCACCAGGACGGCGAGCGCCGGCCGGGCGGCGGCGGGCAGCCGGGTGAGGTCGCCGAGTGCCGCGGTGAACCGGCGGCGGTCGCGCAGCTTGGCGAGGCCGGCCACGGCCAGCACGCAGATCAGGGTCAGGCGGCAGACGAGCAGCAGGTCGGACAAGGGTGACTCCGGAGGGAGGGATGCTGGGCCGGCGTGGGCGCGGGGTGGGGGCGGGGCGGGCACGGTGGGCACTTGATGAGCCGCACGGGGCGGGCCGCACGCGGCCCGCCCCGAGGTGGTTCAGCAGTAGTCCCAGCTTCCGCAGCTGATCTTGCACGCGCCGGTGTAGCAGCAGCGACGGCAGCGCTGGGCGCTGGTGCTCCACTCGGTGTAGCAGTCCGGCGGGCAGCCCGCGTCCGCCACGGCCTTGGGCAGAATCCGCTCGATCAGACGGCCCGCACCGGCCTTCAGTGTGCGCATGGTTCTCCTCTTCCTGTGGGGATGGGATGTGCGTACTCCGCGGTGCGGCCGCGGTCCGCGGCCGCACCGGGGCTCAGGAGGCCGCCGGTACCGGTTCGCGGTCGGCGGCGGAGGGGGCGGCGACGACGCCGTCCCGGTAGCTGAGAATCGTGGGGAAGGCGGGGACCCGCAGGGCGCCGAACAACGGTGCCGCCTCGGGCCCGGGCACCACCTCGTCCGCCGGCCCGACGAGTCGGGCGGTCAGGCTGCTCTCGCCGGCCTCGGCGCCGATCACCAGGGCCAGGACCCGGCCGCCCGCCGCCCGTGCCCGGTCGGCCCGTGCGGCGAAGTCGGGGAGGGCGTCGGTGCAGGACGGGCAGTCGTGGGAGAAGACGCCCAGCAGCAGTTCCCCGGAGCGGAAGTCGTCCTGGGTCAGCGTCCGCCCGCTGAGCGCGGTGGCGGTGAAGTCCGGTAGCCCGTCCCCGGGTTGGGGCCCCTGGGCCGCGAAGTCGGCGCGTCGGCGTACGGCTTCGAGCTCCTGCCAGCGGCGCAGGACGACCATGAGCAGGACGAGGTTCAGCACGGCGACGGCTCCGACGAGCACCAGACCGGCTATGACGTATGGCACGTTTCTACCCCCTGGGCGCGGTGGCACTTGGGAGCAGTGTGAGTGGTGGGGCCTGCCAGGAGGATGCCAACACCTTGCCAGGAGCATGACGCGCTGAGCACCATGACGGCATGCTTGCCACGGGGTCATATTTTCGAGTGCTCGGCAGAGTTGAATGGACCGTCGACGGACACCCCAGGACCATCGGGCGCCGCCGCGAACGTCTGCTGCTGGGCTTGCTCCTGCTGGAGATGGGCCGGCCGCTGCCGATGGACCGGCTGATCGATCTGCTGTCGGACGAGGACGAACGACCGAGGTCCCGGGCCGACCTGTATGTGAACGTCTGCCGACTGCGGGCGAGCCTTCGCCGCGGCGGGGCCGACGGGTCGGTGCGGCTGGTGCGGAGCGGTTCGACGTACATGCTGACCGGCGATCCGCAGCTGGTGGACCTGCACCGCTTCACCCAGCTGGTCGACCGGGCCCAGCGGGGCACCGAGCCCCAGGAGGTGTCACGGCTCGCCTCGGCCGCCCTGGCCGAGTGGCGGGGGGCGGTACTGGAGGACGTCGCCTCCGAGCGGACCCGCCGAGGTGTCGCCGCCGCCTTCGACGAGCTGCTGATCTCGGCGCAACTGCTGCGTGTCGCGGCGGAGTTCAAGCTGCGCAACTACTCGTCGCTCGCCGCGGAGCTCGCGCGGCTCACCGCGGAGCATCCCGAGCACGAGATGCTCCTGGCCTTCCGTGCCGCCACGCTCTACGAATGCGGCCGCCGCGCGGACGCGTTGCGTGTGCTGTCCTCGGCGCGGGCCCGCATGACGGCGCGGCTGGGGCTGGACCTGAGCCGCGAGCTACAGGATCTGCGCGGGGCGATCCTGCGGGACGATCCCGTGGACCGCCACATCTTCCGCTGCGGCGCCCTCGGCGCCGCCTGACACACCGCACCCGGCGCTCCCGACATGTCAGGCCGTCCCGGGCACATCGACGTACGCCGGCGGACGGCCACGCCCGGGGGACGGCGTCGACTCCCGCTTCCCACGACGCACCCGTCGGAGCACGGCTCCTCGACGGTCCGATACAGCGCCGTCGGCCCGGTGACGGGGAAGACGGTGTCGACGGCCGTCTCACCACCCGCACGGCCCGTACCCTTCATAAGGTCTACGGCGTCACACAGCGGGCGCAATACCACTGGAGGCAACACCCCGTGCTGATTGCTCAGCGTCCGTCCCTGACCGAAGAGGTCGTCGACGAGTTCCGCTCCCGGTTCGTGATCGAGCCGCTGGAGCCGGGCTTCGGCTACACCCTCGGCAACTCCCTCCGTCGGACCCTCCTGTCGTCGATCCCCGGTGCGGCGGTCACCGGCATCCGCATCGACGGCGTCCTGCACGAGTTCACCACCGTGCCGGGCGTCAAGGAGGACGTCACCGACCTGATCCTCAACATCAAGCAGCTGGTCGTGAGCAGTGAGCAGGACGAGCCCGTGGTGATGTACCTGCGCAAGCAGGGCCCGGGCCTGGTCACCGCCGCCGACATCGCGCCTCCGGCCGGTGTCGAGGTGCACAACCCCGACCTCGTCCTCGCCACGCTCAACGGCAAGGGCAAGCTGGAGATGGAGCTGACCGTCGAGCGCGGTCGCGGCTACGTCTCCGCCGTGCAGAACAAGCAGGTGGGCCAGGAGATCGGCCGTATCCCGGTCGACTCGATCTACTCGCCGGTCCTCAAGGTCACGTACAAGGTCGAGGCCACGCGTGTCGAGCAGCGCACCGACTTCGACAAGCTGATCGTCGACGTCGAGACCAAGCAGGCGATGCGTCCCCGTGACGCCATGGCCTCCGCGGGCAAGACGCTGGTCGAGCTGTTCGGTCTCGCCCGCGAGCTGAACATCGACGCCGAGGGCATCGACATGGGCCCGTCCCCGACGGACGCCGCCCTCGCCGCCGACCTCGCGCTGCCGATCGAGGAGCTCGAGCTCACCGTCCGGTCGTACAACTGCCTCAAGCGCGAGGGCGTCCACTCCGTGGGCGAGCTCCTGGCACGCTCCGAGGCCGACCTCATGGACATCCGCAACTTCGGCGCGAAGTCCATCGACGAGGTCAAGGCGAAGCTGGCCGGCCTGGGCCTCGGCCTGAAGGACAGCCCGCCCGGATTCGACCCGACCGCCGCCGCCGACGCCTTCGGCGCGGGCAACGACTCGGACGCCGGATTCGTGGAGACAGAGCAGTACTGAACACCGCACCACACCGCGGGCAGGGAACCTCCACACAGTTCCCTGCCCGCACCCCCGAAGGGGTCGGACCCGCAAGAGCCGGCCCCCTTCTTCACTGCACGTCCGATCGACCGATCGACCGATCGATGTCAGAGGTCAGAGGGCGCTGTTACGTTCCGTCCCATGACCGCGTCAGACGATCTGCTCCGCCGAATCGAGCAGGAGCCCGCCCTTGCCACCGCGCTCGCCTGGCCCGGCGATTTCGACGTCGAGCGCCGGGATCCCGTCGAGGAACTCGCTCTTCCCACCGGGATCCCCCTGCTCCCGATCGCCGGTTGCGGCGCCGGCGGCACGTACTTTCTGTGCGGGGAGGCCGGTGCCGAGGAGAGGCCCGTCCTGTACGCCGACTCGGAGGGCCAGGCCACGTTGATCGGCGCCGACCTCGTCGAGGCGATCACCCTCATCGCCGTACTGCCTTGTGGCGCGACCTGGCGAAGGGCTTCGCGATCAGCGAGCTCGACTCGGACCTTCGGGCCGACCATCCGGAGTTCGACGCCGAGCGCGACCGTCTTCTGCACGCCCTCGGGCTCGCCTCCCTCTCCGAGGAGGAGGCTGCCGCTCGCCTGCTGTCCGTGGCCGCACGCACGGCCCCGGACTACGTGCCGCGCGTGCCGGACGACGATCACCTGCCGTACGAGCTTCTGTTTCCGAGCGGCCCCGCATAGCGAAGCCGGTGCTTGGGGCGACCTGCCCGGGCCAGCACAGCATCAGCACGGTTCGAACAGGCCGGCAGCCGAGGGGTCAGCAGTGGTAACGAGCGGCAAGGACGACGATCTCTTTGTCGGTGACCAGGTAGACGAGACCCGGACCACCCCCGACCGCAGAAATCAGACCGCCACGAGCCGGACCCGATCGCCGCACAGCTTGACCATGTCGTCGATATCGGAGGTCAACATGACCACCGGGCGGTGCTGTCGCAGCGCGGCTTCGGCAACCGCCGCATCAATCGCGTACTCATGCCCGTGCAGACCAGCATCCATCAGCAACTTCGAAGCCGTCCTCGCCTCCTCGTCGCCCACCGGCACCACACGCAGTCCGGAGAGCACCCAGTTCAGGCGGGGCATATTCGTACGAGCGTGAACGGCCTCGATGATGGTTAGCGCGCTGATCACGACCTCCATACCGCGCGAGCGCGCCTCGGCGACTAGGGCCACCACCTGCTCGTCATCGGCGAGCATCTTCGAAAGACCTTCGCTGTCGACGACCAGCGTCCCCTCGTGACTCAGCCTGCGGCGGGCCACTCGGCCTCCTCGGCGAACACCTCGTCGAAGACCTGGCGCGCCCGCTGCCGGGCCTGCTCAGAGACCGGCCCCTTGCGGCTCTCGTGGTCCGCCAAGTACTCGTCAAGTACCTGGCCACGCAGCTCACGCTCGACCGCCTCGGCGATGAACGCGGAGAACTCCCGCTTGCCCACCCGCGCCCGGATCGCCTCCGCGGTCCCTTCGGGCAGCGACAGGCTCACCCGCGTCGCCGGCCCTTCCCCAATGCTGTACGTCGTCTCACCCATACCCCCGAGTGTGTCAAACGAGTAG
The DNA here is from genome assembly GCF_030816715.1 of Streptomyces achromogenes. Lineage (NCBI taxonomy): Bacteria > Bacillati > Actinomycetota > Actinomycetes > Kitasatosporales > Streptomycetaceae > Streptomyces > Streptomyces achromogenes. The sequence continues at coordinate 5,620,839 of NZ_JAUSYH010000001.1, read as the reverse complement.
GAAAAGCGCCACGATCTGCGCGGATCCCTGGAGTCGTGACGAAGGCATGTGGACGGAGCCTCTCCCGCCACCCCTCGCATCGGGCAGCGCAACGTCCGAAACCCAGCACGGGCGTTCCCATCCCATCCCGGCACGATCCCAGCACGGTACGGATGACCAGGATGACGACAGGTGACGAGGGGTCAGCTATCCCGGCACCATCCCGGCACGGGAAAAACCAAGGGCCCGACTCCAAAGAGTCGGACCCTCCCTGACCTGCATGTTTGCCAGATCAGCGACGTGGTGACACGTCTGCCGCTACACGTTGAAGCGGAATCCGCAGGGCAAGGCTCCCACCTGCGGAAACGTGGTTCTGGAGGGGGTCATCCCAGCACGATCCCAGCACGGGAGCTTCATCCCAGCACCATGCAGTTCAGACGCCCCCTCCGGTGAAGCGCACCTGCTCGGACAGCACAGCAGCCGCAGATTCGAGGTCTGCGAGTCTGATCGCCAGTGTCGCCTCGGCCAGTCGCGGGGGGAGGGCATCCCCGAATTTCAGACCGCGGACAGCCTTCTCGTCGATATCCGGCAAGGCCAGGCGCTCCGTCACATCCTGTCGGACCAGTCTCCAATCCGTCGGAGTGAGGTCGTCCCGTAGGCGCACCCAGTGATCATTGAGACGCTGTCCTGGCACCGCGACGCCACCGAGGGTGGCGGCCAGAGTGGCATTCGCCCTGTGTCCGGCCCATGTCCACCAGCGCAGCTGGTCTGCTCTTCCTTGTTCCCGCACGATCAGAGTTCCTCCTGGATGCACTTGTTCCATGAAGTGCTCCCGTGTTTCCTCCAGGCAGCCCTGAGCTCTCCGGGTCAGATTCACCGGGGGGTCGGTGCCGAGGAGTACTTCACGCACCGCGCGGACGAGCCGGAAGGACGCACCCTGGCCGAACCCAGCCCCGCTCCACTTAGCTTTGCCACCCCCGTCGACCGGCTCGACGAAACACCGCTTCCGTTTCCAGTCGATATAGGTGACCTGCCAGTTCCGCCCGGCAAGCAGGAGCCGACGGGGGCCGGCGATCTGTTCGGTGAGCAGGCTGGGGTCGGTACGGCCGATCTCGGTCCGGCCTTGCAGGACGGTGAACTGAGGCGGGGCGGTGAATACCGCGGTGAGGTTCATGAAATGCCGGTGCCCGAAGCGGCGTTCGGCCTCCGGGCCGATGAAGAGCAGCCCGTCGTCTTGATCGAGATACCCCTCTGCCACCAGGTGTTTGACGATCGGCTGCGCGGACGGGCCGAACGGCCCGAGGCCGTTCCACTCTTCATGCCACAGATTGTTTCCGACGCCGCCCTCCTGGAGGCAGAGGGCGAGCAATTGCTGAGCCACGATGTGCCGCGGCTCGGGAGGTGCGACCACCGGCTCGACCCAGCCTCGCGACCACTGCAACAGGAGCCCTGCCGCACTCAGCAGGCCGGCGCGGTCGAGGGTGAGGAAGAGACAGTTCCGTGAGCTCCCGGGGCGACGTCCGGTACGGCCGATCCGTTGCAGGAAGGACGCGACCGAGGCCGGGGCATCGATCTGGACGACCCGGTCCAGGTCACCGACATCGATGCCGAGTTCGAGCGTACTGGTCGACACGATCACGCAGTCCCGCGCTTCGGCGAAAGCCGCTTCCGCCCGCCTGCGTTCGTCGAGCGAGAGCGATGCGTGAGAGAGGAACGTGGTCACTCCTCGTGCTCGTAGCGCTGATCCCAGTTCTTCGACCAGGCGCCGTGACTCGCAGAAGACCAGGCGTTTTTCGCCGCGGTGCAAGGTGCTGATGACGGTCGCCGCGTTCTCGAGCGATCCCACAAAGTCGAGCTGGATGTCCCCGGGCGGTACGGACCCAGGGGTTGCACCACTCGCTGCGCCCGTCGGCGCGTCCAGGTGCGGGGCGACGACCTGTCCGGGGCGTGAGCCCGCCCCCGATCCCTGGAGCCAGGTGAGGAGTTCGCCGGGGTTGCCGACCGTCGCCGAGAGTCCGACACGCTGGAGTGGGCGTCCCACCACGCGCTGCAGTCGCTCCAGTACGGCCAGCAGGTGCCAGCCCCTGTCGTCGCCGGCGAAGGCGTGCACTTCGTCGACCACTACTGCTCGGAGCCCCGAGAAGAACGACGCATGATCGACATTGACGCTCACCAGCATCGCTTCCAGCGACTCAGGGGTGGTGAGCAGGACGTCCGGCCGACCCGCCAGGATGTGCCTGCGGGTTCCGGAGGTGGTGTCGCCGTGCCAGAGTGCGGCACCGCGTCCGAGCCAGGAGGTGTACGTCTCGACTCTGGGCAGCAGGTTGTTCAACAGCGCCTTGAGGGGGCAGAGGTACAGCACCGACGTGCCGGACCACCGGGAGCGGTGCATCCGGGACAGCAGTGGGAAGCACGCCGCTTCGGTCTTCCCGCCGGCGGTAGGGGCGAGGAGGAGGGCGTCCTCGCCCCGGGACAGCGGCTCCACCGCTGCTTCCTGGAGTGGGCGCAGGCCTTTCCAGCCAAGGGTGTTGACGATGTGGTGGACGAGCGCCGGTTCCAGTTCACCGACCGCGCTCATGGCAGTTCCAGCGCGATGTCGTCGGCGTCCCCGGCCGCGGCGTTTCGCTCGACGCTGTTGAGTTCGGCCTCCGCGATCGTGATCGCATAGTGCTCGCGCGGGTCGAAGTCCTCGAACTCGTCGACCCTGTCCAGGACGTCGGCGACGAGTTTACGCAGGAAGACGCGCGGTGCGACGCCGACTTTGCCGCCGAGTCCACCGGTCACAGCTGTGGCCAGCTCGTCGACGTAACGGTCGTCGACGCGTGCGGCCACCCGGTCGGGATGGGTCGCTGCCGCCTGGTAGAGGTCGCGGACGTTCCGGCCGAGTTCGCCGAGCCTGGGCAAGTCGAAGCCCGGCAGGCGGAGTTGCACCGCGCGCGGCGAGTCGAAGCGCGGGTCGGTGGTGAAGTCGGTGGCCAGACGCTGGGCCAGCGGAGGCAGCCGCTGCGCGCCCTGTTGACCGTCGTAGAAAGCAGGGGTGCCGGTGATGACGAGAAAAAGCCCGGGGAACCGGCCCGCGTCGATCTCGTCGAGGAGTTGCCGTAGTGCGTTGAGGCCCTTCTCCCGGACATCGCCGCGGACCCGCTGAAGCGTCTCGATCTCGTCGAGTACGAGGAGAAGACCAGGGTGGCCGCAGTCCCGCAACACGGTGAGCAGGCCCTGGAGAAAGCCTAGGGCTGCGAAGTGGTCGAGGTCTCCGCGCACTCCTGCCGAGCGGCGTGCCGACGCCGCGACGGACTTCTGTCCGCCGAGCCAGGCGATCAGCGCTTCCGCGGTGGCCCCGTCCCCCTCCGTGACCGCTCGGCGGTAGCCGCGCAGGGCCGCAGCGAACGCGGGGGTGGTGCGCGCGACATCGGAGAGCCGTCGCTCCATCAGTGCGGTCACGGCCTCGGAGAGCGCCGCCTCGTCCTCCTCGTCGAGGTCCTCGCCGTCGAGGACCTCCTCCTCCAGCGTGTAGAACCAGGAGTCGATCACCGCTCGCAGTGCGCTGGGTTGGTGCGTGGCGGTGGCCAGGCGTTCGGTGAGCCTTCGGTAGACCGTCTCCAGACGGTGCAGGGGTGTTTCCGTCTCGGAGATCTGCACTTCCGCGGTGGCCAGGCCGGCCCGCTTGGCGCGCTCGGTCAGCCAGCGTGCGAAAAAAGTCTTGCCGGACCCGTAGTCGCCTCGGATCGCGTGGAAGGCGGCACCGCCGCGGGTGACCGTGGCAAGGTCGTCGTCGAGGGCGCTTTCGAACCGGCCGAGCCCCACGGCGAACAGATCGAGGCCGGCCTGCGGTACGGTGCCGCGTCGCAGCGCGTCGATGACCTCGCGGCGTCTGGCCACGCTCACCGGGGCGGAGAGCGACATCTCGTTACTCCTTCAGCTTCGGGCGCGGCAGGAACTGCTCCATCAGCAGCGGGACATCGAGTTTCACCGCGTGTCCGGCGTCGACGAATCCGAGGACGGGATAGCCCTCGACGTTCAGCAATCGCTGAACGGTTGCGACGAAACCCTCGATGTTGCGCCGGACACGTCCGGTCGCGGAGATCGCCGCCGCGAGCGCCGCCGGAGACATGGTGCCGCCTGCGGCGACGAGAGCGTCGATGACCGCGGCGACGACCTTCGCCTCCGGCGCTTTGCGGACATATTCCTTCTGCGCTGCATAGACCTCACTCGCCACCACCTCGCTGCCCAGGCCGACGGCGGTTCGGGGGACGGCCGAAGAACTCATGCGGGCCTCGGTGCCGGTCGTGTCCTGACGCGACTCTGTCTCCACCGCGACTCCCGCGCTCCCGGCTGCGGGAAGGGCCGCCCGTGCGGGCTCGGTTCCCGGCAGGGGTTCGCTCCACCATGCGGGGGTCGACCGCTCCCGCGGCAGCCCGTCCCAGCCCTTGGGCGTCTGTGCGGCGACGGCGACAAGGGTGAGCACGGGGACGGTCACCTCCGCGAGAGACGCGCCTCCGTGGTAGCCGGCCTTGCGTCCGGTGTACCGGATGTCCTCACGCCATGGCAGGACGACACTGCCGCCTCCTTCGAGGACCCGGTCTCCCCGGATCTCGATCTCTCCGTCCTGGGCCGGTCCGCCGGTCCGCCATCGCGGCGAGGCCGCTCCGGCTGCGGGCACCTCCGTGCTGCCGCTGCGGCTGCCCCGCTCCAGGACGTGGCCATGGTCGGCGACCAGCACGACCGGGCGCCCGTAGCCCTTGGCCGCTGACAGCAGGTCCCGCAGGTGGGTGATGTCGTCGAGGCCCCAGGTCGTTCCGCGTCCCTGTTGTCCCTTGTCGAGCGCGTCGTCGATGGTGTTCAGGACCACGCCGACGACCGCCTCGGAAGCGAGTGCACCCATGAGCTCGTGGGCAAGAGCGTGGCCCGTCTCGCCACCGATGTCCGCCTTGTGGAAGAGGGCGGCTTCCTTGCGGTGCCGCTTCCAGAAGTCGCGGAAGCCTGCGGCCTCCACGGACTGCCCACCCTGGACTGCTTCTCCGGTGAGAAGCGAGGCACGGCTCGTCCGGGTGACGGAGGGCAGCATGGATACCGCGGCCATCCGGCCTGCCGACTGTCCGTCGGCTGGGCGCGGCACGACCTCCCGCCAGCCTTCGCGCTCCGTCTCCTCACCGAGCTGTATGGCGACCGCGCAGCTCATCCCGTCGAGTACGACGACCAGGGGCGCTCCCGCACCGACCAGTGGACGTACGGCCGTCTCCAGTACGTTCTCGATGACCAGGGCGCCGTTCGGCTGGTGCGCCGTAGCGTGCGCGGACCAGGCCGCGAGGTGGCGGGCGAACTGCTCGTCGAGGCGTTCTCTGCGCGCCCGGCCCTGCTCGTAGAGGCCCTGCAGTTCGCGACCTGTGGCCAGATCGCCGCCGGGGTCCCCTGCCCACAGGAGGGTGAGCGCGCGGTCGGCCCAGCCCCAGTCGGTGATCTGGGAGCGGATGCCGCGCTCCACCGTGGACACGGCCGGTTCGGGCTGTTCCAGCCAGCGGGCGATGCGCACCGCCATCTCCGCCACCTGCACCCGGTCCGGGTAGAGCGCGGCAAGGCCGTGTCCTGCCAGGTCGGCGAGCGCCGTCTCTCCTGCCGTGGAGGAACGGCGTGCTTCGGCGACGGTCCTGCCGAGTTGCGCGGCGAATCCGGTGGGCAGGAACCGGCTCCTGGTGAGGGTCTCGGTCAGGCCCGCTGTTTCGGCCAGCTGGTCGGCACGGTCCAGTACGGCGAAGACCTGTCGCCGGGTGGTCGGGCTGGTCCTGGCTTGGACGATCCAGCGGGTCAGCGTCCCTTCCACTGCGTCGGTGAAGGCGCTGAGGGCTGCCCGGCGGGGCATAACCTGCCCGAAGAGGCTGCCGATCGTGAGGGCGGTGTCGGGAGCCACAGCAGGGTCCCTCAAGACTGCCGCGAGGACGCCGAGCGCCATGGCGTCGTGGCTGAGTCCGGCTTCCGCGAGGGAGAGAAGCACCGGTGCCGCGGGGCCCGCCGTGTCGCCGAGCCACTTCTTCAGTTCGGTGCGTTCGATGACGGGGAGTTCGGCGAAGCGGAGTGGGCCCGCCGGCGTACGCGACCAGGCGAGCAGGGTGTCGGTGTCGAGCGTGGGCGGCTGCGCCTGGGGACCGGCCCCGGTTCCGCCCTCGCCGGAGCCGAGGCCGAGCCGCTGTACGGCCAGGACACGCAGTGCCGTGTCAAGGGTGAGCAGTCCCCCGACGCGCGGCCAACCGGTGTCGGAGGGTTCGGCTTCCAGGAGCGCTTCGAGGAGCCACTCCATGCCGTACATACGGACATCGAGGCCGGTGGCGCCGAATCGCTGGGTGACGACCTCCGCGTTCTCGACGGTGAGCGTGCGGCGAAGAATGGCCTGCCCGCGCAGGTCCCAGCCGAGCTGCTCGTCGTCGACCCCGGTGGTGACCACGAGGACGTCGCCCGGTCCGGCCGTGTCCCGGTGATCGTGCCAGGCGGCTGTCACGCCGAGGACGGAGGATTCGTCCCGGACTTGCACGCGGCGGGGCTCATCCTCGACGGCCGTCGTGAACCGGGTGGGCGCTCCTGGGAGGTAACGGCCGTGGATCAGGACCAGGCTGCGTTCGCGCAGGCTGTCCTTGTGCGCGGTCAGGAGCGCTTCGACGGTGCGTCGCCCGACCCGCGGCGCGGAAGGGGCCATCAGTCTCCGGTCCCTTCACTGTCGCTGCCCTCGGCGGCGATCGGCTTCCAGGTGACCTGGACCCGGCTGTCGGGATGGGCTACCAGAAAGGTACGGATCTCATCCTCGATGCGGGTGACCGTGGCGGCCAGAGTCGCTTCGAGCCGCCTGGGTTCCACCACATGCACAGGGTGGGAGGTATCCGAGAGGCCCGGGTGCGCGGGCGCGGACCCGGTGCCCGCGCCGTCGGCGGGAGGTGCCGTGACGGGAGGCGTGGGGACACGCGGATTCCCGTGCTCGGTGAGACTGACGTCCTGGGCGGTGCGCTCCGATGACACCGCGGGCTCCGGAGGCATGACGGGCGGGGCTGCCTGTGCGAGCCGGGCCACCTCGCGCATCAGCGCCTTCGTGCTGTCCCGCAGCCCGTCCAGTACGGGAACGAGCGAGGACTCTTCCTCGTGCTCGTTTGCGGTCCGGGACACCTGGTCGAGGAGCCGGGCGGCTCGCTCACCGACGCTGTCGCCCCGGTTCGTGAGGGAGCGGACCGTGTCGAGGTCCTCCGTCCAGTCGGGCGAGCGCAGCGCGGTGAGCACTTCAGGGGCCTGAACAAGCGCTGCCCCGATCTCCCCGTCTGTGACGTCATACGCCGCGGCAGCCAGCTCCCTTACCAGGGCGGCAGGGGAATCGGCGCGCAGCAAGCGCGCGACGAGATCGGCCGCCGCCTTCATGGACTTGATACGCGGGGCGTCCGCGCCCCCCGGCCCTGCCAGGCCGAGACGTGCCGCGTTGTCCTGCAGCAGGGTGCGAGCATCGCCGACCGCCCGCTGATTGTCCTCGGCGACCTTACGGACCTTCTCCGCGAGACTGGCGACGTTACGGGCGAACAGCACCCGCGAGACGGTCTTGCCGAAGATCTTACCCGCGCGTCCCAGGGCGGTGGTGAACTCGTCCTCACTTGGGAGTTCCACCGCCCGGAGCCCGTACCCCTGGCCGATTCGTTCGAGGTCGGGGGCCTCGGTCAGTGGCGAGGTCTGGTAGACCCAGGTGCGGTCGTCGAGCAGGGCATAGGTCGCGATGATCAGGTTGCTGACGTTGCGGTCCAGGCCGGTGTAGCCGAGCTCCTCGATCCAGGTACGGATGTCCTCCACCGACAGGTCAGGGCCGACGTCGGGGTTCTCCGCAGCCTTCTTGTTGATCCGCAACCGCCAGTCGTTGGTGACGTTGAGCGGTCCGTCGTGCACCTCGCCGAGACCAAGGGCGTGGACGATCTTCCGTACGCTGGCCAGCTGGTGTCCGTCGACGACGACGCGGCGACTGCCGTCCGCCATGGCCCGGTTGATCCACGTCAGCGTGGTCTTCAGCTCTGCTTTGGTGATGGCCTTGCGGGTGAGGCGCGGGTCGAAGTCCGGGTGCTTGGGGTGGCGTGCCGCGAGGATGTCGTCCGCGACAAAGTAGAGGTTCTCCTCGAAGCTGACGGCTGCCTCGGGGTTGGTGCGGGTGAAACCGGGCTGGAGGGTGAGCAGGTGCTTCCCTTCGGGGACCTCGGCTCCTGTGGTGCCGGGCTCGGCCCGGGCGATGCCGTACACCTGCTGGAGCGCTTCGGTGAGCTGACCGGTGAGATTGTCCCTGGACGCCTTGAGCTGGTTACGGATCTGGGCGCGTTCGTCGGCAGGGCGCGTGGCGGTGTGCTCCTCGAGCCGGTCCCGCTCAAGCAGGTAGTTGATCTTGAGGAGGCGTCCGAGGTTGCGGCTCTTCTGCTCGGAGAGGAAGTCGGACAGCCAGACGACGGTAGGGGCGGACTTTCCTGCCCGCTTCATCCGGTCGACCCGCTGTACGTCGTCCATCGGCGAGTGGTCGCCGTCGTCGAAGGGGTAGTCGATGACGATCCTCAGGTCGCTGCCCAGCTGCGGCCTGAACTGCTCGTCGGGCAGATGGGGGTCGCGGACATTCCCGAAGACGAACTCGGCTGTGCGCTTCGTCCCGCGCCACACGACCTCCCGTATGCAGACGAACGCCTGGGTGTCGGGGACTCCGAGCGCAGCCCACAGCTGGTCCTTGATCCACTGGCGCCGGTAGCCGAGCTGATCGGCGACACCCTGCACTTCTTCGAGGAGCGGTTCGACGTCGAGGTCGGACAGGTGGAGATGGAACACCGGGTCGGTGCTGTCGCCCTCGCTGCGCAGTTCACCGTCGAAGCCCTCGGACTGCAGCTCAAGGAGTCGCTTGACCGCGACCGCGCCCGCGTCCCCGACCCGAGTCCGGATGGTTCCGTGGTTCAGGGCTGAGAGCTTGCCGCCGGTGAGTCGGGACAGCGCGGGCACGTGCGGGGCGAGGGCGGCGAGAAGCAGCGTCTTGATGAGCCGGTCGTCGGTCTGGAATCGCTTGTCGTCGGCCGATCCGTACTTCGTCATGAGGTGGTCGCGTACCCGCTCGTGGAAGCGCCGGGCAGTCTCCGCCTCCGCCTTCAGCTTGGCCGTGAACGCCTCGCCGGTGCGCTGTGCGATGACGTCCCACAGGTCCCCTATCGGGATGAGTTCGCCGAGCTTGAGGTCGTCGAGGCGGCGCCCGAGGAGTTCCTGTACGAGCTTGAGGCCGGTCCGCTCTCGCTGCAGCGCCCCGGAGAGGTCGACCAGGACGTTGAGCAGGGCGGGCGACAAGGGGTAGAGCGTGCGGAAGTCGTCCCAGTTCGCCTCGGTGCGGCCTTGTGCGTCGAGAAGGACCTGCCGCACCTCGTCCCGGGACGACTCGACGAGCTTGAACGCGTCGTCGCGGGCCTGCTCCATACCGGGACGCGGGGCGAGGACCCGGTGCTTGATGATCTCGACGAGGTTGCTGTCCTCCAACTCGACGACGTCGATCCGCCCCGCGAGGTAGTCGATCTGCTGCTCGAGGTTCTGTACTTCGGCGCCCGCGACGTCCGCACCGATCAGCTGGGACAGGTCACGCTGGCGGGAGATGAACGACACGATCGGCACCGGCCGATCCCCGTCGCCGGACTCGATCAGCTTGACCAGCCGCTGCACCTGGTCCCGGACGAAGTCCTGCTCCCCCATGTGCGCCTGGAGCCAGAGAATCAGCTCGTCGAGGAAGAGTACGACGCCGTCGTAGCCGCGGTCCTTAGCATGTCGTGAGATGACCTTCAGTCCGTTCTCCAGCGGAATGAAGGAGTCCTTGTCACCGCGGGCCGCGCGGGCGTATGCCGCCATCGGGCCGCTGACCAACGCGGACACCAAACGGTCGCGTTCTGGATCGCCGGCCTTCGCCGCGAAGGCCTCGTCCAGCTCGGCGGTGCTCCAGTCGACCGGGACGGCGATGTCGCCCGTGCCCGCGTCGATCAGTGGCACATCGTCGGCATCGTCCTCGTTCGCCACGGCGGCCTGCGCCGTCGGCGCTCCGACTCCGAGCCACTGCCGGAACTTGTCGTCATCGGCGAGGAACTCGCGCTGCCGCTGCGCATCGGCGAGCAGCGCATCGGCCCGGTAGACGGCAGGCGTCGGCGCCTCGGGGTGGAGCTGACGCACGGTGTGCACGTACCCGCCGAGCAGCGCGGAGTCCAGGTCCGCGGAGCCGACCAGGTGGTAGGGCACCATCAGGAAGCGGCTGCTCGGCAGCCAGTCCTGGTGCTCGGCCATCACCTCGGCGAGGCGGGGCTTGGCCTGCGCCGCCGGGTGGTTGTTGAGCGCCGCATGCAGCACGGTCAGGAAGTGGCTCTTACCGGCGCCGAACGAACCGTGCAGATAGGCGGCGTGCGAGTCGCCCGTGCGCACGGCGTCGGCGACCAAACCGAGCGCCTTGCGGAACTGCTTCTGCAGCTGCTCGGTGACGACGTACTCGCCCACCCGCTCATCGGTCTCGTTGAAGCCCTGAGAGAGGTCGACCTTGAAGTTTCCGGCGTGGACGTCTTCCTTGACGGCGATGACGTCACGCAGGACGAGCTCTCTGGTCGACATCAGACGATCATTCCCTCACTCGGCTGGACCCCGGCTGCACCGGTGACACGCTGCTGCTGCGCGCCCCCGCCAATCTTGCCAGGCCATACGTGTGCGCAACCGGCCCTTCGTACCCTTCACGCACGGGTCGATCACTCTGCGCAACCTCTCACACCCCAGAGGCCCCTCTACCTCACCCAGCGTTGCACCCGGGTGCTAGGACCCGCTCACCAGTCATGGCCGAGTCGCGCCCTACCTGGCGCTCCATCTTGCTGCTCCCCTGGAGAAAGGGCTGTCGGCGCCCTACGAGGGGGAGTGCTGATGGGTACGTCGTCACGGTGGCCGGGGCCGAGAGGGAACCCCGGTACGCCGGCCGGCGAGTGGAGCCGTGTCGGAAGGCGTCTCTCGGCGTGGCGTTCTGGCCGCCTTGAGGACCTTGAGGTGATAGCCGAGGACTGCTTGGGCGTCCTGCATCGCACTCTGCGAGCGGACCCGTCCGCCTTCGGTCTGTGGGACGCCGCCTACGCGGCCGGCGAACGGCTGACGACCGTCATGGACACCCTCGCAGCGGGCCGCGACACCTCTGCAGGCGGTCCGCCTGATCCGGACGGGAGTGACGCCCGTACAGACTTCGCGGCCCGGTTCGTCCGAGCCGTGGGCGGTGAGGGCGGCACGGTCGCTGACGCGGCTGTACGGCGGGCGGCCGCGGCGACCGCGGAGCGGCTGGCCGCACAGCATCCAGAGGCGCTCGCCGCAGACGGCAAGGGTTGGTCCGGCGACCTGCTCTGCCTGATCTACCAGTGGTTCTTCGCGGACGTCGTGGCCGAGTTCCTGCGCGGCGTCATCGCCGAGAAGATCAAAATCGTGGTCCCGGTGCTGCCGCTGGCCGATCCCGAGGACCACGTCGCGGACTGGGTCGCCGAACAGGTGCTGCACCTGGTGCCAAATCCGTGCGAGGAGGCCGAACGTCTCAAGAGCGCGGTGGAGCAGGTCGAGGACGCGATCACCGCCTTCGAGGATCCGACGGTTGGCGCGCTCGCGCAGGTCGCGCGGGGCCTCGTCCCACGTGCAGTGGGCGCCGCGCTCGGCCTGCTGACCCCGTCCGGCTCCGCCCTGGAAGAGGGTCCGGACGCTGCACCGAGCGAGGGGACACCTGCCGCATGACCGAGACACCGGCCTTCCACTTCTGGCTCCCCCACCCGGGTGCTCCGGCGCCCGCGCCCGGCCCTGGCTGGCAGCCGCTGAGCGACGCCCTGTACTGGGAATCCCCGGCCCGGGCACCCGACCGCCGCCACCTCCTCGCTCCCGCCCCGGACTGGGCGGACGACCTCCAGCGGGTGGCCCGTGCCGTCTTCGCCGCGGACCGCTGCACCTCGCGGGAGGAGACGTTCGACCGCTGGACCCGGCACATCCGCCTCTCCGTGCCGGTCACCGCTCCCGACGCGTGGACTCGCGCCCTCCCGCACCTCACCGCCCTGCTCACCACGGTGACGGGTGACCGCTGGGAGGTCGAGTTCCGCCCCTACGACGCCGACGCACGGCCCCGATCCCGCCCGCTCCCCTTCGGCCCCGAGGAATACGCCCACGAGGTGGCACTGTTCTCCGGCGGCCTCGACTCCCTCGGGTGGGCGGCCCAGCGCGCCACGGTACGCAGCCCGCGCGCCCTGCTTCTGGTCATGTTCGAGGAGCGGAACTTCGAGGCGCTCCAGGACACCGTGTTCGAAGCCGTGTCCCGTCGGAGCGAGCGCGACCTGCGCCGCCTGGAGCAGAGCCAAACCGTACGCAGGCCGAAGGACGCCACCTTCGCTCTCGAACGCTCCACCCGCTCACGCGGTCTGCTGTACGCCGCCACGGCCGTACATGCGGCAGCGGCCGAGCGCGTGCCCATCGTCCACATCCCGGAGAACGGCCAGCTCGCCCTCAACCCGCCTCTTTCCGCCGCTCGTTGGGGCGCCTGTTCCACCCGCTCGGTGCATCCGTGGACACTGCACCATCTCAACCGGATCATCGAGACGATCGCGGGCCGGCCGGAGCGGGCGGTCCGGGTCGTCAACCCCTTCGCGGCACTCACCAAGGGTCAGGTGTGCGAAGCGGCCCGGGACGCCGGCCTGCCGCAGGAAGCCCTGGAGGCGACGCTGAGTTGCGGCACGTCTCCCGTTCGGCAACACGGGCGGTCCCGGCTGCGCCGCCTGCCGCACTGCGGCCTCTGCTTCCCTTGCCTGGTCCGCCGCTCCGGCCTGCTGCACGCATACGGCGAGGACCACACTCCGTACGCGGCCGACCCTTGGGACCCGTCCTTGGACGCGGACCTGGCCGAGCACTGGCTGGCCCTGAGGCGCTGGCTGGACACGCCGTGCACGGTGCTCGACCTGGTGGCCGATGTCCCGTTGCCGCCGGAGGTCCGCCCCGCGGAACTCCTGGCCGTCGTCGAGAGCGGGCGGGAAGAACTGCGGGCGCTGGTCGCACAGGCTCCTGCGGTGCGGCGATCTGCCTGAACCGCCCCTTGCCGCTGTCGCTCTTCATGACCCGCCGACCGGCTCGGTTTCGGCCCATACGGTCTTGCCCGGCCCGGTGCGATCGTCGACACCCCAGCGGTGGGCGACGGCCTCGACGAGGGCGAGCCCCCGGCCGGCGTCGGCATCCAGGTCGGCCATGCCGACGGCCGACGGGTCGGGCCGCCGCTGGTGAGTGCCGGAGACCTCGATCCTTACGACGGCGGTCTCGTGCTCGTACAGCAGGCGCAGCTCGAAGTTCCGCCCCGGCACCCGCCCGTGGCGGGCGGCGCTTGGCCGCGAGCTCGGCGACGAGCAGGGCGACGGTGTCGCGGAGCGGAGCGCCGGGCGGGATACCCCAGTCGTCGAGCTGCGCCAGGGCGAACCGGCGCGCGAGGTTCGCGCCGAGGGAAGTCGCGGGGAACGCTTGGGTGAACACACGTACGGTTACAGGCGGTTGAGCCTGCGCAGCTGTCATGGGCCCAGCCTTCCGGGCACTGCACCGCAGGTGACAGGAACGCCACTGGTACAGATCCAACTGTATGGGTTCACGCACTGGACTGGCCGGGTAACTCCCCGTAACCACGGACAGGTTGACCGGGCGCGAAAGGCGGGGCGGCGATGACGGCGGACCACGACAGCGGCACATCGGCAGGCGGTGGACCCAAACTGTCCGACGGCCTCAAGACGTTCGGGGCCGCGCTGAAGGCCCTCCGAGAGGCCGGGGGCCTCACCCAGGAGGAGTTCGCACCCCGCGTGGGGTACTCGGCGGCGTACATCGCCAAGTTCGAGCAGGGCAAGCGGTTCCCGCCGGAGAACCTGCCATGCCGGGCCGGCGAGGTGCTGGGACCGGTCGCGGAGAAGGTCCTGACGGCGACGGCGAGGAGCCTGCGGAGGAAGGCCGGGCTGGCGTCGTGGTTCCTGCAGTGGGCGGGGATCGAGGAAGAGGCGATCACGCTGTACGCGTACGAGTGCCGGGGGATTCCGGGGTTGTTACAGCCGGAGGGGTATATCCGGGCGATCTTCGACCGCAGGCTGCCACCTGTGACCGAGGAGCAGCTTGAACGCGAGGTCGCCGCTCGGCTGGACCGTCAGCAGCTCCTCGCTCAGCGGCCGAACACTGCTTTCAGTTTCGTCATCGAACAAGCGCTCCTCGAACGCCACTTGGGAGGAGTCGAGGTCACACGCAATGTCATCGACCACCTGCTCAACGTTGGCAGCCAACGCAACGTGGAGATCCAGGTGATGCCGCTTCGTCAGGAAGACCACACCGGCGTCGACGGTCAGATGTACCTGGCGGAGCGGCCTGGCCACCAGTGGATCGGCTACGTCGAAGGCCAGCGCTCTAGCAGCCTGATCACTGCTCCGGACGACGTGAGCGTGCTGCTCCAACGCTATGGCAAGCTGCGTTCCCAGGCCCTGGATTGTCGGGCTACGGTGAGCCTGCTGGAACAGATGCGAGGAGCGCTATGAGCACTACTGAAGACCTTGACTGGTTCAAGAGCAGCTACAGCGGAAGCGAAGGCGACAACTGCATCGAGATCGCCGTCCGCTCGGACGTGGTCCACGTCCGCGACTCCAAGGACACCGCCCTCCGCCCCTTCACCGTGACACCCGATGCCTGGTCGGCCTTCACTACGTACGCGTCCGGATCCTGACGCCTGGGCAGGTGAGGCGGCAGATTCCTGCCGCCTCATGGGGCTCCTGCTCCCCTACTCCTCGCCCAACTCGACCTGCTCGACGGGCTCCTTCTTCGGCGCGGCAGCCTTCCGTCCGCGCGGCTTCTTCACCGGCCGCCACGCCTCCAACTGCGCCTCACCGACACCGTGCCTGCGCAACAGCGCCTCGTAGTCGGCTTCAAGCACCTCGGCCGGCACCTCGTCATCCCACTCCGGGTCCGGCTTCCCATGCCACTGCTTCACCCACGGCATGACCTCCCGCAGCCCCGCGAGCAGCGGAACGATTCGCTCAGCGCCCCAGCCGTCCTTCTTGGTCCGGGCATCGATCAACTGCGACAGCACCTGCGCCTGATCCTTGTGATCCCACCCGGCCCACCCGAGCATCAGCGTCGGATCCCCGTCCGGGCTCGCATCGGGGTACGAGATGAAGCGTTCCTTGGGCACATCTAGCTTGCCGCGGTTCGCCCAGTACGAGGGCCGCAGAAAGTCAGAGGACTTGTACTTGGTTGGCGGGTCGATGTCGAGCCGCGCTCTGTCCTTGTCCTCCTTGCGCTGCTTTTCCCAGACGTCTTCCCACTGGTCGCGGACGCGCAGCCCGGAGTCCTTGTAGCGCAGGGCTGCGAGATACGGCACATGCTCATCGGCAATGACTTCAGTTAGCACCTTGGCCAGTGGGAGATCCGGCATACCGAGATGATCTGAGGCGTACAGTGCCGCGACAGACACGAAGTCCGCATTCGAACTCAACCGGTCAGCAAGATAGTTGACCGTCATCGACCGCGGCTGCTTCATCCCGTCCCGCAGCTCGTACCACAACTCGCTACTCTCGCACCGATTGAGCAACCAGGTCCGCAGCGCGGCCCGCTCCTTCTTCTCCCACGCTTCAGCGGACCAACGTCGCTTGCACTCAGGTCGCTCGATCAGGCCGATGCCCTTGGGGCGTGCGGCGATGATGCCGATCCGCGCCTGAACGGTCTTGCGGTACCACTCGGGCCACTGCGCGGGAATCTCCGTCACGGGCGTGGAATCGTGACGCCGGAACCACTGCTCCACGGCCTCGTCCGTGGCAGCTTGCGGAGCGATCGCCAGCTCAAATGCCCTCTCTCCGAGGGAAACTTCAGGAATCTCAGAGCCCGCTCCCCTCGTAGTCGTAAGCGCCAGTTCGGATTCGCTGAGCAATCCGTACAGACCGTAGACCTGCCAGTCCAACTCTTCCTGGAGAGCAATCATCTGCCGCCAAATACGAGCATGCTTGGACCGAGCTTCGGAGAGGAGCGACCGGTCAGGGGCAGCGTTCGAGCAAATAGCGGACGGCTCTTGCTCGGAAAGCTCACGAGCCAATGTGTCCAGCTGACGTCCCAACTCCAGCGGCAGCTCGCCGGGAAGCGGAAACTCTTGCAGCTTCGTTCCAGTGAACTCGTAGAAACTCTCCCATGCATACCGACCGGTCGAGCGCTCCCCTCCCCTGTTTCCCTTGTCCTGGCTGACCTGCTTCAACCAGAAGCAAGCCGTCGACGAATTCAGCACCCCCAGCAACTCCAGGTGCGCATCCTCATCCGCCCCCTCCGGCAGCTTGATTACAGGCGCAGTTCGATTGAAGAGTCGGCCATCTCGGTCGTACGAGAAGTGATTATGCGTGGCCACGAACGCGAACCCGATACCATCAGTCACATTCAGCTTGCTCGAATAGTTCTCCAGATGCACGTACCAAGGCGAATCATTCTCGGCCATGGTCTTACCAAAGATAACTCGACGCTCAAGCAAGGCGCGATACGGCCATAGCCCATGCGAAACGAGCGGACTCGACTCAGTAACTAGCTTCGTGTTGGAAGAATCAACATAAGGGTTACGGATCTGAGTCACCCGCGAGATCGCAAAGTCGCGAACGCTGTCACCTGTAACAAGTTCGCGAACCGCCGCGTCTTCCCCCAACCGCTTGGCCGTCATCCGGTCAGGCAGGAAGTACGCATCGTCCGCGCCACTGGCAGTGGTTCGCCCGATGCTGGTGCACCGGTCTCCTAGCCGACCCACAGCTGCCGCTTCCACATGAGCTTGCAGTTCGCCTGCCCCTCCCCCAGAGAGGCTCCACGGAAATTCACTGAGGCTGGAGCTGGGCGAATCCACCACGCTCACCCAGTCCGACGGACTGCCCGGGGCACCCGTCTTCTGTGCAATCTCGCGCCAGACCAGACCGTCCTCGGCGTTCTGCGGCTGCGAAGGCTCCCCCCGAACCCCCAACACCGCCCGAAGTATCCGCTTCGGATTAGGAATCCGATTCCGCCCCACCAGAATCACCGTAGGCGTGCCATGCCCCGGGATGTACGCCCCCGACGTATCAATCACATGTGACAGTTCGACCCGGTTACGGAAGAAGACCTCGATGAGCTTCTTGCCGAACTCTCGCTTCATGAAGGAGTTCGCCGTGATCTGCCCGACGAACCCGCCCCCGCCGAGCCGCCCGCCCGGCCCCCTGACCGCCAAGTCAAAAAGCCGTGCCGCGAACGGCACGGACAGCGCGTACGTCCCCGCGCACACGTCCTTGTACGCAGCCCGGTAGTTCTCGTTCTCCTGCTTGTCCTTCACCGTGATGTACGGCGGGTTCCCCACAACCACGTGGTACGAGCCCCGCCCCAGCAGATCCGCCCGCTTCGCGTACTCCCACACGTCCTCCGTCGCGTACGCGTAGGCCTCCCCGTCCTCGCGCCCCACGACCGCCTCCGCGAACAGCGAGTCCAGGTCGATCTCGGTCTGGATTCCGGCCGCGCCCCGCCCGTGCAGGAGCGAGTCGCCGACCGCCACGTTGATCGGGAAGGGCCGCATCTCCGCGAGACGGCTCACGCCCGCGGCCTTCATCGCGGCGACGAGCAGCCGGAAGCGCGCGATGCTCGCCGCGAACGGGTTCTTGTCACAGCCGTGGACGGATTCCAGGGAGCGCCGGACCAGGGTCCAGTCGTCCGTACCCGGCTCCGCGATACGCCACTTGTCCAACAACCGGTGGAAAATGCCGAGCAAGAAGTGCCCGGACCCGCAGGCCGGGTCGATGGTCCGCAGCCCGCGCAGCGGCTCACCGTCCGGGTCCAGCGGATCTTCCCGTACCGCGTTGAGGCCGAACTCCTCGATCGCCGGTTCCAGGGTCAGGTCGAGAATGAACTCCTCGACGAATTCCGGGGTTTGGAGCAGCGCGTACGTCTTGCGGGCATGCTCGCTCAGCTCCTGGTAGAGGTCGCCGAGGAACCGGGTGTTCCACTCCGGGTCCGTGAAGTCGTAACGGATCTCGCCCGCCGCGCCCCACCTGCGCCAGAACGCGAGCAACTTCGTCGCCGCGTCGTAGCCGGGGGTGATGCTCCACAGCGGGTTGTGGTTCTCGTCGAAGAGGCCGGCGGCGGCGGCGTTCGTCTTGGCGAGATGACGGAAGGAGTCGATCAGCCAGTCGCGGTCGTTGAGGTGCGGGTTCTCGCGGAAGAAGTGGTCGTGGCGGGCCTCCGCCTCGGCGAGACGTTCGCCGGGGCCGGCGAGGAAGGGCTCCTCGATGAGCCGATTGTCCTCGCAGAAGCGGACGAAGACGCAGGCGAGGACCCAGGCCGCCGCGGCCTGCGTGACCCGCTCGTCGCGCCAGGCGGCGTAGGGGGCCGCGATCCGCTTGGCCTTCTTGGCCTGCTGATACTCCTCTTCCAGGCGTTCGCGGAACTCGTCGACCGTCTCGCTGCGGGCACGCAGGTCGTCCTCCAGGTCGAGGACCTGCCGCTTGAGGTCCTTGACCAGGGCCTCCTTGTCCAGGCCCGCCGCCGTACCCGCCGTCTCCACCGTCACGTCCGCTTCCTTCTTGTTCCTACTCACCGCACCGCGTCCTCTCCCGCCGCGCATCCCGCGGCCAGGCCCTTCAATCCTGCCAGCCTCGTTAACGAGGCTGGGGTCCCCGTGTGTGGAAAGGCCTCCCGCGCCCTCGGCTCCCCCCACTAAAGTGATCGTCGTGACGGCAGCGCCCAGTACCTCGCCCCCGCCCGACTTCGCCCGAGCGAGCGTGCACCACTACCGGTCGGCCGTCCTCGCGACGGGCGCGCGGTGGCAGATATCGGCGGACCACCTGGCCGGTCTGGCCGCGGAATGCGCCATCAAGGCCATCCTGATCAGTTTCCTCGGCTCCGAGCTCAAGCCGAACGGCATGCCGCACCACCCCGAGATGAAGTTCGCGCATCCTCAGCGGAGGCAGCGGAACTGGGACGGCCAGCACGGCCACCTTCCCGCCCTCTGGGAACAGCTCACCGCCGTGGCCCACCGCCGCAACGACACCGCCGCAGGTCTCCTGTTCTCCCAGCTCCTCTGGGAGAACCCGTTCGCGGACTGGGACGTGGGCGACCGGTACTGCGACGGCACCACGCTCACCAAGGAGCACGTCGACCGGCACCTCAAGGCGGCCCACGACCTCATCGCCGCCCACGAGCAGGCCCGCATCCTAGGAACCGGCACCCTCGTATGACCACCCCTCCCCCACCCTCCGCACGGTTCGACGCGGCCTGGAAGCAAGCGCTCGCCCACGCCGGACAGGCCGCCCAGCGGTTCGGAATGGACGTTGTCGTCACCCGTGACCTTCTGGGCCGGGCGTCGCTCCTTGTCGACGACCGCGCCGCTCCACTGCCTGCGGACGCCCCCGATGTGCTCTCGGCGTCAGCGGCATTCGCGGCCGCGACGCACCCCTTCACCGGCCTCGAGCCCGTCGTCCTAGGCAGTCTGCTGTTCGCCCCCGACCTCTTCTTCGCCAGCAGCGACCGTACGGAGATCAGCGCGTCCCACGGGAGCGTCGGCAGCGTGCATGCCTTAGAACGCACAGTGATAGGGACCGACTGGACCAGTGCACCCGTTTCTGCCCAGGCGCCGAACGACGAGGACTGGGACCGCCGGGACCGACGCGTCGCCATGTACGGATTCAAGGGGGGTGTGGGCCGCTCTACGGCCACCGCGATGCTCGCCCGGTATCTGGCGGACCGCGGACGTTGTGTCCTCGTGGTGGACCTCGACCTGGAGTCCCCCGGGGTATCGAACCTCCTGGAGAGCCCGAGCGGCATCCCGCGTCACGGCATCGTGGACCATCTGGTCGAAGCAGCAGTCGGGCATGGAGACGGGCTGGAACTGGTCGCTCGCGGCACCGCCCTCCCGGTCCGGGGCGAAAGCAACGGTGAGGTGTGGTTCGCCCCTGCGGGAGGGACACCTCGCGCAGGCGAACGCAGCGACTACCTCGCCAAACTGAACCGCATCTACAGCGACCTGGCCCCGCTCACTCCCGGCGATTCCCCGCGCCCCTTCGCCACCCGTCTTGAGCAGGCCATCAGCGCCTGCGAGAACCAGGTCGCGGAGCTCTCCCGGCGCCCGGATGTCGTCCTGCTCGACTGTCGGGCGGGAATGCATGACATCGCCGCTGTCACCCTGACCCACCTGAGCGGCCTGGCTCTGCTGTTCACCGTGGACAACCCCTCCACCTGGGAGGGGTACCGCATGCTGTTCGAGCAGTGGAGGCAACGGCAGGACCACGTCAGCGACCTGGTAGAACGCCTCAGGGTCGTCGCTGCCATGTTCAACTCCGCCGGAGACATCAACCGACTCCTCGCCCTGCAGGAGCGGGCCTACAACCTCTTCGCGGACACCCTCTACGAGCCGGACAGCACGTATATCTCGGCACCGGACGCGGAAGACGCACCGCACTCCCCCATCCCGATCCTGTTCGGCAACGACCTGATCGGACTCGACCCGCTGCGCAGCAGCGCCTGGCCGGAGCTGCCGATGGTCGAGGCCGTGTACCAGACCTTCACGACTACGGTGGAGCGACTGCTGCCGTCACCGCACCCGGAGCCCTCATGACCCCCCTGACCGCCGACGAGTACCGCACCCTGATCGACAGGGCTCTGGAAGGCGCGGTCGACGCGAACACCACGGAACCGGACCTGCGGCGACTGTTCACCCCGTCGAGCCACCGGCTCGCTCTCGCTCCCGATGTCACAGTGGTGAAGGGCGCTCGCGGCACCGGCAAGACCTACTGGGCCAAGGCACTGACGGATCCCCGGCTGCGAGAGATCGCCGCGGCCTCGTACCTGATGCCCAAATTGCGCCGGGTCGAGATCGCCACCGGCTTCGCTGCGGACCGTAGGGCCGACGCCGCGTACCCGACCAAGCGAGTCATCGCCCGGCTAATGCGTGATGACGAGTTCGATGCGGTCGACTTCTGGTTCACGGTCGTTCTGATGGCGCTCCAAGTGCCCGAGATCGCAGCCATCGGTGACTGGCCCGGCCGGATGAGCTGGGTACGGGACAATCCCGAAGCACTCGACGACGCTCTCCAGGAAGCGGACAGCACAGCCCACAACGACGGCATGACGCGGGTCCTGCTCTTCGACGCCCTCGACCACCTGCACAAAGACAGGACACAGGCGGACAAGCTTGTGTCAGGTCTGCTCGAGGTGGCACTCGAACTGCGGCTCACGACCACAGCTCTGCGCGCGAAGATCTTCATTCGCCCGGACATGTACGACAGTGCGCCCAAGAAATTCGCAGACGCCTCGAAACTCACGGCAAACACCGCCGAGCTCACCTGGCTCCGGGAGAACCTCTACGGACTCTTCTTCCACCAACTGGGCAACTACGACGGCCCCGGAGCCGCGGAGTTTCGAGCCGCGACCAGCATGACCGGCAGCTGGCGCGACGAGGGCGAGGGCAGGTTCATCGCGCCGACCGACGTCATCGCTGACCAGACACGGCAGGAAGCCGTATTCGTTGACATCGCCGGGCCGTACATGGGTACCGACCGGCGCAAGGGCCTCACCTACACCTGGGTGCCCAATCACCTCCAGGACGGCAATGAGGAGGTCAGCCCCCGTACCTGGCTCTACAGCCTCCGGGAGGCCGCCGTCGTCTCCGCGGAGCGCTACGCCGGGCACGAGTACGCACTGCACTACGACGCCATCAGAGCGAGCCTGCACGGGGCGGCCCGTATCCGTGTGGAGGAACTTACGGAGGACATCGCCTGGGCGGTTGCTGCGGTCGAAAAACTCGAGGGGGGTGAGGTACCGATGGAGCCTTCCCTCGTCATCGCCTACTGGGATCAGGGCGGGCTCAGCGCAGCGCTGCAGGATCTGGCCAAGGACAACGCTCAGGACGGCCAGGAAGACGACGGCGGCAGCGGTCCACGCAAACCAGCTGACCTCTTCGCCGTCCTCGAGGAACTCATCGACATCGGCGTCCTGACCCGGCGACTCACCACCGGGGCCATCGACCTGCCCGATGTGTACCGGCTGTACTTCAACATCGGGCGCAGGGGCGGAGTTTCCCGCAAGAAGTCCTGACCCCGGCCGTCCGTTCACTTCGTGAAGGCGCTCAGTCCCCGAGCGCCTTCACGAACTCCGCATCCAGGTGCTCTTTCTCCCCATCGCCCGCAATCACCTCAACCGTCCGCCCGTCCAGGCGCGGCTGCTGCGACCGTGTCTCGACCGGACACAACAGCCACAGGCCGTACGGGACGGTCGCCGGTCGGCGTGCCGCACTCTGAAGACGGGTCAGGAAGCCATGGCCGCCCTCGTCCCAGTAGCGGGCGACGAGGCCGGCGTCGTAAAGGAAGAGAATCGTCCGGGGCTCGGCGGCCCGCTCCAGGAGGGCGTCCTCCATCCTCTGCCAGACGACGCGTGCGAAAGAGGCAAGGCCGGGCTTGATGCGGCCGGGAGCCGAACTGCTGTCGGCGCGCAGGAACTTCTGCCAGTCCTGGCCCTTCTCGTCCGCCAACTCCCGCAGCGTACGCAGGAACATGCCAGCGACGTCAACCGCGACGACACCCTCGGATTCGAAGGTCGCCGCCACCCGCTCCGCCGTCCCCACGAGTACGTCGCGCTTCACCGTCAAAGCGAGGAAGCCGCCGCGCGCGGCCCGCTCGGTGAGCCGGGCACGAGACGCCCCGTGCGGGTCCTCCCGGTCCGAGCGGGAGATCGGGCGGGGTGGAAGATAGCTGGTGTGGACGCCGGTTGAGGTGCGGGCGGCGGGCGGTGCGGTTCTGCGCGGGAAGAACGTCAGGGTCGTGTGGTCGTACCGCAGGTCGAAGCGTGCCGCTTCGAGCGCGTCCTCAAGCTCCACATGGGTCGGCTCGCGGCCGCCCACGAGGAGGTCGAGGTCGGGGAACCGTGCCCGCAGCCGCGCGATCAGACCGGGAACCATGATGCCCCGGTCGTGCCGGACCCCGGCTCCCGCCTGGGAGATGCGAAGTGCGCGCTCCAGACTCAGATCCTGCGGGTACAGCTCCAGACGCGGGGTGACCGCGGTCCGAGTGGCGACCGCGGCGGCCAGTGCCACGAGGCGGGTGTCCGCGAGTGGGGCGAAGCCGTCGGGAACCGGTACCGCACGCAGATCACGCAGGACCTCGGTACGGCTGGGCAATGGGTCACGCCTGGCCGACTGATAGGCGCAAGCCCCCAACAGAGCGCTGTAGTCGGCCAGTTCACGGGGGCTCGGATCCTCGGTTCCGGGAAGCGACTCGGCCGCGATGAGGATCGCTTCGCCACGCCGGTGCACCGCGAGCCGGGGCTCATGCGGTACTGCGCTCTCGGTCCCCGCGCTGTCTCCCCCTCCCAGTACATCCGCGGTCTCGGCCTCGACCGCGGCCCGGACCACGGCGAGCGATCTGGCCAGGATCCGCTCACCGGTGTCGCTGTCCGCTCCGTGGCGGGCACGCAGTTCGGCGGCAGCCTCCACAGCGGTCATGACGCGCCCGGCGGCAGTGACGATGTCGACCAGCTCAGCCCGTACCGGTGCGAGCCAGGCCGCCTCGGCCCACTGTTTGATCTCCATCCGATGGTGCCGCGAGACCGGCGGCTGCTTGATACCCAGGTGCTCGGCAATGCGTGCCTGCACCGGCCAGGCTCCCAGCGGAGACAGCCCGCCCTCCTCGGGCGGAAGCCCGAGCGTGAGCCGGACCACGCCCTCGCGGTGCGAACCCTTGCGTCCCGGCTCGGGCGTGAGCAGGGCTGCCATCTCGTCTATCGACAGGATCCGTTCCGGAGCCGAGCCGTCCGCCGTGACGACGTCCACCACCGCGCGATCGACGGACGCGGTCCGCGGAGACCTTCCGTCGGAGGCCGGAAGGAGCGCTGCCGCCCATTGCTTGCGCCGCCGGTTCAGTTCCTTGCGGACCAGCGCACCTGCGCCGCGCGCCCGGGAGATGACGTACGGCTGAAGGTTCAGCAGATCACCGACCCGGTAAGCGTGCAGGTCGTTCGCGACAGACACCGCCCGGGGAGACAGACCGGCGGCCTCCAGGAGTGTCGTAGTGTCGGCGGCTGCCGCTGCCCTGTCCCGGTCGCTCTCTGGGTCCTCGGAGATGGTGCCGACCGTGGTCGGAGTAGTGGTGGGGCCGGTCGAGTCCGCGGTGCGGAACACCTGCCGCCACTCGTCCCGCATCTGCGTGAGGGTCTCGAAGCGGTGCTCGGTATCGCGGTGCAGGGCTCTACGGAAGAAGCGTGCGAGCCCCTCGCTCAATGCCGGTTCGAAGAGTTCGACCGCTATGCGGAGGACTGCCGATTCGTTGGTGAGCGGGTCGT
Source organism: Streptomyces achromogenes (assembly GCF_030816715.1). Lineage (NCBI taxonomy): Bacteria > Bacillati > Actinomycetota > Actinomycetes > Kitasatosporales > Streptomycetaceae > Streptomyces > Streptomyces achromogenes. The sequence goes on along the minus strand of NZ_JAUSYH010000001.1, from coordinate 5,596,524 downwards.
TCTGCCCGTCGCCCCACACCGGTCGCTCGCCACTGGCCATCTCGTGAAGGGTGACGGCCGCCGCGTAACGCTCGGCGTGATCGTCGTAGTGGGCGCGGCGCATCGACCCGAGGAACGGGTCGAGATAGTTACGGGTACCGGCCTTGATGTCCCGGTCAGAGGCATCGGTGAGTGAGAAGTCGAAGAGCTTCAGCTGCCAGGTACGGTCCTTGCGTCGCTGGACACCGAAATTGTCCGGCTTGATGTCACGGTGGCGCACTCCATGACCGGCGAGCTGGTCAAGGGCGTGGAACAGATCGTCCGAAAAGCGTTCCAGCTCGTGGTAGGTGAGACGGCCCTGGCCTCGGAGTCGCTCACCGAGAGACTGCTCGCCGGCGTACTCCAGCTCCAGAACCGTGCGCCCGCCGATCTCCCGCAGGCCCTGTCCGCGCAACTGGACGACCGCTCCACCACCGACCGTGCCGAGCACCCGCTCCTCGGCCCGCAGTCTGCCCGCACGCTCCTCGTCGAGCGCCACCTTGAAGACGTGCTCGTCGATCTGGACGTGTCCGTCCTCGTCCTCGGTCGCCCGCTCCACGAGCAGCGCACGGGCAGTGGCCCCGGTGCCGAGAACCCGCCGGACCGACCATTCGGCGTCGAGTGACTGACCGGGCAGCGCCTCCAACGGGTCGACACCGGTCGAGGCCGGGGAGTCCGGCAGCACGCTGGCACGTTCGGCCTCGTCGAGGAGGTCGAGGAATGCCTCCACCGAGCCGAGGCGATCATTGACATCGGTCCGGGTCGCCTGGAAAACGAGATCGTCCAGGGCATCGGGCAGCCCATCCGCCACCGCGAAGAGACGCAGCCCCGAGTCCGTGCGCAGACGGTCACTCAGCGCGCTGCGCTGCGCAGCCGGCGGCAACCCGGTCAGGATCAGATGTGCCACCGCTCCGAGACCGAAGACGTCCAGGTCGCCGGGGTCGGCGTAGGGCTGATCCGTCTCCGGGGCGAGGTAGACGCGGGCCGCGTCCTCAATGAGTGCCGCGTCGAGGGCGGAACCACCGATGGAGCGGAAGAAGGTGGCGTTGGAGTCGAAATCCCGGGCCGCGGTCTGCCAGTCCGTGATCCGCAGTTCGGGATGGGACCCACCCTCTTTGAAGGAGACGTACACCGATCGTGCAGCCAGAGCCCGGTGGTACAGGGAACGGTTGTGTGCGTAGCGGACGGCTTCTGCGAGTTGTCGGACCAGGTCGAGGCGGGTCTCGGGAGTCAGCTTCCCGCCGTAGACATCGAGGTACTGGTCGAGTCGCAGATCCGTGTGGCGATGGCGGAAGAGAATCGCCGGCCCGCCCTGATGCTCACGGAATTCGACTGCGTCGACGATCCCGCGATGGTTGATGCCCTGGAGCACCTGGTACTCACGGCGCGCGGCACGTTCGGTGGCCTTACGAGCCGCTTCGGTCGCCATCTGGCTGACCAGATAGATACGGACCCGTCCCTCTTCCTGGACCATCCCGTCATCGCGAGACGCGAGCCGGTCCTCCCAGGACGGACCGGCGTCCAGCGGATGGGGCTCCATCTTCCATGCCTCGCCGAACCGCAGATGGGCGGCGGACTGACGAATACCAATGGCCTTCAGCAACTGCGGGAGGGTATGGCGAGAGAACTCCGGAGTAATGCGCCGCTCAGGGCGGTCCGGTGGCAGTCCCAGGAAATCCTGCCAGATACGCTTCAGACCGCTCGCGCCGTCGTCACGGCCGTAGACCTTGATCTGCTGGACCTCGTCCAGGTGGCTTTCCAGATCCGGGGCGGAGAGGAACACGGCAGGCTCGATACGCGGCACGACGCGGTCGCTGATACCCAGCTTGCGTGCTGCCCACTGGAGTTGGCTCTTCAGCTCCTTGGACTTCAAGTCGTTGAAGTGCAGAGGGTTGGTGAGGGTCCGCATACGGTCCTGGCCACGGAAATTCCACGTGGAACCGGTGTTACGGAGTTCACCGGGGTGACTCTTGATCTCGACGAGAAAGAGGCCGGCCGGAACTGCGATCAGCAGATCGCATTCATTGACGCGTCCGGACTGCGCAGTAAAAGAGAAGGTGGCCCAGGCCCGATACGGCTCGGCGTGCGGCATGAGCTGCCGGACGTGATCCAATGCCTCCTGCTCCCACGGGTACGGAGAGACCCTCTCCTGCGACCACTGCCGGGGCGGCCTCACCGGGCCAGGCTTCGGCACCCCGGACGCCGGGGTTCCTCCCACTGCGGTCACTGTCCCCGTCCTCCCGCGTCGCCCACGCCAGCAGGGCCGCATCATGCCTGGTCGAGCCTACCGTGCCCGCCACAAGAGGGAAGCGGCGTTCTCCGATCCGGCACGAGAGCAGCCTTGATCGAACGCCGCTCACCGGTCAGCCACCCGAATCGTTTGAGGGGCCCGCCGTCACTGACACCAGCCGTCGTAAGCGGCAGCCTCGCCACTTGTCCCGGAAACAGGGCAGAGATCGGCCCGCGCCAGCAGTCGCTGTGAACCCATACCCGCAGTCGGTCCACTCCGAGGGAGCCACACCAGGGACGCTTGCGAAACAAGGTGACAGAGCGTCAGTTTTCTCAGCACCATCCCAGCACGGGAACGAGCGAAGGGCTCAACTCCGAAGGGTCGAGCCCTCCTGACTTGTGTAATCAACCAAGCCGACGTGGTGGAAATGCGCCTAAACGTTGAAGCGGAACTCCACCACGTCGCCGTCCTGCATCACGTACTCCTTGCCCTCCATGCGGGCCTTGCCCTTCGCGCGGGCCTCGGCGACCGAGCCGGTCTCCACCAGGTCGGCGAAGGAGATGACCTCCGCCTTGATGAAGCCCTTCTGGAAGTCGGTGTGGATGACGCCGGCCGCCTCGGGGGCGGTGGCGCCCTTCTTGATGGTCCAGGCGCGGGATTCCTTGGGGCCGGCCGTGAGGTACGTCTGCAGGCCGAGGGTGTCGAAGCCGACGCGGGCCAGGGTGGCGAGGCCGGGCTCCTCGGCGCCGACGGACTCCAGGAGCTCCATCGCGTCGGCCTCGTCCAGCTCGGCGAGGTCCTGCTCCAGCTTGGCGTTGAGGAAGATCGCCTCGGCGGGGGCGACGAGGGCGCGCTGCTCGTCCTTGAAGGCGTCGTCGGTCAGCTCGTCCTCGTCGACGTTGAAGACGTAGAGGAAGGGCTTGGTGGTGAGCAGGTGCAGGTCGTGCAGGAGCTCGGCCCGTTCGCTGCCCTGGAGGACGCCCTGGGAGAAGAGGGTGTCGCCCTTCTCCAGGATCTCCTTCGCCTCCTCGACGGCCTTCACCTTCGGGGCGACGTCCTTCTTGATCCGCGATTCCTTCTGCAGCCGCGGCAGGACCTTCTCGATGGTCTGCAGGTCGGCGAGGATCAGCTCGGTGTTGATCGTCTCGATGTCGTCCTTGGGCGAGACCTTGCCGTCGACGTGGACCACGTTCTCGTCCTTGAAGGCACGGATGACCTGGCAGATCGCGTCGGACTCGCGGATGTTCGCGAGGAACTTGTTGCCCAGGCCCTCGCCCTCGCTCGCGCCGCGCACGATGCCCGCGATGTCGACGAAGTCGACCGTCGCCGGGAGGACGCGCTGGGAGGAGAAGATCTCCGCCAGCTTCGTGAGCCGGGCGTCGGGGACGCCGACCACGCCGACGTTGGGCTCGATCGTGGCGAACGGGTAGTTGGCCGCCAGCACGTCGTTCTTGGTCAGGGCGTTGAACAGGGTCGACTTGCCGACATTCGGCAGACCGACGATTCCGATCGTGAGCGACACGTTGCGACTTCCCGTGGTGAGAGGGCCAAGGGGCCAGTTCCCGGAGTGAGAGGGCCAGGGGCCAGAGAGCTGACCGGTCCACCAGTTTACGGCGTGCCCCGGCTCCGCCCCGCTGCCCTGTCGAACGCTTGGCCAAGCCGCGCCGCACGGCGTGTCCGACACCCGATTCGGCACATAAACAGACCTATGTTGGTCCGGTGGAGCAACACAGGACACGGGCCCCGGACCGGGACGCCCACCGGGACGCCCGACAGGACGCCCGACGGGACACTCCTCCCCTGCCGCCCCAGCCGGGCCCGGAGCGGAGCCGCCGCGAGCCCCGCCCCGCCCCGGCCGGACGCGGGCCCGCACCGCTGCCGGCGCGGAAGATGCCGACCCCCCGGCTGACCGGGCTCGGCGCGGGACTGTTCGGCTCGGCGCTGATGTGCGTGCTCGGCGGCCTGGACCAGCTGCTGTTCGGCGCCTCGCTCACGGTGTACGGCGTGCTGTTCCTGCCGGTGTGCCTGCTGACCGCGCTCTGGGTGCGTGACGCCGAGCTGCTGTCCGCGCCGGTGGTCGCGCCGATCGCGTTCTCCGTCGGACTGCTGCCCGTGGCCGCGGGCGGCAACGGGATCGGGGCGCGTCTGATGGGGCTGGTCACGGCACTGGCCACCCAGGTCGGCTGGCTGTACGGCGGGACGCTGCTGGCGGCGCTGACCGTCCTGGCGCGCGGCCTGCGCCTGGCGGCGGCCCGCCGCAGGAACCCGGTCCGCCGCCCGCCGGCCCGCCGGGACCCGTCGTAGCCGTGTCGCGGTTCGTGGCGCAACGGCCGTCGTGGCCGTCACGGCCGCGACGCCACGGGGCCGCGGTCGCCGCGCCTCAGTCGCTCTGCGCCGCGTGCATCGCGGCGCCCACGATTCCCGCGTTGTTCTGCAGCTGGGCCGGGACGATCTCCGCCTTGACGCCCTCGATGAAGTGCAGGAACTTGTCGGCCTTGCGGCTGACGCCGCCGCCGATGATGAACAGCTCCGGCGAGAAGAGCATCTCGACGTGGGCGAGGTACTTCTGGACGCGGTGCGCCCAGTGCTCCCACGTCAGCTCGTGGTCCTCCCTGGCCTTGCTGCTGGCGCGCTTCTCGGCGTCGTGGCCGTGCAGCTCCAGATGGCCGAGCTCGGTGTTGGGGACCAGCGCGCCGTCCACGAACAGGGCGCTGCCGATGCCCGTGCCGAACGTCAGCAGGATCACCGTGCCGCCGCGGCCGCGCCCGGCGCCGAAGGACATCTCGGCGACGCCCGCCGCGTCCGCGTCGTTGACCACGGTGACCGGCAGGCCGCCCAGCCGCTCGCCGAACAGGGCGCGCGCGTCGGTGTCGATCCAGCCCTTGTCGACGTTGGCCGCGGTGCGGATCGTGGAGCCGCCGGTGACCACGCCCGGGAAGGTCAGCCCCACGGGCCCCGTCCACCCGAAGTGCTCCACGACCTGCCGCACGCCGTCGGCGACGCCGTCGGGCGTCGCCGGGTGCGGGGTGAGCACTTTGAGCCGTTCCTGGGCCAGGTCGCCCTTGTCCAGGTCCACGGGGGCGCCCTTGATCCCGGATCCGCCGATGTCCACGCCGAAGATCTGCATGGCCCTACGTTACGACGGCCGACGGACCGTCACTCGGCCGAGGTGCCCGCAGCACCGGAGGCCGTACCGGGTGCCGTACGGGAGGACGCCGTGCCGCTCCCGCCGCGACCGGCCGCCAGCGCCGCCGCCTCCTCACGCAGGTCGCGGCGGAGCTCCTTGGGCAGCGAGAAGGTGATGTGCTCCTCCGCGGCCTTGACGAGCTCGACGTCCCCGTAGCCGCGCTCGGTGAGCCAGGCCAGCACCTCCTCGACGAGGACCTCGGGGACGGAGGCGCCGGAGGTGACGCCCACCGTCGTCACGCCGTCCAGCCAGGCCTCGTCGATCTCGCTCGCGAAGTCCACCAGGTAGGCCTCGCGGGAACCGGCGAGCTTCGCGACCTCGACCAGACGCTTGGAGTTGGAGGAGTTGCGGGAGCCGACCACGATGACCAGTTCCGCCTCCGCGCCCATCTGCTTCACCGCGAGCTGACGGTTCTGCGTGGCGTAGCAGATGTCGTCGCTGGGCGGGGAGACGAGCTGCGGGAACTTCTCCTTCAGGGCGTCGACCGTCTCCATCGTCTCGTCGACGGAGAGGGTGGTCTGGGAGAGCCACACGATCTTCGACGGGTCGCGGACCTCGACCTTGGCGACGTCCGCGGGGCCGTCGACCAGCTGGATGTGGTCCGGGGCCTCGCCGGAGGTGCCGATGACCTCCTCGTGGCCCTCGTGCCCGATCAGGAGGATGTCGTAGTCCTCCTGGGCGAAGCGGACCGCTTCCTTGTGGACCTTGGTGACCAGCGGGCAGGTCGCGTCGATGGTGGCGAGGCGCCCGCGCGCGGCCTCCTCGTGGACGACGGGGGCGACGCCGTGGGCCGAGAACATCACGATGTTGCCCGGCGGCACCTCCTCCGTCCGCTCGACGAAGATCGCGCCCTTCTTCTCCAGGGTCTGCACCACGTACTTGTTGTGGACGATCTCGTGCCGGACGTAGACCGGGGCCCCGTACTGCTCCAGGGCCTTCTCCACGGCGATCACGGCACGGTCGACGCCCGCGCAGTAGCCCCGGGGAGCGGCGAGCAGGACACGGCGGCGGCCAGGCGAAGCAGTCATGGGTCCCATCGTAAGGCCGTGCCCGGCGGCCGCCGGCGTGCGCCGGGGTCCGCCGCCGCCCGCAACCCGGCGCTCGGACCGGGTTGTCGGTCGTGGCCGATACTCTCGTCGGCATGGCTGTGAACACGTCCGCGGACGCCCCGCTGCCCGTCGGTCAGGTGTCGCGGCTCATCGGAGGCTGGATCGACCGGCTCGGCGCGGTGTGGGTCGAGGGGCAGATCACCCAGTTGTCCCGGCGTCCGGGCGCCGGGGTCGTCTTCCTGACCCTGCGGGACCCCTCGCACGACATCTCCGTGGGTGTGACCTGCTACCGCCAGGTCTTCGACGCGGTCGCGGACGTCGTGGGCGAGGGCGCGCGGGTCGTCGTCCACGCGAAGCCGGAGTGGTACGCGCCGCGCGGGCAGCTGTCGCTGCGTGCCGTGGAGATCAAGCCGGTCGGCGTCGGCGAGCTGCTGGCGCGGCTGGAGCAGCTGAAGAAGTCCCTGGCGGCGGAGGGATTGTTCGCCCCGGCGCGCAAGAAGCCGCTGCCGTTCCTGCCGCAGCTGGTCGGCCTCGTGTGCGGCCGGGCCTCCGCCGCCGAGCGGGACGTCCTGGAGAACGCCCGGCACCGCTGGCCCGCGGTCCGCTTCGAGGTGCGCAACGTCGCCGTCCAGGGCGTCCACGCCGTGACGCAGGTCGTCCAGGCCGTCAAGGAGCTGGACGCGCTGGAGGAGGTGGACGTGATCGTCGTCGCGCGGGGCGGCGGCAGCGTCGAGGACCTGCTGCCGTTCTCCGACGAGCAGTTGGTCCGGGCGGTCGCCGCCTGCCGTACGCCGGTCGTCTCGGCGATCGGGCACGAGCCGGACAACCCGCTGCTGGACCATGTGGCCGACCTGCGTGCCTCGACGCCGACCGACGCCGCGAAGAAGGTGGTGCCGGACGTCGGCGAGGAGCTGGAGCGGGTGCGGATGCTGCGCGGGCGGGCGCGGCGCTGCGTGCAGGCGTATCTGGAGCGGGAGGAGCGCGGGCTGGCCCACGCGCTGGCGCGGCCCGCGATACAGGATCCGCACCGGATGATCGACGAGCGGGCCGATCACGTGGCCTCGCTCGCCGACCGCGCCCGGCGCACGCTCGGCCACCTCCTCGACCGCGCGGACTCCGAGTTGGGTCACACGCACGCGCGCGTGGTGGCTCTCTCGCCGGCCGCGACGCTGAAGCGGGGGTACGCGGTGCTGCAGAAGGCCGACGGGCACGTGGTGCGGGACCCGGGCGAGGCGGCGGCGGGCGAGGCGCTGCGCGCGCGGGTGGCCGGGGGCGAGTTCACCGTTCGAGTCGACGAGTAGGAACACAGGGACATGACGAGCACGACGGACGAGGCACTCGGGTACGAGCAGGCCCGCGACGAGCTGATCGAGGTCGTACGGCGCCTGGAGGCGGGGGGCACGACGCTGGAGGAGTCCCTCGCCCTCTGGGAGCGCGGGGAGGAGCTGGCCAAGGTGTGTCGGCGCTGGCTGGAGGGCGCCCGGGAGCGGCTGGACGCGGCGCTCGCCGAGGAGGAGGGGGCCCCGCAGGAGGAGTGAGCCCGCCGGGGGATCGGCCCCGGGGCGCGGGTGGCTGTGCGGCTGATGTGAAGCGGATCACCCCGCACCCGTTTTTGTTGAAGGTTGAACTTCCCTCGCGTACTGTCGCTTCCGTCAGCCGATCCGGACCACGGTCCGGTACCGGATCCGGACGCCACCAGAAGGAAGCCCCCGCATGTCTCTCGTTCTTGACGCCGCTGCCCAGGACCTGCTGTTCCGCGAGGCTCGCACCGCGAACACCTTCACCGACGAGCCGGTGACCGACGAACAGGTCCAGGCGATCTACGACCTCGTCAAGTACGGCCCGACGGCGTTCAACCAGACCCCGCTGCGCGTCACCCTGGTCCGCTCCCCCGAGGCCCGTGAGCGCCTGGTGCGGCACATGGCCGAGGGCAACCAGGCCAAGACCGCCACCGCCCCGCTGGTCGCGATCCTCTCCGCGGACAACGAGTTCCACGAGGAGCTGCCCACCCTGTTCCCGGCCTTCCCGCAGGCCAAGGAACTGTTCTTCAGCGAGCGCCCGGCCCGTGAGGGCGCCGCCGCCCTGAACGCCGCCCTCCAGGCCGCGTACTTCATCATCGGCGTCCGCGCCGCCGGCCTCGCCGCCGGCCCGATGACCGGCGTGGACCTCGAGGGCGTCCGCAAGGAGTTCCTCGACGACGACCACACCCCGCTGATGGCCGTCAACATCGGCAAGCCGGGCGAGGCCGCCTGGTACCCGCGCTCCCCGCGCCTGGCCTACGACGAGGTCGTCACCACCGTCTGAGACCGCTGACATGCGAGGAGGGCCCCCGGCGTCGCCGGGGGCCCTCCTCGCATGCGCCGGGCGCTCACGCCAGCTTCAGCGCGCCCGCCATCGTCGAGAGCGGGCCGAAACCGGCCGTGCCCGCGACCACCGTGGTGGAGCCGCCGGCGTCCTTCAGCACGAGGGCGTCGTAGCGGCCGCCGGTGTAGCGGATCCAGGTGCGCCCGCCGATCCGCTCGGTGACCTTGGTCTCGGTCGCGCCCTGACTGGCCTCGTCGATGAACTGCGAGCGCCGCTGCGTGGACTGCTCGATGGTCACGTACTCCCCGTCGGGAGTGTGAAAACCCAGGTGCCAGGCGTCGAACTCGTCGCCCCGGAAGCGCACCGAGGTGGCCTTCCAGGTGCTCGGCAGGCCCTCGGGCGCGGCCACCGGGTACGACGCCGCGCGGCGCGCCGTGAGGAGTTCGACGCGGTAGTCGACCCGCTTGACGTCGGGAGCGCGGTCGTCGTGGGGGATGAAGAGATAGATCACCCACGCCGCGATCATGATGAGCCCCAGGGAGAGGATCATGTCCCGGGCCGTCTTCTGTCTGCCGTTCGAACCTGCCACGCCCCCTATCGTCGCAGGTGCCCGGCGCGCTCATCCGTGGGGTCCCCTGCTCATTTTGTCGGACTGACGATAGAGTCGGGGATCGAACCCTCATCCGGCCGTCGTCGTATCAGTCAGAAAGGTGCGCTCCGATGACCGAGCATCATCACTTGCCGTCCGAACTCGATGTCCCCTCCGAGGCCCCGGACCGCAACCTCGCCCTGGAGCTCGTCCGGGTGACCGAAGCGGCCGCGATGGCCGCCGGCCGCTGGGTGGGACGCGGGGACAAGAACGGCGCCGACGGCGCCGCGGTGCGCGCGATGCGGACCCTCGTCTCCACCGTGTCGATGAACGGCGTGGTCGTCATCGGCGAGGGCGAGAAGGACGAAGCCCCGATGCTCTTCAACGGCGAGCGCGTCGGCGACCAGACCGGTCCCGAGGTCGACATCGCGGTCGACCCCATCGACGGCACCACGCTGACCGCGAAGGGCATGCCGAACGCGATCGCCGTCCTCGCCGCCACCGAACGCGGCGCGATGTTCGACCCGTCCGCCGTGTTCTACATGGACAAGCTGGTCACCGGCCCCGAGGCCGCCGAGTTCGTCGATATCGACGCGCCCGTCGAGGTCAACATCCGCCGGGTCGCCAAGGCCAAGCGGGCCACGCCGGAGGACGTCACCGTCGTCATCCTGGACCGGCCGCGGCACGAGGGCATCATCGAGGAGATCCGGGCGACCGGGGCGCGCATCAAGCTGATCTCCGACGGCGACGTGGCCGGCTCGATCCTCGCGCTGCGCGAGGGCACCGGCGTCGACCTGCTGCTCGGCATCGGCGGCACCCCCGAGGGCATCATCTCGGCCTGCGCCGTGAAGTGCCTGGGCGGCGTCATCCAGGGCAAGCTGTGGCCCAAGGACGACGAGGAGCGGCAGCGGGCGATCGACGCCGGGCACGACCTCGACCGGGTGCTGACCACCGAGGACCTGGTGACCGGCGAGAACGTGTTCTTCGTCGCCACCGGCATCACCGACGGCGAACTGCTGCGGGGCGTCCGGTACCGCTCGGAGACCGCGACCACCGACTCGATCGTGATGCGGTCGAAGTCCGGGACGGTCCGGCGGATCGACTCCGAGCACCGGCTGAGCAAGCTGCGGGCCTACAGCGCGGTCGACTTCGACCGGGCCAAGTAGGCCCCCGGCCCGGCGGGGCCGGAAAGCAGCCGAGGAGGGCGCCCCCGGTGCGGAGGGGGCGCCCTTCGTTCATCCCGCCTGGGCTATGCGGTCCGCCCCGCGCACCGTCTTCTGCAGTTCCACGTCACGGCGGCGCCGCCGGGCGAGGACCACCCGGCGCTCGGCGGCGGTCAGACCGCCCCAGACGCCGTAGGGCTCGGGCTGCAGCAGCGCGTGCTCGCGGCACTCGACCATGACGGGACAACGCGCGCACACCCGTTTCGCGGCTTCCTCCCGGGAGAGGCGGGCGGCCGTGGGCTCCTTGGAGGGCGCGAAGAACAGGCCCGCCTCGTCGCGCCGGCACACCGCGTCGGTGTGCCAGGGGTCGTCCTGGTCCCTGTCGCGCCCTGGCACCCGCCGGGCCGGGACGGCGGCGACCTGCAGGGGCGAATGCGGCGGTTGCAGCACGGGTCTTCTCCTGACGACGGCTTCGCGAGCGAGAGACGATGCAGCAGGCCTACCCGCTGTGCGCGTGCCTATGCACTGAGTTCCGGACCACCGCCGCCGGGGACCGCCCGCGCCGTCCGACGACCGTCAACGGTCCAGATGTCTGCGCAGACTCCGGTCCACCTTGTCGTGGACCCGGTCGAGGATGTCCGCCACGAGCTTGCCCCGCTTCGGCCGTCCCTCGATGTTGCCCAGCACCGCCCAGCCGTCGACGTACACCACCGGGGCGTCGGGCTGCGGGGAGTCGAGCGCGTCCACCTCGAAGTTGCCGAGGACAGCGCCGCCGGTGCCGCGCAGCGAGACGTTCTCCGGGACGCGGACCTCCACGTTGCCGAAGACCGAGAACGCCTTGATCACCACCTGCTGGTACTCGAAGAGCGCCTCGGTGAGGTCGATCTCGACGGTGCCGAAGACGGCGTACGCGTGGATGCGGCGGCCGGCGCGCCAGCGGCCCCGGCGGACGGCGCTGCTGAAGACCGCGACCACGTTGTCGTCGGGGTCGGCGGGGATCGCGCCCGCCGCCGGCCGGTCGGGGGCGGCGGCGGGCGCGGCGCGCCGCTCGTGGGCGGCGGGCAGGTCCCGGACGAACGCCTGCAGCTCGCCGACCGTCTTGGCGGCCAGCACGCCCTCGACGCGTTCGGCGTGCTCGTCGGCGGTCAGCCGGCCCTCCGCGAGGGCCTCGCGGAGCATGTCGGCGATACGGTCCCGGTCGGCGTCCGAGGCGCGCAGCGCGGCGGCCGGCATGGCGGCGGCGGTCTGCTTCTGAAGGTCCACGACAGCAGCGTACCGACACACGATAGATCGCGATACCCCCGGCCGCCGCCGGGCCCGCGACGGCCACTGAGCCCTACCTCACAGGCTCGCCGTCGGGGGCAGGTCCTACGCTGGTGGGCGCCCGCCAATGGAGGCGGTCGCCGTCTGTCGAGTGAGGAATGGGCACCGATGCCTGAGTTCGCGTACACCGATCTGCTCCCCCAGGGAGAGGACACCACCCCGTACCGGCTGGTGACCTCCGAAGGTGTCTCCACCTTCGAGGCCGACGGGCGGACCTTCCTCAAGGTGGAGCCGGAGGCGCTGCGCAAGCTCGCCGCCGAGGCGATCCACGACATCCAGCACTACCTGCGTCCCGCGCACCTCGCGCAGCTGCGCCGGATCATCGACGACCCCGAGGCCTCCGCCAACGACAAGTTCGTCGCGCTGGACCTGCTGAAGAACGCGAACATCGCGGCCGCCGGCGTGCTGCCGATGTGCCAGGACACCGGCACCGCGATCGTCATGGGCAAGCGCGGGCAGAACGTCCTCACCGAGGGCGGCGACGAGGCGGCGCTGAGCCGCGGCATCTACGACGCCTACCTGAACCTCAACCTGCGCTATTCGCAGATGGCTCCGCTCACCATGTGGGAGGAGAAGAACACCGGCTCCAACCTCCCGGCCCAGATCGAGCTGTACGCGACCGACGGCGGCGCCTACAAGTTCCTGTTCATGGCCAAGGGCGGCGGCTCCGCCAACAAGAGCTTCCTCTACCAGGAGACCAAGGCCGTCCTGAACGAGGCCTCCATGATGAAGTTCCTGGAGGAGAAGATCCGTTCGCTGGGCACGGCCGCCTGCCCGCCGTACCACCTGGCGATCGTCGTCGGCGGCACCTCCGCCGAGTACGCGCTGAAGACCGCCAAGTACGCCTCCGCGCACTACCTGGACGAGATCCCGGCCGAGGGCTCCGCGCTCGGCCACGGCTTCCGGGACAAGGAGCTGGAGGAGAAGGTCTTCGAGCTGACGCAGCGCATCGGCATCGGCGCGCAGTTCGGCGGCAAGTACTTCTGCCACGACGTGCGGGTGGTCCGTCTGCCGCGGCACGGCGCCTCCTGCCCCGTCGCGATCGCCGTGTCCTGCTCGGCCGACCGCCAGGCCGTCGCGAAGATCACCGCCGAGGGCGTCTTCCTCGAGCAGCTCGAGACCGACCCGGCGCGGTTCCTGCCCGACACCACGGACGAGCACCTGGACGACGCCGGTGACGTCGTGCGGATCGACCTGAACCAGCCGATGGACGCCATCCTGGCCGAGCTGACGAAGCATCCGGTGAAGACCCGCCTGTCGCTGTCCGGTCCGCTGGTGGTGGCCCGCGACATCGCGCACGCCAAGATCAAGGAGCGGCTGGACGCGGGCGAGGAGATGCCCCAGTACCTCAAGGACCACCCGGTGTACTACGCCGGTCCCGCGAAGACCCCCGAGGGGTACGCGTCCGGCTCGTTCGGCCCGACCACGGCCGGCCGCATGGACTCCTACGTCGAGCAGTTCCAGGCGGCGGGCGGCTCCAAGGTGATGCTGGCCAAGGGCAACCGCTCGCAGCAGGTCACCGACGCCTGCGGCAGCCACGGCGGTTTCTACCTCGGCTCGATCGGCGGCCCGGCCGCACGCCTCGCGCAGGACTGCATCAAGAAGGTCGAGGTCGTCGAGTACGAGGAGCTCGGCATGGAGGCCGTCTGGAAGATCGAGGTCGAGGACTTCCCGGCGTTCGTCGTCGTCGACGACAAGGGCAACGACTTCTTCAAGGACCCCGCCCCCTCGCCGACGTTCACGTCGATCCCGGTACGGGGGCCGGGGCTGGGCTGACGGCGCGGCGTACCGGCGCACGGACGCACCGGTACGCCTCCGCCCGTTCCCGGCGCGGTGGCCCGAACGGCCCCGTGCCAGGAACAAGCGGGGCGCCCCGCACGCTGTACCGGTCATGAGCGACTACCGCATCGAGCACGACTCCATGGGCGAGGTCCGGGTGCCCGCCGAGGCCAAGTGGCGGGCGCAGACCCAGCGTGCCGTCGAGAACTTCCCCGTCTCCGGGCAGCGCCTCGAGCGGGCGCACATCGAGGCGCTCGCCCGGATCAAGGGGGCGGCGGCGAAGGTCAACGCCGGGCTCGGGGTGCTCGACAAGGACATCGCCGAGGCGATCCAGGAGGCGGCCCGCGAGGTGGCCGAAGGGAAGTGGGACGAGCACTTCCCCGTGGACGTGTTCCAGACGGGCTCCGGCACCTCGTCCAACATGAACGCCAACGAGGTGCTCGCCACCCTGGCCGGCGAGCGGCTGGGCCGCGAGGTGCACCCCAACGACCACGTCAACGCCTCGCAGTCCTCCAACGACGTCTTCCCGTCCTCGATCCACATCGCCGCCACCGCCGCCGTCACGCGTGATCTGATCCCCGCCCTGGAGCACCTGGCCGACGCTCTCGGCCGCAAGGCGGAGGAGTTCGCCGACGTCGTGAAGTCGGGGCGGACCCATCTCATGGACGCCACGCCCGTGACCCTCGGCCAGGAGTTCGGCGGGTACGCCGCCCAGGTGCGGTACGGCGTCGAGCGGCTCACCGCCTCCCTCCCCCGGCTCGCCGAGCTCCCGCTGGGCGGCACGGCCGTCGGCACCGGCATCAACACGCCGCCCGGTTTCTCCGCCGCCGTCATCGAGGAGGTCGCCCGGAGCACCGGGCTGCCGCTGACCGAGGCGCGCGACCACTTCGAGGCCCAGGGCGCGCGGGACGGGATCGTCGAGACCAGCGGGCAGCTGCGGACCGTCGCGGTGGGCCTCACGAAGATCGCCAACGATCTGCGGTGGATGGCCTCCGGGCCGCGCACCGGACTGGCCGAGATCAGCCTCCCCGATCTCCAGCCCGGGTCCTCGATCATGCCCGGCAAGGTCAACCCGGTGATCCCGGAGGCCGTCCTCATGGTCGCCGCGCAGGTCGTCGGCAACGACGCGACGGTGGCCACATCGGGCGCGGCGGGCAATTTCGAGCTGAACGTCATGCTGCCGGTGATCGCGAAGAACGTGCTGGAGTCGATCCGGCTGCTCGCCAACGTTTCGCGGCTGCTCGCCGACCGCACCGTCGACGGGATCGTCGCCCACCGCGAACGCGCCCGCGAGTACGCCGAGTCCTCGCCCTCCGTCGTCACCCCGCTGAACAAGTACATCGGGTACGAGGAGGCCGCGAAGGTGGCCAAGAAGGCACTGGCGGAGCGCAGGACGATCCGCGAGACGGTCCTCGCGGCCGGCTACGTGGAACGCGGCGACCTGACGGTCCAGCAGCTCGACGAGGCCCTGGATGTCCTGCGGATGACACGCCCGTGACCTTTCGCGCCCCGGCGTGAGAACCGTGTCACGCGCCGCAGCGTCATATGGCCATGGCACCTAATATCTCCGCATGGCAGAAGGTGAAGCGGTGAGACGCGTGGGAACGGGCGATGCGGCGGCCTTCTGGGCGCCCGGGGACCGGATCCTGTGGCGCTACCGGGAGAACGGCGGCGCGGGCTTCCACATCGCCCGTCCGGTCACCGTGGTGCGCGACGACGCGGAGGTGCTGGCGGTCTGGCTCGCGCCGGGCACCGAGTGCGTCAAGCCGGTGCTCGCGGACGGCACACCGCCGCACCGGGAGCCGCTGCGCACCCGCTACACCAAGCCGCGCACGGTGCAGCGCGACCGCTGGTTCGGCACCGGGGTGCTGAAGCTGGCCCGGCCGGGCGAGCCCTGGTCGGTGTGGCTCTTCTGGGAGCCGGGCTGGCAGTTCAAGAACTGGTACGTCAACCTGGAGGAACCGCTTGTCCGTTGGGACGGCGGAGTGGACTCCGAGGACCACTTTCTGGACATCTGCGTCTACCCCGATCACAGTTGGGGGTGGCGCGACGAGGACGAGTTCGCGCAGGCCCAGCAGGACGGACTGATGGACCGGACGGTCGCCGAACAGGTGCTCCTGGCGGGCCGCAGGGCGCTGGAAACGATCCGCGCCTGGGGGCCGCCGTTCGACGAGGGCTGGCAGCATTGGCGCCCGGACCCGTCCTGGGCCGTACCGTTGCTGCCGGAGGACTGGGACCGTACGCCCGCGCACATGTCCACATGAGACCCTTGATGCGCCCCCGGGCAACAAACGTAGGATCGTCCTCCGCAAGGCACGCTGGCAGTAACTCCCGGAGCAGTCGCCGGGTCTGACCGAACGTCACCGAGGGGCGGCAGGACGTGAGCGAGGGGTACGAGGGCAACACCGGCGGCACGCTCGGCGTCGGCCACCCGGGCCGTGAGCGGTCCACGGGTGACACAGGAACAACCTCTGACCACGCGGGAATTCCGTTCCGGGGGCACGTATTCCGGGTATCGGGTTTCCTGCGGGACCAACTGCGTGCGCGGCGCGCAGCCCCGGACGGACGGATTCGACACGCGTGACGGAGCAGCCCACCTCCTACGAACGCCCCCAGGGCGTCGACCCCACGGACCCCCGTGGGGCACTCCTGCATACTCCGGCCTCCGCGCCGGGCCCGTCCGCCTTACCGCCCGACGCCTCGGGTACGACGACGTGCGGCAAGGGCGGAAAGGGCGACATGGGCGGCCAGGGAGCCACGGGCAAGGACGCGGCCGGCGCGGAGGCGGGTGCGGGCGCCGAGCACTCCCAGCCTTCGGCGACCGCGGAGTCGGACACGCACCGGCCGCGCCCGGCGCCCGAGTCCATCCCGGCCCAGCCGGGCGGTGACGGACACCAGGAACGCGGTCCCGGCGGGCAGGAGCGGCGCGCCGGCGTCGGGGTGACGCCCGGCCGGCCCACGCCCATGCGGCGGGAGGGCGACCGGCTGCGGTTCGTGGGCGCCGCCACCCGGCGGATCGCGCGCGGTCTGGACCTGGACGAGATCGTGATGGGGCTGTGCCGGGCCACCGTGCCGACCTTCTCCGACGCGATCCTCGTCTATCTGCGCGACCCGCTGCCGGTCGGCGACGAGCGGCCCGCGGCGGACCGCATCATGCTGCGGCTGCGCCGTACCGACCGGATCCCGGAGGAGCGGGACACGGAGACCGGTTTCGCGGCGCTGGCCCTGCCGCTCCCGGAGCCGGCGGAGCTGACCGCGGAGCTGTCGGCCTCGGTCGGCGACATGTGCGAGGTGCGGCCCGGCGGAGCGCTCGCGGAGGTGCTGCGCGGGGTGCGTCCGGTGTTCGCCGACCATCCGGCCGCACGCGCCGCGCTGCCGGAACTCCTGGGCACGGACAGCACCTTGGCGGTGCCGGGCGGTCAGCGGGCCATCCTGGCCCCGCTGCGGGGCCGTCGCCGGGTGATCGGGGCCGCGGTGTTCCTGCGCCGTCCGGAGCGCATCCCGTTCGAGACCGACGACCTGCTGGTGGCCGCCCAGCTCGCCACCCACAGCGCCCTGGGCATCGACAAGGCGGTGCTGTACGACCGTGAGGCGTACATCGCCGACGAGCTGCAGCGCACGATGCTGCCGGAGACCCTGCCGCGTCCCACGGGCGTGCGGCTGGCCTCCCGGTATCTGCCGGCGGCGGAGACCGCGCGGGTCGGCGGCGACTGGTACGACGCGATCCCGCTGCCCGGCAGCCGGGTGGCGCTGGTGGTGGGCGACGTCATGGGCCACTCCATGACGTCGGCGGCCATCATGGGTCAGCTGCGCACCACGGCGCAGACCCTCGCCGGTCTCGACCTGCCGCCGCAGGAGGTCCTGCACCACCTCGACGAGCAGGCCCAGCGGCTGGGCACCGACCGTATGGCGACCTGTCTGTACGCCGTCTACGACCCGGTCGCGCACCGCATCACCATCGCCAACGCCGGCCATCCGCCGCCCATCCTGCTGCATCTGGGCGGCCGGGCGGAGGTGCTGCGGGTTCCGCCGGGCGCGCCGATCGGCGTCGGCGGGGTCGACTTCGAGGCGGTGGAGCTGGACGCGCCGGCCGGAGCGACGCTGCTGCTGTACACCGACGGCCTGGTGGAGTCCCGGCTGCGGGACGTGGCGACGGGCATAGAGCAGCTGCGGGAGAAGCTCGCGGCCACCGCGCAGCTCACCGGGCCCGACCACCCGCCGCCGCTGGAGGCGCTGTGCGACGAGGTGCTCGACATGCTCGGCCCGGGTGACCGGGACGACGACATCGCGCTGCTCGCCGCCCGCTTCGACGGGATCGCGCCGAGCGATGTGGCGTACTGGCTGCTGGAGCCGGAGGACGCGGCGCCGGGCCGGGCCCGTCGGCTGGCCCGGCGGGCGCTGTCCCGGTGGGGTCTCGAGGACATGTCCGACTCGGTGGAGCTGCTGGTCAGCGAGGTCGTCACCAATGCGGTGCGGTACGCCTCGCGGCCGGTGACGCTGCGGCTGCTGCGCACCGACGTGCTGCGCTGCGAGGTCGGGGACGATGTGCCGCAACTGCCGCGGCTGCGGCAGGCGCGGGCGACCGACGAGGGCGGTCGCGGTCTCTACCTGGTCAACCGGCTGGCCCGGCGCTGGGGTGCGACACGGCTCAGCACCGGCAAGGTCGTCTGGTTCGAGCTGAACCGGGGGTAGGCGGCGGAGGGCCTCTCGCCCGGCGGAGAGGGTCCGCCGCGGTGTGACGACGAGAGGGGCGCCCGGAGATCTCCGGGCGCCCCTCTGTGCTGTTCCCGCGCTGGCGCGCTACTGGCCCAGGAGCGGGTTCGCGGGATCCCCGTCTCCGGGCGGTTCGTCCGGCTTCGGCGACGGGGACGTGGACGTGGACGGCGACGTGCTCGGCTTCGGCGACGAGGACGGGGACGTGGACGGCGACGTGCTCGGCTTCGGCGACGAAGACGGCGACGTGGACGGCTTCGGCGACGAGGACGGCGACGTGGACGGCGACGGCGAGGCCGACGGGGACGGCGACGCCGTGCGGACCGCCGCGCCCTGGTCGGTCTCCAGGTCGAACTTGGAGACCTTGGTGGAGACGCCGAAGGTGTACGTCGCCCAGATCTGCGCGGGGAAGCCACCGCCGTTGATCCGGCCCTCGGTCGTGGTCAGGCCAGTCGTCGCGCCGGTCAGCGGTACCTGCGCGTGGGTCTTGGCGTCCTCGCCGAACAGGCCGACGGAGGTCACCAGGTCGGGGGTGTAGCCGGTGAACCAGGCGGACTTGTTGTTGTCGGAGGTTCCCGTCTTGCCGGCCACCTTCTGGCCCTTGCGCAGCGGGTTGTCGCGCACGGACTTCTTGGCGGTGCCGTCGTCGACCACGCCGGTGAGGACCGAGGTGACGGAGTCGGCGGCCTCCCTGTCGATCACCTGGCCGCCGACGGCCTTGGCGAGCCGGAACGACGGGTGGGCGCTGTTCTGCGCCGACTTGATGATCGCCGGGGTGACCTTCTTGCCGTGGTTGTCGAGGGTGGCGTAGACACCGGCCATCTGCAGGGGGCTCGCGCTCATGGTGCCCAGGGTCTGGGCCGGTACGGCCTTCAGGTCCTTGGTGTCCATGCCGAGGTTGCCGGCGACCTTCAGCACCTCGGGCATGCCGACGTCGACGCCCATCTGCGCGAAGACGGAGTTGATCGACTGGTTCAGCGCCGTCTGGACGGTGACGTCGCCGTAGTCCTGGTCGTCCTCGTTCTCCGGCGCGAAGCCGATGTCGCTGCCGACGACGGGGCGCTTGCTGGTGCCGTCGTAGATGGTGTCGGCGGTGATCTGCTCGCCCTTCTGCGTCTTGGCCTTCTCGTCGAAGGCCGCGGCGAGGATCACCGGCTTGAAGGTGGAGGCGGGCTGGTAGTCGGTGCGGGTGGCGTTGTTGACGAAGTGTTCGGTGTAGCCCACGCCGCCGTACATCGCCTCGACCGCGCCCGTCTTCGGGTTCACGGACACCGCGCCGGCCTGGACGTTGCCGTCGACCTTGCGCTTCTTCTTGTCGAGCTTGCTGGTCAGCTGCTCCTTGACCGTCTCTTCGAGCTTCTTCTGCTTGGCCTTGTCGATGTTCAGCTCGATGTTCCAGCCACCCTTCCTGACCAGGGCGTTGGCCGACTCGAGATCGTCGGCGGCGCCCTGGGCCACGAGCTGGCGGGCCAGTTCGGCGTTGGCCGCGTCGACCAGATAGCCGACCTGGCCCTCCTTGCCGGGGGCGGCCTTGGGCTGCTTGGGCACCGGGAACGTCATGGCTGCGCGGTCGGACTTCTTCAGCCAGTCCTGCTCGACCATGTTGTCCAGGACGTAGTTCCAGCGGGCTTTGACCAGCCGCTGGCCCGTGGCGGAGGCGGAAGACCAGTCGTACTGGCTGGGGGCCTGCAGCAGGGCGGCGAGGTAGGCGCCCTGCTGGACGCTCAGTTTGTCGGCGTCGACGCCGTAGTAGGCCTGGGCGGCGGCCTGGATGCCGTAGGCGCCGCGGCCGTAGTAGCTGGTGTTCATGTAGCCGGCCAGGATGTAGTCCTTGGACTCCTCCCGGTCCAGCTTGAGGGAGATGACCAGTTCCTTCAGCTTGCGGGTGACGGTCTGTTCCTGGCTCAGGTAGTAGTTCTTGACGTACTGCTGGGTGATCGTCGAACCGCCCTGCGCACCCTTGCCCATGAGCGTGTTGAGAACGCCGCGGGCGGTGCCCTTCAGGTCGACGCCGGCGTCGGTGTAAAAGGTCTTGTTCTCTGCGGCGACGAAGGTGTGCTGGACGGGCTTGGGCACCGAGGCGAGGTCGACGTTCTCCCGGTTGACCGTGCCGTCGCGGGCGAGGATCGCGCCGTTGCCGTACTTGTAGACGTTGCTCTGCAGGTCGGCGTCGGGGTTGCCCTTGGGGATCGGCGTGCTCATGTACAGCCAGAGGAAGGCGCCGATCACGGCGACGGCCAGACCGAGGAACGTGCCCAGTATCTTCTTCCAGGTGAAGATCCGGCGTATGAGGCTCTTGTCCTTCTTGCCGGCCTTCCCCCTGCCGCCCTTGGCGCTCTTCTTGGCGCCTCTGCGGGCGGCGGCGCGACCGCCGGTCGCGGCCCCGGTCCCGCCGGTGGCCGAGGGGGCGGGGGGCGCCACCGACTCCGTCTCCGTCGAGCGGTTCCTGGGCGCCGCGCGGCGGCCACCGCGCTGTCGCGCTCGTCTCTCTTCCGCTCGTCCCATGAGTCCGCTCGCTCCGCTTCCTACTCGGCAGTCACACCAGTGCCCGGGGCAGGGCCAGGTCAGCTCAGAAAGCTAACACCGCTCTCTGTGGCGACGCGCTCCCCATCCGGCCTTCGCAGGGCGTGAGAATGCGCACCCCGCACGACGGAACCCGGAGAACATCCCCATCGATTCGACGTGCGAGACGGGCACAGGGTTGCCATCCCGGGGTAAAGTGATATCACTTAGCTAGACAGCCGATCGCTGAATCAGCTGCTGACGAGAGACGGGGGACCACCATGTCCGCACACGACCCTTCGGCCACCGCCGAGCACACCCACGCCGTCGACACCGCCGACGCGCCCGACATGCCCGCCCCGCGCGTGCACGAGTTCCCCGCGCACAGCGTGGGGGGCGGGGTCGCGCTGCTTCTCGGCCTGCTCGGTCTGCTGGCCGGCGGCGGGTTGATCGCCGCGGGCGCCGTGATGACCGCGGCCGGCCCCAAGGCCGCGCTGATCGTCACGGGCGTACTGGTCGCCCTCGCCGCGTTCCTCGCCATGTGCGGGCTGAACACGGTGGCGCCGGGCGAGGCCCGCGTGGTGCAGCTCTTCGGCCGCTACCGCGGCACCATCCGCGAGGACGGGCTGCGCTGGGTGAACCCGTTCACCTCGCGCGAGAAGATCTCCACCCGGGTCCGTAACCACGAGACGGCCGTGCTCAAGGTCAACGACGCCTACGGCAACCCGATCGAGCTCGCCGCGGTCGTGGTGTGGAACGTGAAGGACACCGCGCAGGCCTCCTTCGAGGTGGACGACTTCCTGGAGTTCGTCTCCACCCAGACCGAGGCGGCCGTACGGCACATCGCCATCGAGTACCCCTACGACTCGCACGACGAGAACGGGCTCTCGCTGCGCGGCAACGCCGAGGAGATCACCGAGAAGCTGGCCGTGGAGCTCCACGCCCGCGTGGAGGCGGCCGGCGTGCGGATCATCGAGTCCCGCTTCACCCACCTCGCGTACGCTCCCGAGATCGCCTCGGCCATGCTCCAGCGCCAGCAGGCGGGCGCGGTGGTCGCGGCCCGGCGGGAGATCGTCGACGGTGCGGTGGGGATGGTCGAGGCCGCGCTCGGCCGGATCGCCGAGCAGGGCATCGTGGAACTGGACGAGGAGCGGAAGGCGGCGATGGTGTCCAACCTGATGGTGGTGCTGTGCGGGGACCGAGCGCCCCAGCCGGTGCTGAACACCGGAACGCTCTACCAGTGACCGTCCCCTCCGGGGGGCCGACCCCTCAGGGCCGGCCGCAGCGCAAGCAGGTGCTGCTGCGGCTGGACCCCGCGGTGTACGAGGCGCTGGCCCGGTGGGCCGGGGAGGACCTGCGGTCCGCCAACGCCCAGATCGAGTTCCTGCTGCGGCGGGCGCTGCGGGAGGCGGGGCGCCTGCCCGGCGACACCGGCCCCATGCCCCGCCGCGGCCGGCCCCCCGGCGGACGCCCACCTGGAGGAAACCCGCCCGGAGGAGCCCCGCCCGGAGGAGCCCCGTCCGGGGGGAGTCCGGCGGGCGGGGCCCCGCCCGGGCCGCCGTCGGGCTGAGCACACCGCCCCCGGCCGCCCGAGGGCCCGCGCGGCTGTTGCAGAACGGTGACAACCCGCCTCCCACCTGCACACCCCCACCCCTTGCTGCCACCTGCGCACTCCGCGTATACAGCGCCGGGTATACACCGCATGTACAGTCCTTGACATGTCCATCGGTCACACCCTTCTGGGACTCCTGGAGTCCGGACCCCGCCATGGTTACGACCTGAAGCGGGCCTTCGACGAGAAGTTCGGTCATGACCGGCCGCTGCACTACGGCCAGGTCTATTCGACGATGTCGCGGCTGCTGAAGAACGGCCTGGTCGAGGTCGACGGCATCGAGGCCGGCGGCGGCCCCGAGCGCAAGCGGTACGCGATCACCGACGCCGGGATCACCGACGTCGAGCGATGGCTCGCCACGCCCGAGAAGCCCGAGCCGTACCTCCAGTCCACGCTCTACACGAAGATCGTCCTCGCGCTGCTCACCGGCCGCGACGCCGCCGACATCCTCGACGAGCAGCGTGCGGAGCACCTGCGGAGCATGCGCATCCTGACCGACCGCAAGCGCACGGGCGACCTGGCCGACCAGCTGATCTGCGACCACGCCCTGTTCCACCTCGAGGCCGACCTGCGCTGGCTGGAACTCGCCGCCGCGCGCCTCGACAGACTGAAGGCCACGGTGACCGCATGAACGCCCCCGGGGGATCCCTGCTCGTCGCCGAGAGCCTGCGCAAGGCCTACGGCCCGACGATGGCGCTGGACGGCGCCGAGTTCTCCATCCACCCCGGCGAGGTCGTCGCGGTGATGGGCCCGTCCGGCTCCGGGAAGTCGACCCTGCTGCACTGCCTCGCCGGCATCGTGACGCCCGACTCCGGATCGATCATGTACGACGGCCACGACCTCGCCACGATGAACGACACCCAGCGCAGCCGGCTGCGGCGCTCGGAGTTCGGGTTCGTGTTCCAGTTCGGCCAGCTCGTGCCCGAGCTGACCTGCGTGGAGAACGTGGCGCTGCCGCTGCGGCTGAACGGCACTCCGCGCAAGCAGGCCGAGCGCACCGCCCTGAGCTGGATGGAACGGCTGGAGGTGGACGACCTCGGCAGGAAGCGGCCCGGGGAGGTCTCCGGCGGACAGGGGCAGCGGGTCGCCGTGGCGCGCTCGCTCGTCACCAGCCCCCGCGTGCTGTTCGCCGACGAACCGACCGGCGCGCTGGACTCGCTCAACGGCGAGCGCGTGATGGAGCTGCTCACCGAGGCAGCCCGGACGGCCAACGCGGCCGTCGTCCTCGTCACGCACGAGGCCCGGGTCGCCGCCTACTCGGACCGCGAGATCGTCGTCCGGGACGGTAAGTCGCGGGACATGGAGCGCGTCATATGAGTCTGGGTCAGTGGTCCAGGGATCTGGGCCTGGGGATCCGGTTCGCCTTGTCCGGCGGACGGGAGGGGTGGATCCGGGCCGTCCTGACGGCCGTCGGCGTCGGCCTCGGCGTCGCCGTGCTGCTGCTGACGACGGCGGTGCCGAACGTGATCTCCGTGCGGCACGAACGTGCAGAGGCACGGCTGGACTGGGCGTTCATCGACCCGCCGCCGGCCAGGGCCGACGACACCCTGCTCATCGCGCAGGTCGACACGACGTTCCGCGACAAGGACGTCCGCGGCCGGCTGGTGGAACCGGAGGGGCCGCGCGCGCCGCTGCCGCCCGGCGTGAGCGCGTTCCCGGCCAAGGACGACATGGTGGTCTCGCCCGCCCTGAAGAAGCTGCTCGCCGCGGACGGCTCCGCGCTGCTGCGGGAACGGCTGCCGTACCGCGTCGTCGGGACCATCGGCGAGAGCGGGCTGGTCGGTTCGCAGGAGCTCGCCTACTACGCGGGGGGCTCCGGGCTCGCCTCGCACGTCGAGGGCTACGGGGCGACCCGGATGAAGACGTTCGGCAACCCGCAGCGGACCAGCGAGAAGACGGACCCGGTGCTGCTCCTGCTGATCCTCGTGGTCCTCGTGGTGCTGCTGATGCCCGTCGCCGTGTTCATCGCGGCCGCCGTGCGGTTCGGCGGCGAACGGCGCGACCGCAGGCTCGCCGCACTCCGGCTGATCGGCTCGGACGGCGGGATGACCCGGCGCATCGCCGCCGGCGAGGCGCTGGCAGGCGCGCTGCTCGGCCTGGTGCTCGGCACGGTGTTCTTCCTGATCGGCCGTCAGGCGGCCGGCACGGTCGAAGTGATGGGCGTGAGCGTGTGGCCCAGCTACCTCAACCCGTCCCCCGCCCTGGCCGCGCTGGTCGCGCTGGCGGTGCCCTCTGCCGCGGTGCTGGTCACCCTGTTCGCGCTGCGCGGCGTGGTCATCGAACCCCTCGGCGTGGTCCGCTCGGCGAAGCCGTCGCGGCGCCGGCTGTGGTGGCGGCTGCTGCTGCCGGTGGCCGGCCTCGCGATGCTCTACCCCATGATCGGACAGGGCCGCGGCAACGGCGAGTTCAACGAGTACCTGGTGGTCGGCGGCGTGCTGCTGCTCCTCGTCGGGATCACCGCCCTGCTGCCGTGGCTCGTCGAGAAGGTCGTCGCCCGGCTCGGCGCCGGCGGTGTCGCCTGGCAACTGGCCGTACGAAGGCTCCAGTTGAGCAGCGGTACGGCGGCCCGCATGGTCAACGGCGTCGCGGTCGCGGTGGCCGGGGCCATCGCCCTGCAGATGCTGTTCGCCGGGGTCGAGAGCGACTACACGAAGGCCACGGGCAAGGACGTGCGGCTCGCCCAGATGCAGGTGACCGTGCCGCACGGCCCCTCGCTGGCGAAGAGCGGGCAGGCGTTCGCCGACACCCGGGGCGTCCGCAAGGTCACCCTCCTGGGGGAGGAGTACCTGGGCGACAAGTCCTGGCAGTCGAAGGACGGCCCGGACGTCTCCACCGAGCTGACCGTCGGCGACTGCACGGCCCTGCGTGAGCTGGCGAAGCTGCCGTCGTGCAAGGACGGCGACCTGTTCGTCCTCACCGGCAGCGAGTACTCCACCGAGGGACCGAAGCTGAACGTGCCCGGCAAGAAGCTGTACATGGAGACGGGCGGCTCCTTCCCCGGAAGGGCCACGGAGACCGTCTGGACGGTGCCCGCGGGCGTGCGGCAGGCGCAGTCGATCGAGGACATGACCGGTCAGCGGCGGGGCGGCTTCCTGCTGACGCCGGGCGCGCTGCCCGAGGAGGCCGCGACGAAGCTCCGCGGTCAGCTGTACCTCTCGTTCGACGAGTCGGTGCCGGACGCCTTCGACCGCGCCCGCAACACGGCGGCACGGCTGGACCCGCTGGCCCAGCCGATGAACTGGTCGTCCACCCGGGAGGACGTGAAGTTCTCCTCCATCCGAACCGGCCTGCTCGTCGGGTCCGCGTGTGTGCTGCTGCTGATCGGGGCGAGTCTGCTGGTCTCGCAGCTGGAGCAGTTGCGCGAGCGCAAGAAGCTGCTGTCCGCCCTGGTCGCCTTCGGCACCCGGCGGCGCACGCTGGGTCTGTCGGTGCTGTGGCAGACGGCCGTCCCGATCGCGCTGGGACTGCTGCTGGCCCTGACCGTGGGCCTCACGCTGGGCGCGGTCCTGCTGAAGATGACCAGCACGACGGTCCGCGTCGACTGGGGCAGCGTGCTGGCGATGACCGGCTTCGGCGCGGCGATCGTCGCCCTGGTGACGCTGCTGAGCCTGCCGCCGCTGCTGCGGCTGATGCGGCCGGACGGCCTGCGCACGGAATGACGTGCCGCCCGCGCGCGGCATGACCTGAGAGGACGACGGTCCCTCCCCCGCCCGGGGAGGGACCGTCCGCGCTCACAGCTGGTACTCCCGCACCACCCTCCGCACCTGTGCGAACAGCATGCCGACGTTCACGGACTTGCGGCAGACGACCACCGCGACGACGTCCTGCTGCTCGGTCATCCGCACGAACAGGTGGGTGAGGTTCTCACTGTTGACGAGGATCTCCTGGAAGAAGTGGTTCTCGCTCTGGACCCCGCGCCGCTCCTTGAAGACGTCCTCGATCATCACCACCGTGCGGCCCTGGAACAGGTCGAGCGTCGCTCCCGCCAGCAGGTCCAGGACCTCGGGCGGGTGGTTGTCGACCGTCTCGTAGGACAGCAGCATGCCGGTGGACATGTCGACGACGCCGGAGGCGACGCAGTCGGGGGCATCCGTACGCAGTGACTTGACCAGGCCCATCACCTGGTCGGAGAAACCCGGGGTCATACGCTTCGTCGCCATCCCTTCAGACTCCTTCGGCGGTTTTCACGGTCGTCGCGTCCGCCGCGGTCAGCGCGGTCGTCCGGTCGGTGAGGATCAGGTCGATCCGGCGCAGGGCCGGCTGGGTCGCCCGGTGCAGGCGCTCCACGTCCATGCCCTCGTCGCCGAGGACGACCATCAGCGCGGTGTCTCCGACCGCGTAGAACGCGGCGCAGCCGTGGCTGCCGTAGGCCACCGTGCGGTGCAGGGCGCCGCGGGCGGTCGCCTCGGCGGTGCGGCGGGCGAGGCCGAGGCCGGCCGCGGCGAGGGCTGCCAGGCCCTCGGGGTCGATCGAGTCGGCCGTGTCGGCGGCGATGAGCAGTCCGTCGGCCGCCGCCACCGCCGTGTCGGTGATCCCGGCCACCTGCTCACGCAGGCCGCGCATCTCCCGCGCGAGGGCTTTGTGGTCCATGAGTGCAACTCCCCTGATTCTGATGGCATGTGACCGTCTGTTCTCTGTGGGGGGTTTCCGCGTGCCGTGGGTGCCCGCGTGGCCGTGGGGGTTCAGGCGGGCCGTCATTTCGCCGTCTGGTTGCGCAGGCGGAAGAACTCCTTCCAGCCGGGGCCGTTCCGTTCCGGCGTGAGGGCCTCGTGGATGCCGCTGGCGCCGGGCCTGCGGCGGGGCAGGGCGGTCGCCTCCGGGGCCGGCGGTGGCTGCGGGGCGGGCGGCGCCGGCTCGCGGGGGCGCACCCCGTGTCCGTCGGGCGGCAGCCGGACGGGGATCGGGTGGGGCGACTCCACGCACTCCAAGAGCCCCTCGCCCAGCATCCGGGCCACCTCGACGGTGACGGTGTACACCCCGCGGCCGGTACGGAAGGCGAGGTCGCGGGCGGTGCGCCGGCCGTCCGCGTGGGCGAGCAGCTCGCGCTGCAGGGCGCCGAGGCGGGCCGCGGCCAGGGAGAGCGGCGCGGGCACGGGACGTTCCCGGTCCGGGCGCACGGGGCACGGCATCGCCAGCAGCGCGGCCAGCTTGCGGGAGGCGACCTGGAGCAGCCGGGTGGGCGGTTCGCCGACGGCGACCGAGGCCGGCGGCGGGCCCGTCGCCGGGCCGCGTTCGCAGCCGTCGACGCTGCCCGCGACGACCGCGAACGCGGCGTCCTGGAGGGCCATCGCGCACACCACCCGCAGCTGGGCGGCGCCCGAGTAGCCGTGGGCGATCAGCCCGGCGGCCGGCCAGCGCGCGCCGCCCGACTCGCGCACCAGCGCGGTCCACTCCTCGCCGCCGATCCGGCCGGAGCGCAGCAGCAGCGCCTCGGGGGCGGGCGCGCCCGGCGACTCGACGGCGACGACCAGGCCGCCGTCCAGATGGAAGACGCCGCCGGGCGAGCCGGTCACGCGCAGTTCCCCGGTGTAGCCGTCCCGGCCGCACGCGGCGAGGTCGCGTGCCAGCAGCTCGTAACCCGACATCAGCCCGACATCACTCCCCTGCGGCCTCTCGCACATACGCCTGACGCGTAGCGCCGAGGAGGGAAGGTGTATCAGTCAGGGTGCACGGTCCAGCGGGGGATTTCCGACCTGCCCCCAGCTGACGGAAGTTGTTCTGCGGATGGGCTCAAATCTCGTTGTCAGGCGCTCATTTGACCGATTCACAGACCTCGGTCTTCGCCGCCGAGCACACGGACCGGGAGCGGTCTCAGCGCCTCGCGCAGCGCGCCCGTCAGCTCCTCGTACTCCGCCCCGCGCGCCGCTCCGGTGCGCATCGCGAGGGCGATCCGGCGGGCGGGCGCGGGGGCGGCGAAGGAGCCGGTGAGCAGCCGGGTGCTGCGGCTGGTCTCGACGGTGACGGCGGTGCGCGGCAGCAGCGTGCAGCCCAGGCCGCCGGCGACCAGTTGGACGAGGGTGGACAGGCCGGCGGCCGTGGTGGTCACCGGCGCGTCGCCGCGGCCCGCCTCCCGGCAGATGTCGAGGGCCTGGTCGCGCAGGCAGTGGCCCTCGTCCAGGAGCAGCAGGTTGAGCTCCCTGAGCGCCTCGCGCGCGATGCCCTGCTGTCCGCCGAGCTCATGGCCGAGCGGCGTCACGAGCACGAAGTCCTCGTCGAACAGCGGCAGTTCGCGCACACCGGGGACGCCGAGGGGCACGGCCAGCAGCAGGAGTTCCAGACGGCCGGTGTGCAGGCCGTCGAGGAGACCGGCGGTCTGCTCCTCGTGGACCTGGAGGTCGAGGTGCGGATAGCGCTCGTGGACCAGGTGCAGCACGGTCGGCAGCAGGTAGGGCGCGACGGTCGGGATGACGCCGAGGCGCAGCGTCCCGGTGAAGGGGGCCCGTACCGCCTCGGCCTCCTCCATCAGCGCCTCCATCTCGCCCAGCACCGCCCTGGCCCGGACGACGAGCCGCTCACCGGCCGGCGAGAGCAGGACCTTGCGCGTCGTGCGCTCCAGGAGGGTGACCCCGAGGGACTCCTCCAGGGCCGAGACGGCGCCGGACAGCGCGGGCTGGCTCACGCCGATCGCGGCGGCCGCGTCCCGGAAGTGCAGGTGCTCCGCGACGGCCACGAAGGCCCGCAGCTGGGCCGGGCTGGGCGGCCTCCGCCGGGCGTGTGCGCCTCTGCCGGCGGCCGCCCCGCCGACCGCCGCCCGGCCGACCGCCGCCCGGCCGACTGCCGGCCGACCCGCCGCCACCTCGCCGGCCGGCGCCTCGCCCCGCCGGATTCCGCCGCTCACAGTCCTGGCACCCACATCACTCTCAGTCACTGATAGCTACCTCCGATCAACCCTATCGAGTGTAGCCATTTCCTGAATCAATGCACCCTGTGCCACGATCGACGCCGTCCAACCCACGGGGAGTGTCCGCAATCCGGACATCCCTTCGCTGCAAGGAGAGCGTGTGCTCACTGTCGGTGACAAGTTCCCCGAGTTCGAACTGACCGCCTGCGTCTCGCTGGAGAAGGGTGCGGAGTTCGAACAGATCCACCACAAGTCCTACGAGGGCAAGTGGCTCGTGGTCTTCGCGTGGCCCAAGGACTTCACCTTCGTCTGCCCGACCGAGATCGCCGCGTTCGGCAAGCTGAACGACGAGTTCGCCGACCGTGACGCGCAGATCCTCGGCTTCTCCGGCGACTCCGAGTTCGTCCACCACGCCTGGCGCAAGGACCACCCGGACCTGACCGACCTGCCGTTCCCGATGATGGCCGACTCGCGGCACGAGCTGATGCGCGACCTCGGGATCGAGGGCGAGGACGGCTTCGCCCAGCGCGCCGTGTTCGTCGTCGACCCGAACCGCGAGATCCAGTTCACGATGGTCACCGCGGGCTCCGTGGGCCGTAACCCCAAGGAGGTCCTGCGGGTCCTGGACGCCCTGCAGACCGACGAGCTGTGCCCCTGCAACTGGACCAAGGGCGAGAACACCCTCGACCCGGTCAAGCTGCTGGCCGGGGAGTGAGCTGAGATGTCCCTCGACGCCCTGAAGTCCGCGATACCGGACTACGCCAAGGACCTGAAGCTCAACCTGGGCTCGGTCATCGGCAACTCCGACCTGCCCGCACAGCAGTTGTGGGGCACGGTCCTGGCGACGGCGATCGCCTCCCGCTCCCCGATCGTGCTGCGCGAGCTCGCGCCGGAGGCGAAGGCGAACCTGTCGCCGCAGGCCTACACCGCGGCCCGTTCGGCCGCGGCCGTCATGGCGATGAACAACGTGTTCTACCGCACCCGCCACCTGCTGTCGGACCACGAGTACGGCAACCTGCGGGCCGGCCTGCGGATGAACGTCATCGGCAACCCCGGCGTCGACAAGGTCGACTTCGAGCTGTGGTCGTTCGCCGTCTCCGCGATCAACGGCTGCGGGTTGTGCCTCGACTCCCACGAGCAGGTGCTGCGCAAGGCGGGCGTCGAGCGGGAGGTCGTTCAGGAGGCCTTCAAGATCGCCTCGGTGATCCAGGCGGTCGGCGTGACGCTGGACGCGGAAGCGGTCCTCGCCGACGTCTGAGCCGCACGCCCGGCCTCGACCCCGCCGCGGCGCAACGCGCAGGGCCCGTCGGTCACTTGCCGACGGGCCCTGCCGCGTCCACCGGCCCACCCTCGTGCAACGACTACGCGGGCGGCGTGACCTGACCCTCGTCGGCCGGGGGTTCCGGTTCCCGGCTCGGCCGCGCGGCCGTCACGGGCGCCACGCCGGAGGCCGTCGCCCCTCTGGGCCGGGGAGCGTGCCGCAGGGCCTGTTCCCTGGAGTAGGCGTGCAGATAGCCCACCACCGTGTTGGTGACGGCCACCAGGGGCACGGCCACGATCGCGCCGCCGATGCCCGCGACCATGCCGCCCGCCGCGACCGACAGGACCACCGCCAGCGGGTGGACGCGCACCGCGCGGCCGAGGATGAACGGCTGGAGGATGTGTCCCTCGATCTGCTGGACCGCCAGCACGACGGCCAGCGTCATCACCGCCGTGAACACGCCCTGGGTGACCAGCGCGACCACGACCGCCAGCGCGCCGGACGCGACAGCGCCGACGAGCGGGATGAACGAGAACAGGAAGATGAAGACGGCGAGCGGGACGGCCATCGGCACATCGAGGAAGTAGATGCCCAGGCCGATGAAGATGGCGTCGATCAACGCGACGATCACCGTGCCGCGCACATACGCCGTGAGCGTCGCCCAGGCCCGCGGACCGGCGCCCGCCACGCCCGGCCGGGCCGCCGCCGGGACCAGCTTGAGGGTCCACTCCCAGATGCGCTTGCCGTCGTAGAGCAGGAAGAGCGTCGAGAAGAACGCCAGCAGGATGCCGGTCAGCGCCTCGACCACGACGGTGACGCCCTCCAGGCCCGCCGAGGTGATCGAGTCCGTGTTGTCGCCGATCGCGTCCCGCAGGTTCTTCGCGATGCCGTTGATCTGCTTGTCGGTGACGTGGAAGGGGCTGTTGAGCAGCCAGCGCCGCAGATCGTCGATGCCGTCCTGGACCTGGTCGGAGAGGTTGTCGATGTTCGCCATGACCTGCCAGGTCACGAACCAGCCCATCAGCCCGATGACGACGAACCCGAGGATCGCCGTCAGCGCGGTGGCCGCGCCCCCGGGCACTCCTGCCCGCTTCAACCGGGCCACGGTGGGCTGCAGCAGCGCCGTGAGGAGCAGCGAGACCACGAAGGCCATCACGACCAGCTGGATCGCGGTGATGACCTTCATCAGCACCCAGACGGTCCCGGCGAGCACCAGCAGCCGCCAGCCGGCCTCGGCGGCGACCCGGACCCCCCACGGCACGGCCTGTGCGGGATCGGGGCGCGGGGCGGGCTCGAGGGGCTCCGGGTACTCCTCGGAGGACGGCGCCGCGTCGGGCGTCGTCGCCTCCCGCTCGGCCGCGGCCTCCCGTTCGACCTCGGCGCGCCGTTCGTCGAGCCGCTCGCTCATCTCGCTGAGGCCGGCGCCGAGCCGGCCGAGCCACCGTGGCACTCTCGACATGATCCGTCCTCTTCCCCCGTCTCTCCCCACCACTCCCCCTGGAGTCGTCGGTCCCGGTCGTACGACCGTACAGGGCGACAGCCCCTCCCCCGGTGCACGGGGAGGGGCTGTGCGCAGAGGAGAGCTGTCGGAGCGTCACGCCGGACCGGGCGGGCCGTCAGGACGGGGGGACAGGCCGTCGGCGCGGGCGGAACGGTCCGTCAGTACGAGCCGTTGGCCTGCCAGAAGGCCCAGGCGTCGCAGGGGCTGCCGTAGCGCTCGTTCATGTAGTTCAGGCCCCACTTGATCTGGGTGGCCGGGTTGGTCCGCCAGTCGGCGCCCGCGGACGACATCTTCGACCCGGGATAGGCCTGGACGAGGCCGTACGCGCCCGAAGAGGGGTTGACCGCCCGGTAGTTCCACGTGGACTCGTGGTTCACGATGTTGCTGAAGCACTGGAACTGTCCGCCGGGCACCATCTGCTGGGCGATGGCCTTGACCTCGCCGACGGTGTACGACGCCTGCTGCGGGAAGTCGCCGGCGTCACCGGTGGGGCCGGCCGACGCGCTCTGGGTCCGCGCGGCCGCGCGGTCCTTGGCCTCCTGCGCGGCCTTCGCCCGGTCCGCGGCCTTGTCGGCGGCTTCCTCGGCGGCCTTCTGCTTGGCCACCGCGTCCTTGGCGGCCTGCTTGCGGGCGGTCTCTTCCGCCGCCTTGCGCGCGGTGGTGTCCGCCGCGATGGCCTGGACGGTCGCCTGGTGCGTCATCGAGTCGGTCTGCACCTGGGCGAGCTGTCCGGCCGGTAAATCGGCGAGCAGCGTGGAGTCGCCCACCGCCTGGGCGTCGTCGGCGGACTGCGCGACGCTGCCCTGGGCGACTCCCACGACGGCTCCGACGGTGGTGACGGCGGTCGCCGATGCCACGGCGAAGCCCCTGACCGATATCCGGCTCACACGAATTCCTTCTGCAGTGTCATCGGGTGAAGGGACGACGAACAGCCGAGGGCCGCGCGGGCCCTCGGCTCAGTCGTTCGGTACCGGTCGCCGGCCCAGATGGTGTCCGCGAAGCGGTGTCGGCTGCCCACAGGGCTGCCTAGTACCAGTGGTTGGCCTGCCAGAACGACCACGCCTCGCAGGGACTGCCGTACCGGCTGTCCATGTAGTTCAGGCCCCACTTGATCTGGGTGGCCGGGTTGGTCCGCCAGTCGGAGCCGGCGGACGCGTACTTGCCGGCGGGCAGCGCCTGGAAGAGACCGTAGGCGCCGGAGGAGGCGTTGACCGCGTGGTAGTTCCAGCTGGACTCGTGGTCCACGATGTTGCTGAAGCACTGGAACTGG
Organism: Streptomyces achromogenes; assembly: GCF_030816715.1. NCBI lineage: Bacteria > Bacillati > Actinomycetota > Actinomycetes > Kitasatosporales > Streptomycetaceae > Streptomyces > Streptomyces achromogenes. Next base: position 5,563,182 of record NZ_JAUSYH010000001.1, on the reverse strand, counting down.
CCGCTCGGCACCATCTGCGCCGCCATGTCCTGGATCTGCCCGATGCTGTAAGAACCCAGGATCGGGAAGTCTCCCGCGCTGCGGCTGGCCTTGGCCTTGGCCTCCGCGCGGTCCTTGGCGGCCTTCTCGGCGGCCTTCTTCTTCGCGATCGCCGTCTCGGCGGCGGCCCTGCGGGCCGCTTCCTCGGCGTCCTTCTTCGCGCCCTCGTCAGCGGCGATGGCCTGGTAACTGGCCTGCTGCGTGAGGGACGCCGTCTGCACCTGGGCCTGCTGGCCTACAGGGATGTCGGCGAGGAGCGTCGCGTCGCTTGCCGTCGCATCTGCGTCGTTGGCCTGCGCGACGCTGCCCGAGGCAACGCCGACGACGCTTCCGACAGCGGTGACCGCCGTGGCCGAGGCCACTGCGAGTCCCCGGACCGAGATCCGGCTCACACGGTTTTCCTTCCAGCATCGCCCGCTTCGGTGACCCTGGCGGACGCAATCGTGCCCCTTGTCGCTGGTCTCCGAACTGCGGGGTCACGGGAGACGCGGGCCCGGTGGGCAACTCCCGGTGCGGGAGCGCCTCGTGGTGCACGGGCGGCATACGACGGTCGGTATGGAGTTGACGGTGATACTCGAGCGGTGCCGTAGTGCTGGGGGCACAGGTGTGTCGTATGCGGGGCCTGACAGGACTGAGACTTTGCCGTAACCAGAGCGCGTGAGGCAATTCCGGGTTACGTGTGAAAGCTCACACCCTTCGGGGTCCAGGGGATTTCTCGAAACCCCCACATACGCCGGCGCCGCCCGGCTAGGCTCACTGCCTTTGCCGGACGGCGCCGACTACCACCTCACCCCGATATCGCGCATCTCGGGGCAGCTCCTTCAGATCTGCCCATCCTCCAGCATTTCGGTCACCAGCGCCGCGATCTGGGACCTCTCGGACCGGTTCAGCGTGACGTGGGCGAAAAGCGGATGCCCCTTCAGTTTCTCGACGACGGCCACCACACCGTCGTAACGGCCGACTCGCAGATTGTCCCTTTGCGCCACATCGTGGGTCAGAACGACCCGGGAATTCGCGCCGATCCGGGAGAGAACGGTGAGCAGCACATTCCGTTCGAGCGACTGCGCCTCGTCGACGATCACGAAGGCGTCGTGGAGGGAGCGTCCCCGGATGTGGGTCAGGGGCAGGACCTCCAGCATCCCGCGTGCGGTGACCTCCTCGATGACATCGCGGCTGGTGACCGCGGACAGCGTGTCGAAGACCGCCTGCGCCCACGGGCCCATCTTGTCGGCCTCGGACCCGGGCAGATAACCCAGCTCCTGTCCGCCCACCGCGTACAGCGGCCGGAAGACCATCACCTTCTGGTGCTGACGGCGCTCCAGGACCGCCTCGAGGCCCGCGCAGAGCGCGAGCGCGGACTTGCCGGTGCCGGCCCGGCCGCCCATGGAGAGGATCCCGACGTCGGGGTCGAGCAGCAGATCGAGCGCGATGCGCTGCTCGGCGCTGCGGCCCTTGATGCCGAACGCCTCGCGGTCGCCGCGCACGAGGCGGACGTCTCCGTCGGCGGTGACCCTGCCCAGGGCCTTGCCCCGCTCCGACTGGATGGTCAGGCCGGTGTGCACGGGCAGGCCCGCGACCTCGGGCACGTGGATGTGCCCCACCTCGAAGAGGATGTCCACCTGCTCACCGGACAGGGTCAGTTCGGACATTCCGGTCCAGCCGGAGGAGCCCGTGATGGCGAGTTCGGCGCGGTACTCCTCGGCGAGGAGACCGACCGAGGACGCCTTGATCCTGAGCGGCAGGTCCTTCGACACGACGGTGACGTCGAATCCCTCGGCCTGCAGATTGCGGGCGACCGCGAGGATGCGGGAGTCGTTGTCCCCCAGGCGGTAGCCCGTCGGCAGCACACTGGGGTCCGAGTGGTTGAGCTCGACACGGACGGTGCCGCCGAGTTCCCCGATCGGGATGGGGGCGTCGAGGCGACCGAACTTCACCCGGTAGTCGTCCAGCAGGCGCAGCGCCTGCCGGGCGAAGTAGCCGAGTTCCGGATGGTGCCGCTTGGCCTCCAGCTCCGTGACCACGACGATGGGGAGCACGACTTCGTGCTCGTCGAAACGGGTCAGGGCGTTCGGGTCGGCCAGCAGGACGCTGGTGTCGAGAACATAGGTGCGCCGGTCTGGCATACGGCGCTTTGTGCTGGTCACCACGGAAGGACGTACCCCCTCGGATGAGGTCGGGGAGCGACGGAGTGGAAGCAGGGCCGGGAGGGCGGGAAGAACCAGGCCGGTCGTCGGCCGCCGCTGTGCACGGGCCGAGAACCGGCCCCCCGCTGCTTCTTCCGTGCCGTGACCGCACGGTCGGGCTGGTGCAAAGGGCCTCCCGGGCGGACGGCCCCGTGCCGTCCGCTGAGATCCGACACCCGTGATTCGGGTGTCGACCTGCTTGGCTTATGCCCTCGAAAACGCGCCGTCATGCCACGGCATATGACGGCGTGCCGGTGAACTCCTCGTTACTTCCGCCCCGGAAAGGGGTATACGGGCCGCCCCTCAGGGGCGCACGTGTCCTGCGGTTCAGCCGCCGTAGCGGCGGTGACGGGCCGCGTAGTCGCGCAGGGCGCGCAGGAAGTCCACCTTGCGGAAGGCCGGCCAGAAGACCTCGCAGAAGTAGTACTCCGCATGGGCCGTCTGCCACAGCATGAATCCGGACAGCCGCTGTTCGCCGCTGGTGCGGATCACGAGGTCGGGGTCGGGCTGGGCGCCGGTGTACAGGTGGCGGCCGATCAGGTCGACGCTGACGGAGTCGGCGAGGTCCTCCATCGAGGTGCCCCGGTCCGCCGCGTCCACGATCATCGAGCGCACGGCGTCGGCGATCTCCTGGCGGCCGCCGTAGCCGATGGCGACGTTGACCAGTATCCCGTCGACGTGGGCGGTGGACTCCTCGGCCTCCTTCAGCGCGGTCTGCACGTGGGAGGGGAGGATGTCGGGCGTGCCGACGTGGTGGACACGCCAGCGGCCGTCGGCGGCGAGGGTGCGCACGACGTCCTCGATGATGCCGAGGAGCGGGACGAGTTCTTCCTGGGGGCGGTCGAGGTTGTCCGTCGACAGCAGCCAGAGGGTGACGACTTCGACGTCCGTCTCGGTGCACCAGCCGAGGAACTCCTCGATCTTGTCCGCACCGGCCCGGTGGCCGTGCTCGGTCGTGGAACCCGAGGCCTTCGCCCAGCGTCGGTTGCCGTCCATGATGACGCCGATGTGCTTGGGCACCTGAGCGTGGTCCAGGTGGCCTTCCACCCGGCGTGCGTACAGCCTGACCAGAAGGCCGCGCAGCTTGTCGCGCAGGTTCACGTGATTGTCAGCCCCTCCGAACGGTGCGGTCCCCGCGGGGCGCAGCCTACCCCTGTGCGGACTTGGGCAAAAAAACGGGCCGGTCCGTGGGGGGGAGACGGACCGGCCCGAGGGGGGGTTTCCACCATAACCCTTCGTGAGTGCTGCTGCGCGCATCGGCGCGCCACAACTACTCTCCGCAGCCGGACGGCGACACCCCGCTGACCGTTTCGACCGTCGATCACGGGTGGCTCATGGCCGGAACACATCGGATTCCCAGGGAAAGTCAGCCGTTCGCCGACGGAAGTCGGGGTTCCGGGGCGCATTCAGCACGTCCGGACATCTGCCTACACATCCCCCCGACGGGCTAACCCCGAGGCGAGCCCCACCTTGACGCGGGCGTCACCGCGCAGCCCCCTCCGCTGCGCGGTGACGTCCACGCAGCTTTGCTCACGCGAATTGCCTCCGCTAGAACTTACGTGAAGGTGAGGGCGGACAGGAACCGATCGCGATAACGATGTGGAAACTCCGTGAAGGTCATGGCCGGGCCGAACACCCCGCAACGACGATTCTCGGCCGGTACGACCCCGCGCGGCGCCGCCCGCCCTCGTCGGCGGGCCTACGGCCGGCGGGCCTCCACGAGGTGGCGGGTGCTGTGCGCCACGAAGGGGCCGTCGGCCAGGATCTGCTCGTGCAGGTCCCGCAGCCGCGGCCGGTAGGCCGCCACCGTGAACCCGGGGACCATCCACACCACCTTGCGCAGGAAGTGCACGACGGCGGCGATGTCGTGGAACTCGACGCGCAGCCGTTCCGCCCGCAGGTCGACGATCTCCAGGCCCGCCGCCTCCGCGTCGGCGCGCTCACGGTCGGGGTGGCGGTTGCTGCTCACGGCCTCCGGCTGCGGCCCGAGGAAGTACTCGACGAGCTCGAAGACACTGCGGGGGCCCACGTGTTGGGCGAAGTAGGTCCCGCCGGGCCGCAGCACACGGGCGATCTCGTGCCAGGAGGGCCGCACCGGATGCCTGCTGCTGACGAGGTCGAAGGCGGCGTCCGCGAAGGGCAGCGGGGCGTCCTCCGGGGACGCGACGACCGCGATGCCGCGCGCCCGCAGCAGCGCGGTGGCCTTGGCGGCGTTCGCCGGCCACCCCTCCGTCGCGACGGTGAGGACGGGGGCCTTGGGCGCTGCCCGCTCGAGAGCGAAGTCCAGCACCTCGCCTCCCCCGGTCTGCACGTCGAGCGCGGCGTGCGCGCCCGCCAACCGCCCGGCCAGCGACATCGCGTACCCCCAGGAGGGCCGCGCCTCGGTCGCCCGCCCCTCGAACCAGGAGAAGTCCCACCCCTCGGTGGGCACTGCGGCCCCTTCGGCCACCAGGTCCTCGAAGAGAGCAGACTCGTCGCACCCGTCGTCCTTCTTCATAGGGGGATCGTCGCAGAGGGCCGGGACCGCGCGCGTGCGAATTTTCCCCACGGACCGGGTCCTCGGATGCCGAACCAGGGGAAGCCCGCCCCTCTCCCATCCCTCTCATCCCTCAGCGGCCTGCTCCGGCCCGGTTTCGTCCACCTCGACCGTGACCCGCGCGCCCGCCTCGACCCCCCACCCCGCCATAACCCCCGCCTCCGCCTCCAGCACGTGCCGGGCGCGCGGTCGCGGCAGGCCCAGGCGGCCGGTACGCATGGTGCGTACGGCGAGGACGGTGAGGTCTGCGGTCAGGTAGGCCACGTCGATGGGGATGCGCATACGGAACGTGTGGATGCCGGAGGCCGGGGTGAGCAGCAGCGCGCCGTCGACGGCGTCCCGCCCCAGCAGGCCCCGGGTGCGCGCCCGGTAGGAGGCGGCGACCTCCAGCGGGACGACCGTGACGGCCCCGCCGTCCCCGTGCACCGTCAACCGGCCCCGCCCGTCACGCCAGCGCCTCATGTCCCACCTTTCGCGTCCTCCAGGGCCTACCCTTCCGACCGTCCGCCGAGTCCGTCCGTGGTCCAGCGAGGTGCGTGATGCGCAAGATCGTCCTGATGATGTCGGTGTCCCTCGACGGGTACATCGAAGGCCCTGGCCACGACATCTCCTGGCACCGCGTCGACGAGGAACTGCACCGGCACATGAACGACGTCGTCCGCGGACTGGGCGGCCTGCTTTCCGGACGGGTCACCCACGAGCTCATGGCCGGCTTCTGGCCCACGTTCGACTCCGGCCCCGACGTCGATCCGGACGGGGCCATGGCCGAGTTCGCCGGCATCTGGCGGGAGATCCCGAAGTACGTGTACTCCCGGACCCTGCGGAACGCCGACCGGAACACGGTGATCGTCCGGGAGGTCGTGCCCGACGAGGTCCGCGCCCTCACCCGGCAGCCGGGCGGGGACCTGGGGCTCGGCGGGGCCGGCCTCGCCGCGTCCTTCCTGGAGCACGGCCTCGTCGACGAGATCCGCCTGTACGTCCACCCCGTCCTCATCGGCCGCGGCAAACCCCTGTTCCCCCACGCCGACGCCCTGACGCCCCTCACCCTGCTCGAGTCCCACACCTTCGGCAACGGAGTCGTCCTGCTGCACTACCAGCGGGCGGGTGAAGAGGGTGTTCAGGCCGTCGGGGAAACGCCGGTCGCATAGCCGAACGCTGCTTTACACTCCCTTGGTTCGGGCAAAGCCCCGGCCAAGTCCGCGGCCGGGCAACGGGAGGGGGACGGCGAAACATGGCGTGGGACGAGTGGGAGCAGTTAAAGACCGCCGCAGCCGAACGGTCCGCGACAGGTATGCAGTTGAACCACATCCCGCCGGACCCGGGCAGCGGCGGCACCGGGGAACTGGTGGTCAACCAGGACGATCTCGGTGCCGTCGGTCATGACGCGCACACGCTGTTCGAGGATCTGCGGGTCGGGGCCGACATCGCCGGCGCCGGCGCCGACAAGGAGGGCGCGGGGACCACTCAGCAGGCCGCCGCGTCGTTGCAGTCCCACGGCTTCACATCGGGCGGAGCGCTGAAGACGACCGTGGACGTCTGGACGTCGCAGCTCAAGACGGTGCTCCAGGCCTGCGCACACATATCCGACCACCTCGACTTCAGCAAGAAGCTGCACGCCGAGGACGACGCCAAGATCGGGGCCGTGCTGCTCGCCGACAATGGCTCCGCGCTGCCCGTGTCCGAGATCAGCAAGTACTTCCGGTAGGGGGAGCGCAGTGGCCCTTACCTACACGGATCTCGTCGAGGTCGACCTCGGCAAGCTCGGTTCCGCGGTCTCCGACTGGAAAAAGAGCGTGGACATGCTCAAGACGGCGGCGGAGAACGCCCGCACGGGCATGCAGGCCAAGTCGGACAAGGCCCGGTGGGCCGGTGTCAACGCCACGGTGACCCGGGAGTTCGTCACCAAGACGGCCAAGGAGATCTCCGACCTGCACGTCGAGGCCGACAGCATTCACACGGTGCTCGTGGACGGCCACACGGAACTGGTCGCGCTGCAGAAGAAGATCAGGACCGCGGTCCAGCAGGACGCACCGAACCTCGGAGTCCGTGTCGAGGACATCGGCGAGGGCAAGGTCCGCTGCTTCTTCCCGCACGTCCGGGGTGACACCGACGAACGCACGCAGGAACAGCTCGACGCCAAGCAGGAGTTGGAGGACCGGGTCAACCGGTTGGTCGCGCACGCCTCCGAGATCGACGCCTCCTTGGCCCGCGCGCTGGCCAAGAGCCACGGCGGCGACAAGCACAACGCCGGTCACGCGTCGTACGGGTCCCTGGACGACGCCCAGGCCGAGCGCGCGGTCGAACTGGCCAAGCTCGGACCGAAAATGACCGACAAGCAGTACATGGAACTGAACTCCATCATGCGGTTCAACGCCAAGGACGCCGATTTCTCCACGGACTTCTACACCTCGCTCGGCGGCCCGAAGGAGACGCTGGAGTTCTACGGACGCATGTCGCTGGACGGCACCATGGGAGACGACAAGGAGCGGCTCGCCCTCACCCGGCAGCTCCAGCGGAACATGGGGCTGGCCCTGGCCTCGGCGACCGATCCCGACAACAGGTCGCACCTGCCGGCGAGCTGGTCCTCGGAATTCCGCAAGCTGGGCACTCAGCGGGTCGAGCTGTACCCAGGCGCGGGCAGCGCGCCATACGGCTACCAGCTCCTCGGCGGCATTCTGCGCTACGGCAATTACGACGCGAGGTTCATCAACCCCATCGCCGAGCACGTGGTGCAACTGCACAAGAAGGATCCCTACCGGTTCGTGGAGAACAAACCCACGGTCGGCGGATCCGACCTCGACTGGGGCTTCAACCCGTCCGGCAAGAACGGCAACGGCTACGACCCGCTGACGAGCGTCCTGGAGGGCCTGGGACACAGCCCGGAGGCGGCGAAGAAGTTCTTCACCGACCCGCCGACCGTCTACCGGGAGGACGGCACGGTCGACACGAACGGCACCGTCACCTACAAGGACTACTTCGAGGCTCTGAACGACAAGGACTTCACGTGGGCCCCGGACAGCCTCGCCCACCCCTCCAGCGACGAGGCGGCACACGCCCGCGAAATGGGCCCGGACGCCCTCGGCCACGCCCTGGAAGCAGCGACCACGGGGTCCGCGTGGGACGCGGACCCGCCGGTGCTGCACCGGGACGAGCAGACGGCCGACATCATGGAGAAGGTCATCAACCGCTACAACGTCGCCTCCACGGACGGGCCGCCGCACGAGGTCATGACAGACAGCCTGGCCCGCATGGGCGCGGCGTACATCGACGACCTCAATTACTCGACATACAACTTCGGCAGCTCCGGCGACTCCCTGGGACGCGACGAGATCTTTGGAAACAGCAGCGACGGAAGTAAACGCGAGGATTTCGGCGAAGTAGATAGTAGAAATTTCATGATGCTTGTCGCACGCGACGAGGACGGCTACCAATCGCTGTCCGCCGCTCAGCAGGTGTACGAAGCCAGCGGTCTCGCTGTTCACGAAGACGACAAGAGCTCCGGCCTTGCTTTTGCGCACAACGCCTCAAAAATCCACGGAATCCTCGACGCTTCGCGAGAGCTCGAGATCAGGTCGGGCTTCAAAGATATCGAGGATCAACACAATCTGGATCTCGAAAAGCAGGGTGAATGGCGCAAGACGGCCGTCAGCGGTTCAGTGGCCGCAGTGGTGGGCGTGGGATCGGCCGTTGTCCTCGGTCCAGCTGCTGGCTTGGTGGCAGCCACTGCGGTCCCCTTGGTCATGGAGACCGTCGGCGAAACGGCCAACACGGCATACGGGACTCACACCCTGCAGTACTTGAAGGACAACGAGTGGAACAACGACCCTGAGGCCCTGCAAGGGACGCAGACCGTACGAGAAATCGGCGAGCGGGGTGCGTGGGTACCCGTGCAAAACTACGGGCACGCCACCAATATGACCCAGGATGAAATGCGGGAGCTTCAACCATCGATTGCGGGTTCCTACTCCGACGGGAGAGCGCTCGTGGGAGATCTGGAGAAGGTCGGCTGAGGAATGCATATGAGATCCGGTTGGACCATCCGGTGCGGAGCGCTGACAACGCTGGCCCTTCTGACGGGATGCTCTGACAAACCTTCCCTCCGAGAAAGCTACCCTGTTCAGTGGCAGGCTTGCGACACGTTGTACGGGTCAAAGAACATGAAATTGGTGCGCGACGGGGACGGCTCGGACGGGCTTCGTTTCACGAATGAACCCCTGTCCGTCGATGGCCTGCGGAACGAGCTGGTCGAGGAAGTCGTGAATTGGAGCCCGAACCGAAAGTACTACTCACTCAAGGAGTACCAGCCGTGCGCCCTTTCAGGCGACAGCGGCCTCTCCTCGACCGTGGAATGGGCCAAAGACAACCTCAAGGCCGTCCGATCGGCCTCATCACCTTGGCGTCCCGCTGGCGGAGACGTCTACGCCGACCATCATCATTCGGCGAGCGGCCGGGACACCGACGCTATATTCCCTTGCAAGATCAGCGGTACTGATGGCGCGCAAGAGGCACGGATACCTCTCGAGGTGAGAGTCCGAACGAGAGCGCTCAAGGTGTCGGCCGACCTTCACGAGCGATTGGTGGTCACCCTCGCCCGCTCGCTGCGCAACGAATTGAAGTGCACCAATGCCCCGCAGATTCCCGACGACCTGGCGCTCAGCGAGGAGTGACAGTGCTTCGCCGAGCGGGTGCCTACCCGAGATCTCGGCAGGCAGCGCACGTCCGTCGGGCGGCGGCACCTGCCTGCACGTCCTCGTTGGCGGGGCGGCCCGCCGACTCGCTCGGGCGGGCCACCCTGCTACTCCGGCGTTCCCGCTCGGCGGGTGGGCGAGGGGACGGAGAGGACGTCCGGCTCCGGCGGGTAGTGCGCGGCGCACGTCCGGCAGGCGTACACCACGAAACCGGGCCCCGAGTTCTGGTGGACGACTCCCACCACGACCGGCGTCTCAGTAGTCACCTCGCAGCGCACGCACATCCGTACCGGCGGGCGGGGCTCCCTGGCCCCCGCGCCCATCACGCCGCCCTCTCCGCGCCCACGACATGCCGGTCCAGGTCGATGCCGAAGTCCGCCGCCATGACCAGGGCCACACGTCGCCGCGACTGACGCGCCCGCTCACGCTCCCGGTCCGCATGAGCCCCCTCCGCCGCGAGCAGGTACGGGCGGACGGGGACCGTGGCAGCGCCGTCGAGGGGTTCGGCCAGCCCGTACGGGGACCTGGGTGCGGGGAGCCGAGCGGCTCCCGGGCAGCAGGGATTCGCCGGGATGCGGGCAGAAGCGGCTGCGGTAGCGGTCGGGCGCGCGCCTGCTCGACGCCGGCCGGTACCGGGCGCGCACACGCCCAGGATCCAGCGCAACAGCGCGTGGATAATGCTCACTGTCATCAGCTCCTTTGAGGCTGGTGGCCAGCCCCGGGACCGTTCGCGCGGTCGCCGGGGTCTCTACTGCACCTGACCTTACTAAGCCATGTAGAGCTATGTATAGCTCTCTAAAGATTCGCGTAGCTCGGCCCCGGCTTACGTTGCCGTTGTGAGTGACCGCAGTGAGGTGCCCGAGTTCAACCCGCAGGGGTCCCAGCTCATCTATGTCGCCGTGGCCAACCATGTCGAGGCGAGGATCCGCAGCGGAGAGCTCCGGCCCGGCGTCCGGCTGTCAGCCGAACGCGACCTCGCACAGGAATACGGCGTCGCCTACCTCACCGTCCGGCGGGCAGCTCAGGTTCTGCGCGACCGGGGACTCATCGAGACGGTTCACGGCCGCGGCACGTTCGTCGCCGACCCACTGCCCGAGTCCGGGAACAGCGAGCCGCCGCAAGAGTGAGGAAGGCCGGCCTGACGGCTGGCACTGAGATCACGCCCTGGCAATTGCTGCCCCCTTCGCTACCCTCGCCGCACGGGTGATGCCGAGCAGCAGCACGGCTATGTGAGCGCCGCCGTCGAGCGGCAGATCCAGCGTGACCTGCTGGAGGAACGGCTCCGGGCGAAGGAGAAGGAGATCGGTCCGCCCTCGCCCGAGGGCGAGGAGTGGGCAACGGAAGCCTTCCGAGAGGCCGAGGCCATGGCGGCCGGGCTGCCGCTCAGCTCGTCGTGCGGGGGAACGTGACCTCCACGCGGCGGTTCTTCTTGCGGCCGGCCTCGGTCGAGTTGTCGGAGATCGGGTACTGCTCGCCGTAGCCGCGCACCTCGAAAGTGATCTTCGGGTCGTTCAACTCGCCCGCGAGTTCCGCCTGGACGGCGTCCGCCCGCTGCTTGGACAGGACGTCGCCGTGCGCGGAGGAGCCCAGGTTGTCGGTGAACCCGAAGACCCGGACCAGGGTGGTGTTCTGCTTCTTGATCTCGGCGGCGATCGTGGTGATGCGTGCCTTCGCCTCCGTGCCGAGCTTCGCGCTGTCCTTGCCGAAGAGGACTTCCGCCTGGAGCGCGAACGTCACGTCGGCGTTGGTGTCCTCCCGGCGTTCGTCGCCCGTCTCGTCCTCGACGACCTGCTTGATGTCGAGCACCTTGGGCTCGGCGAGCGTGCCGCCCTCGGGGAGCTTGAGATCGGGGTCGTTGGCATCGACGTCCACCGGGGCGGACGCGGTGGGTTCGGTGCCCGGCGGGACGCTCGGGGTGTCGGCCCGGGCCGGGGCGGGGGCGACGAGCACAGCGGCCACCGCGAGGACGGCGAGGGTGAGACGGGACGGGAGGGGGCGGGTGCGGGGCATGGGGGGCCTCACCCGGAGATGGTGATGGAGGCCGAGGCGAACGTCGGCAGCTGGAACATGACGTCGGCGGTTCCCGCAGGGGGCGCGGGGAACTGCATGAAGACGGAGATGCTGTCCCCGGCCCTGAGCGTCGAGAATCCGGAGGTCGTCAAGGGCCGCCCGTCCGTGTCCCGCAGGACGTAATACCGTTTCTTGCCCTTGGGATCGACGAGGGTGGCTCCGCCGAGCGACCGGCCGTTGCGAATGATCTCGGTCTCGTTGCCGCTCAGCGCGGACGGGACCACGACGCTCTTCGCGCCGTCGTTCTTCAACGAACCGTTCAGCGTGACGAACCCGCCGGAATCGCGCTCGGCGGAGGTGATGTCGAGGATCAGCCCGTTCGACCCCTTCACCTCGGCCAGCGGCGTCTCCGCCTGCCCTTCCTGGGCACTCGGTTTGGAGTCGCCGGCGCGGGAGGGCGACGAGGAACTCTCGGGCCGCTTGTCGTCGTCGCCACCGCCGCCGCAACCGGCTGCGGCGAGAGCGAGACCGGCCGCCACGGTCACCGCGACCATCCCCCTGCGGGCCTTCGTCGTGAACCGCATGCCCATGTCTGTGCTTCCTTCGTCGCTCGGCGTTCGCTTGTCAGTCGACCAGATGGACACGGAAGAGGTCCTGAGGCTTCGGCAGATCCGCGGGCTCATCCGGATCCGGCGTCCAGTTACCGGCGTCGCAGCTGAGTTGTGGCAGCACGTCGTCCTCCGCGTCCTCGCCGGGTTCTTCGAAGGTGCAGAGAGGGTCGATCTCGGCGGACGCGGTGGCCTTGGACCGCACGTTCTCCGTACCGGGCACAATGGAGTCCCCGACGGTCTTGTCGGTCCGCACGCCGACCGTGAACCTCAGTCCGTCCTGCTGACAGCTGTCCACGCCGGCGTCGTTCTGGGCCGCCAGGTCGTACGCCCTCCAGCACGAGGGGGTGAGCCCGGCGGCGATGCCGTGGAAGATGTCCGACCACTTCGTCGGATCCTTGACGTTCAGCACCCACAGTTCGGCGAGTTGGTCCCTGGTGTCCTGGGCCGCCGCGAGCGCCGCCGCGTCGGCCGCCGTCTGCGCACCGTTGCGGTTCGCCGCCGCCTGGCCGACCGCGAGGTAGGCGAACGCGAGAAAGAGCAGGCCCGCCACCACCGTGATGTAGATGGGGAAAGCCTGCCCTGCGTCACCGCGCCCGCGCGGCGGCCTCAACCGCCGGTGACCTCGGCGATCTCTCGCGGTGATCGCGTCGTAAATGGACTGGCCGATGTCCGTGCCCGTGATCGCCAGGACGATCGCCACGACCACGGCGATGATGCCCAGGTACTCCACCGCGGTCTGGCCGCTGTCGTTGCGGCGCGCTCGGGACTGGACACGGGCGACGACCGTGTTGATCCACTGGGTCATGCTGTTCCCCTCCGGGTGTCGCGTGACCGGCTCGCTGGGTGCCGGTGCCGCTGTCGGCACCCTGAGCGTAGGCCTCGACGCCGTTTCCGGTAGAGGGCCCGCAGGCCCAATCCCGGGCCCAATTCCGGACCGCCCGGCCGTTCCGTCGCCCCCTCGTCACCCGTCAGCCCACCCCTCGGTGTGCGGCGCCGGGGGCCGTGCCCAGCCATGTGGCGGTGGCTTCGGAACGGCTGGCGCTGTGGAGCTTCGCGAAGATGCGGTTGATGTGGTTCTTGACCGTCTTCTCGCTGATGAAACAAGTGGCGGCGATCTGCTGGTTGTTCATGCCCGATGCGATCAGGTCCATGATCTCCGCCTCCCTCGCGCTGAGTCGGCTTCTCGTGCCGGCTTCCCGTGCCCGTGCCCGTTCCGGTTCCCCGTCGTGTTCCCCTGCCGACTGTCCCATAAGAGGTTGCATCTGCGAAAGCCGGTTTGGTGAAGTCACTGGAAATAGGGGAAGTGGGTCCGTTTCTGCGTGTGCAGTCGCATCGGTGTAGAGGTGTGCCAGCACCGCTGTCGCCGCCGTCGGAGTGAGGTGGGCGCGACCCCGGGTGATGTCCCGTACCGCCGACGCCAGTTCCTCGGCGGTGAACTCCCCGTGGACCAGGTATCCGCCCGCCCCGCCCCGCAGGGAAGCCTGGACGATCTCGGCCTCGTGGCTGTACGTCAGCATCACGACCCGCGCGATCCGCGCCAGGTGCGGAAGGGCCGTGAGGCCGTCGACGCCGGGCATGCGGACGTCCAGGAGGACGACGTCGGGGCGGTGCCGTGCCGCGGCCTCGTAGGCCTCACGGCCGTCCGCCGCCTCCGCGACGACCGTGATGTCCTCCCGGCCGGAGAGCAGAGCGGTCAGGCCCGCGCGGACCACCGGGTTGTCGTCGGCCACGACGACGCGCACGGGGGCGGGACGGGGAGGAGGCGGGAAGAGCGGCTGTACCGCGGCGGGGGGTGCGGGTGGGTCCGGCATGACGTCACTTTCCTTCGGGTGCGGGAGGCCGTTCACGTGCGGGACGCCGTCAGGGGGAGTTCGAGGCGGACTTCGGTGCCCCCGGGGTGTGCGCCGCGGCCGATGTGGATGCGGGCGCCGATGGCGGCGGCCCGCTCCACCATGCCGACCAGGCCGAAGTGACCGGATCGGCGCAGTTCTTCGAGTGTGGTGCCGTCGGGCAGGCCGCGGCCGTCGTCGTAGACGCTGATGCACAGGCGGTCGCCGTGGACGCCCGCGTGCACGGCGACGCGGGTCGGGTCGGCGTGGCGCCGGACGTTGTCCATGGCTTCCGAGGTGATCGTGAGGAGATGGCGGGCCACGGCGGGCGGCACGGGAAGCGTCGCCCGGTCGCCGGTGGCGTGGTAGCTGGCCGGCAGGCCCGTGCGGAGGGCGAAGTCCCGTGTTCGGGCCGCCAGTTCGGGCAGCACATCGACACCCCGAGCGGAGTCTTCCGACTTCTCGCGGCGCAGGTCGGTGAGGAGTTCGCGGGACTCCGCGGCGGCCTGACGTGCGGCGCGCGCGATCAGCTCGGCGTGCCGGCGCACCCGGGCGGGGTCCGTGTCGGGCGAGCCCGCCGAGCGGGCCAGGGCGTCTGCGGCGAGCGCCACGCCGTGCAGCGTCTTGGCGACCGAGTCGTGCATCTCCCGGGCCAGTCGGGCACGTTCCGCGGCGACCGCCTCGGTGACGGCGAGGCGCGCCTTGACCTCGGTCAGGGCGTGCGTCGCCGCGCCGAAGCGGAGCATCAGCCCGCGCAGGGTGGAGCCCATCGCCCCCGTGATGACGCAGAGGCCGGGCAGCAGCAGCCGTTCCGCCACGCTCACATCCGGCCCGTGCCGCAGCGCCGCGTGGACGAGCAGCAGGATCAGCGACTGGAGGGAGGCGAAGCAGGCGGCGCCCCGCCAGCCGTAGACGATGCCGGCCAGCAGCGGCGTGCAGACGCTGACGTAGGCGAGTGTCGTGCCCGGGCCCGCGGAGACCAGCAGCAGGGCGCCGAGGAGGGTGTCCGCGACGAGCAGCGAGGGGTGTCTCAGCAGGAGGGGGCCGAAGCGTTCCCAGTCGCGGAAGAGGACGTACGAGCCCATGAAGGTGACGACGACCGCCGCACCCACCAGTCGGACGCCCATTCCCGGGGCCGCGTTGAGGAGGGCGGCCGGGGCCGCGACGGCGATCATGGCCAGCCGGAAGCCGAAGACCTGCCGGGACATCGCCTGCAGCGCGTTGACCTGGATCGGGATGGGCGGATTGAGCGGGCTGGGCCGATGGGGCGTGGGCGGATCCGTCGGCGGAGGCTTCATCCACCTCCCCGGCAGCCTGCCGCGTGCCTTCGAGAGCAGCGCCGTCGCCTTGCCCGCCGTCGCCTTGTTCGACGGGCTCGACGTTCTCGACGTGGTCGACGTTCTCGACGTGGTCGACGTGGTCGACGTTCTCGACGTGGTCGTCGTGGTCGTGGTCGTGGTCGCCGTCATCGCCCTCACCCGCCCGCTAGTCGCCCGTGAGCGGGCTGAAGTCCGTGCCGGAGCCGAGGAGGAGGCCTGCGCCGAGCAGGAGCATCGTCGCCGGGACCATGAACGTGGTGATCATCAGCGTGGCCCTCGGGACCGCCCGGGCGGCCTTGCGGCGGGCGTTCTGGGCGTCGGTGCGGCGCATGTCCTTGGCGATCGACACGAGCGTGTCCACGATCGGCGCGCCCAGTTCCTCGCCCTGCTGGAGCGCGGTGACGAACATGGCCACCTGCTCGGAGTCGTTGCGGCGGCGCAGTTCGGCGAAGGCCTGCCGGCGGCTCACCCCGAGGTCCATCTGCCGCAGGGTGATGCGGATCTCGTCCGCCCAGGGTCCCTCGTACTTGGACGCGACCCGGTCGAGGGCCTGCCGGAAGCCCAGCCCGGCGCTCACCACGACGGCGAGGACGTCCAGGAAGTCGGGCAGCGTCCGCTCGATCACGTCCTTGCGGATCCGGATGGCCGCCCAGATGCCGACCTCGGTCCAGAACACGGCGAACGCGAAGAGCAGCAGGGCCACGACGATCCTGCCCTGCAGCAGGAACACGAGTCCGCCGAAGCCGCCGAGAGCGCCGTACACCGCGCGGCGCGCCGCATAGCGGTCGATGGTCAGCCCGCCCGGGTTGCCCGCCAGGTCGATCTTGCGGCGGTACCTGGCGACCTGCTTGGGGCCCATCAGACGCAGTACGGCCGGGGCGTACCGCATGCCGAGCCGGTCCACGAGGGAGTCGACCGCGCCGGTGCGGGTCGCGCCGACCTCCAGGGCCAGGGCCAGGTCCGGCGGAAGCTTGGCGTCCGCCCGGTACATGCGGATGCCGGCGAAGGCGCCCCAGACGGCGAGGCCCATGACGAGTGCGAGCAGTAGTTCCATGACGCGCGGTCCTTCCTTCCCGGCCGCTCAGACGTCGATACGGGACATGCGGCGGATGAGGACGAAGCCGACCGCGTACAGGGCGAAGGCGATGACCACGGCGCCCTGGCCGACCGGGGAGCCGGTCATGCGCTCCAGGGCGCCGTCCTTGACGCCGTTCATGAGGAAGAGGGAGCCCACCCCCAGCACCGGCACCGCGTACGCCGTCATGTTCACCTGGGACAGTTGGGTGCGCACCTCGCGTCGGGTCTCCTTGCGTTCCTCCAGCGTCTCCGTCAGGTTGCGCAGCGCCCCGACGACCTGGCCGCCGGCCCGGTTGGAGAGGACCAGGGTGGTGACGAGGACGACCAGTTCGCGGGAGGGCAGACGCTCGGCGAGTTCACCCAGGGCGTCGTCCATGGAGTGGCCCACGGCCAACTGGTTGGCGACCTTGGCCAGTTCCTCACCGGCCGGCGCTTCCAGCTCCTCCGCCGCCATGCCGATCGCCGTGCGCAGCGCCAGCCCGGCGTGGGTCGCGTTGGCCAGGATGCGGGCCAGCTCGGGGAGTTGGTTGATGAACTTCTCGATGCGTTTCTGACGCTGCCAGGTCAGGAACTGCCAGGCCGCCCAGACGCCGAGCAGGCCGGCGATCGGCCCGAAGAAGGGGGCGAGGGTGGCCTGGCCGACGAGCCACAGGCCGGCCACCGCGGCCAGCAGGTAGACGGAGAACTCACCCGGCGTCACGTCCAGCCCCGTCGCCGCGAGCTTCAGTTCCAGCCTGCGCCCGGTGCCGGTGCGGCGCAGCCGCCGGTCCAGGGTGTGGAAGCGCCGTCGGCGGCCACCGCCGTGCACCTGCCCGGCGGAGGTCAGGCGTTCCACCAGTTCGGCGCGCTGGGCCCGGCCCCGGGCGTAGGCGTGCACGCCGGCGACGGCCAGGGCGCAGGTCAGCAGGGCCACACCGGTGGTGAGGGTGATGAGGGTGTCGAGGTCCATCAGCGTTACCGGGCTTCCCTTGTGGTCAGTTCGAGTGCGTCACGCGCGACCCCGAACGCCTGCGGGATCGGCTGGCTCGCCATGTAGAGCCGGTCCGCGGTGCGGCGTGGGAGGGGGAAGTACTCGAAGGCGCCGTCGATACGGCCGTCGGCGCTCATCGGCCGGGCGTTGAAACGGGCGATCGTCGCCAGCCGGTACGGCTCTCCGCCATGACTGTCCAGCAGGGCGATCTCGGTGACGCGGCGGGCGCCGTCGGCGAAGCGGGTGAGCTGGACGACGACGTCCACCGCGCTGTTGATCTGGTCGTGCAGCGCGACGAAGGGGATCTCGACGTCCGACATCGAGGCGAGGGTCTGCAGCCGCATCAGCGCGTCCTCGGCGCTGTTGGCGTGGACGGTGGCGAGGGAGCCGTCGTGGCCCGTCGACATCGCCTGGAGCATGTCGAGGGACTCGCCGCCGCGGACCTCGCCGACGACGATCCGGTCGGGGCGCATCCGCAGGGAGTTGCGGACCAGGTCGCGGATGGTGATGCGGCCGTTGCCCTCCACGTTCGGCGGGCGGGACTCCAGGCGGATCACATGGGACTGCTGGAGCTGCAGTTCCGCCGAGTCCTCGATGGTGATGATGCGTTCGCCGTCCGGGATCAGGCCGGAGAGCGCGTTCAGCAGCGTCGTCTTGCCGGTGCCGGTCGCGCCCGAGACGATCACGTTGAACTTCGCCTGCACCAGTCCGGCGAGCAGGTACAGCATCTGCTCGTCCAGCGAGCCGAAGCCGACCAGCTCGTGCAGGGTGAAGGAGCGGGGGAAGCGGCGGATCGTGAGGATGGGGCCGGTGAGCGACAGCGGGGGGATGATCACGTTGACGCGCTCGCCGGACGGGAGGCGGGCGTCGACCATCGGGTTCGTCTCGTCCACCCGCCGGTTGACCGTCGAGACGATGCGTTCGATCGTCTGCATCAGCTGGTCGTTCGACGCGAAGCGGAGGGGAAGCTGCTCCACCCGGCCGCCGCGTTCGACGAAGATCGCGTCCGGTCCGTTGACCATGATCTCGGTGATCGACGCGTCCTCGAGCAGTGGCTCCAGGATGCCGAGGCCGAGCGCCTCGTCGACGACCCGGCGGATCAGCTGCGCGCGTTCCCCGGTGGACAGCACCGGGCCCTCACGGCTGATGATGTGTCCCAGCACCCGCTCCAGCCGCGCCCGGCGTTCGGCCGCCGCCAGCGCGCTCATCTCGGCGAGGTCGATCTCCTCGAGGAGTTTGGCCCGGTAGGACGTGACCAGGTGGCCGTCCTCGCCGCGCCCGCCGTGCTCGTCGGGGGAGGTGATGCGCGCCCGCAGGCTCATCTCCGGGTCCTCCTCGTGGACTTCGTCGATCTCGTGGACTGCCTGAGTGGCGGGGACTGTGTGGGTGGCGGGGTCTGCGTGGGCGTCAGTGGTCGAGTGGCATGGTGGCCGTCCTGTGAGCCTCTCCGAATCCGATGCCGGGGATGACGGACGGGATGACGACGGTGGAGGTGACCTGGACCTCCTTGTCGGAGTACGAGGGGGGCGCGCAACTGGCGTCCAGCCAGCTGCTGACCGCCCGTGCGCAGTCCCCGGCGTAGTCCTCGCGCAGGGACGCGCTGCGCGCCCCGGTGCGCGCCGCGGTCCCGGCCTGCTGCGCCGCGTACGCGATCAGCCCGAGCTGGACGGCGGCCAGGGCGACGGCGAGGAGGACGGGCAGGAAGCCTAGGTACTCGATGGCCGCCTGACCCCGGTCCCGCCCGCTTCCGCACGCGCGCCCGCGCCACCGGTCCCGGCCCCGCTCCCCCGCTCTCCCCCGGTCCCGCCCGCGGCGTCGGTCCCGCGAGGGGTCCCGCTCACGGCGTCGGTCCCGCTCCCGTCCGCGCCCTCGGTACGCCAGGTACGCCATCTCAGTCGCCGTCCTCTTCCTCGACCGCGCCCGCGTGGGCGCGCACCGGGAACGGGAAGTCGATCAGGCCCGGGACCAGGACGGGGACGTGCAGCGTGACCTCGGCCGTCACGAAGCCGCTGCCGCCGCAGCTCACCTCGGCGCCGCCCTCCCACGCGTCCCCCAGCTTGTCCCTGCCCGCCTGTGCGCAGGCCGCCGACCGCGCCCCCGGATACGCGGCCGTGCCCGCCCGCACCGCCTCGTCGGCAGCATTCCCCGCGAGCGTGTACGTGTATCCCAGGAGGACGAACTGCCACACCACCACCAGGGTCACGATGATCGTCGGGAGCATGCCGAGGAACTCGACGGTGACCTGGCCCCGGTCTCCCGCGAGGAACGCCCTCGTCCGCCGTGCGGTCATCTCACTCCTTCCGCCGCCGGAACCCGGCCGGCCCCCGGTCCGCGCCGCGCGCGCGTCCGCCGCCGCGGCGCACCAGGGCCGTCTCCGGCGCCTTGACCAGCCCGAGTTCCCCCGCGAGCGCCCACAGGGCCTGCCGGACGGCGCCCTTGGCGTCGAGGGCGTCGATCCGGCCGGCGTCGACGGCGGCCTGGAGTTCGCGGAAGTTGGCGGGCACCGTGGTCGCGGCGACGGCCGTGCCGGTGATCTTCTGGATGAGCGGGGGCTGGATCTCCGTGCTGCGGCTGTTGCGGTTGACGACCACGGTCGTCTCCTCGGCCTTGCGGATCTGCAGCCGGTCCCACATGCGCACGGTGCGTTTGGCGCCGCGCACGGCGACCACGTCGGGGGTGGTGACGAGCAGGGCGCGGTCGGCGAGTTCGACGGCGGCGGCTCCGGCGCCGGCCAGCTGGGCGCCGCAGTCGACGACGACGACCTCGTAGCGGGAGCGCAGCGCGCCCAGGATCTGGCGGGCGGCCCGGTCGGTGACCTCCTCGCCGCGTTCGCCCTCGCCGGGGGCGAGCAGGAGCGCCACGCCGCTGTCGTGGCGGAAGACGGCCTCGGCGAGGATGCGGGGCGAGATGTCGGCGATGGCGGCGAGGTCGACGACCGAACGGCGGAACTGGACGTCCAGGTAGGAGGCGACGTCGCCGGCCTGGAGGTCGAGGTCGACGAGGGCGGTGGGACGGCCGGACGCCTGGGCGGCGAGGGCGAGCTGGACGGCGGTGAGGGTCGCGCCGACGCCTCCCTTCGCGCCGCTGACGGTGACTACGGTGCCGCCCGCGCCGGTGAACACGTCGCCGCCGTGGCCGAGATGACGCCGTACCCCGACCGACCACGTGGCGACGGCCTGCACGCGGTTCGCGAGGTCCTCGTAGCTCAGCGGCAGGGTGACCAGGCCGCGCGCGCCGGCGTCCATGGCGGCGGCGAAGAGGCCGGGCCCCGCGTCGGTGGTGACGAGGACGACGCCGACCGCCGGGAAGCGCAGGGCGACCTCGCGGACGAGTTCCAGCGCCGGCACCGGGCCGATGCGCTCGTGGACGACGACGACCTCGGGGAGCTCGTCGACCGACTCGGCGGCGAGCCGGGCGAGGGTGTCCACCAGCTGGGTGGAGTCGGCGACCGGGGCGACCGGCTCGGCGTCGGGGAGCTGGCTGAGCAGGGTGGTGAGGGAACGGACCGCGTCCGCGTCGCCGACGGCCGGGAGGATCCTCGTGGGCATGGGCGGCGGCCTCTCACTTGTCCGTGGCGAGTTCGTACGTACGGTCCTTGTCGGGGATCGTGGCGCTGCCGCCGGGCGCGACGAGGGCGAGGCGGACGCGCTTGGCGAACGACTCGGCGTACGTGATGCGCTGGGCGTCGAGGGTCGACAGCGCGAAGGTGATGGGCACCGCGTCCTTGGGCGACTGGCCGCGGTTCTTCTCGTCCGGCTCGAGGGCGGTCAGCTCGCCGACGTCGAGGACCCGGGCGTTGGTGACGATGATCTTCGACTGGTCGGGATCGCTGTCGCGAGCGCCCTCGAAGGTGGCGTAGACGTTGACGGACGAACCCGCGGTGATCTTGCCGGCCACGCCGGTCGCCGCGTCGATCATGATGGCGACCTCCTGCTGACCGGGCTGGAGGGCGGGCTGGTCGACGATCATGTCGCTCTGCAGCAGGGAGCCCTTCCGCAGCGTCGTCACGGCGATCTTGCCGCGGATGGCGGCGAGGTCGGTGACGGCGTTCTCGGACAGCCAGCGCTCCGGCATCTCTATTTTCTTGAACTGGCCCGCGTTCAGGGCGGCGTAGGGCGCGACGTCGGAACGCAGCTCGTACGCGGTGACCTCCGGGCCGACCTTGGACTTCACGTCGTCGATGACGGAGAGGACGCCGGCGAAGGCGCCGAGGGCGCACACGATCGACAGGATGAGCAGAATCACGCCGCGGCGCTGACGGGAGTTCATGGCCGTACAACCTCGTCGGGAGTCGGGTCGGGCGGACGGAAGGACGGAAGGACGGTCGGGAACGATCGGGCGGAGCGGAGCGGAGCGGAGGGAAGGGGGGCGGCGGGCGGGCGGTGCCGTCTCAGCCGCCCGCGGTGAGCTCGCGGGCGGGACGGACGGCGAGCTCGGAGGCGGACGGCGGGGTGGCGGAGCAGAAGACGCAGCGGTCGCCGATGACGTCGATGCCGCACCAGTGGCACACGCTCTGCCGGACCGAGGCGACCAACTGGTAGAGGACGGACAGGTCGGGCAGGTAGGCGCAGAACTCGATCGCCTTGCCGGTTCCCCACCAGTCGGCGGACTCGGCGGGCAGTTCCGTCTCCCGCAGCCCCTGCACCCGCCAGGCGGGGGCCAGCACGTCCGTGACCCAGTCGGACTGCAGGTGCCCGCGGGCGACGAGCAGCCAGGTGCCGAACTCGGGTCCCGGCAGGGCCGTTTCGGGGGTGGCCTTCACCAGTTCCGGCTTGGGGTGGGCCAGCACGCCGAACTGGCTGCCGGGCACCCAGGACCGGGCGTGCGACTTCAGGCCGACGCCGGGCACCCGGTCGAGCCGGGCGACCGAGCCGAGGAGGGCGCCCGCGTGGAGGTAGTGGGTGAGTAGCCGGCCCGCGGAGGCGAGCACGCCGGGGCCGAGGTCGCAGGAGGCGAGCTGACGCAACTGGCGGACCAGGACGGCGACGGCGAGCGGCGGGAGGTCGGGGCGGAAGAGGGCGATGCGGTCGCTCTCGAGGAGGGAGCGGATGGTGTGCAGCCGCTGCTCCACGACGGTGGGCACGGCCCGCGAGTACACGACGATCAGATGCCCGTGCTGGTCGACGAGCGACTGGACGGCGGCGAGGGCGTCCTCCAGCGGCTGCTGGTCGAGGCCGGCCAGCACGGCGGCGGGCAGGGTGCGTTCGTCCTGCGGCGACAGCGCCAGGTCGGCTCCGGTCACGGCAATGGCTGTTGGCACGCGCAGCTCCCCGATTCCCGCGGTCCGGCCCACCGGCGTTACTCCGGTGCACCGGGGTGACTTCATTGCGTGACTACCTCAGCACTGTATCCACGCCCCTGTGGCCGGAGAACAGCTTTCCGTAGCTGCCGGGCAACTCTTCTTCGCGCAAGTGCCGCCAAACCGGGGCAGGTTACGCACACCGGTCCTCCACGAGCGGACCTGGCGACGACCCCTTGACAACGGAATTGGTCTGGACCAGCTTATTGTCATGTCCCCACATAAAAGATCGACACGCCTGTCGACACGACCATCGGCCCTCCTGTCGACACGACTGTGGTCGGGCGCGGTGACCGCCGCGCTGACCCTCACCCTGGCGGGCGCGGCTCAGGCGTCCGCCGCGGACGTCAACAACGCGAAGAACGCCGGCTTCGAGTCCGGCCTGACCGGCTGGAGCTGTTCGGCGGGCAGCGGCGCCGCCGTCTCCTCGCCCGTGCACGGCGGCGCGGCCGCGCTGAAGGCGACGCCGGCCGGCCAGGACAACGCCCGGTGCTCCCAGACCGTGGCCGTCAAGCCCAACTCGACGTACTCGCTCGGCGCCTGGGTGCAGGGTGGCTACGCCTACCTCGGCGTGACCGGCACGGGCACCACGGACGTCTCGACCTGGACGCCCGACTCGTCGTCCTGGAAGCAACTGACGACGACCTTCACCACGGGCTCCACGACCACGTCCGTGACGGTCTACACGCACGGCTGGTACGGCCAGGCGGCCTACTACGCCGACGACGTCTCGGTCCACGGGCCCGACGGCGGCGGGGGCGGCGACCCCACGCCCACGGTCCCGTCCGCACCGGCGGGCCTGAGCGTGTCGGGGACGACGTCGTCGTCGGTCTCCCTGGCCTGGAACGCCGTCTCCGGGGCGACCGGGTACCACGTCTACCGCGCGGGCACGAAGGTGACGGCGGTGAGCGGCACGTCCGCGACGGTGACCGGGCTCGCGGCCTCGACGTCGTACGGCTTCCAGGTCACGGCGGTCAACGCGGCGGGCGAGTCGGTGAAGTCGGCGACGGTCACCGGCACGACGACACCGGGCGGCGACACCGGGGGCGGCGCCCTGCCCAGGCACGCCGTGACCGGCTACTGGCAGAACTTCAACAACGGCGCGGCCGTCCAGCGGATCTCGGACGTCCCGGCCCAGTACGACATCATCGCCGTGGCCTTCGCGGACGCGACGACGACGCCGGGCGCGGTGACCTTCACCCTGGACTCCGCCGGACTGAACGGTTACACCGTCGACGAGTTCAAGGCCGACGTCCGCGCGAAGCAGAACGCCGGCAAGAAGGTCATCGTCTCGGTGGGCGGTGAGCGGGGCTCCGTCTCGGTGAACGACTCCGCCTCCGCGGCGAACTTCGCGAACTCGGTGTACGCGCTGATGCAGACGTACGGCTTCGACGGCGTCGACATCGACCTGGAGAACGGCATCGACGCGACGTACATGTCACAGGCGCTGCGTTCCCTGTCCGCGAAGGCGGGGCCGTCCATGATCCTCACGATGGCACCGCAGACGATCGACATGCAGTCGACGTCGAACGGCTACTTCCGGACGGCGCTGAACGTGAAGGACATCCTCACGGTCGTCAACATGCAGTACTACAACAGCGGTTCCATGCTGGGCTGCGACGGCAAGGTGTACGCGCAGGGCTCGGTGGACTTCCTCACCGCCCTCGCCTGCATCCAGCTGGAGGGCGGCCTCTCCCCGTCCCAGGTGGGCCTGGGCGTGCCGGCCTCCACCCGCGGCGCGGGCAGCGGTTACGTCTCCCCGTCCGTGGTGAACAACGCCCTCGACTGCCTGACCAAGGGCGTCAACTGCGGCTCCTTCAAACCGTCGAAGACCTACCCCGCCCTGCGCGGTGCGATGACCTGGTCGACCAACTGGGACGCGACCGCCGGCAACGCCTGGTCGTCGACGGTCGGCCCGCACGTACACGCCCTGCCGTGACCGGCGGGCCTGGCGCAATGCCGCGTCGCCTTCCGTGACCACCCCATGTGATCTTGGGAAAATGGGTGCGGAGGGCGACGCGGCCGAACTGGTGGACGTCGTGCGGCGGGCACGGGCGGGATCCGTCTCGCCGCACGACGTCTTCGACGCGTTCCTGCGGGCGCGCGTGCACTGGACGCAGACCGCGAGCCGCCACGGCTCAGTGCACTGGAGCCGCCACGGCTCGGTGCACTGCGGCGGGACGTCGACGTCGCTCGGCGGTTGCGGGGCGTCGGCGCCTGAGCGGGGGCCGGCCGGACCGGTCAGCCCGTAGGGCGGTAGTGGGCCAGGACCCAGGAGAGTCGGGGGAACCAGGTCTGGAGGCGGTCTTTGGGCTTGGCTGTGACGACGCACTCGTAGACCCGGCCGTCCACGTGGACCACGGCGACCATGAGCGCCTTGCCGTTGGGGCTCGCCTTGTAGTGGACGCTGCGGATCTCGGGCCAGGGGAAGTCGACGGTGATGTCGTACATCTCGAAGGTGATGCCCGCCTCGTCCACGACGACCGCGTTGTGTTTGTCGACGGCCGTGAAGTCCGGGCCGCCGGGCTGCCGCTGCGGGGCGTACTGCGGCGGGGGCGGGCCGAACCCCGGCGGGGTGGACGGCGGCGGGGGCGGCGGCTGGTCTGTCACAACGGAAACCTACCCGGCGGGGGGTTGTGCGCCCACTTCCGGTCTCCCTTGAAACATTTACCGTGCCCCACCGCATCAGTCAGGTGAGGGCGGCACGGCGAGCGACACAGGGGGCACACACATGAGGCAGGTCCGCGCGGACGAGTACGCCGAGTTCGCGGCGGCGCGTGCCCGGCATCTGTACCGGTCGGCGTGTCTGCTCACCGCCGGGGACACGCACCTCGCCGAGGATCTGGTTCAGGAGACCCTCGGCAGACTGTACGTGCGCTGGGGACGGGTGTCCCGGGTCGACAACCCGGCCGGGTACGCGCAGACCGTCCTCACCCGCACCTTCCTCGCGCACCAGCGCAAGCGCAGCAACCGCGAACAGGCCACGGACGTGTTCCCCGACCTGCCCGACCGCAGAGGCACCGACTCCTCGCTGCGGCTGACGCTGGTGCAGGCGCTCGGGCGGCTGCCCGCCAAGGACCGGGCCGTCGTGGTGCTGCGGTACTGGGAGGACCGCTCGATAGAGGAGACCGCCGACGCCATGAACGCCAGCTCAGCGGCCGTGCGGACCCGCTGCTCCCGTGCCCTCGGACGCCTGCGGCAACTGCTCGGCGAGGACATGAGCGAGTACGCCCGGCCCTGAGCCGTCCGGCCCTCGACGCCTCGACGGTCGGCTCCGGGCCGCCGGCCCGCCGCACTTCAGACGACTTCACTCCATCCCACGCGGAAGACGGTGGTTCCCCATGCCCGTAGACCAGCACAGCGATCCGTTCGAGGAGCGGCTCTCCACCGCCCTGCACGAGGCCGGCGGCGCCTTCGACCGGCCGGGCGGCGCGCTCGCCGCCGCCGGTCAGGCCCGCGGGCACCGGATGCGGCTGCGGCGCAGGGCCGCCGTCGCGGGCGGCGTCGCCGGCCTGGCCCTCGTGGGCGTGGGCGGGACGCTGCTGGTGCCGCGCGGCGGCGCACCCGCTCCGAACCCCTCCTCCGTCGCCGCGAGCGGCAGCACCAGCGCCAAGCCGGCCGTGTACTCCGCCGACGACGTGTTCCGCACCCTCAAGAAGCTGCTGCCGAAGGGGAAGCTGACCAAGACGGAGGCGCGCGGCACGGACGAGGAACTGCCGCCGCTCGCCCTCGGCGTGTTCGACGACGGCAAGGGCGAGGGGGCCGTCTCCGTCGGACTGGACCGCGTCCGGACCGACACCCCGGGGAAGTTCGATCCCGTCACGGCCGTGATGCCCTGCTCGGACGGCGGGCAGTCGGGTTTCGACAGTTGCAGGACGGACGTCCTGCCCGACGGGTCGGCGGTCACCGTCTACCAGGGGTACGAGTATCCCGACCGCCGTGAGGACACCAAGGCGTGGGGGGCGGACCTGGTCACTCCGGCCGGGCAGCATGTGAGCGTCATGGAGTGGAACGCCGCGGCGGAGAAGGGCAAGCCGGTCACCCGTCCCGAACCGCCTTTGTCGACGGCCCGGTTGAGGACGCTCGCCGCGGCCTCGGAGTGGCGCCGGATCGTGGACGCCATGCCCCGCGAGCAGCAGAAGCCTTCCGCCGCCGCGAGCGCGTCCGCGCGACCCGCGGAGATGGCCGGCTGGCTCATCCTGCGCAAGCTCAGCCTCCTGCTGCCGTCCAGCCTGAAGCGCGTCTCGTACGGCAGCCAGGAGACCGGGTACGGCTACATGGTCGTCGACGACGGCAAGGGCAGGAGCCTGGTCCAGGTCAACGTGCAGCCCGGCATGTCCGACGTCGCGGACGAGCTGTTCGGCGACGGCTCCGAGACCCTGGCCGACGGCACCCGGGTCGCCGTCCGGCAGGGCCCGGGCGAGAAGGGCGGGGCCGGGGTCGTGATGTGGACCGTCGACACCCTGCGCAAGGACGGGCTGCGGATCGTCGTCAGCGCCTTCAACGCCGCCGAGCAGAACAAGGCGGCGACCCGCGCCGAGCCCGCTCTCACCATCGCGCAGCTGCGGACGATCGCGCTCAGCCCGCGCTGGCGGAGCGACCACGACTGAGGGCCGCCGCGGGCCCCGGCCGGGCGCGTCCGGACGAGGCCCGGCGGGGTTCGGCGGGCCGGGGGGCCGGGGGGCCGGCTGGGCTCCGCGGGGTTCAACGGGGGCTCCGCGGGGCCCGCTCGGGGGTCAGAAGAACTCCGACCAGGGCTGGTCCCAGATCTGTTTGACGCACAGCACCAGGAACAGCAGCCCCGCCAGTGCCAGCATCGCGTTGCTCAGCAGCCCGTTGCGCCACTCGCGGGGCGTGCGCGAGGAGTTGAGCAGCCACAGCAGCGTCCCCGCCAGGAACGGCAGGAAGGCGGCGCCCAGCACGCCGTAGAGGATGACCAGGCGGAACGGCTGGCCCTGGAAGAGCAGCACGATCGGCGGGAAGGTCAGCCAGAGCAGGTACGCCCGGAAGGGCCAGGAGCGTTCCCGCTCGCCGGAGGCGACCTCCGTGCCGGTCGTGTCGCTGCCGCCGCGCAGGCGGGCGTAGAAGTCGGCGAACATCAGGCTCACGCCGTGCCAGACGCCGATCAGGGAGGTGAAGGACGTCGCGAAGAAGCCGATGAGGAAGAACTTGGCGGTCGCCGCGCCGTACTTCGCCTCCAGGATGTCGCTGAGCTGGACGAGCCCCTTGTCGCCGCTCGCGATCGACACGTTCGCCGAGTGCAGCAGCTCCGCGCCGACGAAGAGCATGGCGACGACGAAGACTCCGGTCGTGAGGTAGGCGACGCGGTTGTCCAGCCGCATGACCTTCATCCAGCCGGTGTTCGTCCAGCCCTTGGCGTTGACCCAGTAGCCGTACGCGGCCAGCGTGATGGTGCCGCCCACGCCGCCGATCAGGCCGAGGGTGTTGAGGACGGAGTCCTTCTCGTCCGGCAGGACCGGCAGCAGGCCCGCGAAGGCGTCGCCGAGGTTCGGGGTGACGCGGACCGCCAGGTACACCGTGACCACGAACATGACGCCCACCAGGACCGTCATGACCTTCTCGAAGACGGCGTACTTGTTGAACCAGACGAACACCAGGCCGACCAGACCGCAGGCGACGGCCCACGACTTGAGGCCCAGCACGTCCGGGAACAGTGCCTGCAGCGGCAGCGCGCTCGACGACATCGCCGCCGCGCCGTAGACGAAGCCCCAGACGACGAGGTAGACGCCGAAGAACCAGGTCGTCCAACGGCCGAGCCCCGCCCAGCCGTCGAAGAGCGTGCGGCCGGTGGACAGGTGCCAGCGGCCGGCCGCCTCGGCGAGGGAGATCTTGACCAGGCAGCCGACGACCGCCGCCCAGAGCAGGGTGTAGCCGAAGTTGCTGCCCGCGATGAGGGTGGCCACGAGGTCACCGGCGCCGACGCCGGTCGCCGCGACCACGATGCCGGGTCCGATGTACTTCCAGCTGGACTTTCGGGGGGTCTGGTCGGTGCCGGATGGAGCCTCGGTGTCCTTGGTGTAGCCCGTGGGGGGTTCCGTGGTGTCCGCCATGAAGGTCAAGAAAGCCCAAAGCGGCCGGTCCGGCAAGAGGGCCTGCCCGATCTCCACCCGATGTGCTCAGCCCGCCCTCGCGTGTGATCACTTTCGGCGGGTGCGTGCGCAATTACACTTCGCGGCCGGTCATGCGCCGTTTTTCGCATGGTTCCGGCCATCTCCCCTTTGTCACTCCTTGACCTATTGACCTGTTCATGCCATGCGTCGACGATGTGCGGCAGCCTCACCACGGCAGCACCGCACCCTCCGCGCCCCCACGCCCACGCGCGCCCACACCCCACACTCCGACTCCCCACTAGGAGCGTTCATGCGACTGCGCATCCGCAGGAGCGGTGCGAGAAGCACCGTCCTCGCCGCCCTGCTGGCCCTCGCCCTGGCCGCGCCGTTCTCGGCCGTCACCGACGCGTCCGCGGGCGGCGCCCGCAAGCCGGCGCCGTCCGCCGACGACATCCGCCAGTACGAGATCCACGTCCACCACAGCACCCCGCAGCTGCGCACCGCGATCGCCGCCTCCGGGGTGAGCGTGGACGAGGCCGACGAGGAGACCGTCGTGGTCTCCGGCCGGGGCCGAGCAGATCGGGAAGCTGCGCGCGCAGGGGTACGCGGTCTCGCCCCTGGGCGCCGCGCCGGACCGGGTCGCCGGGGACGAGGCACGGCTCTTCGACTTCCCGTCCGCCGACTCGAAGTACCACAACTACGCCGAGATGACGGCGGAGATCGACCAGCGCGTCGCCGCCCGCCCGGACATCATGAGCAAGCGGGTCATCGGCAGGTCGTACCAGGGCCGGGACATCGTGGCCGTCAAGATCAGCGACAACGTGGCCGTCGACGAGGCCGAGCCGGAGGTGCTGTTCACCCACCACCAGCACGCCCGCGAGCACCTCACCGTGGAGATGGCCCTCTACCTGATGCGCGAGCTG
The DNA here is from genome assembly GCF_030816715.1 of Streptomyces achromogenes. Classification (NCBI taxonomy): domain Bacteria; kingdom Bacillati; phylum Actinomycetota; class Actinomycetes; order Kitasatosporales; family Streptomycetaceae; genus Streptomyces; species Streptomyces achromogenes. The sequence continues at coordinate 5,533,627 of NZ_JAUSYH010000001.1, read as the reverse complement.
AGCGCCGGGTACGGCACCGACTCCCGGATCACCGGCATGGTCGACGGGCGCGAGATCTGGATCGTCCCCGACCTCAACCCGGACGGCGGCGAGTACGACATCGCCACCGGCTCCTACCGGTCGTGGCGCAAGAACCGGCAGCCCAACTCCGGTTCCTCGTACGTCGGGACGGACCTCAACCGGAACTGGGACTTCAAGTGGGGCTGCTGCGGCGGCTCTTCCGGCAGCAAGTCGTCCGAGACCTACCGGGGCGCGTCCGCCGAGTCCGCGCCCGAGGTGAAAGTCGTCGCCGACTTCGTGCGCAGCCGGGTCGTGGGCGGCAGGCAGCAGATCACCGCCGGGATCGACTTCCACACCTACAGCGAGCTGGTGCTGTGGCCGTTCGGCTACACGTACTCCGACACGGCGACCGGGATGACCGCGGACGACAACGCCGCGTTCAAGGCCGTCGGCCGGAAGATGGCCGCGAGCAACGGGTACACCGCCGAGCAGTCCAGCGACCTGTACATCACCGACGGCTCGATCGACGACTACCTCTGGGGAACGCAGAAGATCTTCTCGTACACCTTCGAGATGTACCCGTCGTCCGGTTCGGGAGGCGGTTTCTACCCGCCCGACGAGGTCATCGAGCGGGAGACCTCCCGTAACCGGGACGCGGTGCTGCAACTGCTGGAGAACGCGGACTGTATGTACCGGTCGATCGGCAAGCAGGCGCAGTACTGCGGCTAGCGCCGTGACCGGAACCGACTAGTCGGCGTCCTTGGCCTTGGCCTCAGCCTCGGTCTTGGCCTCGGTCGCCTCGACCGCTTCGGTGTCGTCGTCCACGGCGTCCGTGGTGTCCGAGGCGTCGCCCTCCTCGAAGTAGGCGTCGAGGACCGCGTCCAGCTGGTCGTCCCACTCCTGGAAGCGCGCCCTGGCCGTCGCCTCGACCTCGATCGGGTACCAGCGGCGGTCAGGGGTGTGCACGGTGATGGTGTACCGCTTGCCGAAACGCGGCGTCTCGGTCTCGACGGCGCCGATCTCGTCCCAGCGGAACTCGCACTCCTCCTCGTCGAGGCGGAGCCGGACGCCCCTGGCGTCGGCGACGATCCGCGCCCGGCGGTCCGAGGCCTCGAAGACGGGACCCGCGACGGACGCGTCCGGCTCCTCCGCCTCCCCGGCCTCGGCGTCGGTCTCCGCGTCGGGCCCGGTCTTCTCCACCTCCTCGGAGTCGACGACCGCCTCGGCGTCGTCGGCCTCGGCCGGCTTCGCGTCGGACGGCTCCGCGGTCACGGGCGACGTGAGCCCGGGGACGAATGCCGGGTCGAATCCGGCGCCCTCCAGGGGCTGGCTGCTCGAACCTATGCGCTGCTCCACAGCGGGCAGTATGGTCGAAGATCCTGTGCCGGACACAGCCAGCCCCTACTTCGTTACGGGAGTTCCGCACGGCGTTCCGTCAGAGAACCAGACGAAGGCGTTCAATACGGCCGCCCTCGCGCGGCCAGGGCCGGTGTCAGCCGAGGACGGCGAGCGCGTCGATCTCGACGAGCAGTCCCGCCGGCAGGCCGACGTAGACCGTGGTGCGGGCCGCGGGCGGGGCGGTGAGCGCCTGCTCCTCGAAGTACGCGTCGTACAGCTCGTTGAACTCGGCGAAGTGGCCGGTGTCGGTCAGGTAGACGCGGATCATCATGACGTCGTCCCAGCCCGCGCCGCCCTCGTTCAGGATCGACCTGACGTTGGCGAGGGTCTGCAGGGTCTGCTCGCGCAGGCCGGGACCGGCCGGGGTGGGCGGCTTGCCCGGCTCTGCGGGCAGGAAACCGACCTGGCCCGCGACCTGGAGGATGTTCCCCTTCTTCACACCGTGCGAGAACTTCGCGGGCGGGGTGGTGTGGGTGCCGGGGGTGAGCGGTCTTCTCGGTCATCTGGTGTCCTTGTCCGGGGCTGATACAGGCGTCCTGCCGGAGTACTCGGCGCTGACGGCGTCCGCCGCGCGACGCACCAGCGGGAGCAGGGCGAGGAGTTCGTCGGCGGTGGCGACGACGTTCGGCGCGGAGACCGACAGCGCGGCGACCACCCGGCCGTCGGCGCCCCGGACGGGCGCGGCGACGCAGTTGATGGACTCCTCGTGGCCGCCGAGGTCGGTGGCCCAGCCCTGCTCCCGCACCTTCCGCAGCTCCCGCAGGAAGGCGGGGGCGTCGGGCGTCGAACGAGCCGTGTAGAGGGGGTAGTCGAGGCTCTCGGCGACGGCGCGCCGCTCGGGTTCGGGGAGGTCGGCGAGGAGCAGCTTGGCGACGGCGGCGACCGTGACGGCGACGGGCCTGCCGATGCGCGAGTACATGCGCACCGGGTAGCGGCTCTCCACCTTGTCGATGTAGAGGACCTCGCCGTCCTCGTACACGGCGAGGTGGACGGTGTGGCCGCAGGCCTCGCCCAGCCGGGCCAGGTGGGGGTGGGCGATCTCGCGGACGTCGAGGTTCTCCATCGCCTCCTGGGCGAGGGCGAACAGGCGGGCGCCGAGGCGGTAGCGCTGGTCGGCCTGGCGGTAGACGAGGCCGTGCTCGTGGAGGGTGCGCAGCAGCCGCAGGGCGGTCGACTTGTGCACGCCGAGGCGGTCGGCGACCTGCCCGAGGTCGGCGGGGCCCTCGGCGAGCAGCGGCAGGATGCTCAGGGCACGGTCGACGGTCTGACTCACGGGGTGGGTACCTCCTCGGGGGCGGCCGGGGCCTGCGTCCAGCCCGGGCCGAGTCGAAGTCTCCCCCACGCGGTGTCGTCGAGGGCGGCGAGCCGGTCGGCGTGGTCGCGGGACGGGGGGACGGCGAGGTCGCCGGGCACGGTGAGGGCGGCGGCGGCCGTCAGATGCCCGTGCCGCAGCCGGGCGCGGGCGGGCAGCCCGCGCAGGGTGGCGGAGAGGAACCCGGCGGCGAAGGCGTCCCCGGCGCCGACGGCGGCGACGACGTCGACCCGCGGTGCCGGGACGTGCAGGACGCGTTCCCCGTGGAAGAGGGTCGCCCCGTGCGCGCCCTGTTTGACGACGAGCGCCTCGGGTTCGGGGATCGCGGCGCGTACGGCGTCGGGGCCGTCAAGGCCCCACACGTCGGCGGCCTCGTCCTCGCCGACGAACACCAGGTCGGCGCCGCGGGCCAGTTCCCGCAGGATCCGGGGGCCGTCGCCGCCCGTCCACAGCCGGGGCCGGTGGTTGACGTCGAAGGAGACGAGCGGCCGGCCGGGCCGGGCGGCGGTCAGTTCGCGCAGCAGATGGAGGCAGTCCGCGGAGAGGGCCGCGGTGATGCCGGTGAGGTGCAGGACCCGGCAGGCCCGTACGGCGCCGAGGCCGACGGTGTCGACGGACATCGCGGAGGCGGCGGACCCGGCCCGGTAGTAGGCGACCTCGTGGGCTTCGCCGGAGCGGTCGCCGGCCGTGCGGAAGTAGACGCCGGTCGGGCGGTCCGGGTCCCGTCGCACGCGGCTGACGTCGACGCCGTAGGAGCCGACGGTCTCGACGAGGTGGTCGCCGAAGCCGTCCGCCCCGACCCGGCCGACCCAGCGCGCGGTGTGACCGGCCGCCGCCAGGGCGCAGGCCACGTTGGATTCCGCGCCGCCGATGCCCCGGTCGAAGGACGGCACGTCGGCGAGGCGACCCGGGCGGGAGGGCAGGAGGGCGACCATGGACTCGCCGAGCGCGACGACGTCCACGACGTCCGCCGCGCCCACCCCGTCCACGACGTGCGAGGCCTCGGGGGCGTCGGACGCGTCCGGGGCGTCCGGGGTGTCGGGGGTGTCGGGGGGTCCGGTGGCGGTCACGATCGTCGTGGCTCCCGTGCTGGTGTGGGCGAGCGAAGCGAGACGGGGGTCCCGCCGGCCGAAGGCTGGGGGAGGATCCGTTGACCCCGCGTCGGCGGAGATGTTAGACAGCGGTCAGCGACATACGCAATGGACGTTGCAGCTTGCGCAACGCTCCTGATCAGGGAGGTTCCATGAGTACCGAGGCGATCGCGGCGCTCGCCCGACTGGCCGAGGAACGCGTCGACCACCGCTTCAAGGGCCTCCCGCCGGACGCCGACGGCCTCACCGTCGGCGAGCTGGCCGCCCAGCGCCGCAACCTCTTCACCGGCGGCTTCTCGACCCCGGTGCTGGCCCTCTCCGCCGAACGCCTCGAGCACAACCTCGCACTCATGGAGACGTACGCGACCCGGCACGGTCTCGCCTTCGCGCCGCACGGCAAGACCTCCATGGCCCCGCAGCTCTTCCGGCGCCAGCTCGACCGCGGCGCCTGGGGCATCACCCTCGCGGTCCCGCACCAGGTGCGGGTGGCCCGTGCGTACGGCGTCCGGCGGATCTTCCTCGCCAACGAACTGGTCGACCCGGCGGCCCTGCGCTGGATCTCCGCCGAACTCGACGCCGACCCCGGGTTCCACCTGGTCTGTTACGTCGACTCGGTGCGCGGCGTCGAGCTGATGGACGCGGCACTGCGCGGCGCCGCCCGCCCCCTCGACGTCGTGGTCGAGCTGGCCGCCGGCGACGGCGCCCGCACCGGCGTGCGCACGGAGGAGGAGGGCGCGGCGGTCGCCGACGCGGTGGCGGCCGTCCCGACACTGCGGCTGGCCGGGGTCGCGGGCTACGAGGGCGAGGTGCCGGCGGCCGACCCGGAGCGGGTGCACGCCTGGCTGCGCCGGCTGGTCGCCCTGGCCGCCGGCTTCGACGCGGCGGGGCGGTTCACGGGCGTCGAGGAGATCGTCGTCAGCGCGGGCGGCAGCGCCTGGTTCGACACGGTCGCCGACGTCTTCGCCGGTGTCCCCGAACTCTCCCTCCCCGTGCTGAAGTTGCTGCGCTCGGGGGCGTACGTCTCGCACGACGACGGCCACTACCGCAAGCTCACACCGTTCAACCGGGTCCCCGGGGAGGGCGCGCTGGAGCCCGCGTTCCGGCTGTGGACCCAGGTCGTCTCCCGTCCCACCCCCGACCAGGCGTTCGTCAACGCGGGCAAGCGCGACGCCGCCTACGACCTCGACCTGCCCTTCGCCCAGGTGATCCGCCGCGACGGCCGCGAACGCCCCGCGACCGGCGTCTCGGTGACCGCCCTGTCCGACCAGCACGCCTGGCTGCGCACGACGGACGAGGCGGACCTCGAGGTCGGCGACTGGGTGGGCCTCGGCCTGTCGCACCCGTGCACGTCCTTCGACAAGTGGCCGCTGATCCCGCTGGCCGAGGCGGACGGCACGGTGGTCGACTACATCCGCACGTACTTCTGATCCGTCCGAGCCGGAGGCCGACATGGAAGACCTCGTCATCCGGGACGCCGACGTCGTCGACGGCACGGGCGCGGACTCCTACCGCGCGGACGTGGTGATCGACGACGGCAGGATCGTCTCGATCGTCAAGGAGGCGGCGGCCGCGGGCTGCCAGCGTCCGAAGGCCGTGCGGGAGCTGGACGCGGAGGGGCTGGTCCTCTCCCCCGGTTTCATCGACATGCACGCCCACAGCGACCTGGCTCTGCTGAGCGACCCGGACCACAGCGCCAAGGCGGCCCAGGGCGTGACACTCGAAGTCCTGGGCCAGGACGGTCTGTCGTACGCGCCGGTCGACGACCGGACCCTCGAAGAGGTGCGCCGCGCCATCACCGGCTGGAACGGCCCCGGCGACGACGTCGACTTCGACTGGCGGTCGGTGGGCGAGTACCTGGACCGGCTGGACCGCGGCGTCGGGGGCCGGGGCATCGCCGTCAACGCGGCGTATCTCGTCCCGCAGGGCACCGTCCGCGCCCTCGTCGTCGGCTGGGAGGACCGCCCCGCCACGCCGCGGGAGCTGGACCGGATGCGGCGGCTGGTGGCGGAGGGCCTGGAGCAGGGCGCGGTCGGCCTGTCGTCCGGGTTGACGTACACGCCCGGGATGTACGCCCGCAACGCCGAACTGGAGGAACTGTGCCGGGTGGTGGCGCGGTACGGCGGCTACTACTGCCCGCACCACCGCAGTTACGGCGCCGGTGCGCTGGAGGCGTACGCGGAGATGGTGGAGCTGGCCGGGAAGGCCGGCTGCGGCCTCCACCTGGCGCACGCCACCATGAACTTCGGCGTGAACGAGGGGCGTGCGCCCGAGCTGCTGGCCCTGCTGGACGAGGCGCTCGACGCGGGCGCCGACATCACCCTCGACTCCTATCCCTACACCCCCGGCTGCACCACGCTCGCGGCCCTGCTGCCGAGTTGGGCGGCCGAGGGCGGCCCGGCGGAGCTGCTGCGCCGTCTCGCGGACGACGAGAGCGCCGAACGCGTCCGCCACGACCTGGAGGTGACCGGTGCGGACGGCTGCCACGGGGTGCCGGTGGACTGGGAGACGATCGAGATCTCCGGCGTGGTGAACCCGGCGCTGGGCGACTTCGTCGGCCGCACGGTCGGCGCGTCGGCCGCGCGTCTGGGCGAGGCTCCGTGGGCGACGGCGCGCCGGCTGCTGCTCGAGGACGGACTCGGTCCGACGATCCTGCAGCACGTGGGCCACGAGGAGAACGTCCGCGCGATCATGCGCCATCGCGTCCACACGGGCGGCTCGGACGGTGTCCTGACCGGCGCCAGGCCGCACCCGCGCGCGTACGGCACGTTCCCGCGCTATCTCGGCCACTACGTCCGCGAGTCGGGGCTCCTCACCCTGGAGGAGTGCGTCGCCCACCTGACCGGCCGTCCGGCGGCCCGGCTGCGCCTGCGGGACCGGGGCGTGATCCGTGAGGGGTACCGCGCCGATCTGGTGCTCTTCGACCCGGCGACGGTGGCGGCGGGCTCGACGTACGAGTCCCCGCGCACCCTGCCGACGGGCATCCCGCACGTCCTGGTCGACGGCCGGTTCGTCGTCGAGGACGGCCGGCGCACGGACGTGCTGGCGGGGCGGGCGGTCCGTCGCGGTCCCACGTGACGGAACGCCCCGCCGCCCGTCCCAGGGGCTGTCCGGCGGACAGTCCCTACGGCTTGGGCAGGGTGCACCCGCTCTTGTTCAGGTCGATCTGGTTGCCGGCTTTGAAGCAGGCCGGGATCAGGTAGGTCTCCTGGGCGTAGTTGATGCCCTTGCGGACGGTGACGTTGCCGTTCGCGTCGACCTCACAGGGGTTGTTCTCGGTGCAGCGCTGGCCGTCCTCGTTGCCGGTGTTGTTTACGGCGACGACCTTGCCGGTGGCCTGGTCGATCACCGGCGAGCCGGAGGTGCCGCCGATGGTCTGGCAGGCGGAGGTGTAACGGACCGAGTCCTTCCAGGTCCAGTCGCCCTCCTTCATCCGGTAGACGAACCCGTCGATGTTGCAGCTGTAGAGCCGCTTCCAGTAGCCGGACGCCACGGTGATGGCGGTGCCGGCGACCGGGTGCGTGTCCTGCACGGTCAGCGCCGAGATGCCGTACGAGTTCCTGATCGACGCGTAGGTGCTGGTGAGCTGGTAGATCGAGACGTCGGTGTCGGTCATCGTCCCGTAGGCGAGCTTGCTGGCGCGCAGGGTGGCGACCCGGGTGCCGGCGGAGTTGAGCAGGCCGAAGGTGCGGCTGGAGGCCTGGTTGACGAGCACCTCGCCCGGCTCCGGGAACCCGGTCGACAGGCAGTGGCCGTTGGAGAGCACCAGCGCCGGGTCGGTGTCCAGGGAGCTGGGGAAGCGGACGACCGAGCCGGAGCAGTTGCTGAGCGCGACGGTCCCGGCGAGGTTGACGGCCTTGAGCGTGGGCGCGGCGGCCTTGAGGGCGGCCGCCCCGGTCCCGGCCGCGGCCGGTGCGGCGACCGCGGGCGCCGCGCCCGCCCCGGCGATGGCCAGGGCGAAGCAGGCGGCGACGAGAGGTTTTCTCATGTGGGGGTCCCCTCTGACGACAGGGCGACCGGAGATCTTCCGGCCGCCCGTTGTTTTTGACATGCGCATTGTTAGTGCACAGAGGGGAGAGAACAAGGGTCGCTTTTCAGCCGCGGGGACCTCGGCTCCGGGGCGCCCCGGCCTACCTGCCCCCCTTGCCCCGGCCCCGGCCCTTCCCGGGGTTGCCCTTCGCGGACCCCGAAACGGAGGCCGCGGCAGTCGCCGCCTGGCTCGCGGTGGCGTCGGCGGACGACCCGACGGAGGGAGCCTCGGACGCCGTCACCCCCGAGGACGACCTCGGAGCGACCGAAACGGACGGGGTCGGCCCCACGGACCCGGCGGAGCCGCTCGGGGCCGAAGCCGGCCCGCCCGACGGGCTCACCGCGTCACCCGACGCCGAGCGCATGTCCCCCTGCTTCCCCCGCTGGTCACCGGCCGGATCTCCGGAAAAGGACATCCCCGCCGCCACCGCCGCCAGCGCCACCGCCCCGACCGCCCCGGCGGCGGCCAGCACGCGGCGCGAAGGCCGGCCCCCCGTCCGGTGCGCGGCACGCCGACGGCGCGCGCGGCCGCCCGGCTCCGGCCCCGACACCGGATCCGGGGTACGGACCCTGGGCAGCTCGGCGGTCTCGTCGTACGCGTTCTCCCACCCATGGGCAGCCGCCGGATCGGCGTACCGCTCGTACGAGGCCGGATCGGTCTCGGCGTACGGGTGGTACACGATCGACTGAACCGGAGGCACGCCACTCTCACCTGGCCTGAACATGCCGCGGATTGTAGGGACAGGAGCGACTCCCGGGACAGCTGCCGGCGATAACCACCCAAACCATCCGCCCCACGTGGCGGAAAACACCCTCCTGAAGGCGTTACCGGGCCGTAAGCTCCCAGACATGCAGGTGATCCAGTCGACCAAGCTCGCCAACGTCTGTTACGAGATCCGGGGCCCGGTTCTCGAGGAGGCGATGCGGCTGGAAGCGGCCGGTCACCGCATCCTCAAGCTGAACACCGGGAACCCGGCCGCCTTCGGCTTCGAGGCCCCGCCGGAGATCCTGGAGGACATCCTCCGCAACGTCTCCACGGCGCACGGCTACGGAGACGCCAAGGGCCTGCTGGCGGCGCGCCGGGCCGTCGTGATGCACAACCAGACGCTCGGCATCGAGACGGACGTCGAGCACGTCTTCATCGGCAACGGCGTCTCCGAGCTGATCGTCATGGCGATGCAGGGGCTGCTGGACGACGGCGACGAGGTGCTGGTCCCGGCCCCGGACTACCCGCTGTGGACCGCCGCCGTCTCGCTCTCCGGCGGCACCGCCGTGCACTACCGCTGCGACGAGCAGGCGGACTGGATGCCGGACCTCGCCGACATCGAGCGCAAGGTGACCGACCGCACCAAGGCGCTCGTCATCATCAACCCGAACAACCCGACCGGCGCCGTCTACGACGAGGCGATGATCCGGGGGCTGACGGACATCGCACGCCGGCACAACCTGCTGATCTGCTCGGACGAGATCTACGACAAGATCCTCTACGACGGCGCCACGCACACGCCGACCGCCAAGGTCGCCCCCGACCTGCTCACCCTCACCTTCAACGGCATGTCGAAGGCGTACCGGGTGGCCGGCTACCGGGTCGGCTGGATGTCGATCTCCGGCCCGCGCGCGCACGCCGACTCCTACATCGAGGGTCTGACGATCCTGGCGAACATGCGCCTGTGCGCGAACATGCCGGGGCAGCACGGCGTGGTGGCCGCCCTGAGCGGACGCCAGACGATCAACGACCTGGTGCTGCCGGGCGGACGGCTCAAGGAGCAGGTGGACACGGCGTACGAGCTGCTGACGCAGATCCCGGGCGTCACCTGTGTGCGGCCGAAGGGGGCGCTGTATCTCTTCCCGCGCCTCGACCCCGCGGTCTTCAAGATCAGGGACGACCGGCAGATGGTCCTCGACCTGCTGCGCCGGGAGAAGATCATGGTGGTCCAGGGGACCGGCTTCAACTGGCCCGAGCCGGACCACTTCCGGGTCGTCACCCTGCCGACGGCGACGGACCTGCGGGACGCGGTGGGCCGCATCGCCCGCTTCCTGGACGGCTACAGCCAGCCTTAAACATCATCCGGGCAACAACTTCTTGAATCTCTCAACTTTAGACGAAATCCAAGCTAGGATGGTTTCCTGACAGCACGGGAGGCCATCCTCATGTACGAGCCGATCCACACAGCTTCTTCCCGTAGGTCCGTCCACGCCACGATGGCCGACACGCCCTCGGACTTCCCCCACCGCTCCCGCGAGGAGGAGCTGGACATCCAGCTCGCGGGTCATCTCGCGGCGCTGCTCGCCGTCACCGACGAGCTGCGCGCCACCGCGCCGTCCGCCGACCTGGACGCCGCGGCCACCCGGCTCGCACAGCAGGTGGCCAGGCTGCGCGGCGGACGGACGCAGGTCCGCTCCGACCTCGTCGCCCCCGCTCCGGCCGCGCCACAGCCCGCGGCACTGCACGACCGCGCCCACGCCCTCGCCGGCCGCGCCCTCCTCGTCGCCGCGTCCCGCGCGGACACCGCCGTGGCGATCCTGGCGGCCCAGCGCATGGACGCGCACGCCGCCGGCCAGGCCGAGCAGCGGGAGCTGAGCGCCGCCGGCTGACCCCCTCCCCGGGGGCTCCCCCCTCGGGGACCTCGAACGGCCCCGGTCCGCGTGCACCCGCAGCGACGCGCGGACCGGGCGCCATCACCGTGCCACGCCCACACCACGGCCCCGCCTCTGGCGACTCTTCGCCGCGGTCCCCCCATTCGGGTGATCTGTACACCACAAGTGCCTGCCGGACGGCGGCGTCCTCGCGACCGGCTCGTAACGTCGGCGCACATGACGGTGGTCGACTCCGGCACGTCGGCACGCCCCGATCCGCTCGAAGTCGGCCTCCCGACGACCATCGAGCCGAGCAGGGAGCACCAGATGACGTCGACGGCCACCCCGAGGTTCTCCGTCTTCACCCCCAGCCACCGAACCCGATTCCTCGACGACTGCCTGGCGACGCTGCAGGCGCAGACCTGTCCGGACTGGGAGTGGATCGTCCTGCTCAACAACGGCGCCCGCTGGCGACCGGAGCGCCCCGACGACCGGGTCCGGATCGAGATCGCGGACGACGTCACCGGCGTCGGAGCCGCCAAGCGCAGGGCCTGTGAACTGGCCCGCGGCGAGATCCTCGTCGAACTCGACCACGACGACCTGCTGGCGAAGGCGTGCCTGGCGGAGCTCGGCAAGGCGTTCGACGAGAATCCCGACGCGGTCTTCGTGTACAGCAACACCGCGCAGATCACCGAGGACGGGAAACGGGACGACAGCCGTTTCAACGAGTCGCACGGCTGGCACTACGAGGACGTGCGCGTCGACGGCCAGAACCTGCTGCAGGTCAGGGCGATGGCTCCGACGCCGCACAACATCGCGTACATCTGGTACGCGCCCAACCACGTACGGGCGTTCCGCCGGGACGCCTACGAGACGGCCGGCGGGTACGACGCCTCCCGCTCGGTCCTGGACGACCAGGACCTGATGTGCCGTCTGTTCCACGTCGGCGACTTCCACCACATCCCCCGCTGCCTGTACCTGCAGCGGATGCACCCGGCGAACACCCAGCGCGACCCGGAGACCAACGCGCACATCCAGACCGAGACGGTCGCCCTGTACGACAAGTACATCGAGGCCAACGCCCTCGCCTGGACCTACCGCAGGGGGCTGCTCGCGCTGGACCTCGGAGCGGCGCACCGCAAGCCGCCCGGTTACCTGGGCGTGGACCAGTACCCCGGTGAGGGCGTCGACATCGTCGCGACCCTGCCCGGCAGGCTGGACCTGCCCGACGACTCCGTCGGCCTGATGCGGGCCGTGGACTTCCTGGAGCACGTGCCCGCCAAGATTCCCCTGATCAACGAGCTGTACCGGCTGCTGGCGCCCGGCGGCATGCTCCTCAGCACGACCCCCAGCTCCGACGGCCGCGGCGCGTACCAGGACCCGACCCACGTCGCGTACTACAACGAGAACTCCTTCTGGTACTACACGGACGACCAGTACCGCGCCTTCGTGCCGGAGATCGAGGCCAGGTTCCAGAGTTCGCGGCTGACCACCTGCTTCCCGTCCCAGTGGCACTCCGAGAAGAACATCTCGTACGTGATCGCCAACCTCATCTCGGTGAAGGACGGCGCCGAACGGTGCGGCGGCCCGCTGCTCGTGTAGGTCCCGGTCCCGTGTACGGGAGGCGCCCCGCAGGACTCCCGGGTTCCGCAGGGCGCCTCCCGTCTGTTCAGGGCCGGCGCGTCGTGCGGGCCGCGTCGGCCAGTGCGGCGAAGGCGGGCAGTCTCACGGCCGAGGCCAGCTGGTCGTCCCACGGGGGCAGGGGCGGCAGGCCGGCCCGCAGCCACTTGCCGTGGCCGAGCACGCCGAACGCCGGGCGCGCGGCCGGCCGGGGGAACTTATCCGAGCCGACGGGGCGGATCCGCTCGGGATCGAGACCGCTGAGCCGGAAGGTGTCGCGCGCCAGGCCGCACCAGGTGGTGCGGCCCGCCGAGGTGCCGTGGTAGATGCCCGCCGGGGCCCGGCCCGTGAGCGCGGCGCGGCCGAGGGCGGCCAGCTGCCGGGCGAGCGCCCGGGTCCAGGTCGGCTGACCGTGCTGGTCCGCCACCACGTCCAAGGACTCGCGGCGGGCGGCGAGTTCGAGCACGGTGGCCACGAAGTTGGGTCCGTGCTCGCCGTAGAGCCAGGCGGTGCGCACGACGTAGCCGGTGTCCGGCAGCAGCTCGACGACCGCCCGCTCACCCACGAGTTTGCTCCGGCCGTACGCGTTGACGGGGCCGGTCGGCGCGTCCTCGGGGTACGGCCCGCGGGCGTCGCCCGGGAACACGTAGTCGGTCGACAGGTGCAGCAGGATCGCGCCGCCGTCCGCGCAGGCGCGGGCGAGGTTCCGGACGCCGGTGCCGTTCACGGCCGTGGCCGCCGCCTCGGACCGCTCGGCGCCGTCGACGTCCGTCCAGGCGGCGCAGTTGACGACCACGTCATGGCCGGGGAGGGCGGCACGCACGGCGGCCGGGTCGGTGATGTCGAGCCGGTCGCGGCCGAGGCCTGTCACGACGGCGTCCGGATCGGCGGCGAGCTCGGCGAGCACGTCCTGGCCGAGGAGCCCGTGGGCGCCGGTGACCAGCCACCTCGTGGTCATCGCGGGACCCGTTCTTCGCGGTGCGCGAGGAGACGCTCGGCCCTCTCCTTCAGCGGCTCCCACCAGGAGCGGTGGGCGCGGTACCAGGCGACCGTGGCGGCCAGGCCCTCCGTGAAGTCCGTCCGCGGGACGTAGCCGAGTTCTTCGCGGATCTTGCTGTCGTCCAGCGAGTAGCGCAGGTCGTGCCCCTTGCGGTCGGGTACGTGCTCGACCCGGTCCCAGTCCGCGCCGAGGGCGTCCAGCAGCAGACCCGTGAGCTTGTGGTTGCTCAGCTCGACGCCTCCGCCGATGTGGTAGACCTCCCCGGCCCGGCCGCCGCGCAGGACGAGGTCGATGCCCCGGCAGTGGTCGGAGACGTGCAGCCAGTCGCGGACGTTGCGGCCGTCCCCGTACAGGGGGACCGGTTTCCCGTCGAGCAGGCGGGTGACGAAGAGCGGGACGACCTTCTCGGGGAACTGGTACGGCCCGTAGTTGTTGGTGCAGCGGGTGACCACGACGTCCAGGCCGTGGGTGCGGTGGTGGGCGAGCGCCAGCAGGTCCGCGCCGGCCTTCGACGCGGAGTACGGGGAGTTGGGGGCCAGGGGCCGGTCCTCGGTCCACGACCCTTCGCCGATCGAGCCGTACACCTCGTCCGTGGACACCTGGACGAAGCGGCCGACGCCGTGCCGGAGGGCCGCGTCGAGCAGCACCTGCGTGCCCAGCACATTGGTGCGCACGAACGGGCCGGCCCCCTCGATCGACCGGTCGACGTGCGACTCGGCGGCGAAGTGCACCACCGCGTCCTGGCCCGCCATCACCTGGTCGACCACGTCCGGGTCGCAGATGTCGCCCCGGACGAAGGTGTAGCCGGGGACGGTCGCCACCGACGCCAGATTGGCCTCGACCCCCGAGTAGGTGAGCTTGTCGAGGACGGTGACCCGTGCCGCGGGATCCGCGTCGAACCGCTGCCGGACGTATTCGGAACCGATGAATCCGGCACCGCCGGTCACCAGGACGCGCATGGCTCTCCGAGTTCTCTCACTGCCCGGCGCTCGGCACCGGGTCGGTCGGTCGGACGGGTCCTCGTGCGGCGGCGGCCTCCGAGGCCGAAGCCTCGAAGGGCGCGCGCCACGCGGGTCCGGTGAGACCGGCGGCCGGTACCGCACCGCCGGTCTCGAAGGACCTACGGCGCTACGTCGGCGCAGACCACGAAGACCTGGACGGTGTTGGTGCCCGTGACGCCGGCCGTCCATCCCGTGGGCGGCGAACTGGCCGTGCCGCCGACCGGGGAGTTGTCCCGGAGATTGCCGCCGCTGACCGTGGCCCCGCCGCCGGTGGCCACGTCCCCGAGATCGCAGGTGGCAATGGCCCCTCCCGCCCCCGTCCCCGTCGCGGTCTTGACGTACAGGTTGTTGCCGACTCCGCCCTGGGCACCCGTGGCTCCCTGGGCCCCCGTGGCTCCCTGAGCGCCGTCGGCACCCGGGACACCCTGAGCACCCGTCGCACCCTGAACACCCGCGGCACCCGGGACACCTTGAGCACCCGTCGCACCCTGAACACCCGCAGCACCCTGAGCACCCGTGGCGCCCTGAGCACCCGTGGCGCCCTGAGCACCCGTGGCGCCCTGAGCGCCGTCAGCACCCGGGACACCCTGAGCACCCGTCGCACCCTGAACGCCGTCGGCGCCGTCAGCGCCATCCGCGCCGTCAGCTCCCTGGAATCCCTGCGGTCCTCGTGGCCCCTGGGGGCCCTGCGGACCCTGGGGGCCCTGCGGACCCTGCTTGCCGGGCTTTCCGGGCTTGCCCGGCTTGCCGGGCCTGCCCTCGTGGCCCTGGGGGCCGCGCGGTCCCCTGTGGCCCGCGTGGTCCCGGCCGCTGTGATGCTTGTCCTTGTCCTTGTCTGCGGCGGCGGACCTCATGGCGCGGTCGGACTGCACCGTCGCCTGGCCCTCGGCGCCAGCCCTGCGGATCGCGTCCGCGATGGCCACGGAGGGCCGCTCGATCGGGCGCAGTCGCGTCACGGAACTGTCGGCGCCCGGCTGACGCACCACGTCGGCGGCGGCCACCGCGCTCGGGACGACGCTGAGCGCCACGGCGACCGCGCCCGCCGAGACGAGCGTGGCGGATTTCAGGCGCGAGATTCGAATCGTTCTACGGTTCAAGTGAACCTTCCTCACGATGGGGAGGGGATCAGCAGCAAGCGCGCACTGAGTGAGTTCCATGCCGCTCGCATGCCACTTCACCTACGGTCACGAACAACGAGGACATTCTTTACCTTTTGTGAAAGAATTATGAATGATTGTCCGATACAGTGGCCGCGGATCACCCGGGCGAGATCCATGCCTTTGCCGCCCCTCCGCCATTCCGCCGAAAGAGTGAAACTCGCCGAACAGCAGCCTTTTCAAGCGCCGCTGCCGAGAACTCCGCGATACACGACGCAGTCCTCGAAGGACGGCAGCAGACCCTGCCGCTCCGCCTCCTCCAGCGTGGGCGCGGCCGCGTCCTTCGCGGAAAGGAGCGGCACGAGGTCGTCGGGCCAGGCGATGCCCAGTGCCGGGTCGAGCGGATGGATCCCGAACTCGCGACTCGGCGCATATCCCCGCGAACACAGATAGACGACGGTGGAGTCGTCCTCCAACGCCATGAAGGCGTGCCCGAGCCCTTCCGAGAGATAGACGCAGCGGTGCGTGGTGTCGTCGAGCCGGACCGCCTCCCACATCCCGAAGGTCGGAGAGCCGACGCGGATGTCGACCACCACGTCGAGGACGGCGCCGCTGACGCAGGTGACGTACTTCGCCTGGCCCGGCGGTACCGCCGCGGCGTGCACCCCGCGGAGCGTTCCGCGAGCGGAGCGGGAGCAGTTGGCCTGCTCGAGCCGGAGTCCCTGGCCGACGACGTCCTGGAACACGTCGGCCTTGAACCACTCGTGGAACCGGCCCCGGTCGTCCGTGAACACGGCCGGCGTGTCCACCCACGCCCCTTCGATGCCGAGCGGTCTCATACGACCGCCTCCTTCCGTCCGCTCGGCCCGTGCGCGTCACACAGCGGGTGCCCGGCCGACGGGGACGCGACGACCTGCCGGGAGTCCTCCAGCAGTCCCAACAGGTACTGGCCGTATCCGCTCTTGAGGAGCGGCCGGGCCAGCTCGCGGAGCCGGTCGTCGTCGACCAGGCCGGCCCGCCAGACCGCCTCCTCGAGACAGCCGATCTTGAATCCCTGACGCTCCTCGATCACCCGGACGAACTCCGAGGCCTGCACCATGGAGCCGAAGGTGCCGGTGTCGAGCCACGCGGTGCCCCGGTCGAGCCGGGTGACCTGCAGCGCCCCGGCTTCCAGATAGACGCGGTTGAGATCGGTGATCTCCAACTCGCCCCGGGCGCTGGGCCGCAGGCCGCGGGCGATGCCCACGGCACGGTTGTCGTAGAAGTACAGTCCGGGCACCGCGTACCGGGACCTCGGCCGGGCCGGTTTCTCCTCGATGGAGATTGCCCTGCCCATGTCGTCGAATTCCACGACGCCGTACGCCGAGGGATCGGCGACCTGATAGGCGAACACCCGGCCGCCCCGCAGATCGCCGTGCAGAGCCAGCCGGGTGCCGAGTCCGCTCCCGTGGAAGATGTTGTCGCCCAGAATCAGGGCGACGGATTCGCCGCCGAGGAAGTCGGCCCCCAACAGGAAAGCCTGGGCGATGCCCTCCGGGCGTTTCTGCACCGTGTATCGCAGCCGTAGCCCCAGTTCGTCGCCGTCGCCGAGCAATCGGCGGAACTGCCCCTGGTCTTCGGGAGCGGTGATGATCAGAATGTCCCGGACGCCGGCCATGACGAGCGTGGAAAGCGGATAGTAAATCATGGGTTTGTCGAATACCGGCAGCAGTTGCTTGGACACCGAGCGGGTCAACGGCCAAAGCCGCGAGCCGGTGCCTCCGGCCAACAGGATTCCGCGCACGGAATCACCATAGGCCGACCGGACATGAATACCGGGGGCGAAACACCACCCCACGACACGACACCCCCACGACAGGCGAAAAGCCTCTCGTGGGGGTGTCCGGTACCGCACCGCGGCCGGTCGTGACGATCGCTGGTCAGGGCATCCCCAAACCGGCCGCGGAGTCCTCGCGGGGTGTCAGCCCAGGCGCTTCACCAGCGCGCGGTACTCGTCCCACAGTTCCTTCGGGGTGTGGTCGCCGAAGGTGTTGAGGTGCTCGGGGACCAGGGCGGCCTCCTCGCGCCAGATCTCCTTGTCGACGGTGAGGAGGAAGTCGAGTTCCTCGTCGTCGAGTTCGAGGCCCTTGGTGTCGAGGGCCTCCTTCGTCGGCAGGATGCCGATCGGGGTCTCGACGCCCTCGGCGTGGCCGTCCAGACGCTCCACGATCCACTTCAGGACGCGGCTGTTCTCACCGAAGCCGGGCCAGACGAACTGCCCCTCGTCGTTCTTGCGGAACCAGTTGACGTAGTAGATCTTCGGGAGTTTCGCCTGGTCCTTGCCCTTGGCGACGTCGACCCAGTGACCCATGTAGTCGCCCATGTTGTAGCCGCAGAACGGCAGCATGGCGAACGGGTCCCGGCGCAGCTCGCCGACCTTGCCCTCGGCGGCGGCCGTCTTCTCGCTCGCCACGTTCGCGCCGAGGAAGACGCCGTGGTTCCAGTCGAAGGACTCGGTCACCAGCGGGACCGCGCTCGCGCGGCGGCCGCCGAAGAGGATCGCCGAGATCGGCACGCCCCTGGGGTCCTCCCACTCGGGCGCGATGATCGGGCACTGCGCGGCGGGCGTGGTGAAACGGGCGTTGGGGTGGGCGGCCGGGACACCGGACTCCGGGGTCCAGTCGTTGCCCTTCCAGTCGGTGAGGTGCGCCGGGGTCTCCTCCGTCATGCCCTCCCACCAGACGTCGCCGTCGTCGGTGAGGGCGACGTTGGTGAAGACCGAGTTGCCCCACAGCGTCTTCATCGCGTTGGCGTTGGTGTGCTCACCGGTGCCGGGAGCGACGCCGAAGAAGCCGGCCTCGGGGTTGATGGCGTACAGCCGGCCGTCCTCGCCGAAGCGCATCCAGGCGATGTCGTCGCCGATCGTCTCGACCGTCCAGCCGGAGACGGTGGGCTCCAGCATGGCGAGATTGGTCTTGCCGCAGGCGCTCGGGAAGGCGGCGGCGACGTACTTCGGCCGGCCCTGCGGCGGGGTGAGTTTGAGGATCAGCATGTGCTCGGCCAGCCAGCCCTCGTCGCGGGCCATGACGGAGGCGATGCGCAGCGCGTAGCACTTCTTGCCGAGCAGCGCGTTGCCGCCGTAGCCGGAGCCGTAGGACCAGATCTCGCGGCTCTCGGGGAAGTGCGAGATGTACTTGGTCGCGTTGCAGGGCCACGGCACGTCGGCCTCGCCCTCGGCCAGCGGCGCTCCGAGCGTGTGCACGGCACGCACGAAGAATCCGTCGGAGCCGAGCTCGTCCAGGACCGGCTGTCCCATGCGGGTCATGGTGCGCATGGACACGGCGACGTAGGCGGAGTCGGTGATCTCGACGCCGATCGCGGAGAGCGGCGAGCCCAGCGGGCCCATGCAGAAGGGGACGACGTACATCGTGCGGCCGCGCATCGAGCCGCGGAACAGGCCCTTCTCACCGGAGAAGATCTCCCGCATCTCGGCGGGGGCCTTCCAGTGGTTCGTGGGACCGGCGTCCTCCTCCTTCTCGGAGCAGATGAAGGTGCGGTCCTCGACCCGGGCGACGTCGGTCGGGTCGGAGGCCGCGTAGTAGGAGTTGGGGCGCTTGACCGGGTCGAGTTTGCGGAACGTGCCGTGCTCGACGAGCTCCTCGCACAGGCGCTCGTACTCGGCCTCTGATCCGTCACACCAGACCACGTTGTCCGGCTGCGTCAGTTCGGCGATCTCGTTCACCCAGGAGACGAGTTCCTGGTGCTGGGTGGGAATGACGGGGGGAGCCGCGATGTCGCGCGCCACGATTGCTCCTAAAAAGAGGGATTTTTTGTTGGAGGCCCCGTGGGGGCTGCGACCCGGATGCTGCACAGTGATGGACCTCTGGCGCTCATCCGGTGTCGACCGCACTCATTTGATCATCCGATGGTCATGCCCATATGTCCAGAGGGCCTCACAAGTGAGCGGAGTGAGGATGGCCACGTGTACGGATGTCACTTTGCGTTCCCATGACGTTCACGCGGTCGGCCGTTGACCCGGACCCCGTGAGACGATGACCACTCCTCACCGTCAGTCATGTCGTACTGACGCGTAACTTACGGTTCCGTAGGTACCCTGCACCCCATGACTGCGCCCGTCCCCGACGCGCCCATGGACTCGCCGGCCGCCGGCCCCGCGTCCCTCGCGCACTCCCTGTCGGAAGAGATCAAGCCCAAGCTCCGCGGTTGGCTGCACCTCGGCATGTTCCCGGCAGCCCTCGTCTCCGGACTGGTCCTCACCGCCCTGGCGGACTCGACCCGCGGCCGCGTCGCCTGCGCAATCTTCGCCCTGACGGCCTGCCTGCTGTTCGGGGTCAGCGCCCTCTACCACCGGGGCGACTGGAGCCCGCGGATGGACGGCGTCCTGCGCAGACTCGACCACGCGAACATCTTCCTGATCATCGCGGGCACCTACACGCCGCTCACCCTGCTGCTCCTGCCCGGGAACAAGGGGCGGTGGCTGCTGTGGAGCATCTGGGCCGCGGCGCTCGCCGGGATCGCCTTCCGGGTCTTCTGGGTCGGCGCCCCCCGCTGGCTCTACACCCCCTGCTACATCGCGATGGGCTGGGCGGCCGTCTTCTTCCTGCCCGACTTCATGCGCACCGGCGGCATCGCCGTCCTGGTCCTGGTCGTCGTCGGCGGACTCCTGTACAGCGCGGGCGGCGTGATCTACGGCATCAAGCGCCCCAACCCGTCACCGCGCTGGTTCGGCTTCCACGAGGTGTTCCACTCCCTCACCCTCGCCGCGTTCGTCGTGCACTACGTCGGCATCTCCCTCGTGGCGTACCAGCACGGCTGACCGCCCCTCCCCCTCTACGTTTCGGCCATGGCGACCCCGCCATGGCCGTTTTTCATGCTGTTCACGCCCGGAAACGGACCTGATATTGACAGGAGCTACTTTTTGACAGTTACTCTCATTTCATGGTTACTCCCATGAACGCACCCGGCGCGGGCCCCGACCCCCGCCGCTGGTGGGCCCTCGCCGCCCTGGTCGCCAGCATGCTCACACTCGGCTTCGACACGACGATCCTCAACGTGGCGCTCCCGACCATGGCGGAGCAGCTCGGCGCCACGACCGGCGAGCAGCAGTGGATGGCCGACTCGTACGTCGTCGTCTTCGCGGCGCTGATGCTCCCGGCCGGGCTCCTCGGCGACCGGTTCGGCCGCCGCCGGATGCTCGTCGCCGGCCTCGGGATCTTCCTCGCCGGCTCACTGGCCGGCGCCCTCGCCGGGGACGTCGCGGCGGTCGTCGCCGCCCGCTCCGTCATGGGCGTCGGCGCCGCGCTCGTCATCCCCCTCGGGCTGTCGGTCCTGCCCTCGCTCTTCGCACCCGACGAGCGCACCAAGGCCGTCGGCATCGTCTCCGCCGGATCCACGCTCGGCCTCCCCCTCGGACCGATCGTCGGCGGCTGGCTGCTCGACCACTTCTGGTGGGGCTCGGTCTTCCTCATCAACCTCCCCATGGCCGCGATCGGCATCGCCGCCTGCGTGTTCCTGCTGCCGGAGACCCGTGACCCGGCCTCCCCCAAGGTCGACGCCGCCTCCACCGCGTTCACCGCGGCCGGCCTCGGCGCGCTCATCTACGCGATCATCGAGGCTCCGGGCCGCGGCTGGGGCGACCCCCTCGTCCTCACGATGTCCGGCACGGCCGTCGTCCTGATCGCCGCGCTGGTGCTGCGTGAGCGCCGGTCGGCGCGGCCCATGCTCGACATGGGTCTGCTCACCCACCGCGGGTTCCTCCTCAACACCCTCGCCGCGACCCTCGTCATGTTCGTGCTCTCCGGCCTGCTGTTCGTCCTGCCGCCCTACCTCCAGGCCGTCCTCGGCAACGACGCCCTCGGCACCGGAGTGCGGCTGCTGCCGATGATGGGCGGGCTGGTGGTCGCCGCGCGGGCCGCACAGCCGGTCGTCGCCCGGTTCGGGGCGCGGGCCGTGGTCAGCGCGGGCCTGACGGTGCTGGCCTTCGCCGCGCTGCTGGGCAGCCGTACCACGGTCGACTCCGGGTACGGCTTCACCGCGCTGTGGCTGTCGGTCGCCGGCCTCGGCTTCGGCTTCTCCATCGTGCCCGCCATGGCCGGCGCCCTGAGCACCCTTCCCGCGGACCGCGCCGGGAGCGGCTCCGGCCTGCTGATGACCCTGCGCCAGGTCGGCGGCGCCATCGGCATCGCCCTGCTCGGCAGCCTGCTCGCCGGGACCTTCCGCGACCGCCTGGACGTCACCGGCCTGCCCGCCGGAGCCGCCGACACCGCCGGGGACTCGGTGATCGCCGCACACCTGATCGCCGAGCGGACACACCTGACCGCTCTCACCGGCTCCGCCGACGACGCCTACGTCCACGGCATGGGACTGGTCCTGCTGGTCTGCGCCGCCGCCGCACTGGCCTCCGCGCTACTGGCGGCGGCGTTCCTGCCGGGGAGCCCGCGCGTCAAGAACGCGGACGCCCGCAACGGCGGCCCCGGGGGCACCGGTCCCGACGTGGTCTCCCCCCAGGCCGATGCCCGACAATGAGCCCCATGACGGCCGCACGCATCAGTTCCCCCGCCGACCGCCCGCGACTCGGTCTCCGCGAGCGCAAGAAGATCAAGACCCGCGAGGCCATCCGCACCGCGACCTACGCGCTCGTCAGGGAGCAGGGGTACGACGCCACGACGATCGACCAGATCGCCGAGCGCGCCGAGGTGTCGCCGTCGACCGTCTTCCGCTACTTCCCGACCAAGGAGGACATCGTCCTCACCGACGAGTACGACCCGGTCCTCCTGGAGGAACTGCGCGGCCGTCCGGAGGACGAGCCGTGGCCGCAGGCCATCCGTCAGGTGATGCTGGCGGCCGCCCGCACGGGCGTCGAGGACGACATCGAGGTGGCGAGGCTGCGCACCCGCCTGCTGGTCCAGGTTCCGGCGGTGCGCGCGCGGATGATGGAGAGCATGTCGGTCACCAGCCGGATGCTCTGCGCCGCGATCGCCGAGCGCACCGGCCGCGACCCCGACGGTCTGGAGGTCCGCGTCCACGCGATGTCGCTCATCGGCGGCCTGATGGAGACGTCCATGTACTGGGCGGAGAACGGCCACCAGGGCGACTTCCCCGCCCTCCTCGACCGCGCCCTGGACGTCCTCGAACACGGACTGGAACACGGCCGGAAAGACGGTCCGGAGCCCGGCGGGCAGCATGGTCCGAAGCCCGTCGGCGAGCAGGGCCCGGGCAGCCGAAACCCCTGAGCCCCCGCCCCTCCCCCCATGCCATCCTGGCCAGGTGAACGCACCCGAGATCCGCCTCGAAGTCGCTCCCGAGCTGGCCCTGTTCGTCCCGCACGCCCGGCGCGCCGGCGCCACCGCACTCGCCGTCGACGGCGTGTCGACGCTCGGCCACGTCGTCGAGTCCCTCGGGGTGCCCCTCACCGAGGTCGGCTCCCTCGTCGTCGACGGCCGCGAGGCACCGGTCTCGCACATCCCCGCCGATGGCGAGTCCGTCGAGGTCCGCCCGGTCAGCCGCCCCCAGCGCGTCCCCGGCGCCCCGCTGCGGTTCCTCCTGGACGTCCACCTCGGCACCCTCGCCCGCCGGATGCGTCTGCTCGGCGTGGACACGGCGTACGAGTCGACCGACATCGGCGACCCGGCGCTCGCCGCCCGCTCGGCCGCCGAACAGCGCGTCATGCTCAGCCGCGACCGGGGCCTCCTGCGCCGGCGCGAACTGTGGGCGGGCGGCTACGTCTACAGCAACGACCCCGCCGAGCAACTGCGCGACGTCCTCGACCGGTTCGCACCCGCGTTGCGCCCCTGGACCAGGTGCACCGCCTGCAACGGCGAGCTGCGCCAGGCCACCAAGGACGAGGTCGCCGACCAACTGGAACACGGCACCCAGCAGAACTACGACGTCTTCGCCCAGTGCCGCTCCTGCGGCCGCGCGTACTGGAAGGGCGCGCACCACGACCAGCTGGAGGCCATCGTGGAACGCGCCCTCGCCGAGTTCCCGGGCTGACCCGCCGAACTCCCGGGCGGCGGCCCGCCGAGCGCCCAGGCCGGTCCCCGCCTTCCCGGCTGGCCGGCCGCTGGGCTGCCCGCCCTCTAGCCCGCCGGCTGCTCCCGGCCGCCCAGCGCGGTGCGCAGGTGCTCCGGGTCGGTGGTGGGGGCGTCGCAGGTGAAGTCGCGGCAGACGTACGCGGTCGGTGCGCCGCCGCGCAGCGGGCGGTCGGCCAGCAGCGGGAACTCGTCGCCGCCGGGGACCCCGAAGGCGACGACCGCGCCCGGGGCGTTGCCCAGCAGCGCCGTGCGGTGCAGAGCCTTCGACGCCGGGTCGTCCGTGCCGGGGCCGACGACGGCGACCTCGCGCGGGCCGTCGAGCAGCGCCTCGGCCACGGCCAGCCCCCACCCGATGAACCTCGGCACCCGTGGCCCGAGCGCCTTCACCACGCCCGACGCCCGCTCCGCGGCGGTGCGGTGCGGCTCGGAGCCGGTGTGGGCCGCGTAGCTCAGCAACGCGCCGGCCGCGGCGGTCCAGCCGGAGGGCACGGCGTTGTCGGTCGGGTCCTGCGGACGCCGGATGAGCCGCTCGGCGTCGGCGGCGGTGTCGAACAGCGCGCCGGACTCCGGGTCGGCGAACCGGGCGAGGACGTGGTCGAGCAGGAACCCGGCGAACTCCAGCCAGACCCCCTCCCCGGTGACCGAGGCCAGCGCGAGAAAACCCTCGGCGACGTCGGCGTAGTCCTCCAGGACGCCCGCGTTGGCCCCGACGTGACCGTCCTTGCTGGTCCGCGCCAGACGCGCCTGGTCGTCCAGGTGCAGCCGGACGAGGAGGTCGGCGGCGGCGACGGCCGCGTCCACCAGGTCCGGACGGTCGAAGTAGGCGCCGGTCTCGGCCAGCGCGGAGATCGCGAGCCCGTTCCACGCGGCGACGACCTTGTCGTCCCGGCCGGGCGCCGGGCGCAGCGCACGCGCCCGCAGCAGCCGCTCCTTGACGCCGGCGATCCGCTCGGCGTCGAACACGGCTTCCTGCTGCGGCAGTTGCAGGACGGAAGCACCGTGCTCGAAG
Source organism: Streptomyces achromogenes (assembly GCF_030816715.1). NCBI lineage: Bacteria > Bacillati > Actinomycetota > Actinomycetes > Kitasatosporales > Streptomycetaceae > Streptomyces > Streptomyces achromogenes. The sequence continues at coordinate 5,509,463 of NZ_JAUSYH010000001.1, read as the reverse complement.
GTGCCCTCCTCGGTCACGCCGAAACAGCGGGCGGCGAGTTCGGCGTCCTCGGGGCCGAGCGCCGCCGCGAGCTGCGCGGGCGTCCACACGTAGTACGCGCCCTCGACGTGGTTGCCCTCGCCGTCGTCGCTGTCGGCGTCGAGCGCGGAGGCGAACCCGCCCTCGGCGGTGCGCAGTTCGCGCACCATGAAGTCGGCGGTCTCCAGCGCGACCCGCCGGGCCAGTTCACTCCCGGTGGCCCGCCACAGATGGGCGTAGACGCGGCACAGCAGGGCGTTGTCGTAAAGCATCTTCTCGAAGTGCGGCACCACCCAGTCACGGTCGACGGAGTACCGGGCGAACCCGCCGCCGAGCTGGTCGTAGATCCCGCCGCGCGCCATCCGCTCGCAGGTGTCCCGCGCCATCTGCAACGCGCCCTCGGCGCCGGTCCGCGCGGCGTGCCGCAGCAGGAACTCGAGCACCATCGACGGCGGGAACTTCGGCGCGCCGCCGAAACCGCCGCGCTGCGCGTCGTACTCCCGGGTCAGGCCGAGCAGCGCCTGGGACAGTTCCTGCTCGCCAGGGGCCCGGCTGTCCCCGTAGGAGATCTCCCGTCCGGCCAGGTCCCGCACGATCTTCCCGGCGACCTCGGCCACCTCGTCTCGCCGCTCGGTCCACGCCTGGTGCACCCCCTCCAGCACCTGCCGGAAGGAGGGCATGCCGTGCCGGGGGGCGGGCGGGAAGTACGTACCGAAGTAGAACGGCTCGGCCTCGGGCGTCAGGAACACGGTCATCGGCCACCCGCCCTGCCCGGTGGCAGCCTGCACGGCTTCCATGTAGACGGCGTCGACGTCGGGACGCTCCTCCCGGTCGACCTTGATGTTGACGAAGTGGTCGTTGAGGCGGTCGGCGGTCTCCTGGTCCTCGAAGGACTCGTGCGCCATCACATGGCACCAGTGGCAGCTGCTGTATCCCACGCTCAGCAGCACCGGCACGCCCCGCCTGCGCGCCTCCTCGAAGGCCTCCGCCGACCAGGGCCACCAGTCGACGGGATTGTCGGCGTGCTGGAGCAGGTAGGGGGACGTCTCATGGGCCAGTCGGTTCGCCATGGCCTCCATCCTGCCGCAGGTCCCGGCCGGTCAGGCGGCAGGCATGTCCCAGACGGTGACGTTGAGCTTGCCCTGGCCCGTGCTCGGCGCGGTCACGACGCGCAGGTAGGCGACGTGCCCCTGGTCGGTCAGCAGGCAGAAACGGTCGCCCCGCTTCACGTCGGCCGTGTACGTGCCGTTGCGGTCCACACTCTCGGCGCACTCCCCCGCGCTCGGGGCGGGACCGGAGGCGGGCAGCGGGGCCAGGTTGGAGGCGGAGCCCGGCACGAACAGCGTCGGATCGCCGAGGGACGCGCCGAAGATGACGTCCGCGCCCTTGACGGAGCTGCCCGACACGACCGGCTGGGACGTGTCCAGCTCGATGTACGACCCGGAGTTGGTCACGTCGGCCGCCACGTCCGCCGGGCCGTACCGCACCTGTGCCGTCCCGGCGCCCGGCGTGGCGGACGCCGGGGGCTGCGCCGGGGCGGAGGACGACGGCGAGACGGACGGCCGCCCGTCGGAGGCCGGCGCCGCCTTCCCGTCGCCGTCCGAGGAACCCGGCCGGCTGACCAGCACCGTGATGAGAATGCCCACCACCGGAATGACGATCCCCACGACCCACCAGGCCCAACGAGGCTGTTGGGGCGACTGGGGCGGGTGGGGATGGGGCGGCTGGGGCGGGTAGGGCTGGTGGGGGCCCTGCGGCGGACCCGCCGGCCCCCCGTTGTGCACGCTCATGCGACTTCCCCCGTCATCCTCTTCGGTTGCTGCGATCACGATAGTGGCGAGGGCGCCCCGTGCCGCAACGCCTCCCGCCCCCTCGCGCCGAGGAGCCGCCCGCCGCACACTTGACCGAGCACAACTGGTGCCGCCGGAGGGGGACGGGACATGCGGGACGGCCATAGGGCGGAAGCCGAGCAGTTGTTGGCGCGGGCCGTGGAGGAAGAGGTGCGGCGGTCCGGCGGGCGTACCGACCGGCAGGCGCTGCTGACGCGGGCGCGCGGCGCGCTCGACGCGATGGCGCAGACCGCCGCCGAGGAGTACGAGGCGTACGCCCGCGCCCTGGAGGAGTCGGAAGCCGCCCGGATCAGTTTCGGACAGCGCTACGCCCGCGAGGGCGGCCGCACTCCGCTGCTGGTGGCGGGCGTCGCCGCCCTGACGACGGCGGTCGCCGACCTCGCGCTCGGCACGGGCCCGGGCACGGCACTCGGCGCCGGGGTGACCGTCGGGGTCGTCGGGGCGGCGGCGACGGTGGTGAAGGTGGCGGGGTCGCATCTGCCGGCCGCGCATCACCGGGCCGGTGCGGCCGGACAGCCCGGCGGCGCCGAGCAGTTGCGGTTGCAGTGGCTCACGGCGCTGGAGGTGCGGGGCATCCGGCCGTTCCTGGACCAGCAGCGGGTGCTGAGCGCGACGACCGGTCCGAAGAAGGCGACGGGACCGCAGCTGCGCGGCGCCGACAAGAGCGCGGCGGCACGCGGGCGGACGGTGTTGCAGCAGTCGTTCGCGCAACTGCCCGAACCCGCCGGTCCGTTCGCCGCGCGGAGGACGGAACTCGCCCAGATCCGGCAGTGGGTGCAGGCGGCACGGGCCAGCACGCAGACGCGGCCCACCGTGGTCGTGCTGCACGGCGCCCCCGGCAGCGGCCGCACCGCACTCGCGGTGCGGGCCGCGCACGATCTGCGGGACCAGTTCCGCGGCGCCTGCGTGGTGGATCTGCGCGGGGACAGCACGGGCGAGGCCCCGCTGCCCACCCGGGACGCCCTGCTGCATCTGCTGAACCGGCTGGGCGCGCCCCGCGAGCAGCTCCTCTTCCGTGAGCGTTCCTCGGCGGAGCAGCAGCTGAAGCGGCTCGGCGAGCTGTACCACCAGCACCTGACGGGCCTGCCGGTGACGGTGATCCTGGACGACGCCTCGGATGTCGGGCAGGTCCGGGCGCTCGTCCCGGAACGCTCCGACAGTCTGGTTCTCGTGACCGCGCGGACGGCGCTCGCCCTGCCGGCCGAACTGTCGGCGTGGGTGCACGAACTGGCGGTCCGTCCGCTGGAGGCGGCGGGCGCGGAGGAACTGCTGGGCGCGGCGGCGCAGGACGCCTCGGGTCCGTACGACGCCGAGGCCGCGGACCGGATCATCGAGCTGTGCGGCGGCCTGCCGCTCGCGCTGCGCGTCGTGGGGTCCTCGCTGGGCCCGCGCTCGCCGCGCGCCCTCGCCGCGGATCTCGCGGCGTACGGCCCGGTGGACCCGGTGGAGCGCGCGCTGTGGCTGCGCTACACCGACCAGCCGGAGACGACGCGCCGGCTGCTGCGCCGGCTGGCGCTGGCGGGACGGGCCTCGCTGGGTACGGCCGCGGCGGCCGCGCTGCTCGCGACGGACCGTCCGGAGGCGGCCCGTCTCCTCGCGGCCCTCGCCGACGCGGGTCTCGTCGACCGGGTCCGGGGAGACCGCTACCGTCTGCACGACCTGGTGCGCGGTTTCGCGCAGGCCCGTCTGCTGGACGAGGAGGACCCCGCCGAGCGTTCGGCGGCGCAGGAGCGGCTGCTGGTCAGCTACGCGGAACTCGCCGACTCGGTGCTGCGGCTGGTCGACGGCAACATGTCGACCCGCTCCGACCGGTTCACCCCGCACGGCTTCACCTCGCTGGACGAGGCGCTGCGCTGGCTGGACGACGAGTCGAGCTTCATCACGGCGACGCTGCGGCACGCGGAGGGCGTGGACCAGAACGCGGTGATGAGTCTGCTGGGCGCGCTGTGCGACTACTGCCTGCTGCGCGGCGACCTGTACCGGCTCGGTGAGATCAGCGAGCTGGCGCAGTCGGTCGGGCAGGACCTGCTGGTGCGGTCCGTGCAGTGGCGCACCGGCATCGCGGCCCGTCAGCTGGGCGAGCTCGACAAGGCACGTACCACGCTCAGTTCGGTCGTCGACCTGTATCTGCAGGCCCATCACGACGCGGGGGCCGCTCGGGCGCTGTGCTCACTGGGCATCACCCTGCACCACCAGGGCCAGCTCACGGAGGCGTCGGCGAAGCTGCGGGAGGCGATGGCTCTGCAGGCCGCGCCCGAGCTGGCCACCGACCGCGCCTGGACGATGCACGCGCTGGCGGCGGTGGAACGTGACCGGGCCCATCTCGCCGAGGCGCTGGACCTGCTGACCCGTTCGCTGGAGCTGCACCGCGAGGGCGGCTCCGTGCACGGTGAGGCGTGGGCGCACTTCCAGCTGGGGCAGCTGCATCTGCGGCGGGGCGACGTGCCGCGGGCCGAGTCCGAACTGCGGCAGGCTCTCGACCTGTACGGCCGCACCCGCGACGCACGCGGTGAGGCGTGGGCCATGACCCAGCTGGCGCGGGCCCGTCTGATCGACGGCGATCCGGGGCCGGCCGCGGAGGACCTGCGCCGGGCGTCGGCGCGGCACCGGGACAACGAGGACGCGCGCGGCGAGGCGTGGACGGTGTACTACCTGGGGCTCGCGCTGGAGGAGACGGGCGACCTGAACCACGCTGTCCGCGAACTGGAACGCTCCCGCACCCTCTTCTCCCGCATGCGGGACGTCTACGGGCTGGCCTGCGCCCGGCACCACTCGGCGCGGGTGACCCGGGACCAGCGCGCCGCCCAGACCGGTTCGCTGCGCAACTCGGGCTTCGCCCGGCAGCTCCTCGTCGACGCCCGCGCCGACTTCCAGCGCATCGGCGTCGCCCACGGCGAGGCCTGGACGTGCGTCGAGCTGGCGATCGTGGACGCGGGCAACGCCCGTACCCAGGCGGCCCTCGCGCTGTGCGAGGAGGCGGCGGCCCTGTTCACGTCGTACGGCGACCGGCGCGGCGAGGACTGGGCCCGCTTCCTGCGCTGCACGCTCCTGCCGTACGCGGCCCCGGGCGGCGTGGAGGTGGGCACCGCGGTGGCCCAGGAGGACCTGGCAGAGCTGCGCCGGGCGCACCATCCGCTGCGCGACGACCGGCTGACCGAGTGCCTGGAGGCCTACGGCCTGTTGCTGGAACGCGGCGTGCGCCTGGAGTCGGGCTGGCAGGCCTGGCGCCTGGGGCTGGTACCGGGCAGGCACGGCCGGGAGGTCATGGGGGTGGAGGTCGGCGCGGACTGAGAACCCCGGCCCGGCGCGAGGTGAGAAGCCCGGCCCGGCGCGAGGTGAGAAGCCCGGCCCGGCGCGGGCGTGGGCCGGGCGGTGCGCCTGCCGCTGCCCGGCTCGCGGCACACCGGTCGTGGACCCGTCCCGCGTTCCCGGCCAGGCGCTGCCGCCGCGGCCGAGTCGGCGGACGCCGCGACGGCCGACGGCATGACCCTGGTGAGCAGGCCGAAGCCTCGCCCAGGTCGCCCCGGGCCCGGCCCGGCCCCTCGCCGTCGGCTCGGCGCTCGCCCGGCCTCGGCCTGTGGCCGGACCCTCAGGCCCGGCGCCGCCGCTCGCCGCCCGCCCCGGCATCCGCTCCCGCCCGGGCGCGGCCTCACGTCGCCGAGGAGGGCTTCCCCGTCGTCGTCTGCGCCGCCGTGTCACGCGGGGCGTCCGTCGGCGTGCCGCCGGAGGTCCGCTCGGCGCCGACCGCGCTCTCCTTGAAGTCGACCTTGCCCATGTGCTTGCTCATGGACCTCATCAGGCCCCACACCGCCACCGCCATCGCCGCGAAGACGATGAAGCCGAGGACGCCGGGGGTGACCTTGTTCTCGTCGACCTCCTTGGCGAGGGGGACGAGGTGCGTCATTGCCAGGCTCACGCTTGCGCTCATATCAGGCATTGTCGCGGATGCCCGCGAAGAGGTCGTCCTCGGGGATGGCGGTGTCGACGCGCGACTTCGCGAGCTCGTACTCCTCGGTGGGCCACACCTTGCGCTGGATCTCCATCGGGACGCGGAACCAGCCGCCGTCGGGGTCGATCTGGGTGGCGTGGGCGATCAGCGCCTTGTCGCGGATCTCGTAGAAGTCGGCGCACGGGATGTGGGTGGTGAGCGTGCGCTCCCGCTGCCCGAACTCCTCCCAGCGCTTGAGCCACTCCCCGTAGGGGGACTCCAGGCCGTGGTCGAGCATCGCCTGGTGCAGCGCCATGGTGCGCGGGCGGTTGAAGCCCTGGTTGTAGTAGAGCTTCAGCGGCCGGTAGGCGGGGCCGAACTCGCTCTCGGGGTACTTCTCGGTGTCGTCCGCACCCTCGAAGGCCACCATGGAGATCTTGTGGGTCATGATGTGGTCGGGGTGCGGGTAGCCGCCGTTCTCGTCGTAGGTGGTGATCACCTGGGGACGGAAGGTGCGGATCTGCTTCACCAGCTCGCCGGCCGCCTTGTCGACGTCCTCGAGCGCGAAGCAGCCCTCGGGGAGCGGCGGCAGCGGGTCGCCCTCGGGCAGGCCGGAGTCGACGAAGCCCAGCCACTCCTGTCGGACGCCGAGGATCTCGCGGGCCTCGTCCATCTCCTTCTTGCGCACCTCGTGGATGTGCTCCTCGATGTACGTGTCGCCCTGCAGCTTGGGGTTGAGGATGGAGCCGCGCTCCCCGCCCGTGCAGGTCACGACCAGCACGTCCACCCCCTCGGACACGTACTTCGCCATGGTGGCCGCGCCCTTGCTCGACTCGTCGTCGGGGTGGGCGTGCACGGCCATCAGTCGCAGCTGGTCAGTCAAGACTCAATCCTCGGTAAGTCGGCGCCCGGTGTGCACCGGCGCGATCGCAGGCTTCTATAGTGACCGAATCGGGGGGCGATTAATTCCGCGCCGAGAGGACGATCATGAGCACTGCCGGCACGCGACTTCCGGAGGGCCGGTACGGCCGCTCCTCGGACGAGCGCGCCGACCACAAGCTCAAGATCGCCGGTGCGGTGCTGGGCGCCCTGCTCCTGGCGCTGGTGGGCTACTTCGCCTATCACTACGTCGGCCAGAACAAGATCAGCGCCGAGGTGATCGCCTTCGAGGCGACCTCGGACGCGACGGTGCGGGTCCACCTGGAGGTCCGCAAGGACTCGGGCACGAGCGGCTACTGCACCGTGCGCTCGCAGGCCGCCGACGGCGCCGAGGTGGGCCGGGCGGACTTCCGGTTCCCCGGTTCGGACACCCGCATCGACAAGGTGGTCACCCTGCGTACGACGGCGAAGGGCACCACGGCGGAGCTGCTCGGCTGCCACGCCGACTGACGCGAGAGCCCCCACACGGGTGGCACCGACGGCAATACACGCCCGGTGACCTGCTCCGACGCAATTCTGGTGGCTTATGTCCTCCCCCTTCGGCCACTGAATTGTTAGGCTCGTGGTTTCGCCCATCACCTGAGGAACATGCTTCTGGGTGGGCGATGCTTTGTATTCCCGGTACCGACGAGGAGCACCTGTGACCCAGACCAGCGAGTCCGTCACCTGGCTGACCCAGGAGGCGTACAACAAGCTCAAGGTCGAGCTTGAGTACCTTACTGGTCCTGCGCGCACGGAGATCGCCGCCCAAGATCGCCGCCGCACGCGAGGAGGGGGACCTGCGTGAGAACGGTGGGTACCACGCGGCCAAGGAGGAGCAGGGCAAGCAGGAGCTCCGTGTGCGCCAGCTGACCCAGCTCCTGGAGAACGCCAAGGTGGGCGAGGCCCCCGCCTCCACCGACGGCGCGGTGGCGCCCGGCATGGTCGTGACCATCGCCTTCGACGGCGACGAGGACGACACCATGACCTTCCTGCTCGCCTCGCGCGAGTACGCGAGCTCCGACATCGAGACCTACTCGCCGCAGTCCCCGCTGGGCACCGGCGTGATCGGTCACAAGGTCGGCGAGGAGGCGCAGTACGAGCTGCCCAACGGCAAGAAGGCCTCCGTGCGCATCCTCAAGGCCGAGCCCTACAGCGGCTGAGCCCTTCCCCGGACCCTTCCGTCCCGGACCTGTCGCGGATCTTCCGTCGCGGACCTTCCGTCCCGGATCTTCCGGACGAGCCCCCGGCGCCCCGTGCCGCCGGGGGCTTCGTCTTCCCCGCGTCCGTCCGCCGCGGCCGGCTCTCAGGGCCGTCGGCCGCCGCGGCCGGCCGTCACGCGGTGGCCGAGCGGTACTTGCGGACGGCCAGCGTTCTGAACAGCACGATGATCAGGACCGAGTAGACGATCGAGGCCCACACGGGGTGGGCCATCGGCCACGCGTCCGACGTCGAGACGCCCGGATCGCCGAAGAGCGTGCGGCACGCCTGGACGGTCGCGCTGAACGGGTTCCACTCGGCGATCGGCTGCAGCCAGGACGCCATCTGCGCGGAGTCCACGAACGCGTTGGAGATGAAGGTCACCGGGAAGAGCCAGATCAGGCCGCCGGAGGTGGCCGCCTCGGGAGTGCGGACCGACAGGCCGATCAGGGCGCCGATCCAGGTGAAGGCGTAACCGAGGAGCAGCAGCAGACCGAAGCCGGCCATGACCTTGCCGAAGTCGGTGGGCTCCGCGAAACCGGGACGCCAGCCCACCAGGAGCGCGACGACGGCCAGGACGAGCAGGGTCAGCGCGGTCTGGACGAGGTCGGCGATGGTCCGGCCGGTGAGCACCGCGCCACGCGCCATGGGCAGGGAGCGGAAGCGGTCGATCAAGCCCTTGTGCATGTCGTCGGCGATGCCCGCGCCGGCTCCGGCGGTCGCGAAGGTGACGGTCTGCGCGAAGATGCCGGCCATCAGGAAGTTCTTGTAGACGTCCGGGTCGGTGGAGCCGCCGATGTTCATGGAGCCGCCGAAGACGTACGTGAACAGGACCACGAACATGATCGGCTGGACCAGTCCAAAAATGATCATCTCGGGGATCCGACTCATGCGGATCAGGTTTCTGCGGGCGATGACCAGGGAGTCGTTCACGGCACTCACTTCAGCGGCTCCTTGCTCTGTCCGGTGTCGTCGCCGCCTTCCGCCTTCTCCTCGGCCACGTGCCCGGTCAGGGACAGGAAGACGTCGTCGAGGGTGGGGCGGCGCAGGCCGATGTCGTCGATCTCGATGCCGCGGGCGTCGAGCTCGCGGATGACCTCGGCGAGAAGCTTCGCGCCACCGGTCACGGGCACGGTGAGTTTGCGGGTGTGCTGCTCGACGGTGGTGTCACCCTTGCCGAAGCCGGCCAGCACCTCCTGCGCCGCGGCGATGTGCCCGCGGTCGTGCACGACGACCTCCACGCGCTCCCCGCCGGTGCGGGCCTTGAGCTCGTCGGAGGTGCCGCGGGCGATGACACGGCCGTGGTCGACGACCGCGATGTCGTGCGCGAGGTGGTCGGCCTCTTCGAGGTACTGGGTGGTCAGCAGCAGCGTGGTGCCGCCGGAGACCAGGCGTCTGATGACCTCCCACAGCAACTGCCGGTTGCGGGGGTCGAGGCCGGTCGTCGGCTCGTCCATGAACATCACGGGCGGGGAGACCACCAGCGCGGCGGCCAGGTCGAGGCGGCGGCGCATGCCTCCGGAGTAGGTCTTGGCGGTGCGGTCGGCGGCGTCCGCGAGGTCGAACTGCTCGAGGAGCTCGGCGGCCCGGGCCTTCGCCGCACCGGCCCTCATCTGGTACAGCTGCCCTACCATCTGCAGGTTCTCGCGGCCGGTGAGGTACTCGTCCACCGCGGCGAACTGGCCGGACAGGCCGATCGAGCGGCGCACCTCGTTGGGATGCCCGAGCACGTCGAGGCCGGCGACGACGGCCCGGCCGCTGTCGGGGCGCAGCAGGGTGGTCAGACATCGGACCGTCGTGGTCTTGCCCGCGCCGTTCGGCCCGAGCAGCCCGAGGACCGTGCCCTCGGGGACGTCGAGGTCGACGCCGTCCAGAGCCTTGACGTCGCCGAAGGTCTTCACCAGGCCTTCGGCGTAGATGGCGCCTGGCATATGGGTCTCCACGTCGTTGGGGATACTTCGTGCGGGAATCCTCCGGTAATCCTCAGGGAATTCCGGGATCGCACCTTTCATCCTGCCGCCGGGAACACGAGCAGGTGGCGCGACACCGACCATAACGCGATGTATCGCGTCTCACAACGGACTTACACGTATGGGTGACGCAGACCGTCCCGACCTGCGCCGACACCCGCCGCGGCCGCCCTCGGACGATCGCCACGGGCCCGGGAAGGCGACCGCCGCAGGCTCCCGAGCCGCCCGGGCGGTCCTTTCCGGCGCTTCAGTCGATGACGGTGTATCCGGCCTCGCGCAGAGCTCGGCCGACCTCGGAGCAGTGCGCCGGCCCCTTCGTCTCCAGGTGCACCTCGACCTCCGCCTCGGTCAGCCCGAGCCGCGGATCGGTCCGCACATGGCCCACGTCGAGCACATTGGCGTCGACGGCCGACAACGCCCCGAGCATCGCGGCGAGGGCGCCCGGCCGGTCCGTCAGCCGCAGACGAACAGCCAGGTAGCGGCCCTGCGCCGCCATGCCGTGCCGCAGCACCCGCTCCATCAGCACGGGGTCGACGTTGCCGCCGGACAGCACCGCGACGACCGGCCCCTCGAAGGCGTCCGGCTCACTCAGCAACGCGGCCACCGGACTCGCCCCGGCCGGCTCGACCACCAGCTTGGCCCGCTCCAGACACAGCAGCAACGCGGCGGACAGCTCGCCCTCCGACACCGTGCGCACCTCGTCCACCAGGTCGCCGACGATGCCGAACGGCACGTCACCGGGCCGGCCGACCCTGATGCCGTCGGCCATCGTCGTGGGGTTGTCGATCGACACCGGCCGTCCGGCCGCCAGCGAGGCCGGGTACGCCGCCGCGCCCGCCGCCTGCACGCCGACGATCCGCACGTCCGGCCGCAGCGCCTTCACCGCGACCGCGATGCCCGCCGCCAGCCCCCCGCCGCCGATCCCCACGACGATCGTGCGCACCTGCGGGCACTGCTCCAGGATCTCCAGGCCGACCGTGCCCTGCCCGGCGATGACGTCGGGGTGGTCGAAGGGGTGGATGAACACCGCGCCCGTCGCGGCCGCGTACTCCTGCGCCGCCGCCAGCGTCTCGTCGACCACCTGACCGTGCAACCGCACCTCCGCGCCGTACTCCCGGGTCGCGCTGATCTTCGGCAGCGGCGCACCCCGGGGCATGAACACCGTGGACCGCACGCCCAGCAGTGTCGACGCCAGCGCCACGCCCTGCGCGTGATTGCCCGCGCTCGCCGCGACGACCCCGGCGGCCCGCTCCTCGGGCAGCAGCCCGGCGATCCGGACGTAGGCGCCGCGCAGCTTGAACGAGCCCGTCCGCTGGAGGTTCTCGCACTTGAGGTGCACCGGTGCCCCGACGAGCTGGGACAGGTGCCTGCTGCCCTCCATCGCGGTCGTCCGGGCCACGCCGGACAGCATCTTCCGCGCGCCGCGCACGTCGTCGAGGGTGACGGCGCGCAAGGAGTCAGCCGGGCTGTAGCTCATGACACCAGCATCGCAGTTCACAGGCGGGAACGACCGCTGTGACCAACCTCCGAGACCGGTTTCCGCAGCGCCGGTACGACCCGCCTTCCAGCCGCGTACTCTGTCCCCCATTCCAGCAGCCCCTTCATGAAGTGAGCCCCCGGCCATGCCCACAACACCTGAAATGTCGATGGACATGACGACCGTCGGTGACACCGGTCTTCTCGACACGCTGCAGCACGAGGTCGCGGTGTTCGCGCGCCGGGCCGAACAGACCCGGCTCGGCGGCGTCGGACAGGTGCGCAACTCCATGGACCGCGCCGCATACCTGCTGCTCAACCGTCTCGACAACGAAGGTCCGATGGGCGTCAAGGCGCTCGCCGCGAGCATGGGGATCGACTCCTCGACGGTCACCCGGCAGGTGGCGCCGCTCGTCGACACCGGCCTGGTCAAGCGGACCTCGCACCCGGAGGACGGGCGGGCCGTGGTGCTCCAGCTGTCCCCGCGCGGGGCCTCGCGCCTCGAGGAAGTGCGGTCCTCCCGACGGCAGTTGATGGCCGAACTGACGGACGACTGGGCGCCGGAGGAGCGCGAGGCGTTCTGCGCGCTCCTCACACGCTTCAACACCGCGCTGTCCTCCCGGATGGCCTCCGCGGGCGTCCCGGGCGCGGAGCAGTCGCCGGCCGCCTCCTGACCCCCGCCGCACGCGCGCGGGGACGACTTTCCGGCGAGCGTGCGCGGCTCTTGACCGGCGCCCTGCCCCTGGCCTCAGATGAGACCGGGGCAGATGGCCGTCCAGGGGACGCCGTCAGGCGGGAGGCTCGGTGTGCGAGAGAGGCGTACGACCCAGGAACACCGCAGGAACCGGGAGTTCGAGGCGTTCGTCGCCGGAGCGGGCGGGCGGCTGCTGCACACCGCCACGCTGCTCACCGCGGAGGCCCCGGACGACAACCCGCGCGCGCGTCGTCTGCTGACCCTGGCTCTCGCGCACACGTACGCGTGCTGGGACCGGCTGCGCGGTGAGGACCCCTACGACCACGCCCGTGAGCACCTCGCGGCCCGCTTCGCGCACGGCGCCTGGCACCGGTACGGCACGCTGCCCTTCGGCCGTGTCCGCCCGCGTCCGGCCGTCGGCGCTCTGGCCCGCCTCACCCCGCGGCAGCGCCTCGTCCTCGTCCTGAGGCTGTACGAGGGCGTCGCCGAGGAACAGGTGGGAGCGCTGCTGGGGCTGCCCGAGGACCGGGTCCGCGCGGTCTGTGAACGGGCGACGACGACGCTGCTGCACCCACCGCGCGATCCCGCCCCCGCGGTGCGCCGGGCCAAGGCGGCGGCGTCGTGAACCGGGCCGCCCGGGAGGCCGCCGTCCGGCAGATGATGGAGCGGACGCCGCCGGCCCTGCCGGCGGAGCTCTACCCGGACGTCGTACGCCGGGGCAGCCGGCTGCTGCGCCGGCGGACGCTGGCCCTGCGGCTGCTGTGGCTGCTCCTGTGCGCGGCGACCGTGGCGTTCCTCGTCTGGGCGGCGGTCGTCGAGCCGTGGGTGGAGCCGCCGTCGCAGACGACCCCACCGCTCACCGACTGGTGACGACCCGCACGGGACGACTATCCGAGGGCCTGCTGCAGGTCCTCGAGGAGGTCGTCGACGTTCTCGATGCCGACGGAGAGCCGGACGAGGTCGCCGGGCACCTCGAGGGCGGAGCCGACCACGGACGCGTGCGTCATCCGGCCCGGGTGCTCGATGAGGGACTCGACGCCGCCCAGCGACTCGCCGAGGGTGAACACCTCTGCGCGGTTGCAGACCTCGACGGCCGCCTCCTCGCCGCCGGCGACCCGGAAGGAGACCATGCCGCCGAAGGCCCGCATCTGCTTGGCCGCGACCTCGTGACCGGGGTGCTCCGGCAGGCCCGGGTACAGCACGCTCGTCACGCGCGCGTGGCGGGTCAGCATGTCGGCGATCCTGGTGGCGTTCTCGCTGTGCCGGTCCATGCGCACCGACAGCGTCTTCGTGCCGCGCAGCACCAGCCAGGAGTCGAAGGGGCCGGCCACCGCGCCCATCGCGTTCTGGTGGTACGCCAGTTCCTCGCCGAGCTCCGCGTCGTCGGTGATCAGCGCGCCGCCGACGACGTCCGAGTGGCCGCCCATGTACTTGGTCAGGGAGTGCACGACGACGTCCGCGCCGAGCGACAGCGGCTGCTGCAGGTACGGCGTGGCGAAGGTGTTGTCGACGACGAGACGGGCGCCGGCCTCACGGGCGACCTGGGCCACCGCGGCGATGTCGGTGATGCCGAGCAGCGGGTTGGAGGGGGTCTCCACCCACACGGCCTTGGTCTTCGGCGTGATGGCGGCCCGGACGGCGGCGGCGTCGCCGGTGTCGGCGACGGACCATTCCACGCCCCAGCGGGCGACGACCTTGGCGAACAGCCGGAACGTGCCGCCGTAGGCGTCGTTGGGGATGACCACGTGGTCGCCGGGGCTGAGCAGCGTACGCAACAGGCAGTCCTCGGCCGCCAGTCCGGAAGCGAACGCGAGGCCCCGGCGGCCGCCTTCGAGGGCGGCGAGGTTCTCCTCGAGGGCGGTCCTGGTCGGGTTGGCGCTGCGGCTGTACTCGTAGCCGCCGCGCAGACCGCCGACGCCGTCCTGCTTGTAGGTCGAGACCTGGTAGATCGGCGGGACGACCGCGCCGGTGAGGGGGTCCGCGGTGTTGCCCGCGTGGATCGCGAGGGTCTCGAAGTGCTGACTGATGTGCCTGTCGCTCATGGGCCCCGAGCGTAGTCCGCTCGCGGGCCCGGTGCCGTACAGCGGCCGCGACCGAGGCTCGGCTGCGCCGTCACCGAACCCCGGCCGCCCGGCCGCCGGGGACAGCGGGCCACCGGTCCGGGGCACCGGTCGGCAGGGACGTTTCTCCACAGGCATGGGGGCGGGTTGGCCAATTGTCGGCGCGGTCTGGTTCGCTTGTGGCATGGAGATTCTGTGGGTCCTGACGGCCGTCATCATGATCGGCTTCGTGCTGCAGGCGCTGCTGCGGCGCAGGCGCGGCCTGGTCGGGCTGGTCCCGGCAGATCATCCGGACGCCGCGGACCCGGCGACGTACGGCTTCATGGCCACGGAGGAGCTGGACATCCGGATGCCCGGACCCGACCAGGACCTGCTGAACGTGCTGGACGTGGTGCAGCGCACACAGGACTACCGGGCCGCGCAGCAGCTGCTGGCCGGCACCGAGACGGAGGGCGAGTTGCGCTGGCAGCGCGTCCAGGCCTTCGCGGGCGCGGCGGCGCTGGAGCTGCAGCAGCGGCCGGGCGGGGTCTCCGAGGCGCCGGGCGGGCAGTGGCTGCGGGTGTGGCGCACGGAGGCGCCGAAGGACCCGGGCGGGGCGGCGGTGCACGCCGAGTTCCTGGTCCAGCAGGCATGGCGCACGTCGACGCCGGGCACCGACGACTTCCGGATCATCATGGAGGAGGCGAAGGACACCTGCGGGCAGGCGGCGCTGCTGGCCCCCGGTGACCCGATCCCGTACATCGTCGAGTTGTCGGTGGCCCGCGGCATGAAGTACTCGCAGGCCGAGTTCGAGCAGCTCTGGCTGAAGATCCTGGACCGCGCCCCGGCGCACATGGGGGCGCATCTCGCGGCCCTGCACTACTGGTGCGAGAAGTGGCACGGTTCGCGCGAGCTGGCGTACGACTTCGCGGAGGCCGCGGCGGCGAGAGCCCCGCGGGGTTCCCTGCTCGCGGCGATGCCCCTCTTCGCGGTCTTCGAGCACCTTCCCGAGGTCAACCTGGTCAGGAGCTTCTACCAGAGCGAGGTCGTGACGAAGGCGGTGCACGGCGCGCTGTTCGCGGTGCACGCGGCCCGGCCCGACGACCCGATGCTGGCGCATGTCCGCCATCTGCTGATCTTCTTCCTGGTCCGCTCCGAGCGCTGGTCGGAGGCGATGAGCCAGCTGGTCCACGTGGACGGCCACGTCGGCGCCCTCCCCTGGACGCTCTCCCCGGACCCGGCGGCCGAGTTCGCGGTCTACCGAGCGCTGGCGGTGGCGGGCTACGAGGCGAACGGCGGCAGCCCGGCGACCATGCCGCACTGACCGTCGCCGGGACACCCCTGAGTGGGTGGTCGTCGGATCGGCCCGGTCGCAGCCTGTCTGTTCCTGTGCGAGCCTGAATTCATGATCAGGAAACCGTCTTTCCGCCCGCCCGTCCGGGTGGGGACGAGGACGGTGGTCGCCGCGGCGGGGGCGCTCGAGAGGAGCTGATCGACATGAATCCGGTCGCCGGGTCACCCGTACGGCTCGAGGCGTTCCTCGACCCCCGGCTGTCCAGATGGCTGTGGCTGGTGAAGTGGCTTCTCGCCGTCCCGCACTACATCGTGCTGTTCTTCCTGTGGATCGCGTTCTTCTTCGTGACCGTCGTGGCGTTCTTCGCCATCCTGTTCACCGGCCGGTATCCGCGGTCGCTCTTCGACTTCAACGTGGGCGTCCTGCGCTGGAACTGGCGTGTCGGCTACTACGCCCACACCGCGCTCGGCACCGACCGGTATCCGCCGTTCACCCTAGCCGACGTGGCCGACTACCCGGCGCACCTCGACGTCGCCTACCCCGAACGCCTGTCCCGTGGCCTGGTCCTGGTGAAGTGGTGGCTGCTGGTGATCCCGCAGTACATCGTCGTGGGGATGTTCGTCGGCGACTGGGGATGGGGCTGGGGCGACTCCGACCGCCCGCACGGCGGCGGTCTGGTCTACTTCCTGTCGCTGGTCGCCGTGATCATCCTGGCCTTCACCGGCCGTTACCCGGTCCACCTCTTCGACCTCCTGATCGGGCTGGCCCGCTGGGTCGCGCGGGTGGCCGCCTACGCGGCGCTGATGACCGACGTGTATCCGCCGTTCCGCCTCGACATGGGCCCCCAGGAGACCCCTCCCCCGCTGACGAAGTCCCCGGCTGGCGGCGCGGGCGGCACCGGGCCGTGACGTCCGACCGGCGCGGCGGGCCTGGCCGGCCGGGCGGTATTTCGGTTGCCCGGGGCGGTTCGGCGGGGGCTGAATGGCAGGCATGGCTGACCTTCAGGGCTCGTACGACGATCTGTTCACCGCGGTGCCCACCGCCTTGGCCGCACTCCTGGACGAGGGCGACGCGGGCGGCTCGGTGGCCGTCTTCGTGGACGGTGAGCCGGTGGTGGACGTCTGGGGCGGATACGCCGACGCGGCTCGCGAGGTGCCGTGGCAGCGGGACACCCTCGTCAACGTCTACTCCGTCACGAAGACCATGACGGCGCTGTGCGCGCTGGTGCTGGCCGACCGCGGCGAGCTCGACCTGGACGCGCCGGTCGCCCGCTACTGGCCGGAGTTCGCCGCGGCGGGCAAGGAGTCGGTGCTCGTACGGCATGTGCTCGCGCACACGGCGGGGCTGCCGGACTGGGTCGGCCCCCTCGACGAGCTCTACGACTGGCCGGCCGCGACGGCCCGACTGGCCGCGCAGGCTCCGCAGTGGGAGCCGGGCAGCGCGGCCGGGTACCACTCGCTCACCCAGGGGTTCCTGGTGGGCGAGGTCGTACGCCGGATCACCGGCCGGATGCCGGGCGACTTCTTCGCCGACGAGATCGCCGGCCCGCTGGGCGCGGACTTCCACATCGGGCTGCCGGCCGAACACGACCACCGGGTGGCCCTGACGGTGCCGCCGCCGTCCCGGGACGAGGACTACACGGCGGGCGCGGCCGCCGGCGACGCGGCGACGGACGCCCCGGGGTCGGCGGCCGACCCGGACGCGGCGCCGACTCCCGCTCCGACCGCGTTCCGGGTGCGCGACGGCAACAGCGTGGCCTGGCGCCGGGCGCAGATCCCGGCGGCCGGCGGTTTCGGCAACGCCCGTTCGGTCGCCCTCGTCCAGTCGGCGATGGCGTGCGGGGGCTCGGTCCGCGGGGTGCGCCTGCTGTCGCGGGCCGGCCGTGACCGTGCGTGGGAGGAGCAGTTCAGCGGCGCGGACCGCAGGCTCGGCATGCCGATCAGCTGGGGCCTGGGGTACGGGCGGTTCGGCGGCACGTACGGGTGGGGCGGCTGGGGCGGCTCGACCGTCATGATCGAACCCGAGGCCCGCATGGTGGTCGCCTACGTGACGCAGCAGATGCGCGAACCCGCGCAGGACACCCGGGGACTCGACCTCCTGATGGCCGCCTACGACGGACTCCAGGGACTCCGGACCGGCGGCTGAGGCAGCACGCCCCGGCTCGCCCCACCGCCCCGGCCCGACCGCCCCGAGCCGCGGCTTCCCCGGCGGCCCCGGGATGGGAAGGGGCCCCCGGCGGACTGCGCCGGGGGCCCCTTTTTCTGAAATCCTCGAGCGGCGTACGCCCTCGAGGCGGCCGCGCGGGCCGTCCCGAAGACCGTCAGATCGTCGAGGCGTCGATGACGAAGCGGTAGCGGACGTCGCTGGCGAGCACCCGCTCGTACGCCTCGTTGATCTCGGCGGCGCTGATCAGCTCGATCTCGGCGCCGAAGCCGTGCTCGGCGCAGAAGTCCAGCATCTCCTGGGTCTCCTGGATGCCGCCGATGCCGGAGCCGGCGAGGGTCTTGCGGCCGCCGATCACCGAGAACAGGTTGAGCGCGACCGGCTCCTCGGGCGCGCCGACGTTCACGAAGGCGCCGTCCGTCCGCAGCAGGGACAGGTAGGCGTCCAGGTTCAGCGGGGCGGAGACCGTGGAGAGGATGAGGTCGAACGTGCCGCGCAGGTCCTCGAAGGTCTTCTCGTCGCTGGTGGCGTAGTAGTGGTCGGCGCCCAGCTTCAGACCGTCGTCCTTCTTGCGCAGCGACTGCGACAGGACGGTCACCTCGGCGCCGAGCGCGTGTGCGATCTTCACGCCCATGTGGCCGAGGCCGCCCATGCCGACGATCGCGACCTTCTTGCCCGGACCGGCGTTCCAGTGCCTGAGCGGGGAGTACGTGGTGATGCCCGCGCAGAGCAGCGGTGCGGCCTCGTCGAGCTTGAGTCCGTCGGGGATGCGCAGGACGTAGTTCTCGTCGACGACGATCTTCTGCGAGTAGCCGCCGTAGGTGGGCTCGCCGTCCTTGCCGACGGCGTTGTACGTGCCGACGCCGCCTCCGGTGCAGTACTGCTCGAGGCCGGCCTTGCAGTTGTCGCACTCCCGGCAGGAGTCGACGAGGCAGCCGACGCCCACGCGGTCGCCGACGGCGAACTTCGTGACGCCGGGACCCACCTCGGAGACGACTCCCGCGATCTCGTGGCCGGGCACCATCGGGAAGATGGCCTCGCCCCAGCCCTCCCTGGCCTGGTGGATGTCGGAGTGGCAGATGCCGGCGAACTCGATGTCGATCAGGACGTCGAACTCGCGCACCGGGCGGCGTTCGATCGTCGTGCGCTCCAGCGGAGCCTTGGCGGCGGATGCGGCGTACGCGGCAACGGTGGTCATGCCGGGGGTTCTCCTAGCGAGGGGGTTCGTCCCGGCCTGCCTTCGGACCGGGCACGCCGTACAGGTTCCCCCATTCCCCCGCGTTCACCCAGGTCACGCTTCTGCGTACGACTGCCGTGCCTACCACTGGCGGGGTCAGGCTGGTGGGCGTACGACCGGGAATACTGGACGGCATGGACGATCGCCCCGAAGCCCCCGGCGCCTCCCTGGACCGGCGTGCCGAGCTCAGTGAGTTCCTGCGCACCCGGCGGGCCCGGCTGAAGCCGGAGGACGTGGGACTGCCGGACTTCGGACGGCACCGCAGGGTGCCCGGGCTGCGGCGCGAGGAGCTGGCGCAGTTGGCCGGGGTCTCGGTGGCGTACTACACGCGTCTGGAGCAGGGCAACGGCCGCAACGTGTCGGCGGAGGTGCTGGACGCGATCGCCCGCGCCCTGCGGCTGACGGACGCCGAGCACGCGCACCTCACCCACCTCGCGAAGCCGAAGCACAAGAAGAAGCAGAGCGGGCCGCCCCAGCAGGTCCGGTCCGCGCTGCGCCAGCTGCTGGACACGATGGACTCGGTGCCGGCGTATCTGGTCGGGCGGCGCGCGGAGATCCTGTGCTGGAACCGGATGGCCGCGGCGGTCTTCGGCGACTGGGCGGAGCTGCCGGTGGCGGAGCGCAACTGGGCGCGGCTCGTCTTCCTGCGCCCCGACTACCAGGACCTGTTCGTGGACTGGGAGCAGAAGGCGATCGACATCGTCTGCGCGCTGCGGATGGACGCGGGCTGCTATCCGGACGACCCGCGGCTCTCCGCGCTGGTGGGCGAACTGTCGGTGAAGAGCGAGGCCTTCCGGCGGTTGTGGGCGACCCACGACGTCAAGGAGAAGAGCCACGGCGTGAAGCGGCTGCGGCATCCGCTGGTCGGCGAGCTCAGCCTGAACTTCGAGGGGTTCAGGCCGGCCGGTGACGGCGAGCAGACCTTGGTGACGTACCACGCGGAGCCCGGGTCGGCGTCGGCGGAGGCGCTGCGGCTGCTGGCGAGCTGGGGCGCCGACGCGCGGAAGGCGGGGGCCGGCTCACAGACGCCGTCCGCCTGACCGCCTCCGCCCCGAACGCCCGCCCCCGGGCGCCGAGCCTTCGGACGCCCGCCCCGGGCCGTCGCCTCCCGGCGCGGAGCCGCCGACCGCCGGCCGTGCTCAGCCCCGGTACGGCGGGGCCGCCCCCCATCCCCACTTCGGCGCCGGCTGCTCGGCCGGCGGCTTGGCGTCCGGTCCGGAGAAGTGGACGGCGAGCCGCGTGCCCCACTCCACATAGGCGAGGAACGCGGACCGGAACTCGGCGTCGGTCGGCAGACCGGCCTCGTCGGCGGCGTCCTGGATCAGGTTGACCCACCGGCGGCGCTGGGGCTCGGTGATGTCGCGGCCGAAGTGCTTGGCGACCATGTGACCGTGGCCGCCCTGGGTCGCCGAGTAGGTATCGGGCCCGCCGAAGACCTCCGCGAGCCAGAGCGCGACGTGTTCGGCGTGCTCCGGGGCGAGGCCGGCGAAGACGGGGGCGAGGAGGTCGTCCTGGAGCACCTTGGCGTAGAACACCTCGGTGAGCCGGGTGAAGGCCTCCGCTCCGCCGGCCCACTCGTACAGCGTGGGCACGGCGGAGCCGGAGCCGTGCACCGAGGTGGCCTTGTAGTGGCGCATCTCGTCGATGTGCCCGACATAGGGGCGGATCTCGGCGAGGAAGGCGGGGAACAGGTCCGAGGTCCTGAAGCCCTCCAGATGGTCCTCGGTCGACGTCCAGGTGATGCGCAGGACGAAGTGCTCGAAGTCCTCCTCGCAGCGGGCGAGTTCGTAGTCGACGCAGTGCGGGGAGGCCGCGAGTTGTCGGGCGCCCCGGGTGTAGGCGGCGAGGAACTCCGCCGACCGCTCCTGCGGGATGCGGTAGCGGATGTACTCGACCGTGGTGGGGCCGGTGGATGGGGTGGCTGTCTCGGCTGCGGTCATGGGGACACGCAAGCACGAACCGCCCGCCGGAGGCTGCTCTTCCGGCGGGCGTTCGCTCAGCGCTCAGCGTGCTCGGTGTTCGGCGTGCTCGGTGTTCGGCGTGCTCGGTGTCAGCGCGGGGGGCGACGCGTGTCAGGCGGAGGTCGCGTTCTCCTTCACCGAGATCCGGCCCTTGCGGATCGTCGCGACGCGCGGCGCCCTCTTCGCGATGGCGGAGTCGTGGGTGACCATGATGAAGGTCAGTCCGTGCTCCTCCCACAGGGTGTGCAGGACGTCCATGATCTCGTCCCGCGTCCCCTCGTCGAGGTTGCCGGTCGGTTCGTCGGCGAGGAGCACCTTCGGCTGCTTGACGAGCGCGCGGGCGATGGCGACGCGCTGCTGCTGACCGCCCGACATCTCGGACGGCAGATGCCCGAGGCGTTCGCCGAGGCCCACCGACTTCAGCGCCTCGGCGGCCCGTTCGCGGCGCTCCCCGCCCTTCACGCCGAGCGGGACGAGGGCCGTCTCGACGTTCTCCCGCGCGTTGAGCGTGGGGATCAGGTTGAAGGACTGGAAGACGAAGCCGATGTTCTCGCTGCGCACCTTCGTCAGCCGGGCCTCGGAGAGTTTGGCCAGGTCGACGCCGTCGAAGACGATCTCGCCCTCGCTGGGCCGGTCGAGCGCGCCGATCATCTGCAGCAAGGTCGACTTGCCGCCGCCCGTGGGCCCCTGGATGACGAGCCGGTCGCCGTCGGGGACCGTCAGGTCGACGCCGTCGAGGGCGTGGACGGTCTCCCGGCCCCGGGTGTAGCGCTTGGTGACGCCGCTGAGTTCGTACATGGGGACAACAACTCCTGGAGCTGGTGGGTGGGTTGGCTATTCGACGCGGCGCAGCGCGTCCGCCGGGCGCAGCCGAGAGGCGCGCCAGCCGCCGAACGCGCCCGCGATCAGGCCGCCGGCCACGGCCAGCGCCACCGCGACGGCCACCGTCGTGACGCTCACCGGAGCCGTCAGCGCGACGTCGAGGGTCCTGGCCGCCGCCCGGCGGCCGAAGCCGCCACCGCCGGGGCCGCCCTGGCCGCCGCCGACGCCGGCGCCCAGCTGGGCCTGGAGGGTGGGGCTGATCGCGGTCACGGCGTAGGCGCCTGCCAGGCCGAGCGCGATGCCGAGGGCGCCGCCCAGCAGTCCGTTGACCACGGCCTCGCCGACGACCTGCCGGGTGACCCGGCCGGACTTCCAGCCCAGCGCCTTCAGGGTGCCGAACTCGCGCACGCGGCGGGAGACGGCCGAGGAGGTGAGCAGTCCGGCGACCAGGAAGGCGGCGATCAGGACCGCGATCGACAGCCACTTGCCGACGTCGGCGGCGAGCGAGGAGGCCGTGGAGAGGGAGCCGGAGACGGTGTCCGCGAGGTCGGCGGAGGTCGTCACCGTCGTCCCCGAGACGTTCTTCTGAATGGTCGACTTGACGCTGCCGATCTTCTGCGAGTCGGTCGCCTTGACGTAGATCGTCGTGACCTTGCTCTTCGCGTCGGCGAGGGTCTGAGCCTGGGCCAGCGGGATGTAGACGTTGGCGGCGGCGTCGCCGCTGTCGGCCGTGGCGATGCCGATGACGGAGAACGTGACGCCGCTGATGGTGAGCGTGGAGCCGACCTTGAGCGACTTCTCCTTGGCGTACGCCGAGTCCACGACGGCGACCTTGCCGTCGGTCTCGGAGGTCTTGAAGGTGCGGCCGCTGCTGATCGTGGAGGAGGTCAGCGGCCCGAGTTCGGGTTCGGTGACGTCGGCGCCGTAGACGGAGTAGTTGTCGACGTCGAAGTCCGCGCCGCCGCCCTGTACTTCCCCCTGCGGCCGGGCGCTGCCTCCGGCCTCCCCGCGCTGCCGGCCGCCACCGCCGCTGCCGCCGCTCTCGCCCTGCCGGAACTGGCCACGGGTGAACTGCCCGTTGATCTTGATGACCCGGAGGCTCAGCCCGCCGGCCGCGTCGGCGACCCCGCTCTGCTCGCCGACCGTGGCGACCGTCGCCGCCGACAGGGTCTCAAAGCCCTGGACCATGACGCGGTCGGTGCTCTGCTCCGCGTCGGAGTCGTTGTCCTGCGCGTCGAACCGGAAGCGCGGGCGGTCCGAGGAGCTCGCGGTGGGCGCGGCGGCCTTGGTGACCGTCATGTCCGTGCCCAGGCCGTACAGGGACTGCAGGACCTTGTCCTGGGCCTTCCCCATACCGGCGGACACGGAGGTGACCACGATGACCAGCGCGATGCCGAGCGCGAGGCCGGAGGCGACGACGAGTGCCGCTTTTCTGCGGCGGCGCAGTTCGCGCCTCAGGTAGGTGAAGAACATGGCCGCAAGCTAGGCACGGCGCGTGATGGTGGCATAAGGCCGATATAAGAGAACGATGAGAAGGCTGTGCCGGACCTCGGAAACGCCGATGCCGCCCCTGGGGGCGGCATCGGGAGTTCTGTGGATCGGCACAGACCGGGGGTCGGGTCGGACGGCTCAGGCGGCCGAACCGGCCTTCCACTGCTCCCAGTCCATGTTCCAGCCGTTGAGGCCGTTGTCCGGGGCCACGGTCTTGTCGCCGGTGTTCTTGACCACCACGACGTCGCCGACGATCGAGTTGGTGAAGAACCAGTAGCCGGCCGTGCCGGTGTCGTTGGCGCCCTTGGTGTCGGACAGGCCCACACAGCCGTGGCTGGTGTTCACCGAGCCGAAGATGGACTTCGCGCCCCAGTAGTTGCCGTGCACGAAGGTGCCGGAGTTGGTGAGACGGATGGCGTGCGGCACGTCCTTGATGTCGTACTCGCCCTTGCCGTCGTCGTCGGTGAAGCCCACGGTCGCGCCGTTCATGCGCGTCTCCTTGAACTTCTCCGACATCACCATCTGGCCCTCGTACGTCTTGTTGTCGGGCGAGCCGGCCGAGATCGGGATGGTCTTGATGACCGTGCCGTTGTGCGTGATCTTCATCTGCTTGGTCTTGGCGTCGACGTAGGAGACCTGGTTGCGGCCGACCTTGAAGGTGATCGTCTTCTGCTGGACGCCGATGACGCCCTTGGCGCCCTCCACACCGTCGAGCGCGAGCTTCAGCGTGACGGTGGAGTTCTCCTTCCAGTAGTCCTTGGGACGGCAGTCCATCCGCTGGGTGGAGAACCAGTGACAGGCGACCTCCTGACCGCTGGTGGAGGTGACCGTGACGCCCTTCTGGACGGCCGCCTTGTCGGTGATCTGCTTGTTGAAGGTGATCGACACGGGCATGCCCACGCCGACGGTCGAGCCGTCCTCGGGCGTGAAGTTGCCTATGAAGCTGTTGGCCGGGGAGACCGTGGTGAACGAGGCGTTCTCGTGCGCCACGAGGCCGTTGGAGTCCTTGGCCTCGGCCGCCACCTTGTAGGTGGTGGAGCGCTCGAGCTGCGCGTCCGGCTTCCAGCTGGTCTTGTCCGCGGAGAGCGCGCCCTTGACGGCTGCGCCCTCTGCGGTGGTCATCGTCACTGCGGTGAGGGTGCCCTTGCTCACCGTGACGGCGGCGGAGTTGTTGATGGAGGCGTTGTCCGAACCGTCCGCCGGCGTGATCTTGATCTGGGCCTCGGAGGACTTCTTCGCGGCCGCCTCGTCGGCTTTGGCCTGCGAGGAGCTGCCTCCGCCGTCGGAGGCGCCGTCGCCGCCGCCGGAACACGCGGAAAGCACCAGAACACCGCCGAGCAGTGCGGACGCCGTCATCAGACCTCGGCGCCGCCTACTGTCCGTCATCACACGCTTCTCCATCGTCGCCGATTGCCTGAACCCCGAGAGTCCCCGTCAAGAACATCAACGCTACGACCGGTTCGTCCCGTTCCCCCTGCACAGCAGGTGTGGGGCACGCCACGTTCGCGGCGCGCAAGGTGCGGGTGTCGGTTCGTGCGCCTGCTGAGACGACGAAACCCCGGCCGGCGGTTGCCGTCCGGGGTCACGAGTTTCCCGGAACGCTCAACCGATGCGGCCTTCTTCGCCGTCCGCCCCGTCATCCTCGTCGAGATCGTCCTCGTCGAGGTCCCACTCCGTCGAATCCGGGTCGTGGTCGGCCCGTTCACTGGACCAGGAGGCCTGCTGGAGCTCCACCCCGGGCACCTCTCCGAGCAGGTCGAAGGGGTCGACGAGGTAGGCGAGGGCCTCCGCGGTGTCTTCCGTCACAGCCGCCTCGGCGTGCGCGCGCTCGTCGTCCGGGACCTCCGGGTCGTCGGCGAGCCGCCGCAGCGCCGCCGTGGTCACGGCGTCCTCGTCGTGCACCTCGAGGAGAACGTCCACCCGAACCCGTACAAAACGTGATGTCTTCTCATCGCTCATGGCCGGAGCGTACGGCTCTCGGCTCCCGCAACTTTCCCACGACCCGCGACTTTCATTAGCATCGGGGGACACGGCCAATTCGCCAGCACCACAAGGGGATCGATATTCCGTGTCATCCGCTCGACGTCCGTTGCTGACCGCCACCGCCGCGGGGACCCTGCTGGGCGCCCTGTGGTTCGTCCCGTCCGCCAACGCGTCCCAGGACGCCCCGGTCAGAACGGTCACGACGACACAGGTCACGACCCAGGCGCGGGCCGCGTCGACGACCACGACCGGGGCGGTGACGCGGGCCGCCGACCGGACGACGGACCGCGACGCCACGCGGACCCTCTCCGACGGCGAGGCCGAAACCGAGGCCCGAACCGGGGCCGAGGCCGGAGCCGGGGCCGACGACGGCGTCCGGCTCGCCGACACCGGAAGCTTCGACACCACCCCCTATGTGATCGGCGGGACGACCCTGCTCGCACTGGGAGCGGGATTCGTGGTTTATTCCATTCGCCGGGAACGTCTGGGTTTTTGATTTGACTTGACTCTCCCTTGACAGCTTCTTCATAGTTCGCTCATGAAGAGATCATCGGGGGCCCGGCTGTGCGCCACGGCCGCAATCGGCGCACTGTCGCTCTCCCTCCTCACCGCCTGTTCGGACGAGGGGTCGAAGGACACCGCGGACCCCAAGACGTCCGCCTCCTCGTCCGCCGCCGCCTCCTCGGATCCGGCCGCGAAGGCGCTCACCAAGGCCGAGCTCGAGAAGCTGCTGCTCGCGCAGGGTGAACTCAAGGGCTACAAGGTCGACTCGGGGGACGACACCCTGCCGGCCTCCAAGAGCGTGGTGAAGACCGACAAGCCGGCCTGCGACCCGCTCGCGTGGGCCACGGCCGCGCTGGCCCCGGGCGACACGGACGCGAGCGTCGGCAACACGGTCGCCGAGGACAAGACGTCCGCCGCCACGGCCAAGCCGACCGACCTCGCGGACGCCTTCGACATCGACATGACGTTCGTCGGTCTCTCCTCGTACGCGGGCGACGGCGCCGAGAAGGCGATGAAGGCCGTCTCCGACGGTGTGGCGGCCTGCGCCGGCGGGTTCGGCCTGACGGCCGACAGCGAGAAGACGAAGATCACCAAGATCGCCGCGGCGAAGGGGTCCGGCAAGGGCGACGAGACGGTGGCGTTCACCGAGGAAGTCGACATGGACGGTCAGGGCAAGGCCACCGCCCACGCCGAGGTGGTGCGCAAGGGCAACACCGTCGCCACGTTCTACACGGTGAACTTCGCCGCGATGGCCAAGGGCGGCGACCTGGGCACCGTTCCGGCGGCCGTGATCGACGCGCAGGTCGCGAAGCTCAAGTAACTCCGCTTCGCCTGAGCGAACTTCGGGGCCCCGCCGCACCTCCCTCCGTGCGGCGGGGCCCCGCTCGTGTCACCTGAGCGGTCCGGTGACCGTCTCCACCGCCGCGACGAGCCCACCGGCGCGCACGAAGGCGTCCGCCGCCGCGAGGTCGGGGGCGAGGAACCGGTCCGGACCGGGCCCCTGCACGCCGGCCTCGCGTACCGCCGCGATGACCGCGCGCGTCGCCGGCGCCGGGGTCAGCCCCTCGCGCAGCTCCACACCGCGCGTGGCGGCGTACAGCTCGACGGCGATCACGCGGGTGAGGTTGTCGACGGCGGTGCGCAGCTTGCGGGCCGCGGACCAGCCCATCGACACGTGGTCCTCCTGCATCGCGGAGGACGGGATCGAGTCGGCGGACGCCGGCACGGCCAGCCGCTTCAGCTCGCTGACCAGCGCGGCCTGCGTGTACTGGGCGATCATCAGCCCGGAGTCGACGCCGGCGTCGTCCGCGAGGAACGGCGGGAGGCCGTGGCTGCGGTTCTTGTCCAGCAGCCGGTCGGTGCGCCGCTCGGCGATGGAGGCGAGGTCGGCCACGGCGATGGCGAGGAAGTCCAGGACGTAGGCCACCGGCGCGCCGTGGAAGTTGCCGTTGGACTCCACCCTGCCGTCGGGCAGCACCACCGGGTTGTCGACGGCCGAGGCCAGCTCGCGCTCGGCGACGAGACGGGCGTGCGCCATGGTGTCGCGGCCGGCGCCGGCGACCTGCGGGGCGCAGCGCACCGAGTAGGCGTCCTGGACGCGCGGGGCGTCGTCCTGGTGGTGGCCGGTGAGTTCCGAACCCGCCAGCACCGCCAGCATGTTGGCGGCCGAGGCGCCCTGCCCCGGGTGCGGGCGGATGGCGTGCAGCTCGGGGGCGAGCACCTTGTCGGTGCCCAACAGGGCCTCCAGCGACAACGCTGCCGTGACGTCGGCGGACTTGTAGAGCATGTCGAGGTCGGCGAGGGCCATCACCAGCATGCCGAGCATGCCGTCGGTGCCGTTGAGGAGCGCCAGGCCCTCCTTCTCGCGCAGCTCGACCGGGGCGATGCCGTGCTCGGCGAGCAGTTCGCCGGCGGGGCGTACGACGCCGTCCGGGCCCTCCGCGTCACCCTCGCCCATGAGGGTGAGGGCGCAGTGCGAGAGCGGGGCCAGGTCGCCGGAGCAGCCGAGGGAGCCGTACTCGTGCACGACCGGCGTGATGCCGGCGTTGAGGATGTCGGCCATGGTCTGCGCGACCTCGGGCCGGACGCCGGTGTGCCCGGAGCAGACCGTCTTCAGCCGCAGGAACATCAGCGCCCGGACGACCTCGCGCTCCACCCGCGGGCCCATGCCGGCGGCGTGCGAGCGGACGATGTTGCGCTGCAGCTGAGCGCGCAGCTCCGGGCTGATGTGCCGGGTGGCGAGGGCGCCGAAACCGGTGGAGACGCCGTAGACGGGCTCGGGCTTGGCCGCCAGCGCGTCCACGATGCCGCGGGCCGCGGCGAGGGCCGCCACCGCCTCCGCGGAGAGCTCGATCCTGGCGCCGTCGCGCGCCACGGCGACCACGTCGGACGCGGTCACGCCGGACGTCCCCACCACCACAGTGTGCATATCCATATTCAGGAGCGTACGCAGTGAAGACGAAGATGTCACCAGTGGGGGCGGGGTTCGCCCCTTACCGATGCGTCACGTCGCCCGCCGCGGGTCACGTCACCCCCGCGCCGCCTCACCTCGCCGCCCACGGATCACGTCGCCGCCCGCGTCTCAGGGCCGCCCGCGGAACCGGCGCCGCTCGGCGGAGGTCCGCTCGCGCGGCGGCTCCGGCTCGTCGGCCAGCCGCACCACGGGGTCGTCGGGGCCCTGCCGTCCGGCGACCACCGGCCGGGCGGCCCGCACGGCCTTGGCGCGGTACTGGGCGGCGTCCGCCAGCCGGAACAGCCGGCGGGCCGAGGACACCGGTCCGATCGGGTCCGCGGTCGAGGCGACCCCGCAGGCCACGCCCTCGCCGAGCTCCAGCTCTCCGGCCCGCCGACAGAGGTCGTCGGCGACCTTGACGACGTCGTCGGCGGGCGGTCCGACGGCCAGCAGGCAGAACTCGTCCCCGCCGAGGCGGGCGGCCAGCGCGCCCGGCAGCATCGCCCCGCACAGCGACAGCACCGAACCGAACCGCTCCAGCAGCCGGTCGCCGACGGCGTGCCCGCGGGTGTCGTTGACCCGCTTCAGCCCGTTGAGGTCGCACACCACGAGAGAGACCGCCACCCCCTCCGCGCGATGCCGCTCCACCGCCTCCTCCAGCCGTACGTCGACGGCGCGACGGTTGGCCAGGCCGGTGAGGGCGTCGGTGAAGGCGAGGCGGTGGGCCTCCTCCAGCCGCTCGGTCTGGGCGAGCCCGGCGGCGACGACGGCGGCGAGGACGGTGGCGAAATCGGCGTCGTCGCGGTCGAAGACCCGGGTGCCGGCGGAGCGGGCGACGTACAGCTCGCCCCAGGCCCGGCCGTGCAGCACGATCGGCGCGACCACGCAGGAACCCCGGCCCCGGCGGCGCAGGGCCGCGACGCGCTGATGGCAGTAGCCGGGACGGCCGGCGGCGAGGCCCTGGGCGGTCTCCACCCAGGCGTTGGGCTCGCCGCCCGCCGCCCAGCGCTCGTGCAGGAACTCGGTGATCTCGGGGAACTGGTGCACCGGGTAGGCCTCCGCCTCCGGGAACTCGGCCTCGTCGGCGGCCCGGTCCCCCACGTTCACCAGGACCCGCAGCCGCCCGAGGTCGCGTTCCCACACCGAGAGCGCGGCGAAGCTTCCCGTCAGCGCCCGGCCGGCTCCCAGCGCGGCCGCCCGCCAGGACTCGCGGGGGGTGCGCGCCGCCGCCATGCCCTGCGCGAGCGCCACCACGGCCGCCAGGCGCGTGTCCTCACCCATCGCCCTCACCCCCACTGCCCTCGCCCATGACATCAGGCTAGGGATATTTGGGTGAAAAAGAGACACGAAGGGGGCACTTGGAGTGACAGCGCCGGGAGCGGCGTGGGCCGCCCCGGGAGTCTCACTCGCCGGGCCACTGCGGCCTGCGCTTCTCGTTGAACGCGGCGACCCCCTCCGCCCGGTCCCCGGAGAACGCCACCGACCGCCACGCCGCGTCCTCGACCTCGAGCCCGGCCCGCAGGTCCAGCCCCTGCCCGAGCCGCAGCGCCCGCTTCGCCGCCCGCAGCCCCACCGGCGAGTTGCCGGCGATCCGCGCGGCCATCGCCAGCGCCTCCTCCCGGTCCCGCCCCTCCTCCGCCAGCACGTCCACCAGACCCAGCTCGCGCGCCTCGGCCGCCTCCACGCGCCGCGCGGTGAAGATCAGCTCGGCCGCCCTGGCCGCGCCCACCCGGCGGGGCAGCAGCTGTGTGCCGCCGCCGCCCGGGATCACGCCCACCGACACCTCGGGCAGGCCCACCACCGCCGTGCGGTCGGCCACGATCACGTCGCACGCCAGAGCCAGCTCGAACCCACCGCCCAGGGCGAAGCCGTGGACGGCCGCGATCGTGGGCGCCGGCAGCTCCAGCACGCCGGTGTACGCGCCGCGGGCGAGGGGCCGCTGCCGCACCAGTTCGGCGTCGCTGAAGGAGTTGCGCTCCTTGAGGTCGGCGCCGACGCAGAACGCCCGCTCGTGCGTCGAGGTCACCACGACCGCCCGCACCTCGCGGTCCTCGCCCAGCGCCGCGCACGCCGCCGCGATCGACCGGGCCATCTCGGTGGAGACCGCGTTCATGGCCTTCGGCCGGTCGAGGACCAGCTCCGCGACATGGCCGCCCTCCCCGTGCCGCCGCACCAGCACGAACTCCCCGAAGCGCTCCTCGCCCACGCGCTCCCCGCCCACGACACCGCTCACGACAGCCCTCCGGTTAACGATGGTTAACTCACAGGGTCCGATCATCCCAGTCGCCGGCCGCGAGCGAAAGACCGGCCCCCTCCGTACCGGTGCCCCGGCCACCCGTACGAGTGACATCCTGCCCAACTCCGCGCACACCGCCCTCGCCGGCGCATAACGTGCCTCCGCCCCGGCGCATCGAGGGCGCTACCGCATCGGGGAGGAACGTGATGGCCGCCACGCTGATCGGGCTGGACGAGACGACACGGCAGGACGTGGCCGCGGAGGCCGACCCGCCCTGGATCCCGCGCGCCCGGGGCCGGCACCGCCGGCCGCGCCCCCGCAAGGTGCTGTTCGCCGTGGGCGGCCTCGCGCTGGCGGCGGGCGTGCTGAGTCTTCTGCGGCCCACCCCCGACGCGGGCGGCGCCGGCGCCGTCGGCACCGCGGAGGCGGAGCCCCAGCCCGACCTGGTCACGAGCGCGGACGACGACACCGGCGACGACGCCGGTGACGAGGCCGGCGAAGGCGCCGACAAGGCGGCGGACCCCAGCGGGGGCGACCGTACGGCCGCCGCCGGCCGGGACTCCGCCGCCGGACCGGCCGCCGTCACGCCCGCCCCCACCGCGCCCACCGCCATGGGCGGCGCGAGCCCCGGCCCGGGCCGCGCGGCGGCCGGCCTCCTGCCGGGCGCGCCCGGAGCTCCGACGTCCGTCGCCCTGACCCCCGGCGCCACCTACGTCCCGGCCCCCCGCGCGGCGACGCCCGCGCCCACCCCGACCCCCGCCGCCGAACCCCCGTCCTCGGCGCCCCGGCCGGCCCCGGCCACCGCCACCCCGGCGCCCCGGCCGCCGAAGCCGCCGAAGGCCGAAGAGCCCCGGCAGCCGGGTCTCTGCGTCCCGATCATCGGCCTCTGCGTGGACCCCCTGAGCGCCCCGGCGTCACAGCGCTAGCCGCAGGCCGGGACAGCCACGCACCGGGCCCGCCGCAGGCCGTCAGCCGCGTCCCGGCGCAGGCGTCCGTCAGCGCGTCCGGAAAAGGCGTCCGTCAGCGGTGCGGGTCAGATGTCGGTGTCGTTGCGGCGGGTGAGCAGCCAGGGTTCGACCACGCCCAGGCCGCGTACCGGGCGCTGCCACATCGGCTGCAGGGCGAAGCGGTACTTCGAGGGCTCCTCGCCCTCCTTCTCCGCGGCGGCCGCCTCCTCCGCGGCCTCGGCCTCCGAGGAGGGGGCGTCGCCGGTGCGGATCAGCTCCTCGGCGAAGGCACTGTCGACCAGGACGGCGTCGCGGGGAGCTATCGACGTCAGCCGCGAGGCCAGGTTGACCGTCGTGCCGAAGACGTCGCCCATCCGGGTGGTGACCGTGCCGAACGCCATCCCGACGCGCAGTTCCGGCATCGTCTCGTCGTTGCTCATCGTCTCGACCAGCAGCAGCGCGATCTCGGCGGCCGTGCCCGCGTCGTCGGCCGCGTAGAGCACCTCGTCGCCGAGGGTCTTGATCAGACGCCCCCCTCGGGCGGCCACCAGATCGGCGGAGGTGGTCTCGAAGGCCTCGACGAGCTCGCCGAGTTCCTCCTCCTCCATCCGGCGGGTCAGCCGGGTGAAGCCCACGAGGTCGGCGAAGCAGACGGCGAGCCGGCGGTCCACCATCTCCTCGTCGTCGGCGGCCTGCACGACCCGGCCGGCCGAGGCGGCGAGCTGGCGGCGCCAGACGTAGACGAGGAACTCCTCCAGTTCGGGCAGCAGCAGCTCGACGATCGGGTAGGTGACCTCGGTGCGGGTCATGCCCGGCTCGGGCGGCTCGGTCAGGCCCTCCAGGAACGAGTCGATCTGCCACTCCGCCAGACGAGCGGTGGTCTGACCCGTGGACCGCGCCACCTGTACGGCCATCGCCTCGCTCAGCAGCCCGGCCTCGACGAGACCGGCCAGCCGCCGCAGGGCCAGCACGTCGGCCTCGGTGAGCGCCTTGGCCTGTCCGATGTCGGCGAAGCCCATCGCCCGCCAGAAGCGCGATGCCAGCTCCATGGAGACGCCCGCGCTGCGGGCGGCCTGGAAGGGGGTGTAGCGGCGCTCGGCGCCGAGGATGAGCTGTTCGAGGCGCAGCGCCAGAGGGTGCGGGTCCTCACCGGGGTCGCCCGGCTCACCGGGGTCGGCGGCCGGCAGGTTGCCCCGGCCGTCCTCGCCCGCGCCGGAGCCCGTGTCGTCGACGGTCACGCCTGCTGCCCTTCCGATCTTCCGCGGTCAGGTTTCGACCGGCCTCAACTCTACGGCAGGTGTGCGCCAGCTCACTCCGTTCGGTTCGGCAGGGGCCGGGGCCCCGTTCGGGTCCGGTCGCCCCCCGAACTCCCCCGGGGAGGCCGCCGGACGGGCTCGGGCACCATGCCCGGCCCACGTTTCGTCGTGCGTCACGCCGGTCGCAAGTGGACGATGTCGCCCGCTCCCACCGGTTCCTGCACCCCTTTCTCGGTGGCGATGACGAGGCGGCCGTCCCCGTCGACCGCGACCGCCTCGCCGACCAGCGACCGGTCGCCGGGCAACTCGGCCCGAACCGTCCGTCCCAGGGTCGCGCATCCGGCCGCGTACGTCTCCTGCAGGCCGCTCGTCACCGGGTCGCCGCCGGCGGCGCGCCAGCGTCCGTACCACTCCTCCAGCGACCGCAGGACGGCCCGCAGCAGCGGGTCCCGGTCCGTGGTGACCGCGCCGGCCAGCGCCAGGGACCCCGCCTGCGGCACCGGCAGCTCCTCCGCGCGCAGGGTGATGTTGAGGCCCACGCCGACGACCACCGCGTCCGTGCCGGCCCGTTCCGCGAGGATGCCGCCGGCCTTGCGTTCCTCGCCGCCGACGGTCACCAGCAGGTCGTTGGGCCATTTGAGTGCCGTGTCGACGCCCGCCGCCCGGGACAGCCCCGTCGCCACCGCGACGCCGGTGAGCAGGGGCAGCCAGCCCCAACGGGCCACCGGCACCTCACTCGGCGAGAGGAGGACGGAGAAGAACAGTCCGGAGCGCGGGGGCGCCGTCCACCGGCGGTCCAGCCGGCCCCGGCCCGAGGTCTGCTCCTCGGCCAC
Source organism: Streptomyces achromogenes (assembly GCF_030816715.1). Classification (NCBI taxonomy): domain Bacteria; kingdom Bacillati; phylum Actinomycetota; class Actinomycetes; order Kitasatosporales; family Streptomycetaceae; genus Streptomyces; species Streptomyces achromogenes. Next base: position 5,476,191 of record NZ_JAUSYH010000001.1, on the reverse strand, counting down.
CAGGATCGCGCCCTCACGCGCCCTGCCCTCGCCCGCGGCCGTCACCAGGTCGGAGTTGGTGGAGCCGGTGCGCTGCACCACGTCCACCCCGGACCACAGGCCGCCCTCCCGTACCAGCGCCCGGCGCAGGGCCGCGCCGTTGAGGGGCGGGCGGTCGAGGTCGGACCACCGGCCGTCGCCGCCCGCCTCTGATGCATCTCGCGGTGTCATGCAAGCCACCCTAGGTGTGTTGAACACCGCACTGCCGATCCGTAGGGGCACCACTACGCTACGGATGAGTAACCGTCCCCCCTTTTGAGCAGGCAGGGAGCCGCATCCCGATGTCCGAGCCGGAAGAGCGCCACGAGATCCCAGGGATCGACATCCACACCACCGCGGGCAAGCTCGCGGATCTCCAGCGGCGCATCGAGGAAGCGACGCACGCCGGTTCGGCACGCGCCGTCGAGAAGCAGCACGCCAAGGGCAAGCTGACGGCACGTGAGCGGATCGAGCTGCTGCTCGACGAGGGTTCCTTCGTCGAGTTGGACGAGTTCGCCCGGCACCGCTCCACCAACTTCGGTCTGGAGAACAACCGCCCGTACGGGGACGGCGTCGTCACCGGGTACGGCACGGTGGACGGCCGTCCGGTCGCCGTGTTCTCGCAGGACTTCACCGTCTTCGGCGGGGCGCTGGGCGAGGTCTACGGCCAGAAGATCGTCAAGGTCATGGACTTCGCGCTGAAGACCGGCTGCCCGGTCATCGGCATCAACGACTCCGGCGGCGCCCGTATCCAGGAGGGCGTGGCCTCGCTGGGCGCGTACGGCGAGATCTTCCGCCGCAACACCCACGCGTCCGGGGTGATCCCGCAGATCTCCCTGGTCGTCGGCCCGTGCGCGGGAGGAGCCGTCTACTCCCCCGCGATCACCGACTTCACGGTGATGGTCGACCAGACCTCGCACATGTTCATCACCGGCCCGGACGTCATCAAGACGGTCACCGGCGAGGACGTCGGCTTCGAGGAGCTGGGCGGCGCGCGCACCCACAACTCCGTCTCGGGCGTGGCGCACCACATGGCCGGCGACGAGAAGGACGCCATCGAGTACGTCAAGCAGCTGCTGTCGTACCTGCCGTCCAACAACCTGTCCGAGGCGCCGGTGTTCGCGGAGGAGGCGGACCTGTCCGTCACCGACGAGGACCTCGAGCTGGACACGATCGTGCCGGACAGCGCGAACCAGCCGTACGACATGCACACGGTGATCGAGCACGTGCTGGACGACGCCGAGTTCTTCGAGACGCAGGCGCTGTTCGCGCCGAACATCCTCACCGGGTTCGGCCGGGTCGAGGGCCACCCGGTGGGCATCGTCGCCAACCAGCCCATGCAGTTCGCGGGCTGTCTGGACATCACGGCCTCCGAGAAGGCGGCCCGGTTCGTGCGCACGTGCGACGCGTTCAACGTCCCGGTCATCACGTTCGTGGACGTGCCCGGCTTCCTGCCCGGCGTCGGCCAGGAGCACGACGGCATCATCCGCCGCGGCGCGAAGCTGATCTACGCGTACGCGGAGGCCACCGTCCCGCTGATCACCGTCATCACCCGCAAGGCCTTCGGCGGCGCGTACGACGTGATGGGCTCCAAGCACCTGGGCGCCGACCTCAACCTGGCCTGGCCGACCGCGCAGATCGCCGTCATGGGCGCCCAGGGCGCGGTCAACATCCTGCACCGCCGCACGATCGCGGAGGCGCAGGCGGGCGGCGAGGACCTCGAGGCGGTGCGCGCCCGGCTGATCCGGGAGTACGAGGACACCCTCCTCAACCCGTACATCGCGGCCGAGCGCGGCTACGTCGACTCGGTGATCATGCCGTCCGACACCCGCCGGCACATCGTGCGCGGACTGCGTCAGCTGCGCACCAAGCGGGAATCCCTGCCCCCGAAGAAGCACGGCAACATCCCCCTCTAAGGAGCCGCTGTGACGATCAAGGTCGTACGGGGCAACCCGACCCCGGAGGAGCTCGCCGCCGCCCTGGCGGTGGTCCGGGCCCGCGCCGCGGCGGTGGCGGCGACGCCGCCGTCCGGCGCGGAGACCCCGAGGGACGCGTGGTCCGACCCCGCCCGCATCGCGGGCCGGCGCGTACCCCAGCCCGGCCGGGCGTCCTGGACCCGCACCTACTGGCCGAGCTGAGCGCAGCGCGCCTGCGCCTGTCGCTCTCGGGGCGGGCCGTGCCCGCACGCGGCTCCGCCGCGCGGGGGCGGTCGTCCCCCGTCGGCCCGCGGTCGGACGACGACCGGACATCCGGTGAACGACCGCGGGCCCACGACTTGAGTACGGGTACTCAGGCGCCGTCAAGCCGCCGGGCCGCACGCTGGTGGCATGCTGTGGTCCGACCCCGAGAACGAGCCCCCCGAGGAACTCCGCGACATGCAGGAGACCCTGCGCAGACTGGGCCTCTTCCTCGCGCTGGCCATGGTGCTGGCGATGATCGTGCTCGGCGTCAGATGAGAGCACCGGCGATACGCTGACCGCATGACCGCTGCGCGCCGCCTCGTCCTCGCCTCCCAGTCCCCCGCCCGGCTGAACCTGCTGCGGCAGGCCGGCCTCACCCCCGAGGTGATCGTGAGCGGGGTGGACGAGGACGCCGTCACCGCCCCCACCCCCGCCGAACTGGCGCTCGCCCTCGCCGAGGCGAAGGCCTCCGTCGTCGCCGCGAAGCCCGCCGTCAAGGGCGCCCTGGTGATCGGCTGCGACTCGGTGCTCGACCTGGACGGCGAGGCGCTGGGCAAGCCGGCGGACGCCGAGGAGGCCACCGCGCGCTGGAAGGCGATGCGCGGCCGGGCCGGCACGCTGCAGACCGGCCACTGCGTCTACGACACCGCCAGCGGCCGCTACACCTCCGCGACCGCGTCCACCGTGGTGCGCTTCGGCGACCCGACGGACGCGGAGATCGCGGCGTACGTCGCCTCGGGCGAACCCCTCTACGTGGCCGGGGCGTTCACCCTCGACGGCCGGTCGGCGCCGTTCATCGAGGGCATCGACGGCGACCACGGCAACGTGATCGGCCTCAGCCTGCCGCTGCTGCGCCGGCTGCTGGCGCAGCTGGGCGTCGGCATCACGGAGTTGTGGGCGCCGCCGGAGGCGTGACGGGCGCCGGCGCGACCGGCGCCGCCGGGGAGCCGCCGCCGTCGCCCTTGCCCTTGGCGTCCTCGGGCGCCGGGGCGGCGGGCCGCTGCCGGGCGTCGTAGGTCATCAGCAGCAGCACGATCAGGGCGAGCACGACCACCATGAACACGAACTGCGACACGCCGAGCAGTCCCCAGGCGAACGCGCCCAGCAGTCCGTGCACGACGGCGGCGCTGATCAGCAGGACCCGCCCGAACCCGGCGGGCGCGCGGTCGCGCAGCGCCACCAGCAGGGCCACCACGCCGCACAGGACGAAGTAGAGGCCGAAGACGATCCCGCCCACCTTGGAGGACGTCGACATGACGTCCGGGTCCAGGCCGGCCAGGGACATGTCCTGCCGGTCCACCACGACGCCCATGAACCAGTTCAGCGCGGCGACGCCGAGCCCTTCCGCGAAGAGCACGACCGCCACGATCCACGCCACCGGTCTGCGAACCACCGGTCCCCACCCACTTTCGACCCCGACCCGAGCAACGGTGCTGTTACCTCAAGTACGTTCGAGACATCCTGAACGCTACTAACGGGTAAACCCTGGGACAAGGGTTCTGCGGGGGGCAAAGAATCATTGGGCCATTCGTAGGGACTCGACAAAGAAACGGAGTGGGCCGCAGCACGCTCTCACAGAGACCTTGACCACATCGGAGGGCTAGGGTTTCCCGGAGGAGTGCTGCGTACGGCGGTACTGCAAGGAATTTCGGTGTCGAGTGAGCCTCGCATCACGCTCCGTGTGGGCAAGCTCACCTGTGGGCACGGGTCGATGAGTCGTGTCGGCAGTCCCTAAACTCGGCTTGTTTCAAGGAGGGAGCCTCAATCGTGCGCAAGGTGCTCATCGCCAACCGTGGCGAAATCGCTGTCCGCGTGGCCCGGGCATGCCGGGATGCCGGTATCGCGAGCGTGGCCGTCTACGCCGACCCGGACCGGGACGCTCTGCATGTCCGCGCCGCGGATGAGGCGTTCGCCCTGGGCGGTGACACTCCCGGGACCAGCTATCTCGACATCGAGAAGGTGCTGAACGCGGCCCGGGAGTCGGGCGCGGACGCCGTCCATCCGGGTTACGGATTCCTCTCGGAGAACGCCGAGTTCGCCCAGGCGGTCCTGGACGCGGGGCTTATCTGGATCGGCCCGCCGCCACAGGCCATCCGCGACCTCGGCGACAAGGTCGCCGCCCGGCACATCGCCCAACGCGCCGGCGCGCCTCTCGTGGCCGGCACGCCCGACCCGGTCTCCGGCGCCGACGAGGTCGTCGCCTTCGCCGAGGAGCACGGCCTGCCCATCGCGATCAAGGCCGCGTTCGGCGGCGGCGGCCGGGGTCTCAAGGTCGCCCGCACCCTCGAAGAGGTCCCCGAGCTGTACGAGTCGGCGGTCCGCGAGGCGGTCGCCGCCTTCGGCCGGGGCGAGTGCTTCGTCGAGCGCTACCTGGACAAGCCGCGGCACGTGGAGACGCAGTGTCTCGCCGACAGCCACGGCAACGTGGTTGTCGTCTCCACCCGTGACTGCTCCCTGCAGCGCCGCCACCAGAAGCTGGTCGAGGAGGCCCCGGCGCCGTTCCTCTCCGAGGCGCAGACGGCCGAGTTGTACGCCTCCTCCAAGGCCATCCTGAAGGAGGCCGGCTACGTCGGTGCCGGCACCGTGGAGTTCCTCGTCGGCGTCGACGGCACGATCTCGTTCCTGGAGGTCAACACCCGGCTCCAGGTCGAGCACCCGGTGACCGAGGAGGTCGCCGGCATCGACCTCGTCCGCGAGATGTTCCGCATCGCCGACGGCGAGGAGCTCGGTTACGGCGACCCGGAACTGCGCGGCCACTCCTTCGAGTTCCGCATCAACGGCGAGGACCCGGGCCGCAACTTCCTGCCGGCCCCCGGCACGGTCACCCTGTTCGCCCCGCCGTCGGGCCCGGGTGTCCGCCTGGACGCCGGTGTCGAGTCCGGCAGCGTGATCGGCCCGGCCTGGGACTCCCTCCTCGCCAAGCTGATCGTCACCGGCGCGACCCGCGAGCAGGCGCTGCAGCGGGCGGCCCGAGCCCTGGCCGAGTTCCAGGTCGAGGGCATGGCCACGGCGATCCCGTTCCACCGCGCGGTGGTCGCGGACCCGGCGTTCGCCCCCGAACTCACCGGCTCCGACGCCCCCTTCACGGTCCACACCCGCTGGATCGAGACCGAGTTCGTCAATGAGATCCCGGCCTTCTCCGCCGCGGCGGACACCGACGCCGAGGACGAGACGGACCGCGAGACGATCGTCGTCGAGGTCGGCGGCAAGCGCCTGGAGGTCTCCCTCCCGTCCTCGCTCGGCATGTCGCTGGCCCGCACGGGCCTCGCGGCGGGCGCCAAGCCGAAGCGCCGCGCGGCCAAGAAGTCCGGCCCCGTGGCCTCCGGCGACACCCTCGCCTCTCCGATGCAGGGCACGATCGTCAAGGTCGCGGTCGAGGAGGGCCAGGAGGTCAAGGAGGGCGACCTGGTCGTCGTCCTGGAGGCCATGAAGATGGAGCAGCCCCTGAACGCCCACCGTTCCGGCACCGTCAAGGGCCTGAGCGCGGAGGTCGGAGCGTCCATCACGTCGGGCGCGGCGATCTGCGAGATCAAGGACTGACCCCACCGTTCACCACGCCGAGGCGCCCGCTCACCCGGGCGCCTCACCGCGTTGTACCGACGGTCACCCCCGGCCTCCCGGACCCGCACAATCAGCCCGTCCGGCACGATCCGTGCCCGGGGCCCGCACACTCAGCCCCTCGGACGATCAGTCCGGGGCCCCATCCATCAGCCCGTCCGGCGTTCGAGGACGAGGCCCGTCCAGGGCCGATCGGGGGCCTGGGGGCGGAGCTCCCGGCATGCGGACCGCGAGGTCACCGCCGACGCAGGTCCGCGACGCGCGCCCGCTCCGCACCCGGCGGTTGCTCACCCAGCACGGATCCCGCGCGCAGCCCCGACGCGGCTCCGGGGACCTGGCCCCGCCGCGGCGCCGGCAGCGGTACGTCCCGGCGCTGTTGCTGATGGCGCGCCGGGACCGCGTCACCCCCCGGGCTTCCCGACGCCCCGGCCACGGCGATCTGCACCCCCTGGTCCGCCAGGGCCTGCAGTTCGGTGGCGGCACGGTCGTCGTGCGCGGGCGGCTCGTCCGTCACCAGGCGGGTGACGAGGTCCGTGGGCACGGTCTGGAACATGGTGTCCGTGCCGAGCTTGGTGTGGTCGGCGAGGACGACGACCTCGGCGGCCGCCTGGACGAGCGCCCGGTCGACCGACGCCGACAGCATGTTGGACGTGGACAGCCCGCGCTCGGCGGTCAGCCCGCTCCCGGAGAGGAAGGCGCGGGAGACCCTGAGTCCCTGGAGGGACTGTTCGGCCCCGCTGCCCACCAGGGCGTAGTTGGAACCGCGCAGGGTGCCGCCCGTCATCACCACCTCGACCCGGTTGGCGTGGGCCAGGGCCTGTGCCACCAGAAGGGAGTTGGTGACCACGGTCAGTCCGGGCACCCGGGCGAGCCGGCGGGCCAGCTCCTGTGTCGTGGTGCCCGCCCCGACCACGATGGCCTCGCCCTCTTCGACGAAGTTGGCGGCGAGGTCCGCGATGGCGGTTTTTTCGGCGGTCGCGAGATGGGATTTCTGCGGAAAGCCGGACTCCCGCGTGAACCCGCCCGGCAATACCGCACCGCCGTGCCGGCGGTCGAGGAGTCCTTCTGCCTCCAGTGCGCGCACGTCCCGCCGCACGGTCACTTCGGAGGTCTGGACGACGCGGGCGAGTTCACGGAGCGACACGGCCCCGTTCGCTCGCACCATTTCGAGGATCAATTGACGACGTTCTGCAGCGAACACGAAACTGACAGTAACGCGGGCGACCGTCTGCTTTCAGCTCTTTGCGCCGAATAGTAGAAGTTGTTCGCACAGAGGCACAGGGGGTGGTATAGGGCCCGGTTCCGGCGCCTGCGCCTCCCGCACCGGACCCGACGCGGCGCCGGCCCACCGGTCAACTTCCTTTGACCGGCGGGGAGTCCGGCGGGCGGGCGGCAGCGGGCGGAACGGGCGGTCAGCCCTCGTCCGACGTCTTCCGGGTGTGCAACTGTCGCGCCACCTCCGCGATCGACCCCGAAAGGGACGGGTACACGGTGAACGCGTTCGCGATCTGTTCGACCGTCAGGTTGTTGTCGACGGCGATCGAGATGGGGTGGATCAGTTCCGAGGCGCGCGGGGCGACGACCACGCCGCCGACGACGATCCCCGTGCCGGGCCGGCAGAAGATCTTGACGAAGCCGTCCCGGATGCCCTGCATCTTGGCGCGCGGGTTGCGCAGCAGCGGCAGCTTGACGACCCGGGCGTCGATCTTCCCGCCGTCCACGTCCGCCTGGCTGTACCCGACGGTGGCGATCTCGGGGTCGGTGAAGACGTTCGAGGAGACCGTCTTGAGGTTGAGCGGGGCCACCGCGTCGCCCAGGAAGTGGTACATGGCGATCCGGCCCTGCATGGCGGCGACGGAGGCGAGGGCGAAGATCCCGGTCACGTCGCCGGCCGCGTAGACGCCCGGGGCGGTGGTACGGCTGACCTTGTCGGTCCAGATGTGCCCGGACTCGCGGACCCTGACGCCCGCCTCCTCGAGCCCCATCCCCTCGCTGTTGGGGATGGCGCCGACCGCCATGAGGCAGTGCGAGCCGGTGATGACCCGGCCGTCGGACAGGGTGACCTCGACCCGGTCGCCGACCCGCTTGGCGGACTCGGCGCGCGAGCGGGCCATGACGTTCATGCCGCGACGGCGGAAGACGTCCTCGAGGACGGCGGCCGCGTCCGGGTCCTCGCCGGGCAGCACGCGGTCGCGGGAGGAGACCAGGGTGACCTTGGAGCCGAGGGCCTGGTAGGCGCCGGCGAACTCCGCGCCGGTGACGCCCGAGCCGACCACGATGAGCTCCTCGGGCAGCTCGGCGAGGTCGTAGACCTGGGTCCAGTTCAGGATGCGCTCGCCGTCGGGCTGCGCGTCCGGCAGCTCGCGCGGGTGGGCGCCGGTGGCGAGCAGCACGGCGTCGGCGGTGAGGGTCTCCTCGGTGCCGTCCACGGCGGCGACCACGACCTTGCGCGAGCCGTCGAGGGCCTGCATGCCCTCCAGCCGGCCGCGACCGCGCAGCACGCGCGCGCCGGCCCGGGTGACGGAGGCGGTGATGTCGTGCGACTGGGCGAGCGCGAGGCGCTTCACGCGCCGGTTCACCTTGCCGAGGTCGACCCCGACGACCCGGGCCGCCTGCTCCAGCGGCGGGGTGTCGTCGGCGACGATGATGCCGAGTTCCTCGTACGACGAGTCGAAGGTCGTCATGACCTCGGCCGTAGCGATAAGAGTCTTCGACGGCACGCAGTCGGTCAGCACCGACGCTCCGCCCAGACCGTCGCAGTCGACGACGGTCACCTCCGCGCCGAGCTGCGCGGCCACCAGGGCCGCTTCATAGCCGCCGGGTCCGCCACCGATGATCACGATCCGAGTCACGTACTCCATTCTCCCGCACGAGGCGCGGTGGTACCGCCCCGGGGCCCGTCACGGGCGCCGCCGCCCGTGACGGGAGTGCGCCCGTGGCCGCTGCCGTACTCTCCTTGCATGTCGCTCTACGCCGCGTACGCCGGCAACCTCGACGCGCGGCTGATGTCCCGCCGCACCCCGCACTCGCCGCTGCGCGCCACCGGCTGGCTGAACGGCTGGCGGCTGACGTTCGGCGGCGAGCAGCTCGGCTGGGACGGCGCGCTGGCGACGGTCGTGGAGGAGCCCGGCGCGCAGGTGTTCGTCGCGCTGTACGACATCGCCCCCATGGACGAGGAGTCGCTGGACCGCTGGGAGGGCGTGGGCCTCGGCATCTACCGGCGAGCCCGGGTGCGGGTGCAGACGCTTCAGGGCGAGGAGTCCGCCTGGATGTACGTGCTGAACGGCTACGAGGGCGGTCTGCCGTCGGCACGGTACCTGGGCGAGGTCGCGGACGCGGCGGAATCCGCGGGGGCGCCCCACGATTACGTGATGGAGCTGCGCAAGAGGCCCTGCTGAAGGCGGCCGACTCTAGACTCGGTGGGCATCGGCACACGAACGGGAGGGCGCGATGACCGGCAGGACTGCGTACACCGTCTTCTACACGGAGCAGGCGGCAGCGGCGCGCGACCGGCTCGATGAACAGCAGCGGGCCTCGTTCGAGAAGGGCATCATGATGCTCGCCGCGGACCCGTTTCCCGACCTGTCCCGACCCATAAGCTCCACCGGGGACGACCGGACGATCCGGCTGACCCAGAACATCCTCATCGAGTACACGGTCAGCGTCGGCAGGCTGTTGATCTTCATCGTCGAGGTCTTCAACGACAGGGACATCTTCGTCACGGGTGAGTGACCGCTCCGGCGGCCCGTCCTCGTCGGAAACGACAAGACAACGATCGCATTCCCGTGGGCTCTGTCATCTACGCGCGTAGGCACAAACCGGCTACGCTCTCCCGCGTGAACGCATCTCTTCTCCCGGACGACATCCAGGGCGACCCGCACGCCGCCGCCGACGCCGCCGCCGCGCGCCTGCGCGAACTGACCGGCGCCGAGACCCACGACGTCGCCCTCGTGATGGGCTCCGGCTGGGCGCCCGCCGTGGACGCCCTGGGCGCCGCCGACGCCGAGTTCCAGGTCACCGACCTTCCCGGGTTCCCGCCGCCGGCGGTGGAGGGTCACGGCGGCAAGGTCCGCTCGTACCGGATCGGCGAGAAGCGGGCGCTGGTGTTCCTCGGCCGCACCCACTACTACGAGGGCCGTGGCGTCGCCGCCGTCGCCCACGGCGTGCGCACCGCGGTGGCGTCCGGCTGCAAGACGATCGTGCTGACCAACGGCTGCGGCGGTCTGCGCGAGGGCATGCGTCCCGGTCAGCCGGTGCTGATCAGCGACCACCTCAACCTGACGGCGACCTCGCCGATCATCGGCGCCAACTTCGTCGACCTGACGGACCTCTACTCCCCGCGGCTGCGCGCCCTGTGCAAGGAGATCGACGCCACCCTCGAGGAGGGCGTCTACGCGCAGTTCCCGGGCCCGCACTACGAGACCCCGGCCGAGATCCGCATGGCGCGGACCATCGGCGCGGACCTGGTGGGCATGTCCACCGTGCTGGAGGCCATCGCGGCGCGCGAGGCGGGCGCCGAGGTGCTCGGCATCTCCCTAGTGACCAACCTCGCCGCCGGCATGACGGGCGAGCCGTTGAACCACGAGGAGGTCCTCCAGGCGGGCCGGGACAGCGCGACGCGCATGGGGTCGTTGCTGGCCCGGGTGCTCGGCCGGCTCTGAGCGCGCCGCCGGGGGCCCGCCGCCCCCGGTCCCGCCAAGGCCCCGAGCGGGCCTCGTCCTCGCACTTCCCCGGAGGGGGACCCCAGCCCTGGCCGGCCGGAATCCGGCCCGGGCTGGCAGACAAGCCGCGTCCACACGCAAACCGGAGGGTGACCCCCGTGCACGACGATCTCCTCGCCCGCGCCCAGGCCTGGCTCGCGGAGGATCCCGACCCCGAGACCCGCGCCGAGCTGGCCGAGCTCATCGAGGCCGGGGACGTCACCGAGCTCGCCGACCGCTTCGCGGGCACCCTCCAGTTCGGCACCGCCGGACTGCGCGGCGAGCTGGGCGCCGGGCCCATGCGGATGAACCGGTCCGTGGTGATCCGCGCGGCGGCCGGTCTCGCCGCCTACCTCACGAAGAACGGCCAGGCCGGCGGCACCGTCGTCATCGGCTACGACGCCCGCCACAAGTCCGCCGACTTCGCCCGCGACACCGCGGCCGTGATGACCGGCGCGGGATTCCGGGCGGCCGTGCTCCCCCGCCCGCTGCCCACGCCCGTCCTCGCCTTCGCCATAAGGCACCTGGGCGCGGTCGCCGGGGTCGAGGTCACCGCCAGCCACAACCCGCCCCGCGACAACGGCTACAAGGTGTACCTCGGCGACGGCTCGCAGATCGTGCCGCCCGCCGACACGGGCATCGCGGCGCAGATCGACGCGATCGTCTCGCTCGACGACGTCCCCCGTCCCGAGACCGGCCCGCAGACGCTGGACGACGCCGTCCTCGACGCCTATCTGGCCCGCACGGACGCCGTCCTCGCCCACGGCTCCCCGCGCACGGCCCGGACCGTCTACACGGCGATGCACGGCGTGGGCAAGGACGTCCTGCTCGCCGCCTTCGCCCGCGCGGGGATCCCGGAGCCGGTCCTCGTCGCCGAGCAGGCCGAGCCCGACCCGGACTTCCCGACCGTCGCCTTCCCCAACCCGGAAGAGCCCGGCGCGATGGACCTCGCCTTCGCCGCCGCCCGCGCGACGGCCCCCGACCTGATCATCGCCAACGACCCGGACGCCGACCGCTGCGCGGTGGCCGTCCCGCACGACGGCGACTGGCGCATGCTGCGCGGCGACGAGGTCGGCTCGCTGCTCGGCGCGCACCTCGTCCGGCGCGGCGCGCGGGGGACGTTCGCCGCGTCGATCGTCTCCTCCTCCCTCCTCGGCCGCATCGCCGAGAAGGCGGGCCTGCCCTACGAGGAGACCCTCACCGGCTTCAAGTGGATCGCCCGCGTGGACGGCCTGCGCTACGGATACGAGGAGGCCCTCGGCTACTGCGTCGACCCCGAGGGCGTCCGGGACAAGGACGGCATCACCGCCGCCCTGCTCGTCACGGAACTGGCCTCGGAACTCAAGGAGCAGGGCCGCACCCTCCTGGACCTGCTGGACGACCTCGCCGTGGAGCACGGTCTGCACGCCACCGACCAGCTCTCGGTCCGGGTGCAGGACCTTTCCGTCATCGCCCACGCGATGGACCGGCTGCGCGCGCGGCCCCCGGTCTCCCTCGCGGGCCTGGCCGTGACCGCGGCCGAGGACCTCACCCGGGGCACGGACCGGCTGCCGCCCACCGACGGCCTGCGCTACACGCTCGACGGCGCCAGGATCGTCGTCCGGCCCAGCGGCACCGAGCCGAAGCTGAAGTGCTACCTGGAGGTCGTCGTCCCGGTCGCCGCCCACGCCGACCTGCCGGCCGCCCGCACCAGGGCGACCGCACTCCTGACGGACCTCAAGCGCGACCTGTCGGCGGCAGCGGGCATCTGACGCCCGCCCGCTTCCGCCCGCCTCGCCCGCCTCGCCCGCTTCCGCCCGCCTCGCCCGCCTCGCCCGCAAGCCTGCTCGGCGGGGCCGGACGGGGGTGCGGGCGGCGGCGGTCCTCACCGCAGCACGAGCAGTACCGCTGCGACCGCCGTCGCGGCGGCCGCGCCGAGGGGCCACAGGGGCCGTCCGCGCAGGCGGCCGGTCGCCGTGGCGGTCGGCCGCAGTGCCGGGGTCCGCCACATGGCGGTGATCTCCGCGGCCGTCCGCTCGTACGGGTGCAGCACTCCGAGCCTGGCCTCCAGCCAGGACCAGCGCGGGGAGGACACCCGCCACTCCCCGAACGCCGCTCGTCGGCTGTCGATCCTCAGGCGCGCGCCGTCGGCCTTCACCATCCGGACGTCGTCCCAGAGAATGTGCCGGGGCCCCCGCAGCCCGTTGAACCACAGGCCCTCCCGGTCGGCGGTGACGCGCCAGGCGAGCTGGCGCGGCAGCACGAGGCCGGCGAGGGCCGTGAGGACGAGGGCGTAGACGTCCCCCCACCAGCCGGACCGCAGGTAGCACGCGAGGAACAGCGCCGCCAGCGCCACGGCGGTCCGGTCGGCCCACCCGGCGCTCCAGTGCCGCACCCGCTCCGGCGCCTCGTCGCCCCGGTCCTGTCCGGCGGCGGCCTCCACGGCCTCCGCGGCCCTCGCGCGCAGCCCAGCGTCCCGGGCGGCCCGGACGGACCTCCGCTTCTCGGCTCTGCTCCTGGTCCGCAACACGCCTGGGGTCATCGGCCGCACCGGCCCGAGGGACGCCTCCACCACAGGCGTCCCGGCGGCCACGGACGCGGCGGCGAGGAAGACTGCCTCGCCCCCGTCGCAGGGGATTCCGTACAGTACGGCCTCCCGCAGCGGTCCGGCGCGCTCGTCGCCGATCCGGTCGATCAGCGCGCGCAGCTCCTCGTCGTCGTCCTCGTCGCCGTCGACCTTGTGACCGTCGACCCTGTGGCCGTCGCCCTCGTCCGTGTCGCCGTCGGCCGCGCCCCGGGAGGCCTTGGACGCGTATGTGGAGACCGTGAAGAGGGGATGCAGCGCGGCGAGATCGTCGGCGGCGTAGACCTCGGTGTCGGCGTCGCTGTTGTCGCGCACGAGGACCCGCAGCACCGGGACGGGCGCGCGGCGCAGAGCGAGAGCCCGGCGGCGGCCCAGCAGCCCGGAGAGCAGCAGGGTGAGGCCGAGGCCGGCGAGACACCAGCCGGCCGCCGGGACCGCCTGACGGCCGGCTGACCGGTCCCAGAGCCCGGCGGCGGCGTACAGCGCCCCGCCCGCGACGACCGCGCCGAGCCCGCACCACAGCAGGAACGTTCCGCGTTCCGCCCGCTCGCTCCCGGCCCCGGGAGTCGGCACCGGGGCCGTCACACCTCCGGCGGCCTCCCGTCCCACCGCCCGCTGCCGCGCGCGCACTGCCAGCCGCAGGCAGACGGTGCCCCAGACGCCCGCCAGGACGGCCGCCGCGCCCAGCCGTGCGCCGAGGGCGAGGTCGCCCGCCGTCAGCACCACGCCGACGGCGACGGGCCCGAGGACCGCGGCCGCCTCGGGCCGCAGCACCGGCCACACGAGGTGCAGGGCGACCAGGGCGGCGGCCCACGCGGGCAGTGCGCCCCACGGGCTCAGCAGACCGGCGCCGAGGACGGCCAGCAGCGGCAGCACCACGAAGGCCGGCACAGGAGGCCGCACCGGCACCCAGCGCGGCGGCAGCGCGCGCGTCCAGCGCGCCGCCCGCCCACCGTCCCAGGGCGGACAGCCCTCGGGTATCGCCGCCTCCGGCAGCCGCAGCACCGTGTTGACTTCCGTACTCATCGCTCACTCCCCCGATTCACCGGATCACCGAACCCCCACCGCCCCGGACCACCCGGGATCGGACGGCCAAGGGCCGGCGGCCGTCGACATCGCAGACTCGTGCCGTGGGCCACCACCCGCCCCATCGCCGCACACCGCCACACACCGCCACACACCGCCCAAAGCTCCGCAGCCCCGCCGCGCCCCGAAACCCACCGCACGTCAGCCGAACCCCGAAGCCCACGCCCTGACACCCCGAAGCCGCGCCGCACCTCGCCCGAACCCCGAAGCACACGTCCAACGGACCGGCTCCCGCACCGCGCCCCGCCGACGCGACTGACGCCCGCCCGACGCTCCGCGGCCCCGCCTGACCAGACCGAACCCCGCGGAGCAGGCCCCGACAGACCGGCTCCCTCAGGGCCCCAACGCCGCGCCCCGAGACCCGAGGCGCACGCCCACCGCCCCGACCCCGCAGACGCACGGCCACCGCCCCAGAGCCCCAGAGCCCCAGGCGCACCCCCGCCGCCGCCGCCCCAAGACCCCAGGCACGCCCCGAACCGAAAGCACCCCTACCCGGACCCCATGCCGAAGCCCACGCCCACCCGGTCCCGAGGCATGCGCCCCCGCCCGGCCTCAGCCCACGGCCAGCAGGATTCCCAGCACCACGGCCCCCGCCGCGGCCGGGCCCAGGATCTCCCAGGCCCACCGCACGGACACCTCGCCCTGCGCGCTCTCCTCCTGCTGTCGCGCCTCCCACACCTCGCGCAGCTCGTCCACGTCCCGGTCGCCGCGAGCGCGCAGAGGAGCGTCCGCGGCACTCGCGCCGGCCCCGCCGAAGCGGCCGCTCTTCCCCCGGGCAGCCCGCTTGCGCGCCCGCAGCGAGACGGGAATGGACCACAGCTGGAACTTCTTCCCCGACACGGCGATCGCCTCGTTGGAGTAGCCGGACCGCAGCGTGGCGACCTGCCCCCAGGGCAGCACGATCAACCGGAACGGGTTGCGCACCCGCAGCCGGTCCGGGCCCGCGTACACGGCGGGCCGCAGCGTGAAGGCGATGATCAGCGGCACGACGAGGATCAGCGTCGCCAGCGCCAGCCAGGGGGTGCGCCCCTCGCCCGCGACGATCGCGTCGACGCCGAGCCAGGCGGCCAGCCCGAGCAGCGCCGCACCGGTGGCGACGCCCGCGGACGAGCGGTAGACCCGGTCCTTCGTCACGGGCTCCGGCGGCTCCTGGAACCCCGAAGCCGCCGGAGAACCCGGGTCCGCCGACGAGTCCGCGCCGGCCTGGGCGCCCGAAGCCGACCGGCCACCCGAGTCGGCCCCGGAACCCGGATCCGCCGGGGAACCCGGATCCGCCGGGGAACCCGCGTCCGCCGGGGAACCGGAGGGCCCGGGAGTCGCCGCGGGCCCCGGAGTCCCCGCGGGCCCCGGCGTGCCCGCGGGCCGTTCGGGCTCCGGGGCGCCCGCCGGCTTCGCGGGCCGTGGCTCTGGTGACTGGTCTTCCGGGCTCGTCATGGCCCCGATTGTGCCCGAAGCCCGCGATCCGCTCATACGCGGTGTCCCGGCGTGCGATGAGCGCCCGAACGGCTTCCGGGGGTGTACACCCGCTACGCGCGTAGATATGCTCGTCTGGTGACCATGCCCACCAATGCACCCACCGCAGCCCCGGCGCTCACCGACGTGACAGCGTCCGACGCCGCGTTGCGCCGCTTCCTCCACGGGCTGCCCGGCGTCGACGCGGTCGGCCTGGAGGCGCGCGCCGCCACGCTCGGCACCCGTTCCATCAAGACGACCGCCAAGGCGTACGCCATCGACCTCGCCATCTCGATGGTCGACCTGACGACGCTGGAAGGCGCGGACACCCCGGGCAAGGTCCGGGCGCTCGGCGCGAAGGCGGTCCGTCCCGATCCGACCGACCGGACGGCCCCCGCCACGGCCGCGGTCTGCGTCTATCCCGACATGGTGGCCGTCGCCAAGGAGGCCGTCGCGGGCTCCGCCGTGAAGGTCGCCTCGGTCGCCACCGCCTTCCCGGCCGGCCGCGCCGCCCTGGACGTGAAGCTGGCCGACGTCCGTGACGCGGTCGCCGCCGGCGCCGACGAGGTCGACATGGTCATCGACCGCGGGGCGTTCCTGGCCGGCCGGTACATGAAGGTGTACGACGAGATCGTCGCCGTCCGCGAGACCTGCGGGACGGCCGCCCGCCTCAAGGTCATCTTCGAGACCGGCGAGCTCTCGACGTACGACAACATCCGGCGGGCGAGCTGGCTCGGCATGCTGGCCGGGGCGGACTTCATCAAGACGTCCACCGGCAAGGTCGCCGTCAACGCCACCCCCGCCAACACCCTGCTCATGCTGGAAGCCGTCCGCGACTTCCGCGCCCAGACCGGCGTCCAGGTCGGTGTGAAGCCCGCCGGCGGCATCCGCACCAGCAAGGACGCGATCAAGTTCCTGGTCCTGGTCAACGAGACCGCGGGCGAGGACTGGCTGGACAACCACTGGTTCCGCTTCGGCGCCTCCTCGCTCCTGAACGATCTGCTGATGCAGCGTCAGAAGCTGGCCACCGGCCGCTACTCCGGCCCCGACTACGTGACGGTGGACTGATCACCATGGCTTCCGCATTCACCTCCGCTTTCGAGTACGCACCGGCGCCCGAGTCCCGCTCGGTCGTCGACATCGCCCCCTCCTACGGCCTGTTCATCGACGGCGAGTTCACCGAGGCGGCCGACGGCAGGGTCTTCAAGACCGTCTCGCCGTCCACCGAGGAGGTCCTCTCCGAGATCGCCCAGGCGGGCGAGGCCGACGTGGACCGTGCCGTGAAGGCCGCCCGCAGGGCCTTCGGCGCCTGGTCCGCGCTCCCCGGCGCCGAGCGGGCGAAGTACCTGTTCCGCATCGCCCGGATCATCCAGGAGCGCAGCCGTGAGCTGGCCGTCCTGGAGACGCTGGACAACGGCAAGCCGATCCGGGAGACGCGCGACGCCGACCTGCCGCTGGTCGCCGCGCACTTCTTCTACTACGCGGGCTGGGCCGACAAGCTCGACCACGCCGGGTTCGGGTCCTCGCCGAAGCCGCTGGGCGTGGCCGGCCAGGTCATCCCCTGGAACTTCCCCCTGCTGATGCTGGCGTGGAAGATCGCCCCGGCGCTCGCCACCGGCAACACGGTCGTCCTGAAGCCGGCCGAGACCACGCCGCTGTCCGCGCTGTTCTTCGCGGACGTCTGCCGTCAGGCCGGTCTGCCCCGGGGCGTCGTCAACATCCTGCCCGGGTACGGCGACACGGGGGCGGCGCTCGTCGCCCACCCCGACGTGAACAAGGTGGCCTTCACCGGTTCCACGGCCGTCGGCAAGGCGATCGCGAAGACGGTCGCGGGCAGCCGCAAGAAGCTCACGCTGGAGCTGGGCGGCAAGGGCGCCAACATCGTCTTCGACGACGCGCCGATCGACCAGGCCGTCGAGGGCATCGTCAACGGCATCTTCTTCAACCAGGGCCAGGTCTGCTGCGCGGGCTCCCGTCTCCTCGTCCAGGAGTCGATCCAGGAGGAGCTCCTGGAGTCCCTCAAGCGCCGGCTGTCGACGCTGCGCCTCGGCGATCCGCTGGACAAGAACACGGACATCGGCGCGATCAACTCCGAGGAGCAGCTGACCCGCATCACCTCGCTCGTCGAGCAGGGCGAGGCGGAGGGCGCGGAGCGCTGGTCCCCGGCCTGTGAGCTGCCGAACGCCGGCTTCTGGTTCGCGCCGACGCTCTTCACGAACGTCACCCAGGCCCACACCGTGGCCCGGGACGAGATCTTCGGCCCGGTCCTGTCGGTCCTCACCTTCCGCACCCCGGACGAGGCCGTCGCCAAGGCCAACAACACGCCGTACGGCCTGTCGGCGGGCGTCTGGACGGAGAAGGGCTCCCGCATCCTCGCGGTGGCGAACAAGCTCCGGGCCGGCGTCGTCTGGTCCAACACGTTCAATAAGTTCGACCCGACCTCGCCGTTCGGCGGGTACAAGGAGTCGGGCTTCGGCCGCGAGGGCGGCCGCCACGGCCTGGAGGCGTACCTCGATGTCTGACAAGTCCGAGAAGACCGAGCAGCCGCGTCTGAGCGTCTTCAAGACCTACAAGCTGTACGTCGGCGGGAAGTTCCCGCGTTCGGAGAGCGGCCGGGTGTACGAGGTGACCGACGCACAGGGCAGGTGGCTGGCCAACGCGCCGCAGTCGTCCCGCAAGGACGCGCGTGACGCGGTGGTCGCCGCGCGCAAGGCGTTCGGCGGCTGGGCCGGGGCCACGGCGTACAACCGGGGCCAGATCCTCTACCGCGTCGCGGAGATGCTGGAGGGTCGCCGGGGGCAGTTCGCCCGTGAGGTCGCCGACGCCGAGGGCCTGTCCAAGTCCAGGGCGGCCGCGGCGGTGGACGCGACGATCGACCGCTGGGTCTGGTACGCGGGCTGGACCGACAAGATCGCCCAGGTGGTGGGCGGCGGGAACCCGGTCGCGGGCCCGTACTTCAACCTCTCCTCGCCGGAGCCGACGGGTGTCGTGACCGTCCTCGCGCCGCAGGACTCGTCCTTCCTGGGCCTGGTCTCGGTCGTCGCCCCGGTGATCGCCACCGGCAACACGGCCGTCGTGATCGCGAGCGAGCGCTCGCCCCTGCCGGCACTGTCGCTCGGCGAGGTGCTGGCCACCTCCGACCTGCCCGGCGGCGTCGTCAACGTCCTCTCCGGCCGCACTGCGGAGATCGCGGCGCCCCTGGCGTCCCATCAGGACGTCAACGCGATCGACCTCGCGGGCGCCGACGAGGCGCTGGCGAAGGAGCTGGAGATCGCCGCGGCCGACAACCTCAAGCGCGTCCTTCGTCCACAGGCTGTGGACGACTGGGCGGCGACTCCCGGCATCGACCGCATGACGGCCTTCCTGGAGACCAAGACCGTCTGGCACCCCACGGGCTCCCTGGGCGCGTCCGGCTCGTCGTACTGACGACGGCCCCGGGGCTTCGCGTCGGCGCCCCCTACCAGCGGGGCCGCGCCTCCTCTCCGTCCGGAGGAGACGCGGCCCGAGACCGGGAGCCGCGTCACCCTCCGTCGGAGGGCGGCGCGGCTCCCGTCTTTCTGCCGTGCGGGGCGCTCAGCCGCCCAGCACCTTCGTCACCTCGCCCAGCACCGGGATCGACCCGATCGACTGCGCCTGGGCGACCGGGGCGGTCAGCATCTGGGAGGTCAGGGGCTGGAAGTCGGCGAGCTGGGTCCCCACGCCGTTGTCCAGGGGGTCGACGCCGGTGCCCGCGAGGGGGTTGGGCTTGAGGCCGGAGACGGCGCCGGTGACGTACGGCAGAGCGCCCAGCGCCCCCTGCACGCCCGCCTGCGGGTCGATCGAGCCGATCGAGGTGGGCCGGCTGTTCAGCGCGCCGAGGACCGGTTCGCCGGTCGCCGCCGAGGCGGCCGAGGCGCCCGCGCCCAGCGCCACCCCGGCGGTCGCGAGGACGGCGAGGGCGCGCCGGCCGGTGGAGGTGTGGGAGGAGTCGTGTCGGGCCATCGTCGATGCCGCCTTCTGATGCGCAAGGTGATCAGGTCGCCACGAAGGGTAGTTGAGATGTGACGCGCGCATCAAAGCCGACCCGCGGGGTCGTTGACGGACCGGGTGATGCCTCACACTGGTGTCCTGTGACGCCCCCTCCGCCCATACCGACGCGAGTCGTGCTGCTCTGCGGCCCTTCCGGCTCCGGCAAGTCCCTGCTCGCGGCCCGCTCCGGCCTGCCTGTGCTGCGGCTCGACGACTTCTACAAGGAGGGCGACGACCCGACGCTGCCGTCGGTCGCCGGCAGCTCCGACATCGACTGGGACCACCCCGACTCGTGGGACGCGGCCGCCGCCGTCGCCGCGATCGTGGACCTGTGCGGCACCGGGCGCACACATGTGCCCGTCTACGACCTCTCGCTCAGCGCGCGCACCGGCGAGGAGGCGGTCGAGATCGGGCGCACCCCGCTGTTCATCGCCGAGGGCATCTTCGCCGCCGAGATCGTCGTCCGCTGCCGGGAGCTGGGCGTCCTGGCCGACGCGCTGTGTCTGAGCCGCGGTCCGGTGAAGACCTTCCGCCGCCGCTTCCTGCGCGATCTGAGGGAGGGCCGCAAGTCGGTTCCCTTCCTCCTGCGGCGCGGCTGGCGTCTGATGCGCGCCGAACGCTCCATCGTGGCCCGGCAGACCGGGCTCGGCGCTTACGCCTGCGACCGTGACGAGGCGATGGGCCGCCTGGCCGCCGCCGCGGCGGGCCGCCGCGCCGCCGGCACGCGAACCGCCGTCTAGCGGCCCCTCGTTCGCCCGGATCGGGCCCGGACGCACGGGGCGGCCTCGGGGACCGGACCGGCGCTCAGGACGCGGCGACGCGAGGCGACGCGAAAAAGCGGGACTGGACGGACCCCCCGGCCCTCCAGCCCCGCTCCCCCGTGCTTCCCCCGTGATCCCCCGTGTGGTGCTTCCCCCGTGCTTGCGCGGTGCCGCTCCCCGTACGTCCCCCGTCGGGTCCCCCCGGCACCGCTCCCCCGTTCACCGGCTCCCCTGAGCGGAGCCGGGCCCTCCCCCGTTCACCCTCAGGCGACAAGCTCCCCGAAGGCGTCCTCCTCGTCACGGCCGAAGCTGAGGACCTCGTCCTCGCGCAGCCGGCGGAGCGACCGCCAGATGCTCGACTTCACCGTGCCGACACTGATGTCGAGGATCTCCGCGATCTCCGGGTCGGTGCGGCCCTCGTAGTAGCGCAGGACCAGCATCGTCCGCTGGAGTTCGGGCAGCCGGGCCAGCGCCTGCCACAGGACGGCGCGCAGTTCGGTGCCGCGCATCGCGTCCGTGTCGCCGGGCGTCTCCGGCAGTTCCTCGGTCGGGTACTCGTTCAGCTTGCGGCGGCGCCACGCGCTGATGTGCAGGTTGGTCATCGTCCGGCGGAGGTATCCGCCGACCGCGGCCTTGTCGCTGATCCGCTCCCATGCCCGGTACGTCGAGAACAGGGCGCTCTGCAGCAGGTCCTCGGCCTCGAATCGGTCGCCGGTGAGGTGGTACGCGGTGGCGTACAGGGAGGCGCGGCGCTCCTGGACGTAGGCGGTGAACTCCGCCTCCGTCAGGGAGCGACGCTCCCCCGAGTCCTCCCCGTACGCGGCTCCCCCGTGAGCCGCCTGCTCCCCCGTGTCGACGACCGCCATGAGGGGGGCGTGCTGACGCCCGATGCCGCGACCGCACCCCCGCCCGGTCACAGCACCGGACTTCTCGGAACCCCGGTTCACGTCGTGCAGACGCGTGACGACCGCGACTGCGTTGGTGCTCATACCGTGCAGCGTGTTCATCTCGCGCCCCCCGTCGTGGACTTACGGTGTTCGGTCCGGTGCTCGGCCGGGTTCCGCGGTGTTCGTCTTCCGCGTCGCCCCGCCTTGTGACCAAAAGACTGCCCGGGGCACTTCATCGCCGTGTCCGCCGTCTGTCACAGACCTGTCACAGGGGCCTGTCACGGGAACACCACAGCCGCTTCACAGCCCTGCGCGGTACGGCAGTTGGCCTGGTCGCCGCAGGTCACCGCCGAGGGACACAGGGGGGCGGTCCGGGACCCGGGGCGGCCCGCGGGAGCGGTCACGGGGATGGTCAGCGGGGGCTCTCCGAGGAAGCACCGCACGGCAGGGACCGCCCCGCCGCGCCGAGGGCGGCGGGAGCCGGAGGCGGCGGTGACCTCGAGGGCGGCGGGGAGCCGCGCGGGTCACCGGCCGGTCTCCCGTCGCGCCTCGGCCGGTGGCGAGGAGCGGCCGATCCCGTCTCGCCGGGGCCGGTGTCTCCGCGGCCGGGACGGCCGGACCCGCGCATCCGCGCGTCCGCGAAAGAGCGCCCGGCTCGCCGAAACCGCAGGTCTGCGGCGTGTGAACCGGTCCTGCGTACGCCTCTGGCGCAGGTGTTCGCGGCCTTTCCCGGGGCCCTCGCGCGCCGCCCGCGCCGCCGGAACGGTCGCCGCGCGGCGACCGCGCCCGGACCGGCACCTACCCACAGGTCGAACGACAGCACCCTCATAGGCCAGAATGAGCCCGTGCCTTCCCTGTTGCTGATCGAGGACGACGACGCCATCCGCACGGCCCTGGAGCTCTCACTGACGCGCCAGGGGCACCGTGTGGCGACCGCTGCGAGCGGTGAGGACGGTCTGAAGCTCCTGCGCGAGCAGCGGCCGGATCTGATCGTGCTGGACGTGATGCTGCCCGGCATCGACGGTTTCGAGGTCTGCCGTCGCATCCGGCGCACCGACCAGCTGCCGATCATCCTGCTCACCGCGCGCAGCGACGACATCGACGTGGTGGTCGGGCTGGAGTCCGGCGCCGACGACTACGTCGTGAAACCCGTGCAGGGCCGGGTGCTGGACGCCCGGATCAGGGCGGTGCTGCGGCGCGGGGAGCGCGAGTCGAACGACTCGGCGACCTTCGGCAGCCTCGTCATCGACCGCGCGGCGATGACGGTCACGAAGAACGGCGAGGACCTCCAGCTCACCCCGACCGAGCTGCGGCTGCTGCTCGAACTGAGCCGCCGGCCCGGCCAGGCGCTGTCCCGGCAGCAACTGCTGCGGCTGGTGTGGGAGCACGACTACCTGGGCGACTCGCGGCTGGTGGACGCCTGCGTCCAGCGGCTGCGGGCCAAGGTGGAGGACGTGCCGTCCTCCCCGGTCCTGATCAGAACCGTGCGCGGCGTCGGCTACCGCCTGGACGCCCCTCAGTGACACAGCCGCAGGGGGGGCTCCGCGGCTGGTCCGCGGCGCGCAAGGGAAGAGTGTCACGGCTGCGTCTCACCAGCCTGCGTCTGCGGCTGGTGGTGGTCTTCGGCGCGGTGGCGCTGACGGCCGCCGTGTCCGCGTCCGGCATCGCGTACTGGCTGAACCGCGAGGCCGTGCTGACCCGCACGCAGGGTTCGGTGCTGCGGGACTTCGAGCAGGAGATGCAGAACCGGGCGGGTTCGCTGCCGGAGCGTCCCTCGCAGGACGAGCTCCAGCACACCGCGGGGCAGATGGCCACCAGCAGCCAGCGGTTCAACGTGCTGCTGGTGGGCGCGGACGACAGCGGCAAGACCGTGTACGGCAACTCCAACGGGCTCAACGGGTTCTCCCTGGAGGACGTCCCCGAGTCGCTGCGCACGGCGGTGAACAAGCAGCAGGACGTGACCGGCGGCAACAAGTCGCCGTACCACCTGTACTGGCAGCGGGTCGTGGACCACGGGACGCCGTACCTGGTGGCCGGGACGCGGGTGAACGGGGGCGGGCCGACCGGCTACATGCGCAAGTCGCTGGCGCCGGAGGCCAAGGACCTCAATTCGCTGGCCTGGTCGCTGGGGATCGCCACCGCCCTCGCGCTGGTCGGGGCCGCGCTGCTCGCGCAGGCCGCCGCCACGACCGTCCTGAAGCCGGTGCACCGGCTGGGCGTCGCGGCGCGCCGGCTCGGCGAGGGACGGCTCGACACCCGGCTGCGGGTCTCCGGGACGGACGAACTCGCCGATCTGTCGCGGACGTTCAACCGGACCGCCGAGGCGCTGGAGAAGCGGGTCGACGACATGGCCGCCCGTGACGAGGCGTCCCGCCGGTTCGTCGCCGACATGTCGCACGAGCTGCGGACGCCGCTGACCGCCATCACCACCGTCGCGGAGGTGCTGGAGGAGGAGCTGGACGCCGAGTCGGGCAGCATCGACCCGATGATCGAGCCCGCGGTGCGGCTGGTGGTCAGCGAGACGCGGCGGCTGAACAACCTGGTGGAGAACCTGATGGAGGTCACCCGCTTCGACGCGGGGACCGCGCGGCTGGTCCTGGACGACGTCGACGTCGCCGACCAGATCACCGCGTGCATCGACGCGCGGGCCTGGCTGGACGCGGTCGACCTGGCCGCGGAGCGCGGCATCCACGCCCGGCTCGACCCGCGCCGGCTGGACGTCATCCTCGCCAACCTCATCGGCAACGCGCTCAAGCACGGCGGTTCGCCGGTGCGGGTGTCGGTGTCGGCGCAGGACGACTCGGTGGTCATCGCCGTGCGCGACCACGGGCCGGGCATCCCGGAGGAGGTGCTGCCGCACGTCTTCGACCGGTTCTACAAGGCGAGCGCCTCCCGGCCGCGTTCCGAGGGCAGCGGGCTGGGCCTGTCCATCGCGCTGGAGAACGCCCACATCCACGGCGGTGAGATCACCGCCGCCAACTCCCCGGAGGGCGGCGCGGTGTTCACGCTGCGGCTGCCGCGGGGCGTCGCCGAGCCGGCGGACCGGGACGGCGCGGACGGCGGCGAGCAGGGCGTGACGACCGGGCTGGACGAGGGGGACGCATCGTGACCATGGGCCGTGCGACCGTACGACGGCTGTGCGCCGCCGCGGTGCTGGCCGCCCTGGCCGGTCCGCTCGCGGGCTGCGGCATCCGGGCGACCGAGGTGCCGACCGACTTCGGTCCCGCGCCCTCCCGGGTGCGCTGCTCGCTCACCGACCTCGCCGTGTCTCCGCAGGCCGCGCGCGCGGGTGTGCCGGTGCGGGTGTTCCTGCTGTGCGGTTCGGCGCTGGTGGCCGTGGACCGCAGTGTGCGGGTGCCGGACGGCGCGGCCGGCCCCGCGCGGCGCGTGCTGGTCGCTCAGGGCCTGCTCGACCAGCTCGCCGAGTCGCCGTCGGCCGTCGAGAAGGAGGCCGGGTACACGACGGACGTGCGCGGCGCCATGACCGTGAGCGGTCCGGCCGCCAAGGACCCGGACGACGCACTGCGGCTGAGCGTCCCGCCCGGGGACCTCAACTCGTACGCGCTCGCGCAGGTCGTGTGCACCTTCTCCGACTCGGCGGCGGCCGAGGGCGACGGCTCGGTGATCCTCGGCGGTCCCGGCTCCGAGCCCGTGCGCCGCTACGAGTGCACCGACGAGGTCCGTTCGCGGCCCGGCAGCACGGAACCCCCGTCCACGGCCGTCACGAGCGGCGGCTGAGGGTCCGCCTCCTCCCGTCCCCTCCCGGCCCCCGCACTGCCCCGCGGGTCTCGTGCGGCGCCACCCCGGCCCACCCGACCGCTGGAGCGGCGGCCGGGTGTGTCGGACGCCTCACGCGGGGCCGGGCGTCGACGTCGTCGCAGGTCATCGTCTGTCGTGGCGCGGCGGGGCGGGGACCGGGCCGGGTGCCGGGCCGGTGGGCCGGAACCGATCGTGCCGGGGGGCGCGTCTTGGGGGGCGTGCAGCGTCAAGGCTCCATCGGCGGCAGCGCCGCGTACCGCATCCGCGCGACCGGGATTCTCTTCCTGGCCGCCCACCTCGTGTTCGTCGCCTGGGTCTCGCTGCGCCCACTGGACGTTCCCTGGGTGATGCCGGCCAATCTGCATCCGTTCGACGGGATCCGCGCCGATCTGAGGCTGGGCTGGCCCGAGGCGGCGTCGCGGATCGGCGCCGGACTCGCGCTGTTCGCCCCGTTGGGCGTCCTGCTCCCGCTGGTGCACGGCAGGCTGCGCGTGTCGCCGCTCGCCTCCCTGGTCCGTACGGTCACGGCGGGCGCGCTGCTGTCCCTGGCCGTCGAGTTGCTGCAGACGGGGGTGCCCGGTCAGGTCGCGGACGTCGACTCGCTGCTGCTGAACACGGCGGGCGTGGCCCTGGCGCACGTCGCGGTGGTGCCGGCGGTCCGCGGGTGGCTGCGTCGCCGGGAGGAGCCCGGGGGGCGTGCCGGGGTCCGGCAGGGGGAGCCGGCTCAGGGTCGCACCCCGAGGATTCCCAGGGTCGGTATCGCCCCGTAGAGCGACGCTTCGTCCCCTTCGTCACCGTAGCGTTGTCGTCAGAGGGAAGGCAGCCGCAAGGGCCGCCTCCGACGGACGCTCACGAAGGAGCCACAGATGTCCAGCCTCGCCCGCCCCACCCATGGCCGCATGATCGGCGGAGTGTGCGCCGCGCTGGCCCGCCGCTTCGGCACCTCCGCGACCACGATGCGCGTGATCTTCGTACTCTCCTGCCTGCTGCCCGGGCCTCAGTTCCTGCTCTACATAGCCCTCTGGATTCTCCTGCCGTCGGAGGACAAGGCGGCGCGCACCGCCTGGTGACCCGCCGTCGCAGCACGCCGCGGAACGCCGCGGAAACGCCGCGGAAACGCCGTCGGGGCGTGCCCGGTACGTACGGGCACGCCCCGACGGCGCGATGGGGTTTGCGGTGGGTGCGGCGGGCGACGCCACTCAGCCCAGCGGGATCCCGTTGACCGGCAGGCCGTGGGGTGGGCAGGCCCTGCAGCGGCAGACCGCCGAGCAGCCCGGAGACGGGCGCGGTGGGGCCCTCGGCGAGCAGCTTCCCGGCGACCGGCTGGGCGGCGGTCAGACCGGCGCCGAGCGCCGGCTGGGCCTGGGTCAGCACCTGGCCGGCGGCGGGCAGCGCCTGGGTCACGTTCTCCGCCGGCAGCGTGCGGGTGATGCCGTCCAGGGCCTGCGTGGCGTCCGGTACGGCGGGGGCGGCGTTGGCGGCGCCCGCCCCGACGGCGGCGAAGGCGGCACCGAGAGCGGCGACACCGAGGGTCTTGGCAGCAGACTGCTTCATGATGAATGCGTCCTCGAATGGGATACGGGGAACTGAGCGGTTCTCGACCGTAAACACGGGACGGGGTCAGCGGCAAACATCGAAATGCGGACGGTTGGTGAACACCCGCCCGCATTTCGTACGCCAAAGGTTTCGCATTCAGCTTTCTGTCGCCACAGAACCGCTGGTGGAGACGGTCTGCTGGAACAGCCATTCGGATTTCAGCTCGGCATATCCGGGCTTGATCACGTCACTGATCATGGCGAGTCGTTCATCGAAAGGAATGAATGCTGACTTCATAGCATTGACCGAGAACCAGGCGAGATCGTCGAGCGTGTAACCGAATGCGTCGACCAGGTGCTCGAATTCCCGGCTCATACTGGTGCCGGACATGAGACGGTTGTCCGTATTGACGGTGGTCCGGAAGTGGAGCCGGCGCAGCAGACCGATGGGGTGCTCGGCGTAGGAGGCGGCCGCTCCGGTCTGCAGGTTGGAGCTGGGGCACATCTCCAGCGGGACGCGCTTGTCGCGGACGTAGGAGGCGAGCCGCCCGAGCTTCACCGAGCCGTCGTCCGCGACCTCGATGTCGTCGATGATCCGCACGCCGTGCCCGAGCCGGTCGGCGCCGCACCACTGCAGCGCCTGCCAGATGGACGGCAGCCCGAAGGCCTCGCCGGCGTGGATGGTGAAGTGGTTGTTCTCGCGCTTGAGGTACTCGAAGGCGTCGAGGTGCCGGGTGGGCGGGTAGCCGGCCTCGGCGCCCGCGATGTCGAAGCCGACGACGCCCAGGTCCCGGTGGCAGTTGGCGAGTTCGGCGATCTCCAGGGCGCGGGCCGCGTGCCGCATGGCGGTCAGCAGGGCGCCGACGCGGATCCGGTGGCCGTGTCCGCGGGCCGCCCGTTCCCCTTCCCGGAAGCCCTCGTTGACGGCCTCGACGACCTGCTCGAGGGTCAGTCCGCCGTCGAGGTGCTGCTCGGGCGCGTACCGCACCTCGGCGTAGACGACGCCGTCCTCGGCGAGGTCCTCGGCGCACTCGCGGGCGACCCGCACCAGGGCCTCCCGGGTCTGCATCACGCCGACGGTGTGCGTGAACGTCTCCAGGTACCGCTCCAGGGAGCCGGAGTCGGCGGCCTCCCGGAACCAGAGGCCGAGCTTGTCGGGGTCCGTCTCGGGGAGGCGGGAGTACCCGGTCTCCCGGGCGAGATCGACGATCGTGCCGGGGCGCAGCCCGCCGTCGAGGTGGTCGTGCAGCAGAACCTTGGGCGCCCGCCGGATCTGATCCGGGCTCGGGGTGATGCCCGTCTGGATGCTCTGGCTCGTCATTTCCGCACTCTAACTCCTACGCGCGTAGATCACCTGTTGTACAACTCCGCCGATATGTAACGGTGACCGCACGGACAGGTGGAGCACACCACTGCTTCTGACACTGTTCTGCCATGGCACAGGAACTGACGCCGGTTCGGACGGCCCGGCTGGGGAGGGCGCTCGGCCCGGAGCCGACGGCGGTGAGCGGAGCGGTGCTGCTGCTCCCGGGCGGCGAGGAGGTCTCCGGCCGCAGACCGTCCGCCCTGTGGGCGGCCGCCTCCGTCCGGGGCCTCGGGCGCCGGCTCGCCCGCGCGGGAGCCGGGGAAGGCCTGGCCGTGCACGCCGTGCACTACCGCTACCGCGGCTGGAACGGCGACGAGGCGCGTCTCGCGGCCGACGCGGCCTGGGCCGCCGACGAGATCGTGCGGCGGTACGGGGACGTCCCGGTGTGCCTGGCCGGCGTCGACATGGGCGCGCGGGCGGCGCTGCACGCGGCCGGCCACGAAGCCGTCAACTCCGTTCTGGCGATGGGTCCGTGGCTGCCGGAGGAGGACATGGCGGCCCCGCCCGAGCCGGTCAGGCAGCTCGTGGGACGACGGGTGCTCCTCGTACACGGCACCAAGGACGAGCGCTGCGACCCCGAGCTGTCGTTCCGGCTCGCCGCGCGCGCCAAGAAGGCGAACCGGGACGTGTGCCGGTTCGAAGTGCACTCCGACGGCCACGGGTTGCATCAGTACCGCGCCGAAGTCCTCGCCCTCGCCGAGGACTTCGTCATGGGCGCGCTGTTCGGCCGGGCGCTCTCCCGCCCGGTGGAGGACGCGCTCGCGGCGCCGCCCCCGCTGGGCCTGCGCATGCCGCTGGCAGCCGGTTTCGGGAAGTCGTTACGGCGACGGTAGGCACGGTCGGGAGACGGTGGGGACGGCAGGAACGGACGCCGGTGGCGCGGACGGGCGTCCCGTCATGGAACCGCACTGCGGGTCAATCCACCTAGGACGGGAGCAGGTTGCCTCGTCTCGAGAGCAGGAACTTCTTGAAGGCGGCCACCGGCGGGGTGTCCGGACGGCCTTCGAGCCAGGCCACGCCGATCTCACGGGCCGCCCGCGGGGCCGTGACCGTCAGTTCCACCACGCCGGGGCGGGCCACGGCCGGCGGTGGCAGCAGGGCGACTCCCAGACCCGCCGCCACCAGCCCGCGCAGCGTCTCCGCCTCCTCCCCCTCGAAGGCGACCCGCGGCCTGAAGCCCGCCTCCGTGCAGAGGTCGTCGGTGATGCGGCGCAGGCCGTAGCCGGGTTCCAGCGTGACGAAGGCCTCGTCTGCGGCCTCCGCGAGGCGGACCCTTCTGCGGGCGGCGAGGCGGTGGTCGGCCGGGACGACCAGACGCAGTTTCTGCTCGTCGAGCCTGCGGGCGACCAGGTCCGGGGCGTCGGGGACCGGGGAGGTCAGACAGAGGTCCAGCTCGCCGGCCCGCAGCCCTTCGAGCATCGCCTCGCCGTAGTTCTGCACGAGGCTGAAGCGCACCCGCGGGTGGTCGGCGCGGAAGGCGTGCAGGAGCCCGGGCACGGTCTCCGCGCCCATGGTGTGCAGAAAGCCGAACGCGACCTTGCCGGCCGTCGGATCGGCGTCGGCGCGGACCTCGTCGGCCGCCCGCTCGATCTCCGCCAGGGCGCGCTCCACCGAGGTGAGGAAGGTGCGGCCGGCCGGGGTGAGGGAGACCGTGCGGCCGCGGCGGGCGAACAGGTCGACGCCGAGGTCCTGCTCCAGCCGGACCATCGCCCGGGACAGCGTCGACTGGGGGACGTCCATCTCCTGGGCGGCGCGCGTGACGTGCTCGGTGCGGGCGACGCCGGCGAAGTAGGCGAGCCGGGGGGCGAGCAGCCTCACCATGTCGGCGGTGTCTTCTGTGTCACCGGACGGTGACAGGCGAGTCCGTGACCTCTGCTGATGCACCATGGGAACGATTATGACGAGTCCGTGCATTGGACGGATCAGCGAGGCCGTCCGTAGGTTCGAGGCATGTCTCCCGCCAGTACCGGGGCGTCCACGATCGTGGTCGCCGCTTCGCCCGCCCGCTCGACCGCCACCGCCCCCGCCGCCGTCTCCGCCGCCCCTTCCGACACGCGGCTGGCCCCCGGCGGCCCCGGCTACCGCCGGATGAGCTTCGCGCTCTTCCTCGCCGGTGTGGCGACCTTCGCCCTGCTGTACTCCACACAGGCGCTGCTGCCGCTGATCTCCGGCGACTTCGGGGTGGCGGCGAGCCGGGCGAGCTGGACGGTAGCGGCGGCGACCGGCGGACTGGCGCTGTTCGTCCTGCCGATGAGCGCCCTGTCCGAGCGCTACGGCCGCCGTACGGTGATGACGGCCTCGCTGGGGGTCGCGGTCGGCGTGGGCCTGCTGGTCCCGTTCGCGCCCTCCCTGGGCTGGCTGGTCGTGCTGCGGGCGGTGCAGGGCGCGGCGCTGGCCGGGCTGCCCGCCTCGGCCACGGCCTACCTCGCGGAGGAGGTCCGGCCGAAGGCGCTGGTGACGGCGATCGGCCTGTTCGTGGCCGGCAACAGCGTCGGCGGGATGAGCGGCCGGGTCATCACCGGCTGGGTCGCGCAGGAGTGGGGCTGGCGGATCGCCGTCGGCGTGATCGGCGTGCTGGCGGTGGCCTGCGCGGTCGCCTTCCGGCTGCTGCTGCCCGCGCCGCGCCACTTCACGCCGGGCTCCCTGGCGCCCCGCGTCCTGGCCCGTACCGTCCGCGGCCACCTCGCCGACCCGCTGCTGCGCCGGCTGTACGCGATCGGCGCGCTGTTCATGACCGTCTTCGGCGGCGTGTACACGGTGATCGGCTACCGGCTGACGGAGGAGCCGTTCTCGCTCCCCCAGGGCGTCGTCGGCTCGATCTTCCTGGTGTACCTGGTGGGCACGGTGTCGGCGTCGACGGCGGGTCGGCTGGTCGGCCGGCTGGGTCGGCGCGGCGCGCTGTACCTGGCGGGCGGCACGACCGCCGCCGGCCTGCTGCTCTCCCTGGCGGACTCGCTGGCGCCGGTGCTGCTGGGCCTGGTCCTGATCACGGCGGGCTTCTTCGCGGGGCACGCGGTGGCGTCGTCGGCGGTCAGCAGGACGGCGACCACCGGCCGCGCCCAGGCCTCGGCGCTCTACCAGTCCGCTTACTACGTCGGCTCCAGCGCCGGCTCCACGGTCGGTGCGATCGCCTTCCACTCGGGCGGCTGGGCCGGCACGGTCGGCGTCGGCCTCTTCGCGGTGCTCGGCGTCGTCGCGATCACGGTGGCCGGCACGCGCGCGGCGCGCCGGGAGGCACCGGCCGTCGCCTGACCGCCCCTTCCCGCCTGACCGCCCCCGTCCGGCCGGGCCAGGCACGCCCCGGCCGGACGGCCCGGCACCGCGCCCTTCCCGGTCCCCCGCTCCTCCTGCTCCTCCTGCTCCTCCTGCTCAGAGCCTTTTGTCAGTGGTCGCGGATAGCGTCCGCGACCACTGACCGGTTTCTGGCACAGGGGGTATGCGTCCATGGAGTTGCGGATCGACCGCGGTGATCTCGTCGAGGCCGTGGGATGGGCGGCCCGGGCGCTGCCCGCCCGCCCACCGGTGCCGGTGCTGGGCGGGCTGGTGCTGGAGGCGTCGGCGGGGACGCTGAGCGTGTCGGGGTTCGACTTCGAGACGGCCGCGCGGATCGAGGCGGACGCCGAGGTCGGCACCGGCGGCCGGGTGCTCGTCCTCGGGCGGCGGCTGCTGGACATCTGCAAGGTGCTGCCGGACGGGCCGGTGAGCTGTGCGCTGGAGGGGACGCGGTTCACGGTCGAGGCGGGCGGCACGAGCTTCGGCTTGTCCACCCTCCCGCACGAGGAGTACTCCGCCCCGCCCGCGCCGCCGCAGGTGTACGGCGCCGTCGACGCGGCCGCGTTCGCGGCCGCCGTCGCGCAGGTCGCGGTGGCGGCAGGCCGCGACGACACCCTCCCGGTGCTGACCGGCGTCCAACTGCGCCTGGAGGGCGACGAGATGACGCTGTCGGCGTCGGACCGCTACCGGTACGCGGTGCGCCGGCTGGAGTGGAAGGCGGAGCCGGAGGCGGCGGGCGGGGGCGTGGTGGAGGCGCTGCTGCCGGCGCGGCGGCTGCTGGACGCGGCCCGGTCGCTCGCCCGGTGCGGGACCGTGCGGATCGGCCTCGACGGGGCTGCCGGGAGCGGGTCGGCCGGAAGCGGACCCGTCGGGTTCGGGGGCGGGCGGATGCGGACGGTCCTGCGACCGCTGGACGGTCGGCTGCCGTCGTACGGGAAGCTGTTCGACATGGCGGAGGCCGTGGTGGCCGAGGTCGAGTGCGGGGCGCTCACGGAGGCCGTGCGCCGGGTCGCGGTGGTGGCCGAGACGAACAGTCCGGTGCGGCTGGACTTCTCGGCGGAGTCGGTGCTGCTGCGCGCCGGATACGGCGACGACGTGGCGGCGCAGCGGCTGCCGGCCGCGCTGACCGGCGCCGAGGACGTCAGCGTGGCCTTCAACCCGGCGTATCTGGTGGACGCGCTGGCGTCGTTCGGGGCGACGCGACTGCGGGTGGAGCTGCTGGGGACCGGCCAGCGGTCGCTGCTGAGCGCGGCGGACGCGCCGGAGAGCCACCGGCACCTGCTGATGTCCGTCAAGCAGTTGGTCTGAACAGCGGCCGCGAGGGCTTGGACAGGGCGTCCACCTGCGCTTTCGTCGACTCGGCAGGCCATTGTCAGTGGGCTGCGGTAGCTTCCGGAGTGCTGGGCGCGACGACGCGTGACAGGACGGCCACAGGGGTGGGTTGGACGATGGGCGACAGCACGGCGACGACGGACCTCGACGTCGCACTGGAGAAGCACCGGACGGAACTGACCGGTTACTGCTACCGCATGCTCGGCTCGTCCTTCGAGGCGGAGGACGCGGTGCAGGACACCATGGTGCGCGCCTGGCGGAGCTACGACAGGTTCGAGGGCCGTTCCAGCCTGCGGTCCTGGCTGTACCGGATCGCCACCAATGTCTGTCTGGACATGCTGGCGGCCGGCAACAAGCGGGCCAGGCCGATGGACCTCTCCGGACCCACCCCCCTCGCCCGGGCCGCGCTCTCGCCCCGCCCCGACCACACCTGGCTGGAGCCGATGCCCGACGCCCGTGTGCTGCCGACGGTGGAGGACCCGGCCGAGGCGGCCGTCGCGAAGGAGTCGGTGCGGCTGGCGTTCATGGCCGCGCTGCAGCAGCTGCCGCCGAAGCAGCGGGCGGTGCTGATCCTGCGGGAGGTGCTGGCGTGGCGGGCGAGCGAGGTCGCCGAACTGCTGGACACCTCCGTCGCCTCGGTCAACAGCGCGCTGCAGCGGGCGCGGGCCACGCTGGCCGAGCGCAAGGAGTCCGGCGCGGACGCGGCGGTGTCGGACCCGCTCGACGAGGAGCAGCAGAAGCTTCTGGACCGCTATGTGGCAGCCTTCGAGGGCTATGACATGACGGCGCTGACGGCCCTGCTCCACGAGGACGCCGTCATGACGATGCCGCCGTTCGACCTGTGGCTGACCGGGCACGACGACATCACCGGCTTCATGACCACGCTCGGCTCCGCCTGTGAAGGCTCGCGCCTGCTGCCGGTCGAGGTCAACGGTCTGCCGGGGTTCGCCCAGTACAAGCCGGACCCGGAGAAGGGCGGGTTCACGCCGTGGGCCGTCCAGGTCCTGGAGATCTCAGAGGGCCGCCTCACCGGGTTCCACTTCTACCTCGACACCCAGCGCTGGTTCCCCCTCTTCGACCTCCCCCTCCACCTCGACGGGGAGTCCGACCAGGTGGAGCAGGGCGCGTAGCGCGGGGTCGGGGCCGCGCAGCCGTATCCGGCCCCCGGCCCGCCGGGCGGCCAGCTGGAGCCGCGCCAGCAGGTCGACGGTGAGCAGCCCGGGCGGCCCGATCCCGGCCACGTCGCAGACCACGACTCCGGTCTCGGCGGCGGTCAGCAGCATGCGCACAGCGTCGCCCAGCCCTGCCGCCTGCCCGCTGGTGGCGGGTCCGGTCAGGGTGAGCACGGGGGGTGTCGTCGCTTCCACGATCGGTAGACCGTGGTCCAGGCCCCAACTCATCGGCAACGGCTGCAGGGCCAGCCCGGCGAGCCTGTGCGGCAGGCCCTATTCGGCGGGAAACTCGCCCGTGTCGATGACGACGTCGAAGGGCACGGGAAGCTTGAGCGCCTCGCCGAACTTCGCCGTGCTCAGCAGGCGGTACACGTCGCCCTTCGGTTCTCCGTACAGCGTCGCGCTGGGGCCTTCGGGAGCCCAGCGGTCGACGAGGAGGTAGAAGGGGATGCCTGCGGAGGCGCAGGCGGCGGGTTTGCTGATGCGGTCGTGCCGGGCGTTGGACTTCGAGGTGACCTCGACGACGAGTTCGGCCAGTCCGGCCGGGATGTGACTGTCCGCCTCCGTGTGCTCCCGCACGGGGGCCACCACGAGGTCCGGAATGAGCATGCCCAGCCGCGACGGCACGGCGATGGCCAGGGTTTGGAAGATCCCCCAGTCATCGGGGATGACGGAGTAGAGGCGGCGCTGAATGCGTTCCGCGATGATGTTGTGGCGGTAAGCGGGAGCAGGTGACACGGTGACGATCCCCTCGATGATCTCCACCTTGCTGCCCTCGGGCCATTCCATCTCCTCCCAGAACCGGACGAGGTCGTCCCAGCTCTGCTCGGGGTCGTGGCCCACGGTGAGTGCGCTCATGGCGGTCTCCTTGATCGTGCGTCACCGAGTCCAGCATGCCGAACGGGACCGGCGGAGGTCCACCGATCCCGTTCACCCGAAAGGGGACTGTGACACCGGCGGCCTCCAGCCGCGGGTCAGGTAAGGCCAGGTCAGGCGATGCGTTCCAGCACGACCGGGGAGGCCGTGAACGGGGTTCCGGGCGCGTCGATGTCGTACGAGCCCTCGACCGCCTGGAGCGCGTAGTCGAAGCGCTCCGGGGTGTCGGTGTGCAGGGTGAGCAGCGGCTGGCCGGCCGTGACCGTGTCGCCGGGCTTGGCGTGCAGCTCGACGCCGGCGCCCGCCTGCACCGGGTCCTCCTTGCGGGCGCGGCCCGCGCCGAGGCGCCAGGCGGCGATGCCGATGTCGTAGGCGTCGAGGCGGGTCAGGACGCCCGAGGCGCCCGCCTTCACCACGTGCTGTTCCTTCGCGGTGGGCAGCGCGGCGTCCGGGTCGCCGCCCTGGGCCGCGATCATGCGCCGCCAGACGTCCATCGCCGAGCCGTCGGCGAGCGCCTTCGCCGGGTCGGCGTCCGTGATCCCGGCCGCGTCGAGCATCTCGCGGGCCAGAGCGATCGTCAGCTCGACGACGTCCGCCGGGCCGCCGCCGGCCAGCACCTCGACCGACTCGCGGACCTCGAGGGCGTTGCCCGCGGTGAGGCCGAGGGGGGTGGACATGTCGGTCAGCAGGGCGACCGTCCTCACACCGTGGTCGGTGCCGAGGCCCACCATCGTCGAGGCGAGCTCACGGGCGTCCTCGATGGTCTTCATGAAGGCGCCGGTGCCGACCTTCACGTCCAGGACCAGCGACCCGGTGCCCTCGGCGATCTTCTTGGACATGATGGACGAGGCGATCAGCGGGATGGCCTCGACGGTGCCGGTGACGTCCCGCAGCGCGTAGAGCTTCTTGTCGGCCGGGGCGAGACCGTCGCCTGCGGCGCAGATCACCGCGCCGGTGCCGTCCAGCACGGACAGCATCTCCTCGTTGGAGAGCAGTGCGCGCCAGCCCGGGATCGACTCCAGCTTGTCCAGCGTGCCGCCGGTGTGGCCGAGGCCGCGTCCGGAGAGCTGCGGGACCGCCGCGCCGCAGGCCGCCACAAGGGGGGCCAGCGGCAGCGTGATCTTGTCGCCGACGCCGCCCGTGGAGTGCTTGTCGGCGGTCGGGCGGGACAGGGCGGAGAAGTCCATGCGCTCGCCGGAGGCGATCATCGCGGCCGTCCAGCGGGCGATCTCGCGGCGGTTCATGCCGTTGAGCAGGATGGCCATGTTGAGGGCGGCCATCTGGTAGTCGGCGACCTCGCCGCCGGTGTAGGCGTCGATGACCCAGTCGATCTGCTCGTCGCTGAGCTCACCGCGGTCCCGCTTGGTGCGGATGACGGAGACGGCGTCCATGGCCATGGCTTTCCTTCCGGTGATGCAACGGTGATGCGCGGTGGTGCACGGTGGTGCGACAAGACGTGGGGAGAAACGGGGGGAGAAAGTGCGCGGCCCCTCTGCGGTGGTCAGAGGGGCCGCGCGCGGGAGTCACTTCGTGAGGTGGTCCGGGCCGAAGGCCTGCGGGAGCATCTCCGCGAGCGGCAGGATCCCCGCCGGCGTCTCCAGCAGGAGGCCGGGGCCGCCGAACTCGTACAGCAGCTGGCGGCAGCGGCCGCACGGGACGAGGATTTCGCCGCGGCCGTCCACGCAGGTGAAGTGCGTGAGCCGGCCGCCGCCGGTGTTCTGCAACTGCGAGACCAGCCCGCACTCGGCGCACAGGCCGAGCCCGTAGGAGGCGTTCTCGACGTTGCAGCCGGACACGGTCCGGCCGTCGTCGACGAGCGCCGCCACACCGACCGGGTAGCCGGAGTAGGGGGCGTACGCGCGGGACATGGCCTCGCGGGCCACCTCGCGCAACGCCTCCCAGTCGACGGCGGCGGCCGGGGTCACTTGCCCTGGCCCTTGCGGTAGCGCATGCCGTCGGCCCTGGGCATGCGCAGTCGCTGCGCGGACAGCGACAGCACCAGCAGGGTGACGACGTACGGGGTGGCGCCCACGAAGTCGCTCGGGACCTCGTCGGTGAACAGGTACCAGACCAGGACGAGCGCGGCCACCATGAGGCTGATCCCGGCCTGCCAGTGCGCCTTGCGGTACAGCTTCCAGCCGGCCAGCCCCGCGAGGAGCACGACCAGCAGGAGCAGCAGCGCGTGGACGGTCTCGCCGCCGTTGCGCAGTTGCAGCGCGTCGGAGTAGCCGAACAGGCCCGCGCCCATGGCCAGACCGCCGGGGCGCCAGTTGCCGAAGATCATCGCTGCGAGGCCGATGTAGCCGCGGCCGCCGGTCTGGCCCTCGAGGTAGGTGTGCGAGGTGACCAGGGCGAGGAAGGCGCCGCCGAGACCGGCGAGGCCGCCGGAGACGGCCACGGCCGCGTACTTGTACTTGTAGACGTTGACGCCGAGGGACTCCGCGGCGATCGGGTTCTCACCGCAGGAGCGCAGCCGCAGGCCGAACGGGGTGCGCCACAGCAGCCACCAGCTGCCGACGAACAGCAGGAAGGCGAGGAGCGTCACCACGGACAGGTCGGTGACCAGGCCGCCGAGGATGCCCGCGATGTCGGAGAGCAGGAACCAGTGGTGCTTCTCGACGGACTGGAGGGCGTCCGAGAGGCCGGGCACGTCGATGTGGGGCAGTGACTCGACGGGCGGGGACTGCTTGGGGTTGCCGCCCGCTTCGGCCGGCTTGCCCTCCGAGAAGAACAGCTTGGCGAGGTACTGGGTGATGCCGAGCGCAAGCAGGTTGACCGCGACGCCGGAGACGATGTGGTCGACGCCGAAGGTGACGGTCGCGACGGCGTGCACCAGACCGCCGAGGACGCCGAAGCCGACGCCGCACAGCAGGCCGAGCCAGGGGTTGGACTGCCAGCCGATCCAGCCGGCGCCGAAGGTGCCGAGGATCATCATGCCCTCGAGGCCGATGTTGACCACACCGGACCGCTCGGACCACAGGCCGGCCAGACCCGCGAGGCCGATGGGCACGGCGAGGCCGAGCGCGGCCGAGACCTGGCCCTCGGAGGTGAGCTGGTTGGCGCCGGTGATGATGCGGACCACGGCCACGAGCACCAGCGCGCCGGCGATGATCGTGAGGATCCGGCCGACCGAGCGGCCCGACCGGCCGCCGGTGTCCGCCTTGGGCGCCGCGGGGGGCGGCGTGTCGGTCATCGTGGCAGTCATCACGCCACCTCCTGCTTCTGGGTCGGGGCGGCGGCCTGGGCGGCGAGCTCGGCGCCGACCCGCTGCTGCTGGCGCTTGAGGCCGTAACGCCGGACGAGCTCGTAGGCGATGACGACGCACAGCACGATGACGCCCTGGATGACGCCGAGGATTTCCTTGTCGTACCCCTCGAACTCGAGGTGGTTGGTCGTGCGCTCCAGGAAGCCCCAGAGCAGCGCGCCGAGCGCGATCCCGACCGGGTTGTTGCGGCCGAGCAGGGCGATGGCGATGCCGGTGAAGCCGATGCCCGACGGGAAGTCGTTGCTGAACTGGTGGCTGTCGTTGAGCAGGGTCGGCATGCCGATCAGACCGGCCACGGCACCGGAGATGATCATGCTGGTGGCGACCATCTTCTTGACGGAGACACCGCTCGCGGTGGCCGCGCTCTCGGACTGGCCGACGGTGCGCAGGTCGAAGCCGAACCGGGTGCGGCCGAGCACGAACCAGTAGGCGATGCCGACGAGGACGGCGACGACGATGAAGCCCCACAGCACACCGGCCGCGCCGGTGTCGATGGTGAAGAAGTACGAGGACTTCGGCAGCGGGTCGGTCGAGACGACCGTGCCGCCGCTCTGCAGTTCGGCGAGCTTCCCCGGCTGCAGCAGGTAGGCGATGATCGCGGTGGCGATCGAGTTCAGCATGATCGTGGAGATGACCTCGCTGACGCCGCGGGTCACCTTGAGGATGCCCGCGATGGCCGCCCACAGGGCGCCGGTCGCCATGGCGCACAGGATGATCAGCGGGATCGCGATCCAGCCGGGCACGGTCAGCGCGCCGCCGAGGACGGCGGCGACGAACGCGGCGAGCCGGTACTGGCCGTCGACGCCGATGTTGAACAGGTTCATGCGGAAGCCGATGGCCACCGCGACACCCGCCAGGTAGTACGTCGTCGCCTTGTTCAGGATGTAGACCTGGCTGTCGCTGGCGGAGCCGTAGGTCAGCATGTCGCTGAAGGCCGCGCCCGGGTTCTTGCCGGTGGCGAGGATGACCAGGGCGGTGACGACGAGCGCGGTGACGATCGCCAGCAGCGGGGCCGCGACCCCGAGGAGCAGCCGCTCCTTGTCGATCCTTGAGGTCAGCTTTTTCATCGGGCGTCGTCCTCTGCGTGCTCCAGGTGGCCGGTGGCCGCACCCGTCATGGCGGAGCCCAGCTCCTCGGGGGTGATCGTGGCGGGATCGGCGTCGGCGACCAGCCGGCCGCGGTACATGACCCGCAGGGTGTCGGAGAGCCCGATGAGCTCGTCCAGGTCGGCGGAGATCAGCAGCACGGCCAGGCCCTCGCGGCGCGCCTCGCGGATGTGGTCCCAGATCGCGGCCTGCGCGCCGACGTCCACACCGCGGGTGGGGTGGGCGGCGATGAGGAGCTTGGGCGCGTGGCTCATCTCGCGGCCGACGATCAGCTTCTGCTGGTTGCCGCCGGACAGCGAGGCGGCGGTCACGTCGATGCCGGGCGTGCGGACGTCGTACGCCTGGACGATGCGCTCGGTGTCGGTGCGGGCGGACTTGATGTCGAGCAGCTGGCCGCGCGAGTTGGGCCGCTCGGTGACATGGCCGAGGATGCGGTTCTCCCACAGCGGCGCCTCGAGGAGCAGGCCGTGGCGGTGGCGGTCCTCGGGGATGTAGCCGACGCCGGCCTCGCGGCGGTTGCGGGTGGGCACGTGGGAGATGTCGGCGCCGTCGAGGGTGATGGCGCCGGCGTCCGGGGCGCGGATGCCCATGATCGCCTCGACCAGCTCGGACTGGCCGTTGCCCTCCACGCCGGCGATGCCGAGGACCTCGCCCTTGTGGATGGTGAAGGAGATGTCGTCGAGGATGATGCGCTCGACGCCGTCGAGGTCCGTCTGGGTCAGGTGCAGTCCGTCCAGCTTCAGCAGCGGGACGTCCGTGACCGTGGACTCCTCGGTCTCCGGCGTGGGCAGTTCGCTGCCGACCATCAGCTCGGCGAGCTGCTTGGTCGTGGTGTTCCGCGGCTCGACCGTGCCCACCGTGGTGCCGCGCCGGATGACGGTGATCTCGTCGGCGACGGACAGCACCTCCCCCAGTTTGTGGGAGATGAAGATGACGGTGAGGCCCTCGGCCTTCAGCTCGCGCAGGTTGTCGAAGAGGGCGTCGACCTCCTGCGGCACCAGGACGGCCGTGGGCTCGTCGAGGATGAGCGTCTTGGCGCCGCGGTAGAGGACCTTGAGGATCTCCACGCGCTGGCGGTCGGCGACGCCGAGCTCCTCCAGGAGGACGTCGGGCCGGACGTTCAGCCCGTACGCGTCGGAGATCTCCCTGATCTTCGTCCGGGCCTTGCCGCCGATGCCGTGGAGCTTCTCCGCTCCGAGGACGACGTTCTCCAGGACGGTGAGGTTGTCGGCGAGCATGAAGTGCTGGTGCACCATGCCGATGCCGCGCGCGATGGCGTCGGCGGGGTTGCTGAAGGTGACCTGGTCGCCGTTCACGGTGATGGTGCCCTCGTCCGGCTGCTGCATGCCGTAGAGGATCTTCATCAGGGTGGATTTGCCGGCGCCGTTCTCACCGCACAGGGCGTGGACGGTGCCGGTGCGAACCGTGATGTCGATGTCGCGGTTGGCCACGACGCCGGGGAATCGCTTGGTGATGCCGCGCAGTTCGACGGCAGCGGGAGGGCTGGACGCGTTGATGGCGCACTCTCCTCGGGGAAAAGGGGCTGCGTAGGGGAGGGCAGGCGTCGGCGACGCTAGCGCGGCAACTCCGTGCTACACGCGTAGAGTTGACACATTGTTACGGCTCGACGAGGGGGTTGTCGTGCACCCCCCTCGTCGAGCCGGGGTCAGGCGGCGACCATCAGGTCACGGGGTGGTCTTGACCTTGATGGAGCCGTCGACGATCTTCTGCTTCGCCGCGTCCAGCTGGGTCTTGATGTCGTCGATGAAGCCACCGCTGGTGGCGAGCGAGACACCGTTCTTGGCGAGCGAGTAGTTGTTGACGCCCGTCAGCGGCTTGCCGTCGTGGACGGACTTGACGAAGTCGTAGACGCCGACGTCGACGTTCTTGACCATCGAGGTCAGGATCGAGGCCTTGTACTTGGCCAGACCCGGGATGTTGTACTGGTCGGAGTCCACGCCGATGGCCCAGGCGCCCTTGACGCCGTTGACGGCCTCGATCGCGCCGTTGCCGGAGGAGCCGGCCGCCGAGTAGATGACGTCGGCGCCGTTGTCGAGCATGCCCGACGCGGCGGCCTTGCCCTTGTCGGGGCTGGCGAAGCCGGAGAAGTCCGAGCCGTGGCTCAGGTACTGGCTGTCGACCTTGACCGCGGGCTTCGTGTCGTGCACGCCCTGCGTGAATCCCGCCTCGAACTTCTTGATCAGCGGGACGTCGACGCCGCCGATGAAGCCGACGTGGTTCTTCTTCGTCTTCAGGGCCGCGGCGACACCGGCCAGGTAGGAGCCCTGCTCCTCGGTGAAGGTGATGCTGTCGACGTTCTTGGCGTCCACCACCGAGTCGACGATGCCGAAGCTGACCTTCGGGTACTTCGCGGCGACCTTGGTCATCGAGGCGGCGTAGGAGAAGCCGACGCCGACGATGGGGTTGTAGCCGGCGTCCGCCAGGTCGGTCAGACGCTGCTCGCGGTCGGCCTCGGTGTCGGAGGTCTTGGCGGTCAGCTCCTTGATCGAGCCG
Organism: Streptomyces achromogenes; assembly: GCF_030816715.1. NCBI lineage: Bacteria > Bacillati > Actinomycetota > Actinomycetes > Kitasatosporales > Streptomycetaceae > Streptomyces > Streptomyces achromogenes. The sequence continues at coordinate 5,434,780 of NZ_JAUSYH010000001.1, read as the reverse complement.
CCGAACTCCGCCTTGGCCTTGTCGGCGCCGCGCGCGGCGGAGTCGTTGAAGGAACGGTCACCACGGCCGCCGACGTCGAAGGCGAGACCGATCTTGACGCCCGAACCGCCGCCCGCAGAGGCGGAGGACGAGCTGCTGCTGTCGTTCTCGGAGGAGGTGCTGCCACATGCAGTGGCAGTCAGTGCGAGAGCTGCGGTGGCGATACACGCAGCGGAAAGCTTGGCTACCCGGCGCACGGGAAGGCTCCTTCACCTGACCTGAGCGCCTTGTCGGCGCTTGATGTGAGCACCATGCCAGTGCTCGGGCCTGGACGCCTCGATCGGCGTTGGCTTCGCGGCATCGTAACGCGCGTAGATGTCAGAAAAACACCCCTCGAGACGCCGTTATCGATTCGAGGCGAACGCCGTCTGAACTCGGTGCCTTGCGGCCTCGCGCCGATGATTTCGAACCGGGGACGAATGGCTTACAACACGGTTGCGCCGAACGGCGGAACGGCCACGTGAGGGCCGTTCCGCCGCCGTCGGCTACCTGCCCGCCGCGTCCAGCAGCGCTGCCGCCGTGAAGAGCTCCACGCCGACGGTGATCGCCGACTCGTCGGCGTCGAAGTCGCCCTGGTGCAGGTCGCGCACGGTGCGCTCGCCGGGCGGGCGCACACCGAGCCGGGCCATCGAACCGGGGACCCGCTCCAGGTACCAGGAGAAGTCCTCGCCGCCGAGGCTCTGCTCGGTGCCCTCCACGGCCGACTCGCCGCGCCGGGCCACCATGGCGTCCCGCAGCAGGGCGGTGACGTCGCCGTCGTTGACGACCGGCGGGACGCCCCGTACGTAGTTGATCTCCGACTTGGCCCGGTGCAGGTTGGCCACCTCGTCGATCGCCGCGACCACGATGTCCGGCGCCTGCCGCCACGCCTCGAGGTCCAGGCAGCGGACGGTCCCGGAGAGCTCGGCGCGCTGCGGGATCACGTTCGGGGCGTGGCCGCTCTCGATGCGGCCCCAGGTGACGGCCAGTCCGGCGCGCGTGTCGACCCGGCGGCCGACCAGCGCGGGCACGTCGGTGACCACCCGGGCGGCCGCCGTGACGAGGTCGGTGGTCAGGTGCGGGCGTGCGGTGTGGCCGCCGGGCCCGTCCAGGGAGATCTCCAGCCGGTCGCAGGCGGAGGTGATGGCGCCCTCGCGCAGACCGACCCTGCCCGCGTCGACCCGGGGGTCGCAGTGCACGGCGATGATCCGGCCCACGCCGTCCAGCGCGCCGTCGGCGATGGCGTCGGCGGCGCCGCCGGGCAGCACCTCCTCGGCGGGCTGGAAGATCAGCCGCACCGGCCGCGGGAGCCGGCCCTGCCGGTGCAGTTCCGCCAGGACGAGACCGGCGCCGAGGACGACGGTGGTGTGCACGTCGTGGCCGCAGGCGTGCGCGCGGTCGGGGACCGTGGACCGGTAGGCGCACTCGGTCTTCGTGTCCGGGATGGGCAGCGCGTCGATGTCGGCGCGCATCGCGAGAACGGGGACGCCGCCGACCGCCGCGCCCTCCGCCCCCACGGTCCCGATGTCGCAGATGAGGCCGGTGCCGACGGCGAGCACGCGGGGCCGCAGCCCCGCCTTCTCGAGGCGGGCCTTGATCGCGGCCGTCGTGCGGAACTCCTGGTTGCCCAGCTCAGGGTGCATGTGCAGGTCGCGGCGGAAGGCCACGAGCTCGGCGCGCAGCGCCTCCGGCAGGGCGCCGGGAAGGGCGCCGGGGAGCGCTGCTTCCCCTGAGGGATCGGCCTCGGACTCTCGGGACATCAGTTGCTTCACCCTCTGAAGGGTAGGACGCCTGGGCGGTCGACCGACCTACGATCAACAAAACTTCAACCCGTCAGGCGAAGAAAAGTCGGCCGCGCGGCGCATGGCTGCTGTGCGGGATGGGTAAACTCGCCGACTTTCGAGGTCGGCTGCCCGCACTTCTTCCTTTCTCTCACGGATACCACGGACCACCGGTGGCACGCCGTGCCAGTCCACCTACCGGGACCGATCCTCGAATCATCACCTCCGCGCAGCGGTCCCGCCACACAGGGCGACCCGTCCGGCGCGGCCGGGGAGGGCCGGGCACGGCCGGGGGAGGGCGGGCGCGAGGAGAGCGTGGCGCCGACGCACGGAGAACGGGCGGAGCCCCGGCGGAGGGTGCGCCGTCGAGGCCGCTCAGAAGGCGTCCGAGGGGACATAGGTCCCCCAGACCTCCCGCAGGGCGTTGCACACCTCGCCCACCGTCGCCCGGGCCCGCAGCGCGTCCTTCATCGGGTACAGGACGTTGTCCTCGCCCCGCGCCGCCTTCCTCAGGGCGTCGAGGGCGGTGTCCACGGCCGCCGGGTCGCGCTCCGCGCGGAGCCGGGCGAGGCGCTCCGCCTGCTGCGCCTCGATGGCCGGGTCGACGCGCAGGGGCTCGTACGGCTCCTCCGCGTCCAACCGGAAGCGGTTGACGCCGACCACGACCCGCTCGCCGGAGTCGGTCTCCTGCGCGATCCGGTAGGCGGACCCCTCGATCTCGTTCTTCTGGAAGCCGTGCTCGATGGCCGACACCGCCCCGCCGAGGTCCTCGACCCGGCGCATGAGAGCGACGATCGCCGCTTCCAGGTCGTCGGTCATCCGCTCCACGACGTACGAGCCCGCGAAGGGGTCGACGGTGGCCGTCACATCCGTTTCGTGAGCCAGGACCTGCTGGGTGCGCAGGGCCAGCCGCGCGCTCTTGTCGGTCGGCAGCGCGATGGCCTCGTCGAAGGAGTTGGTGTGCAGCGACTGGGTGCCGCCGAGCACCGCCGCCAGCCCCTGGACGGCGACCCGGACCAGGTTCACCTCGGGCTGCTGGGCCGTCAGCTGGACGCCGGCGGTCTGCGTGTGGAAGCGCAGCATCAGCGACTTGGGGTTCTTCGCACCGAACTCCTCCTTCATCACCCGCGCCCAGATCCGGCGGGCGGCGCGGAACTTCGCGACCTCCTCGAGGAGCGTCGTGCGGGCCACGAAGAAGAAGGACAGCCGCGGTGCGAAGTCGTCCACGTCCATGCCGGCGGCGACCGCCGTACGGACGTACTCGATGCCGTCGGCCAGCGTGAAGGCGATCTCCTGGGCGGGCGACGCGCCCGCCTCCGCCATGTGGTAGCCGGAGATCGAGATGGTGTTCCACCTCGGGATCTCGGCCCGGCAGTACCGGAAGATGTCGGCGATCAGGCGGAGCGAGGGCTTCGGCGGGAAGATGTACGTCCCGCGCGCGATGTACTCCTTCAGCACGTCGTTCTGGACCGTGCCGGTGAGCCGGCCGGCCGGGACGCCCTGCTCCTCGCCGACCAGCTGGTACATCAGCAGCAGCAGCGCGGCGGGGGCGTTGATCGTCATGGACGTCGACACCTGGTCCAGCGGGATCCCGTCGAACAGCACCCGCATGTCCTCGACCGAGTCGATCGCCACGCCGACCTTGCCGACCTCGCCGTGCGCGATCGGGGCGTCGGAGTCGTGGCCCATCTGGGTGGGCAGGTCGAAGGCGACCGACAGGCCCGTGGTGCCGTGGGCGATCAGCTGCCGGTAGCGGGCGTTGGACTCGACGGCCGTGCCGAACCCCGCGTACTGACGCATCGTCCAGGGGCGGCCCGTGTACATCGACGGGTAGACGCCCCGGGTGAAGGGGTACGCGCCCGGCTCGCCCAGCTGCTCGGCAGGGTCCCAGCCGGCCAGGTCCTGCGGGCCGTACACCGGCTCGATGGGCAGTCCGGACTCCGACTCACGCGCCATGGGTGCAGGCCTCCCGCCGGGCGGTCGCGGCGGCCGCCTCTGGTCTCCGACTGAGTACTCGTCAGTGTGCCGGGCGGTTCGCGACTCGTCATCCGGACGGGAGGGGAGAGAGGTATGGGGCGCGAGCGGGACCGGGGGAACGTGTCCCGCCCGCGCCGAGCGCACGAGCCGAAGGTACGGGGGGAACCCCCGGCTCTGTGCTGGGGCCGATGACCAGTCGGCTCACTCGGTACTGCGTAGCCTCCGCGGAAAATGTCACACCCGCCGCGGAAGAATTTTTCGACGATCTTAAAATCGCAGGTCAGCCGCGGTGTCCAGGGCCGCCGCCGGCACCGCGGCCGTGCCCCTGGCCGTGCCCGTGTCCCTGCCCCCGGCCGGGTCCCCGGTCGTGCCCGTGACCCTCTCTGCCCGCGTCATCGTCGTCGTCGGAGCCGCCGTGCCCGCCCGTGCCGTCGGCGCCTTCCTGTCCGGCAGTGTCGCCGCCGCTCCCGCGGCCCGACTGCCCCTTTCCGGCGTCCCGGCCCGCCGAGCCGCTCCCGACGCGGGCGCCGTCGAGCAGGACCGCGCAGTACGCCTGGACCCGCTGTGCGCCGCCCGCCAGCTTCTCCAGGCGTCGGCGGCGCTCACGGTCCAGGGTCTTGCCGGCGCCGAGTTCACGGCAGGAGGTCACGCCGGACGGCCGGTCGCCCCGGGCCTTCGGGGCGCCCGAGGCGTCGTCGCCGGCGGTGCCCCGCCCGGCCGCGCCCCGGTCGGTGGCGCTCGCGCCGGGCTTCGGCGCGGACGCCGCGCCGTCGCCGGATGGAGCGGTCGGGGAGGACGAGCCGAGCGGACGGCCGCCGGAGGGCGCGGGGGCGGAGACGGACGCCACGGGCCGCCCGGGCCCCTGGCCGTCGAACGGCGTCGGCAGATATCCGGCCGCCGTCGCGACCGACACCCCGCCGACCATCCCGACGGCCAGTGAGGCGGCCAGCGCCAGCCGCACGGGCCGGCCCCGGCGCGGACGACGCCCGCCCGCGTCGACCGGCCCTCCGATGCGGACCAGGTCCGCGTCGCCGCCGCCTTCCGGCTCGGGCGCACCCACGACCACGGCCCCGGCCGCACGTCCGGCCCGGGCGGTCCGACCCGGATGCCGGGCGACGCCCGGGAGACCCGTGGCACCCGCATGACCGGAGCGGGCCGCGAGGTCGTGGCGGTCGGCCTGGACCTTGCGGAACGCGGCGAGGGCCGCGGCCTCGCCGGGCAGCTCCTCGTCGGCGGACGGCGGAGCGGCGGCCGAGGCCGCGAGCGCGCCGAGCGTCCTGGCGAGCCGTTCGGCCTCTTCCCGGGGCGCGCCGGCGACAGCGTTGTCGGGTGACTCACCGCGCAGCAGACGCTCCGACGTCTCGCGGTCGAGCCACCTGTCGTGCTTGTCGGCCATCACATGTCCCTCTGCGTCCGCGTGCGCGCATGCGTCACACCGGCGGACGTCACCGTGCGGGAGCGCGGTCGTCGCTGGGGCGGCAGCGCGTCCAGCACACCGGCCGTCTCCGGGTCGTCGCCGAGCAGTTCGGCGAGTTTCCTCAGGCCTCGATGGGCGGCGGTGCGCACCGCGCCGGGCCGCTTGCCGAGCGTGTCGGCGGCCGTCTTGGCGTCCAGTCCCATGACCACCCGCAGGACGACGGCCTCGGCCTGGTCCTGCGGCAGCCGGGCGATGAGGCCGAGGGTGCGGCCGGTGGCCAGCGCCTCGATGGCCTCACCCGCGGTGTCGGACTCGGCGGCCCGGCCGGCCAGCTCGGTCTCGTCGCCGCCCGTCGCCGGGCGTCTTCCGCGCATCCGTATGTGGTCCAGGGCGCGGTTGCGGGCGATCCTGGCGGCCCAGCCGCGGAAGCGGTCCGCGTCGCCGGTGAACCGCTCGAGGTCCCGGGCGATCTGCAGCCAGGCCTCGGACGTCACGTCCTCGGCGTCGGGATCACCGACCAGTGTGCGCACGTATCCCAGCAGCCGCGGGTGCACCGCGCGGTACACGGTCCGAAACGCGGTCTCGTCCCCGTGCTGTGCCGCGAGCACCGCGGCTGTCAGCTCCGCGTCGTCCCCCACGTCGTGGTTTCCTCGGTCGATGCTTCGCGGTCTCGGGACCGCAGGTCGTAGCGGTGGTCTTCCGCTTGGCCGTCCGGCGCGAAAGGCACGTTACGACCTGAAACCGCCGCCCGTCCATGTTCATAGAACATGCAACGGGTTCGTGACGCGCGCAAGGTGTGACGGAAACCGCACTCCTGGCGCTGTAGGGAGTACGGGTCGCCGCGCGGCCCGTGCCGCGCGACGGCCGGGGCCTCTCCTGTGGGGGGTGGCGGCCCCGGCCGTTGCCCCGGTCACGGCGCTCCACGCTCCCGGTGCCGCCCCGCTCCCGGTCCTGGATGCGTTCCCGCTCACGCCTCCCGGGTCGTCCCCCGGTCGCCCCGCGGTTCACCGGCTCCCCGGGACCGCGTCCCGGCACAGCAGGCGCAGCGACCCGTGGCCGGCGTAGCAGCGGCGGGCCTCGTCGAGGGGCTCCCACAGGCGGCCGTCGGGGGTGCGGACCCAGTGGTCGCCGCCGGACGCCCACCACTCGGCGCCGGACCGGCGGACGATCACCTCACCGGCGTAGGCGCCGAGTCCGCGCAGCAGGTCCTCGACGGCCGCGGGCGCGGGGCCGGTGCGCCGCAGTTCCGCGATCCACCGGTCGACGCGCCACAGGCTCTGCGGCGAGTGGTCGAGGTGTGGCCGCACGGTGTCGGGCGCGGCGGCCACCGCCTCCGCCGCCCATCGCACGGGCCGGGCCGCGGCGGAGGGCCGGGCGGGGGGACGGGGCTGTCCGGTCTGTTCGTTCTGCTCTGTCGTCCTGCGGGTCACACTCCATTGAGCGAGGCCGACGGGTGTTCCGTCACGCGATTGCGCGGCGGACGCGAGACCGGTGCAGGACCGCCCCAGCTCCGCCGCGAAACTCTCACGACCGTCCACGAGCCCGCCGCGACACCACGGCGCGCAGCACCCGGCGTCCTTCCGTGGACACCTCCAGCGCCCGCCGCAGTCCGCCCGCACCGTGACCGGCGAGCACCTCAAGGACGATGACCTGGCGGCGCAGTTCGGCGGCGACGAGGGGCGACATGCCCGCCGTACGGCCCTCGCGGCCGGGGTCGACCGGGCCGGAGTCCGCCGCCGGGTCGAGCAGGCGGTGGATCTGGAGCGAGGCGACGGAGCAGGCGTCGGCCCAGGTCCTCACCTCGGCGGCGCGTCGGTCGGCCGGGGCGGCGGCCAGCATGCGGCGGACCAGCACCACGGCCTCGTCGCCCCCGCCCTCACCCTCGTCCTGACAGGACTCCAGCTTGCCGCGCGTCTGCTCCAGCAACTCGCCCCAGCCGGACGCGTCGGAGTCGTCCGCGAGGTTTCCCCACAGCGGCCGCAGGGTCTCGTCGTCGCCGCCGAGCAGGGGCACGCACCGGTCCAAACAAGCCAACCCGCTGGCGGCCAGTGCGCGTTCGTCGGCCTGCGCGATCAGTTCCACCAGGCTCATGCACGCCTCCCTCGCCAGGGCCCGACCTGACGGAGCCCGCACTTCCCCTTACTGCGTGCGACGGCCCGGGAGTGTCACAGGAGATCTTTTCAGCCACCCCCGAGGGCTCGGTGCGCAGTCGGCCGAGCATGACAGACGAGCCGGGATCAGCCCAGCCTGTTCGCAAGGGACGTGAACTGCGTCCAGGTCAGCGCCGGCGTCCGGGCGTCCCACAGTTTCTGCGAGGTGGCCCGCAGCGGCATCCGCACGCCCGCCGCGACCTGCGCCTGCGTCTGGGAGTTCGCGAGGTCGCACCAGACCGAGAAGGAGCCGCCGAGGATCTGGGCGTCGTACCTCGCGGCGACCGGGGTGGTGCCGCGCAGCACGCGCGGGGTCCACTCCTCGTAGATGCGCCGTCCGGTCGGGTACACGAAGTCGTTGGGCTCGCCGAGGACGTAGTAGAGGTACTTGTCGTTGTAGTTGAGCATCTTGCGCCCCGCGCTCAGGTACTCCGTCGGCGTCCGGGCGCCGAACTCCTTGCCCGTCCAGTAGGCGACCACGAGGTCGGCGGCCGGCTTCACCGACGTGCCGCGGAAGAACCCGTCGTTCCACGCGCGCATGGTCCGGTCGTGGGCGCGGACGGTGTCGGCGCGGTCGTTGAGCCAGCCGGTGGCGAGGTCGGAGACGCCCGCGCCGGCGCCGTACCGGGCCCGTGCGGCGGAGGCCAGCTGCGGGTAGGAGGCGGCCGGGTTCGACACCGTCAGCGCCTGGTACTCGTCGCCGCCGAGATGCCAGTAGCCGCCGGGGAAGAGGCCGGCGTACTCGTTCAGCAGGTCGTCGAGGAGGCTCGCGGACGCCTGCTTGGAGATGTCGATCGCCCCGCGGGTGGCGACGCCCCGCACGTTGCGCAGCTGCAGCTCGGGGTGGGCGGCGAGGACGGCGCCGAGGTGTCCGGGCGAGTCGATCTCGGGCACGACGGTGATGTGCCGCTGGGCCGCCACCGCGACGATCTGCCGCACCTGGGCCTTGGTCAGGTGCTCCGGGGCGACGATCTCCGGATGCGTGTCGGACTGGATGCGGAACGCCTGGTCGTCGGAGAAGTGCAGGCCGAGCTGGTTGTACTTGAGGTCGCCGAGCTCGCGCACCCGGTCCTCGATCCAGCCGGCGCTGAAGTTCTTGCGCGCGATGTCCAGCGTGAACCCGCGCTGCGGCTTGGCCGGCTGGTCGCGGACGACGCCCTCGGGGGCCGTCCCGCCGCCGTGCACCTCCTGCTTGAGCGTGCGGGTGCCGTAGAAGACGCCGGCGTCCGAGGGCGCGCTGACGGTGACCCGCCCGCCGCGCACGGTCATGGTGTACGACTCCGGGTTCGCGCCCCGGTCGGCGTTGCGGACGAGGCGCAGGTCGCCGGCGCGCGTGTCGCCGCGCACGCCGGCGTAACTCAGTCCCAGCTCGCCGGCGACCAGACGCCCCTCGTCGGCGAGCCGGGCGTCGCCGACCACGACCCGGCGGCCGGCCGCGGGCCGCCAGCCCGGGCCTCGGGCCGGGGTGTGGGAGCGGACGGCGGGGATGGTGCGGGGGGCGGTGGACAGGGGGTAGGAGCGGCTGGGCGTGGGGCTCGGGGAAGGGGCGCGGGCCGCGCCCGGGCCGCCGCCGGAGGCGCCCTCGGCGACCTGCCGGGAGGACGACCCGGCCGGCGTCCCGGGATCACCCGAGGAGGCCCACAGCCCCGCTCCGACACCGAGCGCGGCGACCAGCCCGCCCGCCGTCAGTGCCCGTGTCACGACCCTGTGGTGCGGTTGCGTCTGCGGCGCCCGGCGCCGGTGCCTGTGCCTGCTCACTCCGCCAACCGTACGACCCGCGCGCGGCCGGGGCGCGCCGAAGTCCGCGCGAAGGGGTCCACGACACACTCTGAAACTCTCTCGTTCGAGTGAAATTCAGGCATCGGTCGGACACACTTCGACCGCTCTCGATAACGTGACGACACATCCTTCACTGCATCCCCTGCCAGCACACACGTGACGCGAGGATCCACGCTGCCTGCGCACCGTCTTCCCCACCTCTCCGGCCGCCTCGCCATACCGGCGCAGACCCGGACGTCACCGGTGCCCGTGCTGCACGGCTTCAACACCGCGTCCGCCGACGAGGCCCGCCGTGTGCTGCTGACCTGCCTGCACAGTCCCCGCTGGGCCCGTCGCCTCGCCGACCACCGCCCCTATCCGACGATGGACTCCCTGCTGGCGGCGTCGGACGAGGCGGCGTACGACCTGACACCGGACGACCTGGCGGAGGCCCTGGCGGCGGAGACCCTTCCCACGCTGCCGGACGACGCGTACGAAGCGGCCCACATGGCGCTGAGCGCGGCCCACTCCGCCTACGAGGCCAGATTCGGGCACGTGTTCGTCATCTGCCTGGACGGGCTGCCGCCGCCGGAGGCCCTGGACCACGTCCTGGAGGGCATCCGGTCACGGTTGGCGAACGATCCGGAGGACGAGCGGGTGGTGGCGGCGGAAGAGCTCCGCCGCCTGGCCAGAGGGCGGCTGGTCGGCGCCGTCAGGGGCGCGGGGCTGTAGTCGACGCGCGGTGGCGGCCGCCGCGCGGGCGCCAGGGGCCACCACACGGCGATCAGGGGCCACCACGCGACCGCATTGAGGCATTCCGGTCGATACCCTCCCGGATGCCGCAGGCGCTCACCCATACGCGTGCCACTTTGATCACACCGGTAGGCCCGGCGTAAGCCCTGCGCCGACGTCTCGCTACGATGCTGGGGGCCGGTGGACCGTACCCGGCCGGGCCCGTCCGACACCCAAGCCGGCAGGCCCCAATCCCCGCTCCCGGAGGGTTCTTCCGTGCCGGCTGGAACGCTGTACCGCGGCCGGGAAGGAATGTGGTCCTGGGTGGCTCATCGAGTCACCGGCGTCCTCATCTTCTTCTTCCTGTTCGTCCACGTGCTGGACACCGCCCTCGTGCGTGTCTCCCCCGAGGACTACGACAAGGTCGTAGCCACCTACAAGACCCCCATCGTCGCGCTGCTGGAGTACGGCCTCGTCGCCGCCATCCTCTTCCACGCGCTCAACGGCCTGCGCGTCATCGCCGTCGACTTCTGGTCGAAGGGCACGCGCTACCAGAAGCACATGCTCTGGACCGTCGTGGGCCTGTGGCTCGTGCTGATGCTCGGGGCGGTCTACCCCGTCCTCGGACACGCCGCTCGTGAACTGTTCGGGAGCTGACACCCATGGCGACCACTGAATCCACCGCAGCCGGGATCGGCCCCGTAGAGGGCGGCTCCGGCTACGACGTCGACAACCCTGCGCCCTTCATCGAGGCCCCGCGCCGGCGCACCAAGAAGACCCCGAAGTCCACCCGGGGCAACTTCGAGATGGCCGCCTGGCTGTTCATGCGCCTGTCGGGCGTCGTGCTGGTCGTGCTGGTCCTCGGCCACCTGCTGATCCAGCTGGTGCTGGACGGCGGCGTGTCGAAGATCGGCTTCGCGTTCGTGGCGGGCCGCTGGGCGTCCCCCTTCTGGCAGGTCTGGGACCTGCTGATGCTGTGGCTCGCGATGCTGCACGGGGCGAACGGCCTGCGCACGGTCATCAACGACTACGCGGAGCGCGCGAACACCCGGCTGTGGCTGAAGGGCCTGCTCTACACCGCCACGGTGTTCACCATCCTGCTGGGCACGCTGGTGATCTTCACCTTCGACCCGAACATCCGCTAGGCACGGGGTTGCGAGAATCATGAAGATCCACAAGTACGACACCGTCATCGTCGGCGCCGGCGGCGCCGGTATGCGCGCCGCCATCGAGTCGACCAAGCGCAGCCGCACCGCCGTGCTGACCAAGCTCTACCCCACCCGCTCCCACACGGGCGCAGCGCAGGGCGGCATGGCCGCCGCGCTGGCCAACGTGGAGGAGGACAACTGGGAGTGGCACACCTTCGACACGGTCAAGGGCGGTGACTACCTGGTCGACCAGGACGCCGCCGAGATCCTGGCGAAGGAGGCCATCGACTCCGTCCTCGACCTGGAGAAGATGGGCCTGCCGTTCAACCGCACCCCGAACGGCACGATCGACCAGCGCCGCTTCGGCGGTCACAGCCGCAACCACGGCGAGGCCCCGGTCCGCCGGTCCTGCTACGCGGCCGACCGCACCGGCCACATGATCCTCCAGACGCTGTACCAGAACTGCGTGAAGGAGGGCGTGGAGTTCTACAACGAGTTCTACGTCCTCGACCAGCTGATCACCGAGGTCGACGGCGTCAAGAAGTCCGCCGGCGTCGTGGCGTACGAGCTGGCCACCGGCGAGATCCACGTCTTCCAGGCGAAGGCCGTGATCTACGCCTCCGGCGGCTGCGGCAAGTTCTTCAAGGTGACGTCGAACGCGCACACGCTGACCGGTGACGGCCAGGCCGCCGTGTACCGGCGCGGGCTGCCGCTGGAGGACATGGAGTTCTTCCAGTTCCACCCGACCGGCATCTGGCGCATGGGCATCCTGCTGACGGAGGGCGCCCGCGGTGAGGGCGGCATCCTGCGCAACAAGGACGGCGAGCGCTTCATGGAGAAGTACGCGCCGGTCATGAAGGACCTCGCGTCCCGTGACGTCGTCTCCCGCTCGATCTACACGGAGATCCGCGAGGGCCGCGGCTGCGGTCCCGAGGGCGACCACGTCTACCTGGACCTCACCCACCTCCCGCCGGAGCAGCTGGACGCCAAGCTGCCCGACATCACCGAGTTCGCGCGCACCTACCTCGGCATCGAGCCCTACACGGACCCGATCCCGATCCAGCCGACCGCGCACTACGCCATGGGCGGCATCCCGACGAACGTCGAGGGCGAGGTCCTGCGCGACAACACGACGGTCGTCCCGGGCCTGTACGCGGCCGGCGAGGTCGCCTGTGTGTCGGTGCACGGCGCCAACCGTCTGGGCACCAACTCGCTGCTGGACATCAACGTGTTCGGCAAGCGGGCCGGCATCGCCGCCGCGGAGTACTCGCAGAAGGCGGACTTCGTCGAGCTGCCGGACAGCCCCGCGCAGCTGGTCGTCGACCAGGTGGAGCGGCTGCGCGCCTCCACGGGCACCGAGCGCGTGGCGGTCCTGCGCCGTGAGCTGCAGGAGACCATGGACGCGAACGTCATGGTGTTCCGCACCGAGCAGACGATCAAGACGGCGGTCGAGAAGATCGCCGAGCTGCGCGAGCGGTACAAGAACGTCTCGATCCAGGACAAGGGCAAGCGGTTCAACACGGACCTGCTGGAGGCCGTCGAGCTGGGCAACCTGCTCGACCTGGCCGAGGTCATGGCGGTGTCGGCGCTGGCCCGCAAGGAGTCCCGCGGCGGCCACTACCGCGAGGACTACCCGAACCGCGACGACGTCAACTTCATGCGCCACACCATGGCGTACCGCGAGGTGGGCGACGACGGCACCGAGACCGTCCGTCTCGACTACAAGCCGGTCGTCCAGACCCGCTACCAGCCGATGGAGCGTAAGTACTGATGGCTACCCCGACCCTCGACAAGGCGGACGCGGCCGGCGCCCCCGAGCCCGGCTTCGCCGACTCCCCGTACATCACCGTCACCTTCCGCATCCGCCGGTTCAACCCGGAGGTCTCGGCGGAGGCGGTCTGGGACGACTTCCAGCTGGAGATCGACCCCAAGGAGCGCGTCCTCGACGGGCTGCACAAGATCAAGTGGGAGCTCGACGGCACGCTCACCTTCCGCCGTTCCTGCGCCCACGGCATCTGCGGCTCGGACGCGATGCGGATCAACGGCAAGAACCGTCTGGCGTGCAAGACGCTGATCAAGGACATCAACCCCGAGAAGCCGATCACGGTCGAGCCCATAAAGGGCCTGACGGTCCTGAAGGACCTGGTCGTCGACATGGAGCCGTTCTTCCAGGCGTACCGGGACGTGATGCCCTTCCTGATCACGAAGGACACCAACGAGCCGACCCGGGAGCGTCTCCAGACGGCGGAGGACCGCGAGCGGTTCGACGACACGACGAAGTGCATCCTGTGCGCGGCCTGCACGTCGTCCTGCCCGGTGTTCTGGAACGACGGCCAGTACTTCGGCCCCGCCGCGATCGTCAACGCCCACCGGTTCATCTTCGACTCGCGTGACGAGGCCGGCGAGCAGCGGCTGGAGATCCTGAACGACAAGGACGGCGTGTGGCGCTGCCGCACCACGTTCAACTGCACGGACGCCTGCCCGCGCGGCATCGAGATCACGAAGGCGATCGCCGAGGTCAAGAAGGCCCTGATCACCCGCCGCTACTGAGCTGCGTTCCCTGCGTCCACGAGGGCCCCGTCTCCCGGTTCCGTCACCGGGGGCGGGGCCCTCGGGCGTTCAGACACCACGATCGGGTGAACGTGATCAAGAGGGACATCCGGGGGCGTCCGGCCTACGAGGATGCTCTCGACACCAGCCCCGAGGAGGCACGCGATGTCCGCTGCACAAGGTCCCCGCGTACGCCGATCGGCGCCGAGGTCACTCTGAGCGCGGCCGGCATTCTCGCGGCGGGCCGGCCGAGGACGAGCGACTGACCCTCCCTCACCACGACGCGTACCACTGCGGGTCGTCGCCGAGCCGCCGGCGCAGGTAGTCCTCCAGGCCGTTCGCCGCCCAGCGGCGGCTGTCGTTCTCGTGGTCCCAGACGAAGACGTCCGGGCGTTCGGGCTTGACGACACAGGCGAACAGGTCGCCGCCGGCGCTCTCGCCGAAGAGCAGCAGCGGATCGAACGGCATGTAGAGGTCGCGGAAGGCGGCCGAGCTCCTGAACTCCAGGTTGCGGCCCATCACTTCGCCGACCGAGCAGACGACGGCGAACCCGTCCTCGTCGTGCGCGCCGTCCGCGAGCCGCCAGAAGTCCTTCAGGGCGGCCGGAAGAGGATGCCCCAGCACGGCCTCGGCCGCCCGCATTTCCTCCTCGCATCCGGGACCGCCGAACTTCACGTCGGCGCTGAGCGAGGAGACGAGATCGATCCACATGCGGCCATCTTCCACGGATCCCCACGGCGCACACCCCCTTTCGCCCGGCGCCTCCCCCGCCCGGGTGACCCTCCCGGTCAATTCCTCCCGGACGCCCCGGCTTTCGAGTTGAACATGTTCAAAAGCAGAGCTACAGTCATCCCCGACAGCGTTTTGAACGCGTTCAAGAAGAGGTGGGGAACATGGACCGCACGGTCATCGCCTACGTCGTCTATCTGATCGTCAGCATCGGGCTGACGGTCTGGGTGGCCAGGACCCTCAGTCGCAACGGGCGGGTCTTCCTCGCCGACGTGCTCCAGGGCAACGAGAAGCTCGCCGACGCCGTCAACCACCTTCTGGTGGTCGGCTTCTACCTGGTCAATCTCGGGTTCGTCGCCCTGTACCTGAGCGGCGACGACACCATCGAGGACACCCGGGAGATCTTCGAGGCCCTGTCGACCAAGCTGGGCGTGGTGCTGCTGGTGCTCGGCGCGATGCACCTGGGCAACGTGTACGTGCTCAACCGGATCCGGCGGCGCGGGATCATGGAGCGGGAGCAGCTGCCGCCCGTCGCCCCGCAGGGCTGGACCGCCCCGTCGGCGCCCGCGACCGGGGCGTGAGCACCATGACGGCCGACCGGGGCGCGCCGGCCGCGCAGGCCGCCGCCGACCGGGACGCCCGCCGCGTCCCGGTCCGCCGGCTCACCGTCCTGCACGACGCCGAGTGCTCGCTGTGCGGCTTCCTGTGCGACTGGCTGCGCCGGCAGCCGCAGCTGGTGCCGCTGGAGTTCGTCCCGGCGGGGTCGGCGCAGGCGTGCGCCCGCTATCCCGGCCTCGACCACCGCGCCACCCTCGACGAGATCACCGTCGTCGGCGACGCGGGCCAGGTCTACCAGGGCGCCGCCGCCTGGATCGTCACCCTGTGGGCGTTGCGCGAGCACCGCCCGCTGTCCCACCGGCTGAGCACTCCGGCCGGGGCGAAGGTCGCGCGGGCCGCCGTGCTCGCCGCCGCCAGGTGGCGCCAGGGGCAGGAGCCGGCCACCGGCTGGGGCGGGGGCGTGTACCGGCGCGGCGACGGCTGGTCGTACGACCCGCAGCTGGGCTGGCTCTACGACCCGCCTGCCTGTGCGGGCGGCGCCTGCGCCACTGACTAGGCTCTCCTTCCGTGCCCGCGAACAACGACGGCCCCGACGAGGCCGCTTCCCCGACCGGGTCCCCCGGGACTCCCGCGTCCAAGTCCGAACAGACCCGCGCCCTGATCCTGGAGACGGCGATGCGGCTGTTCCAGGAACGCGGCTACGACAAGACGACGATGCGGGCCATCGCCAAGGAGGCCGGGGTCTCGGTCGGCAACGCGTACTACTACTTCGCCGGCAAGGAGCATCTGATCCAGGGCTTCTACGACCGGCTCGCCGCCGAGCACCGGGAGGCCGTCCGGGACGTCCTGGCGCGGGAGACGAGCCTGGAGGCCCGGCTGGCGGGGGTGCTGCGGGTGTGGCTGGAGGTGGCGGAGCCGTACCACGAGTTCGCCGTCCAGTTCTTCAAGAACGCCGCCGACCCGGACAGCCCGCTCAGCCCGTTCTCCGCCGAGTCGGAGCCCGCGCGCGTGCAGGCCATAGCCGTCCACAAGGAGGTGCTCGCGGGGTCGAAGGCGAAGGTGCCGGAGGAACTGCGGGAGGTGCTGCCCGAGTTGATGTGGCTCTCGCAGATGGGCCTCGTCATGTACTGGATCTACGACCGCACGGAGGGCCGCGAACGCAGCTACCGGCTGGCCGGACGGGGTGCGCGCCTCACGGCGCGGGGGGTGGCGCTGGCCCGGTTCCGGGTGCTGCGACCGCTCGTCCTCGAGGTGCACGACCTGTTCACGGACTTCCTGCCCGGGATGACCAACGCGCTGCCGGACCCGGCGAGGAAAGACCCGCCGGGCCCGGCCGAGGCGTGAGTCAGCCGACCTCCGCGCCCTCCTCCAGCTCCACGTCGTACACCAGGGGCTCCCCGGCGACCGTCAGCTGCCGGGTGCGTTTCAGCAGCGGCGGCTCGGCCGTCGTCACCAGCAGGTAGGTCCCGGCGGCGGGGACGGAGAGGATGTACGAGCCGTCGGCGAGCGAGGTCACCCGGTCGCGTTCCGCCCCGTCCTGCGTCAGCAGGGTGACCGTCGCGCCCTCGACCGGGTCGCCCGCCGTGTCGCGGACGAAGCCGTGGACGACCGTGGCCGGGGCGCCGCCCGCCGCGGCCTGCTCCGCGGCCTCCTCCTTCGGCTCGACCGCGAGATGCGGCAGCCGCCTTTCCAGCCACCCGGGCAGCCACCAGTTGGAGTCGCCCAGCAGGTGCATCGCCGCGGGCACGAGAGCCGTGCGCAGGATGAACGCGTCCAGCGCGACCGCCGCCGCGAGGCCGACGCCCGCCATCGCCGCGCCCGAGTCGCCGCTGAGCACGAAGGCGAGGAAGACGCACACCATGATCAGGGCCGCCGAGTTGATGACCCGGCTGGTCTCCGCGAGGCCCACCCGGACGGCCCTCGCGTTGTCCCGGGTGTGCACCCACTCCTCGTGCATCCGGCTGACCAAAAAGACCTGGTAGTCCATCGACAGGCCGAACAGCAGGGACAGCATGATGACCGGCAGGAAGGCGTTGATCGGCCCCTCCTTGCCGAGGCCGAGCAGGTCCAGGCCCCAGCCCCACTGGAAGACCGCGACGAGCACGCCGAACGAGGCGGCGGCCGCGATCAGGTTCATCACGGCGGCCGTCAGCGGCACGACCAGCGAGCGGAAGGCGACCAGGAGCAGCAGGAAGCCGAGGCCGATGATGGTGGCGATGAACAGGGGAAGCCGGTCGCCGGTGACCGTCGCGAAGTCCTTGGAGACCGCCGTGACGCCGCCCACGTGCGCCTCCGCACCGGACGCGGGGATCACGTCGTCGCGCAGCCGGTCGATCAGCGTGTCCGTCTGCTCGGACTGCGGCGAGGTCGTGGGCACCACCTGGATGACCGTGACCCCGGCCGCCGGCGGCAGCGCGGCGACCTGGGCCACGCCGGGCGTCTTCTCGATGCCCCGGGCCAACGCGGTGGCGTCACCGCCGTCCACGACCACCTGGAGGGGGCCGTTGAAGCCCGGCCCGAAGCCCTCGGCGAGCAGGTCGTAGGCCTGGCGGGTGGTCGTCGAGGCGTCGTCGTTGCCCTGGTCGGTCGCGCCGAGGCGCAGCGACAGCACGGGCAGCGCCAGAACGACCATGACGGCGAGGGCGAGCGCGGCGATCGTCCGGGGGCGGCGCTGCACACCCGTCGACCAGCGGGCCGCCGGACTGCTCGCCTTCTCCGGTTCCGGGCCCGTCGCCAGCAGACGCCGCTGCCTGCGGCTCAGCACGCGCACGCCGAGGAAGCCGAGCAGCGCGGGCAGCAGCGTCGTCGCGGCGAGGACGCTCAGGACCACCGTGAGGGAGGTGCCGATGACGACGCCGTCCAGGAAGCGCAGGTCGGTCACCAGCATCCCGGCGAGCGCGATGCACACCGTGCCGCCCGCGAACAGCACCGCCCGGCCGGAGGTGTTGAGAGCGGTGACCGCCGACTCCTGCGGGTCCAAGCCGCGCAGGACGCCCTTGCGGTGCCGGGTGACGATGAACAGGGCGTAGTCGATGCCGACGCCGAGTCCGATCAGCGAGGACAGCAGCGGGGCCAGGTCCGGGATGTCGGTGACGTGACTGAGCAGCTGGGTCGAGAACAGCCCCATGCCGACGCCGAAGACCGCCACGGCGAGCGGCAGCAGCATCGCGTACAGCGAGCCGAAGGCCAGGAACAGGACGACCGCCGCCGCCGCGAGGCCGACCATCTCGGCGAGGCCGGTGGGCGGCTCCTGCACCCGCTGGACGGCCTGGCCGCCCACCTCGACCTCCAGACCGTCCCGCCCGGCGCCCCGCGCGGTGTCGACGACGTTCTGGACGAGTTCCTTGGGGACGGCGTTCGCCTGCTCGGTGAAGGTGATCTGGGCGTAGGCGATCCGCCCGTCGCCGCTGATCTGCGCCGCTCCCCCCGCGTACGGGCCGGTGACCCCGCCGACGCCCTTCATCTTCGCGATGCCGTCGAGGACGGGCTGCATCCGGGACCGTACGTCCTGGTCGCGCACCGAGCCCTCGTCGACCTTCCAGACGACCGTGTCGGTGTCGCCCGCGCGCGCGGGGAACGCCTTCTCCATCAGGTCGTACGCCTTCTTGGAGTCCGTGTCGGGGAGGGAGAAGACGTTCGCGTAGTCCGTTCCCGCCGTCGAGGCCGAGAAGCCCAGCCCGAACAGCGCCCCCACCCAGAGCAACAGGACCACCAGCCGGTGCCGGTAGCACCAGCGCGCCAATGCCGCCACGCTCAAACTCCTTCTGCAGATCGTCGGTCGGTCCCCCAGGTCCTGGGGACCAGGATCGGCGTCGGCGCGCCCGCGCGGACACGCGGACGGGCCGACTCTCAAGGAACTCCAAAGCGCGAACCGGCCCCGCCGGCCCGGGGGCCCGCCGATACTGGGGGCATGACGACGGCTTGTGGAACCGTGCTGGTCGTGGAGGACGAGCCGAGCATCGCGGACGTCCTCGCCATCGCCCTGCGCTATCACCGCTTCGAGGTCATGACCGCGGGCACGGTCCGCGACGCCCTCGCCCTCGCCGACCGCACCCGGCCGGACGCGGCCCTCCTCGACGTGATGCTGCCGGACGGCGACGGGCGGGCGCTGGGGCGCGAACTGCGGGCCCGCAGGCCCGACCTGGCGCTGGTGTTCCTCACCGCGCGCGACGCGCCGGCCGAGATCGTCGGCGCTCTCGGCTTCGGCGACGACTACATCACCAAGCCGTTCGACATCGACGTGGTGGTCGCCCGGATCACGGCGGTCCTGCGGCGCACCCGGCCGGCCGACGTCCTGCCGCAGCGGCCGCCGCTGCGCTACGGCGACCTGGAGCTGGACGAGACGACGTACAGCGTGCACCGGGCCGGCCGCTCGGTGGAGCTCACCCCCACCGAGTACGCGCTGCTGCGCTTCCTGGTGCGCAACGGCGGCCGGATCGTGCCCAAGGAGCAACTCCTGCGGCACGTCTGGCAGTACGAGCACACCCCGCCGGAGTCGACCGTCGTCGAGACCTACATCAGCTATCTGCGGCGCAAGCTGGACTCCCTGGGGCCGCCGGTGATCACCACCCGGCGGGGCGTGGGATACGGGCTGGCGTGAGGCGGGTCCACCGGCACGGCGTCCACTCCCTGCGCGCCAAGCTGACGGCGGCGAGCGTGGGGCTGCTCGCGCTCGGCATCGTCGTGGCGACCGCCGTCAGCCTGATGGGGATGCGGCACTACCTGCTCGACCAGGTGGACACCGAACTGACGCATCTGCGCGACTCGCTGGGCGGTTCGCGGCTCACGCTCAGCCAGATCGACTCGCTGAGCGCGCTGAGCGTCGTCAGCGACCGCCTCGCGCCCCGGGGCGGCGACGCGCCTCCCGCGCCGGACTCGGTGTTCACCGCCGTCGACGGCCGGGGCGCCGCCCTCACCCTGTTCGGCGTCGAGCCCACCGACGCCCAGCGCGGCCTCGCCGACGCCGTACGGGATCCGGGTGCGCTCGCCGCCGCCGACGGCCCGAGCGACGTCACCGTGCACGGCGTCCCCTACCGGGCGACCGCGACCCGGCTCTCCGACGGCACGTACATCCTGCTGGCCACCTCCACCGAGGCGCTCCACAACGGCATAGCGAAGGCCCTGAAGCTCGACCTCGCCGTCGGCACGCTGCTGCTGGCGCTGCTCGCCTGTCTGACGCTGTTCAGCGTGCGGCGGCGGATGCGGCCGCTGGAGGACATGGTGGAGACCTCGTCGGCGATCGCCGAGGGCGACCTGACCCGGCGGGTGCCCTCCAGCCGGCATCCCACCCACGAGGTCGAACAGCTGCGGCTGGCCCTGAACTCGATGCTCCATCAGGTGGAGACGGCGTACCGCACGCGCGAGCGCAGCGCGGCCCAGCTGCGCCGTTTCGTGGCCGACGCCTCGCACGAGCTGCGCACCCCGCTCTCCGCGATCCGCGGCTATCTCCAGCTGTACGACCAGGGGATGCTGGTGGAGCAGGAGGAGCGCCGGCGGGCCTGGGACCGGATGAACGGCGAGGTGGACCGGATGGGCCGGCTGGTCGACGAGCTGCTCATGCTGGCCCGTCTCGACCAGCGGCCCGAGCTGCGGCTGCGCACGGTGGACGTGAGCCGTCTGGTGCGGGAGTCGGCGCAGGACCTGCGGGCGCAGCAGCCCGGCCGGCCGGTGACCGTCGAGGCCGACGGGGCCGTGCTGCTACGGGCCGACGAGTCGGGGCTGCGGCAGGTGCTGGGCAACCTGGTCGGCAACGTCCGCACGCACACGCCGGCCGGGGTGCCGGTGCGGCTCGGCGTGGGGCGGGTGGACGGCGTCGTACGGCTGTGGGTGGAGGACGAGGGGCCGGGGCTGGCCGCCGAGGACGCGGCGCGGGTCTTCGACCGCTTCTTCCGGGCCGGCGGCGGCGCGGGCAGCGGGCTGGGCCTGGCGATCGTGCAGGGGGTCGTCGGGGCCCACGGGGGCGAGGTGAGCGTGCGGACGGCGCCGGGTGAGGGGCTGGCTGTGACGGTGACCTTGCCGAGCCGCCCGACGACCTGCGGATGAGCACGTCGTCGAAGCCCCGCCCGGTCGGGCTCCTGCCGGCGGTAGCCGGTGGGCCCCCACCTGCCTGCGTTCCGGGGCTCGGCGCCGGGTGAGTGCCCGGTGCCACGGGGGCGTACGCCCGGCGCGTGGGGTCCACCGCGCGGGCCGGGGCGCACGGCGGCTCCGATCCCGTCGGGCCCTTGTCAGGCGTGCCGGGAGGCCAGTTCGACGACGGTGATGTCGGACGGTGCGCCGACACGCGTGGGCGGGCCCCAGGCGCCGGCGCCCCGGGACACGTACAGCTGGGTGTCGCCGTGGCGTTCCAGTCCCGCCACGGTGGGGTTCGCGGCGGCGGCGACGAAGTTGCCGGGCCACAGCTGACCGCCGTGGGTGTGTCCGGAGAGCTGGAGGTCGACGCCGTGGCGCATGGCGTCGTGGATCTGGACCGGCTGGTGGGCGAGGAGCACGCAGGCGCGCGCGGTGTCGCGGTCGCCGAGCGCCCGGGTGAAGTCGGGGCCCTGCCCCTCGCTCTCGCCGGCGATGTCGTTGACGCCGGCGAGGTCGAACCAGGCGAGCTCGGTGCGCGCGTTCTCCAGCGGGGTGAGGCCGAGCCGGCGGACCTCCGCCACCCAGCTCTCGGCGCCGGAGAAGTACTCGTGGTTGCCGGTGACGAAGTAGCTGCCGTGACGGGCCCTCAGCTGCGAGAGCGGGGCGGCGGCCGGCCCGAGGTCCTTGACGCTGCCGTCGACGAGGTCACCGACGACCGCGATCAGGTCGGGCTGCGTCGCGTTGATCGTGTCCACGACCTTCTGGGCGAAGCCGCGGCCCAGTACCGGCCCCAGGTGGATGTCGCTGACCACGGCGATCCGGTAACCGTGGGCGGCCCGCGGAAGCTTGGCGAGCGGAACGGTCACCCGCTTGACGCGGGGTCCGCGCAGCACGCCGTAGGTGCCGTAGCCGACGGTCCCCGCGGCGGCCGCGGCCGCCGCGCCGGCCACCACCCGGGAGACGAACAGCCGACGGGACGGCGAGCACGCCCCGGAGCCCGGCCTGCCCGCCCCCGGCTGCGACTCCGACCCCGGCGCCGGCTCCGCTGACGCCGACCGCTCGGACGCCGGCTGCTTCGACGCCGGCTGCCGCGGGCCGGACTGCTCCGGCCCCGACCGGCCCGGCTCGGACTTCGCCGAACCGGGCTCCCCCGGAACCCGATCCCCCGGACCCGGCTTCCGCTGACCCGGCTCGCCCGGCCCCGGCGTGCCCGGTGCCGGTTTCGTCCCCGAGCCGGACTGCCCGGGGGCGGGCGCGCCCACCGGGACCGGGTCCGGCCGCGGAGGGGCGACGGACGTCCCGGCCGGGGCTGCGGCACGCGCCCGCTTCTCCAGGAAGCGGCGCAGCAGCGGCCGTACCGCCTCGCCCGCGACGACGCCCAGCAGCAGGTAGACCGACAGGGCCAGCCACAGGAAGCCGGGCCAGGCGAGGACCCGCTGGAGCCAGAAGGGAGCGCCGGCCCGCTCGGCGACCAGGGCGCCGACGGCGAGGACCCAGCCGCCGGCGATGAGCGCGGCGCCGCCGCGGCGGGCCCACCCGGGGCCGCGTGTGGTGTCGCGGAACAGCCGGCGCCACAGGTACCAGTTGCCCGTGACCAGCACGGTCAGTGCGACGAGCGCGAAGACGATCACCATGGCTATGACGTCCGGCCGAGTGCGCGCAGACCACGCAACCCGATGGCCCCGACGACCGTCCCCAATACGAAGGACACGACGGCCAGCGTGAGATGCACCCAGAAGTACGCGGTGGGGTCGCCGTCCTCGAACGCGAGCCCGCTGCTGTCCTTGACCAGGTTCTTGACGAAAGTGACCCAGATGATCCAGCTCCACACCCCGAAGGCGAGCAGGAACCAGGAGAGGCGGCGGCTGAGCGTCATGCGTTCAGTATCGCCGCCCGGTGTCCTGTTCCGTGACCGGGGTGGGGAGGGGAGCGCGACTTCGCGTCGCGGGCCGGGTACGTTCTGCGTCGTGCCCGCACCCATGAAGCCGACCGTCAGGCGTTCCCTGCTGGTCACCTCCGCGACCCTCGCGGCCCTCGCGCTGACCGCGCCCGTCTCGCTCGCCGTGCCGATCCCGCCCCCGGCGGCGCCCCGTCCGCCCTCGGCGTCGCCGTCCGCGTCGGCGTCGGCCTCGCCGTCCGCCGGGGCCTCGAAGGGGGCCTCGGCGTCGGCCAGTCCCTCGGTCACTCCCCCCGCGAAGATGTCGACCGTGGGCGGGACCCGGCTCGGGCAGGCCGGCACGCAGGTGACGATCGCGGGCGGCGCGCCGGTGCTGCCGAAGGACCTCACGGCGCGGTCGTGGATCGTCGCGGACGCCGAGTCGGGCGATGTGCTGGCCGCGCACAACGCGCACTGGCGGCTGCCCCCGGCGAGCACGTTGAAGATGCTGTTCGCCGACACCGTGCTGCCGCGTTTTCCCCGGACCACCGCGCACAAGGTCGACCCGAAGGACCTGGCCGGCATCGGCGCCGGCTCCAGCCTCGTCGGCATAAAGGAGGGCGAGACGTACACGGTCCACGACCTGTGGCTCGGCGTCTTCCTGCGGTCGGGCAACGACGCCGTGCACGTCCTGTCCGCGATGAACGGCGGCGTCGCCGCCACGGTCGCCCAGATGAACGCGCACGCCGACGAACTGCAGGCCCTCGACACCGATGTCGTCTCCCCCGACGGCTACGACGCGCCCGGCCAGGTCTCCTCGGCGTACGACCTGACCCTGTTCGCCCGTTCGGGCCTGCAGAAGAAGGACTTCCGGGAGTACTGCTCGACGGTCTCGGCCAAGTTCCCCGGTGCGACGACGAAGAACAAGAAGGGCAAGCCCAGCCGCGGGACCTTCGAGATCCAGAACACCAACCGGCTGCTCAGCGGCGACTACGACATCTCCCAGTACCCGGGCATCGCGGGCGTGAAGAACGGCAACACCACCAACGCGGGCGCCACCTTCACCGGCGTCGCCGAGCGGAACGGCAAGGTGTTGCTCGTCACGGTCATGAACCCGGAGAAGTCCGACCACAACGAGGTCTACAAGGAGACCGCCGCACTGTTCGACTGGGGCTTCCAGGCGGCCGGCAAGGTGACGCCGGTGGGCGAGCTGGTCGCACCGCGCGACGCGGCGCAGCCGAGCGCCCAGCCCGGCGCGAACCCGTCCTCGTCCGCGGGGGCCGGGCAGGCGGGCGGCGCGGCGGGGAACGCGTCGGGGAAGCCGGTGGCGGGCGCGGTGGCCGACGACGGCTCCGGCGGCATGTGGATCGCGCTGGCGATCACCGGCGGTCTGCTGGTGCTGCTCGCGGGCGGCGCATGGCTGGTCAACCGCCGCTGGCCGCTGCCGGACCTGGTACGACGTCGTCGCTGACGTCGATGTCCCGGGGGTCGTCGGGTGCGCTGCCGGTCGCCGTCCACGCCGCGCAGTACAGGACCAGCTTCGCGGTGAAGTTGATCCACAGCAGCAGGGCGACGGGCACGCCGAACGCGCCGTACATGCTCTTCGCGGCCACGCCCTGCATGTAACCGCTGAGCAGCAGCTTCAGCAGTTCGAAGCCGACGGCGCCGATGAACGCGGCGACGACGAGCCGGCGGCGGCCCGGTTCGACGCCCGGCAGCAGGGTGAGGACGTAGAGCAGCAGCAGGAAGTCGGCGAGGACGGCGACGGCGAACGCGGCGGACCGCAGCAGGACGCTGCCCCAGCCCCCCTGGTCGATGCCGAGTTCGTCCGTGATCCAGCCGACCAGTGCCGAGGCGACGGTGGAGATGGCGAGGGTGAGCAGGAGCGCGCCGCCGAGGCCGACGAGGACTCCCGCGTCCTTCGCCTTGGCGAGGACCGGGTTCTCGTCCTTGTCGGGCCGCTCCCACACCGCGCGCAGGCAGTCCCGCATCTGCCCGACCCAGCCGATGCCGGTGAGCAGCAGGACGGCGCCGGCGATGGATCCGACCGTGCCGGCGTTCTCGACCAGGCCGTGGATGTCGATCTGCTCGGAGATGCCGGGCACCTGGTCGGCGATCTTGTCCTGGAGCTCCTGCTGCCGGGACTCGCTCAGCGTGGCGGCGGCGACGGCCGCGGCCACGGTGAGCAGCGGGAAGAGGGCGACGAAGCTGACGAACGTCATCGCGGCGGCGAGCCGCGTCCACTTCACGCGGTCCAGGCGCTCGTACGACCGCCACGCGTGCGTGGCCATGAGGCGCGCGACCGCCGGCCCGATCCCGGGCAGCTTTCTGAGCCAGTCCATGAGCCCACTCTGCCCTCCTCCCGGAGGATGACGCCGAGGAGGGGGGTACGAGTACGCCGACGCCACCGGAACTCCGGCAATATCGAGCCACATCCCATTAATCGCCCATTCCGGGGATGATCGTCACGTTTCACGACCAGTCGCCCGAGCAGGGGCGATACCGTCGCCGACATGTCCGCCGAGACCGTCGCCGACACCGTTCCTCAGGAGCCCGCATGAAGGACGCCTCCGGCCTCCCCCAGTCCCTGCTCGTCCTCGGCGGCACGTCCGAGACCGCCCTGGCCACCGCGCGCCGGCTGATCGCCCGCCGCACCCGGACGGTGTGGCTGGCCGGGCGGCCGTCGCCGGCCCTGGAGTCGGCCGCCGCGAAGCTGCGGCTGCTGGGGCCGGACGTCCACACCGTGCCGTTCGACGCGCTGGACCCGGAGTCCCACCAGGCGGCCCTCGGGAAGGTCTTCGCCGAGGGCGACGTCGATCTGGTGCTGCTCGCCTTCGGCGTCCCCGGCGACCAGGCGAACGACGAGCGCGAGCCGGCGGCCGCGGTGCGGGTCGCGCAGACCAACTACACGGGGGCGGTGTCGGCCGGCCTCATCTCCGCGCTGGCCCTGCAGGCGCAGGGACACGGCTCGCTGGTCGTGTTCTCCTCGGTCGCCGCCGAGCGGGCCCGCCGCTCGGACTTCATCTACGGCTCCGGCAAGGCAGGCCTCGACGCCTTCGCCCAGGGCCTCGGCGACGCCCTGCACGGCACCGGCGTCCACGTCATGGTCGTACGCCCCGGGGCCGTGCGGACGAAGGGGACGGCCAGGCGGGCGGCGGCGCTGTCGACCACGCCGGAGGCGGTCGCCGTGGCCGTCGAACTAGGGCTGCGGCGCCGCTCGGAGACGGTCTGGGCGCCCGGGTCGCTGCGCGCGGTGACGTCCGTCCTGCGGCACCTGCCGCGGGGACTGTTCCGGCGCCTGCCGCTGTGAACCCGTCGGCCGGGGCTCAGCGCGCCGGCAGGGATCCCCGGTCGACGTGGGCGGCCTGCGGTGGCACCACCGTGCCGCCGAAGGGGTACTCGCGGAGCTTGCGCCAGACGCCGTCGGCACCCTGTTCGGCGAGGGCGAAGCCGGTGCAGGGCCACTCGGCCTCGTAGTCGGCGAGCTCCTCGAAGGCCCGGTCCATCGCCGCCTCGTCGATGCCGTGCGCGACGGTGACGTGCGGGTGGTAGGGGAACTGCAGCTCGCGCACGAGGGGCCCGGAGGCGTCCCGGATGCGCTGCTGGAGCCGGGCGCAGCTCTCCGCGCCCTGGACGACCCTCAGGTAGACCACCGGCGACAGCGGCCGGAAGGTCCCGGTGCCGGACAGCCGCATCGGGAAGGGCCGGCCGGCCGCCGCGACCTCGGTGAGGTGCGCCTCGACGGCCGGCAGCGCGCCGGCGTCGATCTCGGTCGGCGGCAGGAGCGTGACGTGGGTGGGGATGCCGTGAGCCGCGGCGTCGCCGAAGCCTGTGCGCCGCTCCTGGAGCAGGCTGCCGTGAGGCTCCGGGACCGCGATCGACACGCCGATCGTTACGGTCCCCACGTCTTCTCCTGTCGTCATGTCGTGATGGCGGGGTGTGGTGCCGGGTTCGTACTCAGTCGTACGGCTATCGACTGTACGACCCCGGCCGTGCTCTGGGCAGGCGCAGACGGAGTGATGTGCAGCGCTCCGCCCCGGGGAACACGTGTGCGGTGCGCCCCGGGTGCTCCGGAGCGCCTTCAGTGCTTCGCGGGCAGGAAGCCCATCCGCTCGTACGTCCGGGACAGCGTCTCGGCGGCGACGGCGCGCGCCTTCTCGGCGCCCTTGGCGAGGATCGAGTCGAGCGTCTCGGGGTCGTCCAGGTACTGCTGGGTGCGGTCCCGGAACGGCGTCACGAAGTCGACGACGACGTCGGCGAGGTCCGTCTTGAGCGCGCCGTAGAGCTTGCCCTCGTAAGCGATCTCCAGCTCGGGGACGCTGCGGCCGGTCAGCGTCGAGAGGATGGTGAGCAGGTTGCTGACGCCCGGCTTGTTCTCGGTGTCGTAGCGGATCACCGTGTCGGTGTCGGTGACCGCGCTGCGGACCTTCTTCGCGGTGGCCTTCGGCTCGTCGAGCAGGTTGATGAGGCCCTTCGGCGTGGACGCCGACTTGCTCATCTTGATCGACGGGTCCTGGAGGTCGTAGATCTTCGCGGTCTCGCGCAGGATGTACGGCTTCGGGATCGTGAACGTCTCGCCGTAGCGGCCGTTGAAGCGCTCGGCGAGGTCGCGGGTGAGCTCGATGTGCTGGCGCTGGTCCTCGCCCACCGGGACCTCGTGGGCCTGGTAGAGCAGGATGTCGGCGACCTGGAGGATCGGGTACGTGAAGAGGCCGACGCTCGCGCGGTCGGCGCCCTGCCGGGCGGACTTGTCCTTGAACTGCGTCATCCGGCTGGCCTCGCCGAAGCCGGTGAGGCAGTTCATGACCCAGGCGAGCTGCGCGTGCTCGGGGACGTGGCTCTGGACGAACAGCGTGCAGCGCTCGGGGTCGAGGCCGGCCGCGAGGAGCTGGGCGGCGGCCAGCCGCGTGTTCGCGCCGAGTTCCTTCGGGTCCTGCGGGACCGTGATCGCGTGCAGGTCGACGACCATGTAGAAGGCGTCGTGGGACTCCTGCAGGGCCACCCACTGGCGGACGGCGCCGAGGTAGTTGCCGAGGTGGAACGAGCCTGCGGTGGGCTGGATTCCGGAGAGCACGCGGGGTCGGTCAGAGGCCATGCCCCCTATTGTCTCAGAGCGCGGAGACCACCCGGAACGGGTCCCGGGCGGCCGCGCGGGCCGCCCGGGACGCCGACGGGTCAGCCGAGGTCGATCTCCGGGTACAGCGGGAAGCCCGCCACCAGGTCGGTCGCCCGGCGGGAGATCTCGTCCGCGATCTTCCCGTCCAGGACGTGGGAGGCCTTCGACGGCGCGCCCGACTTCGTGGTGCCGGGCTCGGCGGCCGTGAGGACCCGGTCGATCAGGGCCGCCACCTCGTCCATCTCCGCCGTGCCGAGGCCGCGGGTGGTCAGCGCGGGGGTGCCGATGCGGATGCCGGACGTGTACCAGGCGCCGTTCGGGTCGGCCGGGATCGCGTTGCGGTTGGTGACGATGCCCGAGTCGAGCAGCGCGGCCTCGGCCTGCCGGCCGGTGAGGCCGTAGGAGGAGGCGACGTCGATCAGGTTCAGGTGGTTGTCCGTGCCGCCGGTGACCAGGGTCGCGCCGCGCCGCGTCAGGCCCTCGGCGAGGGCGCGCGCGTTGTCGACGATGCGCTGGGCGTAGTCCTGGAAGGCGGGCTGCCGGGCCTCGGCGAGGGCGACGGCCTTGGCGGCCATGACGTGCGGGAGCGGGCCGCCGAGGACCATCGGGCAGCCGCGGTCGACCTGGTCCTTGAGGGAGTCGTCGCACAGGACCATGCCGCCGCGCGGGCCGCGCAGCGACTTGTGGGTGGTCGTGGTGACGATCTGGGCGTGCGGGACCGGGTCGAAGTCGCCGGTCAGGACCTTGCCGGCGACCAGGCCCGCGAAGTGCGCCATGTCGACCATGAGGGTCGCGCCGACCTCGTCGGCGATCTCCCGCATGATCCGGAAGTTCACCAGACGGGGATACGCCGAGTAGCCCGCGACGATGATCATCGGCTTGAACTCGCGGGCCGTCGTGCGCAGCGCGTCGTAGTCGATGAGGCCGGTCGCGGGGTCCGTGCCGTAGGAGCGCTGGTCGAACATCTTGCCGGAGATGTTCGGGCGGAAGCCGTGCGTGAGGTGGCCGCCGGCGTCCAGGGACATGCCGAGCATGCGCTGGTTGCCGAAGGCCTGGCGCAGCTCGGCCCAGTCGGCCTCGGAGAGGTCGTTGACCTGGCGTGCGCCGGTCTTCTCCAGGAAGGGGGCCTCGACGCGGTCGGCGAGGACGGCCCAGAAGGCGACGAGGTTGGCGTCGATGCCGGAGTGCGGCTGGACGTAGGCGTGGCGGGCCCCGAAGAGCTCGCGGGCGTGCTCGGCGGCGAGCGACTCGACGGTGTCCACGTTGCGGCAGCCGGCGTAGAAGCGGCGGCCGGCGGTGCCCTCGGCGTACTTGTCGCTGAACCAGTTGCCCATCGCGAGGAGGGTGGCCGGCGAGGCGTAGTTCTCCGAGGCGATCAGCTTGAGCATCTCGCGCTGGTCGGCGAGCTCCTGGCCGATGGCGTCGGCGACGCGCGGCTCGACGGCTCGGACGACGTCGAGGGCGGCGCGGAAGGCGGCGGACTCGGTGGACAGGGGTGCGGAATTCTCGGGCATCGGGACCTCCGGACGTGGCGTACGGCGAGTTCGGTTCGGCCCAGGCGCACGGCACTGTCACTGCTCACGGGCCGCTCCCCGATGGTCCGTCCCATCCCAGCGCGCCAGTCACGACCCGTTCAGCAGCCTACCGGGTACGGGTCAGAGGATCACGTGCGGGACGAAGCGGGCGTACTCGTCCGTGATCAGGCCGGCCGACTCGCGGATGCCGAGGCCGGCCGGCTCGCCGTCCACGACCCACGCGCCGAGGACGACGTGGTTGCCGTCGAAGGCGGGGAGCGGGGCGAGCGCCTGGTAGCAGCAGGGCTCGTCGTCGCGGACGACGGGATCGGCACCCTTCTCGTGGATCGTGACGCCGGCCCCTTCATCGGCACCCTTCTCGTGGATCGTGACGCCGGCCCCTTCACGGCCCAGCAGCGGCTTGGCGACGTAGCCGGTGGTCGCCGCGAGGTCGCGCGGGCCGTCGAGGTAGGCGGGCAGCAGGTGCGGGTGGCCGGGGTTCAGTTCCCACAGGACGGCGAGCAGCGCCTTGTTGCTGAGGAGCATCTTCCAGGCGGGCTCGATCCACAGGGTGCTGCCGGTGCCGCCGCCGTTGTCGAGGGTGTCGAGGACGTGGCCGGCGAAGCGGTCGGTGGTGAGCCATTCCCAGGGGTAGAGCTTGAAGCAGCTGCGGATGAAGCGGAGTTGTCCGTCGACGAAACGGCCGGACAGCGGGTCGAAGCCGATCTCCTCCATGGAGATCCAGTCGGTGTCCAGGCCGGCCTGCTCGGCGGTCTCCTTGAGGTAGGCGACCGTCATCAGGTCCTCGCCGAGCTCGTCGGCCGAGGAGTGCGCGAAGTAGAGGGGGTTGCCGGGCGGGAGCAGCGCGGCCTGCTTCTTCCAGGCGGCGACGAGGCGTTCGTGCAGGGAGTTCCACTGGTCGGCGGCGGGGAAGCGGTCCTCCATCCAGAACCACTGGGGGGAGGCGGCCTCGACGAGGGAGGTGGGGGTGTCGGCGTTGTACTCCAGGAGCTTCGCCGGTCCCGTCCCGTCGTAGCGGAGGTCGAACCGGCCGTAGACGGAGGGGAGTTCGGCGCGCCGCCGCCAGGCCTCGGCGACCGCCGCGGCGATCCGCGGGTCGGTGACGCCGAGGTCGGCGAGGCGGCCGGCGTCCACCAGGTGCTCGGCCGCCGCCAGGCACAGGGCGTGCAGTTCCTCGACGGTCTCCTCCAGCGTCTCGACCTCGTCGAGGGTGAAGGCGTAGTAGGCGCTCTCGTCCCAGTAGGGGCGCAGGCTGCCGTCGGGGTGGCGGGTGAGGGGGTAGACGAGGCCCTGTTCCTCGACGGTCCGCTGCCAGCCGGGGCGGGGTTCGACGGTGTGACGTCGCATGGGTGACGGTGTCCTGTTCAGCCGCTCGGGTCGTCGGATCGCCGGGTCGCCGGGTCGTCCGGTCGGTCAGCCGCCGGAGCTGCCCTTGTGGCTGCCGCCGTCGCCGTCTCCGCCGAAGCCGCCGCGGTCGACGCCGCTGCCGCCGCTGCTGCTCGACCCGCCGGAACCGCCGGACCCCTTGCCCGGCTTGCTGAGGGAGCCGCCGTCGACCCAGGAGCCCTGCTTCTTGCCGCCGTAGTACCAGACGCCGTTCGACGTGCTCTTGGAGGACTTGCAGTTCTTGTCGGCGACGACCTCGTACCCCTTGGCGAGGGTGTAGCTGTCGCGGTCGACGCACCGCTTGTCGGGGTCGGAGGAGCAGGCGGTGAGGGCGGTGGCGAGCAGCCCCACGCCTCCGAGCACGACCGTGCCCGAACGAAGTCGTCGACGTGTTTGCGCCATGTCCGTGTCTCCCCCTGGTCGCATCGCCCGTACGGCGATCTCCGGTCGACAGCCTAGACACCGGGACGAGAGCGCGCGGAGGCGACTCGGCGGCGGCCGGCTCGCCTACAGTCCGTTTCGTGCTCTGGGGAATGGTGTGCGCGCTCGGCGCGGCGGTCTGCTTCGGTGCGGCGACGGTGTTGCAGGCGATGGCGGCGCGGGCGGCTGCCGCCGGGGCGGGCGCCGGGGGCGGTCGCGGCGGGGACGCGGCGCTGCTGCTGCGGGCCGTGCGGCAGTGGCGGTACCTGGCGGGGCTGGGGCTGGACGGGCTGGGGTTCGTGTTCCAGATCGTCGCGCTGCGGTCGGTGCCGATCTACGCCGTGGGGGCGGCCCTCGCGTCGAGCCTCGCGGTGACGGCGGTGGTCGCCGCGCGGCTGCTGCACGTGCGGCTGAGCCGGATCGAGTGGGCGGCGGTGGCGGTGGTGTGCGCGGGGCTGGCGATGCTGGGGCTGGCCTCCGGCGCGGAGGGCGAGGAGAGCGGGCCGGCCGCCCTGCCGTGGGCGATGCTCGGCGCGGCGGTCGCGATGCTGGGGCTGGGGCTGGTCGGCGGGCGGCTGCCGGAGCGGGGGCGGGCGCTGGCGCTGGGCCTGGGCGCGGGGTGCGGGTTCGGGGTGGTGGAGGTGGCGGTGCGGTTGATCGACTCGTTGTCCCCCGGGGAACTGCTGACCGACCCGGCCCTGTACGCGCTGCTGCTGGGCGGCGGGGCCGCGTTCCTGTTGCTGACCACGGCCCTGCAGCGGGGGTCGGTGACGACGGCCACGGCGGGAATGGTGATCGGGGAGACGATCGGGCCGGCGGTGGTGGGCGTGGTGTGGCTGGGCGACCGCACCCGGGAGGGGCTAGCGTGGCTGGCGGTGCTGGGCTTCGTGGTCGCCATCGCGGGCGCGCTGGCGCTCGCCCGGTTCGGGGAGGCGCCGGAAACGACGCCGCCTTCGGAATGAAGGTCGTCCGGCGATCCCGGCTGCCCGTCCGGTGATCATCCGGCATGCGCGGCCGTTTCTCTTCTTTTTGATTCCGTCCGCAGGGTGACGAGACCCGCCGAAAGCCTCCTTTCGGACAGCGGGACGGCAGCGGTAAAAGTTTGAAGGACCTGTGAACGCAAGCGCTCTCTGACGCGTACTCGACGGTGTGACCAGTAATCCCGTCACCGTCACCGCCGCTTATCACGTGGTGCCGGGCCGAGAGGCCGACTTTCATTCCTGGGGGTGGGGCATGTTGGGCGCGAGCGCACAGCAGCCCGGATTCCTGGGAGGTGGTGTGCTCGTCGACGAAGGGGCGGAATGGCATGTGGTCTATCGCTTCGTCAGCGAAGGCGCGGCGCGCGCCTGGGAGGACTCGGCCGCCCGGGTGCGGTGGGACACCCGGGCACAAGGCATCGCCCGGCAGACCGACCGCCGCAGCGTGCGGGGGTCGAAGGCGTGGTTCGACGCCCAGGCGCCCACGCCGAAGCCGCCGGGCCCGCCGTCGAAATGGAAGTTGTGGTTCGTGAATATGAGCGCCGTTTTCCCGCCGGTGCTCCTCTTCAATCTCATCGTGCTTCCCTACCTCGGCGGACTCAATCCTTTCGTGCGCACGCTGCTGTTGTGTCTGTGCGTGACGGCCCTCGTCACCTGGATTCTCATGCCCCGCCTCCAGCGTTTCTTCAAGAAATGGCTGTATCCACCGCTCCAGGCACTCCGCGGTCGGCACAAACGCACCGCGTAGGCCAGAGAACGACCCTAGGGAGGTGGGCGGGTGAAAACCCTGCTCATCGACAATTACGACTCGTACACGTACAACCTGTTCCAGCTGATCGCCGAGGTCAACGGCGAGGAGCCGGTGGTGATCCTCAACGACGCCCCCGCGGACGCCGTCCCCGACCTCACGGCGTTCGACAACGTGGTGGTGTCGCCGGGTCCCGGGCATCCGGCGAAGGCGCGTGACTTCGGCATCAGCGCCCGTGTGCTGGCCGAGTCCCCGCTGCCGGTGCTCGGCGTCTGCCTCGGCCACCAGGGCATCGCGCTCGGGGAGGGCGGCCGGGTGTCCGCCGCCCCGCAGCCCCGGCACGGTCATCTGTCGGCCGTCCGGCACGACGAGCGGGACCTGTTCCAGGGGCTGCCCCAGAACTTCACCGCCGTCCGCTACCACTCGCTGGCCGTGCGCGAGCCGCTGCCCGACTCCCTGGAGGCCACGGCCTGGGCGGAGGACGGCGTCCTGATGGGCCTGCGGCACCGCGAACGGCCGCTGTGGGGCGTGCAGTTCCACCCGGAGTCGGTGCTCACCGAGTACGGCCACCGGATGCTGGTGAACTTCCGCAACCTCACGGCCGAGCGGGCCCGCAAGACGCGGACGAAGAACACCGCGGTCACGCCGGCGGCCGCCGCGATGCCGCGGCAGAGGGTGACCGTCCCCGGACCGCGCCGGGGAAGCGGGCCCGCCTACCGGCTGCACACCCGCCGCATCGCCGTGGCGATCGACGCGGAGGCCGCCTTCACCCGGCTGCACGCCGACGCGCCCCGGGCGTTCTGGCTGGACAGCTCACGGGTCGAGCGCGGCCTGTCCCGGTTCTCGTTCTTCGGCGACGACAGCGGTCCGCTCGCCGAGTTCGTCCGCTACGACGTCGAGGCCGGGCTCTGTGAGATCGAGCGGGCCGGACGGCCGACCCGCAAGGTCCGGGCGAGCGTCTTCGACTACCTCAAGCGGCAGCTCGCGAGCCGCCGGGTCGACGCCACCGGGCTGCCCTTCGACTTCACCGGCGGCTACGTCGGCTACTTCGGCTACGAGACGAAGGCCGACTGCGGCTCCCCGAACCGGCACCGCTCCGCCGTCCCGGACGCCTGCTGGCTGTTCGCCGACCGGCTCGTCGCGGTGGACCACCAGGAGGGCTTCACCTACGCCGTCTGCCTGGCCGAGGACACCCCGCAGGCCGCCCTGGAGGCCGCCGACTGGCTCGAGGGCACACTGGCCCGGCTCACCTCGCTGCCCGCGGAGTCCGACCGGGCGCCCGACGGGGCGCGGCCCGCGGCTCCGGGGCCGTCGGCGCAGGCGGATCTCGGGGCCGTCGAACCGTGGCTGGTGCGGGACCGCGAGACCTACCTCGCGGACATCGCGGCCTGCCGGCAAATGCTCGCGGCGGGCGTCAGCTACGAGATCTGCCTGACCGACGCCGCCCGGTTACCCGCACCGGCCGACGCCCTCGCCTTCTACCGGACGCTGCGCCGCGTCAACCCCGCCCCCTACGCGGCCTTCCTGCGCCTCGGCGACCTCGACGTGGCCGGCTCCTCGCCGGAGCGGTTCCTGCGGATCACCCGGGACGGGGTCGCCGAGACCAAGCCCATCAAGGGCACCGCGCCGCGCGGCGCCGATCCGCTGGAGGACGCCCGGCTGCGGGACGCGCTGGCGGCCGACGCCAAGACGCGCGCCGAGAACCTGATGATCGTCGACCTGCTCCGCAACGACCTGGGGCGGGTCTGCCGGACCGGCACCGTGCGGGTCTCGCGGCTCATGGCCGCCGAGACGTACGCCACCGTGCACCAGCTCGTCTCCACCGTGGAGGGACGGCTGCGCGAGGACACCGACGCGGTGGACTGCGTGCGCGCCTGCTTCCCCGGCGGCTCGATGACCGGCGCGCCGAAGCTGCGCACCATGGAGATCATCGACCAACTGGAGACCCAGGCGCGCGGCGTGTACGCGGGCGCACTCGGCTATCTGGGCTGCAGCGGCGGCGCGGACCTGAACATCGTCATCCGCACCGCGGTCCTCGCCGACGGTTCGATGCAGCTGGGGGCGGGGGGCGCGATCGTCCTCGACTCCGATCCGGTCGCCGAGTACGACGAGATGCTGCTGAAGACGGCCGCGCAGATGCGGGCCCTGCGGGAGGACGCCGAGGACGGGACGGCGGCCTCGCAGCCGGGCCCCGCCACCGCCGAGGAGGCCGCCCGATGACGACACGACGCCCCACGACGGCACCCCGCCCCATGACGGCACCCCGGGCCACGCCGGCTCCACAGGTCACGCCGGCGTCCCCCGCCGCGGCGGCTCCGCGTGCCTCGGCCGTGCCCCGGCCGAGGAGGAACGGCGACGGCGACGCGCCCGGCAACCTGGCCGCGGCACTGGCCGACCTCGCCGAGCGGCGGGGCTGGGCCGGGCGGGCCGCGTTCCACCAGGGGCACCGGCGCTTCACCCACGGCGAGGTGCACGATCTCGGGGCACGGGCGGCAGGGGTGCTCGCGGACCACGGGGTGCGGGCCGGCGACCGGGTGCTGCTCGCGCTGCCCGACGGCCTGGCGTGGGTGGCGGCATTCCTCGGCGTCGCCCGGCTCGGGGCCGTCGCCGTCCTGGTCAACCCCGAACTGCCCGCCGCCGAGCACGCGTTCATGGCCAAGGACACCGACGCCGTGCTCTGCCTGACCGGGCCGGGGCTCGAGGACCGGGAGAACCGGCAGGACCGCTTCGCCGGACGGGCGCGGCTCGGCGCCGACGAGCTCCTCGCGCTGGCCCCCGCCGCCGAACCGGCCGCCGTCCACCCGGTCGACGCGCACGCGCCGCTGTACGTGCAGTACACCTCCGGCACCACGGGCCGTCCCAAGGGCGTCGTGCACGCGCACGGCGACCCGAAGGCGTACCACGACCTGATCGGCCGGCGGCTGCTCGGGATCACCGAGGAGGACGTCACCCTGTCGGTGTCGAAGCTGTACTTCGCGTACGGCATCGGCAACGCCTTCGTCTTCCCGCTGTTCTCCGGGTCGTCCGCCGTGCTGGTGGACCGGCGTCCCACGCCCGCCGCCGTCGACGAGCTCGTCGCCCGGCACCGGGTCACCCTCCTCTACTCGGTGCCGTCGGCGTACGCGGCGCTGGTCGCCGACCGGGGCAGCGGGCACGGGGACTGCTTCGCCTCGGTGCGCGCCGCGGTGTCGGCCGGCGAGGGCCTGCCGGACGGCCTCGGCGTCCGGGTCGCCGAGCTGCTCGGCGCGCCCGTGCTGGAGCAGATCGGCTCCACCGAGGCCGGTCACGCCTTCTGCGCCAACAGCCTCGGCCACGACCGTCCCGGCACCGTCGGGCGTCCCGTGCCGGGGTTCGAGGTGGAGCTGCGCGACCGGGCCGGGCGGCCGGTGCCGGACGGCGCGGAAGGGGAGATGTGGGTGCGCGGGCCGACGCTGACGTCCGGCTATCTGAACCGGCCGGAGGAGACAGCACGCACCCTGGTCGGCGGCTGGCTCGCCACCCACGACCGGGCCCGCCGCGAGCCGGACGGCTCCTTCCGGCATCTGGGCCGCACCGACGACATGGAGATGGTCGGCGGGATCACCGTCTCCCCGCTGGAGGTGGAGGCCGTACTGCGGACCCGCCCGGCGGTGCGCGAGGTCGCGGTCGCCGCCGTCACGGACGGGCGCGGCTCCAGCCGGCTGCGCGCCTTCGTGGTCCCCGCCGGCCCGGTCGCCGCCGGCCTCGAGGACGACCTCCTCGCCCTGGCGCGCGAGCACCTCGCCGCCTTCAAGGTGCCGAGGAGCGTCAGCTTCGTGACGTCCCTGCCGCGCACCGCCACCGGAAAGCTCCGCCGCCATCTGATCCGCCAGGGGGCGTGGTGACCCCCACGGGTCCCCACCGCACGGCCGAAAGGAACAGTCACATGTCGCAGCCACGCCTGCTCGCCGACCGCGGGTTCTATCTGGGCCCCCTGTTCCGGCGGGCGGCCGACCGGCACGGCGCCGTGTTCGTCACCCTGGACCGGCCGCTGGACACCCATCCCGGCCTCGGCGTCGACCTCGACTACACGGTCCTCGCCGACGTGGTCGAGGAGCTGTCGGGACGGCTGTGGGCGGCCGGGGTACGGCCCTCCGAGCAGGTGGCCCTGCACAAGACGGACAACGTCGACATCGTCCTGCTGACCTGCGCGATCTCCCGCATCGGCGCGGTGCCCGTGCTGCTCTCCCCCGGCCTCGCGGGCCCGGTCGTCGGGCAGCTGCTGGAACGGCTGCGGGAACCCTGGCTGATCACCGACAGAGCCAAGCTGGAGGGTCCGCTGAAGGGCGTCGGGGTCCGCGTGCGGCGGACGCTGTCCGTCGACGCCGCGCCCGGCGCCGAGCCGCTGGCCGGGTTCACCTGTGCCGGGCCTCCCGCGCCCGTGCGGCTGCACCCCCGCGAGCCCGCGCTGATCACCCACAGCTCCGGCACCACCGGCGTCCCCAAGCTGGCCGTGCACTGCCCGAACACCATGTGGAACCGGCTGGTCCCGCAGCAGGCGATGGGCTGGCCCACCCGCGGCGAGACGGCCGCGCTGCACATGTCGTTCGTGCACTCGCGCTTCTACCACCTGCTCGGCGTCCTGCTGCGCTTCGGCAGCCCGCTGGTGCTGATCACCGACCCGGACCCGGCCGCCGTACGGCCGCTGCTGGTCCGCCACCGGCCCGGCATCGTCGAGACCCACCCCAACACGTTCGTACTGTGGGAGGAGCTGGCCGACGCGCCCGGCGCCCCGCTGTCCCAGGTGAAGTCGTACGGCTCCACGTTCGACGCGATCCACCCGCGCACGGTGCGCCGGCTGCTGGGCGCGTCGACACGCCGTGCCCCCTGGCTGGTCCAGCTGTACGGGCAGAGCGAGACGGGCCCGGTCGCGGTCCAGTGGTTCACCCGGCGCAGCGCGCAGCGGGCGGACGGCCGCCGGGTCGGAACGGGCATCCCCGGCTTCACCCGGCTGCGGATCACCGGCCCCGACGGCCGTCCCGTCGCGCCCGGCACGCCCGGCCGGATCGAGGCGCGCACCCGGGGACGCATCCTCACCTACCTCGGCGCGCGGGCGCAGTACGAGCGCCAGCTCGACGACGGATGGTGGCAGATGGGCGACATGGGCGTCCTGAGCCGGCTGGGCGCGCTGCGTCTGATCGACCGTGAGATCGACCGGATCGACGCCGTGCACAGCAGCCTGGAGGTGGAGGACGCGCTGATGGAGCGTCTGGAGGAGCTGCGCGAGGTGGTCATCGTGCCCGGCGCGGACCGGGAGCCGGTGCCGGTGGTGTGCGTGCGGGGCGAGCGGCCGCTCGATCCGGAGCGCTGGCGGGCGGCCACGGCCGATCTGCCCGCGATGGCCGAGCCGCGGCAGTGGCGGTTCGAGGAGCTGCCGATGACGGCGACCTGGAAGGTGAAGCGGGTGGAGATCACCCGCCTGCTGACCGGGACGCCGCGGAGCGTGCCCGCGTGAACCCGGCCGTCGTGGTGGGCGCGGGCCCGGTCGGTCTGTCGGCGGCGCTCGCGCTGCGCGCGCACGGGCTGCCGGCGCTGGTGCTGGAGGCGGACCCCGAGGACCGTGAACGGCCGGGCAGCCGCGCCCTGTTCGTGCACCGCGAGACCCTCGCGCTGCTCGACGGGGTGGCGCCCGGGCTGGCCGCCGAGATCACCGCCTACGGGCGCACCTGGCACACCCGGCGGACCCTGTACCGGGGCCGGGAGGTGTACGCCCGCACGTTCCCGCCCCGGTCCGGACCTCAGACGGCGCTGCCGCCCTTCACCAGCCTGCGCCAGGTGGACACCGAGCGGTTCCTGCGCGCCGCCTGCGCACGGGCGGGGGTCGAGTTCGTGTGGGGGGCGCGCGTCACGGACGTACGCACCACGCCGGACGGGGCCGTGCTGGGCGGCGAGGACGGGCGGGAGTGGCACGCCGGGCACGTCGTCGCCGCCGACGGGGCCCGCTCGGCGGTCCGGCGCGGGCTGGGCATCGCCATGGAGGGCGTGCGCGGCGAGGGCTTCCACGTCGTCGTGGACGTGGCCGACGTGCCCGGCGCCGAACTGCCGCTGGAGCGCGTCTTCCACTACGAGCATCCGGGGGTGGGCGGCCGCAGCGTGATGCGGGTGCCCTTCACCGGGGGCTTCCAGGTCGACCTGCAGTGCCGCGACGACGACACGGAGGAGGCCTTCGGCACCGAGGAGGCCGTACGGCGTTGGCTGCCGGCGGTCGTCGGCGACGGGTACGGCGGGGCCGACGGCCACGACCGGCGGATCCTGTGGGTGTCGACGTACCGCTTCCTGCGCAAGGTCGCCGCGTCGTTCGCCGATCCGCACCGGCGGGTGCTGCTGGTCGGCGAGGCGGCGCACCTGTTCCCGCCGTTCGGGGCGCGCGGCATGAACAGCGGGATCGCCGACGCGGTGGCGGCGGCCGGGGCCGTCGCCGCCGGCACGGACCGGGCCGTCGAGGAGTTCGCCGGGACGAGGCGGGCGGCGGGCCTGTTCAACAGCGCCGCCGCGGGGCTCGCGCTGGAGCATCTGCGCCCCCGGCGCCGGACCGTACGGCTCCGGCAGCGGGCGGCGGCGGCCCTGGCGCCGGTGCTGCCCTCGTGCGGGTCGTGGCTGGAGCACGCTCCGTACGGGCCCCGGGGCGGGGCGCCGGCGGCGGCCGGCAAGTACTGAGCGGGACGTCCGGAGAGGAACAGGCGATGACGCAGACGATGACTCAGGCGATGACGCGGGCCACGACGCGGGCGACGGTGGTGGAGGGGCTGTCGGGGTGGACGTCGGCCGGGGGGCTGCTGCCCGCCGCCGAGGCCGGCGGGCGGCTGCTCGTCGCGGACTCGTGGCTGGTGCGTGACGGCCGGGTGCGCGGCCTGGAACGGCACCGGGAGCGGTTCCTGCGGGCCTGTGGCGAGTGCAGCGGTCCGCCGCTGCGCCGGCTGGTGGAGTTCTGGCGGGACGTGACGGCCGCCCTGCCGCGGTCCGGCGAGTGGTTTCCCCGGGTGGAACTCGCCGCCGGTTCGCTGGAGTTGCGGCTGCTGCTGCGGCCCGCCCCGCAGCTCGAGCCGGACATCCGGGTCTGGGCCGCGGGCCAGCCCGATCCGCGGACCGTGCCGCGCCGCAAGGGGCCCGACCTCGACGCGCTGGCCCGGGTGCGCCGCCGGGCGTCCGGCGCGGGCGCGACGGAGGCGGTGCTGGTCGCGTCCTCCGGGGCGGTCCTGGAGGCGGCCACCGCGAGCGTCCTGTGGTGGGAGGACGACACCCTGTGTCTGCCGCCGCCCAGGCTGCCGGTCCTGGCCGGGGTGACCGGGCAGCTGATCCAGGAACGGGCCCACCGCCTCGGCGTCCGGGTCGTGCACCGCGAGCGGACGCCCGCCGAGCTGGACGGCCGGGAGGTGTGGCTGGTGAACGCGCTGCACGGCATCCGCCCGGTCACGGCCTGGGTGGGAGGCCCGCTCACTCCCGGGCCGGCGGTGCGGGCGGCGGAATGGCGGCGGTGGCTGGATTCCCTGGGCGAGCCGCTGCCCCGGATATAGCCCGGATATCACCCACATGCCGCCCGAAGAAATACGGGCACCGGCCGACTGAACCGGTGCCCGCATTTCGCATTTCGCTTTTCCCTGAATTCCCCGGGTTATTTCTTCGCCGGCTGGTAGGCGCCCGGGACCATGCGCGTCGCGACGGCGATGCGGTTGTAGGCGTTGATGACGGTGGCCGCCCAGATCAGCGCGGCGAGCTGCGCCTCGTCGAAGACCTCCGCCGCCTCGGCGTACACCGCGTCCGGCACGTGACCGTCGTGCACCAGGGTCACGGCCTCGGTCAACGCCAGTGCGGCGCGCTCGCGTTCAGAGAAGAACGGGGTCTCCCGCCAGGCGTTCAGCGCGTAGATGCGCTGCTCGGTCTCGCCCTCGGCGCGGGCGTCCTTGGTGTGCATGTCGAGGCAGAACGCGCAGCCGTTGAGCTGCGAGGCGCGGATCCTGACCAGCTCCAGGATCTCGGGTTCGACCTTGGCGTCGCGGGCGGCGGAAACCGCGGCACCGTGCAGGGCGCCCATCGCGGCGGAGACGTCGGGGGTTATCTTCTTGAGCGCCACGCGGGTCACGGAATTACTGTTCGTCATGGTGGGACTGTATCGGGGAAATTCCGGGAAATCTATCCGGGAAAAAGAATTCCGGAGCCGTCGTCGTCGACGGGAAGAGCGGCGCACAGGGCGTCCAGCGCGCCGGACCAGGCGTGGTCCGGCGGGGTGCCGTACCCCACGACCAGAGCGTCGAGCGGGGCGGCTACGGCGCCCGCGTGCCGATGGCGCGAGGTCAGACCGTCGACCGCAAGGCCTTGCCGGGCCGCCGCACGCACCACGGCCGCCTCCGTGCCCGGCGGCAGGCGCAGGACGGCGTGCAGGCCCGCCGCGATGCCGGTGACGCGGATCGCGGGAGCCCGGTCGGCCAGGACGGCGACCAGCGCGTCGCGGCGGCGGCGGTAGCGCGTGCGCATGGCCCGCACATGGCGGTCGTACGCGCCCGAGGCGATGAACTCCGCGAGCGTCAGCTGGTCCAGTGCCCCGCAGGTGTCCACCCCGCCCTTGGCCGCCGTCACCTCCTCCGCCACGCCCGGCGGCAGCACCATCCAGCCCAGCCGCAGGCCGGGGGCCAGCGACTTGCTCGCCGTGCCCAGGTACACCACGTGATCGGGGTCGAGCCCCTGGAGTGCGCCCACGGACTGGCGGTCGTAGCGGAACTCGCCGTCGTAGTCGTCCTCCAGGACCAGACCGCCGGTGCGCCGCGCCCAGTCCACGACGGCCGCCCGGCGGTCGTGGTGCAGCGGCACGCCCATCGGGAACTGGTGGGCGGGGGTCAGCAGGACCGCGCCGGCGTCCGTGGCCCCGGCCGTCGGGTCCGTGCCGCGTTCGTCGAACGGCAGGGCGGTGGTGGCCAGTCCCGCTTCCGCCAGCAGTCGCCAGTGCTCGTCCAGGCCGTAGGACTCGACGGCCACCGAGTGCGCCCCGCGCGCCCGCAGGACCCTCGCGAGGACGCGGAGGCCGTGCGAGAACCCGGCGCACACCACGATGCGGTCGGGGTCGGCGCGCACCCCGCGGGCGCGGGAGAGGTAGCCGGCGAGGGCGGTGCGCAGTTCCACCCGGCCGCGCGGGTCGCCGTAGCCGAAGGCGTCGGAGGGAGCCGCGGCCAGGGCGCGGCGGGCCGCCCTGAGCCATGCGCCGCGCGGGAAGGAGGAGAGGTCGGGGCTGCCCGACCGCAGGTCGTGGACGGGCCGGTGATCTGCGGGGCGGCGGGGGGCCGAGTTCGCCGGAGGCACGACGTGCCGTTCGGACACCCGGGTGCCCGAGCCCTGGCGGGCGGTGAGCCAGCCCTCGGCGACCAGGTCGGTGTAGGCGTCGGCGACCGTGTTGCGGGCGATGCCCAGGTCGGCGGCGAGGGAGCGGGAGGAGGGCAGCCGGGTGCCGGGCGGCAGCCGGCCGCTGCGGACCGCCTCGCGCAGACCGTCGGTCAGGCCCCGCCGCACCCGCGGCCCGGTCGGCTCCACGTGCAGGTCGACCCCGAAAGCGGCCCATGATTTCGCCATAGAAATGGACCATACTCCTGGGCTGCCTGACGCCTAGGGTCGAAGCCATGACGACCGACGCACCCGCCCCGACCACCACGACGAGCACGGTGACCAGCCCCGCGACCAGCCCCACGACCAGCCCCGCCATCGGCCCGGCGGCCGGCCCCGCGACCGGCGCCCCCGCCCGGGCCACCGGCGAGCGGGCGGACCACGCGCCCGAGCACACCCCCCGGCTGAACTGGTCCGCGCACGCCCCCGAGGTGTACAAGGCGATGCTCCGGCTGGACGCCGCCGCCCGTAAGGGCCTCGACCCGAAGCTGCTGGAACTGGTGAAGATCCGGGCCTCGCAGCTCAACCGCTGCGCGCTCTGCGTCGACATGCACAGCAAGGACGCGCTCGCGGCGGGCGAGAGCGTCGAGCGGATCGTCCAGCTCAGCGCCTGGGAGGAGTCGGGGCACTTCTACACGGAGCAGGAGCTCGCGGCGCTGGCGCTGACCGAGGCGGTGACGGTGCTGACGGAGGGCTTCGTGCCGGACGCGGTGTACGCGAGGGCTGCCGAGCACTTCGACGAGCCCGCCCTCGCGCAGCTGATCGCCGCGATCACGGTGATCAACGCCTGGAACCGGTTCGGCGTCACCTGCCGGCTGGTGCCGGGGCACTACCGGCCGGGGCAGCACAGGTGAGCCGGGCGGACGACGTCGACCGCGAGGAGTGGACGCCATGAGCGAGGCGGACGACTTCCGCCGGCTGCACCACGGCCGGCTGCCGGGCGACCCCCTGGTCCTGCCCGGCCCGTGGGACGCGGCCAGCGCCCGGGTCTTCGCCGAGGCGGGCTTCCCGGCGCTCGCGACGCCCAGCGCGGGCGTCGCCGCCTCCCTCGGGTACGCCGACGGGCAGACCCCGGCGGACGAGATGTTCGCGGCGGTCGCCCGGATCGTGCGGGCGGTGGACGTGCCGGTGTCCGCGGACGTCGAGGACGGGTACGGGCTGGCGCCGAAGGAACTGGTGGAGCGGCTGCTGGAGACGGGCGCCGTCGGCTGCAATCTGGAGGACTCCGTCGGCGGGGTCCTGAAGGACCCGCGGGAGCACGCAGAGTGGCTGGCGCGGGTGCGGGCGGAGGCGGGCGGCCTGCTCTTCGTGAACGCGCGTGTGGACGTCTTCGAGTACGGCGACGACGCTGGCGACCCCGAACGGGCCGTCGAGCGGGCCATCGAGCGGGCCGCGCTGTACGTCGCGGCCGGCGCCGACTGCGTGTAC
Source organism: Streptomyces achromogenes (assembly GCF_030816715.1). Taxonomy (NCBI): domain Bacteria; kingdom Bacillati; phylum Actinomycetota; class Actinomycetes; order Kitasatosporales; family Streptomycetaceae; genus Streptomyces; species Streptomyces achromogenes. The sequence goes on along the minus strand of NZ_JAUSYH010000001.1, from coordinate 5,391,020 downwards.
CCGATCGGCGCGCCGACCCGTCTGCTGCCGCTGCTGCGGTCGGGGATCCAGGGCCCGGTGAACGTGGGCGGACGGGTGGACGGCGAGGGCCCCTCGCCCGCCGGGCTCGGCGAACTCGGGGCCACGCGCGTCACGTTCGGGCCGGGTCTCCAGCGGCGGGCGGCGGCCGCCCTGCGGGAGATCAGCGCCGGTCTGGCGTAGCGGCAGCGGTCGGCGCACTCACCGCGCTCAGGACAGCCACGCCTTCCACTTCGAGGCGTGGCCGTCCACCCACTGCTTCGCCGCCTCCTCCGGCGTCATCTTCTGGTCGGCGATGGCCAGGGACACCTCGTTCTGGTCCTCGGTCGTCCACCTGAACTTCTTCAGGAACGCGGCCGCCTTCCCGCCGTCCTTCGCGAAGTCGGCGTTGAGGTACTTCTGCAGGGGGGTGTGCGGGTAGCCGCAGGCGACCTTCTCCGGGTCGGCGTCGCAGCCCTCCTTGTAGGCGGGCAGCTTCACCTCGGTCATGGGGACCTTCTTGAAGAGCCACTGCGGCGCGTACCAGTAGGTGAGGAAGGGCTTCTTCTCCTTGGCGAACTGCCGCATCTGGGTGATCTGGGCGGCCTCCGAACCGGCGAACACGACCTGGAAGTCCAGGTCCAGGTTGTTCACCAGCGCCTTGTCGTTGGTGACGTAGGAGGGCGAGCCGTCCATGAGCTGGCCCTTGCCGCCGCTCTCCGCGGTGGCGAACTGCGCCGCGTACTTGTTCAGGTTCTTCCAGTTCGTGACGTCCGGGTGCTGCTTCGCGAAGTACGTCGGCACGAACCAGCCGATGTGCCCGGTCACGCCGAGGTCGCCGCCGGGCGTGATCGTCTTCTTGTCCTTGACGTAGCGCTGTTCCTGCTCGGGGTGGCCCCAGTCCTCCAGGATCGCGTCGACCCGGCCCTGGCTGAGCGCGTCCCAGGCGGGCACCTCGTCGACCTGCACGGTGTCGACGCGGTAGCCCAGCTCGTGCTCGAGGAGGTACTGAGCGACGGCCACGTTGGCCTGGGCGCCCACCCAGGACTGCACGGACAGGGTGAGGCTCTTGGCGCCCTGCGCATTGGCGAACGGCGAGGCCTGCTTGGTCATGTCGGCGGCGCCGCAGCCGGTCAGCAGGAGCAGCGCGGACGCGCCGGCGACGGTCGCGGTGGTACGGATGCGCATGTCACGCCCCCTTCTTCGTACGGCGTTCCGTCGGCTGGGTCACCCGGTCGAGCATCAGGCCGAGGCAGACGATGGCCGCGCCGGCCACCAGACCGGTGGCGAGGTCGCCCTGGGCGAGGCCGAAGACGACGTCGTAGCCGAGCGCGCCGCCGCCGACCAGGCCGCCGATGATGACGACGGCGAGGACCAGCACCACGCCCTGGTTGAGGGCGAGCAGCAGCGCCGGGCGGGCCAGCGGGAGCTGCACCTGGCGGATCTGCTGGCCGCTGCTCGCGCCGAGCGAGCGGGCCGATTCCAGGGCGGCCGGGTCGACCTGGCGCAGTCCCTGGGCGGTGATGCGGACGACGGCGGGCAGCGCGTACACGACCGCGGCGGCCACGGCGGGCGCGCGGCCGACACCGAACAGCGCGACGACCGGGATCAGGTACACGAACTGCGGCATCGTCTGGAAGACGTCGAGAACGGGCCGCAGCAGCCGTTCGAAGCGGTCGCTGCGGGCGGCCGCGATACCGGTCGCGAAGCCCAGCACGAGGGTGACGGCGACCGCGGCGAGGACCTGCGACAGCGTGTCGAGCGACGGCTTCCACACGCCGAGGACGCCGATCGCGGCCATCGCGAGGACGGCGGTGAGCGCGGTGCGCCAGGTGCCGATCACCCAGGCGAGCGCGGCGACGATCAGCAGCACCGACCACCAGGGCAGGCCCTGGAGGCCGTCGCGCAGCGGGTCGAGGACCCAGGTGGTGAAGTGGCCGGCCCAGTCGGCGGTGCCGCCGATCACGGGCACCCCGGAGTAGAGGTGGTCGGTCATCCAGTCGACGGCCCGGTTGACCGGCTCGGCGATGTTCAGCGTCCAGGCGTCGGGCCAGTCGAGGCGGCCCGCGAGCCGTACGGCGACCGCGACGACGACGGTCGCGGCGAGCGCGGCCGCCCATCCCGCGCGGCGCGAGAGGCCGCCGTGCCGGGTTCCGGCGCCGGGGTCACCGTCACCGGCCGCGCCGGTGACCCGGTCCAGGACGACGGCGAGGAGGACGATCGGGATGCCGGCGGCGAGGGCCGCGCCGACGTCGACCGAGGCGAGCGCCTGGTAGACGCGGTCGCCGAGGCCGCCCGCGCCGATCACCGAGGCGATGACCGCCATGGACAGCGCCATCATGATCGTCTGGTTGAGGCCGAGCAGGAGTTCCTTGCGGGCCAGCGGGATGCGCGCGGTGAGCAGGCGTTGCCGGGCGGTGGCGCCGAGCGACTCGACGGCTTCGAGCACCTCCTTGTCGGCGCCGCGCAGGCCGAGCGAGGTGAGCCGGGCCATCGGCGGCGCGGCATAGACGACGGTGGCGAGGACGGCCGCGGGGACGCCGATGCCGAAGATCAGGACGACCGGGAGCAGGTAGGCGAAGGCGGGCAGCACCTGCATGGTGTCCAGGACGGGGCGCAGGATGCGGTCCATCCGGTCCGAGAGCCCGGCGGCGAGGCCGAGCACGGCGCCGACGGCGACCGACACGAGGACCGCGACGACCATCAGCGCGAGGGTCTGCATGGTCGGGATCCACATGCCGAGCAGTCCGCAGGCGAGGAACGCGACGGCGGTGCCGGCGGCCAGTCGTACTCCGGCGACCCGCCAGGCGATCAGCGCGGCGGCGACGGTGACGCCCGCCCAGCCGGCCGCGAGCAGCACCAGGTAGACGGCTCGCACGCAGAGCACGACGGCGTTGCTGACGTAGCCGAAGCCGTAGAGGAACAGGGGGTGGCTGTCGCGGTTGTCGATGATCCAGTCGCTGGCCCTGCCGAGCGGCTCGGTGAGGTCGACGGTGAGGGCGGCGGGCCAGCTGCCGCTGGCCCACTGGGCGTTGGCGAGCGGCACGAGGACCGCCGCGGCGAGCGCGAGCAGCGCGAGCTTGGCGACCGAGCGGTGTTTGAGGACCCCGGGCAGGGAGACACGGGGGGCGGGTGCGGTGACCGTAGCCATGTCAGACCGCCTCCTTGCGGAGCTCCGTTCCGGCCACGACGTCCAGGAGCCGTTCGTGATCGACGACCCCCAGACACCGGCCGTCCTCCACGACGCACGCCGGCTTGTGGCTGCGCGACACGACCTGGATCGCCTCGGCGACCACCGCGTCGGCGGCGAGCGCGCCCGGGTGGCCGGGGCCGCCGCACTCGCCGGCCCGCATGGCCCGGCGGACCGTCATGACCTGCTCGCGCGGGACGTCGCGGACGAACTCGCGGACGTAGTCGTCGGCGGGCGAGCCGACGATCTCCTCGGGGGTGCCGAGCTGCACCACCGCGCCGTCGCGCATGAGGGCGATGCGGTCGCCGAGCTTGAGGGCCTCGCTGAGGTCGTGGGTGATGAAGACCATCGTGCGGCCCTCCTCCCGGTGCAGCCGGACGACCTCCTCCTGCATGTCGCGCCGGATCAGCGGGTCGAGGGCGCTGAACGGCTCGTCGAAGAGCAGGACCTCGGGGTCCACGGCGAGCGCGCGGGCCAGTCCGACGCGCTGGCGCTGCCCGCCGGACAGCTCGCTGGGCCTGCGGTGCTCCATGCCCTCCAGGCCGACCTTCTCGACGACCTGCCGGGCCCGGGCGCGCCGCTCGGCCTTGCCGACGCCCTGTATCTCCAGGCCGTAGGCCACGTTGTCGACGACGGTGCGGTGCGGGAGCAGGCCGAAGTGCTGGAAGACCATCGCGGCCCGGTGCCGGCGCAGTTCGCGCAGCCGGTTCTTGTCCATGGCGCGGACGTCCTCGCCCTCGATGGCGATGCGGCCGGCGGTCGGCTCGATCAGCCGGGTCAGACAGCGCACGAGGGTGGACTTGCCGGAGCCGGACAGGCCCATGACGACGAAGACCTCGCCCTTGCGCACGTCGAAGGAGACGTCCCGGACGGCGGCGGTGCAGCCGGTGCGGGAGCGGAGGTCGGCGGGGGGCAGGGAGGCCAGTTCGGGGTCGCCGGGGACGGTCTCGGCCTTCGGGCCGAACACCTTCCACAGGCCGTCCACCGAGAAGACCGGCGGGCGCTCCTCGATGCTGGTGTGGGCGGTCGTGTCGGTATGGGTGTCGATAGCGGTGTCGGTGCTCGGGTCGGTACTCATCAGGCATCGCCTCCGATCAGGTCCACGGCCCGTTCGCCGACCATCAGCACGCCGATCATCGGGTTCACGGCTGTCATGGTCGGGAACACGGAGGCGTCCGCGATGCGGATGCCGTCCAGTCCACGGATTCGCAACTGGGGGTCCACGACGGCGAGTTCGTCGTCGGCGGCGCCCATCTTGCAGGTGCCGGCAGGGTGGTAGACGGTGTGCGCGACCTTGCGCGCGTACTCGCTCAGCTCCTCGTCGCCCGTGATGTGCGGGCCGGGCGCGACCTCGCGCTTGAGCCAGCCGGCCAGCGGCTCGGTCCTCGCGATCTCGCGGGCGATGCGGATGCCGTCGACGAGGGTGCGGGCGTCGTAGTCGTCCTCGTCGGTGAAGTAGCGGAAGTCCAGCGCGGGCTTGACGGCCGGGTCGGCGCTCCGCAGGGAGAGCCGTCCGCGGGACTTCGGCTTGGGGATGTTGGGAGTCATCGACACGCCGTGCGCGGGGCGTTCGTAGCCGAGCCGCTCGGGGTTGTCGGTGAAGGGGACCTGGTAGAAGTGGAACATCAGGTCGGGGCCCGGGTGCTCGGGGTCGCGGCGCACGAACAGCCCGGCGTCGGAGTCCATCGCGGAGTTCTCCGGGAGCGGCCCGTGGGTCTCCCAGACGATGACCGACTCGGGGTGGTCGAGCAGGTTCTCGCCGACGCCGGGCAGGTCGTGGACGACGGGGATGCCGAGCGCGTCCAGGTCGGCCTTGGGGCCGATGCCGGAGTGCAGCAGCAGCCGAGGCGTGTCGACCGCGCCGGCGCAGAGCACGACCTCGCGGCGGGCGCGGACGAGGATCTCCTCGCCGTCCTGGGTGCGTACGTGCACGCCCCGCGCGTGGGCGCCGTCCAGCTCCAGCCGGTACGCCCAGGTCTCCAGGAGGATCGTCAGGTTGGGTCGTTCGTCCATCACCGGGTGGAGGTAGGCGACGGAGGCGGATGACCGCTTGTTGGTCTCGGGGTGGTAGGCGAGGTCGAAGAACCCGACGCCGTCGTCGAAGGGCTTGCTGTTGAAGCCTTCGACGCGGGGTACTCCGGTCGCCTGCCGCGCGGCGTCGACGAAGTCGCGGGCGATGGCGTTGCGGTCCTTCTCGTCGACCGGAACGATGTTGTTCAGCAGGCGCGCGTAGTACGCCTCCATCGGGACCGCGCCCCAGCCCTCGGCGCCGGCCGCCTCCCACTCGTCGAAGTCGGACGGCAGCGGCTTGAACGCGATGAGCGTGTTGTGGGAGGAGCAGCCGCCGAGGACGCGCGCCCGGCTGTGCCGGATGTGGGAGTTGCCGCGCGGCTGCTCGGTGGTCGGGTAGTCGTAGTCGAGCTCGCCGCCGAGCAGGCCCGTCCAGCGGCGCAGGGTGAGGACGTCGTCGCGGCCGACGTCGCTGGGGCCGCCCTCGATGACGGCGACGGTGGTGTCGGGGTTCTCGGTGAGCCGGGAGGCGATGACGGAACCGGCGGTTCCGCCTCCGACTATCACGTAGTCATAGACGGGTGAGGTCTCTGGCATGAGGGGTACTCCAGGGGCGTGCGAAGTCTGTGCGAAGTGCGTTCGGGGAGGGAGGCGGGGTCTGCGGGGCCTGTCGGCGGGTCAGCCCGCGAACCAGCGGACGGGCTTGGGCGCGAGGTTCTGGTAGACGTGCTTGGCCTCGCGGTACTCGGCGAGTCCGGCCGGCCCGAGTTCGCGGCCCACGCCGCTCTTGCCGAAGCCGCCCCACTCCGCCTGCGGCAGATAGGGGTGGAAGTCGTTGATCCAGACGGTGCCGTGGCGCAGCCGGCCGGCGACCCGCCGCGCGCGGCCCGCGTCGGCGGTCCAGACGCCGCCGGCGAGGCCGTACTCGGTGTCGTTGGCGAGAGCGACGGCCTCGTCCTCGGTGCGGAAGGTCTCGACGGTGAGGACAGGTCCGAAGACCTCCTCCCGCACGACCCGCATCTCGCGGTGGCAGCGGTCGAGGACGGTGGGTTCGTAGAAGTAGCCCGACCCGGGCCGTTGCGGGGAGGGTTCGGGCCGCCTGCCGCCGGAGCGCAGCACGGCGCCCTCGGCGAGCGCGGAGGCCACGTACTCCTCGGTCTTGGCGCGCTGCTGCTCGGAGACGAGCGGGCCGCACTCGACGCCGTCCTCGGTGCCGCGCCCGAGCCGGATCTTCCCGGCCCGGCGGGCGAGTTCGTCGACGAAGCGGTCGCGGACGGACTCCTCGACGATGAGCCGGGAGCCCGCCGAGCAGACCTGGCCGCTGTGGATGAAGGCCGCGTTGAGGGCCTGGTCGACGGCGGTGTCGAAGCCCTCGTCGGTGGCGCAGGCGTCGGCGAAGACCACGTTGGGGTTCTTGCCGCCGAGTTCGAGGGCGACCTTCTTGACGGTGGGCGCGGCGGCCTGCGCGACCTTCGTGCCGCTGACCAGGCCGCCGGTGAAGGAGACCAGGTCGACGTCGGGGTGTTCGGCGAGCCGGGCGCCGACCGTGTGGCCGGGACCGGTGACGATGTTCGCGACGCCGGCGGGGAGTCCCGCCTCGGCGAGCAGGTCGATCAGCGCGACCGTGGTCAGCGGCGTGATCTCGCTCGGCTTGACGACGAAGGAGTTGCCGGCGGCCAGCGCCGGGGCGATCTTCCAACTCGCCTGGAGCAGCGGGTAGTTCCACGGCGTGATCAGCGCGCACACGCCGACCGGCTCGTGGACGACGACGCTGTGGACGTCGGCCGATCCCGCGTCCACCACCCGGCCCGACGACTCGGCGGCCACCAGACCCGCGAAGTAGCGGAAGGCGTCGGCGACGCAGTCGATGTCGACGCGGCCCTCTTCGAGGGTCTTGCCCGCGTCCCGGCTCTCCAGCAGGCCGAGCCGTTCGCGGTCGCGGACGAGGAGGTCGGCGACGCGGTACAGCAGGGCCGCACGCTCGGCGGCGGGGGTGCGCGGCCACGCGCCCTCGTCGAAGGCGGCACGGGCGGCCGCGACCGCCAGGTCGGTGTCCTTCTCGTCGCCTTCGGCGACCACGGCGAAGGGGCGGCCGTCCGCGGGGTCGATGATCTCGCGGGTGGCGCCGGAGACGGCTTCCCGCCATTCTCCGCCCGAGTGAATCGTCCGGTGCTCCCGCAGCTGCGGCATGTGCGGCGGTTCGGTCCTGTCGGCCATGATCGGCGTTGCCTTCCGTTCCTGTTCCGTCCCCCTGTGTCACCCCCGGGTCACACGGGGACTGCGTCCACCTGCCCCCGACCTCGCATTGCATGCGCAATTCGCGGCCGAAAGTGCCTGGGGTCACGGAACTTGCTCGCATAAGCGGACAAATAGTATCGGGACGACCGAGTGGACTGAACTCCACGGAGAGTTGAATTACCCTTCGTGTTCCTGCCGCCACGCAGAGCCGCGAAGGAGTCGCCCCATGCCTGCGAGACGAGTGGTCACCGGCCGCAGCCAACAGCCCCGCAAACGCTTCGCCGAGGAGCTGCGGCTGCTGCGCAACGGCCGCGGCGAGAGCCTGCGGGAGCTGGCCGAGCGCCTGGGCTGGGACGCGTCCACGCTCGGCAAGATGGAGAGCGGGACGAACCTGGGCAGCCCCGAGGTCGTCGAAGCACTGGACACGCATTACGGAACGCCGGGACTGCTGCTGGCCCTGTGGGAAGTCGCGATGGGCGACAACAGTCAGTTCAAGGAGCAGTACCGCAGGTACATGGACCTGGAGGCGGAGGCGCTGAGCCTGTGGCACTACGGCGTGAGCACCGTGCATGGCCTGCTGCAGACGGCGGAGTACGCGCGTGAGGTTCTCACGCTGGGCGGACTCAAGGGGCCAGAGCTGGACCAGCAGGTCGAAGCCCGCACGGGCCGAAGGAAGTTGCTGGAGGGAGAGGACGCGCCACCCTTCCGCGCCATCGTCTCCGAGGCGGTCCTGCGTACGCCACTGCGCATGCCTCAGGAGTGGCGGGAACAGCTGGAGTACCTGCTCGAGGTCTGCGAGCGCCCGAATGTCACTCTCCAGGTGCTACCGCTGTGCGCCGGTCTTCACGGACTGGTCAGCACCGACATGATGTTCCTCCGGCTGCCCGACGGCGTCACCGTGGCGTACGCGGAGACCGCTCACCGGGGCGAACTGGTCGAGGAAATCCGAGCAGTTGAGCTACTTCTACGGCGTTACGATGCGATGCGTGACCAGGCGCTTTCCCCAGCCGAGTCACGGAAGTTCATCATGCGAATGTTGGAGGAAGTGCCGTGCGAGCCATCGACCTGAGCAACGTCACCTGGCGCAAGTCCAGCTACAGCAACCCCGACGGAGGAGCGTGCCTCGAAGTCGCCGATCACATCCCGGCCGTCGTCCCGGTCCGGGACAGCAAGACCCCCGAGCGCGGAGCGGTCCTCTTCGGGCTCGGCGCGTGGGCGAGCTTCCTGGACGCCCTCAAGCAGAGCTGAACGCGCAGGCGAACGCGAGCGATCCCCGGACGGTCCAACCGTCCGGGGATCGCTTTGCGTTCAGGTCGGGCTCAGATCAGGCCGAGTGCGCGAACCGCCTCGCGCTCCTCCGCCAGCTCCTGCACCGACGCGTCGATGCGGGCGCGGGAGAACTCGTTGACGTCCAGGCCCTGGACGATCTCGTAGACGCCGTCCTTCACGGTGACCGGGAAGGAGGAGATCAGGCCCTCCGGGACGCCGTAGGAGCCGTCCGACGGGATGCCCATGGAGGCCCAGTCGCCGTCCGCCGTGCCGTTCACCCACGTGTGCACGTGGTCGATCGCGGCGTTGGCGGCCGACGCGGCGGAGGACGCGCCACGGGCGTCGATGATGGCCGCGCCGCGCTTGGCGACGGTCGGGATGAAGTCCTCGGCCAGCCACTTCTCGTCGTTGACGACCTCGGCGGCGTTCTTGCCGGCGATCGTGGCGTGGAAGATGTCCGGGTACTGGGTGGCGGAGTGGTTGCCCCAGATCGTCAGGCGCTTGATGTCGGCGACCGTCGAGCCCGTCTTCTTCGCGAGCTGGGTCAGCGCGCGGTTGTGGTCGAGACGGGTCATCGCGGTGAAACGCTCGGCCGGTACGTCCGGGGCGGCGGCCTGGGCGATCAGGGCGTTGGTGTTGGCCGGGTTGCCGACGACGAGGACCTTGATGTCGTCCGCGGCGTGGTCGTTGATGGCCTTGCCCTGCGGCTTGAAGATGCCGCCGTTGGCCTCGAGGAGGTCACCGCGCTCCATGCCCTTGGTGCGCGGGCGGGCGCCGACGAGGAGGGCCACGTTGGCGCCGTCGAAGGCGACGTTGGCGTCGTCGGTGATGTCGATGCCCTGGAGCAGCGGGAACGCGCAGTCGTCCAGTTCCATGGCGGTGCCCTCGGCGGCCTTGAGCGCCGGGGTGATCTCCAGCAGGCGCAGCCTGACGGGCACGTCCGCGCCGAGCAGCTGGCCGGAGGCGATGCGGAAGAGCAGGGCGTAACCGATCTGGCCGGCCGCGCCGGTCACGGTGACGTTCACGGGAGTGCGGGTCATGGCGTTCTCCGTATGACAGCTGTCGGTGGGGCGTCCCTGCCCCGGGTGGGACGTACAAATGATCGATCTCTTGGTATCAAGAGATCCGATCAGCGGTCAGGCTATCGCGCATCCGGGATGCCGGACGTCCGGGGTTGTGTGGCCCGCTTCACAGAGTGCCTCTCGGCGTACGGGAGACCCGCACGAAGCGGCGGCCGCCGGTCCGGGAGAGGGGGATCGGCGACCGCCGTGTGGGGGTGCCGGGTCGCGCCGGACTCCCGTGGGGGTACGGGTGCGCCTTCCCGGAGCGGAGGCGGCTATTCCTGTGCGGGCGGCATTTTTTCTCAGGCCGGTTCCGCCCGCGTCCCTTTCAGGAGTGCGCGGCGCCGGCCTCGGGGCTCCGCCGTCGAGGTCGCCGTCACTCAGCCGAAGGCGACCGCGCCTCCGACGGCGGCCAGCAGCAGCGCCAGCAGGAGCAGGGCCGCGTAGAGCAGGAGCCGTCCGGCCGGTCCGGGCGCGGGCTGCGGGGCGGGCTCCTCGAGCCGGTCCCACCAGGGGACCGTCGGATCCTCCTCGTAGGCCTCGGCCGGGTTCGCCGACGCCTGCCGCGGCCAGGCCTCGACCGCCAACTCCCAGCGGACGACGTGCCGTTCGGCCTCCGCGCCGGCCAGTCCCGCCACCCGGCACAGCGCGGCGACGGCCTGCCGGGGCGGCGGCTGGACGGCGTTGAGATAGCGCTGCCAGGACGACTTGCTGTACGCGGTGCGCGCACCGAGCGCGGCCAGGCTGAGGCCCGTACCGTCCTTGAGCTGCCGCAACTGTTCCACGAAGTGCCGTACCTCCGACGGCAGCCCGTCCGGCAGCGGCTGCCAGGCGCCCATCCCGCCCACCTTCCCTTCGGTTCGTTGAGGGGACGACGCGGGGCGGCCGGTCGGTTCCCCTGCCGGGGGCGACTGCGCCCGGGCGCGCGCCCGGTAGCGGAACGGTCACTTCCGTGCCACAGCGTCCGGACAGCTGTTGAACAGGCCGTTCGCGATGCGAGAGCGTGGCACACGTCGGCGGCCCGTCCTTCTCGGGGGATGAGGACGGGCCGCCGGTCGTGTGCCGTCAGCTGCTGTCGACCGTGAAGTGCAGGGTGTCCTTGAGGAACGGGATCTGCAGCCACGGCTCCGGCTGCGCCATCAGCGCCAGCAGGACGATGACCGTGCCGAGCACCCCGTAGGTCACGATGTCGGTGAAGCGGGAGCGCACCGCGAGCATGCCGACGCCGGGCAGCAGCCAGCGCAGGACCGCGCCGGTCAGCAGTCCGACGCCGATCAGGATGGTGCCGATCCGGAACTGGTCGAGCGCGGTCACCAGCAGGCCGAGCGCGACGATGCCCAGCACCGCGATGATCGGCCACTGCCGGGCGGCCAGCGCGTCGCCGGGCGCGGCCCGCCCGGCGCCCTCGGGACGCGCGGTGTCCCGGGTGAACTTGGGGAAGCGGCGGGTGGTGCGACGCGGCACGCCGTCGGCGTCGGGCGCGCTGATCGGATCCCGCACCTCGATCTCGTCGCCGCCACCGGCACCGCGCTCGACCCGGTGGTCGCCCCCGTCGGCGATACGGCCGTCGGTGCCGTCCATGTCGTCGGTCTTCCCGGAGACGCCGTCAGCCGACACTGCGCTCCGCCGCCTCGACCACGTTGACGAGCAGCTGGGCGCGGGTCATCGGGCCCACCCCGCCGGGGTTCGGGGAGACCCAGCCGGCCACCTCGCGGACGTCCGGGTGGACGTCGCCGACGATCTTCCCCTCCGCGTTGCGGGAGACGCCGACGTCGAGCACCGCCGCGCCCGGCTTGACGTCCTCGGCCCGGACCAGGTGGGCGGAGCCGGCGGCGGCGACGATGACGTCGGCCCGCTTCAGGTGCGCCGAGAGGTCCCGGGTGCCGGTGTGGCACTGCGTCACCGTGGCGTTCTCGCTGCGCCGGGTCAGCAGCAGCGGCATCGAACGGCCGATGGTGACGCCACGGCCGATCACCACGACCTCCGCGCCCTTGATCTCCACGCCGTACCGGCGCAGCAGCGTGAGCACGCCGTTGGGGGTGCAGGGCAATGGGGCGGGCTCGTTGAGGACCAGCCGGCCGAGGTTCGTCGGGTGCAGGCCGTCGGCGTCCTTCGCCGGGTCCATCAGCTCCAGGATCCGGTTCTCGTCGATGCCCCTGGGCAGCGGGAGCTGGACGATGTAACCGGTGCAGGCGGGGTCGTCGTTCAGTCCGCGGACGACCGCCTCGATCTCCTCCTGGGTGGCCGTGTCGGGCAGCTCGAGCTGGATGGACGCGATGCCGACCTCGGCGCAGTCGCGGTGCTTGCCGGCCACGTACTTCTGGCTGCCGGGATCGGCGCCGACGAGGATCGTGCCGAGGCCGGGCGTCACGCCCTTCTCCTTCAGCGCCGCCACTCGGGCGGTCAGATCGGACTTGATCTCGGCTGCGGTGGCCTTGCCATCGAGAATCTGGGCGGTCATGGTCCCATCCTCTCGGATGACGGCCTCCCGGTTCCAATCCGGGTGAACCCGTACGGAGGCGGCGGCTGGGGCCGTCAGGTGTGCGGACGTGATCGTTGATGTTGCACTTGCACAACACATGCTCTTTGCCGCGGAATGCGGCTGGACAACAAACCGGCCATTGCAGAACGATTGACGGCACAGTGCCGCGGGCAGTACCGGGGGGACGGACCGCATCTGTAGAACTTTCCTCCGAGCCAGGCCGCGCGTCCCCGCACTCGAACGCAACGGAGGAAGGACCGCCATGAGTTTCGGCGACCCGAACAACCCCTACGGCCCGCCGCCCCAGCAGCCCCCGACCGCTCCGGGCTACGGCTACCCCCAGCAGCCTCCGGCGCCGACCGGCCCACCGCCGGGTTACGGATTCCCGCAGCAACCGGCGTACCCCGGTTACCCGGGGGGCAACGCCATGCCACAGTCGATGCCCGGCCTGATGGTCACCGCGCGGGTCATGCTCTACATCGTGGCTGCCGTGCAGGCCCTGATCGGCATCTCCGCCATGTTCGGCGCCGCGACCATCAACGACGCGTCCAACGCCGGCGAGGACACCTTCGGCGGGAACAGCTTCTCCGATCTGGGCCACGCCTCGGCCGGCATCATCTTCGTCATGGCGTTGCTTTTCCTCGGCCTGGCCGGCTTGTCCATCACCCTGGGCGTCAAGTTCAGCCGGGGCGGACAGGGCATCCGCATCACGACGATGATCTACGGCATCCTCGGCGCGCTCTTCGGCCTGCTCATCCTGATCGGCGCGGCCGACGCCGGCTCCTCCGCGGTTCTGATCTGGGCGTTGCTGTGGATCGGCTTCGGCGGCGTCATGGCGGCCGCCATGATCGCCCCGACCGGTTCGGCCTGGTTCAACCGCCCGCGCTACTGACCGCGGGCGCGCTGTCGACCGCTCGGGAACCGGAGGCGCTATGAACCGGTCGGTGAGCGCCGCAACGGCGTCTTCTCGTCACTCTCGACGGGGCCGTGTCACCACGTGACACGGCCCCGTTCCGTACGTCCCGCGCGCCGGCGCCCGTCCACGCGCGTCCCGCACGCCGCCCGCCGACCACGTCGGGGAAAGTCTCGTGGTCCGTGCGGAGCCTCCGTTAATCTGCCCCCCTCGGGCTGGGGGCTCGCCCCCAGCCATCGGAGGAGGGGACGACTCCATGTACAGCCTCATCGTCGTGCCACCGCCGTGTGACGGCGCCGCCGAACAGATCAGGGTCTCCACGGGGGAACGGCTGACGTTCGGCAGGGCCGCCGGCGACGGCGGCGGCCTCGTCATCGCTCACGCGGGAGTCCCCCGGGCCGCCGGGGAGATCACCGCGCACCGTTCGTTCTGGCTGCTCAGCAACCACAGCGAGGACCAGACCTACGTGGTGGAGAACCCGGAGGGCGCGGGCGAGCACATGAAGGTGGCGCCGGGCCGGCAGGAGGCGCCCGTGCCGTTCGAGTTCTCGCGCGTCGTCCTGCCCGCCGGCGGCGATCTGCTCGCCTTCGAGGTCTGGGCGCCATGCCACGCCTTCCGCAGCGTCGCCCGCCACGGGCTGTCCGGGGAGCGCACCGCTGCGGCGTTCTCCCTCGACCGCACCAAACGGTACTTCGCGGTCCTGGCCGCCCTGTGCGAGCCGCGTCTGCGCGGCGAACCGCACGCCCCGCCGCCCGCCGTGGAAGAACTCGTGGACCGATTGCGGCCCGTCTGGCCCGGGGTCAGCCGCTCCGCCGTGTACTGGAACGTCGACTACCTCGCGGTCAAACTGCGGCTTCGGCCCGACCCGGACGTGCCGGAGCCCGGCCGGCGCTTCAACGGCCGGAAGGAGTCGCTGGTGTCCCTGGCGCTCCGGTTCGACCTGGTCCGCGAGGACGACCTCGGGGTGCTCACCCCGTCCCTGAGCGGTGCGGGCCGGTGACCGGTCGGACGCGCGGGTCCCACGGACCGCACACCGTGCCCGTCCCGAAGGGCTACCGGGTCGGCCGCTGGGAGGTGCGCGAGCCCCTCGCGTCCGGCTCCTTCGCGACCGTGTACGCGGCCAGGAACACCCGGCCCGGCGCCGCGCTGCCGCCGGTCGCGGCGCTGAAGTTCCTGCCGACCGGCACGCGCACCCCCCGCCAACTGCACCACCTGCGGGAACTGGCCGCACGAGAGGTCGAGTTGCTCCAGCGGATCCGGGCGCCCCGGCTGATCCGCATGCACGAGACGCTCACTGTCGAGGACCCGGACCGTCCCGAACTCGACGGCGCCACCGTGCTCGTCCTGGAGCGGGCCGAGGGCTCTGTGGACGCCCTGCTCGACCGCGATCCGGTCCCGGAAGCCGGACCCGAGCTGCTCGCCCAGGTCTGTGCGGGCCTGAGCCAGTTGCACCGCGCCGGCTGGGTCCACGGCGACCTGAAACCGGGCAACGTCCTGCTGATGAAGGACGGTTCGGTACGCCTGGCCGATTTCAACACGGCCGCCGAACTCGAAGGCACCCACGCCTACTCGCTCGCCTTCGCCACGCAGGACTACACCCCGCCCGAACTGCTGTGGCCCGAGGTCAGCGAACGCGGCACGCCGGTCCGCCCCACCGCCGACGTCTGGGCCTACGGGGTCCTGGCGCACGTGGTCCTCACCGGCTCGTACCCGTTGCCGGGCGCGTCGGCCGAGGCCCGCAGCGACGCGGCGGTGCGATACGCCCGGGGTGCGGAGGAACTGCGCCTCTCGCCCCGGCTCCCGGCCGACTGGCGGCAGATCGTCACCGACTGCCTGTCCCGCACCCACCGAGACCGGCTCGTCCATGACACCGGCGCGCTCCTGCGCCGCGTGGAGGCGGCGGCGGGCGTCACCGACTCCGCCCGCCCGGCGCGTCCGGCCTGGTTACCCCGTCCGGCTCGCCTGGGCCGCCTCTCCCGCCTGCTCCGCTCGCCCTGGTCGCGCACGCGCAGACGGCGCGGTCCCGCCCTGGTCGGCGCCGTCGCCGGGGCGCTCCTGGCCGCAGCCGGGGGCGTCACGTACGCGACCCTGCGGGACAGCGGCCCGTCGTACGGCTACCACCGCTGCCCGTACGCGTCCGTCTGCTTCTTCAGCGAGCAGAACGGCAACGGCGAGATGTGCGCGTGGGAGGACAGCGACCCCGACTGGCTGTCCGGCCGGGAAACCTGCATGTGGACCGCCGACCGCCCGGTGAGGTCGATCTACTACAACGCCGACGACTCCACGGACCTGGGCGGCGTCGCCTACTACCGGGGCCGCGACTACACCCCCGTCGGAGCGGACGTCACCCGCCCCCGCAGCCGCTTGCGCACCGGCTGCACCTCCCAGCGCGCCCAGGGCAATCTGGCCGGCACGTACGCGCCCCTGTCCCACCGGTTCATCGCACACTGCGGCGACGGGGGCGACGGGGGCGACGGACGACCCTCCACGCCGCCGAGCCGGTGACGAGGTCACGCGCGGGACCGGCATACCTGGAAAGTTCCAGGGACCCCTCCGGCGTCGGGCCTCCTACTCTGAGCGCGACCGACTGCACAGAGCGACCGGCTGCGCAGCAGAAGGCTTCCGACAAACAGGGGGAAAAGATCATGTCCGGACACACGGTGCGCAAAGCGGCCGCCACCCTCACTGCGGCGTTCACTCTCGCGAGCGCGGGCGTCCTGGCCGGCGGTACCCCCGCGAGTGCCGCGACCTGCTACGACGGCGCGACCTACTTCTCCGGCGAGAGCCGCTACCACCCCAGCTCCGGCACGTACACGACGACCTCCCGGTGCAACGACATCAACGTCAAGATCGCCAACCTGCTGATCACCCCCTACCGCAACGTCAAGGTGTGCTTCTACCCGAGCTCGTCGCCCTCGTACTGCCAGAGCAACTACACGAGGGTCGACAGCGACTGGACGGTCGTCGCCACCGACGTGCGCGACGGCACCCGGTACCGGCTCCTGTTCGAGAACAGTTCCTGGGTGCAGGCCTACCGGGCCGCCTGAGCAGGCCGCCGGCCGGGCGGCATCGCCCGCCGACCAGCACCGGCAGGGCCCGCCGGTTCGCGACGAGTCGTTCGCGAACCGGCGGGCCCTCGTGCGGTGTGGCTCGGGGTCAGTGGAAGAAGTGCCGCGTGCCGGTGAAGTACATCGTCACGCCCGCCTTCTTCGCGGCCTCGACGACCAGCTCGTCACGGACCGAACCGCCGGGCTGCACCACGGCCTTCACGCCCGCCTCGACCAGGACCTCGAGCCCGTCGGGGAAGGGGAAGAACGCGTCGGAGGCGGCGTAGGAGCCGCGCGCCCGCTCCTCCCCGGCCCGCTCGACGGCCAGCTTCGCCGAGTCGACCCGGTTGACCTGCCCCATGCCGACGCCGACCGACGCGCCGTCCTTGGCGAGCAGGATCGCGTTGGACTTCACCGCCCGGCACGCCCGCCAGGCGAACGCGAGCTCGGCGAGCTCCGGCCCGGACAGCGCCTCGCCGGTCGCCAGCGTCCAGTTCGCCGGGTCGTCACCCTCGGCCTGGAGCCGGTCGGTGACCTGGAGCAGCGCGCCGCCGCCGACGGGCTTGAGCTCGACGGGGGCCGCGGGGCCCTGCGGCGCCCTGAGCACCCGGATGTTCTTCTTCTTGGTGAGGGCCTCGAGCGCCCCCTCCTCGTAGTCCGGCGCCACGATGACCTCGGTGAAGATCTCCGCGACCTGCTCGGCCATCTCCCGGCTCACCGGCCGGTTCACGGCGATGACGCCGCCGAACGCCGACAGCGGGTCACAGGCGTGCGCCCTGCGGTGCGCCTCGGCGACGTCCGCGCCGACGGCGATCCCGCACGGGTTGGCGTGCTTGATGATCGCGACGGCCGGCTCGGCGTGGTCGTACGCGGCCCGGTGCGCGGCGTCCGTGTCCGTGTAGTTGTTGTACGACATCTCCTTGCCGTGCAGCTGCTCGGCCTCGGCGAGACCGGCGCCGCTGCCGTCCACGTACAGGGCGGCCGGCTGGTGCGGGTTCTCTCCGTAGCGCAGGGTGCTCCTGCGCTCCCAGGTCGCGCCGAGGAAGTCGGGGAACCGCGACTCGTCGACCGGCGCGTAGGAGGACGCGAACCAGCTGGCGACCGCGACGTCGTAGGCGGCGGTGTGCTGGAAGGCCTCCGCGGCGAGCCGCTTGCGGGCGGCCAGGTCGAAGCCGCCGGCCTGCACGGCCGCGAGGACGTCGGCGTACCGGCCGGGGCTGGTGACGACGGCGACCGACGGGTGGTTCTTGGCGGCGGCGCGCACCATGGACGGCCCGCCGATGTCGATCTGCTCGACGCACTCGTCCTCGGAGGCGCCCGAGGCGACGGTCTCGCGGAACGGGTAGAGGTTGACGACGACCAGGTCGAAGGGCGCGACGCCCAGCTCGTCCAGCTGCCGCCGGTGGTCCTCGAGACGCAGGTCGGCGAGGATGCCGGCGTGCACCTTGGGGTGCAGGGTCTTCACCCGGCCGTCCAGGCACTCGGGGAAGCCGGTCAGCTCCTCGACCTTGGTGACGGGGACGCCGGCGGCGGCGATGCGGGAGGCGGTGGAACCGGTGGAGACGAGCTCGACACCGCTTTCGTGCAGCCCGCGCGCGAGCTCTTCGAGACCGGTCTTGTCGTAGACGCTGACGAGCGCGCGACGGATGCCCCGCTTGCCGCTCTCTGCCGTGACAGTGCTGTCGGCGGTCACTGGATAACTACCTTTCGTCCCTCAATGCGATAGCCGTTGCGGGCGAGCCGCCCCACGACCTCGACGAGCAGCCTTCGCTCGACTTCCTTGATGCGCTCGTGCAGAGCGCTCTCGTCGTCCTCGTCCCGGACCTCGACCACGCCCTGGGCGATGATCGGGCCGGTGTCGACGCCGTCGTCGACGAAGTGGACGGTGCAGCCGGTGACCCGGGCGCCGTACGCGAGCGCGTCCCGCACTCCGTGGGCCCCCGGGAAACTGGGCAGCAGGGCGGGATGGGTGTTCACGAACCGCCCCCCGAACCGCGCCAGGAACTCCTTGCCGACGATCTTCATGAACCCGGCGGAGACCACGAGGTCGGGCTCGTGGGCGGCCACCGCCTCGGCGAGCGCGGCGTCCCACTCGTCCCGGTCCGCGAAGTCCTTGACGCGGCAGACGAAGGTGGGGATACCGGCCCGCTCGGCACGGGCGAGGCCCTCGACGGCCCCCCGGTCCGCCCCGACGGCCACCACCTCGGCGCCGTACGCGTCGACGCCGGCGTCGGCGATGGCGTCGAGGAGCGCCTGCAGATTCGTACCGGATCCGGAGACCAGCACGACGAGGCGCTTGGCCACGGGCTTGGCGGCCACGGCGGGGCCCTTTCTCGGGGAAGCACGTACGGAGGGTGGCGACCTGCGCGGGCTTGTGCTTTCGTACGAATGCATCGCGCCCCCGGATACGGGGAAGCCTACGAAGGAGCCGACCGTCAGCAACGATACCGGCACACCGGGCGGCCCCCGAGGGACGGGGGCGCGGCCGGAAGGTAGCGTCTGCGAGGAGTGGGGAGCGGGAACGCGGTCGTCGTGCAGTGCGTTCCCCCTACGACAGCTCACACCAGTCAGCCGTATCTCCTAGGGGAAGACGCTCATTTGATGCCGGACCGCAGTCTGCGACTCCTCACGCTCCCCCCGCAGTCACCGCAGGGAGGGGAGCGCGGCGCCGTGCTGCTGCGGGAGCGCCCAGCCTCCCCTCCGGACGCCCCCTCGGGCGACGGCACGCCCCCCGAGGACGACAACCCGTTCGCCCCGCCGCCGGAGAACGCCCCCGACCGCCCTTGGCAGCCCCGGCGTCCGGCGGGCGGCGCCCCCGAGGGCGGCGGATCCCCGTGGGGCAGCCAGTGGAGCGACCGGCAGCCCGGCCGCTCCCCCGGCGGCTTCGGCGAACGGCCGGGCCGCGGTCCGGAGAACGGGAACGGGAACGGGAACGGCGGGCCGGGACCCGAGAACGGCGGCAAGCGCTGGGACCCCACCGACCCCGCCCAGCGCCGCGCGCGCTACGCGCTGCTCAGCGGCATGTGGGCCTTCTTCTTCGTCCTCTTCGGCTGGCCGTACGTGGCCCTGCTGCTGGGGGCGCTCGCCCTGAACTGGGGCATCAGCGCCCTGCGCGCCAAGCCCCGCAGCCCGTCCCCCGACAGCCCCCGCCCCGAGAGCGGCCCCCGCCCGCAGAAGACCGCCGCGGTGAGCGGCGTGGTCACGGCCTCCCTGGCGCTGGCCCTGGTCGCCGCGAGCTTCACCGCGCAACTCGTCTACCAGGACTACTACACCTGCACCAACGACGCCCTCACCAACGAGGCGAAGCAGTCCTGCAACGACCTTCTGCCGAAGGAACTGCGGAAGATCCTGGGGACCGACTCCTGAGGCAGGGCTCCGCCTCCGCATCCTGAGGACGCCCTGCCGGGGACGCGCTCACGGGAGCCGGGGAATCGCGCTCGCGGGAGCCGGGGGCGTCCGTCAGAGGGCGTCCTGCGGACGGTCACCGGTGCGGATCCGTCCCTTCGCCCCCTTCCTCGCCGGCCTCGCGCAACGCCGCCCACCGGACCTCCCGGGCCGAGTCGCCGTGCCACGCCGGACCGACGGGCTCCACCGGCCCGACGTCGGCGAGCGGCTCACGCGGCGGGCGGAACCCGCGCGGCGTGAGGGGCCCCGGCGGCATGGCGGGCTGGGGCGGCGTGAGGGGCCGGGGTGGCGTGGGGGCCCCGCCCGGCTCGAGGAACGGCATGGGCTCCAGGGGGGCGAACGGGTCCGGGGGCGCCACGTAGGACACCGGCTCGATCGGCGCGAAGGGATCCGGGGGCGCCACGTACGACGCCGGCTCGATCGGCGCGAAGTCGTCGACGGCCTCGCCGAACAAGTGCGACGGCGGGCCGGGCTCGGCATGCCGGGGGACGAGGAAGTCGTACAACTCCTCCTCCGCAGCCCTCGCCGACGCCGCCACGCCGCTCCGCGTCCCCGCCTTCCCGGCCTTCTCCTGCCGGAGCCCGGGGGCCCACCCGGCCGCCCCCCGCTTCCGGCAGCGCCACCCCCGCACCGCCACGCACACCGGCGTCCCGACCCCCACCACCCACAGCAGCACGGCACCCCCGACCTGCCACCACACCGGCCCGAACCGCGCCAGCACGGAGGCCCCCAGCGGCCCGCCCGCCAGCCCCGCCAGCGCTCCCATCAGCACCCCGCACCCCACGCCCGCCAGCACGACGACCCCGACGGTCCTCCCCCGCGACCAGCCTTCGCCGGCCTCCCCGGGCTCCCCGGCGGGTGCGGCCCTCCCGCCGGCCCGACCCGGTCCGGGAGTCCTTCCGGGCCGACCCGGCCCAGCAGGACCCGAGATCCCGGCGGTCCCGGCGGACGCCGCACGCCCCGTCGCCGCACGCCCCGTCGCCGCACGGGCCGCGAACGCGCCCACCGTGACGCCCGCCACCAGCGGCACCACGCTCGCCCCCCAGTTCCACGGCGTCCCGGCACCGGCCTCGGGAACGGCCGCCAGCAGCGGAAACGGCGGCAGCAGCGGCGCCGGGTCGGAGGACAGCGGCGCCACCACGTGCCCCGCACCGAGCAGGTACCCCGGCCCGAGGGCGTACGCAGCCCCCCACACCGCCGCGTTCGGCACCAGCGCCACGCACAGCAGCAGCACCGCGAACCGGCCCGACCAGCCCTCCGTCAGCTGCAGAAACGCCTCTCGGGCGGCTCCTGCGTGCCATACCGACGACGACGCCACCAGCAGGGCACCGCCCCCGACGAGCACCACCGCACCCGCGGCCGCCGCCCGCGCCGCGACCGCCAGACGTGCGCCCTCCGCCGTCCCGAGGAGCGGTCGCCGCAGCCCGCGCGGCAGCATGAGCAGCACGCCGTCCACGGGTCCGCGCGGGTGCCCGCAGGCCGACCACACCCCCGCCCCGGCGGCCAGCACCGCGACCGCCGGGACGCACACCGCCGTCCACGCCCACGAGGTCCGCAGCGCTCCGCCCGTGGCGGCGTAGAGGGCGGCGCCCGAGCCGACGGCGAGATACCCGACCACGACGCCGGCCCACGCGGTGCGGGCGCTCACCGGCTCCCCGCCCTCCGCGCCGACGCCGACGTCCGCGTCGCCCGCGTCCACGGCGTCCCGGGCGGCCCGCCGCACCAGCCACACCGGCAGCGCGAGGAACAGCAGCGGAGTGACGCCGACCGGCGCCGGCACCCCGGACAGCGTGTCGACGCGCACCAGTTCCGCGCCGTGGGCCAGCAGCCACAACGCGGCGGCGACGTGCAGCGCGCCGCCGGGCCCGCTGTCGGGATACGGGGAGCTGATCCACTGCACCATCACGAGTGCGGCGAAGGACCCGAGCCCCAGCCCGGCCGCGAGCACACCGCCCACGAGGCCGGCGGCCAGTCCGGGCGATCGGTCGCGCATCCGGGGCAGCAGGGACGACAACGTAAGCCGGCGAACGGTCATCGGGATCACGACGGCCATGCTCCCAACGACACGCGCTTTTCCGTCGTAACGGGCGAACTTCGGACGTGTCACCCAATATACGTTTTATGTACTTTTCCGGGCGAAGGGGCACTGCGTGACACGGCGCCCCGCGGCCGCACTCGGGAGGCGTACGCGAAACTGCCGGCATCGCTGGACAAGGCGGAAAAGGTGACGAACACCCAGGAGGCGACGCCTCGACGACAGGTGACGGTACGCCTGACGAAGGCACGCCGCACCAAGCCACTCCCGACGACGGCAAGCCCGACCGCGGCAAGCCTGACGACCGCAAGCCCGACGAAGAGCCCGGAACCCCCGGGCGCGGAACCCCCGGGCGCGGAACCCGCTTGCGAACCGGGCTCGTCGGCCACCCCCTTGACGCCCGCTCAGGCCTTCGACGCGCTCTACGCGTTCTGCGCCCCCGCCCTCGTCCGGCAGGCCTACCTGCTGTCGGGGCGGCGCGAGCTCGCCCGCGAGTCGGTCGAACAGGCGTTTCAACTGGCGTGGCAGCGCTGGCCCGAGGTGGCGGTGGACCCCGACCCGGCCGGCTGGGTGCGCGCCGCGGCATACGAGTACGCGCTCTCCCCGTGGCACCGGTTCCGCCCGCGTTACCGGCACGCGGAGCCGCCCCCGGCCGAGGCGCGCGACCGCGCGCTGCTGGACGTCCTGCTGACGCTTCCGGCGCCGTACCGCCGCACGCTCCTGCTCTACGACGGCGTCGGACTCGACCTGCCGGAGACGGCCGCCGAGACCGAGGCGAGCACCCCGGCGGCGGCGTACCGGCTGCTGCACGCGCGCGAGGCCCTCGCCGCGCGGCTGCCGGAACTGGCGAGCCCGGACGTGCTGCACCGGCGGCTGGCGGAGGTCGCGTCCGCGGAACGGCTGCGCGCGCCCGAGCCGCCCACCGTGCGGCTGGGCGGTGAGCGGCGGGCCCGCTTCTGGACCGGGGCGGCGATCGCGTTCACCATCGCGATCATCGGCGCCACCGCGCTGACCGCGCGCACCGCCCCCACCCGCTACGAGCCCCCGGTGCCCCCCGGCGAGACCGTGCAGGGCATCCCGCCGCGGGCCGCCCAGGGCACGCTGTCGGACGCACAGCTGAAGCTGCGCGCGAAGCTGAGGTCCGAGACGCAGAGCGGCCCGGACAGACTGCTCCCCCGCGCCGAGTGACCCACGGGACGGGAGCACAGGAAGACGGGAGCACAGGAGGACGACAGAACGACAGAACGACAGAACGACGGCGGGCCCGCTCCCTGGGGGAACGGGCCCGCCGTCGTTCAGCCGCCGCGGCCCGGCCCAAGGCTCGGCCGGACGCGTCAGCCGGGTGACGCGGTCGGACGGCTCAGCCGGCCGAGAGGATCTCGCGCGCGAGCTTCGCCGTCTCGGTCGGCGTCTTGCCGACCTTGACGCCGGCCGCCTCGAGGGCCTCCTGCTTCGCGGCGGCCGTGCCGGAGGAGCCGGAGACGATGGCGCCGGCGTGGCCCATGGTCTTGCCCTCGGGCGCGGTGAAGCCCGCGACGTAGCCGACGACCGGCTTCTTCACGTTGTCCTTGATGAAGGCCGCGGCCCGCTCCTCGGCGTCGCCGCCGATCTCACCGATCATGACGATCAGGTCGGTGTCGGGGTCGGCCTCGAACGCGGCGAGCGCGTCGATGTGCGTGGTGCCGATGATCGGGTCGCCACCGATGCCGACGGCCGACGAGAAGCCGATGTCGCGCAGCTCGTACATCATCTGGTACGTCAGCGTGCCGGACTTCGAGACCAGGCCGATGCGGCCCGGCTTCGTGATGTCGCCCGGGATGATGCCGGCGTTCGACTGGCCCGGGGTGATGAGACCGGGGCAGTTCGGGCCGATGATCCGGGTCTTGTTGCCCTGCGACACGGCGTACGCGTAGAACGCGGCCGAGTCGTGGACGGCGATGCCCTCGGTGATGACGACCGCGAGCGGGATCTCCGCGTCGATCGCCTCGACCACGGCGGCCTTGGCGAAGGCCGGCGGCACGAAGAGGACGGACACGTTGGCGCCCGTCTTCTCCATCGCCTCGGCGACCGTGCCGAAGACCGGGATCTCGGTGCCGTCGAAGTCCACGGAGGTGCCCGCCTTGCGGGGGTTCACGCCGCCGACGATGTTGGTGCCGTCCGCCAGCATGAGCTTGGTGTGCTTCATGCCCGTGGCACCGGTCATGCCCTGGACGATGACCTTGCTGTCCTTGTTCAGGAAGATAGCCATGGCTGTTCTGTCCCTCTTCCCTTACTTCGCAGCCGCGAGCTCGGCGGCCTTGTCGGCCGCGCCGTCCATGGTGTCCACACGCTGGACCAGCGGGTGGTTGGCGTCGGAGAGGATCTTGCGACCCAGCTCGGCGTTGTTGCCGTCGAGGCGGACGACGAGCGGCTTGGTGACTTCCTCGCCCTTGTCCGCGAGCAGCTGCAGCGCCTGGACGATGCCGTTGGCGACCTCGTCGCAGGCGGTGATGCCACCGAAGACGTTGACGAACACGGACTTGACGTCCGGGTCGCCGAGGATGATCTCCAGGCCGTTCGCCATGACGGCCGCGGAGGCGCCGCCGCCGATGTCGAGGAAGTTGGCGGGCTTGACCCCACCGTGCGCCTCACCGGCGTACGCGACGACGTCCAGGGTGCTCATGACGAGACCCGCGCCGTTGCCGATGATGCCGACCTCGCCGTCGAGCTTGACGTAGTTGAGGTTCTTCTCCTTGGCCGCGGCCTCGAGCGGGTTCGCCGAGTCCTTGTCCTGGAGGGCCTCGTGCCCCGGCTGGCGGAACTCGGCGTTCTCGTCCAGCGAGACCTTGCCGTCGAGGGCGATGACGTCACCGGAGGCGACCTTGGCCAGCGGGTTGACCTCGACGAGAAGGGCGTCCTCCTCGATGAAGGTCTTCCACAGGGTGACCAGGACGTTCTCGACCTTGTCAGCGACCTCGGCCGGGAAGTTCGCGGCCTCGACGATCTGGCGGGCGACCTCGGGGGTCACACCCACGTTGGCGTCGATCGGCGTCTTGGCGACGGCCTCGGGGCGGGTCTCCGCCACCTCCTCGATCTCCATGCCGCCCTCGACGGACGCGATGGAGAGGAAGGTGCGGTTGGCACGGTCCAGGAGGTAGGAGACGTAGTACTCCTCCACGATCTCCGGGGCCGTCTCGGCGATCATCACCTTGTGGACCGTGTGGCCCTTGATGTCCATGCCGAGGATGTTGGTCGCGTGCTCCACGGCCTCGTCGGCGGAGGCGGCGAGCTTGACGCCGCCGGCCTTGCCACGGCCGCCGACCTTCACCTGGGCCTTGACGACGGACTTGCCACCGAGACGCTCGGTGGCTGCGCGGGCCGCCTCAGGCGTGTCGATGACTTCACCGGCCAGCACCGGTACATCGTGCTTGGCGAAGAGGTCCCTCGCCTGGTACTCGAACAGGTCCACGCGCTTCCGTCCCTATCAGTGATCTCGCGGTTCGTTGTCTGCGTGGGCGTGCCGCGAGGGCAACGTGACGTCCGACCGGTGTCTGTCACAAGGGAGGCGCACACGGTGTCCGAGCGCGCGGCATGTCCGTCTCGCAGGTTATCGCTGCTTGCAGGAGGCCCCTAAATCGAGGGTCACACCTGAGCGGTGATACCTGTCACACGATGCCGGGATCACTGACACCCCGTGCCGGATGTGAGGTCGCGGGGAGAGGCCTCACCGGGTTGGGGTGGGCCCGGTGAGGCCCCCTGAACAGCCCCTCAGGGGCTCAGGGCGGGTGGTCCCCACCCCAATGGGAACCACCCGCCCCCATCCGTGAGGTCCCGGACGAATCGACCGATGGCTTTCGGCCGTCCGTGGTCCGTCGCCTCACGAAGTCTTGGGCGGCGAGCTCCGGAGAGCCCGGGAAAGCGGCGGCCCGGCAGCGGACCACTCCCGGGGGCGAGCCCGGGGAGGTGATCCGCCCGACGCGCGACCCTGCGCCACCCCGCCCGGAGCCGGGCGGCGGGTCAGGGCGACGCACGACGGTGAGAGGCCGCCGGCACACCGGTGCGCCACCGCCGCTCAGCCGGGGAGGACCGGCACGTCCGGGCGAACGTCCCGCGTCCCGGCGGCCTCGCGTCGCGGGGCGGGGCCGGACGCCGGCCACAGCGGCATCCGGTGCCGCGACGGCAGGACGGCGGGCACGTCGGCGTCGCGCGGCGCACCACCGTCGAACACCGTCGTGCCGCCGAGCACCGCACCGGGAACACCCGGGGCTCCGACGGGAGGGCCGCACCGCGCCGGCGCGACGGTGGGGGCGGCCGCGGGGGCGGGGGCGGCTGCGGGGCCGGGCTCGGGCTCGGGGTGGGCCGGACGCGCCGGGTGGGCCGGCAAGGCCCCCACGGTGTGGAACGCGGGGAGGTCGCGGACGCCGCCGTGTGCGGGGAGGTCACGGGTGCGGGGGCGGCCGGGATCCGGCGCGACGGGTGAACCGGGCGGCGACACGAGAGCCCACGACGCCTGCGCCGGGTGCCTGCCCGACCGCGCGCCCACCACCCCGACCGCCTCGTGGGCCTCGCCGGCCCCGCCGAGGACGGCCCGTCCGGTCTCGGCCGTCGTGCGCGGGCTCGTGAGCCGGGCGGCCGCAGTGGTCCGCGAGGGCTGCGCGCCGTCCGCCGCCTGCGCCTGCTCCCCGCCGAGGAATCCGAGCACGACCAACCCGCCCGCCAGCAGCGCGAGGTGCAGCACGGGTCGCCCCGACCCCGTGCGCAGGATGCGCGGAGCGGCGGCGGGCGAGGCGGTGAAGCAGGCCAAGGGGGGACGTTCCTCCCGTGTGCGGCGGCAACGTGTCCCGATCCTTGCACGCGGGTCCCGCCACCGCGCAACCCCCTGTTACCGATGGGTAATCGCGCCCGATGCCGTCCTTCCGCTCACCCCACGTCCGGCGCCGGCAGCGCCCGTTTCTCCAGGGCCGCAGCCATGACCTCGGGGAACAGGTCGGGCGTGCAGGCGAACGCCGGCGCCCCCAGTGCCGCGAGCGCGGCCGCGTGCTCCCGGTCGTAGGCCGGCGTCCCCTCGTCGGACAGGGCGAGCAGCGCGACGAACCGCACGCCCGACGCCTTCATCGCCGCGACCCGTTTGAGCATCTCGTGGCGTATGCCTCCCTCGTACAGGTCGCTGATGAGCACCACCACGGTCTCGGTGGGCCGGGTGATCTGCGACTGGCAGTAGGCCAGCGCCCGGTTGATGTCGGTGCCGCCGCCGAGCCGGGTGCCGAACAGGACGTCCACGGGGTCGTCGAGCCGGTCGGTGAGGTCGGCGACCGCCGTGTCGAAGACGACGAGCCGGGTGTCGATCGACCGCATCGACGCCAGCACCGCCCCGAACACCGACGCGTACACCACCGACGACGCCATCGAACCCGACTGGTCGATGCAGAGGATCACCTCCTTGCGCAGCGACTGCGAGGCCCGCCCGTACCCGACGAGCCGTTCCGGCACGACCGTCCCGTACTCGGGCTGGTAGTGCTTGAGGTTCGCGGCGATCGTGCGGTTCCAGTCGATGTCGCGGTGGCGCGGGCGGTTGAGCCGCGCGCCCCGGTCGAGTGCGCCGGTGAGGGCGGCCCGGGTGCGGCCGGCGAACCGCTTCTCGAGGTCCTCGACGACCTTGCGGACGACGGCCCGCGCTGTCTCCTTCGTCGTCTCCGGCATGGCCCGGTGGAGGGAGAGCAGGGTGCCGACGAGATGCACGTCGGCCTCGACCGCCTCCAGCATCTCCGGCTCCAGAAGGAGGGTGGACAGCCCGAGCCGGTCGATGGCGTCGCGTTGCATGACCTGCACCACGGAGGAGGGGAAGTACGTCCTGATGTCCCCGAGCCAGCGCGCCACGGACGGCGCCGAGGCTCCCAGCCCTCCCGAACGCTCCCGGCCCGCGCGCGGTGCCTCCGGTGCCCCGTAGAGCGCGGCGAGCGCCCCGTCCATCGCGGCGTCCCGGCCGGACAGGCCGTGGCCGGTGCCGTCGGCCGCGCCACCCCCGAGCACCAGCCGCCAGCGCCTCAGCCGCTCCTGCCCGGCGTCCGCAGTCGTCGCCGTACCGCTCGCCTCCGGCACGTCCGGCTCCGTGCCCCTCGCCTCCGTGCCCCTCGCTTCCATCGCCTTCACCTCCGTGGCATGCGCCGCCGTGTCACCCGCCCTCGGCCCGCTCGTCGTCATGCGCCCACCCCCGAGTACCCGGCGTCCCCCGGCCCCCGTGGCGCGCCGGACACATCAGCCCCACCCATCTCCTCCGTCCCACCCGTCTCCTCCGTCCCGTCCGCCTCTCCGCTCGTCTCCATAACCCCGCCGGGGTCCTGCCCCAGCAGCAGACGCACCACCGGCAGGACGGCGTCCGCACGCCCCGCGTCGAGGGCGGCCGCGAACCCGGGCGTCGCGGCCTCGGCGCCCGGCCCGCTCGCCCGCTCCCCAGGACCGCGCCGCACCAGCTCACCGAGGGTTCTGCGCACCCCCGGCTCGTACGCCGAGAACGTCCGCCGCAGCAGCGGCAGTACGTCCGTGAACGCCTCCGCCGGGACCGTCGTCAGCCACCCGTCGACCAGGGCGAGCAGCCGCTCGTCGTGCACGAGGAGCAGCCCGCCCCCGGAGCCGCCGCCGACGAAGCCCTCGATCCAGGCGGCCGCGTCGACCGGCGGCGTCCCCGGCGAGAGGGCGAGCCCCATGAGCCGCGCCGCCGCCTCCGGGTCCAGCTCCCCCTCGTCCAGCAGCAGGCGTGCGGCACGCCCGCGGATGACGCCGGGCACGCTGTCCCGCCCGGACAGCGCCCGCAGCACGCCACGCCACCGGACACGCCGACCGGCGTCGGCACCAGCACCGGAACCGAGGGCGTCCCGGCCGGAGGCGTCCTCGTCGTCCGTCGCGCGGACGTCGTCGAGCATCGCCACCGCGCCGTGGACCACGTCGACATGACGCCGCATCGTGTCCGCCGCGTCCGCGTCCAGCGAGACGCAGGCAGGCGGCAGGCCCACGAAGATCCGCTCGGCGAGGCCCGCGGCGACCTCCGTGAGCGCGCCGGTGTCGGTGCCGCGCACATCCCCGTAGCGCAGGGCGCGGACCAGGGCGGGCAGTGCCTCCGCGAGATGCCCGACGTCCGTGTCGAGGGCCGCCCGGTCGGCGAGCACCCGCATGACGGTCGGCAACGCGTCGGACAGACCGGCCAGGAGGCAGCGCTCGGCGAGCGCCGTCACCTCGGCGAGGCCGCGCGCGGCGACGGCGTCCGCCGCCGCCTTCGCGGTGGCGGCGGCCGTCACGGTCGTCCCCCACACGCCGGCCTCGGCGACCCGCACCGACAGCTCCGGCTCCCACCGCAGCCGCCAGGTCTCCCGGAACGTCCCCGTGCTGCCGCGTGAGGCGGTCGGCTCGCCCCATTCGACGTGCAGCAGGCGCAGCCGGTGCAGCAGTCTGCTGCGCTCGGCGTCGTTCTCCCTGCGCAGGTCGAGCGCCAGCTCCCGCTCCGCCGCCTCCGGTCTGAGCCGCAGCCGGCGCTGGAGCCGGTCGAGGTCACGCTGCAGCGGCACCGCGGGCGCAGCGGCCGGCACCTCGCCGAGCACGTCCCCGATCACCAGCCGGTCGCGCACCAGCGCCAGCGGGACGTCCGAGCCCTCGCACAGCACCGCCCGCACGGCGTCGGTGGTCTCGCCCAGGCCCGGCAGCGGCCTGCCCCGCAACGCGGCGAGCGCCTCGGCCAGCCGCACCGCCTCGATGACATGCGCCGGGGACACCACGTGGTCCTCCTCGCGCAGCAGGACCGCCGTCTTCGTCAGCCAGCGTTCGACGGGCCGGTCCGGCGCGCCGAACAGGTGGGCGTACCAGCCCGGCGCGTCGATGCCCGCGCCGTACCCGCCGGCCCGCGCCAGTCTGCGGTGCGTCCACGGCACCCAGGTCAGGTCCGCCCTGACCTTGGGCAGCCCCTTCAGCAGCGCCCGGTCGGCGGCGACGGCGACCTTGCGGCGCAGCGCGGGCACATGCCACGCCCCGCACACCACGGCCACCCTCTCCGGCCCGAACTCCCGCTGCGCCGCCCGTAGGTGGCCGCGCATGCAGGCCTCGCGCACGAGGTCCCGGTCGGTTCCGCCCCCGCCCGGACCGGTGCCGTCGGCCTCCCGAAGCGCCTCCATGGCCTCCTCGATCGCGGCGAACGGCGCGAACGGGTCCCACGTCCCCGCGGTCCGGTGCTCGACGACGTCCTCCCACCAGCGCTCGGCGTCGTCGTACCCCACGACCTCGGCCAGCACGGCGAGAGGATCACCCCGCAGCCGCGCCCCGGTCCCCCGTCTCCCCTCTTCGCCCTCGCCCCCCGTTCCGTCGTCCCCTTCCTCCTCGTCCCCTTCCCTTGCCTCTTCTCCTTCCCCTTCCTTGGTTTCCGCCGTGTTCTCCCAGGCCAGCGAGTGGGCGGCCGGGAGGTCGATGAAACGGGCGGGAACCCCGTGGTCCAGCGCCCAGCGGAGCGCGACCCACTCCGGCGAGAACTCGGCCATCGGCCAGAAGGACGACCGGCCGGGTTCGTCGACGGCGTGCGCGAGCAGGGCGACCGGCGGCCGCATGTCCTCGTCGGCGGCGAGCGGGATCAGCGCGTCCGCCTCGGACGGTCCCTCGATCAGGACGGTCAGGGGCCGGGCGGCCTCCAGAGCCGCCCGTACCGCCCGCGCCGACCCGGGCCCGTGGTGACGCACCCCGAGCAGCAACGGCCGTCCCCTGTCCCGGCCGCCGCTCCCGTCGGCGTCGGCCGTGCCGTGATCACCCTTCACCCGCAGGGCCACTTCGTGTCGTCGTTCACCGTCACCCTCCCCGTTGTGTGCACGAACGACCAGGTCATCTCGTTGACGTGGTTATGGCCGCTCCGGTTGCCCCGGCCGCTCCCGTCGTTCCTCCCGCTCCCGGCGCCGACCCCGTTCCCGCGGTCTCCGTTTACGCGGTCCCCGTTCACGCGCTCACCTCCCGGCAGGCGCGGTAGAAGTCGGTCCAGCCGGCCCGTTCACGCACGACCGCCTCCAGGTACTCCTGCCAGACGACCCGGTCGGCGGCCGGATCGCGGACGACGGCGCCGAGGATGCCCGCGGCCACGTCTCCCGGCCGCAGCACGCCGTCGCCGAAGTGCGCGGCCAGCGCCAGACCGCTCGTGACGACGGAGATGGCCTCCGCGGTGGACAGCGTGCCGCTCGGCGACTTCACCTTCGTCCGGCCGTCGGAGGTGACGCCGTCACGCAGTTCGCGGAAGACCGTCACCACCCGGCGGATCTCGTCGATGCCCTCCGGGGCGGGCGGCAGGTCCAGGGACCGGCCGATCTGGTCGACGCGCCGCGCGACGATGTCCACCTCGGCGTCCACGCTCTCCGGCAGCGGCAGCACCACCGTGTTGAAGCGCCGGCGCAGCGCGCTGGACAGTTCGTTGATGCCGCGGTCGCGGTCGTTGGCCGTGGCGATGAGGTTGAAGCCCCGGACGGCCTGCACCTCCTGTCCCAACTCCGGTATCGGCAGCGTCTTCTCGGAGAGGACGGTGATCAGCGTGTCCTGCACGTCGGCCGGGATGCGCGTCAGCTCCTCCACCCGTACCGTCGCCCCCTCCGCCATGGCCCGCATGACGGGACTGGGCACCAGCGCGTCACGGCTCGGCCCGTGCGCGAGCAGCTGCGCGTAGTTCCAGCCGTAGCGCATCGCCTCCTCCGGGGTGCCCGCCGTGCCCTGCACCAACAGCGTCGAGTCGCCGCTGACCGCGGCGGCGAGATGCTCGGAGACCCAGGTCTTCGCGGTGCCCGGGACGCCGAGCAGCAACAGGGCGCGATCGGTGGCGAGGGTGGTGACGGCGACCTCGACGAGACGGCGCGGTCCCACGTACTTCGGCGAGATCACCGTGCCGTCGGGCAGGACGCCGCCGAGGAGATAGGTGGCCACGGCCCACGGCGACAGCTTCCAGCGGGCCGGACGCGGCCGGTCGTCCTGCGCGGCCAGCGCGGCGAGTTCGCCCGCGAAGGCCTCCTCGGCGTGCGGACGCAATGCGTCGGCCGGCCTGTTCGCACTCGGGTCGACGGACGTCGGATCTACGGACACAGACATGGCTGAGGCCCCCTCCATCTCGGCCGGTTCGGATCTGGTGTCCACCGTGCACCACGCCACTGACAATCCGTTCCGACCTGCACGAACGTCCTGCCGTCCGGGTTCGTGCGGGGCGCGGCGGACCGATTGTCAGTGGGGGGATCTACCGTCGGTGGCATGACTGAGCAGGGGGTGCGCTGGACCGCGGACCAGGTGCTGGCACTGGCGCCTGACGCCGCGTCACGCAAAGCGGGAAGCAAACTCGCCGCGCCCGGCCCGTGGTCGGGGACGGGCAGCTCGCGGGAGGGGATGGTGTGGGGCCTGTGCCGGGGCGGCGGCGGCACGCCGTACCGGACGGCCGTCGATGTCGCACAGGCGGTCGGCGGCTCGGGTCCGGCCTATATGTGCAGTTGTCCGAGCCGTAAGTTCCCGTGCAAGCACGCGCTCGGGCTGCTGCTGCTCTGGTCGGGTGGAGAGGAGGGGGTGCCGGCGGGCCGTGAGCCGGAGTGGGCCGAGCGGTGGGCCGCGGGGCGCCGGCGCACACAGGGAAAACGGGAGGCGGGGCCGGAGGGTTCCGCATCGGGCCCTCTCGACGCGGAGGGGGCGCGGCGGCGGGCGGAGCGCCGCGCCGAGCGGATCACCGGCGGGGTGACGGAGTTGGAGGAGCGGCTCGCCGATCTCCTGCGCTCCGGTCTGGCCGGTGCCGAGCAGGCAGGCTACGGGCCGTGGGAGGAGACGGCGGCCCGCATGGTCGACGCGCAGGCGCCCGGGCTCGCCGCGCGGGTGCGGGAGTTGGGTGCAGTTCCCGCGTCCGGCCCGGGCTGGCCGGTGCGGCTGCTGGAGGAATGCGCGCTGCTGCATCTCCTCGACCGGGGCTGGCTGCACCGCGAGCGGCTGCCGACGGACCTCGCCGCGACGGTCCGCACCCGGGTGGGTCTGCCCTCGTCCGCGGACGGCCCACCGGTCCGCGACCACTGGCTGGTGCTCGCCCAGTACGACACGCCCGACCCGAAACTGACGACCCGCCGCATCTGGCTGTACGGCACCACCACGGGCCGCACCGCGCTCCTCCTCTCCTACGGCGCCGCCGGCCGGGCCCCCGACCTCACCCTCCCCGTGGGCCTCGCGCTGGACGCCGAACTGTCCGCGTATCCCGGCGCGGGGCAGCAACGGGCGGCTCTCGGCGAGCAGTTCACGCCACCGGCCCCGACCGGCGCCAGACCCCCGGGCGTGTCGACGTGCGAGGCGGCCGCCCGGTACAGCGAGGCCCTGCGCCGCGACCCCTGGCAGGAGTCGGTCCCGGTGACCCTGGCCGACGTCGTCCCGACGCCGGACGGCGCTTCCTGGCAACTGGCGGACGCGCGGGGCGACACGGCTCTGCCGCTCACCTCCGCCGCGCTCGCCCGGCCCGGTCTGTGGCGTCTGGCGGCCCTTTCCGGCGGCGCCCCCGTCCGGGTCTTCGGAGAGTGCGGCCACCGTGGCTTCACCCCGCTGACGGCCTGGCCGACGGGCCCGGGAGAGGCGGTGCGCCTGTGCTGAACGGGTCTCGTCGGCAGAGTCGGCACAGTCGGCAGAGTCGACAGAAGGGAGTCTCATGAACACCTCCTCGCCCCTGCCCACGGCCTCCGCCTGGGACGAGCTGATCACCGCGGCCCTCCTCGGCACGGACCGCCGTACACCCCCGGGAGCGGCCCCGGGCCGGGACGCGCCGACGGCCCTGCTGGACGCGGCGGCCGCCGAGACCGTACGCCGGCGCGCCGGCCTGCGCCCCGGCCGCGCGGCGCCCCGCCCGGAACCGGCCGCCGAGGACCTCCGCCCGCCGTTGCCCGGCGCGGCGGCCCGCAGACTCGCCCTGCTCCTGGCCGACCGCCCCGGCGCCGGCGCAGGCGGCCGCAGAGGGGCCTCGCCGGACCTCATGGAGCTGCTGCCCCAGTGGCTGACGGCGGTGAACGCGCGCGGCTTCGCGGCTCCCGCCGAGTCCCTCCCCGCACTGCTCGACGCGGCCCGCGCGCGTACCGACCTGCGGCCCGCGGCGCTGGAGTTCGCGGGCCCGCGCGCCCTGTGGCTGGCCCGGCTGAACCCGGACTGGCGGTTCGCCCTGCGTGCCACGCGGGGCGGCGACACGGCGCTGCCCGGCCCGGCGGAGGCCGAACGCACCGAGTGCCTCTGGCAGGAGGGCCTGTTCGCCGAGCGGGTCGCCCTGCTCGCGTCCATCCGCTCCCGTGACCCCGACGCGGCCCGGGAACTGCTCGCCACCACCTGGTCGACGGAGCGCGCCGAGGACCGGCTGATGTTCCTCGACTCGCTGCGCACCGGCCTCGCCCCGCGCGACGAGCCGTTCCTGGAACAGGCGCTGGCGGACCGCAGCCGCAACGTGCGGGCCACGGCCGCGGAGCTGCTGTCGGCGCTGCCGGGCTCGGCGCTCGCCGCGCGGATGGCGGTCCGGGCCGGCGCGTGCGTGGCCGTCGACCACACCCGGGACACGCCGACCCTCCTGGTGGAGGCGCCGCACGAGTGCGACGCGGCCATGGAACGCGACGGCGTGTCGCCGCACGCCCCACCCGGCCGGGGTGAACGGTCGTGGTGGTTCGGCCAGTTGCTGGAGGCGGCCCCGCTCGCCACCTGGCCGGCCCGGCTGGGCGGCCGCACACCGCAGCAGATCGTGGCGCTTCCGGTGGCCGACGACTGGCTGAGCGAACTGCACGCGGCATGGTGCCGGGCCGCCGTCCGCCAGCGGGACGCCGACTGGGCACGGGCGCTGCTCGGCGCGCCGTCCTCGCCCGGCGCGGGCGGGCCTGGTGCGGTGTCCCTCGCCGAGCGGGCGAAGCTGCTGGGCACGCTGCCGCCGTCCGAGCGGGCCGCCTGGGTGGCCGGGTTCATCGCGGCGCACGGTCTGTCGGAGGCGTTCCAGCTGCTCGGCGTCTGCTCCGTGCCATGGGCCGCGCCGCTCGGCCGCGCCGTCGTCGACGCGCTCAACATCGCGCGGGACGCGGGCAGTTACCCCTGGAGTTTCAGCGGCGTCATGGGTCTCGCCGAGCGCTGTCTCGACCCTGCGGAGTCGTCCCGGCTCGACGCCCTCCTCGCGGTGCCGGACGAACCGGAGGACGCGTCGCCGGGCGCGGGCGGCTATTGGGCGGAGGCGTTCCAGCGGCTGGGCAGGACACTGCGGCTGCGGGCGCTGATGGCGGAGGAGCTCGGACCCCCGGCATCCGGGGGACAGGGCACCTGACCCGCCACCGGCCCGAACGCCGCGGCCGCGCACCCGCACGGCTCGCCCCCACGCACGGCTCGCGACCGAGCGGGGCTCGCGACCATGCGGGGCTCGCGCCTACGCGGGGGGGCCGGTCGTGCGTCCGCGGGACTCGCGCCCAAGCGGGGGTCGGGCCTACGCGAGGCTCGTGCCTGGGCGAGAGGTTCGTGCCTTCGCGGGGTTCGTGCGTCCGCGAATCCGTGCCACGCGGGCGCATCCCGTGAGGGCCGCCCCGGACGGGCTCACGCCTGCGCGGACTGCCGGACGTTGGCCCGGACCCACTCCACGATGGACGCGGTGGTCGCGCCGGGCGTGAAGATGCCGGCGACGCCCTTCTCCTTCAACGGCGCGATGTCCGCCTCGGGGATGATCCCGCCGCCGAAGACCAGGATGTCCGCCGCGTCCCGCTCCTTCAGCAGCTCGATCACCGCGGTGAAGAGCGTGTTGTGCGCCCCGGAGAGGATGGACAGACCGATCGCGTCGGCGTCCTCCTGGATCGCGGTGTCGACGATCTGCTCGGGCGTCTGGTGGAGCCCCGTGTAGATGACCTCCATGCCGGCGTCGCGCAGCGCCCGCGCGATCACCTTGGCCCCGCGGTCGTGGCCGTCGAGCCCCGGCTTGGCGACCACCACGCGGATCGGACCGGCTGCCACACCCATCACTGCCTCCATGAAGCGACTCCGTCCGTCCTCGAGCGACTGCGTCCATCCTCGAGGCCACGGACACCCCGTGCCACACCGCCCGGGGGAAGTGAACGAACGTTATCGCCAGCATCCCGCAACCGGCAGTTTCGCGGTGCTGACCGAGGGGGAAATCACACGGAGGGACACGTTCACCGCGCAACGTCCACACCCTGTCCCAGGGGTGTTCGAAGCGCAGAGGGAGCCGCAAAGAGGTCGCCGTTCGTCGCGCCGCAGCCCGCGCTGCGTGGCGGTACGGCGCATCGACAGGCACGATGGTCAGGTAGAGCAGGTAAGGCACGACAGCGGGGAGCCTGTCGCCACACCGGCAGGGTTCCTCGTCCGTCGACGGCGCGACGTCGCACAAGGCGTACGCACCCCGAGCCACGGGCCGCATCCGCTCCACGCCCCGCCGTGCCCGATCGACCTCCTCGACAGCGACTTCCACGAGGGCACACGGGGGACAGAGAAGTCCTCAGCGTGCCGACAGGAGGTCGGCCATGAAGGTCACCCGGGCACTGCAGCCCTTTCTACCGTTGTGCCGGCGTCTGTTCCCGGACCTGCCGAGCCTGCCCGGCTTCCCGGGGATGCCGGACCTCCCGAGCCTGCCGGGCCGACTTGCCGGCCTGTCCCTGACTCTCCTCAAGGCGACCGCCCTCGACCTCGCGATCTTCGCGGGGCATCTGCTCCTGTATCCCTCGGGCATCGCGCAGGAGCGCCGCGAACCGGTCCGCCCCGCGCTGCCCGCGGGGTCCGCCGCCGGGGATCCGGCCCGGCTGCCCACCCAGGCGCCGCTGCCGGTGGTGCTGCTGCACGGGTTCATCGACAACCGCTCCGTGTTCGTCCTGCTGCGCCGCAGCCTCGCGCAGCACGGCAGACATCGCGTGGAGTCGCTCAACTACTCGCCGCTCACGTGTGACATACGGACGGCCGCCGAACTGCTCGGCCGGCACATAGAGGAGATCTGCGAGCGCACGGGCAGTGTGCAGGTCGACGTCGTCGGGCACAGCCTGGGCGGCCTGATCGCGCGCTACTACGTGCAACGGCTGGGCGGCGACGTCCGCGTCCGCACGCTGGTCACGCTGGGCACCCCGCACTCCGGCACCCGGGTGGCGCCGCTGGCGAACGCCCACCCGATCGTGCGCCAGATGCGTCCGGGCTCGGCGGTGATCGAGGAGCTCTCCCGGCCCGCGCCGGGGTGCCGCACTCGTTTCGTCAGCTTCTGGAGCGACCTGGACCACCTCATGGACCCGCTGGAGTCCGCGTGCGTGGACCATCCCGACCTGTCGGCGCAGAACGTCCGGGTGACCGGGATCGGTCATCTCGCCCTGCCCGTGCATCCCGCCGTCGCGACCGGCATACGGCAGGCCCTCGACACCGCGCCCTCCCAGGAGCCCGCCGCCGCTCGCCGCACCGGCCTCACGGTGGCCTGACGCCCGCCCGGCGACACTACGACTGACGACGCCCCGGCGGCGGCAGGACTGGCGAAACGACGACGCACGACGGCGACACCACGACGATCACACGGCCGCCCCGCAGCCGTGCCCTCGCCGTCCGACAGCCCCGTCACACCCCGCTGCCACCCGTTCGCCATCGAACGTCATTCGAACGTAGGGCCAAGCCCGCGCCCGTCGTCCCCCGAAACAGAGCCGAATGCCCCTTTCCTTCGGGCACGAAACCTGCAGAACATTGTCGTGCCCGCGTACTGCCGGGTACAGTCGCCGCACTGCTCTGGCAGCCCCTGTCGTCGGCGAAAGAGAAGTTGGTGAATGACCGTCACCCGTCGGGAATCATGACCTCCCCGGCCCCGGCTTCCGACGCCGCTTCGGCGCACTACGCGTCGTACGGCACCCAGGACGCCTCGTACGACGGCTTCACGACCTATGACGGCCACGACGAGGCCGGCGGTCACGACACCGGCGCGCACGCCACCGGGCACTTCACGACCGTCGACCCCTTGTTCGGCGAGCTTCCGGGCGACGGCGCCGGAGCCGCGACCGGCACCTACGACGGCACCCAGTGGCACACCGGCGTCCACGGTTCCGCGGACACGGGCAGCCACCAGACCCTGAACTACGACGCGTACGCGGCCCAGCACCACGCCGTCCACGACTCCGGCGCGTACGACGCGACCGCCTGGCAGACGGGACAGCACCAGCACCTGTCCGCGGTCCCGCAGCAGGCGACGGCGCACGACTCAAGCGGCCACTGGGACGCGAGCGCCTGGCTCCAGCCCGACCAGCCCGGCTGCCCCGCCGACGCGACGCAGCAGTGGGAATGGGGCACGCAGAACTTCGACACCGGCGCGTACGACGCCACGCAGTGGAACTCCGACGGCGACGCCTCGGGCGTCCCCGCGCAGGCCGCTGGGGGCCCCTCCCGGGCAAGCGACTCCGGGGGAGAGTTCGAGCAGCCGGCCGAGGTCCCGTTCGACCAGCAGGCCACCGCCACCTTCGAGCAGGTCGCGTACGACGAGAGCGGCCCCGAAGTGAGCGGCCCCGAAGGCGAGTCGGCGGACGGCGCCCCGCTCCCGCTCCTCGACGGCCAGGAAGAGCCCGTCCCCGCGCCGCTCGGCCGGGCGGCCACCCGCAACGCGAACCGTTCCCGGCGCCGGATGCCCGCCAAGCGCTCCGCGCTGCTGACGGTGGCCGTGCCCTCGGTCTGTGTGATGGGGGTCGCCGGGATCGCCGCCGCCTCGGTCGGCACGCTCACCGGCGGCGACGGCAAGGAGACCACGGCCTCCGCCGCGGACGCCCAGCCGGTGAAGCCGTCCGCCGCCAACACCAAGCTGGACAGCCAGCTCGCGACGCTCAGCGCCGGGGTCGACGACTTCGGCGACCGGGTCAGCCGCACGCAGGAGCGCATCGACCTCAAGGCCCAGCAGGAGGCCGAGAAGAAGAAGGCGGCGGCGGAGGCGGCCCGCAAGGAGCGACTGCGCCCCAAGTACGCCCTCCCGGTCGCGCAGCACGGCCTCAGCGCCTACTTCGGCCAGGCCGGCATCAACTGGATGTCGCAGCACACCGGCATCGACTTCCCGGTCTCGTACGGCACGACGGTGATGGCCGCGACCGACGGCACCGTGCGCACCCAGTGGAACAGCGCCTACGGCAACATGCTGATCCTGACGGCGAAGGACGGCACGGAGACCTGGTACTGCCACCTCTCCACCTACCGCGTCCCCTCCGGTACGACGGTGAAGGCCGGCGACCCGATCGCCTACTCGGGCAACTCGGGCAACTCGACCGGCCCGCACCTGCACTTCGAGGTCCGTCCGGCCGGCGGTTCGGCGATCGACCCGCTGCCGTGGCTGCGCAGCCACGGACTCAACCCGACATAAGCCCTCTTCGCGCCCGGTTCGACCGCGGAAAGAGGACCTGTCCGCGGTCGAACCGTCACGCCTCCGCGGTCGACCGGCCACGCTTGTGCGGTCGACCCGCCACGTCCACCGATCGTCTGAGCCCCCGCCGCCGACGCGGGGGCTCACCCGTGCGCCGGGCGGTTGCCGCCCGGAAGGCGACCTACAGCTTCTCCACCGGCGCGTACCGCAGCAGCAGCCGCTTCGGCTTGGTGTCGCCGAAGTCGACGGTGGCCTCCGCGTTGGCGCCGGCGCCCTTCACCCCGACGACCGTGCCGAGCCCGAACTGGTCGTGCGTGACCCGGTCGCCGACGGCCAGTGCGACCACGGGCTTCTCCCCCGCGGTGCGGCGCGTCGCGAATCCGGACGCGCCCGCCGCCGAGGAACGCGATCGGGACGAGGCCAGCGACGCCGCCACCCCGGACACCGGGCCGGACGACACGGGCGAGGACGCCCCCGTGCGCTTCCAGTCCACATGCGTCGGCGGGATCTCCTCCAGGAACCGGGAGGGCGGGTTGTACGACGGCTGCCCCCAGGCGCTGCGCAGCGACGACCGGGTGAGGTACAGCCGCTCCCGCGCGCGCGTGATGCCCACGTACGCGAGCCGGCGCTCCTCCTCCAGCTCCTTGGTCTGGCCGAGGGCGCGCATGTGCGGGAAGACGCCGTCCTCCATGCCCGTCAGGAAGACGACCGGGAACTCGAGGCCCTTGGCGGTGTGGAGGGTCATCAGGGTGATGACGCCCGAGCCGCCCTCCTCCTCGTCGGGGATCTGGTCGGAGTCGGCGACCAGCGCGACCCGCTCCAGGAAGTCGGAGAGCCCGGCCGGTGCGGCGCCCTCGCCCTCCCCTTCACCGGTCTCCTGCTCGAACTCCAGGGCCACTGCGGCGAGTTCCTGGAGGTTCTCGATCCGGGTCTCGTCCTGCGGGTCGGTGGAGGCCTGCAACTCGGCGAGGTAGCCGGTGCGTTCGAGCACCGCCTCCAGGACGGTCGCCGGACCGGCGCCCGACTCGACGATCGTGCGCAGCTCCTCCATGAGCGCGTTGAACCGCTTCACGGCGTTCGTCGACCGCGAGGCCATGCCGTAGGCCTCGTCGACACGCTTCAGGGCCTGCGGGAAGCTGATCTTCTCCCGCTGGGAGAGGGCGTCGATCATCGCCTCGGCGCGGTCGCCGATGCCGCGCTTGGGCACGTTGAGGATCCGGCGCAGCGGCACCGAGTCCTCCGGGTTGGCCAGCACGCGCAGATAGGCCAGGACGTCCCTGACCTCCTTGCGCTCGTAGAAACGGACCCCGCCGACGACCTTGTAGGGCAGGCCGACCCGGATGAAGATCTCCTCGAAGACACGGGACTGGGCGTTGGTGCGGTAGAAGACCGCCACATCGCCCGCCTTCGCGTCGCCCGCGTCCGTCAGACGGTCTATCTCGTCGGCGACGAACTGCGCCTCGTCGTGCTCGGTGTCGGCGACGTACCCGGTGATGCGCGCGCCCGCGCCCGCGTTGGTCCACAGGTTCTTGGGGCGGCGCGACTCGTTGCGCTCGATGACCGCGTTGGCGGCGGACAGGATCGTCTGCGTCGAGCGGTAGTTCTGCTCGAGCAGGATCGTCTTCGCGCTCGGGTAGTCCTCCTCGAACTGGAGGATGTTGCGGATGGTCGCGCCCCGGAAGGCGTAGATGGACTGGTCGGCGTCACCGACGACGCAGAGCTCGGCCGGCGGTACGTCGCAGTCGCCCGGGGGTACGTCGACGGGGTGCTCTGAGGTGCCGACCAGCTCGCGCACGAGGGCGTACTGGGCGTGGTTGGTGTCCTGGTACTCGTCGACCATGACGTGCCGGAACCGGCGGCGGTAGTGCTCGGCGACGTCGGGGAAGGCCCGCAGCAGATTGACCGTCGTCATGATCAGGTCGTCGAAGTCGAGGGCGTTCGCCTCGCGCAACCGCGACTGGTACATCGCGTAGGCCTGCGCGAGGGTCTTCTCAAAACCGTCGGCGGCCTGGGCGGCGAAGTCCTCCTCGTCGATCAGCTCGTTCTTCAGGTTGCTGATCTTGGCGCTGAAGGACTTCGGGGGGTAGCGCTTCGGATCGAGGTCCAGATCACGGCAGACGAGGGCCATGAGGCGCTTGGAGTCGGCGGCGTCGTAGATCGAGAACGACGACGTGAAGCCGAGCTTCTTGCTCTCCCGGCGCAGGATGCGCACGCACGCACTGTGGAACGTCATGACCCACATCGCGTTCGCGCGCGGGCCGACGAGCTGCTCGACGCGCTCCTTCATCTCGCCCGCGGCCTTGTTGGTGAAGGTGATCGCGAGGATCTGCCCCGGGTGCACATGACGCTCGGCGAGGAGGTGGGCGATGCGGTGGGTGAGCACACGCGTCTTGCCCGAGCCGGCGCCGGCCACGATGAGCAGCGGTGTGCCGGCGTGCACGACGGCCGCGCGCTGGTTGTCGTTCAGCCCTTCCAGGAGCGCCGCCGCGTCGAGCGCCGGGCGGGGGGCGCCGTCGCGGTAGTACGCGTCCCGGTCCGGGGGCGCGTCGAACTTCC
The DNA here is from genome assembly GCF_030816715.1 of Streptomyces achromogenes. NCBI lineage: Bacteria > Bacillati > Actinomycetota > Actinomycetes > Kitasatosporales > Streptomycetaceae > Streptomyces > Streptomyces achromogenes. The sequence continues at coordinate 5,349,497 of NZ_JAUSYH010000001.1, read as the reverse complement.
CCCCGAACAGATCGTCCGGGACCGGCTCCGGTCCGTGGTCGTCCTCGGGCGGCGGGGGCTCCTCCTCGTGGGCACGGGGGCCCTTGAGGTCCGCCAGGAAGCTGTCGTCAAAGAGGCTGCTCATCGCTCTCCGAGTTTAGGGGGCGCCACCGACAACCGGCCGCCGTCCCGAAAACTCGCCCCCACTTCGCCCGCGCTTCGCCCCGCACTCACCCTCCGGACCGCCGCGGTCACGAACCGCGACGGTTCCGGCCGGAGCCCGGGATCACACCTTCAGGTCACGAAAATGTATCGGGCATATCACCCATCAACCTTCACACGGGCCACACGCGTTGGCTACCGTGCGGACAGGCCGTTACGACCCCCACCGGCGACCCCGCCGGACCGGGCGGCCTCCGCCGAGTCCGAGGCGCCCGCTCGCGCCACGTGGATCCGGGGACCCACCGACACCCTGGTGAATCGGCCCGACTCCGTCGGGGAGAAGGCCGTAGGGCGACCCCCCGCTCGCACGCCCGAACCCTCCCCCGTACCCGGACCGGCCGTCGGGACCCGACCGCCGACCGGCAGGCGGAGCTTCTGGAAGGAGTCGCCTCCCTTGGCGTCGCAGCACCGCAGGCCACGCTCCGCGGGTTCGCGTGTGGCGGGCATACGTCCCCCCGCCCTCGCCACCGCGGCCCTCACGTCCGTGGCCCTGCTCTCCCAGTCGGCGAACGCCGCCGAGTCGGCCGACGGCAGGCCGAGCCTGGAGGAGGTCGAGAAGAAGGTCGACGACCTCTACCGCCAGGCGGAGTCGGCGACCGAGAAGAACACCTCCGCCAAGGAGAAGACGACCAAGCAGCGCACCCGCGTGGACGGCCTCCTCGACGAGGTCGCTCCCCAGCGCACCCGGAAGCCCGACGAGGCGCGTACGGAACCGGGTCGCCGGGCCGCGGCCCGGTACCGCACCGGCGCCTCCGCGCCCGACACCGCGGCCTTCCCCCTCGCGGACACCCGGCAGGACCACGTCGGCCGTAACGGGCTGACGGACCGGCCGACGGACCGGCCGGCCGGCCGCCGGCAGGGCGCCGTCGACGACTACGTCGCCGAGCGGCCGGCCACGACGAAGACCCGCCAGGTGACCCGGGAGACCGCCGAGAGCCGAGCGACGCCCACCGATCCGCAGCACGGCCTGCGGACCGCCAAGGCCGCCGTCCAGAAGAAGCTCGGCGACGCGCGCGAGCTGCTGTCCCTGCTGGCGGCCCAGGAGCAGGCGCGCCTCGCGTCGATCGAGAGGCAGCAGCAGGAGGAGGCCGCGCGCGCGGCGGCGGAGCTCGCCCGCCGGCAGGCGGCGGCCCGGCAGGCCGCGCAGCAGAGCGCGCAGCAGACCGCCTGGCAGGAGAGCGGCGGCGGGTCGCCGGGCACGGAATCGCCGGGCACGCCGTCCCCGGCCGCGTCGTGGGCGGGCATGGATTCTCCGGACTCGGCGGCTCCGCCCGCCGTTTCGGCGGCGGGCCCGGTGTCCCCCTCCATGGCGTCGACGGGCTCGGGGACCTCGGCCGCGGCGGCTGCGCCCGCGGCGTCGCCGACCGGCACGGTGCACTCCTCAGGCTCCACCGCGGACGCTTCGTACGCCACCAAGGCCGAGAAGGCCCTCGCCTTCGCCCGAGCGCAGATCGGGAAGCCGTGCGTGTGGGGCGCGACCGGACCCGGGTCCTACGACTCCTCCGGCCTCACCCAGGCCGCCTGGAAGGCCGCCGCGGTCACCCTGCCCCGCAGCGCCCACGACCAGGCCAACGCCGGCGTCACGGTCTCCCCCGCCGACGCCCGGCCCGGCGACCTGGTCTTCTTCTACGGCGACCTCAGCCACGTCGGCATCTGCATCGGCAACGGCATGATGATCCACTCGCCCAAGCCAGGCGCCTACGTGCGCGAGGAGTCGATCCACTACGACGCCGAGTCCGGCGTCCACCGCGTGGTGCGCCCGGCCTGAGGGCGGCGGCCGGACCGGGGAGTGCGGCGCCGCCGCTCGGCACCGGCCGGGGAACCTGCGCGGAAAACCCGTTGGCGGACCACGCCCACCGCTGCTAGTTTCCCGGAGGCCGTGCGAGAGAACGAGGAGGTGGTACCCGTGAACGCTGTATCGACATGGGTGCTCCCCTCCGGGGTCACGGTCGGGCGATAGGTCGTCCGGGAGCGCCGTTCCAGCGCATTCCCGAAAGGCACGACCATGCGATTCACTTCCGCGCAGCGCCTCGACGACGGTGTCCTCGAGCGCGAATTCACCCTCGGCGAGATCCCCGGCACCCTGTGGACGCCCGAGTCCGCCGCACCGGTCCCGCTGATCCTGATGGCCCACAACAACGGCCTGCCCAAGGCGGATCCCCGCCTGGTGGCCCGGGCCCGGTACATCGCGGCGCGCGGCTACGCGGTGGCCACCATCGACGCCGCCGGATGCGGTGACCGTCCCCCTTCCGCCGCCGCCGAGCAGGCCCGCGCCGATCTCCGGCGGGCGATGCGGGCGGGGGAGCCGCTCGACGAGATCTTCGAGTCCCTCGTCGGCCCGCTGGTCGAAGGGGCCGTCCCGGAATGGCGGACCACGTTGGACGCCCTCCTCGAGCTGCCCGGGATCGGCGGACCGGTCGGGTACTCGGGAGGGTGGACCGCCCTCGGCATCCGGCTGGCGGTGGTCGAGCCGCGCATCGCGGCGGCCGGCTTCTTCGCCGGAGGGTACGTGCCCCGCGCCCAGCGCGAGGAGGCCCGGCAGGTCACCGTTCCGCTGCTGTTCCTGTTGCAGTGGGACGACGAGGGCAATCCCCGGCAACGGGCCCTGGACCTGTTCGACGCCTTCGGCAGCAAGGAGAAGACGCTGCACGCCAATCTGGGCGGGCACACCGGCACCCCGTCGTTCGAGCTGGAGGACGGATGCCGGTTCCTGGACCGGCACCTGAAGTGACGCAGGACCGTCCGCCGGGCCGCGGTCGGTAGGCAGCCGATCGGTCGGCGCCGATAGGTCGGCGGTCGTATGGCAGCCGATAGGTCGGCGTCGGCGGTCGGCGGTCGGCGGTCGGCGGTCGGCGGTCGGCGGTCGGCGGTCGGCGGTCGGCCAGGGTGCCAGGAGTTGTCGTGTGGGGCGCGCCGCCCGGTGCCGCCCCACCGCGCTCTCTAGCATCGGCCGCATGCCCGGCTTCCCCCCTCCCAGCTCGCCCCCGCCCGCCTCGCCCTCCCCGCGCTCCCGGCTCCGCGACTGGTGGGCGCGCCGCCGGCCGGCGTCCGGGACGGCCGTCATGGCGACCGGCATCGTGTCGGTCGGGCTGCATCTGGCCGGGCACGAGGCGCTGTCCCTCGTCTGGCTGACGATGGCGGGCCTCGCCTGGGTCGCGCTCGCCGCGGACTTCGTCGTCCGGCTGGTGCGGGAGCGCGAGCGGTGGCGCGCCGAGGCGGGCACGCCGGGGGCCCCGACCGCCGTCGCGGCGACGGCCGTGCTCGGCACGCAGATCTCCGCGCGGGGCCGGCAGACCGTGGCCGAGGCGCTGCTGGCGCTTGCCGCGGCGCTGTGGCCGGTGCTGATCGTGACGGTCGTGGGGCGGTGGAAGCGCCGCATGCCCGGTGCGGTGTTCCTGTGCTGCGTCGCGACCCAGAGCCTGGCCGTGCTCGGCGCGGTGCTGGCGAAGGCGGAGGCGGCGGCCTGGCTCGCGCACACCGCGCTCGTGCTGTTCTGGCTCGGTCTGGTGCTGTACGGCGTCGCCCTGGGCCTCTTCGACCTCCGGCAGCCGGCGGAGGGCGCGGGGGACCAGTGGGTGGCGGGCGGGGCGCTCGCCGTCTCCGCGCTCGCGGGCGCGAAACTCCTCATGGCCGGCGACGGCGGCCTGTACCTGTGGAACGCCGACGACACCGGCGTCCTGCGCGGGCTGACCGTCGCGCTACTGGTGCTCGACTACGCCTGGTACACGGTCCTGCTGGTCGCCGAGGTGCGGTGGCCGCGGCCACGCTACGACGAACGCCGGTGGGCGACCGTGTTCCCCATGGGCATGACGGCGGCGGCGACCCTGTCCGTCGCCGTCGCCGTCGACCTCCCGGCACTGGACGGGCCGGGCGAGGTGCTGCTGTGGGTCGCCGTGGCGGCGTGGCTGGTCGTCGCGGCGGCAGCGGTGGGCTCGGTCCGGGCCGGCGTCAGGTCCAGAGCACCGCGATGAAGACGTTCGCCACGGTGAGCAGGCCCACCAGGGCGAACAGGGGCTTCTCCACCTTCTCGTCGTCGCGCTTCACGTAGACGAGGCCGAGAATCACGATCAGCAGCGCCAGCTTCACACCGATCTTGACGTTGTTGACGCTCTGGTCGTCCGCCTGGTTGAGGCCGACCAGGATCACTCCCGTGACCAGCATCGTCGCCGCGCCGTGGAGCATGGCGGGGACGAAGCGGGCCGTGCCCCGGCCCATCGCCTTCATCTGCGTGAGGAAGCCGCCGAGCAGCGAGGCGATGCCGATGATGTGCAGGCCGACGAAGAGGTGGATGAGTACGTCCATGAAGCCGGATGCTAGTGAGCCCGGCCCACGCTGCCCGACACCGCCCCCGGTGCTCCCCCTCACCCCCTCCCGCCACTCACCCCCGGTCTTCGCCGCCGGTCCACGGCTCTCGCCCCCACCCACGGCTCTCGCCGCCCACGGCCCGCCACCCACGGCCCGCCGCTCGCCGCTCGCCGCTCGCCCACAGGTCTCCCCCGCACCGCCGCTCGACCTTGCATATATGCGCCATAGCACCCCGCCGCCGCCGCCGATCCCGGATTCGCGCCTTCGGTCAGCGCGCCGCGCGAACCCGCCGGATCCGGCCGGGGCAGTGGGACACACACGGTCACTCGGCAGTCCGCTCGTGTCACTTCCGCACATCGCGTTACCCAAACGTCATCACCGGCCTAGCGTCCTTCCCCAGGTGACCGGCTCCCCACCGCCGCCCGGGCCAGGGGCGGCAGTCGGCCACCACCGCCGAGGAAGTCCGGCGGCGTGCCCGCTCCCCGTGCGGAACGTCGCCGGACGCGTCAGCCGCGGCCCGGGCCGTCCGTCCGCTCCCCCGACGGCCCGGGAACCGCCTGACACGAGCCGGCCGGAAGCCACGGGTCACTCCCGGCGGCGGCCGGCCGGGCCGGGCGGTCGACGAAAGGACGTGCAGTCCCACGTGGCAGCGCACCGCAAGCCCCGACAGCGCTCGCTCGGCGGCCGGACGGCCCGTACGGCCTTCACGCTCGCCCTCGCGGGCGTCGCGACGGCGACCGCCTTCGACGGGACCGGGCAGGCCGAGCCGGAGCTGACTCCGGCCGAGGTCAAGGCGAAGGTGGCCAAGCTGTACCAGGAGGCGGAGGAAGCCACCGAGAAGTACAACGGCGTGAAGGAGCGGGCGACGGCCGCCGAGCAGCGGCTGAAGAACCTGCGGGACGAGGCGGCGCGCAAGGAGGAGAAGCTCAACTCCACGCGCGACGCGCTGGGTTCGATGGCCGCGGCGCAGTACCGCGACGGCGGCCTCGACCCCGCCGTGCAGTTGGCGCTCTCCGACGACCCCGACCGCTATCTCGACGGCGCCGCCTTCGCCGAACGGGCCGGCGCCCGCCAGTCCGCCGCCGTCGCCCGGGTACACGGACAGCTGCGCGACATCGAGCAGCTGCGCGGCGCGGCGCGTGTCGAACTGACCGCGCTCCGGACGCGTCGGGCCGAGCTGCAGAAGCAGAAGGAGACGATCACCGGCAAGCTGGACGCGGCGCGCCGCCTGCTGTCGAGGCTGACGGCTGCGGAGCAGGCCCGGATCGGCGAAAGTGCGGGCGGCGGCACGGGCGCCCGCGCCTCACGCGGTGCGTCCGGTGCGCGCACGGACCTCGGGAAGCCCGGTTCCGGCAGTGCCGACGCCCCCAACTCCCGTGCCGCGGCTGCCGTCTCCTACGCCTACTCCAAGCTCGGCAGCCCCTATGTGTGGGGGGCCACCGGGCCGAACGCCTTCGACTGCTCGGGACTCGTGCTGGCCGCCTACCGCTCCGCGGGGGTCTCCCTGCCCCGCACCACCTACGCCCAGATCGGCGCCGGGCAGCGCGTGTCGCGCTCCGAACTCCTCCCGGGCGACCTGGTGTTCTTCTACTCGGGCATCTCCCACGTCGGCCTCTACATCGGCGACGGCCAGATGATCCACGCCCCGAACCCGTCGGCCCCGGTGCGCGTGGCCCCGATCGACGAGATGCCGTTCGCGGGCGCCGCACGGGTGGTCTAGCGCCGTGACCGGAAAGGTTCACCGGCTCGCGACGCCCGCACGGGATGGCACGACACGGGATGGCACGGGATGGCACGGCACGGATGGCACGGCACTGGGCAGGACACGGCCGAGGACCGTGCGCCGACGCCTCGCCTCGTCAGACCAGTCGCCGTGCCGTGGCCCAGCGGGTCAGCTCGTGCCGGTTGGACAGCTGGAGCTTGCGCAGCACCGCCGAGACATGCGACTCGACCGTCTTGACGGAGATGAAGAGCTGCTTGGCGATCTCCTTGTAGGCGTAGCCGCGGGCGATGAGCCGCAGGACCTCACGCTCGCGCTGGGTGAGCCGGTCCAGGTCCTCGTCGACCGGCGGGGCGTCGGTCGAGGCGAAGGCGTCGAGGACGAACCCGGCGAGGCGCGGCGAGAAGACGGCGTCGCCCTCCTGCACCCGGAAGATCGAGTTCACCAGGTCGGTCCCGGTGATCGTCTTGGTGACATAGCCGCGGGCGCCCCCGCGGATCACCCCGATCACGTCCTCCGCCGCGTCCGACACGGACAGGGCGAGGAAGCGCACGGGCCTCTCGGCGTCGCTCATCAAAGGGGAGCAGCGGCGCAGCACTTCGACGCCGCCGCCACCCGGCAGGTGCACGTCGAGAAGGACCACCTCGGGCCGGGTCGCCGTGATGACGGTGACCGCCTGGTCGACGTCCGCCGCCTCGCCGACGACCTCGACGCCGGTCTGCTCCGTCTGGCCGATCTCGGCCTGCACGCCCGTACGGAACATGCGGTGGTCGTCGACGAGGACCACGCGCACATGGCGCCCGCCCGCGCTGTCGCCGGGGGCCTGGGCCGGCTCGGCCGCCCCCGCTCCCGTCGTGCCGTTCGTGTCGGTCGGGTCGCTCATGACGTCTTCTCCGCCCTCTCCATCTCCAGTTCGACCTCCGTGCCCCCGTCGGGGACGGCCCGCAGGCGCGCCGTGCCCCCGTGGCGCTCCATGCGGCCGATGATCGATTCTCTGACGCCCATGCGGTCGGCGGGTATCGAGTCGAGGTCGAAGCCCGGTCCACGGTCGCGTACGGACACGAAGACCGTCCTGCCCTCGACTTCGGCGTAGACCTGCACGGCGCCGCCCTCGCCACCGTACTTGGCCGCGTTCACCATCGCCTCGCGCGCGGCCTGCATCTGTGCGCCGACGCCGTCGTCGAGCGGGCAGTCGCCGACGACCACGACCTCGATGGGGACGCCGTGCTTGTCCTCGACCTCGGCCGCGTTGCGCCGGACCGCGTCGGCGACGGTGGTCGGCTCGTCGGCCTCCTCCTTGCCGGTGCCCTCGGGCTTGTAGAGCCAGGTGCGCAGGTCGCGCTCCTGCGCGCGGGCGAGGCGGCGCACCTCACCGGCGTTCTCCGCGTTGCGCTGGATCAACGTCAGGGTGTGCAGCACCGAGTCGTGGACGTGGGCGGCGACCTCCGCGCGCTCCTGGGCGCGGATGCGCATGAGCCGCTCCTCGGACAGATCCTGGGTCATGCGGACCAGGTAGGGGCCGGCGAGCAGGGTGATGCCGACGATGACGGCGAGCGCCGCCTGCAGGACGGAGCCGAGGTGGGCCGTGGAGCCCTGCAACACGAACGTGCCGGAGACGCCGGCCGTGACCAGCAGGACGCCGGCGCCGGTGCGCAGCAGCGTGATCGTGCGGCGTCTTCGGCCGACCTCGACCCAGCGGGCCCGGCGTGCGTTGTCCGCCTGGCGCCAGACGAGGGCGACGCCGGCGCCGACGAGGACGGCGGGCAGCAGATACGCCTTGGCGCCGCTGCCCAGGTTCACGTTGCCCACGAAGACCGTGGCGACGACGACCATGAGGAGCAGGGCGACGATCTGCCCCTTGTCCGGCTTGCGGGCGACGAGTCTGCGGCGGCCGTCGGGCGCGGTCTCGGTGGTGACGAGGGACGGCGGCTTCTGGTCGCCGACGCCGCCGATCCCGAGCGGGACGAAGAACCAGAAGGCGGCGTAGAGCAGGGCGCCGAGACCATCGGCCATGAACAGCCCGGCGAAGACCAGCCGCACCCACACGACGGGCAGCCCGAGATGCCCGGCGAGCCCCCGCGCCACGCCACCGAGCCAGCGTCCGTCGCTGCTGCGGTAGAGCTTGCGCGGCGGCCGCGGTTCGACGAGTGGCGCTGCTGCGGCTTCCGGCATGCCAACGATGGTCACACGGGCCGCGTGGCAGAGCATCAGGGTTCGCCCCCGAGACGCCCCTGATCTTCGACGCCGCCGCACGTCGAACGCCTCCCCCGCCCCGGGTCAGGGCCGATATCAGGGTCCGACCAGGGTCGTTCCGACTGCCGCGGGGGCCGCCCGACCGCCACCATGGAGTCATGACAGATCACCAGCACGCCGCGGACGCCGTGCCCGACGGGGGCGCCGCGTCCGACGCGGCCGCCTCGTCCCCCGGCACCCCGGGCGCCGCAGGTGAGAGCCCTCGCGCGCACGGAAAGCAGGAGAACACGCAGGAGAGGCGGGGGGACCCGCACGGACAGCGGGAGAAGGCGGGAGACGCCCACACCGAGCAGAACGGGTCCGCGCCGGACCCGACCGCCGAGGCGGACGCGATGACGGCGGCGGAGGCGGCCGTCAAGGCCGCGACGGACACCGCGGCGGCGTCCCGGGCCGAAGCGGGCGGCGGCGGCCGGGCGGCCGGGGCCGGCGGGACTGCGGGAGCCCTGCCTCCCCGGTTCCGGCGGGACCGCGAGCACAAGGTCCTCGCCGGCGTGTGCGCGGGCCTCGGGCGGCAGTGCGACATGGACCCGGTGATCTTCCGCATCACGCTCGCCGTGCTCTCCGCGACCGGCGGCGTCGGCCTCATCTTCTACGGATTCGCCTGGCTCTTCGTCCCCTACGCCGACGACGGGCAGAACGAGGTGCGCAAGCTCCTGACCGGCCGGGTGGACGGCCAGGCCCTCGCGGCCGTGCTGTTCGCGCTGGTCGGCTGCGGAGTGCTGCTGTCGATGCTGAAGAACGGCAGCGTGCTGGCCTTCGCCGTCGTCGTCTCCGTGCTGCTCGCGGGCGCCGGGTACTGGTCGCGCCACCGGGACTCCTTCGACCCCGACCCGCTGGCCGCCCAGGCCGTGGCCGACGCCCCGCCGGAGGCCAAGGCGCCGCCGGCTCCCACCGCCTACCCCTCGTGGTGGCGTGACCCCATCGTCAAGGACGGCACACACGACGGCGGCACGGGCTATCTGTGGGGGCCGTGGGACGCCCGCGGCCGGGACATCACGTCGGCGATCAGCGTCGACCTCGTCGGCCACGGACCCGGCCCGGAGGCGATACGCACCCCACGCACACCCCACGCCGAGCCGCGTGGGCCGCGTTGGATCGGCGGCTGGCTCTTCCTGCTCGCCCTGCTCGCGGGCGGCCTCGTCACCCGGCTCACCTGGGACCACCACCCGCTCGGCACCAGCCTTCAGGCGGGTCTCGCGGCAGCGCTGATCGTGCTCGGCTGCGGGATCGCGGTCAGCTCGTTCCTGGGCCGGACGGGGGCCGGGTCGGTCTTCCTCGCCATCGTCACGGCGGGACTCCTGGCCGGCGCGGCCGCCCTGCCGAAGGACATCGGCACGCACTGGACGGACACCACATGGCGCCCCCTGACGGCGGCGGACGTACGGGCGGCCTACGACCTGGGCACCGGAAAGGGCACTCTCGACCTCTCCGGGCTGGCACCGGCCAAGGGGGAGACGGTGAGCACCGAGGCCGACGTGGGAGCGGGCCGGCTGCGGGTGATCGTCCCGCCGGACGTGACGGTGAAGGTGCGGATCGACGTGGGGCTGGGAGACATCCAGCTGCCCGGTGACGACGAGAAGGACGTGGACGTGGAGCCGGGCAAGCACACGGAGGTCACCCTGCCGCCGGTCTCGGGCACGGCGGCGAAGGGGACCATCGATCTCGACCTCAGGGTCGGAGTGGGACAGGCGGAGGTGGCCCGTGCTGCGTCATGACTTCAGGCCCGGCAGGCTGGTGGCGGGCGCCGCCTTCGTTCTCGCGGGCGTCCTCTTCGCGGGGGACGCGGGCGGTCTGTGGCAGACGCCGTGGTTCGTGCTGATCCCGCTCGTCACGGGCGGCCTCTGTCTGGCGGGCGCGACGGGTGCGGCGGCCCGGAGCATCCGAAGACGACGCAGCTCCTCACACCGGACCGGCCCGACCGCGCCCGGACCGGCCGCCCCGGGCCAGAACACGACGGCGCTCTGACCGCCGGGCCCCCTGCCCGGACGCCCGGACGCCGTGCACGCTCTCCGTCCGCACCCCTGCCTCCCCAGGCCGGCCTCGGACCGACCCAGGCCGGCCAGTGCGCCGACACGGGGCGCGGCGGGCAGCACGGCGGACGGGCCCGGACAGACGGCGTGGCGGACGGGCCGCTGCGGACAGACCGCACGGCGGGCGGGCCCGGACAGACGGCGCGGGCTAGCCCAGGCCGCCCGTGCGCCGACGCCGCCTGGAATGCCAGGCGGCGTCGAGAGAGAGGACCGGGGCGCCGGCCAGCACGAGCGGCACCCAGCAAAACATGTACGGGAGGTCGTTGCCGTAGTAGTAGGGCTCGGCGGCCCAGCTCACCGTCAGCCACAGGCTGAGCGAGATCAACGCGCCGCCGAGCGCGGCGAGCCGGGTGAGGATACCCAGCAGGGCGCCGATGCCGACGGCCAGTTCGCCGAAGGCCATCGCGTAGCCGAAGCCCACCGGGCTCTTCAGGGCCATGTCGACCAGAGCCGGGATGGCGGAGGAGTCACGGACGGCGCGCATGGTCTCTCCGATCGAGCCGGCGCCGCTGTCCTTCAGGAAGGCGCTGTCCGTCAGCTTGTCGAGACCGGCGTAGATGAAGGTGACACCCAGGAAGACGCGCAGCGGAAGGAGGGCGTACCGGGTGGCGGTGTCCCGCCAGCCACGGCCTCCGCCGTCGGAATAAGGGGGGTGAGCGTCCGTCCGCATGCTGTGAGTCATCGCCCGTAGCCGCCTCTCGCCCGCAGTGGTGGACCCCTCAACAGACCCTACGTACGAAATGGGGGGTGCGCTCAACTACGTGCACGGATACGGAGGTCCGGCGGTTCACTCCGGCGGGGCCGTTCACTCGGTGACGTCGATCGTGTACCGGTTCGTCTCGACTCCCGCCGCCGTGACGACCTGGACCTCGGCCCGTCCCGGTTCGACGTCCGCCGGGACGGGGACGGTGAGGACGGCGTCGGTCGGGTTGCTGAACCCGCCCGTGACCGGCACCAGCGGGACGTGCACATGGACGGGTCCGATGCGGACGACCATGCGGGAGAGCCGGTCGGCGGTGTGGGCCCCGGGCGGCACGAAGCCGGCGCCGCGGATCTCGATGTCGTCGCCGGTGCGGATCGGCGCGTCGAGGTCGCCGGCCTCGCGGGAACGGACGACGGAGAGGATGACGGGGCGGCCGCCCTCGGCGTACTTGCCGGCGAGGTAGGTCGCCGCCGAGATCAGCACCACGACCGCGAGTCCCCAGGGCAGGTCGGGCAACTGGTCGGGGCGGCGGGCCAGGCGTACACCGGCGAAGACGAGGGCGACGCCGCCGATGACCGCGTACTGGATGTCGGCGAACGCGCCGCGGCCGAAGTCGTCGGTGAGCAGGTCGGCGGCGCGCGGGCGGTGGGCCCGGACCTTCTGCAGCCGCTGGGCGAGGACCCGCAGGCCGACCACGCGACGCACCAGCACGGCGATCCCGCAGACCACGGCGAGGACGGTCACCGTGCCGGCGCCGCGGGCGAGGTCGAGTCCGGCGATCAGCGCGTCGCGTTCGGCGGGGCTGGAGGCGGCGGCGAGCCGGCCGGCCAGCACCAGCACGGCGTAGGCCACGAGCAGCACCCAGGCGGCGGCGACCGCGCGGGAGGTGGAGAGGCGGTTGTCCTCGCCGATCACGGGGGCGAGCGCACCGCCGCGCGCCCGGTGGAACCAGGAGGCCGCGGTGAGCGCGCCGGCGACGACGAGCGCGGCGAGGAGTCCGGCGGTGCGGGCGCCGGTCCAGCCCGCGCCGACGGCGGTCAGCGACTGGACCAGCAGCAGCGCGACGACCGCCGCCCACACGGTGACCGCGGTGCGCAGCCACAGACGGCCCAGCCAGGCCTCGCCCTCGGCCCGCCCGCGTTCGGCGACGAACTCCGCGGACTGCGTCAGTTCCTCGGAGACCCACTGGCGGGAGGCCGAGACGGAGTGGGCGACGGCGGCCGGCAGGCCCTGCCCGGCCGCGAACCCGTCGCGTTTCAGCAGGAACGCGGCGACCGCGCGCCGGTGTCCCTCGCGCGCCCCGTGCGGGCAGTCCCCGCAGGCGCAGCCGCCGTCGTGCACGCCCGCACCCGGTCCGGGGCTCGCACCCTGTCTCGCCTCCTGCACCGCCACGTCCGACGCCCGCCTTCCCCGCGACCCGATCGGATGGCGGTCCCCGAGGGACCCTCTGCGGGCCGGGCCGCCACCCTGTGAACAACTCCCCTGTGATGCCGTCGAATTGTGCCCTACGGCACACCCTCTGTGTCCGCCAGGTCTGGTCAGCGGGGGTGAAGCGCGAAGGGCAGTGTTGACCCGGCTGCGAGAATTTCCGTATGGCCGAGATCATCCAGCGTGACGGGACCTGGGCCTTCGACGGCGCGACGGTCCGGATCACGCCGGGGCTGCACCGCTCCGTGCCGCTGTTCCGGCAGACGTACGGGGAGATCGCCGTGCCTCTGGAGGCGGTCGCCGGGATCGTCTACGAGCCCGAACGCAGGCGCGGGCGGCTGCGGATGCGGCTGCGGCTGCGCGAGGGAGCGGATCCGCTGCTGCAGGCGACCGGCGGTCGGCTGCCCGACGCGGCCGATCCCTACCGGCTCACCGTGGACGTGGATCGTTGCGGGGTGGCCGAGTACCTCGCCGAGGAGGTCCGGCACGCGCTGCTGCTGGACCAGATCCCGGGCGCGCCGACCGCGGCCTACCTCCTGCCGGGCCCGCCGGTCCCGGTCTCCGTGCGGTCCTCCGACGGCGTCGTCTCCTTCGACGGCGTCCAGGTGCGCGTCGACTGGGCGGAGACCTCGGACCGCGTGAAGCGGGCGACCGGGCCCCGGGTGCTCGACGTCGGTGACGTGGTGCGGGTCGAGTGGCTGCCCAACTCCGGTTTCGAGGACGGCTTCCTGCGCTTCGTGACCCGCGAGACGGCGCACACGAAGCTGCCGGCCGAGAAGGACCCGTACGCCCTCGACCTGTGGGGCAACGTGAGCCGCGACCTGTTGACGGCGCTGGTCGCGACGGCGGTCACCGCGCGGCTGCCGCATCCCTCCGCACGCGCGCACCCGAAGCCCGGCGACGGGCCCGGCGACGGGCCCGGACGCGCGCACGGTCAGCGGGGAGCGGACCGCGGGCGGCGGCTCATGGCGTCCGTCCCGCCGCCGGCCGACCATCACGACGTGCTGCTGCGCCGGCTGCGCGAGCTGGGCCAGCTGCACCGGGACGGTGTGCTGACCGACGAGGAGTTCGCGCGGACGAAGGCCGTGGTGCTGCGGGGCTTCTGAGCGCCGGGCCGGGCTCCCCGTCAGCTCAGCAGGTCGGGCTGGCTGCGGCTGATCTCCTGCCACAGCGGCTGGTAGTTGATCCACGCCACCAGGTCGCCGCCGAGCTGTTCCCGGGTCGCCACCGCCGCCCGGTGGTCGATCAGGACGGGCCGGCCCGCCGCCTTCGCGGTCAGCTGGACCTGGCTGGAGCGTTCCATCGACAGGAACCACCAGGCGGCGGCGTCGACGGAGTCGCCGACCGTCAACAGTCCGTGGTTGCGCAGCACCAGCGCCTTGCGGGAGCCGAGCGCGGCCGCGATGCGCCGGCCCTCCTCCGCGTCGACGGCGACCCCGGAGTAGGCGTCGTAGAGGGCGTGGTCCTCGTAGAACGCGCAGCTCTCCTGGGTGATGGGGTCGAGCAGTTCACCGAGCGCGGCGAGGGCGCGTCCGTGCACGGAATGGCAGTGGGCGACGGCCACGACGTCGGGCCGTGCCGCGTGCACCTGGGCGTGCACGGTGAAGGCGGCCTGGTTGACGTGGTAGCGGCCCTCGACGACCTGCCCGTCCTGGTTGGTCAGCACCAGGTCACTGACCGTGACGTGCTGGAAGGGCATGCCGAAGGGGTTGACCCAGAAGCAGTCGTCGAACTCGGGGTCGCGGGCGGTGATGTGCCCGGAGACGCCGTCCTCGAAGCCGAGCCGTCCGAACAGGCGCACCGCGCCCGCCAGCCGTTCCTTGCGGTGCAGGCGCTCGTCCTCCACCGAGTCGTGCATGGGCGGCATCGCGAACCGCAACCGGTCGGTGGGCAGGGGGGCAGGCGGCGTGGGCCCGTGCATCGGTCCTCCAGCACTGGGTTGCTTTACGACGCGGAAGTTACCGTCGGTCAGCGCAAAAGGGCAGAGCCGTTATACAAAGATGACGATTTCCGTCACCTTCGGTGCACGCCTTGAGCATCTCCGACCGTCACCCGCCCCGCGCGAAACACCCGCCCGGTCCCACACGGAACACCGACCCGGACCCGCGCGGAACACCGACACAGGATGTCGGATATAGGGGTCACACTCGCCGTATGACCGAGATCCCCACCGAGAACCCCATGACAGCGAGCTGGGCGGCCTTCGCCGCGGCCGAACCGGAGCTGGCGAAGGTCGCCGAGGAACGCTTCGCGGCCTTCACGCACCATGTCCTCGCGACGCTCCGCAAGGACGGCTCGCCCCGCACCAGCGGCCTCGAGGTCCGTTTCACCGGCGGTGAGCTGTGGCTCGGCATGATGCCGGGCTCGCTCAAGGCGCGGGACCTGCACCGCGACCCCCGCTTCAGCCTCCAGGCCAACCCGGGCGAGGGGACGGGGCTGGGCGGCGGCGACGTCCGGATCGCCGGCCGGGCGGTCGAGGTGGACGACCCGGAGATCAAGGGGGCGTACGTGAGAGAGGTGGAACCGCCGGAGCCGTTCCACCTCTTCCGCACCGAGCTGACGGAGGTCGTGCGGACCTACATCGAGGACGACACGTATCTGGTCGCCCAGGTCTGGAAGCCCGGAGAGCCGGTGCGCACGCTCAAGCGGACCTGAACCCCATGGAGGAGGTCACTCCCATTCGATGGTGCCCGGCGGCTTCGAGGTGATGTCGACGACGACGCGGTTGACGTCGCTCACCTCGTTGGTGATCCGGGTGGAGATCTTCGCCAGGACGTCGTACGGCAGCCGCGACCAGTCGGCCGTCATGGCGTCCTCGGAGGAGACCGGGCGCAGGACGATCGGGTGGCCGTAGGTGCGGCCGTCGCCCTGGACGCCGACGCTGCGGACGTCCGCGAGGAGGACCACCGGGCACTGCCAGATGTCCCGGTCGAGACCGGCGGCCGTCAGCTCCTCGCGGGCGATGGCGTCGGCGTCGCGCAGCAGGTCCAGACGCTCCTTGGTGACCTCGCCGACGATGCGGATGCCGAGGCCGGGGCCGGGGAACGGCTGGCGCTGGACGATCTCCTCCGGCAGGCCGAGCTCCTGGCCGACCATGCGGACCTCGTCCTTGAACAGCTTGCGCAGCGGCTCGATCAGCTGGAACTCGAGGTCCTCCGGCAGACCGCCCACGTTGTGGTGGGACTTGATGTTCGCGGTGCCGGTGCCGCCGCCGGACTCGACGACGTCCGGGTAGAGCGTGCCCTGGACGAGGAACTCCACGGCCGGGCCCTCGTCCGCGATGATCTCGGCCTGGGCCTGCTCGAAGACGCGGATGAACTCGCGCCCGATGATCTTCCGCTTCTCCTCGGGGTCCGAGACGCCCTTGAGCGCTGTGAGGAAGCGCTCCTCCGCGTCGACCACCTTCAGCTGGACGCCGGTCGCGGCCACGAAGTCCTTCTCGACCTGCTCGGTCTCGCCCTTGCGCATCAGACCGTGGTCGACGTAGACGCAGGTCAGCTGGGAGCCGATGGCCTTCTGCACGAGCGCCGCGGCGACCGCGGAGTCCACGCCGCCGGAGAGCCCGCAGATGGCGCGCCGGTCGCCGACCTGCTCGCGGATGGCCTCGACCTGCTCGTCGATGACGTTGCCGGTGGTCCAGTCCGGGCTCAGGCCCGCACCCCGGTAGAGGAAGTGCTCCAGCACCTGCTGGCCGTGCGTGGAGTGCATGACCTCGGGGTGGTACTGGACGCCGTAGAGCTTCTTCTCGTCGTTCTCGAAGGCGGCGACCGGGACGACGTCCGTGGAGGCGCTGACGACGAAGCCCTCGGGCGCGGCGGAGCAGGCGTCGCCGTGCGACATCCACACGGCCTGCTCGGTCGGGGTGCCCTCGAAGAGGGTGGAGGAGGCGCGGGAGACGTGCAGGTCGGTGCGGCCGTACTCACGGGCGCCGGAGTTGTCGACGGTGCCGCCGAGGGTCTGCGCCATCAACTGGAAGCCGTAGCACATGCCGAAGACGGGGACGCCGGCCTCGAAGAGCGCGCGGTCGACGGTCGGGGCGCCCTCCTCATACACGGACGAGGGGCCGCCGGAGAGGACGATCGCCGCCGGGTTCTTGGCGAGCATCTCCTCGACCGGCATGCTGCTCGGCACGATCTCGCTGTAGACCCGCGCCTCGCGGACTCGACGGGCGATGAGCTGGGCGTACTGCGCACCGAAGTCGACGACCAGGACGGTGTCGGGGGCGGCGGCAGTAGGAGTCGCTGATGACACGGGGGCCTTCCGGCGGTGGGGCGGGGTCTCTGTGTCCTCCGATTCTACCGAGGCGGCGCGGGGAGCGGTCCCGGCGGCGGATCCGGCAGCGGACCGACGGTGGAACCGGCAGCCGACCGGCGATGGACCGACGGTGGAACCGGCAGGATCTGGCGGGGCCCATCGCCGTCACGACCGCCGCGTCTCAGGATGCGAACCGGGTTGGAACGCGTCCGACGACGCTGCATACTGGCCGCATGCTCACGCACCCGACCTTCCTGTTTACCTATGGCGACCGGCCCACCGGCTGCCATGGTCGTGCTGCTTGAGCAACTGACGAGCGACTTCCCAGGCGCCCCGGGCCGACAAGGTCCGGGGCGCCTGGTGTTTTCCGGATCCTGCCGATCCGGGGCCCCTCATCCCACCAGGAGCCCCGACATGACCACCGCCACCACCGCCACCTCCACGGCCACCGCCACCGAGGCCGCCGCCGAGAAGACCGGCGCCCGCACCGCCGAGGCCGCCGACGTGATCACCGGCGCCCGGGATCGCATCGACGCGCTCGACGACCGGATCATCGGTCTGATCCAGGAACGGATGGCCGTCTCGGCCGTCATCCAGGAGGCCCGCATGACCTCCGGCGGGCGGCGGGTGAACCTCTCCCGCGAGATGGAGGTCCTCGGGCACTACAGCGACGCGCTCGGCAAGCCCGGCACGTCCCTGGCGATGACGCTGCTGGAACTGTGCCGGGGCCGCGTCTGACGCCGAGCCCCGTGGGGAGCCGCGCGACGGCGGGCCCGGGTCGCGCGCCAGTTCGGACGTCCTCTCACCCGTACGGCGCGTGACCGGCGCCCGGGTCGCTTCGTTGGTCCCCGTGTCCGCGCCAGCCAGGGGCGGGCCCGGAAAGAACCACGCGTGGCTCGCTGGGGCGAGAGGCGTACGGATCGCTTCGTGCGCCGTGGGACCTCGCTCCGGAAAGTGACCGGACGGCAGGGGACAGCAGCCCGGTCACCCAAGGGAACGGCCGGCCTCGGGGACGCCCGGGGCCGACCGGCGGAAAATGCAAAAATGCACAAGGCTGGGTCAAACGGTTGCGGAGGCCGCGCTCATCCAGCACGATGCGAGAAAGCCCCGAAAAGGCCCAAGTCCCCCTCGGGCAACTGCCTCACGTGCGCTGTTGCCCTTCTCGACTGCCAGAGGTCCAGACCAGCGGCGCAACCCCCCGGCGCCGCTCCCAGGCACCGGCGCTGCCCTGACGCCGGTGCTGACGGTAAAGAAGGGCCCCGCGGATCCGTCCCGCGGGGCCCTTCGCCATGTCCGGAGGGTCTTCTCCGGCGAGCGGGGGCCCTTGTGGCGGGTGTCACATAAAGAACCTGTGAGTTCAGGACAACTGTTTCAGGCCATGACCGGTCACACGTACCGAGCCAAGGCCACTCCCACACCCCCATGCGGAAGGCCTCCACCACCAGATCCACGAGGTCTTCATGAATCTCCGCCGCACGATGGTCACCGTGGCCGCGACCGCCGTCATCGCGCCGCTCGCGCTGCTGTCGGCACCCGTCGCCTTCGCGGAGGAGGGCGGCACGTCCTCCCCCAGCGCGTCCTCCTCGGAGACCGGCACCTCCTCGGCGTCCGCCGCGGCCTCGGACGGCCAGAGCACGTCCGGCGCCCCGACCGACGCCTCGTCGGCCTCGTCGGCCTCGTCGTCGCCGTCGGACGACAAGAAGGCGTCCGGCTCTTCGTCCGGCTCCTCCTCGCCCTCCTCCTCCAGCTCGGAGAAGGCCGGCGCGAGCGCGTCGGCCACCGAGAGCGGAGACGGGTTCGACCCGTACGAGGACTGTGACTCCTTCGACCTGGACGAGAAGCTGTCGGCTCAGGTCAAGGGCCTGCCGAGCAAGATCGTCGCCGGTTCCGGCTGGCACGGCTTCACGTTCGCCGTCGACAACGACTCCGACCGCGACCTGAAGAACGTGTACATCGACGCGTTCCTCGAATACGGCGACGAAGCGAACGACGCGTTCCTGTCCGAGGGTCTCGCCGTCATCCAGGTCAAGGAGGACGGCAAGTGGACCAACAGCTTCCAGGACTCCTTCGAGGACGAGCACGGCAAGACCGTCAACGTCACGGGATCGTTCGTCGGCCTGCTCGACACGCTGGAGAAGCACTCCTCCGCGAGCCTCGAACTGCGGGTGAAGGTCAAGGCCTCCGCCCCGGCGGGCTCCTCGTTCGCGCTGAGCGAGGCCATCTACGCCGGTGAGGGCTCCGCCTGCTACGGCAACGGTGACTTCTACGACGTCCGGATCCTCGCCGCAGGCGCGGACGCGGGCGACTCCGGCGACGCCAAGCCGAACGGCGACAAGCCCACCTCCGGCGTCAAGCCCCAGGGCGACGCCAAGCCGATCAGCGGCAGTCTCGCCGAGACCGGCTCCGACTCGGCGCTGCCGGTGATCGGCCTGGTCGGCGGGGTCGCCGTGCTCGCCGGCGCCGGCGCGGTGTTCGCCGTCCGCCGCCGCAAGGTCGGCACGCACGCGTAACCCGCGTCGGGACACACGAAGGGACCTGCGCCCGGAGGGGGCGCAGGTCCCTTCGTCGTGTCGTCGTCGCCCGTACGCGTCTCGTCGCGTCGTAGTCGTGACTACTCGTACGTGCCCGCACGGGCATGGGCATGGGCGCGGGCGAGAGCCGTCCTCCTGCTACGGCCGGGGCGGGACCGTCGGCATCCCGAGGAACGGCAGGCGCAGCGCGCCGAAGGCGTCCGCCGGCACCGCCGGGCTGACCGGCTCCACAGGCTCCAGCCGTTCGTATGCCGCGCCCTGTGCCGGTCGCGGATCCGTATCGCCCTTGTTGGGCCAGTACGACATCGCGCGCTCCGCCTGGGCGGTGATGGTGAGCGAGGGGTTCACGCCCAGGTTCGCCGAGACGGCCGCGCCGTCGACGACCGAGATGCCGGGGTGGCCGTACAGGCGGTGGTACGGGTCGATGACGCCGGTCTCGCGGGAGTCGCCGATGGGGCAGCCGCCGAGGAAGTGCGCGGTGAGCGGGGTGCCCATCAGCTCGCCGACGTTGGAACCCGCGAAGCCGTTGATGTCGGCGGCGATCGCGGAGGCGGCCTCGGAGGCGGCCTTGATCTGCTTGGGGTTGGGGGCGCCGTGTCCCTGTCGCGCCGTCAGCAGGCCCCGGCCCACGCCGGACGGCTTGAGATACGTCGTCAGCGAGTTGTCCAGCGACTGCATCACCAGGCCGATGATGGTTCGCTCCGACCAGCGGCGGTTGGACAGCGAGCGCAGCACGAGCAGCGGGTGGCGGGCCGCGTTCGTCAGCCAGCCGGCCACCCTGGAGGAGCCCTCCGCGTACGGCACCTGGAGGATCGACAGCCCGCCCATCGAGTTGGAGCCCTTGCCGTAGCGGACCGGCTCGATGTGGGTGTCGGCGTCCGGGTGGACGGACGAGGTGATGGCGACGCCGCGCGTGAAGTCGACCTTCGGCGCGCCGGTCGCCTTGCGGTAGCGCCGGTCGTCGGTCTGCGCGCCGACCAGCGCCTCCGAGTTGGTACGGGTCAGCTCGCCCAACCGGTCCGAGAGGTACGGGAGCTGGCGGTTGGCCTTCATCCGGTGCAGCAGGGTCTGGGTGCCGTAGGTGCCGGCGGCGAGGACGACCCGGCGGGCCTTGAAGACCCGGCCCCTCGCCTTCGCCCTGCCCCTGCGGCGCTCGTCGGTGGGCAGCGTGGCCACCGCGTATCCGCCCTGCGAGTCGTCCGTGACGGAGACCACCGTCGTCAGGGGGTGCACGACGGCGCCCGCCTTCTCGGCGAGGTGGAGGTAGTTCTCGTTCAGGGTGTTCTTCGCACCGTGCCGGCAGCCGGTCATGCACTCGCCGCACTCGGTGCAGGCCTTGCGGGACGGGCCCGCGCCGCCGAAGTAGGGGTCGTCGACCTGCTCCCCCGGCTTCGCCTTCGCCGTGCCGTCGGCGTCCTCGCCGTCGCCGAAGAACACGCCGACGGGCGCCATGTGGAAGGTGTCGCCGACGCCCATCCGCTCGGCGGCCGCCTTCAGGTGCACGTCGGAAGGGGTCGTCGTCGGGTTGAGGCGGACGCCGAGCATGCGCCGTGCCTGGTCGTAGTACGGCCGCAGCTCTTCCTGCCAGTCGGTGATGCCACGCCACTGGGGGTCGTCGAAGAACGGCTTCGGCGGCACGTAGAGCGTGTTGGCGTAGTTGAGGGAGCCGCCGCCCACGCCGGCGCCGGCCAGCACCATGACGTTGCCCAGCAGGTGGATGCGCTGGATGCCGTACATGCCGAGCTTCGGGGCCCACAGGTAGTTCTTCAGGTCCCAGGAGTTCCTGGGGAGCGACTCCCGGGTGAAACGGCGGCCGGCCTCCAGGACGCCTACCCGGTAGCCCTTCTCCGTGAGCCGCAGGGCGGTCACGGAACCGCCGAAGCCGGATCCGACGACGATGACGTCGTAGTCGTAGGCGTCCTGGGACACGTGCTCTCCTCGTCGAGAACGGATGGGACCGGTCGTTTCACCCGGGTCGCGGCACTAGCGCAGCCGGAGTGCCTTCATCACCTTCAGGCTGGTGCTCATGAACGCCGCGTACTTCTCGTCGTCCATGCCGAGCGCCGGCGCCATCGGCAGCAGGCGCTGCTGGGCCACCGTCTGCGCCTCCGTGTACTTGAGGATGCCGTCGGAGCCGTGCCGGCGGCCGAGGCCGGAGTCCTTCATGCCGCCCATCGGGGACTGGACGCTGCCGTAGGCGGCGGCGTAGCCCTCGTTGATGTTCACGGTGCCGGCCCGCACCCGGGCGGCGACCTCCCGGCCGCGGCGGCCGTCCTTCGTCCACACCGACGAGTTCAGGCCGTACGGCGTGGAGTTGGCGTGCTCGATCGCCTCGTCGTCGGTCTTGAAGCGGTAGATCGAGACGACCGGGCCGAAGGTCTCCTCGGTGCAGACGGACATGGGCTCCGTGACGCCGTCGAGGATGGTCGGCTCGAA
Source organism: Streptomyces achromogenes (assembly GCF_030816715.1). Taxonomy (NCBI): domain Bacteria; kingdom Bacillati; phylum Actinomycetota; class Actinomycetes; order Kitasatosporales; family Streptomycetaceae; genus Streptomyces; species Streptomyces achromogenes. The sequence goes on along the minus strand of NZ_JAUSYH010000001.1, from coordinate 5,327,636 downwards.
GAAGTACGGGCCGACGTCCGGGCGGGCGACGCCGCCGGCGACGACCGTGGCGCCCTTGGCGACGGCCTCCTCGACGTGCCGGGTCACCGTCTCCAGCTGACGCTCGCCGACCAGGGAGCCCATGTCGGCGCCGTAGGCCAGGGAGGTGCCCAGGCGCATGGCCCGGGTGCGGGCGGCGAAGCGCTCGACGAAGGCGTCCGCTATCGACTCGTGGACGTACAGCCGCTCGATCGAGATGCAGAGCTGGCCGGCGGAGGAGAAGCAGGCGCGCACAGCGCCGGCCGCCGCCTTCTCGATGTCGGCGTCCTCCAGCACCAGCATGGCGTTCTTGCCGCCGAGTTCGAGGGAGACGCCGATCAGCCGGGCGGCGGCGCCCTGCGCGACCTCGCGGCCGGTGCGGGTGGAGCCGGTGAAGGACACGTAGTCGGCGTGCCGGACGACCTCGGGGCCGACGACGGGACCCTCGCCCAGGACCACCTGGAAGACGTCCGCGGGCAGACCGGCCTCGACGAGCAGGTCACGGGCCCACAGGGCGGTCAGGCAGGTCTCCGTGTCCGGCTTCATGACGACCGCGTTGCCCGCGACGAACGCCGGCAGCGCGTCGCCGACCGACAGCTCCAGCGGGTAGTTCCAGGGGGCGATCTGGCCCACGACACCGCGCGGATGGCGCAGCTCGGTGACCTTGGTGAGAGTGGGCATGGCACCGGCGTGCCGCTTGGGGCGCAGGTAGGAGGGGGCCTTGCGGCCGTAGTGGCGGGCGGCGACCGCGACGGCCTGCACCTCCTCGTGGGCGTGCAGACGGGCCTTGCCGGTCTCCAGCTGGATGAGGTCGAGCACCTCGGCCTGGCGCTCCAGCACCAGGTCGTGGAAGCGGAGCAGGACGGCGGCCCGCTCCCGGACCGGCGTCTGCGCCCACACCGCCTGGGCGGCGCGGGCCGCCTCGTAGGCCTTGAGCACGTCCTCGGGGGTGGACTCCGGCAGGTCGGCGAGCTTCTCACCGGTGAACGGCGTGTGGTTGGCCGTGCGGCCGGAGCCGGTCACCCCCTTGGTGAGCTGGGCCACCAGCTCGGGGGTCACCACGTCGGCGGCGGTACGGACGCCGGTGGGGACAGGGGCGAGAGGGTTGGTGCCAGTCTTTTCCGGCGTCTGTTCCGAAGTCTTCTCCGGGGCCTGCGAGTCCGTCATGAGCCGCAGGGTATGACGTGCGGGGGACTTTGGGTACCCGCCGGTAATAGGGATTCACCGGCCACACACATGCCGCCAGCGTTCACTGGCAACAAACCCGCTGATCAGCGCGTCGAGCCCCATATATCCCGCGTTTCCCGTGCCTTTCGCCACCCCGTCGCGACCGCCCCGGTCCCGATGCGGTCCAGCACCGGTCCCGGGGTGATCCCAGGGCGGTCCTGGGGCGGTCGCTAGAGCCGGTCGATCTCCAGGTTGGCGATCGCCGTACGGGCCACCTCGCGGCCGCGGGCGGTGAAGTCGCCCTTGCCCGGATAGCCGACCATGAGCTTGTACATGTCGCCGGCGGTGGACTTGTAGTACAGGATCCGCAGCTCGCGCGGGACCGGTCTCAGGCTGTCGTCCGTGGTGTAGACGACGGTGTTCCCGGCGGCCTTGCGGCCGTGGAAGGTCGGGTTGTCGTCCGTGCGGGTTCTGGGCCCCTTCGGCATGTCCAGTTCGTAGCTGCCGGACTGCTTGAAGTCCCCGATGTCGGCGTACATCTCGGCCGCCGCGGAGTCCTTGATCTGATGGCCCCTGTCCTCCGCCCCGCGCTTCACCCGCAGGACGACCGAGATCGCGCCGCTGGGGTCGGTGTAGCCGACCCAGTGCTCGTCGGCGGGGGCGGTCTTCTCGGGTTCGCTGCGCACGTAGGTGTCGGGCACGGCCAGCGTCGCGGTGACGTCCTTCTCGGGCTTCGTCGTCCAGCCGTCCGGCAGCGGTCCCGCGAACGGATCGGCGAACACCAGGTACGCCGCTGCCGCCGCCGTGACGACCGCGGCGCCGATCCCGGTCCAGGCCGCGCGGCCGGGCCGGCGCCGGACGCGCGGCGGTTCGGGGTCCGGGACTGCCCGCGCGGGCTGCGGCGCGGGCGGGTTCGCGGCGGCCTCCAGCAGCGCCCGCACCCGCCCGGCCGTCGGACGGTGCGCCGGGTCCTTCCGCAGCAGGCCGTCGACCGCCTCGGCGAGCGGCCCCTGCGCGGCGGCGGGCGGTGCGGGCGCCGCGTTGAGGACGGACTGCAGGGTGGCCGGGGTGTTGCTGCGGCGGAACGGCGACACGCCCTCGGTCGCCGCGTACAGCACCACGCCCAGGGACCACAGGTCGGCGGCGGGCCCGGGACGCCGCCCCAGCACCCGCTCGGGCGCGATGTACTCGGGCGAGCCGACGAAGCCGCCGGTGTCGGTCAGGTTGGTCTCGCCCTCGATCCGGGCGATGCCGAAGTCGGTGAGGACGACCCTGTCGTGCCGGCCGAGCAGGATGTTGTCCGGTTTGACGTCCCGGTGCAGGATGCCCGCCGCGTGCGCGGCCTCCAGCGCGCCGAGCACCTCCAGGCCGACCCGGGCCGCCTCGCGCGTTCCGAGCGTGCCTTCTTCCAGGGCGTCGCCGAGCGAACGTCCGTGGACCAGCTCCATCACGATCCACGGCCGGCCGTCGACGACGGCGACGTCGTGGACGTTGACCACGGCCGGATGGTCGAGCCGCGCTGCGGCCCGTGCCTCGCGCCTCATCCGCTCGAACGCCTTGGCCCGTTCGCGTTCGGGAAGGTGGTCCGGCACACGGGGTTCCTTGACGGCGACCTCGCGGTCCACGGTCTCGTCCTTGGCGCGCCACACGGTGCCCATGCCGCCGTGCCCGAGCTTGGCGAGCAGCCGATAGCGTCCCGCGACGAGCCGCCCCACTCCGGGATCCTGCGCCGACCCGGACGCCGGCCCGGCCACTGACCCGTCCACCGTCCCGGCCTCCGGCGGCTGCGCCGGCACGCCGCCCGAAGCCGGGTTCGGGTCTACCTGCGGGTGCGGGTTCGGCGGTTGCAGAACAAAACTCGTCGTGTCGTCGGGCCCTGGCCCGACTCCCCCGTAGTGACTCATGGGCTCATCCCATCGCGCCACCTCGGCCGATTTCCACCGGTCCGGCCCACCGGTCACAGACCCGTGACGCGTACCGCTCCTTATGCCCCTTTTACGCGGACACTCCGCGCGGGCGCTCACCCGACGACGAAGGTGTCGACCGCGACGTCGAAGTACTCCCGCGCCTCCCGCACCTTCCCGAGCGGCGCCGAGACCCACACGTCGTACAGCCGCCCGCCCTCCTCCCAGCACAGGTCGTAGGTGTGCCGGGGGCCTTCCGCCGCGCTGAAGCCGTTCCAGGTGAACTGCCAGAGGGCGGCGGGCCGTCCGCCCTGGCTGGTCTCGGTGACCCGGCCGTCGTGGTAGCCCGGGTTGGTGTCCGCCCCCTGGGCGGCGGCCCGCTCCATGACGGCGAGCGGGCCGTCCGGCGACGCGCCGGAGACCTTGACGCCGAGCCGGAAGACCTGACCCGGCGACATGTAGAACACCCGCTCGCCCTGCGGCACACGCGTGAAGTCCTCCGGCACGGCGAGCGCGAACCCGGCGGGGTCCTCGGCCACCCGGTAGCCGGAGGGCGCGGACGGCGTACGGGTCGGGGTGAGCGAGGCGGCGGGCGACGGAGCGGAGGACACCGGCGCGCTCGGGGACCCGCTCGCCGGGCGCCCCGACCCGCTCACGGAGACCGCCGGCGCCGAACTCGCGGGCGCGCGCCCTCCGTCGCCCTCCCCCTTCATCAGCAGCGCTGCCGCCGACACGCCCGCGCCCGCCATCGCGGCGACCAGCAGTGCGGCCACCAGCACACTGCGCGTGGAGCGTTCCCGGGCGGCCTGCTCCGGCTGCGGCCGGGGCAGGTCGGCCTGCGTCGGCGTGTAGTCGGACGACACCGGCGTCGGCGTGCACCCGGTGTCGAGGTAGGCGCGCAGCAGCCGCTCCGCCTCTTCCCCGCCCAGCCGCCGGTCCGGATCGCGCTCCAGCAGACCCCGGACGACCGGCAGCAGCGGCCCCGCCTGCGGGGGCGTACGGATCTCGGCGAACACCACCGCGTGCAGGATGCCGCCCAACGAGTCCCGCCGGAAGGGCGATTCGCCGCTCAGCGCCGTGCACAGCAGCGCGCCCAGCGACCACAGGTCGGACTCCGCGCCGGTGCGCGCCCCGGACATCCGCTCCGGCGCGGTGTACTCGGGCGAGCCGACGAACGAACCGGTCTGGGTGAGCGTGGTGGCGCCCGAGACCTGGGCGATGCCGAAGTCGGTGAGGACGACCCGGTCGCCGTCGCGTTCCAGCAGGACGTTCGCGGGTTTGATGTCCCGGTGCAGAACCCCGGCCGCGTGCGCCGCGCGCAGGGCGCCGAGCAGGGCGATGCCGATCCTGGCCGCCTCGCCCGGTGCGAGCGGGCCGTGCTCGGCGATCCGGTCGGCGAGCGAGCCGCCGTCCAGCAACTCCATCACGATGTACGGGCGTTCGTCCTCCACGACGACGTCGTGCACGACGATGACGTGCGGGTGGCGCAACTGGGCGACCGCGCGTGCCTCACGCAGCGTCCGGTCGCGCCGTTCGCGTGCCTCCTCGTCGGAGAGCGTGTCGTCCTGGGTCAGCTCCTTGACCGCGACACGCCGTCCCAGCAGCTCGTCCGTGGCCCGCCACACGACACCCATGCCGCCGCGCCCGAGTCTCGCCTCCAGCCGGTAACGGCCCGCGATGACCCGTGCGGTGCTCCCGTCCCCCTCGGTCCCCATGGGCACATCATGCCCCACCGGACGGGCCGCCTCCGGGGCGCCGTCCGGCCAACTGCGGGACCGTGCGGCCGGTACTACGCCGTGGGCTCGCGCCAGCTCCGCAGTACGGATGGGAACTGCCTGGCCGTGGTGGCCCAGTCCTCGGCGGGCGAGGACATGTAGATCACGTACTCGGCGCCGTTGCGGGCCACGTACGTCTCCTCGATCGCGCGGCGCGGCCCGGGGAACGCGGTGTCCTTGGCCTGCGCGGTCCAGGTGTACTCCCACTCGGAGGCGGCCCGGTCGCGGTAGAGGTTCTTCTCGAGGGTGACCCGGGTGTAGTGGACCAGCCTCGTGAGCTGCTGTTCGAGGTCGATCTGGTGCGCGTACGGGTCGCTGAAGTCGGGGGACTTGTCGAGGGCGATGCGGACGAAGTGCTTGCCGCCGTCGGGTGAGTAGTCGACCTGCTGGAGGTCGCCGTCGTCCTGGTACACCTTGCGCTCCCAGCCCTTGGGGAGCGAGAGCCCGAAGCCCAGCGGGTCGTCGACGGGCTGCCAGGAGTCGGGCACGGCGCCCTCCTCCTTGGAGGTGGCGGTGCTCGTCGGGCTCGGCGAGTCGGACGGCGCCCCGGAGTCGACGGTCGGCGGCTGCCCCGGGTCCCATTTCTGCAGCACCACGGCCGTCCCCCCGCCGACCAGCGCGGCGACGGCCACCACCAGCGCGAGCGAGCGCAGCCGACGACGGCGCCGTGGCGGCTCCGCCGCCGGCCCGGCCGGCGCGCCCTGGCCGATGTGCGTCGGCCCCTGGCCGGTGTGGGACGGGCCCTGGCCGATGTGGGACGGGCCTTGGCCGGTGTGCGTGGGTCCCTGGCCGCTATGTGCCGGGCCCATGAGGGTGGGGCCGGTCACGGGATGGCCCGGTGTCGCCTCCGGCCCGGCGGGAACGTACGAGGTGGCGGGTGTCGGGTGGGACCCCGAGCGGGATGCCGTGCGGTGACCCCCGGTGCCCGGGTCGGGCCCGCCGTACTGCGGGGGCACGTATGCCTGGGCCCCGTGCGAGAACCGTCCCTCGGCCGCCTCGGCGAGAAGCTGCTCGGCCTCGGCGGTGCCGGGGCGGGCGGCCGGGTCCTTGCGCAGCAGGGCGCTGATGACGGGGCCCAGCGGGCCGGCGTGGCGCGGGTCGGCGGCCTCTTCCTCGACCACGGCCTGCAGGGTGGTCAGCGGCGAGGTGCGCCGGAAGGGCGAGCGTCCCTCGACCGCCGTGTACAGCGTCGCGCCCAGCGCCCACAGGTCGGAGGACGGGCCGGGATCATGGCCGCGCACCCGCTCGGGGGCCAGGTAGTCGACGGAGCCGACGACCTCGCCGGTGCGTGTGATGGTGGTGTCGCCGTCGATCTGGGCGATGCCGAAGTCGGTGAGGAGGACCCGCCCGTCGTGCGAGAGGAGCACGTTGCCGGGCTTGACGTCGCGGTGCAGTACACCGGCGGAGTGCGCGGCGCGCAACGCGCGCAGCACCCACAGGCCGATCCGGGCGGCCTCGGCGGCCTCGACGCGGCCGTCCTCCTTGACGGCGTCGGCCAGCGAACGGCCCTCGACCAGCTCCATCACGATCCACGGCCGGCCGTCGTGTTCGAGCACGTCATGGACGGTGACCACGGCGGAGTGGTTGATCCGCGCGGCCGCCCGGGCCTCCGCCCTGGTCCGCGCCAGCAGCACGGCCTGGTCGCTCTCCGCGACGTAGAGCGCGGCGGTCAGCTCCTTGATGGCGACAGCCCGGTGCAGCAGCTCGTCGTGGGCACGCCAGACTCGGCCCATGCCGCCGCTCCCGATGGCGTCGGCGAGCCGGTAGCGGCCGGACAGGAGCTGGCCCTGCATCTGATTCACGTTGCCCCGCAATGCTCTTGACAGGGTCAGCGTAAAGACCTTGCCGTCTCCACGGAACCGCAGGGGTGCCAAGGAGACAGCACTGTGACGGTTGTCGCTTCCCCGCAGGCTCGGGAACCGGCCGGACCGGCGGCGCTCAGCCGGTGTACTGGTAGGTGGCCGCCGCCTGTTCGTACAGCCGCGTGACCTCGTCCCGTTCCGCCTCCGGCCCTCTGACCTGGACGATGTGGTACCTCCCGGCCATCAGGATCGCGAGGTTGCGGACATACAGCTTGCGACCGTCGCCGTCGGTCCAGGTGAACTGGCCCTCGGCCATGGTCCGCGTGCCCACGGTCGTCGTGCGCAGCCCGGAGGCCGTCGCCCAACTGGAGGCGCGGTACGGCTGGAGCTCGCTCTCCTTCTCCCGCTGGTAGACCATCGGGTCGCTGCCGTTCCCGGACGTGCCGTCCCGCCCCGGCACGATGATCAGCTCGAAGTCGCCGTGCGTGTAGACGATCTGGCCTCGGCCGTTCTTCGGCGTGCGGTTCCAGCCGTTCGCCACGGCGATCTGGAAGCCCGCCTCGTCCTTGCGGAGGGTGAAGCCGGCGGCGACGCCCGCGCCGGACCCGCCGGTCTGAGTGGCCTGCGCCGACGAGGACGACGGGGACCCGGAGACGCCGTCGGCGGGCGCGGTCTGGTCGGGCCGGGGTTCGCTGCTGGCGGTGGGCTCCTGGCCGGCCGGCGTCCCGGTGGCCCCGGGCCGCCGTCCGCCGTCCGTGCCGGCGGCGTCGTCCTCGCCCGCCTTCGGCATGAACACCATGGCGTAGGCGATCGCCGCGGCCAGCACCAGCAGGACCAGCACGACCAGGGTGCGGCCCAGACTGCGCGGCGAACGGCCCGGTTCGGGACGGCCCCGCTTGTGCCGTGCGTGCGACGCGGGCAGCCCGGCGCGCCGTCGGCGCACCAGCTCGCCCTTGCGGCGGACGATCGGCAGCCGGCGCGGATCGGCCGGCGGGGCGACGACGACGTGCGTGCCCGCCTCGGGCTCCGGCGCGGACCGCACCAGCGAGCGCAGCCAGCCGCGCAGCTCCTCGAAGTCGGGGCGGTCGGTGGGGTCCTGGCGCAGCAGCGACTCGACGACCGGTCGCAGCGGTCCGCACTCCTCGGCGAAGGCGGGCGGCTCGGCGCACACCATCTGCACCAGCTCGGCCGTCGACTCCTCCGGGTAGGGCGCGTGGCCCTGGACGGCCCTGAACAGCAGCGCACCGAGCGCCCACAGATCGGTCGCGGGGCCGATCGGCGCGGCCAGCTGCCAGTTCTCGTGCACCGGTCCGGCCTGTTCGGGCGCCCACCGCTCGGTGACCGGCCCGACGACGGCCATGCGCGCCTGCCGGGCCCGCTCGGCCGCCAGCGCGGTGGCGGGGCCGCGCCCGACGCCCGCGCCGGACGCCGCGGCCGGCTGCCCGTCCCAGCGGGCTCCGGTCCGTGTCTCGCCTGCCGGGCCCCCCTGCGTGGTCTGCGGACCCTGTCCGGCGGGAGGCGCGAGCGAAGCGTGCGCCGACGGAGGAGCGCCGTACCGCGCGGGACCGGTTACGGGCGCGCCCTGGACGCCGTAGGGGTCGGCGATCTGTCCGGGAGGGTTGGCGCCCAGGGCTTCGGGATCGCCGTCGGCCGGGGTGCGGGCGCCGGGCAGCGCCGCGCGGCCGTTCTGCTGCGCCTCCTGGGCCTCCTGCACGCGGGCCGCGGCCCGTGCTCCGGCGCGGTACGCGGCGATCGCCCCGGCCCGCGCGGCACGGACGTCCGCGCCGGTCTCCACGGGGGCCCTGCGCGCCACCGCGCCGGAGGTCCCGCCCGCGCCGGACGGCTCCCCGGCCGGCACCGGCCGTGCACCGGACGCCCGCGCCTCTATGGCGGCCCGCCGGGCGGCCTCGGCGTCCACCGCCCCGGCCCGCGGCGCACCGGCGCCCCTGCCTATGCCCGCGCCGCCGCCTGGTCCGGCGCCCACACCGTGCGGCGGGCGGCCGCCGGACCCCGGACGGCCGCCCGTCCCCGCGGGCCCGACCGCCGCCGCACCGCCGGGGGCCTGATCGCTCGCCCGGTCGGCCCGGTCCGTCCCGCTCGCCGTCGTGTTCTCGGCCGGCACCGGGTCGTATCCGCAGAGCGCCTCCTCCGCCGCGCCGACCGCGAGCCCGGTCAGCATGACCCGTCCGTCGTCGCAGACGAGCACCGTGCGGGAGGTGATGTTCCGGTGCACCCACCCGTGTGCGTGCAGCACCCGCAGCGCCATGAGCACGTCGGAGGCGACCTCGGCCGCCCGGTACGGCGTCAGCGCCTGCTCGGCGAGCAGCGCCGACAGCGGCCGCGCCGCGACGAGTTCGCTCACTATCCACAGCGAGCCGCCCTGGGCGAACACGTCGAAGACCTGGTCGAGCCGCGGATGGTCGGGGATGCCCGCCGCGGCCTGCGCCGCCTCCATCGCGCGCCGTACGACGGGATCGGCGGGCCGGCGTGTCCCGGAGGCCTCGCCGGCGGCACGCGTCCCCGGCCGCCGTGCCCCGCGCTCACGGGCGGTGAAGCCCTCGGGCAGTCCCTCAGCGTCGAGCACCTCCGCCTCGACGACCTCGGGCAGCGGCACCTGGCGGACCAGGACTTCCTGGCCGCTGTAAGTGTCGAAGGCCCGGCTCTCGTGCTCGTACTCGTCCGAAAGCGGCAGCGGCAGGCGGTAGCGGTCGGCGAGTACCCGACCCGCGTAATCGTCCACGTTGCCTCCCCCGGCCGCCCGGTCGGTCAATTCCGTTCGCCTTGCGTGCCGTTGCAGCCGAATCCAGCCGCATTGCTGGATGCGTACGGTCCGCAACCACTCACGATACGTGCCGGAGGCAACCCGCAAAGAGAGGATGCCGGATCTCGCGTTCCGAACCCGGCCGCCCGGCGGCCGCTACTTCTTCGGCATGAAGGTGTCCGTCAGCGTCGCCCAGGTGGTGGCGCGCAGGTCGGTGCCCCAGGCGGCGGCCTTCGCCGTGTACATCAACGCGTACCCGAGACCGTCGTCGACGACGAACCCGCGGTCGACGGTGCGGTAGGCCGTCCCGCCCTCCTTGTAGGTGAACTCCCAGTCGGCCGTGTTCCAGCCGCGGTAGTTCACCTGCGCTATACGGACCTTCTTGTACTGGGAGCGCACCATGTAGCGCTCCTGGTTCTTCCAGTCCGCCACGGGGCTGCCCTTGGGCGTGTTCGTCCAGGCGACGAGCAGCTTCTGCCCGCCCGGCCCGGTGAAACGGTCTCCCGCGGCCACCGTGGTCCGGTACTTCCACCCCGCGGGCAGCCCGATCGTGTACCCCTGCGCGCCCTTGTACGTCGTCACCGCCCCGCCGTCCTCGGTGGCGCCGGCCCCGGCGCCGCCGGCCGCGGTGGTGTTGCTCGGCGTGGAGCCCGACGTCCCGGACTGCGACTGGTCCTTCGAACCCGGCCCGTCCTTACGCGTCGCGTCGCCGGTGTCCTCCTTGGTGTCGGAGCCGGCGCTCGCGCTCCCGGCCGCCGCCGTGGAGGCGCCGCCCTTCGCGCCGGCCGCCGAGTCGCCGCCACCGCCGCCGAGCGTGAGGGCGAGTACCGTGCCGAGCACCGCGAGCGCCACGACCACGGCGATGATCACCAGCGTCCGCTTCGGCACCACGTCGGTCAGCGGAGCCCTCGGCACGGACCGCGGGGGCAGGTCCGGAGGCGTCATGACGGGCCATCCCGACCTCCGCCCGCCGCTCTCGCCGTTCCCCCCGGCAGCACTGCCCGAAGCGGACGCGGCGCCCACGGCGGAACCCGAACCGGAACGCGCCGCCGGCACGGACGCGGACGCCGCTGCCGCCCCGGACCCTGCCCGGCTCGCCGATCCCGCACCTGCCGCCGCACCCGAACCCGCGGCCTGGGCCGAGCGCGTCGCGGAGTTGCCGGACGCCTGGACAGCGGGCGCGGCGGCCGACGGCGGAGGCGGCACCGTGGGCGTCGCGGCGGGGGAAGCGCCACCGGACTGGTACGACGCCCCGCCCCCCTTCGGCGCCTCGCCCGCGCCCACGGATCCGGAACCACTCGTCCCGTTGGACGACTTGGCGCGGGCCGCGACCGCCGAGGTCGCCGCTCCCGCCGCCACCGCGACCTTCCGCACGGACCGCAGCGCGCCGCGCAGCTTCTCGCCGGGTTCGGCGCCCGCCGAACTCCCCCTGCCGATGGGGCCGTCCGGCGGCACCGGCAGCGGCACGACCTTCGTCGCGTCCGCCGGCTCGGCGTACCGCGGCTCGGGCGCGTGCAGCACCGCGTCGAGCATCGCCCGCGCACCGGCGTCGTCGAGCCGCCGCGCGGGATCCTTGGTGAGCAGGCCGTAGATGACGTCCCGCAGCGGACCCGCGTTCTTCGGCTCCTCCAGCTGTTCCGTCATCACCGCCGTGAGCGTCGCGATGGCGGAGCCCTTGTCGTAGGGGGGCGATCCCTCGACCGACGCGTACAGCAGACCGCCCAGCGACCACAGGTCGGCCGCCGGCCCCGGCTTGTGCCCGCGGGCCCGCTCCGGGGAGATGTAGGAGGGCGCGCCGACGAGCATGCCGGTGGAGGTGATGGACGGATCGCCCTCGACCTGCGCGATGCCGAAGTCCGTGAGCACGACCCGGCCGTCCTCGGCGATCAGCACGTTGGACGGTTTCACGTCCCGGTGCAGGATGCCCTCGCGGTGCGCGGAGCGCAGCACGTCGAGGATGGCCAGCCCGACCTCCGCAGCGCGCTTCGGGTCCAGCACGCCGTCCTCACGGATGACCTCGGCGAGCGACTTGCCCTCGACGAGCTCCATGACGATCCACGGCCGGTCGTCCTCCTCGACCACGTCGAAGACCGTCACCGCGCTGTTGTTGCGGATCCGCGCGATGGCCTTGGCCTCGCGCAACGTCCGCGTGATCAGGCGGCGTTTCTCGTCCTCGTCGATGTTTCCCGGGAACCGCAGCTCCTTGACGGCGACCGTGCGTCCGAGGGTCTCGTCCTCGGCGCGCCACACCGTCCCCATGCCGCCGCGGCCGAGTACGTCTCCCAGCCGGTACCGCCCGGCGAGGAGACGTGCGCTCTTGTCCTGACGGGATGCTCCCACCCGCTCCGCCTCCGACATGCGTCCCCTCATGCAACCCGCCCTGACAGAGCCTCCATTGTCCCTCACCCGACAAGTGCCCGACGCCCAGGGTGCCCCTCACCGCATCCCGACCGCACCCCAGGAGGGGAGTATTCCGGCCAGAAGGTGCAGCACGCTCCGGCCAATGCGCCGCTCGAGCGCCGGTCAGGGGTCGCGGACCAGGTGGGAAGCGTGCGCCCCCACCCTGGATGATGGGTGCGACGAGCAGGTGGAAAAAGAGTCGGGGCCGAGGAGGGAGGGGGACCCATGATGCCGTCGCGTCGGAGCCTTGCCGCCCTCCCGGTGGCCCTGGCGCTCCTCTGCCTGTGCACGACGAGTTCGCAGGCCACCTCCACTGCGCCCACGGATCTGCTGCTCCCGCTGCTGCTCACCCGGGGCGGCGCGCCCGCCGCGGCCCTGCTGACCCGGGAGGAGAGCGGTGCCCGCTACGCCGAGGCGGGCCCGGGCATCTCCCGGTCCGACCGCTTCCGGGCCGGCAGCGTCACGAAGAGCTTCCTCGCGACCGTGGTGCTCCAACTGGCCGAGGAGCACCGGCTCGCACTGTCCGACACCGTGGAATCGCATCTGCCGGGACTGGTGCGCGGGGCCGGCAACGACGGGCGCGCGCTGACCCTTCGTTCCCTGCTCACCCACACCAGTGGCCTGTACGACTACACCCGGGACACCGCAGGCGCCGTACCTCTCGCTCCGCTTCAAGCCGTCCGTACCGCTGTCACCCACTCTCCGGCCGACCTCGGCCGCTTCGCCTACTCCAACACGAACTACGTTCTGCTCGGCCTGGTCGTCGAGCAGGTCACCGGCCGCTCGTACGCCTCGGAGGCCGAGCAGCGGATCATCGCTCCCCTGCGTCTGACGGGCACCTCCTTCCCGGGATCCCGCGTCTCCCTGCCCTCCCCGCACGGCCGCGCCTACGGCCCGGACGGAACCGACGTCACCGAACTCGACCCGCGGGTGGCCGGGGCCGCGGGCGAGCTGGTGTCGACGCTCGCCGATCTGGACCGCTTCTACGCGGCACTGCTCGGCGGCGAACTTCTGCCCCCGCGCCGGCTGCGCGAGATGCTCGACACCCGTACCGCACACGGCTCGTACGGCATGGGCCTGTTCCCCGCGAAGCTCCCGTGCGGCGTCACGGTGTGGGGGCACAACGGCCGGATCCCGGGCAGTTACGTGCGCACCGCAGCCACCGTCGACGGCCGGCGTGTCCTCACCTTCCGGGTGAACACGACGGCGATCGCAGATCCCGACCTCGAACCGGCCCTGCTCGCCGCCGAGTTCTGTCCTCGCAATCCGTAGAACGAGCCGGACCCGAACGGAGATCCCGCATCGCAGCACCCGTTCGAGTGAAACGCGGTCAGGGCCCAGAACACAGGGGCCGACCGCCCCTGTGCCGGTGCGATAGACCGAGAGCCCGGCCCCGCAGCAGGCCCGAGGCCGGCCGGAGCCACCGGGTCCCGCAGCAGGCACGGGCCCGCACCGAACCGCCGGGTCCCGCCACAGGCCCGAGCCCCGCACCGAACCGCCGGGTCCCGAAGGGCACCGGCCCGTTCCCGGCAGGGACCGGAGCCGCCGGGTCCCGGAAGGGCCCGGCCCGCCGTCTCCCGAGACGGCCCGGGCCGCCGTCCTTCCGATCCGGGCGGGCCCGAGAAGTCGTCGATCCGGGCGTCGCCCGAGGAGCCGCCGATCCGGGCGGGCCCGAGAAGTCGTCGATCCGGGCGTCGCCCGAGGAGCCGCCGATCCGGGCGTCGCCCGAGGAGCCGTCAGAGGGGAACGATGTCCGGCGCACCCAGTCGTGCAGCGTCCGCCGTCAGGTCGTCGGGCTGGCGCTGCGACTCCCGCTCGGCCTCCACCCGCTTCTGGTAGTGCTCGACCTCTCGCTCGATGTGGTCCTTGTCCCAGCCGAGGACCGGGGCCATGAGCTCGGCGGCCTCCAGGGCACTGCGGGTACCGCGGTCGAAGGTCTCGATGGAGATGCGCGTGCGGCGCGTCAGCGCATCGTCCAGATGCCGTGCTCCCTCGTGGGAGGCGGCGTACACGATCTCCGCGCGCAGGTAGTCATCGGCGAACTGGAGCGGCTCGCCCAGCGACGGATCGGCGACGACGAGGTCCAGGATCTCTTCCGCCATCGCCCCGAAGCGGTTGAGCAGATGCTCCACCCGCACCACGTGCAGGCCGGTCCGCGCCGCGATCCGCGCCCGCGCGTTCCACAGCGCCCGGTAGCCCTCCGCGCCCAACAGCGACACGTCCTCCGTGACGCACTCGGCGACCCGCTGGTCGAGGCCGCGCACCGCCTCGTCGACCGCGTCCTTGGCCATCACCCGGTACGTCGTGTACTTGCCGCCCGCGACGACCACGAGCCCCGGCACCGGATGGGCGACGGTGTGCTCCCGGGACAGCTTGCTGGTGGCGTCGGACTCGCCCGCCAGCAACGGCCGCAGCCCCGCGTACACGCCCTCCACGTCGTCCCTGGTCAGCGGCACCGCGAGAACCGAGTTCACATGCTCGAGGAGGTAGTCGATGTCGGCGCTCGAGGCGGCCGGGTGGGTCTTGTCGAGGTCCCAGTCGGTGTCGGTGGTGCCGATGATCCAGTGCCGGCCCCAGGGGATGACGAACAGCACCGACTTCTCGGTGCGCAGGATCAGCCCGGAGGAGGAGCTGATGCGGTCCCTCGGCACGACGAGGTGGATGCCCTTGGACGCGCGGACATGGAACTGTCCCCGCTCGCCCACCATCGCCTGGGTGTCGTCGGTCCACACACCCGTGGCATTGACGATCTGCCGGGCGCGGATCTCGTACTCCCCACCCGCCTCGACGTCCTCCACCCGCGCGCCCACGACCCGTTCGCCCTCACGCAGGAATCCGGTGACGCGCGCGCAGTTGGCCGCCTTCGCCCCGTAGGACGCCGCGGTGCGCACCAGCGTCGCGACGAATCGGGCGTCGTCCATCTGGGCGTCGTAGTACTGCAACGCGCCGACCAGGGCGTCCTTCTTCAAGGCGGGTGCCACGCGCAGCGCACGGCGTCGGCTCAGATGACGGTGGGTCGGCAGCCCGCGTCCGTGCCCGCGGGCCATGGACATCGCGTCATAGAGGGCGACGCCCGAGCCCGCGTACAGCCGCTCCCAGCCCTTGTGCTGGAGCGGATACAGGAAGGGCACCGGCTTCACGAGGTGCGGGGCGAGCCGTTCGAGCAGCAGTCCGCGCTCCTTGAGCGCCTCACGCACCAGCGCGAAGTCGAGCATCTCGAGATAGCGCAGTCCGCCGTGGATCAGCTTGCTGGACCTGCTCGACGTGCCCGAGGCCCAGTCGCGCGCTTCGACCAGGCCGGTGGACAGGCCACGTGTCACGGCGTCCAGCGCGACGCCGGCACCGACCACACCGGCTCCCACCACCAGCACGTCCAGTTCACGCTCGGCCATCGCCGCCAGTGACTCGGCTCGTTGCGCCGGCCCCAGTGTCGCTGTCCTCACCGCTGCCTCCCGCTGTCGGTCGTGCCGGCCGCGCTCGTCGGAGCGAGACCCCGTCCGTATCCCCCATGCCCAGATTCTGACCGCGCTGCGCCACTTCAGCCACCACGAGCCCCAGCCTGTGGACAACTCTCACGGAACCTGACCGCCGCCGTCGGGGACACCGGGACGCCGGGGGACATCGGGCAGCGCCGGGGAACACGGCCGGTCAACACAGTCGATCAATCCCGCATAACGGTCATATTTACTCCTAGTCTGACATTGCGCTCGCCCATCCTGTCCACCGGGCTTGCGCACCTGTCCCACCTCGGTTACTGGGAAGGACGGCATACGCCATGCCCGCAGATCTCGCCGTCATCGGACTCGGCCCGCTCGGTCTCCCCCTGGCCCAGGCCGCCGTGGCCGCCGGCATCCCCACCGTCGGCTACCGCACCGGCCCCGAGGCCGGCTCGCTGAGTCCCGCCGAACTGCGCCGGATGCTCTCGGGGGGCTTCCGGACCGCCACCAACCCCGCCGACCTGGGCCGGGTGCGCACCGCCGTCATCTGCGCCCCGACCCCGCGCGACGCCGACGGCCGTCTCGACCTGAGCCAGGTGGAGGCGGCCGCCCGCACCCTCGCCGGGCACCTGCGCCCGCACACCACCGTGATCCTGGAGTCAGCCGTGTACCCCGGGGCCACGGAGGAATTCCTGCTGCCGCTGCTGGAGGAGACATCCGGCCTCCGCGCGGGCCGCGACTTCCACCTCGCCCACTCCCCCAGCCGGGTCGACCCCGGCAGCCGCGCCTTCACCCCGGCCAACACCCCGAAGGTCATCGGGGGCCTCACCCCCGCCTGCACCGAGTCCGCCGCCGCCTTCTACGGCCGGCTCACCGACAAGGTGGTACGCGCGCGTGGCCTGCGGGAAGCCGAGACCGTGCAACTCCTGGAAACCAACTTCCGGCACGTCAACATCGCCCTCGTCAACGAGATGGCCGTCCTCTGCCACGACCTGGGCGTCGACCTGTGGGACGTCGTGCGCTGCGCGGAGACCAAGCCCTTCGGCTTCGAGGCCTTCCGCCCCGGACCCGGCGTCGGCGGCCACTCCGTCCCCCTGGACCACGCCGGCCGGCCGGGCAGCACGCTGCGCATGGTGGAACTCGCCCAACAGGTCAACAACCGCATGCCCCGCTACGTCGTCCAGCGCGCCGCCGCCCTCCTCAACGAGCACGGCAAGTCGGCGCGGGGCGCGCGCGTGCTGCTGCTCGGCGTCACCTACAAGGCCGACCTCGCCGACGAGCAGGGCGCCCCCGCCCGTGAGATCGCGATCCGCCTGATGGAGCTCGGCGCCGCCGTCAGCTACCACGACCCGCACGTCCCGTCCTGGAGCGTCCTGGACCGCCCGGTGCCGCGCGCCGACTCCCTCTACGAGGCCGCCGCCGACGCCGACCTGACGATCCTCCTCCAGCAGCACCGGACGTACGACCTCCAGGGCCTGTCGGTGAAGGCGCAGCTGCTGCTGGACACGCGGGGCGCCACGCCCACGGGGGCGGCGCACCGGTTGTGAGGCCGGCGCGCACACGGCCGCCGCGGGCTCCGCAAAAGGTCCGCCGTGACGGCCGACGGGTGCGCCCCCGTCCCGCGACATCCGCCCCTGCCCGCGCGGGCATGCGAAAGGGGCCGGTCATCTCACCCGGGTGAGATGACCGGCCCCTTTCCGCCGTCCGTGTCCGTGTGGGTGTCCGTGTGGGACTACCGCCGGTGCACCGAGTCCGCCACCGTGACCTCGACGCGCTGGAACTCCTTCAATTCGCTGTAGCCGGTCGTGGCCATGGCGCGGCGCAGGGCGCCGAAGAAGTTCATCGAGCCGTCGGGAGTGTGCGAGGGGCCCGTCAGGACCTCCTCGATCGTGCCGACCGTGCCGAGGTCGACCTTCTTGCCGCGCGGCAGCTCCTCGTTGACGGCCTCCATGCCCCAGTGGTTGCCGCGGCCCGGCGCGTCGGTCGCGCGCGCGAGCGGCGAGCCCATCATCACCGAGTCGGCGCCGCAGGCGATCGCCTTGGGGAGGTCGCCGGACCAGCCGACGCCGCCGTCCGCGATGACGTGCACGTACCGGCCGCCGGACTCGTCCATGTAGTCGCGGCGGGCGGCGGCCACGTCGGCGACCGCGGTCGCCATCGGGACCTGGATGCCCAGCACGTTGCGGGTGGTGTGCGCCGCGCCGCCGCCGAAGCCGACCAGGACGCCCGCCGCGCCCGTGCGCATCAGGTGCAGCGCCGCCGTGTAGGTGGCGCAGCCGCCGACGATCACGGGGACGTCGAGCTCGTAGATGAACTGCTTCAGGTTCAGCGGCTCGTGCGAACCGGAGACGTGCTCCGCCGACACCGTCGTGCCGCGGATGACGAAGATGTCCACGCCCGCGTCGACGACGGCCTTGGAGAACTGGGCCGTGCGCTGCGGGGAGAGCGCGGCGGCGGTGACCACGCCCGAGTCGCGCACCTCCTTGATGCGCTGCCCGATCAGCTCCTCCTTGATGGGAGCCGCGTAGATCTCCTGGAGGCGGCGGGTGGCGGTGTCCGCGTCCAGCTCGACGATCTCGTCGAGCAGCGGCTGCGGGTCCTCGTGCCGGGTCCACAGGCCCTCGAGGTTGAGGACGCCGAGACCGCCCAGCTCACCGATGCGGATGGCCGTGGCCGGGGAGACGACCGAGTCCATGGGGGCGGCCAGGAAGGGCAGTTCGAAGCGGTAGGCGTCGATCTGCCAGGCGATCGAGACCTCCTTCGGGTCCCGCGTACGGCGGCTGGGGACGACGGCGATGTCGTCGAAGGCGTACGCCCGGCGGCCGCGCTTGCCGCGCCCGATCTCGATCTCAGTCACGTGTGTGGCCTTTCCCTGATGCGTTGCAGCGTCTTCCAGTATCGCCGACGGCTACGGCAAGGGCGGCCCCGGATGTCCCGGGACCGCCCTTGTCGCGTCTCACGCGCGCGTGAGCGCCTGCTCGTCGCTCGCGCGCGTCTACTTGTTGCTGTAGTTCGGCGCTTCGACCGTCATCTGGATGTCGTGCGGGTGGCTCTCCTTGAGACCCGCGGAGGTGATCCGGACGAAGCGGCCCTTGGTCTCCATCTCCTCGATGGTGGCGGCGCCCACATAGCCCATGGTCTGGCGCAGACCGCCGACG
Organism: Streptomyces achromogenes; assembly: GCF_030816715.1. Taxonomy (NCBI): domain Bacteria; kingdom Bacillati; phylum Actinomycetota; class Actinomycetes; order Kitasatosporales; family Streptomycetaceae; genus Streptomyces; species Streptomyces achromogenes. The sequence continues at coordinate 5,309,214 of NZ_JAUSYH010000001.1, read as the reverse complement.
AGCTGGTGCAGCACGTTGCCGAGCGGTCCGCGGTAGGGCACCTGGCCCTCGATGCCCTCGGGCACGAGCTTGTCGTCGGCCGCGACCTCCGCCTGGAAGTAGCGGTCCTTGGAGTACGACTTGGCCTGGCCGCGGGACTGCATGGCGCCCAGCGAGCCCATGCCGCGGTACGACTTGAACTGCTTGCCGTTGATGAACTGCAGCTCGCCGGGCGACTCCTCGCAGCCGGCGAGGAGGCTGCCCAGCATCACCGTGTCGGCGCCGGCGGCCAGCGCCTTGCCGATGTCGCCGGAGTACTGCAGGCCGCCGTCGCCGATCAGCGGGATGCCCGCCGGACGGGCCGCGAGGGACGCCTCGTAGATGGCCGTGACCTGCGGGACGCCGATGCCGGCGACCACCCGGGTGGTACAGATCGAGCCGGGTCCGACACCGACCTTGATGCCGTCCACGCCCGCGTCGATCAGGGCCTGGGCGCCGTCACGGGTGGCGACGTTGCCGCCGATCACGTCCACACGGACGCTCGACTTGATCTTCGACATCCAGCTGAGGGCGTTGCTGTTGTGCCCGTGGGACGTGTCGACGACCAGGAAGTCCACACCGGCCTCGGCGAGTGCCTGGGCGCGCTCCAGTGCCTCGGGGCTGGCGCCGACGGCCGCGCCGACGAGCAGCCGGCCCTCGCCGTCCTTGGCGGCCCGGGGGTACTTCTCGGCCTTGACGAAGTCCTTGACCGTGATGAGGCCCTTGAGGAGACCCGCCTCGTCGACCAGCGGAAGCTTCTCGATCTTGTGCTTGCGCAGCAGCTCCATCGCCTCGACGCCGGAGATGCCCACCTTGCCGGTGACCAGCGGCATCGGGGTCATGACCTCGCGCACCTGACGCGAGCGGTCGGACTCGAAGGCCATGTCGCGGTTGGTGACGATGCCGAGCAGCTTGCCGCCGCCGTCGGTGACCGGCACACCGCTGATGCGGAACTTGGCGCACAGCGCGTCGGCCTCGGCGAGCGTCGCGTCCGGGTGCACCGTGATCGGGTCGGTGACCATGCCGGACTCGGAACGCTTCACCAGGTCGACCTGGTTGACCTGGTCCTCGATGGACAGGTTGCGGTGCAGCACGCCGACGCCGCCCTGACGGGCCATCGCGATCGCCATGCGCGACTCGGTCACCTTGTCCATCGCCGCCGACAGCAGCGGGATGTTGACACGAACATTGCGAGAGATGCGGGACGAGGTGTCGACCGCGTTGGGGAGCACCTCGGATGCGCCCGGCAGCAGCAGCACGTCGTCGTAGGTGAGCCCGAGGGTCGCGAATTTGGCGGGCACTCCGTCGACGTTTGCAGTCATGACACCTTCCCCAAATGGCCTTGATCGGTGCGGATGTCCATGCTAACGGGAAGCGCACCGCCCGAATTCCACGGATGCGCGTGACTCCGGGCTTCGTATGTTCGTACGGAGAACGCGGCCCGCCCGTTCAGTGGAGGTCCGCCCGTCGGCGAAAGCGCTCTCTCCGGGGCGGCTTCGGCGTGCCCGGCGGAGCGGTCTACTGCTCCGCCAGCGCGCGCAACCGGCTCAGCGCCCGGTGCTGGGCCACCCGGACCGCCCCGGGTGACATTCCCAACATCTGGCCGGTCTCCTCCGCGGTGAGTCCCACCGCGATGCGCAGCAGAAGCAGTTCCCGCTGGTTCTCGGGCAGGTTGGCCATGAGCTTCTTCGCCCATTCGGCGTCGCTGCTGAGCAGGGCGCGCTCCTCGGGACCGAGGGAGTCGTCGGGACGTTCGGGCATCTCGTCGGAGGGGACCGCCGTCGAGCCCGGGTGGCGCATCGCCGCCCGCTGCAGGTCGGCGACCTTGTGCGCGGCGATGGCGAAGACGAAGGCCTCGAAGGGCCGACCGGTGTCCCGGTAGCGGGGCAGGGCGAGGAGGACCGCGACGCAGACCTCCTGGGCGAGGTCCTCCACGAAGTGGCGCGCGTCGCCGGGCAGCCGGGACAGCCGGGTGCGGCAGTAGCGCAGTGCCAGAGGGTGGACGTGGGCCAGCAGGTCGTGCGTGGCCTGCTCGTCGCCGTCGACGGCGCGATGGACGAGTCCCCCGATCGTCCCCACGGCAGCGACCGCCTCGTCATCGCGCATCGGTCCATGGTGCACTGCGGCCGGACCGGCCGCGGCACCGTGCCCGTCGTTGTGCACCGAAGCGTTATGAGCAGGTGCACCGGAAGTCATCCCCTGCGCCCTCCCCTTCCGCTCGACCGACTCGTCCCCGAGGAACTCCACACCTCAAGGATGCGGCATCCGCGGCGAAACGAGCAGCGGGCGTCCGCCGGGACCCCTCGCCGCGCCCGCCTGCGGCACGGCGGGAGGACGTCTCATCCGGCCTCCGGGCCACCCCTGACCAGGGAGGTTCGCTCATGAGCCACTCCCCTCAGTGAAATGACCGATGTCACCCGCGACCGGTCCGGACCGCCGACCGACGGCTGTGAAGCCGAGCGGTGAGCCGTCGGGCCGAAGGCCCTGAAGCCAAGCCGTGCAGCCGGACGACTCGAAGGCCGTGGAGCCGCCGGTCGAAACTGCGAGGCCGGTCCGGTCGAAGGTGCGAGCCGACCGATCCGGGGCCGGGAACCCGCCGACCCGACCACGGCCGTGGAGCCGCCGGTCCGGAGTCGCGAGACCGGCCGCGACCAGGGCCCGGGTCGCGACGGCCGGGGCCTGTCCTAGCGGACCAGGCCCCACCGGAAGCCGAGGGCCACCGCGTGTGCGCGGTCCGACGCGCCGAGCTTCTTGAACAGCCGTCGGGCGTGCGTCTTGACGGTGTCCTCGGAGAGGAACAGCTCACGGCCGATCTCCGCGTTGGAGCGGCCGTGGCTCATGCCTTCGAGGACCTGGATCTCACGCGCGGTGAGCGTGGGCGCCGCACCCATCTCGGCCGAGCGCAGCCGCCGCGGGGCGAGCCGCCAGGTGGGGTCGGCGAGGGCCTGGGTGACGGTCGCCCGCAGTTCCGCGCGCGAGGCGTCCTTGTGCAGATAGCCGCGGGCCCCGGCCGCGACCGCGAGGGCCACGCCGTCGAGGTCCTCCGCGACGGTCAGCATGATGATGCGGGCGCCCGGGTCGGCGGACAGCAGCCGCCGTACGGTCTCGACGCCGCCCAGTCCGGGCATGCGCACGTCCATCAGAATCAGGTCCGAGCGGTCGGCCCCCCAGCGGCGGAGGACTTCCTCGCCGTTGGCCGCCGTCGTCACGCGCTCGACGCCGGGCACGGTCGCGACCGCGCGGCGGAGCGCCTCTCGGGCAAGCGGGGAGTCGTCGCAGACGAGGACGGAAGTCATGGCCGCCCTCCGCAGCTGATGCGCGTCACCTTGTGCCTCCAGGCTGGTACGAAATCGTCACCTGTGCGGTCGACCGTCTCGGACGCCTGCCCGAGCGTTTGTCTTCTCCAACCGCCACCGCACACTCAACGATGGTCACTCGAAAGAGTTACGGGGCTGCGTGCATTCTTCGGCACTCTACGTGAGGGCGCGGACACAGAGCAGTCAGCCGCACGGACCCTCAAGCTTTCATCACAAGCGACGCCCGTTTGGCCCTATTTCTTCCCTTTTACTGGTGTCTGAGGCTAGATTCGCAATGAGTCATATTTTCATCTCCTTAGATCGTAGTTGTACGGTCGTGGGCACGGTATCCGCTCTGAACGGCTACAAGGGGTCACGCAATGGCAGATTTCTCCCGCCTTCCCGGACCGAACGCGGATCTGTGGGACTGGCAGCTCCTCGCTGCCTGCCGCGGAGTGGACAGCTCGCTCTTCTTCCATCCGGAGGGCGAGCGCGGGGCGGCTCGGAGCGCTCGAGAGAACTCGGCCAAGGAGGTCTGCATGAGGTGCCCGGTCCGCGCGCAGTGCGCGGCGCACGCGCTGGCGGTACGCGAGCCGTACGGCGTGTGGGGCGGGTTGACCGAGGACGAGCGCGAGGAGCTCATGGGGCGGGCGCGCAACCGCCTGGTCTCGGCGTCGTCGGGCGCGAGAGACACCGCTTCGAACACATGAAGGAACGTTTCTTCAGAAACGGCGGGCCCATGCGCGTGCCCGCCGTTTCCTTCATCGCCTTCTTTGACCGGCTTCCTTGGGATCGACTTCCTTGGGACCGGCTTCCTTGGGACCGGCTTCCTTAGGACCGGCTTCCTTAGGACCGGCTTCCTTGGATCGACGACGTCATGAGGGGGCCGCGGCGCGCCCCAGCTGCTCCAGGGTGGCCGTCACCGCCGGTACGTGGGCCAGGTCGGGCAGGGTGAGAGCGACGATCTCCCGCCGCACCGCCGGTTCCAGCGTCAGCGCCCGGACGCCGCGGGGGCGCACGGAGTCGATCGCGAGCTGGGGCAGGACGGCGACGCCCAGACCGGCTCCGACCAGGCCGACCACCGCCGGATAGTCGTCGGTCGCGAAGTCGATGCGGGGCGTGAAGCCCGCGCTCTCGCACACCTGCACCAGCTGTCCGCGGCAGCGGGGGCAGCCGGCGATCCACGGCTCGGCGGCGAGGTCGCCGATGGCCACGGTGTCCGAGGATCCGGTGCGAGCGAGACGGTGCCGCTCGGGAACGAGGGCCACCAGACGGTCCTTCAGCAGCGGCCGTACGACCAGGTCGGCCCATTCGTCGTCGCCGGAGTCCCCGGGACCGAGGCCGCCCGGACGGACCTGGCCGGAGCCGACCCTGTCGAAGCCGAGCGGGCCGGAGCCTCGCCTGTGCGCGCCGCCGGGGGCGGCGCGTTCGTAGCGGAAGGCGAGGGCGATGTCGCAGTCGCCCTCGCGCAGCAGTCGCACCGACTGCGGCGGCTCCGCCTCCTCGAGGGAGACGCGGGTGCCGGGGTGGGCGGCGCGCAGGGCGGCGAGGGCGGTCGGAACGAGGGTGGAGCTGCCGCTGGGGAAGGACACCAGGCGGACCCGGCCGGCGCGCAGGCCGGCGATGGCCGCGACCTCCTCCTCCGCCGCGGTGAGGCCCGACAGGATCCCGGCCGCATGCCGGACGAGGGCCTCGCCCGCCTGGGTCAGCCGCATCTCACGGCCGCTGCGGATCAGCAGCGGGGTGCCGACGGACGCCTCCAGGGCCTTCATCTGCTGACTGACGGCCGGCTGGGTGCAGCCCAGTTCCCGCCCGGCCGCAGAGAAGGAGCCGGTGGCGGCGACGGCGCGCAGGACGCGGAGATGACGTGCCTCGATCATAAGCTGAGCATAAGGGAGCCTTGGGTTTCCGGACGAATAATGCGTCGACACTTTGATGTCTGCTCGCCTATCGTGCAGCCATGAGGCTTCTGTCCGTCAATCTGGGCCGCCCGACGGCCGTGCCCTACACCGACCAGCCCGAGGGCCTGACCGGCATCGACAAGCGGCCGGTCGACGGTCCCGTGCGGGTGTCCGCGCCCGGGCCGAAGGGCGTCGGCGCGAGCGGCCTGGCCGGGGACACGGTGTGCGACCTGCGTCATCACGGCGGCGACGACCAGGCGGTGTACGCCTTCGCGCGCGAGGACCTCGACGCATGGGAGCGTGAACTGGGGCGCACGCTGGCCGCCGGCGCGTTCGGCGAGAACCTCACCACGACGGGGCTCGACGTGTCCGGCGCGCGGATCGGCGAGCGCTGGCTGATCGGCTCCGAGGTGGTGCTGGAGGTGAGCGCAGGGCGCATACCGTGCCTCACCTTCCAGGGGCACCTGGGTGAGCGGCGCTGGGTCCGGCGATTCACGGAGAGGGCGGCCACGGGCGCGTACCTGCGGGTGATCGTGCCGGGTGAGATCCGCGCGGGGGACGCGGTGGAGATCGTCCACCTGCCGGATCACGAGGTGACGGCCCGCATGCAGTTCCAGGCCGTCACCACCCACCGGGAGCTGCTGCCCAGGATGCTCGCGGCGGGCGAGGCCCTGCATCCGGAGACGCTGGCCGCGGCCCGGAAGTATTTGGCGCGGCACGGAGAGTGAGACCTTCCGGGTGGGCGGCGCTCACGCGGCCTTCACCTTCGGGAGGCGGCGTGCAGAGAGCGGACGGACCCGCTCCGGGTCACTAACCTTCTGTCATGACAACGGCTCTCATCACGGGTTCGACCGCGGGCATCGGTGCCGCGTTCGCCCGCAGACTGGCGGCGGACGGGCATGATCTCGTCCTCGTCGCACGGGACACCAAGCGGCTGCGCGAGCAGGCGACCGAGTTGCACGACCGGCACGGCATCGAGGCGGAGGTGCTGACGGCCGACCTGTCGACGGACGAGGGCATCGAAGCGGTGGCCGTCCGGCTCGGCGACCGCAAGAAGCCCGTCGACCTGCTGGTCAACAACGCCGGCTTCGGCAACAAGGGCCGTTATCTCGACGTCTCCATGGCGGACGAGCTGACCATGCTCAAGGTGCACTGCGAGGCGGTGCTGCGGCTGACGTCCGCGGCGGCGGCCACGATGCGGGAGCGTGGGCGCGGCGGCGTCGTCAACGTGGCCTCGGTGGCGGCGTTCGTACCGCGCGGGACGTACGGGGCGTCCAAGGCGTGGGTCGTGCAGTTCACGCAGGGCGCGGCGAAGGACCTGGCCGGGACCGGCGTGCGGCTGATGGCCCTGTGCCCGGGCTTCGTGCGCACGGAGTTCCACGAGCGGGCCGGGATGGGCACGGACAACATCCCCGGCTGGATGTGGCTGGACGCGGACAAACTGGTCGCGGCGGCGCTGCAGGACCTGGCGCGCGGGAAGTCGGTGTCGATCCCCGACCCGCGCTACAAGGCGCTGATGGGGCTGGTGAAGGTGACCCCGCGGTCGCTGCTGGGCGGCGTCAGCTCGCGGACGGGGCGCAAGTACGGGCCGCAGTAACGGGCCCGCGGGCGGGTGGCGTCGGCGCTCCGGTGGGAAGATGGGCGTGTCCGAACACCGGATCCAGGGGGGCCGGAGGCGACGTCATGACGTTCGTACAGCTCATCGACTGCAGGACCAGCCGGTTCGACGAGATGGACCGGCTGATGGACACATGGGTCGAGCAGACCAAGGGGAAGCGGACCGCCACGCACGCGGTGGTCGGCAAGGACCGCTCCGACGCCTCGCACTTCATCGAGATCGTGGAGTTCCCCTCGTTCGAGGAGGCCATGCGGAACTCGAACCTTCCGGAGACCGGCAAGGTCTTCCAGGAACTGGTGGCCCTGTGCGACGAGATGCCCACCTTCACCGATCTCGACGTGGTGCGGGACGAGCGGCTGTGCGCGGCGACGGCGCGGCGGCTCTTCGAGACGGTGGCCGCCCCGGGCGAGCTGGCACCGCTCGACGGCCTGCTGGCGCAGGACTACCACGACCATGATCCGGCCAACGTGCAGGACACGATCGGCATGGACGCGATGCGGCGCGAGGTCGAGATGTGGCGCGGCGGCTTCGACGTCACCTTCACCGTCGAGGACCAGATCTCCGAGGACGACCGCGTGTGCACCCGCTGGACGTTCGAGGGGACGCACCACGGTGAGTTCATGGGCCTCGCGCCCACCGGCCGGGAGGTCACCATGACCGGGACGACCGTCTTCCGGTTCGACGACGACGGCCGGATCGCCGAGGGCTGGTGGCAGTACGACCGCCTCGGCCTGATGGCCCAACTGGGAGCGCTGGACGCGCTGGAGAACTGACGGACGGCAGGCCCTGTGCCGCCGGTTCCCCAACTCCCCTGCCTCCGCGCGGATTCCGGCACTTCCCGTCGCCGCCCGCGAGCCACGGCGCGCAGGACCTGCCAAATCCCGGCGGCTGCCGGTGCGGGCAGGGCCCCGGCGGCTGCCGGTGCGGGCAGGGCCGGGATCCGCCGAGGGGTGGGTCGACGGGGGGTGGGTGGACGGAGGTGGGCGGCGCCGACAAGCGAGGGGTGCCCGCATCGCCTATCGTGGAATGCGGTGAGCCGACCGGGACTCACCCACTCGGGGCGATCTCGTTCGCAGTCCCGACAACACATCTCATCCCGTGGGGCCGTGAGTACGCCGGCCGCCATGTCCCACATCCGCAGCGCATCCGCCGCGCATCCGCCGGTCAGCGCTGTTCCGACCGACTCCGACCACCACCACGGCCGCCGTACCCGATCGTGCCGTCCGACGGATCACCCCGATCCGCTCGCGGCACCGGCGGCTTCCGCGGACTGGTGGGCCCGGGAACGGCCCACGGATCCCGGTTCGCAGGCGAATCGAGGAACGGAGACACCATGGCAATGCTCCGCCTGACCATGAAAGCCGCGTTGTGCGCGTTCGTCGCGTTGATGATGGCCGCGGTCTGGGCCCAACCGGCACACGCCTGGACCTGGGCCACCAGGGTGACCGTGTACAACAACGCCGGCCTGTGCGTCCAGGGAACCGCGGGCATCGATCACAGACGACCCGGCACGTTGTCCGGCAATCTCGCTTACGCGGACACCTACGCACTGAACCAAGGAGGGTGCTGGACCGGCCAGGCCAAGCCCGACGGCTGGGCCGCCGCGCGGGCAACCGTCTACCGGTGGAACGGCTCCGCCTGGGCGGTGTGCCGCAGCAGCCCCTGGAAGTACGGCGCCACGGGACAGGCGGGCGGCGAGTTCCCCGGACCGTACGGCCCTGAGCAGGTGTACGACTGGGGCGGTTGGCAGTCCTGCGGGACGGGCTACTACGGGACGATCGCCTCGGCCTACGTCTGGGACGGCTTCGCCTGGCGCGGCGGTGACGTCTGGTCCGGCTACGAGTTCGCCTCACCGACCTCGCTCCGGGACAACCGGCCGTCCGCGCCCGACACCGCTCCCAACCCGCCCTCCTCCCACCCGCCGGTGGAGGCGGGAGCCCGGTAGAAGCGGGAGCACATCGCACACTCCGGCCGTGTCCGGCGGATCCACGAGACCCGCCGGACACGGCCCTGCGCCACGGCGAGGGGGTGCGCGCGCCGGACCGCCTCGCTCACGAGCTCCGGGTGACGCGCGCCTCGCCGGAAACGGTCACACTGCTCCGGGGCAGTGCCGCGATGACCCCTTCGTTCGCCTCCGACTCCTTCTTGAGCCGGGCGTATTCGTCATCGCGGAGAAGTTGGACGAAGCCGTAGCGGATGGATCCAGTTTCCGCGTGGCGCAGATCCACGTCGATCTGCTCCGGCACGTTCTTCGCGAACAGCTCTCCCTTGAGGTAGAAACCGGTTTTCGCCTGCATCCCGGGGTTCATGATGTTGTCGATGCGCACCATGTAGTACAGGTGCTCCCCCGCCTTCGTCTCACAGTTCACGCGCGCCGACAGCTCTCCCGTGTCCCGCACCTGTAGTTCCGAGGGCGTCAGTGCCACTCCGCCCTCGCCGACCGCACGGCAGTCGGGCAGCGGAGCCGATTCGTCCTCACCCGACAGGGCAGCCGGGGCGGGTGTCGGGGAGGGGGGAGCCGAGGTCCGCGACGGCCTGACCGGTGCGAGGCTGGGCGGACCGGTGGACGGACCCGCGCTCGGGGTCCGGCGGGGTTCGGCTCTCGCGGTCGTCGGGGAGACCGGGGCCGCGTCGTCCCGGTGATCCGCATCGCTGTTTCCCGACAGCCAGAGCATGGTGAGGCCGCCTGCGATCACGACCAGCAGCGTCACGCCGAAGAGGATGTCCCGAGCAGGGGACGCGAAGTTGAAGTGCGCGTTGTCGCCCCTGTTGTAAACGGCGTCGCGTCCGCCCGCCGTCCCCTTTCCCGCGCGCACCCGGGGGCCGCGGTTCTTCCCCCCGAAGCCGCCGTTCTTTCCGCTCACGTCACCTCGATCTCGTCGCCCTTGACGACGATGACGCGCCCACCGGCCGCCACTCCCCTGCCGCGGGCGTGGATCGGTCCACCCGCGGACGTACCACCGCGCCCGATCCTGACCTTGTTCCTCGCGCCGGAGACGGTGGTAGCGCTCCGTCCGGCCGCCACGCCGTCGTCGCTGGCCACGACACTCTGAGCCTGCGTCGGCAGGAACTGCCACACCGACACCACAAGGGCGGCGACGGAGGCCACCGCTCCCACGACGCTCGCCATCTGGTCCGCCTCGTCCAGGTTCCCGCCGACGGCACGAGCCGTCAGAAACACGACAGCCACCAGGGCGGCCACCGCGACAACGAGAAGGAAAACCTTCTTGTAGACCGTCATATCGTATTTATACATCACGTGAACTCCGCCCTGTAGATGGCGATTTGAACTCCAGCAGGAGGAGGCGCGGCATCCGGTCGACGGGCGGCCAAGGAGCGATTCATCTCCTGTCCCAGGGCTCACTGGAGTCCGACAGCTCACTGCCCGTAGGACCCCCGGCTCGTACCGCTCCTCGCCTGGGCTTCCGCTTCCTCGTTCGGCACGGTGGCTGACGGAGGGCCACGACACAGGGCCGTGCACGCGCCGAGGCCCGGCGCCCCGGTGGAACGGGGGCCGGGCCTCGGTGTGTTGCGGGGGCTGACCTGGGTCAGTGGGAGTGGCCGTGGCCGTGACCGCCGGCGGCCGGCTCCTCCTCTTCCTTCTTCTCGACGACGAGGGTCTCGGTCGTCAGGAGGAGGGAGGCGATGGAGGCGGCGTTCTCCAGGGCGGAGCGGGTGACCTTGACCGGGTCGATGACGCCGGCCTTGACCAGGTCGCCGTACTCGCCGGTCGCGGCGTTGAAGCCCTGGCCCTTGTCGAGCTCGGCGACCTTGGAGGTGATGACGTAGCCCTCGAGGCCCGCGTTCTCGGCGATCCAGCGCAGCGGCTCGACGGCGGCCTTGCGGACGACCGCGACACCGGTGGCCTCGTCGCCGGTCTTGTCGAGGTTGCCCTCGAGGACCTTGACGGCGTGGACCAGCGCGGAGCCACCACCGGAGACGATGCCCTCCTCGACCGCGGCGCGGGTCGCGGAGATGGCGTCCTCCAGACGGTGCTTCTTCTCCTTCAGCTCCACCTCGGTGGCGGCGCCGACCTTGATCACGCACACGCCGCCGGCCAGCTTCGCGAGGCGCTCCTGGAGCTTCTCGCGGTCCCAGTCGGAGTCCGTGTTCTCGATCTCGGCCTTGATCTGGCCGATGCGGCCCACGACGTCCTCGGAGCTGCCGCCGCCGTCGACGATGGTGGTGTCGTCCTTGGTGACGGTGACGCGGCGGGCCGAGCCCAGCACGTCGATGCCGACCTGGTCGAGCTTGAGGCCGACCTCCTCGGAGATGACGGTGGCGCCGGTGAGGACGGCCATGTCCTGCAGCATCGCCTTGCGGCGGTCACCGAAGCCCGGGGCCTTGACGGCGACCGCGTTGAAGGTGCCGCGGATCTTGTTGACGACGAGGGTGGAGAGCGCCTCGCCCTCGAGGTCCTCGGCGATGATCAGCAGCGGCTTGGAGGAGTTGGTCTGGATGACCTTCTCGAGCAGCGGCAGCAGGTCGGCGATCGAGGAGATCTTGCCCTGGTTGATGAGGATGTAGGGGTCCTCGAGGACGGCCTCCATGCGCTCCTGGTCCGTCACGAAGTACGGCGACAGGTAGCCCTTGTCGAAGGCCATGCCCTCGGTGAAGTCCAGCTCCAGACCGAAGGTGTTGGACTCCTCGACGGTGATGACGCCGTCCTTGCCGACCTTGTCCATCGCCTCGGCGATGAGCTCGCCGACCTGCGTGTCCTGCGCGGACAGCGCGGCGACGGCGGCGATGTCCGCCTTGTCGTCGATCGGGCGGGCGGTCGCGAGGAGCTCCTCGGACACGGCCTTGACGGCGGCGTCGATGCCCTTCTTCAGGGCGGCCGGGGACGCGCCCGCGGCGACGTTCTTCAGGCCCTCGCGCACCAGCGCCTGGGCGAGCACGGTGGCGGTGGTCGTACCGTCGCCCGCGATGTCGTTGGTCTTGGTCGCCACCTCCTTCACCAGCTGCGCGCCGAGGTTCTCGTACGGGTCCTCGAGCTCGACCTCGCGGGCGATCGTGACACCGTCGTTGGTGATGGTGGGGGCGCCGAACTTCTTGTCGATGACGACGTTGCGGCCCTTGGGGCCGATCGTCACCTTGACCGTGTCGGCAAGCTTGTTGACGCCGCGCTCGAGGGCGCGACGGGCGTCCTCGTCGAACTTCAGGATCTTCGCCATGGGAGCGGTTCAGCCCTCTCGGAAAAAGTGGGAGAAACGAACTGCGCCCCCGGCACCCGGCTTCACAAACACGCGGGGCCAGGAGCGCAGTTCACTGCAAAACTGGGTGAATTACTTCTCGATGATCGCGAGCACGTCGCGAGCCGAGAGGACGAGGAACTCCTCGCCGTTGTACTTCACCTCGGTGCCGCCGTACTTGCTGTACAGGACGACGTCGCCGACCTTGACGTCGAGCGGCAGGCGCTCGCCGTTCTCGAAGCGACCCGGGCCCACCGCGAGGACAGCGCCCTCCTGGGGCTTCTCCTTCGCGGTGTCCGGGATGACCAGGCCAGAGGCGGTGGTCTGCTCGGCGTCGAGCGGCTGGACCACAATGCGGTCCTCGAGCGGCTTGATGGCAACCTTGGAGCTGGTGGTCGTCACGATCCGACCTCCCCCTTCGGAGATCTCACGGGGCTAACTGTCTGAGGTGGCGACCAGGTGGATCCGTCGTCGCGGGTGCCGGACCTGCCCGTCGCGTTTGGCACTCTCCGGTGGGGAGTGCCAGACCCGAGACTATGACCGCGATTAGCACTCGGTCAAGCGGAGTGCCAATGCCCGCGGCGCGTCGGCCCACTTTTCGCTCACGTGAGCGTCCTCGTTGCCCGGTGTTCGTGTGGGCCCGCACCGGGGGCCGCTGCCCCCGGGCCCCCGCTTCGGCCCTGGACAGGCCTCGTCCTCAATCGCCGGACGGGCTGATTTTCCCGACCCCTCGTACTCGCCGACGCATGCCTGCCCGACTCGGGTCGCCCCCGGCGCTGTGCAGGAGGCCTAGACGTAGTCCTCCAGGCGGGCCACCGTCAGGTGCTCCTGCTGGATCTGGCGCAGGAGCCGCGTCGTCCGGTCCCGCAGGTCCGGGGCCGTCGTCTCGTCCGGGGCCACGGCGATGACGTCGCCGGGGTGGAGGCGGTGGGGGCCGTGGGCGTAGGTGAGGGCGGTGGGGCCCATCGAGGCGCGCCAGAGGACGACGGCCGCGATACCGCAGTCGGCGGCGGCGCGCCGGGTGGTGGCGTCGTAGGCGCCGTAGGGCGGGCGGAGGAGGCGGGGGCGCAGGCCGAAACGGGCGCGCAGCTTGTCCTGCTGGCCGCAGATCTCGGCGCGCTGGCCGGCATAGGGCAGGCCGCGCAGGGCCGGGTGGTCCAGGGTGTGGTTCTGGATGCCGGCCCCGACCGACTGCAGCCGGGCCAGCCGGCCGTAGCCGGGACCGATCACGCTGTCGGTGAGGAACATGCTGACCGGCAGACGCAGTTCGCGGACCATGTCGACGAATCGGGGATCGCGTTCGGCGCCGTCGTCGTAGGTGAGGAAGACGACCCTGTCGGCGGTCGGGACATGGTCCACGACCGGCGGGAGGGCCGTTCCGGGGCTGCCGGCCAGGGAGCGGGCCGGGTGGGCCGGGGCGGGGGCCAGGGGGGCCGTCAGACCCCAGCGGCGGTAGGCGGGCTGTCCGGCGGCCGGGCCGGCCGGGTGGACCCGGGCCGCGGCCTTCCTGCCCAGCCGTTCGATCGGGTCGACGGACTGGGCGCAGCCGCTCAGGGTCGTCAGGACGAGCGCGGCCAGCGCGGCGAGGAGGACGGCCGGGACGGCCGCCGGTCCCGCGCCCTTTCGTCGCGCCTTCACAGGTAGTCCTCCAGACGGGCCACCGCGTAGCCCTTCGCGGTGACCTTGTCCAGGAACCGGCGGACCAGGTCGGGCATCGTGCCCTTCCACTCGCCCCGGCCCCGGAAGTGGCTCAGGACGATGTCGCCGGGGTGCAGGTCCCGGTCCCCCTCGCGGTACTCCCAGTGGTCGACGAAGACCTCCTCGTCCCAGAGCGGGGCGTAGCGCACGCCGCAGCTCTTCGCGGCGCGCAGGGTGTCCTGGTCGTAGTTGCCGAAGGGCGGCCGGAAGAGGGCGGGGCGGGTGCCGTATCGCTTGCGGATCACCTCCTGCATCCCGCAGATCTCGTGTTTCTGACGGGCGTAGGAGAGGGCCGGGAGGTAGGGGTGGTGGAGCGTGTGGTTGTTCAGGGCCGCCCCCCGGTCCTGCATCTCCTTGAAGTACCCGTAGTCGTCCTTGATCAGGTAGTCGCTGAGGAAGGCGGTGTACGGGATCTTCAGCTCGCTCATCATGCGCAGGAACGCCGGGTCCTTCTCGGCGCCGTCGTCGATCGTGAGGAAGACGACCCTGTCCTCGGTGGGGACCCTGGTGAAGACCGGCGGGAGACCGAGCTCCTCGTGGTCGTCGACCTCGAAGCCCTTGCGGGTGGTGATCTCCGGTTTGCGCGCGGGCGGCGCCGGGGGCGTCAGCGGGACCTTCCTCAGACCCCAGTGTCCGGCCGCGGCGACCCGGGCCTGGTGGGCGGCGCGGAGCCGGGCGGCGTAGCCGTACAGGGCGCGGGCGGGCGCGGCCACCGGCGGCGGCACCTTCTTCGGCTGCTGCCCGGGCGCGGGACGGGTCGTACGGCCGTCGCCCCCTCCCGCGCAGCCCGACGCGACGGCGGCCAGGGCGAGCACGGCGACGAGGCCTCTGAATCTCCCGGCGCGGGTCCCGACGCTGCCGATTCCGGCGCTGAGGATCCCGGCACTGCGGGTTCCGGCGCTGCGGGTTCCGGCGCTGCGGGTTCCCTGGCGGCTGCGGATCCCCGCCCGGGGCTGGGCTCCCGTAAGGCGCCGGGACTCCGCACGGGGTCGGGTTCGCATGCCGGGGCGGGCTCCCGTACGGCGGCGAACTTCCGCGCCGGGGTGGGATTCCGCGCCGGGGTGGGATTCCGTGCGGGGGCGGCGGGCCGGCCCGTCGAGGCCGTTCATGTCATTTTGTACGACAGGTCCCATGGCGCCGGATCTTCGCAGTCGCCCTCGGCGAACCCGGTCCGACACCGCCGCCCGAGGCGCGCTGTCCACCGACTGGCCCACAATGACCCGGTGAACGACCTCGCCCCCCTGCGCACTCCCGAGGGCCGCGCCCTCCTCGACGCGGTGCGCGGCACCGCGCCCGCCGACGAACTCGCCGTCGCCACCCGGCTCCGCCGTGAACATCCCGCCGACCTGGTCTCCGCGGCCCTCGGGCAGGCCCGGCTGCGGCAGCGGGCGGCGGTGAAGTTCGGGGCGCGGGACGCGGAGCGGATGTTCTTCACGCCGAACGGGGTGGAGCAGTCGACGCGGGCGAGCGTCGCCGGCCACCGGGCCGAGCGGATGAAGGCGCTCGGCGTGACCTCCGTCGCCGACCTGTGCTGCGGGATCGGCGGAGACGCGATCGCCCTCGCCCGCGCCGGCATCCGGGTGCTGGCGGTGGACCGGGACCCGGCGGCGGCCGAGGCGGCGCGGGCGAACGCCGAGGCGCTCGGGCTGAGCGAGCTGATCGAGGTACGGGAGGCGGACGTCACCGAGGTGGACACCGGCGGCTACGACGCCGTCTTCGTGGATCCGGCGCGCCGGGGCGGACGCGGCCGCATCTTCGATCCCGAGGCGTACTCGCCTCCCCTGTCGTGGGCGGTCGCGGCCGCCCTCGCCGCCCCGCGCGCCGCTCTCAAGATCGCGCCCGGGGTGCCGCACGAGGCGATCCCGGCCGAGGCCGAGGCCGAGTGGATCTCGGACGGCGGGGACGTGAAGGAGGCCGTGCTGTGGTTCGGGACCGCCGAGCCGGGAGCCGTCCGGGCGACTCTGCTGCCGGGGCCGCGCACCCTGCTCGGGGCCGGCCTGCCCGACCCGGACGTGCGGCCGGTCGGGCGGTATCTGTACGAACCCGACGGCGCCGTCATCCGGGCCCATCTGGTCGCCGACGTGGCCCGGGAGCTCGACGGCGGGCTCGTCGACGAGACGATCGCCTACGTCACGGCCGACGAACTGCGCCCCACGCCGTACGCCACCGCCTACGAGATCACCGATCAACTCCCCTTCGGCGTCAAGAAGTTGAAGGCGTTGCTGCGGGAGCGGGAGGTGGGCGTGCTGACCGTGAAGAAGCGGGGGTCTGCGGTGGAGCCGGAGGAGCTGCGCAAGAAGGTGCTTCCCAAGCCGCAGGGCTCCGCGGCGGTGACGGTGTTCCTCACACGGGTGGCGGGCGCTCCGACCATGCTGATCGGGAGGCCCGCCACCGCCTGACAACGGTCGGGCCGCCCGTCGGGACGTCCGCCGAACCGCCCGTCGGGACGTCTGTCGTCGGGGCGGCCCGCGCGGCCGTCAGTCCGGGGCCGCCGCCCTGTGCAGCAGGAGGCGGCGTTCGCGCTCGCTGGCCGTCAGCGCAGCGGCCCGTTCGAACTCGGCGCGGGCCTCCGCGGTGCGGCCGAGGCGGGACAGGAGGTCGGCGCGGACGCTCGGCAGCAAGTGGTACTCCCGCAGGGCGGGTTCGGCCGTCAGGGCGTCGACGATGGCCAGGGCGGCCGCCGGGCCCTCGGTCATCGAGACGGCGACCGCGCGGTTCAACTCGACCACCGGGGAGGGGAACCGGGCCGCCAGCAGCCCGTACAGGGTGGCGATGGCCGCCCAGTCGGTGTCGTCGTACGTGTACGCGTGCGCGTGGCAGGCCGCGATGGCGGCCTGGAGGGCGTACGTGCCCGGGGCCGCCCCCGCCGCCAGGCTCCGGGCCCGGTCGAGGGCGGTGATGCCGCGCGCGATCAGCATGCGGTTCCAGCGCCGGCGGTCCTGGTCCTTCAGCAGGACGGGCGTGCCGTCGGGGGCGGTGCGGGCGGCCGTCCGGGACGCCTGGAACTCCAGCAGCGAGACGAGGCCGTGGACCTCGGGCTCCTTCGGCATCAGCGCCGCCAGCTGCCGGCCCAGCCGCAGGGCGTCCTCGCACAGCGCCGGGCGCAGCCAGTCGTCGCCGGCGGTGGCCGCGTACCCCTCGTTGAAGATCAGGTAGATGACGTCGAGGACGGAACCGAGCCGGGCCTCGCGGTCGGGGCCGTACGGCACCTCGAAGGGGACGTTCCTGGTCGCCAGGGTCTTCTTGGCGCGCACGATCCGCTGGGCGACCGTCGGCTCGGGGAGCAGGAAGGCGCGGGCGATCTCGGATGTGCTCAGGCCGCCCAGCAGACGCAGGGTGAGGGCGACGCGGGCCTCGGCGGAGAGCACCGGATGGCAGGCGGTGAAGACGAGCCGGAGCAGGTCGTCGTCGATGTCGTCGGGGTCGGCGGGCTCGTCGGGCGGGGCGGTCGTGGTCTCCAGGTCGCGGCCGATCTCCTGGAGCTTGCGGGAGTGGGTCTCGCGCCGGCGGATCAGGTCGACGGCACGGCGGCGGGCGGTGGTGGTCAGCCACGCGCCGGGACGGTCCGGCACTCCGTCGCGCGGCCACTGCTCCAGCGCGGCGACCAGGGCGTCCTGCGCCAGTTCCTCGGCGACGCCGACGTCCCGCACGAGTCGGGCGACGGCGGCGATGACCCGGGGCGACTCCAGACGGAAGACGGTCTCGATGGCCGTACGCGCATCCGGAGCGGTACGCGCATCCGGGGCGGTACGGGGATCCGGATGGGCCGTACGGGTGTCCGAGGCGCCGTGCGAAGGCGAGGCGCCGCCGGAATCCGGGGCGTCGCCGGGGGCCGGGGGCGGGCCGGGGCGCGAGGGCGGGCCGGGGTCCGGGGCGGGCTGTCGTTCCACAACTCACCATCGAACACCCGGCGCCCGTTCAGGCCAAAACGCTCAGCCCGAACGCTCAGCCCGCACGCTCAGCCTTCCGCGATCTCCCGCACCTCGCAGGTCACCGTCCAGTGCTCCTCGTGCACCTTCAGGAACCGCTTCGTCCATTCGACGGCCTCGGCCATGTCCTTGCACTGCATGATCGCGTACCCGCCGACGACCTCCTTGGCCTCGGTGAAGGGCCCGTCGGTGAGGGTGATCTTCCCGCCCTCCCAGTGCGCGCGGACGCCCTGCGCGGACGGGGTCAGCCCGGCGGTCTCCAGCATGACGCCGGCCTTGGTGACCTCCTCGATCAGCTCGCCCATCCGCTGCATCAGCTCCGGGCTGGGGCCCTCGGCGGGGGCGGTGGCCTCGTCGATCTTCACGAGCGACAGGTAGCGGGGCATGGTGACTCCTCGGGTGCGGTGAGCCGGGTCCTTCCCGGCCTCTCCCCCCTGCGTCGAACGGCGACGGGCCGGATCGACACCTCACCGGAATTTATTTCAGCGATTTCCACAGCGCGCTCGCCGCCGGCTCCAGCGCGACCACCCGGTTGGGGTCGGAGGGGGCCGGCACGACGGGCATGGTGACCGTCCGGACGTTCCCCGCGGACAGCCCCTTCAGGCTCCGGCCGAGTTCCGTCAGCTCGGCGAGCGAGTCCAGACCGGTGTCGGTGGTGAGGCTGCCGGTGACCGCGTCGGCGACCTCGTACAGCCTGGCGGGGCTGGTGAGGAGGTCGGTGGAGGCGATCTGCTCCAGCAGGGCCTTCACCAGTTTCTGCTGGAGGCCTATGCGGCCGAGGTCGCTGCCGTCGCCGATGCCGTGCCGGGTGCGGGCCAGGGCGAGGGCCCGGGCGCCGTCCAGACGGTGGGTGCCGGCCGCGAGGTGCAGATGGCTGTCGTCGTCGTCGATGTCCTCGTCGGTGGTGACGGTGACCCCGCCGAGCGCGTCCACGAGCTTGGCGAAGCCGGAGAAGTCGACCTCGACGTAGTGGTCCATCCGGACCCCGGTGATCGACTCGACCGTCTTGACGGCGCACACCGGGCCGCCGGCCGCGTAGGCGGTGTTGAACATCGCTCCGTAGGCCGTCGCCGTCGAACCGCCGTCGGGCAGCGGGCAGGAGGGCCGGGTGACGAGGGTGTCGCGCGGGATGCTGACGATCGTGGCCGTCGTGCGGCCGGCGTCGATGTGCACGACCATCGCCGTGTCGGAGCGGGCGCCGGTGCTGTCGCCGCCGCCGAGCGCCTGGTTCGCCGCGCCGCTGCGCGAGTCCGAGCCCAGCACGAGGAGGTTCACGGCCTCGGTGGGCGGCGGGGCGGCGGACGCCGAGGCCGACGGGGTGGTGACCGTCTTCGCCGGGCGGTCGTCGCCCAGCGCGTTGTCGATGTCGACGCTCTTGATGTTGCCGTTGAGGTGCCAGTAGGCCCAGCCCGCCGTCCCGACGCCCACCACCAGGACGGCGGCCAGGGTGAGACCGGCGGCCTTCAGTGCTCTCGACCGCCGGCCCGCTCCGCTGCCGGTTTCGCCGTGCTCCTCGAGTCCCGTCACAGGAGAGAACGTACGTCCGAATTATGAGGATGGTGTGAGGAACGGTTCACGGACGCGCCTTCCGCGGGAGATCTCGCGGTACCGTCCCCGTCACCCCAGCGTCACCGTGGGCGCCGGGTTGCTCCCGCTCCAGTTCGCGTTGAACCCGAAACTCACCGAACCGCCGTCCGGGACTGTCCCGTTGTACGAGGCGTTCGCGCACGACACGGCCGCCCCCGACTGGGTGCACACGGCGTTCCAGGACTGGGTGATCTGCTGGCCCGCGCCGTAGGACCAGGTCACCTTCCAGGACGACAGCGAGGCGCCCGAACAGGAGATCGTCACGTTCCCGGTGAACCCGGTGTTCCACTGGCTGCCCACGCTGTAGGCAGCCGTGCACTTGCCGGTCGGCGTCGGCGTGGTCGTGCCGCCGAGCGCCTCGGAGATGCCGTAGTACGCCGGTTTGGGCGCGTAGTTCGCGTCGTACGGGGTCGCCGCGCCCTGCCCCGGGAAGGTGCTCTCCACCCAGGAGTCGGAGTCGGTGAAGCCCCAGACGGTGAGGTTGACACAGCGCGTGACGGCGGCACAGGCGGCGGTGACGGCCTTGTAGTCGGCCTTCTGCTGCGCGAGCTTGGCGCTGTCGGAGGGCAGGTTCATCCGGATGTCCAGCTCGGTGATCGCCACGTCCACGCCGAGGTCGGCGAATCGCTGGATGTTCTGCTGGAACGTGGACGGCACCTGACCGACGATCAGGTGCGCCTGCAGCCCGACGCCGTCGATCGGGACGCCCCGCTCCTTCAGCGACTTGACCAGGTTGTACAGGGCGGTCGACTTCGCGTTGACGCCCTCGACGTTGTAGTCGTTGACGTAGAGCTTGGCGGCCGGGTCGGCGGCCCGCGCCCGGGTCAGGGCGGTGGCGATGTAGTCGGCGCCGAGGCCGTTGTACCAGAGGGTCGGGCGGTAGGTGCCGTCCTCGTCGAAGGGCTCGTTGACGACGTCCCAGGCGGCGATCCTCCCCTTGTAGCGGCCTACCTCGGTGTCTATGTGGTTCTGCAGCAGGGCGCCGAGCTGCGCGGACGTCCAGCTCCCGTTGGTCAGCCAGTTCGGGTTCTGGCTGTGCCAGACGAGGGTGTGGCCGCGCACCTGCTGGTCGTGGGCCTGGGCGAACGCCACGATCTGGTCCGCCTCGGCCCAGTTGAACACGCCCTGCGTCGGCTCCACCGAACCCCACTTCATGGCGTTGCCCGGGGTCAGCGAGGAGAACTGCGCCCCGGCGATGTCGCCGTAGACACCGGTGAGCTTGGAGCCGGTGACGGCGGTGCCGACGACCTTGCCCTTGGCGGCACCGAGGTCGCGCAGCGGGGTGTCGGCCGCGTGGGAGAGGGGAGCGGCGACGAGCAGGGCCGCCGCGGCGGCGGCGCCGGTGACCAGGGTGGCAAGCCGGGTCCGCAGCGGAAACGGCCCGGGGGAAATTCGGGGAGAAGTCCCGGGAGAAGTCCGGGGGGAAGCCGGGGGAGACGTTCTGGAGGAGCTCATTGCGGGTGCCTCCGAAAGTTTCGGCTGTTCAACCGATTGACTTCGGTGGAGTGTGGAGGCGTCCGGTACACCCGTCAATAGGTCAACTTCCGGCCACGGGCGGCGCACCCGTGCTCGTGCGCACCACGAGGCTGGTGGCGAGCTCCACCCGCGTCGACGTCGGCGCCTCGCGCGAGGGCGACCGGCCCAGTTCGAGGACCAGCCGGGCCGCCGCCTCGGCCATCTCGGTCAGCGGCTGGCGCACCGTCGTCAGCGGCGGGCCGACCCAGCGGGCGACCGGCAGGTCGTCGAAACCGACCACGCTCACGTCCTCGGGGATGCGCAGGCCCAGTTCGCGGGCGGCCTCGTAGAAGCCGAGCGCCTGGAGGTCGTTGCCGGCGAACACGGCGGTGGGCCGGTCCGGGCGGTCGAGCAGCTCACGGCCCAGCCGGTAACCGGTCTCGTGGTGGAAGTCGCCGGTCTTGATCAGCCCCGGCTCGACCGGCAGCCCGGCGGTCTCCAGCGCGGCCCGGTAGCCGTCGATCCGGGCCCGGCTGCACATCATCTGCGGCGGCCCGCTGATCGCCCCGATGCGGCGGTGCCCCAGCTCCACCAGGTGCCGGGTGGCGGCGAGGCCGCCCTGCCAGTTGGTCGCCCCGATGGAGGGCACATCGGCGCCCGGGTCGCCGGCCGGGTCCATCACCACGAACGGGATGGAGCGGCTGGTCAGCAACGCCCGCTGGGACTCGTCGAGCCCGGACAGCACCAGCACCACGCCGTGCGGGCGACGGGCGGCGACCTGGTCGGCCCAGGTCCGCCCGGGGGTGAGCCGTCCGGCGCTCTCGCTGAGGACCACGCTCAGCCCCGCGTCGCGGGCCACGTTCTCCACGCCCCGGATGACCTCCATCGCCCAGGCGCTCTCCAGCTCGTGGAAGACCAGGTCGATGAGGGGGGAACGGGTCGCCTCCGCGCGGCGGCGCCGGTAGCCGTGGGTGCGCAGCAGCTCCTCGACGCGGGTGCGGGTGGCGGGGGCGACGTCGGCACGGCCGTTGAGGACCTTCGAAACAGTCGGTGCCGACACGCCGGCCTCGCGGGCGATCTCCGCGAGCGTCGCGGTCTGCGTCGGCCGCGCTTCTGTCCGCGTTTCTGTGGGCTCCGAGGGTGTCATGGCGGCGATCGTATCGTCACGCGACCTCTTGACGAACCCATGCCGACGCCATAGGTTCCCGGAACATTCGGAATACAGCTCGAAACATTCGACAGGACGCCCGCCCTGCCGGACGCTCCACAGGATTCCAGGATGCACCGCCCCCTGGTGGCTCACCGACCTCTGACAGGAGTTTCATGACCACCGCCCCCTGGCGTGACCCCGCCCTGCCCGCCGCCGCCCGCGTCGACGACCTCCTCGGCCGGATGACGCTCGAGGAGAAGATCGCCCAGTTGTACGGCGTGTGGGTCGGCGCCGCGACGGACGGCGGGGGCGTCGCCCCGCACCAGCACGACATGACCGCCGACTACGACTACGACGAGCTGATCACCCGGGGGCTCGGCCAGCTGACCCGCTCCTTCGGCACCGCACCCGTGGACCCGGCGCTCGGCGCCCGTGCCCTGGCCGGCGCCCAGCGGCAGATCGTCGCCGCCGGCCGCTTCGGCATCCCGGCGGTCGCCCACGAGGAGTGCCTGGCCGGATTCACCGCCTGGCGGGCCACCGCCTACCCGGTCCCCCTGGCCTGGGGCGCGGCCTTCGACCCGCCGCTGGTCGAGGAGGTGGGCCGGGCGATCGGCCGGGACCTGCGCGCGATGGGCGTGCACCAGGGCCTCGCCCCGGTCCTGGACGTCGTCCGCGATCCGCGCTGGGGGCGCGTCGAGGAGACGATCGGCGAGGACCCGTATCTGGTCGGCACGGTCGGCACGGCCTACGTGCGCGGACTGGAGTCCGCCGGGGTCGTCGCCACCCTCAAGCACTTCGCCGGCTACGCCTCCTCGGCGGGCGCGCGCAACCTGGCCCCGGTGCGGGCGGGCACCCGCGAGTTCGCGGACGTCACGCTGCCCCCGTTCGAGATGGCGTTGCGTGAGGGCGGCGCCCGCTCGGTGATGGCGGCCTACACCGAACGCGACGGCGTCCCGGCCTCCGCCGACCCCGAGCTGCTGACCGGCCTGCTCCGGGAGGAGTGGGGCTTCACCGGCACGGTCGTCGCCGACTACTTCGGCATCGGCTTCCTGCAGACCCTGCACCGGGTGGCCGGCACCCCCGCGCAGGCGGCCCGGCTGGCGCTGGACGCCGGCATCGACGTCGAGCTGCCCACCGTGAAGTACTACGGCGAGACGCTGGCCGCCGCCGTGCGGGCGGGCGAGGTGCCGGCGGAGCTGATCGACCGGGCCGCGCGCCGCGTCCTGCTGCAGAAGTGCGATCTGGGCCTGCTCGACGAGGACTGGCAACCGCACGTTCCCGAGTCGGTGGACCTCGACCCGCCCGCGAACCGCGCGCTGGCCCGCCGGCTGGCCGAGGAGTCGGTGGTCCTGCTGGACAACCCCGACGGCCTGCTCCCCCTCTCCCCCGACGCACGGGTGGCCGTGGTCGGGCCGCGGGCGGCGGACGCGCTGGCCATGCTCGGCTGCTACTCCTTCCCGTCCCATGTCCTGCCCCACCACCCCGGGGTGGAGACCGGCATCGACATCCCGACGCTGCTGGAGTCCCTGCGCGCCGAACTCCCCGACGCGAAGGTGACCTTCACGGAGGGCTGCGGGGTCTCGGACCCGGATCCGTCCGGCTTCACGGAGGCCATCACGCGCGCCTCGGAGGCGGACGTCTGCGTGGCCGTCCTCGGCGACCGGGCGGGGCTGTTCGGCCGGGGCACGTCCGGCGAGGGCTGCGACGTCGCCGATCTGAGCCTGCCCGGCGTCCAGGGCGCGCTGCTGGACGCGCTGGTCGCGACGGGCGTCCCGGTCGTCCTCGTGCTGCTCACCGGGCGCCCGTACGCGCTGGGCCGCTGGCACGGGCGGCTGGGAGCCGCCGTCCAGGCGTTCTTCCCCGGCGAGGAGGGCGGTCCGGCGGTGGCCGGAGTGCTGTCGGGCCGGGTGAACCCCTCGGGGCGGCTCCCGGTGAGCGTGCCGCGCGTGCCGGGCGGCCAGCCGTGGACCTACCTCCAGCCGCCGCTCGGCCTGGCGGGCCAGGTCAGCAACCTCGACCCCACCCCGCTGTACCCCTTCGGACACGGACGCTCGTACACGGCGTTCACCTGGGAGGACTTCTCCGGCCCGGACGCGGAGATCGGCACGGACGGCTCGTACGACGTCTCCGTCACCGTCCGCAACACCGGCGACCGGGCGGGCGCGGAGGTCGTCCAGCTGTATCTGCACGACCCGGTGGCCGGGGTGACCCGCCCCGACGTGCGGCTGATCGGCTACCAGCGGCTGGAGCTGGCCGCCGCCGAAACGGCCCGCGTGACCTTCCGCTTCCACACCGACCTCTCCGCCTTCACCGACCGCTCGGGACGGCGGGTGGTCGAACCCGGCGACCTGGAACTGCGGTTGGGTACCTCCAGCGCCGACGTGCGGGCCACGGCACGGCTGCGGCTGACCGGGCCGGTGCGCGAGACGGGGGCGGGACGGCGACTGCGGTGCGAGGCGGAGGTCTCACGCGGCTGAGATGCGCAGCGGGGACGGCGGCGGGTCGGATTCCGCCGGCCCCGCGGCCGCACCCCCGGTGCGCCACGGCTCATCGCCCCGGCGTCCGTGCGGGCGGTGTCCGCTCCGCCGGCCGTGGAACCCGCGTGCGGGGAGATGCTGTGCGCAGGATGTGAATAGGATCTGAAGCCCGGCCCGAGAGGTGCTTCAGGTTGAGTGAACCGCAGCGTGGCGTCTGTCCGTTGTGCGGTGCGCCCCGGGCCGCGGACGGCGCCCCCGCGTGCGTGTGCGCCCGGCTCGCGTCCGACGCCCACCGCAGTGCGCGCACTGCGGAGGCGGCCGCCGCCGAGGACTTCGACCCGGTGCGCATCCGGCCGTTCGTCGTGATCGACGCCGGCCGGGACCCGCAGGACGACACCGGCCGGGACCCGCAGGTCGACGCCCGGCCCGAGGGCGCTGCCACCACCGGCCCCGCACCCGCGCGCGAGCACGGCGAGCCGCCCTCCGCGGAGGAGGCCGACGGGGCACAAGAAGCCGACGAGGCGGACGGGTTCGCGTGGGGCGAGCCCGGTTCAGGCGAGCCCGAGTCAGGGGGGCCCAGGTCAGGCGGGCGCGCGTCGGACGCGCGGGCGTCCGGCGAACCCGAGTCGGGCGGACGGGCGTCAGGCGAAGCCGAGTCGAGCGAGTACACGTCGGGCGGGCGGGTGTCGGCCGGGTACGAGGGGGCCGGCGACTTGGCGGCGGGCCCGGGCGGCGGCGCATCGCGCCCGGGCCGTCGCCGGAGCCCTGTGCGCCTGCTGGTGCTCGCCGCCCTCCTCGCGACCGCCGTGACCGCGGCGGTGCTCGCCGGATTCCTCCTGTACGACGGTCCCACGCGCGACGGCGCGCTCCCCGAGGACGTACGGGCGCCGGTGCCCGACGTGACGTCCGGCGGCGTCACCACGGCCGGAAGAGGGAGCCCGCGTGCCTCGCGGACCCCACCGTCGCCGACCGCCTCCGACTCCCCGGGAACGCCCTCCCCCACTCCGGCACGGCCCACCCGGTCCGCCGCGCCACCCCCGGCTCCGGCTCCGGCTCCGTCCAGGGGGGCCACCGGCACCCCGTCCCCCGGGCCGCGCCCGAGCGCCTCGGCGCCGCCCGTGCTGCGGCTCGGGGACACCGGTCCCGAGGTGGCCGAACTCCAGGCGCGGCTGCGTCGGATCGGCTACCAGGCAGGTCGGGCCGAGGGCGTGTACGACATCGAGGTCGAGAACGCGGTCCGCTCCTACCAGCTCACCCGAGCGGTGGTGCAGGACGAGTCCGGGGTGTACGGCGTCGCGACCCGCACCGCG
Source organism: Streptomyces achromogenes (assembly GCF_030816715.1). Taxonomy (NCBI): domain Bacteria; kingdom Bacillati; phylum Actinomycetota; class Actinomycetes; order Kitasatosporales; family Streptomycetaceae; genus Streptomyces; species Streptomyces achromogenes. The sequence goes on along the minus strand of NZ_JAUSYH010000001.1, from coordinate 5,283,583 downwards.
CTGGAAGCGGAGACGGGCGGTCCCTGACCTTCCCTCAGAGCCGGTCCGGCACCGCCTCGAACCGCCAGCGGTGCACCGCCCTGGCCACCAACTCCCCGGCCGGCTCCGGAAGTTCGGGCAGGTCTGGGTCGTCGTACCCGGCGTCCCACCAGGTGATGACGAGCACCCGGTCCTGCGGAGCCCGGAAGGTCTCGCTGCGCAGGGGCCGCCGCGCGAGCCGCCCCGCCTGTTCCTGCGCCCAGCGCAGCAGTTCCTCGCCCCGGCCGGCCGCCGCCCGGGCCTCCCACATCAGCGCGACGGTCATGAGTACAGGTTGTCCTTGGCGACCTCGTGCACATGGTCGTGGCCGTGACCGTGCCGGTGCCCGGGGTGCCGGCCGGGCACGTGCGGGTCGGTCACCGGCAGCGACGAGTCCGCCGACAGGTCCCAGCCGGACGCGGCCCGGCCCCGGGCGACCATCTCCGCGCCCAGCGCCGCCACCATCGCGCCGTTGTCCGTGCACAGCTTGGGACGCGGCACGCGCAGCCGGACGCCGGCCGCCTCGCAGCGCTCCTGGGCCAGGGCCCGCAGCCGGGAGTTGGCGGCCACACCGCCGCCGATCATCAGGTGGTCGACGCCCTCGTCCTTGCACGCCCGGACGGCCTTGCGGGTCAGCACGTCCACGACCGCCTCCTGGAAGGAGGCCGCGACGTCGCGCACCGGGACCTCCTCGCCCGCCGCCCGCCTGGCCTCGATCCAGCGGGCGACCGACGTCTTCAGACCGGAGAACGAGAAGTCGTACGCCGGGTCGCGCGGGCCGGTCAGTCCACGCGGGAACGCGATCGCCGTCGGGTCGCCCTCACGGGCGTAGCGGTCGATGACCGGGCCGCCGGGGAAGCCCAGGTTCAGCACCCGGGCGATCTTGTCGAAGGCCTCGCCCGCCGCGTCGTCGATGGTCGCGCCCAGCGGACGGACGTCGGAGGTGATGTCGGTGGACAGCAGCAGGGAGGAGTGTCCCCCGGACACCAGCAGCGCCATCGTCGGCTCGGGCAGCGCGCCGTGCTCGAGCTGGTCCACGCAGATGTGCGAGGCGAGGTGGTTGACGCCGTAGAGAGGCTTGCCGAGGGCGTAGGCGTAGGCCTTCGCCGCCGAGACGCCGACCAGCAGCGCGCCGGCGAGCCCCGGACCGGCGGTGACCGCGATGCCGTCGAGGTCCTTCGCGCTCACCCCCGCGTCCTTCAGCGCCCGCTCGATGGTCGGGACCATCGCCTCCAGGTGGGCGCGGGACGCCACCTCGGGCACCACCCCGCCGAAGCGGGCGTGCTCGTCGACGCTGGAGGCGATCGCGTCCGCCAGCAGGGTCGTGCCGCGCACGACGCCGACGCCGGTCTCGTCGCAGGAGGTCTCGATCCCCAGAACGAGGGGTTCGTCAGCCATTGGTCTCGTTTCCCTGTGTTCCCGCTACGGATGTCGATGGGTCGGTGAGGCGCATCACCAGGGCGTCCACGTTGCCCGGCTGGTAGTAGCCGCGCCGGAACCCGATGGCCTCGAACCCGAAGCGCTCGTAGAGCTTCTGGGCGCGGACGTTGTCGATGCGGCACTCGAGCAGGACCTCGGCGCACTCGAAGGCGGTCGCCGCGCTCAGCAGCTCCGTCAGCAGCCGGCCGCCGAGGCCGGTGCCCCAGTGGTCGCGGGCGACGGCGATGGTCTGGACGTCGGCGACGTCCCCGGCGGCGGCCAGACCCGCGTACCCGACGATCCGGTCGTCCGCGGCCGGGTCGACGGCGACGAGGTAGCGCCGGGTCGCCTCCGGGCCGCGGGCGTGGGCCAGGTCGGACCAGAACATGCCCCGGGACCAGGCGTCCTCGGGGAAGAGGTCCTTCTCGAGTTCGAGCACGCGCTCGATGTCCCACCAGCGCATCTCGCGCAGCACGAGGTCGACGGATTCGGTCACTTGGGGGTGACCACCTTGTAGTTCTTGGGGACCTGGGCGTCCGGCCGGCGCAGGTACAGGGGCCGTGGCGCGGGCAGTTCCCCGCCCGCCGCCAGCCGCTCCGCCGCGAGACTCGCGAGCGCCGCCGCGGAGACGTGCTCGGGTTCGTGCGCGCGGGGGAAGGCGTCCGGGTAGAGCAGCGCGCCCGCGCCGACGGCGGGCAGCCCGGCCACCTCGTCGGCGATGTCGGCGGGTCGGTCCACGGCGGGGCCGGACACCCGGGTGCGGGAGTCGGCGTAGCGCGCCCAGTAGACCTCCTTGCGGCGGGCGTCGGTCGCCACCACGAAGGGGCCTTCGAGGTCGGAGGCGTAGGCGAGGCCGTCGAGGGTGCACAGGCCGTGCACGGGGACGCCGAGCGCGAGCCCGAAGGTCTCGGCGGTCATCAGACCGACTCTCAGCCCCGTGTAGGGGCCGGGTCCGACGCCGACGACGATGCCGGTGACGGCGTCGAGCCCGAGCCCGGCGTCGGCGAGCAGCCGGTCGACGGCCGGGAGCAGCAGCTCGCCGTGCCGGCGCGCGTCCACCTGACTCGAGGAGGCGACGACGTCGGTGCCGTCGTGCAGGGCGACGGTGACGGCGGGGGTGGCGGTATCCAGAGCGAGCAAGAGCACGCAAACAGCCTACGGCTCCCGTGCCCCCGCCACCGCCGCCCCGGTCGCGGCCGTGACGGCTGCTAACGTCGCCGCGAAACATGACGTACATCACGTACGGGACAGAACGCCGAAGACGCCCGGAACGGGCGCAGGACGGACGAGGTGGTCACCGGTGCCCAGCAGCAGCTCGACTTTCGTGGCCGGGCTCACCGCGGCCGCCCTGGCGACGGTCGGGTTCCTCGCGTTCCAGGCGTCGGCGAACGTGCCCGACGATCTGGCCGAGCCGCGACGCGGCGCGCCCGCGACGCCGGCGGAGGCCCCCGGGAGCGTGGCCTCGACGGCGCTGCCGGAGAGCTCCGGCGCGGGCGAGCGGGTGGTGTACGCGCTGATCGCCGACCGGGTGTGGCTGGTCGGCGCGGACGGTCGCGTCAACCGCACGTTCAAGGTCGCCCCCGGCAGTGTGGACCCGCTGCCGGGCAGCTACTCGGTCGGTTCCCGTTCGGGCGCGATCACCGGCACCGACGGCACCCCGATCGAGCACGTCGTGCGGTTCGCCGAGGTGGACGGCGTGGCGATCGGCTTCAGCGCGGCCCTGGACGGCTCGCTGACGAAGCCCGACCCGAGGGTGCGGACGGGCGGCATCCGGGAGACCGTCGCGGACGGCGACGCGATGTGGGCGTTCGCGACGATCGGCCGACGGGTCGACGTGGTCCGGTAGTCCTCGCGTCCGGATCGGCCCGCGTTGCGCCGTCCGTGACGCGTCAGGCCGCCCGGGGGCGTCGGGCCGGCTTCTTCGCCAGTGCGGCGTCGGGCAGCCGCGGAGGCGTCGAGACGGCTTCGGCGGCCGCGCACGAGGCCAGCAGGTCGCGCATGGACACGGCGGCGGGCGCGAGGGGACGCGGCGGCCGGGGAGGGGGCTCGGTGGCCGGCATGGACGCCTCCTGAGGTTCGGGGGCGGGCGTAGTTAGGTAGACCTAACTACGAACTTGATACCATGTGACCACGCCCCGGACACGGAACGCAACATTTTGCCGACACGTTGTCGGAACCTTCACGGGGTCAGGTGAGCAGGTCGACGGCACCGCGGACCGGCAGCACCCCGCCCCGGACCGGCAGCACCCCAGCCCGGAAGCCCGTCAGGCACGCCAGCCACGCGAGCCGCGCCGGTCACGTCAGTCACGTCCCGTACGTCAGGCCGACAGCACGCCGAGGTCCGCCGAGGCCCAACGCCGACCGAGCGCCGACACGGTCACGTGCCGCACCTCGTCGTCGGTGTCGCCGACCGCCCGGTGAATGCGGATCTGAAGCCGGTCGTCGGTCAGCTCCTCGACCTTGCCCTCGCCCCACTCCACGACGATCACCGACTCGGGCAGCGACACGTCGAGGTCGAGGTCCTCCATCTCGTCGAGCCCGCCGCCCAGGCGGTACGCGTCGACGTGGACCAGCGGCGGACCGTCCCCGAGGGCGGGGTGCACCCGGGCGATCACGAACGTCGGGGAGGTGACCGCGCCCCGGACCCCGAGCCCCTCGCCGAGCCCGCGGGTGAGCGTCGTCTTGCCCGCCCCGAGCTCCCCGCTCAGCATCACGAGATCGCCGGCGCGCAGCACCTTGGCCAGCCGACGGCCGAAGTCCCGCATCTGCTCGGGGGAGTTGACGGTGATCCGAAGGTCAGCCGGGTGGTGCGGCGCTGCTGGTGTCTCCATAACCTCCCACGGTAGCCCCTGCCGGCACGGCGCCCGCGCGCGTGAGCAGGTCGGCGAGGCGGTCGGTGACCGCTTCCGGGTGCTCCAGCATCACGAGGTGCCCGGCGTCGGGGACGAGGACCAGTTCGGCGTCCGGCAGCATGTCGGCGATCGCCTCGCTGTGCTCGCTCGGCGTCACCAGGTCCCCGATGCCGGCCAGCACCAGCACCGGCATGTCCGTGAAGCAGGCGAGCGCCTCGGTCTTGTCGTGGTCGGTGAACGCCGGGTAGAACTCGGCGACCACGTCGATCGGTGTGCTCTCGATCATCCGCTCGGCGAACCGCGCCACCGCCGGGTCCACGTCCCGGGACGCGAACGAGTACCGCTTGATGATCCCGGCGAACAGGTCGGCGGTCGCCCGCCGCCCCTTCTCCACCAGGGCCGCCTGCTGCCCGAGCGCCTTCAGTATTCCCGGCAGCACCCGCCGGACCGCGTTCACACCGGCGACCGGCAGCCCGAAGTTGACCTCGCCGAGCCGCCCGGACGACGTCCCGACGAACGCGGTGGCGACCACCCGCTCGCGGATCAGCTCGGGGTACAGGGCGGCCAGGGCCATCACCGTCATCCCGCCCATGGAGTGCCCGACCAGCACGATCGGCCCCTCCGGCACGGCCGCGTCGACGACGGCCCGCAGGTCGCGTCCGAGCTGGTCGATGGTGACCGGCACGCCGTCCCCGGTCTGGGCGTTGCCGCGTCCGGACCTGCCGTGGCTGCGCTGGTCCCAGTGCACGGTCCGCACGACGCCCCGCAGGGCCGCCCGCTGGAAGTGCCAGGAGTCCTGGTTGAGGCAGTAGCCGTGACTGAACACGACGGTGACCGGCAGCGGCGCCTTGCGCCCGAAGAGCCTGCGCCGCCGGCCGGCCGGTCCGCCCTGCGGTTCGACGTCGTCGACCTCGTAGTACAGCTCGGTGCCGTCGTCGGCGTACGCCTTGCCGGGGGTGCCGCGCAGCCCGCCGTACGGTCCCGCCGAGTCGAGCGCCAGCCGGGCCTTGGCCCGCATGCCCCGCCCCACGGTCATCCGCTCCAGGGCGACGCCGGCCGCGGCGCCCGCGGCGATCACGCCTATCGCGGCGCCCGCGATGCCGGTCGTCCGGCGCCATCCTCCGGCCGCCCCCGTCGCGGACGCGGCGAGGACCGCCGTGGCGGCGCTCGCCACCGCCTCCGCGCTGCTCTCGCTCACGTGCCGCTCCTCCTGGGCCGATGTCCGTGCACTGACTGCGGGTTACCCGGTCTGGTCACTCATTCACATAGACGCGGGGAACGCGCGATCCGATGCGCGTGACGATCTCGTACCCGATGGTTCCGGCCGCCTGCGCCCAGTCCTGCGCCGTGGGCTCGCCGCGGTCGCCCGGCCCGAAGAGGACCGCCTCCGCGCCGGGGCCCGGCTCGTCGCCGCCGAGGTCGACGACGAACTGGTCCATCGCGATGCGCCCGGCGGCCGTCCGCCACTTGCCGCCGACCAGCACCGGGCCGGTCCCGGAAGCGTGCCGCGGCACGCCGTCGGCGTACCCGAGGGGCACCAGCCCGAGCGTCGTCGCACCCGGAGTGACGTAGTGATGGCCGTAGCTCACGCCATGCCCGCCGGGGACGTGCTTCACCAGGGCCAGCGAGGCCGCGAGAGTCATCACCGGCCGCAGTCCGAGGTCGGCGGCGGAACCCAGCTCGGGGCTGGGCGAGAGGCCGTACATCGCGATCCCGGGGCGGACCAGGTCGAAGTGGGTCTCGGGGAGGGTGAGCGCGGCCGGGGAGTTGGCGATGTGCCGCACCTCTGGCCGGACGCCCTGCCGCTCGGCGTATGCCGCCATCTCGCGGAACCGGTCGAGCTGGGCGGCGACGGACGGGTGCCCCGGTTCGTCGGCGCAGGCGAAGTGCGACCACAGGCCGGTGACCCGCACCAGTCCCTCGCGCTCGGCGCGCAGCGCCTCCCCGACTAGCTCGGGCCAGTCGGCGGGCTGGCATCCGTTGCGTCCGAGCCCGGTGTCGGCCTTGAGCTGCACCCGGGCGGCCCGCCCGGCGGTCCGTGCGCCCTCGACGGCCTCCCGCAGCGCCCAGAGCCCGCTCAGCGACACGTCGAGGCCGGCCTCGACGGCCTCCCGCCAGGGCCCGCCCGGTGTCCAAAGCCAGCACATGATCCGGACGTCCGCGGGCAGTCCGGCGTGCGCGCGCAGCGCGAGGGCCTCCTCGGGCGTGGCGGTGCCCACCCACTCCGCGCCGGCCTCGACGGCGGCGCGGGCGCAGGGGGCCGCCCCGTGCCCGTATCCGTCCGCCTTGACCACGGCCATGAACGCCGCGCCCGGCGCCTTGGCGCGCAGGGTACGCACGTTGGCGCGCAGCGCGGCCAGATCGATCTCGGCGCGGGCGCGGGACGGGGCGGCGGGCGGCTTGGCAGTCTCACTCATCGCGCCCAGTGTCGCAGAGCGGCCTGGCGGCGCTCCCGGCACCGGGCCGCCACCTCCGCACGGCGACCCGGGAGGCGGCGCGCGCCGGGGCCGCTCTTACCCGGGGCTGGTACAAGAAGGCATCAGCACCGCCCGCCGGCACACCCGTGCGGCCCGGGTCGAGCACAGGAGGCGACATACGTGACGGACGGGAGCTCGACGAACGAGAACGTAGCCGACGGGTCCATGAAAGGCCGGGACGCGACGGGCGCCGACGCGAAGGGCACCGACGGGAAGGGCCGCGGCGGGAGGGTCGACCTGAGGCGCGCGGGGGTCGACGCCCTGCTGTTCGCGCTCGCCGTCCTCGCCTCCCTCGCTCTGACGCACCTCGTGATGTCCCCGGGCACCGCACGTGACATGTGCTTCGTGCTGCTGGTCCCGGTCATCGCCTTCGGCGTCCGCGCGGCGAAGGAGGCCGTGCCGCAGCGCCGGACCGGCTGAGTCCGGCCCTCCCTTCTCCTGGTCACGCCAGCCACGCCAGCCACGCCAGCACCGTTCAGTCCCCTCAGTCGCACACGTCCCGCCAGGCCCGCGGGATCGCCTCGGCCACGTCGTGCGCCCCGACCGGCGCCCCGTCCGCCGCGTACCGACCCGCCAGGCCGTGCAGGTACGCCCCGACGCTGCCCGCGTCCAGCGCCCCCAGCCCGGCCGCCAGCAACGAGCCCGCGAGTCCCGACAGCACGTCCCCGCTGCCGGCCGTGGCGAGCCACGCCGTCCCGGTGGCGTTGACCCGCACGGGGCCCTCGCCGCCCGCGTCGGCGACCAGCGTCGTCGACCCCTTCAACAGCACCGTCGCCCGGTACCGCGCCGCCAGCTCCCGCACCGAGGCCAGCCGGGCCCCCTCCACCTGCTCGCGCGCCACGCCCAGCAGCGCGGCCGCCTCCCCGGCGTGCGGCGTCATCAGCGTCGGCGCGGCACGCCCCCGCACCGCGTCGGCGTCCGCCAGCCGCAGCCCGTCGGCGTCGATCAGCACGGGCACGTCGGCGGCCAGCACCTCCGCGACCGTCGCCGCGTCGTCCCCGGCGCCCGGACCGACGACCCAGGCCTGCACCCGTCCGGCGTGTGCGGGCCCTCGCTCCGACACGAGCGTCTCGGGGAACCGCGCGAGGACCGCGTCCCCGGCCGGACCGACGTAGCGCACCGCCCCCGCCCCGCCGCGCAGCGCTCCCGCGACGGCGAGGACGGCGGCCCCCGGATACCGGGCCGACCCGGCGGCGATCCCGACGACGCCCCGCCGGTACTTGTCGCTCTCCCCGCCCGGTGCCGGCAGCAGGGCGGCCACGTCCGCGTGCTGCAGCGCCTCCAGCCCGGGTACGGCGGGCAGGTGGCCGCCGAGCCCGATGTCGACGAGCCGCACCGAACCGGCGTACTCGCGCGCGGGATCGACCAGCAACGCCGGCTTGTGCGTGCCGAAGGTGACGGTGAGGTCGGCGCGCAGCGCGCTCCCGTGCACCTCTCCGGTGTCGGCGTCGACGCCGCTGGGCAGGTCGACGGCGACGACGAGGGCCCGGGCCCGCTCGACCAGCGCGGCCACGTCCGCCGCCTCCGGCCGCAGACCGCCCTTGCCGCCGATCCCGACGACGCCGTCGAGCACCAGGTCGGCGCGGCGGACGAGGTCGCCGGCCGCGTCGGGGGCCACGGTCGCGCCGCCGGCCCGGCGCAGCGCCGTCAGCCCTCCGGGGTGGGTCCGCCCGGACGCGAGCAGCACGGCGGTCACCCCGGCCCCGCGCCGGGCGAGCCGCGCCCCGGCGTACAGGGCGTCACCCCCGTTGTCCCCGCTGCCGACCAGCAGCACGATCCGGCGTCCGTACACCCGGCCCAGCAGGTCGGCGCAGGCGGCGGCGAGCCCGGCGGCGGCCCGTTGCATGAGGGCCCCTTCCGGGACCCGGGCCATCAGCTCCCGCTCGGCACGACGGACGGTCTCCACGCAGTAGGCAGTACGCATACGGTCGAGTCTGCCCCGGCCTCCCCCGCCACCGCACCCGCACGCCTCACCCCTCGGCCACCACCACCGCCGAGGCCACGCCCGCGTCGTGACTCAGCGACACATGCCATCCCCGTACGCCCAGTTCGGCCGCCCGGGCGGCGACGCTCCCCCGCACCCGCAACCGGGGCCGCCCGCTCTCCTCGACGTACACCTCGGCGTCGGTCCACAGCAGCCCGGGCGGGGCCCCGAGCGCCTTGGCGAGGGCCTCCTTCGCCGCGAACCGGGCCGCCAGCGACGCCATGCCCCTGCGCTCGCCGCTGGGCAGCAGCAACTCGCTCCGCAGGAACAGCCGCTCGGCGAGCCCGGGAGTGCGTTCCATGGACGCCGCGAAGCGCTCGATCTCGGCCACGTCGATACCGACCCCGATGATGCTCATGCCGAGCACCCTAGGGCCTCGATGTCACCGCCTGGTGCTAGCCTGCGGCGACTTGATCACGTCAAGTCGGAAGCAGACTTGCACAGCGGACTCTCACCGCCGCGCGCCCTGGGGGGCCAGCCCGCGCGCCGCGGACGGCGACGCCAGGGGGCGGGGGAATGACCAGCACGACCAGCGGCATGACCGGCGGCGGACCCATGGGCTCTTCGGGGCCGACGTTCGACCCGTACGACAACACACCCGAGCTGATCCCGCTGCGCACCGCCGCGCAGGCCGGGGACTGGCCGGCCGTCCGGGCCTGCTTCGCGGGTCTCGGCTCCGTCGACAGGATCTCCTCGGCCTCCAGCCTCCTCGCCGACATCGCCGGCGTCGAGGGCTTCCTGGAGCGGGCGGCGGCCGAATCGCCCGCGGACCCGCTGCCCCGCACGCTGCTCGCCGAGCGGTACGTGTACATCGGCTGGGACATCCGCAGCGGCGCCCGCGCCAAGGACGTCTCGCAGGATCAGTTCAGCCAGTTCCACGACTGGCTGCGGCGGGCCGAGCGGCTGCTGATCGAGGTCTGCGCCGAGCAGCCCTCGTACGCCCCCGCCTGGACCACCCGGCTGACGACCGCCCGCGGTCTGCAGCTGGGGCAGGCCGAGGCCCGCCGCCGCTACGACCGGCTGTCCGCGCACCACCCGCACCACTACCGCGCGCAGACGCAGCTGCTGCAGCAGGTGTGCCCGAAGTGGGGCGGCTCCTGGGAGGCGGCGCACGGCTTCGCCCGGGAGTGCGCGACCGGGGCCCCCGACGGGTCGAACTCCGCCGCCGTGGTGGCCCTCGCCCACATCGAGCACTGGCTGGACCTGCCGAGCGGCGAGGACGCCGCGTACCTGCGGGGCGTGCCGGTCCGCGACGACCTGCGCTTCGCCGCGCAGGTCTCCGTGCTGCACCCCGACCACCGGCCCGACTGGAACTCGGTCGGCGCGCACAGCGCGTTCGCGTTCGCCTTCTCGCTGGGCGGCCACCACGCGGACGCGGCCCCGCACTTCGCCTTCCTCGGCGACCGCGCCACGGAATACCCGTGGCAGTACCTGCCCGACCAGAGGTCGGCGTTTCTCGGCTTCCGCAAGGCCGCGCTGGAATCCCGTGGAGGCGGCGCCCGATGACCACGAACCTGAACAAGCACGACGACGTCGACGCCCCGGACGGCCTCGCCGCTCTCGAGGGCCTCGTCTCGCACACCACCACGAACGGCGTGCCCACCCTCTACGCCCCCGCCTCCGGCAAGGAGATCACCGCCGGTCTCTTCTTCCGGGTGGGCCGCGCCGACGAGACGCTGGCCACGGCCGGCGTCACCCACCTCGTCGAGCACCTCGCCCTGCACCGCCTGGGCCTGTCCGACCTGCACTACAACGGCGCGACGGCGAACGCGTACACCCTCTTCCACGTGCAGGGCAGCGAGGAGGGGGTGGTCGAGTACCTGAACAGCGTGTGCGCCGGCCTGCGGGACCTGCCGATGGAGCGGCTGGAGACCGAACGGGAGATCCTCCGCACGGAGGCGGCCGGCCGCGGCGGCGGACCCCAGCACCAGATGCCGCTGTGGCGGTACGGCGCCCAGGGCTACGGACTGTCCAGCTACAACGAACTGGGCACCTGGAGCCTCACCCCCGAGCAGGTCCGCCACTGGGCGGAGACCCGCTTCACCAGGGACAACGCGGTGCTGTGGATCACCAGCGACCACGTCCCCGACGGCCTGGACCTGACCCTCCCCCCGGGGTCCCGCTTCCCCGCCCCGGCCGCGACCAGCGCCCTGCCCGTCACGCCCGCGTACATCAGCGGCGACGACGGCCATGTCGTCCTCACCTCGGTGCTGCGCCGCTCCACCGCGGCGAGCGTCTTCGCGGACGTCCTCGGCCGGGCCCTCTTCCAGGACCTGCGCCAGGAGGGCGGCTACTCCTATTCCGCGGAGGCCGACTACAGCCCGCGCGACGCCGAGTTCGCCACCCTCACCGCCTACGCCGACGCCCTCCCGCAGAAGCAGGACGCGGTCGTCGGCGGCTTCGTCGACACCCTCGCCCGGCTGCGCGCGGGCCGCATCGAGCAGGCCGAGCTGGACTCCGTCCGCGGCAAGCTCCTCAAGGTGTACGACGCCCCCGACCTCGGCGCCGCGGTGCTCCCCTCGTACGCGCTGAGCCTGCTGCTCGGGCACCGCATCCTCACCCCCGACCAGCACCGCGCCGAACTGAACGCGGTGACGACGCAGGACCTGCACGAGGTCGCCCGCCAGGCGTGGGACGCCGCGCTGCTGCAGGTGCCGGGCCGGGGCGTCGACTGGGCGGGCCTCACCCTCGCCCCGCAGTTCTCCACGGCCGCCGTGACCGGCACCCGCCACCAGTCCCTGGAGAACGAGGACGTCACCCTGGTCATCGGCGCGGAGGGGGTCAGCCTGCTCACCCCGAGGGGCCCGGTCACCGTCCGCCACGACGCCTGTGCGGCGATGACCGCGCGCCCCGACGGCGCCCGTACCCTCACCGGCCTCGACGGTTTCTCGGTGACCGTGGAGCCGACCCTGTACAAAGGCGTCATGCCGGACCGCATCGCGGCGCTGGACGCGGCCGTGCCCGGCGAGGCGATCGTACGGATGCCGGCCCGCGAACCCGACCACATCCCGCAGCCGCGCAAGCGGCCCCCGACGGCCCGGGCGGCCGGGTCCGGCGGCTCGGCGCGGGGCTGGACCGCCGCCCTGTGGCTGGTGGGCCTGCTCGCGGCGGCCTGGGGCCTGCTGTGCGGGATCATCACGGCCGACGAGTCCGCGATGGCGGACCCGGAGTGGGACGCGGTCACCGGCGTCTGGATCATGGAACTGCCGCTGCTCTTCGCGGCCTGGAAACTGTTCGCCGCGCGCAGACGCCGCACCCGGAGCTGACCCACCGCGTGGGGGTGGACACACGACACGCCCCCCACCCCCACGCGCGAGCTCCCCACCCCTCCCCGCGCGCGAGAATCCCTGCTCCCGGCGGCCGCTCTCCCCTCCCCGGCGGCCTCTACTCCACGGTGACCGACTTCGCGAGGTTGCGCGGCTGATCCACCTCGTTGCCCCGCGCGGTCGCCAGCTCGCACGCGAACACCTGCAACGGCACCGTCGCCACCAGCGGCTGGAGCAGCACCGGCGTGGCGGGGATCCGCACGAGATGGTCCGCGTACGGCACGACCGCCTCGTCCCCCTCCTCCGCGATCACGATGGTCCGCGCCCCCCGCGCCCGGATCTCCTGGATGTTGGAGACGATCTTGTCGTGCAGGACGGACCGGCCGCGCGGCGAGGGCACGACCACCACCACGGGCAGGTCCTCCTCGATGAGGGCGATCGGCCCGTGCTTCAGCTCCCCCGCCGCGAACCCCTCCGCGTGCATGTAGGCGAGCTCCTTCAGCTTGAGCGCGCCCTCCAGCGCGACGGGATAGCCCACGTGCCGCCCGAGGAACAGCACGGTGTCCTTGTCGGCCAGCGACCGGGCCAGCTCCCGCACCGGCTCCATGGTCTCCAGCACCCGCTCCACCTCGCCGGAGATCCGCGCCAGGTCCCGGACGACGGCCCGGATCTCGTCCCCCCACTTGGTGCCGCGTACCTGCCCGAGATACAGGGCGACCAGATAGCACGCCACCAGCTGGGTCAGGAACGCCTTGGTCGACGCGACGGCCACCTCCGGCCCCGCGTGCGTGTAGAGCACGGCGTCCGACTCACGGGGGATGGTCGACCCGTTGGTGTTGCAGATGGCGAGCACCTTCGACCCCTGGTCCCGCGCGTGCCGCAGCGCCATCAGCGTGTCCATCGTCTCGCCGGACTGGGAGATGGCGATGACCAGGGAGCGCGGGTCCAGGATCGGATCGCGGTAGCGGAACTCGCTGGCCAGCTCGACCTCGCAGGGGATGCGCGTCCAGTGCTCGATGGCGTACTTGGCGATCAGCCCCGCGTGGAAGGCCGTTCCGCAGGCGACGACGACGATCTTGTCGATCTCCCGCAGCTCCCGCGCGGGGATGCGCACCTCGTCGAGGGTCAGCGAGCCGCCGGCGTCGATCCTTCCCAGCAGGGTGTCCGCGACGGCCTTGGGCTGCTCGGCGATCTCCTTGAGCATGAAGTAGTCGTAGCCCCCCTTCTCCGCCGCCGAAGCGTCCCAGTCGACGTGGTAGGACCGCACCTGGGCCGGCCGGCCGTCGAACCCGGTGACCGTCACCCCGTCCCGGCGCAGCTCCACCACCTGGTCCTGGCCCAGCTCGATCGCCGACCGGGTGTGCGCGATGAACGCGGCGACGTCCGAGGCGAGAAAGGCCTCGCCCTCGCCGACGCCCACCACCAGCGGCGAGTTGCGGCGCGCCCCGACCACCACGTCCGGCTCGTCCGCGTGCACCGCGACCAGCGTGAACGCGCCCTCCAGCCGCCGGCACACCAGCCGCATCGCCTCCGCCAGGTCGGAGGTCACGGAGTACTCCTCGGCGAGCAGATGGGCGACGGCCTCGGTGTCGGTCTCGGACAGCAGTTCGTGTCCCCGCTCGGCCAGTTCGGCCCGCAGCGCGGCGAAGTTCTCGATGATCCCGTTGTGCACGACGGCGACACGCCCCGCGTTGTCGAGATGCGGATGGGCGTTGGCGTCGGTGGGCCCGCCGTGCGTGGCCCACCGGGTGTGCCCGATGCCCGTCGTCCCGGCCGGCAACGGCCGCTCCGTCAGCTCCTTCTCCAGATTGACGAGCTTGCCCGCCTTCTTCGCCGCGGCGAGCCCTCCGTCGGCCGGCACGGCGACACCCGCCGAGTCGTACCCCCGGTACTCCAGCCGCTTCAGTCCGGCCATCACGACGTCGAGCGCCGACTGAGACCCCACGTATCCCACGATTCCGCACATGCGCGGCAGCCTACGACCGATCCCCGCCCCGAAAGAGTCCCCACGTGCCCGATTCCGGAAATTCCCGCCGCCGCAGGAGCACCCCGTCCGCGTCCCGATCGCCGACCGGGGCCACTGCCCCCGCCGGCCGGCGTGACGGACCCCACCCGCCATCCCGTTCAAACTCCGTTAACAATGGACTGTGATCTCTCCGGTCCCCCCGATGCCCCGGAGCGCCCACCGGCACAGGCCGGAGGCGACTCCCTACGTCGACCTCACCCGATCCGAGTGGAGCGCGCTGCGGGAGAAGACCCCGCTGCCGCTGACCGCCGAGGAGCTCGAGAAGCTGCGCGGTCTGGGCGACGTCATCGACCTCGACGAGGTGCGGGACATCTACCTCCCGCTCTCCCGCCTCCTCAACCTCTACGTGGGCGCCACCGACGGCCTGCGCGGCGCCCTGAACACCTTCCTGGGCGAGAAGGGCTCGCAGTCCGGCACTCCCTTCGTCATAGGGGTCGCCGGCTCCGTCGCCGTCGGCAAGTCGACGGTCGCCCGTCTGCTGCAGGCGCTGCTCTCCCGCTGGCCGGAGCACCCGCGCGTGGAGCTGGTCACCACGGACGGCTTCCTGCTGCCCACCCACGAACTCGAAGCCCGCGGCCTGATGTCCCGCAAGGGTTTCCCCGAGTCCTACGACCGCCGCGCGCTGACCCGCTTCGTCGCCGACATCAAGGCGGGCAAGGGCGAGGTCACCGCGCCGGTCTACTCCCACCTGATCTACGACATCGTCCCCGACCGGCGGCTCACCGTCCGCCGCCCCGACATCCTCATCGTCGAGGGCCTGAACGTCCTGCAGCCCGCCCTGCCCGGCAGCGACGGCCGCACCCGCGTCGGCCTCGCCGACTACTTCGACTTCAGCGTGTACGTCGACGCGAGCACCGAGGACATCGAGCGCTGGTACCTCAGCCGGTTCCGGAAACTGCGTCAGACCGCCTTCCAGAACCCGGACTCGTACTTCCGCAAGTACACCCAGGTCTCCGAGGAGGAGGCCCTCGACTACGCCCGCACGCTCTGGCGCACCATCAACAAGCCCAACCTGGTGGAGAACATCGCCCCCACCCGCGGCCGGGCCGGCCTCGTGGTCCGCAAGGGACCCGACCACAAGGTCCAGCGGCTGCGCCTGCGCAAACTCTGACGGCTACCCTGCCCCCATGCTGCACCTGCGCCTGATCACCCCGGCGGAGCGGACCGACGACGTGGTCCGCCTGATCGAGCGGACCGTCGGGGCCACCCACCTCGTGGTCCTGCCCCGGGCCGCCCGCAACCCGGCCGGCGACGTCGTCCTGTGCGACGTGGCCCGCGAGGCGGGCGACGAACTCCTTTCCGACCTCCAGGAGTTGGGCCTGGAGGAGACCGGCTCGATCGCCGTGGAGAACATCGACCTGTCGCTCTCCCTGCGTGCGGACAAGGCCGAGGCGGAAGCTCCCGGCGAAGGCGCGGACGCGGTCCTGTGGGAGCACCTGACCGACGCCACCCACGAGGACTCGACGCTCTCCGTCACCTACCTCGCCTTCATCACGCTGGCCACGATGATCGCGGCCTGCGGCGTGGTGCTCGACAACGCGGTCCTCATCGTCGGCGCGATGGCGGTCGGCCCGGAGTTCGGCCCGCTCGCCGGCATCTCCACCTCGATCGTGCAGCGCGCCCCCCGCCTGGCCCTGCGCTCACTGATCGCACTCCTGGTGGGCTTCGCCGTGGCCATGGCGGTGACCGTGGGCTTCAGCCTCTTCATGGACGCGCTGGACCTGTTCAGCAAGGACCGACTGGAGGGGGACCGCCCGCAGACCGGCTTCGTCTACGCCCCGGACGCCTTCTCCTTCGTCGTCGCCGTGCTCGCCGGAGTCGCCGGCACCCTCTCCCTGACCTCGGCGAAATCGGGCGCCCTGGTGGGCGTGGCGATCTCGGTGACGACGGTCCCGGCGGCGGCGAACGCGGCGGTCGCCCTCAGCTATGGCGACATGAACCAGACGTGGGGCTCGGCACAACAGCTCCTGCTGAACCTCCTGGGCATCATCCTGGCCGGCACCCTGACCCTGCTGATCCAGAAATGGGCCTGGTCAAAGCAACGCCCCCCAGCCAAAGCAACCTGACGACCCCGCCCACCCCAACCCCCAGGGGCGCGGGAAACCCCGCGACCCACCCCACCCCACCCGCACCCATCACCACCGGCCAGGCCGGACCCACCCAGGGGCGCGGGGAACCGCGCGACAAGCCACAACGCACCCGCACCCGCACCCCGCGACGCGCAGAACCCCAAACCCGATCCGCCCCGGCCCGGCCCGCCCCCGGCTAACCCAGCGCGGACTTCACGACATCCGCCAGCCGCCCGGCAACAGCACGAGCCTGATCGATGTCCGCCGCCTCGACCATCACCCGAACCAGCGGCTCGGTCCCGGAAGGCCGCAGCAACACCCGCCCGGTGGACCCGAGTTCCCGCTCCGCCTCGCCGACGGCAGTCGCCAGCTCGACCGAGTCCCCCACCCGGGACCTGTCGACGTCGGGCACATTGATCAGCACCTGCGGCAGCCGCTCCATCACGGAGGCCAGCTCACGCAACGACCGCCCGGTCTCCGCGACGCGAGCCGCCAGCATCAGCCCGGTCAGTGTGCCGTCGCCGGTCGTCGCATGGTCGAGGATGATCACGTGCCCGGACTGCTCGCCGCCGAGCGCGTACCCGTGCTCCTTCATCTCCTCGAGCACATAGCGGTCGCCGACCGCGGCCTGCACGAGGTGGATCCCCTCGCGCTCCATGGCCAGCTTGAACCCGAGGTTGGACATGACCGTCGCGACAACGGTGTCCGAGCGCAGCACGCCCCGCTCCCGCATGGACAGCGCCAGCACGGCGAGGATCTGGTCGCCGTCGATCTCCTCACCGGTGTGGTCCACGGCGAGGCAGCGGTCCGCGTCGCCGTCGTGCGCGATGCCGAGGGCGGCGCCGTGCTCGATGACCGCGGCCTTCAGCTTGTCGAGGTGGGTCGACCCGCAGCCGTCGTTGATGTTGAGCCCGTCCGGCTCCGCCCCGATGGTCACGATCTCCGCGCCGGCCCGGGCGAACGCCTCCGGCGACACCCACGCGGCAGCGCCGTGCGCCTCGTCGAGGACGATCCGCAGCCCGTCGAGACGGTTGGGCAGGACGGCGATGAGGTGGGCGACGTACCGGTCGAACCCCTCGTCGTACGAACGCACGCGACCGACGCCGCCGCCGGTCGGCCGGTCCCAGGGAGCGCCGGTGCGGTGCTCCTCGTACACGGTCTCGATGGCGTCCTCGAGCTCGTCGGCGAGCTTGTGACCGCCGCGGGCGAAGAACTTGACCCCGTTGTCGGGCATGGCGTTGTGGCTGGCCGAGAGCATCACGCCGAGGTCCGCGCCGAGCACGCCGGTGAGGTACGCGACCGCCGGCGTCGGCAGCACGCCGACCTTCAGCACGTCCACGCCCGCACTGGCCAGACCCGCCACCACGGCCGCTTCCAGGAACTCCCCGGACGCGCGCGGGTCCCGTCCGACGACGGCCACCGGTCGGTGACCCTCGAAGGTGCCCGCCTCGGCCAGCACGTGCGCCGCCGCGACGGACAGGCCGAGGGCCATCTCCGCCGTCAGATCCGCGTTGGCGACACCGCGCACGCCGTCCGTGCCGAAGAGTCGTCCCACTTGTCCTCCTGAGGAAGCGTCAGTTTCACAGGCCGTGCGGGCCGGGTCGCCGGTCGGTCGGCCTGCGGCCGCTCCCGCATCCCATCCCGCATCCAGGCATTTGATGCCCCGGACATCCCATCGCACAACCCTTTGAGCACCTTGTGCCGTTATACGCCCACGGCTGCGATAAAACGAACGCCCCGACGACACTGTGGCGTGCCGCCGGGGCGTTCGGAGTACGTACGGGCGAGGCGATGAGACCCGCTCCGGGATACGTACGAGCAGGCAGCGAAGCTTAGCGCTTGCTGTACTGCGGGGCCTTGCGGGCCTTCTTCAGACCGGCCTTCTTGCGCTCGACCGCGCGGTCGTCACGCGTGAGGAAGCCGGCCTTCTTGAGGGTGCCGCGGTTGTTGTCGACGTCGGCCTCGTTCAGCGCACGAGCGACACCGAGACGGAGCGCACCGGCCTGACCGGAGACACCGCCACCCGAGATACGGGCGATGACGTCGTAGCGGTTGTCGAGCTCGAGCACCTTGAAGGG
Source organism: Streptomyces achromogenes (assembly GCF_030816715.1). Classification (NCBI taxonomy): domain Bacteria; kingdom Bacillati; phylum Actinomycetota; class Actinomycetes; order Kitasatosporales; family Streptomycetaceae; genus Streptomyces; species Streptomyces achromogenes. The sequence continues at coordinate 5,265,394 of NZ_JAUSYH010000001.1, read as the reverse complement.
CTCGTTGACTTCCTGCTGGTGCACCTTGTTCGGGAAGTAGTCCTCGAGCGTGCGCCCGTTGATCTTCCACTTGCCGGAGCCCGGAACGATCCGGACGCGGGCGATGGCGTTCTTGCGACGGCCCAGGCCGGCCGCCGGCTGGGCCTCGCCGAAGCGGGAGGCCAGGGACTCCGAGGTGTACTCACCCTCGACGGGGACCTCGGACTCGGTGGTGTAGCTCTCGATGTCGACGAGCTCGGTCTCTTCGAGCGGCTGCTCGGCAGTGGTCTCGGCCACGGTTCTCCTCAGTTCTTTTCAGCTAGGGGTGTGGCCGGAATTACTGCGCGACCTGGGTGATCTCGAACGGCACGGGCTGCTGCGCCGCGTGCGGGTGCACGTCACCCTTGTAGACCTTCAGCTTCGACAGCATCTGACGGCCCAGCGTGTTCTTGGGGAGCATGCCCTTGACGGCCTTCTCGACGGCCTTCTCGGGGTTGTTCGCGAGGAGGTCGTCGTAGCGCACGGAGCGCAGACCGCCCGGGTACCCGGAGTGGCGGTACGCCATCTTCTGGGTCCGCTTGTTGCCGGAGAGGTGCACCTTGTCGGCGTTGATGATGATGACGAAGTCACCGGTGTCGACGTGGGGCGCGTAGATCGGCTTGTGCTTGCCCCGGAGGAGGGACGCGGCAGTGGTGGCGAGACGGCCCAGGACGATGTCCTGAGCGTCGATGACATGCCACTGGCGCGTCACATCGCCGGGCTTGGGGCTGTACGTACGCACGGTTCGTAGCCTTCGCTTCTTCAGTGAATTGGTCCTGACAAGGTCACCGAAGACGATCACGACAGCCGAGACCGCACTGCGGTGACGCATACCGCGTGCCGGTCGCTGGTCATCGGCCCGGTGGACCGGTGTAAGGGCCCGTCCCGTGAGAAGAGCGCGCCAATACACAACGAAGATGCAGGATACCCGCGTCTCCATGGCGGGGTCAAAACGAGCCCGATCGGCGCGGGAAACGCCCCTCCGAAGTGGCCCGCGCCACATGTCCGGGGACGGCCTGGGAGAACGCCGTACCAAGCACCCGGAGATGTCGTGTTTGCCCGCCCCCCGCCCCCGAATCCACGGGTCTCCGCTACCCGTCGGCACGGAACAGCACACCCCGCACCCCGTCTAAGATGCGCCCCATGAGCTATGGGCAGGGGGGACCTCAGTCCCAGTGGGATCCGTGGAAACCGAACTCCCAGCAGCCGTGGGGCACCGGCGATGACGGCAGCACCCCGGACTGGGCCGCGCTCGCCGAGGCGTCCGAGACCCGCAACAAACGCCGCCGGCTGCTGTTCATAGGCGGCGGCGCGCTCGCCACACTCGGCATCGGCACCGCCGTGGCCATGGGCGTGGTGTCGGCGAACGGCGACGACAAGGCCAACCGGCCCACGTCCTCGCTGCCCGCGACCGCCGACCTGCCGAGCGCGTCCAGCACCCCGACCTTCGCGCCGACCAGCGCCCCGCCCCCGCTGGACCCGAAGGAGTTCGTCTCCAGCAAGGCCAAGGACACCGCCCCCAACGGGCCGGAGCTGCTCTTCCCCGGCCGGCAGCTGACCATGGGCACGGCCGTGTACAAGAAGGGCGCGAAGGCCGACAGCACCTCGTGCGCCACGGGCGCCGCGGGCACCCTGGGCAAGATCCTCGCCGCCAACGGCTGCACCCGCATCATGCGCGTCACCTACGCCAGGGACGGCATCGCGGTCACGGTCGGCGTGGCCGTCTTCGACACCGAGGCGCAGGCCCTCAAGGTCAAGAGCCAGTCCGACGGCAAGAGCATCGTCAAGGCCCTCGCCGGCGGGAGCGTCAAGGCCTTCTGCAACGGCGCGATCTGCCGCTCCACGACCAACTCCTACGGCCGGTACGCCTACTTCACGATCACCGGCTTCGCGAACGGCAAGGACGTCACCACCAAGGACACCGCCGTCTTCACCACCGGCGACGACCTGGCCGAGTTCGCGTTCCAGCAGCTCCGCCGCCGCGGCGAGGCCCAGGCGTCGGCGGCCGCCAACAGCTGACCGGCCGGCCCGGGCCCACCGGGCACGGGCGCCGGCGTCAGCAGCACCCGGCCCCGGGCAGCGTCCGCCGGTTGCGCGCCTCCTTGCTGCGCGCGGCGAGCAGCTCGTCCGCCGGGTAGCCGACCTCCTCCAGCGTCAGTCCGTGCGGCCGCACGACGTGCACGGCCGAGTCCCGCACGCCCGCCGCGAGCACCTTGGCGGGCCACTCCGGGCCGCGGTGCCCGTCCCCCACGAACAGCAGCGCCCCGATCAGCGAACGCACCATGTTGTGGCAGAAGGCGTCGGCCCGGACGGTCGCGGTGACGATCCCGTCGTCGCCCTTGGTCAGACTCAGCTCCTGGAGCGTGCGGATGGTGGTCGCACCCTCCCGCTTCTTGCAGTACGCGGCGAAGTCGTGCTCGCCGAGCAGCTGCCGGGCCGCCTCGTTCATGGCGTCCACGTCGAGCGGCCAGTCGTGCCACAGGACGTGCCCCCGCAGCAGCGGATCGACGCCCCCGGGGTTGTCGGTGACCCGGTAGGCGTACCGCCGCCAGATCGCCGAGAACCGCGCGTTGAACCCGCTCGGCGCCTCCCGCAGGGCCCACACCCGCACGTCCTTCGGCAACCGCCCGGCGAGCCGCTTCAGCAGCTTCTCGTGGTGCTCACGCCAGACCGCCTCCGGCAGATCGACATGCGCGACCTGGCCCCGCGCGTGCACCCCGGCGTCGGTGCGCCCGGCCACCGTCAGCTCGTACGTCGTCCCGCCCGAGCGGGTGACGGTCCGCAGCGCGTCCTCGATCTCCCCCTGCACGGTCCGCCGTCCCCCGGCCTGCTTGGCCCATCCGGAGAATTCGGCCCCGTCGTAGGACAGGTCCAGCCGCACCCGCACGAACCCGGGCTGTGCTTCGTCACTCACGTACAGATCCTCTCAGCAACACAAAAGCGGGCCCGCTCCTCGAAGGGAGCGGACCCGCGATCGCCCCAAGGGGCGCGTGGAACCGCGCGAGGGGCCACGGCGAACCCGCGGCCGCGGACGCACAGCCCCCGCAGAACGCTTACGCGTCCTTCGACTCCTCGGCGGGAGCCTCGTCGGCCTTGGTCTCCTCGACCTTGGCCTCCTCGGACTCCTTGACCGCACGCTTCGTGGCGGCCTCGGCCTCGCCCGTCGCCTGCTGCGCGACGGTCAGCGCCTCGACCAGCTCGATGACGGCCATGGGCGCGTTGTCGCCACGGCGGTTACCGATCTTGGTGATGCGGGTGTAGCCACCGGGACGGTTCTCGTAGCGCGGGCCGATCTCGGTGAAGAGCGTGTGCACGATGCTCTTGTCCGTGATGACCTGGAGCACCTGACGGCGGTTGTGAAGGTCGCCCTTCTTCGCCTTGGTGACCAGACGCTCGGCGTACGGACGCAGCTTGCGCGCCTTCGCCTCGGTGGTGGTGATGCGGCCGTGCTCGAACAGCGCCTTCGCGAGGTTCGCGAGGAGCAGCTTCTCGTGCGCGGCGCTGCCGCCCATACGGGCACCCTTGGTGGGCTTCGGCATGGTGTCTCTCCTAGGTGTCTGCCCCGGCCGTATCAGGTACCGGGGTCAGTATCCGAGCAGACGGTCGTCTGTCGAAGATCCGGACGCCTTGTCAGCGCGTCCGGAGGATCCGCGCCCCGTAGGGGCGCGGGGCGGTGTCGAACTGCGACTCCGTCGCGTGGGCGCGACCCTCCACGACGGACCCGCAGTCACGAACCGGCGGCCCGCGGAGCGCCTAGTACTGCTCGGTCTCCACGAACCCCGCGTCCGCGTCGTCGTCGGCGCCGAAGGCGTCGGCGGCGGCGGTCGGGTCGAATCCGGGCGGGCTGTCCTTGAGGGCCAGGCCCATGCCGGCCAGCTTCGCCTTGACCTCGTCGATCGACTTCGCACCGAAGTTGCGGATGTCGAGCAGGTCGGCCTCGGAACGTGCCACGAGCTCACCCACGGAGTGGATGCCCTCGCGCTTGAGGCAGTTGTACGACCGGACGGTGAGCTCGAGCTCCTCGATCGGCAGCGCGAGGTCGGCGGCGAGCGCGGCGTCCGTCGGGGACGGGCCCATGTCGATGCCCTCGGCGTCGATGTTCAGCTCGCGGGCGAGACCGAACAGCTCGACCAGCGTCTTGCCCGCGGAGGCCATGGCGTCACGGGGACGCATCGCCTGCTTGGTCTCGACGTCGACGATCAGCTTGTCGAAGTCGGTGCGCTGCTCGACACGCGTGGCCTCGACCTTGTACGTGACCTTGAGGACCGGCGAGTAGATCGAGTCGACCGGGATACGGCCGATCTCCTGACCGATCTGCTTGTTCTGAACAGCCGAAACGTAACCGCGGCCGCGCTCGACCGTCAGCTCCATCTCCAGCTTGCCCTTGCCGTTGAGCGTGGCGAGGACGAGGTCGGGGTTGTGCACCTCGACACCGGCCGGAGGCGCGATGTCGGCGGCGGTGACCAGACCCGGACCCTGCTTGCGCAGGTACATCACGACCGGCTCGTCGTGCTCCGAGGAGACGACCAGCTGCTTGATGTTGAGGATCAGGTCGGTGACGTCCTCCTTGACGCCCGGCACGGTGGTGAACTCGTGCAGGACGCCGTCGATGCGGATGGACGTGACCGCCGCACCCGGGATCGACGACAGGAGGGTCCGACGGAGGGAGTTGCCGAGGGTGTAGCCGAAGCCCGGCTCCAGCGGCTCGATCACGAACCGGGAGCGGAACTCGTCGACGACCTCTTCGGTCAAAGAGGGACGCTGAGCGATCAGCATGGATGAATCCTTCAGTCAGGGGCGCCCGCTATTTGACGCCCGACTCGGTACTGCAAGGGTACGGGCGGCACGCCTTGAACAGGACGTGCCGCCCGAAACCCGAAACCTGAGACGACCGTGCGTCAGACGCGGCGGCGCTTCGGCGGACGGCAGCCGTTGTGCGGGGTCGGGGTGACGTCCTGGATGGAGCCGACCTCGAGGCCCGTGGCCTGCAGGGAGCGGATGGCGGTCTCACGACCGGCGCCCGGGCCCTTGACGAAGACGTCGACCTTGCGCATGCCGTGCTCCTGCGCGCGACGGGCAGCCGACTCGGCGGCCATCTGCGCGGCGAACGGCGTGGACTTGCGGGAGCCCTTGAAGCCGACGTGGCCGGCGGAGGCCCACGAGATCACGTTTCCGGCCGGGTCCGTGATGGACACGATCGTGTTGTTGAACGTGCTCTTGATGTGCGCCTGGCCGTGCGCGACGTTCTTCTTTTCCTTGCGGCGCACCTTCTTGGCAGCGCCCTGACGTCCCTTGGGGGGCATCTATTAACTCCTACGGGAGGTGGTCGGTCCTACAGCGAAGACCGCTGATGAGCGTCCGCTGAGGACTACTTCTTGCCCGGCTTCTTCTTGCCGGCGATGGCGCGACGCGGGCCCTTGCGGGTACGAGCGTTCGTGCTGGTGCGCTGACCGCGGACCGGCAGACCACGACGGTGACGGAGACCCTGGTAGCAACCGATCTCGACCTTGCGGCGGATGTCGGCCTGGATCTCGCGACGGAGGTCACCCTCGGTCTTGATGTTGGCGTCCACGTACTCGCGGATCGCGACGAGCTGCTCCTCGGAGAGGTCGCGAACGCGGGTGTTCGGGTCGACGCCGGTCGCTGCCAGCGTCTCCTGGGAAAGGGTCCGGCCGATGCCGAACACGTAGGTGAGGGCGACCTCCACACGCTTTTCGCGCGGGATGTCAACACCGGAAACGCGTGCCATTCAATGGCTCCAGTTTGATCTTCGGAGGTCTGCCACAGGACCGACTCCCAGCCGCCGTCCTCTTCACTGCGGAAGATTTGGTACGGACTGGGTCCCCGGCCTCCGAACCGGGGGTGTCAGGCGGTGCGACCGCCCGGGCCCTGCGTATGAACATATTCAGCTCGCGTCGCGCGAAGTCTCTGCGATGTGGTGCAGAGGGTGTGATCTCTGAGCGATCAGCCCTGGCGCTGCTTGTGGCGCGGGTTCTCGCAAATGACCATGACCCGACCGTGACGGCGGATCACCCTGCACTTGTCGCAGATCTTCTTGACGCTCGGCTTGACCTTCATGGGATGTGAGGTTCTCCGGGTCAGTTGCCGGCAACCCCGCACGCGGGAGAGCGCACGGAGCCGGGGCAAGATCTACTTGTAGCGGTAGACGATCCGGCCACGCGTCAGGTCGTACGGAGACAACTCCACCACGACCCGGTCGTCAGGGAGGATACGGATGTAGTGCATACGCATCTTGCCGCTGATGTGCGCCAGGACCTGGTGGCCGTTCTGGAGCTCGACCTTGAACATGGCGTTCGGAAGAGACTCGACGACAGTGCCCTCGATCTCGATGGCACCTTGCTTCTTGGCCACGCTTCGCCCTTCGAATCGACTACCTTGATCGACTCCCCCACCCATTCCCCGAAGGGTGCATGCGGACATGCGGGTGCACGGGAGTCGACGAGTCAGTCTACGTCAGGGCCGACGGAAACACGAATCGTGAAGTCTGCCCCGCCGGGGAGATCCTTAAGCGGCACTGCCTGCCCACCCTGTCCAGCCGCTCTAGGCCAGCGGATCGGGCGCGGCCTCCACACCGTGCTCCGCGAGCTTCGCCCTGCCGCAGTCGGGAGCGGTCAGCACCAGCGGCCCCGCCTCCGTCAGCGCGACCGAGTGCTCCCAGTGGGAGGACCACGTGCCGTCCGTCGTGATGACCGTCCAGTCGTCCTCGAGGACCTCGGTGCGCGGGGTGCCGAGGGACACCATCGGCTCGATGGCGAGGCAGAAGCCCGGCACCAGCTTCGGCCCCTTGCCCCGCCGGCGGTCCACGTAGTTCAGCAGATGCGGGTCCATGTGCATCTCGGTGCCGATGCCGTGGCCGCCGTAGTCCTCGACGATGCCGTAGCGGCCGCCGCCCGGCTTGGGCTGGCGGCGGATGTAGGTCTCGATCGCGCGCGAGACGTCCACCAGGCGGTTGCCCGGCTTCATCGCGGCGATCCCGGCCCACATGGACTCCTCGGTGACCCGGGACAGCTCGACCAGCTCCGGGGCGTGGCCGCCGCCCACGAACGCCGTGTACGCCGCGTCACCGTGCCAGCCGTCCACGATCGCGCCGCAGTCGATGGAGATGATGTCGCCGTCCTTGAGGACGACCTCGTCGGAGGGGATGCCGTGGACGACCACGTCGTTCACCGAGGTGCAGATCGTCGCCGGGAAGCCGCCGTACCCCAGGAAGTTCGACTTCGCGCCGTTCTCCGCCAGCACCTTGCGGGCGACGTCGTCGAGGTCCTTCGTGGTCGCCCCGGGCACCGCCGCTTCCCGCGTCGCCGCGTGGATGGCGGCGACGACAAGCCCCGCCGCCCGCATCTTGGCGATCTGCTCGGGGGTCTTGATCTGCACCATGACGGTCTGCGCCTCCTGGGCCACTGGTATCGCGACGCTCCACAATACGCGTACGCACGCATGTACGCCGACGCGGCCGAGGCGTCACCCCTTCCCGGACCGGGCCCCGGAACGCGGGACGCCCGGCGGGGAGACCCCGCCGGGCGTTCTGCGCAGAATGCTCGCCGCACCGCACACCGGTCGTCGACCGCGGGGTGCGAAGGCTGCTACTCGCCGTCCTCGTCGCGCCGGAGTGCGTCCATGGCACGCGCCGTGACCTCGTCGACCTTGCCGAGCGCGGAGATGGTGACGACCAGCCCCTGCGCCTTGTAGTAGTCGATGATCGGCTCGGTCTGCGTGTGGTAGACCTCCAGCCGGGTCCGGACGGTCTCCTCGGTGTCGTCGTCCCGCTGGTACAGCCCGCCGCCGCAGACGTCGCAGACGCCCTCCGCCTTCGGCGGGCTGTAGGTGGCGTGGAAGACGTGGCTGGAGTCCTTGCGGCAGATCCGCCGGCCGGCGATCCGCTTGACGACCTCTTCCTCGGGGACCTCGAGGTCCAGCACCGCGTCCAGCTTCATGCTCTCGGTCTGCAGCACCTCGTCGAGCGCCTCGGCCTGGGACACGTTGCGCGGGAAGCCGTCCAGCAGGAAGCCGCCCTCGGCGTCCGGCTGCTCCATGCGGTCCTTGGCCATCGCGATGGTGACCTCGTCCGGCACCAGGTTGCCCGCGTCCATGTAGGACTTCGCGAGCTTGCCGAGCTCCGTCTGCTGGCTGATGTTGGCCCGGAACAGGTCGCCCGTGGAGATGTGCGGGATCGACAGGTTCCTGGCCAGGAACGCGGCCTGCGTTCCCTTACCGGCACCCGGCGGCCCGACGAGCACGATTCGCATCAGCGGAGGAACCCTTCGTAATTGCGCTGCTGGAGCTGACTCTCGATCTGCTTCACCGTCTCGAGACCCACACCCACGATGATCAGGATGCTGGTCCCGCCGAACGGGAAGTTCTGGTTCGCGTTGAAACCGACCAACGCCATCGTCGGCACGAGAGCGATCAGACCCAGGTACAGCGAACCCGGCCAGGTGATCCGGTTGAGCACGTACGACAGGTACTCAGCGGTCGGCCGACCAGCCCGGATGCCCGGGATGAAGCCACCATACTTCTTCATGTTGTCGGCTACTTCCTCGGGGTTGAAGGAGATAGCCACGTAGAAGAACGCGAAGAAAACGATCAGCAGGAAGTAGGTGACGATGTAGATCGGGTGGTCGCCCTTGGTCAGGTTGGTCTCGATCCACGTCTTCCAGCTGGAGGTTCCGCTGGAGAACTGGGCGACGAGAGCCGGGATGTACAGCAGCGACGAGGCGAAGATGACCGGGATCACACCGGCCTGGTTCACCTTGAGCGGGATGTACGTCGAGGTGCCGCCGTAGGACCGGCGGCCGATCATGCGCTTCGCGTACTGCACGGGGATCCGGCGCTGGGCCTGCTCGACGAAGACCACCAGGCCGACCATGACCAGGCCGACCAGGACGACGGTGCCGAACTCGATCCAGCCTCCCGCCAGCGTGCCCTGCTTCTTGATGGCCCACAGCGCGGAGGGGAACGTCGCGGCGATCGAGATGAACATCAGGATCGACATGCCGTTGCCGATGCCGCGGTCGGTGATGAGCTCGCCGAGCCACATGACCATGGCCGTACCGGCGGTCATGCAGACGACCATCACGATCGTGGTGAAGATCGCGCGGTCCGGGACGATGCTCGAGGCGACCGAGCAGCCGGAGAACAGGGCGCCGCTGCGGGCGGTGGCCACCAGGCCGGTGCCCTGCAGGATGGCGAGGGCCACCGTGAGGTACCGCGTGTACTGCGTGATCTTCGCGGTGCCGGCCTGGCCCTCCTTCTTGAGGGCTTCCAGGCGTGGGATGACCACGGTCAGCAGCTGGAGGATGATGCTCGCCGTGATGTACGGCATGATCCCCAGCGCGAAAATGGTGATCTGCAGCAGCGCGCCGCCGCTGAACATGTTCACCAGACCGAAGATTCCCTGCTGGCCGGAAGCTTCGTCCACACAGCGCTGAACGGACGTGTAGTCGACGCCGGGGATCGGGATGTGCGTGCCGACCCGGTAGACGACGATGATCCCGAGCGTGAAGAGCAGCTTCTTGCGCAGGTCGGGCGTCCTGAACGCCCGGGCGAACGCGGTGAGCACGGTGCCTCCTGCGACCCCCGCGCATCTGCGTCAAGGGTGACGGTCTTGAGGGTCCAATAAGAACAACGACTTACGACAACGACATGAGTAACGGTCGACTGCCGCTCAAGGTGCCCTCTTGGGGGAACCTTGTGAAAAGTGGGCAGTGCTGGTCACCATACCCGCGACACACCCGCCCTAGGAACGACCAACCGGGGATACCCCATTTGTGGGGTATCCCCGGTCGGGATCGATCAAGTCATCGAGACGCCTGAGGTGATCAGATGAGCTCGGTGACGGTACCGCCGGCGGCGGTGATCTTCTCCTTGGCGGAGCCGGAGACGGCGTCGACCGTCACCTGCAGTGCCACGGAGATCTCGCCCTGGCCCAGGACCTTGACGAGGCTGTTCTTGCGAACGGCGCCCTTGGCGACGAGACCCTCGACGGTGACCTCGCCACCCTCCGGGTACAGCGCGGCCAGCTTGTCGAGGTTCACGACCTGGAACTCGGTCTTGAACGGGTTCTTGAAGCCCTTCAGCTTCGGAAGACGCATGTGGAGGGGCATCTGCCCGCCCTCGAAGCGCTCCGGAACCTGGTAGCGGGCCTTCGTGCCCTTGGTACCACGACCGGCCGTCTTACCCTTCGACGCCTCACCACGACCGACACGGGTCTTCGCGGTCTTGGCGCCCGGGGCGGGACGGAGGTTGTGGATCTTGAGCGGGTTGTTCTCCGCCATGATCAGTCGACCTCCTCGACCGTCACGAGGTGGCGGACGGTGTGCACCATGCCGCGGAACTCGGGGCGGTCCTCCTTGACGACCACGTCGTTCAGGCGCTTGAGCCCGAGCGAACGCAGGGTGTCACGGTGGTTCTGCTTGCTGCCGATGTACGACTTCGTCTGCGTGATCTTGAGCTGAGCCATTACGCAGCACCAGCCCCGGCACGCGCACGAAGCAGAGCCGCGGGAGCGACGTCCTCGAGGGGCAGACCACGGCGAGCCGCGATCTCCTCGGGACGCTGCAGGCCCTTCAGGGCCTCCACGGTCGCGTGCACGATGTTGATCGCGTTCGACGAGCCGAGCGACTTCGACAGGATGTCGTGCACGCCGGCGCACTCGAGCACGGCACGCACCGGGCCACCGGCGATGACGCCGGTACCGGGGGAAGCCGGCTTGAGCAGGACGACGCCCGCAGCCTTCTCGCCCGTGATCGGGTGCGGGATGGTGCCCTGGATACGCGGGACCTTGAAGAAGTGCTTCTTGGCCTCCTCAACACCCTTGGCGATGGCGGCCGGCACCTCCTTGGCCTTGCCGTATCCGACACCCACGGTGCCGTCACCGTCGCCCACCACGACCAGCGCGGTGAAGCTGAAGCGACGACCACCCTTCACAACCTTGGCGACACGGTTGATCGCGACGACGCGCTCAACGTACGCGGTCTTCTCGGCGGCAGCAGCGCCGCCGTCACGGCCCTTCCGGTCCCGCCGCTCGCCGCCACCGGCACCGCCACCGCGGCGCTGGGGTCCAGCCATTGGAATTACCTCTCTCTGTTTCCGCTAGCTACGGAACCGACTCAGAACTTGAGTCCGGCTTCGCGGGCGGCGTCCGCCAGGGCGGCGATGCGCCCGGCGTACTGGTTACCACCACGGTCGAACACGACAGCCTCGACACCGGCGGCCTTGGCGCGCTCGGCGACCAGGGCGCCGACCTGCTTGGCCTGCGAGGACTTGTCGGCCTCACCACCGCGGATCGTGGTGTCCAGGGTCGACGCCGACGCCAGGGTGTGACCCTTGATGTCGTCGATGACCTGAGCCACGATGTGGCGGTTGGAGCGCGTTACGACCAGGCGCGGACGCTCCGCCGTACCCGAGATGTGCTTACGGATCCGGATGTGGCGACGCTTGATCGCGGCACGCTTGTAAGCGTCGCCCTTGAGGATCTTCTGTCCGTATGCCATGGCTTACTTACCCGCCTTTCCGACCTTGCGGCGGATGACTTCGCCCTCGTACTTGACGCCCTTGGCCTTGTACGGGTCGGGCTTGCGCAGCTTGCGGATGTTGGCCGCAACCTCGCCGACCTTCTGCTTGTCGATGCCCTCGACCTGGAAGCGGGTCGGGGTCTCCACCTTGAAGGTGATTCCCTCGGGCGCCTCGACGGTGATCGGGTGGCTGTAACCGAGCGCGAACTCGAGGTTCGAGCCCTTCGCGGTCACGCGGTAACCGACACCACTGATCTCGAGCTTCTTCACGTAACCCTCGGTCACGCCGGTGATCATGTTCGCCACCAGCGTGCGGGACAGGCCGTGCAGGGCCTTGCTCTGACGCTCGTCGTTGGGGCGAGTGACGTTCAGGACGCCGTCCTCAGCCTTGGCGATCTCGATCGGCGAAACGACGGTGTGGGTCAGCGAGCCCTTGGGGCCCTTGACCGAAACCGTCTGGCCGTCGATGGTGACGTCCACGCCGGCGGGAACCGTGATGGGGAGCTTGCCAATGCGCGACATAGCTGTTTCCTCCGTTCCCTTCCGCTACCAGACGTAGGCGAGAACTTCTCCGCCTACGCCCTTCTTGCCGGCCTGCTTGTCGGTGAGGAGACCGTGCGACGTGGAGATGATCGCCACGCCGAGGCCACCGAGCACCTTGGGCAGGGAGGTGGACTTCGCGTAAACCCGGAGACCGGGCTTGGAGATCCGCTTGATGCCCGCGATGGAGCGCTCACGGTTCGGGCCGAACTTCAGCTCGAGGGTGAGGTTCTTGCCGACCTCGGCGTCCTCGACCTTCCAGCCCGTGATGAAGCCCTCCTGCTGGAGGATCTCCGCGATGTGAGACTTGATCTTCGATGCCGGCATCGTCACGGAGTCGTGGTACGCCGAGTTCGCGTTCCGCAGACGCGTCAGCATGTCTGCGATCGGATCAGTCATGGTCATGAATTGGCCTGTGGCCTCTCTCGCCGGGGTTTCCTGGTGCGCCATCCCTCTCCCCGATCCGAGACGGGACGGGTGCGGCGCGGTGGACCTACGGCGTAGTAAGTCGTACGGGCGACCGTCAGGGCGCCCAACCCTCCCAGCCTAAGCCATGGAGGGGTGGGCACCTGACACGCCCATTGCTTACCGAGAGCCTCTGGAAACCCTAAAAGGGGTTTTACCAGGAGCTCTTGGTCACGCCCGGCAGCTCGCCACGGTGAGCCATCTCACGAAGGCACACACGGCAGAGGCCGAACTTGCGGTACACGGAGTGGGGACGGCCGCAACGCTGGCAGCGGTTGTACGCGCGCACAGCGAACTTGGGCTTGCGAGCAGCCTTCGCGATCAGAGCCTTCTTCGCCATCTCGCTCACGCCTCCTTGAAGGGGAAGCCGAGGTGACGAAGGAGCGCACGGCCCTCAGCGTCGTTGGTCGCCGTGGTGACCACGGTGATGTCCATACCCCGGACACGGTCGATCTTGTCCTGGTCGATCTCGTGGAACATGACCTGCTCCGTGAGACCGAAGGTGTAGTTGCCACGGCCGTCGAACTGCTTGGGGGACAGACCACGGAAGTCGCGGATGCGCGGGAGCGCGAGCGACAGGGTGCGGTCCAGGAACTCCCACATGCGGTCGCCACGAAGCGTGACGTGGGCGCCGATCGGCTGACCCTCGCGCAGCTTGAACTGCGCGATGGACTTGCGGGCCTTGGTGACGGCCGGCTTCTGACCGGTGATCGTGGTGAGGTCGCGGATGGCGCCCTCGATCAGCTTGGAGTCGCGGGCGGCGTCGCCCACACCCATGTTGACCACGATCTTGACGAGGCCGGGGATCTGCATGACGTTCTCGTAGGAGAACTCCTCACGCAGCTTGCCCGCGATCTCCTCGCGGTACTTCGTCTTCAGACGCGGAGTGGTGGTGGTAGCCATCAGATGTCCTCACCCGTCCGCTTGGCAACGCGGATCTTGTTGCCCTCGTCGTCGAAGCGGTAACCGACGCGCGTGACGACCTTGTTGCCGTCCTTCTCCACGACCAGCTGAACGTTGGACACGTGGATCGGGGCCTCGGTGGTCACGATGCCGCCGGCCTGCGAGCCCTTGGCGGTCGGACCGGCCTTCGTGTGCTTCTTGACCCGGTTGACACCCTCGACCAGGACACGGTCCTCACGGGGGAAGGCCGCGATGACCTTGCCCTGCTTGCCCTTGTCCTTACCGGTGATGACCTGGACCAGGTCGCCCTTCTTGATCTTCATGCTTACAGCACCTCCGGAGCCAGCGAGATGATCTTCATGAACTTCTTCTCGCGCAGCTCGCGCCCGACCGGGCCGAAGATGCGGGTGCCGCGAGGGTCGCCGTCGTTCTTCAGAATGACGGCGGCGTTCTCGTCGAAGCGGATGTACGAGCCGTCCGGACGGCGGCGCTCCTTGACGGTGCGAACGATGACCGCCTTGACGACGTCACCCTTCTTCACGTTGCCACCGGGGATCGCGTCCTTGACGGTGGCGACGATGACGTCACCGATGCCCGCGTAGCGGCGACCGGAGCCACCGAGCACACGGATGCAAAGGATTTCCTTCGCACCAGTGTTGTCGGCGACACGCAGTCGCGACTCCTGCTGGATCACGTCTATCTCCTGTTTGTCTGCCGGTTCCCGGCAGGGGCCGCCTCGTCACGAGGTGAGCCCCTGCCGAGCCTGGCGGAACTGTCCTGCGGGGCCCCTATGTGTTAGGGCCGCAGGAGAATTACTTGGCCTTCTCGAGGATCTCGACGACGCGCCAGCGCTTCGTCGCGGACAGCGGCCGGGTCTCCGCGAGGAGGACACGGTCGCCGACGCCCGCGGCGTTCTGCTCGTCGTGAGCCTTGAGCTTGTTCGTACGGCGGATGACCTTGCCGTACAGCGCGTGCTTCACACGGTCCTCGACGGCGACGACGACGGTCTTGTCCATCTTGTCGCTGACGACCAGACCCTCGCGGGTCTTGCGGAAGCCACGGGCCTCGGTCGTGGTGTTCTCAGTCACGTTGCTCTCGCTCATCAGGCGCTCTCCACCGTCTCGATGCCCAGCTCGCGCTCACGCATCAGGGTGTAGATCCGCGCGATGTCCTTACGGACGGCCTTGAGCCGACCGTGGTTCTCGAGCTGACCCGTCGCCGCCTGGAAGCGGAGGTTGAACAGCTCTTCCTTGGCTTCGCGGAGCTTCGCCAGAAGCTCCTCGTCACCCAGTTCGCGCAGCTCGGACGCCTTGGTACCGGCCGACATCACGCTTCACCTGCCTCGCGCTTGACGATCCGGCACTTCATCGGCAGCTTGTGGGCTGCGCGAGTGAGGGCCTCACGGGCGATCTTCTCGTTGGGGTAGGACAGCTCGAACATGACCCGTCCCGGGTGCACGTTCGCGATCCACCACTCGGGAGAACCCTTACCGGAACCCATGCGGGTCTCGGCAGGCTTCTTCGTGAGCGGGCGGTCCGGGTAGATGTTGATCCAGACCTTGCCGCCACGCTTGATGTGGCGGGTCATCGCGATACGGGCCGCCTCGATCTGGCGGTTGGTCACGTACGCCGGCGTGAGGGCCTGAATGCCGTACTCGCCGAACGAGACCGTCGTACCGCCCTTGGCCTGACCACGGCGCTTCGGGTGGTGCTGCTTGCGGTGCTTGACCCTACGGGGGATCAGCATGTCGGTCAGGCCTCCGTTCCGGTGCTCTCAGCCGGAGCGGCAGCCGCCGGAGCCTCGGCCTTGGGGGCCTCGGCAGCGGGAGCCTGCTGCGGCTTACGACCGCGACCGCCACGCTCGCCGCCACGGCCACCACGGGCCGGGCGGTCGGCGCCGCCGCCGCCACGGGCCGGGCGGTTGCCGGCGCGGGCTGCGGCGTTCTCGGCGCGGACCTCGGCGATGTTCTTGACGTCGCCCTTGTAGATCCAGACCTTCACGCCGATGCGGCCGAAGGTCGTCTTGGCCTCGAAGAAGCCGTAGTCCACGTTCGCGCGGAGCGTGTGCAGGGGCACGCGGCCCTCGCGGTAGAACTCCGAGCGGGACATCTCGGCGCCGCCGAGGCGGCCACCGCACTGGATCTTGATGCCCTTGGCGCCCGCCTTCATCGCCGACTGCATGCTCTTACGCATGGCGCGACGGAAGGAGACGCGGGAGGAGAGCTGCTCGGCGACGGCCTGGGCCACCAGCTGAGCGTCGACCTCGGGGTTCTTCACCTCGAGGATGTTCAGCTGGACCTGCTTCTTGGTCAGCTTCTCCAGGTCGCCGCGGATACGGTCGGCCTCGGCGCCGCGGCGGCCGATGACGATGCCCGGACGCGCGGTGTGGATGTCGACGCGGACGCGGTCACGGGTGCGCTCGATCTCCACCTTCGAGATACCGGCGCGCTCCATGCCGGACGTCATCATCCGACGGATGGCGACGTCCTCGCCGACGTATTCCTTGTACGACTTGTCGGCGTACCAGCGGGACTTGAAGTCCGTGGTGATGCCGAGCCGGAACCCATGCGGGTTAACCTTCTGGCCCATTACCGGGTCCCTTCCTTGCTGCTGACGACCACGGTGATGTGGCTGGTCCGCTTGCGGATCCGGTAGGCGCGGCCCTGGGCACGCGGACGGAACCGCTTCAGGGTCGGGCCCTCGTCGACGTACGCCTCGGAGATGAAGAGGCTGTCGGCGTCAGTGTGGTCGTAGTTGTGCGCGGCGTTGGCGATGGCGCTGTCCAGCACCTTGCCGACCGGCACGCTCGCGGCCTGCGGGGCGAAACGCAGGACCGCCTGAGCCTCCGTGGCGTCCATGCCACGGATAAGGTCCACCACCCGGCGGGCCTTCATGGGCGTGACGCGGATGTACCGCGCCTGGGCCCTGGCTTCCATGGTTGTCCTTCCAGTGTCTGTCATGGTCATTCCACCCCGCTGTTAGCGGCGCTTCGACTTCCGGTCGTCCTTGACGTGACCCCGGAAGGTGCGCGTCGGCGAGAACTCGCCGAGCTTGTGGCCGACCATCGACTCGGTGACAAACACCGGAATGTGGGTCTTGCCGTTGTGCACCGCGATCGTGTGACCCAGCATGGCCGGGATGATCATCGAGCGACGGGACCAGGTCTTGATGACGTTCTTGGAACCGGCTTCGTTCTGGGCGTCCACCTTCTTTACGAGGTGTCCGTCGACGAAGGGCCCCTTCTTGAGACTGCGCGGCATCTAAACCCGCTCCTAGCGCTTCTTGTTCGTCTTGCGGCGGCGGACGATGTACTTGTTCGAAGCCTTCTTCGGCGAACGAGTACGACCCTCCTTCTGACCCCAGGGGCTGACCGGGTGGCGACCACCGGAGGTCTTGCCCTCACCACCACCGTGGGGGTGGTCAACCGGGTTCATCGCCACACCGCGAACGGTCGGGCGGACGCCCAGCCAGCGCTTGCGGCCGGCCTTGCCCCAGTTGATGTTGCTCTGCTCGGCGTTGCCGACCTCGCCGACCGTGGCGCGGCAGCGCTGGTCGACCAGGCGGATCTCACCGGACGGCATGCGGAGGTGGGCCATGGTGCCCTCCTTCGCGAGCAGCTGCACGGAGGCACCGGCGGAGCGGGCGAACTTGGCGCCGCCACCCGGACGGATCTCGATCGCGTGGAGCGTGGTACCGACCGGGATGTTGCGGATCGCCAGGTTGTTGCCCGGCTTGATGTCGGCCCCGGGACCGTTCTCGACGCGGTCACCCTGCTGCAGGTTGCGCGGGGCGAGGATGTAGCGCTTCTCGCCGTCGGCGTAGTGCAGCAGCGCGATGCGCGCGGTGCGGTTGGGGTCGTACTCGATGTGCGCGACCTTCGCCGGCACGCCGTCCTTGTCGTGACGACGGAAGTCGATCACTCGGTAGGCGCGCTTGTGTCCGCCACCCTGGTGGCGAACGGTCACACGACCGGCGTTGTTACGGCCGCCCTTGCTGTGCAGCGGGCGGACCAGCGACTTCTCCGGCGTGGACCGCGTGACCTCGACGAAGTCGGCGACGCTGGAGCCACGACGGCCCGGCGTAGTCGGCTTGTACTTGCGGATTCCCATTATTCAGTCCTCGTCCGATATCGGACGATCCGGACCGCCCTCAGGCGGTCGGACCGCCGAAGATGTCGATACGGTCGCCCTCGGCAAGGGTCACGATCGCGCGCTTCGTGCCGGCACGCTGACCGAAACCGGTCTTGGTGCGCTTGCGCTTACCGATGCGGTTGATCGTGTTGACCCCGGTGACCTTGACCGAGAAGACCGCCTGGACGGCCTGCTTGATCTGGGTCTTGTTGGCGTTCGGGTCGACGATGAACGTGTACTTGTTCTCGTCGAGGAGCGCGTAGCTCTTCTCCGACACGACCGGCTTCAGCAGCACGTCACGGGGGTCCGTGTACGCCTTGCTGGGCGCGGTGACGACGGTGTTCTTGCCCTCGGCCTCGTGACGCTTCGCCTTGGCGACGCGGGCGGCCTTGGCGGCCTTGGCCGCCTTGGAGGCGATGCTCGGGTGACGCGTAGCCATCAGGCGTCACTCCCTTCGGTGTCGTTGGCCTTGTTCGGGCCGGACACGAAGGACTCAAGAGCGGCCTGGGTGAAGACCACGTCGTCCGAGACGATCACGTCGTACGTGTTCAGCTGGCCCGGCTCCAGGATGTGCACCTGGGGCAGGTTGCGGGCGGACAGCCACGCGGCCTCGTCGGCGCGGTCGACGACCAGGAGCAGGTTCTTGCGCTCCGAGATCTTGCCGAACAGCGTGCGAGCGGCCTTGGTGGAGGGAGCCTCGCCCTCGATCACGCCGGTGACGACGTGAATGCGGTTGTGGCGGGCCCGGTCGGTGAGGGCGTGACGCAGAGCGGCAGCCTTCATCTTCTTCGGGGTCCGCTGCGAGTAGTCACGCGGCTGCGGGCCGTGGACGACGCCACCGCCGGCGAACTGCGGCGCGCGGGTCGAGCCCTGGCGCGCGCGGCCGGTGCCCTTCTGACGGTAAGGCTTCTTACCGCCACCGCGAACCTCGCCGCGGGTCTTGGTCTTGTGCGTGCCCTGACGGGCAGCCGCGTTCTGCGCGACGACGACCTGGTGGATCAGCGGGATGCTGACCTTCTCCACGCCGAAGATCTCCGCGGGGAGCTCGACGCTACCGGTCTTCTCGCCTGCAGGCGAAAGGATGTCAACAGTGCTCATCGGTTACCTCAGGCCCCCTTGGCCGCGGTGCGGACCAGGACGAGGCCGCCGTTCGGACCGGGGACAGCGCCCTTGATGAGCAGCAGACCCTTCTCCGCGTCAACGGCGTGGACGGTCAGGTTCTGGGTGGTGACACGCTCGTTGCCCATGCGACCCGCCATGCGGAGGCCCTTGAACACGCGGCCCGGGGTGGCGCAGCCACCGATGGAACCGGGCGAGCGGTGCTTGCGCTGGGTGCCGTGTCCGGCGCCGAGGCCCTTGAAGTTGTGACGCTTCATGACACCGGCGAAGCCCTTGCCCTTGCTCTTGCCGGTCACGTCGACCTTCACGCCGGCCTCGAACACCTCAGCGGTGATCTCCTGGCCCAGCGTGTACTCGGAGGCGTCCGCGGTGCGGATCTCGACGAGGTGGCGACGGGGAGTGACGTCGGCCTTGGCGAAGTGACCCTTGAGGGGCTTGTTCACCTTGCGCGGGTCGATCTCGCCGAAGGCGATCTGGACGGACTCGTAGCCGTCGCTGTCGTTCGTACGGACCTGGGTGACGACGTTGGGGCTGGCCTTGACGACGGTGACCGGAACAACGCGGTTGTTCTCGTCCCACACCTGCGTCATGCCGAGCTTCTCGCCCAGGATGCCCTTGATCTGCTTGGTCATATCTCAGATCACCGGCCTCAGAGCTTGATCTCGATGTCGACACCGGCCGGGAGGTCGAGTCGCATCAGAGAGTCAACGGTCTTGGGGGTCGGGTCGAGAATGTCGATCAGGCGCTTGTGCGTGCGCATCTCGAAGTGCTCGCGCGAGTCCTTGTACTTGTGCGGCGACTTGATGACGCAGTACACGTTCTTCTCAGTGGGCAGCGGCACCGGGCCCGCGACCGACGCACCAGTGCGGGTCACCGTCTCGACGATCTTCTTCGCCGAGGAGTCGATGACCTCGTGGTCGTAGGCCTTGAGCCGGATGCGGATCTTCTGTCCCGCCATGGCTACTCAGTAGTCCTGTCTCTTTGTCCGCTCCGGAACCCGATGTTCCATTTCACCTTCTCCTCCGACCCACGCGGTCGGGCGTGTCGCTCTCCCGCTGACACAGATGTCCCTTGTTCGAACATCCCTGCGGAATGCACACGGCCCTACCGGAACCGCAAGCCGGGGGCGGAAGGCCCACCGGGCGCCTGGCCGGTGCCGCACTGCACTTCCCGAAAGATTCCCGTACGTCCGCCCCAGCGCTGCCATCAGGCAGTTAGGGCGACGAGTACTGTGGGACTCGCTTCCGGTCCTCCCGGCGGGAGGCGCACAGCATCAACACTCGACCGAGCAACTCCGACAGTCTGCCATATGGGGCACGCCCTCCGCCAATCGGGCCGGAGACAATACCCCGGACGTGACGCAGGTCAAACGCAGGGTGTGGAGAGTGTGTGCGAGCCGGGTGCCCGCGCGCCCCCGGAACGACCTCCGGTGACAGGTCCTCGCCATAATCGTCGGCATGTCTGAGTACGGGGGCAAGGCGAGCGGACCGCCCCAGAACAGTGTTCCCAGGTCACGTCTCGAGGACTACGCGGAGATGACGGCCCCGCCGCGGGAGCCGTCCGAGGGGCGGCCGAGGCCGCCGGCACCGGAACCAGCGGCAGCACCCGCGCCGCCGGACGTGGCCGCACCATCGCCGGCGCCGACTGCGGACGGCCCGGAGGCCGAGGCCCGGCGGCGATGGTTCACCGACCTGCTGGAGGAGTTCCGGCAGACCGCGGTACTGGTCCCGCTCGGCGACGGACCCGGCCCCGACAGCGAACGGGGCCTGCTCACCGCGGACCTGAACGGCGTCCGGTTCATCCTGGCCTTCTCCGACGAGCAGGCACTGTCCCGGTACGCCCTGGCCCGGGGCGAGTACCACCGCGAGTGGGCTTACCAGACGATCCTCGGCGCACGGCTGCTCGATGTGGCCGTGCCTGCGGCGGGCGTGCCCTGCGGGGTGGCGCTGGACTGCGCGGACGGCCCGGACGGCGCGGTGTTCCCGCCGGTCAGGGGCGTCGTACCGGACGAGGTGGCCGTGGATCGTGAGCAGGGGGGCGCCTGGTGAGCGGCGGTGAGGAGCAGCTGATCGGCGGCGGCGTGCCGGCGGACGGCGCATGGGTGCCCGTGAACGGCGGCGCGCCCATGAGCGGGGCCGCCGAGCCGGACCTCAAGGCGGTCGGCCTGGATCTGATAGCCAAGGGGCTGACCGAGGCACTGGGCGAACTCAAGGAGCTCGGCATGGTCGGCATGGCCGGCGCCGGGCGCGGCTTCGGCGACATCTCCCTGTCGGGGCTGGAGCTGGGCCACGACGGGCTGACCGAGACGTTCGGCTCGTTCTGCGAGCGCTGGGAGTGGGGCGTGCGCTCCCTGATCAACGAGGGCAACGGTTTCGCCGTCAAGACGGGACTCGCGGCCGGCACCCTCCACGAGACCGAGGAATACGTCGGGGGCACGTTCAAGGTGGTCACCAACTCCCTCATCGGCAATCCGTACGCCTCCGAGGACGAGGTCACCCGGATGGGCTGGGGCGACATCGCCACCTCCGGCGTCTTCAGCGGCGACGTCGACTACAGCCAGGAGTCCTTCGACCGGGCCAGCGAGAACATCAAGCAGGGCTGGAAGGACGCCGGCCGCGATGTGATGACCTCGCGGACCGTCGGACCCCTCGGCCTCAATCCCGAGAACCTGCACGACACGTTCGGGGTCTCGGACGCCGAGTACGACAAGATGCTGGACGACACCTTCGGCCCCTCGCCCGAGGCTCGCGCCCAGGCGGCCCAGCAGCAGGGTGGGGAGGGCTGATGGGGATCGTCGACGACATCAAGGGCGGTCTGAACAGCGGGCTGGAGTACGGCGAGAAACTCGTCGACGAGGGCAAGAAGAAGCTCGGCGAGGGCATCGACTACGCCACCGACAAGGTCGGCGACGGCCTCGACCACGTGGGCCTGCACAGCGCCGCCGACGCGGTGGAGGACTTCGGCGACGAACTCGCCTCCGACCTCGGCGCCACCCCCGGGGAACAGCAGCTCGGCCAGACCGAACAGGCCGACGAGCTCGTCCACGGCAGCCCCGCGAAGATCCGGGCGAGCGCCAAACACCTCAAGGACTTCCAGGCCGCGTTCGACAAAGTCGGCACCGGGATGAAGAAGGTCGACTCGGCCGGCTGGAAGGGGGTGGGCGGCGACGTCTTCCGCGAGAAGTTCGGCGTGCATCCCATGAAGTGGCTGTACGCGGCCGATGCCTGTGAGGCGGCGGGCGTGGCTCTGGACGCCTACGCGGACACGGTCGAGTGGGCTCAGCGGCAGGCCCAGGAGGCCGTCGAGCAGTACAAGAAGGGCAAGAAGGCCTCCGTGGACGCCGTGGAGGCGTACAACAAGAAGGTCGACGCCTACAACGCCAAGATCAAGGCCGACCAGGATCCGGGGCCGCAGCCCGAGCCGTTCCACGATCCGGGCATCGAGGGGATGAGGGCAGCGCGCGCCAGGCTCGCTCAGGCCCGCAAGCAACGCAACCTCGTCGCCGGTGAGGCGCAGACCCAGGTCAAGGCGGCGCTCGCGCACGCCCCCGCCGAACCACCGCCGCTGGACCGGTTCGGCAGCGACCTGATCGACGGCTATCAGGCCGTCAACACCGAGCTCACCCATGTCATCGGCGGCGCCCTCAAGGGCACGGCGGGGTTGCTGAACTTCGTGCGCGGACTGAACCCCACTGATCCGTACAACCTCATGCATCCGGCCGAGTACATCCAGAACGTCAACATGACGCTGGCCGGACTCGTCTCCACCGCCGCCCACCCCGAACGCGTCGTCCAGGCGACGGTGGACGGCTTCAGGAAGGACCCTTCCGAATTCACCGGCAGACTCCTGCCCGAACTGCTCGGGACGAAGGGCGCGGGACTGGCCCGCGGCGGGCTGCGGCTGGGGATGAAAGAAGGTCTGGAGAGCGGCGCGGCCCAGGGCCTCAAATACGGGGACGAACTCGTCGCCGGGCAGAAAACGGCTGAGGCGGCCGCTAATGCCCCCAAGGACTGGAGTGGTCTCGCCCGCAGCACGGATCACGTGTCGGAGAGGGCCATTCATGCCGACTCGGTGGATCCGAAGGTGGCCCAGGAATTCCTCGACGACCAGTATCCGTGGCTGAAGGACATCAACAACCGCTGGGAGGACGGGTACACGCAGAACTGCGCGCACACCACGGTCTCGACCGCGCGCCGGATCGAGGACATCGAGGTCAGCGCGGCGCCTCGGCCGGGCCCCGGACACCTTCCGTTGGAGCCGTTCAAGGTCCTGGACGAGACCCAGCCCTGGCGGAAGGCCGACAGCTACGATGATCTCATTCGCGACCTACAGGCTCGCGGCGACGGGGCGAAGAGTGCCGTCTTCATCGGCCGAGGAAATTCGGGCCACTTCTTCAACGCGGTGAACACCGACCACGGAGTGGTCTTCCTCGACGGGCAGACCGGAAAGCTCGCCACCCTGGAGAAGAACGTGGTGGAAATCCAGCACGTCCCCTACGAGAAGGTAGTCAAGTAGATGCCGAGCAGAGACGAGGCGTTGGATTCCGCGGCCGCGCTTCTCAGGGCGGTCTATCCCGAGAAGACGGAATCGCTGGTCATGCTTCCGGAGAAGTCCGTCGAATACCCCTACGGATGGGCGGTCGCCTTCGACTGGAAAGAGCACATCGAGACCGGGGACTGGCTGCTGTCGCCGATCACCAGCGTGGTCGT
The DNA here is from genome assembly GCF_030816715.1 of Streptomyces achromogenes. Classification (NCBI taxonomy): domain Bacteria; kingdom Bacillati; phylum Actinomycetota; class Actinomycetes; order Kitasatosporales; family Streptomycetaceae; genus Streptomyces; species Streptomyces achromogenes. The sequence goes on along the minus strand of NZ_JAUSYH010000001.1, from coordinate 5,241,977 downwards.
CGTGCCGCACGACGGAGGAAGGGCCCACTTCCCGCCGAGCGCCTTTCCGGTGGACGACTACATGTCCCGACGCGCCTCGGGCAACTGGCCCCCCAAGGAGTAGGCAGCCGTGATGAGCCCTGACACCCGAGCGGCCGCGTGGCTGACCGAAACATACCGGGGTCTGGTCGAACTCTCCGTTCCGCAACCGGTGCACGAGACTCCCACCGCGTGGATGTTCTCCTGCCGGACCCTGACCCAGCCGGGCTACCCCGCCACGCCCATGCTCGCGGCCTCCGTCGTCGTCCCGAAGGACGGCAGCCCGGTCTTCCACCCGTCGGCCAGCGACCCCCTCGGGGACATGGACGCGGTCGACCCCCGGCAGGCGGCGCGCAGGGTCACCGACCAGGCACGCAGGATCAACGCGCGCGGCTGTCTGGTGGCCGTGCACTCCGCTGTCGAGCGTGCCCCGTCGGTCCCGTTGCCCTGGCAGCCCTCCGACGAGGCGCCCGGCTGGTGGTCCAGGCTGACCCGGCGCTACTTCCCGTCATTCCAGCGGGTTCCCGTGCGCGGCTGGGACGACGTGATCGGCGCCATGAGCGAGCCGGGTCCCGACACGCGGGGCGTGGTCTGGGTCCGCCGCGCGATCGGCGGCGCCGAGGCGTCCGGGAACCTCCTCTACGCACACAACAACAACGGCCAGGTGGTCCTGCTGGACGGCCTGACCTCGTCCCTCGCCAGACTCGACAGAGCGGACCTGGTGCACGAGCTGGTCCTCCTGCGCTCCCTGCCCGCGACGCGGGAGGCCCCGCCGCAGGCGTGGGAGCGGGAGGCGCACGACTTCGCCTCCGCGGCAGCCAAGGCCCGGCTGTGGCTCGACGACGCGTACCACGGACAGGTCGACCTGGTGGCGCCGACGGCCGAGGACGAGATCCGGCGGGGCTGGGTCTTCTCCTGCAACACCAGGCGGTTCCTGGACGGCGGACGCTGGCAGGACGCCATGCTCGACGCGACGGTCGTCGTCCCCAAGGACAACGGCGCCCCGTTCGGCCTGCCCAACGCGGAGCCCTGGGCCTGGCTGGCGCGCTGGAACGCCGGCGAGAACCCGGGTCCGAAAGGCTTCCCCCCACCGCCCCCGCCCGGCCGCGCCAGCTGGTTCGAGCCGACGCTCGCGGAGCTGGGCACCGTCCTGTCCACGTCCGAGCACGTCGACTGGCAGACCGCGGCGGACGCCTTGTCGGCCCTGGCCGCCGGCGCGCGGGCGCTGGTCTGGGTACGGCGGACGGACGGCCGGTCGCGAGAAGCGGTGGGGTGGCTGCTGAACGCCGTCGTGACGGAGGAGGGCGTGATGCTGCTCGACGGTTCGTCCGACGCCCCCCTGTCACTGGACCCGGCAGGAGTCCACCGCCTGCACGTGATCCGCTACCGCTGAAACACCGGAAGCCACGCCGGCCCTGGGCCTGCCCGCACGAGCGGAGAAGGGAATCCTGCCCTGGACACCGTCGAGGCGGCGCTGCGCGCCCCGGATCCTGAGCGGGACCCGTGCGCGGCGGTCGGCGCGGGCTGGATCGCCGAGGAAGCGCTCGCAGCGGGCCTGTACTGCTTCCTTCTCTTTCCCGAAGAGCCGGTGACCGCGGTGCGCCGGGCGGCGTGGTCGTCGGGCGACTCGGACTCGATCGCGGCGCTGGCGGGGGCGTTCGCCGGGGCTTCGATGGGGGCGTCCGCCTGGCCGGGAGCCTGGTCCCGCGGCGTCGAGCACCGTGAGCGGATCCGCATGATGGTCGCCCCCTGGGACACGGGCCTGACCTCGCGCGGCTCGCGTGATTCCGGTGGCGCCCGTGGTGGCCGTGTTCGTGGCCGTGGCTGAGGCGCCCCCGGCCTACGCCTCGGGCGGCATCGTGAAACTCGCGGGGAGCCCTCCGCCGGCCTTGCAAACGAGCAGGCCGGCAAGGGCTCGGCTCGACTCGTACGCGACACCAAGCGTGTCCTGCCGAGCCGCGTCCTCGGCTTCGGACGTTTCGTACCTGCTACGGACTTCACCCCGCAGGAGGATGGTCGCTCCGGCACCCGCGGAGAACTTGTCGCTGGTGCACTCGAAATAGAGCACGCCCACCTTGACACCGGCGAGGGCGGCCTTGCCCATGCGGTATTCCTTGAAGATCGAGGCGGCCTTTCCCTTTCCCGGAGGATCCTCAGCCAGGGAGAAGCGGATGCGCACCGAGTCGAGCCCCGAAGATCCCTTGTACGCCCCGCAGAAATCCACGTGCGGAGCGCACCCTGCCGAGTCCTGCCATCGCACCGGCGCGCATCACACCTCGGGCGGCATGCTGAAGCTGCTCGGCAGGCCGGGCGTTCGACTGACAACGAGCCAGCGCGACAATCGCCGCCGCCACCATGACTCGCACTCGCGGGCTCATTCGGACCGGTAACAGGAAGATTCAACCGTCACCTCGATGAGCGAAGGGTCATCACCGTACTTTCGCTCATCAAGCAAGCGCAGATCGACCGCAAATTCCTTGCCTTTGGACTCGGCGACGATTTGCGGGCTCTTGGCCACGCTTCCGTCGACTCCAGCCATAACTATTGCCCAGCCCTTCTCGGGCAGCCCTGCTCGCAGGCGGTCCATGGATTTCTCCACCTCTGCCACGGGAACCTGATAGACGCTCCATGGATGGCGAGCGCGGTAGACCTTTTCGCTGGAGTCATAGTTCGCGCACGGAGAAGTCATGGCTCCGGCGTCATCGACCTTTCCCTTCAGCGCCATGATCTCAAGGATTCGGCTGGACGTCTGCTCGACCTCCGCCTTGACCGCATCAATGTCACGCACCTCCATTTCAGGCTCCTCACTCTCCCGCGAGCACGCGGCCAGCAGGAAACAAGCCGCTACCGCGCACGAAACCTTTACCCATATCCTCTTCACGGTCACCTTGCGAGATTTTCCGAAAGTCACGCTTCCGTGGTTGCGCCCGCGGATCATGGCGGGGCCAACGGACCGGAAGCTCCCGCCGCTACTCCGAGCCGCCCGCCGGCCGGAAGCACCTTGAGTACAGGTTCACCTCGATGAGCGGCTCGTGGCCGTCCAGTCCCTTGAGCCAGGTGATCTCGGCCTGGCTGAACGTCTTTTTGTGGACGGCCAGAATCTGCATGTTCTTGTTCTTGCTACCGTCGTCGCCGACCTTCTCGATCTTCCAGCCCTGCTCGGGGAGCCCCTGGCGCAGATTGGCCATCCCCTTCTCCATGACGTCGTTCCCCACTCCATAGGCCGACCACGGATGGCGGATCCGGAGCAACTTCCCCGTGTCGCCGTCGCCTGTGTCGCAGGGCTGAACGTTCGGCCCCGGTTCCGTGACCTTGATCTTGATGTCCATGACATCGAAGATCCGGCTGGAGATCCCCGAGACCTCGGTCTTGACCGCCTCGGTGGACCGGGACTGTGGCTCGTAGTCCAATGAGTTCTCACTCCCCTTTGTAGATGAACAGCCGGCCGTCAACACGAGAGCGAGCACAGCGAACAGCAATATCGCACCAAGGGACGCGCCCTTGCGGAGCTGAGGACTCTCAGTCGTCCAGAACGACATCTCCGTACCTTCCTGTGATCACTCGGGCCTGGTTTTTCAAACTGACCGATGCCTCGTGGCCGTTTGTATCCCAGAATCCGCTGTGCCCGTCCGAGTCGCTTTTCATCACGTTCCCACCGAACGATTCGTCAGTGGGGATGGTCAGGTTGTCACCGAGCCCCATCAAGCGACCGCCTTGGCGTACGAACTGGTCGTCCCCAGGTCCGCCCATCGCCCAGACGTGGTTCGCACCCACACCGAAGTCAGCCGCGTGATCTGCTTGGACGCCCGGGCTTCCTGCGAACATGTAGTCGTCCACGGCCTCGGGGTCTTGCCAGCTCCCCGACTGTGCGGAGGCGCCGACGACCGTGCTTCCGTAGCTGTGCCCGAGAACCGTGGTGTGTGCGGTGGTTCCGGTGGCCTCCTCATGGGCTGCTCTGCTTCCTTGGAGGAAGTCGTACAGGCGAGGACCACCCTCCTCCGCGCGCGATCCGCTGCTCGCCTCCGGAACGATGCTGTCCGGAGCGTCGTAGTCGAGCCAGGTGATCGTGGACACCTTCTGGCCGGGAGCGAGCTTGGAGCTCTCCGCCCACAGCGTCTCTCCGCGTCCGAGGTCTCCATGAGTGTCGTTCTCCCCGATCTTCTCGAGGCCGGCATGGGTACCGGGGACGTACACAGCCACGTGGTCCGCCACGTCCGGATTTCCGTTAGCCATGATGATCTTCCCGTCGTCCAGCCCCACGGGGTCGAAGCCGAGCAGATAGGCCTCGGGCAGGCCCCCTTCACCGGTCCGGTCGAACCGGTCCTGTATGTACTGCATGCCCTTGAGGTGCTGCTTCAGCTGCTCGGAGCGGTCCCCGTACTCTCTGTGCCAGTCCATCCATTCGTCGGTGTGGACCTTGGACGGATAGCCACCGGCAGTAATCCAGGTCCACTCGTTGGCCGGCGGCTTCGGGATCGAATCCAACTCCATCCGCATCTTGGCGCGCGTCTCCTCCAGCACCATGCGGTTAGCCTCGTCGCGAGCCGTGGCGGGCAGACCGTCCATCCCACCGACGGCGTCTGGGCGCATGGAGATCCACGCGGCCTGCTCCTCGGCGTTCAGGCCAGTCCACCATTCCGCGTTCGACTCCGGAGTACCGTCCTTGGGCGGTTGCGGAAGCGAGTCGAAATACTTCTTGCCTGCCTCCGCGACGCCCTTCGTGTCCGAGGACGCGTCGGCCCAGTCGCTGTCGGAGACGGTCAGGTCGTCGTCCGCCTTCAGCGCGCGCAGCTTCGGAGCCCACTTCTCGTCGGCCTCCGTAGCCTCCTTCAGCGCTGCGGCTATCTGGTCGGCGTAGTCCTGCGCCAGGCGGTGGTTCGGATTGGGGTCGAAGTTGGCCGCCTGCCGGCCGACCGCGGCGGCCGTGCCGTCCGTCAGACCGCTCACCGTGCCACCGTCGGGAATCTTGCCGTCGGCGTCCTTCTCCCCGCCCGCCGGGTAGGAGACCGAACCGTCCGCGTGCACGGTGAGCTTGGCGGCCTGAGCGCCGTCGAGGGCCGCGTCGAGCTTGGTCTTGGCGGCTCCCACCTCGTAGGAGAAGGCTTCGATCGCGGTACTGACGAGACCGCATTCCACCTGGATGTAGTGGAAGTTCTTGCCCAGTTCCGTCAGTTGGTTGATCGCGGCGGTCGCGGCCTCGCCCTTCAGCGCTTTACGCATCGCCACGGCGATCTGGTTCTCGATGCGATCCTTGGCCGCGCTCGCCATGTCCGAGGTGCTGCGGTATCCGTCGGCCGCTTCCGAGTACTCGGTGGGCTTGAGGGCCTTGAGCGTCGCGAGGTCCATGACGTCTCGTTACCGCCCCTCAGCCCTTGCCGCCGACGGCCGGAGTATCCGCGTACTCCACCTTCATGTTGCCTATCTCGGCGTTGATCGCCTCGTCCGTCTTCAACTGGTCGCTGCCGGCCTTCTCCAGCAGACCGGAGAGCTTTCCGCAGCGGTTACCGACGTTCTTGACGTACGTCTCCCACGAGCGGTAGACGTCCTTCTGGGCGGCCGCGGTCAGACAGCCGGCGTCCTCGCCGATGCCCTTCTGGCCGTCCGCCAGCTTGACCTCCACCTTGCCGAGGTCCTCGCGCAGTGAGCCGACGTCACTGCCGGCCTTGGACCAGGCCGGCTTGTTCGAGACCAGTGTGCCGCCGCTGCCACCCGGGTCGAGCGGAACGTGGTTCAGTTGCATCTGGGTCCCGTGCCGCTCAGCCGCCGCGCTTTTGAGCTGCTCCCACTCGTCCCACGCCACGCGTGTCTCCCGTTGTCCCCGTTGTCACTGCAAACTTGACATGTACCGTAGCGCGGTCCTCGCGGAGCCAGTTGAGTACCCGTACCTACGTCGCGGACGTACGTGTTCGGATGCATCGGGCGCGTGGCGCTGGTGAAGTGGAGCCATGACCGAGACCGAGACCCTGCCGGCCCCCGCTTCACGAGCCCCACAAGACGTGGTGGAGAGCCCCCTTCGTGGCTTCCGTGTTCGGGCTGCCGGTCCTCGCGATGGAGTACGCCCTCGTCCGGCATCACCATGGCATGGGGCAGTACGGCGGCATGTTCTACACGGCCATGGCCCTGTACGCCCTCGCCTGGGTGCTGCCGCACCGTCTCTCGTTTCGGATGCCCCGCATCCTGGCGGCCGGCGCAGCACTGCTGATCACGCTCTTCCCGGTGGGGCTCCTGGTGCTACTGGCCGCGATGGTCTCCGCCTGACGCGTACGTCACGAACTCCGTCCAGGCGGCCGAGGCGACGTGGAACGCGGGGCCGTCGACGACCTTGGAGTCACGGACGTGGACGGCGGCGGGGGTGGTGGCGACTTCGACAGATGAAACTGATCTCCGGTGCGGGGGTCCCGGTCGAAGACGGACTTGCGCGCCACGCGAGCAGCCACACCCCGAACGACCACGTCCTCCGCGTACGCGGGCCGTCGCATCCGCAGCAGCGCTCTCGTGTACTCAGGCGTCTGCAGCAGCCCGTGGACGCTCAACGGATCGTGGAGCTGGATTTCGACCGCCCTCGCCTCCAGCTCCGCGATCTCCCGCCCCTATTTCGGGTACTGGACCCTCTTCACGTCCCCCGGCGTCGCCCTCCGCGACTTCGACGTGCGCCTGTCCTCCACGCCCCGCGGAGCCGGCCGGCCCGGCTGCTCGCCACCGAGCAACTCCGCGTCCGGGGGCTGCCGCTGGACCCGGCCGCGCTCCTCGTCGCCGAGCCGGCCGCCGACGCCGTCATCCACGGACGCCTCCCCGGCCGTGACTTCCGCCTGCTCCTGTACGTCATCGGCGACGCCCTCCGCATCGAGGTCACGGACCCGCGCGGTGACCGGATGCGGCGCCTCGAACCGGGCGGCGGGGAAGGCGAGTCGGACCGCGGGCTGCTGCTGGTGGACGCGCCGGCCGACCGCTGGGGGGGTGCACGAGGGACGGTGGCCGCGCAAAACGGTCTGGGCCGAGATCCGCACGTCGCCGGCACCGGAACCCGATCTTCTGCACCTCGGTGACAGGGGCGCTCTTTTTTCCAAGGACCACCGGGGTGAAAGGACCCCACCAAGCCCCACCCCTCCCGCCCGCCGCGCAAACTCACTACCGCGAGTGAATATGCCAACTGGGGTGGATTCGGGGTGGGTTGTCTGCTCTACGCTCAGCGCAGCAGCACCGCTTCATCGGCTGCACCCCCCACGCCGCAGACACACGAATGGCCCCCGCAGGGACTGGCATCCCTTGCGAGGGCCTGACCACCTGGGAACACAACTTCCCGATGGACCTCACCAAGGACAAGCCTCCCTGATGAACACGGAAAACCCTAGCGCGCCCTCGGGTGCCAAGTCCCGCATCCCGGGCAGAACCCACCCTCACGTGGGTGGTCTGACCCACGACAACGCGCGCCACACCACCCGCTTCACGGTGATCGGCAACCACCTCGCCCAGCACGCGGAGCTGTCGTTGCTCGCGATCGGCCTGGGTGTGCGCATCCAGTCGCTGCCCCCGGGCGTCCGCGTCGACATCAGGACCCTCACCGCGCGCTTCCCCGAAGGGTCGGTCCGTATCGCCGCCGCGTTGCGCGAGCTGGAGGCCCACGGGTACCTCCGCCGCGAACGCACCCGCGTCCCCGGCGGCCGGATCATCACCCGCACGGTCTCCTGCAACCAGCCCGGTCACCGTGATCGCCGTCCGGCCTCGGACCACGCGCCGACGGGGCCGGCGGCCGCGCCTCAGCCCCGCGACACTCCGACCCGCAAGCCGCAGCCCCGCAAGGCGCTCCCCGACGTGCCCCGCCCCGCGTACCCGGCCCCCGCGCTCCTCCAGGCGGCGACGGATCTTCTCGCACGCCTCCGCCGCCACGACTCCCGCCTCCTGCTGTCCGCCACGGACGTGGAGCACCTCGCCCCCGGCGTCGCTGCCTGGCTGGAGCGGGATGTCAGCCCCGCAGCCATAATGCGAGCGCTCACCGCGGACCTCCCACCAGACCCGCTGCGCCGACCGGCCGCCCTCCTGGCCCACCGCCTCGCCGCCCAGCTCCCGCCCCCGCCGCCCTTCCGGACGCCACCCGAGACTCCACCGCCCGTGCGAGGCCCCCTCCCCACCTGCGACGGCTGCGACCGGCCCTTCCGCTCGCCGACCCCGGAGCTCCTCTGCCGCGACTGCCGACCCGATCGCCCTGAGGCCGCCTAGCATGAGCGTGACGATCCTTGCCCCCGGGCACCGACGAGGAGCGAGCGCCATGACCATCGCCTCGGACCACACGCAGCACGGTGCCTCCCTCCTCTACCGGGCCATGCGGGACTTCGTGGAGTCGACGGACGACAACCTCCCCGGCAAGTTCGAGATCACCAAGGAAGGGATCGTCCTCGACATGATGTCGCCCACGAGGCCGCACGAGCTCACCGTGCTGCGCGTCCGGAAGCGCCTGGAAAAGGCGATGCCGGACGAGATCGTGGCCCACACGGGTGAACCCGACGTGGAGGACGAACCCGAGGGCATCATGCGCCGTCCCGATGTGATGGTGATCGCCGAGGCGGACATGGAGGGAGAGGGCTCCTTCGATCCCCGGTCACTCGTCGCCGCCATCGAGGTGGTCTCCCGCTCCAACCCGGACAACGACTGGGTCAGCAAGGTGCGCGACTACCCGCTGATGGGCATTCCCGTCTACGCGATCTTCGACCCCCGCACCGGAACGGGCGCGGTCCTCAGCGACATCCACCCCACCCCCGACGGCCCCCGCTACGCCACGCGCAAGGACTTCGTCTACGGCGAGGACGTCACCGTCGCGGACTGGACCGTCTCCACAGAGGATCTCCCCCGCTACCCCGACTGACCGGCTCCACCGAGGTCTCCCCCGCTACCCCGCCCATGGGCCCGCCCTCCCGCGCCGTCCATGCGAAAGGGCCCGTACGACCGGAGTCGTACGGGCCCTCTCAGGTTGCTCAGCTCAGGCTGGAGCTACCAGGTCGATCAACGGACTTACTTGTTGATCTTGGTGACCTGGCCGGCGCCGACCGTCCGGCCACCCTCACGGATGGCGAACTTCAGGCCCTCTTCCATGGCGACGGGCTGGATGAGCTCCACCTTCATCTCGGTGTTGTCACCCGGCATGACCATCTCGGTGCCCTCGGGGAGGGTCACGACGCCGGTCACGTCCGTCGTACGGAAGTAGAACTGCGGACGGTAGTTGTTGAAGAAGGGGGTGTGACGGCCACCCTCGTCCTTCGACAGGATGTAGGCCTGGGCCTCGAACTCGGTGTGCGGCGTGACCGAACCCGGCTTGATGATGACCTGGCCGCGCTCGACGTCCTCGCGCTTGATGCCACGAAGCAGCAGACCGACGTTCTCACCGGCCTGGCCCTCGTCGAGCAGCTTGCGGAACATCTCGATGCCGGTGACCGTGGTGGTGGTCTTGTCCTGCTTGATGCCGATGATGTCGACGGTCTCGTTGACCTTCAGGACACCACGCTCGATACGGCCGGTGACGACCGTACCGCGACCGGTGATCGTGAAGACGTCCTCGACGGGCATGAGGAACGGCTTGTCGACGTCACGCTCGGGGGTCGGGATCGACTCGTCGACCGCGGCCATGAGCTCCAGGACGGTCTTCGCCCACTCCGGGTCGCCCTCGAGGGCCTTGAGCGCCGAGACCTTGACGACCGGCAGGTCGTCGCCCGGGAACTCGTACTCGGAGAGGAGCTCACGGACCTCGAGCTCGACGAGCTCCAGGATCTCCTCGTCGTCCACCATGTCGGCCTTGTTCAGGGCGACGACGATGTACGGAACGCCGACCTGGCGGGCCAGGAGCACGTGCTCCTTGGTCTGCGGCATCGGGCCGTCGGTGGCGGCGACGACGAGGATGGCGCCGTCCATCTGCGCCGCACCCGTGATCATGTTCTTGATGTAGTCCGCGTGACCGGGGCAGTCGACGTGGGCGTAGTGACGCGTCTCGGTCTGGTACTCGACGTGCGCGATGGAGATGGTGATACCGCGCTGGCGCTCCTCAGGAGCCTTGTCGATCTGGTCGAAGGCCGAGGCCTCGTTCAGGTCCGGGTACGCGTCGTGCAGCACCTTGGTAATGGCGGCCGTGAGGGTCGTCTTACCGTGGTCGATGTGACCGATGGTGCCGATGTTGACGTGCGGCTTAGTCCGCTCGAACTTCGCCTTCGCCACTGGGGTCCTCCTGGGAGTGGTTCTGGAACGCCTTGCTTCATCGGCGCCAGGTGATCTTTGCTGTCAAATCCCGGGGCCGGGGCAAACACTCACGATCCTTGACGAATGCGGGTGGTTGCCCCAGAGGCTCCGGAGTCAAGCCTAAAGCGTGTGAACGCGGAGCGTTACTCGCCCTTGGCCTTCGCGATGATCTCCTCGGCGACGTTCCGGGGAACCTCGGCGTAGGAGTCGAACTGCATCGAGTAGCTCGCGCGACCCGACGTCTTGCTGCGGAGGTCGCCGACGTAGCCGAACATCTCCGACAGGGGCACCAGGCCCTTGACGACGCGGGCACCGGCCCGCTCCTCCATGGCCTGGATCTGACCACGGCGGGAGTTGATGTCGCCGATGACCTCGCCCATGTAGTCCTCGGGCGTGGTGACCTCGACGGCCATCATCGGCTCGAGCAGCACGGGGCTGGCCTTGCGGGCGGCCTCCTTGAAGGCCTGCGAACCGGCGATCTTGAAGGCGAGCTCGGAGGAGTCGACCTCGTGGTAGCCGCCGTCGAGCAGGGTGACGCGCACGCCGGTCATCTCGTAACCGGCGAGGATGCCGAACTGCATGGCCTCCTGCGCACCGGCGTCGACCGAAGGGATGTACTCCTTCGGGATACGACCACCGGTCACCTTGTTCACGAACTCGTACGAGGCGTCGCCGCCCTCGATCGGCTCGATCGCGATCTGCACCTTGGCGAACTGGCCGGTACCGCCGGTCTGCTTCTTGTGCGTGTAGTCCACCCGGTCGACCGTCTTGCGGATGGTCTCGCGGTAGGCGACCTGCGGCTTGCCGACGTTGGCCTCGACCTTGAACTCACGGCGCATACGGTCGACCAGCACCTCGAGGTGCAGTTCGCCCATGCCGCCGATGATGGTCTGGCCGGTCTCCTCGTCCGAGTGGACCTGGAACGACGGGTCCTCCTCGGCCAGGCGCTGGATCGCGATGCCCAGCTTCTCCTGGTCGCCCTTCGACTTGGGCTCGATGGCGACCTGGATGACCGGAGCCGGGAAGTCCATGGACTCCAGGATCACCGGGTTCTTGTCGTCGCACAGCGTCTCGCCGGTCGTGGTCTGCTTCAGACCCATGACGGCGACGATGTCGCCGGCGCCGACCGCCTCGATCTCCTCACGCTTGTTCGCGTGCATGCGGTAGATCTTGCCGATGCGCTCCTTCTTGCCCTTGACGGAGTTCAGCACGGCAGTGCCGGACACCAGGCGGCCCGAGTAGACCCGGACGAAGGTGAGCTTGCCCAGGTGCGGGTCGCTCATGATCTTGAACGCGAGGGCGGACAGCGGCTCGTCGTCGGACGGCTTGCGCTTGACGACCTCCTCCGGGTCCTTCACGTCGTGGCCCTCGATGGCCTCGACGTCCAGGGGGGAGGGCAGGTAGCGCACGACCGCGTCGAGCAGGGGCTGGACGCCCTTGTTCTTGAACGCGGTGCCACAGAACACCGGGGTGACGGTGATGCCGTCGGACTTGCCGGACGCGATGGTGATACGACGGATCGCGGCGTACAGCTGCTCCACGGAAGGCTCCTGGCCCTCCAGGTACAGCTCCATGATCTCGTCGTCGTTCTCGGCGACGGTCTCGACGAGCTTGCCGCGGTACTCCTCGGCAGCCTCGGTGTGGGTGGACGGGATGTCGACGACGTCGTACATCTCACCCTTCTCCGCCTCGGCGGACCACACGAAGGCCTTCATCGTGACCAGGTCGACGACGCCCTTGAAGTCGGCCTCGGCACCGATCGGCAGCTGCATCACGATCGGGGTCGCACCCAGGCGGCCGCTGATCATGTCGACGCAACGGTGGAACTCGGCACCGGTCCGGTCGAGCTTGTTGACGAAGCAGATGCGCGGAACGCCGTAACGGTCCGCCTGACGCCACACGGTCTCGGACTGGGGCTCGACGCCGGCAACGCCGTCGAACACCGTCACAGCGCCGTCGAGCACACGCAGGGAACGCTCCACCTCGACGGTGAAGTCGACGTGACCCGGGGTGTCGATGATGTTGATGGTGTGGTCGACGTCGGCGAGCGGCCAGTGACAGGTGGTGGCAGCAGAGGTGATCGTGATGCCACGCTCCTGCTCCTGCTCCATCCAGTCCATGGTCGCGGCGCCGTCGTGGACCTCACCGATCTTGTAGGAGACGCCGGTGTAGAACAGGATCCGCTCGGTGGTGGTCGTCTTGCCCGCGTCGATGTGGGCCATGATCCCGATGTTGCGGACCTTGGCCAGGTCAAGTGAAGTGGTAGCCATAAGGCTTTCGTCTTCTCTCGGTCTCGATGTGGGTAGCGACTACCAGCGGTAGTGCGCGAAGGCCTTGTTGGACTCGGCCATCTTGTGGGTGTCCTCACGCTTCTTCACAGCGGCGCCGAGGCCGTTGGACGCGTCGAGAAGCTCGTTGAGCAGGCGCTCGGTCATGGTCTTCTCGCGACGGGCGCGGGAGTAGCCGACGAGCCAGCGCAGCGCCAGGGTGCTCGCGCGGCCGGGCTTGACCTCGACCGGAACCTGGTAGGTCGCGCCACCGACACGGCGGGACTTGACCTCGATGGTCGGCTTGATGTTCTCGAGAGCGCGCTTCAGCGTGATGACCGGGTCGTTGCCGGTCTTCTCGCGCAGGCCCTCCATGGCACCGTAGACGATGCGCTCGGCGGTGGAGCGCTTGCCGTTCAGCAGCACCTTGTTGATGAGCGACGTGACAAGAGGAGAACCGTAGACCGGGTCGATGATGACCGGGCGCTTCGGGGCAGGGCCCTTACGAGGCATTTCTTACTTCTCCTTCTTGGCGCCGTAGCGGCTGCGGGCCTGCTTGCGGTTCTTGACACCCTGGGTGTCGAGGGAGCCGCGGATGATCTTGTAGCGAACACCCGGCAGGTCCTTCACACGGCCACCACGCACGAGCACGATGGAGTGCTCCTGCAGGTTGTGTCCCTCACCCGGAATGTAAGCGGTGACCTCGATCCCGCTGGTCAGACGCACACGCGCGACCTTACGCAGGGCCGAGTTCGGCTTCTTCGGGGTGGTCGTGAACACGCGCGTGCAGACGCCGCGGCGCTGAGGAGAACCCTCGAGTGCGGGCGTCTTGTTCTTCTCGACCTTGTCCTGCCGGCCCTTACGGACCAGCTGCTGGATCGTAGGCACTACTTCTCCGGTTTCTGTGTGCCGATTTGTACAGCTAACCTGGAACTTCGCCGACCCACGCGGTCGGGTGTGTCGGACCTGCGGACTTCCGCCGCGAGGCAGGAAGGGGCGCGGATCGCGGTGGCCATTGCTACGGCCCCGATGCGGTTGCAGACACGCACATGGGCCAGGGCACACCCCAGGCACAAGGTCTGAGCGTACCTAGCGCACCGACTCCGGTCAAAACAAAGGCGGCAGGACGGGACGCCGGGCCCGCTGCACGCCCCAACAGGGGGTATGGAGTGTGCGACACCCTCCTCGTCACAGCGGGTCGACGGAGGGAACGGTCGCGGCAGGCCCGACCGGACCGTACGCGCTTCAGGCACCGGACTCTCGCGACTCGCCGATAGCGACGACGCGGCGACGTCGCGGCCGCGGAGCCTGGCTCATGAAACTTGAGCGTTTGATAAAACCGGCCACCAATGAATGCCATCTGATAATGTTTCAGCAATGGCCCCCGCGGTATAGACCACACGAGGTCCGAAGGTTTGGCACTCCGAGACATCCAAGCCGGAGTATCAAGGTCGATTTTCGGCCGGTCCTGCCTTCTCCCGACCGCGGGAAATTCATCCCTGGAAGAACTCCGGAGTGATTTCCGATATGAATAGGTTTACGCGCGTCACCATCGCGGCAGGTGCCACGTCGGCCGCATTGTCGATGCTTGTCGGGTTCGCACCGACCGCATCCGCGGCGACCGGCCCGCGGATGATCAACGCGAACGGCTACTGCCTGGGAAGCCAGAACGGAGCCAACAAGACAAACGCTATTCAGTGGTACTGCAACAAGAACCCCGATCAGGTGTGGGGCCTCCACTCGGCGGGGTCGGACTCCCGCGGGACCTACTACCGGGTGACCAACGACAACGGCCAGTGCCTGGGCATCAGCGGTACCTCGAAGGCGTCTGGCGCAGCTGCCACGGTGTGGGACTGCAACGGACACAATGACCAGCTGTGGTACTGGCAGAATGGCTCGGGCGCGGGGTGGCACAAGCTGATCAACAGGAATTCGGGGATGTGCCTCGGCACCTCGGGAAGCGCTGTCGGTGCCAAGGCAATTCAGTGGTCCTGCAATGGCAACCCCGACCAGGAGTGGGCCCCCTTGAACGGCTGAGTGCCGCGCACCCCGTCTCGACGGCGTGAAGCAGTGGGCCGGCACTCCAATACGGTTTCACGGCCCGCCGCGGGTCGGCGAGTCCACGACACACGGACTTTGATGACCCTTGAATGCTTCTTTTGTGCGCCAGTAAATTGATATGAGCGAGGCTCCTCCTCGTTGTCGCGGTGGTCTACACCCCACGACAACGAACGAGGAGCCTCGTTTGTATGTGCTCGAGCCGGGCTGACGTCCTGAATGAGCTGGTTGAGAATTTCCTCCTGGCTCATTTCCGGCCGAAGTGTGAGACGGCTGCTGGTGATCTGGGAAACGGCACGCGGCATCCCCGGCCGCCCCTCCGCCCGTCAGAGCCCCGTCAGCGGCCCCCTGCCGACGTCTCCCGGTCACGCCGAAGGGCGGCCACCCCCCAACGGGGGTGACCGCCCTTCGGTACCTCAGACGTACGCCTTACTGGTTGTACGGACCGTAGTCGTAGTCCTCCAGCGGAACGGCCTGGCCGGAGCCCGTGCCGAACGGCGAGTAGTCGATGTCGTCGTAGCCGACGGCCGAGTACATCGCGGCCTTGGCCTCCTCGGTCGGCTCGACCCGGATGTTGCGGTAGCGGGACAGACCCGTACCGGCCGGGATGAGCTTACCGATGATGACGTTCTCCTTGAGGCCGATCAGGGAGTCGGACTTGGCGTTGATCGCCGCGTCCGTCAGCACCCTGGTCGTCTCCTGGAAGGACGCCGCCGACAGCCAGGACTCCGTGGCCAGCGAGGCCTTGGTGATACCCATGAGCTGCGGACGACCGGAGGCCGGGTGACCGCCCTCCTGCACCACACGACGGTTCTCGACCTCGAACTTCGAGCGCTCGACGAGCTCGCCGGGCAGCAGCTCGGCGTCGCCGGACTCGATGATCGTCACCCGGCGGAGCATCTGCCGGATGATGATCTCGATGTGCTTGTCGTGGATCGACACGCCCTGCGAGTTGTAGACCTTCTGGACCTCGCCGACCAGGTGGACCTGGACGGCACGCTGACCCAGGATGCGCAGCACGTCGTGCGGGTTGGTGGCACCCACGGTGAGCTTCTGGCCCACCTCGACGTGCTCGCCCTCGCTGACCAGGAGACGGGCGCGCTTGGAGATCGGGAACGCCGTCTCGTCGCTGCCGTCGTCCGGCGTGATGACGATCTTCTTCGTCTTCTCGGTCTCCTCGATCCGCACGCGGCCGGAGGCCTCGGAGATCGGGGCGACACCCTTCGGGGTACGGGCCTCGAAGAGCTCGACGACACGCGGCAGACCCTGGGTGATGTCGTCACCGGCCACACCACCGGTGTGGAAGGTACGCATCGTCAGCTGGGTGCCGGGCTCACCGATGGACTGGGCGGCGATGATGCCGACCGCCTCACCGATGTCGACCAGCTTGCCGGTGGCCAGCGAGCGGCCGTAGCACATGGCGCACGTGCCGACCTGCGACTCACAGGTCAGGATCGAGCGGGTCTTGACCTCCTCGACACCGTGGCGCACCAGCTGGTCGATGAGCACGTCGCCCAGGTCCACGTTGGCCGGCGCGATCACCTTGCCGTCGATGACGACGTCCTCGGCGAGCATGCGGGCGTAGACGCTGGTCTCCACGTCGTCCGCCTTCTGCAGGACGCCGTTCGCGTCCTTCGAGGCGATCCGCAGCTTCAGACCGCGCTCGGTGCCGCAGTCCTCCTCGCGGATGATGACGTCCTGCGAGACGTCCACCAGACGACGGGTCAGGTAACCCGAGTCGGCGGTACGCAGGGCGGTGTCCGCGAGACCCTTACGGGCGCCGTGCGTGGAGATGAAGTACTCCAGCACGGACAGGCCCTCACGGAAGGACGCCTTGATCGGACGCGGGATGGTCTCGTTCTTCGCGTTCGACACCAGACCACGCATACCGGCGATCTGCCGCATCTGCATCATGTTTCCTCGGGCGCCCGAGTCAACCATCATGAAGATGGGGTTGGTCTTGGGGAAGTTCGCGTTCATCGCCTCGGCGACCTCGTTGGTCGCCTTGGTCCAGATCGCGATGAGCTCCTGCGTGCGCTCTTCCTTGGTGATCAGACCACGCTCGTACTGCTTCTGGACCTTCTCGTCCTGCGCCTCGTACCCGCGGACGATCTCCTTCTTCGCCTCGGGGACGACGACGTCGGAGATGGCCACGGTGACACCGGAACGGGTCGCCCAGAAGAAGCCGGCCGCCTTCAGGTTGTCGAGCGTCGCCGCCACGATGACCTTGGGGTAGCGCTCGGCCAGGTCGTTGACGATCTCGGAGAGCTGCTTCTTGCCCACCGAGTAGTCGACGAACGGGTAGTCCTCGGGCAGCAGCTCGTTGAAGAGCGCGCGGCCCAGCGTCGTACGCAGCCGGAAGGTGTCACCCTGCTGCCACTCCGGGTCGCCCTCCTCCTGCGCCGGCGGCGTCCAGCCACGCGGCGGGATGGTGCCCACCGGGAAGCGGATGTCGATCGGCGACTGCAGCGCGAGCTCACCGGCGTCGAACGCCATGATCGCCTCGGCCGTGGAGCCGAAGGACCGGCCCTCGCCCTTGGTGTCGCGCAGCTCGCCGTCGGTGGTGAGGAAGAACAGACCGAGGACCATGTCCTGGGTCGGCATCGTCACCGGACGGCCGTCGGCGGGCTTGAGGATGTTGTTCGAGGACAGCATCAGGATGCGCGCCTCGGCCTGCGCCTCCGCGGAGAGCGGCAGGTGGACGGCCATCTGGTCGCCGTCGAAGTCCGCGTTGAACGCGGTGCAGACGAGCGGGTGGATCTGGATGGCCTTGCCCTCGACCAGCTGCGGCTCGAAGGCCTGGATGCCCAGGCGGTGCAGGGTGGGCGCACGGTTCAGCAGCACCGGGTGCTCGGCGATGACCTCTTCGAGGACGTCGTACACGACGGTGCGGCCGCGCTCCACCATGCGCTTGGCGCTCTTGATGTTCTGCGCGTGGTTGAGGTCCACGAGCCGCTTCATCACGAACGGCTTGAACAGCTCCAGCGCCATCGCCTTCGGCAGACCGCACTGGTGCAGCTTCAGCTGCGGACCGACGACGATCACGGAACGCGCGGAGTAGTCCACACGCTTGCCGAGCAGGTTCTGACGGAAGCGGCCCTGCTTGCCCTTGAGCATGTCGGACAGCGACTTCAGCGGACGGTTGCCGGGGCCCGTGACGGGGCGGCCACGACGGCCGTTGTCGAAGAGCGCGTCGACGGCCTCCTGGAGCATGCGCTTCTCGTTGTTCACGATGATCTCGGGCGCGCCGAGGTCGAGAAGCCGCTTCAGACGGTTGTTGCGGTTGATCACACGGCGGTACAGGTCGTTCAGGTCGGAGGTCGCGAAGCGGCCACCGTCCAGCTGCACCATCGGGCGGAGGTCCGGCGGGATGACCGGCACGCAGTCCAGGACCATGCCCTTGGGGCTGTTGCTGGTCTGCAGGAACGCGGAGACGACCTTCAGGCGCTTGAGCGCACGGGTCTTCTTCTGGCCCTTGCCGGTACGGATGATCTCGCGGAGACGCTCGGCCTCCTCGTCGAGGTCGAAGGACTCCAGGCGCTTCTGCAGCGCGGCGGCGCCCATCGAGCCGTCGAAGTACGTGCCGAAACGGTCACGCAGCTCGCGGTAGAGGAGCTCGTCGCCCTCGAGGTCCTGGACCTTGAGGTTCTTGAAGCGGGTCCACACCTCGTCGAGACGGTCGATCTCGCGCTGCGCACGGTCGCGCAGCTGCTTCATCTCGCGCTCGGCGCCTTCGCGCACCTTGCGGCGTACGTCGGCCTTGGCGCCCTCGGCCTCGAGCTCGGCCAGGTCGGTCTCGAGCTTCTTGGCGCGGGCCTCCAGGTCGGAGTCGCGGCGGTTCTCGATCTGCTGACGCTCGACGGAGACGTGCGCCTCCAGCGAGGGCAGGTCACGGGTCCGGCGCTCGTCGTCGACGTACGTGATCATGTACGCCGCGAAGTAGATGACCTTCTCGAGGTCCTTGGGAGCCAGGTCGAGCAGGTAGCCCAGACGGCTCGGGACACCCTTGAAGTACCAGATGTGGGTGACGGGGGCGGCAAGCTCGATGTGGCCCATCCGCTCACGACGCACCTTGGCGCGAGTGACCTCGACGCCGCAGCGCTCGCAGATGATGCCCTTGAAGCGGACGCGCTTGTACTTGCCGCAGTAGCACTCCCAGTCCCGGGTCGGACCGAAGATCTTCTCGCAGAAGAGTCCGTCCTTTTCCGGCTTGAGCGTGCGGTAGTTGATCGTCTCGGGCTTCTTGACCTCGCCGTGGCTCCACTGACGGATGTCGTCAGCGGTAGCCAGACCGATCCGGAGCTCGTCGAAGAAGTTGACGTCGAGCACTATGCGTCAATCCCTCTCAGGGTTGTAAGTCTTGGGGTCTGATACGGGGGTCCCGGGGCCGGCCGGAGGTTCAGGGAATTTCATCGCCGAACCTCCGGACCGGACTCCCGTCAGACCTCTTCGACGCTGCTCGGCTCGCGCCGGGACAGGTCGATGCCGAGCTCCTCCGCCGCGCGGAAGACGTCCTCGTCGGTGTCACGCATCTCGATGGACATACCGTCGCTGGACAGCACCTCCACGTTCAGGCAGAGAGACTGCATCTCCTTGATGAGCACCTTGAAGGACTCGGGGATGCCGGGCTCGGGGATGTTCTCGCCCTTGACGATGGCCTCGTAGACCTTCACGCGGCCGGTGACGTCGTCGGACTTGATGGTCAGGAGCTCCTGGAGGGCGTACGCGGCGCCGTATGCCTCCAGCGCCCACACCTCCATCTCACCGAAGCGCTGACCGCCGAACTGCGCCTTACCGCCCAGCGGCTGCTGGGTGATCATCGAGTACGGGCCGGTCGAACGGGCGTGCAGCTTGTCGTCGACCAGGTGGTGGAGCTTGAGGATGTACATGTACCCGATGGAGATCGGGTCCGGGAACGGCTCGCCGGAGCGGCCGTCGAACAGCCTCGCCTTGCCGGTCGGCTGCACCATGCGCTCGCCGTCGCGGTTCGGGATGGTGTGGTTCAGCAGACCCGCGAGCTCGTCCTCACGGGCGCCGTCGAACACCGGGGTGGCGACGTTGGTGCCCGGGGCGACCTGGTCGGCGCCGATGACCTGCAGGCGCTGCGCCCAGTCCTCGCCGAGACCGGAGACGTCCCAGCCGCGGCTGGCGAGCCAGCCGAGGTGGATCTCCAGCACCTGTCCCGGGTTCATTCGGGACGGCACACCCAGCGGGTTGAGGATGATGTCGACCGGGGTCCCGTCCTCGAGGAACGGCATGTCCTCGATGGGCAGGATCTTGGAGATGACGCCCTTGTTGCCGTGACGGCCGGCGAGCTTGTCACCGTCCGTGATCTTGCGCTTCTGCGCCACGTAGACACGAACCAGCTGGTTCACGCCCGGCGGCAGCTCGTCGCCCTCTTCACGGTCGAAGACGCGGACGCCGATGACCTTGCCGATCTCGCCGTGCGGCACCTTCAGCGAGGTGTCACGGACCTCACGGGCCTTCTCGCCGAAGATCGCGCGCAGCAGGCGCTCCTCCGGGGTCAGCTCGGTCTCGCCCTTGGGCGTGACCTTGCCGACCAGGATGTCGCCGGCGACGACCTCGGCACCGATGCGGATGATGCCGCGCTCGTCGAGGTCGGCGAGGACCTCCTCGGAGACGTTCGGGATGTCCCGGGTGATCTCCTCCGGGCCGAGCTTGGTGTCACGGGCGTCGACCTCGTGCTCCTCGATGTGGATCGAGGAGAGGACGTCGTCCTGCACGAGGCGCTGCGACAGGATGATCGCGTCCTCGTAGTTGTGACCCTCCCACGGCATGAACGCCACGAGCAGGTTCTTGCCGAGCGCCATCTCGCCGTTCTCGGTGGCCGGGCCGTCGGCGAGGACCTGACCGGTGATGATCCGGTCGCCCTCGTTGACGATGACCTTCTGGTTGACCGAGGTGCCCTGGTTGGAGCGCGAGAACTTGGCCAGGCGGTACGTGATGTACGTGCCGTCGTCGTTGGTCGTGGTGATGTAGTCCGCGGAGACCTCCTGGACCACACCGTCCTTCTCGGCCTTGACCACGTCGCCGGCGTCGACGGCGGAGCGGTACTCCATGCCGGTGCCGACGAGCGGGGCCTCGCTCTTGATGAGCGGCACGGCCTGACGCATCATGTTCGCGCCCATGAGGGCACGGTTGGCGTCGTCGTGCTCGAGGAACGGGATCATGGCGGTCGCGACCGACACCATCTGGCGCGGCGAGACGTCCATGTAGTCGACGTCGTCACCGGGGACGTAGTCGACCTCGCCGCCACGACGGCGCACCAGGACGCGGTTCTCGGTGAAGCGCAGGTCGTCGTCGAGCGTGGCGTTGGCCTGCGCGATGACGAAGCGGTCCTCCTCGTCGGCCGTCAGGTAGTCGACCTCGTCGGTGACGACACCGTCGGTGACCCGGCGGTAGGGCGTCTCCACGAAACCGAACGCGTTGACGCGGCCGTAGGAGGCGAGCGAGCCGATCAGACCGATGTTCGGGCCTTCGGGCGTCTCGATCGGGCACATGCGGCCGTAGTGCGACGGGTGCACGTCACGGACCTCGAAGCCGGCCCGCTCACGGGAGAGACCACCCGGGCCAAGAGCCGACAGACGGCGCTTGTGGGTGAGACCCGACAGCGGGTTGTTCTGGTCCATGAACTGCGACAGCTGGCTGGTGCCGAAGAACTCCTTGATGGAGGCGACGACCGGCCGGATGTTGATCAGGGTCTGCGGCGTGATCGCCTCGACGTCCTGGGTCGTCATCCGCTCGCGGACGACTCGCTCCATCCGCGCCAGACCCGTGCGGACCTGGTTCTGGATGAGCTCGCCGACGCTGCGCAGACGACGGTTGCCGAAGTGGTCGATGTCGTCGGTCTCGACGACGATCGTGGTGCCGTTGTCCGCACCCGTCTCGGTCTCGCCGGCGTGCAGCTTGACCAGGTACTTGATCGTCGAGATGACGTCCTCGACGGTCAGCACGCCCGCGTCGAGCGGAGCGTCTGCGCCCAGCTTCTTGTTGACCTTGTAGCGGCCGACCTTGGCCAGGTCGTAGCGCTTGGGGTTGAAGTAGAGGTTCTCGAGCAGCGTCTGCGCGGCCTCACGCGTGGGGGGCTCGCCCGGACGCAGCTTGCGGTAGATGTCGAGCAGCGCGTCGTCCTGGCCCTGGGTGTGGTCCTTCTCCAGGGTGGCGCGCATGGACTCGTACTCGCCGAACTCCTCGAGGATCTGCTCGGTGGTCCAGCCGAGAGCCTTCAGAAGGACGGTGACGGACTGCTTGCGCTTGCGGTCGATGCGCACACCGACCATGTCGCGCTTGTCGATCTCCATCTCCAGCCAGGCACCCCGGGAAGGGATGATCTTGGCCGAGAAGATGTCCTTGTCGGACGTCTTGTCGATGGAGGAGTCGAAGTAGACACCCGGCGAACGGACCAGCTGCGACACCACGACACGCTCGGTGCCGTTGATGACGAAGGTGCCCTTGTTCGTCATGAGCGGGAAGTCGCCCATGAAGACCGTCTGGGACTTGATCTCGCCGGTCTCGTTGTTGGTGAACTCGGCCGTCACGAAGAGCGGGGCCGCGTACGTGAAGTCACGGTCCTTGCACTCGTCGATGCTGTTCTTCGGCGGCTCGAAGCGGTGGTCGCGGAACGTCAGCGACATCGACCCGGAGAAGTCCTCGATCGGGGAGATCTCCTCGAAGATCTCCTCCAGACCCGACTTGGTGGGGACGTCCTGACCGGACTCCAGAGCCGCCTCGACCCGACTCTGCCAGGCGGTGTTCCCGAGCAGCCAGTCAAAGCTCTCGGTCTGCAACGCGAGCAGGTTGGGAACCTCGAGTGGCTCCTTGATCTTTGCAAAAGAGATGCGCAGCGGGGCAGTGCTGGCGGCGTTGTTCGTATTCGAGGTCGAGGCGTTGCGCGAGGCGGCCAAGAGGGGGTCCTTCCGAGGGCTCGGACTCACTACGCGCGTACCGGCCCCTCAGTCCCGGGCACGGAGACAGATTTTCCCCGATTGGCGAAAAGGCCAGGTGGGAGATGATCTGATCGTCCGGACTCAAGTGAGGGCATGCCCCTGGTGACGGGCAGGGGACAGCTAACAGGCAGCGCAAAGGGTCAGTGTAGCCAGTTGGCACACTGATGTCCAGTGCGGGTTCTTCGAGACCCTCGTAGTTCTCAACGCCCTCGGTCCGGTAGCCCTCAATCGCACGGTGATACTGCCCTCTTCGTCGTCGATCCATGCCTCGGATACGGATCCTTGTGACGACGCGTCCTGAGAATTGCGCGCTGCGTGCGGTTCGTCAAGGCCCCCTGGCGCGAGCCGGGGCGCTCGGAGACACGACGAAGATCACCATACCCCCCGCTCAGAGGGGTATGAGGCAACCGTGGCCGTGCTTCCAGGAACGCCGAAGAGCGACCACCCAGATGGATGATCGCTCCTCGGTGCGTGGGCGTTACAGCCCCGGGAGGGGCAGTTTCAGCCTTCGCGTGCGGTCGTCGCCGACCGCGGGGTGTTACTTGACCTCGACGGAGGCGCCGGCGGCCTTGAGGGACTCGGCAGCCTTCTCTGCGGCCTCCTTGGCGACCTTCTCGAGAACGGGCTTCGGAGCGCCGTCCACGAGGTCCTTGGCCTCCTTCAGACCCAGGGAGGTCAGCTCACGCACGACCTTGATGACCTGGATCTTCTTCTCGCCCGCGCCGGTGAGGACGACGTCGAACTCGTCCTGCTCCTCAGCGGCCTCGACGACGGCGGCCGGGCCCGCGGGGGCGGCGGCGACCGCGGCGGCGGCGGTGACGTCGAACTTGTCCTCGAACGCCTTCACGAACTCGGAGAGCTCGATGAGGGTCATCTCCTCGAACTGCGCGAGCAGGTCTTCCTGGCTGAGCTTCGCCATGGTGGGCGATCCTTCCACTAATTCGGCTGGTGCCGGTATGTACATGTGTGGCGGGCGTACTGTCGGCCCGCTACGACCTCTGCCTCAGGCGGGACGCCTCAGGCGGCGGTCATTTCGCGAGCCGAGTTACTCGGCACCGCCCTGCTCGGCCTGCTTGGCGCGAAGAGCGTCCACGGTGCGGACGAGCTTCGAGGGAAGCGCCTGGAAGAGCTGAGCAGCCTGAGACTGCTTGCCCTTGAAGGCACCCGCCAGCTTGCTGAGCAGAACCTCGCGGGACTCGAGGTCCGCAAGCTTCTTGATCTCGTCGGCGGACAGCGCCTTGCCGTCAAGGACACCGCCCTTGATGACGAGGTTCGGGTTGTCCTTGGCGAAGTCACGAAGACCCTTCGCCGACTCCACCGGGTCACCGGTGATGAAGGCGACCGCCGTCGGACCGTTGAAAAGGTCGTCGAGCGTGTTGATCCCGGCCTCGTTGGCCGCAATCTTGGTCAGCGTGTTCTTCACCACGGCGTACTGGGCGTTCTCACCGAGCGAACGACGCAGCGTCTTGAGCTGCGCCACGGTGAGACCCCGGTACTCGGTCAGCACGGCGGCGTTCGAACTGCGGAACGCGTCCGTCAGCTCGGCTACCGCGGCAGCCTTGTCGGGCCTTGCCATAGAGCGTCGGCCTCCTTCCGGGTGATGAGGACCGCTCAGAAGGGGCTGTGACAGACGAAACGCCCCGGCGCAGGCGCACGGGGCGTAGCTCGACCGGACGAATTCCGTGGAAGGAGTTCTGTTCGGGAGCACATCCACTGACACCTGCGCGGGTCGTCCGCATTGCAGCGGATCCTTCGGCCACCGCACCCTCTGCTGAGTGCACGGCAACGACCAGCGGTCTTTGGCTTCTGCAGGAGCGTACGTGAACCGGTCGCCGTCAAGCAAATCCGCCCGTACGGGGACCGGCCGGGTGCCCGGCCGGCGGACCGGCGGAGGTCAGTCAGCGGCCTTCCGCAGCTGCTCGGCCAGGTCCATGGTGTCCGAGGCCGGCGGCGCCTTCACGGTCACGGGCTTGCCGAAGTCGGAGAAGGTGATCGTCAGGTCGAGCGGGCCACGCCGTCCGAAGCCCTGCATGCGCAGCTGCCGGGTGCGGTCCTCGGCGTCGACCCACAGGTCCATGGTGAGCTCGTCCACGCCCAGCTTCTCGTACTGGGCGAGGCTCTTCTCGGTGCGCTGCCGGATCTTCGTCGGCTTGCCCTCGTAGGAGGCGCGGATCTCGTCGATGGTGGCCGTGCCCGCGTAGTGGTCGGTGCGGACGCCGCCGACGGTCTCGGAGCCGGCCTTCTTCAGGTCGTCTGCGGCGGCCAGGAAGCCGGTCTCGTGCGCCGGGTTGTCGCGGACCTTGTCGGACATCCCGCCGTTGGCGCCGGGCTTCCCGAACCTGACCCAGTGCTTGCCGTCCTCGTCGGCTTCGCCGGTGCCTATGTAGAGCACCCCGCCGACGAACCGGAACTCGCCCGTACCCTTGTCGGGGCCGCTGAGCACGGTGGACTTCAGGCTCATGACCTGCGGCTTCGTGCCGATCGCGGCCTCGCCCCGAATCCGGCCCTCCTCCGGTGTCCGGCCGTTCGTGCGGTAGCGCAGGGACACCGGCTGTTCCGCCTTCTCCGCGGCCCGCGTGACCGCCGCCGCGGCGGACGAGTCACCCCCGCTCCCCGTACCGCCCACCGCCGCGCAGCCGCTGACGAGCAGCACGGACAGCCCGAGGACACCCACGGCAGACCTCATCCAATTTCCCCCAGAACCCCGTACAGAGAACACACGGTCGACGCACAGCAAGACCGTGAAGGTATCCCATGATCCCGGAGGAGGTCCCGTGAATTACGAGCCGCCGGCCGCCTCCTGCTGCTTCACCAACTCACGGAAGTCCGTCGTGTCGCCGGCCGGGGGCGCCTCGGCCGAGACCTCGGTGCCGTAGTCGCTGTAGAAGGCGGTCTGGCTGTACGCGCCGGCCGTGGTCTCGCCCTTCTCGACCTTCTTGGCCAGCAGGTCCCGGTCGTCGACCCAGATGTCGACGGTCTCGGTGGTGACACCGGCCTGTTCCAGCGTCTTCTTCAGCTCCTCGAGCTGGCTCCGGCCGAGGTGGGAGTTCTTCTCGGCGAGGTCGGCCACCTCGACCGTGCCGGAGTAGTGCGTGGTGTTCCGGCCCCGCACCTTCTCCCGGCCGACCTCGCGGACGTCACCGGAGGCCAGCAGCAGCTTCACCGACTGGTTGGGAGTGGTGTTCGTGAGCTGGTCCTTCAGATACGCGCCGGAGCCGCCGCCGAGCTTCTCCAGGTCGTCGTACGCGTACTTGATCCAGTGTCTGCCGCCGGCCTGCCCCGCGAAGGAGTCGCCCATCCTGGCGTAGTAGGCGTCGGGCAGGTACCGGGCCTCCATGGAGGTGGCGCCCATCTGCCGCATCGTGTCGGCCATGGTGCCGCCGGTGTACGTGATGGTGAGCGTGCCGGTGAGGCCGTCCTTCCAGCCCAGTACGCCCTCCGCGGTCATCGACATCACCGAGCCCATGGCCGTGGTGGACTCGACCTTCGCGGAGTCGGCGCCGTCGGTGGACTTCTCGGCGCTCCGCAGCGCCGCGACGGGGCTGAGCCGCGGGCTGCCGCCCCCGGCCTCACCGGAGCCGCCCGCGCCCCCGGAGCCGCTCGCTCCGCCGGAACCGCCCGGGCCGCCCGATCCGCTGCAGGCCGTCGCCCCCGCCAGCAGGATCACTGCCGCGATCGAGAGGCCCGCACGGCGCACACTCGTGCACTTCATTCGTCCCACCCCCATGGAATGCCCGTCCCTGGAAGGTAACGCACAGCACCGACAGTCGTACGAAGAAAGAGAGGTACGACAAAAAGGGACGAGCCCCGCACCTCGAAAGGTTGCGGGGCTCGTCGCCGACTCGGGCGAACCGTCAGGTTCAGACCGCGGCCGGGTCCTCCTCGACGAGAAGGTTCCGGGTGCGGTTCGGGTCGACCGGGACGCCGGGGCCGATCGTGGTGCTGATCGCGGCCTTCTTGATGTAGCGGCCCTTGGCGGCGGACGGCTTCAGACGGAGGATCTCCTCCAGCGCCGCGCCGTAGTTCTCCACCAGCTTGTCGTCGTCGAAGGACGCCTTGCCGATGATGAAGTGCAGGTTCGAGTGCTTGTCGACGCGGAACTCGATCTTGCCGCCCTTGATCTCGGTCACGGCCTTGGCCACGTCCGGGGTCACGGTGCCGGTCTTCGGGTTGGGCATCAGACCACGCGGGCCGAGGACGCGGCCGAGGCGGCCGACCTTGCCCATGAGGTCCGGGGTGGCGACGACGGCGTCGAAGTCCAGACGCCCCTTCGCCACCTCGTCGATCAGTTCGTCGGAGCCGACGATGTCGGCGCCCGCGGCCTCCGCGGCCGCAGCACGGTCACCGGTCGCGAAGACCAGGACCCGGGCGGTCTTGCCGGTGCCGTGCGGCAGGTTCACGGTGCCACGGACCATCTGGTCGGCCTTGCGCGGGTCGACACCCAGGCGGAAGGCGACCTCGACGGTGCCGTCGAACTTGCTCGTGGAGGTCTCCTTGGCGAGACGGACGGCCTCGAGCGGGGCGTAGAGCTTCTCCCGGTCGATCTTGGCGTCCGCAGCGCGGAGGGACTTGCTGCGCTTGCTCACTACTGCTCCAGTGTGTCTTGAGGAGTCGTGGTACGGGCCGAGCAGGCCCTGCCACGGTGCTACGAAGGTGCTACGGGGCTGGGGATCAGCCCTCGACCGTGATGCCCATGGAGCGGGCGGTGCCGGCGATGATCTTCGACGCGGCGTCCAGGTCGTTGGCGTTCAGGTCGGGAAGCTTGGTCGTGGCGATCTCACGGACCTGCGCCTCGGTGATCTTGGCGACCTTGGTCTTGTGCGGCTCGCCCGAGCCCTTCTCGACACCCGCGGCCTTGAGGATCATCTTCGCGGCCGGCGGCGTCTTGGTGACGAAGGTGAAGGAGCGGTCCTCGTAGACCGTGATCTCCACCGGGATCACCCAGCCACGCTGCGACTCGGTCGCGGCGTTGTAGGCCTTGCAGAACTCCATGATGTTGACGCCGTGCTGGCCGAGCGCGGGGCCGACCGGCGGCGCGGGGTTGGCCGCACCGGCGTTGATCTGGAGCTTGATGAGCCCCGTGACCTTCTTCTTCTTGGGAGGCATTGCTCTCTCCGGGTCCTAGTGAGAGTTTTTTCAGCCTTCCGGTCCGGATGATCCGGATGGAGGCATACCGCACAACGATAACGGGTATCTCTGCGCGGCCAAAAACCGAGCAGGTCAGGCGAGCTGTGACAGCCCGCCTGACCTGGTCGGAGGCGTGTGTTCCAGAAGGAGCTAGTTCTTCTGGATCTGGTCGAAGCTGAGCTCGACCGGGGTCTCGCGGCCGAAGATCTCGACGAGGCCCTTGACCTTCTTCGAGTCGGCGTTGATCTCGTTGATCGTGGCCTGCAACGTGGCGAAGGGGCCGTCGGTGACGGTGACCGAGTCGCCCACCTCGAAGTCCAGCACCTGGACCTCGACCTTGCGGGCCGGAGCCGGCTTGCCCTCGGCCTCGGCGGCCTCACGGGCGGCCTTCTCCTCGGCCTCCGGGGCGAGCATCTTGACGATCTCGTCCAGGGTCAGCGGGTACGGGTCGTAGGCGTTGCCCACGAAGCCGGTGACGCCGGGGGTGTTGCGGACGACGCCCCAGGACTCGTTCGTCAGGTCCATGCGCACCAGCACATAGCCGGGGAGCTTGTTCTGACGGATGGTTTTGCGCTCGCCGTTCTTGATCTGCGCGACCTCTTCCTGCGGCACTTCGGCCTGGAAGATGAAGTCCTCGACGTTCAGCGAGACGGCGCGCTGCTCCAGGTTGGTCTTCACGCGGTTCTCGTAGCCGGCGTACGTGTGGATGACGTACCACTCGCCGGGGAGGGTGCGCAGTTCCTCGCGCAGGGCGACGACGGGGTCGACCGGCTCGGCCGGCTCTTCCTCTTCGGCTTCCTCGGACTCTTCGGCGACGGCCTCGTCGGCGTCATCGTCCTCGGCGCCCGCGGCGTCCTCGTCCTCGACGTGCAGCGCGGCTTCCTCCGCGGGCTCGCCCGCGTCGGCCTCGGCAGCCTCGAACTCGTCCACCTCGTCCGAGCCCTCGACGATGTCGAGCTCGTCGTCCACGGACTCGTTCGGCTCGATGGCGTCGTTCAGGTTCTGGTCAGACACGGTGGCTGCTTCTTCCTGGATACATAGGGGTGGAACATGCGAAAGGGGCGCCGGATACCTCGGCGCCCTTCGCTCTAGGCTCAGCCAAAGACATACTTGGCGGCGTGGCTGAGTCCATAGTCAATCACGGTCACCAGGCCGATCATGATGACGACGAACACGATCACCACGGTGGTGTACGTCGTCAGCTGACCTCGAGTGGGCCATACGACCTTGCGGAGCTCCGCAACGATCTGGCGGTAGAAGAGCGCGAGGCGCTTCAGCGGGCCCTTCTTGGCGCGCTTGCCGCCCTTACGAGCCTTCTTCTTCGCCTCAGGCGCCTCGTCCTGGGCATCAGGCGTGTCGATGGAGCCCACGGCGTCCGCCATTCGTCCTCACCTGTTCCCGGGTCGTGGCCGTGCCGCGCCCGGTCTGAGCCGCACGGCGAGTGCATTGCTGTACGTACATGCGCTGCGCACACATCCTGGTGACGGAGTGTGTAGCAGGGCCGGAGGGACTTGAACCCCCAACCGCTGGTTTTGGAGACCAGTGCTCTACCAATTGAGCTACGACCCTTTGTGTGTCCCCAACGTACCGCATCCGCCCGGGTGCTCGGTGTGCACCTGATGTGGCGCGGCTGTCGAAGGCCAACGACGTGTGAGTGTACGTGGTCTTGAGCGCCTCGTCGAACGGAAAGCGGCCTTGATCGGATTCCTTCGGATGTTCTCTTTGCTGACCGGTCGGCTGACCAGTCCGTGAAACCCGTGTGCCGGGCCCGTTTCCGGTCTGAAACCATGGGCCCCATGAGCGCTGCAACCCCTCCCACCGACCGCCGGGTCTCCGCCCGAGTCGGCGCGATCTCCGAGTCCGCCACCCTCGCCGTGGACGCCAAGGCCAAGGCCCTGAAGGCCGCCGGGCGTCCGGTGATCGGCTTCGGCGCCGGCGAGCCCGACTTCCCGACCCCGGACTACATCGTCGAGGCCGCGATCGAGGCCTGCAAGAACCCCAAGTTCCACCGGTACACGCCGGCCGGGGGTCTGCCCGAGCTGAAGGCCGCGATCGCCGCGAAGACGCTGCGTGACTCCGGCTACGAGGTCGAGGCCTCGCAGATCCTGGTCACCAACGGCGGCAAGCAGGCCATCTACGAGGCCTTCGCCGCGATCCTCGACCCGGGCGACGAGGTCATCGTCCCGGCCCCGTACTGGACCACGTACCCGGAGTCGATCCGGCTGGCCGGCGGCGTCCCGGTGGACGTGGTGGCCGACGAGACGACCGGTTACCGCGTCTCCGTCGAGCAGTTGGAGGCGGCCCGCACGGAGCGGACGAAGGTCGTCCTGTTCGTCTCCCCCTCGAACCCGACCGGAGCGGTCTACAGCGCCGAGGACGCCGAGGCGATCGGCCGCTGGGCCGTCGAGCACGGCCTGTGGGTCATGACGGACGAGATCTACGAGCACCTCGTCTACGGCGACGCGACGTTCACCTCGCTGCCGGCGATCCTCCCCGAGCTGCGCGACAAGTGCATCGTCGTCAACGGCGTCGCCAAGACGTACGCGATGACCGGCTGGCGGGTGGGCTGGATCATCGGCCCGAAGGACGTCGTCAAGGCCGCGACGAACCTGCAGTCGCACGCCACCTCGAACGTCTCCAACGTGGCGCAGATCGCCGCCCTGGCCGCCGTCTCCGGCGACCTGTCGGCCGTCGAGACGATGCGCGAGGCCTTCGACCGGCGCCGCAGGACGATCGTCCGGATGCTCAACGAGATCGACGGCGTCGTCTGCCCGGAGCCCGAGGGCGCGTTCTACGCGTACCCGTCGGTGAAGGCGCTGCTCGGCAAGGAGATCCGCGGCAGGCGTCCGCAGACTTCGGTCGAGCTGGCCGCGCTGATCCTGGAGGAGGCCGAGGTCGCGGTGGTGCCGGGCGAGGCCTTCGGCACCCCGGGGTATCTGCGGCTGTCGTACGCGCTGGGCGACGAGGACCTCGTCGAGGGCGTGAGCCGTATCCAGAAGCTGCTGGCGGAGGCCAGGGACTGACGTCCGTCTCCCCCACGGGACCGCATGCCGACGCCGGCGTGCGGTCCCGCTGCTTTGTGCGAGCAAGACCACGTTCGGGGAAAGTGCTACCGAGACGCCCGGGACGTACGGCAGGATCGCTGAATGGAGCGTGTACGTGATGTCTCTGAGCTGCCGAAAGCCCATCTGCACCTGCACTTCACCGGGTCGATGCGGGCCACCACCGTGCTGGAACTGGCCGACAAGTACGGCGTGCACCTGCCGGACGCACTGACCGAGGCGCTGACCAGCGGGGAGCCACCCAAGCTGCGGGCCACGGACGAACGGGGCTGGTTCCGCTTCCAGCGCCTGTACGACGCGGCCCGGTCGTGTGTGCGGGAGCCGGAGGACATCCAGCGGCTGGTGCGGGAGGCCGCCGAGGAGGACCTCAAGGACGGCTCGCACTGGCTGGAGATCCAAGTCGACCCGACGTCGTACGCGCCCCGGCTGGGCGGGCTGATCCCGGCGCTGGAGATCATCCTGGACGCGGTGGAGACGACATCGCGCGAGACCGGGCTCGGCATGCGGGTCCTCGTCGCGGCGAACCGGATGAAGCACCCCCTGGACGCCCGCACCCTGGCCCGGCTGGCCGTGCGGTACGCGGACCGCGGGGTGGTCGGCTTCGGGCTCTCCAACGACGAACGCAGGGGCATGGCCCGGGACTTCGACCGGGCGTTCGCGATCGCCCGCGAAGGCGGGCTGCTGTCCGCCCCGCACGGCGGCGAGCTGACCGGCCCGTCGTCCGTCCGCGACTGTCTGGACGACCTGTACGCGAACCGGCTCGGGCACGGCGTACGCGCGGCCGAGGACCCCCGGCTGCTGAGGAAGCTCGCCGAACGCGGGGTGACCTGCGAGGTCTGCCCGGCCTCGAACGTCGCCCTGGGCGTGTACGAGAAGCCCGAGGACGTCCCACTGCGCACCCTGTTCGACGCGGGCGTCCCCATGGCGCTGGGCGCCGACGACCCGCTGCTCTTCGGCTCGCGCCTGGCGGCCCAGTACGAGATCGCCCGCCGCCACCACGCCTTCACGGACGAGGAGTTGGCGGAACTGGCCCGGCAGTCGGTGCGGGGCTCGGCGGCGCCCGAGGACGTACGCCGGAAGCTGCTCTCGGGCGTGGACGACTGGCTGGCGTCCTGAGCGCCCCGCCGAGCCCCGGCTGGTGAGCCGCGCTCCCCGGGCCCCGGGAGCCGGTCGGGGCCTACAGCCCGACGCCCACCATCACCGGCTCGTTGACCAGGGTGACCCCGAAGGCGTCGCGCACGCCGGCGACGACCTCGCGGGCCAGCGCCAGCAGGTCTTCCGTGGTCGCCTCGCCCCGGTTGGTGAGGGCGAGCGTGTGCTTGGTCGAGATGCGGGCGGGGCCGCTGCCGTACCCCTTGGTGAAGCCCGCCTTGTCGATCAGCCAGGCGGCCGAGGTCTTGGTGTGCCCCTGGCCGGCCGGATAGGCGGGCGGCTCGGCGCCCTCGCCCAGCCGCTCCTTCACGCGCGCGTGGAACGCGGCGAAGTCGGCGTCGGTGAGGATCGGGTTGGTGAAGAACGAACCGGCCGACCAGGTGTCGTGGTCCTCGGCGTCCAGCACCATGCCCTTCCCTGCGCGCAGCGTCAGCACGGTCTCGCGGGCGTCGGCGAGCGGCACCCGGTCGCCCGGCCCGACGCCCAGCGCGCGTGCCGTCTCGGCGTACTTCAGCGGCGCCGACAGCCCGTCCGCGTCCTCCAGCTCGAAGCGGACCCGCAGGACGACGTACCGGTCCGGGTCGGCCTTGAAGCGGCTGTGGCGGTAGGAGAAGGCGCACTCCTCGGCGGCGAGCGTGACCGTCTCACCCGCCCGGCGGTCGTAGGCGATCACCTCGGTGATCGTGCTGGAGACCTCCTGGCCGTACGCCCCGACGTTCTGGATCGGGGTGGCGCCCGCCGAGCCGGGGATGCCGGCCAGGCACTCGATGCCGGCCAGACCGGCCGCCACGGTGCGGGCGACGGCGTCGCTCCACACCTCGCCCGCGGCCAGCTCCAGCCGCGTCCCGGTGAGTTCGCAGCCGCGGGTGGCGATGCGCAGGGCCGTCCCCTCGAAGCCCTTGTCGCCGATGACGAGGTTGGAGCCGCCGCCGACGATCAGCAGGGGCGTGCCGGCCGCGTCGGCCTCGCGCACGGCTGCGATCACCTCGGCGTCGGTGGTCGCGGTCACCAGCCTGGTGGCGGGGCCGCCCAGCCGGAAGGTGGTCAGCGGGGCGAGCGGGGCGTCGTGGAGTTCCTGCACGCGCCCAGCCTACGAGACACCGCCGACAGCCCGGCCCGCCCGTCACACGTAAGGGGCGCCTCCTCATAGGAGACGCCCCTTACCGCCGGCTGCCGGCTGCCGGCTGCTCAGGCCAGTCGTACGACCGCCCGTGACATTCCCAGGACCTTCTGGCCGCCGCTGGTCACCGTCAGGTCCACCCGCACGGTGTTGTCGTCGAGCTTGGCGGCCACCTTGCCGGTGACCTCGATCACCGCGCCCTGGTCGTCGTTCGGGACGACGACGGGCCTGGTGAAGCGGACGCCGTAGTCCACGAGGGCGCCCGGGTCGCCGGTCCAGTCGGTCACGACGCGGACCGCCTCGGCCATGGTGAACATGCCGTGCGCGATGACGTCCGGCAGGCCCACCTCCTTGGCGAACTTCTCGTTCCAGTGGATGGGGTTGAAGTCTCCGGAGGCGCCCGCGTACTGCACGAGCATGGCGCGGTTCACGGGAAAGGACCGGGCCGGCAGTTCGGTGCCGACCTCGACGTCGTCGTAAGCGATCTTCGTTGTCGTCATCGGTTCCTCACGCCTCCCCGTCGGTCTGCGCCTGCTCCGCCGCACGGGCGACCAGCTTGGTCCAGGCGGTCACGACGTGCTCGCCGGTCTCGTCGTGGACCTCGCCGCGGATGTCCAGGATGTCGTTGCCCGCCATGGACTTCACGGCCTCGATGGTCGAGGTGACGGTCAGGCGGTCACCGGCGCGCACCGGGCGCTTGTAGGCGAACTTCTGGTCGCCGTGCACCACACGGCTGTAGTCGAGTCCCAGCTGCGGGTCCTGGACGACCTGTCCCGCCGCCTTGAAGGTGATCGAGAACACGAAGGTGGGCGGCGCGATCACATCGGCGTACCCGAGTGCCTTGGCGGCCTCCGGGTCGGTGTACACCGGGTTGTCGTCCCCCACGGCCTCGGCGAACTCGCGGATCTTCTCGCGGCCGACCTCGTAGGGATCGGTGGGCGGGTAGCTCCGCCCGACGAAGGACTGGTCGAGCGCCATGGGCCTCGGCACCTCCTGGTTCTCTGCGTCGCTGTGCGTCGCTCTACTGACCGGTACGGGTCGCTCAACGACACGAGGCCGCCCCCGATCACTCGGGGACGGCCTCGCATACGAGCCTGATTTATCGCGTTTCGCGGTGCGCGGTGTGCGCGTTGCAACGCGGGCAGTGCTTCTTCATCTCCAGTCGGTCCGGGTTGTTACGCCGGTTCTTCTTGGTGATGTAGTTCCGCTCCTTGCACTCCACGCAGGCCAGCGTGATCTTCGGGCGGACGTCGGTGGCAGCCACAGGAGTGCTCCTTGACGAACGGATGGGACGATTAACGCATAAAAGAGTAGCCGATCGAAGGACCGACCCCACAATCGGCTACTGTCAGTAGCGGTGACCGGACTTGAACCGGTGACACAGCGATTATGAGCCGCTTGCTCTACCGACTGAGCTACACCGCTTTGATGGGATCGGGCCCCGCCTCGCGACGGGAACCTCACCCACCAGAGCCCCAATACGGAATCGAACCGTAGACCTTCTCCTTACCATGGAGACGCTCTACCGACTGAGCTATTGGGGCGAGCGATGAAGACATTACACGGTCCGCAGCCGTTCGCCCAAATCCGTTTCGCGAGGCCTCCCGGGCCCCGTACCCGGCCCCCTCCGGAGGCCGTCCGCCCGCCCATTTCCCCGAGGTCACAGGGGTCTCTGGAGCCCCTTCGGCACCGCGGACCACACCGGTACGACTATTGCGCTCCTCCCCGCCCTCGCCGAAGTGCCGCCCTAGGCTCGACTCACTCTGCGTGATCACGCGTCCCACCGTGACGCCTGCGTCCTCAGCGTCCCCTGCGCCCCGCACAGTCCCGAGCCCCCTGGAGCCCGATGCCCGACAACCGGCCGCAGTCGCCCCACCCGTGGTCGTCCTCCGGCGCCTTCTCAGGCACACCGGACCCGGCCGCCCTGCTGTTGTGCGGGGCGCGGCTGACGGACGGCCGCACCGTGGACGTACGGCTGGGCCGAGGGCGCATCGAGGCGGTCGGCACGGCCGGCAGTCTGGCGACCGGGCCGGCCCCCGGCGGCGCACGCGTGGACCTCGACGGCTACCTCCTTCTCCCGGCCCCCGCCGAGCCGCACGCGCACGCCGACACCGCGCTCACCGCGGACGCCGACGGCCCCGTCTCGTACGCCCCCGAGGACGTCCAGCGCCGCACCACAGAGGCGGTGCTGCTGCAACTCGGCCATGGCGCGACCGCGCTGCGCGCCCATGTGCGCGTGGGTGACGTCCAGGGCCTCGGCGCGCTGGCCGCCGTCCTGCGGGCCCGGCGCTCACTGCGCGGGCTGGCGGAGCTGACGGCGGTGGCGATGCCGCGCGTGCTGACCGGCGCGGCCGGCGCGAACGGGCTCGCCATGCTGCGGGACGCGGTGAAGATGGGCGCCGCGGTGGTCGGCGGCTGCCCGGACCTGGACCCCGATCCCGCCGGTTACGTGGAGACCGTCCTCGATGTCGCCTCCGAGCACGGCTGCCCCGTCGACCTGCACACCGAGGCAACCGACCCGGCCCGGCTCGCCCGCCTCGCCGCGATGGCCGGCGGTCTGCGGCCGGGCGTCGCCCTCAGTCCCTGCGGCGGGCTCGACCGTCTCCCCGCCGAAGCGGTCGGCCGCACCGCCGACCAACTGGCCGCCGCCGGCGTGACGGTGGTCTGCCTGCCCCAGGGCGGCTGCGGCGCCGTCGAGGGCCGGAGCGCCGCGCCCGTACGGCTGCTGCGCGCGGCCGGGGTGCGGGTGGCCGCCGGCAGCGGCGCGTTGCGGGACGTCTGCAACCCCGTGGGCCGCGGCGACCCCCTCGAGGCGGCCTACCTGCTCGCCTCCCGGCACGGCCTGCGTCCCGAGGACGCCTACGACGCCGTCAGCACCGCCGCGCGGGCCGCGCTGGGCCTGCCCGAGGTCCGCGTGGAGGCCGGCTTCCCCGCCGACCTCCTCGCCGTCCGCGGCGACCGGCTGGCGGGGGTCCTGTCGCTGGCGTACAGCCGCATCGTGATCCACCGCGGGCGAGTGGTGGCTCGCACGAGCGCCGTCCGCGAGTACTGCAACTCCGCGGCCGCGGAGGAGCTGGGCCTGCCACGGCAGGGGCGGGGCGGGCCGCCGTAACGCCACGCGGGCCGGGTGGGCGGGCAGTGCGGCGGCGGACGCAGTGGGGCCGCCCGCGCCCGTACGGCACCGGACGTGGCCGTGCGGTGACGGGTGGGGTCGTGCGGTGACGGACGGGTTGGTGCGGCGGCAGGTGGGGTGGTGCGGCGGCGGACGGGGTCGCCCGGGCGTACGGTCGGAACCATGCGCATTGTCATCGCTGGTGGTCATGGTCAGATCGCGCTGCGGCTGGAGCGGTTGCTCGCCGCGCGCGGGAACGAGGTCGCGGGGATCATCCGCAAGGCCGAACAGGGCGACGACCTGAGGACGGCCGGCGCCGAACCGGTCGTCCTGGACCTGGAGTCGGCGTCCGTCGACAAGGTCGCGGAGCGGCTGCGGGGCGCGGACGCGGCGGTCTTCGCGGCGGGGGCCGGCCCGGGCAGCGGGGTGCAGCGCAAGGACAGCGTGGACAAGGGCGCGGCCGTGCTGTTCGCGGACGCGGCGGTCCGGGCGGGTGTACGGCGCTTCGTGGTCATCTCGTCCATGGGCGCGGACCCGGAGCACCAGGGCGACGACGTCTTCGACGTCTACCTGCGCGCCAAGGGCGAGGCGGACGCGTACGTGCGGGGCCTGGACTCCCTCGACTGGACGATCCTGCGCCCTGGCGCGCTCACGGACGACGCCGGGACCGGCCTGGTCCGCCTGGAGGCCCGCACGGGCCGTGGTTCCGTCCCTCGGGAGGACGTGGCCGCCGTACTGGCGGAGCTCCTGGAATCGCCGGCCACGTCGGGGCTCACCCTGGAGCTGGTCAGCGGCTCGACGCCGGTGCCGGTCGCCGTGAAGGCGGTGGCGGGGAACTGAGGGGGCGGTCCGAGGGCGACCGGGACGGCCCGAGGGCGGCGGCCTGAGGGCAGCCGCGACGACCGTCCGGGCGACGGGCGACCGGGCGACCGGGCGATCGGGGTCGCGCGCCACGCTGCCGCCGGCGGGCACGCGCGCCGGCGTGGACGCGTCTAGAAGAGCGGCAGCTGTCCGGGGAACCCCGGGACCGCATACCCGTCCAACGACGGCTGGACGGCCCCCAGTTGTGCCGTCCTGCGGGAGCCCGGGCAGGAGACGAGGTCCCCGCTCTCCCGGGTCCCGGGCGGATCGTGCCGGGCGAACCGTCCGGCCACGACGGCGATCTCGCGACGGCACTCCGGGCAGCTTCTACGACGGCTGGACAGGCTGGACATGAGGTCAGTGTGCCCCAGTGGGCCACGCGGGTACCCCGCGGCCGGACGCGCCCCGCTCGCCGCGCGGAACCGCCGTCACCTGCCTAGCATCCGTACACGTGGCACATACCTTCCAGGAACTCGTGGAGAAGCAGCGTGCGGCCGACGAGGCGCACGCGAGGGTCGAGCAGTTGCGGGACGCGTACGGCGCGCCGACGACCGCTCCTTGGTCGGAGACCCAGACGGACACCTACGAGACGGCCTGGCGCGCCTGGCGCGACCTCGCCCGCGACGCCCAGACCTCCGTGACGGAGTACGCCAAGGGCGAGCAGAAGCCCCGCACCGACGTCGAGGTGGAGGTGAAGAGGGCGGCGAAGACCCCCCAGGGGGAGGACGGGGCGCCGGAAAACGGCTGAAGCCTTTGCGGAGCCGGGATCGGCCCCCGGACACGAAGAAACCCCTCCGCTCTGCGTTTCCGCAGTTCGGAGGGGTTACCTCTCTCAGCGTGGCGGCGCCAGGATTCGAACCTGGGAAGGCTGAGCCGGCAGATTTACAGCGGGCCCAGTTCACACCCCGCGACCTGCGGTTCCCTCCATGTGCTGCGATACCGGGGAACACCTGGGGGAAGACGGTCAGGCCCTACCGCCGTGGGTTTGCCACGCCCTTCAACTAGTGTCGCCAGGGAAAGCGGCTAACCTACTCCACATCAATCCCCAGATCGTCTCGATTAGGACGGTGCCGAGCATCGCGGAGAGTTGGTCAGAAATTGCACATAGTGCCGGTTTCGCCTTGACCGCCTAGCAATAGGCCTGCACTGACGACTCCCCTATCGCCAAAATGTGAAATGCCGTCTCAGTGATTTCACTGGGCACGACGGACCTCAGACACCGGGCCAGTACTTGCTTCCCGCCATGCGCATAAGCTCCGTTTCAGTATACAGGCGACTTGTCCGGAGACTGGTCATCTCCGCCACACTGTGCAGGTACGCGGAATCGCATTGCAGCTTCTGCATCTGCTGCACAGCCGTTCGGGTCGGCAACGAACCACAGTAAGACGCGGATTTATTTATGTACCACCCCACGGGGTGAAGGGTGGTCGCCGCCGCAGGAGTCGCAGCCAGGATAGCTGCCGCAAATGCGGACAATCCGACTGAAAACCCGACAAGCCTCGCTTTTGCCTGCTTCTTCACTGAAGCCCCCAAGAATCAATGCATCGTGGTTCCTGTGCTTAACCACTGGATCATTACACAGCCGACCCGCTCGCTTCGAGGTGGTTTCAGCCATTCACTGTGCGGAATCCGGTCACGGTTGAGGAGCTCTGGGCCTTTACGTTCGAGGAGAAATCAGCCTCTCAGATGTCTCGAACTGGCAGGCCGGGGCAATTACTGGCAAAATGCATCGCTCGTACCGGATCAAGGCAATGATATGGGCATGTCGGAGTGATTTCATCGTCGTTAATTGATCCACCACAGGGCGCTTTAGGGCAGATGCAGCCTGGCCCAGCCGCATTTTCTACTCCAGGCACGGTATTGTGTATGATTTCTCTCTTCAAGTCTTTCCACCTTCTGAGGCTTCGTGTTGGGCGATCAAAAAAACTTTTCGGTCGAGCTGAGTGATCGCTAGGAGCGAGCGGAGTCCAAGAAAGCGAACACACCCGCAGGGCTTCCCTCGTACAACAGGTGGCGCTCCTCTGACTGAGGGGGGATGAATCGAGCGCGATACCGCTGTAGGTCGTTCTCAGAGAAGTAAATCGAGTTGGGATCGTCGGCGTGAAATATGTTGCGCTTGCTGATCCGCGCCCAAAGCTCTTCGTGGCTTGCTTCGAGATATACGAGCACGGGGGTGGCTCCGACGTCGGTGGCGATTGCTCGCCACCTAGCCCGATCCTCGGGCGTCCAAAAGCCGTGATCGACCACAACATCATGACCAGCCTTGAGTTGCTCCCTTAGTTCATCCGCCACGTCATCGAGGACCGGCCGCTCAAGGGTTGGGAAGGTGCCTCGGGGGAAGTCCACTCCATATACGCCGTGCCGGCGATACATCTCTTCGTCCGGGCACATCCGCACGAACCCACGATCTGTGAGGGCACGTGACAGCGTGGTCTTGCCAGAGCCGGGGAGCCCGGCCATCAGGACGCAGAACGGTGGGCGCAGTGACATCGGTCCCGCCATCGTCTGGGAGATGGCGGCCATCTCCGCTTCGGCTTCGAGCGTGATTGTGCCAGCTCTACAGACCGCATGGGACGCCCGCGGGCCGGCTTCAAGCGCAGGCGCGCGCGTTTCATCAACGGCCGTCAAGGAGACACCTCCGATTCTGTGCGCCATGTACGGCCAGGGCCCCCAAGGTCCACGCCGTATTCGACGACGTTGCCCTCACTGTCGACGAACCTTGCCGTCATCACGACTACCGGTTCCGCCAGCGAGTCTTCGGGATCCAGCTCCAACAGCCGTGCGTACTCAGGGGTGATCACGCGAGCAGAGGCGCTGTCGATGCGGTGACTGATCGGGTGGCCTGTCGCCTGGGCAATGAGCTGAAGCGACGTTCCTCCTGTCAGGCGCTCGCTCGCTGCCAGTTGGGGGATCAGCTTCCCGTACCGGGCGGGAATCCATGACGTGCTGTGGGCCACGATGCCGTGCCGGTCTCGGTAGACCCGGCTTCGGCGGATCACATCGGAGCCGGGCTTGAGGTCCAGCGCCTGGGCCACTTCGGCGGGCGCGGGCACCACACCGGCTTGATGCGAGTCGGACCGTTCGCCTGCCCCCCAACTGGACCCGGTGCGGCGACCTCGGTCCTGGCGCTGCGCCCGCGAGGACATCGGAGCCGGCTGGTCCAGAACCTCCGTCCCGATGCCGTGAATCCCTCGGACGAGACCCTCGTTGCGCAGCTTACGCAGGGCCTTTTCCGCCGTCGCGGTGCTCACCTTCCACTCTTCCGCGAGGTTCTTGATGCTCGGCAAGAGTGACCCCGGCTGTAGCTGACCGGACGTAATCAGCTCTGTGTAGTGGGCGGCAATCTTCGCGTATGGGGCCCGATTGTCGGCCTGGCCTGCCATGTCCCTACTCCCTGTCGTCACTTCCCTGAGGTTCCCTAGCCTACCGCTTGACACCGCAGGGAACCCTAGGGAACCTTAGGGATGTGCCCGCCGGTCACTTCGGGGAACGGCGGTCGCTGAACCTCGGCAGATCTGTGTGCAAAGCGGATGTGAACCGAGGGGTGCGCCAACGCCCGGAGGGCTCCGTGAAACGGGCTCGAAGGAAGCGACAGCAGCTTGAGAACTCAACAGCGTGCCTGGGAGGCCGTCCCTCCCCTGCCAACAAGAGGACGGATGCGTGCGGGCTCGCCCGCACGCGACTGCATGACCAGCCTCCGCAGCGCTTCGCTGTGGCCGGTTGCCTCCGCTGCACGTCTCGTACGTGCAGCGCTGAGGGGAGCCGGATCTACCGACTTCAACGGCGCGCGGCCCCGGTGCTCGAACACCGGGGCCGCTGTTCGGGCCGTTCCTGTGTGAGAGGAACCAAGACCCATGAAGCACATCGGTGCTGCTCAGGTGGTTGTTACCACCAACGTCTTCGACCGTGAGCCGACGCTCGCGGAGCTGGACGCGATCGAGCTGGAGTCCCCGCTGATCCTGGCGGAGGTCGACCTGCTCGACGCCCAGATCATGACCCTCGACCGTCCCGCGAACGAGGTCGACGCCCGCCGCATCCGCCGCGCCCGTAGCCGGGTGCTGGCGGCGCGGCGGGACCTGGTCAACCGCACGGCCGGCGTGGTGCTGTCGGGCGGTGCGGCATGAACACCTCGACTGAGAGCCTGACGGTCGCACTCGCCGAGGTGAAGGCGGAGATCACGCGGACGGACAGCAAGACCGGGCTGTTGCTGGCGTTCGTCGGCGCGGTCCTGGCCGGGACGTGGACGGTCACCCGGGGCCTGCCGCTGAACGTGGCCGCTTGTGTGGTGGGCGGTCTGGGGATGGCGGTGCTGGTCGGTGCGGCCGGGCTGCTGCTGCGGTCGGTGCGTCCGAACCTGAACGGCCGGCACGGCTTCCCGCTGTGGGCCACCCTCACCGCCGAGGAGATCACGACCAGCATGAGCGGCCGGGACCTCGCCGCCGACGTGGCCGGGCTGTCTCGTCTGGCGGTCGCGAAGTTCACGTGCCTGCGCCGCGCGGTCGACCTGACCTGTGCAGGCGGCGCGCTGCTGCTCCTCGCCGCCCTGCTCACGACCGGGGGTGCGGCGTGAACGCCAAGACCGCACGGCCGGCCGTCGCGATGACGGCCGTGTCTATGGTCCTCACCCTCGCCGTGGTGGTGATGTGGCTGGGCACGGCGATGCCGTGGCCGGTCGCTCTGGTCGTCGGTCTGGGCATCGACGGGGGATGGCTGGCCACCCTCGCCTACGAACGCCGTCTCGCGGCGCAGGGCGACCACAGTCACGCGGTGACGGCGGTCGGCTGGTGCTTCGGCCTGCTCGCCACAGGCGTCCTGGTCGCCCACGCCCTCACCGCCGAACAGTCCACCGGGGCCTGGCTGGCCGTCGCCTGGCTTCCCGTCGCGGCCAAGGCCTTGTGGCTGGTTCACGGCATGTGGGAGCGCACCGCGCTCACCCCGGCCGCGCTCGGTGCCATCCGGGGCATTCAGCAGGAAGCGCGGGATGAGGCGGCCGTGGCGCGGGCCCGGCTGAGGGCCGACGCGTCCACCGAGGAGACACGGCTGACGGCCGTGACGGCGGCCGGCGCGCGCGTCGCGAGGGTGCAGGCGAAGACCGCTGCCACCCTCGCGGGGGCGTGGTCGACGCTGGAGACGGCACGGCAGGGCGAGGCCACCGGACGGGCCCTGACCTGCGTGACGAGCACCGTCACGCCCGGCGTCACGCCCGGCGTCACACCCCGCTGGGAACTGCCGGTCTGGGGTCCGGTCGAGCCGCTGGCGACGCTGGCGTTGGAGTCCGCTCCCGCGCTCACGGACGCTGAGCTTGACGCCCTGGTCGACACGATCCGCCACAGCCAGACCCCGGCCCTGTCGTATCGCGAGATGGCCGTGCGC
The DNA here is from genome assembly GCF_030816715.1 of Streptomyces achromogenes. Taxonomy (NCBI): domain Bacteria; kingdom Bacillati; phylum Actinomycetota; class Actinomycetes; order Kitasatosporales; family Streptomycetaceae; genus Streptomyces; species Streptomyces achromogenes. The sequence continues at coordinate 5,199,639 of NZ_JAUSYH010000001.1, read as the reverse complement.
TTCCGGGCGGCCGGCCACTCCGCGTCCGAGGTGCGGCTGCGGGCGGCATGGAAGCGCGTCGCCTGATGGGCGCGCTGCCGGTCTACCGGTGGCACCTGGCCCCGGACGGCTACGCCACCCGCCGCCAGCTCCGGGCCCGCGACCTGCGGCCCGGCGGTCAGGGCGTCGCCGCTCAGCTGGAACGGCCGCGCCGGCGCCGCGGCCCGTTGGTCGCCTACCTCTACCGCGTCGAGCACGCCAAACCGGTGCGGCCGATGACGCCGGCGAAGTGGGCGGCGCTGGCCAAGGCCAACACGGCCCGCCGCACCTGCCCGCGCTGCCGCACGGACGCGGGATACGTGATCCCGCCGTCGCTCGGCATGTGCGTGCCCTGCGCCTACCCCGAACCCGCCGACGCTTTGAGGAGTGCCTGACATGGGCAAGCCCGACACCCGCAGCATCGACCGCGAGATCAGCAAGACGACCCGAAAGCTGGAGGCGGTCCGGCGGGGCGAGATGTGGCCGCTGACCAGTGCCGAGCGGCGCGCCGTGATCGGCGCGCTGGCCGGTGGTTCCTACCGCGTCCTGCGCGGCAAGAGCGCCTCCCGGCAGGAGAACCGGCTGGACAACCTCTCCAGCTCGGTCGAGACCCGCCTGACCGCTGAGCTGACCGCGCTGCACATGGAGCGGGCGCGCATCGTGCGCGAGGCCGCCGCCGCCAAGGCCGCGAAGAAGTCGTCCGGCTGGTGGTGACACCCGCCCGCCCCGCCTGAACCACCCGCCGGGACGGCCCGCCGTCCCGGCCCCTCACCCCTTCCCGCACGCCCTTCCTGCCCCGCTGTGGGGTGTTGAGGAGACTTCCGCATGTCCGAGAACGTCGTTCACCTGCACAAGAACACCGACCCCCCGGCCGTGACCACGCTGACCGTGGTGCCCGACCCGGCACCGCCAGCACCGGTCCCGCTGTGGGTACGCTCCGGGCGCGCCGTCAAGACGGCCGTCACGCACGAGCACACCCGCGCCGCCGGCCGTGCCGCCGTCCGCCACACCCTCTACGTCGCCGGTGGGGCGCGGATCGTGGCCCGTCGCACGTGGGACGGGAAGACCGCGGCCCGCTACGAGCGGTTCATGCGGGCGGCGGAAGCCGCGGGGAACATGGACGCGGCCATGGAGTGGGAGGAGCGCGCGCAGCGCTTCCGCGACGCCCGCCACCGCCGCCGCATGGACCTGCTCCACTCCCCGCTCGACGCGGCCAAGGGCGTCGCCGTGGGCACCGGGATGGGCATAGGCGCACTCGTCGCCCTCGGCGTCGTCATGGCCATCGCGAACCACGACGTCACCGACGTCATCACCCCCATCGCGGCCGTGATCCAGTTCATCAACCTGCTCATCACGATCGTTCAGGTGGTGTGGGGCCCGCTCGTGACCCTAGGCCCGTTCCTCGCCCTGCTCGCCCTGTGGGCCGTCGGCAGCAAGCAGCAGGCCGCCCCGGCATGGGCGATGCCCGCCACCGTCCGCAATGGCGAGGGCGAGCCGATCACCCCGTCCATCGTGGTCAAGGCACTGCGCGACCTCGGGGTGTCCGCCCTGGCCAAGGCCATCAAGGAGATGGGCGACGCCGGCGCGTCCATGCTCGGACCCATCCGCATCGCCGGATGCGGCGTCGAGGTCGACGTCACCCTGCCGTCCGGGGTGGCCACGAACGAAGTGCAAAACCGTCGCCGCAAGCTCGCGGAGAACCTGACCCGGCACGAGCACGAGGTGTTCATCACCATCCCCCAGGCCGCGCGCACGGTGCGGCTGTGGGTCGCCGACTCCGGCGCGCTCGACGAGCCGATCGGCCCGTCCCCGCTGGTCACCGACGAGACCATGACCGCCGACTACGCCAAAGGCCGCGCCCCCTGGGGACAGGACCTGCGCGGCGACGCCGCCGCGCTGAGCCTGTATCAGCGGCACCTACTCATCACGGGTCTGTCCAACCAGGGCAAGACCGTTGCCCTGCGCTCTCTCGCTCTGTGGGTGGCGCTGGACCGGTCGGTGCAGTTCCTCATGGGCGACCTCAAAGGCGTGGGCGACTGGGCCATGTTCGACGGCCTCGCCGCGACCCTGATCCAGGGGCCGACGGATGAGCACGTCATGCAGGTCACGGAGATGGTCGAGGGCGCGGTGGAGGAGATGAACCGCCGCATTCAGGCACCGCCCGGCACCGTGTTCCCGCCGCTGATCGTGGTGGTCGACGAGGCGCAGGTCGCGTTCATGTGCCCGGCCGTGGACGAGGACAAGCGACCCTACGGCGGCTCCAAGGCCACGTCCCGCTACTTCATGGCCGTCCGCAAGATCCACAACCAGGGGCGTGCGGTGAACGTCCTGATGTGGCAGGGCACGCAGGACCCCACCGACCAGAACCTTCCCAAGCTGGTCCGCGAGGGCGCGCACACCCGCGCCTCCCTCGCGCTGGGCACCGAGCAGCAGGCTCGTATGGCGCTGGGGGACAAGGCAGTCGACGGCGGAGCCGCGCCGAACATGCTGCGTCCCGGCTTGGACAAGGGGACGCTGGTCGTCGCGTCCGACGGCATCAAGATTCCGGCCGGGCAGGCGTCCATCACGGTGCGCACGCACTACATCGACGACGACGCGGCCAAGGCCATCACCGACCGGGCCAAGGCCCTGCGCGACGGCGTCACCACGCTGCACGCCATCGAGCGCGGCGAGGACCGCGACCCGCTCGCCGACATCCTGGCCGTCCTCGGCGACGCCTCCCGCGTCCTGACCGCCGACGTCCTCAAGCGGCTCACGGCGTTGAACGCGGATGCCTACGGCCGGTGGACGCCCGGCGACCTCAAGCGCGTCCTGGAGGACGCCGGCGCGGAGCCCTACAAGTCCGACGGCCGCATGGTCGTCGGCCGCGACCGCGTCGCCCGCGCCCTCACGAACCAGGGCGACCAGGGTTCCGCTTCCGCCGACGGATGACGGGGAGGAGACCCCGCCCCGGCCAGGGAGGCAGGGAGAACTCCCTGAACCCCTCCCTGCCCCGCCTCCCTGGCCTTGACCTGCACTGATGATCTCTCAGGGAGGCAGGGAGGCCCGCAGGTCAGCCCCCTGAAACCCCCTGTTGAGGCCTTCCCGAAGGGGGTGGTTCTTCCTCCCTGGCCGATGGCCGGGAGCCGTTCCGCATACGTCCCGCACGATCCCGCCGCGCGCCCTCGAAGGGGGACCCATGCGCCGCACCGACCCGCCCGGCACCCTCGCCCCGCACATCCCCGCCGACGCCTACCGCCGCGCACAGACCACCGGCCAACCCCTCGTCATCGTCATCCACACCACCGACCCCCACGGGCGCCCCCTGGCCGCCTACCTGTACCCGCTCGCCGTCGCCACCGCCGGCGCGGTCGGAGTCTTCGCGACCGTCGCCGCGCTGCTGGCCCTGCTCGACTTCGCCGTGCACACCGCCGTCTCGATCGCCGCCGCCACCGGCCCCGTAAGCGTCGGCGGCATCACCCTCAAGCTCTTCGGCTCCAAGCGCTGACAGGAGACCACCACCCATGAACACCCACCTCACCCGCGATCCGTTCCCGACACCCGAGCAGGCGTACGCGAACGCCCCCAGCATCCTCGACGAGATCGGCTGGACGGCCCGCACCCTCGCCGCCCGGCAGTGCTTCACCAAGCTGGACCGGGTCTTCTACCTGCGCAAGGCGGCCCTGCTCGACCGCATCGCGCTGCTCGACGAGCCGGACACCCCCGGCGAGGTCACCGAGACCGCCGTCGCGGCGGCCTCTACGTGCTCGACCTGGATCGGGCCGACGTCATCTGTGACCCGCGCGACTACGTCCGTCAGCAGTACGCCCGCACCCTGACCGACCACCAATAGCTACACCAAGGGCGACCCCCATTCCGCCAAGAACCCGGGGTCGCCCTTGCCAACCAGCCAGCAACTGACCTGTTGGAGGTCTCCCAGCATGACGCAACCCACCGACATGAGGCGAGTGCCCGGCTCGCCGCCGACGATCGTCGCCCTGTGCGCCGGCTACGGCGGACTCGAAGCGGCGATCCGGGCCCGCATCGGCGGCCAGGTCGCCGCCTTCGCCGAGAACGACCCGCATGCCGCTGCCGTGTTCGCCGCCCGACACCCGGACGTGCCCAACCTCGGGGACATCCGCACCGTCGACTGGGACCTGGTCCGGGACGTGTTCCGGCCGGACGTGATCGGTGCCGGTTTCCCCTGCCGCAACACCTCGAACGCTGGACGAAGGGACGGGATCAATGGGCAGTGGTCGCGCGTATGGAAGAACGTCGCTGAGGCTGTGGGCCACGTTCGACCGCGTCTCGTGTTCCTGGAAAACGTGGCGGCGCTCCGCTCGCGGGGGCTGGACGTCGTCGCCGCGGACCTGGCCGCGCTCGGGTATGACGCGCGCTGGACATGTCTACGAGCTGGTGACGCCGAAGTCGGTGCCCCGCACGAACGCGACCGCTGGTTCGCAGTTGCCCATCCCGCTGATGCCGACCCCCACCAGCTCGGACGGCACTGGCGGCCCCGGAACGTCGCCGAAGCGCAAGTGCGGGTTGAACCTGCGCACCGCCGTCACGAGGCTCCCCGCACCCCCGCATCAGTGAGTCTGCTGCCCACCCCGGCGGCCCGGGACTGGAAGTCGGGGGCGTCGAACCTGCTCGAACGCAACGCCCGCCCGCTCAACGAGGTGGCCGTCAACCTGCTCGCCGGCGTGGACACGACCCTGTCCGGGCCGGTCCGGCCCGACGCGCGATGGGTGGCCAGTGACGGCACTGACTACGGGCCCGCGATCCGCCGTTGGGAGCGCATCACCGGACGGGCGGCACCGTGTCCGACCGAACCGGGCACACGCGGAAATCGGCGTCTGTCGCCGCTGGGCCTGCCCGAAGGATGGGTCACCGCCGTACCCGGCATCCCCCGCAAGGAACAGCTCAAGATCCTGGGTAACGGCGTCGTGCCCCGCCAGGCCCACCACGCCTACGGCCGGCTGCTCGGAACCGCTGCGGCCATGCCGGCGGGGGAGGCGGCGGCATGAACGAGCACCTGCACACGGCTCTCCAACTGGCCTCCTCCCAGATCCCGGTCCTGCCGCTGCGAGCGGGAAAGGTCCCGTTCGGCAACTGCCGCCGCTGCACCGACAACGCGTGCGGCGGACGGCCCAACATGAAGAACGCCGGGCCGTGCGCCTGCCCCGGCACCTGCCACGCGTGGGCCGCCGCGACCACGGACCCGGACATCATCCAGTCCGCCGTGTGGCGGCGCGCATGGCTGCGGGCGAGCGCGGTCGCCTACCACCCCGGCGGAGCATGGCTGACGGTCGTGGACCTGGACAACGCCGACGCGGTCACGTGGGCACGCGAGAACCTGCCGGCCACACAGACCGTGCCCACCACCCGCGGGGAGCACTGGATCTACCTCGGGCCGATGCAGTCCGCCAATGCGGTCCGGCCGGGCGTCGACATCAAGTCGACGATGTCCTACGCCCGCTATCTCGGGCCCGGCACCGGGACCATGACCACCCTGCCGGACACCGTGCGCGCATTGGTCATGAAGAAGCCTGCAGCGGTCCGGCCGGCATCACTGGCCATCACTGTGCCCGCGCCGGCCGGTGGTGGGGAGTGCAGGCACCGCACGCCCGTCTACCTCGAGCGGGGCATCGCCATGGCCGAGCAGCGCATCACCGACGCCCGCGAGGGAATCCACGCCGACGTCTATCGGACGTTCCTCGCCGTGCTGTCCGCACACGGCCGGTGCGGTTGCCTCACCGACGTCCACATCGGGCGGCTGTTCACCGCCGCGCAGGCCAAGGGCGAAACCGTCCGGCACTGCACGGATGCGTGGACCAACGCCCGCACCCGGTTGGGACTGTGATGGCTGACGACGACAAGACTCCCGCCCGCGACGTCATCGCCGACTACGCACAAGCGCACTTCCGGTACTTCCGCACCGCCGACGGAACCGTGTACGCGCAGAAGAACGGCCACCCCGTGGCCCGGCCGATCCGCTCACAGGGCACCTCGGGAAGCCACCGACAGGAACTCATGGTCGGCCTCTTCAACGACGGACACGGCGTGTTCAACGGAACCGCCCTCAAGGAGGCGTTGGACTTGATCGAAGCACTCGCCATGAGCCAGGACGTTCAGCCCGTCCACATCCGCGTCGCACCGGGATTCGACGGCGCGACCTGGCTCGACCTCGGCCGCGACGACGGACAGTCGGTCCGTATCCACCCCACCGGCTGGGACGTCGTCACCCCCGACCCGCGCGAGGTGTGCTGGCGGCGCACCCAGCTCACCGGGGAACTCCCCCTGCCCGCCAAAGACACCGCCGGCAAGGGCATCGATCTCCTGCTGCGGCTGTGCAACTTCGCCAACGCGGAGACCGAGTGCCTGGCCATCGCGTGGCTGATCGGCTGTCTCGGCCCGTCCGTGCCCGTGCCGGCACCGTTCCTCACCGGCCCGCAGGGCGCGGGCAAGTCCACCGGCGGCCGGATGCTCGTGCGGATCATCGAGGGCATGAGCGGCGACCTGCGCCGCGCCCCCAAGGACGAAGAGAACCTGATCGCGGCCGTGGCCGCCGGATGGGTCACCGCCCTGGACAACCTCTCCCACCTCGCCCCGGACCTGTCCGACCTGATGTGCTGCATCGTCACCGGAGCCGAGACCATCAAACGCGCCCTCTACACCGACGGCGACGTCGTACGCGCCCGCTACCGCCGCCCCCTGCTCCTGACCGGCATCGACGTCGGTGTCATCCGTCCCGACCTCGCCGAACGGCTCCTGCCGCTCCGCCTGGAACGCCCCCGCACCCGGCGCACCGAAGCGGAACTGTGGGCGGAATTCGAGGAGGTGCTTCCCATCGTCCTCGGCTCCCTCCTGGACCTCACCGTGCAGGTTCGGGCAGCGGAGGTGGACATCCCCACCGACCTGCGGATGGCCGACTTCGCCCATCTGTGCGCGCAGCTCGACGCGGCAACCGGGCTGGGAGCGCTCAACGCCTACCGGGCCAGCCTGGACGACCTCAACGACGACGTCATCGAGGGCGACCTGTTGGCACAGACGGTGCTCAAGCACGCCGCGAGCCTGGAGGCGGGGGCGGAGCAGCGGATGACGTCTGCCGAGTGGCTGCACTGCCTCACGGGCCTCTACAGCGGCGAGGACTGCCGTCCCCTGCCGAAAGGGTGGCCGACCACGGGCAAGGTGCTCTCAGACCGTCTCAAGCGGCTTCAGCCCACCCTCGCCGCCCGGGGCGTGCTCATCGACTGGGGGCGCACCAAGACGGCCCGCTACATCGAGATGACCCGGCCGCCGGCACCGTCGCACCCCCACGAGCAGGAACCGGCGTTCTGACCGGCACCACACCGCCCGCACAAGCAAGAGGAGCACGCCCCCGCCAGATGGGTGCTCCTCTTGCTGTTCGGCGGCGGCCGCCGCCCTGCACGGGTTGTGCCGCGAAGCGGCTCCTTCTTCACGCTCTGAGCCGCGCACCACAACAGACACCACCCTTTCTTTTTTCCTAAGAGAAGAGACGCTGCGTCACCCGCGTCACCCAAGGCCGGAAAACGGCCGCTGACCTGCCGAAAGAGCGGTGACGCAGACCCGCTTCGGCTGCGTCACCCCGCGTCACCCGCGTCACCCGGTGACGGACGCCTGCGTCACCGATGACGCATCTCCAAAACGCTGCGTCACCAGAAAACCGCAGGTCAGCGCCGCGAATGACACAGATGACGCGGTGACGCAGAAATCCGCACCTCGGACACACAGCCCATCCGTCCTCGCCCAGCCCCTGAACTTTGCGAAGGAGTCACCACCTTGGCCCGCCCCAAGATGCTCAAGCTCCCCGAAGTCCTCGAAGAGATCGAGATGAGCCGCGCCGCCTTCTACCGCATGCGTGCCCGGGGCAAGGCCCCGAAGCTCATCAAGCTCCCCAACGGTCAGCTCCGCTGCCGCCGCACCGACCTCGACGCGTGGTGGTCGTCCATGGAAGACGTCGCCGCCTGACCACCCCCCGCACACACGAGACACGAGGGGCCCGCTTCCGGCGGGCCCCCTTGGAGTTCATATGGCACTGACCTACGACGTTCGCCTCTACTCCACCGAGGTTCGCAAGGATCGCCCGAAGCCCTACCGTCTGCGCTGGCTGGTCGGGGAGCGGAAGCACTCGAAGAGCTACACACACAAGGTCCAGGCCGAGGGGCGTCGCTCGGAACTCATGTCTGCCGTGCGGCGCGGCGACCAGTTCGATGAGGAAACGGGACTGCCCGTCTCCGAGCTGCGCGCCAAACAAGGCTCCATCACCTGGTACGAGCACAGCCGTGCCTACATCGACCGCAAGTGGGCGCTGGCCCCGGCAAAGTCGCGGAAGAACTACGCCGATGCGCTGGCAACCATCACTCCCGCGCTCGTGAAGACCAAAAAGGGGATGCCTGACACCGCGCTATTGCGGCGTGCGCTGTACGGATGGGCGTACAACCGGAACCGCTGGAACGAGACCCCACCTGACGACGTGGCCCGCGCCCTCGCCTGGGTCTCCAAGCATTCCATGCCGGTCACGGCACTGGAGGATCCAGCGACCGTACGTCGGGCCCTGGACGCATTGTCCCTGCGGCTGGACGGGAAGGAGGCAGCGCCGAGAACCGCCAAGCGCAAGCGGGCCTGCCTGAGTGACGTCCTCGGGCTCGCCGTGGAAGAGCAGTACTTCACGATGCCGGTCAACCCGATCACGGCCGTGAAGTGGACCGCCCCGAAGTCGGTGGAAGCCGTGGACCCGGAGAGCGTTGCCAACCCCCGCCAAGTCCGCGCGCTGCTCGCCGGCGTGCGAGAGCAGGGCCCGCGCGGGCGGCACCTGGAAGCGTTCTTCGGATGTCTGTACTACGCGGCCATGCGTCCCGCTGAGGCCGCCGGATTACGCGTGAGCCAGTGCCACCTTCCGGAGACGGGATGGGGGATGCTCACTCTGCGCCAAGGGATCGTCCGGGCAGGACGAAGTTGGACCGACGACGGGGTGGCTCACGAGATGCGCCATCTCAAGGCCCGTGCAAAGAACGATTCCCGTCCGGTTCCGATCCCGCCGCACTTCGTCCGCCTACTGCGGCAACACATCGCCACGCACGGCACGGCACCCGATGGCCGGCTCTTTCGTACGAACCGCAATGGCCTGCTACAGGAGACCGGCTACGGGGAAGTGTGGGCCAAAGCCCGAAAGGACGTTCTGAACGAGGCAGAAACGGCCTCACTGCTGGCCCGCCGTCCCTACGACCTTCGGCACGCCGGCGTTTCGTTCTGGCTCAGTTCTGGCGTGGACGCCATGGAGTGCGCCCGGCGTGCCGGCCACAGCATCGCGGTACTGCACACGGTGTACGCCAAGGTGCTCGACCAGACGCGGGAGCACGCGAACAGCCGCATCGACGCCGCTCTTCGGGAGTGGAACGAGCCGGAGTGACCATGCTCACCCCCGGGGGACACCTGGGGGACACGCACTGATCAAAGGTGGGATACGGGCGGTACGAGGTGAGACACGTCCACGCCCCGTCCACAGCCGATCGAACGACGAGGGACAATGAGAAACCCCCTCTGACCAGGCAATTAACCTGGTCAGAGAGGGTTTCACTCAGCGTGGCGGCGCCAGGATTCGAACCTGGGAAGGCTGAGCCGGCAGATTTACAGTCTGCTCCCTTTGGCCGCTCGGGCACACCGCCGGGTTTGCCGCCTGTTCGAACCGCTTTCGGCGGTGCTCCCTGGCAACGACGTAAACGATACCCGATGCACAGGGGTGCTTCGCCACCTGATTCCGCGCCGCCCGGAGGGGGCGGGGTGGCTAGGCTTGTGCGGATGCGACCCGGGATCACGCCGGGCTCGGCGGTCACCCTCACGTGCGCCGATACGCACCCTGATACGCACCCCGATACAAGGAGCCACAGGACATGGCCGACTCCAGTTTCGACATCGTCTCGAAGGTCGAGCGGCAGGAGGTCGACAACGCCCTCAACCAGGCCGCCAAGGAGATCTCCCAGCGCTACGACTTCAAGGGCGTGGGCGCCTCGATCTCGTGGTCCGGTGAGAAGATCCTCATGGAGGCGAACTCCGAGGACCGGGTGAACGCTGTCCTCGACGTCTTCCAGTCCAAGCTGATCAAGCGCGGCATCTCGCTGAAGGCGCTGGACGCGGGCGAGCCGCAGCTTTCCGGCAAGGAGTACAAGCTCTTCGCGGACATCAAGGAGGGCATCTCCCAGGAGAACGCGAAGAAGGTCGCGAAGCTCATCCGCGACGAGGGCCCCAAGGGCGTGAAGGCCCAGGTGCAGGGTGAGGAGTTGCGGGTCAGCTCGAAGAGCCGCGACGACCTGCAGACCGTCATCACCCTGCTCAAGGGCCAGGACTTCGACTTCGCGCTGCAGTTCGTGAACTACCGGTAGCCGACCGCGGGAGCGAGGGTGGACGCCCGGTCGGCGTCCGCCCTTGCGCTCGGTGACCGCAGCGGACTCAGTCGCGTGAGTTGCCGAACAGCAGGCGGTAGACGATCAGGAGCACGAGCGATCCGCCGATCGCGGCGGCCCAGGTGGCGCCGTCGTAGAAGTCCTTGGCGACGGGGTGGTCCAGCCAGCGGGCCGAGATCCAGCCGCCGATGAACGCGCCCGCGACACCGATCAGGGTCGTGCCGACGAATCCGCCCGGGTCGCGCCCGGGCAACAGGACCTTGGCGATGACTCCGGCCAACAACCCCAGGATGATCCAGCTGATGATGCTCATGCCCTGAACCTGCCCTTCCGTGCTGTGCCCGTGCTGTCCGGGCACTGTGATGTCGGTCGCCCCGGACGGGCCGCGCTCTCTCCGGCACGCCCCGCGTCCTTCGTGGCACGCGGGTCCGTGCCGTGCTGATCGGAACGACGCATGACGGTGACCGACGGTTCCGGCATCGGTGGACAGCCCGGGCAACGCGCCCACCTGCGAGGGCGAACGCCATGCCCGCGCGGTCAGGCGGTCAGGCGGTCAGGCGGTCAGGCGGTCAGGCGGTCAGGCGGTCAGCGTGAGGCGAACGGCTGGTCGGTGGACACGATTTCGCGGCCCAGCGGGAACAGCGAGACCGGGATCAGCTTGAAGTTCGCGATGCCGAACGGGATGCCGATGACGGTCAGGCACAGGAGGAAGCCGGTGACGATGTGGCCGAGGGCCAGCCACCAGCCGGCGAGCACCAGCCACAGCACGTTGCCGAGGCAGGAGGGCGCGCCCGCGTCACGCCGCTCGACGGTCGTGTAGCCGAAGGGCCAGAGCGCGAAGACGCCGATACGGAACGCGGCGACGCCGAAGGGAATGCCGATCACCGTGATGCAGAGCAGTACTCCTGCGAGCAGGTAGCCGAGGAACAGCCAGAAGCCGCTCAGGATCAGCCAGATGACGTTCAGGATGGTCTTCACTGGGGGCGACCTGCCATTTTCTCGAGCCGGGCGATTCGCTCCGCCATCGGCGGGTGCGTCGAGAACATCTTGGACAGTCCCTGGCCCGGGCGGAAGGGGTTCGCGATCATCATGTGGCTCGCAGTCTCGATACGGGGCTCCGGCGGAAGCGGAAGCTGCTTGGTGCCCGTCTCCAGCTTGCGCAGGGCGCTCGCGAGCGCCAGGGGGTCACCGGTGAGCTGGGCGCCCGAGGAGTCCGCCTCGTACTCCCGGGACCGGCTGATGGCGAGCTGGATGAGGCTGGCGGCGAGCGGGCCCAACAGCATGATCAGGAGCATGCCCAGGATGCCGGGGCCGTCGTCGTCGTCGGAGCGGCCGATCGGGATGAGCCAGGCGAAGTTGACCAGGAACATGATCACGGAGGCGAGCGCGCCGGCGACCGAGGAGATCAGGATGTCGCGGTTGTAGACATGGCTGAGCTCGTGGCCGATGACGCCGCGCAGCTCGCGCTCGTCGAGGAGGCGCAGGATGCCTTCGGTGCAGCACACGGCGGCGTTGCGCGGATTGCGGCCGGTCGCGAAGGCGTTGGGCGCCTCTGTCGGGGAGATGTACAGGCGGGGCATGGGTTGCCGGGCCTGGGTGGAGAGCTCGCGGACGATCCGGTACAGGGCCGGGGCCTCGAATTCGCTCACGGGCCGGGCGCGCATCGCGCGTAGAGCCAGCTTGTCGCTGTTCCAGTACGCGTACGCGTTGGTGCCGAGCGCGATCAGAACCGCGACGACGAGCCCCGCACGGCCGAAGAAACTGCCGAAGACGATGATGAGTGCCGACAGCCCCCCGAGGAGTACTGCGGTCCTGAGCCCGTTGTGCCGGCGGTGCACGGTACGCCCTCCAAGTCGTGCGGCAGGGGAACCCTTTGCTTGCGGATCTTCCTGTTCTCCGGTGGCACTGGTGTCGTGATGTCACCTCCAGTGCACCCTCCCGTACTGGTCAACGCCAGGCGGGAGGCACGAGTTCCCTTGTGCGCGGGGCCAGGGGTGTGAGCCGTCCGGGTGAGGACGGGCCCTCGCACGCGCGCGTGGGGTCAGAAGAGACCGGTGTCGGCGAAGCGCAGGATCAGCTGGGGCGCTCCGGAGAGGGCGATGCCGACGGCCGCGGTGAGGGCGATGGCGGCGGTGAGGGGGGCGGGGACACGGTGTTTCTCGGTTTCGCCCTCACGCGCGCGGAACAGCAGCGCCGTCCACTGGAGGTAGTAGTACAGGGCGATGACCACGTTGACAGCCATGACGACGGCGAGCCAGCCGAGTCCGGCGTCGACGGCCGCCGAGAAGACGGTGACCTTCGCGAAGAGGCCGATGACGCCCGGCGGCAGTCCGGCGAGGCAGAGCAGGAAGAAGGCCATCAGGAGGGCGGCCAGGGGGTTTCTGGTGTAGAGGCCGCGGTAGTCCGTGAGCCGGTTCGCCGTGCTGGTCCGGCCCACGAGGGCGGCCACCGCGAACGCGCCGAGGTTCACCGCGGCGTACATGAGGGCGTACGCGACGGTGGAGCCGACGGCGTGCTCGGCGTCGTCGGAGTACGCGGCGGCGGCGATCGGCACGAGGAGATAGCCGGCCTGGCCCACGGAGGACCAGGCGAGGAGGCGTACGGCGCTGTACCCGCGCGTGGCCTGCTGGCGGAGCGCGCCGACGTTGCCGACGGTCATGGTGAGGGCGGCGAGAGCGGCCAGGGCGGGGCCCCACACGTCGGCGTACGACGGGAAGCCGACGACGGTGACGAGGATGAGGCCGGAGAAGCCGACGGCCTTGCCGACGACCGACAGGTAGGCGGCGATGGGCAGGGGGGCGCCGACGTAGGTGTCGGGGACCCAGAAATGGAAGGGGACGGCGGCAGTCTTGAAGGCGAAGCCGACGAGGGTGAGGACCACGCCGGTCTGGGCCAGGGTGTGCAGCTGGCCGTCGACGCGCTGGATGCGGTCGGCGACCTGGGTGAGGTAGAGGGTGCCTGTCGTCGCGTACACGAAGCTGATGCCCAGGAGGCTGACCGCGGTCGCCGTCACGGACGACAGGAAGAACTTGAGTGCGGCCTCGGAGGACTTGCGGTCGCCGTGCCGGATGCCGACGAGGGCGAAGGCCGGCAGGGAGGCGACCTCCAGGGCGACGACCAGGGTGGCCAGGTCGCGGGAGGCGGGCAGCAGGGCGGCGCCGGCGGCGGAGGACAGCAGCAGGAACCAGAACTCGCCCTCGGGGAGGCGCCCGCGCGCGTCCTTGAGAGCGGTGACCGACAGCAGGGCCGCCAGCAGCGCTCCCCCGAGCACCAGGAACTGGACGACCAGGGTGAAGTGGTCTGCCGTGTAGCTGCACGCGTGCGTGTCGCCGGTCAGGCAGAAGGTGGCGCGGTCGCCGTCCAGGAGGGGCAGCAGAAGGGCCGTGGAGGCGGCGAGCCCGGCGACCGAGAACCAGCCCAGCAGCGGCTTGCGTGCCTCGCCGGCGAAGAGGTCGGCGACGAGGACGACCAGGGCGACGACCGCCGCGAGGGTGGGCGGTGCGATGGCAAGCCAGTCGACGGACTGGACCACGGACTCGGCCAGGGCCTGGGCCGGGGGGTGGGCCACGGAGCTCATCGGGTGCCTCCTGCGAGGAGCTGCTGCACGGCCGGGTCGGTGAGGCCGAGGAGTGCCTTCGGCCACAGGCCGGCGACGACGGTGAGGGCGACGAGCGGTGTCCAGGCCACGAACTCGTAGGTCTGCACGTCGGCGAGGCGCGGGGTGTCCTGCCGGACCGTGCCCATGCAGACCCGCCGGACCACGACGAGCAGGTAGGCGGCCGTCAGCAGGGTGCCGAACGCGCCGATCGCCGTGAACGCGAGGAACGCGGGGCGGCTGAGGCCTTCGGCCGGGTCGAACGCGCCGAACAGGGCGAGCATCTCGCCCCAGAACCCGGCGAGACCAGGAAGGCCGAGCGAGGCGACCGCGGCGAAGGCGAGGAGGCCGCCGAGGCGGGGGGTCCTGCCGTACAGGGCGGCGCCGGTCTGCTCGGCGAGGGTGTCCAGGTCGGTCGTGCCGGTGCGGTCCTTCAGGGCTCCGACCAGGAAGAAGAGCAGGCCGGTGATGAGACCGTGGGCGATGTTGGCGAAGAGGGCGCCGTTCACACCGGTCGGCGTCATGGTCGCGATGCCGAGGAGGACGAAGCCCATGTGGCCGACGGACGAGTAGGCGATCAGCCGCTTGAGGTCGCCCTTCGCTCCCTGCTGGGCGAGGGCCAGGCAGGCCAGCGACCCGTAGATGATCCCGACGACGGCGAAGGCGGCGAGGTAGGGCGCGAAGACGCGGAAGCCGTCCGGCGCGACCGGCAGCAGGATGCGGACGACCCCGTACGTGCCCATTTTCAGCATCACGCCCGCCAGCAGGACCGAGCCGACGGTCGGGGCGGCGGTGTGGGCGTCGGGCAGCCAGCTGTGCAGGGGCCACATCGGGGTCTTGACCGCGAGCCCGAGCCCGATCGCGAGAACCGCGACGACCTGCACGGATGTGGTCAGCGACCGGCCGTTGTCAGTGGCGAGTGCCACCATGTCGAAGGTGCCCGCCTTGAGTCCGATCAGGAGCAGGCCGAGCAGCATGACCACGGAACCGAGCAGTGTGAAGAGGATGAACTTCCAGGCCGCCTGGGTCCGGCCGGCGCCACCCCAACGGGCGATGAGGAAGTACATCGGGATGAGCACGGTCTCGAAGGCGAGGAAGAACAGCAGCAGGTCGAGCACGGCGAAGGTCGCCAGGGTGCCGGACTCGAGCACGAGCACCAGGGCGACGAACGCCTTGGGCGAGGGGCCCGCCGGGAGCTTGAAGTAGGAGTAGAGCGCGCAGAGGAAGGTCAGCAGCGCGGTCAGGACCAGGAGGGGGAGCGAGATGCCGTCGATGCCGAGGTGGATGCGCACGTCGAGTGCGGGGATCCAGCTGATGTCCGTGGTGGCCTGCATCTTCGACGGATGGTCGTGGTCGAAGCCGACCGCGAGGGCGATCGCGGCGAGAAGGATCACGCCGGTCACGGTCACGCCGTGGCGGAGGACGGCCTGCTCGGGCGACTTCCCCTTCAGCCCGGGCGGAGCGGGCAGCAGTGCGGCGGCGGCGCCCAGGAGCGGGCCGACCACGACGAACGCCAGAAGAACCTGCATCACGGACTCGTTGATAGGGATCACGCCTGCTCACGCTCCCGAGGCGACGAGAAGGGCGGCGACCGCCAGGACGACGGTGCCGGCGAGCAGCGCGCTCACATAGGTCTGGACGTTGCCGGTCTGGGCGCGCCGTACGGCGAACCCCAGCCAGCGGGGCAGTGCGCCCGCACCGCGGACGTAGGTCTCCACGACCTCGCGGTCGAGGAACCGGACCAGCCGCGCGCCGGCCTGCACGGGGCGCACGAACAGCGCGTCGTACAGGGCGTCCAGGTGGAAGCCGACAGCCGCGTGGCGGTGCAGCGGGCCGAGCAGGAGCCGCCCGGGGTCCGCCGGGTCGGGGGCGGAGGCCACGTCGCCGTAGGCGGGTGCGTGCGTCGCGATGGCCTCGGCCTCGACCTGCGCCGCATCGGCCTCCGGGTGGGCGGCCACCGCGCCCAGAGGGGTTCCGGCGGCGAGCCCGGCGAGGTGCCGCCAGGCGGCGAAGGTGACGAGTCCGCCTGCCAGCGCGAGGCCGGTGCCCACTACGGAGGTGGTGAGGGTCGGGGCGAGGTCGTCGCCGTCGAACCAGTCGGGGAGCGTGCGGTAGGCGAGCGCGCCGAGGGCGAGGGAGGGCACCGCAAGCACCCACAGCACCACCGTCATGGTCAGCGGCTGGCGGCCGTGATCGGGCGCTTCGGCTCCCTGGCCGCGGAAGGCCAGCAGCCACAGACGGGTCGCGTAGGCGGCGGTCAGGAGGGCGGCGACCAGCCCGGCGACGAGGACGATCCAGCCGGCGGCGCCGGGGACCTGCGCGCTGTGGCCGGTGGTCGCGTGCTCGGCTGCGCCGAGGACCGACTCTTTGGAGAAGAAACCGCTGAACGGCGGGATGGCGGCGAGCGCGAGGAGCGCCACGGTCATCGTCCAGTAGGCGTCGGGGACACGGTCGCGCAGGTGGCTCATGCGGGACATGGCGGCCAGCGAGTTGGTGCCGGCGGCGTGGATGACCACACCGGCCGCGAGGAACAGCAGCGCCTTGAAGGCGCCGTGCGAGAGGAGGTGGAAGACGGCGGCGCTCCGGTCGCCGACGGCGAGGGCGCCCGTCATGTAGCCGAGCTGGCCGATCGTCGAGTAGGCGAGGACGCGCTTGATGTCGTCCTGGGCGAGCGCGGCCAGACCGGATCCGACCATCGTGACGCCGGCCATCACGGCGAGCACGACCATCGCGGCCGCCGAGGCCTCGAAGACCGGCAGGAGACGGGCGACGAAGTAGACGCCGGCGGCGACCATCGTCGCGGCGTGGATCAGCGCGGAGACGGGTGTGGGGCCGGCCATCGCGTCCGGGAGCCAGGTGTGCAGCGGGAACTGCGCGGACTTCCCGGCCACGCCCGCGAGGAGCAGCAGGGCGACGACGGTCGGATGGTCGAGTCCGCCGTGCGCGACGGCGCCGAGGACCTTCGTGATGCGGAAGGAGCCGGCGTCGGTGCCGAGGGCGAACAGGCCGATGAGGAAGGGGACGTCGCCGAGCTTGGTGACCAGGAAGGCCTTGATGGAAGCGGCGCGGGCCTCCGGGGTCTCCCAGTAGTGGCCGACGAGGAAGTAGGAGCAGATGCCCATGACCTCCCAGCCGACCAGCAGCACGATCAGGTCACCGGAGTAGACGACCAGCAGCATCGCGGAGGTGAAGAGGGAAACCAGCGCGGCGTACGAGGCATAGCGCGGGTCGTCGCGCAGGTAGCCGGTCGAGTAGATCTGCACGCAGGTGGCCACGAGAGCGACCAGGACGGCGACGAGGGCGGCGAATCCGTCGATGTGCAGGGCGAGTTCGATCGGGACGGATCCGGTGGGAGTCAGCTCGGTGGCCGCGTCGACTGCCGCGTCTCCGCCCTGGCGCACCGCGACCGCCGCGGCCAGCGCGAGCGCGGCGAGGGTCGGCAGGACGGCGAGCGGGCGGACGAAGCCGGGTGCGGTTCGGCCCAGGAGCAGGCCGGCGGCTGCGCCGAGGAACGGAAGGAGGGGGACGAGGACGGCGAGGGTGGTCGTGGTCACGCGGTGGCCTCAGCCTTCTCGGCGGCCGCTCCGGTCGCGGGGGCGTCGCTGTCGGAGCCGTCGGCGGCGGGGGTCTCGTGGCCCTCGGCGGTGTCGCGGAGCCGGTCGACGTCGGCGGTGCCGCGGTTGCGGTGGACGGCGAGGACGATCGCCAGGCCGATGCCGATCTCGGCGGCGGCGATGGCGATGGTGAACAGGGTCAGGGCCTGACCGGAGTGCAGGGTCTCCTCGGCGGTCCTGCTGAGCCAGACGTCGAACGCGACCAGGTTGAGGTTGACGGCGTTGAGCATCAGCTCGACCGACATCAGGATCAGGATCGCGTTGCGGCGGGCGAGGACGCCGTACAGGCCGGTGCAGAAGAGGAGAGCGGAGAGGACGGCGGGATAGGCGAGGTGCATCAGCGGGCGCCTTCCTGCTCGGCCGGGTTCTGCCGGGCGTCCGGGACGGTGGGAGAGCTCTCGGATTTTCCGGAACTGTCCGTGACGGGTCGGGAACCATCAGTGACGACCCGGGCGTTCACAGGGGGAGAGCTCGAATCGGCTTTCGCCTTGCGGGACAGGACGATCGCGCCGACCAGCGCCGCGAGGAGGAGGACGGAGAGGGCCTCGAAGGGAAGGACCCAGTTCTGGAAGAGGCTCGCGCCGGTGACCTCGGTCGAACCGGCGGCCGGGCCGTCCAGCTCGATCCAGGTGGCACGGAAGGCGTCGACGACCACCCAGACCAGGGCGGCGGCCGCGGCGACGGCGACCGTGAGGGCGGCCCAGCGGTTGCCGGAGTCCGCGTCCGGCGAGCGGCCGATGGGGGCCTTGGTGAGCATCAGACCGAAGAGGAGGAGCACGACGACGGAACCGACGTAGATGAGGACCTGCACCCAGGCGATGAACTCGGCGGTGAGCAGGAGGTATTCGACGGCCAGACCGCCGAGGGCGACCACGAGCCACAGAGCCGCGTGCACCAGCTGCTTGGTGGTGACGGTGACGAGGGCGGCGCCGAAGGTGACCAGTCCGACGAGAAGGAAGGCGATCTCGACGCCGGTCGGGGAGAGGAAGCCGTGCGGGGCCTCGGCGAGGGTCACGCGTCTCCTCCCTCGGGCCCGGTGGACTCCGGCCCGGTGGACTCCGGCCCAGTGGACTGAGGTCCGGTGGACTCGGGTCGGGTGGACAGGGGTCCGGTGGACTCGGGTTCGGTGGACTCGGCTCGGGCGGCGGCGGACAGCTTCTCGGCCGTCTTGCGGGCGGCCGCGATCTCCTTCGGCTCCTCGGCGGCCGGGTCGAGGGCCGGTGGGGCCGGCACGGTCCACATCCACTCGCGGAGCTTGTCGCGCTCGTGGGTGAGCTCGTGGATGTCGGTCTCGGCGTACTCGAACTCCGGGGACCAGAACAGCGCGTCGAAAGGACAGACCTCGATGCAGATACCGCAGTACATGCAGAGCGAGAAGTCGATGGCGAAGCGGTCGAGCACATTGCGGCTGCGCTCGCGTCCGCCGGGAGCGGCGGGCGGCACCGTCTCCTTGTGGGAGTCGATGTAGATGCACCAGTCGGGGCACTCGCGGGCGCACAGCATGCAGACCGTGCAGTTCTCCTCGAACAGTCCGATGACCCCGCGGGTGCGGGGCGGGAGTTCGGGCTGGGCGTCCGGGTACTGCTGGGTGACGGTCTTCCGCGTCATCGTGCGGAGGGTGACGGCCAGGCCCTTGGCGAGGCCGCTGCCGGGGATCGACAGACGGGGCCGCCCGGAGGAAGCCGCCGGGGCCGCCGGGGTGTGGTGGTCGGGTGACGGGCGGGACATGGCTACTGGATCACCACCTTGACGATGCCGGTGAGGGCGATCTGGGCGAGAGAGAGGGGGACGAGCAGGGTCCAGGAGAACTTCTGCAGCTGGTCCTCGCGCAGGCGGGGGTAGGTGACGCGCAGCCAGATGACGACGAAGGCGAGGACGGCCGTCTTGAGCAGGGTCCAGACCCAGCCGAGGCCGTCGCCGCCCCAGGGGCCGTGCCAGCCGCCCAGGAAGAGGACGGTGGTCAGCCCGCACAGGACGACGATCCCGGCGTACTCGGCGAGGAGGAAGAGAGCGAAGCGCAGGCCGGTGTACTCGGTGTAGGCACCGAAGATGATCTCCGAGTCGGCGACCGGCATGTCGAAGGGAGGGCGCTGGAGTTCGGCCAGACCGGCGATGAAGAAGACGACCGCTCCGGTGATCTGCCAGGGCAGCCACCACCACTCGAACGCGTCGACGATGCCGGGCAGGGAGACCGTCCCGGCCGCCATCGCCACCGAGGCGGCGGTGAGCAGCATCGGCAGTTCGTAGGCGAGCAGCTGAGCGGCGGTGCGCAGGCCGCCGAGAAGGGAGAACTTGTTGGCGCTGGCCCAGCCGGCCATGAGGGAGCCGAGCACGCCGACGCCCATCACGGCGAGTACGAAGAAGATCCCCGCGTCCAGGACCTGGCCCACGGCGCCCTCGCCCGGGCCGATGGGGATGGCGAGGAGGACCAGCAGATACGGCAGGAGGGCCACGGCCGGCGCGAGCTGGAAGATCCGGCGGTCCGCGCCCGCGGGGACGATGTCCTCCTTCTGCGCGAACTTCACGCCGTCCGCGACGAGCTGGGCCCAGCCGTGGAAGCCGCCCGCGTACATCGGGCCCAGGCGGCCCTGCATATGGGCCATCACCTTGTGCTCGGTCTGACCGACGATCAGGGGGAAGGTGAGGAAGACGACGAAGACGACCAGAAGTCGCAGGGCGACGTCGAGAGCGTCGTTCACTGCGGGCCTCCTGCGGGGTCGTCATCGGGGGCGGGACGCTCTGAACTCGGGGGCTCGGAGGTCGGACGCCCAGGGCGCGGACGCTCGCGACTCGGACGCTCGGGACTCGGGTCTGCTGCCGGCTCTTCGTCCGCCTGCGGCTTCGGGGCGGCCGACGGCTCGTCCGCTGCCTGAGGCGTCGGGGTAGCCGTCGCCTCGTCGTCCGCCTGCGGCTTCGGGGCGGCGGGCGGCTCGTCCGCTGCCTGAGGCGTCGGG
This sequence comes from Streptomyces achromogenes, assembly GCF_030816715.1. Taxonomy (NCBI): domain Bacteria; kingdom Bacillati; phylum Actinomycetota; class Actinomycetes; order Kitasatosporales; family Streptomycetaceae; genus Streptomyces; species Streptomyces achromogenes. The sequence continues at coordinate 5,179,055 of NZ_JAUSYH010000001.1, read as the reverse complement.
GTAGCCGTCGCCTCGTCGTCCGCCTGCGGCTTCGGGGCGGCCGACGGCTCGTCCGCTGCCTGAGGCGTCGGGGCGGCCGACGGCTCGTCCGCTGCCTGAGGCGTCGGGGTAGCCGTCGCCTCGTCGTCCGGAGGCGGCTTCGGGGCGGCCGTCGCCTCGTCGTCCGCCTGGGACTTCCGGGCGGCCGGCGGCTCGTCGTCCGCCTGCGGCTTCGGGGTAGCCGGCGCCTCGTCGCCCGGCTGCGGGGCGTCGAAGGCGGGGCGGGCGTGGTGCCAGGGGGCGTCGGACGAGCGGGGGGCCGTGGAGGGGCGGGCCGGGGGGTCGGAGGGGGCCGCCGGGGACTGGGGGCGCTGGGAGGCGGAGCCCTGGGAAGCGCTGCGGGCGCGGCGCGGTCCCGCCGGGGTGCCCGGGGTCGCTGGAGTCGGGTCGGCGGTGGGCGGTGCTGTCGCAGGCGGCGTGGGTGCCGTGCCGGGGCCGCCCGTGGAGTCGGACGCTGTCGCCGGGGGCGGTGTCGCCGTCGGGGCCGTCTGGCTGGATGACCCCTGGGAGGCGGTGCGGGCGCGGCGGACGGGGCGGTCGCCTGTCGCACGGGCGGCCGGGGTTCGGGCGGGGCGGGCCGGGGCCGGGGGGAGCTGGCCCTTCAGGGGTCCCCACTCGTTGGGGTCGGGGACACCCGGGGGAAGCATCTGCCGGCGCTTGGGTCCGCCGTGCTCGGACTCGCCGGGCTCCTTCGCGCCGGGCCAGGCCTTGGCGACGCGGGCTGCCAGGACGAAGTCCTTGCGCAGGGGGTGACCCTCGAATGTCTCGGGAAGGAGGAGGTGGTCGAGTGCGGGGTGGCCTTCGAAGGCGACGCCGAACATCTCGTGCGTCTCGCGTTCGTGCCAGGCGGCCCCCGCGTAGACGTCGACGGCGGAGGCGAGGGTCGGGGCGTCGTGCGGGATCGTCGTGCGCACCAGCAGGCGGCGCACCGGGGACAGGGCCACGACGTGCGCGGAGACGCGGAAGCCGGTGCCGGGTTCGTCGACGGCGCTCAGCCAGTCGAAGTAGGTGCAGGACAGCCGGTCGCGGGCCACGCGCAGGGCGGCGGTCCAGGCGGCCGGCGGGACGTCCACGGTCAGGACGTCGTAGGACTCCTCGGCTGTGGCGTCCGGGCCGAAGAGGTCCTCGGCGGGGGCGGGGAGCCACCCGGTGGTGGTCATCGGTCCTCCTCGGCCGGCTCCGCCGGTGACACCGGGGGGCGTACCAGGCCGCTCTGCAGGGCCGCGGTCGAGGGACGCGACGGGGCAGGGCGGGCGGGGGACGTGGCGTAGCGCTCGTCGAGGGACTCGCGCGCGATCTTCTCCTGGAGTTTGAGGATGCCCTGGAGCAGGGCTTCCGGGCGGGGCGGGCAGCCCGGCACGTAGACGTCCACGGGGATGATCTGGTCGACGCCCTTGGTCACCGAGTACGAGTCCCAGTAGGGGCCGCCGCAGTTGCTGCACGCGCCGAAGGAGATGACGTACTTCGGCTCGGGCATCTGCTCGTAGAGGCGCTTCACGGCCGGGGCCATCTTGTCCGTGACCGTGCCGGAGACAATCATCAGGTCGGCCTGGCGCGGACCCGGCGCGAAGGGGATGACACCGAGGCGGATGAAGTCGTGGCGGGCCATCGAGGCGGCGATGAACTCGATCGCGCAGCAGGCGAGGCCGAAGTTGAAGACCCAGAGCGAGTAGCGGCGGCCCCAGTTCAGGATCACCTTCATCGGCTCGGGGGCGAGTCGGGCGAGGGAGCCGAGCCGCCTCGGCTCGGGCAGCAGAACGGGCTCCGACGCCGCCTGTTCCGGCGTGGCCGGCCGGGGCGCGTTCGGTTCCGGCGTCACGCCCATGTCAGGACGCCCTTCTTGTATGCGTACAGCAGGCCCACGGTGAGGAAGCCGAGGAAGACGAACATCTCGACGAGCGTGGTCGTGCCGTAGCCGGGGGCGGCGAAGACCGTCGCCCAGGGGAAGAGGAAGATCGAGTCGACCGCGAAGATCACGTAGAGGAAGGCGTAGACGTAGTAGCGGACCTGGGTGTGCGCCCAGCCCTCGCCGACGGGGTCGACTCCGCACTCGTACGTCAGAAGCTTCTCCGGGGTGGGGACCACCGGTCGCAGAAGGCGTCCCGCGCCGAAGGCGACGGCGACGAACAGCACGCCGACGACGGCGAGCAGCCCGACGACGGAGTAGGACTGGAAGTAGTCGGCCGCAAAGTCCGCCGCGACATCGACGGTCGGTTCCCGCACGTCCGTCCCCTCGCTCCCTGACCTCAGCCTCTTCGGCGGCAGGCCGGTTCGACGATCTGTACGCACGGGAGTCTAGGCCCTGATAAAGAGACGGTAAGCAGCCCGTCACAGGTCGGGACGCGAGGCGGGGGTTTTCCCCCGGTAGCGGAAGGCGGCAGACCTCATGGCGCGGGGTCGCACGGGGCGGCAGGCTGGCCCGTATGACCGCTTCCGCCAGCCGTTCCGCCGTCCCTTCGGGTTCCTTCGGACCACCGGGCCCGGGGCACGACGACCGTCTGCCTCCGGCCCGTGCCGCGTTCGATCCCCAGACGTGGCGGGAGATCGCGCATCTGCTCACCAATCTGCCGATGGCGTTGATCGGGTTCACCTATGTGATGGCGGTGATCGTCACGGGGGCCGCGATGACCGTGACGGTGGTGGGGTTCCCGTTGCTCGCGCTCGGGCTGGGCGGGGCGCGGCTGATGGGCCGGTTCGAACGGGCTCGGGCGCGCAAGCTGCTCGGGGTGCGGATCGACGAGCCGAGCCCGCTGCCGCTGCGCAGAGCGGGCGGCCTGCTGCAGCGGCTGTGGCTGGCGCTGAAGGACCCGGTGGCGTGGCGCACGGTGCTGTACGACCTGATCCGGCTGCCGTGGGGCGTCGTCACGTTCAGCGTGGTGGTGCCCTCGCTGTTCGTGCTGTGGCCGGTGCTGCCGTTCCTGGCGCGCGGGCTCACCAACGCGGACCGGGCGATGGTGCGGGGTCTGCTCTCCCCCTCCGACGAGCTGGAGCGGCGCATCGCGGAACTGGAGTCCGACCGCGGGGTCGTGGTCGACACGGCGGCCGCCGATCTGCGGCGCATCGAGCGCGATCTGCACGACGGGGCGCAGGCCCGGCTGGTGAACCTGGCGATGGGGCTGGGTCTGGCCAAGGAGAAGCTGCTGGAGGGACAGGCCGACGACGTCGTCGCGGCGATGGTGGAGGAGGCGCACGGCGAGGTGAAGCTGGCGCTGCAGGAGCTGCGGGACCTGGCGCGCGGCATCCACCCGGCCGTCCTGACCGACCGCGGGCTGGACGCGGCACTGTCCTCGGTGGCGTCGCGCTGCACGGTGCCGGTGAAGGTGACCGCCGACCTGACGAGCAGGCCGGCGCAGGCCATCGAGGGCATTGCCTACTTCACCGTCTCGGAGCTGCTGCAGAACGTCAGCAAGCACAGCGGGGCCCGGTCGGCCTCGGTCGACGTGTGGCGGACGGACGACCGGCTGCTCATCCAGGTGTGGGACGACGGCCGGGGCGGCGCGCGGCTGGACGGCGGATCGGGGATGCGGGGGCTGGCGGAACGGCTGGACGCGGTCGACGGGCTCTTCGTCGTGGAGTCGCCGGAGGGGGGTCCCACGACGGTGACCGCGGAGCTCCCCTGGCGGGACCGGGGCGGGAAGCCGTGACCGCGCGAGGTAGGGAAAACCCCCCTTCCGAGAGGCCGACGGACTCCATGGTCCGCGCGGCGGCCGCCGAGGAGGCTGGGAGGTAGGGATCGACAGCCGCGCGATGAGCGGGGACGAGCAGAACGGACGACGCCGATGACCACGCAGTACGACGACCGGCACGACCAGTACGGGCAGCACGACCAGTACGGGCAGCACGACCAGTACGGGCGGCACGACCAGTACGCGGGGCACGACGGGAACGAGCGTGACGGGCGCGGGTACGGGCCTGTGGCCGAGGCCGGGCAGCGGGTCCGGGAGCGTCGGCACCTGCTTCCGGCGGGACTGCGTGAGCCGCTCACCGCGCGCCACTGGCGGGAGCTCCTGTACGTCCTGCTGAGCCTGCCCATCAGCATCGTGCTGTTCACCTTCGCGGTAACGACGGTGTCGCTGGGGGCGGGCCTGCTGGTGACGTTCCTCGGCATCCCGGTGCTGGCGGCGGGCCTGACGGCGTGCCGGGGCTTCGGGGCACTGGAGCGGGGCCGGGCGCGTGGACTGCTCGGTCTGGAGGTGGCCGCCCCCGAGCCGCTGCGGCCGCGCGGAAGCGGTGCGACGGCCTGGATGGCGGCCGTCCTCAAGAGCGGCACGTCCTGGCGGAACGCCCTGTACGCGGTGCTGCACATGCCGTGGGCGGTGTTCTCGTTCGGCGTCACGGTGGCGGTGTGGTCGGCCGGCTGGAGCATGCTGACGTATCCGCTGTGGTTCTGGGTCTTCCCGATGTACGCCGGTCAGGGCGGCATCCAGCTCTACGGCGACCAGCACCACAGCGTCTACCTCGACAACCCGTTCGAGATCGCCGTGACGGCGCTGGTGGGACTGCTCATCACGCTGGCCACGCCGTGGATCGTGCGGGCGCTGACGACGGTGGACCGCCTCCTGGTGCACGGGCTGCTGGGGCCGTCGTCGCTGGGTGCGCGGGTGGTGGAGCTGGAGTCCGACCGCGGGATCGTGGTGGACACGGCGGCGGCCGATCTGCGGCGCATCGAACGCGATCTGCACGACGGGGCGCAGGCCCGGTTGGTGGCGCTGGCGATGGATCTCGGCATGGCGAAGGAGAAGCTGCGGGACGACCCGCAGACGGCGGCGCGGATGGTCGGCGAGGCGCACGGCGAGGTGAAGACGGCGCTGCAGGAGCTGCGGGACCTGGCGCGCGGCATCCACCCGGCCGTCCTGACCGACCGCGGGCTGGACGCGGCACTGTCCTCGGTGGCCTCGCGCTGCACGGTGCCGGTGAGGGTGGACGTGGACCTGGCCGAGCGGCCGGCTCCGGCGATCGAGGGCATCGCCTACTTCACCGTCTCGGAGCTGCTGCAGAACGTCAGCAAGCACAGCGGGGCCCGCTCGGCCTCGGTCGACGTGTGGCGGACGGACGACCGGCTGCTGCTGCAGGTGGCGGACGACGGGGTGGGCGGAGCGGACGCCTCCGGCGGGGGGTCGGGGCTGGCCGGGCTCGCCGGACGGCTGGACGCGGTCGACGGGATCCTCGTCGTGGACTCACCGGTGGGCGGTCCCACCCGGATCACCGCGGAACTGCCCTGGCGCGGCGGCCAGGTCTGAGACCTTCGGCCTCGCGGCCCTCGTCTCCCCCGGTCTCCCGTCACGCGGCTGCGGCCCCTCCGCTCCCAGCACCCGGCTACGGGCCCCCTCCTCTCCGCCCCCGGCTCCCAGCCCCTCCTTCCATCCCCCGGGCTCCCGGCCCCCCTTCCATCCCCCGGGCTCCCGGCCCCCCCTTCCATCCCCCGGGCTCCCGGCCCCCCTTCCATCTCCCGGGCTCCCATTCACTCCTTCCGTCACCCGGTCCCGGTCCCTCTCCTTCCGTCGGCCGGCTCCCGGTCCCTCTCCTTCCGTCGCCCGGCCCCACGGCCCCCTCCTCTCGTCGCCTCGGCCGGCGGCTGAAAAGGCGGTGGGCCGGGGCCGTTTTCACGTCGTCCTCCACCCGGGCCCGACTCTTGCGGGATAGAGACGAGCCTGTTGCTGAAATGCTTGACTGGTTCGAACGACGGGTGGACGGCTGGGGGGCCGAGGATCGTGGAGGACAGGGTGCGGGTGGTCATCGCCGAGGATTCGGTGCTGTTGCGGGAGGGACTGACCCGGTTGCTCACCGACCGTGGGCATGACGTGGTCGCGGGGGTCGGCGACGCCGAGGCCCTGGTCAAGACGATCACCGAACTGGACGACGAGGGCGCGCTGCCCGACGTCGTCGTCGCGGACGTGCGGATGCCGCCGACCCACACGGACGAAGGCGTGCGGGCCGCCGTCCAACTGCGCAAGGCACACCCCGGACTCGGCGTGCTGGTGCTGTCACAGTATGTGGAGGAGAGGTACGCCACCGAACTGCTGGCCGGTTCCAGTCGCGGGGTCGGATATCTCCTCAAGGACCGGGTGGCCGAGGTGCGGGAGTTCGTGGACGCCGTGGTGCGGGTCGCCGAGGGCGGCACCGCGCTGGACCCGGAGGTCGTGGCGCAGCTGCTCGGCCGGAGCCGGAAGCAGGACGTGCTGGCCGGGCTCACCCCGCGGGAGCGGGAGGTCCTCGGGCTGATGGCCGAGGGGCGGACCAACTCGGCGGTCGCCCGGCAGCTGGTCGTCAGCGACGGGGCCGTCGAGAAGCACGTCAGCAATATCTTCCTGAAGCTCGGACTGTCTCCGAGTGACGGAGATCACCGCCGGGTACTGGCAGTTCTCACCTATCTGAATTCATAAACAGATGGCACTGTGCCGTGCGTCGGGTGAGGAAATCAGAGGGGGGAACTCGGAGGAAGCGGCGGAGATACATCACAGAACCGCGGCGGGATTCCGGAGCGTCTGACGGAGGAGAGCCGGGGGGCGGGAAATCATGGTTAGCGGGGGTGCCGGGCCGTCTCGGGACAGTGACCGTCATACGAATGGCCGAAGGAAGGCGACCCTTACCGACGTAGGGTTGATCCGTGGAGGGCCTTCGGGAAGGGCGCTCCGGGACAGCCGCCTCGAGGGAGGTCCAGTTCAGTGACCAGTCAGGTCAGCCCAGCAGAACAGGCCGACGGAACCGACGGAGCGGATGCGGCCGTCGTGGGAGAGCAGCGCAAGCCCGGCGGGACGAAGGACGTCCGCCGCCTCGACCGGGTGATCATCAGGTTCGCGGGGGACTCCGGCGACGGCATGCAGTTGACGGGTGATCGTTTCACTTCGGAGACGGCGTCGTTCGGCAACGACCTGTCGACGCTGCCGAACTTCCCGGCCGAGATCCGCGCCCCCGCGGGAACGCTGCCGGGGGTGTCGTCGTTCCAGCTGCATTTCGCCGATCACGACATCCTCACTCCGGGCGACGCGCCGAATGTGCTGGTGGCCATGAACCCGGCGGCGTTGAAGGCGAACATCGCCGATGTGCCGCGCGGGGCCCAGATCATCGTCAACACGGACGAATTCACCAAACGCGCCATGCAGAAAGTCGGGTACGCGGCCTCGCCGCTGGAGGACGGCTCCCTCGACGGTTATCAGCTCCACCCGGTCCCGCTGACCACCCTGACCGTCGAGGCTCTCAAGGAATTCGACCTCACCCGTAAAGAGGCCGAGCGCAGCAAGAACATGTTCGCGCTCGGTCTCTTGTCGTGGATGTACCACCGGCCCACCGAGGGCACCGAGAAGTTCCTGAAGTCGAAGTTCGCGAAGAAGCCCGACATCGCGGCCGCCAACATCGCCGCGTTCCGGGCCGGCTGGAACTTCGGGGAGACGACCGAGGACTTCGCCGTCAGTTACGAGGTCGCCCCGGCCGCCCAGGCCTTCCCGGCCGGCGTCTACCGCAACATCTCCGGCAACCTGGCCCTGTCCTACGGCCTCGTCGCCGCCTCCCGGCAGGCCGATCTGCCGCTGTTCCTGGGCTCGTACCCGATCACCCCGGCCTCGGACATCCTGCACGAACTGTCGAAGCACAAGAACTTCGGCGTGCGCACCTTCCAGGCCGAGGACGAGATCGCCGGGATCGGCGCGGCGCTGGGTGCGGCCTTCGGCGGGTCGCTGGCGGTGACCACGACGTCCGGTCCCGGCGTGGCGCTCAAGTCGGAGACGATCGGCCTCGCCGTGTCGCTGGAGCTGCCGCTGCTCGTGATCGACATTCAGCGCGGCGGGCCGTCGACGGGCCTGCCGACCAAGACCGAGCAGGCGGACCTGCTGCAGGCGATGTACGGCCGCAACGGCGAGGCCCCGGTGCCGATCGTGGCCCCGCGCACCCCGGCCGACTGCTTCGACGCCGCGTTGGACGCGGCCCGTATCGCCCTCACCTACCGCACCCCGGTGTTCCTGCTCTCGGACGGCTATCTGGCCAACGGTTCGGAGCCGTGGCGCATCCCGTCGCCGGACGAGCTGCCGGATCTGCGCGTGCAGTTCGCGCAGGGCCCCAACCACGCCCTGGCCGACGGCACCGAGGTCTTCTGGCCCTACAAGCGCGACCCGCACACCCTGGCCCGCCCCTGGGCGATCCCCGGCACGCCGGGTCTGGAGCACCGCATCGGCGGGATCGAGAAGCAGGACGGCACGGGCAACATCTCCTACGACCCGGCCAACCACGAGTTCATGGTCCGTACCCGTCAGGCCAAGATCGACGGCATCGAGGTCCCGGACCTCGAGGTCGACGACCCGCACGCCGCCCGGACCCTGGTGCTGGGCTGGGGCTCCACCTACGGGCCGATCACCGCGGCGGTACGGCGGCTGCGCGCCGCCGGGACGCCGATCGCGCAGGCCCATCTGCGTCACCTGAATCCCTTCCCGCGCAACCTCGCAGCGGTGCTGAAGGGGTACGACAAGGTCGTCGTCCCCGAGATGAACCTCGGCCAGCTCGCCACCCTCATCCGCGCCCGCTATCTCGTCGACGCCCACTCCTACAACCAGGTCAACGGCATGCCGTTCAAAGCCGAGCAGCTCGCCGCGGCGCTCAAGGAGGCCATCGATGACTGAGACGTCGACACACCGCCCCGGCGGCACCCCCGAGGCGCTCACCCTCGTGCCCAAGGCCGAGGCCCGGCAGTCCATGAAGGACTTCAAGTCGGACCAGGAGGTCCGGTGGTGCCCGGGCTGCGGCGACTACGCGATCCTCGCCGCGGTGCAGGGCTTCATGCCGGAGCTGGGTCTGGCGCGGGAGAACATCGTCTTCGTCTCCGGGATCGGCTGCTCGTCGCGCTTCCCGTACTACATGAACACCTACGGGATGCACTCCATCCACGGCCGCGCCCCGGCCATCGCGACGGGCCTGGCCTCCTCGCGCAGGGACCTGTCGGTCTGGGTCGTGACCGGCGACGGCGACGCCCTGTCCATCGGCGGCAACCACCTCATCCACGCCCTGCGCCGCAACGTCAACCTCAAGATCCTGCTGTTCAACAACCGGATCTACGGCCTCACCAAGGGCCAGTACTCCCCTACCTCCGAAGTCGGCAAGATCACCAAGTCGACGCCGATGGGCTCCCTGGACTCACCCTTCAACCCGGTGTCCCTCGCCATCGGCGCGGAGGCATCCTTCGTCGCCCGCACCGTCGACTCCGACCGCAAGCACCTCACCGAGGTGCTGCGCCAGGCTGCCGCCCACCCCGGCACCGCGCTGGTCGAGATCTACCAGAACTGCAACATCTTCAACGACGGGGCGTTCGACGCCCTGAAGGACCGTGAGACCGCCGAGGAGGCGGTGATCCGGCTGGAACACCGGCAGCCCATCCGGTTCGGGGCAGGGCTGGCCAAGGGAGTCGTCCGCGACCCGGCGACCGGCGATCTGGAGGTGGTGGCGGTGACACCGGAGAACGAGGCCGACGTCCTGGTCCACGACGCGCACGCCACGTCCCCGACCACCGCCTTCGCCCTCTCCCGTCTCGCCGACCCCGACACCCTGCACCACACGCCCATCGGCGTGCTGCGCTCGGTGGAACGGCCCGTCTACGACACGCAGATGGCGGACCAGCTCGACACCGCCGTCGAGCAGCACGGCAAGGGCGACCTCGCCGCGCTGCTGGCGGGCGGCGACACCTGGACCGTCGCCGGCTGAGACGTACGGCGCGGGCGGACGCGGCGCACCCCGGCGCGATGCGATGCGCGATCGGACGCGGTACGCGATGGGCGCGTGCGACGCGGTGAGCGGCTAGCGGGCCCGGGACCTGTGGTCCCGGGCCTCGTCGTATGTCCGGCGGGCCTGCTCCACGTCGGGCATGCGCCGGTGCGTCCAGTCGGCCAGTGCGCGCACCTGCTCCGCGGCCTCCCTGCCGAGGTCGGTGAGGGAGTAGTCGACGCGGGGCGGGATCACCGGCTTGGCGTCGCGGTGGACCAGGCCGTCCCGCTCAAGGGTCTGCAGGGTCTGGGTCAGCATCTTCTCGCTGACCCGCCCGATCGCCCGGCGCAGTTCGCTGAACCGGTACGAGCGGTCGAGGAGGCGGATCAGCACGAGGACGCCCCAGCGGCTGGTGAGGTGCTCCAGGACCAGCCGGTGCGGGCACATCGTGTCGTCGGCCCTCTGGGTGCTTACTGCCATGCCAGTACCTTACTTCAAAGTGGGTACTTTCGCTGAGTTAGCGCACCACCTATGGTTAGCGCATCACCGCAGCCCCCACCAGGAGTGTCTGAAGCCATGAGCATCGTCGTCACCGGAGCCACCGGAAACCTCGGCCGTCACGTCGTCGAGCAGCTGCTGGAGAAGGTTCCCGCAGAGCAGATCACCGCCGTCGTGCGCGACGAGGCCAGGGCCGCCGACCTCGCCGCCCGCGGCGTCAGGCTCGCCGTCGCCGACTACAACGCGCCCGAGTCCTTCGACGGCCTCTTCGCCGCCGGCGACAAGGTGCTCCTCATCTCCGGCAACGAGTTCGACAAGGGTCGCGTCGGCCAGCACAAGGTCGTCATCGACGCCGCGAAGGCCGCGGGAGTCGCCCTCCTCGCCTACACCAGCGCCCTCGGCTCGCTGACCGCCGCCCTCGCCGACGACCACAAGGGCACGGAGACGGCTCTCCTCGCGTCCGGCCTCCCCTACTCGCTGCTGCGCAACGGCTGGTACAACGAGAACTACACCGAGCAGCTGGCCCCCGTGCTGCAGACCGGCGCGGTCACCCAGGCCGCCGGCGAGGGCCGCGTCGCCTCCGCCGCCCGGGCCGACTACGCCGCCGCCGCGGTGGCCGTCCTCACCGGCGAGGGGCACGAGAACACGACGTACGAGCTGAGCGGCGACACCGCCTGGAGCTTCGCCGAGTACGCGGCCGAGCTGAGCCGGCAGACCGGACGGGAGATCGCCTACAACGCGGTCTCGGTCGACGACTTCGTCGGCATCCTGACGACCCACGCCGGACTCCCGGGCCCGCTCGCCGCGATCCTGGGCGGCGTGGAGGCGTCCATCGCGAAGGGCGAGCTGGCCGGCACCAGCGGCGACCTGTCCCGGCTGACCGGACGTTCCACCACCCCGATAGCCGACTCGATCGCGGTCGCGCTCAAGGGCTGACGCGCCTCGGCGCGGGTACGCGGCTCACCCCGCCCCCGTCTGTCATGACCGTATGGCGATACGGGCATGACAGGCGGGGGCGCTCGGCGTTACCGTCGTCCACGCATGCCCGACGTGGGAGGGCCTGCCGCGAGAGAGAGGGGCCCGTGGTGGCCGGGACGTCGAAGAGCGAGGGCCGGATAGGTCTGCTGAACGGCTTCGCGGCGTACGGGATGTGGGGCCTCGTGCCGCTCTTCTGGCCGCTGCTCAAACCGGCCGGGGCGACCGAGATCCTCGCCCACCGCATGGTGTGGTCCCTCGCCTTCGTCGGCGTGGCGCTGCTCGTGGTGCGACGCTGGGCGTGGGCCGGAGAGCTGCTGCGGCAGCCCCGTCGGCTGGCGCTCGTGGTGGTCGCCGCGGCCGTCATCACCGTGAACTGGGGCGTCTACATCTGGGCCGTCAACAGCGGCCACGTGGTCGAGGCGTCCCTCGGGTACTTCATCAACCCGCTGGTCACCATCGCCATGGGGGTGCTGATCCTCAAGGAACGGCTGCGGCCCGCGCAGTGGGTGGCGGTCGGCGTCGGCTTCGCGGCGGTGCTGGTGCTGACCATCGGCTACGGCCACCCGCCGTGGATCTCCCTCTGCCTCGCCTTCTCGTTCGCCACCTACGGGCTGGTGAAGAAGAAGGTCAACCTCGGCGGGGTCGAGTCGCTGACCGCCGAGACCGCCGTCCAGTTCCTGCCCGCGCTGGCCTACCTGATCTGGCTTTCCGTGCACGGCCACGCCACCTTCGCGACGGAGGGCACGGGGCACGCGGCGCTCCTCGCCTCCACCGGTGTCGTCACCGCCCTCCCCCTCGTCTGCTTCGGCGCGGCGGCGATCCGCGTGCCGCTGTCCACGCTGGGTCTGCTGCAGTACCTGGCCCCCGTCTTCCAGTTCCTGCTCGGCGTCGTCTACTTCGACGAGGCGATGCCGCCCGAGCGCTGGGCCGGCTTCGGCCTGGTCTGGCTCGCGCTGGTGCTGCTCACGGCGGACGCGTGGCGCTTCGCGCGCCGCCCGAAGAGGCACGTCGAGGTGACCGAGGCGTCGATGGCGACACCCGCCCCCGCGGACGCCTGACGACCGCACGCCTGACGACGCGGACGCCTGACGACCAGACGCCTGACGACCAGACGCCTGACGACCGGACGCCTGACGACCGGACCCCCTTCCGGGCGATCCTCGGGCGCGGCGGCGTGCTCGCTGGTTGAGTGGACGGCATGACGCAGACACCCGCATCGTCGTCCTCCGCCGCATCCCCGACCTCCCCCGCCTCGGAGTCCGAGGCCGCCTCCGCGGCCGCGCCGCCCACGCCCGTGCACTGGAAGCTCGTGATCGACGCCGCCGACCCGCACGCGCAGGCCGACTTCTGGGCCGCGGCGCTGCACTACACGGCCGAGGACAACGCCGCTCTCATCGAGCGGTTGCTGGAGACGGGCGCGCTGCCGGGCGCGGCGACGGTGGAGTTCCACGGCCGGTCCGCCTTCCGGGACCTGATCGCCGTGCGCCACCCCGACGACCCGTACGACCCCGACAGCGGCACCGGACTCGGACGGCGGCTGCTGTTCCAGCGGGTTCCGGAGGCCAAGACGGCGAAAAACCGGCTCCATCTGGATCTGCACCCCGGTGCGCGGCGGCGGGCCGAGGAGGTGACGCGGCTGACGGCGCTGGGGGCGAGCGTGCTGCGGGAGGTCAAGGAGCCGTCCGGTGAGTGGGTGGTCATGGCCGACCCCGAGGGGAACGAGTTCTGCGTGCAATAGGGCGTGTTTCGGCAGCAGCGTCGTCCGCCCGAAGCGCAGACGGACTGTCGAACACGCCCTGGGCCGGACGGTGGGCCCCGCGCGCGGGTCGCCGCGTCGGGGCGGCCGGGTCGCGGACGCCGATGCCCCGGGTCCGGCGTCCTTTTGTCCGAGCCTGCGTCCTGTGTCGCGTTGGCGCTCTTGACGCGTAGTCAGCGAGAGTTCACCATCCTGGGACCCCACTCACTGTGGAATCCCTGTGATCCGGTGATTCCCGAGGAATTCGGAGCCCCCACATGAAGCTCCCCGTCTCCGGCCGCGCGGCGGCCGCCGGCGCCGCCTCGATTGTCATGCTCCTGACCATAGGATCGACGGCGGGCGCGGCCCCCGCACCCGGGCCCGCCCCCCTCGCCGCCGCCCCCGACATCCCGGTGGCCAACGTCAAGGCGCACCTGGCCCAACTGCAGTCCATAGCCACCGCCAACGGCGGCAACCGCGCCCACGGCCGGGCCGGCTACAAGGCCTCGCTCGACTACGCGAAGGCCAAGCTGGACGCCGCCGGGTACACCACCGTCGTCCAGCAGTTCACGTCGTCCGGGCGCACCGGCTACAACCTGATCGCCGACTGGCCCGGCGGCGACACCGGCCGGGTCGTCATGGCCGGCTCCCACCTCGACAGCGTCACGGCGGGCGCGGGCATCAACGACAACGGCTCCGGATCGGCGGCTGTGCTGGAGCTCGCCCTGACCGTGGCCCGGACCGGCTACCAGCCGACCAAGCACCTGCGGTTCGCCTGGTGGGGCGCCGAGGAGCTGGGCATGGTCGGCTCCCGGTACTACGTCAACAACCTGTCCTCGACGAACCGCGCCCGAATCAGCGGCTACCTCAACTTCGACATGATCGGCTCGCCGAACCCGGGCTACTTCGTCTACGACGACGATCCGGCCATCGAGAAGACCTTCAAGGACTACTTCGCCGGCATCGGCGTGCCGACGGAGATCGAGACCGAGGGCGACGGCCGCTCCGACCACGCCCCCTTCAAGAACGCGGGCGTGCCGGTGGGCGGCCTGTTCAGCGGCGCCGACTACACCAAGACGGCGGCGCAGGCGGCCAAGTGGGGCGGCACGGCCGGCCGGGCCTTCGACCGCTGCTACCACTCGTCCTGCGACACCTCCGCCAACATCGACGACACGGCCCTGAACCGCAACGCGGACGCAGCCGCGTACGCGGTCTGGACGCTGTCCTCCTGACGAGGTTCCTGACGGGGTTCCTGACAGAGCTCCTGACGGCTTTGCCGAGGGCCTCCCCGACGGCGTTCGTGACGGCGTGCCCGACGGGGGCCCCGGCACTGTCGTCCTGACCGGGGCCCGGCCCGCGCCGGGCCACGCTGCGTCTCCTGGTCGCTACCCGCTCCTGGCCGCTACCCGCCCGACCTGCGGGCGCGTGCGGCCAGCCGGAGCATGCGCGCGCGGGCCGACTCCAGCTCCTCGACGTCGTCCGCGGCGGGGCCCTCCTCGGCGGTGAGCTCCGTCCACAGGCCGAGGAGTTCCGTCCCCAGGTTGAGGCCCTGGAAGGGGTCGCGCACGGCACGCCAGGCCGCGGCCGCGCTCTGGACGTTGCCGTACGCGCCCTCCCCGTCCCCGGCCCGGCGGTGGATGCCGGCCAGTTCGAGGGAGAGATGGAAGGCCCGCAGCGGGTCACCTGACAAGTAGGCGATGTAGGCGCTGAGTTCGCGCAGCCGGAGCACTTCGGGGTGCTCCGGCCCCAGCGTCCCGGACGCCTCCAGCACGGTCCGCTCCGCGAGTTCGGTCGCGACGTCCGTCCGGCCCGCCCGTACGGCCTCGTTGATCCGGGCGATCGGCTCGGCGAGGAGCGCGGGCGCTCCGCCGTCTCCCTGGAGGGTGCGGGGGTCGTCCCCGAGCACCGCCTCCGCGACCGCGTCGAAGCCCCGGGCGGGGGTGGGTTTGAGGTCGGGATCCAGGCCCGAGACGGAGATGAGCCCCTCGGGGACGAGCGGCGTGGGGCTGGGGGTCGAGGTGAGGGTGGAGGGAGGGGCGGAGACGGGAAGCGGGAGCGGAATCGGGACCGAGGGCGGGTTCGGTGCCGGGGGCGGTGTCAGGGCCGGGGCCGGGAGCGCGGTCGGGGCCGGGCTCGCGGCTTCCGGGTTCGGCTGCTCGTCCATCGCCGGGGGCGGGCCGAACACGCCGGTCGGGGCGGCGACCGTGCCGGGTGCCGGAACGTCGCCCGGGAATTCCCCGGAGTCCGGCCAGGAACTCGTCGCGCCTTGCGGCTCCGGGGCCGACTCAGGGACCGGCTCCGGTACGACCCGGAGTGCGTACGTGGGGGCCGGGTCCGGGTACGAGACCGGCGTCCGCGCCACCACCGCCTCCGCCTCGGGCACCGTGGGCAGGGGGAACGTGGGGGTGACGTCCCGCACCGGCTCGGACACCGGGCGCAGGAGGTGCGTGGCACTGTCCCGCCGGGGCTCGGACGGCCGTCCCTCCTGGACGACGGCGGGTGCGGCCGGGGCGGCGGGCGCGACCGGCGCGGAACTCACCGGAGCGGAGACGAACGGGGCCGGCGAGCCCGGCTCCGACACGCTCGAGGCCGAAGAGCTCGAAGCCGAAGAGCTCGATGTCGACGAGCCAGAGACCGACGAGCTTGCGGCTCCGCCCCGCGACGTCGCCTGGGTGTCCTCGGACACGACCGGCGGAGCCGTGAGCGGCGGAGCCGGGGCATGGGCCGGAGTCGCGAGCGGCGGAGCCGGGGCAGGCGCCGGGGCATGTGCCTGGGCCGCCGGGACCGGGGGCGCCGGTGTGCGCAGGGGCTCCGCCGTGAAGTGGCTGGAGCCGTCCGGGTCCACGCGCAGGGGGACGACGTAACCGATGCGTTCGTCGTGGACGGTGGCGAGGACCGAGTGGCCGGTGGCGAGGGCGATGCGGTGCAGGTGGCCGAGGACGGCGCGCTGGATCTCCTCGCCGTCGACCGCCGCGACCGGCACACCCCCTATCGTCGCCGTGCCGCCCGCGCCCCCGCGCACATGGACGTCGAGCGGCGCCACCACGGCGGCCGGGGGGCCGGCGTGCTTCTGTTCCCGCTTCTTCTCGCGGCTGAGTCGAGACATCGGTTCCTCACTCGGATGCGCCGTCACGCTCCGGTCGTCCACGTACGCATACATGTACACGTACTGTTGAGTCTCTCCGAGCGCTCCCGGTCCTCACGTCACCACGACGTCACAGCCTCGTTCCAGGAACCCACGCCCCCCTCTCGGGACCGCGCCGGGAACCGGCCGGAACCCGGGCGGGCCCGGAGGAGCGGCGACGACCGGGAGGAACGCGGGGATGTGGACGACGGACGGGCAACGGGGGCCGGACATCTGGATCCGCGGGCCGGTGCCCGCACCGGACCCGGTGCCGCCGCCCCACCCCCCTGTCGCCACGCCCCGGCGCTTCTCCTGGGTCGCCACGCACGGCGGGGCCGGCAGCACGACGCTCGCGGCGGTCTACGGCGGCCACGACTGCGGGCGCGGGTGGCCCGGCGCCGGCGATCCGCCGTCCGTCCTGCTGGTCGCCCGCACCCATGCGACGGGGCTGGAGTCCGCCCTGCGCGCGCTGGAGGCGTTCCGACGCGGGGGCGCCCCGCAGGGGCTCGACCTGGACGCGGTGGTTATCGTCGCGGACGCGCCGGGACGGCTGCCGCGGCCGCTCGTCCAGCGGGTTCGGGAGATCGAATCGGTCATCGACGTCTACCGCGTGCCGTGGGTGGCGGACTGGCGGCTCGGCGACCTGGCCGGCGGCCCGCCGCGCGAGACCCAGCCGCTGTCCCGCCTCACCGGGGCGGCGGCCGGACGGGCCCGCTGAGCGGGCGCGGGCCGGCCGGGCACGTCCCGGGATGAGGGCGGCCGGCCCCTGGGAGTGGCCTGCGGCCGTGGAGCTCGCCGGGGCGGTGCGGGCCGGGCGGCTCACGGCGGTGGACGTCGTCGGCGAGGCGCTCGGCCGGATCGCCGCGGCCGACCGTTCCCTGTGCGCGTTCGCCGAGGTGTGGGAGGAACGGGCCCGTGCAGCGGCGCGTGAGACAGACGCGCGGATCGCGGCGGGCGAGCGGCTGCCGCTGGCCGGGGTGCCCATCGGCGCGAAGGGGCGGTACGGGCTGCGTTCGGCGGGCCCGCTGATCGCCGCCGGCTGTGTGCCGGTGGGGGCGACCGCCGTGCCCGGCGCGGAAACGCCCTGGCAGACGTGGGGACTCGGCGCCCACGGCCGGACGGTCAATCCCTGGCGTGCCGACCGCACGCCCGGCGGCTCCTCGGCGGGCGCGGCGGCAGCGGTGGCCGCCGGCCTCGTCCCGCTGGCGACCGGCAGCGACGGCGCGGGCTCGGTGCGCATCCCGGCCGCGTGGTGCGGGGTGATCGGCCTGAAGACCACGAACGCCCGTCGACCGCCCGGGGAGCGGGAACAGGACCACGAGCACGAGTACGAGCGGGAACAGGAGCAAGAGCAGAAACGGGAGCGGGGGCGGACGGGAGGGCGGTCCGGGGACCGTACGGGGCTGGCGGCGCCCGGTGTGATCGTCCGGTACGCGGCGGACGCCGCGGCGTACTGGCGGATCACGGCCCGGGAAACCGCTACAGAAATGACCGAAAGAGCGAACCCCGATCCGCCCGTCGCCGCCTTCTCCCCCGATCTGGGCTTCGCCGGCCCCGACCCCGAGCCGGTCGCCCTGGCCCGGGCCGCCGCGACGCGTCTCGCCGCGGCCGGAATCGTACGGCTGCCGCCCTCAGTGACCCCGCCGCGCCTGGAGGACCCCGCTGCGGCCTGGCTGGCGCTGCGCACCCCCGGCGCGGACCGCGGCCCCGCCGAACGCGTCCGTGCGGCGAACGACCGGCTGCTGGCCGCGTTCTTCGCACGGGCGGACCTGCTGCTGACGCCCACCACCCCGAACCCCGCGCACGGTCACGAGGGCCCGGGTGACCGGTTTTCGACGGCGCTCACCTGGGCGTTCAACCTGAGCGGTCATCCGGCGACCAGTCTCCCCGCGGGGATCGGCGAGGACGGCTGTCCGCTGGGACTCCAGATGATCGCGGCCCACGGCGGCGAGGCGACGCTGCTGGACGCCGCCCGGGCCGCCGAGAGCCGGCACCTCCTGAGCTGACCGTATATACTTGCGTGCACATTTAATGCAGGCGCATACTGTTTCCCGTACCGACCCTGCACCACACGCCGATCACCGGGGGATCAGACATGACACGCCGCAACGTCCTTTTCGTGCTGGGCAGCAGCCGTCCCGACGGCAACACCGAGTCGCTGGCCCGCGCGGCAGCCGAGCAGTTGCCGTCCGACGCGGAGCAGACATGGATCAGCCTCGCCGAGCACCCCCTGCCCGACTTCGCCGACCAGCGCCACGACATCGACCACGTCCGCCCGACCGAGGGCAGCGCCGCCCTGCTGCTCGACGCCACGCTCGCCGCGACGGACATCGTGATCGCGTCCCCGCTGTACTGGTACTCGGTCTCCGCGCAGACCAAGCGCTATCTCGACCACTGGTCGGGCTGGCTGCGCACCCCCGGCCTCGGTTTCGAGACGACGCTGGCCGGGCGCACCCTGTGGGGCGTCACCGTGCTGGCCGACGAACAGCCCTCGGTCGCCGACCCGCTCGTCGGCACGCTCCGCAACTCGGCCGCGTACCTGGGGATGCGCTTCGGCGGGGTGCTGCTCGGCAACGGCAGCAAGCCCGGCGACGTCCTGAACGACACCGACGCGCTGGCACGGGCGAAGACCTTCTTCGCACAGGACGCCCCGCTCGCCCGCTTCCCCTACGAGACCCGCTGAGCGCGCGCGGAGGGGCCGTCGAGGCCCGTGCCGGCTACGCGGTGACGTCCTTCGTCGTGAAGCGCGCCCAGGCCGCCGAGCCGAAGAACGCCGCGTACAGCGCCTGGAGGCCGAGGTTCTTCTGCAGGTCGTCCCAGTAGACCGGCTCGCGCATGAGGTCGGCGAAGGACAGCCAGTAGTGCGAGAAGAAGTACGGCTGGAGCGCGTCGAGCTGGGGGATCTGGTCGAGGATCTGGACCGTGATCAGCAGGCCGACGGTCGTCGCCATCGCCGCGATGCCGCTGCCGGTGAGCGTCGAGACGAACAGGCCGAGCGCCGCCACGCCGGTCAGGGAGAGGGCGACGACCACGGCGATCAGCAGCGCCCGAAGCAGTCCGTCCCCGAAGCCGATCCGGGTACCGGAGATCGTGGTCAGATCGCCGAGCGGGAAGAGCAGCGCCCCGACCGTCAGCGCCGAGAGCGCGACCACGAGGGTGGCGACGAGGCAGAAGGTCATGACGGTCGCGTACTTGGCCAGCAGGAGGCGGGAGCGGCCGGCCGGGGCGACCAGGAGGTAGCGCAGGGTGCCCGCGTTCGCCTCGCCGGCGATCGCGTCGCCCGCGATGACGCCGATCGCCATGGGCAGGAAGAACGGCAGGGTCACGGCCAGCGCGGTGAAGACCAGGAACAGGCCGTTGTTGGTGACCTGCGCGATGAACGCGGGTCCGCCGCCACCCCCTCCCCCGCCGCCGGGGCCGCCCGGCCCGCCGTCGCCCGTCTCGAGCCGCACGGCGATCCCGACCAGGACCGGCACGGACGCCAGCACGCCCAGCAGGGCGAGGGTGCGCCAGCGCCGGAAGGTCGTCAGCAGTTCGCTGCGGAACAGTCCGAGCGTCCAGGTCCACGAACGCGGCCGGGACGGAAGCCGGGCAGGGGTCCGGCTCCGGGACGGCGAACGGGTCTGGGAGGGGGAACGGCTGGGGGAAGGGGAGCGGGTCTCGGACGGGGAACGCGTCCGGGAAGGGGAGCGGATCTCGGACGGGAAACGGCTCGCTGCCGGCTCCTGGCCGGACGGGTCGCTTTCCGCGGAGCGGGGGCGGTGGTCGTCGTCCACCGGTTCCGTTTCAGCCCGCGACATCGAAGCCCTCCCCCGTGAGTGCCACGAACGCGTCCTCCAGAGAGGCCCGTTCGACGGCGAAGCCGCGGACGCGGACGCCCGCCGTCACCAGCGCCGCGTTCAGGTCGGCCGGATCGCGGTCCGGCGGCGGCGCCTCCGTGCTCACCCGGTCCTCGCCGACGACGACGTCGGCCGCGCCCTGCTCCTTCAGCACCCGGGCCGCGTCCGCCGGGTCCGGGGTCGTCACGACCAGCCGCCCGCGGGTCCCCGCCGCGAGGTCCGCCACGGGGCCCTGCACGATCAGCCGGCCCCGCGCCATCACCGCCGCGTGGGTGCACACCTGCTCGATCTCGTCGAGCAGGTGTGAGGAGAGGAAGACGGTCGTGCCCTCCGAGGCCACCTCCCGGATCAGCGAACGGATCTCCCGCATGCCCTGCGGATCCAGCCCGTTCGTCGGCTCGTCGAGGACGAGCAGCCGGCGGGGCTGCAGCAGGGCCGCCGCGAGCCCGAGACGCTGCTTCATGCCGAGGGAGTACGCCTTCGCCTTCTTGCCCGCGGCGGCCGTCAGCCCCACCCGGTCCAGCGTCGCCTCGACCCGCGCACGCCGGGTGCGCGGGTCGGCCGTCGGATCGGCGGCGTCGTACCGCAGCAGGTTGTCCCGGCCGGAGAGGAAGCCGTAGAGGGCGGGCCCCTCGATCAGGGCCCCGACGTGCGGCAGCACGGCCCGGACGGCCCGCGGCATGGGTTGCCCCAGGACGCGCGCCGTGCCCGCCGTGGGCTCGATGAGCCCCATCAGCATGCGGATGGTGGTCGTCTTGCCGGAGCCGTTGGGCCCGAGGAAACCGAAGACGCTGCCCGCCGGGACGGTGAGGTCGAGGCCGTCCACGGCGAGCTGTCCGCCGCGGTAGCGCTTGGTGAGGGCGCGGGTGCGGATGACGGCGTCGTCGGCGTGGACGGGTACGTCGACGTCGACGTCGTCCATGGGCTCCCTCACCGGCTTCCTCTCCGCGACGCCCTCACCCGAAGGGCGCCGGCCGCGCTGTGCCTGCTGCGCGCTCGGGCACCGTGCTCACGGCACTGTGCCCGCCGCGCCGCGCCGCGCCGCACCTGCTCCGCGGTGCACGCTCCGTACGGTGGCCGCGCCGCTCCTCACTTCCCCGCGTCGGCGGCCTTCACCAGGGCGTCCTTGGTGACCGCACCGACGTAGACCTTGCCGTCGTCCGTCATCAAGGCGTTGATCAGGCGGGTGGAGAAGACGGTCCCGGAGCCGAACTTGCCGCTCACCTTGTCCCCGAGGGAGCCGAGGAACCCGCCGAGGTCGCCGCCTGCCTCTGCTCCCGAGGGAGCGCCCTCGCCGCCGGCGCCGAAGACGGCGACCGAGGTCCAGCCCTCGCCGATGACGTCGAGGCCCTCGGGACCGCCCTGGCCGCCGAAGGCCTCGGCGAAGCCGTCGGAGCCGCCGTGCCCGGGGGCCGGCCTGCCTCCCTTGTCACCCCTGCCGGACTCTTCGCCCTTGCCCGCCTCGTCGCCCTCGGTGACCTTCGCGCCCTTGGGGGCGGTGAAGTCGAAGGTGGAGGCGGCGGGCTTGGCGAAGGTGACCTGGGTGAAGCCGGCGTCCACGACGGCGGCGCCGCCGCTCGCCGGGGTCAGCGTGAACTTCAGCGGCAGGCCCGTCTTCGCGTCCACCGCCACGCTGATCGCGCCCACCGTGGACCCGGACTGCTTCGGCTTCACGAGCAGCTTGTAGGCGTCGCGGCCGGCGACCTGGACCGTGCCGTCGACGGTCACGGACGTCGTGTCGTCGACCGCCTTCAGGGCATCCTCGGTGAGGTCCTTGGGCGTCGCGGGAACGGGGGACTCCGCCTTCTTGCCCGTGCTCTCGTCGACGGTGGAGTGGTAGACCTCGTTGGACCCGCTGTCGTACCCCCACACGTTCTTGCCGTTGTGGATGACGCTGTATTCGGCGGCGTTCTCCAGCAACGAGAGCTTCTGCCGGTCCGGACCGTCGGCGGCGACGCGCAACGTGTGCGTGCCGGAGGCGAGTTCGGTGAGCTTGGCGGACGGGTCGGCGGCCGAGCCGTCGTCGCCCTTGGCCGCCCCTGAGAGAAGCCCGCTCTCCAGCCCGCCGAGGTCGGGCAGCCCGAGATCCGTAGTGATCTTCACCGTGCCGGACAACTGCTGCACGTCCGAAGCGGCGATCTTGTCGAGGAGCTGCTGTGCGGTGATCTTCGGCAGGTCGGGGTCGCCGGAGTCGGCGAGCGCCGGGACCAGTCCGATCGTCGCGGCCGCGACACCGATCACGGTGACCGGAACGACGTACCGCACGGCCTTGCGCCGCCCGACGCGCAGGTCGTCGGCCTCCCCGCCGGTGGCGTCCCCGCCGGTCATGGTGTCGTCGGATGCCTTCGGTGCCATGTGTCCCTTACCTCCGTCGTCGGCGGCGGCTGGTCATCACGCTGAACGTCCCACCCCGAGCCGCCATTCTCACCCGAATCGGTGAGGAGTGGTGTTTTCCGTGGTTCCCATCTGACCAAATCGACTCCTCGGAAGCGTCAGCCCGAGGGCTCAACTCCGCGTACACCTGCGGTATGACACGGGAGCGCCAGGACTGCTGCGGACCCGTAGGGGTAGCGACGGCTCGACGCGGGTGCGGTCAGTGATCGGGACTCGCGGGGAGGGTTCAGCCCGCCCGGTGGACCACCGCGTCGCAGAGTTCCATCAGCGCCGCCTTCGCGTCGCACTCGCGCAGCGGCGCCAGCGCGGCCCGCGCGTCGTTCGCGTACCGCACGGTGTCCCGGCGGGCCTGCTCCAGCGCCGGGTGGGCCCGAAGGGCCTCGATGGCCTCGGCGAGCCGGGCGTCGTCGCTCAGGTCGGAGTCCAGCAGTTCGCACAGCGCGACGTCCTCGGGCAGGGACAGGCGCGCGGCCCGCTCCCGCAGCCTCAGCACCGGCAGGGTGGGCACGCCCTCGCGAAGATCGGTGCCGGGCGTCTTGCCGGACTCGTGCGAGTCGGACGCGATGTCCAGCACGTCGTCCGCCAGCTGGAAGGCGACGCCGAGCCGCTCGCCGTACTGCGTCAGCACGTCGACGACCGTCTCGTCGGCGCCCGACATCATGGCGCCGAACCGGCACGCCACCGCGACCAGCGAACCGGTCTTGCCGCCGAGCACGTCGAGGTAGTGCTCGACCGGGTCCCGTCCGTCCGTGGGCCCCGCCGTCTCCAGGATCTGGCCGGTGACCAGCCGCTCGAACGCCTCCGCCTGTACCCGCACCGCCTCCGGACCGAGGTCGGCCAGGATGTGCGAGGCGCGCGCGAAGAGGAAGTCACCGGTGAGGACGGCCACCGAGTTTCCCCAGCGGGCGTTCGCGCTGGGGACCCCGCGCCGTACAGCGGCCTCGTCCATCACGTCGTCGTGGTACAGCGTGGCCAGGTGCGTCAGTTCCACCACCACGGCCGACGGCACGATGCCCGGGGCGTGCCTGTCCCCGAACTGCGCCGCGAGCATCACGAGCAGCGGGCGGAACCGCTTCCCGCCCGCCCGCACCAGGTGCTGGGCGGCCTCCGTGATGAACGGAACCTCACTCTTGGTGGCCTCGAGCAAGCCTTCCTCGACAGCCGCCAATCCGGCCTGGACATCGGCTTCCAGAGCCTGGTCCCGCACGCTCAGCCCGAACGGCCCGACGACGGTCACGAGGGGTCTCCTGTCTGCTGGTGTCTACTGGCGATTACGCGGTTTGTCGATAGGTCGCTGCCATCACTCGAGTCAGCGTATCCGGTCACGTTTCGATCACCGATAGCCCCCACGTCCCCCGGGGGCGAATGCACTCGCCCGCGAGGTGCGCGCATCGGGCCAGACCGTATCCGATCACGTCCGCGATGTTTCCGATCAGCCCATACGAAGAGATGTTCATCGGGTTGCCGCGAAGGGCCGAATCATGTTCCACACCGGGGCCGGCGCCCGACCGGGGGTTCCGCCTCGGCCCGGCGGCGAGCCCCGCCCGCCCGTCCCAGCCCTGGGTCCGCCCAGCCCTGGGCCACCCTCCCCCGGGTCGCGGCGGCATGAACATGCCGCACACGAGGCCTTCCCGGAACAACCACGAGGCCTTCCCGGAACAACGGGGTGTACGGCGGTAAGCGCAACGGGACACCACGGACGACGGCCCACCTCTCCCATGCGCCATAACAAGCGACTTGGGGCCAATGCCCGATTAGTCGGTCTTGTGATTCCTCGTGACATGGCTCACTGGCCCCGGCATATCGGGCAGGATCCGCCGCCCCTCGATCCACCGCCCCCACCAAGCGAGTTGACGGTTTGCACCCACAAAGGATCAAGCGCCCCATACGGCACAGATCAAGGTCAATAGGGGTCATCTGTGAATCCGGTACTTGTTCCGGACATGTGCTCTCGCATACGTTCCCGGCCTGTCGGGCGGACGCCTAATCCTGCCGCCGCCCGTAACACCCACCGAGAAACGCATGGCAGGAGCGGGGGAACCAGGTAGGTCGCCGCAGCGCATCGCTCTGACGTTCTGGACATCCAGAGCTTTTCGGACGATCCGTTACGGCTTGGGGTGAAGTCGCGTCCGCCAGGACGCGACCGGGCAGCTCCCGCCCGAACCCGACAGCTCACCTCGCAGGCGACGGAGAGGAAAACTCGTCATGCCCGCTGCCGCTCAGCGCTCCACCCGCACCTCCCGCCTCGCCCGCAGGCTCGCCGTCGCCGGCACCGGAATTCGCCGTACTGGCGCTCCCGCTCATCGGCGCGACCACCGCCTCCGCGGCCACCACGCCGACCGTCGCCACCGCGAGCAGCCTCGGCTACTCCGACAACCTCGACGGCTGGATCCGCGCCTCCCTCCAGGTCATGTCGCAGCACGGCATCCCGGGGACGTACAACGGCATCTACCGCAACGTCATCCGCGAGTCCTCTGGCAACCCCTACGCCATCAACCTCTGGGACTCCAACGCCGCCGCGGGCATCCCGTCCAAGGGCCTGCTGCAGGTCATCGACCCGACCTTCCGCGCCTACCACGTCGAGGGCACCTCCTGGGACTCCTACGACCCGGTCGCGAACATCACCGCCGCCTGCAACTACGCGGCCGCGCGCTACGGCTCGATCGACAACGTCTTCGGCGCCTACTGACCCCCGGGCTCACGGAAAGAGTCTTTCGAGGACGACGGCCACGCCGTCGTCCTCGTTCGACGTCGTCACCTCGTCGGCCACCGCCCTGAGTTCGGGATGGGCGTTGGCCATCGCGACACCGCGCGCCGCCCAGTCGAACATCGGGATGTCGTTGGGCATGTCCCCGAAGGCGACGGTGTCCTCGGGCCGCAGCCCGAGGTGTTCCGCGGCCAGCGCCAGACCCGTCGCCTTGGTGATCCCGCAGGGCTGCAGCTCGACCGTGCCGGGACCCGACATGGTGACCGTCGCGAGCGAGCCCACCACCGAGCGGGCCGTCGCCGCCAACTCGTCGTCGGACAGGGTGGGATGGCGCAGCAGCACCTTGCTGATCGGCTCGCACCACAGGTCGTCGCGACTGCCCACCCGCAGGGCCGGCAGCGTCGGGTGGGGCATCCGGTAGCCCGGTTCGATGAGCGTGAGCCCGTCGACGCCGTCCTGGTCGACCGCCGCGTACAGCTGCCCGACCTCCGCCTCGATCTTGCCGAGCGCGGTCTCCGCCAGCTCCCGGTCCAGGGTGACCGACCACAGCAGGCGGTCCGCGCCGGCGTCGTACAGCTGCGCCCCCTGTCCGCACACCGCGAGTCCCCTGCTGTGCAGGCGTTCGAGGAGCGGTCGCACCCGGGGCGCGGGCCGTCCCGTCACCACCAGGTGGCGTGCGCCGGCGGCGGCCACCCGCGCGAGCGCGTCGAGCGACCGGTCGGAGAAGGTGTCGTCGCCGCGAAGCAGCGTTCCGTCCAGGTCTGTGGCGATCAGGGAGTACGCGGTGCGCGCGGCATATGCGGTGGGTGCGGCCATGATCAGAGAATACGGATCCCGCACCCCCCGGGTTCGACGGGAAGCGAACGACGTCCAGGTCCTGCCCTGTTCTGCCAACTCTCCTTGCGTGACTGGTCTTGACGCGTCCCGGGACTGGCTCAATGAAGCGGTTTTCTGACGCATCGCCGGGGAGCGGGCGGTCAAATGCCTCCGCACCGGTTCGAGATCACGCACCGGTTCGAGATCACAGGCAGGTTCGAGATCACGCACCGGTTCGAGATCATGGGCCGGACCGTGAACCGCCCGGGGACGGACGGCCGGACGTCGGGCGCCGCGGGCCGAAACGCCCCGCCGGCCCGTCCCCCATGTCGTTTTCGCCAGGTCAGCCGTAACGTGTGGCCCGGCTCGCCGCACCCGCGCGACATCCGCCCGGTGTCCGGTGACCACGACATGGCGAGTATCAGAGAGTGCAGGAAAGAGAGGCAGTACCCGATGCCCCCCTTCGACCTTCCCGAGGGCGATCCCTTCGGCCCGCACAACCTCCCGTACGGCGTGTTCTCCCTCTCGGGCTCCATCGGTCGGACCATCGGTGTCCGGTTCGGCGACCACGTGCTGGACGCGGGCGCGGCAGCCCGCGCGCTCGGCTCGCCCCACGCGGAGCTGCTGTCGGTGCCGACTCTGAACCCGCTGCTCGCGGCGGGCCGTGCCGTCTGGTCGCAGGTGCGGCGCCTGCTCACGGAGTGGCTCACCGACCCCGCTCACCGCCCCACCGTCGAACCGCTCCTGCATCCCCTGTCCGCGGTGTCCCTGCATCTCCCCTTCGAGGTCGCCGACTACGTCGACTTCTACTCCTCCGAGCACCACGCGCGGAACGCCGGCGCGATCTTCCGCCCGGACGCCGACGACACGCTCCTCGCCAACTGGAAGCACCTGCCGATCGGTTACCACGGGCGCGCCGGCACGGTCGTGGTCTCCGGAACGGACGTGGTGCGTCCCTCGGGCCAGCGCAAGGCGCCCTCCGACCCCGCCCCCGTCTTCGGCCCGTCGGTGCGGCTCGACATCGAGGCCGAGGTCGGCTTCGTGGTCGGTGTGCCGTCGAAGCAGGGCAGTCCGGTCGCGCTGGCCGACTACCGTGAACACGTCTTCGGGCTGTGCCTGCTCAACGACTGGTCCGCCCGTGACATCCAGGCCTGGGAGTACGTGCCCCTCGGCCCGTTCCTCGGCAAGTCGTTCGCCACGTCGGTGTCGGCGTGGATCACCCCGCTGGAAGCTCTGGACGAGGCCCGGACGACGCCCCCGCAGCGGACCCACCCCCTCCTCCCCTATCTGGACGACTCCCACGCCGAGCCCGCCGGCTACGACCTGCGCATCTCCATCGCGGTCAACGGTCACGTCGTCTCCGAGCCGCCCTTCTCCGCCATGTACTGGACGGCCGCGCAGCAACTGGCCCACCTCACGGTCAACGGGGCCTCCCTGCGCACCGGCGACCTGTACGGCTCGGGCACCGTGAGCGGACCGAACCCGGACCAGCTCGGCTCCCTCCTGGAGCTCACCTGGAACGGCCGTGACCCGCTGGAACTCCCCGACGGCAAAAGGGCGTTCCTGGAGGACGGCGATGTGGTGACCCTGTCGGCGTGGGCTCCCGGCCCCGACGGCCTGCGGGTGGGCCTGGGCGAGGTCAGTGGCCGGGTGGTCGCCGGGTGAGGTCCCGCTCACGGTCACGGTCACGCTCTCGCCCCGAACCTCGACCTCGATGACGGACGGAGCGACGACGTGCGGGACGACGTGCGGGGCGACGACGTGCGGGACGGCGTCCGGTGCGCCGGCCGGCTTCGGAGCCCGCGCCCGGACAGGGTGGATCGGGCCGAATCCGGGCGTCGGCTTGGGCTGACTCCCGGGGTAACCGCCGTCATACTGGCGGCGGGCGCGGTCTTCGTACCGGGCCCGCCGCCCGTGGCAGGCCGCACGTGTGCGCGCCGCCGGCACGCACTTCGCGTCCGTGTGGCGCGCGCCCTCTTCCCGACCAGGATCCGGAGCCCCCGGCATGACCGTCTGCCTGCTCCTGCTGAGCATCGTCGGCCTGGCCGCCGCGGTGCCGGCCCCGCGTGCGCTGACCCGCTCCGCCTGGCCCGAGCGGGAACCGGTGGTGGGGCTGTGGGTGTGGCAGTGCCTGGTCGCCACCGTCCTGCTGTGCTGCCTGACCGCCCTGGTGCTGGGTGCCGCGGCCGTCTTCCACACCGTCCGCTCGCGGGTCTTCGCGCCCGCCCCGGCGGCGGTCACGGCGGCGTACGACCTCTCCGCCGCCCCGCTGTGGGCGACGGCCCTGACCCTGCTGCTGGCCTGCGGGGCCGCCTGGACCACCGCCATGCTCGCCCGCGAACTCGTCGAGGCGCGCCGACGCCGTGACCGGGCACGGGCCCACCTGCACGAACGCGCCCCCGACCTGCCTGCGGGCCTGCCGCCAGCCCGGGGCCCATTGCTCGTGCTGGAGGACGAGTACCCGGACGCCTGGTGGATGCCCGGCAACCCACCCCAGTTGATCGTGACCACCGGCGCCCTGCACCGCCTCACCCCCCACCAGCTGGACGCCGTCCTCACCCATGAGCGCGGCCATGCCCGCGCCCACCACGACTGGCTGCTCCACCTGTCCACCGCCCTTGCCACCGGCTTCCCCCGCATTCCGCTCTTCTCGCACTTCTGCGACCAGACACACCGCCTGGTCGAACTCGCCGCCGACGACACGGCGTCACGCCGCTGCGGGCACCTGACCACGGCGCTGGCCCTGATCGAGCTGAACCAGCACCGCGGCGTCCTGTCCTGCGCCTCGAGTCACCGCCTCCTGGGCGAGCGCGTCGACCGCCTCCTCGAGCCGCCCCCGCGCCTGCTGCGCAGACACCGGGCGCTGACGACGACCGTGGCCACGCTGATCCCGCTGCTGCCGCTGCTGATCACCTTCGCCCCGGGACTGACCGCGCTGTCCTGAACTCGCGGATCTCGCCCCGAACTGGCGGATCTCCCTCGACGGACACCCGTTTCCCCAGGTCAAGCCCATGTCTGACGTTGCCGCAGATGGCGCAACATTCCGGCAACACTTGTTTTCCTAGTAGGTCGGTATGGTTCAAAACATGCCAGCCACCGACCGCATCCGAGACCACGTCGGCCAGGGCGCGACCACCGTCGCCGCCCACCGTGCGCGACGTCGGCTGCGCGCGGACCAGGCACGTCAGCTCGCCGACCTCCTCCGTCGCCAACTGCTCACCGGCGATTTCCCGGCCGGCGCGCTCCCCCACGAGGCGACCCTCGCCGCCGACTACCGCGCCTCCCGCAACACCGTCCGCGAGGCCCTCGACCTGCTGCGGGCCGAAGGTCTGGTGGAACGCCTGCCCGGTGTCGGCACGATCGTCGTGGCACAGAAGTACCCCCATGGGCTGGACCGTCTGATGGGGCTCGCGGAGACCCTGCACGAACACGGCCACGTCACGAACGAGGTCCGCACGATGGGCCCCGTCGCCGCACCCGCACCGGTGGCCGACCGCCTCCGTGTCCCGCCCGGCGCCGATGTCCTCTACATCGAACGCCTGCGCCGCCTGGGCGGCGTCCCCCTCTCTCTCGACCTCACCTACGTCCCGCTCGACATCGGCGTCGATCTGCTGGGCGCCGATCTGGAGAACACCGACGTCTTCCGTCTCCTCGAGGCCCTCACCGGGCAGTGCCTCGGCCACGCCGAGATCACCCTGGAGGCGGTGAACGCGGACGCCCACTCCGCCGCCGTACTGGAGGCGCCGCGCGGGTCGGCCGTCCTGATGCTCGAACGCCTCACCCACCTCGCCGACGGACGCCCGGTGGACCTGGAGTTCATCCGCTTCCGCGGCGACCGCATCTCGATGAGCGGCCGCCTGCACCGCTCGCTGTGACCTTCCATCTCCCGCCGCCCTCCGCCAGCCGTCCGCCCTGCTTCCCGCTCTCACCCCTTCATCGTTCGGCGAGGCCCCATCGGTTCGCCGCCGCACGGGATTTCTCAGAATTTCTCGGGACCTTTTTCGGAGACAGCCATGACCCTGGCACCCCAGCGGGCCGACGTGCCCGTGACCATCGACGAGTCGAAGTGCATCGACGGCTGCACCCTCTGCGTGGACATGTGCCCGCTGGACTCCCTCGCCATCGACGAGAGCAACGGCAAGGCCTACATGCACGTCGACGAGTGCTGGTACTGCGGCCCCTGCGCGGCCCGCTGCCCCACCGGAGCCGTCACGGTCAACATGCCCTACCTGCTCCGGTGAAAGGCCCGCATCTCCCATGAAGCCCAAAGCAGCCGTCGCGACCGCCGCCCTCCTGCTGTTCCCGCTCGCCGGGTGCGGCAGCGCCGAGGCCGGCAGCGGCTCCGCGGTCACCGTCACCGTCGGCTACCAGTCCAAGACCATCAACACGGTCACCGCGGGCACCCTCCTGCGCTCCCTCGGCTATTTCGAGAAGGAACTGAACGCGCTCGGCGACGGCAAGACCTACAAAGTGGAGTGGCAGGACTACGCCACCGGCGCCCCCATCACCGCGCAGATGACCGCCGGGAAGATCGACATCGGCTCGATGGGCGACTTCCCGCTCCTCATCAACGCGGCCCGCGGCAAGCAGCTGAACCAGCCCACACACCTGGTGTCGATCACCGGATACAACCTCCGCGGCGGCCTCAACACCATCGTCACCGCGCCCGACTCCCAGCTCGCCTCGCTCCAGGACCTCAAGGGCAAGAAGGTCTCCACCAGCGTGGGCTCCGCCGCCGACGGCACCCTCGTGCGCGCCCTGCAACGGGCCGGCATCGACCCGGACAAGGGCATCGAGAAGCTCAACCAGCAGCCGGCCGTGGGCGCTTCGGCGCTCTCCGCGGGCAGCGCCGACGCCCTCTCGCAGTTCGTCGCCTGGCCCGGCCTGCTCACCTACCAGGGCAAGGCCAAGGCCCTCTACGACGGCGCCCAGCTGAACCTGGCCACGTTCCACGGCGTCACCGTCCGCGAGAAGTTCGCCAAGGAGCGCCCCGCGGTGCTGGAGGCGTTCCTGAAGGCGCAGTCCGAGGCCACCGCCTATCTGAACGACCACCCCGTGGCCGCCGCCGAGAGTGTCGCCAAGGCCACCAAGCTGCCCGCCGAGGTCGTCTACCTCTACAACGGCGCCCACGGCATCTCCACCTTCGACCCGGCCGTCAAGCCGCAGCTGGTCTCCGCCCTCAAGAAGGACGTGTCGATCCTCAAGGAGGCGAAGCTCACCGGCGACGTCGACGTGGACTCGTTCGTCGACGACCAGTACGTCAGGAAGGCGCTCGGCTCGTCGTACGCCCGGCAGCTCGCCGCCGCTCCCCCGCCGGCGGCGAGCGAGGTCTGGCCGAAGGGCGACGCCACGAAGACCCTCGCCTTCAAGACGCCCGCCGAGCTGCTGAACTACGTCGCCGGCCACAAGGACGAGGTCCGCGCCGCCTACGTCCCCGACGCCACCACCGGCACCCTGTGGTTCGCCGACAAGGCGGTCTGGGTGGCCGACGGCACGACCCTCCTGCCCTTCGTCACCCCGGACACCGCGCAGGTCTACGTCGCCGCGCACGGCGGCGCACGCGTCGTCACGTACGCCGACGCCCTGGGGCGGGCGTCATGACCCGGTATGCGCTGCGGGTCGCCTCGGTGGCCGCCGCCCTCGGTGTGTG
The DNA here is from genome assembly GCF_030816715.1 of Streptomyces achromogenes. Classification (NCBI taxonomy): domain Bacteria; kingdom Bacillati; phylum Actinomycetota; class Actinomycetes; order Kitasatosporales; family Streptomycetaceae; genus Streptomyces; species Streptomyces achromogenes. The sequence continues at coordinate 5,147,591 of NZ_JAUSYH010000001.1, read as the reverse complement.
GCAACTGCTGACCAGCCTGAACGTCGACCTGTGGCTGCGGTTCTCGCAGTTCCCGACGGTCGCCGACGTGGCCCGCGCCTTCGCGGACCGGATGGCCGGCGACGACTACTGGACCGATCTCACCGACAGTCTCACCCGCATCCTCAGCGGCTTCCTGCTGGCCGCCGTCGTGGGTGTCGCCACGGGCGTGCTCGTGGCGCGCTCGCGGCTGGCCGAGGACCTGCTCGGGCCGATCCTCGAGGTCGTGCGGCCCATCCCCGCGATCGCCCTGGTGCCCGTCTCGATCCTCCTCTTCCCGTCCAACGAACAGGGCATCGTCTTCATCACCTTCACCGCCGCCTTCTTCCCCGTCATGGTCTCCACCCGGCACGCGGTCCGCGCGCTGAGCCCCGGCTGGGAGGAAGCGGTGCGCACCATGGGCGGCGGCCGGTGGCGGATCCTGGGCTCGGTCGTGCTGCCGGGTGCGCTGCCCGGCATCTTCGGCGGGCTCTCGGTCGGCATCGGCGTGTCGTGGATCTGCGTGATCTCCGCCGAGATGATCTCCGGCCAGTACGGCGTCGGCTACCGCACCTGGCAGGACTACACGGTCGTCGACTACCCGGGCGTCTTCGTCGGCATGGTCACGATCGGCGTGCTCGGCTGGGCCACCTCGACGGCCGTGGAACTCCTCGGCCGTCGGCTGACCCGCTGGCTGCCCCGCACGTCGTACGTTCCCGCGGGCCGGCCGCGTCCGCGGCACCTCGGGGCGCCCACGCCGGGACCGCACTCGTCCGCTTCGGCCTCCTCCGCCGCCGTCCCTTCTGCCTCCACCTCTTCCGGCTCCGCCTCTTCCGGCGACGCCGCAGACGACGCCGTCCACACCGGACCCGAACCCGAGGGGACGCGCCATGAGCACCTCGTCTGACACCCGCGAGACCACGGGCCCCCCGACCGGGACGGCCGCTGCCGGCACGCGGACCTCCGACACCACGCCCTCCGACGCCACGGCCCCCGACGTCACGGTCTCCGACGTCTCGGTCTCCGACGCGGAACCCACCGGTACGAAAGCAACCGTCGCGGAAGCCACCGCAACGGCAACGGGCGGCACCCGAACGGACGGCGCCCAGGCAGACGACAAGCAGGCGGCCGCCACCGCAACGGGCTCGCCCGCACGAGGCACCCGGCTCACCCTCCGCGCGGCCGCTCTGGGCCGCCCCGACGCCGCCGCCCTCGCCGACGTGGACCTGGACGTCTCACCGGGCGAGATCCTCACCGTCGTAGGCCCTTCGGGCTGCGGCAAGTCGACACTGCTGCGCACGTTCGCCGGGCTGCTGCCCCAGCTGGGCGGCGCAGTCGAGCAGGACGGCCTGCCGATCGGCGGACCCGCGGCGGACCGCGCACTGGTCTTCCAGGAGGACGCCCTGCTGCCTTGGCGCACCCTGCTGGCCAACGTCGAACTGCCCCTCGCCATCCAGGGCCTTCGGCGCGCGGAACGCAGGAGGAAGGCCGCCGACTGGCTCGAACGGGTCGGACTCGCCGACCGCGCACGGCAGTTGCCGCACCGCGTCTCCGGAGGGCAGCGCCAGCGGGCACAACTGGCCCGCGCCCTCGCCACGGGCCCGCGCGCCGTCCTCATGGACGAGCCGTTCGGCGCCCTCGACGCCCAGACCCGCGCCGGCATGCAGGACCTGCTGGTGGAGGTGTTGCGGGGGACCGGGGCGACCGTCGTCTTCGTCACGCACGACGTGGACGAGGCCCTGTTCCTCGGCGACCGCGTGGCCCTGCTCGGCGCGGGCCGGCTCGTCGCCGTACGGGACGTACCCCGCCCCCGCGATCGCGGCGCCCACGACGACCCCGCGCGCGCGGCCCTGCGGCGCGACGTCCTGACCTCCCTGAGCTCCTGAAAGGCACCCCGGTGGACACCCCCCTGCAGATCCCCGCGCTCACCGACGCCGAGGAACTGACCTGCGACGTCCTCGTCATCGGCGGCGGCACCGCCGGCACCATGGCCGCCCTGACCGCCGCCGAGCGCGGCGCGAACGTGCTGCTCCTGGAGAAGGCCCACGTCCGCCACTCGGGTGCGCTCGCGATGGGCATGGACGGCGTGAACAACGCCGTCATCCCCGGCCGCGCCGAGCCCGACGACTACGTCGCCGAGATCACCCGCGCCAACGACGGCATCGTCGACCAGTCCACCGTCCGCCAGACCGCCACCCGCGGCTTCGCCATGGTGCAGCGCCTGGAGTCGTACGGCGTGAAGTTCGAGAAGGACGAGCACGGCGACTACGCGGTCCGCCAGGTCCACCGCTCCGGCTCCTACGTGCTGCCCATGCCGGAGGGCAAGGACGTCAAGAAGGTCCTGTACCGGCAGCTGCGGCGGCGCGAGATGCGTGAGCGCATCCGCATCGAGAACCGGGTGATGCCGGTGCGCGTGCTGACGGCCCCGGACGACGGGCGGGCCATCGGCGCGGTCGGCTTCAACACCCGTACGGGGCAGTTCGTCACCGTCCGCGCGGGCGGCGTCATCCTCGCCACCGGCGCCTGCGGCCGCCTCGGCCTGCCCGCCTCCGGTTACCTGTACGGCACGTACGAGAACCCCACCAACGCGGGCGACGGCTACGCCATGGCCTACCACGCGGGCGCCGAGCTCACCGGCATCGAGTGCTTCCAGATCAACCCGCTCATCAAGGACTACAACGGCCCCGCCTGCGCCTACGTCGCGAACCCCTTCGGCGGCTACCAGGTCAACCGGCACGGCGAGCGGTTCGTCGACTCCGACTACTGGTCGGGCCAGATGATGGCCGAGTTCGCGGCGGAGGTCGCCAGCGACCGTGGCCCCGTCTATCTGAAGCTGAGCCACCTCCCCGAGGAGTCGATCGCCTCCCTGGAGTCGATCCTGCACTCCACCGAGCGCCCTTCCCGCGGCACCTTCCACGCCGGCCGCGGTCACGACTACCGCACCCACGACATCGAGATGCACATCTCCGAGATCGGCCTGTGCGGCGGCCATTCGGCGTCGGGCGTGAGGGTGGACGAGCACGCCCGCACCACCGTCCCCCGGCTGTACGCGGCGGGCGACCTCGCCTGCGTCCCGCACAACTACATGATCGGCGCGTTCGTCTTCGGCGACCTGGCCGGCTCGGACGCCGCCCGCTACCAGGCGTACGACGGTGAGCTGCCCGCCGATCAGCTGCGCCAGGCGCACGAGTTGATCTACCGCCCGTTGCGCAACCCGGAGGGCCCGCCGCAGCCCCAGGTCGAGTACAAACTGCGCCGCTTCGTGAACGACTACGTCGCCCCGCCGAAGTCGGGCGCGCGGCTGTCGCTGGCCCTGGAGTCCTTCGAGCGAATGCGCGACGACATCGCCGAGATGGGCGCGCGGACCGCGCACGAGCTGATGCGCTGCGCCGAGGTCACCTTCATCCGCGACTGCGCGGAGATGGCCGCGCGTGCCTCCCTCGCCCGCACGGAGTCCCGCTGGGGCCTCTACCACGACCGGCTCGACCACCCTCATCGCGACGACTCCTCCTGGTTCCACCACCTGGATCTGCACAAGTCCCCCTCCGGTGCGATGGAGTTCACGGCCCGGCCCGTGGCTCCTTATCTGGTGCCGATCGACGAGTTCACCCCCGTCGGGGGCCCTTCGCGGCACATCGGCGAGGTTCACGCCGAGAACGTGGCGACGGCCGGTTCGCGCGAGGTGGCGCCCGTCGCCGCGGGGGTCGAGGCCTTCGCGGCGGAGGCGGACGTCTCGGCTTCCGCCGTGCCCGAGCCCGCCCTCGACCACGCCTCCTCTCCCCGGTCGTCGTCCCGTCTGCTCGAACTCGTCGCCCTCGCCGAGGAGGAGCCCGAACTCGGAGCTCTGCTGCCCTACTTGTCCGACGCGGCGCCCGCCGTCAGGCGCGAGGCCGTGGCCGTCCTCACCGAGACCCTGCCCTCGGGCACCGGCCCCGCGCTGGCCCGAGCGCTGCGCGACCCGGCACCGGCGGTACGCTCCGCCGCCGCGGCCTCGCTCCGGGAGCTCGTCGAGACCCTGCCCGCTGAGCCGGCCCTTCGGGACGGCCTCTCCGCCGCGCTGGCCGAGCCCGACCCGGTCGTCCGTGCGGCGGCCCTGGACGTGCTGCGCGCCCTCCGTCTCGGGGACGCCGCCCTGTTCGCCGGCTCCCTCACCGACGCGGACATCGCCGTCCGGATCGAGGCCGTCCGCGCTCTGGTCTCCGTCGACGCCGCCGACGAACTGGCCCGCGCGGCGAACGCCGACCCGTCCCGCGAGGTCCGTGTCACGATCGCCAAGTCCCTGGCCACGGTGGCCGCCGGGCGCCTGAGCGGCGGCACGTCGACGGAAACCGGGGGCGGCGACGGCATCGGCGCGCTGTCCGTCGTCGGTGCCGCCTCGGTCACGGACGGTGGTTCCGACTCCGCCTCCGGAGCCGGCACGGGCGCGGGTCCGGGCGTCGACCTCGACCAGGACGTCGTTCACACGGCGCTCGTCCGTCTGGTCGACGACCCCGACGCCCTGGTCCGTGCCGCCGCCTATGGGGCGCTGGGCACGACCGGCTGCCCCGCGCCGCTCGCCGCCCGAGCAATGGAGGCCCTGGCGGACCCGGCGTGGCAGGTCCGTGCCGGCGCTGCCACCGCGCTGTCCGTGACCCACCCCGACACGGCCGTACCCGTCCTCGCCAAGACCCTGGCCGATCCCAACGCGGACGTCCGCAAGGCCGCCGTCCTGGCTCTGACCCGCCTCCGCGCCTCGGAGGCCGCCCGAGCCGCTCTCGCCACGGCGACGACCGACTCGGACGCCGACGTCAGGGCCTACGCGGGCCGCGCCCTATGACGTACGTGCCCGGACCGGCAATCACGGGCCGGGCACATCCAGGACCACCGCGGCACGAACGCCGCCTCCGCCTCCGTCCCCGGCTCGGCCCGGCTCCGGCTCTGACGTCGGCTCCGGCTCGAACTCGGCCTCGGACTCGGGCGCGGCCCCCGGTGCCCGGGCCCCGGGACACGACATCGGGGCTCCGGACGGAACCGAGGGAGCCGGCTCCCTATGTCCAGTCCTCGGGCGCGGGCTCTTCGTCCACGTCGGGCCAGAGGTCCGAAGCGCCCGGGTCCATGGCGGCGTTCCCGGCGACGGTGTGGGCACCGGTTCCGGCACCGGCACCGTCGGCAGCCGAGCCCTCGGCCGCAGCCGCGGCGGCGCCACCCTGCGGGGGGCCGCCCAGCGAGGCCAGGACCGCGACCACGCCCTCTCCGTACGTCACCAGCTTCTTCTCACCGACCCCGCTGATCCCGCCGAGTTCCCGCACCGACGTCGGCCACACCGTGGCGATCTCCCGAAGCGTGGCGTCGTGGAAGATGACGTACGCCGGAACGCCCTGCTCGCGGGCCTGTTCCGCGCGCCAGGCGCGCAGCGCCTCGAAGGCCGGCAGCAGTTCCTCGGGCAGCTCGGCCGCGGCGGCCTTGGACCCCTTGCGGCCGGACGAGGAACCACCCGCCGCCTTGGACGACGTGGCCGGCCTCTTCGGCTCCTTGCGCAGCGGTACGTCCCGCTCGCGGCGCAGCACCGCCCCGCTGGCCTCCGTCAGCACGAGGGTGCCATACTCGCCCTCCACCGCCAGCAGTCCCTGCGCCAGCAGCTGACGGACGACTCCTCGCCATTCGCCCTCGGTGAGATCCTCGCCGATTCCGAACACGGACAGCTGGTCGTGGTCGAACTGGATCACCTTGGCCGTGCGCTTGCCCATCAGGATGTCGACGATCTGCACGGCGCCGAACTTCTGCCCGCGCTCGCGCTGCAACCGCACCACCGTGGACAGGACCTTCTGGGCCGCGACCGTGCCGTCCCAGGTCTCCGGAGGGGTGAGGCAGGTGTCGCAGTTGCCGCAGCCCGCCGCGTCCGGTTCCTGGCCGAAGTAGGCGAGGAGCTGTCCACGGCGGCACTGCGCGGTCTCGCACAACGCCAGCATCGAGTCCAGGTGGGCGCCGGCCCGCCGCCGGAAGGCCTCGTCGCCCTCACCGGACTGGATGAGCTTGCGCTGCTGTATGACGTCGTTGAGGCCGTATGCCATCCATGCCGTGGACGGCAGCCCGTCGCGGCCGCCGCGCCCGGTCTCCTGGTAGTAGCCCTCGATCGACTTCGGCAGGTCGAGGTGGGCGACGAACCGCACGTCCGGCTTGTCGATGCCCATGCCGAAGGCGATGGTCGCGCAGACCACCAGGCCGTCCTCGCGCAGGAACCGGGACTGGTGGGCCGCGCGGGTGCCCGCGTCGAGACCCGCGTGGTAGGGGACCGCCTCGACGCCGTTGCGCGAGAGGAACTCGGCCGTCTTCTCCACGGAGTTGCGCGAGAGGCAGTAGACGATGCCCGCGTCCCCCGCGTGTTCCTCGCGCAGGAAGCTCAGCAGCTGCTTCTTGGGGTCGGCCTTCGGCACGATCCGGTACTGGATGTTGGGCCGGTCGAAGCTCGCCACGAAGTGCCGGGCCGACGGCATGTTGAGCCGCTGGGTGATCTCGTCGTGGGTGGCACGGGTCGCCGTCGCCGTGAGGGCGACCCGCGGGACGTCGGGCCAGCGCTCGCCGAGAACGGCGAGGGTGAGGTAGTCGGGGCGGAAGTCGTGGCCCCACTGGGACACACAGTGCGCCTCGTCGATCGCGAACACCGCGATCTTGCCGCGGGACAGCAGCTCCTGGGTGGACTCCAGACGCAGTCGCTCCGGTGCGAGGTACAGCAGATCCAGCTCACCGGCCAGGAACTCGGCCTCGACCACACGCCGCTCGTCGAAGTCCTGCGTGGAGTTCATGAACCCGGCGTTCACGCCCAGCGCCCGCAGCGCGTCCACCTGGTCCTGCATCAGCGCGATCAGCGGGGAGACCACGATCCCCGTTCCCGGTCTGACCAGGGCGGGGATCTGGTAGCAGAGCGACTTGCCACCGCCGGTCGGCATGAGGACCACCGCGTCCCCGCCGGCCACCACGTGCTCGATGACCTCTGCCTGCGCGCCGCGGAAGGCCTCGTATCCGAAGACCCGGTGCAGCGTGGCCAACGCCTCGCTGTCGGTCCGCTCCGGTGTCCCGGTGATCCCTGTCATCTCGCTGATCCCGCCCGTCGCGCCCATCGTCTGGTCCCCCGTACGTCGCCCTTCGACCACTGCCTCCACGATAGGGGTCCGCACCGACACCGCCGGAGTTATCCACAGACCCGATCCGGTGACTCTGCGTGATGACCCCGGTGGCGGGCGGCCTCGCTCGCTCACCCGTGCGACAACGGTGGGCCCGGCTCCCCTCGGGTCGGGGAACCGGGCCCACGACGCCGGCAAGTGCCCACCGGCGCGCCTCGTCGTCGGCTCAGCGCACGAACACTCCGGCCTGGTTCGCCAGGTCCAGGAAGTACTGCGGCGCGACGCCGAGCACGAGCGTGACCGCCACGCCCACGGCGATCGCCGTCATCGTCAGCGGTGACGGGACGGCGACCGTCGGGCCCTCGGGCCGCGGCTCGCTGAAGAACATCAGCACGATCACCCGGATGTAGAAGAACGCGGCGATCGCGGACGAGATCACGCCGACCACGACCAGCGGTGCCGCGCCACCCTCCGCCGCCGCCTTGAACACGGCGAACTTACCGGCGAACCCGGAGGTCAGCGGGATACCGGCGAAGGCCAGCAGGAACACCGCGAACACGGCCGCCACCAGCGGCGACCGCCGGCCGAGCCCCGCCCACTTGGACAGGTGCGTCGCCTCACCGCCGGCGTCGCGCACGAGGGTGACCACGGCGAACGCGCCGATCGTCACGAACGAGTACGCGGCCAGATAGAACAGGACGGACGAGACGCCGTCCGGGGTGGTCGCGATGACGCCGGCGAGGATGAATCCGGCGTGCGCGATCGACGAGTACGCCAGCAGCCGCTTGATGTCGGTCTGCGTGATCGCGACGATCGCACCGCCCAGCATGGTGACGATCGCGACGCCCCACATCACCGGCCGCCAGTCCCAGCGCAGCCCGGGCAGGACGACGTACAGCAGGCGGAGCAGCGCACCGAACGCGGCCACCTTGGTCGCCGCGGCCATGAAGCCGGTGACGGGGGTCGGCGCACCCTGGTAGACGTCGGGCGTCCACATGTGGAAGGGCACCGCGCCGACCTTGAACAGCAGGCCCATGACGATCATCGCGGCGCCGATGAGCAGCAGCGCGTCGTTGCCCATGGTGTCGGCGAGCGCCGGGTTCACGTTCTGCACCGTTCCGTCGACGACCTGCGCGATCGTCGCGTACGACACCGATCCCGCGTAGCCGTACAGCAGGGCGATGCCGAAGAGGGTGAAGGCGGAGGCGAACGCCCCGAGGAGGAAGTACTTGACCGCGGCCTCCTGCGACATGAGCCGCTTGCGGCGGGCCACCGCGCACAGGAGGTACAGCGGCAGCGAGAAGACTTCCAGGGCGATGAAGAGCGTCAGCAGGTCGTTGGCCGACGGGAAGACCAGCATGCCGGCGACCGCGAACAGGAGCAGCGGGAAGACCTCGGTGGTCGTGAAACCGGCCTTGACGGCGGCCTTCTCGCTGTCGCTTCCGGGGACGGAGGCCGCCTGGGCGGCGAAGGAGTCGACCCGGTTGCCGTGTGCCTCGGGGTCGAGCCGCCGTTCGGCGAAGGTGAACGCGCCGACCAGGGCGGCCAGCAGGATCGTGCCCTGCAGGAAGAGGGCGGGCCCGTCGACCGCGATCGCGCCCATGGCGGCGATGCGCGCCTTCGTGGTGCCGTACCCGCTCTCCGCCAGCCAGATCACCGCGACGAAGGCGGAGACCAGCGCGACGGCGGTCAGGATCAGCTGGGCGTAGTAGCGGTGCTTGCGCGGCACGAACGCCTCGACCAGCACCCCGATGATCGCCGCGCCCACGACGATCAAGGTGGGCGACAATTGCCCGTACTCGATCTTCGGCGTGTCGATCTTCGAGATCGGTTCGGTCGCGGCTGCCGCCGTTGTCCACAGGCCGTGGACGGCTGATGCGCTCACTTGGCCGCCTCCACCTCGGGCTGGGGGTCCTTCTTGTGTACGTCGGACAAGGTCTGCTTGACCGCCGGGTTCACGATGTCCGTGACGGGCTTGGGGTAGACGCCCAGGAAGATCAGCAGCACGATCAGCGGGGCGACGACGGCGAGCTCACGCGCGCGCAGGTCCGGCATCGCGGCGACTTCGGGCTTGACCGGCCCCGTCATCGTCCGCTGGTAGAGGACCAGGGTGTAGAGCGCGGCGAGGACGATGCCGAAGGTGGCGATGATGCCGACCACCGGGTAGCGCGCGAACGTGCCCACCAGCACGAGGAACTCGCTCACGAAGGGCGCGAGCCCCGGCAGCGACAGCGTCGCCAGACCGCCGATCAGGAACGTGCCGGCCAGCACCGGTGCGACCTTCTGCACCCCGCCGTAGTCGGCGATGAGCCGCGAACCGCGCCGCGAGATCAGGAATCCGGCGACCAGCATCAGGGCCGCCGTCGAGATGCCGTGGTTGACCATGTAGAGCGTCGCGCCCGACTGGCCCTGGCTGGTCATCGCGAAGATGCCCAGGATGATGAACCCGAAGTGCGAGATCGACGCGTACGCCACCAGCCGCTTGATGTCCCGCTGGCCGACGGCGAGCAGCGCCCCGTAGATGATGCTGATCAGCGCCAGAACAAGGATCGCGGGCGTCGCCCACTTGCTCGCCTCCGGGAAGAGCTGGAGGCAGAACCGGAGCATCGCGAAGGTGCCCACCTTGTCGACCACCGCCGTGATCAGCACTGCGACAGGAGTGGTGGCCTCGCCCATGGCGTTGGGCAGCCAGGTGTGCAGCGGCCACAGCGGGGCCTTCACCGCGAAGGCGAAGAAGAAGCCGAGGAACAGCCAGCGTTCGGTGTTCGTCGCCATGTCGAGCGTGCCGTTGGCGCGGGCCTCGGCGATCTCCGTGAGCGAGAAGTTCCCGGCGACCACGTAGAGGCCGATCACGGCGGCCAGCATGATCAGACCGCCGACCAGGTTGTACAGGAGGAACTTGACCGCCGCGTACGACCGCTGGGTGGCCGCCGTCTCCTCGCCATGCGCGTGGGCACGGTCCCCGAAGCCGCCGATGAGGAAGTACATCGGGATGAGCATGGCTTCGAAGAAGATGTAGAAGAGGAAGACGTCGGTGGCCTCGAAGGAGAGGATCACCATGGCCTCGACGGCCAGGATCAGAGCGAAGAAGCCCTGCGTGGGCCGCCAGCGCCCCGCAGCGAAGCTGCTGAGAGACGCGTCGCCGGTCTCCAGCGGGTCGGCGTCGTGCCAGCCCGCGAGGATGATGAACGGGATCAGCAGCGCGGTCAGCGCGACGAGCGCGACCCCGATGCCGTCCACGCCGAGTTCGTAGCGGACGCCGAAGTCGGCGATCCAGGAGTGGGATTCGGTGAGCTGGTAGCGGGCGCCGTCCGGGTCGAAGCGGACCAGGACGACGATCGCCAGGACGAGTGTGGCGACGGAGAAGAGCAGCGCCAGCGCTTTGGCGGCGTTGCGCCGGGCGGCCGGCACGGCGGCCGTGGCCACCGCCCCGATCGCCGGGAGCGCCGCCGTCGCTGTCAGCAGAGGAAAGGACATCGGTATCAGACCGCCCTCATCAGCAGGGTCGCGGCGACGAGGACCACCGCACCGCCGAACATCGAGACCGCGTACGACCGCGCGTAGCCGTTCTGCAGTCGGCGCAGTCGCCCGGAGAGGCCGCCGACCGAGGCCGCCGTGCCGTTGACGACTCCGTCGACCAGGGTGTGGTCGACGTAGACCAGGGAGCGCGTGAGGTGCTCGCCGCCGCGGACCAGCACGACGTGGTTGAAGTCGTCCTGGAGCAGGTCGCGCCGGGCGGCCCGGGTGAGCAGCGACCCGCGCGGGGCGACGACCGGGACGGGGCGGCGGCCGTACTGGGCGTAGGCGATCGCCACGCCGATCACCAGCACCACCATCGTGGCGAGGGTGACGGTGAGGGCGCTGACAGGCGAGTCGCCGTGGGAGTGGCCCGTGACGGGCTCCAGCCAGTGCAGGAAGCGGTCGCCGATGCTGAAGAACCCGCCGGCGAACACCGATCCGAACGCCAGCACGATCATGGGGATCGTCATGGACTTCGGGGACTCGTGCGGGTGCGGCTCGTGGCCGTCCGCGTCGGGCTGCCAGCGCTTCTCACCGAAGAACGTCATCAGCATCACGCGTGTCATGTAGTACGCGGTGATGGCCGCGCCGAGCAGGGCGCATCCGCCGAGGATCCAGCCCTCGGTGCCGCCCTTGGCGAACGCCGCCTCGATGATCTTGTCCTTGGAGAAGAACCCGGACAGCCCCGGGAAGCCGATGATCGCGAGGTAGCCGAGACCGAAGGTGACGAAGGTGACCGGCATGTACCTGCGCAGGCCGCCGTACTTGCGCATGTCGACCTCGTCGTTCATGCCGTGCATGACCGAGCCCGCGCCGAGGAACAGCCCGGCCTTGAAGAAGCCGTGCGTCACCAGGTGCATGATCGCGAAGACGTAGCCGATGGGACCGAGGCCCGCGGCCAGCACCATGTAGCCGATCTGCGACATGGTCGAGCCGGCCAGCGCCTTCTTGATGTCGTCCTTCGCGCAACCGACGATCGCACCGAACAGGAGCGTGACGGCGCCGACGACGGTGACGACGAGCTGCGCGTCGGGCGCGCCGTTGAAGACGGCGGCCGATCGGACGATCAGATAGACGCCCGCGGTCACCATGGTCGCCGCGTGGATGAGGGCCGAGACGGGCGTCGGGCCCTCCATCGCGTCCCCGAGCCAGGACTGCAGCGGCACCTGGGCGGACTTGCCGCAGGCGGCGAGCAACAGCATCAGGGCGATGGCGGTGAGCTTGCCCTCCGTCGCGTCACCGGCGATGCCGGGCTCGCCCTCCGTCCCGAGCAGCGGGCCGAAGGCGAAGGTCCCGAAGGTGGTGAACATCAGCATGATGGCGATGGACAGACCCATGTCGCCGACACGGTTGACCAGGAACGCCTTCTTCGCGGCGGTGGCGGCGCTGGGCTTGTGCTGCCAGAAGCCGATGAGCAGGTACGACGCGAGACCGACGCCCTCCCAGCCGACGTACAGCAGCAGGTAGTTGTCGGCGAGGACGAGCAGCAGCATCGCCGCGAGGAACAGGTTCAGGTAGCCGAAGAAGCGGCGCCGCCGCTCGTCGTGCTCCATGTACCCGATCGAGTACAGGTGGATCAGCGAGCCGACGCCCGTGATCAGCAGCACGAACGTCATCGACAACTGGTCGAGGCGGAAGGCGACGTCCGCCTGGAAGCCCTCGACCGGGATCCAGCTGTACAGGTGCTGTGTCAGCGTGCGGTCTTCGGCGCTCCTGCTCAGCAGGTCGCTGAAGAGGACGACGCCGATCACGAAGGAGGCGGCCGCGAGCAGCGTGCCGATCCAGTGGCCGACGGCGTCGAGCCGGCGGCCGCCGACCAGGAGGACGGCCGCTCCGAGCAGGGGCGCCGCGATCAGCAGCGCAATCAGGTTGTCCACGATTCTTCCGACCCCTTACAGCTTCATCAGGCTGGCGTCGTCGACCGAGGCCGAGTGGCGGGAACGGAACAGCGACACGATGATCGCGAGTCCGACCACGACCTCCGCGGCGGCGACGACCATCGTGAAGAAGGCGATGATCTGGCCGTCGAGATTGCCGTGCATCCGGGAGAAGGCGACGAAGGCGAGGTTGCAGGCGTTGAGCATCAGCTCGATACACATGAAGACGACGATCGCGTTGCGCCTGATCAGCACGCCCGTGGCACCGATCGTGAACAACAGGGCCGCGAGATAGAGGTAGTTGACGGGGTTCACTTCGACGCCTCCTCGGTCCGCCGGGAGTTCGGCCCCAGGCGGGGCGGGTCGATCGCGGCCCGATCCAGACGCTCCTCGGCGCGCTGTTCGAGGGCCTTGAGGTCGCTCAGCGCCTCGGCGGACACGTCCCTGATCTGACCCCGCTCGCGCAGTGTCCTGCTGACCGTGAGCTCGGACGGGGTGCCGTCGGGCAGCAGGCCCTGGACGTCCACCGCGTTGTGCCGCGCGTACACGCCGGGGGCCGGCAGCGGCGGAACGTGCGTGCCCTCACGGACGCGCTGCTCGGCCAGCTCCCGCTGGGTCCGGGGCCGCTCGGTGCGCTCGCGGTGGGTGAGCACCATGGCGCCCACGGCCGCCGTGATGAGCAGGGCGCCGGTGATCTCGAAGGCGAAGACGTACTTCGTGAAGATGAGGGCGGCGAGGCCCTCCACATTGCCGTTCGCGTTCGCCTCGGTGAGGCCGTTGAACTCCGTCAGGGAGGCGTTGCCGATGCCGCCGATCAGCAGGACGCCGAAGCCGAGACCGCACAGCAGGGCCAGCCAGCGCTGCCCCTTGATGGTCTCCTTCAGCGAGTCCGCCGCGGTGACGCCGACGAGCATCACCACGAACAGGAAGAGCATCATGATCGCGCCGGTGTAGACCACGATCTGCACGATGCCCAGGAAGTAGGCGCCGTTGGCGAGGTAGAACACCGCCAGGACGATCATGGTGCCGGCGAGGCAGAGCGCACTGTGCACGGCCCTCTTCATGAAGACGGTGCACAGGGCGCCGATCACCGCGACCGTGCCGAGCACCCAGAACTGGAAGGCCTCGCCGGTCGAGGTGGCGTAGGCGGCGAGCTGCGCGCTCATCGGCCGACCACCTCCTCCGACGCCGGCTCGCCCTCGCCCGACGTGGACGCGGCCTCCTGCGGGCCCTCGCCCTTGGAGACGGCCGTCTGGCGTTCCGTGCCGGGCGCGGCCTCCGTGACCAGACCCCGGTAGTAGTCCTGCTCGTCCATGCCGGGGTAGATGGCGTGCGGCGAGTCGACCATGCCCTCGTCGAGACCGGCGAGCAGCTGCTCCTTGGTGTAGATCAGGTTGGCGCGGCTGGAGTCGGCCAGCTCGAACTCGTTGGTCATCGTCAGCGCGCGCGTGGGACACGCCTCGATGCACAGGCCGCACAGGATGCAGCGGGCGTAGTTGATCTGGTAGACGCGTCCGTACCGCTCGCCCGGGGAGTAGCGCTCCTCGTCGGTGTTGTCCGCGCCCTCCACGTAGATGGCGTCGGCGGGGCAGGCCCAGGCGCACAGCTCACAGCCGACGCACTTCTCCAGGCCGTCCGGATGACGGTTGAGCTGGTGCCGTCCGTGGAACCGGGGAGCTGTGGTCTTCTCCTGCTCCGGGTACTGCTCGGTCAGCCGCTTCTTGAACATGGCCTTGAAGGTCACGCCGAAGCCGGCCACGGGGTTCTGGAAACCGGGCTTGGTCTCCTTGGGCTCCTCAGCCATCGGACGCCTCCTTTCCATCCAGCGATCCGTCACTCACAGTGTCCGCTCCACCACTGACAACGAGCTCCCGCTCCCGGCTCGGACGACGCCTCGGCACCGGCGGCAGCTCCTGCCCCGGCAGCGGCGGGACGGGGAACCCGCCCGCCATCGGGTCGAAGTCGGCCGGCTCGGCCGGCGTCTGAGCCTCCTTGCGCGCGTTGCGGAACATGTCCACGACGAAGGAGAGCAGCAGCAGGACCAGGACGCCGCCGCACACATAGAGGGCGATGTCGGTGAAGTCGTAGTTCTCGTTGCGCAGGGTCCGTACGGTCGCGACGAGCATCAGCCACGTCACCGATACCGGGATCAGGACCTTCCAGCCGAGCTTCATCAGCTGGTCGTAGCGGACGCGGGGGAGCGTGCCGCGCAGCCAGATGAAGAAGAACAGCAGCAGCTGCACCTTGACGACGAACCAGAGCATCGGCCACCAGCCGTGGTTCGCTCCCTCCCAGAAACCGCTGATCGGCCAGGGGGCGCGCCAGCCGCCGAGGAAGAGCGTGGTCGACACGGCGGAGACCGTCACCATGTTCACGTACTCGGCGAGCATGAACATCGCGAACTTGATCGACGAGTACTCGGTGTTGAAGCCGCCGACCAGGTCGCCCTCGGACTCCGGCATGTCGAAGGGGGCGCGGTTGGTCTCGCCGACCATCGTGATGATGTAGAGAACGAAGGAGACCGGCAGCAGGAGGATGTACCAGCGGTCCTGCTGCTGCTCGACGATCGTCGAGGTCGACATCGACCCCGAGTAGAGGAACACCGAGGCGAACGCCGCGCCCATGGCGATCTCGTAGGAGATCATCTGCGCGCAGGACCGCAGGCCGCCCAGCAGCGGGTAGGTGGAGCCGGAACTCCAGCCGGCCAGCACGATGCCGTAGATCCCGACCGAGGCGACGGCCAGCACGTAGAGCATCGCGATCGGCAGGTCGGTCAGCTGCATCGTGGTGCGCTGGCCGAAGATCGAGATCTCGTTGCCGGCGGGCCCGAAGGGGATCACCGCGATCGCCATGAAGGCCGGGATGGCCGCGACGATCGGCGCGAGGACGTACACCACCTTGTCCGCGCGTTTGACGACGAGGTCCTCCTTCAGCATCAGCTTGATGCCGTCGGCGAGGGACTGGAGCATGCCCCAGGGACCGTGCCGGTTGGGGCCGATGCGCAACTGCATCCAGGCGACGACCTTGCGCTCCCAGACGATGGAGAACAGCACGGTCACCATCAGGAAGGCGAAGCAGAAGACCGCCTTGACGACGACCAGCCACCAGGGGTCGCGGCCGAACATCGAGAGGTCCTCAGCGGCGAAGTACGGGCTCATGCCTCCACCTCCTTGGGGGCGTCGGCGGCGAGCGTCGCCGGGCCGATGCGTACGAGGGAGCCGGGCGTGGCCCCGGAGTCGGAGGCGACGCCCCGGCCGGTGGAGTTCAGCGGGAGCCAGACCACCCGGTCGGGCATCTCGGTGATCCGCAGCGGAAGTGCGACCGTTCCGGCGGGTCCGGTGACGGCGAGCAGGTCGCCGTCCTCGACGCCGGCCTCGGCGGCCGTGGCGGGCGACACACGCGCGTGTGCCGCGTGCCGGGTCCCGGCGAGCGCCTCGTCGCCCTGCTGGAGGACGCCCTGGTCGAGCAGCAGACGGTGCCCGGCGAGGACGGCCTCCCCGGCGGCGGGGCGCGGCAACTGCGCGGCCGGCTCGGTGGGCTCGGAGGCTCCGGAGCCCTCCCAGGCCCCGAGCCGGTCGAGCTCCGCACGGGCGGTGCGCAGATCCGGCAGGCCGAGATGGACGTCCATGGCGTCGGCCAGCATCTGCAGCACGCGCGCGTCGGCGGGCACCACCCGGCGGGTCATCTGGTCGGGCTTCAGTGCCGCCTCGAAGAAGCGGACCCGGCCCTCCCAGTTGAGGAAGGCGCCCGGCTTCTCGGCGACCGCGGCCACCGGGAGGACGACGTCGGCGTGCTCGGTGACCTCACCGGGCCGCAGCTCCAGCGACACCACGAAGCCGGCCTCGGCCAGCGCCTCACGCGCGCGTGCCGGGTCGGGCAGGTCCGCGACCTCGACGCCGGCGACGAGCAGCGCCTGAAGTTCGCCGGAGGCGGCGGCCTCGACGATCTGCCCGGTGTCCCGGCCGTAGCGGTGCGGGAGTTCGGCCAGGCCCCAGGCCGCGGCGACCTCCTCACGCGCGCGGGGGTCGGTGGCCGGGCGGCCGCCCGGCAGCAGCGACGGCAGGGCGCCCGCCTCGATCGCGCCCCGCTCCCCCGCCCGGCGCGGAATCCACACCAGCCGGGCGCCGGTCGCCGAGGCGGCCCGCGCCGCAGCGGTCAGACCGCCCGCCACCGCCGCCAGCCGTTCGCCGACGACGATCACCGCGCCCTCGGTCCGCAGCGCTTGTGCGGCCGTGGCACCCGCGTCCGCCAGGCCGACGCCGCTCGCCAGCGCGTCCAGCCACTCGGTCTCCGTGCCCGGAGCGGCAGGCAGCAGTGTGCCGCCCGCCTTCTCCAGACCTCGCGTGGCGTGCGTGGCCAGCGAGAACACCCGCTGGCCGTGCTTGCGCCAGGCCTTTCGCAGCCGCAGGAAGACACCGGGCGCCTCCTCCTCCGACTCGAACCCGGCCAGCAGGACGGCGGGCGCCTTCTCCAGGGAGGAGTACGTGACGCCCGTACCGTCGAGATCGCGGCCGCGGCCGGCCACGCGGGCGGCCAGGAAGTCGGCCTCCTCGCTGCTGTGCACCCGCGCGCGGAAGTCGATGTCGTTGGTGTCGAGCGCCACGCGCGCGAACTTGCTGTAGGCGTAGGCGTCCTCGACGGTGAGACGGCCGCCGGTCAGTACGCCGGTCCGGCCGCGGGAGGCCAGCAGCCCCTGAGCCGCGATCTGCAGGGCCTCCGGCCAGGAAGCCGGTACGAGGTCCCCCTCGGCGTTGCGCACCAGGGGCGTGTCGAGCCGGTCCCGCTGCTGCGGGTACCGGAACGCGAAGCGCCCCTTGTCGCAGATCCACTCCTCGTTGACGTCGGGGTCGTCGGCGGCCAGCCGCCGCATGACCTTGCCGCGCCGGTGGTCGGTGCGGGTGGCGCAGCCGCCGGAGCAGTGCTCGCAGACCGACGGGGAGGAGACCAGGTCGAACGGCCGGGAGCGGAATCGGTACGCCGCCGAGGTCAGCGCGCCGACCGGGCAGATCTGGATGGTGTTGCCGGAGAAGTACGACTCGAAGGGGTCGCCCTCGCCGGTGCCCACCTGCTGCAGCGCCCCCCGCTCGATCAGCTCGATCATCGGGTCGCCCGCCACCTGGTTCGAGAACCGGGTGCAGCGGGCGCACAGCACGCACCGCTCCCGGTCGAGGAGCACCTGGGTGGAGATCGGGACGGGCTTCTCGTAGGTGCGCTTCCTGCCCTCGAAGCGGGATTCGGCCTGGCCGTGCGACATGGCCTGGTTCTGCAGGGGGCACTCGCCGCCCTTGTCGCAGACCGGGCAGTCCAGCGGGTGGTTGATGAGGAGCAGCTCCATCACACCGTGCTGCGCCTTCTCGGCGACCGGCGAGGTGAGGTGGGTCTTCACCACCATGCCGTCCGTGCACGTGATCGTGCAGGACGCCATCGGCTTGCGCTGGCCCTCGACGTCGACGATGCACTGGCGGCAGGCGCCCGCGGGGTCGAGGAGGGGGTGGTCGCAGAAGCGGGGGATCTCGATGCCGAGCTGCTCGGCGGCCCGGATGACCAGGGTGCCCTTGGGCACGCTGATCTCGGCGCCGTCGATCGTCAACGTCACGAGATCTTCCGGCGGGACCGCCGCCTCGCCGCCTCCGGAGGGAGCGCTGGTGGTCACCGTCATGCGTTCACCTCCGTGTGCTTGTCCGCCCACGCCGTCGACTTGGCCGGGTCGAAGGGGCAGCCGCGGCCCGTGATGTGCTGCTCGTACTCCTCGCGGAAGTACTTGAGCGAGGAGAAGATCGGCGATGCGGCGCCGTCGCCGAGGGCGCAGAAGGACTTGCCGTTGATGTTGTCGGCGATGTCGTTCAGCTTGTCGAGATCGGACAGGGAGCCCTTGCCTGCCTCGATGTCACGCAGCAACTGCACGAGCCAGTAGGTGCCTTCGCGGCACGGCGTGCACTTGCCGCAGGACTCGTGTGCGTAGAACTCGGTCCACCGGGTCACGGCGCGCACCACGCAGGTCGTCTCGTCGAAGCACTGCAGCGCTTTCGTGCCGAGCATGGAACCCGCGGCGCCCACTCCTTCGTAGTCGAGAGGGACGTCGAGGTGCTCGTCGGTGAACATCGGCGTCGAGGAGCCGCCCGGCGTCCAGAACTTGAGCCGGTGCCCGGGTCGCATGCCGCCGCTCATCTCGAGGAGTTGGCGCAGGGTGATGCCGAGCGGGGCCTCGTACTGGCCGGGGCTCGCGACGTGGCCGCTGAGGGAGTAGAGCGTGAAGCCCGGGGACTTCTCGCTTCCCATCGACCTGAACCATTCCTTGCCTTTTTGCAGGATGGCGGGAACTGACGCGATCGACTCGACGTTGTTCACCA
The DNA here is from genome assembly GCF_030816715.1 of Streptomyces achromogenes. NCBI lineage: Bacteria > Bacillati > Actinomycetota > Actinomycetes > Kitasatosporales > Streptomycetaceae > Streptomyces > Streptomyces achromogenes. The sequence goes on along the minus strand of NZ_JAUSYH010000001.1, from coordinate 5,128,748 downwards.
CAGTCGGGCACGCATAGAGGCCCGCGACCGCAGGAAAGGGGGGACGAAGCCGCGGTTGACCACGGCGGCCTTCGAGCGAGTCGAGCAGCGCGGTCTCCTCACCGCAGATGTACGCGCCGGCGCCGGCGTGCACGGTGAGCTGGAGGTCGAGTCCGCTGCCCAGGATGTTCTCGCCGAGGTATCCCGCCGCGTAGGCCTCGCGCACGGCCTCGTGCAACCGCCGCAGAACAGGGACGACTTCACCACGCAGATAGATGAAGGCATGAGACGACCTGATGGCGTAACACGCGATCACGATGCCCTCGATGAGGCTGTGCGGGTTCGCGAAGAGGAGCGGGATGTCCTTGCAGGTCCCGGGCTCCGATTCGTCGGCGTTGACAACTAGATAGTGCGGCTTTCCATCCCCCTGGGGAATGAACTGCCATTTCATTCCCGTCGGGAATCCCGCGCCGCCTCGCCCGCGCAGACCGGAGTCCTTGACGAACGCGATCAGTTCGTCCGGCGACATGGCGAGCGCCTTGCGCAGGCCCTCGTATCCCTCGTGCCTTCGGTAGACGTCCAGGCTCCAGGACCTGTCCTCGTCCCAGAAGGCCGACAGCACGGGTGCGAGCAGCTTCTCGGGGCTGCTGCCTTTCAGCTCGGGTGCCAAGGTCATCACTCCCCCTCCTCGGCGGTAGGCCCTGCCGGGTGAGCGGGGTCGGAGGCCGACGTGTCCTGTGGCGCGTCGTGCGAACTCAGGTGCTCGGTGGGCGACGGCTCGTGGACGGCCCGGTCCCGCGGCTCGTCGTGCGGCCCGCCGTCGCGCGGGTGGACCACGCGCGCGGGTGCGGTCTCTCCCTTTGCCAGGCGAAGACCCACCAGTGACGCCGGTCCCGCACTGCCGCTCGCCTCGACGGCCCCTTCCCGCTCGTCGGGGAAGCCCGCCAGGATGCGGGCGGTCTCCTTGAAGGAACAGAGCGGCGCCCCGCGCGTCGGGGACACCGTGCCACCGCTGCGCAGGTCGTCCACCAGGCGCTTCGCGCTCTGCACGGTCTGGTTGTCGAAGAACTCCCAGTTGACCATCACGACCGGCGCGAAGTCGCAGGCCGCGTTGCACTCGATGTGCTCCAGAGTGATCTTTTTGTCGTCGGTGGTCTCACCATTGCCGACACCCAGGTACTCCTGGAGCTCGTCGAAGATCGCGTCGCCGCCCATCACCGCGCACAGCGTGTTGGTGCAGACGCCCACCTGGTAGTCGCCGCCGGGGCGGCGCCGGTACATGGTGTAGAAGGTGGCGACCGCGGTGACCTCGGCGGTGGTGAGGTCCAGCACGTCGGCGCAGAAGCGCATCCCGGTGCGCGTGACGTGCCCCTCCTCCGACTGCACGAGGTGCAGCAACGGCAGGAGCGCGGACCGGGAGTCGGGGTAGCGGGCGATGAGCTCGCGCGCGTCCGCCTCCAGCCGGGCTCGGACGTCGTCCGGGTAGGCGGGCGCGGGCAGTTCGGGCATGCCCAGGCTGACGCCCCGCTCGGAAGAAGAGGTGGTCACCGGTCGACGCCTCCCATCACGGGGTCGATGGACGCGACGGCGACGATCACGTCGGCGACTTGGCCGCCCTCGCACATCGCCGCCATGGCTTGCAGGTTGGTGAAGGACGGGTCGCGGAAGTGGACCCGGTAGGGGCGGGTGCCTCCGTCGGAGACGGCGTGCACTCCGAGCTCGCCCTTGGGCGACTCGACCGCCGCGTACGCCTGGCCCGGCGGCACACGGAAGCCCTCGGTCACCAGCTTGAAGTGGTGGATCAAGGCCTCCATGGAGGTACCCATGATCTTCTTGATGTGGTCGAGGGAGTTGCCGAGACCGTCGGGGCCCAGGGCCAGCTGGGCCGGCCAGGCGATCTTCCGGTCGGCGACCATGACCGGACCGGGCTGCAGCCGGTCCAGGCACTGCTCGACGATCCTGAGCGACTGGCGCATCTCCTCCAGACGGATCAGGAAGCGGCCGTAGGAGTCGCAGGAGTCCGCGGTCGGGACGTCGAAGTCGTACGTCTCGTAGTCGCAGTAGGGCTGGGTCTTGCGCAGGTCGTGCGGCAGGCCGGTGGAGCGCAGGATCGGGCCGGTGGCGCCGAGGGCCATGCAGCCGGCCAGGTCGAGGTAGCCGACGTCCTGCATGCGGGCCTTGAAGATGGGGTTCCCGGTGGCGAGCTTGTCGTACTCGGGGAGGTTCTTCTTCATCTTCTTCACGAACTCGCGGATCTGGTCCACCGCGCCGGGCGGCAGGTCCTGGGCGAGTCCGCCGGGGCGGATGTACGCGTGGTTCATCCGCAGGCCCGTGATGAGCTCGTAGATGTCGAGAATCATTTCACGATCGCGAAATCCGTAGATCATGATCGTGGTGGCGCCGAGTTCCATGCCGCCCGTGGCGATGCACACCAGGTGCGACGACATCCGGTTCAGCTCCATCAGGAGCACCCGGATGATCTTGGCCCGCTCGGTGATCTGGTCCTCGACTCCGAGGAGCTTCTCGACGGCGAGACAGTAGGCGGTCTCGTTGAAGAAGGACGTCAGGTAGTCCATGCGCGTCACGAACGTGGTGCCCTGCGTCCACGTGCGGTACTCGAGGTTCTTCTCGATGCCGGTGTGCAGGTAGCCGATGCCGCAGCGGGCCTCGGTGACCGTCTCGCCGTCGATCTCCAGGATGAGGCGGAGCACCCCGTGGGTGGAGGGGTGCTGGGGGCCCATGTTGACGACGATGCGCTCGTCGTCGGCGCGGGCCGCGGACTGGACGACCTCGTCCCAGTCGCCACCGGTGACCGTGTAGACGGTGCCCTCTGTGGTCTCGCGCGCCGAGGCGGACGCGGCTGATGACTGCGTGCTGCTCACGAGTACGACCTCCGCTGGTCCGGAGCCGGGATCTGGGCGCCCTTGTACTCGACGGGGATGCCGCCGAGGGGATAGTCCTTGCGCTGCGGATGGCCCGGCCAGTCGTCCGGCATCATGATCCGCGTGAGGGCCGGGTGGCCGTCGAAGACGATCCCGAAGAAGTCGTAGGTCTCGCGCTCGTGCCAGTCGTTGGTGGGATACACGGGGACCAGGGACGGGATGCGCGGATCGGCGTCCGGGGCGCTGACCTCCAGGCGGATCAGCCGGTTGTGGGTGATCGAGCGCAGGTGGTAGACGGCGTGCAGTTCGCGCCCCTTGTCGTGCGGGTAGTGCACGCCGCTGACGCCGGTGCAGAGCTCGAAGCGCAGGGCGGGGTCGTCGCGCAGGGTGCGGGCGACCCGGAGCAGGTGCTCGCGCTCGATGTGGAAGGTGAGCTCGTCGCGGTCGACGACCGTCTTCTCGATCGCGTTGCCGGGGAGGAGACCCTGCTCCTCCAGGGCGCCCTCCAGCTCGTCGGCGACCTCGTCGAACCAGCCGCCGTAGGGCCGGCTCGCCGCCCCCGGGAGCCGGATCGAGCGGACCAGGCCGCCGTAGCCGGAGGTGTCGCCGCCGTTTTCGGCGCCGAACATGCCGCGCTGGACGCGGACCTCCTCCCCGCCCTGGCCGCGCTGGCCGGGGAGGTTGGAGGCGGAGAGGTCCTTCTCGGGGTTCACCCCGTTCGAGGAGCCGTTCGCGCCGTGGGTGCCGTTCGCGTCGCTCACCGCAGCAGCCCCTTCATCTCGATCATGGGCAGGGCCTTCAGCGCCGCCTCCTCCGCCTCGCGGGCCGCCTCCTCGGCGTTCACGCCCAGCTTGGAGTTCTGGATCTTGTGATGGAGCTTGAGAATCGCGTCCATCAGCATCTCGGGCCGCGGCGGGCAGCCCGGGAGGTAGATGTCCACGGGCACGATGTGATCGACGCCCTGGACGATCGCGTAGTTGTTGAACATGCCGCCGGAGGAGGCGCAGACGCCCATGGAGATGACCCACTTGGGGGCGGGCATCTGGTCGTAGACCTGGCGGAGCACCGGTGCCATCTTCTGGCTCACCCGGCCGGCGACGATCATCAGGTCGGCCTGGCGGGGCGAGCCGCGGAAGACCTCCATGCCGAAGCGCGCCAGATCGTAGCGGCCGGCGCCGGTCGTCATCATCTCGATGGCGCAGCAGGCCAGACCGAACGTGGCGGGGAAGACGGACGCCTTGCGCACCCAGCCCGCGGCCTGCTCGACGGTGGTCAGCAGGAATCCGCTCGGCAGCTTTTCTTCGAGTCCCATGACTTAAAGGCCCCTCAGTCCCATTCCAGGCCGCCGCGCCGCCACACGTACGCGTACGCCACGAAGACGGTGAGCACGAAGAGCAGCATCTCCACGAGCCCGAAGACACCCAGGGCGTCGAAGGTGACGGCCCAGGGGTAGAGGAAGACGATCTCGATGTCGAAGACGATGAAGAGCATCGCCGTCAGGTAGTACTTGATGGGGAAGCGCCCGCCGCCGGCCGGCGTGGGGGTCGGCTCGATACCGCACTCATAGGCCTCGAGCTTGGCGCGGTTGTACCGCTTCGGCCCGATCAGCGTGGCCATGACCACGGAGAAGATCGCAAAGCCTGCCCCGAGGGCTCCCAGTACGAGGATGGGCGCATACGCGTTCACCGCTCCTCGCTCCTCTCAGTCGGCACTGACTGCTGGCGATGACATCGGGCCGGCTCCGGCCCGCAGGCCCGCGAACCCCGCCCGTCCAGACGAAGATCGCGAACATGTGAAGCAGGTCACAAGCCCAACTGCCTCGCATCCTATGCCCGCCGCTCTGTGATCTGCGACACGGGGTATTACACAAGCTTTGTGATCTCCACCACCTGACGAACGATCATGAAGTCGTATCAGCGGTGATCTTCGTACGCGAAGCGTCAGAGTGATCACAAGAAGTGACATTTACGCTCGTCATCGCAGGCCGGAGAGGCGTCTCCATATCAAGAGGCTTCCCTTGCATGCAAATTGGAGATGGACGCGGGGTACTGGTAGAGGACCGCGTTCACACATCAGAGGGAGGGCGGGGCCGGATGTGGACGCGTGCACGCGTTCACGAGCGGAAGCGGTCGTGCCGCAGGCGCGAGACGCAGGCGCTCCGGTAACCGTTCCGTGACCTCCGCCACACCCGTGAGGGTCACTTAAGAGCGGGGCTTGGCCATCTGTCACGACCGGTGGTAGGCGCAGGGCAATTCGGGCGTAACCGCGAAACATCATGATCACAGGCTTGATCACGTGCGTCCGCAATGTCCGTTACGGCGTCAATAAAGAACCCGAGGCAGGGAATTTGGGGCGTCCGTTGAACAACTGTGGCGCACCACACGTTTCTTGAAGGTATGGAGGAGCCCCTGATACCGGTTGTACCCATGTCCCTCACCGCTCACATACGCAGCCACCGGAAACCCCGCCGCAGCGCGTCGACGATCGCGATGCGGGCCGGAGTCGCCAGTGGTGTTCTCGGCACGCTGGCCGTCGCCACAGCAGCCGGCTCGGCCAACGCCGCCGAGCCGGTGACGCAGACGCTCGAACTGCCCGTGCTCACCGGCGACCTGGCAGCCCAGGTCGCGCAGTCGGCTCAGGCCACGCAGCAGGCCGCGGCGAACTACCAGCTTCACGCCGAGCGCGACGCCGCCGCCGCGGCCGCCGCCAAGGAGGCCAAGAAGGACCTGGCCGACGCCAAGGCCGAGGCGAAGAAGAAGGCCGAGGCCGCCCGTAAGGCCGCCGCCGAGCGGGCCACGCGATCCGCCGAGCGGACCACGCTGACCTCGACGTCGAGCAGCGCCTACAGCAGCACGAGCTCCTCCACGGCGACGGGTTCGGCCGCGGCCGTCATCGCCTTCGTGAAGGCGCAGATCGGTGACGCCTACGTCTCCGGCGGCACCGGCCCCAACTCCTGGGACTGCTCGGGCCTGATGCAGACCGCCTTCAAGCAGGTCGGCATCGACCTGCCGCGCGTCTCGCAGGACCAGTCGACGGCCGGCACCCAGGTGTCCCTGGACAACCTGCAGCCCGGCGACATCCTCTACTGGGGCAGCGCGGGCAACGCGTACCACGTGGCGGTCTACGTCGGCGACGGCATGTTCGTCGGCGCGCAGAACCCGTCCACCGGCGTGGCCGAGAAGCCGCTGTCGTACGACCCGCCGAGCGGTGCGGTGAGGGTGCTCTGACCGCTCCCAGGCGCCTCTGAGGGCGCCTCACGCACGCAAGGGCCGCAGCCGCTCGGGGGCAGCGGCCCTTCGGGCTGTCCGGGCGCGCCCGGCCCCGACGGGGCGGGCGGCGGTTCGTCACCGTGCGCCACCGCGAGGGCGGACCTCGCCGGCCGCCCGGCGGGCGTCGGCCTGCGGCTGTTCGCTCACGACCGGCGGAAGGGCGAAGATGCCCGACATGTCGGGCACTTCATCAGGGGGCAGGCCTGCGGGAAGAGGTCTGCGCGCGTCGGCCGCCGCACGGCGGGCTCGCGCCGTCCCTGCGGGCCCGCCGTGCGCAGCGGTCGGGTCAGGCCTTCGGGGCCACCTTGCTCAGGCCGTTGATGATGCGGTCCATCGCGTCGCCGCCCGTGGGGTCCGTCAGGTTGGCGAGCATCTTCAGCGTGAACTTCATCAGCATCGGGTGGGTCAGGCCGCGCTGGGCCGCGATCTTCATGACCTTCGGGTTGCCGATGAGCTTCACGAAGGCGCGGCCGAGCGTGTAGTAGCCGCCGTAGGTGTCCGCGAGGATCTGCGGGTACCGCTGCAGGGCGAGTTCGCGCTGGCCGGGGGTGGCGCGGGCGTGGGCCTGCACGATGACGTCGGCGGCGAGCTGCCCCGACTCCATGGCGTAGGCGATGCCCTCGCCGTTGAACGGGTTCACCAGGCCCCCGGCGTCGCCGACCAGCAGCAGGCCCTTGGTGTAGTGGGGCTTGCGGTTGAAGGCCATGGGGAGGGCGGCGCCGCGGATCGGGCCGGTCATGTTTTCGGGGGTGTAGCCCCAGTCCTCCGGCATGGACGCGCACCAGGCCTTGAGGACCTCGCGCCAGTCCAGCTCCTTGAAGGAGTCGGAGGTGTTCAGCACGCCGAGGCCGACGTTCGACGTCCCGTCGCCCATGCCGAAGATCCAGCCGTAGCCGGGCAGCAGCCGGTCCTCGCCGGGGCCGCGCCGGTCCCACAGCTCCAGCCAGGACTCCAGGTAGTCGTCCTCGTGGCGCGGGGAGGTGAAGTAGGTGCGGACGGCGACGCCCATCGGGCGGTCCTCGCGGCGGTGCAGGCCCATCGCCAGGGAGAGACGGGTGGAGTTGCCGTCGGCGGCGACCACGAGCGGGGCGTGGAAGGTGACTTCGCGCTTCTCCTCCCCCAGCTTGGCGTGCACGCCGGTGATGCGGCCGGTGCGGTCGTCGACGATCGGGGCGCCGACGTTGCAGCGCTCGTGGAGACGGGCGCCCGCTTTCTGGGCCTGGCGGGCGAGCTGCTCGTCGAAGTCGTCACGCTTGCGGACGAGGCCGTAGTCGGGGAAGGAGGCCAGATCGGGCCAGTCCAGCTGGAGGCGGACGCCGCCGCCGATGATGCGCAGGCCCTTGTTGCGCAACCAGCCGGCCTCCTCGGAGATGTCGATGCCCATGGCCACCAGCTGCTTGGTGGCGCGCGGGGTGAGGCCGTCGCCGCAGACCTTCTCGCGCGGGAACTCGGTCTTCTCGAGGAGGAGTACGTCGAGTCCGGCCTTGGCGAGGTAGTAGGCGGTCGTGGAGCCGGCCGGTCCCGCGCCGACGACGATGACGTCGGCGGTGTTCGCGGTGAAGGGCTCGGAGTGGGGCTCGGTCACGGCGGTCACGGCGGGATCTCCCCAAGTTCGGAATCTGCGTGCCGACCGGCACTGGACACGGGCAGTCTATTCAGCAGAATTGATCACCCGGCTGAAGGGCTGCCCAGTGAACCGAGCTCTCCCCGTAGTACGGCTGCGCGTCCCCACGGACGAGGACGCGGTCGCCTGGCACCGGGTCTTCGACGATCCGGACGTCATGGAGTTCCACGGCGGGAGATCCGCGGAGCTCTCGGTCTACGAGGAGCTCACCGCCCGCCAGCGCCGGCACGACGCCGAGCGCGGGTTCTGCCTGTGGACGCTGTTGGACGCGGACGACCGGGTCATCGGGTTCACCGGGGCCCAGCCGTGGCCGCGGGAGTGGGGTCCCCGGGGAGAGATCGAGATCGGGTGGCGGCTCGGGCGGGAGCACTGGGGACGCGGATACGCGACGGCGGCGGCCCGGTCGTCGCTGGAGCGGGTGCGGGCGGCCGGGGTGCCGGAGGTGGTGGCCATGGTGGACTCGGGCAACAAGCGGTCCATCGCCGTGGCCGAGCGGCTGGGGATGCGCCTCACGGAGACGTACCCGAGGCCCGGGTCGACACGGGAGGCGCGCTGTTACCGCCTCGCCTGGTGACGACCTCGGTCACTCTACGTGACATTCGGCTACGGAAAGACACCTGACGCTTCCGGACGGCACCCCCGGGCGGTTACCCTTCCAGTACCGCTGGGGGTGACATCTGTGCCCATACCACCCAAAACACCTGGAGTGCGTGTGCCCAGGTTCGTCGGTCTGATGGCCGTGGACGCGCGCGAGGCGGCTGCGGCGCGGGGTGTGCTGCTGGCCGCTCCGGACCGGCCCGACTTCTACCGCACGGTCGTCGACTACGTCGTACGGCAGTACCCGCCGCCCGGTGCCGAGGTGCCTCGGGGCGCCGTCGTCACCGTGTGGTTCGAGTTCCGCGAAGGGGAGGGCGGCGGAGGCGCGGGCGTACGCGAACCGCGCGTGCCGCGGCCGGGCGGGGGCGGGCTGGAGCGCGAGCTGGACCGGCCGAAGGACCCCTTCGAGGCGATCACCGGGTGACGACGGTCCTCGGGTGCCGGCGATCACCGGCCACCGGCGGTCCTCGGGTGCCGGCGGTCCTCGGCCGCCGTGGCGGTGCCCGCCGCTGCGTCCCAGGCGTGTCTCAGGCCTCCTTGAAGCCCCGGTGCAGGGTCACCACGCCGCCTGTCAGGTTGCGCCAGGCGACCTTCGACCAGCCCGCCTTGCGCAGGTGCTCGGCGAGGGCGGCCTGGTCGGGCCAGGCGCGGATGGACTCGGCGAGGTAGACGTAGGCGTCCGGGTTCGAGGAGACCGCGCGGGCGACGGGGGGCAGGGCGCGCATCAGGTACTCGGTGTAGACGGTGCGGAAGGGCGCCCAGGTGGGGTGCGAGAACTCGCAGATCACGACGCGTCCGCCGGGCCGGGTCACCCGGTGCATCTCGCGCAGGGCCGCGTCGAAGTCCTGTACGTTGCGCAGGCCGAAGGAGATGGTGACGGCGTCGAACGAGTCGTCCCGGAAGGGCAGCTTCGTCGCGTCCCCGGCGGTGAACGGCAGCCAGGCGTGGTTCCTCTTGCCGACCTGGAGCATGCCGAGGGAGAAGTCGCAGGGGACGACGTACGCGCCGGTCCGCGCGAACGGGAGGGAGGAGGTGGCCGTGCCGGCGGCGAGGTCCAGGACCTTCTGCGCCGGGCGGGCGTCGACCGCCTTCGCGACCTCCTTGCGCCACCGCCGGTCCTGGCCGAGCGACAGGACGTCGTTGGTCAGGTCGTACCGTTCCGCCACGCGGTCGAACATCGAGGCGACTTCGTGGGGCTGCTTGTTCAGGGAAGCACGGGTCACCCGGCCATTGTGTCAGCCCCTCCCCCGCCGGCTCACGGCAGGAGCCTCGGCTTCCTGCGCGCCGCCACGTCCTCGACCCATCCGCACAGCAGCACGAAGACGCCGATCAGCAGCCAGCCCACGCCGAACATGAACCACTGGCTCTCCAGCGGCAGGTACGTCTCGAACGCGGGCACGTCCCAGAAACGGTCGATCAGCGGGACGGCGAGGATCAGGGCGATCTCGTGCCAGAGGTAGATCGTCACGGCGCGCGCGTTGAAGACGGTGACGATCCGGTTCGTCCGGCGGAAGCGGGTGAGCCGGGCGAAGTCGATGCGGAAGCACGCCTTCGCCCACAGCAGCAGCATGACGAAGCCGGCCGACCAGAAGGCCTGCGCGAGGGGGTTCTCGTCCAGGTCGTAGGTGCCGAAGTCCGCCTGGTGGGCGAAGGCGTACCAGCCGCCGAACCCGAGCGCCGCCAGGGACGCCATGACCACCGCGGCGGGATTCGCGAGCCGCAGGACGCCGTCACGATGCCCACCTCGTCGCCGAACGGCAGCAGGGAGGACGGGGTCAGCGAGGTGCCCCAGCCCATGAAGGCGGCCCCGAGCACGACCGCGTACACGAGACAGCCGACGCCCAGAAGGAGACCCATCCGGCGCAGCAGCCTCGACCTGCGGCCGGAGGTGTCGACGAACACGGGCCCCTCGGCGGAGGCGTCGTCACGTTTGCTGCTGCGACGGCCGCCACGACTGGCGGCACGGCTTTCGATGGCGGGCTCGGATTGCATTCACCGGATATTAGGGAGCCTTTATGTGGGGCAAACTCTGCGCTCCATATGAGAGACCCGTGAGAAACACCCGATCCTGTCACTTGCCTGAGAGATACCCGAAAGACGTGCGCAACTCCGATCCCCTACAGCAGGGTTGATTGCCCCTTTTTGGGCGGACGGATATCACGTTTTGCGCACTTGAGTCCCCGAACCGACTGTGTGCCCACTGTTCCCGCGCGATGCGTCGAGATATGAGACATTCCCCGTTCGGGAACGCACATGGTTTCCCGTCCGAGGCAGCAATCACGAGAGCGGGTGCTTACGCAATGAGGAGTCTCCTGGTGCCGACGGCCGGGGTCGCCTGCCTGATCGCCCTGACGCTGGCGGGATGCTCCGCGGAATCCGACGGCGCGTCGGACGCGGCGCCCGCGGCCACCGGCCCGGCCGGCGGGCGGTCCGCGAGCGGCTCGCCGACCACCAGTCCCGAGGAGTCCGGTGCCGGCACCCGCAGCGGCACCCGCGCCGGCCCCGGTTACGCGCCCTATGTGAGCGCGGACGAAGCCTCCGGCAACGATTCCGCCGGCTCCCCGACGACGTACAACCTCGCGTTCGTCATCGCCGACGGCCGTGACTGCACGCCGAAGTGGAACGGCGTCGACGCCATCGGGGACAAGGCGGTGAGGTCCCGCATCTCCGCGCTGACGAAGACGGGCGCCACGGTGCGCGTCTCCTTCGGCGGAGCGTCCGGCACGGAACTGGCGGCCGCCTGCGACAGCGCGCCGGCCCTCGCGAAGGCGTACGGGGACGCGCTCGACGCGGCCGGCTCCACACAGGCCGACTTCGACGTCGAGGGCGACGAGCTGACCGACTCCGACTCGGTCGCCCTGCGCTCCGCGGCGATCGCGGCACTGCAGAAGGAACGTCCGGACCTGGAGGTCACCTTCACGCTCCCGGTGATGCCCTCCGGGCTGGACGCGGACGGCCTGGCGCTGCTGGCGTCCGCGAACAGGCACGACGTCCAGGTCTCCACCGTCAACCTCATGACGATGAACTACGGCGAGTCGTACGCCGGTGACATGGGCGGATACGCGATCACCTCGGCGACGGCCGCGCAGGCGCAGCTGAAGAAGGCGTTCGGGACGGACGACTCCGCCGCGTGGAGGGGGATGGCGCTGACGTCGATGCTCGGCACGAACGACGTCGACAACGAGACGTTCACACTCGCCGACGCGGCCCAGGTGCGGGCGTTCGCCGAGGAGAAGGGCATCGCCTGGGTGTCGATGTGGTCGACGTTCCGGGATCAGGAGTGCGAGGCCGGCTCCGCCACGGACGACGCGTTGACCGACTGCAGTGGGGTCGAGCAGGAGGACGGGGCCTTCGCGGAGGCGTTCTCGGGGTAGGGCACGGGGACGTCAGGCCCGTGTGCCGGCTGCGGGTTCGCCGTGACAGGTCGCCCCGTTCTCCGCGTCCCTCCCCCGCCTCCCTGGCGGGCGGCTCTCACCGGCGCCGGTAGACGAGGCGGCCGTCCGCCACCGTGGCCACGCACGTGCCCGCGCCGCGCTCGGCGAGTTCGGCCTCGTCCCGTACGTCGAACACCGCGAAGCGGGCCGCGGAATGCCGCTCCCGCGGCCGCGCGAACTCCACCGGGATCCCGGCGGCGTACGGGTCCAGCGCGGGTGTCCCGCCGGGACGTCCGATCCGGCCCATGCCCGCCAGCGCGGAGCGGTGCAGGGCCTCCCGCACCGTGCGGTTGCGCAGGTCCTCGCAGGCCGCCCTGACCGTGCCGTGCGCCAGCATGCGCTGCACACAGCGCCGGACGCTCGCGTTCCAGCGGGCGTCGTCCATGGTGAGGGCCGCCAGCGCGTCCCCGGTCAACGGCTCGACGCCCAGTTCGTCGGCCTCGCGGGGGTCCGGGTGGTACGCCTCCTCCAGCAACTCGTTGCCGTGCAGGTTGATCAGCCCCGGAGTGAGGATGCCGGGCCAGGTCCGCACGCGCGCGCCCGGATGGGCGGCGACGAGTTCCGCCAGCGGCCCGGCGTCGGCGATCCACGCACCCTTGACGGCGAGTGCCCGGCCCCTGGAATCCGCGTGAATGGTCAGCATGCGGGGGCTAGTTGGACGCCAGCAGCTTCAGCTCGGGATGAGCCGTGCCGCCCTCGATCGCCGTGGACGAGATGTGGGACATGACCCGCTCGTCGACCGGGTCGTTCGCCGGGTCGTCGTGCACGACGAGGTGCTCGTACGTCGTGGCGCGCTGGGCCGGGACGCGGTCCGCCTTCCTGATCAGGTCGATGATCTCCAGGCGGTTGGAGCGGTGCTTGGCGCCGGCCGAGGAGACGACGTTCTCCTCCAGCATGATCGAGCCGAGGTCGTCGGCGCCGTAGTGCAGGGAGAGCTGGCCGACCTCCTTGCCGGTGGTCAGCCAGGAGCCCTGGATGTGCCGCACGTTGTCGAGGAACAGACGGGCGACCGCGATGATCCGCAGGTACTCGAAGAGGGTCGTCTGGGTGCGGCCCTTGAGGTGGTTGTTCTCGGGTTGGTACGTGTACGGGATGAAGGCGCGGAAGCCGCCCGTGCGGTCCTGCACGTCACGGATCATCCGCAGGTGCTCGATGCGCTCGGCGTTGGTCTCGCCGGTGCCCATCAGCATGGTGGACGTCGACTCGACGCCCAGTCCGTGCGCGGTCTCCATGATCTCCAGCCAGCGTTCGCCGGACTCCTTGAGCGGGGCGATCGCCTTGCGCGGCCGGGCGGGCAGCAGTTCGGCGCCGGCGCCCGCGAAGGAGTCGAGGCCGGCCGCGTGGATCCGGGTGATCGCCTCCTCCACGCCCACCTTCGAGATCCGCGCCATGTGCTCGACCTCGGACGCGCCCAGCGAGTGGATCACCAGCTGCGGGAACGCCTTCTTGATGGCTGCGAAGTGCCGCTCGTAGTACTCGACGCCGTAGTCGGGGTGGTGGCCGCCCTGGAACATGATCTGGGTGCCGCCGAGCTCGACGGTCTCCGCGCAGCGGCGCAGGATGTCGTCGAGGTCGCGGGTCCAGCCCTTGGCCGTGTCCTTGGGGGCCGCGTAGAAGGCGCAGAACTTGCACGCCGTGACGCACACGTTCGTGTAGTTGATGTTCCGCTCGATGATGTACGTGGCGATGTGCTCGGTCCCCGCGTACAGACGACGGCGTACGGCGTCGGCGGCCGCGCCCAGCGCGTGCAGCGGGGCGTCGCGATAGAGGTCGAGAGCCTCTTCGGGGGTGATCCGCCCACCGGCGGCGGCACGGTCGAGGACGGACTGAAGTTCGGCCTTCTCGGTCACCGGGAGCGTCCCTTTCGTCAAGGGTTGTGGACAGACCGATCCAGCCTACGCCAGCCCTCCCGACGCCCCGACCTCAGGCCGCGTACGCGCCGACCAGCAGCCCGGCGAGCGTCCCCACGAGCATGAACGGCCCGAAGGCGATCAGCATCCCGCGTCCCGCCCGCCCCACGACGAACAGCGCGCCGCCGTACAGCGCGCCGAACAGGAACGCGGCGAACGTGCCCAGCATGACGGTCGGCCAGCCGTACCAGCCGAGGACGGCGCCCATGCCGAGCGCGAGCTTCACGTCGCCGAAGGCCATGCCGCCGGGGTTGACCAGGTGCAGCACGAGGTAGCCGGCGCCGAGGGCGAGCGCGCCCAGCAGGGCCGTCGTCCAGTCCCCGGCGTGCTCGGGGAGCAGCGCGGCCAGACCCAGCAGGGCGAGGGCGGCGACCGCGAGCGGGAGGGTGAGCGGGTCGGGCAGCCGCCGCACCCGTACGTCGACGACGGCCAGCAGCACCCCGGCCGGAGCGAGCGCCAGCCACACGGCCGACTCGGGCCGCACACCGGTCGCCACGGCGAGCGCGGCGCACACGAGCGCGGTGAGGACGGGGAGCAGAAGGGCGCCGGGGGCGACGGTGTCGGCGCAACGGCGACAGCGCGCGCGTCCGAGCCAGCCCCGCATCGGATGCCCGGCCGGACAGGCCGCCCGCCAGCCGCCGGCCGACTCGGCCCGCTCGTCCCGCTCTTCCTGTGCTTCCGGCACTTCCGGCGCTTCCGCCGCTTCCGCCGCTTCCGCCGCTTCCGCCGCTTCCGGCCCGTCCTGCCCCGCCGTCTCGTCCTGCTCGTCCCGCTCCTCGGTCTGCTCGTCCCGCTCCTCCTGCGGTGGCACGGAGAAGCGGTAGGCGGCGCGCGGCAGCAGGGCGCCTGTCACGGCGCCCCACAGCGCGGCGACGGCGGCCAGCGTCAGGTCGCTGGGAGGTGTGGTCATCATCAGAGATCGTAGGGACAGCAGGGACACGGGGGAGGGCACGGGCACGGAATCCGTCGGCACGACATCGTCCGGCCGGCCTCCCCAGCACCGTTATTCGACCTTCGACATCCGTGCGACCGGGTTGCCCTCCGCCGCGCTCTCGGAGGTGTAGGTCAGGTCGTCGCCGGTCGGGGTGAGCCGGATCGGGTGCGGCTTCGGATTGCAGCCGCCGTGGTTGTCCGCTGCGCCCACGGACGTGGCGACGACCTCCTTCGCGGTCACCTTCTTCAGCGTCAGGACGTCGACGCAGACACCGCCGAGCACGTCCGTCTGCCGCAACTCCCCCAGTTTCCCGCCGACGACCGCCTGGTGGACCGTCACCCGGAACGTGCCCATCGGGAGGGCCCCGTCGAGGCCGCTGCCCTGCCCCTCCCAGGTTCCGACGTACCGGGCGGGAAGCGCGGCAGCCGTCGAACCGCCGGTGGCTCCGGGACTCGCCGAGGGCGACCGCCCCTCGGTGGCGCCGGGGCTCGCCGAAGCCGTCGGGACCGTGGAACTCGCGTCGCTGCCGGCCTCGGTGTCCTGGCCGCCGTCGCCCGGCAGCAGCCGGAACAGCAGCACCGAGCCGACCGTCACCGTCGCCATCGCGCCGGCGACCGCCAGCGCGACGGTGCAGCTCAGCCGCCGCCCGCGACCGCCCTCGCCCGGCGTCGCGCTGCCCGCCACGGTGACCGAGAGCCGGCCGCGGCTGTCGGAGCCTCCAGCGTGTTCGGAGCTTCCTGAGTGCTCGGTTTCGGCGGCTGCGGGTCCGGCGTCCCGGGGCGTCGGCACGGGCAGGACCACGGGCACGGCGGCGGAGCGGTCGGCCCGGTCCGCCGGAGTCGCGGGAGTCGCGTCCATCACCGGTGGCGGCCCGAACACCCCCAGCGAGGCCGGCGGGCTGCCCGCCGGGGCCCTGCCCGACGGCGCTCCCGCGACCTCCCCCGACGTCATCGCCGCGCTCCCGAAGCCGACCGGACCGGACGCTGCGGGCTCCGCGCCGGCGTGCGTCCCCTCCAGGTTCAGCAACTGGACGGCGCTGCGCCCCAGTTGTTCCACCAGCGCTCCGGGCAGCCAGCCACCCGCCACCAGCCGGGCCGCGCCCTCGGGCGCGAGGCGCCGGGCCACCTCCGCGGGGGACGGCCGCGCGGCCGGCTCCTTGGCGAGGCACGCCTCGGCGACCGCCCGCAGTTCACCGCGCAGCCCGCCCTCCGGCGAGCCGAGCTCCGGTTCCTCGTGGACCACCTTGTAGAGGAGCGCGGCCGACGAGTCACCGGGGAACGGGGACCGCCCGGTCGCCGCGTACACCAGCACCGCGCCGAGCGAGAAGACGTCGGCCGCGCCGGACGCGCCCCTGCCGAGGATCTGTTCCGGGGCCATGTAGCCGGGCGAGCCGACCGAGACGCCTGTCGAGGTGAGCGAGGCGGTGCCGTCGGTCGCGCGGGCGATGCCGAAGTCGATCAGCAGCGGGCCGTCGACGGTCAGCAGCACGTTGGACGGCTTGACGTCCCGGTGCACCAGGCCCAGTTCGTGCACCGTGCCGAGGGCCTCCGCCAGGCCGGCGCCCAGCACGCGCACCGAGTGCTCGGGCAGCGCCCCGCCGGACGCGACCGCCGCGGCCAGGGACGGCCCGGCCGCGTAACCGGTGGCCACCCAGGGCACCGTCGCCTCCGGGTCGGCGTCCAGGACCGGCGCGGTCCACGCCCCGCCGACCCGCCTCGCGGCCTCGACCTCGCGCCGGAAGCGGGCGCGGAACTCCTCGTCGAGCGCGAGGTGCGGATGCACGATCTTCACGGCCACCGTGCGGCCTCCGGCGCTGCGGCCGAGGTAGACCCGGCCCATGCCGCCGGAGCCCAGCCGGCCGAGCAGCCGGTAGGGCCCCACGGTCGTGGGTTCACCGTCTCCGAGCGGCTGCATCGGCGCCACCCCCTCCCCCGTCAGGACTCCGTAGGAGACTACGCAGATCGGGGCCGGAGCAGTTCCACCCTGACGTCCGCCGGGAAGCCCGTGGTCGGGCCGACCCGGCGGGCGAACTCCGCCACGGCCTCCAGCTGGGGCGCGCCGAAGCGGAAGTCGAGGGTGGTGAAGTACCGCTCGAGGACGTCTTCGTCGAACTCCTCCCAGCGGGCCGCCTGCTCGGCGACCTTGCCGACCTCCTCCAGGGAGAGGTTGCGGGAGTCGAGGAAGGCCTGGTGGACCTCGCGGGTCAGGACGGGCTCGCGCTCCAGGTAGTCGCGCCGGGCCGCCCACACCGCGAAGACGAACGGCAGCCCGGTCCACTCCTTCCACAGCCGACCGAGGTCGTGCACCTCCAGGCCGAACCGCGGCCCGTCCAGCAGATTGGCCCGCAGCGCCGCGTCGCCGATGAGGACGGCGGCCTCGGCCTCCTGCATCATCAGGCTCAGGTCGGGCGGGCAGGTGTAGTAGTCCGGCCGGACGCCGAAGCGGTCGGCCAGGAGCAGCTGCGCGAGGCGCACCGAGGTCCGGGAGGTCGAGCCGAGGGCGACCCGGGCGCCGTCGAGCTGGTCCAGCGGGACCTGCGAGACGATCACACAGGACATCACCGGACCGTCGCAGCCCACGGCGATGTCGGGGAAGGCGACCAGGTCGTCGGCGTTCTTGAGGAACTCGACGAGGGTCACGGGCCCGATGTCGAGATCGCCCCGCACGAGCCGCTCGCTGAGCTTCTCCGGGGTGTCCTTGGTCAGGTCGAAGTCGAGGAGCGTGCCGGTTCTCGCGAGCCCCCAGTAGAGGGGCAGGCAGTTGAGGAACTGGATGTGGCCGACGCGCGGCCGGGTGCGAGAATTGTCCACATCGCGAGGCTAGACCCCGTCGGGTACGCTGCGGACTCCGCCCCCCGAGTCAACCCCTTTCATGGATCTTCAAACGTCCGAGTGACGTGATCTTGACCTCTATTGCTTTCGGCTGCCCACATGCTAGGCTCGCCGCAAGTTGCAGTTTGGTTTCCCTTGCAGTACAGAGCCTGCGGAGCATGTAACCGCGGGCTCTCGTCGTATTCAGACGTATGCAGTTGTGCGGCACTTGCTTTCACGCTTGCAGGGTTCTGGAGCAGGGCAACCCTTTGGGCCCAAGGAGGGCTTATGGCTACCGGAACCGTGAAGTGGTTCAACGCCGAAAAGGGCTTTGGCTTCATCGCCCAGGAAGGCGGCGGCCCCGACGTCTTCGTCCACTACTCCGCGATCAACGCGCAGGGCTTCCGCTCGCTCGAGGAGAACCAAGCGGTCTCCTTCGACGTGACGCAGGGCCCGAAGGGTCCCCAGGCGGAGAACGTCACCCCCGTCTGATCTTCACACCCTGAGATCGCAAGTCTGAGAGCAGTACCCAAGGAGCCCTGTGCCGCTCGGCACGGGGCTCCTGCCTTTCCCGTCGGCCTCGGGCATTCGGTCCTCGGGCTTTCGGTCCATCCACCCTCGGCCCAGCGGTCCTTGGTCCATCGGCCTTCGGTCTTCGGTCTTCGGTCTTCGGTCTTCGGTCTTCGGTGAAGTGGCGTATATCCGCTGCGGTGTCGGTCGGGACTCCTAGGCTCGCCACCCATGACCGACATGGACACCGCCGCCGGCAGCCCGAAGCCCACTCCCGCTTCCGCTCCCGCCTTCGTCACGACCACCCGTGCCTTCTACGACGCCGTCGCGGAGGACTACGCCGAGCGGTTCCGTGACGACCTCGCCGCGCGGCCGCTCGATCGGGCCGTGCTCACCGCCTACGCCGAGCTCGTCGGGGCCGGCGGCCGGGTGGCCGACCTGGGCTGCGGTCCCGGCCGGACCACCGCACGGCTCGCCTCGCTCGGGCTCGACGTGTCCGGGCTCGACCTGTCGGAGTCGATGCTGGCGATCGCCCGGCGTGAGAACCCGGGGATCCGTTTCGAGCAGGGCTCGATGCTGGAGCTGGACTTCCCCGACGGGGCCCTGGACGGAGTGGTCTCCTACTACTCGTCCATCCACACCCCGCTGGACGAACTGCCCGCGCTCTTCGCCGGATTCCACCGCGTGCTGGCCCCTGGCGGCCACCTCCTGCTGGCCTTCCAGGTCGGCGACGAGCCCCGGCACTACGACCGTCCCTGGGGCCACCCGGTCTCCATCGACTTCGAGCGCCGCCGCCCGGAGGCGATGGCCGGGCTGCTCACCACGGCCGGCTTCGCCGTGCTGTCGCGCACGGTGCGGGAGCCGGACGCGGACCTCGGCGAGCCGGCCCCCCAGGCGTTCCTGATCGCCCGCAGGCCCCCGGCCCCCGAGGCCGAGCCCCTGGACCCGGCCTAGATTCCTAGAGCGCCCCCGCGAGGTCGAGGGCCGCGACGTACCCGAAGGTCATCGCGGGCCCGATCGTCGAACCGGCGCCCGCATAGCTGTGCCCCATGACCGCCGCGCTGGCGTTGCCGGCGGCGTACAACCCCGGGATGACCGAGCCGTCGGGGCGCAGCACCCGCGCGCGGGCGTCGGTGCGCAGCCCGCCCTTGGTGCCGAGATCGCCGGGGACGATCCGAAAGGCGTGGTAGGGAGGCAGCCACAGGGGGGCGAGACAGGAGTTCGGGAGGACCCCCGGGTCCGTGTAGTAGTGGTCGTACGCGCTGTCGCCGCGCCCGAAGTCGGTGTCGTCGCCCTGCCGCGCGAGCGTGTTGAAGCGATCGACGGTGGCGCGCAGGGCGGGCCCCGGAACGCCGATGGCGGCGGCGAGGGCGTCCAGGGACCAGGCCCTGTGCGCGGCCCCCGAGCTGTACCAGTCGGCCGGGAAGGGGAAGGTGGGGGCCACGTCCTTGAAGAGGTAGCGGTTGCGGTAGTTCTGGTCGGTGATCAGCCAGGCCGGGATCGCGGGGTCGGTCGGGTTCTGGTCGTACATGGTGTGGACGACGTCGCCGTAGGGGGCGGCCTCGTTGACGAAGCGGCGGCCGGCCGCGTTGACCAGGAGTCCGCCCGGGAGGGTGCGTTCGGCGAGGCAGAACCAGGGCTGGCCGGGGAGCGGGATCGCCGGGCCCCACCAGGCGTCGTCCATCAGGGCGAGGTCGGCGCCGAGCCGCTGTCCCGCCCTGATGCCGTCCCCGGTGTTCTCCTTCGCGCCGACGCTCCACTCGGTGCCGATCGGGCGGCGCTGGTACTGGGCCCGCATGGCCGCGTCGTGCTCGAAGCCGCCGGAGCCGACGACGACCCCGCGCCGGGCGCGCACCAGGCCCGGCGCACCGTCGCGGGTGACCACCGCCCCGACGACGGCGCCGCCTTCGACGTGCAGGTCGGTGAGGGGGCTGGAGAGCCAGACCGGCACTCCGGCGGCGCGCAGCCCGAGCCGCAGGCCGCCCGCCAGGGACTGGCCCATGGTGAGCGGCTTCTGCCCGAGGAGCGCGGCCTTCGTGCCCCGGGCCAGGCACTCGGCGGCGACGGCGGCGCCCCGCGCGCTGACCGCGGTCAGGTTGAGCCACTTGTAGTCGGCGCTGAAGACCACCATCCCGGCCGGGACCTGGAGGTACGACGGGTTGAGGCGGGCCAGGTCGGCGCCGAGGAGGTTGCCGTCGAGCTGGTCGGGCTCGACGGAGCGGCCGCTCGGGAGACCGCCGGGCAGCTCGGGGTAGTAGTCGCTGTAGCCCTCCATCCACCGGAAGCGCAGCGGGCTGTGGGCCATGACAGAGGCGATCATCGCCGGACCGTGTGCGAGGAAGGCGCGCTGCCGGTCGGCGGGGACCTCCGGGCCGACGACCGCGGCGAGGTAGGCGGCGGCTTTCGCGGGGGTGTCGGGGACGCCTGCGGCGAGGATCACCGGGTTGTTCGGGATCCAGATACCGGCGCCGGACCGGGCGGCCGAGCCCCCGTAGGTGGCCGCCTTCTCGACGACCACACAGCTCAGTCCCTGCCGGGCCGCGGTCAGCGCGGCGGTCATCCCGGCCGCGCCGGAGCCGACCACGACGACGTCGTACGTGCCGAGGAGCGGCAGGTCGGCGGCGCGGGCGCCCTGTTGCATCCCCGTGGCAACAGCGAGCCCGGCACCGGCGGCGCCGGCCAGCAGGTGTCTTCGGGACGGGGATCCGGTCATGTCCACTCCAGCCCAGACGGAACGCGCGAGGACCGGGAATGTCGCGCGGGGGTCTTGGGAAGTCAAGGGCCACTACGTCCGGTTCGTGAACTCCGTTCCTTCCGGGGCGGGTTCGGCCGGCACCGTCTTCCCCGACTCCAGGACCCCGCCCCCCCTCCTGCCTCGCCCCCACGACGTGGGCGCACTTCCTCGCTCACGGCGTGGGGCGATCCCTACCGGGTACGGGTCAGGCCTGGCCGCAGGACCACGGGCCGATACGACGCAGAAAAGCAGACGTTCACCTCTCGTACAGACCTTCGACCTCCGCCGCGAAGTCCCGGAGGACCGCCTCGCGGCGGAGTTTCATCGACGGGGTGAGGTGGCCGGCCTGTTCGGTGAAGTCGGTCGGCAGGATGACGAAGCGGCGGATCGACTCGGGGCGGGAGACCAGTTTGTTGGCCTCGTCGACCGCCCGCTGGAGCACGGCGTTCAGTTCCGCGTCGCCGATGAGCAGTTCCGCCGGCACCGGGTGCTTGCCGTTCATGTGCCGCCAGTGGGTGAGACCGTCGGGGTCGAGGGTGAGCAGGGCGGAGACGTAGGGGCGGCCGTCGCCGAGGACCATGGCCTGGGAGATCAGGGGGTGCGAGCGCAGCCAGTTCTCCAGCGGCGCGGGAGCGACGCTCTTGCCGCCCGCCGTGATGATCATCTCCTTCTTGCGGCCGGTGATCGTCAGATAGCCCTCGTCGTCGAGTTCGCCGAGGTCACCGGTGGCGAGCCAGCCGTCGGGGGCGGCGGGGACCACTCCACCGGCCGCCGGGTCCCAGTAGCCGCGCAGCACGTGGTCGCCGGCGATGAGGATCTCGCCGTCCGCGGCGATGCGGATCTTCGTGCCGGGCAGCGGCCAGCCCACGGTGCCCAGACGGGGTTTCATCGGCGGGGTCACCGTGGACGCGCCCGTGGTCTCGGTGAGGCCGTAGCCCTCGTAGATCTCGATGCCCGCGCCGAGGTAGAAGGCGGACAGGCGCCGGCCGAGGGGGGAGCCACCGCAGATGGCGTGGCGGACCCGGCCGCCCATGGCGCCTCGGATGCGGCGGTAGACGAGCGGGTCGTAGAGGGCGCGGGCGGCGCGCACGGTGGCCCCCGGGCCGGATCCGGCGCCGGTCTTCTGCGCCTCGACGGCCTCGCCGTAGCGGCGGGCCACGCCCACGGCGCGGTCGAAGGAGGACAGCTTGCCGCCCGCTTCGGCCTTCGCGCGGGCGGTGTTGAAGATCTTCTCCAGCATGTACGGGATGGCCAGCAGGCAGGTGGGTCTGAAGGCCGCCAGGTCCGGCAGGAGTTGGTCCGCCTTCAGGCTCGGGGCGTGGCCCAGGCGGACGCGGGCGCGGATGCAGGCGATGGCGACCATCCGGCCGAAGACGTGCGACATGGGGAGGAAGAGGAGAACGGAGAGCTCGTCGTCGTTCTTGGCCTTGAAGACCGGGTAGAGGAGTTCGATCGCGTTGTCGACCTCGGCGAAGAAGTTGCCGTGGGTGAGCGCGCAGCCCTTGGGCCGGCCGGTGGTGCCGGAGGTGTAGATGAGGGTGGCGAGGGTGTCGGGGACGAGCATGCCGCGGCGGATCTCGACCTCGGCGTCCGGCACCCGCTCGCCCGCCTCGATCAGCCGGTCCACATGTCCCTTCTCCATGACCCACAGGTGCTGGAGGTCGGGCAGCCGGTCGCGCTCGGGGCCGAGGGCCGCCGCCTGGCCCGCGGTCTCGGTGACGAGGGCGACCGCGCCGGAGTCCTGGAGGATCCAGCGGGTCTGGAAGACGGAGGAGGTCGGGTAGACGGGCACGG
This sequence comes from Streptomyces achromogenes, assembly GCF_030816715.1. Classification (NCBI taxonomy): domain Bacteria; kingdom Bacillati; phylum Actinomycetota; class Actinomycetes; order Kitasatosporales; family Streptomycetaceae; genus Streptomyces; species Streptomyces achromogenes. The sequence continues at coordinate 5,106,271 of NZ_JAUSYH010000001.1, read as the reverse complement.
TGACCAGGCCGGCCGCCCAGGCCGCGAAGTCGAGCAGGGTCCACTCGTAGGTCGTACGGGCCATGATGGCGAGCCGGTCGCCGGGCGCCAGCCCCTCCGCTATCAGCCCGCGGGCCACGGCGTGGACCTGGGCGGCGAAGCGTTCCGCCGTGATGTCGGTCCAGTGCCCGTCCGCTCCACGGCGGCTGAGGACCACCGACTCGGGGACGGCCGTCGCGTTGTCGTAGGGCAGGTCGGCGAGCGAGCCGTACGTCACCGGGCGGGCGAGGGCCGGCAGGGACGCCTCCCGTACGGCGCCGTCCAGTCGTCGCGTCTCGGGTTCCACAAGTGCGGGAGGAGCGTCGGGGTCGGCGTAGGCCGAGCCGGCGGCTGAGTACGGGGTGGACACGGGCGGCTCCCTGGGCGTGCAGCGAAGAAACTGCTTGCTGCATGACGTACGTGCTTCGCGCACCGTCGCGTTCAACCGGGATGCTCCCTAAGAAAGGGGTTACCGCCAGTTAGGTAGGGGATCGTACGGCGCTCACATGTGGGGCTTGTGCGTGTTCCGGGATGTTCCGGGGTCGGGTCTGTGCAATCTCAGGGGGTATGTGAGGAATCTTCAGGTTTGTCGCGGCTTCACCGGACTTCATCAGACCTCACCGGCCTCCACCGGTCTGCACCGGTCTTTACCGGTCTTCGGTGTTCACGCCCGCTCCAGGATCGCGGTCACTCCCTGGCCGCCCGCCGCGCAGACGGAGATCAGGCCGCGCGCAGGTCCGTGCTGTTCCGTGAGCAGCTTGGCGAGCGTCGCGACGATGCGGGCGCCGGTCGCCGCGAAGGGATGGCCGGTGGCGAGCGAGGAGCCGGCCACGTTCAGCCGGTCCCGGTCGACCGGGGCGAGGCCCTGCTTCTCCCAGGCCGCGAGCGTCGCCAGCACCTGAGAGGCGAAGGCCTCGTGGACCTCCACCAGATCGAAGTCCTCCATGCCCAGGCCGGCCCGTTCCAGCATGCGCGGGACGGCGTACGCGGGAGCCATCAGCAGGCCGTCGCCGGCCCCGCTTCCCCCGTCCGCCGCGTCGCCGCGCACGAAGTCCACGGCCGCCGTCTCGTAGGCCGTCAGGTAGGCGAGCGGCTCCAGGCCGCGTGCCTCGGCCCACTCCTCGGAGGCGAGGAGGACGACCGCGGCGCCGTCCGTCAGCGGGGTCGAGTTGCCCGCCGTCATGGTCGGTTCGGGGCCGTCGACGCCGAACACCGGCTTCAGCCGGGCCAGTTTCTCGACGGTGGAGTCCGGCCGCAGGTTCTGGTCGCGGGCCAGGCCGTGGAACGGGACGACGAGGTCGTCGAAGAAGCCGCGCTCGTAGGCGGCCGCGAGGCGCTGGTGGCTGGCGGCCGCCAGCACGTCCTGGGCCTCGCGCTCGACGCCCCAGACGCGGGCGGTGACCGCGGCGTGTTCGCCCATGGACAGACCGGTGCGCGGTTCGGCGTTGCGCGGGATCTCGGGGATCAGATGGGAGGGGCGGATCTGCGCGAGCGCCTTGAGACGGGCTCCGGCCGTCTTCGCCCGGCGGGCCTCCAGGAGGATGCGCCGCAGCCGGTCGTTGACGCCCAGCGGCGCGTCGCTCGCGGTGTCCGCGCCGCCCGCGATCGCCGAGTCGGTCTGGCCGAGGGCGATCTTGTTGGCGGCGGCGATCACGGCCTGCAGGCCGGTGCCACAGGCCTGCTGGATGTCGTAGGCGGGGGTGCGGGGGTCGAGCTTCGAGCCGAGGACGGTCTCGCGGGCCAGGTTGAAGTCGCGGCTGTGCTTGAGGACGGCCCCGGTGACCACCTCGCCCACCACGCCGGGGACGTCGAGGGCGTACCGGCTCACCAGCCCGTCCACCGCCGCCGTCAGCATCTCCTGGTTGGAGGCGGTGGCGTAGGGGCCGTCGGAGCGGGCGAAGGGGATGCGCGAGCCGCCGACGATCGCGACCCGGCGGGCGCGCGGGGGCTCGGAAGGACTGTGGAACGAGGGCTCCACCAGCTTCAGCCGTGACGGCTCCGAGGCACTCATCTCGACCTGCTCCTCACCCTTGACCTAGACTTACCCCGGGTAACCTTACTCCAGAGTAAGCATGTGTGCCGAGCCCGTGGGAGAGAACATGGCCGACCGCTATCTGAGCTTCACCGCCACCGCACCGGGCCGCTTCCTCACCCGCAGGCTCGGCCTTCCGCAGCCGGCGGCGCTGCAGCGCTGGTCAGCCGAACGCCCCTCCTTCACCGGCTCCTTGATCCACCTTACGGCCGGGAGGTCCACGCTCGGCCTCGCGCCGGTGCTGGCCCGCGCCGGCCTGCCGCTCCACGGCCCCGAAGGCACGGGCGGAAACGACGTCCCGGACCCCGCCGCCGTCGTCCTCGACGCGACCGGAGTCCGGGACGTCGACGCGCTCGCCGAGGTGCACGCGGCCCTGCACCCGGTGGTGCGGTCGGTCGCGGCGAGCGGCCGGATCGTCGTCCTCGGCGCGCCCCTCGACCCCCACGACCACTGCCAGGCGGCCGTCCAGCAGGCCCTGGAAGGGTTCGTGCGGTCCCTCGGCAAGGAGATCGGACGGGGCCGGACCGTCAACCTCGTCCGGCTGACCGACGCCCGGGCCGCCGAGTCCACCCTGCGCTTCCTGCTCTCCCCCAAGTCGGCCTACGTCAGCGGTCAGGTGATCGGCGTGACGGCCGGCGGCTCCCCCGGTGCCCTTGGCGCCCCCGGCTCCGACGGCCCCGACGGCCCCGACGACTGGTCGCTCCCCCTCGCCGGCCGCACCGCGCTCGTCACCGGCGGCGCACGAGGGATCGGTGCGGCCGTCGCCGAGCGGCTGGCCGGGGACGGCGCGCGGGTCGTCGTCCTCGACGTGCCGCAGGCCGAGGAGGACGCCCGCCGGGTCGCCGAACGGCTGGGCGGCACCGCCCTCGCACTCGACGTCACGGCGGCCGACGCGGGTGAGCGGATCGCCGCCGAGCTGCCCGGCGGACTGGACGTGCTGATCCACAACGCGGGGATCACCCGGGACCGCCGGCTGGTCAACATGCCCGCCGAACGCTGGAGTTCGGTGCTCGACGTCAACCTGGCGAGCGTGCTGCGCACCACGGACGCGCTGCTCGCCAAGGGCGTGCTGCGGCCGGGCGGGCGGATCGTGGCCACCGCCTCCATCGCCGGACTCGCGGGCAACGCCGGCCAGACGAACTACGGCGCGAGCAAGGCGGGGATCGCGGGACTCGTACGCACCCTGGCGCCCCACGCGCTCGCCGAGCACAAGGTGACGGTGAACGCGGTGGCGCCCGGCTTCATCGAGACGAAGATGACGGCCGCGGTGCCGCTGTTCATCCGCGAGGCGGGCCGGCGCATGAACTCCCTGGCACAGGGCGGGCTGCCCGTGGACGTCGCCGAGACCACGGCGTGGCTCGCGCACCCCGCCTCCGGCGCGGTCAACGGGCAGGTCGTGCGGGTGTGCGGCCAGAGTCTGCTGGGGGCGTAGTGCGCACGCCGACGACCCTGACCGCGCCTCCGTCCCTCGGCCCACTGCTCGCCCGCGGGGCGCTGCGCTCCCCCTTCAAGCACCCCCGCCCGGGCGTCTCCTTCTCCGGCGCCGGCCACCGCCTCGTGCTGCCCGGCCTGCGCGTGGACCCGACCCGGCTCGCCGCCTACGAGCGCGTCTGCGGCTTCCCGACCGGCGAGGACTCCCTGCCGCTCACCTACCCGCACGTCCTGGGCTTCCCGCTGGCCATGAGCATCCTGAGCGGCCGGGACTTCCCGCTCCCGCTGCTCGGCCTCGTCCACACGTCGATCGAGATCACCCGCCGCGCCGCCCTCGCGTCCGCCGGGATCTACGAACTCTCTGTGCACGTCGAGGAGTTGGCCGCGCACCGGCGCGGGACGGAGGCCGTCGTGGTCACCGGACTGCGGCAGGGCGGCGACATCGTGTGGGAGTCGACGAGCAGATACCTCGCCCGGCACGCCACCGAGGCCGCGCCCGCCGCCCGGGAGCCGGAGCCCGGCCCGCTGCCGGTGCTCGACGAGTGGCGGCTCGCCGCCGACGTCGGCCGGCGCTACGGCGCGGCCTCCGGCGACCGCAACCCCATCCACCTCCACCCGCTCACCGCCCGGCTCTTCGGCTTTCCCCGGGCCATCGCGCACGGCATGTGGACCGTCGCCCGCTGCCTCGCCGCCCACGGCGTCCCGCAGCGGGCCCGGGTCCGGGCCGACTTCCGGGCTCCGGTCCTGCTGCCGGGCACGGTGTCGTTCGCGTCGGACGGTGCACGGTTCGCCCTGTGCGGCACGGGAGACCCGGCCCGGATCCACGTGACGGGACGCGTGGATCCCCTGCCCGGCCCGCTCCCGCGCACGGGTGCCGCACACGCACCGTGAGCACCCGCCCCGACCCGCGGGTGAGCCCGCACCGACCGGCGGCCGTCCGCCCGTCAGGCGCTCGCCGGTCAGGCGGGCGGTGGGGACCAGGGGCGGTCGTTCATCAGGTTGCCGAGGCCCGCCCAGGCGAAGTTCATCAGGGTGGCCGCCGCCTGGTGGGAGGAGACGGTGTCGTCGGTGTTGGCCCAGGCGGCGAGCGACTCGGCGGCCCCGACCAGGGCCTCGGCGAGCCCGGCGACCTCCCGTTCGGGCAGGTCGGGGTCACGGTGGGCCTCCCGGGCCGCTATCGCGATCAGCTGCGTGACGAACGCGACGATCTCCTCGCGCATCGCCGCGACCTCGCCGGCGAAGGGCTCGCCGTGCGTGCGGGCCTGGAGGTGCAGGAGGGACCAGGCGTGCGGATGCCTCCCGGTGTGCGCGAAGAACGCCCGCAGTCCGTCCCACAGCTGGCGGTCGGCGGGCAGATCCGTGCGGACACCGGTGCGGACCGCCTCGACGAGGGACTTCGCCTCCCGCCGGATACAGGCGGTGAAGAGGTCTTCCTTGGAGTTCAGGTACAGGTACACCAGCGGCTTGGACACGCCCGCGAGTTCCGCGATCTCGTCCATCGACGCGGCCATGTACCCGCGGCGGCCGAAGGTCTCCACGGCGGCGTCCAGCATCTGCTGCTCACGGACCGCACGCGGCATCCGCTTGGTCTTCACGGCACCCATGGGGCAAGACTAGTTGGGCTCCGCGGTCGGCAGCCCCGTTCAGGACGCCTGCTCCTGCGCCCGGCCCTGGGCCGAGTCGACCGCCTCGTCCTCCTGGCTCCGGTTGGCGTCGAGGTTGGCCTTCATACGGTCCACCCGCTCGACGACCGCCACCGAGGCACGGTCGCGTTCCTTGCGCAGCACGACGAAGCTGATCGGCGCGGAGATCACCAGGGCCAGCAGGACGATCCACATGCCGTTGGAGTCACCGAGGCCGCGCGGGACGACGCCCGAGTAGACGAGTCCCCAGACGGCCAGGAGGCAGCCCGCGAAGACACCGAGGCGCATCAGCGTGTAGCGGAGCATCTCAATCCAGACTTCCGATTCCAAAGGGGGCCACCGTCCAGTGAAGCACGCCCGGCTCCCGGTCTTGCAGCGGGGTGGACCGGCCTGCGGGCGTCACACCAGCGGCAGCAGCATGGTGATGTCGTCGCGGTCGTCGCCCGGCGCGACCCGGATCGCACCGGGCACCCGGCCGACCTCCTGGTAGCCGCAGGAGCGGTAGAAGTGCTCCAGGCCGAGCCCGCCGCGGCAGCCGAGCCGGATCGCCTCGATGCCGTCGAAGCCGCGGGCTGCGTCCGCGGCGGCGGCCAGCAGGTCGCGACCGTACCCCTTGCCCTGGTGGCGGGGGTGGACCATCACCGTGTACAGCATCACCCAGTGGGTCTGGAGGCGATGGCTGTTGAAGGCGAGGAACGCGGCCGCCGCCACCTCGCCCGACGCGTCGTGACCGACGAGCAGCCGGTTGCGGCCCTCGGCCATGGCCGCGAGCTGCCGCACCAGATCCGGCCGGATCTCGTCGCGCGACACGGGCGCGACGAAGCCGACGGCGCCGCCCGCGTTGGAGACGTCCGTCCACAGGTCGAGGACGCCGTCGCGCAGGGCCGGGGTGACAGCGGGGTCCAGGGTGAAAGTAAGGGACACGACAGGATAGTAACCCTTACGGCATGCGTCGCGCCGTCGCTTCCGAATTCCGGACGGCCCCCCGCCCCCGGCCCTGGCCCCCGACTCTCGACCCCCGGCCGGTGTCACACCCGCATCGGCTGCGGCGACTCGCGCAGTGCCGGGTCGGGGCCGTCGTACTCGCGGATGATCTCGTAGCGGGTGTTGCGCTCCACGGGGCGGAACCCGGCGTCCCGGATGAGGTCCAGCAGGTCCTCGCGGGTCAGCTTGTTCGGCGTGCCGTAGTTGTCGGCGTCGTGCGTGATCTTGTATTCGACGACCGAGCCGTCCATGTCGTCCGCGCCGTGCTGGAGCGCGAGCTGCGCGGTCTGGACGCCGTGCATCACCCAGAAGACCTTCACGTGCGGGACGTTGTCGAAGAGCAGCCGCGAGACCGCGAACGTCTTCAGCGCCTCCGCGCCCGTGGCCATCGTCGTGCGGGCCTGGAGCCGGTTGCGGACCTTGCCGTCCTTCATGTCGACGAAGTCGTGCTGGTAGCGCAGCGGGATGAAGACCTGGAAGCCGTTCGTCTCGTCCTGCAGCTCACGCAGCCGCAGGACGTGGTCGACGCGGTGGCGGGGCTCCTCGATGTGGCCGTACAGCATGGTGGCCGGCGTCTTGAGCCCCTTCTCGTGCGCGAGGCGGTGGATGCGCGACCAGTCCTCCCAGTGGGTGCGGTGGTCGACGATGTGCTGACGGACCTCCCAGTCGAAGATCTCCGCGCCGCCGCCGGTCAGCGACTCCAGGCCGGCGTCGATCAGCTCGTCGAGGATCTCCGAGGCGGTGAGCCCGCTGATCGTCTCGAAGTGGTGGATCTCCGTCGCCGTGAACGCCTTCAGCGAGACGTTCGGGAGGGCGGCCTTCAGCTCGCGCAGCGAGCGCGGGTAGTAGCGCCACGGCAGGTTCGGGTGCAGGCCGTTGACGATGTGCAGCTCGGTGAGGTTCTCGCCCTCCATCGCCTTGGCGAGCTTCACCGCCTCCTCGATGCGCATGGTGTACGCGTCCTTCTCGCCCGGCTTGCGCTGGAAGGAGCAGTAGGCGCAGGAGGCCGTGCACACGTTGGTCATGTTGAGGTGGCGGTTGACGTTGAAGTGCACGACGTCGCCGTTCTTGCGGGTCCGCACCTCGTGCGCGAGTCCGCCCAGCCACGCCAGGTCGTCCGACTCGTACAGCGCGACGCCGTCCTCACGGGTCAGCCGCTCACCGGCCCTGACCTTCTCCTCCAGCTCGCGCTTGAGCCCGACGTCCATGCCCACACCTTTCACCGACGACCTACCGACGACCTGCCGACGACTGCCGACGGTTTCCCGCCGGCTGTCCCGCCGACCGGCTTCCCGGCCGGCCGACTTCCCTGCCGGCCCGGCTTCCTGCCGACCCGACCCACCGTACGTCTTCGCGCCTACACCTCTTCGGGCAGCTCCCCGACGCGGTTCTCCCACTTCGTCGACAGCACGATGGTGGTACGGGTCCGGGACACGCCCTTGGTCCCGCTGAGCCGGCGGATGATCTTCTCCAGACCGTCGACGTCCGTGGCCCGCACCTTGAGCATGAACGAGTCGTCGCCGGCGATGAACCAGCAGTCCTCGATCTCGCTCAGGTCCTTGAGCCGGGCCGCCACGTCCTCGTGGTCGGCGGCGTCGGACAGCGAGATGCCGATGAGGGCGATGACGCCGAGGCCAAGCTGGGCGGAGTTCACCGTGGCGCGGTAGCCCGTGATGACGCCGGCCGCCTCCAGCCGGTTGATGCGGTCGGTGACACTGGGTCCCGACAGGCCGACGAGGCGTCCCAGCTCCGCGTACGAGGCCCGGCCGTTCTCCCGGAGGGCCTGGATGAGCTGCCTGTCCACCGCGTCCATGCGAATCGAAGCCTTCCGATCAAGATTCCTGAAGAGATGAGAGGTACTGCGACTTGCTCAGACGGCGCTCATGAGGCACGGGTTCCGGCCGCGCCGCCCAGATCGCCGTCCCACCGGCGGTAGAGCCCGTGCGCGACCCCCGCCGCGTCGAGTACGCGCCCGGCGACGAAGTCGACCAGGTCCTGGATGTGGGTGGCCCCCGCGTAGAAGGCGGGCGAGGCGGGAACGACGCTCGCGCCGGCGTCGTCCAGCGCCACCAGGTGACGCAGTGTCTGCCCGTTCAGCGGGGTCTCGCGCACGGCGACGACGAGGGGCCGCCGCTCCTTGAGCGTGACGCTCGCGGCCCGTTGGAGAAGGTCCTTGGACAACCCGAGGGCGACCCCGGCGACGCAGGCCGTGGACGCGGGCACGATCAGCATCCCCTTGACGGGATACGACCCGGAGGACGGTCCGGCGGCGAGATCCCCCGCGCCCCAGTGCCGCACCCGGTCGCCGCTGACGTCCGCGTCGAACGCGCCCGGCTTGCCGTCGGCTCCGCGCGCGAGCCATTCCCGCAGGTCGTCCCGCCAGTGCGCGTCCCGGAAGGAGATACCGGTCTCGTCGAGCAGGGTGAGCCGCGAGGCCCGGCTGACCACCAGGTCCACGCTCTCGCCCCCGGCGAGCAGCGCACGCAGCACAGCGGCGGCATAGGGCGTACCGGACGCCCCGGACACCCCCACGATCCAAGGCACGCGCTGCGTTTCTCCTGCGTTCACACCTTGAGCGTACCCGTGGGCGCGGAGGTCTTCAGGACCGGACTACACCGTGAGCCCACGCACCATCAGGTCGGCGAGCGCACAGACGAACAGGCTGATGCCGATGAACCCGTTCGTCGAGAAGAACGCCCTGTTCAGCCGGGACAGGTCGTGCGGCCGGACGATCGAGTGCTCGTACACGAACGCGCCCGCGACGATCAGCAGCCCCAGCCAGAAGAACGCGCCGGCGCCGGTGGCCAGCGCGTACCAGACGAGCAGCGCCGTCGTCACGGCGTGGCAGACGCGCGCCCCCTTGATCGCCGCCGGGATGCCGAAGCGGGCCGGGACCGACATGACGCCGGTCTCCCGGTCGGTCTCGACGTCCTGGCAGGCGTAGATCAGGTCGAAGCCGCCGATCCAGACGCCGACGGCGAGACCGAGGACGACCGCGTCCCACGACCACTCGCCGGTGATCGCCAGCCAGCCGCCGATCGGCCCCATCGCCTGGGCCAGCCCCAGGATGGCCTGCGGGAAGTTCGTGAACCGCTTGCCGTAGGGGTAGACGACCATCGGGACGACCGCGATGGGGGCGAGCGCCAGGCAGAGCGGGTTGAGCATGGCCGCCGAGCCGAGGAAGACGGCGACGGCGATCAGCGCGCCCGTCCAGGCGTGCTTCACCGACATCGCGCCCGTCACCAGCTCGCGGTTCGCGGTACGCGGGTTACGGGCGTCGATCTCGCGGTCGATGATCCGGTTGACGGCCATGGCGAAGGTGCGCAGGCCCACCATGCAGACGGTGACCAGCAGCAGCCGGCCCCAGTGGATGTTGCCGTCCAGCTCGAACATCGCCGTCAGCGCGGCGATGTAGGCGAAGGGCAGCGCGAACACGGAGTGCTCGATCATCACCAGGCGCAGGAAGGCCTTCGTGCGCCCCGGCTGCTGCGGGAGCGCCGCGGAAGCGGAGGTCACAGGCCGTACTCCTTCCAGCGGCGGTCGACCCTGGCCGCCGTCTCCGGGTCGGACAGGACCATCTCGGGCCAGCCGCCGTCCCGCGTGTAGCCCTCCTCGGGCCATTTCCGGGTGGCGTCGATGCCCGCCTTGCCGCCCCAGAACTGCTGGTAGGAAGCGTGGTCGAGATGGTCGACCGGGCCCTCGACGATCGACAGGTCGCGGGCGTAGTCGGTGTTGCCGAGCGCCCGCCAGGCGACCTCGTGCAGGTCGTGGACGTCGCAGTCGGCGTCGACGACCACGATCAGCTTGGTCAGCGACATCATGTGCGCGCCCCAGACCGCGTGCATGACCTTCTGCGCGTGCTTGGGGTACTTCTTGTCGATCGAGACGATCGCGCAGTTGTGGAAGCCGCCGGCCTCGGGCAGGTGGTAGTCCACGATGTCCGGGACGATGATCTTGAGGAGGGGGAGGAAGAAGCGTTCCGTCGCCCGCCCCAGCGGCCCGTCCTCGGTCGGCGGCCGACCGACCACGATCGACTGGAGCAGCGGCCGCTTGCGCATCGTCACGCAGTCGATCGTCAGGGCGGGGAACGGCTCCTGCGGGGTGTAGAAGCCGGTGTGGTCGCCGAAGGGCCCCTCCGGCAGCGTCTCGCCCGGCTCCAGCCAGCCCTCGATGACGACCTCGGCCTGCGCCGGCACCTGCAGCGGGACCGTCTTGCAGTCGACCATCTCGATCCGCTTGCCCGCGAGGAACCCGGCGAACAGGTACTCGTCGATGTCGCCGGGGAGCGGGGCGGTGGAGGCGTAGGTGACGGCGGGCGGACAGCCGAAGGCGATGGCGACGGGCAGCTTCTCGCCCTTGCGGGCGGCGACCTGGTAGTGGTTGCGGCTGTCCTTGTGGATCTGCCAGTGCATGCCGATCGTGCGCTTGTCGTGGCGCTGGAGGCGGTACAGGCCGAGGTTGCGGATGCCGCTCTCGGGGTCCTTGGTGTGGGTGAGGCCCAGGTTGAAGAAGGAGCCGCCGTCCTGCGGCCAGGTGAAGAGCGCGGGCAGCGCGTCGAGGTCGACGTCGTCGCCGTGCAGGACGACCTCCTGGACGGGCGCGTCCTGCGGCTTCACCTTCTTCGGCGGTACGTGCGTCATCGCGCCGAGCTTCCCGAACGCCTCGCGCACGCCCACGAAGCCCTGCGGCAGCTCGGGCCGCAGCAGGCCGCCGATCTTGTCGCTGATCTCCGCGTACGACTTCAGCCCGAGGGCCTTCAGCAGCCGCCGGTCGGTGCCGAACACGTTCATCGCGAGGGGCATGCTCGACCCCTTCACGTTCTCGAAGAGCAACGCGGGACCGCCGGACTTCTGGACCCGGTCGACGATCTCCCCGACCTCCAGATACGGATCGACCTCGGCCTTGACGCGCTTGAGGTCGCCTTCGCGTTCCAGTGCCCTGAGCAGGGAACGAAGATCGTCGTAAGCCATGTGTCCCAGTATCGGCCACCCGCTACCCTGACCCCGTCACCGGGGCCGCCCAGGTCCCGTCACCGTCTTCCGGGAGAGCTCGCCACCATGCTCAGGTATCTGCCGTTCCTGCTGGTCCTGGCGCTGTGGATCTATGCCTTCATCGACTGCCTGAACACCCCCGAGGAGGAGGTGCGCGGGCTGCCGAAGGTGATCTGGGTGATCATCATCCTGCTCTTCGGCGAGGTGCTCGTGGGCCCGATCGCCTGGCTGGTCGCCGGGAAGACGCGGCACGCGCCGGCCGGCGGCTCCACGCCGTCGCAGTGGCACCGCAACCACCGCACGGAGTTCGTCGCGCCGGACGACAACCCCGAGTTCCTCAAGTCCCTGAAGGACGAGAACAAGAAGGACGAGAAGCTCCTCAAGGACTGGGAAGCCGACCTGCGCCGCCGCGAGGACGAGCTGAAGCGCCGCGAGTCGGGCGAGGAGCCTACGGAAGGCTGACGGCGTCCACGAACGCGGCCCAGGCGCTCCGCGCCACGACGATCACCGGGCCGTCGGGGTTCTTGCTGTCACGGACGGGGACGGCGGACATGAATCCGGGGGCGACTTCGAGACAGTTGCCGCCGTTCTCGCCGCTGTAGCTGCTCTTGATCCAGGTCGTCGCGCTGAGTTCGAACCTGTTCATGGTGGCCGTACCCCTCCATCGCGTCGCTGATCAGAACGACGGACTCGCGGGCCGACAGAGCGTCCGCCCTGAGCACATCATAGGTGCGGCTATGGCCGGCGAAGACGGCCGGATCGTCGTTGAAATGGCCGCGATCCACCGACTCCGAGTACACCCATCGGTGACCGTTGGGCAGCTCGATCAGCGACATCGACACATTGGGCCGCAAAAGCTCCGGGAAGTCCGCTGGGGCCACCTGAATACGGATATTGGCACGTCGACCGGCCTCCAGAAGATGCGCGCACTGGTCCCGCATGATCGTCGCACCCCCCACGACGTGGCGCAGGCAGCTTTCGTCCAGAACAACGACGTACAACGGACCGCCGTTTGCCAGAAACCGCTGCTGTCGACTCAGCCGAGCCCGTACACGCTCCTCTACCTCACGGCCACTCGTTACGCGTGAGAACAGAGCGTGCGCATACTCCGGGGTTTGCAACATGCCTGGCATCACGCGTTCTTGGTACTCCCAGAGCGACACCGCCTCCGCGTCCATCTCCGCTCGACGCCTGAACCAGTCCGGGTGCTCCACCTGCGGATACCAGTCGACGCGGCCCCACAGCCGGGCCAGCGCCCCGCCGGTGCCGAGGACTTCGTCGCAGGTCTTCGCGAACGGCTCCTGGGGAACCCGCGTTCCCGTCTCCACCCGGGCCACCAGGGACCGGTCACAGGGGATCGCCTTGGCCAGTCCGTCCTGCGTCAGCAGCGCCCCCTCGCGGAAGTGGCGCAGCAGCTCGCCGAACAGGGCGGCGTTGGTGGTCACGTGCGTCCCCCTCCGTGACAGGCGTCCGTTGGCACGCGTCGGGCATTGATACGCACCGTGCCCGCACGCGACGCTCGACACACCCAGAGTCACGAAGTCGGTACGGAGAGGGCACGGACGAGCATGGCCGAAAGCACCGAGAACCAGTTCGAAACGGGAACGGTCGTCTACGACCCCGCCTCGGACAGCGTCGGCGAGTACCGGGGCACAGTGGGCCCGTATGCGCTGCTGCGCCCGGTCGGCGGCGGCCGGGAGTGGGAGGCCCGCCCGGAGTCGCTGCGCCCGGCCACCCCCGGCGAACGCCTCAGCGCGGGCGTCCGCGCGGCCAACTCCCGCTCGTCCCAGCACTCTCCGGAGCCCCCCGCCCCCGTCCGCGACTGTGCGGCCTGCGCCGATCTGGCCGGGCTTCGCGACGACGCACGCGCCCGTCACGACGGCAGCGCCGAGACCGACGCGGACGTCCTGCTCCGCCGCCACCAACTCCGTTACCACGCGCCCCTGCTGGGGCTGCGGGAATCCGCCCTCGTACCGGACGCCCCCGCCGGGGCGGAGTACGAGACGGCCTGCACCGAGTGCCCCGCCGGGTCCGGGGCCCGGCGACACCCCGCCGACGTGGAGGCGTGGCGGCACGGGCACACCCGGGAGACCGGGCACGCCCGCTACCGCCGCACCGTCGCCGACTACGCGGTGTACGAGTCCCAGGTGTCCGTGCCCTGAGCGTCCAGGTGACGGGAGGAGACGGCAGCGGTCGGCAGCATGACCAGCGCGGTGACGCCGCCCGTCTCGTTGGGACGCAACTGGGCGCGGAATCCGTACAGCGCGCAGATGCGACCCACCACGAACAGGCCCATACGCTGACAGGTGTCGGTGTCCGGGGCCGTCGGCACGTCGGGCAGCCTCCCGTTGATGTCGGCGAGGCCCTCGGCGGAGAGGCCGAGTCCGCGGTCGTTGACCTCGATCAGCAACGTACGGGGCACAGCCGCCTCCTTGAGTTCTTCGGCAAGTGGCTCCAGCGTGCCGAGGACCAAGGGTGTTGCGGATGGAAACACCGCCTGTTTCCGCAGGTGGGAACAGGGCCCCACCGTGGGATGTGTGTTTCCGGCCGGAAACGGGACGCAGGTCAGCCGACGGTGATCGAGTTCAGCTTCTCGCGCAGGTAGACATGCGAGTCGACCGGCTCGTACGCCACCCTGCCGACCGGCGCGGGCACCGACTCCACGAGCGTCCCCGGGGTGCACTCGCCGAAGTAGACGAGGGACATCAGCTCCTCGGCGGGCTCGTCGGCCGGGGGCGGCAGGACCCGGTGCCGCCCGGAGCGCCAGCGGTCGCCGGTCCAACGGGCCAGCAGATCACCGACGTTGACGGTGAAGGCGGCCGGGTCGAAGGGCGCGTCCTCCCAGCCGCCGGCGTCCGTCCAGACCTGGAGCCCGCCCTTGCCGACCTGCCGGTCGAGGATCGTGACGGTGCCGAAGTCGGTGTGCGGACCGATGCGGAACTGACCGGGCTGCGGCTCGCCGACGACGTCGGTCCCCGGGTACCAGTTGATGTTGAAGCCGTAGGTGGGGTGGTCCATGTGGCGGGAGAAGAAGTCCGGTTCGAGGCCCAGGGCCCCGCCGAGCAGGGACAGCAGTTCCTTCTCCAGGTCGGCCATCCGCTCCAGGTACTCCTCGCACAGTGCCCGGAGCTGCGGCGTCTGCGCGGGCCAGACGTTCGGCGCGTACCACTCGGCGTTGATCACCGGGTCGTCGAAGGGCTCATGGGTGGCGAAGGTCAGGGACTCCTTGAGGTCGGGGGGCGTCTCGGTGCCCTCCGCGTAGCCGTTGGCCTCTGCGCCGGGTCCCAGCCAGCCGCGGCCGCCGACCTTCGCTGCGTACGGCTGCTTGGCCTCGGCGGGAAGGGTGAAGAACGCGCGGGCGGCCTCCCGGACACGGTGGCGCAGCACGGGGTCGACGCCGTGACCGGTGACCAGCAGGAAGCCCGCGGTCTGCAGGGCCTCGTCGACGGTGCGGGCGGTCGCGGCGCGGGTGCCGGGGTCGCCGTCCAGCCAGGGCCGCAGGTCGATGGTGGGGATGCGCGGACTCCGTCGGGCGGCGGGGCCGCTCAGGGAATCCCGCACGGAATCGCTCACTGAGTCATTCACCGATGTCCTCGTTCCACAGGGCCGGGTTCCTCTCGACGAAGTCGCGCATCATCGCGACGCACTCGGCGTCGTCCAGCAGCACGATCTGCACGCCGTGCTCCGCCAGCCAGTCGTGGCCGCCCCGGAAGGTCGTCGCCTCTCCGACGACCACCCGGGAGATGCCGAACTGGCGGACCAGACCGGAGCAGTACCAGCACGGGGAGAGGGTCGTCACCATCGTCGTGCCGCGGTACGACCGCTGCCGGCCCGCCGCGCGGAAGGCTGCCGTCTCGGCGTGCAGGGAGGGGTCGTCGTCCTGGACGCGGCGGTTGTGGCCGCGGCCGAGAAGCGTGCCGTCCGGGCCGTACAGTGCCGCGCCGACGGGGATGCCGCCCTCGGCGAGTCCGGCCCGCGCCTCGGCGACGGCGGTGGCCAGCCAGGTCCGGGCGGTCGGCCGATCCAGAAGGTGATCCATGGGCTCATGCTGCTGCGACGGGCGGCCGGGGGCAACGCCGGACCACTCGTCCGGGACGCCCGACGCCCGATCCTCCTGGTGCCGTGACCGGACCGGGCCGTTTCTGACGGCTCTTGGCGGGCCGGGTGGCTCTCGTGGTTGTCCGGCCAGGACGCTCGTACGGTGCGGCTGCACGAGCGCAAAGCGCCGGCCCCGGCCCCGGCCTTCGACCTTCGGCAAGGCCCAGTACCGCCGTCGCAACGCAGTCGAGAGGTGCATCGACATGCGGAGACAGTTACGCGCGGTGGCCACCGGTACGACAAGTCCACGACGGTTCCGACGCCGCGGCCTCAGCGAGGGCTTCGAAGACACAGCGGCACCCCGGCAGCTGCGGAAGCGGCTCGCCGCAGAAGGTGTTGTCCGAGGTCGGGGACGGATCCATCGCCAGGAGCTGGGCGAGCCAGACCTCATCACGCACGTCAGAGGCAGCCACCCCGGTGAGTAGTTGCGTGCCAGCCCTTCGTGAACAGGATTCTCGGGACACGACCCCCGCAGCGAAGCCTGGAACAACGCTGCTCGTGGACAAGCCCGCCGGCCCCTCGACGCGGTGGCCGCTGTCGGCGGGCTACGGAGCCAAAATCCTCGCGACCTTGCCTTCAAGCGTCCAGGAAGGTCAGCGAGACGACCTCCTCGGCGACCGTCCACTCCCCCGTGAGCCGGTAGGCGTGGTTGTAGACGGAGCGGGCGTAGGCGTCGAAGAGATCGCCGAAGGCGTCGTGGTCCCCCGCGCGGATGCGTTTTCTCAGCGCTCGCCGAGCGCTCGGGGTACTCGGGTTCGTATCCACGCCACGCCCATCTACCTGTCCGTACGCCGAAGGCCGGTTCCCGTGACCCAGGTCACAGGAACCGGCCTTCGGCAGGTCGGCTCAGAAGGTGATGCCGGTCAGCGCGCCCAGGGTCTTCACCTCGGCGTAGGAGTGCTTGCCGGAGATGAAGATGTTGACGCCGTAGTAGTTGAACAGCCAGCAGCCGAAGGCGAGCAGCGCCAGGTAGGCGGCCTTGCGGCCCTTCCAGCCGGCGGTGGCGCGGGCGTGCAGGTAGCAGGCGTACGCGACCCAGGTGATGAACGACCAGGTCTCCTTGGGGTCCCAGCCCCAGTAGCGGCCCCACGCGTCGCCCGCCCAGATCGCGCCCGCGATGATCGTGAACGTCCACAGGGGGAAGACGGCGGCGTTCACGCGGTAGGCGAACTTGTCGAGGGAGGCGGAGGCGGGGAGCCGGTCCAGGACCGAGTTCGCGAACCTGCCGGGCTTGCCGCCGGTAGCGAGCTTGTTCTCGTAGGAGTCCTTGAACAGGTACAGGATCGTGGCGACCGCGCCGACGTAGAACACCGCGCCGCAGAAGATCGCGGTGGAGACGTGGATGTACAGCCAGTACGAGTGCAGGGCGGGGACCAGCTGGTCGCTCGCCGTGTAGAGGACCGTCACCGCGAGGCCCAGGTCCAGCAGGACCGTGGTGATCAGGAACAGGCCGAGCCAGCGCACGTTCTTCTTCAGCGCGAGCAGGCCGAGGTACACGCCGACGGCCACCGTGGAGAAGGTGATGTTGAACTCGTACATGTTGCCCCACGGCGCCCGCTGCACCGAGGCCGCACGGGCGACCACGCCGCCCACCTCCACGAGGAAGGCGAGCACCGTGAGGGAGATGGCGATGCGGCCGTACATGTCGCCCTGCTCGTCGCCGCCGTGCGCGCCCGGCCCGTCGGGCACGTCACGCGCGCCGGCCGCGGAGCGCACCACGACCTGCGGCCGCTCCAGGACGGCGGTGGAGCCGCCCTTCGTCACGGTGACGGCCGGCCCCTTCGCCTTCGCGCCCTGCTGGGCGGTGAGCGCGGCGGCGGTCCGGCCGACCTTGCTGCGGCTGCCGAGGAGCCATTCGGCGATGTACGCGAAGAAGGCCAGGGTGTAGACGGCCATCGACGAGTAGATCAGCGTGTTGCTGATGCTCGCGAGATGTTCGTTGGTGGCGGCGGCCAACTCGGTCGCGGCGGCGAGAGTCACTGCTCAGCCCCTTTTTCGGCGGGTACGACGTGGGGGTCGGTGGATACGGCGTGGGGGTCGGTGGATCCGGGTGAGTCGCCCGAGTCGTCCGCGGGGTCGGGCGCCCCGGGGGTCTGGTCGTACAGGGTCGTGGCGAGAGCGCCGAGTTCCTCGGGCACCTTGGCGGACTCGCTGCGGCCGAGGCCGGCCATCTCGACGACCGTCACGCCGTCCGCGCCCCGCACGGCACGCACCCACACCCGGCGGCGCTGGACGAACAGGGAGGCGGCGAGCCCGAAGATCGCGGTGATCGCGCCGCCCAGCGCCCAGCCGCTGCCCGGCTGCTGGGTGATCTGGAAGTTGGCCCACTGCCGGGTGCTGTCGTAGGTGACCGTGCCCGCCCCGTCGGGGAGGGTCATCGTCTCGCCGGGCTTCAGGTTCTCGCGCAGCTGCGCGTTCTTGGAGTCCCTGAACTCCTTCATATGGGCCTTGTCGAGCTGGTACACGCTCCGCGGGATGCCCGAGTTGACGCCGAGGTCGCCGTGGTAGGGCGTCAGGTTCAGCACCGGGTTGCGCAGCGACGGGAACGTGGAGGCGGTCTCGCTGCCCGGCGTGTACGTCGGCAGGAAGAACGCCGAGATGCCCAGCTGCTCGCTGACGCCCCGGGCGTTCCGGTAGCCGTCGAGGACCTTGATCACGCCCGATGAGGTGACGTTGGAGTCGAGCGGCAGCAGCGGGACGGCGTCGTGGAAGACGACCTTGCCCTTTCCGTCGCGGACGGTGATCACCGGGGCGTAGCCGTGGGCGGTGAGGTAGACCTTCGAGTCGTCGATCTCCAGCGGGTGGTTGACCTTGACGAGGGTCTTCGCGTCCTTGCCGTACGCGCCCACGCTGTAGGTGAGGGCGGCCTGGTAGGTGCGCGGGGTGCCGGTGTTGGGGCCCGAGGTCTCGTAGGTGCCGGTGAACTTGTCCAGGGAGAAGCTGAACGGGTTCAGGTCGTCGGTGTCGAAGAGGTTGCCGGACTTGAAGTCGTCGTAGGAGATGAGGGTGTTGGAGAAGCCGCTGCTGCCCTCGACGAGGAGCTTGTTGCCCTCGGACTTGAAGAGCTGGCCCCAGGCGAAGGCGACCAGCATCACGATGAGGGCGATGTGGAAGGCGAGGTTGCCGACCTCGCGCAGATAGCCCTTCTCCGCGGCGACGGCGTCCCCGCTCGCGTGGACGCGGAAGCGGCGCTTCTTCAGCAGTGCCACCGCGGCCTCGCGCACCTGCTCCGGCTCGGCCCGCGTACGCCAGGTCGTGTAGGCCGGCAGCCGGGTCAGCGTCCTCGGCGCACCCGGCGGGCGGCCGCGCAGCTGACCCACGAACTGCCAGGTGCGGGGCACGATGCAGCCGACGAGGGAGATGAACAGCAGCAGGTAGATCGCGGAGAACCACGCCGAGCTGTAGACGTGGAAGAGACCGAGCCGGTCGTAGACGACCGCGAGGCTCTCGTGGGCCCGGCGGAAGTCGGCGACCTTCGTCTCGTCGTTGCCGGACTGCGGGATCAGCGAGCCGGGGATCGCCCCGAGCGCGAGCAGCAGCAGAAGCAGCAGGGCGATCCGCATGGAGGTGAGCTGACGCCAGAACCAGCGGGCCCAGCCGACGACGCCCAGGCCGGGCATGTCGGCGAGCGAGTCCGCGGGCGCGGTCGACAGCTGGGAGCCGGCGGCGCCGAGGCCCTGCTCCTCGGCGGCCGGCGTCTCACCGGGGCCGGCGTTGGCCGTGCTCTTGCTCATGGATCAGATCCCCACAGTGAAGCCGGCGGACCAGGACTGCATGTCCTGCACGATGCGGTCCCAGGCGCCGGTCAGCAGCAGCAGACCGGTCACGATCATCATCGTGCCGCCGATCCGCATCACCCAGACGTAGTGGCGCTTGACCCAGCCGAAGGCGCCGAGCGCCTTGCGGAAGGCGACCGCGGCGAGCACGAACGGCACGCCGAGGCCGAGGCAGTAGGCGACGGTCAGTATGGCACCGCGGCCCGCGCTCCCCTGCTGGGAGGAGAGGGCGATGACGGAGGCGAGGGTCGGACCGATGCAGGGGGTCCACCCGATGCCGAACAGGGCGCCGAGGAAGGGTGCGCCGACGAGCCCGGCGACGGGCCTGCGGTGGAAACGGAACTCCCGCTGCGTCATCCAGGGCATCAGGCCCATGAAGAAGACACCCATGAGGATCATGAGCACGCCCAGCACCTTGGACAGGACGCCCTGGTTCTCCTGGAGCGTCTGGCCGAAGTACCCGAACAGGGCCCCGCCGGAGACGAACACGGCGGTGAAGCCGAGGACGAACAGGGAGGCGCCGGCGACCATCCGTCCCCGCCGGGCCTCGGCGAGGTCGGTGCCGGTCACGCCGGTGACGTAGGAGAGATAACCCGGCACGAGCGGCAGGACGCAGGGCGAGAAGAAGGAGACGAGACCGCCGAGCAGGGCCAGCGGCAGGGCGAGCAGCAGGGCGCCGCTCATCACCGTCTGGTTCGGGTCGGTGGCGGCGGCGAACGTGGTGAGCGCGCTCACGTCACTTCTCCGCGAGGATCGGGGCGATCATCTTGCGCAGCTTCTCCTCGCTGAGCGCGGCCAGCGAGCGGGCGGCGATCTTCCCCTCCCGGTCGATGACCAGCGTGGAGGGGATGGCCTGCGGGTTGAGCGTGCCCTTGCGGAAGCGGAGGATCAGCTTGCTGCTGGGGTCGTACAGGCTGGGGTAGGTGACGCCGTACTGCTCCTCGAAGGCGAGGGCGCTGCGCGCCTGGGGGTCGGCGACGTTGATGCCGACGAACTGCACGCCCTTGCCCCGCAGGTCCTTGGAGACCTTCTCGAAGTTGGGCGCCTCGGCGCGGCACGGGGCACACCAGGAGCCCCACACGTTCAGGACGACGACCTTGCCCTTGAAGGAGGCGACGTCCAGCTGCTTGCCCGCGACGGTCTCACCCGACAGGTCGGGGACCTGCGCCCGCTGCCCCTTCTCGGCGGTGGAGATGCCGTCCTTGCCGAGGACGAAGTTGGTGCCGCCGCCCCCGCCCGACGTGCCGCCGGAGCCGCAGGCGGACAGCAGCAACGCGGCGGCGACGGCGCCCGCGCCGAGGACTGCGGGGCGGCGCGGACGGATCCATGCGGCACTCATGTGAAAAGTTTCGCATGCCCGTTCTGAGGATCTTGCGCACCCCCCTTGCGGGGGGAAAACCGCATTTCAGGCGGCAGACGCGGAGCCCGTCGGCGACTTCGGAGCCGTCGGCGACTTCGGCGTCTTCGGGGTCGCGGCCAGGAACGTCTTCCAGCCGCCGGCCGGCTGCTGCCCGACCTCGAGGGTGCGCAGCTTCTCGAGCACCTCGGGCTTCTGGACGTCGATCCAGTCCACGAACTGCCGGAAGGAGACGATGCGCACGTCCGCGCCCTTCTCCTTCTCGCGCGCGATGTGCTTGAAGGCCTCCTCGACGGCGTCCATGTAGATGCCGCCGTTCCACTGCTCGAAGTGGTTGCCGACGAAGAAGGGCGCTCGGTTCGTCTCGAATGCCCGCTTGAATCCCTGTATGTAGGCCTGGGCGGACTGCTGCCGCCAGCCCGGGTAGTTGTGGGCGGGCGCCTTGGTCGAGTTGACCGACTGGTTGGCGAGCATGTTGTAGTCCATCGAGAGGACCTCGAAGCTGCGGCCCGGGAAAGGTATCTGCTGCAACGGCAGGTCCCAGAGCCCGCCCCTCTTCTTCGGCCACACCTGACGGCCGCCCGGCGAGGAGGCGTCGTAGCGCCAGCCGAGGGCGCGGGCGGTGGGCAGCAGGTTGTCCTGGCCGAGCAGACAGGGCGTGCGGCCGCCGACGAGTTCCTTGTCGTAGTCGAAGGGCAGCGCGGGCAGGTCGGTCCAGCCGGTGTTGGTCCGCCACTCCTTCACGAACTTCTTCGCCTGGTCTATCTCGCTGCGCCACTGCGCCGGCGTCCACTTGCCGACCGAGCCGTGGCCCTCGCCGCAGAAGTGGCCGTTGAAGTGGGTGCCTATCTCGTGCCCCTCGAGCCAGGCGCGGCGCACTCCCGCGAGCGTCATCTTGACGTGCTCGTCGGTGAGATAGCCGATGTCGGAGGCGCCGCGGGGGTTGTTCGGCGGGTCGTAGAGCCGCTTCTTCGACTCGGGCAGCAGATACAGCCCGGAGAGGAAGAACGTCATGCTCGCGCCGTGCGCCTTGGCGAGGTCGAGGAAGCGGTCGAAGAGTCCGTTGCCGACCTCGCCCGCGCCGTCCCAGGAGAAGACCACGAACTGCGGCGGCTCCTCGCCGGGCTGGAGCGGCACCGGCTTGGCCGGCTGGTGGGGCTGCTTGCCGGTGAAGGACGTGGAGCCGTCACCGAGGGGGCGGGCGTCGGCCTTCGGACGGGGGCTGCCGGAGCCGCCGCCCTTGGCGCCCTTCTTCGCATCACCGGCGGGGGAGGGGTCGTCCGAACTCGTGAGGCTGCCGCAGCCGGCCAGTCCGGCCACGGCCGCGGCTCCGGCCCCGAGTCCGAGTGCTCCCCTTCGGGTGATCGTGCGCATGGCGTCCTCGTTCATCAGATCCTCAGGTGGTCACCCATTCAGAGGACATGATGAACGACAGGGTTCCGTCGATAGTTCCGGATTCGGTAACAGAAGGGGGATTTCAGCCACGCGGCCGGGCCCGGCGGACCGGAGCGCCCGGCCGGGCGGCCGTCACCACCTGTCACCCCGCCTCGGCAGGGCGGCCCCCATCCCCCGCCACCACCCGTTATGCGCCGAAGGCCTTGCCCTTGCCCTGCACCGGCTTGGCTCCGGCGCGCAGGTGCGCCGGCACCAGGTCGAGGGCCGGTTCGGTGTACCCGACCGACATGATCCGGTCGCCCTGGTACGTGAACGTCGTCAGCGAGGCCAGCGTGCACTGCCGCTTGCGCGGGTCGTGCCACAGCCGCCGCCGCTCGACGTAGGACCGCACGATCCAGATCGGCAGCTGATGGCTGACCAGCACGGCCTCGTGCCCGCGGGCCGCGTCCTTCGCCGCGTCCAGCGCGCCCATCATCCGCACGACCTGGTCGACGTAGGGCTCGCCCCAGGACGGCTTGAACGGGTTGACGAGGTGCTTCCAGTTCTCCGGCCGGCGCAGCGCCCCGTCCCCGACCCCGAACGTCTTGCCCTGGAAGACGTTCTCGGCCTCCAGGAGCCGCGCGTCGGTGGACAGGTCGAGCCCGTGCGCCTTCGCGATGGGGGTCGCCGTCTCCTGCGCCCGCTCCAGCGGGGAGGCGACGACGTGCGTGACGTCGCGGGAGGCGAGGTGCTCGGCGACCCGGTCGGCCATCTGCCGGCCCAGCTCGGAGAGGTGGTAGCCGTCGAGACGGCCGTAGAGCACGCCGTCGGGGTTGTGAACCTCGCCGTGCCGCATGACGTGGACGACGGTGATGTCCTGGGCGGCGCCGTTCTTCCCGGAATTCTCGAAGGTGCTCATTCCGCCGTGGCCTCCGCAGCCGCTCGGGCCGCCGCCGGGAGGGCGTCGGCGATTCTCTGGACGGCCGTGTCGTCGTGGGCCGTGGACACGAACCAGGACTCGAAGGACGACGGCGGCAGGTAGACGCCGTTCGCCAGCAACGAGTGGAAGAAGGCGGTGAAGCGGAACGACTCCTGCGCCTTGGCGTCCTCGTAGTCGCGGACGGGACGGTCCGTGAAGAAGACGGAGAACATGTTGGAGGCGCTCTGCAGCGTGTGCGCGACGCCTTCCTTGGTCAGCGCCTCGGACACCAGCGACTGGATCCGCGTGGAGACCTCGTTCACCTTGACGTACGCGGCGTCGTCGAGGAGCCGGAGCTGGGCCAGGCCGGCCGCGGTGGCGACCGGGTTCCCGGAGAGCGTCCCGGCCTGGTAGACGGGCCCGGCCGGCGCGAGGTGCTCCATGACGTCGGCCCGCCCGCCGAACGCCGCGGCGGGGAAGCCGCCGCCCATGACCTTGCCGAAGGTCATCAGATCGGGCGTGACCCCGTCGATCCCGAACCACCCGGAGCGGCTGGTGCGGAAGCCCGTCATCACCTCGTCGGAGACGAACAGCGCGCCGTTGGCCCGGCAGGCGTCCTTGAGACCCTGGTTGAACCCGGGCAGCGGCGGCACGACGCCCATGTTCCCGGGCGAGGCCTCGGTGATCACGCAGGCGATCTCACCGGGATGCCGGTGGAAGGCCTCCTGCACGGACTCCAGGTCGTTGTACGGCAGGACGATCGTGTCGCCGGCCTGCGCGCCGGTGACCCCCGGGGTGTCGGGCAGGGCGAAGGTGGCGACCCCGCTGCCCGCCGCCGCGAGGAGCGAGTCGACGTGCCCGTGGTAGCAGCCGGCGAACTTGATCACCTTGGTGCGCCGGGTGAAGCCGCGGGCGAGCCGGATGGCCGACATGGTGGCCTCGGTGCCGCTGGACACCAGGCGCACCTGGTCCACGGGCCCGACCCGCGCCACGATCTCCTCGGCGAGCGCGACCTCGCCCTCGCCGGGCGTGCCGAAGGAGGTGCCGCGGGTGACGGCCGCCTGCACGGCGGCGATCACCTCGGGGTGCGAGTGCCCGAGGATCATGGGCCCCCAGGAGCAGACCAGGTCGACGTATTCCCGCCCGTCGGCGTCCGTCAGATACGGGCCGGCGCCGGACACCATGAACCGCGGCGTGCCGCCCACGGCGCGGAACGCGCGCACCGGCGAGTTCACGCCGCCCGGCGTGACCACGGACGCACGGTCGAACAGCGCCTGCGAGACGGGCGCATCGTATGAATAGGGCAGTTCGCTCATGACCTGCGACTTCTCCGACCTTCTCCGACTTGCTGGACTCCGGTTGCCAGTGACCTCCCAGGGTAGGCCAGCGACGGACGGGCCCCATGGGGCGTGCCGTCGCCGGCCGCGACGGCGGCCGCCCGGACCGGGCCCGTGCCGCGGTCGCGGCCCCCTCCACGGCCAGGCCGCGGCGTACGCGGCTCCGCCGGCCGCTTCACCATCTGCGAAACTGAGTCGGAACGGGCCTGACAGACGTAGCTCTCACCGACCGTGTGTCGAGGGACTGCGAGTTTCCTGCGGACAGGTGTTTCACCGCACGTTTCGGCGGGCGGCCGTGGGGGAGGTCACTGACACGATGATCGGGTTGCGCGGCGGCGCCGGCGCGTCCTAGAAAAGCAGTCGGGTGGAGATATGCATCGCGGTGGCGGACTGGGCGAGGGGACTGACGACCTGGGTCCTCGACGTGCCCGGCGGGGCAGGCACCGGCGCAACGCGGAGGAAAGCGGCGAAGCACGACAGACGCAGGCACAAGGCGCATCGAGCGAGTCCGAGCGGGTCGACCGGCGGGTCGACCAGGTCGACCGTCTCGAGGCGGGAAGCAGGAATGGTGGTCGGGTGGGGGTGACGTACAAGTACTTCGGCGCGCCGGACGGCGCCACGGCGGCCCGCGTCCCGATCTCGATGCGCCCCGAAGAGCTCGGCGGCGACGAGCTCGGCATGAACGGCATGTTCACCAAGATCAAGCCGGAGACCATGGCCGCGATGGTCCTGACCGGCATCGAAGGCGTCCCCCTGCACAAGGTGCCCCCGCTGGAGCTGGTCGTCCTCCACCCCGACTACGCCGTCGTGAAGCTCCCCATGACCGTCGTCGACCCCCTGCGCGACATCGGCGAGGAAGCGGTCGGCGCGGCCGCCTTCATCTGGTCGACGGTCCCGGACCGCGGCGGCCCCCGCGACGCCTTCAACGTGTACCAACTCCTGCACGAGTGGCAGGACTTCTCACACCGGCTGCACGAAGCGGGACACCAGCCGTACTGCCTCGTCTGGCCGTGAGGCGGTTTCCGGCGCCCGCGGGATCGTGGGTCTTCGGCCAACTGGCCTTTTTCGGCGGTGGGTTCAGGTGCAGGTGATGGGCCGCCCGGCGGTGATGACGGGGCGGGGCGTGTCAGGATGGCGATCTGACAGTCACTCATGGACGGAGCCCCGCGCCATGTCCTCTGCCCTCGGCGGCGACGACGGTCCCTCTCTGCGGATCGACACGAGCAAGCCGCACCCCGCCCATCGGCATCTACGGCGGAGTGGCCCGCAAGGATGACTGACCGACCCCCCGCTCCGGGCAGGCGGGGCAGGGGCCGGGCTCAGCTCCAGGCGCCTTCGCCCTCCGGCCCCCCGATCTCCTGCTCCGCCCAGATCGTCTTGCCCTTGGCGCCCGGGCGGGCGCCCCAGCGCCGGGACAGCTGGGCGACCAGGAGCAGTCCGCGGCCGCCCTCGTCGTAGGTGCGGGCACGGCGCATGTGGGGCGCCGTGCCGCCGGCGTCGCTGACCTCGCAGATGAGGGTGCGGTCATGGATGAGCCGCAACTGGACGGGCGGTTCGCCGTGCCGGATGGCGTTGGTGACCAGCTCGCTCACGATCAGCTCGGTGACGAAGGCGGCGTCGGCGAGCCCCCAGTCCGCCAGCCGGCCCACCGCCTTCTTCCGGGCGTCGGCGACCGCGGCCGGGTCGGCGTCCACGTCCCAGGTGGCGACGCGGGAGGCGTCCAGCACCCGGGTGCGGGCGAGGAGGAGCGCCACGTCGTCGGCGGGCGTCCGGGGCAGCAGGCTGTCGAGGACCGCGTCGCACATGACGTCCAGGGAGGCCGCCGGGGCGGTCAGGGACCGGCACAGGCGGGCGGCGCCGTCGTCGACGTCGCTGTCGCGGGACCGGGAGGTGATGAGGCCGTCGGTGTAGAGGGCGAGGAGACTGCCCTCGGGCAGTTCCGTCTCGAGCGCCTCGAAGGGCAGCCCGCCCAGGCCCAGCGGAGGCCCCGCGGGCAGCGGCAGCAGTTCCACCGTGCCGTCCGGGCGCGCGACGGCGGGCAGCGGGTGGCCGGCCCTGGCCAGCGTGCAGCGGCGCGTCACCGGGTCGTACACGGCGTACAGGCAGGTCGCCCCGACGTCGCCCGCGGTCCCCTCGTCACCGAGCGTGTCGGCCTCGGTGGCCAGCCGGCCCACCAGGTCGTCGAGGTGGGTGAGCAGTTCGCCGGGGGGCAGGTCGATGTCGGCGAGGGTGCGCACGGCCGTGCGCAGCCGCCCCATGGTCGCCGAGGCGTGGAT
Organism: Streptomyces achromogenes; assembly: GCF_030816715.1. Lineage (NCBI taxonomy): Bacteria > Bacillati > Actinomycetota > Actinomycetes > Kitasatosporales > Streptomycetaceae > Streptomyces > Streptomyces achromogenes. The sequence goes on along the minus strand of NZ_JAUSYH010000001.1, from coordinate 5,080,035 downwards.
GCCGTGGCCCACGACATCGCCGACGACGAGCGCGACCCTGGCCCCGGACAGCGGGATCACGTCGAACCAGTCGCCGCCCACCCCGGCACGCGCGTCGGACGGCAGATAGCGGGAGGCGATCTCCATCGCGGACTGCTCGGGCAGCCGCTGCGGCAGCAGGCTGCGCTGCAGGGTGACGGCCGTCCGGCGCTCGCGGGTGTAACGCCAGGCGTTGTCGATGCAGACCGCCGCCTTGGCCGCCAGCTCCTCGGCCAGCACCACGTCGTCGTGCTGGAACGGTTCCGGACGCCGGTGCCGGACGAGGACGGCGACGCCCAGCGCGGTACCGCGCGCCGTCAGGGGGACGGCGATCACCGAGTGGAGACCGAAGTCCCGGATGCGAGCCGTGCGCACCGAGTCCCCGGCGACCCAGGCGGCGATGGCGGACTCGGTCACCTGACGGCGAACGGCCCGTCCCGTGCGCAGGCTCTCGGCCGGCGGCGAGCTCTCCGGGTACACGTCGACGTCGCCCGGCTGGAGGACGGCCTCCGGGGCGCCCGGCAGCACCGACCGGTGGGCGACCCGGCGCAGCGGCAGGGGCCCGCCGGTCGTGGTCTCCTCCTGCCCCGCCTCGAACGAGGTCAGCAGGTCGACGCTGACGAAGTCGGCCAGGCCCGACACGGCCACGTCGGCCAGCTCCTGTGCCGTCCGGGTCACGTCGAGGGTGCTGCCGATCCGGGTGCTGGCCTCGGCGATCAGCTGGAGGCGCTGACGGGCCCGGTGCTGCTCCGTCATGTCGTGCCCGGTGGACGCCACACCCAGGACCCGGCCGTCCGCGTCCTGCACCCGGTAGAGATCGACCGCCCAGGCGTGCTGCCGGCTCTCGCCGGGGGCCCGCGCGACGTTCGCCACGTGCCGCGGCTCACCGGTCTCCAGTGTCCGCCGCATCAGACGCTCGACGTCCCGCGCCGACGCCGTGGGCAGGACGTCGGTGATCCGCAGGCCGCGCAGATACTCCTCGCCCAGGCCGAGCGCGCGCTGTGCGGCCCGGTTGGACCGGCAGAAGCGCAGGTCCGTGTCGTGCACCGAGGTCGCGCAGCAGGGGGACTCGAGGAAACCCCACCGCATGAGCGCCTCCTCGTCGGTCCGGGGCGGCGATCCCGGCACCGCGCAGACCAGCAGCCAGTCCCGGACGCCGTCGTCCCGGGTCCGGTGATGCGCGACGACCCTGACCTCCACGGGACGGCCGTCCCGGCGCCGCAGCACGAGCACCCCGTGCCACCGCGGCAGGTCGGCGAGGGCGAGCCCGGCGGTCGAGGAGCCGGCCAGGGGCACGTCTGTGGGGGGTACGCCTGTGGCGGGCGGGTCGGTGGGGGGCGCGACGGCCGAGGGCTGGGTGGTCGCGGGCGGGAGGTCCAGGGCGGGCGGGGTGTGGGCGAGCAGGGTCGCGGCCGGGCGGCCGACGACCTCCTCCAAGGTGTAGCCCAGCAGTCGTACGGCGCCCGCGTTCCAGCCCGTGACAGCGCCCTGTTCGTCGACGGTGACCCGCGCGGTGAGCACCTCGCCACCGGCCCTCGATGCCTCGCTCATCTCACTCTCCCGCGGAATGCGTAACCCGTATCATTCCCCGGCACATACACACATACACGGAATAACTCACATTTCCGCGACAGCGCCGGGGCCGCCCGGCCGCCGGCGGCCAGGAGCAACAGCGCCCCCTCCCGACGGCGGTGGGGTCACCGGCGGTCCGTCGTGACGGCGGTCCGTCGCAGTGGCGGCCGGTCGCGACGGCGATCGGGTCCGACGGTGATCGGGGCCCCGTCGCTCACACCCCTTCCGGTGCTTCTTCCGGGCCCCGGCGCCCCTCCGGCAGGCTGCCGCCCACGGTGAAGCCGATCACCGAGCCGCCGCCCGCGCGCCGCGCGGCGAACGGCGCGCCGCCGTGGGCCAGCGCCACCTCGCGCACGATGGACAGACCGAGGCCGGATCCGGGCCGGGAACGGGCGTCGGCGGCGCGGTAGAAGCGGTCGAAGACGCGTGTCAGGTCGGCCTCGGCGATGCCGGGCCCGCGGTCGAGGACCTCGACGCGGACGACGCCCGGCCGGGCGGGCCCGGTGACGGCGATCTCGACGGGCGCACGGCCGTCCCGGTCGAACTTGGTGGCGTTCTCCACGAGGTTGGACACCGCCCGCTGGAGCATGCCGGGCCGCCCGTAGGAGCTGGTGTCGCCGGACGCCCGGAGCACGATCTGCCGTCCGGTGCGGCGACGGGCGAGGGCCGCCACCTCCTCGGCGAGGTCGGCGAGGTCCAGCTTGCGCGGCGGCTCGGCGTCGGACTGGCCGGCCGCGAGGTCGACGAGCTCGTTGACCAGGTCGGTCAGCTCCCGGGCCTCCTGGCCGAGGTCCGCCACCAGCTCGTCGCGGATGTCCGGCGGCAGCTCGTCGATGCGGTGCAGCAGGGAGATGTTGGTCCGCAGCGACGTCAGCGGCGTGCGCAGTTCGTGCCCCGCGTCCTGGACGAGCCGCCGCTGGTCCTCCTCCGACTGAGCCAGCCGGCCCAGCATGCGGTCGAACGCGCGGCCCAGCCGGCCCACCTCGTCGTGGCCGGTGACGGGCACCTGCACGCCGAGCCGCCGGGTGCGGGCGACGTTCTCGGCGGCGGTCGTGAGGATCACCAGGCGGTGGGTGATGCGCCGGGCCAGCCACCAGCCGAACAGCCCCGCGGCCGTCACGACCGCGGCCATCAGGATCAGCGTGCGCTGCTGGAGCGCCCGCAGCAGGTCCTCGGTGTCACTGAACTCCTGCGCCACCTGGACCGCGCCCCGCCCGCCGCCGAGCGAGACGGTCGCGATGCGGTAGACGTCGTTGCCGACGTCGACGTCCTTGTGCTCGGCCATCTCCCCGGCGTCGGCGGCGCCCGCCACCGTGCGGTCGGCGGCCACCACCGGCAGCCCGGGGGTGCCGCCGTCCACGACGGTCCCGTTCGGGCCGAGCACCTGCACGTCCGTGCGGGCCGGCCGCACGATGTCGTGCCCGGGCTCGGCCGAGGAGAAGTCCTCCGGCGCCATCCGCTGGTCGCGCACCTCGTCCCGCAGGTCCTGCACGACCTCGTCGAACACCGACTCCTGGTCGACCCGGACCAGCCGGGCGGCCGCCGAGTAGGACAGCACGCCGACGAGGACGGTGACGGCGGCCGTCACCGCCGCGAAGGACACCGCGAAGGTGGTGCGCAGCGACACCAGCTTCGGCCGCGGCCGGGACGGGAACGAGGGCAGCAGCCGGCGCAGCACCGGGCGCTGACGGCTCACCCGCGCGGCCCTCAGTCCTCGCGCAGCACGTAACCCACGCCGCGCACGGTGTGGATCAGCTGCGGCGCGCCGGGCTGGTCGAGCTTGCGGCGCAGGTAGCCGACGTAGACGGCGAGGTTCTTGGAACCGGGGCCGAAGTCGTAACCCCAGATGCGGTCGTAGATCGTGGAGTGGTCCAGGACGATCCCGGCGTTGCGCACCAGCAGTTCCAGCAGCTCGAACTCGGTGCGGGTGAGCTCCAGCTCCCGCCCGCCCCGCCAGGCCCGCCGCGCCTGCGGGTGCATGCGCAGCCCGGCCGCCTCCACGTGGCGCTCCGCCGTCGGCTTGGGGGCGTCGGGGACAGTCGCGGCGGGCACGGCCGTGTCGGGGCTGGTCCGGCGCAGCAGCGCCCGCAGCCGGGCGAAGACCTCCTCGACGTCGAACGGCTTGACGACGTAGTCGTCGGCGCCCGCGTCGAGTCCGGCGATCCGGTCGGCGGTCTCCACCAGCGCGGTCAGCATCAGGACGGGCGTGCGGTCGCCCTCGGCGCGCAGCACCCGGCAGACCTGGAGGCCGTCGATGCCGGGCATCATCACGTCGAGGACGAGCACGTCCGGCGGGTTCTTATGGGCCTGTGCCAGCGCCTCGACCCCGTCGGCGACCGCGGTGACCCGGTAGCCCTCCAGAGCCAGGGCGCGTTCCAGGGCGTTGCGGATGGCACGGTCGTCTTCGGCGAGCAGCACGGTGGGAGGCACCTGCCCAGTCTGCCAAGGCCGCCGGCGGTTGGGCCGGGGGGACGGTCCTCCAGTCGCCCTTCTTACTCGGCTCTCACCGTCCGGGTGGACGTGCCACACGCCGACGCCCCCCGGACCGGCCGGGTCTCCCCGTCCGGCGCTCGGAGGGCGGCGTGGGCAGCGGTCACCGGGCGCCGGCACTCGGAGGGGCGGCGTGGCCGGCGGTCACCGGGCGGCCAGTGCCGCCAGCTGGTCGGCGAAGGGCACCACCGTGACCTCGTCCTGGTCGGCCCTCGCCAGCCGGGACGGCGACGACGGCGTCGACAGGCCCGTCATCAGCGCGGCCAGCTCGCCCGCCGCGCGGTCGATCCGCTCCGGCAGGCCCTGCGCGCCCCAGTCCTCCGAGGCCGCGTAGACGGCCGTCGGGACGACGACGGCACGCAGGTAGGAGAAGAGCGGCCGCAGGGCGTGCTCCAGCACCAGCGAGTGGCGTGCGGAGCCGCCCGTGGCGGCGACCAGCACCGGTTTGCCGGCCAGCGCGTCCGGGTCGAGCACGTCGAAGAAGGACTTGAACAGGCCGCTGTAGGACGCGGAGAACACCGGGGTGACGACGATCAGTGCGTCCGCCGCCGTCACCGCCTCCAGCGCGGCCGCGAGCCGCCGTCCGGGGAAGCCGTTGGTGAAGTGGTGGGCGATCTCGACGGCCAGGTCGCGCAGCTCCACGACCTCGACGTCCACGGACGCGTGCCGTTGCACCGCCCCGGCGAGCCGGTCGGCCAGCAGCCGGGTGGACGACGGGACGCTCAGCCCCGCCGAGACCACGACGAGCTTCATGCCACGACCTCCTTCTCCGCCTTGCCCCCGCCGGTCCCGTCGGTGCCGCCGGTCCCCGCGGCCTGCTTCCCCGCGAGCAGCGACCCGTGGGTCGGCGCGTCCGGCACGTCGGCCGGACGGCCCACGGCGAACTCCTTGCGCAGTACCGGCACGACCTCCTCGCCGAGCAGGTCGAGCTGCTCCAGCACGGTCTTCAACGGCAGCCCGGCGTGGTCCAGGAGGAACAGCTGACGCTGGTAGTCGCCCGCGTACTCGCGGAACGACAGGGTCTTCTCGATGACCTGTTCCGGCGTGCCGACGGTCAGCGGGGTCTGGTCGGTGAAGTCCTCCAGGGACGGCCCGTGCCCGTAGACCGGCGCGTTGTCGAAGTACGGCCGGAACTCGCGCACCGCGTCCTGCGAGTTCCTCCGCATGAACACCTGGCCGCCGAGTCCGACGATCGCCTGCTCGGGCGTGCCGTGCCCATAGTGCGCGTACCGGGCCCGGTACAGCTCGACCATCCGCTTGGTGTGGTCGGCGGGCCAGAAGATGTTGTTGTGGAAGAAGCCGTCGCCGTAGAACGCGGCCTGCTCGGCGATCTCGGGCGAGCGGATGGAGCCGTGCCAGACGAACGGCGGCACGTCGTCCAGCGGGCGGGGCGTGGAGGTGAAGCCTTGCAGCGCGGTGCGGAACTTCCCCTCCCAGTCGACGACGTCCTCGCGCCACAGCCTGCGCAGCAGGGCGTAGTTCTCGATGGCGAGGTTGATGCCCTCGCGGATGTCCTGGCCGAACCAGGGGTAGACCGGGCCGGTGTTGCCGCGCCCCATCATCAGGTCCACGCGCCCGTCGGCCAGGTGCTGGAGCATCGCGAAGTCCTCGGCGATCTTCACCGGATCGTTCGTGGTGATGAGGGTGGTGGAGGTGGAGAGGATCAGCTTCTCGGTCCGCGCGGCTATGTAGCCGAGCATGGTGGTCGGGGACGAGGGCACGAACGGCGGGTTGTGGTGCTCGCCGGTCGCGAAGACGTCGAGGCCGACCTCCTCCGCCTTCAGCGCGATCGCGACCATGGCCTTGATCCGCTCGCGCTCGGTCGGCGTACGGCCCGTGGTGGGGTCCGGCGTGACATCGCCGACGCTGAAGATCCCGAACTGCATGGTCGCTCACCCTCCAGGTTGTTGACGCTTCAACTATACCCGGAGAACGGCGACCCGCCCACGGCTATTCCCTCGCGACCCGCCCACGGCCATCCCGCGCGGCTCCCTCGCGACCCGCCCACGGCTATCGCCTCGCGGGCCGGCCCATGGCTGTTCCTCCGCAACCAGCCCATGACTGCCGTCGGCGACCCGCCCCCGGCGTTCCCGGCGGCCCGCCCCGGTCGCTCCCCCTCTGGTCACTGCTGCCCGGCCGCACCGACACCACCCGCACCGACACCACCCGCATCGGCCGCACCACGCGCACCACCGGCATCGGCCGTATCGGCCGCGAATCTCCCTTCAAACCTTCCAGTGCGGGTCACGGCCGGTTCGCGCGAGCAGCCGTTCGAAGGGCGAAGCGTCCTCGGCGGCCGCCACCGCCTCGCCGAACACCCCCGTCCGCCGGGCCGTCGGCTCCAGCACGGCGACCGCCCCCGCCAGCTCCGCCACCACCGCCTCGTCGGCCTCCGGGAACTCCTGGCCGGTGGCCCGCGCCAGATCCCACACGTGCACGGTCAGGTCCAGCAGCGCCATCGAGCCGACCAGCCGCGCCGGCATGTCCATCGCCCCCGTGGTGCCCTCCTCGGCGCCCGGCGCGGACCAGGCCGCCACCAGCCTGTCCGTCTCCGCCACCAGCCGCGCCCGCCAGTCCGGCCCCGCACCCACCCGGTCGGGAGTCTCGCCGAAGTCGGACGCCTCCTTCGCCGCCAGCCGCTGGAACTGGACGACCACCTGGAACACATGGTTGACCAGGGCCTTCACGTCGTACTCCGCGCAGGGCGTGGGGCCGGCCAGCGCCGCGTCCGGGATGCCCCGCAGCACCGGCTCGGCCCGCTCGCGCGCCCTGCCGAGCAGGTCGCCGATGCCGTACGCGCTCCCTCGGTCGCCGCCGGTGCCGATACCGTCACCGCTGCCGATAGCGCGGTCGATGCCGCTGCCGCTGCCGTCGATGTCCATACCTCGACCGTAGGGGCACCCGACGTCGCCCGTCTTGAAGAAACGCGACGTACGATCCGGGCATGGCCGCCTCCCGCCGCGACACCCGCGGGATCGTCGACCCGGCCGGGCTGCTGGCCCGCGTACGGTTCCGCCGCCACCGGCCCGCCGAGCCGCTGCGCCGTCACGTCGAGACGTACTGGCTGATCGACTGGGACCTGCCCGAGCCGTACGCCTCCCACATCGTCCCGCACCCGTCCGTCAACCTCAGCTTCCAGTGGGAGGAGGCCGACGGCCCGCCCTACGGCGAGCTGACCGGCGTCGCCCGCGGCCTCTACACCAGGAAGCTCACCGGCCGGGGACGGGTCTGCGGGGTGAAGTTCCGGCCCGGCGGCTTCCGCCCGTACGCCCCCGCGGAACCCGTCGCGCACTGGACCGGCCACGTCCTGCCCGCCCGGGACGTCTTCCCCCGGGCCGGCGGCGACACGCCCCGGACGGTGACCGGCCCGGCCGACGACCTCGGCCGGGTCGCCGCGCTCGACGCCTTCCTGCTCTCCCTGGACCCCGAGCCCGACCCGCGCGCCGACCAGGCCATGGACCTCGTCGAACAGATCCGCGCCGACCGCACCGTGCGCCGTGTCGCCGACCTCGCCCGCGCCGAGGGCCTCTCGGTACGGGCGCTGCAACGGCTCTTCGCCGCCTATGTCGGCGTCAGCCCGAAGTGGGCCATCCTCCGCTACCGCCTCCACGAGGCCCTGGAACTCGCCGGCACCCGGCAGGACCTCGACTGGGCCGGCCTCGCCGCCGACCTCGGCTACGCCGACCAGGCCCACCTGGCCCGCGACTTCACCTCCACCGTCGGCATCCCCCCGGCCGCCTACGCCCACGCCGCCCGCACACCGTAGGCCCGCGCCCATCCCGTACCTCGGGCCCGGTCTGCGGGCTCAGGACGTCAGCGGCAGTGCGTCCATGTACGCGTTGGACGGCTTGGGCGCCTTCGCCACGCTCCGGGCGTCCAGCGCGACCGCCGCCGACGCCGTGCCCAGCGTCCCGCCCGGATGCCAGGTGCCGGTGACGTTCACCCAGGTGTCCGCCTTCGGCGCGGCGGCCCCGTGGACCAGCACCTTCACCGACGACGCGTCCGCCGCACAGCAGTTGACGATGATCCGGGTCAGATACCAGCCGTGCCCGCCCGGGGCCGGTGTGACGAACCCGGTCATCACCACGGTCCGCTTCCCGACGGCCCGCGACCGGTCCTGCTGCACCCGCTGGGTGAAGTCGGTCAGCGTGATCGGCAGCGGCGAGGTGGCCGGCAGCGGGTCGAATCCGTCCTCCTCCACCGCGACCGCCCTGGCCGGCTCACGCGAGGCGGTGTACGAACCGAGCGCGGGCGGGGCGTAGAACAGCAGGCTCAGCACCGGCAGGAACAACAGCCACGCCACCCGCGGCACCCGGGAGTGATCGTGCCCGTGCGCGTCCTCGCCTCCGTCGCCGTCAGGCCGACGCCCATGCCCATGCCCGTGGCCGTTCCCATGCCCGTGCGCGTCCCCGCCCCCGTCCCGCGCGCCGCCCGGCCGCCGGCCCCACGTTTCCGCCGCCGCCCACGCGCCCAGCGCCACCAGCACCGCTCCCGACGCGATCAGCAGCGGCCGCATGCCCGGCTTCACCAGGTTGAGGTACAGGTCGGTGAAGAGCGCGGCGTGCAGCAGCCCCAGGCCGCTGAGCACCAGCAACACCGCTTGCGCGAACCGCCTCACAGCAACACCCCTCCGATCACCGCGCTGCACACCACCGCGACCACCGCCGTGGCCGCCGAGAACCGCACCGCGAAAGCCCGCCCGAACGTCCCGGCCTGCAACGCGATCAGCTTCAGGTCGACCATCGGCCCCACCACCATGAACGTCAGCCGCGCCACCGGCGAGAACCCGCTGAGCGACGCCGCCACGAACGCGTCGGCCTCGCTGCACACCGCCAGCACGATCGCCAGCGCCGCCAGGAACAGCACCGACAGCCACGGCGACCCCGCGAACGTGTCCAGCACCGAACGCGGCACCGCCACGTTGAACGTCGCCGCCGCCATCGCCCCCACCACCAGAAAGCCCCCGGCGTGCAGGAAGTCGTGCTGGAAACCCTGCCGGAACTCCTGGAACCGGCTGTGTCCCGGCACATGTCCCGCCGGCCGGTCGGTCCGCGGCCGCAGCCACTCCTCCCGCCCCAGCCAGAGCCACAGCCAGCCCATCGCGGCGGCCGTCACCAGCGACGCCACCAGCCTCGCCAGCACCATCTCCGGACGGCCCGGGAACGCCACCGCCGTCGCCGTCAGCACCACCGGGTTCACCGCCGGCGCCGACAGCAGGAACGCGAACGCCGCGGCCGGCGTCACCCCCCGCCCGATCAGACTGTTCGCCACCGGCACCGACGCGCACTCGCACCCCGGCAGCACCACTCCCGCCGCCCCCGCCACCGGCACCGCCAGCGCGGGCCGCTTCGGCAGCACCCGCTGGAAGACACTCGCCGGCACGAACGCGTTGATCGCCCCCGACAACGCCGTCCCCAACAGCAGGAACGGCAGCGCCTGCACGGTCACGGCCAGACACACCGTCCGCCACGCCTGCACCGCCGGCTCGTCCAGCGACCGCCCGACGACCACCAGCAGCACACCCGGCACCACCGCCGCGCCGAGCAGCAACAGCGGCCAGTGCCGCGGCAGCCCACGCCCCGCGGGAGCGCCCGCCACGCCGCCGGCCACGCCGTTCGCCACGCCGTCGGCCACCGCCCCGGACGGCCGTATGTCCGTCTCCCGCACCCGCCCTACACCCGTCCTTCCCGCAACCGCACGGCCTGCTCCGCGCCGGACTCCACCGTCCGCCGCATGCGCCGCACGATCACCGCGAGCTCGGAGTCCGCGAGATCGTCGAAGAGCGGCGTCCAGTCGCCGCCCAGCCGCTCCCGCATCCGCCCGAACTCCGCGATCCGCTCCGGCACGGTCGCCACGAGCACCCGCCGCCGGTCGGCCGCGTCCCGCTCGCGCACCACATGGCCCGCCTTCTCCAACCGGTCCACCCGCCGGGTCGCCGACCCCGTGGTGAGGCCCGTCAGCTCCGCGACCCGGCCCGTCGTCACCGGCTCCCGCTCCAGCGCCGGCAGGTTCAGACACCGCAGCTCCGTGGGGTGCAGCCCCAGCCGGTCCGCGGGCGCCTGATGGAACGGGGCATACGCGGCCGCGTACCGGCGGGAGACCACGGACGGCTCGTCCAGCAGCCGCGACCGCACGTTCTGGGACATCGCTCCCCTTCGCCGGCGCCGTCGTGGGCGCAGTCGTCGGCGCAGTCGTCGACGCCGTCCGCAGATCGTACGACGCACCGGTCCCACGATCCTCAGACGAAGTACGCATTCCCGGTGTCCGGCACCAGCGCCGCCTGACGGCCATTGCCCCGCAGCGGCGCCGGCCACCGGCACGGACCCCCGGCCGGGCGCAGATCCCGCCCGCCTATCCTGGCCGTAGCCCAGCCGCACCCCGTCCCGCCCGCCACCCCGTCCGAGGAGCAGTCCATGGCCGCCGCCGCACCGTCCACCGCCTCCCGCATCGCCGTCGTCACCGGTGCGAGCAGCGGAATCGGCGCCGCGACCGCCCGGGAGCTCGCCGCGGCCGGCTACCGCGTGGTCCTGACCGCCCGCCGCAAGGACCGCATCGAGGCGCTCGCCGAGGAGATCACCCGCTCGGGCGGCTCCGCGACGGCCTACCAGCTGGACGTCACCGACCGCGCGGCCGTCGACGAGTTCGCCACCGCCTTCCGCACGATCGGCGTGCTCGTCAACAACGCCGGCGGCGCACTGGGCGCCGACCCCGTCGCCACCGGCGACCCCGCCGACTGGCGCACCATGTACGAGACGAACGTCCTCGGCACCCTGAACGTCACCCAGGCCCTCCTCCCCCAGCTCGTGGCGAGCGGCGACGGCACCGTGGTCGTGGTCTCCTCCACCGCCGGACTCGGCACCTACGAGGGCGGCGCGGGCTATGTCGCCGCCAAGCACGGCGCGCACGTCCTCGCCGAGACCCTCCGCCTGGAGATCGTCGGGCAGCCGGTCCGGGTCATCGAGATCGCCCCCGGCATGGTGAAGACCGACGAGTTCGCCCTCACCCGCTTCAGCGGCGACCAGGACCGGGCCGCCAAGGTCTACGAGGGCGTCGCCGAACCCCTCACCGCCTCCGACGTGGCCGAGACGATCACCTGGGCGGTGACCCGCCCCAGCCACGTCAACGTCGACCTCCTCGTCCTGCGCCCCCGCGCCCAGGCGTCGAACACCAAGGTCCACCGCGAGCTGTGAGCCCGCCGCGGCGCCCCTTTGCGGCACGGGACGCACAGGGGGCGCCGCCGCACGCGGTCACGGACCGGTGCAGCCGGGATCGTCGACGATCACCGCGTTGGCCGGGACGATGACGACGTCGTCGTCGTCATCGGCCTGCACGAACTTCGTCGTGGCGTATCCACGCCGGCCCTTCCCTACGCACTTCGTCGCCAGGTTCCCGAATCCGTCCGGGAAGTTGTAGACCTCGGCCGGGGTGTCCTCCCCGGCCCGCCCGGCCACCGGGGCGTCGGCCTTGCCCCGCTCGTCGTAGTACTCCTGCGAGCACCCGCCGAGCAGCAGCGCGAGAGCGCACGCGACACCGGCCGCCGTCAGCCGCCGCACGTCTTGTCCTCGACGATCTGCACGTTGGACGGACCGGTCGCGTTGGTCGTCACATACGCCCGGTACCCGTGCCCCACGCACTTCGTGGCCAGGTTCCCGAACCCGTCGGGCATGTTGAACACCTCGGCGGGCGTGTCGTCCCCCGCCTTCCCCTGCACCGGGGCGTCTCCCTTGCCCCGCTTGTCCTCGTACTCCTGGGAACAGCCGGCCAGCGTCCCTACGGCCAGCAGCACCAGCCCCGCGGCCCAGACTCCCGCACGCATCCGCTCGCGCTCCATTGCAGAACCCCCGTTCTCCCGTGTCCCCGTGCCCGTAGGCCCACATGTCGCACCCTCGTTCGAGCAAGCTCGAAGGTGCAGCTGAAGACACCACCGCACCCCGCCCCGGTTCCCACCCCGCCGTAAGGTCTGGTCCGTGGACCGACACATACCTTTCGAGACGCTGCACAACTTCCGCGACCTGGGCGGATATCGCACCGGAACCGGTCACCGGATCCGCCCGGGACGCCTGTTCCGCGCCGACTCCCTCGGCAAGCTCACCACCGGCACCCCGGACTGGGACCGCTTCCTCGCCCTCGGCATCGGCACCGTGATCGACCTGCGGCATCCCCAGGAGATCGAGGCACGGGGCCGCGTCCCTGAGCACGGCTCCTTCGCCTACCAGAACCTCAGCATCGAGCACCGCCCCTACAACCAGGCGGCGCTGACCCCGGACCTCGATCCCGGCCCCTACCTCTGCGCCCGCTACATGGAGGTCGCCGAGGACGGCGTCAAGGAGATCGCGGCGGCGCTGCGCCTGGTGGCCGAGGCGGAGGAGGGCCTGGTCTTCCACTGCGCCTCCGGCAAGGACCGCACCGGCCAGCTCGCCGCCCTGGTCCTCGCCCTCCTCGGCGTCCCGGACGAGACGATCATCGAGGACTTCAGCCTCACCGAACTGGCCACCCGGGCCCTGCTGGACGACTGGCGGGCCCGCAACGACGGCCGCTCACCGTCCTGGCCGGCCTTCGGCCGCGCCCCCGAGGCGGCGATGCGCCTGTTCCTGGCGGCCCTGCGCGAGCGCCACGGCTCGGTCGAGGCGTACGTGACGCACGCCCTGGGCCTGGACGCGGCCGAACTGTCCACGGCCCTGCGCTCCCGCCTCCTCGAACCGTTCCCCACCACCTGGCCGGAGCCGGTCTACCGCCGAGCCGCCCCCGCCGACGCCCCTGCCCTGGTCCGCCTGCGCGACACGGCCGCCCTGTGGCAACTGGCCCGCGGCATCCGGCAATGGCTGCCGGGCGAGAAGACCGAGGCCCACTTCCTCGACCGCATGCGCGAGGGCGAGGTCTGGCTGGCGCACACCGGCGCCGCCCTCACCGGCGGCTACGAACTCTGGTGGGACGACCCGGCGGCCTGGGGCCCCCGTCCGCCCGAGGCGGGCTACATCCACCGCCTGATGACGACCCCCCACACCGCCCCGCCCGGCGCCGGCCGCAGGCTGCTGGCCCACGCCGAGTCCCGCGTCACCGCCGCCGGCCGCCCCTACGCCCGCCTCGACTGCCTCTCCGCCAACCCCCGCCTGCGCGCCTACTACGAGTCGGCGGGCTACACCGTCGTAGGCGAACAGCGAGCGAAGGACGGCGGCACAGGCAGCCCCTACGCGGTCACCCTGCTGCAGAAACGCCTCATGTGAACCTGCGGACGAGGCCCCCGCTCACGGGAGACTCGTCCGCTCGACCCTTCTCAACCCTTCACGCAGATGAACTGCTTCAGCTTCGCCACGACCTGCACGAGGTCCCGCTGCTGGTCGATGACCTGCTCGATCGGCTTGTAGGCGCCCGGAATCTCGTCCACGACGCCGGAGTCCTTGCGGCACTCCACGCCCCGCGTCTGCTCCACCAGGTCCCTCGTCGAGAAGCGGCGCTTGGCCGCGGTCCGGCTCATGCGCCGACCCGCCCCGTGCGAGGCCGAGTTGAAGGCCTTGTCGTTGCCCAGGCCCTTCACGATGTACGAGCCCGTGCCCATCGAGCCCGGGATGATCCCGTACTCTCCCGAACCCGCCCGGATCGCGCCCTTCCGCGTGACCAACAGGTCCATGCCCTCGTAGCGTTCCTCCGCCACGTAGTTGTGGTGGCAGGAGATCTCCTGCTCGAACGTCGGCTTCGCCTTCTTGAACTCCTTGCGGACCACGTCCTTCAGGAGCGCCATCATGATCGTGCGGTTGTACTTCGCGTACTCCTGCGCCCAGTAGAGGTCGTTGCGGTAGGCCGCCATCTGCGGGGTGTCCGAGATGAAGACCGCGAGATCGCGGTCGACCAGGCCCTGGTTGTGCGGGAGCCTCTGGGCCACGCCGATGTGGTGATCCGCCAGTTCCTTGCCGATGTTGCGGGAACCGGAGTGCAGCATCAGCCAGACCGCCCCGTCCTCACTAGTGCAAAGTTCAACGAAGTGATTGCCGGAGCCCAGCGTCCCCATCTGCCGGCCCGCGCGTTCGCGGCGGAACCTCACCGTCTCCGCGACGTCGTCGAACCGACGCCAGAAGTCGTCCCAGCCGCCGGCGGCCAGGCCGTGGAACTGCCCCGGGTCCACGGGGTCGTCGTGCATCCCGCGCCCCACCGGAACGGCCTGTTCGATCTTCGAGCGCAGCCGGGACAGGTCCCCCGGCAGGTCGTTCGCCGTCAACGACGTCTTGACCGCCGACATCCCGCACCCGATGTCGACCCCCACCGCCGCCGGACAGACGGCCCCGCTCATGGCGATGACCGAGCCGACGGTCGCGCCCTTGCCGTAGTGGACGTCCGGCATGACCGCCAGGCCCTTGATCCAGGGCAGGGTGGCCACGTTGCGCAGCTGCTGCAGCGCGCCCTCCTCGACCGACGCCGGGTCGGTCCACATGCGGATGGGTACTTTCGCGCCCGGCATTTCCACGTACGGCATATCGCCCTCATTCCCCCGGATGACCAACAAAAGTAGTGAGTCGCAAAACCGGTGCCAAGGTCGCCGAAAACGGACGGCGGACCGGCATCCACGGTGGTGCGTGCGATACACATTGTCTGCAGGGACCGGCCCCGCCCGGCAAGCGATTAACCAGCGGGGACGCGGGCCCGGAGACCGAACATCCCGAAGTGACCGTCGAGAGGAGCCGACCGTGCTGCGGAAGGCCTACGTACCCGGCGTCGTCGCGCTCCTCGCGGCGCTGCTGGCCGGCTGCACCGGCGGCTCGGACGACACCGGCTCGGACGACAACTCCAACCCGGGCGAGGCCGGCACGTCGGCGCCCGCCGCCCAGCCGGGCAGGTACACCACGCTGCCGGAGGCGTGCGGCGTGGTGAGCCGGGCCACGCTCGACTCCCTGCTTCCCGGCATCCAGCAGCTCACCGACGCGACGCGGCGCGACACGGCCTACGCCGGCGAGGCGACCCTGACCTACGACACGGACCGCAAGGTGGGGTGCCGTTGGAAGGTGGAGTCGGCGGAGGCCACCGATCACCTCCTCGTCGACTTCGAGCGGGTCGTCTCCTATGACAACGCGGTGAGCGACGACTCCCAGGCGGAGACCCTCTTCGCGAAGAGGGTGACGGCGGCCGACCTGCCGGCGCCCGTCGCGTCCGCCACGGCCGGCGTCTCCCCCTCCACGAGTGCCACGGGCTCCCCGAGCGCGGGGGCCCCGTCCCCGTCCACGGCCACGGCCACCGCCTCCGGCTCACCGTCCGCCGCCTCGCCGACGGCCTCGGCCTCCTCGACGGTCGCGCCGGCCGATCTGCAGCCCCGGCTGCTGGACGACCTCGGCGACGAGGCGTTCGTCGACGACGCCCTCGGGAGTTCCGGTTCGACGGTCAAACAGCGAACGGTGACTGTGGCGTTCCGCACGTCGAACGTCATTGTGACCATCCAGTACGAGGAGCAGCCGGCGACGCTCGGAGTGACGCCGGACAGTGAGGACATGCAGGACAAGGCCCGGAAACTGGCCGCGCAGTTGGTCGACGCGCTGGCCGGCTGAGGCCGGTTCGGGGCGGTCGGCGCCCCGCCCGCGAAGCCTTCGAAGCGGAGCCGCACAGAGTCTTCACCGCGTACCGTGGCCCCTCGGACCCGATCCGACCGCAGGAACCACGAGCGTCATGAGTGAAGGAACCATGCAGCGACGAGCCCAGCGAGACGGCCAGTTCAACCAGCGCGAGGAGCGTGACGAGCGAGCGAAGCGCGCAGGAGGGCTCAACCGCCTCCTGGCAGCCGCGGTCACCGTCCCGGTCATGCTGATCGCCGCGGGCTGCTCCTCGGACTCCGGCTCGGACGACGCCTCGAAGGACGCCGCCGCCACCGGTTCCGCCGCGGACTCCGCCGCGAGCGCCGCGCCCACCGTGCAGGCAGCCGCGTACCAGAAGCTGCCTCAGGCGTGCGCGGTGGTGTCGAAGAAGACGCTGACCGAGCTGGTGCCCAAGGGGGTCACCTCCGGCAAGGAGGGGACGACCGGGGACACCGCGGACCGGGCGAGCTGTTCATGGTCGAGCCTGGCCAACAACGGCGTGAAGGGTTCGCAGTTCCGCTGGCTGAACGTGTCGCTGCTGCGTTTCGAGTCCGACGCGACGACCGGCGACGGCGAGTCGCAGGCGAAGACGTACTACGCGAAGCAGGTCAAGGACTCCCAGGCGGTGGCGGGCGCGACCAACGCGAAGTCGCAGCCGGTCCCGGGGACGGGCGACGAGGCGACGCTGGTGCGGTACGACCTGAAGAAGACCGAGGGCGCCTTCAAGCAGCAGACGGTGGTGGCGCGGGTGGAGAACGTCGTCGTCACGCTGGACTACAACGGGGCCGGTCTGGCGGGCGACAAGGCGCCGAGCGCGGACGCGCTGTCGGCGTCGGCGCAGAAGGCGGCGAAGGAAGCGGTGGCGTCGGTGCGGTCGGCCAACGGCGTGGGCGGCGGCGGGAGTTCGGAGGGCTCGTCGGCCGGTTCGCCGGCCGGCTCCGCCTCCCCGTCCCCGTCGAAGTCGTCCTCCGTCTCGCCGGGCGAGGGGGCTTCGCTGCCGTCGTCGGCGACCCCGAAGGCGACGGCGTCCAAGGCGCCCGCGGCGGCCCCGAAGGCGACCGCCTCCGCCAAGAGCTGACGGTCCGGAAAGGCGTGCACCGCACACATGTGCCACCCTGTTGCGCGCAAGAGCACGCAAGGGGAGGGGAGTACGGGTGTCCGAGCGAATACAGCTGACCCGGACGCACCGCGTTCTCATCGGCGTGGTCGTGACCGGCGCTGTGATCATCGCCGGCATCGGCTTCGCCGGTTCGTACGCGGCCGTCCGTGAGCTGGCCCTGGAGAAGGGCTTCGGGAACTTCTCGTATGTGTTCCCGATCGGCATCGACGCGGGTATCTGCGTCCTGCTGGCCCTGGATCTGCTGCTGACGTGGATCCGCATTCCGTTCCCGCTGCTGCGGCAGACGGCGTGGCTGCTGACCGCGGCGACGATCGCGTTCAACGGTGCGGCGGCCTGGCCGGATCCGCTGGGCACGGGCATGCACGCGGTGATCCCGATCCTGTTCGTGGTGTCGGTGGAGGCGGCCCGGCATGCGATCGGCCGGATCGCGGACATCACGGCGGACAAGCACATGGAGGGCGTGCGCATCACGCGCTGGCTGCTCTCCCCCGTGCCGACGTTCCTGCTGTGGCGTCGTATGAAGCTGTGGGAGCTGCGCTCCTACGACCAGGTGATCAAGCTGGAGCAGGAACGTCTCGTCTACCAGGCGAGGCTGCGTTCGCGCTTCGGCCGCGCCTGGCGGCGCAAGGCGCCGGTGGAGTCGCTGATGCCGCTGCGGCTGGCCCGTTACGGCGTTCCGCTGGCGGAGACCGCTCCGGCGGGCCTGGCGGCGGCGGGGATAGAGCCCGCGCTGCTGCCTCCGATGCCGACCCAGGCGCAGTCGCAGTCGCAGTCGCAGCAACAGTTGCCCTCACAGGCGCAGGCCCCGGCTCAGCTCCGGGAGCCGGCGGCGCCGGTGCCCGCGCGGAATCCGCAGGAGTTGGCGGCGGGCTTCGGGCAACAGCCGCAGCCCCGGCAGGCGCAGCAGCCGTCCGGACGGCCGGGGCAGCCCGGGTCGCCGGAGGAGGAGCAGAGCCCCTGGTTCCAGGCGATGCCGCACGAGGTCACCTACCAGGGCGGTTACGACCCGACGTACGACCCCGCGGAGCAGTACGCCGACTGGTACGAGGAGCAGCGGGACGCCGAGCAGTACGCGGACCAGTACCAGGAGGAGCCCCCGGCCCAGGAGCCCTCTCCGGAGGAGACCGGATCCTTCCCGATCCCGGTGGGTCCGGGGCGCAGCCGTGAGCTGGGCGGGGGCGGTGGGACTCCGCTCGTCGAGCCGGACGAGGAGGCGTACTACCAGGTCTTCAAGCAGTCGATAAGCATCGGCGGCTACCCGACGCCGAGTCAGTTCAGCGACGACGTGGAGGCGACGTTCGGCGCTCCGCTGCTCGACGCCGAGGCCAAGCGCATGGTGATGCGCTTCCAGAACCGTCACGCGGCGGAACTCGAAGAGGACCACATCGCGTAGGGCGGGTCACGCCAGGAGCCGTCCGGTGGGTCACGACGGCGGACGGCGACGGAGGGGCCCCCGGTGTCGGCACCGGGGGCCCCTCCGTCGTCCGGCCGGGTCTACTCCCCGAGCAGGGCCCGTACCCGGTCCTGGCCGACGGCCAGCAGCAGGGTGGGCAGCCGGGGGCCGGTGTCTCGTCCGACCAGCAGGTGGTAGAGCAGGGCGAAGAACGTGCGCTGGGCGGTCTTGATCTCCGGCGGCAGTTCCTTGGGCGTGGCGTCGGCGGAGAAGCCGGCCTGGACCTTGGGGACGCCGTAGACGAGGTGGGTGAGGCCGTCGAGGGACCAGTTGGCGGCGAGTCCGTCGAGGAGGAGCCGCAGGGACTGCTGGGCGGCCTCGTCGAGGGACTTGAGCAGTTCGGCGTCCGGCTCCTGGCGCACGACGGTGCGCTGGTCGGCGGGGACGTGGGTGTTGATCCAGGCCTCGGCCCTGTCGTACCGGGGCCGGGCCTCGTCGAGGGAGCCGAGCGGGTTGTCCGGGTCGAGCTCGCTCAGGATGCGCAGGGCCTGCTCCTGCTCGCCGGCGGTGATGTCGGCGACGGAGGCGAGGGTGCGGTAGGGCAGCGGCCGCGGGGTGCGCGGCAGCTCGGCGCCGGCGGTCCGCACCGCACGCGCGTGTGCGGCGACGTCGGCGGGCAGGGCGGAGCCGTCGGCGACCTTGCCGTCGAGCTTGTCCCACTCGTCGTAGAGCCGCTGGATCTCCTGGTCGAAGGCGATCTTGAAGGACTGGTTGGGGCGGCGGCGGGCGTAGAGCCAGCGCAGGAGCTGCGGTTCCATGATCTTCAGCGCGTCGCCGGGGGTGGGCACGCCGCCCTTGGACGACGACATCTTCGCCATGCCGCTGATGCCGACGAAGGCGTACATGGGCCCGATGGGCTGCTTGCCGCCGAAGATGCCGACGATCTGGCCGCCGACCTGGAAGGAGGAGCCCGGGGAGGAGTGGTCGACGCCGGAGGGCTCGAAGACGACGCCCTCGTAGGCCCACCGCATCGGCCAGTCGACCTTCCAGACCAGCTTGCCGCGGTTGAACTCGTTGAGCCGGACGGTCTCCGAGAAGCCGCACGCGGTGCAGGCGTACGTCAGTTCGGTGGTGTCGTCGTCGTAGGAGGTGACGGTGGTGAGGTCCTTCTCGCAGTTGCCGCAGTAGGGCTTGTACGGGAAGTAGCCGGCGGTGCCGGAGGAGCCGTCGTCCTCGTCGGCCGCGCCGGAGCCCTCGGCGGCTTCCAGCTCGGCCTCGTCGAGGGGCTTCTGCTGCTGCTTCTTCGCCGGGGCCTTCTTGGTGCGGTACTGGTCGAGGATCGCGTCGATGTCGGCGCGGTGCCTGATCGCGTGCAGGATCTGCTCGCGGTAGACGCCCGAGGTGTACTGCTCGGTCTGGCTGATGCCGTCGAACTCGACGCCGAGTTCGGCGAGGGACGCGGTCATCGCGGCCTTGAAGTGCTCGGCCCAGTTCGGGTGGGACGAGCCCGGCGGGGCCGGGACGGAGGTCAGCGGCTTGCCGATGTGCTCGGCCCAGGAGTCGTCGACGCCCGCGAGGCCGGCCGGCACCTTGCGGTAGCGGTCGTAGTCGTCCCAGGAGATGAGATGGCGCACCTGGTGTCCGCGGCGGCGGATCTCGTCGGCGACGAGGTGCGGGGTCATGACCTCGCGGAGGTTGCCGAGGTGGATGGGGCCGGAGGGGGACAGTCCGGAGGCGACCACCACAGGTTTGCCGGGGGCCCGACGCTCCGACTCTTCGATGACCTCGTCCGCGAAACGGGAGACCCAGTCGGTGGTCTCGGTGCTCTGAGCCACGATCGGCACGTCCTTCTTTCTCCGGGGCAGCCGGTACGGTCGACGGCTGGAGTCCCCATTCTCCCAGCTCCGCCCGCAACCGCGAAAACACCTTTACGAGACCGTGCCCCGGCCGCCGCTCCGGCCGCCGCCCCGGCACCGCCTCCCGCGCCCCGACAACCGGTTTGCCCCGCGTGGGATACTGGCGGCGTCTACCGATCCCACGAGGAGAACGGCTCCCACCCCATGACCTCGGTCACGTCGCTCACCGATCTCGTCCGTCAGTGCCTCGCGAACGCCCTCTCGGCCACCCTGCCGGAGGCCGGTGCGGACCCGCTGCTGCGACGAAGCGACCGGGCCGACTTCCAGGCCAACGGCATTCTGGCGCTGGCCAAGAAGGCGAAGGCGAACCCGCGGGAGCTGGCGACGCAGGTCGTGGCGAACGTGGTGTCGGGTGAGGTGATCGGGGAGATCGAGGTCTCGGGCCCCGGCTTCCTCAACGTCACGGTCACCGACGAGGCGATCACCCGGAACCTGGCGGCGCGCTACGCCGACGACACGGCCCGCCTCGGCGTGCCGCACGCGGCACAGCCCGGCACGACGGTCATCGACTACGCCCAGCCCAACGTGGCCAAGGAGATGCACGTCGGGCACCTGCGGTCGGCGGTGATCGGCGACGCGGTGGTGCGGATCCTGGAGTTCGCCGGCGAGACGGTCGTGCGCCGGCATCACATCGGCGACTGGGGAACCCAGTTCGGCATGCTCATCCAGTACCTGGACGAGCATCCGCACGAGCTGGACCACAAGGACGCCGAGGTGAGCGGCGAGGAGGCGATGTCGAACCTCGACCGCCTCTACAAGGCGGCCCGCCGGCTCTTCGACTCCGACGAGGAGTTCAAGACGCGCGCCCGTCGCCGGGTCGTGGACCTCCAGGCGGGCGACCCGCACACGCTCGCCGCCTGGCAGAAGTTCGTCGACGAGTCCAAGATCTACTTCTTCTCCGTCTTCGAGAAGCTGGACATGGAGATCCGCGACGAGGACATCGTCGGCGAGTCGGGCTACAACGACATGCTGCACGAGACCTGCCGTCTGCTGGAGGAGTCCGGGGTCGCGGTCCGCTCCGAGGGCGCGCTGTGCGTGTTCTTCGACGACGTCAAGGGCCCGGACGGCAACCCGGTGCCGCTGATCGTCCAGAAGTCCGACGGCGGCTTCGGCTATGCGGCGACCGACCTGTCGGCGATCCGCGACCGGGTGTTCCAGCTGAAGGCGGACACGCTGCTGTACGTGGTGGACGCCCGTCAGTCGCTGCACTTCAAGATGGTGTTCGAGACGGCGCGGCGGGCCGGCTGGCTCAACGACGACGTGACGGCGCACCAGTTGGCTTTCGGCACGGTCCTCGGCAAGGACGGCAAGCCGTTCAAGACCCGTGAGGGCGAGACGGTGCGGCTGGTCGACCTGCTGGACGAGGCGGTCGACCGGGCGACGGCCGTGGTCGGCGAGAAGCGCGAGAAGGTCGGCCTGACGGACCGGGAGGTCGCGGAGAACGGCCGGTACGTGGGCATCGGGGCGGTGAAGTACGCCGACCTGTCGACGT
The DNA here is from genome assembly GCF_030816715.1 of Streptomyces achromogenes. Lineage (NCBI taxonomy): Bacteria > Bacillati > Actinomycetota > Actinomycetes > Kitasatosporales > Streptomycetaceae > Streptomyces > Streptomyces achromogenes. The sequence goes on along the minus strand of NZ_JAUSYH010000001.1, from coordinate 5,058,479 downwards.
CGGCGGTGCGGGACTACAAGTTCGACCTGGACCAGATGGTCTCGCTGAACGGCGACACGTCCGTGTACCTCCAGTACGCGTACGCCCGTATCCAGTCGATCCTGCGCAGGGCGGGCGAGGCCCGGCCCGCCGCCCATCCGGAGCTGGCGCTCGCCCCGGCGGAGCGGGCGCTGGGTCTGCACCTGGACCGGTTCGGGGAGACGGTCGCGGAGGTGGCGGCGGCGTACGAGCCGCACAAGCTCGCCGCGTACCTGTACCAGCTGGCCTCGCTGCTGACGACGTTCTACGACCAGTGCCACGTGCTGTCGCCCGACAACGCGCCGGAGGTCGTGGAGAACCGTCTGTTCCTCGTGGATCTCACCGCCCGCACCCTGCACCGGGGGATGGCGCTGCTGGGCATCCGGACGCCCGAGCGGCTCTGAGACGCCGGAAGCACGCGACCGCGGCCCGCTCTCCCCACGCCGGGGAGAGCGGGCCGCGGTCGTCGGCGTCAGCAGGGGTAGAAGACGCTCATCTCGTTGGCGAACCGCTTGAACGCGGCCTTGGTGTTCGTGCCCGCTTTGCCGTCGATGCTGTCGTTGTAGTCCCAGCCGAAGGCCAGCATGCGCTGCAGCGCGCGGATCGTGTTGGCGCCGGGGTCGCCGTCGATGTCGTCGTTGTAGTTCCAGTACTCCTTGAGGTGGCGCTGCATCGCCTTCCAGCTGTTGGTGCCCAGCTGGCCGTCGATGTCGCCGGTGTACCGGGCCGGGGCGCCGCGCAGGAAGCACTGCACGTTCTTGGCCTGCTGAGAGCTGAGGCCGAAGTTCTGCGTCGCGAGGATCGCGGCCTGGGCGCCCACGGCCGCCTGTGAGGCGCCGGCGGTGTCCGCGGCGGTGGCCGCGCCGGCCCCCGCCAGGGTTCCGGCTGCGATCCCGACGGCTGCGGTGAAGCCGACGAGCGTCTTGGTCAGAGCTCGCATTCTGTCCCCTCCGATGGTTGGCGGCCGGCCGAAGCGACCGGCTCGACAACGAGACTGGGGGCGCGGGGCGCCGGTCGCCACCGTCGCCGGGAAACTGACGTCCCCACGGGACGACCACCACGCCGACCTGCGGGGACGTGACGTCCCGAGACGTGTCGGCGGGACGGCCGCGAGGGCGGGAGGCGGCCGGGAACCGCATGTCAGTGCCTGCCCGTACAGTCGCCGGCATGGCGACTCTTCCCAATCCGCTGCCCAAGCTGGCGTCCGATCCGAGCGGGCGCTCCCTCGGGCTGCAGCTCCCCCCGGGGAGGCTGATCGACGCGACCGACGAGGGTCCGTGGCACGAGCCGTTGCTGTGGCATGCGCAGCGGTCGGCCGCGCCGGGCAACTGGACCGCGCTCGGGGCGCGTTCGGCGCGGGCGGGGCTCCTGCCGGTGCTGGTCGACCTGGGCGGCTCCCAAGGCGGCCCGCAGGACTGGGAGTTGGCGCCCGGGGAGATGTCGTATCCGGGCGATCACGACGCGGAGGACGTGCTCGTGGAGTACTGGGAGGAGTGCGCGGCCGACGGCGAGGAGTGGCCGGGCCTGGCCGGCGGCCTCACTCTGGCCTCCGATCCGGACGTGCGCGCCGCGCAGGTCGCCGACGCGCTGGCCGGCGAGGGCGGCTCCCCCTTCGCCGCTCTCCATCTCGCCCTGGTCCCGGCGCGCCGCAGCGCGGACGTGCCCGCGGCGCTCGGCTGGACGGGCCCGGCCAACCACGAGAACGACACCGCCCGGCTCTGCGCGGTGCTGCGCTCGTGGGAGGACCGCTTCGGCATACGGGTCGTCGGGCTCGGCTTCGACGTGCTGGTGCTGTCCGTGGCAGCGCCGCCCGCCACGTCCGCGGAGGCGGCGGCGGTGGCCGCCGAGCACTTCGCGTTCTGCCCGGACAACGTCCTCCAGGGCGACGGGGACCTGGCGTCCTACGCGGAGCGGCTCGTCGGCGAGCACGCCTGGTCCTTCTGGTGGGACTGACGGCGCTCCCCACGGCCGTCACGGCCGCCCTGCCCGTCGCACCCGTCACCCCTTGAGTCCGCGCTCCAGCCTGCGCAGCCCCTCCGCGATCTCCCGCGGCGTCTGCGTCACGAAACACAGGCGCAGCGTCGAGCGGTCGGCGTCGCCCGCGTAGAAGGGGGCGCCGGGCACATAGGCCACGTCCTGGGCGACGACCTGCGGGAGGAGGGCCGTGGTGTCGTACGCGTCGGGGAGGCGGGCCCAGAGGAACATGCCGCCCTCGGGAGTGTTCCACTGCGACCCGTCCGGCAGTGCCGCGCCCAGCCCCGCCAGCATGGCGTCGCGCCGTTCGCGGTACACGGAGGCCACCCGGCCCACATGGGCGTCGAGATCCTCGACGGCCAGGTAGCGGGCGGCGGCGAGCTGGTTGACGGTCGGCGTGTGCAGGTCCGCGGCCTGCTTGGCGACGACGCAGGCCCGCCGCAGTTCGGCGGGGGCGCGCAGCCAGCCCAGCCGTATGCCGGGGGCCATGACCTTGGAGAAGGAGCCGAGCAGCACCGTGCGGTCGTGGGCGTCGGGGTGAGCGGCGATCCAGGGCACACGGGCCCCGTCGTAGCGGAGTTCGCCGTAGGGGTCGTCCTCCACGATCCACAGGCCGTGCCGGGCGGCGACGGAGGCGAGGGCGGCGCGGCGTGGGGCGGGGAGGGTTCGGCCGGTGGGGTTCTGGAAGGTGGGGACGGTGTAGAGCAGCTTGGGCCGTTCGCGGAGGACGAGGTCCGCGAGCGCCTCGGGGTCGGGGCCGTCCGCGTCGCCGGGCACGGCGAGGATCCGCGCCCCCGCGAGCCCGAAGACCTGGAGGGCGGCCAGGTAGCAGGGGGCCTCGACGAGGACGGTGTCGCCGGGGTCGAGCAGCGCGCTCGCCAGCAGGGACAGTGCCTGCTGGGACCCGGTGGTGACGAGGAGGTCGTCGGCGGCGGTGGGCAGCCCGCGGGCCGTCGTCCGGGCGGCGAGCCGTTCCCGCAGAGCCGGTTCGCCCTCGGTCGTGGAGTACTGCAGGGCCTGCGCCGGGGCCTCCTCCAGCACGTGCCGGAAAGCGGCGGCCACACCGTCGCGGTCGAACAGCTCGGGCGCGGGCAGCCCGCCCGCGAAGTTGATCACCTCGGGGCGGGCGGTGACGGCGAGGATGTCCCGCACGGGCGAGCCGCCGATCGACCGGCTGCGGGCGGCCAGCGGGGGAACCGAGCGGGGCGCGGACACGGATGCGACAGTCATGTCCGCAGCCTAGGGAGATACGTGCCGCCTACACCCGGGTTTCTGCCATGTGGACGGCCCCGGAAGCCGGACGCCTGTGCCGCCGGTGTGTCCGCACCCGGCGGCCACGGGCGGCTCCGCAGGCCGTCGGGCGTCCCACACCCCGTCCCGCATGGGCGGCGTTCATGCAGGTAGGACGCCGTGGGACCGTTCCGGCGTCCCGAATCGGGCCACGGATGTGGAAGGCGCGAGCCGTACGGCACAGGCTTGCCTCATGTCCCATCGCCCCGCTCCCCCCACCCGGCGTCGTGTCCGTCTGCTCGCCGTCGCGCTCACCGCCGCCGCGGCGCTCACCCTCACCGCGTGCCATGACGGCGAGGGCCTGCGCGACGAGGGCCCGTCCAGCTCCAGCACCCTGAACGGCTCCGGCCCGGTGACCGGCTCAGGCTTCGGCCCCGGTTTCGGCCCCGGCTCCGGTGACCTGAGCTAGCGCAGTTTCCGGGCCGCCTCGGTGGCCCAGTAGGTGAGGATGTTCCGGGCGCCGGCCCGCTTGATCCCGGTCAGCGTCTCCAGGATCGCCCGGTCGCGGTCGATCCAGCCCTTCTCGGCGGCGGCCTCGATCATCGAGTACTCGCCCGAGATCTGGTAGGCGACGACCGGCACGTCCACGGCGTCGGCGACCCGGGCGAGGATGTCGAGGTAGGGGCCGGCCGGCTTGACCATGACCATGTCCGCGCCCTCCTCCAGGTCGAGGGCGAGCTCGCGCATCGACTCGCGGAGGTTGGCCGGGTCCTGCTGGTAGGTCTTGCGGTCGCCCTTCAGCGAGGAGCCGACGGCCTCCCGGAACGGCCCGTAGAAGGCGGACGCGTACTTGGCGGTGTACGCGAGGATCGAGACGTCCTCCCGCCCGATCTGGTCGAGCGCGTCGCGGACGACGCCGATCTGCCCGTCCATCATCCCGCTGGGCCCGACCACGTGGGCGCCGGCGTCGGCCTGCACCTGCGCCATCTCCGCGTACCGCTCGAGGGTGGCGTCGTTGTCGACGCGTCCCTCCTCGTCCAGCACGCCGCAGTGCCCGTGGTCGGTCGTCTCGTCCAGGCACAGGTCGGACATGACGAGCAGGTCGTCCCCCACCTCGGCGCGGACGTCCCGCAGGGCGACCTGCAGAATCCCCTCCGGGTCGGTCCCCGGCGTCCCGACAGCGTCCTTCTTGGACTCCTCCGGCACGCCGAACAGCATGATCCCGGAGATCCCCGCCTCGACGGCCTCCAGCGCGGCCTTCTTCAGACTGTCCCGCGTGTGCTGCACGACCCCCGGCATCGCCGTGATCGGCACCGGCTCGCTCACGCCCTCCCGCACGAACGCGGGCAGGATGAAGTCGGCCGGATGCAGGCGCGTCTCCGCGACCATGCGCCGCATGACGGGAGTGGTGCGCAGCCGCCGGGGCCGCGTCCCGGGAAAAGATCCGTACGTCGTCATGCGCCCTACGCTACGCCCGGCCCGGGAAACCACTTGCCGACGTCCTGTCGACCCCGGGCGGGGTGCCCCGGCGCGGGTCGCCCGGACTGCGCCCGGCGCCTTCCGCGGCGATACCGGCCGGTCCCGGCCCGCGCGGCGACCGAGGGCGCTGCCCCTCGGCGGCCCTTCGGACGAGAGCTCCGTCGACGAAACCCGCTTCGCCCGGGCCCCTTTCAGGGCAGGCGCGGGGGCCCGGGGGCCGCAGCCCCCGGGACGGTCACCCCACCGCTCAGGTCGCCCGCCTCCGGCGCGCGCCCGGCCGGCGCTCGCTCGGGCGGCTGACCGGGTCCCCGGCCTCCTGGGCCGCCGCGCGCCGGCGCAGACCGAAGTCGGCCAGCGCCTCGGCGAGCTTGTGCACCGACGGCTCGGGAGCCATCACGTCGACCCGCAGCCCGTGCTCCTCGGCCGTCTTGGCGGTCGCCGGGCCGATGCACGCGATGACGGTGACGTTGTGCGGCTTGCCCGCGATGCCCACCAGGTTGCGCACGGTGGACGACGACGTGAAGAGCACGGCGTCGAAACCGCCGCCCTTGATCGCCTCGCGCGTCTCGGCCGGCGGAGGCGAGGCCCGCACGGTCCGGTAGGCGGTCACGTCGTCGACCTCCCAGCCCAGCTCGATGAGCCCGGCCACCAGGGTCTCGGTGGCGATGTCGGCGCGCGGCAGGAACACCCGGTCGATCGGGTCGAAGACGGGGTCGTAGGGCGGCCAGTCATCGAGGAGCCCGGCGGCCGACTGCTCGCCGCTCGGCACCAGGTCCGGCTTCACGCCGAAGGCGATCAGCGCCTTCGCGGTCTGCTCGCCCACCGCGGCCACCTTGATGCCCGCGAAGGCACGCGCGTCGAGCCCGTACTCCTCGAACTTCTCCCGCACCGCCTTGACGGCGTTGACGGAGGTGAACGCGATCCACTCGTAGCGGCCGGTCACCAGGCCCTTGACGGCGCGCTCCATCTGCTGGGGCGTGCGCGGCGGCTCGACGGCGATCGTCGGCACCTCGTGCGGCACGGCCCCGTACGACCTCAGCTGGTCGGAGAGCGAGACCGCCTGCTCCTTCGTGCGCGGCACGAGGACCTTCCAGCCGAACAGCGGCTTGGACTCGAACCACGACAGCTGGTGGCGCTGGGCGGGGGCGGAACGCTCGCCGACCACCACTATCACCGGCCGGCCGCCCTCCGGGGAGGGCAGCACCTTCGCCTGCTTCAGCGTCTGGGCGATCGTGCCCAGCGTCGCCGACCACGTCCGCTGCCGGGTCGTGGTGCCGGCCACGGTGACCGTCATCGGTGTGTCCGGCTTGCGGCCCGCCGACACCAGCTCGCCCGCGGCCGAGGCCACCGAGTCGAGGGTCGTCGACACGACGACCGTGCCGTCGGAGGCGCCGACCTCGGTCCAGCAGCGGTCCGAGGCCGTGCGCGCGTCCACGAACCGGACGTCCGCGCCCTGCGCGTCGCGCAGCGGCACACCGGCGTACGCGGGCACGCCGACGGCGGCCGCGATGCCGGGGACCACCTCGAAGGGAACGCCGGCGGCCGCGCACGCGAGCATTTCCTCCGCCGCGTACGTATCCAGTCCCGGGTCCCCGGACACCGCACGGACGACCCGCCTGCCGCCCCGCGCGGCCTCCATGACAAGATGTGCGGCATCGCGCACAGCGGGTGCCTCAGCGGTTGTTGACGTGCCGTCAACGATCGTCGGGCGGGGTGCGCCCGTGAGCGCGAGCGGGTCCGGCGAAGGACCCGCGTCCGCGTTCACGACGGCGACACCCGGCCTGGCGTGCGTCCGCACCACGTCGAGCACCTCGTGCTCGGCGACGAGGACGTCCGCGTGCGCCAGCGCCTCGACGGCGCGCAGAGTCAGTAGCCCCGGATCCCCGGGTCCGGCACCCAGGAAGGTGACGTGCCCGTGTTCAGGACCGGCGGCTGGAAGGGCGGTGGGGCTCACTGTGCTCGCTCCCCCATCAGACCGGCCGCGCCCTGGGCGAGCATCTCGGCGGCGAGTTCGCGACCGAGCGCCATTGCCCCGTCGTGCGTCTCGGGCACGGGACCGGTGGTGGACAGCTGCACCGTGCGAGCGCCGTCGGTGGTGCCGACGACGCCGCGCAGGCGCATCTCCTTGACAATCTGCCCGTCGGCCAGAAGGTCGGCCAGCGCGCCCACAGGGGCGCTGCAGCCGGCCTCCAGGGCGGCGAGCAGGGACCTTTCGGCAGTGACGGCGACCCGGGTGAAGGGGTCGTCGAGTTCGCCGAGCGAGGCGATCAGCGCCGCGTCGTGCGCGGCGCATTCGATCGCCAGTGCTCCCTGGCCGGGAGCGGGCAGAACCGTGTCTATCGACAGGAAGTCGGTGACCTCGTCGATGCGGCCGATGCGGCTCAGGCCGGCCGCGGCCAGCACCACCGCGTCCAGCTCGCCGTCGTGCACGTACCGGATCCGGGTGTCGACGTTCCCGCGTATCGGCACGGTCTCTATGTCCAGCCCGTGGCTGCGCGCGTACGCGTTCAGCTGCGCCATGCGGCGCGGCGAGCCGGTGCCGATGCGCGCCCCGCGCGGCAGGTCGGTGAACTTCAGCGCGTCCCGGGCGACGATCACGTCACGGGGATCCTCGCGCACCGGCACGGCGGCCAGGACCAGGTCCTCGGGCTGCGTGGTGGGGAGGTCCTTCAGCGAGTGAACCGCGAAGTCGACCTCACCCCTCGCCAGCGCGTCGCGCAGCGCGGTCACGAAGACGCCCGTGCCGCCGATCTGCGCCAGCTGCTCTCGGGAGACGTCGCCGTAGGTGGTGATCTCGACGAGTTCCACGGGCCGTCCGGTCACCCGGCTCACGGCGTCCGCGACCTGCCCGGACTGGGCCATGGCGAGTTTGCTGCGCCTGGTCCCCAGTCTCAGTGCTTTCGTACTCATGCCGCTCATGCCGGCCCTCGGTTCTGTGCGTTCTTCTCGGTGCTGTCCTCGGCCCGGGACACGGCGGCCACCGTCTCCTGGTCGAGGTCGAACAGGGTCCGCAGCGCGTCCGCGTACCCGGCGCCGCCGGGCTCGGCCGCGAGCTGCTTGACCCGGACGGTCGGCGCGTGCAGCAGCTTGTCGACGACGCGCTTCACGGTCTGCGTGATCTCCGCCCGGTGCTTGTCGTCCAGGCCGGGCAGCCGCCCGTCGAGCCGGGCGATCTCGCCCGCCACGACGTCGGCGGCCATGGCGCGCAGCGCGACCACGGTCGGGGTGATGTGCGCGGCCCGCTGTGCGGCGCCGAAGGCGGCGACCTCGTCGGCGACGATCCGCCGCACCTGGTCGACGTCGGCGGCCATCGGCGCGTCGGCGGAGGCCTCGGAGAGCGACTCGATGTCGACCAGCCGCACCCCGGCGAGGCGGTGCGCGGCCGGGTCGACGTCCCGCGGCATCGCGAGGTCGAGCAGGAAGAGGACGGGCTGCGGCCGCGTCGGCGTGGCGACCGGCTCGGGCCTGCGGCGCTCGGGGATGCGGCCGACGGCGGCGGCGGTCGCGGCGAGCGCTGTGATCAGCTCGGCGTCGGTCTCGGGGCTGCGGCGGGCGGCGAGCCGGCGGTCCACGGTCGCGTTGTCGACCCAGGCGGCGTGCTGCTCCAGCGTGGCCGCGTCCATGCCGGCGACGGCGGCCTCCCCCATCACGGAGAAGCCGGCCTGCTGCACGGCGGACTGCTGCACGGCGGCCAGGTCGAGCGGGCAGTTCTCGTCGGCGCCGGCCGAGGTGTGCGGCAGCGGCCGTACGTCCGGGGTCGCGCTCTGTTCGTCGAAGGCGGCGGGCGCCCCGGTGCGGCCCTCGACGGCGGCGGCGACCGCTTCCGCCGTCAGGACCAGGCCCGTCGCGCCGGTGCAGGAGACGGCCAGGTCGGCACATGTCAGCTCGGCCGGCACCGATTCCATCGGTACCGCGCGGGCCGACACGTCCGTGCCGCCGGCCTCCGCCAGTATCTGGGCGAGCCGCTCGGCCCGGTCGAGGGTGCGGTTGGCGACCACGATCTCGGCGACCCCGGCCCGCGCGAGCGTGGCGGCGGCCAGCGACGACATGGAACCCGCGCCGATGACGAGGGCCCGCTTGCCCCGCGCCCACCCGGTCACGTCCTCGCCGGTGGCGAGCTGCTCCAGGCCGAAGGTGACCAGGGACTGCCCGGCGCGGTCGATGCCGGTCTCGGAGTGCGCGCGCTTGCCGACCCTGAGGGCCTGCTGGAACAGGTCGTTCAGCAGCCGTCCGGCGGTGTGCAGCTCCTGCGCCCGGGCCAGCGAGTCCTTGATCTGCCCGAGGATCTGCCCCTCGCCGACGACCATGGAGTCCAGCCCGCAGGCCACCGAGAAGAAGTGGTGGACGGCGCGGTCCTCGTAGTGCACGTAGAGATAGGGAGTGAGCTCCTCGATGCCGACGCCGCTGTGCTGGGCGAGCAGCGTGGAGAGCTCGGCGACGCCCGCGTGGAACTTGTCCACGTCGGCGTACAGCTCGATCCGGTTGCAGGTGGCGAGGACGGCGGCCTCGGTGGCCGGTTCGGCGGCGACCGTGTCCTGGAGCAGCTTGAACTGGGCGTCCGTGGACAGCGAGGCGCGCTCCAGCACGCTCACCGGGGCGCTGCGGTGGCTCAGTCCGACGACGAGGAGGCTCATGCCGGCATCACGGCGGGCACGTCCCCGTCGGGTCCCTGGTCGGTGGAGGCGTCGTGGCCGGCCGGCGCGGGGGCGGCGGCGTCGCTCGCCGCGGCCTCCTCGACGGCCTTGCGCTGCTCGTGGAAGGCGAGGATCTGCAGCTCGATGGAGAGGTCGACCTTGCGCACGTCGACGCCGTCGGGCACGGACAGCACGGTCGGCGCGAAGTTCAGGATGGAGGTGATGCCGGCGGCCACGAGCCGGTCGCAGACCTGCTGGGCGACGCCCGGCGGGGTCGTGATGACGCCGATGGAGACGCCGTTCTCGGAGATGATCTTCTCCAGGCCGTCGCTGTGCTGCACGGCGATCCCGGCGACCTGCTTCCCGGCCATCGCGGGGTCGGCGTCGATGAGCGCCGCGACCCGGAACCCGCGCGAGGCGAACCCGCCGTAGTTGGCGAGCGCCGCGCCGAGGTTTCCGATGCCGACGATGACGACCGGCCAGTCCTGGGTGAGGCCCAGCTCACGTGAGATCTGGTAGACGAGGTACTCGACGTCGTAGCCGACACCGCGGGTTCCGTAGGAGCCCAGGTAGGAGAAGTCCTTGCGCAGCTTCGCGGAGTTGACGCCCGCGGCGGCCGCGAGCTCCTCGGAGGAGACCGTGGGCACCGAGCGCTCCGACAGTGCGGTCAGCGCGCGGAGGTACAGCGGAAGCCGGGCGACGGTGGCCTCGGGAATCCCTCGGCTACGGGTCGCCGGTCGGTGAGTTCGGCCAGTTGCCACGGTGCTCCTGCGGGTAGAGCGGGGCTGCAGGCGGTCACATGTTCCCAGACCGCCCCGTCGACAGCAGGCTATGTCTTTGTGAACGCGTGCACAAAGATGGTGTCCGATTTGCCCGGCCAACGTGACCGGGGTCACGCGCGTCATTACAGGGGGCAAACCGTCACTCTCCTCGTGAATCCCGCCCCCGAGACCAAAGCGCCATCGATCCTAAGCGACGTCCGGTACGTCCTTGTACTGCTCGGTCAGTTCCCTTCCGGTCCCATCCGTCCTCATCCGGCGAGCTCCTTGCGGAGTCGCCCCTCGTCCACCCGCCAGAAGGTGTGCTGCCTGCCGTCCACCAGGACCACCGGGATCTGCTCCCAGTACTGCTCGTACAGGTCGCGGTCGTCGGCGATGTCCTTCTCCTCCCAGGGCACACCGAGCTCCCCGCAGACCCGCGCGATCACCCGCTCCGCGTCGTCGCACAGATGGCAGCCCGCCTTGCGGATGAGAGTGACCGACCGCTCGTGCGCGTCGGTCCGGCGTCGGAAGAGGGGAGTCATGGCGCCATTGTCGCGCTTTCGGCGACGGGACGGCCGCGAGTGTTCACACGTTGCCAACCTCATGGATCCGGAACCGCCGAACGGACTGGCTATGCTCACGCCATGGCCGCTCTAGGATGGCTCACTCCCCGTAGGCGTTCCGCCACGGCGCGGAGCGTGTTGGCAGGCGAGGCCTCGGCCGAGGCAGCCCGCAAGTCCACCCAGGAAGCCCTGGACTCCCAGGACGCCCTGGACACCTCAGGCCGGGAACCGCAGTTCCCGGTGCACGGCGACGCGATGGCCGCCGCCTTCTTCGACCTCGACAACACCGTGATGCAGGGCGCCGCGCTCTTCCACTTCGGCCGCGGCCTCTACAAACGGAAGTTCTTCGAGACCCGCGATCTGGTCCGCTTCGCCTGGCAGCAGGCGTGGTTCCGGCTGGCCGGCGTCGAGGATCCCGAGCACATGCAGGAGGCCCGCGACTCGGCCCTGTCGATCGTCCAGGGCCACCGCGTCTCCGAGCTGATGTCGATCGGCGAGGAGATCTACGACGAGTACATGGCCGAGCGCATCTGGCCGGGCACCCGCGCCCTGGCCCAGGCCCACCTGGACGCCGGCCAGAAGGTGTGGTTGGTCACAGCCGCCCCGGTGGAGATCGCCCAGGTGATCGCCCGCCGGCTCGGCCTCACCGGCGCGCTGGGCACGGTCGCGGAGTCGGTCGACGGCGTCTACACCGGCAAGCTGGTGGGCGAGCCCCTGCACGGACCCGCCAAGGCGGAGGCGGTGCGCGCGCTGGCGGCGGCGGAGAACCTGGACCTCTCGCGCTGCGCCGCGTACAGCGACTCCCACAACGACATCCCGATGCTCTCGCTGGTCGGCCACCCCTACGCCATCAACCCGGACGCCAAGCTGCGCAAGCACGCCCACAGTCTGGACTGGCGGCTGCGCGACTACCGCACCGGCCGCAAGGCGGCGAAGGTCGGCATCCCCGCGGCGGCGGGCGTCGGCGCGGTGGCCGGCGGCACGGCGGCGGCGATCGCGCTGCACCGGCGCCGGCGCTGAGCCGACCGGCGCGCGGGGCGGGGCTCGCGGGAACAAGGACAGGGCCGAGCGGCCGGACGGTACGACACCGCCCGGCCGCTCCATCGTGCGCCCCACGGCCACGCGCCGGCACCCGCCCGTGTCCGGCGCCTCTCCCCCGCCGGCACCCCGCCCGTGTCCGTCACACCGGCGACAACACCCCACACCCACGAGCAAACCCGGCCAATCCGACGGCCGTACCCGCGTAACCCCGTATCCAGTCCCGTTGTCCGCGCACCGCCACAACACGCCCTGGACCGACCCGAAACTCAAACCCTTTCGATCAACAATCGCTCAGCCTGCATCACTTGATCGAGCGCCAATAGGCCACAGAAGCGACGTAATCGATGATTTGAGCAACTCGGCGTAGCAGGCCCTGTACGAAGCGTTATTCTCCTCAGACGCAATCCGGTACCCCTCCTGTCGCTACGACGGGTGAAAGGTTCCGCACTGCACGTGATGGAAGCTCTGCCTCTGGGAGTCCCGTGTACCCACACGTCGGGGTTGACACCTCGGGCCTGGCTACGCTGCGCGCAACGGTCGCTACGGTCCAGGACCTGTTGCGCGGCTTCGTCCCCACCGCGTACGCCGGCCCCGCCTTCGCCACCGCCGCTCCGGCGGTGGGCCCCTGCTACGCACTGGCGGAAGGCAGCGCCGCGGTCGGCAGAAGAGGGCGCTCGACCAGCGGCGCGACCACCGCCACCCGCCGACCGGCCGCCGACAGCGACAGCGCCCGGATGATGGACCTCGTCGAACGAGCTCAGGCCGGCGAGGCCGACGCCTTCGGGCGGCTGTACGACCAGTACAGCGACACCGTGTACCGCTACATCTACTACCGGGTGGGCGGCAAGGCGACCGCCGAGGACCTCACCAGCGAGACGTTCCTGCGCGCCCTGCGCCGCATCGGGACGTTCACCTGGCAGGGCCGCGACTTCGGCGCCTGGCTCGTCACCATCGCCCGCAACCTCGTGGCCGACCACTTCAAGTCGAGCCGCTTCCGGCTCGAGGTGACCACCGGCGAGATGCTCGACGCCAACGAGGTCGAGCGCTCCCCCGAGGACTCCGTCCTGGAGTCCCTGTCCAACGCCGCACTGCTGGACGCGGTGCGGCGGCTCAACCCCCAGCAGCAGGAGTGTGTGACGCTCCGGTTCCTGCAGGGTCTCTCCGTCGCCGAGACCGCTCGGGTGATGGGCAAGAACGAGGGCGCCATCAAGACCCTCCAGTACCGGGCCGTCCGCACCCTCGCCCGGCTGCTGCCGGAAGACGCCCGCTGACCGCCCCCGCCCGCAGCCCACTGTCGGCGTTCCCCAACTCACGTTCAGTGAAAGTCCGTTGCCTTCCCGATCCGATCATCCGCAGTCCGTAACCCAAGTGCCGCGCCAGTCGTTGTGCGGGATACAGGCTCCCTGTGGTCACGTCCTGGCCGACCCCGATCACTCGATCGGGTGCAACCGGCACAGGGCGTGCAACCCTCAGTACCCCAAGGGAGTCGACCGTCATGACGAGAGGAGGTGCCGCCCGTGATCGCGAACGTATCGGCGCACCGGCGGGCGAACGCCTTCGCCCAGGCCCTGGAGGAGCAGTCCGCCCAGGGCACGGCGGCCGAGCAGACCGAAGGATCACCGCCGGCGCCCGCCGCTGCGGACCAGACCGGGCAGGGCCAGCTGCTGGCCCTCGCCACGAGTCTCGCCGAGCTGCCCAAGCCGGAACTCGATCCCGAGGTCAAGGTCGTCCAGCGGGCCCAGTTGGTCGCAGCGATGGAGGCCATGCTGCAGGCTGGCACCGCGGGAGGCGAGGCAGCGGACCTGTCGGTCCCCGAACAGCGATCCCACCGGGGCAAGGGCACACACAGGGCCGGCCCGCTGGGCAAGTTCCGGCCACGTTCCCGCCTCGCCAGGGGCCTCACCGCGGGCGGCCTCAGCGTCGGCGTCGCGGCGGGAGCCTTCGGCGGGGTCGCCGCGGCGAGCTCCGACGCCCTGCCCGGCGACGGGCTGTACGGGCTGAAGCGCGGGATCGAGGACTTCAAGCTCAACTACCTGGCCGACGGGGACGACGAACGCGGTCGCACCTACCTCGACCAGGCCTCCACCCGGCTCGGCGAGGCCCGTAGGCTCATGGAACGGGGCCGCAGCGGCGACCTCGACCACGAATCCCTCGGCGAGATCCGGCGCGCCCTGAACGGCATGCAGCACGACGCGTCGGAAGGCCATCGCCTCCTCCACGAGGCGTACGCGCACAACCCCGACTCGCTGGGCCCCATCCAGGCCCTCGAGGCGTTCTCGCGCTCGCACCGCGAGGCGTGGGGTGCCCTGCGCGAGCGGCTCCCGGTCCAGCTCGGGGACGTCAGTCAGCAGGTCTCGTCGGTCTTCGACGCCATAGACGACGAGGTCGCCCCGCTGCAGTCCCTGCTCCCGCGGCCCCCCGCCCCGGGCGGCCGTGACACCCGTCACGGCACCGGGTCGGCGTCCACCGGCAGCTCCTCGGACACCGGTCGCGGGACCGCGCCGGGCGGCGGCAAGGACACCTCCGACGACACCGGGGGCGACACCGGCAGCCCCAGCAGGTCCGCCACGTCCGGGACGGACGACGACGGCCTCCTCGGCGGCAACACCGGCGGCCTCCTCGACCCCCCGAAGGACACCGGCGGCACCGCCCCGACCACCACCCCGCCCCTCACCCGGCCCGACGTCACCCTCCCGCCGCTCCTCCCGGGCCTCCTCCCGGGCCTGGGCATCGACGGCGAGGACGCGGAGTAGCACCACCGCACACGGCGATGGGGGCGCCTCTTCTCGGAAGGGGCGCCCCCATCGGCGTGCCCGCGCGCCGAACGGCCCAGGGGACAGGCCGTGGAACGGCCGACGACGCCGCCAACCCGCAATGGCCGGCTGCCGGCAGTCGGCGACGACACAGCCTGCGAGCGGCTAGAAGAACACCGAGCGCCGCTGCACCAGCAGCTTGTACAGCGTGTGCTGGATCTGTTCGCGTACCTGATCCGTGAGGTTGAACATCAGCATCGGATCCTCCGCCGCCTCCGGCGGATAACCGTCCGTCGGGATCGGCTCGCCGAACTGGATCGTCCACTTCGTCGGCAGCGGGATCGCGCCCAACGGGCCCAGCCACGGGAACGTCGGCGTCAGCGGGAAGTACGGGATGCCCAGCACCCGGGCCAGCGTCTTGGCGTTGCCGATCATCGGGTAGATCTCCTCGGCCCCGACGATCGAGCAGGGAATGATCGGGACGCCCTTGCGCAGGGCCGTCGAGACGAAGCCGCCCCGGCCGAACCGCTGAAGCTTGTACCGCTCGTTGAACGGCTTCCCGATGCCCTTGAAGCCCTCCGGCATCACCCCGACGAGCTCGCCCTGGCCGAGCAGCCGTTCGGCGTCCTCCGCGCAGGCGAGCGTGTGCCCGAGCTTGCGCGCCAACTCGTTGACGACCGGCAGCACGAAGACGAGATCGGCGGCGAGCAACCGCAAGTGACGGCCCGCGGGGTGCTGGTCGTGGACGGCTACCTGCATCATCAGGCCGTCCAGCGGCAGCGTCCCGGAGTGGTTGGCGACGATCAGCGCCCCGCCCTCGGCCGGAATGTTCTCGACGCCCTTCACCTCGACCCGGAAGTACTTCTCGTACAGCGGCCGCAGCAGGGACATCAGGACCTGGTCGGTCAGCTCCTCGTCGTAGCCGAAGTCGTCGACCTCGTAATCGCCCGTGAGCCGCCGTCGCAGGAAGGACAACCCGCCCGCGATCCGCCGCTCCAAGCCGCCCCCGGCCTCATCAGGCCGTTCCTCACCCGTCACAGGAACATCATCCAGCCCGGGCGCCCCGGTGTGCAGGGGCTGGACCTCGCCGACCGGGCCGTTCTCACCGATTTCGCCGAGTTCCAGGACCTGCGCGGGCTCGCCGTTCTTGCGCCGGCTCCCCGCGCCCCGTCGCCGGGACGGCCGCGCCACGGCGCTCCCCCGGGACCGGTCGTCGTCGAACGGAATGACCTTGGCGTCCGCCATCGTTGATGCGCTCCTCAGTTGGCGCTCTGCGTCGGGGGGGTGACCGGGGACCGGTCCGGGGCCGTGCCACGGGCGCCGCCCGGCAGCGGCAGCGCGGCGATCCGGTCGACCACCCCGGCGACGGCCTCCGCCGGAAGCAGACCCGGTCCGTGGGCGCGTGCGAAGTCCTCGAAGGTCTCGGCCGTCGTGTACCGGGGTGTGAACCCCAGCGTCTCGCGCATCTGGACCGTCGACACGACCCGGCCGTGGGTGAGCAGCCGGATCTGTTCCGGCGAGAAGTCCGTCATGCCCAGCGTACGCACCAGGGAGCCCGCCCAGGTGACGGCGGGCAGCAGCAGCGGCACGGTGGGCCGCCCGAGCCGCCGTGAGCACTGCGACAGCAGCAGCACCCCGTCCCCGGCGATGTTGAAGGTGCCGCTGTTGAGCGTGCCCCGCTCCGGCTCGTGCGAGGCGATCCGCAGCACCTGGATCACGTCGTCCTCGTGCGCGAACTGCAGCCGGGGGTCGTAGCCGAACACCGTGGGCAGCACGGGCAGCGCGAAGTACGAGGCGAGCGGCGTCTCGGCGGTGGGCCCGAGGATGTTGGCGAACCGCAGCACGCACACGGCGACGTCCGGCCGCCGCCGGGCGAACCCGCGGACGTACCCCTCCACCTCGACGGTGTCCTTGGCGAAACCGCCGCTCGGCAGCGCCTTGGCGGGTGTGGTCTCGGTGAACACGGCCGGGTCCCGGGACGCGGACCCGTACACGTTGGTGCTGGACTTCACGACGAGCCGCTTCACGTTCGGCGACTTCTGACAGGCGCCGAGCAGCTGCATCGTCCCGATGACGTTGGTCTCCTTGACCGTGGTCCGGCTGCCGCTGCCCAGCGCGGTCGCCGTCACGTCCAGGTGGACGACCGTGTCGGCGCCGGTCTCGGCCAGCACCCGCGCGATGGTGGGCTGCCGGATGTCGGCCTGGATGAACTCGGCGCCCCCGAGATGATGCTCGGGCCGCACGACGTCCACGGCGACCACCCGGTCGACCCGTGGGTCCCGCTGGATCCGCCGTACGAAGCGGCCCCCCAGCTGACGGGCCACTCCGGTAACGAGCACGACCTTTCCCAAGATCCGCGCCTTCCTTCCGTCCTGGAACCGCCGGCTGCCGCACCGGGTTCCCGTCTGCGGGCCAACTTAGCGGGTCGGTGTCGCCCTGTGACGACTGCCCGAAGCGCGAAATGACGAGATCCGGGCGGTCGTAGGACCCACACCGGCCATCATGCCGGTCCAGGCATGCGCACGGCGTTCAACGGACCGCACGGCGCCCGGATATGCGTGTGGCCCCCCACCGACGGATCGATGGGGGGCCACACCACGCCTACGCGGCTCGCGTCGCGCGAAGGACGCGCGAAGAAGCAGAACGTGCCTGCTTCTCGCGCCTACTTCTTGTTGCGACGCTGAACGCGCGTGCGCTTGAGCAGCTTGCGGTGCTTCTTCTTGGCCATCCGCTTGCGCCGCTTCTTGATAACAGAGCCCACGACTACCCTCGCTCACTTCTCATCACTCGGTGCTGGGCGCCATGGGCCCATACGACCTACGAGGGGCTAGCCTACCCGCCTGAGCGCTGAGGTCGTAATCGAGGGCGGAAGGGCCCGGGACGGCACTGACGGCCGGGCCCCTCACCGATGGGCCTGCCCGGCAGGCAGGCCCCGGCCGTCAGGCGGTTTCCACCCCCACGTAGCTCTCGCGGAGGTACTCGTGAACCGCTTGCTCGGGGACGCGGAAGGACCGCCCCACCCGGATCGCGGGCAGATGACCACTGTGCACCAACCGGTACACGGTCATCTTCGACACTCGCATCACCGAGGCGACTTCCGCCACGGTCAGGAACTGAACCTCGTTCAGAGGCCTCTCGCCAGCTGCAGCCATGACACACCTGAACCTTCCGCACTCGACTCGACGGCCACCGGCTTCCCCTTCCGGTGACTCTTCGTCGCTGCGTGCTCACTCCCCAATGTAGGGGCGGGTGATGCGAGTGGGGAAGAGGTGCACCCATCAGCGGCCTACTGTGACAGACACGCTCGATTGAGTACGTAGCGGGTCAGCGGCCTGTAGTAATCGGACCGCACGGCGTCATCAAGCGGAACGGCCACCGAGACGACCCCCTCGGCCTCTCCCACGAACAGCGCGGGGTCGTCGGTGTCGGCCAGCCCGACCGCCTCGAACCCCAGCTGACCAGCCCCGCAGACCCATCCGTGGTCCCCGATCACCAGCTCGGGCAACGGCCCGCCGGCCTCGGCCGCCGCGGCGAGCGCCACCCGAACCGGCAGCGGAGAATGACTGTGCGCACCGGTCGCACAACCGGCGCGTTCGCCCTCCGCCTCCCGGACGACCGCCACCCCTCGTACGTAGTCCAGGGCGTGGGGGCGTAGGCCGAACCGGGTCGTTATGTCGACACAGCGACCCTGCGCCGGGGTGAGAACTTCACATCCCGCCGTCTGCAAAGCGTCCGCAAGACCGGCGTAGAAACCCAGCAGCCGCTGCGGATGCCCGGTACCGAGCAGCACCGCCGCGCCACGCTGGGCGACCGAGACGAGCCGCTCCGCGAACGCGTCGAGAGCGGCCAGAGTCCGCTCGGGATCGATCACATCATGCCCCGACACGCATCCCGGATCGGCCGAAACCCCACACTTGTCCGCCATCAGCGCGAGCACCTCCCGCTGCCCCCAACTCCCCGCAGGATCGAGCCCGATCAGCACGCGCGGATCCCGGGCGGCGAAGAGCCGATAGCTCCGCAGACTCACCTCGCGGGAGGTCGCGACCACCCCGGCCAACCGCGCGGCGAGCAGATGCGCCCGAAGCGCCCCGGTACTCAACACCCAAGCGATCCTGACGGACGAGAACGCCCACCGGCCACAAACCCCAAGAACACCGCACAGTCGGCGTAAGCCCCACCCGCCCCCGGACCCCGGGCCTACGCCAGCAGCCCCCGCAACGGGAACACCGCCCGCCGAGTGGCCAGCACCGCCTGATCCAACCGATCGGCGGGGTCGTACCCCGAGTCCCACCCGGCCCACCCCACCGGCCACCGCCCGTCGGTCATCCGCATCGGCCCCAACTGCCGCGTACGAGCGAAGACGTCCTGCCGCCACCCCTCCGGAATCACCGTCTCCGGCGGCACCGGCACCCCACCCGCCACCCCCACCAGATGCGCCCACGACCGCGGCACCACGTCCACCACCGCGTAGCCGCCACCGCCGAGCGCGATCCACTTCCCCCCGGCGTGCTCGTGCGCCAACTCATGACAGGCCACCTGCACCGCCCGCTGCGCGTCGAGCGACACCGCGAGATGGGCCAACGGGTCCTCGAAGTGCGTGTCGGCCCCGTGCTGGGTCACCAGCACATCCGGCCGGAAGTCGGCGATCAGCTCCGGCACCACCGCGTGGAACGCCCGCAGCCACCCCGCGTCCCCGGTCCCGGCCGGCAGCGCGACGTTCACCGCCGACCCCTGCGCGGCCTCTCCACCGGTCTCCTCCGGCCAGCCCGTCTGCGGGAACAACGTCCGCGGATGCTCGTGCAAGGAGACCGTCAGCACCCGCGGGTCCTCCCAGAACGCCGCCTGGACCCCGTCCCCGTGATGCACGTCCACATCCACGTACGCGACCCGCCGCGCCCCGAGCTCCAACAGCCGGGCGATCGCCAGCGAGGCGTCGTTGTAGATGCAGAACCCGGACGCTCCCCCGGGCATCGCATGGTGCAGCCCGCCCGCGAAGTTCACCGCGTGCAGCGCCTCGCCCCGCCACACGGCCTCGGCCGCCCCCACCGACAGCCCGGCGATCAGCGCGGACACCTCGTGCATCCCCGCGAACGCCGGGTCGTCCATCGTCCCCAGTCCGTACGACTGGTCCGCCGCCGCCGGCTCGGCCGACGCCGCCTTCACCGCGTCGACGTAATCCTCCCGGTGCACGAGCCGCAGCGTCGACTCCCCGGCCGGCTTCGCCGAGACGACGTCCACCTCCCGGTCCAGCCCCAGGGCCCCGACCAGTCTCCGGGTCAGATCCAGCCGGACCGGATCCATCGGATGCCCGGGCCCGAAGTCATAGCCCGTTACTGCCTCGTCCCACATCAGCTGTGCGCGGCCGCTCATGCCCGTCACCGTATCGGTCCGGTTGAGCCGCGAACGAACGGGCGTACGCCAACGTCACCAGCACCAACACCATCGGCACGACCATCGCCCCCCGATAGCTCCACGCGTCGCCCAGCGCCCCCACCAACGGCGACCCGACCAGGAACCCGACGTAGTTGAAGATGTTGAGACGGGCGATCGCCGCATCCGAGGCCCCCGGGAACAGCCGCCCCGCCGCCGCGAACGTCTGCGGCACCAGCACGCACAGGCCCAGCCCCACGAGGGTGAACCCCAGCATCCCGACCCACGCCCCCGGCGCGACCGCCACCACCGCGAACCCCGCCGCCGCGACCAGCGCCCCCAGCCGCACCACCGCCGCGGCCCCGAACCGCCGCACCCCGAAGTCCCCGATGGCCCGCCCCAGCAGCGTGGTCACCATGTAGACGTTGTAGGGGACCGTCGCCAGCTGCTCCGAGCTCCCCAGCACGTCCTGCAGATACTTCGCGCTCCAGTTGGAGACCGTCGAGTCCCCGATGTAGGCGAAGCTCATCACCAGACACAGCGGCAGCAGCACCTTGAAGACGAGGCCCGTCTCGCCGCCGCTCGCCTTCCCGTCCTCCACCGCCGCTCCGCCGGCCTCCGCACCCCCGTCCACGTACCACCGGCTGCCCAGCAACGCCGCCGGCAACAGCACCGCCACCACCGGCAGATACGACACCCACAGCGCCAGATGCCAGTGCGCCCCCGCCCAGGCGAGCGAGGCCCCCAGGATCCCGCCCAGGCTGTACACCGCGTGGAAGCTGAGCATGATGCTGCGCCCGTACGTCCGTTGCAGACTCACCCCGAGCATGTTCATCGAGGCGTCCAGCGCACCGACGGCCAGTCCGAACACGGCCAGGGCGACCCCCAGCTCGGCCATTCCCCGCCCCGCCCCGACCCCGAGCAGCGCCAGCAGCACCACCGGCTGGGACCAGCGCAGCAGCCGGCTGGGCGGTATCCGCTTCACCAGCTGCTCGGTCGTCACACTGCCGACGCCCGCGAGGACCGGGACGGCGGCCAGGAAGGCGGGCAACAACGCGTCAGAAACCCCGTACCTGTCCTGGATGGCCGGAATCCTGGTCACGAGCAACGCGAAGGCGACCCCCTGCGCGAAGAAGCTGAACGCCAGAGAGGCCCTACCGCGCCGCAGCACATCTGTCATGGCGGCGAGCGTAGGGCCCCTGCGTACTCGTGGGTAGATCCAGCCAAAGATGAATTCTCTTCAGCTTTCCGGACCGCCGGGTCCGGCCGGCCGCCGACCCTTCCTACCGGGCGAGGGCCGCCTCGGGCCGCACGGCCCGAAGCCCCTCGACCTCCACACCGTCCCCCGCCTCGGCGTCCGCCACGCCGGCGTCCGCGGCCTTCGCCTCGAAGGACACCATCGCCTCCATCGGCCCCGCGCCCAGCGCCCCGCCGAGCACGATCCCCAGCACGATCGCCACGATCATGATGACCGAGCCGAGCCACACCATCGTGTCCACCGGCACCGTATAGGCCCCGACGACCCGCACGACGCACTCGGCGAGCAGCACCGCACCCCACACGACCGAGAAGGCCCGCTCCCGCTTCCGGAAGTCCTCCGACGCCACCGACGCCCCGCTCGCCAGCCGCTCCCACGCGGCGTCCCGGACGGCGTTCCCCTTCACCAGGAACGGCTTGAGCGCCGCGGTCATCATCGGCTTCCCCAGCATCACGGAGACCAGGATCCCGATCCCGACCGTGCTGCTGACCCCGCTGTCCTTGGCCAGCATCAGCCGCGGGTCACCGGCGACGAAGCTGAGCACCAGTCCGACGACGTTGACGACGAGGATCAGCCCGGCGAGCCCGTTGAGCGTCCGCTCCCTGGCCACGCTCCACAGCGTCCGCGCCGCCGGCACCACGCTGCTCCAGCCGAGAGCGGCGAAGGTGCTCATCCCGAACGCGCCTTTGAAGAGGTAGTACGACCCGAGCGGCACCGCCACGTCCACGATGAGCGGGGCGAAGGCGTTCTGCTTCTTGTGCTGGTTCGTCGTCATGCACACAGCTTCGCGGCCGGGAGGGGTCTCCCAGTAGAAACGATCGTCCGGAGCTCGGCATGACAATTGTCAGCCCGTCCACCGGACCGGCGTCAGACCAGCAGGTCACCCAACTGATCCATGTCCGCGAAGAGTTGCGTGGCCCCGGCGAGCTTGGCGGCCGGCGTCATCGCGGTGAACCCGTACACGTCCATCCCGGCCGCCCGGGCGGCCTGCACCCCGAGCGGGCTGTCCTCTACGACCACACACCGTCCCGGTTCGACGCCCATCCGCTCGGCCGCGAAGAGGAAGAGGTCCGGAGCGGGCTTCCCCTTGCCCACGTCCTGCGAGCTGAAGACACGGCTGTCGTCGAACCACCGGTCCAGCCCCGTCGTCCGGTGCCCCACCCGGATCCGCTCATGACTGCCCGAGGACGCCACGCAGTACGGCACCTCGTCCGCCGCCAGCTTCTCCAGCACGGTCACAGCGCCCGGGACGGGCCGCAGCTCCCGCTCGAAGGCCTCGAACACCCGCCGGTGGAAGACGTCGTCGAAGTCGGCCGGCAGCCGTTCCCCCGTCCGTTGGAGGACCAGGTCGTGGATGCGGTGCATCGCCGACCCCATGTAGTCCCGGATGGAGTCCTCGTAGCTGGTCGGATGTCCCAGCTCGGTCAGATACCCGGCCAGCAGGCGGTTGGAGATCGGCTCACTGTCCACGAGGACACCGTCGTTGTCGAAGACCACCAAGTCGTAGCGCATATTCCGACCCTAAACGCAGAAAACCCCCGTGCCGAATGGCACGGGGGTTTTCGCAATGATTGTTCGGCGGTGTCCTACTCTCCCACAGGGTCCCCCCTGCAGTACCATCGGCGCTGTAAGGCTTAGCTTCCGGGTTCGGAATGTAACCGGGCGTTTCCCTCACGCTATGACCACCGAAACACTATGAAACTGTCCAGCCGCACCACACCGTGACCATGGCATGGGGCTGTTCGTGGTTTCAGAACCAACACAGTGGACGCGAGCAACTGAGGACAAGCCCTCGGCCTATTAGTACCAGTCAGCTTCACCCATTACTGGGCTTCCACATCCGGCCTATCAACCCAGTCGTCTACTGGGAGCCTTACCCCATCAAGTGGGTGGGAATACTCATCTCGAAGCAGGCTTCCCGCTTAGATGCTTTCAGCGGTTATCCCTCCCGAACGTAGCCAACCAGCCATGCCCTTGGCAGAACAACTGGCACACCAGAGGTTCGTCCGTCCCGGTCCTCTCGTACTAGGGACAGCCCTTCTCAATATTCCTGCGCGCGCAGCGGATAGGGACCGAACTGTCTCACGACGTTCTAAACCCAGCTCGCGTACCGCTTTAATGGGCGAACAGCCCAACCCTTGGGACCGACTCCAGCCCCAGGATGCGACGAGCCGACATCGAGGTGCCAAACCATCCCGTCGATATGGACTCTTGGGGAAGATCAGCCTGTTATCCCCGGGGTACCTTTTATCCGTTGAGCGACGGCGCTTCCACAAGCCACCGCCGGATCACTAGTCCCGACTTTCGTCCCTGCTCGACCCGTCGGTCTCACAGTCAAGCTCCCTTGTGCACTTACACTCAACACCTGATTGCCAACCAGGCTGAGGGAACCTTTGGGCGCCTCCGTTACTCTTTAGGAGGCAACCGCCCCAGTTAAACTACCCATCAGACACTGTCCCTGATCCGGATCACGGACCCAGGTTAGACATCCAGCACGACCAGACTGGTATTTCAACGACGACTCCACTCGAACTGGCGTCCAAGCTTCACAGTCTCCCAGCTATCCTACACAAGCCGAACCGAACACCAATATCAAACTGTAGTAAAGGTCCCGGGGTCTTTCCGTCCTGCTGCGCGAAACGAGCATCTTTACTCGTAGTGCAATTTCACCGGGCCTATGGTTGAGACAGTCGAGAAGTCGTTACGCCATTCGTGCAGGTCGGAACTTACCCGACAAGGAATTTCGCTACCTTAGGATGGTTATAGTTACCACCGCCGTTTACTGGCGCTTAAGTTCTCAGCTTCGCCACCCCGAAGAGTGACTAACCGGTCCCCTTAACGTTCCAGCACCGGGCAGGCGTCAGTCCGTATACATCGCCTTACGGCTTCGCACGGACCTGTGTTTTTAGTAAACAGTCGCTTCTCGCTGGTCTCTGCGGCCACCCCCAGCTCGAGGAGCAAGTCCTCTCACCAAGCGTGGCCCCCCTTCTCCCGAAGTTACGGGGGCATTTTGCCGAGTTCCTTAACCATAGTTCACCCGAACGCCTCGGTATTCTCTACCTGACCACCTGAGTCGGTTTAGGGTACGGGCCGCCATGAAACTCGCTAGAGGCTTTTCTCGACAGCATAGGATCATCCACTTCGCCACAATCGGCTCGGCATCAGGTCTCAGCCTTAATGTGTGACGGATTTGCCTATCACACGGCCTACACCCTTACCCCGGGACAACCACCGCCCGGGATGGACTACCTTCCTGCGTCACCCCATCACTCACCTACTGCAAGTCTGGTCCGTCGGCTCCACCACTTTCCATTCCCCGAAGGGTCCGGAACGGCTTCACGGACTTAGCATCGCCTGGTTCGATGTTTGACGCTTCACAGCGGGTACCGGAATATCAACCGGTTATCCATCGACTACGCCTGTCGGCCTCGCCTTAGGTCCCGACTTACCCTGGGCAGATCAGCTTGACCCAGGAACCCTTAGTCAATCGGCGCACACGTTTCTCACGTGTGAATCGCTACTCATGCCTGCATTCTCACTCGTGAACCGTCCACAACTACCTTCCGGTGCTGCTTCACCCGGCACACGACGCTCCCCTACCCATCACAGCAGGCGTTGGCCCTATTGCTGCAATGACACGACTTCGGCGGTACGCTTGAGCCCCGCTACATTGTCGGCGCGGAATCACTAGACCAGTGAGCTATTACGCACTCTTTCAAGGGTGGCTGCTTCTAAGCCAACCTCCTGGTTGTCTCTGCGACTCCACATCCTTTCCCACTTAGCGTACGCTTAGGGGCCTTAGTCGATGCTCTGGGCTGTTTCCCTCTCGACCATGGAGCTTATCCCCCACAGTCTCACTGCCGCGCTCTCACTTACCGGCATTCGGAGTTTGGCTAAGGTCAGTAACCCGGTAGGGCCCATCGCCTATCCAGTGCTCTACCTCCGGCAAGAAACACACGACGCTGCACCTAAATGCATTTCGGGGAGAACCAGCTATCACGGAGTTTGATTGGCCTTTCACCCCTAACCACAGGTCATCCCCCAGGTTTTCAACCCTGGTGGGTTCGGTCCTCCACGAAGTCTTACCTCCGCTTCAACCTGCCCATGGCTAGATCACTCCGCTTCGGGTCTTGAGCGTGCTACTGAAACGCCCTGTTCGGACTCGCTTTCGCTACGGCTACCCCACTCGGGTTAACCTCGCAACACACCGCAAACTCGCAGGCTCATTCTTCAAAAGGCACGCAGTCACGAGACGCCAAGCAAGCTTGACGTCCGACGCTCCCACGGCTTGTAGGCACACGGTTTCAGGTACTATTTCACTCCGCTCCCGCGGTACTTTTCACCATTCCCTCACGGTACTATCCGCTATCGGTCACCAGGGAATATTTAGGCTTAGCGGGTGGTCCCGCCAGATTCACACGGGATTTCTCGGGCCCCGTGCTACTTGGGTGTCTCTCAAACGAGCCGTTGATGTTTCGACTACGGGGGTCTTACCCTCTACGCCGGACCTTTCGCATGTCCTTCGCCTACATCAACGGTTTCTGACTCGCCTCACAGCCGGCAGACTGTGAAAGAGAGATCCCACAACCCCGAATGCGCAACCCCTGCCGGGTCTCACACGCATACGGTTTGGCCTCATCCGGTTTCGCTCGCCACTACTCCCGGAATCACGGTTGTTTTCTCTTCCTGCGGGTACTGAGATGTTTCACTTCCCCGCGTTCCCTCCACATACCCTATGTGTTCAGGTATGGGTGACAGCCCATGACGACTGCCGGGTTTCCCCATTCGGAAACCCCCGGATCAAAGCCTGGTTGACGGCTCCCCGGGGACTATCGTGGCCTCCCACGTCCTTCATCGGTTCCTGGTGCCAAGGCATCCACCGTGCGCCCTTAAAAACTTGGCCACAGATGCTCGCGTCCACTGTGCAGTTCTCAAACAACGACCAGCC
Source organism: Streptomyces achromogenes (assembly GCF_030816715.1). Classification (NCBI taxonomy): domain Bacteria; kingdom Bacillati; phylum Actinomycetota; class Actinomycetes; order Kitasatosporales; family Streptomycetaceae; genus Streptomyces; species Streptomyces achromogenes. The sequence goes on along the minus strand of NZ_JAUSYH010000001.1, from coordinate 5,032,450 downwards.
ACCCATCACCCCCAACCTGAGCTGGAGTTCACTGGGGCCGGCATCAGAAGGACGACCTCACGGCCATACCCTCAGACACCCAACAGCGTGCCCGGCACCCCCGCCACTCGTGATCAGCTTTCCACGCTCCGAAGAGCAGTACTTGCAGCCCGAGATGACTGAGAATGCCGAATAATCAACGTTCCACCCATGAGCAACCAGCACCGGACGTTCGCCGATGAACTGGCCTCTGGACAACCTTGCGGTCGCCTAGAAGTGCTCCTTAGAAAGGAGGTGATCCAGCCGCACCTTCCGGTACGGCTACCTTGTTACGACTTCGTCCCAATCGCCAGTCCCACCTTCGACAGCTCCCTCCCACAAGGGGTTGGGCCACCGGCTTCGGGTGTTACCGACTTTCGTGACGTGACGGGCGGTGTGTACAAGGCCCGGGAACGTATTCACCGCAGCAATGCTGATCTGCGATTACTAGCAACTCCGACTTCATGGGGTCGAGTTGCAGACCCCAATCCGAACTGAGACCGGCTTTTTGAGATTCGCTCCACCTCACGGTTTCGCAGCTCTTTGTACCGGCCATTGTAGCACGTGTGCAGCCCAAGACATAAGGGGCATGATGACTTGACGTCGTCCCCACCTTCCTCCGAGTTGACCCCGGCAGTCTCCTGTGAGTCCCCATCACCCCGAAGGGCATGCTGGCAACACAGAACAAGGGTTGCGCTCGTTGCGGGACTTAACCCAACATCTCACGACACGAGCTGACGACAGCCATGCACCACCTGTACACCGACCACAAGGGGGCGACCATCTCTGGCCGTTTCCGGTGTATGTCAAGCCTTGGTAAGGTTCTTCGCGTTGCGTCGAATTAAGCCACATGCTCCGCTGCTTGTGCGGGCCCCCGTCAATTCCTTTGAGTTTTAGCCTTGCGGCCGTACTCCCCAGGCGGGGAACTTAATGCGTTAGCTGCGGCACCGACGACGTGGAATGTCGCCAACACCTAGTTCCCACCGTTTACGGCGTGGACTACCAGGGTATCTAATCCTGTTCGCTCCCCACGCTTTCGCTCCTCAGCGTCAGTAATGGCCCAGAGATCCGCCTTCGCCACCGGTGTTCCTCCTGATATCTGCGCATTTCACCGCTACACCAGGAATTCCGATCTCCCCTACCACACTCTAGTCTGCCCGTATCGAATGCAGACCCGGGGTTAAGCCCCGGGCTTTCACATCCGACGCGACAGACCGCCTACGAGCTCTTTACGCCCAATAATTCCGGACAACGCTTGCGCCCTACGTATTACCGCGGCTGCTGGCACGTAGTTAGCCGGCGCTTCTTCTGCAGGTACCGTCACTTTCGCTTCTTCCCTGCTGAAAGAGGTTTACAACCCGAAGGCCGTCATCCCTCACGCGGCGTCGCTGCATCAGGCTTTCGCCCATTGTGCAATATTCCCCACTGCTGCCTCCCGTAGGAGTCTGGGCCGTGTCTCAGTCCCAGTGTGGCCGGTCGCCCTCTCAGGCCGGCTACCCGTCGTCGCCTTGGTGAGCCATTACCTCACCAACAAGCTGATAGGCCGCGGGCTCATCCTTCACCGCCGGAGCTTTCAACCCCTACAGATGCCTGCAGAAGTGATATCCGGTATTAGACCCCGTTTCCAGGGCTTGTCCCAGAGTGAAGGGCAGATTGCCCACGTGTTACTCACCCGTTCGCCACTAATCCCCACCGAAGTGGTTCATCGTTCGACTTGCATGTGTTAAGCACGCCGCCAGCGTTCGTCCTGAGCCAGGATCAAACTCTCCGTGAATGTTTTCCCGTGATCGGGATCGCACACACGAGAGCGGAACGTCGAGCGGAATAAGCTCGGCGTTCACAACGTCCTCGCTGTGTTTGTTTCAAAGGAACCTCATCCTCGGCTATCACTGCCGGGGACGGGGTATCAACATATCTGGCGTTGATTTTTGGCACGCTGTTGAGTTCTCAAGGAACGGACGCTTCCTTCGTACTCACCCTCTCGGGCTTTCCTCCGGGCAGTTTCCCTTCGGTCTTGCGTTTCCGACTCTATCAGACCGTTTCCCGATCCGCTTTCCTCGGTGCTTTCCAGGTTCCCCGCTTATCTCGCGGTTTTCCTTTCCGGCGTTTCCGACTCTACCAGACCCTTTCGGTTCTGATTCCCGGTCGACGGGAGTCGTCTTCGCGGCTGTTGGGCCGTTCCGACGAGTGAGACTTTAGCGGATTCCCGGCCTCCGAAGCCAATCGGGGCCTGCGTCCTTTCGAACGCGGATTCCTCATTCCGTGAATACGCACGCCAATGAACGCGACAGCAGACGAGTCGACTGTTGTCGAGTAGTTGGTTGGTACCTGCGGAATGGCTGTCCGGGGACCGACCGGAGTCGGCGCTCACGTCGGACAACTCGGAGAACACTACGTTTCACGCCAGGGTGTGTCAACTCATGTCCCGGGAGCACCCCAGGGGCGTAGTCTGGCTCCCATGACTACGCGTACGTGCACCCAGCTGTGGTGGGCCGCCTGACAGGCGGCCGTGTTCACGTATGCACTCAACGGCCGCCGCTTCGGCGGCCGTTCTCGTTTCTCCCACCAGAGCCCGGGGGTCGGCCGGCCGGAACGGCGGTCTCGACCAGGAGGTGGAGAGATGAAGCGGGTCTTCAGCGGAGTCAAGCCGACCGGGCACCTGACGCTGGGGAACTACCTGGGCGCGCTGCGGCAGTGGGCCGAGGTCGACCAGCACCGGGCCGACTCCCTGTTCTGCGTCGTCGATCTGCACGCGCTGACCGTCGACCATGATCCGGCGCGGGTACGACGGCTGAGCCGGCAGGCGGCGACGCTGCTCCTGGCTTCGGGACTGGATCCGCAGTTGTGCACCGTCTTCGTCCAGAGCCATGTGGACGAGCATGCGCGGCTGTCGTACCTCCTGGAGTGCGTGGCCACCGACGGCGAGATGCGGCGGATGATCCAGTACAAGGAGAAGGCCGCGCGGGAGCGGGAGCGCGGGGGCAGTGTGCGGCTGTCGTTGCTGACGTATCCCGTGCTGATGGCGGCGGACATCCTGGCCTACGCGACCCATGAGGTGCCGGTCGGGGACGACCAGGCGCAGCATGTGGAGCTGGCCCGGGATCTGGCGGTGCGGTTCAACCAGCGGTACGGGCACACCTTCGTGGTGCCGAAGGCGACGCTGCCGACGGTTGCGGCGCGGGTGATGAACCTTCAGGAGCCGGCGTCCAAGATGGGCAAGAGCGACGACTTCGGGCCCGGCATCGTCTATCTGCTGGACGAGCCGGACGTGGTGCGCAAGAAGATGATGCGGGCCGTCACCGACAGCGGGCGGGAGGTCGTGTACGACCGGGTGGGACGGCCCGGCGTCGCGAATTTGCTGGAGATCCTCGCTGCCTGTACGGGCGGGGATCCGGCGGCGCTTGGCGCGGGGTACTCGTCGTACGGCGCTCTGAAGAAGGACGCCGCCGACGCGGTGGTGGCGGTCCTGGAACCCCTGCAGGCCAGGCATCGGGAACTGTGCGCCGACCCGGGATATGTGGAGAGGGTGCTGCGGGACGGGGCCGGGAAGGCCCGGCACATGGCCCGGCCGGTCGTGGACCGCGCCTATCGCGCGATCGGACTGCTTCCGCCGCTGACGGACTCGGTGGCCGAATCGGTGGCGGAGCCGCTGCCGGGGGCCGCTGCGGAGTCGGTGGCGGAGGAGGCGTTGAACGCGGCTCGGTAGGCGCGGGGGCTGGTGGCGAGGCGTGAGGCGAAGTGCTGGCGCATCGTGACCTCGCTGCCGAAGCCGGCGCGCCGGGCGACCTCCGGCATGGCGAGGTCCGTGCGTTCGAGGAGTCGCTGGGCGGCGGCGACGCGCTGGTCGAGGAGCCAGCGCAGGGGGGTGACCCCGGTCTCGGCCCTGAAGTGGCGGGCGAAACTGCGCGGGGACATGCCGGCCTGCGCGGCGAGGTCGGCGACGGTGAGCGGTTCGTGCAGTCGGCGCAGGGCGTGTTCGCGCACGGTGGCGAGGGCGTCGGCGTCCCGGTCCGAGCGGGGCGTGGGGTGCTCGATGAACTGGGCCTGGGTGCCGGTGCGGAAGGGGGCGGTGACCATCGAGCGGGCGATGGTGGCGGCCGCTTCCGCGCCGTGGGAGCGGCGGACCAGGTGGAGGCAGAGGTCGATGCCGGCTGCCGTGCCGGCGGCGGTCCAGATGTTGTCGTCCTCGATGAAGAGGGCGTCGGGCACGACGGTGACCCGGGGGTGGAGGGTGCGCAGGAGGTCGACGAGGTTCCAGTGGGTGATCGCTCGGCGGCCGTCCAGGAGGCCGGCCTGGGCGAGGGTGAAGGCGCCGCCGCAGAGGGCGGCGAGGGTGGTGCCGCGGGCGTGGGCCCGGCGGAGGGCGTCGAGGACGGCGGCGGGGGCGGGAGTGAGGTGGTCGTCCAGGCCGGGGACGAGGATCAGGTCGGCGCGGGAGAGCCAGGCGAGGGTGCGGTCCGGGAGGAGGGCCATGCCGCCGCGCATCGGGACGGGCGCGGCGGGGTCGGCGGCGACGCGGCGCAGATCGAAGGCGGGGGCGCCGCGGTCGGTGCGGTCGGCGCCCCAGACCTCGGTGATGACGGAGACGTCGAAGGCGCGGATGCCGGGGAACGCGACGAGGGCGACCCGGTGCGCGGGCTTCTTCATGGCTGGCAGTAAACCATCGATCGATGGCTTCAGTGCCTCTGGGGCGGGTTCCCGGGCGGCGGCAGGATCGTGGGCATGGACATCGCAGAGAACGCAGCGCTGGTGGTCGTGGACGTGCAGAAGGGTTTCGAGGAACTCGGGTTCTGGGGTGAGCGGAACAATCCGGAGGCGGACGACAACATCGCCGCCCTCATCGACGCCTGGCAGGCCTCGGGGCGGCCGGTCGTGTTCGTGCGGCACGACTCGTCGGGGCCGCGGTCCCCGTTGCGGACGGGGTATCAGGGGAACGACTTCAAGGAGTACGTGCAGGAGAGAAGGGGACGGGGCCCGGGGGCGGAGCTGCTCGTCACGAAGACCGTGAACTCGGCCTTCCTCGGGACGCCGGATCTGGGGGCCTGGCTGACGGCTCAGGGGATCACGCAGATCGTGGTGGCCGGGATCCAGACCAACATGTGCGCGGAGACGACGGCACGGATGGGCGGGAACCTCGGGTACGACGTGCTGTTCGCGTACGACGCGACCTACACGTTCGGCCTGGAGGGGCCGTTCGGCTGGCGGCGGAGCGCCGAGGAGCTGGCGCAGGCCTCGGCGGTGTCGCTGCACGGGGGCGGGTTCGCGCGCGTGGTGACCACGAAGGAGATCGTGGGGGCGGCCGGCGGGTGACCGCCGGGCCGCTCGCCTTCCCCGGGGCCGGTTCTTCCCGGCAGGTCAGGTCGATCCTTCTTGCCGGGTCCGTCCTGCTCTGCGGGTCGGTCCTTCTTGCCAGGTCAGTCCTGTTCGGCGGGTCAGTCCTTTTTGCCGGAGGCCAGTGCGCGGCTGCGGTCGCGGGCGGCCTCCAGGGCGGCGATGAGCGCGGCCCGTACGCCGTGGTTCTCGAGTTCGCGGATCGCGTTGATGGTGGTGCCGGCGGGTGACGTGACGTTCTCGCGGAGCTTGACCGGGTGCTCGCCGCTGTCGCGGAGCATCGTGGCGGCGCCGATCGCGGACTGGACGATCAGGTCGTGGGCCTTGTCGCGGGGCAGGCCGAGCAGGATGCCGGCGTCCGTCATGGCTTCGACCAGGTAGAAGAAGTAGGCCGGGCCGCTGCCGGAGAGCGCGGTGCAGGCGTCCTGCTGGGACTCCGGGACGCGGAGCGTCTTGCCGACGGCGCCGAAGATCTCCTCGGTGTGCACGAGGTGGTCGGCGGTGGCGTGGGTGCCGGCGGAGATGACGGACATGGCCTCGTCGACGAGGGCGGGGGTGTTCGTCATGACGCGGACGACGGGGGTGCCGGGGGCGAGGCGCTCCTCGAAGAACGAGGTGGGGATGCCGGCCGCTCCGCTGATGACCAGGCGGTCGGCCGGGACGTGGTCGGCGAGTTCGGCGAGGAGGGTGCCCATGTCCTGCGGCTTCACCGTGAGGATCAGGGTGTCGGCGGACTTGGCGGCCTCGGCGTTGGTGACCGGGGTGACCCCGTAGCGGGTGCGGAGTTCTTCGGCGCGCTCGGGGCGGCGGGCGGTGACGAGGAGGTCGGCGAGGGGCCAGCCGCCGCGGATCATGCCGCTGAGGAGGGCTTCGCCGATCTTGCCGGTGCCGAGGACTGCGACTTTCTGGGTCATGGCTGGGGGGTCCTCCGGAGGGGTGCGGGGTGGGCGCGCGCGCCGCGGTGATGCCGTCGTCGACCGGGATCATCCTCGCACCGGGGGTGCTGGTCCGGCTGGCGCGTCCGGTGGGCGGACGTGGGTTTTCGCCCCCGCCGTCCCGTCCCGTCCCGTCCCTGGGGGCGCTGCCCCCAGGCCCCCGGTTCGGCCCGGGACGGGCCGTCCTCAAACGCCGGACGGGCTGGGAACCGGGCGCGGGCTGGGATTCGGGAGGGTGGGGTCTCACTGCGTACGGCGTCGGAGGGTTGCGGCGCCCAGGCAGAGGACGAGGAGGGCGCAGCCGCCGACGATGAGGACGTCCCGTACGAAGGTGGCCGTCATGTCGGTGTGGGTGAGGACCTCGTTCATGCCGTCGACCGCGTACGACATGGGGAGGACGTCGGAGAGGGTCTCCAGAGCGGGGTGCATGGTGTCGCGCGGGGCGAAGAGGCCGCAGAGGAGGAGCTGGGGGAAGATCACCGCCGGCATGAACTGGACCGCCTGGAACTCGGAGGCGGCGAACGCCGAGACGAAGAGGCCGAGGGCGGTGCCGAGCAGCGCGTCGAGGAGGGCTACCAGGAGGAGCAGCCAGGGGCTGCCGGTGACGTCCAGGTCGAGGAACCAGACGGCCAGGCCGGTGGCGAGGGCCGACTGGACGATCGCGAGGGCGCCGAAGGCCAGGGCGTAGCCGGCGATGAGGTCGCCCTTGCCGAGGGGCATCGCGAGGAGGCGTTCGAGGGTGCCCGAGGTGCGTTCGCGCAGGGTGGCGATGGACGTGACCAGGAACATCGTGATCAGCGGGAAGATGCCCAGCAGGGACGCGCCGACGTTGTCGAAGGTCCGGGGGCTGCCGTCGAAGACGTACCGGAGCAGGAACAGCATCACGCAGGGGATGAGGATCATCAGCGCGATGGTGCGGGGGTCGTGGCGCAGTTGGCGCAGGACGCGGGCGGCCGTGGCGGCGGTCCGGGAGGCGTTCAGGGCACCGGTCGGGGCGGGTGCGCGGACGGGGGCGGGGGCGCCCGGGGTCTCGGGGGGCGTGGTGGTGGTCATCGGGTGGTCTCCTTCGCGCGGGCCGCTTCCGTCGCGGCGTCCACCAGGTGCAGGAAGGCCGACTCGACCGTCTCCGCGTCGGTGCGGGTGCGCAGTTCGTCGGGGGTGGCGTCGGCGAGGATCTCGCCCTCGCGCATGAGGAGCAGGCGGTGGCAGCGCTCGGCCTCGTCCATGACGTGGGAGGAGACGAGGAGGGTCGCGCCCCGGGTGGCGGCGATGTCGTGGAAGAGGTTCCAGAGGTCGCGGCGCAGGACCGGGTCCAGACCGACGGTCGGTTCGTCGAGGACCAGAAGTTCCGGGGCGCCCAGCAGGGCGACGGCCAGGGAGACCCGGTTGCGCTGACCGCCGGAGAGGTTGCCGGCGAGGGCGTCGGCGTGGGTGGTGAGGTCCACGTCGGCGATGGCCCGGGTGACGTTCTCCTGGCGGCGGTCCGCTGCCGCCCGGCCCGGGTCGAGGATCGCGGCGAAGTAGTCCAGGTTCTGGCGGATCGTCAGGTCGTCGTAGACCGACGGGGCCTGGGTGACGTAACCGATGCGGGTGCGGAGGGCGGCGTGGCCGGCGGGACGGCCCAGCACGTCGAGGGTCCCGGCGACCTTGGCCTGGGTGCCGACGATCGACCGCATGAGGGTCGACTTGCCGCAGCCGGAGGGCCCGAGCAGGCCGGTGATCTGGCCGCGGGGGACGGTGAAGTCGAGGGCGTGCAGGACGGTGCGCGGGCCGCGGACCACGGTCAGGCCTTCGGCGCGTACGGCGGGTGCGTCAGGTGGGCGGGCGCCGGGCCGCCTGGAATTCATCATGTGATGAATAATGCTCGCGGTGAGGGGCGTCGTCAAGTCGCGGCGCGGGGGTGGAGCAGGGCGGGGAGGAGTGGGGCGGGGGGGCTTCGGGGAGGCCGCACATGTGTGCGCGGCGGCCCTGGAGGTGAGGGCCGCCGCGCACGGTCGGACGGGGAGGAAGGACGAAGGGAGGGAGACGGAGGAGGAGAGGGTGGGGATACCGGCGGGCGGGTCAGGCCTTGGCGAGGAGCAGGATGACGTCGTAGACCTCTTCGACGATGCCGTCTGGGAAGGCCCGTATCAGGTGGTCGCGTTCCTCGGCGAGGAAGGCGGCGGCTGCCTCCTCGCCGTGGACCAGGAAGATCGAATGGCTGCCGATGTTGGCCAGATGCGTGTCCACGGGGACCCGGCGGCTCCAGCGGACCGTGCGGTGGACGAGGTCGAGGCGGCCCTCCGGGTCGACGACGCGGGTGTCCACGTTCTTGTTGCCGGCGCCGGCGTTCTGCCCGAAGCGGCGTCCGATGCGTTCCGCGGCCTCGGCGAGCCAGGGCACGTCGAGGGCGTCGGTGTTCCACCACAGAGCCAGAGCGCCGCCGGGACGCAGCACCCGCAGCGCCTCCGGGACCGAGCGCGCCGGGTCGGTCCAGTGCCAGGACTGGGCGTAGGTGAGGAAGTCGACGCTGGAACGGGCCAGCGGCAGGCGGTTGCCGTCGCCGCGGACGACCGGCACGCCGGGAAGGGTCAGGCGCAGTTGCGCGGCCATGCCGTCTCCGGGTTCGACGGCGAGGACGTCCGCGCCGCGGGCGTGCAGTCGCGCGGTCGAGAGGCCGGTGCCGGCCCCGACGTCCGCCGTCCGCGCGCCGGCGAGGGGACGGCCGGCGAGATCCTCGATCACGTCGAAGAGGGCGTTCGGGTAGGAGGGCCGGTTCGCGGCGTACTGGGCCGCGGCGGCGTCGAAGGAACGGGCTCGGGCCGCGTGGAGGGAAGCGGGAGTGGAAGCCGTCATGGGGCCATGGTGGCGGGAGTGGGCGGGGAGGGGAACGGGGCCCCGCTCGGCACGGCTCAGCGGCGGCGCTTCTTCGAGGGGTTGCCGGTGCGCCGCTTCGTGCGGCGTTCGTACTGGAGGCGGGCCGCCTCGTACTCCTCGCGGTGGAGTCTCTCGCCGGGCGCCTCGGTGAGCGCGCGGAAGAAGTACGCGAGCAGCGAGCCGACGAAGCCGACCGCCAGCAGACCGCGCAGGGAGGCCTGGCGGTCGGGGTCGGGGCGCTTGGCGAAGCCGTCCCAGGTGTTCCGGAAGGCGAGCGCGCTGCACACCGCGAACATCACGACGACCAGGACGGTCACGAAGCCGCCCAGATCGGCGATCGCGATGCCCTGGTAGGCGAAACGCAGGACGAGGCACGAGCCGACGACGGCGAGCAGTGAGCCGAGGGCGACCGCGCCGCGCCGGACGGCGTAGCCCCGGGGGCCGCCGTCGTGGTTCAGCCAGGTGGTGCCGAAGAAGCGGAGGGGTTCGGGGCGCGGGCCGGCGCCGACAGGGTCTCCTGCCGGGCCGGCGGGGGCGCCCGGGGAGACCTCGGCGGCGTCCCGGGGTTCCGGCGGACTGTCCGGGGTGCCGTTTTCGTCGCTCACGGGACGATTATGGCTCCGGGCGCGGGCGGGCGGCCGGGTGGGTGCCACAGAGCACGGACGGCCCACCGGGTGGGTGCCCGCAGACCACCCGCCCCGCGAGCCGCCGAGGGGCGGGGCCGGGGGGAACGGGGCAGCGCGGGCCGGGCAGGCCGGGCCCCGTTGTCGCGCGGATTCGCCACGCCCGGGTCCCGGCCGCCCGGGTTCCAGCTGCCTGGTTTCAGCCGCCCGGACCCCAGTGGTCGGGTCGCAGGCGCCGGTCCCAGGCGCCCGGGGCCTCGGTCCGGTATCCCCGCCCCCGGGATCAGGTGTGCTCAGGAGCAGCGCGGTGCGATGTAGCCGTCGCTGCCCGTGCGAATGTAGGCGTCCGAGACGAACTGGCCGTCGGCGATGTTGTCCCAGATGTTCGTGGTGCCGTACGGCCCGGAGACCGACGTGCCCGGGCACTGGCAGAAGACGGGGACCTTCGCGCCCTCGGACAGGACCCGGACGACCGAGTAGCCGGTGCCGGGACCGCTGCGCACGTTGAGCCGGACCCCCGGCGCGACCGGATAGTAGGCGAGCGCCGCGGTCGCGGTCGCGGCCTCCGCCGCGTCGCTGTTCCCCGCCTCTTCCACGTGGTCGACAGACATGTGAAACCTCCCCCGTTGCACCCCATGACTGCCATGGGGTCCCGTTGATTCCCCCGAAACCCGCCACGAAACACGTGTGCGGAATTCGTACGCGGAGGCTAGCAAGCCGCCTCTGCGCCGCACGAGTCATCGACTAGGCTCCGTGCGTCGCGCGCGCGGATGAACAGCACGGGGGTGGTCGATGTCGCCACAGCGCAACACCGGAGCGGGCGCGGAAGCGGAACTTCCGGAGTACGCAGGTCACTACCGCCTCCAGGAGTGCCTGGGTTCCGGCGGCATGGGCGTGGTGCATCTGGCCCGCAGCACCTCCGGGATGAAGGTCGCGGTCAAGGTCGTGCACGCCCGGTTCGCCCGCGATCCCGAGTTCAGGGGGCGGTTCCGGCAGGAGGTGGCGGCCGCCCGCCGGGTGAGCGGGGCGTTCACGGCGCCCGTTGTCGACGCGGACCCGGAGGCCGAACGGCCGTGGATGGCCACCCTGTTCATCCCCGGCTCGACGATCGCCGAGCAGGTGAAGCGGAACGGGCCCATGAACGCCGGTGAGTTGCGGCGGCTGATGGCCGGCCTCGCGGAGGCGCTGCGGGACATCCACCGTGTGGGGGTCGTGCACCGGGACCTGAAACCGAGCAACGTGCTGCTCGCCGAGGACGGTCCGAAGGTGATCGACTTCGGCATCTCCCGGCCCAAGGACAGCGAACTGCGCACCGAGACCGGCAAGTTGATCGGCACGCCGCCGTTCATGGCGCCGGAGCAGTTCCGCCGCCCGCGGGAGGTCGGGTCCGCAGCCGACGTCTTCGCACTCGGCTCCGTGATGGTGCACGCGGCGACGGGACGCGGGCCGTTCGACTCCGACAGCCCGTACGTCGTCGCCTACCAGGTCGTCCACGACGAGCCCGATCTGACGGGCGTGCCGGACAACCTCGCGCCGCTGGTGAAGCGTTGCCTCGCCAAGGAGCCGGAGGACCGGCCCACCCCCGACGAACTCATGCACGCGCTGCGGGCGGTGGCGGCCTCCTACGACACGCAGGTGTTCATACCGCCGCAGCGGGCTCTGGAGGAGCCGGAGCCCGGGCCGACCGCCGGCACGGGCACCTCCTCGACCGGGGAGTCGGGGCAGGCCGCCGGGACCGCAGCGGAAGGCGGGACCGCGGGGAAAGGCGGGACCGCCGAGGCCGGGACGTCCGGGAAGCCCGAGACGGCCGGCGAGGTCGGCGGGGCGGGCGGGGGCGGGAAGCCGCGGGGACGACGCAGGCGGACGGTGCTCGCGGCCGGCGCGCTGGCCGTCGCCCTCTGCGGCGGCGCGCTCGGGGCGGCGCGGATGCTCGGGGACGGCGACGCGAACCGGGGTGGACGGGGGAACGCGGGCGGCGCGCACTCCTCGCCGTCCGCCCTCGCCGACTGGAGCGTGCGGCCCATGGAGGGCGGCGGCGAGGCCGCGCACGGCGGCACGGGCGGCCTGCCGCAGTGCGTGTACGGCACGCGGCTGCTGGTCTGTGCGCAGTCCGGGCAGGTGTCCGCGCTGAACGCGTCCGACGGGCGCGTGCTGTGGCGGCGGGCGGTCCCCGAGGGTGACGGGTCCGTCGAGGCGCCGGCGCTCGCGGGTGGACTGGCGCTGGTGGTCACCGACTCGGGCAGGCGGATGGAGGCGCTCGACCCGGCGTCGGGCGTCCCGCGCTGGCAGCGGGACCTGACGCCGTACCCGGGCGTCCGCACCGTCGGCGACATGCTGCTGCTGACCGCGGTCGACGGCACGGTGACCGGGGTGGACGCGGCGACGGGCAGGACGGCGTGGAGCCGGCCGATCCCGGGCCTGAGCGAGCCGTACTTCGTGTCGTTCGCGCAGGACGCGCGGCCGTTGGCCTACGCGTCGAGCACGTCCGACGACGGGCGGCGCACCCGGATCACGGCCGTCGACCCCGCGACGGGCGCGGTGCGGTGGGAGAAACGGTTCAACGGGACGGTCGTGCCCGCGGGCGCCGTCGGCGACAGCCTCGTCCTGCTGTCCGAGGGCAGTGTGTACGGCGACGTCGACGCCGTGCTCCGCTACCGGCCGGGGGACGCCGCGCCGCGACGGACCGGTCTGGGCGTAGCTCTCCAGGGGGTGCGCGCCACCGTGCGCGGCGACCGGGTCTACCTGCTGGCCTTCGACGGGTCGCTGGTGGCCGTCGACACGCTCGCGGGGAAGGAGCTGTGGTCCCTGCAGACGGCGGTGAGCCGGGGATCGGCGCCGTCCGCCGACGGCGAGCACGTGTACTTCGGCGCCGCCGACGGACGTCTCCTCGCGGTGGACGCCGACAAGGGCAGGCTCGTCGGGCAGACGCGACTGCGGCTCGGGGCCGAGTCGGACAAGGTGGTGGCCTCGCTGCCCGCGCCCACGGCGGTCGACGACCGTGTCTACGCCGGCGCGCCCGACGGTACCGTCTTCACGGTCGACGGGCGGGCCCCGGAGGACTGGTAGCCGCGGCCGACACGCGCCGAGGACCGCCCCCGCACGGAATGTCGGCGGAGACGGCCCTCGGGGCGTCGGGGTCGGGAGGCGGGCAGGGCGTCGCGACCGGGGTCGGCGTGGGCGTCGGCCCGGGTGTCGGGCGCGGTCTCTGCCCGGGGGTCGGCCCCCGTGGAGGTCGCGGGCGTCAGCCCAGCTTGGACACGTCCCGCACCGCGCCCTTGTCGGCGCTCGTGGCCATCGCGGCGTAGGCCCGCAGGGCGGCCGACACCTTGCGCTCGCGGTTCTTCGGGGCGTACACGCCGCCGAGGGCCGCCTCGCGCCGGGTGAGCTCGGCGTCGTCCACGAGGAGCTCGATGGTGCGGTTCGGGATGTCGATGCGGATGCGGTCGCCGTCCTCGACGAGGGCGATGGCGCCGCCGGAGGCCGCCTCGGGGGACGCGTGGCCGATGGACAGGCCGGAGGTGCCGCCGGAGAAGCGGCCGTCGGTGATCAGGGCGCAGGTCTTGCCGAGGCCTCGGCCCTTGAGGAAGGACGTCGGGTAGAGCATCTCCTGCATGCCCGGGCCGCCCTTGGGGCCCTCGTAGCGGATGACGACGACGTCCCCGTGCGTCACCTGCTTGTTGAGGATCTTCTCGACGGCCTCCTCCTGCGACTCGCAGACGACCGCCGGGCCCTCGAAGGTCCAGATCGACTCGTCGACGCCGGCCGTCTTGACCACGCAGCCGTCGACGGCGAGGTTGCCGCGCAGCACGGCGAGGCCGCCATCCTTGCTGTAGGCGTGCTCGGCGGAGCGGATGCAGCCGCCCTCGGCGTCCTCGTCCAGCGCCTCCCAGCGCTCGGACTGCGAGAAGGCCTCGGCGGAGCGGACGCAGCCGGGGGCGGCGTGCCACAGTTCGAGCGCCTCGGGCGAGGGGGATCCGCCCCTGACGTCCCAGGTCTTCAGCCAGTCCGCCAGGGTGGGGCTGTGGACCGAGTGCACGTCCTCGTTGAGCAGGCCCGCGCGGTGCAGTTCGCCCAGCAGGGCGGGGATGCCGCCGGCGCGGTGCACGTCCTCCATGTAGTACGTGCGGTCCTTCGCCACGTTCGGCGCGACCTTGGCCAGGCAGGGCACGCGGCGCGAGACCTCGTTGATCTCCTCCAGGCCGAACGGGACGCCCGCCTCCTGGGCGGCGGCGAGGAGGTGCAGGATCGTGTTGGTGGAGCCGCCCATCGCGATGTCGAGGGCCATCGCGTTCTCGAAGGCCGCGATGGTGGCGACGTTGCGGGGCAGGACCGTCTCGTCGTCCTGCTCGTAGTAGCGGCGGGTGATGTCCATCACCGTGCGGCCGGCGTCCTCGTACAGCGCCCTGCGGGCCGTGTGGGTGGCCAGGACCGAGCCGTTGCCGGGGAGGGACAGACCGATGGCCTCGGTCAGGCAGTTCATCGAGTTGGCGGTGAACATGCCGGAACAGGAGCCACAGGTCGGACAGGCGTTCTCCTCGATACGGAGGATGTCCTCGTCCGAGATCTTGTCGTTGACGGCGTCACTGATCGCGTCGACCAGGTCGAGCGTGCGGACCGTGCCGTCGACGAGGGTGGCGCGGCCGGACTCCATCGGGCCGCCGGAGACGAAGACCGTGGGGATGTTCAGCCGCAGGGCCGCGTTCAGCATGCCCGGGGTGATCTTGTCGCAGTTGGAGATGCAGATGAGGGCGTCGGCGCAGTGGGCCTCGACCATGTACTCCACGCTGTCCGCGATCAGGTCGCGGGAGGGCAGGCTGTAGAGCATGCCGCCGTGGCCCATCGCGATGCCGTCGTCGACGGCGATCGTGTTGAACTCGCGCGGGATGCCGCCGGCCGCGGTGATCGCCTCGCTGACGATCCGGCCGACCGGCTGGAGGTGCGTGTGCCCGGGCACGAACTCGGTGAAGCTGTTGGCCACCGCGATGATCGGCTTCCGGCCGATGTCCGCACCGGGTACACCGGAGGCGCGCATAAGGGCGCGGGCGCCCGCCATATTGCGGCCGTGGGTGACTGTGCGGGACCTCAGCTCGGGCATCGTCGCTCGCTCCTTCAGAGACTGCGATCAGAGACTTCTGACTGCTAACGAGCGTACGCCGGTCATCCAGGGGGCGGACACTGTGTCCGTATACCGGGACGAATGTCTCACCTGCGGACCGCGGCTCACGGTCCGGTCAGGTGGCCCTGCACGACCGGCGCCACGCGCGCGATGATCTGCTCCAGATCCGCCGAGGCGAGCGGCTCCACCTTGATGACGTACCGCAGCATCGCGCAGCCGACCAGCTGCGCCGCCGCGAGTTCGGCGCGCAGCTCGGCGTCCGGCAGGTCGAGCTGGGCGGCGATGCGGCGCAGCAGCTGTGAGGCGACCAGGCGCCGGAAGACGGCTGCCGCGGTGTCGTTGTTCACGGCGGAGCGCACGATCGCCAGCAGGGGCTTGCGGGTGGTGGGGTTCTCCCAGACGCCGAAGATGAAGCGGGCGAGCCGTTCGCCGACCTGGTCCGGCGGCCCGTCGGCGACCGCCTCCGGCGCGTTCAGCGCGGGCGCGAAGGCCACCTCGATCGAAGCCTCGAAGACCTGTTCCTTGGTGCCGAAGTAGTGGTGCACGAGGGCCGGGTCCACACCGGCCGCCTTCGCGATGCCGCGGACGGACGTCTTCTCGTAGCCCCGCTCGGAGAACTCCTCACGGGCGGCCGTCAGGATGCGGTCCCGGGTGTCCGCCGACTCCGCGCGCGGGGGGCGGCCCCGCCTGCGGGCGGTGACGCCGGTCATCGGCGGCGGGCTTTCGGGCGCCGGAATCCGGCCCGGGACTTCGGCGAGGAGGACCTCGAGGACGGCATCGCGGCCCCCGAGGAGCCTTCGGGCGCCGAGGACCCCGTGGGCGTCGAGGAGGACTCCGGCGGGGGCGCGGCGGCCGGGGACGCCTGGGAGGACGCCGTTGACGGCTTGGACGGCTTGGAGGACGACGGCGGCGGCAGGGAGGACGAGGCGGGCGGCAGGGAGACCGAGGAGGCGGAGGCGAGGTGCAGGCGGGTGAAGGCGAGGGCCTCCGCCAGGTCGGCCTCCCGTTCGGCGCCGGACATCGCGCGCCGCGTGTTGACCTCGATGACGACGTGCCCGTCGAAACCGGTCAGCGCGAGCCGCTCCAGCAGCTCGGCGCAGGGCTGGGAGCCGCGCCCCGGCACCAGGTGCTCGTCCTTCGCCGAACCGTTTCCGTCGGCGAGGTGGACATGGCCCAGCCGGTCGGCCATGCGGTCGACCATCTGCATCGCGTCCGCGCGGGCCGTCGAGGCGTGGCTGAGGTCGATCGTGAAGTGCCGGTAGTCGTCCTTCGTGACGTCCCAGTCGGGCGCGTAGGCGAGCATCTCGCGGTCGCGGTAGCGCCACGGGTACATGTTCTCGACGGCGAACCGCACATCCGTCTCGTCGGCCATCCGCCAGATGCCGGTGACGAAGTCGCGCGCGTACTGGCGCTGCCAGCGGAACGGCGGGTGGACGACGACGGTGCTCGCGCCGAGCTTCTCCGCCGCCGCGCGGGCCCGCTGGAGCTTGGTCCACGGGTCGGTCGACCACACCCGCTGCGTGATCAGCAGACAGGGGGCGTGAACGGCGAGGATCGGGACGCGGTGGTGGTCGCTGAGCCTGCGCAACGCGTCGATGTCCTGGCTGACGGGATCGTTCCAGACCATGACCTCGACGCCGTCGTACCCGAGGCGCGCGGCGATCTCGAAGGCCGTCGCCGTCGACTCCGGGTAGACCGAGGCCGTCGACAGGGCGACCTTCGCATCCGGGATCCGCACGACTGGCTCTGCCATGGGGGACAGGTTACGGGGTGCGGTCGGGTGGGACCGCGCGCCCGATCGCCGTTGTGGTGTTCCCCACGGACGGGCGTGTGCGCCGGGGTCGTGCGCACCGCCGGCCGCGCCCCCGGCGTGCAGGATGTCCTAGGGCTCGGGGGTGGGCCGCCGGGCGCCGGGCCGGGCGGTGGTCCCTGCGCCCGTTTGTCCGCCGGTCCGTCCGCCGGTACCGGTCACGTGGCCGCCATGTGATCGAGCTTGCGGAGGATGACGCCCTCCCTGAGCGCCCAGGGGCAGATCTCCAGCGACTCCACGCCGAAGAGGTCCATCGCCCCCTCCGCGACCAGCGCGCCGGCGAGAAGCTGGTTTGCGCGGCCCTCGGACACGCCCGGGAGCTCCGCGCGCTGGGCGGTCGTCATGCCGGCGAGGCGGGGCACCCAGGACTCCAGGGACTCCCGCTTGAGCTCACGCTGGGTGTACAGGCCGTCGGTGGAGCGGGCGGCGCCGGCGATGCGGGCGAGCTGCTTGAAGGTCTTCGACGTGCCGACGACGTGGTCGGGGGCGCCGAAGCGGCTGAACTCGCCGACCGTGCGGGCGATCTGCGCCCGGGCGTGACGGCGCAGGGCGCGGATGTCCTCGGGGTCGGGCAGGTCGCCGGGGAGCCAGCCCGCGGTGAGGCGGCCGGCGCCCAGCGGCAGGGACGCGGCCGCGTCGGGCTCCTCGTCCATGCCGTACGCGATCTCCAGGGAGCCGCCGCCGATGTCCAGGACGAGCAGCTTGCCCGCCGACCAGCCGAACCAGCGGCGGGCGGCGAGGAAGGTGAGCCGGGCCTCCTCGGCGCCGGTGAGAACCTGGAGCTCCACACCGGTCTCGGCCTGCACGCGCGCGAGGACGTCGTCGGCGTTGCTGGCCTCGCGCACCGCGGAGGTCGCGAACGGCAGCACATCCTCGACGCCCTTGTCCTCGGCGGCCTGCAGGGCCTCGTGGACGACCGTGACCAGCCGGTCGACCCCGTCGTCGCCTATCGCCCCGTCCCCGTCGAGGAGTTGAGCGAGGCGCAGTTCCGCCTTGTGCGAGTGCGCGGGAAGGGGCCGCGCGCCGGGGTGGGCGTCCACCACCAGCAGATGCACCGTGTTCGATCCCACGTCGAGGACACCGAGTCTCATGTAGGGCACGCTACTGCCCGTGCGGCCGTGCTCCGCCCCCGAAGGCGCTTCCGGCGACTTACCCTGGACAGGTGCCAAAGACGAAAAAGGCGAAGACCGACAAATCCACCGGCGGCTCTTCGCGGGCGGACGCGGTGACGGCGGCCAAGAAGGCGAAGAAGGCCCTGGAAGCGGCCCTGGGAACGACCCCGGCAGCGGACGAGAAGGGGCTCGACTTCGCGCGCGCGTGGGTGGAGTTTCCGGATCCGGCGGACGCCGAACAGGTCTTCCGCTGCGATCTGACATGGCTCACCTCTCGCTGGAACTGCGTCTTCGGCAGCGGCTGCCAGGGCATCCAGGCGGGCCGCGCGGACGACGGCTGCTGCACGCTGGGCGCCCACTTCTCCGACGAGGACGACGAGAAGCGCGTCGCCGGACATGTGGCGAGGCTCACCCCCGACATCTGGCAGCACCACGCCGAGGGCACACGGGACGGCTGGATCGCGGAAGACGACGAGGGTTCGCGCCAGACCCGCCCGTTCAACGGCTCGTGCATCTTCCAGAACCGTCCGGGCTTCGCGGGCGGCGCGGGCTGCTCGCTGCACATCCTGGCCCTCAAGGAGGGCCGCGAACCGCTGGAGACCAAGCCGGACGTCTGCTGGCAGCTTCCGGTGCGGCGGACGTACGACTGGATCGACCGGCCCGACGACACGCGCGTGCTGCAGGTGTCGATCGGCGAGTACGACCGGCGGGGCTGGGGCCCCGGCGGCCATGACCTGCACTGGTGGTGCACGTCGGCGACCTCGGCGCACGGCGCGGGCGACCCGGTGTACGTCTCCTACCGGCCGGAGCTGACCGAACTGATGGGCAAGGCCGGATACGACCGCCTGGTCGAACTGTGCGAGGAACGCCTCGCCGGACAACTCCCGCTCCTCGCCCCGCACCCGGCGGACCCGGCGCGCCCGACGGACTGAGCGTCCGCGGCGCGTCCGACGGGCCAGGTGCCCGCGGCGCGTCCGGGACGTGCCGCGGGCAGGGTCCGGACGTGGGCGAACGCGTGGGCGAGGACATGGGTGAAGACGCGGGCGGCGACATGGCGCGCGCGGCTCAGGACGTCGCCGGGCTCGGGGGTTCGCCGTCGCCCGTCGTGGGTTGCGGGCTGTCCGGGTCGGTCGGGGTCGGGTCGGCCGGGGTCGGGTCCGGGTCGGAGCCGGGGGGCGGGTCGGCGGGGGTCGGGTCCGGGTCGGACGGCGTCGTGGGCGTGGGCTCCGGGTCCGTGGCCGGGGGCGGGTCGCCGTGGCCCGGCCCGGGGTCGTGCCCCGAGCCGTGTCCGGTTCCGTTTCCAGGGCCGGACGGCCCGGCGGCGGTGCCGTAGCCCCCGATGGAGACGACGGCGCCCGCCGGGGCGATCGCCACGCGTGCGTGCCATGACCCGGCAGGCTCGCGCAGGTGATCCACGTACACCTTCACCGTCACCGACTCGCCGGGCCGCAGGACGCCCGCGGACCGGCTCATATACAGCCAGGGCGCCGCGGTGACCGCCGACCAGCGGACCGGGCCGTCGGCGTCGGCATCCGCGGTCAGGGTGACGAGGGTGGTGTCGCCGCGGGTGACGGCCGTCACGGAGAGCCGCCCGGCGGCGCTCTCGGCAAGTCCCGTGACGCTGACGACCTCCACGGACACGTCCGGGTCGTCGCCCTTCGCGCCGGGGCTCCGGGGGCGGGTGCTGACGTTGCCGGCGTTCTCGTAGCCGCCCTCCGTCTCGCCGTCCAGGCTGTCGGGGCCGTGCGCCTCGCTGACGCCGACCGGGCGTCCTTCGGCGCCCTCCCCCGTCGGTGTTCCCCGGTAGGCCGCCCACAGGGCGAGCACGGGAGCGGCGACGACGGTGGCGACGACGGTCGTCGTGACGGCACGCGCGCGCAGACGCTCCCGGCGGGCGGCGTGGTCCTTGGGGTCCATCGGGAAGCCGCGCCGGTCGTAGCGCGGCACGGCGGTCCGCCGTGCGCGCGGAAGGTGGTTCATGGCGACGTGCAGCCGCGCGCGGGGCGCTTCCAGGACGGGCAGCTCGGCGGGGGTGACGCCGGCGCCGGGCCAGCGACCGGGGACGGCGCGTCCGGCGGCCCGGCGACAGTGCGGGCAGTCGTCGACGTGCCGGACGAGTTCACGGCGCAGCGCGGCGTTGAGCACGAGCTGGTTCCCGCCGGTCAGTCGCGCCACGCCGGGACAGCCGCCGGTCTCGACCACGGCGAGGGCCGCACGCGTGCGTTCCACCTCGCAGGCGGCCGTGGCGAGCAGTTCGCGGGCGGCGGCGAGGTCCTTGCCGAGGACGGCGGCGACCTCGTGGACGGCGAGATGGTGGCGCACGGCGAGTTCCAGCGCCTCGCGCTGTTCCGGGGTGATGCCCGCGGCCTCCGGCCAGGCCAGCTGGGAGAGCTCGTGCCTTTGCCGCTCCTGGCCCGCGTCGGGCCCGGCCGGCGTGGACCCTGCCGGTGCGGACCCGGACGGGGCGGACCCGGACGGGGCGGCGGGCACCCGTTGCGGTCCCTGTTGCGGTCCCGGCTGCCGACGGCGGCCGTCGCGGTGCGCCGCGTGGGTGCTCCGGTGGTTCTGTCTGGCCTCGGCGAGCTTGCGCAGGCAGGCCCAGCGGGCCAGGGCGTACAGCCAGGCCCGGCGGTCGCCCGCGGCGTCCGGCCCGCGCTGGCCGCGCCGCTCGGCGAACGTCAGCGCGTCCGCGAGGGCCGCGGTGGCCGCCTCGTGGTCGCACAGAACGGACAGACAGTAGGTGAACAGGCCGTCCAGGTAAGGCTCGTCACGCGTGGGCGGCCGCTGCGCGAGCGTGCGCGCCGCAGCGCCGTCGCGCGCCTCCCGGTGCGCCCGGTGCGCGCCGGTCGTGCGGGTCGAGATGTCCGGGCTGCTGCTCATCACCCGTGCGACCGTAGGCGGCACGGAACCAGGTCTTCTTGTCCCTTGAGTCCTTTTAATCCGTACGGGTGAAACGATCCCTCAAAAGGGGACCGTCCAGGGGGGTCCCGTGGCTCGTTCGTGAGGGGACGTGGCTGATTCACAGGGGGCGCCGGTGTTTCGCGCCCCCGCCGTCCACAGGCACGTCCGGCTGTCGGTGGGGGCGGCTACGGTTTCCCCATGGCTGCCCGTACGAAGACCACCAAGGACCGCCCGTCCTACCGCTGCACTGAATGCGGCTGGCAGACGGCAAAGTGGCTCGGCCGCTGCCCCGAGTGTCAGGCCTGGGGCACGGTCGAGGAGTACGGCGCGCCAGCGGTCCGCACCACGGCGCCGGGCCGCGTCACCACCTCCGCCCTGCCCATCGGTCAGGTCGACGGACGGCAGGCCACCGCCCGCCCCACCGGCGTGGCCGAGCTGGACCGCGTCCTCGGCGGCGGGCTCGTGCCGGGCGCGGTCGTGCTCCTGGCGGGCGAGCCCGGCGTCGGCAAGTCGACCCTGCTGCTGGACGTGGCCGCCAAGTCGGCCAGCGCCGAGCACCGCACCCTGTACGTCACGGGCGAGGAGTCCGCGTCGCAGGTCCGAATGCGCGCCGACCGCATCGGCGCCATCGACGACCACCTGTATCTCGCGGCGGAGACCGATCTGGCGGCCGTCCTCGGCCATTTGGACGCGGTCAAGCCGTCCCTGCTGATCGTGGACTCCGTGCAGACCGTGGCCTCCCCGGAGATCGACGGTGCGCCCGGCGGCATGGCCCAGGTCCGCGAGGTCGCGGGCGCCCTGATCCGCGCCTCCAAGGAACGCGGGATGTCCACGCTGCTGGTGGGCCACGTCACGAAGGACGGCGCGATCGCCGGTCCGCGTCTCCTCGAGCACCTGGTCGACGTCGTCCTGAGTTTCGAGGGCGACCGGCACGCGCGGCTGCGCCTGGTGCGCGGCGTCAAGAACCGTTACGGCGCGACCGACGAGGTCGGCTGCTTCGAACTGCACGACGAGGGCATTACGGGCCTTGCCGACCCGAGCGGACTTTTCCTGACCCGTCGTGACGAACCGGTCCCGGGCACCTGCCTGACGGTCACCCTGGAGGGCCGCCGGCCCCTGGTCGCCGAGGTGCAGGCGCTCACCGTCGACTCCCAGATCCCCTCCCCCCGCCGCACGACGTCCGGTCTGGAGACCTCCCGCGTCTCGATGATGCTGGCCGTCCTGGAGCAGCGCGGCCGGATCAGCGCGCTCGGCAAGCGGGACATCTACTCGGCGACGGTCGGCGGCGTGAAGCTCTCGGAGCCCGCCGCGGACCTGGCCATCGCCCTCGCCCTGGCGTCCGCCGCCAGCGACACCCCGTTGCCCAAGAACCTCGTCGCGATCGGCGAGGTGGGCCTCGCAGGCGAGGTCAGACGGGTCACGGGCGTCCAGCGCAGGCTCGCCGAGGCCCACCGTCTGGGATTCACGCACGCGCTCGTGCCGGGCGATCCCGGCAGGATCCCCGCGGGCATGAAGGTCCTGGAAGTGGCCGACATGGGGGACGCCCTGCGGGTCCTGCCGCGCTCCCGTCGCCGAGACGCCCCACAGGACGCGGAGGACCGCCGGTAGACTTTGCCCTGGTCTCGCCCGTCCGTACGAACGAGTGCGCGAAACGGGGACGCCCCAGACCCCAGTGACCGGAGGAGTGCAGTGGCAGCCAACGACCGGGCGGCAGCTCCCGGAAAGTCCGGTGGGAGTTCCGGTTCCGACGGCCTGATGCGCGCCGCGCTGAGCGCGGTGGCCCCCGGCACGGCCCTGCGCGACGGCCTGGAGAGGATCCTCCGCGGCAACACCGGCGGGCTGATCGTGCTGGGCTCCGACAAGACGGTCGAAGCGATGTGCACGGGCGGGTTCGTCCTGAACGTGGAGTTCGCGGCCACCCGTCTGCGCGAGCTGTGCAAGCTCGACGGCGGCATCGTGGTCTCGTCCGACCTGTCGAAGATCCTCCGGGCCGGCGTCCAGCTCGTGCCCGACCCCATGATCCCCACGGAGGAGACCGGCACCCGGCACCGCACGGCGGACCGGGTCAGCAAGCAGGTCGGCTTCCCGGTCGTCTCGGTCTCGCAGTCCATGCGCCTGATCGCCCTGTACGTCGACGGGCAGCGCCGGGTCCTGGAGGACTCCGCGGCGATCCTGTCCCGCGCGAACCAGGCGCTGGCCACCCTGGAGCGCTACAAACTCCGCCTGGACGAGGTCGCGGGAACGTTGTCAGCGCTGGAGATCGAGGACCTGGTGACGGTCCGGGACGTCTCCGCGGTGGCCCAGCGACTGGAGATGGTGCGCCGTATCGCCACCGAGATCGCCGAATACGTGGTCGAACTGGGCACGGACGGGCGGCTGCTCGCCCTCCAGCTCGACGAGTTGATCGCGGGCGTGGAGCCGGAGCGCGAACTGGTGGTCCGCGACTACGTTCCCGAGCCGACGGCCAAGCGTTCCCGCACGGTCGACGAGGCGCTGCACGAGCTGGACGCGCTCACCCACGCCGAGCTCCTGGAGCTGTCCACGGTCGCCCGCGCGCTGGGCTACACCGGCTCCCCCGAGGCGCTGGACTCGGCGGTCTCCCCGCGCGGCTTCCGTCTGCTGGCGAAGGTGCCGCGTCTTCCGGGGGCCATCATCGACCGTCTCGTGGAGCACTTCAGCAGCCTGCAGAAGCTGCTCGCCGCGAGCGTCGACGACCTCCAGACGGTGGACGGCGTCGGTGAGGCGCGGGCCCGCAGCGTCCGCGAGGGCCTGTCCCGACTGGCCGAGTCCTCGATCCTGGAGCGGTACGTCTAGGCCCACCCGCCCCGGCAGCGCGTGAGCGCGGAGGGGCGTGTCCGCGGGTGGAGCGGGCGCGCGGGTGGAGCGGGCGGTGCGCTCAGTCGTCCTTGAGCACGAACGACGTCTGCGCCTTCGCGAAGCCCGGGGCCTGCGCCTCGAGGAGATACGTGCCGGCCTTGGCCGTCCCGGCCGGCGGAGTGGCGCATGCGGGGGCGCTCGGCTTGCGGTCCCACTTCACGGTGTAGGTGAAGCTCTGACCGGCCGGCACCCGGTACAGCAGGCTCCCGGAGGTCTTGGGGCAGTCCGCGGAGGACCAGTAGTCCTCGTCGTCGGCCGCCTGAGTGATCGTCAGCACCGCCCGCTTCGGGCCGAGATCGACTTTGCAGTCGCTCGCCGAGCTGTTCTTCGCGATCAGCTGGAAGGTCGGCGTCTGGTCGGGCGAGTAGTCGTTACGGATGCTGCGCAGCGTCCATGTCACCGCACCCGCAGTGCAGTTGGGGAGCGTGGTGCCGACAGGCAGCGTCGTGGCCGTGCCGCCGCCACCGCCGGTGCCACCGGCGCCGGTGCCCGCCGCGTTGCCGTCACCGCTGCCGTTGGCGCCGTCGTCGTTGTCGCCGGAACCTGCCGAGCCGCCGTCCGAACCGCCGGAGCCTGCGCCCGCGTCCGCACCCGATCCGCCGGTGGACCCCGGGCTCGACTCGTCGCGTCCGCCCGGGTTCTGGCTGATCGCGGGCCCGGATCCGGACGGCCCGGGCGTGATGGACGGGGCGGGGTTCTTGCCGTTGCCCTTGCCGGCGCCGTTCCGGCCGCCACCCCCGCCCGAGGTCACGACCCACAAGGCCAGCAGCGCCAGCAGGGCGAACACGGACAGCATGACGACCCTCCGTCGCCAGTAGATGGAGGAGGGAAGCGGCCCGACCGGATTGCGCAGAGATCCCACGGCGCAAACTGTACGAGAGATCGTGGTGTTCACCGGCCTCACCCGCCGCTGGGAACACAACTTTTCCGGATCATCATTCCGGAGACCGGTCTCGCGCGCCCCACTTCGGCCCGCGAGGTCACCGCTCATTGACGATCACCCTGCCGCGCCCCGGGCCGCGCCCCCGGCACGTGGGCGCGCAGCGCACTCGCGCCGGTCCCGGCCGAGTGGCGGTGCACACGCGCGCGCCGGTGGGCATGGCAGGATCGGAAGAGCCATGACTGCGCCCACGAAGTCCCCGCACAGCAGCCCCGCCCGGGCCGAAGCCGTCGCCGACGCCCTCGGAGCGGACCTGCACTCCCCCGTGATCGACTGGTTCGACGACCACGCCCGTGACCTGCCCTGGCGACGCCCCGAGGCCGGCGCGTGGGGCGTGATGGTCAGCGAGTTCATGCTCCAGCAGACGCCGGTCAGCCGGGTCCTGCCGGTCTACGAGCAGTGGCTCGCCCGCTGGCCGCGCCCCGCCGACCTGGCCGCCGAGGCTCCGGGAGAGGCGGTCCGCGCGTGGGGGCGGCTCGGCTACCCGCGCCGCGCCCTGCGGCTGCACGGCGCCGCCGTGGCGATAACGGAACGGCACGGCGGCGGCGTGCCGTCCGACCACGCCCACCTGCTCGCGCTGCCCGGCATCGGCGAGTACACGGCCGCGGCCGTCGCCTCCTTCGCGTACGGGCAGCGGCACGCCGTTCTGGACACCAACGTCCGCCGGGTGTTCGCGCGCGCCGTGACGGGCGTTCAGTACCCGCCGAACGCGACCACGGCCGCCGAGCGCAAACTCGCCCGCGCCCTGCTGCCCGACGACGAGACGACGGCCGCGCGCTGGGCCGCCGCGTCGATGGAACTCGGCGCGCTCGTGTGCACGGCCAGGAACGAGACGTGCGTGCGATGCCCGATCGCCGCGCAGTGCGCGTGGCGGCTCGCGGGCAAGCCGGAGCACGACGGGCCGCCGCGCCGCGGTCAGACGTACGCCGGCACCGACCGGCAGGTCAGGGGCAAGCTGCTCGCCGTCCTGCGGGACGCGCACGCGCCCGTGCCGCAGACCGCCCTCGACCGCGTGTGGCACGAGCCGGTGCAACGCGCGCGTGCGCTGGACGGGCTCGTATCGGACGGACTGGTGGAGCCGCTGCCCGACGGGCTGTACCGCCTGCCGCTGAGCTGACTGCCGTTGAGCCGAAGCCGTGAGCTGACCGCCGTTGCCCTGACTGTCGCCTAGCTGACGCATGGTCAGTTCACGGACAACGGCCACCTTCACAGACTTCGTCGAGCCGTGACCGCGCCTGTGTCACACCCAACGAGGGGGCAAAAAGCCTCATAGTTGGACTATCGACCCCGCCCCTCTACCCAGAACTCATTTCCGTTACACAACCGACGGACAGCCGAGCGCTAGCCGCAGGCTGCTTCGGACAGCCCCGTGACAACACCTCCGTAGCTTCGTTTGCGTGCCCACCGAGAACACCGGGCCACCGACCACAGCAGGAACCGGCAGGCGACAGCCCGCCGGAAACGGGGAAAAGACGGAGGAGTTCACCATGGCGCAGGGCGAGGTGCTCGAGTTCGAGGAATACGTCCGCACGCGGCAGGACGCGCTGCTGCGCAGCGCCCGACGTCTGGTCCCGGACCCGGTCGACGCGCAGGACCTCCTGCAGACCGCGCTGGCCCGTACGTACGGCCGCTGGGACGGCATCGCGGACAAGCGCCTCGCGGACGCCTACCTTCGCCGGGTCATGATCAACACGCGCACCGAGTGGTGGCGGGCCCGCAAGCTCGACGAAGTGCCGACCGAGCAGCTCCCGGACGCCCGGGTGGACGACTCCACCGAGCAGCACGCCGACCGCGCCCTGCTGATGGACGCGATGAAAGTACTGGCTCCGAAGCAGCGCAGCGTCGTAGTACTGCGACACTGGGAGCAGATGTCCACGGAGGAGACCGCCGCTGCCCTCGGCATGTCGGCGGGAACGGTCAAGAGCACGCTGCACCGGGCGCTCGCCCGGCTCCGCGAGGAGCTGGAGGCCCGCGATCTGGACGCACGTGCCCTGGAGCGTGAGGAGCGGGAGCGTTGCACGGCGGCCTGACCGACAAGGGCGGTGTCGATGGCCCCGTCGTCCGCCCTGAGGGCGGGCGGCGAGGCGCCGGGGGATCCTTCGACATGCGCCATGGGCCGACACCGGCCCGGGGCGCCATCCAGGCGGCGACCACGGCGATGGCCGTGCTCGCCGCCCTTGCCCTTTTCGTCTCCGCCTGCGCCACCGGCGGCACCGGCGCACGCGACGAGGGGCCGGCGCACGGCGACGCGGTGGCGGGCGCGACGCCCATGCCCCGGGCCGCCGCCTCCGAGAGCCTCGACCAGTCGGACGCGGTCCAGCTCGTCAAGGACGACCCGGCGGTCTCGGCCGAGGTCAAGGGCGAACTCAAGCCCTGCGTGGGCGACGAGTATCCGGTCGACGTCTCCTACGGCAACCTGACCGGCAGTACCGGCGACGACGTCATCGTCAACGTGCTGACCTGCGGTGACGCTGTCGGCGTGGGCTCCTACGTGTACCGCGAGAGCGACGACGGCTACCAGAACGTGTTCAAGGCCGAGGAGCCCCCCGTCTATGCGGAGATAGACAGGGGCGACCTCGTGGTGACCAAGCAGGTGTACGAGAAGGGCGATCCGGTCTCCAGTCCGTCCGGCGAGAACGTGATCACGTACCGCTGGACCTCGGGCCGCTTCATGAAGGAGTACAGCTGGCACAACGACTACAGCAGCGTCGTCGGCGGGAATCCGACCCCGGTGCCGGAGACCAGCTGACCCGCACGGAAGCGGGCGATCAAAAAAATCTTCGTCCGGCGTGAACCGATCGGGCTGCCCGGTGCGATCAATGAGTGGACGGGCAAGGCGGCGGCACGGGAAATGAACGCTCGCCGTGCTCCGTGCGTCCCTCCAAGGGGCGCTCCGACAGGATCCCGACAGCAGCACGAGACCGCATACGAGAACTGAGAGCACCGGGATGGCAGACCAGACCCACGTCCTGTTCGTCGAGGACGACGACGTCATCCGCGAAGCCACCCAGCTCGCCCTGGAGCGGGACGGCTTCGCGGTCACCGCGATGCCCGACGGCCTCTCCGGCCTGGAGGCGTTCCGGGCCGACCGCCCCGACATCGCCCTGCTGGACGTGATGGTGCCCGGCCTGGACGGCGTGAGCCTGTGCCGGCGCATCCGCGACGAGTCCACGGTGCCGGTGATCATGCTGTCGGCGCGCGCCGACTCCATCGACGTGGTCCTGGGCCTGGAGGCCGGCGCGGACGACTACGTGACCAAGCCGTTCGACGGAGCGGTGCTGGTCGCGCGGATCCGCGCCGTGCTGCGCCGCTTCGGTCACGCGGGCGGCGGCGACCGCTCCGCGCCCGAAGCCACCGCCGACGGGGGTGTGCTGACCTTCGGTGACCTGGAGATCGACACCGAGGGCATGGAGGTGCGCCGGGCCGGACAGCCGGTGGCGCTGACGCCCACCGAGATGCGGCTGCTGCTGGAGTTCTCCTCCGCTCCGGGCACCGTCCTCTCCCGCGACAAACTGCTGGAGCGGGTGTGGGACTACGGCTGGGGCGGCGACACCCGGGTCGTCGACGTCCATGTACAGCGGTTGCGAACGAAAATCGGTCAGGACCGCATCGAGACGGTCCGCGGCTTCGGCTACAAGCTGAAGGCATGAGCGGAGCGGGGACAGGGATATGCGGGGGATGATCGAGCGCCTGATGCCGGCGCGCGCAGCGGGCGCGGGCATGCGCACGGGGCTGCGATGGAAGCTGAGTGCGGCGATCGCGCTGGTCGGCGCGCTGGTGGCGGTCGCCCTCAGCCTCGTCGTGCACAACGCCGCGCGCGTGTCCATGTTGGACAACGCCCGCGACCTCGCCGACGAGCGGGTGCAGATCGCCCAACGCAACTACGAGCAGTCCGGGCGGCTGAACTTCCCCAACATCAAGATCGACGACCCCGGTCTGCCGACGTCGCTGCGGCACAAGATGCAGGAGGGGCGCCGGGCCACGTTCGTCTCCGACCGTACCGGCGGAGTGCCCGACATCTGGGCCGCCGTGCCGGTCAAGGACGGGCACGTGCTGTCCCTGCACACCGGGTTCACCGACCGCAGCACGGACATCCTGAACGACCTCGACCAGGCTCTGGTGATCGGTTCCATCGCGGTCGTCTTCGGCGGCAGCGCGCTCGGGGTGCTCATCGGCGGGCAGCTCTCGCGCCGGCTGCGCAAAGCGGCGGCCGCGGCCAACCAGGTCGCCAGGGGCGAGTCGGACGTCCGCGTCCGGGACGCCATCGGCGGGGTCGTACGGGACGAGACCGACGACCTGGCGAGAGCCGTCGACGCCATGGCGGACACGCTGCAGGAACGGCTGGAGGCCGAGCGCCGGGTCACCGCGGACATCGCGCACGAGCTGCGCACCCCGGTGACGGGACTGCTGACGGCCGCCGAGCTGCTGCCGCCCGGCCGGCCGACGGAGCTGGTCCTGGACCGGGCGAAGGCCATGCGCACCCTCGTGGAGGACGTGCTGGAGGTGGCCCGTCTCGACGGCGCCTCGGAACGGGCCGAGCTGCAGGACATCATCCTGGGCGAGTTCGTGGCCCGGCGGGTGGCGGCCAAGGACCCGGAGGTCGAGGTGCGGGTCGTGCACGAGTCGGTGGTCACGACCGACCCCCGCCGCCTGGAGCGGGTCCTGTTCAACCTGCTGGCCAACGCCGCCCGGCACGGCAAGCCGCCGATCCAGGTCAGCGTCGAGGGGCGGGTCATCCGGGTCCGCGATCACGGCCCCGGTTTCCCGGAGGACCTGCTCGCCGAGGGCCCGAGCCGGTTCCGCACCGGAAGCATCGACCGCGCCGGGCACGGGCACGGGCTCGGCCTCACCATCGCGGCCGGCCAGGCCCGCGTCCTGGGCGCCCGACTGACGTTCCGCAACGTGCGACCCGCCGGAACCGCGGAGCACATACCCTCCGAGGGCGCCGTCGCCGTCCTGTGGCTGCCCGAGCACGCGCCGACCAACACGGGCAGCTACCCGGTGATGCCGTAGCGACCGTGGCCCGCGGTCGTCCGGGTCGATCCGCGGAGGCCCGCGAAACCGTGCCGACCCAACAGGCCTCACGGGCCCGGCTGCCGGATGGGCCGGGTGCCGGATGGGCCCGACAGCCAGACGGCCAGACGAGCCGCCGGTGGGACGCGACAGCCAGATGAGCCCGACCGGACGAGCCCGGCTGCCGGAGGGACCCGATGGCCGGACGGGTCCGACAGCCGTAGGCACGACGGCCGGTAGACATCACGGCTGGTAGGCACCACGGCCGGTAGGCACCACGGCCGGTAGGCACCACGGCCGGTAGGCACCACGGCCGGGCAGGTGGGCCCATGGGGAAGGCCCCCCGGGGCGGACACCGCCGGGAGGCCTTCGGTCGTCGTGGCCGGGTCAGACGGCCTCGACCACGGGCGGCTGAGGGGCCGTGGCGGCGGCCGGGGCATCGGCCTTCTGCGGTCCGGCACCCTTCAGCGGGACTTCCTTGACGAACACCGCCGCCGCCAGCGCGCCCACCGCCACGACAGCGCCCAACAGGAACGCCGAGTGCGTGCCGGCCGACACCGCGTGCTGGTAGGCCTCACGGGCCGCAGCGGGAAGCTTCGCCAGGCTGGCCGCGTCCAGCTGGGCGGACTGCTCGGTGACCTTCGAACCCAGCGCGCCGGCCCGCTCGGTCATGACGTCCTGGACCCGGTTGTTGAACAGGGCGCCCATGATCGCGACGCCGAACGACGAGCCGAGCGTACGGAAGAGGGTGGTGGACGAGGACGCGACGCCCATGTCCTTCATCTCGACGCTGTTCTGGGCGACCAGCATCGTGATCTGCATCAGGCAGCCCATGCCGAGGCCGACGACGGCCATGAACACCCCGGAGGTGAAGCGGCTGGTCCCGGTGTCCATCGTCGACAGCAGGTACAGGCCGATCACCATGAGGGCGCTGCCGACGACCGGGAAGACGTAGTACCTGCCGCTGTTCGTGGTGACCCGGCCCGCGACCATCGAGGTGACGAGCATCGCGCCGAGCATGGGCAGGAGCAGCAGGCCCGAGTTGGTCGCGGAGGCGCCCTGCACCGACTGCTGGTAGAGCGGCAGGAAGAGCGTGGCGCCGAACATCACGAAGCCGGTGATGAAGCCGATGAGCGACATCAGGGTGAAGTTGCGGCTGCGGAAGATGTGCAGCGGGACGATCGGCTCGGCCGCCCTGGTCTGCCAGAACACGAACCCGATGAGCGAGGCGACGCCGATCCCGATGAGCTCCATGATCCGCGCGGACGTCCACGCGTACTCCGTGCCGCCCCAGGTGGTGACCAGGACGATGGAGGTGATGCCGACGGTCAGCAGCGTCGCGCCCAGGTAGTCGATCCTCGACTGCGACCGCTTCTTCGGCAGGTGCAGGACGGTGCTGATGAGGGCCAGCGAGACCACGCCCAGCGGCAGGTTGATGTAGAAGGACCAGCGCCAGCCCCAGTTGTCGGTGATGGTGCCGCCGACCAGCGGGCCGCCGATCATCGCGAGCGCCATGACGCCGGCCATCATGCCCTGGTACTTGCCGCGTTCCCGGGGCGGGATCAGGTCGCCGATGATCGCCATGACGCCGACCATCAGACCGCCCGCGCCGAGGCCCTGGACCGCGCGGAAGCCGATCAGTTCGCCCATGTTCTGGGCCATGCCGCTCATCGCGGACCCGATGAGGAAGATGACGATCGACGACATGAAGGCGCCCTTGCGCCCGTACATGTCGCCGATCTTGCCCCAGATCGGGGTGGAGGCGGCGGTGGCGAGGGTGTACGAGGTGACCACCCACGAGAGGTGTTCGAGACCTCCCAGCTCGCCGACGATCGTCGGCATCGCCGTGCCCACGATCATGTTGTCGAGCATCGCGAGCATCATCGTGATCATGAGTGCGAGCAGGACGACCCGCACGCTCCTGGGCTGCTTCCCGGCTTCCGTCTCGGTTGTCTGCGTGTCCGCCATCTTTCCCACTCCCCTGGGCCACTCACCGACGGCCACTTACTTGCCGACCGGCTAGTTCAGTACACTGGGGAAGGTAGACCTGCAACTAGCCGGGCGTCAAGTAAGTTTCTTGCGACGGGCCGGTCGGACGGTACCTGGCTCTTCGCGGGAGCCCGAGAAGTACGAGGACGGACGTCACCATGGACGGCACCAAGCAGCAACGTCGCGGCAACACCCGCCAGCGCATCCAGGACGTGGCACTCGAACTCTTCGCCGAACAGGGCTACGAGAAGACCTCGCTGCGCGAGATCGCGGAGCGCCTGGAGGTCACCAAGGCGGCCTTGTACTACCACTTCAAGACCAAGGAAGAGATCACCGTCAGCATCTTCACGGATCTGACGAAGCCGATCGAGGACCTGATCGAGTGGGGCCGGAGCCAGCCGCAGACCCTGGAGACCAAGCACGAACTCGTGCGCCGTTACAGCCAGGCGCTCTCCGAGGCGGCCCCGCTCTTCCGCTTCATGCAGGAGAACCAGGCGACGGTGCGCGAGCTCCAGATCGGCGACTCGTTCAAGGACCGCATGCGGAGCCTGCGCGACATCATCATCGACCCTCAAGCCCCGCTGACCGACCAGGTCCGCTGCGTGAGCGCCATCTTCACGCTGCACGCCGGCATGTTCTTCCTGCAGGACCTCGAAGGCGACCCCGAGGAGAAGCGGCAAGCCGTCCTCGAGGTCGCCGTCGATCTGGTGACCCAGGCGCACCAGGGCGCCTGATCACGCCGGCGTCAGACCTTCACGCCCTTGGAGTGCAGGAAGGTGACCGGGTTGATCGCCGAACCGTAGTTGGCGGTCGTACGGATCTCGAAGTGCAGGTGCGGACCGCTGGAGTTGCCGGTGCTGCCGGACAGCGCGATCTTCTGGCCGGTCTTCACGACCTGGCCGATCTTCACGTCGATGCGCGAGAGGTGGGCGTACTGCGAGTAGACACCGTTCGCGTGCTTGATCACGACGGCGTTGCCGTAGGCCGGGCCGTCGCCGGCGCCGTTGCCGCCGGCCTTCACCACGGTGCCGCCGTGCGCGGCCATGACCTTGGTGCCGCTCGGCACGGCGAAGTCCTGACCGCTGTGGGTGGACTGCCACATCTTGCCGGCCTGGGCGAACCCGGCGGACAGCGTGTACTTCTTCACCGGGTCTATCCAGGAGGCCGACACGGCCTTCTTGGCGGCGGCGGACACGGCGGCGGGCGCAGCGGCGGGGGCGGCGGCGGACGCCACTCCGGTCCCCAGCACGACCGAGGCGCCCACTGCGGCGGCCCCGACGGCCACGCGGGTGCGGAGCAGGGACGTACGGGAAGAACGGAACGTGACGCGCTGGAACATGAAGACCTCGTGAGGGAAGGGGACAGAAGAAACCACCCGGCGTGAACGTCCGCCGCAGTGGCCATCCCTTGGTAACCCCGAGGCCCACACGGGCTCAAACGTGTGATGTACGACGGAAGCTAGTACTTCACCCCAAAACTTCCCACTTGTTGACAGAGCGCGCCTTCCGGACACTTTCGACAACACCCCAGCCGGAGGCCGCGGCGGAGTCTCGAACTCTCGAGTCGATGTCCTTTTTGTCGCGTTTCGCGCTATGACTATCCGCCCTAGTAGGGCCCAAATCGCCTGTGCGGCTTGTCACCGGCCGCCCACCTCAAGGCACTTCGGAATGTGACGGCGGCTACTCCCGCGCCCTGCAGGGCACTTGTGACCCCGGTCACGTTCGCATGCAAGGGTCTGTGACGGGCCTCTCAGTCGGCTCTACCGTCCAGTAACCCGCTGGTTTCCCCCGGTAACCCCTTGGTTCCCCCGTAAGTCATCCCCACCGATGAGCATGCCCACGACACCGGCAGCGCAAGGACGCGAGAGGACCCCACACATGACCAGAGGCACCTGGAAGCGCCGCATCGCCATGACCGCCGTCGCCACGGCCGCCGCCACGGCCCTGGCCGTTCCGGTCGGAGCCCAGGCCGCGACGGCCGGCGGCGCCTCCACCGCCACTGCCACCGCCTCGGCAGCCGCCGCGGAGGCCGTCGACTACGCGACCTGGCAGCAGGACTGCCGAACGCTGATGGACCAGGCGCTGCCGGCGCTGAAGCAGCGGATCGCCGCCGCCAAGCCGGGCGAGAAGCAGGCGATCGTGTTCGACATCGACAACACCACCCTGGAGTCCGACTTCGGCTTCAGCTACCCGGCGCCGGCCAACAAGCCCGTCCTCGAGGTGGCCAAGTACGCCCAGGAGCACGGCGTCTCCCTGTTCTTCGTCACCGCCCGCCCGGGCATCATCTCCGGGGTGACCGACTACAACCTCAAGACCGTCGGCTACAAGGTCTCCGGGCTGTACGTACGCGGCTTCCTCGACCTCTTCAAGGACGTCGCCGCCTACAAGACCGCACAGCGCGTCACCATCGAGTCCAAGGGCTACACGATCATCGCGAACATCGGCAACAGCGCCACCGACCTCTCCGGCGGCCACGCCGAGACGACGTACAAGCTGCCCGACTACAACGGCCAGCTGTCGTAGGAGCGCATGCGAAAGGGGCCGGTGCTGTGCAGCACCGGCCCCTTTCGCGGGCTCGACCCCTGGTGGGTCAGGCGTCCTTGCTCAGGTTCGGTCCGGCGCCGCCGGCCGCCTGCTCGATCGGCGGGACGTCGGGCAGCGCCGACTTCTCCTCGCCGCGGAAGGTGAAGGTCTTGGTGTCACCCTCGCCCTCGGTGTCCACGACCACGATGTGACCGGGGCGCAGCTCGCCGAAGAGGATCTTCTCCGACAGCGTGTCCTCGATCTCGCGCTGGATCGTGCGACGCAGCGGCCGCGCGCCCAGCACCGGGTCGTAACCCTTCTTGGACAGCAGCTCCTTGGCGGACTGGGAGAGCTCGATGCCCATGTCCCGGTCCTTGAGCCGCTCGTCGACCTTGCCGACCATCAGGTCGACGATCTTGAGGATGTCCTCCTGCGTGAGCTGCGGGAAGACGACCACGTCGTCGACGCGGTTGAGGAACTCGGGGCGGAAGTGCTGCTTGAGCTCGTCCGACACCTTGTTCTTCATGCGCTCGTAGTTGGTCTTCGAGTCGCCCGAGGCCGCGAAGCCCAGGTTGAAGCCCTTGGAGATGTCCCGGGTGCCGAGGTTGGTCGTCATGATGATGACCGTGTTCTTGAAGTCCACGACCCGGCCCTGGGAGTCGGTCAGGCGACCGTCCTCCAGGATCTGCAACAGCGAGTTGAAGATGTCCGGGTGGGCCTTCTCGACCTCGTCGAAGAGGACGACGGAGAACGGCTTGCGGCGGACCTTCTCGGTCA
This sequence comes from Streptomyces achromogenes, assembly GCF_030816715.1. Lineage (NCBI taxonomy): Bacteria > Bacillati > Actinomycetota > Actinomycetes > Kitasatosporales > Streptomycetaceae > Streptomyces > Streptomyces achromogenes. Next base: position 4,997,630 of record NZ_JAUSYH010000001.1, on the reverse strand, counting down.
GCTGGCCGCCCTCTTCGTAGCCCACGTATCCGGGCGGGGAGCCGAAGAGCCGCGAGACTGTGTGCTTCTCGCTGAACTCCGACATGTCGAGGGAGATCAGCGCGTCCTCGTCGCCGAAGAGGAACTCGGCGAGCGCCTTGGACAGCTCGGTCTTACCGACACCGGACGGGCCGGCGAAGATGAACGAGCCACCGGGACGCTTCGGGTCCTTCAGACCGGCACGCGTACGGCGGATCGCCTTCGACAGCGCCTTGACGGCGTCGACCTGGCCGATGACCCGCTTGTGGAGCTCGTCCTCCATGCGCAGCAGACGCGAGGACTCCTCCTCGGTCAGCTTGAAGACCGGGATGCCGGTGGCCGTCGCGAGGACCTCGGCGATCAGCTCGCCGTCGACCTCGGCCACGACGTCCATGTCGCCGGCCTTCCACTCCTTCTCCCGCTTGGCCTTGGCGGCGAGGAGCTGCTTCTCTTTGTCGCGCAGCGAGGCGGCCTTCTCGAAGTCCTGCGAGTCGATCGCGGACTCCTTGTCGCGGCGGACGCCGGCGATCTTCTCGTCGAACTCGCGGAGGTCCGGCGGAGCGGTCATCCGGCGGATGCGCATCCGGGAGCCGGCCTCGTCGATCAGGTCGATCGCCTTGTCCGGCAGGAAGCGGTCCGAGATGTACCGGTCGGCCAGGGTGGCGGCCTGGACCAGCGCCTCGTCGGTGATCGAGACGCGGTGGTGGGCCTCGTACCGGTCCCGCAGACCCTTGAGGATCTCGATCGTGTGCGGCAGGGACGGCTCGGCGACCTGGATGGGCTGGAAGCGGCGCTCGAGGGCCGCGTCCTTCTCCAGGTGCTTGCGGTACTCGTCCAGCGTGGTGGCGCCGATGGTCTGCAGCTCACCGCGGGCCAGCATCGGCTTCAGGATCGAGGCGGCGTCGATGGCTCCCTCGGCGGCACCCGCACCGACCAGCGTGTGCAGCTCGTCGATGAACAGGATGATGTCGCCGCGGGTGCGGATCTCCTTGAGGACCTTCTTCAGGCGCTCCTCGAAGTCACCGCGGTAGCGGGAGCCGGCGACCAGCGCGCCGAGGTCCAGGGTGTAGAGGTGCTTGTCCTTGAGGGTCTCGGGCACCTCGCCCTTGACGATGGCCTGGGCGAGGCCCTCGACGACGGCGGTCTTGCCGACGCCGGGCTCGCCGATGAGCACCGGGTTGTTCTTGGTGCGGCGGGACAGCACCTGCATGACCCGCTCGATCTCCTTCTCGCGCCCGATGACCGGGTCGAGCTTGGACTCACGAGCGGCCTGGGTGAGGTTCCGGCCGAACTGGTCGAGGACCAGGGACGTCGAGGGCGTGCCCTCGGCAGGACCGCCACTGGCGCCGGCGGTCTCCTTGCCCTGGTAGCCGGAGAGCAGCTGGATGACCTGCTGCCGCACCCGGTTGAGGTCGGCGCCCAGCTTGACCAGGACCTGGGCGGCGACGCCCTCGCCCTCGCGGATCAGGCCGAGCAGGATGTGTTCCGTGCCGATGTAGTTGTGGCCCAGCTGAAGCGCCTCGCGGAGCGACAGCTCCAGGACCTTCTTGGCACGGGGGGTGAAGGGGATGTGCCCGGACGGGGCCTGCTGCCCCTGCCCGATGATCTCCTCCACCTGCTGGCGGACCGCCTCGAGCGAAATCCCGAGGCTCTCAAGGGCCTTGGCGGCGACACCCTCACCCTCGTGGATCAGGCCCAGGAGGATGTGCTCGGTGCCGATGTAGTTGTGGTTGAGCATCCGGGCTTCTTCCTGAGCCAGGACGACAACCCGCCGCGCGCGGTCGGTGAACCTCTCGAACATCGTTAATCGCTCCTCAGAGCGGTCAGGCAGTGGGGGGAACTTCCCCTCCCTGTCCTTCCGCAGCTTAGTCCCGCAAGCGGGGACCGCTCATTCCAACTGCCGACACCGTCGATGGCCTCCTGACCCCGAACGCCGACATCTGCTCCAACCCGATGGTGCGAGACGATGTTCCCGCAGGCCAGGCAGATACCCCAGTCGCCAGTACGCCGATGGCGAACGTGAGACGTGCCGTGCCTGCGTGTCGCCCCCTCCCACTAGGGATGTCTTACCCGTCGGGACTGACACTCCATGCCGGGGGCACCGGTTCCCTCCGCTACGGGCGAACAACCTTGCGCCTCGCGACACCCCGCCTCGCCCCGATCGGCGAAACGGTGCGCAGTCAAGGAAACACCCAGCGTAACTCGGGGGCCTTTCGGACGGTTGCACTTGGCATGGTTGGCCCAGTTCCCTCGTCGAACCCCCCGGCGGCCCGCTCGGCCCGCTCGGCCCGCTCCTCACCGCCCACCGTTCCCCTCCCTCGACGGCCCTGGGATCCGGCCGACCGGATCCGTGGCTGGTACGAGAACGAACTGGGCTGGGCGACCGTGCCCGGGGAACCGCTCCGGCTTTCGACCGGCGGGCGCTTCGACGTCCTGGACGTCCCGGCCGAGGCGGGGCTCACGGCGCTCCGGCACCTCGCGCCGGCCTCGCCGGTGGCCGTGCGGGGCGACCGGATGCTGCTGCTGGTGGCAGCCGGCTGCGCGGAGGAGGTGCCGGGGATCCTGGAGTGGCTGGAGTGGGGCGCGCTGCCCCTGGACCTGACGGCGCTCGGGGCCGGCGGCCTCATCGAGGCGCCGTGGCCTGCGGACCGGACTCCGGACTGCGCCACCGGGTCGGACCGCGGGCCGGTGCAGGGGGCCGCCGTGTGGTTGCGGCCCCCCGTTGCAGGGTGCGAGGTCGAGGCCTCGCTGCCGACCATGTCGGCACTGGGAGGCGTGGGAACCGCCCCCGATCTCGTACGGCTGGTGGACACGCTGGCGACGCAATGCCACCGTGTCCGACTGCTGGGCGCGTGCGCTCAGCCGTTGGCCTTCTCGTAGGCCTCGCGAATGGTCGCCGGAACACGGCCACGGTCATTGACCTCGAAACCGTTCTCCTTCGCCCACGCGCGGATCTGGGCGGTGTCCTGGCTTCCGCCGGAAGCGGCACGCGCCTTTCCACGCCCACCCGCGGCACGGCCGCCGGTACGCCGGCCGCCCTTCACGTAGGGCTCGAGAAGTCCACGCAGCTTGTCCGCATTGCTGGTCGTGAGATCGATCTCGTAGGTCTTGCCGTCCAGCGCGAACGTCACGGTCTCGTCCGCCTCGCCGCCGTCGAGGTCATCGACAAGAAGGACCTGAACCTTCTGTGCCACCGGATTTCCTTTCATCGAAAACGTGAGGGTCGGGGGTCCGCGGCGTCCGCCGTTTAGCCGCGCCCTCTTATATGCAGTACTGCAGTACGTCGGAAAGCAAACCGCTTTTGCTGGGAAAACACAAACCCTCGGCCAAGGCTGACGGCCCGCCCGCCGACCGGAAACGTGCGCGTTTCGGACATAGGGAACCCGGGCATGGCGGGTCGGCGGGAATGGCGGCGACGATCACAGATGCAGAAGCATCCGGCTGTTGCCCAAGGTGTTCGGTTTCACTCGTTCGAGTCCGAGGAACTCCGCGACGCCCTCGTCATAGGAACGCAGCAGCTCTGCGTAGACATCGGTGTCGACCGGCGTCTCACCGATCTCCACGAACCCGTGCTTGGCGAAGAAGTCCACTTCGAAGGTGAGGCAGAAAACCCGGCGAACGCCGAGCCAGCGTGCGGTGTGGAGCAACTTCTCCAACAACCGGTGCCCGACGCCGGCGCCCTTCAGCCCGGGCTTCACCGCGAGAGTCCGCACTTCCGCCAGGTCTTCCCACATGACGTGCAGGGCGCCGCAGCCGACCACCTCGGCGTTGTCGTCGCGTTCGGCGACCCAGAACTCCTGGATGTCCTCGTAAAGAGTGACCGTCGCTTTGTCGAGCAGGATCCCGCCGCGGACGTAGGCGTCGAGGAGACGGCGCACGACGGGGACATCACCGGTCCGGGCCCGCCGGACGGTGATGGCTTTAGCGGTGACTTCGGGGTTCTCGGCCGAGGGACTCTCTGCTGACATGTACGGACGCTATCGCCCGTCGCGCTCCGTCGCCGAGGCGGGGTTCTCCGCGGCGCCGCCCTTACCGGCCTCGGTCTGCGCACTCGGTGCGCCGGACGGACTCGGCGTTGTTGCGGGTTCTGCGGTTTCCGGGCCTTGGACCATGCGCACGGCGTCGCTCAGCGCGCGCCGCTGTTCGTCGCTCATCATCCCGAAGAAGGCGACGAGAGCGGCGGCGGGGTTGTCGCTCTGCGCCCAGGCGTCGTTCATCAGGGCGGCGGCGTAGGCGGCCCGGGTGGAGACCGCCTCATATCGATAGGCCCGGCCTTCCGCTTCCCGGCGCACCCAGCCCTTCTGATGGAGATTGTCCAAAACGGTCATCACGGTGGTGTACGCGATGGACCGTTCCTGCTGAAGGTCTTCCAGGACTTCTCGAACGGTGACCGGGCGGTTCCACTTCCACACCCGCGTCATGACCGCGTCTTCGAGTTCTCCCAATGGGCGAGGCACAGCTCAGAACAATAGTGGGAGATCACACCAATCGCGTGCCGGACGTGCGCTTTCGCCGACAAACAGCAACAAAAAGGGCGCGTGGCTCCGGAAGGAGCCACGCGCCTCGGGAGGGCGGCGGAGCGCCGAGGGGGCGGTCAGGCCTCCGGGCTCACGGAGGCCTGGCGGGCCCCCTCCGCGCGCGCGAGGGCGGCGTCGACGGCCGCGTCCTCCTTGGCCTTGTTGGCACCGCCCTGGGTCTTCACGATCACCCTGATCAGGCCGATGAAGAACACCGCCATGACGACGGGGGGCAGCAACGCGGAGACGTAGTCCATGGAACCAGGGTAGCCAGGGAGGAACGGGACATCGGGGCGGGGTGCGCGGGGATCAGCCGGCGGCGAGGCGCCGCTGGTCGGGGTCGGCGGGCGGCGGGCTCGGTCTGCGGCGCGGGAAGACCTCGCCCGGCGTGGGGACGGGCCGGCGGGCGGGCTCCGGGGAGGCGGGCTCGGCGGGCACGGGACCGGGGCCCGGCGTGGCCGGCTTCCCGGCGGGCTTCTTCCGCGGCTCCCCCTGCGGGCGGCCGCCGGGGTCCGCACCGGCCGCGGAACCCGCCGAACCCGCGGAACCCGCCGACACACAGACGGGCGCCTCCTCGGAGAGGCCTCCCCGAAGAGCCAGGAGGCGCGTACGGGACGCCGGGACGGTCGCGGTGGCCGCCGGGGCCCTGCGGGCCGTACGACGGGCCAGCCGGGCGCGGACGTCCTGCTCGGCGAGCGTCTGGCAGCGTTCCAGGAGGGCCGCGCCCGCCGGGTTGCCGCGCAGGGCGCGCAGAGCGGCGAGGTCGTCGGGATCGGGCCGGTAGCCGGTGGCCAGAACCTCCTCCAGGAGGGCGAGGTAGCCGGCGGCGGTGCCGGGAAGGGCTGCGCGGTACCGGCCGAGGTCGGCCACCAGGAACGCCCGGAGCCGGGCGGCCTCGTGCGTCGCCTCGTCGAGGGACTCGGCTAGGCGGTGGCAGTCCTGGATGTCCTCGGCGGAGACGGGGCCGGGGTGAAGGGCGAGGGCGAGGGCGCGGCGGAGCACGCGCAGCTCCTCCGCGCCGAACGCCAGGCCGCCGCGGGATCCGTAGGGCGTGGGCATGCGGCGACGATACGCGCTAATCAGACAAATTCGACATAGCGGACGGGCGTGGCGCGCCCGAATCCGCCCCGCCGGCCCCGTCGGTTCCGTAGGCCCCCTAGGCCCCCGAGGCCCCGTCGGGCCGGCTTCCGGCATCGGCCCGCGGTCCGGTCGGCCGTTCGGTTCCGCCGGCCGCGCCCCGGCCGACCTCGTCCGCACGGACGGGCCCACTTCGTGCACGGACGGGCCGACTTCGTGCACGGACCGGCCGGGCAGGCCGCGGCCCGCGCAGGCTCGGCAAGTCCAGGCAGGCATGGCGAGGCGAGGTGAGGTGAGGTCCAGGCAGGCATGGCGAGGTGAGGTGAGGTTCGCGCGGGCCTGGCCGTGTTCCGCGCGGGCTGGCGAGACCCGCGCAGGCGGGGGCCGGAGTCCGCGCCGGGCGGGGCCGGAGTCCGCGCCGGGCGGGGCCGGAGTCCGCGCCGGGCGGGGCCGGAGTCCGCGCCGGGCGGGGCCGTTCGCTGCCCTCCCGGCTTCAGGAGGGCAGTCGGCTCACATGCGCGACACGTTCCGCTCGTACACCAGGCGCAGCCCGATCAGCGTCAGCCAGGGCTCGTGCTCGTCGATCACCGAGGATTCGCCCAGCACCGTCGGCGCCAGGCCGCCGGTCGCGATCACCGTCACGTCGTCCGGGTCCTCCGCGAGTTCCCGGGCCATCCGGGTCACCACGCCGTCGACCTGGCCGGCGAAGCCGTAGAGGATCCCGGACTGCATCGCCTCGACCGTGCTCTTGCCGATCACGCTCCGGGGCCGGGCCAGCTCGATCTTGCGCAGCTGCGCGGCCTTGACGCCCAGCGCGTCCACCGAGATCTCGATGCCGGGGGCGATGACGCCGCCGACGTACTCCCCGCGCGCGCTGACCGCGTCGAACGTCGTCGCCGTCCCGAAGTCGACGACGATCGCCGGACCGCCGTAGAGCTCGTTCGCCGCGACGGCGTTGATGATGCGGTCGGCGCCGACCTCCCTGGGGTTGTCGAACAGGATCGGCACCCCGGTCTTCACGCCCGGCTCGACGAGCACGGCGGGCACGTCGCCGTAGTAGCGCCGCGTCACCTCGCGCAGCTCGTGCAGCACCGAGGGCACCGTGGCGCAGATCGCGATGCCGTCGATGCCGTCGCCCAGCTCGTCCCCGAGGAGGGGGTGCATGCCCATCAGGCCTTGCAGGAGCACGGCCAGTTCGTCCGCCGTGCGGCGGGAGTCGGTGGAGATCCGCCAGTGCTCGACGATGTCCTCACCGTCGAAGAGGCCGAGCACGGTGTGCGTGTTGCCCACGTCGATCGTCAGCAGCATGGCCGGTCCCCGTTCCCTACTCCGCCGCCCGCAGATCCAGACCGATGTCCAGGATCGGCGAGGAGTGCGTCAGGGCGCCCACGGCGAGGAAGTCGACGCCCGTGTCGGCGTACACCTTGGCGTTGTCCAGGGTGAGCCGGCCCGACGCCTCCAGCAAGGCGCGCTTGTCCACGAGGGCGACGGCCTCCGCGCACTCGGCGGGCGTGAAATTGTCCAGCAGGATGAGGTCGGCGCCCGCGTCGACGACCTCGCGCAGCTGGTGCAGGGTGTCGACCTCGACCTCGATCGGCACGTCCGGGAAGGTCTCCCGCACCGCCTCGAAGGCCTGGGCGACACCGCCCGCGGCGACCACGTGGTTGTCCTTGACCAGTGCCGCGTCGGACAGCGACATGCGGTGGTTGACGCCCCCGCCGCAGCGGACGGCGAACTTCTCCAGGGAGCGCAGGCCCGGCGTCGTCTTGCGGGTGTCGCGCACGCGTGCCCCGGTGCCCTCCAGGGCGTCCGCCCACGCGCGCGAGGCGGTGGCGATGCCGGACAGACGGCACAGCAGGTTCAGCGCGCTGCGCTCGGCGGTGAGGAGGTCACGCGTGCGCGTGGTGACCGACAGCAGCTTCTGCCCGGCCTCCACCCGGTCGCCGTCCTCCACGTGCCGCTCTACCTCGAACTCGTCCGTGCAGACGACCGAGACGACCGCCTCGGCGATCCGCAGCCCCGCGACCACGCCCGCCTCGCGCGCGGTGAAGTCGGCGGTGGCGACCGCCTCCTCGGGGATGGTCGCGACCGTCGTCACGTCGACGCCGTGCGCCAGGTCCTCCTGGATGGCGACGTTGGCGATGTCCTCCACCTCGACGGGGTCCAGTCCGGCGTCGACCAGCAGCTGGGCGAGTGCGGGGTCGAGCCCGCACTCCTCGTATTCGGCGTATCCCTCGTCGGTGAATTCGGCGTCTGCGGCGCCGCAGGCACAGCCGTCGCCGCAGCCGCCGCTCGGGGCGAGGGGAAGGTCGGGGGTGCTCACGTCTGTCACTGCTCCTGGTGGTGCTGCCGGGTCGGGGGGAAGTCTGCGGTATCGGTGGTGTGTACGGCGAGGGTGCGATCCGGATTCAGCCGTACGACGATGTGGCGGCGCCAGTCGGCGTCGTCTCGGTCGGCGTGGTCCTCGCGCCAGTGGCAGCCGCGGGTCTCCTCGCGCAGGAGCGCGGCGGCGACCAGGACGCGCGCGACGCACAGGAGGTTGGTGGCCTCCCAGGTGTCGACGCCGGGCTCTGCCGTCTTGCCGTTCTCGTCGAGGGCGTCGCGGGCCTCGGTGTGCAGCCGCTGCAACTGGTCGGCGGCCCTCTCCAGGGACGCGGCGGAGCGCAGCACGCCCGCGCCGTCGGTCATGATCCGCTGGATGGCGAACCTGGCTTCGGGGGCGAGCAGCGGGTGCGCCGGCCGCTCGGGGCGCTCCACGGGTGCGGGCACGCGCGCGTGGAGCGCGTCGTCCGTCCGGCTCGCGGCGATGTCGCTCACGATGCGCTCGGCGTAGACGAGGCCTTCGAGGAGCGAGTTGGACGCCAGCCGGTTCGCGCCGTGCACGCCGGTGCAGGCGACCTCGCCGCAGGCGTACAGGCCGGGCACGGTCGTACGGCCGTGGGAGTCGGTGCGCACGCCGCCGGAGGCGTAGTGGGCCGCCGGGGCGACCGGGACGGGCTCGGTGACCGGGTCGATGCCGTGGGCGCGGCAGGCGGCGAGGATCGTCGGGAAGCGGTGCTCCCACATCTCGGCGCCGAAGTGGCGGGCGTCGAGGAACATGTGCTCGGCGTCCTGCTCCTGCATGCGGCGCATGATGCCCTTGGCGACGATGTCCCGGGGGGCGAGTTCGGCCAGCTCGTGCTTGCCGACCATGAAGCGCACGCCGTCCGCGTCGACCAGGTGCGCGCCCTCGCCGCGCACGGCCTCCGAGACGAGGGGCTGCTGGCCCTCGGCGTCCGCGCCCAGGAACAGCACGGTCGGGTGGAACTGGACGAACTCCAGGTCGGAGACCTCCGCGCCCGCGCGCAGGGCGAGCGCCACACCGTCGCCGGTGGACACCGAAGGGTTGGTGGTCGCGGAGAACACCTGGCCCATGCCGCCGGTCGCGAGGACGACGGCGGGGGCGTGCACGGCCCCCACGCCGTCGTGCTGGCCCTCGCCCATGACGTGCAGGGTGACGCCGGCGGTGCGGCCCTCGGCGTCCGTGAGGAGGTCCAGGACGAGTGCGTTCTCAACCGTGCGCAGTCCGCGCGCGCGGACCGCCTCGACGAGCGCGCGGGAGATCTCCGCGCCGGTCGCGTCTCCGCCCGCGTGCGCGATACGGCGGCGGTGGTGGCCGCCCTCGCGGGTCAGCTCCAGGCCGCCTTCCTCCGACTCGTCGAAGTGCGCGCCGGTCTCGATCAGCCGGCGCACGGCGTCGGGGCCCTCGGTGACGAGGATCCGCACGGCCTCCTCGTCGCACAGGCCCGCGCCCGCCACCAGGGTGTCGTCCAGATGCTGTTCGGGCGTGTCGCCGTCGCCCAGGGCCGCGGCTATGCCGCCCTGCGCCCAGCGGGTGGAGCCGTCGTCGAGGCGCGCCTTGGTGACGACGACCGTCCTCAGCCCCGCGGCCTCGCAGCGCAGGGCCGCCGTCAGGCCGGCGACGCCGGAACCGACGACCACCACGTCCGCGGAGATGTTCCACCCGGGCGCGGGTGCGTGCAGTCGTATGCCTGTGCTGGTCACGAGGCGGCTCCGAAGGTGAGGGGGAGGTTGTCGATCAGCCGGGTCGTGCCGACCCGGGCGGCGACGGCGAGAACGGCCTCGCCGGTGAAGTCGTCCTCGATCTCGGTGAAGTCGGACGGGTCGACGAGCGCGAGGTAGTCCAGCCGCAGCGGGGGGTCGAGCCGCAGGGCCTCGTCCAGGATCTGGCGGGCGGCCGCGCGGACCGCGGCAGGGTTGCCGGGGGCGGCCTTGGCGACGGCGTGCGCGTCGGCGGCCGCGCGGGACTCGCCGATGGCGCTGAGCGCCTCGGCACGCGCGTGTGTGGCGGGCACCTCCCGCGCGCGGGCCCGCAGGGCCTCCTGCGCCGCGTGCCGGTCGCGGCCGGCGAAGAGGGCCTGGGAGAGCGCGAGCGCGGTGCGCCGCTCCCGCGCGGACAGATAGCGGTTGCGGCTGGACAGCGCCAGCCCGTCCTCCTCGCGCACGGTCGGCACGGCGACGATCTCGGTGCCGAAGTTCAGATCCCGGACCATGCGGCGGATCAGGGCGAGCTGCTGGGCGTCCTTCTGCCCGAAGAGGGCGGCGTCGGGCCGGGTGAGGTGCAGCAGCTTGGCGACGACGGTGAGCATGCCGTCGAAATGCCCGGGGCGTGAGCCGCCCTCCAGGCGCTCGCCCATGGGGCCCGCCGAGATCCGGACCTGCGGCTCGCCGCCCGGGTAGACCTCGTCCACGGACGGGGCGAACACGACGTCCGCGCCGGCCTGCCCGGCGATCTCGACGTCGGCGTCCAGGGTGCGCGGGTAACGGTCGAGGTCCTCGCCCGCGCCGAACTGCAGCGGGTTGACGAAGACCGTGACGACGACCTCGCCGCCGGGCCCGGCGAGTTCGCGGGCGGTGCGCACCAGGGTGGCGTGCCCTTCGTGCAGGGCGCCCATCGTCATCACGACGGCGCGGCGGCCGTCACGCGTGCGTGCGTACAGCTCGTCGGCGTTGCGCAGCAGGGCGGCGGTCATCCGGCATCTCCTTCGGCGCCGCGCGGGCCGGGGCCGCCGGGATCGGACGGCGCGCCGTGGACGTTGCCGGCGAGCACCCCCAGGAGGTCCTCGGCGAGTTCGGGCTTGAGGAGCCCGTGCGCGAGCGCGCGGTCGGCGGTCGCGCGGGCCATCGCGAGATAGCCGGCGACGGTCTGCGGAGCGTGCTCGCGCAGCTGCGCGACGTGCGCGGCGACCGTGCCCGCGTCCCCGCGCGCGACGGGCCCGGTGAGCGCGGCGTCGCCCGAGCGCAGCGCGTTGTCGAGAGCGGCGCCCAGCAGCGGGCCGAGCATCCGGTCGGGGGCTTCGACGCCGGCCGCGCGCAACAGCTCCATGGACTGGGCGACCAGGGTGACCAGGTGGTTGGCGCCCAGGGCGAGGGCCGCGTGGTACAGCGGGCGGCTCTCCTCGGCGATCCACTCCGGTTCGCCGCCCATCTCGATCACCAGGGCTTCGGCGGCCATCCGAAGTCCGTCGGGCGCGGTGACGCCGAAGGAGCAGCCGGCCAGGCGCTGAACGTCCACCGGGGTGCCCGTGAAGGTCATCGCGGGGTGCAACGCGAGCGGCAGGGCGCCCGCGCGCAGGGCGGGGTCGAGGACCTTCGCGCCGTACCGCCCGGAGGTGTGCACGAGCAGCTGGCCGGGGCGTACGGCGCCGGTCTCGGCGAGGCCCTCCACCAGGCCCGGCAGGGCGTCGTCGGGGACCGTCAGCAGCACCAGGTCGGCGCGTCGCAGGACTTCGGCGGGCGGGACGAGCGGCACGTCGGGCAGCAGGAGCCCCGCTCGTCGTCTGGAGGCGTCGGAGACGCCGGAGACGGCGACCGGACGATGCCCGGCGAGCTGGAGGGACGCGGCCAGGGCAGGACCGACCCGGCCCGCGCCGACGACGCCGACGGCCAGCCGCGCGGGGCGGTCCCTCGGGTCTGGTTGTTGGGCTGTACTCACGCGACGCGGCCTTCCGTTCCAGTCCGCTCCGGGTACCGGACGATTTCTCGTCATGTTAACGCGATCCGTTCGAAGGGCGTCCGGTTGTCCACAGGCTGTGGGCTTTCCCACCCGTTCCCCGACATCGGCCGGGACGGGTGGGGGCTGAGGCACGGGTGGGGGGCTGGGGCACGGGTGGGGGGCTGGGGCACGGGTGGGGGGCTGGGGCACGGGTGGGGGGCTGGGGCACGGGTGGGGTCGGGCGGGCGTATGCGGACCCGCCGGGGGTGGGTGCGGTGGCCCGGGTGCGGGCCGGTGGGCCCGGGGGCGGGTCGACGGGCCCGGGGGCGGGGGCGGGAGCGGGGCGACGGAATATGCGCGTGCTCACGCGCGTGGGGGCACGGCATCATCCGGGGCATGGCATACACGACGGACCAGGGAGACGAAAAGACGGCGCAGCAGCGCCTCCGGGAGCGGCGGGCGGCCGCCCACCGTGCGGCGGAACGCGTCGTGTCGCGCGCGGGATTCCGCGGCACCCTGCGCGAGCGGCTCGCGCACCTCCACGCGCACGCACCCGACGTCCACGACCTGGACGACCCCGGTGACATGTACGGCAACGGGGTCGTGGGAGCCCTGGAGGAGCGGGTCGCCGGGCTGCTCGGCACGGAGGCCGCCGCGTTCTTCCCGACCGGCACGATGGCCCAGCAGATCGCGCTGCGCTGCTGGGCGGGCCGTACCGGCAACCCGACGGTCGCACTGCACGCGCTGAGTCATCCCGAGAAGTGGGAGCGGGACGCGTTCAGCGCCGTCAGCGGGCTGCGCACCGTCCGAGTGACGGGGGAGCCCCGGCTGCCCACGGCCGCGGAGGTGCGCGGGTTCGAGGAGCCCTTCGGCGCGCTGATGCTGGAGCTGCCCCTCCGCGACGCCGGTTACGTGCTGCCCTCCTGGGAGGAGCTCACCGAGACCGTGGAGGCGGCGCGCGAGCGCGACGCGGTGGTGCACTTCGACGGCGCGCGGCTGTGGGAGACGACCCGTCGTTTCGGGCGTCCTCTGCACGAGATCGCCGACCTGGCGGACAGCGTCTACGTGTCGTTCTACAAGTCCCTCGACGGTCTCGGCGGCGCCGCGCTCGCCGGCCCGCGGTCGCTGGTGGAGGAGGCGAAGACCTGGCGGCACCGGTACGGCGGCATGATCTTCCAGCAGTTCCCCACCGCTCTGTCGGCGCTCATCGGCCTGGAGCGCGAACTGCCCCGGCTGCCCGAGTACGTGGACCACGCGCGCGTGGTGGCCGCCGCGCTGCGCGAGGGCCTCGCCGCGACGGACGTGCCGTGGGCGCGCGTGTACCCGGAGCCGCCGCACACCCACGAGTTCCAGGTCTGGCTGCCGTACGAGGCCGACGTCCTCGCCGAAGCGTCGCTGCTCCAGGCCGAGGAGACGGGGACGATGCTCTTCGCGGGCGCCTGGGAGCGGGGCGGGCCGGGGCTGGCCGTGACCGAGGTCGGCGTCCGCTCCGAGGGCCTGACCTGGACGGCGGACGACGTGAAGGCGGCGGTCGCGGACTTCACCAGGCGGATCCCCCGAGCGGCCCGGATCGCCGACGGGGTCGAAGGGATCGACGGGATCGACGAATAGGGACCGGCACCACGGGATCCCGGCACCCTCGGCATCCCCTGCACCGGCACCCCGGCGGCCGGTCGACCCCGGGCGTCGGCCGGGTGTCAGACGTCGGTCGGGCCGGGCGGTCGGGCCGGGGTGTCAGTGGCGGAGTGCACCATGAGGGAATGAGCCTGCGCATCGACGTCGCCGGGCTGCGGCCGGAGAGGGTCTCCGTCGCGCCCTCGCCCCTGGCCGAGCTCGGCATGGCGCTGCACGCGCTGGCCGAGCCGGGGCACCATCCCGGCCTGCAGGGCTGGGTCACCGCGGTCACCGCCGGTCTCGACCCGCATCTGGCCGACCGGATGTGCGAGGCCGACTTCCTGTGGCGGACGACGTTCTCGGACCTGTTCCTGCCCTGCGCGGGCATCCCGGGCAGAACCGCCCTCCCCGGCGCGACGCTGGCCGACGAGCTCGACCTCCTGGACAAGCTGACGGACGAACAGTTCGTGGACTGCGCGCTGGAATTCATCTGCGCGCCCGGCTACGACCTGCCGAGCGCCGGCGTCGTCTCCGACCCGGAGCTGCGCCGGCGCGCCTTCGACCTGGCCGCAACGCGCGGTCCGCGGCAGGTGCGGTTCACCCGGCGGCTGCTCGACGACCCGCCACGCGTGCGTGCATGGCTGCGCCAGTTCCTGCGGGACTGCGACGAGGCGTTCTTCGCCGACGTCTGGGCGCGGGTGCGGCTCCCGCTCGCCGCCGACGCCCGCCTGAAGACGGACCTCCTGCGCCGCAAGGGGCTGGCGGAGACGCTCACCTCCGTCTCCTCAGCCGTGACACTCGACGAGGAGGCCGCGCGGATCACCGTCGACAAGCTGGTCGTGGGCCGGAGCGCCACGGGCGACGGCGGCCTGCTGTTGGTGCCCACGAGCCTCGGCTGGCCGCACCTGATGGTGCTGCACCGGTACGGCTGGCAGCCGGTGCTGCACTACCCGGTCGGCTCGCCGGAGCCGGCCGCACCGCCGTCGGTGGAGCAGCTGGCGCTCCGGATGACCGCGCTGTCCCATCCCGTCCGCATGCGCATCTGCCGGATGCTGGCCCGCAGCGCGTACACCACGACGGAACTGGCCCAGGTCCACGGCGTGTCGGCGCCCGAGATATCCCGGCACCTCACCCTGCTGAAGAAGGCGGGCCTGGTCACCACCCGCCGGCGCGGCCGGTATCTGCTGCACCAGCTCGACGTCGCGGTGGTGGCCCGGCTGGGCAGCGACTTCCTGGAAGGGATCCTCCGCTAGCGGGCTGTCCGGAGGGTCAGTCGAACCGGATGTGCCTCAGGCCCACGCCGGCCTGCCGCAGCCGCGTCCGCAGCGCGCCCCCGGTGTGGGGCCTGAGCGTCAGACCGGCCAGGACGGCGACGCGGTCGGCCGTCTTCGGCACCGTCGTGTGGTCCGTCCACAGGTGTTCGGCGAACTCCGGCTCGCGCAGGCGCTCCAGGCAGTGGTCGAGCCGCCCGACGGCCCAGGTCTCCCGGCGCAGCCCCGCGTTCCTTCCCACGGCGAACCCCAGGAGGTGCCCCGGTCCGCGTTCACGCAGCCGTCGCAGGATGGTCTCCCGTCGGGCGAGAAGCGTGAAGTGACGCACGTCGTGGCCGAGTTCGCGCAGCCTGCCGACGGTCTCGGCGAAGTACACCGGGTCGGTGACGGTCATCGGGGCGACGACCACGCCGTCGTGCTTGCGGAGTGCGAGGTCAAGGACCTCGACGACGCCCTGCCGCCAGGACGCGAGGTCCTGGAAGTCACCGCGCAGGTCCGGCGGCAGCATGCGGCGCAGACCGAACCCGGCGTGCTCGGGGTCGCACACCACGCTGCCGGGCAGACGGCGCCGGATCTCGTAGGCGGTCTGCGTCTTGCCCCCGCCGAAGGGGCCGTTGATCCACAGAAGCATCCCCAGACCCTAGTGCGAGCCCGGCCCGATCCGAACGAGAGGCCCCGAGCCGTGCCCGTGACGAAGGGCGGGACACGCCCTAGTGGCCGCCGGCCCGGACGAGACCCGTTTCGTAGGCCAGCACCACGACCTGGACGCGGTCGCGCAGGCCGAGCTTGGTGAGGATGCGTCCCACATGGGTCTTGACGGTCGCCTCGGAGAGCACCAGCCGGGCCGCGATCTCCCCGTTGGACAACCCCTGGGCGACCAGCACCATCACCTCGCGTTCGCGCTCCGTCAGCCGCTCCAGCTCCTTGTGCCGGGGCTCGCCTCCGGTGGCGGGCAGCATCGGCGCGAACCGGTCCAGGAGGCGGCGGGTGGTGGAGGGCGCGACCACCGCGTCACCGCTGTGCACGGAGCGGATCGCGGCGAGCAGCTCGCCGGGCGGGACGTCCTTGAGCATGAAGCCGGAGGCACCCGCCTTCAGCCCGGAGAACGCGTACTCGTCGAGGTCGAAGGTGGTCAGGATCAGCACCTTCGGAGGGTCGGGCTCCTCGCAGATGCGCCGGGTGGCCTCGACGCCGTCCAGTTTCGGCATCCGGACGTCCATCAGCACGACGTCCACCTCCGTGGAACGCACCACCTGAAGGGCCTCGACGCCGTCGCCCGCCTCCGCCACGACCTCCATGTCCGGCTGGGCGGCGAGCACCATCCGGAACCCGGTGCGCAACAGCACCTGGTCGTCGACGAGCATCACGCGGATCGTCATCGGGTCCTCTTCCGTTCTTCTGTCGGGTGAGCGTGGGGCGGAGGCGGGCGGGGTGGAGCGGGCGGTTCACGGGGGCGTGACAGGTGTCAACGAGGGGCGCGCGTCAGCGTCAAGCCGGTTTGAGCGGGAGCAGGGCGCTGATCCGGAATCCTCCGCCCGGTCGCGGGCCCGCGTCCAGGGTGCCTCCCACCATGCCGACCCGTTCACGCATGCCGATCAGCCCGTGCCCGGCGCCGTCGGCCCCGCCCTCCTCGTACAGCTCGTGCGGGGCGCCCTTGCCGTCGTCCTCCACGAGCAGCCCGAGACCGTCGTCGAAGTAGACCAGGCGGACGCTGGCGCCCGTGTTCGGCCCACCGTGCTTGCGCGTGTTGGTCAGCGCCTCCTGCACGATGCGGTACGCCGTCAGCTCGACGCCACTGGGCAGGGGCCGGGGCGTGCCCTCGACCTTGAAGTCCACGGGCAGGCCCGAGCCGCGGCACTGCTCGACCAGGTCCTCGATCTGCTCGACGTCGGGCTGCGGGACGTACTCGCCGCCCTCCTGGTGCTCGCCGGTGCGCAGCACACCCAGCAGCCGGCGCATCTCGGCGAGGGCCTGGCGGCCGGTGGAGGAGATCGTCTCCAGGGCCGCCTTCGCCTGGTCGGGCGCGGCGTCCAGGACGTAGGCGGCGCCGTCGGCCTGCACCACCATCACCGACACGTTGTGCGCGACGACGTCGTGCAGCTCGCGCGCGATGCGGGCGCGCTCGGCGGCGACGGCCACCTTCGCCTGCGCCTCGCGCTCCTTCTCCAGACGGGCCGCGCGCTCCTCCAGCTGGGCGAAGTACGCGCGGCGGGTTCGCATGGAGTCGCCGAGCACCCAGGCGAACGCGAACGGCACCGTCAGGAAGACCACGGTCGCGAGGCTGCCCAACACGCCCGAGCTCTCGTTCGGCCAGCGCAGCTGGGCGGCGGTGGCCGCGCTCAGGCCCATCACGAGCGCCAGCCGGGACGCCCAGCGGGCGCCGTTCGCCGCGACCGTGTAGACGATCACCAGCAGGGCGAAGTCGGCGGCCGTGGTCGAGACGTTCAGCACCAGCTGCGCCAGCCCCAGGGCGGCGGCCAGCAGCAGCATCTTCTCGGGCAGCCGCCTGCGCAGCGCGATGACCAGGCAGAGCAGAAGCACGACGGGCACGTACAGCGCCATGGAGTCGGTGCCTCCGCGCTGGTCCTGGCCGGCGGTTCCGGCCAGGACAGAGATCCCGAAGAGGACGAGGGCCCAGAAGCCGTCGACCCCGGTCGGGTTTCTGCGGAGGAAGTCATAGAGGCGTTGCACGTAACCCAGCGTAGGGAAGCCCGATGCGTGCGGGGGTCAACCGGAGGATCGATCCGGTACGGGCGCGTGTACTCCGCAAGGTGGATGCCGCGATCACCTGTACGCCTGGTGCGTCCGCCTAGTCTGTCCGGGTGGACGAGGTCTGGCGGACGGGATGACCGGCTCGGGCGAGTGGCGCGGCTGGCGCGCGGCGACGCAGGCCGCGCTGTACGGAACGGGCGGAGCCACGGAGGGCTTCTACCGGCGGCCCGAGGGTCCCGCCGGGCACTTCCGCACATCCGTGCACGCCTCGCCGCTCTTCGCCGGGGCCGTGGCCCGCCTGCTGTGCCGGGTGGACGAGGCGCTGGGCCGGCCCGAGTCGCTCGACTTCGTCGACATGGCCGCCGGCCGGGGCGAACTGGTCGCCGCGGTGCTGGCGGCGCTTCCCGCCGGCGTGCGCTCCCGCACACGCGCCTGCGCCGTCGAGATCTCCGACCGCCCCGAGGGGCTCACTCACCGGATCGAGTGGCTCCGCGAGCCACCGCCGGCCGTCACCGGGCTGATCTTCGCCAACGAGTGGCTGGACAACGTCCCCGTCGAGGTCGCGGAGGTCGACTCCGCGGGGGTGGCGCGACTGGTCCTCGTCCGGGAGGACGGGACCGAGCGACTCGGGGATCCGGTGTCGGGAGCGGAGGCGGACTGGCTGGCGCGCTGGTGGCCGTCGGAGGGCGAGGAGGGTCTGCGGGCCGAGATCGGGCTGCCCAGGGATCTGGCGTGGGCGTCGGCCGTGGCATGCGTCGGACGGGGGCTCGCGGTGGCGGTGGACTACGCGCACACCGCGGACGCACGCCCCCCGTACGGGACTCTCACCGGGTTCCGGGACGGACGCGAGGTCGCGCCCGTGCCGGACGGGTCCTGCGACATCACGGCCCACGTGGCGCTGGACGCGTGCGCGCGGGCGGGAGCGGGAGCCGCGGCGCGCACGCACGCGCCGCACACGCTTCCCGGCTCCTCCGCGCGCCCCGCCACCGGTACGCGCCCCGGCTCCCGCACGATCGCGGGCCCCGGCGCGCGCACCGGCACACGCCTGCTCACCCAGCGCGCCGCGCTGCACTCCCTGGGCCTCACCAGCGCACGCCCCCCGCTCGCACTCGCCTCCACCGACCCCGCCGCATATGTGCGCGCCCTCGCGAGCGCCGGAGCGGCCGGCGAACTCACCGCGCCGGGCGGACTGGGCGACTTCGGCTGGCTGGTCCAGCCGGTCGGCATCCCGAACCCGCTGGTCGTACGGCCGGGGCCGGACGCCGCAGCGGACCCGGAGACCGACCCGGCGCCTCCCGAAGCCGGCTGACCGACCGTCTCCAGACCTGCCGCCCCGGGCGACCGTCGCCCGGCCGGCCGTCGCGACGCATGCGCGCGCCGCGCGACCGCCTGCCGACCCGATGACCCTGCCTGCCCGACTGCCCGATGGCCCGGCGGCCCGACGACCCGGAGGCGCGATGGCCTGACGACCCGGCGGCCCGGCTATTTGTCGATGTCTCCCACCACGAAGAACATCGACCCCAGGATGGCCACCATGTCGGCGACCAGGGTGCCCGGCAGCAGTTCGGTGAGCGCCTGGATGTTGTTGTACGACGCCGAGCGCAGCTTCAGCCGGTACGGCGTCTTCTCGCCCTTGCTGACGAGGTAGTAGCCGTTGATGCCGAGAGGGTTCTCGGTCCACGCGTACGTGTGCCCCTCGGGTGCCTTGAGGACCTTCGGCAGCCGTTGGTTGATCGGGCCGGGCGGCAGGGCGGCGAGACGGTCCAGGCAGGCGTCCGCGAGAGCGAGCGCGTTGTAGGTCTGCTCCAGGAGGCACTCGAAGCGGGCGAGACAGTCGCCCTCGGTGCGCGTCACCACCTTCAGAGTGTCCTGCAGCTCCCCGTAGGCGAGATACGGCTCGTCCCTGCGCAGGTCGAAGTCGACGCCCGAGCCGCGCGCGATCGGCCCGCTCACGCCGTAGGCGTGCACATGCTCCGGCGCGAGGACGCCGACGTCCCGCGTGCGCCCCCGGAAGATCTCGTTGCCGAGCACGAGGTCGTCGAAGACGTCCATACGGGAGCGCACGGCGGCGACCGCCCCCCGCGCGCGGGAGGCCCAGCCGGCCGGCACGTCCTCCTTGAGGCCGCCGACACGGTTGAACATGTAGTGCATGCGCCCGCCGGAGACCTCCTCCATCACGTTCTGCAGCACCTCGCGCTCACGGAAGGCGTAGAACACGGGCGTGATGCCGCCGAGCTCCAGGGGGTAGGAGCCGAGGAACATCAGGTGGTTGAGCACCCGGTTCAGCTCGGCGAGCAGCGTGCGGGTCCACACCGCGCGCTCGGGGACCTCCATGCCGAGCATCCGCTCCACCGCGAGGACCACGCCCAGCTCGTTGGAGAACGCCGACAGCCAGTCGTGACGGTTGGCCAGCATGACGATCTGCCGGTAGTCGCGGGCCTCGAACAGCTTCTCCGCGCCGCGGTGCATGTAGCCGATCACCGGCTCCGCGTGCTGGATGCGCTCGCCGTCCAGCACGAGCCGCAGCCGCAGCACACCGTGCGTGGAGGGGTGCTGGGGACCGATGTTGAGCACCATGTCGGTGCTCTCCGCGGCGCCGCCGATCCCGACCGTGGTCTCCGTCGTGGGAGTCATGGCACCAGTCTCCCCTACGTACGCTGGGCGCATGGAGACGGGGAGCCCGGTGAGCCCGGGGGGCGCGGAGACGACGGAGGCCGGACCGCGGTGGACCGGGCTGCCGCCAGGACTGCTGCGGATGCGGCGGCTGCTGCTGGTGCTGTGGCTGGCGCCCGCCGCCGTCGGCACCGGGCTGCTGCTCGGTCTGCTCGTCGGCCCCGCGTGGGCCGCGTTCGCGCTGCTGCCGCTGGCCGGCATCGGCTGGGGCTGGGTGCTGCTCGGCCGCAACTGGCGCTCCTGGCGGTACGCGGAGCGGGCCGACGACCTGCTGATCAGCCGGGGCGTGCTGTGGCACGAGGAGACCGTCGTGCCGTACGGGCGCATGCAGCTCGTCGAGGTCACCTCCGGCCCCTTCGAGCGCCGCTTCGGGCTGGCCGGCGTCCAGCTGCACACCGCGGCCGCCGCGACCGACGCCGCCATCCCGGGTCTCGACCCCGCCGAGGCGGAACGGCTGCGCGACCGGCTCACCGAACTCGGCGAGGCCCGATCGGCGGGGCTGTGACGGCACCGGGCGTGGAGGACGGTGTGGAGGACGGCGGGCCGCAGGCGCCCGGCGCGTCCGCGGTCCGTCCGGCGCCGCCCGCCGCCGAACGGCGGCTGCATCCCGTGACGCCGTTCCGACGGGCCTGGGCGCCCGTCGCCGTCCTCGTCGGCTGGGCGGTGCACGACCCGAACCAGGCGCAGGAGCAGCTCACCCGGCTGACCACGACGACGCTGCTGATCGCGCTCGCCGTCCTTGTGCCCGCGGCCTCCCTCTACGGCTTTCTGACCTGGTGGTTCACTCATTTCGCGGTGACCGACGGCGAACTGCGCATCCGGACCGGGCTGCTGTTCCGGCGCACCGCGCACATCCGGCTGGAACGCATCCAGGCGGTCGACGTCAGTCAGCCGCTGCTGGCCCGCGTCGCGGGCGTGGCGAAACTCCGGTTGGACGTGGTCGGCGCCGAGAAGAAGGACGAACTCGCGTTTCTGGGCGAGGAGGAGGCCCGCGCGCTACGGGCCGAGCTCCTCGCGCGCGCGGCGGGCTTCGCCCCGGATGCGGCGCGCGAGATGGGTGAAGCTCCCGCGCGCGAGGTGCTGCGGGTGCCGGCGCGCGAGCTCGCGATCGCGCTGGCGCTGACGGGCGCCACCTGGGGCGCGCTGGCCGCCGCGCTCGTCGTGCCGCCCGTGCTGTGGCTGGCCACCCACAGTGTGTGGACGGTCCTGGCGACCGGGGTGCCGCTGCTCGGCGCGGTCGGTGCGAGCAGCGTGGGACGCTTCGTCGGCGAGTACGACTGGACGGTCGGCGAGTCGCCGGACGGGCTGCGGATCGATCACGGCCTGCTGGACCGCACGCACGAGACGGTGCCGCCCGGACGGGTGCAGACCGTGCGGATCGTCCAGCCGCTGCTGTGGCGGCGACGGCGCTGGGTGCGCGTCGAGCTGGACGTGGCCGGCTCCGCCAACTCCGTGCTCGTGCCGGTCGCCCCGTACGCGGCCGCGGAGATCGTCGTCGCGCGCGTGCTGCCCGGGGTGGCCGTCCCGGCCGAAGCGTCGCTGGAGCGCCCGCCGCGCCGGGCAGGACGGTGTGTGCCGGTGTGGTGGCGGGGGTACGGCATCACGGTCACGGACACCGTGTTCGCCGCCCGGCACGGCCTGCTGCGCCGCCGTCTGTCGCTGGTGCCGCACGCCAAGGTCCAGAGCGTACGGCTGACGCAGGGGCCCTGGCAGCGCCTCTGGGGCCTCGCGGACGTCCATGTGGACACGGGGGCCGGAAAGACGGTCACGGCCCGCCTGAGGGACGCGCAGGACGCCGCGCGACTGCTCGACAGCCAGGCCGAACGGTCTCGGACCGGGCGCCGCGACGCCCGGCCCGACCGGTGGATGACATGACCCGCTCGCCCCGACCGCGCGCCGCCGCCCCCGCCCGGGGCTGAGCGGCGGCGCGGCGGCCGGACAGCGGCGGCGTCAGCGTCGTCAGGAGACCGCGCTGCGCAGCTGCTGGAGGTCGATCTGTTCCGTCTCGTCGTGGGCGGTCAGGTCGATCACCTGGCCGACTCCGCGCGACGCCTCGCCCGCCGGCTTGAACTCCGCCTCGGACTCGGCCTTGTGCAGCGCGAGGGCCTCCTGGCCGACGACGTCCGCCAGGTCCTCGTTCTGGACGGCTTCGAGGGCGTCCGGCGTCGACTCGCTCTTGGTGCCGAAGAAGTCGAACCCGCCTTCCGCCGTCGGGCGTCGCACGGGCTGCGCGGTCGGTACGACGGCCACGGCGGTCGGCACGGCGAAGTGACCGGAGGGCGGCCGCACGGGAGCGGCGGGACGCGGCAGGAGCGCGCCGGCCGCACCCGCCGCAGCCTCGACGGCGGCGGGGGTGGTGGCGGTGGTGGCGGTGGGCGCCGGGGCGGCACCGGGCTCCGGGTCCAGGGGCGGCTCGGGCTGCGGCGCGGTCCGCGCGGCGTCCGACTCCCCACGGGACCTGACGGCTTCCGGCGCGTCGGCCAGGGCGCCGGGGTGCTCGTTCTCCGTGGCGATCTCCGGGGCCGTGTCCTCCTGCGGCCCCTCGGTCTCCGGCACCGCGTCGTGCGAGGCTTCGACGCCCTGTGAGGTCCTGTCGTCCCGCGAGGCCTCGACGCCGGGCGGGGTCTCGTCGTCGGCTGCCGGGTGGGGGGCGGTCGCGCGCGCGTGCTCGTCGACCGCCTCGGGCTTCCCCTGCGCCTCGTCCTCCCGGGCGCCGTCCGCGTGGCCGTCGGCGGCTCCGGCCTCCGCGGAGGCCGCCCGGGCGGGCTCCTCCCCGGAGGGGGCCGCGGCGAGGTCCTGGTCCTTCGCGGACTCGACGCCGTCGGTGTCCAGCCGTGCCAGAGCGGCCTGCGCCCGCAGGAACAGCTTCGAACCCTCGGGTGAGAAGACCGCCGAGAACTGCGGAACGTCCGCGCGGGGCTCACCCGACTCGGCCACAGCCGACTCCACCGACTCCGCCGCCTCGGCCGACTCCGCGCCTTCGGCGGCGTCCGGACCCTCGACGGCGTCCCGTACCTCGACGGCGGAATCCGCGGTGGGCTCGCTCGCGGGCGGGCCGGGCAGCGCGGGCACCGCCTCTATCTCGAGCAGACGGCGGCCCTCCAGGGCGCTCGCCCGCTCGGTCTCGGCGGTGGCGTAGCGGCGCAGCAGCGCCGCGTGCTCGTTGCGCAGGCCGGCGAGCTCGGCGCGCTTGGCCCGCAGCCGCTGCTCCAGCTTGACCCGCAGCTCACGCGACTCGTCGAGGTCGCTCTCCAGTTCGGCGACCCGTTCCTCATAACGCCACTCGTCACTGGCACGCGCGCGCGTGAGGTCGGCGACGTGCTTGCCGGCCTGCATGTCCCAACGGCGCATGACGACCGCGCCGACGATCGCCGTGACCGCGGCCGCCGCCGCCAGGCCGCGGAGAGTCGTCTGCTGCGTGAACACCCAGGGGCCGAGAGCGCAGACAAGGGAGACGCCTGCGATCACCGAGGGGGGCAGCAGCCTGTGCAGAGGCGGGGAATGACGGTGACGTCCACGTGGCATGGCCAGAAACTTACCGCGCGTAGGCGAATGTTGGCGCCCCGCCCCACAAAAACTCAGCCATACCGAAGCCTTCACAGGACATCAGGAAACCCGGCTGTCACCGAATTCGACAAACGACAAGATCATTTCCGGTCCCGCACTTCCCCGTCACCTCACCGGCCTCCCGCACCCTCACGGACGCCCCCTGCGCCCCACGGGCGCACACCGCCGCACACCGGTCACGCGCCTGGCCGCCGCCCCACCTCGTTCCCCCCGTTCCCCCCGTTCCACCCGCTCACCGCGCGGTGAGCCGTTCGCTGACCCACTCCAGGGTCGGCGGGATCTCCCGGCGCCAGGTGTTGAAGTTGTGCCCGCCGCTTTCCAGGATGATCGACGAGATCCTGGTCCTGTGGGTGGACTTCGCCAGCTCTATGAACTTCAGCGTCGGCTTGTAGTTGGACTCACCGGCCTTGCTGCTGGTGACGAGCAGCGAGGTGGCCGGAGCGGAACGATTCTTCAGAAACCAGTGCAAATCGGCTTCATTGCGGAGCTTCTTGTTCCCGTGGAAGAGGTCGCCGGTGGTCGGGTCGCTCGGCGCCTTGTAGTAGGCCGACAGGCCCGCGCCCGCCCCGTAGACCTCCGGGTGGTGCATCGCCAGCTTCAGGGCGCAGTAGCCGCCCGTGGAGTCGCCGATGATGCCCCAGCCGCCGGGCTTCTTGTTCACCCGGTAGTGGGCCGTCACGGCCTCCGGCAGGTCCTTGGCGAAGAACGACTCGGTCTGCGGGCCGTGCGGGATGTCGACGCACTCGGTGTCCCGCGGCGGCGCGACCGTCGGCCGCATCATCACCAGGATCATCGGCTGCATGCGCCCGTTCTTCGCGAGCGTCCGCGCGGTGCTCGGGTAGTGCAGCTTGTTCACCAGCGCCTCCGCCGTGCCCGGGTAGCCCGTGAGGACCACGGCCGCGGGGAAGGTCCGGGTGCGGTTCTGCGGATCGAAGTACTCCGGCGGCAGGTACACGTACGCGGGCGTGGCGATGTCCGTCGTACGCCCGATGACGGCGATCTTCTGGATCTGCCCGCCGAAGCGCGGCATCCCGCTGCCGCCGCCGTCCACCCGCCGGGTGTCGACCACCCGCAGCGGACCCGCCGGCGCGCCGCCCTTCGCGTGGTCGACGACCACGCCCTGGTCCGTCTCCTGACCGAACAGGTCCGCCCAACTGGCGTAGAAGCCGAACGCCTGGTTGGCGGACAGCCCTATGGACACGAAGAGCGCCAATTGCGTGGCGAGCAGCAGCCCGACGCGCCCGCCGACGGCCCGCCAGTTGCGCTTGGCCAGACGCGGCCACAGCCACACCGTTCCGATGAACAGCAATACGGCGAACAGCACTGACAGCAGAAGCACTTTGTTGCTCGTGAGACCCATGCGGTGTTTCCTGCCTGCTCTCCATCCGGGATCACGCCCGCTCCCCCGACTCCTTCGCGAGGGCTTGTCCCGAACTTTCCCTGGTCTTTTCAACGGCTTTGGCGAGACGAGTGAACCTCTCTCCCCAAGACACCGTCCTAGAGGGCGCAATGTCGCCGGATGCCCGAATCGGCACCGGGTCCAAAGTCTCTCGCGGAACTACGGGATGCGATGTCTGTCACCGAAGATGGGGAAATGTCGGGTGGGGTTCCGCCCCGTAGCAGCCGGGTGCGGCGGATAGTGCGAGGTCCGCGCCCCGAGGCCGTGCCGTCCCTCGTCGCCCGGGCCTGTGCCCTCGTGGGCCTGCTGGACGTCGCCGGCGGCGTCTTCCCGCGGTTCCGGCACAGCCGTATGCACAGCTTCGCCGAGGTGCTGCCCGGTTCGTTCGGGCCCTTCGCGGCCGCGCTGTCACTCAGCGCCGGCGTCCTGCTGCTGCTGCTCGCCCACGGCCTCAGGCGCGGCAAGCGGCGCGCCTGGCGAGCCGCCGTGGTCCTGCTCCCGGCGGGCGCGATCTCGCAGTTCGTGTACCGGCACTCCATCGTGGGCGCGCTCATCTCGGTCGCCCTCCTCGTCCCGCTGCTGGTGCACCGCGACCAGTTCAAGGCGCTGCCCGACCCGCGCAGCCGCTGGCGTGCGCTCGCCAACTTCGTCCTCATGGGCGCCGGCTCCCTGGGTCTGGGCCTGGTCATCGTCAGCGTCCACCCGGGGCGCCTGATCGGCGACCCGAGCCTGGCCGATCGCATCACGCACGTCCTGTACGGCCTCTTCGGCTTCGAGGGCCCGGTCGACTACCAGGGCAACACCTCCTGGACGGTCGCCTTCTCCCTCGGCGCCCTCGGCTGGATCACCGCCGTCACCACGATCTACCTCGCCTTCCGCCCCGAGCACCCGGCCGCGCGTCTCACCGAGGAGGACGAGAGCCGGCTGCGCGTCCTGCTGGACAAGCACGGCCGGCGTGACTCCCTCGGCCACTTCGCGCTGCGCCGCGACAAGGCCGTCGTCTTCTCCCCCAGCGGCAAGGCGGCCGTCACCTACCGCGTGGTCTCCGGCGTGATGCTCGCCAGCGGCGACCCCATCGGCGATGTCGAAGCCTGGCCCGGCGCCATCGAACGCTTCATGGACGAGGCCAAGGCCCACTCCTGGACGCCCGCCGTCATGGGCTGCTCGGAGACCGGCGGCGAGGTGTGGACCCGCGAGACCGGTCTGGACGCCCTGGAGCTGGGCGACGAGGCGGTGGTGGACGTGGCGGATTTCTCCCTCGCCGGCCGCGCGATGCGCAACGTGCGCCAAATGGTCAAGCGCATCGAACGCGCCGGTTACGAGACCCGGGTGCGGCGCGTACGTGACCTGGGCGAGGCCGAGCTGGAGCGCATCCGGCGGGCCGCGGAGGACTGGCGCGGCACCGACACCGAGCGCGGCTTCTCCATGGCCCTGGGCCGCGTCGGCGACGCCTCCGACGGGGACTGCCTCATCGCCACCGCTCACAAGGCCGACGAGGTCCCCGGCGAGTACGGCGACCTGAAGGCGATCCTGCACTTCGTGCCCTGGGGTCCGGACGGGGCCTCCCTCGACCTGATGCGACGCGACCGCTCGGCCGACCCGGGCATGAACGAACTGCTGATCGTCGCCGCTCTCCAGGCCGCGCCGAAGTTCGGCATCACGCGCGTGTCGCTGAACTTCGCGATGTTCCGCTCCGCCCTGGCCCGGGGAGAGAAGATCGGCGCCGGTCCCGTGCTGCGCGCCTGGCGCGGGCTGCTGGTCTTCCTCTCGCGCTGGTTCCAGATCGAATCGCTGTACAAGTTCAACGCCAAGTTCCAGCCTCGCTGGGAACCCCGCTTCGTCGTCTACCGGGCCTCCGCCGACCTGCCCCGCATCGGCTTCGCCGCAATGCAGGCCGAGGGCTTCGTCAGCCTCGCCCTCCCCCTGCCGCGCTTCCTGCGCCGCCGCTCCCGCGCGCCCCGCGCGTGTGCGCACGCCGTGGCGGAGAGAGACGTACGCGCGGCATAGGTCGCACGGGTCCGCGCAGCCACCGCCTTCCCGGCGGCCCTGCCCGGGAGCCGCGCCGCGGCGCGGCTCCCTCCTGGGCCTACGCTGAACATATGAGCAAGCAGAGCGGACGCGGGCACGTCGTCGGACTTCCCCAATGGGACCGCTGCGCGGTCATGGGAGTCGTCAACGTGACCCCCGACTCCTTCTCCGACGGCGGCCGGTGGTTCGACACCACCGCCGCCGTCAAGCACGGCCTCCATCTCGTCGCCGAAGGCGCGGACCTCGTCGACGTCGGCGGCGAGTCCACCCGGCCGGGCGCCACCCGCGTCGACGAGGCCGAGGAGCTCCGCCGGGTCGTCCCCGTCGTCCGCGGACTCGCCTCCGAAGGCGTCGTCGTCTCCGTCGACACCATGCGCGCCTCCGTCGCCGCCCGGGCCCTCGAGGCCGGCGCCGCCCTCGTCAACGACGTCAGCGGCGGCCTCGCCGATCCGGCGATGATTCCGGCCGTGGCGGACGCCGGCGCCCCCTTCGTGGTCATGCACTGGCGCGGTTTCCTCGAGGGCTGCAACGTCCGGGGCGTCTACGCCGACGTCGTCGCCGAAGTGGTCGACGAGCTCCACGCGCGCGTGGACGCCGTCCTCGCCGGCGGCGTCTCCCCCGACCGCGTCGTCGTCGACCCCGGACTCGGCTTCTCCAAGGAGGCCGACCACGACCTCACCCTGCTCGCCCACCTCGACCGGCTGCACGGCCTCGGACACCCGCTGCTCGTCGCCGCCTCCCGCAAGCGGTTCCTCGGCCGTGTCCTGGCCGGGCCGGAAGGCGCCCCGCCCCCCGCGCGGGAACGCGACGCCGCCACCGCCGCCGTGTCCGCCCTCGCGGCACAGGCCGGCGCCTGGGCCGTCCGCGTGCACGAGGTCCGCGCGACGGCCGACGCGGTGCAGGTCGCGCGCGCCGTGGAAGGGGCGCGCGAGGAAAGACGCACGCCGGGCGCGAGCGCACCCGACCCGGCGCGGGCGGCGACGGACGCATCCGGCGGACCCGGCGTACCCGACCCCGCCGGCCTGGCCGGCCCACACCGCCCGACCCGCGCGGAAGGAGCCCGGTGAGCGCCCCGCACACGGACGTCGAGCAGGTCGAAGCCGCCAACACCGCCTTCTACGAGGCACTGGAGCAGGGGGACTTCGAGGGGGTCTCCTCCTTCTGGCTGGCCCCGTCCGACCTGGGCGTGGACGAGACCTACCACGACCCGGCGGACGCCGGCGTGGTCTCGTGCGTACACCCCGGCTGGCCCGTGCTCACCGGCCGCGGCGAGGTCCTGCGCTCGTACGCGCTGATCATGGCGAACACCGACTACATCCAGTTCTTCCTCACCGACGTGCACGTCTCGGTCACCGGCGACACCGCACTGGTGAACTGCACCGAGAACATCCTCAGCGGCGGTCCCGCGCCGGAGGCCGGCGAGGAGCTCGGACCGCTCGTCGGCCAGCTCGTGGTCGCCACCAACGTGTTCCGCCGGACGCCGAACGGCTGGAAGCTCTGGTCGCACCACGCCTCCCCGGTCCTGGCGGAGAACGACGAGAACGAGGACGACGAGGAGGAGGACACCCCCTCCTGAGCGGTGCGGAGAGCCCCCGGGAGACGAGCGGCGAGGCCCGGACGGCCCACCCGGGCGAAGAAGTGGTTGGGATCACGAACCCGTGGGTAGGGGCGGCTACCAACCCGTGAGCCACCGGGTTCCCCGAGGGGAACGGCCGGTGAAATCTCGGGCTCCCGCCCGGCCCACCGTGGCCGGAGACCGGGTCTGTCAGTGCTCGCGGGTAGATTCGAGCGAGGCCGGGGTGCCGCCCGCACACGGCACGCACCGGCCGGAACCGACGACTGCAGGAGTGATTCGCGTGGATCGTGTCGCGCTGCGCGGCCTGAAGGCCCGCGGGTACCACGGCGTGTTCCCCAAGGAACGCGAGGAGGGCCAGACCTTCCTCGTGGACCTCGTCCTGGGCCTGGACACCCGACCGGCCGCGGCCGACGACGACCTGGCGAAGACCGTGCACTACGGCATCGTGGCGGAGGAGGCCGTGGCCGTCGTCGAGGGCGAGCCCGTCGACCTCGTCGAGACGCTCGCCGAACGCATCGCCCAGGTCTGTCTGAAGCACGAGGTGGTCCAGGAGGTCGAGGTCTGCGTCCACAAACCGGACGCCCCGATCACCGTCCCCTTCGACGACGTGACCGTCACCATCACCCGGAGCCGAGTATGACCGCGTTCTTCACCGGGGGTCAGAGCGACCCGACCGTCCAGCCGGTGCCCGCCTCCGTCGTCGAGAGGGTCGACGCCGCCGACACCACCCTGCACAACCCGAAACGCGCCGTGCTCTCCCTCGGCTCCAACCTGGGCAACCGCCTGGAGACGCTGCAGGGCGCCATCGACGCCCTCGAGGACACCCCGGGCGTCCGCGTCAAGGCCGTCTCCCCCGTGTACGAGACGGCGCCCTGGGGCGTCGAGCCCGGCAGCCAGCCGGCGTACTTCAACGCGGTGGTCCTGCTGAAGACGACCCTGCCGCCGTCCTCCCTCCTGGAGCGGGCGCACGCCGTCGAGGAAGCCTTCCACCGGGTCCGGGACGAACGCTGGGGCGCACGCACGCTGGACGTCGACATCGTCGCCTACGCCGACGTCGTGGACGACGACCCGCACCTCACCCTCCCTCACCCCCGCGCCCACGAGCGGGCGTTCGTGCTCGCCCCCTGGCACGACGTGGAGCCCGAGGCCCAACTCCCCGGCCTCGGCAGGGTCGCCGACCTGCTCGACGCGGTCACCCGCGAAGGCGTCGCCGCCCGCAAGGACCTGGAACTCCACCTGCCCGAGTAGTCGTTAAGGTCAACAGGAAGGTCGCAGGACCACTGCGGGGGAGCTGAAGGGACACCGTGAGAGAGCTGCACATCAGGGTGCTGGCAGGCGTGTTCGTCGTGGCCGGCGTCCTGTCCTGGGCGGGCGCCCGCCTCTGGAACTCGGTCGGAACCCTGCCCAGCGTCCCGCTGGCCGCGCCCATCGTGCTCGCCGTGATCGCGGTGATCCTGCTCGCCACGGCGATCTCGCTGCGCTCGCGCCTCAAGGCCCAGCGCGAGCGCCGCCCCGAGGCGAAGGGCGTCGACCCGCTGATGGCGGCCCGCGCGGTCGTCTTCGGCCAGGCCAGCGCCCTCGTGGCCGCGCTCGTCTCCGGCATGTACGGAGGCACGGGCGTCTTCCTCCTGGAGTCCCTGGACATCCCCGCCCGCCGCGACCAGGCCATCTACGCCGGCTTCTCGGTCCTGGCGGGCATCGCCGTCATAGCGGCGGCCATCTTCCTGGAACGCGTCTGCAAGCTCCCGGAGGACGACGACCACGAGAACGGCGCGGCCTCGGCGGCGTGACCCCGCCGCGCGGGAGCGCGGCGGGGCCGACGAAGACGGGGTGTCGACGGGAGTGGCGTCAGCGCGCCAGTATCAGGCTCATCGCCTCCGCGCGGGTCGTCGCGTCCCTGAGCTGCCCCCGCACCGCGGACGTGGTGGTCTTGGCGCCCGGCTTGCGGATCCCGCGCACGGACATGCACATGTGCTCGGCCTCGATGACGACGATCACGCCACGGGCCTCGAGGATCCGCATGAGCGAGTCCGCCACCTGCGTGGTCAGACGCTCCTGGACCTGAAGGCGGCGTGCGAACACCTCGACCAGCCGCGCCAGCTTCGACAGGCCCGTGATCTTGCCGGACTCCGCCGGGATGTACCCCACATGCGCGACACCGTGGAACGGCAGCATGTGATGTTCACAGAGCGAGACGATCTCGATGTCCTTGACGAGCACCATCTCGTCGTGGCCGAGGTCGAACGTCGTCGTGAGCACTTCCTCGGGCGTCTGCTGGAGACCCGCCAGCAACTCCCGGTACGCCCGCGCCACCCGCGCCGGCGTCTCCTGGAGGCCCTCGCGGTCCGGGTCCTCGCCGACCGCGATCAGGAGCTCCCGTACGGCGTTCTCGGCGCGCTTCTCGTCGAACTCGCCGATCGAGCCCTCGCCGTCCAGCGTCACGGGGTCGGTCATCTGGTGCCTCGTTCCTGTGCGGGTCGCGCGTACGGGTCACGCGCCTCATCTGCGGCATCGAGCGTCGTTCAGGAGAAATGCCGCGCCCCCCAGGCTAGAACCTGGGGGGCGCGGCATCCATTCCGGGCCTGGTGAGGCCGCCGGGAGCACGTCAGCTCTCGGGGCGCTCCTCCGGGCTGGGCTCGGCCACCGGGCCGGCGTCGACCGCGGTGGACTTCGCGGTCGAGATCGCCGGGGTGGCGCCGTTGGCGCCGTTCGTCAGTGCGAGCTCCTTGGGGGAGAGCACCGGCGGACGGGTGGACGGCGTGCGGCGCGAGGAACCGGTCCAGGCGGGCCGCGCCGGGCGCTTGACGATGGACGAGAAGACCTCGGCGATCTCCTCCTTGCCCAGCGTCTCCTTCTCCAGCAGCTGCAGCACCAGGTTGTCGAGGACGTCGCGGTTCTCGACCAGGATCTCCCAGGCCTCGTTGTGCGCGTTCTCGATGAGCTTCTTGACTTCCTCGTCCACCAGCGCAGCGACCTCTTCCGAGTAGTCGCGTTGGTGAGCCATCTCACGGCCGAGGAAAGGCTCGGTGTTGTCGCCGCCGAACTTGATCGCTCCCAGACGCTCGGTCATGCCGTACTGGGTGACCATCGCGCGGGCCGTGGTGGTGGCCTTCTCGATGTCGTTCGCCGCGCCCGTGGTCGGGTCGTGGAAGACGAGCTCCTCGGCCGCGCGGCCGCCCAGCATGTAGGCCAGCTGGTCCAGCATCTCGTTGCGCGTGGTGGAGTACTTGTCCTCCTCCGGCAGAACCATCGTGTAGCCCAGGGCACGGCCTCGCGAGAGAATCGTGATCTTGTGCACCGGGTCGGAGTTCGGAGAAGCCGCCGCGACCAGGGCGTGACCGCCCTCGTGGTACGCGGTGATCTTCTTCTCCTTGTCCGACATGATCCGGGTCCGCTTCTGCGGGCCCGCGACCACACGGTCGATCGCCTCGTCCAGCATGTGGTTGTCGATCAGCTTCTTGTCCGAGCGGGCCGTCAGCAGCGCGGCCTCGTTCAGCACGTTGGAGAGATCGGCACCGGTGAAGCCGGGGGTGCGGCGGGCGACGGCGGACAGGTCGACGTCGGGCGCGACCGGCTTGCCCTTCTGGTGGACCTTGAGGATCTCCAGACGGCCCTGCATGTCCGGTCGGTCGACCGCGATCTGGCGGTCGAAACGGCCGGGGCGCAGCAGCGCCGGGTCGAGGATGTCGGGGCGGTTCGTGGCGGCGATGAGGATGACGCCGCCCTTCACGTCGAAGCCGTCCATCTCGACGAGGAGCTGGTTCAGGGTCTGTTCGCGCTCGTCGTGTCCGCCGCCGAGGCCGGCGCCGCGGTGGCGGCCGACCGCGTCGATCTCGTCGACGAAGACGATCGCCGGGGCGTTCGCCTTGGCCTGCTCGAAGAGATCGCGGACCCGGGAGGCGCCGACGCCGACGAACATCTCGACGAAGTCGGAACCGGAGATCGAGTAGAAGGGGACGCCCGCCTCGCCGGCGACGGCGCGCGCGAGGAGCGTCTTGCCGGTGCCGGGCGGGCCGTACAGGAGCACGCCCTTGGGGATCTTGGCGCCGACGGCCTGGAACTTGGCCGGTTCCTGGAGGAACTCCTTGATCTCGTGGAGTTCCTCGACGGCCTCGTCCGAGCCGGCGACGTCGGCGAACGTCGTCTTCGGGGTGTCCTTGGTGATGAGCTTGGCCTTGGACTTCCCGAAGTTCATGACCCGGGAGCCGCCGCCCTGCATCTGGTTCATCAGGAACAGGAAGACGACCACGATGAGGACGAAGGGGAGCAGGGACAGCAGGATCCCGACGAAGGCGTTCTGCTTCGTCGGCGAGACGGTGTAGCCGTCGGGGATCTGCTTGTCCTGGTACTTGGTCTGCAGCGTGTTGGCGATCGTCACGCCCTGATCGCCGATGTAGCTCGCCTGGATCTTCGAGCTGCCCTTGATCTTCACGCCGTCTTTGAGCGTGGCCTTGATGGTCTGCTCGTCACCGGTGGTGAGTTTGGCCGACTCGACCTTGTTGTCGTTGATCGCTGCAATGACCTGGCCGGTGTCCACCGTCTTGTAGCCGCCGGACGAGCCGACGACCTGCATCAACACGACCACGGCAAGGACGGCCAGCACGATCCACATGACCGGCCCACGGAAGTATCGCTTCACGTCCATCCATACGGAGCGGTGTCGCCCCGTCCCTCCTGCCATAGTGAGTTTGATAAGACAGTTCTTCTGACGGTACCCCAGCTTCGTCGCGCGAAGCCGCACGGGACGGCTGGCGCACCCGTCTGCATGCTCCAACGGCGTGAGGCCCGCCGGGGTTCCCGATCTTCGTACGGGGCTTGGGCTTTTCGGGTTCAGCCGCCGTAGACGTGGGGCGCGAGCGTACCGACGAACGGGAGGTTCCGGTACTTCTCGGCGTAGTCGAGGCCGTAGCCGACGACGAACTCGTTCGGGATGTCGAAGCCGACCCACTCGACGTCGATGGCCACCTTGGCGGCCTCGGGCTTGCGCAGCAGCGTGCACACCTTGAGGGAGGCGGGCTCGCGCGAGCCGAGGTTGGAGAGCAGCCAGGACAGGGTCAGGCCGGAGTCGATGATGTCCTCGACGATGAGGACGTGCTTGCCCTTGATGTCGGTGTCGAGGTCCTTGAGGATCCGCACCACACCGGAGGACTGGGTGCCCGCCCCGTAGGACGACACGGCCATCCAGTCCATGGTGACGGGGGTGGACAGGGCTCGGGCGAGGTCGGCCATGACCATCACCGCGCCCTTGAGGACACCGACGATGAGCAGGTCCTTGCCCGCGTACTCCGCGTCGATCTTCGCGGCCAGTTCGGCCAGCTTCGCGTCGATCTCTTCCTTGGTGATGAGCACCTCTTTGAGGTCGGTGCCCATGTCTTTCGCGTCCACCCGCATCACTTTCGGTTGTCCCACCGGCCGCCGGGACCGCCCACGACGACCACGTACGCGGTCCTGGCGGAGGGTTCGGATCAGCCTTGCCGAATCACCAGTCTGCCACCCTGGCGCTGGGCGACGACTTTGCCGGGGAGATTGATGACCCCCTGGCCGCGCCATCCGGTGATCAACCGGTCGACCTCTTCGATGTGCCGGGCGAAGAGGGAACCGGCCGGGGCGCCCGCCTCGATCGCGGCACGGCGCAGGATCCGGCGGCGCACGGCGGGCGGCAGGGCGTAGAGCTTGGCGCACTCCAGCAGACCGGCCGCGTCCCGTACGGAGGACTCGGCTTGGCCGGCCCACGCGTCGAGCGCGTCGGCGTCGTCGCGGGAGAGCTGGGCGGTCCGGGCGAGCGCTTCGACGACGCCCTTGCCGAGGGCCTTCTCCAGCGCGGGCAGGCCCTCGTGGCGGAGCCGGGAGCGGGTGTAGGCCGGGTCGGCGTTGTGCGGGTCGTCCCAGACGGGCAGGGACTGGACCATGCAGGCCTTGCGGGCGGTCTGCCGGTCGAGCTGGAGGAAGGGGCGGCGGTAGCGGCGGGCGGCCCCCGGCCCGCCGGAGACGGCGGCCATGCCGGACAGGGAGCGGATGCCGGAGCCACGGGCGAGGCCGAGCAGGACCGTCTCGGCCTGGTCGTCGCGGGTGTGGCCGAGCAGGACCGCGGCGGCTCCCTGACGCTCGGCGGCCGCGTCGAGGGCGCTGTAGCGGGCGTCGCGGGCGGCTGCCTCGGGGCCGCCTTCGCGGCCGACGGTCACGGCGGTGGACTCGACGGGGTCGAGGCCGAGTTCGCGCAGGCGCAGGGTGACTTCCGCGGCGCGCAGGTCGGAGCCGGGCTGCAGGCCGTGGTCGACGGTGACGCCGCCGGCCCGGATGCCGAGCCGGGGGGCTTCGAAGGCGAGGGCGGAGGCGAGGGCCATGGAGTCGGCGCCGCCTGAGCACGCCACGAGCACGAGCGGCGACGGGGGCGGTTCGTGCGGGCTCGCTTCGGGGGCGGGGTGGTCGTTGAGGACGTCGTGGAGTACGCGGCGGACCGCCAGGCGTATCGCCGCGACCGCAGGATGGGGACCCATTGTCCGGTTCCCTTCATGAAGTTTTCGGGGGCTGAGCCCGGGTTCGGTCACTCAGAGTGTGTAGATGGTGACAGAACCGGGGCGTTCCCCGAGCATTGCACGCCTGCCCGGGGCCGACGGTCCCTCGGACGGGTGATTGAAGGGGCGTTCGCCTGCCGTCGGCCGGATACGGTCATCTACGTTTTCGCGGGTTCACGACTCGGCCTTGCGGTGCACCCTCGCCACCCAGTCCGCCGGTTTGCCGATCTCGGCCTTGGTCGGAAGTGTGTTCGGGGAGGTCCATACGCGGTTGAAGCCGTCCATGCCGACCTGGTCGACGACGGCACGCACGAAGCGTTCGCCGTCCCGGTACTGCTTGAGCTTGGCGTCGAGGCCGAGGAGCCTGCGCAGGGCGATGTCGAGCCGGGAGGCGCCCTTGGCGCGGCGCTGCTGGAACTTCTCCCGGATCTCGGCGACGGTCGAGACGACTTCGGGGCCGACGCCGTCCATGACGAAGTCGGCGTGGCCCTCGAGGAGGGACATCACGGCGGTGAGGCGGGCGAGGATCTCGCGCTGGGCGGGCGTCTGCACGAGTTCGACCAGGGAGCGGCCCCCGTCGTCCTCCTCGCCCTCGGGGCGGCCGCCGGCGAGGGACTGGGCGGCTTCCCGGACGCGCTCGAGGAACGTCGACGGGTCGACGTCGGTCTCGCCCAGGAACGACTGGATCTCGCCCTCGAGATGGTCGCGCAGCCAGGGCACGGCGGAGAACTGGGTGCGGTGCGTCTCCTCGTGGAGGCACACCCAGAGGCGGAAGTCGTGGGGGTCGACGTCGAGTTCGCGTTCGACGTGGACGATGTTCGGCGCGACGAGCAGGAGACGGCCGCCGCCGCCCGCGCCGGCGGGGAGTTCACGGGTGGCCGGGGCGAAGGTCTCGTACTGGCCGAGGACGCGGGAGGACAGGAACGAGAGCAGCATGCCGAGTTCGACGCCGGTGACCTTGCCGCCGACGGCTCCGAGGACCGCGCCGCCGGGGCTGTTGCCGCGTCGTTCCTGCATCTTGTCCAGGAGGGGTTTGAGGATCTCCCGGAAGCCCGCGACGTTGGCCCGCACCCAGCCGGGGCGGTCGACGACGAGGATGGGAGTGTCGTGGATCTCCTCGGTGGCCATCCGGGTGAAGCCCCGGACGTGCGCCTCCGAGGCCTTGGCGTGCCGGCGCAGTTCCGCGACGACGGCCCGTGCCTCGTCGCGGCTGACTTCCGGGCCCGGCCGCACGAGCCGGGTCGCGGTCGCCACCGCCAGATTCCAGTCGACCATCCCCGCAGATGCAGCACCACCGATGCTCGTCATGCGTCAACCGTACGTGAGCGCCGCCGCCGGGGGCAGGCCGCGGGAGGCCGGTCAGGGAGATGTCAGGGTCGGCGCGGGGGGTGTTTCAGGGGTAGTGGGCCCCGGCCGCCGTCAGCGGCAGCCGCAGCCCGCGAGCGCCGTGGCAGCCCTGTCCAGCGCCGCCTGCGCCGCTCCCGGGTCGGTGGTGCCGGCGGCCAGGAAGGCGAAGGCGAGGAGCCGTCCGTCCTGGTCGACGACCGTGCCGGCGAGGGCGTTGACGCCGGTCAGGGTGCCGGTCTTGGCGCGGACGACGCCGGCCGCGCCGTCCGCGTACCGGTCGGCGAGGGTGCCGGTGAAGCCGGCGACGGGCAGGCCGGTGAGGACGGGGCGCAGGTCGGGACGGGCCGGGTCGGCGGCCTTCACCAGGAGGGCGGTCAACAGGTTCGCCGTGATCCGGTCCTGGCGGTCGAGTCCGCTGCCGTCCATGATGCGGACGCCGGCCGTCGGCAGCCCGAGCTTCTTCAACCGGGCCCGGACCGCGGCGCCGCCGCCCGCGAAGTCGGCGCGGACGCCGGTCGCGAGGGCGGTGTGGCGGGCGAGGGCCTCGGCGATGTCGTTGTCGCTGTTGGTCAGCATCCGCTCGACCAGGACCGACAGCGGCGGTGAGGAGACCGAGGCGAGGCTCTTCGCGCGCGTGGTGGCCTTGGAGGGTCCGGGGGGCGTGGTGGTGATGCCGTCGGCCTTCAGGAACGCGGCGAACGTGCGGGTCGCGTCGGCCGCGGGGTCGGGCACGCGTGTGACCGGACCGCTGGTGGAGTCGTCGGGGCGGCCCTCGTCGGCGGACAGGGCGGTGACGCGCGCGAGGTTGCCGTTGGGCCCGATGGGGTGAACTTCGCTGCCCGCGTACAGGGTCGTGTCGTACGACAGCGTCACGTGGGTGAGGCCGCGCTTCTTCAGGGCGGCGGCGGTGGACGCGGCGAGGGTACGCAGGCCGGCCCAGCCCGCGCCGTCGTCGTCGCGGGCCGTGAGGGTGGGGTCGCCGCCGCCGACGAGGACGAGCTCTTTGGTGTCGGGTTCGAGCACCGTGCGGGTGGTGAGGCGGTGCTCGCCGCCCATCGCGGAGAGCGCGGCGACCGCGGTGGCGATCTTCGTGGTGGAGGCCGGCGTCAGGCCCGTCCCCGCGCCCGCGCCGTACAGGCGCCGGCCGGTGGCGACGTCGACGACCCCGGCGGCGTGCCGGGCGCCGAGGACCGGGTCGGCCAGGAGGGGGGTCAGGACGCTCGCGACGCCGGCGCCCGTCGGCAGGGCGTTCGGGGCCGACTTGACGACGACATCGGCGCCGCCGCCGAGGCCGACCAGGACGGAGGCGGCACTGGGGGCGGGGCGGGGCGCTCCGGCCGCGGTGTCGGACGTACGGGACGAATCCGCCGTACGCCCGTGATCTCCGCCACCCGTCCGTTCGAGGGCGGTCGCGCGGTCCCGCTCGGCCGTACGCTGACCGGTGGAGTCCCAGGGGCCGGCGACGGTCACCACGCCGGCGGCCAGCGCCAGTCCGACGGTCGCCGCACCCGCGCCGTACTGCCAGGAACGGGCGTTCGGACCGGTCGCGGTGAGCCGCGCGAGCTGCGGCTTCGCGACCCGTGCGACCCGCGGTCGCGCGGTCGCCGCCACGCGCGCGAGACGAGGCCGTACGATCCCTGCGGCCCGTGCCAGACGCGGTCGTACGGCGTCCGTGACCCGCACCACGTGCGGTCTCGCGGCCCGCCAAGGCCTCAGCTCTGGCACGAACACCAGCCCCTTTCGCGATCACACACCTGCGTGAGGGACACTTAACCACCAGAACTATGTGTTGATCATGGAGGAGCCACCGGTGGAGTTCGACGTCACGATCGAGATTCCGAAGGGTTCGCGGAACAAGTACGAGGTGGACCACGAGACCGGTCGGATCCGCCTGGACCGTCGACTCTTCACCTCGACCGCCTACCCGACCGACTACGGCTTCGTCGAGAACACCCTCGGCGAGGACGGTGACCCGCTGGACGCGCTGGTCATCCTGGACGAGCCCACGTTCCCGGGCTGTCTGATCCGCTGCCGCGCGATCGGCATGTTCCGGATGACGGACGAGGCCGGCGGCGACGACAAGCTGCTGTGCGTCCCGTCGACGGACCCGCGCGTGGAGCACCTGCGCGACATCCACCACGTGTCGGAGTTCGACCGCCTGGAGATCCAGCACTTCTTCGAGGTCTACAAGGACCTGGAGCCCGGCAAGTCCGTCGAGGGCGCCGACTGGGTCGGCCGCACCGACGCCGAGGCCGAGATCGAGCGGTCCTACAAGCGTTTCAAGGACCAGGGCGGTCACTGAGGCCCCGGTCGCCTGATGTCGTCGAGAGGGCCGCACGCATGCGCGTGCGGCCCTCTCGGGCGTCTGTGCGCATACTGAGGCCTACGGAAGGTGTCGTTCAGGGAGCGTTGCTGAGTGTCGGAGGCGGAGAACCGCAAACCGCAGTCGGACGAGGCGAGGAGCGCCTTCGATCCCGAGATCACGTCCGAGTTCGCCATGCCGGTGGGGCTGACCGTCCCCAGAACCGGCGGGGAGGCCGAGACCACGTCGGAGTTCGCCGTTCCGCGGGGGCTGGACGTGAGCCAGCCGGCCGCCGGGGAGGGCGAGGGATCGGCGTTCAGCGTGCCGAGCACCTACAGCGCCAGGGAGGCGCCGGCCGCCTTCACCCCGCCCTCCGGCGTCCCGATGGTGAGCCTGATCAAGGACCTGCCCTGGCAGGACCGGATGCGCACGATGCTGCGCATGCCGGTCACCGAGCGGCCGGCGCCGGAGCCCGGGCCGAAGACGGAGGAGGGCGGTCCGGCCGTCCCGCGCGTGCTCGACCTGACCCTGCGCATCGGCGAACTGCTGCTGGCGGGCGGGGAGGGCGCCGAGGACGTGGAGGCCGCGATGTTCGCGGTCTGCCGCTCCTACGGGCTGGACCGCTGCGAGCCCAACGTCACGTTCACCCTGTTGGCCATCTCCTACCAGCCGTCCCTGGTGGAGGACCCGGTGACGGCGTCGCGGACGGTGCGCCGCCGGGGCACCGACTACACGCGTCTGGCGGCCGTCTTCCAGCTCGTGGACGACCTGAGCGACGCCGACTCCCATCTCTCGCTGGAGGACGCCTACCGGCGTCTCGCGGAGATCCGCCGCAACCGGCACCCCTACCCGACCTGGGTGCTGACGTCCGCGAGCGGACTGCTCGCGGGCGCGGCCTCGGTGCTCGTCGGCGGTGACGCGGTCGTGTTCGTGGCGGCCGTGCTCGGCGCGATGCTCGGCGACCGGCTGGCGTGGCTGTGCGCGGGGCGCGGGCTGCCGGAGTTCTACCAGTTCCTGGTGGCGGCGATGCCGCCCGCCGCCATAGGCATCGCGCTGACGCTGGCGGACGTCGACGTGAAGGCCTCCGCGGTCATCACCGGCGGGCTGTTCGCGCTGCTGCCCGGGCGCGCGCTGGTGGCGGGCGTCCAGGACGGCCTGACGGGTTTCTACATCACCGCGGCGGCACGCCTGTTGGAGGTCATGTACTTCTTCGTGGGCATCGTGGCCGGCGTGCTGGTGATGCTCTACGTCGGGGTGCAGCTCGGCGCGCATCTCAACCCGGATGTCTCGCTGGGCGTCTCCAAGCGGCCGCTGTGGCAGATCGGCGCGTCCATGCTGCTGTCCCTGACGTTCGCGGTGCTGCTCCAGCAGGAACGGTCCACCGTGCTGGCCGTGACGCTGAACGGCGGGGTGGCCTGGTCGGTGTACGGCGCGATGCACTACGCCGGCGACATCTCGCCGGTGGCCTCCACGGCCGTCGCGGCCGGGGTGGTGGGGCTGTTCGGGCAGTTGCTGTCGCGCTACCGGTTCGCGTCCGCGCTGCCCT
Source organism: Streptomyces achromogenes (assembly GCF_030816715.1). NCBI lineage: Bacteria > Bacillati > Actinomycetota > Actinomycetes > Kitasatosporales > Streptomycetaceae > Streptomyces > Streptomyces achromogenes. Next base: position 4,957,473 of record NZ_JAUSYH010000001.1, on the reverse strand, counting down.
ACACGACCGCAGCGATCGGGCCGCTGCTGCCCGGATCGGCCACGTACTTCGGGTTGTTGTCGATCGCGCAGAACGAGGTGGACGCCGGGCTGGTGTCGATCACCAAGGCCGCGGCACTGGCCATGGCCATCGCCATCGGGGTGAACCTCGGATCCGAGATCTCGCGGCTGTTCCTGCGGGTGGGCTCCGCCGACAAGCGGCGGGCCGCCAAGAGGACGCGGGGGTTCTGACGCCCCCGCGCCCGCGCTCTAGTACCCCTGGTCGTGGGGGTACTGGCCGTTGTGCCGGGCGCCGCCGTACGGCTGCTGTTGCTGCGGGGGCTGCTGCTGCCACTCCTGGGGGTACTGCTGCTGGGGGTAGGGCTGCTGCTGCGGGTACTGCCCGCCGTAGTACTCGTTCTCGTACGTCCGGCCCTGGCCGCCCTGGGGATCCTGCCCGTTCCGGTGGCCGGGGTGGCCCTGGTGCTCACGGTGGCCCGGGTCGCCGTACGGCTGGTGCTGCTCGATGCGGCGCAGTTGCGTCGTCGCGTCGTCCATGGCCGGGGGCGCGCCGTACGGCTGCTGCTGCGCCTGCTGCCGGGCGGGCTCCTGCGCGGCCGGGGCGTTGCGGGCTTCCTTGCGCGCCTTGAGGACCTCGATGACCACCGGGACGACCGAGATGAGGACGATCAGGACCAGGATCGCCTCGACGTTCTCCTTGATGAGGTCGATCTGGCCGAGGAAGTAACCCGCGACCGTGACGCCCGTGCCCCACAGGATGCCGCCGATCACGTTGTACGTGATGAACGTGCGGTACTTCATACGGCCGGCGCCGGCGATGATCGGCGCGAAGGTGCGCACGATGGGGACGAAGCGGGCCAGGACGATCGCCTTGGGGCCGTACCGCTCGATGAACTCGTGGGCCTTGTCCAGGTTCTCCTGCTTGAAGAGCTTGGAGTCGGGCCGGCTGAACAGCTTCGGTCCGAAGAACTTGCCGATCAGATAGCCCACCTGGTCGCCGAGGACCGCCGCGACCACGATCAGGGTGCACACCAGCCACAGCGGCTGGTGGATCCACTTGCCGTCGGCGACCAGCAGACCGGCGGTGAACAGCAGGGAGTCACCTGGCAGGAAGGCGAACAGGCCCGACTCGGCGAAGACGATGACCAGGATGCCGACCAGGCCGAACGTCGAGATCAGGTAGTCCGGAGTAATCCACTCGGGGCCGAGGGCGAGGGTAGTCACGGGTTCCGGGCTCCTGAGGGGTGAAGGCGGTCGGTGGGCGACCTGGCCGCCCAAAGCTATCAACGCGGCGCCGCGGGACCAGGTTCCCAGGGGCTCCCCCAGGATGCACTGTGCCCCTCCTTGGTCAAACCTGTGAACATGGGCATCGATGATTACGGCGGCGGGCAGGGGCCCGAGCCGGACGTACTGGTCGTCACCACGAACGACGTGCCCGGCTTCCGGGTGCAGCAGGTCATCGGCGAGGTCTTCGGGCTGACGGTGCGCTCCCGGCACCTGGGCAGCCAGATCGGCGCGGGCCTGAAGTCGATGATCGGCGGCGAGCTCAAGGGGTTGACGAAGACCCTCGTGGAAACCCGCAACCAGGCCATGGAACGGCTCGTCGAGCAGGCACGCGCGCGGGGCGCCAACGGCGTGCTGGCGTTCCGCTTCGACGTGACGGAGGCGGCCGACGTGGGCACCGAGGTGTGCGCCTACGGGACGGCGGTGGTCCTGGCCCGGGAGTGACCCCGGGCCGGGACCGACGGGCCTCCCCGCCGGGACCGGCGGCCGTCCCTGACCAGGACCGGCGGCCTCCCCGGCCGGTCCTACGCCGCCGTGTGCCGTGCCGCGTTCGCCGTGATCGCCTCCCGGAGGTGCGCGGCGAGCCCCGGGCGCATCGAGTCGTAGTACGCCTTGAAGCGCTCGTCGGCGACGTACATCTCGCCCAGGCACACGTGCATCTCGTAGGGGCAGTCGTAGTACCAGGCGGTGATGTGCCGCCGGTGTTCCTCGGCCATGTCCATGGCCGCCTCGCCGGCGGGCCCCTCCCCCGCGTCCATCAGCGCCGCGTAGCGCTCGCTCCAGTCGTCGACCTCGGCGCGGACGCGTTTCCAGTCCTCCTTGGTGTAACCCGCGGCCCGGCGCTGCGACTCGGCGTAGGCGTCGGTGCCGCCCCAGCGCTGCTCCGCCTCCTCCGCGTACTGTTCCGGGTCCTTGTCGCCGAAGACCTCGAACCGCTCCTCGGGCGTGAGGTTGATGCCCATCTTCTTCGCCTCCATGGCGTGTTCCACGGCCTCGGCCATCTTCTGCAGCTTCTCGATCCGGGCGGTCAGCAGTTCGTGCTGGCGGCGCAGGTGCGCGCGCGGGTCGGCCGCCGGGTCGTCGAGCAGGGCCGCGACCTCCTCGAGCGGGAAGCCGAGCTCGCGGTAGAACAGGATCTGCTGCAGCCGGTCGAGGTCGGTCTCGTCGTAGCGCCGGTGTCCCGCGTGGCTGCGCCCGCCGGGGACGAGCAGGCCGATGTCGTCGTAGTGGTGCAGCGTGCGCACCGTGACACCGGCGAATCCGGCGACCTGTCCGACGGAGTAGCTCACTTCGTCCGCTCCCTTCTCGGTACGCGCTCCACGGTGCGTCCTCACGCCGCGTGAGGTGCAAGGCGGTTCCCTCCCCGGATCCCTCCCCGGATCGCTCCTCGTCTGCCGCCGTCCGAATGTCGCGTCCGCTTTGCCTGTCTTGCCCGCTTATCGTGAGCCCGTGGCCCAGGACCCCGCACAGCAGCCGCCCAGCGCCCCGGCGACCCCGGCACGCACCCTGCTGCCGTCGATCCTGCCCGCCCTCGCCATCGGCGTGCTGGCGAGCCTGGTGCTCCTGCTGGTGGAAGGGGCGGCCGACCAGCTCCAGCACGTGCTGTGGCAGAACCTTCCGGACGCGCTGGGCGTGGGCCGGTACTCCGTGCTCTGGATGATGGTCATGCTCACCATGACGGGCGTGCTGGTGGGGCTGGTGGTGTGGAAGGCGCCGGGGCACGCCGGTCCCGACCCGGCCACGATGGGGCTGGACGCGCGCGTGCTGCCGCCGGCGGTTCTCCCCGGGCTGCTGGTGGCGACGGCGCTGATGCTGGCGGGCGGGCCCAGCCTGGGCCCGGAGAACCCGATCATCGCGGTCAACGTGGCGGTCGTCTTCTGGCTGGGCCACCGTTTCCGGCCGACCGCGCCGGGCGCGGTGTGGGTGATGCTCGCGGAGGCGGCGACCATCGGCGCGCTCTTCGGCACGCCGGTGGCGGCGGCGCTGCTGATCTCCGAGGCGCTGGCGGGGCGGCAGACCAAGGGGCCGTTGTGGGACAGCGTCTTCACCCCTTTGGTCGCCGCCGCGGCCGGAGCGATGACGACCACCCTGGTGGCCGATCCGAGCTTCGACATGCACCTGCCGCCGTTCGGACAGCCCGGGTGGGCCGACCTGCTGGCGGCGACGGTGGTCGCGTCGGCGGGCGCGCTGCTCGGCCTGTGCGGCGTCTACGCCTTCCCGTACGTCCACGGCGCCTTCGCGCGGCTGCGGCACCCCATGCTGATTCTCCCGGCCGGAGGGGTCGTGCTGGGCCTGCTGGCGGCCCTGGGCGGCCATCTGACGCTCTTCAAGGGGCTGGACGAGGTCGCGGAGCTCGCCGCCGACCCCGACGGCTGGACGGCCGGCCAGTTCGCCACGATGACGGCGGTGAAGATGGCCGCGCTGGTGGTCGCCGCGACCTCCGGCTTCCGGGGCGGGCGGATCTTCCCGGCCGTGTTCGTGGGCTCCGCCCTCGGTCTCACCGCCCACGCGCTCGTGCCGGGCGTCCATCCCGCGGTGGGCGTGGCCACGGGGGTGCTGGGCATCCTCCTGGCCATCACCCGGCAGGGCTGGGTGAGCCTTTTCGTCGCCGCCGTCCTGGTCTCCTCGCCCTCGATCATCGCCCTGCTCTGCATCGCCTCGCTGCCGGCCTGGCTGCTGGTGACGGGGCGGCCGCAGATGCAGCTGCGCGCGGACGGGACCCCGGTCCGCTGACACCCCGCGGGTCGCTCGGCGAGCACTCGGCGCCGCGGACACGGAGAAGACCGCGGCGACCGGGCTCCGGCAGCGGCCCTCAGCGGCTCATGCGGCTGAACTTCCGTACGGCCAGCGGGAAGAAGACCGCGAGCAGGGCCAGCGGCCAGCCCACGGCCGGCCACACGTGGGCGGGGTCCGCGCCCGCGCCGCCGAACAGGTCGCGCACCGCCGTCGCCGTCCGGGACATCGGGTTCCATTCGACGGCCGTGCCCAGCCAGTCGGGCATGGACGTGGGCGCGGCGAGGGCGTTGGACAGGAAGCCGATCGGCCAGACGAGGATCTGCACGGTCTGCACCATCTCCGGCCTCCCTGCCACCAGCGCCAGGTGGATGCCGACCCACAGCATCGCGAAGCGGAACAGGAGGAGGAGGCCCAGCGCGCCCAGGAAGGGGCCCGGTCCGCCCTGGGGCCGCCAGCCGAGCGCCAGACCGACGGCGATCAGCACGGCCACGCTCACGGCCGACTGGAGCATGTCGGCCGCCGAGCGGCCCACCAGAACCGCGCCGTCGGCCATCGGCATCGCGCGGAAGCGGTCCACGACGCCCTTGTCGAGGTCCTGGGTGACGGCGACCATCGTGCCCTCCAGGCCGAAGGCCATGGTGAGCGCGAGCATGCCGGGCATCAGGTAGTCGAGGTAGGCGCCGCCGACCCCGCGGCCGCCGCCGATCAGGTAGCCGAACATCAGCAGCAGCATCACCGGGAAGACGAACCCGACGGCCAGCCGGCCCGGCCGGCGTGCCCAGTGGGCGAGTTCGCGGCGGGTCATGGTCCAGCAGTCGGTCAGCGCGTACGCGTAGCCGCTCACACGGCCTCCTTCGCAAGGTCGTCCGCGCCGTCCACGCGCCCGGTCAGGTGCAGGAAGGCCTCGTCCAGCGTGGGGCGGCGCAGGGCCACGTCCTCCGCCTCGACGCCGGCCTCCTCCAGCGCGCGGACGACGGCGAAGAGCGCGGCCATGCGGTCGGTGACGGGTGCGCTGAGCAGCCGCCGGTCGGTGTCGACGGTGACGTCCTCCTTCGGCAGGGGCAGCAGGGCGACCGCCGCCCCCAGGAGGCCCCCGTCGCGCAGGACGACGTCGATGCGGTCGCCGCCCGTCAGCGCCTTGAGCTCGTCCGCCGTGCCGTCGGCGATCACCCGGCCGCGGTCGACGACGCAGATGCGGTCGGCCAGCTGGTCGGCCTCCTCCAGGTACTGGGTGGTGAGCACCACCGTCGTCCCGCCGCCGACCAGCGAGCGGACCGCGGACCAGACCTCGGCGCGCCCGCGCGGGTCGAGCCCGGTGGTCGGCTCGTCCAGGAAGAGCACCTCGGGGTCGGCGCCGTGCCGGCCGCCGATGAGGGAGGCGGCGAGGTCCAGCCGGCGCCGCATGCCTCCGCTGTAGGAGCGGACCGGTTTGCGGCCGGCGTCGGCGAGGCCGAAGCGTTCGAGGAGTTCGGCGGCGCGCACGCGCGCGTGGCGGGCGCCCAGATGGTGGAGGCGTCCGAACAGCTCCAGGTTCTGCCGGCCGTCCAGTTCCTCGTCGAGGGCGGCGTGCTGGCCGAGCAGGCCGATGCGCCGGCGGACCTCCCGGGCCTCGGCCTGGACGTCGTGGCCGGCCACCTCGACGCGTCCGGCGTCCGGTCGCAGCAGCGTCGACAGGATTCTGACCAGGGTCGTCTTGCCCGCGCCGTTCGGTCCGAGCACCCCCTGCACGGTGCCGCGGGCCACCGTGAGGTCGAGCCCGTCCAGCGCGCGTGTCTCCCCGTACCTCTTGTGGACGCCGTCGACGGTGATCGCCGTGTCGGCCATGGAAGCCCCCACTTCTCAATTAGTCAAACTTGACTATCAGAGGGAAGGTAACGCGCCCCTTGTCATTCGTCAAACTTGATTAGCGCCAATCCCCGGGATGCCGCTCCCTCGTCGCGTACGGGTTCTCCTCGCCCGGCGCGAGCACGCCGACGAACGGCTCGCCCTCACCCGCGAAGGTGTACGCCCCGCCCTCGATCCGCGCGATCAGGCCGCGGGCCCACTCCGCCTCGGCGTCGGCCGTGTGGACCCAGAGGTTCATGATCTCGCCGATGTGACCCAGCTGACCGGGGCCTCCCTCGGGGACGTAGTGCTCGGTGACGGCCGAGCGCCACGCGTCGATGCCGCGCACGCGCTCCTCCAGGAGCGAGACGGCCTCGGCACGCGGGAGGTCCACCACGAAGCCGATGGCGGCCGACTTCACGTCCGTCTTCTGGTCGTGGGAGACCAGCGCCTCGCGCAGCAGCCGGAAGTACTCCTCGACACCCGCGTCGGTGACCTCGTACTCGGTGCGCGGCGGGCCGCCCGCGGTGGACGGGGCCGTCTCGTGCTCACGCAGCAGGCCCTGCTTCGCCATCTGCTTCAGGGCGTGGTAGATCGAGCCCGGCTTGGCGTTGGACCACTCGTGGGCGCCCCAGTACTCCAGGTCGCTGCGCACCTGGTAGCCGTGGGCCCGCCCGTGCTGGCGCACGGCGCCCAGGACGAGGAGACGGATCGCTGACATGCGCCCAGGTTAGGGCGTGGCCTCCGGGCGCCCCCACGGGGCGACCCGGACAGCCACCCGCCCGGTGCGGACCTAGAAGGGGAAGCCGCTGCGGCCGTGCTGGACCGAGATCCACTTGGTGGTGGTGAAGGACTCCAGGGTGCTTTCGCCGTTGAGCCGGCCGACACCGGAGTTCTTCTCGCCCCCGAACGGGACGATCGGCTCGTCGTGCACGGTGGCGTCGTTGACGTGGAACATGCCGGTCACGACCTGCTTGGCGAAGGCGACCCCGCGCTCGATGTCACGGGTGTGGACGGCGCCGCTCAGGCCGTACGGCGTGTCGTTGGCGATGCGCAGGGCCTCCGCCTCGCCGTCGAAGGTGTTGATGAAGGCGACCGGACCGAAGACCTCCTGCTGGAGCAGGGCGGAGTCGAGCGGCAGATCGGCGAGGACGGACGGCTCGACGAGGTTGTCGGTGGTCGCTCCGTGCAGCAGGGCGGTCGCGCCCTCGGCGATCGCCTGCGCGACCGCGCCGGAAACAGCCTCCGCCTGCTGGGAGTTGATGACGGGGCCGATGAGGGTCTGCGGGTCGCGCGGGTCGCCGGCCTTCAGCGTCCTCACCTTGGCGACGAACTTCTCGGTGAACTCGTCGGCGAGCGAGCGGTCGACCAGGATGCGGTTGGCGGCCATGCAGACCTGGCCCTGGTGGACGAAACGGCTGAAGACGGCCGCGTCCACCGCGTAGTCCACGTCGGCGTCGTCGAGGACGACGAAGGCGCTGTTGCCGCCGAGTTCGATGACGGACCGCTTGAAGTGCGAGGCGGCGACCGTCGCGACGTGCCGGCCGACCTTGTCGGAGCCGGTGAAGGAGATGACCCGCGGGACCGGGTGCTCCAGGAAGGCGTCGCCGATCTCGGCGATGTCGGTCACCACGACGTTCAGCAGGCCCGGGGGGAGACCGGCGTCCTCGAACAGCTTGGCGATCACGGTGCCGCCGGAGACCGGGGTGTTCTGGTGCGGCTTGAGCACCACGGAGTTGCCGAGGGCCAGCGCGGGGGCGACGGACTTCAACGACAGCAGGAACGGCACGTTGAAGGGGCTGATCACCGCGACCACGCCGACCGGCTCGCGGTAGACGCGGTTCTCCTTGCCGTCGACGGGCGAGGGGAGGATGCGGCCCTCGGGGCGCAGCGACAGGTGGATCGACTCGCGCAGGAACTCCTTGGCGAGGTGGAGCTCGAAGGCGGCCTTGCCGAAGGTGCCGCCGGCCTCGGCGACGAGGATCTCGCTGATCTCCGCCTCGCGCTCCTCGACCAGCCGCAGCACGTTCTCGAACACCGTGCGGCGGGCGTAGGCGTTGGTGGCGGCCCACGGCCGCTGCGCGCGGGCGGCGGCCCGGTAGGCCTCGTCGACCTCGTCGACGGTGGCGATGGTGATCGAGGCGAGCTTCTCCCCGTCGTAGGGGTTGAAGTCGATGATGTCCCAGGAGCCTGTCCCCGGACGCCACTTACCGTCGATGTACTGCTGGGCCAGGTCGGTGAAGTAGGACGACGACATGCGCTCCCTCGATCCCCTGCTGCGAACGGCTGTGACCGATCGGCGTCACGATCTGATCACACGTCATCGTACGGGTGTTTCAAGGGAGTTGAAGGGTTTACCGAAGCCTGTGGGGGAATCCCCGAGGCCGCGGGGTCAGGAGAGCTGGATCAGGCCACGGAGCAGGTCCCGGCTCTCGTCCGGTCCGGGACTGTCCTGTTGCAGTTCCTTCAGGGCGAGTTCGTACTGTGCGACGTCCTCGCGCTTGTCCAGGTAGAGGGCGCTGGTGAGCTGCTCCAGGTAGACCACGTCCGACAGGTCGGACTCGGGGAAGCTCAGGATGGTGAAGGCCCCGGACTCGCCGGCGTGCCCGCCGAAGCTGAACGGCATCACCTGCAACCGGACGTTGGGCCGCTCGGAGACGTCGATCAGATGCTGGAGCTGCCCGCGCATCACCTCGCGGTCGCCGTACGGCCGGCGCAGCGCGGCCTCGTCGAGGACGATGTGGAAGTCGGGGGCGTTCTCGGCGACGAGGTACTTCTGGCGCTCCAGGCGCAGTGCCACGCGCCGGTCGATGTCGGCTGCGCTCGCGCCCCGCATGCCACGGCTGACGACCGCGTGCGCGTACGCCTCGGTCTGCAGCAGACCGTGCACGAACTGCACCTCGTACACGCGGATCAGGGCGGCCGCGCCCTCCAGGCCGACATAGGTGGGGAACCAGTTGGGCAGCACGTCCGAGTAGCTGTGCCACCATCCGGCCACGTTGGCCTCCCGGGCGAGGCCGACGAGCGCGTGGCGCTCCGCGTCGTCCGTGATGCCGTACAGCGTCAGCAGGTCTTCCACGTCACGGGTCTTGAAGCTCACCCGGCCCAGTTCCATCCGGCTGATCTTCGACTCCGACGCCCTGATCGAGTATCCCGCCGCCTCGCGCGTGACGCCGCGGGCCTCACGCAGCCGTCGTAGTTGCGAGCCGAGCAGCATCCGCCGCACCACCGATCCGGGCTCTCCCGCGCTCACGTTCGCCAGCCTCCCCAGCCGTCCTAGGGGCCGCAGTCTGCCACTAAAACACTTCGAGCAGTACTCGTCCGATTACAGAGATGGAACGAACCAAAAGCATACGCACAGAGCGATGCGAAGGAAGAGTGAGGAGAAAGCAAGAGAAGTGGCGGTGATGGGAGAGAAGTTGGCGGAAAAAATGGCCAAGAAGCGGTACGGGCGGGTCCATTTCGGTCACGTGCACGTGCATCTGCCCTTGCATCCGCAGTGCGCATCAGAAACCATGGTCCCGCGCCACCGCTGCATCGCAACGACCGCGAATCCCGGGAGTGCCTCGCATGGGGACGAATGGATCGACCATGCTCGAGCCGTTACGGCAGGGCCTTCCGCCGCTGGATCCCGCGGCCGTGTCCAACGCCGTCTCCTGCGCCCTGCCCGCCCGCTACGAAGCGGTGCGCGAGGCACGGCAGTTCACCAGGCGCACCCTCGGTCAGTGGGACGTGGGCGACCGGTTCGACGACGTCTGCCTGGTCGTCTCGGAGCTGGTGACCAACGCGCTGAGACACGGACTGTCCGCCGACGACGTTCCGCGCGCGCCCGACCGGGAGCACCCTCCCGTGCGGCTGCACCTGATGCGCTGGACCGGGCGGCTGGTGTGCGCGGTGCGCGATCCCAGCCACGACAGCCCCCTGCCGCAGGAGGGCGAGGACTTCTCCGCGGAGTCCGGTCGCGGCCTGTTCCTCGTGGACTCCTTCGCCGACAGCTGGGGCTGGCAGCCGCTCTCCGGCAGCCTGGGCGGCAAGGTGGTCTGGGCGCTGTTCCGGCTGCACACACCTGCCGGATGACGTAGCGCGGCCCGCGTCGACGCCCTGGTTCTACGCGCGTCGTGGGGCCGTTTTCCGCCGATTCGTCCGAGGTGAGGCTCCGGACCGGGCCGTCAGCCGCCGATCAGGTGGTCGAACTCGCCGTCCTTGATGCCCAGGAGCATGGCCTCGATCTCCGCGCGCGTGTAGACGAGCGCCGGGCCGTCGGGGAAGCGCGAGTTGCGCACCGCGACGTCACCGCCCGGCAGGCGCGCGAACTCCACGCAGGAACCCTGCGAGTTGCTGTGCCGGCTCTTCTGCCAGGCAACCCCGTACAGCTGTGTGGCCGTCATGCCGTTGTACACGTCGTGCCCCCCGTCAACGTGGTGGTCCACAGGTCGCTCCCTGGTGGTGCACTGGCTTGTGTGGCCATTGGTGCCGTTGTCAACTGTCCCGGATCATAACCCCGTTCACATGCAGTCGCATGAGCAGATGCACGTGCACGCGCGGTGCCTGAGTGGTTACAGCTGTGACGCCCGCTTTACCGACGTCGTTCCGTCCGGCCGGGCGTCGGGAGGTGCTCCGGAAGGTCGTCCGGATCGAACTACTCGTGTACGGGGACAGACGCGCGCCGGGGCCTTCGTGTTCCGTCGACGCGGAACCGACACGCGATCGGATCGCCCCGCCGGGAGCCGCGCGACCGCCGCGAGGGCCGTCGCGAAGGCATCGGTTCCGGCGGACGCCCGGCCTCCGCTCGGGCCGCGGGCGACGGTCCGCGGGGCGGCCGGGCCGTGATCCGACCAGGGCCCGGCCACGGTGCGCGGCACGCACGCCCCTGTGGGGCCCCGCAACTCCCCCGTTCCCCGTCGCACGACGACGACGGCCGCCGCCCCCGTGCACGACGCGGAGGTCGGCGCGGGGGCGGAGCGGGGTGGCCCGACGCATCAGGGCGCGGTCGGCTCACCGCCGGGGTGCGGCTGCGTCCGGGCGGCCAGAGCGAGTAGACGGCCAGGGGAACCTCTGCTCGTACGGGTGCGGGAGGCGTCGTACGGAGGAGGGTGGGCCGGGGCTACGGAAGGTGACGCGTGCGCACCGGGTCCGGGTGGACGGGACGGGCGTGTACAGGACAGCTGCGCGCCCGTCCCCTGGCCGGAGCGGCGCGGGAGACGCCCGGGGCGCGGTTCAGCGTGCGGACGTGTAGGGGAGCAGCGCCATCTCCCGGGCGTTCTTGACGGCTCGGGCGAGTTGCCGTTGCTGCCGGGCGGAGACCCGGGTCACCCGGCGGCTGCGGATCTTGCCCCGGTCGGAGAGGAACGTGCGCAGCAGGTCGGTGTCCTTGTAGTCGACGTAGGTGACGCCGGCCCGGTCGAGGGGGTTGGGGCGGGCCTGGGCGGGCTTGCGCTCGGGCTTGCGGGGCATCGGGTCAGACCTCCAGGAGGGTGTCGAAGGCGGGCGGCAGCCGCTTCCAGGCGGTGCGGCCGGCGGCGTACTCGGCGTCGGTGAGCAGGCAGGACTCCAGGAGCCGGGCGAGGCCGTCGCGGTCCAGGCCGGGGGACGTGAAGACCAGGTGCTGGCAGCAGTCGCCGTGTTCGGGGTGCCAGTCGAGAGCGGCCGCCGCACGGCGCACCGGCGGGACCAGGTCCCAGGCCGCGTCGGGGAGGGACGCCAGCCACGGGCCGGCCGGCTCCACGCACAGGGCGCCGCCCGCCGCGTCCCAGTGGAGCAGCACGTCGGGCTTGTCGGCGAGCCAGAACCGGCCCCGGCTGCGGGCTGCCGCGCAGGTCAGGTCCTCCAGCGCGGCGTACAGCCGCTCCGGGTGGAACGGCCGGCGGCGGTGCCAGACGAAGGTGCTCACACCGTGCGCGTCGGCCTCCGCGGGGAGCAGCGCGCAGGCCGGATGCTGGGCCGCGGCGGCGGCCTCCGCGTCGAAACCGGCCAGCACCGCCCCGGCCAGCGGCGACCGCGGGTCCGCGCGGGCGCCGGGCGTGACCCGGACCTGGCGGGCCGTCGGATGCAGCTGCGCCAGCAGCTCGCGGTCCTCGTCGTCGGCCTCCTCGGAGTCGACGACGGCCAGCACGGGCGCGTACTCCAGCTGCCGCGCGAAGGTGTCGGCAACGGTGCGCCGGTCGGTGGCGGCCGCGGCGAGGCCGCAGTCGGCGAGGTCGTCGCCGTTGCCGAGACAGGGCAGGAGCAGTGCCGGGTCGACGGCGGTGACGACGCCGGTGACCGTGAGCCCGCCGGCCACCACCACCTCGGCCATGGCCTTGGGCTCGACGGAGTCCCACAGTTCGACGACCGCGAGGCGGGTGACGCCGTCGTCGGCGAGACGGCGCAGCTCGGGCACCAGGTCCTCGCGCAGCGCGCAGCAGGCGCAGTCGTCGACCAGAGGCGTCTCCCCGGCGGAGAGGACGCCGGTGGCGTCCCTGACGGTCCGTACGACCGTGCCCGCCGCGGCCGTCGCGAGGTCGTGGTGCAGGACGACGCCGCCGGGCACGTCGGCGAGCAGACGGGCGACCGTCGCCCGGCGGGCGTCGGCGTGCAGCCCGCCGACGATCACCACCGACAGGCTCACGCCCCGCCCTGCTTCCCGTAACGCCGCTCGAAGCGCTCGACCCGGCCGGCGGTGTCCAGGACGCGCGCGGTGCCGGTGTAGAAGGGGTGGCTGACGTCGGAGATCTCGACGTCGACGACGGGGTACGTGACGCCGTCCTCCCACTCGATCGTCCGGTCGCTGCTCATGGTGGAGCGGGTGAGGAAGGCATAGTCCGCGGCACGGTCGCGGAAGACCACGGGTCCGTAGGGCGGGTGGATCTCGTTGCGCATGGGTTCAGCGCTCCTCTCGGAAGTCGACGTGGCGGCCGGCGACGGGGTCGTACTTGCGCAGGGTCATGCGGTCGGGGTCGTTGCGACGGTTCTTGCGGGTCACATAGGTGAATCCGGTCCCCGCTGTGGACTTGAGCCTGACGACCGGACGGAGTTCGTTGCGAGCCATGCTGCTATGTTACTGAAAATGAATCCCATTAGCGATAACGCTTCGAGAGAGGTACGTCACCCATGTCCGCGCACTGCATGCTGACCGGCGCCCGGCCCGGCTTCGGCAACCGCATCTCCCGCTCCCACCGGCGCACGTCGCGCCGCTTCGACCCCAACGTCCAGAGCAAGCGGTACTGGCTGCCGGGCGAGGGCCGGCACGTACGGCTGCGGCTGAGCACGAAGGGGATCAAGACCGTCGACGTGATCGGCGTCGAGGCGGCCATGGCGCGGATCCGCGCGCGGGGGGTGCGGGTCTGATGGCGAAGAAGAGCAAGATCGCGAAGAACGAACGGCGCCGGGCGATCGTCGCGCGGTACGCGGCGCGGCGGGCCGAGCTGACGGAGACCGTCCGGCGGCCGTCGTCGACGGACGCGGAACGGGAGGCCGCGCAGCGGGAGTTGCGCGCGCAGCCGCGGGACGCCAGCGCGACGCGGGTGCGCAACCGGGATCAGGTGGACGGCCGTCCGCGCGGGTACTTCCGCACGTTCGGGCTTTCTCGGGTGGGTCTGCGCGCGCAGGCGCACGCGGGACACCTGCCGGGGGTGCGCAAATCCTCCTGGTAGCGACAGGAGAACACCTGGCGGCGTGCTGGTAGCTTGCTGCGGTCCTTGAGGTCCAGGTTTTCTTCGGTCCTAGCTCGGGAGCTTGCAGTGACTTCGGCGATCTTCTCGCGGGGTGCGTCCCGCCGTACGGTGCGGGCCGCGGCGGTGGCCGCCGCACTGGCGGGCGCGCTCGCGCTGACCGCGTGCAGCGGCGACGGGGGGTCCGGTGAGGACTCCGCGAGCACCCCGGCGGCGACGGCGGACGGCGGCGGTCCGGGCGGCGGCGCGGCCTCGCCCTCCGACTCCGTCTCCGCCTCGGACGAACTGGAGGGCAGCTGGCTCGCCACGACGGACGGCAAGGCCGTCGCCCTGATCATCACGGGGAAGCAGGCCGCCCTGTTCGTGACCGGCGGGAGCGTGTGCAGCGGGACCGCCGGCAAGGAGGGGGGCATGCGGATGATCCACCTGACGTGCACGGTCGGGAAGGACGACCGGGCGACCGGCATGGTCGATTCCGTCGACGCGAAGTCCCTCGAGGTCACCTGGACCGGCGCGGCCGGCAAGGAGACGTTCACCAGGGCGGAGGGCGGCCAGTGGCCGTCGGGTCTGCCCACGGCCGGGATCGGATAGCCCCGGACGTACGTACGCACGTCCGGGCCGGCCGGCCCGCGGCCGGTCGGCGGCCGGGCCTTGCGGCCCCGTCGGCGGCCCGTTCCTCAGCGCGGCGCCTGCGCCCGCAGGCTCTCTTCGCGGGTGGGCGCAGGGGTGGCGGGTCCCGCGCCCTCGCGCGCTTGCGCCGCGGCATCGGCCTTCGTGTGCAGCACCGCGCGGGCCTGCTCCGCCGCCCGGATCGTGCTCTCGCTGACGAAGTCCAGGAAGCGGGCGATGTTCTCGAGGCGGGCGGCGGCCGGGGTGGCCGGGCCGAGGATTCCGACGCCCTGCCGTGCGACGTCGATCACTTGGGTGAGAGCCCGGGCGCTGGCCAGCATCGACTGGTACCAGACGTCGTCGTCGACCACGTAGCGCTCGCGGCGGCGTTGGTCGCGCTCCCGGCGGACGAAGGCCTGCTCCTCGAGGTACGTGATCGCCTTGGAGACTGACGCGGGGCTGACCTGGAGGCGCTGCACGAGATCGGACGCGGTGAGGCTGCCCGTGTCGGTGAGGGTGAGGCAGGCCATGACCCTGGACATCATCTTCGGCATGCCCGAGGCCATGAGGACGGTGGTGAACGCCTCCTCGTACTCGCGCACGGCCTCGGCGTCGCGTCCGTGGGCCTGCGGGAACGTGTCCGGCCCGCGGGGCGCCGTCTGCCTGCGCCGGTGGGCACGGCGCTCGGTCGCCCGGTGGGCCAGGTCGGCGCGGTAGGCGGTGGGGCCGCCGTTGCGCATCACCTCGCGCGTGATCGTCGAGGTGGGACGGTCGAGACGTCTGGCGATCTCCGCGTAGGCGAGGCCGTCGGCCAGTCCCGACGCGATCTGCTGACGTTCCTGCTGGGTGAGTCTGCCTCCCGGCATCACGGCCTCCTTCGTGCGCCTCGATGTCGGCAGTTTAGCGTTCACCGACATACATTGCAACGAACGGAAGCCGCCACGTTGCGTTGCCTTTCAATCCATTGCAACAATTACGCGCCCCTCACCTGCTTAAATGTCAATTCTGCGCAACGAACTTGTTGCCTAGGCAGAGAACGCAACGTAGCTTTTCCTGTGTCGGAAACAGCAACGAACACAGGAGAGCACGATGCAGAAGTTCGCCACCGCCGCCCCGGTCTCGGTCGTCCTCGACGTTCCCGCGGGACGTGTCCGGTTCATCGCGGCCGACCGCGCCGACACCACGGTCGAGGTGCTGCCCGCGGACGCCGCCAAGGGCCGCGACGTGAAGGCGGCGCAGGAGACCTCGGTGGAGTTCGCCGACGGCGCCCTGCGGATCACGGGCCCCTCGAAGAACCAGCTCCTCGGCGCCTCCGGGGCCCTCGAGGTGACCGTCCAGCTGCCCGTCGGCTCGCACGTCGAGGCGACGACCGCGGCCGGCGAGTTCCGCGGTGTCGGCCGGCTCGGCGACGTCGCCTTCGAGGGCGCGCAGGGCACGGTCAAGATCGACGAGGCGGCGAGCGCCCGGCTCACCCTTCTCGCCGGCGACGTCTTCGTCGGTCGCCTCACCGGCCCCGCCCGGATCAGCACCCAGAAGGGCGACCTGCACGTCGCCGAGGCCGTGCACGGCACGGTCGTCCTGCGCACCGAGGCCGGCGCCATCACCGTCGGCGCCGCCCGCGGGGTCTCCGCCTCCCTCGACGCCGGCACCACCTACGGCCGCATCCACAACGCCCTCGCCAACACCGACGGCGCCGCCGCCGGCCTCGCCATCCAGGCCACCACCGCCTACGGCGACATCACCGCCCGCAGCCTCTGAACAGCCGGACAGCGGTCAGGGCGGGGGCGCGCGGCGCGGAACCGCGCGCGTGCGTGATGATCCTGGGAGCACCGTCGTCACGACCAGACCCGAGGAACCACTCATGCGCGCCGTTCCCATCACCGTCACCGCTCTCGCCGCGGCCCTGCTCCTCACCGCCTGCTCAGGCGGGGACGACAGCGGCTCCGGCGACGAGGGCAAGGCCGCGGGCTCCCCCGCCACCGGGTCCGCCTGCGCGGCCGGCGACCTCGGCCAGGAGGTCGGCCCCGTCGACGCCGCGCCCGCCGCCGGGGACACCGGCAACGTCACCGTCACGCTCACCAACAAGGGCAAGGAGTGCACCCTGGCCGGCTTCCCCCAGGTCATCCTCCAGGCCGGCGACGACTCCGTGCCCGCGGTGCAGGACGAGGCCGGCGAGCCGCAGGCCCTGACCCTCCCGGCGCAGGGCACCGCGACCTTCACGATCACCTACGTGCGCGGCAAGGAGGGCGACGAGAAGTCCCTCGCCGTCAAGACGGTGAAGTACGGCCTGGCGGACGTCTCGTCCACCGCGGACTTCCCCTGGGCCTACGGCGCCGTCGCGCTGAAGAGCAAGGGCGTGCCGGACGCGACGGTCAGCGTCTTCCACCTGGCCGGCGACTGACCGGACGGGCTTGCGGCTGACGGCTGACGGCTGACGGCTGACGGCTGACGGCTGACGGCTGACGGCTGACGGCTGACGGTCGCCCCGTCGGCGACCGAGGGACGTCCGCCGGCGCGCGGTCACGGCAGGCGGGGCCGGGACCGCACGCGGGCCCGGTCCGCCGCCTCGGCGCCCTCGGTCCAGCCCGCCTCGTCGGTGACGCCGCGCAGACGGGTGGAGACCGTCTGCGGGAACATGCGGTCCGTCGCCGCGGTGACCGCGACCTCGCGGGAGGCGAGGACCGGCAGCAGGTCGTCGGAGACCTGGGTCTCGGCGGCGGCCCTGAGGCGGGTGCCGACGCGGTGGGCGTACGCGGCGAGGAACGACTGCCGGAAGGTCTTGGTCCGCCGGCGGCCGCTCGCCCGCTGCGCCGCCTCCGCCTTCGCCATCGCCGACTGGGCCTGCACCAGCAACGAGGTGTAGAGCAGTTCCACGGCCTCGAGGTCCGCCTCGAAGCCGACGACCGTGGAGAAGGCGAACGGCTCGTTCCACACCGCCCGGCAGTGGTTGGCGTCGGCGACCGCGTCCAGCAGCACCGCCTTGGCCTGCTCGTACGGTGGCTCGACGCCGATCCGGCAGGCCCCGGGCGCGTCCGGGGCCGGCGCCCGCGCGTCGAGCAGGGCCTCGTCGACGCTGTGCCGGGCCATCAGCTCCTGCGCCTTCGCCGTGAGCGCCTCGGCCTCCTCCGGGAAGCCGGTCGCCTCGGCCTTCGCGAGCAGCGCGCGGATACGGGTGAGCATGCGGGCGGAGGAGTCCGCGGGCGACCCGGCCGCCGGCCCCCGGTGGTGATGGCCGCGCCCGTGCCCGGGCTCGTCGAGAGGGTCGAGGCCGGGCAGGCGCAGCAGCAGACGGTAGAGCTCCAGGACCGCGGTGGCGTGCGAGAAACGGTCGCCGGACGGGGGCGGACCGGTCGGCAGCTCCGCCAGCTGGGCCGCCCAGCGGCGACCGCGCGCCCGGTCGTCGCGCGCCTGTGCGCGGATCAGCGCCGCGACGAGGCCCACATGGGCGCCCTCCAGGTCGCGCCGCACGATCCGCACGAGGTCCGCGGGCTGCCAGCCGCGCCGCCACAGCGCCGCCACGAACTCCGCGCCGCGCCGCGCGAGTTCCGCGTCCGAAGCGGGATCGGCGGCGAGCAGGGACGCGCCCGCGTCGAGGGCGGCGTCGGCCGTGTCGTAGAGGGCGGTCCGCAGGGCGCGTTCGACGGCGCCGGCCGGGTCGCTGCTGGTGCTGCTCACCGTTCGATCGTGCCATGCGCCGCCCGCGCACCTTCACCCTCACTGTCAGACCCCCCTGTCACACTCGCGGTATGGCCGACCGGTGGGCGCTCGCTCCGACCGAGGACGGTGGCGTGGAACTCGCCCCCCTCGGTCCGGACGGCCTGCCCGCCGGCCCGTCGCTGCGCGAGCCGGATCTGGCGCGGGCCGTGCGGGAGCGGCCCGACGTCGTGCGCTGGGTCTGGCGTTCCACGTCCGAGGTCTACCCGCGCCTGCTCGACGCGGGCGTGCGGGTCGACCGCTGCTACGACGTGGAGGACGCCGAGACGCTCCTGCTCGGCCACGAGGGCCGGTCCGGCGAGCCACGGTCGGCGGCCGCCGCGCTGGCCCGGCTGCGCGGCGGGCCCGTCCCGCCGGACCCGCCGCAGCGCTCGGCCGAGCCCGGCGCCCAGTCCTCGCTGTTCGAACCGCGGGCCGCCGCGGGGCTGCCGCTGGCGGACCTCCTCGCCGTCTACGCGGAGCAGCAGCGCAGGCACGAGCGGGCCGAGCACCCGGCGCGGATGCGGCTGCTGACGGCCTCCGAGTCGGCGGGGATGCTGGTGGCCGCCGAGATGAACCGGGCGGGGCTGCCGTGGAGCGCGCAGGTGCACCGCGCGCTCCTGGACGACCTGCTCGGCGAGCGGTACGCGGGCGGCGGCGAACCGCGGCGGCTGGCGGAGCTGGCGGACGAGGTGTCGGCCGCCTTCGGTCGCCGCGTCCGCCCCGACCTTCCGGCCGACGTGGTGAAGGCCTTCGGGCAGGCCGGGATCCGGGTGCGGTCGACCAGGCGCTGGGAGATCCAGTCCCTCGACCATCCGGCCGTGAAGCCGCTGCTCGAGTACAAGAAGCTGTACCGCATCCGGGTGGCCCACGGATGGTCCTGGCTGCAGGACTGGGTGCGCGACGGGCGGTTCCGGCCGGAGTTCCTCGCGCACGGCACGGTCACCGGGCGCTGGGTCACCAACGGCGGGGGCGGCCTGCAGATCCCGAAGGTCATCCGGCGGGCGGTGGTCGCGGATCCCGGCTGGCGGTTCGTGGTCGCCGACGCCGACCAGATGGAGCCGCGCGTGCTGGCGGCGATCTCCCGCGACCCCGGGCTGATGGAGGTCGCGGGCCGGGAGAGCGACCTGTACCAGTCCGTCTCGGACCGCGCCTTCTCCGGCGACCGCGACCAGGCCAAGCTCGCCGTGCTCGGCGCGGTCTACGGGCAGACCTCCGGCGACGGCCTGAAGAACCTCGCCGCCCTGCGCCGCCGCTTCCCGCGCGCGGTGGAGTACGTCGACGAGGCGGCCCGGGCCGGCAAGGAGGGCCGGCTGGTGCGGACCTGGCTCGGCCGGACATGCCCGCCGGCCGTCGGGGCGGCCGAGGCCGAGGAGGCCGGCATCCCCGTCGACGACCCCGGCGGCCCCGGCGGCCCCGCCGAGGAGGACAGCGCCGACGACCGTCAGTGGACGCCGGGTTACGCCTCCACCGACGCCCGCGCACGCGGCCGGTTCGCCCGCAACTTCGTCGTCCAGGGCAGCGCCGCCGACTGGACGCTGCTGCTGCTCGCCGCGCTGCGGCGGGCCTGTGCGGACATGGCGGCGGAACTGGTCTTCTTCCAGCACGACGAGGTGATCGTGCACTGTCCGCGGGAGGAGGCCGACACGGTCGTCTCCGCGATCCGGGAGGCGTCCGACCTGGCCGGACGGCTGACGTTCGGGGAGACGCCGGTGCGGTTCCCCTTCACCACGGCGGTGGTGGAGTGCTACGCCGACGCCAAGTGACGTCCGGCGAGGGCAGTCGCCGGGGCGCCCGAGGGACGGCCGTAGTCTCGGGAGGTCCTGCCCGCGGACCCGCCCGTGGGCCCGCCCCCTCCGGAGGAGACGCCGTGGCCTTCCGCTGTGCCGTACTCGACGACTTCCAGAACGTCGCGGCAACCGCCGCCGACTGGTCCGTGCCCGGCGAGGAGGTGGAGGTCGTCCCCTTCACCGAGCACTTCGGCGACGAGGACGAACTCGCCGCGGCACTGGCCGGCTTCGACTGCGTGGTCACCCTGCGCGAACGCGTCGCCTTCCCTGCGTCGCTGCTGGACCGGCTCCCCCGGCTGCGGCTGCTGATCGCCTCCGGCATGCGCAACTCGGTGATCGACTTCCCGGCGGCGAAGGCGAACGGGGTGACGGTCTGCGGCACCCAGAGCTCGTCGACCCCGCCGGTAGAGCTGACCTGGGCGCTGCTGCTCGGTCTCGCGCGCGGACTGGTGCAGGAGAGCACCGCCCTGCGCGAGGGCGGGCCCTGGCAGTCCACGGTGGGCGCGGACCTGCACGGGCGGCGGCTCGGGCTGCTGGGACTGGGGAAGATCGGCGCTCTGGTGGCCCGGGTGGGCCTCGCCTTCGGCATGGAGGTGAGCGCCTGGAGCCAGAACCTGACGGAGGAACGGGCGCGGGAGGCCGGTGTGCGGCGAGCCGCCTCGAAGGAGGAGCTGCTGGCCGAGAGCGACTTCGTGTCGGTCCATCTCGCGCTGGGCGAGCGCACCCGGGGGCTGCTCGGCCCCGCCGAACTCGCGCTGCTCAAGCCGACGGCCTACCTGGTGAACACCTCGCGCGCGGCGATCGTCGACCAGGAGGCGTTGCTGGCGGCACTGCGGGAGCGGCGCATCGCGGGAGCGGGGGTGGACGTCTTCGACGTCGAACCGCTGCCCGCCGGCCATCCGATGCGGACGGCTCCCCGGCTGCTGGCCACTCCCCATCTCGGGTACGTGTCCCGGGCCAACTACGAGCGCTACTACGGACAGGCGGCGGAGGGCATCCGCGCGTACCTGGCGGGGTCGCCGGTACGGGTGCTGGGCTAGCCGCCGGGTCCTGCGGGGGCCGGGTGCTGGGTGGCGGCCGGGTGCCGGGGCCGGGTGGCCGCCGGGGCCCGGGGTGGCGACCTGGGTGCCGGTCGGTGGCTGCCGGGCCGGGCAGCCGAGTGACCGCTGGGGACGGGGGTGGCGGCGAGGCCGAAGGCACCAAGGCCGGGTGGCCGTCGGGGTGGCGGCCGGTGCCGGCCGGGTGGCCGCCGGGGCCGGCGTCGCGGCCGGTGCGGGTTCCGGGTGGCCGTCGGGGTCTGAGGAGCCGTCAGGGCCGGGCCCGGAGTGGGGGGTGGGGTCATGGGGTCGGCGGGGTGCGGGCGACGGCTCGGGTGAGGCGGGCGGCGAGGGCGCGGAGGTGGTCGCCCAGTTCCGGCGGGTCGAGGACCTCGAAGTCGACGCCCTTGAGCGCGATGTGCAACGCGATCTCGTCCAGGGTCGCGGCGCCCGTGTGGAACAGACAGGAGCGGTCGTCGTACCGCTCCAGACGGCCCGCGGTGGGTGAGGTGTGCTCCGCGAGGGCTTCCGCCGGGCAGTGGAAGAGGATGGTCGCCCGGCAGCGGTAGGGGGCCGAGGACAACTTGTCGGTGAGGTAGGCGTTCAGGTCCTCGGCGGGGCCGGGCCGGGGGGTGAACCGGGGCCCGGACTGCGGGGCGGCGTCGACGCGGTCCAGACGGAACGTCCGCCAGTCGTCGCGCTCCAGGTCGAAGGCCAGCAGATACCAGCGGCGGCCGGTGTGGACCAGCCGGTACGGCTCGACGCGGCGCGTCCTGCCCTGGTAGCCGAAGCGCACGCTCTCGTGTCCCCGGCAGGCGGCGGCCAGCACCGCCAGCAGGTTCGCGTCCACGGCCGGGCCGGACGCCGTCAGCGGCAGGATCGCCGACTGCATCGCCGCCACCCGGTGCTTCAGCCGTGAGGGCAGCACCTGCTCGAGCTTGGCCAGTGCCCTGAGCGAGGTCTCCTCGAAGCCCGCCACCGAGCCGGACGCGGCGGCCCGCAGTCCGACGGTCACCGCGACGGCCTCGTCGTCGTCCAGCAGCAGCGGCGGCAGTGCCGCGCCGACGCCGAGCTGGTAGCCGCCGCCGGGGCCGGCCAGGGACCGCACCGGGTAGCCCAGCTCGCGCAGCCGGTCCGCGTCGCGGCGGACGGTGCGGGTGGTCACGCCCAGCCGTTCGGCCAGTTCCGGGCCCGGCCAGTCGGGGCGGGACTGCAGCAGGGAGAGCAGCCGCAGTAATCGGGCCGAGGTCTCGAGCATCTGGCGGAAAACTCCTCATCGATCGCACCCGGTCGAGGACAGAACCTGTCCTCAGGGCTTCCTAGTGTCTTTCTTGCCGGCCCGCGAGGGAACGGCCCGCAGAAGCACAGGCAAGCAGAACCACCGGCACAGCAAGGGAGAACGTCATGATCCTCGTCACCGGAGCCACCGGGAACGTCGGCCGTCGCGCACTGGAGACGCTGCTCGCACAGGGCCGCGAGGTGCGGGCCGCGTCGCGCGCCCCGGAGCGGGCGACCTGGCCCGCCGGGGTGTCGACCGTCGCGCTCGACCTGGCCGACCCGGCGTCGCTCGCCACCGCCCTGGAGGGGGTCGAGGCGGTGTTCCTGTTCGCCGCCCCCGGCTGCGGACCGGCCTTCGTCGCCGCCGCCGAGGCCGCCGGCGTGCGCCGGGTGGTGCTGCTGTCCTCCGGCTCGGTGGACGACGAGTCCGAGGAGCAGGACGGCCCGATCGCCGCCTACCACGCGGAGATCGAGCGGGCGCTGCGCGGCTCCACCCTGGAATGGACGTTCCTGCGGCCCGACGTGTTCGCCGCCAACACGCTGATGTGGGCCGGGCAGACCAAGGGCGGCGACGTGGTCCGCGGCGCCTACGCCGAGGCCACCGCCGCGCCGATCCACGAGGCCGACATCGCCGCCGTGGCCGTGGCCGCGCTCACCGAGGACGGTCATGCCGGGGAGATCCACCGGCTGACCGGTCCGCAGTCGCTGACCCACGCCGACCAGGCCGTGATCATCGGCGAGGTGCTCGGCCGCCCCGTCACCTACCAGGAACTGCCCGCCGAGACCGTCCGCGAGGCGATGAGCGCGCACGTCCCCGGGCCGGTCCTCGACGACATCCTCAAGGTGTGGGCCGACTCGGTGGGCCGGCCCGCCCTGGTCACGGCCGACGTCGAGAAGATCACCGGCCGGGCCCCCCGCAGCTACCGCGACTGGGTGTCCGAGCACGCCGCCGCGTTCTGACCCGGCCGGACCCCGGACTGCCGGGCCCTGGACGGACGTACCCCGGGGCGGCCGGACCCGGGGCGGCCCGTGTCACACCTGCCGCTCCGGGACGTCCACCACCAGACCGTCGATCGCGTCGGTGACCGGCAGCTGGCAGCTGAGCCGGCTGTTCTCCCGGCGCGGGCAGGCCGTCGTGTACAGCAGTTCGTCCTCGATGTCGGACACGGCCGGCAGCGTGATCGGGCTGCCCTGGTCGACGTAGACGTGGCAGGTCGCGCACATGGCGCCGCCGCCGCACTCGCCGACGATGCCCTCGACGCCGCCCACGACCGCCCCCCGCATCACGGAGTTCCCCTCGGGGACGTCGAGGGTCGTCGGGGTTCCGTCCGGACTCCGGTAGGTGATCCTGGCCATGCGTCGTGTCCTCCCTGCGTTCGCGCGTCCGCGCACGTGCCGCGGAGCCGCGCCGGCGTACGTTCCACGGATGCCTGCGGTGCTCTCGCCGCCCACCGTGCCGCGCCGCCCTGGGGAGTCGCTGGGGGCTCGATCGAACGCGGCCTCCGGGCCGCCGCCGCCCGCGCACTCCAGGCCGGTGCGCCCCGTGCTCCAGGCCGGTGCGCCCCGTGCTCCAGGTCGGTGCGCCCGGCACTCCAGGTCGGTTCGAGAGACACGCTGAAGGCTGGCCGGTACGTACGGCACTCATGGCGCACAGGAGGCACCCATGCCGAAGACCGGCGAGCGGCTCACATGGACGGCCGCAGGACCAGGCGAACGCCTGGAGTACGCGACGCTCGAGGTCCCGCTCGACCACGCCGATCCCGACGGCGCGCGGATCACCCTCGCCGTCAGCCGGCTGCCCGCCACGGATCCCGCACGCCGCCGGGGCGTCCTGATCGGGGTGACCGGCGGGCCCGGCGGCGACGGCGGTCTCGGCACCGGCATGCCCGCCCGGCTGGCCGGCACCCCCCTCGCGGAGGTGTACGACCTGATCGGCTTCGACCCCCGCGGCACCGGCGCCTCGACGCCGCTGCGCATCGAGGTCACCCCCACCACCGCGCCCTTCGACTCCCGGCCGCCGGACTCGGCGTTCGCGGCGATGGCCGCCGACATGCGGGAGCGGGAACAGGGGTGCCTGCGGGCCGGCGGGCGACATGCGTCCGCACATCAGCACCCGCAACCTCGCCCGCGACATGGACTGCATCCGGGTCGCGCTCGGCGAGGAGAAGCTGAACTTCCTCGGCTACGCGTACGGCAGTTACGTCGGCGCCGTCTACGGGACGATGTTCCCCGAGCGCCTGGACCGCAGTGTGCTCGACTCCTGCGTGCATCCCGGCTGGACCTGGCGGGAGCAGTTCGTGGCCCAGGCGCGGGCGGTCCGCGAGAACGTGGACCGCTGGGCCGCGTGGACCGCGCGGCGCGACAACCACTTCGCCCTCGGGACGACCGCGTCGCTGACCGTGGCCGCCGTCGAGGGCGTCGCCGCGCGGCTGGAGGACCGGCTCGGGGCGTCCGTGCGGACGTCGTTCGACGGCATCGTGGGCGGTCTGGCCACTGACCGTTCGGCGTGGGAGCGGCTGGGACTGTTGGTCGGGGCCCTGCGGGACGCGCTCGCCGAGGGCGCCGACGAGCGGACGGCGGCGCTGCTGGCCGAGCACGCCACGGGCGGCTGGGGGGCGCGGGCCAGCGAGCAGTGGAAGCAGAGCGTCCTCGAGGCGGTGACGCTGGAGACGGAGTGGCCGACCGACCTGGAGACCTACTACGCGGACATGCGCGTCTGCCGGGAGCGCTACCCCTACGGGCACGGTGTGCTGCGGGCGGCCCCCTGGGTCGGCGCGTTCCGCACCTTCCGGTCGCCCGAGCCGCCCACCGTGCTCGCCCGGGACGGCTATCCGGCGGGCCTGGTCGTGCAGGCCGACGGCGATCCGATGGACCACCGCGAGGGCGGCGAGGCCCTCGCGGAACGCCTCGGCCATCACCTGATCCTGGTGGAGGACTCAGGCGAGCACGAGGTCTACGTGCTCAGTGGCAGCAATCCGCGCCTCGAGGCCTATGTGGAGGGGTACCTGGTGGACGGGGTGCTGCCGCCGGCCCGGGTGGGCGTGCCCGGCGTGCGGCAGGCGCCACCGGTTCCCGAGGACGCCTGATCCCCGGGGGATGTCCGCATCCCCCGGCCGTATCCCCCGGGGCGTCCGCATCCCGGGGGACTCCTGGATCTCCGGGGGTGTGCGACACGGAGCGAAGGGGAGGGGCCCGCCGACCGGCCCCTCCCCTTCGCCGTCGTGTGCCGTCCCGTCAGCGGCGCTTGCCCGCCGGGACGACGTACCGGGCGTAGAGCAGCTCACGCATCACGTCGTCGCCGCCCTCCACGATGGAGACGTAGCGCAGGTCGCGCACCAGCTTCCCGATCGGATGGTCGTGGGTGTAGCCGAGCCCGCCGAACATCTCCGAGCCGGTCGTCGCCACCTCCCAGCCGGCCTGGCCGCAGTACAGCTTGGCGGCCAGCGCCGAGCGCAGGGTGCCCACCCGGTACAGGGCCGCGGCCGGGTTCTCCGCCGCCAGGAAACGGTCGAACTCGGCCGCCGCCGCCCGGCACTGGTTGCGCATCACGTCGATCGTCATCTCGATCTGGCCGAGCTTGGCGGCGAACACGGCGTTCTCGCGCAGCGGAGCGCCCTTGATCCGCTTCTGCGCCGCGTACTCCATGGACAGGTCCCGGATCCTGCGGGCGACGCCGATCGCGGTGGCGGCGATGAGGATGCGGCTGGCGTTGAGCCCGATCTCCAGCAGGCGCAGCCCGTTGCCGCGCAGTCGGCCCGCCGCGGGCACCCGGCAGTCGCGCAGCCGGACCCGGTAGGTGCCCGAGCCGCGGACGCCGAGCATGTCCCAGCGCTTGACGATCTCCACCCCGGGCGTGGCGCGGGGCACCGCGACGACGGCGTAGTCGCCGTCGTCGTCGGCGGACCGGGCGAGCACGAGCAGGGTGTCGGCCGGGTCGGAGTTGGTGGAGAAGTACTTCTCCCCGTCGAGGACGAGGTCGTCGCCGTCGCGCCGGAAGGTGGTGGCGGTGCGGTTGAGTTCGCTGCCCGCGTCCTCCTCGCTGCCGAGGATGCCCAGCCGCCCGCCGTCCCGGACGAGACGCTCCAGGACGGGACGGGCCACCTCCTCCTCGCCGTGCAGCTGGAGCATCACCGTGCCGAGCACCGGCAGGAAGGAGCCGAAAGCGAAGCCGGCGTCGCCGTAGGCCAGTTCGGAGACGATGTCCACGCTGTCGGCGAGGGACGCACCGGCGCCGCCGTACGCGGCGGGGATCCACCAGTTGGCCAGCCCGGCGGCGTGCAGCCGGGCCGACTCGGCGGTGGGCTGCTCGGGCAGGCCGTCGAAGTACTCGCCCTTGGAGAGCAGTTCCGCGCGGACGAACTCCCGGACCCGTTTCAGCACGTCCGCCGCGCCGGCCGGGCCGCCGGCACCCGTCGTGGCGGTGGCGGTGGCCGTGCCCGTCGTCGTCTCGGTGGTCTCGGTCGTCATGGTGTCCCCCTCACCCGGCCTGGACGAACGCGCGGGCCTTGGCCATGGTGGCGCGGCTGTTCGAGCCCAGCGCGTGCCGCACCGCCTGCCGGGCGTCCGCCAGCGTCTTGGGCGGGTCGGGCAGCGCGTCGATGCCCGCCGGGTCGAGAAGGACCTGGTGGTACGAGGTGACCTTCACGGTGCCGTCGGGACCCTCCTCGAACCGCCACTCCCCGTTGTGGGCGTGGAGCACCGGCGGCAGGATCGTCTGCTTGTAGGTGATCCGCCGCAGCGGCTCGCAGACCCGGCCGGACGCCGTGGTGTGCAGCGAGCCGTCCGGGGAGCGGGTGTCCATCTCCATGAACTGCAGCCCGGTCTCCTCCTCGCGGAGTTCGAGCCGCGCCACGTGCGGAAGGCGCTCCGGCCACCGGGACGCCTCGTAGATGAAGGCGTACGCCTCCTCGATCGAGCCGGTGAAGGTCTCGGTGTCCGCGAAGTCGAACAGCAGCTCCCGCTCGGCGTCCCCGCGTTCGGCGGCCCGCCGCAGGTGCTCCAACTCCGAGCGGCTGTTGGTGTCGACGGCTCGGCTGATCCGCTCGTGGGCCACCGGATCGCCGTCGACGGCCCGGTAGAAGTGGTCGAGCTCCACCGTGCAGCCGCCGTCGGGCCGCTCGGTGACGCGCCAGGTTCCGCCCATCGCCGCGACCGGTTCGCGGGGCTCGATCTGCTCGAACTCGATCCGGAGCCCGGCCGGGTCCAGCCGCCGGCGCGACTCCCAGGTGCGCAGTTCGCCGTTGGCGAGGGCCCAGATCCGGATGCGTTCGTCCGTCTCGTCGCCGCCGGTGCGCTCGGCCCGCACGGTGGGCGGGAAGTACAGCGGCCACAGGCCGACTTCGGCGACGATCCGGTAGACCGCGCTCGCCGGGGCCGACACCTCGATGCGGTGGGTCACTTCGGTGGTGCCGTCGACGGTGACCTCGGCGGTGCCGTCGACGGTGCCGTCGGTGGCGGATTCGGTGCTGACTTCGGTGGTCACGGTTGCGGCGTCGCGTGCCATCACGCGCCCTCCAGTCCTGAGATGAAGTTGACAAGTGCCCGCGGCGTCGGGTGTTCCAGTACGGCGCCGGCGGGGAGCCGGAGCCCGGTCGCGGCGGTGAGCCGGTTGCGCAGGTCGACACTGAGCAGGGAGTCGAAGCCGAGTTCCTTGAAGGAGTCCTCGGCGCCGACCGCGGACGGTTCGAGGTAGCCGAGCACCTCTGCGGTGTGCGTCCGCACCAGCTGCATGAGGTCACCGCCCGCCAAAGGCGTGGCCGCCACGGGGGCGGGTGGGGATGCGGGGGCGGACGCCGGGGGCGGGGGCGTGACCGGAGCAGCCGGCACGGGAGCCGGAGCCGGAGCCGCGGGCATCGGCGCCGATGCGGCGGGCCGGGAAGGCGAGTCGTTCCGGGGCAGGTCCGGCAGCCCTTCGAGCAGGCGGGCAGCACGGCTTCCGGGCCGCGGCTGCTCCGGGGCGAGCCGCAGCGGCACCCGGACCGGAGCGGGCGAGGCCAGGTTCTCGAAGAGGAGCCGCATCCCGTCCCCGCTGTCCAGCGGGGCGATCCCGATGCGGGCCAGCGCGGCGGTGTCGGCCTCGGTCAGATGGCCGGTCATCCCGGTGGGCCGCCGCCACAGGCCCCAGGCCAGCGACGTCGCCTCCAGCCCGCGGGCCCGGCGGTACTGCGCGAGGGCGTCGAGATAGGTGTTGGCCGCCGCGTAGTTCGCCTGGCCCGGGTTGCCGAGCACCCCCGCCACCGACGAGAACAGCACGAACGCCGACAGGTCCAGGTGTTCGGTGAGCCGGTGCAGATGCCAGGCCCCGGCGACCTTGGGCCGCAGCACCGCCCGGAGCTGGACCGGCGTGAGCCCGGTGAGCACTCCGTCGCGCAGCACGCCGGCGGTGTGGAAGACGCTGCCGGGCCGGTGCTCGGCGACGACCTTCGCGACGGCGTCGGCGTCGGCGACGTCGCAGGCCACGACGGACACCTCGGCGCCGGCCGCGGTCAGTTCGGCGCTCAGCTCCGTCGCGCCCTCGGCGGCCGGGCCGCGGCGGCTCACCAGCACCAGATGCCGGGCGCCCCGCTCGGCGACCAGGTGCCGGGCCAGTTCGGCGCCGAGACCGCCGGTGCCGCCGGTGATGAGCGTGGGACGCAGCGGATCGTAGGTGCGCGGGGTGGTGAGCACGAGCTTGCCCTGGTGGCGGGCCCGGCTGAGCATGCGCAGCGGCACCCGGCCGTCCCGTACGTCCCAGGTGCGCACCGGCAGATGGCGCAGGGCGCCCGCCTCGAACAGGGCGACCAGCTCGTCCAGGACCTCGCTGATCCGGTCCGGCTCGACGCCCAGGATGTTGTACGCCCGGTAGGTGATCCCGGGGTGCTCGGCCTCGGTGGCGGCCACGTCGCGCAGATCGGTCTTGCCCATCTCGGCGAACCGGCCGCCCGGCGCCAGCAGGCCGAGGGAGCGGTCGAGGGCCTTGCCGGACAGCGAGTTCAGCACGACGTCCACGCCCCGGCCGCCGGTGACGGACCGGAAGGCGTCGGCGAAGTCGAGCGTGCGGGAGGAGGCGATGTGGTCGTCGGGGACGCCCCAGGCGCGCAGCGTGGGCTGCTTGTCGGCGCGGGCGGTGGCGAACACGTCGGCGCCCAGGTGCCGGGCGAGCTGGATCGCCGCGAGTCCGACGCCGCCGGTCGCGGTGTGGATCAGCACCCGGTCGCCCGGCCGGGTGCCGGCCACGTCGACGAGGCACTGGTAGGCGGTGATGAACACGATGGGCACGCCGGCCGCCTGGGCGAAGCTCCAGCCGTCCGGGAGCGGTTTGACCATGCGCTCGTCGGCGACGGCAACCGGTCCGAGCGAGCGCTCGAACATGCCGAACACCCGGTCGCCGGCCGCGAAGCGGGTCACCTCGGCGCCTACCTCGGTGATCACGCCCGCGCCCTCGCTGCCCATGGTCTTCTCGGTGGCGACGAGGCCGAGTCCGACCGTGACGTCACGGAAGTTGAGCCCGGCGGCGCGCACCTCGACGCGCACCTGGCGGGGGCCCAACTCGGCTTCGGCTTCCGGGTGTTCGATGAGTGCGAGGTCGTCGAGGGTGCCCTTCACGGTGACGTCGAGCCGCCAGGCGCGGCTGCCGGCCGGGGGCCGCAGTCCGCTCTCGCGGGCGATCCGCAGCCGCGGCCGGTACAGCCGTCCGGCCCGCAGGGCCACTTCGG
This sequence comes from Streptomyces achromogenes, assembly GCF_030816715.1. NCBI lineage: Bacteria > Bacillati > Actinomycetota > Actinomycetes > Kitasatosporales > Streptomycetaceae > Streptomyces > Streptomyces achromogenes. The sequence continues at coordinate 4,927,880 of NZ_JAUSYH010000001.1, read as the reverse complement.
GTTCACCGCAGGCGAGGGCCTGCGGCAGGGCCGCCAGGGAGGCCGGGTCGTCGTCGACGTCGATCAGCACGAAGGTGTCCGGGTGCTCGGCCTGCGCCGAGCGCACCAGTCCGGTGACGGCCGAGGCGGCCAGGTCGCGGACGGGTTCGCGATCGGTGACGGCGAGCGCGCCCCCGGTGACCACGGCGAGCCGCGAGGCCGTGAACCGCGGGTCGGCGCGCCAGCTCTGCACCAGGTCGGCGGCGGCCAGGGTCAGCCGCTCGGCCTGCGCCGGGTCGCCGTCCGTGCCGGGGGCGGAGCCGAGCGGGGCCACGACGACCGCCGGCGCCGGGACCGTCACCGACTCCAGGTCGGGGAAGTCCGGCCGGTCCCACAGGCCGTCCGCGCCGACCGTCACCCACGTGTCGGGACCGGACGCGTCCGTGCCGCGCAGCCGCTCCCACGCCGGTTCGAGGCTGACGCCCCGCTCCTCGGCGGGCAGCGGCCGCAGCGTCAGCGAGCGCACCGAACCGACGGGCCGGTCCTGGCCGTCGAAGAAGGTCAGCGACAGGTCGTCGCCGTCCGGCCGGGCGTGCACGCGCAGGGTGCGGGCGTCGGTGGGCGTCAGGTCTGCGTCGCGCCAGGCGAACGGCACCAGCAGTCCCGCGTCCGCCCGGAGCACGGCCGGGTGCAGGGCCGCGTCGAGCAGCGCCGGGTGGGCGGTGGCGAAGTCGCCCGGCTCCAGGTCGGGCAGGGCCACCTCGGCGAGGATCTCCGCGCCGCGCGTCCACAGGGCGCGCAGTCCGGCGAACGCCGGGCCGTAGTGGTAGCCGCGTTCGGCGAGTACCCGGTAGGCGTCGGCGACGTCGACCGGGGTGGCGCCCTCGGTGGACCAGCGGGCGGACTCGGCCGGGGCCTGCTCGCGGCCGGCGAGCGCGCCGGAGGCGTGCCGCACCCAGCCGCCGTCGGCCTGCCGGGCGTGCACGGTCAGGGCCCTGCGTCCGGCGGCGTCCTCGGGGTCGAGGACGATCCGCAGGTCCGCGGCCCCCTGTCCGGGCAGCGGCAGCGGCACGCTGAGGGTGAGGTCGGCCACGACGGGCCGGCCGATCCGTTCGCCGACCTCGCCGAGCAGCGACAGGAACACGGTCGCCGGCACCAGGGCGGCGCCCCGGACCACGTGGTCGGCCAGCCACGGGTACCGCTCCCGGTCCACGGTCGCGGTGACGACGGTCTGCCCGGACGGCAGCTCGGTGGGCGCCGCGGTGAACGCGCCGCCGTCGCCGCCGGCTGCGGCCGCCGGAGCCGTCGCCCAGAAGCGGGTGCGCTCGAACCGGTAGGACGGCAGGTCGATCTGACGACCCGCCGGCTGCAACGCGGCCAGGTCGACGGGCCCCACGGAGTCGGGGAGCGCCGCCGCCGACGCCAGGAACTGGCCCGCGCCGCCGCTGTCCCGGCGCAGGGTGCCGAGCACGGCGCCCGTCACCCCGGCCGCGTCCAGGACCTCCTGGGCGCCGAAGGTCAGCACGGGGTGCGGGCTGCACTCGATGAACGTGCGGTGCCGTCGCTCCACCAGTCCCCGCAGCACCGGCTCGAACCGCACGGTGTTGCTCAGGTTGTCGTACCAGTACGCCGCGTCCATGTCCGCGGTGTCGATGACCGCGCCGGTCAGCGTCGAGTGGAGCCTGACGTCGGAGGAGCGCGGCGAGATCCCGGCGAGGTCGGTGAGGAGGCGTTCCTCCAGCGCCTCCATCGCCTCGGTGTGCGACGCGTAGTCGACCTCGATGCGCCGGGCGTCGACGCCCTGCCGTTCGCAGCGGGCCAGCAGGTCGGTGAGGCCGGCGACGTCCCCGGCGACCACGGTCGACGTCGCCGAGTTGACCGCCGCGACGCTCACCCCGTCCACGCTGTTGAGGAGCCGCTCGGTCTCCTCGGCGCCGAGCAGGACGGACGCCATGCCGCCGGGGGGCGCGAGCTGCGCCAGGGCCTGGCTGCGCAGGGCCACCACCCGGCAGGCGTCGGCGAGGCTGAGCGCACCGGCCACGTGGGCCGCGGCGATCTCGCCCTGGGAGTGGCCGACGACCGCGGCGGGCCGTACGCCGGCCGACTTCCACAGCGCGGCCAGCGACACCATCATCGAGAACAGCGCGGGCTGGACGACGTCGACCCGTTCCAGTCCCTCGCCGCGCAGCGCGTCGGTCAGCCGCCAGCCGCACAGCGGGGCCAGTTCCTCCGCGCAGGCCTCCATGCTCGCGCGGAAGACCGCCGACTCCTCCATCAGCGCGAGACCCATCCCGCGCCACTGGGACCCCTGCCCGGGGAAGACGAACACCGGTCCGGCCAGGTCGCGGTAGGACTCGGTGCGCAGCACGGTGGGCGACCGGTAGCGGCCCGGCACGGCCGGCAGCGGGGCGTCGGAGGCCAGCGCCTCCAGTCCGGTCAGCAGGTCCGCGCGGTTGTCGGCGACCACGACGCCGCGCTGCCGGAACCCGCTGCGGCCGCGCAGGGTGTGCGCGACGTCCTCGGGCGCCTCCTGCGGGGTGCGGCCGACGTGGTCGGCGAGGGCCCTGGCCTGGGCGCGCAGCGACTCGGCGTGCGGGGCGGAGACCGACCACAGCAGCGGCGCCGCCGCGCCGGCGGCGCCTTGCCGCGCGGGCTCGGGCTCGGCCTCCTCGATCACCAGGTGGGCGTTGGTGCCGCTGATCCCGAACGAGGACACGCCGGCCCGCCGGGGCCCGTCGCCCCGCTCCCACGGACGGGCTTGGGTCAGCAGGGCGAGACCGCTGTGCTCCCAGTCGATGTGGTGGGTGGGCCGGGACACGTTCGGTGTGGCGGGCAGGACGCCTGCGCGCAGCGCCTCGATCATCTTGATCACCCCGCCGACGCCCGCGGCGGCCTGGGCGTGTCCCAGGTTCGCCTTCAACGAGCCGATCCAGAGCGGGTGTTCCGCGTCGCGGCCCTTGCCGTAGACGGCGGACAGCGCCCGTGCCTCGATGGGGTCGCCGAGTTCGGTGCCGGTGCCGTGCGCCTCGACGGCGTCGACGTCGTGCGGGTCCAGTCCGGCCTGGCTCAGGGCCTGCCGGATGACGTCCTCCTGGGCGGCCCGGTTGGGCGCGGTGAGGCCGTTGCTGGCGCCGTCGGAGTTGGTGGCGGTGCCGCGGACCACGGCGAGGACGCGGTGGCCGCGCGCGCGGGCGTCGGAGAGGCGCTCCAGCAGCAGCAGTCCGGCGCCCTCCGCCCAGGCGGTGCCGTCGGCGTCGTCGGAGAAGGGGCGGCAGCGGCCGTCGGGCGAGAGTCCGCCCTGCCGGGTGAAGTCGACGAACATGCCGGGCGTCGACATCACCGCGACACCGCCGGCCAGCGCCAGGTCGCACTCGCCGTCGCGCAGCGACCGCACCGCCAGATGGACGGCGACCAGCGAGGACGAGCACGCGGTGTCCACCGTGAGGGCGGGGCCGCGCAGCCCGAAGTAGTAGGCGATGCGTCCGGAGGCGACGCTGGTGGAGCTGCCGGTGATGCGGTAGCCGCCGGCGCCCTGGTTGTCCTCGTACAGGCGCGGCCCGTACTCCTGGGCCATCGCCCCGACGAACACGCCGGTGTTGCTGCCCGTGAGGGCGTCCCGGCTCAGGCCGGCCCGCTCGAAGGTCTCCCAGGCCGTCTCCAGCAGCACCCGCTGCTGGGGGTCCATGCCCTCCGCCTCGCGGGGCGAGATGCCGAAGAACTTGGCGTCGAAGCGGTCGGCGTCGTCGAGGAAGCCGCCGCGGGTGGTGGTGGAGCGGCCGTCGGCGAGGTCCGCCGCACGCCAGCCGCGGTCGGTGGGGAAGGAGGAGGTGGCGTCGCGGCCGTCCGCGACCAGCTGCCACAGGTCGGCGGGCGTGCGCACACCGCCCGGGTAGCGGCAGCCCATGGCCACGACGGCGACGGCTTCCTGGTCACCGTCCAGTGGTCCGGTCTGGGGAGTCATCGAAACTCGTGACCTTTCGTGTCGTCCGACCGGAGCGCCTCGATGAGCGCCGCCGGAGTGGGGTGGTCGAACAGCAGGGTCGTCGGCAGGACGCGGCCGGTGGCCCTGGCGACGGAGGTGCGCAGTGCGACGGCCATGCGGGAGTCCAGACCGAGGTCGGTGAAGGTGGCGTCCAGGTCGAGGTCCGCGCCCGGCGCGCGGCCGAGGATCTCCACGGTGAGGTCGAGGACCAGGTCCAGCGGGTCGCCGGACCACTGCGGCGCGGCGTCCTCGGCGGCGGGGCCGCCCGTGGACGCCGTCGTGTCCAGCCAGTAGGGGCGCCGTTGGAAGGCGTAGAGCGGCAGGTCCGCCGGGCGGGCCCGCGGGCCGTAGACCGCCAGCCAGTCGACCGGCTTGCCCAGCACGAACGCGGCGGCCGCCGCCGTGGCGGCCGTGCCGGGACCGTCCCCGGGGGCCGTCCGGTCCTGCGGCTCCGCGCCCGGCCGGCCCGTGAGAACGGTGCCTCCGGCCTCGGAGCCGCCGTTCCCGTCGGTCCCGTTCTCGTGGGCCCCGTCGGCCAACTCCCGGAGCCGGGCGACCAGTTGTGTGCGGCCGGAGGCGACGACGACGGCGCGTACGGGCAGCGCCGCGCGGGTCGTCGCCGAAGCGAGGCCGAGGTCGCGCAGGTCCACGTCGTCGCGGCCCTCCAGCCGGTCGGCCAGCCGGGCCGCCTGGGCCCGCAGCGCCGCGTCGGTGTGCCCGGAGAGCAGCACGGGCACCGGCTCGCCGGCCGCCGCCCCGGGCTCACCGGGCCCCGGCACGGGTACGGCGTCCCGGCCCCGGGGCGCCTCGCCGAGCACGGCGTGCGCGTTGGTGCCGCCGAGGCCGAACGACGAGACGCCGCAGACCAGCGGCCCCTCGTCGGGCTGCCAGGCCCGCCGCCGGGTGGCGACGCGCAGCCGCAGCCCGTCGAGGTCGATGTCGGGGTTGGGCCGCCGGTGGTTGAGGGTCGGCGGGAGCTCGCGGTGGAAGAGGCTCGCCGCGGTTTTGATCAGCCCGGCGATGCCGGCCGCGCCCTCCAGATGCCCGATGTTGGTCTTCACCGAGCCGACCAGCAGCGGCCGCTCCGCGGGGCGGCCCCGGCCGAGGACGCCGCCGAGGGCCCGGGCCTCCACCGGGTCGCCGGCCTTGGTGCCGGTGCCGTGCAGCTCCACGTACGCGACCTCGGCCGGGTCGACGCCCGCCCGGCGGTAGGCCTCCGCCAGCACGCTCTGCTGGGCGGCCTGGGTGGGTGTCGTCAGGCTCGCGCCGCCGCCGTCGTTGTTGACGGCCGCGGCCAGCACCGTGCAGTACACCCGGTCCCCGGCGGCGAGGGCCGCCTCGAGGGGCTTGAGCACCAGCACGCCGGCGCCCTCGCCCCGCACGATCCCGTCGGCGCCGCGGTCGAAGGTGTGGCAGCGGCCGGTCGGCGACATCGCCCCGAGCTCCTCGATGAGCCGGTCGCCGGTCGGGGTGAGGTTGAGCTGGACGCCCGCGACCACCGCGGTCGCGCACTCTCCGCGCCGCAGACTGCCGAGCGCCTGGTCGAGGGCGGCCAGCGAGGAGGACTGGCCGGTGTCGACGACCGCGCTGGGGCCGGTGAACTGGAAGAAGTAGGACAGCCGGTTGGCGAGGAAGGTCCGGGCCGTGCCGGTCATGGAGTAGGCGTCCACCACCGCGGACATCCGGCTCATCAGCGCGTAGTCGTCCGAGCAGGACCCGACGAAGACGCCGGTCGCCCCGCCCGCCGTGGGTGGGATGCGGGCGTCCTCCAGGGCGTGCCAGCACAGTTCGAGCAGCAGGCGCTGCTGCGGGTCCATCAGGGCGGCCTCGTGCGGGGAGATCCCGAACAGCTCCGCGTCGAAGAGTTCGACGTCGCGCAGGTATCCGCCGGGGCGGCGGCCCTCGCGCAGCCCCGTGCCCGGGCCGATGGCGTCGCCGCCCCGGCGGAGCAGCCGCCAGAAGCCCTGGAGGTCGTCGGCGCCGGGGAAGCGGCAGGCCATGCCCACCACGGCCACGGGTTCCCCGGGCGCACCGGTCGTGTCGGTCAGCTCAGTCATGTCGGTCCCGTCGGCTCTGTCAGTGGCCAAGTCGGTCATGGCGGTCTCCGGCGGCGACGAGGGTGAGCCGGCGCCGTACCTCGTCCACGGCCTCGCGGTCGTCGCGGCCGCCGCCCGGCACCAGCGCCTGGACGAAGCTGTGCCGGGCGATCACCCGGGGCTGGCGGCGGGCCAGCCGGCTGAGGCCGTCGCCCGGGCCGGCTTCCAGCAGCAGGCAGTCGTGTGCGGCGAGCAGGGCGGTGAGCGCCGGTGCGAAGTACACGGTCCGGGCCGCCTGCCAGGCCCAGAAGTCGGGGTCCAGCGCCTGCTGGTCGGCGAGCCGGCCCGGCGTGTAGGCGGAGTAGAAGGGGAAGGCCGGCCGGCGCAGCGGCACCGCGCGGAACCCGGGCAGGGTCGCGCGGACGGCGGCGTCGACCGCGGGGCTGTGGAAGGCCTGTCGGGCCTGCACCGGACGGCAGACGACTCCCCGTTCGTCCAGCTCGCGGGCGGCCCGGGCCAGCGGCTCGCGCTCCCCGGCGAGGAGGAGCTGGCGGGCGGCGTTCACGGCGGCCAGGTGCACGTCCTCGCCGAGCAGGTCGGCGACGTCGTCGGGGGAGGCCGCGACGGCGAGCATGCCGCCGGGCGGGGTGTCGGCGAAGTGCACGACCCGGTCGCGCATCAGGCGTATGCCGTCCTCGAAGCCGAGGATCCCGGCCAGGGTGGCCGCGGCGACCTCGCCCACGCTGTGCCCGATGATCGCCGCCGGGCGCACGCCCCAGTCGAGCACCATCCGCCCGAGGGCGTGGTTCACCGCGTAGAGCAGCGGCTGGGCGACCGTCACGTCGTCGTACTCCGCCGACGGCGTCTCGGCGAGCCATTCGCGGCGCAGCCGCGGGCCGTCCGGTGCCAGGAGCCGGAACGCCTCGTCCATCCAGTAGGTGAACGTCGAGTCGTGCCCGTACAGGCCCGCGGCCATCCGCGGGTACTGCGCACCCTGGCCGGGGAACACGAGGGCGACCGGTGGATTGGGCTGTCGCGCTGTGAGGGGCATCCGGTACCTTCCTTTCCTGCCTTTCCCGCTGCCGCAATATGGGCCGGTGGATTCGACGTTCGCCTGAGCCTCGATCGAGAGCCGCGGACGGAATCCGGCTCCGTCCGGCATTGAGCCGCCCCCGAGCTGTGCCGTGCAGACTCGACGGCCGAATGCCGAATGCCGTCGGGCGGAGGGAATGGTCGTGCCAGCTGAAGAGGTATTCGTTTCCGGGGTGGGACTTCATCTGCCGCCGGCCATGCCGGCCGAGGAGGCGGTCCGGCAGGGGCTGACCGACGAATGGACCGTGCGGCGCACGCGGATGCGGTCGGTGTGCGTCGGCACGGAGGCCGGGCCGCAGATGGCGGTCCGGGCCGCGCGGGAGGCGCTGCGCCACGCGGACGCGGGGCCCCAGGACATCGACCTGGTCCTGCACGCCAGCAGCTACTTCCAGGGCTACGACCTGTGGGCGCCCGCCTCGTACGTGCAGCGCGAGGCCGTCGGCAACACGTGCCTGTCGCTGGCAGTCGAGCAGCTGTCCAACGGCGGGATGGCCGCCTTCGAGCTGGCGGTGGCCTATCTGCGCGCGGACTCCCGCCGGCACAGCGCCCTCGTGACCACCGGCGACCGGTTCTGCCTGCCGGGGATCGACCGCTGGACCACCGACCCGGGGACCGTGCTCGGGGACGGCGGCACCGCGATCGTGCTGTCCACCGAGGACGGGTTCGCGCTGCTGCGCAGTCTGGTGACGGTGTCCGACCCGACCCTGGAGAAGATGGGGCGGGGCGACGATCCCTTCGCCGCGACGCCGCTGGAGACCCGGACCCCGGTCAGCGTGGAGGAGCCCCGCGCCCGCCTGGTGAAGGAGATGGGCATGTCGGAGCTGATCGACCGGCTGCACACCGGCCAGCGGGCGGCCTTCGAACAGGCCCTGCGGGAGGCGGACGTCAAGCAGGAGGAACTCGACTGGACGGTGCTGCCGCACCTCGGCCGCGCCAAGATGGACTTCCAGTTCTTCTCGGCGCTGGACCTCGACCCGGAGCGGACCACCTGGCCCTGGGGTTCGGGGGTCGGCCACCTCGGCGCGGGCGACATGTTCGCCGGTCTCGCCCACCTCACCCGGACCGGCGCCCTGCGTCCGGGCCAGACGGGCGCCCTGGTCAGCGCGGGCGGCGGCTTCGCGTGGACGGTGGCCGTCCTGGAGATCCTGTCCGCGGCCTGAACGGCGTCCGGCGGATCCCGTCGCGCGAGCACCCCGGTGCCGCGACGTGATCCGCCGGAACCCTCTGTCGTGCCTCGCCCTGCGTCCTCGCCCGGCCTCGCCTTGCCCTGCCTCGCCCTGTGTCGCCCTCAGCCGCGGGACCCGGACCGGAACGCAGTGCGCGCGGAGTGCGACGGGTTCCGCAGAACCGTCGCACTCCGCGCTCGCGATGGGCCCGCCCCCGGGCGGACGCGCCGGCGTCAGGCCCCTCGTGGTGCGCCGACGAGCCGGCGGCGGTACCCCACACCGGCGGCCTCGGCCGCGACCTCCGTCACATACCTGCCGTACGGCGACTTCATCCCCTCGCCCAGCCTCCGGCAGGTGTCGGCGTCGATGAAGCCCATCTGCAGGGCGACCTCCTCCAGGCAGGCGATGCGCACCCCCATGCGCTCCTCCATGGCCTGCACGTAGATGCCGGCCTTCAGCAGCGACTCGGCGGTGCCCGTGTCGAGCCAGGCGAAACCCCGGCCGAGTTCGATGAGCTTGGCCTTGCCGCGTTCCAGGTACCACCGGTTGACGTCGGTGATCTCCAGTTCGCCGCGCGGCGACGGGGTGAGGTTCTTGGCCACGTCCACGACGTCGTTGTCGTAGAAGTACAGGCCGGTGATCGCCCGGTCGGACTTGGGTTCGGCCGGCTTCTCCTCGAGCGAGACGAGCCGCCCCTCGGCGTCCGTCACACCGACCCCGTACCGCTCGGGGTCCGGCACCGGATAGCCGAAGAGGACGCAGCCGTCCACGTCACGGGCGTTGCGGCGGAGCAGCTCGCGGAATCCCGAGCCGTGGAAGATGTTGTCGCCCAGCACCAGGGCCACCGGGTCGGCGCCGATGAAGTCGGCCCCGATGGTGAACGCCTGCGCCAGGCCGCCGGGGCTCTCCTGCGCGGCGTAGCTGAGCGAGATGCCCAGCCGCGAGCCGTCGCCGAGGAGCCGCTGGAAGTACGGCATGTCGGTGGGTGTGGTGATGACGAGGATCTCCCGGATGTCGGCCAGCATGAGCACCGACAGCGGGTAGTAGATCATCGGCTTGTCACTGACGGGGAGGAGCTGTTTCGACACGGCCAGTGTGATCGGATGCAGCCGGGTCCCCGTGCCTCCGGCGAGGACTATCCCCTTCATCGTGGGCCCCGGCCTCAGGAGGCCGGACGGTCCTGGTCGATGACGCGCTCCCGGGTCCGGATCTCGCCGGCCTCGGTGCGCACCAGTTCGTCCACCACGGTGAAGGTCGGCTCGAAGTCCACCTTCCCGGCGGCGTCGGTCCGGGTGACCAGGCAGACGTAGTCCACCCGCCAGCCGTCCGCGGTCTTCTCCACGAGGTAGTGGTCGAACCAGTGCCGGGGCACGACCGACCGGTACCGCGGGAGGGCGGCCCGCATCGCCGCGACCATCGCCTCCCGGCCGGCGAGGCGTTCGCCGCGGTGCGCGTGGTCGATGACGCCGTCCTCGGTGAAGGTGTCGGCGAACTCCTCGATCTTCAGGGCGTCCATCAGGCGGCACTGTCGGGCGTAGAACCCGAGGATCTCCACGTGCTCCTCGGCCGTCACCTTCTGCCGCTCAGCGGTCTGCGTAGCCACGGTGTGCTCCTCCTCGGGCATGGGTTTCCTTCTCCCGAAAGCGTTCTCCGGGAGGCTCGAAACCGGCTGGACTACCGCTGCACCGGAATTCCCCCACCGGGTGTTCCAGTGAGGCTCATGCCGTTCGGGCCATCCTTTCCGGCAAATTGCCGCGGCACTTTCTTCGCACCCGCACGCGCGCCCGCACCCGAAATGGAGTCGGTATGACGTTGCAACAGGTCCGGTCGGAAATGCGCGAGGTCGCCTCGTCGGTCTACGCCTGGATCCAGCCCGACGGAGGGTGGTGCCTGAACAACGCGGGGCTGATCCTCGACGGGGAGTGCGCGGTGCTGGTCGACACGGCCGCCACCGAGCGCCGTACCCGCGTGCTGGCCGAGGCGGTGGGCGCGCTGGCGCCGGCCGGGCCGGACTTCCTCGTCAACACGCACTTCCACGGCGACCACACGTTCGGCAACTCCTACTTCAAGCCGCGGGCGACGATCACCGCCCACGAGAACTGCGCCCGCGACCAGATAGCCGCGGGCCCGGGGCTGCGCGGGCTGTGGCCGGACGTGGAGTGGGGGGAGACGCCGGTCCTCGGGCCCGACGTGACCTATCGCGGCGACGAGGCCGCCGTCCACTCCGGCGGCCGGCGCATCGCGCTGCTGCACCCCGGGACGGCCCACACCACCGGCGACACGGTGGTGTGGCTGCCCGACGAGGGCGTCCTGTTCACCGGGGACGTCGTGTGGTCCGGGAGCACCCCGTTCTGCCTGATGGGCTCGGTCACGGGGTCGCTGGAGGCGATCGGGCGGCTGCGCGCGCTCGGCGCGGAGACGGTGGTGCCCGGTCACGGGCCGGTCGGCGGCGCCGAGTTGCTGGACGAGACCGCCGCCTACCTGAGCTGGCTGCTGGAGGTCGCGGAGTCGGGGCTGCGGGCCGGACGGTCGGCGCTGGAGACGGCCCGGAGCACCGAACTGGGCGCGTGGGCGGCCTTCCTCGACGCCGAGCGCATCGTCGGCAACCTGCACCGCGCCTACGCCGAGCTCGCCGGAGCGGTGCCGGGCGCGCCGATCGACGTGGCGACGGCGTTCGGGGAGATGACGCAGTTCCACGGCGGTCTCCCGGTGTGCCGCGCCTGAGGGAGGCCGGCAGCCGGGGAGGGCCGGCAGACGCGAAGGGGGTGTGACGCGAGCGCGTCACACCCCCTTCGCACGGAACGAGGCCGGGCCCCGCCCATCGGGGCGGGACCCGGCCTTCAGCGAGAATCCGGCCTTCAGAGCAGGTCCGGAGGCCAGGGCGGGTCCGGACGTCAGGGCAGGTCCGGCCAGCCGGCCGTGCCGGGGGGCTCCGTACCGGGCGGCTCCGTACCGGGCCGGCTTCCCCAGCCGGTCTCGGGCGGCGCGTCCGCACCGGACGGGTCCCCCCAGCCGCTCACGGCCGGCCGGGCCCCCGCACCGGACCGGCGCCCCCACACGGTCGTCGCGGGCCGGTCCGGACCGGGCCAGTCCGCGAGGCCCGCCACGGCCGGCACGTCGGGGGTGAGGCGCTGTGCCCAGTCGGCCACCGCGGACGGATCCGCGGCGGACCGGTGCAGGCGGGTCAGCAGCGCGACGGTGAGGGCGGCGATCTCCTGCTCGGTCGGCCGTCCGGAACGGATCGTGAACAACGGGTCCCGGGTCATGGCTACATCGGGGGGTTGCCGTGTTTGCGCGGCGCCAGGGAGGCACGCTTGCCCTCCAGCATCTCCAGCGCCCGGACGAGGGTCTCCCGGGTGTGCGCGGGGTCGATGACGTCGTCGACCAGCCCGTGCTCGGCCGCGTAGTAGGGATGCATCAACTCCTCCTGGTAGGACCGGATGCACTGCTCCCGGGTTTCCTGCGGATCGCCCGACGCCGCGATCTCCCGGCGGAAGATGACGTTCGCCGCGCCCTCGGCGCCCATCACCGCGATCTCGTTGGTGGGCCAGGCCAGGGACAGGTCCGTCCCGATGGACCGCGAGTCCATGACGATCCAGGCGCCGCCGTACGCCTTGCGCAGGATCAGCTGGATGCGGGGGACGGTGGCGACGCAGTAGGCGTAGAGCAGCTTCGCCCCGTGCCGGATGATCCCCTGGTGTTCCTGCTCACGGCCCGGCAGGAAGCCGGGAACGTCGACCAGGGTCACCAGCGGGATGTTGAACGAGTCGCACATCTGGACGAAACGTGCGCCCTTGTCGGACGCGTCGATGTCGAGGGTGCCGGCCGAGACCATGGGCTGGTTGGCGACCACGCCGACCAGCCGGCCGCCCATCCGGGCCAGCGCGCAGACGATGTTGCCCGCCCAGTTCGGCTGCACCTCGAAGTACTCGCCGTCGTCGACGATCTCCTCGATCACCTGGAGGATGTCGTAGGCCTGGTTGGCCGACGACGGGACGAGGTCGAGCAGGGCGTCGTTCCTGCGGTCCACCGGGTCCGTGCAGGGGACGACCGGGGGCAGGGCGCGGTTGTTGGCGGGCAGCAGCGACAGCAGGTACCGGACGTCGGCGATGCAGGCGTACTCGTCGTCGTAGACGAACGAGGAGACGCCGGAGACGCCGGCGTGGACGTCCGCCCCGCCGAGGCCGTTCATGCTGATGTGCTCGCCGGTGACGGCCTGGACCACGTCCGGGCCGGTGATGAACATCTGCGCCACGTCCCGGACCATGAACACGAAGTCGGTCAGCGCGGGCGAGTAGGCGGCCCCGCCCGCGCACGGTCCGAGGATCACGCTGATCTGCGGGATGACGCCGGACGCCTGGGCGTTGCGGCGGAAGATCCCGCCGTAGCCGGCGAGCGCCGTGACGCCCTCCTGGATCCGGGCCCCCGCCCCGTCGCACAGGCTGACCAGCGGGGCGCCGGCGGCGAGGGCCATGTCCATCAGCTTGTGGATCTTCGCGGCGTGCGCCTCGCCCAGGGCGCCTCCGAACATCCGGAAGTCGTGCGCGTAGGCGAAGACCTTCTGCCCGTGGACCAGTCCCCAGCCGACGACGACCCCGTCGGTGTGGGGGCGTTTGTTCGCCAGCCCGAACGCGGTCGCCCGGTGCTTGCGGAACGCCTCGATCTCGAGGAACGTCCCCTCGTCGAAGAGCAGCTCGATGCGCTCCCTGACGGTGAGTTTGCCCTTGGCGCGCTGGGCTGCGGTCGCCTCGACGCTCGGTCCCTCGCGGATGACCGCCTTGAGCCGGGCGAGCTCCTCGGTGCGGGTCCGCAGGTCGTTGCGTTGGACGGCCTCCTCGAGGTCGTCCGGGAGTATCGCGCTCCCGGACGACTCGGCGACTGACGTCAGCATGAATGCCCTTTCGTTGCGACATGTCGATGACGATGACGGACTGCTGCGGCGCTCAGCGGAGCTGGCGCACCACCATCGCCGAGTTGAAGCCGCCGTGCCCGCGGGCGACGATCAGCGCCGACCGGACCGGGCCCTGCCGCGGCTCGCCGACCACGAGGTCCATCTCGTACTCGGGCACGGCCTCCCGGACGCCGACGGCGGGCGGGATGGCGCTCCAGAACATCGACAGCAGCGCCGTGGCGACGTCGAGGGAGGCGCCGCCGGCGAACAGCCGTCCGGTCATGGTCTTGGGCGCGGCGACCGGGACGCCGTGCGGGCCGAAGACCTCCTTGAGAGCCTCCGCCTCCACCTGGTCCAGTTCGGCCTCGCCCACCGCGTCGGCGAAGACGACGTCGATGTCGGAGGCGTCCATGCCGGCGTCGCCCAGCGCCATCTCGATGGCCCGCTGAAGACCCGGCGGCCGGCCGGGGGTGCCCGGGTCGAAGGTGGAGGCGTACCCGGCGATCTCGCCGAAGACGGTGGTGCCGAGCCGTTTCTTCGCGCTCTCCGGCGTCTCCAGCACCATGATCGCGCCGCCCTCGCCGGGGACGTAACCGCCTGCGCGCTCGTCGAAGGGCAGATAGGCCCGCGTCGGGTCCGAGCTGCGGCTGATCCGGCCGGTGGCCTGGTGGGCGACCCAGGCCCACGGGCACAGCGTGCTGTCGATGCCGCCGGTGAGCATGAGGTTGGCGCCGTCCCGCAGCTGCCGCCGGGCGTGGCCGATCGCGTCGATCCCGCCGGCCTGCTCGCTGATCACCACGGCGCCGGGCCCGTGCATCTTGTGCCTGATGGATATCTGGCCCGTGTTGACCGCGTAGAACCACGCGAACGACTGATAGGCGCTGACGTACTCCGGGCCCTGGTGGTGCAGCTTGGCCAGTTCCCGCTGGCCGAACTCGTAGCCGCCGCCGGAGGCCGCGGTGACCACGCCCATCTCGTCGGTGGGGACGTCGCCGCCTCGGACCCCGGCCTGGCGCAGCGCCCAGTCGGTGGCCACCAGCGACAGCCGGGTGATGTGGTCGGACTGGGGCAGGATGCGGTCCTGCAGATGCCGGTCGGGCACGAAGTCGGGTATCTCGCCGCCGAGTTTGCAGCGGTACTTCGAGATGTCGAACTTGGTCACCCGGCGGATGCCGGACTGGCCGGCCATCAGCGCCCGCCAGTACGACGTCGGACCCAGCCCGTTGGGCGCCGCGATGCCGATTCCGGTCACCACTGCTCGCCTGGTCATCGCTTCGCTCCTCGTACGTTTCGCAGGATCATCGCGCTCTGGAAGCCGCCGAAGCCGCTGCCGACGGTCAGCACGGTGTTGAGCCGCTTCTCGCGGGCCACGTTGGGCACGTAGTCCAGGTCGCACAGCGGGTCGGGTTCGTTGAGGTTGGCCGTGGGCGGGATCAGCCCCTCGCGCATGGCGAGGAGGCAGCCGGCGATCTCCAGCGAGCCGATCGCGCCCAGCGAGTGACCGATCATCGACTTGAAGCCGCTGATCGGCGTGGTGAAGGCGTCCTCGCCGAGGCTGCGCTTGAAGGCGCCCGTCTCGTGCAGGTCGTTCTGCTTGGTGCCCGAGCCGTGCGCGTTGATGTAGTCGATGTACGGGGGCAGGATCCGCGCCTCGTCCATCGCCACCTCGATCGCCGAGGCCATGTCCTTGCCCTCGGACTCGAGACCGGTCATGTGGTACGCGTTGCAGCGCGAGGCGTACCCGGCGATCTCGCCGTAGATCTGCGCGCCGCGGGCCCGTGCGTGCTCGAGCTCCTCGACGACGACGATCGCGCAGCCCTCGGCCAGCACCAGACCGTCGCGGGTCTTGTCGAAGGGGCGGCAGGCGTGCTCGGGGTCGTCGTTGCGGGTGGAGCTCGCGCGGAGCACGTCGAAGCAGACCACCGTGATCGGCGACAGCGGGGCCTCCGTGCCTCCGCTGACGACGACGTCGGCGCTGCCCTCCTCGATCAGCCGGGCCGCGTAGCCCACCGAGTCGATGCCGGAGGTGCAGCCGGTGGAGACCAGCGTGACCGGTCCCTCCGCGCCGGTCTGCGTGGCGAGCTCGGCCGCCATCGAGCTGGGGTTCACGTAGTCGTACAGATGGGGGACGGTGTAGCCCTGGTCGACCTCCCAGAGCCGGCCGCCGTCACTGCCGATGGTGAACTCACGCTCCAGACTGGTGGTGCAGCCGACGGCGGAGCCGAGGGCGACGCCGACCCGGGTGGGGTCCATGACGTCGAACTGCAGGCCCGCGTCCGCGACGGCTTCCCGGCCGGCGACCACGGCGAACTGCGCGGCCCGGTCGAGGCGGCGCACGTCCTGCGGGGTGAGCCCCGACTTCAGCGGGTGGAAGTCGACCTCGCCCGCGATGCGGGAGCGGAAGGCCGAGGGATCGAAGTGGGAGATCGCCCTGGTCGCCGTCCTGCCCTCGGCAAGTAGGCTCCAATATTCCTTGACACCTATGGCACCTGGCGAAATGACGCCGAGCCCGGTGATCACAGCGCGACGGGACACCGATGGCCTCCTGGATCAATGCACGTTGGTTTGTACGAGAATGCGGCGTCTGGCTCGTGACTGACTCGACAATCACCGCACCAGCACGGCGGACACCTCGCGGGCCCGCTTCTCGGCCGCCTGGTGCGCCTGCGCCAGCGACTGCTCGGCGAGCGGCACGAGCGCGGCCATCGCGGGCACCCGGGGGGCCAGCGACAGCTGGGCGGCGATGATCTCGACGTCCAGGCCGAGACCGGTGCCGAACACGGTCTGCAGGTACGGGCCGCAGTGGTTGGCCTTCTCCATGGGAGCGCCCGGGCTGTAGCCGCCGCCGTAGCTGGCGACCACGGTCGCGGGACGCCCGGCCAGCGGTCCGGGGCTGCCGTCGAAGGTGATCGTGCGGTCGTTGACCAGCACCTGGTCGAGCCACGCCTTGAGCGTGGAGGGGATCGACCAGTTGTACATCGGGGTGCTCACCAGCAGCGTGTCGGCGGCCAGCAGCTCCTCGACGAGTTCGTCGCGCAGCAGCATGGCGGCGCGCTGGTGACCGTCGTGCGCGGCCGGCGGGACGAACCCCGCGGTGACGCCCGCCTCGGTCAGCGGCGGCACGGGCACGGCGCCCAGGTCCCGGTAGGTGACGACGCCGTCCGGGTTCTCCTTCTGCCACGCCCGGCGGAAGGTCTTGGCCAGTTCCCGGGAGACCGAGCCCCGGGACACGGCGGAGGAGTCGATGTGCAGCAGGTGCGGCATGGCTGTCTCCCGAAAGTCTGCGAATGGTGGCAGGGGTCCGTTCACGCCACGTTCGGGCAGCCCGCTCGTGTCACGGCGGACCCCGCCTCAAGCGCCACCCGCGCCCCGGCATGCGTCAGGGGCGGGACGCCCACGGCGTTCCCACCCCTGTTGCTCCGCTGCGATCCGGCCGCCCCGGGGATCCAGGACGGCCCACGGGACCCCGGAGGTGCCCGACGCCCCGACGCCCCGGCGCTCCTACGGGACGAGCGCGGTCAGCAGGACCGACTGGTCGCCCTCGATGCTCCGCGCGCCCTGGTAGTCGAGGCCGGCCTGCTCGAACAGCGCCGCGAACTGGTCGACGCTGCGCCGCTTCCCGCCGCCCATGAGCACCATCAGCAGGTCGACGGCGGTGCAGATCTCCTCGAACGGGCTGTCGCCGCCCAGCAGCATGTCGACGACGACAACCCGGGCGCCGGAGGCCGCGGCCCGCGCGGTGTTGCGCAGGATCGCGACGACCGTGTCGTCGTCCCACATGTACATCATGTGCTTGTACAGATAGGTGTCCGCTCCGCCCGGCACGGACTCGCGGCAGTCCCCGGCGAGCAGTTCGGCGCGGGCGGCCAGCGCACCGCCCGCCCGCAGCCGTTCGTCGACGCCCGGCAGCACCTGCTCCAGCTCGAGCAGCACCCCGTGGATGTCGGGGTACGCCTCCATGAGCTGCAGCAGCAGCTGACCCTGGCCGCCGCCCACGTCCATGACCGTCTCGCCGGGACGCGGGGCGAGCGCCGCCACCAGCGCGGGGGCGTTGTTGAGCAGGATGGTGTTGGCGGTCATCGCCCGGTTGAAGATCGCGCCGGCCTCGGGGTCGTCGTTGACGAAGTAGCTCTGCGCCTGGGTGCCGAAGACCTTGGGGAAGGCCGCCTCGCCGGTGCGCACCGCGTCCGCGGTGTGGTGCAGCACCGAGACCGGCACGTGCAGCCACCCGAAGCGGATGACGTCGGGGGCGCCCCAGGTGGAGTCCTGACGGATCATCCGCGACAGCTCGGTGTGGCGGAACCGGCCGTCCTCGACGGCCTCGAAGAACCCGTGGCAGGACAGCGCGCGCAGCAGCCGGCCGAGCGCGTCCGGGTCCGCGCCGACGGCCTTCGCGAGCTCCTCGGCGCCGAGCGGCTCGTCGTCCAGCGCGTCGGCCACCTTCAGGTCGACGGCGGCCTGGACGAACTGCAGGGCCGCGAAGCCCATGCCGATCCGGTACAGCTTCACCCGGGCTTCGAGGGAGGGAAGTGCGGGAGTGGTCATGGCTCTCTCTGCTCCAATCGTGCCGGTCGGTGCCGGTCGAGCGGGTCGTACCGGACGGCGCCGGTCGGGCCGGACGGTGCCGGTCGGTGCCGGACGGTGCCGGTCGTGGGGGCTCGGGTCAGCTGTGCTGGGCCGCGAGCCGGGCGTAGTAGCGGCCGGGGTCGGGCACGTCGTGGCGGATGACCCGGGACCTGGCGCGCAGCCCCTCCCCGGTGCGCACCAGTTCGTCGGTGACGACACAGCTCGGCTCGAAGGTCACGTCGCCGTTCTCGTCGGTGACGCTGACCAGACAGGTGGCGGTGACCCGGGTGGCGCCGTCCGGCTGCGGCTCGGCCCGGCGGTTCTCGAACCAGTGCCGGATGGTGCTGGTCCCGTAGCGGGAGATGTTCGCGCGCACGCCCTCCAGCAGTGCGGGGCGGCTGCCCAGCTGCCAGGCGCCCTCGTAGCCGAAGGAGCAGTCCTCGGTGAAGGTCTGCACGAAGGCCTCGAAGTCACGCGCCTCCAGCAGCGGCATCTGGTGGGCGTAGAAGGCGGCGATCTCCGACGAGAGATCCGAGTGCTGGCCGGTGTGCTGCTCCGAGTGCTGCAGTGTCGGTGACACGGTGCACCCCTTTCGACGGTCCGGTGGTTCGCGGGAACCGCACCGTGCACCCCGCCGATCCAGAGCGGCTGGAGCGTGGGTGAAACGCCGCCGTCGGGGCCCCGTCCCGTCGATCATGGCCGCGGTGCGGTCCGCGGCCCCGGACGCTCCAGCCGGGCGCGACCTCCCTTCGAGACCGCTCCCGCACCCTCGGCACAGCACGACCTTTCGATCCCTCGCACAAGGAGCTGACGACATGTCCGACGGGACGCCGACGAAGAGCCAGGAGGTGCGGCTCGTCTCCTACCCGGACGGCGAGCTCTCCCTCGACCACTTCGAGGTCGCCGTGACGGAGCTGGCCGAGCCGGAGCCGGGTCAGGTGGTGGTCCGCAACGACTGGATGTCCCTCGGCACGGTCTACCGCGACCAGATGCAGTCCTCGCTGGACATCCCGATCCCCGTGTTCCAGCTGGGCCAGCCCATGTGGGGCCGCACGGTCGGCACCGTGGTGAAGTCCGCCAGCCCCGACCTGGCCGTGGGCGACCTGGTCGAGCACTTCAGCGGCTGGCGCGACCATGTCGTGGGCTACGCCGGGCAGTTCTTCAAGCGGGACCCCGAACTGCTGCCCGGCAGCGAGTACTTCCTCTCCAACGGGCCCACGGCCTGGCGCGGACTCGCCGAGATCGCCAAGGTCCGCGAGGGCGACGTGGTGTTCGTCTCCGGCGCCTCCTCCGGCGTCGGCTGCCTCGCCGCCCACATCGCCAAGGCGCTCGGCGCGGCGAAGGTCATCGGCAGCACCGGCTCCCCGCAGAAGATCGACTTCCTGGTCCGGGAGGCCGGCTACGACGCGGCGTTCGACTACCACGACGGCCCGGTCGCCGACCGGCTGCGCGAGCTGGCCCCCGACGGGATCACCGTCTTCTTCGACAACGTCGGCGGCGAGCAGTTCGAGGCCGCGGTGCAGGCGGCCGCCCCCGGGGCCCGCTTCGCGCTCTGCGGCTCACTGGCCGCGCAGCACGGCGAGGACGCCCGCCCCCGGCTGGACCTCACGAGCCTCATCCCGCGCGAGCTGTCCTTCCAGGGCTTCGCGACCCTGCACACCCCGCAGCAGATCGAGGACTGGAACGCGCAGTTCGGCGCGTGGCTCGCCGAGGGCCGGATCTCCTTCCCGCACACCGTGGTGGAGGGCGGCGTCGCCGCGCTGCCGCAGGCCATGATCGATCTGATGAAGGGCCGGCTCTCCGGCACCGCGCTGGTGAGGTTGTCCTGACCGTGAGTACCTCCGCAGGCCCGGTCCTCGGTGTACGGGCGCTCAACCGTGCGCTGATCCACCGCCAGTTGCTCGCCGAGCGGTCCACGATGCCGCCCGTGCGGGCCGTCGCCCACCTGGCCGGGTTGCAGGCCCAGGCCCCCAACCCGCCGTACATCGGGCTGTGGACCCGGCTCGCGGACTTCGCGGTCGAGGACCTGGCGGCCCTGGTCCGGGAGCGGAAGGTGGTGCGCATCGCCCTGATGCGCTCCACCATCCACCTCGTCACCGACGACGACTGCCTCGCCCTGCGTCCGCTGCTGGCCGAGATGCTGGCCCGCACGGTCAAGGGGCAGTTCGGCCGGCAGGTCGCGGGCCTGGACACCGACGAGATCGCCGAGCTGGGCGCGGAGCTGGCCGAGGAGCGCACGCTCACCTTCGCCGAGCTGGGCGCGCTGATGGCGCAGCGCCTGCCGGGCCACGACGCGGGCGCGCTGGCGCAGACCGTGCGCAACCTGGTGCCGCTGGTCCAGGTCCCGCCGCGCGGGCTCTGGGGCCACAGCGGCCAGGCCGCCCACACCACCGTCGAGCGCTGGCTGGGCCGCGGGCTCGACCCGGACGCCTCCCTCGACACCTATGTACGGCGCTACCTGGCCGCGTTCGGCCCGGCGAGCGTCAAGGACATGCAGAAGTGGTCCGGCCTGACCCGGCTGAAGGAGGCGTTCACCCGGCTCGGACCGGCCCTGCGCACCTACCGGGACGAGAGCGGGACCGTCCTCTACGACCTGGCCGGGACTCGGCTGCCGGACCCGTCCGAGGAACTGCCCGCCCGGTACCTGCCCGAGTTCGACAACATCCTGCTCTCGCACGCCGACCGGGAACGGATCATGGCGGCGGAGCACCGTCCGAGGGTCTTCACCAGCAACGGCATCATCCGCGCCACCTTCCTGATCGACGGCTTCGTGCGGGGCCTGTGGCGGATCGACCGCGCCAAGGACGCCGCCACCCTGGTCGTCGAGCCCTTCGTCCCCCTGGCACGCCGGGACGTCGCCGAACTGACCGCGGAGGGGGAGCGGCTGCTGAGCTTCGCCGCCTCCGGGACCGGGCGCCACGACATCCGGTTCGAGACGGTCGGCTGACACCCGCGCGCCCGCGCCCGCACCCACGCGTCCACACCCACGCGTGCGCACCCGCGCGCCCACACCCGAGGAGTCGTCCACCATGAGCGTCGCCACCCTCTCCACCCTCTCCACCCGCGACCTGTCGGCGGCGGCCGGCGAGCTGGCCGCCCTGTCGGCCGAGCACGCCGCGGCCGCCGACGCCACGGGGCGTCTGTCCCCGGACGTCGTCACCGCCCTGCGCGCGAGCGGCTTCGCACGGCACTTCGTCTCCGCGCGCTTCGGCGGCGCCGAGGGGACCGTCGCCGACTTCGTGCGGGGCGTGCTGCGGGTGTCGGCCTCGTGCGCCGCCACCGGCTGGTGCGTCGCGCTGCTGGCCGCGTCCTCCCGCTACGCCGCGCACCTGCCCGAGCAGGGGCACGAGAAGCTGTGGGGGTCGGGCGCCGACGCCCTCATCGCCACCGGTCTGGTGCCGGCGGGCACGGCGGAGCCGGCCGAGAACGGCTACCGGCTCTCCGGCCGCTGGCAGTACATCAGCGGCGTCGACTTCGCGGACTGGGTGCTGCTGTGCGCGAACGTGTCCGAGGAGGACGCGGGGCCGCGCTTCTTCGCGCTGCCCCGCGGGACCTTCGGCGTGGTGCAGTCCTGGGACTGCGTCGGCATGCGGGCCACCGGCAGCCACACCGTGGTGGTCGACGACGTGTTCGTGCCGGCCCATCTGTCCTTCGCCCGCGCGGAGATGGAGACCGGCGTCAACAGCTGGTCCCCGCTGCCCGCGCACAACATCCCCTTCCAGGCGATCGGGGCCACCACCTTCGCCGCCCCCGCCGTGGGCGCCGCCCAGGGCGCGCTGGCGGCCTCCCTCCGCGTGCTGAAGGGCAAGCGGCTCACCGAGGCGGTGCAGATCGAGCTGGTCCGGGCGACGGCGCGGATCGACTCGGCGCGTCATCTGGTCGAGCAGAACGCCGCCGTGATCGACGACCGCACTTTCACGCCAACCTTTTTGGCACGCAATCAGCGGAATGCCTCATTCGCCGGCGAACAGGCGGCCGAAGCGGTCACGGCGCTGGTGCGCGTGGCGGGCACGGCGGGGCTGAGCGGCTCGGGTGAGCTGCAACGCGTCTGGCGTGACGTCACGACGGCGACCAGTCATGTGGCGCTGCGCTACGACATCACCCGGGCAGCGGCGAACTACAGCACGGCACTTATCGAACAAGCCATCTGAGGAAACTTGCGTACACGGCCAGATTCCGATGCTTGAATGACCACGTGATCAGAGTCTTGCTGGCTGAGGATCTCCACATGCTGCGCAGGGCACTTGTCTCCCTGCTGAGCCTCGAAGGGGACATAGAGGTCGTCGCGGAGCTGGCGAACGGTTCGGAGGTCGTGGCGCGCGCACTGGAGTGCCGGCCCGACGTCGCCGTGCTGGACATCGACCTGCCCGGCACCGACGGGATCAGTGTGGCGTCCGCGCTGTACACCACGCTCCCGGAGTGCCGCACCCTGATCCTCACCGGTCTGGGGCAGCCGGGCCATCTGCGCCGGGCGGTGGCCGCCCATGCCCAGGGCTTCCTGCCCAAGGACGCCGAGCCGGAGCGGCTGACCGCCGCCATCCGGGCCATCGCCAGGGGCGAGCGCGCGTTCGACGCGACGCTCGCCCTCGCCGCGCTGGAGACCGAGCCGGGCGCGCTCACCTCCCGCGAGGTCGAGGTGCTGCGGCTGGCGGCCCAGGGCGAGGAGGCGGCCCAGATAGCGAGGAAGCTCCACCTCGCCACCGGCACCGTGCGCAACTACCTGACCACCGCGGTCACCAAGCTGGGTGCCCGCAACCGGGTGGACGCCATCAGGATCGCCCGCGAATCGGGCTGGCTGTGAGCCGCCCCGCACGTCCCGCCCGGTAGCTCCCGCGCGCGTCCTGCCCCGCAGCGCTCCGCCCCCCGGCGTCCCGCGCGCCCCTCCCGCAGCGCCCTGCCCCCAGCGTCCCGCGCGTCGCACTGCCACCGCGTCCCGCCGTCAGGACGGTACGGGTGTCCGGGGCGCCGGGACCTCGCCCAGGGGCATCTCCAGGCGGAGTTCGAACCAGCCGTTGTGGTCCACGCCGGCCGTGAGGCGTCCGCCGAGGCGTTCCACGCGGAACGTCAGGTTCTTGATGCCGCTGCCGCCCCCCTGCCGCG
This sequence comes from Streptomyces achromogenes, assembly GCF_030816715.1. Taxonomy (NCBI): domain Bacteria; kingdom Bacillati; phylum Actinomycetota; class Actinomycetes; order Kitasatosporales; family Streptomycetaceae; genus Streptomyces; species Streptomyces achromogenes. The sequence goes on along the minus strand of NZ_JAUSYH010000001.1, from coordinate 4,905,068 downwards.
CGCCCTGGACCGAACCGGTGCGGACCACACCGTCGTTGGCCAGCCGGAACCAGACCGCGCCGGCCCGGCGGCCGGTCTCGATCTCGCACCGCCTGACCTCGCTGTGCCGCAGGATGTTGGTCAGTCCCTCGCGGAACACCGTGGCCAGCACGGTGTCCACCTCGGTCGACAGCGAGTCGGACGCCACGTCGACCTTCGCCTGCACGCCGAGCGTCGAGAGCATGGCCTGGGCGGCGCGCACCTCGGCGCACAGGGACATCTCCCGGTACCCGTGGGCGACCGCCCGGACGTCGGCGAGCGCCTGCCGGGAGATGTCGAGGACCTCGGAGATCTCCTGCCGGGTCTGGTCGGCGGTCACCGGCGTCAGCCGGTAGGCGAGCTCGCATTTGAGGGTGATCGTGGACAGGCTGTAGCCGAGCAGGTCGTGCAGGTCCCGGGCGAAGCGCAACCGCTCCTGGGTGACCGCGAACTGCGCCAGCTCGGCACGGGAGCGGTGCACCTCGGAGACCAGGTCGGTGAGCCGGGACAGGCCGAACACCACGAGCCCGGTCAGGATCGTGGACACGGTGGTGTAAGAAACGTTCCGCCAGCCGAGCCCGATGCCGAACTGCAGCAGGTCCGTGCTCAGGACGACCAGGCCGAACGCCGTCCACCCCTGACGCGCGTCGCGCAGCACCAGCAGCGCCGACCCCGCCAGCAGCCCGGGCAACGGCAGCCAGGCCAGCCCGAACTGCAGGAAGGGCACATAGGTCAGCAGCGCCTGCAGAAGCAGCAGGAACCACCGGTGCCGGCCCAGCCGTGAAGCCAGGCCGGGCGCCACCCTCGGCAGCAGCCGCGGGAAGGAGATGAAGAACTGCAGCGCCAGCACCAGACCGAGCAGCCCCAGTGCCACGGCCAGCCGGGCCGCCGAGTGCGGGGCGGCCGTCAGATAGGTGACCGCCACGAAGCCGAAGGCCAGCAGGACGACCGTGGTGATGCCCGCCGCGATCCTGGGTGCGAGGTGCGCTGCCGTCGCCTCGGCCTCATCGGCCGGCAGATCGTTGGGTTCCATAGGTTCCATGCCGTCTCGACCGCTCCCCCGCCCCGAGTCCCAGCTGGTGAAAGCGCACCATACCGGTCTTCCGACAGGCCCTCAAGTCCCTCAACTCGGCGGTATACGACTCGAGATGGCCATGTCTCCGACGCTGGACTCCACCCGCCAGTCCATACCGACGGCCCGCTGAAAGGCGTCCGCGTCTCCGACCGGCAGGACGCGGGACTGCAGTCCCATGGCACGTGCCACCAACGTCAGTGTCTGCTGGAGCGCTCCCACGTCCTTGAGGACGTTGGTGTAGGCGGTGCCGCTGAACTTGTAGGCGGCGCGGGCGAACCGGGCGGATATGGCGATGAGCACGGTCGGCTCCCCGTCCGGTCCCGCCTCCCCGCTGCGCGCCGCGCCCGCCAGGTCGGCCGCGGCGCCCGGATCGCCGCCCATCCGCTCCAGGCAGTGGTCGAGCGGCCGGTAGTGGTAGGCGCCCGGCGGCAGACAGGACGCCCCCTCGTCGGCCAGAACGTAGACCTCCAGCGCGTAACTGTCGTCGACGCTGAGGTACGGGCGCTCGCTCGTCGGGTAGCCGGCCGGATCGAAGTCGGCCGGCGGCAGCATGGCGCGGACCCGGGCCGCCCGGTACAGCAGCGCGCCGAGCCGGTCCAGCGACAGCTCGCCGTCCTCGACGGCCGGACGGGCGCCGGGCTCCAGCACCGCGGTGAGGGACGCGTCGGCGGCCGCCGGTCCGTCCAGATCGGGCCGGGCGAGGGTGATCCGGTGCGCGGGGCGGCCCGGGTCGGCCGCGGCCGGCGGCTTGACCACCGGCGGCGGGGGCATCCGGCCGACCTGGGCGAAGGCGGCTCCGCGCGGGCGGCCGAAGCGCTCCCGGCGGCTGCCGGAGTGCACCATCAGCTCGTCCGGGGACCAGCCGGTGAGCGCGGGATCGCGGTCCTCCGCGAAGACGGGCCCGTCGCCGCCCGGACCGTGCCCGGCGGGCTCGTCGGCGACCACCAGCACACCGGCGGCGACCAGATACGACCGGACCGCCTCCACCACGGGAAGGTGCGGCGCGTCGAAGTCGTCCGCCGAGCCGTCGATCCGGCCCAGCATCCCCATGACGCCCGGGTGGTGCAGCTCCACCTTGTGGTCGACGAGCGAGGACTCCACGGACAGGCCGCCCGGAGCACAGCGGATCACGGCGAACCGGGAGAGCCTGCAGACCCGGCCCAGCAGCGGCTTCAGCCGGGTGAACCGGGCCTGCCCGGAGATCGGCACCACGGAGAGCAGCGGCACCGCGCCGACGGCCAGCGTGCGCACCACCAGGTGCTGCAACGGCCGGAGTTCGTCCAGCAGTTTCTCCGCGCCGCCGGGCGAGTCCGACGCCGAGGCCAGGATGTTGGGGATGGCCGACGGGCCGAGCTGCATCCGGCGCACGGCTTCGCGCAGGGCGGCGCTGGGCTCCTTGATCCGGAGATCCTCCCAGGGCGTCTCCAGCAGGAGGGCCTCCTCGGGATCGGTGTCCGGATCGACAACGATGTCCTGCCTCAAGGACCACAGATTGACCAATTGGGGGGCGAGACTGCCAAGGTGCACGGCTGATCCAAGGTGGGGGGAAGGTCGCGATCTCGAGGGAATCACGGGGACGGTCACAGGAACAGGGGGACCGGGTTGAGGTCCTCGTAGCGGGTCGGTTCGGTCAGGTCCTTGCTGCGCACCGGCACGTCGTAGAGACGGCCGGGTGCGAACCGGGCCCAGTGGGGGCGGAGCCCGGGGACGATGACGCGGGCCACCGGCAGCCCCACGTCGGGACGGGTCTGGTCGAGCACGAGCATGTCCAGTCCGGCCTCGCGGACGATCCGCTCCGCCTCGGCGACATCCTCCCGCAGATCCCCCCGGGGCCGGTACGCGTGGGTGTCCGCGTTCATCGCGGGACGCTCCGGATCGGGCCGCAGATACGGGAGTTCGGCGGCCCGGGCGGTGCGCATCCAGCGCAGCACCTCGGCGTCGTCGGTTCCGTAGCCGCCGCCGTCGGCGCCCGCGTCCACGACGTAGGGGAGCATCTGGTTCAGTTCGGTGAGGGCGCGGTGCAGCGCGATCCGCGGGTCGAAGTGCGCGCCGAAGCCGAGCGTGATGTCCTCACCGGCCTTGTCGGTACGGCGCGACAGCGCGACGACGGTGGGAATGCCGAGGTCGGCGGTGAGGTCGAGGGCCCACACCTCACGGTGCAAGGAGGCGTGGACCGTGCGCAGTTCGGCGATCCAGGGGTCCTCGAAGGAACCGAGGTCCACCCCGGGCCGGCGCAGCCGGTTGTACCACCACAGGGCTACCGCGTCCCGTTCGACGAGCTCCAGGAACCCCTGGAGGACCGCGTCCTCGAGAGAGGCGCCCGCGGCCACCCCGTTGGAGGTGGCGAGGCAGTACGGGCGGCCCGCGAGGCGGGACGCGCCGAAGTAGAGCAGGGCCGTGGGCAGCAGCCGGCGCCGCTCCTCGGTGAGCGACCACACCGGGGTCCACTCGATCTCCCGGCCCTCGTCGAAGGGCTCGCAGACCTGCTGGAACGCGCCGTGTTCGGCGTTCCAGCGGGCGCGGCCGGTGAACTGGCAGGCGGCGAAGAGCTGGACGGAGTCGGGGTGGACCGCCTCCTCGCCGAGCGCGTCGTAGCTCGCGTGCAGCATCGGCTCGTCGCCCTGGAGGTGGCCGCTGTGCCGCTCCAGCACCTCGGCCAGCGCGCTCACCTTCGCCCGCAGCGGGGTGCTGCCCTTGCCCGCGCTGGTGGCGCGCAGTCCGGTGCGCCAGCCGCGCGGGTCGTGGTGGGTCAGGGCCAGGTTGTGCCCGGCGTGGAACACGTTGAGGAAGGCCGGCCCGCGCGGGTCACGGCGGATCTCCCGGACGAGGCCGGTGAGCGGGTCCACGTGATGGCCGTAGCGCCGGAGCATCTCCTCCGGGCCGAGGGCCCGATGCCCGCCGCCGCCGCTGTCCGCCTTGGGGCGGGACGTCAGCACCACGGGCGCCTCGACCCGGGCGGCGACCAGGGTGGGGTCGCCGCAGTCCGGGCACTGCGGGCGCCGGCTCACCGGATGGTGGCCGCCCGTCAGCATCAGCCCGTTCAGGGTCCACAGCGCGTCCTGACCGGGGTGGCGCAGGCCGGCCAGCCACTTGACCGCCTCCAGCACGGCCAGGTGAAGCCCGGCGAGCAGGCTCGCCGGGACCGCGCAGGGGCGGCGGGGCAGCGGGCCGGAGCGGCCCAGCCCCTGCTGGAGCCGGGCCTCGACCGGGCGGCTGCGCCACAGCCGCTCGGCCAGGCACGACCAGCACGGGCCGTCCGGGACACCGAGGAACGGGCCGATCCAGGTCTCGGTGCCGTGCAGCTGGATCGGCAGCCAGCAGCGTCCGGCCTCCCGGTACTCCCGGTCGAGTTCGCGCAGCCGGGGGTCGAGGTAGTCGTCGCAGGCCACCAGGACCAGGTCCGCCTCGGCGGCCGGCCCGGTGCGCAGGCCGGCCGCCACGGCGGCGGTGTGCAGTGTCTCGGGGCCGACGCCCCCCACCGCCAGGGTGTGCACGGTGGCCGCGGGGCGGACGGCGCCGCCGCTGAGACCGGCGGCTTCCCAGTAGGCGCGCTCCGCGGCATCGTCGGCCCGCGACGCGGGCAGTTCGGCCAGCAGGCCGGCTTCGGTGAGACGGTCGAGCAGCCGCAGCGTCCGCTCGGCCGGCAGTCGCCCGGACGCCTCCGCGAGGACGGCGTCGCGCGTCCTGGCGCCGTCCAGCAGCTCCGCGAGGTGGCAGATCTCCGCGCCGTGCAACGTGGTGACACGTCGCCCGGACATCAGGTAGACCGCTTCGCCGGGGACGATCTGGACCGTCAGGTGTTCCTTGAAGCCCAGGCGGGGCTTCTCCGAAGCCGGCCGGATCACCGTCAGACCCCGCTGTGGTCCGCGGTGGCGGGCACCGCCGACTCGGCCCAGCAGACGAAGGAGTCGGTCGGCGCGGCCCACGGGCCGGCCGGGTTGTACTCCTCGATGAACAGGTCCTCGGAAAGGTGCTGTGCGGACATGGTCTCCCCCTCGATCGTCGGTGACCCTCGTCGGGCGACGCGGGTCGGTGTGACCGTGCGGTGTGCCGTCGCCTCCCGGGTCGGTGTTCTCCGCGGCTTCGGCGTCTGACCAGGAGTCTCGCCGAGAGGAGGCGGACCGCAGTAGTGCCGTGCTCACCGGCCGGTGGTGAAGAATTCATGATCGCCGGATGACGGCTTCAGCAGGCCTCACGCGGGCGCGCGACCGGCGGGCCCCGGGGCGCACCACGGGGCGCACCACGGGGCGCACCGCGGCCGGGCCGTGGGGCCGGCGGGCCGCGGAAGTACGTGCAGGCCACGGCCCACGTACCGGGCAGGCCGAGGCCGCGGCCCCGCGCGACGTGCGGCCACGGCCCACGCGCACGTGCGGCCGCGGCCCGCGGGGTGTGTCGCCCCGCGGGCCGCGGCCCGGTTGTCGTCGTCGCGGTCCGTGACCGTCAGGCGTTCTCCGCCACGGCCTTGGGCTCCGCGCCGGCCTCGCCCTGCTCGCCGTGCGCCGCGTTCTTGCGGGGCAGCAGGAACGTCAGCAGCAGGGTGAGGACCATGCCGCCGATGAACCAGCGCAGCGCGTGGGAGAAGGTGTCGGCGAAGGTGAGCGCGTTGGTGTGCTTGCCCGTGTCGGCGAACACCGCGGCGACCTTCGGGTTGCCGGTGAGCTCGGACGGGGCCTTGGCGCAGCTCGGCGCCTGGACGGTCCAGTCCTTCTCCTTCGCCTGGTCGCTCGTGCACTGCACGAAGTAGTCCACGACCCGGTCCGCGTCCGCCCCGGTGACCGACACGGCGGCCAGGTCCTTGCGCAGCTGCGGGGCCGCCTCCCGGGAGTTGTCGGCCGCGTTGCCGCCGAGGGCGCCGAAGAAGATGACGCTGACCAGGGCCGTGCCGACGGCGAACCCGAGCTGCTGGTTGGTGTTGACCAGGCCGGAGGCCGAGCCGGCGTCCTGCCGCGGGGCCTCGCTGGTGGCCATGTCCGGGATCGGGGACATGACCATGCCGAAGCCGAGCCCGAAGAGGGCCAGCGGGAGCGCCATCTTCCAGCTGGTGGCCTCACTGCCGTAGTGCTCGACCACCCAGATGTAGGAGCCGAGGCCCAGCAGCACCAGCACCGCGCCGAGTTGCAGGAGCTTGCGCCCCATCTTCGCGGCGAGGAAGGCGTACGACAGCGCCGAGGTGACGAAGGTGGTGATGCAGAACGGCAGGCTGGTCAGACCGGCGCGGATCGGGCTCCAGCCCAGGCCGACCTGCATGTACAGGCTCCAGGACAGGAAGAACACGCCCACGCCGACGTTGAACGCCAGCTGCACGCTCAGCGCGGAGGAGAAGCTGCGCAGCCGGAACAGGTTGAGCGCGACCAGCGGCGAGCCGTCCTTGCGGGTACGGGCCTGCTGCTGGCGGATGAACACGAACAGCGACACCGGCGTCAGCGCCAGCAGGACGAAGCCCCAGGCCGGCCAGCCCAGCTCGCGCCCCTGGATGAGCGGGAAGACGAGCAGGAACAGGGTGACGGCGGCGAGGACCGCGCCGAGGATGTCCAGCCGCAGCGCCACCGGCGCCTTGGACTCGACGATGCTCTTCTGCCCGACGATCAGACCGAAGAGGCCGACGGGGATGTTGATGAGGAACACCAGCCGCCATTCCAGGCCGAACAGGTTCCACTCGACGAGCAGGCCGCCGAGGCTCAGTCCGGTGAGCGCGGCGAGACCGGCCACCGTGCCGAACATGCCGAACGCCTTGGCGCGCTCCTGCGGCGGGAAGCTGACGTGGATGATGGCCAGGACCTGCGGCACCATGATCGAGGCGAAGCCGCCCTGGGCCAGCCGGGACACGATCAGCATGCCCGGGTCGACCGACACGGCCGCGGCCAGCGAGGCGAGGGTGAAGCCCGCCACGCCGATCTGGAAGATCCGCTTGCGGCCGTAGATGTCGCCGAGCCGGCCGCCGAGGATCAGCAGCAGGGCGAAGGCGAGCTGGTAGCCGGCGGTGACCCACTGGATGTCCGCGTAGCCGGCGTCGAGATCGGTTCGGATGGAGGGGATCGCCACGTTCAGGATCGTGCTGTCGAGCATGTCCATGAACGCGGCCACGAGGATCACGGTCAACGCGATCCAGCGCTTGGGATTGAGCTCTCCCTCCCGCTCCCCGGACGACGTTGCTTCCAGAGCGGTCACGATCTTCTCCTTCTATGGGGGGTGTGTGTGCGGCGGGTTGGTCGGTCAGAGCAACACGTAGGGATGCGTGTCGCTCGGCGAGTAGGCGTGCGAGGCCACCTCCACCACCTGGGTGGGGCTGAGCGCCATGTAGCTGTGCACGAGGCGCGGGTGGACGGTGACCAGGTCCCCGGCGACCAGCACGGTGTCGAAGCGCTGGCCGGTGTCGAGGTCGTAGTAGGCGGCTCTCAGTTCGCCGGAGATCACGAACATCACCTCGGTCTTGTCGAGGTGGTAGTGGTTGCCGCGGCACGGTCCGCCCGGCAGGCAGTCCCAGTACGCGGCGAACCGGTAGGTGTCGCCGTTGGCGAACCTCACGAGATCCCCCGCGGGAGAGGAGAGCCTGCCCGGACCGTCGCCGGGTATGACGTCGCGGAATTTCGTGATGCGCTCACAGCGCAGCTTGTCGGTGACAGCGGAGTTCATAAGGCCCCTCTCGGGTCGTCCCAGCTCGGAACAGGGTGCTGTGCGGCGCTGGAAGCGGCCTTGTCCGCCGCTCGAACCTCGGCGACCAGCCGGGCGACCGTGAGGGCCCGCTCCTGGTGCCGTTCGCGAAGAGTGCGCTCGGCCCCCCGGCCGTCGCGGGTCTGCCGGGTCTGGCCGGCCTGCCGGGTCGGCCGGGTCTGCCGGACGGCCTGCGAGAACGCCCGAACCGCCTCGAGGTACTGGTCCGCGGGGTGCAGGACGAGTTCCTCGACGCCCTGCGGCCGCTCCACGCGGATCACCGGACAGTGGTCGGCGGGCGGCGCGTAGGCGCGCTCCACCCGGATCCGCCCCGCGCTCCCCCACAGCTCGTACCCGGCCCGGTAGGCGTGCTCCATGCCGAACACCACCTGCGCGGTGACGCCGTCCGGTGCGGCCAGCAGGACCGCTCCGCCGGTGTCCACGCCGTGCACGGGGTGCCGGCGCAGCCGCGCCCCGCACACCGTGAGCGCGGGACCGAGGAAGAAGCGGGCGGCGAGCAGCGGGTTGACGGCGATGTCCAGCAGCGCGCCGCCGCCGAGGGCCGCGTCGTAGCGGACGTCACCCGGCGGCGGCGCCGGGATGGCGAACTCCCCCGTGAAGCTGCGCAGTTCGCCGATGGCGCCGTCGGCGAGCAGCTCCCGCACCCGCCGGTGCAGCGGGTGACGGGGGAACATGAAGTTCTCGGCGAGCACCAGACCGCGCGCGGCTGCCAGCTCGAACAGCCGGCGGGTGGAGTCGACGTCACCGGTGAGCGGCTTCTCGCCGAGCACGTGCTTGCCCGCCCGTAACGCCCGTTCGATCCAGTCGGCGTGCAGGGCGACGGGCAGCGGCACATAGACGGCCTCCACCGCCGGGTCGGCGAGCAGACGGTCGTACCCCGTCACGGCGGCGCAGTCGTACCGGTCGGCCACCTCGCGGGCCCGGCCGCCGTCCCGGCTGGCCACGGCCACCACCCGGCTGCCGGGGTCCGCCGCGAAGGCGGGCAGTACCCGGCGGCGGGCGATGTCCGCGCACCCCAGCACACCGATCCGGACCGGCTCCGGGCCCGCGGCGGGCGACCCGTTCATCACGGCCGCCCGCTCGTCCCCAGCACGTCGCGCAGGAAGCGCCCGGTGTGGCCGTCCGACTGCCCGGCCACCTGCTCGGGGGTCCCCGCGGCGACCAGCGCCCCTCCTCCGTCGCCGCCCTCCGGACCGATGTCCACCACCCAGTCCGCCGTCTTGATCAGGTCGAGGTTGTGCGAGACGGCGAGCACGGTGTGTCCCTTGTCCACCAGGCTGTGCAGCACCGACAGCAGCCGCTCGATGTCGCTGGAGTGCAGGCCGGTGGTCGGCTCGTCGAGCAGGTAGAGGGTGTGCGCGCCCGCCCTGCGCTGCAGCTCGTTGGCGAGCTTGACGCGCTGCGCCTCGCCGCCGGAGAGCGTCGTCGCCGACTGCCCCAGCCGCAGATAGCCGAGCCCGACCTCGTCGAGCACGCGCAGCGGGGCCTCGATGGCGGGCTCCCCCGCGAAGAACTCCAGCGCCTCCTCGACGGGCATCGCCAGCACCTCGGCGATGTTCTTGCCGCGGTAGCGGATCTCCAGCGTCTCCGCGTTGTAGCGGGTGCCGTCACAGGTCTCGCAGTGCAGGAAGACATCGGGCAGCAGCTGCATCTCGATCTTGATGGAGCCGTCGCCGGTGCAGGTCTCGCAGCGCCCGCCCGCCGAGTTGAAGGAGAACCGGCCTGGCTTGTAGCGGCGCTTCTTCGCCTCCGCGGTCTGGCAGAACACCTTGCGGACGCTGTCGAAGACCCCGGTGTACGTCGCCGGCGTCGACCGGCCCGAACGCCCGATCGGCGCCTGGTCCACCCTGATCACCCGGTCGACGTGGTGCAGCCCCTCGATCCTGGTGTGGGCGCCCGGCGCCGGCGCGTCGCCGCCCAGCGCGCTCTCCACCGCCGGGTAGAGGATGTCGTCCACCAGCGTGGACTTGCCGGCCCCCGACACCCCGGTCACCGCGATGAACGTGCCGAGCGGGAAGGCGACGTCGAACCCGGCGAGGTTGTTCTCCTTCGCTCCGTACACGGCGATCCTGCGGTCCGGCGCCCCGGGCCGCCGGCTCGCGGGCACCGCGATGCCGCGCGTGCCGCTGGTGTAGCCGCCGGTCGGCGAGTTCACGTCGCCGAGCAGCTGCTCGGCCGGGCCGCTGAACAGCAGCTCGCCGCCGTGCTCGCCGGCCGCCGGACCGAGTTCCACCACCCAGTCCGCGGCTTTGATCATCTGGTGGTCGTGCTCCACGATGAGCACCGTGTTGCCCTGGTCGCGCAGGTCCTTCAGGGTCGCCACCAGCTTCTCGATGTCCCGGGGATGCAGACCCGTGGTCGGCTCGTCCAGGACGTAGAGCAGGCCGAACATGTCGGTGCCGAGCAGCCCGGCCAGCCGGATGCGCTGCGACTCACCGCCGGACAGGGTGCGCGCCGGACGGTCCAGACTGAGGTATTCCAGCCCCATCCGCGCCAGATGGCCGAGCCGCTGCACGATCTCCTCCAGGGCCTGGCCCACGGCGGCGCGCTCGCGCTCCGCCACGTCCAGCTCCTGGAAGAAGCGCAGCGACACGGAGACCGGCAGCGCCGTCACCTCCGCGATGCCGCGCCCGGCGACCCGGACCGCGAGCTGCGCCGGGTTGAGCCGGCCGCCCCCGCACTCGGCGCAGGGCGCCGGCCGCATGTAGTTCTCCAGCTGCCCGAAGTTCTCCCCGCCGGACTTGCGGTACCGCTCGTAGAGCCAGGGCACCACCCCGGTGAACACCACGTCCTTGACCGGGTCGCCGGGCTTGTCGAACTTGCGGGCCCGGACCTTGATGTCGGTGCCGTGCAGCAGCGTGTGCCGCAGCCCCTCGGAGAGCTCCTCCCAGGGCGTGTTCTCGTCCTCGCCCAGCAGCTGTGCCACCGCGCGGGCCTTCATCCGCTCCGGCTCGGTGAACGTGGGCCGCCAGGGCGTGATCGCGCCCTCCAGCAGGGAGCGGCCCGGATCGGCGACCAGGGTCGTGGGGTCCACCTCGAGCCGGGTGCCGACGCCCTGGCAGGCGGTGCACTGGCCGAAGGGCAGGTTGAAGGAGAACGCCCCGTTGGTCATCTCGGGCAGCGCGCTGTCGTGGCCCCGCGGGCAGGCGTCGTCGGCCAGTTCGGTCCCGCACTCGGTGCAGTGCGGGTGTCCGATCCGCGCGAACACCACCCGCAGCAGGTCGTACACCTCGGTGACCGTGCCCACCGTGGAGCGCGGGCTGCGGGAGGCCGAGGAACGCTGGTCGACCGCGACGGCCGAGCACAGGCCGCCGATGTGGTCGACGTCCGGCTTGTCCATCTGGTGCATGAACTGGCGGGCGAAGGTCGACATGCTCTGCAGCTGCCGCCGCTGGCCCTCGGCGTAGATCGTGGCGAAGGCCAGGGACGACTTGCCCGAGCCGGAGACGCCGGTGAACACCGTGAGGTTGCGGTGCGGCAGGTCCACGTCGACGCCGCGCAGGTTGTGCTCGCGTGCGCCGCGCACCTCGAGCGTCTCCGGCAGCAGGTGCGCGCGGCTGTTGGTGTCGCTCAACGGGGTTTCCTTCCCTACCGTCCCGGCCTGGCGCCGGCGAGTTCTTCGATGACGGGCACGACGGACGCGGGGGACGGCATCGCGGCCACCTCCGCGCGCAGTGCCCGGGCCTTGACGCCGTACGACTCGTCCTCGAGCAGGGCGCGGCAGTTCTCCACGACGGCTTCCGGGTCGATGGGCTGTCCCACCAGCTGGCGGGCGGAGCCGTACGCGGTGACGCGGCGCGCGCTGTCGTACTGCTCGGCGACGATCGGCTGCGGGACCAGCAGCTGCGGCAGTCCCGCGAGGATCGCCGCCATGGTGGAGCCGCCGCCGCAGTGGTGGACCACCAGGTCGCAGGAGGGCAGCACCGAGGCGAGCGGCAGGAAGCCGGCCGCCAGCACCGCGTCGGGCAGCGGCCCCAGCTCGGGGACGATGTCGTCGGCGACCGCGACGAGCAGCTCCACGCCCAGCGCGGGCAGCGAGTTGACCAGGTCCTTGAGCACCCGGGCACCGCCGGCCGCCGGTGCCACCGTGCCCAGGGTGAGCAGCAGGCGGGGGCGCTCGCGCGCCTCGAACACCCAGGACGGCACGGTGGCCGGCGGGTCGTACTGGACGTAGCGCATCGGGACGCCGTGGGCGCCGCCGGCGGGCAGCAGCGAGGCCGGGCAGGGTTCCAGCGCCAGGTCCGGCTCGGGCAGGGCGCCCAGGCCCAGCTCGGTCAGCTCCGGCGTCAGCTCGTCGGCCCCCGACTTGTCCATCTCGCGGAAGTAGCCGAGGCCGACGCCGTGTTCGACCCAGGGGATGCCCTTCAGCCGCGCCACGACGCCGGCCGCGTAGGTGTGCGGCTCGGCGACGATGACGTCGGGCTTCCACCTCTCGGCGACGTCGAGGAGGCCGGGCAGGGTGCGGGCGGCGAGCCGGCCGAAGCCGCGGCCGGCCTGCTCCAGCATCTGGGGCTCCTCCCGCGCGAACGCGATGGGGTTGCCCTGCCGGTCGTGGGCCATGACCTCGCGCATGTGCATCGGCCCGTAGGTCGGGATGAAGGGCATCCCCGAGCCGTTGGCCACGGGGGCAAGGCTCTCCGGTGCGGCGACCAGCACGTCGTGACCCGCCGCGCGCAGCGCCCAGGCCAGCGGGACGACCGGACAGTAGAGCCCGTAGCTCGGGCCGGTGCTCACGAGAATCCTCATGCTGGCCACTCAACTCCCCGCCACTCGAGCCGCACTTGAGCCGCCGCACCAGCGCCACCAGCGGTGCTCGAGCCGCGTCCCCTAGCTTCGCGGGCCATGGAGATCGAGGAGATGGCCGTGCGGGACGCCTACCGCATCAGGCCGCGAATCCACAGCGACGAGCGGGGTGCGTTCTTCGAGTCCTTCCGGGACGAGGAGTTCACCCGCGTCACCGGCCAGGTGTTCCGGCCGGTGCAGACCAACTTCTCCGTCAACCACCGCAACGTGCTGCGCGGCATGCACGGGGTGAGTCTGCCGCCGGGCCAGGCCAAGTACGTCACCTGCGTGCGGGGCGCCGTGCTGGACGTCGTGCTGGACGTGCGCGTCGGCTCGCCGACGTTCGGCGGCCACGACGTCAGTCTGCTGGAGCCCGGGAAGGGCACGGCGGTGTTCCTGCCCGACGGAATGGCGCACGGTTTCGTCTCACTGACCGACGACTCCTGCGTGAGCTACGTGTTCGACACCCCGTACATCCCGGGCACCCCGTTCGAGATCGACCCGTTCGACCCGGATCTGGCCCTGCCCTGGCCCCGGACGGAGGAACCGGTGGTGGTGGCGCCGAAGGACCTTCAGGCGCCGAGCCTGTCCCGGGCCGCCGAACTCGGCATTCTGCCCCGCTACGAGGACTGCCTGGCGCACTACACCCGGCAGCGCTCTTCTTTCCTTTCGCATTCGCCTCGGAACGCGATTCCGGGCCGACCTTCCGCATTCGCCGGAGACAAGGAGTAGTAATGTCGCTGAACGCCGCCGAATCCACGACCGAATCGACCGAACAGTCGACGTTTCCCTACAAACGCAAGTGCCCCTTCTCCCTGCCCGAGGAGTACGGGCCCATGATGGAGAAGGGGTCGGTGACGAAAGTCAGCCTCATCACCGGCCTCGAGGTCTGGACGGTCACCGACTACCACCTGATACGCCAGCTGTTGACCGATCCGCGCATCAGCTCCTCGCGCAAGCACGACAACTTCCCCTTCTACTTCGAGGCCCCGCCGGAGTTCCGCACCGAGACCTCCTTCATCGGCTACGACGCCCCCGAGCACACCACCACCCGCCGCAAGGCCGCCGTCACCTTCACCAACCGCCGGGTCCAGCAGCTGCGTGCGAAGATCGAGGAGAACGTGGACCTGCGCCTCGACGCCCTGGAGGCGGCGGGCTCGCCGGCCGACCTGCACGAGATCGTCTCGCTGCCGGTCCCGATGTCGATGATCTGCGAACTGCTCGGGGTGCCGTACGAGGACCACGCGTTCTTCGCCGAGCACGGCACCAACCTGCTCGGCGGCCACAGCACCCCCGACCAGCGGCAGGCCGCGATGGTGGAGGTGGGCAGGTACCTGGAGAAGCTGGTCGGCCTCAAGGAGCGCGAGCCCGGCGACGACCTGCTCAGCCGGGCGATCATCGCCTACCGCGACTCCGGCGAGGAGTACACCACGCGCGACCTGGTCAACCTGTGCCGGCTGCTGATGAACGGCGGGCACGAGACGACCGCCAACATGATCTCCCTGTGCACCATGGCCCTGCTGCGCAACCCGGAGCAGCTGGAGCAGCTCAAGGCCGACCCGACGCTGATCGGCCCGGCCGTCGAGGAACTCGTCCGCTACATCACCATCGGCGACCTGGCCGTGCCCCGGGTCGCGCTGGACGACATCGAGCTCGACGGCGTGACCATCAAGAAGGGCGACGGCATCCTGTGCCTGGCCCTGCCGGCCAACCGGGACGCCACCGTCTTCGAGCGGCCCGACGAGCTGATCCTGTCCCGCGGCACCCGGCGCCACCTCGGTTTCGGGCACGGCGCGCACTACTGCATCGGCGCGGACCTGGCCCGGCTCGAGCTGGAGATCGCCCTCACGAAGATCTTCGAGCGGTTCCCGGACCTCCAGCTCGCGGTGCCCTACGAGGACATCCGCACCAAGGAGGGCTCCGTCGTCTACGGTGTGTGGTCGCTGCCGGTCACGTGGTGAACACGACTTGAGGGAGGGGGTGCCTGGCACTCCCTCCCTCTGCCGTGTCGTTCAGTTGTCGTACGTGGTGCGGTGGTACGTGGTGCGGTGGCAGGCCGTGCCGGTGGTCGTACGTCGTTCGGTCGTCGTACGCGGTTCGGGCGCCGGGCGCGCGACGGCCGGAGCCGTCGCGCGCTCAGTAGTTGCCCAGCCCGCCGCAGACGTTGATCGCCTGCGCCGTGATGGACGCCGCGGTGTCGGTCACCAGGTAGGAGACCAGGCCCGCGACCTCCTCCGGGGTGGAGTAACGGCCCAGCGGAATCTTGGCGTTGAACTTCTCCAGGACGTCCTGCTCCGAGACGCCCCAGAAGTCCGCGTACCCGGACCTGACCCGCTCGGCCATCGGCGTCTCGACGTACCCGGGACACACCGCGTTGACGGTGATGCCCGACTTCGCCAGTTCGAGACCGACGGCCTTGGTGAAGCCGACCACCCCGTGCTTGGAGGCCGAGTAGGGCGACGCGTACACGACCCCCTGCTTGCCCCCGGTGGAGGCGATGCTGACGATCCGCCCGTAGCCGTTCTCGCCCATCCGGCCGGACGCCAGCACCTCCTTGGTCACCCGGAAGACACCGTTGAGGTTGGTGTCGATCACGTCGAGCCAGGTCGGCTCGTCGAGATGCGCGATCTCCCCGCCGCCGCCCCGGCCGGCGTTGTTGACCAGGATGTCGATACGCCCGAAGCGCTCCACGGCCGCCGCCACGGCGGCACGCACACCCTCGGTGGACGTCACGTCGCAGGGCCCGCCGGCGACCTCCAGTCCCTCCGCGGTGAGCTTCTCCAGCGTCTCGGCCAGCTTGTCGGCGTCCCGGGCGCACCCGTACACCGCCATGCCCTGCTCCGCGAGGGTCCGGGTCACCGCGAGGCCGATGCCGCTGCTGGCCCCGGTGACGAACGCTACCCGCCTGTCGCTCATCCGGTTCCTTCCCGTCCCGTGTCGTCGAAGCCCCTCACGCGAGGGACTTGCCGTTCACGAAGTCCGTGATCGCCTGAGGCGTGTTCAGGTGCTCCATGTCGTCGGTGATGTCGACGCCGAACTCGCGCTTGATCAGGGCCGCCGTCTCCAGCAGGGCCAGCGAGTCGTAGCCGAGCTCGCCGAACGTGGTCCCGCCGATGTCGCCGGCGAGCTGCTCCGACTCGTCCTCGCCCGCGCTGATCCGCAGAATGTCCTTGAGCCGGTCGATCGTCAGTTCCGCCATTTCCATCTCCCGTGTCGGAGGGTTGTGCGTGCTCTGAGAATTTGTGCCGGACGACTCGGATCGCGCTCGCGGACGCCTGGAAAACCCACCTTCCGAGCAATGCTCCAGCAGCGCTGCCGCGGAAATCGAGCGGTCCCCTCCAGCGTGGGCCGCCCAACGATTCCCAGCCAGCGAGGGTGTGTCGGGTGTGGAAAATCTGAAGCCACGGGAGGACCTCGTTCTTCCCAGCCGACTCGCCGCCTCCGCCCAGCGGACGGCGGGCGTTCAGATGCGCATGGACGAATTCGACGCGTGGCTGGCCGAACGGGCGAGCGCGCATGACTTCACGGTCGATCGCATTCCGTTCTCCGGACTGCGCGGCTGGAAATTCGAGAACGACATCGGGAACCTGGTGCACGAAAGCGGCAGGTTCTTCTCCGTGGAGGGCCTCTGTCTGCGCGCCCCCGGATTCCCCGAACGCTTCCAGCCGATCATCAACCAGCCCGAGGTCGGCGTCCTCGGGATTCTCGTCAAGGAGTTCGACGGGGTCCTGCATTTCCTGATGCAGGCCAAGATGGAACCGGGCAACCCGGTGCCGCTGATGCTCTCGCCGACCGTCCAGGCCACCCGGAGCAACTACACGCAGGTGCACCGGGGCGCGAAGGTCAAGTACCTGGAGTACTTCACCGGGCGGCGGCCGACGCGGGTGATCGCCGACGTGCTGCAGTCCGAGCACGGCGACTGGTTCTACCGCAAACGGAACCGGAACATGCTCGTCGAGGCAGCCGCCGACGAGGTCGTCCCGCTCGACGACGACTTCTGCTGGCTGACCCTCGGCCAGATCAACACCCTGCTGGCCAGGGACAACGTCATCAACATGGACTCGCGCACGGTGCTGGCGTGCCTGCCCCCGGTGGGGCCGGAGGCCGGGGCCGCCGACCGGTTCAGCCGCTCGCTGGCCGCCTCCCGCGACCCCGTCGCCGGCGCGGTGTCGACCACGGCCGAGCTGCTGAGCTGGTTCACCGGACTGCGCACCGACTGCTCGCTCGAGGCCGGCCGGCTGCCGCTGGGCGCCCTGCCGGGCTGGCACCGCGACGACAAGGAGATCAGCCGCGACGACGGCCGCCTCTTCCGGGTGGTCGCCGCCGACATACGGGCCGGCAGCCGGGAGGTCTCGTCCTGGTCCCAGCCGCTCGTCGAGCCCGTCGGCAGGGGCCTGTCCGCCTTCCTGGTCAGGGAGTTCGACGGCGTGCTCCATGTCCTGGTGCGCGCCGCGGCCGAGGGCGGCTTCCGCGACGGCGTCGAACTGGCCCCGACGGTCCAGTGCATGTCGGCCGGCGAACTCGAGGAGGAGACCTCGCCGTTCCTCGCCCACATCCCCGACGCGGGCTCCCCGCGGATCCGCTACGACGCCCTGCACGCCGAGGAGGGCGGCCGCTTCCTGAACGCGGTGAGCCGCTATGTCGTCGCCGAGACCGACGCGGCGGCGACCGACGCCCTGCCCCCCGGCCACGCCTGGGCGACGGTGAGCCAGCTCACCGCCCTGCTCCGGCACAGCCAGTACGTCAACGTGCAGGCACGCACCCTCGTCGCCTGCCTGAACTCCCTCGGCTAGACGGGAAGAGCCGGGGAAAGGAGCGGAAGATGGCACCCTGGCGCCCTCGTCCCGTCGTCGCGGTCATGTGGACGGTGGACAGCGGCCTCATGCGCTGCGCCGTCGCCCTGGCCGAGGAACACGGAGGCGACCTGGTCCTCGTCCTGGTCCTGCGACGGCCGTGGACCCTGCTGCTCGACTGCTCCCTGGCCGCCGCGTTCGACTCCACCGACCTCGAACTGGAGTCCCTGCTGAAGGTCGGAGCCTTCCTGGAGGGCAGGGCCGTGAAGTGGACCCTGCACACGACCTACAGCGACACCGGCAGAACCGTCGCCGGCCTGGTCCGCAGGAGGGAGCCCGGCTGGGTCGTGCTGGGCCGCCGGCGCTGGAGGCGCACCGCCAGGATGGTGGGCTCCCCCGCCCTCCCCGAGAACACCAAGCTACTGATCGTCTGATCTGTTGATCGTCCGACCCGTTGATGGTCCGACCCGTTGACCGTCCGACATGTTCGCGTCACCTCGTATGAAAAACCCATACCTGGGTCCTGTGAACCTCATGCGTATTGGTGACGGCGGCAGTTCCGAGCCTCAATTCCGGTCGTGCATTCTTCGAAGGTAACCGCAGAGGCTGAAAAGAAGCGCCACGTAGAGGGGGAAAAGTTGCTGGAAATAAACGTGCTCGGGCCGATGGAGGCCACCGGGGCCGGCCGGTGCATCGCGCCCACGGCGGCGAAACCGCGCCAGGTCCTCGCACTGCTGGCACTGCGGGCCGGTGAGGTCGTGTCGGTGTCCACCCTGGTCGAGGAGATCTGGGGTGAGAAACCACCGCGGAGCGCGCTGACGACCCTGCAGACCTACATCCTGCAACTGCGCAGACTGATCGGCCGGGTCGTGCTGTCGGGCTCGGCGAAGGACGTCCTGCTGACCCGGTACAACGGCTACCTGTTCGCCCCCGAGGCGGTGATGGTGGACGCCCAGCTCTACGACGGGCTCGTCGACGAGGCCAACCAGGCCTCGGAGAACGGCGACCACGTGGAGGCGTACCGGGTGGCCAGGCAGGCCCTCGACCTCTGGTCGGGGGACGCCCTGATCGACGTCCTGCGCGGGGTCCATCTCAGCATCGAGGCCACGCGTCTGGAGCAGAGCCGGCTGGGCCTGCTCGAGACCCGTATCGCCGCCGAACTGCACCTGGGCAGGCACCACATGCTGCTCGGCGAACTCGCGGTGCTGGTCGCCCGCAATCCGATGCACGAGAACTTCTGCGCCAAGCTCATGATCGCCCTCTACCGCTCGGGGCAGCGCTGGCGGGCCCTGGAGGTCTACCAGCGGGTGCGCAGCGAGCTGGCCGACGAGCTCGGGCTGGAACCGTCGGCGCGGCTGCAGCAGTTGCAGCACGCGATCCTGTCGGCGGATCCCGCGCTCGACTTCGTCGCCCCGAACGCCCTGTTCACCCAGCCGACATGACCCGGTGCGGGAACGGCGGCCCACCGCCGTTCCCGCACCCGGCCGTTCACCCGGCGTCGGCGGCCGTCACCCGCAGACGGGCCTCGAACAGCTCCGGGCTCGACACGGCGAGCGCCCGCAGCGCAGCGCTGTGCGGCTGGAACTCCGGCTGCGCCACCGCCGCCCGCAGACTGGCGTTGTCCGCCCAGCGCGCGATGTTCACGTACGACGCCGGATCGCCGAGCCGGCGGTGCAGCGTGTGCTCGATGAAACCCGGCTGGGCCGCGAAGAACGCCGAGGTCGCGGCGAAGACCTGCTCGAACTCCTCGGCCGTCCCCGTCAGCTGGAACCTGTTGACGAGCGTCACGGGGACCGCCTTCGCCGCCGCGGAGACCCGGGCGACGACCTGCTCGTAACGGGCCAGCGTGTCCCCGGGGCTCGGGCCGTCGAGCGCCGCGTGGATCTGCGGCGCGATCTCGCCGTGCCGGTGCAGTCCGCTGTGCGTGAGCGCCACCGTCGTCCGCCCGGGGCCGGCCGGCTCGAAGTCGACCTCGATGAAGCTCGCCTTCTCGTCGTCGAAGATCGGCTGCCAGTGCGGGCCGACCCGCCAGGTCAGCACGATCCGCTTGGACGGGTTCCACTCCACCACCGTGCCCCAGGCGATCTCGGTGCCGTCGGCGCCGACCTCGTAGTAGCGGCCGCCCTCGAAGGGTTCGATGGTGAGCGACACCCGGTCCTCGACGAAGACGTGCCTCTCGGGGAACCATTCGAGGGGACGCTCGGCGAAAATGGCGAAGGCCCGGTCCGCGGGCACGTCCACCGTCACCGTCTTGCGCACGTCGGGGACCTTCTGCGCCTCGGTCATGAGTGCTCCTTGGGCGTTGGGATCATGCCTCCACCCTCGTCGACACGTCTTGAACCTGGACGGAACACCGATGGAACGCGAGCGCCCGCCCGAGCCGGCACGATCGGGACCCAGGCTGAACAGGGCGGGACGGGCGGGCAGGCGGGCAACGCAGGCCGGGACGGGCGTCGATCGCGCGTGTAGGGGTTCTCTAGTGCCCGGGGCCAGCGTGAGCCGCATGCGTATCCTGGTCACCGGCGCGGCCGGCTTCATCGGCTCCCACTACGTGCGAGCGATGCTGAGCGGTGAGTACGCCGGATACGAACAAGCCGAGATCACCGTCCTCGACAAACTCACCTACGCCGGCAACCGGGCGAACCTCCCCGCCGAGCACCCCCGGCTGACCTTCGTCCACGGCGACATCTGCGACCGCGAGCTGCTGCGCGGCCTCGTCCCCGGGCACGACGCCGTCGTCCACTTCGCCGCCGAGTCCCACGTCGACCGCTCCCTGGTGCGCGCGGCCGACTTCGTGGGCACCAACTGCGTCGGCACGCACAACGTCATGGAGGCGAGCCTCGCCGCCGGCGTGTCCCGCGTGGTGCACGTGTCCACCGACGAGGTGTACGGCTCCATCACCCACGGCAGCTGGACGGAGGACTGGCCGCTCGCCCCCAACTCGCCCTACGCGGCGTCCAAGGCGGCCAGTGACCTCATCACCCTCGCCTACGCCCGCACCCACGGCCTGGACGTGTCCGTCACCCGCTGCTCCAACAACTACGGCCCCTACCAGCACGTCGAGAAGCTCATCCCGCTGTTCACCACCAACCTGCTCGACGGCGTCCCCGTCCCCCTCTACGGCGACGGCACCAACATCCGCGAGTGGCTGCACGTCTCCGACCACTGCCGTGCCGTGCAGCTGGTGCTCACGGACGGCCGCCCCGGCGAGGTCTACAACGTCGGCGGCGGCACCGAACGCACCAACCGGGAGATCACCGACCTGCTCCTCGACCTGTGCGGGGCCGACCCGTCCCTCGTCGACCGCGCCCCCGACCGCAAGGGCCACGACCTGCGCTACGCCCTGGACGACTCCAGGATCCGCACCGAACTCGGCTACGCCCCCCAGATCCCCTTCGCCGAGGGCCTCGCCGCCACGGTCGCCTGGTACCGCGACAACCCGGCCTGGTGGCGCCCCCTCACCTTGACCCGGTCCTGAAGGACTCCGTCGGGAACGCCGTTCTCAGCGGAGGTGATCGACGAAGGCGCCCCAGGCGCACGGGGAGAAGGCGAGTGCGGGACCGCTGGGGCGCCTGCTGTCACGGACAAGGACGAGTCCGAAGAGGTTGTCGGCGACCTCGACGCACTCGCCTTGCCCTCCGCTGTAGCTGCTGACGCGCCATCACTTCTGCGTACCACTTCGAGACCGACGACGACCCGTTGTCCCGGGAGGAGATCGAAGCGGCCCGCGCCGCTCTGCGCCATGGCCGGCGCGACTCGGGCGGTGCCCGCGGTCTGATGCCCGCAACCCCGCCCGCATCCCGTGGTGCTCTCCCGGATCGACGTGCACGACGTCACCGAGGACGTCACCGAGCGAGCGGCGGCGCTCCTGCGCGACCATCGTCTGCGCCACGAGTACGCCGGCGACGCCGTCCTCGCCGCCGTGAACGCTCCACACCCGGCCGTCAAGGTGTGACCGCCGGTAAGGCCCCGCTCCGGCGCCCCGGGCCGGTGGGCCCCCGCGAACCTTCACATGAACCGACCCGTACGTGCCGTGCGTCCTGATCTACGGTGCCATGAGGCACCTGGACCGGGGAGGAACCGTGCAGCAGTCGAGGGCGGCGCTCGCCGAGCGGATCGCGGAACGCAGAGACGGGGGCGACGACCCCCGTGCGCTGGTCGGTGAGATGCGGCGCTCGGTGCTGCTGGTGCCGGTGGCCGACGGGGGTCTGTGGTCGGTGCGTTCGGGCGGGGTGCGATGGATCTGCGGGTTCACCGACGAGGCGGCGCTCGCCCGGTTCGCCCTGCACCACGGGCCCGGCGACCGGCCCGTGGAGTACGCGGCGCTGCTCGGCGCGCGCATCGTCGACGAGATCGTGCCCGCGCTGGGCGAACCCGCCGGACTCGCCGTCGACATCGCCACCGCGGACGGGTCGATGTTCTTCCCGCCGGTCGTCGGCATCGTCCCGGAGGCGGTCGCCGTCGATGGCGGTGGAGCGGGAGCGGGGAGGCGGCTGTGAGCGGTGAGGGAACGGATCTCCAGCTCGGCGCGGAGGCCGTCGCGAAGTTCACGCAGGGCGTGGGCGCGACGATCGACCAGCTCGGCGAACTCGGCGGCGCCACCGGCTCGGTGATGGGCAAGGGCTTCTCGGAGCTGGCGATGACCCAGATGGAGGCCGGGCACCACGGCCTGTCGGCGGACTTCGAGGACTTCTGCGAGCGCTGGGAGTGGGGCGTGCGCGCCCTGGTGCGCGATGCCAGCGCCCTCGCGAACCGCCTCGGTCTCGCGGCGGGCACCCAGTGGGAGCACGACCAGTACATCGCGGGCTCGTTGAAGGTGGGCGTCAACTCCGTGATGGGCGGCAACCCGCACGCCACCGAGGAGGAGATCACCCAGCAGGACTGGGGCGACGTCTTCACGCCGGACTCCCTGGACCCGGACTGGAGCGGCGAGTCGTTCGACAAGGCCGGCCAGGACATCGAGCAGACCTGGAAGGACACCGGTCGCACCGTCCTCACCGAGGGCGACGGCGGCCGGCGGTCGGAACTGCTCAACGACGCGCTCGGCATCTCCGACGACCAGTGGAACCAGGCGCTGGACGACACCTTCGGCCCGTCGCCGGAGGAACGCGCCCAGCAGGCGCAGCAGCAACAGCAACAGGGCGATTCCGGGGGCAACTGAGCGTGGGCATCGGCGACTTCATCAGTGACATCACGCCCGACTCGGTCGAGGACGCGGTCGAGGACGGCGTCGCGTGGGTCGGCGACCGGGTCGAGGACGCGGGCAACTGGACGGCCGACAAACTGGAGGACGCCGGCTGGCAGACCGGCGCGGACTGGGTGCGCGAGCAGTCCCGTTCGGTGGCGAACCGGCTGGGCGCCGAGGTCGACGAGATGGACCTCGGGCAGACCGAGGACAAGACCAAGCTGATCTACGGCAGCGCCGACAAGATCCGCTCCACCGCCGAGAAGCTCCGCGGCTTCCAGTCGTCGTTCGACAGCGCGGGCGAGGGCCTCAAAGGCCTCGACTCGTCCCGGCTCAAGGGCGAAACGGCCGAGGCGCTGCGCACCGCGGTCGGCACCCAGCCGCCCAAGTGGTTCACCGGCGCCGACGCCTGCACCAAAGCGGCCGCCGCGCTCGAGGCGTTCGCCGGCACCGTCACCTGGGCGCAGGGGCAGGCGCAGACGGCGATCGACAAGTGGAAGGAGGGCGTCAAGGCCTCGGAGGACGCCGCCGACGCCCACCGCAAGAAGGTCGACGACTACAACAGCGCCGTCGACCGCTACAACGCCCAACCCGCCGACAAGCGCGACCCCTCCACCCTCCCCACCAAGCCGGCGGCGACCTTCGACGACCCCGGCAAGAAGCTGATGCAGGATGCCCAGGACCTGCTCGCCGAGGCCCGCAAGCAGCGCAACTCGGCTGCGGAGACGGCACGTTCGGCGGTGCGCGCGGCCCGTGACACGGCGCCCCAGAAGCCGTCCTACGCCGAGCAGCTGAACGACGGCATGCAGGAACTGCAGATCATGGGCGACCACGTCGGCGGCGGCCTCATCAAGGGCACCGCCGGCATCCTCAACTTCGTCCGCGGCATCAACCCGATGGACCCGTACAACCTCACGCACCCGGCCGAGTACGTCACCTCCCTCAACAGCCTGGCCGCCGGGCTGGTCGTCGCCGCAAACGACCCCGTCGGCACCGGCAAGCAGATGGTCACCGACTTCATGAAGGACCCCAGCGAGGGGCTGGGACGGCTGCTGCCCGACGTCGCGCTGACCCTGGCCACCGGGGGCGGCGGCGCCGCCGTGAAGGGCGTGCGGATCGCGGAGGACGCCGCCGAGGCCGCACGGCTGCGCAACCTGCTCGACGACGCCCCGGACGGCACCCACAACACCCCGGACGGCGACCGCAACCCCGGTGGCGACCCGGTGGACCTCGCCACCGGCCGGATGTACCTGCCCCAGACCGACCTCGACCTCCCCGGCGTCCTGCCGCTGGTCTTCACCCGCCGCACCGAGTCCGGCTGCGCGGCCGGCCGCTTCCTCGGCCCGGCCTGGACGTCCACCGTCGACGACCGCCTCCAGATCGACGCCGTCGGCGTCCTCCACGTCACCGCCGACGGGCTCCTGATCGCGTACCCGCACCCGGTCCCCGGCGCGCCCACCACACCGGAGTCCGGCCGGTCCCGCACCGAGCTGGCCCGCGACGCCCACGGCGACTACACGGTCACCGAGCCCGACAGCGGCCTGGTCTTCCGCTTCGCCGCCCCGTCCGGGGCCGAACCGGGCGGCGACGGCGTCGCCTGGCTGACGGGCGTCACCGACCGCAACGGTCACATGATCACCGTCGAGCGCGCCGAGGACGGGCTGCCGCTGGCCCTCGTCCACTCGGCGGGCCGGCGGGTGAACGTGTCGTCCGCCGACGGCCTCGTCACCGCCCTGTCCCTGGCCGGCGGGGGCGAGAACGGCGCCGACCTGCCGCTGATGGGCTACGGCTATCAGGACGGCGACCTGACCACCGTCACCAAGCCCTCCGGCGCGACGACCACGTTCGTCTACGACGACCGTCGCCGCGTCATCGCCTGGATCGACTCGGGCGGACACCGCTACGACTACGTCTACGACGACCGCGACCGCGTCGTGGCGGAGGGCGGCGAGGCCGGGCATGTCCAGATCAGCCTGGCCTACACCGAACCCGACCCCGGGACCGGCCACCACACCACCACGCTGACCACCGCCGACGGGCACGCGACCCGCCACCTGTTCGGCCCCGGCTGCCGGCTGCTGGCCGTCACCGACCCGCTCGGCCACACCACCCGGTTCACCTACGACGCCCGCGGCAACCTGCTGACCCGCACCGACCCGCTGGGCCTCACCACCGCCTTCTCCTACGACGAGGCCGGCCGGGTCGTCTCCGCCGCCCGCCCCGACGGCAGCGAACTGCGCACCGTGCGCGGCCCGTTCGGCCTGCCCGTCGAGGTCGTCGGACCGGACGGCGCCCGCGTGGTCCACGAGTTCGACGAACGCGGCAACCGCACGGCGGTCACCGACCAGGCCGGCGCCACCACCCGCCACACCTACGACGACGCCGGCCGGCTCACCTCGGTCACCGACGCCCTCGGCGCGACGACCCGCGTGGTGTGCGACGCGGCCGGGCTGCCCCTGGAGGTGACCGCTCCCGACGGCGCCGTGACCCGCACGGAGCGGGACGCCCTCGGCAGGCCGGTCCGCGTCACCGACCCGACGGGCGCCGTCACCCGGCTCCAGTGGCACCCAGACGGGCAGCTCGCCCGGCGCACCGGACCCGACGGCGCGGCGGAGTCGTGGACGTACGACGGCGAGGGCAACCTGCTCGCCCACACCGACGCCGCCGGCGGCGTCTCACGCTACGAGTACACCCACTTCGACCTCCCGGTCGCCCGGATCCTGCCCGACGGCGCCCGCTACGAGTTCGAGCACGACGCCGAGCTGCGCCTCACCCGCGTCACCAACCCACAGGGGCTGAGCTGGACCTACACGTACGACGCGGCCGGCGACGTCCGCTCCGAGACCGACTTCGACGGCCGCACCCTCACCTACCGGGTGGACGCCGCGGGCCGGCTCGCCGCCCGTGTCGACGCGCTCGGCGGGACCGTCTCCTTCGAGCGCGACCAGCTGGGCCGTGTGGTCCGCAAGGACGTCGACGGACGCGTGACCACCTACGTCCACGACCGGGCAGGGCGCCTGCTGGAGGCGGCCGGCCCGGACGGTGAGCTGCGCTACCAGTACGACCGGCGGGGCAAGGTCAAGACCGAGCTGGTGGACGGCCGTCCCGTCTCCTACGCCTACGACGCCCTCGGCCGCCGCACGCGGCGCACCACACCCACCGGCCACGTCACCTCGTACGCCTACGGCCGCGACGGACGACTCGAGCACCTGGCCGCCGGCGCTCACCGGATCGGCTTCACCCACGACGCCGTCGGCCGGGAACTCGCCCGCGTCTTCGGCGACGCGATCACCGTGTCGTCCACCTGGGACGAGGCCGGACGGCTCGCCGCGCAGCACGTCACCGCCGGCGCCCGGGCCGTCAACAGCCGCGTCTACGCCTACCGCGCCGACGGCCACCTGCTCTCCGTCGCGGACCGCCGGTCCGGCACGCGCACCTTCGACCTGGACCCGACGGGCCGGGTCACCGCCGTCCACGCCCAGGACTGGACGGAGCGGTACGCCTACGACGACGCCGGCAACCAGACCTCGGCGTCCTGGCCGTCCCGCCATCCCGGCAGCGAGGCCACCGGGGCGCGTTCCTACACCGGCACCCGTGTCACCCGCGCCGGAGACGTCCGCTTCGAACACGACGCCCTCGGCCGGGTCGTCCTGCGGCAGAAGAAGCGACTCTCCCGCAAGCCCGACACCTGGCGCTACGAGTGGGACACGGAGAACCGCCTCACCTCCGTCACCACCCCCGACGGGACCCGGTGGCGGTACCGCTACGACCCGCTGGGCCGCCGCACCGCGAAACAGCGCATGGCGTCCGCCGCCGAGAGCGGCGAGAGCGCCTGCGCCCCGGGCGGCGAGAGCGGCGAACGCGCTGAACGCGGCGAGCGCGTGGTCGAGGAGACCCGCTTCACCTGGGACGGCCTTACCCTGTGCGAACAGACCGGCCACCAGCCGGACGTCCCGCACACGGTCGCCCTCACCTGGGACCACCGCGCCGGCACGCCCCTCGCCCAGACCGAGCGCATCCTCACCGCCGACGCCCGCCAGGAGGAGATCGACCGCCGGTTCTTCGCCATCGCCACCGACGTCGTCGGCACCCCCACCGAACTCATCGACGAGTCCGGCGACATCGCCTGGCACAGCCGCAGCACACTCTGGGGCGCCACCGCCTGGGCCCGGGACAGCAGCGCCTACACCCCGCTGCGCTTCCCCGGCCAGTACTACGACCCCGAGACCGGCCTGCACTACAACTACTTCCGCCACTACGACCCCGAGACCGGCCGCTACACCTCCCCCGACCCCCTCGGCCTCGCTCCCGCCCCCAACCCCATGGCATACGTGGACAACCCGCTCAGCGGATCCGACCCGCTGGGCCTCATGCCCAAGTACACGAAGGAGGAGAAGGCCCAGAAGGCCAGGGACGACGCCCTCAAGGCGATGGACGACGTCATCGCCAGGGCGCAGGACGGCAAGATGAAGAAGGCCGGCAACTACCACGCGGACGACCACGGCTTCACCGAGGAAATGGTCACGGACATCCTCAAGAATCCGGACGCCGTGTACCACTCGACCGCGGGCAGCGGAAACCTGATCTTCCGCCAGGGCGACGACATCGTGGTGGTCCGGGCCGACCGCACCGGCGCCGGCAACGTCATCACGGCGTACGGGTCGTCCGGCATCAAGGGTCCCTCCGGGGCCGAGGCGCTGGGCGGCCTGCCCAGCGATCCCGGCGGGCCGATCACGCACGCGGACGTGGTGGAGGGCAGGATCCCGGCCAAGAACGGCTTCATGCCTCCCGCAGAGCAGGTCAAATAAGGTGGCGCGCACCATGAGGATCACCATCGACGACGACTGGACCGCGACGGTGACGGACGATCCGCTCGCCGTCAGCCCGCGTTTCGACTTCCGGGACTTCCGGGTGCGGGTCGCGGCGTACGCGGACGTCGAGGAGCGCGGGCGGTTCCTCCTGGCCGCCTTCGGCAGCCGGCCGTGGCTGTGGGACACGCCCGACGAGCTCCACTTCGACAAGGCGGGCTTGGAACTGGTCGGCGCCGAGTTCCAGATCGCCGGCGAGGCCGCCGCCCCCGAGGACTGCGCCCGCCTTCCCGCCGCACCCCCCGTCCGCCTGGGCGGCCTTCGCGCGGACGAGGCCCGGGACTTCCACCTGGCGGTGACCTCGGAGCTCTGCCGCGCCCCCGGCGACACCGCGCTCACCTGTCTGCGCGACCTCGACGTCCTGGACGAGCCGCTGGACGCCCGGATCGGCATCGCCCCCGACGTGGCGCTCCTCGTCCAGCACGGCGCCGTCGTCGGCTGGAGCCTGACCGACCCCGCCCGCTACCTGACCACCGGCTTCGCCGCCCCCGACCCGGCTCCCCCCGCACCGGCCACCCGGCTCCTGCTCACCGAGTGCCTGGACCTCATCACCACGGAACTCCTCGACGAGGTGCGGGACCGGGTCCCGGCCGCCCTGGACCGGCTCCGGGCCCTGGAACGGTCCCTGCGCGAGCGGCGCGAGGACCGGCACCGCGTCGACGCCCTGCTGGCCTTCGTCTCCGACCTGGTCGAGGACTACGCGACCGGATGACCCCCGCCGATCCGCACCCGCCGTCCGACCCGACCCCCGCGGCCAGGAGGCTCGGCCGGACCTTCGACGGCGCCGACGGCCGCCAGGTCGGCGAGGCGACGCGGGACTTCGTCGAGAAGCTCACCTTCGCGACGGCCGACGAGACCAAGCCATGCTCCGGGACGTCCTCGCCGAGGACTGGACGGCCCTCCCGCCCTGGGCCCGCAACCTCGCCTACCGGCCGGCCTGCCTGGCAAGGCCCCGACGACCCACGACTGCTCCGCGAGGCGGCCGCGGACCTGCTCTCCTTCGGCCCCGAGTGGGACACGTACGTCGACGCCCCCCACGGTCGGTGGGCGACTGTGCGGACCTCGACCAGTGCGACCACGCTGCGGCTTTCGTCCAGGGGTCACGCAACATCAGCAACGTT
This sequence comes from Streptomyces achromogenes, assembly GCF_030816715.1. NCBI lineage: Bacteria > Bacillati > Actinomycetota > Actinomycetes > Kitasatosporales > Streptomycetaceae > Streptomyces > Streptomyces achromogenes. Next base: position 4,876,554 of record NZ_JAUSYH010000001.1, on the reverse strand, counting down.
CAGCCGGACACGGACATCACCCCACAGACCGCCCACTCGCAAACCGGCTATGCCGACCCACGCCATACCGCCGATACCTCTGCCCAGTCACGAGTGGTAGAGCACCCGCACGACCATGGCGTCGGCGGGCAGGCCGTCCAGGTAGGCGTTGAACGCCTGCTCGTACTCAAGGCCGCCGCCCTCGATCCACCGCCCGTCGAGGGTGAGCAGCGCGGGGGTGGGCAACACGGCGACCACGTGGCGGGTCACGTACGTCTCGAGGTCCTCGTCGAAGTGGTAGGCGGGGTCGGAGCCGAACCGCTCCTCCAGCGCGAGGTCGGACTCGATGGCCCGGATGAGGGGCTGTTCCCGGAAGGCTGTCACGGCCGCCTCCCTGGCCTGTTCGGGGTCCAGTGTCCTGGCCCGCTCGGCGAAGTGGCGGAAGGGAAGCGCCGGCGGGTAGCGGTCGGAGAAGGCCTGGTACGCGGTCCAGGTGTCGCCGGCCCGGCGGGCCTCGGCGGCGCGGGGCGTGTCGAGGTCGAGGATGCCGCGCGGGCCGCCGTGGCAGCAGGAGGGCGGCAGATCCTCCGGGGGTTTGATCCAGTCGTCGTAGCGCACGAGCCGGGGGTCATCCTCGTGGCCGGGCAGCACGTCGAAGAGACAGCCCGCCCCTGAGACGAACCAGTAGCTCCACTCCCCCACCCAGTCCGGATGGGGACGGTCCTCACGGTCGTACCAGAAGGGGTCCATGGCCTGCCCGACCGCCTGCCTGAGCCCGTCGGGGCCGACGGGCGGCAGACAGACGGTGATGCACTGTTTGCCCATGAAGTTCCTCCTGCGGTGCAGTCCGTGCTCGGTGCGGGTGGCGCGGTGCGCGGCCCACCTTGGCAGGCCGCGCCGGTCAGGCGGTGGGGCGGGAGTCCGCTGCTTTCGAAGTCAGGGCCTCCGAATCCGAGGACGGCTTGGCCTGCGCCCCGAGCCTGAGGCCGCACGGCCGACGTCGATACCGCGGCTCTCGTCACGGCCCAGCAGTCGCCCAAGATCCCCAAAAAGGCGCATTTTACGCGCTTCATGGCAGGGCTGTAATCGGTCTCGGGGGCAGCGTCCCCCGAACGGAGAAGGACGCCTGTTCCGCCTCGCCAGGGCGACTACCACTGAAAGCAGAACGCCCTCGGCCGGTGGCTACGTCAAGGGCTCGAGGTCTGGACCCAACTTCTGCATCGAAGGAGCAAGACCATGGCGAAAACAGCAACAAGTGTTACTCCCGCGGCGTCACCAAGCACCTGGCTTCTCTGCTTCCCCAGCCCGAAGCCCTCGATCCCGACGCAGAATGCAGGCCCGTGTCGAGCAGGACGTCGCCCGCACTCATGGCTGCCATCAACGACCCCACCAACGCGTTCAAGGCGCTTACGATCGAGGAGAAGCCTCACGTGAAGGGTCCTCCCAGGACGGGTCCACGGGGACGTTCCAGCCTCTCAGCATGGCCAGGATCTCCGCCCGGGTCTTGGGCCAGGCGAACCGGAAGGCACGGTCGAGCACTTCATCACTTTCCAAGAGGAATTCAATGAAGGTGAAGTAGGCTGTATCCACCAGTCGACCTGTGGGGTCGTCCTCAAGCGCCTCGATGAATTCAAAACAACGCTTCAGAAAATCCTCCACGTTCGCGTCGATTTTCGGAGATCTCATCATAGGCTTAAAAAGAGGGTATGCAAGCACTTCAGACAAAAGCGTCCCCGGAGAAGTGTTCACCTGCTCCCAGTGGGTGACCTGCGACGCACTGAGATCGTGACGCTTGGCCGCCACTTCGAAATACGGATTAACTTCCGGGAGTAGTCGCAGAAGCTGCGTAACCAGATCGTCGGAGGATATTCCTTGCACGTCCACACTCCTTCGTATGACGTTGAATAATATGACGCCACCGGCCGGGAAGTCATCCCGGCCGGTGGCGTCTGCGGCAGGCGGTCTGGTGGAGTCAGGCCATTGGGCTCACCACATAGCAGTCACCGAAGAAGACGCACCCCGCTCCCTGACCGTCGGGGACCACGTCCAGCGGGTCCGTCAGGGATTCGCTGAGCTGTTTCGTCGCTTCCTCGTACCCGTAGTTGTACGTGTCCACCGGGAACTGCGCGATGCTGGCGCCACCACCCACCACCCCGAAAGCCTTGGCGAAACCTCGGCCCTTGATCCTCTCGCCCGTAGGCACAGCCCGCTGGACGGCCTTCGGGTGCAGGTTCTCGGGGACGGCGAACTTCTGCCCCGTGACCTCGCTCATCGATTCCGCCGCGATGACGGTCTTGACGAGTTTGGACGGCGGCCCGATCGTGGCGTGTGAGAACGGTCTGCTCCGCATCCGTGACCGCGCGCTGCTGCCGCACAGCCCCGGATTCTTCAACCTCGTATCCGTCCCCTTCACCTACGACCCCACCGCCGCCACACCGACATGGGAACGCTTCCTGGCCCAGCTCTGGCCCGACGACCCCGACGCCATCCACGCAGTCCAGGAATGGTTCGGCTACATCCTGTCCGGCCGCACGGACCAACAGAAGATCCTGCTCATGGTCGGCCCGACGCGATCCGGCAAAGGCACCATCGCCCGCGTCCTCAAAGAGCTGGTCGGCAAGGAGAACCTTGCCGGTCCCACCCTCGCCGGACTCGGCACGAACTTCGGACTGTCCACCTTGCTGGGCAAGCCGCTCGCGGTCATCTCCGACGCCCGCCTTTCCGGCAACGACAACAGCCAGGTGGTCGAGCGGCTGCTGACGATCTCCGGTGAAGACACGATCGACATCGACCGCAAGTACCGCGAGCCGTGGACCGGCAAGCTGCCCACCCGGCTCATGATTCTCTCCAACGAACTGCCGCACTTCGACGACGCATCCGGGGTCATCGCCCGCCGGTTCGTCCTGCTCAACATGACCGTGTCGTGGCTGGGCAAGGAAGACACCACCCTCACCGACAAGCTCGCCGCAGAGATGCCCGGCATCCTCAACTGGGCCCTCGACGGACTCGCCCGACTGGAACGCACCGGACGGATCACCGAGCCGAAATCCAGCCGCGAAGCAGTCACCACGATGCGCGACACCACTTCCCCCCACCAGCGCGTTCATCCGCGAACGCTGCAACACCGGCGCGACATGCACCATCCCCGTAGACACGCTGTGGAGCGTCTGACGGGACTGGGCGGAGGACAACGACGTCAAGCCCGGCACAAAGCAGGTGTTCGGCCGCAACCTCCTCTCCATCGTCCCCCAGCTCAACCGCACCCGCCCCCGGGACGCCTACGGCCGACAGGTGGCCATCTACGCCGGCATCACCCTCAAGCCCTCCGAACCACATCAGCCAGAGTCGTGACTCACCGCGACTCAGCCCGTCCCCAGCACCACGCTCTGAGTCGCGGTGAGTCACGACTCAGAGCAGTGTCACCCCAACCCTGTCCCGGCCCGGAGCCGTCCCGCCACGGAGGTACGCGCCAATGATTACCGCCATCGAGTCGCCCACCGATCAGTTGCTCTACACCCCGGAAGAAGCCGCGAAGGTTCTCCGCTTCGGCCGCTCAACCGTCTACGAATTCATGGCCGAAGGCGCCTTGATCTACGTCAAGCGCGGTCGTTCGCGCCGCATCCGCCGCAGCGACCTGGAGGCGTACGTCAACGCCCTCGAGCCGGTCGCAGCCTGATCACACCCCGCTCGGCTCCGGGCACCCTGCCCGGAGCCGCTCTGTTGCACAGAGGAGCGCATGAGCCCCCCAAGAAGTCGAACATGGAATCCACCGTCTACGAAGGCAATGACGGCTGGTGGCACGGCCGCGTCACCATGGGCGTCAAGGACGATGGCAGTTACGACCGGCGCCACCGCCGCGCCCGGACAGAAACCGAAGTAAAGCGCAAGGTCCGTGAGTTGGAGGATCTGCGGGACAAGGCCCGCGCCCCCAAGGCAGGTCGGAAGCCGACCGTAGAGCAGTGGATGACCATCTACCTGACCGACATCGCATCCCTGAAGCTGAAGCCGCGCTCTTTGGATGACTACTGGTCAAAGACCAGGAACGACATCGTTCCCGGCGTCGGAAAGCACAGGCTCGACAAGCTTCACCGGAACACCTGGAACGGATGTACCGCGTCATGCTGGACGCGGGGCACGCGCCCTCTCACGTGGTGAAAGTGCACCGCATCCTGTCCCGCGCCCTGAAAATCGCTCACCGCCGGCGGCTCATTGTGGAGAACGTGGCCACCCTGGTCGACCCGCCCACGGTCGACGAGACGGAGGCGAACCCGTTCACGACGGAAGAGGCAAGGGCGTTCCTGAAGGCCGCCGCAAAACGCCCCACGTTCATGCGGTGGTGCGTCGGTGTCGGCATGGGTTTCCGGCAGGGCGAGACCCTCGGTCTGAGGTGGCCGTACGTCGACTTCGTCAACGAGCAGTTCCGCCCGGAGTGGCAGCTTCAGCGCCTGACATGGCGGCACGGCTGCGAGGACCCGCAGGCCTGCGGTACCAAGTTCCACGGGTTCGAGCCATGCCCCGATGACTGCCGGACCCACAGGAGCTACAAGCGCGGTTGTCCGAAGCCGTGCCTGACGGGCTGCACAAGTCATGCCCGCGCATGCCCGGACCGCAAGGGCGGCGGCCTGGTCTTCACCCGGCCCAAGACCAAGAAGAGCCGGAACGCCGTGCCCATCCCACCGCCGTTCATCCCCTACCTGCGCGAGCACCAGGCACAGCAGCAGGAGGCGCGCGAAACAGCCGGCGACGCGTGGGAGGAAAACAAGCTGGTTTTCACCCGCCCGGACGGCCGTCCCCTCGATCCCCGTCAGGACTGGGAAGAGTTCAAGGAGCTGTTGGCGGAAGCCGGGATCGACGACCGCCGCCTGTACGACGGAAGCCGCCACACCGCTGGCACGATCCTCAACGAACTCGGGGTGGACATGCCCACGATCATGGAGATCCTGCGCCACACCCAGATCAGCCAGACCCGCCGGTACGTGAAGGGGCGGTCGCACCTGTCGAAGGACGCCATGCGCCGCATGGGCGACACGTTCATGCCGCGCCCGGAACCCGCCCCGGAGCGTCAGCCGGAACCCCGTCCTGAAGCGTCCATTGAGACCAGAATTGAGACCAGGGACAGCCGCACGGCTCGCACTCAGCGCCGTCGCCGTATCCGGTAAAAGCAAAAGCCCCAGGTCACGGCGAGTGAGTCCTGAGGCTTCGGCAGAGCCGCCTTCGGGATTCGAACCCGAGACCTACGCATTACGAGTGCGTTGCTCTGGCCATCTGAGCTAAGGCGGCGCGCTGTCCACACCATGGTGCGATCAGCAACGTCGGTAAGTCTACACAGTTTCCGGGGGTGCTCCGCACCGGCTCCGGGGGTCACGGGCGCGGGGCCCGTGGAGGGGCTATGAGCAGCGCTTTCCCTTCGCCGGAGGCGTCCCGTGGAGCAGGTAGGCGTTGATCGCGGAGTCGACGCAGGCACTGCCGCGGCCGTAGGCGGTGTGGCCGTCGCCCTGGTACGTGAGGAGGCGGGCGGAGGTGAGCTGGCGGGAGAGGGACACCGCCCAGGGGTACGGGGTCGCCGGGTCGCGGGTGGTGCCGACGACCACGATCGGCGCGGCGCCCCTCGCCTCGATGCGCTGCGGCTCGCCGGTGGGCGCCACCGGCCAGTACGTGCAGGTCAGGGAGGCCCAGGCGAGCCCCTCACCGAAGACGGGGGACGCCTTCTCGAAGGACGGCAGCGCCTTCTCCACCTGCTCCGGGGTGGAGAAGGCGGCGGGGAGGTCCAGGCAGTTCACCGCGGCGTTGGCGGCCATCAGGTTGGCGTAGCGGCCCTCGGCGTCGCGCTCGTAATAGGCGTCGGAGAGGATGAGCAGCCCCGCGCCGTCGCCCTCCTTCATGGCCGAGGCCAGCGCCTCACGCAACTGCTCCCAGGTGCTCTCGTCGTACATCGCGGCGATCACGCCGGTGGTGGCGAGGGCCTCTCCGAGCCTGCGGCCGTCCGGGTCGCCGGCGGGGAGGGGGTGTGCGTCGAGCCTGCGGAAGAAGGCCTTCAGGTTCTCGCCGACCTTGGCGGGAGCGGCGCCCTTCGCGGCGAGCGGGCAGTCGGGCTGTCGCACGCAGTCCTTCGCGAACGACCGGAACGCCGTCTCGAACCCCGCCGTCTGGTCCAGGTTCAGCCGGCGGGCGGGCAGCGCCGGATCCATCGCGCCGTCGAGGACGAGCCTGCCCACCCGGTTCGGGAACAGACCCGCGTACGTCGCCCCGAGGAACGTTCCGTAGGACGCCCCCACGTACGTCAGCTTCCCGTCGCCCAGGATGGCGCGCAGGATGTCCATGTCCCTGGCCGCGCCGACGGTGGAGACGTGCCGCAGCAGCCGTGCCGAGCGCGCGCCGCAGGCCTCCGCGAACTTCTTGTACGCGCCGACGAGTTCGACCCTCTCCCGCTGGTTGTCCGGGGTGGTGTCCGTCTGCGTGTACGCGTCCATCTCGGGGCCGTCGAGGCACTCCACGGGCTCGCTGCGGGCCACACCTCTGGGGTCGACGGCGACCATGTCGTAGCGGGCGCGGACGGCGGCGGGATATCCGATGCCGGCGTACTGCTGGAGGTAGCCGACCGCCGAGCCGCCCGGTCCGCCCGGGTTCACCAGCAGCGAGCCGAGACGCTTGCCCGGGCCCGTCGCCTGCTTGCGGGCGACCGCGAGCCGGACGTCGCCCGCGCCCGGCTCGGCGTAGTCGAGCGGCGCCTTCATCGTGGCGCACTCGAATCCGGGGACGCCGCAGCCGCGCCAGCTCGGCTTCTGCGCGTAGTACGGCGCGAGTGCCGACGGCGTGGCACGCGGGAGCGCGGCGAGCGCCGCCCTCGCCGTCGAACCGGCGGTGCCCGTCGGCTTCCCGGCGGAGCACCCGCAGACGAGCAGCGCGGCGAGCGACAGAAGGGTGACGCCGGTACGGGACCTGCGGAGGGAGCGCCTGATGTCCATCCGACGAGCGTAACTGTGAGCGACGACCCGCATGCCCTGCGTACACCAAGTGCTCACGGACGAGTGACGTCGTCAACCCGCGGCCGACGGCTCCCCGGGGCTCGGCGGTCCCAAGGTTCAGCCGTCCCCTGCGCTCGGCGGTCCCCGGGGTTCGGCACGTCCCCGGGGTTGAGCGGTCCGGGGTTCGGCGTCCTCGTCAGCCCGCTCTCAGCGCGAGCGTCATCGCCTCCACCGCCAGCAGCGGGGCCACGTTGCGGTCGAGGGCGTCTCGGCAGGCCGCGATGGCGTCGATGCGGCGGAGCGTCGACTCGGGTCTGCTGCCCCGGGCGAGCCGCTCCAACGCGTCCTCGGCGTCCGCGTTGGCGATCGCGACGCGGGAGCCGAGCTGGAGCGCCAGGACATCCCGGTAGAAGGCGGTGAGGTCGGTGAGCGCGAGGTCGAGGCTGTCGCGCTGGGTGCGCGTCCTGCGCCGCTTCTGCTTGTCCTCCAGGTCCTTCATGACGCCCGCCGTGCCGCGCGGCATCCGGCCGCCCTGGACCGCGCCCAGTGCCGCCTTCAGCTCCTCGGTCTCCTTGCCGTCCCGCTCCTCCGCCAACTGCTTGGCGTCCTCGGCGGCCGCGTCGACCAGTTCCTGGGCCGCTCTGAGGCAGCCGCCGACGTCGTCGACGCGCAAGGGCACCTTCAGCACGGTCGCCCGGCGCTCGCGCGCGGCGGGGTCGGTGGCGAGCCTGCGGGCCCGGTCGACATGCCCCTGGGTGGCCCGGGCGACCGCCGCGGCGACGGCCGGCTCGATGCCCTCGCGCCGTACGAGCATGTCGGCGACGGCGTCGACGGAGGGCGTGCGCAGATTCAGGTGGCGGCAGCGGGAGCGGATGGTGGGCAGCACGTCCTCCAGGGAGGGCGCGCAGAGCATCCAGACCGTGCGGGGGGCGGGCTCCTCGACCGCCTTCAGCACGGCGTTGGCCGACTTCTCGTTCAGCCGCTCGGCGTCCTCGACGAGGATGACCTGCCAGCGGCCCGTGGCGGGCGAGGTGTAGGACTTGCGGACCGTGTCGCGCATGTCCTCGGCGAGGATCTGCGACCCGACCGCGGCGACGGTCGTGACGTCGGCGTGCGTGCCGATGAGCGCCGTATGGCAGCCGTCGCAGAACCCGCAGCCCGGCATGCCGCCCAGCGCCCGGTCCGGGCTCACGCACTGCAGGGCGGCGGCGAAGGCCCGCGCCGTCCGGCTGCGGCCGGCGCCCGGCGGGCCGGTGAACAACCAGGCATGCGTCATCTTCGACGCCTCCGGCGGCGCGGTGCCGGAGGCGGCCGCGGTGACGAACGCGTCGGCGTCCCGAGCGGCGGCGATCAGCTGCTCGCTCACCTTCTCCTGCCCGACGAGGTCGTCCCACACGGTCATGCGTCACGCCGCCCTTTCGTCACGTCTCGCGCTGCGGGTTCCATTGTGCGGGCCGCCGCTGACAACCGGGCCACACGGCGCGGCGGACGGTCCGTCCGCGGGCGCCGACGTGGGCACGGGCCCCGCAGTGGGGGCCCGCCGCACCACGAGTGGCGCCACCACGAGCGGATCGCTCAGCGGCGACGGCGCCGGCCGCGGCCCTCGTCGCGGTCGTCCTCGTCGCGGTGCGGTCCCAGCAGTTCGTCCGCCAGCGTCGGCAGATCGTCGAGCGGGGTCTCCTCGGCCCAGTCCGGCCGCGGGCGCTGCCTGGGCGCGCCCTCCTCGTCGAGCTGCGGCAGTTCGCGCGTCCGGTCGTCGGCGCCGTCCGGACGCGCGCCGCCCCGCTCGGCCCGTCCGCCCCGCTCGTCGCGGAAGAAGCCCGGCGGCACACGGTCCGAGGGACTCTCGTCCCTGACCGGAGGCAGGACGGCCGTCTCGTCGGCAGGGCCGTGATCGCGCACCGGCGGCAGGACGGCAGTCTCGTCCGCGGCGCCCTCATCACGCACCGGAGGCAGGACCGCCGTCTCGTCCGCGGCGCCTGCCGGGATCGACGGCTGTGGCAGCTCGGCCGTCACCTCGGCGTCGGCCGTCGGCCCGGCGGGCCCGGCCGGCGGCCGGGAGGGCTGCTCGGGCTCCTTGTCCATCCGGACCGGCGGCAGCACCGCCGTCTCGTCCACCGGGCCGCCCGAGGCGTTGGTCGGAGTCACCACCGGGGTCGGCACGGTCACCGCCTCCGGCGGGACCGCCGAAGCGGCGGCGGCCGGGCGGGGCGCCTTCGGGCCGACCGAGGCCGCGGCGGCGGCCTGCTCGGCGGCACGCCGGGCCTGCTCGGCCCGCAACAACGCCTCCTCGGCCTTGCGCTGCTTCTCCAGCCGCCGGGTCTCGGCCTCGGCGCGCAGCCTGGCCTCTTCCTCGGCCTGCTTGCGGCGCCGCTCCTCGTCCGCCTTGCGGCGGGCTTCCTCCTCGGCGCGGGCCTTCTCCTCCGCCAGGAGCCGGACCCGCTCCTCCTCGGCACGCTTACGCGCCTCCTCGGCACGCAGCCTGGCCTCCTCGGCCTGCCGTTCGGCCTCGCGGCGCTGCGCCTCCTCCAGCTCGCGCCGCTTGCGCTCCTCCTCCTCGGCGCGCAGCTTGGCGAGCTGCTCCTGGCGCTCGCGCTCCAGGCGCTCCTCCTCGGCCTTGCGGGCGGCCTCCTCCTCGGCCTTGCGGCGGGCCTCCTCCTCGGCCTTCCTGCGCGCCTCCTCCTGGGCCTTGATCTCGGCCTCGGACAGGGGCAGCAGCTGGTCGAGCCGGTGCCGGACGACCGTCGTGACCGCCTCGGGCTCCTGGGCCGCGTCGACCACCAGGTAGCGGCCCGGGTCGGCGGCGGCCAGGGTGAGGAAACCGGAGCGCACCCGCGCGTGGAACTCCGCCGGTTCCGACTCCAGCCGGTCCGGCGCCTCCGTGAAACGTTCGCGGGCTGCCTCCGGCGACACGTCCAGCAGGACCGTCAGATGCGGGACCAGGCCGTTCGTCGCCCAGCGCGAGATCCGCGCGATCTCGGTCGGGGACAGGTCACGGCCGGCTCCCTGGTAGGCCACGGACGAGTCGACGTACCGGTCGGTGATGACCACCGCGCCACGCTCCAGGGCGGGCCGTACGACGGTGTCGACGTGCTCCGCGCGGTCCGCCGCGTACAGCAGTGCCTCCGCGCGATGGGACAGCCCGGCGCTCGAGACGTCGAGGAGGATCGAGCGGAGCCGCTTGCCCACGGGCGTGGCCCCGGGCTCCCGGGTGAGGACGACCTCGTGGCCCTTGGCCCTGATCCACTCGGCGAGCGCTTCGGCCTGGGTGGACTTGCCGGCGCCGTCGCCGCCCTCCAGGGCGATGAAGAAGCCGTTCGCGGCCGGAACGGTCTCCGGGTCGTCGCCGCCGAGAAGCGCGTCCCGCAGGTCCTTGCGGAGGGGGACGCCGGAGCGGTCGTCGACCTTGGCGAGCACCAGTGCGGCCACCGGCAGCAGCAGCGCGCCGACCAGCATGAGCACGAACGCCGCTCCGCCGTGCGCGAAGACGAACCTGCCGTTCTCCAGCCGGTGCGGGCCGATGAGCGCGGCGGCCGGCGGGGCGAGCAGCGCGCCCAGCGCCACCATGACCCGGACCACGGCGTGCAGGTGTTCGGTCGTCCGCGCGCGGCGGTGGTCCTCGGTCTCCTGGTCGAGCAGCGCGTGCCCGGTGTTGGCGGCGACGCCCGCGCCGACGCCGGCCAGGGTCACGACCAGCAGCACGCTGGTGACGTCCGGGACCAGGCCCGCGGCCAGCAGTGCCACGCCGGTGAAGGCGATGGCCAGGGCGAGCAGCCTGCGTCGCGACAGCGTCACCAGCACCTTCGGGGCGGTGCGGATGCCGATGACGACGCCGCCGGTCAGCCCGAGCACGAGCAGCCCGTACAGGACCGGACCGCCGCCCAGGTCCTTGGCGTGCAGCACGGAGACGGCGACGGCGGCGGCGATCGCCCCGGCGACCGCGGCGCAGGCGAGGACCAGCAGCGGGATCGCGCCCGTGCGGCCGCCGTCGACGCCGGTGGCGGTGCGGGGGCGGCGCAGGCCCTCGAGCGGCGACCGCGCGCGCGGGGTGCGCACTCCGGGCAGTTCGAGGAACGTCACGATGGACAGCGACCCGGCGAAGAGCCCGCCCGCGACGTACGAGGCGAGGGCCGCCTGGTGCTGGTCGAACCAGGCGACGCCGACGCCCAGAAGATTGTTGAACAACGCCGCGACGACCAGGGTGACCGCACCCAGCGGGATCGTCACGAAGCCGGTGCGCAGGGACAGGCGGCGCAGGGCGTCCATGTGGTCCGGCAACGGCCGTACCGTCGCGCCCTCCAGGGGCGGCGCGGGCAGCAGGGCCGGGGCGGCGCTCTCCCGGGCGACCGTCCAGAACCGTTCGGCGACGCCCGTCACGAACACGGTGACGAGCAGCAGGGCCGGCGCGTCTTCCGGGGTCCAGTCGATCCACAGGGGCGCGACGATCAGCAGCGCGGCGCGCAGACCGTCGGCGGCGACCATGGTCCAGCGGCGGTCGAGCGGGCCGTCGGGCGAGGTGAGCGACGTCAACGGGCCCAGGAGGACCGCCCCGAAGAGCAGGGTGGCCAGAATGCGCACCCCGAAGACGGTCGCCACCGCGAACGCGACGCCACGGTAGCCGCCGCCGAAGGAGGCCTCGGCGATGGCCGCCTGGAGGACGAGGAGGACGAGGACCAGCAGGGCGAGGGCGTCTCCCACACCCCCCACCAGCTGCGCGCTCCAGAGCCTCTTGAGCTGAGGCTCGCGCAACAGTGCGCGCACGGCGCGCTCGCGGGAGTCCGCCACCAGGGCGTCGTCCGGGACCGGGTGGTGGGCCGTTGGCTGCTCGGCTCGCGTCATGCTTTCAGCCTATCGGCCGCGACTGACAGCCCGTGGCCCCCGTCCGGACGTGCGACCGCCCCGACACCAAAGTGATGCCGGGGCAGTCGTTTCGTGAACGCGTTGTGCGGAAATCGTGTCGAATCCACCGCCCGTCACGCCCGACAGGCGCCGTATGTCCGAAAGGGGCGATCCGTCCGGCTGGGCAGCGGTCCGGGCCGGTCAGTCCTCGGACGTCGACCGTGCGGTCGTCGCCTTCGTCGCGGTGCTCTTCTTCGCCGTCGTCTTCTTGGCCGTCGTCTTCTTGGCAGCCGTCGTGGTCTTCTTGGCCGCGGCCTTCTTCGCCGGCGCCGCCTTCTTCGCGGTCGCCGTCTTCTTCGCCGGGGCCTTCTTCGCCGTCTTCTTGGCGGGCGCCTTGGCGCGCTTCTCGGCGAGCAGCTCGTAGCCGCGCTCCGGGGTGATCTCCTCGACGCTGTCGCCGGAGCGCAGGGTCGCGTTGGTCTCCCCGTCGGTGACGTACGGGCCGAAGCGGCCGTCCTTGACGACGACGGGCTTTCCGCTGACCGGGTCGGCGCCCAGCTCCTTCAGCGGCGGCTTGGCGGCGGCCCGGCCGCGCTGCTTGGGCTGGGAGTAGATCTCCAGCGCCTCTTCGAGGGTGATCGTGAAGAGCTGGTCCTCGGTCTGCAGCGACCGCGAGTCCGTGCCCTTCTTCAGGTACGGCCCGTAGCGGCCGTTCTGCGCGGTGATCTCCTGGCCCTCCGCGTCCGCGCCGACGACCCGCGGCAGGGACATCAGCTTGAGGGCCTCCTCCAGCGTCACGGTGTCCGGCGACATCGTCTTGAACAGCGAGGCCGTACGCGGCTTCACGGCGTTCTTGCCGGTCTTCGGGGTGCCCTCGGGGAGCACCTCGGTGACGTACGGGCCGTAGCGGCCCTTCCTGGCGACGATCTGGTGACCCGTCGCCGGGTCGGCGCCCAGTTCGAAGTCACCGCTCGGCGCGGCGAGGAGTTCCTCGGCCATCTCGAGGGTCAGCTCGTCGGGCGCCAGCTCTTCGGCGATGTCCGCCCGCTGGTGACCCTCCGCGCCCTTCTCCCCGCGCTCGATGTAAGGGCCGAAGCGGCCGACCCGCAGCATGATGCCGTCGCCGACGGGGAACGACGACACCTCGCGCGCGTCGATCGCGCCCAGGTCGGTGACCAGTTCCTTCAGGCCGCCGAGGTGGTCCCCGTCGCCGTTGCCGGCGTCGGCGGCACGGCCCTCGGCCGCGCCCTCGCCGAAGTAGAACCTCTTGAGCCACGGCACGGACTGCGCCTCGCCGTTGGCGATGCGGTCGAGGTCGTCCTCCATCTTGGCGGTGAAGTCGTAGTCGACGAGCCGCCCGAAGTGCTTCTCCAGGAGGTTGACCACCGCGAAGGACAGGAAGGACGGGACGAGCGCCGTGCCCTTCTTGAAGACGTAGCCGCGGTCGAGGATCGTGCCGATGATCGACGCGTACGTGGACGGCCGGCCGATCTCGCGCTCTTCGAGCTCCTTGACCAGGCTGGCCTCGGTGTAGCGGGCCGGGGGCTTGGTGGCGTGCCCGTCGACGGTGATCTGCTCGGCGGACAGCGGGTCGCCCTCGGCGACCTGGGGCAGCCGGCGCTCACGGTCGTCCAGCTCGGCGTTCGGGTCGTCGGCGCCTTCGACGTACGCCTTGAGGAAGCCGTGGAAGGTGATCGTCTTGCCGGAGGCACTGAACTCGACGTCCCGGCCGTCGGCCGCGGCGCCGCCGATCTTGACGGTCACGCTGTTGCCGGTCGCGTCCTTCATCTGGGAGGCGACGGTCCGCTTCCAGATCAGCTCGTACAGCCGGAACTGGTCGCCGGCCAGGCCCGTCTCGGCGGGGGTGCGGAAACGATCACCCGATGGGCGGATCGCCTCGTGCGCCTCCTGCGCGTTCTTGACCTTCGCCGCGTACGTCCGCGGCTGGGCCGGCAGATAGTCGGCGCCGTACAGCTGTGTGACCTGGGCGCGGGCCGCGGAGACAGCCGTGTCGCTCAGCGTCGTGGAGTCCGTACGCATGTACGTGATGTAGCCGTTCTCGTACAGCTTCTGCGCGACCTGCATGGTGGCCTTCGCGCCGAAGCCCAGCTTGCGGCTGGCCTCCTGCTGCAGGGTCGTCGTACGGAACGGGGCGTACGGCGAGCGGCGGTACGGCTTCGACTCGACGGAGCGCACGGAGAACCGCGTGTTCTCCAGGGCGGCGGCCAGGGCGCGGGCGTTCGCCTCGTCGAGCGGGAGGGTGTTCGCGCTCTTGAGTTGTCCCCGGGAGTCGAAGTCGCGGCCCTGCGCGACGCGCCTGCCGTCGACGGACTGGAGGCGGGCGACCAGCGACGACGGGTCCGACGGGTCGCCGGCGCGGCCGGTCGCGAAGGTGCCCGTCAGGTCCCAGTACTCAGCAGAACGAAACGCGATGCGCTCGCGTTCCCGCTCGACGACGAGACGCGTGGCGACGGACTGGACACGCCCGGCCGACAGGCGCGGCATGACCTTCTTCCACAGGACCGGCGAGACCTCGTAGCCGTAGAGACGGTCGAGGATGCGGCGGGTCTCCTGGGCGTCGACGAGCTTCTGGTTGAGCTGGCGCGGGTTGGCCACGGCGGCCCGGATCGCGTCCTTGGTGATCTCGTGGAAGACCATCCGCTTGACCGGGATCTTCGGCTTGAGGACCTCCTGGAGGTGCCAGGCGATCGCCTCGCCCTCACGGTCCTCATCGGTGGCGAGGAAGAGCTCGTCGGACTCCTTCAGCAGGTCCTTGAGCTTCTTGACCTGCGCCCGCTTGTCGGCGTTGACCACATAGATCGGCTGGAAGTCGTGTTCGACGTCCACACCGAGGCGGCGGACCTCGCCCGTGTACTGCTCCGGCACCTCCGCGGCGCCGTTGGGAAGGTCGCGGATGTGCCCGACGCTGGCCTCGACGATATAGCCGGGGCCGAGATAACCCTTGATCGTCTTCGCCTTGGCAGGCGACTCGACGATCACGAGTCGGCGGCCGCCCTGTGCGGTCTCGCTGGTCGGGGACAACTTCGCTCTTCTCTCCGGTCGGGGCTGGGGCCTCCCCAGGCCTTGTTCCCGGGGTCGGGTCATGGTGACGCTGCGGAGTGTGACGGTACATCCCGCCCCCGTGTCAAACGGGAAAAGCCCGCAACGGCCACTCGAACGGTAACCCGACTACCGCCATTCCTGCCGCCCGGAGTACCGACCGGCCCTTTTCCGTACGACCGGGAGGCGCCCTCCCCCTGATCGGCGTGAGCACCCTCACGCCCGCCGAACGAGCGTGCGACGGGATCGATTCACAGGCGGGCCAGGCACCACACGCCGACCGCCACTGCCGCACACGAGGCCAGCAGGGCCAGAGCCGCCGATGCGACGGGGCTCACACCCTGGGCCACGGGTTCCCGGTGCCCCACCCGGACCGCGGTCCACACCAGCAGAGCGCCCCCGAAGAGAGCCAACACCATTCCCGCGAAGATCATCGGCCCACTTTCCATGGTCGCCTCCGCCCCCTCGTCCGCCCGTGCCTGCCCCGGCCACCAGCCGGCCCCGGCCCGGACGCTGTCACGCGCGGGCGGCGATCCGGCGAACCCGAGGTGAACGGCCGGACTACGCACGGGGCGAACACCGCGTCACCGGGAGGCGGGGGGCCCGGGCGGTTCAGGCAGGGGTGACGGCGGAGGTGGGCGTGGGGGCTCTCGGCCAGGGGCAGGGGTAGGCATGTCCGGCGGAACCTTGCATCGCGCGGATCCGGGACCGACCCCTGCGCCCGGAGGAGTCGAGATCCGGCCGCTTGGCCGCGTCACTGCGCCGGTTCGAGGAACCCCTGCTCCACCAACAGGCGGATCTGGGCCGGAGTGCGGTCCCGCAGCAGCACCGGGTCCTCGCCCATCAGCTGGGCGATGGCGTCGAGAATGCGGCCTGCGCTCAGCGAGCCGTCGCACACGCCCGCGAAGCCCGCGCCGACCGTGTCGACCTTGGTCGCCCGGCGCATGCCGCGGTGCTGGCGCAGCACCACGTGCTCCGGGTCCTCCGCGCCGGGGAGCCCCACCTGTTCCTGGACGACCTCCGCGACCAGCCGGAAGTGACCGGCGAGCAGAGCCGCGTCGTCGTGGGCACGCAGGTAGTCGAGCCGCTCGAAGTGCGCCAGGACCGCGTCGCCGAGCGGCTGTTCCACCGGGTGCGGCCACTCCTCCACGGTGATCACGGGTTCCGCGGCCGCCGTCCTGCGCAGGGTGATCCAGCCGAAGCCGACGGCCTTCACCTTGCGCGCCTCGAACTCGTCCAGCCATGCGTCGTAGTGCGCCTGGTACTCGGCGGGGTCACTGCGGTGGTCCCCGGCGTCCCTCAGCCAGAGTTCGGCGTACTGCGTGACGTCCTGCACCTCGCGCTGCACGATCCACGCGTCGCACCCACGGGGCACCCACGATCTGAGCCTGTCCTGCCAGTCCTCCCCTTCCACGTGCTGCCAGTTGGCGAGGAACTGCGCGAACCCGCCCTCGTTCAGCCGTTCCCCCGCCCCCTGAACGAGCGAGCGGCACAGATCGTCCCCGCCCATCCCACCGTCCCGGTAGGTGAGCCGGGCGCCCGGCGAGATCACGAACGGCGGGTTCGACACGATCAGGTCGTAGGTCTCGTCGTCCCGGACCGGCTCGAAGAGTGAGCCCTCGCGCAGCTCGGCCGCCGGGGCGGCGGACAGCGCGAGGGTGAGGGCGGTGATGTGCAGCGCGCGCGGATTGAGGTCGGTCGCCGTCACGCGCGTGGCGTGCCGGGCGGCGTGCAGTGCCTGGATGCCCGATCCGGCGCCCAGGTCGAGAGCGGCGGAGACGGACCTGCGCACGGTGATGCCGGCGAGGGTCGTCGACGCGCCTCCGACGCCCAGGACGACGCCCTCGTCGTTGCTGCCGATGCCGCCGGCGCCGCCGACGGCGCAGCCGAGGTCGGACACGATGAACCAGTCCTCGCCGTCCGGACCGCCGTACGGCCGCACGTCGACGGTCGCGGCCATCTCGTCGCCGCCCGTGGGGACCAGCCAGCCGCTCTCCACGCACGCGTCTACGGGCAGGAACTCCGCCACACGCGCGTGCGGGACGGGTTGCTGGAGCAGGAAGAGGCGCACGAGCGTCTCCAGCGGCGTGTCCCCGCGGGTCGCGCGCAGCGCCGGCACGGTCTCGCTGCGCGCCAGAGCCGCGTAGGCGGGGGCGCCGAGCAGGTCGAGGAGGCCGTCCGCGGTGAAGGCGGCCGCGAGCAGGGCCTCCCGCAGCCGGGCGGCGACGTCGGGACGGTCGGCGGAGGGCAGGGGAGACAGGGTGGCGTTACTCACGCCCCCATTGTCCCCCGTCACCCCTGGGGCCGCTCCCGGCCCCGGCCGGTCCGGTCGCGCCGGCTCAGCTCTTCTTCGCGCGGGCGGAGGCGGAGGCGGCCACCTTCTTGCAGCTGTCCTGCTTGGCCATGGCGTCCTTGACGTCGCCCTGCTCGAGGTTCTTCAGCGCGGTGTTGCCGCTCTTGCTGAGCCGGCCGAGATCGGTGGCGATGTCCTGCAGACCGTCGGCGAACTTCCCCTGGTCCTTGGTGTCCAGGGCGTCGACCTGCTTCTTCAGGCCGGCGTAGGAGGTCGAGAGGGTCGTGAGCGCCGCGACGGCGTCCTTCTGCTTCTTCTCGCCGTTGTCGACGCCGGGCGGAGTGCCCGCCTTCTGGACGGCCTGCGCGAGCGCGCTGTAGGCGTCGGACATGTCCTGGAAGGCCTTGGAGTCGGTCTTCTGGACGTTCACGGGGGCGTTGTTGTCCGTGGCGGCCTGCTTGATCGCGGCGTTCGCCGCGTCGACCTTGGCGTCCTGCGCGGGCAGCGCGTCGCAGACCTGCTTGGCCCAGGCGTCGAGCTCCTTGTTGCCTTCGTCGCTGCTGCATCCGGACAGTGCCAGTACCAGTACCGCACCGCCGGACAGTGCGGCCGTGAGCTTCTTGTTCACCGGTTTGGTTCCTTCCATGGCTCTCGGCCCCGGAACATACACGGCAACCGGGCGACAACCCCAGAACGAATGACCGTTATGTGAGCTGCTGAACCATTTGCACCAAGAGAGAGAAGGCTCACGGCGGGCTCACACCGACGACACAGCGGGCGGGTGACGCGTCAACCCGCGCCGCCCGCCCGCTCTTTGAACTGGCCTCCGGTGAGCCGCGCTAGGAAACCACCGCCGGATCGACCGACTTGGCCGCGCTGCCGGTGTTGTTCTCTTCGTCACCCATGGCGATGCCGCGCCGTTTGGAGACGTACACCGCGACCACGATGACGAGGAGCGAGAGCAGCGCGATCACGATGCGCACACCGATGCTCTTGTCCTCGCCATAGCTGAACTTGATCACTGCGGGCGCGATGAGGAGCGCCACGAGGTTCATGACCTTCAGCAACGGGTTGATCGCGGGGCCGGCGGTGTCCTTGAACGGGTCGCCGACCGTGTCACCGATCACCGTCGCCGCGTGCGCCTCGCTGCCCTTGCCGCCGTGATGGCCGTCCTCGACCAGCTTCTTGGCGTTGTCCCACGCGCCACCGGAGTTGGCGAGGAAGACGGCCATCAGCGTGCCGGAGCCGATCGCGCCCGCCAGGAACGCGCCCAGCGCCCCGACCCCGAGGGTGAACCCGATGAAGATGGGCGCCAGCACGGCGAGCAGTCCGGGTGTGGCCAGCTCGCGCAACGCGTCCCGGGTGCAGATGTCGACGACCTTGCCGTACTCCGGCTCCTCGCTGTAGTCCATGATCCCGGGGTGCTCGCGGAACTGCCGCCGCACCTCGAACACCACGGCGCCGGCCGACCGTGACACCGCGTTGATCGCCAGCCCCGAGAAGAGGAAGACGACCGCCGCGCCGGCGATGAGACCGACGAGGTTGTTGGGCTGCGAGATGTCCATCATCAGGGTCATCGGCGCGCCCGCCCCGGACAGTTTCTCGCCCACGTCCTGCGCGCCGGTCGTGATCGCGTCCCGGTACGACCCGAAGAGCGCCGACGCCGCGAGAACTGCGGTGGCGATGGCGATGCCCTTGGTGATCGCCTTGGTGGTGTTGCCGACGGCGTCCAGGTTGGTGAGAACCTGCGCGCCCGCGCCCTCGACGTCACCGGACATCTCGGCGATGCCCTGCGCGTTGTCGGAGACCGGTCCGAAGGTGTCCATGGCGACGATCACGCCCACCGTGGTGAGCAGACCGGTGCCGGCCAGCGCCACCGCGAACAGCGCCAGCATGATCGACGTACCGCCCAGCAGGAACGCCCCGTACACGCCGAGTCCGATCAACAGGGCGGTGTAGACGGCCGATTCGAGTCCGACGGAGATTCCGGCGAGGACCACGGTGGCGGGGCCCGTCAGCGACGACTTGCCGATGTCGCGCACCGGCCGGCGGTTGGTCTCCGTGAAATAGCCCGTCAACTGCTGGATGACGGCTGCCAGAAGAATGCCGATCGCCACCGCGACGAGTGCGAGGACCCGCGGGTCGCCGCTCTTGCCCTGGATCGCCGCGTCGGTGACGCCGTCGAGGTCGGCGTACTTGCCGGGGAGATAGAGGAAGACGGCCACGGCGACCAGCACGAGCGAGATCGTCGCCGAGATGAAGAAGCCCCGGTTGATCGCCGACATGCCGCTTCGGTCGGACCGGCGTGGGGCGACCGCGAAGATCCCGGCCATGGCCGTGAGCACGCCGATCGCGGGCACGAGCAGCGGGAAGGCGAGTCCGGCGTCGCCGAAGGCCGCCTTGCCCAGGATCAGCGCGGCCACCAGGGTCACGGCGTACGACTCGAAGAGGTCGGCCGCCATGCCCGCGCAGTCGCCGACGTTGTCGCCGACGTTGTCGGCGATGGTCGCGGCATTGCGCGGATCGTCCTCCGGAATGCCCTGCTCGACCTTTCCGACCAGGTCGGCGCCGACGTCGGCGGCCTTGGTGAAGATGCCGCCGCCGACCCTCATGAACATGGCGATGAGGGCGGCGCCGAGTCCGAATCCCTCCAGCACCTTCGGCGCGTCGGCCGCGTACACCAGCACCACGCAGGCCGCGCCGAGCAGGCCGAGCCCCACCGTGAACATGCCGACGACGCCGCCCGTACGAAATGCGATCTTCATTGCTTTGTGCGAGACGGCGGTGAGATCCTTTTCCGGTTCGCCTTCCGCCGGCGTCGCTTCCCGTGCCGCCGCGGCGACACGCACGTTGCTGCGCACGGCGAGCCACATACCGATATAACCGGTGGCCGCCGAGAACGCCGCTCCGATCAAGAAGAACACCGATCGGCCGGCCCGCTGATTCCAGTCGTCCGCGGGCAGCAGCATGAGCAGGAAGAATACGACGACGGCGAATACGCCGAGCGTGCGCAACTGCCGGGCCAGATAGGCGTTGGCGCCCTCCTGGACCGCCGCCGCGATCTTCTTCATGCTGTCGGTGCCCTCGCCGGCCGCGAGCACCTGGCGCAGCAGCACGCCCGCGACCACGAGCGCGGCCAACGCCACGAGCGCGATGACCACCACCAGGAGGCGGTTGCCGTCGGTCAGCTCCGCGGCTGCGAGGGTTGTCGGGTGATCCAACGGATGAGAGGTGGGAAGCCCCGCCATTCGTCCTCCTTGACGCTTGGGCTGAGCTCAAGATGTGGACGGATTGTAGGTACCGGAACCTGATCAAAACAGTGCCCGGCAAACGAAATTCGCCTTTTCGTCAAGTAATGCCTTCAAGGCATTGATCGTGAATTGCTTCACGAATTGCAGTCGATTTCGTTCGCCGCATGATTCACTTCTCGCGACTGACTTCTCATGATTCACTCGCGAGATCACTGCAAGCATGCACGACTACCCAGGTCCGCGCATGCCAAGAGGCCCCACCGGAGTGGGGCCCCTCAGAAACCGAAACGCTGTGGACGGCTCGGGACGACTCAGGTCAGCGTGGCCGTCACCGCGGCCGACGGCCAGGTCATACGGATCTGCCCGCCGTGCTCTCCGGCGGTGACCTCGACGTCGTCCACGAGGCCGCTGATGACCGCGAGGCCCATCTCGTCCTCCTCGGCCTCCACGTCCCCGCCGGAACCGGGTGCCCGGTCGCCGGGCGCCGTACGGGGCGCCTCGTCGCCGACCTCGATGGAGAACTGTTTCTCCTCCTCGATCAGCAGCACCTTCACGGGCGCGGTGATACCGCCCGTCTGGTGCAGTCCGACGGCGCGGGAGCAGGCCTCACCGACGGCGAGCCGGACCTCGTCGAGAACCGCCTCGTCCACCCCGGCCCTGCGCGCCACCGCCGCCGCCACCAGTCGGGCGGTCCTGACGTGCTCGGGCAGCGCGCTGAAGCGGAGTTCAACGGTGGCCATGCGTCCCCCTCGGAACTACGGGCGTGCTGTCAGGGGGCCGGGCCGCCGAGGCCCGGACCCCCTACGTTGTTCGACCATCCGTGCCGGGCCGCACGGGCCCGGCACGGGTGGTCAGTCGGTGGCAGCGACCGCTTCGTCGACCGAGGTGTGAATGGGGAACACCTTGGTCAGACCAGTGATGCGGAAGATCTTCAAAATACGCTCCTGGTTGCAGACCAGACGGAGCGAGCCCTCATGGGCACGCACCCGCTTCAGTCCGCCCACCAGTACGCCGAGCCCGGTGGAGTCGAGGAAGTCCACGCCCTCCATGTCGACGACGAGGTGGAAATTCCCGTCGTTCACCAGCTCGACCAGTTGCTCGCGCAACTTGGGCGCGGTATATACGTCGATTTCGCCACCGACCTCGACGACCGTACGATCGCCGACGGTACGGGTCGACAGGGACAGGTCCACGGATCCTCCAGCACCTTGCTATCGAGCGGTCGTCCCTCGGAACACCTGAACAGGAGCCCCCGGGACGGTACGCCAGCCGCGATGGCATTCAATCACTTACCGGCAGGCGTGCACGACGCCTTGGCTCCATTGTCCGTCACGCCAGTGACACACTCGGTGCCGATGGCCAAGAATCTCCGATCCGATCGATCCTCGCCCGAGACCGCGCCCCGCCTGTCTCCGGGCGCGGTCCTCGACCGGCTCGCCCCCGGACCGAACCGGGCGTCGCGCATCACTCATACGGAGCACTTGCCCCCGCGCGCGGGTCGCCATGCCGTCTGGCCCGACCGGATTCGTTCCGAGGTCGTCGCGGCCGTGCAGGCCTGCGGCATCGAGCACCCCTGGGCGCATCAGGCCCTGGCCGCAGAGCACGCCCTGGACGGCGACTGCGTGGTCGTCGCCACGGGCACCGCGTCCGGCAAGTCGCTGGCGTACCTGGTACCGGTCCTCTCGGCCCTCCTGGACGGCTCCGAGGCCCCCAACGGCCGCGGCGCCACCACCCTCTACCTGGCTCCCACCAAGGCCCTGGCGGCTGATCAGTGCCGCTCGGTGAAGGAACTCTCACAACCTCTCGGCAACGCCGTACGGCCGGCCGTGTACGACGGCGACACGCCGTTCGAGGAACGGGAGTGGATCCGCCAGTACGCCAACTACGTCCTCACCAACCCGGACATGCTGCACCGGGGCATACTCCCGTCCCACCCCCGCTGGTCCTCCTTCCTGAAGTCCCTGAAGTACGTCGTCATCGACGAGTGCCACACCTATCGCGGCGTGTTCGGCTCCCACGTCGCCCACGTGCTGCGGCGTCTGCGCCGTCTGTGCGCCCGCTACGGCGCCTCCCCGGTCTTCCTGCTGGCCTCCGCGACGGCGGCCGACCCGGCGGTCGCCGCCGGCCGCCTCACAGGCCTCCCGGTGGTCGAGGTCGCCGACGACGCCTCACCCCGGGGTGAACTGGTGTTCGCCCTCTGGGAGCCGCCGCTCACCGAGATGGTGGGCGAGAAAGGTGCACCCGTCCGGCGTACGGCCACCGCCGAGACGGCCGACCTGCTGACCGACCTCGCCGTCCAGGGCGTGCGCACCGTCGCCTTCGTCCGCTCCCGGCGCGGCGCCGAGCTGATCTCCGTGATCGCCCAGGAACGTCTCGCCGAGGTCGACCGCTCGCTCGCCCGGCGTGTCGCCGCCTACCGCGGCGGCTACCTCCCCGAGGAGCGCCGCGCCCTGGAACAGGCCCTCCACTCGGGCGAGCTCCTCGGTCTCGCCGCGACCACCGCCCTGGAACTCGGCATCGACGTCTCCGGGCTCGACGCCGTCCTGATCGCCGGCTACCCGGGCACGCGCGCGTCACTGTGGCAGCAGGCCGGGCGGGCGGGCCGCGCCGGTCAGGGCGCGCTGGCCGTGCTCATCGCCCGCGACGACCCCCTGGACACCTTCCTCGTCCACCACCCGGAGGCGCTGTTCGACCGTCCGGTGGAGTCGACGGTCCTCGACCCCGACAACCCCTACGTTCTCGCGCCGCATCTGTGCGCGGCGGCCGCCGAGCTCCCGCTGACCGACGAGGACCTGCCCCTGTTCGGCCCCGAGACGGAAGGTCTGCTGCCGCAACTGGAGGCCGCGAAGCTGCTGCGCCGCCGGACGAAGGCCTGGCACTGGACCCGCCGTGAACGGGCCGCCGACCTCACGGACATCCGCGGCCAGGGCGGTCGCCCGGTCCAGGTCGTCGAGGCCGGCACGGGCCGACTGCTCGGCACGGTCGACGCCGGGGCCTCCCACACCACCGTCCACGAGGGCGCTGTCCACCTCCACCAGGGCCGCACGTATCTCGTGCGCTCCCTGGACCTGGACGACTCCGTCGCCCTCGTCGAGGAGGCCAGCCCGCCGTACTCGACGGTCGCCCGCGACACGACGTCGATCTCCGTCCTGGAGACGGACGTCGAGGTCCCGTGGGGCCAGGGCCGGTTGTGCTACGGGTCGGTCGAAGTCACCAACCAGGTCGTCTCCTTCCTTCGTCGGCGCGTCCTCACCGGTGAGGTCCTGGGCGAGTCCAAGCTCGACCTCCCGCCCCGTACGCTGCGCACGCGTGCCGTGTGGTGGACCGTCACCGACGACCAGCTGGACGCGGCCCGGATCAACCCCGAGATCCTCGGCGGGGCCCTGCACGCCGCCGAACACGCGTCGATCGGCATGCTCCCGCTCTTCGCGACCTGCGACCGCTGGGACATCGGCGGCGTGTCGGTGCCCCTTCATCCCGACACGCTGCTGCCGACGGTCTTCGTCTACGACGGCCATCCCGGCGGCGCGGGCTTCGCGGAGCGGGCCTTCCACACGGCCCGCGCCTGGCTGACCGCCACCCGCCAGGCCATCGCCTCCTGCGAGTGCGACGCCGGATGCCCGTCCTGCATCCAGTCCCCCAAGTGCGGCAACGGCAACGATCCGCTGCACAAGAGGGGCGCGGTCCGCCTCCTCACGGAACTCCTGCGGGAGGCTCCGCAGGAGAAACCGGAACCGGCCGTGGAAGAGACGGCGGGACCGACCGCGCAGGAGGAGACGGCAAAGCGTCCGCAGACTGCGCCGGAAGTGCGTCCGCAGGCTGAACCGGGAATGCGGCCGCAGGAGGAGCCGGAAGTGCGTCCGCGGGAGGAGCCGGGAGTGTCCGCGGCGGTTGAGGCGCCGGAAGCACCACCGCCTCCGGCGGTCCCGCCCGCGCCCTGACCTCGGCCGCGAACGGTCCGCGTCCCGAGGCCGCCGTCACGTCCGAGATCTGGCCGACCACGGAGCACCGCACCAGCCGCGCGCGTTGCGCCCGGGCCACCCGGTCCGCTCGAGCACAGGCCCGGTCGGCGCCGTCCGACCAGTGGTCCGCCGCCGCGAGCGCCGCGAGGTCGGCACCGCCCGCGGCCCGGTGCCGGGACGTCACGGCCTGCCCGAGGGCGAGTACCGCGCCGAACACTACGCACAGCACGGCGATCGCACCCACGCTCCAGACGGTGGCGGAGCCGCGATCCCCTCCCCCGCGCCGGTGGGCCGCGAGGCCACGGAGACGGCCTCTGTGCGCTCCGAGGCGGCGGAGGCTCCTCGCGTGCTCTCCGAAGCGGCCGAGGCGGCTCATGAGCCCTCCTCCGCGCCCTGGGCGGCAGCGCCCGAAGCATCGTCCGCGCTTCCGGTGCTCCCCAGCGCCCCTGAGCCCTCCGGGGCCCCCGGGGCCTCTACGCTCCCTGGGTCCCCCACGGCCTCCTCCGCGGCTGCCACTGCCTCCTCCCGTACCTCGAAGGGCAGCCCGCGCAACCCCGGCGGCTTCGCCACGACCACCACGCGCACCTGGTCGCCCTCCCTGCCGACGGTCACCCGCGCCCCGCGCGGTGCGGTGACGCGGGCCACCTCGAGCACCGCATCGGACGGATCCTGCCGGGCCGCGGCCCGAGCGCCGGCCCTGGCCGCGTCCACGCACTGGATCTGGGCTGACATGACGAGCAGCCCCCAGACCAGCGACATCGCGAAAACGACCACCACCGGCAGCACCACGGCCGACTCCGCCGTCACGAACCCGCGGTCCCCGCGGCCGCGCTGCCGCCGGCGCCCGCGCGGGGGCTCGCCCCCGTACCTACGCGCCCGCACTGAGCGCCCGCTTCACGAGCGCCTGCAATTGCTCCGCCACCACATCGCTCGTCACCACCTGGTAGAGGAGCACCGCGAAGCCGACGGCCGCCACGATCCCCATCGCGTACTCGGACGTCACCATTCCCGCGTCCCTCCGTGCCCCCTGCGCCCCGCACACCAGGGCGAGCAGCCTTGCCCGCAGCGTCCGTACCACCCGTGCCGTCATCCTGTTCATTACAACCCCCGTGATTTCCGGTTCAGTTCGGCTGAGTTCAGTTCAGTTGCGTCGATCTCTTGTCGTCCGGCGGCTCATGCGCGTCGCGTCGTCACGGCCCACCTCCTCCCAGCACTCCCCCCGCCAGTCCGAGCACGATCGGCAGCACACCGACCGCGATGAAGGCGGGAAGGAAGCACAGGCCCACAGGCGCGGTGACCATGACGGCCGCCCGCCGGGCCCGAGCCGTCGCCGCGCGTGCCCAGCCGGCCCGGGTGTCGGCGGCGAGCCGGGCGACAGGCGCGGCGGCCGGCAGACCCGACACGTCAGCTCTCTCCAACAGTCCGGCCAACGCCGCCGCGCCCGGCGTCGAGGCCAACCTCCTCCAGGCGGTGCCCGGTTCGCCGCCCAGCCGTATCTCGGCCGCGCCGCGCGCCAGCCCGTTCCCGACCGGACCGCCCAGGGCCTCGCCGACCGCCTGTGCCGCGATCACGGGTCCGGCCCCCGCCGTGATGCACGCGGCCAGCAGATCCGCGGCGAGCGGGAGCTGCCGTGCGGCGAGCCCGGCGTCGTCCTCGCTCGCCGTACCCGTGGCCCGCTCCCGACGTCGCCACCGCCCCAGGCCCACCGCGCCCGTCAACCCCAGGGCGAGGCCCGCGACTCCACCGACCGCCACCCATCCGGCGCCCACCACGAGCGCTGCCACGAGCACTTCCGGAAGCCGCTGCCGTACGACCTCCCGTGGCCCGGGACGCCGTCTGTCCGACGTCGACCCGAACGCCGGATCCGACGCCGTGTCCGAGGTCAGCAGCACGGTCAGCCTCCGACGGGCCCCGCGCTCGCGCCGCACGGCCGCCAGCCGCCGCACCGACCACCACAGGGCCGACACGATCCCCACGGCCACCCCCAGCCTGTGGACAACTTCCCCGCTCATGTCCCCTCCGTCCACATCGCTCCCGTCCGCATCGCCCGTCTCCCGCGGCCGCGGTCCGCACCCGGCCGGGCCCCGCTCACGTCGCCTCCGCCTTGCGCACGATCCGCAGTGCCCACCACGCCCCGGCGCCCTCCAGCACTCCGCCGACGAGCAGACAGCCCAACCCCGCTCCGGTGTGCAGCAGGACGTGCAGGGGGTCGGCGCCGAGCGCGGCGCCCAGCAGCAGCCCCAGGACCGGCAGGCCGGCCAGCATCACCACCGTGGCGCGAGGTCCTGCCAGCTGGGCTCGCAGATCCGCTCGTTGGTCCCGTTCCGCTCGCAACGCAGCCTCAAGTCGGTCGAGTCCGGCCGCGAGACCCGCGCCCTGGTCCACGGCAACGCGCCAACACGCGGCGAGTCCCAACAGCCCCTCGGCTCCCGGCGACCGCGCGGCCAGCGCCAGGGCCCGGGGCACGTCGCCGCCGAATCGCGCCGCCGCCAGCACCATGGGCTGCGCCTCGCCCAGCCCGCCCGAGTCCCGCGCGGCCCACTGCAACGCCTCCCCGGGCTGCCGGCCCGCGAGCACCTCCCCCGCGAGCGCCGCGCACAGCGCGATCACCGCATCGCCTCGACGTTCCCCCGCCCGTCGCGCCTCGGCGGCCCGCCGCGCCCGGCGCAGCAAGGGCACTCCGGCCGCCCCCGCGACGAGCGGCAGTGCGGAACCGCCCAGCACCGCGAGGATCAGGCCGGCGACCGGCGCCCACCATTCGGGCCGCCACCGCCCCCGGAGCCTGCGGCGCAGCTCGCCGGTCAGCTGCCGCCAGGGCGGGGGCGGCCCACCGCCGACCACTCCGCCTCCGGCGAGCAGCAACTGCGCCCTCCTGGCTCCCGCGTACGGTCCGCCCGTCAACCAGGCCGCCGCCCCGGCACAGGCCACGGCAGCAGCCATGGGCATCTCACTCATCACACCCGCCCACCCCTTCGTCGCTCGTCACAGCCCTCTCCTCTTCCTCACCCGTCACGGGTCTTTGCCTTTCCTCATCCGTCACAGGTGTCTGCCTTGCCCACCCGTCAGCGGGCCACAGCTCTCCCGCCTGTCGCCGGCATCTCCCCCCTCACTGAGCGCGGCCTCCGCTCGCCCCACCCGTCCCACCGCGCTCAACACCCCCTCTCGCAGCGCCCTTCGCCTCGTCGCCCTCCTCACTCATCACGGCTCCCTCCCCACCGCTCACTCCTCATCGCTCGACTCGTCGTCCTCCTCGCTCCGCAGCAGCTCCCGCAGCCGCTCCCACCCCCGTTCGCGAGCGAAGGCCTCGGGCGTCCAGCGCAGTGCCGGCACGGTCCGCACCAATCCGGACAGATCCCGTTCCAGCACGTGCACCTCCGCGATCCGCCGTCGGCCCGCCGGGTCGCGTGCCAGATGCAGGACCACCGACAGGGCTGCCGCCAACTGGCTGTGCAGGGCGACCCGGTCGAGCCCGGCCGCCGTACCGAGCGCCTCCAGCCGGGCGGGGACATCGCCTGCGGCGTTGGCGTGGACCGTGCCGCAGCCGCCCTGGTGGCCCGTGTTGAGCGCGGCCAGCAGATCGACGACCTCCCGCCCTCGCACCTCGCCCACGACAAGCCGGTCCGGCCGCATTCGCAGGGCCTGGCGCACCAGGTCCTCGAGCGTGACGAGCCCCGCCCCCTCCTGGTTGGCGGGCCTGCTCTCCATGCGGACTACGTGCGGGTGATCCGGTCGCAGCTCCGCCGAGTCCTCCGCCAGGACGATCCGCTCCCCTGGCCCGACCAGGCCGAGGAGCGCACTCAGCAAGGTCGTCTTGCCGCTCCCCGTCCCACCGCTCACCAGGAAGGACAATCGGGCTCGCAGCAGGGCCCGCAGCACCCGCTCGCCACCCGGCGGGACCGTGCCGGCGGCTTCCAGTTCCTCGAGCGTGAAGGCGCGGGGCCGCGCGACGCGCAGCGACAGGCAGGTGCAGCCGACGGCCACCGGGGGCAGCACCGCGTGCAGTCGCGTCCCGTCCGGCAGCCGGGCGTCGACCCATGGGCGGGCGTCGTCCAGCCGCCGTCCGGCCACCGCCGCCAGCCGCTGCGCGAGGCGTCGCACGGCCGCCGCGTCCGGGAAGGAGACACCGGTCGGTTCGAGGCCGCCGCCGCGGTCGACCCACACCCGGTCCGGGGCGGAGACCAGTACGTCCGTCACCCTGGGGTCGGCCAGCAGCGGCTCCAGAGGGCCACTGCCGATCAGTTCGCTGCGCAGATGCTCGGCCGCCCCGAGGACTTCCGCGTCCCCGAGGACCCGGCCCTGTTCGCGAAGGGCCTGCGCCACGCGCGCGGGAGTCGGGTCCGCCCCGCTCTCGGCGAGCCACCGGCGTACGCCGTCCAGCAACGCCCCGGCCTCGCTCGTCCGTTCGAGGCCGAGCGGCGCGCTCATGACCTGCCCGTCTCGGTCAGCGCCCGCTCCCAGAACTCCTTGCAGAAGCGGGCGAGGGGCCCGCGCGCGGTCGCACCCGGCGGCGCCTTACCGCCGTCCGGACGCAGCAGGCTCGTCTCGACGGGCACCTCGCCGGCCAGCGGCAGCCCGAGCAGGCGGGACACCTCACCGTCGTCGAGCCCCGGTCCGTAGGGGCCGCGCACCGCCACCCGCAGGTCGCGCAGGACCATGCCGACGGCGGAGGCCACGCGCCCGGCTGCGGCGACGGCGCGCAGTTCGGCGGGGACCACGAGGAGGCCGAGGTCGAGCTGGGCCAGAACCTCGGCACCCGAGTCGTCGATACGGCGTGGCAGGTCGACGACGACCGTGCCGCCCCTGCGTCGGGCCGCCGCGAGCACCGCGCGTACGGCCTGGGGCGCGATGGCGACGCAGTCGCCTCGGTCCCAGCTCAGGACACGCAGGGAGTGCAGTCGGGGCAGCGACTCCTCCAGGGCGCCGCCGCCGACCCGCCCCCGTGAGGCGGCGAAGGCGGGCCAGCGCAGGCCCTCGGCGCTCTCGCCGCCGAGAAGCACGTCGAGTCCACCGCCCAGTGGGTCGGCGTCCACCAGCAGGGTGCGCAGCCCCTCGCGTGCCGAGGTGACGGCGAGGGCGCAGGCGAGGGTGGACGCTCCCGCGCCGCCGCGACCGCCGATCACGCCGACGGTGAGGGCGGGCCGGCCGATGCCCTCGGCGACGTCGGCGATGCGGTCGACCAGCCACTGCTCGCCGTCGGGAAGCATCAGGACGTGGTCGGCGCCGATCTCCACGGCGCGCTGCCACACCCCCGAGTCGTCCTGGTCGCGACCGACGAGGACCACCCCACGTCGGCGGGCGGCCCCGCGCACGCGGCGTGCCGCGTCGTCGCCGACCAGGACGAGCGGCGCGGACTCCCAGATGCCCCGGCGCTCCGGCGTCGAGTGGTGCACCTCCGGTGTGGCGCCGGCCGCGGCGCACAGGCGCAGCAGGTCGTCGAGGAGGTCCGGATCCTCCGTGACGATCAGAGGTTTGCCCGGGCGCCCTCCGGTGGTGGGCGGCGGCTCGTGTGTGACGGCTCCGGTCATGCTTTCCATCCCCCTTCACTGCGGGTCGCGCAGTGTCTGCGGTCCCGTGATTCACCAATGCGCGGGGAACCGGCATGCGGTCCCCGTATGAGCGGCCACCGGAAACCGGCGGCAGGCGTCCGGCAAACGGAACCGGCCATGTGAAGCCGGCCCGAGCGGAGGCGTGGGAATCACGGTGCGACGAACCCGGAAATCATGTGGATCTTGGTGGAAAACTGTGGACGAGCGGAGAGTTGTGAATATCGCCATCACCCATACCGGTGAGCACCGCACCATCTCCCGCGCGACCTCCGCAGAGCAGTCCGACGACTACGGACCGTGACGGTGTGCGGGCATGCGAAAGAGGCGGCCGTAGCCGCCTCGAAACGGTGCACCCGCCGCGTTCAGAAGGAGAAAACCCACCCGGACATGCGACGACCCCCGCCGGGGGGGAGAGCGGGGGTCGTCTCCACGGCCGACTCGGGGGGGGAGGAGCCGGACCGGGTTAGCACGGTCGCGAACGATCCGTGACTTCCATGGTGTACCCGAGAGCCCTCTCAGGCAAACCCACGCGCCCACCTTACGCCGAATGGGCTGCCCCTATGCTCTTGGTTGTGGAAAACCACTCCTTGCCCCGCACAGCGGCCTTCTTTGACCTGGACAAGACGGTCATTGCGAAGTCGAGCACGCTCACCTTCAGCAAGTCCTTCTACCAAGGCGGGCTGATCAACCGCCGGGCGGCCTTGCGCACCGCATACGCCCAGTTCGTCTTCCTCGTCGGCGGCATGGACCACGACCAGATGGAGCGGACTCGCGAGTACCTGTCCGCCCTCGTGCGCGGCTGGAACGTCCAACAGGTCAAGGAGATCGTGGCCGAGACCCTTCACGACCTGATCGACCCCCTCATCTACGACGAGGCGGCATCACTGATCGAGGAGCACCACGTCGCCGGCCGTGACGTGGTCATCGTCTCCACCTCGGGCGCCGAGGTGGTCGAGCCGATCGGCGAGCTGCTCGGGGCTGACCGCGTGGTCGCCACCCGGATGGTCGTGGGCGAGGACGGCTGCTTCACCGGCGAGGTGGAGTACTACGCGTACGGTCCGACGAAGGCGGAGGCGGTCAAGGAGCTGGCCGTGTCCGAGGGCTACGACCTCTCCCGCTGCTACGCCTACAGCGACTCGGCGACCGACCTGCCGATGCTGCAGTCGGTCGGGCATCCGCACGCGGTGAACCCGGACCGGGCGCTGCGGCGCGAGGCCGTGGCGCGCGGCTGGCCGATTCTCGACTTCCACCGGCCGGTGCGCCTCAAGCAGCGGATCCCCGCCTTCTCCGTGCCGCCCCGCCCGGCACTCGTCGCCATGGCGGCCATAGGAGCGGCAGCGGCCACCGCGGGTCTGGTCTGGTACGCCAGCAGGCGCCGGACGGCAACGGTCTGAGGCGGACGCCGCTCTTCCTTCTCCGGCCGTCACCTGCGAAGCAGCGCTCCACAATGACCGTTTCCTTCGAATTCACTGTTGTTTGAGAGTAAAAGTAAAGAACTGGTGCCAGGGCTTCCGCTTGTCCGGGTCCTGGAGTACAAATGACTCAACGGCCCGCGAGACCAAGGACATCCGAGAGGATCACCTTAATAACGCATTTGGCCCCACGGACCGCGCATGAGAACCGGGCACCCACGCGACGTCGACCCGTCGATTACGGGCCAGCCGCACCAGGTGACGGGCAAAGTCCCGACCTGATGGGCATATATCGAGGACGCTTGGTAACCGGGTGATCATGCCAGCGGCGGTACGAGGACTCGTACCGCCGCAACCCTTTGCAGGGCCCCCACGTGGGGCCTTTTTTCATGCCGCTGCCCCCGCGCGCGTGGGGTGCCGCCACGCCCGTCCGCGCGCGGGGTGTCGTCATGCCGCTCCGCGCTGCAGCGCCTCGCACACCGCTGTCGACTCGCGGGCGCCCAGCTCCACGGCTTTGCCGCAGTGGGTGATCCACGCCGCCATGCCGTCCGGGGTGCCGGACGCGTAGCCGTCCAGGGCCGCGAGATAGGCGGCCCTGCCGAGCTCGGCGTGCCCCACCTCGGCGGGGCAGACCGACTTGGGGTCGAGGCCGCTGCCGATCAGGACGACACGCTCGGCGGCCCGCGCCACCAGACCGTTGTGGGAGGTGAAGGGGCGGAGCGCCAGAAGCTCCCCGTGCACGACCGCGGCCGTCACCAGGGCGGGCGCGGACCCTCCCGCGATGATCAGTTCGGACAGGCCCTCCAGGCGGCCGGCCAGCTCGTCCGCAACCGGCAGGGGCAGCTCGATCAACGGCTCGTCGACCGGCTCCCCGGCGTGGCGCGGGCGGCCGACCTCGTCACCGTTGCTCGCGGCGGCAACGAGGTGCAGGCGCGCCAGCACCCGCAGGGGCGACTGCCGCCAGATGGACAGCAACTGGCCCGCCTCCGCCGTGAGCCGCAGTGAGGCGCCCATGACGCGCGCCTCACCGTCCACGCCGAAGTCGCTGCGTCGGCGCACCTCCTCCAGGGCCCAGTCCGCCCCGGACAGCGCCGCGGAGCCGCGGGCTCCGCGCAGGGCGGCCTCCGAAGTGACCGCGCCGCTGCGGCGGCGCATGACGCGGTGGCCGTAGACCCGGTCCACGGCCTTGCGGACGGACTCCACGGACTCGGCCACGCCGGGCAACGAGCCCAGGGCCGCAAGCGGATCGGCGGACGCGCCTGTCGTACTCATGAGTACGACCCTACGCAACCGGCGCCCGCACCCCACGAAGGAGTGGTCTTCTTCACGCACTCCTGTCACATACAGCTAACTGGTCACTACGCTTGGTGAACATGAAAATTGCTTTCGTCGGGAAGGGCGGCAGCGGCAAGACGACCCTGTCCTCCCTGTTCATCCGTCACCTCGCCGAATCCGGCGCACCCGTCATCGCGGTCGACGCGGACATCAACCAGCACCTCGGCCCCGCGCTCGGCCTCGACGAGTCGGACGCCGCCGGACTGCCCGCGATGGGCGACCGGCTGCCGTTGATCAAGGACTATCTGCGCGGTTCCAACCCCCGCGTCGCCTCCGCCGAGACGATGATCAAGACGACTCCGCCCGGCGGGGGCTCGCGTCTGCTGCGGGTGCGCGAGGACAACCCGGTGTACGACGCGTGCGCCCGGCCGGTGGAACTCGACGGTGGCGCCGTCCGTTTGATGGTCACGGGACCTTTCACGGAAGCCGACCTGGGGGTCTCCTGCTACCACTCCAAGACGGGGGCGGTGGAGCTGTGCCTGAACCACCTGGTGGACGGTCGTGACGAGTACGTCGTGGTCGACATGACCGCCGGCTCGGACTCCTTCGCCTCCGGCATGTTCACCCGCTTCGACATCACGTTCCTCGTCGCCGAACCGACGCGCAAGGGGGTCTCCGTCTATCGCCAGTACAAGGAGTACGCCCGCGACTTCGGCGTCGAGCTGAAGGTCGTCGGCAACAAGGTGCAGGGCCGGGACGACGTCGACTTCCTCCGAACGGAAGTCGGCGACGACCTGCTCGTGACGGTCGGGCACTCGGACTGGGTGCGCGCGATGGAGAAGGGCCGGCCGCCCCGGTTCGGGCTCCTGGAGGACGCCAACCGTCACGCTCTGGACCTTCTGCGGACGACCGTCGACGCGGCGTACGACAAGCGGGACTGGGAGCGCTACACCCGTCAGATGGTGCACTTCCACCTCAAGAACGCCCGAGTCCTGGGGCAACGAACGCACCGGGGCCGACCTGGCCGCGCAGGTCGACCCCGGCTTCGTCCTCGGGGAAGGCGCCACCGCCACAGCCTCCGTGTGACGGATTCGGCCGTCCCCTTCGGCAGGCGCCCCGTCGGCGGCGCCTGCCGTGACCGCCGGCACCCGCGCCGGCCGGCGTCGATGGTCCTCGTTGGCTACTGCTTCACCGCGGGCGCCCCGGGCACGCCTTTGGGGGCAGGGGCCGGGTGGCCGGAGAGGAAGGACGCCCAGCCCTGCTTCGGGGCCTCGCCCACGCCCAGGGTGCGCATCCTGGCGAGGGCCGCCGGGTCCTGGGCGTCCAGCCAGTCGGCCAGCTGCCGGAAGGACACACAGCGCACGTCGGGTTTGTTGCAGACGTGCTCGACGACCTGCTCGACGGCGCGCATGTACGTGCCGCCGTTCCAGGACTCGAAGTGGTTGCCGATGATCAGCGGCGCGCGATTGCCGTCATAGGCCCGGTGGAAGCCCTTGAGCAGGCTGTCGCGCATCTGGTCGCCCCAGTAGGCGAACTTGGCCCGGTCGCCCTGGGTGGCGGTGCCGGACTGGTTGACCATGTAGTTGTAGTCCATGGTGAGCTGCTCGTAGCGGTGGCCGGGGAAGGGCACGAGCTGCATGGACAGGTCCCACAGGCCCTGCTTCCTGCCGGGCCAGACCTGGTTGTTGACGCCGCTGGTGTCGTAGCGGAAGCCGAGCCGGCGCGCGGCGGTCATGAAGTTCTTCTGACCCTCGAGGCAGGGCGTGCGCGCGCCGACGAGCTCCTTGTCGTAGTCGAAGGGCAGCGGGGGCGCCTTCTTCATGCCGGTGTTGCTCTTCCAGGTCTTGACGAACTGTTTGGCCTGGTCGATCTCGTCCTTCCACTCCTCGACGGACCACTCGCCGACGCCGCCGTTCTTGCCGCAGAAGTGGCCGTTGAAATGGGTGCCGATCTCGTTGCCCTCCAGCCACGCCAGGCGCAGCTGCTTCACGGTGGCGGCGATGCCCTGCTCGTCGTTGAACCCGATGTCCGAGCGCCCCGGCGAATGCTGCGGCGGCTTGTACAGGTCGGCCTTCTCCTCCGGCAGCATGTACACGCCGCTGAGGAAGTAGGTCATGGTCGCGTGGTTGTCCCTGGCGACCTTGCGGAAGTGGGAGAAGAGCTTCTGGCTGTCCTCGCCGGCGCCGTCCCAGGAGAAGACCACGAACTGCGGCGGCTTCTGGCCCGGCTTGAGGCGTTCAGCCCGGGGCAGGTGGGGTTGTGCTCCGGTGTACGCGGTGGAGCCGTCGCCGATCAGCCGGACGAGGCTCTTGGGCGCGGGCGCCGGCTTCGCCTTCTCCGCCCCCGAAACCCCTTCCTCGGAGCCATGGGAACCACCGGTTCCCGTGGCGCAACCGGCGAGCGATGCGGCTACGGCCGCGGCGACCACTGCGCCTGCGGCGATCCTCTGGGTGGCGGCCATGTCCGGCCCACCTTCTTCCTTCTCTCGGCCAACGCCGGCGACGGCGTTCTCTGACGACGCGCCGGAACGAGCCGACGGCGCCGTCAAGATCGCATGAGATCGAGAGGGAATTAGTACGACAAGCCGATAAAAAGACCACTTCACCCTTTCAGGCGATTTCTTGCCCTATTTGCCGCAAAAATCCATGCTTGACCTTTACTCTGCATTACGATTCGTTTACCGAGCGTTGAGATTCATCCCGCCGCTGCACGCCGTGACCCACGGCCGCGACCGCCCCCGCCACAGCCGGGGGACCACCTGTTCCGCGACCGCGCTGCCCCGGAGGAGACGGGAACCATGTCCGCCTGCGTCCCCACCCGCACCACCGCCCACTCGAAGCGAACGAAGCGCGTCCAGCAGCCCCACAGTCCGCCACCACCCCCTCACCGCCGCTTCCGCGTCGCGGGCGCCGATGTCTCCGCGTCGATCGCGGTGTTCCTGATCGCCCTCCCGCTGTCCCTCGGCATCGCCCTCGCCACCGGCGCGCCCCTTCAGGCCGGCCTCGTCGCCGCCGCCGTGGGCGGGATCGTCGCCGGCTGGATCGGCGGGTCGCCACTCCAGGTCAGCGGCCCCGCTGCGGGCCTGACCGTCGTCACCGCCGATCTCATCCAGCGCTACGGATGGCGGACGACCTGCGCCATCACCGTTCTCGCCGGACTCGCCCAGCTGGGCCTCGGCTGTCTGCGCGTGGCGCGCACGGCCCTCGCCGTCAGTCCCGCCATCGTGCACGGCATGCTCGCCGGCATCGGCGTCACCATCGCCGTCGCTCAGCTCCATGTCGTCCTCGGCGGCAATCCGCAGAGTTCCGTTCTCGACAACCTTCGAAGCCTGCCACCCCAGTTGGCCGACCTGCACCCCGCGGCCGTCGTCGTGAGCGCGCTGACGCTGGCCCTGCTGCTGCTCTGGCCGCGTATCCCCGGGCGGGCGGGCCGCCTGCTGAACAAGGTGCCCGCCGCGCTGGTCGCGGTCACCGGCGCGACCACCATGGCCGCGCTCGCCGGCCTCACCCTGCCGAAGGTCGACCTGCCGTCCTGGAGCAGTCACGCCCTGGCCGGGCTCCCCGAGGGGCCGGTGCTCGGGCTGGTGGCCGCCGTGCTCACCACCACGCTCGTCTGCAGTGTCCAGTCGCTGCTCGGCGCGGTCGCCGTGGACAAGATGATCGCCACCCGCCCCGGCCTGCTCGGTTCCCGCTCCGCCCGCGTCGGCCGCTCCGATCTGGACCGCGAGCTGCTCGGCCAGGGCGCGGCCAACATCGTCTCCGGCGCGCTCGGCGGACTCCCGGTCGCGGGCGTGGCCGTGCGCAGTTCGGCGAACGTCCGAGCCGGTGCCGTGAGCCGGAACTCCACGATGCTGCACGGCGTTCTCGTAGTAGTCGCCGCGCTGCTGATGGTCCCGATCCTGGATCTCATCCCGCTCGCCTCACTCGCCGCCCTGGTGATGGCCGTCGGTATCCAGATGGTGTCCCTGCACCACATTCGCACGGTGACGCGCCACCGAGAGGTGCTGGTGTACGCCGTCACCACCCTTGGAGTGGTCGTCTTCGGAGTCCTCGAAGGCGTGGCCCTCGGCATCGCCGTGGCCGTGGCGGTGGCCCTGCACCGCCTCGCCCGCACCCGCATCACGCACACCGAGAAGGAAGGAGTCCATCACGTACAGGTCAGAGGCCAGTTGACGTTCCTGGCCGTGCCGCGGCTCAGCCGCATCCTGCACCTCGTCCCCCAAGGCACCCATGTCGTCGTCGAGTTGGACGGCTCCTTCATGGATCACGCCGCTTACGAGTCCCTGCAGCACTGGCAGAAGACGCACACCGCACACGGCGGCTCCGTCGACCTGACCGGCCGGCGCTCCGCCTTCGGGGGCAGACTCCTCGAGCCTGCCGCCGCCGAAGGCGCCGCTGACGGCCAGGAAGTGGGCGCTGCCCTCGCCGACTGCCGCTGCCGTCCCTGGACGCCTTGGCGCAACCACCAGTGCGAGCAGCCGCGTTCCGCCCCGCTGTCCCTCCTCGAAGGTGCCGACGGCAGTGCCGACGGAAGTGCCGACACCGGTTCGGGCACCGGCTCGGGCACCGGTTCGGGCACCGGTTCGGGCACCGGTTCGGGTGGCGAGTCCGGCACCTCGGAGCCGACGCCGTCGGCCAGGGAACCGGTCAGGTGGTACAGCGAACCGATGCATGGCGTGACAGTGCATGACGAGCCAGTGCATGACGAGCCAGGGCACGGCTTCGCGGGCCTCGCCGAGGCAGACGGATCGGCGGCCGAAGCCGCGGCCGACGGGGCCCGGTCCGGGGGCGATGGGCCCGCCGATGCCGACGGGGCTCTCGAAGTCGGCGGCAATCCCGGCAGCGGCGCCTGCGCCCGTACCGGGAGGACCGATGACGGCCACGGAGACGCCGGGGCCCACCGGTCCGCCGGAACTGCCGAAGCCGTGGGGCCGGGAAGCGGAACCGAACCGAGGGCGTCCGAGCCGAGCGCACGCCGGCTCGTCCGTGGCATCAGCGCGTTCCAGCGCAACACCGCGCCGCTGGTGCGGGGCGAGCTGGCCCGACTGGCGCGGGAGGGGCAGCAGCCGTCCCAGCTGTTCCTCGCCTGCGCCGACTCACGGCTGGTCACGTCGATGATCACCTCCAGTGGTCCCGGCGACCTGTTCGTGGTGCGCAACGTGGGCAACCTGGTGCCCCCGCCCGGCGAAGAGAGCGGGGACGACTCGGTGGCCGCCGCGATCGAGTACGCGGTGGACGTGCTGAACGTGCGGTCCATCACCGTGTGCGGCCACTCGGGGTGCGGAGCCATGCAGGCGCTGCTCACCTGCGAGCCCGGCGCGGCGCGCACGCCGCTGAGACGGTGGCTGCGGCACGGCCTGCCGAGCCTGGAGCGGATGGCCGACCACAGCCGTCCCGTCGCTCGGCTGGCCGGACGGGCGGCGGCGGACACAGCCGAACAGCTGTGCCTGACCAATGTCGTCCAGCAGCTCGAGCACCTGCGCACACACCCGTCCGTGACCCGGGCGCTTCAGGCCGGGGCGCTGGAGCTGCACGGGCTGTACTTCCATGTCGGCGAGGCACAGACGTATCTGCTCACCGGGGCCGGGCCGGACGGCGGCGAGGTCTTCGACCACGTCGGGGTGGCGGACGTGTCCGCCTGAGCCACGGCCGACGGGGCGGGCGGTGTGAGAGGCGTTACACCTGCTGAACTCCTCCCGCCCCGTGTCCGTGGGTACGGGTGACCCCTGGCGCACCGCGACGGGGGCGAGCACCTCACGTCACCCCGGCCCGCTCCTCAGAACCGACCACCCCGGCGCCGCAACCCCCGCGCCGGGGCGCCCCACCACCCCGGGCAGGTCTAAACCAATTATTCGTCGGCCCTTGTCACCGGCCCCTCGGGTCTGATGAGCTGTGGCCTGGGACACAACGGACACGGACACCCTTCGAGAGGGAGATGTCGTGAACAACGAAAGCCTGGCCAACCTGCTGGGGAAGGAGAGTGGCGTATGACCGAGTCTCCTTCACTTTCCAACCTGCTCAAGGAAGAGCGCAGGTTCACGCCGCCCGCCGAGCTGGCGGCCCACGCCAACGTCACGGCGGAGGCGTACGAGCAGGCCAAGGCTGACAGGCTCGGCTTCTGGGCCGAGCAGGCGCGTCGGCTCACCTGGGCCAAGGAGCCGACCGAGACGCTGGACTGGTCGAACCCGCCGTTCGCCAAGTGGTTCAAGGACGGCGAACTCAACGTCGCGTACAACTGCGTCGACCGGCACGTGGAGGCCGGCAACGGAGACCGGGTCGCCATCCACTTCGAGGGTGAACCGGGCGACAGCCGCGCACTTTCCTACGCCGAGCTCAAGGACGAAGTCTCCAAGGCCGCCAACGCCCTGCTGGAGCTGGGAGTTCGCAAGGGCGACCGGGTCGCGGTGTACATGCCGATGATCCCCGAGACGGCGATCGCGATGCTCGCCTGCGCCCGGATCGGCGCGGCGCACTCCGTCGTCTTCGGCGGCTTCTCGGCGGACGCGCTGGCCACCCGGATCCAGGACGCGGACGCCAAGGTCGTCATCACGTCCGACGGCGGTTACCGGCGCGGCAAGCCGTCCGCGCTGAAGCCGGCCGTCGACGACGCCGTGGCGCGCGTGGACAACGTCGAGCACGTCCTCGTGGTGCGACGCACCGGCCAGGAGGTGGCCTGGACCGAGGGCCGCGACGTGTGGTGGCACGAGGCCGTCGACCGGCAGTCGGCCGAGCACACGCCCGAGGCGTTCGAGGCCGAGCACCCGCTCTTCATCCTCTACACCTCCGGCACCACGGGTAAGCCCAAGGGCATCCTGCACACCTCCGGCGGCTACCTCACGCAGACCGCCTACACCCACCACGCGGTCTTCGACCTCAAACCCGAGACCGACGTGTACTGGTGCACCGCCGACGTCGGCTGGGTCACCGGGCACTCCTACATCGTGTACGGGCCGCTGGCCAACGGCGCGACGCAGGTCATGTACGAGGGCACGCCCGACACCCCGCACCAAGGCCGCTTCTGGGAAATCGTGCAGAAGTACGGGGTCACGATCCTGTACACGGCGCCGACCGCCATCCGCACGTTCATGAAGTGGGGCGACGACATCCCCGCGAAGTTCGACCTCGGCAGCCTGCGCGTGCTGGGCTCGGTCGGGGAGCCGATCAACCCCGAGGCGTGGATCTGGTACCGCAAGCACATCGGGGGCGACCGCACGCCCGTCGTGGACACCTGGTGGCAGACCGAGACCGGCGCGATGATGATCTCGCCGCTGCCCGGCGTGACGGCGACCAAGCCGGGGTCGGCGCAGACGCCGCTGCCGGGCATCTCCGCGACCGTCGTCGACGACGAGGCCAACGAGGTGCCGAACGGCGGCGGCGGCTATCTGGTCCTCACCGAGCCGTGGCCGTCGATGCTGCGCACCATCTGGGGCGACGACCAGCGGTTCCTCGACACCTACTGGTCCCGCTTCGAGGGCAGGTACTTCGCGGGCGACGGGGCGAAGAAGGACGACGACGGGGACGTCTGGCTCCTCGGGCGCGTCGACGACGTGATGCTGGTGTCGGGTCACAACATCTCCACCACCGAGGTGGAGTCGGCGTTGGTGTCCCACCCGTCCGTCGCCGAGGCCGCCGTCGTGGGCGCCGCGGACGAGACGACCGGGCAGGCCATCGTCGCCTTCGTCATCCTGCGCGGCACGGCGAACGCGGAGGACGAGCATCTCGTCGCCGACCTGCGCAACCACGTGGGCGCCACGCTCGGGCCGATCGCCAAGCCGAAGCGCGTCCTGCCGGTGGCGGAGCTGCCGAAGACCCGCTCCGGCAAGATCATGCGCCGGCTGCTGCGGGACGTCGCGGAGAACCGACAGCTGGGTGACGTCACCACGCTGACCGACTCCACGGTCATGGACCTCATCCAGGCCAAGCTCCCCGCCGCACCCAGCGAGGACTGAGCCCCCGAGGGCTCTCCCTCCGGGGCCCCGCGGACACGCTCTCCACAGGGCCGTCCGGCGCGCGCTGCGCCGGGCGGCCCTCACGCGCCCCGCACCTCCGCGCCCTCACGCTGCCGCACCCCCGCACCTGGGAGGACGCCTGTGCGACGCACACGAGCCGCGCGCTCGTGATGCGTCCCGCCGTGTCGTGGGTAGGCTCAGGAAGAAACGTGACCCTCAGGTGCGCCGGGAAGTCTGGTCGGCATGTGCTCAGCCCTGCCCACCGACCGGAGGTCCCCCCGTGAACGCGCCCCGCCCCCCGGCTCCCGGCCCCGCTCCCCGCAAGGTGTTCGGACGGCTCTCCCTCCCCGAACGGAACTTCGTCGCGGAGGCCCTGCGCACCGAGACCGTCGGCGGGGTCCTGCTGCTCGTGGCCGCCGTGGCCGCGCTGATCTGGGCGAACGTACCCGCACTGCACGGCTCTTACGAGAGCGCGAGCCACTTCCACCTGGGTCCCGAGGCCCTCGGACTCCACCTCTCCGTGGAGCACTGGGCGGCGGACGGCCTCCTCGCCGTCTTCTTCTTCGTCGCCGGCATCGAACTCAAACGAGAACTCGTCGCCGGTGACCTCAAGGACCCGAGAGCCGCCGCGCTCCCGGTCGCGGCAGCCCTGAGCGGCATGGCCGTTCCGGCACTCGTCTACACGCTCACCAACCTCACGGGGGGCGGCGACGTAAGCGGTTGGGCCGTGCCCACGGCCACCGACATCGCGTTCGCGCTCGCCGTGCTCGCCGTCATCGGCACGTCGCTGCCGAGCGCGCTGCGCGCCTTTCTGCTCACTCTCGCCGTCGTCGACGACCTCTTCGCCATCCTGATCATCGCGGTCTTCTTCACGAGCAGCATCGACTTCGCCGCGCTGGGCGGCGCGGCGGCGGGGCTGGTCGTCTTCTGGCTGCTGCTGCGCTCGGGCGTGCGCGGCTGGTACGTCTATGTGCCGCTCGCGCTGACCGTGTGGGCGCTGATGTACAACAGCGGCGTCCATGCCACGGTCGCCGGCGTCGCCATGGGGCTGATGCTGCGCTGCACGACGCGTGACGGTGAGGAGCAGTCACCCGGCGAGCGGATCGAGCACGTCGTGCGGCCCTTCTCCTCCGGTGTCGCGGTCCCGCTGTTCGCCCTGTTCAGCGCCGGGGTCACCCTCTCGGGCAGCGCCCTCGCGGACGTGTTCGGCCAGCCGGAGACACTGGGCGTCGTGCTGGGCCTCGTGGTCGGCAAGACGCTCGGCATCTTCGGCGGAACCTGGCTGACCGTCCGTTTCACCCGGGCTTCACTCAGCGAGGACCTGGCCTGGGCGGACGTCTTCGCCGTCGCGTCCCTCGCCGGCATCGGTTTCACCGTCTCGCTGCTGATCGGGGAGTTGGCCTTCGAGGGCGACGCGGCCCTGACCGACGAGGTGAAGGCCGCCGTCCTGCTGGGCTCGCTGATCGCGGCATCCCTGGCGACGGTGCTGCTGAAGCTGCGCAACGCCCGGTACCGCCGGATGTGCGAGACGGAGGAACGCGACGACGACCTCGACGGCATCCCCGACATCTACGAGCAGGACGACCCGGCGTACCACCTGCGGATGGCGGAGATCCACGACCGCAAGGCCGCCGAACACCGCCGGACGGCCGAGGAGATCAGCCGGCGGCTCGCCCAGGAAGACGCCGCCGCGCGCCACGGGCTTGCCGAAGTGCCGGGCGGGGCAGGCGAGGACGGCGACCGTCCGGCATGATCTGACGGGACGGTACAAAAGAACCCGGAAACACAGAGCAGCAGCAGGAGAGGGAGAACGCGATGAGCGCACCCGACGGCAGCCCGGTCGGCGCCGAACGCAGCATCGGCCAGCTGTTCGCCTCGGCGACGACCGAATTGTCGGCGCTGGTGCACGACGAGATCGCGCTGGCGAAGGCGCAGTTGAAGCAGGACGTGAAACGCGGCGCGCTGAGCGGCGGGCTGTTCTCGGTGGCCGGCGCGGTCCTGGTGTTCTCCCTGCCGATGCTGAACTTCGCCCTGGCGTACGGCATCCGGACCTGGACCGACTGGAACCTCGCGATCTGCTTCCTGTTGTCCTTCGTCGCGAACTGCTTGGTCGCGGGCGTCCTCGGGCTGCTCGGCGTGGTCTTCGCGAAGAAGGCACAGAAGGGCAAGGGACCGCAGAAGGTGGCCGCGTCCATGAAGGAGACGGCGGGCGTCCTGCAGAACGCCAAGCCGCACCCGCGACCCGAGCTGGCCCAGGAGCGGGCGCCGGAGGCCCTCGAGGCTGTGGCACGCTCGTCGTCATGACGGACCCCGCGCTTCCCCCGCCCCCGCCCGCCTCGCTCGTCCGGCCGGACGCGGTCCTCGGCGTGCCGGTCACCCACCGCGAGGTCGCCGCGAACGGCGCGCGGTTCCACATCGCGGAGGCCGGTGACGGTCCGCTCGTCATGCTCGTCCACGGCTTTCCGCAGTTCTGGTGGACGTGGCGGCACCAGCTGGTCGCGCTGGCCGACGCCGGCTTCCGGGCCGTGGCGATGGATCTGCGGGGCGTGGGCGGCAGCGACCGCACACCCCGGGGTTACGACCCGGCCAACCTCGCCCTCGACATCACCGGCGTGATCCGCTCCCTGGGCGAGCCGGACGCCGCGCTGGTCGGCCACGACCTCGGCGGCTACCTGGCGTGGACGGCGGCCGTGATGCGCCCCAAGCTCGTGCGGCGGCTGGTCGTCGCGTCGATGCCGCATCCCCGGCGCTGGCGCTCGGCGATGCTGGCCGACGTCCGGCAGAGCGCCGCGAGCTCCCACATCTGGGGGTTCCAGCGTCCGTGGATCCCGGAGCGGCAGCTCACCGCCGACGACGGCGAGCTGGTGGGCCGGCTGATGCGGGACTGGTCCGGGCCGCGACTGCCGGAGGACGACGCGGTGGAGACGTACCGGCGCGCGATGTGCATTCCGTCCACCGCGCACTGCGCCGTCGAGCCGTACCGGTGGCTGGTGCGCTCGCTGGCACGTCCGGACGGTGTCCAGTTCTACCGGCGCATGAAGCGGCCGGTGCGGGTGCCCACGCTGCATCTGCACGGCTCCCTCGATCCGGTGATGCGCACCCGCAGTGCGGCCGGTTCCGGCGAGTACGTCGAAGCGCCGTACCGCTGGAGGCTGTTCGACGGACTCGGGCACTTCCCGCACGAGGAGGATCCGGTCGCTTTCTCCACCGAACTGATCAGTTGGCTGAAGGATGCCGAACCCGACCGGTGACCGTTCGATCGCGATCGGTACACCGTTCGGCCGCGCCCGGGCATACGGCTCGGCACACCTGTACGACGATCGGCCAAATGCCTGACGCATAGGCCAATTGGCGGCTCCGGGGGCGGTTATCGACCTTGGGGCAGGGGCAGACGTCCGGGTATGGGCTGGACGCACGACTACAGTGACGCAGGACGCAACCGCCGCTCGGCCAGTGGCCTGAGCCCTCACCGACGAGGCGCGGACCCGCAACTTCCGGATTCCGATCTCCGGGTGGGCATTCCGCGCATCCTGCGCCGCCGGGCCCGCTGGGTCTCGGTCCGCCTGCGCCACCCCCGAGGCTGACGCAGTCCGCGGACGGCCCGAGGAGAGCGCGGCCGAACGTCTCGTACCGCACGGGAGAGCACGGCCGAACGTCTCGTGCCGCACGGGAGAGCCGGTCAGAGAGCGCAGCTGTCGCTGTCCACCTGCTGGCCCGCGGTACGCCCCGTGGAGATGTCCTGCTGGATCTCGTCCGCGGTCAGGGCGTAGCCGGTGTCGGCGTCGTCCAGGGACTTCGCGAAGACCACGCCGTACACCTTGCCGT
This sequence comes from Streptomyces achromogenes, assembly GCF_030816715.1. Taxonomy (NCBI): domain Bacteria; kingdom Bacillati; phylum Actinomycetota; class Actinomycetes; order Kitasatosporales; family Streptomycetaceae; genus Streptomyces; species Streptomyces achromogenes. The sequence goes on along the minus strand of NZ_JAUSYH010000001.1, from coordinate 4,832,199 downwards.
CGGTGGTGAGGAGCGGGCCTCCGGAGTTGCCCTGACGGACGGTCGTGTAGAGCGAGTACACGTCACGGCGCACGGTGCCGCGATGGTAGATGTCCGGACCGTTGGCGGTGATGCGCCCGCGCACCCGCGCGGCCCGGACGTCGTACGCCCCGTTCTCCGGGAAGCCCGCGACGATGGCGCTGTCGCCGCTCGCGGCGTCCTCGGTGGTGAACCGCAGGGCCGGCGCGTCGAGGTCCGGCACGTCCAGGACCGCGATGTCGCGCTTCCAGTCGTACAGCACCACCGTGGCGTCGTACTTGCGCCCCTCACCGCCTATCTGGACGGTGGGCTCGTCGACCCCGCCGACGACGTGCGCGTTGGTCATGACCCTGCGCTCGCCGAAGACGAAGCCGGTGCCCTCCAGGACCTTGCCGCAACTCTCCGCGGTGCCCATGACCTTGACGATGGAGCGCTGGGCGCGCTTGGCCACCGCACTGTTCGCGAGCGCCGGGTCGGGCGGCCGGACGTCGGTGATCGGCTCGTTGGAGAACGGGCTGAACACCTGCGGGAAGCCGTTCTGCGCGAGGACGGAGGAGAAGTCGGCGAACCAGGTGTCGGCCTGGGCGGGCAGCGCCCGGGACACCCCCTGCAGCACGTTGGAGCTGCGGACCTCCTTGCCGAGGGTGGGCAGGGTGGTGCCGGCCAGGGCGGAGCCGATCAGCCAGGCCACCAGCAGCATCGCCACGACGTTGACCAGCGCGCCGCCCGTCGCGTCCAGCGCGCGGGCCGGGGACCAGGTGATGTACCGGCGCAGCTTGTTGCCGAGGTGGGTGGTGAGCGCCTGGCCGATCGAGGCGCAGACGATCACCACGATGACCGCCACGACGGCGGCCGTGGTGCTCACTTCGGAGTTCTCGGTCAGCGCGTCCCAGATCACGGGCAGCAGGTACACGGCGACGAGGCCGCCTCCCAGGAAGCCGATCACCGACAGGATGCCGACGACGAAGCCCTGGCGGTAGCCCACGACCGCGAACCAGAGGGCGGCGACCAGCAACAGGATGTCCAGCACATTCACGGGGCTCACCCTGTCATGACCGCCAGTCCAGCGGGACCTGCTTCTCACGGTCCCAGGGCAGCTCCCAGCCCGCGAAGTGCAGCAATCGGTCGATCACGCCGGCGGTGAACCCCCACACAAGGGCCGATTCGACCAGGAATCCCGGGCCGTGGTGGCCGCTCGGATGCACGGTCGTGGCCCGGTTGCCCGGATTCGTGAGATCCGCCACGGGGACCGTGAAGACCCGGGCCGTCTCACCGGGGTCGACGACGCCCACCGGGCTCGGCTCACGCCACCAGCCCAGCACCGGGGTGACGACGAAGCCGCTGACCGGGATGTACAGCTTGGGCAGCACGCCGAAGAGCTGGACGCCGGACGGATCGAGCCCGGTCTCCTCCTCCGCCTCGCGCAGGGCGGCTCTGAGCGGCCCGTCGCCGTGCGGGTCGCCGTCCTCCGGGTCGAGGGCGCCGCCCGGGAAGGACGGCTGGCCCGCGTGGGAGCGCAGGGAGCTCGCACGCTCCATGAGCAGCAGCTCGGGGCCGCGGTCGCCCTCGCCGAACAGGATCAGGACGGCCGACTGGCGCCCCGCGCCGTCCGCCGGGGGGAGAAAGCGGCTGAGCTGGGGCGGCTGGACGGTCTCCGCGGCGCGCACCACCGGGTCCAGCCAGGCGGGCAGGCCCTCCTTGCTGACCGTCACCGAACCGCCCTGGGTATCGCTCGCTCGCGTCATCGCCACACCACCCCCCGTTCTGCCGAGTCCAACGCCCGAACACCGGCACATCGTTCCGCGGGTCCCGTTTCGATCACCACCGCGGCGAAGCGCCGCCCGGGCTGCCCCGCCCCGACCGCCACAGCGACGGAGCGCCGTTCGTCCCGCTCCCCGACCGCCGTAGGTACCGAGCGCCGCCCGGGGCCCGCCTCGACCGCCACAGCGGGCCCTGCGACCGTCGGCCGTCGCCTCATCCGGCCCCCAGCGGCGGGGCCGGCCTGCCGCCCGCGTCCAGGTAGGACTGGGGCGGGTTCAGACGCTGGCCGGGGAAACCGCCCTTCTCGTACTTCAGGAGCTTCTTCGCCTTCTCCGGGTCCGTCTCCCCCTCTCCGTACGCCGGGCAGAGGGGGGCGAGGGGGCAGGCGCCGCAGGCGGGCTTGCGGGCGTGACAGATGCGGCGGCCGTGGAAGATCACGTGGTGCGAGAGCATCGTCCACTCGCTCTTGGGGAACAGCGTCGCTATCTCGGCCTCGATCTTGTCGGGCTCCGTCTGCTCGGTCCACTGCCAGCGCCGTACGAGCCGCTGGAAGTGCGTGTCCACGGTGATCCCGGGCCTGCCGAACGCGTTGCCCAACACCACGAAGGCGGTCTTGCGGCCGACGCCGGGCAGTTTCACCAGGTCCTCGAGCCGGCCGGGGACCTCGCCGCCGAACTCCTCCACGAGGGCCTTGGAGAGGCCTATCACCGACTTGGTCTTGGCGCGGAAGAAACCGGTGGGGCGGAGGATCTCCTCCACCTCCTCCGGGTCGGCGGCGGCCAGGTCCTCCGGGGTGGGGTACTTGGCGAAGAGACCGGGAGTCGTCTGGTTCACCCGGAGGTCGGTGGTCTGCGCGGACAGGACCGTGGCGACGATCAGCTGGAAGGGATCGACGAAGTCCAGCTCGGGGTGCGCGTAGGGGTAGATCTCCGCGAGCTCGCGGTCGATACGGCGGGCACGGCGGACGAGGGCGGTGCGGGACTGGGGCTTCCTGACGACGGCCTTCGCGGCCGTGGCGGCCTTCCCGGCGGCAACCCGCTCGGCCGGTGCCTTCTTCGCCGGTGCCTTCTTGGCCGGTGCCTTCTTGGCCGGTGCCTTCTTGGCCGGAGCTTTCCTGGCTGAAGCCTTCTTGGCCGGGGCCTCACCGGCGGCGGTTCCCTTGGCCGGGGACCTCTTCACCGGCGGTTTCCGGGCCGCCGCCTTCTTCGCCGGAGCGGCCCCGTCCGCGGCGCTCCCGCTGCCGCTCTGCTGCTCCGGAGCCTTCTCGGCGGCTGCTCCGCCGGTCGTTTCCACGGCTTTCTCACCAGGCATCTCGTTTGCCACCTTTGCCGTTTTCCTACCACCACCAGAGTTCTGTTCGCCCACAGCGGAAACGCGACGTACAACCACCCGCCCAGCCCCCTAGGCCTGTGCTCTCACCGGCGTTTTGGACACTCGGCCAGCCTAAAGCCCGGGACCGACATCCGCCCCGGACCCTGAAGATCAGCCCCCAATTGGACCCCTGCCGCTTACCTCAGGACATGTGTGCGGCATCCTTGTGACAGATCACACTGTTTGGACCTTCCGGCAGAGTGGGGAACACGGTCCCCTGGTACACGGGGAGCAAGATCCCCCGAGCAGGTCGACAAGGAGAGAACTCGTGGACGACGTTCTGCGGCGCAACCCGCTCTTCGCGGCACTCGACGACGAGCAGGCCGCGGAACTGCGCGCCTCCATGAGCGAGGTGACCCTGGCCCGCGGCGACTCCCTGTTCCACGAGGGCGATCCGGGCGACCGGCTCTATGTCGTCACCGAGGGCAAGGTCAAGCTCCACCGCACCTCCCCGGACGGCCGGGAGAACATGCTGGCCGTGGTGGGACCCAGCGAGCTCATCGGCGAGCTGTCGCTCTTCGACCCGGGCCCGCGGACGGCGACGGCCACCGCCCTCACCGAGGTGAAGCTGCTCGGCCTCGGCCACGGCGACCTCCAGCCCTGGCTGAACGCCCGCCCGGAGGTGGCCACCGCGCTGCTGCGCGCCGTGGCCCGCCGCCTGCGCAAGACCAACGACGCCATGTCCGACCTGGTGTTCTCGGACGTTCCCGGCCGTGTGGCCCGCGCCCTGCTGGACCTCTCGCGCCGCTTCGGCGTGCAGTCCGAGGAAGGCATCCACGTCGTCCACGACCTCACGCAGGAGGAGCTGGCGCAGCTCGTCGGCGCCTCGCGCGAGACCGTGAACAAGGCCCTGGCGGACTTCGCCCAGCGTGGGTGGCTGCGCCTTGAGGCACGGGCCGTCATCCTGCTGGACGTCGAGCGACTGGCCAAGCGCTCGCGCTAGCCGCCGGCCGCGCCCGGAGCGGGACGCCGGTCACCGGTCGCCGTGCCCGTCCCTGGGGGCCCACCCGCCCCCAGGCCCGCCCCGCCCTCCCCGCCGCTGCCGACGCCCCTCGGCGTGCCGCCTCGTCCTCCGGCGGGGGCGGGCTGTTCTTCCCGAGGAGGCGGGCTGCTCCGCGCGCCCCGCCTGCGCCCCACCGCCGCGCGCCCGAGCCCGAGCCCGAAAAATGATCGGCCGAGGGGCTCCCCGCGCAGCACAGTGGCCCCATGGCAGAAACACTTCCCTCCCGAGGTCTCGACGCCCAGGGGTACATCGCACGCGAAGGCTCCCTCGCGCGCGTGCCGCCGGCCTTCCGGCCCGTCGTCGCGGCTGCCCGGGACGGCCTCACCGACCTCTTCGCGGCACGGCTGCACAGCGCGTACCTCTACGGATCGATCCCGCGCGGCACCGCGCGCGTGGGGCGAAGCGACCTCGACCTGCTCGTCGTGCTGCGCGAGGAGCCGACCGCCCGGGACCGGGCGGCGGCCGGTGCGCTCGACGGGACTCTCGACAGTGAGTTCCCGCAGATCGACGGCGGCGGGACGCTCCTGGTCGGTCGCGCGCGCGTGCTGAGCGACCTGGAGACCCACGACCTGGGGTGGTTCGTGGCCTGCCTGTGCACTCCCCTGCTCGGCGAGGACCTGGCGGAGCACCTCCCCCGCTACCGCCCCGACTCCCTCCTCGCGCGCGAGACCAACGGCGACCTCGCCCTGCTCCTGCCGCGCTGGCGCGAGCGCGTCGCCACGGCCGACTCCGAGGAGGCCCAGCGGTCTCTCGTCCGGTTCATGTCCCGGCGTCTCGTACGGACCGCCTTCACCCTCGTCATGCCCCGCTGGAACGGCTGGACGAGCGATCTCCACGAGATGGCGGAGGCCTTCGGCTCCTACTACCCGCGGCGCGTGGAGCAGCTGCGGGCGGCGGCTGTTCTCGGGTACGAGCCGCGGGGCGACCGTGCCGTCCTCTCGTCCTACGTCGACGACCTGGGCCCCTGGCTCGCGCGGGAGTACGCGCGCGTGCACGGCGTGAAGGCCCCGAGACCCGACTGATCCGGCCGGACGCGCAGGCCTGACCGGGGCGACCGGGCAGCCTGACCAGGGCGACCGAGCTGAGGGTCCGACCGGATCCGTCCCGCGGGTGCGCGACCGATGCCTTGCGCATGCCGACCAGTTCCGTGCGGATGCCGACCGGTTCCGTGCAGATGCGGGTCAGATGAGGCCGTGCTCCGTCAGGTACTCCAGCTGGGCCCGTACCGACAGCTCCGCCGCCGGCCACAGGGAGCGGTCGACGTCGGCGTACACGTGGGCGACGACCTCGGTGGGGCTGCTGCGGCCGTTCTCGACCGCGGTCTCGACCTGGGCGAGGCGGTGGGCGCGATGGGCGAGGTAGAACTCGACGGCGCCCTGGGCGTCCTCCAGGACCGGGCCGTGGCCGGGCAGGACCGTGTGGACGCCGTCGTCGACCGTGAGGGACCGCAACCGCCGCAGGGAGTCCAGATAGTCGCCCAGGCGGCCGTCGGGGTGCGCCACGACGGTCGTGCCCCGGCCCAGGATGGTGTCGCCGGTCAGGACGGCCCGGTCGGCCGGGAGATGGAAGCACAGGGAGTCGGCGGTGTGGCCGGGCGTCGGGACGACCCGCAGCTCCAGACCGCCCACGGCGATCACGTCCCCGGCGCCCAGGCCCTCCTCGCCCAGCCGCAGCGCCGGGTCCAGGGCCCGCACCTTCGTGCCGGTCAGGCCGGCGAAGCGGGCGGCGCCCTCGGCGTGGTCGGGGTGGCCGTGCGTCAACAGGGTCAGCGCGACGCGTTTGCCGGCCCGCTCGGCGGTGTCCACGACCGCGCGCAGATGGCCGTCGTCCAGCGGGCCCGGGTCGATCACGACCGCCAGGTCGGAGTCGGGCTCGGAGACGATCCAGGTGTTCGTGCCGTCCAGGGTCATGGCGGACGCGTTCGGGGCGAGGACGTTGACCGCGCGCGCGGTGGCCGGGCCCGAGAGGGCTCCACCGCGGGGCCGGCCGGGGAGGGCGGCTGCGTCGGTCATGCCGGGACCCCTTCCATGGCGCCGGGTGCAAAGCCGCCGTGGCGGTCTCCGGCCGGGACGCTCCCGTGCGGCCGGCGGATGCCCGTCCCGTGCGGCCGGCCGCACGACGCGCGCGTGCCCGTGATGCGCGTGCCCGTCGTGCGGACGGCCGCCGTGGGGGCGAACGCCGTGCGGGCGACCGTCATGCGGGCGACCGTGGCGGGGACGACCGCCGCGGCGACGTCCGTCGCACGGACGACCGGGCGCGGGACCGTGCGGAGGGCCGTCATGCGGGCCCCCTCCCCGTGGCCTCGGCGCCGATCCGCTTGGTGAACTCGTCGTGCCCGGGCCAGGAGAGCACGACCTCGCCCTCCACCAGCCGGGCCTGCGCCAGGACGGGGGTGAGGTCGAGGTCCGGGGCGGCGGCGAGCGCTTCCGCCGCCGTGGCGTAGGGCGTGAGCCGGCGCAGGGTGGCGATGGTGGGCGGCATCATCAGCAGCTCGCCCTTGTCGTAGGAGGCCGCGGCGTCCGCCGGGCGGATCCACACCGTGCGGTCGGCCTCCGTGGACGCGTTGCGGGTGCGCTGCCCCTCCGGCAGCGCGGCCACGAAGAACCAGGTGTCGTAGCGGCGGGGCTCGAACTCCGGGGTGATCCAGCGCGTCCAGGCGCCCAGCAGGTCCGACCGCAGGACGAGGCCGCGGCGGTCGAGGAACTCGGCGAAGGACAGCTCACGGGCGGCCACCGCGGCCCGGTCCGTCTCCCAGTCGGCGCCCGTGATGTCGCCGACGACCGAGTCGGACGTCGGCCCCGCGAGCAGGACGCCGGCCTCCTCATAGGTCTCGCGCACGGCCGCGCAGACGATCGCCTGCGCTCCCGTCTCGTCGACTCCCAGCCGTTCGGCCCACCACGAGCGCGTGGGGCCCGCCCAGCGCACGAGGCGGTCGTCGTCGCGGGGGTCGACACCGCCACCGGGATAGGCGTACGCGCCTCCGGCGAAGGCCATGGAGGCGCGTCGGCGCAGCATGTGCACCACGGGGCCGGCGTCGGTGTCCTTCAGGAGCATGACGGTGGCCGCGCGTTTCGGGACGACCGGAGTGAGGTCGCCGTCCGCCAGCGCGCGGATGCGTTCCGGCCAGTCCGGGGGAAACCACTGCCCATTCGCCATGGGCGCGAGGCTATCCCGTGGTGCGCGAATGTTCGAGAGCTCCCCGAGGTCAGCGTGCTCCGACGCGCTCCGACGGGACGCCTGCCCGGTGCCGCGACACGGGCGGACAGGCAGACCGGCGCGGCAGGCGGACAGGCGGAGCAGGCGGACAGGCGGACAGCCGGGGCAGGCCCTAAGGAGCGAGCTCCACCTGGATCTCGACCTCGACCGGCGCGTCCAGCGGCAGCACCGCGACGCCCACCGCGCTGCGCGCGTGCACGCCCTTGTCGCCGAAGACCTCGCCCAGCAGCTCGCTCGCGCCGTTGAGCACGGCGGGCTGGCCGGTGAAGTCCGAGGCCGAGGCCACGAAGCCGACGACCTTCACCACGCGCGCGACGCGGTCCAGGTCACCCGTGACCGACTTTACGGCGGCCAGGGCGTTCAGCGCGCAGGTGCGGGCCAGCTCCTTGGCCTCCTCGGGGGTGACCTCGGCGCCGACCTTGCCGGTGACGGGCAGCTTGCCGTCGACCATGGGCAGCTGGCCGGCGGTGTACACGTACGGGCCGGACTGCACCGCGGGCTGGTAGGCCGCGAGGGGCGGCACGACCGCCGGCAGCTTCAGGCCCAGCTCGGCGAGCCTCGCCTCGACCGCGCTCACGCCTTCGCCCGCTTCAGGTAGGCGACGAGCTGCTCCGGGTTGTTCGGGCCGGGCACGACCTGGACGAGTTCCCAGCCGTCCTCGCCCCAGGTGTCCAGAATCTGCTTCGTGGCGTGGACGAGCAGCGGCACAGTTGCGTATTCCCACTTGGTCATGGGGGCGACTGTATCCGCTGATGCCCGGAGCCCTGTTTCACAGGCCATGTGGCCGATTGCCGCCCCCGTTGTCCACAGCCTCCCGACTGCCTCGGGCGCCGACTGGTTACGCTCGAAGACGTGAGCAGGCTCCAGGTCGTCAGCGGCAAGGGCGGGACCGGTAAGACGACGGTCGCCGCGGCCCTCGCGCTGGCCCTCGCCACGGCAGGGAAGCGGACGCTTCTCGTCGAGGTGGAGGGCCGGCAGGGCATCGCACAGCTCTTCGAGACACAGGCGTTGCCCTATGAGGAACGCAAGATCGCGGTCGCCTCGGGGGGCGGTGAGGTCTACGCCCTCGCCATAGACCCCGAACTGGCCCTTCTGGACTACCTCCAGATGTTCTACAAGCTGGGAGGCGCCGGGCGGGCCCTCAAGAAGCTGGGCGCGATCGACTTCGCCACCACCATCGCGCCAGGCCTGAGGGACGTGCTCCTCACCGGCAAGGCGTGCGAGGCGGTACGGCGCAAGGACAAGAGCGGACGGTTCGTGTACGACCACGTCGTCATGGACGCCCCGCCCACCGGTCGCGTCACCCGCTTCCTGAACGTCAACGACGAAGTCGCCGGGCTGGCCAGGATCGGCCCGATACACAATCAGGCGCAGGCCGTGATGAGGGTCCTGAAGTCGGAGCAGACCGCCGTGCACCTGGTCACGCTGCTGGAGGAGATGCCCGTCCAGGAGACCGCGGACGGCATCGCCGAGCTGCGGGCGGCGAAACTGCCGGTGGGGCGGATCATCGTCAACATGGTGCGGCCGGAGGTGCTGGACGAGGACGGTCTGGAACTCGCACGGACCGTGACGCGTTCTTCGGTCGCCCGGTCGTTGTCCGCCGCCGGGCTCGGCGGGGCACGGCGCGGCGGGCACGCCGAACGGCTGGTGGAGCCGCTCCTGCGGCAGGCCGAGGAGTACGCCGAGCGGTACGCCCTGGAGCGCGAGCAGCGCGCGGTCCTCGGCGAGCTGGATCTGCCGCTGCACGAACTGCCCTTGCTCGCCGAGGGCATGGACCTCGCGGGCCTCTACCAGCTCGCCAACGAACTGCGGAAGCAGGGGATCGCATGAGCGCGGACCGGACTCACGACGAGGGGACCACCCGTCGCCGTCTCACCCCCGCGCCCGTACTCGACCTCGATCCGCTGCTCGACGACCCGGCGACGCGCATCGTGGTCTGCTGCGGCTCGGGCGGCGTCGGCAAGACGACCACCGCGGCCGCTCTGGGGCTCAGGGCGGCCGAGCGCGGCCGCAAGGTGGTCGTCCTCACCATCGACCCGGCGCGGCGGCTCGCCCAGTCCATGGGCATCGACTCGCTCGACAACACCCCCCGCCGCGTCAAGGGCGTGGAAGGCGAGGGCGAGTTGCACGCGATGATGCTCGACATGAAGCGCACCTTCGACGAGATCGTCGAAGCGCACGCGGACGGCGACCGGGCCGCAGCGATCCTGGGCAACCCGTTCTACCAGTCGCTCTCGGCGGGCTTCGCGGGCACGCAGGAGTACATGGCGATGGAGAAACTGGGCCAGCTGCGGGCCCGGGACGAGTGGGACCTGATCATCGTCGACACCCCGCCGTCCCGCTCGGCGCTGGACTTCCTGGACGCGCCGAAGCGCCTCGGCTCGTTCCTGGACGGCAAGCTGATCCGCGTCCTGCTCGCGCCGGCGAAGGTCGGCGGCCGCGCGGGGATGAAGTTCCTGAACGTCGGGATGTCGATGATGACCGGCGCGCTCGGCAAGCTGCTCGGCGGCCAGTTGCTGAAGGACGTGCAGACGTTCGTCGCGGCGATGGACTCGATGTTCGGCGGCTTCCGCACGCGCGCGGACGCCACGTACAAGCTGCTCCAGGCGCCCGGCACGGCGTTCCTGGTGGTGGCGGCTCCCGAGCGGGACGCGCTGCGGGAGGCCGCGTACTTCGTGGAGCGGCTGGCCGCCGAGAACATGCCGCTGGCCGGTCTGGTGCTCAACCGGGTCCACGGCAGCGGTGCTGCCCAGTTGTCCGCCGAGCGGGCGCTCGGCGCTGCGGAAAATCTTGAAGAGTCCGGCATTGTGGATCAGGACGGCGGGAAAGCTGGAGTTCGTAACTCTCCCGACTCCTACGGCAGTTCAGCATCCTCCGCACCCGATCCGGAGCGCGACGCCCCCACCGACGCGGCCCGGACCACGGACTCGGACGCGCGCACGGACCACCCCGGGGCCACCGGGACGGACCGGACGGCGATCCCTGACGCGCACACCGGCGCGGACACGGACGTGGACCGCGCGGACCGGACCGTGGACGACCTCACCGCGGGCCTGCTCAGACTGCATGCGGAACGCATGCACCTGCTCTCCCGCGAACAACGCACGCGGGACCGCTTCACCGCGCTCCACCCCGAGGTGGCGGTGGCCGAAGTGGCCGCACTCCCTGGCGACGTGCACGACCTCACGGGCCTGCGCGACATCGGACAGCGCCTCGCGGCCGACCGGCCGGAGCTGCCCGAGACCGCCGGATCCTGAGCTGAGGGTTCCCCTCAGCCCACCGCCGCGAAGGTCTCGTACATCTGGTCGTCGTCGAGCGGCAGGATGCCCGCCTCACGCTCGTACTCCGAACGCGCGGTCTCCAGGAGCCGGCGCCAGGAGGTCACCGTCGGCCGCCTGCGCAGCAGTGCCCGGCGCTCGCGCTCCGTCATGCCTCCCCACACGCCGAACTCGACGCGGTTGTCGAGCGCGTCAGCCAGGCATTCGGTGCGTACCGGACATCCGGTGCACACCGCCTTGGCCCTGTTCTGCGCTGCTCCCTGAACGAACAGTTCATCCGGATCGGTAGTGCGGCAGGCGGCCTGCGCACTCCAGTCGGTTACCCAGCCCATACCGGCGCCGTCCTCTCCCGAATCGAGGCTCCCCCACGGCGGCAGCGGCATATTCACCGCCGCCAGTTGAGGACGTTACGGAAGGCGGGCACAGCGCAACACCCCCTTCGGGCCCAATCTTGAATGGCCCGAACGGACTATGCGTAAGCGGCAGATCACCCGGGGGAGTGAGCCCGCGACATGTGCGACTTTCCCGACCAACGGGACAGTTCAGTTGAGTCACAACGGACGCCGGGGTGACACACAAGGCGGATTCGGGCACACCCCCGCCAAAAAAGTCGGGGAACCTCCGGAACGATTCGGGGTCGCCGGACGTATTGATACGTAGCCCTGCTGCTGTGACAGTTGCGAGCAGCTTAGGCCAAGGCATTGACGCGTGTCCGGCGAATGAGAACGTAGGCTGCCCTCATGCCAAAGAAGCGCTCGGGCGGTGGTCTGTCGCCAACGCAGCAGGCCGCCAAGTTCCTCGGTGTCAGTGTGCTCGCGGGAGCCGTGCTGGCAGGCATCGCCCTGCCCGCCTTCGGCGCGCTGGGCCTGGCCGCCAAGGGATCGGTGGAGTCGTTCGACGAACTCCCGGCCAATCTCAAGACGCCGCCACTGAGCCAGCGCACCACGATCCTCGACTCCGAGGGCGGCCAGATCGCCACCGTCTACTCACGGGACCGCACGGTGGTCGACCTGAAGAACGTCTCGCCCTACATGCAGAAGGCGATCGTCGCGATCGAGGACTCGCGCTTCTACGAGCACGGCGCGGTGGACCTCAAGGGCGTCCTGCGCGCGCTCAACAAGAACGTGCAGAGCAGCGGGGTGTCCCAGGGCGCCTCCACGCTCACGCAGCAGCTCGTGAAGAACGTCGCCGTCGAGGAGGCGGGCGACGACCCGACGAAGGTCGCGCAGGCCACACAGCAGACCATCGGGCGCAAGATCAAGGAGCTGAAGTACGCGATCCAGCTCGAGGAAGAGCTCAGCAAGAAGAAGATCCTCGAGAACTACCTGAACATCACGTTCTTCGGCCAGCAGGCATACGGCGTCGAAGCGGCCTCCCAGCGCTACTTCTCCACGCACGCCAAGAGCCTCACGCTCCCCCAGGCCGCGCTGCTGGCCGGCATCGTCCAGTCGCCCAGCCGCTACGACCCGATCAACGACGAGGCCGAGGCCACCAAGCGCCGCAACACCGTGCTGAAGCGCATGGCCGAGGTCGGCGACATCTCCGACGCCGAGGCGGCCACCGCGCAGAAGGCGCCGCTGGGCCTGAAGGTCAAGAAGCCGAAGAACGGCTGCATCACCGCCGTCCAGGGCGCCAGCTTCTTCTGCAAGTACGTGGAACGCGTGTTCCTCAGCGACCCGGTCTTCGGCAAGACCAAGGAGGAGCGGGCGAAGGTCTGGAACCAGGGCGGTCTGACGATCCGCACGACCCTCGAGCCGCAGGCCCAGAAGTCCGTCCAGAGCTCGCTCAAGGACCACGTCTACAAGTCGGACAAGGTCGCCGGGGCCGCGACCCTCGTCGAGCCCGGCACCGGCAAGATCCTCGGCATGGGCCAGTCGAAGCCGTACGGCTACGGCAAGAACGAGACCGAGTACAACTACTCGGTCAACGCCTCCATGGGCGGCTCGAACTTCGGCTTCCCGACCGGCTCGACCTTCAAGCCCTTCGTGGCCGCGGCCGCACTGGAGGAGGGGCGCCCGGCGAACCAGCAGTACTCGGCGCCGTACCAGATGCCGTATCCGGACACCGTCCAGACGTGCAGCAGCAAGCCGTGGACGAACGACGGCAGGCCGAAGTACACCCTGGAGAACGAGAGCGCGTCCGAGAAGGGGCCGTACCAGCTGCAGAAAGCCATGGAGCTGTCGGTCAACACCTACTTCGTGCAGATGCTCGCCGACATCGGCATGTGTCCTGTGGTGAAGATGACCGACAAGCTCGGCGTGATCCAGGGCAACGGCACCAAGGTCCCGGAGGTCCCCTCCTCGATGACCCTCGGTTCCACCGGCCTCTCCCCCCTGACGATGGCGAGCGCCTACGCCGCCTTCGCCTCCCGCGGCATGTACTGCACGCCGGTCGCCATCGAGTCGATCACCCAGACCGTGGGCGGCACGAAGAAGTCGCTGGAGGTCCCGAAGTCGACCTGCTCGCGCGCGATGAGCGAGAAGACCGCGGACACCGTCAACACCCTGCTCAGCGGCGTGGTCGACTCCGGTACGGGCAAGCAGGCCGGCCTGTCCGGTCGCGACAACGCCGGTAAGACGGGTACGACGGACTCCCGCAAGAACGCCTGGTTCGTCGGATACACCCCGAACCTGTCGGGCGCCGTCTGGGTCGGCAGCGCCACCCAGAAGGTGGAGATGACCAACATCCGCATCGGCGGCGTCTGGCACCCCGAGGTCTACGGCGGCGACACCCCCGGCCCGATCTGGCGCGACGCCATGACCGGCGCACTGGAGGGCAAGGAAGCCACGCCGTTCAACAAGGTCTTCATCCCGAAGCCCCCGGAGAAGAAGGACCGCGGCGACAACAACGGGAACGGGAACGGCGACAACAACGACGACAACGGGGACGACGCCGGTTTCCTCAGCGGACTGCTCACCAACGGTGGGAACACCAACGGCGGCAACGCGAACCGGGGAAACACGAACGGCGGCTTCTTCCAGGGCCAGAGCAACGGCAACGACAACAGCGGCGGACGCGGCTGACACGTCCCGCCGGGCCACTCAGCCGGCGGGACCGGCTGGGACGAGTCGGTCCCGTTGCGTCGGCTGAATCGGCTGCGCCGGAGACGTGCGAACGGTCCCTGACTCCCGTAAGGGGAGTCAGGGACCGTTCTGTTTCAGCGCGCCCGCAGGGTCAGCCCCGTCCGTCCGGTCAGCCCGCGAGAAGCTTCTTGACGACGGCGGCGACGCGGCCGCCCTCGGCCAGACCGGCCACCTTCGGGTTCACGATCTTCATCACGGCGCCCATGGCCCGCGGCCCCTCGGCGCCGGCCGCCTTCGCCTCCTCGACGGCCTGCCCGACGATGTCGTTCAGCTCGTCGTCGCTGAGCTGCTTGGGCAGGTAGCCGGCGAGCAGCTCGCCCTCCGCCTTCTCCCGCTCGGCGCTCTCGGGACGACCGCCCTGCGCGAAGGCGTCGGCCGCCTCCCGGCGCTTCTTCGCCTCCTTGGTGATCACCTTGAGGATCTCGTCGTCGGAGAGCTCGCGCTTCTCCTTACCGGCGACCTCTTCCTTGGTGATCGCGGTGAGCGTCAGCCGGAGCGTCGAGGAGCGGAGCTCGTCGCGCTCCTTGATCGCGGCGTTGAGGTCTTCCTGCAGCTTCGACTTGAGCGTGGTCATGGGTCCGATTGTCGCAGGTGTGGACGGCGCACCGCCCGGTCATTTAACGGGCGGTGCGGGAGGGGCAACAGACCGGGAAATCCCACAGCCTTCAAGAACCGACGACCGCACGCCTCGTCCTCATCCTCATCCTCGTCCTCATCCGGCGGACGTGCGGACGGAAGGGGTGGTGCGGTCTGAGACGATGGACGTATGCGCGCGCGATACGGAGTACCTCTGTCCATTGCGGCGGTCGGCGCCGCCGGCCTGGTGTACGCGGCGGGTTTCGAACCCCGCTCCTTCCGCCTCCGACGGGTCACCGTCCCCGTCCTCCCCGCCGGAATGCGCCCCTTGCGCGTGTTGCAGGTCTCCGACATCCACATGGTGGGCGGCCAGCGCAAGAAGCAGCGCTGGCTGCGCTCGCTGGCCGGACTGCGCCCCGACTTCGTGATCAACACGGGCGACAACCTGTCCGACCCGGAGGGCATCCCGGAGACGCTGGACGCGCTGGGGCCCCTGATGGAGTTTCCGGGTGCGTACGTCTTCGGCTCGAACGACTACTACGGCCCGAAGCTGCGCAACCCCGCCCGCTACCTGCTGGAGAAGGCCCAGGGCAGGCACGGCCTGAACGGCAACGCGCCCGCGGTGGACGTCGTCCACAACCCGTGGGAAGACCTGCGCGACGGCTTCGACGCCGCGGGCTGGCTCAACCTGACGAACACCCGGGGCGTACTGAAGGTCGAGGGCGCGTCGATCGAGCTGACGGGACTGGACGACCCGCACATCAAGCGCGACCGTTACGCACAGGTGGCGGGCGGTCCGTCGGAGTCGTCCGACTTCTCGATGGGCGTGGTGCACGCGCCGTACCTGCGGGTCCTGGACCCCTTCGCGGCGGACGGCTACCCCCTGATCCTGGCCGGCCACACCCACGGCGGCCAGCTCTGCATCCCCTTCTACGGCGCCCTCGTCACCAACTGCGACCTGGACACGGACCGCGTCAAGGGGCTGTCGACGCACACGGCGGAGGGCCGTACCTCCTACCTGCACGTCTCGGCGGGCTGCGGCGCGAGCCGCTACACCCCGGTCCGCTTCGCCTGCCCGCCCGAGGTGACGCTGCTGACGTTGGTGGAACGGGAGTAGCGGGCGGGTTCGGTTCCTCGCTTCCGGCGTCCGAAGGCATCCCTCGAACGGCCCACCCGTATCGCCCCATATGTCCGGTCTGCCTAGCGTGAGGGCATGACCGCGCCGATACCCAGGGACCTCCCGGATCTGCCTGCGATTCCGCGGACCCACGCACTCCTGCTCTCCTCCGTCCCAGCGTCGGCGGTGGTGACCCCCGTCCGCCGCCCGCTGGCCGCCGCGCTCCGGCTGCTCCTGGCCGGCACGGCGGCCGCGGGCGTGACCCTCGCGTTTCTGCTGGGCAACCCGCTGCGGGCGCTGAGCCACTTCGCGATCCAGAGCAACATCCTGTTGGCCCTGGTCACGCTGCTGTCCGCCCGCCGGGCATGGACGGCCCGCCGCCCACTTCCCGCCGCCCTGACTGGCGCGGCCCTCCTCTACGTCATGATCACCGGTCTCGTCTACCACCTGCTCCTGGCAGACGCGACCGTCCCCTTCTCACTGACCGGTACGACGGCCCCCACCGGCTGGCACCTGGTCGCCGTCCATCTCCTGCACACCGTGACTCCGCTGGCCGCCGTCCTCGACTGGCTCCTGCTGACCGCACCGGGCCGACTGCGCCTGCGCCGGGCCGCGACGTGGATGCTGTACCCCACCCTCTACCTGGCCTTCTGCCTGGCCCGCGCCCAGCTGATCACACCCGGCACACCGGGCCGCTATCTCTACCCGTTCCTCGACGCCGAGGCCCACGGCTACAGGCACGCCCTGGCCAACGCTCTGCTCCTCGGCCTCTCCTTCTACGCCCTCGCGGTCCTCCTCGTGGCCCTCGACCACGCCCGCCCCAACCCCATCAGCCACCGCGCCAAAACCGGATTTCGTCTCCGGCCACCGGTGGGCTAAAGTAAACGACGTCGCCGCGACAAGCAGGACAAGCAGCGACATCGGGGTGTAGCGCAGCTTGGCAGCGCGCTTCGTTCGGGACGAAGAGGTCGTGGGTTCAAATCCCGCCACCCCGACAGGTGAATTGCAGCTCAGAGGGCCCTTACCGGATCGGTAAGGGCCCTCTGGCGTTGCTGCGTGTCTAACTGCGTGACTATCGATTCCTGAGTGCTCGACTGCGTGACTACGACAGCTACGGCCGCCGCGGATCGGTGCCGAAGATACCGTCCATGGCGACGGCCCCGGTCTGGATGACGGGCCAGATCTGCTTCCGTGGACCTCCTCCGTCACAGCCGTCCCAGAGTGCCCGGCGAGCCGCTCGATCACTTGATCTCCGCCGCCGTACCGCTCCCGTTCTGCCCCGGGGGCGAGGGTGCGCCGCAGATCGGCGAGTGAGCATCAGGCACACTGCCGCCCACCGGTCATGCGGAGCAGTCGGCCGCCCGTGAGGAGCTTGGCGCGGAGAGGGCGTCTTGTCCCGGGCTGTGGTCATGGGCCAAGGACCGTGCTGACGCGGACGGCGGCTTGCGCTACGGTCCCGGGCCATGGCGAGTGGCGACGGTGTGCCGGAGAAGGTGGCGTGGGTTCTGGTTCGAGGCGACCGTGTGTTGGTGACACGTAGTCACGGCAGAGGTCGCTTCTACTTCCCGGGCGGTCACCGTGAGACCGGCGAGTCCGACAGCGAGACCCTGATGCGGGAGATCGACGAAGAACTACGGGCGGTGATCGACCCCCGCTCCATGGTTCACTTCGGCACTTTCGAGATCGGCGAAGATCATCCGGAGCACGGACCCTTCCGGATGATCTGTTACAGCGCCGATCACCGCGGTCGGCTGACCCCGGCGAGGGAGATCGCCGAGATGGCGTGGTTCCGCTACGCCGATCGGGACCGGGTCTCGGCCGTCGACGAGATGGTCTTTGACGCACTGCACATGGGCGGGCAGCTTTCGTGATCTGGTGACTGCAGCCAGCACAACGGAACGCAGCTACCGCGGATGGCGGCCGGGCAGCCGGAGGGCGGGGGCCGGGCGCACCACCCGACCCAGAACGGACCGATCCGGTCGGGTTGCCGGAAGCCCTGGTCCGGGTGCGGCGATGCCGTCGGTCACAGGTCCCAGATCTGGTCCGGGTCGTCCAGCGCAGCGCGGACCTGGGAGAGATCTCCGATGTCCGCGAGTGGAGAACTCTTGGCGATGTCGACGATCCCACGCACGACGGTGTGCAGCACTTCGCCGTCGCCATTCTCGAGTGCCGTGTCAAGGCGGGCGAACATCTCCTCGTAGAGGTGGTGTCGTTCCGCGAACGCCTGCGCGAAGTAGTCCCTGAGGATGGCTTCGGCGGCCCGGATCCGAGCGACCTCCGTGGCCTCGTAGGCCTCGATCCGGGCTCTCTTGGTGCTCTCGACCTCATGGACGTGGATGCACTCACGGGCGGCCTCGACGATCTGGTTCAGGGCGGCGAAGCCGTCCATCGCGCGTAGGGGGCCCCTGGCCGCCTCGAAGACCTTGCCGACATGCACCTTGGGCTGGTCAGGCATCGTGAGTCTCCTCGATCAAGGGTCGGTACCTGATGGTGAGGTTCGCGCTGCGCTCGTCCAGCTCGCCTTCGGTGTCGACGATCGGAGTCGCCGCAACGTCGCGGACCCCCATGACCAGTGTCATGGCCCGCTGGAAGCGCGTGGCGTGCTTCGGCGGATCGAACGGCTCGGACTCGAGGAGGTCCAGCGCCTCGAGCGCCCTGCAGGTGAGGTCCGTGAGAAGCTCGCGCAGTTCCGCAGCGCGGGCGTCGACGCCTTTCAGGCGGGCGCCGGTCTCGTCGAGTTCAGCGATCGCGACGGCGATCTTCGCCTCGAACTCCCTGGCCCGGGTGAGCGCCTTGGTTCCTTGGCCCTTGACGAGCAGTCCACCGACGAGCAGCGCGGGTCCGATGGTGACGAAGTTGAGCACCGTGGCTCCCAGGGCCATCCCGCCGCCACCCGATGCGAGCGAACCACCGCCCAGGAATGCGAGGGTCGCACTCTCGGCCGCGGCACCCGCCAAACCCGAGATCGCCGCGCCGGTGCTCGCGACTCCGAAGCTGCTCGCTGCCGCCGTGATCCCTACGCCCGCTCCCGCGCCTGCCGCCGCGGAGCCGAGAGCCCCGCCGATCCAGGCCATGGCGTGGACATCGAGACCACGGAGCCCGGGGACCTTGGTCATGGTGGCGTCGATACCCTCGACCAGCAACCGCTCGCTCTCGCGCACCTGCCGCTCGTGGCGACGCAGGAAGTCGCCCATGCGCAGGACGACATCGACCAGCGCCTGCCTCTGCTGCTCGCCCAGCGTCTCGAGGGCGGTGTTCGTCGCTGCCAGTGCGTCCTCGGCCTGGGCCAGGCGTCGCTCGTAGACCTGGCCCGTCTCCTTGCGCCGGGCATTCGAACGCTTGAGGTCGTAGGCGCCCTTGCCGCCGACAGCGACCCCGCTGCCACCGGTCGCCACACCGACGCCGATGAGCACGATCGGTATGAAGAACGGCATGAACTCCCCCTCGGTTCCCCAGGATCCCGCGTCAACCAGCGGGTTCGACCGTCCACATTGTGCCCATGGGCAACAGTCAGAAGGGAGGAACCGGGAAACATCGGGAAACTAGAGCGACATACCCGTCACGATGCCCACCAGCGTGAGTGTGAAGAACGCCGTGCCCCAGGCCAGTGCGTGACGTACACAGCGGTATTTGGTCCAGACGATCTGGGACAGGATCGCCAGCTGGCTCAGGTCACGGGACATGGGGTCGGTTCGGCGCACCGTGCGCTCCAGGTGGGCGAGCGACACGGCCAGCCGCGCGTCACCGAAGTAGTGGCCTCGGGAGTGGTGGGGGCTTCCGAGCCGTGGTGTCACGGCCAGGCCCAGCAGGACAAGGGCCGGCGCACAGGCGGCGCAGCCCCCCCAGAGGAGGAGTTGCGGGACGACCGGGTAGTGCCGTGGGGCGATGAGGCCGCTGCCGATCGCACCGAACAGGGCGGTCAGTGTCGCGCCCAGAACCGCCAGAATGAGGCCGGCCTTGTTGTCGGCCCTCGCGAGTTCCTCACGGGCCTCGGACAGCAGAACCCTGCTGAGTTCCGCGCCCCGGTCGGGCGTCGCGCCGGTGTCGTCGTGGTTGTCGGGCTCTGTGTCGGCGCCGCCTCCGGGTGTGGTCACGCCTCCCCCTCCTTTCCGTCGGTGTCAGGCGGCCGCCCCGGGATGCGGGACGGCCGTGGTGCTGTGTTCCTGGTGCGGCCGGGTACGTCAGACCGTCGAGGAGCGGCGGATCTCGTCCTCCAGCGCGTTGACCGCCTGTCGGACCCGGATGTTCATCGTTGCCGTGTGTTCCCGCAACGCCGCCTCCGACTCGACACGATGGCGTCGGACCTCCTGTTCGATGGCGTCCTGCCCTATCTCGAGGTTCGCCGTGGCCCGGCGCTCGGCGAGCCGGACCTCCTCGCTGTGGATCTTCACCGCGCTGTTGCTCTCGCCCGTGAGCATCCGGTCGTACGCGGTCTCACCGCTCAGGTACTTCACCAGCACGGGGAGCACGTCGAGCAGGACGAACAGCAGCCGGACGAGCCAGACACCGACGAACAGAACCGCGTTCCCGCTCGCCAGTTCGTCGAGTGCCCGGATCCGTTCCAGGGCGCCGATCTCCTTCTGCTTGGCGCGTTCAGCGTCCAGCCGCCGTTGGATGCCGTCGGCCCGGGTCTTGAGGAACGCGGCGCGTGACGAGGTCAGTCCAGCCTCGATCCCCAAGATCCGACTGTGCATACCGGCGAGTCGCTTCTCGTTCTCACCGGTGTGATGGGTGGTCCGGTAGTCGCGCGCCTTGCCCCGCAGGCGCTGGCACTCGGACGTCCGCTGGTACAGGCCGGTGGAGGCCATGCGGATCAGTACGCGGCACTCGTCGCGTACCTCGGAGTCGATGGCCTCCAGTCTGGTGGTGTCCACGTCCACGCGCTTTTGCAGCGTGGCGGCGTCCGAGCGCAGGGCGGCCAGTTCCTCGGCCTGCTCGCCGGGCGTCGCGCCGAAGGAGAGGATGTACGTCGTGCCGCAGCCCTTCGGAACGGCGGTCCGCGTCGTGGACGGTACGGGGTTGCAGCGGACCAGGTTCGTGCGCAGCTCGTCGACGACACGCGTACGTTCGTCCGCGACATGCTGCTCGACGGCCGTCTGGAAGATGCGCAGCACCAAAGGCTCCGCGATCACCGCGCCGAGCATCAGAGCGATCAGCAGCCGCGTGAGGAGGGGTCCGACCCGTCGCCGCGCGTTCGGCTGGGGAGTGACCAGCCAGCGGTCGAGGTTGAGCACGAACAACATCCAGATGACGGTCGGCACCAGGGCCGCGGCGGAGACCCTGCCGAGCGCCTCCGTCGCGAAGTTCCACATGGAGAACCCCGCGATGACAGAGGTCCCGAGCACGACCCCGCCGAGGGCCGTGTACTTGCTCCGCTCGTATCTGACCCTGGCCAGCAGCTCCTCGTCGACGCCGGTCAGGGTGCGCAGACGTCGTGCGGCGTCGAGGCCGAGGCGGCCGGCGGCGCGGTCACGGCCCTCTTCACCGTTGGCCCGGGCCGAGGTTGCCCTGCCCGTGGTGCGGGCAGTGGCCCGGCCGTTCGCGGTAGGGAGGACAACCGCGTCGCCGGTGCCCGGGCCATCCGCCGGGCCGGAGGCCGAGGCCGTCGTACGGTCCGTCAGGATGTCAGTCAACGAGATCGTCCTCGTCCTTGACGAAACCGCCCTCCGGGGCGCGCGAACCGTCCCGGGCCGCTGCCGCGCGGCCGGGGCGTGTCTGTCCCGACTCGACCATGCGGGCAGGGTCCGCGGCGGCCTCGATGCCAGGTGCCGAATGACCGCCCGTCTCCCTCAGGACCTGGTCCAGCATCTGGTGGTAGTCGACGTAGTCGCTGCCGGCGGCCTGCCGCAGCAGCGTCAACAGCATCTCGCGGCGTATCTGCGCCTCCGCGGTCTCCAGTGACTGCGTGTGGGTCCGTTCCCCCGCCTCGGCCTTGTGACGGCGGGACGACTCCTCCTCGGTGATCCGGTGGATGCGGGACGCCACCTCGGTGACGTCGATCTCCTTGCGGGCGATGCCGAAGGCGTCCACGTGGTCGGAACCGTGGGAGAGCAGTTCCGCGATCCGGAGCGCGTCCTGGGTCTCGAAGTCGCGCTGTCCACGCTGGAGTTCCCAGGAACGCCGCTCATCGCGGAGTTTCTGCTCCCAGTCCCGCAGCTCCTGCGAGGCGTGCACCTCGGCGCTGACGAACTCGATGCTCATACCGGCGACACGCGGCGGCACGATCGCGCTGTAGGCGGTCATGCGGTGGCCGGCCTCGGTGCGCACCGCGTTGATCTCCTCCACGCGGTGTCCGGCGCTCACCCTTGGCAGGTCGCAGTCGCCCATCAGGTAGGCGCGCAGGGGAACGGTGACGTCGATGACCCCCTGCCGGGCGACGACGGTCGGGTCGGTCACCTGGCAGGTGAAGGACGCCCGCAGGGTGAAGTTGTCCGCCTCGCTCACCGACGGCAGTGTGCGCTCCACATCGACCAGGCGCGCTCGGGTGTCGACCAGGCTCACCGAGGTGGCGTCGAGCACGTCGGGGTGGGACGGGTCGAACACCATGCCCTCGGAGAAAGTGCGGTAGTTCCCGCCGACCCGGAAGACATGGACCGCGCCGGGCGGTAGCGGAGGCACACCGTCGCGACGGCGACGCCGGGACCACCAGGTGCCGTGGACCGTGGCCAGGATGTGCTCGGCTATGACCGGGTAGTTCACTTGCTTCGGCCTCCTTGAGCGGAAGGGAAGGGGACGATGGAAGGAAGAGACGCGGTGGAGCACCGGGAGTCCGCCGACGCCCGGCCGCGCAGTGATCCGAGCAGCACCTGGACCAGGCGGCCGGCATCGGGCATCGCGTAGTCGGGGTGCCGGAGGACGAGAGACAGGTGCCGGCGCAGCGCGGTCCACTGCCTCGGGGTCATGGCATTCCGCATGGCTTCGCCGAGTTCGCGGACGGTGCCGGTGACAGACGGGTCGTCGCGCAACTGCACCAGCGTTCGGCACAGCGCGCTCACCGCCCGGCTGCGGTTGCTGCTGTGCAGGACGTCCGCCCACAGCGACGCGAGATGGCGGGCGCTGTCCGGAACGCTCCGCAGGAGTGCCGCGATCGCCGGCTCGGCGCCTTCCAGCCGGGTGGTTTCCAGGAGTTGGACGGCGATCCTCAGCGCGATCGACCGCTCCCGGGAACCCGGCGGCGCCTTCACGATCACGGTCCGTACGAACCGGAGGATCAGCAGGGCACGTTCGGGCTCCCGTTCCGCGGTCTGCAGCAGCAGCACCAGGGAGTGGCGGGCCGAGACCGCGACCCGCTCGCCCCGGCACGCCAAAAACCACAGCCATTTGAGTGCTTCCAGGCGGTAGAGCGAGCCCAGACGACCCGTCAGCGCCATGGCCGCCGTCACCGCACGCCCCGCGCCTCGGTTGTCCACCCAGCTCACGACAGTGCTCAGGGCCTGTGGGGCGAGATGCTCGACGTCGCACATGAACTGGAGCGTCAGCGCGGCGGTCACCCGCTGGTTGGTGAGACCCTCGGACCACACCGTCAGCAGGCTTTCGTCGACCTCGACGAGCGCGTACCGGGACAGCAGCGCGACGCCCCGGGCCACCTCCGTCCGGGTGTCCAGGTCGCCCAGCAGGGCCAGTTCGCCGAGCCACTGGCGCAGCGGATACCAGAGTTCGTAGCCGTACAGGTCGTGCAGCTCCGCGATGACGAGTTCGCGGATGCGGGGTGAGGTGAAGACCAGACACCGTTCACTGCGCCCGTCGCCGGGGCTCGGACCGAGCCTGTGCTCGGTCGTCACCAGCCCCACCGCCCGTTCTCGCCATCGGGCGCGGGACTGGCCGGTCACCGCACCGGCCGACGGCGCCGCGGTCGATGCGTCCGGCTCCGCGATCGGCGTCTCGCCGCTCTGCTCCCAGTTGCGCACATGCGTGGCGAGGGCCGCGCACTCCTTCTCGAACGTCCGCTCCGGGATGCCCTCCAGGAAGGCCAGGGCAGCGAGCGGAAGCAGGTCCTCAGCGCTGGGTCGCTCCCGGAACCACTCCTGGACCCGCTCCCGGTAGCGGTCCCGCAAGGTGTCCAGCGCCTTCTCCGCGCCGTCCCGGGACAGGGCCACAGCCGCTGCGACGACGTCCGCCGGCCGCCGCTGTTCGCTGACCCGCTCCCGTAGTTCCCTCTCGGTTTCCGGCTCGAGGACGGCGTCCGGCAGCTGCTCCACGCAGTGCTCGAACAGTTCCCCGGGGTCAGGAGTCTGCCAGGACACGCAGTGGTCCCGCAGCGCCAGCCGGCGGCGGGCCGTGTCACCCGCCGTGATCACAAGGAAAGACCCCTTGCGGCTGAGCTCCTCGCTCAACCGCCCGATGTCGTACGCCTGTACGGCCTCGGGACGCCGTTCGCCGACGTAGTCGAGGATGACGTACCCCTGCCCCGGCTTGAGATCCTTGGAAGCGGCCAGGTCGGCGAGGGCGTTGGCCGGCGAGAGGCTGCGCGGCCCGACGTCCTCGCCCAGGATCCTTCTGAGCAGGGCGAGGGACCCGGTGCCCCGACCGCTGTTGTCCTGGCCTGTGAGTACGACGAGAGCGTCCTGGCGCAGCTTGCCGAGGGCCTCGTCGAAGCAGGGCTGCGGCGGGACGTAGAACCGCAGGGCCCGGTCCAC
Organism: Streptomyces achromogenes; assembly: GCF_030816715.1. Taxonomy (NCBI): domain Bacteria; kingdom Bacillati; phylum Actinomycetota; class Actinomycetes; order Kitasatosporales; family Streptomycetaceae; genus Streptomyces; species Streptomyces achromogenes. The sequence continues at coordinate 4,808,140 of NZ_JAUSYH010000001.1, read as the reverse complement.
CTCCTCCCGCTCGATGGTGCCGGGGGCGAGTCCGGGGGACGACGCCGCACCGAAGCCGAATGCCGCTCCGGAGGCGTCGACGACGCCGTAGAAGTTGTTGTTGACGAGCTGGTGGACGCGGCGCAGTTCGTCGAAGCCCCGGTCGTCGTCCTCCCGCTCGTCCGGCTCCTTGCGCCGCCCGGCGGCCATGTCCTTGCCGGTATCCGGGCCGGGATCCTCCTCTACGGCCTCGGGCGGGCCGCCACCCGCGCCGTCCTGCTGGACGGGCGGTACGGCCGGCCCTTCCTCCGGGTCCGAAGCGTCAGCCACCGGCGCTCCCGAAGCCGAAGACGGCGCCTCGGGCGTCCACGGAGCCTGCCACGTTGGTGACGTTGATGCTCTCGGCCCGGTACTCGTTGCTGATCCCCGTTCCGCCGGCGACCGGGTCCGCGGCGGCCGGTCCGTGCCGGTCCCCTGCGGGCGGCCCCGACGCCGGAACAGCGGGGGCGGGCCACCCCTCCTCCGTTCTTCCGGGCGTACGCGGGGCGGCGGTCGGCGTGCCGAGTGCGGGCACGCTCAGCCAGGCGGGTGCCTCGTACTCCTTCACTCGGACGGTGACGTGGGTGAAGTCATCGGTGGACAGGGTCGTGTGACCGCCCGCCACCGTGGACCGGAAGACGTCGTCGGACAGCAACAGCACGAGGTCGGCATCGGGGTGCGCGGCCAGGGCGTCGTAGAGCTGATCCGCGCCCAGCAGTCGTGCCGTGGCCACCACGGCCGACCCGGCGAAGCCGTTTTCGGCAGTCTCCACCAGCCCCTGGTGGACCACCGCCCGCAGACGCATCCGGGCCTCGGGCACGCGCTGGGCGTTGTACCGGCGCAGCTCGGCGACGAGATGGCGGACGTAGTCGTCGACCAGCCGCGGCTCGGTGCCGTCCAGGGGACGCACCGCGAGCTGTTCGTCTCCTTTGCGCTGGATCTGCCACTGTGCACGGTCCAGGCCGGCGCCCCTGGCCGCTCGGTCGAGCAATCGTGGCAGGTCATGCTGGATTTCGGACTGACTTCGGTCGTTCTTGCTGCCGTAGGCCTGCGCGTCCACGGCTATACAGGCGCAGTGACAGAACCCGGACCACTCAAGCACCGGATCATTCCTCTCTGAGCTGGGCGTGGGCAGACAGGGCCCACGAAGTGCTGCCCGAGAGGCTAGGAGCGTTCGCGTGGAGTGATCCCGTATCAATACGGGTTGTCGGCCACGACTTTGGCGAATTCAAGCAGTTTCGGAACGTCACAGATGGTTATGTTTCGGTAACTGCGCTCCACCAGGCCTTTGGCGGCCAGGGCGGCCAGACTCTTTTCGGCCGTGTTGAGAGCGAGGCCGGCCAGCGACGCGAGCTCCTTCTGCGTGAGTGTCACCCCAAGATCACACCGCTTGCCGTCACCGTCCGGCACGGGCTGGGCATAGGCCTGACTCAACTCGGCCAGGACCCGGGCCAGTCGGGTCAGCGAGTCGTAGGCCTGGAAATCGATCCGACGCCGGTTGGCCCAGCGCAGCCGGGCGCACAGCATGTGGAGAATGGCCCGCACGGCGTCCGGGTGGTGGGTGAGGAAGGTCTCCAACTCCCTCACCTGGATGATGCGGGCCGTCACGTCGCTGCACGCCACGACCGTGCCGGACCTGGGGCGCTCCTCGAAGGCCGCCATTTCGCCGACCAGGTCACCCGCTATACGGACGGCGAGCAGCATGTCGTAGCCGCTCTCCGTGCTGGCGACCACCTTCACGACACCACTCGTGACCAGCAGGACGTGCCGGCTGTCGTCACCCTGTTGCAGCAGCGCCCGATGCGGCGGATAGGTGATCGGCGTGCCCTGTCTCAGAAGCTCGTCCCGTGTGGCATTGCGCAACCGGCCGAGAAAGGTGGACGGCGGCCACACGTGATTCACCAGCACCCCCGACGATCTCACTTGGCAGCACAGTGGGTCGTTCAAATGCCTGACCATGTTGCCGTCGAATCGTGTCCCGGAAAACAGCCGGGATGGCATGTGGCCTATTTCCTCGCTTCGCAGCCGGAATTGACCGAATGAATCGCCGGGCCCGTCAGCCGGTGGTGGAGTCGCCTTCGTCGCCGTCACCGGAATCCGTCGGAGCCGACCGTCCGGCCCCGCCGCGGTGCAGTGCGGCAGCGAAGGGCGTGGCCTGCAGAACGCGCCGTCGAAGACGGCCAGGTGCAGACGCAGCGCGCACACGGCAGGCCCCCCGGGTGCTTGGGGGGCCTGTGTGTGGGCTGGGTGGGGAGGGGTCAGCGGACGTCGACGTAGTCGCCGGCGGCGGCGATGGCCGGGGCGGTCGACGTGCCGGCGAACCTGTAGCGGAAGTAGCCGTCCTGGGACGCCTTGACCGTCGTCTTCAGGGTGCCCGTCGAGGACGACGTCACCGTCTTGACGTTGGTGTACGTGCTGGAGTTCTTCTTGCGGAACTGCAGGGTCACCTTCTGCTTGGCGTAGCCCGCGTACTTGTTGGTGTCCCAGTCGGCCCGGGACAGCACGCCGGTGACCGTGATGGTCCTGCCCTTCTTGACGGGCTCGGGCGCGGCGTTCGTGGTGAGCCGCGTGTCGCGCTGCACCCGGAACGTGGTGGCCGCGTCCCGGTGGATGTAGTCGTAGTCGTTCGCGGAGACCAGCGTGCCGAGCTTCCAGGTGCCCGCCGCGCTGTTGCCGACGAAGCCGGTCGCCGCCGTCGGGTCGAACGTCAGCGTGCCCGTGCACGTCGACGTGGTGGCGCTCTTCTTGACGCACGTGATGTCGTCGTCCCACACCTGCGCGAAGTTCGGCGTGGGGCCGAAGGCACTGATGTACGTGGTCTTGGCGATGCCGGAGTCGTCCGTCGCGGTCACGGAGACCTTGGCGGACACCACCCTGGTGGTGCCGACCACGACCGGCTTGCCGCCGTTGACGACGACCTTGTCGATCCTGATGTCGCCCGCGCCGCCGTCGGTCGCCTGGGCGGCGGTGGCACCGGTCGCGGTGGCGACCAGCGCGACGCCGGTGCCGAGCAGAGCGAGGCGCATGGTTGCGCGCATGAGTGTTCCCCCTGAGTCGGTGAATCAGGGGGAGCGTACGGCTTTGGCCAACGGTTCGGCACGTTGTTTTCGCCCTGGACGCACGGGAGTTGACGTATCCGGGTGCAATTCACCGCAGTCCGCCGCAGGCCTCCGCAGGCCGCGCGTCTCAAGCCGACTCGGCGCGGACCCGGCCCGTGGCGACGGCGTGGAGCAGGGCCCGGTGGTCGGATTCGTTCTGGTCGGCGTAGAGCTCGGCGAACGTGCTCAGGGCGCGGTCGAAGACGTCGCCGGAGCCCAGGTAGGCGGCGATCGCTATACGGTCTCCGGAGCGGGCGTGGGCGCGGGCCAGGGTGGCTCCGCAGAGCCGGCCGAAGAGGGACATCCGATTCGGCGACATGTTCTCCGGCACGGCGATGCCCTTCCAGTCCCGCAGCTGGCGAACGTAGAAGTCGCGGCGACGGCCGTCGAGGCCGGTGGTGCGTTCCCAGCCCAGGAAGATGTCGCTGGTCGCCTGCATCAGCCGCTGGCCGGCGACGACCCGCTCACCCTGGGTGCGGTGGTCGCCGGCGCCCGCGTAGGGGGCGAGCACGGACTCGTCGGCCTCCTTGGCCTGCAGGAAGAGCGGATCGTCGTCGTCCTTGCCGAGCAGCAGCACGATCCAGCAGCGGGTGCCCACACTGCCCACTCCGACCACCTTGCGGGCGATGTCGGCGACGCGGTAGCCCTGGAGGAGGAACCGGCGGTCGGACTGCAGGGACCCGACGTACCCACTGACGATCTTGCCGATCTCCCGCTCCATCACGTCGCTCTCGGCGCTCGGCAGCAGGTCGGCCAGCCGGACCAGGAGCGGCGGGTCGTTCGCGATCAGCCGCCGGCCGCCGACCACCTGCGTGAGTTTCTCGACGACCTGCAGGTTGTCGTGCTGCCGGGCCCGTTCCCTGGCCTGCCGCCAGCGTTCGCGGTTCTTGGCGCCGAGCTCCGGGGCGTACGTCTCCTGCAGTTCGTCCGCCTCGAAGCGGCTGTACCAGACCTCGAGGTTGCCCATCTGGGCGAAGCCGCGCATCCGTGTCCGGTAGGCCCGCACGGCCGACCGGACCACCGACGCCCGTTCCTTGGAGCTGAAGCCGTTCGCCCGGCCCGCGATGACGAGGCTGGCCGCCAGCCGCTTGACGTCCCACTCCCAGGGGCCGGGCAGCGTCTCGTCGAAGTCGTTGATGTCGAACATCAGACGGCGTTCCGGAGAGGCCAGCAGCCGGAAGTTGAGCATGTGCGCGTCGCCGCACAGCTGGACGCGGATGCCGGTGCGCGGGGTCTCCGCCAGGTCCGCGGCCATGATGGCGGCGGCGCCCCGGTAGAAGCGGAACGGCGACTCGCTCATCCGCCCGTAGCGGATCGGGACGAGTTCGGGGACCCGCTGCGCGGACTGCGCCTCGATGACGTCCACCGGGTCGGTGCGTTTCGGCGGCGGCGTGAACTCGGCGTGCGAGGACCTCGGTACGTCGGCCCGCGCGGCCCTGCCGCGCTCTGCCCGCTCCCTCGGGGTGCGGTGGCGCCGGGCGCCGGAATCGTCACCGACACGGGTCGTGCTGCTCTCGCTCATCTCGGACGCTCCACACGGGGCTCGAAGAGAGGGAAGACAGGAACGAAGGAGGTCGTCCGGCCGGCCGTGCGCTCCGGCGGTCCCGGCCGTCGGCACCCTGCCGTCGGCGGGTGGGGCTGCGGGCCGGACGGGCGACCTGCATCCGTTCTCAACGTATCGCCGCGCCGGGGCTCCGGCGACTCGGCGGCCCGGCGGGCGGCGGCTCGTCGGCCTCGGGGGCGGCGGCCCCGGCGGGCGGCGGCTCGTCGACCTCGGGGGCGGCGGCCCCGGCGGGCGGCGGCTCGTCGGCCTCGGGGGCGGCGGCCCCGGCGGGCGGCGGCACACCCGGGCGACGGCCGAGAAGTGGCGGCGTGAGGGAGGGGCTGTGGCGCCTCTCAGGGGAGCCCTCGTGCGGGCCGTAGGGCCGGCCCCGGGACCGGACCGGCGCGGGACGCCCACGCCGGCCCGCGGCTGGGACGGCCTCGGCGGGCTCGGCGGGCTCGGCGGGCTCGTACGGAAGGTGTCGACCCGACCACGCCAGGGCAGTGATCCCGCTCACACCGGCGAGGCGGCTGAGAAGGAGGCTCCCGCCGGACCAGCCGCCTTGTTAGCCTTGGCCATAGCCCGGTCGCTGGTGCATCCCCCGTCGCCAGCGGCCGGGCCTTGTGCTGCTCCCGCAGCTGCCGTCCCCGCCACACCGCACTCGGCGGCAGTCACCGATCAGCCCCGGGACCGCCGCCGCGGCTCAACGCACCTCGCCTGGCCGGCCGACGCTGATGGCCTGCGACGGGCAGCGTTCCGCCATGGCGCGCACCTCCGGGTCGTCGCCCGTGTGCTCGCGGCCGGGGATCACCGCCCCGAACCCGTCCGCCACGGTGAAGACGGAGGGCACGCGGTAGACGCACTCGCCCGAGCCGTAACACACCGCGGGGTCCACGGACACCCTCGCGCCTGCGGCCCGCGCCCGCTCTGTCTGCATGCCTCCTGCCTGCCCGGCGGGCAGGTCACTCAACCGGGCCGGCCGCCACCGCCATCCAGTGCGCGATGCGGCGCAGCGTGGCCTCGTCGACGTGGTCGACCAGGGTGCGGACGGCCGTCACGTCCTCCGCCGCGAGGTCGTAGAGGCCGGCCCTGCTCAGACCCGCCATGATCACCTGGTGCCGACGGTCCTCCATGCGTTCCACGTGCCGGGCGTGCCCCGCGCCCGGCCCCACCGCAGTGGAAGCCGCGGGATTCGTCGGGGCGGCCGGGGTCACCGATGCCGCGGGCGCCGACGTTTCAGGGCTCGCCGGGGTCGGGTCGAACCGTGCCCACTCCCCGTTCTCCCCCGGGCCCCACAGGTCGACGGCCACCTCCTCGCCCCGGGCGCGTACGGCCTGGGCCATCTCGCCGATCGCGTACAGCACCGGTGTGCGGTCGGGGGATTCGGCGGCCGGCCGCCAGGACCCCGAGGTCGCGTTGCGGAACACCGCCACCCAGCGGATCGGCCCCGGAGGCTGCGGACTGCGGGGAGGACGGGTCGAACGGGTCTCCATGGCGCTCACCCTTCCGTAACGGCGTCGCACGGCACGGCACGGCACTGACGGGCACGAGTGTGCACGGCAGGGGGACCATATCTGACGGATCGTCAGCTCACCAGACACACAGCGGGCACGGCCCCACGGCCCCACGGCCCCACAGCTCGTCCACAGCTCCACAGCCCCACGGTCCGGCGGACGCGCCGCACCTGGACGCACACCCGGGGCGCACAGCCCCGCACACGCTCACTGGACGCAGGGCCGGGGGGCGCCGCCGTCCGCGCCCTCGCGGGTGAGGGTCGCCTCCCGGTGGTCGTTGCAGCGCGGGAGCGGGGCGTCGCCGGCGGCGGGGTGCCTCTGGTGTGCCTGGAGGGCGGCGCTGACCAGCGTCATGAGCAGGTCGATGTCCGTCTCGCACTCCAGGCGGACGGTCACCCAGTGCGAACCCGGCTGCAGCCGGATCGCGGTGGAGTGTCTCAGGTCGCTCTCGAACCGGCGGATCGCGCGGGCCGTGAGATGCAGGTCGACGCTGCGGGCGGAGTGGAAGTGCACGATCTCCGCCCCGGCCGAGCGCAGTGCCCGGCCGGTACCGCAGCTGGGCCGGTCCTCCGCGAGGTCCCGCCAGTTCACCAGTCGTGCCATGGCACGCAAGGCCGCCGTCATGGCCCCATCATGCGGCGCTCACCGCCCGGCCACCAGGGGTTGCGGAAGGGTTCGCCGACCCGGGTGGTCAAGGATCCTTTCGGACGTTCCCCCGGGTACGGTGGCGGCCACGCTCAGTTGTTCCAGGACTCGTCATAGGGGTCCCGCGGCGTCGGAACCGGACGGGCGTCGGTCACCTCGAGGAAGGGGATCGGGCCGCCGTTGACCGGGTCGTGGACGACGCGGGGCGTGTAGACGCCGGTGACGGCCAGCCAGGTGTCCGGCTGGAGGACCGGCGGGATGTGGCCGGTCAGGCCGACCTTGACCGGCTGGGCGTCCGCCGCGCAGCAGTTGAGCGCCATGCGGACCAGGTAGGGAGTGCCGGCGTGGTCCAGGGCCACGAAGCCCGTCAGCCGGACCGTGCGGCCGGCGAGGGTGCGGCCGTGGTCGTAGACGGCGCGGCCCGCGTAGTCGACGACGCTCAGGGGCAGTGGGTCGGCCGTGGCCAGCGGCGGGTAGGCCAGGGGCTCCTGAAGGGCCGTGCCGGTGCGGGTCGCGCTGTACGAGCCCAGGGCGGGCGGGGCGACGAGGATCAGCGCGAGAAGGGGGAGGATCAGCAGCCAGGAGACGCGGGGCTCGGGGTGCGCGTGGCCCTCCGCGTGGCGTCGGCCGGCCCTGCGGCGCTCGTACCAGGCCGTCGCCAGCGCCGTGACGATCAGGACCGCGCCGGCCGCCAGCAGCAGCGGGCGCAGGCCCGCCTTGACGTACCGCAGGTACAGGTCGGTGGCGCCGGCGTGCAGCAGGGCCGCACCGAGCAGGAACAGCACGGCCGACTGGGACTGTCGGTTCACAGCAGCACCCATCCCGTCAGGACCGCCGACGCGATGGCCAGCGCGAAGGTCGCCGGGGCGAAGCGCAGCGCGAAGCCCCGGCCGAACGTGCCCGCCTGCATCGCGAACAGCTTGAGGTCGATCATCGGGCCGACCACCAGGAACGCGAGTCTGGCGGTCAGGGAGAACTGGGTGAGGGACGCGGCGACGAACGCGTCCGCCTCCGAGCAGATGGAGAGGACCACCGCCAGCACGGCGAGGGTCAGGACGGCGAGCGCCGGGTTGTCGGCCGCGGTGCGCAGCCAGCTCTGCGGGGCGACGGCCTTCAGGGTCGCCGCCGCCATCGCGCCCACGACCAGGAAGCCGCCCGCGTGCGTCACGTCGTGCCGGACCGAGTCCCAGAAGGCGGCCCCCCTGGTCTCCCCCTCGTGCGGCGCGTGGGCCGGCAGCCGCAGCCAGTCGGTGCGCCCGAGGCGCTGCCACAGCCAGCCCATCGTGCACGCCGCGACCAGGCTGGCCACGAAACGGGCCAGCACCATTTCCGGGTCGCGCGGGAAGGCCACGGCCGTCGCCGTCAGCACGATCGGGTTGATCGCCGGGGCGGAGAGGAGGAAGGCGAGCGCCGCGGCCGGTGTCACGCCCCGGCGGACGAGGGCGCCGGCCACCGGGACCGACGCGCACTCGCAGCCCGGCAGCACCGCGCCCGCCATCCCGGCGACCGGGACGGCGAGCGCCGGCCGGGACGGCAGGGCGCGGGCGAAGAAGGAGGGCGGCACGTAGACCGCGATCGCCGCCGACAGCAGCACCCCGAGGACCAGGAACGGCAGGGCCTGCACCACCACCGCCACGAACACCGTCGTCCAGCTCTGCATCACCGGCGCGGACAGCGCGCGGCGGATCGGGCTCTGCAGCAGCACCATGAGGAGCAGCAGCAGGGTCAGGACGAGGGGCGAGGTGAGGCGCTTGTCCTCGTGGCTCTCCGGGGTGCGCTCGCCCTCGGGGTTCTCCGGGGTGCGCTCGCCCTCGGGGTTCTCCGGGGTGCGCTCGCCCGTGGGCGGGGCCTCTTCGACGATGGCCACGGGTCGGGCACCTCCGGGTTCCGCGTGCGCGCCGGCGCCGGCTCCGGTGTCCGGCGTGTCCCTGCTGCCGGTTCCCGACCTGCGCCCGCTGCCTGTTTCTGGCATTCCCTCCCCTTTCCTACGGAAGTCCGGCGCCTGGTGTTCACCGACTCCGTGGAACCCGGCGTACCGGTGAGGCAGTCTTCTCCCTCGTGGTAAACCTTCCGAATCAGGGTCAGCCGCCGGGTGCCGCGGGCGCGCACATGGTGGTGTGCGGGGACGACGGTCTGGCGCACCGGCTCGCAGCCGAGCTGCGGGGAGTGTACGAGGAGCAGGTCACGCTCGTCGTGCCGCCCTCCGAGCGTACGGTGCGGCCGCCGGTCGTCGGGCGGGCCCGGGCGGTGTCGGCGGCGCTGCTCGACCGGGTGGTGAGCGCGGCCGTCAACCGGGCGGCGGCCGGCGGCGCACCCGTCCCGCCGGGTGAACCCGTGGGCGGGCAGAGGACGTTGGAGGCCGTCGAGGCCACCGAGGCGGTGCTCGCCGAGGCGGGCGTGGAACGGGCCGCCGCCCTGGCGCTGGTGTACGACGACGACGAGACCAACATCCGGGCCGCCCTCACCGCGCGCCGGCTCAACCCCCGGCTGCGGCTCGTCCTGCGGCTCTACAACCGGCGGTTGGGCCAGCACATCGAGGAACTCCTGGACCAGGCCGCCGCGTTGGCCGCCGCGGCCGACCCAGGCTCCGGGGACTCCGGACGCCACGGGCACTCGGCGTATGCCGGCGGCGACGCGTCGACGACGGTGCTGTCCGACGCCGACACCGCCGCTCCCGCGCTCGTCGCGACCGCCGTCGTCGGCACCAGCAAGGTCGTCCAGACGAACGGGCTGCTGCTGCGGGCCGTCGAGCGGCCGCCGTACGGTCCGGGCGAGGCCGGTGAGCCGGAACGTCCCACGCTCGCGCTGCTGTCGGCGAACGGCGGCGACCCGGCCTTCGCGTACGGTTCCGAGACCAGCGGCGACCAGGGACCCCTGCTGCTGCCCGACGACGCCGCGGTGCGGGAGGCGGCCGCGACCGGCCGGCGCGGGTCGGTCGTGCTGGAGCAGGTCGCCTACTCGGCGGGGCCGGCACAGCCGTCCGGGCGCGGGGTCGGGGTGCGGGCGCCGTTCTCCTCGCTGTTCTCCCGGCGGCTGCGGTGGTCCGTGGCCGGGCTGGTCGGCTGCGTGTTCGCGCTGGCGGTGGCGCTGTGGCTGGTGACCGGGATCCATCCGCTGGGCGCGCTGTACCTGACGCTGCTGGACCTGTTCGCCGTCAACGACCCGGCGATCGGGGCCTCCACCGAGCGGCAGATCCTGCAACTGCTGTCCGGACTGATGGGGCTACTGCTGCTGCCGGTGCTGCTGGCGGCGGTGCTGGAGGCGCTCGGCACCTTCCGAGGCGCGGGGTCGCTGCGCCGGCCGCCCCGGGGACTGGGCGGGCATGTCGTGCTGCTCGGGCTCGGGAAGATCGGCACCCGGGTGCTGGTCCGGCTGCGGCAGCTGAACATCCCGGTGGTGTGCGTGGAAGCCGGGCCCGAGGCGCGGGGGCTCGCGGTGGCGCGGCGGCTGCGGGTGCCGGTGGTGCTGGGGGACGTCACGCAGGAGGGCGTGCTGGAGGCCGCGAAGATCCACCGGGCGCACGCGCTGCTCGCGGTCACCAGTTCCGACACCACGAACCTGGAGGCCGCGCTGTACGCGCGGTCGCTGCGGCCCGATCTGCGGGTGGTGCTGCGGCTGTACGACGACGACTTCGCGACCGCCGTGTACCGCACCCTGCGGGCCGCCCATCCGCAGGCGCTGACCCGCAGCCGGAGCGTGTCACATCTCGCGGCGCCGTCGTTCGCGGGGGCCATGATGGGGCGGCAGATCCTGGGGGCGATCCCGGTGGAGCGGCGGGTGCTGCTGTTCGCCTCGCTCGACGTGGGCGGGCATGCGCAGCTGGAGGGCAGGACCGTCGGGGAGGCGTTCCGGGCGGGGTACTGGCGGGTGCTGGCGCTGGATGCCGGGCGGGGTCGGGCGGGCGCGGGCGGTGCGTCGGGGCTGGTGTGGGATCTGCCGGACACGTATGTGCTGCGGGGGACCGACCGGGTGGTGCTGGCTGCGACTCGGCGGGGGCTGGCGGAGTTGGTGCGGCGTCGGCGGCGAGGGGGGTCGGGGGCATAGGGGTTCGCCTCCGGGCCCACCCCCCTCGCCGCCCCGCCGGAATCGGGGCGCACGTGGGGCGTCCGGGCGGTTACTTCAGGTACTTCAGGTGCTTCTCCGCGAACTCCAGTTCCAGACGGACCTGTTTGATGCGCTCGTCCACCACCAGGGAGCCGTGGCCGGCGTCGTAGCGGTACACCTCGTGCACCGCTCCGCGGGCCTTCAGGCGCTCGACGTAGTTGTCGATCTGGCGGATGGGGCAGCGGGGGTCGTTCACCCCGGCCGAGATGTAGACGGGGGCCCGCACCTTGTCGACGTACGTCAGCGGGGACGAGGCCTCGAAGCGCTCCGGGACCTCCTCCGGGGTGCCGCCCAGCAGCGTGCGGTCCATCGCCTTCAGGGCCTCCATCTCGTCGTGGTAGGCCGTGACGTAGTCGGCGACGGGGACGGCCGCGATGCCCACGGTCCACGCGTCGGGCTGGACGCCGAGACCGAGCAGGGTGAGGTAGCCGCCCCAGGAACCGCCGGTGAGGATCAGCCGGGAGGGGTCGGACAGACCCGAGCCCACCGCCCACTCCCGTACCGCCTCGATGTCCTCCAGCTCGATCAGCCCCACCCGGTGCTTCAGGGCGTCCGTCCAGGCCCGGCCGTATCCCGTGGAGCCGCGGTAGTTGATGCGGACGACCGCGTAGCCGTGGTCCACCCAGGCGGCCGGCGCGGCCGCGAAGGCGTCGCTGTCGTGCCAGGTCGGGCCGCCGTGGATGTCGAAGACGGTGGGCAGCGGGCCGTCGGCTCCCGCGGGCTTCTGCACCAGCGCGTGGATGCGGCCGCCGGGGCCCTCCACCCACACGTCCCGCACCGGGACCGACCCCGGGGACTTCGTCCCGGGCGGGTCGAGGACCACGCCGCCGGCGGTCGAGCGGACGGCCGGCGGCTGGGCGGCCGACGACCACAGGTACTCCACGCTGCCGTCCGGCCGGGCGGTCGCCCCGGAGACGGTGCCCGGCGGGGTCGGGATCCGTTCCAGCCGGGCGCTCGCCAGGTCGTAGCGGAACAGCTCGCTGCGCGCCTCGAAGCTGTGCGCGACGAGCAGGCCCGAGCCGTCGGGGTACCACTCGGCGCTGACGTCGCCCGGCAGGTCCAGGGCCAGGTCCGTCTCCGACCCGGTGGCCGTGTCCCAGACCAGGGGCTCCCAGCGGCCGCGGCGCTGGTGGCCGATGAGCAGCCGGGTGTCGCCGTCGACCGGCGCGAAGCCCAGCACCTCCAGGCCCAGCTCCTCGGTCCCGCCCCGGGTGTCGTCCAGCTCGGCGACCGTGGTGCCGTCCGGACGCAGGACGCGCAGCGCCGAGTGCATCGCGTCGCCGTGCTCGGTGTGCTCGACGGCGATCAGCGAGCCGTCGTGGGAGAGGTCGCCGACGCCCGCCGACTCGCGGTGGCGGTACAGCTCGAAGGGGGGCTCGCCGACGCGTGCCACGTGGATCGTGGTGCCCTCCTCGTCCGTGGAGCGGCCGACCACAGCCGTGCGGCCGTCGCGGCCGAGGGCCAGGCCGGCCGGGTAGGAGGCGTCCAGGCCCGGCGCGGCCAGTTCGTCCTCGCCGCCCTCGAAGCGCTGCCGGCGCCAGACGCCGAACTCGTCGCCGTCCTTGTCGTCGAACCACCAGATCCAGGCGCCGTCCGGGGAGAGCACGCCGTCCGTCGTGCCGTTGGCCCGGTCGGTCACCTGACGCTGGTCGCCCGTGGCGCGGTCCCAGGCGTACAGCTCGTAGGTCCCGGTCGCGTTCGACACGAAAAGGCAGTGGTCGGGGGCGTCCTCCGCCCAGTCGGGCAGAGAGACGCGCGCGGCGCGGAACCGCTGCTCCCAGTCCGGCGTCTCCTCGTACGGCTCGGGTGCGTCGGACCCGTTGCTCTCAATCATGGCCCCATATTGCCCGCCCGCGCGGGCAATGAGACGCCACCGTCGTCACCCTTGCGGGACTTCCCACCGACTTCCCACCTGGTTCGCACTCCAGGGCCTCACCCCCCGCCCGGCGGGGGCCCGCGTCCGCCCCGTACCGTGGACGACGTGTACCGGTTCCTGCTGACGCCCCGCTGGTGGGGGATCAACGTCTTCGTGCTGCTGGCCATCCCCTTCTGCCTGTTCATGGGGTCGTGGCAGCTGAGCCGGTTCGAGTCGCGGGTGGACGGCCACCGCGAGGCGAAGGCGCAGGCCGCCTCGGCCCGCACCGGGGCGGCCCGTCCGCTGGCCGAGCTGCTCCCCGTGGACCAGGAGACCTCCGGCAGGCAGGTCACCGCCCGCGGTCGCTACGGCGACCAGCTGCTCGTGCCGGGCCGTGAGCTGGACGGCCGGGACGGCTTCTACGTGCTGACCCTGCTGCGCACCGACGCCGGCAAGGCGCTGCCCGTGGTGCGCGGCTGGCTGCCCGGCGCCGCCGACGCCGCGAAGGCCCCGGCCGCGCCCGCCGGCGAGGTCACCGTCACCGGAGCACTGCAGGCCTCGGAGCAGCCCGGCGACAACGGGGTGAGCGCCCGGGGCGGCCTGCCGGCCGGGCAGACCGCCGCGATCAGCGCCGCGTCCCTGATCAACCTGGTGCCGTACGACCTGTACGACGCCTGGGTCACGCTCGACAAGGCCGACGCGCCGATGACGACGGTGCCGGTGAGCGCGGCCCCGAACAGCGGGCTCGACCTGAAGGCGTTCCAGAACCTGGGCTACACCGGCGAGTGGTTCGTCTTCGCCGGGTTCGTGGTGTTCATGTGGTTCCGGCTGCTGCGCCGCGAGGTGGAGTCCGCCCGGGACGCTGCCCTCGGGATCGTTCCCGAGGAGGTCGCCGGGCCGGTGGTTCAGGACGAGGCGAGCACGCCCGTCCGGTAGATCGTCCCGACGCAGGCGTTCGGCACCGTCGCCTTGAGCGTGGGCGCTCCGGCGCCGGTCGTGTAGGACACGACGACGCTGCCTTCGGCGGTGCCGGTCGTGCCGTCCTCGGTGAACAGCTGGGCCGCGGTGCCGGAGGTCGTCTCGCCGGTGGTGCCGGCCGGTTCGGAGGGGGTCGGCGAGGGGGACGCCGTGCCGCCGCTGTCACCGCCGGAGCCGCCCGTGGTGGGGCAGGTCTCGGCGGGCGCCCAGGCGAACTTCACCTCGTAGGCGGAGCCGGGTGCGAGGGTGAGCTGCGGGACGTACAGGGAGGGGTCGGGCAGGCCGGCCGCCGCGTCCCCGGAGGCGTGCTCCACCACGGTGATCCTGGCGGCGTCGGCCGCGCCCTGGACGTCGAACGACAGGGCGACGGCGCCGCGGACGCTGCAGCCGGCGGCGGAGGAGTTCTGCACCCGGAAGGCGCCGTACACGATGCCCGCCGCGTCGGGGCCGGCGACGGTGGGTGCGCCGCCGTCGAGCTGGTCCGGTGTGCAGGGGGGCGCGGTCGCCGGGGCCGAGGAGGTGGGCCCGGCGCCACTGGAGGCGGCGCCGGCCGCGGACTCCTTGCCCTGGCCGGAGTCGGTGGCGCCGCCCTTGTCCTGGTCACCGGTGCCGCCGGAGGAGTCGCCGACCTTGCCCGAGGAGCCGCCGTCGGGGTTCTTGCCCTGATCGGTTCCCCCCTGCGCCTGTGAGGCCTGGCCGGCGATCGAAGGGTTGGCGTCGGAGCCGCCCGCGTTCGAGACGTGCAGCACGGCGGGGACGGCGGTGCCGAGGAAGAGGGCCGCGGCCGCCATGCCGACGACCGCCTGCCGCTTGCGGGCCCGGCGGACGGGGACGGCTCGCCGCAGGTGGTCCAGGGCGCCGTCGCGCGGCTCCATCTCCTGGACGACGTCGTGGAGCATCCGGCGCAGTGCCAGCTCGTCCGAGTCGAGCCCGTCGGGGCCCTGGTCGTCGAGGTGGTGGTTCACGGTTGAGTTCCCAGCGTGCGATGTCGTCGGCTCGGGTGTGCGCGGCGGGGTCGTCGGCTGCCGCCGCGCGGGGGGCTCGTCGCGCTCGTGCCCGTCGTGGCTCCCGTGGGAGCCACGCTCTTCGGGTTCCTCGCTCACGCCGGCTCCTCCATGGCTATGCGCAGCGCGGCGATGCCGCGTGAGCCGTAGGCCTTGACCGAGCCGAGGGAGATGCCGAGGGTCTCGGCGACCTGCGCTTCCGTCATGTCCGCGAAGTAGCGCAGCACGAGGACCTCGCGCTGCCGGCGCTGCAGGCCCTTCATCGCCTTGATGAGCGAGTCGCGCTCGAGCTGGTCGTACGCGCCCTCCTCCGCGCTGGCCATGTCCGGCATCGGCTTGGACAGCAGCTTCAGGCCGAGGATGCGGCGGCGCAGCGCGGAGCGGGAGAGGTTGACGACCGTCTGACGCAGGTAGGCGAGGGTCTTCTCGGGTTCGCGGACGCGTTTGCGTGCGGAGTGGACGCGGATGAAGGCCTCCTGGACGACGTCCTCGCAGGAGGCGGTGTCGTCGAGGAGGAGGGCGGCGAGACCGAGCAGCGAGCGGTAGTGGGCCCGGTAGGTCTCGGTGAGGTGGTCGACGGTGGTGCCGACGGCCGCCGCTCCCTCGACCTCTTCCACACCGTCACGCTGACCGGGGACGCGGGTGGGCCGCGCTGCGGGCATGGGCGCGATCACCGGCAGGCCGCCGGCCGTGCCGGACGCACGCGGGCGGCGGACGCCGAGCGGCGGCCGCAGGGCCGCGCCGCCGGGCGCCATCGGAAGTTCGAGTACCTCTGCCACGCCTGTTGGACGCACGTCCCCCCTGAGGGGTTGTACGCGTCCGGCGTCACGTTTGCGTCGGCCACGGTCACGCGTACCCGTCTCATGTGTCCCGCTCTTCCCCTGTGTCCCATAGGAACGGGCGTCCCCACGCCCGGACCACCGCGTCCCCGTACGCTGCCACCGCGACCGGGACGCTGTGATCGTTCACACCTCTGCGCACCCCTGAGGGTGACGGCAAAGACGCTCCCCGCCCTGCGCACGGTTGCGGAGAGCGGGGAGAAAATCTTCGGATGCCCAAGGTGCCCGATACAAGTGGTTCGGACCGTCGACCGGCTCACATTGCTTGAAAGATCCTACAATTACGCGCCGCCCCGCCCGGCACCCGCACCTCGGGCCGGCTCCCGCCGCCTCGGGGCCGCCGCGCCAGGACCGTCGCCCCAGGAGTACCTCCTCGGGACCACCGCCTCAGGACAGCCGCCTCAGGACAGCTCGGCCGCGAGCAGCTCCGCGATCTGGGCGGTGTTCAGCGCGGCCCCCTTGCGCAGGTTGTCCCCGCACACGAACAGCTCCAGCGCCGTCGGGTCGTCGAGGGCCCGGCGCACCCGGCCCACCCAGGTGGGGTCGGTGCCGACCACGTCGGCGGGGGTGGGGAACTCGCCCGCCGCCGGGTTGTCGAAGAGGACGACGCCGGGGGCCGTCGCGATGATCTCGCGAGCGCCCTCGACGGTGACCGTGTCCTGGAAGCGGGCATGGACGGTGACGGAGTGCCCCGTGACGACCGGGACGCGGACGCAGGTCACGGCCACCGGCAGCTTGGGCAGGCCGAGGATCTTGCGGGTCTCGTCCCGCACCTTCATCTCCTCGGACGACCAGCCGTCCGCGCGCAGCGACCCCGCCCACGGGACGACGTTCAGCGCCACCGGGTCGGGGAACGGCCCGGTGCGGTCGCCGACGGCCCGCCGCACGTCGCCCGGGTGGGTGCCCAGCTCGGTGCCGGCGACCATGGCGATCTGCTCCCGCAGCGTCTCCACGCCGGCCCGGCCGGCCCCGCTGACCGCCTGGTACGACGACACCACCAGCTCGCGCAGCCCGTACTCGGCGTGCAGCGCGCCCAGGGCGACGATCATCGAGAGGGTGGTGCAGTTGGGGTTGGCGACGATCCCGCGCGGCCGGACCCGCACCGCGTGCGCGTTGACCTCGGGCACCACCAGCGGCACCTCCGGGTCCATCCGGAAGGCGCCGGAGTTGTCCACCACGACCACGCCCCGGGCGGCGGCGACCGGCGCCCACTGGGCCGCGACCTCGTCGGGAACGTCGAACATCGCGACGTCGACCCCGTCGAAGACCTCCTCCGACAGGGCCAGCACCTCGACCTCCTCGCCGCGCACGGCCAGCTTGCGGCCGGCCGAGCGCGCCGAGGCGACGAGTCTGATCTCACCCCAGACGTCGGCCCGCTGGGACAGGATCCGCAGCATGACCGTGCCGACCGCACCGGTCGCCCCCACGACCGCGAGCGTCGGTCGGCGCGTTGCCGAGATCAACGCCCGGTGCCCCCGTAGACGACGGCCTCGTCGCTGTCGGAGTCGAGCCCGAAGGCGGTGTGCACGGCGCGCACGGCCTCGTTGACGTCGTCGGCGCGGGTCACGACCGAGATGCGGATCTCGGAGGTCGAGATGAGCTCGATGTTGACGCCCGCGTCGGCCAGGGCCTTGAAGAAGTCGGCCGTGACACCCGGGTTCGTCTTCATTCCGGCGCCGACCAGGGAGATCTTGCCGATCTGGTCGTCGTAGCGCAGCGAGTCGAAGCCGATGCCGGACTTGTTCTTCTCCAGCGCGTCGATGGCCTTGCGGCCCTCGGCCTTGGGCAGCGTGAAGGAGATGTCCGTCAGACCGGTGGAGGCCGCGGACACGTTCTGCACGATCATGTCGATGTTGATCTCGGCGTCGGCGATCGTCCGGAAGATCACGGCGGCCTCGCCCGGCTTGTCCGGCACGCCGACGACCGTGACCTTGGCCTCGGAGGTGTCGTGCGCGACACCGGAGATGATGGCCTGCTCCACCGGCTTGTCCCCTTGCTCGATCGGTGCACTGCTGACCCACGTGCCCTCGTGCCCGCTGAAGGAGGAGCGGACGTGGATCGGGATGTCGTAGCGGCGGGCGTACTCCACACAGCGGTGGAGCAGCACCTTGGAGCCGGAGGCCGCGAGCTCCAGCATGTCCTCGAAGGCGATCCAGTCGATCTTGCGGGCCTTCTTCACCACCCGCGGGTCGGCGGTGAACACGCCGTCCACGTCGGTGTAGATCTCGCAGACCTCGGCGTCGAGTGCGGCGGCGAGGGCCACGGCCGTCGTGTCGGACCCGCCGCGCCCGAGCGTGGTGATGTCCTTCTTGTCCTGGCTGACGCCCTGGAACCCGGCGACGATGGCGATGTTGCCCTCGTCCAGCGCGGTCCGGATGCGGCCCGGCGTGACGTCGATGATCCGGGCTTTGTTGTGGACCGAGTCGGTGATGACACCTGCCTGGCTGCCGGTGAACGACTGGGCGCTGTGGCCCAGGTTCTTGATCGCCATGGCCAGCAGGGCCATGGAGATCCGCTCTCCGGCGGTCAGCAGCATGTCGAACTCCCGGCCGCTGGGCATCGGTGACACCTGCTCGGCGAGATCGATCAGCTCGTCCGTCGTGTCGCCCATCGCGGAAACGACAACGACCACCTGGTGGCCGTTCTTCTTCGCTTCCACGATCCGCTTGGCGACGCGCTTGATGCCCTCGGCATCGGCTACGGAGGAGCCTCCGTACTTCTGCACGACAAGGCCCACGTGCGCTCCTCGCTCAGTTTGTCTCTTTCCGCACATACGCCCTTGTACTGCGGTCGGCTCAGTCTAACGAGCGCCCGAAATCCACCTCCGGGGTACCGCATGGTGAGATGCCGGGCGCTCGCTCTGGTGGTCCCTGCCCACTTCCGCGCCGGTGATAGCTGTGAATTAAGTTTCAAGGACGTGGAGGACTAGTGTGCGAACGTGCACGTACTTCTGGTGGAAGACGACGAGCCGGTCGCCGAATCGCTCCGACGCGGGCTGAAGCGGTACGGCTTCGCGGTCGACTGGGTGAGCACCGGCGCCGCCGCCCTCGCCCACCCGGGCCCCTACGACGTGGTCCTGCTGGACCTGGGGCTGCCCGACACCGACGGCCTCGACGTCTGCAAGGCGCTACGTGAGCGCGGCAGCGTGCCGATCATCGTGATCAGCGCCCGCAGCGACGAGACGGACCGGGTGGTCGGCCTGGAGCTGGGCGCCGACGACTACGTGTCCAAGCCGTTCGGGGTGCGCGAGGTCATCGCCCGGATACGCGCGGTGATGCGGCGCGTGCAGCCGCGCACGGCCGCCGGCGCCCCGGCCGACCGGTACGGGGCACGCCTCTCGATCGACCGCAAGGCGGCCCGCGTCCACGTGGACGGCGCGGAGATCGCGCTCGCGCCGAAGGAGTACGACCTGCTCGCCTTCCTCACCGAGGAGCCGGGCGCGCTGATGTCGCGGGAACAGATCATGGAAGCGGTCTGGGACGCGAACTGGTTCGGCCCGACGAAGACGCTGGACGTGCACGTGGCGGCCCTGCGGCGGAAGCTCGCCGGGGTCGTCGCCATCGCGGCGGTGCGCGGGGTCGGCTTCCGCTTGGAGATCGTCGAGGACGCCGAGTCCGCATGAACCGCCAGCTCATCCGCAGCTACATCCTGCTGGTCGCGGTCGCCATCCTGCTGTTCACGGTGCCGGTCGCCTTCACGCTCACCAAGCAACTGCGCGACGACACCGAGCTGTCCGTCCTGCGCGAGGCCCACACCATGGCGCTGCTGCTGGGCAACGGCGACCGCATCTCGTGCGAGGCGCTGACCGAGGTGGCCGAGGCGTACGGCGAAGGGACCCCCGGCAACGTCCAGGTGACCCCCACCCGCAACTGCGCCCCGGACCTGCCGGAACCCGCCGCGGGCCCCGCGCTGACCCGGGCCGTGCGGCAGAACGAGCCGACGACCGACTGGGGCTCGGACTTCATCTGGGGCGAGCACCTGACGGTCACCGTGCCCGCCCAGGGTGAGGCGGCCGTGCGGATCGTCTACTCCACCTCGGACATGACCCGGCGGCTGTGGAGCATCTGGGGCTTCCGCGCCGGGCTCGCCGTCCTCGTCCTGGCGGCGGCCGCGGCGATCGGCGCGTACGCCGCCCGCCGGATCACCGCGCCGCTGCGCGCCCTCAACTCCATGGCGAGCAGGTTCAGCGACGGGGACCTGACCGCGCGCTCCCCGGTGACGGGCCCGCCGGAGACCCAGACGCTGGCGCGCACCCTCAACCAGGGCGCCGAACGCCTGGACACGCTGGTGGCCTCGCAGCGCATCTTCGTCGCGGACGCCTCGCACCAGCTCCGCACGCCGCTCACGGCGCTGCGGCTGTCGCTGGACAACATCGCGGACGGCGTGGACGACGAGTTCGTCCGCGAGGACGTGGAGCAGGCCACGGCAGAGGTGGTCCGCATGAGCCGGCTGGTGAACGGTCTGCTGGTGCTGGCCCGCGCCGAGGCCAAGGTGACGGCGGCGGAGCCGCTGCCGTTGAAGGACATCGTGGCCGAACGGCTGACGGTGTGGAGACCGGCCGCCGACGAGCGCGGAGTCACCATCGCGCTCAGGGGGAGTGGTGTCGACGGCCGGCCGTCTGTGCTGGCCAGCCCCGGTCATCTGGAACAGGTGCTGGACAACGTGCTCTCGAACGCCCTGGAGGTGTCGCCGGACGGCGGGATGATCACCGTCCGGCTGGAGTCCGGGGCGGGCGAAGTGGTCCTGTCGGTGGCGGACGAGGGTCCGGGCATGTCGGACGCGGAGAAGTCCCGCGCCTTCGACCGCTTCTGGCGCGGTCAGGGCCTCACCGGGCGCTCCGGCTCCGGGCTCGGCCTCGCCGTCGTCAGACAGCTGGTGACGGACGACGGCGGGACGGTGAGCCTCGAGGATGCTCCCGGGGGCGGTCTGCGCGTGTGCTTCACGCTCCGGGCGGCCCCGCGCGCGGGGTGATCCGCGGCGGTCAGCTCTCGGGCATCGCCGACGAGTGGTGGTTGACGATCAGCCACTTGCCGCCGCGCTTCTCGTACTCGTAGGTGTAACGGGCCTCGACGACGCGCTTCTTGCCGGTGGCGGGGTCGGTGAGGGTGAACTGGTACACGCCGCTGTCCAGGGCGGAGTTGCCGTCGAGGACGTTGATGTGCGTCTCGATCTTCTTGCCGACCGGCTTGTTCTGGAGGAAGTGCTCCATGTAGTCCACGATGCCGGCGTGGTCGGCGCGGACCTTGTTGGAGAGGGTGGGCAGCAGGACCGCGTTCTTGGCGTAGCGGTCGGCCACGACCTCCGGGTCACGGGTCTGCAGCGCGGCGTTCCAGCCGTCGAACAGCGCGGCGATCTGCTTCTTGCTGGGCTTCGAGGGCTTCTCGGGGCCGGCCGCACTGACGCCGACCGACACCGTGGCCGCGGTGACGACGGCGGTGGCGGTGACGAGGGCGGCGCGTATGCGGGTCTTGCGGGTCATCGCAACTCCTGTGCGGCTTGGTGCGGTTGGATGACTCAAGACTCGCGTCCGGCCGGTTAGCGCCCGTGCAGCCGCCGTACAGGGGACGTTTAAGCCCCGCCCAATTCTTCGGCGGCGCCGGTGGGTGGGGACGGCCCGCCGCGGGCTGCGCTACGGTCGCCGCATGGAGGTTCTGCGCTATGTGGCCTTCGGCACCGACCCGGCCGGGGGCAACCCCGCCGGCGTGGTGCTCGACGCCACCGGCATCGACGAGAAGACCATGCTGGCGACGGCGGCCGAAGTCGGCTACTCCGAGACGGCGTTCGCCGTGCCGTCCGACGACGGCGGCCTGGCCGTCCGGTACTTCAGCCCGCTCGCCGAAGTGCCGTTCTGCGGCCACGCGACGATCGCCACGGCGGTCGCCCACGCCGAGCGGCACGGAACGGGCTCGCTGGTCCTGCACACGGGCGTCGGGACGGTCCCCGTCACCACCGCCGTGGCCGACGACGGCACCACGGTGGCGACCCTCGTGAGCGTCGCCCCACGCACGAAGCCCCTGGCCGATGACGATCTGACGGAACTGCTGGCGGCGCTGCGCTGGTCCGCCGACGAGCTCGACCCGGCCCTGCCGCCCCGCGTGGCCTACGCCGGGGCCTGGCATCCGGTCGTCGCCGCGGCCGACCGCGGCCGGCTGGCCGACCTCGACTACGACATGCCCGCCCTGTCCGCCCTCATGGCCCGCCGGGACTGGACCACCGTCGACCTGGTGTGGCGGGAGTCCCCCACCGTCTTCCACGCCCGCAACCCGTTCCCGCCCGGCGGGGTCGTCGAGGACCCGGCCACCGGCGCGGCGGCCGCCGCCCTCGGCGGGTATCTGCGGGAGCTCGGACTCGTCTCACCGCCAAAGACCCTGACGATCCACCAGGGCGCCGACATGGGCCGCCCGAGCACCCTCACGGTCTCCGTGCCCGGCGGACGGGACAGCGGGATCGGCGTCACGGGGACGGCCGTGCCCCTCTGACCCGCCCACCCCGAAGCCCCCTGTCGGCGGCTAGGCGTGTTTCAGAGGTCCCGCCTGCCCGGCGGGCGGACGACGCTACTCTCGAAACGCCCTAGGTGCGGGGTCGTGCGCCCAGTTGGCCGCCGATCTCCTCGGCCATCACGCGGCCCGCCTCGAACTCCAGGGTCTCGTCGCCCAGCGGGGACTGGTCGGTGTCGAGACCGTCCAGCTCTTCCAGGGGCTGGTCCAGGCGGATGTGGGCGAGGACCGAGTGCAGGGCGCGCAGCGTCGCCGACGCCGTGGAGCCCCAGTTGGAGAAGTAGGAGAACTGCCACCACCACAGGGCCTCGGTGATGCGGCCCGCGCGGTAGTGGACCATGCCGTGGCGCAGGTCGGCGATCACGTCGGCGAGGTCGTCGGAGATCCGGGCCGGCACGGGCGCCTTGCGGGGCTCGTAGGGGTCGAAGACCTCGGAGTAGACGTCGACCGGGTCCAGCAGCCGGGCCAGGTTCTCGCGGAGTTCGTCGGCGTCCGGTTCGAAGCCCGGGTCGGGCTCGTAGCGCTCGTCGGGGACGATGTCCTCGTGGGCGCCGAGACGGCCGCCGGCCAGCAGGAGCTGGGAGACCTCCAGGAGGAGGAAGGGGACCGCCGAGCCCGGTTCGTCGCCCTTGGCCACCTCGGTGACGGCTACCAGGAAACTCTCCACCTGGTCCGCGATCTGGACCGCGAAGTCGTCCGGGTTCGGGCCGGTCGCGTGCAGCGTGGCGTCAGACATCTAGGAGTCGTCTCCCCTCGAAGGCGCGGCCGAGGGTGACCTCGTCCGCGTATTCCAGGTCGCCACCCACCGGGAGGCCGCTGGCCAGGCGGGTGACCTTCAGGCCCATGGGCTTGATCATGCGGGCGAGGTACGTGGCGGTGGCCTCGCCCTCCAGGTTCGGGTCGGTGGCCAGGATCAGCTCCGTGACCGTGCCGTCCGCCAGCCGGGCGAGGAGTTCCCTTATCCGCAGGTCGTCGGGGCCGACCCCCTCGATCGGGCTGATCGCGCCGCCCAGGACGTGGTACTTGCCGCGGAACTCGCGCGTGCGCTCGATCGCGACGACGTCCTTCGGCTCCTCCACGACGCAGATGCAGCTCGGGTCGCGGCGCGGGTCGCGGCAGATGCCGCACAGCTCCTCCTGCGCCACGTTGCCGCAGGTCGCGCAGAAGCGGACCTTCGCCTTGACCTCCAGGAGGGCGTGGGCGAGCCGCCGTACGTCCGTCGGCTCCGCCTGCAGGATGTGGAAGGCGATCCGCTGCGCGCTCTTGGGACCGACGCCGGGCAGCCGCCCCAGCTCGTCGATGAGGTCCTGGACCACGCCTTCGTACAACGGACTGCCGTCCTTCCTGGGGTTCCTTGCGGTACGTACCGTAGTCGGCCGAGGCCCCGCCGCGTAAGGCGGACCGGCCCTAGAAAGGCAGACCCGGAATGCCGCTGCCGCCGCCCAGGCCCTGGGCCAGCGGGCCGAGCTTCTGCTGCTGCAGGGTCTGCGCGTTCTCGTTGGCCGCCTGGACGGCCGCGACGATCAGGTCGGCGAGGGTCTCGGTGTCCTCCGGGTCGACCGCCTTCGGGTCGATCTTCAGCCCGCGCAGCTCGCCGGAGCCGGTCACCGTGGCCTTCACCAGTCCACCGCCCGCCTGCCCGTCGACCTCCGTGTTCGCCAGCTCCTCCTGGGCGCGGGCGAGGTCCTGCTGCATCTTCTGGGCCTGCTGGAGCAGCTGCTGCATGTTGGGCTGGCCACCACCGGGAATCACGGTCAACTCCTGTGTTCTACGACTGTCGGGCGCGTCTTCGAACGGTTTCTTGCCGCTCGGCACGAGCCTACGTGGTCTGTGCGGGTGTCGCCCCAGCACTCTTTCGAGTGAGTTGTGCGGGAGTCGTATACCTGATCAAGGCCTACTTCCAGGCGTAAAAGAGACGAAACCTTCCTCTTCGCCACCCATTGGGAGGTAGGAAAGGTCCGGCGCATCAGCACCGGGCATCACACACGTCGCGGGCGTCACGCAACGTGAGCGGCCGGATCGGTCGGATCAGTCGGGATCGGGAGGGAGTGCGGGTGGCTCAGCAGCCGGAGATGCAGCCCGAAGGACCGCCTCAGGACGGGCGGGGCGAGGGCGGCGCGGCCGGGCTGCGGCCGGGCGACCTGACCGGACGGGCGTTCCCCCTGGGGGACTGGGGCGAGCCCGCCGAACGGCTGGAGGAACTGTACCGGTGGGTGGAGCGGGGAGCGCTGGAGACGGCCGCCTGGTACCTCGCCGACCGGGTGTGGAAGCGGCGGGGCGCACGGGCCCTGCGCACCGGCGCGGCCGCCGGGGCGGTGTGCGGGGCCGCGCTGCCGCTGCTGGACCTGACCCGGGTGATGGGCGGCGTGGCCCCGTGGGGGTATCTGGCGCTGCTGCTGGCGGTGGCGTGCCTGGCGGTGGACCGGTTCTTCGGGGTGACCTCGGGCTGGATGCGGGACGTGGCCACCGCGCAGGCCGTGCAGCGCAGGCTGCAGGTGCTGCAGTTCGACTGGGCCTCGGAGAGCGTCCGGGAGGTGCTGGGGCCGGCCGAGGGCACGGCGAGCGAGGCCGCCGAGCGGTGCCTGGCGGTGCTGCGCCGGTTCTCCGAGGACGTCGCCGACCTGGTGCGCACGGAGACGGCCGACTGGATGGTCGATTTCCGCACCGGTCCCGCGCCCCTGGGCATCCAGACGGCGGTCGCCGTCGGCGGACGGGTGGACGCCGGTGGCGGCCCGGGCAGGTTCCCCTCGCCGCCGGGAGCGAACGCCCGGCCGAACATGCCCCGCCAACGCCCGCCGGAGCCCCGCTGACCCGGCGGCGGTTTTCAGTCGCGGGTGTACGTCAGCTTCTCCCCGGTGCCGGTGTTGACGCGTTGGAGGCTGCCGTCGGGGAGGAGGGTGACCTCCGAGGCCGCGCCGGGGGTGCAGGAGGAGAGGGGTTCGCCCGCGGTGACCTTGGACGGGCCGATCCGCAGCGGGCCGTCGCCGCCGGGCCGTCCGGCGAGGGTGGCGCTGAACTCGCAGTGGTAGGAGTCGCCGTCCGCGGCGAGGGCGAGCACCGTGTCCCCCACCTCGCCCTGCGTGATGGTCAGCCGGCGCTTGTTGGTGCCGGTGTCGTTCTTGATCGTGGCGGTCCAGTCGCCGAGGTAGGCCGCCGGGACCTCCCCCTTCTGCGACGGGGACGCGGAAGCGGACGCGGAGGGGGACGACGACGGGTCGGGCTCCGGCGAGGAGGAACCCGCCGTTCGGGAGGCCGAGGGGCTGGGCGACGGGCCCGCGACGCCGTCGTCGTCGCCGTTCATGAACGCGTACACCGAGCCGCCGGCGGCGATCGCGACCACCAGGGCGACCAGGACGAGCAGGACCGTCGTACGGCGGCTGCGGCCCGGCGGGTCCTGCGGGCCCGCGGGTTCGTCCGTCCCGTAGGGGCCGTAGGGGGTGTACGGGACGGACGGGCCGCCGGGCCCGCCGGCGTCCGCCGCGTACGGGTTGTAGGGGGCGGGCACGCCCGGCGTCGGGTGGTGGCCGTATCCGGGGGCGGAGGGCGCCTGCTGCGGTTGCCGGGGTGGGTAGCCGTACGCCGGGTGGGCCGGGGCGGGGCCCGCACCGGCCGGATGCGACTGCTGCTGCGGCACTCCGCCGGGACCCGCGACCAGCGTGGGCCGGTGGTCCGGCGCGTGCGCCTCGCCGCGCGGCCCGGAATGCTGCGGAACGGCCTGGAACGGAGCGGTGGGGCTCCACCGGGCGGTGCCCGCCGAGGCGTCCGTGCCCTCCGGGTCCTCCACCTCCAGCAGCCGCACGGCGTGCCGGCCGAGCTGGGCGACCAGGGCGCCGGGCAGCCAGGGGTCGCGGGAGCGGCCGTCGGAGACGGTGTCGTCGACGCCGGTGAGTTCCAGGACGCGGTCGAGGGAGGGGCGGGCCCCCGGGTCCTTGCGCAGACAGCCGCGGACCAGGTCGGCGATGCCCTCGGGGACGCCCGCGAGGTCGGGTTCGTTCTCCGCGATGCGGAACATCAGGGCGGGCACGCCGCTGTCGGCGGAGCCGAACGGCAGGGCGCCGGTGGCGGCGTAGGTGATGACCGAGCCGAGGCAGAAGACGTCGCTGGCGGGCGTGACCGGGGCGCCCCGCAGTTGTTCGGGGGCCATGAAGCCGGGCGAGCCGATCACCGCGCCGGTCTGGGTCAGCCGGCTGTCGCCGCTCACGCTCTCCAGCGCCCGCGCGACGCCGAAGTCGATGACGCGCGGCCCCTCGATGGTGACCATCACGTTGGACGGCTTGAGGTCGCGGTGGACGATGCCGGCGGCGTGGATGTTGGTGAGGGCGTGCGCGAGGCCGGCGGCGAGGATGCGCACCGACCGTTCGGGCAGCGGACCGTGGTCGTGGCCCACGACCTGCTGGAGGCTCGGCCCGGCGACATAGCCGGTGGCGACCCAGGGAACGGCGGCCTCGGTGTCGGCGTCGAGGACGGGCGCGGTCCAGAACCCGCCGACCCGCTGCGCGTTGCGCACCTCCTGCCGGAACCGCGCCCGGAACTCCTCGCGCGCCGCCAGCTCCGGCCGCACCAGCTTCACGGCGACCGTCCGCCCGCGGTCGGAGCGGGCGAGGTACACCTGGCCCATGCCGCCCGCGCCCAGCCGCGCGAGCAGCCGGTATCCGCCGATGCGCTGCGGGTCCCCCTGGCCCAGCTTCTCCATCGCAGCGCCGCCTTTCCCGCACATGTGTGATCGGGACATGTGCAATCCAGCCGAGAATAATCCGGCCGTTCGGGGAGTTGTGCGGCCCGATGTCTACGGTTGCGTAACGGGCTGCTCCAGTGCGTCCAGCACCTTGGACAGGCGTTCCAGGACGTGTACGGCCTCGGCGAGCTCCGCCTCTCCGTACGCCCGCGCCAGGCGGTCGGCGAAGGCCGCGTGCCCGGGGTCGATGCGGGCGACCGCGGCCCGTCCCGACTCGGTGGGGGCGAGCAGCTTGGCGCGCCGGTGGGCGGGGTTGGGCAGGTATTCGGCGAGCCCGTGCTCGACCAGCAGGTCGGCGATCCGCTGCACGCTCTGCCGGGTGATGCCCATGGCGCGGGCGATGCCGGACACCGGCAGCGGTTCGCCGAGGACCGCGCCGAGCACCTGCCACCGGGCGGCGGAGAGGCCGGACGGGCCGGCCAGTTCCTCCGCGACGGCGAGGAACTGGCCGTTGAGCCGGAAGACCCCTAGGGCGCTGCGGCTCAGCAGTTCCTGGCGCCGCGCGCTCACCGGCCGGCCGTCGCGTTCTCCAGGACGGCGTAGGCCTGCGGGTCGGAGTCGTGGAACAGCCGGTACCAGGCGTCCAGCACCTCGCCCTCGTACACGCCGAGGAGGCGCAGGATCTCGCGGGCGAAGGCGACCGGCTCGGTCGGGCCGGCGGTGACCAGCGCGCCGTCCGTCACCGCGTCCGCCTCGGTGTACCGGTGGCCGCCGCGGTAGCCGGTGGCGGCCAGATAGAAGGAGACCGCGCTCGTGTGGTCGCGCTCGTCGAGCAGGCCCTCGCGGGCGAGCCCGGCGGTGGCCCCGCAGATCGCGGCGACGGGGGTGCCGGCGGCGAGGAACTCCCGCGCCTTGCGGGCGAAGGGCGCGAGGTCGTCGGTGGTGTCCCAGAGGTCGGCGCCCGGGAGGATCAGCAGGGAGCTGTCCTCGGGCCGCACGTCGTCCAGCGCCAGGTCGGGCTGGACCCGCAGGCCGCCGATGCTGGCCACCGGCGCCGCCGTGGACGCGCCGACCGTCCGGATCCGGTGGCCGCCCCGCGCGAGGTACGCCGTCGCGAACCCCGTCTCCCAGTCGGCGAACGTGTCGTACACGGCGAGATGCACGGGCTTGCCGCTCATGGCTCCTCCTGAGGCCTCGGACCTCGACCGTCCTCGAGGTTCATGACAGCAGCCTGTCATTTCGACAGCAAGCTGTCAACCTCTGTCGGCCTGTCTCCTCACCCGCCCTTCGCCCCTCCCTCTGCCGTCCACCCTCCGTCACTCCCTCCGCCGCCCGCCCTCCGCCGCCCGCCCTCCGTCACCTCCCTCCGCCGCCCGCCCTCCGCCGTCACCCCTCCCCCACGCCCGACAACCTGTCGCGGAATCGCCCCGCCCACGGAACAGGACGCCGATACCGCTTCCGCATCGCGGACATTTACGCTCACTGCATGACCCCTCAGACCGACCCCCGGGCCGGCGCCGCCGTCAAGGCCGCCGACCGCGCGCACGTCTTCCACTCCTGGTCCGCCCAGGAGCTCATCGACCCGCTCGCCGTGGCCGGCGCCGAGGGGTCGTACTTCTGGGACTACGACGGCAACCGGTACCTCGACCTCACCAGCG
This sequence comes from Streptomyces achromogenes, assembly GCF_030816715.1. Lineage (NCBI taxonomy): Bacteria > Bacillati > Actinomycetota > Actinomycetes > Kitasatosporales > Streptomycetaceae > Streptomyces > Streptomyces achromogenes. The sequence goes on along the minus strand of NZ_JAUSYH010000001.1, from coordinate 4,779,712 downwards.
GACTCGTCTACACGAACATCGGCTACCAGCACCCGAAGGTCGTCGCCGCGATACAGGAGCAGGCCGCACGCCTGACCACCTTCGCGCCCGCCTTCGCGGTCGAGGCCCGCTCCGAGGCGGCCCGGCTGATCGCCGAGCGGACCCCCGGCGACCTGGACAAGATCTTCTTCACCAACGGCGGGGCGGACGCCGTCGAGCACGCCGTGCGCATGGCCCGGCTGCACACCGGACGCGCCAAGGTGCTCTCCGCCTACCGCTCCTACCACGGCGGCACCCAGCAGGCAGTGAACCTCACCGGCGACCCGCGCCGCTGGGCCTCCGACACCGCGACGGCCGGCGTCGTGCACTTCTGGGCGCCCTTCCTCTACCGCTCCCGCTTCTACGCCGAGACCGAGGAGCAGGAGACCGCACGCGCCCTCGAGCACCTCGAGACGACGATCGCCTTCGAGGGGCCGGCGACCATCGCCGCGATCATCCTCGAGACGATCCCCGGCACCGCCGGCATCATGGTCCCGCCGCCCGGCTACCTCGCGGGCGTCCGCGAGATCTGCGACCGGCACGGGATCGTCTTCATCCTCGACGAGGTCATGGCCGGGTTCGGGCGCACCGGCGAGTGGTTCGCCGCCGACCTGTCCGGCGTCGTGCCCGACCTGATGACCTTCGCCAAGGGCGTGAACTCCGGATACGTGCCGCTCGGCGGCGTGGCCATCTCCGGCGCCGTGGCGGAGACCTTCGGCAAGCGGCCCTACCCGGGCGGTCTGACGTACTCGGGGCACCCGCTGGCCTGCGCGGCCGCCGTCGCGACGATCGAGGTCATGGCGGAGGAGGGCGTCGTCGAGAACGCGAAGCGCCTCGGCGCCTCCCTCGTCGAGCCGGGGCTGCGGGCACTGGCCGAGCGCCACCCGAGCGTCGGCGAGGTGCGCGGGGTCGGCATGTTCTGGGCGGTCGAACTGGTGAAGAACCGCGAGACCCGCGAACCGCTGGTGCCGTACAACGCGGCCGGCGAGGCCAACGCGGCCATGGCCGCGTTCGGCGCGGCGGCCAGGAAGGCCGGCGTGTGGCCGTTCGTGAACATGAACCGCACGCATTTCGTGCCGCCGCTCAACGTCTCCGAGTCGGAGGTCAAGGAAGGCCTCGCGGCCCTCGACACAGCGCTCTCGGCGGCCGACGAGTTCACCGAGTAGGAGCCCGGCCGGCGACCCGCCCCGGGGCCGCTTCCCCGCAATCCCGCGGATTCCCCCCGACGCATTCCGGCGGGACACCGGCGGGATTCCGGGCGACACCGGCGGGATTCCGGGCGACACCGGCGGGATTCCGGCGGGATTCCCTCGAAGGGGGCTTGATTTCGTCGAACGCGTAAGCTGGCGTGCTCGTACATAACGACGAGCACGCCACTTTTCCGCACCCGACGAGGAGACGCCTCGACCATGCCCGGCAGCACCGGCAACGGCGCCGTGACGCGCAGCACCCTGCGCCAGCAGATCGCCGACGCGCTTCGCGACGAGGTGCTGGCGGGACGGTTGCAGCCCGGGCAGGAGTTCACGGTGAAGGAGATCGCCGAGCAGTACGGCGTCTCCGCGACCCCGGTCCGCGAGGCCCTCGTCGACCTCTCGGCCCAGGGCCTCCTCGACGCCGACCAGCACCGGGGCTTCCGGGTCCACGAGTACTCCGTCGAGGACTACCGCGGCATGATCGAGGCGCGCAACCTGATCATCGAGGGCATGTTCATCGCCCTCGAGGGAGGCCGCCAGGACCAGCGGGACTTCGAGGACCCGCGGACCGCGGCCGCCATCGCCGGGGTGCGCCGGCGCGGCGAGGAGGCGGGACGGGCCGCGGCCGCCGGCGACCTCACCGTCCTCATCGGCTACGACCTGCGCTTCTGGCGCGAGCTGAGCGCCTTCTTCGGCAACCCCTATCTCGCCGACTTCCTGCACCGGCTGCGCGTGCAGTCCTGGGTGTGCACGGTGCAGCACCTGCGCCGACTGAGCGATCTGCGCGGCTTCCTGTGGTCCGGCCACACCGAACTCGTCGACGCCCTGTACCGCCGCGACACCGCCACCGCCCGCAGGATGCTCGCCGCGTACAACGACGAGTCCATCACCCTGATCGAGCGGCTGGCCGCGGGATGAGCCGGGCGGACGCCCCTGCCGTGCACGCCCCCACCGCGCCGTCGGCCGCCCCCGCCGTCGAGCTGTCCGTCGTCGTCCCCGCCTACAACGAGGAACGACGACTCGGCCCCACCCTGGACGCGGTCAGCCGCCACCTGGACGCCCCCGGGAGCCACCGGGGCAGCTGGGAGATCGTGGTCGCCGACGACGGTTCCACCGACGCCACCCGCGAACTCGTCACCGTCCGCCGCGACCCGCGCGTCCGGCTCGTCACCGGCTCCGGCACCGGCCGCCGGGGCAAGGGCCACGCCCTGCGCCTCGGCGTCGCCGCCAGCCGGGGCCGCCGGGTGCTGGTCACGGACGCCGACCTCGCCACCCCCGTCGAGGAGCTGGCGCGCCTGGAGCGGGCGCTCGCCGACGGGCACGCGGCGGCGATCGGCTCACGGGCCGTCCCCGGCGCCACCCTCGGCAGCCGTCAGCACCGGCTGCGCGAACTCCTCGGCGCCGCCGGCAACCTGCTCATACGCCGGACGACGCTGCCCGGGACGCACGACACCCAGTGCGGGTTCAAGCTCTTCGACGGCGACAAGGCCCGTACCGCCTTCGCCGCCTCCCGCCTCGACGGCTGGGCCATCGACGTGGAGGTGCTGCGCCACTTCCGGCAGGCGCACTGGCCGGTCGCCGAGGTGCCCGTGCACTGGTCCCACCAGCCCGGCTCGAAGGTCCGCCCGGCGGACTACCTCCGCTTCCTGCGCGACCTCGTCCGGCTGCGCCTGCCCGTGCCGAGACCCGCGGACGTCCTGGCCGCCGTCCTCTTCCTCGCGCTTTCGGTCACCCTCTTCTCCGGCCGCTTCCTCGACCCGGCGCAGCGCTATCTCACCGACTCCCTCCAGGACCAGAACCAGTGGGAGTGGTTCTTCGCGGTGACCGCCGACAACGTCGCCCACCTGCGCAACCCCCTGTTCACCGACCTCCAGGGCTTCCCCGGCGGCGTGAACCTGATGGCCAACACGGCGATGCCGGGCCTGTCGGTGCCGCTCACACCCGTGACCCTGCTGTTCGGACCCGCCGTCGCGCTCAGCCTGGTGATGACGCTCGGTCTGGCCGCCACCGCCGTCGCCTGGTACCGGCTGATCGTGCGACGGCTCGTGACACAGCGGGCGGCCGCCTTCACCGGAGCCGCGCTGGCCGCGTTCGCCCCGCCGATGGTCGGCCACGCCAACGCCCACCCGAACTTCGTCGTGCTCTTCATGATCCCGCCGATCATCGAGCGCGCCCTGCGGCTGACGACCGGGCAGCGGACCACCCGCGACGCGGTCGTCCTCGGCCTGATGGCGGCCTACCAGTTCTTCCTCGGCCAGGAGTCCCTGCTGCTCGCCGCCCTGGGCATGCTCCTGTTCGCCGTGGCCTACGGCGCCGCGCGCCCCGGTGTGGCGCGCGCGGCGGCCCGCCCGCTGCTGAACGGTCTCGCGATCGCCGCGGCCGTCTGCCTGCCGCTCGTCCTCTATCCGCTGGCCTGGCAGTTCTCCGGGCCGCAGAGCTACACGAGCATCGACCACGGCTCCGCGCCCGGGGTCGCCAACTCGCTGCGCGCGCTGGTCTCGTTCGCCGGGCGTTCGCTGATCGCGGGCGACACCGCACGCGCCGGCGCGCTCTCCCTCAACCCCACCGAGCAGAACGCCTTCTACGGCTGGCCGCTGGTCCTGCTCGCGTTCGCGATCACCGCGCTGCTGTGGCGACGGCCCGCGGTCAAGGCGCTGGCCGGCACGGCGCTGGCCGCGGCGGTGCTGTCCCTCGGCCCGCACGTCGCCGTGCCCCTCACCGGCGTCACCGTGCCCGGCCCCTGGGCCCTGCTGTCCGGCCTCCCGCTCTTCGAGTCGGTCATCGAGAGCCGGGTCGCGCTGGTCTGCGCCCCGCCGCTCGGCATGCTGCTCGCCCTGGCCGTCGACCGGCTGGCCCACGCCCGCCGGCTCGGCACCCAGTACGCCGGGCTGCTCGCCGTCTGCGTCGCCCTGCTCCCCCTCGTGCCGGCGCCGCTGAGGTCCGAGCCGCGCGCCGAGACGCCCGTCTTCTTCGCGGACGGCGCCTGGAAGGCGTACGTCCGGCCCGGCGAGACGCTGGTCCCGGTGCCGCTCGCCGAACCGGAGGACGCCGAGGCCCTGCACTGGCAGACGGCGTCCGGACTCGGCTTCCGGATGCCCGGCGGCTACTTCAACGGCCCCTACGGGGACGGCGACCGCACCGGCGTCTACGGCGTCCCGCTGCGCTTCACGGCGAGTCTGCTGCGCGACGTGCGCCAGACCGGCGTGATCCCGGTGATCGACGCCCGGGCCCGCGCCGAGGCCCGCGAGGACTTCGCGTACTGGCGGGCGGGCGCGCTGGTGCTGGTCCCTCGGCGGCACGCGGACCGGCTGCGTGAGACGGTGGACGAACTGGTCGGCCGGCCGGGGAGGCGGGTGGCCGGAGTGTGGGTATGGGATCTGCACGAGGGGAGCTGACGCGTGCCGCACCGACTAGTCTTCCCTGACCGGTCAACGCACTGAGTGAGGAGCTCTCTTTGGCCTGTGACCTGTGGCTGGTGCCGCTCGTCGACGTGTTGTGCCACACCCCCGACAACCCCTTCGCGGACGAACTCGCCCAGTACAACAAGGTGCTGGCGGAGGCGGGACTCCCGCCGGTGCCGGTGTACCAGTACATGCCGGGCCTGTCCGGGGAGGTCGCCCCGGTCGCGGGCTTCGACTACGACGCCCTGCACTTCCTGCGCCGTGCCTACCTGCTCCAGGTGTGCCAGCTGCCGGTGACGCCGGTGGACGAGCTGGGCGGCGACTACGAGCAGCTGCTGGAGATGTTCCAGGCGACGGCCCAGCAGTCCCACCTGGTCTGGCACTACGACCACGCGGGCGCGTACGTCCCCGTGGACTTCCCGCAGCCTCTGTCGAACGACGAACTCCTCGCGGGCGGCGGCCCGCTGGGCTCCGCGCAGTCGCTGCTGCGGGAACTCGAGTTCGTGGCGCCGTCCATCGGCATCGATCCGGCCAATCCCCCGGCGGCCCCCCAACCGCCCGCCGGACCAACCGAGTTGGAGGAGCCGGCTGTGCCGGCCCCGTACGACCCCAGCCCCTTCGCCCGCGAACGGCACGTCTGGCTCGGGCTGCACGCGGCGGCGACGCGGAGTCTGGCGCAGGGGTCGATGATCGTCTTCAGTTGAGCCGGCCACCTCCGCCACTGACCGCGGGTCAGCGTCCGAGCTGGGACAGGCCCTTCTGCACGTCCTCCATGTTCATCACCGGGGTGTAGGTGATCTCGGCCCCGAGGTGCAGGAAGAACGGCTCGCTGAGCACGGGCATCTGCGAGCTGTCCTGCATGTCGAAGACCAAAAAGGCCGTGCGCTTGCCGTGGTCGGAGGTGAAGTAGGCCGCTTCGGGCTTGATCTGCTCCACCGACTCCTGGATCAGCTTCGTGAGGGTCCCGTTCCGGATGGCCTCGTTCGCCTTCTCGGTGTCCATGGACGCCCTGAGCATCATGCGCATCGCCGTCACCTTCCTCTGGTCGGCACACACGGATGTCACCCTCAGAGTAGTCCCGTATGCGGCATTTCTCCCTTGCTGGCCCTGAGCGAGAGCACCGGGAAAAGGCCACCAGGGCGATTCGACTGCGGGCCGGTCCAGGAAGTCCAGGACCGGCCCGAGCCGACGCGTATCGCCGCCGCGACTACAGGAACGAGTTGATCTCGATCGTCTCGTCCCGGCCCGGGCCCACGCCGATCGCGGAGATCGGGGCGCCGGACATCTCCTCCAGCGCCTTCACGTACGCCTGGGCGTTCTTCGGCAGGTCGGAGAACGACTTCGCCGACGTGATGTCCTCGGACCAGCCGGGCAGGTTCTCGTAGATCGGCTTCGCGTGGTGGAAGTCGCTCTGCGAGTACGGCAGTTCCTCGACGCGCTTGCCGTCGATCTCGTACGCCACGCAGACCGGGATCTGCTCCCAGCCGGTCAGGACGTCGAGCTTGGTCAGGAAGAAGTCCGTCAGGCCGTTCACGCGGGTCGCGTAGCGGGCGATGACCGCGTCGAACCAGCCGCAGCGGCGGTCGCGGCCGGTGGTCACGCCCCGCTCGCCGCCGATCCGGCGCAGCGCCTCGCCGTCCTCGTCGAGGAGCTCGGTCGGGAAGGGGCCCGCGCCGACACGGGTCGTGTAGGCCTTCAGGATGCCGATGACCCGGCTGATCTTCGTCGGGCCCACGCCGGAGCCGGTGCAGGCGCCGCCCGCGGTCGGGTTGGACGAGGTGACGAAGGGGTACGTGCCGTGATCGATGTCGAGGAGGGTGCCCTGACCGCCCTCGAAGAGGACGACCTTGTCGTTCTCCAGCGCCTGGTTGAGGACGAGGACCGTGTCGGTGACGTACGGAGCGAGCTTCTCCGCGTAGCCGAGCAGTTCCTCGACGACCTGGTCGACGGCGATCGCACGACGGTTGTACAGCTTGGTCAGCAGCTGGTTCTTGGCGTCGAGCGCCGCCTCCACCTTCTGCATCAGGATGGACTCGTCGTACAGGTCCTGGACCCGGATGCCGACCCGGTTGATCTTGTCGGCATAAGTCGGACCGATCCCGCGCCCGGTGGTGCCGATCTTGCGCTTTCCGAGGAAGCGTTCGGTCACCTTGTCGACAGTCACGTTGTACGGAGTGATGATGTGCGCGTTGCCGCTGATCAGCAGCTTCGACGTGTCGACGCCGCGCTCGTTCAGACCGCTCAGCTCGGAGAGCAGGACCGACGGGTCGACGACGACACCGTTACCGATGACCGGCGTACAGCCGGGAGACAGGATTCCGGAAGGGAGCAGGTGGAGTGCGTACTTCTGGTCGCCCACGACGACCGTGTGGCCGGCGTTGTTGCCACCCTGGTAACGCACCACGTAATCCACCGAGCCACCGAGCAGGTCGGTGGCCTTTCCCTTGCCTTCGTCACCCCACTGAGCACCGAGCAGCACAAGTGCGGGCACGCGCGTACACCCCTTCCGGGTGGGGCATGTCCAAGGTCGGAGGCGTACGCGATGGATCGTTCCACCGCGTTCACCGCGAGCGCCGCGACCGTCGTTGGTCGCCCGTTGTCGGACCCGGATGCCCCGGAATAGACGAAGCCCCTGGCGCAATAGCGCAAGGGGCTCTTGCACAAAGATGCTACCCGAGGAAGCGAGGCATGACCGAGGTGGCGACTTTCGCGACGTCCGATCAGCTGCTGGTGATCATCGATCCGGTCGCCCGGCGCGCGGACGGGGAGTCCGTGCGGATCGCGAAAGACGTGCTCAGCGCGGGTGCGGCCAGCACGAAGGTGTGTCTGCCGGAGGACCCGGAGGAATTCGCCCGGGCGCTGGCCCGGCGGGGCTCGCGGCGGCCGGTGGTCATCGGCGACGACCGCGCGCTGACCCGGGCGGTGGCCCTGCTGCACCGGCAGCGGGCCCTGGCCGAATGCGTGCTGTCGGTGGTGCCGGTGGGCGGCTCCCTGGCCGTCGCGCACGCCCTGGGCGTGCCCACGGGCCCGGTCGCGGCGGCGCGGGCCGTCCTGGACGGGGCCGAGCGGCGGCTGGACCTGCTGGTCGACGACAGCGACGGGGTGGTGCTGGGGATGCTGCGGATCCCCGCGCCGCCCGCCGGCGGCGGCGTCCCGTCGGCGGACCCCGCGGGGCGGCCCTGGCTGCAGTCGCTGGTCCGCACGCTCGTCCCCGTCCGGCCCTCCCGGCTCTCCCGGCCGGTCGCCGCCCCGCTCCCGCCCGGCCCGGCCCGGCTGCGGGTCGAGGTGGACGGGACGACCCTGGTCGACCTGGACCAGCCGGTGGAGGCGGTGTCGGTGACGCCCGGGGCCTCGGGGTCGGCCGAGGTGGTGGTGCGGCCGTCGTCGGTGGGCGCGGAGGCGGCGCCGCTGCAGGCGTACGGCCGGACGGTGACCGTCTCGGGGGCCGACTTCCGCTACCGGGCGGACGCCGCGGTCGCCGGCCCGGTACGGCGGCGGACGTGGACCGTGCGGGAGGGAGCGCTGGGGCTGATGCTGCCGGTGCGGTGAGCGGCGGGGCATCCCGGGGCGGGCGCGTGTCCCGGGACACCGGACCAGGGCGTCCCGGCGCCGTGATCGCAAGGCTTCACCGGCTCGCCGGCCCTTGCCGACCCTTGCCGGTCACGGCACTAGCCGTCCCCGAAGACCTGGTCGCGGTGCTGTCGCCAGCGTTCCATCATGGCGGCGATCTCGGTGTCGACGAACTCGAAGAAGGCGAGGGTCTCGGACATCCGGCGTCCCGCGGCGGTGTCGCCGCCGAGGCTCTCGACGCCCTCGCGCAGCGCCCCCTCCCACCGCTTCAGCACGGCCTCGCGGTTGGTCAGCGCCTCGTACCACTGGTTGCTGTGCACGCGGTAGCGCTCGCGCCGGGAACCGGGCTCGCGCTCACGGGAGACCATGTGCTGCTGGGCCAGGTAGCGCACCGCGCCGGAGACGGCGGCGGGACTGATCCGGAGCTGTCCGGCGAGTTCCGCGGAGGTCATCGCGCCCTCGTCGGAGGAGAGGAGCGCGGCGAAGACCCGGGCGGGCATGCGCTGCATCCCGGCCTCGACGAGTTGCGCGGCGAAGGACTCGACGAACCGGGAAACGGCCCCCTCGTCCCGCCCGTCCGCATCTGTTTCGGTCATGCCCCCACCCTATCGACGGTTCACGCATTTCCTTAACTTCACAAATTTCTGAACTTCGCGTACTTTCGGCGCCATGACGAAGGCCATCACGGTGTCCGGACTGCACAAGTCCTTCGGCCGCACCCACGCGCTCGACGGGCTCGACCTGGAGGTCGAGACCGGGGAGGTGCACGGCTTCCTCGGACCCAACGGCGCCGGCAAGTCCACCGCCATCCGCGTCCTGCTGGGCCTGCTGCGCGCCGACTCGGGCGCCGCGCGGATCCTCGGCCGCGACCCGTGGAAGGACGCGGTCGAGGCGCACCGGCGCATCGCCTACGTGCCCGGCGACGTGACCCTGTGGCGCAACCTCTCCGGTGGCGAGGTCATCGACCTGTACGGACGGCTGCGCGGCGGCGGCCTCGACGCGGCCCGCCGCGCCGAGCTGATCGACCGCTTCGAACTGGACCCCACCAAGAAGGGCCGCACCTACTCGAAGGGCAACCGCCAGAAGGTCGCCCTGGTCGCCGCGTTCGCCTCGGACGTCGACCTCCTCATCCTCGACGAACCGACGTCCGGCCTGGACCCCCTGATGGAGGAGGTCTTCCAGCGCTGCGTGACGGAGGAACGCGACCGGGGCCGGACGATCCTGCTGTCCTCCCACATCCTCAGCGAGGTCGAGGAACTGTGCGACCGCGTCAGCATCATCCGCAAGGGCCGCACGGTGGAGACCGGCTCGCTGGCCGACCTGCGCCATCTGACCCGCACCAGCGTGACCGCCGAACTCGCCGGCGCCCCCGACGGGCTGGCGCACCTGCCGGGCGTGCACGGCCTGGAGGTGCGGGGCGGACGGGTCCGCCTCCAGGTCGACACCGACCGACTCGACGCCGTGCTGCGGTCGTTGACCGCGTCCGGCGTGCGGTCGCTGACGTCGACGCCGCCGACGCTGGAGGAACTGTTCCTGCGGCACTACCAGGAGACGGCACGGTGACGGTCCTCGCCGCACCCCGGCTCACCCCACTCACCGGCACCGTCCCGCTGCTGCGTTTCGCGCTCCGCCGCGACCGGTTGCTGATCCCGGTCTGGGTCGCCGTGAACACCCTGATGGTGCTGTCCATGCCCACCAGCCTCGAGGGCCTGTACGACACCCCGGCCGCCCGGGCCGGCCTGCTGCGGCAGATGGACGCCAACTCCTCTTTCCGTGCCCTGATCGGCCCCGTCTTCGACGACTCGCTCGGCGCGCTGACGGCCTGGCGGGTCGGTGTGTTCGCGGCCGCCCTGGCCGCGGTGACGAGCCTGCTGGTCGTGGTCCGGCACACCCGCGACGAGGAGGAGAGCGGCCGTCAGGAGCTGATCGCCTCCGGCATGGTCGGACGGCGCGCCTCCCTCACGGCGGCCCTGCTCGCGGCGGCCGTCGCCAACGCCGCCCTCGGTCTGCTGGTCACCGCGGGGCTCGCGGGCCAAGGGGCGGCGGGCGCCGCCGCGTTCGGCCTCGGACTGGCCGGGGCGGGCATGCTGTTCGCGACGACGGCGGCGGTCGTCGCCCAGCTCACGCAGAGCGCACGGCTGGCGCGCGGGCTGACGGCGGCGGCCCTCGGCGCGGCCTTCGTCCTGCGGGCGGCGGGCGACTCGGCCAGGACCGACGGTTCGTCACCGCTGACCTGGCTCTCACCGCTCGGCTGGCTGGAGAACCTGCGGGCGTTCGCGGACGAACGATGGTGGGTGCTGGGGCTCTTCGCGGCGGCGATCCTCGCCCAGGGCGCGCTGGCCTACGGCCTGGCCGGGCGCCGGGACGTCGGCATGGGTTTCCTGCCGACGCTCCCCGGGCCCCCCACCGGACGGCTCGGCAGCGCCTTCGCCCTGGCCTGGCGGCTGCAGTGGGGCGGGGTGCTGGGCTGGAGCGCCGGCTTCCTCCTCGCCGGCGTCGTCTACGGCGGCCTGACCGAGGGCGCGGCCGGCCTGGTCGGCGACAACGACAAGGCCCGCGAGATCATCGAGCGGATGGGCGGGCGGTCCGGGCTGACGGACGCGTTCCTCGCCTCGATGATCGGCATGCTCGGGCTGATCGCGTCCCTCTTCGTCGTCGCGTCCGTGCTCCGGCTGCACGGCGAGGAGACGTCGGGCCGCGCGGAACCCGTGCTGGCGAACGCGGTGGGACGGCTGCGCTGGGCGGCCGGGCACCTGGCGATCGCCTTCGGCGGCGCGGCCCTCATCATGCTGCTGGCCGGCCTCGGCTTCGCCGCGGGCTACGGCAGGCAGACCCTCCCGGTCCTGGGCGCCTGCCTGGTGCAGCTGCCCGCGGTGTGGGCGGTCGGCGCCCTGACACTCGTCCTGTACGGATGGGCTCCGCGGCTGGCCCCGGCCGGCTGGGGCGTGGCCGCCGCGATCCTCCTCCTCGGCTGGATCGGCCCCGCTCTGGACGCACCGTCGGCGGTCCTGGACGTCTCGCCCTTCACCCACCTGCCGAAGCTGCCCGGCGGCGAGATGGCGTGGGGGCCGGTGCTGGTCCTGCTGCTGTCGGCCCTCGTCCTGTCCGCCGTCGGCCTGGCGGGACTGCGGCGGCGGGACATGACGACGTGACCGTCCGCCCAGGTCGCGGGGACCGGCGCGGGGGCGGGGGTGCGGCGCCGGTGACCCGGCCGGGGCAGTGACCGGGGCGGTTGCGGGTCCGTGGCTTTGGCCGTGGCCGCGGCGCGGTGGCGGTGACCGGGGCGGTGGCGGTGGCCGGCGGCGAACCGGACGGGGGCCCGGGGCGTCTCCCTGGGCATGGGGCGACGGGCGGTGGGGTGCGGTGGATGCGTGATCTCGGTGGCGAGCGCGCTGACGGCCGTCTTCCTGTGGCTCTCCTCCGACCGCACGCGCATCCACCTGGGCAACGGCTTCGAGCAGCAGGGCATGGATCTCGGCGTGCTGTTCACCGAGCTCCCGCTGGTGTTCCTCGCGGGAGCCGCCCTGCCGGTCCTCGCTCACACGGCGGTCGCCGGCCTGCTGCACGACCGGCAGGACCGGCGCGAGCGGCGTCGCGGGCGTACGCCGCGCGGCAGGTCAGAGGGTGACCGGTAGGCCCTCCAGACCCCGGATGACGAAGTTCGGCTTGCGACGCGGCTCCGCCGCCGGCGCCAGCGTCGGGGCCCGTTCCAGCAGGGCCGTCATCGACGCGGCGAGCTCGATGCGGGCCAGCGGCGCGCCGATGCAGTAGTGGATGCCCGCGCTGAAGGAGATGTGCGGGTTGTCGACCCGGGTGAGGTCCAGCCGTTCGGGCTCGGCGAACACCGTGGGATCGTGGTTCGCCGACCCGAAGAGCATCGCGATCTCGGCCCCCCGCGGCACGGTGACCCCGGCGATCTCGATGTCGTCCAGCACCCACCGCTCGAACAGCTGCAGCGGCGTGTCGTACCGCATCAGCTCCTCGACGGCGGACGGCACCAGCGAGTGGTCGGCGCGCAGCGCGGCCAGCTGCTCCGGGTTGCGGAACAGCGCCCACCACCCGTTGACGGTGGCGTTGACGGTCGCCTCGTGACCGGCGTTCAGCAGCAGCACCGCCGTCGAGATCATCTCCTGCTCGGTGAGCCGGTCTCCCTCGTCGTGCGCCGCGATCAGCCCGGAGATGAGATCGTCCCCCGGCTCCTTGCGCCGCTCGGCGATCAGCTCGCGCAGATAGGCGGTGAACTCGACGGAGGCCCGCACGGCCCTCGCCGCGGTCTCCTGCGACGGGTTCAGCTCGTACATCCCGCAGATGTCCGCCGACCAGGGCCGCAGCGGCCCGCGGTCCGCCTCCGGGATACCCAGCATCTCCGCGATCACGGCCACCGGCAGCGGCTCGGCGACGTCGCTCAGCAGATCGCCGCCGCCCGCCCGCACCAGCCCGTCCACCAGCTCGCCGGCCAGCCTGTGCACGTACGGCTTCAGCCGCTCCACCGTGCGCGGGGTGAACGCCTTCGACACCAGCCGCCGGATCCGGGTGTGGTCCGGCGGTTCCAGGTCGAGCATCCCGTGGTCGTTCAGCGTGTGGAACGGCTCCTGCTCGGCGGGCGGCGCGGTCCGCCCGAACTCCTCGTGCGTGAACCGGTGCTGGTAGGTGCGCCCCAGCCGCCGCTCCCGCAACAGGGCCGACACGTCCGCGTGCCCCGGCACGAGCCACTGACCGGTCGGCTCGTAGTAGATCACCCGCCCGCGCTCCCGCAGCTCGGCGTAGGCCGGGTACGGGTCCGCCACGAAAGCGGGGTCCCAGGGGTCGAACGAGAGGTCGTCAGCTGCTGCCATGGACGGACGCTAGCCCGTGGACCGGCGTCCTGACCAGGGGGTCCTGGCCGTACGCCCACCGGCCGGGAGAAGACCGACGATGAGGGAGGTCGCGACGGGCGGGGGCCGGAGGGGCGGCTAGCCCGGTGTCACCAGTCTCGCCTCGTACGCGAACACCGCCGCCTGGGTGCGGTCCCGCAGGCCCAGCTTCACCAGGATTCTGCTCACGTGCGTCTTGATGGTCGACTCCGCCACCACCAGCCGCTCGGCGATCTCCGAGTTCGACAGGCCCTGGGCGATGAGCACCAGAACCTCCGTCTCCCGTTCGGTCAGGTCGCCGTAGGACGTCTGGACGGCCGCGCGGACCGACCCTGGGGTGTCCGAGAGCTTGGAGAACTCCGTGATCAGACGCTTGGTGACGGACGGGGCGAGAAGCGCCTCGCCGGCCGCCACCACCCGCACGCCGTCCGCCAGCTGGCGGGCCGAGGCGTCCTTCAGGAGGAAGCCGGAGGCTCCCGCGCGCAGCGCCTGGTAGACGTACTCGTCCAGGTCGAAGGTGGTCAGGACGAGGACCTTCGCCGTGCCGTCCGCCGCGACGATCTCCCGCGTCGCCTCGATGCCGTTCAGCTCCGGCATGCGAATGTCCATCAGGACCACGTCGGGCGCCAGCTCGCGGACCCGGTGCACCGCCTCCCGGCCGTTCACCGCCTCGCCCACCACCTCGATGTCCGGCATCGCGTTCAGCAGGACCGAGAAGCCCTCGCGGACCATCATCTGGTCGTCGGCGATCAGAACCCGGATCGTCATGCCCCATCCTCGCCCGAAGAAGGCGCGGCGGACTCCGTGGACGCCGGCACCGGCAGGAACACCGTCACCTCGTAGCCTCCCTCGGGCGTCGCCTCGGCCGTCATCTCGCCGTTCAGCATCGTGACCCGCTCCCGCATGCCCGTGATGCCGTGGCCGGCGCCGGGTGACGGCTTGATCAGGGTCGGGTTGGGCGGAGCGCCGTTGACGATCCGCAGGCCCAGCCCGCCCAGAACGTACCCGACCTCCACCCGGGCTCTCGCGCCGGGCGCGTGGCGGAGCGTGTTGCTCAGCGCCTCCTGGACGATCCGGTAGGCCGACAGCTCCACCCCCTGCGGCAGCTCGCGCACCGCCCCCGTGACCGCCTTCTCCACCTCCAGGCCGGCCTCTCGCACGTTGGCGAGGAGCGCGTCCAGCTCGGCGAGCGTGGGCTGCGGGGCGTCCGGGACGTCGTAGTCCTCGGCGCGGACCACGCCCAGCACCCGGCGCAGCTCGGTGAGCGCGGCCACCGCGTTCTCCCGGATGGTGACGAAGGCCTTCTCCAGCTCCGGCGGCGGGTTCTCCACCCGGTAGGGTGCGGCCTCCGCCTGGATGGCGACCACCGACATGTGGTGGGCGACCACGTCGTGCAGCTCACGGGCGATCGTGGTCCGCTCCTCCAGGAGGGTGCGCCGGGAGCGCTCGTGCGCGGTCACCGTCTGCTGGGCCGTGACCTCCTGCTCGGCCTGCCGGCGGATGTGCCACACGGTGACGGCGAGCAGCAGGATCGCGGAGAAGACCAGCATGGACGCGGTGTTCGTGACGTAGTGGCCCCAGCCGAAGAGGGTCTCGGCGACGAAGCCGTAGACCGCCGTGAGCAGCCACATCCAAGCCGCCGTGCGCGGCCGGGTGCGTATCGCCACGACCGTGAGGACCAGCAGGTGGGAGACGTAGCTGCCGGGCAGCCACGGCCAGTTCCCGTACGTCGTGCCGAGCAGGGCGACCGCCGAGGTCGAGGCCAGCGACAGCCAGAACGCGCCGACCGGCCGTACCAGCGTCATCAGCACCGGCGCCAGGACGACCAGGCCGGTCAGGAATCCCAGCAGTCCGCCGCCGCCGTCCGTGAAGGCGATCAGGGCGGACAGCGCGCCGCCCGCCGCGACCACCGTGTGCCGCGACCAGGCCGCGTACTCGTGCTTGCGGCCCTTCCAGTTGCGGGCGAGCCGGCCGGCCTTCTCCTTGCGGTGCAGCGGGCGGTAGGCGAAGGCGTCGTGGAACAGGTCCCGCCGCAGGCCGCGCAGGGCGTCCATCGCCGCCCGGAACTCCGGGCTGCGCGGCCGGTAGGCCTCGAAGGAGTCGTCCGGGTCGCCGGGGGGCGGGGTGTGCGTCTGCGTCGTCTCGGTCACGAGGAAAACGGTAGGCGCACCGAGGGGGCCCGGTCGTCACCAGTGAGAGGGGTTCCGGCGGATCCCTCTCAAGTACTACGGATCCGGGAGTCCGCTGCCAGGGGCCCGGGACGGCCGGGGTGACCTCAGTACCCGGACGGCCTGACCAGCCCCGACTCGTACGCGAACACGGCCGCCTGGGTGCGGTCGCGCAGCCCCAGTTTCACCAGGATGCGGCCCACGTGCGTCTTCACGGTCTGCTCGGCGACGACGAGATGCTGTGCGATCTCGGCGTTCGACAGGCCCTGCGCGATGAGGGCGAGCACCTCCGTCTCGCGCTCCGTGAGATCACCGATCCGCTCCTTCAGGGGAGCCCGCGGTCTGTCGTCGAGGCGGGAGAACTCGGCGATCAGCTTGCGGGTGATGACCGGGGCGAGGAGGGCGTCGCCGGCCGCCACCACCCGGACCGCCTCGGCCAGTTGGTCGGCGGAGGCGTCCTTCAGCAGGAACCCGGACGCGCCGGCCCGCAGCGCGTCGTACACGTACTCGTCGAGGTCGAAGGTGGTGAGCACCAGCACCTTGATGTGCGGGTGCTCCAGGGTGATGCGGTGCGTCGCGTCGATGCCGCCGAGATCGGGCATCCGGATGTCCATCAGGACGACGTCCGGCCCGAGTTCGGCGACCTTGGCCACGGCGTCGAAGCCGTTCACCGCCTGCCCGACCACCTCGATCCCCGGGTGCGCGTCGAGCAGCACGGTGAAGCCCTGCCGGACCATCTGCTGGTCGTCGGCGATCAGTACGCGGATGGTGCCGCCGGTCGTCATCGGTTTCCTTCTCGTGTCGGGGGCGGAGCGCCCCGGCCGTCCGGCCCGCCGAAGCCGCCGGGGGCGTCCGCCGCGTCCGGGAAGTCCGGGGCGCCCCGGGCAGCCGGGGTGTCCGGGGCAGCCCGCGATTCTGGGGCGGCCGGGAAGTCCCGACGGCCGCTTTCGTGCCCCTCGTGCCCGTGGGGCTCCTCGTGCCCGTGGGGCTCCTCGTGCCCGTGGGGCTCGTCGCCGGGAAAGGTGAGTTCGAGGCCCTCCGGAGTGCCGAGCTCGGCGAGGTCGCCGAGGCGTGTCGCCGCGGCCTCCGTCGGCAGGTACGCCAGCACCGCGAAACCGCCGTGCAGGGTGGGATGCGCGGTGACATGACCGCCGAGCATCGCCGCCCGTTCCCGCATCCCGAGCAGGCCGTGGCCCGCGCCGGGTGAGGGCCTTACGGGAGCCCGGGGCCGGGAGTTGACCACTTCCAGGTACAGGCCCCGGACGTCGTGGGTGACCGACACCCGCACGTGGGAGCCCGGCGCGTGCCGCAGCGCGTTGCTGAGCGCCTCCTGCACGATCCGGTACGCCGACAGTTGCACGCCCGGCGGGTAGGCGGGCGCCTCCCCCGTGACGGCGGCGGTCACGTCCAGCCCGGCCGCGCGCGTGTTCTCCAGGAGCGCGTCGAGACGGTCGAGGGTGGGCTGCGGGGTGTCCGGGGCGGCGCCGGCGCCGGACGCGCCGAGGCCGTAGGGGTCCTCGGGGTTCTCCGAGCGCAGCACGCCGAGCACCCTGCGCAGTTCGGTGAGCGCCTCCAGGGCGTTCTGCCGGATGCCGGCGAGGTTCTCCCTGAGCTCCTCGGACGGGTTCTCCACCAGGAGCGGGGCGACCTGGGCCTGAATGGAGATCACCGACATGTGGTGGGCGACCACGTCGTGCAGCTCGCGGGCGATCCGGCTGCGCTCCTCGAGGAGGGTGCGGCGGGCGCGTTCCTCGGCGGTGATCGTCTCCTGTTCGACGAGCTGGGTGCGGGCCTCGCCGAGACCGCGGAAGGCGATGCCGACGAGGACGGCGGCCGCGAAGATCGCGACGGCCGTGAAACCGGTGGAGGTATAGGTGCCCCCGCCGACCAGCCCCTGGATCACCCAGGTGGTCAGCGCGGTGGCGGCCAGGGCCGCGACGGACACCCGGGTCCGTACGCGCAGCGCCAGGAAGAAGAACACCGCGGCGTGCGCGAGGACTTGGGCGGTGCTCCACGGCCAGGCCGGACCGGGCAGCGGGTGACCCACCAGGGCGGGCCGGTCGGCCACCGCGGCGACGATCAAGCCTGCCAGGGACAGCGCCCACGCGGGCCCCGGCCGCCACAGGGCGAGGACGACGGCCGCGCCCTGCGCGAACCCGAGCAGCACGCTCAGCTCCGAGCCCAGGCCGTAGCGGCCCATCTGGTCTCCCGTGGCGGCCAGGGCGATGCCGAGTGCGCACCAGCACACCACCACGATCCCCGGCAGTCGCAGCCGCCGAAAGCGGTGCCCACGCGCCGACGGCGAGGCGGCACGACGGTCGGCGCCGGCCGGTGCCCTGTTGCTCCCCTTGCCGTTCACGGGCCCAACCCTAGGCACTGCGGGCCGCCTTCGGCTCCGGCCGGTGGGAGCGGTGGGAGCGGTGGTGGACGCGTACCACCGTGGAACGGCGGCCACGGGAACGGCGGCCCCGGGAACGGCGGGTCCCTTGCTCCAGCCCGTGGAAGGCCGCCCGGCACACCACCAGCGCCAGACCGAAGACCGGCAGCCACAACAGGCGGGCCGCGACCCAGTCCAGCCCGTCGGGAACCGTGTGCAGGCCGGGCAGCCGGCCCGCCGTCAGGGCGGTCGCGGTCGTCGCCATCATGGCCGTCTGGTGCCAGAGGAACACCGTCATCGCCGAGAGGTTGACCAGCGCCACCGCCGCCCAGGCCAGGGGCCGCCGCATGGCCCGGCGCAGCCGGTCGCGCAGCAGCAGGGCGAGCCCGCACTGGGCGAGGCCGAAGGCGACGGCGGCCAGGGTCGGCGGGTTGAGGTTGGAGACCGCCGCGCCGGGCACGCCCACCATCGACGCCGGATAGCCGGCCCAGCGCACGAGCACCGCCGCGGCCACCGCCCCGCCGACGAGCAGCGTCCAGCCCGCACGGGGGCGCTCCAGCTCACCCCGGGTCCACGCCGCGCCCAGGGAGTACGGCACCAGCCAGCCCGCGGCCAGGTTCACCCAGCCGAGCCACGCCGGGCCGCCCAGGCCGAAGCGCACCACATCCACGTGGAGGACGACCGCCAGTGGCCACAGCGGGTTCAGCCGCGTCACCAGCGGGGTCGCCGCCGTCAGCATGGCGAACACCAGCAGGAACCACAGCGGCGACAGCGCCAGCTTGACCACGGTGTGCACGGTGACGAAGGACGCACCGCCCAGCAGGAGGCCGGCCGCCGCCACCGTCCACACCGCGAGCATCGCGGTGACCGGGACGAACAGGCGGCCCAGACGGGCCCTCAGCCACGCGCCGTAGCTCACCCCCCGGGCCCGTGCCGAGGCGAGGCTC
Organism: Streptomyces achromogenes; assembly: GCF_030816715.1. Taxonomy (NCBI): domain Bacteria; kingdom Bacillati; phylum Actinomycetota; class Actinomycetes; order Kitasatosporales; family Streptomycetaceae; genus Streptomyces; species Streptomyces achromogenes. Next base: position 4,761,185 of record NZ_JAUSYH010000001.1, on the reverse strand, counting down.
CTCGTCGCCACATGGCCGCCCACCATGAAGAACACGGCGAGCGTCTGGAACGTCCACGACACCGGGGCCAGCCACGGCATGGCGGCCAGCGGGCTGGCGGCGCGCAGGGAGCCGCCGTCGGCGACGAGCGCCGTGACCAGCCAGTGGCCGAGGACGACACCGAGGATGGCGAGGGCCCGCAGCGCGTCCACGGCCCGGTCGCGCCGCGCGGGCGTCGCGTCGTCGATGCGGGCGGCGGCCCGCCGCAGTGCCGACCGGGGTCGCCGCCCATCCTGGGTGTCAGGCACGGGTCACCTCCGAGGTCGCGCCGAGGACGATCCGGGCGATGTTGGCCAGCGAGACCGAGCCCGGTCTGAAGTAGTCGCTGTGGCCGCCCGGCCCGGCCGCGAAGACACGGGCTCCGAACGACGGGGACAGCGGGTCGGTGCCGAAGCCGACGGTCGTGCCGAAGAGGTCGGCGCTGACGTGTGGGACGTCCGCCACCCAGTCGTCGCCGCCGCGGGCCGCCCAGATCCGCGCCCGGGTGTGCAGGTCCGCTGCCGAGGCCGCGCCCGTGCCGGGGCTGCCGAGCAGCACGAGGTCGCTCACGTCCAGGCGGGAGGCGGCGCGGCCGCACACGACCGTGCCGTACGAGTGACACAGAAGGGTGACGCGGGCGTCCGGGCCGGTGACGGCGGCCAGCCCGGTCAGGAACGCGAGGAGGCCGGGGGCCGCCTCCTCGGCGCGGGCCGGAGTGAGCACGGTGGTGCTGATCGTGCCGGGGGTCGTGTACCCGAGCCAGGCCACCACCGCCGTCCGCTCGCCCGACCCGGACCCGGGCCGACCTGCCTGCCCGGCCTGCCCGGCCTGCCGGCTGAGCCGGTCGTGCAGGGCGGCCGCCTGGGCGTGGAAGCGCTCGTAGGTGTCCAGGGAGGTGTCGGAACCCGGCACCAGGACGGCGACGCGGTCGGCGTGCGCGAGGTCCCCGAACACCTCGACCGCCCGGCCGAGTCCGCGGCCGTCGAAGGAGAGCAGTCTGCGGGACGGGGCGGCCAGCGCCCGCTCGGCGGCCGCACGGTGACGGTCGCCGTGGGCGGCCGCCATCCGGGACGCCAGCGCGGCGTTGGCCCGGTGGGCGGCGTAGGTCCGCTCCAGCGTCGCCGCCGTCACCGCGGGGAGGGCGGCGGGGGCGGGGGCCGGGATCCGCGGCCGGGCCGCGGCCGCGGTGAGGGGGACGACCACGGCTGCGGTGACGAGAACCGCCAGCAGGACACGGACCCAGCGCCGCCCCCGGGCCGCTCCACCGAGCGCCGCCGCTCCACCCGTCGCCGCCGCTCCGCCCGAGGCCGCCACCCCGCCCGAGGCCGACGCTCGGCCCGGTGCCGTCACACCGCGCCGGGCCGTCGACCCCTCCCGGTCCTCTCGGCGCCGTCCGCCCGCACGTAGCTCGGCCATCCCGTCCCTCCCCCGCCATGTGCCCGGTCATCGGGCCTTGCTGGCTTGGAAGTTACGGATCGAGCCGTGTCGTTCGCGTCCCACCCGGGAGCTGTCTTGCGACGTAGCTCTCAGGTACTACGGGTACGACACCTACGGGGTACGCACCGCCGCATACCGCACGGAACTCAGGTGCTCACCACGCCAGTTGGGCGATCTCCTCCGCCACCACCGCGCACGCGTCCGCCGCCGGGTCGATCAGCGGGAAGTGGCCCACGTCCTCGAGCAGGGTCAGGCCCACCACCTCGCCCGCCTTCGCCGCCGCGTCCGCGTAGGCCTCGGCGACCGCCTGCGGGACGACCTCGTCGGCACGACCCTGCACCAGCGTGGTCGCGACGCCCGTGGGCAGCAGCAGGGCGGGATCGGCGTACGGCCGCCGCACCTCGAAGTGCTCGTCACCGCCCAGGAGTTGGCGGGTCGCCCCGCCGCACACGTCCAGCTTCCCGGCGACCGCGAAGTCGGCGATCGGGGCCAGCGCGACGACGCCCCGCAGCGAGGTCGGGTCACCGGTGCGCCAGGGCGCGTCGGCCGGCAGGAGATGCCGGGCGGCCGCCCACAGCGCGAGATGGCCGCCGGCCGAGTGGCCGGTCAGCACCGTCCGGCGCGCGTCGGCCTGCGGCACGGCCGTCCGGGCGAGGCCGGGAAGCGCGTCCAGGGCGGCCGCGACGTCGTCGAAGGTGTCGGGCCAGCGTCCGGCGACCGGAGTCGACCCCGGGTCCGAACTCCCGTCCCCGCGCCGGTACTCGACGTTGGCCACCGCGAAGCCGCGCCGGGCCAGATAGCCCGCGAAGGGTGTGATGTGCCGCCGGTCGTAGGGTGCCCGCCAGGCTCCGCCGTGCAGCACGACGACGAGCGGGACCGAGCCGCCCGGGCCGGCCTGCGCACGCGGGACATAGAAGTCGATCACCTGGTCGGGGTGGTCGCCGTACGCCGCGGTGACGTCGGGCTCGACGGGCGGATGCGCGAAGGCCGACGCCTCCTCGGCGGCGGCCCGGGCTGCGACAACGTCGTCCGGCATGCTCCAACCTCTCAGCGGCGAAGAAGATTTGGCGGACCAGGAGAGAATTCGGCCGTTGGCCGGGACGGTACCAGGCCCGTGACGTGCGCGGACACGCGGATGTCACGCACGGTGAGAGGTAAACGGTTCTGCTGATCCGTCACCCCGGCAGGCCCGCCCGCCGGGAAACCCCCAGGGCGTACCCCTAGGTACGCCCTGGGGACCCTGCCGGTTCAGCCGACCGGGTCACTTCGCCAGGTCAGCAGATCCTCCGTCAGGTCAGCGCAGATCCTCCGTCGGATCAGTGCTGTTCCTCCGTCAGGTCAGCGCTGTTCCTCCGTCGGGACGGCGCTGTTCCTCCGTCGGATCAGTGCCGCCCCTCCGCCAGGTCAGCCCAGTTCCGCCGCCAGCGTCCGCGCCGCCCGCTCCACGTCCGCGAACCCGACGTACAGCGGCGTGAAGCCGAACCGGAGCACGTCCGGGCTGCGGAAGTCGCCGACGACCCCGCGCTCGACCAGCCGCTTCATGACGTCGCCGGCGTCCTCGCAGCGCAGCGCCACCTGGCTGCCGCGCTCCTCGTGACGCACCGGAGTCAGCGACTCGACCCGCCCCTCGGGGACACAGGCGGCGACGCACTCCAGAAAGAAGTCCGTCAGCGCCAGCGACTTGGCGCGCACCGCCGCGATCGACACGCCGTCCCACACTTCGAGGGCCGCCTCGAGGGCGAGCATCGACAGGATGTCGGGGGTGCCGACGCGCCCGCGCGCGGCGCCCGCCGCCGGCTCGTACGCCTCCCGCATCCCGAACGGCTCGGCGTGCGAGTTCCAGCCGGGCAGCGGGGAGTCGAAGCGGTCCTGGAGACCGTGGCGGACGTACAGGTAGGCCGGCGAACCGGGGCCGCCGTTCAGGTACTTGTAGGTGCAGCCGACCGCGAGGTCCACACCGTGCTCGTCGAGGCCGACCGGCAGGGCGCCCGCGCTGTGGCACAGGTCCCACACCGAGACCGCGCCCGCCGCGCGCACGGCGGCGGTGAGCGAGGGCAGGTCGTGCAGCCGGCCCGTGCGGTAGTCGACGTGGTTGAGCAGCACGGCGGCCGTCCGCCCGGAGAGCGCCCCAGGGACCTCTGCCGGATGCACCGGCCGCAGCGTGCGGCCGGTCAGACGGGCCGCCGACGCGGCGATGTAGCCGTCGGTGGGGAAGGTGGCGGCGTCGACGAGGATCTCGTCGCGGGCGTCGTCCACCAGACGCACCGCGCCCACCAGCGCCTTGAGGACGTTGACGCTCGTGGAGTCGCCGACCACGATCTGCCCGGCCGCCGCCCCCACCAGCGGGGCGATCCGGTCGCCGATCCGCTCGGGCGCCGTCCACCAGCCGCTCTCGTCCCAGGAACGTATCTTCAGCGCGCCCCACTGGCGTCGCACGACGTCCTCCACGCGGCCGGGGACGGACCGCGGGAGCGCGCCCAGCGAGTTGCCGTCCAGGTAGACCCCGTCGTCGAGCACGAACTGGGCGCGCTTGACGGCCAGTTCGTCGCCCGCGTCCAACTGCTGTGCGGTGCGGGCGAGGTCAGACATGGGACCTCGCCGTCCACAGCTCGGGGAAGACGTTCTTCTGCGCGCGCTTCTCCAGCCAGGCCACCCCGGCCGAGCCGCCGGTGCCCGCCTTGGCGCCCATCGCGCGACGGGTGGCGACGAGGTGGTCGTTGCGCCAGCGCCACACCAGCTCGGCGACGTCCGTCAGTGCCTCGCCCAGACGGGCGACCTCGTCGGACTCGTCGCCCGCGTACACGGCCGTCCACACCGCCTCGACCTCCGCCGAGGGCTCGTAGCGCCCGGAGACGTCCCGCTCCAGGACGGCGGACGGGATCGCGTGGCCGCGCCGGGCCAGCAGCCGCAGCACCTCGTCGTACAGGCTCGGCTCGTGCAGCGCCTTCTCCAGCTCGGCGTGCACGCGCGGCGCGGCGCGGTGCGGGACCAGCATGGACGCGGACTTGTCGCCGAGCAGGAACTCCATGCGGCGGTACATCGCGGACTGGAAGCCGGAACCCTCGCCGAGCGCCGAGCGGTACGAGTTGAACTGGGCGGGGGTCAGCTGGGCGAGCGGCCGCCAGGAGGCGTTCAGCGCCTCCAGCTCGCGGACCGAACGCTTCAGCGCGTCGACCGCCACCGGCACCCGGTCCTCGCGGAGCGCCTGCGCCGCGGTCTCCCACTCGTGGACGATGACCGTGAACCACAGCTCCATCACCTGGGTCGTGACCAGGAAGACCATCTCTCCGGGATCGTCGGAGAGGGTGTGCTGGAGGTGGGTGAGCACGTCCGCCTTGACGTAGTCCTCGTACGGCGTCGTGCCGGCGAAGTCGAGATGCGGGGTCTCGGGCTCCGAAGCCTCGTGGGGCTGAGCCTGGTGGGACATCGCTGTCTCCTGTTGTACTCCGGGTAGCGGTCCGCCCCTGCCGTTACCGACACGGGGGCCCCGGTCCCCACGGCCACATAGTGCGCAATGGCATCCCGAAAACGCAAGGCCCGTCCGGTCACACCGGACGGGCCGCGCCCTAGCACACGGACGAACGCGCAGGTGAACGACTGTCCCAGGGCCTGGCCCCGGGGCTGGCCCAGGGACTGGCTCAGAGCCTGGCCCAGGGACTGGCTCCGGGTCTAGCCCAGGGTCTGGGCGGCCGTCGGGGAGGAGTCCTTGAGGAACTGCGAGCAGCGCTCGTACTCCTCCTGCTCGCCGATCGCCTGCGCGGCGCGGGCGAGGGCGTGCAGGGCGCGCAGGAAGCCGCGGTTCGGCTCGTGCTCCCAGGGCACCGGTCCGTGCCCCTTCCATCCGCTGCGGCGCAGGCTGTCGAGGCCGCGGTGGTACCCCGTACGGGCGTACGCGTACGACTCCACCACACTGCCCCGCTCGAACGCGTCGTCGGCGAGCCGGGCCCAGGCCAGCGAGGACGTCGGGTACTTCGCGGCGACGTCGGCGGGCGCCGTCCCGTTCGCGAGGAGCGCGCGCGGCTCGGGGTCGTCGGGCAGGTGGGTCGGGGGCGGGCCCCCGAGGAGGTTCTCGTGAATCGACATGGCTCCAGTCTCCTCCACTCCCCGCCCCGCGCCAGACGCCCGTCCGCCGGACCGGCGCCCCCTACACCGCCGGACCGGTGCCCCCCTACCCGAGTCGCTCGCACGCCCGATGCCCCACTCCGCCGGACCGGTGCCCCCTACCCGAGTCGCTTGCGCGCCTGTTGCCCCTCGATCGGCGGGGCCAGGACGCTGCCGTGCGTCCTGCACTCCGGCCTGCGGCATTCCGGCGGCGGCCGCCGCACGGTGAGGAACGCCGTCAGCGAGCCCGCCGCCAGCGCCGCCGCGCAGATCACCATGGCCTGCCCGAACGCCTCGTCGAAGGCGTCCGCCGAGCGGTACGTCTCAGGGCCCATGCCCGTCAGCAGGGGCAGCGCGGCGACCGCGACCAGGCCCGCCGCCCGCGCCGCCGCGTTGTTGACTCCGCTGGCCAGACCGGCCCTGCCGACGTCCACCGAGGCCAGGACGGTCGCGGTCAGCGGAGCGACCAGCGTCACCATGCCCAGGCCCAGGACGAGCACCGCGGGCAGCACGTCCGCGACGTACGAGGCGTCCGGCCCGACCCGCAGCATCAGCAGCATCCCGGCCGCGCACAGCAGCGGCCCGACGGTGAGCGGCAGCCGCGGCCCGATCCGCTCGGCCAGCTCGCCGGAGCGCGCGGACAGCAGCAGCATCAGCACGGTCGTCGGCAGCAGCGCCGTGCCGGCGCCGAGGGCCGACCAGCCCACCACCGTCTGCAACTGGACCGCGGAGAGGAAGAAGAAGCCGCCGAAGGCCGCGTACACGCACAGCGTGACCAGGTTGACGGCGGTGAACTGGCGGGACGCGAAGACGTCCGTCGGCATCATCGGGTCCGGCCGCCGCCGCTCCACGACGACGAACGCCGCCCCGGCCGCCACTCCGGCGACGCCCGCCGCCACGACGGCAGCCGAACCGCCCGGCGCCTCGATCAGCGCGTACGTCACCAGCGCGAGCGCGAGCGCCCCGAGCACCGCGCCGAGGACGTCGAACCGGCCGTGCGCGAGCCGGTCCCGCGACTCGGGAACGTGCCGCAGCGCCACCGGCACGCACACCGCGGCCAGCGGCAGGTTCAGCAGAAACACCCACCGCCAGCCCGGACCGTCCACCAGCCAGCCGCCCAGGAACGGCCCGACGGCCGCGCCGACGCCCCCGAACCCCGACCACAGCCCCACCGCCCGCCCCCGGTCGTCGGGGTGGAAGGAGGCCTGGATGAGCGCGAGGGAACCCGGGGTGAGGAGGGCGCCGCCGACGCCCTGCAGCGCCCGCGCGGCCACCAGCACGCCCGCGTTCGGGGCCAGCCCGCACAGCAGCGAGGCGGCGGCGAACCACACCACCCCCACCACGAACACCTTGCGCCGCCCGTAGCGGTCGCCGAGGGAGCCGCCGAGCAGGATCAGCCCGGCCAGCGTCACCATGTACGCGTTGACGGTCCACTGCAGGGCGGCGAGGTCGGCGTCCAGGTCACGGCCGATGCGCGGCAGCGCCACGTTGATGACGGTCGAGTCCAGCAAGGCCATGCTGGAGCCGAGCACGGTGGTGAGCAGGATCCATCTGCCGCGGGGTGAGGCCAGCCGGACGTCGGGCATGCCCCCAGGTATACAGCGAGCCCGGCGTGTCAGACAGGATGCTGACGAACGCCGGGCCCGGTGCGATGCGAGTCCGTGCGGTCCCCTGGGGGACCGCACCGGAGGGTTACTTGATCTTCTGGCCCGCGGAACGCAGGTGCTGCGTGGCCTCGACGACGCGCGCGGCCATGCCCGCCTCGGCCAGCTTGCCCCAGGTGCGCGGGTCGTAGGTCTTCTTGGAGCCGACCTCGCCGTCGACCTTCAGGACGCCGTCGTAGTTCTTGAACATGTGGTCGGCGACCGGACGCGTGAAGGCGTACTGCGTGTCCGTGTCGAGGTTCATCTTGACGACGCCGTTGTCCAGCGCGGTCGCGATCTCCTCCGCGGTGGAGCCGGAGCCGCCGTGGAAGACGAAGTCGAACGGCTGGGAGCCGGCCGGCTTGCCGTACTTCGCGGCGACGCCCTCGTTCAGCTCCTTGAGCAGGTCGGGACGGAGCACCACGTTGCCCGGCTTGTACACGCCGTGGACGTTGCCGAAGGACGCGGCCAGCAGGTAGCGGCCCTTCTCGCCCAGGCCGAGCGCCTCGACGGTGCGCACGGCGTCGTCGACGGTCGTGTACAGGGAGTCGTTGATCTCGTGCGAGACGCCGTCCTCCTCGCCGCCGGTCGGGGTGATCTCCACCTCGAGGATGATCTTCGCGGCGGCGGCGCGGGCGAGCAGTTCCTGCGCGATGGCCAGGTTGTCGGCGAGGGTCTCGGCGGAACCGTCCCACATGTGGGACTGGAACAGCGGGTTGCGGCCCGCCTTCACGCGCTCCTCGGAGACCGCGAGCAGCGGACGTACGTACCCGTCGAGCTTGTCCTTCGGGCAGTGGTCCGTGTGCAGCGCCACGGTGACCGGGTACTTCTCGGCGACGATGTGCGCGAACTCGGCGAGGGCCACGGAACCCGTGACCATCTCCTTGCTGTACTGGCCGCCCAGGAACTCGGCGCCACCCGTGGAGATCTGGATGATGCCGTCGCTCTCCGCCTCGGCGAAGCCGCGCAGCGCCGCGTGCAGGGTCTGCGTCGAGGTGACGTTGATGGCCGGGTAGGCGAACTTGCCTGCCTTCGCCCGGTCGAGCATCTCGTTGTAGACCTCGGGGGTTGCGATGGGCATCTGTCCGCTCCTTGATTGTGCGGTCGGCGATGTGCGTACTGCGGCCCTGACCTAGACCTTGGGGTTCGACGTCGTCGTCGGCCCCATCTTCCCAGACCTGCACGAATGGTCCAGGCCCTGTCCACAGGGCGGGTCGGGCACAGCCCCGGGGCTGGTCGGGCACGGCCCCAGGGCGGGTCGGGCACGGCCCCAGGGCGGGTCAAGGCGAGAGCCCTGGGCGGGCCGGCCACGGCCCCGGAAGGGTCGGGCACGGCCCCAGGGGGGTTCGGCGTGAGCCCGTGCGCCGGTCGGGCGAGAGCCCTGGGCGGGGCCGGGTCAGTCCAGGCCGAGCTCGTCCTTCGAGAAGGCGAACAGGTAGGGCACGCCCGCGCCCGCGCGGATCTTCTCGTCCGCTCCGGTCGCCCGGTCCACGATGGTCGCCACCGCCACCACCTCCGCGCCCGCCTCGCGCACGGCCTCCACCGCGGTCAGCGGCGAGCCGCCGGTGGTGGAGGTGTCCTCGACGACCAGGACCCGGCGGCCCCTGATCTCCGGGCCCTCGACGCGCCGCTGGAGCCCGTGCGCCTTCGCCGCCTTGCGCACGACGAAGGCGTCCAGCCTGCGGCCGCGGGCGGCGGCCGCGTGCAGCATCGCGCCGGCCACCGGGTCGGCGCCCATGGTCAGACCGCCCACCGCGTCGAAGTCGAGGTCCGCGGTGAGGTCGAGCAGCACCTGCCCGACCAGCGGGGCGGCCTCCCCGTCGAGGGTGACGCGGCGGAGGTCGACGTAGTAGTCCGCCTCCAGCCCCGACGACAGGGTGACCTTGCCGTGCACCACGGCCTTGTCCTTGATCAGCTGCAGCAGCGCGCCGCGTGCGCCGGGCGGCGTTGTTCCGTTGACGTCCGTCATGCCCCTCAGCTTAGAGCCGCGACCAGGACCAGGTCGTCGCGGCCTCGAGCGGCTCCAACGGCGTGACCAGGCGCGGGAGGGTGTTCAGTCCGTTCGGCGGGCCGGTCTGCGGCTCCACGCACACCGCCGCCTCCTGCTCGTCGTAGACGACGACCCACTTCTCGGGACTGGTCACCTTCAGCTCCAGCTGCCCGGGCCAGGTGAGGGTGACGTCGACGCCGCCGGGCATGCCGAAGCAGTCGTCCCACGGGCCCGGCTTCGGCTCGACGCGCTCACCGGTCGGCAGATGGTCGTCGCCGCGCTGCTCCTGCCAGGCGGGGTCGAAGGCGACCCGCACGTCCTGGGCGTCCGGGCCGCCCAGGTTGCGGTTGAACCAGGGGTGCCAGCCGATCTGCGCCGGGAAGGAGGAGTCGTACGTCTCCACGGACATCCGGATCGTCAGCGCGTCCTCGGTCAGCGCGAACACCTGGGTGACCAGGCCGGGGTAGGGCCAGGGCGCCACCAGTTCGTACGTCAGCACGACCTCGTCGGCCGTGCGCCGGGCGACTTTCCAGGCGCCGTCGCGGGCGGTGCCGTGGATGGCGTTCGGCGCGGCGTTGAGCGGCATCCGGTGGACGGTCGCGCCGTTGTGGAAGTACCCGTCGCGGATCCTCCCGCACCAGGGGACCATCGGGAAGCAGCCGAACCGCTCGCCCTGGCGCAGCAGTTCGAGGCCGCCGACGCGCAGCCCCCCGACCCGGCCGCCGTTGCCCGGCTGCACGGTCGCCTCCGCGTCGCCCGCGGTCAGCGTGATCTCTTCGTCACTCACGGGACGACCCTACTGGGGCGGTCGGGGCCACCTGAGGAGCAGGGCCCGCGGACGGGCCGGGCCGCCCCCGGACCGGCCCCGATCCGTCCTAACCGCGCCGGCGCAGCGCCCTGCCGACCACGATCGCGGACGCCACGACCAGTGCGGCCGCCGGGGCCGCCCACCGCAGCGCGCTGTTCGGCATGACGGTCTGCGGGGCGGGGACCGGCGCGTAGCGCCCGCGCGGCGGAGCGTGGTCGACCTCCTCGGCGCTGCGGCCGATCATCGTGCGGCGCGCGTGCGCGGCCTCGGCGGGCGGCTGCGCGGGGCCCGTGAGGTCCTCGAGCTCGGAGGGGAGCGCCGCCGTCTCGAAGACGGTCGCGGGGACCACGGGTTCGTCGACGTCGTCCGCGGCGTCCGGATCGGCGACGTCGTCGGACGCACCGGCGTCTCGCGCGTCGGCGTCTCGCGCGTCGGCGTCCCGATCGGCGTCGTCCCTGGCGTCGGGGGTGCCGGCCACCGGGGCGGCGGCGTTCTGACCGTCCTGGTGATCGCCTCGGACGTCGTCCTCGGGGCCGGTGCCGTCGCTCGTGCCGGATTCGGTCTGCTCGTCCGCGGCGGCCGACACTCCCAGATTCGCCGCGAAACGGTTGAGCAGCCGGGCAACCGCCGAGTCGACCGCCTCGGAGGGCAGTTCCGCGACCCGGCCGTCCGCCGACGCCGTCCCCTCGAAGCGCAGCGTGGTGCCCGCGTCGGCCTCCCGCAGCCGGAGGGCGAGGCTCAGCTTGACCGTCCCGCCGCCGCGGACCTCCGTCCCGTCGCCCTCCACGGCGTAGCCGCCGTTCTCGCGCGCCGAGACGCGTGCCGTCCCCCGGTAGGTGATGGTGTGGCCGCCGATCCGCACCTTCAGCCGGCCCGCGACGGGCTCGGTGCCCGCGTCCTGCTGGAGCCCGGGAACCGCACGGGCCACCTGCGCGGGATCGGCGAGGGCCGCCCTCAGTCGCTCGGCCGGAACCGGAACGAACACCTCTTGCTCCATAAGTCCCGAGCCTACCCACGCGGGACCGGAAAGCACCCGGCGAAACCGGATTCGGCCTCCCCCGGGACCGGGCGGGTGGTACGCCCCGCACGACCGCGTCGACGCCCCGCTCCCCGTCCGGCGACCGGCCGGTTCGCCTTCCGCCGCCGGGCGCGTCCCCTTTACGGCACGCGGCGTCACGTCAGTACCTCGCCCGCCCCGCGTCACGCCAGTACCTCGGATGCACCGGCGTCATGCCAGTACCCCCACCGCACCGGCGTCAGGTCAGTACCGCGGGTGCACCAGCGTCGAGGACGGCACTCCGGACACCCGGTCCGCCTCGGCCGCCCGGGCGTCCGCGATCAGGGCCGCCTGGGTCAGCGTGCGCGGAGGGCGCTCGCGCGCGTCGAGGCGCATCGGCGGGCGGGCGTCGGCGGCGGCCAGGACGAAGCCCCAGTCGCGGGGGGCCCGGAAGGCGTCGCCGGCGAGGCGGTCGGGGCCGCCGGTGCGGCCGGTGCCGCGGCCGTCCACCCGGTAGGGGGTGGTGTGCAGGCCGGCCGCGCGCAGCGTCGCCTCGACGGTCCAGAACACCCGGGGCCGGCTCGCGACCGGTCCGGCGTGCACCACGAGGCGGCCGCCGGGAGCCAGGACGCGGCGGGCCAGACCGTAGAACTCCTGGGAGTAGAGCTTGGTGCTCGCCGTGATGCCGGGATCGGGCAGATCCGCGACGACCACGTCGTACGTCGCCGGAGGGGCCCCGCGCAGCCACTGGAAGGCGTCCCCGGCGGCCACCAGGACGCGCGGGTCGCCGAAGGCGTGGCCGTTGAGGCTCGACAGGGCCGGGTCGGTGCGGGCCAGCCGGACCAGTCCGGGGTCGGGCGCGACGACGTCGACGCGGCGCACGCCGGGCCGGCCGAGGGCTTCGCGGGCGGCGAGACCGTCGCCGCCGCCGAGGATCAGCACGCGCGCGTGCGGGCCGCTCATCGCCGGCTGGACGAGCGCCTCGTGGTACCTGCGCTCGTCACGGCCCGCGAAGCGGAGGCGGCCGTCCAGATAGAGGTCGAGGGGGCGGCCGTCGGCGCCGCCGGTCAGCACGATCTCCTGGACGCCCGTCTGCACCGCCACCCGCACGTCGCCGCCGTACACCGCCTGCCTCGCCGCCCGTTCGAAGTCGTCGACGAGGACGGCGGCGGAGGCGAGGACGCCGAGGACGGCGATGTTGGCGAGGAGCAGGAGGCAGCGGGCCCGGCAGGTCAGGTCGCGCCGGAACAGGCCCAGCACCAGGGCGGCCCCGGCGACCACGTTGACCGCGCCCACCAGCAGGGAGCTCGTCAGCTGGCCGAGGAACGGCAGCAGCAGGAACGGAAAGGCGAGGCCGCCGACCAGCGCGCCCACGTAGTCCGCGGCGAACAGGTCCGCCACCGCGCCGCCCGCGTCCTGCCGCCGGATGCGCTGGATCAGCTCCATGAGGAGCGGCGCCTCGGCCCCGATGAGCAGGCCGATGGCGAGGGAGAACGCCACGAGGAGGATGCGGGAGCCGTCGGCCCACAGGCCGCCCCAGCCGCCCGTCCAGGCGAACACGGCGTACAGCGCCATGGCGCTGCACCCGCCGACCAGGGCGAGGGCCGCCTCCAGGACTCCGAAGCCGGCCGCGGCGAACCGGCGCAGCCGTTTCGCGACGAGGGAGCCGAGGCCCATCGCGAAGACCATGACCGACAGCACGACGGAGGCCTGGGTGACGGAGTCGCCCATCAAGTAGGACGCCAGCGCGACCAGTTCGAGTTCGTAGACGAGACCGCAGGCCGCGCAGACGAAGACGCACGCGAGGACCATCAGCCGCCCGGTGTCCGGCCGGACGGGGAGCCGCGCGGGACCCCGCCAGGGCGGCGGAGCGCCGGGCGGGGCCGGTGCGTACGGTTCGATCACGACTGCGACGTTACGTCACGGCACGGGTGCCCTTCGTCACCCACACGTGTGGAACTCGGGGCGTCCGGGCGGTCACACGTTTGAGTCACCGCAAGGCGGGCCGCCGCCGGGTCCCCCACCCGTCAGGCCCGCCGGCGACAGGCGGGCCGATGCCGTGCCCGGCCGAGGACAGGCCAGTCCGGCGACAGGCCCAGCCGGCGACAGGCGGGCCGCCCCCGGCCCCGCAGCGCGTCGCCCACACGGCGTCGCCCCACCGGTCCACGCCCCGCCCTCGCCGTTCCTGGCCGGTCCTGGCCCACCGGTCCTGGCCGCCGGTCCACGCCTCACCCGCCGGACGGGATCTCGGCGCACACCGGCACGCGCACGCCCACCCGCGTTCTCGTCGCCACCAGCTGCCCGTCCTGCGGGTACGCGTGCCAGGTACGCCAGTGCACATGCCCCTCGTGGCGCTGGGCGAGCAGTGCGGTGAAGGCGTGCGGGCTGCCGGGGAAGACGCCGGCCAGACCGTACGGGTGCTCGGAGACGAGGGCCAGGAGCTCCTGGGCGCGGCTCGCGAACTGGTCCGGCGAGAGCTCCTCGACGCGCGCCGCGAACTCGTACTCCCAGCCGCCGACCCGCTTGGCGACGCCCAGCGGGAGCGGGGTGCTGCTGCCCGGGATGCAGGCCACCGTCTCCGAACAACTGGCCTGCTCCTCCTCCAGCAGCACCTGGTGCGACGCACCGAGCAGTCTCAACTGAAGCTTGGAGTTGTTCAGTTCGAGGTCGAGGGTGGCGAGGGCAGGCAGCGGTTCACGCCCCAGTGCCCAGGCGAGATCGGCCGCGCGCGTGTCGGTGTAGGAGGTGTTCAGGGTCGTGAGCATGGGTCGGCTCCGCGGAGACGCAAAGAAGAGGAGGAAGGTCCGGCGCACCCCGGTCGACACCGGGAACCGCCCCGGTCAGCCCGGTCCCGGGAGGTCGTCCGCTCGGGACGCCCGAAGGGTGTGAGGGGCTGCGTCGGTGTTTTAGAGGGAATCATGAAGTGTGGGGCCGCAACAGCGTTTTTACCCAACTTCATGGGGTTTCCATCCCTCGGGGGGCTCCACAGCTCAACTGTTCAACCTGGGCGTACGCCCAGGCGGGCGGGGCACATGCCGTTCGCGCCCGCCCCGGGCACATGGTGTGACCGCGGGGCCCGTGGCCGGCCGGGCCCCGCGGTCCGGATGCGGCTCCCCGCGGGGAGCTCAGCTGCCCCGTGTCAGCTGCCTCCGCCGCATCCGCCGCCCCCGCCGCAGGACGATCCGCCGCCGCACGACGAGCTTCCGCCGCAGGACGAGGACGAGCCGCCGCACGAGTGCCCGCCGTGGTGGCCGCCATGGTGCCCGCCGGAACTGCCGGAACTGCCGGAACTGCAGGAGGCGCCGCTCCCGCCGGCCGCGCCGCCCGCCCACCAACTGCCGGAGCTGCTGGAGGAGTCACCCCCGCGCGACCGGCCGCCGCGGCGGGACCGCACGGAGCTGCGATTGCGCGCGTTGGCCGCCACGGCCACCACGAACCCGATGACGATCACCGCCAGGATGAGGCCCAAGAACATGGCGTCACCCTCCTTCCCTGTCCCCCGAAGCGGCCCCCCGTGGGCGCCTCGCGCGGCGTCCGAGCGCCGCGTGAACGGGGGATGCCCGCCCCGCCCTGCGGCCAAAGCAGAGTTGAGGAACTCCAGAGGGTTCTCTCGGGCAACGGCCACCGCCCTGCGCGGAAGGGCAGTTCATGGGCCGTCAGAGTCTCACCGGGCCGTCTGTGGGCCGTGTTCTTTCCCTGCGACGAGCCGCCACGTGCCGCCGAGTGCTCCGCTTGCGGATCCGCACGCCCGCACGAACGCTGGAGTGGAGGGGAGGGACGCGAACGCCTGTCCGGGCGTTCAGAAAAGGAGACGGATCACATGTCTGTTCGAAGCATGACGTCAGCACGGCTCACGGACGGCCGCCCGCAGATGTTCGCGGGAAGCAACCATGGGCTGTTCACCAGGTGGAAGGTGAGCGAGCTCCCGAGTGCCGCTTGGACCTCCTGGCAGTCGTTCACCTTCGACCACGGCGGTGTGGTGTCGCTCGCTGCGGCCCCGCTCACGGACGAACGGCCGCAGATATTCGCGGTGACCGACGGCGGCGAACTCTGGACGACCTGGAAGGTGGCCACCGACGCGAGCGCCGCCTGGGCCGACTGGACAAAGTTCAACGGCCTGCCCGGATCAGCCCGCAGCGTAGGTGTGGCCACCCTGACGGACGGCCGTCCACAGATCGTGGTCGGCACCGACACCGGTTCGGTGTCCTCGTGGAAGGTGAGCACCGATCCGGACGCCGCCTGGTCCGACTGGTCCCCCTTCGACGGTCCGCCCGCCTGATCCCGAGACATACGACGCTCGGCCGGGGTCTCCCCAGCCGAGCGTCTTGCGCGGGGCCGTTCTCCCCCGCGTGCTCCGCGGTGAGTTGAGGACTCCGGAGCTTCGGCGCAGGATGACGGCCATGACCTCTCCCGCGCGCCCCTTCCTGAACCGCCGTCTCGCCGAGTTCGGGACGACGATCTTCGCCGAGATGTCCGCCCTCGCGACGACGACCGGCTCGATCAACCTGGGCCAGGGCTTCCCCGACGCGGACGGCCCCGAGGAGGTCCGGGAAGCGGCCGTGCGGGCGCTGCGGGACGGACGCGGCAACCAGTACCCGCCGGGCCCGGGAGTGCCCGAGCTGCGCACGGCGATCGCCGACCACCAGCTCCGCCGTTACGGCCTCTCGTTCGACCCGGACACGGAGGTCCTGGTCACCGCGGGCGCCACGGAGGCCATCGCCGCGACGCTGCTCGCCCTGCTCGAGCCCGGCGACGAGGTGATCGCCCTGGAGCCGTACTACGACTCCTACGCGGCCTGCATCGCGATGGCCGGCGCCACGCGCGTGCCGGTGACGCTGCGCCCCGACGCCGAGCAGGAGCGCTTCCGCCTCGACCTGGACGAGCTGCGCGACGCGGTCACCGACCGCACCCGGCTGCTGCTGATCAACACCCCGCACAACCCGACCGGCACGGTCCTCACCCGCGAGGAACTGACCGCGATCGCCGAGCTGGCGGTGGAACGGGACCTGCTCGTCGTGACGGACGAGGTGTACGAGCACCTGGTCTTCGACGAGGCCGCACACGTGCCGCCGGCGACGCTGCCCGGGATGCGGGAGCGCACGGTCACGATCGGCTCGGCCGGCAAGACGTTCTCCTTCACCGGCTGGAAGGTCGGCTGGGTCACCGGTACAGCAGAACTCGTGACCGCCGTCCGGACGGCCAAGCAGTACCTGACCTACGTCAGCGCGGGCCCGTTTCAGTACGCGGTCGCCGAAGCGCTGCGCCTGCCCGACGCCTACTTCTCGGCCTTCCGTGACGACCTGCGGACCAAGCGGGACCTGCTGAGCGCGGGACTCGCCGACGCGGGCTTCCGGGTCTTCCGGCCGACCGGGACGTATTTCATCACGACCGATATTCGTCCGCTCGGCGAGTCCGACGGCTTCGCCTTCTGCCGCGCCATGCCGGAGCGCGCGGGCGTCGTCGCCATCCCGAACGCGGTCTTCTACGACCACCGCGAGGCGGGCGCCACCTTCGTCCGGTTCGCCTTCTGCAAACGCACTGAGGTGTTGACGGAAGCGGCGGAACGGCTCCGCAAGGCGTTCGCACACTGACCGCCGCCCTGTGGGACGGCCGTCGCATCCCTCTTTGCCTGCCGTCCCGCCACGGAACTCTCGTGCCCGGAACCGCCCGGTGACGGCCGTCATTCTGCCGCTTGCCACACCACAGGCGTCGACGTACAGTTTCTTGTACGTCAAGGAGGGTTGATCGTGAAGACCATGACCTATTCCGAGTCGCGCGCGCGGTACGCCGAGGTGCTCAACTCCGTCACCGACGACCGCGAAGAGGTCGTCATCACCCGGGCCGGACACGAGCCGGTCGTCATAGTCTCCCTTGAGGACTACGAGTCCCTGAAGGAGACGGCCTACCTGCTCCGAAGCCCCGCGAACGCCCGGCGCCTGCTCGCGTCCATCGACGAGTTGGAAAGCGGCGGCGGCACCGTACGCGAGCTGGCGACCGACGAATAAGGGCCGCGAGTTGAAGATCACCTTCTCCTCCCGCGCCTGGGAGGACTACCTGTGGTGGCAGCTTCAGGACCGGAAGATCCTGAAGCGCATCAACACGCTCATCGCGGACATCGCCCGGAACGGCAACGAGGGGATCGGCAAACCGGAACCGCTCAAGCACGGATTCCAGGGCTACTGGTCACGTCGCATCAACGACGAGCACCGGCTGATCTACAAGGCCACCGAGGACGGCGTCCTCATCGCACAGTGCCGCTACCACTACGAGAGCTGACCTGCCGTGCGCTGCCGGAGCGCTGCGGGGTGGTCGCGCTCCCGAATGCGGTCTTCTACGACCGCCGAGAGCAGGGCTCACCCTTTGTCCCCTTCGCGTTCTGCAAGCGGACAGGGTGTTGGAGGAGGCGGCCTCCCGGCTCAAGACGCTGGCCGCCTGACAGCCACAGACGTACCGGTATATGCACTGGGCACACGGCCTCGTTGCTCCGAGCCTCCGCGCACCCGCACTCGACTGCCGCCTGGTCGACCGGGACACCGGTGATCGACGGTCATCACGCAGCCCGCCTGTCGGCGGACACGCTTCACTCAGCGATCAACCTGCGCCGCCAGGCCCGGTGACAGCGCCCCGGATCGTGCAGGCCAGGGGCAGCAAAGAGTCATACCAGCCCTGAGGGATTCGAACCCGAGCTGGGCTCTACGAAGAACGTGACGCGCGGGCAGTAGCCCTCCTCTGCCAGCCAGGCGCGAGTCCGGCCGCGCTGTCGCTCATCGCGGAACCGGTGGTACCGGCTCCAGGAGCGCTCGTCACCGGCGAGGACGTCCTTGAAGCGCCGGAAGGCGCCCCGCCCACCGATGGCGATCCGCAGACTGTCGGCAAGGGCGGCGTCCTCGACCTCTTCGGTGAACAGCTCCATGTCCCGGTAACCGGCCCGGGACCCCAGAGCCGGCACGTACAGCCATCGCTCGGGATCGTCGTCCTCCTCGGCCTCGGGCTCCGTCCGGCTCCGTGCCAGTGCCGGCGCACCCGGCGCCTGGGGGCAGGCGGTGTTGTCCGGTCAGCGGTGCCGCTTGCGGCCGCTCCTGCCTGAGGAGGAGCGCCGAGCCTTCCGGGCGCGGCCGACGCGGGCGCCGTGGGTACCCAGTGCCCGGGCCGCCAGCTGCCTGAGCTCGTCGAGTCCGGCCCGGTCCGGGTGCGCGGAGTCCAACACGGCGGCAATCGCGTCCCTGGCCTGGGAGCCCTGGGCGCGCAGCGTCTCCTCGGCGCCGTCCGTGCCGCCCGCGAGCTCCACGAGCTGAAGCAGGCTCTCGGCGAGCACCAGCAGAGACTCTGCATCGGTCATGTCCGCTGGGGACAGCGACTCACGGTGCGCCAGCGCGTTCAGCGCCAGCGGCGCCAGCTGTGTGTCTCGCCGCAGCGTGCGCAGCAGCCGCTCGCCCTCACCATCCGGCAACGCCGCCAGCAGCACGTCGAGCATCGCCTGCGCACGCGTGCGGAAGGTCATGGTCCTCACGGCATCGGTCAGCTGCTGAAGGGCGCCTTCCCGCTCGCCGCGGGCCGTGATCCAGTCGGCCAGCTCCGTGCGGGCGGTGTCCGGGTCGTAGTCCTCGGCCAGCACCCCCAGCAGGCCGGCCGCCGGTGCCTGGGCCAGTTCACCGACCAACGGTGCGTCCCTGCCGGCCGCCAGCAACCGCTGTCGTACGGCCCGGGTACCGAGCTCGGTGAGACGGATGAGTTCGACCGGCCCGGCGGCCAGCTCCTCTCTCCGGGCATCGGCACGCTCCCGCGCCACCGGGTCCGTTGCCGCGCCCGCGACGCCCAGCAGCTCCGCGAGCTCCGGCGGCATGTCCGCGAGCAGTTCGGGACCGGCATCGGAGAGGTCGATGTCGAGAAACACCGGATCGGCCATCCCACGGTCACGCTCGATCGCGCCCAGGTCGTCCAGCAGGTCGAGCACCGTGTGCAGGGCCCGGTCGGCGTGCTCGAACCACATCCGGTGCTGAAGGACCGACCCGGCGTCGAGCTGGAAGGAACTCCGATAGGCCAGGTGTACGGTGTCGCGCAGCCGCGGCCAGGGCATCGGGTACGGCAGGCTGTAGAGCGTGTTCAGCACGTCGTCCAGGACGTCCTCGTAGACGTCGAAGAGCATCGACTCGATGTGCCAGCCGCCGCGTGCCCCGATCAGGGCCTGCCGCAGCTCGAAGCACGCGTCGAAGGCGCGCAGCCACAGCTGGAGCGGGTCGGCCAGCACCGGCCGGGCCTTGGCCACCGCGTACAACCGCCCCTTGACCACCCGGACCAGCCGTGCCTTCTTCGCCCACTCGACCAGCAGCCCCAGCCGCGGCAGGTCGGCCGAAGAACGCACCCCCTCGATCCTGTCGCCGGTGCCGAGTACGTCCACCAGCTCGCGGGCCTCCGCCATGCGCAGCCGTCCCGTCGCCGTCACCGGGCGGCCGCCCTGCCCCGCCCATTCGGCGAATCCGCGCAACTGCGCCACGGTCGCCGACGCCTCAGCCCGTCGGCGCAGTTCGTCGTCCGAGGGAAGCATCACGGGCAGTTGCGGCTCGGCCCGGGCCCCGTCGGACAGAAGGCGGCCGGACAGCCGCCGTTCCATGATCGCGGCGAGATCCTGTCGATCGTAGGCGACCTCCCCGCGCTGCGCTCGGTCCGCGAAGCACTGAAACGCCGCCCCGTCCTGGATGTCCACGCCCTGCTCCGCCGCCGTCATCGCCCAGAACTTCGCCAGTCCCCAGCGAGTGCGGTCCGTCATCGCCGCCAGATGCCGTTCCGCGACCCTGTCGACCGCGGCAAGGGAATCCTGGAGTGAGGGGCCGCGCGGGTCCGCCAACTGCGCGGCGTGCAGATAGCGCAGCAGCGTGCGCAGGGTGCCCGGGGCGTCGGCGCGTTCCTCCCCCGGAGCCTCGGTGACCTGCTGGGGAAGCCAGGAGAGCAGTAGCTCCTCTACATGGCGCGACTCCCACAGCCCCAGTCGGCCGTCGGCAGTCGCCAGGTGCCGGTAGTCCAGCGCCGCCTCGGCCAGGAACCCGTCCACCGGCAGCCCCTGCTCCCCGGCCCACCGAACCAGGCGGTCGACCAGCAGCCCACGCGCCGCCTCGAACTCCTCCTCGGCCTCGGGTTCACACCGCATCCGCATGAAATCTCGTCCACCTGTCTGCAGCAGTCATTGCCGTGCCACGCTATCGCCGAACGGGGGCCGGCGACTCGGCCGAGGAGGAGCGGGCCCGCTGCTTCAGGGCAGTACGTGGTGGTTGTCGCCCGCAGCAGACGCGGCTTCGAAGCTCCGTGCGGCGAACCGGACTTCGTCGCACGGACTCACGGCACAGAACGGCACGCCCCCTGGCCGATCCCGATCGACGAAAAGCCGGACCATCCCAGCCGACTGCTGCCCCGACCAGGAACGACCACGTCCGGCGACGACGGTGCCGACGGCACGGGCCTGGCCGGCGGGGAGTCCCTCGTCAGCGAGCGTCCGCCTCGGGCTCCGGGCGCTGGAGTTCGTCGAGGTCGAGGGTGAAGGTTCGGCCGTCGGCCAGGGGGATGGGGAGCTTGCCGGTGCCGTACTTGTGGGTGTGTGCGGCGATGTAACCGGTGACGGTCGGCTGGGTGTGAACGACGACTTCCTGAGCGTATGGGTCCACGACCAGGTAGATCGGGATTCCGTAGCGGCCGTACTTCGCGGTGCAGTCGTCGTAGTCCTTGCGCGCGGAGGAGGTCGAGACGACCTCGGAGATCAGCAGGACGTCCTCGAAGCTGTAGCGCTTGCCTTCCCTACGTGCGTCCTCGCCCAGGATCACCAGATCCGGGGCGCTGTTCTCGTCGGCGGCGAAGTCGATGTAGACATCGGAGGCGGTCTTCGCATGGCGCCCGAGGGACACGATCGTGTCGTACTGCATCGACTTGATCGTGCTGGAGTGCTCTTCGCTCCGCGGGGTCATGATCACCATTCCGTCGGCCCCGAACAAGACCGTGTACCCCTTGGGGAACTCGGTGTGCACGATCGCGTCGACGCTCACGGACGGCCCCTCACCGTGTGTGGTCAGGATACGACGGACAGTTCCGCGTCACCGAGCCCGTCGGTACGGCAGGCAGACCGGTCCGGACAGGTTGTGCGGCCCGCTCACCGCCGATGCCGGAGATCCGCAGCGGGGCCTGTCGCACGATAGAGGAATAGGTAGGCCAACGAGGTGTCGGCTGGGTCACCGGTACAGCAGAACTCGTGACCGCCGTCCGGACGGCCAAGCAGTACCTGACCTACGTCAGCGCGGGCCCGTTTCAGTACGCGGTCGCCGAGGCGCTGCGCTTGCCGGACTCGTACTTCGAGGAGTTCCGCGCCGACATGCGGGCCAAGCGGGAACTGCTGGCGGGCGGCCTGGAGCAGGCGGGCTTCAGGGTCTTCCGCCCGGCGGGCACGTACTTCATCACCACCGACATCCGCCCCCTCGGCGAGAGCGACGGCTTCGCCTTCTGCCGTGCGCTGCCGGAGCGCTGCGGGGTGGTCGCCATCCCCAACGCGGTCTTCTACGACCACCGCGAGCAGGGCGCGCCCTTTGTTCGCTTCGCGTTCTGCAAGCGAACAGGCGTACTGGAGGAGGCCGGGCACCGCCTCAAGACACTGGGCGCATAGGGCCCTGGGCCGTCGGGCTATTCAGTGTCCTTCGGGTGTCGCGGGGAGGCGTACACCAGGATCACAGTGGTGGTGTCCGGGCTGACCAGATAGCGGACACGGCCGCCGCTGGTGATCTCGTACTCCCACTGCTCCAGCTCGAAGCCCTTCCATTCTCTGGTGGCGTGCCTGCCGCGGAGCTGGTGCTGGCGATTCCAGTTGGCCCGCGCCAGCGGGTCCGCACGAAGGGCCTCCAGGCAGCGATGCGCGCTCGGCAGCGCCACCCGACACAGCTCCTCCCAACCGGTCGCGGCCTCCGTCGTCCCGTGGATGACGTTCCATCCGCTCAGCGGAGGCACACTGACCCGATCGCCTTTCTTCGGGTTCACTCGTGCACCTCGACCGGGCCGAGGTCGACGCCACCGAGCGGACGGAGTGCTTCCCTGAGCTGGTCAGGGTCGGCGTTGATGCGGGCGGTTGCCCGCCACGAGACGATCGCTCGGTGCACAGCCTCCCTGGCGCCCAGCTCAGCGGCGTCGGACAGCGCGTCCAGGAGCTCGACGGTGAATTCCCGGACTTCTTCGTCGTCCAGGTGACGGACCCACGGGAACACCTCAGGCAGCGCGAGCAGAAGCGACCTGGCGCCACCGTCCTGCTTCATCAGGGCAAGGAACAGCCGGGACGCCGTGGTCAGGTTTTCTTCGCTGCGCTCTGCGTGTATGGCCGTGGTCAGCACCATGTCAGGCGCGTCTCGGTGCGTGACACGCAGACATCCCAGGGCGGCAGCCCTCGCGGCGACCGCCTTCGGATTCCGGGACAGATCGGTGAACGAGACGGATTCCGATTCGGATACCGAGTGCACGATACTCATACTCAGACTGTACTCTGACTACACTCTGATTTCTATGCGAGACGGCAACCAGCCAGGAAGAAGTGGGTGCGTGAACACGGAGTGGCATGGGTCACCGGCGCCCCCGGTCTCGTCGCCGCCGTCCGCTCGGCCAAGCAGTTCCTGACGTACGTGGCCTCCGGCCCCTTCCAGTACGCGGTCGCCGAGGCCCTGCGCCTGCCGGACGCGTACTTCGAGGAGTTCCGCGCGGGCATGCGGGCCAAGCGGGACCTGCTGGCGGCGGGGCTGGCGGACGCGGGCTTCGGGGTGTTCGTGCCGACCGGCACCTACTTCGTCACCACCGACATCCGCCCCCTCGGCGAGACCGACGGTCTCGCCTTCTGCCGCTCCCTGCCCGAGCGGGCGGGTGTCGTCGCCATCCCGAACGCGGTCTTCTACGACCACCGCGACGCGGGCGCCCCGTTCGTCCGCTTCGCGTTCTGCAAGCGGACGGGGGTGCTGGAGGAGGCGGTGGGACGTCTGAAGGCGCTGGCGGGCTGACGACAGGCCCCGGGTGCCGTCCACGAAAGGAGGGCGGGCGTTTCCCGGCGGTTCCGACCTCCGGACGTCGTCTTCCGTCAGCTCGGCAGAGGCGTCGTACTCGACCGGTACGGATGTGCCCGGCGGGCAGGCGCTCGCGGCGGCGCTCCAGGTATCCCGCGGCTTCGAGCTCCCTGAGTGCTCGGGAGACCGGGGCCACGCCTGTCGCGCCGCCGACGCCCCGCGTCTGTCGGGGAGGCGGGCCAACGCCGAGGGGCGTCCGTCCACAGGGTGTGGACGGACGCCCCTCGGCGTACTGCAGGCAGGTCGCCGGTGCTACTCGGCGCCCTCGGCACCTTCGGCGCCGTCTTCGGGCTTCTCGTCGGCCTCGTTGACGGCCGACTCCAGGCCCATCTGCTCCACGAGCCACTTGTCGAACTCGATGGCCGCGCGCACCCAGCTCACCGTCGAGGAGACGAACAGCTCGATGTTGACCCCGGCGCCGATCAGCAGCTGCGCCTCGCCGATGAGGCGGACGGTGCCGTCGTCGTGGGTGTGGGTGTAGACCTTCGGCCACAGGGTGCGGCGGTTCCAGTCGTCGATCGACTCGAGCAGCTGTGCCTTGTCGTCGATCTTGTGGGCCCGGTCGAAGAACGTCCGCACCGAGTAGACCGCCTGGTCCCCCTCGCCGCGGAACATGAAGTACGTACGGAACTCCTCCCACGGCGCCGCGAGGTCACCCTCGTCGTCGACGACGTACTTCAGCTCCATCTGGTCGAGGAGCTGCTTCACGAGGTCCTGATCCGGGACGACGGGGCCCGCCGGTCCACCCTGGGGCTCCGGCTCTGGCTGGCCCCCGAAGTTCGGAATCGAGGACGGGTCGATGCTCACCGTGATTTTCCCTTCGTACGGATCCTGCCATCCTCCCCCATGCGGGGAGGGGGGTGGCAAGCCCCGCCGGGGCTGTCAGCCCTGAGCTGACATGATCCCGCCTGTCGTACCAAGGGGCGGTGGCGGATGGAGGGGGATCGCGTGGCGAAGAACCGGCGAAGCGACACGGGCGAGCGGCCCGGGGCGGACGTGCGGCCGGGGCCGGCGGGCCGGACCAGGTGGGCTCTGGTGGCGGCGATCCTGGCACTTCCGGTGCTGGTGGTGGTCGGCCTGCTGGTGCTGGCGAGCGTCTGGGTGCTCACCGACGACGAGGAACTGGACGGGACCCGTCTCAAGGACGTGCCCTGCGCCCAGGCGCTGGCGTTCGGCGGGGCCGAGCTGCCGACGGACGTCCGGGACGCGAAGTGCACGGTGCAGTCCTGGCTGGACACCGACTACCAGGCCGACTTCCGCATGCCGCGCGCGGGCGTGAGCGCCTGGCTGACGGACGCCTACCCCGAGGCGCCCCGGCCGGGAGGCCCGGGAGCCAAGGCCTGCGGGTCCGGCGTCGACTACTGCTTCCAGCTCGACGTCACCGAGCGTCCGGGGGTGGACGCGTACTACGTCAACGTGAACGTGACGTACGAGAACGCCGAGACCGCGCGGGTGCGGTACTCGGCGTTCACGACGTGACCTGAGCCGGAGCGGGAGTGGGAGCGGGATCCGGAGCAGCCGCGGGGACGCTACAGCGTCTTGCCCGTCGTCGGGCCGACGATCAGGCCCTCGGCCTCGCCGAAGGTGTCGACGCGGACCGTGTCGCCGTCCTTGACCTCGCCCGCCAGGATCTCCTTGGCCAGGCGGTCGCCGATGGCCGTCTGGACCAGGCGGCGCAGCGGGCGAGCGCCGTACGCCGGGTCGTTGCCCTCGTCGGCGAGCCAGGCCAGGGCCGCGTCGGTGACCTCCAGGGTGAGGCGGCGCTCGGCGAGCCGTTTGGCGAGGCGGTCGATCTGCAGGCGGGCGATCCGGCCGAGCTCGGTCTTGTTCAGGGCCGAGAAGACGACCAGGTCGTCGAGCCGGTTGAGGAACTCCGGCTTGAAGGAGGCCCTCACCACCTCCAGGACCTGTTCCTTCTTCTCCTCCTCGGTGGACACCGGGTCGACGAGGTACTGGCTGCCCAGGTTGGACGTCAGCACCAGGATGGTGTTGCGGAAGTCGACGGTGCGGCCCTGGCCGTCGGTCAGCCGGCCGTCGTCGAGGACCTGGAGCAGGACGTCGAAGACCTCCGGGTGCGCCTTCTCCACCTCGTCCAGCAGGACCACGCTGTACGGGCGCCTGCGCACCGCTTCGGTGAGCTGGCCGCCCTCCTCGTAGCCGACGTAGCCGGGCGGCGCGCCGACGAGGCGGGCGACGCTGTGCTTCTCGCCGTACTCCGACATGTCGATGCGGATCATGGCCCGCTCGTCGTCGAAGAGGAAGTCGGCGAGGGCCTTGGCCAGTTCGGTCTTGCCGACGCCGGTCGGGCCGAGGAACAGGAAGGACCCGGTGGGCCGGTCGGGGTCGGCGATGCCGGCGCGGGAGCGTCGTACGGCGTCGGAGACCGCCTGGACCGCCTCCGCCTGGCCGATGAGCCGCTTGCCGAGCTCGTC
Organism: Streptomyces achromogenes; assembly: GCF_030816715.1. Classification (NCBI taxonomy): domain Bacteria; kingdom Bacillati; phylum Actinomycetota; class Actinomycetes; order Kitasatosporales; family Streptomycetaceae; genus Streptomyces; species Streptomyces achromogenes. The sequence continues at coordinate 4,735,685 of NZ_JAUSYH010000001.1, read as the reverse complement.
CTCCATGCGGAGCAGTTTCTGCGTCTCGCCCTCGAGGAGGCGGCCGGCCGGGATGCCGGTCCAGGAGGCGACGACGTCGGCGATGTCGTCCGAGCCGACCTCCTCCTTGACCATGGTGTCCTTGGCGGCCTCCTCCTCGGCCTCGGACGCGGCCTCCAGGTCGCGCTCCAGGGTCGGGATCTCGCCGTACAGCAGCTTGCTGGCGGTGTCGAAGTCGCCGTCGCGCTGGGCGCGCTCTGCCTGGCCGCGCAGGTCGTCGAGCTTCTCCTTCAGCTCGCCCACCCGGTTGAGGGACTGCTTCTCCTTCTCCCAGCGGGCGGTCAGGCCGCGCAGCTCCTCCTCGCGGTCGGCGAGGTCGCGGCGCAGCTTCTCCAGGCGCTCGCGCGAGGCGGCGTCGGTCTCCTTGCTGAGGGCCAGCTCCTCCATCTTCAGACGGTCGACGGAGCGCTGGAGCTCGTCGATCTCGACCGGGGAGGAGTCGATCTCCATACGGAGGCGGGAGGCGGCCTCGTCGACGAGGTCGATGGCCTTGTCGGGGAGGAAGCGGGAGGTGATGTACCGGTCGGAGAGAGTGGCGGCGGCGACCAGGGCCGCGTCCGCGATCTGCACCTTGTGGTGGGCCTCGTAGCGGCCCTTGAGACCGCGCAGGATGGCGATGGTGTCCTCGACGGTCGGCTCCGCCACCAGCACCTGCTGGAAGCGGCGCTCCAGCGCCGGGTCCTTCTCGATCCGCTCGCGGTACTCGTCGAGCGTCGTCGCGCCGACCATGCGCAGCTCGCCGCGGGCCAGCATCGGCTTGAGCATGTTGCCGGCGTCCATCGCGGAGTCGCCGCCGGCGCCCGCGCCGACGACGGTGTGCAGTTCGTCGATGAAGGTGATGATCTGGCCGTCGGAGTTCTTGATCTCGGCGAGGACGGTCTTGAGCCGTTCCTCGAACTCGCCCCGGTACTTCGCGCCGGCGACCATCGCGCCGAGGTCGAGCGCGACGAGCCGCTTGTTCTTGAGGGACTCGGGCACGTCTCCCTTGACGATCCGCTGGGCGAGGCCCTCGACGACGGCGGTCTTGCCGACGCCGGGCTCGCCGATGAGGACGGGGTTGTTCTTGGTACGGCGGGACAGCACCTGCACGACACGCCGGATCTCGGTGTCCCGGCCGATGACGGGGTCGAGCTTGCCCTCGCGGGCGGCGGCGGTGAAGTCCGTGCCGAACTTCTCCAGGGCCTTGTACTGGCCCTCGGGGTCGGCGCTGGTCACCCGGCGGCCGCCGCGGGCCTTCTGGAAGGCCTCCTGGAGCTTTTTGGCGGTCGCGCCCTGCCGGGTGAGCACCTCGGCGGCCGGGCCGCCCTTGGCGGCGATGCCGAGGAGCAGGTGCTCGGTGGACAGGTAGTCGTCCCCCAGGTCGCGGGCGCGGTTCTGCGCGTCGGCGACGACGGCCAGCATGTCGCGGTTGGGCTGCGGGGGCGCGACGGTGGACCCGGCGACGCTGGGCAGCGAGCCGAGCGCCTTCTCGGCCCCGCCCCGTACGGCCGCCTGGTCGGCGTCCACCGCGGCGAGCAGGTCGATGATGTTCTCGTTGTCCTGGCCCTGCAGCAGCGCGAGCAGCAGGTGGGCGGGGGTGAGGTCGGCGTGTCCCTCGGACACGGCCCTGCTGCTGGCCGCGTTGATCGCGTCCCGGCTCCGGTTGGTCAGCTCGGCGTCCACGTTCGCTGTCTCCTCCTTGCGTCAGCGCTCTCCCGGTACTGACTCAGTCAGCGTACACAAAGTTGAGTCTATTCCGCTCAAGGCGTTCTCACGTTCTCCCGTGTTCCCCTGGTGTGCGCCGCGGAACCGGGAGGCAGTAGGTTCCGGAGCATGGCCGCACCTCCCCAGGACCCCGGCGCGCCCGACGCGGCGTATCTCGCCTTCTGGCGCGAACGACACCTGTGCACACTGACCACGTCACGTCCGGACGGCAGTCCGCACGTGGTGCCGGTGGGCGTCACCTACGACCCCGAGCACCGCCTCGCCCGCGTCATCGCCGACGGAGCGAGCAGGAAGGTGCGCAACGTCCTGGCGGCGGAGCCCGCCGGGGCGCGGGTCGCGGTGTGCCAGATGGAGGGCCGCCGCTGGGCCACGCTGGAGGGTCTGGCCTTCGTCCGCACGGACCGGGAACGGGTCGCGGAGGCGGAGCGCCGGTACGCGCAGCGCTACGGGCGCGAGCCCAGGCCGAACCCCTCGCGCGTGGTCATCGAGATAGAGCTGACCCGGGCCATGGGACGCGGCTGACCCGGGCGATGGGACGCGGCTGACCCGGGCCACGGGACGCGGCCGACCCGGACGGGGCTGACTGCCCTCACCCGGACGACGGGGCCGGCGACGCCGCGGTGGCCGGAGCAGCCGTGGCGGCCGGAGTAGCCGGGTGACCGAAACTCGCCCCGTCGATTTCCGGCCAAGGCTCAAGCGGACGCATACCGGAAATGTCCCCGGAAACTGCAGCGGCGTCACCGTGTTCAGGTCACGGTGACGCCGCTGCGGGGGGGAAGCACCTGAGCGATCTGTTACGACGGGGGAATCGCGTCAGGCACTGCGGGGGGTGGCTGAGATGGTCTTCAGGGGCAGAGCCTCGGGCTCCACCAGCCTGTGGTCACGCTGGTCCAGGTTGACAAAGATCATTCCGTACCGGATGGCACACCGCACGGGCTGCGGCGCCCCCCGGGGCTTGCGCAGGCACCGGTAGGCCCGTACGTCCTCGTCCTCGTCGCGGGTCACCACCACCGGCTCGCCGAACACCGTCACCATCAACGAGTCACCACTGTGGGGGATGGCGGTGACCAGGTCGATGAAGTGCCAGCCGGAGCGGTAGGCGGTGGCCATTTCGCGGCGGAAGGAGCGATCGTCGGGTGGCGTGGTCATGACTCGGCGACCCACGTGCTGTCGCGAGGCGTGATCCACGTGCTGTCACCCAGCGCCGACGCCGTGACGACCCAGGTGCTGTCGGCAGGAGCAGTCCAGGTGCTGTCCGCGGGAACGACCCAGGTGCTGTCGGCAGGAGCAGTCCAGGTGCTGTCCGCGGGAACGGCCCACGTGCTGTCCGCCGGAGCGACCCAGGTGCTGTCACCGGCCGTCACGACGGTGCCGGCACCGGGACTCCAGGTACTGTCGCCCGCCGTGTCGCCCGTCGTCCCCGCAAGGCCGCTCAGAGCTCCGAAGGCCAAGGCGGCGGAGAAGGCGGCGGCGAGCGCCGAGCGAAGCATTCTCTTATGCATAGTCGGCTTCGTCCTCATTTGAAGGTCACCTCTCCCCCGTCGACTACGACGATGGCCCATTCGGGCACGTCATGGCCACACAATCGATGCATCATGTTCCTGCACGTTCAGGACCCTGGGGGGTGGAGATTTGACGAAAAATGAGGCAAAGCCGACACATCCTCATGCGACCACTGAGCTGTGCGAGGAAGGTCGCCGTCTCTATGGGAACGCTCTTCGGACGGGCCGGGTGGCCCGTGCGGACGTGGAGCCCGCTCCGTGTTTGATGGAGTTCGCCCTGCTTCACGCGGACCCGGACGACGCGAACTGGCTCCGTCCGGTGCCGCCGTCGATCGCCCTGTCCCAGCTGCTCAACCCGATCGAACGCGAGATCACCCAGCGCAGACGGCTGTCGGTGGAACTCGCCGACGCTTTCGAGCCGTTCATGACCCTCAGCGCCCAGCCGACGCCGACCACGCATTCCATCACGGTGCTGGAGGGCGTCGACCGGATCAACGCGGCGCTCGACCTGGCCACGTCCCAGTGCCAGACCGAGATGCTCACCGTTCAGCCGAGCAGGCGCCGCCTCGAGCACACCCTCGTACAGGGGCTCGAACGCGACCGCCCGCTGATCGAACGCGGTTGCCGCATCCGGACGCTCTACCAGCACACGGCCCGCTACAGCCCCGAAACGCTGGCGTACGTCTCGCAGTTCACCGACGGCAAGGTGGAGTACCGCACCATCGACGAACTCGTGGAGCGGCTGATCATCTGCGACGAGACGGTGGCCTTCATCCCGACCCGGGACGACGGCCAGGTCGCCCTCGAGCTCCGGCACCCCGGGCTCGTCCGCTACCTGATCAAGGTGTTCGAGTTCATGTGGGGCCGCGCGGTCCCGCTGGCCACCGGCGCCCCCTACGAGACCGCGCCCGACGGCATCACGGACATCCAGCACTCCATCGCCAAGCTCCTCGTGGAGGGGCACGTCGACGAGGCGATCGCCCGCCGGCTGGGCATGAACGTACGCACCTGCCGTGCGCACATCGCCAAGCTCGCCACCGCTCTGGGCAGCGGCAGCCGCGCCCAACTCGGCTTCCTCATCGCCCAGTCGGGAATCCTCAAGCAGCAGCCCTGACGTCCGTCCGCAGAACAAAGGTCATGCATGACGACACCGGAGCACCGGTACGGCCCGCAGGGAGCACCGCAGTGAGCGCGCCGCCGCACCCCGACCACGGCGTGGAGGACCTGTGCGCCGCCGGCACGCGGCTCTACGAGCAGGCCCTGCGCTGCGGACGCGTCAAGGCCGAGGAGGCCGAGGCGGCGGCCCCGTGCCTGCTCTCCCACGGCCTGCTCCACCCCACCGTGGACGACCTGGCCCAACTCGAGCCCGTGGCCCCGGCCGTCGCCCTGCACCGGCTGCTGCGCGCCTCGGGGGCCCGGATCGCCGAGGAACGACGCCGTGAGGAACGGCTGTCGACGCTCTTCGCCCCGCTGATGCGCAGAGAGGGACAGAACACCGCGCCCTCCGACCCCGCCTCGCTGCGCATCCTCAGCGGCACGGAGCGGATCAACGAGGCCATCACCGAGGCGATGGCGGAGGCGACGAGCGAGGTGCTCTGCATCCAGCCGCACGTCCACTACAGCGGCCCGCGCGGCGAGCGGGCCCAGCCCGTCGCGATGGACCGCGACCAGGCCCTGCTGGACCGGGGCTGCCGCATCCGCACCCTCTACCAGCACACCCAGCGCCACCAGCCGCTGGTGCTGGCCCGCTACGAGCAGCTCCGGGGGGACGCGGAGGCCCGCACCCTCGACGAGGTCACCGACCGCCTCATCGTCATCGACGGCACCGTCGCCTTCATCCCCGCCGGCGAGGACGGCCGACTGGCCCTCGAAGTCCGCCACCCAGCCCTCCTCACCTACTTCACCACCACCTTCGACCGGCTCTGGCGGCTGGCTCTCCCGATGTATCCGCAGGCGGTCCACCGGCTGTCCCGGGGCGGTGTCACGCCCCGGCAGCAGGCCATAGCGGCCCTTCTCGTCGAGGGTCACACCGACGCCGTCATCGCCGACCGCCTCGGCATGAACATCCGCACCGCGCGCGTCCACATCGCCAAGCTCGCCGCCACCCTCGGCAGCGAGAGCCGCGCCCAACTCGGCTATCTCATCGGGCAGTCGGGGATCCTCGACCGGGACCAGCGCCGGAGCCGGGCGCAGGGGCCCGAGCCGGAGGAGGAACCGGAGCGGTAGCCGGAGCGCCGGCCGTGGAGGGAGCCGGGGAGCCGGCAGGAGCAGTGGCCGACGACGGGGCCGGGGAGCCTGCGGGAGCAGCCGCCGGAGAGGAGGCCTGAGCCGGGGCCGACGACGGGGCGGGGGCCGGGGAAGGGCCGGATCCCGGCCCGGGAACGCCGACGGACGCATCCCGCCCCGACGCCCCATCCGGCACACCCACGTCCGCCGCCCCATCCGGCACGCCCGTGTCCGTGGCCCCCTGCGGCACGCTCGCGCTCTCCGTCGCCCCGCCCGAGCCGCTCCGCCCCGGTGCCCCTTCGCCCACTCCCGACGGGCGGTCGAGGCCCACCTGGGCGATGCGCACGCCCAGTTGGGTCCGGCTCGCCGCGCCCAGCGTCTCCGAGAGGCGGGCGATGTGGGCCCGGCAGGTGCGGACGCTGATGCCCAGCCGCTCGGCGATCACCGCGTCCTGGTGGCCCTCCGCCAGCAGCGCGGCGATGGACTGCTCGCGGTGCGAGATGCCCTCGATGCGGGTGTCGGGGAGCGGAGCCGTCAGCGGGACGGCCAGCCGCCAGAGCCGCTCGAAGACCGTCACCAGGTAGGAGATCAGGGCCGGGTGGCGCAGCTCCAGCGCCATGGTGCGGTCGGTGTTGGCGGGGATGAAGGCGACCGTCCGGTCGAAGAGGATCAGCCGGTCGATGACCTCGTCCAGGGTGCGGGCCTCGACCGTGTCGCCCATCAGTTCCAGGTAGTTGAGCAGGCCCTGGCCGTGCCGGGCGACGTGGTTGTAGAGGTCCCGCATGCGCACGCCGCGGCCGCGCAGCTCCAGCGCGCGGTGCAGGCCCTCCGACAGCTCGTGCTCACGCCGGATGCCGCCGGGCTGCACGGTGAGGACCTCGGTCGTGCACGCCTCGGTCGCCGCGTCGAGGGCGGCCTGGATGCGCGAGTCACCGTCCAGGACGCGGATCGCCGCACCCTCGCCGGCGCTCGTGCCGCGTGCGGGACCGCCCAGACCGGCGTACCACTCGAAGGCGGCGACCGCCGAGCCCATCCGCCGTTGACTGGCGCTCACCTCGTCGTAGACTCCGCGCAGCAGACGGGTCATGACCTCCTGCGGGGAGGTCGGCACCAGCCAGTCCATGTCGTCGGGGTCGGGATGCAGCAGGGCCAGCTCCAGGAGGCAGGGAACCGCCTCGGAGTCGGTGCGCGCCACCCGGCCGCGCCGTACGGCCCGGGAATACACGCGGTCCCCGGCCTCGCACAGCCGGTCGGCACCGTGTGGATGCTCCTGCGCCCCGTGCCTGGCCATCGCGCATCCCACCCCCGCCGTACGCCGCTTCCGGAGCGCAACTATGCGCGGCCCGGACCCGGTCCGCAACACGGCTCCTCCGGCCCGAGGCTGGAAAAACCACCCGTCTGTGCGATTTTCTCCCCGCCTCCTCCCCTCGCGTTGCAACAAGCTGACGGTGGTGCAGGACGGCCGTCCCGGTGCATCGTTGATTCCGCTTCCCCCCGGGTGCTCCGCACACGGGGGAGACGCAACCGACCCGGCCGGGCCACGGGGGAGTCCGGCCGGGCAGCCCGAGGGGGGCGACGACGGGGGTATGACGGGGGAACACGGACACCGGCCCGGCGCGGTAGGCGCCGGGCCGGTGGTCTTCGCTCCGGGGTCTTCTCTTCGGGGTCTTGCTCTCCGGGGTGTTCGCGAGGGCCCGCCTCGATCGGCTGGGGGACGGGCGTCGCACCGGCTGGGGGACGGACGTCGGCCGGCTGGAGACGGGCGTCGGCCGATGCCTCAGATCAGGTTGAGGGCCTCGCAGGCGGACTTGTACTTGGCGGTGCAGATGTCGGAGGCCTTGTAGATGCCGTCGGCGATGACGGTCTGCTGGATGTTCTTCTTCGTCAGCGCGACCACCGTGACCAGCTTGGCCGGAATGGCCTTGTCGGTTGGGCTGTCGACCGTGTCGCGGGTGAGCGCCTCGAACTGGAGGTCACGTCCCTGGACCTTGGCGACGGCGGCCTCCGCGGCGGCCTCGGCCATCGCCGGGTAGGGCTTGTAGACGCTCATGAACTGCTCACCGGTGATGATGCGCTGCACGGCGGGCAGTTCGGCGTCCTGGCCGGTGATCGGGGGCAGGTCGGTGTCCTTGACGCCCGCAGCCTCCAGGGCCTTGATGATGCCGCCGGCCATGGCGTCGTTGGCGGAGTAGACGCCGGCGATGTCGGACTTGCCGATGGCCGCGATCGCCTTGGTCATGTTGGACTGGGCGACCTCGGGGCTCCACTTGTCGGTGTCGTACGACTTCGCGATCGTGACCCGTCCGTTGATCTCGCTGAGCGCGCCCGCCTTGAACTGACCGGCGTTCGGGTCCGCGGGCGAACCGTTCACCATGACGATCTTGTCGGAGACGTTGGCGTTCGGGATGGCCTCCACGAGGCTGCGCCCCTGCACCTCGCCGACGAGCTCGTTGTCGAAGGAGACGTACGCGTCGATCGGGCCCTCGGCGAGGCGGTCGTAGGCGATGACCGGGATGTTCGCCTCCTTGGCCTTCTTCACCATGGGCGCGATCGCCTTCGCGTCGACGGCGTCCAGCAGGATGATGTCGACCTTGTCGTCGATCATCTTCTGCATCTGCCGGTCCTGGGTCTTCTCGTCCGAGGCGGCGTTGGCGTAGTCGGTCCGGCCCTGGTTCTCCGTGAGCGCCGCGACCTTCTTCTTGATGATCGGGTAGTCGAACTCCGCGTAACGGGTGTTCGTCTCCTCCGGCATCAGCACGCCCACCGTGATCGCGTTGCTCCGGGTCGGTGTCGCGCCGCCGGTCTTCTCCGAGGCCCCCAGCATCCCGCACCCGGCGAGGGAGAGGGACATCGCGGAGGCGACGACGGCTATGGCGATACGACGCATTTCGGGTGCTCACTTCATGTGCGTTCGGGGCGTTGCGGACCGGGGTGCGGCATTGGTGACCCGGGTATCTGAGAAGCCAACGCGGCGGCGACCGCCGTCGTCAAGCAGAACCACTTAACGAAGGAGCAACGTCACACTCCGCTCAGCGTGTGAAGACACATGGAGACGACGCGGAGGCCCTGAAAAGGTCTGACCGGACAAATCAGGCGAAGGGCGGTTCAAGGAACCATCGGCCGACGCGGGCCCGCAACGGGCCGATGTGTGCCGAGGACGAGCCGACGCGAGGAGACAACGAGCCGACGCGGGCCGAGAGAGCGGTCGCCGCACGAGGCCGGGGCCCGGAGGAAACACCTCCGGGCCCCGATCCGTGCCTCGTGCATCGCGCCTTGTCGCCCGCGCCCCGCGCATCGCGCCTCGTCGCCCGCGTTCCGCGCCCCGTTGCCCGCGCCCGGGCGGTGCTGCGGTGCGGTGCGTTCAGTCAGGCGTCGGATGCTGCCGCTTCGGCCGCCAGACCACCAGCGCGCTGGTCTGCTGCACCTCCTGGTACGGCACCAGGTCCCGCCGGTAGGAGGCGTGCACCGCTGCCTCCCGCTGCTGCATCGCCGCCGCCGCGCCGTCCAGCGCGGCCTCCAGCTCCGCGGCCCTGGCCTGGAGCGCGGCCACCTGGTTCTCCAGCTCGATGATCCGCTTGATGCCGGCCAGGTTGATGCCCTCGTCCTGCGACAACTGCTGGACGGTGCGCAGCAGTTCGATGTCGCGGGCCGAGTAGCGGCGGCCCCGGCCGGCGGTGCGGTCGGGGGAGACCAGGCCCAGACGGTCGTACTGACGCAGTGTCTGCGGGTGCAGGCCGGAGAGCTGGGCCGCCACCGAGATGACGTAGACCGGGGTCTCCTGAGTCAGTTCATACGGGTTACGACGACGGCCGTCCATCACTCTCAAGCTCCCTTCGCGGCCTCGAACAGCTCCGCCCGCGGATCCTCGCCCGCGGTCGCCTCGCGATACGCCTCCAGTGCGTCACGAGCCTTCCCCGACAGGTCCTTCGGGACACTCACCTCGACGGTGACCAGCAGGTCGCCGCGGGTGCCGTCCTTGCGGACCGCGCCCTTGCCGCGCGCCCGCATGGTACGGCCGTTGGGCGTGCCGGGCGGGAGTTTCAGGGTCAGCGACGGGCCGCCGAGCGTGGGCACCTTGACCTCGCCGCCGAGGGCCGCCTCGGTGAACGTCACCGGCACGGTCACCGTCAGGTTGTCGTCCTTGCGGCCGAACACCGGATGGGCGCCGACGTGGACGACGACGTAGAGGTCGCCCGACGGGCCGCCGCGCTCGCCCGGGGCGCCCTTGCCGCGCAGCCGGATGCGCTGGTTGTCCGTCACCCCCGCGGGGATGCGGACCTGCATGGTCCGCGACGACTTCGCGCGGCCGCTGCCCTTGCAGTCCAGGCAGGGGTGCTCGGCGATCAGGCCGCGGCCCTTGCAGTCGGGGCAGGGGTCGGTCAGCGAGAAGCCGCCGCCCGAGCCCCGGGCCACCTGGCCGGTGCCGACGCAGGTCGGGCACACGCGCGGTGTGCCGTTCTTGTCGCCGGTTCCCGAGCACGCCTTGCACGGGGACTGCGAGGACATCCGCAGCGGGACGGTCGCGCCCTCGATCGCCTCCGTGAAGGTGAGCGTGACCTCGGTGTCGATGTCCTGGCCGCGCCGGGGCTGGGTACGGGTCGTGCCCGCGCCGCCGCGGTTGAACAGGCCGCCGAACACGTCCCCGATGCCGCCGCCGAAGCCGCCCTGGGCGCCGCCGCCCTGGGCGCCGCCTCCGAAGAGGTCGCCCAGGTCGAAGTTGAAGGAGCCGCCCGCGCCCGGGCCCGGACGGAAGCCGCCGTTGCCGAAGAGGGCGCGTGCCTCGTCGTACTCCTTGCGCTTCTTGGGGTCGCCGAGGACGTCGTTCGCCTCGGAGATCTCCTTGAAGCGCTCCTCCGCCTTGACGTTGCCCTTGTTGGCGTCCGGGTGGTACTCGCGGGCGAGCTTCCGGTACGCCTTCTTGATCTCGGCCTCGGTGGCGTCCTTGGGGACGCCGAGGACCTTGTAGAAGTCCTTCTCGATGAAGTCCTTGGTGCTCATCCTCGACGTCCCTCCTTCCGCACGCTCATCCGCTCAAGCTCAGCCCTCGTCCGGGCCACCGCTCTCCTTGTCGTCGCCCGCCTCCGCCTCGTCGCCCTTCGCCGCCTGCGCGCCGGGCTGCGGTTCGGCGACGGCCACCCGCGCGGGGCGGATGGTGCGCTCGCCGATCCGATACCCCGGCTGCAGAATCGCCACGCACGTCGTCTCGGTGACGTCGGGCGCGTAACTGTGCATCAGGGCTTCGTGGATCGTCGGGTCGAAGGGCTCGCCCTCCTTGCCGAACTGCTGCAGGCCCATCTTCGCCGCGACGGTCTCCAGCGATTCGCCCACCGACTTGAAGCCGCCGACGAACTCGCCGTGCTCCCGCGCGCGGCCGATGTCGTCGAGCACGGGCAGGAGCTCGGTCAGGAGGTTCGCGACGGCGATCTCCTTGACCGCGATCCGGTCGCGCTCGACCCGGCGGCGGTAGTTCTGGTACTCGGCCTGGAGGCGCTGGAGGTCGGCGGTGCGCTCGCCGAGGGCGGTGCGCACCTGGTCCAGCTGGGCCACCAGACCGGCTGTCTGGTTCGCGTCCCCGGCCGGGGCGTCCGCCCCGTCCGCCGGAGCGGACGAGGAGGCGGCCTTCGGCTCGGCGTCTTCAGGGGTGGCGCCGGAGGGGACGTCGGGCTTCTCCTCGAAGCCCGGGGTCTCCTCCGTCACGCGGCACCGTCCTTGCGCTCGTCGTCCACGATCTCGGCGTCCACGACGTCGTCGTCCGCCTTCGGGGCGTCACCCTGCGGGGCGTCGGCGCCGGGCGCGGCCTGGGCGTCGGCGTACATCGCCTGGCCGACCTTCTGCGAGACCGCGGCGACCTTCTCGGTGGCCGTGCGGATCTCGGCGGTGTCCTCGCCCTTGAGCGCGGCCTTCAGCTCCTCGACGGCGGCCTCGACCTCGGTCTTGACCTCGCCGGGGACCTTGTCCTCGTTGTCCTTGAGGAACTTCTCCGTCTGGTAGACGAGCTGCTCGCCCTGGTTGCGGGCCTCTGCGGCCTCGCGGCGGCGGTGGTCCTCGTCCGCGTACTGCTCGGCCTCCTGGCGCATGCGGTCGACCTCGTCCTTCGGCAGCGAGGAGCCGCCGGTGACGGTCATCTTCTGCTCCTTGCCCGTGCCGAGGTCCTTCGCGGTCACGTGCATGATGCCGTTGGCGTCGATGTCGAAGGCGACCTCGATCTGCGGGACGCCGCGAGGCGCCGGCGGCAGACCGGTCAGCTCGAACATTCCGAGCTTCTTGTTGTAAGCCGCGATCTCGCGCTCACCCTGGTAGACCTGGATCTGCACCGACGGCTGGTTGTCCTCGGCCGTGGTGAAGATCTCCGAACGCTTCGTCGGGATCGTGGTGTTGCGCTCGATCAGCTTGGTCATGATGCCGCCCTTGGTCTCGATGCCCAGGGACAGCGGGGTGACGTCGAGGAGCAGGACGTCCTTGACCTCGCCCTTGAGGACACCGGCCTGGAGCGCGGCGCCGATGGCGACGACCTCGTCCGGGTTCACGCCCTTGTTGGCGTCCTGACCGCCGGTCAGCTCCTTGACGAGCTCGGCGACGGCGGGCATCCGGGTCGAACCGCCGACGAGAACGACGTGGTCGATCTCGGAGAGGTTGATGCCGGCGTCCTTGATGACGTTGTGGAACGGCGTCTTGCAGCGCTCCAGCAGGTCGGCCGTCAGCTGCTGGAACTGGGCGCGGGTGAGCTTCTCGTCCAGGTGCAGCGGGCCCTCGGCGGACGCCGTGATGTAGGGCAGGTTGATCGAGGTCTCGGTGGACGAGGACAGCTCGATCTTCGCCTTCTCGGCGGCCTCGCGCAGACGCTGCAGCGCCATCTTGTCCTTGGCGAGGTCCACGCCGTGGCCGGCCTTGAACTGCTGCACCAGGTAGTCGACGACACGCTGGTCCCAGTCGTCGCCGCCGAGGTGGTTGTCGCCGTTGGTGGCCTTCACCTCGACGACGCCGTCACCGATCTCCAGGAGGGACACGTCGAAGGTGCCGCCGCCGAGGTCGAAGACGAGGATCGTCTGGTCGTCCTTGTCGAGGCCGTACGCGAGGGCGGCCGCGGTGGGCTCGTTGACGATGCGCAGGACGTTGAGACCGGCGATCTCGCCGGCTTCCTTCGTCGCCTGGCGCTCGGAGTCGTTGAAGTACGCCGGGACGGTGATGACCGCGTCGGCCACCTTCTCGCCCAGGTACGCCTCCGCGTCGCGCTTGAGCTTCTGCAGGATGAAGGCGCTCATCTGCTGCGGGTTGAAGTTCTTCCCGTCCAGCTCGATGGTCCAGTCCGTGCCCATGTGGCGCTTCACGGAACGGATGGTCCGGTCCACGTTCGTGACCGCCTGCCGCTTCGCGACCTCGCCCACGAGGACTTCACCGTTCTTCGCGAAGGCGACGACGGACGGCGTGGTCCTGGCACCCTCGGCGTTGGTGATGACGGTGGGCTCGCCGCCCTCCAGAACGCTGACGACGGAGTTGGTTGTGCCCAGGTCGATGCCGACCGCACGTGCCATGGTGATCTTCCTCCAGCTGACTTGAGTGGAACGGACTCAAGTGTGCACGAAGCTCACCGTGTGGTCAACAGACCTGAGTCGGACGCACTCAACTCTTATCCGTTCCTTACACGCAAGGAGCCGTTGACCTGCGTCGACACGGGGCGCCCGGCCCGTCGTTCACCGGATTCAGGGTGATGTGGACGGGCCTCGGATTGACGCCGGGGCGCGTACACGGGCGCGCGCCGCGCCTCCCGGGAGGCGCGGGCCTCCTGCGTCCGCCGGGGGCGACGGGCGCCGCGGAGGCGGCCGCCACGCGCGCGTGGCGGCCCGTACACCGGAACCCGCAACAGCCCGAGCACGACGACGAGTGCCCCGCCCGCGACCCACGACACCGCCTGCACGTCGACCACCCCGGCGTGCACCAGCACGCCCGTGAGGACCGCGCCGAAGGCAGCGAGGCCGAGCAGGACGGCCGCCCCCTGGGCGGTGAGCCCGAGCCGCCGCAGCCGGTGGGCGAGATGGTCGGGCGCGCCGCGCAGCAGGGGCCGTCCGGCCAGCCGCCGTGACACGGCCACCAGAAGGACGTCCGCCCCGCCGACCGCGGTGAGCGCGAACAGGACCCCGGTGCCGACGACCGGATCGTGTCCCGCGCGGGCGAAGACCGCGGCCGAGGCGAGCAGGAAGCCGGCGAAGAGCGAGCCGCAGGCCCCCAGCGCGACACGCGCGGGGGGCCAGTTGTGCATCAGGAAGCCGGTCAGCGCGGCGGCGAGCACGCTCAGCAGCACGACCAGTCCGTCCATGACCTCTACGGCGACACACGCGGCCACCCCGAAGGCGGTGAGCACGCCGACCGTCCCGGCGACGCCGTCGGCGTGGTCGAGCGCCCGGAAGGCGAGGGCGACGAAGGTGATCCAGCCGACGCCCACCGCCGCGGAGACCACCCCGGCGACCGTCCCGGCGTCCCCGTACATCTCTCCGTACGGCACCGCGAAGGCCGCCGCGACGGCCGTGCCGATTGCCAGGAAGCGGGTCTTGAGCCGGCACACGTCCGCGACCAGTCCGAGCGCGGCGACGGCGCCGCCCGCGGCGAGCAGCACCTCGACGCCGTCCCCGAGCGGCGCGACGCCCGTCCGGTCGCCGGCGACCGCGACGGCACAGGTGGCGAGGACGACGGCGGCGCCCCCGGCCAGGGGCACGCGCCGCTGCCGCTGCCGTCGGTCGGTCAGACCGAGTCGCAGGGCGGGCACGCGCAGCAGCGCGGCGAGGACGGCGGCGAGGAACAGGGCGGCGGTGGCGGCAGCGATCCCGTAGAGCACGGATATAAATTAGTCATAAATGTACCAATTTGGTACGAATAACACGGCCGGATTGAGCCTTGATTCTGAGGCAACCCTCAGCGACCCAGATCACTCCGCCCCCCGCTACAGTGCGACGCAGAATAAGGGGTACTCTCAGACGGACTGCATAAGTTACCGCTTAGTAATCTCTGATCGAAGTCCCCTCGCAGGCCCGAGGAGCCCCCGAATGCAACTCGCCGCGATCATCGTGTCGCTGGTCCTGACCGTGGTCGGCGTCGCGCTGCTCGCACGCGCCATCGGTCAGTTCGTCCGGTACTTCAAGCTGGGCCAGCCGCTCCCGGCCGGCGCCCGGACCGACAACCCCTACGCGCGCAGCGTGACCCTGGTACGGGAATTCCTCGGCCACACGCGGATGAACCGCTGGGGCATCGTCGGCTTCGCCCACTGGTTCGTCGCCGTCGGCTTCCTGACCCTGCCGCCGACCCTGGCGCAGGCCTTCGGCCAGCTGTTCCAGGCCGACTGGACGCTGCCGGTCGTCGGCGACTGGCTGCCGCTGGAGATGTACACCGAGTTCATCGGCGTCATGACGATCCTCGGCATCGCCGTGCTCATCGTGATCCGCCTGCTGAACCTGCCGTCGCGCCCGGGCCGCAAGTCCCGCTTCGCGGGCTCCAAGGCGGGCCAGGCGTACTTCGTCGAGTACGTCATCCTCACCATCGGCCTCGCGATCTACACGCTGCGCGGCCTCGAGGGCGCCCTCCACCACGTGGACGGCTACGAGGCCGGGTACTTCGCCTCGTACCCCCTGGTGCTGGCCTTCAAGGGGCTGAGCGTCCCCACTCTCCAGACGCTGGTCTACTTCACCGCGATGGTGAAGATCAGCACCTCGTTCATCTGGATGATCGTCGTCTCGCTCAACACCAACATGGGCGTGGCCTGGCACCGCTTCCTGGCGTTCCCGAACATCTGGTTCAAGCGCGAGGCGACCGGCGGGACGGCGCTGGGGGCGTTGCAGCCGATGACGTCCGGCGGCAAGCCGATCGACTTCACCGACCCCGGCGACGACGACGTCTTCGGCGTCTCCCAGGTCGAGCAGTTCTCCTGGAAGGGCCTGCTGGACTTCTCCACCTGCACCGAGTGCGGCCGCTGCCAGTCGCAGTGCCCCGCCTGGAACACCGGCAAGCCGCTCTCCCCCAAGCTCCTCATCATGTCGCTGCGCGACCACGCGCACGCCAAGGCCCCGTACCTGCTGGCGGGCGGCGGCAAGACCATGGAAGGCGACGAGAAGGCCTCCGCGGAGCAGCTCAAGGACGTCCCCGCGGCCGCTCTCGCCGAGGCCGAGCGGCCCCTCGTCGGCACCGCCGAGGAGAACGGCGTCATCGACCCCGACGTCCTGTGGTCCTGCACCACCTGCGGCGCCTGCGTCGAGCAGTGCCCCGTCGACATCGAGCACGTCGACCACATCGTCGACATGCGCCGCTACCAGGTGATGATCGAGTCCGCGTTCCCGTCCGAGGCGGGCACGATGCTCAAGAACCTGGAGAAGAAGGGCAACCCCTGGGGCCTGGCGAAGAAGCAGCGCCTGGAGTGGCTCAAGGAGGTCGACTTCGAGGTGCCGGTCGTCGGCCAGGACATCGAGGACCTCACCGAGGTCGAGTACCTGTACTGGGTCGGCTGCGCGGGCGCCCTCGAGGACCGCGCCAAGAAGACGACGAAGGCCTTCGCCGAGCTGCTGCACATCGCGGGCGTCAAGTTCGCGATCATGGGCGGCGACGAGAAGTGCACCGGTGACTCCGCCCGCCGTCTCGGCAACGAGCCCCTGTTCCAGGAGCTCGGCATGGAGAACGTCATGGCGCTGAACATGGCGTTCGGCGAGGAACTGGACGACGACGGCAAGGTCGTCCCGGAGTCCGCCAAGCCGAAGTCGGCGAAGAAGATCGTCGCCACCTGCCCGCACTGCCTCAACACCATCGGCAACGAGTACCCGCAGCTCGGCGGCGACTACGAGGTCATCCACCACACCCAGCTGCTCCAGCACCTCGTCGACGAGGGCAAGCTGATCCCGGTGACCCCGGTCGAGGGCATCATCACCTACCACGACCCCTGCTACCTGGGCCGGCACAACAAGATCTACACGCCGCCGCGCGAGATCATCGCGAGCGTCCCGGGTCTGCGGAACGAGGAGATGCACCGCCACAAGGAGCGCGGCTTCTGCTGCGGCGCCGGCGGCGCGCGGATGTGGATGGAGGAGCGGATCGGCAAGCGCATCAACAACGAGCGCGTCGACGAAGCCCTCTCCCTCAACCCCGACATCGTCTCCACCGCCTGCCCGTTCTGCCTCGTCATGTTGACCGACTCGGTCAACGGCAAGAAGAACGAGGGCAAGGCCAAGGAGTCCATCCAGGTCGTGGACGTCTCCCAGCTCCTCCTGGAGTCGGTCAAGACCCCGGTCGACGACGAGCCCCCGGCGGGCGAGTCGGAGAGCGAGAGCGAGCCGGAGCCCCAGCCGGTGAAGTGACCCGCTCACCGGCCCGCGCACCGGCCGGTGAGCAGCCCGGACGGCCGTGCCGACGCCCCCGTGTCCCACCCGGACACGGGGGCGTCGCCGTTCCCTCCGCCCTGCACTCCACACCCCTACGGCACCCCGAGACACTCCCTGAAGAACCACCCGATCCAGCCCCGTTACTCCCCTTAGGGGATGTCACAGGTCGGCAGCAAAGCCGTGCGCGAACGGCGGCGTTGGCGCGTCACCCTGCGGGAGCAGGTACGTTCGAAGGCGTGGCTGGATTCAGGATCGGACGCGGCGGCCGGGAGAACCGCGCCCCGCAAACGCGACCGCAACACCCTCCGTACGGGCAGCAGGCGCCCCAGGGACCGTCGCGGCCCTCAGGACCGTCGGGTCCCGCGGGACCGTCGGGTTCCTCCGGGCCGTCCTACGGCTACCCGTCGGCCCAGCAGCCGTACCCGCAGCGCCCGCAGTACGGCGGCGCGGGCGGCGGCCAGTGGCCGCAGGCGAACGGCGGCGGCCACGGCGGCCGGGGCGGCGAGGAGCCGGAGTACTTCGGCGGCGACGCGCCGTACGGCGCCCCGGGCGGCCCCGGCGGACACGGCGGCGTCCCGCACGACCCGTACGCCGCGAACAACCCGGGCCACACCCAGGCCTTCTCGATCGACGACCACCAGCAGTACGACCAGTACAGCCAGGGCGGCACCTACCACGCCGGGTCGGCGCCGGCCGGCCCGGTCGGCCCGCGCCTGCACTGGAAGGCACTGCTGAAGGGCATCGTCCTCGCCCCCCAGCAGACGTTCCTCCAGATGCGGGACTACACGATGTGGGGCCCCGCCCTCGTCGTCACGTTCCTCTACGGCCTGCTCGCGGTCTTCGGCTTCGACGGCGCCCGCTCGGACGCCATAAACGCGACGCTCTCCAACGCCGTCCCGATCGTCCTGACGACGGCCGTCGCGATGGTCCTGAGCTCGTTCGTGCTGGGCGTGGTCACCCACACGCTGGCCCGTCAGCTCGGCGGCGACGGCGCGTGGCAGCCCACCGTCGGCCTCTCCATGCTGATCATGTCCCTGACGGACGCACCGCGGCTGGTCGTCGCGATGTTCTTCGGCGGCGACGCGTCGTTCGTGCAGCTGCTCGGGTGGGCGACGTGGGTGGCCGCCGGCGCCCTGCTGACCATGATGGTCAGCCGCTCCCACGACCTGCCGTGGCCGAAGGCACTGGGCGCGTCGTCGATCCAGCTGATCGCGCTGCTGTCGATCGTGAAGCTGGGCACGTTCTAGGACCGACCCCGGGCGCCGGCTGCCGGTACCGGCACGCACGGCAGTCACGTGAAAGGGCCCTGCCGCGAAGGCGAGGGCCCTTTCATCTACCCCGAAGTGATGACCGAGAGCGACGAACCGCGCGCCACGGACGGGCGCAAATGTCACATCAGCTGCATGTCGCACCGTGTTGACTACAGAGCGTCAGTTAACGTGACTGCCCCCTACCACCTCGTACTGGGAGTGCGCGTGAAAGCTCGCTTTGTCTTGAGGCGGGGACCGGTGCTCGTGGCCGCCCTGCTGGTCGCCGTCATCGCCATGATCCTTCCGGGAACCGCGGTCGCCGGTACGGACGACGGCCGCGCCCGCGCCGATCACTGGGGCGTGATCACCCGCAACACGATCGGCTCCCCCGTCGCCGCGCTGCGCAACGGGCCGTTCGGCTCGTTCGGCGTGACCGGCACGTCCGCACGGCCGCCGTACGGCCGTGGCAGCCTCGGCATCGAGGTGGTGGGCGCGGCTCCGGGGGTGAATCCGTCGGTCACCGAGAAGGTCGACTTCGGCAACGAGGTGGACTTCTACGGCAAGTCGCTGCTGAGCCTGCGCCGAGCGGGATTCCACGTCTTCCAGACGGGCGAGAACATCTCGTACGGCGGCGTGACGAACATGCCGAACATCAGGATCGAGATCGACCCGAACCTGAACAGCACCTCCGACTACTCCTCTCTGGTGTGGCTGCCGGCGGCGTCCCCGACCGTGAACAGCTGGAGCCCGTTCCTCGACGCCACGACGACCGGGGGCTGGTTCCTCACGGGCAACGCGGGCACCGTGACGGGTTGCGCGCTCGCCACCCCCTGCACCTTCAGCGCGCTCAAAGCCGCGTTCACGTCGCGCGACGCCAAGCCGACCGTCCTGACGGTCTCGGTGGGCAAGGGCCGTGACTTCATGTGGACCGGCGCGGTCGACGGCCTCCGACTCAACGACTACGTCTACGACTTCGAGCCCGACGGCGTGAAGGCGCTGCACAAGAGGTGACCAGGAGACGTCAGGGGGTTTTGGAGGATCTTCCCCCAAAGCCCCCCGGAACCGCCTGAGTCCGGAAGCGCTTCGGAGAATCACGAGCAACTCGTACAACCCCTCTCCCTCCCCGCAGGTCCGATCGAGCGGCACGCGCGCACGCGCCACCACTCGACTCGTCACAGAGGACCTCCTTGGCTTCCGTACACACCACCCGACGTCGCCTCGGCGCCTGCGCCGCCACCGTTCTCGCCGTGACGGTCGGCGCCGGCGTGCTGGTCTCGCCCGGCGCCATGGCCGCTCCCGTCGTGACGACCGGGGCCGCCACCGCCACCGCCGGCGAGGCGAACCTGCCCCTCGGCGCCGACGTCGTCAGCACCGGCGACACCGGATACCTCACGACCCGGGTGGACGACTCCGGCGGCAGGGCTCTGGAGTGGCACAGGTACGCGGACGGCTCGGTGCTGCCGATCGGCACGGGCACCGTGGGGTACGACAGCGCCTCCGACGTCGTCGTGACCGGCGACGGGGGCGGCACGGTCCATCTGCGGGACATGCGGGAGGGCGCCACCTGGTCCGCGTCCTACGACCTCGCGTCCGAGTTCGCGCCCGGCGCGAAGCTCGTCGGCGTGGTCGGCGACGACCTCTTCGTGAAGGTCCCGACCGGCAGCGGCGGCTACCAGGAACTGTGGCAGCTCTCCCATGTCGACGGGGTCTCCCGGAAGACGAAGCGCTCGTCCAACCCCTACAGCATCGACTTCAAGGTCGTCGCCGCCACGAGCGACGTGATGATCGTCCTGAGCAGCAACCGGGTCTTCCCCAACTCCTCGACCTTCCGGACCGAGTACTGGAAGACGCGCACGACCGTCGGCGGCGACGCGGTGATCGAGTCGGGCAGCAGGGCGAACACCGCCCCGTGGACCCAGGCCTCGACCGGCGCCCGCACCGCCGACTACGAGACCTGGGTCGAGTACCGGGCCGGTGCCACCGAACTCGTCGTGGACGGGACGCTCGTCCACCGGAGGATCGCCCTGGACAGCTCCCTGAGCGGCGCCGTCATCGCCGGCGTCACCCGGGACACGCTGCTCTACGGCGCCCCCGGCAAGGCCGCCGACGGGACGCCGAGCCCGTTGTACGCCCTGAGCCTCACCGACTCCACCGCCGCGCCGTACACCCTGCTGAAGCACTTCTCCAGCGTGGCCCACGCGCCGGACGGCACCCTGCTCGTGCGCGGCGCCACGGCCGACGCCGACGGGCTGTTCCGTGTCCGCGAGGGCGACGGCGGCCTCCCGACCACCACACTCGTGGCGGACACGGGCCGGCTCAAGGCCGTCGAGGTGACCGCGTCGAAGGCGCCCACCGCGGTGAGCCTGGAGAAGCCGGGCGCCACGGTCCCGATGGAGTGGACCCTGTCCCGCGCGAACGCCACCGTGGACCTCACGCTCACCCACACCGCCACCGGCGGGAAGCTCACCGCGCGCCTGCCCCAGCCGGTCTCCGACAGCCGCTTCGGCTTCGTCTGGAACGGCGTCCTGGAGGGCGTCAGCGCCCCGAACGGCGCCTACACCTGGCAGATCACCGCCACCCCGGCCGACGGCGTCGGCGCCCCGGCGACCGCCCGGGGAAGCCTCCAGGTCTCGCGCCAGGCCAACCCGCACGACTTCACCGACAACGGTTCCACGGACGTCCTCGCGCGGGACGCCTCCGGCGTGCTGTGGCGGGACGACCTCTTCGACTGGTCGTCGGACGGCCGGGTGACCGTGGCCAAGCGGGCGCGGGTCGGCAGCGGTTGGCAGGCCTACAACCAGATCGCGGCCGTGGGGAACCTCGCCGGCACCCCGACGGGCGACCTCGTCGCGCGCGACGCCGCGGGCGTCCTGTGGATGTACCAGGGCAACGGCAGGGGCAGCTTCGCCTCCCGCGTCAAGGTCAGCGCCGGCTGGCAGTCCTACAAGATGATCACCGGTGGCAGTGACCTCACCGGGGACGGGCGGTCCGACCTAGCCGCCGCCGACGCCTCCGGCGTCCTGTGGCTCCACAAGGGCACCGGCAGCTCGTCCGCCCCCCTCGCCCCCCGCGTCCGGCTCGGCGGCGGCTGGCAGATCTACGACCGGATCACCGCCGTCGGCGACATCGCGGGCGGCACGGCCGGCGACCTCGTGGCCCGCGACACCGCGGGCGTCCTGTGGATGTACCAGGGCAACGGCAAGGGCGGCTTCACCTCCCGCGTCCGGATCGGTTCCGGCTGGAAGGCCTTCCCCCACCTCGTCGGCGCCGGCGACGTCACCGGCGACGGCCGCCCCGACCTGGTCGCCCACGGCCCGAACGGCACGTACGTCTACCGCTCGACCGGCTCGGCCACAGCCCCGTTCAGCCGGCTGACGACCGACCTCTACGCGGGCGAGGGCTCAAGGTTCAACACCGTCCTCTGACCGGCTCAGGGCCCCGCCCGGGCGACCGCACCGCCGAGCTGAGGGGCAGCACCCGTGTGCCGCACGTCGTCGAATCCCGTCCGACGGCCGTCTACGGCACCGGGGGTGCTGTCCCCCGGCCCCCGTGGACGTCGATTTGCCGGAACGGCAACAGAGGTCGCGCGACCGGGCCACGATGAGCGACCGTGGGCCCGTGATCGACAACACCGCAGAGACACCCGCCCCCGAACTCCCCCGAGCTGCCGCAGACGGCCACACCGGATACGACGAAGACAACGCACGCGACGGTTACGACGGTTACGTCGGAGACCCCGCGGTGCGGGCGGAGTGGGACGACCGATACGCCGACCGGCACCGGTTGTGGAGCGGCCGGCCCAACGGCGCCCTCGTGGCCGAGGTCGCCGGGCTGACACCCGGGCGAGTGCTCGACGTCGGCTGCGGCGAGGGCGCGGACGCCGTCTGGCTCGCGCGCGGCGGCTGGGACGTGACCGCGCTCGAGGTCTCGGGCGTGGCACTGGAGCGGGCGGCGGGGCACGCGCGGGACGCCGGCGTCGCCGTTCGCTGGGTACACGCCGAACTCACCGAAGCGGCGCTCCCGCCGGCCTCCTTCGACCTGGTCTCCGCGCAGTACCCGGCCCTGCTGCGCACTCCCGGCGCCGCGGCCGAGCGGGCACTGCTCGCGGCCGTCGCGCCCGGCGGCGTGCTGCTGCTCGTCCACCACGCGGGGATGGACACCCGGCAGACGCACGACGGCGGCTTCGACCCGGCCGACTACGTCTGGCCCTCGATGGTCGCCGCCCTGCTCGACGACGACTGGAGGGTCGAGGTGGACGAGCAGCGGCCACGGGTGGCGCCCGAGGGCGGCGCCGGCACGCACCACACCGACGACCTGGTACTGCGAGCCCGCCGCCTGCGTTGACGACTCCGAGGGCGTGACCGACTCAGCCGGCTCCCCGTAGAGTCGCTGCATGGTGTCTGCGACTGTCCGTGAGTGGTACGACGAGGAAGGGTGGGGGGTACTCGACTCTCCCCAGACACCCGGCGGCTGTTGGGGCCACTACTCCGACATCCAGACGAAGGGCTTCCATACGCTGTCGCCGGGGCAACGTGTAGATCTCCAATGGGAAGCCCCTGGCTTCAAGCAGGACGGCTACGACTACCGGGCAGTGAAGATCGTGCCCCGGCCGGCCTGACGTCCACATCACGGGATGGCAGACGCGCGGCTACCGGCAGGGTGGACTCCGGAGGAGATTCGCGAGTCTCAGCCCGAGTTCAATGGGTGAGCAGCCACCAGATCCGGTCGTACGAGGCGACGTGGAAGAGGACCAGAATCATCAGGCCCCCTATCGCGGTGCGCCGCATGTGAGCCGCGTGCAACGCAGCGACAGCGCCGAAGAAGACCACGAGTTCGAGCACCAACCGCACCGGGCCAGGAGTCTCGACTTCGGTGTCCCCGGAACGCGCCTCGTCGCCCGAGACCGCGAAGGTTCCCCATGCCCAGCCGATGACGACGGGTAGGGCAATGACCAGGATCCAGCGCCACGGGGACGCCGTTGTCCGCCAGGCCCAGAACGCGAAGGAGCCCAGGGCAGCCGGTTCGAGCATGAACCGGAGACCGAGCATGACCGGGTTGTAGGCCAGGGCAACGGTTATCACTGCTGTGCCTCCACACGAGCGACTGTCACTTCTCGCAGGCGACGGCGCCGCGCACCTCTGCGACGGCGTCCAGGCAGAAGTCGCGCACGGGCTTCAGCGTCTTTCCCGTGTCGGCGAGCGTGTCCCGCGCGCCGGTACCGCGTCGTCCGTGCCGTCGCTCACACCTGGGTCCGGTGGAAGTTCAGGAACGACCGGGACGCCGTCGGTCCGCGCTGGCCCTGGTATCTGGACCCGTAGCGGTCGCTGCCGTAGGGGAACTCGGCCGGCGAACTGAGCCGGAACATGCACAGCTGCCCGATCTTCATACCGGGCCACAGCTTGATCGGCAGGGTCGCGAGGTTGGACAGCTCGAGCGTCACATGCCCGGAGAAGCCGGGGTCGATGAACCCGGCGGTGGAGTGGGTGACCAGCCCGAGCCGCCCGAGGGAACTCTTGCCCTCGAGCCGCGAGGCGAGGTCGTCGGGGAGGCTGACGACCTCGTACGTGGAGGCGAGCACGAACTCCCCGGGGTGGAGGATGAACGGCTCGTCGCCCTCGGGCTCCACGAGCCGGGTCAGGTCGGCCTGCTCCACGGAGGGGTCGATGTGCGGGTAGCGGTGGTTCTCGAACACCCGGAAGTAACGGTCGAGTCGCACGTCGATGCTCGACGGCTGCACCATGGATTCGTCGTAGGGATCGATCCGTACCCGCCCGGCGTCGATCTCGGCCCGGATGTCCTTGTCTGAGAGAAGCACGTCCCGAGGATACGCAAGGCGCGCGGAGCGACCACCATCGGACGACTCCGCGCGCCAGGGCTTTCCGTTCTCCGCCCGCCGCTACCGCTTCTCGAGCATCACCGGCACGGCACTGCGCAACCGGGCGCACCGAGGACACCGGACGAGCCGTCCGGGACCGAGCCGCTCGGCCTGCTGCATCGGGAACGAAGCGGTGCTGAACACGTGCCCGTCGGCACAACGGACGACGGTGCGCTCCATCAAGTCCATGAGTCCCTTCCCCAAGAGCCGCGTCCGGCTGCTGCTCGCCGGACACCGAAAGCCACATTACGGGACGAACGGGACGACCCTCCAGGCGGCACTCCGACCCCGCCCGACCCCACTTCCACGCGACCACCGTACGCCCCAACTCCGGCCGCCCACACACCGATCCCTCCCTCGCGACGCAGGCGGGCCCCGAGGCTTCGACGCCCGGGGCCCGGCATGAGGTAGAGTGACGGAGCGTTCCGACACCGGTTCAGACCGGCGTCTTACGCGGGTGTAGTTTAATGGTAGAACATCAGCTTCCCAAGCTGAGAGCGCGAGTTCGATTCTCGTCACCCGCTCCACGAAGAAGGCCCAGCTCAGAGAGCCGGGCCTTTTTGCTGTCTTCTGTGATCACTCGCCGCGTGCCAGATTCGTGCCAGAAGGCCCGTCCGGAGCCCTCCCGGCCGCGGCGGCCCGCGCCTTCCGCACGGTGGCGTCGAGGCAGGCGGCGACTTCCTGCTGTCGTTCGTCGTCGGAGTGCTGATAGATCAGCGCGGCCTTCTCGGACGACTGACCGGCGCGGACCATCGTGTCCTTGAGGGTGGCACCGGATCGCGTGGACAGAGTGTGCCCCGTATGACGGAGGTCGTAGAACCGGAAGCCCTCGGGCATGCCGACGGTCTCCCGAGCCTTACGCCATCTTCGCCCGAAAGTGCTGCGCCGGAAGGGAGCACCCTTCTCTCCCACGAACAGCAGCCCGTCCGGGCCCGGCTCGGCGAACGACTCCAGATGCCGGCGGAGCTCCCGATGGAGGAATGCGGGAAGGATCCGAGCGCCGTGCCGCCGATTGGCACCTGGCTGGGCCGTCCCTGGGCCGTCCGAGGTCGCTTGACAGTGGCCAATGATGACCAACGACGACCACTAGGCGCATGGGCCCACAGCCCCTGACCAGCAAAAACCCAGCTCACCAAGATCCCTGGGAAGATCCAGGGCAAGAAGACACCTAGGTTGCATCCCGCCGCGGATCCGACAGGTTGTGCCACTCGTGACCGCACCCATCGGCGCAATGCTGCGTCCGCCTGCGAGTGTCCGCGATGCTGAAGAGGGCGACGAGCAGGCGGAAGGACTTGGTGAGTTCATAGGCCGGAAGCCCTGCCATCCCGAAGCGCCACTTCGTGAGCATCACCGCCGGCGTGTGAGTGGGACGAATGCCAGAACGCGCAATGCTCTCCGGCACATCGTCCTCGCAGGCCCGGGCCTGCCCGCAGAACTCCACCAGCGCTTGCAAGACCTTGCGTTGGTCATCCTCCGAGCGGCCTTCGAACCACTCGACCCCCTCGGCCGTCGGCCTGAGTCCCTGCGCGAGCTCGTTCAGGACCACCTCGTGTGCGTACAACACCGTTTACTCCCGACTCAGTCCAGACTGACAGTGCACTCCGATTCCTCTCCTTCAGTGCGAAGGCGTGAAGCCGGAGGACTGGTCAAGGTGGAACACGGAGCCCGGAGCCGTCGGAGTCCAACCCTCACGCAGGGCAAGCCGAACAGCCGCGGCAACAACGGACGGACGTACAGGCTCAGCCTCTCGGCCGAACCAGTTGCTCGGATGCGGCTGGTCGGTGGAGATCACAAGCGTCATGCCAGGGGTCTCCGCATGCTCAACCGCGAACGTGCACGGCGACCAGGCCAAGCCCTGGAAGTACGTCGGCCGGCCTCGCAGCCGCCAGCGGTAGGCCGTACCGTCGACAACGATCCGTCGTGATCCCTTGCGGACCAGTGCCATGACTCCCCCTTCAACAGCGACGATGCTGGCGAGCCCGGCCCCGCCATCCGTCTCGGTTGCCGTCTCATTCAGCGCCGTTCACGGTCGTTCAGACGAGACCGCAGCCGGAAGCCGACCTCACGACCGGCCGTCCATGAACCCAGGTGAACGGCCCCGTCCGAGGCACCCCCGGACCACCACCACAGTTGGAAAGCGTGCACTGTGATGTCACTGTCAGAGCCCGGGCCTACGGTCCAGGGATGGCAGCCAGGCCATCAGCACGTTGGCCTGCCGAGGGGACGAAGAGGCCGCAGAACTCACTGCTAGGACACGGGTCCCGAGCGATGCTCCTGTCGAAGCTCTTAGCCTCGTCCGCGATCACGTAGAACAAACAGGGCGAACCGGTAGCCCGGTCAGGCAGTGAGCTCTTTCAGAGTGGCCACTGATCGGGTGACGACGCGGCGTCCGCAACGGGCAAGGCTCCTGTGCCGTTGAGGGAGGTGTTCGACGTCTCAACCCATCGGCGCAGGAGCTTTGTTGGTTGCCTATCCTGCCGCACTCCCACGCCTACACGACTGCCGTCATCGCCCTGCTCGCCGACCCCGGACTCCTGCGAACCCTGCGCGAAGCAGACCCCGACTACGTCCTGCTCGACGGCCCCCTCGCGGAATGCGACCGGGCCGGCGACAGCCGGGCCGACTTCTCCCAAAAACACCGACGCCACGGCGTGAACGTGCAGGTCGTGACTGATCCAGCCGGACGGCTGCTGTGGATCTCACCCGCCCTGCCCGGCCGCGCGCACGACCTGACCGCGGCCCGCACTCACCGAATCATCCGAATCTGTGAACGCCAGGGCATCCCGATCCTCGCCGACCGCGCCTACATCGGAGCCGGCCCATGGGTGACAACACCACGCCGACGCCCACCAGGCCGCCACCTCACACCCACCCGGCAAACCGTCAACCGCACGCTCTCGGCGGCACCCGCACCGGTCGAGCGAGGCGTCGCACGACTGAAGTCCTGGCGGATCTTCCGCAAAGCCCGATGCAGTCCGAACCGAATGTCGTCAATCGCAGCCGCCATCCTCGCCCTGGAGCGGCACCGCTGAAAACGCTCAGTCACCACCTCTGACGAATCGAGGTTGCTGTGACGGGTGCCGGTTGAAACCTGACACGACGAACCGCCTGCTCCAGCGAGTTTCACCCTTCGCGCCTCATTCTCGGGGACTTGAGGTCTTCTTGAGATTCCCAGGATCTCTTGTGCCGAGGAGTATGCGGCGTATATAAATTACGAATGACGCGCACACGACATCCGGGGAGGCGTCACATGGACGCTGAGGTGGCGTGTGCTCAGTTCTCCGGCTCTTGAGCCATTCGACCAGTTCCATCGAAACGGGGCAAAATGAAAAGCGTTCTAATGCGCATTGCCATACCTGCCATGACGGCGACGGCCGTGTTGCTGGCAGCGGCCAATGCCGGTGCCGCCACGGCTGATGATGAACCGGTACTGGCCGAGGGTGCAATGGTCGTTCTAAATGACGGAACCGTCATTGGCGCCGATGATGAGATCGAGTTCTCCTTCACGGGCGACAAGCCGGAGGTTAAGGCTCCTCGGGCCAGTGCAGCTTGCCCTGAAATAAATGACCCCCCGACGTACAAGGTGAAGGGCACGCCTTACTTCCTGCCTGACAAGGACGAGCCTCAGTCGACGTGGCTCCTTCCTCGTCAAAGTGTGAACTGGGCGATAACGGGATCTCACACCTTCACCTTCGACGTCACCGGTGGGTACGAGTCGGAAGCCAGCGTTATCATCTCAAAGGCCAAGGTGAGCGTCGACGTCAAGGTCGGCAACTCGTGGACTTGGACGGGCACCCAGACGGTTACCGACACGAACACGACCAGCAAGGGGTACCGGGCCGTCCTCGGGCAGGTGGGCTGGAAGCTCACGGCTGTGAAGACGTGGATTGCGGCACCCTGCAACGTCAAGACAAAAACGGTTGTCGTGAAGGCCCCACGCAAGGGCGACATGTCGATTGGGCGGCTGAATTCGTGAAGCGAAATGGGCAGTGTAGAGCGGTGATGCTGGGCGTCATGGCCTCGGTGGCGCTCACCAGTGCGTGTGATTCCGGCGGGTCGGCCGACCCGTCGCCGTCCAAACCCCCTTCGGGTATGTCATCACCCAGTGCGATATCGGATGGCGCGTCTGGAAAGGCTGTGCTGGATCACGCCTTCGTGGGAATGGAGCCCCTTGGGAGTGGGTCCGGTCGTCTACAGCCGCACCTCGGAAACACACTGCCCGCCACGCCCGAGAACGTGCTGAGTGTGACATTTGCCTTTACTTGCACCGGTAAAGGAAAGGTTGTCTTTGCTTTCACTGTCAACGGTAGAAATGTACCCACGGGGGCACGTACCACCACCTGCGACGGGTCGATCTTCCAGCGGAGCATAGAAGTCTCGAGAACCGGCCTCATCAGCTATGAGGCTCAAGTAACGGGATCGGAGAGCGGCAGTTTCGCCTACTCCTACTACACGGAGAAAGCGCAATTGCCGTAGTCGGTTCATCGGGGTTGCTGCAAAGTCCGCCACCATCGCGAGTCTTGGGCGGATGAGGAACAGTGAGTGGAGCGGGAACCGCACCAAGTCAACTGCTGCTGTACAGCAACGAAGTACAGCAACCCCAGCAACCGCCAGCGCCCGCCAGTGGGCCCTACGACCCTCCCCGCAGCCTGTATGACCTCGAATGACCGATCCCTACAGAGCTACGGATCAGATGTTCCCCGTGCCACAACCGTGCCAGAACGAGCGGGGCGCCACGGGGAACAGCGGAGAACAGGGTGGCGGAGATCCACGTTCCGAGATGGCGTCGCGACAGGTCAGCCCCGCAACCTCTCTTGAACGCACCTAGTGGCTCGGCTCGGATGGTTGGTCGTGTAATGGCTCCGCATGATGGCTCGGCCTGCGGCGCCGGGCGATGCGCGGCATGGCGACGGGGAGGGCGATTTCCGCGCAGGTGAAAGTGGTTTGCGACCTGGATGCCGCGTGGGTAGGTCGCCCTCTGTGACCCCAACTCTGCGCACTGAGCGGCTGCTGCTGGAGCCGTACACCCCTGAGGACGAAGAGGACTTCGTCGCTCTGTTCCAGGACATCAGGGTGTCGCAGTGGATGGGAGACGGCCCTGCTTCCGAAGCAGCAGACCGGGCCCTGTTCGGGCGGATCTTCACGAAGGTCTACGCCCAGGAACTGTTCGATGTTTGGGCCGTCCGTCGGGACGGACTCGTAGTCGGGCATGCCGAGATCAAGCCGACCGACGTCGTCGGAGGCCACGAGATCATCTACGCTCTGGCCCCGGCGGCATGGGGGTTTGGCCTGGGGACCGAGGTGGCAGAGGCGATCGTCGCTTATGGCTTCGACACCCTCGGGCTGACCAGGGTTTACGCCACCGTAGCTGCACCGAACGAGGCCTCACTGACCCTGCTGGACGGAATCGGTTTCGAGCATGTCCGGGACATCACAGAGGACGACGGCAGCACCAGCCGCGTGTTGGCCCGTCATCTGCCTGCGAGCGACAAGTCGCCCCTCGCCCGGTAAAGACGAGCAAGCCGCTGCCCGTGAAACCACCCGGGTAGCCGATCAGGCAGCGCGGGTTGGGTACTGGGTCCAGGCTCGGATGGTTGAGTCGGGGGCGAAGGCGGTCTTTGGTTCTGCGCGGGTGTTGCGCCAGCGGATGTAGGCGGCGATGGCGGAGTTCTGCTCGCCGTGGGTGTGGTGGTCGGTGCCGTTGAGGGCGAAGTAGCGCAGTGCCGCGAACTCCGACTCGATCCAGTTCAGCCACGAACCGTAGGTCGGCAGGAAGACCAGTTCGACGCCGTTGTCGGCGGCCCAGGTGCGGACCTCGGCGTGCTTGTGCGGGGAGAAGTTGTCCAGCACCACATACAGCTTCTCCCCGGGCCAGCGGTCCCGCAGGGTCTTGAGCAGGCCGAGGAACTCGCGCCACCGCTTGCGCCGGCGGATCCGGTAGTAGACCTTCCCGGTGGCCAGGTCGAGCGCGGCGAGCATGTGCATCACACCGCCGTACCGGTTGTAGGTGGCCCGCAGCCTGCGTGGCCTACCGGCCGGACGCCACGCTCTGCCCTTACGGGGCATCAGGTTCAGCGGGCCGAACTCGTCGACGCAGATCACCCGTCCGTCGGCCGGCGGTGTGTCGTACAGCGCCAGGACCCGGTGCATCTTGGCTATGAAGCCTGGGTCGTTGGACGCCTTCCAGGTAGTCGTGGCCTGCCAGGAGACCTTGCCCTCCCGCAGAATGCGCCGCAGGGTTTCCCTGCTGATACTGGGCGCCACCTGCCGTTCGACCAGGTGAGCGGCGAGCTTGGCCAGGCTCCAGATGGAGAAGGCGGCGATGTTCCAGTCCTCGGGGGACGTCCGGGCAATCAGACGGATGTGCTCACGCACTCGGCTCCGCCCGTTGGCGAAGTGGGTGGATGCTTCCTCCGCCGGAGCCCCGCGCAACGGCGCCGTCGCGCCCAGAGGTAGAGCTGGGTCGGAAGCGCTGGCCGGCTTCGAGCAGCATCCCTTCGGACGGGGACTACCTCCTGCCCCTGGACGAGGGTGATCACCCTCGTCCAGGGGCACGGCACGGTCGGGCAACTGAGGCTCAGTGCTCGGCGCGGCGGGCCAGCGCTCCGCGAGAGCGGGTCACCAGCGCGGCCAGCAGCGCGGCGCCGAGGGGCACGGCCACCAGGAGGGTGGCGAGCGTCTCCCAGGGGACGATGATCGGCACGTGCGGCGGGGCGTCACCGGCGCCGCCCCAGCCGTTGTCGAGAGCCTCCTGGTAGAAGCGCATCTGCTCGCGCTCCTCGGTGAGCCGCAGCCCGACCGCGGGCAGGACACCGGCCGCCGAGCCGAGGACCACACCCATCGCGGCGACCACACCACACTGGAAGCCGCTGAGCATGCGGCGCACCCGGGGCGGGGCTCCGACCGCGGCGAGCGTCTTGAGATCGGCCTCCGCGTCGGCCTGGGCGAGACCGGTGGCGATGCCGGCCGCACCGATGGTGACCAGGCCGGCGAAGACGGTCAGCGCGAGCAGGACGAGCCCGCTCTCGTCGACCCAGCCCTGCTCCACGGTCAGCTCGACGTTGCTTCCGAGCTTGGCGATCTCGGCGTCGAGCTTCTGCCGCTGCTCGGTGCTGGGCATCCGGTCGGTGCTGAAGAAGGCGCCGAGGGGGACGGTGGTCAGTCCAGCGGCCTTGGCGGCGGCGGGGCTGAGCACGCTCTGCACTCCGTAGGAGTCGGGCGAGCCGGGCACTTGGTAGGCGGGGAAGGACTTCAGCTCGCCCGGGACCGGCTTGTTCTGCTCGACGGCGCGGTCGGCGGCCTTCGGGTCGATGATCAGCTTGATGCGGACGGCGCCGTTCCTGTCGACCTGGGGCTTGTGGAAGCTGAGGAGCTTTCCGTCGGCGAGGGCCTTGGCCGCGCCCGGGTCGTCGATGCCGAGGACCTTCAGGAGCGGGGCGTCGGCGATGAGGAGACCGCCCTCGACGTAGATGCCGTTGCCGTCGCGCGAGAGGCAGCGCCAGTCCTTGGCGAGCGCGCGCCGCTGCTCCTTGGTGTACTTCTCCGCCGGGTCGGAGCCGTCGGGGGTGCTGACCCACAGCGGGCACTCGTTGGCCGGCGGGGTGACGACCTCGAAGCGGCCACAGCCCTCGCCCGCGCCGTCCGGGGCGCAGCCGGGCTTGCCGACGGCGATCCGGAACACGTCGGCGCGGACGTCGACGGGCAGCGTCCGCTGCACGGCGTCGCGGACCGCGGGGACGTCCCGGCCGCCCTCCTCGGTGACGAGCGCGGCGCCGGCCCCGTACGGCAGGCTGGCCCGGTACTCGGCCAGACTCTGGGCGTCGCGGCTCGCGGCGTACGTCGAGACGGCGACGGTGCCCGCGACGGCGGCCAGGACGGCGGCGACAGCGGGTGCCGTACGGCCCCGGTTGCGGACCGCGTCCCGCAGGGCGAGGCGCGGCGAGAGCGGCAGCCAGCGGCTGGCCCGGCCGAACAGGCCGACCAGGGCGGGCGTCATGGCGACCACACCCAGCTCGGCGATGGCCGAGCCACCCGCGACCAGGACGAACTGGTCGGAGACGACCGAGCCGTACAGGGCGATGGCCGCGCCGAGCAGGACGGCGCCGAAGCCGATCAGCGGCAGCACGCGGTTGCTGCGGCGCACGCCGCGACGGCCGGTGAGGGAGGCCAGGACCGTCTGCCGGGAGGCGGTGACGGCCGGGATGATCGCGGAGAGCAGGCCGGTGAGGACGGCGAGCGCGGCGATGGCGAGCAGTTCCAGCGGCCTGACGGTGAAGCCGCCGAACCGCTGCCCCATGTAGTCCTCGAGGAGCGGCCGGAGGGCGAAGGTCAGGATCAGGGCAAGGACAATGCCGACCAGGGCCGCCGCGACGCCGATGACCAGGCCGCCGCTCAGTACGATGGCCCGGATGTGGCTGCGGGCACCGCCGTTGGCGCCGACCAGGCCCAGCTGGCGGCGGGAACGACGGGCACCGACGGCGAAGGCGGGACCGGCGAGCAGGCAGATCTCCAGCATCGCCAGGCCGACGACCGTGCCCACGGCGGCGAGCGCGGCGGCGTCGGCGCCCCCGCTGCTCTCGTAGGTGGCCCAGCCTTCCTTCTGGTAGAGCGGCACCTTGGAGTCGGTGGGAGGGTCGAGGGCCACGACGCGCGAGGTGACCAGGACACCCTTCGCGTTGATCGCCTGGACCGTGTTCCACGTGAAACCACCGGCCTTCTTCACCAGGTAGGTGGTGGAGATGTCGGGCTTCGGCAGTCCGGCCTTCTCGACCGCCTTGGCGTACGGCGCGAGGAAGGCCCCCGGCAGGGCGTTGGCCTGCTGTGCCGTGAGGTCGCTGGGCAACTCGTACGAGCCGCTGATCACATAGGTGCGGTCGAAGCCGCGGGCGGTGAGGGTGGAGCCGACGGACAGCCCGCTGCTCTCCAGGAACCGGGTGGTCGCGGCGATCTCGTCGTTCGTCTCGGGGAAGCGGCCCTCCTGCAGCCGCATGATGCCCCGGGCGACGGGATCGACGGCGGCCAGCTCACGGACCTCGGTCTGGAGCAGACCGTGCCTGGTGGTCAGCTTGGCGCTGCCCCTGCTGTCGGTCAGCACCGTCGAACCGGCCGGGATGGTCTTGGTGACATCGGTGGGGCCGTCGGGCCAGGACTTGCCCGGCGAGTCGTAGTCCCCGGCCGGGGTGTGCTTTTCGCCCTCGGGGTCCTGCAGGATGGCCACGCCGGCCGTTCGGGCGTCGGAGAAGCGAGCGTCGGCGGCACCCAGGGTGCGCTCCATCCGCTGCGCGGGAGTGAGTTCGGCGCTGCGCAGGGTCAGGTCCAGGGCGCTCACGCCCAGGATCGGCAGCGCGATCATGGCGAGGACGAGGAAGCTGCGGCCCTTGGAGCGCCAGGCGTCACGGCGAGCGATGCGGACCGCGGCCCGCCAGGAGTGGAACCAGGTCGTCACCGCTGGGCCGCCCGGCCGCTCAGGAGCGAGTCGGCGTCGCTGCGTATGGTCTGGTCGACGACGGCGCCGTCCCGCAGGAAGACGACCCGGTCGGCCCAGGCGGCGAACCGCGGCTCGTGGGTGACCATGATGCCTGCGGCTCCGGCGTCGCAGCGGGAGCGCAGCAGGGCCAGCACGGACTCGCCGGTCTCGGAGTCGAGGGCGCCGGTGGGCTCGTCGGCGAGGACGAGCCGGCGGTCGCCGACGAGGGCGCGGGCGATGGCCACGCGCTGCTGCTGGCCGCCGGACATCTCGTCGGGGAACCGGTCGGCGAGTTGGCCGAGGTCCATCTCGGCGAGGGCGGCGAGGGCCTCGGTGCGGGCCTTGCGGGCCGATATGCCGTCCAGTTCGCGGGGTAGGGCCACGTTCTCGGCGGCGGTGAGGGCCGGGATGAGGTTGTAGTCCTGAAAGACGTAGCCGATGCTGCGGCGGCGCAGGGCGGCGAGCCCCTTGATGCCGAGGGAGGTGATGTCGGTGCCCTCGACGAAGACCTGCCCGGAGGTGGGGTTGTCGAGGCCGCCGGCGATGGTGAGCAGGGTGGACTTGCCGGAGCCCGACGGGCCCATGACGGCGACGAGTTCACCGGGGTGGACGTCGAGGTCGATGCCGCGCAGGGCGTGCACCTCGGTGGCGCCGGAGCCGTGGACGCGGGTCAGGTTCCGCAGACTCAGCACGGGCTGCTGCTGTTGTGTGGACATGGTTCCCCCTCGGGCGTACGCCGGCGAACGGCGGACGTCGGTGCGACGGACGGTCGTTGGCAGCGCCGTGCGTACGGTATGGGTCTGGTCGGGTGGTTCGGAGTCTTCATGTGGGTCGGGTGGGTCGGGTGGACCCGGTGGGTCGGGTGGACCCGGTCGGCCCGGTGGGTCGGGTGGACCCGGTGGACTCGGTCGGCCCTGTGGGTCCGGTCGTTCGGGTGCTCAGGGCCGGTCGTGAAGGGCGGACGTCACGGGCGGTGGCGTGGCCTCCTCTGCCCCGGCCCCCGCCCGCGCCCCCATCCCCGCCGCTCCCGCTACCGCCCCCGGCGAGGCCGGCTCCGGCCCCGCCGCCGGGGCAGTCGACGAGAGACGGATCAGCCGGGACTCGCAGTGGTCGAGCCAGCGCGCCTCGGCCTCGGTCTGGAAGATCAGCTGCTCCAGGACGAGGAGCCAGGCGATGTCGTCCCGCTCCCGGGCCCCGTTCTTCTCCACGGCGGGGAGGGCCTGCGCCTTCAGCCGGGTGTAGTCCTGCATGGCTTTCACGGTGTGCCGGCGCTGGGACTGGATGACGTCACGGATGTCGACCCCGGGCGCCCCGACGGCCATGGCCAGCTTGATGGCCAGCTCGTCACGGGCCGGGCTGGTGCGGTCGACAGGGTTCTCGAACCAGCTGCGCAGTTCGACGCGACCGCTGTCGGTGATCGCGTAGAGCGGGTGGCCGGCTTCGTCCTCGCCGTCCTGCACGACCATGCCGTCGCGTTCGAGCCGGCTGAGCGTCGTGTAGACCTGACCCACGTTGAGCGGCCAGGTCGAGCCGGTGCGGGACTCGAACTCCGTACGGAGCTGTGAGCCGTAGCGCGGACCGCGTTCCAGGAGGGCGAGAAGCCCGTGACGGATGGACATACTGAGTATGTATACCGAGTAAGTCCGCGGGGACAAGCGTCCTGAGGCGGACGCCGGGGGTCCGACTCAAGGGGGACCCGGTCCGTCGCGAGCCGCTCAGCGGCGGCGCGTCCGCACCACGAGGAAGCCGATGCCGAGGCCCGCCAGAGCCGCCCCACGCCCAGTGTGAGCATGGGAATCCGCCGGTCGGAGAGGTCGAGGGGGGCCTCGGTGCCGGTCCGGTGAGCGGCCGTCGGCAGCCCCGCGGCCGAGCTCTCGGCGGCCGGGGCGTCCGTCTCGGGTACCACCTCGACCCCCTCGTCCGACTCATCGGCGGGCTCCTCCTCTGTTGCCGTTCTGGTACGAGCGGGCTCGTGGAGGACGGCGAGCCGGAGGGGGCGGCCGGTCGGCCGGGCCGCTCCCGGCCCTCCCCCGCCGGCCGCCCCGCGAGGGAGGCGGAGTCGCTGGGCGCGGGAGCGTCGGGCGGCCCCGACAGCTCGGGATCCGCCGGACGGGCGGGTAGGGCGGATCCGGAGGAGGGCGACGCCGAGGGGGCGGACGCGCGATCGGGCGAGGCGGATGCGGCGGTCGTGGCCGCGGAACCATTGGGAGCGGGGCGCGAGCGGGTGGTTCGGGGGAGAACGAATTTCCCCAGGTCAGAGGCCCTACCTCTACGCATGTGCCCGTCGCTTTCCAAGCTGAGAGCGCGAGTTCGATTCTCGTCACCCGCTCCATGCGAAACCCCCAGGTCGATGACCCGGGGGTTCTTTGATGTCGAGACCGGTTAGCGGGCGCGCACCACATCCACACCCCTATGGCCGGGCGCACCACTCGGCTAGCTGATGGGAGGCAGTGGGGGCGAGCCCAAGCTCCGCGCAGCGCGCTCTTGTCGCCGAGGCCGTCTTCAACACTTGCACCGAGGAAACCGATCTGTTTTCCTAGGTGGAAACAGATCGGTTTCCGGCCGACGGTCGGCCCGTGCCCAGCGACTGAGGAGAAATGTGAGTACCACCTTCGACCGCGGAGCGCCCGCTTCCGGGAAAACAGACTCGGGCCGCCGCGGCTCCCATGCCGTGCGCTGGTGGGTACTCGTCGTGCTGGGCGTGGCACAGCTCATGGTCACGCTCGATGCGACCGTCGTGAACATCGCGCTGCCCCAAGCGCAGCATGACCTCGGTTTCAGTGACGGCAGCCGGCAGTGGGTCATCACGGGGTACGCCTTGGCGTTCGGCAGCCTGCTGCTGCTCGGGGGCCGACTCGGTGACCTGTTCGGTCGACGTACGACCTTCGTGACCGGCCTGATCGGTTTCGCGGCCGCATCCGTCGTCGGCGGCGCGGCCGGCAGCTTCGAAATACTTGTGGCGGCACGTGTGGCCCAGGGGTTGTTCGCCGCACTGCTCGCGCCCGCGGCGCTCTCGCTGCTCAGTGTGACCTTCACCGACCCGGCCGAAAGGCCGAAAGCCTTCGGCGTCTTCAGTGCGTTGTCCGGTGCGGGTGCGGCGGTCGGACTCCTGCTCGGCGGCATGCTCACCGAATGGGCGTCGTGGCGCTGGGTGATGTACGTGAACGTCATCTTCGCGGGCGTCGCACTGGTCGGCGCGCTGATGCTGCTGGCCAAGCCGGCGCTCACCGAGCGGCCCAAGATCGACATTCCTGGCACCGTCGTGGTGAGCGCCGCACTGTTCGGCATCGTCTACGGGTTCGCGCACGTCGAATCCACCAGCTGGACCGACCCGGTCGCCCTCGGCTCCATGATCAGCGGCGTGCTGCTGCTCGCGGTGTTCGCCTGGCTGGAGCTCAGGGTCGCGCATCCGCTGCTGCCGCTGCGCGTCGTGCTGGACCGGACCCGCGGCGGTTCGTTCCTGGCCGTGTTCGTCCTGGGCATGGGGATGTTCTCGATCTTCCTGTTCCTGACCTACTACCTGGAGGCCAGCATCGGCTACTCGCCGATCGAGGCCGGTCTGTCCTTCCTGCCGATGGTCGGGGGCATCGTCGCCTCGTCGACCACGGTGCCTTCGCTGCTGCTGCCCAAGGTCGGTCCGAAGGTCGTGGTCAGCGCCGGCTTCCTGGTCTCCGGGTCGGGCATGGCCCTGCTGACCCGGCTCACGCTGGACAGCGCCTACGTCGCCGACATCATGCCGGGCATGATCCTGCTGGGCCTCGGTATCGGTGCGGTGATGACCACCTCGTTCCAGGGTGCGACCGCAGGAGTGCACCACGAGGACGCGGGCGTCGCCTCGGCACTGATCAACACCAGCCAGCAGGTGGGCGGCTCGATCAGCACGGCGCTGCTGACCACCGTCGCCTCATCGGCCGCGACCGACTACCTCTCCTCGCACAAGCCGGGCGCACTGACCATGGCCCGGGCCGGGGTCGAGAGCTACACGGCCACGCTGGCCTGGGGCGCCGGCATCTTCGTGGTCGGCGCGGTGCTCACGGCGTTCCTGATGCCGAATACGGCTCTGGCGCCGTCGGAGGGCGAGCCCGTGATCGCCCACTGAGTCTGAATCCACGGGGTGAGAAATGTCCTGCGCTGATCGGCGCCCTCCAGGCGCACATCAGCGCAGGACAGGGGCCTCTCCGAGACGGTTCCCTCGTAAACCGATCAGTTTCCCATGGGCCGGAATCGAGTTAACCTCGCGATATGACCACCGAAGCAATGCCGAGTTCCCGAGAGCGACTGCTGGAGGCAGCGGCCACGCTCACCTACCGAGACGGCGTCAACATCGGCGTCGACACGCTGTGCAAGGCGGCGGGGGTGTCCAAGCGCTCCATGTACAAGCTGTTCGAGAGCAAAGACGAACTGCTGGCGGCGAGCCTGGAGGAACGCGCCTCCGCCTATGTGGCGGCACTCCTTCCCGCGACGGACGACAACCGTCCAGCCCGCGCGCGAATCCTGCATGTCTTCGAACAGGCGGAGGCGCAGGCGGGTGCACCCGGCTTCCGGGGCTGCCGGTACCTCGTCGCACAGATCGAGCTCAATGACCCGAGCCACCCCGCGAGCCGGGTGGCCGATCGGGTCAAGGAGAACCTGACAGGCTTCTTCCGCACTGCAGCCGAACAGGGCGGGGCGAGGGACCCGGACCTGCTGGCCCGTCAGCTGATCCTGGTCTTCGACGGCGCCAGCGCCCGTGCGGGAATCAGAGCCGACGCGCCGGCCGGTCTCATCGCTCCCACCGTGGCCGTACTGCTCGATGCGGCGGACATGCGCTGACGCATCGCGTGACGAGCAGCTACGGCGAGCGAGGCACTGCCCTGATTGCCTGACGTTCGGCAGCTTCGTGCTGCTGGTCACCGTCCTGGTGGACGCGGAGGTGAGCGAGTACGGGCAGGCGCTGGACTACAACCCCTGCATCGACTGCAAGTTGTGCGTCGCCGCCTGTCCGGTCGGCGCCATCAGCAAGGACGGGGACTTCGACGCGCTGGCCTGCACCACGCACAACTACCGAGAGTTCATGAGCGGGTTCACCGACTGGGCGCAGACGGTGGCCGACAGCGAGGACGCGGCCGACTACCGCTCCCGGGTCAGCGATTCCGAGAGCGCCTCCATGTGGCAGAGCCTGAGCTCTCCGCCCGGCTACAAGTCCGGCTACTGCCTCGCCGTCTGCCCCGCCGGCGAGGACGTCCTGGGCCCGTACCTGGACGACCGCAAGGACTTCATGGACACCGTCCTGCGACCGCTCCAGGACAAGAAGGAAACCCTGTACGTCCTGCCGGGCTCCCACGCACAGGAGTACGCCCGGCGCCGCTTCCCCCACAAGCCCGTCAAGGAAGTCACCGGTGGCTGGCACCCCCCGGCGAGGCGTTCCGCGTCCACCGACCGAGAGACCCGTACGCCATGAGCGGCAGTCACCCCTTTCACGACCGCCAGGGCCTGCACCGTGTCCCGGCGGAGACGATGCCGGAGAAGACCGCCGTAGCTGGCATGACGGCAGGTCACCCAAGACGGGCCACTACGCGGAGTGGCCCCCCGGTGTGCTCGCCCTGACGGGGACGGCAGGCGCACACCATCACGGCTCGCCGGAGACCTCCGGAAACCGATCGGTTTTCATCTCGTCCACTCCGGGTTGACCTTCACCAAGGAATTATGGCGAGGGCCTCCACCTCCAGCATGAGCTCCGGCCGGTACAGGGCGGCCACCTGTACCGCGGTACTGGCAGGCGGACGCGCGGTGTCGATGTGCGCGTCGCGGACGGCCCGTACCTCCGGCAGGATGGCGACGTCGGTGACGTAGAACGTGAACTTGGCGACCTCGGCGAACGTGGCGCCGCCTGCCGCCAGGCAGCGCCGCAGGTTCTCGAAGACCTGACCGGCCTGGGCGGCCGCGTCGCCGTTCCCGACCACATTTCCGTGTTCGTCCAGTGCGACCTGCCCTGAGATGACGACCAGTCGACCTTCGCCCACAACCACATGGCTGTAGCCCTTCCCTGGGGCGACCCCGTCCGGCGGAATGTGGATGAGCATGGTCTCTTCTGACTTGTCCGACACAGGTGACCTCCCCGAACGACAGGTGACGAGGCAACGGTATAGGGCGCCAACTATGTTCATGCCGAAGCGCGTTGGGGCGTGGGACCACCGCGCGCCGCATTTCGGCCACGTGCATCGGTGGAAGGCGCCGGTAAGGGGTGACCTTCGAGCAGGTCGCCTCCCGCCATGCGGTGATCGCCTCCTCGTCGCGTTCGGCGGCGGGCCGGGCGGACATCCGCCCGCTGTGGCCCATCCGGTGCAGCAGCCGGGTCACCCCCGGAGACGCTGGAGGAGACGTGCAACTTCCGGCCCGCCCAGCGTGCGCACCCGTACGGCGGTCCACACCTGGCCGTCCGCCCGGCGACCGTTACCGTGTGGGGTCGCGCTTCCGGGGCCGACCGGAACAGGACCTGGATCAGGGGGACTTCGGGTGAGGACGCCGTGAGGGAATCAGGAGGGTACGCGCGGGAACGGTGGAACCGGTGCCGGGCGCTGGGGACGGCCAATCCCCTCGTGGTCGACATCGGGGTCGCCCTCCTGGTCCAGGCGGCGATGACGATGCCGTTCGTGGTGCCGCGCCCTGCGGACCTCCCACCGGCGACCTGGCCCGCGTACGGGCTGACCACGCTCACCGTGATCCCCCTGGTCTGGCGCCGGCGCGCTCCGGTCGCCGTCCTGCTCGCCGTCCTCGCGGCCAGCGCGCTGTACAAGCTGGCCCTGGAGGGGCCCGGTCAGCCGCTGCCGTACACCGGGCTCGTCATCGTCTACACGATCGCCGCGCTGTCGCCGCCGGCCAAACGGCTGGCCACCACGATCCTGCTGCTGGCCGCCATCCCCGCGTCGGTAGGGCTCAACACCCGGTCGGCGCGCGAACTGACCTTCTCCTTCTTCGTGTTCGCGGCGGCCTACGTCTTCGGGCGGCTGACCGACGCCCGCCGCCGGGCGAACCGGATCGAGGCGGAGCAGGCCGCCGCACGCGAACGGGCCCGGATCGCGCGGGAGATGCACGACATCCTCTCCCACGCGGTGAGCCTGATGATCGTGCAGGCGGAGGCCGGGCCCGTGGCGGTGCGTACGGCTCCGGAGAGGGCGGAGGCGGCCTTCGACGCGATCTCCGAGGCGGGCCGGGACGCGATGGTCCAGTTGCGCCGGATGCTGGGGGTGCTGCGTGAGGGCGACGAGCCCGGGGGCGCCCCGCGCGAACCGCAGCCGGGCCTCGCGGGCCTGCCCGATCTCCTCGACCGGATACGGGCCAGTGGTCTCGATGTCGTGTACGGGACGACGGGGGCCGCGCGGCCGCTGCCGGACACGATCGGGGCCACCGTCTTCCGGATCGTCCAGGAGGCGCTGACGAACACGGTCAAGCACGCGGCCGCCCGCACCGTGTCCGTACGACTCACCTACGGGGAGGGCGACGTGTGCGTCGAGGTGGTGGACGACGGGCGCGGTCCGCGGTCCGGTTCCGGCGGCGGCCACGGACTCGTCGGGATCCGTGAGCGCGCGGCCGCGCACGGCGGTACGGCGGTCACCGGACAGGGCCCGGACGGCCGCGGCTTCGAGGTCCGGGTCCGTGTCCCGGTACCGTCCGTGGCGGGGGTGACGCGTTGACGATCCGTGTGGTGGTGGCCGACGACCAGGAGCTGGTGCGCAGCGGCTTCGCGATGATCCTGGACGCCCAGCCCGACATCGAGGTGGTCGCGGAGGTGGGCGACGGAGCGGAGGCGGTCGAGGCGGTGCGGCGGCACGGGCCCGATGTGGCCCTGCTCGACATCCGGATGCCCCGATCGGACGGTATCGAGGCCTGCCGGGCGATCAGTGCGGCCGGCGGCTGCCGGACGGTGATGCTGACGACCTTCGACTCCGACGAGTACGTGTACGAGGCGCTGCACGCCGGCGCGAGCGGCTTCCTGCTGAAGGACGTGCGTCGCGACGACCTCGTTCACGCGGTACGGGTGGTGGCGCGGGGTGACTCGCTGCTCGCGCCGTCCGTGGCCCGGCGCCTGGTCGAGCAGTACACCCGGCCGGCCGTCCGGCCACGGCGGCCCGATCCCCGCCTGGACGCGCTGACCGGGCGGGAGCGCCAGACGCTGCTGCTGCTCGCGCGGGGCATGTCGAACGCCGAGATCGCCGCGGAGCTGGTCGTCAGCGACCACACGGTCAAGACGCACGTCGGCAACGTGCTCGCCAAGCTGGGCCTGCGGGACCGGATCCAGGCGGTGATCTGCGCGTACGAGACGGGCCTGGTCGCGGCCGGGGACACCCTCCCGGGGGACCGTGCGGGCCCGGTTCCTCCCCCGCGCCGGTGAGGAAGTGACCGCGGAAGACCGCCCGCGCGGGTGATCCGCGAGAAGTCGCCGGTCAGGAGGATGAGGCCATCGAGAACCACGGCCGACACCTACGGAGCCGACCATGAAGAACACGACCCGCGCGCTGCTGGCAGCCGCACTCGTCCTGGGCGTGACGGCGGGGCCGGCGGTCCTGCCGGCCACCGCGTCCGCCGCGTCCCCGGCATCCCTCGCGTGCCCCGCCGTCTCCGCGCGGTCCGCGCACCCCGACCCGGCCTTGGAGGCCGCCGTCGCGTGTCTGCCGTCGGCGGACGCGACGGCCGCGCTGGTGCGGGTCGGGGGCGCCGAGGGCGTGTGGCGGGGCAGCTCGGGCGTGCACGACCTGGAGAGCGGCCGGCCGGCCGATCCGACCGCCCGCTTCCGCGCCGGTTCCGTGACCAAGGTCTTCACGGCGGCGGTCGCCCTGCAGCTGGCCGCCGAGGGCACAGTGGACCTGGACCGCACCGCCCGCTCGTACCTGCCGGAGCTGATCCCGGCGTCGTACGGGGAGGTCACGGTCCGCCAGCTGCTCAACCACACCCACGGCATTCCGGCGCCCGACTTCCCCGGGACCACGGTCGAGGAGGCGTACGCGAACCGCTTCCGGGTCCATGACCCCGAGGACATGGTCCGCTCGGCGGTGTCGAAGGAGCGCGAGTTCGCGCCGGGCGAGCGGCAGCACTACCTCAACATCGGCTACACCGTCGCCGGTCTGCTGATCGAGCGCGTCACGGGCGACTCGTACGAGCACCAGGTCACCCGCCGGATACTGAAGCCGCTCGGGCTGTGCGACACCTACCTTCCCGGGACGGACCCGCGCATCGTCGGCCCCCACAACCACGGCTACCAGACGATGAGGCTGGACGACGGGACGACCGGTCTGCGGGACGTGTCCGTGTGGGGCACGACGGACGGCTGGGCGGCCGGTGACATCGTGTCGACCACGGCCGACCTGGAGCGGTTCACGCAGGCCCTGTTCGGGGGGCGGGTCGTGCGCGGTCCCCTGTGGGAGGAGATGCTCACGCTGCCGAAGGTGGCGGACTTCAAGAGCGGCGGCCCGGCCGCGTACTCCGTGGGCCTGTCGATGAAGAAGCTGGGCGGCCGCGAGGTGTGGGGCAAGACCGGCGGCCGCTGGGGCTACAACACGGCCATCGCCTCCACCCGCGACGGCTCCCGCACCCTCGTCTACAGCGTCAACTCCACCAACGCCAAGGGCCAGGACATGAACGAGG
Source organism: Streptomyces achromogenes (assembly GCF_030816715.1). NCBI lineage: Bacteria > Bacillati > Actinomycetota > Actinomycetes > Kitasatosporales > Streptomycetaceae > Streptomyces > Streptomyces achromogenes. Next base: position 4,692,648 of record NZ_JAUSYH010000001.1, on the reverse strand, counting down.
TGGCGCAGAACATCATGGTGGCGGCGTACGGCAGGCCCTAGCAGGGCGCCGGTTCGCCGTGCGGAGGATCTGCCGGGTGCCGCCGCGGTACGCCGGCGCCCGGTCCCGGAGCACACCGCCGCCCCGGCCCCGACCGGTAGGGGCGACACCTCGGGCGCGGACTCGGGCAGGCCGACAGGGGACCACCGGTGGGCCGGCGGGCCGGGCCCAGCAGGCTGCCCGGGCCGGCGCCCGCACGACTCCGCGGCGTCGGGTCGGCCCACGGGCGTCGGGTCGGCGACACTCCAGGCCGACGGGGTACGCGCTGCGGCTCTCCGCCGTCACCGAAATCCCTTACGCGGGAGACCAGCTCACCGAGCCGTGCGTCTCGTCTTCCACGGATCCGGGACCTCTGCCGCGATCGCCGGGTTCCCCCTACCGGCACGTGGGGTGCAAGCTGGAAGAGAGGCCGCCTCGCGATCCTGGGAGCGGCTCGGGACATGCGGTCTCGCCACTCCGAGTGGGCCCCGTCGGGCCCGGCAGGAGGGATGCGAGATGACAGAGCAGGTCACCACCGGTACGCGTTGGCGCCTGGCCGGTGATTGGTTCGATGTGTGCAAGTGCGCCATACCGTGCCCCTGCACGTTCGCGCAGGACCCGACCTACGGCGACTGCGAAGGCGTGATGGTCTGGCACATCCGGGAAGGCAGCTTCGGCGACGTGCGGCTCGACGGTCTCAACGTCCTGATGCTCGGCTCCTTCGTGGGGAACCCCTGGGCCGGCACGCACACCGACCCGTACGCCGCGGTCTTCCTCGACGAGCGTGCCGACGAGCGGCAGCGCGGTGCGCTGGGAGCGATCTTCGGCGGTGAGGCGGGCGGTTGGCCGGCGCAGTTCGGGGCGATGTTCCACCCCGAGATGCGCGGCATGGACGTCGCCCCCGTCCACGTGGACATCGACGACGATCTTGGCGCCTGGCGAGCCGAGATTCCCGGCCGGGTCACGGCTGCCGCCGAGGCGCTCACCGGCCCGACGACTCCGGACGGCGCTCGGGTCCAGGTCCGCAACGCCCCGGGCGCCGAGGTCGGCCCCGGCCAGGTCGCCACCTGGGGACGGGCCACGGCCGACCGCGCCGACGCGTTCGGCTTCTCCTGGGAACGCTCGGGGAAGTCGAGCAAACACTTCACCTTCGACTGGAGCGGTCCTGACTGACGAGCAGCCGTCGCGCGCTCCCGGAGAGAGCCGAGCACGTCACATGTCGTCCATCGGCGGCGACCCCTGCAACCCCGGCAGGAGCCAGTCCTGGAACGGTGCGAGCACGGCGAGGACGAGGAACGCGACGCCCACGACCCGGCCGAGCAGCGCGCCACGGGGCCACAGCTTCTCCACGAAGATCACCACGGCCAGCAGGGCCATCGCCGCCACGTTCATCATGCCGAGCGGGACCAGGACGACCATCAGTCCCGCGCAGCAGCCGACACAGTAGGCGCCGTGGTGGCAGCCGACCCGAAGATCGCGCGCCGGCCGCCGGAACCCCGCGTAGCGCACGAGGTGACCCATGGGATCGCGGCAGTGCCGCAGACAGACGTACTTGAGGGGGCCCAGCTGGTACAGGCCCGCCAGCAGGAAGGCGATGGCGCCGATCCAGCGTCCGGCGGTCGGACGGTCGTCCACCAGGCCGCCGGTGAAGGCGAGGGCCGCATAGGCGAGCAGTCCGAAAGCGGTCCACACCAGCAGGTACCCGCAGACGAACTCGGCGGTGCGCACGGTCCGCGTCCAGCCGGAGGACTGCCGCCCGATCCCTCGCACCCACGTGAGGGCCACCGGCGCCATGGACGGCAGCATCATGGCCGCCATCATCGTCACCCACAGCAGCAGGAACAGCGGCAGCGCCGTCCCCATCGTGCCGGCCTCGACCCCCATGTCCCGTGCCTGCGCGATCGTGAGCGCCCAGGCGGGCACCGCGATCAGGACGACCAGGAACCAGGCAGCCGCGAGATCCCGCGCCGGCAACAGGCCTCCGCCCGCTCCGGTCGGCGCGGGCGACCGGGCGGGTACGAAGACGGAACTGCGGATATGGCGCATCGGCGTGTACTCCTGCGGACAGTTCCAGCACAGCACGCATCCCTGCGCGACGCGACCTGTTCACCCGGTCGGCGCGCCGGGCGGTGGCGCCGTCGCCGGGGGCGGCCTCGCCCCGCGGGGACGAGGGCGGGAGGATGGCCGGCATGCGCATCCGCATCGACGCCGTCGACCTGCCCGGACTGACCCGCCCCGCCTCCGCCGACGGCAGAACGCCCGCCTACGGCAACCTCCACGTCGCCGTGCAGCGCAGGGACCGTCCGGCCGAACTGCTCGACCCGCAGCCCGGCGACGCGGCGTCCGCGACCTGGACCCTGGAGTGCACGACGAGCGCCACGCCGGCCGGGACCGAGGTCGCGGGGCCCTATGTGCAGCACCGGCTGGGCCGGCGGTTCGTGTACCTGTCGTGGGGGACGGTCGACGAGGCGGGCGTCTTCACCATGTTCCGCCGCGCCAAGCTCATGCTCGACGTCGTCCCCGCCGACGTGCTCGCCGCCGCGGCACGCGAAGGGCTGCTGGTCGGACGGCTCGGCCTGACCGACGCGCAGGGCGGTCCCCTGTGCGCACGGGTCGAGCCCCCGCACATCACCTGGACCGCCGCACCCGACCCGTCCCGCAAACCCCACGCACCCGAGGGCCGGGACGCCCCCTAGCCAGCCGGCTGGGCGTTGTCCTCGTCGACGCGCATCCACCCGCTGCCCGTCGGCGGCGACGGCGGTGTACGCCTTCTCCCAGCCCGGCACGCCCTGTCCCGTCACCGACGGGCAAGACCTCGCCGGACGGCCGGTCGATCAAAGGCCTTCCGCGACGAGGTCAGCAGGCTGGCCGCCGCCGACCCCCGGCCGGCCCGGATCGTGATCGCGGCGGAGCTCACGACCGACGTGGACACCACCGCCGCGGGCGCGCTCGTCAGCGGGTGACGGCATCCGCGCCGGCGCTGCCGGGGGCGAGTCCGCAGGTGCCGGACGTCGTCGCGCCGTCCTGTCCCGTCAGCTCGACGACGGTCCGGCCGTCGGCGTCCATGCTGTAGGCGATCGTGCAGGTCAGCTGGCGCAGGGCGGTGGCGTCCAGGGCGTCCAGGGCGAGGGGCATGCGGGCCGTGGCCCTGCCGGCCGTCGGGCGCCCGATCCGGACCGGCACGCCGGGGAGCGCGGCGGGGAGGGCGGTGTCCAGGCCGGCGGCCCGGTCCTCCTCGCGCGGGCCGGCGAGCAGCATCATGACGACCGTCTCCGTCCGGATCGGTGCCGCCTCCGTGCCGGAGCCCTCGCGGCCGGGGCCCGCCCCGGCGGTCACGGTCGAGATCCTCACCGTTTGTATCACCGGCCGCACCCTGCCGTCGGGGGAGCGGAAGAAGAGCAGCACGTCGGTGTCGCGGGTGAGGAAGGCCTGGACGGTGGCGGGACCGCCCGCCTCGATGACGTCGGTCTCCGGGATGCCGCAGCCGCCGAGCATCGGAGCACCGAGCACGAGAGCCACCGCGACGGCCGCGGCACGCCGGCGCATCCGCGCACGCGTCATCCGCCGGCCTCCTCCGCCTGGAGCGGTATCTCGACGGTGAAGACGGCGCCGCCGCCCGGCAGGTTCCCCGCGTGGATCGTTCCGCCGTGCAGCTTCACGTTCTCCTGGGTGATCGCCAGTCCCAGGCCGCTGCCGGCCGAGCGGGTACGGGCCGCGTCGGCCTTGTAGAAGCGGTCGAAGATGTGCGGGAGGGACTCGGGGCGGATGCCGGGCCCGCTGTCCACGACCTCGGTGACCAGCACGGGCGGGCCCGGCGGACGCTCCTCGGTGCGCAGGCGCACCATGACGGGCGCGCCGCCGTGCCGCAGGGCGTTGCCGACGAGGTTGGCGACCACCACGTCGAAGCGGCGCGGGTCGAGGCGGGCCCGGATGCCGCCGGGCAGTTCGACGCGGACCCGGCCGTCGGTCCAGTGCCGGTGCTGCAGCGTCTTGCCGATGGCCTCGGCGACGTCGACCTCGTCGGTGTTCAGTTCGGCCGCGCGGGCGTCGAAGCGGGAGATCTCCATCAGGTCCTCGACGAGCACGGCGAGCTTTCCGGTCTCCGCGCTGACCAGCCGTACAGCCCGCGCGGTGTCGGCGTCCAGGTCGTCCGCGTCCTCGTCGAGGACCTCGGTGACGGCGAGCATCCCGGCGAGCGGGGTGCGCAGTTCGTGCGAGACGTCGGAGGCGAACCGGCGGGCGCGTTCCTCTGCCTCACGCAATTCCCTTACGGAACGCTCAAGTTGGGCCGCCGACTCGTTGAACGTGCGTGCCAGGTCCGCCAGTTCGTCGCTGCCGCGCACCGGGATGCGGGTGTCGAGTCTGCCGCTGCCCATGCTGCGGGCCGCCCGGCTCAGTTCCCGCACCGGGCGCAGCACGCTGCGGGCGGCGAGCAGGGCGGGGATCAGCGCGACGACGAGGCCGGGCAGGGCGCCGTCCCGGGCGGCGGTGAGGAGCGCGTCGACGTTGAGCTGCTCGTCGGTCATCCGCATGACGGCGTACAGGACGAGACCGCTGGGCAGCACGGTCGACGCGCTCGCCCTGAAGACGGTGGGCATGGCGATGGTGAGGTAGGGGACGCCGTCCTTGACGACCCGCTCGAAGCTGCCGTGCGGGTCGGCCGTCGCGGCGCGCCGCAGTTCGGGCGTGATGACGGTGGAGACGGGGTTCTCTCCCGAGGAGGCGCGCAGCGAGCCGTACTCGGCGAACACCACCCAGGGGTGCGGCTTGCCCTTGCGGGCGATGTCCCGCAGGACCTCTTCCAGGCCCTCCCTCCGCACGGGCAGCGAGAAGCCCGTCTGCTGGACCTGGTCGCGGAACGACGTGACCGCCGTGTCCTGGGCGGTCTCCAGCAGCGCGTTGCGGGCCTCACGGTAGGTCAGCGCGGCCGTCGTGCCGGCGCTGACGGCCGCGACCAGCAGGAAGGCGAGCAGCAGGCGCGTGCGCAGGCCGAACGCCCTGACCCGCGACCGCGAACGCTCTTCGGCGGGCGTGCCGCCATGTCGCTCGTCGCCGTCACCGTTGCCGTCGTCGTGGCGGCGCGGCCGGCCGCGCCGGGGGCCGGTGATCACAGCGGTCCGAAGCGGTACCCGAAGCCCCGCAGCGTCTGCACGTAACGCGGGCTGCCGGGCTCGTCCTCGATCTTGCCGCGCAGCCGTGCCACGCACGCGTCGACCAGCCGGGCGTCGGCGTGGTAGCTGTGCTCCCAGACGTGCTCCAGCAGTTGCTGCCTGCTGAAGACCTGCTCGGGGGCGGCGCACAGGTGCAGCAGGAGCTTGAGCTCCGAGGGGGCGAGGGCGAGCGGCCGGCCGGCTTTGGCGACGGTCAGTCCGACCCGGTCGACGGTGAGCGCGCCGTACACCTCGATGGCCGGGCGGCCCGGGTTGCCGTCGTCCAGGCGGCGCAGCACAGCCCGGATCCGGGCCTCGATCACCTCGGTGCGGGCGGGCTTGACGATGTAGTCGTCGGCGCCGGCCTCCAGGCCGATGACCACGTCGAAGTCGTCGCCGCGCGCGGTGAGCATGATGATCGGCAGCTGGCTGCGCTCGCGGACCTGCCGGCAGACCTGCACGCCGTTCATCCCGGGCAGCATCAGGTCCAGCAGCAGCAGGTCGGGGCGGAACTCGGCGAGCGCGGCGAGGCCGGCCTCGCCGGTCGCGGCCGCCCGTACCTCGTGGCCGCGGCGGCGCAGACCGAGTTCGACCCCCTCGCGTACGGCGGGGTCGTCCTCGATGAGGAGCACGCGGGGCATCGGTGGTTCTCCCTCGGTGGTGGTCGGTCGTGCTCAGGTCCGGCCCGGTCGCCGGCGCAGTCCGCGCAGCAGCGTGTCGAGTTCGGCGAGCCGCAGCGGACGGGCGAGCAGGGCGAAGGTGAGGACGACGACGACCGCGCCGGCAGTTGCGGCGGCCAGGGCGCCCGCCGCCGCCGCGCCGAGGGCGGCCAGGTAGCCGAGGGCGGTGGCGGGGACGGCGGCGAGCAGCAGCCGTCCGTGCGCGCCGACGGCGGACGAGCGCAGGGGGTGGGCGACGGCGAGCCGGCGGCTCAGCACCCGGCCGGTCACCACCCAGCCCGCGCACAGCGCCAGCGAGTACGCCGCCGCCATGCCGGTCACCGCCCAGCGGGCCGGCAGCAGGTGTGCGGCGGCCACGGACAGCGCCGCGTTGAGGGCGACGATCACGAGGTTGAGCAGGAACGGCGTCCGGGTGTCGGAGAGCGCGTAGAAGGTGCGGGACAGCACGTACTGGCCCGACAGGGCGACGAGCCCCGGCGCGAAGGCCATCAGGATCCCCGCCATGGCGACCGTGTCCTCGGCGCTGGTCCTGCCGTACCCGAAGACGAGGGCCATCACCGGCTGGGCCAGCGCGAACAGCGCGCAGGCGGCGGGTACGACGGCCGACGCGCTGACGCGCAGGGCGTGCGAGACGTCGCGCCGCACGGCGGCGGTGTCCCCGTCGGCGGCGGCCGCGCTCATCCGGGGCATCAGCGCGGTCACCACCGAGACGGTGACGATGCCGTGCGGGACGACCCACAGCACATAGGCGTTGTTGTACGCGCCGTAGCCGGGGTCGCCGTCGAGGCCCGCAGTCGTGGCCAGCCGGGTGGTGACCCAGTACGCGGCCTGGTTGGCCAGCACCAGCAGCACCAGCCAGCCGGCCGAGCGCAGCGGGCGGGTCAGTCCGCTGCCGCGCCAGTCGAAGCGGGGCCGCCAGCGGAAACGGGCCGCGCGCAGCGCGGGGACGAGGGCGAGTGCCTGGACGGCGATGCCGGCGGTGGTGCCCCAGCCGAGCACGGCGGTCTCGGTCGCGGTGAGCGTGTCGCCGCCGCCGAGGGCCAGCGCCAGATACCCGCCGAAGACGGCCATGACGACGACGTTGTTCAGGACCGGCGCCCACATCATCGCGCCGAACCGGCCCCGTGCGTTGAGGACTTGACCGAGCAGCGTGAACAGTCCGAGGAAGAAGATCTGCGGCAGGCAGTAGCGGGCGAACGCGGTGGTCATGGCCGCCTGCGGGCCGGTGTAGTCGGTGTACGCGTCGACGATCGCGGGAGCCGCCCACACCCCTGCCGCGGTGATCGCCAGCAGGGCGACGACGCAGACGGTGACCAGCCGGTCGGTGTAGGCCGCGCCCCCGTCGTCGTGCTCCTTGGCGGCCTTGACCAGTTCGGGCACGAAGACGGCGTTCAGCGCGCCACCGAGGAGCAGCATGTAGACGATGGTGGGCAGGGCGTTGCCGACGGCGTAACCGTCGGCGGTCGGCCCGATGGTGCCCACCGCCGCCGCGACCACGGCGGACCGGACGAAGCCGGTGGCCCGGGAGACGACGGACCCGGCGGCCATCACGGCGCTGCTGCGTCCCGCGGAGGCCGTCTCCGACCCCGTCGCCTTCGTCGTCTCCGTCGCCTTCGTCGTCTCCGGTGCCTTCGTCGCCTCCGGCGCGTCTGTGGTCTCAGGCGCTTCAGCGCTCCCCGCATCGGCCGCGTCGGCCGGTATCGGCGTCCGCTTCATCGGCGGTTCAGGTATGCCTGGAAGGCGCGGTGGAGCGCGTGGTTGGCGCTGCCGGTCATTGGTGTCTCCCATTCCCCGAGCGTCTCGACGACCTGTCCCCCGGTGCCGAGCTTCCAGCGCAGCAGTCCGTACGCACGTTCGTCAGGATCGAGAGTGGAGGGTACCCCTCGCATGTCGTAGACGTCGGCGCCGAGAGCGTGGGCGTCCAACAGCATGCGCCACTGCAGGGCGTTGGAGGGCCGGACCTCGCGACGGTGGTCGGCGGAGGCGCCGGTCTGGTACCAGGCCCGCCGGCCGACCGTGATCAGCGTGTGGGCGGCCAGGATTTCTCCCCGGTGACGGGCGAGGTACAGCCGCATGCGGCCCGGTTCCTCGGCGTTGAGCGCCGCGTACTGACGCTCGTAGTAGGCGAGCGAGCGGCCCAGCCGGAAGCCGTCGCGCCGCTCCGTGACGCCGAGCAGCCGGTGGAACTCGGGGAGGTCCGCCGCGCTGCCGACCACCACCTCCACGCCCTCCTTCCGGGCCCGGCGCACATTGCGCCGCCACTCCTGGTTGAGCCCGGACCACAGGTCCTGCGGGGTGCGTCCGGCGAGCGGCACCTGGAAGACGTGCCGGGGCTGGGCGTCGCCGTCCCCGCCGCTCCCGTCGCCGCCGCAGCGGCGCCAGCCCCGGGCCCGCAGCCGCTCGGCGACGGCGGTGCCGAGCGGGTCGACCTCGCTGGCGAGGACGTCGCCCAGGCGCCGGCCCGGGCCGGTGAGCGGCTTGAGCAGGGCGGCGTCCCAGCGCCGGTAGGCGGGTGACGGGCCGATGCGCACGGCGAACGCGCCCGCGCGGCGCAGGTGTTCGAGGAGCGGGTCGAGCCAGCCGTCGACGTCGGGGTCGTTCCAGTCGGCGACCGGCCCCTCGGGAAGGTACGCGAAGTACTTGCGGGTGCCGGGGAACTGCCGCAGCAGTACCAGGGCGACGCCGGTCAGCGCGCCCGCCTCCGGATCCGGTCCCCAGCCGAGGAGCCGGGCGCGCCAGCCCTCCTTGACGTCGGCCCAGGACGGGCACTGGAGGAAGCCGGCGCCGAGGGCCGCGCCGTCGGGGGTCGCGAGGAAGGCGCGGTAGGTCTCGGCGGTGATGGGGCGCAACGGCACGCCCCGGTCCCGGGCTTGGCACACACGGCTGGGCGGCACGAGCAGCGCTGACACGGTCTGAGCCTCTCCTTCTCCCCGGACCTGTGCGGGGACACCGCAGAGGCTCACAGCGGCCCATGACCGCTCCGCACGGTGAATGTGACCGGACCATGACCATTCCTCACCAGTCGCCGTCACATTGCTCCTGCGCCGCTGACCTCGGGTTTTCCGGCTCTACAGTCACGTTCATCGCCGACTCACCGACGCCGTTCGCGTCCTTCTCGGAGGTCCCGTTGCCTCGTATACGCGTACTCACCCAGGCTTGTGTCCGGGCCGCCGTCGTGGCCGCCCTGCTGGCACCGCTCGCCGCCTGCTCGTCGAGCGGCGACCCGGGCGGCCCCGACGCCAAGGGGCCGTCGGGCGCCGCCGGCCGTCCGGTCACGGTCACCGTCACGCCGACGGGAACGAAGGTCCAGGCGGGCCGGACCGTGACGGTCACGGCCTCGGGCGGCCGGCTCACCTCGGTGACCGTCGTCGACGCCGAGGGCCACCGGCTCGCCGGCAAGGTCGCCGCCGACGGCCGCTCGTGGGTCTCCGACCGCAAGGCCGTGCCCGGCGCGGCGTACACGGTGACGGCGGCGACCCGCAGCGAGGGCGGCACCGCCGGGAGCGCCAGGTCCGCCTTCACCACGGCCGCGGCGGACAAGGTCAACAAGGTCGACTGGCGGCCGGGCGCCGCCGCCACCGTCGGCGTCGCCCAGCCCGTCTCCCTGGTCTTCGACCGCCCGGTCAAGAACCGCGCCGAGGTCGAGAAGCAGCTGAGGATCACCACCTCGGACGGCACCAAGGGCTCCTGGGGGTGGCTGCGCGACTGGTCGGGCGGGGACAGGGTGGACTGGCGGCCCGAGGCGTACTGGAAGCCCGGGACCAAGGTCACGCTGAACGCCGAGCTGAACGGCACCGACGCGGGCCCGGACGGCGGCTGGTTCGTACGTGACTACACGACGAGCTTCACCGTCGGCGCCCGGCAGATCGTCAAGGTCGACCTCGACAGCCACCAGCTCACCCTGGAGCGGAACGGCGAGACGGTGCGGCGCATACCGGTCTCCGGCGGGACGCCCGGCGGCGACAAGCGCTCCTGGCGCGGCACCGCCGTGCTCATGGCGAAGGAGGGCACGATCAACATGAACTCCGAGACGGTGGGCCTGGGCAACGCCTACGACAAGATGGTCGACTACTCGATGCGGCTGACCTGGTCGGGCATGTACGCGCACGCCGCGCCGTGGAACGCCCGCTTCTTCGGCTCCGCCAACCACAGTTCGGGATGCATCGGGATGAGCGACGCGAACGCGGCCTGGCTGTACGGGCAGGTGCGGCCGGGCGACCCGTTCGAGATCACCGGCAAGGACACCAAGGGCGTGGTCGCGCCCGGCAACGGCTTCGGCGCGTGGAACCTCTCGTGGGCCGAATGGCAGCAGAAGAGCGCCCTGCGCTGAGAAGCGGCCGATCGCCCCGGCCTCGCCGGCGGGGCGGCCGCTGCGACGGACGCCTCAGCCGGGCCGGGGTCCGGGTCCGGGCCTCGGTCCGGGGTCACCGCCCGCGCGGCCGGCCCGCAGCGCGGTGTGGACGCCCCAGCCCGCCACCGCGCCGACCGCGTACCACAGCAGGTCCGGGGGATTGAAGGTGGAGCCGAGCACCAGGCGGGCGACGGCGCTGCGCCGGGAGAGGTCCGCCGGCACGGGGCTGAGCTGGAGGAACTCGACGGCCCAGCTGACCGCCAGCGCGCTGCCGGCGGCCGCCGGGGGAGACGCCCGGGGCGCGAGGGCGACGACGAGCGTGAGCAGCAGGACGGTGTACAGCGCGTCCCCGCCGTACTTGGCCACGTCGCCTGCCGCCACGGCCCGCAGCCCGAGCCCCGCGCCGACGGTCGCCGCCGCGGCGCAGGCCGCCGCCAGCCGGGTCCGCAGCGGGTCGGCGGCGGCGGTGCCGCGGGTCTCGGATATGCCGGTCACAGGGCCTCATACTGCCGGACGCCCGTGCGGTCGTCAGGCCGCCTGCGGGACCGGGACCTCGAAGCGGGGGGACGGCACCTTCGGCAGGGTCCGCTTCGCCAGGCCGGCGAGGGTGGCGCCGGGACCGATGTCCAGGAACGCCGTGGCGTCCAGCTCCTCGTGGAGGACGTGCAGGGTGTCCGCCCAGCGGACCGGGCCGACCAGCTGGCGGGCGCACAGGTCGCGCCAGTGGTCGCCGCCCCGGTGTGCCCGGGCGTCGACGTTGGCCACCACGGGGATCGTCCCGGACGCGAAGGGCGTCCGGTCGAGGGCGCTGCGCAGCGCCGTGCCGGCCGGCTCCATGTAGGGGCTGTGGCAGGCGGCGGTGACCGGCAGGACGGCGTAGCGCAGACCGGCTCCGGCCGCCCGGGCGGCGGTGGCCGCCACGGCCGTGCGGCTGCCGGCGACCACCGTCTGCCGGGGGCTGTTGTGGTTGGCCACCCACAGCTCGGCGCCGTCCCGGCGAGCCTCCTCCACCAGGGCCGTGACCTGCTCCGGGCCGCCGCCCATCACGGCGGCCATCGCTCCGGGCCGTTGCCGCGCCGCCGCCGCCATGGCCCGGCCGCGCTCGCCCACCAGCCAGGCGCCGTCGGCCGGCGACAGCACCCCGGCGGCCACGAGGGCCGAGTACTCCCCGAGGCTGTGCCCGGCGACGGCCGCCACGTGCGCGGACGGATCGTGCCGGCGGAACTCCGACCAGGCCAGCAAAGACGCGGTGAACACCGAGATCTGGGCGTGGTCGGTGCGCGACAGCGTTTCCTGGTCCGCCGTCAGCAGCAGCTCGGCGACGTCGAACCCGCTGGCCCGGGAGACGGTTTCGACGAGTTCCCAGGACGGCGTGGCCCGCCACGGCTCGCCCATGCCGGGGCGCTGCACCCCCTGGCCCGGGAAAAGGACGGCGTACCGCGGCTCGGCGGTGAATGCGTGAACGTGCGCGACCATGATCTGCCCTCTCGATGCTTCCGACAACGGCCGGAAACATCGTCCGGTGCCGCCGCTCAAGTTCCGGACCGTGTTTTCCTCACGCCCCGGCCTGCGCTTCGCTCAAGGCCGGGAAAAGGATTCGGCGGCTGTTTCAGGGCTTGAGTCAGGCATTGTCCGTGACCCCGAACCCTTCTTTCGGGCGGCCTCGGTCCAGAGGCGTCCGGATGGGAGGACAAGGCATGACGACCCTGGTCGAGAACCCCGTGGCGCACAGCCCGGCGCCGCCTGCCGCGCCGGAACCCGAGCGGCCCGACAGCATGCATGTGCGGGTGGAGGAGCTGCGGCGGCTGCGTGCGGAGGTGCACGCGGGTCCCGGACAGCGGGCCACCGAGGCACAGCACGCGAGAGGCAAGCTCACCGCCCGCGAGCGCATCGGGCTTCTGCTGGACGAGGGCTCGTTCACCGAGCTGGAGCCGCTGCGCCGGCATCGCGCGACCGGCTTCGGCCTGGAGCGCCGCAGGCCGCACACCGACGGTGTGGTCACCGGCTGGGGCACCGTCGAGGGCCGTCAGGTCTTCGTCTACGCGCACGACTTCCGCATCTTCGGCGGTGCGCTCGGCGAGTCCCACGCGGCGAAGATCCACAAGCTGATGGACCTCGCGGAGGCGTCCGGCGCCCCGCTGGTGAGCCTGTGCGACGGTGCGGGCGCCCGCATCCAGGAAGGGGTGACCGCGCTCGCCGGGTACGGCGGCATCTTCAGCCGCAACGCGCGCGCCTCCGGCGTCGTCCCGCAGATCAGCGTGATCCTCGGCCCGTGCGCGGGAGGCGCGGCCTACTCGCCGGCGCTCACCGACTTCACCTTCATGGTCCGCGGCGTGGCCCAGATGTTCATCACCGGACCGGACGTCGTGCGGGCGGTCACCGGCGAGCAGGTGAGCATGGACGAGCTGGGCGGCGCCGACGTGCACGCGTCGGTGTCGGGGGTGGCCGCGTTCGCGTACGACGACGAGGCGAGCTGCCTGGAGGACGTGCGCTACCTGCTGTCGTACCTGCCGTCCAACAACCGGCAGTCCGCGCCCGTGCTGCCCTGCGACGACCCGGCGGACCGGCGCACCGACCGGCTCGCGGGCCTGGTCCCCGCCGACCCCTCGCGCGGCTACGACGTGCGGGAGGTCATCGAGGAGATCGTCGACCACGGCGAGTACTTCGAGACGCACCCGACCTGGGCGCCCAACGTCGTGTGCGCCCTGTCCCGGATCGACGGCCACGTGGTGGGCATCGTCGCCAACCAGCCCCTCGCCAGCGCCGGGGTGCTGGACATCAAGGCGAGCGAGAAGGCCGCGCGGTTCGTCTCCCTGTGCGACGCCTTCAACATCCCGCTGATCACCATGCTGGACGTGCCCGGCTTCCTGCCCGGCGTGGACCAGGAGCACAACGGGATCATCCGGCACGGCGCGAAGCTGCTGTACGCGTACTGCAACGCCACCGTCCCCCGCATCCAGCTGATCCTGCGCAAGGCGTACGGCGGTGCCTACATAGTCATGGACTCCCGGTCGGTCGGCGCGGACCTGTCGTTCGCCTGGCCCACCAACGAGGTGGCGGTGATGGGCGCCGAGGGCGCCGCGAACGTCATCTTCCGCCGGCAGATCGCCGACGCCGACGACCCCGCGGCGATGCGGGCGGGGATGGTCGAGGAGTACCGGTCCGAGCTGATGCACCCGTACTACGCGGCCGAACGCGGTCTGGTCGACGACGTCGTCGAACCGGGCGAGACCCGCGCGGTGCTGGCGCGTTCCCTGGCCATGCTGCGGACCAAGCACCGGGCGCTGCCGCAGCGCAAGCACGGGATCACCCCGCTGTGAGCGCCGATCCCGGCGTGCCGTCGCCGTCCGACGCGCCGCGCGAGGCCGTGTTCCGCGTCGTCCGCGGCAACCCCGACCCCGCCGAACTGGCCGCGCTGGCCTGCGTGCTGACCGTGCTGCGGGCGCGCGCCGAGAGCGGCGCCGGTGAAGCGGCCGAGCCCGCGGCCGCCCGCGCGAACTGGGACCGGGCCGGCCACGGCTACCGCGGTCCGCTCGCCTGGGTGGGCTGACCGCCGGCCTCCGGGGCGGCGGACGCACTGCCCGCCCTTTGAGTCCGCTTTTAGTGAGCGCTTTGCCACCCCCCTCGACAATGAAATCAAGCGAGAGAAAAGGGAATCGACCCCCGCTCGCGCCGCATCAGGAGGACGAAGGAAATGACCTCTGAAGAAAAGAAGACCTGCCTGCCGGGTGCCGCCAACCTCGAATTCATGCGCACCGTGGACCGTTCTCTTCTGCACCGCTGGGCGCTTTCCGAGGTGTTCCTCACCGACGCCCGCAAAACCGGCGAGGAGGAATACCTCGCGGCCGCCCAACTGCCGCCGCTGCACGCCTACTACACCGAGCACACCTCGCGGCTCGGCACCCCGGACCCGATGCTGCTGCTGGAGTGCTGCCGGCAGGCCGAGACCTACGGCGGCCACGAGTACGCCGGGGTCTCGCGCAGCAGCAAGTTCCTGCTGCGGTCCTGGTCGATGGAGCTGCCGGGGCTGCTGACCCTCCCGCGGCAGGAGCGACCGGGCGAGCTGCGCATCTCGGTGCGCACGAGCAACCGCCGCGGCACCCCGGGCGACGTGCGCCGGCTGTCCTTCGGCGTCGACATGAAGCTGGCGCAGCGCTGCCTCGGCTTCGTGCGCATGGACGTCGGCTACATCCCCTCCGAGGTCTACGACACGGTCCGGCTGCAGGGCCGCGGCCGGCCGCTGGTGCCGTTCCAGGACCTGCCCCGGCAGACCGCGTACGTCGCCCCGCACCTGGTGGGCCGCAGCGACCCGGCGAACGTCGTCCTCAGCTCCGTCACCGTGGGCAGTGACAACGCCTCCGCGTCCGTGCGGGTCCCGCTGGACAACCGCAGCATGTTCGACCACGGCCAGGACCACGTGCCCGGCATGGTGCTCATGGAGGCCGCCCGCCAGCTGTGCATGCTCGGCGTGTCCGACCTGTGGGGCGCCTCGGTCAGCCGCAGCACGGTCGCCGGCTTCGAGTTCTCCTTCACCCGGTACGCCGAACTGGACGTGCCGACGACGGTGCACATCCGCAAGACCGAGCCGTACGCGCACGAGGACAACCTCAGCCTGATGCTGCCGGACCTGCGGACCTTCCACATCGACTTCGAGCAGGACGGCGACGTCATCGCCTCCGGGCGGATGCACACCACCACCGCCTCCACGGGCGTCCCGCTGCTCGACGGCGAGGAGTGCATATGACCTCCAATGGCACCCCCGACCGCGCCCCCGACGGCACACCCGACGGCATCTGGCTCGCGCCCGCCGAGTGGCTGCCGCCCACCGCGGAGAAGACGGTGGACGCGCTGGCCGCCGGCCGGGTCACCGCCGAGGAGGCGGACGCCATGGGGTACGGGCAACTGCCCGTCTCCCCCGACCTGTCCGCCCCCCGCATGGCGGTGCGCGCCGCCCGGCTCGCCCTGACCCGGGCCGGTGTCCCCGCCGGGGACCTCTCCGCCGTTCTGCACGCCTGGACGTACTACCAGGGCCACGACTTCTGGTCTCCGGCCCACTACGTGGCCGCCGGGGCCGGCGCGCTGAAGGCCGTCCCGACCGGCGTCCAGCAGATGTGCAACGGCTCGGCCGCCGCCCTGCGCGCCGCGGTGCACCAGCTCGTGGCGCGGCCCGGCGACGGTCCGCTCCTGGTGACCACCGCCGACCGCTTCGCACCGCCGGGCTTCGACCGGTGGGGCGGCGACTACGGCGTCTGGTACGGCGACGGCGCCACCGCGGCCGTGGTCGGCACCGGGGCCGCCCCGAGGGGAACGCTCGCCCTGCGCGCCCTGTGCACGCGGGCGGCGCCGGAGCTGGAGAGCGCCCACCGGGACACCGACGGCTTCCACCCGGCGCCGCACACCCGCGGTGCGGTCGTGGACGTCCGCCGGACCAAGAAGGCGTTTCTCGCCGAACAGGGCAAGCCGCGCTTCCTCGGCCGGCTGCGCCGGGAGACGACGGCCGTCCTGGCCGCCGCGCTGGCCGAGGCGGGCGTCGGCTCCGGCGGGGAGCGGCTGAGCGTCGTGCTGCTGCCGCGGCTCGGCCGGGCCACGGCACGGGACGTGTACGGCCCCGCCGTCGCCGAGGTCACCGACGCGCCGACCGCCGACCTGGGCGAGTACACCGGCCACCTGGGCGCCGGCGACCTGCTGTCGAACCTGGCCGCCCTGGCCTCGGACAGCGGCCCGCACCGCCTCGAACGCGGCGCGTACGCGGCCGTGCTGAGCGCGGGCGCCGGGTTCACGTGGAGCGCCGCCGTGGTGCGGCGGACCTGACCCGGCGGACTTCACCCGCCCCCCTCGCGGTGAACTCCGCTCCACCCCTTCGCACTTGCTGAACCTCTCCGCACCTAGCTGAACTTCGTCGAAAGGACTGTCATGGCGTTCCCCCAGCGCGAGGACCCCGGTGAGCGGCGTCCCGTCCTCGTCGTGGGCGCCGGCCCCGTGGGCCTGGTACTCGCCACCGAACTGCTCGCGCAGGGCGTCGCGGTCCGGCTGGTCGACCACTCGGCCGCCGGCCCCGCCCAGCACTCCCGGGCCAGCGTCGTGTGGCCGCGCAGCCTGGAACTCCTCGGCCGCATCGGCGCCTCCGAGCCGCTGATCGAGCTGGGCAACCGGCTGGACTCGGTGCAGTACTACTCCGACAAGCGGCACCTCGGCGCCGTCGAGATGAGCCGGCTCACCGACACCCCGTACCCCTTCGGCGTGGTCGTCCCGCAGGACACCACGGAGGAGGTGATCCGCACCCGGCTGGCCGCGTACGGCGGCGAGATCGAGTCCGGCTCCCTCACCGGGCTCGACACCTCGGGGCCCCGGCCGGTCGCGGAGGTGCGTCGGGCCGACGGGCGCACCGAGCGGATCGAGGCGGACTGGGTGATCGGCGCGGACGGCGCGCACAGCGCGGTGCGCCGCTTCGCCGGGATCGAGCTGCTGGGCGCCGGCGACGACGTGCTGTTCGCGATCGGCGACGGTCCCGTGGCCGGCGACCTGGACCAGCACGCGCTGGTGTACTGCTACTCCCGCTCCGGCGCCCTGGGGATCGCCCCCTTCGGCGACGGCCAGTACCGGCTCGCCATCAGCGTGCCGGACTGGCGGGGCGAGCAGGGGCCGCCGCCGGAGCTGTTCCAGCGGTTCCTGGACGAGCGTTCCCCGCGGCCCGGCGTCGTCGGCCAGCTCGACTGGTCCACCATCTTCCGGGCCCGGCGCCGGGTGGCGGAGACCATGCGCGCGGGCCGGGTCTTCCTCGCGGGCGACGCCGCCCACGTGTTCAGCGCCGCCGGCGCGCAGGGCATGAACACCGGCATCCAGGACGCCGTCAACCTCGCCTGGAAGCTGGCCGGCGTGGTCCGGGGCGCCTTCGAACCGGGCATCCTCGACACCTACGACAGCGACCGACGCCTGGCCGCGGAGCGCATCGTGCTGACCACCGCCAAGCAGACCGGCTGGGGGCTGTTCAAGCGGCGCCACGAGCTCGCCCTGCGCGACGTCACCGTACGGCTGGCGCACCGGACCGGGGTGCTGCAGCGGTTCGGCGGCCCGCTGATGGCGCAGCACGACGTCAGCTACCGCCCGGCCGAGTCCCTGCGCGACACGCTGCCGGGGCTGACCCGCAGGATCCGCGTCGGCGACCGGCTCCCCGTGTTCGCCGCGCACGACGACCCACAGCCGGGCGCAGAACGCTGGCCCTCGATCGACCCGGCCCGTCTGACGCTGCTGCTCTGGGCCGGCGACCGCCAGGACTCCACCTGGCTGGCCGCCCGTGCGTCCGTCTCGGCGGCCGCCCCCGACGGTGTTCCGGTACGGGACATCTCCGCCTGGCCGGGCTTCACCCCCCTGCTCGGCACCGCCCCGAGGGCCCTCGTGGTCCGCCCCGACGGCCATGTGGCGGCGATCGTCCCCCCTGAGCCGACAGCGGTCCGTACGGCACTGCGCAGGGCGGGAAGCAGCTTCCGGGCGGGGCACGACATCCGCGCGGGGGGCGGTCTCCGGGCGGGGAGCGCCTTGCGGGCGGGCAGTGCCCCTGAGCCTGCCGCCGAGGGCACGCCGGACGCCGGGGACACGCCCGGCGCCTCGGTCGCCGCGACGGCGACGGCTGCGGGTGCGGCGGTCCCGCGGACTCCGGCCGCGCGGCTCACGGCCCTGGCGGCGCACGCCGGCCGTTCGGGCGGCCACGAGCCGGGGGAGCTGGCCTCATGAGCCGCGTCGCGGTCCTGTGCGGCCTGGGGGGCGCCCTGCCGGCGACGGCCGTCTCCAACGAGAAGCTGGCGGAGCAGCTCGACACCTCCGACCGGTGGATCCGTACCCGGACCGGGATCGGCCGGCGTCATGTCGTCGCCCCGGGCGAGGCCACCTCCGACCTCGCCGTGGCGGCCGGCCGGGACGCACTCGCCTCGGCCCGCCGGACCGGTGGGGAGGACGCGGCCGGAGTGGACCTGGTGGTGCTGGCCACCAGCACGCCGGACCGACCGTGCCCGGCCACCGCGCCGGACGTCGCCCACCGGCTCGGCCTGGGGACGGTTCCCGCGTTCGACGTGTCCGCCGTCTGCACCGGGTTCGTGTACGCGCTGGCCGCAGCCGCCTCCATGATCACCGCGGGGGTCGCCGAACGGGCCCTGGTGATCGGCGCGGACACCTTCTCGACCATCCTCGACCCGGCCGACCGCACCACCCGGGCCATCTTCGGCGACGGAGCCGGAGCCGTGGTCCTGCGGGCGGGCGGGGCGGACGAGCCGGGTGCGCTGCTCGGCTTCGACCTGGGCAGCGACGGCTCGGGCGCCGACCTGATCACCGTGCGCGCCGGAGGCTCCCGGCAGCGCTCCACGCCCGGCCCCCCGGGCGACGGGGACCACTTCTTCACCATGGACGGCCGTCCCGTGTTCACCCGGGCCGTGCTGGACATGAGCCGGTCCTCGCAGGCCCTCCTCGACCGGATCGGCTGGACGCCCGCCGAGGTGGACAAGGTCGTGGCCCACCAGGCCAACATCCGCATCCTCAACGCCGTGGGCGAGCAACTCGGCCTGGAGGAGAAGCAGATCGTGGCCAACCTGGACCGGGTCGGCAACACCGTGGCCGCCTCGATCCCGCTCGCCCTGCGCGACGCCGCCGCCGACGGCGAGCTGCGGCCCGGCCACCGCGTGCTCCTCACCGGGTTCGGCGGCGGCCTCACCTGGGGCTCGGCCGCACTGGTCTGGCCGGCCCTGGAAACCGGCTGACCCCACCGGCGACACCGAGAGCCACCGGCCGCACCGAGGACCCCACGGCCCAGAACCCCACGCCCCCACAACCCCACAGCCCCACCGCTCCCACAAAACCGACAAGACCGACAGCACCCACAACACCGAGAAAAGCACCACGAGAGGAAACCACCATGAGCACTCCCGTCATCCAGGTCCAGGAGTCCCTCAAGCACCGCGTCTCCATCCTGATCAGCGAGAAGTTCGGCCTCGACGAGGCGGAACTGCTCTCCGGCGCCACCTTCGACGAGCTGGAGATCGACTCCCTGATCCTCGTGGAGCTGAGCCTGATCCTGCGCAAGGAAATGGGCATCGTCCTCCAGGAGGGCGAGCTGAAGTCCGCCTTCACCCTGGACGAGGCCGTCAACGTGATCCGCGCGAAGGCGGATCAGGCATGAGCGGCGTGGCCCGGGGCCGCGGAGTCGCGGTCACCGGAATGGGCCTGGTCACCCCGGCCGGCATCGGGGTGGCGGAGAACTGGCGGCGCGTGCTGTCCGGCGTCTCCGCCGGGGCCACCGACCCCGAGCTCAAGGGTGAGAGGGTCGACATCTCCTGCCGGGTCCCCGGCTTCGACCCCACGGCCGAGCTGGGCCGGCGCACCGCCTGGAAGCTGGACCGCTTCACCCAGCTCGCCGTGGTCGGCGCCCGGCAGGCGGTCGCGGACTCCGGTCTGGACACCGGATCCTGGGACTGCACGCGGGTGGGTGTGGTCATCGGCAACTCGCTGGGCGGCGCGGCCACCCTGGAGAAGCAACTGCGCACGTACTCCGAGGGCACCCCCGAGGACGTGTCCGCGCTGATGATCCCCATGAGCATGGTCAACATGGTCGCCGGATACGTCGCCATGGACCTGCGCATCCACGGTCCCAGCCTGGTCACCGCGACCGCGTGCGCGTCGGGGGCGTCCGCGATCGGCACGGCCCGCGAATGGCTGCTGTCCGGACTGTGCGACGTCGTCCTGGCCGGCGGCACCGAGTCGGCGATCAGCCCCGGCACGCTCAACGGGCTCTCCCGGATGGGCGCGTTGTCGGGCCGTACCGACGAACCCGGGGCGGCCTCACGGCCGTTCGCGGCGGACCGGGACGGCTTCGTGGCCGGCGAGGGCGCGGCGATCCTGGTGCTGGAGCGGTGCGCGGACGCCACCGCCCGGGGCGCCCGGCGCTATGCGGACATCGCCGGTTTCAGCGCCACGTCCGACGCGCACCACGCCACCGCCCCGCACCCGCGGGGCGAGGGCCTGGCCCGGGCGCTGCGGGCCGCCCTGGACGACGCCGGAGTGCTGCCCGACGAAGTGGAGCACGTCAACGCGCACGGCACCTCCACCCCGATGAACGACCTCACGGAGGCCCGTGCCCTGCACTCGGTGCTCGGCGACCGCGCGGCGGTCTCCTCCACCAAGGGCGTCACCGGCCACACCCTCGCCGCGGCGGGCGCCGTCGAGGCGGCGTACACGGCACTGGCGCTGTACCACGGCGCGGTGCCGCCCACCGCCAACGTGCGGTCGCTGGACCCGGCGATCGACGTCGACATCGACGTCGTCACCGGCTCGGCGCGGCACCGGCGGATGAGCGTCGCCGCGAGCACGTCCCTGGGGTTCGGGGGGCACAACGCCGCCCTGGTCCTCACCGCCGCGGCCTGACGGGCCGGGGTGTCCGCACCCCGGCCCCGGCCCACCCCACTCACAGGAAGGAACGTGCCCTTGAGCACGCGCAGCCTCGGTCCGACCGGATTCGACGTCCGTCCCGTCGGCCTCGGATGCATGGGAATGAGCTGGGGCTATGCCGAGTCCCAGCGCGACGACACGGTGTCGGTCTCGGTGATCCGGCAGGCGCTGGACGCCGGTCCGGTCCTGCTGGACACGGCCGACGCCTACGGCGAGGGCCACAACGAGACCCTCGTCGGCCGTGCCCTCGCCGGGCGTCGCGGCGACGCCGTGGTGGCGACCAAGACCGGCATCGTCGTGGACGACCTGGCCACCCGGGCACTGAGCCGCGACGGCTCCCCCGAGCACATCCGTCGCTCGGCCGACGCCTCCCTGCGGCGGCTCGGCGTCGACGTCATCGACCTGTACTACCTGCACCGCGTCGACCCCGCCGTACCGCTGGAGGAGTCGTGGGGCGCGCTGGCCGAACTGGTGCGCGCGGGCAAGGTGCGCCACCTCGGGCTGTCGGAGGTGACCCGGGAGCAGGCCGACACCGCGCACCGCGTCCATCCGGTGGCGGCGGTGCAGTCCGAACTGTCCCTGTGGACCCGCGAACCGCTCGACCCGGGTACCGGGATCTCCGGCTGGTGCGCCGCGCACGGCGCCGCCTTCGTGCCGTTCGCACCGCTCGGCCGGGGCTTCCTCACCGGCCGCTACACCCGGCCGGAGGATTTCGAGGCCGGCGACTTCCGGGCCGCGAACCCCCGTTTCACCGGGGCGGCGTTCACCGCCAACCTGCGCATCACGCACACCGTGGAGAAGGTGGCCGCCCGGCACGGCGCGACCGCCGCCCAGGTCGCCCTGGCCTGGACCCTCGCGCAGGGCGACCACGTCGTCCCCGTCCCCGGGACCAAACAGCCCCGCTATCTGACGGACAACCTGGCCGCGGCCGCCCTGCGCCTGACCTCGCAGGACCTACGGGACCTCGACACCGCCCCCGCCCCCACCGGCAGCCGCTACTGACGGCACACCCACTCCCCGGCAGCCGCTGCTGACCGCACGCCCACCCGCCGGCACACCCCCGGCCGACCCGCCCCGGACCCGCCGGCGGTCTCCGACCGTCCTCGACCGCCCTGGACGGCCGTCGGCAACCCCCGACCGCCTCGACAAGCAGGAGCACACCATGCCCGATCAGCCGGACGGCGTCCCCGCGCCGTCTCCGTACACCGTCGCCGTCGTCGGTCTGGGCGGCACCGGACTGGCCCTGGTGCGCCGACTCGCCGGCGCGGGGCTCACCGTCGTCGGCGTCGACGCCGACCCGGCGGCGCTGGGCCGCGTCCGGGACCTGAGCCCGTCCGAGCGCCCCCGCACCCTGACCCGCTTCCCGGCCGGGGTCGCCACGGCCGACCTGGTCATCGAGTCGGTGCCGGAACCGGCCGCGCTGAAGCGGCTGGTGCTCGCCAAGGTACGCCGTCACCTGCGTCCGGGCACCCCGGTGCTCACCACGGCGTTGACGACGTCCCTCGCCGACCTCGAGGAGGCCGCGGGCCCCGACCTGTTCGCGCTGCGCTTCCTGCGCGCCGACGACCTCGACGCCGTGGAGGTCGCCCGCGCCGCCCGCGCCGGGGATGCCGCCGCCGAGCGGGTGGACCGGATCCTGACGGCGGCCGGGATCACCGCGCACCGGGTCGTCGACCGACCCGGCTCGCTCGCCCCGGGTCTGCTGCTCGGCCTGCTGAACCGGGCCGCGTGGATGGTCCACGACGGGTACGCCACCGCCGAGGACGTCGACACCGCGATGCGGCTCGGCTGCGGCTGGCGCGAGGGGCCGCTGGCCGTGCTCGACGCGATCGGCCTGGACACCGCCCGTGACCTGCTCTCCCGCCTCGCCGAGACGGCCGACGGGCACACGTCGCCGGCCCCGGTGCTCGACGAGCTGATCGCCCGGGGCGCGCTCGGCCGCAAGACGGGCCGCGGCTTCCACCGCCACGACCGGGGCGCGGCGCCGGGCCGTCCGGCGGAGCCGACCGCCCCGCCCGGACGCCGGGTGGTGGTCGTCGGCTCCGGGACGATGGCCACCGGCATCGCGGAGTCCTTCGTGCGCGGCGGCTTCGACACCACGCTGCTGGCGCGGACCGAGGAGAAGGCGCGAGCGGCCGCCGAACGCGTGGAGTTCGCACTCCAGCGCACGCGCACGACCGTGGAAGCGGGCACGGGCGCGGACACCGGCGAGGAGCCGGGGGAGAGCCGTTTCACGGCGACCGCGGACCGCTCGGTGCTGGTCGCGGTGGACCTCGTCGTCGAGGCGGTGGTGGAGGACCTGGAGGTCAAGCGAGCGCTGTTCGCCGAGCTGGGCGAGGTCTGCGCGCCGCGCACCCTGCTGGCCACGTCCACCTCGAGTCTGTCGGTCGCCGACTGCACCGAGCCGGCGGGCCGGCCGGCGGACGTGCTGGGCCTGCACTTCTTCAACCCGGCCCCGGTGATGCGCCTGGTGGAGCTGGTCCCGGCGGAGGGAACCAGCGCGCACAACCTGGCCCGTGCCCGCGCGGTGGCCGAACGGCTCGGCAAGCAGGCCGTGCGGTGCGGCGACCGGGCCGGCTTCATCGTCAACGCGCTGCTCTTCCCGTATCTGAACCAGGCTCTCGAGCTGCTGGACGCGCAGGAGACGACGACCGCCGCGCTGGACGCGGCCGCACGCGGCGTGGGCGGCCAGCCGCTGGGTCCGGTACGGCTGCTCGACACGGTCGGCGCCGATGTGGCCCTGGAGGTGCAGCGCCGTCTCCATGCCGACCCGCGCTGCCGGGCGCCGCGGTCGGCCCCGCTGCTGGAGCAGCTGGTGGCCGCGCGCCACCTGGGCCGCAAGACGCCCGGCAAGAGCGCCCGCACCTACCTGGCCTCCCGAGCCGCCGCGCCGGTCCCCGCAACCGTCTGATCCCGCCGGCCCCGCCGGTTCTGGCGGCCCCGGCGGTTCTGGCGGCCCCGGCGGACCCCTCCGGTCCTGGCGGCCCCGCCGGCCCCGCCGGCCCCGGCTGTCCCGGTCCGACCCGGCCGCTCCCGGCGTCGTCCGGGACGCGGCGCCGCCGGCCCGCGCGCCCCGGGCCGGCCCGCCGGCTCCGCGTCCGGGCCGGCCCCGTCGGTGCGGCGGGCCCACCCGTGCCCGCCCAGACCGTGGGGGCCGCAGTACCGGCGCCGGCCGCCCCTCCCCCGTCACCCCTCCCCCGTCACCCGTCACCCGTCACCCGCACGGAAGGCCGTACCCCATGTCCGCTGTGTCCGATGTCCCCGGCGCACCGAGCGACGCCCCCGTCGAGATCGCCTTCTTCGACGTCGACGAGACGCTGATCACCGTCAAGAGCATGTTCCGCTTCCTCGAGTTCCACTACCGCGAGCGCGGTCTGCCGCCGTCCGCGTACGAGGAAGCGGCGGACACGCTGCGGCGCAGGTCGGCGGCGGGCGTCTCACGGCTGGTCACCAACCGCGAGTACTACCGCCTGTTCGCGGACCGGCCGCGCGAGGAGCTGTTCGCGCACGGCCGCGCCTGGTTCGAGGCGGAGCTCGCCGGCGGCGCGCTGCTGCACCAGCCGGTGGTGTCCGCCCTGCGCGGGCACCGGGCGCGGGGGGCGCTGATCGTGCTGGTGTCGGGTTCGTTCCGGCCCTGTCTGGAGCCGGTCGCGGAGTTGCTCGGCGCCGACGAGATCCTGTGCAGCGAGCCGGAGTACGTCGGCGGCCACTGCACGGGGCTGGTGGAACGCCCGGTCATCGGCGTCGAGAAGGGCCGGCTGGCGCGCGCGCTGATGCGGCGGCGCGCGGTGTCCCCCTCGCACGCCGCCGCCTACGGCGATCACGCCTCCGACCTCGACCTCCTGCGCTCCGTGGGCCGTCCCGTCGCCGTCGGCGACGACATGGTGCTGGGCGCCCATGTCGCCCGGGTGGGCGGAGACACGCTGCCGGGGGCCGGGCGGGACGCGAACGTCAGCCGGACTGCTCCTTGGCGACCGACACCAGCGCCGTGAAGCACAGCTGTCCTTCCTGATGCATCGTCACCAGGAAGCGGGCGCGGCCGAGTTGGTCGTCGGGCAGATGACGGGCTTCCACCCAGCAGGGGGAGTCGAGCTCGACGTAGCGGTGGAAGACGGTCTCCATCGCCTCGGCGAGGCCGACCCTGGGGTGCCGGACGGTGCGCACGGCCTGCTTGGCCGCCTCCAGCAGCAGGATGCCCGGGGCGTGGTCGGCGGGGTGGTCGAAGTACATCGGGTGGTAGGTGTCGATCCGCAGCTGCCAGCGGTCCGTCGCGTCGGTGGGGGAGAGCACCACGTCCCGGAACTCCTCGCCGGCGCCGGAGACCGGCGGCGGCAGCGGGCGGCTGCGGGCCAGTTCCAGCATGCGGTGGGCGTCGCCGTGGGAGCCGCGCAGCCGCTCGTAGATGGCGGGCGGCTGGATGGTGAACCGGGTGTGCGCGGTGGCCAACTGCTCGCCGTCGCGCAGCACGGTGACGTCCAGGGACAGGGCGCAGACCCGGCCGCGGCGGCGGACCACGTCGTGGCAGCGGATGTGCAGGTCGGGCCGGCCGCCGACGCCGTCCTCGCGCAGTGTCCCGAGGTTCAGCGTGTAGCGGTACTCGCTCCACAGCAGACGGTGGTCGAACGGGACGTCGTAACCGGCGTGCGACAGCAGCGGAAAGGTCTGCCGAATCGTTTCCGTGAGCAGTACGGCGCTGCCCTCCCCCCGGTCGCCGGCGGCCACGAGACGGCCCGCGTCCGTCCAGTCCGCCGCGACCAGGAACTCGTCCTCCGCCAGGCGCTTCAGGCCCGAGAGAAGCACCTGGCCGCCGTCGTGCTTGTGGACGAGATCCTTCGCGACCCGGACCGTTCTCGACACCGCGGCAGCCGTCACCGTCTCATTCATGTGGAACCCCCCTGGTTGTCCAGCGTCGACATGCGCTGCCCCCGCACGGTGGCGGAGGCGCGCCACGGCCAGTAACATAGAGGACGTTCTTTTTCTTGTCGAGACCGGGATGACGCCATGGCACAAGCGAACACGAATCGCGCGCCCAAACAGGAGCGCGCGATTCACACCCGAGAACAGCTGCTGCGGGCGGCCGCCGAGGTCTTCGACGAGTACGGCTACGCCGGCGCCGGGATCAACAAGATCCTGCAGCGCGCGGGGGTGACCGCGGGGGCCCTGTACTTCCACTTCAAGGACAAGCAGAACCTCGCGATGGAGGTGATGAACGCCCAGCGCGGCACGATCGAGCCGCATGTGCCCACGACCGGACTGCAGCGCCTGGTGGACATCACCCTCATCTGGTCGCACTCGCTGCAGGCCGACCCGATGCTGCGCGCCGGCGTCCGGCTCACCGGCGAGCAGGCCGCCTTCGGCCTACAGGACGCCACGCCGTACGCGGTGTGGGCCCGCAGCTTCGAGGAGTGTCTCGAAGCGGCGCGCGCGCAGGGCGAGTTGCGCGAGCACGTGCGCATCGGCGAGCTGGCCGAGTTCGTCGTCGGCGCGTGCACCGGCATGCAGGAGTACGCGCAGGTCGTCTCCCGGCGGGGCCGACCTGCCGCGCCGGACGGCGAACATGTGGCGCCTGCTGCTGCCCGGCGTCGCCACCGACGCGGCGCTCGGCGGGATCGAGAACAGCGAGGAGCGCGCTCTGTCCCTGTGGACGTCCGTGAGCGCGCCCGCCCAAGGGGAGGGACCCGCATCATGACCGACCGACCGCACCGCCCGCATCGCCTGCGCCTCGCCGCCGTCAACATCGACGGCGTGCTGCTCGCCGACACGTTCAGCCCGCTCATCCACCGGTTCGTCACCCGCCGCGGCGGCGTGTACTCGGCCGACGTCGAACGCAGTGTCTTCTCCCAGCGGCAGGCCGACGCCGGCCGCGCCATGGCGGCGGCGGTGCCGCAGCCGATGACCGGCGAGGAGGCCCTGGCCGCCTACTTCGAGGAGCGCGCCGCCCACCTCGCCGAGCACCCCGTGGAGGTCACCGAGGGAGCCGAGGCACTGCTGCGGCGGCTGCGCGCCGCCGGGCTCGAGGTGGTCTGCTACGGCGGCCTGGCCAAGACCCACTTCGACGAGCATCTCGGGGCGTACGCCGACCTGTTCACGCCGCCCCACTACATCTGCACCAACGACGTGCGCCCCGGGCTGCGGGAGATCACCGCCCGCTTCGGTCTGGAGCACGGCCAGGTGCTCTTCATCGACGACGTGGCCCGGGTCGCCGAGGCGGCGAGAGCGCTCGGGGCGCCGTTCATCGGCCGGCCCAGCCGGTTCGCACACAGCCACCAGGCCGAACTGATGCGAGAGGCCGGGGCACGCCATCTCGTGGACGGGCTCGACGAGATCGACCACACGCTGCTGCGCGCCCTGGACGAGGAGGCGGCCGCCGGCACGCTGTGGCCGGCCGGCACCGGCGAACGGGTGCCGACGGCACGCTAGGGCGTGGTTCCGGGCCGGAAGGGTTCCCCCGCTCGCCAAGCCTCTCCGGTCACGGGACGCGTGCCGTGACCGAGAAGTCCCGCCCAGACGGCGTCCGTTCGCTCCCGGGGCCGTCCGGGCGCCGCGATGAAGCGGGGTCCCGGACGGCCGTCGGGCCGCACCGACCGCGGTGCGGCGTCTCAGACGGCCAGCGTGCCGCCGTCCACCGGGACGGTCGCGCCGGTCACGAACGACGCCGCGTCGCTGCACAGCCACAGCGCCGCCTGCGCCACCTCGACGGGGGCGGCGAACCGCTTCTGCACGGCACGCGCGAAGAACGTCTGCTCCACGCCGGGCATCTGCGCTATGGCTGATTCCATCATCTCGGTGAGCGTGCTGCCCACCGCCAGGGCGTTGACCCGGATGCCCCGGTCCCCGTACGAGGCCGCCGCGGCCTTGGTCAGGCCGATCACCGCGTGTTTGGCGGCCACATAGGGCGCGCCCACCCCGGTGGCGATCAGGCCGGCCACGCTCGCGGTGTTCACGATGGCCCCGCCGCCGGTGCCCAGCATGGCGCGGATCTGGTGGCGCATGCAGTTCCAGACACCTCGGACGTTGACGTCCATGACGGCGTCGTAGTCGTCGTCCGACATCTCGTGCAGTTCGGTGCCGAGCGTGCCGTAGCCGGCGTTGTTGAAGGCGGCGTCCAGGCGGCCGAAGCGGCGCAGCGCGGTCTCCACGACCCGTTCGACGTCCTCGCCGCTGCGGATGTCCCCGGGGACGTACGCCGCCCGGCCTCCCTTGGCCTCGATCTCCTCGGCCACGGAGGCGAGTTGTTCCCGGCGGCGGGCCGTGAGCACGACCGCCGCGCCGTGCTCGGCGAAGAGCCGGGCCGCGGCGGCGCCGATGCCCGACGACGCTCCGGTGATCATGACGACCCGGTCACTCATCACGTACGGTTGTTCGATCATGGCACTCAGTCAAACAGGTGCCCGCCGGACCGTCAGCCGGATCGTGCAGCCCTTACCGGCCAACCTGCCAAGAACGTTCCGAGCTGCTGCTTCTCCCGATCTCTTGGTAATTCCTTGACCTAGGGTGGTCTCGTCGCGGGCCGGCCGCGACACACGGGGGCGGGAGGAGGTGCGCACACAGGTGGCGAGACAGGAGAGGGCCGAGCAGACCCGGCAGCGGATCGTCAGGGCCGCGTCCGCCGAATTCGCCGAGCACGGCTACGACGGCACCTCCCTGCACCGGATCGTCAGATCGGCCGGTGTCACGATGGGCGCGCTGACCTTCCACTTCCCCAGCAAGTCGGCGCTGGCGGACGCCGTCCAGGAGGCCGGCACGACCGCCACCCGCGAGGTGATGCGGGGCACCGCCGCCGCGCCGGGACTGCGGGCCGTGCTCGACGAGGTGCTGACCCTGGCCGACGCGCTGCGCGGCACCCAGAGCATCCGCGCGGCCGCCAGGCTCACCCGCGAGGGGCACGCCGCCGATCACGGCTGGTACGACTCCTGGGTCCCCGGCCTGCGCGAGGCACTGGAGCGGGCCTGGTACGAGGAGCGCCTGGACGCCGGACTGACCCCGGTGGCGGCCGCCTCCCTGCTCTCCCACATCCTGCTCGGCGTCGAAGCCGCGGCCACCGCCCCGGACGCACTGCGCACGGCCACCGGCGACGGTCCCGAGGAAAGCCTGGCGCAGGCCCTGAAGGCACTGGGCGCCCTGCTCGCCCCCTCGGCCGCTCCCTCACCCCCGGCCGCCCCCTCCCCCTCGGCCGCCCCGGTCCCCTCCCCCTCGGCCGCCCCCGCTCCCTCGGGCGCTCCCGCTCCCTCGGCCGCCGCCGGCCCGGCCACCGACTGACGGCCCTCGGCCCGGGGTGGAATCCCCTTCAGGACCACCTCCGGTGACGGAATGAACCGTTCCACACACGGGCCGTGTCACCCGGGCCGGGCCCGCATGCCGCCTCGTGTGCCGCGCACGGAATTTTCCGCGCCGGTCCGCCGCCCGGCACACCGCCTCCTGCCGCAGCTCAGAGGCCCCGGGCACCTCTCCGCGCACCCCTTCCGCACACCGCCGGTCCGATCACCGGCCTAGAAACATAGAGAATGTTCTGTATATTTGCCGCTGCCGGGAGAGAGGAGTCCGTCCATGCATCCGGCCACCGAGCGCGTTCCGCCGCCGGCCCAGCGGCTCTTCGCCCATCTGCCGCGGGCCGACCAACGACGGTGGGCCGGCGTCTACTTGCGGGGACTGCTGACCACCCAGGGCAAGAAGTCACTGCGGCGCATAGCGGCCTCGGTGACGCCGTCCCCGACGGCGCCCCAGTCGCTGCAGCAGTTCGTCAACGACAGCGCCTGGCCCTGGCGGCCGGTCCGCGCCGAACTCGCCCGTTGGGTCGCCGAGCACACCGCCCCGCACGCCTGGACGCTCGCCCCCGTGGTCATCCCCAAGCGCGGCGCGCTGTCCGCCGGCGTCCACCGGCGCTTCGTCCCCGCCGTCGGACGCACCGTCAACTGCCAGCTCGCCGTGGGCGCGTTCCTCTCCGGCGACCTCGGCGACCTGTCCGTGGACTGGCGGCTGTACCTGCCCCGGCGCTGGACCGAGGACGCCGCGCTGCGCCACCAGGCCCGTATCCCCGAGGTCACCGGCCACGCCACCGCGACCGAGCTGTGCCTCGCCCTGGCCGACCGACTGGCGCGTACCACGCCCGAGATGCCGCCGGTCGTCGTCCACACGGACGGACACATCGACGCCGCTGCCGTGATCGAGGGCCTCGACGCCCGCGGCCTGGACTGGATCGTGGCCCTCCCCGACACCCTGCCCCTGGCGCCCGCCCCGGTCACCGACCCCCACCCGGCCGACACGACCGGAGCGCACACGGTTCCGGAGCCGGCGGACGACCTGCTGCGGCGGCACGCCCGGCCCTCCGTGACCACCCCCCTCGCCCCCGGGCGGCCCCGGTTCGGCACCCTGCGGGTGCACCTGCCGGCGCACCACCGGCCGGCCCTGCTGGTCGGCGTCTGGACCACTCCCCGCCCACGGCCCGACCGGGTCTGGCTGACCAACCTGCCCCCGGCGTGGCAGAGCCGGGCCCTCGCGGTCATCGGCTCCGCCACGGCCGCGCGGGTCGGGGTCGCCGAGGCCGAACTGGGCCTGCACGACTTCGCGGGCCGGTCGTACCCCGGCTGGCACCGGCACGCCACGCTGGTGTCCGTCGCCTCGGCCCACCGCAGGCTCGGGCACGAGGTGTGCCTCGCCCCGGGCGGCGGCTGACCGCCGCACGCAGCAGGGGCCCGACCGCCGTCCGCGGTACGGCCGACGCCCTTCCCCCCACACGGCACCACACGCCCTGCCCTCCCCCACACACAGCACCACGGGAATCCCGCAGCGACGCGGAGTTCCTGCCGACCCGTTCGCCCGCACAGCGCCCGCCGTGCCGGGCGGTGACACCCGACCTTGAGGAGGGGCTGTGGAGTTCCGTGTCCTCGGACCGATCGACATCCGCGAGCAGGGGCGTGACGTCACCCCCAGCGCACCCAAGCAACGGCAGGTGCTCGCCCTGCTCATGGCGAAGGCCAACCACCGCGTCTCCGTGCCGGCGCTGCTGAGCGAGGTGTGGGACGGCGAGCCGCCCCGCACCGCGACCACCGCCCTGCAGACGTACATCGGGGCGATACGCAAGGCGCTGGCAGCCGGCGCCGGCGCCAGCGCCCGTGAGATCGCCGACCACCGGCTGGTCACCGACGGCAACGGCTATGTGCTGCGGCTGCGGCCCGACGAATGGGACCGGCCCCGCTTCGAGCGGCTGGTCCTGGAGGCCCGGGGCCTGCTGGACGGGCGCGAGGCGCACGCCGCCGCCGAGATGCTCGGCGAGGCCCTCGCGATCTGGCGCGGGGCGCCCTTCGGCAACGTCCGGCTCGGCAGCCGGCTCACCGTGCAGGCCCGGGTGCTGAACGAGGCGCACCTCGCCGCCTGCGAGGCACGGATCGACGCGCTGCTGCTGTGCCGGCGCTTCCAGGAGGCCGTAGGGGAGGCCGTCGCCCTGGTCGACGAACACCCGTACCACGAGAACCTGCACACCCAGCTGATGCGGGCGCTCTACGCCTCGGGCCGCCGGGCCGCCGCGCTGGAGGTCTACCAGTCACTGCACCGCCGGATGACCGACGACCTCGGCATCCCCCCGTCGCCCTCCACCACGACGCTCCACCACGTGATGCTCCAGGACAGCCCCGACCAGCGCTATCTCGCCGCCGCGGGCGCGGGAAGCCTCCAGTGAACCCCGCTCGCCGCACGCTCGGCCGATGACCTCGGCCACCGGTCACCCGCCCGCCGGCCGACGGCGACCTCGGACGCCGTTCCCCCGGTCGCCGCACGCTCGGCCGACGGCCTCGGACGCCGTCCCCCGCTCGCCGCGCTCGACCGGCGGCCTCAGACGCCCGTCCCCGCTCGCCGCGCTCGGCCGGCGGCCTCAGACGCCCTTCTCCCCCTCCGTCCACAGGCTCTCCACGGCGCGCGAGGGGCCGCCCACCGCGCGGACCCGCTCCATGGCCACCTGGACGAAGGCCCGTAGCCGCGCCGTCTCGTGGCCGGTGGGCCAGACGAAGGCGTAGTCGATGTCCGGGGCGTCCGAGAACGGCCTGAAGACCAGGCCGGGACGGCTGTAGTAGTGCGCGCCGGCCGCCGCCACCGGCGTCACGCCCTTGCCGGCGAGAACCAGGGAGAGCGCGTCCTCCCAGTGCGTCATCGCCTGCCCGTGCGGGATGGGCCGTCCCGACGGCGTCTGCCGCGGGAAGTGGTGGTCCAGCCAGTGCGTCGGCACGTTCCCGGCGACCGTCAGCAGCGTCGCCTCCGCCAGGTCCTCCACGCTCACCGACGCCCGCCGCGTGAACGGGTGCCCGGACGCCATCAGCAGCACCCTCTGCTGCGACACCAGCACCGGACCCAGCGTCAGATCCGGCTCCGACACCGGGGGTTCGGTGACCTGGAGCTCGACGTCCCCGGTGCGCAGCGGACCGTACGGGTCCGAGATCTGCACCTGCCGGATCTGCACGTCCACACCCGGGTACCGGCGCCCGAACCCCTCGGCGATGCTGTGCAGCAGATGGCCCGTGAACGCGCCGGAGAACCCGATGCGCAGCGAGCCGGTGATGCCCCGCCCGGCCGCCATGGCCCGGGCGACCGCTTCCTCGACCCCGCGCCACGCGGGCGCGAGATCGTCCCCGAGCTGCTCCCCGATGGGCGTGAGGACGACCTGACGGCTGGTGCGGTCGAACAGCTTGGCGCCGATACGGCGCTCCAGCCGGGCGATGGTCTGGCTGACCCGACTCTGCGAGACGCCCACCCGCTCGGCGGTCCTCCCGAAGTGCAGTTCCTCCGCGAGGGTCAGGAAAATCTCGATCTCCTGGCGTTCCATGACCGGTTCTCCCGCACCCCCTCACTCCTGCGACCTCGAACGATGAGCCCGGCGAATCGATCGTTGCACAGATCGTCCTTGTTGCGCAGGTCCGCCGATTCGAAGCTGGGACAGCCAGCGAGACACCAGGAAGGACCCCTCATGGCCGTCACCGAATCCTCACCCCCCGTCCACTCCGTCCAGGAGGCCGCCGCACCGCCCGCACCCGCCGCCGACGGCGCCGTCTTCGGCACACACGAGTGGCTGGTGCTGATCACCCTGTGCTGCGCCACCTTCATGTGCGGCCTGGACTTCTCCATCGTCACCGTCGCCCTGCCCGACATCGGCACCGCCCTCGGCTTCTCCTCCGCGGGCACCCTGGGTTGGGTGGCCACCGCCAGCCTGCTGCCGTCGGCGAGCCTGCTGCCGCTGTTCGCCCGGGTCGCCGACCTGATCGGCCGCAAGCGGCTGTTCACCCTCGGCGTCGCCGTCTTCACCCTGTTCTCCCTCGGCGCCGCCCTCGCGAACAGCCCCGGCATGCTGATCGCCGCCCGCATCGGCCAGGGCACCGCCGCCGCGATGATCGCCCCGTCCGCCATCGCCCTGATGACCGGCTACTTCCAGGAGGGCCCCAAGCGCGCCCGCGCCCTGGGTCTCAACGGCGCCGTCATGTCGCTCGGCTTCGTGTTCGGCGCGCTCGGCGGCGGTGTCATCACCAACGGCTTCAGCTGGCGCTGGACCATGGTCGCGCTGTGCGTGATGGGGGCGCTGGCCCTGGCCGGCGCGCTGGCCCTGCCGGCGATCCACGAGTCCGGCGCCGCCCGCCGCATGGACATCCCCGGCGCGATCCTGGCCACGCTCGGTCTGTTCGGCCTGGTCTACGGCATCTCCACCGGCGGCGACGAGGGCTGGACGCAGCCCGCGGCGCTCGGCCCGATCGTCGGCGGCCTGGTGCTGCTGGTCGCGTTCCTGCTGGTCGAGCGGCGCCACCCGGAGCCGCTGGTGCCGCTGTCCGTGCTGAACCGGCCGTCCGTGAAGTGGTCGGGGCTGTTCGGCGTCATCACCTTCGGCATGTGCGCCGGCACGACCGTCCTGCTGAGCCTGTACATGCAGGACGTGCTGGGCTTCACCGCCCTCCAGGCCGGTCTGAGCTATCTCGGCGAGGGCGCCGCCGCCACCCTCGGGGGCATGTACGTCGCCCGGCTGCTCGGCCGGTTCGGCGGGGTGAGGGTGCTGGCCGCGGGCCTGCTCATCCAGGGCGCCGGCACGGTGGCGATGTTCGCCCTGCCCCAGGACGTGAACCTGGCCGCCCTGCTCGCCACCTCCTCCGTCATGGGACTCGGCCACGTCTTCAGCGTCGTCTCCTTCATCACCGTGATGACCACCGGCGTCACCGAGGAGGACCAGGGCGTCGTCGGCGGACTGTCGCAGCTGCCGCAGTACGTGGCCGCGATCGGCGTCTCGGGTCTGAGCGCGATCGCCGCCGCCCGCACCAACGCCCTCTCGTCGGGCGCCGTCCCGTCCCGCGCCGACATCCTGGGCGGCCTGCACGCGGGCATGGTCACCGCCGGTGTCGTCGCCCTCGCCGGCGCCCTCCTCGTCGGCGTCGTACTCCGCAAGCGGACCACGGTCTAGGCCCGTCCCGTGTCCGGCACACGGCACCGCCCGCCGGAACCGTCCGCGCACCCGGCGCGGCCGTCCCCCGCCCCACGGCGGACGGCCGCGCCGCCCGCGTATCCGAGCCACCCGCCCGTCCGCCCCGCCCCGTGCCCGACCTGTGTCCGAGCCGCCCGCGTGACCGAGCCGCGCCCCTTTTCCCGGCCCGCGCCCGCATCCGGGCGCGGCCGGGTGCCATCGCCGCCCGCGAGGAGATCCTCCGTGAACGACAGCCGCCTGCGCAGGCCCTCCGCCGTGCGCACCCTGCGCGTGGGGGAGATGAAGGTCAGCTACGTGCCCGACGGGGCGATGCTGCTGAAGCCGGCCGGCATTCCGCCCGCCGCCGTCGACCGGCACTGGAGCAGGTACGGCGCCTATCTCAACGACACGCGCCGCCTCGTCGCCAACACCGGCGGTCTGCTCGTCGAGCACGGGGCCCGGGCTCTGCTGATCGACGCCGGGTTCGGGCCGCGCGCGGTACCGGAGGACCCCGCTCACCCCGACCGGGGCGCGGTGCACGGCGGGTCGCTGCCCGGCAACCTGGCCCTGCTCGGCCGGTCGCCCGACGACATCGAGACGGTGGCCTTCACCCACCTGCACCCCGACCACGTCGGCTGGGCCTGCGTCGACCCGCCCCTGTTCACCCGGGCGGCCTTCGTGATCCCCAAGGCCGAGTGGGACCACCGCGATCCGGCGCTCACCGCTCTCGAACCCCGGACCACGCCGGTGGTCCCCGGCGAGGAGATCTTCCCCGGGGTCCAGGCCCTGGCCCTGCCCGGCCACCCCGCCGGGCACACCGGCTTCGTCATCGCCTCGCACGGCGCCCGCCTGCTCGCCTTCGGCGACGCCCTGCTCTCCTCGCTCCAGATCCGGCACCCCGAGTGGTCCGCGGTGTCCGACGCCGACCCCGCCGGGTCCGAGCGCCACCGCCGCAGCCTGATCGCCGAACTCCTGCGCCCGGACACCCTCGGCTTCGGCATCCACTTCGCGGACGTGGTCTTCGGCCGGGTACGACCGCACGGCGACGGCGACGGCGCGGTCTGGCACCCGCTGTGACCCCAGGGCCCCGGCGCCCGCCGGGTCGCCGGCCGCGGACACGACGCGCCGACGCGCCGGCGACCCGGGCTACAGCGGTTTCACCGCGGACGCGTGTTGCTGCGGCTCCGCCTGGCGGGGCAGCACCGGCTTCGGTTCCCACGCCGCTGTGGTCCGCAGATAGGCGTAGACGACGGAGACCGTCGCCAGGACGAGGAGCGGTCCGTAGAACCACGGATGCCCGGCCATCTCCAGCGGCAGGTAGCGGTACGACAGCAGGAGCGCGGCGAACACCGTCGTGCCGTACGCGACCAGCCGGACGCCGGACGGCGACCAACCGCGATCGTGCGCGCGCAGGGCTCCCTCGATCGTGAGCGTGAACACCACGCCGGCGAGGATGTCCGCGCCGTAGTGGAAGCCGAACCCCAGCGTCGCCGCGAGCGTGGCGACCAGCCAGAACGCACCGGCGTAACGCAGCGCCCGCGGGCCCCTGCGGGTGTGTATGAAGATCGCGGTGGCCCACGCCGTGTGCAGGCTGGGCATGCAGTTGCGCGGGGTGACCCCGTCGAACGACATCGGGTGCGGGGGGCTGATCGGCGGCGGCGTCGTCGGCCACAGATCGGCCACCGCCCACTGCACGCTGGAGTGCGACTCCTGCCACAGGCTGACCGCGGCCCAGTGTTCGCTGCCGTCGCCGTAGGCGAAGACCGGCCCGACCACCGGGAAGATCATGTAGATGCCCGGGCCGAGGAGCCCGATCGCCAGGAACGTGCGCACCAGGTGATGGCGCGGAAAGCGGCGTTCGGCCGCCACGTTGCGGAGTTGGTACAGCGCGACCAGGACCGCCGCCACCGGCAGTTGACCGTAGACGAAGTCGAGGACGTTGAAGCCGATCGCGCCGGTGGCCGTGACGGCCCGGCCCACGAGCCACGACGGGTTGCCCAGCGCGTGATCGGCGATCGCCACGTACTGGTCGAGCACCGTCGGGCGGGTCGTGGAGGTGATCAGCAGCCAGGTGTCCCCGGTCTTGCGGCCGGCCATCAGCAGCAGGGCCAGCCCGGCGCCCTTCAGCAGCAGGGCGCGATCACGGCCGGTGCGGCGCGTGAGGGCGACGACCGCGCAGCCGAGGGTCACCCACAGCGCCCCGTTGCCGAAGGGATGGCCCTCCGTCACCTTGATGTCGGCCGCCCACCGGACCAGCAGGAAGCCGACGTCTATGGCGATCGCGGCGCCGACCGCGATGAACCGCTGCCGCCAGTCCACCACCACCAGCATCAACGCCATGCTGGCGTACAGCAGGCCGCCCGATTTGGGAGGGAATATCACCTCGCGCGCCTGGCTGGTGATCGGCCCCGGCAGGCCGTAGTGACGCGCGACGATCTCCAGCGCGACGAAGAGCCCGAGCGCCGCCACGCCGACCGCCGCCCACAGGACGGCCTGCGGCCCCTTGGTTCGCGAGAACACCCGTGACTGCATAGATATCAATTGTCTGACCAGTGTGTGAGATGCGGGCTGAACAGGTACTTTTTCGCGCTGGACGGCAGGCCCTCCCGGTAGGGGACGGACGAGGAGGGGCGTTCGTCGCGAGTTTCGAACATGTTATCGGAGCAGTGCGGGGACTTCGCCGGAATGTGTTTCGGTCCTCATTTCGGTCGTCATTTCGGTCGCGATATCGCCCGGCCCCGAGGCCGACCGCGCGCACGGCGCAGGTGCCGGACACGGCCCCGGACGGGGCCCGTGACACGGTCCGGACGGGGTCCCTGACACGGCCTCGGACACGGTCCCGGACGCGGTCCGCCCCGGTCAGGACGCAACCGGCCAGGGACGCTTGCGTCCAGCCCATCTCTCCCACCCCCCTTGCCCGCGGCGAGAGTCGCTTCTGCCCCCGGGCGTCACACCCACGAGAACCCGTCACAGCTGTACCTGCCGGGCAGCCGCTCGGGCCAGGGATGCGCCTTCGTCCGCTCGACTTCCCTGCCGCAGGAGAATCCCATGAAGCCGGGCAACGCCGTCCGCCGTACGTCCGCCGCCCTCGCCGTAGGAGCGATGTCCCCCGGGATCGTCACCGTGACCGGCGGAGCGGCGCCGCGGCCGACGACCTCGTGCCCGGCGACACCGACGGCCGTGACCTCCGCGCGGACCCCGGCGGACACCCACAGCCTGCGGCGGAGGCCATGGGGCGGCGGGCGGAACGGGGACGGCCGGGCCGGCAACGTCACGGCCCGGGAGAGCAATATCTGTTTTCGCGAAATGAGAAATGGGCGCAGCGCCCGAGGAACATTTCTGGGGCCACGAACGGCTCGAAGTTATTAGCCGCACAGGGTCGATCACGACGTGCTACTGTCGTTGTCAGTTGCAGGTGTGGTTGCCAGAAGGTTTTTCCGACGGCTGATCATCACGGCGACACGGAATCCGCACAGGGCGCATTCCTGACACCGTCTCCGAAGGAGAAACACAATGGCTACTGGCACCGTGAAGTGGTTCAACGCCGAAAAGGGCTTCGGCTTCATCGAGCAGGACGGCGGCGGCGCCGACGTCTTCGCCCACTACTCCAACATCTCTGCCCAGGGCTTCCGTGAGCTGCTCGAGGGCCAGAAGGTGTCGTTCGACATCGCCCAGGGCCAGAAGGGCCCGACGGCCGAGAACATCGTCATCGCCTGACACCGGCACAGACGCGTTCTTCGCAGCTGGGGCCCGCACCTGGGGGTGCGGGCCCCAGCTCGTTTTGTTTTTCCAGGGCGATTCAGCCCTGTCATCACCGGCTCGTTCTCGCGATTTTCAGCGTCGTTCACTTTGCTGCGGAAATCCCTTGATACGTGCCCGCATCGAGGAGATCCCGCATGAATCGCGACCGCACGAACCGCACATACGACCGCTCCGGAGGAAGCCGTGCCACCGGCCGTTCCGGTGTTTCGCGCCGCTCCCACGGCTACGGAAACCGGTCGACCGCGTCGGCCGAGTTCGCCCCGCCGAAGACGATCACGCCCGCGCTGCCGGCCGTCGAGTCGTTCGCCGAACTCGCGCTGCCCCAGCCGTTGCTGGACGCGCTCGCCAAGGAGGGCATGAGCGCGCCGTTCCCGATCCAGGGGGCGACGCTGCCGAACTCGCTGGCCGGCCGGGACGTCCTGGGCCGTGGCCGCACCGGCTCCGGAAAGACCCTCGCCTTCGGCCTCGCCCTGCTCGCCCGCACCGCGGGACAGCGCGCCGAACCCCGCGCGCCGCTGGCCCTCGTCCTCGTCCCCACCCGGGAACTGGCCCAGCAGGTCACCGATGCCCTCACCCCCTACGCCCGCGCCCTGCGCCTGCGCAGCGCCACCGTCGTCGGCGGCATGCCGATCGGCCGGCAGGCGAACGCCCTGCGCGGCGGCGCCGAAGTCGTCGTCGCCACCCCCGGACGCCTCAAGGACCTCATCGACCGCGGTGACTGCCGGCTCGACCAGGTCGCCGTCACCGTCCTCGACGAGGCCGACCAGATGACCGACATGGGCTTCATGCCGCAGGTCACCGCCCTGCTCGACCAGGTACGCCCCGACGGGCAGCGGATGCTGTTCTCGGCCACCCTGGACCGCAACGTCGACCTGCTGGTCCGCCGCTACCTGACCGACCCGGTCGTCCACTCGGTCGACCCGTCGGCCGGCGCCGTCACCACGATGGATCACCACGTGCTGCACGTCCACGACGCGGACAAGAACCGGGCGACGACCGAGATCGCGGCGCGGGACGGCAAGGTGATCATGTTCCTGGACACCAAGCACGCGGTGGACCGGCTGACCGGCCATCTGCTCGGCAACGGCGTCAGCGCCGCCGCCCTGCACGGCGGCAAGTCCCAGTCGCAGCGCAACCGCACCCTGGCCCAGTTCAAGGACGGGCACGTCACGGTGCTGGTCGCCACCAACGTGGCCGCCCGCGGCATCCACGTCGACAACCTCGACCTCGTCGTCAACGTCGACCCGCCCGGCGACCACAAGGACTACCTGCACCGCGGCGGCCGCACCGCCCGCGCCGGCGAGTCCGGCACCGTCGTCACCCTCGTCCTGCCGCACCAGCGCCGCGGTATGACCCGCCTGATGGCCGACGCCGGCATCAACGCGCGCGTCACCCCGGTCCGGTCGGGCGAGGCGGAGCTGAGCCGTATCACGGGGGCGCGGACCCCGTCCGGCGTCCCGGTCGTCATCACCGCGCCGGTCGTGGAACGCCCCCGGCGCGCGTCGTCGGCCTCCCGGGGACGCCGGGGCCGCGCCGGCCAGGGCCGGCCGGTCGTCGCCGCGGTGCGCCGCCGGACACCGGGCCGGGGCGACCTCGACTCGGCCGCCTGAGACCTGTTCCGCACCGGGGCCCAGGGAGCGCACTGCCTCCCTGGGCCCCGGCGTGCCCACGGCACTCGCCCGGCACAAGACCCGAACCCCTCATCGCAGGAGGCACCTTTGACGCCGGCTCAGACGCAGTACCGCACCACCGCACACCCCGCCCCCGCGACCATGGCCCTGACCGTGGCCCTGACCACCACCACGGCCATGGGGGACGGCGTAGACGCGCACGCGCCCCGGGTCAGTGACGACATGACCGTCGAGGTCGCCCTGGCCGTCATGGCGGGCGCCCGTGTCGGGTACCTGACCGTGTGCGACGGTGACGACCAGAGCACGGGCGTGGTCACCCTGGCCCGGCTCGCCGCCCTCCGCGGCAGTTCCGCGTACACGGACCGGATCCGTCTGCGGGACGTCCTGGACGGATCGCCGCGCTCGCGCGGGATCCGGGCCGGCGCCCGGCCCGGCGACGCCGGCGAGCACGCCCGGACCCCGGGCGGACTCGCCCTCTCCCACTGATCCGGTGCCTGGTTCACGTGACCGCCGGCCGCCGCCGCGTTCCTCGGGACGCGCGGACGGACCGGCGTCTCACCGGTCGAAGTAGCTGAAGTCGCCCACGGTCCACGCGCCCACGTCCTTGATGGCGACCCGGTACATGCCGCCCGCCTCGGGGATCCCCAGGTTGCCCTGCAGGATGCGGGCCAGATGGAAGTGCAGGTGCGTGGGCGCCTCGCCGCCGGTCCTGCTCTCGCGCGGGTCACGGGCGAAGATCTCGGAGAACGGGCCGAGCCGGTCGGAGTCCTTCAGGACCTCCGCCACCCGTTCCCTCCACACGGCCTCCGGCGCCAGCCGGCCGGTGATGACGGCGCCGCCCACGACCACGGTCAGCGACATCTGATTGCTCGGCTCGGACTCCACCGCGGCGGAGATGGCGACGAGCAGCTCATCGGGGTTCGACATGAGAGCACATTTTATGCAGTCGCCGGCCTCCCCACCGCCCCACGGTCGTGAACCCGTGGCCCGGGCGGCGCGGCCGACGCCGGTCGGCTCCTGATCGGAGCGCCGCGGGCCGGGCCGCCACCCGCCGCGCCCGCCCACCCGGCCACCGCTCCCGTCGCAGGTCGGCGGGGGTCCCGGGGCGCTTCAGAAGTGACGCCGACCGACGGCCCGCCGAGCTTCCCGCGCCGGGCCGACCGGCGGTAACCGAAGGTCGGCACAGCGGCAAGGCCGACAGATGGTGTTGAATTTCCCTCGGGGCCCTGGTGCCGTACGGCGCCGGGGCCCCTCGACGCGTTGCACAGCGAGGTGACATGACAACGGACAACCCTCTCGGTGATCGTCTGGACGACGACGACTACCCCGCATACACGATGGGCCGGGCGGCCGAGATGATCGGAGCCACCCCGGGGTTCCTGCGAGCCCTCGGTGAGGCGCGGCTGATCACCCCGCTCCGCTCGGAGGGGGGACATCGCCGGTACTCCCGGTACCAGCTGCGGATCGCCGCCCGCGCCCGCGAACTCGTCGACCGGGGGACGCCGATCGAGGCCGCCTGCCGCATCGTCATCCTCGAGGACCAGCTCGAGGAGGCCCAGCGCATCAACGCCGAGTACCACCGGGCCGCGAACGGGGCCTCCGGCGGTACCGGCTGAACGCTCGGGCGGGAGCCGGCGAGGGGACACACGTCCCGGAAACCGCCGCGACGCCCACGCGTGGGCCGCTCCGCGGGGGCGCCGCCCGGATGTCGACGGCGCCCGGTCCGGGTGCGCGTCACGCCGTCGCCTTGATCCCCGGGTCCGTCGAGTCCACCGGGCCGTCCGGGACGAGTGAACCGGTCGGGACGCGTACACCGGCCGCACCGGCCTCATCGGCCACCCCGCTCGGAGCCGCCTGCTCCCGCGCGGCCTCCCGCGCGGCCTCCCGCTCGGCGTCGCGCACGGCGTCCCGTACGACGGGCCGGCGGCGGGACGGCCCGAGCACCGGGTTGGCGACACCCCAGGCCGCGCCCTTGCAGACCAGTTCCTTGTAGACGGCGGCGAGCCGTCCCGTCAGGGCCGCCCGCACGGCGCGGTCGTCGCCGGTGACGTACTGGATCAGGCCCTCGCTGCGCCCCAGCGAGATGCACTGGTTGAAGTAGCGCAGCGGCGTGTTCGGGAGTTTCCCGCCGGTCAGGCGTGCCGCGACGGCGTCGGCGGCCTGCCAGGCCATGGGGACGCCCGAGGCGCACGACATCCGCAGCGGCTTGTCGCCGACGCCCTTCGCCAGGGCCGCGTCGCCGACTGCGTACACGTCCGGGTGCGAGACCGAGCGCATGGTGCCGTCGACCACGATCCGGCCGGTGTCGGTGACCTCCAGGGCGGTGGCCTGCGCGATCGGGTGGACGGCGAAGCCGGTCGTCCACACCGTGACCGCGGCCGGGACCGACCCTCCGTCGGCGGTGGTGACGCGGTCGGCCTCGACGCCGGTGACGGCGGCGTGCTCGTGCACGGTGATGCCGAGCCGGTCGCAGACCTTCCGCAGATGTCCGCGCCCCTTGGGCGACAGCCAGTCGCCGAGGCCCGCGCGGGCGACGAGGGCCACGTCGAGGTCCGGGCGGGCCTCGGCGATCTCGGTGACCGCCTCCACGCCGGTGAGACCGCCGCCGACCACGACCACGGGCTGCCCCGCGGGGAGCCCGGCCAGGCGCTCACGCAGCCGGAGCGCCCCGGGGCGGCCGGCGATCTGATGGGCGTGCTCGGCGACGCCGGGGACGCCCTGGTCGTTCCAGCCGCTGCCGAGGGCGTACACGAGGGTGTCGTAGGCGAGTTCCCCGGCGCCGTTCGCGTCGACGACGGTCACGGCCCTGCGGTCGACGTCGACGCCGGTGACCCTCGCGACCCTCAGCTCGACGCCGGTGCCCGCGAACATCTCGTCGAGCGGCCGGGGCGGAAGATCCTGGCCCACCGCGAGCTGGTGCATACGGACGCGCTCGACGAAGTCGGCCTCGGCGTTGACGAGGGTGACGGCGACGTCTTCCGGGCGCAGCCGCCTGGCGAGGCGGCCCGCGACGATGGCTCCGGCGTATCCGGCTCCGAGGACGATGATGCGGTGCTGCATATCCCTGCTCCTGTCTTGCGCGGATTCGCCTCCTGAACCGGACGGCCCGCCGTTTCCTGACAGGTACGGAGTGTGAAGCACCTCACATCGGCGCGCGGAAGGGGGTCAGAAGGGGACGACCAGGGGTTCGCCGTGATCGGCGGCCGCCCACCGCTCGGTCGCGCGTTGGAGCTTGTCGGGGTTGACCTGGTTGCGGAACGCGGCGATGCCCTCTTCGGTGACCTCCAGGCACATGACGCCGATGACCCGTCCGTCGACGACCGCCACGACCGCGGGGCCGCCGTTGGCGGTCGCGGCGTACATCTCGGCCGACTCACCGATCAGGGCGCGCTTGGCCTTGCCGGGCTTGAACAGGCCCCGCATGAACTTCGCGACGGCGAGGGCGCCCTCGAACGCCGTGGCGCGCGCCGGGACCTTTCCGCCGCCGTCGCCGACCGAGACGGCGTCCTGGGTCAGCAGCCGCACCAGCGGCTCGGTACGGCCGCTGGTCGCGGCCTCCAGGAACTCGTCGATGATGCGCCGGGCGGCGGCCTCGTCGATCTCGGTGCGGGTCCTGCCGTCCGCGACGTGCTTCTTGGCGCGGTGGAAGATCTGCTGGCTGCCCGACTCGGTGAGGTCGAGGATCGCGGCGATCTCCCGGTGCGGGTAGTCGAACGCCTCCCGCAGCACGTACACCGCCCGCTCGTTGGGGGAGAGGCGCTCCAGCAGGGCGAGCACCGCGTACGACACCGACTCGCGCTGTTCGGCCGTGTCGGCCGGGCCGAGCATCGGGTCCCCGGCGATCAGGGGCTCGGGGAGCCACTGGCCCACATAGGTCTCACGCCGTGCGCGGGCCGAGGTGAGCTGGTTGAGGCACAGGTTGGTGAGCACCTTCGTCAGCCAGGCCTCGGGGACCTCGACGCGTTCGACGTCGGCGGCCTGCCAGCGCAGGAAGGTCTCCTGTACCGCGTCCTCGGCCTCGCTCGCCGAGCCGAGAAGGCGGTAGGCGATGGCCCCCAGCCGGGGTCGTGCCGCCTCGAACCGGTCCACGTCGCTCATGGTCAGGGCCATGACCGGAATTCTAGGCGGAACCGGCGACGGGGACAGCGAGTTCGCCGCCGGACCGGCAACCAGGACAGCGGGTTCGCCGCCGGGGCACGGCAGGGCCCGCGCCGCACGCCCAAGATCCACCGAGCCGCCCGCAGAGTCGCCGTGCCGCTGCCAGACTGGACGCGGACGGACGCGTCAGGAAGTTCGGACTCCGGACGGGTGTTCCCCGGGCCGTGTGCGGAACACGGCCCGGTGGGGCGGCGGGCGCGGCCGCCCGGCACGCCGGGGCGCGGTCCCGGCGACCCGGCCCGCGACGGCCGGGCGAGAGCGAGGCGGAGTGGCCCATGAACGGTAGAGGTGTCACATCCCGGGGCACGGCGCCGGAACGCGTGCCGGAGGACTTCGCGGTCGTCGTCGACGACCGTGGGGCGATCACGGCGTGGAGCGCGGGAGCCGAGCAGCTGCTGGGGTACGGGGCCGCCGAGGTCGTGGGCCGGCCGGCCGCCGATCTGCTCGCCGCGCGGCTGCCCGAGTCGGCGCGGCGCCATGTCGCCGCCGGCCGCCGGACGGCCAGTGAGGTGGCGCTGCGGCACCGCGGCGGAGACCGTGTGGTGCTGCGGCTGCAGGCGATGCCGATGGCGGACGCGGGCCCCGGGCGGCTCTGGCTGGTGACGGGCGCCGGGCCGGTCAGCGAGCC
Source organism: Streptomyces achromogenes (assembly GCF_030816715.1). Taxonomy (NCBI): domain Bacteria; kingdom Bacillati; phylum Actinomycetota; class Actinomycetes; order Kitasatosporales; family Streptomycetaceae; genus Streptomyces; species Streptomyces achromogenes. Next base: position 4,648,413 of record NZ_JAUSYH010000001.1, on the reverse strand, counting down.
CGGGCGGGCCGAGCCGGTCACGGCGGCGCTGTGGGACCTCACGCTCGCGCAGCTCCCCGTGCCGGTGGCGGTCTACGACCGTGCGGCACGGCTGGTGTCGGCCAACGCGTCGATGGCCCACGTGATGGGCCTGACCGTCGACGAGATGCGGGGCCGGACCCTGTGGGAGATCGAGCCCACGAAGCCGTTCGACGAGTACGACCGTCTGCAGCGGCAGGTGCTGCGCACCGGCGAGACGGTGTTCCACGAGGCGCACGGCAGGGCCCCCGGCGAAACCCGGGAGCACGCCTGGTCGATGTTCATCTCACCGCTGAAGGACGAGGCCGGCCGGGTGCTCGGGGTCTCGGCGGCCGTCTTCGACACCACCGAGGAGCACTGGGCGCGCCGCCGCCTCGCGGTCCTCAACGACGCCGGCGTGCGCATCGGCAGCGCCCTGGACGTGACCCGCACGGTGGAGGAACTGGCCGACGTCGCCGTCGAAGGGTTCGCCGACTTCGTCACCGTGGATCTGCTGGAGTCCGTCGTGCTGGGCGACGAGCCGGAGCCGCTGCGGCCGGACCGGCCCGTCGTGGTGCGCCGCGCGGCGCAGCGGTCGGTGCTGGAGGGCTGCCCGGAGTCGGTCGCGGCCCCGGGCGACGCCGTGCGCTACCCGGTCACAACACCGCCGATGCGCACGCTGATCGCCGGCCGGGGCACCCGGCACACGGCCGGCGAGCCGGGGATACAGGAATGGATCAGGTCCTCCCGGGCCCGCGCCGAGACCGTCTCGAAGTACATGATCCACTCGCTGATGCTGGTGCCGCTGCGCGCCCGCGGGGTGACCCTCGGTCTGGTGCACTTCCTGCGGCACCGCACGGGGGACGCCTTCAGCGAGGACGACCTGCTGCTCGCCGAGGAGATCGTCGCCCGGGCGGCGGTGAGCGTGGACAACGCCCGCCGCTACACGCGGGAACGCCGCACGGCGCTGGCGCTCCAGCGCAGCCTGCTTCCCGTGCGGCCCCGGGAGCTGACGGCGACGGAGGTGGCGTACCGCTATCTGCCCGCCGGGTCCGGCGCCGACGTGGGCGGCGACTGGTTCGACGTCATCCCGCTGTCCGGCGCCCGGGTCGCCCTGGTCGTGGGCGACGTGGTGGGCCACGGCATCCACGCCTCGGCCACGATGGGCCGGCTGCGCACCGCCGTGCGGACCCTCGCGGACGTCGACCTCGCCCCCGACGAACTGCTCACCCAGCTCGACGACCTCGTCCTCAGGCTGGACCGGGAGGAGGGCCCGGAGGCCCGCGGGCGCGCGCAGGACGCTTCGGGGGAGGTCGGGGCGACCTGTGTGTACGCCGTGTACGACCCGGTGTCCCGGCGCTGCACCATGGCCCGCGCCGGACATCCGCCACCCGCGGTGGTCACCCCCGACGGCGGCGTGCGCTTCCTGGACCTGCCGGCCGGGCCGCCGCTCGGGCTCGGCGGGCTGCCGTTCGAGTCCGTCGAGGTGGAGCTCGCGGAGGGCAGCCTGCTCGCCTTCTACACCGACGGCCTGGTCGAGGCCGCCGACCGCGACATCGACGCCGGCCTCGCCCTGCTGCACCGGGCGCTGAGCGCCCCGGCCGCACCGCTGGCGCCGCTGGAGGAGACCTGCGACGACGTGCTGCGCACGGTGCTGAGCGACCGTCCCGGCGACGACGTCGTGCTGATGCTGGCGCGCACCGCCGCGCTGGACGCCGGGAAGGTGCGCACCTGGCAGGTGGCGCGGGATCCCGCGGCGGTGGCCGGGGCGCGCAAGCTGGCGGGCGAACAGCTGGCCGCGTGGGGGCTGACGGAGGCGGCGTTCGCCACCGAACTGATCGTCAGCGAACTCGTCACGAACGCCTTGCGGTACGGCGGCGACCCGATCGTGCTGCGGCTCATCCGCGACACGTCGCTCATCTGCGAGGTCTCCGACGGCAGCAGCACCGCCCCGCATCTGCGGCGGGCCCGGGTCTTCGACGAGGGCGGGCGCGGGCTGCTGCTCGTCGCCCAGATCGCGGAGCGCTGGGGCACCCGTCAGACGCCCGCCGGCAAGACCATCTGGGCGGAGCAGTCCCTGCCGGCCGCCCCGGCCTGAGCCGGCCCAGGACAGCCGGGCCGCCCCGGGCCGAGTCGTCGGGGTGGGCCCTGAGCGGTCCCGGTCCTACAGGTAGTCCTCGAGGCGGGCGACGGTGAAGCCCTGTTCCTGGATGTGGCGCAGCAGGTTGGCCGTCATCTCGGTCATCGTCGTGCCCTTGAGCTCGGACGGTCCGCGGAAGTGGGCCAGGATGATGTCGCCCGGGTGGAGTTTCTTGTCGCCGCGCTGGTACTGCATGTTCGTGATCTGCATGGACTCGCGCCACAGCACGATCGCCTCGAGGCCGCAGGACGCCGCCGCGGCCCGGGTGTCCTCGTTCCAGTTGCCGTAGGGCGGGCGCAGCAGCCTGGGCGTGGTGCCGTACTCGGCCTTGAGCTTGGTCTGCTGGCCGCAGATCTCCCGCTTCTGGGCGCTCGCGCCCAGGGTGCGCAGGTTCGGGTGGGTCAGGGTGTGGTTCTGGACGCCGTCGCCGAGGTGCTGGAGCGGCTTGAAGTAGCCGTAGTCGGCGCGGATGGCGGCGTCCGTCAGGAACATCGTGAAGGGGATCTTCAGTTCCCGCATCATCGTCACGAACTTCGGGTCCTTCTCGGCCCCGTCGTCGAACGTGAGGAAGACGATCTTCTGCTGGGTGGGTATCTCGCTGATCACCGGTACCCCGCCGCCCTCGGCCGTCGGCCGGGACGGCTTGGTCGCGGGGGGCGCGGGCGGCGCGGCGAGCGGCTTCAGCCCCCACTTGCGGTAGGCGGCGGCGGTGGCCGACTTCGTGTCCGCCCGCGCGCCCGCCTCGCCCCGGCCGGCCCGCTCGGACGATGCCGAGGCGTCCGGGGCGGCGGAGGAGGACGAGGAGTCCGCGCGGGATTCGGTCGTGCAGCCCGTCGCCAGGCCCGCCGTCAAAAGGAGGCAGGCCAGCGCCGCCCCCCTGATCCGCCTGTCCACCGCGCGCCCACCCCATGTCGTTCCGTGCGTTCACCTGTTCGCGTGCTTCGCCCTTCTTGACGACGAACAGATGTCCGGGGTTCCGCCGTCCCCTCGGATGTCACGCACCTCACCGGAAGGGGCTTCGACCGTCCCCGCCCCGCTCTTCGCAGCGGAACCGGCCGTCCTGGCGACTGCGTCCCCGGCGCCGGCCCGGTCGGACGCCGCAACGACCGCCGCCCCTTCGGCCGGCTCACGGCATATCGGCGTGCCCGCCCGCCCCCGCGTCCGGCACGCTGGCCTCCATGACCACCCGCCCCAGCGCGAGGAACCGACTCGCGGCACTGCCTCGCTCCACGTCCCTCACCGCCGAGGACTTCGCCGGTCAGGACCTGGTCTCCGCCCTCCTGGCCCCCCTGCGGTTCACCCGCTGCTCGTTCGCGGGAGCCGACCTGCGCCACGCAGACCTGGACCGCTGCAGTCTGAAGTTCTGCGATCTACGCCACGCGGACCTGCGCGGCGCCTCCTTGCGCGGGACGCGCCTGGCCGGCTGCGACCTGAGGCACGCCGACCTCCGCGACGCCGATCTCACCGGCGCCGTGCTCGGATCGGTGAACACCGGCATTCCCCCGCACGGCCTCACCGACCTCACCGGAGCGCGTTTCGAGCGCGCGGTCCTGCGCGACGTCCGGCTGGAGGGGGTCACGGGAGAGCCCTCCTGGTTTCCGGGACAGCGGAGCAGGCCCGGGTCCTCCTCGACCGGGGCCTGATCCGTGCGCGGAGACGGCGTCGGCCGTGCCCGTTACAACGTCACCTGCCTGCCTCCCAGCGTCACGACCAGGCGGCCGTCCGAGGCGAAGGACCAGCCGAGGGCGCCCGAGTACGAGGCGCACCGGCTGCCGTTGGAGCCCGTCCAGAACTGGTTGGAGCCGTCCGCGTCGCCGACGGTCTTGTCGTTCGAGCCGCTCACCGCGAACCGGCAGGAGGTGTTGCCGCGGAAGACCGAGGTCCCGGCGTCCCACGAGTAGTTGCGCTGGGCGTTGTCGACGCTCAGGTTGTTCGACACCGCCATGGAGCCCGGGTTGCTGTTGTAGGTGAACCCGTGCTTGCCGTTGTGGAAGGCGATGCTGCGCCGCACGACGTGGTTCACGGCGATGTCGTCGCCGCCGAGCTTGTAACCGTTGCGGTCGCCGTTGGAGTTCACGGTCCCGTCGGAGAGGGTGCCGTTGTTGTAGGAGAGGGAGTCCTCGACGGTCACCGGGCCGATGGCTCCGGTGTCGGTCTTGGTGTAGAGGTCCCAGCCGTCGTCGATGTTGTTGTGCGAGACGGCGTACCGGAACACGTTTCCGGTGCCGGTGGTGAGCTTCGCGGCGAAGCCGTCGGCGTCCTCGCCGTCGGCGTCGGCGTTGTCGTGCGACTCGGCGCTCAGGATCAGGTTGCGGGCCGGCCACTGGGCGGCGGGCGTGGTGGAGGCGATCCGGCCGAGCTGGAGTCCCGTGTCGCGGTTGTAGCGGGTCACCGTGCGCTCGATGACGTTGTCGCTGCCGCCGACGTAGATCCCGTTGTCCCCGGCGCGTTCCACGACGAGACCCTTGACGTGCCAGTACGACCCGAACAGCTGAAGCCCGCGGTTGCTCGAACTCTCGCTCTGCGCCGAGAAGTTCAGCACCGGCGTCTCACCCGGGTAGGCGGCCAGCGTGGTGCGGGCGGACGCGGTGCCGTTGCTGGTGGCCGGGACGGTCACCGTCGACCCGTAGGCGTACGTGCCGCCGCGCAGGTAGATGGTCCCGCCGGCGGCGACCCGGCTGATCGCCGAGGTGAGGGTGGTCGGCGCGGACTGGGTGCCGGCCGCGCCGTCGGTGCCGCCCGGGGCGACGTAGAGCGCGGAGCCGGCCGGCGGTGTCGTGGTGCCCGACACGTCGGCGTCGAGACGGTCGACGTTGGGCAGTCCGGCGGACGTGGTGGGGCTGAGCCGGACCGTGTTGGCGCCGGCGTTCAGCGACACGGTGAGCGTCTTGGTGGCCCACGTCGACCAGGCGCCGGTGGCCTCGAAGGACGGCGTCTGCACGGTGGTGCCGTTGACGACCAGCGAGGCCGGGCGGGCGGCCGTGGCGCCGTTGGCGAAGCGGACGCTCAGCGTCGCCGTGCCGGCCGTGGCCGCGTTGACGGTGAACTGGGCGTATCCGCCGGTCGAGTTGGCCCCGTTGCAGAATCCGCTGCCCGAGTACCCGGTCCAGTCGGAGTCGATGGTGCCGGAGCAGAGCGCCGGGGAGGCCTCGGCCTCGTAGCGGGTGGTGGCGGCCTGGGCGGTGGTGCCGGACAACGCGACGAGCGCGCCTGCCACCAGGCCGGCGCAGGCGATGACGGGTCTCACAAGCATGTCGTTCTCTCCATCTCCAGGACGGTGCGGGTCGTCTGCCAGAGGTACGGAAAGCGCTTTCTCCGGGAAGCTAGGGCGTTGCCCTGAGCACGTCAATAGACGCGTACATGATTTCTGTTCACATGGATGTACAGGCGGGCGGCGGGGACGCCGCAAAAGCCCGATGCGGACCCGGGGTGGACCCGGGGTGGACCACGACCCGGGCGCGCGCGCACCGCATGCCGACATCCCTCAACACATTCGCGCAGGAGCATCACACAGGCTGCACACAGTCCTCCGCACGACTCGTTAGCGTGGCCGTTCGACCTCCCGTGCGAACGTGATCAGGTCGCGGCCAGGGCGGAGCGACGGCACGGCAAACAGGAAGACCGCAGATGGACTACTGCTCCTCGTGTCGTCGGCATCTCAACGGAGCCCTGGTGTGTCCAGGGTGTGGCGCCTACGCCCCGGACATCGCCCCCGTCCCGACCCACGGACACGCCGTCGGGGCCGGGACCGCAGGGACGACGTCGCCGTACGCGGCCACCGCGCACTTCACCCCCGCGTCTTCCACCCCCGCGCCCGTCACCGCCGCCCCCCTGGCCGGGCCGCTCCCCGAACGCGTTCCGGCGCGCGTTCCCGACCGGGCTCTCGACGTCGCCCTCGGTCTCGACGCCGACGCCTACCCCGACGTCGACCTCACGAGCGAGACGGCCTCGTCGGCCGTCGCGGCGGTGTCCGCGGCGCCGCAGGGCCGGGCGGCACGGCGGCGGCAGCTGGCCCGCTGGAAGAAGAACCAGCGGCGGGCCGTGGTCGTCACAGCCGTCACGCTCGTCAGCGGGCTGGCGGTCGCCGCGCTGGAGCGGCAGAACGGCGACCGGACCCAGGCGGCCTCGGCGCCGGAGACCCCCACCGCCGCCGGCGGCGAGGAACCGACCCTGGAGCACACCGTCCCCACGGTGAGCCGGTCCGACGGCCACCGCAACGCGCCGTCGGCCGCCTCCCCCCGGCAGTCGCCGGCCACCGGGCACGCCCGGAAGCAGGACACCCCGGCGGACAGCCGCCCGGACTCCGCCGCGGCACCCGCCGGCACGACGGCGCTGTCCACGCCGGAGACCTCGGGACAGCAGCGGGGACACGGATCGTCGGCCTACAGCTCGACGGTCGGCGCCCTGACCGGCACGGCCGGGCAGCAGTCCTCCGACTCGGCCACGACCGGCGGTTCGGGCTCCTCGACGTCGGGCTCGGGTTCGGGCTCGGGCTCCGACGCGGGCACCGCCTCCGGCACGGGCTCGAACTCGTCGTCCTCGTCCGCCTCTTCGGGTGCGTCGTCCTCGTCGTCCGGGACAGGTTCCGGCACGGGGTCCGGCACGGCGGTCACCTCGCCGTCCGACGTCTGCCTGCTGGGCCTGATCTGCCTCAGCTGACCTCGTTCGCCGCGGAGGGCCCGCGCCGGAGCCGGAACCCGCGGCCGGTGTCGGGTGGGGCGACGTCGACCGGCGTCCGTCGGGCGGCCGGTGTCGGGTGAGGCGACGTCAGCCGAGGTCCGCCAGGCCCGTCGCGCGGCCGTCCGCGTCCCAGCGGACCTCCAGGACGCGCACCACGGCGTCCCGGTCGAGCGGTCCGAACACGTGCGGGAACAGGGTGCCGGGGGAGACCCCGGGCGGCGGAGCGGGGTCGGCCGCCTCCCACGCACACCTCGCGGAGAGCCGTTCCTCGTCGAGGACCAGCGCCAGCAGGGGCCGGGAGCCGCTCCGGTAGAACGCGTTGACGACCGCGAGCGTGGTCTCCACGTCGGGCGAGCAGTGCACGAACCCGTCCTCGGCGAGCGAAGCGGGCGCGTAGGGCCGGCCGGCTTCGGCGTTCCACTCGTCCGGGTGCACTACGTGATAAATCATCATCCGTTTATACAACGGCGCCCGCCACGACACCCGCACAGCACCGGTACAGCACTCGTCGAGCACTCCTAGGGCGCACGGAGACCCCCTCCCGGCCTATTCGTCCTCCCCGACTCGATCGAACGCGCACTCGAATCCCGGTCTTCTCCGCGGTGGGCTCCTCCGACGGCCGAAGGTCTGGCTGCCGGTGCGGTCGGCCTGCCGCGAGAAGGGCCCTCGCCTCCTGAGTACGGGTACTCGACACGACGCGTACCGGAACCCGGAAAACCGTCCCGGCCCCCCATCCCGACCTGTGCTACCGTGAGAAAAGTGGCAGTTTCGGTTACCAGAGGCTTCAGAGTGCTCTTTCGACCTTCCGTCGACGGGCACTCTTTTTGTTTTTGGGGCTTTTCTGATGCTGCGACACCGGTTCCGCAAGGTGCGGGCACCGGGCATTGCCCCAAAGGAGATACAGCATGGCATCTGGCACCGTGAAGTGGTTCAACTCGGAAAAGGGCTTCGGCTTCATCGAGCAGGAGGGTGGCGGCCCGGACGTCTTCGCCCACTACTCGAACATCGCCACGTCCGGCTTCCGTGAGCTTCAGGAAGGCCAGAAGGTCACCTTCGACGTGACGCAGGGCCAGAAGGGCCCGCAGGCGGAGAACATCCTCCCCGCCTGAACCGTCGTCTGAGTCTGTTTCAAGCGGACGACACGACCGGGGCCCGCACTCCTGAGTGCGGGCCCCGGTTCATGGCGTCCGGCAGTTTTCGAGAAAGGCACCGGATGAACCGCAACAGCTCGGTCCGCTCCCGTACGGACCGGCGCCAGGGCGCGCCCTCCCGTACGGCCAAAGCCGGGCGGAGCGGACGCGGGAGCCGACCCGCCGCGTCCGGCGGCGAGTTCGCGGTGCCGGTGACCGTCACCCCGGCGCTGCCGCCGGTCGAGGCGTTCGCCGAACTCGACATGCCCGAGCGGCTGCTGGCCGCGCTCGACACCGAGGGCGTCACCACGCCGTTCCCGATCCAGGGCGCGACGCTGCCGAACTCGCTGGCCGGCCGGGACGTCCTGGGCCGTGGCCGCACCGGCTCCGGAAAGACCCTCGCCTTCGGCCTCGCCCTGCTCGCCCGCACCGCGGGACAGCGCGCCGAGCCCCGCCAGCCGCTGGCCCTCGTCCTCGTCCCCACCCGGGAACTGGCCCAGCAGGTCGACGACGCCCTCACCCCCTACGCCCGCGCGCTGCGCCTGCGCATCGCCACCGTCGTGGGCGGACTGTCCATCGGCCGGCAGGCGAACGCCCTGCGCGGCGGCGCCGAAGTCGTCGTCGCCACCCCCGGACGCCTCAAGGACCTCATCGACCGCGGTGACTGCCGGCTCGACCAGGTCGCCGTCACCGTCCTCGACGAGGCCGACCAGATGGCCGACATGGGCTTCATGCCGCAGGTGACGCGACTGCTCGACCTGGTGCGCCCCGACGGGCAGCGGCTGCTGTTCTCGGCGACGCTGGACCGCAACGTCGACCGCCTGGTGCGCAACTACCTGCACGACCCCGTCGTCCACTCCGTCGACCCGTCCGCGGGCGCGGTGACCACGATGGACCACCACCTGCTGCACGTCGAGGACGAGGACAAGCACGCCACGACGACCGAGATCGCCGCCCGCGACGGCCGGACGATCATGTTCCTGGACACCAAGCACGCGGCGGACCGGCTCGCCAAGAAGCTGCTGGCGGTCGGCGTCCGGGCGGCGTCCCTGCACGGCGGCAAGTCCCAGTCGCAGCGCACCCGCACGCTGACCCAGTTCAAGGACGGGCACGTCCGGGTGCTGGTCGCCACCAACGTGGCCGCCCGCGGCATCCACGTCGACAACCTCGACCTCGTCGTCAACGTCGACCCGCCCGGCGACCACAAGGACTACCTGCACCGCGGCGGCCGCACCGCCCGCGCCGGCGAGTCCGGCACCGTCGTCACCCTCGTCCTGCCGCACCAGCGCCGTGAGATGACCCGCCTGATGGCCGACGCCGGCATCACCCCGCAGACCACCCAGGTCCGCTCCGGGGGCACCGAGCTGAACCGGATCACCGGCGCGCAGACGCCGTCCGGCGTGCCCGTCGTGCTCACCCCGCCGCCCACCGCGCAAGCCCGGCCCGCCCGCAAGAACACGGCCCGTGGGGGCGGTTCCGAACGCGGCGGCTCCGAGCGCGGCGGTGCCCAGCGCGGCACCTCCGAGCGCGGCGGTGCCCAGCGCGGCACCTCCGAGCGCGGCGGGTCGGCCTCCCGCCCCCGCCGGCCCGCACAGGGTCGCCGGCGCTCCCCCGCCAAGGGCAGCGGCACGGGCGGACGCTGAGGGCACGGCCGGGCCCGGCCGGCGCCGGGGCCCGCCGGGCTCACGCCCTGGCGTCCTCCGCCAGGGTGTGCGCGACCAGCGCGTTGGCGTGACCGTGGCCCATGGCGTGACCGTGGCCCATGGCGTGCTCCGTCTTCAGCCAGTGATCGCGGCGCGGACGCGCGCGAACATGACTTACGTCACCCCCGCCTGTTCCCCGCGCGTACGACCGCCGGGACCGCCCCGCCCGTGTTCAGCGGGCCGGAAAGAGGGCGCGGACCTGCCATCCGTGGCCGGCCGGCAGCGGGCCGGTGCTCAGGTCGCCGCCCAGCGCCGTGACCCGCTCCCGCAGACCCACCAGGCCGAAGCCGCCACCGCGGGCCTCGGCGGGCAGGGGAGCGCCGCCGCGGCCGTCGTCGACCACGGTGACGTCGAGCCGCTCGCCGTCGAGCCCGAGGCGGACGGTGACGGCGGAGGCGTCCGCGGCGTGCCGCCGCACGTTCGTCAGCGCCTCCTGGACGACGCGGAAGGCGGCGGCCTGCACCTCGTGCGGGAGGTTGTCGGGGACGGCGGGGGAACGGTGGAGGACGACCCGTCGGCCGGGATCTCCCCCGAAGTTCTCGACGAGGCCGGTGATGCCGGCCAGGTCGCCGACGGGCCGCCGGTCGGCCTCGGGGGTGTCCCGCAGGACGCCGACCGTGCGCCGCATGGAGGCGAGCGCCTCGGTGGCCGCGCGTTCGATGCCGGCGAGGACCGGGTCGAGCTGTTCGGCCCGCTCGGGCCCCACGCTCGTCATCATGCGCGCCACCTGCGTCTGCACGAGGATCCCGGTGACGTGGTGGGCCACGAAGTCGTGCAGGTCGGCGGCGATGGCGAGGCGTTCCTCGCGGCGGGTGTCGTCGACGGCGACGGTGCGGCGGTAGTCGAGCGAGCGCAGGTAGGCGGCGAGCGAGCCGACGAGCAGGACGAACACCAGCCCCACGACGATGTACGCGAGCCCCGCGCCGTCCTGGGACCACAGCGGCCAGAACTGGCGGCACGGCGTGGCGAGGAAGGCGAGCGCGTCCAGCGCGGCGCACGCGACGAGCCGGTTCGGCGGGCAGTGCCGTACGGCGACGAAGAGCAGGCACAGCAGGATCACGAGCTCACCCGGCCCGAAGGGGGCCGTACGGTCCCGGACGACCGCGGCGGCCGTGTACAGGGCGGACAGCAGGGCGGGCACGGCGGTGCGCAGCTGCGGGGTGAGCCACGCGGGGCGGCGCGAGGCGGGCCACAGCACCGCGGTCAGGCCGACGGCGAGGAGGACCGCCTGACCCCACGGGCTGCCCTCCTCGCCGGCGATCATCAGGTCCAGGACGCAGGCCGCCAGCAGCGCGCCGACGGCCGCGCCCCGTGCACTGCCTCGTAGCCAGGCTGATCTCATGCCGTTCACGGTAGGCGCAGACACGGCGGGCGGTATCGGCCGAACGGTCGAGGCGGCGGGGCCGGGGCCGCGGATACCGGCGCGCCGACAGGTCCCGCTGTTCGTGCACACGTGCCGCGCGCCGGCAGGTCCCCGTGCCGTACCCGGCGGGGGAACGCGAACGAGCCCCACCCCGTGGAACACGGGATGGGGCTCGTTCCGATGGAGCGCCGGGCAGGCCTTGCACCTGCATTTCCCCGCAGGAAGCGGGGCGTCTTTCCTTGGACCACCAACGCAGAGGTCGTTCACCGTTTTTGTTTCCGGTGACCGGCTCAAGATCAACCTTACCCCATTTCCGGAGCCTTGTTGACCAAGAAGAGCCGAGAAGCGGTCAGGCGACGTCCTCGACCTTCAGTTCCGGTCCGACGACCAGGGTGACGACGCCTGCGGCGGCCGAACCGTCCGCCGTGGGGCGCAGGTTGGGCAGCCGGGACGCGAGGACGGCGGCCTTGCTCTCGAGCCCCGACGGATAGGTGACGGTCGTCCTGGCCACCGTCCCGGGGGCGTTGCCCGTGCCGGTGACGGTGTAGCCGGCCTTCCTCAGCTTCTCCGCGACGGCCGCCGCGCGACCCGGGACGCCGGTGCCGTTCAGTACCTGGACCCGCACGCTGGAGGCGTACACCACGTTCTTCTTCGACGCGTCCAACCGCGCCTTGGTGACCTCCTGGTCCTTGGCCAGGGAGGTGAACAGGTCGGCGGCCTGCGGGTACTGCCACACGACGTTGGCCTTGTCGGTGGGCTGGTCGGCGACGCGCCCGTAGTTGGGCACGGTGAGGAAGCTCAGACGGTCGCTCGGGATGCCCTTGAGCTCGTCCGCGAGCCCGTACAGCGGCTTGATGCCGGCCATGTCGGGGTCGGTGGTGAGGGACTTGGTGACCGACTGGAGGAAGCCGTACATCGCGTCGGGGCTGGTGAGCTTGGACTTGGCCTTCCTGGCCAGGGCGTCCATGAACTCCTGCTGCCGCCCGATGCGTCCGATGTCGGAGCCGTCGCCGACGCTGTAGCGGGTGCGGACGTATCCCAGCGCCTTCTCACCCTTGACGGTCTGACACCCCGCCTCCAGGTCCAGATGGGCCTTCTCGTCGTGGATGGCCTGCTTCGGGCAGACCTCGATGCCCTCCAGCGCGTCGACCATGCCCTTGAAGCCGGAGAAGTCGACCGACATGAAGTGGTCGATGCGCAGACCGGTGTTGGCCTCGACGGTCTTGATGGTGCACGCGGCGGCCTCGCCGACCTTGCCGTTGCTGCCGCCGATGGCGAAGGCCTCGTTGATCTTGAAGTGGTGCGGGGAGGACGACGTGCCGTCGCCCTTCTCGCACCCGGGTATCTCCACCCACGAGTCACGCGGGAACGACACGACCGAGGCCCACTTACGGTCGGCCGGTATGTGCAGCACCATCAGCGTGTCGGACTGCATGGTGGTCAGGTCCTTGCCGTACTTGGCGTTGGCGCCGTCACGGCTGTCGGACCCGACGACCATGATGTTCTTCGAGCCGGGGCTGAGGTTCTGCGGCCGGTCGCCGCCCAGCTTGTCGTCCACCTCGGCGGCGGTGATGTTGTCGTTGAGGTCGTACCAGATCCACGCGGCGGTCCCGCCGGCCCCGAGGAGGAGGACGGCGCTCACCCCCGCGCCCCAGGCGACGACGCGCCCGCGCCGGGTCAGCCGCGTCCCGCCGGACCGGCCCGCCGGCCCGCTTCCTCGCACCGGCACCTGCCCACGCCTTCTCGTTCCGCTCACCGGCGCTCGCCCCTCCCCCTCGACCGTTCCACCCCGTACACCGTGCTCGGATCGCCGGCGTCGATCGCCGCCCAACGTCGGAACCCTACACACGTGCAGGAATACGTCCGAGAAGGCACTGTCGCCTCACAAGACCCCCAACTCCCCACTTCCGGTTGCCTCACCCACCCCACCGCCGGGGCGACGGCGACGTCCTCGACGCCGACAGCATGGCCGACGGGGCACCGGTCAAGGGGCCGGACGGCTCGGCTCCAGGCACGTGTGACCGTCGTCCGGCAGGCCCAGCACGTGCAGCGTCGGCTCGCCGTCCTCGGGGACGACGAAGGTGAAGGCGGCCCGCGTCGACGGGACCCGCAGGGTGCGCTGGTCACGGAAGGTGAGGCCGGGGTCCAGCTCCCAGGGGCAGGCCGCGCGGTCCAGGGCGGCCACGACCTCCGCGTGGGTCGGCTCGCCGGGGAACGTGCCCGCGTGGCCGGGCAGGACGACCGTGTCGGTCCAGGTCTGCACGGACACCATCCGCACCTCACGGCACGGGCAGACGAACACCTCCAGGTCGCCGTAGCCGAAGAGGCGGGACCGGCGGCGGCTGCGGCGGCTCATCGGGACCACCTCGCGCGGCTCGCCCAGGGCCGCCGTCACGTCGTCCCAGGAGGCGCCGATGTGCACCGGGCCCAGGCGGGCGGTCAGGGCGACGGCGGCGAGGAGGTCGGCGAGCGTCATCGGCGGAGCGTCGCAGCAGGTCGGGGCCGCTGTCCAGCCGATTGTCCGCCTGCCGGTCCGCCGGTCCGCCTCGGCGGGCGCCTCCGTGGCCGCAACGGGCCGGTGCGACCGGTGACGTCGGTGCCACGGTGGGCCGCGCTCGGAGTGGTTGCGCCGTCGGTTGCGCCGTCGGTTGCTCCGTCGGTTGCGCCGTCGGTTGTTCTGGTCGGCCGTTCGTTCGTGGGTTGCCGTGGGGAGGGGCGAGGTTGGCCGGGAGGGGGGTCCCGTCCGGGTGGTTGTGGGGCGAGTTCGGGGTGAGGAGGGGGCGGGGGCGTCATCCTGTGCCGGTGTTCCGCTCCCCGCGCGCCCTCCATGTCCTGAGCACGCTGCTCGCCGCCCTCGTGCTGCTGGCCGGGCCCGCGTGCGTGCCCGTCGGGCGGGGGACCGGGGCGGCACCCGGGGCGTTCGGGGCGTACGTCGGGTACGACGACGCCGGGGTGCGGCGGATCGCCGGGCTGGACGAGTGGCTGGGCGTCGCCACGCCCCGGGTCGGGCACGCGTATCTGCCCGGCGACCGGTGGAGCAACATCGAGGGGGCGCCCGGCTACCTGGAGTACTGGGCACGGTGGCGGCAGGAGCGCGCCGACCGGATGTTCGTGCTCAACGTGCCGATGCTGGAGGGGACCGAGGACCACGTGTCCGACGCGGCCGTGCGGGAGGAGCTGCGCAGGGGGGCGCGCGGCGACTACGACGGCCACTTCCGGGCGCTGGCCCGGCGGCTCGTCGGGCTCGGGCTGCCGGACACGGTGCTGGTGGTGGGCTGGGAGATGAACGGGACCACGTACACCCATCGGTGCGGGCCCGATCCGCAGGCCTGGAAGCGGTACTGGGTGAGGATCGCGGAGGCCGTGCGATCGGTGCCGGGCGGGCGGCGGTTCCGGTTCGAGTTCACGCCCAGCCGGGGACGCGACGCCGTCCCCTGGACCGCGTGCTATCCGGGCGACGCGCACGTCGACGTCGTCGGCATGGACGCCTACGACCAGCCCGCCGGCATGTCCTTCGCGGAGCAGGTCGCCGAGCCCTACGGCCTGGCCGCGCACGTCCGGTTCGCGCGGGCGCACGGCAAGCCGGTGTCGTATCCCGAGTGGGGGCTGTTCCGCAACGGCGACGACCCGAAGTACATGCGCGGCATGCTCGACTGGTTCGCCGAGCACCGGCCGCTGTACCAGACCATCAGCGACTACTGTCCGCACGGCGTGTGGCGGTGCGCCGACAACCCCCGCTCCTCGGCCGTCTACCGCTCCCTGGTGGGCGCGGGGGCCGGACCGGCCGCGAGCGCGAGGACGGGGGCGGAGGCGGGGGCGAGGACGCGGCCGGAGGCAGGGCCGGGGGCGGGGCGGCGGGGCCGTTCGGCTGAACCTGGGGAGCCCGTCCGGCCGGGTGCCGCCCTCGGACGCGTCGCCGGTCCGATGATCCGGAAATGGGACGAGAACATCATGCGCGCTTCCCGCGGACGCGGGCGCGCCTCAGCGCCGCGACCGGGGCCGCCCTCCTCGCCCTCCTGGTGACGGCGCTCGCCGCCCTGCCCGCCGCGGCGGGGGGCGACGGAGACCGCCACCGGGCCGTCCGTGCCGTCCGCGTCCACGAGCAGGCGCGTGAGCGGGTCGACCGGCTGCGCGAGGCCGACGCCCTGCCCGCGGCCCTCGAAGAGGCCGAAGAGCGCCGAAAAGCCGTCCGCGACGACCTGTGGGACCTGCTGTGGGCGGGGGCCAGGGAGACCGGCGACCCGGTCGCCGTCGACCCCTCCGGGCGCGCGGGCCACTGTCCGTTCGGGGAGCGCAGCCGCGCGCCCGAGCGGCGCTCCTCCGCCTGGACGGCCCCGACCCGCCGCTACTGGCTCTCCGCCGGCTACGCCGCGAAGGGCTCCCGCTGGGCCCGCCGCCACACCGGCCAGGACTTCGCGGTGGACTCCGGCACCCCGGTGTACGCCGTCGGCTCCGGCGTCGTACGCGTCACCACCTGCGGGGACGGCTTCGGCAACCAGGTCCTGGTGCGGCATCAGGACGGCTACTTCACGCAGTACGCCCATCTGTCCCGCATCGACGTGCGCCGGGGCCAGCGGGTGGCGGCCGGCCAGCGCCTCGGACTGTCCGGCGCGTCCGGCAACGTCACCGGCCCGCATCTGCACTTCGAGGTGCGGATCACCCCGTACCTGGGGTCCCAGGTGCCGCCCCTGCCGTGGCTGCGCCGCAAGGCCGTGCGGGTGTCCGGAGCACCGGCGCTCCCCTGGCTTCCGGACCGGCCTAGGCCTGGAGAGGGCGGTAGGAGGCCAGGGCCCAGATGACGAAGACGTCGATGGCGATCTGGATGACCGCCCACACCGGTGCGTACGGCAGGAACAGGAACTGCAGGATCAGGCTCAGCGACGCCAGCACGATGCCGCTGATCCGGGCCCACTCCGCCTTCTCCACCCCCATCAGCAGCCCCCAGCCGGTCGCCGTGGCCACGATGCCCACGATCAGCAGGACCCAGCCCCAGCCGGTGAGGTTCATCTCGTAGACGTAGCTCCCGACCCGGGAGTAGACGTCGTCCTCGGCGATCGCGGCGATGCCCTGGAAGACGGCGAGGACTCCGCTGACGAACATCAGCACGCCGCCGAAGACGACCCCGCCGGCGGCCAGTCCGCCGCCGGCCGGGGGCGAGGTCCAGGCCGGCGTGCCGGTGCCCTGGTGGGACGGGTCCCACACCGGGGACCCGTGCGACGACGGCTGGGAGTGCGGCTGGTCGCTCATGGGGTTACCCCGTCTCTGTCTCGGCGACTGTCCCTCGACCATCCGTCCGGGTGGGAGCCGCCACCACGGGTGGTGCGCCGTTCGGGTGGGCCGGCATGCGGGCGGGACGGTCCGCGCCTTCACTGGAGATCCCGCGGACCGCGCACGACCCCCGACCCACCCGTGACCCGACCCGTGAACGACCCGCGACAGACCCGCGAGCGATCTGGAGGCGTGATGGCAGCGAACCGCAGGAGCCGGAAGAGGGGGCCCCGTCCGGCGGCGGTGCGGGGCGGCGCGGCCCTGCTGACGGGGCTCGCCGCAGTCAGCGCGCTCACCGCGCTCACCGGCTGCTCGGGGGACGACAGCCCGTCCTCCGTGGCCAGCAAGGCGGCCTCCGCCGCGCAGTCGGTGGGCGCTCAGGCCACCGCCGCCGCCTCCTCGCTCGCCTCGGAGGCCTCGGAGGCGTTCTCGTCGGCGACCGCGGAGGTGGGCCGCAAGCTCGACGGGATCGAGGGCGGCGTCGACGCCAAGGGCGACGTGAAGCTCGGCACGCCGACCGCCGACGGCGACCGCAGCGCGGTCGAGGTGACGGTCGAGAACAGCGTCGACTCGACGAAGTCCTTCGCCGTCGAGGTGGACTTCAAGGACTCCGGCGGCAAGCTGCTCGACTCCGTGCTCGTCACCGTCACCGACGTCCCGGCCGGCAAGACCGCCAAGGCCATCGCCCGCAGCCACCGCGCACTCTCCGGCGAGGTGAAGGCGGAGGCGGCCCGGGCGGTGCGGTACTGACGCGGTCCGGGGAGACGTCCGGCCCGCCCGCCGAACCGCTCCTGCTCGGTCCGCTGCCGCGCGAGATCGCCGCGGACCCGCGCCATCTCCCCGAGCTGCGCCGACGCGGTGTCCACGCCCGCGCCGTTGTGGCGCAGGGCCGTCCTGTGCGCCCTGGTCATGCGCGTGGCCCGGCTGCTCGGTCTCCGGCGGGAGGGCGGGCGCGTCAGGCCATCCAGAAGAAGACGGCCGTCATGCGCTTCTCCTCGAGCGTGGTGCCGGAGTAACCGGTCGCGCTGTGCACGAGGTTGGCGTTGTAGAGGAGCAGGCGGTTGTGCCGGTGCGGCACCCGTACGTCCTCCTCGAAGGCGTCCGGCGCGACGAACCGGGTGCCGAGGGCCTCGACGAGGTTGTTGTGCGGGGCCTGGACGACGTTGCCGCCGAGCCGCCCGCCCGGCAGTGACTGCCGGTAGAAGCTGGTGCCGCAGTCCTTGGGGACGGCCGGGTTGAGGTACAGCACGGCCGCGTACCGGCACAGCGCCCGCGAGTCGGAGTGCGGGCGCGGGGCGCTCTCCCCCTCACCCACGACCTGGACGCAGTTGTGGTTGAGGGTGCCGCCGCCCGGCGCCTGCTGCACCCACAGTTTCCGCGCCCCCGTCGCCCCGCGCACCAACCGCTCCACCCGGTCGAGTTCACCGGGTTCGAGACCGGGCATGGTGCGCAGTCCGGGCCAGCTCTCCGAGGTGTACGGATGGCCCATGACCCAGTCGTCCTTGGCGAGACAGCGCGCACGGATCGCGGCGGCGTCCGGCTCGGGGAAGACGTCGTCGATCACCCAGTAGTCCCGCCCCTTGGTGGGTTTGCGGTAGGGGAGGACCGGGAGCGTGGCGGCAGCCCTCGCGGGCTGATGGGGCCGCTGTGGCATGGACATGCAGCGAATCTAGGTCGGGGCATCCTCATGACTCGCCCTCCCGTTCGTCCGGACTCCGCCGTGAAGCGGTCAACGTTTCACCGGGGCGGTCAACGGTTGGCCAATTGCCTTCACATCACGCACACATGAACTCCCGGAATTGTGGCGTCCGTCACAGCAGGTGCGGGCCGGGGGTGCTGAAGTAGCCGGATGATCGGTCTCGTCATCCGCGTGCTCCCGTTCTGGGTGCGCGAACCCCTGCTCGTCGCCTTCGGCGTCCTCTTCAGCGGCTTCCTCTTCTATGCGGCCGTCCGGGACGGCGAGTGGCAGATGGCCGCCATCGGAGCGGCCGTCGTCCTCTTCACCGCGATCCGCGTGCACACCATCAACCGCGCCCTCCAGGAACGCCGCCAGACGAAGGCCATGGACGGTACGAAGCACGTCCGGCACGCCGAGGGCGTCTAGGAAGTCCGGGTGCCCCGGGCGTACGGGGCGTCCGCCGCGTACGGGGCTTCCGCCGCGTTCCAGGCATCCCCGGGTACGTGACGTCAGCGGCGTCCCGGATGCGCTCGGGTCAGGGTCCGACGGCCGGCCCGGAACGCACCGCCACCTCGTCGCCCACCGCTATCCTCCCCGGCCGACGGACCTGGAAGTAGGCGCCGAAGGCGATGCCGCCGGCGTCCGCCCGGCGGTAGTCCCCCAGGGTGCGCAGGGGTTCCGGACCGGCGCGGCGGCCGGTGCGCTGGTCGACCATGGTGATGGCGCAGCGGATCGTGTCCTCGGTGAAGGCCAGTTCCGTGCCGGCGACGGCGAGGCGGGCGGCGCGGTCCTCGGTGTGGGGGTCGTCCCAGCCGTCCACGACGAGGTTGGGGCGGAAGCGGTTCATCGGCAGCGGGGCGGCTCCCCGGGCGGCGAGGCGGCGGTTCAGGGCGTCCAGGCTGGCGCGCGAGACGACGTGCAGACGGTGGGCGTTGCCCGCCGGCGACGGGACGAGGGTGCTCGGGACGCCCAGGAACTCCGTGAGCCAGGCGTGCACGTTCGGACTGTCGGCCCGCACCGGGTCCCGGCCCGGGGCGCGCAGCGTCACCTCGCCGTCGCTCGACTCCGGGGAGATCAGCGCCATCCGGGGGTCCCCCCACTGCCAGCGCAGCTCGCCCTTCTCGTCGGCGATCGCGTAGGCGCGGTCGTGCGGCAGACCGGTCGACGTCAGCGTCGCCTCGGTGAGCGACGTCCCCGCGCAGCCCTTCACCGGGTAGTACGTGATCTCCGTCAGCCGTACGGTGCTCATCCCCATGTCCCCGCCCTCCATGTCCCCGCTCCCCATGTCCCCGCCCTCCATGTCCCCGCTCCCCATGTCCCCGCCCTCCGTGTCCCCGCTCCCCATGTCCCCGCCCTCCGTGTCCCCGCTCCCCATGTCCCCGCCCTCCGTGTCCCGTCGCGTCTCAGTCCGTCACCAGTGCCAGCACGAAACCGTCGTACCCCTTCTCGCCCACCGTCTGCACCGCGGTGGCCGTCAACTTCGGGTGCCGCGAGATCAGTTCGGTAAAGGTGCGGACACCCTGGACGCGCGGGTCGCTGCTCGCCGCGTCCGTCACCGCGCCCTCGCGCACCACGTTGTCGCCGACGATGACGCTGCCGGGGCGGGTCAGTCGCAGCGCCCACTCCAGGTAGAGCGGGTTGGACGGCTTGTCCGCGTCGATGAAGACCAGGTCGAACCCCTCGTCGCCGAGCTCCGCCGCGAGGAGCGGCAGCGTGTCCGACGCCTTGCCCACCCGCAGGTCCACCACGCCCCCGCATCCCGCCCTCGCGATGTTCGCCGCCGCCGTTCGCGCGTGCCGTTCGTCCGACTCCAGCGTCACCAGACGGCCGTCCTCGGGCAGGGCGCGGGCGAGCCAGAGGGTGCTGTAGCCGCCGAGGGTGCCGATCTCCAGGATCGTGCGGGCGCCCCGGAGGCGGGCGATCAGGTGCAGCAGCTTGCCCTGGTTCGGCGCCACCTGATGGGGCGGCAGACCGGCGGCCTCACTGCCTTCCCCGGCCGCGCGCAAGGCGTCGTCCTCCTCCACCAGCAGGTCGTTGAAGTAGGCGTCGACGGCGGTCCAGGTCTGCTGCACGGCAGGGTCCCCTCTCGATCCGGTGAGTTCCTTTTGGGAACTTACTCGCTCGCCCTGTGCACGGTCCATCAACTTTCTGGCGGACCGGATGAGTCCGAACGGCACCGCGTGCGTACTTCTCTACGTCCGGGTCCCCACCGGGCGACGACACGACGGCGGATTCCCCGACGGGCAGGAGGAACGGTGGCACTTTCGCGCAACATGATGGGAACTATTTTCGTGGGGGGCGCGCTCACCCTGACCCTCAGCGCCCTCGCGTACCCGTCGATGCTCGGCCTGGACACCGTGTCGACCTCGGGTGACCGGATCATCGCCAACACGCAGTGGGGACCGTTGACCGAGGGCGACAGAGACTTCGTGGTGAAGGTCCGGGCCGCCGGACTGTGGGAGTACCCACTGGGCCAGCTCGGGCTCCAGAAGAGCCAGACCCCGGCCATCCGCACCGCCAGCAACCACCTGATCGACGGTCACGGCGCGCTGGACACCAGCTGCCGCAAGATCGCGCCGATGCTGAACATCCAGCTGCCCAACGTGGCCAGCCCGCAGCAGGAGGGCTTCGTCACCCAGCTGAAGGCGGAGAGCGGCAAGCAGTTCGACACCGACTTCGCCAACATCCTGCGCATGACGCACGGTTCGATCTTCAACACGATCGCCAAGATCCGGTCGACGACGAAGAACACGCTCGTCCGCGCCCTCGCCGACCAGGCCAACGACACGGTGCTGGACCACATCACGGTGATGGAGAAGACCGGTCTGGTCGACTTCGACACCACGCTGTTCAACCAGACCACGCCGCCCAAGCTGCCCCAGTCGGACATGACCCCTCCGGTCCCGCCGGCCGGCCAGCCCATGGTCGTCCTCAATCCGCCCCCGACCGCCACCTCCACCCCGCTGGACCTCAGTGGCGTCGTGAACGGCAACCCCCAGCCCGGAAACGGCCAACCCGGAAACGGCCAGCCTGGCAACGGCCAACCCGGCAACGGCCAACCCGCCGGCCAGCCCGGCACCAGCCAGTAGCCGCGCCGGCGGCGTGGGCCGGCGGCCCACGCCGTCAGGGCGGCCGAGGCGAGCGTGCGTGCCAGGCGTCGCCGGGCAGCCGGGGCTTCTGAAAGACGCCCTAGGCAAGCCAGACCGTCGTGTCCGGGCCCAGCCGGCCGTCGCCGGACAGGGGCGTGCTGCTCAGCAGCACCTCCCCCGGCGGCAGCGGCACGGGCGCGTCCGACAGGTTGGCCACGCAACGCCAGCCGTCGCGGCGGGTGAAGGACAGCACGCCCGGCGGGGTCTCCCGCGCCCAGCCGAGCTCTTCGCCCTCCAGCAGCTTGCGGCGCAGGCGCAGCGCCGTGCGGTAGAGCTCCAGAGTGGAGCCCGCCACGCCGTCCTGCGCCTCCACCGAGTGATGCGCGAAGGACGGCGGCTGCGGCAGCCACGCGCCGGACGCGCCGAAGCCGTACGACGGACCCGTCGTCGTCCACGGCAACGGCACCCGGCAGCCGTCGCGCCCCTTGCGGGCCCGGCCGGTCTGCTCCCACACCGGGTCCTGGAGGACCTCCGTGGGCAGGTCGGCCACCTCGGGCAGGCCCAGCTCCTCCCCCTGGTAGAGATACGACGATCCGGGCAGCGCCAGCATCAGCAGCGTCGCCGCCCGGGCCCGGCGCAGCCCTGCCCGCTCGTCGACGCGTGGGGAGCGGCCGCCGGACAGCAGCCAGGCGTCGTGGTCCGTGCCCGGCGCGAGCATGAGGCGGGAGGCGTGGCGCACGACGTCGTGGTTGGACAGCACCCAGGTGGCCGAGGCGCCGACGGCCCGGGCGGCGGCGAGCGAGTCCATGACGACCGCGCGGATCTCCTCCGCGTCCCAGCCGGCCTGCAGGTACTCGAAGTTGAACGCCTGGTCGAGTTCGTCCGGACGGGCGTACAGGGCACGGCGGTCGCCCGGGACCCACGCCTCGGCGACGGCCGTGCGCGGCGGGGTGTACGCGTCGAGGACACGACGCCAGTCGCGGTAGATCTCGTGGACCTCGTCGCGATCGAAGAAGGGGTGGGTGCCCGGAGCCAGCCGGGCGAGGCCGGCGTCGCCGCTGAGCTCGGGCGCGCCCAGGTCGCGCAGGGGCTCGGCGAGGTCCTTGGCGAGGGCGTGGGCCACGTCGACGCGGAAGCCGTCGACGCCCCGGTCCGACCAGAAGCGCAGCGTGGTGCGGAAGTCCTCGCGGACCTCCTCGCGGTCCCAGTTCAGGTCGGGCTGCTCACGGGCGAAGAGGTGGAGGTACCACTGGCCGTCGGGGACGCGCTGCCACGCGCTGCCGCCGAACACGGACTGCCAGTCGGTGGGCGGCAGTTCGCCGCCCGGGCCGCGGCCGTCGCGGAACACGTAGCGGTCGCGGGCGGGGGCGCCGGGGCCGGCGGCCAGGGCCTCCCGGAACCAGGGGTGCCGGTGGGAGGTGTGGTTCGGCACGAGGTCGACGATCACCTTCAGGCCGAGCCGGTGGGCCTCGGCGACGAGGGCGTCGAAGTCGGCCAGGGAGCCCAGGCGCGGGTCGACGTCCCGGTGGTCGGCGACGTCGTAGCCGCCGTCGGCGAGCTCGGACGGATAGAACGGGGAGAGCCAGAGGGCGTCCACGCCGAGGGCGGCGAGATGGGGGAGCCGGCCGGTGACGCCCCGCAGGTCCCCGAGGCCGTCCCCGTCGGCGTCGGCGAAGCTGCGCGGATAGACCTGGTAGACGACGGCCTGACGCCACCAGTCGGGGCGGTGGGGGGAGAAATCGGTCATGCACGCAGTCTGTCCACTGTGCCCGAAAAGTGAACGTCGGACTCTTCGGAACAGATCATTCCGTACATGGGGAACATGTGGCGGAAACTTGAACTCCCCAAGGTTTGACGCAGGTTGACAGGCATCCGGCATGCACACGACGATGGACACACGCTGTGGCCTCTGTGACACGTGTGGCCTTCGTGGCAGCCGTGACCGATGAGCCCGGCAATCCTCTCCGCCGCTCTTCTCCGCTGTCCTTTCTCTCCGCTGTTGTTCTTCTGCTCCGCTGCTCTTCTGCTCTGCCGCTCCGCTGCTCTTCTGACGCCTCGGGCTGATGCCGTCTTCTGATCCGACCGGTCAGCCCCGGCGACTCGCCAAGAACGGGATCCCTATGTCCATAGCGAGAACTGTCACCGTGCGCCGCCTGCTGGGGGCGGGCGCCGTTTCGCTCACCCTGTGCGCCGCCTCCGTCGCCGCCGCCTCCATCGCCTTCGCGGACACCGGGACTCCCGGCGGCGACGGCTGGAAGTCCGGCGGCCACTACCGGCCGGGGACGGGCGCGGGCACCGAGACCCAGACCGACCGCTGCCAGTTCTCGCTCGACGGAACGCACTTCTTCGACTCGGTGCGCGTCGACGACCAGAACCTCAAGCCGACCGAGGACGGCAAGATCCACGTCAAGGTCCGCGCCGCCGGCGACGCGACGACGTGCACCGCCTCCCTGGCCTCCTACCTCGCCCACGGCTCCAGCTTCGGTACCTCCGGTGAGCAGGTCTTCGTCGACTTCGACACCGTGACGGTGAAGCCCGGCCAGACCGAGAGCCTCGACATCGCCGTGCCCGACGCGGGCTGTTTCGCCCAGATCGACCTCTACCGGGGCGCGGTCAAGTTCGACGGCAAGCTCGACGCGAAGGACGGCCTCGTCCACGGCGACCTGCCCAAGGGGCCGAACCGTCCCGTCATCAAGGACAAGCTGATCGCGGCCTGGAACGGCGGCACGAAGGACTGCACGGTCACGGAGCAGCCGCCGGTCACCCCGCCGACCACGCCGTCGGGCAGTGCGTCCGGCACCCCGTCCGGCACGCCGTCGACCCCGTCCGGGAGCGACTCCACGCCGCCGTCCGCGTCGCCCTCCGACAGCGGTTCGCCGACCCCGTCCGCCTCCGAGTCGACCACCGCGCCCGCCCCCACGCCCAACGGCGGCGGCGGCGACCTCGCGGAGACCGGCGCGAGCAGCGACACGCCCCTGATCGCGGGCGGCGCGGCTGCGCTGCTGGCGGGCGGCGCGGCGATCGTCGTCGCCACGCGGCGCCGCAAGGCCACGCGCGCCTGACGCGGAGGCCGGCGCGGGCCTGGCGTCGACGTCGGTGAAAACCCGGCGCCGGTGTCGGCCCGCGCCGGGTGACGGGACGGCCGTACCGGGTGACCGGACGGCCGTCGCGCTGTTCCTGGACGCTGTTCCTAGACGCCCTCCACCGCGGTCAGCCACAGCTTCACGTACCGCTCCACGTCCACGTCCAACGCCACATCCACGAGGGTCTGTTCGCGTACGCCCTCATGGATCTCGGACTCGCCGGGGCGCGGCCTGCGGTCGACGACCGTCTGGCCTCGGGCCGGGCCGGGGGCGAGGGAGACCTCGACCGGGAGGAGCTCGGTGGTCAGGCCCGCCGGGTCGGCCACCGCGCAGAGCGCGCCCGCGTCGCCCAGGCCCCCGGTGGGCGTGGGGTCGCCGGAGCTCGCCGGGTCACGGTGCGCGAGCAGCGCGCCCGCGAGCTTCAGACGCGGCTCCGTGCTCGCCCGCAGCCGCGCCACGTCCGCCGCCGGGACCAGGACCCGCTGGAAGACGTCCAGGCCGTACATCGTGATCGGCACGCCCGCGGTCAGCAGGACCGCCGCGGCCTCCGGGTCGTGCCACACGTTGAACTCCGCGACCGGCGTGGCGTTCCCCGTGGTCACCGCACCGCCCATGAAAACGATCCGCTCGATGTTGCGGGTCACCTCCGGGTGGGTGCGCAGCAGCAGGGCGATGTTCGTCAGCGGCGCGGTGGGGACGAGGGTGACCGGGCGCGGGGAGGCCAGGATCTCCCGGCGCAGCAGGGTCACCGCGTCCACGTCGACCGGACGGCGGGTGGGGACGGGCAGGCCCAGGTCGCCCATGCCGTCCTGGCCGTGCACGTGCGACGCCGTGCGGACGGGCTCGATCAGCGGCCGCTCGGCGCCCCGGGCGACCGGGATGTCCCTCGCGCCCGCGTGCTCCAGCACGGTCAGCGTGTTGCGGACCACCCCGTCCACGTCGGTGTTCCCGGCCACACAGGTCACCGCCCGCAGGTCCAGGCCGGGATGGCGTACCGCGAACAGCAGGGCGAGGGCGTCGTCGACGCCGGTGTCGCAGTCGATGATCACGGGAATGGGCTGCTCGGACAGTTCACTCGCCTCGTTCGCCTTGTTCGCCTCGGTCGCCTTGTTCGCCTCGGTCGCCTTGTTCGGCTCGGTCACCAGGGACTCCTTCCGCGCCACGGTCGTCCACGACCCTATGCGGGCGCGCTCACTCCCACAGGGCGGTACCGCGCGCCGCCGCCCGCTCGGCGATCCGCCCGACCAGGTCGCCGACGGTCAGCTCACCGGGCCGGCGGCCGTCGCGCAGCCGCAGGGCGGCCCGCTCCGCGCGGGCCTCCCGCTCCCCGATCACCGCCTGGTACGGCGCGAGCCGCGCCGCCCGCACCCGCGCGCCGAGGCTGCCCTGCTCCGGACCCGCGAGCTCCGCCCGCAACCCGGCGGCCGACGCCCGGCCCACCAGCTCCGCCGCCGCCTCCCGCTGCGCCTCCGACACCGGCAGCACGACCAGCTGCACCGGTGCCAGCCAGACCGGGAACGCCCCGCCGTGCTCCTCGATCAGGTGGGCGACAACCCGCTCCACACTGCCGACGACGCTGCGGTGCACCATCACCGGGCGGTGCTTCGCCCCGTCGGCGCCGACGTAGTGCAGGTCGAAGCGTGCGGGTTGGTGGAAGTCGATCTGCACGGTGGAGAGGGTCGCCTCGCGTCCGGCGCGGTCGGTGATCTGCACGTCGATCTTCGGGCCGTAGAAGGCGGCCTCGCCCTCCGCCTCCTCGTAGGCGACGCCGGCGCCGTCCAGGACCTCCCTGAGCAGCGCGGTGGCCCGCCGCCACAGCTCCGGGTCGGCCACGTACTTGCCGCCCTCGCCGGGCAGCGAGAGCCGGTGACGGGAGGCGCGGACGCCCAGGTCGGCGTAGGCGCGGGCGATCAGGCCGAGCGCCGCGCGGGCCTCGTCGACCGCCTGCTCCAGGGTGCAGAACACGTGCGCGTCGTTGAGCTGGATGGCCCGCACGCGGGTCAGGCCGCCCAGCACCCCGGACGGCTCGGAACGGTACATCCCGCCCAACTCGGCGATACGCAGGGGCAGTTCACGGTAGCTACGGGAGCGCGAGCGGTAGATGAGCGCATGGTGCGGACAGAGGCTGGGCCGTAGGACGACCTCCTCGGCGCCCAGTTCCATCGGCGGGAACATGTCCTCGCTGTAGTGCGCCCAGTGGCCGGAGATCTCGTACAGCTCGCGTTTGCCGAGGACCGGCGAGTACACGTGCCGGTAGCCGGCGGCCCGTTCGGTCTCCCGGACGTACTCCTCCAGGGTGTGCCGGACGATCGCCCCGTCCGGCAGCCAGTACGGCAGGCCGGCGCCGATCAGGGGGTCGGTGTCGAACAGGCCGAGCGCGCGGCCGAGACGGCGGTGGTCCCGCTCCTGACCCGAGTCGGGGCACGCGCCGTCCCCTTCCGGTCCGTGACCGGGGTCGAGGCGGTGGCCCGGGGCGGGGCGGTGGCCGGGGGCGGGGTGGTGGCCGGGGGCGGGGTGGTGGCCGGAGGCGGGGTGGTGGCCGGAGGCGGGGTGGTGGTCGTTCACGGGGGGCTCCCTCGCTCGGGGCGGGGCGAGGAACCGGGGACGCAGAAGCCCCGGGGCGCTCACCCCGGGGCTTCGGACATCCAGTCGTGGATCAGCGCGCCGGGACGGTCTCCGGCGTCGTCGTGAGGGACGACTGGGCGCGCTTCATGCCGACCACGCTAACAACGGCGGATCACGGCACGCCACCCTTTTCCCGCGGCCGCCCACCCGCCCGCACCAACGCCGGTAACCCGTACGGACCGCCGCGCTGGTCACCCCGCCGCACCGGTGCTGACGTGGGAGAAAGCACCCCGGTTCGCCGACGCGGACGCCGTCGCCGGCCCGGCGCCCGCGCCCACCCCTGGAGGCACCCCCGATGACCCGCCGTCCTCTCCTGGCCTCCACGCTCCTCCTCACCGCCGTCACCGCCCTCACCTCGGGCTGCGCCACCCTCGGCCTGGAGCATCCGCCGACCGCCGCTCCGGCCACCCCCACCGTGGAGCGGTCGTCGGCGAAGCCGTCCGCGCCGGCCGCCTCGAAGGGACTGACCAAGGCTCAGGCGCAGGCCGCCCTCATCACCGAGCGGGACCTCGGCGCGCCCTGGACCCCGACCCGCGGCGCCGCGACCTGGCGGGACGGGATGCTGAAGGCGACGGCCTCGCCCGCCGACTGCCAGCGGCTCCTCGACGACCTCTACGCCGACGAGCTGCTCGGCGGACCGGCCCGCGCGGTCGTCGCACTCGACGATCCGGACTCCGGCGCCCAGCTCCGCTACCAGCTCACCGCCAGCCGCCCGGCAGACGTGGACCGCAGCCTGGCCCGGCTGAGGACGCTGCCGCAGACATGCGCCCGGTTCACCGCCAAGGCGGCCGGCGACGCCGTGCTGGACGTGCAGGTCTCCGAGCTGCCCCTGCCGGAGGTGGGCGACGTGCGGCAGGGCCTGCGGGTCACGCTGACGCGCTGGGCGGGCGCAGCCGACAACGCAGCCGAGAACGCAGGCGAGAACGCCGGGGAGAACGCCGGGGAGAACCTCGGCGGCAACCCGACGATCCTCACCCTGGACGTCGCCGCCGTACGGGCCGGCGAGGACGCCTTCACCCTCACCAACGGCGGTCTCGACGACGCCCCCAACGCCGCGACCCAGGCGGCCGTGCAGCTGGGCGTGCGCCGGCTGGAGGACGTCAGGAAGCAGGGGCAGGTACAGATCTGAGCAGGCCGAGAGCAGACGGAGAACAAGCGGGCGGAGAGCAGGCGGGAAGGCAGGCGGGGAGAGAGGCTGCGGTCAGGCGGAGAGCAAGCGGGGGCAGACTGGACGCCGGGGGCGCTTCGGGGCGGTCACCCGCTCAGAAGTCCGGGTCGTCGTCGAACCGTGTGCGGTGCTCGACGACGTCGTGCGCGAGTTCCAGCACCGTGCGGTCCCCCGCGAAGGCGTGCCCCCGCAGGAGCGCCAGCGCCTCGTCCGCGGCGACGCCGAGTTGGGCCATCAGCATGCCGACGGCCTGGTACACCTCGCCGTGGTCGGTGGCCAGCGGGCTGAGCCAGAGGCCGGCGCCGTCCGGGCCGGCCTGATCGTCCCGGGGCAGCGCCAGCAGCGCCGCCGTCACGACGTCGGCCACCACCCGCGCGGTGCGCACCTCCTCGACGGCGAGCTCACCGGGAACGTCACGGTAGAGGTCGAGCGTGCCCACGCACACCGCGCGGTCGCCCAGCGGCAGCGCGTACACCGACCGGACCCCGGCGGCCGCCGCCCTGCTGCGCGAACACCGGCCAGCGGCCGGCGTCCCGGCTCGAGGTCAGGTCGGGGGCGACGACCACGGCGCCCGTCTCGGCGGCCTCCAGACCCGGCCCGTCCCCCAGGGTGACCTCCATCTCCAGCACGTACGCCGCGCTCTCCCCGCTCGCTCCCAGCGGCACCGGCATCCCCTCGCCGCGCAGCGACACGCTCGCGCCGCTCACCGGCAGCAGCTTCAGCACGGCGTCGCACAGCCGCTGCGGCACGTCCTGGGCGACGGCGTCGCCCGTCTCCCGGGCGACGACGCCGACGATCCGGTCCCATTCCTGGTCGCTCACGCCGTCACCTCCGTCCGCCGGGCCGCCCGCCCGGCCGCCCGGCGTGTGCTCCGCCCGCCGAGTACCCCGGGCACACGGCGAAAACCGGAGCCGCGGGGGTGGGCCGGCGGGGGAGGTGAGAGGTGGCGGGGCGGGGTGCGCATGAGCGGGGCGGTACGCGTCGGGCGCCGCCTTCACCCGCCCCGCCCGCCCCTCCGCGCCCTGTGCGAGAGCCCCTGCGGCGGCACTCCTGACCGTCGCGGCCCTGGTCACCGCCGCCAACGCGGGCCCGGCCGCCACCACCGACACGGCTCCGCCCCCGTCGACGGCCCAGCAGTACACGGCCGACCACCGCTGACACCGGGGCCGGGCGAGAACCGGTTCACCCCGGGGACGTCTGCAGCTGCCGCAACTGCCGCTGGACATGGTCCAGCGCACCCTCGCGCCGGCCCGGCACCCGGGCCCGCAACTCCGCGATAGCCCGCCCCAGCGCCCGGGCCCGCGCCACGTCGGGGATCCGCCCCCACTGGTGGTGCGCCCGGTCGGCCGCCGCCTCCACGGCGGGCGCGTCGACCGGCTGCCCGGCGTCCAGCCGGGCGAAGGCGACCGTCATCCAGGTACGGCAGCTGCGCTCGGCGTCCCCCGCGAACATCGCCAGGTCCGCCCGCACCTCGGCCCAGTGCAACGCCTCCTCGGACCCGGGCCCGTACGACGCGGCAGCGGCCTGCTCCAGCCCCGCGGCGAGAACGTCTGCGTCGGCGTGCCGTCCGGACCGGACGGCGGTGGAGATGGCGGCGTGCGGATCGAGGTCGCGCCTCTCCCGCCCACCCCTGGGCTCCCCCTCCCCGCCGGACGCCGGGGAGGGGATCCGGGGGCGGAGGGTCGAGGAGGTCGCGGGGGTCGCGTGCCCGACATGCGCGACGGGGGCGGGGGCAATGGCAGAGGCGGGGGCGGGGGATACGGCCGGCGGCGCAGGGGCGACGGCAGGCACCGCGGGCGCGGGCGGCCCGGCGTAGGCCGAGCGGGCGGGTGCGGGCACGCCGGAGGCGGAGACAGCGGGACCAGCCGGGTCGGCGGGCGTGCCGGACGCGGAAGCGGAAACGTCGGGCACCGGGTGTGCCGCCGGTCCGGCCGAGGCATTGGCCACAGCCGAGTCGGCGGGCGTGCCGGAGACGGCTGGCGCGGCAGAACCGACGGGCGTGCCGGAGACGGCCGGCGCGGCAGAACCGACGGGCAGACCCGGAGCGCCCGGACCCACCGGAACGGCGGGCGCGGCGGGCGCGCCGGAGCCGGCGGTTATGACGGAAGCGACCGGGGCGACCGGAACGGCGGAACCGGCCGGTACGCGGGGCCCGACGGGGACAGCGGCGCCTGTGGGGAACCCGGAGGCCGACGGCACGACGAAGGACGTGGGCCGGGCCCCGCCCTCCGGGGCAACCGGGGCAACGGGGCCCCCCGGGAAGGCCGGGGTGACCGGGAAGACCGGGGTGACCGGGGAGGCCGAGCCGGAGAGCACCAGGTCGCCGACCTCACCGTCCCCGGCGATCCGGGTCAGCGCCGCCTGGTGCAGCCGCTCGACGGCCGGACGGCCCCCGCTGCGCAGTATCGTCGCGACCGCCTTCATGTACGTCGGCGCGGCGACCTCCCGCCGGCCCGGCGGCGGCGCGATCCGCCCGTAGACGGCGGTGGCGGGCCCGCAGTCCAGCGGGTTGGCGCGCAGCCACTGCCAGGTCTCCGGGTCCGCGCGCAGATCGAGCACGGCCGTCGTGGACCCGGCCGCCCGCAGCCGCAGCTCCTCCCGGAACCAGTGCCAGGGGAACCCGGTGTAACGCACCGTGGAGGGCGTCGTCCGGGCGAGCGCCAGGTGCGGCAGTCGCTGCCGCCGGTCGAGCTGCAGCTGCCCCGCGACGAACAGGGTCAGCGGGCCGGGCGCGGCCGCGGCGGCCCGCAGCCGGGTGAGCACGGCCTGCGGCTCCAGCGGATCGGCGAGCTCGACGACGTTCGCGGTGTCGGCGCCGGCCAGCACGGGAGGCGGCACGGCCGCCAGCACGGGGAGCACGGAGGCGGCGTCGACCAGACACCCCTTGCCCCTGGGCGAGGCCGCGAGCAGCAGCACGGTTCCGGGCATGGTCCCCTCCCGCATGTCCCCTCCCCTGTCGATCACGTACCTCAGCACCGTAACCGCTGCTGCTGCGAAGGGGAGCCTCAGGACTGCAAACCTCCCCTTACGGGGCCTTCGTCGCCCGCCGCGGACCGGCAGGCCCGGCCCGGCACGAGGGATGACGCAGGGGCCGACACGGGGCCCGGGGCAGTGGCCCGGCACACGGCCCGTCGCACGCACTTCGTGCATCCGACTTGCCACCCCTCCCGCCCAGGTGTGCCCTGGAAGGCAGGGGCGAGGAGAGAGGAGTCCTCTCATGGCTCATGCGGCACCCGCGTCAGGCGTACGGACCCGGTCGGCACCGACCCGTACACCCGACGTCTTCAGCGAACGGACCCACCGGGCCGCGGAGTGGACGACAGCCGTGGGACTGGGCCTCGTCTACGGCTACTGGGTCGCGGCCAACAACCGCGCCGGAGGCCCCATCACCGGCTGGAACCTCCTGCTCGGCTTCGTGAGCGCGTTCGTGTTCGCGGTGCTCTGGCTGGGCGTGCACGCCGTCGCCCCGCGGCTGCGGCGCGAACTGCACTCCGTGCTGTGGGCGGTGTTCGCCGGCTGCGCCTTCGGCTTCCTGTACAGCGAGACCGGCGCGAGCGTGCTGCGGTCGACCGGCTGGGCGCTGGCGGTCGCGGCGTCCACCTTCGCGGCGCTGTTCTTCCGCTTCTACACGCGTGAGGACGCGGACGGACACCGCATCCGCTAGGACCCAGGAGGGACGGACGCATCCGCGCCCGGGCCCCGGCGGTGTTCCGCCGGGGCCCGGGTCTTCCCTCATCCCTCCACTCACCGGCCGGCCGGTACCCACTCCCAGCCGTCCGACGAGGCTTGTGACGATCCGGAGGCGCTGAAGCTCCAGGTGCCGGAGAAGCTGAACGACCCGGAGCCCGACACGGTGAACGAACTGTCGGTGAACGGGTCGTCCCAGTTCGTCCAGTCGCCGTCCTTCCAGCGCGGGCACGGGTCGGCGCAGTCGGGCACGTGTGCGCGGCCGACGTCCACGAAGGCGGCGCTCGCCCAGCCCTGCGCGCCGTAGAGCCAGTACCAGTCCGGGTCGCCGTTCACGCTCTGGCCCTTGACCCCGCACTGCACCAGGTCATGGCTGCCGGGCGCGAGCGCCGCCACGACCGGCGCGTGGGTCGTGGGTTCCTGTCGCACGTTCAGCTCGGTGCGGGAGACGACGGTGCCCCGGACCGGGTCGTCACCGCCGCCGCTGGTGGGCAGGGCCGGCGCGGCGGTGGCGCCGCTCGCCGCGACGGCGAGGGAGCCGCCGGCGAGCAGGGCCGCGGCCAGGGTCCGCAGGGCCACAGTGGTGCGCATGTCGGGCCTCCTTCTCCCCAGAACCAGGAAACACCCGTTCGGGTGAACCCTCCACCGGAGGGCATGACCCGGACGCCACCCGTTCGGCCGTCATGGGCTCGCGCTCCCCGCCCCGGAGCCATTGCCTGGAGGCGTGTCCCGAAGCCTGCGGACCGCTCTCTCGGCCGCCCTCATCGCCCTGTGCTGCCTGCTGGTGCCGTTCGGCGCACTCGCGGCCTGGGCCGCGTACGGCCTCACCGACACGCGCAGTTACGTCACCACGATGGCGCCGCTCGCCGCCGACCCCGACGTCCGGAACGCCGTCGCCGACACGGTGGGGGAGGGGGTGGCGCGCGAGGCCGGGATGAATGCGCTCTTCCTGCGCGACGCGTTCCGCTCGTTCACCGCGACCCGCGCCTACCGCACCGCGTGGGACGCGGGCAACGAGGCGGCGCACACCGCGGTCATGCGGGCGCTCCGGGACGACCGGGCCGGCCGCGACGGACGTCCCGTCACCGTGGACCTGGCGACCGTCACCACGCCCCTCAAGCAGCAGCTGACGGTGGATCACGTGCCGTTCGCCGCACGCATCCCCATCGAGCACACGCAGGTGGCGCTGCTCCCGTCCGACGACCTGGCCGCACTCCGGAAGGGCTACCACGTGCTCGACGTCGCAGGCTTCTGGCTGCCTCTGGCCGCCGTCGTGTTCGGGGTGGCGGGCATCGCGGTGGCGTCCTGCCGCCGCCGGGCCGTCACCGCGACCGCCCTCGGCACCGCGCTCGGCGGCGCGTTCCTGGGCCTCGCGGTCGCCCTCGGCCGCCGTCTGACCCTCGACGACCTCCCCGACGAGGCTCACCGGCCGGCCGCCGGCGCGGTCTACGACGCCCTCACCACCACCCTGCGCACGGCCTCCTGGCTGCTGCTGGCGCTGGGCCTGACGGTGGCGGCGGCGACCTGGCTCAGCAGCCCCGACTCGCCCCTGGCCCGCCTGCTGCGCCACCGGCGACACCCCGCGGCCCCCGCCGCGCCGCCCGTCCCGGCACCCCCTCCGGAGCCGACACACGTCAGTGCCTGACCACCCGGGGCGTGGCGGGCCCTGCCCCGACCGGAGCCCGACGCATCTCAAGACGCCACGCACGCACGCAAACGCGCCCCGGTGCGACACGGCGCAAGGCGACATGGCGCAAGGCGACACGGCTCGCGGCCGGTCCGGTCCGGTCCGGTTCAGCCCATCCCGCTCGCCGCGGGTCCGGCCGCCGCGACGGCGGCCAGCACCCGCAGCGCCCGTGCGAGTTCCCGCTCCGGGGCCGAGGCGAGTCCGAGCCGGACGGCGTCCGGGGTGCGGTGCGGGTCCACGGCGAAGGCGGCGCCGGGGGTGACGGCGATGCCGTGGGCGGCGGCCGCGGCCGTGAAGGCGTCCGCCCGCCACGGCGCGGGCAGTTCCCACCAGGCGTAGTAGGCGCGCGGATCGGTGCGGACGACGAACCCGTCGAGGTGCTCGGCGAGGATCGCCTGCCGACGTGCGGCATCCGCCCGCTTGTGCTCGACGAGCTGCCGCACCACGCCCTCCTGCGTCCACCGCACGGCCGCCTCCACGGCGAACCGTCCCGCGCTCCACCCGCCGGACCGGACCGCGGCCGCCGCCTCCCGGGTCCGGTGCTCCGGCACGACGAGGAAGCCGACGGCCAGTCCCGGCGCGACCCGTTTGGACAGCCCGTCCACCACGTGGACGAGCCCGGGGGCGTGGACGGCGAGCGGCACGGCGTCCGGGTGCAGAAAGGACCAGATGCGGTCCTCGACGACAGGCAGCCCCAACCCGACTACGAACAGCCCGAGTTCGCGCCGCCGGTCCTCGCCCGTGGTCACGGACGTCGGATTGTGGAGCGTCGGCTGGAGATAGAGCGCCGAGAGGGGAGCCGCGCGGTGGGCGGCGGCGATCGCGTCGGGCCGCACGCCTTCCGCGTCGCCGGCGAGCGGCACGAGCACCACGCCCAGCCGCGCGGCGATCTCCTTGACCAGCGGATACGTCAGCTCCTCCACCCCGACCCGGCCGCCCGGCCGGACCAGCGAGGCGAGCGCGGCGGCGATGGCCTGGCGGGCGTTGCCGGTGAAGAGGAACCGGTCCGGCTCCGGCCGCCAGCCGGGGACGGCGAGCAGCCGGGCGGCGGCCTCGCGGGCGGCCGGCGTGCCGTCGGCGGCGCCCGGACGCAGTGCCTCGGTCAGCACGTCGGGCCGCAACAGCGGCGCGAGAACCGGGGCGAGCAGCTCCGACTGGCCCGGCGCGGAAGGGTAGTTGAGCTCGAGGTTGACGGGTGCGACGGTGGCGGTCTCGACCAGCGCCCGCCCCTGCGCGGCGGGCGGCGCGGCCCGCACGAAGGTGCCCCGCCCCACCTCGCCCACCACCAGCCCACGCCGCACGAGTTCGCCGTACACCCGCCCGGCCGTCGACGGCGCGACGCGGTGCCGTCGGGCGAACCACCGCTGCGGGGGCAGCCGTTGGCCGGGACGCAACCGTCCGGCGGCGATGTCGTCGGCGATGCGGTCGGCGATCGACCGGAAGTCGGCCATCGGAACACGAACCTTCCTCGAGGGGCGCCGGCGTCATTGCACCGAGGGCAAAGATCTTATTGCACCGAGCAGCGATACCGGCCTACCGTCGCCGCATGGCACCCTTCCTCGCATACGAGGACAAAGGAGCGGATACGCCTCAGGCGCTCCCCCTCGTCCTCGTCCACGGCCACCCCTTCGACCGCACCATGTGGGCCCCGCAGATCGAGGCGTTCTCCGCCACCCGCCGGGTGATCGCCCCCGACCTGCGCGGTTACGGCGCGTCCCCGGTCGTCCCCGGCGTCACCCCGCTCTCCCGCTTCGCCGAGGACCTGGAGGAACTGCTCGACGGCCTGAAGGCGGAGGCGTTCGTCCTGGCCGGTCTGTCGATGGGGGGCCAGATCGCGATGGAGTGCTGCGCCCGCTTCGGCGACCGCGTCCGCGGCCTGGTCCTCGCCGACACCTCCCCCGACCCGGAGACCACCGACGGCCGGACGGCGCGCAACGACATGGCGGACCGTCTGCTCGCCGAGGGCATGCGCGGCTACGCCGACGAGGTGCTGGAGAAGATGGTCGCGCCCACCGCGCACCCCGAGGTCAAGGCGCACGTCCACCGCATGATGACGTCCACCGCCCCGGAGGGCGCCGCGGCGGCCCTGCGCGGCCGGGCCGAACGCCCCGACTACCGTCCCCTGCTGACCCGGCTCGCCGTCCCCGCCCTGGTCGTGGTCGGCGAGGACGACGCGTACACCCCGGTGTCCGACGCGGAGGCCATGCACGCCCTGCTCCCGCACTCCACGCTGCACATCGTCCGAAGCGCCGCCCATCTGCCGAACCTGGAACAGCCGACGGATTTCAACAAGGCCCTGGCCCGCTTCCTGACGACGATCGACGCATAGCCTCCGCCGGGACGAGGGGACGAGGGGACGAGGGGAGGAGGGGAGGACGGGACGAGGCCGAGAGGTCCAGGACGAGACGGTCCCGACCGACAGCCGAGACGGACTGTTCACGAACCGAGACAGGGTGCCCATAATGAGCGCATGTCCCGCGAGTTCCCCATCGGCCTCACTCCTCCCGACTGGCTGGTGCGGAACCTCCGGCCGCAGCGGGCGGCCCCCGTCAACCGGCCCGCCGTCGCCCGCGCCGCGCTCGCGATGACCCTGCCGCTGGCGATCGGCCTCGCCGTGGGACAGCCCGCGTACGGCGTGCTCGCCTCCATGGGCGCCCTCTCCGGAGTCATCGGCGACACAGCCGACGCCTACCGCATGCGGATCCTGAACATCGCGATCCCGCAGCTGTTCGGCGCGGTCGGCGTGACCCTGGGATCCGCCGTGTACGGGCTCGGCTGGCCCGCGGTGGCCACCGTCACCGGCGTCGCCCTGGTCTCCGGGATGATCTCGACGATCGGGGCCGTGGCGTCCGTGTCCGGACTGCTGCTCCTGCTCAACTGCGTCGTCGGGGCCGGGCTGCCCATGCCCGGCCCCTGGTGGCTTGCGCCCCTGCTGATGACCGGCGGCGGACTGCTCGTGCTCCTGCTCGCCCTGCTGGCCTGGCCGCTGCGCTCCGGGGTTCCCGAACGCAGCGCGGTCGCCGCCGCCTACCGCGCCGTCGCCGACCTGCTGGCGGCCTGCGGCAGCGACGTCCCCGACGCCTACGAGGACGCGCGGCACACCGTCACCCAGTCGCTGAACCAGTCGTACGACCTCATCCTGGCCCGCCGCACCCGCCACCACGGCCGCAGCCCCGAACTGACCCGGCTGGTCGCCCAGCTGAACGCCGTCACCCCGGTCGTGGAGGCGGCTCCCGCGGCCCATCAGGCCGGCCGCCCGCTTCCCCGGGAGGTCCCCGAGGCGGTGCTGCACCTCGCGCGGGCGGTGGAGACCGGCTTCACCGGCCCGATAGACCTGCGGCTGCCCGCCCCCGACTCGGAGACCTCGCGCGCCGTCGACCACGCCCTGCGGCACGCCGCCGAGGTGGTCGCCGCCCCCGACGTCGAACCCGGCGGCGCCGGCGCGACGGACGACCGGCTCGGCCGTCCGGCGGGGCTGCGGACACGGGCCGCCCGCGCCACCAGGGACGTCGCCCTGTCCGCCGCGTCCTGGCGCTACGGCCTGCGCCTCGCCCTGTGCATCGGGCTGGCCCAGGTCCTCGTCTCCACGGTCCCGGTGGCCCGGTCCTACTGGGTCGCCCTCACCATCACCTTCGTCCTGAAGCCCGACTTCGGTTCGGTGTTCTCCCGGGCGCTGCTGCGGGCACTGGGCACGGTGGCCGGACTGGTGGTCGCGGCGGCCGTGCTCTCCCAGGTGCCGAGGGGATGGTGGGACGTGCCGGTGATGCTCGTGCTCGCCCCGCTCATCCCCGCGCTCACCCCCCGCGGCTACGGCTACCAGACCGCCGCGATCACCCCGGTGATCCTGCTCCTGTCGGACACCCTCAACCACCAGGGCGCCGCCCTCCTGCTGCCCCGCCTCGCGGACTCCCTCATCGGCTGCGGCATCGCGCTCGTCGCCGGCTATCTGCTCTGGCCGGAGAGCTGGCACACCAGGGTCGGCGACAAGCTGGCCGACGCGGTCGCCGACACCGCCCGCTACGCGGACGCGGCCTTCGGACCGGACATCGACCCCGCCGCCCGCGCCCGCATGCGCCGCCGCCTCTACCGCGACCTGTCGGTCGTCCGCACGGAGTTCCAGCGCGCGCTGACCGAGCCGCCGCCGACCGGACGGCGGGCGGCCGCCTGGTGGCCGCTGGTCGTCGCGGTGGAGCGGATCGTGGACGCGACGACCGCGGCCCGGGTCCGCGTGAAGCACGGGGCCGAACCGCCGTCGGGGCAGGAGGTCGCCCAGGTCACGCTGCAACTGGACGAGCTGGCCGAGGGCCTGCGGGACACGGAGGTCCTGTATCCGGTCCGCACCGACCTCACCGGACCGCCGGACAGCGTCCTGCAGCCGCTGCGCCAGGAGATCGCGGCGGCACGGGCCATCGCCTCACCCACCGCGTGACGGCGGGACAGCGGGACAGGGGGACAGGGGGACAGGGGGACGGTGGGACGGTGGGACGGCGGGCTTTCGAGGCGGTGTTGACACACCGGGATTCCGCACACTCACCCCTGCCCAAGATCACCACCAGGGGCCGCTAACCTTACGTGTCCGTCCTGGCCAGGGATTGACGGCTACAACTCATGCGAAGGGTTGCGCAAATGGGCATTCTCACTCTCCTGCGGAATGCATTCGGCAGGTCCCGCAAGGGGCGCACGGCCGAGGCAGAGGGTGCGGAACAGGTTCCTTCGCAGGAACAGACCGCCGCCGCGGAGCCGTCCGCGCCGACGTCGACACC
Organism: Streptomyces achromogenes; assembly: GCF_030816715.1. NCBI lineage: Bacteria > Bacillati > Actinomycetota > Actinomycetes > Kitasatosporales > Streptomycetaceae > Streptomyces > Streptomyces achromogenes. The sequence goes on along the minus strand of NZ_JAUSYH010000001.1, from coordinate 4,610,352 downwards.
GACGCGGGCGCAGGAACCGACACTCCCCTCCCCCTCTTCCGAGCCCACTCCGACGGCCCAGGTCCCGGAACCCCGCACGGAGTCCCCGAACGAGCACGACCTGGTGGCGGCGGCCTTCGACAACGTCACGGTCCCCAAGCCGACGAGGTCCGAGGAGAACACCGCCACGGAGGCCGCCCCCGAGCCGGAGGCGTCCACCGACACCGAGGCAGAGCCCGAGGCATCCGCCGACACGAAGCCCGGGGCCGGCGGCACGCCCGAGGCGCCTGCCGAGTCCGAAGCCGTGAGTACGCCCGAGGCACCTGCCGAGGCCGCCGACACGACCGGGGCCGAAGCGACCACCGACGCCGAGACCGACACCCCTGCCGACGTGAACGCCGAGGCCGAAGCCCCGGCGGAGCAGACGGCGGAGGCAGAGGCCGAGCCGCAGGCAGAGGCCGAGCCGCAGGCGCAGGCGGACGAAGCCGAGGCCGAGCCGCAGGCGCAGGCGGACGAAGCCGAGGCCGATGCCTCCGCCGAGGAGCCTTCGGCGGACGCCGCCGTGGAGCCCGAGGCCGAGCCGCAGCCCCAGACCCAGACCCAGACCGAGGCGCAGAACACCGCCGCCACCCCGGCCGAGGCGGACGCGTCCGCCGAGGAGCCCGAGGTGGCGACGCCGTCCGCCGCGGACGAGGCCGAGGCCGAGCCGAAGGCCGAGGCCCCGACGGAGAACGCGACCGAGGAAGCCGAGGTGCCGGCGGAGCCGACGTCCGAGGTGCCGGCGGAGCCGACGTCCGAGGTCCCCGCCGAGGCCCCCGCCGAGCCGGAGGCAGTGGCGGACGAACCCGCCGCCGAGGTCCCCGCCGAGGCGGAGCCCGAGGCTGCCGCGGATGCCGAGCGGGCCGAGGCGGAGCCGGCGGCCGAGGTCGCGCCCGTCGAGGAGCCGGCGGCGGACACAGCCCCGGAGAAGCACGCCACCCCGGACAAGGACGCCGCACCGGAGACGGACGCCGAGCCCGCCCCCGAGCCCGCCGCGGCGGCAGCCGCACCCGCCCCCGAGCCTGCGGCCGCCGACGGCGAGGACGCCCCGCAGGAGTCACCCGCACCCGACGACGAGAGCCGCACGGATGGTGCGGGTGGGGACGACGAGGCCGAAGGCGAGGCCGAGGCCGGCGCCGCCGAGGTCCCCGCAACCCTCCGCACCGCGTTCACCGCCGCCGCCAGCGCCCTCGGGAACGTCGGCCTCGCCGACGCCCGCGCCAAGGTCTACCTCGTGCTCGACCGCTCCGCGAGCATGCGCGCGTACTACAAGGACGGTTCCGCCCAGGCGCTCGCCGAGCAGACCCTCGCGCTCGCCGCCCACCTGGACCCGGCGGCGACGGTCCCCGTGGTCTTCTTCTCCACGGAGCTGGACGGCACCGGCGAGCTGACCCTCGCCGACCACGAGAACAGGATCGACGAGCTGCACGCCGGCCTCGGCCGCATGGGCCGTACCAGCTATCACGCGGCCGTGGAGGAGGTCCTCGCCCGCCACGGGAAGGAAGCCCCGGGCACCCCCGCCCTGGTGGTCTTCCAGACGGACGGCGCCCCGGACGCGAAGACCCCGGCGACCCAGTCCCTCACGGACGCCGCGAAGAACCACCCGGCGGTCTTCTTCTCCTTCGTCGCGTTCGGCGAGCACGACAACAAGGCCTTCGACTACCTCCGCAAGCTGAAGACGCCCAACACGTCCTTCTTCCACGCGGGCCCGACCCCGCGCGAGCTGACGGACGCCGAGCTGTACGAGGGCGTCCTGGCCACCTGGCGCCCCTGACCCGCCCGCCCCGCCCGACCGGCCCGCCCGACCAGGGGCCGACCGGGCCGCCGTACCCCCGGCCGCCCGCCTCCCACCCCGTAAAACGGGAGGCGGGCGGCCCACCCGTGTCGGCTACGATTTCAAGTTCACGGCCATAAGACGACCGACCGCCGAAGAACGACCGACTGGGAGCAGCCTCCGATGGCTCGACACCTCATCACCAGCGCCCTTCCGTACATCAACGGAATCAAGCACCTGGGCAACATGGTGGGGTCCATGCTCCCGGCGGACGTGTACGCCCGGTACCTCCGCCAGCGCGGCCACGACGTCCTCTACATCTGCGCGACGGACGAGCACGGCACCCCCGCCGAGCTGGCCGCCAAGGCGCAGGGCATTCCCGTGGCCGACTTCTGCGCGCAGGCGCACGACGCCCAGAAGGCCGTCTACGACGGCTTCGCGCTGGCCTTCGACTACTTCGGCCGCAGCTCCTCCCCGCAGAACGCCGAGATCACCCAGCACTTCGCCCGCCGCCTCAACGAGAACGGCTTCATCGAAGAGCGGGCGATCCGCCAGGTGTACAGCCCGGCCGACGGCCGCTTCCTCCCGGACCGGTATGTCGAGGGAACCTGCCCGCACTGCGGCTACGACAAGGCCCGTGGCGACCAGTGCGAGAACTGCACCCGGGTCCTGGACCCGACGGACCTGATCGACCCGCGCTCGGCGATCTCCGGCTCCACGGACCTAGAGGTCCGTGAGACGAAGCACCTGTTCCTCCTCCAGTCCAAGCTGCAGCACGAGGTCGAGGAGTGGGTCTCCCGCCACGAGGCGGACTGGCCCCAGCTGGCCTCCTCCATCGCCCGCAAGTGGCTGACCGAGGGCCTGCACGACCGCGCCATCACCCGCGACCTGGACTGGGGCGTGCCGGTCCCGGCCGACACATGGCCGGAGCTGGCCGCCGAGGGCAAGGTCTTCTACGTCTGGTTCGACGCCCCGATCGAGTACATCGCCGCGACGAAGGAGTGGTCGGACGCGGCCCCCGCCGGTGAGACCCGCGACTGGAAGTCGTGGTGGTACGAGGTCGACGGCGGCGAGAACCCGGTCCGTTACACGGAGTTCATGGCCAAGGACAACGTCCCGTTCCACACGGTGATGTTCCCGGCCACCGAGCTGGGCGTGCGCGAGCCGTGGAAGAAGGTCGACTACGTCAAGGCCTTCAACTGGCTGACGTACTACGGCGGCAAGTTCTCCACGTCCCAGAAGCGCGGCGTCTTCACCGACCAGGCGCTCGACGTCCTCCCGGCCGACTACTGGCGCTACTTCCTGATCGCCAACGCCCCCGAGTCGGACGACTCCTCCTTCACCTGGGAGCACTTCACGGCCACGGTGAACAAGGACCTCGCCGACACCCTGGGCAACTTCGTCAACCGCGTCCTGTCCTTCTCGAAGAAGCGCTTCGGCGACGAGGTCCCGGCGGGCAACGCGCCCGGCGAGGCGGAGGCGAAGCTCGGGGAGCAGATCGCCGAGCTGCTCGGCGAGTACGAGTCGCAGATGGAGGCGCTCCAGTTCCGCAAGGCGGCCGCCGCGCTGCGCGCGCTGTGGTCGGCGGGCAACTCCTACCTGGAGGAGAAGGCCCCGTGGCTGGAGATCAAGACGGACAAGGACGGCGCGGCCCTCACTCTGCGCACGGCGATGAACCTGATCCACCTCTACGCCGTGGTCTCCGAGCCGTTCATCCCGGCGACGGCGAAGATCATGCGTGAGGCCTTCTCCCTCGCCGACGACACGGCGACCTGGGTGACGGCCGACGAGGCCCGCACCCTCGCCTCCGTCCCCGCCGGCACCCCCTTCACCGTCCCGCCGGTCCTGTTCGCCAAGCTCCAGGACGAGGACCTGGCGGCGTACAAGGAGCGCTTCGGCGGCACCGAGGAGTGACACACCGCGCGGGGGGAGGGACGTTCGCGCCGCTCCCCCCGCGTCGGGAAGAGAAGCCGTGGCGGAGAAGATGTAGAGGAAAAGGCGGACGGCGACTTCCCCCTCTTCGGCATGTTCTCGCCAAGCCGTATGGTTTCCGCCATGGCAGTCCCAGTCCCCGAGGTCATTCCGATCGCCTACGAACCGAGGCACCGCACCGAGTCCATCGGGCGGTACGCGGACGGTCAGTTCCTCGCGTCGGTCACCTACGCCTTCCCCCAGGGCTTCCGGCTCGACGACGGCTGGGAAGAGCACAAACGCCTCTACACCGTGCTGCACACCTTCGACGCCGGGGGCCACTACCGCGACTCGGACATCTGGTGCGCCGGCACCTGGGCCGAGCAGCAGCGCAACCCGGACGGCGACGACTCGGTCCTCACCCGTGCCCGCGTCCGCCTCGCCACCCTCCTGCGCAGCCTGCCCCGCCGCTCCTACACGGACATCGCCGTCCGCCCCTTCCGACTCACGTACGAGAACGTCCTGTTCGGCCTGGTGATCCGCGAGGACGAGGACGAGGACGGCGAACCGGAGACCTGGGCGGAGCTCTACCCGGACCGCCTCGCCTTCGCCGCCCCCTGGGACGGCGCCTACGACACCTGACCGCCCCCCGCGAGCCGTTCTCCTCAGTCCTGCGACGCGCGCGCCACGAAGTCCGCCCACGCGCCCGGCGTGAGCGCCAGGCGAGGTCCTTCGATGTTCTTGGAGTCGCGAACATGGACGGTGCCGGGGGTAACGGCAAGCTTCGGTGGCTCGGGCGACCTTCCCCAAGGAACACGAGGGGGAAAGAAACCTCACCAAGCCCCACCCCTCCCGCCCACGGCACACGCTCACTCTCGCGAGTGAACATCGCCAACTCAGCTGGATTCGGTACCGGTTGCCTGCTCTACGCTCAGCGCGACACAGCACAACGCACAACCCCCGAACATACGACGGCCCTCGCAGGGACTGGCATCCCGTTGCGAGGGCCTGACCACCAAGGAAGCAACACCTTCCCGATGGACACCCAAAACCCTAGCGCGCCCTCGCCCGCCGAGTCCCGTACCGGCGGAAAAAACCACCCGCCCCGTCACGCCTCCACGGAAGCGCACTCCGGCGGCGTCGTCCACGACAACACCCGCCACACCACCCGCTTCACGGTGATCGGCAACCACCTCGCGCAGCACCCCGACCTCTCGGGACTCGCCATCGGGCTGGCCGTGCACATCCAGTCCCTCCCCGCCGGCGCCCGCGTCGACATCAAGACCCTCGCCGCCCGCTTCCCCGAAGGCACGACCCGTATCGCCGCCGCCCTGCGCGAACTGGAGACCCACGGCTACCTGCGCCGCCCCCGCGAGCGCACCGAGAGCGGGCGCATCGTCACCCGCACCGTCTCCTGCAACCAGCCGGGCCGCCACGGCGGCGCACCAGCCGAGGCACCCAGACCCCCGGCCCGCCGAGCAGCGGCGGCCTCGCAGCAGAAACCCGCACGCCGCGCCCTCGCCGCCGTACCGCAGCCCGCATACACCTCTCCCACCCTCCTCCAGACCGCCACGGACGTCCTCGCCGGCCTCCGCCGCCACGACCCCCGCCTCCTCCTCTCCGCCACCGACGCCGAGCACCTCGCCCCCGGTGTCGCCGCCCTGGCTGGAGCGCGACCTCAGCCCCACCGCCGTACGCCATGCCCTCACCAGCGACCTGCCCCTGGAACCCCTGGTCCGGCCCGCCGCCTTCCTGGCCCACCGCCTGGCGGCCAAGCTGCCGCCTCTCCCACCGTTCCGCGCCCCGGAGCCGCCACCGCCCGTCCGGTACCCCATGCGGAACTGCGACACCTGCGACCTCGGCTACCGCGGCCCCGACCCCCGCCATTGCCAGGGCTGCGCGTCAGCGGGCGGTGGGTGCAGTGCCCCCGACGCCGGCATCGAGGAGTCTTCCTCCGCCGAACAGCGCCGACCGTGACAGGCCTCTCCCGGCCCGCCCAGCTCCCAGTCCGGCTCCTCCGCGGCCCCGTCTGGATACCCTGGCCAGGGCACCCTGTGGAGGACACCATGAGCACTCAGGCCGATCACGGACACGAGCTGATCCCGCGTCCCGAGCAGACTCCCGACGCCCTGCGCACGGCTCTCGCCGTCGTCGATCCCGGCCGCCTGGACGAGATGCAGGCCACGAAGGACGACGCCTTCGCCAAAGCCGTGGAGTGGCAGACCCTCAGTCCGGTGCGGAGCTGGGTTCTCACCTGGGCCAGGGACATCGAGATCGCCCGGCGCCCCGACCTGTCCTCCCGCTTCGCGCGGGCACGGAGCAAGCTGGAGCACGAAGATCCCGCCATGGCTCAGGAGGCTCTGCGGGAGCTGCGCGCCGTCCTGGACGAAGCCATGAAGGCAGTACGCGGTTGAGCTGGAAGTGGGAGTACGCCTTCGGTGCGGAGGAAAGCGCCGGCACCGCACCCGCCGGCTTCCTCGCCGCTGTGGAGCGAAAGGCGGACGAGCTGGTCAGAGCCGCCGAAGCCCTCCACATTCACGGCCGGGTCCATAACGGCGTCGACCCGAAGGGCGGCGACGTCATCGTCCCCGGCGGCATGTTCAGATACCAGGTCGTCGTACGCAGCGAACGTGTCCACGTCGTCCAGATCACCTACCTGGGGTACTGAAAGCTGTCCCCGAAGCGAGCCGCGCGTGTGAACCACCCGGCGGCATGGGGACGCGAGGGCCGGGGGCTCGTGGTCTCCCGGCCCTCGCGCGTACGGGGGTTACTTCAGGACGCCCGCGCCCGTCGTGGTCGCCAGGGAGGTCGGCAGGTTCTTCGCCGACGTCTCCAGGCCCGCCGTCAGGGTCGGGGTCCAGTTGACCGTCGTCTTGAGGTCCTTCGAGGACGCGGCGTTATAGGCGGCGACGACGTCGGTCACCGTGCCGTTGACGAGGTTGCCGGAGCCCTTGACCGCGCCGGTGCCGTCACCGCTGAGGAGCTTGGAGACCTTGCCGCCGGACGGCAGCTTCCAGTAGTTGTTCTCCGCGACGACCTGCGCCTTCGCGCGGGAGTTGATGCTGTACTGCGTCGTGTAGCCGTTGAGGGGCGTCACGTCGTAGAGGTTGTTGTAGATGTGCACCTGGCCGACGCGGGCCAGCGGGGCGCGCTGGACGATGCCCTTCCACACGTTGTGGTGGATCGAGACGCGCAGCTTGCCGGCCGGCTCGCTGTCGCTGCTGCCGATCAGCATGGTCTTGTCGTGGTTGGTGAACTGGTTGCGCGAGACGGTCACCAGGTCGGAGCTCTTGGTGATGTCGAGGGAGCCGTCGTGGATCTGGAACTCGCGGCCGTAGTACTTCGGGTTGACGCTGTCCAGGTGGGGCGCGTCGGTGAACGTGTTGTGGTCGGCCCAGACGTGGGTGGCGCCGCGCAGGGTGACGGAGTCGTAGTTGGAGTTCCAGTTGCCGGTGGAACCGTCGGTCGGGTCCCACTGCGGGAAGCAGTCCTCGGTGGCGGAGAAGTTCAGGTTGCGGACGATGACGTTGTCCACGTTCTGGATCTGGAGCATGCCGCCGGATATCCCGGCCGCCGTGCCCGGCACGCCGACCACGCTCGTGTTCGTGGGCACCTTGAAGACGATGTTCTTCGCCTGCTTGGACTGGGCGGCGGCGCGGGCTTTCTCCTGGGTGCCGGAGGGCAGCTTCGACCTGCCGTAGGACGAGGGGTCGTACGCCTTCAGGTACGCCGAGAGCGAGTACCCCGTGCCGGACGCGTAGCTCGCACAGGTCAGCTTCTTGCCCGAGTCGTCGGTGTTGGCGTCGATCGTGCCCTTGACCTTGATGATCCGGGGGGCGGTGTCGGACGCCGAGCCCAGCGCCTTCACCAGCTGTGCGCGGGTGGAGACGGTGAAGGTGTGCGCGGCGTCGGCCTTGGCGCCGCCGGTGGTGCCCGCGCCCGAGGCGGCCCAGCCGTCCTTGGCCGCGAGCGTCTGGTGGTACAGGTCGACGGGCGAGGCGTTCGCGTTCATCACGACGACACCGGCGCCGACGCCGGCGGCCACCGCGGCGGCGGTGACGACGAGGACGCGGCGCGAGCGGAGGGACCTGCGGTGGGAGGCAGCTGCCACGGGGGATCCTTACGGGGAGGAGCGGGCTTACGACCGGTCAGTGGTCGCCGTACGGTGAAGAGTTGCCGCTGATCGAGAATTTTTTGGGCGGGCCCGCACGCCGCGCGATCAAACGCCTTCACGATTCCCTCACCACCCCCTTAAGGTGCGCATCGGGGGCGAACAGCCCCCACGGGGGAGGGATCACCGCAGATCGGCGGTCCGGATCGGATGGGACGGGACCGGTCGGGACCGGCCCGGCTCGGACCGGCCCCGGGACAAGGGGCGTACGCGATACGGCGGCACGCCCACACACCGACGCGCTCACACGGGCACGCTCACACAGCGGTGCTCTCACACACCGGCACACATCACCTGGGGGACCCACATGGCACTCTTCGGCAACGCGCACCCCATCGACCCCGCACAGGCCCAGCAGGACTACGCGCGACTGCTGGGGCAGGGAGAGCAGGTGCAGGCCGCGTTCCTGCTGATCCGCGACACCATCCTGTTCACGGACCGCCGTCTGATCCTCGTCGACAAGCAGGGCATCACCGGCAAGAAGACGGAGTACCACTCCATCCCGTACCGCAGCATCACCCACTTCGCCGTGGAGACCGCCGGCACCTTCGACCTCGACGCCGAGCTGAAGATCTGGGTCTCCGGCTCGTCCATGCCGATCGAGAAGACCTTCACCAAGGGCGTCGACATCTACGAAGTCCAGGCGATCCTCACGCAGTTCGTGGCCAGATAGCGTCCTCGCCCCCGGCCGCCGCGCGGGGCGCGCCCGCGTCCCCCCTACACCCACCGGCGGGGCGCGGACGCATCGACGGTGCGCGCGGGACGGGGGATTCGCATGAACAAGCCTGCTCTCAAACGGACTTGGCGGACGGCCGTGGTGCTGCCGGCCGGGCTTCTGGGTGCGGCGGCGCTGCCCGCCGCACCCGCCACCGCCGTGCACGGCGCGGTGCCCGGCGATTTCAACGGGGACGGCTACCGCGACGCCGTGCTGCCCGCGCCGGGCGCCGACGTGGCGGGCAAGGAGCGGGCGGGGGCCGTCGTCGTGCTGTACGGGGCGAAGAAGGGGCCGACGGCGACCCGGCGGGCGCTCATCACGCGGAACACCGCGGGCGTCCCGGACACCGCGGAGACGGGCGACGGCTTCGGCTCGGCCACCGCCACGGCCGACCTCGACCGGGCCGGCTACGCGGACCTGATCGTCGGAGCGCCCTTCGACAGCACGGCGAGGGGCGAGGACGCCGGGTCCGTGACCGTGCTGTGGGGCAGCCGCAGCGGCCTCACCACGGGCACCGACCTGCCCCCCCTCGGCCGCGCCGGGCATGGACCCCTACCACTACGGTGCGGACATCGCCGCGATCCGCGGGGCCTCGGCCGCGCGGTCGGAGATCCTGGTCGCGAGCTGGGGCGGCGCCGTCCGCTTCACCGGCCCGTTCACCCGTACCGGCGGCCACGGCCCCGCCGCGGTCGCCCAGGACAGCGTCCCGGACGCCTCCGAGACCGAGGACCGGTTCGGCACCACGGTCGCGGTCGGGGACGTGACCCGCGACGGCAGGCCGGAGCTGTTCGTCGGCGCGCCCGGCGAGAACGACTACACGGGCGCCGTCTGGACCTTCCCCGGCTTCACCGCCGGCCCCGTCGCCGCCCGCAGCCAGGTCTTCACCGCCGCCTCGGTCGGACTCACCCAGCAGAGCCTCACCCTGCTGGGCGGGTACGGACTGGGCTGGGTGATCTGAGCCCAGGTCCCCCGCCGCGCCCCGCCCGCCTGGTACGACTACGCGGTGGACCTTCTCCGACCCCACCTCCGTCTCCTCGCCGAGGTCTTCGCCCCGGCCGCCCCCGGCGCCCCCTGGGCGCTGGCGGGCGGCTACGCCCTCCAGGCGCACGACCTGATCCAACGCCCGCACGCCAACGTGGACTTGGCGACGGAGAGCGCGGCGCCGATGCCCGGGCTCGCCGAGTCGCTGAGCGCGGCGCTCACCGCCGCGGGCCGTCACGGGGTGACGCTCGAGGACACGGACCCGCTGTCCGCGCACCTGTCCGTGCCGGACCGCGACGCGGACACGGTCCTCCGGTTGGCCCTGCACAAGGAGACGTTCTGGAGCCCGCCCGTCGCGACCCCGTACGGGCCGGCTCTCGCACTGGGAGACGCGGTCGGCACGAAGATCCGTGCGCTCTACGACCGGGGGCTGGCCGTCGACCTGATCGACGCGAGGGCGGCGTCCGCCCGCTTCACCCACCCCGAGCTGGAGGAACTGGCCCGCCGTCACGCCCGGGACGACTTCGACCTGCCCGCCCTGCGGACCCGGCTGGAAGGCACCGACCACTTCCCGGACTCGGCGTTCGAGGCGTACGGCCTGTCCGAGGACCAGCTCACGGACCTGAAGGCGTGGGCCCAGGCCTGGTCGACGGACATCGCGGAACGGCTGCTGGAGGAGGGGGCGTCACCGGACGAATGACCGGGACGCCCCCTGGAGCCCGGCCGCCGGTCAGCCGGACGAGGCCGACACGGCCGACACGGCCGGCTTCGAACGAGGCCGACGCTGACTACGAGGACGACGAAGCCGGTGTGGCAGGCGTGCCCGTCCTCGTACCCGGCGTCGGTCCACTTCCCGTCCACGTGCACCTTGGTGTGGATGTGGACGGTACGGCCCCGGTACCAGCCCGGGAACACCGTCTTGAAGGCGACGCGGCCCTGCCGCTCGGTCACCGGCACCGGTGCGGATGAGTTCCGCCGTGCTCGGCCCGCCACGCCGTTCAGGCCCACCGCGCGCCGGGCCGGGCAGCCGTGCAGTCGGGCAGCCGAGCCGGCCCCTGCTTGGCCGCCAGCGCCGACGCCCTGCGCGGTGCCGGTGCGGCCCGGCCCGGTCCCAGACCCGCGCGCGCCGCCGCGAGGTGCTCGAGACCGGCCTTCGCCAGCCGGGTCGCCTCCTCGTACTCCTCGGCGGTTCGGGCCGTGGCCAGTCGGGTCCGCGCCGCCCGGTGGCATTCCGCCGCGCGCGTCATCGAGCGCTCCGCCGCCGCGTCCGCCCCGGCCCAGGCCCGCACGTCCGGCGGGACGAGCCCTCCGGCCAGCCGGACCAGCCAGTGGTTGGCCTCGGCCTCCGCGTCCAGGCCGGACGGGGGACGCCGCCGGTCGCGGCGCTGGACCACCACGCACACCAGCGCGCCGACGATCAGCAGCGCCGACAGCGTGATCGCGGACCCCGTGGAATCCATCGCCGGCTCCTTTCCCGTCCCGGCCCTCGCCGGCCCCTGGTCTGGTCTCTTCTCCTCCATGATCCGGCGGCCCGCTGTGCCCGCCCCGGGGGATTCCTGTGGGACCCCGGTGAGGTCTGCAGAAGGGGGCGGGTGTCGGGCGCCCGAATGGCGAGTACCCCGGACGCGACCTGTCCAGTCCGCGGCCGTCGGCGCACACGGGAGTGGCCCGGAACCGATGTCGGTTCCGGGCCACTCCCGTTGGTTCCGCCCGCCCTGGCTGCTCGGGCCGGCCACCGCCTACTTCGGCTGCGGCTTGCGCACCGACAGGTGCAGCTCCCTCAGCCGGGCCTCCTCCAGCTCCGTCGGCGCGCCCATCATCAGGTCCTGGGCGTTGCCGTTGAGCGGGAAGGAGATGGTCTCGCGGATGTTCGGCTCGTCGGCCAGCAGCATGACGATGCGGTCGACGCCCGGGGCGATCCCGCCGTGCGGCGGGGCGCCGAAGCGGAACGCGCGCAGCATGCCGGCGAACTTGTCCTCGACCGTCTCCCGGTCGTAGCCCGCGATCTCGAACGCCTTGAGCATGATCTCCGGCTCGTGGTTACGGATCGCGCCGGAGGACAGCTCGACGCCGTTGCAGACGATGTCGTACTGCCAGCCGAGGATGTCCAGCGGGTCCTGGGTCTCCAGGGCCTCCAGACCGCCCTGCGGCATCGAGAACGGGTTGTGCGAGAAGTCGATCTTGCCGGTCTCCTCGTCCTTCTCGTACATCGGGAAGTCGACGATCCAGCAGAAGCGGAAGACGTTCTCCTCGAAGTGACCGGCGCGCTTGGCGGCCTCGACGCGCACCGCGCCCATGATCTTGGAGACCTCGTCGAACTCGCCCGCGCCGAAGAAGACGGCGTGACCGGCGGCCAGCGACAGGCGCTTGGTCAGCTCGGCGACGTTCTCCTCGGTCAGGAACTTCGCGATCGGGCCGGACAGGGAGCCGTCCTCGGCCACCCGCACCCAGGCCAGGCCCCTCGCGCCCTGCGAGACCGCGAAGTCGCCCAACTGGTCGAAGAACTTCCGGGGCTGCGCGGAGACGTCGGGCACCGCCAGCGCGCGCACGTGCTTGCCGGCGAACGCCTTGAACTCCGAGCCCTCGAAGACGTCGGTGATGTCGACGAGCTCCAGCCGGGCCCGCAGGTCCGGCTTGTCGGAGCCGTACTTCAGCATCGACTCGCGGAACGGGATGCGCGGGAAGGGCGAGGTGACATGGCGGCCGCCGCCGAACTCCTCGAACAGCTCGGTCATGAGCTTCTCGATCGGCTGGAAGACGTCCTCCTGCTCGACGAAGCTCATCTCGACGTCGAGCTGGTAGAACTCGCCCGGCGAACGGTCCGCGCGGGCGTCCTCGTCACGGAAACAGGGCGCGATCTGGAAGTAGCGGTCGAAGCCCGAGATCATCAGCAGCTGCTTGAACTGCTGCGGGGCCTGCGGCAGCGCGTAGAAACGGCCCGCGTGCAGCCGGGACGGGACGACGAAGTCGCGGGCGCCCTCGGGGGAGGTCGCGGACAGGATCGGCGTCGCCATCTCGTTGAAGCCCAGCGCCGTCATCTTGTGCCGCATCGCCGAGATGACCGACGTGCGCAGCATGATGTTGCGGTGCATGCGCTCCCGGCGCAGGTCGAGGAAGCGGTACTCCAGACGCCGCTCCTCGTTGACCCCGTCCTCGGCGTTGATCGTGAAGGGCAGCGGGGCGGCCGCACCCAGCAGCTCGACCTCGCCGACCTCGACCTCGACCTCACCGGTCGGCAGGTCCGCGTTGACGTTCTCGGCGCCCCGGGAGACGACCTTGCCGTCGATGCGGACCGTCGACTCCTTGGTCAGCTTGTCGAGGGCCTCGTACGCGGGCGTGCCCGGACGGGCGACGAGCTGCGTGATGCCGTAGTGGTCGCGCAGATCGATGAAGAGGATGCCGCCCAGGTCGCGCCGATTGTGCAGCCAGCCGCTCAGCCGGACGTCGGTGCCGACGTCAGAGGCGCGGAGCTCGCCGCAGGTGTGGGACCTGTACCGATGCATCGTCGTTCATCCAGTCTTCGCGGATCGGGGGCGTGTTTCACGTGAAACAACCCCCAGGGTACCGGGCACGCCACGCGCGCCTCCCCGCATTACCGGGCACCCGCGACGGGTCGGGCGCGGCAGGAACAGCCGGGGATCAGTGGCACTCTTCGTTCCGGTCTTCTTAAAGTGGGGCAATGCGCACTGGCGAGCCGCTGCCCGCCGTGGGGGATGTCCTCACCGCCCTCGCGACCGGCCTGTGGCACTGGGACACCGCCACCGGGCTGGTCACGGTCGACGCCGAGGCAGCCCGGCTGCTCGGTCTGCCCCGGGAGGAGACCGTCCTCACCGAGGCCCAGACCCGGGCCCGACTGCACCCCGTCGACTGGAACGAGATCACCGGGGTGATCCAGCTCGCCGTCGCCGAGGGCACCCTCGCCGAGGTGCGGATCCGCATCATGGACGACCGCGGACGGGTCGTCCGGGTCGTCCGCAGCCGTTCCAAGCCGTCCTTCGACCCGGTGAAGAAGGCGTACGAACTGATCGGCACCCTCCAGGAGGTGACCGAGCCGACCCCGGGCACCGCAGCCGGCCGGACCGCCGTCACCGGCGACTGGCGCCGCTCCCGGGAGGCCTTCCTGCTGGACGCGGGGCGGGCACTCGCGGAGGCGAGGTCCACGGCGGAGGTGCTGCGGGTCGCCGCCGGACTGTCGATGCCGGGCTTCTCACCGGACGGACTCGCCGTCTTCGGCGTGGAGGGCGACCGGCTGACGATCATCGGCCACCACGGACATCAGTCGGGCGACGACGACCCCTTCACCCAGATGTCCATCCATACGGACTATCCGGCCGCCGAGGTCGTGCGCACCGGGCGCGCCGTGTACCTGTCCTCGCCCGAGCGGTACAAGGAGCGCTATCCGCTCACCTGGCCGCTGGCCGCGCCCTTCGGCCGGCACTCCTGGGCGTTTCTGCCGCTGACGGTGGCCGGCCGCACGATGGGCGCCTGGATGGCCGGCTTCGCCTACCCGGTGGCGTTCACCCCCGACGAACGGTCCGTGCTCACGACGGTCGCCAGGATGCTCGCCCAGGCCCTCACCCGCGCGGGCGCGGCGGAGACGCAGCGCGAGCTGACCGACGGCCTGCAACGCTCCATGCTCCCCACCCTCGGCCCCGAGATACCGGGCATGACCCTCGCCGCCCGCTACATACCGACCGGCGGCGGCCTCCAGGTCGGCGGCGACTGGTACGACATGATCCCGCTGCCCGGCGGCGCCTCCGGGACGAACCGCGGCGGCGGCCGCTTCGCCCTGGTCATCGGGGACGTCCAGGGCCACGACGTCCGCGCGGCGGGTCTCATGGGGCAGCTGCGCATCGCGCTCAGGGCGTACGCCGCCGAGGGCCACCGCCCGGACGCGGTCCTCTCCCGCGCCTCCGGATTCCTGCACGGCCTCGCCGACGCGGACGGCGGCGCCGATCTGCGCTTCGCCACCTGCCTGTACATCGAGGTCGATCCGGTGACCGGGGTGCTGGAGGCCGCCCGGGCCGGTCACCTGGACCCGGCGGTCCGGATGGCCGACGGCACGGTACTGGTCCGCGCCACCGCGGGCGGACTGCCCCTGGGCATCGACCCGGACGCCGACTACCCCACCACCCGGCTCGTCCTGGAACCCGGCGAGGCGCTGATGCTGTGCACCGACGGCCTGCTCGAGACCGGCGGCCACGACCTCGACACCGGCTGGCGGCGCGTCCGCAAGATCCTGGAGGCGCACGAGGGCGACCTCGAGGAACTGGCCGACGCCCTGGTCCAGGCGGTGCACGGTCCCTCCTCGCACCACACCACGGGTCCGCTGGCCGACCGCCGCGAGGACGACATCGCCGTACTGCTGCTCTGCCGCCAGGGCGAGGGCGGCTGCGGTCCGAGCGCCGCGCCGCTGCCCGCCCGGCAGCCCGTGCGCCGCTCGATGCTGACGGTCGCGCAGGCCGAACCGGAGCGCATCGCCGTGGCCCGTCAGCAAGTGCGTGAACTGCTGCACGACTGGACCTGCGAGGACCAGGTCGACTCGGCCGTCCTGCTCGTCTCCGAGACCCTGACGAACGTCCTCGTCCACACCGACGCCGACGCGCTGCTGGTCGCCGAGGTCACCGGCGCGCCCGGGGAACGCCGGCTCCGCATCGAGGTCACCGACACCAGCGACGACCTCCCGCACATGCGCCGCCCCGGCGAGCTGGCCTCCTCCGGCCGCGGTCTGGTCCTCATCGAGCTGCTCGCGGACACCTGGGGGGTGGCGCCGCGGGGCGAGGGCAAGAGCATCTGGTTCGAACTCTACGAACCGTCGGCGACAGCCTCGTAACGCGTGCGCAGTTCGTGCAGGATCCCGAAGCCGGCCGCGGTCACGGGCACCGCGAGCAGCATGCCGAGGACCCCGGCCACGGACGCCCCGGCCGTGATCGCGACCATGACCACCGCCGGGTGCATCTGCACGGTCCTGCTCTGGATCATCGGCTGCAGCACATGCCCCTCCAGCACCTGCACCGCGAGCACCACGCCGAGCGCCCACAGCGCGATGACGACCCCCCGGTCGGCGAGCGCGACCAGCACCGCGACCGCTCCGGAGAGGAACGCGCCGAGATACGGGATGTACGCCCCGACGAAGACGAGGGCGCCCAGCCCGACCGCGCCCGGCACATCGAGGACGAGCAGCCCGACGGTGATGCACACGGCGTCGATGAAGGCGATGAACGTCGTCCCCCGCATGAACCCCTCGACCGCGCGGAAGGCCCGCCGGGCCATGGCCTCGAGGGTGTCGGCGCTGCCCCCCGGAGCGACGGACCGCAGGATGCCGACGGCCCGGTAGGAGTCCCGCAGGAAGAAGAAGACCAGCAGCAGCGCCAGCACGGCCATGGCGATGGTCTCGCCGACGACGCTCACCCCGCTGATGACATTGGAGGCGGCCGTACCCCCGAACTTGGTGAGCAGCTCTTTCGCGTTGGCGGCGAGGTCGTCGAGCGAGGTCCCGGCCGCCCCGAAGTGGTCGGCGATGCTCCGCGCCGCCGACCGGAGCGCGGCGACGATCTGGTCCCCGCTGTCGATCAGCGCGGCGACGACGATGTACACGGCCCCGCCGACCACGGCGACGACGGCGACACAGGTGATCCCGGCCGACAGCGACCGCGGCACCCCGGCCGCCACCATCCGCCGGTGCAACGGCCGCAGCAGCGCGGTCCCGAGCAGCGCGAGCAGCACGGGGGTGACGGCGGTGCGCAACTCCGCGCACAGCCGGATCCCGACGTACCCGACGCCCGACGCGAGCAGCACCACAGCGCACCAGGCCGCGAAGCGGCGGGCGGGAAGCGGGAGCAGGTGCACGGCCCCAGCGGATCACGACCCCGCCGACTTGTCCTGACCTGACGGCCGCCCGGGTGAACGGGACATGACTGGAACTCAGAATTCGAACGTCCGCGCCTGAAGGGTGAACATCCTTGCCAGCGCGGCCCTTTGCCCCGGCATATGCCGACCGTCCGAGACGGAGGTGATGCTTACGTGGCCCCAGCGCTGCTGCACGGCGGGGCCACGTATCGCGTGGAAGAGATCAGCGCCGACACGGGCCTCTCCCACAAGCGCGTACACGACAGCTTGGACCTGCTGTTCGAACGGGGTGTGTGCGGCATGCGGGTCCCACACCGGACGGCAGCCCGATCTGCGTACTGCCGTAGCGGCCAGGTGACATGAGACAGGCCCGAAGTCGCAAACCGATGTTGCGGGCTTCGGGCCTTGTCGTATCGTACCGGGGTTCCGGCGGGCCGGAGGGCTGAACGCGAGGGCTAGATGCCCTCCTCCGTCATCCCGTGCACGGCCGGGATCGTGCCCAGGCGGCCCTTCTGGAAGTCGTCGAAGGCCTGCTGGAGCTCGTCCTTGGTGTTCATGACGAACGGGCCGTAGTGCGCCATCGGCTCACGGATCGGCTGTCCGCCGAGCAGCACGACCTCCATGTCCGGCGTGTTCGCGTCCTGCTTCTCGTCCGCGCGGACCGTCAGCGAGGAGCCCGCGCCGAAGACCGCGGTCTGGCCCAGGTGGATCGGGCGTCGCTCCGCGCCGACCGCGCCCTTGCCCGCGAGGACGTACGCCAGGCCGTTGAAGTCCTCCCGCCACGGAAGAGTGAGCTCCGCGCCGGGCGCGAGGGTCGCGTGGACCATGGTGATCGGGGTGTGGGTGATGCCGGGCCCCGCGTGCCCGTCCAGCTCGCCGGCGATGACGCGCAGCAGCGCGCCGCCGTCGGGGGTGGTGAGGAGCTGTACGTGCCCGCCGCGGATGTCCTGGTAGCGCGGGGCCATCATCTTGTCCTTGGCCGGCAGGTTCACCCAGAGCTGGAGGCCGTGGAAGAGACCGCCGGACATGACCAGCGACTCCGGCGGCGCCTCGATGTGGAGCAGGCCCGAGCCGGCCGTCATCCACTGGGTGTCGCCGTTGGTGATGGTGCCGCCGCCGCCCTGGCTGTCCTGGTGGTCGAAGATGCCGTCGATGATGTAGGTGACGGTCTCGAAGCCGCGGTGCGGGTGCCAGGGGGTGCCCTTCGGCTCCCCGGGCGCGTAGTCCACCTCGCCCATCTGGTCCATCATGATGAACGGGTCGAGGTGACGGTAGTTGATCCCGGCGAACGCGCGGCGCACCGGGAAGCCCTCGCCCTCGTAACCGCTGGGCGCGGTCGTGACGGCGAGCACAGGGCGTGCCACGGCCTCGGCCGACGCGGTGACGCGCGGCAGGGTCAGCGGGTTCTCGACGGTCACTGCGGGCATGTCCGTACCTCCTTGGGCGGCGTACGTATCATTTTAGTTGAGCATTGAACTTTCTGCCACCCATAACCGCGAAAGCCCGGAGGGCATTCCCTCCGGGCCGCATCGCACCGCACGGGTGACCGTCTCAGCCGTACATCCGGCGCATCGCGAACTCGACCATCTGCTCCACGGCCTTCGCGTCGAAGACCATCCGGTGCTCGCCCTCCATGTCCAGGACGAAGCCGTAGCCGGTGGGGAGCAGGTCGATCACCTCCGCACCGGTGATCACGAAGTACTTGGACTCCTTGCCGGCGTACCGGCGCAGCTCCTTGAGACTGGTGAACATCGGGATCACCGGCTGCTGGGTGTTGTGCAGGGCGAGGAAGCCGGGGTTGTCGCCGCGCGGGCAGTAGACCTTGGAGGTGGCGAAGACCTGCTGGAAGTCCTCTGCGGCCAGCTGCCCCGTGGTGAACGCCCGGACCGCGTCCGCGAGGGACGGCGGGGACGGCTCCGGATAGAGGGGCGGCTGCTGGCCGTACCCGCCATGGCCGCCGGGCATCTGCTGCTGCGGCGACGCGTACTGCTGCTGGGCAGCACCGCCGTCCATGGGCTGGCCGTATCCGTACATGGGCGCAAGAGTACCGAGGCGCGCCGACGGCGGAGCGAGGTAGACCCTTCTCACACTTGCCCGACTGGGGGTTGCAACTTATTACCGACGGGTAGCATCATCGTAGGTACTTGCTACTTGTCGGTATGTGAACAGCGCGAGGATCCAGTGCCTCGCCCATCTCTCCAACGGATTCCGGGAGCCGTCGCCATGGGGCACTACAAGTCGAATCTTCGCGACATCGAGTTCAACCTCTTCGAGGTGCTCGGGCGCGACAAGCTGTACGGCACCGGCCCGTTCGAGGAGATGGACACCGAGACCGCGAAGAGCATCCTCGGCGAGCTGACCCGCCTCTCGGAGAACGAGCTGGCGGAGTCCTTCGTGGACGCCGACCGCAACCCGCCGGTCTTCGACCCGGAGACCAACACCGCGCCGGTCCCCGCCAGCTTCAAGAAGAGCTACCAGGCCTTCATGGACTCCGAGTACTGGCGGCTCGGCCTGCCCGAGGAGATCGGCGGCACCACCGCCCCGCCGTCGCTGATCTGGGGCTTCGCCGAGCTGATCCTCGGCGCGAACCCGGCCGTGTGGATGTACTCCTCCGGCCCGGCCTTCGCGGGCATCCTCTTCGACGAGGGCAACGACGTCCAGAAGAAGATCGCGCAGATCGCCGTCGAGAAGCAGTGGGGCTCGACGATGGTCCTCACCGAGCCCGACGCGGGTTCCGACGTGGGCGCCGGCCGCACCAAGGCCGTGCAGCAGGAGGACGGCTCCTGGCACATCGAGGGCGTCAAGCGCTTCATCACGTCCGGCGAGCACGACATGTCGGAGAACATCATCCACTACGTCCTCGCCCGTCCGGAGGGCGCCGGACCCGGCACCAAGGGCCTGTCCCTCTTCATGGTCCCGAAGACGCTCTTCGACTTCGAGACCGGCGAGCTGGGCGAGCGCAACGGCGTCTACGCCACGAACGTCGAGCACAAGATGGGCCTCAAGGCGTCCAACACCTGCGAGATGACCTTCGGCGACCGGCACCCCGCCAAGGGCTGGCTGATCGGCGACAAGCACGACGGCATCCGCCAGATGTTCCGCATCATCGAGTTCGCCCGCATGATGGTCGGCACGAAGGCGATCTCCACGCTCTCCACCGGCTACCTCAACGCGCTCGAGTACGCCAAGGAGCGCGTCCAGGGTCCCGACCTGGCGAACTTCATGGACAAGGCCGCGCCCAAGGTCACCATCACCCACCACCCCGACGTGCGCCGCTCGCTGATCACGCAGAAGGCGTACGCGGAGGGCATGCGCGCCCTCGTGCTCTACACGGCCTCGATCCAGGACGCCATCGCGGTCAAGGAGGCGGCCGGCGAGGACAGCAAGACCGAGCACGCGCTCAACGACCTGCTCCTGCCGATCGTCAAGGGCTACGGCTCCGAGAAGGGCTACGAGCAGCTCGCCCAGTCGCTGCAGACCTTCGGAGGCTCCGGCTTCCTCCAGGAGTACCCGATCGAGCAGTACATCCGCGACGCCAAGATCGACACCCTCTACGAGGGCACCACCGCGATCCAGGGCCAGGACTTCTTCTTCCGGAAGATCGTCCGCAACCAGGGCGCGGCGCTGAACTCCCTCGCCGAGGACATCAAGAAGTTCCTCGCGCTCGGCACCGGCGGCGAGCAGCTGGCCGGCGCCCGCGAGCACCTGGCCAAGGCGGCCGTCGAGCTGGAGGCCATCGTCGGCCTGATGCTGACCGACCTCGCGGCCACCGAGCAGGACGTCAAGAACATCTACAAGGTGGGCCTGAACACCACCCGCCTGCTGCTCGCCTCCGGTGACGTGATCGTCGGCTACCTGCTCCTCAAGGGCGCGGCGATCGCCGCCGAGAAGCTGGAGACGGCCTCCGCCAAGGACCGGCCGTTCTACACCGGCAAGATCGCGGCGGCGAAGTTCTTCGCGGCCAACGTCCTGCCGGGCGTCACCCTGGCCCGCAAGGTCGCCGCCGACGTCGAGCTGGACCTGATGGAGCTGGACGAGGCCGCGTTCTAGGACGCCCTCGGGTCCGACCCCAGCCCTGGTAGCGCGTTCCGGGTCACCTCCGGGACGCGTTCCGGCTCCTCTCCGGATCCGCCGCCGCGGGGCCGCTCCAGGACGCAATCGGACTCACCCGGACTCACCAGGACAACCGCGCCGCACTCCACACGGTCCTCACGAGGGCCCGCTCCCATCCCCGGGGGCGGGCCCTCGTACGTCGTTAAGGTGAACACCATGAGCGAACCCTCCCGCTTCGACCGCGGCCACACCGACGACCTCATGACGTATCTGACGGCGAGCCCGTCGCCGTATCACGCCGTGGCGAACGCGGCCGAGCGGCTCGAGAAGGCCGGATTCCGCCAGGTCTCGGAGACGGACGCCTGGGACGCCGAGACGCACGGCGTCTCCGCCTCCGGCAGCGGCGGCCGGTATGTGCTGCGCGGGGGCGCGATCGTGGCCTGGTACGTGCCCGAGGGCGCGGCGCCGCACACGCCGTTCCGGATCATCGGCGCGCACACCGACTCCCCGAACCTGCGCGTCAAGCCGCTGCCCGACACCGGCACGCAGGGCTGGCGGCAGGTGGCCGTGGAGATCTACGGCGGCCCGCTGCTCAACTCCTGGCTCGACCGCGACCTCGGCCTGGCGGGCCGGCTGACCCTGCGGGACGGCTCGACGCGCCTCGTCGACGTCGGACGCCCGCTGCTGCGCGTGCCCCAACTCGCCATCCACCTCGACCGGTCGGTCAACGCCGACGGCCTCAAGCTCGACAAGCAGCGGCACCTCCAGCCCGTCTGGGGCCTCGGCGGCGACGTGCGCGACGGCGACCTGATCGCCTTCCTGGAGGACGACGCCGGGCTCGCCCCGGGCCAGGTCACCGGCTGGGACCTGATGGTGCACCCCGTGGAGCCGCCCGCCTACCTGGGCCGCGACCAGGAGCTGGTGGCCGGCCCGCGCATGGACAACCTGCTGTCCGTGCACGCCGGCACCGCGGCGCTGGCAGCCGTGGCGACGAGCGGCGCGGAGCCGCCGTACATCCCGGTGCTGGCCGCCTTCGACCACGAGGAGAACGGCTCGCAGTCCGACACCGGCGCGGACGGCCCGCTGCTCGGCAGCGTGCTGGAACGTTCGGTCTTCGCGCGCGGAGGCTCGTACGAGGACCGCGCGAGAGCCTTCGCGGGCACCGTCTGCCTCTCCTCCGACACCGGGCACGCCGTGCACCCCAACTACGCGGAGCGGCACGACCCGACGCACCACCCGCGGGTCAACGGCGGGCCGATCCTCAAGGTCAACGTCAACAACCGCTACGCGACGGACGGCAGCGGCCGGGCGGTGTTCGCCGCGGCCTGCGAGAAGGCGGGCGTGCCGTTCCAGAACTTCGTCTCCAACAACTCCATGCCGTGCGGCACGACCATCGGCCCCATCACCGCGGCCCGGCACGGCATCCGCACCGTCGACATCGGCGTCGCCATCCTGTCGATGCACAGCGCACGGGAGTTGTGCGGCGACGCCGACCCGTACCTGCTGGCCAACGCGCTCACGGCGTTCCTGCGGGGATAGCGGCCGGTCGGCGGGCACGCCCTGGACGCATGGGAGTTGACCGCCCGGGTACCCGGAGTCCGGTGGTGACCGGAACGGCCGGTACACCGGACAGGAGGCAACACCATGGGCCTCGGCGGATGCATCATCCTCATCGCCGTGGGAGCCATCCTCACGTTCGCGACCGACTGGGACATGCAGGGCGTCAACCTCGACCTGGTCGGCGTCATCCTGATGATCGTCGGCCTGATCGGCGTGACGACCTTCAGCAGCATCGCCCGGCGCCGCCGCGTGATGGTGCCTCCCGCCTCGACCACCGTGGTCGAGACCGAGCGGCACCACCACCGCGACGGCTACGGCGCCTGACCGCGGTCGCCGTGACGTCGGCCGGACCGCAGGTCAGGCCTGCGGGTCCAGGCCGGCGAGAATCAGTGGCAGCCGGTCCGCCGCGCCTTCGGTGAGGCGGACCGGGACACCCCAGTCCTGCTGGTGGACATGGCAGGCCGGGTACTCGTTGGCCGGGTCGTCGTCGCACGAGGCCGCCATCGCGGAGACGTGCAGGACACCTTCCGGCACCGCCGGATCGAGCTCCAGCGCGCGGGTCAGGTCCGTGCCCGCGCCCTCACCCTTGAGCAGCAGCTCGGGCGGGGTGGCGGAGACCAGCAGCCGTGTCGACGGACCGTACCGCGTGTCCAGCTTCTGCCCGGCCGGCGCCTGGAAGATCACGTCCAGCCGCAGCGAGCCCGGCGCGACCTCGGTCGCCGCGCGCCGGGTGCGGTGGGCCACCGCGTCCACCGTGACGGCCTCCTCCGGCAGCCGCAGCCGGGTCAGCCGGTGCCGGGCCGACTCCACGACCACGATGTCCTCGCCGGCCAGGACGGCGTCGCTGGGCTCCCTCAGGTCCGTCGCCAGCGTGCTGACCTCCCCCGTCGCCGGATCGTAGCGGCGCAGGGCGTGGTTGTAGGTGTCGCTGACGGCGACCGAGCCGTCCGGCAGGACGGTGACGCCCAGCGGGTGCTGGAGCAGGGCCTGGCCGGCCGCGCCGTCGCGGTGCCCGAAGTCGAACAGCCCGGTGCCGACGGCCGTGCGCACGACACCCGCCCGGTCGACCCAGCGCAGCGCCGACGTCTCGGAGTCGGCGAGCCACAGCCGCTCCCCGTCCGGCGCGGCGGCCAGACCCGACGGCTGGGCGAACCAGGCCTCGGCGCCCGGTCCGTCGACGAGCCCCTCGTTGGTCGTGCCCGCCACGACGTCCACCGTGCCGTCGGCCGGGTCGTACGCCCACAGCTGGTGCACGCCGGCCATGGCGATCCACACCCGGCCGCCGAAGAGCGCCACGTCCCACGGCGAGGAGAGGTCGACCTCGCGCGCCGGGCCGGACGTCGGCGACCCCTGCCACCACTGCCTGCCGGTCCCGGCCAGGGTCGTCACGGCACCCGAGCCGAGGTCGAGGCGGCGCAGGGCGTGGTTGACGGTGTCGGCGACGACCACGGCGGAGTCGTCGAGCAGGGCGAGGCCCTGCGGTTCGTTGAAGGCGGCGGTGTGCGCCGTGCCGTCGGCGAAGCCGCGCACACCGGACCCGATCCGGCGCACCACCGTCTCCCCGTCCTCCGCGAGTTCCACGAGTTGGTGCCGCGTGGTGTCGCTGACCAGGATGCTCCCGCCGGGCAGCACCAGAGCCTTGCCCGGGAAGCGCAGGGTGGTCGGCTCGGGCTCCGGCGCCACGTACGGCCCGTCGCCGCGCCGCAGCGTGCCCTTCGCCGCGTGCTCGGCCTCCAGCTCCGCCACCAGCCGCTCGATGGCGTGCACATGCCCCTCACCGGCGTGCTGCGCGACGACGTACCCCTCCGGGTCGATGACGACGAGCGTCGGCCACGCGCGCACCGCGTACTGCTTCCACGTCGCCAGCTCGGGGTCGTCGAGCACCGGATGCTCGACTCCGTACCGCTCCACGGCGTCGACGACCGCCTGGTGTTCGGCCTCGTGCACGAACTTCGGCGAGTGCACGCCGACCACGACCACCGTGTCCCGGTGCTTCTCCTCCAACTCCCGCAACTCGTCCAGAACATGCAGGCAGTTCACACAGCAGAACGTCCAGAAATCGAGAACGACGATGCGTCCGCGCAGGTCGGCGAGGGTGTATTGCTGCCCGCCCGTGTTCAGCCAGCCGCCCTTGCCGATCAGCTCGGGGGCACGGACACGGACGCGACGGGGGGCCGGGGCCGGTGAGGAGTCGGTCATCCCTCAAGAGTGCCACCGGCCACCGACAGTCAGGTCGCGGCCCCCTTTCCGGCCGGTCGCTGCCGCAGTCGGGTCATTCCTCGCGGCATTTCCCGCCCGGGCCGGGAAGGTCCCGCCCGGCCGGGGAAGCGGTAGCGGTATGAGATTTCTCGTGCGTGACCGGCTGCTCGGGCTCGGAGACGACTACTGGATCGAGGACGACCGCGGCGAAAAGGTCTACCTCGTCGACGGCAAGGCGATGCGGCTGCGGGACACCTTCGAGCTGAAGGACACCCGCGGGCGGATCCTGATCGACATCCACCAGAAGATGTTCGCCCTGCGGGACACCATGGTGATCGAGCGGGACGGCGAGCCGCTGGCCACGATCCGGCGCAAGCGGCTGTCGCTGCTGCGCAACCACTACCGGGTGGCTCTGGCGGACGGCCGCACCGAGCTGGACGTCAGCGGCAGGATCCTCGACCGGGAGTTCGCGGTCGAGTACGACGGCGAGCTCCTGGCCGTCGTGTCACGGCGGTGGCTGCACGTGCGGGAGACGTACGGCGTCGACGTCGTGCGCGAGGACGCGGATCCGGCGCTGCTGATCGCCGTGGCGGTGTGCGTGATCCACCTCGCGGACAAGGAGCGGCACGACGACGACTGAGGCGCCGGCGCCCGTCGAGGCGGACTGCCGCGTCGGCGGGACAGCGGGCCATCGGGCCGGCGGATCGGCAGCTCTGCGGGTCGGCGGGCCGGCGGATCGGCGGGTCAGCGGGGCGGGGTGGGGAGGCCGAGGACGCGGTCCTTGAGGGCGGGGAACAGATCGCGGGTCGTGGCGACCGCGCCCGGGTCGAAGTCGACGGTCAGGATCTCCTCGCCGGGGCCGGCCTCGGCCAGCACCTCGCCCCACGGATCGACCACGATCGAGTGACCCGCCTGCGGAACTCCGGCGTGCGTCCCGGCCGTTCCACACGCGAGCACGAACGCCTGGTTCTCGACCGCCCGCGCCCGGGCCAGCAGAGTCCAGTGCGCCCTGCGGCGCTCCGGCCAGCCCGCGGAGAGCACGAAGGTCTCGGCGCCGGCGTCCACGAGGGCGCGGAAGAGTTCGGGGAAACGGAGGTCGTAACAGGTGGCGACGCCGACGGTCGTCCCGGGGAGGCGTACCGTCACCGGCTCCTCGCCCGCGCTCATCAGCACGGCCTCGCCCTTGTCGAAGCCGAAGCGGTGGATCTTGCGGTAGGCGGCGGCGAGCTCACCGGAGGGGGAGAAGACGAGCGACGTGTTGTAGAGGGGCCCCTCCTCCCCGGCGGAGCCGCTCGCGGCCGGCGCCCGCTCCGGGATCGAGCCGGCGTGCAGCCACACGCCCGCGTCGCTCGCCGCCTGCGCCATCGCCTCGTAGGTCGGGCCCTTCAACGGCTCGGCCTCGTCGGCGAACCGCTCGTAGGCGAACGCCCCCGTCGTCCACAGCTCCGGCAGCACCACGAGGTCGGCGGTGGCCTGTTCTCTTACCAGCGCGGCGGCCCGCAACCGTCGCACTTCGACCGATTCATCCTCATCTACGGCGATCTGGAGGAGAGAGGCGCGCACACTACCACCGTCCTGGCATTCGAGTAGTCCACACGGGCCTACGATCGTCACACGAAAGCACTGCCGGGGTGCCTCACAGCAGCGTAACTTAGCGTTTCGTAGAGACCCGCCGACACCTGCCGACACCCGCCACCTCCCGCTGGCAACGCCGCCACAGCCCACCCGAGTACCGACCGCCGAGGGGTCCCGTTTCCGTGAGTCTGCATCCCACCCTCCAGCCCTACGCCGACGCCTGGACCCACTCCATCGAAGCGATATCCGAGCTGGTGCAGCCTCTGGTGGAGGCGGACTGGAACCGCCGGACGCCGTGCCCCGGCTGGTCGGTCCGCGACATCGTGTCGCACGTCATCGGGCTGGACTGCGAGATGTACGGCGACCCGCGCCCCATCCACACCCTCCCGCGCGACCTGTTCCACGTGACCAACGACTTCCAGCGCTACATGGAGATGCAGGTCGACGTCCGCCGTCACCACACGGCGCCCGAGATGACGTCCGAGCTGGAGTACACGGTCATCCGCCGCAACCGGCAGCTGCGCAACGAGACGCGGCAGCCGCACCACGTGGTGCGCGGTCCGCTCGGCACCGAGCTCACGCTCGAGGAGTCGATGCGGCTCCACGCGTTCAACGTCTGGGTGCACGAGCAGGACCTGCGCACCGCCCTCGGCCGGCCGGGCAACCTCGACTCCCCCGGCGCGCACATCGCCCGTGACGCGCTGCTGGCCGAACTGCCGGCGGTCGTCGCCGAGAAGGCCGACGCCCCGCGCAGTTCCGCGGTCGTCTTCGACGTGCACGGCCCGATCGAGTTCCTGCGCACCATCCGCGTCGACATCCAGGGCCGCGGCACCCTGGAGACCGCGCCGGCGCTCGGCCCCGCCGCCGCGTTCACCCTCGACTGGGAGACGTTCGTCCGTCTGGCCTGCGGCCGGGTCACGGCGGACGCGGTCGCCGACCGGGTGAAGGCGGAGGGCGAACCGGAGCTGACGGCGGCCGTCCTGCGGAACTTCGCGGTCACCCGGTAGCCGGCCCCGCCCGGCAGCGGCGCCCGACGAGAACGGGCCCGTCGTGACGATCACGACGGGCCCGTTCTGCGTGCTCAGCGGTCGACCGGAGGTCAGCCCAGCCGGGCGAAGCCGTAGTTCAGCAGCTTCGTCGCGTCGGTGGCGCGCACCGTCGTGCTGGTGGAGGCCAGCACCGTGCCCACGACGGTCTTGCCGTTACGGGTGGCGGCGAAGACGAGGCAGTACTTCGCCTCCGGGCCGGAGCCCGTCTTCACGCCGATGGCGCCGCTGTAGCTGCTCAGCAGCGTGTTGGTGTTGATCCAGGCGCCCATGGTGCGGACGGACCCGGTCTTGGTGATCGTCTTGGCGGTGTACGACTTGGTCTTGACGACCGCGCGGAAGTTCGCGTTCTTCAGCGAGTTGCTGGCGAGCTTCGTCAGGTCCTTGGCGGTCGAGTAGTTCGACCCGTTGCCGATGCCGTCGAACGAGTCGAAGTGCGTCTTCGTCATGCCGAGCGTCTTCGCCTTGCTGTTCATCTTGGCGATGAAGCTCTTCACGCGGGCGGCGCGCGTCGTGCCCGTGCCGAACTTGTCGGCCAGCGCGTACGCGGCGTCGCAGCCGGACGGCAGCATCAGCCCGTAGAGCAGCTGACGGACGGTCACCTTGTCGCCCACGATCAGGCGGGCGGAGGACGCGGTGTTCGCGACGATGTAGTCGCTGTACGCCTTCTGGATGGTGACCTTGGCGTCCAGGTTCAGGTTCGCCTGCGACAGCACGACGTTGGCCGTCATGATCTTCGTGGTGGAGCCGGTGGACAGCTTGGTGTCCATGCCCTTGTTGTAGAGCGCCGCACCGTTCGCGTTGTTCATCACGAAGCCGGTCTTGGCGGCGATGGTGGGCGTGGCGACAGCCTGCGCGGGTGCCGCGGTGAGGGCTCCGGTCGCGAGCACTGCGCCGGCGGTGACGGCAACGGCGGCGGCCCTGCGGACTCGAATGCCCTTGATAGCGGTTATCAACTGAAATACCCCGATTACGTCGAATGCCCCTGCGGTGCGGCCAAGTTCAAGGGGGAAAGAGATGGGCCGCACATGTGTGACACGTAAGTAGCACACAAAGTTGTGCGTCTGCCGGGCAGAATTTCCGATTACTTGATCCATTCCTTACCCGGGCCCGCGCAGCGGGGTCCGCATCCTGGACCGGCCCCCCGTTGCGTACGTGTTGTATCTATCCTGTGGGCATGCAGTCCACCGCTCCGCCCGCCTCCCTCCCCGCCCCCGCCCCCGTCAAGCAGCCACCCGCCGCCGACCGTGTGTACGCCCACGTCAAACAGGGTGTCCTGAACCGCCGTTACCAGGGCGGCGCCCTCCTCACCGAGGGAGAGCTGGCCGAGGCCGTGGGCGTCTCGCGCACTCCGGTGCGGGAGGCGCTGCTCCGCCTGGAGGTGGAGGGGCTGATCAAGCTCTACCCCAAGAAGGGGGCCCTGGTGCTGCCGGTCTCCGCGCAGGAGATCGCGGACGTGGTGGAGACCCGGCTGCTGGTGGAGGAGCACGCGGCGCGCAAGGTCGTGCCCGCGCCGGCCGCACTGATCGAGCGCCTGGAGGAACTGCTCGAGAGACAGCGGGAGCAGACGGCGGCGGGCGACCTGGCCGCGGCCGCCGTGACGGACCGCTGTTTCCACGCCGAGATCGTCCGCAGCGGCGGCAACGAGATCCTGTCGCGGCTGTACGACCAGCTCCGCGACCGCCAGCTGCGGATGGGCGTCGCCGTGCTGCACTCGCATCCGGACAGGATCGCCAAGTCCCTCGCCGAGCACGAGGAGCTGCTCCGGGCGCTGCGCGCCGGCGACGCCGACGCGGCGGTGCGGATCGTGCACCGGCACATCGGCTGGTTCTCCCACCTGGCCCGCGGGGAGGTCCGATGAGCTCCGCGGCCCGCGGCCCGAATTCCACTCTTCCGGGTGACCCTCCCCCGGAGGGGGCACCCCCAGGTGGACGGCGCGCCATGGCCGTCTGGGGGATCGGCGTCTCGGTCTACTTCGTCGCCGTCATCTTCCGTACGTCGCTGGGGGTGGCCGGCCTCGACGCCGCCGACCGCTTCCAGGTGAACGCCTCGGCCCTGTCCACCTTCTCGATCCTCCAGCTCCTCGTGTACGCGGGCATGCAGATACCGGTGGGCCTGCTGGTGGACCGGCTCGGCACTCGGAAGGTGCTGGCCATCGGCACCGTGCTGTTCACCGCCGGCCAGCTCGGCTTCGCCTTCTCCCCGTCCTACGGCACGGCGCTCGCCTCGCGCGCGCTGCTCGGCTGCGGGGACGCGATGACGTTCATCAGTGTGCTGCGGCTGGGCAGCAGGTGGTTCCCGGCGCGCCGCGGGCCGATGGTGGCACAGCTCGCCGGCCTGGTGGGGATGGCGGGCAACCTCGTCTCCACCCTGGTGCTGGCCCGCCTCCTGCACGGCGTCGGCTGGACGGCGGCCTTCGCGGGCAGCGCACTGGCGGGTGTGGTGGTCCTGGTCCTTCTGCTGCTCTTCCTGAAGGACCATCCCGAGGGCCACGAGCCGGAGCCCTTCCCCCACCGGGGCGCCGCGTACGTGCGCCGTCAGATCGCCGCCTCCTGGCGCGAGCCGGGCACCCGCCTGGGCCTGTGGGTGCACTTCACCACCCAGTTCCCGGCGATGGTGTTCCTGCTGCTGTGGGGCATGCCGTTCCTGGTGCGGGCGCAGGGGCTGTCGCGGGCGACGGCCGGCGAACTCCTCACGCTGGTGGTCCTGTCCAACATGGCCGTCGGCCTGGTGTACGGGCAGATCGTCGCCCGGCATCACGGGGCGCGGCTGCCGCTGGCCCTGGGCACGGTGGGCGCGACGGCGGTGATGTGGGCGAGCACGCTGGCCTACCCGGGCGACCGGGCGCCGATGTGGCTGCTCGTCGTGCTCTGCACGGTGCTCGGCGCGTGCGGCCCCGCGTCCATGCTCGGCTTCGACTTCGCGCGCCCCGCGAACCCGCCCGAGCGGCAGGGCACCGCGTCCGGCATCACGAACATGGGCGGCTTCGTGGCCTCGATGACGACGCTCTTCGCGGTCGGCGTGCTGCTGGACGCGACAGGTGACGACTACCGGATCGCCTTCTCCTTCGTCTTCGTCCTGCAGGCCCTGGGCGTCAGCCAGATCCTGCGGCTGCGCGGTCGAGCGCACCGGCGGGAGCGGGAGCGGCTGGTGGCGAGCCGGGTCGAGGCGGTGCACGTGCCGGCCTGAGGACGGCTCGGCCGCCCTTCCCGCCTGTCGCGCGGGCAGCCGCGCCCCGGGTGTCCGGGGCGCGGCTGCCTGCGTCGGACCGGCCCATCGGCCGGGGGCCGGCCACTCAGCCCCAGGTGATCAGTTTCTTCGGCTGCTCCAGGATCGCCGCCAGATCGGCCAGCACCTTGGAGCCCAGCTCGCCGTCGACCAGGCGGTGGTCGAAGCTGAGCGCCAGCGTCGTGACCTGGCGGGGCTTCACCTTGCCCTTGTGGACCCACGGCTGGAGCTTGATCGCGCCGACGGCGAGGATCGCGGACTCGCCGGGGTTCAGGATCGGCGTGCCGGTGTCGACGCCGAAGACACCGACGTTGGTGATGGTCACCGTGCCGCCCTGCATGGCGGCGGGGGAGGTCTTCCCCTCCCGCGCCGTCGACACGAGGTCGCCCAGCGACTCCGCCAGCTGCGGCAGGGTCTTGGCGTGGGCGTCCTTGATGTTCGGGACCAGCAGGCCCCGCGGTGTGGCGGCCGCGATGCCCAGGTTGACGTAGTGCTTGACCACGATCTCCTGAGCCGCCTCGTCCCACGAGGCGTTGATCTCCGGGTTGCGCCTGATCGCGACCAGCAGGGCCTTGGCGACGAGGAGGAGCGGGTTGACCCGGAGGCCCTGCAGGTCCTTGTCCTGCTTGAGCTCCTCGACGAGCTTCAGGGTGCGCGTCACGTCGATCGTCACGAACTCTGTGACGTGCGGCGCGGTGAACGCCGAGCCGACCATCGCCGCCGCCGTCGCCTTGCGGACGCCCTTGACCGGAATCCGGGTCTCCCGAGCCGTGTCGTACGACGGCGCGGGCGCGGCCGTCGGCGCGGCGGCAGGGGCGGTGATCTGGGCCTGCGTCGGGGGCGACGCGGGCTCGGCCGCCGGTGCGGCCGGGGCCGTGGGAGTTGTCGGGGCCGCCGCGGCGTGGACGTCCTCACGGGTGATGACGCCGTCCGGGCCGGACGGGACCACCGTGGCGAGGTCGACGCCCAGGTCCTTGGCGAGCTTGCGGACCGGCGGCTTGGCGAGCGGCCGCTCCTTCACGCCCGACGCCGCGCCGTGGCCGTTCAGCTCGGCCTGGAGCGTGTCCGGGACGCGCGCGACCGTGATCTCCGGGCCCTTGCGCGGGCGGCGCTTGGTGGAGGACGCGGCCACGCCGTACCCCACGAGCACCGGCTGACGGCCCGAGCCGGCCGGCTTCGGCGCCGGCTGCGCCTCGGGCCGCTCCTCCGGGGCCGCCGGCGTCTGCACGGCGGCCTGCGCCGGCACCTCGGCGACCGCGGCGGCGGCCGGGGCGGCCGGCGATCCGGCGCCGCCCGTCCCGCCCGCCACGTCGACCGCGATGATCGACATGCCCACGTCGACCGTGGCGCCCTCGGGGAAGCGCAGCTCGCGCACCACCCCGTCGTAGGGGATGGGCAGTTCGACGGCGGCCTTGGCCGTCTCGACCTCGCACACCACCTGTCCGTCCGTCACCGTGTCGCCGGGCTGGACGTACCACTTGAGGATCTCGGCCTCGGTGAGCCCCTCGCCCACGTCGGGCATCTTGAACTCGCGTACGGACGCTTCCGTCATCGTCGTCACGACCCTCTCCTCAGTACGCCAGGGCACGGTCGACGGCGTCGAGCACCCGGTCCAGGCCAGGCAGGTACTCCTCCTCCAGGCGCGCCGGCGGGTACGGGGCGTGATAGCCGCCGACCCGCAGGACCGGGGCCTCCAGGTGGTAGAAGCAGCGCTCCGTGATCCGGGCGGCGATCTCCGCGCCCGATCCGAAGAACACCGGCGCCTCGTGGACCACGACCAGGCGGCGGGTCTTCTCCACCGACGTCTGGATCGAGTCGAAGTCCATCGGGGAGACCGAACGCAGGTCCAGGACCTCGAGGTTCTTGCCCTCCTCGGCGGCCGCGGCGGCGACCTCCTGGCAGAGCTTCACCATCGGGCCGTAGGCGACCAGTGTCAGGTCCGTGCCCTCGCGGACGACCTGGGCCTTGTGCAGCGGGCCGGGGATCGCCTCGGTGTTCACCTCGCCCTTGTCCCAGTAGCGGCGCTTCGGCTCGAAGAAGATCACCGGGTCGTCGCTCTGAATGGCCTGCTGCATCATCCAGTACGCGTCCGAGGCGTTGGACGGGGAGACGATCTTCAGGCCCGACACGTGCGCGAAGAGCGCCTCGGGGGACTCCGAGTGGTGCTCGACCGCGCCGATGCCGCCGCCGTAGGGGATGCGGACGACGACCGGCATCTTGACCTTGCCCAGCGAGCGCGCGTGCATCTTCGCGAGCTGGGTGACGATCTGGTCGTAGGCCGGGAAGACGAAGCCGTCGAACTGGATCTCCACGACCGGGCGGTAACCGCGCAGGGCCATGCCGATCGCGGTGCCGACGATGCCCGACTCGGCGAGCGGGGTGTCGATGACGCGGCTCTCGCCGAAGTCCTTCTGCAGGCCGTCCGTGACGCGGAAGACGCCGCCGAGCTTGCCGACGTCCTCGCCCATGACGAGGACCTTGGGGTCCGTCTCGAGAGCGCGGCGCAGCGACTCGTTGATCGCCTTGGCCAGGGCCAGGTTCTTGGTGGTCACGTTGTCCGCCATGTCAGTTTCCCCCCGTACCCGCGGCGAAGCCGCTGTCGGACTCCGTCGCGAACGACTCCTGGTACGCCGCGAACTGGGCGCGCTCCTCGTCGACGAGCGCGTGTCCGTCCGCGTACACGTTCTCGAAGATGGCGAAGTGGTCCGGGTCCGGCATGGCGCGGACCGCTTCGCGCACTCGCCTTCCCAACGCCTCGCTCTCCGCCTCGAGTTCCGCGAAGAATCCCTCGTCCGTGTGGTTTGACGCCTCGAGGTGGCGGCGCAGGCGCAGGATCGGGTCCTTCGCCTCCCAGGACTCGCGCTCCTCGTCGGCCCGGTACTTGGTGGGGTCGTCGGAGGTGGTGTGCGCGCCCATGCGGTACGTGTACGCCTCGACGAGGGTGGGGCCCTCGCCGTTGCGGGCACGCTCCAGCGCCCACCTGGTGACAGCGAGGCAGGCGAGGACGTCGTTGCCGTCGACGCGGACGCCCGGGAAGCCGTAGCCCTGCGCGCGCTGGTAGAGCGGGACACGGGTCTGCTTCTCGGTGGGCTCGGAGATCGCCCACTGGTTGTTCTGGCAGAAGAACACGACCGGGGCGTTGTAGACGGCGGAGAAGGTGAAGGACTCCGCCACGTCGCCTTGGCTGGAGGCGCCGTCGCCGAAGTAGGCGATCACCGCGCTGTCCGCGCCGTCCATGGCGACGCCCATCGCGTACCCGGTCGCGTGCAGCGTCTGGGATCCGATGACGATCGTGTAGAGGTGGAAGTTGTTGCCGTTGGGGTCCCAGCCGCCGTTGTTCACGCCGCGGAACATGCCGAGCAGGTTGGTCGGGTCGACGCCGCGGCACCAGGCGACGCCGTGCTCGCGGTAGGTCGGGAAGACGTAGTCGTCGTCGCGCAGGGCCCGGCCGGAGCCGATCTGGGCGGCCTCCTGGCCGAGCAGCGAGGCCCACAGGCCCAGCTCGCCCTGCCGCTGCAGGGAGGTGGCCTCGGCGTCGAAGCGACGAGTGAGCACCATGTCGCGGTACAGGCCGCGGAGGTCTTCGGGGGTGACGCCGGCGACGTACTGAACGAACTCGGCGTTCTTCGCGTTCTTGACCCGCTTGCCCTCCGGCGTCAGCAGCTGCACGAGCTCGGGCTCGGCGCTCTTCCCGGCGCCGGCGCGAGTGGTGCGCCCGGTGCCGGTGCCGCCGGCCTTGCTTCCGGCGCTGCGTCGCGGCTTGCGCGCGGCAGTGCTCTCCACGGTCACGTGTGCTCCTCCGTCGTTCCGGCCCCCGGGGTTGCCGGGTGGCTGGGGGTCCCCCGGCTCGTTGGGAGCCTGGGGAGCGGCTCACCTGGTTCCGACACCCGTGCACGGGGTGGGTGCCGCTCGGCCGGAACAGGCGTGACAGGTGCCCCGGCGAGCGCCCTGCAGTCATCACGTTACCCAGTGCTCCACATACTTGTGAAACACCTCCTGACCTGCGTTTTTGCTTGGATTTCCAAGTAAATCGGCAAAGTCGGGAAGGACCCTGGTCACAGCCTTGCAGGAGGCCGGAGCAACGGCACGTTAACCCGGCCACCCAGGCCACGGGAAGAGTCAGTATGTGAGACCGGGCGGGGGGACGGGCTCCACCGGGCGCTTCCGGGCGCCGCCGAACACCGCCGGACGCCACCCGCGGGCGGCCCGACGTGATCATCGGCGACCACCTGTGACCCGCGTTGACCTCGGGTGACAGCTCGTGACTTTCTGTGACAATGCCCAGCTCACGGGACCGCTCCGTGCCCTAGCATCGGGCGCGTGCCGCGCTCATGTGTACCACCGTCCATGCCTCACGCGCCCCCTTTGAGCGCTCTGCTCCGCCGATACGCCGCCGGTACGGCGCTCGCCTGCGAACCCGTTGACGAAGGTCTGCTCAACCGCGGATACCGGCTGCGCACCACCCGCGGCCGCTATTTCCTCAAGCACCATTTCGACCCCGACACCGCCGACCCCGTCTGCGTCGCCCGACAGCACCGGGCCACCGAGCGGCTGGCCGACCTCGGCGTCCCGGTCGCTCCCCCGCTGCCCGCACACGACGGACGCACGGTCGCCGTCGTCGGCGGCCGCGTCTACGCCCTGCACCCCTGGGTCGAGGGCCGGCACCGCCACGGCGCCCAGCTCACCGCGGGCCAGTGCGGCCGTCTGGGGGCGCTGCTGGGGGTGGTGCACGCCAGCCTGGAGCACGTGATGCGCACGGCGCGCGAGCCGGAGCGCACTCCCTGCGCCGCGCAACGCGCTCCGGCGCGCGGTCCCCAGGCGTCCGCCCAGCCGAGCGCGGACCCCGCCGACACCTTCGTCCTCATCGACGACCTCCTCGCGCGCGTGCGCCGCCGTCGCCCCGCCGACGCCTTCGACGAGCTCGCCCGCCACCGCCTCCTGGAGCGCCGCACGCTGCTGGAGCGGCACGCGGACCGACGGCCGCCGCACACCGGGCCGGTCGGCTGGGTGCACGGGGACTTCCACCCCTTCAACCTGCTCTACCGCGGGGACGCCCCCGCCGCCATCGTCGACTGGGACCGGCTCGGCGTGCAGCCCCGCGCCGAGGAGGCCGTCCGCGCCGCCGCGATCTTCTTCGTCCGGCCCGACGGCACGCTCGACCTGCCGAAGGCGAGGGCGTACGCACGCGCGTACCGGCGCACGGCAGGCGCCGCGCCCTGCGAACTCGCGGCGGCCGTGCACCGCGTGTGGTGGGAGCGTCTCAACGACTTCTGGATGCTGCGCTGGCACTACGAGCGCGGCGACACACGCGCGGACCCGCAGTTCCCGGCGGCCTCCGCGCTGGCCGTCTGGTGGACCCGGGAGTACCACGCGGTCTGCGGCGCGTTCACCGGCTGACCGGGACACCCGCGCGGCCCGCCGGCCGACGCCCCGCGCCGGACGGGCACGCGCGCGGAGCCCGTCAGGGGCCCACCCGTGCGGGGCGCAGGACGGCACGGGCCTGCGCGGCGGCCACCGGAAACCGCGGCGGCGCCACGGACGCGCCGCCCCGGGCCGTTCCGCGCGGGCCGAGCGTCCGGGGCGTTCAGTTGCCGAGGTTGCCGAGGGTGGTGGTGCCCTGGTCCGCGCCGCCCGTCGGGTCCGGCGAGGCCGGGGGACTCGGGTCGGTCGCCGGGTCGGACGGCTTGTCCGACGGCTGGGTGGCCGTCTCGTCGTCCGTCGGTTCGTCGCTGACGGACGGGGACGGCGAGGAGGACGCCGTGTGCGACGGCTTGTACGACGGCGAGTAGTTCTGGTTGTCGTTGGATCCCGTGCCGTCGTCCGTGCTGTCGCCCGTGGACGTGCCGGTCTCCTCGTCGCTCGGCTCCGTGCTCGGGGAAACGTTCGAGGCGGTCGGTGAGACCGAGGGCGCCGGGCTGGTCCCGCCGCCGCCGGTGCCGTCCCCCTTGTTGTTCAGTGCGAGCGCGACGCCCGCGGCGATGGCGATCACCGCGAAGACGGCGAGGATCCACAGCTTGCCGCGGCCGCTGCCCCTGTTGCCGTGGCCCTCGAAGCCGCCGTCGTCACCGCCGCCGTAGCCGGTGGGCAGGATCGGCTGCGGGATCTGCGAAGTGTGGGAGCCGTCCGCGCCGTGCGGCAGCACGGTGGTGCTCGCGAAGCCGCCGGGGGGCGTGCCGCGGCCGTCGGCGATGCCCACGGGTCCGGTGTTCCAGGTGCCGGTGTGCCCGCCCTGGTCGTACAGCATCTGCAGCCCGTACTGGACGAGGCCGCGCATCTCCTCCGCCGTCTGGAAACGGTCGTCGGGGTCCTTCGCCAGAGAGCGCATGACGAGCCCGTCGAGTTCCGGCGGGCACTCGCCGCCCGAGGTCTGCGACGGCGGCACCGGGATGTCCTGGACGTGCTGGTAGACCACCGACAGCGGCGTCTCACCGGTGAAGGGGGGCCGCAGTGCGAGCAGTTCGTACAGCAGGCAGCCCGTCGCGTACAGGTCGGAGCGGTGGTCGACGGCCTTGCCGAGCGCCTGCTCCGGGGAGAGGTACTGCGGGGTGCCCATGACCATGCCGGTCTGCGTCATCGTCGTGGACGCGCCGTGCAGGGCGCGCGCGATGCCGAAGTCCATCACCTTGACCGCGCCGTTGTGCGTGATGATCACGTTCGCCGGCTTGATGTCACGGTGCACGATGCCGTGCTGGTGCGAATAGGCGAGCGCCTCGAGCACGCCGGAGGTGATGATCAGGGCCTGCTCGGGCCCGGGCGCCTCGGCGTTGAGGAGGAGGTCGCGGATGGTGCGTCCCTCGACGATCTCCATCACGATGTACGGCACGCTCTGGCCGCCCACGAAGTCCTCGCCGGAGTCGTACACGGCGACGATCGCGTGGTGGTTGAGACCGGCCACCGACTGGGCCTCACGCGTGAAGCGGGCCTTGGACACCGGGTCCTCGGCCAGATCGGCGCGCAGCAGCTTGACCGCGACGGTGCGTCCCAGACGCACGTCCTCGGCTGCGAACACCTCGGCCATGCCGCCCCGGCCGAGTCTGCGGGTCAGCCGGTACCGGCCGTCCCCGACGAGCCCTCCGTTGCCCCAGTTCTCCGGCGCATCTGACATACCGCCGCCAGTCGCCTCGGGGTCGGACGGGCCCTGAGCGCGCTGCTGTGCCATCAGTCCTCGCCGTCGTTTCTGCCCGCGGTGCGCGCGGTGTTGTCACGGTCTCCGTCGGCCACGCTACAGCCTCCGCGCAATCCTCCGGTCCGGGACGATCGCCATGATGACGACCCGGACGGCCCCGGGCGCGGGTCCGGGACGGACGGGTCATGCAACCTCCACCCCGTGCCGGCGTGCAAATCCTGTGTACCTGCCGTACGGCAGCTGTAACGCTTCCGCGACGCTTCTTTCTCGTAGGGTCACGGAACGGGCACCGAACTTGACGTGTCGGTGCCCTGCGGCAGACTTGGCCGGGAATAGCACTTTGGATCAACGGCAGTCAACGGTGCCGAAGGCCTACGGGGGACGCAGAAGATGAGCCACGACGGCGGGCAAGGCCGGTACGCGGGGCGGGCGCTCGCCGCCGGCCGCTATCAGCTGCGCGACCTGCTCGGCGAGGGCGGCATGGCCTCGGTGCACCTCGCGTACGACGCCGTGCTCGACCGGCAGGTCGCGGTCAAGACGCTGCACACCGAGCTGGGCCGTGAGCAGGCCTTCCGCGAGCGGTTCCGTCGCGAGGCCCAGGCCGTGGCCAAGCTCACGCACACCAACATCGTCTCCGTCTTCGACACCGGAGAGGACGAGGTCGAGGGGCTGACGACCCCGTACATCGTCATGGAGTACGTCGAGGGCCGCCCGCTCGGCTCGGTGCTCGACGAGGACGTGCGGCAGCAGGGCGCGATGCCCGCCGACAAGGCGCTGAAGATCACCGCGGACGTGCTGGCGGCGCTGGAGATCAGCCACGAGATGGGGCTGGTCCACCGCGACATCAAGCCCGGCAACGTGATGATGACCAAGCGCGGCGTGGTCAAGGTGATGGACTTCGGCATCGCACGCGCGATGCAGTCCGGCGTCACCTCGATGACGCAGACCGGCATGGTGGTCGGCACCCCGCAGTACCTCTCGCCCGAACAGGCCCTGGGGCGTGGCGTGGACGCCCGCTCCGACCTGTACTCGGTCGGCATCATGCTGTTCCAACTGGTCACCGGTCGGCTGCCGTTCGAGGCGGATTCGCCGCTTGCGATCGCGTACGCGCACGTGCAGGAGGAGCCGGTGGCTCCCTCGTCGATCAACCGGGCGCTGCCGCCGGCCGTCGACGCGCTCGTCGCCCGCGCGCTGAAGAAGAACCCGAACGAGCGTTTTCCGACTGCGGTCGCCATGCGCGACGAGTGCCTGCGCGTCGCCGCGTCCTTCCAGCCGGCCCCGCCGAGCATCGTCCCGGGCGCGCAGACGGCGAGCGGCGCGGGCGTCGGCTCCGCGGTGTTCCCGCCGGTCGGCCAGGGCACCCCGGCGCCGCAGGGAAACGTCCAGACGCCCTACCAGCCCGCGCCGAACCCGAACCCGTACGGCACCCCGACGCCCGCCCCCTCCTACGGCTACCCGCAGCAGGGCGGCTATCAGACGCCCGCGCCGGCGTACAACCACCAGCAGCCGCCCACCCCGCCCGGATACCACCTGAGCCCGCAGACGTCGGCCGCGGTGACCCCGGGCAGCGCCCGCCGGAGCAAAACGGTGCTGATCTGCTCGGCCGTGGTCGCCGTGGTGGCGGTCGGCGGCCTCATCGGCAGCCTCGCCACGAACGCGGACGGTGACGACGCCAAGGGCGGCGGCGGGAGCAGCGCCTCGCCCTCGGCGACCAAGGCGGCGGGCTACCGCGCACCGGACCCCAGCAAGACGATCGAGGCGACGGAGTGCTCCGAGCCGAAGGAGTCGTACAACGACCCCGACAAGATCCAGGTCCCGAACTTCAGGTTCAAGTACATCGGCTCGGTCAAGCAGTGCTTCCAGGCCGCCAGCTGGAACTACAAGATCATCAAGGTGGACGAGAACACCTACGGCGACGGCGCGATCATGGACCAGTTCCCCGCCGCGGGTACGGACGTCGACCCGGACGACATGCCCGAGATCCAGTTGCGGGTGTCCTCGGGCAACCCGGCGTCCTGACACACGGGGCGCGGCAACCGATACGGGGAGGGGCCCGGCGTCCTGGACGCCGGGCCCCTCCCCGTATCGGGTCGGTTCGGGTGGTCGGGCTCTACAGGTACGGTCCGCCGGTGCGGCCGCCCGCGCGCGGGTCGTCGCCGCCCTCGTGGCCGACGCCCGGCGGCAGGGCGCGACGCATCTGCTCCAGCTGGGCGCGCGCGGCCATCTGCTGCGCGAAGAGGGTGGTCTGGATGCCGTGGAAGAGGCCCTCGAGCCAGCCGACCAACTGGGCCTGCGCGATGCGCAGCTCCGCGTCGCTCGGGGTCGACTCCTCGTTGAACGGCAGAGAGAGCCGCTCCAGTTCCTCGACCAGTTCCGGCGCCAGGCCGTCCTCCAGCTCCTTCACCGAGCTCGAGTGGATCTCCTTCAGCCGTGCCCGGCTCGCCTCGTCCAGAGGAGCCGCGCGCACCTCCTCGAGCAGTTGCTTGATCATGCTGCCGATGCGCATCACCTTCGCGGGCTGCTCGACCTGTTCCGTCACCGGGATCTCACGGGAGTCCTCGTCGGCGTCGATGCCGCCCAGCGCCATGCCGTCCTGGCCGACGACCAGGATCTTCTGGGCGTTCTCCGGCGACCTTTCGTTCCTCGACATCTCCATGCGGCCATTCTCGCGCACGCTCCGCCCCGCCATGGTCCTGCCCCCGTGACAGACGCCCGGCGATCCCGTTCGGCGGAGTCCGGAATGCGGCCCCATTTCACGAATGTGAGGCTTGTCGCGTCCTTTCTTGGCGACTAGGTCTCCTCCTCGGCGACCGGGTACTGGGAGGGGGTCACGGACGTGACTCCATGGCAGCGGACGTCGGGCGCGACGCGTACCGGCGATCGAGGGCGCGCGGCGGCGCGCGTACGGAAGCGGGCGCGGCGCACGGCCACGCCCGTGCGGACGCCGGCGGCAGGGGCGGTGGCCCTGGCGGGTGTGCTCCTGCTGCTGCCGGGCGGCGGCGTGTCGTACGCGGCCGCCCCGGCGCACTCCGGCGCACCGCGGTCCGCCGGCCCGTCCGCGTCTACCGCGCCCCCGTCGTCCCCGTCGTCCCCCTCGTCCCGTGAACCGGACCGGGCGGGCAGCCGGGCGGGCGAAGGCCGGCAGCGGCCCGGGCGGGCGCCCGACGAGACCGAGGCGGCGGACGACCCGTCCGGCGTGGGCGCGCTGCCCGACGAACCGGAGGAAGCGAGCGACGGCGACGCGGAGGCCGGGGACGGCGATCCCGACGACACCGCGTCCGCGTCGGCGGAAGCCGCCGTTCCCGCGACCCCGGCCGCGCCGCGGGACGACGTACGGCAGGCGGCCGCCCCGGGGGAGCGGGCCGACGGTCC
Organism: Streptomyces achromogenes; assembly: GCF_030816715.1. Taxonomy (NCBI): domain Bacteria; kingdom Bacillati; phylum Actinomycetota; class Actinomycetes; order Kitasatosporales; family Streptomycetaceae; genus Streptomyces; species Streptomyces achromogenes. The sequence goes on along the minus strand of NZ_JAUSYH010000001.1, from coordinate 4,569,774 downwards.
CGTGCTGCAGATCCTGCCGCTCGGCAGCGGCCTCGTCCTCATCGGCCTGGGCATCGCCCTCGCCCTCGCGGCGCTGCGTCTGCGGCGCGGATAGCCACGGCTCCGCGGGGGCGGGTCGCCCCCGCGGTGTCGGGTTCGGGGCGTCCTCGGTTCGGGGCGTCCTGAAGGGGGCCTCAGGGGGCGATCAGCAGCACCTTGCCGACATGGCCGCTCTCCTCGACGACGCGGTGGGCGGCGGCCGCCTCACTCATCGGCAGTTCGCGGTCGACGACGGGACGGACATGGCCGCCCGCGACCAGCGGCCAGACGTGTTCACGCACGGCGGCCACGATGGCGGCCTTCTCCTCCAGCGGCCGGCCCCGCAGCGAGGTCGCGCTGACCGCGGCCCGCTTGCCGAGGAGCATGCCGATGTTCAGCTCCGCCTTGACGCCGCCCTGCATGCCGATGATCGCGAGCCGGCCGTTGACGGCGAGGGCCCGCACGTTGCGGTCCAGGTACTTCGCGCCCATGTTGTCGAGGATGACGTCGGCGCCGGCGCCGTCGGTGGCCTTCTTCAGCTCGTCGACGAAGTCCTGCTCGCGGTAGTCGATCAGGATGTCGGCGCCCAGCTCGGCGCACCGGTCCAGCTTCCCGGCCGTCCCCGCGGTGACGGCGACTCTCGCGCCGACGGCCTTGGCCAGCTGGATCGCCATGGTGCCGATGCCGCTGGACCCGCCGTGCACCAGCAGTGTCTCGCCCGGCCGGAGCTGAGCGATCATGAAGACGTTCGACCAGACCGTGCTGGTGACCTCGGGGAGGGCGGCGGCCTGCCGCAGGTCGACGCCCTGCGGCACGGGCAGCAGCTGGCCGGCCGGCACGGCGACCCGCTGCGCGTATCCGCCGCCCGCGAGCAGCGCGCACACCTCGTCGCCGACGTTCCAGCCGGACACCCCCGGGCCCAGCGCGGCGATTCTGCCGGAGCACTCCAGGCCCGGATGGCGGGAGGCCCCGGGCGGCGGTTCGTAGAAGCCCTGCCGCTGCAGGATGTCGGCCCGGTTGACGGCGCTGGCCACCACCTCGACCAGGACCTCGCCCTCGCCGGGTACGGGATCGGGGGCCTCGTCCCAGACCAGCGCCTCGGGACCACCGGGTTCGGGAATCGTGATCGCATGCATGCGGGCGACGCTACTCCTCCCCCGTCCGCCCCTCCGATCATGGTCCGCGGCCTGCGGACAGGGGGCTCCGGCGAAAAACCCACATGCGATCAGCGATGAGTTCCGGCGAAGGTAAAGGTCTCCCCATGCGTAGCCGAGTACGCGGAAGGAACCCCATGAGCGATCACACCGCCGGCCTGGCGATCGAGACCGCGGGCCTGGTGAAGACGTTCGGCGAGACCAGGGCGGTGGACGGCGTCGACCTCGCCGTGCCCACCGGCACGGTCTACGGCGTCCTCGGCCCGAACGGCGCCGGCAAGACCACCACCGTCAAGATGCTGGCCACCCTGCTGCGGCCCGACGGCGGTGAGGCCCGGATCTTCGGCCACGACGTCGTCCGGGAGGCCGACGAGGTACGTGGCCGGGTCAGCCTCACCGGCCAGTACGCCTCCGTCGACGAGGACCTCACCGGCACCGAGAACCTGGTGCTCCTCGGGCGGCTCCTCGGACACGGCAAGAAGGCGGCCCGGGAACGGTCCGCCCAGCTCCTGGCGGCCTTCGGGCTCGCGGAGGCCGCCGCGAAGCAGGTCAAGCACTACTCGGGCGGCATGCGGCGGCGCATCGACATCGCCGCCTCCATCCTCAGCACGCCCGACCTGCTCTTCCTCGACGAGCCGACCACCGGACTCGACCCGCGCAGCCGCAACCAGGTCTGGGACATCGTGCGGGCGGTGGTCGCCCAGGGCACCACCGTGCTGCTGACCACGCAGTACCTCGACGAGGCCGACCAGCTGGCGTCCCGGATCGCCGTCATCGACCGGGGCCGGGTCATCGCCGAGGGCACCAAGGGCGAACTGAAGGCGTCCGTCGGCGCCGGCTCCGTCCATCTGCGGCTGCGGGACGCCGGCCAGCGGGCGACGGCCGAGCAGGTGCTGCGGCTGACCCTGGACGCCGACGTCCAGCCCGAGCCGGACCCCGTGGCGCTGACCGCCCGGCTGAGCGCCGCCGCACAGGACGGCGCCGCCGAACAGGCCGCCCGGGCCCTCGGCGAACTCGCCCGGGCCGGCGTCACCGTCGACAACTTCTCACTGGGCCAGCCCAGCCTGGACGAGGTGTTCCTCGCCCTCACCGGACACGACACACAGGCCGACGACACCGACAGCCGGGCGGCCCGGGAAGGCGAGGAGGCGGCATGAGCACCACGACCACCACGGACGTCCAGGACCTCGCGCCGGTCAGCGCCGAGTCGCTGGCCGCCCTGCTCGTGATGAAGGAGCGGCCGCCGCGCCCGAGCGCCCTGTCCGCCTCCCTGACCTTCGGCTGGCGGGCCGTCCTCAAGATCAAACACGTCCCGGAACAACTCTTCGACGTGACCGCGTTCCCGATCATGATGGTGCTGATGTACACGTACCTCTTCGGGGGCGCCCTGGCCGGCTCCCCGGAGGAGTACATCCAGTTCCTGCTGCCGGGCATCCTGGTGATGTCGGTCGTGATGATCACGATGTACACAGGCGTCTCGGTGAACACCGACATCGAGAAGGGCGTCTTCGACCGGTTCCGGTCGCTGCCGATCTGGCGGCCGTCGACGATGGTCGGCTATCTGCTCGGCGACGCCCTGCGCTACGCGATCGCCTCCGTGGTGATGCTCACCGTGGGCATCGTGCTCGGCTACCGGCCGAACGGCGGGGTCGCGGGGGTCGTCGCCGGGATCGCCCTGCTGATCGTCTTCTCGTTCGCGTTCTCGTGGATCTGGACGATGTTCGGGCTGCTGCTGCGCACCGAGAAGTCGGTGATGGGCGTCAGCATGATGGTGATCTTCCCGCTCACCTTCCTGTCCAACGTGTTCGTCGACCCGCACACCATGCCGGGATGGCTGCAGGCGTTCGTCAACAACAGCCCGGTCACCCATCTCGCCTCGGCGGTGCGCGGCCTGATGGCGGGTGACTGGCCGGGCGCCGAGATCGCCTGGACGCTGGGCTGGGCAGGACTGTTCGTGCTGGTCTTCGGGCCGGTCACGATGCGGCTCTACAACCGCAAGTAGCGCGACCTACCCGGAGCCGGTCGCAGCGCCGGCCCCGGCGCCGGGGCGTCCCGCCGCACCGAAGCCGGCGACCCCTGGACCCCGCGGCCCCGCCCCCCCTGGGCCCCGCAGCCCACAGCCGCGCGACCGCCGCGCCTCCCGCCGGCCCGCCTCAGGCCGGCGGGAGCGGCGGGACGCCCGGCATGCCCGGCGTCCCGAGCGGGGCCCGGTCCGGGCCCGGGCCGATCCGCACGATCGCGACCAGCCGGTCCGTCGGCTCCAGCACCCCGATCGCCGGATCGTCGTAGGCGAGCACCCGGTGGCCGCGGACGACGCTCACCACCAGGTCGGCCGTCTCCCGCGGACCCCGGCCGACCTCGGCCTTGGTCACGGGCCGTTCCACGAGGTCGAGCCCGTCGCCCTGCCGGATGAGGTCCTCCATGACGCTGCCCGCCGCCGGGCTGAGCACGGACAGGCCGAGCAGCCGACCGGCCGCGCCGGCACTGGTGATGACCTCGTCCGCGCCGGACTGCCGGAGCAGCGGCGCGTTCTCCTCCTCGCGGACCGCCGCCACGATCTTCGCCCCGGGATTGAGCTGCCGGGCCGTCAGCGCCACCAGCACGGCCGTGTCGTCGCGCTGGGTCGCGATGACGATGCGCCCCGCCCGCTGCACCTCCGCCCGCCGCAGCACGTCGCTGCGCGTGGCGTCGCCGACGACGCCCTCGTAGCCCTCGGCCCGGGCCGCGTCGATCGCCTTCGCGCTCGGGTCGATCACCACGACCTGCTCCTTGCGCAGCCCGGAGGCGCAGGCCGTCCGGATCGCGGACCGCCCCTTCGTTCCGAAGCCGACGACGACAGTGTGGTCGCGCAAGGAGACCTCCGGGATCATGGACATCTGCGGGCTCATGGACACGTGTTGCAGCATGACGGGCACCGGCCCGCCGGGAACCATGGTGCCCACCGTTCGGATCACCATCACAGGGGGCACGGGTTGAAGGACCACGAACGACCGCCGGCACGTCCGGTCAGACTGTCCCTCTTCAGGTCCCTCTGGTACCGCTCACACACCGAAGCCCGGGACGACGCCGAGGCGGGCCGCTCCATCACGATGCCCGTACGGATCGGCGCACCCCCGCTGCTGCAGGTGCTGCGCCGCCTCAGCATCGCCCTGCTGGTGCTCGCGATCACCACCCTGATCGTCTACGCCGACCACGACGGCTACAACGACAACTCGGACGGCTCCGTAAGCCTCCTGGACGCCGCGTACTACGCCACCGTCACGCTCTCCACCACCGGCTACGGCGACATCACCCCGGTCAGCGACACGGCCCGGCTCATCAACATCCTCCTCATCACCCCGCTGCGCGTCCTGTTCCTGATCATCCTGGTCGGCACCACCCTGGAGGTGCTCACCGAACGCACCCGGCAGCAGGTCCGCATCCACCGCTGGCGGGTCCGCACCAGCGGCCACATCGTGGTCGTCGGCTATGGCACCAAGGGCCGTCACGCGGTGCAGACGCTGGTCGGGAAAGGCATCTCCAAGGACCAGATCGTGATCGTGGACGCACAGCGCAAGTCCGCGCTCGCGGCCGGCGACGACGGACTGGTGTCGGTGACGGGGGACGCCACCCGCTCGGAGACCTTGGTGAAGGCCGAGGTCCAGAACGCCTCCCGGGTGATCGTGGCCCCCCAGCGCGACGAGACCGCGGCCCTCGTCACCCTGACCGCCCGCCAGCTCAACCGGCGCGCCACGATCGTCGTCGCCGCCCGCGAGGACGAGAACGTGCCGCTGCTCAAGCAGAGCGGCGCGGACACCGTGGTCACCAGCTCCAGCTCCGCCGGCCGACTGCTCGGCGTGTCGATCGTCAGCCCGACCGTGGCTCAGACGCTGGAGAACCTGATGACCCTCGGCAGCGGCCTGGACCTCATCGAGCGCCCGGTCTCCAGGGCAGAGGTGGGAGAGGAGCCGCGCTCCTGCGCGGACCTGATCGTGGCCGTCGTCCGGGGCAAGCAGTTCCTGGACTACGCCGACCCCCGGCTGGCCCGTCTCCAGTCGGGAGACCGTGTGATCACCGTCAGCCGGGCCGCCCCGGCCGCCGACGAACAGGAGAGTTTCACGTGAAACACCGCCTGTTTCACGTGAAACAGGCACCGACCCCGGCCGTTGCCCACGGCAGGTCGAGGAGTTCGGCCTCCTGACCTGCCCGCGCACCCCCCGGCGGCACGACGGCGAGGGCATCGGCCGCCGCGATGCCGCGCAGCATGGCCGGCCCGTTGTAGTGCAGCGGCACGGCGTGGTCGCCCCGCAGGGACACCGGCACGAGCCGGGTGTCATGCGGATGCCCGTGCACCGTGTCCCGCAACGGCAGTGCGTACGGCTCGGGCGCAGGGCGGGCGGCCAGGGCCCGCAACAGCGGCTCCGCCAGCGTGAGCAGGCCGGAAACGGCGGCGAGGGGGTTGCCGGGCAGACCGACGAGGTGCTGGTCGTCCTTGGTGCGGGCCAGCAGCATGGGGTGGCCGGGGCGCACCTTAACGCCGTCGACGAGGAGTTCGGCGTCGATTCGGCGCAGTGTGGGGTGCACATGGTCGACGGGTCCCGCGGCGGTGCCTCCGGTGGTGACGATCAGGTCGGCGCCCGAGCCGGTGACCGCCTTGTGCAGGGCTTTCGCGTCGTCGCCGAGTCTGCGCACGGCGATGACGTCGGCGCCGAGCCCCCGCAGCCACGGGGGCAGCATCGGGCCGAGCGCGTCCCGGATGAGTCCGTCGCGCGGGCGGCCCTCGGCAAGCAGTTCGTCGCCGAGGACGAGCACCTCGACCCGGGGCCGGGGGACGGCGGTCAGCGTGTCGTATCCGGCGGCCGCGGCGAGACCGAGCACGGCCGGCGTCACCACCGCTCCGGCGAGCAGCAGCTGGTCCCCGCTGCGGCACTCCTGGCCCCGCGGCCGGATGTCCTGGCCGTGCTGCATCTCGCGGGTCGGGTGCAGCCGGTCGTTGGCGTCGGTGCGGCCGTGCTCGCTGCGCAGCACCGCGGTGGTGTCCGGGGGGATCCGGGCACCGGTGGCGATCCGGACGGCCTCGCCGTCGGCGAGGGGCGCGGGGGACGCGCTTCCGGCCAGCACGCCCTCGTCCCGGACGTGCCAGGGACCGGGACCGGCGACCGCCCACCCGTCCATCGCCGAGGTGTCGAACGAGGGCAGGTCGGTGAGGGCGGTCAGCGGGGCGGCGAGGACGAGGCCGAGGGCGTCGCCGAGGGTCACCGAGACGGGGGCGCGGCGGGCAGCCCGGGACCGTGCCGCCCGGGCGGCGATCGCGCGGGCCTCGGGCCAGGCGGTCGCCCGGTGACGGTGCTCCTGCGCGGCGGCCCGACGGCCCGTCTCCGGGGTGTGCGACGGCGGGGCGGCCTCGCTCGCACGCCGTCCCGGACCGTGGTCGCCGGTCGGGCGGGCGGGGCTGTTGCCGTCTTTCACGAGGGCGAGCGCCTCCTCGACGTCGAGGTCCTCGGCGTCGAGTCCCTGTCCCGTGCCGCCGGGGGTCATCCGGCGTCCGGTCGGGAGCGGGCGGGTTCCGTGCCCGTGGTGTCGGCGCCGGTGGTTTCCGTGCCGGTGGTTTCCGTGCCGGCGGGTTCTGTGCCGGAGGGTTCTGTGCTGGTCGGTTCGGCGGTTCGGTCCTGCTCGGCCTCCGCCTCCTGGGCCCAGCGCAGCGCGAGCGCGGCGGCCTTGCGGGCGGCTTCGGCGACGGCCTCGGGTCCCCCCTGGGCCCGCGCGGCCGCGTAGCCGACCAGGAAGGTGGTCAGCGGGGCCGCGGGCCGGGCCACCCCGTGCGCGGCGTCCCGCGCGAGGTCGAGCAGGAGGCCGGTGTCGACGTCGAGGTCGATGCCCAGTTCGTCCTTGACTGCGGAGATCCATTCGTCCAACACGTGGCCATGCTCCCTGATCCGTGCCCTGGCGGAGGCGATGTCGTCCCAGGTGTCGCAGTCGAACGACGCGACGGGGTCGGGGACGCGGGTGAGTTCGAGCCCGGCGGTCAGCCGGCGCAGGGGCAGCCCGGTGAGGCCGCCCCGGTCCGCGGTGAGCACCGCCAGTTCGCGGCGCAGCGCCGCCGTACGGTACGCGGCGACGAGCGGCTGGTCACGGCCGTCGCCGTCGGTGAGCAGCACGCCCTCGCCCGGTCCGGCGCGCAGGGCGGCCAGCAGCCGCCGCACGGTGTCCGCGGTGAGGAACGGCAGATCGGCGGAGAGGACGAGGACGTCGTCCGCCGCGGTGTGGCGCAGCCCGGCGTCGAGCGCGGCGACGGGACCCGCCCCGGGCGGGTCCTCGCGCGCCCAACGCACCGGCCGGGCGGTGGGGCGGGGCTCGGCGACGACGACGGTGGCGCGCGCGTCGGCACAGGCTCCGAGCACCCGGTCCAGCAGCGCGCGCCCACCCACCCGCACACCCGGTTTGTCGGCGCCGCCCAGCCTGCGGGCGCCGCCGCCGGCCAGCACGACGGCGTCGTAGACGGCGGACTCGTTCGAGGTCACCCCACGAGTATGCGGTCCGCTCCGGGCATCCGGTCCCTCTGGATCACCGGGAGCGCACGGGCCCGTCCGGGCTCACAGCTTGCGCAGCAGCACCGCCGGCTGCTCCACGCAGTCCGCCACGTGGCGCAGGAAACCGCCCGCCGTGCCTCCGTCGCACACCCGGTGGTCGAAGGTGAGCGAGAGCTGGACGACCTGACGCACGGCCAGTTCGCCCTCGTGCACCCATGGCTTGGGCACGATCCGGCCGACGCCGAGCATGGCCGCCTCGGGGTGGTTCACGATCGGCGTGGATCCGTCGACGCCGAACACGCCGTAGTTGTTCAGCGTGAAGGTGCCGCCGGTCAGGTCGCCCGGAGTCAGACGTCCGGCACGGCCGGCCTCGGTGAGCCGGGCGAACTCCGCGGTGAGGCCCTCGGCGTCGCGGGCGTGCGCGTCGCGGACGACCGGGACGACGAGTCCGCGCTCGGTCTGCGCGGCGAATCCGAGATGGACGTGGTCGAACCGGACGATCTCGCGGGCCTCCGTGTCGACGCTGGAGTTGAGCTCGGGGAACCGGGCCAGGGCCGCGGTGCAGATCCGGGCGAGCAGCGCGAGGAGCGAGATCTTCGGTCCGCCGGCCGCGTTCATGGCGGCGCGGGCGCGCATCAGTTCCGTCGCGTCGGCGTCCACCCAGCAGGTGGCGTCGGGGATCTCGCGCCGGCTGCGGGAGAGTTTGTCGGCGACGGCGCCCCGGACGCCCTTGAGGGGGATGCGGCGGCCGTCGGCGGCGGCGCCCGGAACGGGCGTCACGACGGTGTCCGGCTCGGGCCGCGCGGCCCGGGAGCCGACCGGTGCGGCAGAAGCGCGCAGGGCGTTCTCCACATCGGCCCGCAGGATCAGCCCCTCGGGTCCGGAACCGGTGAGCTGTCGCAGATCCAGGCCGTTCTCCCGCGCGAGGCGCCGCACCAGCGGAGAGATCACGGGGACGGGGCCGTCGGACGCCGTGTGCGGTGCGCCGACGGCACCGGCCTCGACCGGCGCGCCCGCGGGAGCCGGAGCGGCGTCGGTCAGGGCGCGCGGCACCGCCGCCGGAACCCTATCCGTCGCGGCCCGGGCGGGGGCGTGCGCCGCCTCCGCGGCGGCGGCCGGCCCGGTCGCCGCGGACGCGGTCGGCGAAGCCGGCTGGACCGGCCGTACCCGCCTGCGCCGTGCCGGGGCCTCGGACGTGCCGTACCCCACCAGCACGTTGCCCGAGCCCTCGGCCGGCCCGTCCGGCCCACCCCGTCCGGCCGGGCCGGCGGGTCCGAGCGCGTCGCCGGACGCGGGGGCGCCGACCGCGACCGTGATCAGCGGCGCGCCGACGGGCAGTTCCGTGCCCTCCTCGCCGAAGCGGGCCGTGACCACGCCGCCGTAGGGGCAGGGCACCTCGACCATCGCCTTGGCCGTCTCGACCTCGACGACCGGCTGGTCGACGGCGACCACGTCGCCGACCTGGACCAGCCAACGGACGATCTCCGCCTCGGTGAGCCCTTCTCCGAGGTCGGGCAGCTTGAACTCCAGCACCTGTGCCATCAGTTCCCGGCCTCCCACTGCAGCCGCGCCACGGCGTCCAGGATGCGGTCGACGCCGGGCAGGTGGTGGCGCTCCAGCATCGGCGGCGGATACGGCAGGTCGAACCCGGCGACGCGCAGCACCGGCGCCTCCAGGTGGTGGAAGCAGCGCTCGGTGACGCGGGCCGCGATCTCTCCGCCCGGGCCGCCGAAGGAGCCCGACTCGTGGACGACGACCGCGCGGCCGGTGCGCCGCACCGACGCGGCGACCGTCTCGTCGTCGAAGGGCACCAGGGAGCGCAGATCGACGACCTCGAGGTCCCAGCCCTCGGCCCGCGCCGCCTCGGCGGCCTCGAGGCAGACCGGCACCGACGGCCCGTACGTGATCAGGGTCGCGCTGCGGCCCGGCCGCCGTACGACCGCGCGGCCGATCGGCTCGACGGACTGCGGTTCCTGCGGGTTCCAGGAGTCCTTGGACCAGTACAGGCGCTTGGGTTCGAGGAAGACGACCGGGTCGTCGGAGGCGATGGCGGCGCGCAGCAGACCGTAGGCGTCGGCGACCGTGGCGGGCGTGACGACGTGCAGGCCCGGGGTCGCGATGTAGTACGCCTCGGAGGAGTCGCTGTGGTGCTCGACGCCGCCGATGCCGCCGCCGTAGGGCACGCGGACGGTGATCGGCAGCGGCATCCGGCCGCGGGTGCGGTTGCGCATGCGCGCGACATGGCTGATGAGCTGCTCGAACGCCGGATAGGCGAAGGCGTCGAACTGCATCTCCACGACCGGGCGCAGCCCGTACATGGCCATGCCGACGGCGGTGCCGAGGATGCCGGCCTCGGCGAGCGGGGTGTCCGTGCAGCGGTCCTCGCCGAACTCCTTCGCGAGCCCGTCGGTGACCCGGAAGACCCCGCCGAGGGCGCCCACGTCCTCGCCCAGGACGTGCACGGTCGGGTCGGCGGCCATCGCGTCACGGAGCGCACGCGTCAGGGCCTGCGCCATGGTGGCGGGCTTGAGGGCGACCGTCGTCATCAGTGCGCGCCTTCCTGCTCGGCCTCGAGCTCGGCCCGCAGGAGCGCCTGCTGCTCGCGCAGCTGCGGGGTGGGTTCGGCGTACACGTGGGAGAACAGGTCCATCGGGTCGAGGACCGCGTCCTGGTTCATCCGGGCGCGCAGGTCGGCGGCCATCTCCTCGGCGGCCTCCCGCACGGTGCGCCGCGTGTCCTCGTCGAGCAGCCCGCGCGCGTTCATTTCACGCTCGAGCAGCTCGATCGGGTCGTGCTCACGCCAGGTCTCGACCTCGGCGTCGGCGCGGTAGCGGGTGGCGTCGTCGGCGTTGGTGTGCGCGTCGATGCGGTACGTCACCGCCTCCACGAGGGTCGGGCCGCCGCCTTCGCGCGCGCGGCGCACGGCGTCGGCCAGCACCTCGTGCACGGCTGCCGCGTCGTTGCCGTCGACCAGCCGGCCCGGCATGCCGTATCCGACGGCCTTGTGGGCCAGCGACGGGGCGGCGGTCTGCTTGGCGAGCGGCACGGAGATCGCGAAGCCGTTGTTCTGCACGAGGAAGACGACCGGCGCCTGCCAGACGGCGGCGAAGTTCAGCGCCTCGTGGAAGTCGCCCTCGCTGGTGCCGCCGTCGCCCACCAGGGCGAGCGCGACCACGTCGTCGCCCTTGAGGCGGGCGGCGTGCGCGAGGCCCACGGCGTGCGGGAGCTGGGTGGCGAGCGGGGTGCACAGCGGCGCCACCCGGTGCTCGTGGGGGTCGTAGCCGGTGTGCCAGTCGCCGCGCAGCAGGGTGAGGGCCTCGACGGGGTCCACCCCGCGTGCGACGACGGCGAGGGTGTCGCGGTAGCTGGGGAAGAGCCAGTCCCGCTCCTGCAGGACGAGCGCGGCGGCGACCTCGCACGCCTCCTGGCCGGTGCTGGACGGGTAGACGGCGAGCCTGCCCTGCTTGGTGAGGGCGGTGGCCTGGACGTTGTACCGGCGACCACGCACCAGCTGCGCGTACAGCCGGCGCAGCAGCTCCGGGTCGGCCTGTGCGGCCGCCTCGGTGCCGAGAACGCGGTACGGCTCCGCGTCGGGCAGCAGCGGCGCGGGATCGGTACGGGGCTGCCAGGCCGGCGGCGGAGTCGGCCGGTACGCGCCCCGCTGCTCCATGACCGTCATGACGGCACCTCCTCGGAGGAGTGGCTACGGGCGGCGCGTCGGTTGTGATGCGCCTCACCTACCGATTGTTCGGTCGTCGGCACATTTTGGCTACAGGGCCCCTCAGGCTGTGGACAAACGGTTCTCCACAGCCTGAGATGGGTGCAGTACGTCCATACGGGAGAGGCGGGGGGACATGGCACCTGAACAAATGGCCGAAGGGCCGGATCCCGGTGCCGCGCTTCCGCCGGGCGGTTCCGGGTCGGGCAGCCCTCAGCCGCCGGGCGGTTCCGCACCGGGCAGCCCCCAGGCGTCGGCCGGCCCCCAGGCGTCGGCCGGCCCCCAGCCGTCCGTCGGCGCCGGTTCTCCGCCGTCGGCCGGGGCCGGGGTCCCGCTGCCGCCGCCGCGTCCGCTCGACGCCATCGACCAGGACATCCTGCAGATGCTCCAGGCGGACGGCCGCGCCTCCATACGCTCGGTCGCCGAACGGGTCCACGTCTCCCGGGCCAACGCCTACGCGCGGATCAACCGGCTCATCGAGGACGGTGTCATCCGCGGCTTCGGCGCCCGCGTCGACCACGAGCGAGCGGGCCAGGGCACGAGCGCCTACATCACCCTGACGATCGTGCAGAACTCCTGGCGGACCGTGCGCGAGCAGCTCAGACGGCTGCCCGGCGCCTCTCACATCGCGCTCGTCGGGGGCGACTTCGACGTCCTGCTCCTGGTGCACACACCCGACAACCGGGCGCTGCGCGAGGTGGTCCTCACCCGTCTCCAGGCCATCCCCGAGGTGCTCAGCACACGCACCCTGCTGGTGTTCGAGGAGGAGGACCTGGAGCCCCAGGGCTGAGGCCTGGCCAGGACTGAGCCCGCCCTAGCGGGCCGTGCGCAGCCCCTCGAAGACGAGCCGCACCACCGCGTCCGCCACCTCGCTCTCGACCATCCCCCGGCCGCCGGGCCGGTACCACTCGACGATCGAGTTGATCATCCCGAAGACCAGGCGGGTCGCGAGCCGCACCTCCATGTCGCCGCGCACGTCGCCCTCGGCCGCGGCCGCCCTCAGCAGCTCGGCGACCCGGTGGTCGAAGTCCCGGCGCCGCTCCAGGGCCCACCGCTCGGTGTCGGTGTTGCCGCGCACCCGCAGCAGCAGCGTCACGTACGGCAGTTCGCCGATGAGCACCTCGACCATGCGCCGCACGACGTACTCGAGGCGCTCCGAGGCGTGCCCCCCGCGCGCGTGCTCCTCGTCGAGGATCCCGAACAGTCCGTCCAGCGCGCGGCTGACGGCACGCCGCAGCAGTTCCTCCTTGCCGGCGACGTGATGGTAGATCGACGACTTGGAGATGCCGGCCGCTCTGGAGAGGTGCTCCATGGAGGTGCCGTCGTAGCCGCGCTCGTTGAAGACCTGGACGGCGACGGAGAGCAGGCTCTCCGGGGTGTACGTGTCGCGCTTGGCGGTGGTCACGAGGCGCCCTCCCGCTTCTCGGTGGCATAGGAGTGCCGGTAGAGCGCGAGGGACGGCGCGTAACGCCCGGAGGGGTCGCGTTCGTGGAGGTCGTCGAGGAGGGCGCAGGCCCAGGTGCGGCCGAGCCGGCGGCTCCACTCGAAGGGGCCGAGGGGGTAGTTCACGCCGAGGCGCATCGCGGTGTCGACGTCCTCCTCGGTGGCGACGCCCTTGGCGACCGCGTCGTGCGCGAGGTCGACGATCCGGGCGACCGTACGGGCGACGATCATGCCGGGGACGTCCCCGATGACGCTGACGTCCTTGCCGAGCGCCTGGAACAGGCCGACGGCCTCGTTCATGGTCTGCGGAGAGGTGTCCTGGGAGGAGGCCAGGGCGACGCGGGTGGCCTTGCGGTAGTCCAGGGCGAGGTCGAAGTAGACGACGTCGCGGAACTCCACGGAGGTCTGGCCGTCGGCGAGGGCGAGCTGGCCGCCGCCGGGCAGCACCAGGCGGGTGCCGTGGTCCTCGTCCTCCTCGCGGACCTGGATGCCCGCCTCCCGGATCAGCGCGAGCAGCTCCGACGCGGGGCCCAGGTTGCCCTCGGCGACGACGTACGCGGGCGGCCGGGCCTTCTCCGCGGTGTGCGGCTCGGCCGGCTCGGCGCCCTCCCGGTAGTCGTACCAGCCCTGGCCGCTCTTGCGGCCGAGGCGGCCCGACTCGACCAGGCGCCGCTGGGCCAGCGAGGGCGTGAAGCGCACGTCCTGGAAGAAGGACTGCCACACGGAGTGCGTGACCGACTCGTTGACGTCCTGGCCGATCAGGTCGGTCAGTTCGAAAGCGCCCATCCGGAAGCCGCCCGACTCGCGCAGGACCGCGTCGATGGTGGCCGGGTCGGCGCCCTGCGCCTCGTAGACGGCGAACGCCTCGGCGTAGAAGGGCCGGGCGATGCGGTTGACGATGAACCCGGGGGTGTCGGCGCAGGCCACCGGCGTCTTCCCCCAGGCGCGGGCGGTCTCGTACGCGCGCGTGGCGGAGGTGACGTCGGTGGCGTACCCGGAGACGACCTCGACCAGCGGCAGCAGCGGCGCCGGGTTGAAGAAGTGCAGCCCGACGAAGCGCCCCGGGTTGCGCAGGGCGCCCGCGACCGCGGTCACCGACAGGGAGGAGGTGTTGGTGGCGAGCAGGCAGTCCTCGCCGACCACGTCCTCCAGCTGGCGGAACAGCTCCTGCTTGACGTCCAGCCGCTCGACGACGGCCTCCACGACGAGGGAGCAGTCCGCGAGGTCGGCGACGCCCTCCGCGGGCCGCAGCCGGGCGCGTGCCTCGTCCCGGTCCGCGGCGGCTAGACGGTCCTTCTCGACGAGCCGGTCCAGGCGGGCGGCGATCGCGGCGGCCGCCTCGCGGGCACGGCCGGGAACGGCGTCGTACAGCCGCACGGGGTGTCCCGCGACCAGGGCGACCTGGGCGATGCCCTGGCCCATGGTGCCGGTGCCGACGACGGCGACGGCGCTGCTGGGGTCGAGTCCTGTCATGTGCGCGATCCTCCCGCACGGGGATTTCCACAGATGCGGCAGGCCCCCTTGTCCCGACCGATCGTTCGGTTACTCTAGCCGTGACTGGCTGTTCCTGCCCAGGTTTCCGCCAGGTCATGAGCTCGACGGAGAGTTCTCAAGACGAGGAGTTGGTCCCGCATGGCCGCCGCCGAACCGACCGCGCACGCTCTGATCGCCCAGCACCGGCCCACCCTCGACCAGGCCCTGGAAGCGATCCGCACACGCGCGTACTGGTCCCCCCACCCGGAACACCCCAAGGCCTACGGGGAGAACGGCAGCCTGGACGCGGCAGCCGGAAAGGCCGCCTTCGACGCCGTCCTGAACACCCGCCTCGACCTCGGCCAGCCCGGCACCGACGGCTGGGTGGGCGGCGAGGTCTCGCCGTACGGCCCCGAACTCGGCGTGTCCTACCCGCACGCGGACGTGGACACGCTGCTGCCCGCGATGCGCGCCGGACAGCGCGCCTGGCGGGACGCGGGCGCGGAGATCCGCGCGGTGGTCTGCCTGGAGATCCTCAAGCGGATCAGCGACCGCACCCACGAGTTCGCGCACGCCGTCATGCACACGTCCGGACAGGCCTTCATGATGGCTTTCCAGGCCGGCGGCCCGCACGCCCAGGACCGCGGCCTGGAAGCCGTGGCCTACGCCTACGCCGAGCAGGTCCGCACCCCCGGCACGGCGGAGTGGAGCAAGCCCCAGGGCAAGCGCGACCCGCTCGCGATGACCAAGAGCTTCACCCCCGTCCCGCGCGGGGTCGCCCTGCTCATCGGCTGCAACACCTTCCCGACGTGGAACGGCTACCCGGGCCTGTTCGCCTCGCTGGCCACCGGCAACGCGGTCCTGGTCAAGCCCCACCCGCGCGCGGTGCTGCCGCTCGCGCTGACCGTGGGCGTCGCGCGCGAGGTGCTCGCCGCGGCCGGCTTCGACCCGAACCTGGTCGCGCTGGCCGCCGAGCGCCCCGGCGAGGGCATCGCCAAGACACTGGCCACCCGCCCCGAGATCCGGATCGTCGACTACACCGGCTCGACCGCCTTCGGCGACTGGCTGGAGGCCAACGCCCGCCAGGCGCAGGTCTACACCGAGAAGGCCGGCGTCAACACGGTGCTCGTGGAGTCCACCGCGAACTACCGGGGCATGCTCGCCAACCTGGCGTTCTCGCTGTCCCTGTACAGCGGCCAGATGTGCACCACCCCGCAGAACCTGCTGATCCCCCGGGACGGCATCCGCACCGACGAGGGCCCGAAGACCTACGACGAGGTCGTCGCCGACCTCGCCCGCTCGGTCGACGGTCTCCTCGGCGACGACGCACGCGCGAACGCCCTGCTCGGCGCGATCGTCAACCCCGACGTCAAGGCCCGTCTGGAAGCCGCGGCGGGCCTCGGCGAGGTCGCCCTCGCCTCCCGCGAGATCGCCAACCCGGAGTTCCCGGACGCGATCGTGCGCACCCCGGTGATCGTCAAGCTGGACGGAGCCAAGCCGGACGACGAGGCCGCCTACATGAGCGAGTGCTTCGGCCCCGTCTCCTTCGCCGTCGCGGTCGACTCCGCGGCCGACGCGGTGGACCTGCTGCGGCGCACCGTGCGGGAGAAGGGCGCGATGACGGTCGGCGCGTACACCACCGACGACCAGGTCGAGCAGGCGGTCCAGGAGGTCTGTCTGGACGAGGCCGCCCAGCTCTCCCTGAACCTCACCGGCGGCGTCTACGTCAACCAGACGGCCGCGTTCTCCGACTTCCACGGCTCGGGCGGCAACCCGGCGGCCAACGCGGCCCTCACCGACGGCGCCTTCGTCGCGAACCGCTTCCGCGTCGTCGAGGTCCGCCGGGACGCCTAGAAGCCCGGACGGGAAACCAGGACCTGCCCTGGCAGGCGCTCGGGGCGCCCCCTGGCAACACCGGGGGCGCTACGGGGCCGAGGCTCCCTGGATGATCGATTCCAAGGGGGTCGGTGGACGTCAAGTGGACACCCTCACCGAATGCGCGCAGCCGATCCCTTGGACCGATAACTCTCTTGATCTCAACTGTGCTTGAGGTTGCAGCATGGTCCACATGACCACGGAATCCACGGCGTACGCCGCAGACATCGAAGCCGTCAAGCAGGTCGTTGCCACCGTTGAGCACTCTCAGCAGCACAAGGACCCCGACGAATTCCTCGCCCTCTTCCACCCCGACGCGGTCTGGACGACGGCCCACGGCAAGGTCCTCATCGGTCTCGACGCGATCTCGGAGTTCACCCGCAAGGTGCTCCCCGCGGCCAACTGGGACGGCAAGGTCAGCTATGAGGTGGTCCATGTGCTCTTCATCCGCCCCGATGTCGCGGCGGTCAAGGTTCGTCAGCGCTACCTGAGTTCGGACGACGAGAGCGAGGGCGCCCCGCTGTATGTGATGACCAAGCAGGACGACGGCCGCTGGCTGCTGACCGCCTGCCAGAACACCGGGGTCGTCGCCGACTGATCAATTCGGACGGATTGGCTGCGCGCACGCGGCGAGGGTGTCCAACGTCGGTGTGTGAAGCCAGAGTCGGACACCTCGCAACCGCACACCATGTGAAGACCGACGACCTGCTGAAGGCGTCTCCGTATCTCGCCCAATGCGGCCGGCCCACAAAGGGGGGCCGGAACGGCCCGGAGCCCCCCTGTTCAAACCGTTGCGACAGGTCATCGAGTCGGTCAACGAGACCTTCAAGGGCCAACTCGACCTCGCACAGCACCGAGGGCGCACGCCCGGCGGCGTGATGGCCCGCGTCATGCAGCGCATCCTCGCGCTGACCGCCGCGATCTGCACAACGACCACACCGACAGCCCGTCCTACGCTCACTGACCGCCCACGACCACTGAGCCCCTGGAATCGATCATCTAGGGGATCCCTGGAGGTAGTGCGATGCGCCCCCGGCGGCGCTCCAGTGGTACAGCGTCATGGCCACACTGGTCGCGAGGTTGTAGCTGGAGACCTGGGGGCGCATCGGCAGGGCGAGCAGACGGCCGGCCCGCGCGCGCAGTTCGGGGGAGAGTCCGCTGCGCTCCGAGCCGAACGCGAGGAGGGCGTCGTCCGGGAGCTCCACGCCCCGGATGTCGTCCCCCTCCGGGTCGAGCGCGAACACCGGGCCGGCCGGCAGCTCGTCGACCGTCAGCCGCTCCACGGCCGTCGCGAAGTGCAGCCCCGCGCCGCCGCGCACGACGGTCGGATGCCACGGGTCGAGCGTGCCGGTGGTGACCACCCCGGTCGCCCCGAATCCGGCCGCGAGCCGGATCACCGCCCCCGCGTTGCCCAGGTTGCGCGGGTTGTCCAGCACCACGACCGGGGTGGTGCGGGACGCCTGCCGGAGCCGGTCCAGATGGGCCTCGCGCGAGGGCCGGACGGCCAGGGCGGCGACCGCGGTCGGATGCGGACGCGGCACCAGGGAGGCGTACGTCGCCTCCGTGACCTCCGTCAGCAGCCCGTCCAGCGCCGCACGCACGTCGGGAGCGAGTTCCCCGGCCAGGGCGAGCGCGGCCCGCCGGTCGACGGCGACCGCCACCGGGACCTCCGCGCCGAAGCGCACGGCGTGCTTGAGGGCGTGGAAGCCGTCGAGCAGCACAGCGCCGTCGGCGAGCCGGCGCCACCTGCCGAGCGGGTCGAGCGGGTCGAGACCTGCGGTCACGGGGTCGGGCATGCGGTGAACCCTACGTGGGCCCACACGGCGCAAGACCTGCGCCGCAACCACCTGGCGCGCCCCCTGCCGTGCCACGTGGCCAACGCGTGGGCCCCTGCGCGCCGCGCCCGTGTGGGCCCTACGCGCGCGTGCCCGGCGTGGAAGCCGATGGTGCGTGCTCGGAGTCCGGGCCGTCCGGTTGGTCCAGGGCGTCCGGTCGGCCCGGGTCCCCCGACGCCCGCGGCTCGGCCTCCTCCGTCCGCGCGCCGTCGGCGCCCGGCTGCCCGCGGTCCGGGAGCAGCGCCTCACGCGCGCGTGCCGCCCATCCGCCGACCCGGTGCAGAAACGGCGTCGGCAGGAAGACGGAGTCCGTCGCGATCATCGCAAGCGAGAAGAACGGCAGGCCGAGCAGGACCGCGATCACCGTGTGCTCCGCGATCATCAGCGCCAGCAGCACGTTCTTCAGCCGCCGGTTGAACAGGGTGAACGGGAAGGCCACCTGCACGATGACGGTCCCGTACGTCGCGAGCAGGACCATCGTGCCGCTGGCGGCCAGCAGATCGGCGAGCGCGGGCCAGGGCGAGAAGTAGTCCAGGTGCAGGGGGTAGTAGGCGGCGGTGCCGTCCTGCCAGCGCGAGCCCTGGATCTTGTACCAGCCGGCCGTCGCGTAGATCAGACAGGCCTCGACCATGATCACGACCAGGGCGCCGTTGTGCAGGACGTTGCCGATCACGTCGAGCAGGATCCGCGGCTGCGCCGACCTCCCGAAGCGTCCGGCGACCCACCACAGACCCTGCGCGGCCCACGCCGCCCACAGCAGCGCGGGAATGGTCCACTCACTGTGGAATCGGTCCGCCACCGTCACCGTGACCAGCACGATCCCCGACGCCGCCCACAGGACGGGACCGACCCGGTCCGTGACCCGTTCACCCCGCGCGCGTGCCTCCTGCTCACGCGGCGCCCGCCGGGCGTCCAGCGACCACACCTGACCGCAGCGCATGAACATCAGGTAGATCGACATCAGGTGCAGGACGTTGTCGCCGCCGTCGCCCATGAAGACGCTGCGGTTCTGCAGCGAGAGCACGCCGACCATGAACAGCACCGACATCGCGCGCGTCCGCCAGCCCAGCAGCAGCAGCGCGGCGGCGACCAGCGCGAGCGCGTACACGGCCTCGAACCAGGCCTGGCCTGGCGACCACATCAGGACGGTGAACGCGCCGTTGCTGTCGATCAGCTGCCGGGCGAGCTCCCAGTCCCACGGACCGTCGGGGCCGTACAGCTCCTGGCGGTGCGGGAACTCCCGCAGCAGGAACAGCAGCCAGGTACCGCTGAAGCCGATCCGGACCACGGCGCTCTGATACGGCCCGAGCGCCGACTCGGTGAGACGGGCGATGGCGGCGGACACCGAGAGGGAGAACCGGTTCACCTCGTGCCTCCCCCGGTCGCGCCGTCCGGCACGGACCACCAGGACAGCACGCGGTACACCGGACTCGTCGACACCTTGTCGGTGCTCCACTTCGGAGGGGGCACATTGGTGGTCCGCGAGCGGACCTGCACCCGCTCCACGACACCGCCTTCGTCGACCGCGCCGCGCTCCAGCCGCATCACCACGATCCGGCGCAGATACGTCTCGGCGAGGGCGCCGCGCAGGCCGACCGGCCGGGCGGAGCTGTCGTGCGTGGCGGTGAAGAAGTCCCAGGCGCGGCGCAACTCGTTCTGCTGCGTATGACTCGGCACCAGGTTGCCGTCGATGTTCCGGCCGTCCTGCGCGGACAGGTCGTACCAGCCCGTGGTCCGCGACCCGCCGTCCCCGCCGCGGATCTGGGCCCGCACCTGGACGGCGATGTTCTGCTGCAACGGATTCGGCGCGAACAGCTTCCAGTTCTGTTCGAACTCCGGGTAGATCCAGTCGTCGATCGCCTCGCCGTGCGCCTTCGTGACGGTGTTCGACGGCGCGACGTGCAGGAACACCATCCCGACGTGCACGCACACGGCGACCGCGACGACGGCCAGCGCCAGCGCGGCGCCCACCTGGTAACGCGGCGAAAGCGCGGCCACACCGGTACGGGGCGGGAGGTGACGGAACGCTGTCGCGGAGTCGAGCTCCGGGCCGGGTTCCGGTCCGGGGCCGGGTCCGGGGCCGGGGCCGGGGCCGGGGCCCGTGGGAAGGCCTGGGTCCGGGCTGGATTCGGAGTCCCGGTCGGCGTCCGGGCCGAGGTCGGGGTCAGCGTCCGGGCCTAGGTCGGGGTCGGCGTCGGCACCGAGGCCGGAGGTCGGCTCGTCGGCGGCCGCCGCACTTCGGACCGACTCGGAGCCCCGGAGTTCGGCGCGCGGCGCGGGCACGGCGCCTTTGACCAGCGACGACTCCGCCTCCGGCCCGCCTGACGAAGTCGCCCCGCCCGAGGGGTCCGCCCCGCCCGGCGTGTGCCGGAGGCCGGAAGGGTCCGCCCCGCCCGATGTGTACGGCCCGGCTGAGGAACCAGGGCCGTCCGGCAGGGCCGCCGCACCCTCCGACAGGCCCGGTCCCTCCGCCGAGGTCGGTCCGCCTGACGTGTCCGCCCGCCGTGGAGCGCCTGAGCCTCCGTCGTACGCGTCCATTCCGCCCCGTTCCCCGATACCGGTCCTCTTCGCGCGCTGCGTCGCGCAATCGCGAACGGTACCCAGCCTCACCCGTCCGGCCCAGCCCTCCCCCGCAGTGCCCGGACCCCGGCCGGGCGGCGGGGCGGATCCTCCGCAGAGAACGCCCGCAGGTTATCCACAGCGGTTGACACCATACGACGGCCGTCCCACCATGGAATCGCACGGACCGAACGATCGGTCGGGAGAAGGCTCGGGCAGAGCCGAGGCCACGGCGCGCAGCCGAGGCCCGAGGTCAAGGGGGACCGCATGGCGACAGCAGCCGCCCACCAGACGGCCCGCACGGAGGAAGACGCCTCGCGGCAAGGCGGCGGGGCGTCCGACGACACGGCGCTCGAGGCGTACGAGCGCCTCTTCGACGCCACCGTGGCCGCGGACGAACGCATCGAGCCACGCGACTGGATGCCCGACGCCTACCGGGCGACGCTGGTACGTCAGATCGCCCAGCACGCCCACTCCGAGATCATCGGCATGCAGCCGGAGGCCAACTGGATCACCCGCGCCCCCTCCCTGCGCCGCAAGGCCATCCTCATGGCGAAGGTCCAGGACGAGGCGGGCCACGGGCTCTACCTCTACAGCGCGGCCGAAACCCTCGGCGCCAGCCGCGACGACCTCCTCGACAAACTCCACACCGGCCGCCAGAAGTACTCGTCGATCTTCAACTACCCCACGCTGACCTGGGCGGACGTCGGCGCGATCGGCTGGCTGGTGGACGGCGCGGCGATCACCAACCAGGTCCCCCTGTGCCGCTGCTCCTACGGCCCGTACGCGCGCGCGATGGTCCGCGTGTGCAAGGAGGAGTCCTTCCACCAGCGCCAGGGGTACGAGCTGCTGCTCGCCCTGAGCCGCGGCACCGAGGAGCAGCACGCGATGGCGCAGGACGCCGTCGACCGCTGGTGGTGGCCGTCGCTCATGATGTTCGGCCCGCCCGACGACGAGTCCGCGCACTCCGCGCAGTCGATGGCCTGGAAGATCAAACGCCACTCCAACGACGAACTGCGCCGGCGCTTCGTCGACATCTGCGTCCCCCAGGCCGAGTCGCTCGGCCTCACCCTCCCGGACCCGGACCTGAAGTGGAACGAGGAACGCGGGCACTACGACTTCGGTCCCATCGACTGGACCGAGTTCAAGGAAGTCCTCAAGGGCAACGGCCCCTGCAACGAGCAGCGCATCACCCAACGCAGGCGCGCCCACGACGAGGGCGCGTGGGTACGGGAGGCGGCCGCGGCCCACGCGGCCAAACGCCTTCCCCGGACGACGGAAGCGGAGCAGGCATGACCCACACCGACTGGCCCCTGTGGGAGGTCTTCGTGCGCTCCCGGCGCGGCCTCTCCCACACCCACGCCGGCAGCCTGCACGCGCCGGACGCGGAGTTCGCCCTGCGCAACGCCCGCGACCTGTACACCCGGCGCGGTGAGGGCGTCTCGATCTGGGTCGTGCCGTCCTCGGCGGTCACCGCGTCCTCGCCCGACGAGAAGGACCCGTTCTTCGAACCGTCCGCCGACAAGCCGTACCGGCACCCGACGTTCTACGAGATCCCGGAGGGGGTGAAGCACCTGTGACCACGTCCGAAACCACGACCGCGCACGTCCACGGCGACGTCGGCACCCGCAACGACACCGCCGCCACCGACGCCGACACGCGCACCGCCGCCCTCGCCCTCGGGGACGACGCCCTGGTGCTCTCCCACCGCCTGGGGGAGTGGATGGGCCACGCGCCCGTACTGGAGGAGGAGGTCGCCCTCGCCAACATCGCGCTCGACCTGCTCGGCCAGGCCAGGATCCTGCTCTCGATGGCCGGCGACGAGGACGAGCTGGCCTACCTGCGCGAGGAACGCGCCTTCCGCAACGTCCAGTTGGTCGAACAGCCCAACGGCGACTTCGCCCACACCATCGCCCGCCAGCTGTACTTCTCCACCTACCAGCATCTGCTGTACGCGCAACTGGCAGCCGGGACCAGCCCGTTCGCCGGCCTCGCGGCGAAGGCCGTCAAGGAGGTCGCCTACCACCGCGACCACGCCGAACAGTGGACCCTGCGCCTCGGCGACGGCACCGACGTCAGCCACGAACGGATGCAGCGTGCGTGCACGGCGCTGTGGCGTTTCACCGGAGAGATGTTCCACCCCGTGCACGGCCTCGAGCTCGACCGGGCAGGCCTGGAATCGGCCTGGCTGGAGTCGGTGCGGGAGGTACTGGGGCGGGCCGGCCTGAGCGTCCCGGAGGGGGCGCGCACCGGTGCCTGGAGCGCCGGCGCCGGCCGCGAGGGACTGCACACCGAGCCCTTCGGGCCGATGCTCGCCGAGATGCAGCACCTGCACCGCAGCCACCCGGGGGCGTCGTGGTGACGACGGCCACCGCGCTGGAGGCGGAACTCCTCGAGATCGCCGGTTCGGTCCCCGACCCCGAGCTCCCGGTGCTCACCCTCCAGGAGCTGGGCGTCGTACGCGCCGTCCACGTCCACGGCGCGGGCACCGTCGAGGTCGAACTGACCCCCACGTACACCGGCTGTCCGGCCGTCGAGGCCATGGCCCTGGACATCCGACGCACGCTGCACGAACACGGCATGCGTGAGGTGACGGTGCGCACCGTCCTCACGCCCGCCTGGTCCACCGACGACATCACCGCCGAAGGACGTCGCAAACTCCGGGAGTTCGGCATAGCCCCGCCCCGCGCCGTGCGCGAGCAGGGACCCGTACCCCTGGCGCTCGGGCCGACCCGTGCCCTCCGGGCTCCGGCCGCGACCTCCGAACCGGAACCGGTGCACTGCCCCCACTGCGGCTCCGCCGACACCGAACTGCTCAGCCGGTTCTCCTCCACCGCGTGCAAGGCGCTGCGCCGCTGCCTGGCCTGCCGCGAACCCTTCGACCACTTCAAGGAGTTGTGATGGCCCGCTTCCACCGGCTCCCCGTGGCCGCGGTGGACCGGCTGACCGACGACTCCGTCGCCCTCACGCTCTCCGTCCCCGACGAGCTGCGCGAGGAGTACCGGCACACGCCCGGACAGCACCTCGCCCTGCGCCGCCTGGCCGACGGAGCCGAGATCCGGCGGACGTACTCGATCTGCTCGCCCGCGCCCGACGCCGCCGGCGAGGGACCGGCCACGCTCCGCGTGGGCGTGCGACTGGTCGAGGGCGGAGCGTTCTCCACCTATGCGCTGAAAGAGATCAACGTCGGGGACGAACTCGAGGTGATGACGCCGGCCGGGCGGTTCACCCTCGCCCCGGCCCCCGGCCTCTACGCCGCGATCGTCGGCGGCAGCGGCATCACACCGGTCCTGTCGATCGTCTCCACCCTGCTGGCCCGCGAGCCCCGCGCCCGGTTCTGCCTGATCCGCAGCGACCGCACGGCCGCCTCGACGATGTTCCTGGAGGAGGTCGCCGACCTGAAGGACCGGTACCCGGAGCGACTGCACCTGGTCACGGTTCTCTCCCGCGAGGAACAGCAGGCGGGGCTGCCCTCCGGACGACTGGACCAGGACCGGCTGACCACCCTGCTGCCGGCGCTGCTGCCGGTGACGGACGTGGCGGGATGGTTCCTGTGCGGCCCGTACGGACTGGTGCAGGGCGCCGAACGGACACTGAGAGAGCTCGGGGTCGGCCGCACCCGGATCCACGAGGAGATCTTCCACGTGGACGGCGCGGCGCCCACCGTGCACCCGACCGCGCCCGCGCACGCCACCGTGACCGCCCGTCTCGACGGCCGGGGCGGCAACTGGCCGGTGCGCGACGGCGAGTCGGTCCTGGAGACCGTGCTGCGCAACCGGCCCGACGCGCCCTACGCCTGCAAGGGCGGAGTGTGCGGGACCTGCCGGGCCTTCCTCGTCGGCGGCGAGGTGCGCATGGACCGCAACTTCGCACTGGAGCCGGAGGAGACGGAGGCCGGCTATGTGCTGGCGTGCCAGTCGCATCCGCTGACCGAGGCGGTGGAGGTGGACTTCGACCGCTGAGCCGCGGGGCCTCTCGGGCCCCGGCTGCTGTTCCCTTCTCCTGGAACCTGTTCTATCTTGACGCTCCGTCAGATCTGGCAGCCCCTGTCAGATCGGCTGACCCGTCGGGAGGACCGGCCGTGGACTTCACCTTGACCGAGGAGCAGCAGGCCGCGGCCGAGGCGGCCCGCGGGGTCTTCGCCGGGGTCGCCCCCGACGGCGTGCCGAGCCCCGCGCTCACCCAGGGCGCCGCCGTCGCCGACGACCTCGACCGCGACCTGTGGAACAAGCTCGCCGCGGCAGGCCTGCTGAGCCTGCTGCTCGACGAGACGTCCGGCGGGGCAGGCCTGGACGCGGTCGCCCTGTGCCTGGTTCTGCGCGAGGCGGGCGCAGTGCTCGCGCGAGTACCGCTGCTCGAGAACAGCGCGGCCGCCGCGACCGTACAGGCCTACGGTGGACCGGAGCTGAGGGCCGCCCTGCTCGCCCGCGCCGGCCGGGGCGAGACCGTGCTGACCGTCGCCGCGAGCGGCCGCACCGGCCACGACGCCGCCGAACTCGCCGTCACCGCCCGCCAGGACGACCCGGACGGCGCGCCCGCCAACGACGCCGGAAGCGGCGGAACCTGGGTGCTGGACGGCGTACAGACAGCCGTGCCCTGGGCCTACGAGGCCGACCACATCCTCGTACCGGCACACACCGCCGACGGGCGCAGCGTCCTCGCCGTGGTCGCTCGCGGACAGGAGGGCGTCGCACTCGCCCCGCAGTTCTCCACCACCGGCGAGCGGCTCGCGCAACTGCGGCTGGAGTCCGCGCGGATCCCGGGCCGCGACGTCATCACCGCCGACGGCGCCTGGGACTGGCTTCGGTCGCTGCTGGCCACCGGCACCTGCGCGCTGGCCCTCGGCCTCGGCGACCGCGTCCTGGCCATGACCAGCGACTACGCCGGCAAACGCGAGCAGTTCGGGCACCCGATCGCCAGCTTCCAGGCGGTCGCCGTCCAGGCTGCCGACCGCTACATCGACCTGCGCGCGATGGAGGTCACCCTGTGGCAGGCCGCCTGGCGGATCGCCTCGGGAACACCCGGCGCACTGCCCGCCTCCGGAGACGTCGCCCTGGCCAAGATCTGGGCCTCGGAGGGCGTACGCCGGATCGTGCAGACCGCCCAGCACCTGCACGGAGGCTTCGGCGCCGACGTCGACTACCCCCTGCACCGCTACCACGCCTGGGCGAAACACCTGGAGCTCTCACTCGGCCCGGCCGCGGCCCACGAGGAGGCCCTGGGCGACCTCCTGGCCGCCCACCCTCTCGCCTGACCGCTACACGACGAGTGCGCCGAGAGCCCGGAAACGCCGGCTACAGGACGAAACCCTGCTCGCCCTCGTCGGTGACGACCGGACGTCCCACGGCCGCCCACACCTGCATGCCGCCGTCCACGTTCACCGCGTCGATGCCCTGCTGCACGAGATACATGGTCACCTGCGCCGAACGGCCGCCGGAACGGCAGATGACATGCACCCGCCCATCCTGGGGGGCGGCCTCGGTCAGCTCGCCGTAACGGGCCACGAACTCGCTGATGGGAATGTGCAGCGCCCCCTCGGCATGACCCGCCTGCCACTCGTCGTCCTCCCGGACGTCCACCAGGAAGTCGTCGTCCTTGAGGTCCCCGACCTCGACCGTGGGCACACCAGCTCCGAAACTCATGCCCCGACGCTACCCGCAACCGGATCTAGCCGACCAGCTCGGCCAGCTCGTCCTCACGGGCGGCGACATCGGCGAGCAGCTTCTCGGCGATCTCGTCCAGAAGGGTGTCGGGGTCGTCCGGAGCCATCCGCAGCATCGAGCCGATCGCACTGTCCTCCAGCTCCCTGGCCACCAGCGTCAGCATCTCCTTGCGCTGGGCCAGCCACTCGAGACGGGCGTAGAGCTCCTCGCTGGGGCTCGGGCTGCGCTCGGCCGGCGCCGGGCCGGCCGCCCACTCCTCCGCCAGCTCACGCAACAGCACCTCGTCACCACGGGCGTACGCCGCGTTCACGCGAGTGATGAACTCCTCACGCCGGGCCCGCTCCGCGTCCTCCTGCGCCAGATCCGGGTGCGCCTTGCGAGCCAGCTCGCGGTACAGCTTGCGGGCCTCCTCGCTGGGCCGCACCCGCTCCGGAGGCCGGACCGACCGGTCCGTCAGCATCGCCGCGGCCTCCGGGAACAGTCCCTCGCCGTCCATCCAGCCGTGGAACAGTTCCTCGACCCCCGGCATCGGCAGCACCCGGGCGCGGGCCTCTGCGGCCTTGCGCAGATCCTCGGGGTCGCCGGTACGGGCGGCACGGGCCTCGGCGATCTGCGCGTCCAACTCGTCGAGCCGGGCGTACATCGGGCCGAGTTTCTGGTGGTGGAGCCGCGAGAAGTTCTCGACCTCGACGCGGAAGGTCTCCACCGCGATCTCGAACTCGATCAACGCCTGCTCGGCGGCCCGCACGGCCTGCTCCAGCCGCGCCTCGGGCCGGGGCTGCTCAGCTTCGGGGGTCGTCACCCGACCAGCCTAGGCCAAGCCCCACGGAGCGTCGGCGCACACCGACCACGAAGAACCACCGCCGGCGTCCTGGCGGGGTCCCCTCCCCCGAAGCACTAAGCACGAAGCACGAAACACGAAACACTCCACGATGCCGTGCCCCACCGCACTGTGCCGTGTCACACCCCCGTCTCGGCCGCGATCCGCCCCGCCCGTACCGCCGCGACGAGTTCCGTGTGGTCCGCCTCGGTTCGGTCGGCGTAGGCGAGGGCGAACCCGGCGATCGCCTCGTCGAGCTCCTCGTTCTTGCCGCAGTAGCCGGCGACGACGCGCGGGTCGGCACTGTGGGAGTGGGCGCGGGCCAGCAGCGCGCCGGTCATGCGGCCGTAGTCGTCGATCTGGTCGGCGGCGAGGGCGGCCGGGTCCACGCTCCCCTTGCGGTTGCGGAACTGCCGTACCTGGAAGGGGCGTTCCTCGACGGTCGTCCAGCCCAGCAGGACATCGCTGACGACCTGCATGCGCTTCTGGCCGATCACCACCCGGCGGCCCTCGTGGTCCACCTCCGGCGTCTCGAAGCCGGCGGTCCGCAGGTGCGGAACGAGCGCCGAGGCGCGGGCCTCCTTCACCTGGAGGACCAGGGGCTCGCCGCGGTGATCGAGCAGCAGCACCACGTAGGACCTCGTCCCCACGCTGCCCGTGCCCACGATGCGGAAGGCCACGTCGTGGATCGAGTGACGAGCGAGGAGAGGATGGCGGTCCTCGGACAGGGTGGTCAGGTAGTGCTCCAGGGACGCGGCCACCGCCGCGGCCTCGGCGTCCGGGACCCGGCGCAGCACCGGCGCCGCGTCGACGAAGCGCCGGCCGCCGTCCTCCGTCGGTTCGGTCGACTTGGCGGCGAACCGCCCGCTGGTGTTGGCCCGCGCCTTCTCCGACACCCGTTCCAGGGTGCCCAGCAGGTCGTGGGCATCGGCGTGCGAGACGAGCTCTTCGTCGGCGATGGCGTTCCAGGCGTCCAGCACGGGCAGCTTGGCCAGGAGCCGCATGGTGCGGCGGTAGGAACCGGCCGCGCCGTGCGCCGCCCTGCGGCAGGTGTCCTCGTCCGCGCCGGCCTCACGGCCCGCCAGCACGAGGGAGGCGGCGAGGCGCTTGAGGTCCCACTCCCAGGGGCCGTCGACGGTCTCGTCGAAGTCGTTCAGGTCGATGACCAGTCCGCCCCGTGCGTCGCCGTACAGACCGAAGTTGGCGGCGTGGGCGTCTCCGCAGATCTGAGCGCGGATCCCGGTCATCGGGGTGCGGGCCAGGTCGTACGCCATGAGTCCCGCGGAGCCCCGCAGGAACGCGAACGGTGTGGCGGCCATCCGACCGACTCTTATGGGCGTCAGCTCGGCGATGCGGCCTCGGTTGGACTCCTCGACCGCGGCCACGGCGTCCGGCCGGGCGGCGTCCAGGTCGAGCCCGGCGTGCGCCGACCGCGGCACCATGCCGCGCAGTGCCCTGCCCGACTCCTTGGGGCCTTCCCCTTCGCCGGGCCGTACGTCGGACCGCTCGCCTCGGCGCACACCGGCCCATTCGGCGAACCCACGCACCCGGGGGATCCTGCGTGCTCCGACCGTTTCACTCGTCGGGGTCATCCCGGTCCTCCCGGTCGTCCCGCTTGCCCCGGTCCTGCCGCGCGTCCCGCTCGTTCCGGTCTCTGCACCACCGGTCCCGGTCATCATGACCGCCTCCCCCGCACCCATACGCCCAGCAGCTCTGTGACGAGCCCGACGAGGCGAACATCAACTTGTGCAGACCGTACAGCCGCTGGCTGAAAGTCGTCAGACCTTGTGGACAACTTCGAGATTGTGGACAACTGCCCTGCGACGGACACCGGGGGACACCCGCCGACAACCGGCACGTTTCACGTGAAACACTCTCCGCTTTTCGCCCGCGGCTGTGCCCGAGACCGCGCCCGCGGCTGTGCCCGAGACCGCGCCGCGAGGAGCCTGCGGAGACCGGCGGAGGCCTTCGGAGAGACCGGCGGAGCCGGCTCCCGCCCCACTCCCCACCCGCCGCACCCCTGAGACGTTCATCACACACGGTGAGCGGCCACTGACTCGCCCCGCAGTCTCCGGCTCGACCCTCTCAACCGTCGGGCCCGGAGAAACGCGAAAGTCCCGCAGGTCTGAGACCTGCGGGACTTTCGGCTGGTGCGCGAGGGGGGAGTTGAACCCCCACGCCCTTGCGGGCACTGGAACCTGAATCCAGCGCGTCTGCCTATTCCGCCACCCGCGCATTGGGTGTGTCTTCGGGTTTGTGGGCTTTTCGGCCTGTCGCCTTCCGACATGCAGAACATTAGCACGCGCGCCAGGGTGCGTTCACATCCCTTCCGGGCGGGCAGGGAGCAGGTGGGAGACCGTCGGGCGACCCCGTGCGATCGCGTACGTCTCCGCAAGGACTGGTTCACGTATCAACCTCGTACCTATGGCGGCCGTCTCCCCAGGAGCCGGACGAGGAGCACAGTCAGGTGCGGGACACTGGTCCCGGGCCGCCTCTACGATCCTGGACAGAAGCGAGCCTGTGCAGCAGGTGCGGAAGCGGGCCCTCGACACCTGTCGACGGGGCCGACAGGGGGAACCAGCCGATTCACCGGCGCGTGGATACGATCAGTAAGCAGTACAGGTAAGCAGCACCAGGCGAACAAACCAGGCAAGCAGTACGGCACGGGACAGCAGCCACGACGGAGGAGGTGCCCCATGGGAGTTCTGAAGAAGTTCGAGCAGCGTCTCGAGGGTCTGGTCAACGGCACCTTCGCCAAGGTCTTCAAGTCCGAGGTCCAGCCCGTCGAGATCGCCGGCGCTCTCCAGCGCGAGTGCGACAACAACGCCACGATCTGGAACCGGGACCGCACGGTCGTCCCCAACGACTTCATCGTGGAGCTGAGCACGCCGGACTACGAGCGGCTCAGCCCCTACTCCGGCCAGCTCGGCGACGAGCTGGCCGGCATGGTGCGCGACTACGCCAAGCAGCAGCGCTACACCTTCATGGGGCCGATCAAGGTCAACCTGGAGAAGGCGGACGACCTCGACACGGGTCTGTACCGGGTGCGCAGCCGTACGCTCGCCTCGTCCAGCAGCCAGGCGCCGGCAGAGCCGGCCGCCGGCGGCCGACAGCGCTCCGGCGGACCGGGCGGCGCCGCCTATCCCGGCGCCGGCGCGGCAGGCGCTCCGCCGATGCCCTCCGCACCGCCGCCCGGCGCTCCCGGAGCCCGTCCCGGCGGCTACGGCTACCCGCCCGCCGCCGGCGCACAGCGTCCCGGCGCGGCAGGCGGCGGCCTGGCCGGGGCTCCGCAGCCCGGGTCACGCACCCGCCACTGGATCGAGATCAACGGCGCACGCCACCAGATCTCCCGCGCGACGCTCGTGCTGGGCCGCAGCACCGAGGCCGACGTGCGGATCGACGACCCCGGCGTCTCCCGCCGGCACTGCGAGATCCGGACCGGTTCGCCCTCGACGATCCAGGATCTCGGCTCCACCAACGGCATCGTGGTGGACGGGCAGCACACCACCCGCGCTACGCTCCGCGACGGCTCGCGGATCGTCGTGGGCAGCACCACCATCATTTACCGGCAAGCCGAAGGGTGAAGCGGGGGCAATGTCAGAGCTGACCCTCACGGTCATGCGGCTGGGTTTCCTGGCCGTACTGTGGCTGTTCGTGATCGTGGCCGTGCAGGTCATCCGCAGCGACCTGTTCGGTACGCGTGTCACCCAGCGCGGTTCGCGCCGGGAGGCCGGGCGGGCGCAACAGCAGGCCCAGCGCCAGCAGGCGCCACCGCAGCAGCGCCAGCAGCCCGCCGCCGCGGGCCGCACGCGTCGCAACGCACCGACGAAGCTGGTGGTGTCCGAGGGCATCCTCACCGGCACGACCGTCGCGCTCCAGGGCCAGACCATCACGCTGGGCCGGGCGCACGACAGCACGATCGTGCTGGACGACGACTACGCCTCCAGCCGCCATGCCAGGATCTATCCGGACCGCGACGGCCAGTGGATCGTCGAGGACCTGGGCTCCACCAACGGCACGTACCTCGACCGATCGCGGCTGACGACTCCCACACCGATTCCGCTGGGCGCGCCGATCCGTATCGGCAAGACCGTCATCGAGCTTCGGAAGTAGTGCTGCATCATGAGTGAGCGCGAGCGGAGCGAGCACACGGCGGCGGCCGGCACTCAGGGCCCCGGTGTGCTCCCGACCGGAGGGTGGGCAGTGTGGCTCGACACGACCGGCTGTACCCGGAGCCGACGGGCGAGGTGCGCATGAGTCTGTCACTGCGTTTCGCCGCCGGATCGCACAAGGGCATGATCCGGGAGGGCAACGAGGACTCCGGTTACGCCGGTCCGCGACTGCTCGCCATCGCCGACGGCATGGGCGGCGCCGCCGCCGGTGAGGTCGCCTCCTCTGAGGCCATCTCCACCATCGTCGCCCTCGACGACGACGTGCCCGGCTCCGACGTCCTGACCTCGCTCGGCACGGCCGTCCAGCGGGCCAACGACCAGCTGCGCTCGCTGGTCGAGGAGGACCCCCAGCTCGAGGGCATGGGCACCACGCTCACCGCCCTGCTGTGGACCGGTCAGCGTCTCGGTCTCGTCCACGTCGGCGACTCGCGCGCGTACCTGCTGCGGGACGGCGTGCTGACGCAGATCACGCAAGACCACACCTGGGTGCAGCGTCTGGTCGACGAGGGCCGCATCACGGAGGAAGAGGCCACCACCCACCCCCAGCGTTCGCTGCTGATGCGGGCGCTGGGCAGCGGTGAGCACGTGGAGCCGGACCTGTCGATCCGCGAGGTGCGGGCCGGCGACCGCTATCTGATCTGCTCCGACGGCCTGTCCGGCGTGGTGTCCCACCAGACGCTCGAGGACACCCTCGCCAGCTACCAGGGCCCGCAGGAGACCGTGCAGGAGCTGATCCAGCTCGCGCTGCGCGGCGGGGGCCCCGACAACATCACGGTGATCGTCGCCGACGTCCTCGACCTGGACACCGGGGACACGCTCGCCGGGCAGCTGTCCGACACCCCGGTCGTGGTCGGCGCGGTCGCAGAGAACCAGCTCCAGCTGCACGACAACGGCATCATGCAGACCCCGGCAGGCCGCGCCTCGGGGCTCGGCCGCAGGCAGCAGGGCCACGGCGGGGGCGGCCAGTTCGGCCCGCCCGGCTCCGGCGGCGACATCACGGGCTTCATCCCCACCGACGGCTTCGGCGACTACACCGACGACGACTTCGTCAAGCCGCGCAAGGGCCGCCGGTGGCTGAAGAGATCCTTCTACGGGGTGCTCGCGCTCGCCGTCATCGGCGGCGGTCTGTACGGCGGCTACCGCTGGACGCAGACGCAGTACTACGTCGGCACCAGCGGCGAGCACGTCGCCCTGTACCGCGGCATCAGCCAGGATCTGGCGTGGGTGTCGTTGTCGAAGGTGGAGAAGGAACACCCCGAGATCGAACTCAAGTACCTCCCGCAGTACCAGCAGAAGCTGGTCGAGGCGACGATCGCCGAGGGCAGTCTGCCGAACGCCCAGAAGAAGATCGACGAGCTGGCCGTCCAGGCTTCCGCGTGCAAGAAGCAGGCGGGCGGCACCGCCGCGGGCGCCACCGGTTCACAGACCGCCTCGAAGCCCGGTTCCAAGACCGGTTCGAAGACCGGTTCGAAGACCGCCGAGGGCCAGGGGGGCGCCACCACGGGAACCGCCTCCGTCTCCCTCACGTCCAAGGCATCGCCGAGCCCCTCGGCAACCGCGTCCCCGTCCGCACCCGCGACCCCCACTCCCACCCCCGGTCCGAGCCTTTCGGAGGAGGAGCAGAAGGTCGTCTCGCGGTGCGGTGAGCAGTAGGCAAGCCGTGAGAGGCCCCGTCACACGATGAGCAGTACTACCAACTCGCCGACGCATCACACGTCCACGATCGGCTCGATCGGCACACCGAGCCGGCGCAACACCGAGCTCGCGCTGCTGGTGTTCGCCGTCGTCATCCCGGTGTTCGCCTATGCCAACGTGGGCCTGGCGATCAACGAGCAGGTGCCGTCCGGGCTGCTGAGCTACGGGCTCGGGCTCGGTCTGCTGGCCGGCGTCGCGCATCTCGTCGTCCGCAAGTTCGCGCCGTACGCCGACCCGCTGCTGCTGCCGCTGGCGACGCTGCTGAACGGGCTGGGGCTGGTCGCCATCTGGCGGCTCGACCAGTCCAAGCTGCTGAAGCGGATCGAGCAGGCGGGCACGGCCGCGCCGCGGCAGCTGCTGTACACGGCGATGGGCATCGCACTGTTCGTCGTGGTGCTGATCTTCCTCAAGGACCACCGCGTCCTCCAGCGCTACACCTACATCTCCATGGTCGGCGCGATCTTCCTGCTGCTGCTGCCGCTCGTGCCGGGCCTCGGGCAGAACATCTACGGCGCCAAGATCTGGATCTCGGTGGCCGGTTTCTCCATCCAGCCCGGTGAGTTCGCCAAGATCGTGCTGGCGATCTTCTTCGCCGGTTATCTGATGGTGAAACGCGACGCGCTGGCCCTCGCCAGCCGCCGCGTCCTCGGCCTGTACCTGCCGCGCGGCCGCGACCTCGGCCCGATCATCGTCGTCTGGATCATCTCGATCCTGATCCTGGTCTTCGAGACGGACCTCGGCACCTCGCTGCTGTTCTTCGGAATGTTCGTCATCATGCTGTACGTCGCCACGGAGCGGACCAGCTGGATCGTCTTCGGTCTACTGATGTCCGCGGCCGGCGCGGTCGGCGTGGCCAGCTTCGAGAGCCACGTCCAGCAGCGTGTGCAGGCCTGGCTCGACCCGATGCGCGAGTACAAGCTCAGTCAGTCCAACGCTCCCGGCATCCACTCCGAGCAGGCCATGCAGGCCCTGTGGGCGTTCGGCTCCGGCGGCACGCTGGGCACCGGCTGGGGCCAGGGCCACTCTGAGCTGATCCGGTTCGCGGCCAACTCCGACTTCATCCTCGCCACCTTCGGCGAGGAGCTCGGCCTGGCCGGCATCATGGCGCTGCTGCTGCTGTACGGGCTGATCGTCGAGCGCGGCGTGCGCACCGCCCTCGCCGCCCGTGACCCCTTCGGCAAGCTGCTCGCCATCGGCCTCTCCGGCGCGTTCGCCCTGCAGGTGTTCGTCGTCGCCGGCGGTGTGATGGGGCTCATCCCGCTGACCGGTATGACGATGCCGTTCCTCGCGTACGGCGGTTCGTCCGTCATCGCCAACTGGGCCCTGATCGGCATCCTGATCAGGATCAGCGACACCGCGCGCCGTCCGGCGCCCGCCCCCGCCTCCACCCCCGACGCCGAGATGACCCAGGTGGTTCGCCCGTCATGAACAAGCCCCTGCGCCGGATCGCGATCTTCTGCGGCCTCCTGGTCCTCACCCTGCTGCTGCGGGACAACTACCTGCAGTACGTCAAGGCGGACAGCCTCGCGAGCGACACCAAGAACCGCCGCGTCAACATCACGCGGTACGCCACCCCGCGCGGCGACATCATCGTCGACGGCAAGGCGATCACCGGTTCGGTGGAGACCACCGGCGACTACAAGTACAAGCGCACCTGGACCAACGGCGCGATGTGGGCGCCGGTCACCGGGTACTCCTCGCAGGCCTTCGGCGCCAACCAGCTGGAGAAGCTGGAGGACGGCATCCTCAGCGGCAACGACGACCGGCTGTTCTTCCGCAACACCCTGGACATGATCACGGGCAAGGAGAAGGAGGGCGGCAGCGTCGTCACCACCCTCAACGCCGCCGCGCAGAAGGCCGCCTACCAGGGCCTGGGCGACAAGAAGGGCGCGGTCGCCGCGATCGAGCCGTCCACCGGCAAGATCCTGGCGCTGGTCTCGACGCCGTCGTACGACCCCTCGAAGTTCGCCGGGTCCTCCGACAAGGACGCCGAGGAGTGGAAAAAGGTCCAGAAGAAGAACAACCCCGACGACCCGATGCTCAACCGCGCGCTGCGGGAGACCTACCCGCCCGGTTCCACGTTCAAGGTGGTCACGGCCGCCGCGGCGCTGGAGAACGGCGAGGTCGCGGACATCGACGACAAGACCGACACCCCGGACCCGTTCAAGCTGCCGCAGTCCTCGAGCAAGCTCACCAACGAGCACGGCGAGTGCAAGAACGCCACCCTGCGCTACGCGCTCATGGTGTCCTGCAACACCGTCTTCGCGAAGATGTCCGACAACGTCGGCAACGAGAAGATGATCGAGCAGGCGGCCAAGTTCGGCTTCAACGAGGCCGAGCTGGACACCCCGGTGCGCGCCGCCGAGTCGATCTACCCCAAGGACAACCCCCCGCAGAACGCGCTGGACGGCATCGGCCAGGGCTCCAACCGGGCCACCCCGCTGCAGATGGCCATGGTCGCCTCGGCGGTCGCCAACGACGGCAAGCTGATGAAGCCGTACATGGTGGACCAGATCTGGGCGAAACTGGACCCGCTGGAGACCACGAAGCCCCAGCAGCTGTCGCAGGCCGTCTCGGCGAAGACCGCGCAGGCCCTCCAGAAGATGATGGAGACGGTCGTCGAGGACGCGAACGGCACCGGCGGCAAGGCCAAGATCGACGGCGTGAAGGTCGGCGGCAAGACCGGTACCGCCCAGCACGGCCTCAACAACAGTGAGAAGCCGTACGCCTGGTTCATCTCGTACGCCAAGCTGTCCGACGGCAGCGCGCCGGTCGCCGTCGCCGTCGTCGTCGAGGACGGCGCGGCCGACCGCGGCGACATCACCGGCGGCGGTCTCGCCGGCCCGATCGCAAGGGACGTGATGAAGGCAGTCATCGGCAACAAGAAGTGACCCCCATCACGTCGCCTACACATCGGTGCACGTTGCGATACCGGTCTCGTATCGGGTGACGGGCTTGGCCAGGTCACACAGCTCCGTCCGGGTACGGTATGCCCGGACGGCAGCCTCCGTCCGCACATGTGTGCCGGGCGGGACCGACGGAGAGGGCTGGTAGGTAGCTATGGAAGAGCCGCGTCGCCTCGGCGGCCGGTACGAGCTGGGCCACGTGCTCGGCCGTGGTGGCATGGCCGAGGTCTACCTCGCGCATGACACCCGCCTCGGCCGCACCGTGGCGGTGAAGACGCTGCGCGCGGACCTCGCGCGCGACCCTTCCTTCCAGGCCCGGTTCCGCCGGGAGGCCCAGTCTGCCGCCTCGCTCAACCACCCCGCGATCGTGGCGGTGTACGACACGGGCGAGGACTACATCGGCGAGGTGTCCATCCCGTACATCGTCATGGAGTACGTCGACGGGTCCACGCTCCGCGAGCTGCTCCACTCCGGCCGCAAGCTGCTGCCGGAGCGGACGCTGGAGATGACCATCGGCATCCTCCAGGCGCTGGAGTACTCGCACAGAGCCGGCATCGTCCACCGTGACATCAAGCCGGCGAACGTCATGCTGACGCGCAACGGCCAGGTCAAGGTCATGGACTTCGGCATCGCCCGCGCCATGGGCGACTCCGGCATGACGATGACGCAGACGTCGGCGGTCATCGGCACGGCGCAGTACCTCTCGCCGGAGCAGGCCAAGGGCGAGCAGGTCGACGCCCGCTCCGACCTGTACTCCACCGGCTGTCTGCTCTACGAGCTGCTGACGGTGCGGCCGCCGTTCGTCGGGGACTCCCCGGTCGCGGTGGCCTACCAGCACGTCCGGGAGGAGCCGCAGCCGCCGAGCGTCTTCGACCCCGAGATCACCCCCGAGATGGACGCGATCGTCCTGCGGGCGCTGGTCAAGGACCCGAACTACCGCTACCAGTCCGCCGACGAGATGCGCCTGGACATCGAGGCCTGCCTCGACGGCCAGCCGGTCGCCGCCACGGCCGCGATGGGCTCGGTCGGCTACGGCGGGTACGGCGACGGCCACGCGACGACGGCGATGCGCCCGGCGGACGCCGGCGCCACGTCGATGCTGCCGCCCATGAACCCGGACGACGGCGGCTACGGCTACGACGACCGGCCCGACCGGCGCCGCCAGAAGAAGTCGAACACCTCGACGATCCTGCTGGTCGTCGCCGCGGTGCTGGTGCTGGTGGGCGCGGTCCTGATCGGCAAGTGGGTGGTCAGCGACGGCGCCGCGGACAAACCGTTCGCGGTCCCGAACTTCGTCGGACAGACCCTGGACCGCGCCAAGACGATGGCCGGCAACGTGGAACTGACGGTGCAGAGCACCGAAGCCGCCTGCGAGAACCAGCCCAAGGGCAGCATCTGCACGCAGGACCCGGTGGTCGGCAAGAACGTCAACAAGGGCGACACCGTCAAGCTCGTCGTCTCCACCGGCGCTCCGAAGGTGGTCGTCCCGACCGTCCTCGGCAAGAGCGTGGACGAGGCGAAGAAGATCCTGGACAGCGACCAGTACCAGTTCAACGTCGAGACGAAGGAAGAGGTGTCCACCGAGGAGGCGGGCACCGTCACGGAACAAAACCCCAGGCTCGGCGCGCAGGTGGAGAAGGGCGCCACCATCACCCTCACCATCGCCAAGGCCGAGGAGAAGTCCACCGTCCCCGACGTCTCCAACAAGAGCTGTGACGAGGCCAAGGCCCAGATGGAGCAGAACGGCCTCAAGGGCGACTGCGTGGAGGTCGACACCCAGGACCAGAACCAGGTCGGCAAGGTCATCCAGACCGTGCCGTCGATCGGCTCCCAGGCCGACAAGGGCTCCAAGGTCCAGATCCAGATCGGCAAGAGCACCCAGACCCAGGTGCCGGGCAACCTCCAGGGCATGTCCCTGAAGGACGCCAAGAAGGCGCTGCGGGACGCCGGCCTGAACGTCGGCAACATCGCCGGTTCCCAGGACGACGACGCCCAGGTCATCAACTCCGACCCGGCCCCCGGCAGCACGGTCAACAGGGGGCAGACGGTCAACCTGGTCGCCTTCAAGAACGGCAACAACAACGGCGGCAACAACGACGGCGGCGGCTTCTTCGGCGGAGCCGGCGGCTAGCCGAACGGAGAAACGCAGAGCGCGGGCCCCGCCGGTCGAGTTCCGGCGGGGCCCGCGCTCGGTTCTCCGACGGTCGAACGCTCGAACTCACGCTCATCAAACGATCGTGTCTTCACTTATGCCGACTCGTTTACCGGGCATGATCAACGAAACGGTGCTGCTGGAATCCAAGTCCCTGCGCGCGAGCGTGCGGGAGCGGACCGAGGTCCTGGACCGGGTGAAGGCCCTGTCGCTGCTGCCGGACGGGACGCATGTGACGACGGCGATGGTGGCGGCGTATTTTCAGGTGGGCATCAAAGCCGTCGAGTCCTTGGTTCTCGACCACCGGGACGAACTGACCGCCAGTGGCTACCGCGTTTTGACAGGTACGGAACTGACCTCCTTCAAGGAGGTCTGTCAGATCCAGTCCCGGTCACGAGCTTTCGCCCTCTTCCCCCGCCGGGCCGTCCTCAACGTCGCGATGCTGCTCAGGGACAGCGAAGTCGCACGTCAGGTGCGTGTGTACCTGCTGGACATGGAGGCCCAGGTCCGCGCACACCCTGTGGAAAACTCCGTCAGGAAGAGCGGCACCTCGCTGGACAGCCTCATCGACGACCGTATCGACGAGCGCATCGCCCACATTCTCGGCAAGACCGTCGTCCCTCTGTTCAACGCCCTGATCGAGGCGTCGGGCGAGCACCGCGGAGAGTTGATCGCCCTGCGCGCGGACGTGCAGGGTGTGGAGAACCGGCTGCGTCAGCACCGTGCCCGGCTGCGGAGGCTGGAGATCCGCAGCCCTCGGGGGGCCTCGGTCAGGTGAGTTCCTTCGGGGGGGTCCGGTTCGCGTCGACCTTCTCGACCCGCACCAGCTCCCCCCACACCACGTACCGGTACCGGGACGTGTACACGGGCGTGCAGGTCGTCAGAGTGATGTAGTGGCCCGCCTTCGTCTTGCCGGACTCCTTGGGGACCTGGGCGAGGACCTGCACGTTGAACTTCGAGGTTTCGTCGAGGATGTCGTACACCTTGTAGACGTACCACTTGTCCTTCGTCTCGAAGACGATCGGGTCGCCCTTCTCCAGCTTGTCGATGTTGTGGAACTTCGCGCCGTGGCCGTCGCGGTGGGCGGCGAGGGTGAAGTTGCCCTTCTTGCCCGTCATCGGCAGCGTCGCCTTGCTCGGGTCCGTGTAGTAGCCGGCGACGCCCTCGTTGAGGATCTTCGACGAGGTGCCCTTGGCCACCAGCACCTCCCCGTTCCGCATCGCCGGGACGTGCAGGAAGCCGATGCCGTCCTTGGTGTCGAGCGCCCCGGGGCCGGTGTCCTCCTGTGCCCAGGTGTCGCGCACCCTGTCGCCCTGCCGGTCCGCGTGCCGGTCGGCGACGACGTTGGTCCACCAAAGGGAGTAGACGACGAACAGGCCGAGCACCAGCCCGACCGTGATGAGGAGTTCCCCGAAGACGCTGACGGCCAGGGCGACGCGTCCGCCTCTGCGTCGCGGCGGGGGCCCGGACGCGTCCCCGCGCGCGTGCTGTTCGTGCTCGGTGTCGCCGGTGGTCGCTGCCACGTTCATCTGCCCCTACTCGCTGCACACCTGAGGACCGCACCCGGGGCGCACGCCTACCGGACCGCACGTCTATTCGACGAGTGCGTCCGGCTTGCCCTTGCTGCGCGGCCGTTCCTCGACCATCTTGCCCCAGACGATCAAGCGGTACTTGCTGGTGAACTCCGGCGTGCAGGTGGTGAGGGTGATGTACCGGCCCGGCCCGGTGAGCCCGGAGCCCGGCGGCACCGGATCGAGGACGCTGGTGTTGCTCGGCGCGGTCACCGGCAGCGTCGACGTCATCTTGTAGACGAAGTACTCGTTCTGCGTCTCCACGACGATGGCGTCACCCGCCTGCAGCCTGTTGATGTACCGGAACGGCTCGCCGTGCGTGTTGCGGTGGCCCGCGAGCCCGAAGTTCCCGGTCTTCGCGTCGGGCATCGCCGTCGCCAGCGGAGCCTCGCCGTAGTGGCCGACCATGCCCTTGTCGAGGACCTTCTTGTTGCTGACGCCCTCGGCGATCGGCACCACGACGTCCAGCTTGGGGATGTGCAGGATGGCGAAGCCCTGTCCCGGCGAGAACGCGCCGGGAGCGCGCTTGCCGCTGGCCCAGTCGTCCTGGAGGCTGCTCGCCTCCCGGTCCGCCTGCGCGTGGGCCCGCACGTTCGTCCACCACAGCTGGTAGGTCACGAAGAGCAGCATCAGCACGCCCGTGGTGATGAACACCTCGCCGACCGCCCGGCTGGCGACCACCGCCGGGCTGGGCTTGCGTGCCCGCTCCCGGCGGCGCGCCTCGACGCGTGACAGCGGCCGCTCGTCCTGCGCGGGCGCGTCGGACCCGTTGTGCGACTCGGAGGCCTCACCCGGACCGCCATGACGCCCACGGCGCCCCTTGGCGGCCTTCCTGCGGGCCGCTCGGCCGCCCGCAGGGGTTCCGGGGGGCGGAGGGCCGGCCGGGCCGCCAGAGGCGGGTACGGGCCCGCGGCCGAACGCGGCCGGCGGCGGTATCCGCAGCGCCACCGTCTCCTCGTCGGCGGGCGGCGGGTACGCCTGCTCCGCGTAGGGGTCGCCGCCGTACGGATCACCGCCGAAGGACTCGTACGACGCGGCGCCGTACGAGTCCTCGCGCTCGGGCCGCAGCGCGGTCACGCCGTGGCCCTGCCCACCACCGGGGCGAGCCCCGCCGACCTCGCCACCGCGCCCTCGTCGCCGCACTCCACCAGCCAGTTGGCGAGCATCCGGTGCCCGTGCTCGGTCAGCACCGACTCCGGGTGGAACTGCACGCCCTCGACGGACAGTTCCCGGTGACGCAGACCCATGATGATGCCGTCGTGGGTGCGGGCGGTGACCTCGAGCTCGGCGGGCACCGTCCCCGGCTCGGCGGCCAGCGAGTGGTAGCGGGTCGCGGTGAACGGCGACGGCAGACCGGCGAAGACACCCCTGCCCTCGTGCTCCACCGGCGAGGTCTTGCCGTGCAGCAGCTCCGGGGCACGGTTCACGACCCCGCCGTACGCCACCTGCATCGACTGCATGCCCAGGCAGACGCCGAAGACGGGGACGCCGGTGTCCGCACAGTGGCGGACCATCTCGACGCAGACACCCGCCTCCTCGGGCGTGCCGGGCCCGGGGGACAGCAGGACGCCGTCGAAGCCGTCCTGGGCGTGGGCCGTGGAGACGTCGTCGTTGCGCAGGACCTCGCACTCGGCGCCCAGCTGGTACAGGTACTGGACCAGGTTGAAGACGAAGCTGTCGTAGTTGTCGACGACGAGAATGCGCGCGCTCACTGGTTGTCCACCGTCACATCGTTGAAGGGAAGCAGCGGTTCGGCCCACGGAAAGACGTACTGGAAGAGCGCGTACACCACGGCCGTCACCAGCACGATCGAGATCAGCGCCTTCAGCCACGCGTTTCCCGGCAGATGCCGCCAGATCCAGCCGTACATGCCGTCCCTTCCGTCGCACCACGGCACCTGACTCACGCCGTACACCACCAGACTAACGGCGCAGAGCCCTCGGTTCGCCTGCCTCCACGGGCTGGGTGGAGTCCAGGTGCGCCCAGACGATCAGCCGGTGACTGTGGCCCCATTCGGGATCGCACGTGGTCAACGTCAGGTACCGGCCCGGACGCGTGTACCCCGACTTACGTGGCACAGCGTCGATCACCTCGACGTCCGAGGGCACTGTTTTGTAGGGCCCTTTGTCGATCCGATACGTGAACCAGGTCGTCCCGTCCGTCAGCACGACGGCGTCACCCGGTCTGAGCTCGGGAAAGTCCCTGAACGGGTCACCGTAGGTGCGGCGGTGGCCGGCGACGGAGAAGTTCCCGGTCTGCCCGAGCCGGGCCGTGCCCGCGTAGTGGCCCAGCCCCTTCTTGAGGGTGCCGGTCGACGTCCCCTCGAGCACCGGCTTGTTCCACGTGAAACCGAGACGCGGGATGTACATCACCGCGAAGGGGCGGCCGCCGCGGTAGGACGGCTGCGGCGCGGCGCCGGTGTGGCTCGCGCTCGGAGCGGGCGCCGCGGCCTGCCGGGCCCACTGATCGTGCAGGGCGTCCATCTGGTCGTCCATGGCCCGGTCGGCCCGCACCCCGGTCCAGAACAGTACATAGACCACGAACAGGACGATGACGGCGCCCACGGTGACGCACAGCTCGCTGAACGTCCTGACGATCACCCGCACCGACACAGGCGCCCCCCGGGGCCGCTGCTCCGCTACTTCACAGGCTTGGCGTAGTGCAGATCCACTGTGCCCGAGTAGCCCGGCAGAGTCACCGTCCCGTCCTCGGTGACTTTCCAGCCGAGGCCGTAGACGTTCACGTAGACCATGTAGTTCTGGATCGCCGGGGAGTCCGCGAGCGCCTGCTGCATCTTCTCCGGGTCCCCCACCGCCTGGATCTTGTACGGCGGGGAGTAGACGCGGCCCTGGAGGATCAGGGTGTTGCCGACGCAGCGGACGGCGCTGGTGGAGATCAGCCGCTGGTCCATGACCTTGATGCCCTGGGCGCCGCCCTGCCAGAGCGCGTTCACGACGGCCTGGAGGTCCTGCTGGTGGATGACCAGGTAGTCCGGCTGCGGTTCCGGGTAGCCGGGGAGCTTGGCGGTGGCGTTCGGCGGGGCGTCGTTGAGTGTGACGGTGACCGCCCGGCCCTTGAGTTTCTGGGTGCCGGCGCTCTTCTCCAGAGCGGCGAGCTTGTCGTCCTGGGCCTGGGTGCTGCCGTCGTCCGCCTCGGCCAGCGATTCCACGTCGTCCCGCAGGGCCCCGTTGGTCTCGTCCAGCTCGCCGTTCTTCTGGCTGCGCTCCTGGATGAGGTCGGACAGCTTCAGCAGGGAGGCGTCCGTGCGGATGTTGGTGCCCTTGGCGGTGGTGAAGCTGGTGAAGAAGAGGAGGCCGGCGAGGGCGAAGACACCCATCGTGAGCAGCCGCACCGGCCGGAAGCGGCCGAAGCCGCCCCTGCGGCCGGGTGAGGGAGCGGGCGGGGCGGGCGGGGCGGGCGAGGCAAGCGGAGTGGCCGCGTCCGGGGCCGCCGGGGAATTCGATGGAGAATCGTGTCCGGGATCGGGCGCGGAACCCGTTGATCCCGTCCGGGGGGAGTCGGCAGAATTGCTCAACGTACCCTTATCTCCTTCAGCGCCGTAGAAGCACTACGCTAACGGACGCCCGGGGGAGCCCAGCAGCCCCCTAGTACGCAGCCCCCGAGCCCGACCCAGCACCTGCGCGGCCACGCAGCGCATCGACAGGAGAGACCCTCGTGCCGAAGTCACGTATCCGCAAGAAGGCCGACTACACGCCGCCTCCGGCGAAGCAGGCGACCGCGATCAAGCTGAACAGTCGCGCCTGGGTCGCACCGGTGATGCTGGCCATGTTCATCATCGGGCTCGCCTGGATCGTGGTCTTCTACGTCACCGACGGCACCCTGCCCATCGACCAGCTGGACAACTGGAACATCGTGGTCGGCTTCGGGTTCATCGCAGCGGGGTTCGGCGTCTCCACACAGTGG
This sequence comes from Streptomyces achromogenes, assembly GCF_030816715.1. Classification (NCBI taxonomy): domain Bacteria; kingdom Bacillati; phylum Actinomycetota; class Actinomycetes; order Kitasatosporales; family Streptomycetaceae; genus Streptomyces; species Streptomyces achromogenes. The sequence goes on along the minus strand of NZ_JAUSYH010000001.1, from coordinate 4,526,287 downwards.
AAGTGACGGGCCCCCCAAGGCCCGGACCAGCTCTGCCCATGGCTCTCCACAGAGTTATCCACAGCGGTTTCCACACTTGGGGAAAGAACGAAGATCTGTGGATAACCTCTCCGAGGTTGACGCCGGTGTGACGTAACTACCGACTGTCACCTTTACTCGAAAGACTGTTCGCCCCCTACCTGACCTGCGGAAACGCGGGTCGGCGGTAGGGGGCACAGCTGTTCCCGCACTTTGTGCACAAGATTCGCCACAGACTGTGGACAACACCGCGCTCAGGTGAGCTGGGCGGTCCTCAGGAGGGTGACGACGAGGACCACGCCCAGCATCAGCGCGCAGGTCCCGAACTGGACGAGAGCGCGGCGCTCACGCGGCGCGTAGACCATGGCGGCGCCGATGACGAGGCCGGCGACCAGGCCGCCGACGTGCCCCTGCCAGGAGATGTTCAAGCCAGGGCTGAAGGTGAAGATCAGGTTGATCACGAGCAGCGCGATGATCGGCCGCATGTCGTACCGCAGGTGACGCATCAGGACCGCGGTGGCTCCGAAGAGGCCGTAGATGGCTCCGGAAGCGCCGTACGTGGCAGTACCGGGCGAGGCGAGAAGGTAGGCCAGGGCGCTGCCGGCAAGCCCGGAGACGAAGTAGAGCGCCAGGTATCGCGACCGCCCCATAGCCCGTTCGAGGGGGCCGCCGAGCCACCACAGGCTAAGCATGTTGAAGGCGAAATGCCAGACCGCCTCATGCGTGAACATGGAGGTGACGAGGCGGTACCACTCGCCCTCGGCCACGCCTTCGGTCGGGTGGAAGGGTGCGGGCGGCCATTGGCCGATGATCGCAAGGCTCTCCAGCACCGAAGGACGCACCTGCACGAGCAGGAACACCGCCAGGTTGAGGCCGATGAGGATCTTCGTGACCAGGTGCGGGTCCTCGGCCACCGCGCCGCCCGCGATCGTGCGGGGCTGCGAGGCGCTCGGGGCGTGACCGGTGCCGGAGCCCTCCCGGACGCAAACCGGGCACTGGAAGCCTACGGAGGCGCTGACCATGCACTCGGGGCAGATCGGGCGGTCGCAGCGGGTGCAGCGCACGCCGGTCTCCCGGTCGGGGTGCCGGTAGCAGACGGGCAGGCCGCTGTGTGCGTCGTCCTGCCGGCTGCCGGACGCCTGGTCCATGTGGGCTCCCAGTGGGTGGTCTGAAGTCGTCGGAGCAGGTGAAGGAACCGCCCTGCTCATCCTTACGGACCAGCAGGGCGTTTGGTTCCCGAAGGCCCGCCGCGTATCCGGACTCAGGTCGTGCGGCGCTCCACGACGACCGACTCGAGGACGATGTCCTCCAGTGGACGCTCCGTGCGCGGGTTGGTCCGGACCGTCGCGATGGCGTCGACGACCTTCTGGCTCGCCGCGTCGGTGACCTCGCCGAAGATGGTGTGCTTGCGGGTCAGCCAGGCCGTCGGGGAGACGGTGATGAAGAACTGCGAGCCGTTGGTGCCTGGGCCGGAGTTGGCCATGGCCAGCAGGTAGGGCCTGTCGAATCGCAGTTCCGGGTGGAACTCGTCCGCGAACTGGTAGCCGGGGTCACCGGTGCCGTTGGACAGCGGGTCGCCGCCCTGGATCATGAATCCGCTGATCACCCGGTGGAAGACGGTGCCGTCGTAGAGCCTGGCCGTGGACCTCACGCCCGTCTTGGGATTGACCCACTCGCGCTCGCCCGTCGCAAGCTCGACGAAGTTCCTGACCGTCTTGGGGGCGTGGTCCGGGAAGAGCCGGATCTCGACGTCGCCAAGCGTGGTCTTCAGGGTGGCGTACAGGTGCTCGGCCACGATCTTGATCTGCCTTCCGTCGTCTTCCTGTGACTCCTCGATCCTCGCACGGTACGGGGCAGCGGAACCCGAACCGCCGGTTACGGGTCCAACGCTTCCGGCAGGGAAAACGCGCCGGACTCCTCCGGGTCGGGGGCGAGCGGGGCCGATCCGTGGCATCGTCGGTTTTGTCGCCCTGTCCGACCTCTGTTGCCATTGCCCTGAATGTGTCCCGGATACGTCCGCTATCGCACGTGATCGGCACCCGTATGCCCGCCCGCACATGCCGCGACCGCACTCGGCAGGCATGATCCGTAAAAGGGTGGAAAGTCGAAATACCGTACGCCACCGAGGAGGAGGAACCCGTGACCCGCATCGACAGCGTGCGCGCCGCGACCGGCTCGGCGAAGGGAAGCGTGCTGCACGCCGCGGAAGTGGTGGCGCCCTACGCCGACACGGCCAAGGAACGGGCCGCGCTCTACGCGCACGAGGCCCGTGTACGGCTCGCGCCCAAGGTGTCGCTGGCCGCCGAACAGGCCCGCGTCCAGTACGGCGCCCACGTCGCCCCGCGCCTGGAGCAGGCCCTGACGCACGTCCCGCCGAAGGTCGACCTGGCCGCGCACGAAGCGGCCGTCCGCACCCGCCTTGTCGCCCGGCAGGCGGCCGACTATTCCCGGCCGAAGATCGAACAGGCAGTGGCCGCGGCCGGCCCCGTGAAGGACGAAGCCGCCGCCCGTGGCGTCGCCGCGCTGGCCGCCCTGCGCGGTCAGGTGACGCCGAAGGAGATCGAGAAGCTGGTGCGCAAGCACCGGCGGCGTGCCAAGGCGGGCAAGCTCGCCAAGGCGCTGGCCGTGCTGGGCGCCGTCGCAGGCGGCGCGTACGCGGCCTACCGGTGGTGGGACAAGCAGGCCAACCCGGACTGGCTGGTCGAGCCGCCGGCGGCCACGGAGGTGCCTGCCTCGGGTGCCACCCTGACCTCGGTCGACGGCAGCGTCGATCCGGCCGTTCTGGACCCCGAGGTCCAGGCCAAGCAGGCCGAGGAAGAGGCCGCGCACCGCGACGACCGCGGCTGAGCGGGCCGTCGGCCGGTGGCCCGGCCGGTGGCCGCCCGACGGCCGCCGACCGGCTTCACCACCGCGCCCCAGCACGTCAAAAGACCCCTCCCATCTGCGTCTCCGCAGGTAGGAGGGGTCTTTGGTGTGGAGCCTAGGGGAGTCGAACCCCTGACATCTGCCATGCAAAGACAGCGCTCTACCAACTGAGCTAAGGCCCCGGAAGGTGACGTCCGGCCGGATCGAGCTCGTCCCGGCTGGCGTCGCAGACCAGAGTACCGGGTCACCGGGGGTATCTCGCAAAAAGATTGGGGTCCCCGAGGATGACCACTCTCCGTAGGATGCTCGGACGTGGTTCGCTACAGCGAACCGCGGTTTCTGGGGAAGCGATGGGGAGACGCAATGGACGCCGCACAGCAGGAAGCGACCGCGAGAGCGCGGGAACTGCAGCGGAACTGGTACGGGGAGCCGCTGGGGGCGCTCTTCCGTAAGCTCATCGACGATCTTGGCCTCAACCAGGCTCGTCTCGCGGGGGTGCTGGGACTGTCGGCGCCGATGCTGTCGCAGCTGATGAGCGGTCAGCGGGCGAAGATCGGCAATCCGGCCGTGGTGCAGCGGGTGCAGCTGCTCCAGGACTTGGCCGCACAGGTCGCGGACGGCAGCGTCAGCGCCGCCGAGGCGACCGAGCGCATGGACGAGATCAAACGGTCGCAGGGGGGATCGGTGCTCAGCAACGCCACACAGTCGACGACCAGTTCGGGGGCGCCCACGGTCAAGCGGGTCGTCCGCGAGATCCAGTCACTGCTGCGCTCGGTGTCCGCCGCCGGCGACATCATCGACGCCGCCGACACGCTCGCCCCGACCCACCCCGAACTGGCGGAGTTCCTGCGGGTGTACGGCGCCGGCCGCACCTCCGACGCCGTGACGCACTACCAGTCCCACCAGAGCTGAGCGCGGGCCCCGGTAGCCGAAGGGGGTTCGGCAGCCGGGAGGTCGGCAGCCCGCGGGGGCGGCAGCCGACACACTGAGGATCAGCACCGGGAAGCACCGGGAACGGCACCGCGTGACGGGGGACACGGGGGCCACCAGGGCCAGCGGGGACACGGGGGATACGGGGGCCACGGGGGATACGAGGCGTTCACGGGACGCATGGGGTTCGTGAAGTCCGCGGGGGACACGGGGGTCGTATCGCCCGCCACGGGGGTAGCAACGGGGAGAACCCGCAGGGGCGAGGGGGAGGAGCGACGCACTGCCATGGGTGAGGTCTTCGCCGCACGGTACGAACTGGCCGACCCGATCGGCCGCGGAGGGGTGGGCGCGGTCTGGCGCGCCTGGGACCATCGCCGCCGCCGTTACGTCGCCGCCAAGGTGCTCCAGCAGAGCGACGCGCACGCGCTGCTGCGCTTCGTGCGCGAGCAGGCGCTGCGGATCGACCATCCTCATGTGCTCGCGCCCGCCAGCTGGGCGGCCGACGACGACAAGGTCCTGTTCACCATGGACCTGGTGGCCGGCGGTTCGCTGGCCCATCTCGTCGGCGACTACGGGCCGCTGCCGCCCGTGTTCGTGTGCACGCTGCTCGACCAGCTGCTCTCCGGGCTCGCCGCGGTCCACGCGGAAGGCGTCGTGCACCGCGACATCAAGCCCGCCAACATCCTGCTGGAGGCCACCGGGACGGCCCGCCCGCGCCTCAGGCTCTCCGACTTCGGCATCGCGATGCGGCTGGGCGAGCCCCGGCTGACCGACACCGACCTCGTGGTGGGGACGCCGGGTTACCTCGCACCCGAACAGATGCTGGGCGCCGACCCAGACTTCCCGGCCGACCTGTTCGCGGTCGGACTGGTCGCCCTGTACCTGCTCGAGGGGGCCAAGCCCGACACCAAGGCCTTGGTCGAGTACTTCGCGGACCACGGAACGCCGGGCGCGCCCACGAACGTCCCCGAGCCCCTGTGGCAGGTCGTGGCCACTCTCCTGCAGCCGGACCCGCAGGCCCGCTTCCGTACGGCGACGGGGGCGCGAAAGGCCCTCGCGGCGGCCGCCGAACTCCTTCCGGAGCCGGGGCCGGACGACGAGCTGATCGAGATATTCGACCAACTCGGGCCGCTGCCCAAGGGGTTCGGTCCCGACGGCCCCGCGCCCCGGCCCGGTGACTCGACCACGCGTCCCGGAAACCCCGCGTCCCGGCCCGCCGGCCCACCGGGTCCCGCCCGCCCGAACGCCGCGTCCGTGCCGTCCCGGCCGTCCACCGCGCCTGCCCAGGCGCCGCCCCGGCCCGCCGCCCCTCCGCCCGGCCCCGCCCACGTTCCGGCTCCCGCTCCCGCTCCCGCTTCCGCTCCCGCTCCCGCTCCCACCCCGACTCCCTCGGCCGCCCCGTCGATGTCGGACACGGGCAGCTTCTCTCTGCCGCCGCCGCAGCCGACGACCGGCTCGTTCCCCTCCGCGCAGTCCCCCGCTCAGGCGTCCGCGCAGCCCCCCGCGTACCGTCCTCCCGGCCACACGCCACCGCCCGTCTCCCCCGCGCCCTCGTACCACCAGCCCGCGTACGAGCCGTCGTACCAGCCCACGTACCGGCCCGCGTACGAGTCCACGTTCGCCCTGCCCACCCGTCAGCCGGGAGCCGACACCTCCTCGACCGCCTCGTACACCGCCCGGGACCCCCGGCCTTCGCAGCCCCCGCAGCACGCGCAGAACCCCCTGCCCGCACCCGCGGTGCCGGCGGCTTCGTCGCAGACCGGCCGCCGGGGGCATCGCGCCGCCCGCCGGGGCCGCCCGGGGCCGCCGGTGAAGGTCGCGTTGCCCCTGCTGCTGCTCGCGCTCGCCTGTTACGCGGTGGGGTTCTGGGCGCTGGCCCGCATCTGAGCCGCGGCCCGGCGCCGCGCGGTCAGGGTCCAGACCCCGAGCACCGTGAGCAGCAGACTGCCGGCGCCGATGCCGCCCACCGCCACCGCCTTCATCGCGGGGTCACCGCCGCCCGGCGTCCCGCTGCTCGACGCGTCCACGGTGCCCGCTCTCCCGGCCGCCTCCGGCTCCGGATCCGGGGCGCCGACGTCGAAGATCCCGCGCGGCGCCGACCGCGCCGCGTACCCCGGCCCGTCCTGTGTCCGGCCGCCGACCCGGATCCGCAGGGTCAGCCCGTAGGGGCCGTTGCCGAACCGGTCGCCCACCTGGGCCGCGAGGTGCACCACGAGGTAGTACGCGCCGGCGAACCGCAGGGACTTGGTGGAGGTCGCGGAGGCGTAGCGGTTGGCGTAGCGGTTGGCGTAGCCGACCGGCGGAAGCGGGGGCAGCGCCGTCGACTTCTGGGTGCCGCCGTACCCCACGGCGGTGCCCTTGACCTCGGCTCGCACCGGGTTGTAGAGCGTCATGTCCAGGGCGTCGACCACATAACCGGAGTCCTTGTCGGCGCTCCCCAGGTCGACCGCGGCGGACACCTGGCGGCCCCAGTCGACGGGCACCTCGTAGAACAGGGTCTGGCCGGGGACGATCTTGTCGCTCCAGACGCCCTGCCGCACGGCCGTTGCGCCGGTGAAACCGGCTCCGCCCCGCACGGCCACCGGCTCGGTGACGGGGGGCGTGGGCGTCGCGGAGTCCCACGCCTCGGGCCCGCGCGTAGCGGCCGCCTTCCGCAGGGCGGGCTCGGAGACGGGGGCGAGCTCCAGCTCCCAGGGCTCGGCGGAGGGAGCCCTCTCCTCGCCACCGGTGCCCGAGCCGACACCGCTGTCACCGTCTCCGCGGCCGCTGCCCGCGTGGACGCCGGTGCGCTCCACGACCACGTAGTACGTCCCGGCCTTCTGGCACAGCCCCCTGCCGGGGAGAAGTTCACGCGCGCCCCACGCGGTGATCGGCTGCGGGCTCTTGGACGCCCCGACGGTCGCCGTGTCTCGGGAGCAGGACGCGCCGTCGGTGTTCTGCACGGAGACGCTGATGCCGTCGCCGACGGACAGCACGGTGTCCGCGCTGGGCACGGCCGTGACGGCGACGTACGCGTTCGACGTGCCGTCGAGTTCGAGGCGGTAGTAGGCCTTCCCCTCGCGCGCGAGGGAACTGCGGTAGGTCGCGCCGGGATCCAGGCTCACGGCGCCGGTGGTGACCGTCGCCGCAGGTGCGGGACGGACGTCGTCCGCGAAGGCGTAGGTCGGGGCGTCCGGCGCGTCAGGCGCGTTCGTCGCAGCCCGCGCAGTCGTCGCAGCCGGTCCGGGAAGCGCCGCCGGGGCCGCGCACAGCACCGCTCCCACGACGGCGGTCCGCACGGCGGTCCGCCACCCGGCCGTCCTCGCCCTCCCGAGCCCCGCACTCCAACGCCCCGCACGCCGGGTCATCAACGCCGTCCCCTCCCCTTGGACCGAACGTGGGCCATCCTGCCCGGCACGCGCGCGTGGCACCCGCGCATTGCGTACGGGCGTCCGAAAAGCCCGTCTCCCGCCGCCGGTATCGGCAGTCCGGGGGTTCCGCAACACAAGACCCCGACCGCGTGCTGCGGCCGGGGTCTGCTCAGTCTTCGGTATCGGTACTCACGAACCCGTGGGCACGGAGTCGGTCGCCTCCGTCCACAGATCCTGCTCGGCGCGGTCCGCCTGGATCTGGCGGTACACGAGGAGCCCGCCGATGGCGGCCAGTGCGACCAGGAGAAGCTTCTTCACCGCGCTACCTCGTCTTTCCTTGGCGTAGGGGATCTCTGGCGCCCGACTATACACACCGACCGAGACCGATCGGTGACCTGCGCCCACCCCCAACTCCCGCCTTCGGCAGCGCAGTAGAAGCGGATCGGACCACTCCGATCGGAGGGTGATCACATCTCCACAGCGGATGACTTTTGCCCCTGCTGGTACCGGTTGGCTGCTTTTCCTGGCTCTTTCTTCGCTCTTGCACCCATCCGAGTGGTGTTCATCAGAACAACGCCACGCCGCGAGCGTCGGTCCACCACTTCGCGGCCCCCATACACATCATGAGGAAAGTACGCAAATCGCCCAACCTGAAAGTGAGGGGCCATGACCGACAACCGCGTCATGAAACTGTGGACCGCCATCGTCACCGCCTTCCTCGCGCTGTGCACGGCGCTCGGACTCATCACGACGACCGCCGCGACGGCCGCGGCCCAGACAGGGCCGGCACGCAGCGCGGAGAGCTTCGGCGCCCCACAGGAGCCGGCCCGGCCGACGGCGTCGTCGTCGACCTGGCTCTGGTCCCAGGCCCGCTCCCTGCCCCCCACGATGAAGCAGCGCATCCGCGCCGAGGCACACGGCAAGTCCCCCAGCTGCCGCCACCACGGCCTGCCGGACACGGAAGCGGCCGAGCACCCGACGTCCTGCACGCCCGAGGACCCCGCCGAACCGGCCGTCCCCCAGCAGAACTGAGCCCCCGCCCCTCCCCGACGTGACGGCGAACTTGCGTACAGCCCGCACGAGCAGGCCCGGCAGCTCCCCAGGAGCCACCGGGCCTTCGCCGTGCCCCCACCCGTCTCCCCCTGCGCGCCACACCTGCGCGGCGGGGTTCAGCGGCAGGCGCACCCTGCGCTCGCCGGGGCCTCCTCGGCGACCTGGCCGGTGCAGCAGCCGTCGCCGGCGCCGTCGGGGTCGACGCCCTTGTCGAGCGTGTCGGCGTCGGCCTTGACCACGTAGACCTCCCAGGGTTCCCGCCCCGGACCGTGGACCCACACCGTGTCCTGGGGGGCGTAACAGCAGGAGGTGTCGTTCTCCTCGAAGGTGGCGAGGCCGGCGTCCTTGAGCCGCGCGGTGGCGAATCTTCTCACCGGGGCCGCCCTCGATCAGCACGAGCCACCGCCATGAACCCCGAGCACGCGAAGGGGATCCTGACGATCTACCGACTCGGCATCGACGAGGGCAACGCCACCTTTCGAGACCACCGCCCCCACCTGACAGAGTTCGACGCCGCCAAGCTGCCCCGGCATCGGTTCGTCGCTCTCGACGACTCCGGCGAGGTGCTGGGCTGGATCGCGGCGGCGCCGGTCTCGGACCGGTGCGTCCATGCCGTCGTCGAACACTCGGTGTACGTCCACCCTGCGGCACGCGGCCGCCGCTTCGGTGGGGCCCTGCTCCGTCGACTGATCACGTCGACCGAGGCCGCGGGCGTCTGGACCATCCAGTGCGGCGTCTTCCCCGGGAACACCGCCAGCCTCGCCCTCCACGCACGGGCGGGTTTCCGGGTCGTCGGAACAGGTGAGCGCGTGGGCCGGCACCACGGCGTGTGGCGTGACGTCGTCTTGATCGGACGTCGAAGCCCAGCCATCTGACCTGGGTCAGTCGAAGAGGGCCAGGACTCCGATCACCCAGACCCCGAGGAACGCGAGGGCCCCCACCAAGCAGCCGACGCCTGCCAGCACATCGCTGACCGACCAGGGTCCGGAAGGCTCCTCGCACTTCTCTTCCAGGTCCTCCCGGAAGGAGGCGAGGTCGTCCCAGTCGACGGGGCGCCCGAACGCCTCGGCGCAGGCGGCCCGCACCGCGACCAGCTGCCCCTTCGCGAAGGACGTGGCGGCCATCGCCTCCGGGCCGCGCCAGGCCAGGGCCTTCATCCGCCGCCCGGGGGACCCGTACCGCACCTCGAAGGCGGCGGTCTCGTCGGCGTCGCGGTCCTCTTCGAGGTACATCCATCGTCCAGCCTCGGCGGCATCGCCGTAGAGCCGGTACACCTCGGCCAGACGCCGACGGAGCGTCAGGTCGTACGGGAAGGACGAGACGAGACCACGCAAACGCTGGCGCGCGACGGGAACCCGGCCGGCGGCCAGGTCCGCCTCGACTCGGGCAAGGGTCTCTCGAAGGGGCATGAACGCATGATCGAATACCGCGGCGGCCGGTGTCGACCCGGTTTTCCCGCTCAGCACCCACTCGCCCCGACAGTGCCGACCGAGCCCCACTCCTGCGGCGGCCACGACAAGACCCGCTCATCGGCTGACCGCAGCCGTTCACCGCCGCGGATGGCGGACGTCGATGTCAGCCGCAGATGTCAAAGACCCCCCACCATGATCGGTTGGGGGTCTTCGTGCTGGGGGTCTTCGTGCTGGTGGGGCTAACAGGATTTGAACCTGTGGCCTCATCCTTACCAGGTCGATCACACGAGGTCGGCAACGTCGACCCACCTGCCCAGCGCCTCGGTCGATCGTGCACCGCCGTCCGGCGCCGACCGCCGCTGTTCGTCCTTGTTGGTGTCAGTCGCTGGTGTCAGTCGCCGTACGCGGTCTTGACACAGGCTCCCCTTTCGGCCCCAGCGCCACAACGAGACCTCAGGCGCTGGTGAAGTCCCGCAGGCCACCTCCTCCGCAGCATCTTCGGACTCGGACAGCTCAAGGACGATTACCCCGCCGTCGCGGGGTACTCGATTTCACGTAGTACATATAACGGGCAAATCGGAGGTACCGGAATGACGACACAGCCCGGGTCGGACATGGCAACGCATCCCGACATCCTCGCCATGCGGAATCGACACGAGATGGCCGAGCGTGTCGCGACCACTCCGAGGGCACAGGCCGTCGAGGCCATGGCCCTGATCACAGGCCTCTACCTGGCGGCCTCACCGTGGATCGCGGGTTTCAACGAGTTCTCCACCCTGGCGGTCAACAATCTGATCGTCGGCATCGCATACGCCGTGATCATGAGCGGTGGCTTCGGCCGGGCATACGAGCGCTCGCACAGCATGGCGTGGGCCGCTTGCGCGCTCAGCGTGTGGACGATCTTCGCGCCCTGGGTGGTAGCAGGCGACGTCAGCACCACCAGGACCATCGTCAACAACATCATCGTCGGCGTGATCGCGCTGTTGCTGGCCCTCATGGCCGCCGCAGCCGCCCGCCCGGTGGATCAGTCGTCCGGCGACCGCTCGTCCCCGCACCGGTGATCGTCCCCCACCCTTGGAAAGTCGTGGCACTCATCACGGTGCCACCGGCCCCGCGGTTGGGACTGCCTCGCGCCGACGGAACACCGATCTGCGTTGAGCCGGTAGCGGCACAACGCAGAGAGGAATAGCGATGGAAGCCTCTGAACTGGAAACCAAGGTCCAAACGCGGGACCTGGGCAGTGATGGGCGTCGGTAGCGTCGCACTGCCGGCGGGCATCTTCCTCGGCATGGGGATCGCCAAGCATTGACGGGCTTTCGCCTCTTACCGGGGCCGCCCTTTGGCGGTGCCCGGCCTGCCCCCGCTGGGCTATGGCCCGGCCCGGGTGGGTCGCGCGTGCGGCAGCTCCGAAAGGCCGCCACCGCGGCCGCACGGGGGTGTCCGGTCCCGGGAGGTGCCTGACACTTCGATCCCAGCTGATGGTTGACGGTGGCCGTGATCGGCTTTGCTGTGCACGTCGTGGTGGCGTGTGGCAGGAGGCCGGGATTTGCTCTGGTGGAGTTGTCGGTCGTCGAGCAGAGATACCGGGCTGTGCTTGCGGTCCTGGCGGGTGCGACGGTGACCGAGGTCGCCGCTCAGCTTGGGGTGTCACGGCAGACGGTCAGCGGGTGGAAGTCACGGTATGAAGCCTCGGGTCTGGCCGGGCCGGCGGACCGGTCTCGTAGGCCGGCTTCGTGTCCGCATCAGGCTTCTGCCGAGGCGGAGTCGGCGGTGTGTGAGCTGCGTCGGGAGCATCCTCGGTGGGGATCCACGGCGGATCCCGTCCGGCCGCATCAGGCCCTGGACATGGTGCTCCGCGTCTCCGTGACGCACTCAACCGGGCTGTCCGTGAGGAGCTGCTGACGCGCAACGTCGCCCTCCTGGTCGACATGCCCAAGGTCTCCAAGGACAAGGGCACGGCGTGGAACGCGCGCGAGGCGATCCCCTTCCTTCGCTCCGTCCGGGCTCACCGCCTCTACGCGGCCTGCGTCCTGGTCCTGGTGCTCGGTCTCCGCCGCAGTGAGGTCCTCGGGCTCCGCTGGCAGGACATCGACTTCGAGGCCGGCCGGTTCACAGTCAGATCAGCATGACCATGGACGTCTATACGCACGTCGTGGGGGACAGTGAGAGGGAGGCTGTGACGCTGCTCGCAGAGCTGCTGGGAGACCCACTGATCGGCTGACCGCAGCCGTTCGCCGCCCTTGGTGTCAACCACTGGTGTCAAAAGACCCCCGGACCGATGGTCCGGGGGTCTTTTCGCTGGTGGGGCTAACAGGATTTGAACCTGTGGCCTCATCCTTATCAGGGATGCGCTCTAACCAACTGAGCTATAGCCCCGCCGCGCTCTGCGGTGTGTGTCCCGCGCGCTGACTCCTGAAGATTAGCGCACGACGCGGGCAGTCCCAAAATCGATACGCACGGGGCCTCGGCCGGGATGCGCGACCGTGCCGACGGGCGAGGTCACTCGTCCTCGGCGAGGGTCAGTTCGACGCCTCCGACGAAGCCCGCGGAGAGGTTGTAGATGAACGCTCCGAGCGTCGCGAGGGCCGTCGCGAGGACGACGTCGATGACCGCGATGATCGACGTGAACATCAGAACGTGGGGGAGCGACAGGAACGACTGCAGGTCGAAGCCGTTCGACTCGTTCGAGCCGGTCGCCTCGGAGATCGTGCCGCCCACCGTCGAGAACACGCCCATGGCGTCCATGACCATCCACAGCATGGCCGCAGCGACGATCGTGCAGATGCCCAGCGCGATGGAGAGCAGGAAGCTCACCTTCATCACCGACCACGGGTCGGCCTTCGCCACGCGCAGCCGCGCCTTGCGCACGCGGGGCGTGGTGCGGGCGCCCGTCCGCGGCCGGCGTACCGTGTCGGCCGCCGTGGGCGCCTGGGTGGGATAGGCCTGCGGCGGGTGGTAGGGCCCCGCGGGCTGCTGGGACTGCCGTTCGCCGGGCAGCGGCGACGCCTCCCGCTTGCCCTGCGCGCCTCGGGTGTCCGTCACGGTTCCCCCCTGGGTCCCCTGAGGGCCCTTGGATCCTGCCTGAGAGGTCTGGGCGGCCCGCGCGCCGGAGGATCCCGGGGATCCCTTGGGCGGCTGCGGGCCGGTGGAGGGCGAAGGCGAGTCGGCGGCGGGGGCCTTGATGGCCTTCAGCTGGGTGGTGTGGGTGTCGGCCACACGCCCCTCGGCGCCCCCGGCGCCCCGCGCGTCGGTCGTCCGCGCGTCCCCCGCCGATGCGGCGGAGCCACGGCCGCCGCCGTTCTTGCCCGTGCCGGCAGACGTACCGGCGCCCGTGGCTCCGCTCACGATGACTCTCTCCTCGTGCTACTCGGCCGAGGGCGACTCACCCTCGTCCGTGCCGGCGGCCGTGGTCGCCTCGGCGGTGTCGTCCACGGCGATCCCGCCGTCGACCTCTTCCGCCTCGCGCCCCGCCTCGGCGTTACGGGCGATGCCGACGACGGCATCGCGCTTGCCCAGGTTGATCAGTTGGACGCCCATGGTGTCACGGCCCGTCTCCCTGATCTCGTTGACTCGCGTACGAATCACACCGCCGCCCAGCGTGATGGCGAGGATCTCGTCGGTCTCCTCGACCACCAGCGCGCCGACGAGGGAGCCACGGTCCTCGACGATCTTGGCGGCCTTGATGCCGAGGCCGCCGCGACCCTGGACGCGGTACTCGTCGACGGCGGTGCGCTTCGCGTACCCGCCGTCTGTGGCAGTGAACACGAACGTACCGGGTCGAACAACATTCATCGAGAGGAGCTGGTCTCCCTCGCGGAAGCTCATGCCCTTGACACCCGAGGTGGCACGGCCCATGGGCCGCAGACTTTCGTCCGTGGCGGTGAACCTGATCGACTGTGCCTTCTTGCTGATCAGAAGCAGATCGTCGTCCGCCGAGACGAGTTCGGCTCCGATCAGTTCGTCGTCGGAACCGTCCTCCGTCTCACGGAGGTTGATCGCGATGACGCCACCGGAACGCGGCGAATCGTAATCCTTCAGAGGCGTCTTCTTCACCAAGCCGCCCTTGGTGGCCAGGATCAGATAGGGCGCCACCTCGTAGGTGCGGATCGCGAGGATCTCGGCGATCGCCTCGTCCGGCTGGAAGGCCAGCAGGTTCGCGACGTGCTGACCACGCGCGTCCCGCCCGGCGTCCGGCAGTTCGTACGCTTTCGCCCGGTACACGCGGCCCTTGTTGGTGAAGAAGAGCAGCCAGTGGTGCGTGGTGGAGACGAAGAAGTGGTCGACGATGTCGTCTTCCTTCAGCTTCGCGCCGCGCACGCCCTTGCCGCCGCGCTTCTGGGCGCGGTAGTCGTCCGTCTTGGTGCGCTTGACGTAGCCCCCGCGCGTGACGGTGACGACGATGTCCTCCTCGGCGATCAGGTCCTCGATGGACATGTCGCCGTCGTAGGGCACCAGCATCGTCTTGCGGTCGTCGCCGTACTTCTCGACGATCGCGGCGAGTTCGGCGCTGACGATGCCGCGCTGGCGGACCGGCGAGGCGAGGATCGCGTTGTACTCGGTGATCTTCGCCTGGAGCTCGTCGTGCTCCTGGATGATCTTCTGGCGCTCCAGGGCGGCCAGTCGGCGCAGCTGCATCTCGAGGATGGCGTTGGCCTGGATCTCGTCGATCTCCAGCAGCTGCATCAGGCCCGTGCGCGCGATGTCGACGGTGTCGCTGCGCCGGATCAGCGCGATGACCTCGTCGATGGCGTCCAGGGCCTTCAGCAGGCCTCGCAGGATGTGCGCCCGCTCCTCGGCCTTGCGCAGCCGGAACTTCGTCCGGCGGACGACGACCTCGATCTGGTGCGCCACCCAGTGGCGGATGAACGCGTCCAGGGACAGCGTGCGCGGGACGCCGTCGACGAGCGCCAGCATGTTCGCGCCGAAGTTCGTCTGCAGGTCGGTGTGCTTGTAGAGGTTGTTCAGCACGACCTTGGCGACCGCGTCCCGCTTGAGCACGATGACCAGGCGCTGGCCCGTGCGCGAGGACGTCTCGTCGCGGACGTCCGCGATGCCGCCGATCTTGCCGTCCTTCACCAGGTCGGCGATCTTCTGCGCGAGGTTGTCCGGGTTGACCTGGTAGGGCAGCTCCGTGACCACCAGGCACTGGCGGTTCTGGATCTCCTCGACCTCGACGACCGCCCGCATGGTGATCGAGCCGCGGCCCGTGCGGTACGCCTCCTCGATGCCCTTGCGGCCCACCACCAGGGCGCCGGTCGGGAAGTCGGGGCCCTTGATGCGCTCCATCAGCGCGTCCAGGAGCTCCTCGTGCGAGGCCTCCGGGTTCTCCAGGCACCACTGGGCGCCGGCCGCGACCTCGCGCAGGTTGTGCGAGGGGATGTTGGTCGCCATGCCGACCGCGATGCCGGCCGAGCCGTTGATCAGCAGGTTGGGGAAGCGGGCCGGCAGGACGGTCGGCTCCTGGGAGCGGCCGTCGTAGTTGTCCGTGAAGTCGACGGTCTCCTCGTCGATGTCACGGACCATCTCCATCGACAGCGGCGCCATCTTGCACTCGGTGTACCGCATGGCCGCCGCCGGGTCGTTGCCCGGGGAGCCGAAGTTGCCGTTGGAGTCCACCAGCGGCATGCGCATCGACCACGGCTGCGCAAGGCGCACCAGCGCGTCGTAGATCGAACTGTCGCCGTGCGGGTGGTAGTTGCCCATGACGTCGCCGACCACGCGGGCACACTTGTAGAAGCCGCGCTCGGGCCGGTAGCCGCCGTCGTACATGGCGTACAGGACGCGGCGGTGGACGGGCTTGAGGCCGTCGCGGACGTCCGGCAGCGCACGCGAGACGATGACGGACATCGCGTAGTCGAGGTACGAGCGCTGCATCTCCGTCTCGAGCCCCACGGGCTCGATGCGCATGACGATGTCGCCGCCCTCTTCAGGGCTGACGGGAGTGTTCTCGTCGGTCATTGCTGGGGGGAATCCTTTCTGACGCGGTCAGCTGAGACCGACTCAGATGTCGAGGAAGCGGACGTCCTTGGCGTTGCGCTGGATGAAGGCGCGGCGCGCCTCGACGTCCTCGCCCATGAGGACCGAGAACAGGTCGTCGGCCTGCGCGGCGTCGTCGAGGGTGACCTGGCCGAGGACGCGGTGCTCCTGGTCCATCGTCGTGACGCGCAGCTCCTCGGCGTTCATCTCGCCGAGGCCCTTGAAGCGCTGGATGGAGTCCTCGCGCACCCGCTTGCCGCGCTGGCGGCCCATCTCGATCAGCGCGTCGCGCTCGCGGTCGGAGTACGCGTACTCGATGTCGTCCCGGCCCCACTTGATCTTGTAGAGGGGCGGGCGGGAGAGGTACACGTGCCCGGCCTCGACCAGCGGCCGCATGAAGCGGAACAGGAAGGTCAGCAGCAGGGTGCTGATGTGCTGGCCGTCCACGTCGGCGTCCGCCATCAGGATGATCTTGTGATAGCGGAGCTTCTCGATGTCGAAGTCCTCGTGGACCCCGGTGCCGAAGGCGGAGATCAGCGCCTGGATCTCCTGGTTCTGCAGGATCTTGTCGATCCGCGCCTTCTCGACGTTGAGGATCTTGCCGCGGATCGGGAGGATCGCCTGGTACTGCGGGTTGCGACCGGACTTGGCCGAGCCGCCGGCCGAGTCGCCCTCGACGATGAAGATCTCGCACTTGGTGGGGTCGTTCGACTGGCAGTCGGACAGCTTGCCCGGCAGGGACGCCGACTCCAGCAGGCCCTTGCGGCGCGTCAGGTCGCGCGCCTTGCGGGCCGCCACGCGCGCGGTGGCCGCCTGGATGCCCTTGCGGACGATGTCCGCCGCCTCGACCGGGTTGCGGTCCAACCAGTCGTTGAGGTGCTCGTAGACCGCCTTCTGGACGAAGGTCTTGGCCTCCGTGTTGCCCAGTTTGGTCTTGGTCTGGCCCTCGAACTGCGGCTCGCTCAGCTTGACCGAGATGATCGCCGTCAGACCCTCGCGGATGTCGTCACCCGTGAGGTTGTCGTCCTTCTCGCGCAACAGCTTCTTGTCGCGCGCGTACTTGTTGACCAGGTTGGTCAGCGCCGCGCGGAAGCCCTCCTCGTGCGTACCGCCCTCATGCGTGTGGATGATGTTGGCGAAGGAGTACACGCCCTCGCTGTAACCGCTGTTCCACTGCATGGCGACCTCGAGGGACAGGCTCTTGTCCTTGTCCTCCGCCTCCAGGTCGATCACCGTCGGGTGCACCGCCTCCCCCTTGCGGGAGTTGAGGTACTTCACGAAGTCGACGATGCCGCCCTCGTAGTGGTACGTGACGGTCTTGACCTCGTCCTTCTCGTCCGCACCCGCCTCGTCCGCCCCGGCGGTGGCCTTCGCCGACTCGCGCTCGTCGGTGAGCTTGATCGTCAGGCCCTTGTTGAGGAACGCCATCTCCTGGAAGCGCCGCGACAGCGTCTCGAAGGAGTACTCGGTGGTCTCGAAGATGTCGGCGTCGGCCCAGAAGGTGACCGACGTGCCCGTCTCCTCGATGGCCTCGTGCTGGGCCAGCGGCGCCGTGGGGACGCCCATCTTGTAGTCCTGCGTCCAGCGGTGGCCGTCGGTGCGGACCTCGACGGCGACCTTGCTCGACAGGGCGTTGACGACGGAGACGCCGACGCCGTGCAGACCGCCGGAGACCGCGTAGCCGCCGCCGCCGAACTTGCCGCCCGCGTGCAGCACGGTCAGCACGACCTCGAGGGCCGGCTTGCCCTCGGAGGCCACGATGCCCACCGGGATGCCTCGGCCGTTGTCGGTGACCCGCACGCCGCCGTCGGCGAGGATCGTCACGTCGATGGTGTCCGCGTGGCCGGCCAGGGCCTCGTCGACCGAGTTGTCGACGACCTCGTAGACGAGGTGGTGCAGACCGCGCTCGCCGGTCGAGCCGATGTACATACCGGGTCGCTTGCGGACCGCGTCCAGACCCTCGAGGACGGTGATGGCGCTGGCGTCGTACGAGGCGGTGACCTCGTGGCTCGAGGTGCTCGCCTCGCTGTTCACGCCGGCGTCGGTGGACGGGATGTTCTCGTTGGGGTTGCCGGAATCGGCCACGAAGCGCCCTTTCTGGCACAGCACTAGCCAGGCTCTGGGGACCCCTCCGGGGAGGGTTGCCGGAGCGGCTGCGGCATGTTGCGTTGGTCAGCCTTGATCAGCGTTGCTCGACTTCTCCCGGGCGGTCCCCACGTTCGGGGCGGGATTGGCTTCCAGTCTACCGGTAGCACTGACACTGATGGGGGTTTGCCGGTACCTGAGTCCGCATGTGCCGCCCTCAACCGGCGTCTTCCGGGTCCCGATATACGGAAGGGGGCTCCAAGAGGCTCACAGCGGCACTCAGCGCTTTCAGGTGTCAACCCTTGGCTACTTGGGAGTCAGGTCGCCGCGCGCACCCGTGCGCGGGCGCGCGAAACGGAGGCCGGGCGATCACGACAGAACCGCCCGGCCTTACGAAGACGTGACGCACCTCACCCGTAGGTGTCGCCCGGACCGGTGCTTCCCGGGGCCCTCAGAGGGCCGTAACGGCGCACCGGGCCGCCCGGGCCCAGCACCTTGATCAACCGCACCGCGCCGTGCCCCAGATCCTCGTTGAGACGCGCCACCAGCGTCGGGGCGAGCAGCCGCAGGTTCGTCGCCCAGGCCGTCGAGTCACAGCGCACGACCAGCGTCCGCTCCTCGTCGTCGTACCTCTCGGGCACACAGTGCTTCGCCACGTCCTCGCCGACGATCTGCGGCCACCGGCCCATCACGCCGCCCACCGCGGCCGGCGCCTCCCAGCCGCGCTCGTTGAGCAGCCGGTTGATCGCGGCGCCCAGCGCCATCGGGTCGCGGCCGTCCGCGCGCGCCCCGGAGCGCAACCCGGCCCCGCGCCGGACCTGCTTCCTCTGCTGCGCCGCGTCCCCGCGCGCGCGTGCCTGCTCCCGCGCCGCCCTGAGCGCCACGCGCGCGAGGTCGACTCCGGACGGCTCGGGCGCCCGCTTCTTCGGGGCGGGCTCGTCGGCGCCGCTCATACGCGCTCCACCGTCCCCTCGGACACCGTGTACCGCGCTCCGGCGAGCACATGCGGCACGTCGTCGTCGACCGCGGCCGTCACCAGCACCTGCTCGCCGGGCGCGACCAGCTCCGCCAGCCGCTCCCGCCGGCGGGCGTCCAGTTCGGCGAAGACGTCGTCCAGGACCAGGACCGGCTCGTTGCCCTCCGCCCGCAGCAGGTCGTACGAGGCCAGCCGCAGCGCCAGCGCGTACGACCAGGACTCGCCGTGCGAGGCGTACCCCTTCGCGGGCAGCTGTCCGAGCTTGAGCAGGAGGTCGTCCCGGTGCGGCCCGACGAGGGTGACGCCCCGCTCGATCTCCTGCTTGCGGGTCTCCGCGAGGGCGGCCGTCAGCTGTTCGTAGAGGTCGTCACGCGTGTGCGCCTCGCCCGGCGCCGACGGCCTGTACTCCAGGGCCACGGGCCCGCCGCCGGGCGCAAGCTGCTCGTACGCCTTGTCGGCGAGCGGCTGGAGGGCGGCGACCAGGTCGAGGCGCCGGGCGAGCAGCTCGGCGCCCACGCGCGCGAGGTGCTGGTCCCACACGTCGAGCGTCGACAGGTCCATGGAACGGCCGCCGTGCCGGCGCGCGAGCGCGGCGGACTTCAACAGCGTGTTGCGCTGCTTGAGCACCCGCTCGTAGTCCGAGCGCACCCCCGCCATCCGCGGGGAGCGCGCGGTGATCAGCTCGTCGAGGAAACGGCGGCGCTCGCCCGGGTCGCCCTTCACCAGCGCGAGATCCTCCGGCGCGAACAGCACGGTCCGTACGATGCCCAGCACGTCACGCGGTCTGACCTGCGACGACCTGTTGATGCGGGCCCGATTGGCCTTGCCGGGGTTCAGCTCCAGTTCGATCAGCTGCTGCCGCTCGCCCTGTCTGACCTGCGCCCGTACGATCGCGCGGTCGGCGCCCATGCGGACCAGGGGGGCGTCCGAGGAGACCCGGTGGCTGCCGAGGGTGGCGAGGTAGCCGACGGCCTCGACGAGGTTGGTCTTGCCCTGCCCGTTGGGGCCCACGAAAGCGGTGACGCCCGGGTCGAGCGGAACTTCGACCCGGGCGTACGAGCGGAAGTCGGCCAGCGACAGATGCGTGACGTGCATGGTCGTTCGCCGACCTCCCCAGGGTGGTGAATCGCGGTGGTGGATCGCGGGGGCGACCCTGTGGATTACTTCTTCTCGACGGCGTGGCCGCCGAACTGGTTGCGCAACGCGGCGATCATCTTCATCTGCGGCGAGTCGTCCTGCCGGGAGGCGAACCGCGCGAACAGCGAGGCCGTGATCGCGGGCAGCGGCACGGCGTTGTCGATGGCCGCCTCGACCGTCCACCGGCCCTCGCCCGAGTCCTGGGCGAAGCCGCGCAGCTTGTCGAGGTGCTCGTCCTCGTCGAGGGCGTTGACGGCCAGGTCCAGCAGCCAGGACCGGATGACCGTGCCCTCCTGCCAGGACCGGAAGACCTCGCGCACGTCCGTGACCGAGTCGACCTTCTCGAGCAGTTCCCAGCCCTCGGCGTAGGCCTGCATCATGGCGTACTCGATGCCGTTGTGGACCATCTTGGCGAAGTGGCCGGCGCCGACCTTGCCGGCGTGCACCGCGCCGAAGGCGCCCTCGGGCTTGAGCGCGTCGAAGACCGGCTGCACCTTGGCGACGTTCGCCGCCTCGCCGCCGTACATCAGCGCGTAGCCGTTCTCCAGGCCCCAGACGCCGCCGGAGACACCGCAGTCGACGAACCCGATGCCCTTGGCGGCGAGCTCCTCTGCGTGCTTCTCGTCGTCCGTCCAGCGGGAGTTGCCGCCGTCCACCACGACGTCGCCGGGCTCCAGCAGCTCGGCGAGCTCGTCGACGGTCGACTGGGTGGCGGCGCCGGCCGGAACCATCACCCAGACCACGCGCGGGCCCTTGAGCTTGCCCACCAGCTCTTCGAGGCTGTGGACGTCGGCGAGGTCCGGGTTGCGGTCGAATCCGACGACGGTGTGGCCGGCGCGGCGGATCCGCTCGCGCATGTTGCCGCCCATCTTGCCGAGGCCGACGAGACCGAGCTCCATCAGTTGTTCCTTAGGTCGCTGTGTGGCGTGTGAGGCACCTCGTGCCCCAGTCCGAGCCTAGACCCGGACCCTCACGCACACCTGTGGGCATACGCGCTCAGACGTACCACCCATCCCGCCGCTCACCTGCGGCTTCGTCCACAGTCCGTGGACCGTTCGGCCACAGCCTGTGGACGACCTCGGGCGACCGGGCCGCCGACCGCTCAGCCGCTCAGCCGCACCGGCATGATCAGGTACTTGTAGGCGTCGTCCGCCTCCGCGTCCAGCGCGGGCTTGCCGCTGAGCAGCGCGGGCTTGGTGGACGTCGTGAAGGACAGCTGGGCGACCGGGGAGTCGATGGCACTCAGGCCGTCCAGCAGGAAGGTCGGGTTGAAGGCGATCGAGATGTCGTCGCCCTCGAGCTGGGCGTCGACCCGCTCCACAGCCTGTGCGTCGTCGCTGGAACCGGCCTCCAGGATGAGCACGCCCTGCTCGAAGCTGAGCCGCACCGGGGTGTTGCGCTCCGCGACCAGCGCCACGCGCTTGACGGCCTCCACGAAGGGGGCGGTCTCGATCACGGCGACGGAGTTGAACTCGGTCGGGAACAGCGTGCGGTACTTCGGGAGGTCGCCCTCCAGCAGGCGCGTCGTGGTGCGCCGGCCCGCGCCCTCGAAGCCGATCAGGCCTTCGCCCGAGCCGCCGCCCGACAGCGCCAGGGTGACGCTGTCGCCGCTCGTGAGGGCCTTGGCGGTGTCCAGGAGCGTCTTGGCGGGCACCAGGGCGACCGCGGAGGCCTCGGGGTTCTCCGGCTTCCACAGGAACTCGCGGACGGCGAAGCGATAGCGGTCGGTGGAGGCGAGCGTGACGGTGTCGCCCTCGATCTCGATGCGCACGCCGGTCAGCACCGGCAGCGTGTCGTCGCGCCCGGCGGCGATGGCGACCTGGGCGGCCGCGGAGGCGAAGACCTCGCCGGGGACCGTGCCCGTCGCGTTCGGCATCTGCGGCAGCGACGGGTACTCCTCCACCGGCAGCGTGTGGAGGGTGAACCGCGAGGAACCGCAGACCACCGTCGCCCGTACACCGTCTGTGGAGATCTCCACCGGGCGGTTGGGCAGAGCGCGGCAGATGTCGGCGAGGAGCCGGCCGGAGACGAGGACCGTGCCCTCCTCCTCGGTCTCGGCGTCCACCGAGACCCGGGCGGAGACCTCGTAGTCGAAGCTGGACAGGCTCAGCTGCCCGTCCTCCGCCTTCAGCAGCAGGCCGGCGAGGACCGGCGCCGGCGGGCGGGCCGGGAGGCTGCGCGCCGCCCAGGCCACGGCCTCCGCGAGTACGTCGCGTTCCACCCGGATCTTCACTCTTGCCGCCTCCTGCTGTTGCCGGCGCTTCTCGCCCTGCCTGGCTTCCGTCGCTGTCTCGGTGTGGTCGGCCCCGGTGAGGGGCAGGACCAACGGGGACCAGTCTGACGCACCGCACTGACAGTAGGTGCCCCTCGGGGTCAAGTCGTGACGAGGGGCGGCCGGGCACCGAAGAGCGAGTTGTGCACAGGACCCCCTTCTAAACGGATTTCTCGCTCTCTCTAGTCGGGAGTAGTAGTAGGGGCTGTGGATACAGTGGATAACCGCGTTTCCGCAGCTCAGGGGCAATATTTTGTCCACCGACCCTGTGGGTGGAGCCGGTGGACAACCGGGCCCTTCTGTGGAGAACAGAAAGTTCTGCACACACCGTGCACAGGGAGGGCCGAGTTCTCCCCAGCCTCGTCCCCAGGTTTGGCGCCGTTTCCCACAGGGCGCTCCGGCACCTTCGTGTGACGCCTTTCACTCGAGCCGGTGAGAACGCGCGGCGAGTTGCCGAACAGTGGACAGACATGTGGAGAAGCACAAGATCGCTGGGGACAACCGGCCGCAGCCTGTGGGCAGTCGGTGGACAACTCCGTGCACAGGCTGTGGACCGATTCCTTGTCCACAGCCTGTGGACAACCTTTGTCCACGAATCCACAGCCAGGTGACCTGGTGAGATCCTCCCGCACCCCGTTCACCTGTGGACACAGTCTGAACAACTTCCCGGTCCCCAGGGTGTGGACGGGAGAAAGTCACCGAATCTGTGGAGGGAGGCCGTAACCCTGGCTCGTATTCGAACAGCGGGTGAGCGGTGTACGGCCGGCGTACGACCGGCGGATGTGCCGGGGGGACGGCGGGCGGCCCGCGAGCGACCCGCGAAGGGGCTGCGGACGGTCGCCATGGGGCCTCGGAGGGGCCGCGGACGGTCGCGGGGCGCGGGGCGCGCCTCGGAGAGAGACGGCCCGGCGATTCCCGCGCGACCCGCGGAACGACGAGAAGCGCCCCCGGAAGCCTCTCCAGGGGCGCTCTAGGCGAGTAGGCGACGCCGCTCTCCCGGCGCGAGCACGCGATGGTGCCCTGCGCCGTGTCAGCCGTTCTTGATGCGGTTCGTCAGCTCGGTCACCTGGTTGTAGATGGAGCGCCGCTCGGCCATCAGATTGCGGATCTTGCGGTCCGCGTGCATCACGGTCGTGTGGTCGCGGCCGCCGAACAGCGCGCCGATCTTCGGCAGCGACAGGTCCGTCAGTTCGCGGCACAGGTACATGGCGATCTGCCGGGCCGTGACCAGCGCGCGCCCGCGCGAGGTGCCGCAGAGATCCTCGATGGTGAGGCCGAAGTAGTCGGCGGTCGCGCCCATGATGGCCGTCGAGGTGATCTCGGGGGCCGAGTCCTCGCCGCCGGGGATCAGGTCCTTGAGGACGATCTCCGTCAGGCCAAGGTCCACCGGCTGCCGGTTGAGCGACGCGAACGCCGTCACCCGGATCAGCGCGCCCTCCAGCTCACGGATGTTGCGGGAGATCCGCGAGGCGATGAACTCCAGCACCTCCGGCGGGGCGTTCAGCTGCTCCTGCACCGCCTTCTTGCGCAGGATCGCGATGCGCGTCTCCAGCTCCGGCGGCTGGACGTCGGTGGTCAGGCCCCACTCGAAGCGGTTGCGCAACCGGTCCTCGAGGGTCACCAGCTGCCGGGGCGGCCGGTCGCTGGAGAGCACGATCTGCTTGTTGGCGTTGTGGAGGGTGTTGAACGTGTGGAAGAACTCCTCCTGCGTCGACTCCTTGTCCGCGAGGAACTGGATGTCGTCGACGAGCAGGATGTCCATCTCGCGGTACCGCTTGCGGAAGCTGTCGCCCTTGCCGTCCCGGATGGAGTTGATGAACTCGTTGGTGAACTCCTCCGAGCTCACGTACCGCACGCGCGTCCCCGGGTACAGGCTCCGCGCGTAGTGCCCGATGGCGTGCAGGAGGTGCGTCTTGCCGAGGCCCGACTCCCCGTAGATGAACAGGGGGTTGTAGGCCTTCGCGGGCGCCTCGGCGACGGCGACGGCGGCCGCGTGTGCGAACCGGTTGGAGGCGCCGATGACGAACGTGTCGAAGAGGTACTTCGGGTTCAGCCGCGCGGTCGGCTCCCCGGGACCGGCCGTCGCCGGCGACTGCGAGGACGGCCCTGCGGACCCGCCCGCGCCGCCCTGGCCGGGGCCTGCCGGACCGCCGCGGTGCGGGCGCCCGGGACCGGCCTGCGGCTCGGACAGCTCACGCCGGCCGGGGTCGCGCTGGTCGTAGTCGGAGCGCGACGGCTCGTACTCCGAGCGCTTGCGGTCGTACGGCGGACGGTCCACAGGCTGGGGGCGGTAGTCCTGGGACGTCGGGCCGTAGGAGTCCTGCGAGGGCGAGCCGTACGGGTCCTGGGCCGGGGGCCCGCCGTAGGAGTCGTGGGACGAGGGCGACGCGTAGGGGTCGCGCTCCGGGAAGCCGAGCCGCTGCTGCTGCCAGCCGTACTCGTCCTGCTGCGGCCGCGGCCAGGCGCCCGGCTCGGGGCGCTGGTACTCCGACGGGTACGCCGGGCGCGCGGTGGGCAGCTGGTCCGGGCGGGAGCCGGGCGGCTGGTCGGCGCGTGAACCGGGCAGCTGGTCGCCCGGCCCCGGGGGCAGCTGGTCGGCGCGGTGGCGGCCGTAGCCCTCGTAGCGGCCGTCGTACGCGGACTGGTTCCCGGATTCGTACCGGCCGTCCTGACCGTCGTAGGGCCCGGCGGGGAGCTCGGGCTCGTCGTAGCGCGCGTGCTGGGCGGGCGGTGCCGGCGGCGAGGGTTCGCCGACCGAGTCGTCGACGGTGATCGCGATGCGGATGGGGCGGCCGCACTCGCGGCTCAGCGTCTCACTGACGATCGGCGCGAGCCGGCCTTCCAGCACGGTCTTGGCGAACTCGTTCGGCACGGCCAGCAGGGCGGTGTCGGCGACCAGCGCGAGCGGCTGGCAGCGGCGGATCCAGCGTTCGTCCTTCCCCTCGACGCCCTGGGCGCGTCCCTCCCCGAGGAGCTGCTCCAGTACTCGTGGCCACACTGCGGCAAGATCGGCAGGCACGTCAGCCACAGGGCACGCTCTCTCGTGGGTCCCACGAACGTGTGAGTGTGGGACGGTCGGGATTCATATCGGGCGGGGGCAGGGACAAAGGAACGAATCGGAGTTCAGCCACGGTAGTCAGGGCGACGGGTACGGTTCAAGTTGTTGTCCCCAGGCTGTGGACAGTGTCTCCCTGTGACCGCCCGTTTGACCGGATGGCGTAGCCGCGCGTACCGTAACCAGGTCGAGTTGTCGATGGCTGCTGCCGCCTGCCTCCGATGGGCACAGATCGCGTCAGGTGATCGGGAAGCGGTGCACTCGGGCGTTGACCGCGAGCTACCTCGTGGGCGCACGGTGACAGCCAGGACGGCACCCCGCCACCACCGATTGATTTCTGGAGCCCCCGAGTGAGCAAGCGCACCTTCCAGCCGAACAACCGCCGTCGTGCCAAGACCCACGGCTTCCGCCTGCGGATGCGCACCCGTGCCGGTCGCGCGATTCTCGCGAACCGCCGCAGCAAGGGTCGCGCGAACCTGTCCGCCTGAGCCTGATCAGGTCATGACGTCGTGCTGCCTACCGAGCATCGGCTGAGGCGGCGCGAGGACTTCGCGACCGCGGTACGACGAGGTCGTCGGGCCGGCCGCCCGACCCTCGTGGTCCATTTTCGAAGCGGTGCCACGGACCCGCACGCGCCTGGGGAGAGCGCTCCCCCGACGCGTGCGGGTTTCGTCGTGAGCAAGGCTGTGGGCGGCGCGGTCGTGCGCAACAAGGTCAAGCGCAGACTGCGTCACCTGATGCGCGAGAGAGTCACCCGGTTTCCCCCCGGTAGCCTGGTAGTCGTACGGGCGTTGCCCGGGGCGGGCGACGCCGACCACGCACAGCTGGCCCAAGACCTGGATGCCGCCCTCGAACGGCTACTGGGAGGGGGCGCGCGATGAAGTACCCGCTGCTGGCTCTGATCAAGCTCTACCAGTGGACGATCAGTCCGCTGCTCGGGCCGGTGTGCAAGTACTACCCGTCGTGCTCCCACTACGGCTACACGGCCATCGACCGACACGGTGCGATCAAGGGAACGGCACTCACCGCCTGGCGCATCCTGCGGTGCAACCCGTGGTCGCTCGGCGGCGTGGACCATGTTCCGCCGCGCAAGCGCCCGCGGTGGCACGAAATGTTGCGTGACGCCTGGCGTGCACGCAGGGGCGGGACCTCCGCCGCCGAAACGGCCACCGAGGGCCCGACTGCTTCGAGCCCGGCCGCAGAGACACCGTCCCATGCCCAAGGAGCATGATTAGTGGACACGATTGCCAGCCTCTTCAGCTTCATCACGACACCTGTCTCCTGGGTCATCGTCCAGTTCCACAAGGTGTACGGGTCCATTTTCGGCCCCGACACCGGGTGGGCCTGGGGCCTGTCGATCGTGTCCCTGGTGATCCTGATCCGTATCTGCCTGATCCCGCTCTTCGTGAAGCAGATCAAGTCGACGCGGGCCATGCAGACGCTCCAGCCCGAGATGAAGAAGATCCAGGAGCGCTACAAGAACGACAAGCAGCGTCAGTCCGAAGAGATGATGAAGCTGTACAAGGAGACGGGCACCAACCCGCTCTCCTCGTGCCTTCCCATCCTGGCGCAGTCCCCGTTCTTCTTCGCCCTGTACCACGTGCTCAACGGCATCGCGACGGGCGACACCATCGGCGTGATCAACCAGAGCCTCCTGGAGAGCGCGCAGAAGGCGCACATCTTCGGTGCTCCGTTGGCCGCGAAGTTCACCGACGGCGCGGCGAAGGTGGAGTCGCTCGGCGCCTCGCTGACCGACGTCCGCGTAGTCACCGCGATCATGATCGTCCTGATGTCGGCCTCGCAGTTCTTCACGCAGCGCCAGCTGATGACGAAGAACGTCGACACCTCGGTGAAGACGCCGTTCATGCAGCAGCAGAAGATGCTGATGTACGTCTTCCCGGTCATGTTCGCCGTCTTCGGCATCAACTTCCCCGTCGGTGTCCTCGTCTACTGGCTGACCACCAACGTGTGGACCATGGGCCAGCAGATGTACGTGATCCGCAACAACCCGACGCCGGGTTCCAAGGCTCAGGCCGCGTACCTGGAGCGCCTGTACAAGCACGTCACGCACCACGGCAAGACCCGCAGCCGCAGCGAGAAGGCCATCGTCAAGGCCATCGTGGCCAAGGGCCGCGACCGCAACGACGCCGAGCGCAAGTTCATCAACGGTCTGACCAAGGTGGGCTTCGCCGCCCAGGCCGACGGCACCGTGATCAAGAACGAGGCTCAGGCCGCCGCGCAGGCCGAGGACGGCGCGCAGACGAGCACGGCCGCCAAGCGGCAGCAGCCCAAGCGGCAGTCCAAGTCCCAGCGCCAGTCCACCGCCCCCAAGGCGGCCGGCGAGACCACCTCGCTGACCAAGTCCGACGAGCCGGAGGACGTCAAGCCCTCCCAAGCCGCCGGCGACCCCAAGCAGGCCACGCCCAAGCCCGGTAGCGCCGGCCGCAGCAAGGCCCAGTCCGGGCAGCGCAAGGGCGGCCCGCAGCGCCCCAAGTCCCCGTCCAAGAAGTAGAAGGAGCCCATCCCGTGACGGAAGGCACCACCTCCGCCGCCGCCGAGGGTGCAGACACCCTGACCCGCCTGGAGAACGAGGGCGAGATCGCGGCGGACTACCTCGAGGGTCTGCTGGACATCGCCGATCTGGACGGCGACATCGACATGGACGTCGAGGCCGACCGCGCTTCTGTGTCCATCATCAGCGACGCCGGTACCCGCGACCTGCAGAAACTGGTCGGCCGTGACGGCGAGGTGCTGGAGGCGCTGCAGGAGCTGACGCGCCTGGCCGTGCACCGGGAGACCGGCGACCGCAGTCGGCTGATGCTGGACATCGCGGGCTACCGCGCCAACAAGCGCGCCGAGCTCTCCGAACTGGGCGCCAAGGCTGCCGCCGACGCGAAGAACAACGGCGAGCCGGTGAGGCTGAAGCCGATGACGCCCTTCGAGCGCAAGGTCGTCCACGACGCGGTCAAGGCCGCCGGCCTGCGCAGCGAGTCCGAGGGCGAGGAGCCGCAGCGCTTCGTCGTCGTGCTGCCCAACTGATTCGGTACGAACATCACCCCGGCCCCGTCTGTTGTGCAGACGGGGCCGGTCTTTGTCAGCCTGGTAGTTCTGGTGGTCGGCGCTCGAAGCGCTGATGCGGTACGGAAGGACGGTCCCCGTGACGGAGGCAGCGGAGCTCCCCTCTGCGCCCGATGTGGCACGCGAGGTATTCGGCGATCGCTTCGATGATGCGGTCCGATACGCCGAGCTGCTGGCCGAGGCAGGCGTACAGCGTGGGCTCATCGGCCCGCGTGAGGTGCCTCGCCTGTGGGAGAGGCACCTGTTGAACTGCGCGGTGCTCTCCGAGGTCGTGCCGGAAGGCGTGACGGTGTGCGACGTGGGCTCGGGGGCCGGGCTGCCCGGTATCCCCCTGGCGCTCGTACGGGAGGATCTGAAGATCACCCTGCTCGAGCCACTGCTGCGCCGCACCAACTTTCTCACCGAGGTCGTCGAACTTCTGGGCCTGGACCATGTGACCGTCGCCCGCGGTCGCGCCGAGGAGGTCATGGGCTCGATGCCACCCGTCCATGTGGTGACGGCCCGGGCTGTGGCGCCCCTGGACCGGCTTGCCACCTGGGGCATCCCGCTGCTGCGGCCCTACGGTGAGATGCTCGCCCTCAAGGGCGACACCGCGGAGGAGGAGCTGAAGAGTGCGGCCACCGCCCTGAGCAAGCTGGGCGCGGTGGGCACCTCCATCCTGCAGGTCGGTGAGGGAGTGGTCGACCCGCTGTCTACGGTGGTGCGGGTCGAGGTCGGGGAGAGCCCGGGCGGCGTACGGTTCGCGGCCAAGCGGGCCAAGGCGGCGCGGACCGGCCGGACGCGCCGACGCCGCTGAGGCGTACTCCACACAAGCTGCCCATCCTCCTTGTCGCGGAGTGTCGCAGGGGTCCGGCCGCAGGCGCTGTGCATCGTGTTTCACGTGAAACGTCGCTCACTGCTCCACGGCATCATCAGTCGCGGTCGCGCCGCAGCCGAACCCCGCGATCGCAAGCCTCTCGGTTCACTCGATGAGGTGCGCGAGTTGTCCACAGAGGCGGATTTCTCCACAGAAGACCAGGCCTCACTGGTTCACGACCCCGAAGGCATGGGAGGCTCTGTGCAGTGCGAGCCTGAAGTCGAGGAGAGTGAAGCCTTGCGGTCCGACGCCAACATCGCGGGACCGATGACCGATCCGGTCCCCGGTCCCCGTACCGAGTCGTTCGGGGAGGATGTTTCACGTGAAACACCGCCCCCGATGGACGACACTCCGATCGGTCGTGCTGCCCAGCTCGCGGTGGAGGCTCTGGGCCGCGCCGGCGAGGGTCTGCCACGCCCTGAGCAGACCCGTGTGATCGTCGTCGCCAACCAAAAGGGCGGTGTGGGCAAGACGACGACGACCGTCAACCTTGCCGCATCTCTGGCCCTGCACGGCGGCCGCGTCCTCGTGGTCGACCTCGACCCGCAAGGCAACGCGTCCACTGCGCTGGGGATCGATCACCACGCCGAGGTCCCGTCCATCTATGACGTACTGGTGGACAGCCGCCCGTTGGCGGAGGTTGTCCAGCCCGTCCCCGATGTAGAAGGCCTCTTCTGCGCCCCGGCCACCATCGACCTGGCCGGCGCGGAGATCGAGCTGGTCTCCCTGGTGGCCCGTGAGAGCCGACTGCAGAGAGCAATTCAGGCGTACGAGCAGCCGCTGGACTACATCCTCATCGACTGCCCGCCCTCCCTCGGCCTGCTGACGGTCAACGCGCTGGTGGCCGGTGCCGAGGTCCTGATCCCGATCCAGTGCGAGTACTACGCACTGGAGGGACTGGGGCAGTTGCTGCGCAACGTCGACCTGGTGCGGGGGCACCTCAACCCCACCCTGCATGTGTCGACCATCCTGCTCACCATGTACGACGGCCGGACGCGCCTCGCGTCACAGGTCGCGGAAGAGGTGCGCACCCACTTCGGTGAGGAGGTGCTGCGGACGAGCATTCCCCGCTCGGTCCGTATCTCCGAAGCGCCGAGCTACGGACAGACGGTGCTGACTTACGATCCCGGATCGAGCGGCGCCCTCTCCTACCTTGAGGCAGCACGAGAGCTCGCGCTGAAGGGCGTCGGGGTCAGTTATGACGCCACGCACGCCCATATCGGCGCTCAGAACAAACCCGAACATGGCGGAGGGCGTCCAGTGAGTGAGCGACGGAGGGGGTTGGGCCGTGGCCTCGGTGCGCTGATCCCCGCTGCCCCGACAGAGAAGACGCCGGCTCAAGCCGCGATCGGCGGAGGGTCCACCTCCCCCGCGGCGATGCCGGTGCTGACGACCGACCGGGGGGTGGCCGCTGCGAAGGTGGCCACACTGCCGGCGGTTTCACGTGAAACAGAGGACTCGTCAGCGAGTGGCGTCCTCGAGACACCTGCGCCGCCCATCGGCGCACACTTCGCGGAGATCCCCCTCGACCACATCACGCCGAACCCGCGCCAGCCGCGTGAGGTCTTCGACGAGGATGCCCTGCATGAGCTCATCACCTCCATCCAGGAGGTCGGGCTCCTCCAGCCGGTCGTGGTGCGTCAGCTCGGCCCCGGGCGCTACGAGCTCATCATGGGCGAGCGGCGCTGGCGGGCCTGCCGCGAGGCCGGCCTGGAGGCGATCCCGGCGATCGTGCGGGCCACGGACGACGAGAAGCTGCTCCTGGACGCTCTCCTGGAGAACCTCCACCGGGCTCAGCTGAATCCGCTGGAAGAGGCGGCCGCCTACGACCAGCTGCTCAAGGACTTCAACTGCACGCATGACCAGCTGGCGGACCGGATCGGGCGGTCCCGTCCGCAGGTCTCCAACACCCTGCGCCTGCTGAAGCTCTCGCCGGCGGTTCAGCGCCGGGTCGCAGCCGGGGTGCTCTCCGCGGGTCACGCCCGGGCGCTGCTCTCGGTCGACGACTCGGAGGAGCAGGACCGGCTGGCCCATCGCATCGTTGCCGAGGGGCTCTCGGTGCGAGCGGTCGAGGAGATCGTGACCCTGATGGGCTCGCGTCCGCAGACGGCTCAGCGGGCCAAGGGACCGCGGGCCGGCGGCCGGTTGTCGCCGGCACTGACCAACCTCGCAACGCGGCTCTCGGACCGCTTCGAGACGCGGGTGAAGGTCGATCTCGGACAGAAGAAAGGCAAGATCACCGTGGAGTTCGCCTCCATGGAGGACCTCGAGCGCATCCTCGGCACGCTTGCTCCCGGCGAGGGGCCCGTGCTGCAGAAGGGGGTCGTGGACGGCGGCGCGGAGGAGACGGAAGACTGAGCGGTCACTCGGCCCGGCACTGCCGGGCCGAGGAGCCGGTGAGCGAGCCGTGTCCGGTTGTGTACCGGAACACGGCTCGCTCTTTGCTTGCGGGCAGTGCCGATGGTCTCGCATGGTGGATACGATGCGGAGGGGTTGGGGCCCATCCACCTGGCAGTACCTCGGAGCGGGAGGCGAGGGCATGCGAACGATGAGCCGGACCGGACTGGTGAGCGCGGGACTGGGACTGGGGGCGGTCGGCGGATTCGTCGGCAGTCTGCTCAGAGAACGGGGCGCTCTGACAGCCGCTCGCGAAGCCGCGGGCGTAGGAAGCGAGGAACAGCCTTCATGGGGCGTCGGCTCGTACCGCTCACGCTGGACAACCTTCAGGACCTTCCCAGACGCTGTCGCTCGTGTGTCTTCTGGGAGCTGGACCCCGTCAGGGGTGAGGCCGCGGTAAAGGCGGGGACATCCGCCCTCGAGAAGGAGTCCTGGATCTCCGCCGTCCTGCTGGATTGGGGATCGTGCGGCAGGGTCGTCTATGTGGACGACGTCCCTGTGGGCTTTGTTCTCTATGCTCCGCCCGCTTATGTGCCCCGCTCGACGGCTTTTCCCACCAGCCCCGTCTCGCCGGACGCCGTGCAGTTGATGACAGCGTTCATCATGCCGGGATACCAAGGACAGGGACTGGGCCGTGTGATGGTCCAGACGGTCGCCAAGGATCTACTGCGACGGGGCTTCAAGGCGATCGAGGCGTTCGGCGATGCCCACTGGTCGGGGCCGGCCTGTGTGCTTCCTGCCGATCATCTGCTGGCGGTGGGCTTCAAGACGATGCGCTCGCATCCCTCGCATCCCCGCTTGAGGCTGGAGCTGCGGACGACGCTCTCCTGGAAGGAAGACGTGGAGATGGCGCTCGACCGGCTACTGGGGGCGGTCCAGAAGGAGCCCGCGTTGCGGCCTTTGTAGAAGCCCGTCGAGACGCCGGCTCTTTTCTGCGGATCGATGTTTCACGTGAAACACGTGTGGGCCGACCCTCCCGGGCCGGCCCACACGCACGTCGTGTAGCTCGCGAGACGTCACTCGCCATGCGTCACTCGGAGATGAAGGTCTCCAGGTCGCGCACGAGCGCGGCCTTCGGCTTGGCGCCGACGATGGTCTTGGCGACCTCGCCGTCCTGGTAGACGTTCAGGGTCGGGATCGACATGACGCCGTACTTGGCAGCCGTGGCCGGGTTCTCGTCGATGTTGAGCTTGACGATCTCGATCTTCTCACCGTGCTCGGCGGCGATCGCCTCGAGGGAGGGAGCGATCTGGCGGCACGGACCGCACCACTCGGCCCAGAAGTCCACCAGGACGGGCTTGTCGCTCTTGAGGACGACCTCTTCGAAGTCGGCGTCGGTCACATTCTTCAGGGTGCCGGCCACAGGGGGCTCCTTACTTCTCTGTGCAGGGGGGCGGGGAGGGGGTCAGACGGTGGTCTTCTCGGGCTCGGCCTGCTCCTCGTCCGCGAGCGCGGCGAGGTAGCGCTCAGCGTCGAGAGCGGAGGAGCAGCCGGTGCCGGCTGCGGTGATCGCCTGGCGGTAGGTGTGGTCCACGACGTCGCCGGCGGCGAAGACACCGGTGAGGTTGGTGCGGGTGGACGGCGCGGCGACCTTCAGGTAGCCCTCTTCGTCGAGGTCGAGCTGGCCCTTGAAGAGCTCGGTGCGCGGGTCGTGGCCGATGGCGATGAACAGACCGGTCACGGCGAGGTCCGACAGTTCGCCGGTCTTGAGGTTGCGCAGCTTCAGCCCCGCCAGCTTCGGGTCACCGTGGATCTCCGCGACCTCGCTGTCCCAGATGAACTTGATCTTCGGGTCGGCGAAGGCGCGCTCCTGCATCGCCTTGGAGGCGCGCAGCGTGTCCCGGCGGTGGACGATCGTCACGGACTTGGCGAAGCGCGAGAGGAAGGTGGCCTCCTCCATCGCGGTGTCGCCGCCGCCGATCACGGCGATGTCCTGGTCCTTGAAGAAGAAGCCGTCACAGGTGGCGCACCAGGAGACGCCGCGGCCGGACAGGGCGTCCTCGTTGGGCAGGCCGAGCTTGCGGTGCTGGGAGCCGGTGGTCACGATGACGGCCTTGGCGCGGTGGATCGTGCCCGCGGTGTCCGTGACGGTCTTGATCTCACCCGTGAGGTCCACGGAGACGATGTCGTCGGGGATCAGCTCGGCACCGAAGCGCTCCGCCTGGGCGCGCATGTTGTCCATGAGCTCGGGACCCATGATGCCGTCCTGGAAGCCGGGAAAGTTCTCGACCTCGGTGGTGTTCATCAGCGCACCGCCCGCGGTGACGGCGCCTTCGAAGACCAGCGGCTTCAGCGATGCGCGCGCGGTGTAGAGCGCGGCGGTGTAGCCGGCAGGACCGGAGCCGATGATGATCACGTTACGGACGTCGCTCACGGCTGGATTCCTCGTCTCTGGGGACTGCATCGGTCGAGCGGTGGGAGCTACTTGGACTCTCACCCCACCCAACGGATCCTAAGGGGCGCGCATTCCCGGTGTGTCCGGGCACACGGAGGGACGAGACCGCAGGGAACGCAGAAGGAGAGACGATGCAGGACGGCGGGTGTCGGTGACGCGGGAGATCCGCGTCAGTGACGAGGGTAAGAGGTCGTCAGGAGAACGTCGGCCGGACTCGTCGACGGGTGATTCACACAGGTGCTGTCCACGATGTAGGCGTCGACCCGTGTGCTGTCCGAGGTGTCGGGAAGGATGACGAGCAGAGCTGCCTTCCCCTGATACGTGCCCTCTTCGGTGGCGAGAGCCGAGTCTCTGCGTCCGATTCCCTGCTGTACGCACGATGGGACCGTGGGCTGGCGCAGGACCCGGGGCGATCCGTTGCCGGTCTCGCTGCCGGTCTCTCCCAGGATGCCCTTGCTCTGCGGAGTGCGAGAGCCTCCGGCCTTGGTCAGGAGAGCGGCGACCTGGCCCTCGAGCTTGCTCGTGGAGAAGGTGTCCGGCACGGCGGTCTGATGCGCCGAGGTGCCCGGACTCCCGCCGCCCGCGAGGGACGACACCAGGACCGAGCCGAGGCCCAGCGCCGCCACGGTGAAGACCGCGCCGAGGACAGCTACCCGACGACGACCGAGCCGCGTGCGGTCCCTGCCGCCCTTGTGGTCCTTCCGGCCCGGCCCCGTGGTGGCGCTGCGGGCATGCCCCGAGGGGCGGCCCGATGCCGCCGCTGTTTCACGTGAAACACCGGCCGCTTCCGCGTCGGCGCCGACCGGGATGGATGGCGCGTGGGTATCGCCGCCACTGGGAGCTGCGGCGCTCAGCAGGGCCTCGGCGGCGAGGGCGGCGTCGATACGGCGGGCGACGTCGTCCGGCATGCGCGGTGGTTCGGGCTGACTGCCGAGGAGGTGTTGGATCTCCTCCAGCGAGGCATGCACGTCCGCGCAGAGTGTGCAGGTGTCCAGGTGCCGACGGACCGCAGCGCTCCGGGCGGGATCGAGCAGGCCCTCGGTGAGGTCGGAGATCTCTGCGACGTCCGGGTGTCCGGTCGTGTCCGTCGTCGATGTCACGCCCGCCCACCTCCGCCCTTCACAACAGCTGAATCGCCTGTGCCGGCGCTGTCCGGACCCTCGACGTGAGTTTCCGCTGCCGGTGGGACGGATGCCCCCTGCGCCCGGTTCCGTCCCGGGCCGCTTTCCCTTCCGCCGGCGTCGGGGTTCTTGTCGGTGCCACCGCCGTCCGGCCGTAGATGGGTGAGCAGGGGCAGGAGTCTCGCTCTGCCACGGGCGCAGCGGCTCTTGATCGTTCCGGTCGGCACATCGAGCACGCGGGCGGCTTCGGCGACGGGGTAGCCCTGCATGTCCACGAGGACCAAGGCGGCCCGCTGGTCGGGCGGGAGGGTGCCCAGCGCCTCGATGAGCTGGCGGTGCAGGTCGTTGCGTTCCGCGGGGGCGGACGCGGACTCGTGCGGCTCGAGCAACTGCTCCAGCCGCTCGGCGTCGTCGACCGGCGAGGTCTTGCGGGAAGCGGCCTTGCGCGCCCGGTCCAGGCACGCGTTCACCGTGATGCGGTGCAGCCAGGTCGTGACGGCGGACTGGCCGCGAAAGGTGTGGGCGGCCCGGTAGGCGGACACGAGGGCGTCCTGGACGGCGTCAGCGGCTTCCTCACGGTCTCCCAGCGTCCGCAGTGCCACCGCCCAGAGGCGGTCACGATGACGCCGTACGAGCTCACCGAAGGCATCGGGGTCGCCCTCGACATGGCGGGCGAGGAGGTCCATGTCGCTCATCGCGTCGTGTGCGGCGTCGTCCGCCATGGGCCTCCTCCCCCTCCGGTGAGACGTCAGCCCGTGAACTTCACGTCGGTGATGGCCTGCTTGTAGCCGGCGCCGGTCCACTGGTCGCCGGCGTTGTTGGGCGCGGCGGTGATCCATACGAGAACGTACCGCGTCTTCACCGCCGTCTTGGCGGGAATCTTCAGTTCCCGGCCGGACGTCCGGGCTTCGGCGATTTTCTTCATGGACGACAGAGGAGCCGACGACGAGAGCGAATCGGCCGCGTACAGGCCGGCGGCGGTGTAGTCGCCGCTGTAGAGAAGCCCTATGGAGACCGCCGAGACGTCCTTCTCCGAGCCGAGGTCGTAGACGATGCCCACCCCCTTCTTGTACGGAGCGAGCACGGGCCCTGCGTCGAAGGAGCGCGACCGCCAGTACGTGGAACTGTCGCCGTCGTAGGTGAGCTTCGCGTCGTTGGCGTGCTGCGGGGTGCCGTCCGGGTAGTACTCGGCGGCGTCGTGGATCTTGAGCGCCGTGACCGGCTTGGGCGCCGTGCTGCTCTTGTCGCCCTCGTCCGTCGTCTGGGTCTGATTGGTGTCGTCGGGCTTGCTCCGGTCCATCAGGGCGTCCGCGAGCTGCCAGCTGCCGAGTCCGAGGGCGGCGATGAGGAGGGCGGAGACCGCCCACTTCAGGGCCTTGCCGGTGCGGCTCTGCAACGGAGGCGGCGGCACCGGCACACGCTGTGTGGCGCCGGGGTGCGGCGCGGGGCGGCCGTAGGTGCCCTGCTGGTACGTCGTGCGCTGGTACTCGGGCGGTGCGGTGAACGCCGGCTCCGGCGGGCGGATGCGGGGCAGCTCACCGATTGCCTTCACCAGCTCCTCCGGCGTGGTGCAGGCGGCCTCGTGCCGGGAGGCGGTCGCGCCGTCGTTGACGAGCGCGCGCATGGAAAGCTCCGACAGCCCGCGATGGACGCCGGCGCGTACCTGGTCGGGTGCGATCAGTCCGACGTCCTTCGGCAGGCCCGACAGCCCGTAGGCGTCGTTCTCGTAGGGCCAGCGCTGCGTGAGCGCCGCGTAGAGCAGGGCGCCGATCGCCTCGGTGTCGGTGCGCTGGGGGGTGTCGGTGGCGACGCCGCGCAGGGCGGCGTTCACCGCGAGGCCGCGGATGCGCCACTGCCCCGAGGAGGTGCGCAGCACGGCGTTGGGGTTCAGCCGCAGGTGCGACAGGCCTTCGCGGTGTGCCGCGGCCATCGCGGAGGCGATCTGACTGACCATCTGGTAGGCGTCGTGCGGTTCCAGCGGACCGGCCGCGAGCAACGCGGTCAGTTCGGTGGCGTCGGGAAGCCATTCGTGGACGACGTAGACGAGGTCGTTCTCCTCGACGGCGTCCAGCACCTGGACGAAGCGGGGATCGCCGAGCAGGGCGGAGGAGCGGGCCGCGGCCAGCACCGAACGCGCCCGTGAGTGGTCCGCGGGCAGGATGTGGACGCCCACGGCCCGGCGGAGTTTCTCGTCGACCGCACGCCAACTGCTGAAACCGTCCAGACGGGTGACGCACTCTTCGAGGCGGTAGCGTCTGGCGAGCTTGTGACCGCTGTGCAGTTCTGGCGGTGAGGCCTTTCCGGGACGTTCCGTCCCGCCGCTCCCCTGTGCCTCGTCGCTGTCCGTGTCCTGCTCCCGGTTCTTGACCACCCCGTCGGCCGTGGACTGGTCCGCTTGTGCGGTCAGCGGCTCGTCACCGCTGTTGTCTGCCACGTCGACGGCAGCTGTGCTCCGTTCCGCCACCGTCGTTCCTGCCTCCCCATCCATTGCGCGCCGTCCGACCCCGTGCGCGCCGTCCGACGCCGAACCCAATTGTGCCCACAGTCCGCCGCTATGCACGACACGCGGCGGGGGGCGATGGTTGTGCGCCTACCCCTTGTCTCAGCGACCCAGGCGTCCGCGCACCATACCGACGAGCGAGTTGAGCTCCTCGATGCGCATGCGGCGGGCGGCGACGAAGAAGACACCGAGCAGCAGCGCCCCGCCCGCCAGCAGCGCGGCGAACGATCCCAGGACGCCCTGACCGAGGCTGTGGCCGATGCCGTAGCAGGCCGCGCCGCTGATGAGGGCGGCCGGCACGGAGGCGATGCACAGACGGGCGTACGTGCGCAGGACGTGGGAGCCGTCGAGGTCGCCGCCGAGCCGCTTGCGCAGCCGGTTCCAGGCGACGCCGACGCCGATCGCATAGGCCAGGCCGTAGGAGGCCGCCATGCCGACCACCGCCCAGCGGGCGGGCAGGACGAAGTAGCAGAGCGCCGAGGCGCTCGCGTTGACCGCGGCCACGATGACCGTGTTGTAGAAGGGGGTGCGGGTGTCTTCGTAGGCGTAGAAGGCGCGCAGGACCACGTACTGCACGGAGTAGGGGATCAGGCCGAGGCCGAAGGCCATCAGCATGAAGCCCATGTTGGTGGCCTCACTGGTGCCCGAGGAGCCGAAGATCAGCGTGCACATCGGGATGCCGAGCGCGAGGAACCCGAAGGCGATCGGCACGATCGCGACCGCGGTGGTGCGCAGGCCCTGCGAGATGTCGTCGCGGACCGCGCCGCCGTCGCCCTCGGCGGCCGAGCGGGAGATGCGGGGCAGCAGGGCGGCCATCAGGGAGACGGTGATGATGGCCTGCGGCAGGCCCCAGATGAGCTGGGCGTTGGCGTAGGCCGCGAAGCCGGTGCCGTCGACCGGCGAGCCCTCGCCGGCCGACGTGGACAGCTGGGAGACGACGAGCGCGCCGGCCTGGTTGGCCAGGACGAACAGGACGGTCCACTTGGCGAGGGTCGCGGCCTTGCCGAGGCCGTGGCCCTTCCAGTCGAAGCGCAGCCGCAGCCGGAAACCGGTCTCCCGCAGGTACGGGATCATCGCGAGGGCCTGCACGACCAGGCCGAGCAGGATCCCTACGCCGAGGAGCCGCTCGGCCTCCGGCGGGATGGTCGTGACCTTCATGCCCGAGTCGGCGGAGGTGCCGTAGACATAGATGAACATGCCCAGCGTCACGATGATGACGACGTTGTTGAGGACCGGCGTCCACATCATCGCGCCGAACTTCCCGCGCGCGTTGAGGATCTGACCCATCACCACGTGGACGCCCATGAAGAAGATCGAGGGCAGGAAGTAGCGGACGAAGGTGACGCCGACCTCGTTGGCCGCCGGGTTGCTGGCGACCGAGTCGGACAAAAGGCGGATCAGGACGGGGGCCGCGGCGATCGCGGCGACCGTGAGCAGGCCCAGCGCCACCATGACCAGGGTGAGCAGCCGGTTGGCGAAGGCCTCGCCGCCGTCCTCGTCCTCCTTCATGGCGCGCACGAGCTGCGGCACGAAGACGGAGTTGAGGCCGCCGCCGACGGTCAGGATGTAGATCATCGTCGGCAGCTGGTAGGCGACCTGGAAGGTGTCGCCGAGAACACCGACGCCCAGTGCCGAGACGATCAGCGCGGAACGGACGAAGCCGGTGAGGCGGGAGACCATCGTGCCCGCCGCCATGACGGCGCTGGACTTCAGCAGACCCGCCGCCCGTCCGCCCTTCTTCGGGGCGGCCGCGGCGTCGGGCACGGGAGCGGCGTCGGGCGTGGCGGTGAGGTTCATCGTCTGGTCCACCGCGGGGGGAGGGGACGCCGCGGCCTGATAGCGGGCAGCCCCCACCGGTCCGCCGGGAGCCTGGGCCGGGCCCGGTACAGCCGGGGGCTCCGCCGAGCCGGCCTGCTGCGGGTGACCGCTGTGCTGCTGGTCCCGGAAGAGGTGGGCGAAGGCGTCGGGCTGGTGCTGCTGCTCGCCGGAGTGCGTCACCAGGTCGTCGACGCCGACGAACTGGGTGGTGCGCGGGTCGTCGCCGTAGGGCAGGTACTGGGTGGGGCCCTCCGGCTCGGGCGCCGGGGTCTGGGCCCACATGCGCGGGTCGGGGGCGTACGGGGACTGCGGAGGCGTGCCGTAGAGCGGCTGCGGCGGCTGGTGGGCGCCGGGGGGCGGCGGGGGGTGCGCGGCACGGTCGTAGAGCGCCTCGGCGACCGGGTCCTGCGCGGTGAGGTCCTGGGACCGGTAGGGGTCCTGGTCGTAGGCGTCCTGGAGGTACATGTCCGCGGGGTGCTGCGGCGGCACCTGCCCCTTCTCGGGCGGCATGCCCTCGGGAGGGCCCGAGCCGCCCGCGGCCTGGCCGCGGTCACCCTCGTACGGCGCGTTCATGGTTACCCCACCTCATCGTCCCGGGCCCACCGGCCACGACATCCTCAACGGTCCACTCTCTCACCCGTGCCGGACGGGTCCGCGCTTTCCGCTGCGGTGTCCGGTGTCCCGTCACTCGGCTGCTGCGGGGCGTCCGGTCCGGTCGGGACGCCGGACTTCTCACCGGTGTGATCCTCGGCATCCCCGGGATTCTCCTGCCCGGCGGCGGGCTCGCCCGCAGCGCCGGAGCCGGCCTCACCGGTCTCCCGGGCCTCGTCCGGTTCCTCGGTCGCCCGGGCCGCGGCGCGCTTGCGCTGGGTGTACATACGGAAGCCTGCCAGCACGAGGAGCAGGACGCCGCCGCCGATGACCAGCATCACGGTGGCCGTGATCTCGGTGACCTTCACCTCGAAGGCGACCGCCTGGCCGTATTTCTGGCCGTCCTCGGTGTACAGCTGCGCGATCACCCGTGTCTGGCCGTTGACGTTGGCGGACGTGGGGAACTTCACCGTCGACGTGTGTCCGCCGGAGACGGTGATCCGCTGCTCGGCGTAGTCGTCGCCGTCGATCTCCAGACGGGTCGGGTTCGTCGAGGTGAGCCGCAGAATCAGGTGGTCGACGCCCTGCACCAGGTTGTTCTGCACCGTCACCGGGATCGTGGCGCTGCGCCCGGAGAGCTTCGTGTCCGACTTGTCGATCAGCTTGACCTGGCCGGTGAGCGTGTCGAGGTAGGCCCGCACGCTCTGGCGGAACGTGCTCGCCGCAGTGCCGTGGCCTCGCCAGGACGTGGACATCTCGCGGTTTATGGCCCGCCCGAAGGGGGTCACCACGCGGGCCTCCCGGGCGAGGATCACCTTGAAGTTGTCGAGTTCGTCCTGGGTCTCGGCCATCTGCTCGAAGGCCGACCGGGGCAGTTGCTGCTTGCGCAGCGCGGTGGGGTACGACTTGTTCGACGGCACCCTGGTGCTGGCGCGCGGATCGGGCTTGGCCTTGGCGGCCGCTGTGAGCGGTTGGGACTGCGACCAGGTGCCGGTCTGGAGCGTCGTGAGGGCCTGTGACAGTGCCCGGGCCTGGGAGGCGGTCTGCATGCGCTGCGGGGCGACGACGATGCTGCGCTGCTTGTCCGTCTGCAGGTTCAGCTCGAGACTCTGCGCGAGGAACTCCTGCACGGCGAGCGTGGTCGCGGAGGCCCTCGTCAGATCGCCCTGGAACGCCGTCGACAGCCGCGCGTCCGCCACCACCGCCGTGGTGCCGCCACCGATCGGCCGGGCTGCGGACGGGGTGTAGGAGAGGTCGCCGTCGGTCAGGCTGTCGCTGCGCGCGATCACCTTGTCGGCGCCGGCAGAGGTGGCGACCTTCACGATCGAGGGGTCGACGGCGCCTTCCACCGGCCAGGCGAAGTCGGTGTTCGGGGTGACGTGGAGCACCGTCTCCACGGTGGTGGCGGCGACGTCGGTGGCGGCCTTGAGCTGGTTGAGCGAGCCGGTGACGCCGGTGCCGTTGTGTGCGAGCGAGGCCAGGTCGGGGTCGGCGAAGGGCAGTGCCACGACTTCCTTGCCGGTCACCGCGCTCTGCAGATCGGCGAGCCACTGCTTGGCGACCGCCTGCCGGGTGCCGGCCGTGGGGGTGTCGCCCTCGCCGCGGATCCGGTAGCTGCCAGTCATGGCGTCGACGGATGCCAGCAGGTCCGGGTCGATCACCCAGGTGACGTCGAGTGCCCTGCCGAGGCTCAGGAGCTGGTCGAGGCGGCCGCCGGGAGCGATCTCATGGGCCAGGTCGTCGTTGAGGAAGACGGGCGTCTGCTGGGCGTTCGAGCCGGTCTCCGCCGTCATGTGGACGCCGGAGGTCAGCGGCCACAGCACGGTCGTCCGGGTGCGGGTGTCCGCGGTGTCGGGCTGCCACGGCAGGAACGTCCGCTGGACGCCGAGCACCTGCTCCCACTGCCTGGCCGACGTCTCGCCGGACAGGGTGACGCTCAGTGGGTAGACGCCGTCCTTGTCGAGGTCCAGCTTGTCGACCGGGACGGCGATGGTGAAGTGCTCGGCGACGCCCGGCGTGAGCGTGGTGAACTCGGCGACGTACTTGCCGCCCACCTCGGTGCCGTCGGCGGGAAGGGCGTCCGCGTGGTCGGCGGCACTGTCGATCGCCGAGCGGGTGGTGAGCGGGGAGCCCACGCTCAGGCCCACATGGGCGTCGGTGACCGCCTGCTTGCCGTTGTTGGTGACCGTGCCGGAGACGGTCACGGTGTCACCGTCGCCGGGTGCGGCGGGAGTGAGCGAGTCGACGGCGACGGCCACGGTTCCCGCGTCGGAGGAGTCCTTGGCGTCGGACGGGCCGGCGGCCTGCGCGGGCAGCTGAAGGAGACCGGCCAGCAAGGGCGCCCCGGCGAGCAGTGCGCCGGTGCGCCGCAGCCACCGGCGGGCAGGTGAGGGAT
Source organism: Streptomyces achromogenes (assembly GCF_030816715.1). Lineage (NCBI taxonomy): Bacteria > Bacillati > Actinomycetota > Actinomycetes > Kitasatosporales > Streptomycetaceae > Streptomyces > Streptomyces achromogenes. Next base: position 4,484,007 of record NZ_JAUSYH010000001.1, on the reverse strand, counting down.
GCATCCCCGGGAAGTCTGCCGCCTCGGCCACGCGTTCGCCCGTCCCTCGTCGTCGTCAGTGGTCGTCGGAATGTGCGTCCACGCATGGTAACGATGCGCGCTGAGGGGAAGTGCCGCGGAGTGCGCCACAAGATCGTGAAAGAACGGTGGGCCGTCCGCTGCGTGCCGGTATGCGGTCGGACGTTCTTATCAGGCCTTATGAGCTGCAAAGCCCGGGTCTGAACCCTTACCCCAGGGTACGTCCGGCGGTCGCGAAACAGGGCGGCCTCGGCTCGCCGGGCCACGTACCCTCTTTTGTTGTGCCGAACGCCAACGAAGACAATCTCAGCGCCCTGAGTCAGGTGCAGCACCGCGCGGTGAGCGAGCTCCTGCGGGTCGCCCCGGTCGCCGACGACCTCGCCCGCCGATTTCAGGAGGCCGGGTTCTCCCTCGCCCTGGTCGGCGGCTCGGTACGGGACGCTTTGCTCGGCCGGCTCGGCAACGACCTGGACTTCACGACCGACGCCCGGCCCGAGGACGTCCTGAAGATCGTGCGGCCCTGGGCGGACTCCGTGTGGGAGGTCGGGATCGCCTTCGGCACCGTGGGGCTCCAGAAGGAGGCCCGCGTCGAAGGCGTCGACCGGTGCTTCCAGATCGAGGTCACCACCTACCGCTCGGAGGCGTACGACCGCACCTCGCGCAAGCCCGAGGTGTCCTACGGCGACTCCATCGAGCAGGACCTCGTCCGGCGTGACTTCACGGTGAATGCCATGGCCGTGGCGCTGCCCGAGAAGACGTTCATCGACCCGCACGGCGGTCTCGGCGACCTCGCGGAGCGGGTGCTGCGTACCCCGGGCACGCCGGAGGAGTCCTTCTCGGACGACCCGCTGCGCATGATGCGCGCCGCCCGTTTCGCCGCTCAGCTCGACTTCGAGGTCGCTGCCGACGTCGTCACGGCGATGACGGAGATGGCCGGCCGCATCGAGATCGTCTCGGCGGAGCGGGTACGGGACGAATTGAACAAGCTGATCCTCTCGGCGCACCCGCGCAAGGGGCTGGCCCTGCTGGCCGACACCGGCATCGCCGGCTATGTGCTGCCCGAGCTGCCCGCCCTGCGGCTGGAGAGCGACGAGCACCACCGGCACAAGGACGTCTACGAGCACACGTTGATCGTCCTCGAGCAGGCGATCGACCTGGAGGAGGACGGCCCCGATCTCGTGCTGCGGCTCGCGGCGCTGCTGCATGACATCGGAAAGCCGCGCACCCGCCGCTTCGAGAAGGACGGTCGCGTCTCGTTCCACCACCACGAGGTGGTCGGAGCGAAGATGACCAAGAAGCGCATGACGGCCCTGAAATACTCCAACGAGCTGGTGAAGGACGTCTCACGGCTGGTCGAACTCCACCTGCGCTTCCACGGGTACGGCATGGGCGAGTGGACGGACTCCGCGGTCCGTCGCTACGTCCGGGACGCCGGGCCGCTCCTGGAGCGCCTCCACAAGCTGACCCGCTCGGACTGCACCACGCGGAACAAGCGCAAGGCGGCGTCGCTCTCGCGGGCGTACGACGGGCTTGAGGAGCGCATCGCCCAGCTGAAGGAGAAGGAACAGCTGGACGCGATCCGCCCCGACCTCGACGGCAACCAGATCATGGAGATCCTGGGCATCGGCCCGGGTCCCGCCATCGGCAACGCGTACAAGCATCTGCTGGAGCTGCGCCTGGAACACGGGCCGATGGAGCACGACGCCGCGGTGACAGCCCTCAAGCAGTGGTGGTCCGAGCAGGGCTGAGGTCGGGGCAAGGGTCATGTTTCACGTGAAACATGACCCAGCGCGGTCCGGCCGCACAACGTGAGAAGGGGCGGTGTTTCACGTGAAACACCGCCCCTCCGTGCGCTGCCCTACTTCTTCGTGTAGTCCTTCAGGCAGAGCAGGAAGTTGCTGCCGTCGCCGGTCTCGGTGTACGAGTACTGGAAGTCCTTGGCCTCTGCCTTGCACTTGCTGTCGGCCGTGAGCTCCGTGTACGTGCCCTTGACCTTCGCGAGCACGATGTACTGCGCCTGCGAGGAGTCGCACTTGACGACCTCGAGGTCGGGGTCGTTGTCGCTGCTGCTGCCGCGGTGCATGCAGTCGCCGACCGCTGCCGTGTTGGCGTCGTCCTGGCTCGATATGTAGGCGAAGATGGCCGCACTGATGACCGCGACGACGATGACGATGTTCTTGATCAGCTTGAAGCTGACCTTGCGGCGCGGCGGCTCCGGCGGAACCGCGCCGTAGGGGGCGGTGGGGTAGCCGGGCTGGCCGGGCTGCTGGGGGTAGCCGCTCTGCGGCGGGTAGGGCGCCTGGCCCTGGGGCTGGCCGTAGGGCTGCTGGCCCTGCTGCGCAAACGGGTTCTGGCCCTGGGGCGGCGGAGTCGACACTTGGGGGTCCCCCTAGAAACTTAGGTGTGGCGCGAAATCACTCGCGAAGTAAGACGCACGTAAGTTACCGGGCCCCACTGACAACGCCGTACCGGAGGGGGAGTCTGTGTCATTGATGTGACACGCGGCGACGTACAAAGCGGGCTATAGCGCAAGCATTTGCTCCGTAGATAACGGCGATCGTGACCACCAACGCAGCGGATCGGCCGTCAGGCGGCAGCATCAGGGCGGAGATTGCGGCGGCGCCGACGAACGCGACGTTGAACAGAACGTCGTAGAGAGAGAAGATCCGGCCGCGGAAGTCGTCCTCCACACGGGACTGGACGACGGTGTCGGTGGCGATCTTCGCGCCCTGGGTGACCAGCCCCAGCGCGAACGCGGCGACGAACGCGGCGGTCCGGGCGAAGGAGAGCATCAGCAGGGGCTCAAGGACGGCGGCCGTCGCGGAGCAGACGATGATCCAGCGGAGCGGGCCCAGCCGTCCCACCGCCGCGGGCGTCACCACCGCCGCGACGAAGAAGCCGGCTCCGGAGACGCCCACCGCGACTCCCAACAGGGCGAGCCCGTCGTCCGGGTCGGACGACCAGGCGTACCGGCACAGCATCAGCACCATGACGGTCAGGGCGCCGTAGCAGAACCGCGTCAGTGAGATCGAGACGAGCGCCCAGGCGGCCTCTCTGCGGCGCGGCTCGGAAAGATGCCGCACACCGGCCGAGAGGCCGCGGGCGGTGCCCCTGAGCGCGGTCACCAGCAGGGGGCGAGCCGGCGCACGGTCGGGCCCGAGCAGATCCGCCGCCATGGACAGGGACATGAGCGCGGCGCACAGATACAGCGCGCACGCCAGCAGGACCACCGCAGCGTCGGAGTCCGCGATCACCAGCCGTACGGCGAAGGCGAGACCACCGCCCGCGACCGCGGCCAGCGTGCCGGCCGTCGGCGAAAGGGAGTTGGCCATCACCAGCCGCTCGCCGTCGACCACGCGCGGAAGGGCCGCGGACAGGCCGGCGAGGACGAAGCGGTTGACTGCGGTGACGCACAGCGCGGAGACGTAGAAGAGCCAGTCGGGCACCTGGCTGACCATCAGGGCGGCCGTCGCGCAGGCCAGCAGGGCGCGCAACAGGTTGCCGTGGAGGAAGACCTGCCGGCGGCGCCAGCGGTCCAGGAGGACACCGGCGAAGGGACCGACCAGCGAGTAGGGCAGCAGCAGGACCGCCATGGCGGAGGCGATCGCGGTGGCCGAAGCCTGCTTCTCCGGGGAGAACACGACGTAGGTGGCGAGCGCGAGCTGGTAGACACCGTCCGCGCACTGGGAGAGCAGCCGCACGGCGAGCAGGCGACGGAAGTTCCCGAAGCGCAGCAGGACGCGCAGATCACGGACGACGGCCATGGGCACAGCCTCACACAAGGGAAAGGGTCCCCGGGTCGGATGACCCGGGGACCCTTCTCAGCCCTGGCAGGAGCGAATTTCCGTTCGGGGTCGGGCTAGCGCTCGACCTCGCCGCGGATGAACTTCTCGACGTTGGCGTAGGCCTCGTCGTCGAAGTACTGGACCGGCGGGGACTTCATGAAGTAGCTCGACGCCGACAGGATCGGGCCGCCGATGCCGCGGTCCTTCGCGATCTTCGCGGCGCGCAGGGCGTCGATGATGACACCCGCGGAGTTCGGGGAGTCCCACACCTCGAGCTTGTACTCGAGGTTCAGGGGGACGTCGCCGAAGGCACGGCCCTCGAGGCGGACGTACGCCCACTTGCGGTCGTCCAGCCAGGCCACGTAGTCCGAGGGACCGATGTGGACGTTCTTCTCGCCCAGCTCGCGGTCGGGGATCTGCGAGGTGACGGCCTGCGTCTTCGAGATCTTCTTGGACTCGAGGCGGTCGCGCTCCAGCATGTTCTTGAAGTCCATGTTGCCGCCGACGTTGAGCTGCATGGTGCGCTCGAGTCGGACACCGCGGTCCTCGAACAGCTTCGCCATCACGCGGTGCGTGATGGTGGCGCCGACCTGGGACTTGATGTCGTCGCCGACGATCGGGACGCCCGCCTCGGTGAACTTGTCCGCCCACTCCTTGGTGCCGGCGATGAAAACCGGGAGGGCGTTGACGAACGCGACCTTGGCGTCGATGGCGCACTGGGCGTAGAACTTCGCCGCGGCCTCGGAGCCGACGGGCAGGTAGCAGACGAGGACGTCCACCTGCCGGTCCTTGAGGATCTGGACCACATCGACCGGGGCCTCGGAGGACTCCTCGATGGTCTCGCGGTAGTACTTGCCGAGACCGTCCAAGGTGTGGCCGCGCTGGACCGTGATGCCCTTGTTCGGGACGTCGCAGATCTTGATGGTGTTGTTCTCGCTGGCGCCGATGGCGTCCGAGAGGTCGAGGCCGACCTTCTTCGCGTCGACGTCGAAAGCCGCGACGAATTCGACGTCACCGACGTGGTAGTCCCCGAACTGCACGTGCATCAGGCCCGGCACCTTGGTCGCCGGGTCGGCGTCCTTGTAGTACTCGACGCCCTGCACCAGCGATGCCGCGCAGTTGCCCACGCCGACGATGGCTACGCGAACCGAACCCATTCCGGTTGCTCCCTGTGTGTACGAGTGAGGCCCTGAGTGGGCGCTCACGTGGCGGTGTCGTCGGGCGAATCCGTCCCGGGGGTGTCCCCGGGACGGGGCAGGACGCCCGTCGATCCAGATGTGATGTTCTGCTGAGCGGGCCCCCCGGAGTCGGAACCCTTCAGGTCCCGTCCGGCCCGCTCGCTCTCGATGAGCTCGTTCAGCCAGCGCACTTCGCGCTCCACGGACTCCATTCCGTGGCGCTGGAGCTCGAGCGTGTAGTCGTCGAGGCGCTCCCGCGTGCGCACCAGGGAGGCGCGCATCTTCTCGAGGCGCTCCTCCAGCCGGCTGCGGCGGCCCTCCAGCACGCGCATGCGCACATCGCGCGACGTCTGCCCGAAGAAGGCGAAACGAGCGGCGAAGGTCTCGTCCTCATACGCGTCGGGGCCGGTCTGCGACAGCAGTTCCTCGAAGTGCTCCTTACCCTCCGCCGTCAGACGGTAGACGATCTTGGCGCGCCGCCCGGTGAGGGGAGCGGCAAGGGCGTCCTCGGAGGTGTGCCCCGGCTCTTCGATCAACCAGCCGTTGGCGACCAGCGTCTTGAGGCAGGGGTAGAGCGTGCCGTAGCTGAAAGCACGGAACACGCCCAGTGACGTATTGAGTCGTTTGCGCAGCTCATAGCCGTGCATCGGGGACTCGCGGAGCAGCCCGAGGACGGCGAACTCGAGGATCCCGGAACGCCGGCTCATCGTCGCCTCCCCTCGGTTCGTCTCTGAGTATCTCGCGCTGATGTATCGACTCGATACATCTCGACGATAGAACGGCCTTCCGGATGCGACAAGAGGGGAAACGGTGAACGGGATCACATCGCGGATTAGTTGGAGGCAGGTTGTCTGATTTGGGATGAACTTCGGGGCTAGGCGGGTTTTGGCGGTGCGTAGTCTGTGCGCCATGCACACCACCGGGACCCATGAGACGCCGGGGGGCGTCGAGGTCCTCGGTGCAGTACGGGTGAATGCGCGACCGACCGCGTCCGTACTTTGGGGGGACAGGAAACCAGCCGCCTTTTCCAGGCGCGCACGGATGCGCCTGCCCGAGGAGTAATCGTTCGATGAGCGAGCACCGTCGCAAACCGCCGCAGCCGCAGGGAGGCGGACGTGCCGCGGCCCGACGCGGCCAGTCCGGTCCGTCCTCCGGCCGCCGCGCGGCACCGCGAGGCGCCACCGGATCTCCCTCCGACTACGGGTTGGGGCAAGGGGCCGGAGGCGAGGAGCAGCCGCTCGGCAGCCGCGCCGACGCCCGACGCACGTCCCAGAGGAACGCGGGCGGACGGCGTAGAGCGGCCGAGCCCGCGGGGGGCCGCCGTGGCGGCTCCACCGGCCCGGGCCGGGGCAGAGGGCGTGCCACGCCCGACCGGAAGCGTCTGATCGACTATCCGCGCGCCGGGAGAGACGGCTGGCAGCGCTGGGTGCCGTCCTGGAAGCTCGTCGCCGGCCTGTTCGTCGGTTTCGTCGGCAGCCTGGTGGCCGTGGCGGGCATCGGTTACGCGATGGTGGGCATCCCGGACATCGCCAAGACGGCGACGGCGCAGAACAACGTCTACTACTGGAAGGACGGCAGCCAGATGGTTGCCACCGGTGGGGAGACGAACCGGCAGAACATCGACCTCTCGCAGATCCCGGAGGAGATGCGCTGGGCGGTGATCTCGCAGGAGAACAAGACCTTCTACGACGACAGCGGCATCGACCCCAAGGGCATCGCCCGCGCCGTGTTCAACATGGCGCGGGGCGGACAGACGCAGGGCGGATCGACGATCACCCAGCAGTACGTCAAGAACGCGATGCTCAACGACCAGTCGCAGACGATTTCCCGGAAGTTCAAGGAGATCTTCGTGTCCATCAAGGTGGGCGCCGAGGTCGACAAGAACCAGATCATGGCCGGCTACCTGAACTCGGCGTACTACGGGCGCAACGCCTACGGCATCCAAGCCGCCGCGCGCGCCTATTTCGACAAGGACGCGATCAAGCTCAACCCGGGTGAGTGCGCCTTCCTGGCCGCCATGCTGAAGGGCGCCACGTACTACGACCCGGCCGGCGCGACCTCCGTCGACCCGGTCGGCGCCACGCCCGCCGCCAACAGCAAGCGGGCCCTGCGCCAGATGCAGGACACGCTCGACAAGATGGTCGAGTACGGCCATCTGGACGCCTCGGTGCGGGCCAAGTTCACAACCCTCCCCAAGTGGGAGAACCCCCGGTCGAACACCGACCTCAAGGGTCAGGTGGGCTATCTCGTCGACCTCGCCAACGGTTACCTGGTCACCAACAGCAAGAAGACCGGGATCACCCAGGAGTCGCTGCAGCAGGGCGGTTACTCGATCTACACGACCTTCGACCATGACAAGGTCACGAAGCTCGAGGAGTCGGTCAAGAAGGTCCAGAAGGCCAACATCAAGCCGAAGCAGAGGCCGGATACGGACACCCACGTGCAGTTCGGCGGGGCGTCCGTTGAACCGTCCACCGGTGCCATCCGGGCCATCTACGGCGGTGAGGACGCCACCAAGCACTTCACCGACAACGCCGACCAGACCGGCGCGCAGGTCGGTTCGACGTTCAAGCCGTTCGTGCTGGCGGCCGCGATGACCTGGGGTGTGCGCGACAAGGATCTAGGGTCGTCGCAGGCGCAGGACGAGCGCACCATCGTCTCGCCGAAGAGCCTGTTCAGCGGCCAGAACAAGCTCAAGATCAGGAACTATGACGGTTCGGTCTGGAAGAACGAGAAGGGCGAGGAGTGGCTGCAGACGAATGACGGAAACGTCTCGCTCGGCACCCCGCCCAAGTTCAAGATCGACCTGCGTGAGGCGATGCGCGAGTCGGTGAACTCCGCCTTCGTGCAGCTGGGCATGGACGTCGGGCTGGACAAGGTGAAGGACTCCGCCACGAGTGCGGGTCTGAAGCCGTCCAGCCTGACCAACAGCGGCTTCCCGTCGTTCTCGATCGGTATCTCCGACCCGAGCGCGATCCGGATGGCGGGCGCGTACGCCACCTTCGCCGCCAGCGGCAAGCAGCGCGACCCGTACTCCGTGGAGAAGGTCACGAGCGAGAAGGGCCAGATCTTCACGCACGAGAACGAGACGAAGCAGGCGTTCACCGAGAAGGTCGCCGACAACGTCACGGACGTGCTGAGGACCGTGGTCGAGAAGGGCACCGGTACCAACGCCCAGCTTCCCGGCCGTCAGGTCGCGGGCAAGACCGGTACCACCGACGGCAACAAGTCGGCCTGGTTCGTGGGCTACACCCCGCAGCTGTCGACCGCGGTGAGCATGTTCCGCTACGACGACGACGAGTCGAACAAGAACCGTACCTTCCTGAAGATGTTCGGCACGGGTGGCCAGAAGAAGATCCACGGCGCCTCGTTCCCGGCGCAGATCTGGCACGACTACATGGCCGAAGCGTTGGAGGGCACCCCGGCGAAGGACTTCCCGGAGCCCGAGCCCATTGGTGAGGTGGTCAACGCGGATCCGTCGCCGTCGCCGTCGCCGTCGGCTTCCGAAACCGAGGAAGAGAAGCCGTCGCCGTCCCCGACGCCCAGTCAGCCACAGGTCGAACCCTCGCCCTCCGTGTCGGAGACCTGCAACCGCTTCTTCGGGTGCGACGACGAAAGCAACGGCGGGACGAACAACGGCAACGGCAACGGCGGCAATGGCGGTAATGGCGGCAGCAGCCCGTCGCCGAGTACGTCGGATCCCGAAGGCGATAGCAGAGGTACCGGGTTCTTCGGGGGGCCAGCCGGTTAGCCGTAGACCGGCCGGCTCGTCGTCCGGCTTGGGTGTTTCACGTGAAACATGCGCATGTTTCACGTGAAACGAGGGCCGGTCCACCGCACCAGGTGGGGCGGCCCTCGGCGTTTACCTAGGTCTGTACGGCAGGATGTCGCCCATGCCCAGTGCAGAATCGACGCCGGCCCGCGTGAATGAGCCGGATCCGGTAAAGCCGACGAGCGACGACCCGGTGGCCGCGGCCGGCAGTGAGCTGATCGGCGGTCCCCTCGGCCGACGAGCCCTGCTGGGGACGTCCTGGTGGACCCCCGTACGGATCATCGCGCTCGTGGCGATCGGGATGTTCGCCCTAGGACTGATCCAGAAGGCGCCCTGCTACAACGGCGGCTGGTTCTTCGGCGCCAGTTCCCAGTACACGCACGCCTGCTACTCGGACATCCCGCACCTCTACCAGGGGCGCGGCTTCGCCGACGGACTCGTGCCGTACTTCGACAAGCTCCCCGGCGACATGGACTACCTCGAGTATCCGGTGCTGACCGGCGTGTTCATGGAGGTGGCCAACTGGCTCACGCCGGGCAGCGGCAGCATCCAGCACCAGGAGCAGTGGTACTGGATGGTCAACGCCGGGATGCTGATGGCGTGCGCCGCCGTCATCGCCGTCTGTGTGACCCGCACGCACGCCCGGCGGCCGTGGGACGGTCTGCTGGTCGCCCTGGCACCCGCCGTCGCGCTAACCGCGACCATCAACTGGGACCTGCTGGCGGTCGCTCTGACGGCCCTGGCCATGCTCATGTGGTCCAGGGGGCGGGCGCTGGCGTTCGGTCTCCTGCTGGGGCTTGCCACAGCCGCAAAGCTCTATCCGGTCTTCCTGCTCGGTCCGCTGTTCGTGCTGTGCTGGCGTGCCGGGAAGTGGCGGGACTTCGGCAAGGCGCTGGGGGGTGCGGCCGTGGCCTGGCTCGTGGTGAACCTGCCGGTCATGCTCTTCGCCTTCGACGGATGGTCCAAGTTCTACCGGTTCAGCCAGGAGCGGGGCGTCGACTTCGGCTCTTTCTGGCTGATCCTGGCCCAGAACTCCAGCGACCCGCTCACCACCGGCAGCGTCAACACGCTCGCCACGCTGCTGGTCGTGCTGTGCGCCGTGGGTATCGCGGCGCTCACGCTGACCGCGCCGCGCCGTCCCCGCTTCGCTCAGCTGGCCTTCCTGATCGTCGCGGCCTTCATCCTGACCAACAAGGTCTACTCGCCGCAGTACGTTCTGTGGCTGGTGCCGCTGGCGGTGCTCGCCCGGCCGAAGTGGCGGGACTTCCTGATCTGGCAGGCCTGCGAGGTCGCGTACTTCCTGGGCATCTGGATGTACCTCGCGTACACGACCAGTGGCGACGCCCACAAGGGCCTGCCGACCGACGGCTACCACTGGGCCATCGGCGTCCACCTGCTGGGGACGCTCTACCTGTGCGGCGTGGTGGTGCGCGACATCCTGATGCCGGAACGGGACGTGGTGCGTCTGGGCGGCGACGACGATCCCTCGGGCGGGGTGCTCGACGGAGCGGAGGACGTCTTCGTCCTGGGCTCGGCCGCCCATCCGCCCCGGCACGCCTCACACTTCGACGGCCCCCAGGTGGACTGGGGCAAGCAGGACGTCATCGAGGGTTCGCCGTGAGCGAACACCACACCGGACGGACCTGACAGAGGCCGTACGCGGAGGTTCCGCGTACGGCCTCTGTTCCGTCCGTCAGCCGCTCAGCGGTCCACGAGCCGGTCGAACTGGGTGGTCGTGTGCCGCAGATGGGCCACCAGCTCGTCGCCGACGTGCGGCTCCGGCGCGTCCGACGGCACGAACAGGATGGAGACCTGCATGTGCGGCGGCTCGGCGAACCAGCGCTGCTTGCCGCCCCAGACGAACGGCGAGAGGTTCCGGTTCACGGTGGCGAGACCGGCGCGTGCGACGCCCTTGGCGCGCGGCATGACGCCGTGCAGGGCCTTGGGGGCCTCCAGGCCCACCCCGTGCGACGTACCGCCCGCCACGACCACCAGGAAACCGTCCGAGGCGGCTTTCTGCTGCCGGTAGCCGAAGCGGTCCCCCTTGGCGACCTTGGTGACGTCCAGGACGGCGCCGCGGTACTCGGTGGCGTCGTGGTCCCCGAGCCACAGCCGCGTGCCGATCCGGGCGCGGAAGCGGGTCTGCGGGAACTGCTGCTGCAACCGGGCGAGTTCGTCCGCCTTGAGGTGGCTGACGAACATCGTGTGCAGCGGCAGGCGGGCCGCCCGCAGCCGGTCCATCCAGCCGATGACCTCCTCGACGGCGTCGGAGCCATCGGTGCGGTCCAGCGGCAGGTGGATGGCGAAGCCCTCCAGCCGGACGTTCTCGATGGCCGCGTGCAACTGCGGCAGGTCCTGCTCGCTGATGCCGTGCCGCTTCATCGACGACATCACCTCGATGACCACACGGGCCCCCACGAGCCCGTACACGCCGTCGACCGACGACACCGAGCGCACGACCCGGTCGGGCAGCGGCACGGGCTCCTCACCACGCCGGTAGGGCGTCAGCACCAGGAGGTCGCCGCCGAAGAAGTCCTTGATGCGCGCGGCCTCGTACGTCGTGCCGACGGCGAGGACGTCCGAACCCAGCCGGGTGGCCTCCTCCGCCAGCCGGTCGTGCCCGAAGCCGTAGCCGTTGCCCTTGCAGACCGGTACGAGCCCCGGGAACTGCTCCTGCACGTGCTTGTGGTGCGCCCGCCAGCGCGCGGTGTCGACGTAGAGCGTGAGCGCCATGGCCGGACCTGGGACCTTTCTCGTGGCTGCGGTTGTGGGGGAGGTGCGTCAGAGATGTCGGAGGTGTCAGAGACATGCAAGCACTGAACGTGACTGACGTCAGCGGCGCGACATGTAGATGTCGAGCGCCTTGTGGAGCAGCTTGTTCAGCGGGAAGTCCCACTCACCGAGGTACTCGGCGGCCTGGCCGCCCGTACCGACCTTGAACTGGATCAGGCCGAAGAGGTGGTCGGTCTCGTCCAGCGAGTCGGAGATGCCCCGCAGGTCGTAGACGGTGGCGCCGAGCGCGTAGGCGTCGCGCAGCATGCGCCACTGCATGGCGTTCGACGGACGGAACTCACGGCCGATGTTGTCGGAGGCGCCGTAGGAGTACCAGACGTGTCCGCCGACGATCAGCATGGTGGCCGCCGAGAGGTTCACGCCGTTGTGGCGGGCGAAGTACAGCCGCATCCGGTTGGGGTCCTCGGAGTTGAGGGCCGTCCACATGCGCTGGAAGTACGACAGCGGGCGCGGCCGGAAGTGGTCGCGCACGGCCGTGATCTCGTACAGCCGCTGCCATTCCTCGAGGTCGTGGTAGCCACCCTGGACGACCTCGACGCCGGCCTTCTCGGCCTTCTTGATGTTGCGGCGCCACAGCTGGTTGAAGTTCTTGTGGACCTCTTCAAGGGAACGGTTCGCCAGCGGCACCTGGTAGACGTAGCGCGGCTGGACGTCGCCGAAGCCGGCTCCGCCGTCCTCTCCCTGCTGCCAGCCCATGCGGCGCAGTTTGTCGGCCACCTCGAAGGCGCGCGGCTCGATGAAATCGGCCTCGATGTCGCGCAGCCGCTTCACGTCCGGGCTCTGGATGCCGGCCTTGATGGAGGTGGCCTCCCAGCGGCGGATGATCACCGGCGGACCCATCTTCACCGAGAACGCGCCCTGCTGCTTGAGGTGCGCCAGCATCGGTTCCAGCCACTCGGTGAGATTCGGCGCGTACCAGTTGATGACCGGGCCCTCGGGCAGATAGGCGAGGTAGCGCTTGATCTTGGGCAGCTGGCGGTAGAGGACGAGACCCGCGCCGACCAGTTCCCCGGTCCGCTCGTCGAACCAGCCGAGGCTCTCCGACCGCCACTCGGCCTTGACGTCGGCCCAGGCCGGAACCTGCATGTGGCTCGCCGACGGCAGGCTCTGGATGTATGCCAGATGCTGCTCGCGGCTGATCGTCCTCAGGGTCAGGCTCATTCGGGGCGCTCCTCGGGCTGGTGTGTCCCCATGGGTTCAGGGGCTCCGGCTCTCGCGCCGAAGCCTACTGCGCCTTTCGAGCGGCCTGACTGGGCGTAGGGAACCTGCGCCCCGGCCCGTGCGCGGCCGGGGCGTTCCGTCTGGGTTCGTGGGTGTTCCGGGTGTCCTACGGGACGCGGGAGACCCGGGGCGCCGCGGCCGGCGGCGCCGGCCGGGTCACCAGAGTCCGCCGAAGAGTCCGCCGTGCGCCATGCCGATGAAGAAGCCGAAGCCCGCGGCGCCTAGCCCCAGGATCAGACCGAAGCGTTCACGGGTGGTCTCGGAGACCCACTGCCCGTACGCGCCCGTCAGGATCCCGACCAGGCCGGTCCAGGAGCTGAGCAGATGCAGGCTGTGGAAGAACGACGTGATGAAGGCCGTCAGTCCGAGCACCAGCGTCACCGCGAGCAGCGCGTCCTGGAGCGGATGGGGTCTGTCGTCGGTGGCGAAGAGAGATCCGGCGGTATTGGGTCGCAATGCCTGTGCCATACGGCACCTCCTGCGGAAGGCGGCGCATCGTAGCGCCATACACACCCGACGTGTACAGATTGACGGTCCCCCACGCCGGATTTCAACCGGAAGCGTGTGTGCAGGTACTCTGTACCCTCTGCACCGGTGTCTGCCCAGGCCATGCCAGGGAGTCCGCCCAGCTCAGATCGAGGATGTCGCCAGCCGACCCCCGATTGTCAGTGGCGGCCGATACCGTTGCGAACGCATCACAACCCTCCTGCCACGGATCGACCGTGGCCGCTGAGTCCAAAGGAGGTGGGTTCCACATGCGTCACTACGAGGTGATGGTCATCCTCGACCCCGATCTCGAGGAGCGCGCTGTCTCCCCGCTGATCGAGAACTTCCTCTCCGTCGTCCGTGAGGGCAACGGAAAGGTCGAGAAGGTCGACACCTGGGGCCGTCGTCGTCTCTCGTACGAGATCAAGAAGAAGCCCGAGGGCATCTACTCGGTCATCGACCTGCAGGCCGAGCCTGCGGTCGTCAAGGAGCTCGACCGCCAGATGAACCTGAACGAGTCGGTCCTCCGGACCAAGGTCCTCCGCCCCGAGACCCACTGAGCTCACGCTCAGCTGATCTCGGGATTCCGAGTAGCAGCACCAGCAGCCAGCAGCAAACCCGCCGAGAGGTTCCCCCATGGCAGGCGAGACCGTCATCACGGTCGTCGGCAATCTTGTCGACGACCCCGAGCTGCGCTTCACCCCCTCCGGTGCGGCGGTCGCGAAGTTCCGTGTCGCGTCCACTCCCCGCACCTTCGACCGCCAGACGAACGAGTGGAAGGACGGCGAGAGCCTGTTCCTGACCTGCTCGGTCTGGCGTCAGGCGGCGGAGAACGTCGCGGAGTCGCTCCAGCGAGGCATGCGCGTCATCGTGCAGGGCCGGCTGAAGCAGCGGTCCTACGAGGACCGTGAGGGCGTCAAGCGCACGGTCTACGAGCTGGACGTCGAGGAAGTCGGCGCCAGCCTGCGCAGTGCCACGGCCAAGGTCACCAAGGCCTCCGGCCGCAGTGGCCAGGGTGGCCAGGGTGGTTACGGCGGCGGTGGCGGTGGCGGCCAGGGTGGCGGCGGCTGGGGTGGCAACTCCGGCGGCGGCCAGCAGGGCGGCGGCGCTCCGGCCGACGACCCCTGGGCGACCGGCGCTCCCGCCGGCGGCCAGCAGGGCGGCAGCGGTGGCGGTGGCGGCGGCTGGGGTGGCAACTCCGGCGGTGCCAGCGGCGGCGGCTACTCGGACGAACCCCCCTTCTAGGCCTTCGGGCCCGGCTTGTCCGGGCCCGACCGGGTCGAAGGCGGGTCGTATCCCCACTTCTTGATCACACAGGAGAAACACCATGGCGAAGCCGCCTGTGCGCAAGCCTAAGAAGAAGGTCTGCGCTTTTTGCAAGGACAAGGTCACGTACGTGGACTACAAGGACACGAACATGCTGCGGAAGTTCATTTCCGACCGCGGCAAGATCCGTGCCCGCCGCGTGACCGGCAACTGCACGCAGCACCAGCGTGACGTCGCCACGGCCGTCAAGAACAGCCGTGAGATGGCGCTGCTGCCCTACACCGCCCAGGCGCGATAAGGGAAGGGTGACCGACAAATGAAGATCATCCTCACTCACGAGGTCTCCGGCCTCGGCGCCGCGGGTGACGTCGTCGACGTCAAGGACGGCTACGCTCGCAACTACCTGATCCCGCGGAACTTCGCGATCCGTTGGACCAAGGGTGGCGAGAAGGACGTCGAGCAGATCCGTCGCGCTCGCAAGATCCACGAGATCCAGACCATCGAGCAGGCCAACGCTGTGAAGGCCCAGCTCGAGGGCGTCAGGGTTCGTCTGGCCGTCCGCTCCGGCGACGCCGGTCGTCTCTTCGGTTCCGTCACCCCGGCCGACGTCGCCTCGGCGATCAAGGCTTCCGGTGGCCCCGAGGTCGACAAGCGCCGCATCGAGCTCGGCTCGCCGATCAAGACCCTGGGCGCTCACGAGACTTCCGTGCGTCTGCACCCCGAGGTTGCCGCCAAGGTCAACATCGAGGTCGTCGCGGCCTGATCGCTGCGCTCGCCCGGCTCGCAGAGCCGGGAATCGGCTTGAGAGCTGAGGAGGGGCCGTACCCATAGGGGTGCGGCCCCTTCCGCTTGCCTGTTTCACGTGAAACGCCGACCGGGCGACCCGCGGTTTCACGTCAAACAGTCAACGGGCCGCACCAGTGATGACCCAGCGCCCCGAGCGGGCCCGCAGCCAGAGGGTGACCATCCGCACGGTCATCATCAACGTCATCGCTCCCCATACCGCGGTCAGGCCGCCGCCGAGGACCGGAACCAGCAGTGCCACGGGAGTGAAGACGGCCAGCGTGGCCACCATCGCCCAAGCCAGATAGGGGCCGTCTCCCGCACCCATCAGCACACCGTCCAGTACGAAGACGATGCCGCAGAGGGGCTGGGAGAGCGCCACCAGGAGCAGAGCGGGCAACGCGGCGTCCTTCACCGCCTGGTCGCTGGTGAACAGTGGCAGGAACAGCGGCCGGGCGACGACGACCAGCAGGCCGAGGGCCACACCCACGGCGATGCCCCACTCGACCATACGACGGCAGACATCCCGCGCGCCCTGGGCGTCATCGGCCCCCAGGTACCGCCCGATGATGGCTTGGCCGGCGATGGCGATGGCATCGAGGGCGAAAGCGAGCAGGCTCCACAGCCCCAGAGCGATCTGATGGGCTGCGATGTCGTCGTCCCCGAGACGGGCGGCCACGGCGGTGGCGATCATCAGAATCGCTCGCAGGGACAGCGTGCGGACCAGCAGGGGGGCCCCGGCCTGGGCCGACGCCCTGATGCCGACGGCATCAGGCCGCAGTGACGCACCGTGACGGCGGGCTCCCCGGACCACCACCGCGAGATAGACCACGGCCATGGCCCACTGGGCGATGACGGTGCCCCAGGCGGATCCTGCGATGCCGAGATCCGCACCATAGACGAGTGCGGCGTTCAGTGCGCCGTTGGCGATGAATCCGCCGACGGCGACGTAGAGGGGTGTCCTCGTGTCCTGGAGTCCGCGCAGAACTCCGGTCGCCGCCAGGACGACGAGCATGGCCGGGATGCCGAGGGCCGAGATGCGCAGATAGGTCGTGGCGTATGGCGCGGCCGTGTCTGATGCGCCGAAGAGGTCAACGAGAGACGGGGCGCCGGGAAGGACGGCGATGATCACGGCGGCGCCCAGCAGCAGCGCCAGCCAGATGCCGTCCATGCCCTGCCGGATGGCAGCCGGAAGGTCGCCGGAGCCGACGCGGCGGGGCAACGGCTGCGGTGGTGGCGTAGGCGAGGAAGACGAAGACGCTGACGGCGGTCGTCAGGAGGGCGGAGGCGATGCCGAGCCCGGCCAGTTGGGCGGTGCCGAGATGGCCGACGATCGCGCTGTCGGCCATGACGAAGAGCGGCTCGGCGACGAGTGCGCCGAACGCCGGCACGGCCAG
Organism: Streptomyces achromogenes; assembly: GCF_030816715.1. NCBI lineage: Bacteria > Bacillati > Actinomycetota > Actinomycetes > Kitasatosporales > Streptomycetaceae > Streptomyces > Streptomyces achromogenes. The sequence goes on along the minus strand of NZ_JAUSYH010000001.1, from coordinate 4,467,308 downwards.
TGCGAGGATCTCGCGATCGTGTCGGCGCCGGGGGGCCTTGGCGGGCGCGGGAGCCTGTGTCATGAGCACTAATCTAATCGTCCACAGGTAAGAGATGCAATTGTTCAGTGACCCTTACTCGGCGTTGTGTTCCGCTCCTTCTCGCGCGCCGTTCGAAGGGATCTTGGTCCGACCGGGCAACTTTTTCTTCTGCACAGCCCGTGGACGGGGAAAGCGCAGGCCAGGGGTGTTGGCCGAGAAAAATCGAGGGCTTGTTCACAGGCCTGTCCACCGGGTCGTGCACAGGTTTGGCGGGGTTCTCCACAGCATCAGGGCCGTCGTCCACATGGCCTGTGGATAACCAGATTGGCTGACGGTGCCCGCGGGCCTACCGTGGTCCGGCGCCCGCTCCGTCCGTCGGCCGATGAAAGCTCACAAAACCGACGCACCACAACCGGAGTTGGGCCTCTCAATTGTCAGTGTCGTGCCGTAGAACAGATGCACGGCGAGGTCCGCTCGGCGGACGGGAGGAGGTGGCTCGGTGAGCATTTCCGAGCCCTTGGACGACCCGTGGGCCGACAGCGGTCCCAGTGATCGTCTGCCCGCCTCCCGCCGACGAGGGGACGGAGGCCGTGGACGCGAGGAGCAGCACGAGCGGGGCCGGGACAGCGGCGACTGGGAAGGCGGCGGGACGCCTTTCGAGCGGGTGCCGCCGCAGGACCTCGACGCCGAGCAGTCCGTCCTCGGCGGCATGCTCCTGTCGAAGGACGCCATCGCGGACGTGGTGGAGGTCCTCAAGGGCCATGACTTCTACAAGCCGGCCCACGAGACGATCTACCAGGCGATTCTCGACGTCTACGCCAAGGGCGAGCCGGCCGACCCGATCACCATTGCGGCCGAGCTGACCAAACGCGGCGAGATCAACAAGGTCGGCGGGGCCTCCTATCTGCACACCCTCGTCCAGACGGTGCCGACGGCCGCCAACGCCGAGTACTACGCGGAGATCGTCCACGAGCGGGCGGTACTGCGCCGCCTGGTCGAGGCAGGCACCCGCATCACCCAGATGGGATACGCGGCCGACGACGACGTCGACGAGATCGTCAACCGGGCCCAGGCGGAGATCTACGCCGTCACCGAGCAGCGCACCAGTGAGGACTACCTGCCCCTCGGCGACATCATGGAGGGCGCTCTCGACGAGATCGAGGCGATCGGCTCGCGCAGCGGTGAGATGACAGGCGTGCCCACCGGGTTCACGGACCTCGACTCGCTCACCAACGGCCTGCACCCGGGCCAGATGATCGTCATCGCGGCCCGTCCCGCCATGGGAAAGTCCACGCTGGCGCTGGACTTCGCGCGAGCGGCGTCGATCAAGCACAACCTGCCGAGCGTCATCTTCTCCCTCGAAATGGGCCGCAACGAGATCGCGATGCGTCTGCTGTCCGCCGAGGCCCGCGTCGCCCTGCACCACATGCGCTCCGGCACCATGACCGACGACGACTGGACCCGGCTGGCCCGCCGCATGCCCGAGGTCTCCTCCGCGCCGCTCTACATCGACGACTCCCCCAACCTGTCGATGATGGAGATCCGCGCCAAGTGCCGTCGGCTGAAGCAGCGCAGCGACATCAAGCTAGTGATCATCGACTATCTGCAGCTGATGCAGGCGGGTGGCTCCAAGCGCTCCGAGAGCCGTCAGCAGGAGGTCTCGGACATGTCCCGTAACCTCAAGCTGCTGGCCAAGGAGCTGGAGGTGCCGGTGATCGCGCTCTCGCAGCTCAACCGTGGCCCGGAGCAGCGCACGGACAAGAAGCCGATGGTGTCCGACCTGCGTGAGTCCGGCTCCATCGAGCAGGACGCCGACATGGTGATCCTGCTGCACCGCGAGGACGCGTACGAGAAGGAGTCCCCGCGCGCGGGTGAGGCCGACATCATCGTGGGCAAGCACCGTAACGGCCCGACGGCCACGATCACGGTCGCCTTCCAGGGCCACTACTCCCGGTTCGTGGACATGGCCCAGACCTGACCCGCGCTGTGGTGCAGGATCTCGCGGCTGATGTCCGTCGTCTCATGGGCCGTGTCGTACCGACCGATGTCGTTTACGGCGTCACCGTGAGCCCAGCGCGTGGGTGCTGCTGTTCAGCGCCTCGTCTCGTACCTGGTCAGGACCACGCCGCCGGGAAGCGTCCGCGTCTCCACCAGGTTCAGGTTCACCCAGCTGTCCAGCGCGGTGAAGAACGGCGTGCCGTCGCCCACCAGGACCGGATGGGTGACGATCGCGTATTCGTCGATCAGCCCGGCACGCATGGCCGCCCCGGCGAGCGTTGCGCCGCCGATGTTCATGGGGCCGCCGTCCTCGGCCTTGAGCCGGGTGATCTCGGCGATCGCGTCGCCGGTGACCAGGCGGGTGTTCCAGTCGACCTTGTCGATCGTCGAGGAGAACACCACCTTCGGCGTGTCCCGCCAGTTCCGCGCGAACTCGATCTCCGCCGGGGTGGCGTCGGGCCGCTGGTCGCCGGTCGGCCAATAGGAGCTCATCGCCTCCCACAGCTTGCGCCCGTACAGCGACAGGCCGCTCTCCCGGTCGTGGTCGAGCCACCACTGGAACAGCTCGTGGCTCGGCGGTCCGCTCCAGCCGATGTCGTCACCGGCCGCGGCGATATAGCCGTCCAACGTCAGGTTCATGCCGTAGATCAGTTTCCGCATGGCCGGCCTTCCGTCCGTGGGTGCCTGGCGTATGGACCAGCCCGGTGCGGGAAACTCATCGGTGCGCGATCCGGGCTCGCCGGTAGTCCTCGTGCTGAGGGCTCAGCGTGGTGCACTCGGTCGACTCGGGCAAGCCGCCTGATCTCGATCTCGACCTCGCGGGGAAATGCCGCCGACTGGGACTGATCATGGGCGACAGGGCCGTGAGACGGCCAAGAACGCCCAGGTCACGCGAGAGCGACATGTCACGAGCGGAGAGACCCCGCAGCCCCGGATGAAATGAACTCGACGTCGAGGGTTCCGGCGGGTGGACTGAGGCCATGACGACATCTCAGGAAGGCCTGCTGGCCGGCACCCGGCGGGCGCTGCTCCACCGGATCGCCGTGGCCCAGGCGGAAGGCCGGGCCCCGTCGCTCGTCGCCGCGGTCGTACGGGACGGGCGGGCCGTGTGGCACGGGGCGCGGACCTCGGTCGAGGGACACGCACCGGACGAGAACGTGCAGTACCGGATCGGCTCGATCACCAAGACCTTCACCGCCGTCCTCGTACTGCGGCTGCGTGACGAGGGACTGCTGGGCCTCGACGACCCGCTGGAGAAGCACCTGCCCGGCACCGGCGCGGGCGAGGCCACGGTGGCCGAACTGCTGTCCCACACCGCCGGGTTGGCTGCCGAGTCGCCGAGCCCGTGGTGGGAGCGCACCCCGGGCTCACTGCGTCCCGAGCTCGCTGACGTCCTGGGCGACCAGGGCGCTCCCTGCGCGGCCGGACGGCGGCATCACTACTCGAACGTCGGCTACACCCTCCTGGGCGCCCTTGTGGAGAAGCTCCGCGGCGTGCCCTGGGAAGAAGCGGTGCGGTGTGAGGTGATCGAACCCCTGGGGCTGGAACGCACGGGCGTCCGGCCCGGGGTGCCGGCCGCGGGCGGCTGGGCCGTGCATCCCTGGGCCGACGTCATGCTGCCCGAGCCCGCCGAGGACTTCGGGCGGATGGCCTGCGCGGGACAGCTCTGGTCCACGACCGGCGATCTCGCACGCTTCGCCACCTTTCTGACGCACGGCGACGACCGGGTGCTCGGTGTAGAGACCCTGCGCGAGATGCGGACGCCGTCCGCGCCCGCCGGGCCGGGAGATCTGGCCGAGGGAGCCACCTACGGTCTCGGGCTGCAGATCCAGCAACGGGACGGCCGCCTGCTCATGGGTCACTCCGGGTCGGTGCCGGGCTTCCTGGCGTCCCTCACCATCGGGGTGGCGGACGACGTGGCCGCGGTGGTGCTCGCCAACTGCACCTCCGGCCTCATGGTGTCCCAGGTGGCGTCCGATCTCGTGCGCATCGTCGCCGACGCCGAGCCGCGGATCCCCCAGCCGTGGCGTCCGCTGACGGAAGTCGACTCGGCCGTGCTGGAGTTGGTGGGGCCGTGGTACTGGGGTACGAGCGCTTTCGCCCTTCGCCTCACGGCCGACGGGCTCGTCTCCCTGGGGCCGCTGTCCGGCGGCGGCCGGCGTTCCCGGTTCCGGCCGAACGGGGACGGTACCTGGACCGGCCTGGAGGGCTACTACGCCGGAGAGCTCCTGAAGGCCGTACGGCGGCCTGACGGGAGTGTGGACCACCTGGACCTGGGGTCGTTCGTGTTCACGCGCCAGCCGTACGACGAGGGAGCCGCAGTGCCCGGTGGAGTCGACCCCGAGGGATGGCGGGGGATCGCCTGACCCCCCTGCGAGCGGAACGGGCGGGTGACGGCCGACGAAGAGGAGGTGCCCTGTTTCACGTGAAACAGGGCACCTCCCCGACGTGGTGTTCCGCTTCCGAAGCCCAGGTCTCAGAGGTTCATTTTGAAACCGACGTGTGAGGCCGTGAAGCCGAGTCGTTCGTAGAACCGGTGGGCGTCGGTGCGGGTGCTGTCCGACGTCAACTGCACGAGTTGGCAGTTCTCCCTGCGGGACTCCTCGATCGCCCACTCGATGAACCGTGTCCCCAGACCGCTGCCGCGCTCGTCGGCGTGTACGCGCACTCCTTCGATGATCGACCTCGTCGCGCCGCGCCGGGACAGACCCGGAACGATCGTCAGCTGCAGGGTGCCGACGACGCGTCCCTCGCGTACGGCGACGACCAACCGCTGGTTCGGATCGGCGGTCAACCGTTCCAGAGCGGCCAGATAGGGGCTCAGATCGTCCGGTGACTCGCGCTGGGCACCCAGGGGGTCGTCCGCGAGCATGCCGACGATCGCGGGAACGTCCTCAGCGACGGCGGCTCGTATTTCAAGATCTCCCATGGCGTCACCCTAGATTCATGCGGCGGCAGCGGGTGCCTTGAGCGACTCCACGACCCGGACCAGGGGGGCCAACTCCGGGGTCTCGGCGGCTTCGGCGAGGGCCTCACGCAGGGCGGCGTCGTTGGTGCAAAGCGCCGGGGGAGCGGCTCCGGGCGACCGTGCGTCGTGGTCGCCGAGGGCGCCGGCGACGGACGGCAGGCTGCTGTCCGTCACTGACCGGGCGGTGGACGCCCGGCTCTCCTCCCGGCCGCGCTCCGCTTCGTCAGCCGGCGGCCACGGTCAGTGGAGCGAAACGCCGGCGCCAGTCCCCCGGCAACTCCGGGATGCCGTAGGTCATCACGGAGTTGAAGGCGATCGGCTCCAGGCCCCGTGCTTTCGCCCACGCCAGCAGTTCCTCGTGCCGTACATCGATGTCCGTGCGCAGGGGCCGGTCGGTGCTGTCCGCGAGGGAGGCCAGAAGGGACTGGGCGGTCGTCGTGTCCCGGGCGATCAGCGGGCCGACGACCTGCGTGTCCATGTTGGGCCAGGCCGCGGCGTAGCCGATGATCCGGCCGGCTTCCTCGGCGACCCGGAACTGGTCGGCGAAGGCGGGCAGGCGGGTGATCACGTGCGTGCGGTCGGCTCCGAAGACCTCCTCGTCGAGGCGGAGGATCGAAGGGAGGTCCTCGGCCGTGGCGGCACGGGTGGCGACGCCCGTAGCCGTCACGCCCGGCGTGAAACACCCGCGCAGCATCTCCGCCCGGCCGGTGGCCTTGAAGCCCAGCTCCTCGTAGAGCGGCCGGCCGTTCGGTGTCGCGTGCAGGGTCAGTGGTGTGGTGCCCATCAGGGAGACGATGTGCCGCATCAGGCGCCGACCGATGCCTCGCCGGGCGTGTCGCTCGGCGACCAGCACCATGCCGACGGCCCCGAAGGAGGGGTTGCCGTACGGGCCGTATTCGGTGACGACGCAGGCACTGACGAGGCCTCCGTCGGGGTCGTCGATGCCGTAACCCGTCCCGGCTGACAGGAGAAGACCCCACTTGTGCTCCTCGCGTGGCCACCCCCGATCCTCGGACAAGTCGGCGCAGGCGGCGAGATCGCGGTGCGTCAGACGGCGGATGGGCAGATCAGAGAGGGAAGGAGTCGGCACGCCGTTCAGGCTGTCCGACCAGCGCTGTCGGCGTCCACCCGTTTCCTCTCGAGCGCAGGTGCTTTTGGCCATACCCTGCCCGGGAGCGGGAAGCGACGACATGTTTCACGTGAAACGTGGAACGGCACCCGCGGTGTTCTACGGGTCCCGGTGCCACGTGATCTCAGTGACGGCGATGCGAAGCCGAGTACGACGCTCCTCGGACCGGACCGGACCGGGCCGGGCCGGACCGCTGACGCCCGGTCCCGCACGCCCTGTACCCCGCGTCGCGCGGTGCAGGGTCCGGACGTCAGCCGAGGTCGGGTGCGTGCATGGCGCGGACGCCCTCGATGTTGCCGTCGAGATAGTGCCGCAGTGACAGCGGAACCAGGTGGACGGAGGCGATCCCGACGCGGGTGAACGGCACGCGGACGATCTCGTACTCGCCGGCGGGTTCCTCGATCTCGGGGCCGTGCCGCTGTGCCGGGTCCATGGACTCCAGGCGGCAGACGAAGAAGTGCTGCACCTTCACACCGGTCGCACCGCCGTCGTCGCCGATGTGCTCGACGGTGTCCACGAAACAGGGGACCACATCGGTGATCTTGGCGCCCAGTTCCTCGTGGACTTCGCGGTGCAGGGCGTCCACGACGGTGGCGTCGTCCGGCTCGACCCCGCCACCGGGCGTGACCCAGTAAGGATCCACACCGGGCTTGGTGCGTTTGATCAAGATCAGGTTGTCGCCGTCAAGCAGAACGGCTCGTGCGGTGCGCTTGACCACGGGTCGGACGGTCATGGGAGAAATGTGGCCCGGCTGGTTCCACGTGAAACATCGTGATGCGTGACCGGACCGAGCCGGACTGTGACATCGCACGGAAAAGGCGTCAGCACCACTCGGCAGCGGCCGTCAGCAAGCGCTCGTGTGCCCTTGCCACCTGGGGCACCGCGAGCGTTCCGGTGCGCACGACCAGGACGTAGGTTCGCAGCGGAGGCACCGCCGGCTCATGCAGCGCGACGACCTCACCGCGTTCGAGAGCGGCCGCGCACAGATAGCGCGGCAGCACCGCCAGGCCCGCCCCGGCGATCGCGCAGGCGAGCACCGCGCGGAGGTCGGGAACGATGACGGCGCCCGAGGCCGCCGCGCGGGAGTCGAAGACCGCGGCCCAGTAGCGGGACACCAGGGGAAGCGACTCATGAACCTCGACGACGGGCAGGTTTTCCAGCGCGGACGCGCCCTTGCGGCACAGCTTTCCGGCGTCGATCAGCTCGTCCCACTGGGGCGCGGCAACCAGGACGTGTTCCTCGTCGCACAGCGGGGTGGCCGTGAGGAGCCCTCCGCGTGGTCGGGCCGTACTGATGGCGAGGTCATGGTGCCCGGCGGCCAGGCCCTCCAGGACCTCCTCGGCATTGCCGAAGGAGGCGCGCACGGTGAACCCCTGTCCGTCGTCGAGGGACGGCCCGGTGAGCGCGGGCAGGGCTCGCTCGGCGGTGAACTCGGGAGGTCCGGCGAGGTGCAGCGTGCGCTCGGCGGACTCGTCGTCCAGGCCGGTCTGAGCGATCTCCGCGAGGGCGTCCAGATGTGGAGCGGCCTTGTGGGCGAGCTCGTCGCCGATGCTGGTCGGGGTGACGCCACGAGCCTGGCGCAGGAACAGCGGTCGACCCAACTGCCGCTCCAGAGTCCGGATCTGAGAGGTGACGGCCGGCTGGGACAGGCCCAGCAGAGCGGCGGCGCGGGTGAAGGAGCCGGCCCGGTGCACGGTCACCAATGTGCGCAACAAGGCCAGATCCATGGCGCTTCCTCCTCTTTTCCGACTCCCTCCCGGCTTTGAGGCAGGGCTCAACTATAAATAAGTCGATAGGTCTCTGTCGCCAGAGTGATTGGACACTGACACAGAGTCAACTAGCCTTGTGGACGCGGTTCTTGCCGCGCAGAACCGCGGGCGGTCCGAGCCACGAGGGGGGAGGCTCGGACCGTCCGTCGTGACCGGAGGGCGCGCGGAGGGGGTTCGTAAGCCGGTCATCGCGCCGACTCCGCGAGCGCACGCAGCACGTCCGCCACCAGGTCATCGGCGTCCTCGGCACCCACGGACAGCCGGATGAACCCCTCCGGTACCGCGTCCCCGCCCCAGCGTCCACGCCGTTCCGCGGTGGAGCGGACACCGCCGAAGCTCGTCGCCTCGTCCACCAGGCGCAGGACATCGAGGAAACGCTCGGCACGCGCGCGCGTGGGCAGCGCGAAGGAGACCACGCAGCCATAGCGCCGCATCTGCTGCGAGGCGACCTTGTGAGAGGGGTCGTCCGGCAGTCCCGGATATCGCAGCCCGCTCACCTCCGGCCTCCCCCGCAGCGCCTCGGCCACGGCCAGTGCGCCGGCGCTCTGCCGGTCGACGCGCAGCTGCAAGGTGGCGATCGACCGGTGCGCGAGCCACGCCTCCATGGGCCCGGGAATCGCCCCGACGATCTTGCGCCAGCGCCGTACGGCAGCCATCGGCTCGCCGCTGCGCCCGGTGACGTAGCCGAGGAGGACGTCGCCGTGTCCCGTGAGCTGCTTGGTGCCGCTGGCCACCGAGAAGTCGGCGCCCAGCGCCAGCGGACGCTGGCCGAGCGGGGTGGCCAGTGTGTTGTCGACAGCCACCAGCACGCCGCGCGCGTGTGCCGCCTCGACCAGTCGGCCGATGTCGCACACGTCCAGCCCGGGGTTCGACGGGGACTCGATCCACAGCAGCTTCGCGCCGTCGAGGAGGGCGAGTTGCGCGTCGCCGGCCGTCGGCGCGGTGCGGACCTCGATGCCGAACGCCTCCAGCTGTGCGCGTGCCAGGGGCAGCGCCTGGTAGCCGTCATCGGGCAGCACGACGGAGTCGCCGGCGCGCAGCTGGGAGAAGAGCACCGAGGAGATCGCCGCCATGCCGGAGGCGAAGACGAGCGTCTCGACCCCGTCCTGCCCCGGCGCCTCGAGCTCGCCGATCGCGTGCTCGAGGAGGGTCCACGTCGGGTTCTCGTCGCGTCCGTAGGTATAGGGACCCGTGGGCTCGCCCGGCAGGTGGAAGTGGGCTGCGAACACCGGCCCGGGGAGGGTCGGCTCGTACTTCACGGGCTCGGGCAGCCCGGCCCGCACCGAGCGGGTCCCCTCGCCGTCGCCAGCCGGAGGGCCCCCGCTCGCAGCGGAATCGTTCATGCCACTCGTCCTTCCACCTCGTCCCGTACGGCGGCGAGCAGACCGTCGCTCGCCTCCTCCACCATCTCAAGACACTCCTCGAAGCCGGCCCGGCCCCCGTAGTAGGGGTCGGGGACGTCGAGGCCGGCGTGGGCCGGGCCGGAGGAAGCGGGCGAGGCGGCCCCTGGGTGACGGCCGGCCTCCTGGCGGGCGTAGGACCGCAGCAGCCGTACCTTCGCCGCGTCCTCCTGAGTGGGGGCGAGCCCGCGCAGCGCCCTGAGGTGGCCGGAGTCCAGCGCGATCACCAGGTCGAGGCGGGCGAACCAGGACGGCTCGAACCTCCGGGCCGTGTGGTCGAGGGTGTACCCGTGCCCCGCCAGGACGGCGAGGGCACGCGGGTCGGCGTCCTCGCCCTCGTGCCAGTCACCCGTGCCGGCGCTGTCGACCTCGACCAGAGCGTCGAGGCCGGCCTCCGCCACGCGCGCGCGGAAGACCGACTCGGCCATCGGCGAGCGGCAGATGTTGCCGGTGCAGACGAAACAGACGCGGTAGGTCATCGACCGGTCAGTCCCCGTCCGGCAGGACGACGTTGAGCGCCCAGGACACGACCGAGATGATCAGACCGCCCAGGACCGCGGTCCAGAAACCCTCGACGTGGAAACTCAGGTCGAACGTGTCGGCCAGCCATGAGGTGAGCAGCAGCATCAGCGCGTTGACCACCAGAGTGATCAGACCGAGCGTGAGGATGAACAGGGGGAAGGTCAGCACCTTCACTATCGGCTTGACCAGGGAGTTCACCAGGCCGAAGAGCAGGGCGACAAGGATGAGGGTGCCGATCTTCTTGCCCGTGCTGTCACCGGTCAGGGTGATCTTGTCGAGCAGCCAGACGGCGATCGCCAGGGCGCCTGCGTTGGCGATCGTCTTGACTACGAAATTCTTCATGTGTCTGATCGTGGCAGAGAGATCGGCAACGAGCACCGGACGAGGGCGGACTAGGTCGATGAAGGCATTCCGGTTGGATGAACTGGAGGCGGAACGCGCCGCCAACGATGGGGCCTACCTGCAGTTTCTGCGTGAACGGAACATGTCGGTCGGACTGTACGCGCTCGATGCCGGCACGCATGATCCACAGAACCCGCACAATCAGGACGAGGTGTACTTCGTCGTGAGCGGGCGGGCGTCGATCACCGTCGGCCTGGAGACCACGCAGGTGGCGCGCGGCAGCGTGGTGTACGTTCCGGCGGGCGTCGCCCACAAGTTCCATCACATCAGCGAGGACCTGAGGGTCCTCGTCGTCTTCTCGCCGCCGGAGGGTTGACCGCCTCCGCCTCGCAGCCGAGTCCCGGCCTCGGGGTTCCCTAGGGGATCGGTCAGGGGAGGACAAGGGGTGCGAGGCCCCCGCCGGCACCCCCCTCGGCCCTAGCATCGACGGCAGGACATCGAAATGATCCGGCCCGACAGGGGTGCCGGACTTCGACCGAAGAGGATGAGGGTCAGGGCGATGCAAGAGATTTTCTCGGGACTGCCGTGGTGGGTGAAGTGGGTTGCGGTGCCGGTCATCGCCCTGGTCGTGTTCGGCGGGCTGATAGCCAGCGTCGTCGGGTTCGTGATCGGCCTGCTCTTCAAGCTGCTGGTCTTCGTGGCGCTGGTCGGCGGACTGATCTACGTCGTCCGGAAGTTCCTGTCGAGTTCCTCCTCGCGCAGCGACTGGTGAGCGGTGCGGGAGACCGGTGAGCGGTAACACGAGTCGCCGGTTCCCTCGCCCGGGGGAAGTTTTCCTGACAGCCCGTCTGCATGCGGTGGCAGCCGGTTAAAGTCCGGAACTCGACGCGGGACGACCCCGCGAGAGGCGTACACCCCCACCCGTGTTCCCCGCACGGACCACCCCCTCGCCCTTCGAGAGTGATCCTTGGCCATGGCTGACACCGCATCCGCAGAGCCGCACGCGCCTCCCGACCAGCCGCGCTCCCCGGCGCCTCCCCTCCAACGCCCGCCGAACACCGGGGTTCCCGGCCCGCCGCATCCGGCGGGCACCCTGATCGGCTCGGTGCAGCGCGCCATGCGGCTGCTGGAATCCGTCGCCGAGCACGCCTACGGAGCTCCGGCCAAGCAACTGGCGCGGGAGACCGGCCTGGCACTGCCCACTGCCTACCACCTGCTCCGCACCCTGGTGCACGAGGGCTATCTGCGCCGGGACAAGGGACTGTTCTTCCTCGGCGAGGCCGCCGAGCGGCTCGGCAGCAGCGGAGCGGCGCAGAAACGTCGCAGCACGGTCGCCGACACCCTCGCACAATGGCGCGATTCGATCGGTGTGCCCGTGTACTACGCCCGCTACCGCGAGGGCGAGATCGAGATCATGTGCGTCTCGGACACCCCGGGAAACCCGGCGGTGGAGGAATGGGCCGACTTCCGCGAGACCGCGCACGCGCACGCCATCGGCCAGTGCCTTCTGTCCCAGCTGGACGAGGACACGCGCCGCGACCATCTGGGCCGCTACCCGGCGCAGTCGATCACCCCATACACCGTGCGGGACAACCACGCCCTACTGCGGCGCCTGGAACGCATGCGGCGCATGGACCCCGTCCTGGAGCGGCAGGAGTACGCGCTGGGCACGGTCTGCGCCGCGATTCCGATCACCGTGGGTACCACGGCCGCCACCATGGCGATCTCTCTTCCCGCTCATCACGCCGACCGGTTGCTGCCCGCGGCCCGGGAGCTGCAGAACGAGGTGGGGCGGCTCCTGGGGTCGCTCGCCATCTCTATCAGCATCTGAAAACTCACTCCTTGTGATCTGTTGTGTACTTTCTGCAAGATGCGTGCAGTGTCAGATGGTCCATTCCCGGCCAGTCGAAGGCAAATGACGGGGTAAGGCGATGCGCGAGTCCGTGCAGGCAGTACAGGCAGAGGTCATGATGAGCTTCCTCGTCTCCGAGGAGCTCTCGTTCCGCATCCCCGTGGAGCTGGAATACGAGTCGTGCGATCCCTATGCCGTGCGGCTCACTTTCCATCTGCCCGGCGACGCCCCGGTGACCTGGGCTTTCGGGCGCGAGCTGCTCATCGACGGAGTGGGCAGGCCGTGTGGGGAGGGAGATGTCCGGGTGTCGCCCGTGGAACCCGACGTGCTGGGCGAAGTTCTGATCCGGCTTCAGGTCGGCGGCGACCAGGCGTTGTTCCGCTCCTCGGCGGCCCCGCTCGTGGCCTTCCTCGACCGCACCGACAAAGTGGTCCCGCTCGGCCAGGAGGGTGCGCTCGCCGACTTCGACGCGCATCTGGACGAGGCGCTGAACCGCATCCTGGCGGAGGAGCAGAACGCCGGCTGAGGTGACGGTGACGGAGGGTGCCGGATCGGGATGCCCCGCTGCGGACGGCGTTGCGCAGGAACGGTTCTTCGTCTCCTGGCGGGCGTGGCAGGGTGGGCGTCGCCGGTTCCATGGCAGCCCGCACCGCCCTGCTTGCGCGCCGGACCGCGTCGGCCGTGTCGTTGAGGCCTGCGGGGCGGCCGCAACGCAGGGCGCGCCCGCGCTGTTCGTGCCATCCACGCTGCTCGCACTGCGCGTGCTGCCGGGCTGCCCCCCGTCCGGTTGCCTCCGGTCCGGTTTCCTCCGGTCCGGCCGCTCCGCGGTCCGGCCGCCAGCGGGCCGCCGCCCGGACGACGGACCGCCCGGCCGCGGAACGTCGTCCGGGCGAGGTCTGCGCAGTCGGTGCCGAGGAGGCTTCCCGGTCCGGCGGTTCGATCAGTGCTTGCGTCGTCTGCCCCGGCTGCCCCGGGCCGGGGACGAACCGGCGGGCGCCGCCCCGGCGGAAGCCGTCGATGCCCCTGGAGGCGCACTCTGAGCCGTCGTCGGCGCCGCGGCCGAGGAGGGGCGGTCCGAGGCGACCACGAGGGCCGCCAGGGCCGTCGTGACGGGCACGGAGGCGACGAGGCCGATCGAGCCCACCAGCGTCCGCACGATCTCCTCGGCGACCAACTCGCTGTTGGCGACCGTCCCCACGCTGCTCTGCGCGATCGAGAAGAGCAGCAGCAGGGGCAGCGCCGCACCCGCGTAGGCGAGGACGAGCGTGTTCACCACGGAGGCGATGTGGTCCCGGCCGATGCGGATGCCGGCGCGGTAGAGAGCACGCCAGCCCATCGACGGGTTGGCCTCGTGCAGTTCCCAGACCGCCGATGTCTGGGTGACGGTCACGTCGTCGAGGACACCGAGCGAGCCGATGATGATGCCGGCGAGCAGTAGACCGCTCATGTCGATGGACGGGTACAGGCCGTGGATCAGGCCGGTGTTGTCGTCCGTGTTGCCGGTCAGGAAGGCCCAGTCGATGAACAGCGAACCGAGGACGCCGATCAGCAGCAGCGAGATGAGCGTGCCGAGCACCGCGACGGAGGTGCGGGCCGACAGGCCGTGACAGAGATACAACGCGATCAGCATGATGGCGCTCGACCCCACCACCGCCACGATCAGTGGGTTGGATCCCTGCAGGATCGCGGGGAGAACGAAGAAGTTCAGCACCATGAAGCTGATGGCCAGCGCGATCAGCGCCATGACGCCGCGGAGCCGCCCGACGACCACGACGGCGACCGCGAAGATGATGGCCAGCAACGCCATCGGCACACGGCGGTTCACGTCGGCGACCGAGTACTGGAGGTCCTTCGGCGCGGAGGGCTCATAGGCGACCACGACCTTCTCGCCCTGCTCCAACTGCCGTGACTGGTCGGGCTGGACGATCTCGGTGAACGTGCGGCCCTTGTCGTCACCGGTGTCCACCCGGATCGTGGCCTTCTTGCAGGTGCCGCTCGCCTGCTGTTGGGCGGAGGATCCTTCGGCCGTGGAGGTGTCCCCGGTGGGGGCGTCGCCGGAGGCGTTCACCGACGCGCAGCTCACGCGCAGCACCTTGGTGACCGTGGCCTGCTGGGTCTGCCGGTCGAAGCCGACGCCGGTGCGCTCGTGCGCGGGGGCTCCGCCGGGCCACAGCACCACGAGCCCGACCAGTACCGCGGCTCCGAACGGGATGAGGATGGCCGCGATGACCTTGCGCAGGTGCTGGGAGACGGGGGCGGCGGGACCGTGGCTGTGGCTGTGACCGTGCGTATGCCCGGGCCCGTGTCCGCCGCTCCCGCTCCCACCGCTGCCGTCGCCGTCGGAGCCCAGTCCGGCAACGGCATCGTGACCGTGGTCGGCATCGTGACCGTGCCGGGAGGCATGGCCGTGACCGTGGCCGGACCCTTGCGCGTCGCCGTGGCCGGCCCTTTGAGCGTCGTCGTGGCGGTGCGCGTGGCCGCTGTCGTGCCGCTCGGCGGGGCTGTTTTCCCAACCGCTGTGACGAGGTGGGGCGGGGAAGGGTTCGTGACCGTTGCCTGGATTCTGTCCCCGCCCGTACCCGGACGGCTGCCCCGGCGGGTTTCCCCGCTCGGGTGGGACGTGTCCGTACCCGGCCACGTGTGCGCGGTCCTGGTCGTAGCCGCTCATGGGACCGGGGCCGGTGGGCTGGCCGGAACCCGCCCCGGCCCGCTCTGCCGGGCGGTTTCCCTGCCCGTCCCCGCGACCCTGCGCAGGAGCTCCACCGGGACTTCCGTCCTGGTCGCCCGGAGCCGCACCACGACCCCGACGGCGCAGACCGCTCAGGCCCCCCGACCCGCGGGCGTATCCCGGTGGCTGATCAGGGCCGGAGCCGTGGGGGCGCTCGTGAAGGTGACCGCTGCCGACACCGGTGTCCATGCCGCTGTCGACACTGCGGTCATCTCCGGGGCCGCGTCCGGGGCCTGGTTCGAAGCCGTTGGCGGCACCGGTGCCCGGGCCACCGCCGGGACCGTTTCCGGCGGCAGGCCGGCGGGGCGGCTCAGGCGGTGGGTACGGGGGCTGGTGTGTCGTCACCGCCCGATCATCGCAAGAACGAAAGAGGCCCACTGTTCACCGCGCCACATAAACCGCTAGCGTGGAGCCACCTTTTGCACACGCGGGAGCTCGGAGCACCGGGCTGAGAGGACGCTGACCTCCGTCTTCGCGATGTTTCACGTGAAACGTCTCTCGAATCGAGTGATGTTTTCCATGGGCGTCGGGAGACGGTAGCCGCTGCGTCGACCGCCGAACCTGTTACCGGGTAATGCCGGCGTAGGGAGTAGGTCTCATGACCAACAAGGACGCACGCACGCCTGCCTCCATGCAGGACGTCACCAGCGACAACGCGGTCGACGTCGACGATGTGGAGGGCGGGAGGTCCATCGGCTGGCACAAGGGATACGTCGAGGGCGATCGCCCTGACCTCCGGGTGCCGGTCCGACAGGTGCACCTCACCAACGGCCGGTCGGTCACGCTGTACGACACGTCCGGCCCGTACACCGATCCGCTCGTCGAGACGGACGTGCGCAGGGGACTGCTGCCGCTGCGCGAGAACTGGATCATCTCGCGTGGCGACACCGAGGAGTACGCAGGCCGTCCCGTTCGTCCGGAGGACGACGGCATCAAGCACACCTCGCCCCGTGGAGGGCTGCGCAACCTCGACGCGGTGTTCCCGGGCCGGCCGCGTCTGCCGCGCCGTGGACGGGACGGCAAGGCTGTCACCCAGCTCGCGTACGCGCGCCGTGGGGAGATCACCCCCGAGATGGAGTTCGTGGCCATCCGGGAGAACGTTTCTCCCGAGGTGGTGCGCGAGGAGATTGCGGCGGGCCGGGCCGTGCTGCCGGCCAACGTCAACCACCCGGAGATCGAGCCGATGATCATTGGCAAACGGTTCCTGGTGAAGGTCAACGCCAACATCGGCAACTCGGCGGTGACGTCCTCCATCGAGGAGGAGGTCGAGAAGATGACCTGGGCGACCCGCTGGGGCGCCGACACGGTCATGGATCTGTCCACCGGGCGCAACATCCACACCACTCGCGAATGGGTGCTGCGCAACTCCCCCGTCCCCATCGGCACGGTGCCGCTGTATCAGGCGCTGGAGAAGGTCGACGGCCGCGCCGAGGAGCTGACCTGGGACATCTACAAGGACACGGTCATCGAGCAGGCCGAGCAGGGCGTGGACTACATGACGGTCCACGCGGGCGTCCGTCTCCCGTACGTCCCGCTCACCGCCAACCGCAAGACCGGCATCGTGTCGCGCGGCGGCTCGATCATGGCCGCCTGGTGTCTCGCCCATCACAAGGAGTCGTTCCTCTACGAGAACTTCGAGGAACTCTGCGAGATCCTCGCCGCCTACGACGTCACCTACTCGCTGGGCGACGGGCTGCGGCCGGGATCCATCGCGGACGCCAACGACGAGGCGCAGTTCGCCGAGTTGAGGACGCTCGGGGAACTCAACAGGATCGCCAAGCGTTTCCATGTACAGACGATGATCGAAGGCCCGGGGCATGTCCCGATGCACAAGATCAAGGAGAACATCGACCTTCAGCAGGAGATCTGTGATGAAGCTCCGTTCTATACCCTCGGCCCGCTGACGACCGACGTCGCGCCCGCGTACGACCACATCACCTCCGGCATCGGCGCCGCGATGATCGCCTGGTGGGGCACGGCGATGCTCTGCTACGTCACGCCCAAGGAACACCTCGGTCTGCCCAATCGCGATGACGTCAAGACCGGTGTCATCACCTACAAGATCGCCGCCCACGCCGCCGACCTCGCCAAGGGACACCCCGGCGCGCAGGAATGGGACGACGCGCTGTCCGACGCACGCTTCGAGTTCCGTTGGGAGGACCAGTTCAATCTCGCCCTCGACCCGGACACGGCACGGGAGTTCCACGACGAGACCCTCCCGGCCGAGCCCGCGAAGACGGCGCACTTCTGCTCGATGTGCGGGCCGAAGTTCTGCTCGATGAAGATCTCCCAAGACATCCGTCGGGCTCACGGCGGCAGCAGGGCGGAGATCGAGGAGGGCATGGCGCAGAAGTCCAAGGAGTTCGCGGAGGGCGGGAACCGGGTGTATCTGCCCCTGGCCACCTGACGGCGGGGGTCGACGTACGACCCGGGCCGTCCTGAGGCCCGGGTGCGGTTCACCGAAGTGCCCGGCCGGGGAGGCTCACCCGGCCGGGGACCGGGGTCGCGGTGCTTCACTGGGCTCATGACTGCGCGATCCATGAGCAAAGGCGCCAACCTGGCGGTCGACTCGCACGCCGTTCGTGTGGAACTCAGCTGGTCCGAGGGGGCCGCAGGGCCGGACGTGGACGCCTCGGCGCTGCTGCTGACCGCCGACGGACGGGTGCGGGACGACGGTGACTTCGTCTTCTACAACCAGCCCCGCCATGCATCCGGCGCCGTGCGGCACCTCGGCAAGCAGCGCGCCGGCGGCTTCACGACCGACACGATGGAGGTGGACTTCGGTGCGCTGGAGGGCGTCATCACGCGGGTGGTGCTGTGTGCGTCGGCCGACGGCGGCGTCTTCGGACAGGTCAGCGGTCTGACACTGCGGGTGCTGCACACGGACGGGGGATCCGAACTGGCTCGCTTCGAGATGCAGGCCGATACCGAGACGGCGTTCATCGGCGGTGAGCTCTACCGGCGTGAGGGCCGCTGGAAGTTCCGGGCGGTCGGGCAGGGGTACGCGTCCGGGCTCGCGGGGCTGGCCACCGACTTCGGGATCACGGTGGACGAGGAGCAGGAAGAGGCGCCCGCTCAGTCGACGGCGCCGCCTCAGGTCGGCAGCCCGGGCACGCCGCGGGTCGGCAGTCCGGATGCGCCCAGGGTCGGCAGCGCGGGTGTGCCCCCGGCCGGTCCGCCGGCCCCGCGGGCACCCGTTCACCCGGGCCTGCCGGAGGCGGTCGCCGGGTCCTCGGGTCCCCGGCTGTCCAAGGGTGAGGAGCGGCTTCCCGTGGACATGCGCAAGCGCCTGTCGCTGCGCAAGGAGCAGGTCGCCGTCAGCCTGAGCAAGCGGGGGGCGGCCGGGATCAGTGCCCGGGTCGTGCTCGTCCTCGACGCCTCCGGTTCCATGGCGTTCCTGTACTCCCGGGGGGTGGTGGCGGACGTCGTGGAGCGGATGGCGGCGGTGGTGGCGCAACTCGACGACGACGGCGAGATGCAGGCCTGGACGTTCGCCAGCGAAGCCGCTCGCCTCCCCGACCTGCGTCTGGGGGAACTGCCCGAGTGGCTGCGGCTGCATGTGCGCGGGGGAGAGATGAGCCTGTTCCGGCGCGGCAAGAAGCCCCGCAAGGGGATGGAGCCGGGCCAGGTCGACATGCGCTCGGTCGGCATCCAGAACGAGGAGCAGAAGGCGATCGCGCAGGTCAGGTCCTACGTTCGGGAGAATCCGGCGCCTGTTCCGACGCTGGTGCTGTTCTTCTCCGACGGAGGGGTCTACCGGGACGCAGCGATCGAGCGGGAGCTGCGGGCCGCGGTCGAGGAGCCGATCTTCTGGCAGTTCGTGGGACTCGGGCGGTCCAACTACGGGGTCCTGGAGCGGTTCGACACGCTGCCCGGGCGCCGTGTGGACAACGTGGGCTTCTTCGCCGTCGACGACATCGCCGGCGTCCCCGACCAGGAGCTGTACGACCGGCTTCTCTCCGAGTTCCCCAGCTGGATCACGGCTGCGGGGCAGGCCGGCATCCTCTGACTGCCTTTGACCGCCCTCCGGTCATGGGACGCGCCCCTCCCATCACCGTCCGCGCCTGGGGCCGGGCAGAGGACACCCGAGCCCCCGCCCGGGCGCGGCATCAGAACCTCGGCGCCCCTGACCCGGGCGGTCCCTGGTACCGCCTGAGCCGGTGTCAGTGGGGCCGGCGCTGTCCCGGTTCCGGCCGTCCCGGCCCTCGGGCGTCGCACCGTCCTCGGCCCGCGCTCCCGGCATCGGGTGGCGGACCTGACGGCGCGGCGGCCGGGTCGCCGGGGCGTGAACCGGACGCCCTACTCCGGCTGGTGGTCCGGTCCGCCGAAGTCCGGGCTGGAGTAGTCCGGGCTGCTGAAACTGGGCCGTGAGCCGGCCGAGCGGCCGTCGTCGGGGCTGCTGAAGCCCGGGCGGTCGTAGCCGATCTTCGGGAGGCGGCTGACGGGCGCGGGCGGAACCGGGTCGCTGTGCACGGGGGTCACCGCACCGGGAGCGGCGAGCGCCTCCCGGAGGAACGGCAGGATGCCGCGTTCCAGCAGGGCTTCCCGCCAGGCCTCTCTGGCCTGGTCCACCTCTTCGCTCAGTTCGCTGTACGGTCCGGCCTCCAGGGAGGGCCGGTTGCGCAGGGCGGTGAGCAGCAGCGCGACGGTGGCGACCAGGATCGCGGCCGCGGCGACGGCCCCGAAGGCCCAGCCCGCCGTGAGCATCGTCCGGGCGAACGCCTGTTGGGGGTCGAGCACTCTGAGGATGTAGCCGACGAGGAGGAATATCGCCGCGGCGGTCCCGGCGAGGACGGGGGTGAGGACGGCGGCGACCGCGCCGGCGCCGGCGGCTTCGGCGGCCTGGGCCGCCTCCCCCATGCTGGTGGCGATGCCCATGGCGGTCGCGCCCGGCTCCGCGGGGCCGGTCCCTGCGGAGGACGAGGGGCCCGACACGGTCGTCGGGTTCGTCGGCGCGGGGTGGCGCAGTTCCTCGCGGATCTTCACGTAGTGCTGGTATTCGGCCGCCGCGGCCACCGCGATGAGCGCGGAGGCGTTGAGGGCCATGGTGCGCAGTTGTTCGGGGTTGAGCCGCTGTCCGACAGCAGCCAGTTCCGGGTGGTGTGGGGCGGAGCGCAGCGCCTCGTCGAGGACCCGCTCGTACTCCTGGCGGTCCTCGCTGTGCAGGTGCTGCGGAACGCTGTTCATGTGCATCCCCCGATGCTCCGTAGGGCTTGGGGCTCGCATGCCAACGAGCCGTCGGGCAGAAACGGAGGGGAGCCTGCTACGGATGAACCGATGGTAGAGCGGCGACGGCATGGCGTGACAGGGGGTTTGCCGAAATTGGCCCCTGACCTGCGGCCCTGCCGACGGGTCGACAGCGGCATGGGTGACGCACCGCGAGCATCCCGTAACGCTCAGATACCCAAGGGCAATTGCTGGACCAGGAGTTTCCCGGCCATCGTCACGCCGCCGTCCATCGCGATGGCCAGCCCGTCGGCGTAGACGTGCGGTCCTTCGACATGCGGCCCGCTGTTGTCCTCGCCCTCCTCGGAGCCGACTTCGCCGAGCAGGTAGGGAATCGGGCTGTGGCCGTGAACGATGCGGGTGCCGCCGTACGTATCGAGGAGGGAGCGCACGGCGTCGGCGCCGCCCTCGTCGCGGAAGGAGAAACGCTTCGTGAACTTGCGGAACAGATCCCACACCTCGTCCGCGTCGTTACGCGTGATCGTTTCGCGGACGGTGTCGTTGACCGCCTCGATCGAGTCGCCGTAGTCGAGGTAGGCGGTGGTGTCGGAGTGGACGAGCAGATGACCGTCGACCTCCTCCATGGCGTCCAGACGGGACATCCACTGCAGGTGGTGGTCCTGGAGCCGGTCCATGTCGTACTTCTGGCCGCCGTTGAGCAGCCAGGCCGCCTGGAAGGTGGCGGTGCCCGCGCCGGAGTTGACCGGGGTGTCGCCGAACCGCTTGGCACCGAGCAGCAGCAGTTCGTGGTTGCCCATGAGCGCCTTGCAGTACCCCCCGGCCGCGGCGGCTTCGGCGGACAGCCGCATGACGAGGTCGATGACGCCGATGCCGTCCGGACCGCGGTCGGTGAAGTCGCCGAGGAACCAGAGGCGGGCCGTGCCCGCGCACCAGTTGCCGGCGGCGTCGACCAGGCCCTTCTCCCGCAGAGCGGCCATCAGGTCGTCGAGGTAGCCGTGCACGTCGCCGACGACGAACAGCGGGCCCGGGCCGGTCGCGGTCACCGAGGCCTGCACGGCCGTCGGGTCCACGCTCACCTGGAGGGTGTCGCCGCGACGGTTGATGACGGGCAGGTCGCGCTGGGTCGGCGTGTAGCCGTCCGGGTGCTCGAGCGGCTCCTCGAGAGGCGGTGCGGCGTTCCCGGGATGGATGTCGTGGTCGTACGGACCGGTCTCGTTGACGTACGCGGGCACCCGGAAGTCACGCAACGTCGCCGTCCGCTCCACCTCGGGTCCCTGACCGGCCCCCTGAGTCATCAGACCCCTCCACCATCGCGCCGCATCTGCACCCTTCGGGCTGCCTGGTCGCAGCGGCCCGCGGTGCCGTGCGCCCATCATAGGAATGCGGATCGCGCCGTGTGATGACCCAGGGGTGGGGAATCGAGACGCGGCTCCGGTTCGTCGCGGCTTTCGCCCCGATTGGCCCGGGCTTCGGCAGTCCCCGCCCATCCCACGCACACCGTGTCCGCACCACGGCACCACCGGATGGCTCCGCCGGTCGGCGGGGTCGGCGCCCGATGGGGGACCGGTGAGGCGCAGTGCGTCGGCCGGGGCGCATGTGACTTCGGTGACTGCTGAGGACGGGTGGCCACAGAGGACGAAGTGAAGCAACGTGACAAGTGAAGAGCGGGAGAGCTGCCCGGGTCTGCCGCACCGGCCGGCCGGGACCATGGTCCCTGTCTGACGGGCCGTCGGGCACTCCGTCGTCCGAGGCGTTGCCCGCCCGCCGGAAAACGCCCGTACGTGCTGCGCGCTCACCGGCGTTGACGCGACGCGGCCCACCCCGGGACCGAGTCCCGCGCCCCGGGTTCACCCGCTCGGCACGCATCCGCTCGGCACGCACCCGCTCGGCACGCACCCGCTCGGCACGCACCCACTCGGCACGCACCCACTCGGCACGCACGCCCCCCGGCGGGTCGTCCCGCTCACCCCTTCTCGGGTGCCCGGGGCGGGCTGACCGTCGTGCGGGGCGGGCGGCGCTGGGACGACGTGCGCACCATCAGCTCGGTCGGTATCACCTGCTCGACCGTCCGTTCCGACTCCACGCCCTCGATCGCGTCGATGAGGAGCTGCACCACCGCCGTCCCGATGCGTCGCGGCTTGAGGGAGAGGGTGGTCACGGGCGGCTCGGTGTTGGCGTACACCGTGGACTCGCTGCAGCAGACGATCAGCAGCTCCTCCGGGACGCGCAGCCCGTAGCGGCGGGCGGCGGCGAGGAGGTCGGTGCCGTTGGGGTCGAACAGGCCGTAGACGGCGTCGGGGCGGTCCGGGCGGGCCAGCAGTCGGTCGGCGGCCACGGCGCCCGCGCACGGGTCGTGGGCGGGGTAGGCCTCGTAGACGGGGTCCTGGCCCACCCGCTCGCACCACTGGAGGTAGGCGCTGGTCGACAGGTGCGTGTAGGTGTCGGTCGTGGTGCCGGTGAGCAGGCCGATGCGGCGGGCGCCGGCGTCGGCCAGGTGGTCGAGGATGTCGAGGACGGCCGCCTCGTGGTCGTTGTCCACCCACGCGGTGACCGGGAGCGTGCCGGCCGGGCGGCCGTCGGAGACGACCGGTAAACCCTGCCGGACCAGCTCGCTGACCACCGGATCCTGGTCGGAGGGGTCGATGACGACCGTGCCGTCCAGGGCGACGTTCGACCACACGTCGTGGCGCGAGGTCGCGGGGAGGATGACGAGTGCGTAGCCGCGGGCCAGCGCGGCCGACGTGGCGGCCCGCGCCATCTCCGCGAAGTACGCGAACTCGGTGAAGGTGAAAGGTTCATCCCCGTACGTGGTCACGGTCAGGCCGATGAGGCCCGACTTGCCGGTACGGAGGGTTCGGGCGGCCGCGGAGGGGCGGTAGCCCAGTCGGTCGGCGACCTCGCGGACATGGCGTCGGGTGGCGTCGGGGAGCCTGCCCTTGCCGTTGAGGGCGTCCGAGACGGTCGTGATGGACACTCCGGCGGCGGCGGCCACGTCCCTGATGCCCGCCCGGCCCGGCCGGCTGCCTCGGCGTGAGGTTTCCGCGCGGCTCACCTGGTGCTTCCCTGCTGCTGTCATGGCGAGCCGATAGTAGGGCTCATTCGGTGGGGTAGGGCGGACGCATATGCACGCATTGACAGGCACGTTTCTGCAAGGCGATAGGGGGTCAAGTGCGCTAGAAACAAAGTCAGTTGGCGGTTTCAACCCCAGGACGTGACGTGTCGGCGCGGATGAGCCTGCCAACGCACCGATGTTTCGAAGAGGTCTCAACTCACCTGCACGAGGGATGCGCGCCACGGCGTGAGCCACCGGCGCATAGATATATGCACGGCGCGCCCCCGGGTGTCCACCCCTTCGTCCGCCTTCGTCCCCAGAAGTCGCGGAGGTCCTGGCGTCCCGAGGGGACCGGACGGGCCGCTCGCTCCTGTCCGTCCTCCGTCACCGGCTCCTCGGCTGTTCGCACCGGGGCCGAATCCTCATAAGGTGAGCAGTATTGAAGCCGGTGGTGTCACGAGGAGGACTGCGGTGAGCGAGACGAGCCCCAAGCTGCGCGCCGAGCTGGAGGGTATCCCCACCTACAAGCCGGGCAGGCCGGCTGCGGCGGGCGGTCCCGTGGCCTACAAGCTGTCCTCCAACGAGAACCCCTATCCGCCGCTGCCCGGGGTGATGGAGAGCGTGACGGCCGCGGCCGCCGCCTTCAACCGCTACCCGGACCTGGCCTGCACGGCGCTGGTGAACGAGATCTCCGAGCGCTTCGGTGTGCCGGCCGCGCATCTGGCCACCGGCACCGGCTCGGTCGGCGTCGCCCAGCAGCTCGTCCAGGCGACCTCCGGCCCCGGCGACGAGGTGATCTACGCCTGGCGGTCCTTCGAGGCGTACCCGATCATCACGCGGATCAGCGGCGCGCGTGCCGTGCAGGTGCCGCTGACGCCGGGGGACGTCCACGACCTGGACGCCATGGCCGACGCGATCACCGACCGGACGCGGCTGATCTTCGTCTGCAACCCCAACAACCCCACGGGCACCGTCGTCGGGCGGGCCGAGCTGGAACGTTTCCTGGACCGAGTGCCGCGGGACGTGCTGGTCGTGCTCGACGAGGCCTACCGCGAGTTCATCCGCGACCCCGAGGTGCCGGACGGCGTCGAGCTGTACCGCAAGCGGCCCAACGTGTGCGTGCTGCGGACCTTCTCCAAGGCGTACGGCCTGGCCGGTCTGCGGGTGGGCTTCGCCATCGCCCACGAGCCGGTCGCGGAGGCGCTGCGCAAGACGGCGGTGCCGTTCGGCGTCAGCCAGCTCGCGCAGGAGGCCGCGATCGCCTCCCTGCGCGCCGAGGACGCGCTGCTCGGCCGCGTCGGCACCCTGGTGTGCGAGCGTCTGCGCGTGGTCGAGGCCCTGCGCGCGCAGGGCTGGACGGTGCCCGAGACGCAGGCCAACTTCGTGTGGCTGCGGCTGGGCGACCAGACGGCGGCCTTCGCTGGGGCGTGCGAACAGGCCGGCGTCGTGGTGCGGCCGTTCCCGGGCGAGGGTGTGCGGGTGACGATCGGCGAGACCGAGGCGAACGACATCTTCCTGAAAGCGGCGGAGGGCTTCCGTAAGGAGCTGTAGCGCCCGGTACGGGTGTTCAGCGCCTGTCGGCAGTACGTTTCGGCTGTTCAGGTGGGGTGTGGGGGGTTTCCGCGACAGGGCGGGGACCCCCCTTCTCATGTCGAAAGTCCGTGCGGCATAATGGCTTGTGAATGTGAACGCATTCACAAGCGTGAGTAAGGAGCGGCGACGTGGACCTGGCTTTGGCGCCGGAGACCCTGGCGCGCTGGCAGTTCGGCATCACCACCGTCTACCACTTCCTCTTCGTCCCCCTGACGATCTCCCTGGCGGCCCTGACCGCCGGACTGCAGACCGCGTGGGTGCGCACGGAGAACGAGAAGTACCTCAGGGCGACGAAGTTCTGGGGCAAACTCTTCCTGATCAACATAGCGATGGGCGTCGTCACCGGCATCGTGCAGGAGTTCCAGTTCGGCATGAACTGGTCCGACTACTCGCGCTTCGTCGGCGACGTCTTCGGCGCCCCGCTCGCCTTCGAGGCCCTGATCGCCTTCTTCTTCGAGTCCACCTTCATCGGTCTGTGGATCTTCGGCTGGGACAAGCTGCCGAAGAAGATCCACCTGGCCTGCATCTGGATGGTCTCGATCGGCACGATCCTGTCGGCCTACTTCATCCTCGCGGCCAACTCGTGGATGCAGCACCCCGTGGGCTACCGGATCAACGAGAAGAAGGGCCGGGCCGAGCTGACCGACTTCTGGGCCGTGCTCACCCAGAACACCGCGCTCGCCCAGGTCTTTCACACGCTGTCCGCGGCCTTCCTCACCGGTGGCGCGTTCATGGTCGGCATCGCCGCCTTCCACCTGTACCGCAGGAAGCACATCCCGGTGATGAAGACCTCGCTGCGGCTGGGCCTGGTCACCGTGGTCATCGCCGGTCTGCTCACGGCGGTCAGCGGCGACGTCCTCGGCAAGGTGATGTTCAAGCAGCAGCCGATGAAGATGGCGGCTGCCGAGGCACTGTGGGACGGCGAGGCGCCCGCTCCCTTCTCCGTCTTCGCCTACGGCGACGTCGAGAAGGGCCACAACACGGTCGCCGTCGAGATCCCGGGTCTGCTGTCCTTCCTCGCGAACGACGACTTCAGCTCGTACGTCCCCGGCATCAACGACGTGAACAAGGCCGAGCAGGAGAAGTTCGGGCCCGGCGACTACCGGCCCAACATCCCCGTCGCCTACTGGGGCTTCCGCTGGATGATCGGCTTCGGCATGGCCTCCTTCACCATCGGGCTGGCCGGGCTCTGGCTCACCCGCCGCAAGTTCCTGCTGCCGCAGCACCTGAGGGTCGGCGAGGACGAGGTGCCGCACGTGGTGCTGTTCCGGAAGAAGGCGCTCGGCCCCAAGCTCACCAGGCTCTACTGGCTGGTGGCGATCTGGACCCTGGGCTTCCCGCTGATCGCCAACTCCTGGGGCTGGATCTTCACCGAGATGGGACGCCAGCCCTGGGTGGTCTACGGCGTCCTGCAGACCCGGGACGCGGTCTCCCCCGGAGTCTCCCAGGGCGAGGTCCTCCTCTCGATGACCGTCTTCACCGCGCTGTACGCCGTCCTCGCCGTCGTCGAGGTCAAGCTGCTGGCCAAGTACGTGAAGGCCGGCCCGCCCGAGCTCACCGAGGCCGACCTCAACCCGCCCACGAAGATCGGCGGCGACCCCCAGGACGCCGACAAGCCGATGGCCTTCTCCTACTAGGCCGAGGGAGCTGCACAGTCATGGAACTGCACGACGTCTGGTTCGTCCTCATCGCCGTCCTGTGGACCGGCTACTTCTTCCTGGAGGGCTTCGACTTCGGGGTCGGGATCCTCACCAGGCTGCTCGCCCGCGACCGGCCCGAGCGGAGGGTGCTCATCAACACCATCGGGCCGGTCTGGGACGGCAACGAGGTGTGGCTGCTGACGGCGGGCGGCGCGACGTTCGCCGCCTTTCCCGAGTGGTACGCCACGCTCTTCTCCGGCTTCTACCTGCCCCTGCTGCTCATCCTGGTCTGCCTGATCGTGCGCGGTGTCGCCTTCGAGTACCGGGCCAAGCGGCCCGAGGAGAACTGGCAGCGCAACTGGGAGACCGCGATCTTCTGGACCTCGCTCCTCCCGGCGTTCCTGTGGGGTGTTGCCTTCGGCAACATCGTGGGAGGCGTCAAGATCGACCGGAACTTCGAGTACGTGGGCGGCTTCTGGGACCTGCTCAACCCGTACGCGCTGCTCGGCGGGCTGGTGACGCTGACGCTGTTCACCTTCCACGGGGCGGTGTTCACCGCCCTCAAGACGGTGGGCGACATCCGGGAGCGGGCCCGGAAGCTGGCGTCGAAGGTCGGAGTGGTGACCGCCGTCCTCGCGCTGGTCTTCCTGGCCTGGACGCAGATCGACAGCGGTGACGCCAAGAGCCTGGTAGCCCTCGTCGTGGCGGTCGCCGCGCTGACCGCGGCCCTCGTGGCGAACCAGGCGGGGCGGGAGGGCTGGTCGTTCGCCCTCTCCGGCGTGACCATCGTGGCCGCCGTGGCGATGCTCTTCCTGTCGCTCTTCCCGAACGTCATGCCGTCCTCGCTCAACGAGGACTGGAGCCTGACGGTGACCAACGCCTCGTCAAGTCCGTACACCCTGAAGATCATGACCTGGTGCGCAGGCGTCGCCACCCCGCTCGTCCTGCTCTACCAGGGCTGGACGTACTGGGTGTTCCGCAAGCGGATCGGCACCCAGCACCTCGCCGAGCCGGTGCACTGAGTCCGAGGACTGAGGGTGTGTTTCACGTGAAACGCATCCGTCGAGGAGAGGGTGTTTCACGTGAAACCGATCGACCCGCGTCTCCTGCGATACGCCCGGGCCACCCGCCTCTTCCTGGTGGCGGTCGTCGTCTTGGGCGCTGTCGGGGCGGCGCTGGTCATCGCGCAGGCGATGCTGATTGCCGAGGCGGTGGTCGGCGCCTTCCAGCACGGTATGGCGGTCGCCGAACTGCGCACCCCGCTGGTGCTGTTGGTGGCGGTGGCGGCAGGCCGTGCGCTGGTCGCCTGGCTCACCGAACTCGCCGCGCACCGCGCCAGCGCCGCCGTGAAGTCCGAGCTGCGAGGTCGGCTGCTGGAGCGGGCCACCGCCTTGGGACCCGGCTGGCTCACCGGGCAGCGCACGGGGTCCTTGGTCGCCCTCGCCACGCGTGGCGTGGACGCTCTCGACGACTACTTCTCGCGCTATCTGCCGCAGTTGGGTCTCGCGGTGGTCGTGCCGGTCGCGGTGCTCGCGCGGATCGTGACCGAGGACTGGGTGTCCGCCGCGATCATCGTCGGGACCCTGCCGCTGATCCCGGTCTTCATGATGCTGATCGGCTGGGCCACGCAGTCGCGGATGGACCGGCAGTGGCGGCTGCTGTCCCGACTGTCGGGACATTTCCTGGACGTCGTCGCCGGCCTGCCCACGCTGAAGGTGTTCGGGCGGGCCAAGGCACAGGCCGAGTCGATCCGCCGCATCACCGGTGAGTACCGGCAGGCGACCATGCGGACGCTGCGGATCGCCTTCATCTCGTCGTTCGCGCTGG
Organism: Streptomyces achromogenes; assembly: GCF_030816715.1. Lineage (NCBI taxonomy): Bacteria > Bacillati > Actinomycetota > Actinomycetes > Kitasatosporales > Streptomycetaceae > Streptomyces > Streptomyces achromogenes. The sequence goes on along the minus strand of NZ_JAUSYH010000001.1, from coordinate 4,439,280 downwards.
AGTTGCTGTCGACGCTCTCCGTGGCCCTGGTCGCCGTGACGATCGGCATGCGGCTCGTGCACGGTGAGATGGACCTGTACGTCGGGCTGGTGATCCTCGTGCTCGCCCCCGAGGCGTATCTCCCGCTGCGGCAGGTCGGAGCGCAGTACCACGCGGCGGCCGAGGGCCTCGCGGCCGCCGAGGAGATCTTCGAGGTACTGGAGACGGCGGTGCCGGCGGCGGGCACGGGCGCGGTGACCGGAGGCGGCCTGGCCTTCGAGGAGGTGAGCGTCCGCTACCCCGGGCGGACCACCGACGCCGTCTCGCACGCGTCCTTCACCGTCCGGCCCGGTGAGACCGTCGCGCTCGTCGGTCCGAGCGGCGCGGGCAAGTCGACCCTGCTGAACACGCTGCTAGGTTTCGTGCGGCCGGCCGAGGGCCGCGTACTCGCCGGGGGAGTCGACCTGGCAGAGGCCGACCTGGAGCAGTGGCGGTCGCGGATCGCCTGGGTGCCCCAGCGCCCGCACCTTTTCGCAGGGACGATCGCCGAGAACGTCCGGCTGGCGCGTCCCGGTGCCGACGACGCGGACGTGCAGCGGGCGCTGGCGGACGCGGGGGCGCGGGAGTTCGTCGACGCCCTGCCCGCGGGGGCCGGCACCGTGCTCGGTGAGGACGGCGCCGGGCTGTCCGCCGGGCAGCGGCAGCGGCTCGCGCTGGCCCGGGCGTTCCTCGCGGACCGACCTGTGCTGTTGCTGGACGAGCCGACAGCGGCGCTCGACGGGGAGACCGAGGCGGAGGTCGTGGCGGCCGTGCGGCGGCTGGCGGCCGACCGGACGGTGCTGCTGGTCGTGCACCGGCCCGCGCTGCTCGCGGTGGCGGACCGTGTGGTGCGGCTGGAGCCGGCCGGAGGCGGGGCCGACATCACAGCCGAGACCGAGACCGAGGCCGGCCCCGGAGCCGGGCCGGACGCGGCGGCCGGGGAGGTGGCGCGCCATTCCCTGAAGACCGCCCTCGCGGACGATCAAGCCCCTTCGGCGGAGACGGCGGTCGCGGCCGTCCCGGGTCCGCTCGGGACGCACCGCGACGGGAACTGCGGCGGGAACGGCGACGGGAGCGATGGCGGGAACTGCGGCAGGAGCGGCGGCGGGAACGGCGGCGGCGTCCTCGCCCGGGTTCGTGCCATGGCCGGGGCGAGGCGCGGGCGGCTCGCCCTCGCGCTGCTGCTGGGCAGCCTGGCTCTCGGCAGCGCGGTGGGCCTCATGGCCACGTCCGGCTGGCTCATCTCACGGGCTTCGCAGCAGCCGCCCGTGCTGTACCTGATGGTGGCCGTGACGGCGACCCGCGCCTTCGGTATCGGGCGGGCGGTCTTCCGGTACGCCGAGCGGCTCGTGTCGCACGACGCCGTGCTGCGGATGCTGGCCGACACCCGGGTGGCCGTCTACAGGCGGCTGGAGCGGCTGGCGCCCGCCGGGCTGCGCACGACGCGCCGCGGCGACCTGCTGTCGCGACTCGTCGCCGACGTGGACGCCCTCCAGGACTACTGGCTGCGCTGGCTGCTGCCCGTCGGCGCCGCCGTCGTCGTGTCGACGGGGTCCGTCGCCTTCACGGCGTGGCTGCTGCCGGAGGCCGGGGCCGTCCTCGCCGCCGGGCTGCTGGCGGCCGGGGTGGGGGTCCCGCTGGTCACCGGCGCGGTGGCGCGCCGCGCGGAGCGCCGGCTGGCCCCTGCCCGGGGCACGCTCGCCGCCCGCACGGCCGACCTGCTCACGGGCACGGCCGAGCTGACCGTGGCGGGCGCCCTGCCCTCCCGTATCGCCGGGGTGCGCGTGGCGGACTCCGTGCTCACCCGGATCGCCTCACGCACCGCGACCGCCACCGCGCTCGGCGACGGACTGACCGCGCTGGTGTCCGGGCTCACCGTGACGGCCGCGGCACTCGTGGGGGCCCGGGCGGTCGCGGACGGGCGGCTGGCCGGTGTGATCATGGCGGTGGTGGTCCTGACCCCGCTGGCCGCCTTCGAGGCCGTGCTCGGACTGCCCGCGGCCGTGCGGTACCGCCAGCGGGTGCGCCGGAGCGCGGAGCGGGTGTTCGAGGTGCTGGACTCCCCCGAACCGGTGCGTGAACCCGCGCGGCCCGTCGAGACGCCCGCGTCGCCGTTCCCGCTCGTGGTCCAGGGGCTGGCGGCCCGCCACGCCGGGCAGGACCGGGACGCGCTCAACGGCGTCGACCTCACGCTGACACGGGGGCGCAGGATCGCCGTCGTGGGCGTCTCAGGCTCCGGCAAGACCACGCTCGCGCAGGTGCTGCTGCGGTTCCTGGACCCAGGCGCCGGCTCGTACACGCTGGCCGGGGTGGACGCGCGCTCACTGGACGGCGACGACGTGCGCCGGTTCGTCGGGCTGTGCGCCCAGGACGCGCACCTCTTCGACAGCTCGGTCCGCGAGAACCTGCTGCTGGCGCGGAAGGAGGCGAGCGAGGCGGAGCTGAGGGACGCGCTGGCGCGGGCCCGGCTGCTGGAGTGGGCCGACGGTCTGCCCGACGGGCTCGACACCCTGGTGGGCGAGCACGGGGCCCGGCTGTCCGGCGGCCAACGGCAGCGGCTGGCGCTGGCCCGGGCACTGCTCGCCGACTTCCCGGTCCTGGTGCTCGACGAGCCCGCCGAGCATCTGGACCTGCCGACCGCCGACGCGCTCACCCACGACCTGCTGGCCGCCACCGAGGGCCGCACGACCCTGATCGTCACCCATCGGCTGGCCGGCCTCGAGGCGGTGGACGAGGTGGTCGTCCTGGACGGGGGCCGGGTGGTGCAGCGCGGCCGGTACGCGGAGCTGACCGCCGTGGCGGGCCCGCTGCGCCGCATGACCGAGCGGGAGGAAGCCGCGGAGCTCCTGGCTGCGGCACCGTGAGCGGACGTCCGTGGCCGGACGGCCCGTCCGGCCACAGCCGCCGTCGGCACGGGCGTACCGCACGGCGACGGCCATGGCCGTCGGGACGGCGAGCGGCACGGCTGTCGGGACGGTCCGTCGGGACGGTCATCGGGACGGCGGTCGGCGGCGCACGGGCTGCCCGGGAGGGGAGCCGCGTCCGCGAGTGACCGAGCCGGTCGAGTCGGTCGAGCCGTCCGGGCCGATCGCGCCGGCCGAGCCTTCCGCGCCGACCGAGGCGGCTGCTCGCCGGGCCGGGCTAGCTCCGCTCGGCGAGGAGCCGCTCGATGACGACGGCGACCCCGTCCTCGTTGTTGGCGACGGTGTGTCCCGAGGCGGCCGCGAGCACGTCCGGGTGGGCGTTGCCCATCGCGTACGACCGGCCGGCCCAGGTGAGCATCTCGACGTCGTTCGGCATGTCCCCGAACGCGACGACCTCCTCGTGGGAAATGCCGCGCTCCGCGCAGCACAGGGCGAGCGTGCTGGCCTTGGAGACCTCGGGGCCGCTGATCTCCAGCAGGGCGCTGGGGCTGGAGCGGGTGACGTTGGCACGGTCGCCGATGGCCAGCCGGGCGGCGGTGAGGAAGGCGTCGGGGTCGATCGTGGGGTGGAACGCGAGGATCTTCAGCACCGGCTCACCGGCCCCCGGCGCGTCCGGGGCGAGCAGCTGCTCGGCCGGAGCGAGGTGGTCGGGGATCTCCATGTGCATCTTGGGATACTCCGGCTCCTGGTAGAAGCCGTACGTCTGCTCGACGGCGTACATGGTCCCGGGCGCGGCCTCGCGCAGCAGCCGGACCGCGTCCAGCGCGTTCTCCCGTGCCAGTTCGCGCACCTTGACGAAGCGGTGGGCGCCGGGGCCGCCGTGCAGGTCGACCACGGCGGCGCCGTTGCCGCAGATGGCGAGGCCGTGCCCGTGGACGTGGTCGCTGACGACGTCCATCCAGCGGGCCGGGCGGCCGGTGACGAAGAAGACCTCGATGCCCGCCTCCTCGGCCGCGGCGAGGGCGGCCACCGTGCGCGGGGACACGGACTGGTCGTCGCGCAGCAGTGTGCCGTCGAGATCGGTGGCGATGAGCCGCGGCGGGAGGGCGGCGGCCGGGGTCTCGGGCTGTCGGGTCGCTGAGGTCACCGGGCCATTCTCCCGCAGTCGCCCCGCACGACCGTGCGAGGGTCCGCACACCAGCGGGACCGCCGCGGCCTGGTCGGCCCGATGCCGGGGGCCGCGCGGTCGCTCCGAGGCCCTGCCGGGCGTGCCGCGGTGACCCTCCGGTGGCTCGGCCGGGTGCGCGGCCATTGGCGCTCCGGGGCTGTGATCGGGCGTGGGGCCGTGGCGCTGCGGGGCCCTGCCGGGTGGGCGGCCCTGCCGTTCCGTGGCCGGGCGGCTGTTGGCGCTCCCGGGTTTCGACCGGGCGTAGGGCCGTGCCGTTGCGGGACCCTGCCGGGCGTGCCGCGGTGGCCGGTGGCCCTGCCGGGTGGGCGGCCCTGCCGTTGCGGTGGCGCTGCCGGGTGTGGGGCCGTGCTGCCCCGGGGCCCTGCCGGCGTGCTGCGGTGACCTTCTGGTGGCCCTGCCGGGCGTGGGGCCGTGGCGCTGCGGGGCCCTGCCGGCGTGCGCTGTCGTGCTGTTCCGGTCGGCCCGGTGCGTGGCCGTGGGGTTTCGGGGGTGGGGGGAGGCACTTTCGGACCCGACGTAGGCTCGGGGGCATGAACCTGCGGCTGAGTACCGTGATCCTGCCCGTCGACCGCTGGCACGAGGGGGGCCGGGCCAAGTGGCGGCGCGCCGAGGAGCTCGGCTTCCACGCCGCGTACACCTACGACCACCTGTCCTGGCGGTCCTTCCGGGACGGCCCCTGGTTCGGGGCCCTGCCCACCCTCACCGCCGCCGCCACGGCCACGGACCGCCTGCGTCTGGGCACGCTGGTGACGTCACCGAACTTCCGCCACCCGGTGACCCTCGCCAAGGAGCTGATCTCGCTCGACGACATCTCGGGCGGCCGGGTCACACTGGGCATCGGCGCGGGCGGCAACGGCTTCGACGCCGAGGTGCTGGGCCGGGAGGCATGGACGCCGCGGGAACGCGCGGACCGCTTCGGTGAGTTCGTTCCGCTGCTCGACCGTCTGCTCACCGAGGACGCGGTGAGCGACCGGGGCACGCACTACTCCGCCGAGGAGGCCCGCAACATCCCCGGCTGCGTCCAGCGGCCCCGGCTCCCCTTCGCGGTGGCCGCGACCGGGCCGCGCGGGTTGAAGCTGGCGGCCCGGTACGGGCAGGCGTGGGTGACGACCGGCGACCCCAAGCTGTACGAGGCGGGAACCCCGGAGCAGTCGGATGCGGCCCTGCGCGGCCAGCTCGACAAGCTCGCCAAGGCGTGTGCCGACGCCGGGCGGGACGGGGCGGAGCTGGAGAGGATCCTGCTGACCGGGTTCACGCCGGACCGGAGCCGGCCGCTGGAGTCCGTGGAGGCCTTCGTCGACTTCGCGGGGCGCCACCGCGAGCTCGGCTTCACCGAGATCGTGGTCCACTGGCCGATCGCGGACTCCGACTTCGCCGCGGACCAGGCCGTCTTCGAGGACATCGCGACCGAGGCGCTCACCCGGCTGGGCTGAGGGGCGGACGCGGCCCGGCCGGAGACCGCGGACCGGTGAACGGGGTGCCGGTCCACGGGCCTCGGCAGCCGGGCGCTCTCGCGCGCTGGGGACCTCGGGTCAGTTCAGCCAGCCCTTTTCGAGGGCGATGAGCGCCGCCTCCACCCGGTTCGCGGCGCCGAGACGGCGCATGATGACCGCCAGATGCTTGCGGTAGGTGCGCACGGACACGCCGAGGCGGCGCGCCGCCGTCTCGTCCTTGTCGGCTTCTCTGAGCATGACGAGGATCTCGCGTTCGATGTCCGACGGCAGGTCCGTGTCCTCACCGGGGAGTTCCTCCGCGGCCGCCCACATGCGCTCGAAGAGTGTGACCAGGGTGGCCACCAGGCCGGGCTCGCGCACGAGCAGCGCTCCCACCGAGGTGTGGGCCGGGTCGATGGGGGTCAGCGCGGCCGACCGGTCGACGATGATCACGCGCTCGATCGGGTGGTGGGAGATCCGCACCTCGGCCCCGTGCGAGACCAGGTCACGCATGTAGGTGAGGGTGGTGTCGTGCTGCAGGATCGCCGACCCCATGATCATGCGCATGCGCACGCCACGGCGCAGCAGCCGCATGTTGATCGGGTGTGACACGGCGATCGACTCCTCGGTGAGGCGGCCGGTCGGCTCCGTGGTCAGGTCCTCGGTCCGGGCGAAGAAGGTCAGCTCGTCGATGGCCTCCCGGACCGCCTCGATCCCGTGCAGCTGAGTGATCATCCGGCTGTGGTCGTCCGTGTCCGCGCGGGGCGACGGAGCGGCGGTCAGTCGCTCCCGGAACAGGGACTCGATGACCGAGTGCCGGGCGGCCTCGCTCTCCAGGTCCTCCCGCAGTCGGCGCAGGCGGCCGTCGATCAGGGTGTCCACGGCCCGGGGCGGCGGGACCGGGCGTATCGCGCCGTGGGTGTTCCGGGTGGCGAGCCCCAGCGCCACCAGGCCGTCCAGGGCCGACTGCTCGGACGACGTGGGCTCGTCCCGACCGGACTCCTCGGACCCGGACGCGGACGAGTCACGACGCAGCAGAGCGCGGTACAACCGCTCCTCTTCGTCGTTCACGCCTAGGAACGCGAGCAGATTGCCCATGTTTTTCCCCCTGTTGATGATCGATCACACCGCGGTCCCTGGAATCCTGAGACGCCCGTACTCGACTGTCAACGACGGATTGACGTCATACGTCCCCTGGTTGCGCATCCGATGCGGACTCGGGCCGGGGTGAGCCCGGTGGGGCGGGGGAGCCGCTGCAGCTTGAGGAATCCGCGGGTGCAGCAAGCTGCGCGCAGATGGCCTCGTGGCGGCCCCCGCCAGACGGCAGAGTCGTTCTCGCAAGGAAGCACGAACACCGCAGAACGAACCAACGCCGCATCGACCATCCGAGGAGACATCCTGTGAACCGTTCCACGTCCCGCAGCGCGCTGTCGTCCCGTCGTCGTGGACACGTCGTCGCCGGTCTGCTGACCGCGGTGACGATCGCCCTGGCCGGCCAGGGAACGGCCGCCGCCGCCGAACAGCCGGCGCAGAGCCGGACGGCGACGGAGACCGTGGCGGCGCACGGGACCGGGAACGGGACGGCGAACGGGACCGGGAACGGGACGGCGCACGCCGCCGGGTTCGGCCCCCTCGGGTTGCTCCACGTCCTCGGCGGTCTGCTGCCCGACGGAGTGACGCTGCCGAAGAACAACAACGACTGGCAGTAGTCCGCGGCCGAGGCCGGCCCGACCCGACGACCGAGGAGAACCCGAAGCCATGACCGACTACTCCGTGCTCCTCCCCTGCGTCCCCCGCCGCCTGGAGCAGGCCCTCCCCTTCGCCGGACTCGTCCGGTGGACCGGGGCGACCCGCCTCTGGCAGGGACAGGCCATGGTGATGGAGCCTCATCAGACCTTCACCGGTCTGGCCGGGGCCGGGTTCCGGGTCCCGACCGGCTTCGGCGTCACGCTGATGCCTCTGCGCCACCCGTACGAGGCCGCTCTGCAGGCGCGGTCGGTGGCGCTGGCCACCGGGGAACCGGTGATCGCGGGCTTCGGGCCGGGATCGACGGCCTTCCAGGAGAACATCCTCGGAGCCCCGTACGAGAAACCGCTCCAGGTGGCACGGCAGTACGTGACGGCGGTGCGCCGTCTGCTCGACGGCGAGACGGTCGTCATGGACGGTCCGCACCTGACCTTCCGGGGACAGCTGGCCCCCGTCGCGGCGCCCCGGGTCGACGTGGGTCTGGGAGTGCTGCGGCCGGCGATGGCCCGGCTGGCGGGCGAGGTGGCCGACGTGGTGATCACGTGGCTGACGCCGCCCGGATATCTGCGGGACGTCATCCTGCCCGCGGTGGCCGAGGGCGCCGAACGCGCGGGGCGGACGTCACTGCCCCGGATCGTCGCCATGGTCCCGACGGGACTGGAGAAGGAGGGGCGGGAGGGGGCCGGGCCCGCGCGGCTGGCGCTGGCCGGCAACGCGGCGCACATGCAGGCCCCGCACTACCTCGACATGCTCGGCCGGGCGGGAGTCGACGTGGGCTCCGGGCGGCTCGAGGACGTGGCGCGCGGTGTCGTGGAGACCGGTGCGTTCGCGGGCGGTGATCTGCCGCAGGTGGTCAAGGCGCTTCGGGTCTACGAAGACGTGGGAGTGGACGAGATCGTCCTGAACACCACCGCCGTGTGCAAGCTCTTCGGCGCCCAGGAGTCGCTCGCGGACCTGTCGGCGATCCTGCGGTCCGTCGCGGCGCCGCACTGACCGACCGTTCGCCGTCGGCTGCGCAGGCCGCCGACCGTTCGCCGTCGGCCGTCCCGGCCGACCGTGCGTCGACAAGTGCTCGTCGCCGGCTGTCGCCGTCGGCCGGTCGCGTCGTGACCGGCACCCCCGCGCCGCACCCGATTCCCTGCTGCCCCAAGGCAGAGGGGGAAGCAGACCAGTAAAGGATCACCTGGCATGGACATGACTGAACGTGGGCGTCTGAAGCAGCACCTCATCTCCTGGGCCACCGCCTCCCCGCTCGCCGGGCCCCCCGGCGCAGGCGTCGGCACGCTCGTCCTGGCCGACGCGGCGCACCTTCCCGCCGTCACGGCCGCCGGACTCGTCGGCCCCCGCACCCTTCTCCTGGCACCGGACGACGGCACCCGCGACCTCGCCCCCGCGGTCGGCTACCAGGGCAGCCTCACGGAGCCCGGCGACGAGTTCTCCAACGGCCAGGACTTCTTCCTGCAGACCCACGCCTACGCCGCCAGCCCCTTCATGACCGTCTTCGGACCGACCGTCGTCCGCGTCTTCGACCACAACGACTTCGAGGTCTTCCTCGCCGACGCCGACCGGGCGCTCACCGAAGGCGTCTTCCCCGAGTTCCTCCTCACCTCCTCGGTGCTGCTGGCCGACCCGGCCGCCCTGAGCGGTGCTGACGACCCGGCGGACGGACCGGCCCTGCGCCTGTACGCCGACCGGAACGGGCAGGTGTCCACCAGCCCCACGGGAGCGGTGCTCGGCACGGTCGAGGACAGCCTCGACGTCCTCGCCGAGAGCTTCGCCCGGGCCGGGAACCGCGCCGCCGCGCTGGACGCGGCACTGCCGGCGCCGATCCGGGCCGAAGCCCTGCGCAGCCGCCCGTTCCTGGCCCGCTACCTCGCGGCGGTCGCCGCGCTGCGCAGCCTCATGGCACGCGGAGCCACCGGCCTGAAGGTCTCCGGGTTCGGCTCCCGGCTGACACCCGGACTCGCCGTGGCGGGCGACGACCTGGCGGACCCCTCGCTGCCGATCGTGCTGTACGGCGACGAGGACTCCTACGTCGTGGCCGGCAGCCGGCTGTTCGCCGTCGACCGGCGGGCCGCCCGGACCCTGGAGTGCCTGCTCGCCACCTCCGGAGCGGTGGACGACCGCGTCCCCGCCGACCACGTGGACCAACTGGCCGACCTGCTCGCCTCGCACGGCCTGGAGCTGCCCGTACCGGTGCGCGTCCCGGCGGCCGCCCGATGAGCGCCCCGGCCATGCCCCTCACGACGACCGCGGCAACCACGACGGTGAACGCGGCCACGACGACCGCAGGGGGCGTCCTCGCCGCCCGCCGGACGGCGGAGCTCGGCGACAGGGTCCGCGTCTGCGGCCTGTACGACGCCCTGGGCGCCCCGCTCTACCACGACCTCGCCACCTACGACGACCCGGAGACCCGGGCCCTGCTGACCGCCGTGCGGACGACGCCCGGCCCCCTGCTCGACCTCGCGGCCGGCTCGGGACGGTTCACCCTGCCGCTGCTCGCCACCGGCCGGGAGGTCACCGCCCTCGACCTGTCCACCGACATGCTGGCGCTGCTGAGGACCCAGCTGGACCGGGCCCCGGCGTCGATGCGGGCCCGCTGCACCGTGGTGCAGGGCGACATGTCCCGGTTCGACCTGGGGCGGACCTTCCCGCACATCCTGCTCGGCACCACCTCGCTCTCGCTCCTGGACGAGGACGGCCGCGCGGGTCTGTACCGCAGCGTCCTGGCACACCTGGCCGAAGGCGGCCGGTTCCTGCTGACCGTCCTGGAACGGGGCGACGCCGACGGCCCCGACGAGACCGTCGTCCGGGCCACCGGAGCCGGCGGCACCGTGTACGAGCTGTACGAGCACTGGCCCGCCGGCGCCGACAGCCGCACCGTCACCCTGTTCCCCGCCGACCCGCCGCAGGACGACAGCCCCGTCACCGTCTGCACGGACCGCGTGGCCGTCCTCGACCTGCCCCGCCTGGAGGAGGAACTCGCCGCGTCCGGCCTGACGGTCACCTCCCGCCGGCTCCTCTCGCCGCCCGACGAGCGTCACCGCGTGACACTCCTGACCACGGAAGCCTCCCGATGACCGCGCTCTGGCCCTACCTCATACCGCCCTCCAGCCACGGCGACGACAGCCTCTGCGCCGTCGGCGCGGCCGGACACCGCGTCACCTTCGCGGACGGCAGCACCGCCCTCGACGCCGACAGCGGGCTCTGGAACGTGAACCTCGGCTACGGCAACGCGGCGATCGCCGAGGCCGTCGCCGAAGCCGCCGCGCACGCCTCCTACCTCGGGGCCTTCCGCTTCGAGAACAGCTACGCCCGCCGCGCCGCCGAGGACCTGCTGCGGGTCTGCGGGCCCGACCACTACGCCCGGGTGCTCTTCTCCACCGGCGGCGGCGTCGCCAACGACGCGGTCATGAAACTGGCGCGGATCCACCACGCCGTACAGGGCAGGCCCGGACGGAACCTCGTGGTCGCCCTGCGGGGCAGCTTCCACGGACTGACCTTCGGCGGCTTCGCCCTGACCGGGGAGGACCTCGGGCAGCGGGTCTACGGAGTGGACCAGCGGCTGATCCGCCACGTCACCCCGAACGACACGGCCGAGCTGGGCCGGCTGATGACCGCCCTCGGCGGCCAGGTCGCCGCCGTCGTGGTGGAACCCGTCGTCGGCACCGGCACCGTCCCGCTCGACGAGTCGTTCGTGGCCGAACTGGGCCGTCTGCGCGACGAGTACGGCTTCCTCCTGGTCGCCGACGAGGTCGCCACCGGCTTCGGCCGCACCGGAAGCTACTTCGCCTCCGAGAGCTGGCCCGGCCTGCCCGACGTGCTCGTCACGTCCAAGGGCCTGACCAACGGGGCCTGCCCCGCCGCCGCCCTGGTGATGTCCCACCGGGTGACCCGGGCCCTCGTCGAGCACGACACGGTGTTCGCCCACGCCGAGACCCAGGGCGCGACCGCGATCGCCTGCGCCGCGATCAGCGCCACGATCGCCGAGATGGAGCGCCTCGACGCGGTGAACGCGGGCCGAGACGTCGCCTCCTGGCTCCAGCAGGGGCTGGCGGAACTGGTCGAGCGGCACCCGCTCGCCAGGCACGCCACCGGCGTCGGCTGCTTCCGCACCCTGCACCTGACACACCCCGACGGCCGCGCCCTGACCGGAACGGACGTCGCCGACCTCATCACCCGGATCCGGCACGCGGGCGCCCTCGTCCACCCCGGTCCCTCCGGCATCCAGCTCGTGCCCTCCCTGACATACAGCCGCGCCGAGATCGCCGAGCTCATGACCTGCGTAGAAGAGGGCCTCGCCAGCCTGCTGCCGGCGACCTCCCTGGCCGCGAGGAGCTGACCCCATGCCCGTCTCTCTCGATGCCTACGACCGGATTCCCCCACTGCTGCGGGAACTTCGCCCCACCGGCGTGACCGTGCTGGCCGACCCGGCCGTGGCCGACCACGCCGTCACCCGGAACGTCACCGCCGAGATCGTCCGCGCCGGGTTCACGCCCACCGTGGCGGTCACGCCGGCGGACGGAGGGATGCGGGCCGTGGAGGCGCGCGCCTCCCGGTTCTCTCCCGGTGAGCTGGTCGTCGGCGTCGGCGGGGGCAGCACCCTCGACTTCGCGAAGCTCTCGGCCGCCGTCGGCCGTCGCCCCGGACTCCTGCGCTACCTGACCTCCGCGCAGCGCAGCGGCCTCGTGGCGCTCCCGCTCACCGAGGGAGAGCACGCCGAGGTCCTCGCGGTCCCCACCACCCTGGGCACCGGCAGCGAGGCGGGACCCGTGGCCTGCTTCCCGCACGAGGACGGCAAACGCATCGCGATGGGGGAGTGCCTGCGCCCCCGTGCCGCGCTCCGGGTGCCCGAGGCCACCGAGACCCTCCCGGGGCCGCTCGTCCTGGACGGCGTCCTCGAAGCGATCTTCAGGACCGTCATCCCGTACAGCAGCGACACCCTCGACCTTCCGGAACAGGACGCCGCTGTCGAGGAGTTGGCGGGCGAACTGCTGACGGCCGGCGACGCACTGGCCCGGCGTCTCGCCGCCGGCCTGCCGGCCCCCGCACCGGAGCGGCTGCGGGTCGCCCGGCTCAGCGCCGAGAGCCAGCGCGGAGCCATCAACGTCGGCCGCAGCCCGTACGCGGTGAAGTGCTGGGCCCTCGCCAACGAGCTCTCCACCACGCTGGGTCTGGCCAAGATGCGCGCGGTCGCCGCCCTGTGGCCGATCGTGTGGCGGCAGGCCCTGCGGGGGGACACCCGCTTCGGCAGCGCCGACCGCGTCCACCGGCTGTGGGAGCGCCTGGGGCAGCGGGCCCCGTGGCTCGCGCCACGGCCCGACGACGGCCTCGAGCAGCTGATGCGCCGCTGGCGGATCGACCGCACCGTGCACCTCGCCCCGCACCTGCGCCACCACGTCGCCCTGCGCAGCGTGCGCGCCTGGGGCGCCGGACTTCCCACCCTCGCCGGGTTGAGCGCCGACGACGTCGTCGCGCTCCTCGCCGAGGCCACCGAGCCGACCGCCTTCCCGGCCGGCTCCCCCGAACCCCTCCCGGCGGCCTGAGCGCCGACCGGGAGGAGCACAGCACCACCCGCACCACCCCACCGGACAGCACCCCGGAGAAACCGGGGCGCACCGAACACGAGGAGAACGTCATGGCGAAGCACACGCTGGTCGAGCAGGAGCTGCAGGAGCTCGGCACCGAGCTGGAGATGCAGGAGCTCGAGGCCGTGCAGGCTCCGGGCTGGGCCACCAGCGTCGGCGTCAGCGTCGGCATCTCGATCGTCTCCGTCGCCTGGAGCCTCACCTGATCGAGCCGGCTCCGGCCGTCCGATCCACCGTGCCGTGCCCCGCGTACGGCCGGACGCCCCCCGACGGCTGCCGCACGGTCCCGTAGGCCGCGTGGCAGCCGGGGGAACCCCGGAACCCCGGGTCAGCACGCAACGCAGCACGTCCGCCGCAACAGCCGAGAGAGGCAACTGACATGAGCGAGAACCCGGGCACCGTCGAGAGCTTCGACAACGCCGACCTGGTCGAGCTGGAGATGCAGGAGCTGGAGGCGCTGGAGGCCCCGGGCTGGGGCACCATCAGCGCCGTCTTCTCCGCCGGTGTCTCGGTCGGTGTCTCGATCACGCTGACCTGATCCGTTCCGCACCACACCGCACAGTTCCACACCGCACCGCACCACCCACCCGACACCCGTCGAACCACCGAGAGAGGCAACCGACATGAACGAGAACCCGGGCACCGTCGAGAACTTCGACAAGGCCGACCTGGTCGAGCTGGAGATGCAGGAGCTGGAGGCGCTGGAGGCTCCGGGCTGGGGCACCATCAGCACCGCCTTCTCCGTCGGCGTCTCCGTCGGCGTCTCCGTCACCCTCACCTGAGCCGCACCACCGGCACCACCTGCTCCACCGGCACCACCTGCTCCACCGCATCACCTGCTCCACCGCATCACCTGCTCCACCGCATCACCCGCACCACCCACATCAACCCGTAGAACACCTCGGAGAGGACACCACCATGGCTGAGAACCTGGGCGCCATCGAGAACGCCGAGCTCGTCGAGCTGGAGATGCAGGAGCTCGAGACCCTCGAGGCCCCCGGCTTCTGGACCGGCGTCTCCATCGGCACGGCCATCAGCGCCTCCGTCGCCACCTCGATCACCCTCACCTGAGAGCGACACCGGCGAGCGCGCTGACGCGGTGGGAGACGGAGTGACCGGATTCCCTCCGCACCTCGGAACCCGACCCGGGTGAGACCGAGGATCTGCGGTGGTCCGGCCGGCTGCGGCCGGCCGGACCACCGAAAGGGTGCCGCGCGCTCTCCCACTCCCCGCCGCCGTCCCGCAAAGGAAACGCCAGTGAGCGCTGTCACGAGCCCCCCGCCTCCCACCGTCCCGGCCCACACGAGGCGCCCCCGCCTCGCCCCGAGCGCCGAGGTCCACTCGCCCGCCGACGGACAGGGCGACTGGGTTCTCCAGCACGGCGCCCGCTACGTACGGATCACCGAACACGTCGCGGATCTCGTCCAGGAGCTGGACGGGGAGCGCGACCACGAGACCCTCGCCGCCCGGCTGGGCGGCGCCTGGAGCACCGAGCGGGTGGGCAGCGCGATCTCGCGGCTCGACTCCCTCAGGCTGCTCGACGACGGCGAGACCCCGGCGCCCGCCGTCGCCCCCCGCTTCCAGATCGTCCCCCCGATGACGCTCCAGCTCACGCTGCTGCGGCCGGGACGCACGATGCAGGCCCTGCGCCCCGTGTTCGCCCGCCTCTTCTCCCGGGGGGTGGTCGCGGCCGGGATGCTCTGCGTCCTGCTCGGCGCCGGCGCCCTGATCGCCCAGCGGGACGCGGTCGCGGTCACCCTGAACAGCCCGCTCTCCGCGGTCTCGTTCACCGGAGTGCTCGTCGCGCTGCTGCTCGGCGTCTCACTCCACGAGCTGGGTCACGCCGCCGTCCTCATCCGCTACGGGGGCCGGCCCTCGCGCATCGGCGTCATGCTCTTCTACCTGATGCCGGCGTTCTTCTGCGACGTCTCGGACGCCTGGCGGCTCCCCGACCGCCGGCAGCGGGTGCACACCGCCCTCGCCGGGCCCGCGGTCCAGACGTCCCTGGCGGCCGCCTCGGCCCTCGCCGCCTGGCCCCTCGCGGACGGCACCGCCAAGACCTGCCTGCTGTTCTTCGCCGTCACCAGCTACGGAACGGCCCTGCTCAACCTGACGCCGTTCATCAAACTCGACGGCTACATCGCCCTGATGAGCCACGTGGACGTCCCCTACCTGCGCGACCGCGCCATGTCCGACGCCCGCCGCGCCCTCGCCCGCTTCCTGTTCGGCGGCACGTACCAGCGCGAACTGCCCACCCGGTGGACCGTCGTGTACGGCTTCGCCTGCCTCGCCTTCCCCGTGTACTTCCTGAGCACCGCCCTGCAGACCTGGCTCGACACCCTCCAGCGGGTCGGCTGGGTCGGACTCCTCCTGGCCGCCTCCGGCCTCTCGTACATCGTGTGGATGCTGGTCCGCGGCGCCCTGCGGCTGTCCGCCGAGGTCAAGGCCGCCGGAGTCCGCCGGGTCCGGGCCCGGGCCGTCTGCGCCACGCTCGCCGCCGCCGGCTGCGCCGCGCTGTTCCTGCCCGTCCAGCAGACGGTGGCCGCCGCCTACGTCACCGACGCCTCCGGCACCCGGCTCGTCCTGCCGCAGGGCTCCTCGGCCGAACTGATCCACGCCGGGCAGCGCGTGACGCTGAAGACGAACGGCCTGGTGCTCCAGGACGACGTCGCGACCGCCCGGGTGGGATCCGCTCCGGCCGCGCGGACCGAGGTCCCGGTCTCCACCTACTTCCCCGTCGACCTCGGAAGCGCCGTGGGCATGGACTCGACGGCCTTCTCCCTGGACCTCGACCGCACCCCGACGCCGGCCACCGGCACCGCAGAGGTCGAGCTGGGCGACGTGCCCCTGTGGAAGTCCCTCCACCGCACCTACGTGCTCCCGTTCCTGCCCTTCTGACTCTGGAGACACCGTGCTCGACACCCGGTTCATCAACTTCTGCCGCGCGGACTCGCTCTTCTACGACGCCCCCGCCGCCGAATCCACCGGCGCGGACTTCCACGAGGGCCGGACCCTGCCCGAGGGCTGGACCGCCACCCGAGGACGGGAGTGGACGGTCTGCGTCCCGCCGGACTCCCGGATCCCCGACCAGGGCTGGAAGATCCACGTCGCGGCCTCCCCCGGCAACGCCGCCGAACTCCTCGACGCCGTCGTCCCGTACTGCGTCGAGCACGGGCTGATGTTCAAGTACATCTCCGACCTGGAGACGCTCGGCCGGCGCGGCAGCAAGTACGGGGACCGCACCGCGAGCGGGAAGTTCATCACCGTCTACCCCGTCGACGAGGCGGCTCTGCGCACCGCCCTGGACGACCTCGACGCCCTCGTGGGGGGGACGCCCGCACCGTCCGTGCTGAGCGATCTCCGTTGGAAGCAGGGGCCGTTGTACGTGCGTTACGGTGGCTTCGTGCTGAAGACCACCCGCCTCAAGGATGGCACCCTGGCACCCGCGATCACCGCGCCGGACGGCGAACTCGTCCCCGACGAGCGGCGCCCCGGCTTCCGTCCCCCGGCATGGGTCACCCTCCCCTCCTTCCTGCAGGAGGCGGCCGACGAGCGGCGCCGCGGCACCCTCACCGACTTCCCCTTCCGCGTCTACAAGGCCCTCCACTTCTCCAACGGAGGCGGCGTCTACCGCGCCGTCGACAAGCGCGACGGAACCGAGGTCCTGCTCAAGGAGGCCCGCCCGCTCGCCGGTCTCGACGCGGCCGGCGACGACGCCGTCACCCGCCTCGAGCGCGAGCACTGGGCGCTCTCCCGGCTCTCCGGTCTCCCGTCCGTGCCCACCCTGAGGGACGTGCGCAAGGGCAACGAACACCTCTTCCTGGCCCGCGACTACGTGGACGGCACCCCGCTCACGGAGCTCGTCCGCCTGCGCCACCCCTACGGCACCACCGACAACACGGCGCGGGCGCGGGCGGAGTACACGGCCTGGACGCTGCACATCCTCGAGCAGGTCGCCGAGGGTGTGGCCGCCATGCACGAGCGCGGGGTCGTCTTCGGCGACCTGCACCCGGGCAACGTCCTCGTCCGCCCCGACGACACCGTCGCCTTCATCGACATGGAGACCGCCACCCCCGCCGAGGAGATGCGCGCGCAGGCCATGGGCTCGCTCGGATTCCGGGCCCCCGACCACCTCCGGGGCCCCGACGTCGACCTGTTCGCGCTCGACGTGCTCCGGCTGACCATGTTCGTCCCCATGCCGCACGTCGTGCCGTGGGGCACCGAGAAGATCCGCACCCTGATCGACGTGGCCGCCCGCGACTTCCCCCTCCCCGAGTCCTTCGTCCGGCAGCTCGAGCGCGGCCTCGGTGACGACGTCCTGGGCGCGCGGACGGAGTACGGCGTGCGCTGGCCCGCCGCCGGCGAGGACACCGGGGGCCTGATCGCGGACATCGCCGGCTCCATCGTCGAGGCGGCCACCCCCGAGCGGACCGACCGCCTCTACCCGGGCGACGTCTCGCAGTTCATGGTCGACGACGGGGGCGTGACCTTCGCGTACGGGGCGGCGGGCGTGCTCTGGGCGCTGCACCGCGCCGGCGCCGAGGCGCCCGCCGAACACGTCCGGTGGTTCCTCGACCAGGCCGAGCGGGTCACCGGCGACGGCCCGGGCTTCCTGACCGGCCTCGCCGGCGTCGCGTACACCCTGGAGGAGCTCGGCCATCCCGACGCCGCGGACGCGGTCCTGGACCGCGCCTTCGCCGGTTGCGACGCCAACGTGGGGTCCACCCTGGCGACCGGTCTCTCCGGCCTAGGCCTGACCGCGCTGCACCTGGCCGGCCGGCGCGGCGACGACCGGCGTCTGCGCCAGGCGCTCGAACTCGCCGACCGGCTGCCCGACACGCCGGCGCCCCAGCGCGTGGGACTGCTGCACGGTCGCTGCGGCCGCGCTCTCCTTCTGCTGCGCCTGTACGAACACACCGGCCGCACCGACCTGTTGGAGCGGGCCCTTGCCGAACTCCACGCCGAACTGGAACGCCTCGGGGGCGACGACTTCGACGACCGTTTCCTCAGCGCCGGACTCGAAGGCTCCGCGGGCATCCTGATCACCCTGCGCGCCGCACTGCGGCACACCCCCGAGGACGCACGGATACGTGCCGCCGTGGACCGGCTGCGGACCTTGCGGCGCGGCGGGTTCGCCACCTCGTGCGGCCTCCTGCACGGCCGTAGCGGTGAGCTGCTCGCCCTCGAGGACGGCGGCAGCGAGATCGAGCGGGACGTCCTGCGCTTCCACCTGGACGCCCTCGGCTGGGAGGCGATAGCCGCCGAGCCCGGCCGCATCGACTTCCTCGGCAACTACGGCTACCGCCTCTCCACCGACCTGGGCACCGGTTCGGCCGGGGTCCTGCTGGCCCTCGCCGCGCTGCGGGACGGCGCCCCGGCCCTGTCCTTCCTCGCCCCCTCGGCCGCCGGGGTGCGACGGTGATCGACATCCCGGCCACCCTCGACCCGGATTCGGGCATCGCCCTGCGGTACGCGGTCACACCGCCGCACGACGGCGATCCGCTGTGGAGCAGCGCGGTCGAACTCCACCCGGTGGAGGGGTTCGAGGGCATCGTCGGCTCCCCCGCCGCCGCGGGCTCCGCGGGCGCGGGGGGTGCCGCGGACGCCGGGGCCGCTCGCGCGGGCGGCCCCGCTTCGGCCGGCACCGCCACCGCCCCCGACACCGCCGGGCCGGGCACCGACGTCTGCGACCTCCCGCTGTCCGCCCGGTTCGCCGGAGCCAGCGGCGCGTCCCGGGTCGACGCGCTGCTGCGCGGAGCCGGTGAGGCCGTCGAGCGGCGCGCCCTGCACCCCTCGGCCGCCCACCCCGCCCGCTTCGGCGCCGCCGCCGGCCTGGCCGCCACGACGCTGTACGCGCACCACCCGGACCACGCCCTGTCGCACCCGGACGCCGAGACGGCCGCCCTGTCCTGGTACGAGGCCCGCGACCTGGACACCGGCGTGCCCGTCCTGGTCCCTGCGGACCTCGTCGACTGGCCCGCGCGCCGGGCCGACCTGTTCGACCCGAGCCCGTCCGGGGCGGCGGCCGGCGCGAGCCACGAGACCGCTCTCGCCGCGGCGATGATCGAGGTGACGGAGCGGGACGCCCTCACCGTCGCCTGGGGCCGCCTGCTGCGCCTGCCGACGTATGTCCCGTCGCCCGCCGACACCGGGCTGTCGGCGATGTGGCGGCGGGCGCGCGCGGAGGGACTGGACCCCGTGCTCGCCCGCATTCCCACCGCCGTGCCCGGCCTCTGGTGCATGACCGGCTTCCTGATCGATCCGGAGGGTCCGGGCGCGCTGGCCGCCGTCGGCATGAAGGCGTCGACCAGGCCGGCCGAGGCCGCCGCCAAGGCGTTCCAGGAAGCGTGGCAGGTACGGGCCGCGCTGCGGGCGCTGCGCGGCCAGGGCGAGACCGGGCGCGTCGCCCCGATCGTGACCGAGCACGACCGGCTCAGCCACATGCTGACCCGCCCCGCCTACGACAGCGTGCGCGACTGGGTCGCCGGCTTCCGGGAGCCGGACCCGCTGCCGGCTCCGTCGCCGGCGCGGGACCTCGGGGCGGAGGAGATCCGGCGGGCCCTCACCGCCGACGGCGCGGGTCTCCTCGCCGTGGACCTCACGCCGCGTCTCCCGTCGGCCGTCGCCGCCATGGGCTGGCACGTCGTCAAGGTGCTGGCGCCCGGCTACCAGAGCCTGCGGATGGACGAGACGCACCGGTGGAGCTGGCACCTGCCCCGCCTGGCGTCGGCGCCCGAGCGCACCGGCTGCGCCGCGGGCCTGGACGACCCGCGCGAAGCGGCGCCGCACCCGCTGCCCTGACCCGACGGTGGTCCGCCACCGCTCGATTCCCCCCACCAGAGCAACCGATCAACCGAGCTGAGAGAAGACACAGATGTTGGAACTGGAAGAACTCGTACGAGACTTCGGCGATCACCGTGCCGTCGACCGGGTCTCCTTCCGGGTGTCCAGAGGCCGGTTGACCGGGTTCGTCGGCGGGAACGGCGCGGGCAAGACCACCACCATGCGCATGATCATGGGCGTACTGGCCGCGAACGGCGGCGAGATCCGCTGGGACGGCGTCCCCGTCACGGCCGCCGACCGCAGGGACTTCGGCTACATGCCGGAGGAGCGGGGCCTCTACCCGAAGCAGACGGTCCTCAGCCAGCTCGTCTATCTGGCCCGGCTCCGGGGCCAGAGCGCCGCCGACGCCCGCAGCCACATCCTCGAACTGCTCGACCGTCTCGGTCTCGCGGAGAAGAGCCAGGCCCGGCTTGAGTCACTGTCCCTGGGTAACCAGCAGCGTGTGCAGATCGCGGCCGCCCTGCTCGGCTCCCCCAAGCTGCTCGTCCTCGACGAGCCCTTCTCCGGGCTCGACCCGCACGCCGTCGACACGATGGCCGAGCTGCTGCGCGAGTACGCCGCCGCGGGCATCCCCGTGCTGTTCTCCTCCCACCAGCTCGACCTGGTCGAGCGGCTCTGCGACGACCTGGTGATCATGGCCACCGGTCACGTCGTCGGCAAGGGCACCGCGGACGAGCTCCGGCACCGCGACAGGCTCCGGTACCGCCTGGTCACCGGTGCGCCGGCCGGCTGGGCGGGCGACGTCCCCGGCGTGACCGACGTCGAGGAACTGCCCGACGGAGCGAGTGTCGAGCTCGCCGCCGACGCCGATCCCGGCGCGCTCCTGACGGAGGCTCTGCGACGCGGACCCGTCCACGCCTTCACCCCTGTCGTTCCCAGCATCGCCGACGTCTACCGGGAGATGACCTCCGCATGAGCACCGTGACCTCGAACCCCGCACACCGGTCCGAGACGGCGCCCGATCCGCAGGGCACGCCCGCGGCCTCCGGTACCCCGCCCCGTACGGCCACCGCGTCCGCCTGGCGGATCGTCGCCGCCCGCGAGATCTCGGTGAAGCTCACCAACCGCGGCTTCCTGCTGTCGACGCTGGTCACTCTCGCCCTGATCGTGGGCGCGATCGGACTGCAGCTCTACCTGGCCGACTCGATGGGCAAGATCACCGTCGCGGTGGCCGACCAGCAGGCCGGCCGGATCGCCGGCCAGGCCGAGCAGCTGGCCGTCCGGGCGGACCAGGACGTCGAGATCACGGTCCGGCAGGAGTCGTCCGCCGATCTGGTCCGCGAGGCCGTGCGGTCCGGCGACGCCGAGGCCGGGCTCCTGCTCGAAGGCGGCCGCTGGGTCCTGCTGGGCGACACCGGTCAGAACGACATCGCCGCCACCTGGATCGGCGCCGCCGTGCAGTCGAACGCCCTCGCCGAGAACGCGCGGGCCGCCGGAACCAGCCTGACGGCCCTCAGCCAGGGGGCGGAGGTCAAGCACGTCCTGCTGTCGGCCGACAAGACGCCCGAGGGCGCGGTCCAGATGACGACGTACTTCTTCGGCTTCCTCTTCTACCTGGCCGCGGTCCTGCTCGGCGCCGCGCTGGCGACCAGCGTCGTGGAGGAGAAGCAGAACCGCATCGTCGAGCTCATCGCCAGTTCCGTGCCGCTGCGGTCGCTGCTCGTCGGCAAGATCGTCGGTTCCACGCTGCTGGCGCTCGCCCAGATGGCGCTGTTCTGCCTGGTCGGCATCGGCGGCCTGGTGGCCACGGGCGAGCAGGACTTCCTCGCCGACATCAGCTCGGGACTGGGCTGGTTCCTCGTCTTCTACGTCGTGGGCATCGCCGTCCTGGCCTGCCTGTTCGCCGCCGCCGGAGCGCTCGCGACCCGCAGCGAGGACATCCAGTCCACCACGACGCCGGTGAACGCGATCACCGCGCTCGTGTTCATCGTCGGCGTGACGGTGTCCGGCAATGTGCGCGAGATCCTCTCCTTCATCCCGCTGACCTCGACCGTCACCATGCCGGCCCGCGTCTTGGCGGGAGAGACCGCCTGGTGGGAGCCGGCCGCCGCGCTCGGCCTGTCGATCGCCGCCGCGGTGCTCATCGTGGGGGCGAGCAGCCGGGTATACCGCCGGGCGCTCCTGCAGACCGACCGCAAGCTCTCGTTCCGCCAGGCCATGAAGCTGACGGACTGACCGCCCGGCGCCACCCACGCCACCGCGTCACCACCGCGTCATCCGTGGCATCCGCCGGTGGCACCGCATGACCTGCATACCCGCATCACCTGCTCAGACCCGCCCGTACAGCGAGACCCCCATCCACCTCATCCGGAAGGAACCCCGATGACCGCCTCCCGTTCCCGTGCCACCCTCGCCGCGCTCCTGGCCGTGCTCGCCTGCGTCGAGGTGGTGCTGATCAGCAGTGACACCTCCGACGGCGTCCGTTACGGCGTCGGCGCGGCGCTCGCCGTCGGCATCCTCGTGCTGGTCGGCCGGCTCGCCAAGGGCGGGTCGTCCGACTGACCGCTGATGCGACTCCTCGTCCGGGGCCGGCCGTACCCAGGTGGCCGACCCCGGATCACGGTCGGCGCACGGACCCCGGGGGTGGGGGACGGCAGCCTGCCCCACCACCCTCCTTCTCACTTCGTCATGCGGAGCCGTCCATGAGCTTCTCCCATCAGGTGTCGATCACCGGTCCGTCCGGGGCGCCACCAGAGACCGCAGTGATCCGTTTCGTGGCTCTCCTCCCGGAGGGCTGGCATGCCGAGGTCGGCGAGTTCCAGGGCGACCTCGCCCGTCTCCGGATCACGGCCCCGCCCGGAACCACCCCGTCCGAAGCCACTCGGATGGCCGCCGACATCCTGTCCCGGCCGGGCCTCCAGGGCTGGCGTCTGGCCGACCACTGACGCACGCCCGGTTTCACGTGAAACCATCCGCGCCGGTTTCACGTGAAACCGTCAGCGTGCGTGCCCGCCGAGCCACGGGCTGAGCCCGACCAGGATGAACTCCTTGTGCACCCGGTCCTGCGGCAGCGGCACCATCAGGAAGTGGGCAGGGGGAAAGCGCCGGGTCTTCACCCAGGCGTGGCCGTCGTAGAGGGCGCGGAGGAAGGCCGGGACGTCGTCACGGCCGACGTCGGGGCACTCGACGCCGTCGACGGTGATCAGGGCGTCGTCGTCGGGGTAGAGCCGTACGCTCACGTTCGGCCGGCCGCCCAGCTCCACGTAGGCCTCGTGCGGCAGCGAGCCGTCGGGGTCGGCGGTGACGCCCACGCCGGCGGCGCTGCGGCGGGAGGTCTGGTCGGCGCCGATGTCATGGGTGACCTCGATCTCCAGCGCATACTCGGCGGCCAGGGCACGCAGGACGGTGACAGCCGCTTCGGTGGTGGGCAAGTGGTCCATACCAGTAATCATGTCAAGTACCGTCCGGCGCGGCGGCCGGAACGCGCTTCAGTGGCGCTCGGGAAACCGCAGGTACTGCGGGGGCACGGCCTTCGTCAGCCACACGCCGTTGGCACTGAGATGGAAGACATGACCGTCCTGGTGCATGGCGCCCGCGTCGACCGAGAGCACCACGGGGCGGCCCCGGCGGGCGCCGACCCTGGTCGCGGTCTCCCGGTCGGCCGAGAGGTGCACGTCGTGCCGGTTCATAGGCCGCAGCCCCTCGGCCCGGATGGCGTCCAGTGAGCGGGCCACGGTGCCGTGGTAGAGGTACGACGGCGGCACGGCCGGCTCCAGCCCGAGGTCGACCTCGACGCTGTGGCCCTGGCTGGCGCGGATCCGGGTGCCGTCGATCGCGAAGCGCTTCTTGTCGTTGGCCGCGACGACGTGGTCCAGCTCTTCACGGGTGAAGCGGAAGCCGTGGGCGGAGCACGCCGAGATGAGCTCGTCGATCTCGACCCAGCCGGCCTCGTCGAGAGTGAGACCGATGCGCTCGGGCTGGTGACGCAGGTGCTTCGAGAGGTACTTCGACACCTTCACGGTGCGTCTGTCGTCCCTGCCGTTGTCAGGTCCGTCCTTTTCGTTCATCCGGTCAGCATGGCGGGAGAGACGCGCATCACGCATTCTGTTTTGACGTCGAGGTTTGATCCACAACCAACTGTGGTTATCCACAGGCTATTTGACGTTTCTGTGGACAACTGGACTCCCTCACACCGGACTTCCCCAACCAGGCGGTGACGCCCCCTCACTTGGGGACGCACCGACCACCGCACCTGTGAACGCATCCTGTTCGGACGGGCAACCTTGTCACCGGGGCGGGCCCACCCGCGCCAGCGCCCTCAACACCCTGGGGAAGAAGCGGGACAAGGCGTGCGCGGTCCTCGCCTCCGGAGTGACCGCGACCATCGCCTCGTCGTGCACGACCGCGCGCAGGATCGCCTGCGCGACCTTCTCCGGCGGATAGTTGCGCATTCCGTACAGGCGCGCGGCACGCTTCTGCCGACGCCGTTCCTCCGCAGCGTCCACTCCCACGAAGGACGCCGTCGACGTGATGCCGGTGTTCACCAGACCGGGGCAGATCGCCGTCACCCCGATGCCCCGGCCCGCCAGTTCGGCACGCAGGCACTCGCTCAGCATCAGCACCGCGGCCTTGGAGGTGCTGTAGGCCGGCAGTGCCCTGGAGGGCTGGAAAGCCGCCGCCGACGCGATGTTGACGATGTGGCCGCCCTGCCCGCGCTCGGCCATCGGCCGGCCGAGAAGACGGCAACCATGAATGACACCCCACAGGTTGACGTCCAGCACCCGGCGCCAGTCGTCGGACGTCGTGTCGAAGAAGGAGCCCGACAGGCCGATGCCGGCGTTGTTCACCAGCACGTCCAGCACTCCGTGGTCGGTGTGCACCTTCACGGCGAGCTTCTCCATCGCCTGCTCGTCGGAGACGTCAACCGCCTCCGCCCAGGCATCCGGTGCGCCGACCCGGCGGGACAGCTCGGCGGTGCGGGCCGCGCTGTCCGCATCCCGGTCGACGGCGATGACGCGTGCGCCCGCCTCGGCGAACGCGAGCGCCGTGGCCCGTCCTATGCCGCTGCCGGCGCCGGTGACGAGCACCAACTGCCCGGCGAATCGCTCGGCATACCGTTCGGCGGCACGCCTGCCCCTAGGTGTGCCGCCGTTCCTCCGGCGCCTTCCGACCGCCTCGAGAGCCCCGGCGGTCGCGCCGACCCCGCCGCCCTCGTCGTGTCCGGTCCCGGGTCCGCCTCCCGCAACGCTTGCGGGCCGCTCGGTGTCGACCGACATCACGAAGTCGTCGATCCAGGACGCGAGTCGGTCGGGGCGGGTGCGCGGGATCCAGTGCCCGGCCGGCAGGGTGCGCCGCGTCAACCGGGGGACCCAGTCCTCGAGTTCGTCGTACAGCCGCTCCGACAGGAACCGGTCGCCGAGGGGCGTGATGAGCTGCACGGGCACATGCGCGTGCGCGTCGGCGCGCGGACGGCGCAGCCGGTTCCTGACGTTGTCCCGGTAGAGCCAGGCGCCGTTGGCCGCGTCCGACGGCAGCGACGGCGTCGGATAGTCGTCGGCGGGAACCTTCTCCATCCGACGCAGGATGCCCGGCCAGCGCTTGCCGAGCGGCCCGCGCCAGGCGAGTTCGGGCAGCGCGGGGGTGTGCAGCAGGTACACGTACCAGGACTTGGCCCCCTGACCGAGGAGTTGGCCGACCCGGCGCGGGGTCGGCCGGTTCACGCGCGCGGCGATCCAGTGGCCGAAGTGGTCGAGGGACGGCCCGGACAGGGAGGTGAAGGACGCGATACGGCCCTCGGTGCGCCGGACGGTCGCGAACTCCCAGGCCTGCACCGAACCCCAGTCGTGCCCCACCAGGTGCACCGGCCCGTCCGGGCTGACCGCGTCCGCGACCGCCAGGAAGTCGTCGGTCAGCTTCTCCAGGGTGAACCCGCCCCGCAGCGGCTTGGGCGCCTCGGACCGCCCGTGGCCCCGGACGTCGTACAGCACCACGTGGAAGCGGCCGGCCAGCCGGGACGCGACCTCGGACCACACCTCCTTGCTGTCCGGGTAGCCGTGCACCAGCACGACCGTCGGCAGCCGCGGATCGCCCAGTTCGACGACGCACAGCTCGATCCCGCCGGTTCGCACCCGGCGCTCGCGCGCGCCCTCCAGCATCGTCACTTCTCCTCCGCCCCGGCCGACGCCGACCGCAGTACGCGCCCGTATCCCGACCAGGCTGAATCTGGCACTTGTTAGAGAAGTCGTCAACAGGGCGGGCGCGCTGCGACGAACACGTTCCGTAGCTCTCAGGCATGGGATCCCCTACGGGCCCGTACATCTGAGGTCTGAGGCGAAGACGGCTCTGAAGTCTGACGAAATTCGTGGCGTGCGTCACTAATTTTGTGGACGTGACTGTGATCGCGACCGAAAGCCTGAGCAAGCGGTTCCCCCGGGTGACCGCTCTTGACCGGCTCTCCGTGGACGTCGGGCCCGGTGTGACCGGGCTCGTCGGAGCCAACGGAGCCGGCAAGTCCACACTGATCAAGATCCTGCTGGGTCTGTCGCCCGCCACGGAGGGCCGCGCCGAGGTGCTCGGCCTCGACGTCGCGACCAAGGGCGCCGACATCCGCGAGCGGGTCGGCTACATGCCGGAGCACGACTGCCTGCCGCCCGACGTCTCGGCCACCGAGTTCGTCGTGCACATGGCGCGCATGTCCGGCCTGCCGCCCACCGCCGCGCGCGAGCGCACCGCGGACACCCTGCGCCACGTCGGTCTGTACGAGGAGCGCTACCGCCCCATCGGCGGCTACTCGACCGGGATGAAGCAGCGCGTGAAACTGGCGCAGGCCCTCGTCCACGACCCGCAGCTGGTCTTCCTCGACGAACCGACCAACGGCCTCGACCCGGTCGGCCGCGACGAGATGCTGGGCCTGATCCGCCGCATCCACACCGACTTCGGCATCTCGGTCCTCGTCACCTCCCACCTGCTGGGCGAACTCGAGCGCACCTGCGACCACGTCGTCGTCGTGGACGGCGGCAAACTCCTGCGCTCCAGCTCCACCACCGACTTCACCCAGACCACCACCACCCTCGCCATCGAGGTCACCGACACCGACGACCACCCGGACGGCACCCGCGCGGTCCGCGAAGCGCTCCACGCGCGCGGGGTGGAGGTCGCCGAGGCCGGCAGCGGCCTGCCGGGCGCCGGTCACATCCTGCTGCTGACCGCGCAGGGCGAGGAGACCTACGACGTCGTCCGCGACACGGTCGCCGATCTCGGACTCGGCCTGGTGCGCATGGAACAGCGCAGGCACCACATCTCCGAGGTCTTCAAGGACAGCGACGCGAGCAGCGACCAGCAGCGGAAGGAGGCCGTCGGCCATGGCAGCTGAGCACTCGGTCACCGCCCCCTCGGGCGACCAGACCCGTATCCACAACATCGGCTACCGCAGCTACGACGGCCCCCGCCTCGGCCGCGCCTATGCCCGCCGCTCCCTGTACTCGCAGTCCCTGCGCGGCGCCTACGGCCTCGGCCGCTCGGTGAAGTCCAAGGTGCTGCCGATGCTGCTGTTCGTGGTGATCTGCGTGCCCGCGGCCATCATGGTCGCCGTGGCCGTCGCCACCAAAGCCAAGGAACTGCCGGTCGACTACACGCGGTACGCGATCATCATGCAGGCCGTCATCAGCCTGTACGTCGCCTCGCAGGCGCCCCAGTCCGTCTCCCGCGACCTGCGCTTCAAGACCGTGCCGCTGTACTTCTCGCGGCCCATCGAGACCGCGGACTACGTGCGCGCCAAGTTCGCCGCACTGGCCTCGGCACTGTTCGTCCTCACCGCGGCCCCGCTGCTCGTGCTGTACGTCGGCGCGCTGCTGGCCAAGCTCGACTTCGCCGACCAGACCGAGGGATTCGGTCAGGGACTCGTCTCCGTGGCACTGCTCTCCCTGCTCTTCGCCGGCATCGGCCTGGTCATCGCCTCGGCGACCCCGCGACGCGGCTTCGGCATCGCCGCCGTCATCGCCGTCCTGACCATCTCCTACGGCGCCGTCTCCACACTCCAGGCCATCGCCGAGGCCCAGAACAGCACCGGCTCCATCGCCTGGATCGGCCTCTTCTCGCCGGTCACGCTGATCGACGGCGTGCAGTCGGCGTTCCTCGGCGCCACCTCCGCCTTCCCGGGCGGGGTCGGTCCCACGAACGGAGAGGGCGTGGTCTACGTCCTCGTCCTCCTCGGCCTGATCGCCGCGAGCTACGGCCTCCTGATCCGCCGCTACCGGAAGGTGGGCCTGTGACCACGCTCAGCATCGACCACGTCTCCCGCTGGTTCGGCAACGTGGTCGCCGTCAACGACGTCACCATGACCATCGGCCCCGGCGTCACCGGCCTGCTCGGACCCAACGGCGCCGGCAAGTCCACCCTCATCAACATGATGGGCGGCTTCCTGGCGCCCTCCACCGGCACGGTCACCCTCGACGGACAGCCCGTCTGGCGCAACGAGGACATCTACCGGCACATCGGCGTCGTCCCCGAGCGCGAGGCGATGTACGACTTCCTCACCGGCCGCGAGTTCGTGGTCGCCAACGCCGAGCTGCACGGCCTGGGGGCCAAGGCGGCCCAGAAGGCGCTGGCCACGGTCGAGATGGAGTACGCGCAGGACCGCAAGATCGCCACGTACTCCAAGGGCATGCGCCAGCGCGTGAAGATGGCGAGCGCCCTCGTCCACGACCCGTCGCTGCTGCTCCTCGACGAGCCGTTCAACGGCATGGACCCGCGCCAGCGCATGCAGCTGATGGACCTGCTGCGGCGCATGGGCGACGAAGGCCGCACCGTGCTGTTCTCGTCGCACATCCTCGAAGAGGTCGAGCAACTCGCCTGGCACATCGAGGTGGTCGTCGCGGGCCGGCACGCGGCCAGCGGCGACTTCCGCAAGATCCGCCGCCTGATGACCGACCGGCCGCACCGCTACCTGGTGCGCTCCAGCGACGACCGCGCCCTCGCGGCCGCGCTGATCGCGGACCCGTCGACCTCCGGCATCGAGGTCGACCTGGCGGAGGGCGCGTTGCGCGTCCAGGCCGTCGACTTCGGCCGCTTCACCACGCTGCTGCCGAAGGTCGCCAGGGACCACGGCATCCGGCTCCTCACGGTCTCGCCGTCCGACGAGTCCCTCGAGTCCGTGTTCTCGTACCTGGTCGCGGCGTAGGAGGCCTTGGAGATGTACGACCCCACAGTCGCCCGGCTCACATACCGGGCTCTGCTCGGCAAGCGCCGGGCCCTCATCCTGGGCGCCCTGCCCCTGCTGCTCATCGCGATCTCCGTGGTCGTGCGCGGCCTGGCCGGAGCCGACGACCAGACGGCGTCGGACCTGCTCGGCGGGCTCGCGCTCGCCACGATGGTCCCGATCATCGGCGTCATCGCGGGCACGGGCGCGATCGGCCCGGAGATCGACGACGGTTCCGTGGTCTATCTGCTGTCCAAGCCGCTGAAGCGGCCCACGATCATCTTCACCAAGCTGATCGTGGCGATCGCCGTCACGATGGTCTTCTCGGCCCTGCCCACGCTGATCGCCGGGTTCATCCTCAACGGCAACGGCCAGCAGATCGCGGTGGCCTACACGGTGGCCGCGCTGGTCTCCTCCATCGCCTACGCCGCCCTGTTCCTGCTGCTGGGCACGGTGTCCCGGCACGCGGTGGTCTTCGGTCTGGTCTACGCCCTCGTCTGGGAGGCCCTGTTCGGCTCCCTGGTGCCGGGAGCCCGCACGCTCAGCGTCCAGCAGTGGTCGCTGGCCGTCGCCCACAAGGTGGCCGGCGGGGACCTGGTCACCTCGGACGTCGGACTGACCACGGCCACGGTGCTGCTGGTCGCGGTGACCGTGCTGGCCACCTGGTACGCCGGCCAGAAGCTGCGGACGCTGACGCTCGCGGGGGAGGAGTGAGCGGCCCCTGCCGGGGGTGCCGCGGTCGTTCCTGACGGTGGCTTCACCGGCGTCTGCGCACACTGGGCCGAGCGAACACCGCCCGGCCCAGCTCGGCTCGACATGACACGGCAGGACACGGCAGGACACGGCGAGGAGGACGGAATGGCGGACGACATAGCGGCGGACGACGGCCGTGGACGGTCCGGGGAGGGCGAGGTCTGGGACGACCTCGTCCTGGACGAGGACTTCGTACGGGCCGCCGGGACCTCCGAGCCGTCCGCCCGGGCCCGGATGCTCGCCGCACGGTGGCGCGCCGAGGAGCCGGAGCCGCAGCCCTGGCGGTCGGACGAGCCACCCGCCGGCTGGTTCTTCAGCAAGGCGCGCCGGCGCAGGTGGCGCCGCCGGTAGGGCCGGGTCCGACCCGCTTTTCGCACGACTGTTTTATTCGGTGGCGTCCGACTCGCCTCCCGGGCACAGTGGTTGTACGCGCCGGGCGCAAGGCGTGCGGCGCGGACGGCCGGAGGGGATCCGGCGTCACCAGACCGGGAGAGGAGTTCGGCGATGTCCATGCACGGCAGTGCGTCGAACTCCCTTCAGGGCAGCCCGCGGCGGGTTCCGGAGTAGTTACCCCTCCGACGAACCGCACCGCATACGGGAACTGCCCGGGGCGGCCGCTTCGAGCACGCGATGTCGCTCTCGCGTGGGCCGCCCACCCGGAGGATTGGCCGAGAGGCAAGGCACCGGCTTGCTAAGCCGTGGTCGGGGTGACCCCCCGCGCACGTTCGATCCGTGCATCCTCCGCGAGACGTTGTCACTGGGACTGAGTGGGTTCCCGCGGCCGGTGGGGGCTGGTCGCGCAGTTCCCCGCGCCCCTGATCGCCTGCGGCGGTCGCTGCGCAGTTCCCCGCGCCCCTGTGTGCGCCCCTGATCGCCTGCGGCGGTCGCTACGCAGTTCCCCGCGCCCCGGCCTGCGCCCCTCGCCGCGGCGGTCTTCGCAGTTCCCCGTGCCCCCAGCCGCGCCCCCTGGCCGCGCCTCGCTCCGGGTGCTCCTGGGGGGTCAGGGGAGGAGGGCTTCCAGGGTGGTGGCGATGCCGTCGGCGTCGTTGGAGGCGGTGATCTCGTCCGCCACCGCCTTCAGTTCCTCGTGGGCGTTGGCCATGGCCACGCCGCGGGCGGACCAGGCGAACATCGGGACGTCGTTGGGCATGTCGCCGAAGGCGATCGTGTCGGCGGCCTTGAGACCCAGGCGGCGGGCGGCCAGCGAGAGGCCGGTGGCCTTGGAGAGACCCAGCGGGAGCAGCTCCACGATCCCCGCACCGGCCACGGCCACCGTGACGAAACCTCCCGCGGCTCTGCGGGCCGCCTCGGCCAGCGCGTCGTCCGAGAGCTCGGGATGCTGAATGAAGATCTTGTTCAGCGGTGCCGACCACAGGTCGGACGCGTCCGTCAGCGGGGTCGACCGCAGGGCGCCCCTGAGCGCGTAACCCGGCCCCACCAGCACTTCCCCGTCCAGACCGCCCCGGCTGGCCGCCAGGTGCAGCGGGCCGACCTCCGCCTCGATCTTGGCGAGCGCCACGCCGGCCAGCTGCCGGTCCAGGGTCACCGACGTCAGCAGACGGTGCTCGCCCGCGTGGTACACCTGGGCGCCCTGTCCGCAGACCGCGAGGCCGTCGTAGCCGAGGTCGTCGAGGATGTGCCGGGTCCATGGGACCGCTCGGCCGGTCACGACGATGTGCACGGCCCCCGCCGCGGTGGCCGCGGCGAGGGCGTCACGAGTGCGCTGCGAGACCGTGTCGTCGGAGCGCAGGAGCGTCCCGTCGAGGTCGGTCGCGATCAGGCGGTGGGGGAACTGTCCGGCGGCAGGCTCGGTGCTCACTTGGCGACCGGCTCCAGGACCTCCCGGCCGCCGAGGTACGGGCGCAGCACTTCGGGCACGTACACGGAGCCGTCGGCCTGCTGGTGGTTCTCCAGGATGGCGACGATCGTGCGCGGGACGGCGCACAGCGTGCCGTTCAGCGTGGCCAGCGGGCGGACCTGCTTGCCCTCGCGGACGCGGATCGACAGGCGACGGGACTGGAACTCGGTGCAGTCCGACGTCGAGGTCAGCTCGCGGTACTTGCCCTGCGTCGGGATCCAGGCCTCGCAGTCGAACTTGCGGGCGGCCGAGGAGCCGAGGTCACCGGAGGCGACGTCGATGACGCGGAACGGCAGCTCCAGCGCCGACAGCCACTGCTTCTCCCACGCGAGCAGCCGCTGATGCTCGGCCTGCGAGTCCTCGGGCGTGACGTACGAGAACATCTCGACCTTGTCGAACTGGTGGACGCGGAAGATGCCCTTGGTGTCCTTGCCGTGCGAGCCGGCCTCGCGGCGGAAGCAGGGCG
This sequence comes from Streptomyces achromogenes, assembly GCF_030816715.1. Taxonomy (NCBI): domain Bacteria; kingdom Bacillati; phylum Actinomycetota; class Actinomycetes; order Kitasatosporales; family Streptomycetaceae; genus Streptomyces; species Streptomyces achromogenes. Next base: position 4,407,386 of record NZ_JAUSYH010000001.1, on the reverse strand, counting down.
AGAAGCCCGCGTACCGCAGCGGCAGCCTGTCCGCGTCGATGATCTCGTCCATGTGGTACGCGGCGAGCGGGACCTCGGAGGTGCCGACCAGGTAGAGGTCGTCCTTGTCGAGGTGGTAGACGTCCTGGGCGGCCTGGCCGAGGAAGCCGGTGCCGGCCATCGACTGCGGGCGCACCAGCGCGGGAGTGAGCATGGGCGTGAAGCCGGCCGCCGTGGCCTGCGCGATCGCCGCGTTCACCAGGGCCAGCTCCAGCAGGGCGCCGACGCCGGTGAGGAAGTAGAAGCGGGAGCCGGAGACCTTGGCGCCGCGCTCGACGTCGATCGCGCCGAGGATCTGGCCGAGTTCCAGGTGGTCCTTGGGCTCGAAGCCCTCGGCGCCGAAGTCGCGGATCGTGCCGTGCGTCTCGAGGGTGACGAAGTCCTCCTCGCCGCCCACGGGCACGTCGGGGTGCACGAGGTTGCCGAGCCGCTGCAGGAGCTCCTGGGTCTCGGCGTCGGCGGCGTCGCGCTCGGCGTCGGCCGCCTTGACGTCGGCGGCGAGCCGGCTCGCCTTCTTCAGCAGCTCGGCCTTCTCGTCCGCGGAGGCCTTGGGGATGAGCTTGCCGAGCGACTTCTGCTCGTTGCGCAGCTCGTCGAAGCGGACGCCGGACGACCTGCGCCGCTCGTCGGCGGAGAGGAGGGAGTCGACGAGCGCGACGTCCTCTCCACGGGCACGCTGGGAGGCGCGCGCACGGTCGGGGTCCTCACGGAGCAGACGAAGGTCAATCACGCGGTCAAGGCTACCCGTGCGGGGTCGGCGCTCACGACTCCCATTCCGAGTCGCCGTCCGGTCTTCCGAATCACTCCTTACGTTGCGTTATGGGTGAATTGCCCAACGTGTCAATAAATCGCGTCTCACTCCCTGGGACGGATTATGTGACGGGCGTCTCATTGACCCGATTTCCTTGCGGTGTACGGGATTTGAGGGCCGGGTTGTCCACAGGGGTTCGCGCCTCGTGTGAGTTATCCACAGGGTGTGCGAAAGGTCTGTGGACATCGGAATGGATCATTCCGAAGCCCGTGGGTTCCGCGTCGAATTCCTTGCCCGAACGCCGCCCGCAGCCACTTTCGGGTGGAATTGGGTCGCCCCAAAGGATTGATCGAAGGAAACAGGTGGACGAAGGGTGACGTGCGGGTTGCGAGTCGGCTTGAGGGGACACAGGCCGATTTGTCGACTGCGTGATACTTCGTTGTCGACTTGTCCCCAGGTCGAGAAGCCCGCCTGTGGATAACTTCTGTGGATAACGAAGATATGCAGGTAGGACTGGCTAGAAACGGCCGTCCTGGCAGCGCGCCACCCAGTCCGAGGCCGCCATGAACTCCCCGTCCGAGGTCCCCGGCAGGGGCGCCGGGACGTCCGCCGCGCTCATCTCCGCACGCGGGTAGGAGCCCAGGAAGCGCACCTCGCGGCAGATCCTCTTCAACCCCATGAGAGCCTCGGCCATCCGGCGGTCGGTGATGTGCCCCTCGGCGTCGATGCAGAAGCAGTAGTTGCCGATGCCGGCGCCCGTCGGCCGGGACTGCAGCAACATGAGGTTGACGCCCCGGGTGGCGAACTCGCCCAGCAGGTCGCGCAGACCGCCGGGATGGTCGTCCCGCTGCCACAGCACCACGGACGTCTTGTCCGCACCGGTCGGCGCGGCGGGCCGGGCGGGCCGGCCCACCAGCACGAACCGGGTCTGCGCGTTCTCGGCGTCGTGGATGCCCGTCTCCAGGGCGGTGAGCCCGTACCGGGCGGCCGCGAACTCGCCGGCGAAAGCGGCGTCGTAACGCCCCTCCTGGACCAGCCGGGCGGCGTCCGCGTTCGAGGCGGCCGACTCCCACACGGCGTCCGGCAGGTTCGCCTTCAGCCAGTTGCGCACCTGCGGCTGCGCCGCCGGGTGGGCGGAGACCGTCTTGATGTCCGACAGCTCCGTGCCGGGCCGGGCGAGCAGCGCGAAGGTGATCGACAAGAGCACCTCGCGGTAGATCATCAGCGGTGTGCCCGCGACCAGCGCGTCCAGCGTGGTGGTGATGCCGCCCTCGACGCTGTTCTCGATGGGCACGAACGCGGCCTCGGCCTCGCCGGCGCGCACCGCGTCGAGCGCGGACTGCACCGACACGTAAGGGATCAGCTGTCGGGTGGCCGCCTCCGGAAGCGTGCGCAGGGCGACCTCCGTGAAGGTGCCCTCGGGGCCGAGATACGCATAGCTCGCTGGCATGACCTCACCCTAATGGCCCTTGCGTATCGGGGCGCAGGCGTCTCACCACTCCCCCTCGCAGGAATGAATCCGCCCGCGAAGGCGTAACCTCCCGCGACCGCCGCGACCGCCGCGACCGCCGCGACCGCCGCGACCGCCGCGACCGCCGGTCTTCCTCGTCGAGCCGGGTGCGGACCGCCCGGCTCACGCCTCCAGCAGTCGCTGCCCCACGTACTCGCCCTTCGCCGCCCCGCCCGGCACCGCGAACAGTCCGCTCGACTCATGGCGGATGTACTGCGACAGGGCGTCCCCGCGGTCGAGCTTGCGCTGCACGGTGACGAAACCGCGCACCGGGTCCGCCTGCCAGCAGACGAACAGCAGGCCGGCGTCCGGAGTGCCGTCCGGGTCGATGCCGTCGTGGTAGGAGAAGGGGCGCCGCAGCATCGCCGCGCCGCCGTTCTGGTCGGGGCGGGTGATGCGAGCGTGCGCGTTGAGCGGCACGACCAGATCCCCGTTCGCGTCCGTCTTCTCCAGGTCCATCTCGGTCGTCTCGGTGCCCCCCGACAGCGCCGCTCCGTCAGCCTTCCGGCGTCCGATGACCTGCTCCTGCGCCTTCAGCGACAGCTTCTCCCAGTCGTCGAGGAGCATCCGGATCCGGCGGACGACGGCGTAGGAGCCGTTCGCCATCCACGCCGGGTCCTTCCCGCTGTCCGCCGGGACGAAGATGCGCTCGTCGAAGTCGGACTCGGACGGCTTGGGGTTGCGGGTCCCGTCCATCTGCCCCATCAGGTTGCGGGCCGTCATGGGGTGGGCGGTCGCACCCGGCGTCCGGTTGAAGCCGTTCATCTGCCAGCGGACCTTCGCCGCGCTCCCCGCGTCCTTCTGGATCGCCCGGAGGGCGTGGAAGGCGACCAGGGCGTCGTCCGCGCCGATCTGCACCCAGAGGTCGCCGTTGCTGCGGGTCGCGTCGAGATGGTCGGAGGAGAAGGCGGGAAGCGGGTCCAGAGCGACCGGGCGTTGTTTCTCCAGCCCGGTGCGGGTGAAGAAGCTGTTGCCGAAACCGAAGGTGACCGTCAGCGAGGACGGTCCGGCGTCCCGGGCCACATCCGTGTCGTCGTGTGCGGTCGCCTCGCCCGCCATCAGCCGCCGGGCCGTCTCCGACCAGCGGCGCAACAGCGCGGCCGCCTCCTTGCGCCCGGCGCCGGCCGCGAGGTCGAAGGCGACGAGGTGGCCGCGGGCTTGGAGGCCCTGGGTGATGCCGGGCTGATGTTTCACGTGGAACATCGCCTGCCCCGCCCCGACCGACGACAACGGCGTAGCCCGGGCGGGAGCCGTCGCGTATCCCGCGGCCGCGCCTGCCGCGCCGAGGACGAGTCCGGAGGCGCCGGCCGCGCCGAGCAGTCGGCGTCGCGTCAGGTCCTTGGCGGGGGACTCCGCCGAGGCGGGCCGCTGGGCGCTCTCGCCGTCCGGGCCGGCGGCGGGGGCAGGGGATTCCGGCGCGCGGGCCCGGGTGGAACGGGTCGCGGGGGTGGGCGCCTCGGGGAGGGACTGGTCGGGCATGTGGGGGTCAGCCGATCTGCGCGTTCTTGGAGACGGTCACCTGGTCGATGTCGGAGGTCCGCACGGTCACGGCGATCTTCCATTCGCCGGCCAAGGGGATCTGCACGCCGTTCGCCGACCAGTGGCCGGTGGTGATGTGGTCGGGGGCGACGGGCAGCGGCCCGATGCTCTTGGCCTCGAGGGTGAAGGCGACCTTCACCTCGGGCACGTCGAAGGCACGGCCGTTGGGCCGCGTCACGTACACGTGCATCTCGTTTGCCCCGGCGCGTGCGGGATCGAGGTCCACACTCACCACGCCCTTGCCGTCGGTGCCGCCGGTGTCGAACGGCATGTCCAGGGTCAGGGCGCCCGAGGAGGAGTCCGCCGCGGAGGCCGAGGACGAGGCGGACCGGGTGGCCCTGGCGGCGTCCTGCTCCGTACGGCCCGGCTCGGTCGACGTCAGGACGGTGGTGACGGCGAGCAGGACGACGGCGACGGCGGTCTCGGCGAGCACCGAGCGGCGCAGGCCGAATCGTTCGCCGTCCGCGTCCCGCAGCCGCTTCTGCCGTGCCGTGTCCACGGCTGCCCGCTGACGGGCCAGCTGTGCGGCCCGCTCCCCGCTTTCGGATCCGGCCGTCCCGGCGTCCCCGGAACCGTTCTTCTCCTTGCCCTGTGAGCCCTGTGAGCCCTTGGCGGGCTTGGGGCTCTCGACGCTTCCGGCGGTGTCGCCCGAGGCCGCCGCGGCCGCACCGCCGCTTCCCCCGGCAGCCGCCGGGACACGCTCTTTCCCGCGCGCGGACTGTCTGGACCCGGATTGTCCGGACGCGGGCTTCCCGGACGCGGGCTCCCCGGCGGCCGAGGTCCCGGGGGCGGACTTGCGAACCGCCGTCTCGGTGGCCGTCGGAACCGCCAGTCGAGCCGTCCACCGACGGGAGATCCAGGCGATGCCGACGAGCAGCGCCACGAGCCCGATCTTGACGAGCAGCAGCTGCCCGTAGCGGGTGTCGGTGAACGCGGACCAGGAGCCGAGCTGACGCCAGGACTGGTAGACGCCGGTGGCGACCACGACGAGGACGCTGCCGAAGGCGACCTGGGAGAAGCGCCGCACGGCGGCGGCGTCGACGGGACGGTCGGCGGGCGCGCGGTACAGCGCGACGAGCAGGGCGGCGAGCCCGCCGAGCCAGGTCGCGACCGCCAGCAGGTGCAGCACGTCGACCGGCATCGCGATGCCCGGCTGCAGTCCGGTCGAGGCGTGCTCGGCCATGGCCCAGCTCGCCGCGAGTCCGGCTGCCACGACGGTTCCGCCGATGGCGAGCCCGAAGGTCAGGTCCCGCTTCTCCTCGTCCTCCCGCTTGTCGTAGGCGCCGAAGAGCACGGCGATGAACAGGGCGGCCGCGGCGAGCAGCAGCAGCCGGGAGACCAGGGCGGCGCCGGTCTTGGTCTGCAGGGCCTCCCCCAGGAGGTCGAGGTCGAAGACGTCGCCGAGCGTGCCCGAGCGGCTGTAGGAACCGCGCAGGAGCAGCAGGAACAGGGTGGCCGCGGTCATCGCGAGCCAGCCGGAGACGACGAGCCGCTGCAGGGACCGCAATCCGGTGCCGCGCTGCCAGCAGGCCAGCACGAAGGCGGCCCCGCCGACCATCACGAGGAACCCGGCGTACGACACGTACCGGCCGAAGCCGTACAGGCGGCCGACGACACCGCCGCCGGCCCCCTGGTCGGACACCGAGACGCTGGTCTCGGAGGGGGAGCCGATGGAGAAGGTGTAGGCGCCGGCGACGGGATGGCTGTCGGCGGAGACCACCTGGTAGGTCACGGTGTACGTGCCGTCGGGCAGCCCCGAGTGCAGCTGGACGGCGTAGGTGGTGCCGCTGACCTCGGAGGGCTTGCCGTCGTCGACCCGGGCGCCCTTGGGGTCCAGGACGCGCAGGGAGTCGTCGTTCATCGAGACGGTCTCGGAGAAGGTCAGCGTCACCTGCGTGGGAGCCTTGTCGACCACCACCCCCTGCGCGGGGTCGCTGCCGGTCAGCGCGGCGTGCGCGGAGGCGGGTCCGGCGCCGGCGAGGAGCACGCCGGCGACCGCCAGGAACAGCAGCACGAGCATCCGGACGCGCGGGGCGATGGTCTGCGTCAAGGTGGTCCCTCCCTCAGTGGCCGGTCGTCGGGTCGTACGTGGCGGATTTCACCGGGATCTCGACCTCGAGAGGGTCGGACGAGGCGAAGTGGAGTTCGACGGTCACCTTCGCGCCCTGCACCGGCTTGCTCTTCAGCATCTCGAACATCAGGTGGTTTCCGCCGCTCTTGAACACGAGTTGACCGTGCGCGGGGACGTCGAGGGAGGCGACCTCCTCCATCGACGTCCCGACGGTCTCGTGGAGGGTGACGCTGCCCGCCGCGGTGCTGGTGACGGACGTCAGCTCGTCCTTCGCGTCGCCCTTGTTGACGACGGTCAGGAAACCGGCCGCCATGGTGGCGGAGACGGGCTGCGGAATGTAGGCGTCACGGACGGACAGTTCCGCCCGGCCGTCCGCGTCCGATCCGCACCCCGCCAGCAGCAGCGTCCCGGCGACGACCGCGCAGGACGCGGCGAGCGACCGCGCCCGCCCCGCCCGGCCGGACCTTGTCCGGCCGACCCTCATCCTGCCGGACCCCACCCGACCGGACCCCACCCGACCGGACCTCTCCCGGCCCGGGGGTGCCGGACTCACGGGTTCTCGCCCTTGATGATCTTGGGTAGGTCCTTGATGTAGTCGTCGACCTTGGCGTTCTCGCCGTACAGCAGGTAGCCGCCGTTCGTCTTCGGGGAGAAGGCGACGACCTGGGTGCCGTGGGTGGAGACGATCTTGCCGTTCTTGTCCTTGTGCGGCGCCTCGACGGAGATGCCGAGCGAGCGGGCGGCGGCCTGGATCGTCGCGAACTTCCCGGTGAGACCGACGACCTGGGGATCGATGCCCTTCAGCCAGGCGCCGAGCGCGGCCGGGGTGTCGCGGTCCGGGTCCGTGGTGACGAACACGACGCGCAGCTCGTCCTGCTCCGCCTTGGGCAGCTGCTTCTTGGCGACGGCGATGTTGCTCATCGTCAGCGGGCAGACGTCCGGGCAGTTGGTGTAGCCGAAGTAGACCAGCGTCGGGTGGCCGTCCGTCTCCTTGCGGAGGTCGTACGCTGCGCCCCGGGTGTCGGTGAGGACCAGGGCGGGCTTGGCGAAGGGCTGGTCGAGCACGGTCGCGGCCTGCTGCTTGCCCTCCTCGGAGACCACGGCCACGGGGCTCGTGCCGTCGTCGCTGCCGCAGGCGGAAAGGGTGAGGGTGGCGGCGAACAGCGCGGCCACGGCGAATGTCTTCTTGCGCATAGAAAAATGTCCCAGATGTGTGAAATCGGGCGGGCGCCGGGTGTACGGAGAGAGCGCCGGCCGAGCCGTGCACCCCGGTCGCACGCCGTCGAGGAGCCGGCGCGGGCGGTGGTGGTGGCCGCCCGCGCCGACCGGGGGCTCAGGCCTGGGTCGTGGTCCGGCGGCGGCCGGCGAGCACGCCGTACGCCACACCGGCGATGCCGACGACGATGCCGACCACGCCGAGGACGCGGGCCGTGGTGTCGCTGGCGTCCCCGTCGGAGGCGGCCGCGGTCGTCTTGGCGGCGGCCTTGGCGTCGTCGGACTCCTCAGCGGCGTCCGAGGCGGTCGTGCCGTGGTGGCCCTTCTCGGACGCGGCGGTCAGGGCGAGCACCGGGGCCGGGTTCTCCGGCTCTTCCGCGCCGTCCCCCTGGACCTCGATCCAGCGCACGACCTCCTTGTTGGAGTACGTCTGGATCGCCTTGAAGACCAGTTCGTCGGCGTCCTCGGGCAGCGCGCCCACGGAGACCGGGAACTTCTGGAAGAAGCCCGGCTTGACGCCGTCGCCGGTGGCGGTCCAGGTGATCTTGGAGACCGCCTCGGAGATCTGCTTGCCGTGCAGCTCGATGGGCTTGGCGAGCTTGGCCTTGGTGACCTGGATCGTCCAGCCGTTGATCGGCTCCGGCATCGCGGAGGCCAGCGGGTGGTCGGTCGGGAAGGCGACCTCGAGCTTGGTGGTCGAGGCGTTGTCCCGCTCGTTGGGAACCTTGAAGTCGACGACCGCGTAGCCGCCCTTCGCGGCGGCGCCCTCGGCGGCGACGCTGACGTGCGCGAAGGCGGGCGAGGACAGGACGAGCACGGCGCAACCGGCGGCAGCGCCGGCGGCGGCGACCCGGCAGGCGGTACGGGAAGCGAAACGTGAGGCCTTCATGACAGCGAGCACTCCACTCTGAGTGAGTCCGAGGGTGAGGCGCGGGCACGCGGGTGCGTACGCGCGGGTGCCGCGCGACGGCGGCCGCCCCCGGGTGTGGAGTGCTGGTCGTGTCGCGTCAGGCAGTGAGGACGAGTACGGACCCGTCCGGCGGACCTCGTCTGATCACCGAGTGCTGGAGTGCGATGGTCCGGGGTGAGTCCGGCGTGAGGAGAGCGGTGCGCGGGAGGCGCACTCCCGTGCCCGGCGCGGCGGGCAGCCCCGCGAGCAGGGCACGCACCAGCGCGAGCGCTCCGCGCAGGGACCGCACGAGCGCCCCCTCGGCGACTCCGTGGGCGGACAGGGCGAGCAGGCGCAGCAGAGCCGTGTCGCCGCGCCGCAGCAGCCACCCGGCGGCGACGGCCGCGAGGACGTGGCCGAGCACCATGGGCAGCGACGGCAGCGGCGACATCGTCGAGCCGGCGGTGGCGAGGGCGTCCGCGGGATGCCGCATCGAGCCCATCCCGCTCATCCCGTGCATGCCGCTCATACCCGTGCCGCCCGTGCCGCCGCCGGGGGAGTAGAGCCGCGCGTCGACGAGCATCTTCTGGGCCTGGGCCGGACTGATCGGCGCCGCCGTGGCCCCGCACACCAGCCGGGCCGCCCGTTCGACGAGCGAGGCGTCGGACGCGGACAGTGCGGCGGAGGCGGAAGCGGAGGAAACGGAACGAGTAACAGACGTCGACGCGTCGGCGGAGACGGAGGCGGCGTGCTGCCCGAGCCCGAACAGGGCGTGCAGCACGGTCTGTCCGACCGCGAGAAGCGCGGCGATGCCCGGCAGCGAGCGTGCGCGTCCCGCGAGCGGCGCCGCCACCGCGAGCACGGCCAGGAAGCCGGCGCCCAGGGTCCACAGCGGAACGGCGGCGCAGGAGGCCGTCGTGTGCCCGACCGCGGCCAGCACGACGCAGACCGCGGCGAACACCGCGGCCCGCAGCAGCCGGAGATCGCGACCGGAGCGCGCGCTGGAGGGGGCAGTCATGGCGGGCTCATCATCGCACTGGCCGCACCGCCGCCCTACGGCAGGTCCACACGATCCACACGATACGGAAGATCATCTTCTGTGGTGAGTGGTGTGACTGATGCCGCTGCGTCCCACATACACCGATTCCCTGCCTGCGGGCATCCCCCATATGGGCGGCATCACGCGGAATTCACGCTTACATACGGCTGCGGGCGGCAATACGTATCGGTATGTCGAGCCGCAGCCAGGAGGCTGGAGCATGAGCATCTGGTGGTCACTCCATCTGCGGCGCGAAGCCGCGAGCGTGCCGCTCGCCCGCCGCCTGCTGCTCGGCACGATGGAGACGGCGGGCGTCGATCCCGACGTCAGCTACGACCTCTCCATCGCCCTCAGCGAGGCCTGCGCCAACGCCGTCGAGCACGGCGGGGACACCGCGATCGGCGGCTGTTCCGAGGCGTACCGGGTGACGGCCTACCTCGACGGCGAGACGTGCCGCATCGAGGTCGCCGACTCGGGCCCCGGATTCGTCGGCGAGCGCCCCGCTCCCGCGCCGGTGCGCACGAACGCCGACGCCGAGCAGGGCCGGGGCCTGTTCCTCATCCAGGAGCTCGCCGACCACGTCCACATCGGCAACAAGCCGGGCCTCGGCGGGGCGGTCGTGAGTTTCGACAAGATCCTGAAGTGGCGCAAGGACGCCCCGCTGATGGCCGTGTGAGCCCACAGCGCGGTGCGAGTGGGCAGGGCGGTGCGAGCCGACGCCGTGTGCCGGCGGCACCCGTGTGCGCGCCCTTGTGCGTGGGCGGCGTCCACTCTTCGGACCGTCAGACCCGCCAGGCGGACCGGTACTTGAGGTCTCCCGGCGCTCACAGGTTCCTCTCAGCGGGCTTTCAGCCCACTGACGGGCGGCGTTCCTACCTTCATGCCCATGACGGGACTTCACCAGGACACCTCCATCACCCGGCGGCGCGCCCTCGCGGTCACCGGCGGCACGGTCGCGGCCGGCGGACTCGCCGCCGCCGGCTACCAGGCCGCCTTCGCCGACACCGGCACGACGACCGGCACCACGGCCGGCACCACGGCCGGCACGACTGCCGGGGCGAGCGCGTCGGCCTCCGCCGGTTCGACCGCCGGCGCCTGCATGACCCTGATGACGAGCGTCACGGAGGGGCCCTACTACCTGGACGGCGCCCTGGTGCGCAAGGACATCACCGAGGGCAAGAGCGGAGTGCCGCTGACCCTGCGGCTCACCGTCGTCGACGCCACCGACGGCTGCACCCCGGTCGCGGGCGCGGCCGTCGAGATCTGGCACTGCGACGCCTGGGGCTACTACTCCGGCTACACCACCGCCAACCCCGGCGGTTCCGCGCCGGCGGAGAGCGAGGACGGTTCCACCGCGAACGACGGCACGTATCTGCGCGGCTATCAGATCGCCAACGCCAACGGGGTCGTCAAGTTCGAGACGATCTTCCCCGGCTGGTACACGCCCCGCACCTGCCACATCCACCTCAAGGTGCACACCGGCGGCCAGAAGGAGGACGGCACCTACGAGGGCGGCAAGGTCAACCACACCGGCCAGTTGTTCTTCCCCGACGACGTCGCCGAGGAGATCTTCGCCCTGGAGCCGTACGCCAAGCACACCGGCAGCTACACCGTGCTCGCCGACGACATGGTCTACGACGGCGGCGGCGCGTCCAGCGGGCTGCTGACGCTCAAGTCCGTCCACAAGGCCGACCCGGCCAAGGGCTACAAGGGGTCCCTCACCCTGGGCGTGGACCCCGACGCCGAGAACACCGGCGCGGGCGGTGGCGGCGGAGGCGGCACGCCCCCGGGCGGCGCCCCCACGGGAGCCCCGCCGAGCGGCGTCCCGACGGCGTCCGCGTCCTCCTGAGGCGGGTCATGCCCAGCCGTGAGGACGAGGCGCTCGCGCGGGCCGCGGTGGCCGCGCTGACGAGCCAGCTGGCACTGGCCCCCAAACCCGGCCTTCCCGATCCCCGCGACCTGGCCGCCCGGGCCACCCGCAGGGACCACCGCGGGCTGCGCTGGTCGGCCAAGGCGCTCGCACCCGGACTCGCGGCGATGGCCGCGGCCGCCCGCCGCACCGGCGAGCCGACGCCCCGCCTCCGCGCGGAGCTGGGCGCGATCGGACGGTGCACCGAGCACTCGGTGGGCCTCGCCGGCGGCGGCCACCGGGGCGCCCTGTGGACGCTCGGCCTGCTGGTGGCGGCGGCCGCCCTCGCCCCCCGGGCGCGGGGCGCCGAGGTCACCGCGACCGCCAAGCGGATCGCCGCGCACCCCGACCGGGCGGCCCCGCGACGGCCCTCACGGGGCGCGACGGTCTCGGCGACGTACGGCGCGGCCGGCGCCCGCGGTGAGGCCCGTGCCGGATTCCCGCATGTGCGCCGGGCGTTGGACGCCCTTGCGAGGGCGCGCACGGCCGGCGCCGGCGAGGCCGAGGCCCGCCTCGACGCGCTGCTCACCGTGATGTCGACCCTCCAGGACACCGAACTCCTGCACACCGCCGGCCCCTTGGGGCTGCGGCACGTCCAGGCGGGCGCCCGCGCGGTCCTCGACGCCGGCGGGACGTCGGCGGAAGCGGGCGCGAAGGCCCTGGTCGCCTTCGACACCGACCTCCACGCGCGCGCGTGGAGCCCCCGCGGCAGCGCGGGTCTCCTGTCGGGCGTCCTGTTCGTCGACTCCCTCCCGGCCGCCGCGGCGACGGGAGCCGCGTGAGGCGGTCACGGCACGTCCGGCCACCCCGTCCAACCCCCGTTGCCTCATCACCCCGTCACCCCGTCACCCTGTTGCCGGTGCCGGTGCCGGCACCCCGGCCGTCTCCGCGCACCGTCCTGCGGCGTCCCGTCCCGCCGCCGCCCTGCGTGCCGCCGGGCCCATGGCGTACGACGCCGCCACCGTCGCCGCGCCCAGCAGCAGCCAGCCCGGCGTGCCCCACTCGACCAACAGCCAGGTCAGGACCAGCGGGCCGAGGGTGCGGGCCACGGTGACACCCGTGCCGAACAGGCCCTGGTACTCGCCGACGCGGTCGGCCGGGGCCAGGTCGAAGGAGAGCTGCCAGGAACCCGCGGACTGCCCCATCTCCGCCGCCACCTGCAACACCGACCCCAGCACCAGCACGCCCGCCGCCACCCACGGGGACGCCCCCGCGGACAGGGCGAACACCGCGCAGGCGGCGCACATCACCCAGCCCGCGCGGCGCACCGCGCGCGTGGCGCTCTCCAGCCCGGTCACCCCGCGCGCCGCCCGTACCTGGAACACCGTCACCGCGGCCGTGTTGAGGACGAACAGCGCGGAGACCAGCCAGGCGGGCGCCCCGGTCCGCTCGGTGATCCACAGCGGCAGCACGAGGCTCAGCAGCGGCATCCGCAGCAGCAGCACGGTGTTGAGGAGCGCCACCAGCGCATAGGGACGGTCCCGGAGCACCCCCAGGCCGCTCCCGCGCCTCCCGCGCGGGCGGACCGGCCGAGGCTCCACCCGGGGCAGTGAGGCGAGCAGCAGCGCGCACACCAGGAAGCTCGCCGCGTCGACGGCGAACACGCCGAGGTACGCCTCCCGGGTGCCGGCGTGCAGCGCGAGACCGCCGAGCCCGGCGCCCACGGCCAGCCCCGCGTTCAGCGTCGCCTGCAGGCGCGCCAGCAGCCCCGTCCGCTCCGCGGCCGGCACCAGCCCGGCCAGGAGGGCCTGCCGGGCCGCCGCGAGCCCCGACTGGGCGGCCGCGTAGCCGCACGCCACGAGGACGAACGGCACGAACCCGCGCACCAGGGTGAAGGACGCCACCGCCAGCCCGGTCGCCAGCGCCAGCAGCACCGCCGTCCCCCGTGCCCCGTGCCGGTCGGCCAGCCGGCCCAGGGGCATCCCGGCCAGCGAGCCGACCGCCCACCCGAGGGTGAGACCGAGCCCCACGCGCGCGGGGGCGAGCCCGATCATCTGGGTGAAGTACAGGGCCGACGTCGTGTAGTACGCCCCGTCCCCGACCGAGTTGCTCAGCTGGGCGAGCGCGAGCAGGCGCCTGGGTCCGGTCCGCCGGGGGCGGGTCCGCTGGTGACCGGTCCGGTGAGGGCGAGTCGGCTGGTGGCGATTCTTCGGCATACCCATGACGCTAGAACCCGGGTGGGCCGCTCGACAGCACCAATCACGGCCCGGGAAAGTGGTCCAATCACTCCCCGTCCAGCACCTTCACCAGCACGTCCAGCGCCTGCGGGTAGACCCGCTCCCGGGGGGTGCCGTACCCGACGACCAGCCCCTGCGCGGGCCCGGCGCCGGGGGTGTGCCAGTGATCGCCGAGACGGCCCACCGCCAGCCCTTCGGCCTCCGCCCGGGCGATCGTCGCCGCCTCGTCGCCGACGTCCACCAGCGCGTGCAGTCCGGCCGCGATCCCGCGGACGCCCCGGCGTTTTCCCAGCCGTTCCAGCAGCATGTCCCGGCGGCGCCGGTAGCGCAGCCGGGAAGCGCGGACGTGCCGGTCGTAGGCGTGGCTGGCGATCAGCTCGGTGAGCGCCAGCTGGCCGATCGACTCGGTGTGGTGGTCGCTGTGCAGCTTGGCGTCCGCGACCGCGTCGACCAGGTGCGGCGGCAGCACCATCCAGCCGAGCCGCAGCGCGGGCCCGAGGGTCTTGGAGGCGGTGCCCAGATAGGCGACCTGTGCCGGCGCCATGCCCTGGAGCGCGCCCACCGGCTGCCGGTCGTAGCGGAACTCCCCGTCGTAGTCGTCCTCCACGATCAGCGCGTCGTGCGCGCGTGCCCACGCGGTGAGGGCGCGCCGCCGTCCCGGGGCCAGCGTCACGCCTGTGGGGTACTGGTGGGCGGGCGTGACGACCACGGCCCGGGCGTCGCCCAGGCCGGCGACGCGCACCCCCTGCTCGTCGACCGGCGCCGGCGTCACGGTTCCGCCGTTGCGCGTGACGACCTCGCGGTGGAAGGGCAGCCCCGGGTCCTCCATCGCGACCCGGCCGCCGTCCAGCACGCGCGTGAGGAGCGCGAGGCCCTGCACGTAGCCGGAGGTGACCACGATCCGCTCGGGCGGCGCGATGACGCCCCGCGCCCGCCCCAGGTACTCCGACAGCGCGGTGCGCAGCTCGATGCGGCCGCGCGGGTCGCCGTAGTCGTACGCGAGCGAGGGCGCCGTCGCGATGGCGCGGCGCAGCGCGCGCAGCCAGGCCGCCGCCGGGAACGTCCCGACGTCGGGGCTGCCGGGGCGCAGGTCGAAACGCGGCTCACGCGCGCGCGTGGCGGCGTCCAGTGGGTCGGGCGCGGCGGTCGGGAGGGCGGCGACCCGGGTCCCCGAGCCCTGCCGCGCCGTCAGATAGCCCTCGGCGACCAGCTGGTCATAGGCGGCCTTCACGGTGTTGCGGGAGATACCGGTCTCGGCCGCGAGCCGCCGGGTGGCCGGCAGCCGGCTCCCCGGCGCCAGCCGCCCCTCCCGCACGGCGTCCCGCAGCGCCCGCTCCAGCCCGCTCCGCCGCCCCTCGCCGCCGTCGGGCTCGAGATGCAGGTCGACGCCGACCCCGGACCAGAAATCGTTCACCAAGTCCCCCCTGGACCCTGGACGTGAAACCCCGGACGGTGCGGTCGCCCGGACACGGGAAGGGCCGGACACGGGAAGGGCCGGGCACTCACCGGTACCCGGCCCCGCTGCCCGGCCGTCGTCCGGACGGTCAGCCCTTCAGTGAAGCCATCCAGGCCTCGACCTCACCGGAGCGGCGCGGCAGGCCGTCCGACAGGTTCCGGTAGCCGTCCCGCGTGACGAGGATGTCGTCCTCGATGCGGACCCCGATCCCCCGGTACTCCTCCGGCACCGTCAGGTCGTCGGCCTGGAAGTACAGACCGGGCTCGACCGTGAGCACCATGCCGGGCTCCAGCGTGCCGTCGACGTACGACTCCACGCGCGCGGCGGCGCAGTCGTGGACGTCCATGCCGAGCATGTGACCGGTGCCGTGCAGCGTCCAGCGGCGCTGCAGACCGAGCTCGAGGACGCGCTCCACCGGGCCCTCGACCAGGCCCCACTCGACGAGCTTCGCGGTGAGCACGCGCTGTGCGGCGTCGTGGAAGTCGCGGTACTTGGCACCCGGCCGGACGGCCTCGATGCCGGCCTCCTGGGCCTCGTACACCGCGTCGTAGATCTTCTTCTGAATCTCGGTGAAGCGGCCGTCGACGGGCAGAGTGCGCGTGACGTCGGCGGTGTAGTACGTGTGCGTCTCGACGCCGGCGTCGAGCAGCAGCAGGTCGCCGGAGCGGACCGGGCCGTCGTTGCGCACCCAGTGCAGGGTGCAGGCGTGCGGGCCGGCCGCGGCGATCGTGCCGTAGCCGACGTCGTTGCCCTCCACGCGCGCGCGGAGGAAGAACGTGCCCTCGATGTACCGCTCGCTCGTGGCCCGGGCGGTGTCGAGGACCTTCACGACGTCCTCGAAGCCGCGGACGGTGGAGTCGACGGCCTTCTGCAGCTCGCCGATCTCGAAGTCGTCCTTGACCAGACGGGCCTCGGAGAGGAAGACGCGCAGCTCCTCGTCGCGTTCGGCGGTGACCTTGTCGGTCAGGGCCGCCTCGACGCCCGCGTCGTGACCGCGCACGACGCGCACCGGGCCGGTGGCCTCGCGCAGCCGGTCGGCCAGCTCGCGCACGTCGGAGGCCGGGATGCCGTACAGCTTCTCGGCCTCGGTGAGCGAGTGCCGGCGGCCGACCCACAGCTCGCCGTGGCCGGACAGCCAGAACTCGCCGTTCTCGCGGTCGGAACGCGGCAGCAGGTAGATCGTGGCCGTGTGGCCGTCGTCGACCGGCTCCAGCACCAGGACGCCGTCCTCGGTCTGGTTGCCGGTGAGGTACGCGTACTCGACGGAGGCGCGGAAGGCGTACTCGGTGTCGTTGGAACGGGTCTTCAGGTTGCCCGCCGGGATCACGAGTCGCTCGCCCGGGAAACGCGCGGAGAGGGCGGCGCGGCGGGCGGCGGTCTCGCCGGCCTGGGCGATCGGCTCCAGGTCGCGCAGCTCGGTGTCCGCCCAGCCGGACTTCATGTTCTCGGCCAGCTCGTCGGAGACGCCCGGGTACAGGCCGTTCTTCCGCTGCTTGACGGGCTCCTCGGGCTCAGTCTCCGGGCCCGCTGCGGTGGCAGCGTCATCCGGCGCAGCCGGGGTGGGCTCGTCGGCCATGGTCATCCTCCTAGATACGGCACTGGACCCCCTCCATCGTACGGTCGTACGGAAGGGGGCCCAGGCCCGAATGACCTCTTACCGGCTGTCGCCGCGGCCCTACTCGAAACGGGCCGCGAGCAGCACCACGTCCTCGTCGCTGTCCTGCTCGTACAGGCCGTCCGGCAGCATCGTGCGCAGTACGTGGTCGGCGACCGCCCCGGGGTCCTGGCGCAGCGGCTTGGGCACCCCGGCGGCCGCCGCGTGCAGCCGGGCGAAGGCGCGGTCGGCGGGGTCGCCGGTGCGGTGCAGCAGTCCGTCGGTGTAGAGCAGGACCGTCTCGCCCGGTTCGGCCTCGAGCTCGACGCTCGGCGCCTCCCAGCAGGCCAGCATGCCCAACGGCGCGGAGACGGAGGTCTCCACGAATTCCGTGCGCCGCTCCCCGACCAGCAGCGGCGGGCAGTGCCCCGCGCCGGCCAGGGTGATCTTGCGCAGGGCGGGTTCGCAGTACGCGAACAGCGCGGTGGCCGACCGCGCGGGCTCGGTCAGCCGCAGCAGCAGTTCCAGGTCGGACAGGACGGCGACGGGGTCCTCGCCCTCCATCACCGCGTACGCCCGCAGGGAGGCGCGCAGCCTGCCCATCGCGGCGACGGCGCTCGGCCCGGACCCGGTGACGGAACCGACGGCCAGACCCAGTGCGGCGTCCGGCAGCGGCAGCGCGTCGTACCAGTCGCCGCCCCCGCGCGGGCCGGTGCGGTGCCGGGCGGCGAGCTGGACGCCGGGCACGCGCGGCAGCCGGGACGGCAGCAGCTCCTCGGACATGGTCTTCATACACGCGCGTGTGCGCTCGAGCTCCACCAGCCGCGCCAGGTGCTCGGCGGCGTACCGGACGTACAGGCCGATCAGGTGGCGCTGGCGTTCGCCCGGCTCGGCGGGCTCGTCGTAGAGCCACACGGCCGCGCCCAGCCGGCCGGAGGCGTCGTCCGCCTCCAGCGGCAGCGCGTAGCTGGCGGCGTAGCCGAGGCGGGCGGCCACCTCGCGGTGACGGGGGTCGAGGCCGTCCCCGGAGAGGAGGTCGGGCTCGGTGATCTCCCCTTCGCCGCCGGGCAGCCCGTCGAGGATGCGGCCGTAAGACAGGGCGCTGCGCGGGACGGTCTCGATGTGGCCGAGGTCGGCACGGCCGAGGCCCAGCCCGATGGTGGTGTCGGGGCCCAGCCGGTCGGCCGGTTCGAGGACGACGAGACCGCGGCGGGCGCCCACGAGGGCGGCTCCGGCGTGCAGCAGCTCCTGGAGGGCGTCGTGCAGCACGGCCGTACGGGCCAGGCGTTCGGTGAGTTCGTGCAGCGTGGTGAGGTCCGAGACCCAGCCGGCCAGCCGGTCCGTCAGCAGGGCCCCCGCTCCCGGCATGCCGGGAGCGCCGGACGACGGATCCGGGGGGACGGAGGCGGCCACGGGGACGGCGGAACCGCCCGGGACGGCGGGCGCGGGCGGGACAGTGTGTGCGGGCGAAGGAACCGTGGGATCGATTCCGGCCACTTTCGGAGGGTGAGGGGCGTTCATGGCGTCCGGCTCTCGGACCGGAGCGTATTGCTCAAAAGCATCGCAAACCCCCATGTCATTCTGCGCCGCTAGCGGTGTCTCCACATGTACACGCACTCGTGAGGGGATGTCCAGCATTGTCCTGCCGGGGTCGCTGGTGTCCACGGGGTCTTTGGGAGAATCGCGCACGGTTCTTCCGGCTCCCTTGCGAAATTGCAAGATTGGCTTAAAACTGCCTCGGGTAACGGTTGATTGCGGTCGACTGGCCTTGCTCAACGGAGCGTCACAGCGGTCGTGATGGGTACGTACTCGGTAAGGGCCAGGGGTCGTCGGGAGCTCGTGAGGAGCCTCCGGAACCTGGTGACCGCACCGGGCGTCATAGTCATCGACGACCGTGCCCCATCCTCCCGTGGCGGAGGCGGAGAGAAATACGTGCGACGTTAAACGCCAGACTTCGCCACCCCACGCCACGCCCGGCATTTAGATGGACGCGAGTCGGATCGAGTGGCCGCGCGAGCAGCCACCGCTCGACCCTGAGGGGTTCCCCTTGTCCAGTACAGGGGTGTGATGCGCCAAAAGGTACGCACAGTGAAGTGATCGACACATGGTGTGATGTGGCCCACGGTGTTGCCAGCGGTGCAACGGAAAGGAACGAGCGCTCATGCGCGAGATCCTCGGAAAGCGACGCAGGCTCCTGTCCCAGTCCGGCGACGCGGGACCTGAGTTGATCGACTCGGCACTGACGTTCGCGGAGGACTGGCAGTGGCCCGTCCTCCCGGGAGCGGCGGCCGACCAGCGGAGCACCTCCCGCTGCACCTGCCCCGACCCGGAGTGCACGGTCCCCGGTGCTCACCCCTTCGACCCCGGCCTCCTCGCCGCCACCTGCGACGCGCGCATGGTGCGCTGGTGGTGGGGCAACCGGCCGGCCGCACCGATCATCCTGGCCACCGGGGGCGCCGCCCCCTGCGCGGTCAGCCTCCCCGCCCTCGCGGCGTCGCGCGCGCTCGTGGCGCTCGACGAGCAGGGCATGCGCCTCGGGCCGGTCGTCGCCTCGCCCACGCGCTGGTTCATCCTCGTCCGGCCGTACTCGATGGAGCAGCTGGGTGAGCTGCTCTACGCCAAGGACTTCGTGCCGGGCTCCCTGCGCTTCCACGGCGAGGGCGGCTATCTCGCCCTGCCCCCGTCGGTGACGGGGAACGGGGACATCCGGTGGGAGCGGGCTCCCCTGCCCGGCTCGGCCTCGCCCTGGGTGCCCGACGTCGAGGCCGTGGTGGACGCCGTCGTGGACGCCCTCACTCGTACGGGTGTGAGCGCTCCCGAGTTGTAGGGGTGTCGGGTGCGCGCCGGCCGGGACGCCCGTGTCCGCCCTCTATCTTCCGCTACATGAACCTTCGTCTGCTCGCCCTCGGGGGCGTCGTGACCGGCGCGATCGCCCTGCCCCTGGCCATGGCGTCCGCGGGGCCGGCCGGCGAAGACGGACGCGCGTCCGACCGGGCCGACGTGCATGCCGCCGGCCCGCGCTCTTCCGGCACGGCCGCCGAGCGGGCCGTCGGCGCGGCGGACCGGCGCACGGGCGCTGCCGGCGCAGTGGGCGAGCCGCGTGCGGTCGAAGGGGCTGTCGGGGCCGAGCGGCGTGCGACCGACGGGACCGATGCGACTGCCGGGACCGATGGGACTCGTGGGACCGACGGGGCTGCCGGGCGCGGTGCCGACACCGATGGGCCTTCCGGCGGCCCCTCCAGGTCGCCGCTGCTGCTGGGGATCGGCCTGGCGACCGCCGCCCGCTGCGGTCCAGAGCTGACCTCCCCCGACGGGGTCGAGGCGCAGACCTGTGTGCTCTCCCGGGGCGAGGACACCTGGGCGCGCACCTACTACCGCAACGCCACGGGGCGCGCCCTGGACGCCTTCCTGAGCCTCATGGGCCCCGCGGGCCGCACCGTGCGGACGCGGTGCACGGTGGCCGCCGAGGACGAGCCGCAGTCCTGTGAGACGCCCCATGAGCCGAGCCGCGGCGAGCCGGCCGCGTACACGGCGGTCACGGAGTTCGCCGAAGCGATCGGAGACAGTCCGCTGCTACTCCGCTCCGGCAGCAACTTCCCCTCGGACACGGGCAGTTGACGTGCGGTGTCGGCGCGTGAGCGGGGCCGGAAACAGAAGAACCCGGTTGCTGGCGACGGGGGATGCACCAGCAACCGGGCTCCTCGAACGGTAACAAGAGATCGGCGCTACGCAAATTCGATCTCTTGTTTTCATCGGCTTTCCGGACACCGGCGAATCGGCGCTCGAGGCGCCGACTCGCCTTGTTCCGGGGGCAGTTGTGAGCGGGCTCACGCCGGCCGCCGGCGTCCGGGCCGCTGGCCGGCCGGTCAGCGCGGCCGTCTCCCGTACCTGTGTGTCAGCTGAGCGTCACCTGTCGGTTGGTCAGGCCGCCACGCGCGCGACGCTCGTCGGCGGTGAGCGGCGCGTCCGAGGCCAGCGCCCCGGCGAGGCGCTCGGCGAACTCGGCGGCGGGCTTCTCCACGTCGTCCGCGGTGACCGCGCTCGGCAGGTCCCAGACCGGCACCGTCACGCCGTGCGCCCGGAACGAGCCCACCAGACGCGTGCCCTCGCCGAGGCCGGAGCGGCCCGCCGCGTGCAGCCGCGCGAGGGCGTCCAGAAGCTGCTCCTCCGGGTGCGGCATGACCCAGCGCAGGTGGTTCTTGTCCGGGGTCTCGCACCAGTACGCGGCGTCGACGCCGGTCAGCTTCACGGTCGGGATCGCCGCGGCGTTGGCGCGCTCCAGGGAGGCGGCCACCTCCGGCGCGGCGTTCTCCGGGTCCGGGACCCAGAACTCGAAGCCACTGTGCACAACTGGCTCGAACGCGCCTTCGGCGTCGAGCAGATCCTGCATCCGCGGACCGTCCGCCGGGGCGCGGCGCGCCTGCACCGGAGTGCCGGGGTCCGACTCCAGCGCCCGCTGCAGGGTGTCCGCCAGGTCACGGCTGAGGTCGCCCGACGGCGTGTCGTTCTGCAGGCCGAGCAGCACCGAGCCGTCGTCGCGGCGCAGGGCGGGCCAGGCCATCGGCAGGACGGTGGCGAGCGTGACGGACGGAACGCCCTCGGGCAGACCGCCCTTCAGCGCCAGCTCCACCGTGGCGGCCGGCACCAGTTCGCGCAGCGCCACCCAGTCGCACTCGCCCGGCAGGCCCTCGAAGGGACGCTGCACCAGCTCGGTCACCGCGTGCGCGGCGGCCCGGCCGTGGCAGGCCTTGTAGCGGCGACCGCTGCCGCACGGGCAGGGCTCCCGCGCGCCGACGACCGGGATGTCCGCGTCGGTGGGCTGCGGCCGCTTTGCGGTCGTCTGGAGTCGCTTCTTGGCCATCTGGGTGTCTCCCGGTTACGGCTCGTCTGGTACGGCGGGAGCCTAGCCGTTCGTACGCTCCGTCACGGGAACCTGTGGACGACGTGGACGACGCGGCAGTCGTGCGCGACGTTCCCCGCGACGCCCCGCGTGCCCGTTCTTCACGTACCGGTTCGTCAAGTCCCGGACCTTCGCGTCCCTAGTCCAGGTCGTCGAAGGCGTCCGCGAAGTCGAGGCCGGGGATCGAGGCCACCGACGGGGCGGCGACCCGGCTCGCGAAGTCGTCGCGTCGACAGCCGGCGTCCGGGTCGTACACGTCCGCGTGGACGACGGCCCACACCGTCACCTCACCGCGGGCGTCGTCCCGTACGCCCCAGTCGTCGGAGAGCGCCGTGATGATGTTGAGCCCGCGACCGCCGTGGGCGGTGACGGAAGGAGTGGCCGGGGCCGGGCGGGTCGGGCCGCCGCCGTCGGTCACCTCGACCACCAGCCGGCCACCCGGGTCGACCCGCCACGCGGCCCGGACGTCGCCGTCCCCGGCCAGGGCGTCGCCCAGCGGTCTGCCGTGCTTGCAGGCATTGCTCAGGAGTTCGGAAAGGATCAGTACGGCGTCGTCGATGACCGATTCCGACACTCCGCCCCTGCGCAAGTGATCGCGCATGCGGTGTCTCGCGTTTCCCACGCCCGCAGGGCCATGGGATACGGCCATGCTCGACGACGCGGGCACCTCCTGTGCCACCACCAACGCCACCCCCGAGACCTCCTTCGCCCCACGCCACGGAGTGGATGCCCCATTGGCCTGTACCGGAAACCGGCCAATGCAGGTCCGGCGACGCATTCGGAACGACCGAATACGCAGCGAACGCGCCGGAGCACTCCCTGTGAGCGCCTGTTCAGTGCGTGGCTGAATTTGGACGGTATGGCTGGAACGGAGAATGCTGTAGACGCACGGTGTGGTCAAGAGGTGTGGATGGGACACGTGGGACTTCTGTGACTTTCTCCGAACGGACTCAGGCCCCCTCTCGGGGCTTCGGGCCGGGCGCGCGGGCCGAAGGAGGCACGGGTGAAGGAGGCAGGGGCCGAAGAGGGCAGGGGTTGAGGCAGGCACGGGTCAAGGCAGGCACGGCTCAAGGCAGGCACGGGCCGAAGGGGGTGCGGGCTCAAGAGTCATGGGCCCGCGTCCCCTGGGTCAGCGGCCGAGTCGTCCGAGCACCGCGCGCGGGCGGTTGGTGATGATGGCGTCGACGCCCAGTTCGACGCAGAGGTCGACGTCGCCGGGCTCGTTCACCGTCCACACGTGCACCTGGTGCCCGGCTCGTTTCAGCCGCTGGACGTAGGCGGGATGGCTGCGCACGATCCGCATGGACGGGCCCGCGATCCCGACGCCCGCGGGCAGTCGGCCGTCGCGCAGCCGGGGCGAGACGAACTGCATCAGGTACACGGTCGGCATCGTGGGAGCGGCGGCGCGCACCCGGTGCAGCGAGCGGGCAGAGAAGCTCATGATCCGCACCGGGGACTCGGCCGCCGAGGCCGGCGCGTCCAGGCCGAACTTCTTCAGCAGCGCCAGCAGTCGCTCCTCCACCTGCCCGGCCCACCGCGTCGGATGCTTGGTCTCGATGGCCAGTTCCACCCGGCGTCCCGCGTCGGAGACGAGTTCCAGCAGACGCTCCAGGGTCAGGACGGAGGTCTCCTCGCGGTCCTCGGGCCGGACCTCCCAGTCCGGGTCCTCCTCGCGCGTCTGCCAGGCGTCGCGGGCCTCCTTCGTCTTCCAGGAGCCGAAGTCCAGCGCCGCGAGGTCGGCGAGCTCCAGGGCGGAGACCGCGCCGCGTCCGTTGGACGTACGGTTGACGCGACGGTCGTGCACGCAGACGAGATGACCGTCCGCGGTCAGCCGTACGTCGCACTCGAGGGCGTCCGCCCCATCCTCGATCGCCTTCTTGTACGCGGCCAGGGTGTGCTCGGGGGCCTCCTCGGAAGCGCCTCGGTGAGCGACGACTTGAATGTGGTGCTGCCGTGCGTGAGTCACCGCGTCATCGTGCCACCGGCACGCAGTCGTCTGAGAACCCTCTGAGATGTTTCGAAGATGCGCGCTTATTGTGCGTAATACCCCTTATAAAGAATGGTCAAGGACCCACAGCCACCGCTTATGGTGCTCTGACGGCCCGTGGGAAAAGCTGAGACGTACACAGGAACACCTGTACTGCTTCAGCGCGCGACGAGCGTGACCTGAGTACGACCGACGACAACAGCCGTGGATCGAGGAGAAGAGCTGTGAACACCGAGAACGAGGGCAAGAACGAGGGCACCCAGGTTCCCCCGGCCCCGTCCGCACCCCCCGTGCCGGTGGATTCTCCCTCGGCCTCCGCGCAGCAGTCCGCGCCGGACGCGGGTGCGCCCACCACCGAGCTCCCGGCGACGCACGTCCAGGCGCCGGGAGCGCCCGCCCACGCGGCGGGCGCTCCCGAGGCAGGCTGGCCGCCGCCCACCGCGCCGCAGGGCGCACCGGCGCCGACGGACGGCGACTGGCCGCCGCCGGCCCCGTCGCAGGCCCCCTCGGCGCCGCACACGGGCACGGCCCCGCCCCCCGTCGCCCCGCACGGCTCTCCGGCCGCCCCCGAAGGCGACTGGCCCGGCCCGGCCCCGGTCACGCCGGTGTACGCCGACGCGGGCAGGCACGCGTACGGCGACGGCGGTGCGGGCACGCACGCGTACGGCGACGGCGGCTCCGCGGCCGCCGGCGGGGCCGGTGGTGCAGGCGGCGCCGGTGGGACCGTCTGGGGCGCGTCCTATCAGCAGCCCGCCCCGAAGTCCGGCAAGGGCCGTGGCGGGCTCGTCGCCGCGATCCTGATCGCCGCGCTGGTCGCGGGCGGCCTGGGCGGCGGCCTCGGCTACACGCTCGCCAAGAACGACGACGACACCGGCTCGACCACCGTCTCCTCCTCCACCAACGGCGGCGAGGTCAAACGCGACCCGGGCACCGTCGCCGGCGTCGCCGCCAAGGCCCTGCCCAGCACGGTGACCATCCAGGCCGAGTCCAGCAGCGGCGAGGGCGGCACCGGCACCGGCTTCGTGTTCGACACCCAGGGCCACATCGTCACCAACAACCACGTGGTCGCGGAAGCGGTCGACGGCGGCAAGGTGACGGCCACCTTCCCGGACGGCAAGAAGTACAACGCCGAGGTCGTGGGGCACGCCCAGGGCTACGACGTCGCCGTCATCAAGCTCAAGAACGCCCCCTCGAACCTCAAGCCGCTCACTCTCGGCAACTCCGACAAGGTGGCGGTCGGCGACTCGACCATCGCGATCGGCGCGCCCTTCGGCCTGTCCAACACGGTCACCACGGGCATCATCAGCGCGAAGAACCGCCCGGTGGCCTCCAGTGACAGCACCGGCAGCTCGGCCTCCTACATGAGCGCCCTGCAGACGGACGCCTCCATCAACCCCGGCAACTCGGGCGGCCCGCTGCTGGACGCCTCGGGCAACGTCATCGGCATCAACTCCGCGATCCAGTCCACCGGTGGCGGCGGTCTGGGCGGCACCAGCCAGTCCGGCTCGATCGGCCTCGGCTTCGCCATCCCGATCAACCAGGCCAGGTACGTCGCCCAGCAGCTGATCAAGACCGGCGAGCCCGTCTACGCCAAGATCGGGGCGTCGGTCTCCCTGCAGGACTCCTCGGGCGGCGCGACGATCACGCCCACGGCCAAGGGCGGAGCGTCCGCGGTCGAGGCGGGCGGCCCGGCGGCCAAGGCCGGCCTGAAGCCCGGCGACGTCATCACCAAGCTCGACGACATGGTGATCGACAGCGGCCCGACCCTCATCGGCGAGATCTGGACCCACCAGCCCGGCGACAAGGTCACGATCACCTACGAGCGGGACGGCAAGTCCCACACCGTCGACCTGACCCTCGGCTCCCGCAAGGGCGACAACTGATCGTCCCCCCCCCGCCCCCCGTCCCCCCGTCCCGGACGCACGCGCGCGTGACACCCCGGCCTCAGCGCCGACGGCCCCGCGCGCGTGCGGCTCATCACCAAGACGCCTAGACGCCCGTCCGGCCGTCGATCAGTTCGCGCAGGACGTCGAGGTGGCCGTTGTGCCGCGCCGTCTCCTCGACCAGGTGCAGAAGGATCCAGCGCAGGTCCACATGACGGCCGTCGCGCGTCGCCCGCTGTGCCGTGGCATCGAGGCCGTGCCCGGCGACCAGCGCGCGGTGCTGCTCGGCGTGCCGGGCGTACTCCTCGAGCAACCGCGCGAGCGGAAGGTCCACGGCGACGCGCATCTCGCGGTCGGGGTCCTCGTCGGTCCACGGCCCCTCGTCCTCCTCGCCGAGGAACACCACCCGGAACCAGTAGTACTCCACCCAGCGCAGGTGGCTGATCAGGCCGCTCGGCGTCATCAGCGGTGACCCCGGCAGGGGCGCCTCGCGGGCCTGCGCGTCGGAGAGGTCCTCGCACTTGGCGCGAGCGGTGTCGCGGGCGTAGTCGAGGAAGGTGGTGAGCTGGGTCCGCTCGTCCCACGCGGAAGGCATGTCGTCAGTTCTGGTCATCACGCCGAGCATCCCGGCCCACCGCCGGACGTGTCGAGGCATTTCCGCCGCCCCCGGACCACCCCCGAGCACCGCCCGCCGGGAACTCCGTACCCGCGAGAGAAGGCAGCGCGGAGGGAGGACGGAATCGACCATTGCCGCGCGGATCTGTCAGGTCCTCCTCGAACTGCTTGGCTGTCGAGGTGACCAGCTCATGCAGATCGCTCGTGTCGTCCACTCCGACGTAGATGGTTATCAACTTGCGGCTCCTAGCCGAGAGGCGAGAGTCGGGATAAGGCTCGTACCTCTAGGCGCGGGCGCCCGGCCTACCGGCAAAAAATCTTGAGGGCGATGGTGTGGCGATCGTCACGCCACTGCTTCCTGCCGCGGTGCACATGGCCGACGGGTCCTATCTCGGCCTCCAAGGCCCGCTCGATCTGTTCGTTCGAGCGCTGTTGGCTGCGGTGAATGGCCTTGGTGTACAAGCGGAACAGGACTGCGATGCAGCCGTCAGATTGGCTCGTCAACGTCTGTAAGGGGCGCCTTCCTGGAAGGCGCCCCTTACTCGTCTCGACCGTCGCCTCAAGGAGATGCGGACGAGGTTTCGCTTAGTCCCTGCACGCCGCCGGGGACGTCAGCGACACGCGCTTCCCGTCGTGCCTCCAGGGCTGTTTGCCTTGGTGCTCTTGGCAGTTGGGCTTGTGGTTACCGTGGTCGCCGTGGTCGCCGTGGTCGCCGTGGTCGTTGTGGTGCCCGTGATCACCTTCACCACCAGGTCCCGCGGGACCCTGGGGTCCTTTAGGGCCTTTAGGGCCTTTAGGGCCGACCGGGCCGGTGTCCCCCTTAGGGCCCTTGGGTCCGGCAGGTCCGGTGTCCCCCTTAGGACCCTTAGGGCCTTGAGGTCCGGCAGGTCCGGTGTCCCCCTTGGGTCCGGCAGGTCCGGCAGGTCCGGTGTCTCCCGTGGATCCAGCAGGTCCGGCGGGTCCCTGGGACCCTTCAGGGCCTTGAGGTCCGGCAGGTCCGGTGTCTCCCGTGGGTCCGGCAGGTCCGGTGTCCCCCTTGGGCCCGGCAGGTCCGGCAGGTCCGGTGTCTCCCGTGGATCCAGCAGGTCCGGCGGGTCCCTGGGACCCTTCAGGGCCTTGAGGTCCGGCAGGTCCGGTGTCTCCCGTGGGTCCGGCAGGTCCGGTGTCCCCCTTGGGCCCGGCAGGTCCGGCAGGTCCGGCGGGTCCAGCGGGTCCAGCGGGTCCAGCGGGTCCAGCGGGACCCGTGGGTCCAGCGGGACCCGTGGGTCCAGCGGGACCCGTGGGGCCGGTGGGGCCGGTCGCGCAGATCGGCGTTGTGATGACGTTGTCGTCCAGCGTTACCGCGCCGATCCTCGCAAGGGCACGGCCCTGGATCTTGGCGCCCGTTGTTACGGTGATCGACTGGTCGGCCATGATGGTGCCCACGAAGGTGGAATTGGTCCCGAGAGTAGCGGAACTGCCCACCTTCCAGAACACGTTGCAGGGCTGTGCACCGTTGACGAGGATGACGCTGCTGGCCGAAGCGGTGGTCAGTGTCGATCCGGCCTGGAAGATGAAGACGGCGTTGGGGTCACCCTTGGCGTTGAGGGTGAGGGCTCCGGTGAGTCCCATTGACGTCGAGGCCGTGTAGACGCCGGGGACCAGTACCTGTCCGCCCAGATCGGCCGTAATAGCGGCTCCAGGGCCTCGGCCGGCCGCATCGTTGTAGGCGGTGGTCAGATCCGTCTTTGCCTGAGCGGCCTCGGCGTCGGCCACATGCAGGTCGCCGAAGATCTGCCCGGGGCCGGAGGGCGTCGACGATGAGAAGCCCGTCACCGAAGAGCCCGGACTCAGTCCCACGTCGCCGTTGATGACGGTGGGGCCGGTGTTGGTGATCGTGGAACCGGCCAGGACCGAGTAACTCGTGGCCGTCCCCAGTTCGACGGGGGCTTCTGCGGCGTGCGCGACGCCTGAAGTGAGCGCGACCGTGGCCGTGGCCAGCAGCGCTACACCCGGCAAGAGTGAAAGACGGGTCTTGAGGCGATGGAGTATGCGGATTTTGCCTGGCGAACGGGACGAGTTGGCAACCACTGCCATGGGGGTGACCTTTCTTGTCGCCGTTGAGCTCATCGCCCCGGCAAAGGGGTTCCGAGCTCCGTAGTGAGTTCCGGTCAGGCCAGAAGTCGTGTCTCGTGTCGAGGTTCTGCGGCCTCGGCCGTAAATGGACGTCCGCGGCGCGAGTGCTTGCAGATGGGGTGATGAATCATCACTTACCGATCGAAAACTAGCAATAAGCTTATGAAAGTACATAAAGATAAGAGGCTGAAGGGGGGTAGGGGGTGCGCTTTTTCACCCTGTCGGTGGTGTCGGTGCTTGATTCCGAGCCATCGGCTTGGTCTCGGGAGGCCGGGGCGTCGGCCGGATCAAAGCCGCACCGACCGGCTCGGACGGGCCGTTCCGGGTTCGGCCCTTTCCCGTTCGGCGTAGGTGGTATCGGCTCAGATGCGAACGAGCAAGGTTGCCGTGAGTGCGAGCAAGGCCGGTGTAGCGGCTTGGGCTGGAGCTGCTTCGGCAGGAGTGACAGGCCCCTTAAGCCTCCGGCGCGTTGGGAGCCTGTGGGCTTGCCAGGTGAGCACGACGCTGGGGCCGTGATCTTCGAGACTCGCGCCCAGTGGGTGCGTAGGGCCTTGGAGCCGACAGCCCCAGCCACGGCATATCCCTTCTCCAGCATCAGGCGGCCGATTGCTGAGCGTGCGGCCCGGACGCCGGCAGGGCTGGAGCGGGGCGGAGACCTGAGCGCAGGTCGACCGGGGGGCCGGGCCGCGGGCGCGGAGCGAGCCACCATGAATCAGTAGGCAAAGTCGTAACTCGGTAGACACGGACGCTCTGGGGATGCAAACAAGGCCAGCACAGCCTCTGGCTCGCCCGCGTCGGCTGGGTGACGCGGAGGCCGGGTGCTGGTGATCGGCGCATTGGGCATGGGGTGTGGACAGAGCCAGTGGACCCCGTGTGGGCCACGCCCCCCGAGCGGCCCCCGCGCCGGGTACTCTGTACCCGCTCCGCCCCAGGTGGGCCGGGGCATGGGTGGGTTGCCCGAGCGGCCTAAGGGAACGGTCTTGAAAACCGTCGTGGCAGCGATGTCACCGTGGGTTCAAATCCCACACCCACCGCAGGTGAACGGCCCCTGACCAGGAAATACGGACGGGGGCCGTCGTCGTGTGGGTTGCCTGCTGGTGACCGCCGTTCCCCGTGAGTCCCCGGTCTGTCGGGCACGGATGGGGCACGACGCTAGGGCGTGATCCAATCTGCCCAACCAAAGGTGAACTTGTATGCGGTGCGTACGGCGTACTGCCCTCGGCGACCGACCAGGAGTGTTACAGCCAGGGCGACGACGAACAGTGCGGCAAAGGCACCAGCGATGATCCCGCCTGTCCTCGGCGACCAGACCACTCCCACAAAGACGCTTGCGATGATCGTGATCGCCAAGCCCATGTGGGCAACGGGCACTTCCACACGAAACAGATTCCGCACCGCACGTCGTGAAGCCCGCATGTCTGCGTTGTAGCGCTCTCTGGCCGCATCGGGATCAGCGTTCGGTCCTTCCGGCCACTGCTGGTTCAAGCGTCCTCCCCCATTGCCGCCGGCCGGGAGCCCAAACCTCGGCCGTGGCTCCCCGCGCACGCCACCCATAGGCCTGCACTAGCGAACGGTTCCCCCGCCATCCTGGACCGTGAGTGTGTCCTGAGGGGCACCCCTTCCCCTGCTTGTCCGCGTGTCGGTCGCACGCGGCGTCGGCCTCGGCGTCGGAGTCGTTCCTCCGCGTCTCCGTCGGCTTCGGCTTCTGCCTCGGAGTCCGCCGCGCCCTCCGACGAGGGGTCCTCGGAGTCCTCGGCCTCGGCCGCTCCCGTGGCCGCCGCGTCGCCGGCGGGCGGCGGCGTCCGGCTTGCCGAGACCGGTGGGGGCGGCGGGAGCACGGTGATCGCCGGTATCGCCGCAGGTCTCGTCGGGGTCGGCGGTGGCATCGCCCTCGCCGTGCGCCGACGGGCGGCCGTCCGGGGGCAGCGCTCCGGGGACTGACGACCGCTGCGCCGGCGGGCGGGCGCGTTCACGGGGCCGGGCGGTGTGCCGTCATCCGGGCCGCCGACGCGATCGTCCCCCGGCCTCCCGGGCCGTCAGGCCGGTGTGGACGGCCGCGGTGATCAGGTCCTCGGTCAGTTCCGTGCCGATGCCGTTCTCGTGCGCCCGGCAGGCCGCCCAGAACAGCCGGGTGTTGCGCTGCCCCTCGTGGGCGGCCAGGACGAACTGGATCAGGCCCCGGCCGTGCGCGCCGCCCGCCGGCGGCTGCCTGCCCGGGCGGGCGGAGCGCGGCGGGGGGACCAGCAGACGCAGCAGGGAGGGCGGGCAGGGCGCCGGCGGGAGGTGGGCGCTGCCCGGGTCGGCGGCGTAGACGCCGTGTGCGGTGCGGGATCCGGGGCCGACCAGGTAACCGCCGGCGCCGCGGATGTCGATGCCGGGGGCGAGCCGGCCGGCCGAGTTGGGGACGACGACGTCCGGCGGACCGGTGAGCCAGAGGTGCCGTCCGCCGGACGGAGTGAGGACGACGACCGTCGGCGGGATCGTGAAGAGGTGCCGCAGGGCCAGTTCGCGCAGGGCCGCCGAGGAGTCCGTGTCGGACTTGGTGTCCAGGTCGACGCCGATGAGGTGGTGCGGGGGCAGCCCGCAGGCGATGCCGTATCCGGTGGCCCAGGGGGCGGCGGCGAAGAGCGCGCGGATGCGGACGGGGTCGGTGGTGGCGTCGTACACGCCGTGGCCGGGGCGGCCGCATTCGCCGTGGCAGGGCGGGGCGGCGGGGTCGTCCGCGTGGCCGTCCCGGAGGTTGTCGCGGTGTTCGTCGCGGTGGGGGGAGCGCAGGGCCGGGAGCTTGGTCCTGGACAGGGGGATGACGGCCAGGCCGCGTTCGGCGGCCGACAGGGCGTGGGCGAGGGCCAGCGTGGTGGCCTGCCGGGGGAACCGGTCGGTAGTGGCCATGCCTCCATTGTCGTACACTTGTTCGAAATAAGGAAGGGGGGAGCGCGCCAGGCGAGTCGGGGGCGCGCCGTTCCCCCCAGCTTCGACAGAGGCCGCGCCGCCCCCGGCCTTGGCGAAGGCCGCGCCGCCCGACCTCGAAGGAGGCTCGGCAGAGGCTTGACAGAGGGACCGTATCTGACGGACAGTCAGAAACCGTTCTGTCACCGGCAGTCCGCCCGCTTCGCCCGTCCCGGTCCCGGAAGGAGTGCGGTCGTGGACGACGACGATCTCCACGCGCGGCTCAAGGCCTACGAGGGCCGCCCCGCCGCGGTCGCCGGCGCCGGCCGGGACCCCGTCAACGCGCCCATGATCCGGCACTGGTGCGAGGCGATGGGCGACCGCAACCCCGCGTACACCGGCCCCGGCGCGATCGCCCCGCCCACCATGCTGCAGGCGTGGATCATGGGCGGCCTGAGCGGTCACCAGGGGCGCGCGCAGGCCTACGACGAGCTGCTCACCCTGCTCGACGACGCGGGCTGCACCTCGGTCGTGGCCACCGACTGCGAGCAGGAGTACCTGCGGCCGCTGCGGCCCGGCGACGAGGTCGCCTTCGACACGGTGATCGAGTCGGTGTCGCCGCGCAAGACCACCAAGCTGGGCGCCGGGCACTTCGTCACGACGCGGACGGACGTGCGCGTGGCCGGGACGCTCGTCGGCACGCACCGCTTCCGCGTCCTCAAGTACGCCCCGGCGGGGCGCACTCCGCGGCCCCGCGAGCGCCGTCCGCGCCCCGTCGTGAACCGCGACAACGCCGGTTTCTGGGAGGGCGTCCGCGACCGGCGCTTCCTCATCCAGCGCTGCGCCGCCTGCGACACCCTCCGCTTCCCGTGGCTGCCCGGCTGCAACGCGTGCGGCGGGCCCGAGTGGGACGTCGTCGAGGCCGGCGGCGAGGGGACGGTCTTCTCGTACGTGGTGATGCACCAC
Organism: Streptomyces achromogenes; assembly: GCF_030816715.1. NCBI lineage: Bacteria > Bacillati > Actinomycetota > Actinomycetes > Kitasatosporales > Streptomycetaceae > Streptomyces > Streptomyces achromogenes. Next base: position 4,375,842 of record NZ_JAUSYH010000001.1, on the reverse strand, counting down.
CCGCCCTTCCCGGCGTTCTCCCCGCCCTACGCGGTGGGCCTGATCGAGCTCGCCGAGGGCGTCCGCGTCATCAGCGACGTGGTGGACGTCCCCTACGACAAGGTGCGGGTCGGCATGCCCGTGGAGCTGGAGTTCCGCACGTACGACGACGAGTTGACGCTGCCCGTGTTCCGCGCGCGGGAGGGAGCCGTATGAAGGCCGGTGACGTGCTGCCCCCGTTGGAGATCGAGGTCACCCGGACCCTGATCGTGGCCGGCGCCCTCGCCTCGCGCGACTACCAGGACGTCCACCACGACCCCGAACTCGCCCGGCAGAAGGGGTCGCCCGACATCTTCATGAACATCCTCACCACCAACGGCCTGGTAGGCCGCTACCTCACGGACTGGTTCGGCCCGACGACCGTGCTGCGCAAGGTGGCCATCCGGCTCGGGGCGCCCAACTACCCGGGCGACACGATGGTGTTGCGGGGCCGGGTCGAGAAGGTCGACGGGGACACCGCCGTGGTGCGGGTCACCGGGGACAACGGCGTCGGCCGCCATGTCACCGGCACCGTCACACTCACCGTCCCGGGGCCAGGGTCGGGGTCGGGGCCTGGGTCGAGTTCGGGGTCGGGGGTTCGATGAGCGTGCGGGAGCGCGATCGGCTCGGGGGGCGGGCCGCCGTCGTGGGGATCGGTGCGACGGAGTTCTCCAAGGACTCGGGGCGCAGCGAACTGCGGCTGGCGGCGGAGGCCGTACGGGCCGCACTGGACGACGCGGGGCTCGTGCCGGCCGACGTGGACGGCATGGTGACGTTCACGATGGACACCAGCCCGGAGATCACCGTGGCGCAGGCCTGCGGGATGGGCGAGCTGTCCTTCTTCTCGCGGGTCCACTACGGCGGCGGGGCGGCCTGCGCGACCGTGCAGCAGGCGGCGCTGGCGGTGGCGGCGGGCGTGGCCGACGTCGTCGTCTGCTACCGCGCCTTCAACGAGCGTTCGGGACGCCGCTTCGGCTCGGGGGTGCAGCGCCGGGAGCCGTCGGCGGAGGGGGCGGCGCTCGGCTGGTCGCTGCCGTTCGGGCTGCTCACCCCCGCGTCCTGGGTGGCGATGGCGGCCCAGCGGTACCTGTACGCCTACGGGCTGACCGCGCAGGAGGCCTTCGGTCCGGTGGCCGTCACGGCCCGTCGGCACGCGGCGGGCAATCCGGCCGCCTACTTCCACGGCCGGCCGATCACCCTCGCCGACCACGCGGCCTCCCGCTGGATCGCCGAACCCCTGCGGCTGCTGGACTGCTGCCAGGAGACCGACGGCGGTCAGGCCCTGGTCGTGACCTCCGTGGAGCGGGCCCGCGACCTGCCGCACCCGCCCGCTGTGATCGCCGCGGCGGCGCAGGGGGCGGGCCGGGCCCAGGAGCAGATGACCAGCTTCTACCGCGACGACCTGACGGGCCTGCCGGAGATGTCCGTGGTCGCCCGTCAGCTGTGGCGGACCTCCGGGCTGGCGCCGGCCGACGTCGACGTGGGAATTCTGTACGACCACTTCACCCCGTTCGTGCTGATGCAGCTGGAGGAGTTCGGCTTCTGTGCGCCGGGCGAGGCCGCGGGCTTCGTGGCGGAGGACCGGCTGCCGCTGAACACCCATGGTGGCCAGCTCGGCGAGGCGTACCTGCACGGGATGAACGGCATCGCGGAGGCCGTACGGCAGCTGCGGGGCACCTCCGTGAACCAGGTCCCGGACGCCGCACGGGCGCTGGTGACGGCGGGAACCGGCGTGCCGACCTCGGGCCTGGTACTGGTCGCGGACGGCTGAGAGCCCGGGACGCCCCGGGAGTCCACACCCCACTCACGCCCCGGGAGTCCACGCCCCGTGCACGCCCCGGAGTACACGCCCCGTCACGGGCTGAGGACGGCCTGCGCACGCGGGGGACGGCGTACGCACGGCCCGGGGGCGGCCTACGCACGGCCCGGGGGGCCACGGCCGGGAGGACAAGGGCCCGGGGACGTACGGCTGAGAGTGCGGGACGGCTGCCCGGGCCCCAGGGGCATCCCCGACGGGCGGTGAGGGCTCGTCCACCTGTAGGAGGTGGAGCAGGCACCACCCCTACAACCTGAGAGGGACGCGTCTTAGGGACCTGCGGCCGATCCGCCCGCCCGGCAGGCGAACCTAGCGTGGGAGCCATGACCACACTCGTCTGCACCAGCGCGTCGAACGGCAGGACGCGGCCCGCACCGTATCCGTCCTTCGCGTCGTACGTCAGAGCCCGTCAGCCGGTGCTGCTGCGCACCGCCAGGTCGCTGACGGCGAACCCGAACGACGCGGAGGACCTGTTGCAGACCGCCCTCGCCAAGACGTACGTCGCGTGGGAGCGGATCGAGGACCACCGGGCGCTGGACGGCTACGTCCGCCGCGCCCTGGTGAACACGCGCACGTCGCAGTGGCGCAAGCGCAAGGTCGACGAGTACATGTGCGACGAGCTGCCGGAGCCGGAGCCGGTCACCGGCGGGAACGACCCGGCCGAGCAGCAGGCGCTGCACGACGCGATGTGGCAGGCGATCATGAAGCTGCCCGCGCGGCAGCGCGCGATGGTCGTCCTCAGGTACTACGAGGACCTCAGCGAGGCCCAGACGGCCGAGGTGCTCGGCGTCTCGGTGGGTACCGTGAAGTCGGCCGTGTCACGGGCGCTCGGCAAGCTGCGCGAGGACCCTGAACTGGGGCTTGTGCGATAGCGGGCCGACATGGTGTTTTGACCGGGGCTTGAACGTGACCTGATCGATCACCGCCTCCTAGTGACATACCGCGCGGTATGTGCGCAGAATCAGCACAACCGTTACCACCGCGCAGGCAATGTCGCCGCCCTGGGAGGACGCCGTGCTGAGCACCATGCAGGACGTACCGCTGCTGATCTCGAGGATCCTGACGCACGGGGCCACGATCCACGGCTCGTCACAGGTGACCACCTGGACCGGCGAGGGCGAGCCGCACCGCCGCTCCTTCGCCGAGATCGGCGACCGCGCCGCCCAGCTGGCGCACGCCCTGCGCGACGACCTCGGGGTGTCCAGCGACGACCGGGTCGCCACGCTCATGTGGAACAACGCCGAGCACGTCGAGGCCTACTTCGCGATCCCCGCGATGGGCGCCGTGCTGCACACCCTCAACCTGCGCCTGCCTCCCGAGCAGCTGGTCTGGATCGTCAACCACGCGGCCGACAAGGTGGTCATAGCCAACGGATCGCTGCTGCCGCTGCTCGCCCCGCTGCTCCCGCACCTCAGGACGGTCGAGCACGTCGTCGTCTCCGGACCCGGCGACCGCTCCCTCCTCGACGGCTCCCACGCGCGCGTGCACGAGTACGAGGACCTCGTCGCGGGCAAGCCGGCCGCCTACGACTGGCCCGAGCTGGACGAACGCCAGGCCGCCTCCATGTGCTACACCTCGGGCACCACGGGCGACCCCAAGGGCGTCGTCTACAGCCACCGGTCGATCTACCTGCACTCCATGCAGGTCAACATGGCCCAGTCGATGGGCCTGACCGACCAGGACACCTCGCTCGTCGTCGTCCCGCAGTTCCACGTCAACGCCTGGGGCCTGCCGCACGCCACCTTCATGACCGGCGTGAACATGCTGATGCCGGACCGCTTCCTGCAGCCCGCGCCGCTCGCCGAGATGATCGAGAGCGAGAAGCCGACGCACGCGGCCGCCGTGCCCACCATCTGGCAGGGCCTGCTGGCCGAGCTCACCGCCAAGCCGCGGGACGTCTCCGGCCTCACCCAGGTCACCATCGGCGGCTCGGCCTGCCCGCCGTCCCTCATGACCGCCTTCGACGGGCTGGGCATGCGGGTCTGCCACGCCTGGGGCATGACGGAGACCTCCCCGCTCGGCACCATCGCCCGTCCGCCGGCCCACGCGGTCGGCACCGACGAGGAGTTCGGCTACCGCCTCACCCAGGGCCGCTTCCCGGCCGGCGTCGAGGCCCGCCTCACCGGCCCCGGCGGCGAACGCCTGCCCTGGGACGGCGAGTCGGCGGGCGAGCTGGAAGTGCGCGGCGCGTGGATCGCGGGCGCCTACTACAACGGCCCCGACGCCGAACCCCTGCGCCCCGCCGACAAGTTCAGCGAGGACGGCTGGCTCAAGACGGGTGACGTCGGCACGATCTCCCCCGACGGCTTCCTCACCCTCACCGACCGTGCGAAGGACGTCATCAAGTCCGGCGGCGAGTGGATCTCGTCAGTGGACCTCGAGAACGCGCTGATGTCCCACCCGGACGTCACCGAGGCCGCCGTCGTGGCCGTCCCCGACGAGAAGTGGGGCGAGCGCCCGCTGGCCACGGTCGTCCTCAGGGAGGGCTCCACCGCCGACTTCACGTCCCTGCGCGCCTTCCTCGGCGCCGAGGGCGGCATCGCCAAGTGGCAGCTCCCCGAGCGCTGGACGATCATCGAGGCCGTCCCGAAGACGAGCGTCGGCAAGTTCGACAAGAAGAAGATTCGCGAATCACTCAGATTGGGTCAGTTGGACGTGACCAAGCTGGACTGAGCCAGCAGAGGCCCCAGAGCCCCCAGAGCGCGACACTGGGGGCTCTGTCGCTCCCCTCGGCCGCGAGGGCGCGACAGGCGGCCGCGCGGCCCCTCCTGACACCGGTTTATGCGACAACGCGCATAGTCGCGTGAACGCATAGACGCTCCGACACGCCCCCTCGTACCGTCGTGCATGACGGCCCAACCGGGGCCATGTAGCAGGGGGTTTCGCTATGGCGCGCGAAGAACTGACTCGGCTCACGGGAAACGGGAACGGCGAGTGCGGTGAAGACGACTGCCCGAACGTGTACGCCACGAAGCGGGGGACGTTCGTCCGGGCGAAGGTTCTCAAGGTCGTTCGTTTCACCTCGGCTAAGCGGAACAATTCGATCGGCCGTCGCAGCCGGCCAAGTAGAGCCATTCAGCCGCTGCCGAAGACGGCTGAATGCTCGTCTGGCGTTCCGGGTTCCGGCTCCTCTTGCGGAGTCGTTCACTCTGCCTTGGCGGTTAGAGACTCCGAGGGTGACAAGCCGAAGGGGTCGTGTTCTCTCTGCTCTCAGCTTTGCTTCGCAGCTTCGAGCTTTCGGCCTAGGCCAGAGACAGGCTCCGTCAGGATGCCTGTCGGTCTCTCACTTCGTTCGGCCAAGGCTAGGTGTACCCGAGGGGGTACACCTTCTTTATGAGCTATTAGCTATGGGATCTCTAATGAGATCCCTATGAGATTGTGTACCCGTAGGGGTACATCCCCTGTACCGCCTGGGGGATAGCCCGTGTACCCGTACGGGTACACGGGCTAGGAAGTCGCCTTACCGGTGTACGACCGGTAGGCATCTTCGGCTACGGCGTAGGGAATATCCGTCCACGGCCAGGACTGCTGATTCTCTCCGCCAAGGAACCAAGTCTTCTGCTCAAGGGTGAGTTCGATCGGCCCTACGGGTGCCGTAGAAGGTCGATCTCCGGCCGAGGGGGCCGAGTGGTCGAGGCTTGCCGTAGCGGCCTTCGAAGGGCCGTTCGGGGGCTTCCTGCGGGTGCGGGTTTCTCGTCCGGCCTTGACGGCTGCAACAACCTCAGCCGGGGCAGTGAGACGGTAGACAACCGTGTCGGCGGACGAATGCGCGCCGGTGTCGGTGAGATAGCCGTACTCGACCAGCTTCTTACGGTGCGGGTGAACCTTCGTCGCGCTGGATAGGCCGACCATCTCGGCAATGGTCGCCATGGACGGAAAGACATCGGTTCCGTCTGTGTAGTCGCCGAACATGGCAAACGCCATGGCGACGGCATACGTGTTCTGCTTCACCCTCGGGTCATGCGATATAGACCGCCGCCACAAGTCATGGTCGACGCGAGAAGTCTGAGGCACGGGTACTCCGGTCGGGGTTGGGCAAAAGAAAGCCCGGCTATCGCCGGGACTGGCTAAACACGGTATGCAGTTCTAACCCGCCCAGGGTGGCGGTTTCAAGTAAGGGCGTTTAAACAGGCCGATCGTTGAGCGTTTAAACGCTGCCTTTGACTTCGCCAGGGGGTTGCGATGCAACCTGTCTCCATCAGTCGATAGGATGAATGGAGACGGCCAGTATTGAGCCGCTATACGCCCGCTGAAGAGCGCACGCCGGAAATGAGCGCGTGGATTGAACGACAGCTATCGGCTGCCCCGGTGAGGGGCGAAGATTGGACGAGGGAGCTGTACCGCACCTACGGATGCGAAGTGCAGCCGAAGTGACAAGCAAAGCAAGAGGCCCCGCTCTGAGAGCGGGGCCTCTTTGGGTTCACTGAGACGGCTACGCGGCCCACACAACGTCTAGCAAATCGGGGTTGAACTTGCGGGCACCTCGGCCCGCCGAGTGCACCACGATTGCCCGTACGTGCTTCAGGATTACTGCGCGCTGCCGCTCAATGGGTAGGCGCTCAAATTCCTCTGACAGGTCCACAGTGGCGGCAGTTGCTTTGATCTTCTCGACCGTGTGCTTGTTGCGCTCGTATTCCAATTCGTCGCGTTCGCGCTCCAAGGGTTCCAGCATGGCGATAGCCGTAGTGGCGGAGATTCGCTTAGTGTTCATGGCGGCGATCAGTTCGCTGATTTCTTGGGTTACCTCGGCGAGTCGGACAGCTCCGGACCATTCGGCCGCCTCGCTTTTAGGTGCCTTCAACTTCGCCTCGGCGTCGTGAATCAGATTGATGACGTGCCTGTCGATCGGTTCACCGGCGCGGGACACCTTCCCGCACCCCCCATCACTGACGGCAGGGCATCGGTAGAAGAAGCGGCTTCCCTTGCTCCCCTCTTTCCACGAAGAACGCATGTTGGCAAGCATTCGCGTACCGCATTCGGCGCAGCGCAGAATGCCGCTCAATAGGTACTTGTGGTTGTTGCTCTGGTTGCTCGTCGTGTACTGCGTCCGGACACCTTCCAGAACGGCAATCACGGCATCAAGCTTCTCCGGGGTGCAGATCGGTTCCCAAATGCCCATGACGGGCTTGCCGTCCGCCCCGATGTGCTTTTGGTGCTTGACGGCACGGAAACCGGCCAGGCGCGGATTTTTGAGGATGCCCTTTACGGCGACGCGGGTAATCGGCTTTCCGGTATTGCGAGACGTCTGCACGTTCTTGGCTTGCCACTCCGTCACAATCGTAGAAAGCCGCGTACCCGCCAACAGATCGTCATGAGCCTTAGTAATCAGGGCCGCCTGGTCCGGGTCAATCGTCACCCGATCCTCTTTCCAGCCGAACGGCGGGAAGCCTCCGCCGTTCTTGCCAGCGTCCGCAAGCTCACGATGCTTACGGGCTACGCGCCTGCCGGTGTCGGCGCTGGACTTGTTGGCGAAGGCGACCATGACTCGCGCCATCGTGCGCCCGTCCGACGTCGACAGGTCAATGTCGTTCGTGACCGTGCAGAAGACCAGTTCCGGCCGCTCCTCGAATACGTCGATCAGCCGTTCAAGATCGCGCGGTTGCCGGGCCAACCGGTCAAGGTCATAGGCGATCACACCGTCTATGACACGCGACTGGAGATCCACCAGCAGCCGTTCGAACTCGGGGCGAACCACGTTGCGCTTGAAGGCGCTTACGTCGTTGTCGACGTAGTCGCGCGCGACCTCCCAGCCGGGCCGCACCCCGGCAACCTGCCTGTAGTCCCGGCGCTGCCGCTCCACGCCCAGTTCCTCGCCGTTCTTGTCGAGGCTGATCCGGGCGTACCCCCCGAGTCTCACGACCACCGTGACCCCTCTCCCCACCCCTGCGGGCGCACACTTGGCACGCTAGGTGCCTGACCTGCACTGTTCGTTGATCTTGAGACTAGCGCAGAACTAGTGTGATCAGTGAAGGTTCTTGAAGAAGGTGCTCCGCAGGCAGTACGCCGAGGGCGACCTGGACGTCACGCGCCTCTGAGGTCGGGTACGGCGATCCGGCCGTCTGGCCGTACGGCGGAGTGTCTGCCGCCGTACGGCCGTCGTCATGTCCCTCAGAAGTAGCCGAGACCGGTCATGCGATCACGTAGCCGGTCGGCGGCGGTCTGGTACCGACGCTCGAGGTCTGCCATGGAGACCGCGTACCGCTCGCCCCACCGCAGGTACGCGTCGACCAGCTTCTGACGCTCCCCCGCGACGAGTTCCTCGGTGTGGGCCCGCAGGTCGGCGCCCAGCCAGTCGAGCACGAAAGCCGCCTCCTCTCCCCGCGGAGGCGGGGGCGGCTTACGGTAGACGCGTCCCGGCGCGTCCTTCGGAGACGACCGCACACGCCGGACCACCCCGTGGTAGCCGAACGCGGTGAGTGCCCTGAAATCGTCCTCGTGGGACGACCACCATGCGGCCAGGGCGCCGAGCAGTTGGTAGCGGTCCAGGATCTCCATCGGGATCAGCCTGCGACAGAACGTCTCCTCGAGGTGTGACCGCGCTTCGGCGAGGCACGCCTCGCCGCCGGTCACCTTCCTGAAGAGCGGGCGCTGATCCGCCCACCAGGAGCGGACTTCGCGCAGGAAACCCTCTTCCGCCGCAGAGGCGAGGCCGGGGATGCGGAGCGCCGCCGCCTCGTGGCCCTCGGGCGGGAACCTCCAGTAACCCGGGCGAAAGGGGTGCAGGAGGTCGTCCGGGGCGATACGGAAGGCATGGAAGCGGCGGGCCTCGGCCTGGACCTCCCGTCGGGGCACACCACCCGTGAGCGCCGCGCCGATGTCCAACAACGGCTCGGCGGGCGGGGCGCTGTCCACGTACCGGCCGATGTTCAGGTTGTAGTCGTGTTCCCTGATCTCCGCCAGGGAGACGGCCCGGGAGAAACCGGGCACGTCCCGCCAGCCGAGATAGACGTCCGCGATCTTCGCGACATGCTGGGCGTCGAGCCTGTTCTGTGAGCGTCCGGTGGTCACCTCACGCTCCGCGTCGACGAACAGCACGCGGTTGCGGCGCTCCTCGGGCGGATCACCCGTACCGCGCAGCACCAGGATGCATGCGGGGATGCCGGTGTTGTAGAAGACGTTCGCTCCGATGCCGATCACGGCCTCGAGCCGATTGTCCTCGACCATGCCCCGGCGGATCTCGCCTTCCGCTCCCCCTCGGAAGAGCACGCCGTGAGGCGTGACGACGGCGCCCAGGCCCTGAGGCCGCAGAGCGGCGAGGACGTGCTGCACGAACATGAGGTCAGCCTTCTTGCCGCCTTCCGGGACCCAGCCGTACCTCATGCGTTCGGGGTGGCCGACCTCGTTCTGTTTGTAGCTCGTGGAGAAGGGCGGCGCGGTGAGCACACGGTCGAAACGCATGAGCCCAGATCCGTCGATCAGCGGGTCGGTGAGCGAGTCGCTGTTGTCCATGGTCGCGTCGACGATGCCGTGCAGCAGGAGGTTGAGCCGTCCGGTGCGCCAGGTCGAACCGTTCTTCTCCTGGCCGTACAACGACAGGTGCGCTCCGCTGCCGCCGTGCTCAGCGAGGTGGTGTACAGCGCTCAGCAGCATTCCGCCCGAACCGGCGTGGGGGTCGGCGACGGATTGCCCGCCCTGGGGGCGGACGAGCTCTGCCATCAGCCGGCACACGGCCCGGGGCGTGAAGAACTGGGACGAGCCCTTGCCCGCCGAGGAGGCGATGCGGGTGAGGAAACGGTCGAAAGCCCGGCCCACCTCGTCACCGAACTCGAGATCGTCGTCGCTCAGGGGCAGTTGGTCGAAGTGACGCAGAAGTCGTACGGCGATCCGTTCGGCCGACGGGCTGTTGAAGTCGACGGGGTCGAAGAGATCGGCCAGGAGTCGGGGGTTGTTCTGTTCCAGCGCCGCGAGCGCCCTGTTCAGGGTGTCTCCGGCGGAGAGCCGGGCGTGGTCCACCACGTACTCCCAGCGCGCGACGTCTGGGACGCGGAGGAGGCCCGGCTGGTCGGAGACGCGTTTGAGCAGCAGGAGCGGTCCGATGAACTGGGTGAGCTCCGAGGTGTTGACCTCGCCGCGCAGGAGATCGGCGGCCTGCATGAGGTGGAAGTCCAGGCTGTCCACCGTGAGCGGCCTGGAGAACATCGCGTCCACCGAATCATTCTCCCTTGGTGAGCTGCTCGAAGACCGACGGCCGCAGGGCGACCAGGCGGTCCAGCATCATTCTCTGTACGGTGATCTGTTCGTCGATGTCCGCGAGCGCCGCGACGACGTCGTGCTGCCGGTCCATCGGGGGAACCTCGACGGGGAACTCCGTCAGCATGGTCGAGTTGAGCGAAGGGACCGTACCGGACTGCGCCTGGGCGATCAGCTCCCGTTGCACCGGGGGGTGGGTCAGATAGGCGGCCAGGTACGCCGGGAGGACCAGGCTCTGGTCCACGCGGATCCTCAGGCACGACGAGCTGTACAGCCAACCGGCCTGCTCGTCCTTCACCAGTGCCAGCCGGCCGAGGGTGCCCTGCCGTACCAGGAGCACGTCCCCCGCCCTCAGCTCGAACCGGGCGAGCCGTTCTGCCTGGGGGTGGGACACCCGGCGCAGGCGCCGGGTGTCCACGGTGAAGTGCTCGGTGAGGTCGGGGGGTGCGATGACCGGAACCCCGTTGGGGCCTTCCTGGAGGTTGTCGAGCAGCGAGCCGGACGGACCGGCCGTGACACGACAGAAACGCCCCAGGGGGATGCGGCCGTCCCCGGAGGTGGGCCAGGCCTGCTCAGGAGCCATGGATGTGCGACCTTCCCACGTGGAGAGCCCGTCCTTCCTCGGCGACGTCGCTCAGGCGACGCGCAACCAGTACTTCAGAGCCGCGCGCAGCAGCTCCTCCACGGCCACGGTCAGGGCGGCGAGAGCGATCGCTCCGACCACCGCTGTTCCGTGACCGGTCAGCGTGGCCGCGACCACGGCCACGACGACGATGACCACCAGTGTGACTGTGGCCTTCCTGGTCTCCTTGGGCCAGGGCCAGGCATCATGGGTGTGGGTGATTCTCACGGGAATCCTCCTTCTGCCCCTTCTGGGGGGTGGTCGGGCCGCACCGCCCTGCTTGGATTGAGCCCCGGGTCGGGTGGTGCGGCAGTTTTTGATGATGGCTACAGCCTACCAGGGGATGGGTGCGAAGTCACCTTCGCATGTCGCGTGGAGTTCTTCGCACGGAGCCTACGGTGTCCGGTGTCGCCCCTCGAGACGTGTCGAACGAGGGGCACATCGGTCTCTGTGACGCACCGCTGGTGAATGAATGAATCAATACGGGTCGGGCACAGCGCCATGGGGGAAGGATGCGGGCCGGGAGCGGAAAGGGTGACCCCCTCTGCGCCCGGCCCGCGACCTGCTCCTTCTGCTGATCACACTCGCCGACCGAGCCACCGTCGTCCCTCAGATGAGCCGCATCCCCGCGGGCGACCCGCGCCGAAGGCCTGAACGGGCTCAGGGCCTTTCTTTCGGATCAGGCCGGCCTCGATCGGCGGCACGTTCTGGTGCCCCCGCGACCCCGCAAGATCCGAAAGCGAGGGCCTAGCTAGTTCGTGCCGATCCGTGCCAGCAGGTCCACGATCCTGCTCTGCACCTCCGGGCTGGTCGACCGCTCGGCGAGGAAGAGGACCGTCTCCCCCGACGCAAGCCGCGGCAGGTCCGCCTGGTCGACGGCGGCCGTGTACACGACGAGCGGGGTGCGGTTGAGCTGCCCGTTCGCCCGCAGCCAGTCCAGGATCCCGGCCTGCCGACGATGCACCTGCATCAGGTCCATCACCACCAGGTTCGGCCGCAGCTGTCCGGCGAGCGCGACGGCGTCCGCGTCGCTCGCCGCACGCGCCACCTGCATTCCGCGCCGCTCCAGCGTCGAGGTCAGCGCGAGCGCGATCTCGGCGTGCTCCTCGATGAGCAGCACCCGTGGCGGGTGCTGCTCGCTGTCGCGCGGCGCGAGCGCCTTCAACAGGACGGCGGGATCGGCGCCGTACGCCGCCTCGCGCGTCGCCTGCCCGAGCCCGGCCGTGACCAGCACCGGCACCTCGGCGGCGACGGCGGCGGTGCGCAGCGACTGCAGCGCGGTGCGGGTGATCGGCCCGGTCAGCGGATCCACGAACAGCGCCGCCGGGAACGCGGCGATCTGCGCGTCGACCTCCTCGCGCGAGTGCACGATGACGGGACGGTAGCCGCGGTCGCTGAGCGCCTGCTGGGTGCTGACGTCGGGCGCCGGCCACACCAGCAGCCGACGCGGGTTGTCCAGCGGCTCCGGCGGCAACTCGTCGTCCAGCGGCTGCGGTCGCGGCGGATCCGCCACCTCGACGGCCCCGCCGGGACCGTCCAGCGGTTCGGGGCCCTCGGCGGCGTTCTCGTCCGGGGCTCCTATGGCGTACGACCGTCCGGCCCCCTCGGTGCCCGTCCCACCGGCCACGAGCCGCGACTGACCCGCGAGGGACGGCTGCGGCTGCTGGGACTGCTGTGCCGACTGCGTCGACGGGACGGGAGCGGGGGCGGGCGCCGGTGAGGGCATGGGCGCAGCGACGGCATGCGGTGCCGGAGCCGCCGCGGCCTGCGGTGCCCCGGCCGGCTGCGGCAGGCCGGGCTGAGCGACGGCGCTCTGCGGGACGGCGGGCTGAGGAACGGTGGGCTGAGCGACGGCGCTCTGCTCGGCCGACGGATGCGGCCGGGCCGTCTGCTCCGGACGCGTCGCCGGGTCGGGCGGGGTCCCCAGCTTGCGGCGACGTCCGGACCCGCCCGGGGTGTGCGGGGCGGGGGTGGCGGTCGGCTGAGGGGACGGCAGGCCGGGCTGGGGGCGCTGCACCGGCTGAGCCTGATGGGCGTGCTGAACCTGGTGGGCGTGCTGGACCTGCTGGACCTGCTGTACCTGGGCGGCCTGCCGGGTGAAGGGCACACCTTGCCCCAGCGTCCGCACGCTGATCGCCCGTCCCTGTGTCGAGTTGGGGTCGATGGGCGGGACCGCGGCGGCCTCGGCGGGCAACGGCTGTGCCGCCCGCGGCTGTCCGGCGACGGCTTCGGGCGGAAGCGGCGTGCCGGTGCCGGGGGTCGACACGGCGGGTACGGCCGGGGACGCCGCGGCAGGCGCCTCGGCGGGGAGCGGCAGTCCCTGCCCGGGCAGCGCCGGCGCGACGGGACCGGGCTGCACACCCTGTGCCTGTGCCTGTGCCTGTGCCTGGGCTTGTGCCTGGGGTGGGGTCTGGAGCTGGGCCGGGACGGCTTCCGCGGGCTGCCCGACGGCCCGTCGCCGGCGACCGGTGGGCGCGCTGGTCGGGTGCGGCTGCGGCGGAGTGTGGTCGTCGGCCTGGTCGTGCGGGACGGCGTCGTGACGCCCGTGGTCGGCTCCCGGGTCCGCGAAGGGGCCGGAACCCGGTGCGGGCGCCTGGGCCTGCGCGGGAACCGGGGCCTGCGCCGCACCCGGGGCCTGTGCGGCCCTCGGTGCCTGCCCGGGTGCCTGGGCCATGCCCGGAGCCTGCATCACGCCCGGAACCGGGACCGGAACGGGACCACCGGGCTGCACCTGTGCCTGCCCGTGGGCCTGCCCTTGTCCCGCGACCTGCCCCTGCGCCGGCACCTGCCCCTGGGCCTGCGCCGGCGCGGCCGCGTGCGTCATACCGGAACCGTCGGCGAGGCCGTCGCCGGACCCACCGGAAACGGGACCGCCGGAAACGGGAGCGGCAACGGAACCGGAACCGGAGCCCGGGTCCATACCGGGAACGGGGCCGGTAACAGGGCCGGGAACGTTGCCGGCCACGTCCGTCGTCCGGTCCGCCTCGGCGGGCGGCAGGGCGAAGACCGTGCGGGGCCCCGCCTCCTGCGCGGCGGCACGCTCGTTCGCGGCGGCCAGGGCACGCCGACGGCGCCCGGTCGGCTGTCCGCCCTCCGCCTCGGCGTCACCCTGGGAGCCCGTACCCGTACCCGTAGCGCTACCCATGTCCGCGCCGGTGGTCCCGGGGGTCGCCTCGGCCGGCGGGCCCGCGAGGGCCGGCAGCGCGGGCGGCAGGGCGTTCTGCGGCTGCTGACCGTCGGGCGCCTGCAGGGCCCGTCGTCCGTCCGGAGCCGGCACGCCCTGCGGCGGAACGGTGCCGCCGAGTCCCGTCCCCGAAGCCGCCGTCCCGGACGCGTGCTCCGCGGCCATGACGACGGCGCCCTCGCTCACCCCGGAGTCGGCCCCCGCCACGGCGAGCTCGGCGGAACGCCCGCGCCGCCGTCCGGTGCCGCCGGAGCCCTCCGGCCCCTCGGCCTCGGCCACCGCCGACGGCGACTCGCCCGGCGTCTCCGCGGCGGGCGCGCCACGCCTGCGCCGGCGTCCGGTCGGAACCGCCGCATCGGCGTCGGCGACGCCCTCCGCCTCGGGGACGTCGCTCTCCAGGAAGGCGTCCACGGAGGACCGCCGGGCCCGCCGCCGTCCACCGGCGTTCGGCTCGCCCGGGACCTCGTGCCGCACGGCTCCGTCGCCCGTCGGCAGGGCGGGCAGCGCGGCGGCCGGCGGAGCCGCGACGGCCCCCGCCCCGCCGCCCAACGGCACCTCGAGCACATACGCGCTGCCGCTCATGCCCGGCACCTCGTGCGTCTGCAGCACGCCCCCGTGGGCCCGGACGATCCCCCGCACGATCGGCTCGTGCACGGGGTCGCCGCCGGCGTACGGACCGCGCACCTCGATGCGCACGACCTCGCCGCGCTGAGCGGCCGCCACCACGACCGTGTTGTCCATGTAACCGCCCGCAGAGACGGGCGCGTTGCCGGTGGCGTCGACGCCGGCGACGTCCGCGACGAGATGCGCGAGCGCGGTCGCGAGGAGCCGCACGTCGACCTCGGCCTCGATGGGAGGCGCGTGCACGGCGAACTGGACCCGGCCGGGCCCGATGAGCTCCACCGCGCCGTCGACGCCCGCGGCGACGACCGCGTCGAGCATCACCTTCGTCCGGACGACGGTCTCCGCGCCGGTGTCGAGCCGCTGGTATCCGAGCACGTTGTCGATCAGGGTGGTGATCCGCGAATAGCCGGCGGACAGGTGGTGCAGCACCTGGTTGGCCTCCGGCCAGAGCTGTCCGGCGTCGTCCGCGGCGAGCGCGGCCAGCTCCCGGCGCAGCTCGTCCAGGGGTCCGCGCAGGGAGCCCCCGAGCAGGGTGAGCAGCTGTTCGTGCCGCCCGGCGAGCGCCTCGTACCGGTCCTTCTCCCGCTCGCCGAGCGCGGCGTAGCGCTCCTCGGCGGCCGCGATCTCCTCCTCGTGCAGCTCGCGCAGCTCCTCGAGCTCGGCCACGTGCTGCTGGCGCAGTGCGGTGAGGTCGGAGGCGTGCTCCTCGGAGAGCTTCTCCAGCTCCTTGGCGTGCCGCTGCTCGACGGACTCCTTCTCCTCCGCCAGGGCGTCGTAGGGCCGGCGGTCCGTGAAGGTCATGACGGCGCCGACGAGTTGGTCGCCGTCGCGCACGGGCGCGGTCGTCAGGTCGACCGAGACCCGGTCACCGCCCTTGGACCACAGCACCTGCCCGCGTACCCGGTGCTTGCGCCCGGAGCGCAGGGTGTCGGCGAGCGGCGACTCGTCGTACGGGAACGGTGAGCCGTCCCCGCGCGAATGCAGCACCAGGGTGTGCAGCTCCTTGCCGCCGAGATCGCTCGCCCGATATCCCAGTATCTGGGCGGCGGCCGGGTTGACGAGGACGATCCGCCCGTCGGTGTCGGTGCCGACGACGCCCTCGGCCGCAGCCCTCAGGATCATCTCGGTCTGCCGCTGCGAGCGCGCCAGCTCGGCCTCGGTGTCGACGGTGCCGGAGAGGTCGCGCACGACCAGCATCAGCAGCTCGTCGGAGGCGGAGGAGTATCCGTAGCCGTCGTAGGCCTGCTGGCCGTTCTCCAGGTTGGCGCTGGTGACCTCGACCGGGAACTCGGTGCCGTCGGTGCGGCGCGCGACCATCCGGGTCGGCTTGGTCCGGCCGCGCGGGTCCATGTGGTCGGGGCGCCGCATGGAGCCCGGGATGAGCTTGGAGTCGAACTGCGGCAGCAGATCGAGCAGCCCCCGCCCCACCAGAGCCGTACCCGGCGTCTCGAACGCCTCGAGCGCGATGGTGTTCGCGTTGACGACCGTCCCGTTCGCGTTGACCAGCACCAACGCGTCGGGCAGCGCGTCGAGTATGGCTGCGAGGCGAGCAGCGCCTCGGGATGGCCTGCTGCTCACGAGTCGCTTCCTCCCTGTTACCGCACTCTGCCGACCGCTCGGGCCATATTGCCAACCGGTCCGCAGCGTGTCACGCGAGGGAGTCTAAGGGCTGGGGTCGCGCCGGTGACGCCGGATGAGAGCGAGCTCGCACGACGAGGTGACCCAGAACGTATGTCCCGGCCCGCCCTGACCGGTCCCCGCGCACGTCGGCCCGCTCCGAGTCCCGTGCCCGGGGCCGCCCCGACTTCGCGGTACCTCCGCGCGACCTTTACGGAACCGGTGCTTCCGCCATGCCCGCCACGCCCGCCATGTACGCCATGCCCGCCGAGCTCGCCGCGCTCGCCGGACGCGGGCCGGGCAGGAGCGGCACGAACCGGTCCCACCGCTCGATCTGGCAGCCGTTGCTGCGGTCGAACGTCGCGTCGACGGGACGTCCGGCCCAGCGGCCGGTGACGTGGGCGGTGGCCGGCCCGCCGTATCGCATCGTGCAGAGCTCGCCGCCCGGTACGGGTGCGAAGGCGTCCCGGCCCCACCGGGTGTTGCGGTCCACGGCCCCGCAGGCGCCGCCCGGGTCCGGGTGGCTGCCGCGGTCGGGGTGGCAGTACACCTCGAACGTCCCGTCCGTCCGCCCGCCGCTGTGCCGGACGGTGACCGTGAGGTGATCGCCGCTCGTCCGGTCCTCCTCCCGGACCGGCGGCGGCGCGAGCGGCGCCCGTCCGCCGGCGGTGGCGGGGGCGCCCGCCGTCGTCCCGGCGCTCCCGGGACGTGCGGCGTACGCGCTGACGGGGCCCGCGGCCGACGAGGCGATCACGGCGGCGCAGACGGCAAGGGCGGTGACGGCGAGGCGTCGGAGCGGGGTGACCTGGACCATGCCGGGACTAACGCCGCGCCGTCGGTGACGTTGCGCCCGGGGAAGTGCTTTGCCCGCGACCCGAGTGCCTAGTACCGTGGACGTCGATTGGTGACACGACGCTCGACTGTGTCATCATCTGCACGCACCACTCGCACGCACGCGAGCGGTTGTGCTGGAGGCGTCGCCTAGTCCGGTCTATGGCGCCGCACTGCTAATGCGGTTTGGGTCTTAAAGCCCATCGAGGGTTCAAATCCCTCCGCCTCCGCTCGATCACCGAAGCCCCGGTCCCCGCGATCGGGGCTTCGTCGTTCCCGACCTCGCCCAGAGGCCCGTTCGGGCCGTTTCTGCAGGTCACAAGGGGTACGACTAACGGATTTCACATGTCGGCGGCAGTCATGTAATGTTCTTCCTGTCGCCGCGAGCGGGCCGGAAGGGCCGGGAAGCGAAGACAGAAAAACCGAATAACAAGCACTCGTAGCTTAACGGATAGAGCATCTGACTACGGATCAGAAGGTTGCAGGTTCGAATCCTGCCGAGTGCACACAGGCCAAAGGCCCCGCCGGTTCATCCGGCGGGGCCTTTGGCATCAACGCCTGACATCAACACCCCGGAACGGGCTGTTCAGCCGCCGAGGATGCCGTTAGGCAAAAGCGTGCTGATGGCGTTACCGCTCTGGACGCCCGACAGGATGTTGCTGACCTGCGGGAGCAGGCTCTCAAGAAGACCGGAGCCAGCGGACGGGGCCAGAGCGTCGGCAGCTTGGGCGCCCACGACGCCGATGATCAAGAGTCCCGCTGTGAGACCGGCGACTGTCGTTGTGCGTACCGCGGTCCGCCGAGCGGTGGTAGGGGTGGCCATTTTTCCTCCATGTGGTTGCAGGTCGGCGGGCGTCGCCCGGCCCACCTGATCAACCTGACAACTGTGGGGCGCGCCATGGGTTACTCCGGACTTCGGCCGACTCTCAGACACGGGTTCAGGCGTGGCCCTGATCCGGGTGCCCCGGGGCAGGCTGCCACTTTGGTCGGCGCGGGAGGCTTTGACCAGGGTCAGGCAGGCTTCGCGGGCCCGGCGGCGCCGGTCGCCCCGGCTGCGTCCGCGACGGCGAGCAGGGGTTTCCACACGTCCGCCGGACAGTCGGTGACCCGTCGGAGTGTCCGCCTTTCGGTTCCTCCTCGCCGGCAGGAGACGCCGGCTGCTCATCGCGGGGATCTTGCGGCCAAGGCAATTGCCAACGTAAGAGTCCGTTTCGGCTGCTGGCGATCACGGCGGCATTGCGCATCGCCGCCAACCCCCGTGCCATGGCAACCTGCGTGCCCACACACCCATTTGGATCCGGAGGTACACCGCGCGTGGCGGCGAAGACCAATCCCACTGTCAGGAGACGCCGTCTCGGCGCCGAGCTGCGTCGGCTCCGTGTGCTTCGTGGGTTGAAGAGCACAGAAGTGGCCGAGCGGCTCATGGTCTCGCAGCCCAAGATCAGCCATCTGGAGAACGGCAACCGTGCCATCAGCCCCCGTGATGTGCGCGATCTGTGCGTGATCTACGAAGTGACGGACCAGCAGGTCATCGACTCCCTGATGGAGATGGCCAGGGAATCCGGTGAGCGGGGATGGTGGCACCCCTATGGCGAACTCTCCGGCAGCGTCTACATCGGCCTGGAGACGGACGCCGCTTCCCTGCACATCTACGCGCCCATGATGGTGCCCGATCTGCTGCAGACCCCTGGCTACGCCCAGGCTGTCATCGGAGAGACCATCCCTCGGCTCTCTGCCGAACAATCCGCCACGCAGCTCAAGGTGCGGCTGCGCCGCCAGCATCGGATCTACGACCTTGCCTGCCCGCTGCGCCTGTGGGTGGTCATCGACGAATCGGCCCTGCGCCGAGTCGTCGGCGGCCCGGACGTCATGCGTGAACAGCTGGAGCACCTGAAGGCACTCAGCGCGGAGTCGCACATCACGGTGCAGGTCCTTCCGTACACGGCCGGCGCTCATCCGGGTCTGTCAGGGCAGTTCTCCATCCTGCGGTTCGCCGACAGTCCCGAGGCGGGGGTGGTGTACGTGGAGCGGTTCGCCAGCGATCTCTGCCTGGAGAAGCCGTCCGACGTGCGGCACTACAACGTGAGGTACGGCCACCTCCAGGCGCAGGCCCTCACCCCGGACAGCAGCCGCGCGTTCATCACCGACATCGCCAGGACGTACGTCGACGCGCCGATCCCGTCCTGAGCGACCTCGCGTACGGACCACGGGGCAGCGGCAGGCTTCGGCGAGAGAGCCGGTGGATCGTCGGCGGGCTCAATCGAGGGTGGTGAGGTGATGGGCGTCGCCGCCTCGCCACTCGATGAGGAAGATGGTCGCGTCGTCGGTCGTGGTGCCGCCGCGTTCCTGTTTCAGGGCGTGGGAGAGCGCTCGTACCACCGCCCGTACCTGGGGGCGGTCGCGGAGGACCCGATTGGTCCACTCGATCAACTGCTCCTCACCGAACTGTTCTCCACCGGCCTGGTGCTCCTCGAACAGGCCGTCGGTGAAGCACAGCAACCGGTCCCCGGGTTCCAGCATCTGCTCGCTGACCACCGGCTCCTCACCGCCGAAGCCGACCGGCAGCGTGGTCGGGCTCTCCAGCCGGTCCACCACAGCGCGGTCACGGATCAGGAAGGGAGCCGGGTGGCCGGCGTTGACCCACTGCAGCCGGCCCGTGGTGACGTCGAGGATCATCATCTGAGCGGTGACGAAGTGGTCGGGGCCGAACTGCTCGTTGATGGCGCTGTCCATGAACGCGTACACCTGGGACAGATCCGTATGGGCCCGTCGCGTGTGGCGATAGGCGCCGATGGCCACCGTCGCCATGGTCGCCGCGTCCAGTCCGTGGCCCATCGCGTCGATCATGGCCATGTGCAGGATGTCGCCGTTGAGGGCGTAGTCGAAGCTGTCGCCGGCCACGTCGTAGGCGGGCTCCAGGATGCCGGCCACCTCGACCTGCGGCACCGTCATGGACAGCGGGGGCAGCAACGACCACTGGATCTCCGCGGCCACACTCATCGGGGCACTGCGGCGGGCCTGGAAGAACTGGTCGGTGTAGGCGTCCTTGGTGACGATCATGTCCGCGACCAGGCCGGCGAGTCTGCGCAGCAATCGCCGGTCGTCGTCATCGACGCTGTCCAGGGTGACGGCCATCACCCCGATCTGGTCGCTGCCGTCCAGCAGCGGCAGGTACATCCGCACACTGCCGTCCTGCGGCACCTCCACGGTTCTGCGGCTCAGGAACGCGTCGCCCGCGGGGGAGTTCTCGACCGGCTCGGGGCCGCCGAGCTTCAGCCTCCGGCCCGGCAGCGGCACCAGCAGCACCTGCTCGTAGTCCTGCAGGAGGATGGAGACGTCCCGTCCCCCGACCCTGGCCACCTCTTCCGCGACGAGTGGGGCGATCAACTGCGGCGGCATCTCGTGGGAGCGGTCCAGCAGCACCCCCAACAGCCGTTCGCCGAATCCCTCCGACCGGTCCACCCCGACCCGGTCCGGCTGCCGCCCACCGTCCGTCATGGCTGTCTTCTTTCCTTCGTCCCGGACAGAGTGAAATCACGGGGTGGCAACGTCCGCGCGGTGTTCACCGGATGGCCCGGTTCGCCTGGACTCGTCGGACCGGGCCGGTGCCGGGCGGTGACGACCGGACGGCGTCGGCGCTTCCGGCATTCCGACCACGTGTCCCGACGCGGTGCCCCTACGCGCCGCGCACCCTGCTCCTCTCGGATCCACGCGGCAGGCGACGGCGAGCAGCGAGACACGACGCAGTCGACCGGCACAGGCTCGCATCGCCGACCGGCGCGACGAGCGATTACTCCATGGGGTGGGCATGTCGCCCGAACATCGGTCACCACAAGAGCCTTGGGCGGCTGCGGCTGGGGCGGGAGCACGTCGACCGAGGAGCGGGCCAGGTCAGGGAAACCGGCCTTGGTCCAACGGGCCGTCGGTGGCCATGGGCGCAGCGGATCACGTTCTGCTCCCGGCGGCCGTGTCCGTCATGCTTCAACGACCCCGGCGTAGACACACCGGGGTCGCCCTTACGGGCCGGTCGCACGTGAGAGTGTGCCGACCCGCTTTCATGGTAGTCCTGGTGCACATTTAGGGCATATTGTGCTTTTCGGTTCTCGTTGGTCAGGTTTCGTCAGTCTGCGTACGGCCGTTTCCGGAGGACCGACTGGTGACCAGCCAGGAGCGTGCAGGCTCGGCCGCGCGAGCGGTGTCCACCGTGAGGTGGAGGCGGGTTCCGCCGGCCACCGCGCCGACGGGATAGCTGCGCTGCTCCGACGAGGCGAAGCAGCGGCGGAGAACCTCCGCGACCTGGCGCGCGGCCTCCGGGGACGAGGCGACGAGACGCACGTCGACGTTACCGGCAGGGGGCGGGTCCGGTGACTCCACGGGGTGAAGCCGTTCCGGCCTGCCCACGGCTCGTCTCGGAGCGCGGGCCGCGTCATCCGCGGTGCCGCCCGGCTCGGCGTCGTCGACGGCGGGCGACGCGGCAGGCGTCGCCGCTCGTCGGTTCTTCGCCCGCAGGCGGCCGGTGCCCGGCAGCGCCTCTCCGTAGCGGTAGGCCGCGATCCTTGCGTCGTGCTGCGCGTTGAGCCTATGGATCAGGGCGATTCCCATGGCGATCACGGCGATGATCAGTACCGCTGTGACGACGATCTCCACGTTCTCACCTCCCTCGGGCCGAGCACGCCGGGGCGGTCCTGTTGGGTGGGGGTCGTACCTCTGCTGGTCGCGGTCATGGCGCGAACCTGTCCCCGGGTTCGTCCTGGACGTTCCGGTCCTGTCGCTCGCCGACAACGGCACCGGCATGGGAGCCGGTGCGCGAAATGCTCCCGGTATTCCGACCCTACTCCGCCCGAAGCCCCTGTGGGTGCGGGTGACCAGCCGTTCTCCCGGACAGTGCGTCCTCCGGGCCGCCGCGCGGGGACGTCGCCTCGATACCGGGCACCGTTGCCGCGCCTCCGGCCGGGTGATCACTCGTCCTCTCCGGACAGTGCCCTTGGAGCGGGGCCGTGCGCAGGAGGAGCACAGGGGGACGGCCTCCCCGCCGACGGCCGGGTCCGTTCGGCGCGGGCCGGGGAGTAGGCTCGAAGTACCGAGGATATTCCGCGCACCGGCTTCCATGCTCGTGTCGTTTTCGGCGATCGCATAGTCCGGGCCGACCGCGGTCGGCCCGGGGCAGGGTTCGCGTCATGACTGCGACCATTTCCCTCTCGCCGATACTCGAAGATCGGCTGTCCTCCACTACTTCTTCCTCTCTCCGCCTGTCGCTGGCCCCCGTCGGCGCCGCGCCGGCTCTTCTGGACGGCGCCTGGTGGCCCCGCTCCCGCGATCTGGCGGCGGAACTGCCGATCCTGACAGCGGTACTTGATCCGCTGTGGGGGCGGATCACCAGGGTCACGGTGAACCCCACCCAGTGGCCGGTCCTCCCGCGCAAGGTGCCCGTCGCCGGTCACGTCGTGAAGGTGGGCTGGTTCCTGGCCGAGCAGGACGCGCACGAACTGCTGCTGCTCTCCTACCGCACGGGCCGCTGGAACCTGCTGGTGGTTCCGCCGTGGACGGACCCCGTCATGGCCTCCTGGCTGATGGCCGCCGCGAGTGACCCACGGGGCACGTCGACCGCGAGCCGGTTGATGGAGGAGGCCGTACGCCTGCGGACGGCGTCCGAGACCGACCGGGCCAGGGAAGCGGTCTGGGACTCCGAGGGAGGGCAGGGCGCCCGTGATCCGGCCGCGCGTCCACGGATTGCGGGAGTCATGGCCGAGGGCGCAGTCGAGCCGGTGCACCCGTCGCGGCCCGCTCCTGCGCTGATGAGGATGTGAGGACCATGGAGACCTTCGTGACCCTGGTCGCCGTCATGGCGACGATCGCTCTGGGCGTGCTCATCGTCCACCTGGCGAACCGGCAGCACGCGATCGCACCGCCGCAGCCTTCCACCAAGACCGCCCCTGGGGCGACCTGGCGGAGACGCAGCACCTGGCGGAGGCGCAGCACCTGGAAGTCAGTGAGGTGAGTCCCCGTGATCCCCACGACCCCCCTGCTCCCGGTCAGGCTCCTGGCGGACACCGGCAGGGAGCCGATACTCCCCGGCACCGCAGTCCTGCGGATGGAGACCACGTCCCGGCGCACGGGGACGTTCGACGGTGCGTGGTGGCCGCGTTCACGTGACCTCGGGAGTCAACTGTCCGGACTACTCGCCGTGTTGAGCGCCCGGCTGGGTCCACTCGCCCGTGTCGGCCTCGACGCGGGCGCCTGGGACGAGAGGCCGGGCCAGCTGGTCCTCGACGGTCGTACCGTCCGCATCGACTGGTCGGCCGTCAGCGACGACACCATGATCGTCACTCGGGGCGACCAGGACCACTTCATGTTCCTGGTGATCCCTCCGCAGACGGCTCCCTCGCTCGCTCGCGCCGCGATGGCCATGGCCGTACGGGACGACAACGACGCCTCGGCCGAACGGATTCTCGCCGCCACCGGCGTCACCCCCGCCGACCGGACGCCCGTACTGCCCGGCACTGCCGGCTGGTAGCCCGGCGGGTCGCACCTCGCGGGTCCGGTGCCAGTACGACGCCCACCCGGACGGGCTCGCCCACGACAACCGCACCCCGCAGCCCGGCTGACGAACGCCGTCCAGTGCGGTGTCTGGCGGGGGCGTCGTGTTGCCGACGAATCCGCGTATTCGAGGGACGGCGCTTAGTCGGAAATGCGAATCAGAGTATTTACGCAGCACTGTCCGCTGTTTGCGTGAGGGAGAAATTCCCCCCGTTGCGTTGCGGCCGGGGCAAGGATATTTCTGCGTAATATGCGGCAGCAGTGAAAAGGCTTCCGGGTGATCGGTAGGGCCCGGTACGCCACGGCCCTCACAGAAAATGGCTTTGATGAAGCTGAAGATCCCTCAAGCAGCTGACCGCCGCACTCTGTCCGCCTTGCTGGCCTCCTCCCTCGCGGCGACAGTTTCCGCTGCAATGGTCTTCCTGACGCCGACGGCCGCGTCGGCGATCGCATTGCCCGTGCCTCTGGGCACCGCCGCCACTTACTCCGTTCTGGCGGGTCAGGGAGTCACCAACACCGGCAACTCGGTGCTCGCGCACGACCTCGGGACGCACCCGAATGGGGCCATCACCGGATTCCCGCCCGGTCAGGTGGGAGGCGCCATCCACCCTGCGGACGCCGCGGCCCTCAAGGCCAAGGCCGACCTGCTCGTGGGGTACAACAACGCCGCCGGCCAGGCCGTGGACTTCCCGCTACCGGCGGGAATCGGCGGAGGTCCGGCGCTGCTTCCCGGCGTTTACCACGCCACAGCCGGTGTCGGCATCACCGGCGACCTGGTCCTGGACGGCCAGGGCAGCTCCGACGCGGTCTGGGTGTTCCAGATTCCCGAGTCCCTGACGACGGCGACCTCCAGCCGGATTCTCCTCACCAACGGCGCTTCGGCGTGCAACGTGTTCTGGCAGATCGGCGAGGACGCGTCGCTCGGCGTCACGACCAGCTTCGTGGGCACCCTCATGGCCGAGAACTCGATCACCGTGAACCAGGGAACGAACGTCGAGGGCCGGCTGCTGGCCGAGGTGGGCTCTGTGACCCTCAACAACAACCGGGTCTTCCTCGGCAGCTGCGCGGCCGCCACCGCTGGTGGAGCGACTGCGGGCACCGGCGGCCCCGCCGCCCCCACCACCAGTGGAGGGCTCCTCGGCGGCGGCCTCGTCAGCGGTGGCCTCGTGACCGGTGGCGTCCTGGGCGGGCCCATCGTCGGGACCGGCGGCACCTCGGGCATCACCGCCGGCAACTCGTCCGGAAACACCTCGGGCAACACGGCCGGGAACAACGCCGGCAACACCGCCGGGAACACCACCGGCGGGAACACCGCAGGCAACAGCGCCGGAAACACCACCGGCGGAAACGGCCCCGGCGGGAACGACCACGCGCCGGGCGGGCCGGGCACCGGCGGCAACGGCGGCAACGGAAAGCATGACCACGGCGGCAAGCTCGACCTCGGGCAGTACATCCACCCCGGTAAGCCCGACCACGGCCGGGAAGACCACGGCCGGGAAGACCACGGCCAGGACGATCACGGCAACTACGACCACGGCCAGGACGATCACGGCAACTACGACCACGGCCAGGACGATCACGGTAAGCAGTCGGACGAGAACTTCGGCTACGACGACGTGCCCAAGAGCCACGGGGGCGACGACCACTCCCAGAGTTACGAGGGCTAGGCAGCGCACCCCGGTCGGTCCGCTCACCGGATGACGGCGCGCGGCGGAATTCTCATCGATTCCGCCGCGCGCCGTCGGGGGCAGCCGACGCGGAAAGCAGGTGCGACCAGCTGAGACGAGAAAGACAGGGTGCGCGGTGTCGAGCGGAATTGACTCAGCGGACGTGAAGGAAGTTCAGCACTCCGAATCAGGTCCGGTCGTGCAGGAATGTCCTGACGCAACGGCCGTGCCGCCCAAGCTGCCGAGAGGTGCCCGTGCGCTGAAATCCGGACTGTGCGTCACCGTGGTCCTGTGCCTGGCGGCGAGTGTCGTCCATGTGTCTCTGGTGTTTCTCCACGTGGCGCCGGCCAACACCATCTCCAAGAGATACAGCCCGTTGATCAATTCATGGGTGTACCCCTTCTTCGAACAGAATTGGCGGCTTTTCGCTCCGGACCCCGAATCCGTCAACCGGCAGATTCTGGCGAGAACCGCACACACCGGCTCCGACGGATCGTTCCAGGTGAGTCCCTGGTTCGACCTGACCGCCGTGGACCGTTCCGCAGTCGTGCATGACCCGTTCCCGAGTCACACGGCACAGAACATGTTGCGCCGCGCCTGGGCCGGTTACGTCGACTCGCATGGAGGAGACGACAAGGCGCGCACCGAACGCGCCCTGATGATGCAGAAGTACCTCGGCAACATCGCCGCGGACCGCGCTGCCGCCCGGAGGAGCGACCCCTTCGACTTCATCCAGCTGCGCGTCGTCACCCTGCCCATCCCCGTGAGCGGCCCCGCCGCCGGCAATCGCCCGCCGATGCCGGCCGACAACCGGCTTCTGCCCTGGTGGAAGGTGACCCGCCATGGAAAATGAGGCGCAGAGGTCCGTGTCCGCCGGCGTCGACCGATGGCTCGCCGACCGGATCACCGTCGTGTGGAACCTCCTGACCGGCCGTCCGGTGTCCCTGTACGCGGCGTCGGTGCTGCGTATCGGCTACGGACTGCTCTACCTGATCTTTCTGCTGCGTGAGTTCCCGCACCGTGACGAGATCTGGGGTCCGGGTTCTGCGTGGACGCCCGCCCTGGCACACCAGCTCTTCGAGCAGACGGGCTGGTTCAGCGTTCTGGTCCTGTCCGACAGTCGCGCCTACTTCGAGCTCTGCTATGTGCTGGCGCTGGTCACGGCCGCACTGTTCATGCTGGGCTGGCGAACCCGTGTCCTGTCGGTCATCTTCGCCGTCGTGGTGACCTCGTTCCACGGCCGGGCGATCTTCATGACGGACGGGGGCGACAACCTGGTCCTGCTGATGTCCATCTACCTCGTCCTCACCGAGTGCGGCCGGCGCTGGTCCCTGGACGCACGCAGAAACGGGCGGAAGGCGGCGCGTGCGGGCAGCGCGCCGGCACCGGCCGGGAGTCCCTTCGCCCGGCAACTCCGTGATGCCCGAGCCACTTTGATCACGGCGGTGCACAACTGCGGCATGCTCGTCATCGCGGCGCAGGTCTGTTTTCTCTACGGTTCAGCCGGCCTGTACAAGGTCCAGGGTGCCTTCTGGGGCGGTGGCACCGCGCTCCATTACGTCCTGAACCTCGAACTGTTCCAGCCCTGGCCCGCCATCTCGCACTTCGTGGACGAACACACGCTCGTGGTCGCCGTCGCCGGCTACCTGACCGTGCTCTTGCAGGTGGCCTTCCCGTTCGTGCTCTTCGGCAGGCTCAAGTATCCCGTCCTGGCCATGCTGCTGGGCATGCACACCGGCATCGCCGTGCTGATGGGGCTGCCTCTCTTCTCCGGCGCGATGATCGTCGCCGACGCCGTGTTCCTTCCCGATCGCTTCTACACCTTCCTGCCCCACCTCTGCCGACGCGCGGTGCGGCGGACGGACGGCAGCCGGCCGACGCCCGGACCAGCGGGACGCCCCGGAGCCGTACCCGCGCAAGGCGGGCCGGGCCGTGTGACCGGCCCGACGCATCGAGTCGTGCTCCCGACGGGGCGGGAAGACACCACGCCTGCCGCCGAGTCCGCGTAGCCCCGGCGCGATCGAGCGTGGAGCGCTGCGAGTCGAGGTGGACGATGGGGGGCGAAGGGTGGTGGTCGGCGAATCATATTTCCGATCGGAGGTGTGAGAGGAAAATTCGCTCTGCTCATAACGTGCGGAGTGCGTGAATTACATTAATGACGAGACGTTCTCCCCAGTAATTCCTTTACGGCGGCGTCACTCATTTGCCGCGCATCTGGAGGAGGGGTGGCGACGTTAGCTGAATATGACGAAAGCAAGGCCCCAGAGCCTGCCTCAACGCAACACGAGGACGGAAAATCTGACTGCGGGCCATGATCTGGCCATGGGGAAATGTGGCTTTTCACCCGGTGTGACATATTCCGCGACGGCGGTGCAGGGTGCGGTGATCGAAGACGGAGCGTGGGTCGAACGTCACGTCGCCGAGCCGCTGCTCCGCGAGTTCCTTGCCCTGCTGGAGGAAATCCAGGAGGAACTCAATTCGCGGTGGAACGGCCCGGAACGCTCCGGCCGGCCGTGACGTGGACCGCGCCCGACGGGCACATTCCTGTGAATCACGACTACGTGGACCCTTCGTTCGCGCGGCGTGAATGGTATTCCGACGCCTACTCCTACGGGGCGGGCGCCGGATGGAACGGCGGACCTGCCGACAGCGTGCACACGGGGGGTCCCCCGGCGGCGTCCGACCCGGGCTGGGATCCGGTGGAGGAACTCGCCTATCTCATGCAGGAGGCTGTCACCGCGGAGCAGACGGCCAGGGTGCCGCCACCGCGCGGCGAGCCCGCGTCGGGCGGCGACTTCCTCGACCCGATGGAGAGCCTCGCGCAGATCACCGCCCAGTTGCCGCCCCCTCGAAGCTCTTCCGCCGGTCATCGCAGGATCCGAGGCGGGAAACTCCGGCTCAAGTGGTTGCAGACGGGCAGCTTCGTGATCGTCGCACTCGTCGCCGTCATCGTGGCGATGGTCAGTGTCTTCGGCGGCATGGTGGCCTACAGGCCGCTGCAGAACATCACGTCCGGAGCGGGCCACGGAATGGTCCCGTCGTGGCCTCTCCTCGTGTACGGGCCCTGGATGGTGGCCTCTCTCTCCATCCTCCGGACCGCTCTGCATCAGCGCCGAGCCGTCCACTCGTGGTTCATCGTCCTGCTCTTCTCCTCCGTCGCGATAATGCTGTGCATCGCGCAGGCGGACAGGACCTTCACCGGCATCGCCGGGGCTTCGCTGCCGGCTCTCGCGTCCCTCGCCTGCTTCCAGCAGCTCGTCCGTCAGATCACCCTGACCCTGCCACCGCGACAGGGCACGCGCCGGCACCGCCAGTAGCCGCGGCGTCCGCCCGGGGAGCGGAGTCCGCCCCCGGGGGGCGGGGACCGCCCGCCCGGGCGGCGCCGTCTCTACGGGGAGTCCCGAGGGCCGGTCTGCGCGGCGGAGTCGGGCGGGGGACTCAAAGGCAGGAGGCGGGGGCGTCTGGCGGTGCGGCCGTCGCCGGAGGACCGGCCGCGCAGTCGGCGGCCGAGCCAGGGGCCGAGGTGGGCGGCCGCCCAGCGCAGCTCGGCCCCTGCGGCCTGCCGACGCGAGGGAACCCGCTGTGGGGGGAGGGGGAGTGTCCAGGCGTCGTCCGTTCCGGGCAGGTGGATGGCGTGGGCGAGGGCCGCGGCGATCCGTTCGTGGCCGAGGGGGCTGGCGTGGAGACGGTCCTCGGTCCACATCCGCGGGTCGGTGGTGACGGCCTGGCGGCCGGTTTCGGCGACAGCGACGCCGTGACGGGCGGCCGCGGCACGGATACGGGTGTTGAGGTCGAGCACGCGGGACCTGACCGGCCGGGCCAGCGGCATGATCTTTCCGACGTCGGGGAACGTCAGTGTCACCACATGGGTCCCGGCGTCCGTGAGCGCGGCGAACATGTCCTCGAGGTGTCCCGCCACCTCCGCGGCGTCGTACCGGGGCCGGAGCAGGTCGTTGACGCCGGCGACGACGGTGGCCAGGTCGGGGCGCAGGGCCAGGGCGGGCCCCAGCTGTTCGGCGCGGACCTCGCCGGCGGTGCGTCCTCGTACGGCCAGATTGGCGTACTGGAGACCGGGGTTGACGGCTGCGAGGTGCTCGGCGAACCGGTCGGCGAAGCCGCGCAGGCCGACGGTGTCGTCCCCGTCGCCCACCCCTTCGGTCTGGCTGTCGCCCAGGGCGACGTAGCGCACGTAGTCACCGCTCGGCATGAGTCGTCCGCCTTTCCCGCAGGACTGTTGCGATCCGCAGGCACCAGTCCCGGTGGCCCTGCTCGAAGTCGAGGCCGCGCAGACAGGTCAGATACGGCCCGATCCGCTCGCCTCGGCGAAGGAAGTCCTCTTCGTCGGTGTCGCCGCGCAGTTGGTGCAGCAGCTTGCCGAGCAGCTCGATCTTGGCCTCGGCCGCCGACGCCCGCTCCTCCAGCTGTTCGATCACCGATGCGGTGCCGATGCGGTCGGCGACCTGGACCTTGACCAGCAGATCGTCACGGATGAACGAGGGCTTCGCGACGGCCGCGGCGAACTCCTCCAGTTCGGCGCGTCCGGCGTCGGTGACGTGGAACAGGCGCTTGTTGGGACGGGTCTCCTGGATCACCTGCCGACCCGCGACCAGCCCTTCCTTCTCCAGTTTGGCCAGTTCGGCGTACAGCTGCTGGGGCAGGGCGTGCCAGAAGTTCGCCACGCCGACGTCGAACGCCTTCGCCAGCTGGTATCCGCTGTACTCACCGTCCAGCAGCGCCGCCAGCACGGCGTGTCGCAAGGCCATCGAAGCGGCCCCCCTCCTTCTCCGTCCGCCTTCGCTTCCTCCCCCACAGGTTACTCAAGAAAATGACTAATCGCATCATTGAATACTGGTGGGGTCACTCGCTCGGGTCGTGCCGGAGGCGCAGTTCCTCGCGGTAGGCGTTGGCGAGGGCGGTCGCGCGGGTGAACCAGTCCGTCAGGACGGCGATCTCCTCCGGCGAGTAGTCGGCGAAGAGGGCGTTCAGGCGGACGTAGTGCGGCTCGTAGAGGGCGTAGGCCCTGGCCACCGCCGAGGGGACGGCCGCCACGCGGACCCGGCGGCGGTCCTTGGGGTCGGCGCGACGGGTGACGTAGCCGGCGCGTTCCAGACGGTTGAGGATGCCGGTCACCGCACCCGTCGTGACCTGGACGCGTGCCGCGAGGTCCCCGGCCGTGAGGAGCTCCTCGCCGGCCTGGAGGACGTAGCCGAAGCAGGTCAGGTCCGTGACGTTCAGGCCCAGGCGCTGGGCCATCTCCTGCTGCCCGATCATGCTGGCCGCGATGAGGTCGTCCATCGCGGAGAGCGCCTGGGCGGGGGTGGCGGCGGGGCGGGGGGGCGAGTGCGGGGACGGGTGCGGGGGCGGAGGCGGCGGCTCGGGTGTCATCGCGGGGCCGGTTCCTCTCCGGGGTGTTCGAGTGCGTGGGCCGCACTGTGTCGTGCGGGCCGGCTGTGGTGGATGGGGGCGCGGGCTAGGGGCTCGTGGGTGGTGGCGCCGGCGGGCGGTCCACGGGCTGGGTGACGGGTTCGTGCTGGGTCCTTGTTATCTGCTTTCTGTTTGTCTTACCTTGTAAGAGGTTTCCATTCTGAACTTCTTAGATGGTGAGGGATTCATGGCCGGGCATGGATACGACGAGGGGCACACGATCGCCGGATGGACCGGCGTGGCGATCGTGGCCGTCGGGGGCTCCGCGGTGGGCGTCGGCGTGTGCGTCGGCTCGGTGCCCGCGCTGGCCGTCGGCGGCGTCGTCCTCGGATTGGCCGCGCTGGTCACCTGGGGGCTGCATCTCGCCGGGTGGGGCAAGCCGCCGGGGGTGCGCCCGCGGTCGGAATGGGGGATGCGGGTACGGGACCCGTGGGCCCGGGAGGGGCATCCGGGGTGTGTCGGGTGCCGGCTCGCCGGGCGCGGGCGCACGGCCGTCACCGCGCTGTCGGTGCCGGGGCCTACCGTTGCGGGTGATGGCACAGGCATGGAGGTGCGCGGGGCTGCGGTGGTCGGCGGCGGAGGGTTCCGCGCTGATCTGGGACGGGGCCCGTCCTAGCCCGCTGACCTGGGGCAAGCGGGTCTCGTTCGGCGTGGTGGCGGGCGGTGTGCGGCAGTGTGTCGGGGCTCGGGGGAATCCGTGTCCGGTGCGGGCGGCCGTGCCGGGGAGGAGCACGGGGGCCCGGTGCGAGGAGTGCGCGCGGCTGGACCGGGCGCACTCCGTCGCGGCGGACGGGATCGCCGACGACCCGCGCCCCTACCGGGTGTATCTCGCCTGGTTCGGGCCCGGGCTCGTCAAGGTGGGGATCACGGCCGCCGAGCGGGGGCCGGTGCGACTGCTGGAGCAGGGCGCGGTCTGCTTCAGCTGGCTCGGCGTCGGGCCGTTGATGGCCGCCCGCCGCACCGAGGAACTGTTGCGGGCCGCGCTGCGCGTGCCGGACCGGGTCCCGTACGCCGTCAAGCGGGCGGTGCGGTCCACGCTGCCGACGGGGGAGGAGGAACGGGCGGGTGAGCTGCGCGAGGTGTACGGCCGGGCCGTGCAACTGGGCGAGTGGCCGCAGTCGTTGGAGCGCGCGCCGTTCCAACCGGTGGATCATGTACGGGCCTTCGGGCTCGCCGGGGCTCCGGCCGTGCTCGGCGAGGTGAGCGAGCTCGTGCCCGGCGGCTCGGTGAGCGGCGAGCTGGTGGCGGCCGCCGGCCCCGACCTGCATCTGGCCACCGACCTGCATCTGGCCACCGACCTGCATCTGGCCACCGGCCTTCCTCCGGTCACCGGCCGTTCTTCGGTCACCGGCCTTCCTTCGGCCGTCGGCCCCGCTTCCGACGCCGGCGCTCGTTCCACCGGCCGGCGAGGGGTGGTCGTACTCGACACACGGTTGATGCGGGGGTGGCGGCTGGTTCCCGCGGGAGACGGCGAAGTGAGCTTCCCGGTGCGGCAGTTCAGAGTGGCCGAGCATCGGCAGGACGGACTGTTCTGACGGGGTGTGATCCCGCGTGTTCCTGTGTGTCGCCAAGGTGGATCACAGCCGGGCTCCCCGTCGTGGGCCCGCGGGGTCGTCGGGGGACGGGCCCTCGACGTCGGGCCGCGACGCGGTGCGTACCAGGGCATTCGCGGGTGATCCGCCCCGCACGGCAAGAGCGGGGTGAGAGCGGGGCAAGCGCTTCCCAGGTGTTGCCTGAGAGACGCCTGTGCGTTTCTCAGGGAAATCACAGACGAGTGAAAGAGTGCTCTCAGCGGGCCCCGACAGGGTGCTCACCATGACCACGACCTCGCCCCAGGGGCGCACCGAACTGCTGAGGCCGGACGGGAGCCCCGTCCGCGTGCTGGTGGTGGACGACGAGCTGTCGATCACCGAGCTGCTGTCCATGGCCCTGCGCTATGAGGGATGGCAGATCCGGAGTGCCGGTGACGGCACGGGTGCGATCCAGACCGCCCGTGAGTTCCGGCCCGACGCCGTCGTCCTCGACATGATGCTGCCGGACATGGACGGGCTGACCGTCCTCGGGCGGCTGCGGCGTGAGCTGCCGGACGTCCCGGTGCTGTTCCTCACGGCCAAGGACGCCGTCGAGGACCGGATCGCCGGGCTCACCGCCGGCGGCGACGACTACGTCACCAAGCCGTTCAGCCTCGAGGAGGTCGTGGCCCGGCTGCGGGGGCTCATCCGGCGCTCCGGCGCCGCCGACCGGCGGTCCGACTCCATGCTGGTGGTCGGGGACCTGACCCTCGACGAGGACAGCCACGAGGTCTCACGGGCCGGCGCCAACATCCACCTCACCGCCACCGAGTTCGAGCTGCTGCGCTTCCTGATGCGCAACCCGCGGCGCGTGCTCAGCAAGGCGCAGATCCTGGACCGCGTGTGGTCGTACGACTTCGGCGGCCAGGCCAACGTCGTCGAGCTGTACATCTCCTACCTGCGGCGCAAGATAGACGCCGGACGTGAGCCGATGATCCACACCCGTCGTGGGGCCGGCTACCTGATCAAGCCCGCCGCGTCATGAGCGGGCGACGACGGCCGGGTCCGCAGAAGAGACGAGCGGGAAAGCCGCGCACCCTGCGGACCCGGCTCGTCGTCGTGTCCGTGACCCTGATCGCCGTCGTCTGCGCGGTGATCGGCACGGTGACCACCCTGGTGCTGCGGGACCACCTGTACGGCCAGCTCAGCGAGCGCCTGGGTGAGGTGGCGGCGCGTGCGGCGCCCCGCGACGGCTTCGGGGTACCGCCCGACGAGGCGAAGAACGGTGCCACCACGCACGGCCAGCAGCAGGGCAAGGCGCAGGCGACCGACCTCGATCGGTTGGTCAAGGGCCCCCAGTCGGACAGCACCGTCGCGGCCAAGGTCGTGAACGGCACCATCACCGAGTCCGCGCGCGGCGTGAAGTCGCAGGACGACTTCTCGATGAGCAGCAAGAAGCTCACGAAAGCCCAGAGCAAGGCGCTCAACTCCGTCTCCCGGGACGACAGGACGCAC
The DNA here is from genome assembly GCF_030816715.1 of Streptomyces achromogenes. Lineage (NCBI taxonomy): Bacteria > Bacillati > Actinomycetota > Actinomycetes > Kitasatosporales > Streptomycetaceae > Streptomyces > Streptomyces achromogenes. The sequence continues at coordinate 4,342,286 of NZ_JAUSYH010000001.1, read as the reverse complement.
ACCGTGACGATCCCCGGACTGGGCGACTACCTCGTCAAGTACGCCAGCAACGACACCTCCGCCTACTACGTGGCCATCCCCACGGCCGACGTCGACAAGACCATCAACACCCTGATCGTCGTCGAGATCAGCCTCACCGTCGCCGGTCTCGTCGCGGCCGGTCTGGCCGGCACCGTCATGGTCGGCGTCGCCACCCGGCCGCTCCGCAAGGTCGCCGCCACCGCCACCCGGGTCTCCGAACTCCCCCTGCACACCGGCGAGGTGAACCTCAGTGAGCGGGTGCCGGAGTCCGAGACCGATCCGCACACCGAGGTCGGGCAGGTCGGCGCGGCCCTCAACCGGATGCTGAACCACGTCCACGGCGCGCTGCACGCCCGCCAGGAGAGCGAGACCCGGGTGAGGCAGTTCGTCGCGGACGCCAGTCACGAGCTGCGGACGCCCCTCGCCTCCATCCGCGGCTACGCCGAGCTGACCCGGCGCGGACGCGAGGAGGTCGGGCCCGACACCAAGCACGCGCTCGGCCGCATCGAGTCCGAGGCCGGCCGGATGACCCTCCTCGTCGAGGACCTGCTCCTGCTCGCCCGGCTCGACGCCGGCCGCCCGCTGCAGTTCGAGCAGACCGACCTCGTCCCCCTGGTCATCGACACCGTCAGCGACGCCCGCGCCGCCGGCGACGAACACGTCTGGCGCCTCGAACTCCCCGACGAGCCGGCCCTGGTCTCCGCCGACTCGGCGCGACTTCAACAGGTCCTCGTCAACCTCCTCGCCAACGCCCGGACGCACACCCCGCCCGGCACCACCGTCACCGCGCGCGTGCAGCGCCGCGGGCCGTGGCTGTGCGTGGACGTCCAGGACGACGGGCAGGGCATTCCGCCCGACCTGCTGCCGCACGTCTTCGAACGGTTCGCGCGCGGCGACTCCTCGCGCTCCCGCGCGTCCGGCTCGACCGGCCTCGGACTCGCCATCGTGCAGGCCGTCGCGACCGCGCACGGCGGCGCCGTGACCGTCGACAGCGTCCCCGGACAGACCGTGTTCACCGTGCACCTGCCCGCGCTCGGCCCGGTCCTGCCCCAGCCCGCCCCCGAAACGAACTGGCAACTCGACTCACAGGTCGAGCACAGTGCCACCACATGGGTGCAACAGGGCGCCTGACCAAAGTCGGCGACATGCGAACCGACTCTTCTCCCGGCACGCTGCCGGCGCGGGAGCACCTCCCGGCCGCCACAGCCGGTACGCCTGTCCTGGACGTAGTGATCCCCGTCTTCAACGAGGAGAAGGACCTCCAGCCCTGCGTCCAGAGACTGCACGACCACCTGACGCGTACGTTCCCCTACTCCTTCCGCATCACGATCGCGGACAACGCGTCGACCGACGCGACCCCTTCGGTGGCGCGCCGGCTGACGGCGCGGATCCCGGAGGTGCGGAACTTCCGGCTCGAGCAGAAGGGCCGCGGCCGAGCCCTGCGGACCGTCTGGTCCGCCTCGGACGCCCCGATCCTCGCGTACATGGACGTGGACCTGTCCACCGACCTCAACGCCCTGCTGCCGCTGGTGGCGCCGCTGATCTCCGGCCACTCCGACCTGGCGATCGGCTCCCGGCTCGCTCATGACTCCCGTGTGGTGCGCGGGCCGAAGCGGGAGTTCATCAGCCGCGCCTACAACCTGATCCTGCGCGGCTCGCTGCAGGCCCGCTTCTCGGACGCGCAGTGCGGGTTCAAGGCGATCCGGCGAGACGTCGCACAGATTCTGCTCCCCCTGGTGGAAGACACCGGCTGGTTCTTCGACACCGAGATGCTGGTGCTCGCCGAGCGCGCCGGCCTCCGTATCCACGAGGTGCCGGTCGACTGGGTCGACGACCCGGACTCCACGGTGCACATCGTGAAGACGGCGACCGACGACCTGAAAGGGGTGTGGCGCGTGGGCAGGGCCCTGGCCACCGGTTCGCTGTCCCTCGACCGGCTCCGCCGCCCGTTCGGCGACGACCCGCGCGACCGCGACATCCAGGACGTGCCGGGGGGCCTGGCCCGTCAGCTGGTCGGGTTCTGCGTCGTCGGCGGTCTGTCCACGCTCTTCTACCTCGTTCTCTACAGCGGCTTCCGCCAGTTCGGCGGCTCGCAGATCGCCAACGCGCTCGCCCTGCTGGTGTCCGCGGTCGCCAACACCGCCGCCAACCGGCGTCTCACCTTCGGGGTGCGGGGGCGCGGCGGGGCCGTCAAGCACCAGGCGCAGGGCCTGGTCGTCTTCGGCATCGGCCTGGCGCTGACCAGCGGCTCGCTCGTCGCGCTGAACGCGGCGACCTCCGACCCCGCGCACGCCACCGAACTGGCGGTCCTCGTCGCCGCCAACCTCGCGGCGACGGTGCTGCGTTTCCTGCTCTTCCGCGTGTGGGTGTTCTCCGACCGGCGCGACGGTGAGGACCCGGCGACGACGACCGGGGCCCCCGCCCCCGTCGAGACCCCCGCCGCTGCCGGGGGCCCGTCCTCCGCGACGTACCCGACCGCGGACGCGGGCCCTGCGACGTACCCGACGGCGGACGCGGGCCCTGCGACCTACCCGACGGCCACGCCCACGACGTACCCGGTGGCCTCGTCCGTGCAGGCGGGCGGCCCCTTCGGGCCGCTGCCCCAGCGCTCGGGCCCGCCGCAGCGGCCGGTCGCCCATCCGCACGGCGCCGCCCGGACCACGACCTCGTCCACGACCTCGTCCATGACCTCGTCCACGTCCACGACCCACCTCCGCGCCGACGACGCCGCGGACGGCACCTGGAGGGACGCCACCCTGCGGACGCAGCCGGTGCGCCCCCACGACACCGAGCCGGGGGACGCCCGATGACCACCCACCTCGACCAGCCGACGACCGCCTGGGGCGCGCCGCCGGAGAACTCCCCGGCGTCCGCGCGCGAAACCGCCGTCCCGGCCCCCGACTCGGGTGAGCCGAAGCAGCCCCTGCACCGCAGACTGTGGCGAGGCCGCCCCGAGGACCCGCGCTGGGCCCGCCCGGCGTTCCTCGGCCTGCTGGCCGCCACTCTGCTCCTCTACCTCTACGACCTGAGCGCCTCCGGCTATGCCAACTCCTTCTACTCGGCGGCCGTCCAGGCGGGCAGCCAGAGCTGGAAGGCCCTGTTCTTCGGCTCGCTGGACGCGGGCAACGCGATCACCGTCGACAAGCCCCCGGCCTCCCTGTGGCCGATGGCGCTGTCGGTGCGGATCTTCGGCCTGAACTCGTGGGCGATCCTCGCGCCCGAGGTGCTGATGGGCGTCGGCACGGTCGCCGTCGTGTACGCCTCGGTTCGCCGCCGGTTCAGCCCCGCGGCCGGTCTGATCGCCGGCGCGGTGCTGGCCCTGACCCCCGTCGCCGCCCTGATGTTCCGGTTCAACAACCCGGACGCGATGCTGGCCCTCCTGATGGCCGTGGCCTGCTACTTCACGGCTCGCGCGATCGAGGACGGGCGGACGAAGTGGCTGGTGTGGGCCGGCGTCGCGATCGGCTTCGCGTTCCTCGCCAAGACCTTGCAGGCGTTCCTGATCCTGCCGCCGCTCGCGCTCGTCCACGCGGTCTGCGCGCCGGTGCCGGTGAAGAAGCGGCTGGGCCAACTGGCCGTCGCCACGGGCGCGCTGATCGTGTCCGGCGGCTGGTGGGTCGCGATCGTCGAGCTGTGGCCCGCCTCCTCCCGCCCGTACATCGGCGGCTCTCAGAACAACTCCTTCCTGGAGCTGACCTTCGGCTACAACGGTCTCGGCCGCCTCAACGGCGAGGAGACCGGCAGCGTCGGCGGCGGCGGTGGCGGCGGGAACACCGGTCAGTGGGGTGAGACCGGCTGGGACCGGATGTTCAACTCCGAGATCGGCGGCCAGATCTCCTGGCTGCTGCCGGCCGCGCTGGTGCTGCTCGTCGGCGGTCTGGTGGCGACCCGGAAGCTGCGGCGGACGTCGACGACCCGGGGCCTGTTCCTGGTCTGGGGCGGCTCCCTGCTGATCACCATGGCCGTCTTCAGTTACATGGCGGGCATCTTCCACCAGTACTACACGGTGGCCCTGGCCCCCTACATGGCGGCCGTGATCGGCATGGGCGCCGGCGTCCTGTGGGAGAAGCGGTCCGAGATCTGGGCCTCGCTGACCCTCGCGGCCTCGGTCGTGGCGGCGGCGGCCTGGAGCTACGTCCTGCTCAACCGCACGCCCGACTACCTGCCCTGGCTGAAGTGGCTGGTGCTGCTCGGCGGGCTGACCGCCGCGCTCGGCCTGGTCTTCGCGGGCCGGATCAACCGGCAACTCGCGCTCGCCGCGGCGTCCGTCGGCCTCGTGGCCGCGCTGGCCGGCCCGGCGGCGTACACCCTCAGCACGCTGCAGGAGGGCCACACCGGCTCCATCGTCACCGCCGGTCCGGCCGGCGCGAGCAGGATGGGCGGCGGTCCGGGTGGCGGCGGTGGCCGGGGCGGCTTCGGCGGCAACGGTGGCGGCCCCGGCGGCCAGAACGGCAACGGCACTACGCAGAATCAGGGCCAGAATCAGGGCCAGAATCAGGGTCAGGGGCAGAACCAGCCGGGCGGCGGCGCGGGCGGCTTCCCCGGTGGCGGCATGCCGGGCCAGAGTCAGCAGAACGGCAACGGCACCACCCAGAACGGCAACGGCAGTACGCAGGGGCAGGGCCAGAACCAGCAGGGCGGCACGCCCGGCGGGCAGACCGGTGACGGCGGCGGCATGGGCGGCGGCGGTGGCGGCCTGCTGAACGGCGCGAGCGTCTCCGCCGAGGCCAAGAAGCTGCTGGAGACCGACTCGGGGAAGTACACGTGGGCCGCGGCGGCGATCGGCGCCCAGAACGCCGCGAGCTACCAGCTCGCCACGGGTGACGCGGTCATGGCGATCGGCGGCTTCAACGGCACCGACCCGTCCCCGACGCTGGCGCAGTTCAAGCAGTACGTGGCCGACGGTGAGATCCACTACTTCATCAGCAGCGGTTCCGGCGGGGGCATGGGCGGGGGCATGGGCGGCAGCAGCAACGGCACGTCCTCGCAGATCACCTCCTGGGTCGAGGCCAACTTCAAGAAGGTGACGGTCGGTTCGTCCACCTTCTACGACCTGACCCGGAAGGCGAGCAGCTGACGAGGGCCACGAGGACGGGTCCGAGGAAGCGGGTTCGCGGGGACAGGGCGGTGGCGCGGCGCCACCGCCCTGTCCCCGTCTTCCGGGACGGTCGAATCCCCAGCCCGGGCGGGGCCCCGCCCTCCTGCGGAACGCCGGCCACCGCTTAGCATCGTCCCCAGTGACCGGGAGTTCAGGAAGGTGCCGCGCGATGGCCGAGACCGCCAAGGATCCCGCCGCGCACACCAGCGTGTGGCTGGAAGGCAAAGCGCGTCGCCGGGGCCGCGGCGGGGGTCAGCTCTCCGGACTCGACCGGGACCGGATCACCGAGGCCGCCGTGCGGCTGCTGGACGCCGAGGGGCTGGCCGGGTTCTCCATGCGGCGGCTGGCGGCCGAGCTGAACGTGACGGCGATGTCCGTCTACTGGTACGTCGACACCAAGGACGACCTGCTCGAACTCGCCCTGGACGCCGCCTTCGGCGAGTTGTCGGAGCTGCTGCCCGATCCGGCGGACGACGACGTTGACTGGCGCGACCAGCTGCGCGCGCTCGCCCGGGCCTACCGCGACCTGCTGGTCCGGCATCCCTGGCTGTCGCCGCTGGCCGGCACGTTCCTCAACGTCGGCCCCGAACACCTCGCCTTCTCCCGCGTCGTCCAGCGCGTCGTCCGCCGCACCGGGATCCCGACGCGCGGCCTCGGGGCGGCCATCGCCGCCGTCTTCCAGTTCGTGTACGGCTTCGGCACCATCGAGGGCCACTTCCTCGCCCGCTGCACGGCCGTCGGCATGACCCCGGACGACTACTTCCGCCGCGCGATGAGCGAGGCCGGCCAGGTCCCGCCGGCCGCCGAAGTGGTCAAGGAGGCCGGAGACATCATGGCGGCGCGCGGCGACGACACGGTCGAGGAGATGTGGGAGCGCGACTTCGCATTCGCCCTGGACCTGCTGATCGCGGGCATCGAGGCGATGGCCGAGCGCGGCTGACGGACCACACCCGGCGGCGCCCCGCCCTCCGCCGGGATCCGGCCTGCTCGGCCTGCTCGGCCTGCTTGGTCTACTCGGCCTGGTCGTCCGGGCCGGCCTACTCGTCGGCGCCGGTGACCAGGCGTGCCGGGAAGCCGCCGGTGGCCACCGGGCCCCACCGCTCCGGAGTGATCCGGATGATCGACTTGCCCTGCTTGCGCATGGCCCGGCGGTACTCGTCCCAGTCGGGGTGCTCGCCGGCGATGTTGCGGTAGTACTCCACGAGCGGTTCGACGGAGTCGGGGGCGTCGACCACCTCGGCGGCGCCGTCGATCTGGACCCACGGCCCGTTCCAGTCGTCGCTGAGCACGAGGACGCCGACGCGCGTGTCCCGCTTGGCGTTGCGCGTCTTGGCCCGCTCGGGATACGTGGAGACGACGATGCGCCCCGAGTCGTCGACCCCGCAGGTCAGCGGTGAGGCCTGCGGGCCGCCGTCGGCACGCCGGGTCAGCAGGATCGCACGGTGGCGTGGACGGACGAAGTCCAGCAGCTCGTCCAGGGAGACCGTGGTGTTCGTCGCGATGTTCGGTGCCATGCCCTCAGCCTAGGCCGCGGGACGCCCCGCCCGGCTGACCCTGCGGTGCGTACGCCTGTGGCGGTCGCGGTGCCCGTGGCCGTCGTCGTCGTGCGGCTGCCCGTCGCTAGGCCTCGAGCTGCGGCAGCGCGTCCCCCTGCACCGCCTGGACGTCCAGCTCCACCTTCAGCGTCGTCCCGATGGCCGCGATGCCGGCCTGGACGACCTGGTTGTAGTTCATGGCGAAGTCCTCGCGCCGCAGCTGCGCGGTCGCGCGGAAGGCGGCCCGGGTGCCGCCCCACGGGTCGGAGCCCGTGCCGAGGTAGGCCAGGTCCAGCTCCACGGGGCGGGCGACGCCGCGCATGGTCAGCTCGCCGTGGACCGTCCAGCGGTCGGGGCCGGCCGGGGTCAGTCCGTCCGAGCGGTAGACGATCTCCGGGTACCGCTCGACGTCCAGGAAGTCGGCCGAGCGCAGATGGGCGTCGCGCACCGCGTTGCCGGTGTCGATGGAGGCCGCCCGGATCACCGCCTCCACCCGGGACTTCGTGACGTCGTCCGGGGCGACCTCGACGGCCGCCGCGAACTCCGTGAACCTGCCGTGCACGCTGGAGATGCCCAGGTGCTGGGCGACCGCGCCGACGGCGGAGTGCGCCGGGTCGACGGTCCAGGGGCCGGGCGGGGGCAGCTCCGAACCGCCCTGCCGGGCCAGGGTCACGGTCCCGACCTCCGCCCTTCCGCTCGCCGTGACGATCGCGCTGGAGGCCGCGGGTGCGTACCCGACGGCGGTGACGATCACCGTGTAGGCCCCGGGGGCGAGTGCGGTCGCGTCCCGCACGGCCCCTTCCGCGTCGGCCTCGGCGCGCAGCACCTGTCCGCCCGTCATGTCGGTCACCGTGACGACCGCGTGCGACACGGCCCATCCGTCCCGCGTGCGGATCTTCGCGGTCAGTCCCATCTCACGTACTCCTCGACTGGAACCGGCCCGGTGCGAGGCGTACCCCGCACCGGGCCGGAGCGATGTCTGCGACAACTGGCCGACCGGTGTCGACCGGTGTCGACCGGTGTCGACCGGTGTCGACCGGTGTCGACCGGTGTCGACCGGTGTCGACCTGCGGCCGATCGGCGGTCCTGCGACGGCAGGTGGCAGGTGGCAGGTGGCAGGTGGCAGGTGGCAGGTCAGCCGGCCGATGGCCGGTGCCGCTGACCGGCTGCCTGCCTGCCGGGTGCCTGCCCGGCACCCGCCCGCCTCCGGCCCGCCCGGGTGCCTGCCCGGCACCCGCCCGCCTCCGGCCCGCGTCCCGGCCCGCGACTACTCGCCCGGGTGGGCGAGCTCGATGTCGTGGCCGTCGACGTCGGCTCCCGCGACGGTCAGCGCGGTGGCCACCGGCGGGTAGCCGGTCGCGATGACCGTGTAGTCGCCGCCGTCGAGGTCGGCGAAGGCGTAGGCCCCGTCGACGCCGGTGGTGGCGGTGCCGACCACGTTGCCCGCCGCGTCCACGAGCGTCACGCGCGCGTCGGCCAGCGGTCCGTGCGGCGCCCGGACGACGCCCTGGAGCTGGGCGCCCGCGTCGAGGACGATCTCCGCGCGGGTCACGCCCGTGACGCCGATCTCGACGGGCAGGGCGTGCGGCCGGAACCCGGCGGCGTTCACCGCCACGGTCACCGCGCCCGGCACCAGCTCCGTGAAGGAGAACCCGCCCTGCTCACCGGTGGTTCCGGTGGCCAGCAGATCACCGCGCACATCGGTGACGATCACCATGGCGTCCTTGACGCCCTCGCCCGACTCGGCGGCCCGCACCACACCGGTGAGCCCGCTGGTCCCGCTGAGCAGGATGTCGTACGCCACCGGCTCCGCGCCGTTCACCACGATCGTGGAGGCCTGGGGCTGGAAGCCGTCCGCGGAGGCGATCAGCACGTACGAACCCGTGCCCGGCGCGTCCACCGCGTAGGAACCGTCGGTCTGCGCGACCGCCCGGCCGAGCTGCCGTCCGGTCAGCGAGATCAGGGTGACGGCGGCCTGCGGGACCGGCGCGTTCTCGGCACCGCGGACGAAGCCGTGCACGGGGACGCCGTTCGAGCGGGCCTCCCGGGACTCGGCGGCGCCGATGGCGGAGAGCTGCTGCGTACCCTGCGGACCGGCCTCCCGGCCGGGTTCGCCGGCCGGTTCGGCGACCGCCCAGCCGGGGACGTGCTCCCCTCCGGCGGCCGTGACCGCAGCTGTGCCCGTGCCCGTGCCCGTGCCCGTGGCCGGGACCGCGGCGGCGGCCGGGGTGTCGCCCTCCGCCGCCTGCGCCAGCGCGCCCTTGGTCCGCAGCGGGACTTCCTTGATGAAGAGGGTGATCAGGAAGGCGAGCAGCGCCAGCACCGCGGCGATCATGAAGACGTCGGCGATGCCGTGGCCGTACGCGCTCTCCATGACCGTGCGCAGCGGCACGGGCAGCTTGTCCATGTCCGGGATCTGACCGGAGGAACCGGAGCCGGACGCGAGCGCGGCGTACTTCGGGTCGAGGCCGGCGATGCCGTCCTCGGCGTAGTCGGTGATGCGGTTCGCCATGACGGCTCCGAGCGCCGAGACGCCGATCGCACCGCCGAGCGAACGGAAGAACGTGACTGTGGAGCTGGCCGATCCGAGGTCGGACGGGTCCACCTGGTTCTGCGTCGAGAGCACCAGGTTCTGCATCATCATGCCGATGCCGAGACCCAGCAGCGCCATGAAGAGCGCGGTCTTCCAGTAGTCCGTGTCGTAGCGGATCGTGCTGAGCAGGCCGAGGCCCGCGGTGATGAGCACACCACCGCTGACCAGCCAGGCCTTCCACTTTCCGGTGCGGGTGATGAGCTGCCCGGAGACGGTGGAGGAGACGAACAGACCGCCGATCATCGGGATCGTCATGATGCCGGACATCGTCGGGGACTCGTCCCGGGCCAGCTGGAAGTACTGGGCGAAGAAGACGGTCCCGGAGAACATCGCCACGCCCACGAACATCGAGGCGATCGACGACAGCGTGATGGTGCGGTTGCGGAACAGGCGCAACGGGATGATCGGCTCGGCGGCCCTGGCCTCGACGACCACGAACAGCAGCGCGAGCAGGACCGAGCCCGCGATCATCGTGTACGTCTGCCACGACAGCCAGTCGTACTTGTCACCGGCGAAGGTGACCCAGACCAGCAGCAGCGAGACCGCGGCCGAGATGAAGAAAGCGCCGGCCCAGTCGACCTTCACGTCCCGCTTCACGACCGGCAGGTGCAGCGTCTTCTGCAGCACGATCAGCGCGATGACGGCGAAGGGGACGCCGACGTAGAAGCACCAGCGCCAGCCCAGCCAGGAGGTGTCCGTGATGACGCCGCCGAGCAGCGGACCGCCGACGGTCGCCACGGCGAAGGTGGCCCCCAGGTAGCCGGAGTAACGGCCGCGCTCACGCGGGGAGATCATCGCCGCCATGACGATCTGCGCCAGGGCGGAGAGACCGCCCACGCCGACGCCCTGCACGACACGGCAGGCGATCAGCATTCCCGGGTTCTGCGAGAGCCCGGCGGCCGCCGAGCCCAGCACGTAGATGACGAGCGCGATCTGGACGAGCGCCTTCTTGCTGTACAGGTCGGCGAGCTTGCCCCACAGCGGGGTCGTCGCAGTCATCGACAGCAGGGTGGCGGTCACGACCCAGGTGTAGGCGGACTGTCCGCCGCCGAGGTCACCGATGATCTCGGGGAGGGCGTTGGAGACGATCGTGGACGAAAGGATCGCCACGAACATCCCGAGCAACAGCCCGGAGAGCGCTTCCATGATCTGCCGGTGGGTCATCGGAGCGTCCGCGGCGGAGCCGTGGGACCCTCCGCCGTGCTTCGCGTGGGCCCGCACACCGGTTGGTGTGGTCGTTGCCATGAGCTTCCTTCTCCTACGTCGCTTGTGCGGGTGTACGGGTGGTCTCGGTGGCCTGCATCCGTTCGCCTTCGCGAACGGGAGGCGGGGGTTGGGGCGGCCGGTGCGCCACGGGCGGCGGCGACTCGGGCGGGGGCGGTGGCCGGTGGGCGACGGTCCGGCAGTCGCCGAAGCTGGCGCGCAGCCGGGTCAGCAGTCCGACGAGCCGGCCGACGTCGGCGTCCGTCCAGTCGCCCAGCCGCTCGGCCAGGAGCTCCGTGCTGCGGCGGTGGAGGTCGGCGAGCATCGCCTGGCCCTCAGGCGTGAGGTGCAGGATGCGCGAGCGTTTGTCCGCCGGGTCGGGTGAGCGCAGGATCCAGCCCCGCTCGGCCAGGTGCGCGGCGTGCCGGCTGGTCACGGACATGTCGACGGCGAGCAGTTCGGACAGGTTGCTCATGCGCATGTCGCCGTGGCGGCCCAACAGCGTCAGCACCGCGGCCGAGCCGGCCGAACAGTCCTGCGGCAGGATCCGCCCGAGGTCACGCTTCACGGCCCCGACGGCACTGAGCTGATGCGCCAGCTCCGCGAACTGCGCCTGCTCGGCCATCACACCTCCCGAATTTGTTGCTTGGGGCAACCATAGAAGCCATTGGTTGCTACAGGCAAATAAAACGGGCCACCGCGGCCGCAAAAAGTTGGCAAAGGCAAGTATTACGGTGGTAAATCGGCAGGTGGAGTCCGAGGTGGGCACTCCGGCTGCACCGGCTGCACCGGCTGCACCGGCTGCACCGGCTGCACCGGCTGCACCGGCTGCACCGGCTGCACCGGCTGCACCGGCTGCACCGGCTGCACCGGCTGCACCGGCTGCACCGGTCGCACCGGTCGCACCGGTCGCACCGGTCGCACCGGTCGCACTGGTCAAGACCTGCCGAGACCTGCCGAGACCTGCCGAGAACGGTGGAACCGGTCGGGACCCGGCCGAACCTGCTGCGGGAAGGCGCTCCGCACGACCCCCACTTGGGTCCGACCGCCCGTTTTCGCTAGTGTCTCGGCCCATGGCTAACACCCAGGGCCCCCAGGGCAACCACGACCCCGCCGGCAGCACCCAGATGTTCCGCGCGTTCGTCGACGAGGGCGCTCCCCGGGCCGCCGCGCCGGCTCCCGCGCCGGCCGGTCCCCGTATCGGCCTGATCGTGGGCGTCGTCGCCGTGCTGGTGATCGTCGCGGCGGTCGCCTGGCTGGCGCTGAAGTAACGCGAGCGTCTCCGTGCACCCGTGCACCCGTGCTTACGGGTGCACGGTGCGCCCGCCCCCACCAGCCGCCGCGGTGGCCCCGGCGGGCGGGTGCCCGGCCGCGCCTGCCGCCGGGCCACCCGGCGTGCCGGCGAACGGCTCCGCCGGGCCCTCCCGACCCGGCAGCCCCGGCAGCCCCGACGGCTCGCACCGCGCTGCCGTCTCAACCCCTCGCGCCCAGGACACGGCGGACGCGCAGGATTGCGCGTCGCGCCGCCGGCACTCGCGCCCGCGCCGAGGCGCATCCGGTGTCATGGTGCCGCCGTGTCATCAGCGGTGCGGCGCCGGGCCGTTCCCCCCTCGCAGGCCCCCGCAGGGAGGCCCCGGACGCCGCCACACTCAAGGCGTCCTGGAGGCGGCTTCCGCACCGCACGGGAACACTCCCTCATCGCGTCGCCGTCGGCGCACAGGATTCCGCATCGCGCCTTCGTGAGCAGCTCCGCGCCGGGCGCAAACCGGCATCGCGCCGACGCCCGCGCAGGCACGCCGCACCGGAGCGCCGTCAGTGCCACTGCACCGAGACGTCACGGGTCTCGATGTGCATGCCCAGCGGTACGCGCCACGCGTCGACGCACACCGTCCAGGTCTTCTCCGTCCGTGCGCCCGCGCGGATCGGCGTGGGGAGCGGGACCGTCGACTCGCGCGTGGCCCAGTCGATGCCGAGTCCGTCGACGACATGGGTGCCGAACACGACCGTGCCCGAACCGACCGCTCTGCCACCGGAGTTGTGGAAGACGAGGGTCACGTCCTCACACCACCGCTGTTCCGTGCCCGCGCGGACCGGCTCACTCACGGTGAGGGCGGCCGGTGCCGGGGACGAGGGCCCGGACGGGGCCGTGGGGCCGGGCGAGGACGGAGCCGTGGGCGGATCCGTGTGCGGGTTCGAGGGCGAGCCGCCGACTGGATCGCCCGAGGCGCCCGCCGCCTTGTCTCCCCCGGCATCCGCATCGACACGCGCATCGGCACCCGCATCGGGAGCCTGGGCCGTCGTCCCCGGACGAGGGCCCGAACCCGAAGCTGAATCCGAAGCAGAACCCGGATCCGAGCCCGGTCTTCCGGTGGGGGAGCCGCTCTCGCCGTCCAGCGGAACGAGGCGTATCCCGCCCGTCGGCCCTCCGGGGCCGCCCGTGCCCGGACGGGCCGAGTCGCCCGCCGAGCCGAGAGCGACGTAGTCGTCACCACCGCCGTCTCCGCCGCATCCGGCGAGCAGGCCCGCCGCTCCCACCGCGAGTACGGCGGCCGCCGACGCGCCCCAGAGGGCGCCCCGGCGGCCATGTGCCCGTGTCGGACTGCGCATCGCGCCAGTGTGTCTGACGCACCGTCAGTGAGGAACCCCTGTGCGTGCGCCGCTGCTTCCCGACGACCTGACCGGCCGGTCAGGCCCGGGTGCCGTGACCGGCCCTAGTCGGAGATGAGGCCCTCGCGCAGCTGGGCCAGCGTCCGGGTGAGGAGACGGGAGACGTGCATCTGGGAGATGCCGACCTCCTCGCCGATCTGGGACTGGGTCATGTTGGCGAAGAAGCGCAGCATGATGATGCGGCGCTCGCGCGGCGGGAGCTTGGCCAGCAGCGGCTTCAGCGACTCGCGGTACTCCACGCCCTCGAGCGCGGTGTCCTCGTAGCCGAGGCGGTCGGCGAGAGAGCCCTCGCCGCCGTCGTCCTCCGCCGCCGGGGAGTCCAGCGAGGAGGCCGTGTAGGCGTTGCCGACGGCGAGGCCGTCGACGACGTCCTCCTCGGAGACGCCCAGCACCGCGGCGAGTTCGGCCACCGTCGGGGAGCGGTCCAGCTTCTGCGAGAGCTCGTCGCTGGCCTTGGTGAGCGCCAGCCGCAGCTCCTGCAGCCGGCGAGGGACGCGCACCGACCAGGACGTGTCGCGGAAGAAGCGCTTGATCTCGCCCACGACCGTCGGCATCGCGAACGTCGGGAACTCCACGCCCCGTTCGCAGTCGAAGCGGTCGATCGCCTTGATCAGGCCGATGGTGCCGACCTGGACGATGTCCTCCATCGGCTCGTTGCGCGAGCGGAAGCGGGCCGCCGCGTAGCGCACGAGCGGGAGGTTGAGCTCGATGAGAGTGTCCCGGACGTACACGCGCTCGGGGCTGTCCTCGGCGAGAGTGGCCAGTCGCAGGAACAGAGAGCGGGACAGGGTGCGGGTGTCGATGGCCCCCGTGGCCGTGAGAGCCGGGGCCGCGGGGGCCTCGGGGGCTGTGACGTCGTCGAGCACGTCGGGCTCGACAGGCGCGACGGGCGCGGACTCGCTCGGCGTGAGCGTGAGCGTGAGCACCTTCGAGCTGCCCTGTTCTGCGGACATGCCACCCCCTTTGGGTCGCGGGACGGTCGCGGCGCAACGCCCCCGCTTGAGGAACGTCAGCCTTCACCTGAATACCGGAGCCGAAGCCCCGGCAAACGCTCTTCCGGCAGAATGTCACATGTCGGCAACACGCTGTAGTGACATGTCGACATGTGAGTGACGAATCAGCCCTGGAAAAAGGGGGTGTGACGGTTTTTCAGCGGAGATCCACCAGGAAGAGCGAAGGTGAGCGATTCGCTCCCAACGGTGACCTGTCGGTCGTGCTTGCGACACCCCATCGAGCTACGTGTCGAGCGGCGCCGAAGGGGGATGCGGGCCGGGAGCCGGGAGCCGGGAGCCGGGAGCCGGGAGCCGGAAGCCGGAAGCCGGAAGCCGGGAGCCGGGAGCCGGGAGCCGGGAGCCGGGAGCCGGAAGCCGGAAGCCGGAAGCCGGACCCAAGGCTCAGGAATCGGGGCTCAGGGATGGGGGATCAGGGGGTCGCGTCACGCCTCGATGCGGTTGGCGGAGCGCAGTCGCTGGAAGCTGCGCGCCAGCAGGCGGGAGACGTGCATCTGGGAGACGCCGAGTTCCGCGCTGATCTGGGACTGCGTCAGGTTGCTGTAGTAGCGCAGCAGAAGGATGCGCTGCTCGCGCTCCGGGAGCTGGACCAGGAGGTGGCGGACGAGGTCGCGGTGCTCCACGCCGTCCAGCGCCGGGTCCTCGTAGCCGAGGCGGTCCAGCAGGCCGGGCAGGCCGTCGCCCTCCTGGGCGGCCTCGAGTGACGTGGCGTGGTACGAGCGGCCGGCCTCGATGCAGGACAGCACCTCGTCCTCGCCGATGCGCAGCCGCTCGGCGATCTCCGCTGTCGTCGGCGTGCGGCCGAAGGCGGTCGTCAGGTCCTCGGTCGCGCTGTTGACCTGCACCCACAGCTCGTGGAGCCGGCGCGGTACGTGCACGGTGCGGACGTTGTCCCGGAAGTACCGCTTGATCTCGCCGATGACCGTGGGCATCGCGAACGTCGGGAACTGCACGCCCCGTTCCGGGTCGAAGCGGTCGATGGCGTTGATCAGGCCGATGGTGCCGACCTGGACCACGTCCTCCATCGGCTCGTTGCGGGAGCGGAAACGGGCGGCCGCGTAGCGCACGAGCGGGAGGTTCGCCTCGATGAGCGCCCCGCGCACGCGGTTGTGCTCCGGCGTGCCCGGCTGGAGCTCCTTGAGCTCCCCGAAGAGCACCTGGGTCAGTGCCCGGGTGTCGGCGCCGCGGCGTCGCTCCGGGGCCGGAGCGGCCTCCACGGCCTCGGCGGCCTGCGCGCCCTCGACGGCCGGCGGAGTCTCGCCGCCCTGGGCGGCCTGCACGGTCTCCGTGAGCTGGGGGGCCTGAACGGTCTGGGGAGCCTCCACGGCCTCCATGGCGGGCGCGGGAGCGGGGGCCGGGGTCGAGGCCGCGCCCGGGCCCGGAACGGATGCGGGGGCCGACGCCGTGACGGGTGCCGGGGGCGCCTCTGTCTGAGGCGGCGCAGTACTGGCCGACAAGGTCAACGCCACCTCTTCGTCAGGTCAACATCGGTCAACTCATCCGTCAAAAGCGGTCATAGCATCACAAGACATGTGCACTGTGTGCAAGCACCCCATAACGCCGTGTTGAGCGGCGAGGAGGGCGCCGGCCTTGAACGAGGGCACGCAAAAACCCCCCGCCGGTCCGGCGGAGGGCTCCGTTCGGCAGGAGGGTCGGTTCAGACCTCGTAGTCCGCGACCACCCACGTGGCGAACTCCCGCCACAGCGCGACGCCCGCCTGGTGGGCCGGGTGCTCGAGGTACCGCTGGAGGGCGTCCGCGTCCTCGACCGCCGAGTTGATGGCGAAGTCGTAGGCGATGGGCCGCTCGCTGATGTTCCAGCCCAGCTCCCAGAAGCGCAGCTCGTCGATCTGTCCGCCCAGGGCCCGGAAGGCCGCCTCGCCCTGCACCACCCGGGGGTCGTCGCGCTCGACTCCCTCGTCGAGTTTGAACAGGACCAGGTGGCGGATCATGGGCACTCCCTGTGCGTGCGACGGTCTCGGCTACCGCGCCCCGTCGGCGAGCCAGGTGAAGAAGTCGCCGATGGCCTGGGCCGCGTCCGATATGCCCTCGAAGCCTATCTGGACGTAGTCCGCCGCCTTCGCCGGGTCCGTGATGATCACGTAGAGCACGAACACCACGAGCACGTAGACGGCGATCTTCTTGGCGTTCACCGCCACCTGGCCTCCCCTGTATGTGGCCGCTCGGGCCCCGCTGACGGCGGCGAGTGTATCCGTAAGTGCGATTTACTCACCGCTTTTGATCGTCTGTGGCGCGTTCATGAACCGTTCCGGGGACTCCGTCGATGGCTGTGGCGTGGCTGCCGCTCGCGGCCGAGGCATGGTGGTCGGTGCGGCATGCGGGAGCGCACGGCGCCGACTCCGAGGGCGCTGGACGCAAGGGTCCTGCGGGCGAGGATGCAGGCGCAATCCGCGCTCGCAATCCGCGCTCGGCATTCCGTGTTCGCAATCCGCGCTCGCATTCCGTGTTCGCACAGCGTCCGCGGCAGGTGCGTCGCCGCCGACGACGAGACTCGGCCGGGTCCGGCGCGGAAGAAGTCGCCGACCAGGGCGAGATGCCGAAGAGGCGCCCGGTTCGATGAACCGGGCGCCTCTCCTATCAGCGGTAGCGGAGGGATTTGAACCCTCGGTGACTTGCGCCACACTCGCTTTCGAGGCGAGCTCCTTCGGCCGCTCGGACACGCTACCGAGGGAGACCTTACAGCAAGGTGCGGCCCGGTTTGAAATCGATTCTGGGTGGGCGGATCAGCGCTCGCGGAAGAAGTCCGTGAGGAGTTGCGCGCACTCCTTCGCGAACACGCCCTCGATCACCTCGGGCCGGTGATTGAGCCGTCGGTCACGGACGACGTCCCAGAGGGAACCGGCCGCACCCGCCTTGTCGTCGCGGGCGCCGTAGACGACCCGGTCCACCCGCGACTGCACGAGGGCGCCCGCGCACATCGTGCACGGTTCGAGGGTCACGACGAGCGTGCAGCCGGACAGCCGCCACGCGCCGGTCGCCTCGGCCGCCCGCCGGACGGCGAGCACCTCCGCGTGGGCCGTCGGATCGCCGCCGGCCTCGCGTTCGTTGTGGCCTCTGGCGAGGACCGTGGTGCCGTCAGGAGCCAGCACCACGGCGCCGACCGGGACGTCTCCGCCCCGGGCGGCCAGCCGGGCCTCGTCCAGGGCGAGCCGCATCGCGGTCCGCCAGCGGTCGCGTACGGGGTCGGCCGGCGCCTCCGGTGCGGTCAGCGGACCGTCTCCAGGACCGCCGACGCGCCCAGGGCGTCGGCGATCTCGGTGAGCGCGTCGTCGGACAGCGCCCTCAGCTCCTTCTCGGTGACGCCGAGGTCGTCGAGGATCCCGGCGTCGCCGACCGGGCCGTGCGGCACGGCCTCCGCGGAGCCGCCGCTCGTGGCCCCGTCGGAGCCCTCGTCCTCGTCTTCACCGTCCTCGGTGCCGTCGAGATCCAGGGCGTCCAGGTCGACGTCATCCGGATCCCTTCCGAGCAGTTCGTCGGTGAGCAGGATCTCGCCGTACGAGCTGCGGGCGGCGGCAGCGGCGTCGGAGACGAAGATGCGAGGATCCTCCTCGCCGTCGATGCGGACGACCCCGAACCACGAGTCCTCCTGCTCGATCAGCACGAGCACCGTGTCCTCGTCCGGGGAGGCCTCCCGGGCCAGGTCGGCCAGATCCGACAGGGTCTCCACATCGTCGAGCTCTGTGTCGCTCGCTTCCCACCCGTCTTCGGTGCGCGCGAGCAGTGCGGCGAAGTACACCGTGACTCTCCCACTGGTCCTAGGCGTGCCGGTTGGGGGTCCCCCCGGCGGAGGTTACGGGCGGAGAGCTCGGCTCCGAGCCCCGCCCACTCGGAATCGTGGCAGAAACAAGGCGTCCAGGGGACGTCTTCGGCTCCCTGTGTTCGGTGGTTTTGATCGCACGTCCGCGGTCACCTCCGTGGTCACGTCCGTGAGCGACTCACCAGCGCGCTCGTTGCCGCCACGAGCGGATCGTACGCGGCTTTCCCGTGCGCCCACGCACGCCTGCCCGTGCGGCACCCGCGGGACACCCGTGACGGTGGTGATCTTCCCCGTATGCCCCAAGTCCGCTACGCCGCACGGCCGGGTCTACCAGCGGAACGTGCGCATCCGCATCGCGTGGCGCAGGCGGGCGGTCTTGGCGCGTCGCGGCTGGACCCGGTCGCGCAGTTCACGGGCCTCCGCCAGCTCGCGCAGAAACCGGGCGCGGCGCCGGCGGCGCTCCGCGTCGGTCTCGGGAGGCCTCGTCGGCGAGTCGCCGTCGGTCGGGTCGGGCAGGTCAGGCATCAGCACACCACCCCGGGTACCCCGGTCCGTCTCCATACCTGCCTCCCACTTTCCCTCCGACGGCCGGTGCCGTGCCAGCGAACGGCCGAAGCCGGGGAAAGTCCGGGAAGTCCGGGGAAGTCCGGGGAAAGTCCGGGGGAAAGGTTCACCGAGTGTGGGGACGCCGGGCAGGACGGCCCCGGTTACTGTTGTCGACATGCGTCTCCACGTCGTCGACCACCCTCTGGTCGCCCACAAACTCACCACGCTGCGCGACCAGCGCACCGACTCCGCGACCTTCCGCCGGCTGGCCGACGAGCTGGTCACCCTGCTCGCCTACGAGGCCACGCGGGACGTGCGCACCGAACAGGTCGACATCAAGACGCCGGTCGCCTCGACCACCGGCGTCAAGCTCTCCTACCCGCGTCCGCTGGTCGTGCCGATCCTGCGCGCGGGCCTCGGCATGCTGGACGGCATGGTCCGGCTGCTGCCGACGGCGGAGGTGGGCTTCCTCGGCATGATCCGCAACGAGGAGACGCTGGAGGCGTCCACGTACGCCACGCGTATGCCGGAGGACCTCTCCGGCCGCCAGGTGTACGTCCTGGACCCGATGCTGGCCACCGGCGGCACGCTGGTCGCCGCGATCCGCGAGCTGATCCGCCGCGGCGCCGACGACGTCACGGCCGTGGTGCTGCTCGCCGCGCCGGAGGGCGTGCAGATCATGGAGCGGGAGCTCGCGGGCTCTCCGGTCACCGTCGTCACGGCGGCGGTCGACGACCACCTCAACGAGCACGGCTACATCGTCCCGGGCCTCGGCGACGCGGGAGACCGCCTGTACGGGGCGGCGGAGTAGCGTCCGGACGTGCCGACGGCCGGTGAGCCGGCCGTCGGCAGCCCTTCTTCGGCCGTCAGCACCTCTTCTTGGTGGTGGCGCCTGCCGTCGGGTGCGGGGCGGCCAGCGCCGCCAGGGCCTTGGTCGCCTCCGCCTGGCCGGTCAGCGCCTTGAAGCCGTTGCCGATGATCAGGTCGACCGCCGTGCCCTTGCGGGCGGCGTCGGTGCGGCGCTCTGCGGTGCCGAGCTGCGTCGCGAGGACCGGCAGCGAGGTGTTGAGCGAGGACGCGGGCCCGAGCAGCATCCCGGTCCCGGGGACCTTCTTGTCGTACTGCTTGGCGGCGTTGCCCACTTCGCCGATCTTGAAGCCGCGTCTCTTCAGCTCGTCCGCGGTCGTCTTCGCGAGGCCGCTGCGGGTGGTGGCGTTGAAGACGTTCACCGTGATCTGCGCGGGCTTGGGCACCGCACCGGGCACCGCGCCCGCTCCGGCTGCCGTGCCCGCACCGGCGCCGCCGCTCGGGGCCGCGGACGGGGAGGCGGAGGCCGCGGGGCCCGCCTTCGTCGTGTTCTTCGAGCAGCCGTCCGCCGCCGTCGCGGTGCCCCCGCCGCCCGTGAAGACGTCGATGAGCTGCAGGGTGCCCCAGCCGGCCACGCCGAGGACGGCGCCGCAGGCGACGACCACGACGGCAAGCCGGCCGCGTCGACGATGGGGGCGCATGCGGGGGTATTTGTCCCCCGTGATCCGGTACTTGCCGCCCATGCCGGGGGGAGTCAGCATGCTCATGGGCGCAGCGTAGTGCGCCCGGGCAGCCGTGACTAATAAACGATCATCCGACACCGCGCGGGGCGTGAGAAAGAACCCGAAAGGGTCAATCCGGAGGTCGCCCCAGGCCTCGTCGCGGCCCCCACGACGGTCCGACGGCGGCCCGAAGGAGCCTGACGACGGTCCGGGCAGGGTCCGACGAACACCCGGCCGCGGCATGGCGGAGGCCCGGGCGACGGCCCGGCGGGGCTCAGTCCAGCTCGAGCACGCGGGCGTGGAGCACCTGTCTCTGCTGGAGCGCCGCCCGCACCGCGCGGTGCAGTCCGTCCTCCAGGTACAGGTCGCCCTGCCACTTCACGACGTGCGCGAACAGGTCGCCGTAGAAGGTGGAGTCCTCCGCGAGCAGGGTTTCCAGGTCGAGCTGCTGCTTGGTGGTCACCAGCTGATCGAGGCGGACCGGGCGCGGCGCGACGTCCGCCCACTGCCGGGTGCTTTCCCGGCCGTGGTCGGGGTACGGCCGGCCGTTTCCGATGCGCTTGAAGATCACACGGAAAGCCTACCGGTCCCGACGTTCCGGGCGCAGCCATGGCGACGGAGTGCGACGCTGGAAAAGACGTGATGAACGGGGGGAAAAGGGAACGAGGAGCTGACGATGAGCGAGTCGACGCGCGCCGGTGACATCGCCGCCGGCTACGCCTTCAGCGGACCCGCCCTCGACCTCGGCGCCCTGCTGTGGGAGGCGGGAAATGTCTGCCCGAGGCCCCGGTCCGCATCCCCCTCCCCATGCTGAACAGGCACGGTCGGGTCGCCGGCGCCACCGGCACCGGGAAGACCAAGACGCTCCAGCTGATCGCCGAACAGCTCTCGGCGCAGGGAGTGCCGGGTGTTCCTGGCCGACGTCAAGGGCGATCCGTCGGCGGTCTCGGCACCTGGGGAGGCGAACGACCGAATGCGAGGGCGGGCGGCGGAAGTCGGCCAGAAATGGACGGCAACGGGTTTCCCCGCCGAGTTCTACGCCCTCGGCGGCCTCGGGCACGGCGTCCCGCTGCGGGCCACCGTCACCGGTTTCGGGCCGGTGCTGCTGTCCAAGGTGCTCCAGCTGAACCGGACGCAGGAGCAGTCGCTCGGCCTGATCAGTCGCGCTGTACGGGCGGTATGCACAGGCTGTGGACAGAGAGTCGGCGTTCGAGAAGCTGTCCGCCGCCGCCCGGCCGCCCGGCGGGAACACCCCGGCGGCGACGAAGAAGGCCCCGCCCCCGCCCCTGGCGTGGCCGAGCGCGACCCCTCCTGGCGTGGCCGAGCGCGACCCCTCCGTCGTGGAACAGGTGGTGGGCAGCGGGATCTTCAAGTCGCCGGCCTGCTCGGTCGGGACCCAGCTAGGCCGGGAGATCACCCGTTCCCTCTTCGGGACGACCCGCAGAAGGCGTTAGCCCCTGACGGGGGCGGGTCGGGGCCTGACAGGGCCGGGCTCAGAGGTGGCCGGGGCCGGGGACGGGGGCCATTCCCGTCCCGCTGTTTCCTGGGTGCCCCCGGACCCGGCTCCCCATCGGTGATCTCCGCTACCGCTACCGCTACCGTTCCCGCTTCCGCAAAGGCTGCTGCGGGTGGGCCGGTTGCTGGGCGGGGGGCTTGGGAGCGCTGCGTGCGGCTTCCGCGCGGAGCAGGGCGCGCAGGACGGCGTACGGGTCTGTGGGCATGGTGATTCCTCGCAGGGTGCAGGGGTGCTTGCTGACGGGTCCGGGGGACGGCGTCGGTCAGCAGCGCAGGACCACCGTGCGCAGGGCGGACAAGAGGTGCGGGCGGTGCGGGGTGTGTGAGGACGGTGGCGGCGAGGAGGGCGGCCGGGTCGGTGGGCCGCCCGGTGGGAGGGGGGCCGGCCGCAGCGGGGCGGCGGGGCGGTGACCACAGGAGGCCGGGCGCAGCGGCGTGTCGAGGACGTCGTACTCGACGATCTCCGAGGCGGCGGCCGGCGGCGCGGCCGGCTCGGCGGACCCGGCGGGAGCGGCCGGCGCGAGCAGGGCGAGGAGCACGACGAGCACGCGCAGCCAGGTGTGGCTGCGGGGGTGCCTTCGTGTGGTGCTCATGGGAGGTCATCTCCCCGCGACACGCCCGGCGTTCAGCACGCCGGGCGGGAGAATCACCTGTTCGGAGCAGGGATGCGGGGGGCGAAAGCGTTACCGCCGACCAGGACCAGGACCAGGACCAGGGGCAGGACAGGGGCAGGACAGGGGCAGGACCAGGACCACGGGTAGGACCGGGGGCAGCGGGCGGGTCAGTCGGTCGGTTCCTGTTGCTCGACCTGTTTCCCCGCTTTTCCTGCCTTCCCGGCTTTCCCGGCCTTGGCGGCCTTCGCCGCCGCCTTCATCTCCTGTTTGTGCGCCCGGACCTTGCCCAGCGACTCCGGGCCGGTGATGTCGGCGACGGACCGGAAGGACTCCGGCTCCCCGTAGGGGCCGGCCGCCTCCCGCCAGCCCGTGGGCCGCACGCCGAGCTGTTTGCCCAGCAGCGCGAGAAAGATCTGCGCCTTCTGCCGCCCGAACCCGGGCAGCTCCTCGAGACGCCGGAGCAGCTCCTTGCCGGTGTCGGCGTCCTTCCAGACGGCGGCTGCGTCCCCGTCGTAGTGCTCGACGAGGTACTGGCAGAGCTGCTGGATGCGCTTGGCCATGGAACCGGGGTAGCGGTGCACCGCCGGCTTGTCGGAGAGCAGCGCGGCGAAGGCCTCCGGGTCCTGGACGGCGATGTCCTGCGCGTCCAGGTCGTCGGCGCCGAGCCGGTCGGCGATCGTCCGGGGGCCCTTGAACGCCCACTCCATCGGGACCTGCTGGTCCAGCAGCATCCCGACCAGCGCGGCGAGCGGGGACCGCCCGAGGAGCTCGTCGGCCTCGGCATCCTGGGAGAGGTGAAGGGTGACGTCCATGGGTCGATGATCCCGCCTGGGCGGTCAGTCCGCGCGCCAGTACCCCAGGGCGTGCACCCGCTCCTTCGGGACGCCCAGCTCCTTGCGCAGGTACGCCGACAGCGTCCTGGTGGTGTGGGTGTCGCAGGCGATCCAGACGTACGGATCGGGTGTGGCCCGCAGCAGTCCGGGCAGCTCGGCCCTGACCCGCTCGACCAGCTCCGCGCCGGCGTCGCGCCGGGGCACGTGCCGTATCTCGTGGCGGGCGGGGTCGGTCCGGAAGGGCAGGCCGTCGGCCTCGCCCTCGAACCAGACGGTGGCCGGTGCGGAGCCGAGCGCGCCCTCGCCCTCGCCGAGCAGCGAGTTGACGGCGGGCAGCGAGGCCGGGTCGCCGATGACGAAGACGTGCGAGGGAGCCGGTGCGGGCGGCGCGAAGCCGGTGCCCTGGACGGTCGCCTCGACGGTGTCGCCGGGCTTCGCCGCCCTGGCCCAGTCGCTGGCGGCGCCCTCGTGCAGGGCGAACTCCAGGCTGAAGGCGCCGGACGCCGGGTCGGGGTCGACCAGCGTGTAGGCGCGCTGATGCGGCCGGCCCGCGTTGTCGAACCAGAGCCGCACCCACATCGTCGGGTGGACGCCGGTGGCGGCGAGCAGTCCGCCGTCCGACAGACGCAGCCGCCGGTAGTCGCCGGTGACGTCCTCCGCGGCCGTCACGGTGAGGGTGAAGTCCTTCGCCCGCATCAACTTGAGGACCGCGCCCTCCCAGCCCCGCCCCTGTGCCATTCCTTCTTCACCCTTCACGTACGATTCCGCCGCGAGTACTTAGGAAAGCCTAACCTTATGGGAAGCTGGGACGCAGGGTGACCACCGAGATCTACCGCGACGCGTGGGGCGTCCCGCATCTGCGCGCCGACGACGCCCGATCGCTCGCCCGCCTCCAGGGACTGGTGACCGCACGGGACCGCGCCTGGCAGCTCGAGGTCGAACGGCACCGCGCGCGGGGCTCCTCGGCGTCGTTCCTCGGACCGGACGCCCTCTCCTGGGACCTGCTCGTGCGCCGCGCCCGCCTCGACGACACCGCGCGACGCTGCTTCGACGACCTGGCCGGGCGTGACCCCGAGACGGCCGACTGGACGCGCGCGTACGTCGACGGCGTCAACGAGGGCCTGCGGGAGACGGCACGCGCCGGCCATGCCTGCGGCCTCGCCCCCGAATTCGCGCGCGTCGGCCTCGCGCCCGGCCGCTGGGAACCCTGGACGCCGCTGGCCGTCTGGCTGGCCACGCACCTCCTGTTCGCCGGGTTCCCCGCCAAGCTGTGGCGCGAGGAGGCCGCCCGGCACCTCGGCCCCGAGGCGGTCGGGCTGTTCGCCACGGACGGGCCCGGCACCTCCGG
The DNA here is from genome assembly GCF_030816715.1 of Streptomyces achromogenes. Lineage (NCBI taxonomy): Bacteria > Bacillati > Actinomycetota > Actinomycetes > Kitasatosporales > Streptomycetaceae > Streptomyces > Streptomyces achromogenes. Next base: position 4,317,997 of record NZ_JAUSYH010000001.1, on the reverse strand, counting down.
CAGCAACGGCTGGCTGGTGAGCGGCGACCGCACGGTCACCGGGCAGCCGGTCATCGCCGGCGACCCGCACCGGTTCGTCGAGGACCCCGGCGTGTACCAGCAGATCCGCCTGGCCTGCGACGAGTTCGACGTCGTCGGACTCGCGGTCCCCGGAGTCCCCGGCATCGCGCACTTCGGGCACACCGGCACGGTCGCCTGGGCCATCACCAACGCCATGGCCGACTACCAGGATCTCTACCGCGAACGCCTGCGCCGCACCGGCACCGGCACCGGCGTCGAGGCGCTCGGCCCGGACGGCTGCTGGCGGCCGGTGGCCCGGCACACCGAACTCGTGCGGGTGGCGGGGGAGGAGTCCGTCGAGGTGGAGGTGCTCGAGACCGAGCGGGGTCCGGTGATCGCCGGAGGACCGGAGGGCCTCGACGGCACCCCCGGCTCACGTGACCGAGCCCCCGGCACCCCCCCAACACCTGGCGCCCCCGAGGCCCCCGGCGCCCATGCCTCCCCCGGTACCCCTCCGCTCGCGGTGAGCCTGCGCTGTCCGCCCCGGGTCACCTCCGACCTCGGCTTCCAAACCCTGCTCCCGCTGCTGCGGGCCCGCCGGGTCGCCGACGTGGACCGGGCCTTCGACCAGTGGGTCGAGCCCGTCAACGTCGTACAGGCCGCCGACACCGAGGGCGGTCTGCTGCACCGGGTCGCGGGCCGGGTGCCGCGCCGTGCCACGGCCAATGGCACCCGCGTCGTGCCCGCATGGGAACCCGGCCACGAGTGGACCGGCTGGCACGAGACGCCCCGCGCTGGAGTGACCGACGGCGTCGCGGTGATGGCCAACCAGCGCGGTCCGGCGGCGCGGCTGGGCGTCGAGTTCGCCGCGCCGCATCGCGCCGACCGCATCCGGACGATGCTGGCAGGCCGGCGGCAGTGGTCCGCGTCCGACATGCGGGCCGTCCACACGGACACCCGTCTCGCCTCCGCCGAGCCCCTGCTGGAACGCGTGTCCGCGCTCGACGGCCTGACCGGCCCGGCCGCCGCACTCCGCGAGCGGCTGCTGCGCTGGGACCGCCGGATGGACGCCGACAGCGAGGACGCCGGCCGGTACGCCGCCCTCCGCGGCGCCGTCGTCCGCCGACTCGCCGCGCATCCCGCCTTCGCCGCCCTGACGGCCCCGCCCGCCTACCCGGACGTCCTCCTGCCCTGGCTGGCGCTCCTCCCGCGGATCGGCTTCGCCCTCGAACACCTGCTGCGCGCCGAGGAGTTGTACGGCGTCGACCGGCAGCGGCTGGTGCGGGAGGCCCTCGAGGAGACGGCCGGGCAGCCGGCCGCCCCCTGGGGCGACACCCACCGCCTCGCCCCCTGGCGGGCCCTGCCCGACCCCTCGTACCGGGGACCGGCCCTCGCGGGCGACCACGACTGCGTGCTGTGCACCTCGTCCGTGCCCGGCGCGACCGATCTCGCCGCCCGCGGTCCCGCCGCCCGCTACGTGTGGGACCTGGCCCGGCGCGAGGACAGCCTGTGGGTCGTCCCGCACGGCGCGTCCGGCGTTCCCGGACATCCCCATCACCACGATCAGCTCCCCTTGTGGCTCGAGGGCGAGCTGGCTCCCGTCGTCACCGACTGGGCGCAGCTGACGAAGGAGAGCGACCATGGCTGACCGTTCCGCAGCGGGGTACGACCGTTCCGTACTGGCGGACGACTCCTCGGCGCCGGAGGGCGCACGCGGTCCCGCGCCTCAGCACGCCCCCGGGGACGCCCCCCACCACATCCCCGCACCTCCGTACGTCCACCGGCAGACGGTCGGCGGGTTGGGCGTCGTCGGCATCCGTCCCCTCGACGCCGAGGCCGACGCGGACGTCGTCCACGGGTGGGTCCGCGAGGAGCGGGCCGCGTTCTGGGGCATGAACGGCCTGACGCGGGACCAGGTCGCCGACATCTACGCGCACATGGACGGCCTCGACACCCACCACGCGTTCCTGGTCGAGCTGGACGGCGTCCCGGTCGCCCTCTTCCAGACCTACGAGCCGGCCGCGGACCGGGTCGGTGACTGCTACGAGGTGGCCGCCGGCGACCTCGGCATCCATCTGCTCCTCGCGCCGGCGGGTGCGCGGGGCGCGCGGAGCGGCTGGTCGTCGGCGCTGATGGGCGTGCTCGCCTCGTACGTGCTGCTGGGCCTCGACCGGCCGCGGGTCGTGGTGGACCCCGACGTGCGCAACGAGAAGGCGATCGCCCGCTTCCTGCGGCAGGGTTTCGAGGCGGGCCCGGTCGTCACCCTGCCCGAGATCGACCTGCCGGACGTGTATCTGCCCGAGAAGAAGGCCCGGCTGGCGTTTCTGCGCCGGGAGGTAGCCTTCCCCGCGTGACGGCCCGGCCCACCCCGTAAGGCCTCGTGGTGAACCGGATGGCCCTTGCACGCGTACGTATCCGCAAGTACGGGAGTACGCGGGTCTCGAGTCTCGAGCAAGACGGAGCGGTGACGTGAGCGAAGGGCGCGATGGCGGGCGACCCCAGGGCCGGCACGGCGACGGGCCCGGCCCCGGACCCGACGGCGGACCGGGCGGCGGCCCCCTCGGCCGCTCCCGCCGCGCGTGGTTCGGCGGAGGGCGGTTCGACGGTGTGCCGCCGGCCGGTCGACGGCGCCGGCTGCGGGGGCTGGTGCTGGTGGGCGCCGTGCTCGTCCTGCTCGGCCTCGGCGCCGGACCGGCCTCGGCTCACGCGGCCCTCCGCAGCGCCGATCCGGTGGACGGAAGCGTCGTCAAGACGTCCCCCGGCTCGATCACCCTCACCTTCACCGAGTCGGTGGGCCTGCTCGACGACTCCTTCCGCGTCTTCGACCCGGACAACCAGCGGGTGAAGACGGGACGGGCGGGGCACGCCGACGGCCGCGCCGACACCGCGCGCGTCACCCTGCCCCGCAGTCTCGGCACCGGCACGTTCACGGTGGCCTGGCGCGTGGTGTCCGCCGACAGCCACCCGATCGCCGGCGCCTTCACCTTCTCCGTGGGCAAGCCGTCCGCCGTCCCGCCGGTCCTGCCCAGCACCTCCGTGGAGGACCCGGCCACCAGCGGTCTGTTCAACATCGGCCGCTACCTCGCCTACCTCGCCGCCGCCCTCCTCATCGGCACCGGCGTCTTCGTCGCCGTCTGCGGCCCGCCGGACGTCCGCCCACTGCGCAGGCTGCTGCTGGCCGGCTGGTGGGCGCTCGCCGGATCGACGGTGTTCCTGCTCCTGCTCCGCGCCCCCTACGAGACCGGCGCCGGCCCGGCGCAGGCCCTGGACCTCTCGGGCCTGACCCGCACCCTGGGCACCCGTCCCGGTTTGGCCCTGGTGGCGCGGCTCGTCCTGCTGGCGGCGGTCGCGGCGCTGCTCCTGCGGCAGCGCGCGCTCCCCCGGGGGGAGCGGCCCTCGCGCGCTTCGCTCGTGACCGGCGGCGCGCTGGCCGTGGCCCTGACCCTGACCTGGGCCGCCGCGGAGCACGCGTCGGCCGGCATCCAGGTCCCGGCGGCGATGACGTCCTCGGTGCTCCACCTGCTGGCGATGGCGGCCTGGCTGGGCGGTCTGACGGCCCTCCTCACCCTGCTCCACCGCGCCTCCGTCCCCTCGTACGTGGTCACCCGTTTCTCCCGGACGGCCGGCCTCTCGGTCGTCGTCCTGGTGGTCACCGGCGTCTACCAGTCCTGGCGCGGTCTCGGCTCCACGTCCGCGCTGACGGACACGACGTACGGCCGGGTCCTGCTCGCGAAGCTCGCCGCGGTGACGCTCCTGCTGATGGCGGGGGCATGGTCGCGCCGGACGGTCCGCGACGCGACGGCGGTGTCGGCGACGAAGACGGCGAAGCCGGCGACGAAGACGGCCGACGCGGTGAGCACGGCGACGACACCGGGGAACGTGACGACCGAGGCGACCGAGGCGACCGTAACGACCGAGGCGGCCGCGGTCAGGGAGGCGACCGCGAAGAGGGACGCCCGGGTGCCGCAACCCGTGGGAGGACGGGCGGCCGTGGCGGCCGACGCCGACGCCGACCGCGCCCCCCACCGGGCCGTCGCCGACTCCGGCACGGACCGGCCCCAGGCCGACGACGACACGGGAAGCCGTCCCACCGACAGCGACCCGAAGGAGGCCGCGCCCCCGGCCGACGCACCGTCCGCCGACGACTCCCCCGCCGGATCGCCCCGCACCGCCGCCCCCACCCGCACCTTCGCCCCCACCCGCACGCCGGTCGACCCGCGGCGGTCGCTGCGGCGGTCCGTGCTGGTCGAGGTCGCCGTCGCGGTCGTCGTGCTCGTCCTGACGACCGTCCTCACCGGCACCCTGCCGGGCCGGGCGGCGGCCGAGGCGGCGAGCGAGGCGGCGGCCGGGCAGGGCATCGGACTGCCCGTGGCCTCCGTGGTCGACGTCCCCTTCTCCTTCGGCTCACCGGGCGTCAGCAACGTCCGGGGCAAGGCGCAGGTCACCCTCGACCCGGGGCGGGTCGGCGACAACAACGTGCAGGCCGTGGTCTACGGCCCCGACGGCGGCTTCGTCAGCGTGCCCGAACTGCGCATCTCCTTCACCCTCCCGGACCAGGACGTCGGCCCCCTCGACGCCAAGGTCACCGACAAGGGCGGCTACTGGGCCGCCGAGGCCGTCAACCTGCCCATTCCCGGAGACTGGGAGATGAAGGTGACCGTGCGGGTGTCGGAGGTCGACCAGGTGAGCGTGACGAAGCCGGTCCGCGTCGAGCGCTGAGGCCGCCCGGCGCCCCCGGCGCCCCCGGCGCCGCCCGGGGCGCACCCGAGGTCAGCGCCCCGGCTCCGGAGTGGCGTGGCGGGCCGCCAGGGCGAGTTCCTCCTCCTCGAGGCGGCGCGAGCGGCGCGCGTCGGGGTCGTACGCGACGGCCGTGCTGACGCAGGTGCAGAACACCCGCGCGTCACGGGTGACGCGGCTGGTGACCCGGAAGGACGAGCGGCGCAGGTCGCCGATGGTGGTGACGATGGTGACCGGCTCGGGCTCCAGCACGAGCGGCTCGGTGTAGTCGAGCTCGTGGCGCGCGTACACGAACCGCGGGCGGATCTCCTGCCCGGGCAGCCCGGGGCGCAGGTAGAACAGGTCGATGTGGGCGTCCTGGATCATCTCGAGCAACCGTGCGTTGTTCACATGCTGCATGGAGTCCAGGTCGCTCATGCGGACCTGCCGGAGATACAGGTGCGGCCGGCGGTCCGGCGCGTCGTGGGGAGGGCGCGCGGTGCTCGTGCGGCGGACGTCGGACGCCAGGGCGTGGCTCAAGGGGTCGCTCCTCGGAACAGGGTCCCGGCCTCCCGGGCCGGCGTGTGGTCCCGGCGCCGCGGCTGCCGGGACGGCGGGCCCCGGCGACGACCGCGGCCCCGTGGTGGACGGGTCTCGGCGACCGCGGTCTACAGGGCCCGTTCGATCAGGTCGGCCGCGGTCTACAGGGCCCGCTCGATCAGGTCGGCCGCGGCGCCCGCCCCGCCGGCATCTGTGATCTCCCGGCGCATGGCTGCCACGCCCGCCCGCACGTCCCGGTCGGACGACACCCGCAGGACGGCCTCGCGCAGCGCCTCGGGCGTGACGGTCTCGCGGGGCAGATGGACGCCGAGCCGGAGCTGTTCGATCCGGGCGGCGTTGACCCGCTGCTCGGCCATCTGCGGCACCGCCACCAGCGGCACGCCGTAGTGCAGCGCATCCATCGTGCCGCCCATCCCGGCGTGGGTGACGAAGGCGTCCGCGTGGGCGAGCACAGCCAGCTGGGGCACGTGCGGATGGACTTCGACGGTGTCCGGGAGGGGCCCCAGCTCGTCCGGCGCGACGGCGTGGCCGACGGACATCACCACATGCCAGGGCAGCTCCGCGAAGGCCTGGACACAGGACCGGTAGAAGTCCGGCCGCCGGGTGAACTGGGAGCCCAGCGACACCAGCAGGACCGGCAGGTCCGGCCGCGGGGGCTGCCAGGAACCCTGGTAGGAGCGGTCGCCGAGCGCGGGTCCGACATACGCGACGTCGCGTGCCGCGACGGTGTCCGCCCTGCGCTGGAAGGCGCGGGGGAAGAACGCGACGGCGTGCTCGGGGTGCACGAGCTCGAGGATCCGCGCGCTGTCCACCCCGTGCTCCGCGAAGGCGGCCGTCAGCTTCCCGAAGCCCGGGATCTGGGGCAGCCCGGGCACGCCGAAGAACTCGGGGACGATGCCGTCGTAGGCCAGATGGGTGGGGGACGCCACCACGACGGGCGTCTGCCGGCTCGCCCCCAGCAGCAGTCCGGCGAAGGCGTAGACGTCGCACAGCACCAGGTCCGGACGGTCCCGGTCGAACGCCCGGGTCAGGGCGGGAAGCGAGGCCAGCGCGGTGTCGACGACCCGGGCGAACCCCTCGCCCATCTCCTCCGGCGCCTCCGAGCCGTCCCCGGCGTCCGGGTAGAGCACGGGCTCGGCTCCGGCCGCCTTCACCTGGTGCACGAACTCCTCGGTGACGGCGTACGTGACCCGGTGCCCCCGCCGTACGAGCTCCTCGACGACCCCCAGCGTCGGATTGACGTGCCCGTGCATCGGAACGTTGAACACGGCGATGTGCGCGGGATGCGGTTGAGGACCAGGCACGACAGACAACTCCTGTCCGGCGCGGGGCCGGGGCGGTGGACGGGGAACAAGGAACGGCGTGCCCGAAGGCGGACGCAGGATCCCGATTAAAGGTGCTCCGACACGGTCCGCGTCCGCAAACCTGCTGCAGTGTCACCCCATCAGGGAGCCGTCACGGCCGTGCGTTGACACCCGCGGGCCGCGCAGGACGTGACCGCCGCCCGGATCGGCCGTTGGAGGGACAGGACCCCGTCCTCCGATGGCCGGCCCCGCGCGCGGGGCGGCCCCCGCCGGGGACGCCCACGACAGGAGCAGTCTCATGCCCGGATCGCATCTGCCCTTGATGGAAGAAGGCATGGCCCGCTGGCCCTTCGGCCCGCCCAACGCCGGGATCGCCCTGGATTTCACGGGCGTCCCGCCCACGCTGGACGAGCTGCGGGCGCTGGTCGGCGACCGCTGGAAGGCGCTGCCCCGGCTCACCCAGACGCTGGTCGCCCCCGGCCGACCCCGGACGGGCCTCGCCTGGTGGACCGGCCGGCATCGCTGGGCGCGACGGGACGGCCACGATCTGGGCCGGCAGGTCGACGAAGCGGACGGCACCCTGCGGGACGCCGTGCGGCTGTGGTTCCACACGCCGTTCCCCGCCGGCCGGCCGCCGTGGAGCCTGCACCTGCTGCGGGGCTCCGCCGAGGGGGAGTTCTCCCTCCTCTTCCGGATGCATCACAGCCTGCTGGACGGCCGTTCGCTGACGACCCTGCTGCGGGCCCTGTTCGACGACGGCGGCCCGCTGGACGGCGCCGCCTCCCTGGCGGTGCCGGGCCCCCGGCGACGGACGGTCCGGCCGGCCCCGGCCGTGGGGGGCCCGCCGGGGCTGCTCACCGCGGGACGCGCGGTCCCCCTGCCGCACCGGGGGGCGCGGGAGCCGGCCTACACGGTCGTGCGGCTGCGCGCCGACGTGCTGCGGGCCGCGCGCGAGGCCGCGCCCGCCCGCACGGCGACCACCAACGAGGTGTTCCTGGCGACGGTCTCGGGCGTCCTGCGCTCCTGCCTGTCCGCCGCGGAGACCGACCCTCCCGTCTCCGTCTCCGGGACGGCCTCCGACGGCGACCGACCCCGCATCGGCGACCGGACCCGCAACGCCGACCGGGGTCGGCGGAGGGAGAGGGGGCGGGAGCCCGGGCCGGTCTGGCTGTCGGTCCCGGTCGACGAACGCCCTGACGACTGCGGTGAGTTCCTGGGCAACGCCTTCGCCAACGTCCGCGTGCCCGCGCCGGTGACCCTGTCCGACCCCGCGGCCCGGCTCACCGCGTGCACCGGTCTGCTGACCCCGGTCACCCGGCCCCGGCGCACCTCCGAGAAGCTGTTCGAGGGCACGCTCGCGGCGGTGCCCGGGGCGACCATGGCCCTGGCCGGCGGGAAGATCTTCGCGCCCGCGTACGCACCGGCCGCCTGCTCCTACGTCCACCTGCGCGAACAGGGCCAGACCCTGGCCGGACGACCGTTGCGCCGCCTCACCATCGTCCCCATGGTGCCCCCGGCCGACACGGCCACCTTCGCGCTGGGCGGCTGCACCCGGGGTCACACGCTGAGCGTCGCCACCAACTCGGGCAGCCAGGACGCCGAACTGCTGGCGGAGGCCTTCCTCGACGAGCTCACCCTCCTCGCCGAACGCACCCCCTGAACGCCCAGCCCCGTCGGGCCCCATCGGGCCGCGCCGCGCAGCGCCGGCGACCCGGCGCTCCGCAGGGCGTCCTTCATTCCTTGGCCGTCGCCACCGTCACCGCCCGGACCCTCAGGGCCACCCGTCCGGGCAGGGCGGTGGCGACGAGCGCGAGGAGTCCGGCTCCTGCGACCACCGTGACGTACACGAGCGGTGTGACCGCCGGTGCGGCTCGGCCCGTCATGCCGATGCTGAACGAGGTCAGGACAGCCAGGGCGATGCCGCTGCCGAGGGCGGTGGCGAGGAAGAGGACCGACAGGGCCTCGGTGCGCAGCATGCGCAGCACCTGCCGGCGGGTCGCCCCCGCGAGCCGCAGCAGCGCGAACTCCCGGACGCGCTCCGAGACCGACATGGCGAGCGTGTTGACCGCGGCGATGGCCGTGAAGGCCAGCACGAGCCCCATGGCGAGGAAGCCGACCTCGGCGTCGGTCTGCCGGCGCTGCGCCCGGAGCGAGTCGGCGGCGGCCGGGGAGAGAACCTCGAGCCCCGGAAACCCTCGCAGGTCAGCCACGAGTTGTGCCCGCGTGCGGTCCGTGCCGACGAGGAGGGAGCGAGAGAGCGGGTTGTCGACGTGGCGGGCGAGCAGGTCGTGCGCGAACGTGAGGTCTCCGAAGCCGAGGCCCTTGGCGTAGACGGCGGTGACGGTGAGCGTGGCGGGCGTGCCGTCGCCGAGCGTGAGCTTCAGGGGGCTTCCGGGTTTCAGGTGGAGCCGGTCCGCGGCCAGTTCGCTGACAGCGACGGTGTGCTCGGTGAGCCCGCCGAGGGACCCGGCGGTGACGCCCGGGTCCCAGGTGCGGGCGAGGCCGGCGGGGGTGACTCCCTGGGCCGCGTACTTGTCGAGGCCGACCCGGACGGTCGTAGGGACCACCTCGGTGACGACGGCGTGCTCCGTACGCAGCTGCCGTGCCGCCTCGGACGGGACACCGGGCCCCCGGGCGGCGACCACCCAGTCGGCGCGGATGCCCTCACGGGTCTGGGCACGGGCCGCGTCGCCGAGGGTGGGTTGCACGAACAGCACCGTGCAGGTCATGCCGATGAGCAGTGTGAGGGGAGTGACGACGGAGGCCATGCGGGCGGCGTTGCCGCGGAGGTTGGCGGTGGCGAGCCTGCCGCCGGGGCCGGTCAGGCGCAGCGGGCCGGTGAGGAGGAGGGCGGCTGCTGTGACCAGCAGCGGCCCGAGCAGGGCGACGGAGGTGGACAGGACGACGACGGCGAGGAACGTCACCGGGGTCGAGGCGGGCTCGGTGTGCAGGACGCTGAGCAGGGCTACGAGGACGGCGCCCCCGGCGAGCAGCAGCAGACCGGCGAGAAGACGGCCCCAGGCGGGCCGGGTGCGTTCGGCCCGGGCCTCGGCGAGCGCCTCGGCCGGACGGATCCGGGCCACCCGGCGTGAGGCGATCCGGGCGGCGGCCCAGGCCCCGAACAGGGTCGCGGTGACGGCCGCGAGCGGCGGGAACACGCCGACGGTGTGCTGCAGCGTGTCGGGCACCGCGCCCAGGGCGACGAACCTGCCGTGCAGCCAACCCCCCAACGGAAGACCCGCCAGGGCCCCGGCCGTGCCCGCGCCCGCTCCGACGATCAGGGCCTCCCGACCGAGGAGCCTGCGGATCTGCCCGGAGGTGGCGGCGACGGCGCGGAGCAGGGCGAGTTCGCGCAGACGCTGCTGGACGGAGAGCGCGAACGTCCCTACGACCACGAGGATCGCCACGAGCAGCGAGGTGCCGCCCATCGCACCGCCCATGCTGACCAGCTTGGTGCGCGCCGCAGCGGCGTCCAGGAACTCCACCGGGCCACGGTCGTCTCCGGAGCCGACCTGGGCCCCGGTGCCGCGGAGAGCCTCGGACACGGCATCCCGCAGCCGGCCCGGATCGGTGCCCGCGTCCGCGATCACACCGAACGCGGTGACCTGCCCGGGGCGGGCGGCGAGACGACGGGCCTCGGCCGTGGAGAAGAAGAGGGACGTCTGATGGCGAACGGCTGTGGCAGGGGCGGCGATGCCGGAGACGCGGTAGGAGCGCGGCGCCTTGCTCGACTGGACGGTGAGGCGGTCACCGGGTTCGAGACGGGCGCGCTCGGCGAGGTAGCGGTCGACGACGACATCGGTGGCGGCCGTGGGGGCTGTGCCGGCGGTGAGCCGGTACGGCGTCAGCGCGGCGGACTCCCAGGCGTGCCCGTGGGCGGTCCTTCCGCCGGTGCCGTTCGCTGTCAACGGCTCGGCCATGAAGGTGAGTTCGGGGATGACGCGGGCAACGCCGGGCGTGCCGGCCAGGGTGCGTCCGATGCCGGCCGGGAGCCAGGCGCGCTCTGCGACGGGTTTCGCCTTGTGCTTGACCTTGGTCTTGCCCTTCTTCCGCTTGACGGTGCTCTGGTGGACGTTCTGGTCGGCGGAGACCACAACCGGTGCCGCGGCGTAGCGCTCGGTCCGAATGGTGCCGCGCAGCCCCGTCTCGAGGAGCGTGCCGCACGCGGTGATCAGGGCGGCCGCGCACATCAGGGCGAGGAAGGCGCCGAGGAAGCCCGCCTTGCGTGCGCGGACGGTCTTCAGGGCGTAGCGCAGCATCATGAGGGATCGGCCTCTCCGGTGTTGTCTGCGAAGGCCCGCTCGAACAGTTCCAGGCCGGCTGCGTACGCAGGGTGGTCCAGCGCGTCCACGACATGCCGCACCTCAGGACTCCGCCGACTGCCCGGCGGGAAACGCCGGTCGCCGGGAACCGCCCGCTGACGGCGTGGGTGGGCGAGTGCCCTGAGCGCGGCGAGATCACCGAGTTCTACGGGTGCGACGGGGGTGCGTTGCGCCTCTGGGGATGTGTCGGCGCCGGGTTCCTGTGGCATGCCCACACAGTCGTCTGTGCACAGGCATCCGTGCACTGCGGCGACCCGGCGTCCTCGACGGGGGGCTGCCCCCACCCTCGTCGGACTCACCGTCGAGGAGGCCGCCCGCCGCCTCGGCATCGGCCACACGAAGATGTACGAGTAGCAGGTGCCGGCGGCCAGGGTGCCCGCAGCGCGACTGGTCCCCCGCTCCGGTCGCGGCCTCGCTGGTGTGGAGGCGGGGCATCGGCGGATCAGCAGCAGCCGCTCGCTGCGGCCGGTTCCTTCGCCTCAGTGTCGGCCCGTTCGGCGCAGCAGGTGCTGCCCTGCTCGGCCAGGGTGCCGGCGTCGGCCTTGACGACATACACCTCCCAGGGCTCCTGGCCGGGGCCGTGGACCCAGACCTTGTCCTGGAGGGCGTAGCAACAGGTGGTGTCGTTCTCCTCGGTGGTGGCCAGGCCGGTCTCGCTCAGGCGGGCGGCGGCGGCATGCACGCTCTCTGTCGATTCGACCTCGACGCCGAGGTGGTCCAGGCGGGTTGTCTCTTCCGCCGTGCCTTCGATCAGGACGAGCTTGAGCGGGGGCTCGGTGATGGCGAAGTTGGCGTAGCCGTCGCGGAGTTTGGCGGGCCCGGTGCCGAAGAGCTTGCTGTAGAAGGCGATGGAGGCGTTCAGGTCGGGGACACGGAGCGCGAGTTGTACGCGGGACATGGTGAACCTCCTTGATGAGTAAGGCGATCAGCAGCCGCCGGTGGTAGCGGCCGGGGCACCGATGCCGATCTGAAGGGCGGCCGGAGCTGCACAGCAGCCGCCACCCTCGACGCTCTGGGCGGCGTCGGGCTCCTCCAGCAGGCCCCCACCGCTGCACACCCCGGTCTCCGGCAGGGTCAGTTCGACACGCTCCGCGGCTTCCCGGTCTCCGGCGATCGCCGCCGCGATGGAGCGGACCTGCTCGTAGCCGGTGAGCGCGAGGAACGTGGGGGCGCGGCCGTAGGACTTCATTCCGACCAGGTAGACGTCCTGCTCCGGGTGGGACAGTTCGGTGGCACCGTGCGGGTAGACGGTGCCGCAGGAGTGGATGTTCGGGTCGATGAGCGGGGCCAGCACGGTCGGTGCCTGGAGGCGCTCGTCGAGGCCGAGCCGGACCTCGGAGAGAAAGGACAGGTCCGGGCGGAAGCCGGTCAGGACGATGACCTCGTCGACCGGGTCGATGCGGCGGCCGTCCTCCGCGACCAGGATGAGCCGGTCGCCGTCACGCTCGACTGCTCGGGTGCGGAAGCCGGTGACAGCGCTGGCGTGGCCGTTCTCGACCGCGGCCTTCGCGGCCAGGCCCAGGGCGCCGCGGGCGGGCAGCTGGTCGGCTTCGCCGCCGCCGTACGTGTTCGCGCCGATGCCGCGGCGCAGGACCCATGCCGCGTGCGTGCCCGCCTCTTCCTCGGCCAGGTCGGCCAGGTATGCGAGCGCGGTGAAGGCGGAGGCGCCGGAGCCGACGACTGCGGTGCGCTTGCCCGCGTAACGGGCGCGGACAGCCGGGTCCCTGAGGTCGGGGACTCGGTAGGAGACGCGGTCGGCCGCCGCTTTCTCGCCCAGGGCGGGCAGGCCGTCGGCGCCGAGCGGGCCGGGGATGGACCAGGTACCGGAGGCGTCGATGACGGCGCGGGCGCTGATCCGCTCCTCGCGTCCGTCGGCGAGCTCGAGGTGCACGGTGAAGGGCTGCTCGTCGCGGTCGGCGTCGACGATGCGGTCGCGTCCGGCGCGGGCGACGCCAGTGACCGTGGCGCCGTAGCGGACCTTGTCGCCGAGGACATCGGCGAGCGGCTGGAGGTACTGCTCGGCCCAGTCGCCGCCGGTGGGGTAGGCGCCGTCCGGGCGGACCCAGCCGGTGGGGGCGAGGAGCTTCTCGGCGGCCGGGGAGGTGACCTCGGCCCACGGAGAGAAGAGGCGGACGTGCGCCCAGTCGCGTACGGCCGTGCCAGCGGACGGGCCGGCTTCCAGGACCAGCGGGTCGAGGCCGCGCTCGACCAGGTGGGCGGCGGCAGCCAGGCCGACGGGACCGGCGCCGATGACTACGACGGGCAGCTGGTCGGTGGTGGGCGCGTTCACGAGGTTCCCCTTTGTTTCGACGTTTGTCGATGTTCTGTGCCATCAGGATGGCATCTGTATCGACAAGCGTCAACATAGACATCCATCGAATCCGCAGCCCTTCGGCCTTCTGATTCGACATGTGTCAACATAGATGCATGTCGAACACCGAGGCGCTGCCGCTGATCGAGTCCGAGTCCGACGCAGTGGTGCCGTGCTGCCCGCCACTCACCGAGCGGCCGTTCTCCGCGGAGGAGGCCGAGACGGCCGCGCGGATGTTCAAGGCACTCGGCGACCCGGTGCGACTGCGGCTGTTCACGGCGGTCGCCTCCCACGAGGGCGGCGAGGCGTGCGTGTGCGACATCTCCGACGTCGGCGTCTCCCAGCCGACCGTCTCCCACCACCTGAAGAAGCTCAGGGAGGCCGGCCTGCTCACCTCCGAGCGGCGCGGCACCTGGGTCTACTACCGCGTCGAGCCGTCCGTGCTGGCCGCGATGGGCAAGCTGCTGACGATCGCGCCGGTCGCAGCCTGAAGGCCACCGGCAGCCAAGGGAACCCACCGTCCGGTCGGCCCGATGAGCGCATGGCCGGGCTCGACGAGTGCCGCGGTCCCACCACCCGCTGAATGCCCAGCTGGAGGCCGACGTCCTTCGTCAGCTCGGTGGCCTGGATGCCGGAGCCGACCACGACCGCTACGAGTGCCGCGGTGCCGACCAGTTCGGCGGCCGCCTTGGCGAGCAGGGGAGGGGCCTGGGGCGGGGTGGCGCCTGGGGCGGGCTGAGGCTCAGTGGCCTGGGCTACGGAGGGCTGCAGGGGAATGGGGTTGGGGGCAGGTAGCGGACCGTGCTGAACAGCGGCGAATGCAACCAGAACTGCAACCTAGCCCTCGGTTCCTGCTCATGCCCTGCGCCATGAGTTGAGCAGTTCCTCGGGGCCGTACACCGCCTGAAGGCCGGAACAACCGACCCCGTTGCGGGAGACCGCCACGAGGGGTACCGGCTCGTCGGTGATCGCTGCCCGGTGCTTCTGCAGTGCGGTCAGGTCGTGGCTGTCGAACGGGGAGTTCTCCAGCCACTTGACCGAGCCGAGGAAGAGCAACTGCTTGGCCACCGGTTGCCGGTCGGCGCCCACCAAGTCGATTTCGATGTCGTTGCTGCGGGTCCAGTACCCGCCGATCGCCGGGGCGGCAGGCAGGAGCCCGTCCGGCAGGAGGCGGGCGAGGGATTCCCGCACCAGGGGCTCGATGGCGCGGCCCCGCCAGCTCGTCCACTGCTCCTGGATGCGGCTCAGCGTGAGATCCCCCCGCATCCGTTCGATCTCCGCCATGTGCGGATCCAGAAACGCGAGCCAGAACCGCAGGTAAGGGTCTGCCACCCGGTAGCGGCGTTCCTTCGACGGCCTCAGGGAGAGGGGAAGTTCGGCGGCCACGACCCGTTTCTCGGTCAGCACGTGGGTAGCTCGGGTGAGAGTGGTGTGGGCGATGCCGCCGGCCGCGCGCGCGATGTTGGTGAAGGTCCGTTCCCCGGATCCGATGGCCCGCAGTACCTCCCTGCTCATCGCCTGTGGCGGAAACTCCGCGGCCAGTGAGCGTTCGGCGGAGACCAGCAGGGCCGAGATGGGGTTGTCCAGCGAGTCGCGGAGGAACTCCCAGACGTCGGCCCCGGCCTGCCACTCCGCGCAGATCAGGGGGAGACCCCCCGTGACCAGCGCGGCGTCGAACGCGGCCGCCGGAGACAGGCCGAGCATCTCGCCGATGTCGGCGGGGTTCAGGGGCCCGACGATCATTTCCCGCCCCCGCTGGTGAAAAGGACGTGCGTAGCTGTTCAGCGCCTCCATCATCGACAGATCGGACCCGACCAGGAGGAGAAGTACCGGCTTTCGGCTGAGCAGCCGGTCCCATGCCCGCTGGAGCATGCCCTCGAAGGCGTCGATGCGGTCCATGAGATACGGAACCTCGTCGATGACCACCACGCTCGGGGTGTCGTCGGGAAGCATCTCCGCAAGGAGCCTCAAGGCCGCGTTCCACTGCGCCGGGGTCTCCTCGGTGAACAGTTCCCGCTCCGGCAGGTTGGATCTGGCGACGGCGTCGAGCAGCTCCGTCAGTTCGTCCTCCGCCGTGCCGCCCGCAGCGGTGAAAAAGAGGTACGGCGTCCCGGTACGCCGGAGGAACTCCTCGACGAGGCTGGACTTGCCGACTCGCCGTCTTCCCCGCATGAGGACGCATTGCCCCGGTTTCGCCGACCCGACGGCATCGTGGACCGCCCGCAAGGCGGTGTCGAGCACGTTCAGTTCGCGATTCCGCCCGATGAAGCGACGCATGGCAAGCCTCCCGAGAGGGATAGTATCGGCAGAGATACTATCTCTCTCGATACCATGTTCCAGGGTCGTCGGTGGGGCGGCCAGCGGGCCAGCTCGTGGGGCTGCACTGGGAGGACGTCGACCTCGACACGGGGTACGTCCGCATCAGTAAGAACCGGCTGCGCCCCAGGTAAGCCGACGGCTGCGGTGCCAACCCGTACGGCCGGAAGGCGGGCTACTGCCCTCAGAAGGAGCAGACGCGGCCGCGAGCACAAGTCCACCAAGTCTCGCGCGGGCCGGCGCACCATCGGCCTGCCCGATCCGCTGATCAAGATTCTCCGTCAGCACCAGGAGGCCCAGGAGCGGGAGCGGATCGCGGCCGGTGCCGACCGGGAGGCCAAGGGGTACGTCTTCGCCTCGCCGGTCGGCGGACCGCTGAGCCCCAACACCGACTTCCGCGTCTGGAAGCGACTCCTGAGGGACGCGGGCGTACGGGACGGCCGTCTCCATGACGCTCGCGACACCGCCGCGACCGTCCTCCTGATCCTCGGTGTCCCGGACGTCGTGATCGACTCGATCACGGGCCGGGAGCCCGGGGAGCGGCCCGCATGCACGCCCGCTACACGCAGGTGACGGCGACCATGCTCCGCAAAGTCGCGCAGCAAGTCGGCGACGCTCTCTGGGAGCTCCCGGAAACGGACTCAGAGACGAACGGAGACGGAAACTGAGACGGAAACCGAGACGGACAACGACGAAGGGCCCCACCGCGAACGGTGGGGCCCTTCGACATCGTGCCCGGTGAGGCACTGGCGGAGGATACGAGATTCGAACTCGTGAGGGGTTGCCCCCAACACGCTTTCCAAGCGTGCGCCCTAGGCCACTAGGCGAATCCTCCGCGGCAAACAATACAAGACGTTGAGGAGTGCTCGCGAACTCGTTCCCCCCGCTCGGATCCTGTAGCCTGTGCGGAGCCCCTCACGCGGCGCTATCTGACTGAACTCCCCCAGGGCCGGAAGGCAGCAAGGGTAGGTCGGCTCTGGCGGGTGCGTGGGGGGCGCTTGTGTTCCCGGGGCCCGGGTCGGGCCGGGTCGGGGCGGGTGGGCGGCGGGACCGGGCGTGGGTCCGATGTCGGTGGTCGCCTATAACCTCGTATGCGTGTCTTCCCTCGCGCTGTACCGCCGCTACCGCCCGGAGTCGTTCGCCGAGGTCATCGGGCAGGAGCATGTCACCGACCCGCTGCAGCAGGCGCTGCGGAACAACCGGGTCAATCACGCGTACCTGTTCAGCGGGCCGCGTGGCTGCGGGAAGACCACCAGCGCGCGGATCCTGGCCCGGTGCCTGAACTGCGAGCAGGGCCCCACGCCGACCCCCTGCGGGGAGTGCGAGTCGTGCAAGGACCTGGCCAGGAACGGGCCGGGATCCATCGACGTCATCGAGATCGACGCCGCTTCGCACGGCGGTGTGGACGATGCGCGTGACCTGCGGGAAAAGGCCTTCTTCGGGCCGGCCCGCAGCCGCTACAAGATCTACATCATCGACGAGGCCCACATGGTCACGTCGGCCGGCTTCAACGCGCTCCTCAAGGTCGTCGAGGAGCCGCCGGAGCATCTGAAGTTCATCTTCGCCACCACTGAGCCCGAGAAGGTCATCGGGACCATCCGGTCCCGTACGCATCACTACCCGTTCCGCCTCGTGCCCCCGGGGACCCTGCGGGAGTACCTCGGCGAGGTGTGCGGGCAGGAGGGCATTCCCGTCGAGGACGGCGTGCTGCCGCTCGTCGTGCGCTCCGGCGCGGGGTCGGTGCGTGACTCCATGTCCGTCATGGACCAGCTGCTCGCCGGCGCCGGCGACGCCGGTGTGACGTACGCCATGGCCACCTCCCTCCTCGGGTACACGGAGAGCTCGCTGCTCGACTCCGTGGTCGAGGCCTTCGCCACCGGCGACGGGGCCGCCGCCTTCGAGGTCGTGGACCGGATCATCGAGGGGGGAAACGATCCGCGGCGGTTCGTCGCCGACCTGCTGGAGCGGTTGCGGGACCTCGTCATCCTCGCGGCCGTCCCGGACGCTGCGGAGAAGGGGCTGATCGACGCCCCGGTCGACGTCATCGAGCGCATGCAGGCCCAGGCCGGCGTCTTCGGCGCCGCCGAGCTGAGCCGTGCCGCCGACCTCGTCAACGAGGGCCTCACGGAGATGCGCGGCGCCACCTCGCCCCGTCTCCAGCTCGAGCTGATCTGCGCGCGCGTGATGCTGCCCGCCGCCTACGGGGACGAACGATCGGTCATGGCACGCCTCGACCGCATCGAGCGCGGGGTGCAGGCGGCGGCGCAGGGCGCACCCGTCATGCAGACAGCGGCGTCGCCGATGCCGCCCACGACACCGGCCATGGGGTATGTGCCGGGGCCGGAGGTGCACGGCGGCGGGGCCGCGGCGGCCCGTGCGGCCGTCCGGGGCCAGGGGCAGGCACCGGGACAGCCGCAGGGCCCGGGACAGGGACCTGGGCAGGCACAGCCGCAGGGGCCTGGGCAGGGGGGCGGCGGTTTCGGGCCGGCGCCCGTTCAGTCCGGCCCGGCCGCGACACCGGCCCCGCCCGCCGCTGCCGCCGCCCCTGCCCCCGCCGTCCAGCCTGCTGCTCCGGCATCGGCTCCGGATACGGCCGCGCCGCCCGCGGAGGCGGCTCCCGTCCAGTCCGCTCCCGGCGCCTGGCCGACCGCCACCGCGGCGGGCAGCGGGCGTCGGCCCGGCGGCTGGCCCACCGCCACGCCCGCGGGGGGCGGCGGTCGTCCTCCGGCGGCACCGGCGGCGAACGCCCCGGCCGCCTCGGCCGCTCCGGCAGGCACCCCGGCCGCGCCGCCCGCACCGGCCACCGCGCCCGGCGGCTACGCGCCGCCCGCCGGCGGCCCGGACCCCCGGATGCTCTGGCCGAACATCCTGGACGCGGTCAAGAACCGCCGTCGGTTCACCTGGATCCTGCTCAGCCAGAACGCCCACGTCGCCGGGTTCGACGGCACGACACTGCAGATCGGCTTCGTCAGTGCCGGCGCCCGGGACAACTTCGCGAGCAGCGGCAGCGAGGACGTGCTGCGGCAGGCGTTGTCCGAGCAGTTCAACGTGCAGTGGAAGATCGATGCGGTCGTCGACCCGTCCGGCGGTTCGGCGCCCCCGCCCGCCGGAGGGTTCGGCGGCGGATTCGGCGGTGGCGGTGGAGGCGGCGGTGCCGCGGGCGGTGCCCCCGGCGGTTACGGCGGCTCCGGCAACGCCGGTGCGCACGGCGGCTCCGGTGGTCCGGGCGGCTACGGCGGCGGCGGTTCGACAGGGCCGTCGGCGATGGCCGCGGCCGCGTCGCCGGCGCCGGCCGCGTCCGCCGGTCCCGCTCGCCAGGCGTCCCCTCCCGGGCCGGCGGCCGACGCCTCCAGACCCGCGCCGTCCCGCCCGGCCGCCCCCGAGCCGGTGGCCCCCGAGGACGACACCCCGGAGGACGACGACCCCGACCTCAACGAGTCGGCCCTCTCCGGATATGAACTGATCGTGCGCGAGCTGGGCGCGACGGTGGTGGAGGAGTTCACCAACGACTAGCGGTCGGCTGGAGGAACGCACAAGCCCGGACTCCCCCGCTCTTCGGAAGCCCGCACAAAGCGCCGCGTCCTCCGCCCGTTAGGCTGACCCCCGTGAACGTCCTCGTCATCGGCAGCGGCGCCCGCGAACACGCCCTGTGCCGCTCACTGTCCCTCGACCCCGCCGTCACCGCGCTGCACTGCGCGCCCGGCAACGCCGGCATCGCCGAGGTCGCCGAGCTGCACCAGGTCGACGCCCTGGACGGCGAGGCCGTGTCGGCGCTGGCCGTCGAGCTGGGCGCCGAACTGGTCGTCGTCGGCCCGGAGGCGCCGCTGGTCGCCGGGGTGGCCGACGCCGTGCGCGGGGCCGGCATCCCGGTCTTCGGTCCCTCGAAGGAGGCCGCGCAGCTGGAGGGCTCCAAGGCGTTCGCCAAGGACGTGATGGCGGCGGCCGGCGTGCCGACCGCCCGCTCCTACGTCTGCACGACCCCGGAAGAGGCGGCCGAGGCGCTCGACGCGTTCGGCGCGCCGTACGTCGTCAAGGACGACGGTCTGGCGGCCGGCAAGGGCGTCGTCGTCACCGACGACCTGGAGGCCGCCGCGGCGCACGCGGCTGCCTGCGACCGCGTCGTCATCGAGGAGTTCCTCGACGGCCCGGAGGTCTCCCTCTTCGCGATCACCGACGGCATGAGCGTCGTCCCGCTCCAGCCCGCCCAGGACTTCAAGCGCGCGCTCGACGGCGACGAGGGTCCCAACACGGGCGGCATGGGCGCGTACTCGCCGCTGCCCTGGGCCGACCCGAAGCTGGTCGACGAGGTCCTGGAGACCGTTCTGCAGCCGACCGTGGACGAGATGCGCCGCCGCGGCACCCCGTTCTCCGGGCTGCTCTACGCGGGCCTCGCCATCACCGGCCGCGGCGTCCGCGTCATCGAGTTCAACGCCCGCTTCGGCGACCCCGAGACGCAGGTCGTCCTGGCCCGTCTGAGGACGCCGCTGGCCGGTGTCCTGAAGGCCGCCGCCACCGGCGACCTCGCCGAACTGCCGCCCCTGCGCTGGAGCGACGACGCGGCCGTCACCGTCGTCATCGCCTCGCACAACTACCCGGACGCCCCGCGCACCGGCGACCCCATCACCGGTCTCGCCGAGGTGGCCGCCGAGGACGCCCCGCACGCCTACGTGCTGCACGCGGGGACGAAGCAGGACGGCGACGCGGTCGTCAGCGCAGGCGGGCGCGTGCTGTCCGTCACCGCTGCCGGCGCCGATCTCGGTGAGGCGCGCGAGCGTGCCTACCGGGCGGTCGCGCGCATCGGACTCGACGGATCCCAGCACCGTACGGACATCGCCGCGCGGGTGGCGGGCGCGTAACGCTCCGCCCGGGGTCCTGCCCGCCCCACGCGTCCCACCAGGCAACTCGCCGACAGAACCGAGGCCCCGGGCCTCCATGGAACCCCTCACCGAGGGGCCGTGGAACCCGGGGCCTGTTCGTTGCCCTGCGTCATACACCTTTCCCCAAAGCCATTCCATCGAGTGAGCGCTGAGCTATCCGGCTGACGGGGGCCTGAGCGCCAACTAGGGTGCGGCGCAAGCGTCCCGGCCGTCGTTCCGGCACTTGGCCCACCGGCATTGCGATGTCGGTGGCGGGTGCCACAGTGGGGGAGTGAGCACTGCGAAGACGGCCGGGGGACACAGGACTGCAGGGAGGGGGTGAGCTCCGGTCATGACCGGTATGGGTGTGGAGATGGGCGCGCAGGCGGCGCGCGCCCGGGCACTGGCCGTGCTGCGCATCCGCAGCCGCGCCCTCGCCCTGGCGCTGCTGCCCTCGGCCGCCGCCGTGATCCTGCTCGTCGGAGGGACCACCGGCCATCTCGTGGGCGCGGGCTGGGACGCGGCGCGCTGGGCGGTGTCCGTCGTCGCGGTCGGCGCCCTGCTCTCGGCCGGGGTGATCGCGCTGGTGGTCGCCCGCGCCCGGCCCGCCGTCAGCCCCACGGTCACCGTCGCCGAGCAGGCGGCCCCCGACCTGTACCGGCTGGTCCGCGACCTCGCCGACCGGCTGGACGTCCCCGCGCCCTCCGCGATAGCCCTCACGCCGGACTGCGACAGCTGGCTCGAGGACCGCACCCACCGGGCCCACGGCTCGCCGCCGCCCCGCCGGGCCGACGAGATAGCCGGCCCGGGCGGCTCCCGCGGCACCCTGCACCGCCGTACGGCGACGGCGCCCGTGCTCGTCATCGGCTCCCCGTTCCTGTGGTGGATGCGGGTGGGCGAGCTGCGGGCGGTCCTGGCCCCGGTCGTCGCCGGCACCGGCCCCTCCGCCCACCCCGACATAGCCGCGGCCCGGCGGTACGTGCGCGGGCTGGACGCCGCGGTGGCCGTCTGCGCCGAGCGCGCCGGCCGGAGTGCCGTCCTGCGCCCCTTCTGCTCCGGCATCGGCTGGGTCGCGCGGCTGATGCTGCGCGGCTGCCAGGTGCACGCCGGTGAGATGGAGCGGGGGGTGGCCGCCGCGGCCGCCGAGCGTGCACAGGCTGTGGACTACGGGCTGCGCATCGTCGCCCAGGAGCAGGTGGGCCTGGCGTACGCGGGCTGGGACCGGCTCCTGACGCGGGTGGCGCTGCCCGCCTGGCGGATGGGCCGCTGGCCCTCCCGGCTGGACGCGGGAGTCGTCGCCGCCCTCACCGAGCTGTCCCGCCGCGACCGGCTGGCCGAGGGCTTTGCCTCCCGCCTCGGCGAACGGCCCGCCTGTGACCTGCTGGAAGAGCCCGGCGTGGTCGACGAGGCCGCGTCGCTGCTCGCCGCCCGCCTCTTCCACGGCGGTCCCGCCGAGCCCGGCCCGCACTGGTCGCCGGTGGCCTGGGACGACTACCCGGACGAGGTCGTGGACCGTAAGTGGCGCACCGACGCGGCCCGCCTCCACCGGGTGCTGGACGCCCTCGGGGTCCGCCGGGCACCCGACCCCACGGCCGCCGCCCACGCCGGCGGGCCCACCCTGGCGCGCGTCCTGGACCACCTGACCGACCCGGCGACCCCGGCCGACGGCCGTTTCGCGGCGGACGCCGTCCGCCCGACGCCCGCGCCCCCGCCGGAGGACCCGTCCCCCGCGCCGCCGCTGCCGCTGACGGACGCGCTTCGGGAGGCGCCGGGCGCGCCTCCCGGCACCGGATCCGCCCCGGCCGCGGAATCCGCCGGTGCAACCGCCGCCCGTTTCGCCACCGGCCCTGCTCCCGCGCCGTTTCCGTCCGCGGACGCGGCCCCGCGGCCCGAGGCCGGTCCCGACGGCGACGAGCCGGCCTCCAACCCCCGCAGCGCCGCCCTCGCCGCACGCATCGGCGCCGAGGTCGGCAAGGAGGAGGCGGCGACCGCGAAGGCGGCTCCCGTCGGCCCTCCGGCCCCCGGGCAGGGTCCCGACGCGGCCCTCTGGGACGACGACGCGCTCCCCCTGTTCCCCCTCCAGCCGCCGCGCACCGACCGGGAGCTCCTCGCCGACCACGTCACGGCGATGGTGTGCTGCGCCGCGATGGACACCGTCGGCGCGACTCCGGGCCTCGACTGGCTGGACGGCCCGACCCTCCTGGTCGACGGCGAGCGCGTCGCGGACCTCGCCCCCCGGGTCCTCAGCCTCGTCGAGGACGGCGACGCGGTCCCGTTGCGGACCTGGCTGGTGGAGCTGGGGATACGCCCCGAGAAGCCGGTGCGGTTGGGCTGAGCGCGGCGAGGGCTCGGCGAGGGCCTCGACGCTCCGCCCGGCGGGACCGCACCGGAGCACCGTCTTCCACTTTCGGCCAATCCGCAACGAATCGTGACTGTCTGCGCGCGTTATGTGATGTGCTGGGATCGAACGAGCCCATGGCAAGGGCGCGGGACATAGGACAAGCCGCAGGGGCGGACGGCGCACGACGAGCGGCGCGGTCCGACGAGCGGGGCAGGCTGCCGACCGCCGCGCATCCGGCGCCGCGCACAGCGCTTTCGTGCGCGGGAGCTGCCACCAGGCAGAACGAGCACGAGGCGCCATGAGTCACCACGAGCCACCACGGGGCACAGGGGAGGGGAGCACCATGGCACCCGGACCAGGACCGAAGCACACCCGCCGATGGGAGTCGGGAGCGCTGGCCCACGCCGTGACGGACCCCTTCGGCCAGGGCCCCGTCCCCTGGCTGCGCGGCAGCGAGACGTATTTCGACGACACCGGCCAGGTCGTCCCCTGGTACGTGGACCCGAACCCGGCCCCCGGCGCGGCACAGGGCGCCGGCGGCCCCCGCGTCCCCGCCCCGCGCACCGCGCCCGGTTCCGGCGCTCCCCGGTCCGCCGACGACGTCCGCCGTCAGATCAAGGGGTTCGTCTCCACCGGCGCGGTCGCCCCGGGCGAGGCCGTCGACTTCCACATCACGGTCGACCCGCCGCAGGAGTTCAGCGTCGACGTCTACCGCATCGGCCACTACGACGGCGACGGCGCGGCCAAGATCACCACGAGCCCGCGCCTCTCCGGGATCGTCCAGCCTCCGCCGCTGACCGCCGACCGCACGGTCTCCTGCCACCACTGGTGGCTCTCCTGGCGGCTGCAGGTCCCGTCGTACTGGAACGTGGGCGCGTACGTCGCCGTCCTCACCACCGTCGACGGCTACCGGTCGCACGTGCCCTTCACGATCCGCGACCACCGTCCCGCCGACCTGCTTCTGGTCCTTCCCGACGTCACCTGGCAGGCCTACAACCTCTATCCCGAGGACGGCCGCACCGGCGCCAGTCTCTACCACGCGTGGGACGACGACGGGCGGCTCCTGGGCGAGGCCGACGCGGCGACCACGGTCTCCTTCGACCGTCCGTACGCCGGCGCGGGCCTCCCGCTGCACGTGGGCCACGCCTACGACTTCATCCGCTGGGCGGAGCGCTACGGCTACGACGTCGCCTACGCCGACGCCCGCGACCTGCACGTCGGCGCCGTCGACCCCACCCGCTACCGGGGTCTGGTCTTCCCCGGCCACGACGAGTACTGGTCGACGCGCATGCGCCGCACCGTGGAACTCGCCCGTGACAGCGGCACCTCGCTGGTCTTCCTCTCCGCCAACTCCCTCTACTGGCAGGTGGAGTTGGGCCCGTCACCGTCGGGCGTTCCGGGCCGTCTGCTCACCTGCCGCAAACGCCGGGGACCCGGGCGGCCCGTGCTGTGGCGTGAGGTCGACCGGGCCGAGCAGCAGCTGATCGGCATTCAGTACGCGGGGCGGGTGCCCGAGCCGCACCCGCTGATCGTCCGCAACTCCGGACACTGGCTGTGGGAGGCGACCGGGGCAGGCGAGGGCGACGGCATCGAGCACCTGGTCGCGGGTGAGGCCGACCGCTACTTCCCGCGGACCGCGCTGCCGCCCCACGAGGACCGCATCCTCCTCGCCCACTCCCCGTACAGCGACACCCAGGGTGTCCTGCGCCACCAGGAGACCTCCCTCTACCGCGCCCCCTCAGGCGCCCTGGTCTTCGCCTCCGGCACCTTCGCCTGGTCCCCGGCCCTGGACCGCCCCGGCCATGCGGACCCCCGTATCCAGCGGGCCACCGCCAACCTCCTGGACCGCATCTGCAAACGCGACTGACATCCGTACGCGCCTCACTCCACCCCGTTGCCCCCTCACTCCACCCCGCTGTCCTCGGCCGATCCCGATGTACGGGACAATCAGCCCACTGAGACAGAACCACGGGGAGGAACCGTGTCCGGATTCGTAGAAAAGCCCGAGCCCCTTCAGGTGCCGGGCCTGGTGCATCTGCACACCGGCAAGGTGCGCGAGCTGTACCAGAACGAGGCGGGCGACCTCGTGATGGTCGCCAGCGACCGTACGTCCGCCTTCGACTGGGTGCTGCCGACCGAGATCCCCGACAAGGGCCGCATCCTGACCCAGCTCTCCCTGTGGTGGTTCGACCAGTTCGCCGACCTGGTGCCGAACCACGTCCTCAGCACGGAGCTGCCCGCCGGCGCCCCCGCCGACTGGGCCGGTCGCACCCTGGTCTGCAAGTCGCTGCGGATGGTCCCCGTCGAGTGCGTGGCCCGCGGCTACCTCACCGGCTCGGGCCTCGCCGAATACAAGGACTCCCGCACGGTCTGCGGGCTCGCCCTCCCCGAGGGCCTGGTCGACGGCAGCGAACTGCCCGCCCCGATCTTCACCCCGGCCACCAAGGCGGCCGTCGGCGAGCACGACGAGAACGTCTCCTACGAGGAGGTGGCCCGTCAGGTCGGCGCCGACACCGCCGCCCAGCTCCGCCAGGCGACCCTCGCCGTGTACGGCCGCGCCCGCGACATCGCCCGGGACCGGGGCGTCATCCTCGCCGACACCAAGTTCGAGTTCGGTTTCGAGGGCGAGGACCTGGTCATCGCCGACGAGGTCCTCACCCCGGACTCGTCCCGTTTCTGGCCGGCCGACCAGTGGCAGCCCGGCCGCGCGCAGCCCTCGTACGACAAGCAGTTCGTGCGCGACTGGCTGACTTCGGCCGAGTCCGGCTGGGACCGGCACAGCGAGCAGCCCCCGCCGCCGCTGCCCCAGCACATCGTGGACGCGACCCGCGCGAAGTACGTCGAGGCCTACGAGCGCCTCACGGGCGTCGGCTGGGAGTGACGCGAAAGGCCCCGGTCGGTGACCGGGGCCTTTCGATGGAGCGGACGACGAGGCTCGAACTCGCGACCTCAACCTTGGCAAGGTTGCGCTCTACCAACTGAGCTACGTCCGCAACGCGCCGGTGTGAAGGTGCCGTGGCGCGAGGCCAACTATACCCAACCCCGCTCCCGCGCGAGCCGCACCGCGGCATGCCGGTTCTCCGCCCCGAGCTTGGAGACGGCCGACGACAGGTAGTTCCGTACGGTGCCCTGCGAGAGGGCGGCCCGCTCGGCGATCTCCGCGACGGGCGCGCCGTCGGCGGCGAGTTCCAGCACCTCCGCCTCGCGCGAGGTCAGCGGCGAGTCGCCTGCGGAGATCGCGTCGGCGGCCAACTCCGGGTCGACGTAACGGTTCCCGGCGTGCACCGTGCGGATGATCTCCGCGAGCCGCTGGGCGCTCACCGTCTTGGGGACGAACCCGCGCACACCTGCCGCAAGCGCCCGCTTGAGATGCCCAGGCCGTCCGTGACTGGTGACGATCAATGCCTGGCATCCAGGCAGTTCGGTGCGCAGGGATGTGGCGACCTTCACACCGTCCGCGCCGGGCATCTGCAGATCCAGGACGGCGACGTCGGGGCGGTGGGCCCGGGCCATCGCCAGCGCCTCCGGACCGGTGGCCGCCTCGGCGACGATCATCAGGTCGTCCTCGAGGGAGAGCAGCGCGGCCAGGGCACCCCGGATGAGGTGCTCGTCGTCGGCGAGCAGCACCCGTACCGTCATGAAATGACCTCTTTCACAGCGTGCTTCCCGTTCAACGGCACCTGGGCGACCACCCGGTACCCGCCCGTCCCGACGAACCCCGCCTGCAGCGTCCCGTCGACCCTGAGCAGCCGCTCCCGCAGCCCCGCGAGCCCCGGACCCGCCACGGCCCTCGACGCCAGGTCCCGTGCGGCTGCCGGAATGCGTGCCCTTCCCGGAGCCCATGCCGCCGCCGGAGCCAGTGCGGCCGCCGGGGACGCGGCCGGCGGCGCCGCCGGACCCGGAGCCGTCCCGGACGGTGTCGTCCCTGCCCGTGCCGTCCCGGGCGCTGTCGCCCTGCTGCGTGCCCGGTGGGGCGTCCGGCCGTACACCGTCGTTCTCCACCGTGAGCACCACGTACCCGTCCGTCCTCCGCAGGGCCACCGAACACCGCTCGGCGTCCCCGTGCCGCAGCACGTTCGTGGTGCTCTCCCGCACCACCCAGCCGAGCGCCGACTGCACCTCGGCGGGCAGCGCCCCGGCGTCCCCGGTCACCGCGCACACGATCCCCGCCGCCTCCAACACGCCCTGAGCTCCGGCGAGTTCGGCCCCGAGGTCGGCCTCCCGATAGCCCCGGACGACGGCCCGCACCTCGCGCTGCGACTCCTGCGCGATGCGCTGCACCTCGATCATCTGCTCCACGGCGTCCGGCCGCCCGCGCCGGGCCAGCTGCACGGCCAGCTCGCTCTTCAGCGCGATCACCGCCAGGTTCCGGCCCATGACGTCGTGCAGATCCCGCCCGAAGCGCAGCCGCTCCTCGGCGACGGCGAGCCGGGCCTCGACCTCGCGGGCCCGCTCCGCCTCCCAGAGCACGGACAGGTTCCAAGCGCCGCAGCGACAGACCACCAGCGAGAACAGAGTCCCGAACGCGGTGAGCACCCCGACCGCCACGATCCCGGCGGGGGCCGGTGAGGTCCAGGCGAACGCGGCCATGAGGACCACGGCGAGCGCGGCGGACCGGCGCAGGAACACCGGGACGGGTGCGACGAGCCCGTACAGCAGTCCGAAGGGCAGCAGCGCGGCCCCGACGAACAGCCTGACCCCCACCGCGTCGGTGCCGCCCAGCGCGCCGAGAGCGAGGGCCAGCGCCAGTTCCAGGGCCAGCAGGACGGCCGCGGGGCGCAGCGCGCGGGACGGGAGTTCGGCCCGGCCCAAATAGTGGTCGAGCGCCGACCGGGTGAGCCGGTTCGTCTCCACGCACTGCAGGGCGCCGACGAGGAGCAGCGACCCGCCGAGGGCCAGCGGCAGGGGCCTGCGGTCGATCTCGCCCACCAGCGGCAGCGCCAGCCAGAAGAGCGAGAAGCTCCAGGTCGTGACGTACCAGGTGAGCACGCTCTGGAGCTCGACCCGCTCCGCCTTGCTGCGTTCGCGCCAGTGGCGTCCGTGCCACCTCCGGATCCAGCCGAACACCGTTCCACCGTTCCTCAGTGCCTCGGCTCCCAACGGAACCACCGTCGTACAGCAAACACCGCGAGCACGGTCCAGGCCAGTGCGGTCGCCAGGGCGCCGAGAGCCTCGTAGGCGGACAGGCTCCCGGTCCAGCCGCCCCGGATGAGGGTGATCACCGGGGAGAGCGGCAGCAGTTCGCAGACGGACGCGAGCCGGTCGGGGAGCAGTTCCAGCGGGACGGCCATCCCGGAGCCGGTCATCGACACCAGCACCAACGGCGCCGTGGTGACCTGCGCGCTCTCCACGGTCCGGGTCAGGGCCGCGGTGAGCGCCGCGAGCGCCGCGCACATCACGAGCCCCGACAGCAGCCCCAGGACGGCGAGCTGGGGCGCCTTCGGGGCCGGTACGTCCAGCAGGGCGGTGCAGCCGGCCACCAGCGCCAGAGACTGCACCAGCCCCACGGTGAGCACCGGCAGCGCCGATCCGCACAGGATCTCGGCGTCCCGCAGCTCGCCGGTGCGCAGCCGCTTCAGCACCAACTCCTCGCGACGGGCGGTGAAGACGGACGACAGCGCCTGGTACACGCCGAACAGCAGCGAGAAGCCGATGGCGGCGGGCAGCAGGACCAGGCCGGCGCTGAGTCCGACGTCCGCCACGTCCATTCCGTCGACCACCGAGGCGAGGCTGACCGGCAGCACGAGCGGCACGAACAGGGCCAGGGCGAGCGTGCTCCTGCTGCGCCCGAGGAGCGTCAGCTCGGCCCGGCCGAGGGCGGCCATCCTGCCCAGGGGGGTGGTTTCCGCACCCCTGACGGCCCGACCGGCGGCGCCCTCCACCGTCGTCCCACCCCGCTGGTTCGCCTCCCTCATGCCGCGACCTCCGTGTCCCGGTCGCCTGGACCGCCTGGATCTCCTGGACCCCGTCGACCGTCTGGACCGCCTCGGTCGTCCGGGTGGCCCCGACCGCCCTCCGGGTCGTCCGACGCCTTCCGGGCGATGCCGAGGAACGCCTCCTCCAGCGATGCCGACCGCACGTCCAGTCGGCGCAGTCGCACCCCGGCCCGGTCGGCCCACACCAGCAGCCCGGTCGCCGCCCGCTGCAACTCCCGGGTGCGCAGCCGTACGACGCGACCGTCGACCTCGTGGCCGCACACGCCGAGTTCCCCCAACGGCGGCAGGTCGCCCACGAAGTACCCCTCGGGCAGCTCGAAGGCGATCCTGGAGGGCTGGGCGGCGGTCACCTCCGCGGGCGTTCCGGAGGCGGCGACGCGGCCCCGGTGCAGGATGGCCAGCCGGTCGGCGAGAACCTCCGCCTCCTCCAGGTAGTGCGTGGTCAGCAGGACCGTCGTACCGGCGTCGCGCAGGGCGCGCACCAGGTCCCAGGTGTCGCGCCGGCCCTCGGCGTCCAGGCCGGTCGTCGGCTCGTCGAGGAACACGACCTCGGGGTCGCCGAGCACCGCGAGCGCCAGGTCGAGCCGTCGCCGCTCGCCCCCGGACAGCTGCTTGACCCGGACGTCCGCCCGTTCGGCGAGTCCGACGAGGGCCAGCGCCTGCCCGGCCGGACGGGCGCCGCTCACGCAGCCGGCCCACATCCGCGCGGTCTCGGCGGCGGTCAGTTCGGAGGGGAAGCCGCCCTCCTGGAGCATCACGCCGGTGCGCGGCCGTACGGCGGTCCGCTCGCTGTACGGGTCGTGCCCGAGGACCCTGATCCGGCCGCCGTCCGGACGCGCGAGCCCCTCCAGCAGTTCGACGGTCGACGTCTTCCCGGCCCCGTTGGTGCCCAGCAGCGCGAAGACCTCACCGCGGCGCACGTGGAAGGAGATGCCACGGACCGCTTCGAACTCGCCCCCGTACACACGCCGGAGGCCGGTGACCTCGATCACGTGCTCATTCGTGTCCATGTCCCGAGCGTCCCCGCGAAGGGGAGGGCCCGGCAGTGCGAGGTGTCACCGGTGCGTATGACAAATGTCAGACGACCGCTGCGGCGCGCGCCCATGGCGATACGGGCGGCCGCAGCACACGGACACACCAACACCGGGACACACGAACACATGGGCACACGAGAAGACCCCGGTCCACTGGACCGGGGTCTTCTCGATGGAGCGGACGACGAGGCTCGAACTCGCGACCTCAACCTTGGCAAGGTTGCGCTCTACCAACTGAGCTACGTCCGCATTGCCTCCGACCGGCTTTCACCGATCGGCGCGAGCACCAGCCTACCTGATCCACAAGAGTGGTCAGATCGGCGGTGCAGAGCGGGTGACAGGAATTGCACACTGCGCCTTCCCCCTGGAAGGGGGATGTTCTACTACTGAACTACACCCGCGTGTACTCCGTGAGCTGGGCCTTTCGGCCTCGCCCGGCGGCGTGCTCCAGACTCTAGCTGACCGGGAGGGGTGCAACGCAAGTCGGTTCCCGCCGGGGGCGGGTGACCGGCCGTCGGCCCAGCACTCGGAGCGGAGCTCACTGTGCGTCGGTGAACGCCTCGTAGACCTTCTTGGGGATGCGGCCGCGGGCCGGCACGTCCATCTTGTTGGCCTGGGCCCAGGCGCGGACGGCCGCGGGGTCGGGGGCGACCTCCGTCTGCTTGTACGCCTTGCCGGACCTCGACCGCTTGCGGCCGGCGTCCACGTAGGGCGCGAGCGCCTTACGCAGTTTCTCGGCATTGCCTTCATTCAGGTCGATCTCGTACGACTTGCCGTCCAGCCCGAAGGCGATCGTTTCCGCCGCTTCCGAGCCGTCGATGTCGTCAAAGAGAGTGACCACGACCTTCTGCGCCACGAATATCGGTCCCTTCGTGCGACAGCTCTGCGGTGACGTGCCGAGACGCCACGGAGATGTCGACTGTTCGCCTGTTATGGGGCAAAGTATCGGCTATTGACAATTCATTTGTACAGTGCCCGGCATTGGAATGTGAAGCCCGACTAAATCTGTCCGCGTGTCCCGGGGCAATAGGGAACGTGGACGCACCCCGGATCTTTCCCTGAAATTTCCACGAAGGCACTGGTCCGATACCTGATCGTGATGGCGCTCACGTAGTTTCCTACAACTCTACTCGCGTAGAAATTTTGTGCGGGTAGTCTGAAGACACCTGTTGGAGACACCTGCAGGAGCCTGCTCAGCACCACACCACCGGGAGTGCCAGTGGCACGCGTCGTAGTCGACGTCATGCTCAAGCCGGAGATCCTCGACCCCCAGGGCCAGGCGGTGCAGCGCGCACTGCCGCGGCTGGGTTTCGAAGGCATCTCCGACGTACGTCAGGGAAAGCGATTCGAACTGGAAGTTGACGGGCCGGTCGACGAGGCCGCCCTCGCCCGCATCCACGATCTTGCGGAATCCTTCCTCGCCAACACCGTGATCGAGGACTTCACCGTCCGGGTCGAGTCGGAAGAAGCCGTCGCGGGGGCCGCGAAGTGACCGCTCGTATTGGCGTCGTCACTTTTCCCGGCAGCCTCGACGACCGGGACACCCAGCGTGCGATCCGGCTCGCGGGCGCCGAGCCCGTCGCCCTCTGGCACAAGGACAAGAACCTCCACCAGGTCGACGCCGTGGTGCTGTGCGGAGGTTTCTCCTACGGCGACTATCTGCGGGCCGGCGCCATCGCGCGTTTCTCCCCCGTGATGGAGCCCCTCATCGAGCAGGCGAAGGCCGGTCTGCCGGTCCTCGGCATCTGCAACGGCTTCCAGATCCTCACCGAGGCCCACCTGCTGCCCGGCGCGATGCTCGGCAACGACCACCTCCACTTCATCTGCCGCGACCAGAAGCTGCGGGTGGAGAACGCGGACACCGCCTGGACCACCGACTACACGGCCGGCCAGGAGATCCACATCCCGCTGAAGAACATGGACGGCCGGTACGTCGCCGACCAGCACACGCTGGACGAGCTGGAGGCGGAGGGCCGGGTCGCCTTCCGCTACCTGGACGTCAACCCGAACGGCTCGCTCAACGACATCGCCGGCATCACCAACGCGGCGGGCAACGTCGTGGGCCTGATGCCGCACCCGGAGCACGCCGTCGAACCCCTCATCGGGTCCGGCCGCACCGACGGTCTCCCCTTCTTCACCTCGATCCTCAAGAAGCTGGTCAACGCATGAGCCGGACGCCTCTGGACACGGTCGAGCACGCGACCGAGACCCCCGACGTCGAGCTGCCCTGGGCCGAACTCGGCCTGAAGAAGGACGAGTACGAGCGCGTGGTCGAGATCCTCGGCCGTCGCCCGACCGGCGCCGAGCTGGCCATGTACTCGGTCATGTGGTCCGAGCACTGCTCGTACAAGTCCTCCAAGGTGCACCTCCGCCAGTTCGGCGAGAAGGCCCCCCAGTCCGACGCCCTCCTCGTGGGCATCGGCGAGAACGCGGGCGTCGTCGACGTCGGCCAGGGTTACGCGGTCACCTTCAAGGTCGAGTCGCACAACCACCCCTCGTACGTCGAGCCCTACCAGGGCGCTGCCACGGGCGTCGGCGGCATCGTCCGCGACATCATCGCGATGGGCGCGCGGCCGGTCGCGGTCGTGGACCCGCTGCGCTTCGGTGCCGCCGACCACCCCGACACCAAGCGTGTCCTGCCGGGCGTGGTCGCCGGCATCGGCGGCTACGGCAACTGCCTGGGCCTGCCGAACATCGGCGGCGAGGTCGTCTTCGACGCCTGCTACCAGGGCAACCCGCTGGTCAACGCCGGCGCCATCGGTGTGATGCGACACGAGGACATCCACCTCGCGAAGGCGTCCGGCGCGGGCAACAAGGTCATCCTCTACGGGGCCCGCACCGGCGGCGACGGCATCGGCGGCGCGTCGATCCTGGCCTCCGAGACCTTCGACGACGCCAAGCCGTCGAAGCGTCCGGCCGTGCAGGTCGGCGACCCGTTCCAGGAGAAGCTCCTCATCGAGTGCACCCTGGAGGCCTTCAAGGAGAAGCTGGTCGTCGGCATCCAGGACCTCGGCGCGGCCGGCCTGTCCTGCGCCACGTCCGAGCTCGCCTCCAACGGCTCCGGCGGCATGCGCGTCACGCTGGACGACGTACCGCTGCGCGACTCCACGCTCTCGCCCGAGGAGATCCTCATGAGCGAGTCGCAGGAACGCATGTGCGCGGTCGTCGAGCCCGGCAAGGTGGACCGGTTCCTCGAGATCTGCGACAAGTGGGACGTCATCGCCACCGTCATCGGCGAGGTCACGGACGGCGACCGCCTGGAGATCTTCTGGCACGGCGGCAAGATCGTCGACGTCGACCCGCGCACCGTCGCCCACGACGGCCCGGTCTACGAGCGCCCCTACGCCCGCCCGGACTGGCAGGACGCCCTCCAGGCCGACGACGCGAACAAGCTGCCGAGGCCGACGACGGGCGAGGAGCTGAAGGACCAGGTCCTGAAGCTGGTGTCCTCCCCGAACCAGGCGTCCAAGAAGTGGATCACCTCGCAGTACGACCACTTCGTGCAGGGCAACACCGTCCTCGCGCAGCCCGAGGACTCGGGCATGATCCGGATCGACGAGGAGACCGGCCTCGGCGTCGCCATCGCGACCGACGGCAACGGCCGGTACGCCAAGCTCGACCCGTACGCGGGCGCGCAGCTGGCGCTCTCCGAGGCGTACCGCAACGTGGCGACGACCGGCGCCAAGCCGCTCGCCGTCTCCGACTGCCTGAACTTCGGCTCTCCCGAGGACCCGGCGGTGATGTGGCAGTTCGCGGAGGCCATCCGCGGCCTGGCCGACGCCTGCCAGCAGCTCGGCACCCCGGTGACCGGCGGCAACGTCTCCCTGTACAACCAGACGGGCGAGGCGGCCATCCACCCGACCCCCGTGGTCGCGGTGCTGGGCGTCATCGACGACGTGGCGCGGCGCACGCCGGTCGCCTTCCAGGAGGAGGGCCAGCTGCTCTACCTCCTCGGCGACACCCGTGAGGAGTTCGGCGGCTCGGCCTGGTCCCAGGTCGTCCACGACCACCTCGGCGGTCTTCCCCCGAAGGTCGACCTGGAACGGGAGCGGCTGCTCGCCGAGATCCTGATCTCCGCGTCCCGCGACGGCATGATCGACTCCGCGCACGACCTGTCGGACGGCGGTCTGATCCAGGCGGTCGTCGAGTCGGCGCTGCTCGGCGGCAAGGGCGCGCGGCTGGTCGTCCCGGACGGGCTGGACGCCTTCACGCTCCTGTTCTCCGAGTCGGCGGGCCGTGCCGTGGTGGCCGTCCCGCGGTCCGAGGAACTCCGCTTCAACGACATGTGCGGGGCGCGCGGCCTGCCCGTGACCCGCATCGGCGTCGTGGACGGCGACACGGTCGAGCTCCAGGGCGAGTTCGAGCTGTCCCTGGAGGAGCTGCGCACGGCCCACGAGGACACCATCCCGGCGCTCCTCGCGTAACCGCCGCGGTACCCGCACACCGGTGAAGGCCCCGCCCGTTCCCACGGGCGGGGCTTTCGTCGTGACGCGCGAAGGCGGTGCCCCCGCTCGCCGGGGGACGGCCCGGTGTCACCGGCGGCCACTACGCTCGTCGTCATGCCACCCGCCAAGAAGCGCGCCCGCACCTACGACCCCGCCAGGACCCGTGCCGCGGTGGCGGCCCAGTTCGGGAACGTGCGGCGGGCTGTGGGCTCCCTCACGCCCGAGCAGCTCGCGCTGCCCACGCGGCTGCCGGGATGGACCGTGCGGGAGCTGGCCGCGCACATGACCATGGCGGTGGAGACCGTCAGCCGCAACCTCGACCGCGACGAACCCGCGAAGGCTGAGCTCACGCTCCTGGAGTGGCCGTTCGCCACCGCCGCCCGCGCGGCCGACATCGGCGAGCGCACCCGGGAGCTCGCCGCGGCCGAACCCGATCTGGACGCCCTCTACGCCCGCACCGAGGAGCGCGTCGCCGCCGCCCTCGCCGCCGTCCCCGGCGACCGGCTGCTGGCGACCCGCACCGGCGCCATCAGCCTGGCCGACTACCTCGTCACCCGCACCGTCGAGCTGGTCGTGCACACCGACGACCTGAACGCGGCCGTCCCCGGTCTGGACGTCCCCTACGACCGCCAGGCGCTCGCCGCCGCCACCCGGCTCCTCGCCGACGCCCTCGCCGCCAAGGCGCCCGGCGGCGCGACCGAGGTGCGGATCCCGCCGTACGCCGTCGTGCAGTGCGTCGAGGGTCCCCGGCACACCCGGGGCACCCCGCCCAACGTCGTCGAGACCGACCCGCTGACCTGGATCCGGCTGGCCGCCGGCCGGGTGACCTGGGAGGACGCCGTCCGGCAGGCGAAGGTCGCGGCTAGCGGCGAGCGGGCGGACCTCACG
The DNA here is from genome assembly GCF_030816715.1 of Streptomyces achromogenes. Classification (NCBI taxonomy): domain Bacteria; kingdom Bacillati; phylum Actinomycetota; class Actinomycetes; order Kitasatosporales; family Streptomycetaceae; genus Streptomyces; species Streptomyces achromogenes. Next base: position 4,282,967 of record NZ_JAUSYH010000001.1, on the reverse strand, counting down.
GCGCTGCTCCCCCTGATGGCCTGAACCCGGTGCCGGTGCCGGTGCCGGTGCCGGTGCGGGTGCCGGTGGGGGCGGGGTGGCCGGGACGGAACCGACCACCCCACCCGCCCCGTCGAACCGGCATGTCCAGGCAGAGGCACAGCCCCACGCACGCGCACCCGTACCGGCGCCGCACGGCGTTGACCGCCGCCGTCCTGCTCGTCCCGCTCGCCGCGGCCTGCGGCAGCGAGAAGGCGGGCGGCGAGCAGTCCGGCAGCGGGGAGGTGCGCGTGGAGCAGCCCGTCACCGGGGTCCGGTGGAACGTCGACAGCGTCACCGTCGACGGGGCCGTCCACCGCGCCCCCTCCGGCGCGTACCTCGAGATCGAGGACGGGAAGGCGGCGGGCGACTACGGCTGCAACCACTTCACCGCGAAGGCCGCCGTCCAGGGCGACCGCGTCCGGTTCGGCGACGCCCGGTCGACGAGGATGGCCTGCGAGGAACAGCGCATGGCGTTCGAGCGCACACTGGCCGGCACGCTCGCCGACGGGACCCTCACCGCCGAGGTCGACGGCGCCACGCTGACCCTCGGCACCGCCGACGGCGACCAGGTCCGGCTGACCAGGGAATGAGACCCGGCCGGCGCCCACCGCCCCTATTGGTGTGCGACAGCTCACTCATGCCCGCGCAAGGGGCGCCCGCCGGGTCGCTCGCGTGGCCCGCCCGATCCCCGAGTGGATCACCAAATCCCATTGCTGACCTGCGGAAACGCGTCGATCGCGGGTGTCGTGGCCGTTCGGTGATCCAATTAGCGGCGGGTATCCCCAATTCGGACCAGTGGTCGATCTCGCCTACACTCGGTGGCGTGCCACGTGGTGACGGTCGACTCAGTCATGATCTGCTCCCCGGTGAGAAGGGCCCCCAGGACGCCTGCGGCGTCTTCGGTGTCTGGGCTCCCGGTGAAGAGGTCGCCAAGCTCACTTACTTCGGGCTCTACGCCCTACAGCATCGAGGTCAGGAATCCGCGGGGATCGCGGTCAGCAACGGCTCGCAGATCCTCGTCTTCAAGGACATGGGCCTGGTGTCCCAGGTCTTCGACGAGACCTCACTCGGTTCGCTCCAGGGTCATATCGCGGTCGGTCACGCCCGCTACTCGACCACCGGCGCGTCCGTGTGGGAGAACGCCCAGCCGACGTTCCGCGCCACCGCGCACGGTTCGATCGCGCTCGGTCACAACGGAAACCTCGTCAACACCGCCCAGCTCGCCGAGATGGTCGCCGACCTGCCCAAGCAGGAGGGCCGCACCCCGCGCGTCGCGGCGACCAACGACACCGACCTGCTCACCGCCCTCCTCGCGGCCCAGGTCGACGAGAGCGGCAAGCCGCTGACCATCGAGGAGGCCGCCCACCAGGTCCTCCCGCAGGTCAAGGGCGCCTTCTCGCTCGTCTTCATGGACGAGCACACGCTCTACGCCGGTCGCGACCCGCAGGGCATCCGCCCGCTCGTCCTCGGCCGGCTGGAGCGCGGCTGGGTGGTCGCCTCCGAGTCCGCCGCCCTGGACATCTGCGGCGCCGCCTACGTCCGTGAGATCGAGCCCGGCGAGTTCGTCGCCATCGACGAGAACGGCCTGCGGACCTCCCGGTTCGCGGAAGCGAAGCCGAAGGGCTGTGTCTTCGAGTACGTGTACCTGGCTCGTCCGGACACCGACATCGCCGGGCGCAACGTGTACCTCTCCCGCGTGGAGATGGGCCGCAAGCTCGCCAAGGAAGCGCCGGTCGACGCCGATCTCGTCATAGCGACACCGGAGTCCGGCACCCCCGCCGCGATCGGCTACGCCGAGGCGTCGGGCATCCCCTTCGGCGCGGGCCTGGTGAAGAACGCCTACGTCGGCCGGACGTTCATCCAGCCCTCGCAGACCATCCGCCAGCTGGGCATCCGTCTGAAACTGAACCCGCTCAAGGAAGTCATCAAGGGCAAGCGCCTGGTCGTCGTCGACGACTCGATCGTGCGCGGCAACACCCAGCGGGCCCTGGTCCGGATGCTCCGTGAGGCGGGCGCGGCCGAGGTGCACATCCGTATCTCCTCGCCGCCCGTGAAGTGGCCCTGCTTCTTCGGCATCGACTTCGCCACGCGCGCGGAGCTGATCGCCAACGGCATGACCATCGACGAGATCGGCACCTCCCTGGGCGCCGACTCGCTCTCGTACATCTCCCTCGAAGGCATGATCGAGGCGACCACCATCGCCAAGCCGAACCTGTGCCGCGCCTGCTTCGACGGCGAGTACCCGATGGAGCTTCCCGATCCCGAGCTGCTCGGCAAGCAGCTCCTGGAGACCGAGCTGGCCGCCGGTCCGGCCGCCACGGCCGCGTCCGACGCGATCCGCCGTCCGTAGACAGCCCGGTCACAGCCCGTCTAATCCCGTCACACCTCGTCACACCCGCCGTACGACACGAAAGTTCTCACCGTCATGTCTGAGACAACTGGTGCCAGCTACGCAGCTGCGGGCGTCGACATCGAAGCCGGCGACCGCGCCGTGGAGCTGATGAAGGAGTGGGTGAAGAAGACGCAGCGCCCCGAGGTCCTGGGCGGCCTCGGCGGCTTCGCCGGCCTCTTCGACGCCTCCGCCCTCAAGCGCTACGAGCGACCCCTGCTCGCCTCCGCCACGGACGGCGTCGGCACGAAGGTCGACATCGCGCGCCGGCTCGGCGTGTTCGACACCATCGGCCACGACCTGGTCGCGATGGTCATGGACGACATCGTGGTGTGCGGCGCCGAACCGCTGTTCATGACCGACTACATCTGCGTCGGCAAGGTCCACCCGGAGCGGGTCGCCGCCATCGTCAAGGGCATCGCCGAGGGCTGTGTGCTCGCCGGCTGCGCCCTGGTCGGCGGCGAGACGGCCGAGCACCCGGGCCTCCTCGGCGAGGACGACTTCGACGTCGCCGGCGCCGGAACGGGCGTCGTGGAGGCCGACCGGCTGCTCGGCCCGGATCGCATCCGCACGGGTGACGCGGTGATCGCCATGGCGGCCTCCGGCCTTCACTCGAACGGGTACTCGCTGGTCCGGCATGTCCTGCTGAACCAGGCCGGCCTGTCCCTGGACGCGCGGATCGACGAGCTCGGCCGCACGCTCGGCGAGGAGCTCCTGGAGCCCACCAAGATCTACTCGCTGGACTGCCTGGCCCTCACCCGCACCACGGACGTGCACGCCTTCTCGCACATCACCGGAGGCGGTCTCGCGGCCAACCTGGCCCGCGTGATCCCTGACGGGCTGCACGCCGTCGTGGACCGCTCCACCTGGACCCCGGCGCCGATCTTCGACCTGGTCGGCAGGACCGGTTCGGTCGAGCGCCTGGAGCTGGAGAAGACCCTCAACATGGGCGTCGGCATGATGGCGATCGTGCCCGAGGAGTCGGCGGACGTCGCGCTCGCGACGCTGGCCGACCGCGGCGTCGAGGCCTGGATCGCCGGCGAGATCACCGGGCGCGGCGAACACCCGACCGGCGCGGAGCTGGTCGGGGACTACGCCGCGTAGGACCGCCGGACGGCGGGCGGTCACGCAGGCAGCACAAGACCCGGTCGGTGACCGAAGTCACCGACCGGGTGAGTGCTCAGTACAAGGTCAAGCGCCGCGACGGTGTTGCGAGGAGTCCTCGCCGTCATCCTCGTCATCGGCCCCGTACAGCTCGGCGTACCGTGCGTACGGGTCGTCGTCCTGCTCATCGTCATCATCCTCGAACGGTTGACCGTTCGGCGGAATGTTCGATGGCGATGCGCCCAGCTCTTCGGCCAGGCGCGAGAGATCAGTCCCGCCGCTGTTGTACTTCAGCTGGCGGGCGACCTTCGCTTGCTTGGCCTTGGCCCGGCCGCGCCCCATGGCTCGACCCCCTCAACGACGGGGCTCGACGGCCCCAGGTTGACACGCGTTCATGATCCAGGACGGCCTCTCCATGGAGAGCCCGTCGTAGGGCTCCCACGGTACCTGAGCCCACGCCCGTACGGTACGTCGCCCGTACCACGCGCGTGTGCGCAGCACCCTTCGAGCGCCCCGTCCTCGCTGGTCAGTGGCGATTTTAACCACTTATCGGCGGGCGACCCGCCGGGAGGAGTGAGAGTTCTCTCTAACTTTCCACCGGCCGGTACCGCCGAAACCCCGGGACGGGACGCCCTGAGGCCCCGCCCGAAGATCACCAGCCGCGCGCCCGAGCCGCCTCGTGCATCCGCTGCTCGGCGATCCGGTCGGCTGCGGCGGCCGGCGGAATCCCGTCCTCCTTCGCACGTGCGAAGATTCCGAGCGTGGTGTCGAAGATCTTCGCCGCCTTCGCCCTGCACCGGTCGAAGTCGAAGCCGTGCAGCTCGTCGGCGACCTGGATGACCCCGCCGGCGTTCACCACGTAGTCCGGCGCGTAGAGGATCCCGCGGTCGGCGAGGTCCTTCTCCACGCCCGGGTGGGCGAGCTGGTTGTTGGCCGCGCCGCAGACGATTCTCGCCGTCAGCACCGGCACCGACTCGTCGTCGAGCGCCCCGCCGAGAGCGCAGGGGGCGTAGATGTCGAGACCCTCGACCCGGATCAGCGCCTCGGTGTCCGCGACGGCCGTCACGCCCTCCGGATGCCGCTCGAGGACCCTGTGCACCGCGTCCGCGCGGACGTCCGTGATCACGACCTGGGCGCCCTCCTCGCGCAGATGCCCGACGAGGTGGTGGCCGACCTTGCCGACGCCCGCGATGCCGACGGTGCGGCCGCGCAGCGACGGGTCGCCCCACAGGTGCTGTGCGGAGGCCCGCATGCCCTGGTAGACGCCGAAGGCGGTCAGGACCGAGGAGTCGCCCGCGCCGCCGTTCTCCGGCGAGCGCCCGGTCGTCCAGCGGCACTCGCGCGCCACGACGTCCATGTCGGCGACATAGGTGCCGACGTCGCAGGCGGTCACATAGCGACCGCCGAGGGAGGCCACGAAACGGCCGTACGCGAGCAGCAGCTCTTCGGACTTGATCGTGTCGGGATCGCCGATGATCACAGCCTTGCCGCCGCCGTGGTCCAGCCCGGCCATGGCGTTCTTGTACGACATCCCGCGCGCGAGGTTCAGCGCGTCGGCGACGGCCTCCGCCTCGGTCGCGTACGGATAGAAGCGGGTGCCGCCGAGGGCGGGGCCCAGAGCGGTGGAGTGCAGGGCGATGACGGCCTTGAGGCCGCTCGCACGGTCCTGGCAGAGCACGACTTGCTCATGACCACCCTGGTCCGAGTGGAACAGGGTGCGCAGTACATCAGCAGGTGCGCCGGATACGTCGGTCACTGTGGTGACTCCCGGGTAACTAGCGGCGGTCGGGACACAGGCACCGTAAGGGTGGCGGGGCCTGTGTCCTGAGCGTAGAGCCTGCACGGCCCGCCGATCTCGCAGTGCGGGGGATCACCTTCTCCCGGAGTACCGCCGTGGGACGATTCGCAGGGGTTTCCCCGTCGGCCGAAGGGGGAGGGAGCAGGCGTGCCCAAGGTGTCCTCGGTGATCGTTCCGTACGCGGTCTATCTGCGCGTGTACGAGCCGCTGGCCGCTTTCCCCGAGCCCGAGCGCACCCACTGGGCCCGCTACGCCCGCCGCCCCGACCTGCCCTCCTACCAGGACGAGCTGCGCCGCTCGCTGGCCGGCCTGCTGCCCACCCCGCCGGTCGCGGCGCCGGTGCAGGAGAGCGACGACGCGTTCGTGACCGAGGTGGACGGCGTGCTCTGCGTCTGCCCCTGGCGCACCCGGCTGCGCGGCTGGCTGGCGCTGGCGGAACTCGACGAGGAGCTGCCCCGGCCGGTGCTGGAGGCGGCGCTCCCCGAGGTGGTGCGCCGGCAGGCCGCCCAGGACCACGAACGCTGGCTGGAGAGCAACCCCGACGCCCGCCCGTGGATCCGTACGGCGGTCTGGCAGGTGCCGCTCCACTGGTTCGTGCTGGTCTCCGACGAGGAGCGCGCGTGCGAGAAGGGGACCGGGGAGGTCGCCCCGGTGCTGCGCTACCGCACGCCGATGGTGCAGGCGCGCCGCCGGGTGGCCCGCTCGCTGCGCACGCTGAAGGACTCCATGGACGAGGGGCCGCTCATCGAGGGCCTGCTGGACGTGGGCCGCTGGCTGGAGGAGTTCCATCCGCGTTCGCTGGTGGAACTGGATTACGGCGGCCTGGTGCACGTGCTGCCGGCCGGAGATCTCGAGGACGATCACTCGGCGAGGGACGTGGCCGAGGGCATCGAGGCACTGCGGACCGGGGACGGCGCGGCGGCCGGCGAGGCGTACGCGCGGCTCGTGGAGCGGTGGCGTTCGGTACGGGACCGGCGTTCGGCGAACTGACCGAGCTGCGGACCGGCCCGGCTGTGGACCGACCGCGCTGTGGACCGACCGCGCTGTGGACCGACCGCGCTGTGAACTGACGATGTGACAGATATGACAGCGCTTTCATAAGTGACGTGCGTCACGGCCATGCAGAGCTCGAACAGCGTACGGTCGGCGGCACTTCACGGAACTGACGGGACGTAGATCCCCGATCCGGGCTTTTGTCGCAAGGGTGACGGACCGCACGTACACGGCCCTTGCGCCGGTTGCCCCTCCTCGTGCCAAAATAGGACAAGGAGTCCGGGGAGGACTCCGTCCGCCTACTTATGCTCCATCGTGGGGGGAAATCTCGGCATTGCACGCTTTGCGGGGTCTGGTGGCTCGCGATCACCCTGTGACTGATCGTCACAGTGGTGTGACTGTCCGCTATGGCATGGTCCATCGGCTTCCGTCGCCGATGAACACCTGGGGGGCAATTCCATCGGTTTGGCCGACGCGGCTGGACGGATGGTGTAGTTGTAGTGCCGAGGACAAGCCGTTCGTCCTATAACCGACTCGACCCGCATCCGCCATTTCGGGCAACGCGGGTCAAGGTGCAGAATTTAGAGGAAAGAACCGAGAACGATCGGTTCTCCCGAGGAGGCCGCTCATGACCGCTCGCACCCCTGATGCTGAGCCGCTGCTGACCCCGGCTGAGGTCGCCACGATGTTCCGCGTCGACCCCAAGACGGTCACGCGGTGGGCGAAGGCCGGCAAGCTCACGTCGATCCGCACGCTCGGCGGGCATCGCCGTTATCGCGAGGCTGAGGTCCGCGCACTGCTCGCGGGTATCCCGCAGCAGCGCAGCGAGGCCTGACAACCGCATATCGGGCAATCCGTCAGGTTCCCCCACCTGAGCGCACGCCCGAAACCTGGCATCAAGCGACGTGGGCCCTGCCCCAACAGGCCCCGCATCCTTAGGGAAACGTCGTCGATCGCGCCGGACTCCGCCGAGTCCGGCGCGATCTTTTTTGTGCGCTCGAGCGCACCTGGGGCCGCCCCTCGGGTGGTATCAGGTGGCTCTGTGAGTGACCTTGTCGGAGTCTGGGGAGGCTCTGGGAGGGTTCCGGGGAACATCCTCCGGAGTGGTGCAATTGCACATATTAAATTGACCGGTTGTAGGAGCCTGGTAAGAACCCGGGTTTTCAAAACTCATGCAGTGACACCCATCACATACCGAAGGGCTTGTTACCGATGAGTCACGTGCGCTAGTAGACGATTGAACTTCACTGTGCCACAGGAGCCCCGTTGTGGGTACGGTCCGCGGCCCACCGCGTCACACCGGGCGGACATCGGGGGCGCCCTTCGTGTCGGCCGCGCGGGAAGTGGGGGCAGGGTTCGCGGCGCCGGCCGCGTCCGTGCCGTGCGGGGAGGGGCTCTCGCCCGCGGCGCTCCCCTGGGCGGCCTCTTCGGGGGCCTGGGCGGCCCAAGGCGCGCCGTCCATCGCCAGTTTCAGCAAGCGGTGGCAGATCGGGCAGTGGCGGGTCAGGTGCCGGTAGGACGACGCGGCCGACAGGTGCGCGCGGAGCAGGGCCCGCGTCTCGTGCCTGACCGATGCCGTCATGCCCCACCTCCACGCGGGCGCCGTGGGGAACGGGCCCTGAGTTCTGGGGTACCGGGCGAATGTGACGCCGTCAAGGGCGTCGCCGGGCCCTCGCGCGCGTCGGGGCATGTGAAAAGCGCAGGGGACCGTGATGAGGACCCGGATCCGAAGACCCGGGCCCTCATCACGGTCCTGACGGGAACTGCTGTATCCGATGGCGGCTCCGCCGCGGGCACGGCCTCCGGCTGGGCCGCGTGGGGCCGGCGCGGGTCGTCCGTCACATGAATGAGGCCCGCCTCCCTTGTCGGGAAGCGGGCCTCGGTCGTTCACTGCGGTCCTGACGGGATTTGAACCCGCGGCCTCCACCTTGACAGGGTGGCGAGCACTCCAAACTGCTCCACAGGACCTTGCTTTTGCGGCACTTGATGCTGCGTTGTGCTGCGAGAAGGACTGTACAGGAGGGTGAGCCCGATGGTCGAACTCACTCTCCGTGCATGATTCGTCACGGCGCCGCGGCGTCGATCGCCTTCACGATCCGCTTGTCGGAGACCGGGTACGCGGTGCCCAGCGCGTGGGCGAAATAGCTGACCCGGAGCTCCTCGATCATCCAGCGGATCTCCAGGACCTGCTGGGGCACCGGCCGCCCCGCGGGCAGCTGTTCCAGCAGCCACGCGTACTCGTCCTGCATCTCGTGGACCTTCTCCATGCGCGCGGTGTCCCGCTGCGCGCCGGTCGGCATCTGCTGCAGCCTGCGGTCCGCGGCCACCAGGTAGCGCATGAGGTCGGGCAGCCGGCGCAGCCCCGCCCAGGTCACGAAGCCGGGCTTCACGAGCGCGTCCAGCTGGGTGCGCACGTCCGTGAGGTTCGCCAGCAGCACGGGGCTGCGCAGCCCCTTCAGTCGGCGCTCACAGGACTGCCAGGCCGCGAGGACCTGCTGTACCTGGGAGACCGCCCGCACGGTCGTGTCGACGATCTCCGCGCGCACCTTCTCGTACAGCTTGCGGTACGACTCCTCGTCCCAGGCCGGCCCGCCGAAGTCGGCGATCAGCCGGTCCGCCGCGGCCATCGCGCAGTCGTCGAACAGCGCCTGGACGGAGCCGTGCGGATTCGCGGACAGCGCCAGCTTTTGAACGTTCGTCAACTTCTCGGATGCGAACTTTGCCGGGTTGACGGGGATGGTCCGCAGGATCAGCCGGCGGGTGCCCTTCCACATCGCCTCGGCCTGTTCCGCCTCCGTGTCGAAGAGGCGTACGGAGACGGTGTTCGCCGTCGGTCCGTCGTCGACGAGTGCCGGGTACGCCTTCACCGGCTGGCCGGCGCGGCGGGTCTCGAAGACGCGGGTGAGGGTGCCGATCGTCCAGTCCGTCAGGCCCGAGCGCTCCAGGGACTCGCCGCCCTGCCGTTCGGCGGTGGCCGCGGCCGCCTGGGAGATGGCCTGCCGTGCCTTCGGCTTCAGCCGCAGCTTCAGGGACTCCAGGTCCTTGTCCTCGGCCAGCTTGCGGCGCCGCTCGTCGACGATCCGGAACGTGATCTTCAGATGGTCGGGGAGCCGTGACCAGTCGAAGTCGTCGGCCTCGAAGGGGACGCCGACCATCCGTTTGAGCTCCCGGGCCATGGCGGTCGTCAGCGGCTCCTGCAAGGGGACCGCCTGGTCCAGGAAACGCCTCGCGAAGTTCGGCGCGGGCACGTAGTTGCGCCGGATCGGCTTGGGGAGGGAACGGATCAGCTCCGTGACGACCTCCTCCCGCAGTCCGGGGATCTGCCAGTCGAAGCCCTCGTCCGTGACCTGGTTGAGCACCTGGAGGGGGATGTGGACGGTCACGCCGTCCGCGTCCGCGCCCGGCTCGAACTGGTACGTGACACGGAACTTCAGGGGGCCCTGCCGCCAGGAGTCCGGATAGTCGGCCTTGGTGACCGCCTCCGCCGACTCCCGGATGAGCATCTCGCGTTCGAAGTCGAGGAGGTCGGGCTGCTCGTGCCGCGCGTGCTTCCACCAGGAGTCGAAGTGCGCCCCCGAGACGACGTGTTCCGGCACCCGCTGGTCGTAGAAGTCGAACAGCGTCTCGTCGTCGACCACGATGTCCCGGCGCCGCGCGCGGTGCTCCAGCTCCTCGACCTCGCTGAGGAGCCGGCGGTTGTCGGAGAAGAACTTGTGGTGCGTGCGCCAGTCGCCCTCCACCAGCGCGTTGCGGATGAACAGGTCGCGGGAGGTCTCCGGGTCGATCCGGCCGTAGTTGACCTTGCGCTGGGCGATGATCGGGACGCCGTACAGCGTGACCTTCTCGTCCGCCATCACGGCCGCCTGGTCCTTCTCCCAGCGCGGCTCGCTGTACGTCCGCTTCAGGAGGTGCCCGGCGAGCGGCTCGACCCACTCGGGCTCGATCTTCGCGTTGACGCGGGCCCACAGGCGGCTCGTCTCCACCAGCTCGGCGGACATCACGAAGCGGGGCTGCTTCTTGAAGAGGGCCGACCCCGGGAAGATCCCGAACTTGGCGCTCCGCGCGCCCAGGTACTCGTTCTTGGCTGTGGTTTTCCCACCCTCCCCTCCGGCGGTCTTCACGTCCTTCATGCCGATGTGGGACAGCAGACCCGCGAGGAGGGAGACGTGGACGCTCTGCTCGGGCGCGTCCTCCTCGTTCAGGTGAATGCCCATCTGCTTGGCGACCGTGCGCAGCTGCGAGTAGATGTCCTGCCACTCACGGATGCGCAGGAAGTTCAGGTACTCCTGCTTGCACATGCGCCGGAAGGAGGAGGAGCCCCGCTCCTTCTGCTGCTCGCGGACGTACCGCCACAGGTTGAGGTAGGCGAGGAAGTCGCTCGTCTCGTCCCGGAAGCGGGCGTGCTGCTGGTCGGCCTGCGTCTGCTTGTCGGCCGGGCGCTCGCGCGGGTCCTGGATGGAGAGCGCGGCGGCTATCACCATGACCTCGCGCACACAGCCGTTCTTGTCGGCCTCCAGGACCATGCGGGCCAGGCGCGGGTCGACCGGCAGCTGGGCCAGCTTGCGGCCGGTCTGGGTGAGCCGTCTGCGGGGGTCCTTCTCGGCCGGGTCCAGCGCGTTCAGCTCCTGGAGGAGCTGGACGCCGTCGCGGATGTTGCGGTGGTCCGGCGGGTCGATGAAGGGGAACTTCTCGATGTCGCCGAGGCCGGCCGCGGTCATCTGCAGGATGACGCTCGCCAGGTTGGTGCGCAGGATCTCCGCGTCCGTGAACTCGGGGCGGGCGAGGAAGTCGTCCTCGTCGTACAGCCGGATGCAGATGCCGTCGCTGGTGCGGCCGCAGCGGCCCTTGCGCTGGTTGGCGCTGGCCTGCGAGATCGGCTCGATGGGCAGGCGCTGGACCTTGGTGCGGTGGCTGTAGCGGCTGATGCGGGCGAAGCCGGGGTCGATGACGTACTTGATGCCCGGGACGGTCAGGGACGTCTCGGCCACGTTCGTCGCCAGAACGATCCTGCGGCCCGTGTGCTGCTGGAACACCCGGTGCTGCTCGGCGTGCGAGAGCCGGGCGTAGAGGGGCAGCACCTCGGTGAACCTGAACTTCTTCTTCTCCAGCGCGTCGGCCGTGTCGCGGATCTCCCGCTCGCCGGAGAGGAAGACGAGGATGTCGCCCTGCCCCTCGGCCTGGAGCTCCTCGACCGCGTCGCAGATGGCGGTGATCTGGTCGCGGTCGGCGTCCTCGGAGTCCTCTTCGAGGAGCGGCCGGTAGCGGACCTCCACCGGATACGTCCGCCCGCTGACCTCCACGATCGGGGCGTCGCCGAAGTGCCGGGAGAAGCGCTCCGGGTCGATGGTCGCGGAGGTGATGACGACCTTGAGGTCGGGGCGGCGCGGGAGGAGCTGGGCGAGGTAGCCCAGCAGGAAGTCGATGTTGAGGGACCGCTCATGGGCCTCGTCGATGATGATCGTGTCGTAGGCGCGCAGCTCGCGGTCGGTCTGGATCTCCGCGAGCAGGATGCCGTCCGTCATCAGCTTCACGAAGGTGGCGTCCGGGTTCACCTGGTCGGTGAACCGCACCTTCCAGCCGACGGCCTCGCCGAGCGGCGTCCGCAGCTCCTCCGCGACGCGCTCGGCCACGGTGCGGGCGGCGATACGACGGGGCTGGGTGTGCCCGATCATGCCGCGGACGCCGCGCCCGAGCTCGAGACAGATCTTGGGAATCTGCGTGGTCTTGCCGGAGCCGGTCTCACCGGCGACGATGACGACCTGATGATCACGGATGGCGGCCGCGATCTCGTCCTTCTTCTGGCTGACCGGAAGCTGCTCGGGGTACGACACGGCCGGCACGCGGCCGCGTCGCAGGGCCGCCCGTTCCTCGACCTGTGCGACCTCCGCCCCGATCTCGGCGAGGACGGCGGCACGGGCCTCCGGCTTGCGGATCCGGCGTGCGCCTTCGAGCCTGCGTCCGAGGCGGTGCGCGTCGCGCAGGGACAGCTCGGCCAGGCGGGAGGCGAGGCCGGCGAAGCCGTCGGCGGCGGGTGTGCCCGGAACGGAGGCGCCGGGGGCGGGGTGCGTAGACATACGCGGTCCAGGATCTCATCCCGGCCGAAAAAGCGGCGAGCGCTTTTGTGCGCGGCCGCTCCGGCTCATCATGACGAAAACCCCCTCCGGATCCCGGAGGGGGTTTTCGTTCTGGTGGCTGGGGCCGGGGTCGAACCGGCGACCTATCGCTTTTCAGGCGATCGCTCGTACCAACTGAGCTACCCAGCCACGAGGTTTCACGTGAAACCTCAGCGGTCCTGACGGGATTTGAACCCGCGGCCTCCACCTTGACAGGGTGGCGAGCACTCCAAACTGCTCCACAGGACCAAGCTGTTGCGTACGACAGTGTCGCACACGGTGTTGCGTGCCCCCAACGGGATTCGAACCCGTGCTACCGCCTTGAAAGGGCGGCGTCCTAGGCCGCTAGACGATGAGGGCTATCGGCCCGCCTGGGCGCTTCTCAGCGCGTCGGGGACGTCATGAGCATATGGGATGCCGGGGGGTATCGCCAAAACGGTTTACGGGGCCTTCCGGGAGGCGGTCCCGGAGGGGACGGCGGACGGGCTCGGCGAGGGGCCGGAGGGCGAGCCGGGGGACGGGCTGGACGGGCTGGGGGACGGAGCGGCGCCCGGCTGGTTCTCCTTCGGGAGGTGGCGGCTGACCTCGGCCGTCGTCAGGCCCAGACCGCCGAGCTTGATCTCGTCCCAGGCCTGGAGGCGGCGGGTGCCGCGGTCGAAGTAGAGGATCGACGCCTCGATCGGGTCGGGGTACTTGCCCTCCACGGCCCGCAGACCGCTGCCGCCGGTCGACCCCTCGACGCGCAGCCGGGTGCCCTTCTTCATGACCTCCGTCTGCTCGTGGTGGAGGTGGCCGGACAGGACGAGGGGCACCTCGCCGTCGGTGCCGCGGGCGGCGGAGGGCTCGTGGACCACGGCCACGTCGGCCGGGACGCCGGCCGCCCGCTGCGCGCGCAGGGCCTCGGCCAGCCGTGCGCCCGCCGCCTCCTGCGACTCGGCGGCGCCCGGCGCGGTGGAGCGGTCGGGGGTGAACTGCGGGTCGCCGATGCCGGCGAAACGCAGACCGGCGATGCTGACCGCGCGGCCGCCGTCGAGGACGTGCACGTTCTTCATGCCCTGCAGATAGCGCTGGGTGACGAGGGAGTCGTGATTGCCCCTGACCCACACGTACGGCGCGCCCAGCGTGGCGATGGGGTCCAGGAAGCCGTTCTCCGCCGCCGTCCCGTGGTCCATGGTGTCGCCGGAGTCGACGATCACGTTGACCTTGTACTGCTCCACCAGCGACGAGATGATCTTCCAGCTCGCGGGGTTGAGATGGATGTCGGAGACGTGCAGGACGCGCACGGTGGTCGGGTCCGGCGAGTAGGCCGGCAGCGTGGAGGTCACGTCGTAGAGCTTGGTGACGTTGGTGACCAGGCGGGCGAGTTCCTGCTGGTAGACGTCGAACTCGGTGACGATGCTGCGCGCGTTGCCGACGAGCGACGGCGCGGAGGACAGCAGCCCGGAGAACCGGGGCTCCAGCACCGACTTGGGGTTCCAGGTGGCGTAGGCGGTGGCGCCCGAGGCGGCCAGCAGGGCGAGCGCCAGGCCGCCGGCTGCGAGGGCGCGGCGCGGTCGGCGGTAGACCACGAGGCCGAGCGCGGCGGCCCCGGAGACGACGGCGACGCAGGAGCGGAGCGCGAGGTCCATGGTGCCGTGCTCGACGTCCCGGGCGACCTCGTCCTGGAGACCGGAGAGGCGTTCGGGGTGGTCGACCAGGGCCTGGGAGCGGGCGGGGTCGAGCTGGTCGACGTTCACGTCGAGGCGGACCGGCGCGAGGTGGCTGTCCAGGCTGAGCGCGCCCAGCGGAGAGACGTTGATCTTCGTCCCGCCGGTGAAGGAGGGGCGCAGGGTCATCGTGGTGTCCATGGGGCCGACGGGGACGCGGACGTTCCCGACGACCAGCAGCCCGAGCCAGGCGCCGAGCAGGACGACGGCGGTCATGCCGAAGGCGCGCAGCCAGGGCCGTGGGGGAGCGGCGAGTTCGGGGACGGTGTTCCGGCGCCGGGCGGGCTTGAGGCGTCGCAGGGCTGCGGTGGGGAGGCGGACACGGACCATTGGTGCCGTATGCCCCGGTGCGGGCGCGGTTATGCGGGCCGTTCATGCCCTCCCCCCGGCGGCGGCGTGCCCGACAATGGGCCTGTGCTGGAGATGACGCGCGAGGAGTTCGAGGAACTGGTGGCCGAGGCGCTGGACCGGATTCCGCCGGAACTGACGCGGCTGATGGACAACGTCGCGGTGTTCGTCGAGGACGAACCGCCGGCGGACGATCCCGAGCTGCTCGGGCTGTACGAGGGGACTCCGCTGACCGATCGCGGCGAGTGGTACGCCGGCGTCCTGCCGGACCGCATCACGATCTACCGGGGGCCGACGCTGCGGATGTGCGAGTCCCGGGCGGAGGTGGTGGAGGAGACCGAGGTGACGGTGGTGCACGAGATCGCCCACCACTTCGGCATCGACGACGCCCGGCTGCACGCCCTCGGGTACGGCTGAGCCGTCCGGTGCGGGGGCGCGCACGACCCGCGCGTGTCCTCTTGCGGGCGGCGGGAGTTGGGCACCGTGACTCCTTGCGTCTGCCCCGGAGGTGGCCCTGTGCGCCCCTTGTACCTTCCCGTCCGTCTGGCTGTGACGGTCATGGCCGTCGCCGCGGCCGCCGGCTGTATGAGCGTGGGGGACGACGACGGCGGCCGGGCGAAGCCCTCGCACTCGGCCGGCCGGCAGGGCGGTGAGGCCGGGGGCGGCGACGGGCGGGGCCCGGGCGGCGGGTTCGGCGTGGGCGCGGCGGGCGGCGACGGCAGGCACGGGCACGGGAAGGGCGCCGGGGAGCGGGCGAGCGCTTCGGCGTCCGCGGGAGCCTCGCCGTCGGCGGGCGGGAGCGCCGCGGCCTCACCCGGAGCGGTCAGGCCCGGGCAGACCGACGGGCCGGGCGCGCCGACGCCGAGCGGGGCGCAGCCGCCCGCGCCCAGCCGGTCCCCGGACCCGGTGCCGCCCGTGCCGACGCCGGAGCCGCCGTCCCCCACGCCGGAGCCGACGGTCGCCGAGCCGTCGGCGTCGGCGCACGAGGACGGCGGCGGGACGGCGCCCCAGCTGCTGGACCGGGAGCCGGCGCCGCAGGCCGGTCCAGTCGTGCCGTGACCGGAACGGTTCGCCGTACCCGGAGGGGGTACGCGGGCCTCGGTGCGGCGGGAGCCACGCGGACCGCGGTCTCGCTCGGCCGGGGCGGCTGAGCTGCGACGATGGCCTCGGTTTGCCTTCCACGGCCGAGGTGCGTATGGTAGTAGATCGTTTGATCCCATTTGCCCGGCGCCACTGCAGAGCGCGCCGTGTGGCGCGTACTCTCCCTTGCCGTGGCTGACCGCATAGAGGCGGTCCTTGCAATGCGAACACGGAGTTGACGGGCGCGTGCCGAAGAGACTCCGGAAGGTTTCGCATTCGCATGTCCATTTCCAGTACTGATCACGCCGTCATGCCCGAGAACGACGGCGCGACGATCGACGAAGCGGCGATCGAGGTCACCGAGGCCGCCGAGGCCTCCGTCGAGACCCCCGAACTCACCTTCGCCGACCTCGGTCTCCCCGAGGGCGTCGTGCGCAAGCTCGCGCAGAACGGCGTGACCAGCCCCTTCCCGATCCAGGCCGCGACCATCCCGGACGCCCTGGCCGGCAAGGACATCCTCGGCCGTGGCCGCACCGGCTCCGGCAAGACCCTCTCCTTCGGTCTGCCGACCCTGGCCACGCTGGCCGGCGGGCACACCGAGAAGCGCAAGCCGCGCGCCGTCATCCTCACGCCGACCCGTGAGCTGGCGATGCAGGTCGCGGACGCGCTGCAGCCCTACGGCGACGTCCTCGGCCTGAAGATGAAGGTCGTCTGCGGCGGTACGTCGATGAGCAACCAGATCTACGCCCTGGAGCGCGGCGTCGACGTCCTCGTCGCCACCCCGGGCCGGCTGCGCGACATCATCAACCGCGGCGCCTGCTCCCTCGAGAACGTGCAGATCGCCGTCCTCGACGAGGCCGACCAGATGTCCGACCTGGGCTTCCTGCCCGAGGTCACCGAGCTGCTCGACCAGATTCCGGGCGGCGGCCAGCGGATGCTGTTCTCCGCCACGATGGAGAACGAGATCTCCACGCTGGTCAAGCGCTACCTGAGCAACCCGGTCACGCACGAGGTCGACAGCGCCCAGGGCAACGTCACGACCATGTCGCACCACATCCTGATCGTGAAGCCCAAGGACAAGGCGCCGGTCACCTCCGCGATCGCCTCGCGCAAGGGCCGCACCATCATCTTCGTCCGCACCCAGCTGGGCGCCGACCGTATCGCCGAGCAGCTGCGCGACGCCGGTGTGAAGGCGGACGCGCTGCACGGCGGCATGACCCAGGGCGCGCGCACCCGCACGCTGGCCGACTTCAAGGACGGTTACGTCAACGCGCTCGTCGCGACCGACGTCGCCGCCCGCGGCATCCACGTGGACGGCATCGACCTGGTCCTGAACGTGGACCCGGCCGGCGACCACAAGGACTACCTGCACCGCGCGGGCCGCACGGCGCGCGCCGGCCGCACCGGCACGGTCGTCTCGCTCTCGCTGCCGCACCAGCGCCGTCAGATCTTCCGTCTGATGGAGGACGCGGGCGTCGACGCCGGGCGTCACATCATCCAGGGCGGCTCCGCCTTCGACCCGGCGGTCGCCGAGATCACCGGCGCCCGCTCGATGACGGAGGTCCAGGCCGAGTCCGCGGGCAACGCGGCGCAGCAGGCCGAGCGTGAGGTCTCCGAGCTCACCAAGGAGCTGGAGCGCGCGCAGCGCCGGGCGACCGAGCTGCGCGAGGAGGCCGACCGTCTGGTGGCCCGCGTGGCGCGTGAGCGCGGCGAGGACCCGGAGGCGGCCGTCGTCGCGGCCGCCGAGGCGGTCGTCGAGCAGGACGCCGTGGCGGAGGCCCCGGCCGAGGCCGCGGTGGCCGTGGCCGCCGAGCAGCCCGCCGAGCGTCCCGCGTACGAGCAGCCGCGTCAGCGCCGTGACGAGCGGGGCAACTACGAGCGCCGTGACGACCGTCGTGACGACCGTGGCGGCCGTTCCTTCGAGCGCCGTGACAACGACCGCGGCGGCTTCAACCGCGGTGACCGTGGCGGCTTCAACCGCGACGACCGCGGCGGCCGTTCCTTCGAGCGCCGCGACGACCGTCGTGACGACCGCGGTGGCCGTTCCTTCGAGCGCCGTGACGACCGCGGTGGCTTCAACCGCGACCGTGACCGTGACAACAACCGCGGCGACCGTGGCGGCTTCAACCGCGACGACCGCGGCGGCCGTTCCTTCGAGCGTCGTGACGACCGTCCCTCGGGCGGCTTCCGCCGCGACGACCGTCGTGACGAGCGTCCCTCCGGTGGCTTCCGCCGCGACGACCGTCCCTCGGGCGGGTTCAACCGTGACCGTCGTGACGAGCGTCCCTCCGGTGGCTTCCGCCGCGACGACCGTCAGTCGGGCGGCTTCAACCGCGACCGCCGCGACGAGCGTCCGTCCACCCACCGTGGCAGCGACCGCCCGTTCAACCGTGACCGTCAGGGCGACCGCCCGGGCTTCCGCTCCGGTGGCCACGAGCGTCCGTACGGCCGTCGTGACGACCACCGCGGCACCGCGCCCGGCGCCGGCCGTCGCGACGACAAGCCGCGCTGGAAGCGCAACGGCTGACGCACCCGCTGACGCCGGCTCACCCGCGTGAACGCCGTGGCCCCCACCGACCGACCGGTGGGGGCCACGGCGTTTTCGCATGTCCGCGCGCACCGGCCGGTAGGGCTAGAAGTGCTACAAGGGCATTTTCTAGCCAAGTTGTGACGTGTGTCACGCGCTTGGGGTGGGAATTGCTGGGGGCATGACAGATCACGGCACAGTGGGCGGCGGCCCTCCCGGGAACCTCTCGGACGAAGAGCGGCTGGCCCAGCTCGGCTACACCCAGGTTCTCGCCCGCCGCATGTCGGCGTTCTCCAACTACGCGGTCTCCTTCACGATCATCTCGGTCCTGTCGGGCTGCCTGACGCTGTACCTGTTCGGCATGAACACCGGCGGCCCGGCGGTGATCATTTGGGGCTGGGTGGCCGTCGGCCTCATGACGCTGTTCGTGGGCCTGTCGATGGCCGAGATCTGCTCGGCGTACCCGACGTCGGCCGGCCTGTACTTCTGGGCGCACCGGCTGGCGCCCCCGCGCTCGGCCGCGGCCTGGGCCTGGTTCACGGGCTGGTTCAACGTGCTCGGGCAGGTCGCGGTGACCGCCGGCATCGACTTCGGGGCCGCGTCCTTCCTCGGCGCGTACCTGAACCTCCAGTTCGACTTCCAGGTGACGCCCGGCCGCACGGTCCTGCTCTTCGCCGGGATCCTGCTGCTGCACGGCCTGCTGAACACCTTCGGGGTCCGCATCGTCGCCCTCCTCAACAGCGTGAGCGTGTGGTGGCACGTGCTCGGCGTGGGCGTCATCGTGGGCGCGCTGGCCTTCGTCCCCGACAAGCACCAGTCGACGTCCTTCGTGTTCGGCGAGTTCGTCAACAACACGGGCTGGGGCAGCGGGGTGTACGTCGTCCTGCTCGGCCTGCTGATGGCCCAGTACACCTTCACCGGCTACGACGCCTCCGCCCACATGACGGAGGAGACGCACGACGCGTCGACGGCCGGGCCCAAGGGCATCGTGCAGTCCATCTGGACCTCGTGGATCGCCGGCTTCGTCCTGCTGCTCGGCTTCACCTACGCCATCCAGTCCTACGACGCCGCCCTCGCCTCGCCGACCGGCGCGCCGCCCGCCCAGATCCTGCTCGACGCGCTCGGCGCGACCGCCGGCAAGCTGCTGCTGCTCGTCGTCATCGGCGCCCAGCTGTTCTGCGGGATGGCGTCGGTGACCGCCAACAGCCGCATGATCTACGCCTTCTCGCGCGACGGGGCGCTGCCCTTCTCCCACGTCTGGCACACGGTCAGCCCGCGCACCCGCACGCCCGTCGCGGCGGTCTGGCTGGCGGCCGGCGGCGCGCTGGTGCTGGGCCTGCCCTACCTGATCAACGTGACCGCGTACGCGGCCGTGACCTCCATCGCCGTCATCGGCCTCTACATCGCGTACGTCATCCCGACGCTGCTGCGTGTCCGCAAGGGCGACGCCTTCGCGCGGGGCCCGTGGCACCTGGGTCGCTGGTCGAAGGCGATCGGCGTGGTGTCGGTCGCGTGGGTGGCCGTCATCACCGTCCTGTTCATGCTGCCCCAGGTCTCCCCGGTCACCTGGGAGACGTTCAACTACGCCCCGATCGCCGTCCTCGTCGTCCTGGGCTTCGCGGGCGGCTGGTGGCAGCTCTCGGCGCGCGACTGGTTCCTCAACCCCGAGCACGAGAAGACCCTCGCCAGAGAGGCCGCACGGGCGGGCACGCCCGGCAAACCGCCCAACCCGTGACGGATTCCGGTCGCTTCCGGTCCGCTTCGGGTCTGCCCACCCGCCTGCGGTCCGCTTCCCGGCCGCTTTCCGACCTTCGACGCGGCCGTGTCGCCGATACCCGATCGGAGACACGGCCGCGTCCCGCTATGCTCGGGGAGGCAACATCACCGGGGCCCTTAGCTCAATTGGCAGAGCAGTGGACTTTTAATCCATTGGTTGTGGGTTCGAGTCCCACAGGGCCTACCGAACGGATCGGCAGGGAAACCCTTGTTGACCAGCGGCGGAGCGCTCCGACCGAACTTACTCGGTTGGGGCGCTTCCGTCGCTCGGGGCCGAGGTGAGCCCGAGGTGAGCCCGCCGGTTTCTCCGACCGCCTCTTTGCGCGCCCGAGGAACCAGGCCTGCAGCCTTCTCCGACACCTCTCGGTCGACCTCAGGAAGCAGCGACGTGTACGTGTCGGACGTCAGCACGATCGTGCCGTGCCGCAGCGTCTCCTTGATCGTGTGAAGGTCGCCGCCGCCCGCGTGAATCAGCGTTGCCGCGACGTGCCGCAGATCCCGAAGATTGATCGGCGGGAGATCCGTGCGGGCGCAGATGCGGCGGAACGCCTCAGAGACAGCCTCGGGGTGCAGCCAAGAGCCGTCCTCGCGCGTGAACACCTTGCCCGTGTCCTTCCACGCCTCGCCCCACTGCAGGCGCTCCCGATTCTGCCGGGCTCGGTGCGCACGCAGCACGGCCACCGTCGCCGTGTCGAGCCCGATCGTGGCCGCGCTGCTGTCCGTCTTGGGCGCCGACTCGTATGGCGTCCAGCCGTCCGTCACGATCTCCGTGGACACCGTGAGTTCCCCGCCGTCGAGGTTCACCTCAGTCCAGCCCTGGCCGACCGCCTCTCCGCGGCGCAGCCCTCGGAACCCCATCAGGTGAAACAGCGGGGCCAGCCGTTCCTTGTCGGCCTCGGCCTGGTCGAGGAACACGCCGAACTGCTGCGGCGTCCACACCATGACCGAACACGGCTTCTCGCCGCTCTCGCGCCACCGACGTACACGTTCCTCGGTCCACAGCAGCGGCTTCGGACGCTTGCCCGACTCCAGCTCGACATACGCAGCCGGATTGAAGGTGATCAGTCCGCGGGCGATCGCAGCGTTCAGTGCGGTCCGCAGCGTGCGACGGACCGCCTGCCGGGTGGCTGGCCCATTCGTCTTCCGGTACGGCTTCATCTCGGCGAGCTTTGCCCGCTCCTCGGCGAGCCGCCGGCGCTCCGCCATCTTTGGCGCACCTTGCTTTCCCGGCCGGCACCGCGCCTCCTGCTCGCGACGCTCGGCATTCTCGGTCTCGATCACCTCGTTGTCGTCGGCGATCGCGTCGAACATCTCCGTCAGATGATCCACGTTCAGTCTGTCCAGCCGGACGTGTCCGATGCGGGGCTTCAGGTGCACGCGGATGTGGGACTTGTAGCCGTTGTTCGTCGTCGGCCGGGTCTTCTTCTTTGCCATCCACGCGTCGAGCCACTCGCCCACAGTCATACGGCTGGTGAGCGACTGACCACGGTTCAGCTTGCGGCGCGTCTCTTCGAGGTCGGGCAGCGAGGACCGATCCTTGGCCACCTGCTCCAGCAGTTCAGCGATGCGGGCACGGCCCTCGTCGTCGTCCTCCTCGGGGAGCGCAAGCAGCGCGCGGACTTTGTCGAGGTCGCTCTGTGCGTCCGTCGCGGATGCGTAGCCGCCTCGGCGGAAGTTGCGGCGGGTGCCGTCCTCGCGGGGCGGGAGTTCCTGCCGAAGTGCCCAGAGGCCGTGACGCTTCTGTTTGAACTTCGGGCACGCCTGCCCGTACTGCTTGCCGGTCTCCGGGTTACGGCAGGCGCACCTGCGGAAGGTCGAGCCCTTCATCAGTGCGCCCCTGTCCCACCACTCGGCGGTGGTTCTTCTCCGATGCGTCCGTAGACCACGCGGAGCGCCTCCTCGAAGCTGATCCCTTTGGCGCTCGCGTAGGTGCGAGCCGTGTCCTCCAGCGTGACGCCGTCGATGGCTGCACCCATGGGGCCAAGGTCAGGCGGAATGAGTCCCTGGTCCCGCATGGTCTGGCGCACAGTACGAAGTGCGTCCTCAGCGCTTTGCATGCTCTGCCGGAACAGTTCCACGAGCGGGGGCGCTCCACCACCGGCCTGATCGGTTTCGGCCCGGAGCTTCGCCATCTCTGGGTCGCTGCTGCTGAGGAGGCTCAGCATCTTCTCTCGGCTGCTCAGCCAGTCTCCGAGTCGGCGGTCGTGGTCCCGGTACAGGCGCACGACCTCCGTGTCAGCGGGCTCTGTGCTGCCCGGGAGTCGGTCGGTTTCGCCGGTGAGCCACTTGAGAGCTGCCCATGGGGGGGCCGACTGGCCCGGCAGGGGGGAGACGACGTCCTCGTGTCCCAGTGGGAAGACGAGGAGGGCCGGCGGCACCTGAAGCGCCTGAGCAAAGACCAGCAGTTCGGGGACTGAAACGGTCGGACGTCGGCCGCTCTCGAAGTTGGCCAGCACGCCCCGTGCGATCGGGTGTCCCAACTGGGCACAGGCGTCGGATAGCTGCTGCGCGCTCATGCCGCGGCGCTGTCGATGGCGGCGGACTTCGCCTGCAACGACCTTCGCGACTTGGGCTGCCCACGGTTCGTCTGTCACGGACGATCACAATACGCGGATGTTCTGGCATCGTCCAGCATCACACGGTATTGTGATTCACGAGCAGTGAACTGATCGGAGTTGCCACGTGAAATCACATGCCCGTGTGAAGACTGCGCGCGCCATGACCCCGGGAGAGCTTCTGCACCTCCCGGTTTCCTTCCCCCTGGAGACGGCGAACCGGGCGCTTCATCTCGGTCGCACGACCGGATATGAGCTGGCCAAGCGCGGTGAATACCCCGTGCGAGTGCTGCGCCTCGGAAACGCGTACCGCGTCACCCGCGCCGACCTTCTCCGGTACCTCGGTGTCGACGACCGCGCGCTGCCCGAAGGCGCATGAGAGCGGCCCCCATCTGGACGGCAATCCAGACAGGGGCCCACGCCCACCCATGACGAAGCCCCGGCCATCGCTCGCCAGCAAGATCCGGGGCCACGTCTTCTCGACTCAAGCAGGAGGACGTATGTCCCAGAGTACGGGCGTACCGCCCGACCCGGCCACACCGATCCGGCTCGACTGGTCTCGCGCCAAGGTCGGCGACCCGGCCCCGTGCATCGCGTGCGGACGCCCCGCCCTGCTGCGGCACCCCGAGACCGACCAGCCGCACCACAGGAACTGTGACGAACCCGCCGCGTCTGCTCCCGCAGCGCAACAGGAAGCAGCGATCCGGCCGTGCCGCTTCTGCGGGAACCCGGCCAGTCTCCGCGGTCCTGAGGGCAAGTCCGAGCACTGGTCGTGCCGCAGGAAGGCGGCTGTCCGGTGAGCGGCAGCAAGGACATGGGTGCGCTGCTCGACAAGGTCCGCGAGCAGGGGTTCCGTGTCCGTCTCTGCGGGTCGGGCCACTACGTAGTAGCCGGCCGTCGCGGGGTCGTGTCGGTGTCGAAGACGCCTTCCGGTGGCAGGGCGGTGGCGAACACGAGGGCCGCGTTGCGCCGGATCGGGGCAGTCCTGTGAACGGGCCGCGCACGGGGGACGACCCCGTCGCCCTGTGGGCTAGCGCGCGGGTGACCGAGCTCCTCGACGGCCAGGACGTCACGGTGCGGCTGCCCAAGTACGGATCCGCCGCATGGCGGCAGCTCGCTGGCGACGACCCGCGCAGGTACGCCGCCACCATCACAGCCGCCGAAATGTGGCGCCGCTTCGGAGACGAGGACGACCTCTTGCAGTGGTTCCGCGAGGCACACCACGCACGGCCGCCGCTGGCCAGCAGGAAGACCCTCGCCGAGCTCAACAAGGCAGCGAAGCCGAAGCCGGCGCACCAGCTGCGTGCTGCTCCCGGATGGCCGCCGGTCGCAATCCCGGGACGGCCCGGCTGGTCGCGGCACCTGGTCAACGGCGAGCAGGTCGACCTTCCCCACAACAACCGGTCAGGAGCGGCAGCAGCGTGACCACCTCGTTCGACTCCACTCGGTTCTGCGCGCACCCGACCGGCGATGGCCGGCCCTGTGACAACACCGAGCCCACGCACCGCGGCGGGCAGCTCGGGCACGCCTTCCAGGCACCTGGTGCGGACGGCCCGCTGTGGCTTGACGACGGGCAGGCGGAGGAGATCGAACCTGGGCAGGAGAAGCTCCGTCAGCTCGTCCTCACCCCTGCGTCGAAGATCCGTATTCGGCCCGTGCGCTGGCTGTGGGACACCACTCCCGAAGGTGCGCCGCCCACCAGCCACGGCCGGATTCCGCTCTACTCCCTGGTCATCGCTGCGGGTGGCCCCGGTTTGGGCAAGTCCCAGTACGCCGTATGGATGACCGCGCGGATCACGACTGGGACTCTGCCGGGCGAGCTGTGGGGCCAACCGCGTGGCGTCATCTACGCGGCGAGTGAGGACTCATGGTCGTACACGATTGCGCCCCGGCTGATCGCTGCCGGCGCTGACATGGACCTCGTGTTCCGCATCGACGTCAAAGACGACGAGAAGCTGAACGCCAGACTCACGCTGCCGCTCGACACGTCACTCCTCGGGAAAGCTGCCGAGCTGTACAGCGTGGCCCTGCTGGTCGCGGATCCGCTGCTTTCGCTGATCGACAGTGGCATCAACGACTACCGGGCCGCTGAGGTCCGGCAGGCTCTCGAACCGCTCGTAGCCGCAGCGGAGCGCCACAACTTCACCATCCTTGGGCTGGCCCACTTCACGAAGGCAGGTGTTGCCGACCCGCTTTCCCGGATTGCGGGTTCGGGTGCCTTCGGGCAGCTCATCCGGTCGTTCATCGCGTTCGCCCGCGAGGACACCGACGACGGCGATCAGCGGTTCGTGATGTCGCTGGAGAAGAACAACCTCGGTCGTCTCGGGTTGCCGTCGCACTCATACGTGATCCAGCCGGTGACCGTGGACACCCCCGAAGGACCTTCGTATGTCTCTCGGTTCGTGCTCGGGCCTGAGACGAACACCTCCGTCCGTGACGTCATGCGCGACGAGTCCAACCCAGGCGGCGTCGACAGGGCTGAACGTGGTGAGGCAGTCGAGTGGCTGGAGGACTACCTCACTGCGGGCGACCGCTGCGGCGAAGCCCTTCCGAGGGAGATCCAAGACGCGGCGAAGAAGGCTGGCGTCTCCGCCAACGCGCTACGAGAAGCGAAGGCGAAGCTCGGCGTGAAGAGCGTCAAGCCGAAGGGCGTCATGAACGCCCCGTGGCTCTGGCAGCTGCCGGGATTCGCACCCACAGAGTCAGTAGAGGCCCCCCCTTCCCATACGCAGTCCGCATCTTCCCCATCTTCCTACTGACCTGCATATATATCCCCCTCATCTTCCCCCCACCTTCCCCTCATCTTCTAGAAGATCCCCACCTTCGAAGGTGGGGAAGGTGAGGCGAAGGCGAGGCGAAGGTGCGGGAGAGAAAACGCAGGTCACTACGAAGATGCGGAAGGTGAGGCCACCTAGAACAGGAACCCCTCATGCCCGACCGCACGTTCCTCGACGACGATCAGCTTGACGCCCTCTTCAACGCCATGCCCGGCACGGACACGATCCCCGTAGGGACCCTCGACCAGCTGAACGCCGCCACCCGCGACATGGCCGGCATCGGCAGCGACATCGCCCTCTCCGCCGTCGCCCTCGGCGGCTGGGCCTACCTGGGTGCGCCACCCGAGGACATCGCACTCCGTAAGCGCATGCTCCGCCCCGTGGTGAAGATGCTCCTCGCCGCCGTCTCCGCGGGCATCACCGACTTGTGCGAGCACTCCCGGCAGATCCGCCCGGTGCTGCTGTACTGCGACCCGCCGTCCCTGGTCTGCCTGGAGCCCGCCTGTCTGGCCAAGGTCGACCAGCATGCGAAGGCTGTGGGATTCCGGTGGGACAACCACTGTGACGGGTGCGGTGTGTACACGAAGGTCGTGACCCCGTACCTGACGACGCTCGGGCCGCTCAGTCTGAGCGGGCATCTGTGTCAGGCGTGCGCGGACGCGGCGACGAACGATGTCGTCCAGGCCGCCGACGAGGTCCGTCCCATCAGCCGCAAGAGCCCGTGTCCGTGTGGCTCGGGTCGCCGCTTCAAGCGCTGTCACGGAGGGGAGCCGTCGTGACCGAGTCGACCAGCCATGTCGAGTTGGAGATTCAGCGGCGGATCCAAGCCGCCCGCGTCAAGGTGCAGGCGGCGCGGGAGCGGAGGGCGGGTTTCGCCGAAGCCCGCCGCGCCGGCCTCGCACGACGGCACGCGGCGAAACTGCGCGCGTTGGCCGAAGCCGAGGAGCGGCGCGCCTTCTGCGACGGCTGCAACGGCACCGCCGAAACGCACGAGCAGATCACCCACGACCCCTGGTGCTCGGACGACCTCCGAGACGTGTCCGGATCCGGACACGTCTCCGTGCCCGACACCACCGCCGACTGACCCCAGCCTTCCGGCCGTCGACCGGCGGCCGGCCCAACCCGAAGGAGACCGACATGCACCTCAGCGAGAACTGCGACTACGAGATCGAGCCCGGCCACTTCTGCGACAAGCCCGCCACCTGGCTCGCCCTCTCCGGCGAAGCCCCCGAGTCGTGGGCCGACCAGGGCGCGGGCAATGCGTCCGTCGCCTCGTTCTGCTCGTACTTCCACGCGAAGGCGGAGCCCCGGCCGAACCTTGCTGCGGCGAAGCGGGCCGCTGCGGTGATCGCCGAGCAGCTGGCCGGTGGTTACGACTACGGGATCCCCGCCGTGTGGCAGCGCCTTATCGACGCGTACCCGAAGCCCGTTCCGTACACCGACTGACCCGCACACCAAACGGCCGGCCCGCGGGGAATGCGGGCCGGCCACCCCTCAGCACACCACGAAGGAGAACCCGATGCCCACCACCGTCATCAACCTCAAGGGCCGCATCCACGACTACGGCCCCCGCCTCGAGCACGCACCCAAAGGGCTCGTCTACGTCGGCCGGCGGATGGCACCCCGCCGCGCCGGAAGCTGGGACCTGCGCGCTCACCCGCTTGCGAATCCGTACTCCGTGAAGGCGCTCGGCAGCAACGAGGCGGCCGTCTCCGCGTACTGCCGGCACCTACTCAGTGAGCCGACCCTGCTCGCCTGTGTGCAGCTGCTGCGCGGCTCCACCCTGGCCTGCTGGTGCGCACCGGAGCCCTGTCACGCGGACGTTTTGGCGGTGTTGGCGGAGGCGGACCGGGGCGAGTATCCGGCGCTGCTGGAGGCGCGGGCCGCCGACGGTAAGGCGGAGCAGGACGCGGCTGCTGCGGAGGCGTGGCAGCGGCGGGTCAACCGGAAGTGACCACTTGGGCCCGGCTGTCGACCGGCGGCCGGGCGCCCCGACGGAGGAGCAGCATCGTGGAACCGCAAGAGCAGATCATCCTGACCATGGCCGGCCGTATCGCCGAGCTCGAGGCGAGCATCCCGGAACACCTCGCCGCCGGCGATCCGGCCTGCGCCGACATGGCCTTGTACGGGGCCCGTGAGCTCCGCAACGTCCTCGACGTGATCGTCGGTCCGCGCTGGCCGATCTGGGTCGCTCAGAAGGCGGGAGCGCTGCTGGCGGACGACGACGATGGCCCGTCGCTTACCGAGGAGTTGCACATCACGTTGGCGCACAACAAGTACGCGCGTGAGGAGCTGGCCCGCCAGATCGACGAGGCTCGTGAGCGGGATGAGCGCGGCGACGGGTGAGGAGCCGGCCGGGCCCGGTCGTCTCCCGGACGGCCGGGACTTTCGCGCGTGTCAACCTGCCAGTGTCAACCGGAGGTGCCTGTGAAGACCGATCCCGCCCGTGCCGTGCAGGACGAGGAGATCCTCCGTCTGCGCTGCGCCGGCTTGTCGCTGCGTGCGATCGGCGCCCGTGTCGGGCTTTCGCATCAGGGCGTGTCCGACCGGATCACCGCGGCGCTTGCTGAGCTGGTGACTCCGGTGGCGTCGGAGTTTCGGGAGTTGGAGGCCGCGCGGCTGAACGACCTTACGTTCCGCGCCTATGAGGTGTTGGACGGGGCGGAGGGTGACGAGGTGAAGCTGAGGGCGATTGATCGGCTGGCCCGGCTGTCGGAGTCTCGTAGGAAGCTGCTGGGTTTGGATGCGACGGAGCCGATTGCGGTGACGTTGTCGCGGCGTGCTGATGTTGAGGGTGAGGCGGTGGCGGACGCGATTGCTGCGGCTCTGGAGGTGCTCGGCTTGGATGAGGGGCAGCGCCTGTTGGCGGTGGCTGCGGCGGTGGCGCGGTTGTCGGGCGGGGAGCCGCCTGTGCCGGTGTCCACAATTGTTGACAGCGAGGTGCTGGCGGATCCGCGGGTGGTGATGGAGGAGCGGTTGCGGGATCTGACGGCGGATGAGGGCATCGACGTCGAGGCGCTGCTCGCCGAGGTTGATGAGGAGGACGGTAGGGATGGCTGAGGATGCGGCGGAGCGGTTGGCGCGGATGCGGCGGGTGATGGTGAGGTTGCGCCGTCAGGGGCGGGTGGAGGAGTTCGAGGCGGTGGCGGCGGCGTACAGCGCGCTGAAGCGTCAGCAGATGGAGCGGGCGGAGGAGGAGGGGCGGGCGGCTGTGCGGGCGCGTAGGGCGCAGCAGCGGGCGGAGGAGCCTGTTCGGTCGGGGGCGTGGCGTCTGCCGTATGGCTTCAGTAGCCCGTTGGCGCGGGAGCGTGCGCGTTCGGGGTGGCGTGCGCGGGAGGAGCCGGTGGTGCCGGCGGGTGGGCTCAGGCCGTGGCGTTCGAGGTCGTTGGCGCAGACCCGCATCTGGCGGCCGTAGTCGCACGGGGGCCCGCCCCGGGAGGACGCCGTGCCTGAGCGTGTCGGGGCGGGCCTGGTGCGGTCCGCCCGTCGTACACCGGACGGCCCTGGCTGCTGTCTGGTGCCGGGTATCGCGCCGGCTCGGACGTGCAGCGTGCTCGGAGGATAGGCCTGCTTCCGTAAGGGTCCTTCCGGAACCACCGGAATGATCTTCGTGGGTGTGGTTCTACCGTCCGCGACATGGACGAACTCACCGCCGCCGGGGCCGCGGCGTACCTCGGTGTCTCCCGCGAAGCTGTCGACCGTGCCGCCCGTGAGGGGCGCCTGCCTGCGCTCGGCGGGGACGGTCCGCGCCGGTTCTCCCGCGAGGGCGTCGAGGCGTACCACCAGGCGCGAACGCGGGAGAAGATTGCTGCTCTGGCGCGGGTGCGAGAGACGCCGGTGTCGGTGGCGAAGCGTGTGCGTCTGGCGCTTCACGAGCGTGGGAACGGGCTGCCGAGGTCGTTTGATGAGCGGCTGTCGGCGATGCCTCTTCTGTGGCGGTCGCTGTTCTCGCGGGCGGAGTTGGCGGCGGCGGGCGTTCCCGACGGTGGGGGCTGCCGCTGGTGTCGGGCGGTGGAGTTCAGCCGGTTCCTGGGGACGCGGCCAGTGGAGTACGCGCCGGCGTTCGCGGAGCTGTTCGGTGCGCAGCCGTGCGGGACGTGTGGGCCGGGGCTGCTGGCCCCGTACTGGGCGTCGTTGCGGGCGCGGGTGCATCCGGACGGTGTGGCCCCGTCTGGGGCTGCTGTGGCCCCTACGGCGGACGAGCGGGCGCGGGCTGCGGAGTGGGTGCAGCGTCGTCCTGTGACGCCCGTGGCGCGGCCTGTGGGCGATGACGACGGGCGTGCGCTGGTGGCGGCGGGGCTTCGTACCGCGCGGGCACGACTGAAGGATGCGAAGCGTCGCGGCGATCAGCGGCACGTGCTGCAGATGGCGCAGACGATCCGGGCTCTGGAACGGGATGCGGCGGTCGTTGACGGGCGGGCGGGTGCGGCCGTGAAGCCGGGCCGGCTGAAGTGCGGTCACGCGCTGGCCGCGAACTGTGGGTGTCCGCGGTCGTCGGCGCGGGGGCAGCGGTGAACGCGCGGGAGCAGCTGCTTGCTGCCGGGCGGGCTGCTCTGGCCGAGCTCAACTACGCGCATGACGCCGCGGTGGAAGCCGTCGTGTCTGAGGTGCAGCAGCAGACCGGCGAGCAGCTCCTCGTCCGCAGGCCCGGCGTCCTCGACGCGGGCTGGGCGGACCTGAGCCGGATGTCGTGGCAGTGCAGCAATTTTGAGGCGGCGGTGCGGCTGCTGCGCCCGCTGCTCGAGCATGATGGGCGAACGCTCGGCGCGGTTTTGAAGACTGCGGATCCGCTGCTGGTGCGGGACGTGCAGCGCCACCTCGTCGAGGCTGGCGTGCTGCCGCGGGAGGTGGCGTCATGAGCACCCCTGCGGGTGGTGGTGTCGTCGGTAGCGCCACCATCATCGTCACCGCCGACACGACTGCGGCGGCCCTCGCGATCCGCGGCCTGACCCGCGACGCCGACGGACGACTCCGGGACTTGCGCGGCCGGTTCGTGTCCGAGTCCCGCGCCATCAACAACTCCCTCAACTCGGTCACCACCAGCAGCGACAAAGTGTCCGAAGCGATCAGCGGGATCCAGTCCGCAGCGCTCCTCCTAGCCCCGGCGCTCATCCCGATCGCCGTGCAGGCCGCACCCATCGCGGCGAGCATGGGCGCGGCAGCGGTCGCCGTCGGCGTGTTCGGTGCGGCCGCAGCCGGACAGGCCACCGCGATCACCGAAGCCGCCGACGCCGAGAAGAAGTATCAGGACGCCGTCGACGAACACGGCGCCACCTCCAAGCAGGCCGCCGAGGCACAGACCGCCTACGTCAAACAGATCCAGAAGATGCCGCCCGCCACCCGCACCGCGGCCGCCGCCCTGTCGTCGCTGAAGGACCAGTACCAGAACTGGTCGGACGCCCTGGCTGGCGACACGATGCCGGTGGCGACGAAGGCGTTTCAGACGTTCTCTGCGGTGTTCCCGAAGCTGACGCCGCTGGTGCAGGGCACGAGCACGCAGCTGGACCGGTTCGTGACGATCGCCGCGGGCAGCATCAACACGCCCGGCTTCGACGCGCTCATCGACCGCTTCACCACCTTCGCGACCGGCGCGCTCGCCAAGGCGAACGACGGGCTTGTGCATTTCCTGAGGACCGCGGACACGGGCAAGGTGTCCGGCGCGGTCTCCGAGTTCATGGACTACGTCCGCGCCAACGGGCCGTTGGTGAAGGAAACGTTGGCGAACGTGGTGCAGGCGCTGGCGAACATCGCGCAGGCCGCCGCGAACGCCGGCCCGGGACTGCTGACGCTGGTGAACGCGTTCGCCGGGCTGGTGGCGTCCGTCCCTCCCGGTGTGATCACGACGATGCTGCAGCTCGCGCTCGCCCTGAAGGCGGTGCGGATCGCGGCGGCCGGGGCGGAGGCGATCTCGCTGGGGCTGACCGCGTTCGCGACGGGAATCGGCGCGATGCGCACGGCGGCGGCGGGCGCGTCGGGAGTGCTGCCCCGTCTCGGCGCGGCTATGGGGGCGCTGTCGCGGTCGGCGAAGGTCGCGGTCGCGGGTACGGGTATCGGGCTGCTCGTCATCGCCTTGTCGGAGTTGGCGCAGCGGGGGCGTGAGGCTCCGCCGGATGTTGATGCGCTCACCTCTTCGCTGCGCCAGCTGGCTGCGACGGGCAAGGCCACCGGGGAAGCAGCGAAGGTGTTCGGCTCCGACCTCGACGGCCTGTACGGCAAGGTGCGGTCGCTGACGGACCCGACGACGACGGACAAGGTGCAGCAGTTCCTTGTCGGCTGGACGGGCTGGGATTCCACGCCGGTGAAGGAGGCGACGGAGAACCTTGACGCGATTGACCAGACCCTCGCAGGTTTGGTCAAGAGTGGTCAGGCGGATGTGGCTGCTGCCGCGGTGAAGCGGCTGACCGCCGAGTACGGGGAGGGCGGGAAGAACACGGCGGAGTTCACGTCGAAGCTCGAGGCGTACAAGTCGGCGGTCTCTGATGCCACGTTCGAGCAGCAGCATGGGGCCGCTGCGATGGGGATTTTCGGGGCGCAGGCGCAGTTGACGTCGGCGAAGCTCGACGTGCAGAAGGCCAGCGCCGAGGGACTGCGGCTCGCGATCCAGGCGCTGAACGATGTGAACCGTGGTGCATACGACGCGCAGATCGGGTTCGAGTCCTCGTTGGACGCCCTGACGGCGAGCTTCAAGGAACATGGGGCGACGCTCAACATCGACAGTGCGGCGGGCCGGGCGAACGGTCAGGCGATGTCGGCGGCGGCGAAGGCGCAGGATGAGCTGCTGGCGTCGGGGGTCGCGGCGGGCGGGTCGCTGGAGTCGATGACGCAGAAGTCGAACACGCTGCGCGCGACGATGTTGAAGCTCGCCACGGATGCGTTCGACGGGAACAAGAAGAAGGCGCAGGAGTACGTCAACACCCTCCTCGGTACGCCGGACAAGATCACGACGCTGGTGAAGGCGGAGAGGGCGGATGCGATCTCCGGGCTGAAGCAGGTTCAGGCGGAGATCAACAAGACTCCGGGTGCGAAGAAGGTGACCGTCAGCACGCTGTCCGCGGCGGCCATCAAGGCGCTCGAGAATGTCGGGCTGAAGGTGCGGCAGCTCCCGGACGGCAAGGTGGAGGTGTCGGCGGGGGGCAATGCGCTGGGCAACATCTACTCGGTCGGGCAGGCGTTGAACAACATCGACGGGAAGACCGCGAACACCTACGTCGTCACGCACTACAAGCGTGATGACGGGGCGAGCTTCCTTGGTCCGTCGGGCCGGTACGCGACGGGCGGTCTGGTGGGGTTCCCGTCCGGAGGGCGTGTGCGGGGTGCGGGGACGGGCACGTCGGATTCGATCCTGGCGCGGGTGTCGAACGGGGAGTACGTGATTCCGGCGCGGCGTGTGCAGGAGTACGGGCCTGCGATGTTCGATGCGATTCGTGCCGGCACTCTGTCGACGGCCCGGCCCGCCGCTGCTGCTCCGTCGTGGTCGTCGCTGGGAGTGGGGAGTATGCGGACTGCTGCCGCGGCCGGTCCGACGAACATCAGCCTCACGGTCAAAGTCACGAACTCCGGTGTGCTGGGTTCGCAGCGTGAGGTGGAGAACTGGCTGACCATGTCCCTCGACCGGCTGAAGAGGCAGGGCAGGCTGAACGGGCTGATGAGGTGACGCCGGTCTACGGGCGGGTGGCGGTCCAGTAGGCGGGGCGTTGTCCGCGGGTGCGGGTGGCGGCCCCTTCGGCTTCGAGTTGGCGGAGGGCGCGGCCGGCTTGTAGCGGTGTGGTGTCGATCCGGTCGGCGATGTGGGCGATGGTCAGCGGCCGGTCGGCGGTGTTGAGGAGTCGGCGGGCGCATTCACGGACCGTGTTGTGGAAATCCATGCAGCCGAGGATGCCGTGCACACCGTCATTCGGCATCCGTCTGCGGGGCGATCACGAACGAACCCTTGTTCGGCAACGTCGCGACCAGGCCGCGGTCACGGAGTTCCTGCACAGCCCGCCGCGCGGTGCCGGGTGCTACGCCGTACTGGGCGCCCATGTCGCGCTCGTTGGGGAGGCGTGCGCCGTGCGGCAGGCGGCCGGCCCGGATCTCCGCCTCCACCTGGTCGGCGACACGCACGTAGACGTAGGTGAACGGGTCTTCGCTCATGGTCCGGAACGTATGGCGGCACCCTGCGCCCGGCATCCGTAGGTGGCCCCATACGGCGGTATGGGGTGCCCTGTAGTGGCCTATAGCGGTAGCGTCCGACCAGCGGAAAGCCCCCGCGACCGTGCGACCGGTCCGAGGGCGTGGACGACGCTTCGAGGAGCATCGACATGGAAGACCCTACGGGCGGCACCCCCGCCGAGACCATCCCCAGCACCTTCGCCTGGTGTTCCTGGTGCCACGCGTTCAGCGGCACGGCCAGGCTGGTCCGCATCGTCGAGCAGGGGTCCGGGCCCGGCGGTGGGGTGTTCGCGTGCCGTTCGTGCCGCAGCGTGCACGGTCTCACCCCGGTCGCGGACCAGCCGTGAACCCCGGCTTCGTCAACGCGGTCGAGATGCTGCCGATGCCGAAAGCCTGCGACCTTCCACCGGAGCGGGTGGACGGTACCCGCTGCGTGTGGTGCGGCCGGCCTCCGACGGTGGGGCTCGGCCCGCGTATCAGCCCTATCGGCGGGGCGCTCACGAGGTGGACGCCGCAGGGGTGTGGGCCGTGTGTGGGCCGGAAGGCGGCGCGCGTGTACGGGCTGCACGTGGGGACGTGTCCGCGTTGCTCGCATGGGGAGTATTGCCCGGACAGTCGGGCGCTGCACAAGCTCGCCGTGGACTGCCGGTGACCGTCTGACCCCAGACATACGGGAAGGCCCCCACGACGTCCGTCACGGGACGCGGTGGGGGCCTTCGGCTGTGTCAGCGTGTACCGGCTTCGTGGGTGCGCCGCCACGAGTTGTGTGCGCGCCGGCCGACACGGAGCCGCAGCCGTTTCCCACGGCAGCGGGGGCAGACGCGGGGCTTCCCGAACCGCAGGATCCCGCCCGTCCCGTGGCAGCGACGGCAGGATGCGAACGGCTTCACCGCGCACAGCACGGCGTAGTAGCCGAGGGCCGCGACGAGCACGGCGCTAGCGATCAGCATGGGGTGTCGATCCCTTCTGGAGGGCGGATTCCGGGGGTGCGAGGGTCCCTGCTGCTAGACGCTAGCCAGCAGGTCAGGGGCGTATTCGGGTGCTAGCGGGGCTGCTAGACCTAGCGGGGCGGCCTGCTAGGTCTAGCGGCGGTGTACGGGTCAGGCGGCGGTCCTGTCGGCGTCCCTGCGGGCGATGGCGGCGACGACGTCGGCACGCTCGATACCGCGCCGGTTCTTGCCCTCGCCCTCGTCGGTCTGCCCCCACACCTGCCCGGTCTTGATGCCCCACGGCTTCAGGGCGGCGGTGACGTTCTCGCCCTTCCACTCGCCGTAGACGTCCGGCCGCAGCTCGCCCAACCGGACGGCCAGGCGCTCGCACCACACGGCTTTCTCGTCGGCGCCCATCGACTTGAGGACGTCGGCCAGGACGTCGAGGCCGGCGGTCTCCGCGGGGCCCTCGCCGAGGGCGTGGCCGGTGACGTTGCCGTACTCCTCGCGCATCTTCCGCGCCCGGGCCACGATCCGTTCGGCACCGGGGGCGTCGACGAACGCGGAGGACACGATGCGCGGGTCGTCGCCCTCGCCGGACATCCAGCAGATGCCGCGATCGGAGCGGGAGAACATGGTCGCCTTGATGCCGGACTTGTAGGCGCCCGTGCCGAGGACCATGTCGTTGGCCTGGTGGTTCATGACCTTCAAGCAGAAGCGCAGGACGGCGTTCGCGGAGATGCCGGGCGGCAGGCTCTTGGCGTCGGGCCGCTGCGTGGCGAACAGGCCGACGATGCCCAGCGCCGGCCCGCGCTTGGTGATGTCCGTGCAGATCGACTCAAGCTCGGCCCCGTACTTTTCGTCCTCGAACGGCACCTGGCACTCGTCCAGGCCCACGACGATCGGGTGCAGGCCGTACTTCTTGTCGCTGGCCAGGGCAGGGGTGACCTTCGACTCCGGGCACACCGACCGCGGCAGGGACCGGATGACCTTCGCCCGGCGGCGCAGCTCGGCCTTGATCTCCCGTAGGGCGTGCAGCACGTACAGGATGTCCTCGTCCTCGTCGCCGGCCCGGTAGCGGTGGCAGACCGGCTCGAGCGCGCCGAGGTCGCCGGTCCCCTTGAAGTCGAAGGCGTGGAGCTCGGCCCGCGGGTCTAGGGCGGCGATCAGCAGCAGCAGGCGGAGCAGGAAGGTTTTCCCCATGCGGGGGATGGAGCCGATGACGATGGCCGCGAACATCAACGTCACGGTCATGTTCGCCATGCGGTAGTCGTTACCAAAAACAACCGGCTTGAACAGGTCCACCTGCCCGTCCTTCAGCAGCGGCCAGGGCGGCTTGGTGGTGGCGTTCATCGGCTTGTCGCCCACCCACAGGATGAGGCGGCCCTCGTGCCCGTCCGGGCCGTCGGGGTCGCCGGACGGCCAGACGCAGCCGAGCTTGCGGCGCAGGCCTGAGGCGAGGGCCTCGCGCTTCTCGACGACGTCGTCGGGGGTGACGCCGAACGGCAGGTCGAGTTCGGCCCGGTAGCCGGGGCCGTCGCGGCAGATCTCCGAGGTGAAGCCCATGCCGTGCGCCGTCTTGTTGCCGAAGTCCTTCACGGCGGCGGTGATCTTCGGGTTGCCGATGGCTTCGAGGGCGCGCAGCACGATGGTGCCGGTGAGCTTCTGCAGCTCGGTGCGCATGACGGCTGGGCCGATGACGGGGGCGTCGGGCTGCTGGCCGAAGTAGCCGAGGGTGAGGACTCCGCCGGCGGCGAACACCCACAGGAACGCGGGGGCCATGACGTAGAGCCAGAGAGCGAAGCCCGTCCCGAACACGCAGGCCACGACGGTGACGAGGCCGCGCAGGCGGACGCGGTTGCCGCGCAGCCGGGCCAGGCGCATGTACTCCTCGACGTCGTCGGTGCGGACGGCGTAGTCGCGCAGGGGGGCGGCCTCGCGGTCCCACACCCACCGGTTCGTGGAGGTGACCAGGCGGGCGCTGCCGCGGGGGGCCATGGCCGTGAGCTGCAGCCCGTACCAGGGAAGGCGCACCCCGTGGTAGGCGGTGGCGTAGCCGAGGCGGCTGGCGGTGTGCTTGGCGGTGGTGGTGAACTCGCTGCCGTCCTTCAGCCAGGTGGGGAGGATCGGGCGGCGCTTCTCGCTGGTGACGCCGGGTGCGGGCAGTTTGGGGTTGTCGACGAAGACCGGCGGGGCGGTCGGTTCGGCGGTGGTCGGCGCGGGCTGTGGCGGGTGCTCGGCGATCTCGGTCATGCTGGGGCTTCCTGCCTCTTGTTGGGGTGTGGAGGCCCGGGGCGGCCGGTCTGCCTGGCCGGTGACGGCCGCCCCGGGGCGTTACTAGCTCTTGTTCTTGCGGCGCAGCGCCTGCTGCTCGATGCGCTCGACCCTGCGCTTCAGGTCGGAGAGGTCGACGGCGTCACCGGCGAGGCCGCGCTTCGCCATACGGGCCGTCAGGGCGGCGATGCGGGCCTTCTCGCCGAGCGTGAAGTCAGCGAACGCGGGTCCGTTGGCCATGGGGTTTCCTCCTGTTCAGTGGCTGCGGAGGATGCGGCCGAGGAGGCTGCTGACCTCGTCGGTGCGGTCGACGACCTTCCCGGAGTCCAGACGGTCCGCGTAGGCCTCCATCCGCTGCGCCTTCTCCTCGTTGCCGCGGTCACGAACGGTCTTCGCCGCCTCGCGCGCCTTCTCGGCCTGCTTCTTCATGCGGTCGCTCATCGGGGTTCCTCTTTCGTTACGGGCCGGGCTGTCCGGTCCTCCGCTCCCGCACGGGTGAGCCGCGCGGGACGGAGGGCCGACAGTCAGCGGCCCTTCTGCATGTCGCGCCACAGGTCCCGAAGGACCAGGACGACGATCGCGGCGACGCCGCCGAGGATGGCCAGCGCAAGCGACGCGAACGCGATCCCGACACCGCCGACGCACACCGCGCAGGCAATGCCGACCCACTCGCCGGCGGACCGGCCGGGCTTGTGCTGCTGGTGCTGTTGGCAGGTGTGCGGCTGTGCGGTCTGCTGTTGTGCGGTGGCGGCTTTGGCGAGCTCGACCGCGGCCAGGGCGAGTTGCACGGCGACGGTGTCCGTGTGGGCTTCCCGCACGGCGGCCTCAGCCTTGGCAAGGGGGGTCGGCTCGGTCACCGCAGCCACCTGCCACCGACCAGGTACGGACGGGCGACGACACCGAGGGCGAACGCGACGACGACCGGCTGCAGGAGCGGGCCGGGCACCGTGACCGGCGTGGTGTGCGGCAGTCCGAGGACGAGCCACAGCAGGGCGAGGACGGCACCGAGGAGGATCGGCTTCATGACCGGTCGCCTCCGCTCTGGGTGACCACCTGGCGGCGCAGCTCGGCGGCCTCACGTCGGGTCAGGCTGAACTCTTCGCGGAGTCGCTCGATGGTCACCTGCCGGTTCGTTGAGGTGACCAACTCGCGATTCAGCTTCGACGCCCTACGGCGCAGCTCAGACGGGGTGAGGGTGACGACCTCGGTGACCACCTGGCGGGGGGTCTCGGCGGGTACCGCGCTGGTCACCTGTCGGGGCATCTTGTGGTCGAGGTCGAAGGGTTCGGCGGTGGGGCCGTCGGGGTCCTTCCATGCCAGGCGGATGGTGTCGGGGATGACCACCTTCGGGGGTGCGGGGAGGGCGCGCGGCTGGTCGTCGGCGACACGCTCCACGGTCACCGGAGCGGCCACCTCCACAGCAGTGACACCAATTGGTGTCACGGGCTCGTCGTGACCAGCACCGAGGGAGTGGACGCGCCACAGCACCAGCGGGGCGATCGCGGCGACCGCTACGACCAGCCACACGTTCACGGGCAGAAGCCCGGTCGTGACGAGGTGGGAGGCGGCGTTGACGCCGATCATCGCGGCGACCGCGGCCAGCACCTCCCGGTGGGCTCGCAACGCCCGCACCGTGTACAGGTCCAGCGCGGCCGGCACCGCGGCGGCCACCCACTCGTTGAAGCCGACCGCGCGGGCCAGCTCGTATTCGGCGGACGCCGTCGCGACGAGCGCGGCTGCCAACGCCCCCCACTTCAGCAGGTCGTTCTTCATTCGCCCACCTCGGGCTCGGAGGCGCGCACGACGAGGTGCGCGCACAGTTGGACGCCTTCACGGTCACGGCGCTCGTTCGCGACGAGCAGCGCGGCCAGCAGGCTGGTTACGGGCGGGAGCCGCCGGGGCGACCGGGTGGCCGCGCGGATGGCGGCCGTCTCGGTCGGCCGGCGGACCGGGCGGGTGCTGTTCACCGCGGCCGCTCCTCGGAACGTTTGTTGGCTTCCTTGACGCGGCGGGACAGCTCGGCGCGCTCGGCGTCCGTCACCGGTTCTCACCCCCGTCGAGGACGGTGGCGAGCTGGTCGGCGAGGCTGCGCAGCTGGTCGGCGTACCGGTCGAGGTCGGCGGCGAGGCTGTACATCTGGACGGGGTCGAGGGTCCGGGAGAGCGGCCACACGGACACGCCGGGGGTGCGGCCGCCGAGGAGCGGGCTGCTGGACTCGGCGTAGGGGGACTGCACGAGTTCGGCGGAGAACAGGTTCGCGCCGAGGTGGGTGCAGTCGACGGTGGGGCCGGCGTGGACGAGGTCGACGCGCAAGCTCTCGGGGTCGTGGTGGACGTGGCCGGCACACCAGGACGGCTCAGGGAGGACGACGTTCCCGTGGTCGCTGGTGGCCAGGGTGATCAGGCGGGGCTCGGTCACGGCTGCTCACCCCGCTCGGCGTGCAGGGCGGCGACGAGGCTACGAAGCCGGTAGTCGAGGCGGACGGCCGTCACCAGCATCTCGGTGTGGTCGTGGATGTTGGCGGCGGCGACCTCGTCGAGGAGTCGGTGGGCACCCCTCAGTTCGAAGCGGACGTCACCGGGCTCGTGTCCTTCCTCGCGGTCGGGGTCGTACAGCGGCGTGTAGGAGGCCGGGGGCAGGGCGCCCACCACGAGGGTGGGCGCCTGCTCGGCCGGGGTACCGGTCACCGGCTGGCCGCCATATCGGCGAGATGACCGGCGATGCGGTGGACGTCGGCCTGAACGGTGGCCGGGTCGGAGCCCTTCTTCAGACCGTCGGCCAGGACGTCCAACACGTATCCGTAGTCCGGGTCCCACGTGGTGCGGGCGCGCTCCACGACGGTGAACGCCTGCACCCGTTCGGCGACGGCGGGCAGGATGACCGCGGCCACGTCGGGTTTCGTGTCCAGTCCCGCGAAGATCTCGGGCATGACCTCGGGGAGGTTGTCGGCGATGACGGCGAGTGTGGCCGCCGGGTCGGGCATGGCGAGGGCTTCGCGGTAGGCGGCGCGTGCGATGAACACGGCGGCGGCGAGGGCGGTGATGGTCTCCTCGTCGTCGTTGATGGTGTTGCGGGGTGCGGTGATGGCGGCCGGGCGGGGGGTGTCGGTGGCCTTGGGTGTGGTCGGGAGGTGGGGGAGGCAGTGGAGGGTGAGGGCGGCGAGGCCGATGATCAGCGACATCAGACCGTCACCTCCGTCAGGGTCTCGACGGCGGCCGGGGTGTCGATGCGCTCGACGCGCAGGGACGGGGCGGTGTCCCGCATCGGGACGTCGCCGAGGCCGTGGGTCTTGAAGATGACGCGGACGGCGTCGAGGTCGACGGTCTGCCGGGAGGAGGAGACGCGGCGCACGAGCCAGCTGCCGTAGGTGCCGGCGGGGAGGCGGTCGAGGAGCTTGCGGTGCTTGCGCTTGGCGCGGTCGGCGGAGCGGGCGGAGTCGGCGGCAAGGTCGTAGCCGAGGGCGGCGGCCTCGATGCTTTCGAGCGGGGGCATGTCGTCGGTGGTGTAGAGGCCGGCGGGCTCGACGGGCGCGGGCTCGGCCTGGCGCTCGACGAGGGCGGCGGGGTTGGTGACGCTGCGGACCGCGTCGGCGAGGGTGCCGATCAGGCCACGCACGGTGCGGGCGGTACGAGGGGACATGAGAAGCTGAAGCATCGGTTCTCCCGGTTGAGTCGGGTGGTTCCGTAGGCCCTCGTTCGGTGCGCTAACACCGGCGGGGGCCGCTTGCGTCAGTGCTGGTGAGAGGACTCACCTTGTCGCTCTGACATTGACAAAGTTACTCGCTTCCAGGAACCTTGTCAACATGAATGAAGCGAAGTTGCGGAGCGTCGACGTGGCAACCTGGTGGGACTTTGTCCACACCACGAAGACGATGAGGCAGGGCATGGCCGACCCGAACGCGGACTACTGGAGCATCAGCGACGTCGCCGAGTATTGGGGCGTCACGTCGCAGACCATCCGCACGTACCGATCCCGCCGGCGCGGAGAGATGCCCGAGCCCGATGCGGTGTTCGGCCGATCGCCGGTATGGAAGCCGAAGACCATCATCGACTTCGAGCGTCCGGGGCAAGGCAAGCGGACCGACCTTACGTAGCCACCGGCCGCCGTGAGCCCGAGTGAGCCCGCCGTGAGCCCGGACGCCTTTGGATGGATCGTCAGGCTGCGGCATGCGTAACGCGAGAATCGGCCCCTGACCTGCACAGACGGGACGCATTCGTATCATGCGTCACCGTCCGACATGAACTCATCTGGACTTTTAATCCATTGGTTGTGGGTTCGAGTCCCACAGGGCCTACCGGTGCGGGGGAGGGGTCACCCCCTCTGACCTGCCGAGCGGCGCCCGGATCGGCTTCGGCCGACCCGGGCGCCACTGCGTTGTCGGGGGCTGCGCGAGCGGATGCGTCCGTGGCCTGCGGATCACGGTCCGGCTCAGGAAGCAGACTCGTGTACGTGTCCGAGGTCAGCGTGAGCAGGCGAGTTGATTGCCCCTGGTGAGCGGGGTGCCAATCAACCTGCGGGGCGACAGCCTCGGTCGTGGCATCGACCCTCTGTCTCACCGCTGGGAGAACAGCACGCAATGCAGACGAACGAAACGCCCCTCCTCCGCAGACCGACGATCCTGTCGGTCCTGTCGGTCCTCCTGCTGGCGGTGTGCGCCACGTTGCTCGGCCCACTCGGCACGCTGTCCGGCGCCCATGCCACCGGCAACATCTGCCCCGGAGGAAGCAACTCCGGGGAAGGGTCCTCGTCCAGCAGAACCTGCCCCAACCTGCACAACCGCTTCCTCGGAAACCAGCCGACGATGCCGCTCACGCTGGTGCGCGGCGACTCCCGCTCACCGTCGGACATCTTCAGCCACGGCTTCTCGTCCGTCGGCGCCAACGATGATCTCGTGGCCCATGTGCACGGGCAGGACGGCAGCAACTACATCTCGACCACGGGAACGCTGGGCGTGGCCGAGACCTTCGCGCGCAGCCAGGGCGGGCGCAACCTGGACCGTCTCGCGGGGCAACCGCGCTGCTCCACCGCACGCATGGCTTTCTACGCCTTCATCCCGGGACTCGGGCAGTACCTGCTGTCGGGCTGCACCCATGGCACGATCACCGCGCGGACCTTCGTCTACGAGATCGACACCAGGTGGGCACAGAACGCGGTCCATGTGCCCAGCCAGCTCGCGGCCATGGGGCGCGGCGACATGGCCCGGACGTACGCCGGCCAGGACGAGTGGGCGTTCGTGCACCACATCCCGAACTACGCGGTCCGAGGCGTCCGCATCTACGAGACGACGGCGCACGAGACGAACGGGCGTATCGATTTCAGGACCCAGCGCACCACGTACGTCGGTCACGCGAACAACCCGAACCACGTCGCGCCCCATGTGATCTACAACCCGTCTCACGACCCGAACGGCCACTTCGATTTCTGGTCGGACCTCGACGGTCCCGGGGGACAGGCGAACCCGTGGACCCGTGGGTGCAGCGAGATCCAGCGCTGCGAGCGTGACGGCGGCAGCGGCGGCAACTGAGCCGGGCACGGACAGACGAGCCGGCGCCCTCACTCAAGACCCGCACCCGGCCCGGTCGGCATCGACATCCAGGGTGCGGGTGCGGGACTCGTCGTGGTCCGGGGGAACGCCGCGGATGCCCGGTCGCAGGACGGCCGCCGAAGAGTTCCCGGATCAGCCGAAGCGCTTGATCACCCGGGCGGGAACGGAAGGCGGCGGCCGCTGTCGGCGGTCGGGGCCGCCGCCGTCCGACTGCGGGATGAACCGGGGGTTCTCCGGTGATCACAAGAACCTCCTCGAATCCTCCCAAGTGCCTCACGGTCAGAGGTTTGACCCGACATACGATCAACCTCACCACGAGATCGACCATTCGCCCGGCGCCGGGGGGGAACCTGGTCACAGGGCTGCGACGGGCTCGGTCACTCCCTCGAAAGTGAGTGAACCCCCCATGCGCGACGCGATGGTGCTCAAGGCCCAGAGGTTCGTGAACTCCGTCTACGGCAGCCGTACCGGCACGACCGTGGAGGAGAGCGGCGAGGCCGACTGGGCCACCATGTACGCCCTGACCCGTGCCCTGCAGTACGAGCTGGACATCACCCCCATGTCCGACGGCTTCGGCCCCGGCACGCTCTCCACGCTGACCGCCAAGTTCCCGAAACTCGATCAGGACACCGTCCCGTCCCCGGACTTCTGCCGGATCATCCAGGCGGGCCTGTACTGCAAGGGGTACGACGGAAGTGACCTCGACGGTACGTACGGCGCACGCGTCCAGGCGGCCGTGACCAGACTGAAGACCGACATGGGCGTCGAGAAGGCGTTTCCCGGCAGTGAGCTGACGCCCAAGGTGTTCAAGGCTTTGCTGACCATGGACGCGTATGTCGTCACCGGTTCCGGCTCCGACCAGGTCCGCGGCGTGCAGCGGTGGCTCAACGGCCGGTACGTGAACCGCCAGGACTACTTCGTCGTCGCCAGCGACGGGCAGGTCTCCGGAGCCACCTTCAAGGGGCTGCTTTTCGGCGTCCAGTACGAGCTGGGCATGGCGGACGGCACCGCCAACGGCAACTTCGGGCCCGGTACCCAGGGGGGCCTGAAGTCGCACCCCGTGAAGCAGGGCGACCAGGGTGTGTGGGTGTCCCTGTTCTCGGCGGGGATGGTCCTCAACCGGCGGCCCGTCGCCTTTTCCGACTCCTTCGAGTCTCCTCTGGCCGCCGCTGTCCGGGCATTCCAGACCTTCGTCGCCCTCCCGTCGACCGGTGACGGCGACTTCTCCACATGGGCGTCCCTGCTGGCGTCGTTCGGCGACCAGGCCCGCCAGGGCCAGGCCTGCGACGGCATCGCGAAGATCACGCCCGCACGCGCGGCGACGCTGAAGGCGGCCGGCATCAAGTACGTCGGGCGCTACCTCACCAACCCGAGCGGCAAGTCCCTGCCGGAGAAGGCGATCCAGCCCGGAGAACTGCGGACGATCGCCGAGAACGGCCTGCGCTGCTTTCCCATCTACCAGACCACCGGCGGCGACGCCTCCGACTTCGACTACGCGGCCGGGCGGACCGCCGGGTACGGCGCGGTCAACGCCGCTTTGGACCACGGCTTCAAGAACGGGACGCGGATCTTCTTCGCCGTCGACTTCGACGCGGTCGACGACCAGATCACCGCGAACGTCCTGCCCCACTTCAAGGGCATCAACGACGCCATGGCGGACTCCGGCAATCCGTACGAGATAGGCGTGTACGGCTCCCGCGACGTCTGCGCACGGGTCGGCGCGGCCGGCTACTCGACGGCGAGCTTCCTGGCCGACATGTCCTCGGGCTACGTGGGCAACGCCGGTCATCAGCTGCCCGACGACTGGGCCTACGACCAGTTCGTCATCCGCACCCTCGGCTCGGGTGACGCGCAACTGGACATCGACATCGACATCGCCTCGGGGCGCGACACCGGGCAGGGCTCCTTCAACCCGCCGCGCCCCGCCGTGCCGGACGTCGCCCTCGACCGCAGCCATCTGCCGGCCCTGCGCGCCGACCTCTCCCGGTACATGCAGTCGATCGGCTACCCCGACATGGGCGGCATCGGCAGCGACGCGAAGCTCTACTCCAACTCCCAGGCCGTCGACGCGCTCCAGGACCAGGACGAGCTGATCACCCAGCTGTCGAACACGTACGGCATGCGCAAGGCCCTGATCCAGACGGCGGTCTACTGGGCGATGCGCGAGTACGGCCTCGCCGACCAGGCCGCGGACCAGAAGGTCGTCGGCTATCACCTCTCCGGTTCCGGCACCGTCAAGGACTCGCAC
Source organism: Streptomyces achromogenes (assembly GCF_030816715.1). NCBI lineage: Bacteria > Bacillati > Actinomycetota > Actinomycetes > Kitasatosporales > Streptomycetaceae > Streptomyces > Streptomyces achromogenes. The sequence goes on along the minus strand of NZ_JAUSYH010000001.1, from coordinate 4,238,633 downwards.
ACCGGCATCGCCGAGATCAGCGGCACCGACGCCATCCAGGCCTGGAACCACTGCATCGGCTGGGGCTACACGACCGGCAAGCACCTCGATGCGGGTAAGGACGCCGACATCTGGTCCGTGTGGCAGCGGCTGAACAAGGACAACGCGTTCACCGTGCGCACCGTAGCCCTGATCCACCTGTGGGACGTACGGGGCCGGCCGGGCGGCCGGCTGCCCCCCGGCGACCGCGTCACCACCCCGCGGACCATGCGCCTCGGCCTCGCCGAATTCGAGATCACCGAACTCCTGCGCCGCTACCGCGCCTGGGACCCCGACCAGGAGGCGCAGACGCACCAGAGCCTGGCCGTCTACCAGCTCTTCGAGAAGTACAACAGCATCGCGCGCAACGCCTGACCCCTGCGCGCCCGTCTGAACTCCGGAATGAGACTCCGTTGAAGCTCAACATCCCCCAGTTTCCCCGCAGCAGCAGCCGGCAGTCGTCGGCGCCCTCGCACCGCCGTGGCATGGGCCGGCGTGCTCTGCTCGGCCGTGCCGCCGCCGTCACCGGCGCCGCCGCCGTCGCCGCCCTGCCCTTCTCCCGCTTCCTCTCCTCCGCACAGGCCGACCAGGACGGCACCATTCCGTCCCGCGTACGGGACGCCGTCAGCAGCGCCCGGGACCGTACCCGGCGCGTGCTGGCGGGTACGCGCTCCCACAACGGCTGGGAGATGGAGAACGTCGCCGACGACGGCGGCACCGTCTACACCCGCCCCGTGCCTGGCACCCCGCTCAAGGGTGTCGCCGTCCGCATGGGCGACGTGGAGACCGTACTCGTCCACCTGGTACGCCGGTTCCACTACGAGGTCGACCCCCTGCGCCAGGGTGACGTGACCGGCTGGCACGCCCCGTCAAAGGTCCGCAAGGGCCGCGCGGAGTCCAACCTGGCGTCCGGCACGGCCGTGCGCGTCCGGCCGGGTTTCTACCCGGTGGGCGTACGCGGCGGCTTCTTCCCGCAGCAGGAGGTCGTGATCCGCGACATCCTCGCCGAACTCGACGGCGTCGTCCGCTGGGGCGGCGACGACCGTACGCCCGACGAGGCGCTGTTCTCCATCGACGTACGGCCCGGCGACAAGCGGCTGGCCCGGGTCGCGGCGCGGATCCGCGACTGGCGGCTGGAGCCCGGAGCCGGGGCGGGCGCCCCGGTGAACGTGCTCTCCAGCAGCCGGCGCAAAGCCTCCAAAGCGCTGGCACGGCGCCAGAGCACTGCGGCGTAAGGGGCACGCTGCTGCCGGACTGCGTGCTGGAGCGGGGAGGGTGCGTCGTCCTCACCGAAGAGCCGTGGCGCGGGGAGAGGGGGGTAACCCCCTCTGACCTGCCGGGCGGCGCCCGGGCTCCCGTGTTCCCGCGGTGAGCCGGTGCGCAGGCCCGAGAGACGTCGCACAGACGGTTCTACGATCTCGGTTCATGACGAATTCCGACTGCTACACCTGCGGCAAGGAAGAAGAGTTCGACGACCTTCCACCACGCGAGTGCGTCGTGCACGACCAGCACTGGCGGGTGGCCCACGCCTTCAACACGGCGGTCCCCGGCTGGCTGGTGCTGCTGCCCCGCCGCCACGTCGCCGCTGTGCACGACCTCACCGACGCCGAGGCGTCCGCCCTGGGGATGTGGCAGGTCAGACTCTCCCAGGCGCTCCGGAGCATCACGGGTTGCACCAAGACCTACGTCGTCCAGTTCGCCGAAGCCGAAGGCTTCGCGCACGTGCACTTCCACATCGTCCCGCGCATGGCGGATCTGCCGCCGGAACACCGTGGGCCGGGCGTCTTCGAACTGCTCCGGCGGCCCGAGGAGGAATGGGTGACGCCCGACCGGGCCGACCAGGTAGCCCGTCTTCTCCGGGCTCGACTCCAGTGAAGGCCGCCTGCGTGCGTTGAGGTCGACCCGGCCGCCCGCGTCGTTCGTCAGGCGTCCGGTTCCCTCGTCCTGGCCGCCGACTCAGGGATCGACCTGGACGGGCACCTGATCGGCGCACAGGAGGTGGCCGCATGACGAAGCCGGCCTTCTCCTCGTCCGCCCGACCGCTGCCCTGGCCGTACCCCGAAGGCGTCAGACCGCGCTGAGGCCGGTGAGGGAGGCCAGCGGCAGCGTGTGCTGGGTCTGCAGGACCTTCGCGCGCAGGTAGCGGACGTTGTGCGGGGTGGTGAAGACGCCGGTCGGCACGCGGTCGTGGACGTCGATGCCCAGATCCCGCAACTGCTCTGCCTTGTCAGGGTTGTTGGACAGCAGGTCCAGGCTCGTGATGCCGAGAGCGCGCAGCATCTGGGCGGCCGACGTGTAGTCACGGTCGTCCTCGGGCAGGCCGAGCGCGGCGTTGGCCTCGTAGGTGTCGAGGCCCTGGTCCTGGAGGGCGTACGCGTCGAGCTTGTTGTAGAGGCCGATGCCGCGGCCCTCCTGGCGGAGGTAGAGCAGGACACCGCCCGTCGCCGCTATCCGTTCGACGGCCTCGCGCAGCTGGGGGCCGCAGTCGCAGCGGGCGGAGCCGAAGGCGTCGCCGGTCAGGCACTCGGAGTGCAGCCGGACCAGCGGGACCGAGCCCGGGGCGGGCTCGCCGAGGACGACGGCGACGTGCTCCTGGCCGTCGACGAGGCCGTGGAAGGTGACCAGTTCGGCGTCGACGCAGTAGCCGTCGTGGAAGCGGAGCGGTACCCGGACGCGGGCGCGCTGGGTGGCGGCGGGGGTGTCGGGCATGCGGGTCTCCCGGGTCCGGAGGGCGGTGGGCCGGGCGTCGCCGGGGCGTGAGCCGGGTGCTGCCTGACCGCTGTCTACGCTGTCTGCTTCAGATTTGAAGCAGTTCCAGCGAAACGAGACCCTACCCATGCTTTAAAGTTGAAGCAACTGCTTTGTGGCCCGCCTCACCCGACACGCCCTCACCGCCTCACCCCCCTCATCCGGGTCGGCGGCTCACTCCGTCCTGGAGTCGGTCCCGGAGCCGGAACCGGAGCAGGGCGACGAGCGCCTGCGCCACGGCAGGTCCTCGGGGGAGGTGGAGGCCTCGCCGCCGCCCTCGCTCTGGAAGCCTGCCGCGACCTGGGTGAAGATCTCCTCCAACTGCCCCACCTGCTCGGGCGTGAGCCGGTCGAAGAGGGTGGCGCGGACCGTTTCGACATGGCCGGGCGCTACGTCCTCCAGCACCGCCAGGCCCTCGTCCGTCAGGACGGCGACGCTGCCGCGCTTGTCCCAGCGGCACTCCTCGCGCCGCGTCAGGCCGTCCTTCTCGAGGCGGGTCACCGCGTAGGTCAGCCGGCTGCGCGTGATCTTCAGGCGCTCGGCGAGATCGGTCATCCGCAGCCGCCGCTCCGGACTCTCGGACAGGTTGGCGAGGATGGAGTAGTACAGGTGGGGCATGCCGGCCTCCTGCTGGAGGTGCCGGTCGATGGCGTCCTCGAGGAGGAGGTAGCCGGCCATGTACGCGCGCCAGGCGCGCTGCTCCTCGGGGGTGAGCCAGCGGGTCGTCATGACCCCAGTGTAGTTTTGTTTCAAACTTGAACCAAGATCGCCGTCGGAAGACCAGCCCGGGAGCACGTCGATGCCGTACCCGTACGTCCTGCTGTCCGCCGCCGTCTCCCTCGACGGCTTCCTGGACGACACCACGCCCGAACGCCTGCTGCTCTCCAGCCCCGCCGACTTCGACCGCGTCGACGCGGTACGGGCCTCCGTGGACGCCATCCTCATCGGCGCCGGCACCATCCGCGCCGACAACCCCCGCCTCCTGGTGAACTCCCCCGAGCGCCGCGCCGCCCGGGTCGCCGCCGGCCGGCCGGCCTACCCGCTCAAGGTCACCGTCAGCGGCTCCGGCGACCTCGACCCGGCGGCGAACTTCTGGCACACGGGCGGCGAGAAGGCCGTCTACACGACCGAGAAGGGCGCCGAACGGGCCCGCGCGCTCGGCATCGCCGCGGACGTCGTCCCGCTCGGCCCCGAGCTGGACTGGCGCCGCCTCCTCACGCACCTCCACGACGAGCTCGGCGTCCGGCGCCTGATGGTCGAGGGCGGCGGAACCGTCCACACCCAGCTGCTCCAGCAGGGGCTCGCCGACGAACTCCAGCTCGTCCTCGCCCCGCTGTTCGTGGGCGACCCCGACGCGCCCCGCCTCTTCGGGCCGGGCGCCTACCAGGGCGGACGGCTGCGGCTGGTGGAGACGCGGCGCATCGAGGACGTCGTCCTGCACCGCTACGAGCCCACCGCCCCCGGCGCCGGACCGCTCGCCGCCGCGGCCGACCGGCACTGGCTGGCCCTCGCCTGCGAGCTGGCCGCCCAGTGCCCGCCCTCGGACACGGCGTTCAGCGTCGGCGCGGTCGTCGTGGCCGCCGACGGGACGGAACTGGCCCGCGGGCACTCCCGCGAGGCCGGCGACCCGGTCGTGCACGCCGAGGAGGCGGCGCTCGCCAAGCTCGACCCCGCCGACCCCCGGCTGGCCGCCGCCACCGTCTACAGCAGCCTCGAGCCCTGCGCCCGCCGCTCCTCCCGTCCCGCGCCGTGCGCCCGGCTCATCCTGGACGCCGGCGTGCGCCGGGTCGTCACGGCGTGGCGCGAGCCGGACACCTTCGTGACGGCGGCGGACGGGACCGGCCTGCTGGCCGCCGCGGGCGTCGACGTCCTCGTGCTGCCGGAGTACGAGGAGCGGGCGAAGGCCCCAAACCGGCACCTGGTGTGAGGCCGCGGCCGGGGCCCGGGCCGGGGTCGTGGCGGGGGCGCGACAAAGCCTGGTGCTGGGCGTCCCCCGGATGACGTACACTGGAGTCACAACGACGCGGGGTGGAGCAGCTCGGTAGCTCGCTGGGCTCATAACCCAGAGGTCGCAGGTTCAAATCCTGTCCCCGCTACTGAAGGCCGAGGGCCGGAATCCGAAAGGGTTCCGGCCCTCGGTGCGTTCGCCCCCGGTGGCGCGCCCCACCCCTTCGTGACGCTTCGTGACCGTGTGGACGCCCTGTGCGCCGGGTCTGGGCCGCCGTGTCTACGCGTGTGACGGGTGAGGCACCCTGAACGAGGGTCAACTCGCCCGTTTTTCACCGCTGCTGGCCAGAAAGTCCAGGCCAGAAATGTTGTTGATCAAGCAGAACGGCTTGGAAACGCACCCCCGGGTCTATTAACGTTCGATAACACAGCGCGGCCGTCCCAGCCGGCACAAGAGCCGGCTCCGTGCGCACGCGCCGAATCCCGCAAGGGAACCGGGGAACCACCACCTTGGGGTGAATCACGCGGAAGCCTCCGTGAACTCGCAGAGTCCACGGCCGGTATACGCGCGTAGGAGACCTTCCGACTCCGAACCCGTCAGCTAACCCGGTAGGCGACGGAAGGAAAGGAGTGCGCCCGCGTGGCGTCCAACCCGCCTGCCCCCGAGGCCCCGTACGCGCCGGCCCAGCCCTCCACCGAGACCTTCGGCTACGGCGGTTACCGCACCGACGAGGGCCCCTGGGAGGAGTGGAATCCCACCGCGGAGTCCATTCGCCCGGTACGCGGCAAGCACCGCGTCGCCAAGCAGCGCGGCGGCGGATTCGCCCGCAGCTCCACCGTTCTCGGCGTCGGCGTCATCGCCGCCGTCAGCGCGGGCGGGATGGCCAGCGCCAACACCGGCAAGGCCCCGGTCTCCATCTCCATGCCGGACCTGCCGGGCGTGGGCTCGCTGATCTCCGAGGACGAGCCCGCCCCGGAAGCCGCGCCCGCCCTGGCGAGCTTCGGCTCCGAGGCCGCCGTCGACACCGACACCGACGCAGACCAGAGCGTCGCCGACGCCGGCGAGGCCCTGCGCAGCCGGATCATGGCCCAGGCCGAGTCGCAGAAGACCCAGGTCGAGGTCAAGGCCGCCGCCGCGGCTGCCAAGGCGAAGGCCGACGCCGTCGTCAAGGCGGAGAAGGAGGCGGAGGCCAAGGCCGCCGCCGCGAAGAAGAAGGCCGCCGAGGAAGCCGCCGCCAAGGTCGAGGCCGCGCGCCTGGCCGAGCTGGCCAAGCAGTACACGCTGCCGACCTCCTCGTACACCATCACCTCGACGTTCGGCCAGGCCGGCTCCCTGTGGTCCTCCGGCTACCACACCGGACTCGACTTCGCCGCGCCCACCGGCACGCTCATCAAGGCCGTCCACACCGGCACCATCACCGAGGCGGGCTGGGCCGGCGCCTACGGCTACCGCACCATCCTCACCCTGGACGACGGCACCGAAATCTGGTTCTGCCACCAGTCGTCGATCAGCGTCAGCGTCGGCCAGAAGGTCGCCACCGGTGACGTGATCGGCCGCGTGGGCGCCACCGGCAACGTCACAGGGGCGCACCTCCACCTCGAGGTCCACGCGAACGGCAGCGCCGACGGCATCGACCCGGCGGCCTGGCTGCGCAGCAAGGGCCTCAACCCCTGAGCCGTCCCTCGAGGAGGCCTGAGCCGTCCCTCGAGGAGCTCTGAGGACCATCGAGCAACGGCAGCCCTGACGGCCACCCCCGACGTCAGGGCTGCCGCTTGTTCACACGTTCTTCGTGTCCGCGCGGAATGGCGTGCCCGCCGCGCCCGTTGGTCGAAGCATGACTTCTCTGCGCACCCTCGGCTCCTCCGACCTCGAGGTCTTCCCGCTCGCCCTCGGCGGCAACGTCTTCGGCTGGACCGCGGACGAGGCCGCCTCCTTCGCGGTCCTCGACGCCTACACCGCCGCCGGCGGCAACTTCGTCGACACCGCCGACTCCTACTCCGCGTGGGTCGAGGGCAACAGCGGCGGCGAGTCCGAGACCGTCATCGGCAGGTGGCTGAAGGCCCGCGGCAACCGCGACGACGTCGTGATCGCCACCAAGGTCAGCCAGCACCCCGACTTCCCCGGTCTGTCCGCCGACAACATCAAGGCCGCCGCCGACGCCTCCCTGCGCCGCCTCGGCACCGACCACATCGACCTCTACTACACGCACTTCGACAAGACCGAGGTGCCCGTCGAGGAGATCGTCGGCGCGCTCGACGAGCTGGTGCAGGCGGGCAAGGTGCGGCACATCGCCGCCTCCAACATCTCGCCCGAACGCCTCCAGGAGTCCCTGGAGTTCTCCGACCGTGAAGGCCTCGCCCGGTACGTCGCCCTCCAGCCGCACTACAACCTGGTGTCCCGCGACACCTACGAGGGCGGCCTCCAGGACCTCGCCGCCCGCTTCGGCCTCGCCGCCGTCCCGTACTTCGCGCTGGCCTCCGGCTTCCTCACCGGCAAGTACCGGCCCGGCACGACGGTCGAGAGCGCCCGCGCCGGCGGCGCCGCCAAGCACCTCGACACGGCGCGGGGCCGCAGCGTCCTCGCCGCGCTGGACGAGATCGCCCGCGCCCACGACGCCCAGGTCGCCACGGTCGCCCTCGCGTGGCTCGCCGCGCAGCCGACGGTGGCCGCTCCGATCGCCTCCGCCCGCACGGTCGAGCAGCTCCCGGCCCTGCTGGCGGTGGCCGACCTGGAACTGACGGAGGCGGAGGTCACCCGCCTGACCCAGGCGTCGGCGTGACCTGACCGACGTGGCCGGGCCGGCGGCGTGACCTACCGACGTGGCCGGGCCGGCGGCCTGACCTGGCGACGCGTCCGGGCTTTCGCCCTGACCGTCTCGATGCGTCCGGGCCGTCGGCCTGACCGGCTCGACGCATGCGGCCTTGCGGCCCGCGTGGTGCGCCGCCCGGTTACTGGTGGGGGTCGGCCGAGGGGTGGGGGCCGGGCGGATATCCGTATCCGGGCAGGTGGCCGGGCTCGTACGCGTACGCGTACCCGTACCCGTACCCGGGCGTGTGGCCGTTCCTGTGGCCGTGTCCGGGGGCGTGCGGCCGGCCGCCGTATGTCGGGCTCGGGCCGTAGGCCGGGCTCAAGCCGTACGCCGGCCCCTGCCCGTATCCCTGGCCCGGGCCGTACGCCTGACCCTGGGGGCCGTACGTCTGGCCCTGGCCGTACCCGTACGCCCCGTACGCCGGCCAGGGGGGCGGGGGCATCCGGACCGGAGGGGCCGTCATGCGGGCCGCGTGGTCCAGGGCGGGGCGGGCGACGTCCTTCCGCCGCCACAGCTCGTTCAGCAACTCGCCTTCGCGGACCAGGAAATCGGCGCCGGCCCGCCCCTGCCGGCCGCGGTGGCGCAGGAAGGCGAGGGATGTCGCGTACGCCTCGTACTGCGCCACCACACGGGCCGCGGGCCTGCCGAGGTGACGCCCGGCGTGCACCCGGGCCAGCCGCCGGGCCCGCATCGAGCCGAGCGCGAACGGCTCGGCCGGGGTGATCCAGCCGGCGGCCGCGTAGGCGGGCAGTTCCTCGCGCACCGTGCGCAACTCGCGCTGGCGCGTCCACACCACCAGCCAGGTCAGCAGCCCGAACGCGGGCACCATGATCGCCGCGTACACCGCGAGGAACCCGAGCTCGCCGAACGACGAGGAGCCGTTCCACAGGGCGTGCATGCCCATCGCGAGGAGCAACCCGGACAGCGGAAGCAGCACGCGCCGCGTGTGCTGACGCTCCCCGGAGAGCGCGGCGACGCCGAAGCCGATGCCGGTCAGGACGGTGAACAGGGGGTGCGCGAACGGCGACATGACGACGCGCACGAAGAAGGTCGCGGCGGTGACGGAGGCGATGCCGCTGTCGCCCGTGAGCTGGTCGGTGCCGAAGGCGGTGCCGAGGTAGAGGATGTTCTCGGTGAAGGCGAAGCCGGTGGCGGTGATGCCGGCTATGACCACGCCGTCGACGATCCCGGTGAAGTCCCGCCTGCGGAAGAGGAAGACGAGCAGGACGGCCGCGGCCTTGGCGGACTCCTCGACGACCGGCGCTATGACGGTCGCGCCCAGGGTGTCCGCGCCGGACGGGTCCGCGGTCGCGGTGGCTATCCATCTGGTCGCGAAACTGTTGGCGATGATGGCTATGAGCGCCGCCGCGCACGCGCCCCAGGCGAAGGCGAAGAGCAGGTTGCGCCACGGGCCGGGTTCGACCCGGTCGAGCCACCCGAAGGCGGCGACGAGCAGCGGCACGGGCAGCACGGCGAGCCCCAGCCCCACGAGGAGACCCTCGGTGCCGGTCTGTTCGCGGACCAGGGCGAGGATGACCAGCCCGGACAGGGCGAGCAGGGTGATCAGTGCGCCGTACCGGACCCACCTGTGCTGCCACCAGTGAGCGTGCCGGAGCACACCGCCCTCGGGCCCGCCGCCGGGGTGCGGCGGCTGGGGCGGACTGGGCGGGAACGGGGAACTGATGGCCACGGCATCGACCCTAACGAGGGAGAGGACTGTGGTGGAGGGAATTGTTCGGTCAGTGATCCCCGGGCTGGACGCGATGCTGTACGCGCCGGAACAGCAGATCGTTCACCACGTGACCCTTGTCCAGCCCCTGGCCCTCGAAACGGGTCAGCGGCCGGAAGCCGGGCCGGGGCGCGAAGCCGCCGTCGGCCCGGGTGTTCTCGAATTCGGGGTGCGCGGTCAGCACCTCGAGCATCTGCTCCGCGTACGGCTCCCAGTCGGTCGCGCAGTGCACGAGCGCGCCCGGCTTCAGCCGTGTCGCGGCCAGGTCGAGGAACTCCGGCTGGATCAGCCGCCGCTTGTGGTGGCGCTTCTTGGGCCAGGGGTCGGGGAAGTAGACGCGCAGCCCGTCGAGCGAGTCCGCCGGCAGCATCTCGCGCAGCAGGATGATCGCGTCGCCGTTGGCGACCCGGACGTTGGTCAGCGCGTTGCGGTCGGCGAGGCTGAGCAGGTTGCCCTGACCGGGCGTGTGCACGTCCACCGCGAGGATGTCGGTGCCGGGGTCGGCCGCGGCCATCTGCGCGGTCGCCTCGCCCATGCCGAAACCGATCTCCAGTACGACGGGACGGCCTCCTGCGCCGAACAGTTCGGCGAGGTCCACCGGATGTCCGTCGATGTCCAGCCCCCACTTGGCCCACAGCCGCTGCAGCGCGTCCGCCTGCCCGGCCGTCACCCGGCTGCGCCGGGGCTGGAAGCTGCGGATCCGCCGCTCGAAGTGGGAACCGGCGGGATCGGCCCGCGGTCCGTCGGGGAACCGCGGCTCCCCCTTGGCGCGGGTATGCCGAACAGCGTCCCCCGGGTGGTGCTCACCACTCGGGGAGGACGGGGGGACATCGGGAACGCTCACGGAATCAGACACAGTGCGGTCGATTTTACGGGGCCCGCGCGAGCGCCCGGGGTCCCCGTGATCCACCCCGCTCCTCACGGGCGGCCCGCCGGTTTGCGGACCGGTCGCTCCTGACCGGGATCAGCCGCCCGCCGCGTTCCGCGCGAGGGGCGGCTCCCTCACGCGTCGGCCAGGGCGCCCAAGGCTCTGCGGGCCACCTCGCGGCCGATCGGCAGGGAGGCCGTCGCCGCAGGTGAGGGGGCGTTCAGGACGTGGACCGTCCGCGGGCCCTCCCGGATCAGGAAGTCGTCCACCAGACCGCCGTCCCGCAGGACCGCCTGCGCACGGACGCCGGCCGCCGTCGGCACCAGGTCGGTCTCCTCCACCGCCGGAAGCATTCTGCGCACGGCGTCCACGAAGGCGCCCTTCGAGACCGACCGCCGCAGCTCGCCGAGGCCGTACCGCCAGTGCCGGCGGCCCATCCGCCACACGCCGGGCCACGCCGCCGTCGCCGCCGCCTCCCGGGGATTCACGACGCCCCAGCCATATCCCTCCCGGGCCAGCGCCGGCACCGCGTTGGGCCCGACGTGCACACCCCCGTCGATGCCCCTGGTCAGATGCACGCCGAGGAAGGGGAAGGCCGGATCGGGCACGGGATAGACCAGCCCGCGCACCAGCTCCGGCCGCGCCAGCTCGTAGTACTCGCCCCGGAACGGGACGATCCGCACCTCCGGCTCGTCGCCGGCCAGCCGGGCGATCTCGTCGCAGTACAGCCCGGCGCAGTTCACCAGCACCCGCGCCCGTACGACGTCACCGCGGGCGGTGAGCACGGCCACCCCGCGCTCCGGCCGCCGGTCGATCCGCACCACGCGCGCGCCGTACCGGATCTCCGCCCCGGACGCCTCGCCCAGGTGCTGGGCGACGGCCGTGTAGTCGCAGACGCCGGTCGTCCCCACGTGTATGGCGGCGAGCCCCCGCACCTCTGGCTCGTACTCCGCGATCTGGGCGGCGCCCAGTTCCCGCACGGTGATGCCGTTCTCCCGGCCGCGCTGGACGAGCCCGTGCAACCGGGGCAGCTCGGACCGCTCGGTGGCGACGATCAGCTTGCCGGTGACGGCGTGGGCGATGCCGTACTCCGCGCAGAACTTCGTCATCTCGGCGGCGCCGCGCACCGCGTACCGCGCCTTCAGGGTGCCCGGCCGGTAGTAGATCCCGCTGTGGATGACCCCGCTGTTGCGGCCGGTCTGGTGGCGGGCCACCCCCGGCTCCTTCTCCAGCACGGTGACCCGCGTGCCCGGCGCGGCCCGCGTGATCGCATACGCCGTGGCCAGCCCCACGATGCCGCCGCCGACCACGAGCACGTCACAGTCGTAAGCGATCTTCGGCACGTGCACCACCTCCCGGCTTCGATAGTGCACTGCGCCACTGACAATCTCTTCAAACCCGACGCGGGCCGGCACTCCTCGGCAGATCGAGAACCGGCACGGCCGGCCCTACGCGCCCACGACCTTAAAGCATATGAAAGTAGATGGAAGTGGAGGGAAGTGGAGGGAAGTGGAGGGAAGTGATGGAATCAGGTGAAAGAGGAACTGAGGGGTGGTGGCTCAGGCGACGGCCAGGCGTGGCCGACCGGGACCCCCGCTCCGCGCGAAGCGCTCACGCGGGGGTCATGAGTAACGGCCGCGCCCTCTCCCGCAGCTCCACCACCCGCGGCTCGTCGCCGTAGGGCTCCAGCCGGTGCAGCAGGTCCTTGACGTATTCCGTGGTCCGGGCGGACGAGATCCGGCCGGCCACCTCCACCGCCCGCACGCCCTGCTCGCAGGCCGCGTCGAGATTGCCCGACTCCAGTTCGGCGACCGCCGAGACGACGAGCCGCAGTCCGTGCGAGCGCACGAACTCCTCCGTCGGCTGCGAGAGCGCCTGCTCGGTGAATCGGCGCACCTGGCGCGGTGCCTTCAGGTCGCGGTAGCACTCGGCGGCGTCGGCGGCGAACCGGTCGTAGGAATAGAAACCCAGCCAGGACGGATCGTGGTCGCCGTCGCGGGACCGCTCCAGCCAGCCCTCGGACGCCTTCAGCGCCGCGCCTGCGGCATGCGCGTCCCCCGCCCGTGCGTGTGCGCGCGCCTCCACCAGCCGGAAGAAGCTCATGGTGCGGGCCGTGGCCAGCCCCCGGTTGCGCTCCAGAGCCGCCTGCGCGAGGTCGACGCCCTCGTCGCCGAAACCGCGGTAGGTCGCCTGGAGGGACATGGAGGCCAGGACGTAACCCCCGAGGGGCACGTCGGCCGCAGCTCGGGCCAGCCGCAGCGCCTGGATGTAGTACCGCTGCGCGGCCTCCTGCTGGCCGGTGTCGAAGGCCATCCAGCCCGCCAGCCGGGTCAGTTCGGCGCTCGCGCCGAACAGCGCCCGGCCGACCTCGTCGGAGTACGAGCCCAGCAGCAGCGGCGCCGCCTCCACCCGCAGGCACTCCGGGACCATCGACGAACGCCAGTCGCCGCCGCCGTACTTGGAGTCCCAGCGTCTGGCGTCCTCGGCGGCCTCCCGCAGCTTCTGCACGTCGCTGTGGCCGACTTTGAGCGGTGCGCCGGACCCTTCCAACAGGTGTACGTCGCGGGCGACCGAACTGTCGGCCGGGGTTATCAGCCAGCGTGAGGCGGGCGTTGCGTACGCGCTTACTGCGAACGATCCGGCCAGCGACTGCCAGATGCCTCCCGAGCCGGCCCGGCGGCCCGCGAGATCGAGGCGGTAGAGGTCGGTGGCCGAGCGCACGGCCTGGCCGACGTCCCTGGGGAAGGCGAGGCCCACCTCGGGAGCGGGATCCGCGTCCGCCAGGCCGATCTCGTGGAGGGGCACCGGACGGCCGAGCTTCTGACCGATGGCGGCCGCGATGAGGTGGGGCGCGGCACCTTGCGGCACCATGCCCTTCGACACCCAGCGCGCCACGGACGTCTTGTCGTAGCGAAGAGTCAACCCGCGTTGAGCGCCGAGGTCGTTGACGCGTCGCGCGAGTCCTGCGTTGCTGATTCCCGCGAGGGCGAGAACGGCGCCGAGTTTTTCGTTCGGCCCGCGTTGCTCCCTGGACATTGCGCCACCCCTCGACACAGACGGCTGCCGCGCTGGCATAACCATGCGGCATTCGTAAACCCAGCGTAGTTCGCCGCATCCCAAGCGTTAAGGGGCATTCTTCCGGTTGGCGGGATTGTGGTCCGTACGGAAGTGCGGGGGCAGGTACGGACCGTCGCGGCGTGCTCCCGCCCGTGTGGCCGTGCGCCCGGCCGTGCGCTCTTCTCCGGCCATCGGGGGAGCGGTTCCATGGGTCGTGCGTGGGTCGGCCCGCTGTACTGGATCCAGTGGGCTGGGGGACACCGCCGCCTACATCCCCGCGGGTGGCGGAAGCGGCCCGGGAGGCGCCTTCCGTCTCCCGGGCCGGCGCGGCCTCGCAAGGGCACGCGCGTGCACGGAGCGTTGCGTGAGCCTGCGCGGAACGCCTTCAACGCCGGGCGCGGCCGTGGGATTTGGCCGAAAATCGACCCCGTGTTCCGTGCGGGACAACGCCTCTCACCACGGAAATCGAGGGCGCGCGGGGCGTTTTGGGGGAGCGTACCGGGGGCGCATTCACGTCGCAGACACCGGGGTGCACACCACCGCACCCGTCGGCGCCGACGTCTTCACACAGGCGCATTCCACCGATCGCGAGCGGCGTCGCCCCCGTCCGCGACGCGTTCTTCGTGGCAGCATGGTGAACCGTTCTTGCGGTGCACTCGGTTGTCCACAGCCTGTGGAGGCGTCGATGCGGTGGTTGGTGGGATGGAGCAGCACCGCCGCGGGCATGTCGGGCGGGTCCGTCGGCTACGACGGCCGGCGCGACGCCGACGCGGCGTACGGGGGTCAAGTCGGCTACGAGGGCGAGACGTTGCAGCCGGTCGGCTCCCATCTCCTGTGGGGTGACCCCGATCCGCTGTGGGCGGTCGGAGACTGGCGCCCCGACGAGGTGCGGGTGGTGTCGGCCGACGCGCAGAACCGGATCGCGGTGCTCGGCACGTGCGGTGCGACCGACGAGCAGTTGCGCGTCGGGCTGTCCGCCGCGCGCGGAGGGGCACTTCGGCATCTGACGGCCTGGCCGGGCAGCTACACGGCGATCGTGCGGGTCGGCCGGCGCCTCACCGTCTGCGGCGATCTGGCGGGCGTACGCCCGGTGTTCCACACCCCGTGGGAGGGCGGCACCGCGTACGCCACGGCCGCGCTGCCGCTGGCCGACCTCATCGAGGCCAACCTCGACTTCGGCCACCTGGCGGCCCTGCTCGCCGCTCCCGACGTGCCGGCGGCCCTGCACGACTCCACTCCGTACGACGGCGTGCGACGTGTGCCGCCGGGGCACGCGCTGATCCTGCGCGCCGGGGCGCGCGAGATCGTCGGGTATGAGCCGGTGGCCTCGCTCGCCGTGGCGGCACCGCCGGCCGACCCCGACAGCGCGGTCGACGCCGTGCGCGACGCGCTCGTCGAAGCGGTGCGCGCGCGTCTGTCCGCACCCCGGCACGTTCCCGACATCGACCCCGGTCCGGTGCCCGGCATGGGCCCCGCCGAACGGCGTGCCGCGCGCGGGATGCCGATGCCCGGCATCGGCGCCGATCTCTCCGGCGGACCGGCCTCCGGCACGCTGGCACTCCTCGCGGCGGGCCTGCCGGGCATGCCGGGCACGCTGCTCGGTCACGGCACCGGCGCGGGCGAGCGGCTGCTGGCCGTCACCTTCAACGACCTGGCCGTCGGCGGGGGCGAGGACGAACTGCAGCGGGCCGGCGCCCTCGCGGCAAGCCCACGCCTGCACCACGTCGTCGCGGCGGGCGCCGAGGAGACCCTGCCGTACGCCGACATGGACGGCCCTCTGACCGACGAACCCGGCCCGAGCCTGGTCACGGTCGCCCGGCACCGCGCACGGCTCGCGGCGGGCAGCGCGGACCACTTCACGGGCTACGGCGCCCGCCAGGTCCTGGACGCCCACCCGGCCCGCCTGGCCGACCTGTTGATGGACCGCAAACGCCGGCACCTCGTGCGGCCCGTGGCCGCGCTCACCAAGGCCGACGGCTCCGTGCTCGTCCCCGCGCGCGTGTACGGCGCGGCCCGCCGGCTGGCCCGTACGCCGTACCGCGCGGGCGTGGAGGGTCTCGCCGAACGGCTGCTGCACCGCAGATTCGGCTCCGACGACTCCGGAGGCGCGCTCGGAGCGTCCCTGGCGGCCCTGACGTGGGGCGGAGCAGGCCCCGCCGCACGCTGGCTGACAGGCGAGGCGCTCGCTGAAGTATCGGTTCGCCTGCAGAGTGCCGCGCACCGCACCGGCGTGGGACCCGGTCAGCGTCCGGGCGACTACCGCGCGCGTGCCGCCCTCACCCGGCACTCCATGGACCTGCGGGTGCTGGAACAGGCCGCGGAGATCCGCTCCCAGCGACTGCACGCGCCGTTCCTCGACAACCAGGTCGTGCGGGCATGCCGGGCGCTCCCCGAGACCCTGCGCGTGCAACCCGGGGCGCGCGCCGCGATCCTGCGCACCGTCCTCAAGGGCGCGGGCGGTCACCGACCTGCCGCCCGGCTGGGGCGCCCCGTCGCAGGCGTCCGCGTCCGCCGCCGCCCGGGCGGGCCTGCGCATGGCCATCGACCCGCTCCTCGGCCTCTTCGAGGCCCCCCTGCTCGCGGAAGCGGGGCTGATCGAGGCCCGGGTGGTCCGCAGGGCCCTGCGCGCGGCGGCGGCGGGCGAGCTCCTCCCCCTGGACGGCCTCGCCGACCTGATCTCCCTGGAGATCTGGCTCCGCCGCCTGCTCTCCCGCCGGGGCACCTGCTGGACCGGCACCCCGGCACGCGCGCGTGCGGTGCCCGCGGGCATCGCTCCCCAGAGACGCGCGGTCTCCTCCGGGGGGTGACGGGCCGGTCTCCTCCGGGCCGGTCTCCTCCGGGGCGGGCGGCCTCCCGGGGCGGGTGCTCTCCCTCGGGTAGGTGGAGGGCGGTCTCCTGCGATCAGGGACGGGCCGGTCTCCTCCGGAGGCGACGGGCGGTTCTGCCCGGGGGTCGACGATCGCCGTCGCCGGGCGTGGAGCCGCGCCGCGCGGGCCGCCGTGGCCCTCGCGTCGCGAAATCGCGTGCCCCATGCCTCGCCCCGGACGACAATGACCCGGTGCGGTACAGAATCCTGGGCGTCACCCAGACCGAGGACGACCAGGGAGTCGCCGTACCCCTGCCCGGGGCCCGCCTCCGCGCCCTTCTCACCGCCCTGGCCCTCCGTCCCGGCCGCCTCACCGCCCCGGAGACCCTCATCGACGAGGTCTGGCCGCAGGCGCCGCCCCAGGACGCGCCCGCCGCTCTCCAAGCCCTGATCGGCCGGCTGCGCCGCGCCGTAGGCAGGGACGCCGTGACCTCCGCGCCGGGCGGCTACCGGCTCGCCGCCACGGAGGACGACGTCGACCTCTTCGTTTTCGAGCGGCTGGTCGGCCGGGGCGTCGAAGCCCTGCGGCAGGGCGACGCCTCCGCCGCCGCCCGCTCCCTCGACGACGCCCTCGCCCTGTGGCGCGGCCGGGCGCTCGCCGACCTGCCCGACCGCACGCCCGCCGCCCGTCCGGAAGCCCTCCACCGGGAAGCGGCCCGCGCCCGCCTCGAGGCCGACCTGCTCCTCGGCCGCGCCCGCGAGGCGGTGCCCCGCCTGACGGAACTGACCGCCGCGCACCCTTACGACGAGCCGCTGCACGCGCTCCTCATCCGGGCCCTGCGCGACTCCGGCCGCGCCGCCGACGCCCTCGCCGCCTACGGGACCGCCCGCCGCACCCTCGCCGACGGCCTCGGCGCCGACCCCGGCCCCCATCTGCGCGCCCTGCACGCCGAACTCCTGAACCCGGACGACCGGGAGCCCGCCCACGGCGCGAAGCCGAGCGGTGATGCCGAGCCCGGTCGTGGTCCGGAGCCCGGTCGCGCTCCGGAGCCGAGCGGCGGTCCGGAGCCGAGCGGCGGTCCGGAGTGGAGCCATGACCTGCAACCGGCTCTCCACCCGGACCATCCCCATCTCGAGCAGCCCCGCCGCTCGGGGCACGCCCTCCGCGCGGAGTCGGCCTCCCGCCTGGGACCGGCGCCCTCCTTCCCGCCTCATGGCTCCCCCCTTCCCGAGCGTCCCGGGGGAGCCCTCGGAACCGGTCCGGGGCGAGGCCGGCCGCGCGCGCCCCACTCCGCGCTCCCATCCGGGGTTCCCGAACGCACCGGCAACCTCCGTCCGCGGCTTACCTCCTTCGTGGGCCGGGAACCCGAGATCGCCGCCATCCGTTCCGATCTGCACAGGGCCCGTCTCGTCACGCTCACCGGACCGGGCGGCTCCGGAAAGACCCGTCTCGCCGAAGAAGCCGCCGCCGGGCTTCCGCAGGCGTGGCTGGCCGAGCTGGCGCCGCTCGACCGGCCGGAGGCGGTGCCCGGCGCGGTGGTCAGCGCCCTCGGCCTGCGCGAGACCGTGTTGATGACCACCGAACTGGCACCCGCGCAGGACGACCCGGTCGCCCTGCTCGTCGAGTACTGCGCCCCGCGCAGCCATCTCCTGATCCTTGACAACTGCGAACATGTCATCGGCGCCGCCGCCGACCTCGCCGAGACCCTCCTCACCCGCTGCCCCGGGCTCACGATCCTCGCCACCAGCCGTGAACCCCTGGGAGTGCCTGGCGAGTCGGTCCGCCCGGTCGAGCCCCTCCTCCCCGACCACGCGCACCGCCTCTTCACCGAGCGCGCGGCCGCCGTCCGCCCGGACGCGGCGGCCGCCCTGCGGGACGAGGAGGCGATCGCGGAGATCTGCCGACGGCTGGACGGTCTGCCCCTCGCCATCGAACTGGCGGCCGCGCGCCTGCGGTTGCTCACCCCGCGACAGATCGCGGACCGCCTCGACGACCGCTTTCGGCTGCTCACCTCCGGCAGCCGCACGGTCCTGCCCCGCCAGCAGACCCTGAGGGCTGTCGTCGACTGGTCCTGGGACCTGCTCGACGAACCCGAGCGCACCCTGCTGCGCGAACTGTCCGTGTTCGCGGGCGGCTGGGATCTGGAGGCCGCCGAGGCCATATGCACCGGCCCGGTCGCGGAGCTCGTCGGAGCGCTCGTCGACAAGTCCCTGGTCGTGGCCGCCCCGCACGCCGTGCAGGCCGGCGACGGCATGCGCTACCGGATGCTGGAGACGATCCACGAGTACGCGCAGGAACGCGCCGCCGAGCAGCCGTGGTCCCGCGCGGCCACGGAGCGCCGGCACCGCGCGTGGGTGCGTGCGCTGGTCGAGCGCGCCGACCCGTTGCTCCGCTCCGCCGAACAGCTCTCCTGGATCGCCCGTCTGGAGACCGAGCTCGACAACATCCGCGTGGGCCTGCACCGTTCACTCACGGCGGGCGACGAGGAGGAGGCCACCGCCCTCTGCCTCGCCGCGGGCTGGTTCTGGTGGCTGCGCAACTACCGCCAGGAGGGCGCGGAGTGGACCGACCGCACCCTGCGCCTCGGCGCGGTCCTGGACTCCCTCCAGCCGCCACGGCCTGCGGCCTCCGCCGCCCCGCACCACACCGCCCCGGACGCCCCGCACCACACCGCCCCCGTCGGCCCGGCCCCGGCCCTCCCCGCCGACCTGACGGCCCGGATGGCCGCCGTCGACCCCATCGAGGTCTTCCTCGCCGCGCCGGCGCCGGCGCCCGTAGCCGCGCCCGAGGCGGTGCCGGACGTCGTGCCCGAGGCTGCGTCCGACGTCGTACCGGATGCCGCGCCGGACGGCGCGTCCGAGGCGGTGCCGGACGTCGCGCCGAGCGCCGTGCCCGAGCCACCGTCCGGCGGCGAGGCCGATGTCCACCCCCGGTCCGCGCAGCGGACGAACCTGCGGATGCTGCATCTGTTCCTGCTGTCCGAGTCCGAGCCGAGCGCCACCTCGAAGGACCCGCGCTATCCGGAGTACCTGGCTCGCCTGCGCGCCCGCTACGAGCCGGGCGGTCCGCAGGCGGCGCGGATGCCCGGCCTCATCTGGCCGGTCACCGCCTTCCAGATGCGGGACACGGTGGACGTCCGCGGAATCCTCGACCGGGCGGTCGAGAACTGCCGCCTGTACGGCGGCGACTGGGAACTCGGCTGCGCCCTGATGTTCCGCACGCACGTGGTCGTCGACTCCCCCGGCGGGCTGCACGGCGTCGACGACGACCTGGCGGAGCTGCGCGTGCTGAGCCTGCGCGTCGGCGACCGCTGGATGCGGGCCCAGGTGTGCGGCGCGGCCGCCGAGACGGAGATGGCGCGCAGCCGTTTCACGGAGGCGGAGCAGGAGTACCGCGAGGCGCTTCGGCTCGCCTACGAGGTCGGGGCGTACGCCGAGACGCCGTTCCTCATCGCCCGGCTCGCGGAGATCGCCTACCGGTCGGGGGACGTGGACGGCGCCCTGGCCACCCTGGACGAGGCGAGCAGCGCCGCCGACCGCTACGGGGTGCCGGACGTCCGTGCGTTCGTCCTGCTGCTGCGCGCCCACATCGCGCTGTCCGTCGACGACGACCCGGCCCGCGCGCGCGTCCTGTGCGACCAGGGCCGGGCGGCGGCCGGCGCGGGGACGCCGCCACCCCAGTTCGCGGCGGCGCTGAACATGCTCGACGCGGACCTCACGGCCGTCGAGGCCGGGCCGCGGCACGCCCTGCCGATGGTCGCCGACACGCTGCGACAGGCGATGGCCGACCAGTGCGCCGAGGCGGTCACGTCGTCGATCGTGGACGGCGCGGCGGACCTGCTGGCCCGGCTCGGCGATTTCCCGCGTGCGGCGCGGCTCCTCGCGGCCGGCGACCGGTTGCGAGGCCCTCACCCGCGGCCCACCCCGCAGATCACCCGCGCCGAACGCACCGAGGCCGCGATCCGGGAGGCCTTGGGCGCCGAGGGCCATGCGGCCGAGCGCGCCCGCGCGTCGCGCATGACGGCCGACGACGCGCTGCACGAGATCACCGCGGCCGTCCACGACCACCCGATCCCGTCCGCCGGCCTGCCCGACAGCTTGCCCGACAACCCACCCGTCAACCAGTCCGGCAGCTCGCCCGGCAACCCGGCGGACGCCGCGGACGCCCATGCGCCTACGAGCAGGTGAACCTGGAATCCGCCCAGTCCGCGAGGGCCACCGAGCCCAGCGCGTCGCGCGGCTCGACGACCAGTCGCACGATCGTCCGGCCGACGAGGTCCACATGGACGGGGACGGCCGGTTCGCCGCCCCTGACCACCCCGGACGACCAGAGCCGGGTCCCGTCGCCGTAGACGGAGAACGCGACCCCGCCGAGTCTGAGCGTCAGGTCGTCGAGGCCGACGAACGCGTCGTACGCGGTGCACGCGCGGTGGAGGTCGACGGTGACGGAGGAGCCGCCGTGCACGGTCACCCCGCCCGCGTACCGCCGGTCCGCGACGGACAGCGCGGACCGCCGCCACACCCAGTTGCTGCCGCGGAGCCGGATCTCGGGCCCGTCACCGTCGCCGACGACGTCGAAGGGCAGCTCGCCCAGCGGATAGACGACCGGGGCGGGCGGAGGAACGGGCGTGGGCGTCCGGGTGGGCGTCGGAGCGGGCGTGGGCGTCGGCTCCGGGGCGGTCGGCGGAGACGGGCTGGGCGTGGGTGCGGGGGCCGGGGAGAGCGGCGGCTCGGAGGCGGCCGTCGCTGTCGGGGCGGCGGCCGGCACGATCACCCGCGGTTCCGGCTCGGGCCGCCGCGCGGGCGTCGGTGCGGGCGGCGGCTGCTCGGGCTGCGCGACCGGCGCGGGGGCGGAGGCCGCAGGCCGTGCCGCGGGCTGCCGAACGGGGGCGTCGTGGCCGACGAGCGCGAGGGCCACCGCGGCGGCCGCCACCGCGACGACGCCGGCCGCGATACCCGCCTTCACGGGGGCGCCGAGCCCCTCCGCTGCCGACGCACCGCCCCCGGCGCCCGCCCCGCCCGAGGAACCGCCTGCGATGGCCGCACCCGCGGCGCCCGCCGCCCCCGCTCCGGCACCGCCGGCAAGGAGCGCGAGGGCCTTGGCGTAGCCGGCCGCGCCGAACCAGCCGATGACCGCGACCGGCACCACGGCGGGGATGCTGCCGGCCACTTCCTCGATCTGCAACGCCGCCAGCCTGCACCGGGAGCACTCCTCCAGGTGCTTGCGCAGCCCCCGTTCGGCGCGGGTGCGCAGCCGGCGACGGGCGTAACTGCCGAGCTGGTCGGCGTAGCCGGCGCACTCCTCGTCGCTGGTGAGCGTGGCGCTGACATGGGCCTGGAGATAGGCCTGCTTGAGGCCCTCGCGGGCGCGGCTGGCGAGCACCCGGGTGCCGTTGGCGTCGAGGCCGAAGAGCATGGCGACCTCGCTCGGCGACTCGTCCTCGACCTCGGTGTGCCACAGCACGGCCTGCCAGCGCTCGGGAAGGGAGCGGAAGGCCCGCATGGCCATGGACTGCTCGGCCTCGTGCATCGCGCGGACGTCGGCGCCCAGGTCGAGTGTGCCGTCGTCGGACACCTCCGAGGCACGAGCGGACCGTGCGGCGAACACCGCGAAGTCGTCGACGAGTTGTTCCCGCTTCGCGGACCGCGTCCAGCCGGCGGCCACCCGCCGCACGGAGGTGAGGAGGTAGGCACGGACGGCGTACTCGGGTCCGGAGCCGCCGCGCACCGCCTGGAGCATGCGGGCGAACACCTCGGCGGTGAGGTCGTCGGCGGTGTGCGCGTCCCGGCAGCAGGTACGGGCGTAGCGGCGCACGGCGTCGGCGTGGCGCCGGTAGAGCTCCTCGTAGGCCGTGTCGTCGCCCGAGCGCATCCGGGCGATCAGGCCGGCGTCGGCGGGCGGCAGATCCCGCGGCGGCGGCAGGACGCCCCCGTCGGCCCGCCACTCCCGCTGGGCCGGGACCGTGCCCTCGAACGCGTGACCGGGCGGGGACGCCGCGGGCCCGCCCGCCGGGCCGCTCGCGCGTCCGCCCTGGCTCGGCACCTGTTCGCCCCGACCGTCAACGCTCATCGCGGAAGACTCCCGCCGCCTGCCCCGCCCGTCCCGACCACCGGGTCAGAGTGCCATATTGGCTTTCGGTCAGGACCCCGTCGGACGGGCCGACCACTCGGCCGTGGGGATTCGTCCGCAGTCCGGTAACGGGCCTCGCCCCTCAAGGGGGAGGTACAACCTCCCTGCGGTGCAGGGAAGTTCAGGCCGACTGTCGTGGACCCTGGTCCGCCGGCCGTGGTGAACGGGGTGCGGGGGCCGCTCGGGACCCCCGCCCACCGTCACCCTCACGAGTCAGGAAGGCCGCGAGCGCAGACCCTCCAGCAGGATGTCCAGCAGCCGCGCCGAGGCCGCCGCCTGCTGCGCCGGATCCGGCAGCGAGGGCGCCGCCGTCGCGATCACCAGCAGCACGTCCGACACGGACACGTCGGCGCGCAGTTCGCCCGCCTCCCGCGCCCGCTCCACGAGCCGGCCCACGACCTCGAGCAGCGCCGTCGCCCCGTGGTCGCCGGCAGCAGCCGTCGCGCCGTCCTCCGGGACGAGCCGCAGCTCACCGGAGCCCGGCTGGGTCCGCTGCTGCGGCACCCGCGCCGACTCGACCGCCAGGCCCTCCACGTCGTCCTCCGCGACGCCGACCCGCAGCACCTGCGGCGGCAGCAGCCGCCCGGCGCCCGAGGCCACGGACGTCCGCAGGAAGCGCGACAGCGCCGACCACGGCTCGTCCTCCTGCCCGAGCGCCGAGCGCGCCTGGTCCGTCAGCCGGGCGGTCTCCTCCTCGGCTATCCGCCGGACCAGCACGTCCTTGCTGGGGAAGCGCCGGTACACCGTGCCGACGCCGACCCGCGCGCGGCGCGCCACGTCCTCCATCGGCGCGCCGTAGCCCAGCTCGCCGAACACCTCGCGTGCCGCCCGTAGTACGTGTTCCAGGTTGCGCTGTGCGTCCACGCGCAGCGGCGCTGTCCGCGCGCCCTCTCCGCGTCCGCCGCCCAGTGCCGTGCCGACCGCGCCACCGGGCGCGAGGGCCGACGTGGGCGTCGACGACCAATGCGAATTCTGCATGTGCATGAATAATCCCCCGGTAATGACGTCTCCCCCCGGAGACTTTCCCCGCCATCGAAAAGCCGGGGCGTGGAACACAGGGGACGGCCGCCCCGGGCCCGCCCGTCGCAGACCCGCAGAGCGCTTCCCCCTGACACCCCGTCGTCCCACGAACATAGTTGAGAGAGAGTCAATTCAGAAGGGGCACGTTCCGCACGGAGCGACCCCCGATCGGAGTACGGGCGGCATACGTCCCGATTGCGCCCCCTCCCGCACCCCGGTACACACCACCTGACCTGCACCTCTGTCCCGCAGCCCGGTGTTTCGGCCAACCCCTCGGCCACCCGACTCGCGGTCACACAAATTGTCGAGGCTGTGGACAAACGCAAGCGCCGGGTGCGTCATGGGATGGTGAAGGAACGTGCGCGCATTCTCGTTGTCGGCGGCGGCTACGTCGGGATGTACACGGCCCTGCGGCTCCAGCGGAGGCTGAAACAGGAACTGGGACGCGGCGAGGCCGAGATCACGGTCGTCACCCCCGACCCCTACATGACCTACCAACCCTTCCTCCCCGAGGCGGCCGCGGGGTCCATCTCCCCCCGGCACGTCGTCGTGCCGCTGCGCCGCGTCCTGCCCCACTGCCGGGTCGTGGTCGGCGAGGTCACCGCCGTCGACCACGCCAAACGCACCGCCACCCTCACCACCCTCGCCACCGAGGAGGAGGGCGCCGGCCCCCAGCAGCTGACGTACGACGAACTCGTCCTCGCGCCCGGCTCCGTCTCCCGCACCCTGCCCATCCCCGGGCTCGCCGACTACGCCATCGGCTTCAAGACCGTCGAAGAGGCGATCGGGCTGCGCAACCACGTGATCGAACAGATGGACATCGCCTCCTCCACCCGCGACCCCGCCATCCGCGACGCGGCCCTCACCTTCGTCTTCGTCGGCGGCGGCTACGCGGGCGTGGAGGCGCTCGGCGAGCTGGAGGACATGGCCCGCTACACCACGCGCTACTACCACAACGTCCAGCCCGACGACATGAAGTGGATCCTGGTCGAGGCCTCCGACCGCATCCTGCCCGAGGTCGGCGCCGACCTGGGCCGCTACACGGTCAGCGAACTGCGCCGTCGCAACATCGACGTCCGCCTGAACACCCGCCTGGACTCGTGTGCCGACCGTGTCGCCGTCCTCAGCGACGGCGCCCGCTTCCCCACCCGCACGGTCGTGTGGACCGCCGGCGTCAAACCCCACCCGCTCCTCGCCGCCACCGACCTCCCGCTGAGCGAACGAGGCCGGCTGAAATGCACCCCCGAGCTGACCGTCGACGGCGTCACGCACGCGTGGGCCGCCGGAGACGCCGCGGCCGTCCCCGACGTCACCGTCGACGAGCCCGGCCGGGAGACCGCGCCCAACGCCCAGCACGCCGTCCGCCAGGCCAAGGTCCTCGCCGACAACATCGTGCGCTCCCTGCGCGGCGAACCCCTGCAGACGTACTCCCACACATACGTCGGCTCGGTCGCCTCACTCGGGCTCCACAAGGGCGTCGCCCACGTCTACGGACGCAAGCTCAAGGGCTACCCGGCCTGGTTCATGCACCGCGCGTACCACCTCAGCCGCGTGCCCACCGTCAACCGCAAGATGCGCGTCCTCGCCGAGTGGACCCTCTCCGGACTCTTCAAACGGGAGATCGTCTCGCTCGGATCACTCGAACATCCTCGCGCGGAGTTCGAACTCGCTGCCGGTGGAAAGCCTTCTGACGAGTCTTCCGGCAACCCGAAAGGGTCGTCCTGACCGAAACAGGAACTCCACCGGCCGCCCCCACGTCTGACGAATGTCGGCCCGGACGGCGGCCACACTGCCAGACTGCTCCCTGCTCATAGCCCGACCTCGAGCGCCCGAGCCCATCCCGGGCCGCTCCCGAACCGTCCCGACCCCTCTTCCGCGTCCCCTCCGAGTCCCTTCACCGCCCCTTCCAGAGCCCCGGCGGGCCGGCGCATGCTCCCGCCGAACCCACCAGGCCGTCCCCACCAGCTCCACACCCCGGGTGCTGCAACAATGTGCGGCCCCCGGAGCAGGCCGGGCCCGGAGCCGGCCGACGACGACTACACGAGGCAAGGATTCGTGAACTTCACGCGCTGGAGCGCCCGGCTCCCCGGAACACAGCGCCGCGCCGCCGCGCGGGCCGAGCACCCGGTCACCACCACGGACCGGCGCAGCGAGGGCTCCGTGCCCGCGGCCCGCGCCGAACAACTCGCCGACGCGCCCCCCGTGCCCGCGGTCGACGAACTCCCGGTGCGTGAGGTCCTCGACCGCGTCCCCGCCCTCGTGGCCCTCGTCCACGGCCCCGGCCACCGCCTCGCCTACGTCAACGACGCCTACACGGCGGCCTTCGGCGCACGCCCCTGCGGCGAACCCGCCGCCGAGACCCTGCCCGAACTCCGCGACCTCGGCCTCCTGCCGCTGCTGGACCAGGCCCTGCGCAGCGGCAAGCCCCGCACCCTGAAATCGCGCAAGGCCCCCGACGGCCGCCACTACACCTTCACCTGCACCCCCGCCGCCGAGGACAACGGTGAAGGCGCGGTCCTGATCTTCGCCACCGACGTCACCGACCACGCGGAGGCCGCCGAACGCCTCAGGGCCAGCGAACGCCGCCAGCGCGAGACCGCCGTCACGCTCCAGCGCTCCCTCCTGCCCCAGGAGCTCGAAGAGCCCGACGACCTGCGCATCGCCGCCACCTACCAGCCCGGCGGCACCGAAGCCGCGGTCGGCGGCGACTGGTACGACGTCATCACCCTCGGCGGCGGCCGCACCGCCCTCGTCATCGGCGACGTCATGGGCCGCGGCGTCCGCGCCGCCGCCGTCATGGGCCAGCTCCGGACGGCCGTCCGGGCGTACGCCCGCCTCGACCTCCCCCCGCACGAGGTGCTCCAGCTCCTCGACGGCCTCGCCATGGAGATCGACGCCAACCAGATCGCCACCTGCGTGTACGCCATCCACGACCCCAACGAGGGCCGGCTGGTGTACGCCTCCGCCGGCCACCTGCCCATCCTCGTCCGCGACGACAACGGCACCGTCCTGCGCGCCGACGAGCCCACCGGCCCGCCCCTCGGCACCGGCGGCTGGATGCACGCCTCCGGCTCGATCCCGCTCGGCCCCGGCTCGACGGCCGTCCTCTACACCGACGGCCTGGTGGAGCGCCGCAACGAAGACCTGGACGAAGGCATCGCCGCCCTGGAGCGCGCCCTGGCCGGCGCCACCGGCACGCCCCAGGTCGTCTGCGACCGCCTCGTCCGCTCGGCCGGCGTCACCGCCGACCACGACGACGACGTCGCCGTCCTCGTCCTCCAGCATCCGGCCCGCACCGGCCCCGACAGCGAGCTGTTCCGCAACGCGGCCCTGGAACTCCTCGGCGGAGTCGAAGCGGCCCCACGCGCGCGTGCCTTCGCCTCGGGCGTCCTCACCAGCTGGCGCTTCCCCGCCGACCTGCACGACCTGGGCGTCCTCGCCGCCAGCGAACTGGTCGCCAACTCCCTCCAGCACGGCATCCCGCCCATGCGACTACGCCTGCGCCGCACCGACCGCCGCCTGATCATCGAGGTCACCGACGGCGACGACCACCTGCCGCGCCGCCGCCGCGCGGAACCGGGCGACGAGTCCGGCCGCGGCATCGCGATCGTCGCCACCATCGCCTCCCACTGGGGCAGCAGACGCACCCCGGGCTGCGGAAAAGCGGTCTGGTGCGAGTTCGTCCTGCCGAAACCGACGGAATGACCAGTCAGGGACGACGGGATGACAGGGAGCGGAAAACGACCGAACACGCATTCCCCCGCGCGCGGCACCTAGGCGGACACGCCCCCCGGTGCTACTAGCTCTGCATGGCAGACGCAACGGGCTTTCACCTCAAGGGAAGCGCCCCCGAGCGCTACGAACACTACGTCGCGCCCCTCATGGCGCCCTTCGTCACCGCACTCGTGGACGCCGCGGACCTCTTCCCCGGCGCCACCGTCCTCGACCTCGCCTGCGGAACCGGCTTCGCGGCCCGCGCCGCCGCCGCCCAGGCGGGACCCACCGGCCGGGTCGCCGGCGCGGACCTCAACGAGGCCATGCTCAAGATCGCCCAGGCGTGCCACCCGCGCCTCTACCCGGACATCGAGTTCACCGCCGCCCCCGCCGACGACCTGCCCTACCCCGACGCGACCTTCGACGCCGTCCTCTGCCAGCAGGGAGCCCAGTTCTTCCCCGACCTCGACGCCGCCCTGACGGAGACGGCCCGGGTCACCCGCCCCGGAGGCCGGTTCGCCGCCACGCTCTGGGCCCGACTGGACGACTCCCCGTACTTCATGGCGCAGTACCGGACGCTCGAGCAGTACGACGGCCCGGAAGCCGCGGCGGGCTTCCGGGCCGCCTTCCACGCCGCGGACCGCGTGACCGCCGCCCTCGACCGCGCCGGCTTCCGCTCCACGGCCCGCCGCGACCTCACCTTCGCCATCGACCTCCCCCCACTGGACGACTACATCGCCGGCCACCTCTCCTCGATCCCCTGGGGCCAGACGCTCGTCGACACCGCGGGCGACGAGGCCCTCACCCGGGCCGCCGAGACGATCCGCGCCCGGCTTCCCGCATCGACGACCACCTTCCCCTTCACGGCGACCCTCGTGACCGCGGTCCGCTGAGCGCACGGAAAAAGGAGAGGCGGCCGTCGTTCTCGTGACGACGGCCGCCTCTCCTGTGCGGTGCGCGCGACCCGCGCTAAGCGCGTCAGGCCTCCGCGGCCACGGGCCGCACGGCCGCCCCACCCCGGGCCACCACCCGCTTGCGCACCAGCCACGGCTGGTCCTGGACGGCGGTCAGCTGCCGCCCCAACCGCAGCGCGAGGTAGGTGATCCCCAGCGAGAACAGCAGGAACGTCACGATGTACGGCGCGTGCAGCGAAGCCCCCATCGGCCCGCCCACCGCCGGCCCCACGGCCAGCGCGAGCTGCTTCACCAGGGCGAACGCCGAGTTGTACTGCCCGGCCAGACCGGCCGGAGCCAGATCGGCCACCAGCGGCGCGATCGTCGGCGACAGCATCGCCTCACCCAGCCCGAACAGCGCGTACGTCGACACGAACGCGGCCGTCGCCATCTCCTGACTGCCGTGCCCGAGCCCCGCGTACCCCGCCACGACCCACGCCACGGCCCAGAGCAGCCCCACCGCCGCGATCACCCGCGAGCGCTTCTGCCGCTCCACGAACTTCAGCACGGCGAACTGCGCCACCACGATCATCGCCGTGTTGGCGGCCAGAGCGGTCCCGAGCGCCGACGTCGAGATGCCCGCGGCCTCCACCCCGTACGCGCTCAGCCCGGACTCGAACTGCCCGTAGCAGGCGAAGAACAGTACGAAGCCCAGCACACACAGCTGCACCATGGCCCGGTTGCCGAGCAGCTGCTTCCAGCTCCCCCGCGCGGACTGCGGCGCGTCTCCCACGCGCGGGGCGCGCGGCAGCCGCACCGTCGACATCACCGCGGCCAGCAGCAGGAACATCGCCGCCTCGATGCCGAACAGCAGAGTGAAGGAAGCGACCCGCGTCGTGTCGACGAGGTGCCCGCCGATCAGACCGCCCACGCCGAGCCCGAGGTTCTGCAGGAAGAACTGCGTCGCGAAGGCCCGCGAGCGCGTCTCCGCGGTCGAGCAGTCCACGATCATCGTCGCCAGCGCGGGCTGCATCACGGCCTGCCCGGCCCCGAGCGCGGCCGCGGCGGCCAGTACGGCGGCGGCGGTGCCGGCCAGCCCCAGGCTCAGCGCGCCCAGCGCGGCGGTGACCAGGGCGGCGAGGAGGACCGGCAGTGGACCGCGTCGCACGATCGCCCGGCCGGCGAACGGCAGCACGATCAGCGCGGCGACGGCGAAGACGGCGAGCACCAACCCCGCCGTCATGGCCCCCAGCCCCCGTACCTGCGCCACATAGACGTACAGGTAGGGGACGGTGAAACCGAGCCCGAACGCGCTGAGTGCGTTGCCCACGTGGATCCGGCGCATCGCTGCGCCCATCGCCCTGGTCACGTTCACCTCAATCAGGTAGGAGCCCTCAGCACTTAGGGCCGAAGACTTAGAAGCTAAAGTTCGAAGCTAAACTGTACACCTCGAAGGACTTCAAGCCGAACGCGCCTCGTGCGATACTTGTTCCCATGGGCGACAACCCCGGCACGGTCGGCACCGGCCTCGGCAGCGAGCCGACTCTCGAAGAGCAGATCGCCGCGTACCAGCGCGAGTTCCAGGATCTCGATCCGCAGGTCGAGAAGATCGTCTCGGCACTCTCCCGCCTCAACCGCCGGATGAACGTCGCGTACGGCCGCCAGACCGCCGACCTCGGCATCAGCAACGCCGAGTGGGAGGTCCTCAAGGCCCTCGTCCTCTCCGGCGTTCCTTATCGCCTGGGACCGAGCGACCTGGCCAAGCGGCTCGGCCTGACGCCGGCCGCGATGACCCACCGGATCGACCGCATGGTCACCGAGGGCCTGGTGACCCGTGAGCGGGACGAGACCAACCGGGTCCGGGTGATCGTGGAGCTGACGCCCGAGGGCCGGGAGAAGTGGTTGAGGGCCATGCGCATGGCGACCGTCTTCGAGGAGGATCTCCTCCAGGACCTCTCCGCGGCGGAACGCACCACTCTCGGTGAGGTCCTGACCAGGCTCCTTCGTCGCGTGGAGCACGCCCAGCCGGATGCCGGCGGCCGGCTCAGCGACCTCGACTGAACGGGCCGCGCCCGTTCGGCCTAAAAGATCTTGACAGGGGCGGTTGACAGCCCCACCCCGGATCCGTAGAGTTCTTCGGGTTGCCGCGGAGCCGTAACGGTTCTCCGGTAGCACCTCCGCCGCAGTAGCGGCACCACAAACCACAGCACGATCTCCCCCGGGGTTGAATTCGGCGTGCCCGAATTCAATTCGATGGAGGGCCGGCAGCTCGATTAGCAACTGCCGAACGGATCCGCTAAGGTTTGGGACGTCGGAACGGCCCAACAGCCGCGAAGACGACTCCCGCTGACCGGGAATCAGAACCGAAAGGGTCTGGTAGAGTCGGAACCGCCGGAAAGGAAAACCGCGAGATAAGCGGGGAGCCTGGAAAGCACCGAGGAAATCGGATCGGGAAACGGTCTGATAGAGTCGGAAACGCAAGACCGAAGGGAAACTGCCCGGAGGAAAGCCCGAGAGGGTGAGTACGAAGGAAGCGTCCGTTCCTTGAGAACTCAACAGCGTGCCAAAAATCAACGCCAGATATGTTGATACCCCGTCCCCGGCAGTGATAGCCGAGGATGAGGTTCCTTTGAAACAAACACAGCGAGGACGTTGTGAACGCCGAGCTTATTCCGCTCGACGTTCCGCTCTCGTGTGTGCGATCCCGATCACGGGAAAACATTCACGGAGAGTTTGATCCTGGCTCAGGACGAACGCTGGCGGCGTGCTTAACACATGCAAGTCGAACGATGAACCACTTCGGTGGGGATTAGTGGCGAACGGGTGAGTAACACGTGGGCAATCTGCCCTTCACTCTGGGACAAGCCCTGGAAACGGGGTCTAATACCGGATATCACTTCTGCAGGCATCTGTAGGGGTTGAAAGCTCCGGCGGTGAAGGATGAGCCCGCGGCCTATCAGCTTGTTGGTGAGGTAATGGCTCACCAAGGCGACGACGGGTAGCCGGCCTGAGAGGGCGACCGGCCACACTGGGACTGAGACACGGCCCAGACTCCTACGGGAGGCAGCAGTGGGGAATATTGCACAATGGGCGAAAGCCTGATGCAGCGACGCCGCGTGAGGGATGACGGCCTTCGGGTTGTAAACCTCTTTCAGCAGGGAAGAAGCGAAAGTGACGGTACCTGCAGAAGAAGCGCCGGCTAACTACGTGCCAGCAGCCGCGGTAATACGTAGGGCGCAAGCGTTGTCCGGAATTATTGGGCGTAAAGAGCTCGTAGGCGGTCTGTCGCGTCGGATGTGAAAGCCCGGGGCTTAACCCCGGGTCTGCATTCGATACGGGCAGACTAGAGTGTGGTAGGGGAGATCGGAATTCCTGGTGTAGCGGTGAAATGCGCAGATATCAGGAGGAACACCGGTGGCGAAGGCGGATCTCTGGGCCATTACTGACGCTGAGGAGCGAAAGCGTGGGGAGCGAACAGGATTAGATACCCTGGTAGTCCACGCCGTAAACGGTGGGAACTAGGTGTTGGCGACATTCCACGTCGTCGGTGCCGCAGCTAACGCATTAAGTTCCCCGCCTGGGGAGTACGGCCGCAAGGCTAAAACTCAAAGGAATTGACGGGGGCCCGCACAAGCAGCGGAGCATGTGGCTTAATTCGACGCAACGCGAAGAACCTTACCAAGGCTTGACATACACCGGAAACGGCCAGAGATGGTCGCCCCCTTGTGGTCGGTGTACAGGTGGTGCATGGCTGTCGTCAGCTCGTGTCGTGAGATGTTGGGTTAAGTCCCGCAACGAGCGCAACCCTTGTTCTGTGTTGCCAGCATGCCCTTCGGGGTGATGGGGACTCACAGGAGACTGCCGGGGTCAACTCGGAGGAAGGTGGGGACGACGTCAAGTCATCATGCCCCTTATGTCTTGGGCTGCACACGTGCTACAATGGCCGGTACAAAGAGCTGCGAAACCGTGAGGTGGAGCGAATCTCAAAAAGCCGGTCTCAGTTCGGATTGGGGTCTGCAACTCGACCCCATGAAGTCGGAGTTGCTAGTAATCGCAGATCAGCATTGCTGCGGTGAATACGTTCCCGGGCCTTGTACACACCGCCCGTCACGTCACGAAAGTCGGTAACACCCGAAGCCGGTGGCCCAACCCCTTGTGGGAGGGAGCTGTCGAAGGTGGGACTGGCGATTGGGACGAAGTCGTAACAAGGTAGCCGTACCGGAAGGTGCGGCTGGATCACCTCCTTTCTAAGGAGCACTTCTAGGCGACCGCAAGGTTGTCCAGAGGCCAGTTCATCGGCGAACGTCCGGTGCTGGTTGCTCATGGGTGGAACGTTGATTATTCGGCATTCTCAGTCATCTCGGGCTGCAAGTACTGCTCTTCGGAGCGTGGAAAGCTGATCACGAGTGGCGGGGGTGCCGGGCACGCTGTTGGGTGTCTGAGGGTGCGAGCGTTATGCGCTTGCCCTTCTGATGCCGGCCCCAGTGAACTCCAGCTCAGGTTGGGGGTGATGGGTGGCTGGTCGTTGTTTGAGAACTGCACAGTGGACGCGAGCATCTGTGGCCAAGTTTTTAAGGGCGCACGGTGGATGCCTTGGCACCAGGAACCGATGAAGGACGTGGGAGGCCACGATAGTCCCCGGGGAGCCGTCAACCAGGCTTTGATCCGGGGGTTTCCGAATGGGGAAACCCGGCAGTCGTCATGGGCTGTCACCCATACCTGAACACATAGGGTATGTGGAGGGAACGCGGGGAAGTGAAACATCTCAGTACCCGCAGGAAGAGAAAACAACCGTGATTCCGGGAGTAGTGGCGAGCGAAACCGGATGAGGCCAAACCGTATGCGTGTGAGACCCGGCAGGGGTTGCGCATTCGGGGTTGTGGGATCTCTCTTTCACAGTCTGCCGGCTGTGAGGCGAGTCAGAAACCGTTGATGTAGGCGAAGGACATGCGAAAGGTCCGGCGTAGAGGGTAAGACCCCCGTAGTCGAAACATCAACGGCTCGTTTGAGAGACACCCAAGTAGCACGGGGCCCGAGAAATCCCGTGTGAATCTGGCGGGACCACCCGCTAAGCCTAAATATTCCCTGGTGACCGATAGCGGATAGTACCGTGAGGGAATGGTGAAAAGTACCGCGGGAGCGGAGTGAAATAGTACCTGAAACCGTGTGCCTACAAGCCGTGGGAGCGTCGGGCAAGCACTTGTGCTTGCCTCGTGACTGCGT
Organism: Streptomyces achromogenes; assembly: GCF_030816715.1. NCBI lineage: Bacteria > Bacillati > Actinomycetota > Actinomycetes > Kitasatosporales > Streptomycetaceae > Streptomyces > Streptomyces achromogenes. The sequence continues at coordinate 4,205,670 of NZ_JAUSYH010000001.1, read as the reverse complement.
GCCTTTTGAAGAATGAGCCTGCGAGTTTGCGGTGTGTTGCGAGGTTAACCCGAGTGGGGTAGCCGTAGCGAAAGCGAGTCCGAACAGGGCGTTTCAGTAGCACGCTCAAGACCCGAAGCGGAGTGATCTAGCCATGGGCAGGTTGAAGCGGAGGTAAGACTTCGTGGAGGACCGAACCCACCAGGGTTGAAAACCTGGGGGATGACCTGTGGTTAGGGGTGAAAGGCCAATCAAACTCCGTGATAGCTGGTTCTCCCCGAAATGCATTTAGGTGCAGCGTCGTGTGTTTCTTGCCGGAGGTAGAGCACTGGATAGGCGATGGGCCCTACCGGGTTACTGACCTTAGCCAAACTCCGAATGCCGGTAAGTGAGAGCGCGGCAGTGAGACTGTGGGGGATAAGCTCCATGGTCGAGAGGGAAACAGCCCAGAGCATCGACTAAGGCCCCTAAGCGTACGCTAAGTGGGAAAGGATGTGGAGTCGCAGAGACAACCAGGAGGTTGGCTTAGAAGCAGCCACCCTTGAAAGAGTGCGTAATAGCTCACTGGTCTAGTGATTCCGCGCCGACAATGTAGCGGGGCTCAAGCGTACCGCCGAAGTCGTGTCATTGCGATATATACCCCCAACGGGGATCGTGATGGGTAGGGGAGCGTCGTGTGCCGGGTGAAGCAGCACCGGAAGGTAGTTGTGGACGGTTCACGAGTGAGAATGCAGGCATGAGTAGCGATTCACACGTGAGAAACGTGTGCGCCGATTGACTAAGGGTTCCTGGGTCAAGCTGATCTGCCCAGGGTAAGTCGGGACCTAAGGCGAGGCCGACAGGCGTAGTCGATGGATAACCGGTTGATATTCCGGTACCCGCTGTGAAGCGTCAAACATCGAACCAGGCGATGCTAAGTCCGTGAAGCCGTTCCGGACCCTTCGGGGAATGGAAAGTGGTGGAGCCGACGGACCAGACTTGTAGTAGGTGAGTGATGGGGTGACGCAGGAAGGTAGTCCATCCCGGGCGGTGGTTGTCCCGGGGTAAGGGTGTAGGCCGTGTGATAGGCAAATCCGTCACACATTAAGGCTGAGACCTGATGCCGAGCCGATTGTGGCGAAGTGGATGATCCTATGCTGTCGAGAAAAGCCTCTAGCGAGTTTCATGGCGGCCCGTACCCTAAACCGACTCAGGTGGTCAGGTAGAGAATACCGAGGCGTTCGGGTGAACTATGGTTAAGGAACTCGGCAAAATGCCCCCGTAACTTCGGGAGAAGGGGGGCCACGCTTGGTGAGAGGACTTGCTCCTCGAGCTGGGGGTGGCCGCAGAGACCAGCGAGAAGCGACTGTTTACTAAAAACACAGGTCCGTGCGAAGCCGTAAGGCGATGTATACGGACTGACGCCTGCCCGGTGCTGGAACGTTAAGGGGACCGGTTAGTCACTCTTCGGGGTGGCGAAGCTGAGAACTTAAGCGCCAGTAAACGGCGGTGGTAACTATAACCATCCTAAGGTAGCGAAATTCCTTGTCGGGTAAGTTCCGACCTGCACGAATGGCGTAACGACTTCTCGACTGTCTCAACCATAGGCCCGGTGAAATTGCACTACGAGTAAAGATGCTCGTTTCGCGCAGCAGGACGGAAAGACCCCGGGACCTTTACTACAGTTTGATATTGGTGTTCGGTTCGGCTTGTGTAGGATAGCTGGGAGACTGTGAAGCTTGGACGCCAGTTCGAGTGGAGTCGTCGTTGAAATACCAGTCTGGTCGTGCTGGATGTCTAACCTGGGTCCGTGATCCGGATCAGGGACAGTGTCTGATGGGTAGTTTAACTGGGGCGGTTGCCTCCTAAAGAGTAACGGAGGCGCCCAAAGGTTCCCTCAGCCTGGTTGGCAATCAGGTGTTGAGTGTAAGTGCACAAGGGAGCTTGACTGTGAGACCGACGGGTCGAGCAGGGACGAAAGTCGGGACTAGTGATCCGGCGGTGGCTTGTGGAAGCGCCGTCGCTCAACGGATAAAAGGTACCCCGGGGATAACAGGCTGATCTTCCCCAAGAGTCCATATCGACGGGATGGTTTGGCACCTCGATGTCGGCTCGTCGCATCCTGGGGCTGGAGTCGGTCCCAAGGGTTGGGCTGTTCGCCCATTAAAGCGGTACGCGAGCTGGGTTTAGAACGTCGTGAGACAGTTCGGTCCCTATCCGCTGCGCGCGCAGGAATATTGAGAAGGGCTGTCCCTAGTACGAGAGGACCGGGACGGACGAACCTCTGGTGTGCCAGTTGTTCTGCCAAGGGCATGGCTGGTTGGCTACGTTCGGGAGGGATAACCGCTGAAAGCATCTAAGCGGGAAGCCTGCTTCGAGATGAGTATTCCCACCCACTTGATGGGGTAAGGCTCCCAGTAGACGACTGGGTTGATAGGCCGGATGTGGAAGCCCAGTAATGGGTGAAGCTGACTGGTACTAATAGGCCGAGGGCTTGTCCTCAGTTGCTCGCGTCCACTGTGTTGGTTCTGAAACCACGAACAGCCCCATGCCATGGTCACGGTGTGGTGCGGCTGGACAGTTTCATAGTGTTTCGGTGGTCATAGCGTGAGGGAAACGCCCGGTTACATTCCGAACCCGGAAGCTAAGCCTTACAGCGCCGATGGTACTGCAGGGGGGACCCTGTGGGAGAGTAGGACACCGCCGAACAATCATTGCGAAAACCCCCGTGCCATTCGGCACGGGGGTTTTCTGCGTTAAAAACGCATTTCGGAGGCGGAGCTCAGGGGCTACTGTGCTTTGCATGTACACGTATGTGGTTCGGGTGGTACGCCCCGAGGAGTGGGCCTCGGTCAAAGCGCTGAGGTTGCTCGCGCTCGAGGATCCGGCGGCGCCGCTCGCTTTTCTGGAGACGTATGAGACGGCTGCGGCTCGGCCGGACTCCTTCTGGCAGGAGCGGGCCACCGGGGCGGCCGAAGGGTCCGTCGGAGCTCGGCAGTACATCGCCGAGGCGGAGGACGGGCAGTGGGCGGGCACGGTCACCGTGCTCGTGGAGGAGGCGGGCAGCGTGGACTGGGCCGGCGAGCCCGTCGAGCGACGACAGGGGCATGTCGTCGGCGTCTTCGTGCGGAAGGAGTGGCGGGGAAGCGGGATGACGCGGGCGCTTCTCGACGCCGCCGCGGGCTGGGCCTGGGAGCTGGGGCTGGAACGGGTGCGGCTCCTCGTGCACGAGCGGAACCTGCGGGCGCAGGGGGCGTACCGCAAGGCGGGGTTCGTGCCGACCGGGCGGACCGTGCTGTTGGGCGAGGGGCCCGAGGAGAACGAGTACGAGTACGCCCTCGAGCGTCCCGGGGCGTCAGACCGGTAGTTCGTGGTGCGGCCAGCGGGCCCTGCCCTGTTCGCGGGAGCGGAGCAGGGCCAGGGTGGGCAGGCCCCGGTCGGTTCCCGCGGCCAGGAGGTCGGGAAGCTGGGGGATCGGGGCCACGGCCGCCACATCGTCGAGGACGAGAGTCAGTGGTGGGTCGAGGCGACCGGAGGATGACCGTTCGGCCATGCGCCGGCCGCGCTCGACCACGCTGGAGACGAGGGCCGTCAGGAGTGGCATCGCGCCGGGGCTGCTCCTGGGGTCCTCGAGAGATTCACCGAGCACATAAAGAGTGCCCCCTTCGTCCACGAAGGAATCCAAGGCAAGGGCATCAGTTCGGTTGGGAGTGCACGCCTCGCGGATGTTGACCGTGGAGAGGGCGGAGAGGGCACGGGCCGTCAGTTCCTGGGCGATGTCCCGGCGTTCGGGGTGGGCGGTCAGGGCGGCCTCGAGCTCGCCGGCCGCACCCGGGGCTGCCTTGGGGTTGGTGCGCAGGGCGCGGACCGCTTCCTGGACGCCGGTGCCCTGGGACCAGCGGTGGACGTGGCGGACCGTACGTCCGTCGATGGCCGCGGCGTGGAGATAGCTGCGGAGCAGGGTCTCGGCGGTCTCGGCCACCGCCTGGTCCAGGCGGGCCGTGGGGCGCACGGGCGTGAGGAGCGCCGCGGCGCGGGAGGCCGCGGTCGGTCTGTCCTCGCAGCCGGCGATGGGGGACCAGTGGAGGCGGGCCGGGGTGTCGCAGCGGTGCGCCGGGTCGTAGAGGTGGACCGGGCCCAGCTTGGCGCGGCCGTCCTTGGTGTCCTGCCAGAGGGCGGGGTCGGACGTGAGGACGAGGGCCGGGCCCTCGGCGTCCCGGACGGCCTGGGCGGCGAGGGCGTACCGGGCCGCGGGGGGCGCGTAGTGGAGCGTCCCGCCGTCGGTGCGGGAGGCCTCCCATCCGTGGGAGGGCGCGAGGACGGCCTCGGGCCGCGGCGGCCCGGCCGGAGACGACGGGGAAGGCGACGGGGGCGGGGAGGACGGGGTTGCCGTCACGGGCTGCCGGTCCGTCGGCGGGACGGCCGGCGCGCCGGGGTGCGCGACGGGCTGGGTGTGCGGGGCCGGCTCGGTGCGGGCGCCCGGGCCCGTCGGCGTCGCCTCGGTCCTCGGGGTGGGCACCTCGTGGTGCGGGGGCTGCACGGCCGGCTCGGGGGACGTCCGGTTCGCCCTTCGGTGGGCGCGTACCGCCCGCCAGCGGGCCAACGTGCCCATCACGAACACCGTGAGCACGAGCAGGACCATCAGCTGGCCGATGAGCAGACCCCAGAAGAGGCCGTAGCCGGAGAACTGCGCGGCGTCCGCCTCGGGCCACGCGCCGGGGACGTCGTGGGGCGCGGCGACGAGGTGGCGCATGGCCAGGGGGGTGCGTGTGAAGGTGACCCCGGACGGCCAGGAACCGTGGGCGAGGAGGGCCGACAGTCCGGTGGCCGTCCAGACGAGGAGTGTCATGCCGAGCAGGAAGGCCAGTATGCCGACGAGCAGGCCGTCGGGGATGCCTCCCTGCCCGGGGCCCGGGCCGGAGCCGTGGCTGTCGTGGCGATGCCCGTCACCCGGTCTCATGACCACCCCGCCCGCTACGCCACGGTCGACTCGGACGAGCCGTCCAGGTCGGTGATGTGCTGTTCCATGAAGGCCGCCGCCCGGCGTTCCTGCTCCAGCTCGGCGGCGAGCAGAGCGTCGTCGTCTGCGATGCGGTCGGCGGAGGACTCCGTCATGGCGCGGTCAGTGAAGACCAGCGGGCGTTCCGTCTCGGTGACCAGGTGCTTGACGACCTGGACGTTGCCGTTGACGTCCCACACGGCGATGCCCGGGGTGAGGGTCGGGATGATCTCCACGGCCCAGCGGGGCAGGCCCAGCACCCGGCCGGTCGCTCTCGCCTCGTCCGTCTTCTGGGCGTAGATCGTCCTGGTGGAGGCCATCTTCAGGATGGCGGCGGCCTCCTTCGCCGCCGCTCCGTCCACCACGTCGGACAGGTGGTGGACGACGGCCACGAAGGACAGGCCGAGACGCCGGCCGAACTTCAGCAGCCGCTGGAAGAGCTGGGCCACGAACGGGCTGCTGATGATGTGCCAGGCCTCCTCGACCAGGAAGATGCGCTTCTTCCGGTCGGGGCGGATCCAGGTGTGCTCCAGCCAGACCCCGACGATCGCCATCAGGATCGGCATGGCGATCGAGTTGCGGTCGATGTGGGACAGGTCGAACACGATCAGCGGCGCGTCCAGGTCGATGCCGACCGTCGTCGGGCCGTCGAACATACCGCGCAGGTCGCCGTCGACCAGGCGGTCCAGGACCAGGGCGACGTCCAGGCCCCAGGCCCGCACGTCGTCTATGGCGACGTTCATCGCCTCCGCCGACTCCGGTTCGGGGTGGCGCAGTTGCTCGACGATGTCGGTGAGGACCGGCTGGCGATCGACGATCGTCTCGTTGACGTAGGCGTGGGCGACCTTGAGCGCGAAACCGGAACGCTCGTCGAGGCCGTGGCCCATCGCCACCTCGATGATCGTGCGCAGCAGCGCGAGCTGGCCCGTCGTGGTGATCGACGGGTCCAGGGGGTTGAGGCGGATCCCCATGTCCAGGGCGGCCATCGGGTCCAGACGGATGGGGGTTATTCCCAGCGCCTGCGCGATGAGGTTCCATTCGCCGACGCCGTCCTCGCCCTGGGCGTCCAGGACGACGACCTGGCGGTCGCGGAAGCGGAGCTGGCGCAGGACGTAGGTCTTCTCCAGGGCCGACTTGCCGTTGCCGGACTCGCCGAGGACGAGCCAGTGCGGAGCGGGCAGCTGCTGGCCGTACAGCTGGAAGGGGTCGTAGATGTAGCCCTTCCCGGAGTAGACCTCGCGGCCGATGATGACGCCGGAGTCGCCGAGGCCGGGGGCGGCCGTGGGGAGGTAGACCGCCTGGGCCTGGCCGGTGGAGGTGCGGACCGGAAGGCGGGTCGTCTCCACCTTGCCGAACAGGAAGGACGTGAAGGCGTCGGTGAGGACGGACATCGGGTCCCGCATGTGAAGCCCCTACCTTCGGATTCCGGTGGCGAACGGGAGGGTGTTCACGAACGCACGGTGGTGCTCCCGGTCGCACCACTCCAGCTTCAGGTACGACTTGCCGGCCGACGCCCTGATCGTCCGCTTGTCGCGGGCGAGGGCCTCGGGGTTGCGGGAGGAGACCGTGATGTAGCCGACCAGGTTCACGCCGGCCGCGCCGGACGCCAGGTCCTCGCCGCGCTGGTCGAGACGGGAGTGGGCGGCGACGTCGCGCGGGTCGACGGTCCGGTTCATCTTGGCGGCGCGGCTGGCCTCCGCGTCGTCGTTCGTCTTCTCCGTGAGCATGCGCTCGATGGCGACCTCGGTGGGTTCGAGGTCCATCGTGACGGCGACCGTGCGGATGACGTCCGGGGTGTGGACCAGCAGGGGAGCCAGGAAGTTGACGCCGACCGGGGTCATCGGCCACTCCTTCACCCAGGCCGTGGCGTGGCACCAGGGGGCGCGGGTGGACGATTCGCGGGTCTTGGCCTGGAGGTACGTCGGCTCCATGGCGTCCAGCTCGGCCGGCCAGGCGTTGCGCCTGGTCATGGCCTGGATGTGGTCGATGGGGTGGTCCGGGTCGTACATGGAGTGGACGAGGGAGGACAGCCGGCCCTGGCCCAGCGGCTGGCGGACGCGGATGTCCGCCTCCTGGAGGCGGGAACAGATGTCCGTGAGCTCGCGGGCCATGACGACGGCGAGGCCGGCGTCGCGGTCCAGCTTGCGGCCCGACCGGGGGTGGGCGGCGCGGGCCATCGCGTGTGCCTCGGCGGCCAGTTCGCGGGTGTAGTGCATACAGGCGACGAGGTAGGCGCGGTGCTGCTCGCTGCTGGTGGACACCATGGACTGGAGCTGGTCGTAGGAGCGTGCCAGCCAGTCGGGCGACCTCTCGTCCCCGCGGACGGCGACGTCCTTGGCGTGAGCGTCGGGGTCGGCGGGGAGGGTGCGGGCGAGTATCTGCAGCCGGGTGACGAAGCCGTCGCCGTTGGCCACGTGCTTGAGGAGGGTGCCGAAGCGGTCGACGAGGGCTTCCTGGTCCTCGCTGTCGCGCAGGCCGACGCCCGGGCCCTCGATCTCGATGGCGGCGGTCACCGTGCGCCGGTCCGCGTGCAGGAGGACGGCGATCTCGTCGGGGCCGAAGGGGGCGGCCAGCCAGTTGATGCGGCCGATGCCCGGCGGGGGGCCGACCTCGATCTCCTGGCCGTCCAGGCGGGTGCCGGCCTCCGAGGCCGTCGAGCGGTAGGTGGTGCCCCGGCGCAGGGTGCGCTTGTAGCTGCGGTTGATCTCGAACCACTTGTAGAACGTGCGGTGCTTGTACGGCACGTACACCGCGGCCAGCGCGAGCATGGGGAAGCCGCTCAGCAGGACGATGCGCAGGGCGAGGACGGGGACGAGGAGGCCGCACATCATGCCGAGGAACGCGCCGATGACGATGAGCGCGATCTCGCCGGACTCGCGGTTGCGGCCGACGATCGCGTTCGGCCGGGCGCGGCCGATCAGATATGTACGGCGGGGCGTGATCGCGTGGGACACGTGGGAATCAGTCGTCAACGCCCTTCACCTCCCGTGCGGTTGTTGCTGCTGTTTCGGGTGTTGCCGGCGTGCGGGGTGTTGACGGGGCTGCTCGCGCGGGGTGCGGGCGCGGCGGAGGGGACAGATCCGCCGCCCCCGTTCGAGGTGCGTGAGCTGTGCGCGGCGACCCCGCCGGACACCGGGTTGGCGGGGCGGCCGCCGGCGGATCCGGACGAGCCGCTGTTCTCCGCGCGGGTGCTGTGCGTCTTGATGCCCTGGGCGACCAGGTTCGCCGGGGAGCTGATGACGGCGGCGGCCTTGCCCTCGGCTCCCTGCATGATGCGGTTGTTGCGGCCGTTGGCGATCTCGTCGCCGAAGCCGGGGACGAAACGGTAGATCATCGCGCTGGCGAAGATGGCGAGCAGGATGATGGAGAGGCCGGAGACGACGGCGGAGAAGGAGTCCGGGCCGTCGGCGGAGGACAGCGCTCCGGCCAGGCCGAGCACTATCACGATGACCGGCTTGACGAGGATGACGGCGATCATGATGCCGGCCCAGCGGCGGACGTGGCTCCACAGGTTCTTGTCGACCAGTCCCGCGTAGACGACCGTGCCGAGCAGCGCGCCGACGTAGAGCAGGGCGGCCCGGATGACGAGCTCCAGCCACAGCACTCCGGCGGCGAGGATCGACACCAGGGACACGACGATCAGCATGATCGGGCCGCCGCCGATGTTCTCGCCCTTGGCGAGGGCCTGCGAGAAGGTGCCGAAGAACGTGTCGGTCTGGTTGCCGGTCGTCTTGGCGAGGACGTCCGTGATGCCGTCCGTGGCGGAGACGACGGTGTAGAGGACGAGGGGGGTGAAGGCGGAGGCCAGGACGGTCAGCCAGAGGAACCCGACGGCTTCGCCGATGGCGGTGGTCAGGGGCACTCCGCGTACCGCCCGCTTGGCGACGGCCAGCAGCCACAACAGGAGCGTCAGGACGGTCGAGGCGGCGAAGACGACGGCGTACTGCTTGAGGAACCGCTCGTTGGTGAAGTCGACGTTCGCCGTGTCCTTCACCGCGTCGCTGAGCTTGTCGACGGTCCAGGAGGCGGCGTCGGCGCAGCCCTTGGCGAGTGAGGAGAGGGGGTCGAGGGTGTCGGAGACGCCGGGGTTGGTGGTGGTGCCCGAGCCCGCGTTGCCCCTCTCGCAGTACTTCTTGGCCTCTCCGGGGATGAGGCTGCAGTCCAGGCTGGCGGATGGGGACGGCGTCGGCGAGGGGGTGGGGTCCGCGACGGCGCGGGTGGCCAGCAGCACGGCCGAGGTCTGGACGGCTGTCACGACTCCGGCGAGCCGGAGCAGACGGCGCGGCTTACCGGGCATACGTGAACCCTCCGTACTCCTCGATGGCCTTGCTGATCTCGTCGGACGTGGCGGCGGTGTCGTCGCCCGGGACCGGCGCGGGGCCGTCCTGTTGTGCGTCGTCGACGATCTTCCAGTCGCCGTCGGTCCACTGGAGGTCGAAGGTCCAGGTCTTCCACGACGAGGTGACCGGGTCGGTCGAGGTCGTCCCGGACATGCCGATGAGGCCCAGGTACCAGACAGCGACCTTGGCCTTGGCGGCGGAGTAGGACTGGGCGGTGGTGCCCACCGGCACCACGCGGGAGACGAAGGTGTCGCCCTTCGGCGCGTTGCCGTCGGCGTCGAGGCCCATCCTCGCGAGGAAGTCGGACGAATACGCCTGGTCCATGGCGGCCTGCAGTTTGGCCGCAGCGGCGGTGGTGTAGACGGTGTCGAGGAGGTCGTGCCGACTGTCCTTGTGGAACATGCCGGTCGAGCCCAGGGCGACCGCGAAGTTGGCGGCGGCCGACTCGGCTCCCTGCCGGGTGTGGGCGAATCCCGAGGGGATGCCGCCCGTCGTCGTCCGGACCGGCTTGGTGCCGGTGGGTGTCGTGCTGGTGGCGTTCGGCTTGTCGCCGCCGGTCGAAGCGGACGGCCCGGAAGAGGAATCGTCTCCTCCACGGTTCGCGAAGGCGATCGCCGCGATCAGCACGACGACGACGCCGACCACCGTCACCATGCTGCGCGAGGGGCCGCGGGCGGTTCTGCGGGCTCCGCCGTAGGGGTCGTCCTCGGGCAGCCGGAGGCGTGTTCCGCCGTAGCGATGGCCCTCGTCGGTGCGGGTGGGTTCGCCGTAGTCGTTTTCGTCGCCGGGAGTCATGCCGGGTACGCCCCCTCGTTGCCGTACCGGAACGCGTAGAAGTACGACGGTAGCCGTGCTGGTTCCCGCGCGGGCGCGGTGTGGTGACTCGACATCAGGGACATCAGGGAAACGCAACCTCAGCCGGTGGGCACGACAGGTGGGTGGGGACGGGGGGCCGGGCGTGCCCGGACGGGACTGGGGGTGGTGCGGTGGCCGCAGCTACACGGCCATGCCGTACACGATCGTGAACAGCGTCCCCAGGGAGCCGATGATGAAGACGCCTGTCAGCCCGGCGATGATGAGGCCCTTGCCCTGTTCCGCGCTGAAGGTGTCCCGCAGGGCCGTCGCGCCGATGCGCTGTTTGGCCGCACCCCAGATGGCGATGCCGAGGCAGAGGAGGATGGCGACCGCCATCACGACCTCGATCATCACCTTGGCCTCGTTGCCCAGGCTGCCGAAGGGCCCCCAGTCGGGAGCGATCCCGCCGATGATGGTGTTGATGTCGCCCTTGTCGGCCGCGAACAGCATGTAAGTCACCGCCCCTGGTGGGTAGTTCCGTCGCCCTCTGCCGGTGTGCAGAGGTCACGTCTCATTCTCGCCGACAAAGTCGCCTTCGTATGTCGACTTGGCGTCATTGACGGGCGGGATTCGTACGAATAGCTCGTATGGTCACTCTGTGTATCACGGCAGGTCACGCCGGGCAACGAGGCCGGAGCGGAACCTGTGGTGTGGTTCCGTCGTTAGCCCACTTCACGGCCCCGTGCGGTTTCTGACGGCCGGTCGGGTGAGCGTACGTTTCGATGTTCTCACGAGGAAGGGCGAACGGGCCGCGGCTGGGTGCCGCGGCCCGTTCGCCCTTTCGCCACGGGTGGCCCCCACGGCCCCCTGTGGCTGTTCGGTGTGACGGGAGGTCAGGTCATCCGGTGAAGGCGTCCGTCCCCTCGGGAGTGCCGAGGCCGGTGGGGCCGTCGTAGCCGGAGCGGGCGGTGCAGAGGTAGGAGGCGCTGGAGGAGCAGGTGCCGTTGCTGCCGCTGGTGACGTCGTTCAGGGCGGAGGTGCCGGCGGCCGCGTAGGGGTACGAGGCCGGGTAGTCGCTGCTGCCGGGGGTGCCGGCGAGGGCGTAGACGGCGGCGATGATGGGCGAGGAGGCGCTGGTGCCGCCGAAGGTGTACCAGCCGGCGGTGACGCCGTAGGAGTCGTAGACGGAGACGCCGGTCGCCGGGTCGGCCACGGCCGAGACGTCGGAGACGGTGCGCTTGGCGCAGCCGGTGTCGGTCTGCCAGGTCGGCTTGGCGTCGTAGGCGGAGCAGCCCGAGCCGGTGCCCTCGGTGGAACTGGTGTTCCAGACCTTCTCGGTCCAGCCGCGGGAGTTCGAGGACGTGGACAGGGCGGTGCCGCCGACGGACGTCACGTACTTGGAGGAGGCGGGGTACTCGGCCCCGTAGCCCTCGTCGCCCGCGCTGACCGTGATGGCGACGCCGGCGTGCTTGAAGTACGAGGTGTCGTAGGAGGTGTCCGAGGAGGACTCGGAGCCGCCGTAGCTGTTGGAGACGAATTTCGCGCCCAGCGTCACGGCCTCGTTCACGGCCTTGCCGAGGTTGGCCATGGACGCGGAGGCGGCCTCGACGAGCAGGATCTTGCAGTTCGGGCAGACGGCGCTGGCCATGTCGAGGTCGAGGGACTCCTCCTCGGCCCAGCCGCTGTCGGCGGAGGGCAGCGAGGTCGTCGAGCCGGTCTGGCTCACCTTCTTGAAGCAGCCGTTGGCCACCGTGCAGGCGGGGAGACCGTAGTAGGAGCGGTACTTGGCGAGGTCGGCGGCGGCGTTCGGGTCGTCGTACGCGTCGACGATCGCGATGGTCTCGCCGGAGCCGTTGCTCGATGCGGCGCCGGTCAGGCCGTAGGCGTCCTGGAGGTCGGACGGGCCGTAGCCGGTGGGGCCGGCGGCGGCCGCCTTCGGGGTGACGGCGGCGGCCTTGCCGGTGTCGGCGGCGCGTTCCTTCTGGAAGGCGGTGGTGCCGCCGGTGACGCGGAAGGAGTTGCAGGTCAGGTCACCCTTGTGCTTGGGGGTGGCACAAGGGGTGGCCGCCCAGGTGACCTTCGAGGAGGCCGTATGGGCGGCGGGGGTGGCGGGTGCCGCGTTCGCCTGGGCCGCGGTGCCGAGTCCGGCGAGCACGAGGGCGGCGGCACCGAGGATCGACGCACCGGTGCGGCGGCGCCGGCCGGATCTGGCGGAGGAGGCGGGGGAAGTCGTCGTACGCAACGGACAGCTCCTGATGACGGGGTGACAGGGGCGGTGCGGGTGGGGGGTGATGCGTGCCACCGGTACGTGGTCCCCGGCGGCGGGCGGCGGCCCACGACGACTGTTCCTTTGTTGAGTACGCGACAACAAGATGCCTGGTGGAATCCTGACCTCCGCAATACCGGAGGGGGTCGGGTGATTGCTGATCAATGGCGGGCGGATGGTGCGGCGATGGCCGCCACTTGACCTACGGGGGGTCGGGTGGGCCAAGTGGCCGCGGCGCGGCGGGACTTCACCTCGCCGGTGTCACCCCCGGCCCCAGGCCCCAGGCCCCCGGCCCCAGGCCCCAGGCCCCAGGCCCGCCGTACCGCCGGGCCGCTGGCCCGCGTAGGCGCGAAGTCGGGAAGCCGGGGAGCCGGGGAGCCGGGGAGTCGGGGGTGAGGCCGGGCGCGGGCGAGGGCTGGGGGCCGGCGGGTCTGTGGTGCCCGATGGGGGGCATACGTACTGGGGAGCGAAAGGGGAACGATTGTGCGAGCCGCGTGCGGGTAGCGTCGGAAGTGCTATCTGTCGCTTCTCTCACCTTCGTGGGACACAGTGGATCCGATGAACCGAAAAGCACTGCTCGGTGCGGTCGTGCTGCTGGCCGTCACCTCCGCCTCCGAGGCGGCCGCCGACGGGGGGCCCGGGCCCCTGGGGGTGACGGCCGTCGCCGTGTCGACGCCGCAGTCCGCGAAGGTCGGCGCGCTGTTCGCGACGGACGACGCGGACGCCGGCAGCCTGGCCGGCGAGCACGTGTGCACGGCGTCCGTGGTGCACAGCCCGCACCGCGATCTCGTCGTCACGGCGGCGCACTGTCTGATCGACGGCGGTGACCTGGCGTTCGTCCCCGGCTACCGGGACGGTGAGGCCCCCTACGGGGTCTGGAAGGTCGCGAGGGTCCTCCTGCCCGACGGCTGGGCGCAGGGGCAGGACGAGGACAGCGACGTGGCGTTCGCCGCGCTCGAGGAGCAGGACGGCGAGGGTGTCGAGGACGTGGTCGGCGGCAACCGGTTCGCCCCGGGGACGGCGACGGGGGCCACGCCCGTGACCGTCACGGGGTACCCCAACGCCGGTGAGGACCCGATCCGGTGCGTGAACAGGCCCACCGTCCACACCGCCACCCAGCAGCGCATAGCCTGCCCCGGCTTTTCCGGCGGCACCAGCGGGAGCCCGTGGGTGAACGGTTACGGGGAGGTCGTCGGCATACTGGGCGGCCACGAGCAGGGCGGATCCACGGACGACGTCTCGTACAGCGTGGTCCTGGGACCCGAGGCCGCGCAGCTGTACCGGCAGGCGGCCTCCGATTCCCAGGAGCCCTAGGCGATGGGGTGCACGAGCTGGGTGGTGAGCTCGTAGCGGGCGCCGACGACGGCCAGCTCGCCGGCGGAGATCTTCGCGGCGAGGTCGGGCTCGGCGGCTAGACGTGAGCGGACGGCCCTGATGTTGGCGTCGACGGTCGAGTCGACGCGGGCGTCGCCGTCCTTCGTGCGGTCGATGGCCGGGGATATCTGGTCCGCCAGGTACTGGATGTGGGCGGGCAGCCGCTCACCGGACCGGTCCGCCTGCACCGCGGCCTTCACCGCGCCGCACGACTGGTGCCCGAGCACCATGACCAGCGGTATCCCCAGTTCCAGCACTCCGTAGGCCACGCTGCCCAGAACGGCCTCGTCGAGGACCTCGCCCGCGCTGCGGACGGTCATCAGGTCGCCGAGGCCTTGGTCGAACACCAGCTCGGGCGGCACGCGCGAGTCGATGCAGCCGAGGACCACGGCGAAGGGATGCTGACCCGCCGTCAGGCTCGTCCGGACCGTGGGCGTCTCGTCCGGATGACGCTCGCAGTAGGTGCGCCAGCGCCGGTTGCCCGCGGCGAGTTCCCGCAGCGCCTGGTCGGCGGTGGCGGGCCGGGGCGCGGCACCGCGCGGGGAAGTGTGGCGCGAGGCGGTCGCGCGGGGGGCGGCGGAGGCGGGGGCCGCCGCGAGGGCGAGGCCGCCCAGGGTCGCCGTGCCGGCGAGGCCGCGCAGCAGCGCGCGACGGGCGGTGGCGGAGGCCGGGGGGTGCTGTACGGATCTGTGGGGGGCGTCTTCAGGATTCACGGGGTGGAACGTATGTCCGAGCCCGAACCCGGTCGCACAGGTTGCCGAATCATGGCTCCGCATGACGATCTGAGGATCGAACGTTGGGCGATGCTTGGCGTCGGCCCGGCCCGTCCTTTACCCGACCGGCTCGCCGGGGGTGGGAGCGGCCGCACGGAGACATGCGGCATGGCTCGCCTCCATGGCCAACTGGTCGATGTGGCAAGGTCGGTGCGGTGGACGTACTGAAGGCTCAGGACCCCGCGCGGATAGGCGCGCACACGCTTCTCGCGCGGCTCGGCGCAGGTGGCATGGGGCAGGTCTACCTCGGGCGCTCGCCCGGTGGACGGCTCGTGGCGATCAAGGTCATCCGGGACGAGATCGTCGACCATCCGGAAGCGCTGGCACGGTTCCGGCGCGAGGTGGAGACGGTGCGGGCGGTCCGCAGCGCGTACACGGCCAACCTCATCGACGCCTCGCTGGAAACGGCCCCGTACTGGCTGGCGACGGAGTATGTGCCGGGGCCGACGCTGAGCCGGGCGGTGGCGGCCAGGGGGCCGCTGCCGGTCGAGACGTGCCGGGGTCTGCTCGCGGCGCTGGCCGAGGGGCTCGCAGCCGTGCACGCGCAGCGGGTCACCCACCGGGACCTCAAGCCGCAGAACGTCATCCTGGCCGCTCAGGGTCCGCAGCTCATCGACTTCGGCATCGCACGGAGCGCGGCGCAGACGGCTCTCACCGAGGCGGGGTTCGCCCCGGGGACGCCGGGCTACACCGCTCCCGAGGTGCTGTTGCGCAACGAGGCGGGACCGGCTGCGGACGTCTTCGCGCTCGGTGCGACGCTCGCCTACGCGGCCACCGGCCGGCCTCCGTTCGGCTCGGGAGAGCCCGCCGGGGTGAGCTACCGCGCCGTCCACGAGCCCATGGATCTCGAGGGTGTGGAACCGGGTTTGGCCGCGCTCATCGGTTCGTGTGCGGCCAAGGAGCCTGCGGACCGGCCCGGCCTCGGGGAGCTGATCGCGTGGTGCGGCGTGCGGTCGGCGCTCGTGGAGGACGTGTTCTACGCGGGGCTCGCGGAACTGGCGGAGGCGGTCCCGTCCACCCCTGCCGCCTCGTTCCGGACTCCCGCCGCATCGCCCGGGCCGTCGGCAGCTCCGGCGTACCCGCCCCTCGGTCCGCACGACCTGCCGACAGCGCCGCCTGCGTACGGCTACGGGTACACCCCCACGCAGACGGTCCGTTCTGCTGCGGCCGGGCGTAGGAAGCCGTGGTTGATCGCGGGAGCGACGGGGCTGGCCGTCGGGTTGGGGGCGGTCGCGGCGTTCACCCTGCTTCCCGGCATGAAGGACGAAGGAGACAAGGGTGCGGACGGCGCGTCAGGCGCCGGAGCGACTTCGGCGGCGCCCACGACGGCCGGCGGCGACGAGTCGAAGCTCCAGCCGCCGGCCTACGTCGAGGAGACGAACCCCTCCCGCGACTTCTGGACGGCTGACCCGCAGTCACAGCACGGGGAGGGAACGTGCAATCTGCCCATGGAGGAGCGCAGCGAGCAGTTCCTGGGGTCGGTCGCCGAGGAGGGCTCCGACGCTCCCTACACCTCGGGTAAGGGGCGGATCGGGTTGCGGCTCAAGGCCGCCGCCACGACGCCCTACTACGTGGCGGTGGCCGTGAAGTCCCCCCACGCCATAGACGCGGACACCGGCAAGCCCTTCGAGGGGGGCCTGCAGGCCAACGTGGACCTCGGATACACGAGCAAGCCCGTCGCGCTGGGCACCGAATGGGTGTACCTGACCTACCCGGACGACTTCCGGCAGATCGTGCGGGGCAAGAAGGCGGGCGACGCGATTCCCGTCGCGAACGACCCCGGTGACTGGACCGTGCTCTTCCTCCATGTCCAGGCACCGCAGAAGTACGTCACCATTGACTGCCGCGGGTTCGTCTCGAAGTAGCGCACACGACACGGACAGGTTGGGAAAAGACCCGTAAACAGGGTTGTGGTGGGGGAGGGTTGAAGCGTGCGAAAAGTCTGGGTGGTGGGCGGAGCCGCGGTCGGGCTCGGGGTGAGCTTTGTGATGCTCCTCGTCGTCGGTGTGTACGTCGTCGCCGGGAACCTCGTCAACGGCGTCGGGGCCGGGAGCGTGGGGCTCGCCAAGGGAGCCGTGCCCTCGGCCTACCAGGCGCTCGTGCAGAAGTGGGGCAACCTCTGCCCCACCATCAACCCGGCGCTGCTGGCAGCCCAGCTGTACCAGGAGAGCGGGTGGGATCCGGACATCGTCAGCCATGCCGACGCCCGCGGCATCGCACAGTTCATCCCCAGCACCTGGGCCACGCACGGCGTCGACGGTGACGGTGACGGTGACCGCGACATCTGGGATCCGAATGACGCGATTCCATCGGCCGCCTCCTATGACTGCGACCTCGCGAAGTACGTCAGAAGCGTACCCGGAGACACCACGAACAACATGCTCGCCGCCTACAACGCGGGCCCCGACCGCGTCATCCGGGCGGGCGGCGTTCCCTCCATCCGTGAGACGCAGAACTACGTCAAGACGATCCGCACGCTCGAGAAGTCCTTCGCCGCTCCCGTTGCTCGGGTGGATCCCTCCAAGCAGGCCGCCGGGGCCATCTACTTCGCGCAGAAGAAGCTCGGCACGCCCTATCTGTGGGGTGGGAACGGCACCGCTGACCAGGGGGGACGGTTCGACTGCTCCGGGCTGACGAAGGCCGCCTACGAGAGCGTCGGGATCACCCTGCCCCGGGTCGCCAACGACCAGTACAACGCCGGGCCGCATCCGAAGCGGAGCGAGTTGCTGCCGGGGGACCTGGTGTTCTTCTCCACCGATCTCAACAATTCGCGGGCCATCCACCACGTCGGGATGTACGTGGGGGGCGGGTACATGATCGACGCGCCCTACACGGGGGCCGTCATCCGGTTCGACCCCATCGACACGGCCGAGTACTTCGGAGCCACCCGGGTCACCGAAGATGGCGCGAAAGCGCTCCCGACGACCGTCTGAGGCGGGCCGGAACCCCAGCTCTGAGCTGCGCGGATCTGTCTCTCTTCGATAACGTCTGAGTGATCATTCAGTGGAGAGTGGAACGTATCAACCGGGGCCGTGCGTTCCTGTTGAAGCGGGCGCATGCGAGGCGCGCCGAGCAGAACACGACGAAGGGGCCGCAGCACCATGGCTGGACTCGCCGAATCCGGGTCGAACCCCGACGTCGACCTGCTCTACGACATCAACGGGCTGGCCAAGGACGCCCCGCACTGGTTCGACCGCATCGTCGAATTCGTCGGTGAGTACGGGCTGTTGCTCGCCATGATCCTGCTGATCGTGTGGTGCTGGTGGGGAGTGCGCCGCCGGCCGGGCGGGGCCGAGGAGGCCGCCTCCTCCGTGGCCGCCCTGGTCTGGGCGCCGCTCGCCGCCGCCGTCGCCGTGCTGGTGAACGTGCCGATAAGAGGCTTCGTCGAGCGGCCGCGGCCCTTCCGCGATCACCAGGGTCTCGAGGTGCTCGTCTCCGGCAAGACCGACTACTCGTTCGTGAGCGACCACGCCACGCTCACCATGGCCATGGCCGTGGGACTGTTCGTCGCCAACCGGAAGTTCGGGCTCGTCGGCATAGGGGTCGCCCTGCTCGAGGGGTTCTGCCGGGTCTACATGGGCGTGCATTATCCGACCGACGTGATCGGCGGGTTCGCGCTCGGCACCGCCGTGGCGCTGCTGCTCTCGCCGGTCGCCTCCATGCTGCTCACCCCGGTGCTGAGGGCCGTCGACCGGTCGCCCCGGATGGGGTGGCTGGTGCGCAGCCGCTCGGCTCGGGCCGGGGACCGGGAGGGGTTCGCCCGCGGCGTCCGGCCCGAGGTCGCCGCCGAGGAACGGGACCTCGCCGCCTGACGTCGCCCCCCAGGGCGTCGAAGGGCGTCAGAGGGCCTGGGGGTAGGTGAAGAAGCCGTTGGGGTCGTAGTGCTGCTTCAGCCGGGTCAGGCGGGGGAGCGCGTCGCCGTAGTAGGCCTTGCGCCAGTTCGTCAGGGTCGGGTCCGCGTAGTTCTGGTAGGCCGCGCCCGAGGCGTACGGGACCATCGCGCGGTGGGCGGTGTTCAGCCAGGACTGCGCCGCCGTCCCCGCCGTGCCGGCCCGCCAGGACGCGATGTACTGGGCCAGCATGCGTGAGCGGCGGTGGACGAACGCGGTGGCCAGCGGCGAGACCCGGTTCACCGCGCCGCCCAGCGCCGTCAGCGCGATGCTGCCCGTGCCGCCCCGCACGGACGTGATCTGCTGGAGCAGGGTCTGGATGCCCGCCGCCGAGAGCGAGACGTCGAAGAAGTCCGAGCGGGCCGCGTAGGTCTCCCGGCCCAGCGCGCCCCGCGGGGAGCGGCCCGGCGTGGAGCCCGGCAGGTGGCACTGGGCGTCCGAGGTGAAGCTCGAGCAGCCGGCGTAGACCTCCATCGCCGCTTCGTAGGTGCGCCGGCGCAGGGACACGTTCGTCGCGGGGGCGCCCACCCGGTCCGTGAGGCGGTCGACGGCGTTCTCGAGCTGGCCGTACGTGCCGATGCAGAACGCGGCGACGGAGATCGTGGGGGTGCCGCCGGGGGCGTTCGCCACGTGCAGGGAGGACCAGATCTCGTCGGGCTGGGCCGGGCCCCACTCCTGCCACGCCTTCACCACCGCGGCCGCCTTCGACCAGGGCCAGGTGAGGTAGCCCGTCACCGCCTGGGGCGCGGGGTGGGTCTTGAACTCCAGCTCCGTGACGACGCCGAAGTTGCCGTTGCCGGCTCCGCGCAGGGCCCAGAAGAGGGCCGTGTTCCTCGTCGCGTCGGCGGTGAGCTGCTTGCCGTCCGCGGTGATGATCGTGGCGCGGGTGAGGCTGTCGCAGGTCAGGCCGTAGGCGCGGGAGACCACGCCGTGGCCGCCGCCCAGGACGAGGCCGGAGACGCCGACCGTGGGGCAGGAGCCCGCGGGGATCGTCATGCCCTTCGCCGCGAGCGCCCGGTAGACGTCGATCAGCTTGGAGCCCGCGCCGACCACGGCCGAGCCGCCGCTCGCCCGGACCCGGTTCAGCCTGGAGACGTCGATGATCAGCCGGCCGTCGCCGGAGGACCAGCCGCCGTAGGAGTGGCCGCCGTTGCGGATCGCGGCCTTGATCCGGTGGGCGCGGGCGTACGCCATGACCGTACGGATGTCGTCGGCGTGGGCGACGTAGGCCACCGCCGCGGGCTTGAGGCTGTCGAAGCGGGTGTTGTAGAGCTGACGGGCCGCCGCCCAGGAGGTTTCGCCGGGGCGGACCAGCGTTCCGTCCAGGCCGCGGGCCAGGGCGGTCCAGTTGGCGGGCGCGGAGACGCTGGTCGTGGTGAGGGGGGTCGTGCCGTCGGAACGGACGCCGGCGGTTTCGGCGCCGGAGGCGGCGCCGCTCACGCCGCCGCTCACGCCGCCGCTCACGCCGCCGCCGTTCGCCCTGCACGCGGTCACTGCCGCCGCGACCGCCGCCGTGCCGCCTGCGATGAACGTACGCCGTTCCATGTTCGTGCCTTCCCTCGGCCGCTGTCGGCTTCACGGAGCGAGACGGGGCCATGAGACCACAGGTTCCGACGGCCGCCGGCGGTGACGGAACGGTGACGTCCGTGGGGCCGGCGGCCCGCCCTGCGGGGCCTGCTGGAGGGATCGGGCGGGGCGGGATCGGCGGGGCCGGCGGGCCGGTCAGCCGTGGGCGTGGGTCTCCGCGTCCGATCTGGCCGTGCTTCTCGCTCTGCGGGCCGGGCCGCGCCAGCCGCAGGTGCAGCGGGCGAGACAGAAGCGGCCCTGTTCGACGGTCGAGGTGCGGTGTTCCCCGTCGATGCGGGGGGAGGGCGAGCCGTCCTGCTGCGTCACATGGACAACGTTACCCAGCTGTGGCGCTCCGGCTCGGCCCGGTCCCGCGTGACGGGGGCACCCAGTCGTCGTTAAGCGGAGCGACGGGGGGTCTGTGACGGACGTACCGGCTGGGGGTTGGCAGGCCATGGCGGAGCGAGGTCGGAGGAAGGCGGGCGCGGCGGTCCTGTCCGGGATCGTGGCCGGGATCTGCGTGTGCGCCGCGGGGTGTTCCGCCGACGGGGCCGCCGTCGAGGACGGGCGGGCGGCCGACCCCGTGCGGACGCTGCACCGGGCCGCGGACGTCCTCGTCGCGGCGGGCACGTCGAAGGCGCGGACCTCGATGGAGATGGCCACCGGCGGGACCCTGGTGACCATCCGAGGGCAGGGCGTCTACGACTACCGCAGGCAGCTCGGGCAGCTGAGGGTGCTGCTGCCGCAGGACCCCGCCGGGACCAGTGAGCACCGTCCGATCACCGAACTCCTCGCGCCGGGGGCCCTGTTCATGAAGAACCGGGGAGCCGGCGTGCCGGACGACAAGTGGGTGCGGGTGGAGACGGCGAGCCTGTCCGACGGGAACCTGGTGACCGGTGGGGCCACCGACCCGTTCGCCGCCGCCGAGGTGCTGCGCGGGACGCGCACGGCGACCTACGTGGGGCGGACCGAGGTGGCCGGGACCGCGGTGCGGCACTACCGGGGCACCGCCGACCTGACGGCGGCCGCCGAGGACGCGTCGGCGGCCGGACGGGACGCGTTGCGGGCGGCGGCGAAGGGGTTCGCCACGGCGCGGGTGCCGTTCGACGTCTACCTCGACGACGAGGGGCGGATCCGCAAGATCCGGCACCGGTTCAGCTTTGTGAACGGGCAGCGGAAGGAGGCCGTCGCCGTCGCCTCGACGACCCTGCTGTACGACTTCGGCGCGCCCGTCCAGGTGCGGCTGCCGGCCGCGGACGACATCTACGCCGGACGGATCGCGGAGTAGCGGGCTCCGCCCGGGCGGAGTGTTTTCGGCCACAGGGCGGTCGTAAGGACTAGCCCGTCCGTGCCATGCGCGCCGTGTGGACCGCTCCCTACTCTAGGAAGCCGGTGACGGCAGAGACGAGGTGATGCGCGTGGCTCCGGGCGGCGGTACGGCAGTTCAGGACCACGTGGCCCTCGCCGAGATCGAGCTGTGCGGAGAGCTGATCATCGCGGCCTCGGCCGCCGGGGAGGAGCGGCTCAGCATGGAGAGCATCGACCAGGTGCTGCGGGTGGGCGAGGAGCAGGCCGGGCGGGAAGGGGCCGCGGGCTCAGGTGCGCAGTAGGCGGGCGATCGCCTTCGTCGCCTCTTCCACCTTCTCGTCGATCTCGTCGCCGCCCTTGAGGGCCGCGTCGGCGACGCAGTGCCGCAGGTGTTCCTCCAGCAGTTGCAGGGCGAAGGACTGCAGGGCCTTGGTGGAGGCGGACACCTGGGTGAGTATGTCGATGCAGTAGGTGTCCTCGTCCACCATGCGCTGCAGACCGCGGATCTGGCCCTCGATACGGCGCAGGCGCTTGAGGTGTTCGGCCTTCTGCTCGTGGTAGCCGTGCACTGCTCCGGCCGGGTGCTCCGGGTGCTCCGGGGCGGCAGGGGTGTGCGGGTCGGGGGCCGAGAGGGCTTCCGCGTCGGCCTCGGTGGTCGTCATCGTCTCCTCCAGCGTTCCGGCTCCGGACATATACCCCTACCGGGTATATCGTACCGAACTTCGACGGGAGCCCGGGCGTCGGACCGGACAGTCCGGTCGCCCCCCTGCCGGCCGCTCCGGCCGATGGGCGACACTGGGGGGCGGCCCCATTAGCCGTGGCCGGATGATGCGCCTAGCATCAGCCTGACCGAAACCGATGCATCTTGAGGACCCCAACGTGCGCTTTCGTCTGACCCCCAGGGAGACGAGCTTCTACGACATGTTCGCCGCATCCGCGGACAACATCGTCACGGGCTCGAAACTCCTGATGGAACTGCTCGGGGCGGACCCCGCCGGCCGGGCCGAGATCGCAGAGCGCATGCGGGCCGCGGAACACGCAGGCGACGACGCGACGCACGCGATCTTCCACCAGCTGAACTCCTCGTTCATCACGCCGTTCGACCGCGAGGACATCTACAACCTCGCGTCCTCCCTCGACGACATCATGGACTTCATGGAGGAGGCCGTCGACCTGGTCGTCCTCTACAACGTCGAGGAACTGCCCAAGGGCGTCGAGCAGCAGATCGAGGTGCTGGCCCGGGCGGCCGAGCTGACGGCCGAGGCCATGCCGAACCTGCGGACCATGGAGAACCTCACCGAGTACTGGATCGAGGTCAACCGGCTCGAGAACCAGGCCGACCAGATCCACCGGAAGCTGCTCGCGCATCTCTTCAACGGCAAGTACGAGGCCATCGAGGTGCTCAAGCTGAAGCAGATCGTGGATGTGCTGGAGGAGGCCGCCGACGCCTTCGAGCACGTGGCCAACACGGTGGAGACCATCGCGGTCAAGGAGTCCTGAGCCCTTCATGGACACCTTTGCCCTGATCGTGACCATCGGCGTCGCGCTCGGATTCACCTACACCAACGGTTTTCACGACTCCGCGAACGCGATCGCCACGTCGGTCTCCACCCGGGCGCTGACGCCGCGCGCCGCGCTGGCCATGGCCGCGGTGATGAACCTCGCCGGCGCGTTCCTGGGGAGCGGCGTCGCGCACACCGTCAGCAAGGGGCTGATCGAGACCCCCGACGGTTCCAAGGGTATGGCGATCCTGTTCGCCGCGCTGGTCGGCGCGATCGTGTGGAACCTCGTCACCTGGTACTTCGGGCTGCCGTCGTCCTCGTCCCACGCGCTGTTCGGCGGGATGGTGGGCGCCGCGCTCGCGGGCGGGACGGAGGTCATCTGGTCCGGGGTGCTCGAGAAGGTCGTCATTCCGATGTTCCTCTCGCCGGTGGTGGGACTCGTCGCCGGATATCTGGTGATGACCGCCATCCTGTGGATGTTCCGGCGGGCCAATCCGCACAAGGCCAAGCGGGGTTTCCGCATAGCCCAGACGGTGTCGGCGGCCGGTATGGCGCTGGGGCACGGTCTGCAGGACGCGCAGAAGACGATGGGCATCGTGGTGATGGCGCTCGTCATCGGCGACGTCCAGAGCGCCGACGCTCCGATTCCGGTGTGGGTGAAGATCGCCTGCGCCGTGATGCTGTCGCTCGGCACGTACGCGGGCGGCTGGCGCATCATGCGCACGCTCGGGCGGAAGATCATCGAGCTGGACCCGCCGCAGGGCTTCGCGGCGGAGACGACCGGCGCGTCGATCATGTTCACCACGGCCTTCCTGTTCAAGGCGCCGATCTCCACCACACACGTGATCACCTCGGCGATCATGGGCGTGGGGGCCACGAAGCGGATCAACGCCGTGCGGTGGGGAGTCGCCAAGAACATCGTGCTGGGCTGGTTCATCACCATGCCCGCGGCCGCGATCGTCGCCGCGTGCGCCTTCTGGATCGTGGATCTGGCCTTCCTGTAGATCGTCCTGAGTTGAGGAAAGGGCCCGCCCCCGGGAGCAGGGGCGGGCCCTTTCGCGTGCCTCGCGGTGGCACCGCCATGCAGCACCGCGAGGGGTCCGGTCAGCCGAAGCGGCCTGAGATGTAGTCCTCGGTGGCCTGCACCGACGGGTTGGAGAAGATGCGCGCGGTGTCGTCCAGCTCGATCAGCTTGCCGGGCCGGCCGACCGCGGCCAGGTTGAAGAAGGCCGTGCGGTCCGAGACGCGCGCCGCCTGCTGCATGTTGTGCGTCACGATGACGATCGTGAAGCGTTCCTTCAGCTCGCCGATCAGGTCCTCGATGGCGAGCGTCGAGATGGGGTCGAGGGCCGAGCAGGGCTCGTCCATCAGCAGGACCTTCGGTTCCACCGCGATGGCGCGGGCGATGCACAGACGCTGCTGCTGGCCGCCCGAGAGCCCCGAGCCCGGCTTGTTGAGGCGGTCCTTGACCTCGTTCCAGAGGTTGGCGCCCTGGAGGGACTTCTCCACCACGTCCGCGAGCTCGGACTTCTTGTAGCTGCCGTTGAGGCGGAGTCCCGCGGCCACGTTGTCGAAGATCGACATGGTGGGGAAGGGGTTCGGGCGCTGGAAGACCATGCCGACCTCGCGGCGGACGGACACCGGGTCGACGCCCGCGCCGTAGAGGTCCTCGTCGTCCAGGAGCACCTTGCCCTCGACCCGGCCGCCCGAGGTCACCTCGTGCATACGGTTCAGGGTGCGCAGGAACGTGGACTTGCCGCAGCCGGAGGGGCCGATGAACGCCGTCACCGAGCGCGGCTCCACCGTCATCGAGATGTCGTCGATCGCCTTGTGGGATCCGTAGTACGCGGTCAGTCCGCTGACGTCGATTCGCTTGGCCATGTCTTCCACTTCACTTCCCGGTCGTATGGATCAGTCGCTGCATGGCCGCTTCAGCGACCCGGCCGCGCGGCGGCAGCCGCACGGAGTCAACGCGGGGCCTTCCAGCGGGCGAGGCCGCGGGCCACCAGGTTCAGGATCATCACGAAGGCGATCAGCGTGAGCGACGCCGCCCAGGCGCGGTCGTAGGCCGCCGTCGAACCCGCGCTCTGCGCGTACTGCTGGTAGATGTACAGCGGCAGCGACGCCTGCGCGCCCTCGAAGGGGTTGGCGTTGATGAACGGGTTGCCGAAGACCAGGAGCAGGACCGGGGCCGTCTCGCCCGCGATACGGGCGACCGCCAGCATCACGCCCGTGATGATGCCTCCGATGGACGTCGGGACGACCACCTTCAGGATCGTGCGCCACTTGGGGACGCCCAGGGCGAGCGAGGCCTCGCGCAGCTCGTTGGGGACGAGCTTCAGCATCTCCTCCGTCGAGCGCACGACCACCGGCATCATCAGGATCGCCAGGGCGAGGGAGCCCGCGAAGCCGAACGGCTGCAGGTCGAGCATCAGCATCAGGCTGAGGATGAACAGGCCCGCCACGATGGAGGGGATGCCGGTCATGACGTCGACGAAGAACGTGACCGCCTTCGCCAGGCCGCCCCGGCCGTACTCGACCAGGTAGATCGCCGTCAGGATGCCTACGGGCGCGCCGATCGCCGTGGCGAGCCCCACCTGCTCCAGGCTGCCGAGGATCGCGTGGTAGATGCCGCCGCCGGGCTCGCTGTCCGCGACCACGCCCATGGAGTGGGTCAGGAAGTAGACGTCCAGGACCTTCACGCCGCGCGTGATCGTCGTCCACAGGAGCGAGACCAGCGGGACCACGGCCAGCATGAACGCCACCCAGACCAGGCTCGTCGCGATCCTGTCCTTGGCCTGGCGGCGGCCCTCCACCTTCGCGGCGACGCCGTAGGTGCCGAGGACGAACAGGATGCCGGCGATCAGGCCCCACTGGACCTTGCTGTCCAGCCCGCCGGCGAGGCCGATGACGACCGCGAGGGCGAGGGAGCCGGCCGCGATGGCCCACGGGGACCACTTCGGCAGGCTCGCGCCGCGGAGCGTGCTGGGGCTCTGGTCGGCAACTGCGCTTGCGTGGCTCATGCGTTGGCCCCCGAGTACTCCTTGCGGCGGGCGATGATCATGCGCGCCGCGCCGTTGACCAGCAGGGTGATGACGAACAGGACCAGACCGGAGGCGATGAGCGCGTCACGGCCGAACTCCGTCGCCTCGTTGAACTTGCTGGCGATGTTCTGGGCGAAGGTGCCGCCGCCGGGGTTCAGCAGGCTGGCGTGGATGTCGAAGTCGGGGGAGAGGACCGTGGCCACGGCCATCGTCTCGCCGAGCGCGCGGCCGAGGCCGAGCATCGAGGCCGAGATGACGCCGGAGCGGCCGAAGGGGATCACCGCCATGCGGATGACCTCCCAGCGGGTGGCGCCCAGCGCCAGGGCCGCCTCCTCGTGCATCTGCGGGACCTGGCGGAAGACCTCGCGGCTGACGTTGGTGATCACCGGGAGGATCATCACGGCCAGCAGGATGCCCACCGTGAGCATCGAGCGCGGCGCGCCCCGGTCCCAGGAGAAGACGCCGGTCCAGCCCAGGTAGTCGTCCAGCCAGCCGAACAGGCCGTCCATGTGCGGCACCAGGACCAGGGCGCCCCAGAGGCCGTACACGATGGACGGGACGGCGGCGAGCAGGTCGATCACGTACGCGACGGGGCCGCTCATGCGGCGTGGGGCGTAGTGGGTGATGAAGAGGGCGATCGCGACGGCGATCGGGACCGCGATGACCATCGCGATGACCGACGAGACCACCGTGCCGAAGGCCAGGACCGCGATGCCGAACTTCGGCGGCACAAGGCTGGTGTTCCACTCGAAGGCCGTCAGGAAGTCGGCGTCGTCCTTGCTGATGGCGAGGCTCGCGCGATAGGCGAGGAAGACCGCGATCGCGGCCATGATCACCAGCAGGAAGATGCCCGAGCCGCGCGAGAGGGCGAGGAAGACCCGGTCGCCGGGCCGGGTGGCGCCGCGTGCCGCGCGCTTCTCCTCGGCCGTCACGGGGGGCGGGGCCGGGGAGGCCGCGGAGGGAGTCGACGGGCCTTGCGGAGTCGTGGGGCGTGGGGTGTCGTCGGTGTCCGACTTCTGCGTCTCTATGTCCATGGGGGTCTCCGGTCTGCGGAGCCGCCTGTGGGTGTGGGCGGCTCGGGTGGGGCCGGATCGCGGGCGGCGGCCCCTGGCGGCGGTGCACCGGACGGGTGCGGTCCGGACCGGGTCGTCCCCGGCGCCGGACCGCACCGCTCAGATCAGCTCAGGCCCTCGATGGTGGTGCGGACCTTGGCGATGATGGCGTCGGGGATCGGGGCGTAGTCGATGCCCGCGAGGACGCCCTGGCCGTCCTCGCCGGCGATGTAGCGCAGGAACGCCTTGGTGGCCGGCAGCGTGGCGGCCTTGTTGCCCTTGTCGCAGGCGATCTCGTACGTGACCAGGGTGAGCGGGTAGGCCCCGTCGGCCTTGGTGTTGTAGTCCAGCTTCAGCGACAGGTCACTGCCGGTGCCGACGATCTGGGCGGCGGCGACGGCCTTGGTGGCGCCGTCGGAGGAGGCCTTGACGGGGGCCGCGGCGCCGGTGTTGACGGCGACGGTGCCGAGACCGTCCTTGGCGTACGACAGCTCCATGTAGCCGATCGCGCCGTTGGTCTGCTTGACGCCCTGGGCGACACCGGAGGAGCCGGCCGCGGCCTGGCCGCCCTTGGCCTGCCAGGCCTTGCCGCCGCTGTAGGGCCAGTCGGCCTTGGCGGTGGCGATCAGGTACTTGGTGAAGTTGTCGGTGGTGCCGGACTCGTCCGAGCGGTGGTACGGCTGGATCTTCAGGTCGGGCAGCTTCGCGCCGGGGTTCAGCTTGGCGATCGCGGCGTCGTTCCAGTTGGTGATCTTGCCGTCGAAGATCTTGGCGATCGTCGCGGCGTCGAGGACGAGGTTGTCCACGCCGGAGACGTTGTAGGCGATGGCGATGGGGCCGGCCACCATCGGCAGGTTGATGCCCTGGCCGCCCTTGCAGACCGACTTGGAGGCGGCGACGTCCTCGGGCTTCAGCGCGGAGTCCGAGCCGGCGAAGGCGACCTGGCCCTGCGTGAAGGCGGTGACGCCCGCGCCGGAGCCGGAGCCCTTGTAGTTGACCTGGACGCCGGAACAGGCCTGCGTGAAGTTCTTGACCCAGGCGTCGATCGCGTTCTTCTGCGCGGAGGAGCCGTCGGCGAGCAGCTGGCCCTTGGCGTCGTCGCACTTGATCGCCCCGGCGGCGGCGGTGGCGGAGGACTTGCCGCCGCTGCCGGTGCCGGTGTCGTCCGAGCCGCACGCCGTGAGGGCCAGGGCGCCGGAGACGGCGAGAGCACCGAGGGAGAGAGCCCGCCGGTTCATGCGCTGAAGCTTCACTGAGGAAGGTCCTTCCAGGAGCCGCCGTCCTGAATCCGGCGGCGTGCGGTGGGTGCGAAGTCTGTTTGGTGTGGACGCGTCCCCTTGGTCGCGTGCCGCACCGGGTAAGGCTGAAATTAGGCAGATGAGGTGAAGGCGTTCACGGACGGGAGTGAACGGGGGGTGAACCCCTGGGGACGGTGCGGTGAGGTCACGGAAAGCTCACGCCGAGGACACGGAGCGGTACCGGCGCGGGGTGGGGCGGGGGGACGCCTGGGCCTCGGGCCCGGTTCGGCGTCCGCGCCCTTATGCCAGGTGCAGGACGTGCAGCAGGGCGTCCACGAGGGTGCGGTCCCTCGGCTGGGTGAGCCGCTCGCGGGCGGCGGGCGGCGGCAGCCAGAGGAGGCGGTCGACCTCGTCGTTCGGGGTGAAGACCCCGGAGACGGCCTCGGCCGCCCAGTAACGGACCTGCTTAGGGCGGCCGTTCGCCTCGTAGCCCACGGTCGGCAGCGGAGCGCCGGGGGCGGCCCGGTGCCCGGTCTCCTCCTCGACCTCGCGCAGGGCCCCCGCGAGCGGGTCCTCGTCGCGCTTCAGCTTGCCTTTCGGATGCGACCAATCGCCGTACTTGGGCCGGTGGACGAGACACACCTCCAGTCCGCCGTCCGTCGGGGAGCGACGCCACAGCACGCAGCCGGCCGCCTGGACGGGGGTGGGGTCGGAGGCGTCGTCGTGGTTCCTCGCTGTGCTCACCGGTGCTCACCGCCTGTCTTGTAGGGGCGTGTGGTCTGTCGGTCCGGTCGTCCGGTTGGTCCGGTTGGTCCGGTCGGTCCGGTGATCTGGTCGGTTCGGTCGGTCAGGTGGTCTCGGTCAGGTGGTCGGGACGGGTTGCTTCTGCCAGGTGCGCTGGAACGCGTACCGCGCGGCCTCCACCTCGTGCCGCTGGTCCGCGTGCAGCACGCCGAGCGCGTACGCCGTCGCGGGCGCGATCCGGGGTGTCCGGGCCGCCTGCGCCGCCGCGGCGGCCGCCTCCGAGGCGTCCCGGTGCCGGTCGAGGGCGGCGCCGGCGGTCAGCAGACGGACGTCGTCCGGTGGAGCGTCCGGGCCGTCCAGGATCTCGCACGCGTACCGGTGCAGACGCAGCAGGAGCCGGACGTGGTGCCAGGGCGCGTCCTGCGGGTGCGGCGCGGCGTCCGCGGAGAGGCCGTACATCAGGGCCTCCGCGTTGTAGGGGCTGCCCGCGGTGACGAGCGGCAGCGCGGCGACGGCGTCGGCGAGGCGTTCCTCGGCGGCTGCGGCGTAGGGGCGCAGATCGGTGGCGGACGCGGCCGGCGTGAGGGGGACCTCGCTGGCGAGGACGGCGGCCCGGTCCGCGACGGCGTGGAAGCGGGAGGAGCCGAGGGCCTGGAGCGCGGTCGAGTGGGCCCGGGTGCGGGCGAGGGTGAGCTGACGGTCCAGAAGGGCGCCGGCCTTCGCCGCACCGACGGTGAGGTTGCCGCGGTCGGCGGGCGCGGAGGCGGTCGACGGGGCCGCTGGGGCCGTGGGGGGCGTGGGGGGCGCGGTGGCGGTACGGGCGCCGGGGGCGCGCCGGGCGGTCCCGGCGCGGGTGGCGGTGGTGGGGGAGGCTGTCGTGGTGCGGGCGCCGGCGCCGGTCGGGGCGGCGGTGAGGGTCGCGCCCTGCGGGCCGCCCGCGCCCCCCGCGACAGGGGCGCCGTTCGCGGTACGGGCGTCGGTCGCGCCGACCGTGGGAGGAGGCGCGTCGGGCAGGGCAGGAGTGCCCGGTGTGGACGTGGACGCTGCGACGGGAGTGCCCGGCGTGGTGTCCGGGCTGCCGGTGACCGCGCCGCCGGAACCGGCCGCGTCCGCCGGCCGGTAGGGCGTCCGCACCGGTGCGGACGCGGGCGTCGGCACCCGTACCGCCGGCAGTGGCGGGGCCGCGCCGGACAGGCGGTTCAGGGCGAGCAGCAGGCGCTCGAGGCGGGCGCCGTAGGCGTGCTCCAGGGCCAACGTGGCGGACAGCCAGGACAGTTCGGACCGGAGCGCCTGCGACCACTCGGCGTCGAGGAGGGGGCGGAAGGTGCGCAGAGTGCCGCTGATGCGGCGGGCCGAGCGGCGCAGGGCGCGCGCCGCGTCGTCCCGTTCCTCCGCGCCGCTCGCCGAGGCGTGCGACGTGCCGTGCGACGCCGCGCTCCCCGCCTCGCGGTGCTGGCGCAGCGCCCGGAGGAACTCCGTGGCCTGGGCCCGCAGGTAGCCCTCGAGGGCGTCCCCCGTGGTGACGGGCCCGGCCGCGGAGGCCGTCAGGTCATGGTGTCGCTGTGCCACGCCGGCGCCTCCGGGCGTCTATGAGCATCTCCTGGACGTTGCGCAGGGGGCCGCCTTCCGCGTCGGTCGCGTGCCGGGTCCACTCGCCGTCGGGGCCGAGGTGCCAGGAGGCGGTGGCGTCGGACATGCCCGTCTCCAGGAACCGGTTCAGCGTCGCCCGGTGCGCCGGGTCGGTGACCCTGACCAGGGCCTCGATACGGCGGTCGAGGTTGCGGTGCATCATGTCGGCGCTGCCGATCCACACCTCGGGCTCCCCGCCGTTGCCGAAGCCGAAGACGCGGGAGTGCTCGAGGAAGCGGCCGAGGATGGACCGGACCCGGATGTTCTCCGACAGGCCCGGCACGCCCGGGCGCACCGCGCAGATGCCGCGCACCCAGACGTCGACCGGCACGCCCGCCTGCGACGCCCGGTAGAGGGAGTCGATGAGCGCTTCGTCCACGATGGAGTTGACCTTGATGCGGACGTGCGCGGGCCGTCCGGCGCGGTGGTGCTGGATCTCCTTGTCGACGCGGGAGATCAGTCCGTCGCGCAGCGACTTGGGGGCGACGAGCAGGCGTCGGTAGGTCTCGCGGCGGGAGTAGCCGGAGAGCCGGTTGAAGAGGTCGGAGAGGTCCGCGCCGACCTGCGGGTCGGCGGTGAGCAGGCCGAGGTCCTCGTAGAGGCGGGCCGTCTTCGGGTGGTAGTTGCCGGTGCCGACGTGGCAGTAGCGCCGCAGCGTTTCGCCTTCCTGGCGGACCACCAGCGACAGCTTGCAGTGGGTCTTCAGACCGACGAGGCCGTAGACGACGTGGCAGCCGGACTCTTCCAGCTTGCGCGCCCACTTGATGTTGGCGTGCTCGTCGAAGCGGGCCTTGATCTCGACCAGGACGAGGACCTGCTTGCCGGACTCGGCGGCCTCGATGAGCGCGTCCACTATCGGGGAGTCGCCCGAGGTGCGGTACAGGGTCTGCTTGATGGCGAGGACGTCCGGGTCCGCCGCCGCCTGCTCCAGGAAGGCCTGCACGGACGTCGAGAAGGAGTCGTACGGGTGGTGCAGCAGGACGTCCCGGCTGCGCAGGGCGGCGAAGATGTCCGGCGGGGACGCCGACTCGACCTCCGCGAGGTCGCGGTGGGTGCCGGCGATGAACTTCTTGTACTTCAGCTCGGACCGGTCGAGGCCGCTGATGCGGAAGAGACCGGTGAGGTCGAGCGGGCCCGGCAGCGGGTAGACCTCGGCCTCGCTGATCTTCAGTTCGCGCACCAGCAGGTCGAGGACCTCGCGGTCGATGGACTCCTCGACCTCCAGGCGGACCGGCGGCCCGAAGCGGCGTCGCATGAGCTCCTTCTCCAGGGCCTGGAGCAGGTTCTCGGCGTCGTCCTCCTCGACCTCGAGGTCCTCGTTGCGGGTGAGCCGGAAGGCGTGGTGCTCCAGCACCTCCATGCCCGGGAACAGCTCCTCCAGGTGGGCGCCGATGACGTCCTCGACGGGGACGTACCGGCCGGGGGAGCTCTCCAGGAAGCGGGACAGCAGGGGGGGCACCTTGACGCGCGCGAAGTGCTTGTGGCCGCTGACGGGGTTGCGCACGACGACCGCGAGGTTGAGCGAGAGACCCGAGATGTACGGGAAGGGGTGCGCGGGGTCGACGGCGAGGGGCGTGAGGACCGGGAAGATCTGGTGCCGGAACAGGGTGAAGAGGCGGGCTTGCTCCTTCTCCGTCAGCTCGTTCCAGCGGACCAGGTGGATGCCCTCCTCCGCGAGGGCGGGGGCGATGTCCTCGTGGTACGTCGCGGCGTGCCGGGCCATGAGCTCGCGCGAGCGGGCCCAGATCATCTCCAGCACTTCGCGGGGCTGGAGACCGGAGGCGGAGCGGGTGGCGACGCCGGTGGCGATGCGGCGCTTCAGCCCGGCCACCCGGACCATGAAGAACTCGTCCAGGTTGCTGGCGAAGATGGCCAGGAAGTTCGCCCGCTCGAGCAGGGGCGTGTCGGGGTCCTCGGCGAGTTCCAGGACCCGCTCGTTGAACGCGAGCCAGCTGCGTTCCCGGTCGAGGAAACGACCCTGCGGCAGTTGTGGGCCGTCGTACGGCGCCTCCTCGTAGGTGTCGAGGTCGGCGTCGATGTCGGGCTCCAGATCGGAGACGACGGCAGCCACGGTGTGCGGGCGGTGCGCGGCTATGGAGCCCACGGAGGGCTGCGCGTGCTGGACCTCGGCCTGGGTGTCTGACTGGCTCATGGACCCATTGTTCCGCGCGAACAGCGGGACAGGCGCGTCGGAACGTGCGGGCGGGGTCGCGGCGGAGCCTCCGTGGGGCTGATATCCCTCGGGAGGCGGCGAAGGCTCGGGCACGGCGGGCTTCATTCACCGAGCGTCGCAAGGTCGTCTTAACCGACGGTTACGGAGACATGGCGTGCGGGATATCGGGGGGCGGCCCGCGAGGGTCGGAGGTGTTCGAATGCCGTTCGAATGGGTGGATGGGTGGGTGGATGGGTGGGTGGGTGGTGAGCGTGTGTGCGTGCGAACGGGGCGGGGCGGGGTGCGCGGAGAATTCGTGCGGCGGATCGTGAACCGATCGGCGGGGCCGATCCGATGAGGTGATGTGAGCGAGAGCGAGACGAGAAGCGACGGGGAGCTGCTGCGGGCCATCGCGGCGGACCGGGACCGTCCTGCCTTCGAGGAGCTGTACCGGCGGTACGCGCCCTGGCTGACCGCGCGCATGCGCGGCCGCTGCGCCGACGCGGGGATAGTCGACGACGTCATCCAGGAGACGTTCCTCGCCGTGTGGCGCGGCACCGCCCGCCATCGCGAGGAGGGCTTCTCCGACGACGCCGCCGGCTGGCTGTGGCGCATCGCCGCACGCCGGCTGGTCGACGCGGTGCGCGGCGACGGGGCGCGCGGCAGGCTGCGCCAGGCCCTGTCCCGGCTGCGTCACCGGGACGAGGCATCGGCGGAGGAACGCGTGCTCGCGGGGGTGGAGCACGGGGACCTCGCCGGGGCCCTCACCCGCCTCTCGCCGGAGCTGAGGGCCGTCCTGCAGGCGACCGTCATCGACGGGCTCACCACCCGGGAGGCGGCCGTTCTGCTCGGCATCCCGCCCGGCACCGTCAAGACGCGGGCCCTGCGTGCCCGCAAGCACCTGCGGGAGGCGCTGGCATGAGGCGGTACGTCCGCGGAAGAGACCCGCGCGGCCGCGTGGGCGACGAACGGCCGAGGGAGGCACGGGCATGACGTGGCACGTGGCAGAAGAGGATCTGCGCGCCTACGCGCAGGGCGAGCTGTCGCCGCCGCTGCTGTGGTCGGCCGACGCCCATCTGACCGGATGCGCGCAGTGCCGTGCCCGGCTGGCGGAGGCCGCCGACCCGGTCGCGCTGGACGCCGGGTGGGCACGGCTGGACGCCGAGCTGGACGCGCCACAGCCCAGCCTGCTCGAGCGGATGCTGGTGCGGCTCGGGGTGGCCGACCACACCGCGCGGCTGCTCGCCGCGACCCCGGTGCTCCGCCGGTCCTGGCTGCTGTCGGTGCTGTTCCTGCTCGTCATGACGGTGCTGGCGGTGCGCCTCGCGGACCAGCCCGCGCTGTTCCTGGCACTGGCCCCGCTCCTCCCGCTCGCCGGGGTCGCGCTGTCGTACGGCCCGTCCCTGGACCCGACGTACGAGATGGCCGTCGTCTCCCCGACGCACGGCTTCCGGCTGCTCATGATCCGTACGGTCGCGGTGCTCACGGCGGGCCTTGCGTTCAACGGCCTGGCCACGCTCGCCCTGCCGGCATACGGGCTGCTGGCCCTGGCGTGGCTGCTGCCCGCGCTCGCCCTCACGGGGACCGGCCTCGCGCTGACCGCCCGGCTGGGGCCGGTCGTGGGGCCCTCCCTGGTCGGCGTCGCCTGGGTGACGGTGCTGGCGGTGGCCAGAGCCCAGCGGCACGCGCACGACACGCTCGCCCCGTTCACGGCGGAAGGCCAGTTCGCCGCGGCCGCGTTGGCCATCCTCGCCGCCCTGCTGCTCCACCGGACCCGCGACCGCTTCGACACCCGCCCCCTGGGCGGCTTCCCGGCCGGCGGCGTCGGATGACCCGGCCCCCCGTCCCGTCCAGCCCGCCCCCGACCGACCACCGGATCTCCAGGAGCCCCGCATGACCACCACGCCCACCCCGGGCCCCGCCTCCGGTTCCGCCCAGGGCTCCGCCTCCGTGACGGCCGTCGATCTGTCCCTGCGCTTCGGGGGGACCCGCGCCCTGGACGGCGTCTCGCTGCGGCTGGACCGTGGCGTCACCGGGCTGCTCGGGCCCAACGGGGCCGGGAAGACGACGCTGTTGCGGGTGCTGGCCACGGCCGTGCCGCCGGACGGCGGGCGGTTCACCGCCCTGGGCCATGATCCCGGCACCGCGTCCGGCCGCCTCGCCCTGCGCCGCACCCTCGGCTATCTGCCCCAGACCCCCGGCTTCCACCCGGACTTCACGGCCTTCGAGTTCGTCGACTACGTGGCGATCCTGAAGGAGCTGACCGACCGGGGCGCCCGGCTCCGCGAGGTGCGGCGCGTGCTGGACGCCGTCGATCTCTCCGACGTGCGCGGCAAGCGCCTCAAGCGGCTCTCCGGAGGCATGCGGCAGCGCGTCGCCCTGGCCGCCGCGCTCGTCGGCGAACCCGGCTTCCTCGTGCTCGACGAACCGACCGTCGGGCTCGACCCCGAACAGCGCATGCGCTTTCGCGAGCTGATCGCCCAGGCCGGCGAGGGCCGCACCGTCCTGCTGTCCACCCACCAGACCGAGGACGTGGCGATGCTCTGCCACCGGGTGATCGTCCTGGCCGGCGGGCGCGTCCGTTTCGAGGGCACCCCGGCCGAGCTGACCGCCCGTGCCGCCGGCCGGGTCTGGAGCGGCCCGCGCCGCGACCCGGCCGCCCTGGCCGGCTGGCGCACCGGCGCCGGCACGTTCCGCAACGTCGGCGAGCCGCCCGAGGGCGCCGACCTCGTCGAACCCACCCTGGAGGACGGCTACCTGCTCGTCCTCGACGGCGAGAGCGCGGAGGCGACGGCATGAGCGCGACGACCGCGACGCTCGCGAACCCCGCCCGCACGCTCGCCGAGCCGCCGCGCGAGGCCCGCCGCGCCCGAGCCGTCCTCGACCTCGCCCGCTTCGAGGCCCGCGAGCTCCTGTACCAGACCCCGATGCTGGTCTTCTTCGCCCTGTACGCCGGCTTCATCGTCCTGCGGCTGATGAGCAGGGACGGCATGGACTCCTACCCCGTCCTCAACACGGTCGACCGGCGCACCCAGATGACACCGCTGCTGTTCGCCGTCGCCCTGCTCGTCTGCGTCAACGCGGCGGCGCTGCGCTCGCGCAAGCACGGCACCGTGCAGCAGTTCGGCGTCCTGGCCATGGAACCGTGGCGGCGCGCCCTCGCGCATCTGCTGTCCGTGGTGCCGTACGCGGCGCTCACCGCGGTCGCCGTCGCGGTCGAGTTCGGCTGGGAGGCGCTGAAGCCCGGCGCCATCGGGCACGGTTCGTTCGGCGAGCTGGCCGTCGGCCCTCTGACCGTGCTGTTCGCCGGCGTCGTGGGAGTGCTGCTGGCCTGTCTGCTGCCCTCGTCGTTCGTCCCGCTGCTCTTCGTCATCCCCTTCTATGCCGTCGCGGTCCTCGCCTCGGCGGTCGCCGACGCGGGCAGCCGGGCAGGCTGGCTCTCGCCGGTCGTCTTCGGGGCCGACACGGGCGGGGACCCGGTGCCCTCCGATCTGCTCGGCCGCCCCGCCGGCTGGCACGCGCTGTACGTGACGGCGCTGTGCGTCGCGCTGGCCTGCGCCGCGCTGCTGGTGGCCGGCGGCCGCACCCGAGCCGTCAAGGCGGCGACGGCCCTCGCTCTGGCGGGTGTCGCGGCCGGCGCGATCGGCCAGTCCGCGCAGGACACGGCGGGCCTGGCGGCGGCGCGTACGACGGCGTCCGACTCCCCGCAGAAGGTCCAGTCGTGCGCGACCCACGACGGCTCGCGGTACTGCGCGTTCCCCGAGTGGAGCGGGGTGCGGTCCGAGTGGGCCGGGGTCGTCGGACGGGTCCGCTCGCTGGCGGGAGGCGACGCGGCGAACGCCTCCCTGACGGTCCGCCAGCGCATCGACGCCCGGAGCGGAGTGGAGGCCGACGCCGCCCTCACGCCCTCCACCGTCCCCGGCCGGGTGACGGTCGGCACCCGCTGGGGCGGCAACCGCGTCCCGGAGTTCGCCGTCGGCGTCGCCACCGTCCTGGTGGCCGGCACCGAGGCGGCGACGGAGGAGGAGATGTGCCGCGACGCCCGTCCGGTCACGATCATGTGGCTGGTTCTGGGCGCCGACCCGACGCCGTCGGACACCTTCCGGCACGTGCGTCTGAGCGACAGCACGGAGGGCTCGGGCTCGGTCCTGGCACCGACGAACGGACTGAGCATGACGGCGGCGCAGACGACGGTGGTCCGCGAACTCCTGGCCCGCCCGCATGCGGAGGTGGCCGCCCGGGTGAAAGCCCACTGGGCGGAACTGACGTCCACCGCGACGTCCCCGGCCGAGGCGGCGAAGCTGCTGGGCGTCGCGGCGCCGCAGGAGACGGAGGCGCAGTCGTGCACGCAATGACCGTCCGAGCCCTGGCCGCGCCGGTGTGGCGCAGCCTCCCCTGGCGGGCGCTGATCGCGGCAGGCGGGCTGAGCCTGCTGCTGGCGAGCACCGCACGGCTGCCGGACCGGGCGCCGGATCCCGAACTGGGCCGGCTGGTGCTGCGCCTCACGGCGCTCGCCGGCGCCCTCGGCCTCGCCTTCCTGCTGGACGACCCGGCCCGCCGCACGACCGCGGCTACCCCGGTGGGCCGGGCCTTCCGGGCCGCCCTGCGCATGGCTCTCGCCGCCCCCCTCGTGGCTCTCTGGTGGACGGCGGCCCTGCTCCTCGTGC
This sequence comes from Streptomyces achromogenes, assembly GCF_030816715.1. Taxonomy (NCBI): domain Bacteria; kingdom Bacillati; phylum Actinomycetota; class Actinomycetes; order Kitasatosporales; family Streptomycetaceae; genus Streptomyces; species Streptomyces achromogenes. The sequence continues at coordinate 4,168,373 of NZ_JAUSYH010000001.1, read as the reverse complement.
CCGCCCCGAGCCGTCCGGAGCTGACCCCGGCCACCGTCGAGGCCGCGGCGACGGCCTGCGCGGCCCTCGCCCTGGCCACCCTCGCCGTCCGCTTCACGGAGACGGCGGAGGTGGGCAGGGGGGCGGCCGTCCGGTTGGGAGTGGCGGCGGGGGTGACGCTCCTGGTCCCCGACCGCTGGGGTCTGCTGGGCACACCGGCCGACCCCTGGTGGCAGGCGACGCAGCTCCGATGGGTGGCCGTGCTGGCACTGACACTGGCGCTGTGCGCGACGGGGACCCGGGAGCCGCTCCGGCGACGGTCCCGAAGACCCGCCCGGCGACCCACGCCGTCCGGCGACTGACGCCAGGACCGGGCCGGGGGCGAGGCCGGGGCGAGGCGGGGCCTACGTCTCGGTGCGGTACATCAGGTCGGTCTCATGGGTGAGGAAGCCCAGCCGTTCGTAGACCGACACCGCGGCCTTGTTGTCGGCGTCGACGTACAGCATCGCGGTGGGCAGCCCCTGGGCCGCGAGATGCCGCAGGCCGATCGTGGTGAGGGCCTTGCCGAGGCCGCCGCCCTGCGCGCCGGGGGCGACGCCGAGGACGTACACCTCGCCCAGCCGCTCCTGGCCGTGGACCTTCGTCCAGTGGAACCCGACGAGCGTGTCGCCGCGGAAGGCGAGGAAGAAGCCGGCCGGGTCGAACCAGGGCTCGGACCGCCGGTCGTCGAGGTCGCGCTGGGTGAGGGAGCCCTGCTCGGGATGGTGGGCGAAGGAGGCGGCGTTGACGGCGAGCCAGGCGGAGTCGTCCTGTCCGGGCACGAACGCACGGACCGTCACGCCGGCGGGCAGCACCGGGTCGGGCAGCTCCAGGTCGGTCAACGAGCGCCGCATCTGGCGCAGTTCGCGGAACAGCGTGAGTCCGAGCACCTGGGCGAGGTGGCGGGCCGCGGAGTGGCCGCCGTGGGCCCACACCCGGAGCCGCTTGCCGGAGGCGGCGAGCAGGGCGGAGCCGAGCGCGCGCCCGTGGCCGTGGCCGCGGTGCGAGGGGTGCACGACCAGTTCGGCGGCGGGGGCCTCGACGGGGTCGGTGTCCTCGAGCTGGGCGTAGCCGACGAGTTCGTCCCCGACGGTGAGGACGAGGTGGGAGACGCCCTCGCGGGATCCTCCGCGCAGCTGCAGCCGTCCTTGTTCGGACACCGCCTGCTGGCCGTCCGCCCGGGCGGCCTCGGCGAGCAGGGCGAGGACGGCCTCGGTCCGTCCGGGGGAGAGCGCGGAGTGGGTCTCGATGGATCGGGAGCCGGGAAGCCGTGCGGTGTCGTCGCTGGTCATGCGTCGAGGGTAAAGGGCGGTTGCCGCAAAACGGGGGCAAAGGACAGGGCAAGGGGAAACCAGGTTGTGACCACGAACCCCCTGTCGCGCTACGCGCGTTGACCTTAGGCTGCGCCGGGACGGGAGCCACCGCATTCCAGCCGATCCACAGGGGGGCGCATGCCAGCCACTTCCCAGCCGCAGCCGAGCGACAGACGCGGCCGCCGCCGTACGTACCGTCTTGTCGCGGCCTCCGCCGTTCTCGCCACCGCCGGCGCCCTCGCCGCCGCGCTTCCGGCGGACGCGCACGAGGCCAAGCACTCCAAGCCGCGGCCCAGCCGCTACCAGGACGTGCAGTTGCTGTCCTTCAACGACCTGCACGGCAACCTCGAGCCCCCGTCCGGTTCGTCCGGCCGTGTCACCGAGCTGCAGGCGGACGGCACGACGAAGACGATCGACGCGGGCGGTGTGGAGTACCTGGCCACGCATCTGCGCGAGGCCCGCAAGGGCAACGCGTACTCGGTCACCGCGGCCGGCGGCGACATGGTCGGCGCCTCCCCGCTGATCTCGGGCCTCTTCCACGACGAGCCCACGATCGAGGCGCTGAACAAGCTCGACCTGGACGTCACGTCCGTCGGCAACCACGAGTTCGACGAGGGCGCCAGGGAACTGGGCCGGCTGCAGAACGGCGGCTGTCACCCGACGGACGGCTGCTACAACGGCAAGAAGTTCCGGGGCGCCGACTTCCCGTACCTCGCGGCGAACGTCCTGAACGAGAAGTCCGGCAAGCCGATCCTGAAGCCGTACTGGGTGTGGAAGAAGAAGGACGTCAAGATCGGCTTCATCGGCGTGACGCTGGAGGACACCCCCGGCGTGGTGTCCGCCGAGGGCGTCAAGGGCCTGAAGTTCAAGGACGAGGTCGAGACGATCAACAAGTACGCCAAGGTGCTGCAGAAGCAGGGCGTGAAGTCGATCGTGGCGCTGATCCACGAGGGCGGTCTGCCGGCCTCGGGCGCCTACAACTACAACTGTGACTCGCCGGGCACCGGTGCCGGCATCTCCGGCCCGATCGTCGACATCGCGAAGAACGTCACGCCGGCGGTGGACGCGCTGGTGACGGGCCACACGCACGCGGCCTACGCCTGCACGATCCCGGACCCGTCGGGCAAGCCGCGCACGGTCACCTCGGCCGCGTCCTTCGGCCGTCTGTACACGGACACCACGCTGACGTACGACCGCTACACCGGCGACATCGCGCGCACGGCGGTCAAGTCGGCGAACCACGTGGTCACCCGGACCGTCGCCAAGGCGCCCGACATGACCGAGCTGATCAGCAGGTGGAACACGCTGGCGGCGCCGATCGGCAACCGCGCGATCGGTCACATCACCGCGGACGTCCCGAGCACGGGCACCGAGTCGCCGATGGGCGACCTGATCGCGGACGCCCAGCTCTGGTACGGCAAGAAGCTCGACGCGGACACGGACCTCGCCCTGATGAACCCGGGCGGCGTGCGGGCCGGCCTCACCTACGCGGCAAAGGGCGCGGAGGGCGACGGCGTGGTCACCTACGCCGAGGGCTTCACCGTGCAGCCGTTCTCCAACACCGTGAACCTGCAGAACTTCACCGGCGCCCAGCTGATCCAGGTGCTCAAGGAGCAGGTCAGCGGCACGAACGCGAGCGCGCCGAAGATCCTCCAGCCGTCCGCCAACCTGACGTACACGCTGGACCTGACGAAGGCCGGCGCGGACCGTGTCGTCACGGACTCCATCAAGCTGAACGGCGCGGCGATCGACCCGGCCGCCACCTACCGCGTCTCCACGAACAGCTTCCTCGCGGGCGGCGGCGACGGCTTCCCGACGCTGGGTCAGGGCACGAACGACCTGGTCGGCGCCGACGACCTGTCGGCCCTCGAGCAGTACATGCTCGCCAACTCCTCGGCGGCGGGCCCGCTCGCGCCGCCGGCGACGAACCGCATCACGATCGTGCAGTAGCACCCGGCTTTTCCCCGCACCCAGCTCGCCGTGACAAGAGGCGGCCGCGTCACCGACGCGGCCGCCTCTCGGCGTATGGGCTGGTTCGCCGGCCCCTCGGCAAGGGGTCAGGACGCGGTGGGCGTCCAGCCGGCGAGCCAGTCCGCGACCTCCTGGCCGGCGGCCTGGGCGTCGGACAGGTGCGGGCGTTCGCTGCTCGCGGCGCCGGCGCCCGCGCCCTTGTTCTGGTACTCCGCGAAGCGGTCGTCCTTCCAGTGGAAGCCGCTCATGTCGGTCCAGGGCGCGGTCCTGATCGCGGCGCTCAGGGTGCTGTTGCGAATGGTGGTCTGCGGGTCGAGGCTCGCGTCGCCGCCGGCGTGCCAGGGGCGGCCGAGGTAGAAGCTGCGGTCGGAGACGTCCCCGCCGATCGTGGTGTCGGCGATCAGGATGCCCTTGCGCCCGGCGACGGTGCTGGGCGCGGTGACGTAGCCGGCGGAGGTGCCGTTGAAGCGCTTCTTCAGCGTGATGACGGACTTGTCGATCACGGCGGTGGCGCGGCCGAAGATGAAGTCGACGTTGCCGACGACGTAGGAGTTCGTCATGTAGACGCGGCCGCAGCTTGTCCTTGGACGCGGTGTCCACGAGCAGGGTGTCCTGGTCGCCGGTGACGATGACGCCGTCCAGGAACACCTTGTCGGCGGCGGTGCGCAGGGCGACCGCCTGGCCGGCGATGTCCTGGTGGGCGCCCTCGTCGAAGTCGTTGGAGATGGTCAGGTTGCGGGCCTGGAAGTCGTCCGCCTCGACGGCGACGGTCGCGCTGCCGCCGGTGCCGTACGTGCCGCCGCCGGGCTTGGGGGTGCCCGACGCGTTGTTGTAGACGATCGTGGTGTCCTTGCGGCTGCCGCCGGTGCCCTGGATGGTGACATGCGGCTTGTTGCTCGGCACCTTCACCAGCTCGCGGTACGTGCCCGGCCTGACGGCGATCACCACGCGCGAGGGGTTGTTGGCCGGTACGGCGTTCACGGCGGCCTGCACGGTCGTGTACTGCCCGCTGCCGTCCTTGGCGACGGTGAGCGTCGTGGCGGCCGCGGCCGCCTTCGTCGTCGAGCCGGTCGAGCCCTTCGAGCCCTTCGCGGAGGCGGTCGACGCGACCGTGCCGATGGAACCGCGCGGGCCCGTGCCCGACTTGAGGAGCGCAGGGACGTCCGCGGTCTTGTCCAGCGTGTACGGGTAGTACGTCTTCGGGTTCCAGGCCGCGCCCGACCCGCCGCTCTCGTTCTTGCCGCTCGTGCCGGAGAACAGGTTGCCGCGCTGGACCAGGGTGGCCGTCGCGTCCCGGACCACGGGATTGGTCATGCCCTGGAAGTACGAGTTCTCCAGCACCATGTTCGTCTTGCCGCGGGAGTAGTTGCCGTACGACGACTTGATGTCCGTCCCCGCCACGTCCTCCAGGAAGTTGTTGTACAGGTGCGCGTGGGCGACGTTGTCCGTGGACGGGTTGCGCTGCTCGGTCTCGCGGACCCAGTTGTGGTGGATCGTGATGTCGGCGGTGACGTTGGCGGTCCAGCCGATGCCGAACGCCTTGTTCTCCTGGCTCAGTTTGTTCCAGGAGACGGTCAGGTAGGTCGTGTCCTTGCGGCTGTCGATGAGTCCGTCGGCCATGTGCCGGATGTCGTTGTGATCGATCCAGACGTGGTGGGCGCCGTCCATCTGGATGCCGTCGAAATCGTGTTCCTTGTCGTTCCAGACGCCCTGGTAGGCGTCCCGGATCGTCAGGTTCCGGATGATCACGTTGTGGACGCCCTGGCCGAGGAAGAAGCCGCCGCCGACGATCTGTCCGGAGGTCCCGGACCCGACGATCGTCTTGTCCGACTGGACCTTGATCTCCTTGCCGACCGGATTCATGGTGATCGTGGCTGCCACGACGATGACGTACGGCTCACTGGAGGTCGCGTACTTCTCCAGGTCGGCGAGGCTCTTCACGGTGACGGTCTTGCCGTTCCGGCCGCCGTAGGTGCCGTTCTGCCCCAGGGCGTTGACCGAGGCGAAGCCGTCGGCGGAGGCGGTCGCCCAGGCGGGGGCGGCGGTCGCGGCCGACGCCGTGTGCTGCGCGCCGCTGCCGAAGGCGCCCAGATCCGTGCCGTAGGCGAGGGCGCCGGCCGCGGTCAGGGTGAGGGGGACGCCCAGCGCGAGGGCCTTGCCGCGCCTGCGGTGCCGACGCCTGGGCGTGCCGCTGATATCGCTCATGTGCGGGATTCCGTTCCGTGGAGGGGACCACCCGTGGGGGGTTCGGGTCGTGGCATGGTCGCCGCCCGGAACGAAAAGGTTGCCGATGATCCCTAAGACGCCTGCGGCACGTCTCCCGGCGTCTCCGGCGGAGGGGTCGGCGCCCCCGGCAGCCGGACCGTCGCCACCGTGCCACCGCCGTCCGCCCGCTCCAACGTGACCTGGCCGCCCGCCTCTTCCACGGTGCGGGCGACGATCGACAGACCGAGGCCGGAGCCGGGGAGGGCCCGCGCGCCGGGGGAGCGCCAGAAGCGGTCGAAGACGTGCGGGAGTTCGTCCGCCGGGATGCCGGGGCCGTGATCGCGGACGGTCAGCGTCCCGTCGACGAGACGGACCTCGACCGTGCCGCCCTCGGGGCTGAACTTCACCGCGTTGTCCAGGATGTTGACCACCGCGCGCTCCAGCGCGGCCGGCTCCGCCCGGGCGTACCAGGACTCCAGCGACGCCGTGATGGTCAGCTCCGGACCGCGCAACCGGGCCCGGCGCAGCGCCGACTCCACGGTGTCCTCGAAGGACACCACCTGCACACGCTCACCGCGCTGCCCTTCCGAACGGGACAGCTCCTGGAGGTCGCCGATGAGTGCCGCCAGCTCGGTCATCTGCGCCTTCACGGAGGCGAGCAGCGCCTTCCGGTCCGCTTCGGGGATCGGACGGCCCGTCTCCTCGCTGCGGGTCAGGAGCTCGATGTTCGTACGGAGAGAGGTGAGGGGGGTGCGGAGCTCGTGCCCGGCGTCCGCGATCAACTGCTGCTGCAGCTCCCGGGAGTCGGCGAGGGAGGCGGTCATCGAGTTGAAGGACCGGGAGAGCCGGGCGATCTCGTCGTCGGTCTCGTCCTCGACGGGGATCCGGATGCTCAGGTCCTCCGTCCTGGCCACGTGTTCGACGGCCTCGGTGAGCTTGTCGACGGGTCGCAGCCCGGCCCGGGCCACCGCCAGACCGGCGGCCCCGGCGCCGACGACTCCGATGCCGGAGACGAGGAGGAGCAGGAGGGCGAGGTCGTTGAGGGTGGACTGGGTGTTCTTCAGAGGGAGCGCGATGAGGAGGGCGGCGTTGGAGGCGCTCTGCGTGGACGGGTCGGCGACCGTGAGTCCCGGCAGGGTGAGGACGCGTACGTCGTTGCCCTCCGAGTCGGTGCCGTTGCGGAACTTCCCGCGGGTGTCGCTTCCCTGCTTGATGAGGTTTCGGTCGGCCTCGGTCACCCTGACCGAGCCGACGGAGTACGGTGCCACGCAGGACTTTCCGTCCTCCGTGACCACCTGGTAGTAGGTGCTGCGCGGCGGCCCGTTGCCGGTGTCCAGCGATGTCTTCGTGGTGCAGTTGTTGACCGCGGCCTCGGCCTGGTCCTGAAGCCGTGGCATGCCCAGCGACTTCTCAAGATCGTGGTCGACCTGGTCGTACAGCTTCCCCTGCACGATGAACCAGCAGGTCACCGAGACCGCCGCCACCGCGAAGGCCACCGCGGCGGCGACCAGCATCGACAGCCGGGCCCGGATGGGCAGGGTCCGGAACCGCCGGACGATCCTGTTCACTCGGCGCCGCCCTGTCGCAGCACATAACCGACCCCTCGTACGGTGTGCACGAGGCGCGGCTCACCGCCCCCTTCCGTCTTGCGGCGCAGGTACATCACGTACACGTCCAGCGAGTTGGACGACGGCTCGAAGTCGAATCCCCAGACCGCCTTCAGGATCTGCTCGCGGGTGAGGACCTGGCGCGGGTGCGCCATGAACATCTCGAGGAGGGTGAACTCCGTGCGGGTCAGTTCGACCGGCCGCCCGCCCCGCGTCACCTCCCGCGTCGCGAGGTCCATGCGCAGGTCGGCGAAGGTGAGGGCGTCGTCCTCCTGCGCCGCGCCCGCGCCGGCCGCCGGCGCGTAGGAGCTGCGCCGCAGCAGGGCCCGGACCCGGGCGAAGAGCTCGTCGAGTTCGAAGGGCTTGACCAGGTAGTCGTCGGCGCCCGCGTCGAGCCCGGTGACGCGGTCGCCGACCGTGTCACGGGCCGTCAGCATCAGGATGGGGGTGGTGTCGCCCGCGCCCCGGATGCGGCGGGCCGCCGTCAGACCGTCCATACGCGGCATCTGGATGTCCAGGACCACCAGGTCGGGCCGGTAGACCGTCGCCTTCTCCAGCGCGTCCGCACCGTCCACGGCGACCTGCGTGTCGTAGCCCTCGAACGCGAGGCTGCGCTGAAGTGCTTCGCGTACCGCCGGCTCGTCGTCGACGATCAGGATGCGCTGGGTGTCACGGTCGCCTTCGGCGGGGCTCATGGGCGTGGATTCCTCGGGTGCGGTGGGACGACGGGAGGCGGGTCGTGCTGAACGTGGTGAGCGTCCTCAGCCTCGCACGGTTCCCTACGGGCGCGTACGGATCGTACGGAGTGGGCCGTACGGAGCGGCGGAGCGGGCGGAGCGGGCCGTACGGAGCGGCGGAGCGGGCTGGGCGGGTTCAGCCGCGCAGCGTCGCGAGCCGGTTCAGCGGGACCTTGCGCACGTGCGGCCGGCCGGCCGGGGCGCGCAGGCCGGTCAGCTGCGGGGCCACCTCCGGCGCGCGGGTCGACGCGGTCGGCGCGTGCAGCTCGTACGCCACGTCGAGGGCCAGGCCGAGGTCGGCCGCACCGCAACCGGTCACCGTGTGCGAAACCTGCTTGATCATGACGTACTCCCTGGCTCGGTCGGTGGGGGTGGTCAGCTGTCGGAGCCGCCGGCCCGCAGCGTGGCGAGGTCGGACTTGACGGTGTTGATCGGGATGGCGAATCCGAGGCCGACGCTGCCGGCGTCGGAGGAGGAGGAGTCGGCCGCGGCGGAGTACATCGCGGAGTTGATGCCGATGATGTCGCCCGCGGCGTCGATGAGCGCGCCGCCGGAGTTGCCGGGGTTGAGGGAGGCGTCCGTCTGGAGCGCCTTGTACGTCGTGGTGGACTCGCCGGTGTCGCCGTTGAACTGCCGGCCGCCGAACTGGAAGGGCCAGTTGCCCTCCCCGCCGCCCTGCTGTTGCTGCTGGCCCTGGCTCTCGTCGGTGGAGACGGTCACGTCCCGGTCCAGGGCGGAGACGATGCCGCTGGTGACGGTCCCGGTCAGGCCCTCGGGGGAGCCGATCGCCACGACCGTGTCCCCGACCTTGACGCCGTCGGAGTCGCCGAGAGTCGCCGCCTTGAGGCCGGAGGCGTTCTCCAGCTTGATGAGCGCGAGGTCCTTCTTGCTGTCCGTGCCGACGACCTTGGCGGTGTACGACTTGCCGTCGCTGGTCGTCACCTTGATCGAGTTCGCGCCGGAGATGACGTGGTTGTTGGTGACGACCTCGCCGCCGCTGGTGATGATCACGCCGGACCCGGTGGACGTCCCGTTGCTGAGCGTGGCGCTGACCTCGACGACGCTCGGGCTGACCGCTGCCGCGATGGTGGCCACGTCGCCCGTCTTGCTGGAGGGCACCACGCTGGTGGTGGTGGACGTGGCGACCACCTCGTCCTTGCCGGTCAGCTCCTGGATGCCGTAGGCGGTGCCGCCCCCGATGGCGGCCGCGACGATCGCCACGGCGGCGAGCAGCGCGAGCGGACCGCGGGTGCGCTTCTTCCGGGCGTGGGGGGCGGGCTCGGCGGCCGGGGGAGCGAACAGAGCGGTTCCGCCGCCGTGACCGCCGTGACCGCCGAATGCGTCGCCGCCCGGGGCCGCCGGGGCCTGCCATCCGGTGGCGGGGTCGACCGCCGGCTGCCGCGCGGTCTGCTGCTGCGGGATCGGCTGCCGCGCGGTCTGCTGCGGCTCGTGGGCGGCAGCGGGCCGGTAGGCGGGCGGGGGCGGCCACTCCGCGTTCACCGGGGAGGCAGCCGCCGGGGAGGGGGTCGCCGGCGACGGGGCTGCCGGCGAGGGGGCCGCCGGGGAGGAGGCGTGCTGCCGGGCGCCCTCGTACGGGGCCTGGTACGGGTTCTCGTACTCGCCGCTGCGGCGGATGCTCTCGGTCATGGAAGGAAGCTTGTCGCTCGACCATGAGAGCTCCCTGAGTGCTCCCTGAGAAGCCCGGCAGAACCTCGTATGCCCGATATGAAGCCTGACGCGGCGGCTGCGCGAGGTCTCTCAGACAGGTCTCATGAAGGCTGCGCGGGCACGGCCCAGGCGCTGTTCACGCAGGCTGTTCGCAGCCGCAGGACCTCCGCGCCACCAGGCGCGAGGGGAACACCTTCAGGCGCTCGCGCCGGGACCCCGCCACCCGCAGACCGTCGTCGAGGACGAGGTCGACGGCGGCCCGGGCCATCGCCGAGCGGTCCGACGCGATCGTCGTCATGGGCGGGTCGGCCAGGGCCGCTTCCTTGATGTCGTCGAAGCCGATGACCGCCAGCTCGCCGGGGACGTCGATGCGCAGCTCGCGCGCGGCGCGCAGCAGGCCGATCGCCTGGTCGTCGGTGGAGCAGAAGACGGCCGGCGGGCGGTCCGGGCCCGCCAGCAGCTCGAGGGAGACGCGGTAGGCGTCGTAGCGGTTGTAGGGGGCCTCGAAGAGCCGGCCCTCCGTGCTGATGCCGGCCTCGTCCATCGCGCGCCGCCAGCCCTCGACGTGGTCGGAGACCGGGTCGCCGACGGAGGGGGTCTCCGCGGTGCCGCCGACGCAGGCGACGTACTCGTGGCCGTGTTCCAGGAGGTGGCGGACGGCGAGCTGGGCACCGCCGAGGTCGTCGGTGACGACGGCGACGTCGTCGATGGCCTCGGGGCGTTCGTGCAGCAGCACCACGCGCGCGTCCCAGGCGTCGATCTCGGCGGCGGCCTGGTCGTTCAGCGCGTGGCTGACGAGGATGAGGCCGGAGACCCGCATCCCGAGGAACGCCCGCAGATAGTGGACCTCGCGCTCGGCGACGTAGTCGGTGTTGCCGACCAGCACCATTTTCCCGCGCTCGGAGGCGGCCTGCTCGACCGCGTGCGCCATCTCGCCGAAGAAGGGCTGACGGGCGTCCGGGATGATCAGGCCTATGAGGTCGGTGCGTCGGGACGCCATGGCCTGAGCGACCCGGTCGGGCCGGTACCCCAGCTCCTTGATGGCGGCGAGGACACGCTCGCGCGTGGCCGGGGCGACCGGCCGGGGTCCGTTGTTGATGACGTAACTGACGACGGCGGTCGAAGTCCCCGCCAGCCGCGCCACATCATCCCGAGTCACCTTTGCCACGCGCGGAGTCTACGCGGATGGACCGGCTCTGGGCAGGGCGTGAAGAACCTTCTGCTTGCGGAAGCAACGCCCTGTCCGAGCAGGTGCGGGGCCTACTGGCGGGTACTACGCCTCCGCCGGGACCTCGCTGGCGTCCAGGGCGGACGCGTTGTCCGCCTCGTCCGTCTTTGCCCGGTCCGACCGGTCCGTCTTCTCCTTGGACTCGTCCGTGGAGCGTTCCCCCTTCTCGGGGGTAACGAATCGATAACCGACGTTCCGGACGGTTCCGATCAGCGACTCGTGCTCCGGACCCAGCTTGGCCCGCAGCCGCCGTACGTGGACGTCGACCGTGCGGGTGCCGCCGAAGTAGTCGTAGCCCCAGACCTCCTGGAGCAGCTGTGCGCGCGTGAACACCCGGCCCGGGTGCTGGGCCAGGTACTTCAGGAGCTCGAACTCCTTGAAGGTGAGGTCCAGGACCCGCCCCTTCAGCTTCGCGCTGTAGGTCGCCTCGTCGACCGACAGGTCGCCGTTGCGGATCTCCATGGGGGAGTCGTCGTTGACGATCTGCTGGCGGCCCATGGCCAGCCGCAGCCGGGCCTCGACCTCGGCCGGTCCGGCGGTGTCCAGGAGCACGTCGTCGATGCCCCAGTCGGCGGTGACGGCGGCGAGGCCGCCCTCGGTCACGACGAGGACGAGCGGACAGCCGGGCCCGGTGGAACGCAGCAGCTGGCACAGGCTGCGGACCTGGGGCAGGTCGCGACGCCCGTCCACGAGGATGACGTCGGCGCCGGGGGTGTCGACGAGAGCGGGCCCTTCCGCCGGGGCCACGCGCACGTTGTGCAGCAGCAGGCCGAGGGCCGGCAGCACTTCCGTCGAGGGCTGGAGAGCGTTGGTCAGGAGCAGCAGAGAACTCATATGTCTGGTTCCTCCTCGGTCCCTGCGTGGGGCCCCTCCCACGCTCGGGGCGGTGGGGGAGTTCTTGCGGCACTGCGGTCGTCACGGCACTGCTCTGCGTTCCCGGGGCCCGTACACCGGTGGTCACCTGGCGTTTCCCGCTCGGTTCCCACTTCGTATACAGCGCGTCCGAAAGCACAAAAGGACCCGGGGGCTGCGCTGCCCGAGTCCTCTGTCCAGCAGAATAGCCCACATGAGCAGCGGTCCGGCAGGTCATGTGGCGCGTTCCACCGTTCGTCCGAATTGCGAGACGGGCACCGGCGCACCATTGCGGACGTTTCTCCCCACCGCCGACGGGGTTTCCATCGATTTCGTATACGAACCGGGTGCGGCCGTATACGACGCCGACGGGTCATCCGCCCGTCACCCGGTGTTCGTCGTCGCACACGGGTTCACCGGGGACGTGGACCGGCCGCACGTACGGCGGGTGGCGTCCGTCCTCGCCCGGTACGGCGCCGTCGTCACCTTCTCCTTCCGGGGGCACGGCCGCTCCGGCGGGCACTCCACCGTGGGCGACCGCGAGGTCCTCGACCTGGCCGCCGCGGTGGACCGGGCCCGCTCGCTCGGGCACGCGCGCGTGGTCACCGTCGGCTTCTCCATGGGGGGCTCGGTCGTCCTGCGGCACGCCGCGCTGCACCCGGGGACGGTCGACGCCGTGGTCTCGGTGAGCGCCCCCGCCCGCTGGTACTACCGCGGCACGGCCCCCATGCGCCGCCTGCACTGGATGGTCACCCGCCCCGAGGGCCGCCTCGTCGGCCGCTACGGCTTCCGCACCCGCATCCACCGCCGCGAATGGGACCCGGTCCCGCTGTCCCCGGTGCAGGCGGTCCCGAGGATCGCCCCCACACCGCTGCTGATCGTGCACGGAGACCGGGACGGCTACTTCCCGCTGGACCACCCCCGGATGCTGGCGGAGGCCGCCGCCGGGCACGGCGAACTCTGGCTGGAGCACGGCATGGGCCACGCCGAGCACGCGGCCGGCGACGGCCTGCTGACCCGCATCGGGGACTGGGCGGTCGCCCGGGCGGGCTAGCCTGACCGTGTACACAGCCGATCGATTGAGGAACCCATGCCCCAGGTCACGGTGCGCTACTGGGCCGCCGCGAAGGCCGCGGCCGGCATCGCCGAGGAGCCGCACGAAGCGGTCACGCTCGCCGAGGCGCTCGACGCCGTACGCGAGCGACACCCCGGCGAACTCGTGCGTGTCCTGCAGCGATGCTCGTTCCTCGTCGACGGTGACCCCGTGGGCACCCGCGAACATGAGACGGTACGGCTGGCCGACGGCGGCACGGTCGAGGTGCTCCCGCCGTTCGCAGGAGGGTGAGATGACCGACCAGCCGTACGACCATCAGGGTTACCCGGGCCACCAGAACTATCAGGGCCAAGAGGGTTACCAGGGCCAAGAGGGCTACCAGGGGCACGACGCTCACCTGAGCCACCTGGGCCACCAGGGGCAGGCGGACCACGATCCGTACGTCCAGCAGCCTCACCCGGCCCACCAGGACCAGCAGCCTCACCCGGCCCACCAGGCCCAGCAGGCGTGGCCGGGGCAGCAGCAGGGGTACGACGACCCGCAGGCGCACCTCCAGGACACCCAGCAGTGGCAGGGGCAGACCTGGGAGACGAGCGTCCAGCCGCCGGTCACCGCCGCCGACCCGGCCATGGCCGCCGACCCGGCCGCAACCGCCTACCTGCCGCCCCAGTCGGGCGGGTCTCCCGCGTACGGGAACCCGCAGGCCGCCTACGGAGACCCGGCGGCGGCCGCCGCGCCCCGTCCGCCGGAGCACCGCGCCCCGGCGGACGGGACGGACGGCCGACACGCTGCCGCCGCCCGGCCGGCGCCTCACGCGTCTCATGGATCCCACGCGTCTCAGGCGTCTCACGCGCCTGGCGCCGAGCCGCCGCCCGCCGCCGCGGTCTCCCAGCCCGCGGGTGGCACCGGCTCGGGCTACGGCCCCGCCACGGTGGCCGGCAACGCCCGGGTCACCGACGCCCAGCGGGCCCGTCTGGAAGGACGCTCGCCGATCATCGAGCCGGGCATGCAGCCCGCCGCGCTCACCGCCCTGCTCGGTCTGCTGCTCTCCGGCACGGCGGCGATCGGTTCGTACGCCCTGCTCGTCCCGCTCGTCGCCCTCCAGGCGGTGACGGCCGCGGGCTGGTTCCGGCTGAACGGCATGTGGCCGGCCCGGCAGGGCATCGCCCTCGCCTTCCTGGGCGCGCTGGTCGCGGACGCGGTGCTCCTCGCCGCCGGCCGGGAGCACGCGCCGGCCGCCATCCTCGGCACCCTGGGCGTCTGGGTCCTGCTCTGCCTCATCCTCCAGCTGCGCTCGCACGCCGATCCCGACGAGCGCATGTACGGGCTGATGGCGACCGTCACCTCCAGTGCGCTGGCCGTCCTCGCCGCCGGCCACCTGGGCGCCGACCCGGACGCGGTGTCGGTCGGCGCGGCCGCGGTGGCGGTGGCCGTCCTCGCCCGGGCGCTGCCGCTGCCCACCCCGGCCTCCGTCGTGGTCGCCCTGCTCGCCGCGGCGGGCGCGGGCATCGCGGTCGGCGGAATGACCGGTCTGGGCGCGAAGGGCGCGCTGCTCGGCGCGGGCGCGGCGGTCTGCGCGCTCATCGGCCACCGGGTCGCGAGCTACGACTATCCCTCCCGCTTCGTGCACTTCACGGCGGGCGTGGCCCTGCCGCTGGCCGCGGCGGCGCCCGCGGTGTACGTGCTGGGGCGGGCGCTGGCGTAAGGAGGGCGGCGTAAGGAGGTAAGAGCGGTAAGGGTCTGTCACAGGTGATCGACAATCCGGCGGCGGGCCTTTCCCCAAGGGTTACCTTGAACCGTTGTCAGTGAACTGTTCAGGCCGTCCGGTGGGGGAATATCCGTCATGCGCGCACTCCGCATACTTCTGGTCGTCGTCGTGGTCCTGGGCGGCCTGTTCGTGCTCGCGGACCGCCTCGCCGTGAACTTCGCCGAGGGCGAGGTGGCCGACAAGCTGAAGGCCAACGAGGGCCTCGCCGCCACCCCGGACGTGTCCATCAAGGGCTTCCCGTTCCTCACCCAGGTCGTCGGCGGCTCGCTGGACGACGTCGAGGTGGGCATCAAGGACTACCAGGCGGCGACCGGTACCAGCGGTCGGACCATCCGCATCGACGACCTCCAGGCGGACATGCAGGGCGTCGAGTTCTCCGGCGACTACAGCTCCGCGACCGCCGCCAGCGCCACCGGCACCGCCTCCATCACCTACGCCGAGCTGCTGAAGACGGCCAAGGCCGAGCCCACCGAGGTGGTGCGGGGAGTCACCGCCAACGTCGTCGGACTCTCGGACGGCGGCAACGGCAAGATCAAGGTCGCCGTCGAGGCCACCGTCCTCGGCACCAAGCTGCCGCAGCCCGTGTACGTCCTGAGCACGGTCACCGTCCAGGGCGACACCGTCCGCGTGCACGCCGACTCGCTGCCCAGCTTCGGCGGGGTCCGGGCCGCCGAGAACGAGGTGCGCTCGATCACCGACTTCCAGCAGAAGATCGACGACCTGCCCGGCGGCATCAAGCTCGACAAGGTCCAGGCGGGCAAGGACGGCGTCGAGATCTCGGTGAAGGGTTCGAACGTCAAGCTGGCGGGGTAGGGCTGGTTGGGCCCCGACGGACGACCGCCGGTCCACGAACCGTCGGCCCACGAACCGTCGGCCCATGGACAGTCGGCCCCCGAACCGCCGGTCCAGGGGCCGGCCGACGGACGACCGGCGACGGACGCGTGAGCCGTCGATGGACGGCAGACGTCCGACAGGCGAGACGTGATCATCCGTACGGCCCATGTGACGACGGATACAAGCGCCCGGAAGCCGTGCCCCCACGGCCCGGGCGCTTCTGTGTTCCCAGTATGCGGACGATCGCGTCTCACTATGCGGAGCGCTGATGACATGGCCGCCTGTCCGTCCCTACGATCGACGGCATGATGCAGCGACAGGCGGATCTCACGAAGCGGCGGGCAGTAGACCTGTGCCGCGTCGCCGCCATGCTCTGTCGCCCCTTCTGAGCGGAAGCGCCGCCGGCCCTCCGCGTCTCCCCCGCCCTCTTCCGAGGGCATCCGTGCGCCGGCCGCCGGCGAGTCCCGGTCGCGCACCCCTCATTTTCTTGCACACCCCCGCCGTAACTGCCCCGGAGGAGAACGAGCATGAGCCGCAGCGACGTACTGGTCGACGCCGACTGGGTCGAGGCCAACCTCGACAACCCCGACATCGCCATCGTCGAGGTCGACGAGGACACGTCCGCGTACGAGAAGAACCACATCAGGAACGCGATCCGGATCGACTGGACCCAGGACCTGCAGGACCCGGTCCGCCGTGACTTCGTCGACCAGGAGGGCTTCGAGAAGCTCCTGTCCGCGAAGGGCATCGCCAACGACACGCTGGTGATCCTCTACGGCGGCAACAACAACTGGTTCGCCTCGTACGCCTACTGGTACTTCAAGCTGTACGGCCACGAGAACGTCAAGCTCCTCGACGGCGGCCGCAAGAAGTGGGAGCTGGACGCCCGCGAGCTGGTCGAAGAGGTGCCCGAGCGCGCGACGACCGACTACAAGGCCAAGCCGCAGAACACGGCCATCCGCGCCTACCGCGACGACGTCGTGGCGGCCATCGGCGTCCAGAACCTGGTCGACGTCCGCTCGCCCGACGAGTTCAGCGGCAAGCTGCTCGCCCCCGCCCACCTGCCGCAGGAGCAGTCGCAGCGTCCGGGCCACGTCCCGTCCGCCCGCAACATCCCGTGGTCGAAGAACGCCAACGACGACGGCACCTTCAAGTCGGACGACGAGCTCAAGGAGCTCTACGCCGACGAGCAGGTCGACCTGGCCAAGGACACCATCGCGTACTGCCGCATCGGTGAGCGCTCGGCCCTGACCTGGTTCGTGCTGCACGAGCTGCTGGGCGTGGAGAACGTCAAGAACTACGACGGCTCCTGGACCGAGTACGGCTCCCTCGTCGGCGTCCCGATCGAGCTCGGCGCCAACAAGTAATCCCACCCGACCGACCTTCTGGTCAGACCCCTCTGGAGAAACACATGTGTGGAGCGAAGGCCGGCGGCCCGGACGCCTCGACGATCAAGCCCGGTGAGACCACGATCCAGGGTCAGGTGACCCGGGACGGCGAGCCGGTGGTCGGATACGTCCGTCTGCTGGACTCGACCGGCGAGTTCACCGCGGAGGTCCCGACCTCCGCCACCGGACAGTTCCGCTTCTACGCGGCCGAAGGCACCTGGACCGTCCGCGCCCTCGTGCCCGGCGGCACCGCCGACCGCACCGTGGTCGCCCAGCAGGGCGGTCTCGCCGAGGTCGCGATCGCGGTCTGAGCACGACGCGGGGGCCGTGTCCCACGGGTTGGACGCCCGGGACACGGCCCTTCGCCATGCCCCGGCCTACCCTGGACCTATGCTGGCCCGCCGACGGCACGTCTACTTCGCGATGATGGGCACCTGCATCGCGCTGTTCGTCCTGGCCTGGGCGGTCGTGCGCATCTGGTCGACGCCCGCGGCCGTCGCGATGTGCCTGGTGGCGATGGTCATTCCGCCGGTCGCGGCCATGGTCGCCAACCGGCGCGGCCCCGATGACCGCTGGTGGGACGACCCCTCGGGCGACCCCGAGTCCGACGAGTGGTGGGACGAACTCGACGGCAAGAAACGCCGCCCGTAGACGGAGCGCCCCGGACGGCCCGGCCCCCGGCACCCCCGGTACGCGCCCGCCTCGTGTCTCTCGGTCACTCGCCCTAGTACACGAGCGCCTGCGTGTCCTCGCCCAGCGCCTCCTGGACGAACACCTGCGCCCCCGCGATCCGGACGCCGTCGATGACGTCCTTCTCCGTGATGTCCCGGCGGGCGGCGCACTGGGTGCACAGCGTGAGACGGCCCCCGGCCAGCACGGATTCGAGGAGACCGGGCAGCGGCGCCGCGTGCGGGAGCTCGAACTCCGCGGCCCGGCCCGGCAGCGCGAACCAGGCGGACTCCCCGGTGAGCCACAGGGAGACCTCGACGCCGCTGGCCACGGCCACCGCGGCGACCGTGAACGCCTGAGAGCACCGCTCGGGCGCGTCGGCCCCTGCCGTCACCTTGATCACGAGCTTCTTCGCCATACCCGAATCGTAATCAGGTTCACTACAACCGCCGATGTTGACCACGGGTCTGCTGTGAAGCGTGTTGCCGAAAGCGCTTCACACAGATGAGGGGGATGTTGTGGAAGATCCGGAAAGGCCGGATGAGGCCGACTCGTCCCGCGGAAGCCCCGGAAACCGGCCCCGGGGCCGTACGACACTGATGATCGCCGGAGCGGCCCTCCTCGGGGTGGCCGCCGGGACCTGCACCGGGTACGTGATCCAGGCCGGCCGTGCGCCCACCGCCCTGCCGCCGCTCTCCCAGCCCGTCGTGGGACAGGCCGGCGGCGAGGCCGAACCCCTGTCGGCGGCCCAGGACCGTCGCGTCAAGACCGACGGCGACCTGCGCAGACTGCTGATCACACGGCCCAAGGGGGCGAAGGACAGCCGCTTCCCGGTGGGCCGCGACGGCTGGGCGGACCTGGCCTCGTACGCGGGGGAGTACAAGAGCCCGGCCGACGCGTTCGACAGCCTCGCCGGCAGTGAGTTCCGCCGTGCGGCCACGACGTCGTGGCGGATGGGCGAGAACGACAACGTCGAGATCAACCTCGTGCAGTTCCGTCAGGAGAACGATCCCTCGGCGGCCGAATGGGCCGATTCCGGCCGCTCCTGGGCCGAGAAGGAGGAGGACACCCGCGACTGGCCCATTCCGGGTACCGGCGACGGGACGGTGTACGTGCACGACGCACCCGCGCGGAAGCCGGGTTACCTCCCGCTGTACGCGGCCGAGGCGCTCGCCTGGCGGGGAGACGTCTACATGGAGATCCGCGTCAACGACAGCAAGCCGATATCCAAGGCGAAGATCATGGACCTGGCCGTCCGGCAGATGGGGAAGCTGTGAGCGAGAGTCCGCAGACCACCGAGGCCGCAACTCCCGAGGCCACCGCCGCCGAGACTCCCGAGGCCACCGCGGCCGGGACCGCCGTCGTCGGGGCGCCCGTCGCCCCCAGGGCGCGCCGGGCCGGCCGGATCGTCGCCGTGGCCGGGTCCGTGCTGCTGGCCTGCGCGCTCGTCGGCGGCGTCGGCTACACCGTCGTGACCGTCCAGAACGCCGACCGCGAGACCGGCAGCCCCACCTGGGAGTTCCCGCGCGTGCCCGCCGTTGCCGACGACAAGGCCGGCGGCAACGGGAAGAAGGAGGGCGCCGCAGGGTCGGGGCTGAGCGCGCTGCTGCTGCCGTACGGCACCGACGGCTACCAACCCGGTCCGGACCTGGCCGAGTTCGGTCCGGACGCCGAGTTCAGCGGCGCACAGGCCACCGCCCTGCGCAAGGAGTCGCTCAAGGATCTGCCGAACGCCTCCCGCCGGAAGCTGGAGAAGCTGATCGACAAGGAGCGCATCAAGGGCGTGGCGATGCGCAGTTACGCGGTCGACTGGTCTGACTACAACATCAAGGACACGATCACCCTGGACGTCACGTTGTCGAGGCAGGAGAACCCGACCGCCGTGCGCCGGTCGGCGACGGCCTTCAACGGCTTCGTCACCGCCATGGACGTCTTCCGCAAGGGCCCGAAGATCGAGGGCCACCCGGACGCGCGGTGCTTCCTGAGCCCCAAGGGCGAGAGCACGGACCTGGGCACGGCGCTCTGCACCGCCGCCGTGGGAGACGTGCTGGTCAGCGTCACATCGGCGGCGCCCGAGCCGATCGACGGCACATTCGTCGCCAAGTTCTTCGCCAAGCAACTCGACCGCATCGACGACCCGGGACAGGCCGTATGACCACCGAGCACCCCCGCCTGCAGCCGCCGCCGGCCCCGGAGCCGCAGCCGGAGTCAAGGCCGGAGGAGCCGGAGCCGACAGGAACCCCCGGGACCACCCCCGAAACCGTTTCCGACGCTGCTCCCGACCCCCTCCCGGACGCTGCCCCCGACCCGCAGGGCAAGGTCGCCGTCCCCAAGGACCGCCGGGTGCTGCGGGCCGTCCTGCGCTGGACCGCCGTCCTCACGGTCTTCGCCTCGCTCGGGGCGGGGACGGCGTACGGGATCGCGCGCATGGAGCGCACCGAACTGCCCGGGCTCGCCACCGCGTCGGACGGCCGCTGGGTCTACCCGGACATCGTCGAACCGCCGCTGCCCTCCGGCAGCCCGAGCCCGTTCGACAGCAGCAACCGGGGCTCCGCCCACTACGCGGACCTGCGGGCGCTGCTGCTTCCCGCGCCCGAGGGCTCGACGCAGGACAAGGCGCTGCACGGCGCCGACGGCTGGCTCGCCGCCAAGGACTTCCTGACGGTGTTCGAGGCGAAGGAGGACCGCACCACCCTCGGACAGCTGCTCACCGACAACGGCCTGCGGCACATCGCGGCCCGTGGCTGGACCACCCCGGACGGCACCCGCACCGGTGTCTACCTGCTGCAGTTCGACACGGGCGCGGTCGCCGAGAGCTTGTACACCGCGCTCACCACGTTCACCGGGCCCGTGCACGCGGCCCGCGGCGCGACCGAGACGGAGTTCGACGAGGGATACCCCATCGCCGCCGAGGTCCCGAACGTCAAGCGTCACGCCTACGACGAGGTGAAGCCGTACGGCGCGGAGCAGCTGCGGCAGGCCTACCTGCACGCCGGCGACGTCATCGCCCTGGTGCTGCAGTCCCGCAAGGGCGCCGCGGCGGCCGTTCCGTTCCAGCAGACCGTGACCCTGCAGAGCCAGCTGCTGAGCTGACGCCCGTGGAGGGCGTACCTCACAAGGAGGGCGGGGTCCCGGCCGCGTAAGCTGGGGCCCGGCCCTGTCGTACGTGTCGCGAGCCGTCCGTACCCGAAGCACGCTCATCCGAGGAGCACCCGTGGAGATCTTCTTCGAAGCCCTGCTGGTCCTGGTCTGCGTCGGCGTTCTCGCCTTCGCCGGTCTGACCGTGAAGAAGCTGTACCAGGGCCAGCGCTGAGACCGACCACCTCCAGGAACTGTCACTCATGATCGAGATTCCGTCCGACCTCCACAAGGACCTCGTCCCCCTCGCCTTCCTGCTCGGCAGCTGGGCGGGCGCGGGCGTGCACGACTTCCCGGGGTCGCAGAAGTGCAACTTCGGGCAGGAGGTCACCTTCGCCCACGACGGCCGTGACTTCCTGGAGTACCACTCCCACACGTGGGTCCTGGACAACGACGGCGACAAGGTCCGTCCCCTGGAGTCCGAGTCCGGCTTCTGGCGCATCGACGCCGACCGCAAGGTCGAGGTGACGATGGTCCGTGACGACGGCGTGGTCGAGATCTGGTACGGCGAGCTCGCCGACAAGAAGCCGCAGATCGACCTCGTCACCGACGCGGTGGCCCGCACCGCCGCCTCCGGCCCGTACACCGGCGGCAAGCGCCTGTACGGGTACGTCAAGAGCGACCTCATGTGGGTCGGCGAGAAGCAGACCCCCGAGGTCGAGCTGCGCCCCTACATGTCGGCCCACCTGAAGAAGGTCGTCACCCCGGAGGACGTCGAACGCTGGGCGAAGGCCCTCCCCGACGACATGCCGGACGACGGGATCGCCTTCTTCAAGTAGTCCCGGACGGACCTAGACTCTTCTGTGTGGTGAGCACTGAAAGCACTGACTGGAAGAGCGACCTGCGGCAGCGCGGATACCGCCTGACGCCGCAGCGCCAGCTTGTCCTGGAGGCCGTGGACACCCTGGAGCACGCGACCCCCGACGCCATCCTCGTGGAAGTGAGGAAGACGGCGTCGGGGGTCAACATTTCCACGGTGTACCGGACCCTGGAGCTCCTGGAGGAGCTGGGGCTGGTCAGCCACGCGCACCTGGGGCACGGGGCGCCGACGTACCACCTGGCCGAGCGGCACCACCACATCCACCTGGTGTGCCGGGACTGCGACAACGTCATCGAGGCGGATGTGCAGGTCGCCGCGGAGTTCACGGCCAAGCTGCGCCGGAGCTTCGGCTTCGAGACGGACATGAAGCACTTCGCGATCTTCGGCCGCTGCGAGGACTGCGCGCTCAAGGGTTCGACCGTCAAGGGTTCTACCGTCAAGGGTTCCCCCGCCGGGTCGTAGGCTTGGCGCCATGAAGAGCCCTCTGCTGTCCCTGCCCGGCGCCGTCCCCGCCGAGGGTGTGGACGAAGGTGTCGCCGGTCACTACGGCGACCTGTTCCGCGAGCAGCGCGCCCTCGCCGACGGCGCCGGTTTCGTCGACCTCTCGCACCGTGGAGTCGTCGCCGTCACCGGCGAGGACCGGCTGAGCTGGCTGCACCTCCTGCTCACCCAGCACGTCGCCGACCTGCCCGTCGGCCAGGCCGCAGAGGCGCTGATCCTCTCCGCGCACGGTCACATCGAGCACGCGCTGTACCTGGTCGACGACGGCATGACGGTCTGGGCGCACGTGGAGCCCGGCACCGAGGAGGCGTTGATCGCGTACCTGGAGTCGATGAAGTTCTTCTACCGGGTCGAGGTCGCCGACCGCACCGCGGACACCGCGGTCGTCCACCTGCCCGCGGGGTCGATCGCACCCGTCCCGCCGGGCGTCGTGGTCCGCGAGACCGCGCACGGCCGCGACCTCTTCCTGCCCCGCGCCGACCTGGAGTCGTACGCCGGACAGGCCGGTCCGCCCGCCGGGATCCTGGCCCACGAGGCGCTCCGCGTCGAGCAGCACCGCCCGCGCCTCGGCTTCGAGACCGACCACCGCACCATCCCGCACGAGCTCGGCTGGATCGGCACCGCCGTGCATCTGCAGAAGGGCTGCTACCGGGGCCAGGAGACGGTCGCCCGGGTACAGAACCTCGGCAAGCCGCCCCGCCGTCTGGTCTTCCTCCACCTCGACGGCAGCGAGGTCCACCTGCCCGCCGCGGGCACCGAACTCCGCGTCGCCGACGAGGCGCCCGACGGTCGCAAGATCGGCTTCATCACCACGTCCGCGCGCCACCACGAACTCGGCCCGGTCGCCCTCGCGTTGGTGAAGCGCAACGTCCCGGTGGACGCCCCGCTGCTGGCGGGCACGACGGCGGCGGCCCAGGAGGTCGTGGTCGAGCCGTAGGGAGCCCGCCGCCCGCGCCTCAGACCTCGATCAGCACCGTGAACGGGCCGTCGTTCGTCAGCGACACCCGCATCCGCGCGCCGAACCGGCCCGTCGCCACGGTCGCCCCGAGGGCGCGCAGCTGCGCCACCACCTCGTCGACGAGCGGTTCGGCGACGGGGCCCGGTGCGGCCGCGTTCCAGGTGGGCCGGCGGCCCTTGCGCGCGTCGCCGTACAGCGTGAACTGGCTGATCACCAGCAGCGGGGCGGCGATGTCGCTGCAGGACTTCTCGTCGTGCAGCATGCGCACCGACCAGAGCTTGCGGGCGAGCTGGGCCGCCTTCTCCTTCGTGTCCTCGTGGGTGACGCCGACCAGGACGCACAGCCCCTCGCCGCTGATCTCGCCGACCGTCTCGCCGTCCACGACGACGCTCGCGCCGTCCACCCTCTGCACCACCGCTCGCATGCCGACCATGATGCCGGGTCGCGGACGCGGACCGACGACTGGCCCATTTTTGATCCTTAAGCCCCTGTCTGGGGCCGTTCGGGGGGACTCGGTCACATAGTGGCCACTTGGGGTGGCACGATGCTTTCCACACGCCGGTCGAGAGACGGTTGAGGCACATGAGCACACCGAGTACCGAGCGGTCGGCGACACACCGGCCGCCCGCACAGCGCAGCGAGAGCCCGATGCTGCCCGTCGAACCCGCCGAGCAGGAGCTGGCCGGGCTGAGTCTGCCCGAGCTGCGCACCCTGCGCCGGGACGCCCAGCGCGACGAGGCGGACCTCAGTTACGTACGACGGCTGTTGCAGGGCCGGATCGACATTCTGCGTGCCGAGCTGGCCCGGCGTTCACCGACGGGTGCGGCCTCCGTGGTGGACCGGCTGCCGGAGATCCTCACGGACGGCCCGGCCCGGCACCGTTCCTCCGCACGTCACGTCACCCTGGGCACCCCGCACAGTGAGGAGGGCCGGCGGCTGGCCGCCGACATGCTGGCCGACGTCGAGCTGTCCGACCTCGACGCCCGCACGGACCTCGAGCTGCACGAGGCGATGGCCCGGCTGGTGCGCTACGAACAGCAGGTCTCCAGCCGCCGTCAGCACCTCCAGCGGACGGCCGACGAGTCCGGCGCGGAGATCACCCGGCGGTATCGGGAGGGGGAGGCGCAGGTGGAGGACCTGCTGGTGTGAGCCCGGCGGAAGCGCCATGCCGGCACGGGCGGCCGACCCCGGCGACCGACCCCGGCGATCGGCGGCTCCCGGCGGGAACCGGGGGCCGGTGGCCGGGGGACGGGTGCCGGGAGGCGACGGCTCGGGGACGGGTGACCGCCGGCCGGAGGCCCGGGGCCCGGGGCCCGATGGTCCGGGTGCCGGGGGACGGGTGCCCGGTAGTCGCGGCGGCGGGGTGGCCGGGTGGCGGGGCGGTGGAGAAAAATGCCCGCGGTGGCCGGCCGTGCCTGCCTACGGTGATGCCATGACCAGCCGAGCCAGCCTCCCCGTCGACACCCGTCTGATCACCGACTCCGAACTCCCCGACTGGATACGGGCCCTGGACACGGGCTTCCTGCGCCCACCGGTCCTCACCGAGCAGTTGTTGGCGGAACGCCGCGCGGCCATCTCGCAGTCCCGCACCTCGGGCGCCTTCGACGCCGGCCGCTGCGTCGCAACGTTCCGCTCGTTCCCGCAGGAGCTCACCGCCGTCGGCGGCGCCGCCGTCCCGGCCGACGCGATCTCCAACGTCACCGTCTCGCCCACGCACCGCCGCCGCGGTCTGCTCACCCGGCTGATGACCGACGACCTCACGGCCGCGAAGGAGCGCGGGGACGTCGTGGCCACGCTCATCGCGGCCGAGTACCGGATCTACGGCCGTTACGGCTTCGGCCCGGCCACCACGACGACCCAGTGGTCGATCGACGTGCCGCGCGCCGGTCTCGACCCGCGCCGGTCGGGTCAGCCGCAGGAGGGCCGGATCGACCTCGTCGACGGCGACGAGGTCCGCAAGACGGGCCCCGCGCTGCACGAGCGGCTGCGGCGCGCGCAGCCCGGCGCCGTCAGCAGGAGCGACAAGTGGTGGGACATCCAGACCGGGGTGGCGAACCCGACCGGCGACCCCTGGACCGAACCCTTCTACGCGGTGTACCGCTCGCCGGACGGCGAGGTGGACGGGATGGTCGCCTACCGGGCCGACGAGAAGTGGAGCGACGCCAAGCAGCCGCTGAACACGGCGTCGGTGCGGTGGCTGATCGCGGTGACCCCGGCCGCGGAGCGCGCCCTGTGGCATTACCTGTGCTCCATCGACTGGATCACCCGGGTGAAGTCGGGCTGGCGCTCCCCGGGCGACCTGCTGCCGCATTACCTGCCGGACCCGCGCGCGGCGACCATCACCACGCAGGCGGACTGGCTGTGGGTGCGGATCCTGGACGTCGTACGGGCCCTTCAGGCGCGTACCTACGACGCGGCGGGCTCGCTGGTGCTGGAGGTCGTCGACGGGGCCGGCCTGGCCGGCGGCCGTTTCCTGCTGGACGCGACCCCCGACGGCGCCTCCTGCGAGCCGACCACCCGCAGCGCCGACCTCACGCTCGACGTCGGCGAGCTGGCGACGCTGTGGCTGGGTGACGAGTCCGCGGTCCGGCTGGCGGCGCTCGGCCGGCTCCGGGAAGAACGAGCGGGCGCCGCCCGGGGGGCCGACGCCCTGCTGCGTACGTCCGGACGGCCGTGGTGCCCGGACGTGTTCTGACGGCTCCTCTCGTGAGCGGGCGGTGCGGTGTGGCAGCGGATCCATGGACCTGAACCCCTGGATCCGCCCATCCGTAGCTGTTCGGTCGTGCCTGTTCAGTTGTGGCTGTGCGGCGTTCTGAAGTTGTGGCTGAGCGGGTGCTGTTCAGTTGTGGCTGTACGTCGGCGCCGGCCGCGCGGGCTCCCGGCTCCCCTCCGGAAGGGGGCCCACCGGCCAACCGTCTAGAAGCTTGACCATGTCGTTGAAGTTGGCTGCCAACTTCACTGTACTTATGTCCGCTTGGAAGCGTCCTATAACCATCTCTCTTTGAACTGCCTAAAGATGGCGAGAAGTTGTACTGTGCGCACGTGGAGCGGGAACATGCCTCCGTCAAGGGGCGGAGGGAGGCGGGGCGGCCGTTGCCGTCACACCGTGAGGTGGCCGACGAGTTGCGCACCCGGATCAGAACCGGAGTGCTGCGGCCGGGTCAGCGCATGCCCACGCAGGCCAAGCTGGCGAAGGAGTTCGGCGTCGAGCGGGGCGCCGTACGGCAGGCCCTGCGCATTCTGCAGTCGGAACGGCTTCTGACCAACGTCTCCAAGGGCAGTCCGGCGACGGTCGCGGGGCGGCCGGGGGCGGCCGGTCTGCCGGTCGGGCCCGCCGCGGCGCCGCAGCCCTCGATGGTGGGCCTGCCGCCCCGTGTCACCGCGGCCTTCGCGGCGGAGCATGTCGAGGTCGACGCCCTCTGCCTGACCGCGGTGTCGCTGACGGCCGCGATGGGCGAACCGCTGCGGCAGATCCACGCGGGGGAGCTGAAACCGGCCAAGATCGACGTCCGGGTCCTGCTGCCGTCCCGGGACATCGACCTCGCCTTCCCCACGCCGGTGGACGGCTCGCCCGGCGGGCCGTTGCAGCGCCGCTGGCTCGCCCACCGCAACGCCCAGGGGCAGGTGCTGCGGCACAACCTGCTCACCTTGCGTTCCACGCACGGCATCGACGTGCACGTGACCTTTCGCGCGCTGCCGTTCACCCCGCCCGTCAAGCTGTATCTGCTCAACGGGGCGGAGGCGTTGTTCGCGTACTACACGGTCACCCGGGGCGAGCAGACGATCGACCAGGAGCACCTGGAGCTGTACGACGCCGAGGGCACCCGGTCGCTGCTGTTCGCCTTCGAGGAGGGCGCCGGCCCGCGGGACACGACCTTGGTGGAACAGTCCCGGAGGTGGTTCGACGCCCTGTGGGACACCATCAGCTCGGAGCTGGTGCTCACGAGCTGACGGCGGGTCCGGTGGCGAGGAGGGCGAGGATCACCGCGCCGAGGGAACTGATGGCAGGGCTCTTGGCCTTGACGCCGACGCTGAGCAGGAGCAGGCCGACGGCGCCGGTGCTGCCGTACTTCCACTGGATGGTCTGTTCGACGCCGACGACGAAGGCGGCGCAGAGGAGGACGAGGGCGGGCATGGGCGGTTCCCCCCTTCGGAGGCTGGGAGACGAAGTCCCGGATCGGGGCCGGGATCGAGGTCCGGGACCGAAGTCCGTGATCGTGGTCCGGGACCGAAGTCCGGGAGTGGGAGGCAAACCTTCCGCCAACTCACTCAAGTTGGCAACCAACTATGACTATGTTGTCCCCACTTGGTGGCAACTTCTAAACAACTTTCAAACAACTCCCGTCAGATGGATGGAAGTTGTAGCGTTTGGTCGTGACCCAGGAGAACGTGGCAGTGAACGGCAGCGGACGGCTCTCGCCGCAGGAGATCGCCGATGTCCTGCGCGAACGCATCCGCGCCGGGGAGCTCAAGGCCGGCGACCGGCTGCCCACGCAGGCCGAACTCGCCGACGAGTTCGGCGTGGAGCGCGGCGCCGTCCGCCAGGCCCTGCGGTCACTGCAGGACGACGGGTTGCTCACCGACGTGAGCAAGGGCAGCCCGCCCCGGATCGCCCAGCCGGCGGCGCCGGGCCGCGACGAGCCCCAGCCCACGATGGTCGGCCTGGCCCCCCGGATCACAGCCGCCTTCTCCGCGCCCCATGTGCGCATCGACGCCGCCTGCCTCACCGCCGAGAGCCTCATCCCGGCCCTGAGCGAACCGCTGCGGCTGATCCACGGGGGGCAGCTGAAGCCCGCCAGGATCGACGTGCGCATCCTGCTGCCGTCCCGGGACATCAGCCTCGCCTTCCCGGTGCCGGTCGACGGCCGCGGCGACGACGACCCGGTCCACCAACGCTGGCTGGCCATGCGCAACGCCCAGGGTCACGTGCTGCGCCACAACCTGCAGACCCTGCGCTCACACGGCATCGACGTCAACATCACCTTCCGCGCGCTGCCCTTCACCCCGCCGGTCAAGCTGTACCTCCTCAACGGCCGGGAGGCGCTGATGGCGTACTACATGGTCACCCGCCGCGAGGAGGCCACCGACAGCGGAACCCTGGACATGTACGACGTGCTGGGCACCGAGTCGCTGCTCTTCTCCTTCGAGAAGGCGGCCGGTCAGCGCGATGCCGCGTTCGTGGAGGAATCCCAGAAGTGGTTCGACGCCCTCTGGGAAACCATCACGACGGACCTGACACTCTCCTAGTGACCTCTGATACGCAGCAGACTCAACAGGTGACCCCCGACACCGACACCGAGACCGCTGACCTGCGGGAAGTGATCGGCCGTGCGCGCGTCGTCCTCTGGGACTTCGACGGGCCCATCTGCCGTCTCTTCGCCGGTCATTCGGCGGACGTGGTGGCCGACGGCCTGGTGGAGTGGCTCGAAGGGCGGGGCCTGCACCACCTGCTGACGGAGTCCGAGCGGGACTCGCTCGACCCGCACGTCGTGCTGCGCGCAGTGGACCGCCGGCACCCGGGCAGCGACCTGGTCACCGAGCTGGAGGAACGCCTCACCCAGGAAGAGCTGAGAGCCACGGCCACGGCGATGCCCACGCCCTACGCCGACCCGCTGATACGCACCCTGACCGCCCTCGGCCTGCGGCTGGCGATCACCACCAACAACTCCCCCCGGGTGGTCGCCACCTACCTCGCGTCCCGGGGGCTCGCCTCGTGCTTCACGCCTCACGTCTACGGTCGCACCCAGGAGCTGCGCCACCTCAAACCGCACCCGCACTGCCTGAACCTCGCCCTGCGCGCCATGGGCTCGGCGCCCGGCACAGCGCTGATGATCGGCGACACCCCCTCCGACTTCCTGGCCGCCCGCGAGGCGGGCGTCCCCTTCCTCGGCTACGCGCGTAACGAGCGCAAGGAGAAACTGCTCACGGGTGCGGGCGCGACCCTCGTGGTGCCGTCCCTGGAACCGGTACTGGACGCGGTCAGAACCTGAGCATCAGAGCCACGAGCACGACGGCCGTCCCGACGGCGAGCACGTCGTGCCGGGCTCGCACGCCCACGGCCAGGGTGAACAGCAGCAGCACCCCCGCCACCCCCAGTTTGGCCCGCACCGTGAACCCCGCGCAGAACGCGAGGAGTTCCCAGAGCGCCGATAACAGGAGCATGGCCTTCCACCTCCTTGCCAGTCTCGGAGAAGCTTGCCATTACCGGTCCAATTGGACTGGTTGCCTTGAAATGGATTTCCCCTGGCCGGCTGATCCTTAACCGGCCTGCCTTGCATGAGACTTGACCGAGGTCTGCCCCGGGTCTGACACAGGACTTGACCGATACTGGTTTGCCATTGGCCGGATGGCGGTACGGTCGCCGTGTGGACGCGCAGCAGAGCGGTGACGGCGGAGGCAGGGAGTTCCATCGGGTCGCCGAGGACCTGCGGGCCCGGATGACGGACGGCACCTATTCGCTGCGCTCCTTCCTGCCCTCCCAGCGGGACCTGGCCGAGGAGTACGGGGTCTCCCGCGACACCGTGCAGCGCGTGCTGCGGGAACTGGCCAACGAGGGCTGGATCGAGTCCCGCCAGGGCAGCGGCTCCCGGGTGATCAAGATTCAGCGGATTCACTCGTCGACGCCCAGAGCCACCCGGCTGCGCCACGGCGCGACGCTGGGTCCGCTGCTCAGCGAGGCGTTCGAACAGCCCGACGTCACCGTGGACGTCTACACGCTGACGTCCGAATCGCTGGACGCGCACATCAGGCTGCAGGCCGAGCGGATCCGCGGCGGCTCGATAGCCCCCAGGCGCATCGGCCTGCGCATGATCCTCCCCTCCCGGGACCTCGACCTGCCCTATCCACGGGTCAAGGACGACAGGAACGACGACCGTCTGCGCAACCGGCTGCACGACATCACCGACCGTCACACGGACTCGCTGCGCGGAGTGCTGAAGGACCTGAAGACGGAGAAGTACGTGTCCGCGGTCGACGTCCGGATCCGGCACGCGCCGCTGACGCCGGCCTTCAAGCTGTACCTGCTGAACGGCACGGAGGCCCTGCACGGCCCCTACGAGGTGATCCAGCGGCAGATCGAACTGGATTCCGGCGAAGAGATCACCGCCCTGGACGTGCTGGGCCTCGGCGCCACCCTCACCCACCATGTGAAGGACACGGACCCGAACTCGCCGGGCACGGTCTTCGTCGACACCTGGCAGGCATGGTTCGACTCCGTGTGGAACTTTCTCGCCGAATAGCCACGGTGGCTGCGCTAACATGCCTCAATCGCGCGAGCAATCGCTCCCGTCCATACGTATGAGACGGCGAACCAGCCAGTCTCGGACGGCCTGACGTGGATGAGTGGCGCACCACCCATTGGCTCACTTGCATCGCTTCGGTCGTGCGGCACCTTTACGTTTGCCCTAAACATGCCCAGCGCGAATCTCCGGAGCGGCCAGTGGTCGACCACCTTGTTCCCCCTCGTCAGCTCGGGGAACGAGCCGCTCAGGGAGCACTGCGGGCTTTCTTCAAGGCCGCCGTGTCGACCCGGGAGTCCAGCGGCCACCACAATCGCAACTACGTGCTGCCGCTGACGGATGACGTCGCCCCGCTCGTGGGCCGCGCCCCCGGCACCTCGGTGGTCGTGCGCACCCGGCGCTCCGACGCGCTGCCGGTGGTGATCAGGACCTGGCAGGACGAGGCGGCCATCCTGAAAGCCGTCCAGGGCGTCCTGCCGCACGCGCCGGAATGCCTGGTCAAAGCGCACGGCTACGCCCTTCACAGCTATGTGGAGGGCGTTCCGCTCTCCACCGTCTGCGGAAACGGTAAGCCTGTCGACACCCTGCTGCTCAGGGCGCTCGCCGGTCTCCTGGGACAGATGACCCAGGTGCGGCGGCAGGCCCTGCCGCCGCTGCCGGGTTCCTGGCCTGCCAACCACACTGACGGCCAGGGCTTCCTGAAGACCTTGGCCCACTGCGCCGACGAACAGATCCGCAAGCCCAACTGGGCCGAGTTCGGCGGTCTGTTCAAGGCGCTGGGCATCTCCGACGACGCCCTGCTCCGCTTCGCCGAGCGAGTGCCCGCGATGACCCGGCGGCCGTACAGCCTGCTCCACGCGGATCTGCACCGGGACAACGTGATCGTGTCGTACGACGGCGCACCGCCCCTGGTCTGCGTCGACTGGGAGCTGGCGACCTGGGGAGACCCGCTGCACGACCTCGCCACACATCTGGTGCGCATGCACTACCCGGATCACCAGTGGGAGGAGGTGATCGACGCGTGGGCGGAGGCCATCTGCCGTTTCCGGCCCGGCGCCGCCAAGGGTTACGGCAAGGATCTGCGCCACTATCTGGCCTTCGAGCGGGCCCAGTCGGTCTATCCGGACGTGATGCGTGCCGCGCGGTCGCTGCAGGAGTCGTGCACCGGCAAGAGCCTCGACGAGGCGACGGTGGAGGTGCGCCGGGCGCTGATCGCGGCGGAGGAGCCACTGCGACTGCGGAACGTCCCGGCGGAGGGCGAGATCGGACGTGCGCTGTTCCGGTGGCGGGTGTCGCGGCGCGACAGGGTGGTGAGCGACCAGGACTGGAGCAGGAAGGCCTTCGGCTGGACGCCGGATCCGCGCCTTCCCGAGAACCCCCGCTTCCCGGGGTCCGCTGTGCTGGAGGCACTGGCCGTGGAGGGAGCAGCTCCGGCGCACCGGGTCTTCAAGGGAACCGCGCACCTCAACTCGGTGGTCCTGGTGCAGGGCATGCGGACTCCTGTGGTCGTGCGGCGCAAACTGCCGGACGTCTCGCGCCGGGAGCCCAGATACCTGAGTGAGCATGTCGTCCTGCAGGCGATCCAGAAGTCGCGCGTCCGGGTGGCGGCGCCCGAGGTCCTTGCGCTGGGGACGAGCTACCCGGACGACCAGCTCAGCATCCACACCTACGAGGGCACCCATATCGACCGGCCCCCCGTCCACCCGGTGGACGGCCTGCGGCCGCACGAGGCGGACGCGCTGGTCGACCAGTTGTGCGAACTGGCCCGGGTGGACCATGTGTTGATCGACCCGCAGGCCGGGCACGTCGACTTCTGCGAGTGGCTGAAGGAACAGCTGGTCGGTCTGGTCCGGGACCTGCCGAAGAAGTCGCTGCAACTGGCCCGCACGCTGGGGCTGCCCGACGAGCAGCGCCTTCGGGAAATCCTTTTCCGCCACCGGGTGAGCCGTCGCGCGCCGGCGCTGCTGCACGGCGACCTCAACCCCTGGAACCTGGTGCGCCGCGACGACGCCTTGGCGCTGACGATCATCGACTGGGAGATGGCCCTGGTCGGCGATCCGCTCTACGACCTGGTCCGGCACATGCACCTGACCCCCACGAGACCGGAGATCAGGGAACGGATGTTCCTGCGGTGGCAACGGCAGCTGGCACCGGAGTACACCAGGGACTCGGAGAAGGACTGGACCGTATACCGCCGGATCGAGGTCATCCGTTCTGCGTACATCGATCTCGACCGTCTCGCGACAGGGTCGGGCCTGGACGCCCCCAACGTCCGCCGGGCCGTCAACTCCTACGCCGACACCCTCGCGACCGCCATCGCTTCCCTCGGCCTCTCTCTCCCGGCGGCCGCGAACCCCTATCTTGCCCGGGCCCTGGCCTAGGGCGACCATGGTCTGTTCGTGCGTCGAACACGGTTCGGGCCAGGGTCAGTTGACGCCCGGCGTCGCCGCGTCCCCGCGTCCCGGCCGGTGCTGCTGCGCGGCGCCGGAAAGGTGATCCCGGCGGACGGCTCGGCGCCGCCCCGTACGCTCCTCCCATGAGTGCGACCGGGCTGCGTGAGCGCAAGAGGCAGCGGATGTACAGGGCCGTGTCGGAGGTCGCCGTCCGGCTCTTTCTCGAGCGCGGCTTCGACGCGGTGTCCGTCGCCGAGGTGGCCGCCGCGGCCGAGATCTCCAAGCCGACCCTGTTCCGGTACTTCCCGACCAAGGAGGATCTGGTCCTGCACCAGATCGCCGATCACGAGGGGGAGGCGGCACGCGTCGTCGCCGGGGCGCGCGCCGAGGGGGTCGCGCCGCTCGTCGCCCTGCGCCGGCACTTCCTCGACGGGCTGGCCGCCGAGGACCCCGTCACCGGCCTCAACGACCACCCGCACGTGCGGGCCTTCTACGACCTCCTCTACGGCACCCCCTCCCTCGTCGCCCGGCTGCACGGCTATCTGGAGCGTTCGGAGGCGGCCCTCGCCGAGGCCCTCGCGGACGACCTGCCCACCGCCCTCGACGCCCGGCTGGCGGCCGGCCAGATCATCGCCGTCCGACGGATCCTCGCCGAGTACACCTGGCGCCGGGTCGCGGCGGGCGAGCGGCTGGAGGATGTGCGGGGGGACGCGGTGGCCGCGGCCGAGCGGGCCTTCGGCATGTTGGAAACGGGGCTGCCGCAACTCGCCCGTACCTCCCTTGCCGAATAGATAACGTGACCACATAAAAAATGTAACCGGGTAACGCTTTTCGGTATCCTCGCCGTATGACGGCACCCGACCTCGACACCGCCCTTCACGCCGAACGTGCCCACCACGACGCCTGCCGGGCCGCCTTCGCCGCCATGGTCGCGGGCGCCGACCTCCAGGTGGCCACCGGCGAGGACGTCTCCGCCTCCGGCGCCGACGCCGAAGTCCTCGGCTACCAGCTGCGCAGCCATGCCAAAGCCCTGCACGAACTGCCGGAAGGCCCGCTGTTCTTCGGTCGGCTCGACTTCGCGCACGGCACGGGCGGCGCGCACGAGGGCCTCGCCCACCACATCGGACGGCTCCGCGTCAGCGAGCACCCGGCCGCCCCGCCGCTCGTCGTCGACTGGCGCGCCCCCGTCTCCCGCGCCTTCTACCAGGCGAGCGTCCGCGACCCGCAGGGCGTGGCCGTACGGCGACGGTTCGGCTGGGCCCTGGGCAGCCGGGGCGACTCCGCCGACCTGACGGGCCTGGAGGACGAACGGCTGGACGGGGGCAGCGGGAACGCGAGCGGGGGCGGCGTGAACCCGAGCGCCGGCGTCGGCGGGCCGGGCGGCGGCATCGTCGCGCGCGAGATCGAACGCCCCCGGGTGGGCCCCATGCGGGACATCGCCGCGACCATCCAGCCCGAGCAGGACGACCTCGTGCGCGGGGACCTCGCCGTATCGGTGTGCGTGCAGGGCGCCCCCGGCACCGGCAAGACCGCGGTCGGCC
Source organism: Streptomyces achromogenes (assembly GCF_030816715.1). NCBI lineage: Bacteria > Bacillati > Actinomycetota > Actinomycetes > Kitasatosporales > Streptomycetaceae > Streptomyces > Streptomyces achromogenes. Next base: position 4,134,472 of record NZ_JAUSYH010000001.1, on the reverse strand, counting down.
TGCACCGGGCGGCCTATCTCCTCTACACCCACCCGCGCCGCATCCGGCGCGGCGGTCTGCTGATCCTGGGCCCCCACCGCGCCTTCCTCTCCTACATCGCCGAGGTGCTCCCCTCCCTCGGTGAGACCGGCGTCCGCCAGTCGACGCTCCAGGACGAGATCGCCGCCGGCCACCGGCTGACCGGCACCGACCCCGAGCGGACCGCCGCCGTCAAGCACGACCCGCGGATGGCCGAGGTGCTGCGGCGGGCCGTGTACGGACGGGTGGCGGCCGACCGCGCCGAGGACCTGCACATCCCGGAGGGCTCCGGTCACCGGCGCATCGCCGGCCGGGTGCTGACGGAGATCGTCGCCACCGTGCTGGCCGAGGAGCCGCCCTACGACACCGGCCGTGAGCGGGTACGGGCCCGGATCGTGCGCCGGATCCAGGAACAGGTGGAACGCCGCAGCGGGCCCCGTCCGGCCTCCTGGACGCGCCGGATCGAACGGGCCGCGCCGGTGAGCGCCTGCGTGGAGAGGGTGTGGCCGAAGGCGCGGCCGGCGGAGGTGCTGGCCCGGCTCCTCACCGACCCGCAGGAACTGGCCCGGGCCGCGGACGGCCTCCTGGACCCCGACGAACAGCGGGCCCTGCACTGGCCGCGCCCGCCCCGCACCCCGAAGTCGGCACGCTGGTCGGCCGCCGACCTCGTCCTCCTCGACGAGATCGCCGGCCTGCTGGACCATCCACGGGGATACGGTCATGTCGTCGTCGACGAGGCCCAGGACCTCTCGCCGATGGAGTGCCGGGCCGTCGCCCGCCGGGTCCGCTTCGGCTCGCTCACGGTCCTCGGCGACCTGGCCCAGGGCACCACGGACTGGGCGGCGTCCTCCTGGCAGGTCCAGCTGACCCACCTGGGCAAGCCGGACGCCACGATCGTGCCGCTGACCACGGGCTTCCGCGTCCCGGCCGCCGTGCTCGCCCTCGCGGACCGCCTCCTGGACCGCCTCGACGCCGAGGTGCCCCGGGCCCGCTCCCTGCGCCGGGACGGCGCACTGCGCGTGCGGCGGGCCGACGGCGACCTCCCGTCCGCGGTCGCCGCCGCCGTCCGCGACGCGCTCACCCACGAGGGCTCGGTCGGCGTCATCGCCGCGGACTCCCAGGCCGACGCGATCCGTGAGGCCCTCACCGCGTCCGGCGTCCCGGCCGCCGGCCCGCAGGACCCGCCCGCCCGGGTGACGGTGGTCCCCGCGACCCTCGTCAAGGGCCTGGAGTACGACCACGTCGTCGCCGTCGAACCGGCGGCCGTCGCGGAGTCGGAGCACCGCGGCCTGAACCGCCTCTACGTGGTCCTCACCCGCGCGGTCTCCCGCCTGGACGTGGTGCACGAACGGGCCCTGCCGTGGGAGGCGGAGGGCTGACGGGCCCTGCCGTGGGAGGGGCGGTGAGGCGGGCGGGGCGGGCCGTCAGGTGGCGGGCAGCCGCGGTGGGCTTCACGAGCAGAGCCGCCTCTCCGTCGGTCTGTCGATCCGTCAGGCCGTCACGGTTTGCCTCAGCCGCAGCAGCGTGGTGCGCATGCCAGCCCGGTTGGCCGCCGCACGGGCCTCGGGGCGGGTGCCGGTGAACAGGAGTCCGAGCAGCTCCGTGACGCGCGAACCGGCCCCGCTCCGCAGGTCCTGCCAGTACTCGGTGACGAGGGTCCCGTCACCCTCCGGCTCGAGCCGGTAGCCCCACAGGGCCACGGGCAGGCCGAAGGTGCTGACCCGGAACGCGAACTCGTGGGGCGCGTCGGCCACGGTGACCCGGCAGGTCGTGAACCACACGAGAAGGCCCTTGCGGTTGAACCCCACGAATCCGGTTCCTTCGCGTGCCGTCGTGCCGCGATGCCACACGTAGAAGCATTCCGGGCTCCATCTGCCCATGTTCCGCAGATGGGACAGCGCCGCGTACACCTCTGCGCGGGGAGCGTCGACGACGATGCTTTCCTGCAGTTCCCACAGGCGTGCCACAGGGTTACTCCCGATAGGTCTCTGGATGTGCGGTGCGGGGAAAGGGGTTCCGGTCCAAGACCGCGCGGCCTGTGGTGGCATGGACCGCGCGGCCTGTGGTGGCACTACCGTCCGAAACCCGAGCCCCGCGCGGATTCGGCCGGAGCCGGGCGTCACGCCGGCGGCCGGGCGAGTTTGGCGGCCACGGCGTCGAGAACCCAGTCCAGGCCGGTCGCGAACGTTGCCTCGGCGTCCATGTCCGTGCCGTCGTGCACGGCCTTGGCCAGCGCCGGGAAGCGGCCTGTGGCCAGCATTCTCGTGACATGCGGCCCGGAGGCGCGCTGCCAGTCGCGCTTGGACAGGCCCGTGGCACGCTCGGCCCGCAGGTTCGCGATCTCGCGCCTGATCGCGCCGGTGAAGTAGGCGCTGACGGTCTCCACCGCCCGCATGACGGTGTCGACGTCGGCGAGGCCGTCGAGGGCGGCCAGCGTGGCCTCGGTCACGGCGAGGCCGTTCGGGCCCAGGGCCGGGCGGCCGCCGAGCAGGTCGGCCAGCCATTCGTGACGGAGAGCGGCCCGCCTGGTGCGGTGAGCGAGGACGCGCAGTGTCTCCCGCCAGTCGCCGGGCTTCTCCTCGGGGAGGATCTCGGCCTGGACCTCGTCCACCATGAGGTCGAACAACTCCTCCTTGGTGGAGATGTATCCGTACAGCCGCATCGGGCCGGCGTTCAGCCGGGCGGCGACCTTGCGGAGGGACACCGCCTCCAGGCCGCCCGCGTCGGCCAGCGCGACGGCGGCGGCGACGATCCGCTCCCGGTCGAGCGGCACGGGTCGAGTCGGCGGCTCCGGCCGGTCCCACACAGTCATGGTCACACCGTACTCTTGCGATACATCGTCATGTGTCAATACAGTGTATCGGCATGAGACATCGCATCGCAGTGGTCGGCGGGGGTCCCGGCGGCCTCACCCTCGCCCGCGTCCTGCACCGCCATGGTCACCCGGTCACCGTCCTCGAACGCGACCCCGCCCCCGACGCCCGCCCCCCGGGCGGCACGCTGGACCTGCACGCAGGGCTGGGCCAGCTCGCATTGGACAAGGCGGGGCTGATGGCGGAGTTCCAGGAGCTGTCCCGTTCCGAGGGGCAGGCCATGCGCATCCTGGACACGACCGGGACCGTCCTGCGCGACTGGCGACCCCGTCCGGACGACCGGGCCAACCCCGAGATCGACCGCGGGCAACTCCGTGACCTGCTGCTCGGCCCGCTCGACGTCCAGTGGGGGCGGGGCGTGACGCAGGTGGTGCCAGGGACCGGGGACGGCGTACGGGTCCATTTCACGGACGGGCGACAGGAGACGTTCGACCTCGTGGTCGGCGCTGACGGCGCCTGGTCCCGAGTCCGCCCGGCGGTCTCGCCGGTGACGCCGCACTACACCGGCGTCACCACGGTCGAGACCTCCCTCGACGACGTCGACACCCGGCATCCCGACCTCGCCCGGCTGATCGGCGACGGTTCCGTGGCCGTGTACGGCGTGAACCGCTCCCTCGTCGCCCAGCGCAACAGCGGCGGCCACGTCAAGGTGTACGCCAAGTTCCGCGCGTCGCTGGACTGGCACACGAACCTGGACACGGCCGACGCCGTGGCCGTGCGCTCGAGCCTGCTGGCCCTGTTCGACGGCTGGGCCGCTCCCGTCCTCGACCTCCTCCACCGCGGCACCGTGTTCGTCCACCGCCCCCTTCACATCCTGCCCGTGTCCCACACCTGGACCCATGTCCCCGGGGTGACGCTGCTGGGCGACGCCGCCCACCTGATGCCGCCGTTGGGGGCGGGCGCGAACCTCGCGATGCTGGAAGGCGCCGAACTCGCGGAGTCCATCGCCGCCGGCCCCGAGGATCTGGACGACGCCGTCCGCGCCTTCGAGGAACGGATGTGGGAGCGGGCCGGAAGGTGGGCGAAGATCACGACGGCAGGCCTGGAGCGCCTCGTGAGCCCGGACCCCGCCGAAGCCCTCGCCTTCTTCGACCAGGTCCAGCCATCCTGACCGCCCAACGCGAGAGCGCTGTCCGTTCCCAGAAAAGCTGAGCGATCACGGTTCCCTGCCTGGCCGGGTCACCGTCTCCGCGGACAGCCGGGCAGCGAGTGGGTCGTCGTTGGCGCGGAGTGACACGGCGCACTTTTGCAAGCAGGTGCTTGCAATAGTTAGCGGGGGTGGTGCAAGGTGGAGGCATGGCATCGCTCAACGTCGGCAATCTCGGTGACTACCTGCGCGAGCAGCGGCGCAACGCGCAGCTGTCGCTCCGGCAGCTCGCCGACGCCGCCGGGGTGTCCAATCCGTATCTGAGCCAGATCGAGCGCGGGCTGCGCAAGCCGAGCGCGGAGGTGCTGCAGCAGGTCGCCAAGGCCCTGCGGATCTCCGCCGAGACGCTGTACGTGCGGGCCGGCATCCTCGACGCGGAGCGGGACCGGGACGAGGTCGAGACCCGGGCGGTCATCCTCGCCGATCCCACCCTGACCGAGGGCCAGAAGCAGGCGCTGCTCCAGATCTACGAGTCCTTCCGCAGGGAGAACGGGATCGGGAGCGACGACGGCCGCGCGGACGGAACGGGCCTCGGGGCCCACGGAGGCGACGTCGACCCGCAGCAGTCGGCCGGCTGACCGGACCAGGGGACCGGCCGCACCGCTGCGGAACCGCACGATCCTCAGCCGAGGACGACGTACTCGGGCGTACTCGGCGCGCACGACCCACAGACGAACACAGACGAATGTGAATCCGGGAGGACCCTCACCATGGCCATCACCGACGACCTGCGCAAGACCTTCAGCGACCCGACTCCGCTCTACTTCGCCGCGGGCACCGCCGACCTGGCTCTCCAGCAGGCGAAGAAGGTGCCGGGTCTGGTGGAGCAGCTGCGCACCGAGGCCCCGGCGCGTTTCGAGGCCGTCCGCAACACCGACCCGAAGTCCGTGCAGGAGAAGGCCAACGCCCGCGCCAAGGAGGCGACGGCCCGCGCCAAGGAGGCGACCGCCCGCGCCAAGGAGGCGCAGGAGTCCCTCCAGGCCAAGGTCACCGACTTCATCAGCACCCTCGACGGTGACATCAAGAAGATCGGCAGCACCCTCGACGCCGACCTGAAGAAGCTCGGCGAGTCCGCCCAGGACCTCGCCCTGCGCGGTGTCGGCGTCGCCGCCGAGTACGCCGTCAAGGCCCGTGAGACCTACGAGAAGGTCGCCGAGCACGGCGAGCAGGCCGTGAAGACCTGGCGTGGCGAGGCCGCCGAGGAGATCGAGGAGCTCGCCATCGCGGTCGAGCCGAACGCCGAGCCGAAGACGGCGCCGAAGCCCGAGCCGGTCCAGCTCCGGACCGACGAGCCGAAGACCGCTCCCGCCGAGGCCCGGTCCGAGACCGCCGCGGCGAAGAAGCCCGTCGCCCGGAAGGCCCCGGTGCGCAAGCCCGCCGCGAAGAAGACGACGCCTCCCGCCAAGTGAGACCGACGGCCGGGACGGACACGGCGGAAGACGACATACGGACACGGGCCGGGCACTGACGAGGTGCCCGGCCCGTTGTGCAGGTAGCGGAAGCGCGGTTGCGGGTACGGTGACCGCGTAGGACACGAGCAGGTCGAGTCCGGGACGAGACGCGTCGAATCAGGTGGTGGGCGTTGTGCTGATGGCAGGCTTCGCGGGGCTGATGTGGCTGCTCTACCTCGCCATGTTGGCTTTCGCCGTGGTGGCACTGGTGATGGCCGCGCTGTTCCGTGACGACGCGTACCGCGCCGCCGACAAGCAGAACAAGGGCTTCTGGCTGATCATCCTCGGCATCGCGGTCGCGGTGAACCTTCTGGTGCCGATGCTCTTCCTGCAGCTCGCGGGCCTCGTCGCCTCGATCGTCTTCTTCGTGGACGTCCGTCCGGCCCTCCGGCAGGTCTCGGGCGGCGGCTGGGGCCGCCGGCGCGGCGGAAGCAGCAGCGACGGCCCGTACGGCCCGTACAACGGCGGACGCTAGGGCGGTCCCGCGCCGGGCACCACGCACCACGCGCGGCAGCAGCCGCGGTAGTGGGCGCGCGGCGCGCAGGGTGCCGCGCGGCGGCGCGGCGTGTCCCGCGTCTTCCTACGGCACCCGGTCCAGCAGGACCACCGCGACGTCGTCCGTCAGCTCGCCCCCGTTGAGCTCGCGCACCTCGCTCACCGCGGCGCGCAGCAGCGCCTCCCCGCTGAGCCCCTCGGCGAGCTGGCGGCGGATCATCTCCACCATGCCGTCCTGGCCGAGCCGTTCCCTGCCCTCGCCGATCCGCCCCTCGATGAGGCCGTCGGTGTACAGCATCAGGCTCCACTCCGCGCCCAGCTCGACCTGCATCCGCGGCCAGCGGGCACCCGGCAGCAGGCCGAGCGCGGGGCCGTTGTTGTCGTACGGCAGCAGGCGCGCGGGCCGGTCCGGGCGGGCGATCAGCGGCGCCGGGTGGCCGGCCAGGCACAGGCCCGCCCGGCGGCCGTCGGGCGCGATGTCCACCGTGCACAGCGTCGCGAAGATCTCGTCGTCGTCGCGCTCGTGCTCCAGCACCTGCTGCAGCGTGTTCAGCAGCTGGTCCCCGCACAGGCCCGCCAGGGTCAGCGCCCGCCATGCGATGCGCAGCTCCACGCCGAGCGCGGCCTCGTCCGGGCCGTGCCCGCAGACGTCGCCGATCATGGCGTGCACGGTGCCGTCGGGTGTGCGGACGGTGTCGTAGAAGTCGCCGCCGAGCAGGGCGCGCGAGCGGCCGGGGCGGTAGCGGGCGGCGAACCGCAGCGGGGAGCCCTCCAGCAGCGGCGTGGGCAGCAGGCCGCGCTCCAGGCGGGCGTTCTCCTGCGCGCGCAGTTTGCCCTCGGCGAGCCGCCGCTCGGCCGTGTCGGAACGTTTCCGCTCCACCGCGTACCGGATCGCGCGGCTCAGCAGACGGCCGTCCAGCTCGTCCTTGAAGAGGTAGTCCTGTGCGCCCACGCGCACGGCCTCGGCGCCGCGCTCGGCGTCGCCGGAGGCGGTGAGCGCGAGCACGGCGTGCCGAGGAGCGAGCCGCAGCACGTGCCGCAGCACGGCGAGCTCGTCGTCACCGGCGGCCGCGGCCGTGCGGCCCGGCACGGGCAGCGCGATGTCGAGCAGGATGCAGTGCACGTCGTCGGTGAGCAGCCGCTCGGCCTCGGTGAGGTTGCGGGCGGTGCGGACCCGGATCGGCCTGCCGTCCGAGTCGGGCAGGTCGCGGAAGATCGGCGCGGCCGTGGGGTCGTCCTCGATCAGCAGCAGCGTGAGGGGAGTGTGCGCGGCGCCCGCCGTGGTCGCGGCCGCACCCGGAGCGGTGACGCCGGTCACGGCGACGCCGGGCGCGCTGACGCCTGCGGTGTTCACGCCAGGGTGGACGCCGTCCGCGGGCGCAACGTTGAGCGCTCCGTCACGCGTGTTCCGGTGCGCGCCGGCCTGCGGGTGCGGGTGTGCTCCGTCGCGCGCGGCGTGGTGCGCGCCGGAGGGGACGGTGTCGTTCGCCACCGTCGTCTCGTGGCGGCAGGCTTGCTCTTCCCCGCGACCGGCTTCTTCCTCGGAGGGGCCGCCGACTGCGGGCACGGCCTGCGCCTGACCACTTTCCACGGCCGGGATCGCTCTCTGCCGCGGTACGGGTACGGGCATCGTCTTGGATTCCTTCCCTCCCCCCGAGGGCATGGCGGGGGCGAGGGACCTCGACCCACCGACGGGGACCATAGCGGCAGAAGGCGTCGCAGCGGAATGGCGTACGGCACGCCGCTTGATCTCTGGCCCCTGTCATATGCCGCGATCCCTACCGCAGTTGGACAGGCCGGCCCCCGGGAGGGGATGACGAACGTCACGTCGCCCCCGGCTCGACACACCTGAGCGGCCACAGAAGTGCCCTGGGTCACACCAATGAGGTCGCGCGCGGTCGGACGGACGAGGCCACGCACGGCTCAGGCGGGCGAGGTCACGCGTCCGGCCGGACCACCCCGAGGATCGGCATCGTGCCCGCGCCCGCGAGCGTGACCGTGCGGCCCGGGCGCGGGGCGTGGATGATCGCGCCGTCGCCCACGTACATCGCGACGTGGCTGGCGTCGCCGAAGTAGATGATCAGGTCGCCGGGGCGCATGTCCTGGACGGCGACGTGCGGCAACTGCTTCCACTGCTCCTGCGAGGTGCGGGGTATCGGCCGTCCGGCGCTCTTCCAGGCCTCGGAGGTCAGGCCTGAGCAGTCGAAGCTCCTCGGTCCCTCGGCGCCCCACACGTACGGCTTGCCCATCTGCGCGGTGGCGAACCGCACGGCCGCCTTGCCCTGTACGGACGCCGCGCTGTCGATCTCCTTGAGGATGCCGGTGTCCAGCCAGGCGGTCTGCGCCTTCTGTGCGACCTGCGCCTCCAGTTGCTCGAGGCGCTCCTTCTCCTTCTTCTCCAGCCGGGACTCGAGCTTCTCCGCCGCGGCGATCTGCTTCTCGATCTTCTTCTGGGCCGCCGCCTTGGTCTTGCGGCCCGCCTCCAGCTTCTGCCACTGGGCGGAGGCGTCCTTGGAGTACTGCTCCAAGTCCTGCTGGACCTGCGTCAGCTGGCCGATCAGACCCTTGGTCGCGCGCTGGCCCTGGCGGACCCGGCCCGCGCCGTCGAGGAACTCCGACGGGTCGTCGCTCAGCACCAGCTGTGCCTCGTCGGGCAGGCCGCCCGTGCGGTACTGGGCGCGGGCGGCGGCGCCCGCGCGGTCCTTGAGGTCGTCCAGCTTCTTCTGGCCCGCGACGATCTTCTTGGCCAGCTCGACGATCTCCGCGGACTGCTTCTGCGCCGCCTCCTCGGCCGCGTTGTAGGCGTCGGTCGCCACCGCGGCGTCGTGGTACAGCGCTTCGAGCTGGGTGCGGACGGCCTCGAGGTCCTTGTTGGTGGCGGTCGAGGGAAGCGCGGGGGTCGACGAACCCGCCGACGGCGCAGGCGTCGGCGGGGGGTTCGGGCTGGCGAACGCCGCGCCGGGCGCCCCCAGCACGGAGACCGCGCAGACCACGGTCACAGCTGCGGCGAGCAGGCCGCGCTTCCCCGTTCCCATACCGCGTCCCCCATGTGTGATTAACCGTCAGTAACTTAGGCGCTCGGGGGATCGTGCCACGTCACGGCCGAAAACGACAGAGGTGATGACGGAACCGGCATCGGCAGTCCTTCCCCTCCCGCCCGCCCCGACATTCGCTCTCCCCGCCTGTGTGACGAACGACTCACGGAGATCGTTCCCGGGTGGTCGCCGGGTGGTCGCCGGGTGGTCGCCGGGTGGTCGCCGGGTGGTTCGCCCGGAGGCAAGGGCTGTCAGTCCCGCGGCGCCAACGCCGCCCAGCGCACCGTCACTTCGCCCTGTCGCCAGCGCGTCGGCCCGTCCGTCACCGGCCAGTCGGCCGTCAGGTCCCGTACCGCGCGCATCCACCGCTGCCGGGCGCCGTACGACGCGAACGGCGCGGCGGCCGCCCAGGCGCGGTCGAAGTCGCGCAGGAAGGCGTGCACGGGCTCGCCCGGGACGTTGCGGTGGATCAGGGCCTTGGGCAGCCGCTCCGCGAGATCCGAGGGCCGTTGCAGGGAGCCCAGCCGGGTCGCGAAGGTGACCGTGCGGGGGCCTTCCGGTCCCAGCGCCACCCACACGTGCCGGCGCCCGATCTCGTCACAGGTCCCCTCGACGAGCAGGCCGCCGCGGAACCCGGTCGCCGCCTCGGCCGGCGCGAGCCGCGCGCACAGCCGCCGCCAGACCGCGGCGACCTCGCCCTCGTCGTACTGGCGCAGCACGTTGGCGGCGCGCACCAGGTGCGGCCGCCGGGAGACCGGGATCTCGAACCCTCCGTGCCGGAAGGCCAGCCCCTCGCGCTCGTACGGCCGCGCGGCCGCCACTCGGGCCGGTTCGATCTCGACGCCCACGACACGCGCGCGTGGCGCGACTGAGCGCAGTCGCCCCAGCAGTTCGACGGCGGTCCAGGGCGCGGCCCCGTAACCGAGGTCGACGGCGACGGGATCGGCGGCCCGGCGCAGGTCGGGGCCGTGCGTCGCGGCGATCCAGCGGTCCATGCGGCGCAGCCGGTTGGGGTTCGTCGTGCCGCGCGTGACCGTGCCCACGGGGCGGTTCGGGGCGCGGGACGTCATGCGTATGAGGGTATGCGGTGCGGCCGTGCGGGATTCCCGCACGCAGAACGTCGTCGAACGGTTGAGCGATCTATGGTAATGGCTGGGCAAAAAACGCCGCGGTCGCGGAACACGCCGGAATGGGAATGTGCCCGTCCGGGTTGCAGCTCCGTGGAGGGCGCCCCACACCCTCCCTCAGGCATGCCCGCAGCGAGGAGGACCGCCACGTGAGCTACGTCAACAAGCTCGGGCGTCGCTCTCAGACCGCGCCGCAGCGGCTCAGGCTCCACCGCCGCCCCCGTCGCGTCGCGATGCTCTCCGTGCACACCTCCCCGCTCCACCAGCCCGGCACCGGCGACGCCGGCGGCATGAACGTCTACATCGTCGAGCTCGCGCAGCGCCTCGCCGCCATCAACATCGAGGTCGAGATCTTCACGCGCGCGACGACCGGCGGCCTGCCGCCCGTCGTCGAGCTGGCCCCCGGGGTCCTCGTCCGGCACGTCGACGCGGGCCCCTACGAAGGCCTCGCCAAGGAGGACCTGCCGGCCCAGCTGTGCGCCTTCACGCACGGTGTGATGCAGGCCTGGGCCGGCCACCGCCCCGGCTACTACGACCTCGTGCACTCGCACTACTGGCTCTCCGGCCATGTGGGCTGGCTGGCCGCCCAGCGCTGGGGCGCCCCGCTCGTGCACGCCATGCACACCATGGCGAAGGTCAAGAACGCCAACCTGGCCGACGGCGACACGCCCGAGCCCGCCGCCCGTGTCATCGGCGAGACCCAGATCGTCGTCGCCGCGGATCGCCTCATCGCCAACACGACGGAGGAGGCCGAGGAGCTCGTCCGCCACTACCACGCCGACCCCGGCAAGGTCGCCGTCGTGCATCCCGGCGTCAACCTCGACCGGTTCCGCCCCGCGGACGGCCGCGCCGCCGCCCGTGCCCGCCTCGGCCTGCCCCAGGACGCCCTGATACCCCTCTTCGCCGGCCGCATCCAGCCGCTGAAGGCTCCGGACGTCCTGCTGCGCGCCGTCGCCGTGCTGCTCGACGAGCGCCCCGAGCTCCGCTCCCGCATCGTCGTGCCGATCGTCGGCGGCCCCAGCGGCAGCGGCCTCGCCAAGCCGGAGGGGTTGCAGAAGCTGGCCGCGCGGCTCGGCGTCGCCGACGTCGTGCGGTTCCGGCCGCCGGTCGGCCAGGACCAGCTCGCGGACTGGTTCCGGGCGGCGTCGCTGCTGGTCGTCCCCTCCTACAGCGAGTCCTTCGGACTGGTCGCCATAGAGGCGCAGGCGGCCGGGACCCCCGTCCTCGCGGCCGCGGTCGGCGGCCTGCCGGTGGCCGTCCGCGACGGCGAGACGGGCTTCCTGGTGCGGGGCCACGACCCGGCCCGCTACGCGCGCGTGCTCGAGCGTTTCGCCGACGGCCCCGAACTCCCCGCCCGCATGGGCGCGGCCGCCGCCGCGCACGCCCAGTCCTTCGGCTGGGACACCGCCGCCGCCGCCACCGCGGACGTCTACGCGGCCGCGGCCCAGGCCCACCGCCGTGGCGTACGCTCCGAGCATGGGTGACGTGGAGAAGACGGCCGCGCAGGTCATCGAGGACTTCCTGAAGGACGCGGAGCTGGAGTGGGAGACCCCGTCGCCCGGGTCCTACGTGGTCCAACTCCCCGGCGCCCGCAAGCTCAAGACGACCGTCTCCCTCATCGTGGGCCGTCACTCCCTCTCCCTGAACGCCTTCGTCGTCCGCCACCCCGACGAGAACGAGTCCGGCGTCCACCGCTGGCTGCTGGAGCGCAACCTCAAGCTGTACGGGATGAGTTACGCCGTCGACCAGCTCGGCGACGTCTACGTCACCGCCCGGCTGCCCCTCGCCGCCGTCACCGCCGACGAGATCGACCGCCTCATGGGTCAGGTCCTCGAGGCGGCCGACGGAGCGTTCAACACGCTGCTGGAGCTCGGGTTCGCGAGCGCCATCCGCCGGGAGTACGAGTGGCGGGTCTCCCGGGGCGAGTCGACACGCAACCTGGACGCCTTCGCCCACCTGACCCGGCGCCCGACCGACCCGGAGGACGCGGCGACCGGCTGACCCCGACCACGCGGGCGGCTGAGCCGGGTGGCCGGCCCGGGTGGGATGAGCCGGGTGGGGGCGAGGCGACGCGGGGCCGCCGTCAGCGGGCGGAGGACTTCCGTCTCTCTCCGCCTCCGTACCGACCCGGCGTGACCCCCACCAACTTGCGGAAGTGCCGGGTGAGATGGGCCTGGTCGTAGAACCCGGCCGCCGCGGCGACCTCGCCCGGCGGCCGCCCGTCCAGCAGGAGCCGACGGGCCAGGTCCACGCGGCGGGCGGTGAGGTACTGGTGCGGGGCGATGCCGTACGCGCCGCTGAACGCCCGCACCAGATGCGCCGGATGCGCCCGCACCAGCCCCGCCGCCTCCTCCAGTGCCAGCCCCTCGACGACCCGCTCGTCGAGCAGTTCGCGCAGGCGGCGGGCCAGGGCGGGATCGCGGCGCGGCGGACCGGCACGCCGCCGGTCCCGCAGATGGACCCGCAGCCGCTCCCCGATCAGCGCCAGCCTGCTGTCGGCCTCCAGCTCGTCCCCGGGCCGCGCGAGCGTGGAGTGCAGCTGCCCCACCCGCCGCCGCAGCACGGGATCACGCAGGTCGGGCGCGTCCACGGCGGCCCCGATGAGGTGCTCGCCGAGCACGCCGCCGTCCAGGTACAGGACCCGCTTGCGGAAGCCGTCCGAGGTGACCGGCGACCCGTTGTGCGGCACGTGCGGCGGCAGCAACGAGACGGTGTCGTGCGGCGTCCCGTGCTCGTGCCGGTCCAGGTCGTAGCGGACGGCGCCGTCATCGACGATGAGCAGCGTCCAGGCCTCGTGGACGTGCATGGGGTAGGCGTATCCGGTGAAGTGGGCGTGGAAGACCTCCACGACGCCCCGTACGGCCGGACGCCAGGCGGAGACCTCCTGCCGGGCTGCCATGCAAAGAACGTACAAGACGGGGACGTCCGCCGATCGGCAGTCTCACCGCATGAACAGTGAACCCATCCGATTCGACACGAAGATCGCCGTCCTGCTGCGCGAGGACCTGGAGACCTGGCAGCGGCTGAACGTCACCGCGTTCCTGGTCAGCGGACTCGGCACAAAGCTCCCCGAGGTGATCGGGGAGCCTTACGAGGACGCGGACGGCGTCCCGTGCCTGCCGATGTTCCGGCAGCCGGTGCTGGTCTTCGAGGGCGCCGAGGAGACCCTGAAGACCGCGCACGCGCGCGTGCTCTCCCGGTCCCTCCCGCGCGCGGTGTTCACGAGCGACCTCTTCACCACCGGCAACGACCGCGACAACCGCGCCGCCGTGCGCGCCGTCCCCACCGGCGAGCTGGACCTGGTCGGGCTGGCCGTGTACGGCCCGAAGAACGCGGTGGACAAGGCCCTGAAGGGGGCGCGGATGCACTCCTGACGGCCGCGAGGGCGCTGCGACCCCACTCGTCAGACGGCGCCGACCTCGGGCTTCGCGGCGCCGACGGGGCTGTCGGTGACCGGGCTGTCGGTGACGGGGGAGGAGGTCCCCGTCGCGTGGCCTGCGTCGGCGGCGACGGACTCCTCGTCCGGCAGCCGCCGCATCAGCACGGCGTACCCGGCGCCCGCCGCCGTCCCGACGACCGCGCACAGCCCCCACAGCCACTCCGCGCCGAACCGGTCGATCACGACACCGGACATCACCGGGGCGATCAGGGACGCCACCGCCCACGACAGCGTGTACATGCCCTGGTAGCGCCCGCGGCCGTGGGTGGGGGAGAGCCGGACGACGATCCCCGTCTGCGTCGGGGCGTTGACGATCTCGGCCAGCGTCCACACGCAGACGGTGAGCGCGAAGACGCCGACCGACCCGGCGAAGGCGGTGAGCCCGAAGCCGTACCCCGCGAGGACCGAGGAGATCACCAGGAGCCGGCGCGGATCGCGGTGCTCGATGAACCGCGTCACGGGGATCTGCAGCACGACGATGAGCACGCCGTTCACGGCGATCGCCATGCCGTAGTCGGCCGGCGTGAACCCGGCCGCGCCCATCGCCACGGGCAGGCCGACGCCGCCCTGCTGGAAGACGAGCGCCACGAGGAACGACAACCCGACGACGCTCATGAACCGTCCGTCGCGCAGGACCGTCCCCAGCCCGACCGAGTCGCCGTCGCGGACGCCCTTGTCCGTCCGCACGGGCCGCGACTCGGGCAGCTTGAGGAAGACGACGACCGCGCAGACCAGCGTCATCCCCGCCTCGAGGAGGAAGCCGGCCCGGTAGCTGACCTCGGCGATGAACCCGGCGGCCATGGACGAGACGGCGAACCCGAGGTTGATGGCCCAGTAGTTCAGCGAGAACGCGCGGACCCGGTCCTCGGGCCGCACGATGTCGGCCATCATCGCCTGCACGGCCGGACGGGAGGCGTTGGAGGCCATCCCGACGAGGAAGGCGACCCCGGCGATGGCGACCGGATGCTCCACGAACCCGAGCAGCGCCACGGAGGCGGCGGTGCAGGTCTGCGCGACGAGCAGCGTGGGCCGCCGTCCGAGCCGGTCCGCCATGACCCCGCCGCCGAGCGACGAGACGACCCCGCCGAGCCCGTGCAGCGAGGCGACGAGCCCGGCGTAGGAGGCGGAGTAGCCGCGGTCGAGGGTCAGGTACAGCGCCATGAAGGTCGCGACGAACGCGCCGAGCCGGTTGACGAGGGTGCTGGTCCACAGCCACCAGAACTCGCGGGGCAGTCCGGAGAGCGTCTCTCGGACGGCACGGTTCAGGACGGCGACAGGCATGGCGGATCCCCCGGATGTAAGCGGCGCAGGCGGCACTCAGAACTTACGAGGGAAGCGGGGGTGAGGCCACTCGATTAACGGAAACCGTCAATCGTCGTCGTCCGCGGCGGCGGTGTGCCCCCGGTATGTCCGCTGTATGAGCGGATGTACGACCGACCGGAGCCGTCGATTACGCTCGGACGCATGGCCGACGCACCGTACAAGCTGATCCTCCTCCGCCACGGCGAGAGCGAGTGGAACGCGAAGAACCTGTTCACCGGCTGGGTGGACGTCAACCTCAACGAGAAGGGCGAGAAGGAGGCGGTCCGCGGTGGCGAACTCCTGAAGGACGCCGACCTCCTGCCCGACGTGGTCCACACGTCCCTCCAGAAGCGCGCGATCCGCACGGCGCAGCTGGCCCTCGAATCCGCCGACCGCCACTGGATCCCGGTCCACCGCTCCTGGCGCCTGAACGAGCGCCACTACGGCGCCCTCCAGGGCAAGGACAAGGCCCAGACCCTCGCGGAGTTCGGCGAGGAGCAGTTCATGCTGTGGCGCCGCTCCTACGACACCCCGCCCCCGGCCCTCGAGGACGGCACGGAGTTCTCCCAGTCGGACGACCCGCGCTACGCGTCGATCCCGCCGGAGCTGCGCCCCCGCACGGAGTGCCTGAAGGACGTCGTCGTCCGCATGCTCCCCTACTGGTACGACGGCATCGTCCCCGACCTCCTCGCCGGCCGCACGGTCCTGGTCGCCGCCCACGGCAACTCCCTGCGCGCCCTGGTCAAGCACCTCGACGGCGTCTCGGACGCCGACATCGCGGGCCTGAACATCCCGACGGGCATCCCCCTCTCCTACGAACTCGACGCCGCCTTCAAGCCCCTCAACCCCGGCGGCACCTACCTCGACCCCGAGGCAGCCGCAGCAGCGATCGAAGCAGTGAAGAACCAGGGCAAGAAGAAGTAACGAGACACCGGCAAGCCCCCGACCTGCGGTTTCCTGGCAGGTCGGGGGCTTTTTGGTGGGCCTGGGCCCTCTGTGGGACCTCAGCGCGGCGGGCCCGGCGGCGGCCGGAGTGCTTGACCGAGAGCCTTGGCGCAAGCCGAAGCCGCCACCCAGGTCGACCATGGCCCGGAACCGCTCGGGCATGCCGGCCCGGACGGCGAAGACCCGTCCCGGTGTCCAGGGAGCAACGCGCCTGTCATCGACGGGTCCGCGGGCTCGGCGGGTGGTGAGGGCGTCAACACCAAGACCAAACGGATCGCGCGCCAAATGCACGGACGAGCAGGTTTCACCCTGCTCCGGCACCGCATCCTCCTCGGACAGCAGCACTCTCCGTCACCACCGAATGTGAGACAGGGCCAGTCGCTGGACCCACTCGCACTCGGCGTGCACAGCATCGACGAACCCTGGGCGGTTTGCCGAGCCTGCGTTGCCTGAAGTGCTGTGGCCGTGACGGCGTCTGCGCCGCGGACGCCTCGGTTGACCGGCCAGGCCGTGAGCCGGGCTCTGCCGCGGCGGCGGATCGACGTCAGCTGTAGGAGAGCGAGGCAAGATCAAGTGCTTGGCGTCACTGGCTGTTCTATTGGTCCCCAAGGCAGGCTGCGCGCCATATCTCGGCGGTGAGGTCGAGCATGCCGTGGGCCTGTGCCTCGGCTGCCAGGGCGTAGAGGCGCGCGCGGGCCGTCGGGTCGGACTGTTTGACGCGGATCTGCGCCTTGAGCATCTCCAAGCGGATCCGGTCCCGGAAGTTGAGCCGAACCTTCTCGGTGGCGGCCTGTTCGCAGTGGCGGTCGGCCTCCTCGTACTCACCTCGCACGTAGGCGAGTTGGGCGTGCAGGAAGGCGCACTCCTGCTGGTGCTGCGCCGTGCCGACGAGTTCCAGGGCGGGGTGTGCCTCGTCCAGGTAGCGCTGCGCCTTGTCGGGGGCGGGCGGCAGTGCCTGCAGGGCCAGCGCCGCGGCGGCGTGGCGCAGGCGCATCCACAGGAGCAGGTCATCGCGGCTGGACAGTGCGGTCATCGCCCGTTCCAGGAAGGAGGCAGACAGCTCGTAGTTGCCCTTGCGGGTCGAGACTGTCGCGGCGGTCCATAGGGCCTGGGCCGCCAGCGCGCCGGTCTGCCCGCCGACTCGGGCGCAGGCCTCCTCGCTGAGGCGGAAGGCCTCGGCGAGGTCCCCGAGTTCGGCTGTCACCGAGGCGAGCAACAGGCGACATCGGAGCATGTCGTGGTTGTCGAGGGAGTCCTCGCTGCCGATTCGAAGCGCTTCGAGCGCGGTGATCCGGGCCGAGTCGGCCTCGCCCAGGTCGCGCTGGACGCGGGCGAGGTGCAGGCGCGAGTAGACACGCAGCACGGCGTGGCCGAGCTCGTCCGAGAGCGCCGCCAACTTGGTCAGCGTGGTGCGCGCCTCGGACCGCTCGCCGTCGGCCGTGAGGAGTCTGGCCAGGTGGGCATGGGCCTGCCACTGCAAGCCCACGTCCACGTGCTCGGCGCCGGAGAGCGCCGACTCCAGCATCCGCCGGGCGTGGCCCGACTCGTCGCCCACCACGAGCACCGCGGCGAGGACGTCCACCAGGCCTGAGGGATCCGTCGTCTCGAAGGCGCCGGCCGGGACGCCGAGGCGTTCCGCGAGGATGGCGACGGCGCGCTCAGTGGGGGGGCGTGCGCCCGATTCGAGGCGCGACAGGTAGGCGGAGGACATGCCGGGGCCGGTGAGGTCCGACTGGGTCTTTCCGCGCTGCTGCCGGAGTTGCTTCAGTCGGCGGCCGAATGAGGGTTGCGTCAGCATGTTTCGTCCCCAGGCTCGTGTCCGTGTCCCCCTCCCTGACTGGCAATGTTGTCAATCAGGTACTTGGCAAGTCAAACAGTGAGTGAATTCGCGGTGGGCGAGTGTTATCACGGCCATTCGATGGACGCCTGCTGCGCCGTGTTCCGCATGGGTTGGCCGCCCTGAGCGACGACGGCCGCGGGGGCGCCCAGGGTGAGTACGGCGAGGGCGGCCAGAAGTATACGGCTGATGCGTTTCATGGGGTTCTCCTTCTCTTCGCCGCCTTGGACCAGGGTCGGGCCGGGCGGCGGCGACGATCGGTCCGGGCGGTGGCCCGAAGCGTCTGATCAGGGGTTACCTCCTGAAGGTAGCGAGCTGCCTCGGGTTAGGCAATGGATTGACAAGATCTGGCAAGTGATCTTATGTTCTCGCCATCAGTACGGTTCCGCCGATCACTCGGTCGAGTGCGGACGTACGTCGCACCCTTCTCGGAATCGGGGGATCTGAGCATGCCGAGCAGTGCTGCCAACCATTCGACCGAAGCGACTCTGGTGAGTGCCTTCCTGGCGACCGCCGAGCGCCATCCGGAACGCGTCGCAGTCAAGTGCGGTACGGACAGGCTGACTTACGAGGAACTCGAAGCCGCGTCGACGGACCTCGCGGCACGGATCCAGGCGCGGACCGACCAGCCCGCCCGGCCGCTCGCGATCCTCCTGGAGCGCTCCTGCGACATGGTGGTGGCCGCCCTCGCGGCCCTGAAGACCGGCTCGTCCTACGTGCCGCTCGACCCGGGAGCCCCGGCAGCCCGCCTGGCCACCATCCTGGAGGACGCGGCGCCCGCGCTCGTCCTCACCACCGCCCGGCTGGCATCCGCGCTCCCCGCCGGGCAGGACGTCCTCGTCCTCGACGGCCCCCCGCAGGAGACGCCGGCCGCGCCCCTGCGGCCCATGACGATCACCCCGGACACCCGGGCGTACATCATCTTCACCTCGGGAACCACCGGCCGCCCCAAGGGCGTCGAGGTCACCCACGGCAACGTCGTGCGGCTGTTCTCCGAGACCGAGTCGCTCTTCGGCTTCGGGCCCGACGACGTCTGGTCGATGTTCCACTCCTTCGCCTTCGACTTCTCCGTCTGGGAAATCTGGGGCGCCGTCCTGTACGGCGGCACCGTCGTGATCGTCCCCGGGGACATCGCCAAGGACCCCGCCCGCTTCCGCGCCCTGCTGCGCGACGAGCGGGTCACCATGCTCAGCCAGACCCCCACCGCCTTCGGCCAGCTGATCGCCGAGGAGCGCGGCCACGAGGACCGGCTGTCCGTACGCTCCGTGGTCTTCGGCGGCGAGGCCCTCAGGTTCTCCGACCTCGCGCCCTGGATCGACAAGTACGGCGACGCCACGCCCGAACTCGTCAACATGTACGGCATCACCGAGATCACCGTGCACGCTACCCACCGCCGTGTGAAGGCCACCGACCTGGAGCAGGACCGCAGCCTCATCGGCCGCCCGCTGCCGGACCTCGGCATCGAGCTCCTGAACGAGGACCTCACCCCCGTCGCCGACGGGGAGACCGGCGAGATCGTCGTCACCGGACCCGGCGTCGCCCTCGGCTACCTCGGCCGCCCCGACCTGACCGCCGAGCGGTTCGTCACCCTCACCGCAGCGGACGGCTCGCCGCTGCGCGGCTACCGCTCCGGCGACCTCGCTCGCCAGCTGCCCGACGGCGACCTCGAATACCGCGGCCGCCGCGACGCCCAGGTCAAGATCCGCGGCTTCCGCATCGAGCTCGGCGACATCGAGACCGCGCTGGCCGCCCACCCGGACGTGCGCCAGGCGGCCGTCGCCGTCAAGGAGTTCGACGGGGAGCGCGAGCTGGCCGGATATGTCGTGCTCGCCGACGGCGCCGCCCTGGACGTGGCGCGGCTGCGCGACCACCTGCTCGCGCTGCTGCCCTCGTACATGGTGCCCGTCGCCTTCCGGGCGATGAGCGAGTTCCCGATGACGGTCAACGGCAAGCTGGACCGCGACAAACTGCCCGCGCCGGCCGCCACCGCCGCCGGCGCCGGGGCGGCGTCCGCCCGCTCGCTGCGCGAGGAACTGCTGTGCGAGCTGTTCGCGCAGGTCCTCGGCCGCACCTCGGTCACCCCCGACTACGACTTCTTCGCCCTCGGCGGCCACTCCCTCATGGCGATCCGCCTCGTCAACCGCATCCGCGCCGTCCTGGGCCTGGAGGTCGCCGTCAAGGACCTCTTCGACGCCCGCACCCCGGGCGCGCTCGCGGCCCGGGCGCACGCAGGACGCACCCGCCCGGCCGTACGGGCCCGCACCCGCGAGGGCGACGCCCCGCTCTCGTACGCCCAGCAGCGGCTCTGGTTCCTGCAGCAGGTCCACGAAGGCACGGCCGCCTACCACATCCCGCACGCCCTGCACCTCACCGGCAGCATCGACGTCGCCGCGCTGGAGGCGGCCGTGCGCGACGTGGTGGCCCGTCACGAGGTGCTGCGCACCGTCTATCCGCAGCGCGACGGCGTCGCCCACCAGCGCGTCCTCGCCGCCGCCGACGCGCGGCCGGAACTGAAGGTCGTCGAGACCACGCCCGAGCTGGTCGACGAGCAGGTGACGGCCGCCGCCCGCGCCCCCTTCGACCTGACCCGCGACCTGCCGCTGCGCGCCCGGCTGCTGCGCACCGGCGAAGAACAGTGGGTCCTGCTCCTCGTCCTGCACCACATCGCGGGCGACGGCTGGTCGCTCGAACCCCTGATCCGCGACCTGGCCCAGGCCTACACGGCGCGTCTGGCCGGGGCGGCCCCCGACTGGGAGCCGCTGCCCGTCCAGTACGCCGACTACGCGGCCTGGCAGCACGAGCTGCTCGCGGGCGAGGACGACCCGGACAGCCTCGTCTCGCGCCAGCTGGACTTCTGGACGAAGACGCTCGCGGAGCTGCCCGACGAGCTAGACCTGCCCGCCGACCGGCCGCGGCCCGCCGGCGGCGACTTCGCCGGCGACATGGTCGTCGGCGACCTCGACCAGGAGCTGCACACCGCGGTGGCGGCCCTGGCCCGGACCACCGGCACCACCGTCAACATGGTGCTCCAGGCCGCCGTCGCCGCCCTGCTCACCCGGCTCGGCGCGGGCACCGACATCCCGCTCGGCAACGCCGTGGCCGGCCGCACCGACGATGCGCTGACCCCGCTCGTGGGCTTCTTCGTCAACAGCCTGGTCCTGCGCGCCGACACCTCCGGCGACCCCAGCTTCGTCGAGCTGCTCGGGCGCCTGCGCGCGGTGAACCTGTCCGCGTTCGACCACGAGGACCTGCCGTTCGAGCGGCTCGTGGAGGCGCTCAACCCGGTGCGCTCGGCCGCCCGCCACCCGCTGTTCCAGGTGATGGTGGTCGCCCAGAACAGCATGCCGGACGACTTCGGCCTGCCCGGCGTCACCGGCACCGCCTACCCCGTCCTCAGCGGCACCGCCAAGTTCGACCTGTCCTTCAAGTTCGAGGAGCGGCGCGGCGCCGACGGCGAGGCCCTCGGCATCCGGTCCGCCCTGGAGTACAGCACCGCGCTGTTCGACCGCGACACCGCCGAGTCGATCGCCGGCCGCCTCGCCCGGCTGCTGCGCGCCGTCGCCACCGCCCCCGCCACCCGGCTCAGCCAGGTCGAGCTGCTGACCGAGGCGGAGCGGGCGTCGCTGGTGCGCTGGAACGACACCTCGACGCGGCCCGCCACCACCGAGCTGACCGCCGAACTGGTCGAACGCCAGGCGGACGCGACGCCGGACGCCGTCGCCCTCACCCAGTCCGGCGCCACCTGGACCTACCGCGCACTCGACGAGCGCGCCAACCAGTACGCCCACCGGCTGCGCGCCCTCGGCGTCGGCCCGGACAGCCGTGTCGCGCTGTGCCTGCGGCGCGGCCCCGAAGCCGTCGCGGCGATCCTCGGCGTGTGGAAGGCCGGCGGCGCCTACGTCCCCCTGGACGCCGAACACCCAGCGGAGCGGCGTGAGTTCATGCTCGCCGACTGCGGCGCCACCGTCCTGCTCACCGAGGCCGACCTCGGCGACGACCTCAGCCTGCCCGAGCGGGTACGGCTGCTGCGGGCGGACCGCGACGAGGAGCTCGCCGCCGCCCCCGTGCACCGCCCCGCCCCCGTCGCGGGCGCCGGCGACCTGGCGTACATCATCTACACCTCGGGCTCCACCGGCCGGCCCAAGAGCGTCCTGATCGAGCACCACGGTGTCGCCACCCGCCTCACCGACGTGATCGAGCGCTTCCGGCTCACCCCCGCCGACACGAGCCTGCAGATCACCGCCCTGGGCTTCGACCCCTCCGTCCGTGAGCTGTTCGCGCCGCTCGCGGTCGGCGCCACGGTGGCGCTGCTGCCCGTCGACGGCGCCCGCGACCCGCGCGTCGTCGTCGACGAACTGCGCGCCGTCCGCCCCACGGTGATCCTGTTCATCGTCCCGTCCCTGCTGGAAGCCGTGCTCTCCTACGACCTCCGGCCCGCCGACGTCGCCGCGCTGCGCCTGGTCGGCACCGGCGGCGAGGCGCTGCGCGCCCCGGAGGCGGGCACGCTCCTGAACGAGTGGGGCTGCGAGGTCGTCAACCAGTACGGCCCCACCGAGAACACGATGATGTCGTGCGTCCACCCGGTCACCGCGGCGGACCTCGACGGGCGCATCCCGGTCGGCGGCCCCCTTTCCCACACCCGCGTCCACGTCCTCGACGCGCACCTGAACCCGGTGCCCGTCGGCGTCGTCGGCGAGGTGTACCTGGCCGGCATCGGGGTCGGCCGCGGCTATCTGGGCCGCGCGGGTCTCACCGCCACCCGCTTCGTCGCCGACCCCTTCGGCGGGCCCGGCGAGCGCATGTACCGCAGCGGCGACCTCGCCCGCCGGCGCAAGGACGGCACGCTGGACTTCGTCAGCCGCGTCGACGGCCAGGTCAAGCTGCGCGGCTTCCGCATCGAGCTCGGCGAGATCGACGAGGTGCTGGCCGAACACCCGGCCGTCGCCCGGGCCGCGGTCGTGGTGCGCGAGGACCAGCCGGGCGACCGGCGCCTGGCCGCCTACGTCGTGCCCGTCGAAGGCGCCGAGGCGCCGACCCCGGACGAGCTGCGCGGCCAGGTCGCCGCCCGGCTGCCCGACTACATGGTCCCGGCCGCCTACGTCCTGCTCGACGCGCTGCCGCTGCGCGGCAACGGCAAGCTCAACCGCGACCTGCTGCCGCGCCCCGAGATCGGCGCCACCACCTCCGGCCGGGCCCCGCGCAGCCCGCGCGAAGAGGTCATGTGCCAGCTGTTCGCCGAGGTCCTCGGCCTGCCGCACGTCAGCATCGACGACGACTTCTTCCAGCTCGGCGGGCACTCGCTGCTGGCCGCTCGGCTCATCGCCCGGGTCCGCACCGCCCTCGGGCTCGAACTGTCGATGGTCTCCTTCTTCGAGGCGCCCACCGTCGCCGGCCTCGCCGAGCGGGCCGGCGTCGACAACGGCGCCGCCGCCCTGGAGACGGTCCTGCCGCTGCGCACCGGCGGCGACCTGGAGCCGCTGTTCTGCATCCACCCCGGCGGCGGCCTCGCCTGGAGCTACTCCAGCTTCCTCAAGTACGTACCGGAGAACATGCCCGTCTACGGCATCCAGGCCCGAGGCCTGCTGCACCCCGGCGACATGCCCGCGACCGTACGGGAGATGGCGGCCACGTACGTCCAGGAGGTCCGGCGCATCCAGCCCCAGGGGCCCTACCACTTCCTGGGCTGGTCCTTCGGCGGCGTCGTCGCCTTCGAGATGGCCACCCAGCTGCAGGCCGAGGGCGACGAGACGGCGCTGCTCACGATGCTCGACTGCTACCCGGGCGTGCCCGACCACTACCGCGTCAACGAGCAGAACATGGTCGCCGCCCTCCTCGACCCCGAGCGGCCCGGCGTGGTGCCGCAGGCCGGTTCCAAGGAGATCACCGACGTCCTGGAGGTGCTCAAGCAGGACACCGGTGCGCTGGCGAGCCTCACCGAGGACCAGCTCGTCGCGCTGCTGACGGCGATGTCCCACAACCGCCACATCGTCAAGGACCACGAGCCGGAGAAGTTCCTCGGGGACGTGCTCTTCTTCCTGGCCACCGAGGGCCGTAACGACGGCGCGCCCATGCCCGACGTCTGGGAGCAGTACGTCGCCGGCCGGGTCACCTGGCACTCCGTCAAGACCACCCACACCGCCATGAACCAGCCGGAGTCGCTGGCCCAGATGGGGCCGGTTCTCGCAGAGGCGCTGGCCGAGATCACCGCTGCCCGGCGCAGCGAGAAGCAGGGGAATGACCGATGACCAATCCGTTCGACGACGAGACCGGTCGCTTCCAGGTGATCGTCAACGCCCGGGGACAGCACTCGCTGTGGCCCGAGTTCGCCGAGGTGCCGGCCGGCTGGTCGGTGGTCCTGCCGACCGACAGCCGTGAGGCGTGCCTCGCCTACGTGGAGGCGAACTGGACCGACCTGCGTCCCGCCCCCGTCGAGGAGGGCGCACCGGTATGACCAGCGACTTCGCGGTCCTGAAGGACCGCTCCGTGCTCGCGCTGTTCGCCGCCAGGTCCACCTCCCTGCTCGGCAACGCGATCGCCCCGATCGCGCTCGCGTTCACCGTGCTGCACCTGCCCGGCGGTTCCCCGACGATGCTCGGCGTCGTCCTGGCCGCGCGGCTGCTCAGCCAGGTCACGTTCGTCCTGCTCGGCGGGGCGATCGCCGACCGGCTGCCGAAACTGCGCGTCATGGTCGGCGCCGACCTGGCCGCCGGCCTCACCCAGGGGCTCGCCGCCGTCCTGGTCATCACCGGACACGCCACCCCGTGGATGCTGGCCGGCTTCGCGGCCCTCGCCGGAGCGGCGACCGCGCTCTTCGAGCCCGCCTCGCGCTCCGCGATGCCGCTGCTCGTCTCGGGCGGCGACCTGCAGTCCGCCAACTCCCTGCTCAAGCTCTCGATGCGGGGCGGCGGCATCCTCGGCGCCGCCCTGGGCGGTGTGCTGGTCTCCACCATCGGGGCCGGGAACACCATGGTCGTGCCCGCCGCGACCTTCACGCTCTCCGCGCTGCTGCTGCTCGGCGTCAAGGTCGCCCACCAGCCGCCGCCGTCCGACGCGCCCACGCTGATCCGGCAGATCCGCGAGGGCTGGCAGGAGTTCACGGCCAAGCAGTGGGTCTGGGTGATGGTCTCCCAACTCGCCTACGTCAACGTCCTGCTCGCCGGCAGCTTCTACGTCCTCGGGCCGGTCATGGCCGACCGGTCGCTGGGCGGGGCCGGCGCCTGGAGCGTGGTGCTCATCGCGCAGGCCCTCGGCTTCATCGTGGGCAGCGTGGTGGCCATCAAGATCCGGCCGCGCCGCCCGGTGCGCGCGGCCGCCCTCCTCACCATGGGCTTCCCGCTGTCGGTGCTGCTCATGGCCGCCGAGGCACCGCTCGCCGCGATCGCCGTCGCCACCTTCCTGGCCGGCATCGTCATCGACGTCTACGAGGTCCTGCTCGACACGGCGCTGCAGAAGAACGTGCCGCCGCACGCCCTGTCGCGCGTCATGTCCTACGAGTCCCTGGGCTCCTTCGCCCTGGTGCCGCTGGGCATGGCGGGCGCCGGTCCGGTGGCAGACGCCGTGGGCGTGCAGACCGCGCTGTACGGAGCCGCCGCGCTGATCACGCTCGCGGGACCGGCCGTCCTGCTGCTGCGCTCGGTGCGCACCGTGACCGACGTACCCGAATCGGAGGCCGGGCACGAGGCCGGGGCCGAGGCCGCAGAGAAGAGCAAGGCATGACCGCATCCGCCCACGCCGCCCCGACCGCCCCCGCGAAGTTCCCGCGCTCCCTGCTGCGCAAGCCGTCGGACGACGCGGCCGCCCGCGTCTTCTGCTTCCCGTACTCGGGCGTCGGCGCCTCGATGTTCAACCGGTGGCCGCGGATGATCGGGGACGTCGAGATCTGCCCCGTGCAGCTGCCGGCACGCGAGAACCGCTTCCGCGAGGCCCACTACGGCACCTACCAGGACCTCGCGAAGAACCTCGCCGACGAGCTGCTGCCCTACCTCGACCGGCCGGCCGTGTTCTTCGGGCACTGCGCGGGCTCCCTGCCCGCCTTCGAGACCGCGCTGCGCCTCGCGGAGCTGGGCGGACCGGTGCCGCGCGAGGTCGTCGTCTCCGCGCAAGTGGCCCCGCAGGACTGCCCCAAGGACCGGTTCCTGGACATGACCGACGAGGCACTCGGCGCCGAGCTGTCGGAACTCGTCGTCGCCCGCGGCGGCGAGGCGCACCCCATGCTGATCGAACTGACCCTGCACGTGCTGCACCAGGACCTCGACGCCAACCGCGTCTACCACCGGCCGGAGCCGGTCCGGCTGCCCTTCGCCGTCACCGCCCTCACCTGGAGCGAGGACCCGGAGATCGAGCCCGCCGAGCTGACCGGCTGGCAGGAGTGGTCCGAGCAGGTCACCTTCACCGAACTGCCCGGCGCGCACTACGCGTTCCTGAACGCCCCGGCCGAACTGACCCGGCTGCTGCACTCGCTGGCCCTGCCCGGCGCCCCGCTGCCCGCCGTGGCCGTCTCCTCGCCCGCCGAAGGACACCACTGATGACCGACACCATCGACTCCCTGTTCGCCCGCCTCGCGGCCGAACACCCGCACCGCACCGCGGTCACCGGCGACGACGCCACGCTGACGTACGCCGAACTCGACGCCCGCGCGAACCGGCTGGCCCACCGTCTGCGCGCCGAGGGCGTACGCCCCGGCGAGGTCGTCGCCCTCGCCGCCGGCCGCGGCGCCGCGACCGCCGTCCACCTGCTCGCCGTCCTCAAGGCGGGCGCGGCCTACCTCGGCCTCGACCGCCGCCAGCCGGCCGCACGCCGCGACCTGATCCTGCGCGACGCCGCGGTCCGCGTGGTGCTCGCCGACAAGGGCGCCGCCGACGACCTCGGGGACGCGTACACCGTGCTCGTCCCCCTGGACGAGCCGTCGGAGGAGACGGAGCCCGGGACGGCCCCGCCGGCGCCCGTCGCCGGCGGTGACCGCGTCGCCTACGTCGCCTACACCTCCGGCTCCACCGGCACTCCGAAGGGCGTGTGCGTCCCGCACCGCGCGGTGCTGCGCCTGGTGCGCGGCGCGGACTTCCTGACCGCCACGCCCGACGACGTGTTCCTGCACTTCGCGCCGCTCGCCTTCGACGCCTCCACGCTGGAGATCTGGGGCGCCCTGCTGAACGGCGCCCGCCTCGCCGTCGCGCCCGACGGCGACCTCTCCCTGGAAGGACTGCTCTCCTTCGTACGGGAGGAGCGGGTCAGCGTCATGTGGCTGACCGCGGGCCTCTTCCACCAGGCCGTGGACCTCGGGCTGCGCGACCTGCCCGCGCTGCGCCATCTGCTGGCCGGCGGCGACACCCTCTCGGCCGCACACGTCGACCGGGCGCTCGCCGCGCTCCCGCACACGGTCGTCGCCAACGGCTACGGGCCCACCGAGAACACCACGTTCACCACCGTGCACGCCATGACCGAGCCGACCGGGGCGACGGCCGTCCCCGTCGGCCGGCCCGTCTCCGGCACCGGCGTCCTGCTCCTCGACGAGCGGCTGCGCCCCGTCGCCGACGGCGAGACCGGCGAGATCTACGCGACCGGCACCGGCCTCGCCCACGGCTACCTCGGCAACCCGGGCCTGACCGCCGCCCGCTTCGTCGCCGCCCCCACCGGCGCCCCCGGCGAGCGCATGTACCGCACCGGCGACCTGGCACGCCGCACCGCCGACGGCACCCTGGAGTTCCTCGGCCGCGCCGACGGCCAGGTCAAGGTACGCGGCTTCCGCATCGAGACCGGCGAGGTCGGGGCCGCGCTGACCGCCCTGCCTGCGGTCGCCCGCGCCGAGGTCGTCGCCCCGCGCGACGGCTCCGGCACCCGCCGGCTGATCGCCTACGTCGTCCCCGCCGACACCGCGGCCCGGCCCTCCGCGCTCGAGATGCGCACCCGGCTCGCCGAGACCCTGCCCGCCTACGCCGTCCCCTCCCTGGTGCGCGTGGTCGACGAGCTCCCGCTCACCCCGAACGGCAAGGTCGACCGCACCGCGCTGGAACAGCGCTCCGTCCAGGAGCGCCCCGAGGTCAACGCCTCCCACCGCGCGCCCGAAGGCGTCCTGGAGCAGGCCGTCACCGGCATGTGGTGCGACCACCTGGGACTGGAGGGCATCGGCGCCGACGACGACTTCTTCGAGCTCGGCGGGCACTCGCTGCTCGCGGTGGCGCTCATCGCCGAACTGCACCGCGAGTTCGGCGTGGAGATCTCCCCGATCTCCTTCTACCTCGACCCGACCCCGGCCGGACTGGCCCGGTCCCTGACGCAGGCGGGAGTGACCAGGTGAAGCTGACCGACGTCACGGCCGCCGACCGGGCCGCGGTCGACCTGTCCCGCGTCGACCTGTTCGACGCGGCCTACCACGCCGAGGGGGACCCCCACGCCGCCTGGGCCGTGATGCGCGAGCAGGCCCCGCTGCACCGCAGCGAACTGCCCGACACACGCGCCTTCTTCAACGTCACCCGCTACCACGACGCCTGCCGGGTCCTGGGCAGCCACCGCGAGTTCACCTCCGAGCGCGGCAGCCTGCTCAGCCAGCTCGGACACGACGACGCCGCCTCCGGCCGGATGCTCGTCGCCACCGACCCGCCCCGCCACAGCGAACTGCGCCGCCCCCTGAACAAGATGTTCACCGGCCGCGGCCTGGCCCGCAGCGAGGACCGCATCCGCGACGCCGTGCGCTCCCTGGTCGCCGGCGCCCTCGACGGGCCGGTCTGGGACCTGGCCCAGCAGGCCACCATGCTGCCGATGGCGATCGCCGGCGCCTTGATGGACCTGCCCGAGCCGGACTGGAAGGACCTGGTCCAGTGGACGGGCATGGCCGCCGCCCCGCAGGACCCGGTGTTCACCATCCGCAACCCGCACGCCACCCTCGCCATCGCGCACCACCAGCTCTTCGAGTACTTCGCCACGCAGTACGAGGCCCGCAAGGGCACCGACGGCGACGATGCCTTCCGGCTGCTGATGACCATGCGGGACGGCGAACTGACCCGCGAGGAGGTGGTCGTCAACTGCTACAGCCTGCTCCTGGGCGCCAACGCGACCACCCCGCACACCGTGGCCGGCACCGTCCTCGCCCTGATGGAGCGCCCCGACCAGCTCCGCGCCGTGCGCGAGAACCCCGGGCTGATCCCCTCGCTCGTCGAGGAGGGGCTGCGCTGGACCTCCCCGGCCAGCAGCTTCCTGCGCTATGCCGTGGACGATGTGGAGATCGCCGGGGGAGTGGTGCCCCGGGGCGAGGCCGTCGCCGTGTGGGTCGGCTCCGCCAACCGTGACGCCGACGTCTTCCCGGAGCCGTACCGCTTCGACGTCCGCCGCTCCGACAACCGTCACATCGCCTTCGGCTACGGCACCCACTACTGCCTGGGGGCGACCGTGGCACGCCTCACCCTGCGCCTGTTCTTCGAGGAAGTCCTCGACCGGTTCGAGGAGTTCGTGCCGGCCGGCGAACCGCAGCACCTTGTGTCCAACTTCGTCGCGGGCTTCACCAGCCTTCCGGTCCGCGCCGTACCGCGCCGCGTCGAAGCGGTGGCGGGCCGATGAACGAGAGGAACCCCCACACCATGGAGCAGTCCGCGACGGACCTGACCGCCGTACTGACCGGCATCGTCGGCGGGCAGCTCGGGGGCCAGGAGGTCGACCCCGACGACGACTTCTACGCCCTGGGCGGCGACTCGCTCATCGCCCTGCGCGTCGTCTCGGCCGTGCAGGAGCGGGGCATCGCGATGACCCTCAAGGACCTTCTCTTCCACCCGACCGTCCGCGAGCTGGCCGCCCACCTCGCGACACAGGCCCCCGCGCCCGCCGCCGCCCCGGCGCCAGCCGCGGAGCGGGAAGCGCTCCTCGACCCCAGCGACCGCATCCTCGTGCCGGTCGGCGTCGCGGCGGCTCTGCCCGCCTCCGCCCTCCAGGTCGGCATCATCTACCTGTGCGAGACCAGCGGTGACCCGGAGCTCTACCACTCCATCATCGGCTGGGAGACCGTCGCCGCCTTCGACGAGCGGCTGTTCCGCGAGGCCCTGGCCGAACTGTGCGACCGCCACGCCGCGCTGCGCACCTCCTTCGATCTCGGCACGTACTCCGAGTCGGTGCAGCTGCAGTGGGAGAAGGTCGAACCCCCGCTGACCGTCGAGCGGATCGGCGACGAAAACCCGGCCAAGGGCCACGACAGCATCCGCGACTGGAGCCGCGAGGGCCTGGCCCTGCCCATCGACTGGAGCCGGGCGCCCCTGTTCCGCTGCCACGTCGTGGCCCAGCCCGACTCCTTCCACGTCGCGATCGCCAGCCACCACGCGATCGTCGACGGCTGGAGCTACGGCCGGCTCATCGTCGACCTGCTGGAGCTGTACGCCGCCAAGCTGCGCGGCGAGAACGCCGAACTGCCGCGGCCGCCCGCCACCGGCGAGCACGACTTCATCGTCGCCGAGCGCGAGCTGCTCGCCTCCGGCGAGGCCGCCGACTTCTGGCACGGGCAGGCCGACAGCGAGCCGCTGCTGTTCTCCCACGGGCAGTTCCACGGCGCGGCCAACGCGGTCGCCGGCGTCGAGTTCACCGTGCCCGGTGTGGTGCTCGACGGCATGCGCGCCACCGCCCGCGACGCCGGCGTCTCGCTGAAGTCGCTGGCGCTCGCCGCCCACGCGCGTGCCCTGTCCGCCTGGACCGGCCGCGACGAGGTGGTCAGCGGTGTCGTCGTCAACACCCGCCCGGAGCGGCCGGGCGCCGACCTGATGGTCGGCCTCTACCTCAACACGGTGCCGCTGCGACTGACGGACCTCGGCGCGCCCCTGCCCGAGCTGGCCCGCAGGGCCCACGCGTCGGAGCGCGACGGAGCGCCCTACCGTGCCTTCCCGCTCGCGCAGATCGAGAGCCGCCTGGGCCGGCCGCCCTTCGACGTGACCTTCAACTTCATGAACTTCCACGTCTACGAGGACCTGGACGGCACCCAGGGCCTGCGGACCCGCGACTGGTGGGTGAAGGGCAAGCCGAGCTTCCCCTTCCGCGTCGACTTCGAGGTCGACGGCGCCGAGGTCGGCAGCCGCGTCTCGGTCGCCTACGACCCCGCGCTGCTCGACGAGGCCCGCGTGCGCGAGTACGCCCGCCACTTCGAGGCCGCCCTCACGGCCGCCGGAGGCACCGCATGAGCGAGCGGCGCCGCACCCTTGCGGTGCTCTACGACGACGGCGCGGCCTCCGCGGGCGAGATCGGGGTCGGCCTGGCCGACCTCGGGGACATCGTGTTCCTGCTCCCGCCCACCGGCCACGCCGAACGGCTGCGGCCCGTCCTGGAGAACTTCGGCACCGTCGTGCCGCTCACGGGCACCACGAAGGGCGACATCGCCCTGGCGCGGGACCTGGCGCCGGACGCGGTGGTGACCTACAGCGAGCGCATGGTCGGCAGGACGGCGGAGATCGCCGAGGCGCTGGGCCTGCCGTCCCACACCCCGGAGGTGGCCGCGACGGTCACCGACAAGATCCGCCAGCGCCAGGTGATGCGCGACGCCGGCGTCGACAAGGTCCGCTCCCACCCGCTGAGCTCACCCGACGAGTGGCCGCGGGTGTACGACGCCGTGGGCCTGCCCGCCATCGTCAAGCCGGTGCGCGGCGGCGGCAGTCGCGACACCTACGCCGTCACGACCACCGCCGAGATGGAAGAGCTGCTGCCGCGGCTGTTCCCCGAGGGCACGGAGGCCGCGTACACGGTCGAGGAGCTCCTACAGGGCGTGCCGAGCGCGCCGTACGGGGACTACGTGTCCGTGGAGAGCGTCTGCACGCCGCAGGGCGTGCGGCACCTGGCGGTGACCGGCAAGTTCCCGCTGCTCAAGCCGTTCCGCGAGCTGGGCAGCTACTGGCCCTCGCACCTGCCGGCCGACGTCCTGGCGGAGGTCACCGACCTCACCACCCGCGCCCTGGACGCCCTCGGAGTGCGCTACGGCATCACCCACACCGAGCTGAAGCTTACGGCCGACGGCCCGCGCGTCATCGAGGTCAACGGCCGGCTCTCGGGCCATCTCAACCTGATGAGCCGCCGGGTCTGCGGCGTCGACATGGTGCGCCTCGGCGGCCTCCTCGCCCTCGGGGACACCTCGCAGATCCCGGAGTTCGACTACGGCGGCCGCGTCCACTTCCTGTTCAACACCATGGCCCCGGTTGAGCCGTGCCGGCTGGAGGCGATCCACGGGGCCACGGACGTGCGCAAGGTCGAGGGCATCGACGGCATCCGCCCCTACGTCCGCCCGGGCACCGACCTGGCCGGCGGGGTGATGACCACGCCGCTGGACGTCATCTGGGGCTCCTGCGCCGACCACACGGCGATGCTCGACGCCCTGGAGGAGGCGCTGCCGAAGCTGACGTACGTCTTCACCCGACCTGACGGCACCGTGCGCGAGGCGACCGCCGCGGCGCTCACCGACGTGAGCGAGGCCGGCGCATGACGGCCGCGGTGGGCCCCAGGACCTGGCTGCGCAGGTTCCACACCACGCCCGACCCGGCGACCCGCCCGGTCCAGCTGGTGTGCCTGCCGCACGCGGGCGGCGCGGCGGGCTACTTCGTCCCCCTCTCCGCGGAACTGTGCGAGGTGGCCGACGTGCTGGCCGTCCAGTACCCCGGCCGCCAGGACCGCTGGCACGAACCCGCCGTCGACGACCTCCACGAGCTGGCCCGGCAGGTCGTCGCCGCGCTCGAACCGGCCCTGGACGACCGCCCGGTGGTGCTGTTCGGACACAGCATGGGTGCCCTGGTGGCGTACGAGGCGGCCCGCCTCCTGAACCCCGCGCGGCTGTACGTCTCCGGATGCCCCGCCCCCTCGCGTGGCGTCGAGAGCGAGCAGGAGATCACCGACGACCAGGGCATCCTCGACGACCTGCGGGCGCTCGACGGCACGGACGCCGAGCTGCTCTCCGACCCGGCGCTCCTGGAGCTGATCCTGCCCGCGCTGCGGGCGGACTACCGGGCCGTACGCACCTACAGTTGGCGGACGGGCCCCGAACCGTCCTGTCCGCTGACGGTGCTCACAGGCGACCGTGACCCCCGCACCCCGGCGGACGCGGTCATGGAATGGAAGCGGCACGGCACGAAGGACATCCGCTTCCACGCCTATGAGGGCGGCCACTTCTACCTCACCGAGCACACCCGACAGGTGGCGGAACTGATTGCCGCCGACCTCGCCTGAATCCCGAGATGTGATCGGCGAGGCACCCCCAGCTGGAATCTGTCGGGGGAGTGTCTGGCTGTCAACGGTGCGGGAAACGATCTTTGCCGGCTTGGGGAGCGATCTTCAACCGCCTCCGTACCACCTGGTCAGCGCTACTCGTGAACACCCGCGCGACACGAGGTCGCACTGAGCAAGCAGGGAGAGCAGATGAAGGAGAGATAGAACAATCTAGCGGTCCCAACGGCGTGGGCGGGGATCTGGACAACGGGCGTGGCGCGGATCTGCCCACGACGACTCCACCGGACTGCTCCTCACGCTCAAGAGGGAACTGACCAGCCATGGCCAAGGACGCCGCCGCATCTCAGGCGATGATCTCTAGGGGCGGGTGCTCGAGCACGCGGGGCTTGTACTCGACCAGCTGGATGCGGCCGTCGAAGGTGCGGTGCTCGATCATCTCGAGGGCGACGTCCGGATAGCCGTCGTAGATGCGTTCCTCGCCCGTGGCCCCGGTGATCACCGGGAACATCACGACCCGGAAGCGGTCGACGAGTCCGGCTCGTAGCAGGGACCGGCACAGGCTGAGGCTGCCGATCGTGCTGAGGAGTCCCGCGCCACTCGACTTCATGGCGCGGACCGCCTCGACGGCGTCGTCGCGGACGAGCGTGGAGTTGGCCCACCTCAGTGGCTCCTCGAGTGAGGAGGAGAACACCACTTTGGACGCTTGCGTGAGCTCGTCGACGGACGCCTCTTCTTCGGGCCTGAACTCGTCTTGGCCATCGGGGACCTTGCCTGCGGCGAAGCCCGACATCAGGCGGTAGGTGTTCGCTCCCATCAGGTAGGTGGCCTTGGGCTGCTCGCCGAGCCACGCGAGGTACTCCGGGCCCTCGAGGCCCCAGAACCCGGGCCAGCCCTCTCCCGACGCGTGGCCGTCGAGTGAGGTGATGAAGTCGACGAGAAGCTCCGACATGGCGGTGTCCTTTCCTGGGGTGTCATGAGCTTGGACCGGCCGGGAGCCACAAACTCACCGGCCACGCTGTGAAGTAGCGAGAAGACGTACGCAGCCATGGCCAACGAGCCGCGCGCCATGTCAGGCAAGACCCGCAGCCACGTCCGCGAGGGGGGTTCAGGGTTCAGTCAGTTGTCGGCTCGCTGGGACGCCTCCCAGGCCTGTCGTTGCCAGAACAGTACGAGGAAGAGGGCCAGAACGAGGTCGTCGGACAGCGTGCGGCTCCCGTCGTGCAGCCGCACGCGGATGGGACGACTGCCGAGCCGGTCGTAGAAGACCTCGAGCGGTCCGATGCCACGGACACGGCTCCCGCCTCGGTCGTGCCTCAGCTCATAAGGTCCGATGCTGAGCAGACGGGCACCGAACCTGCTGCATTCACAGCTCCATTGCCCGACGGTGCGTGGCAGGGCGGACCACCTGCGGTAGGTGATGTCGACGTCGCCCACGGCGCGCAGCGTCGCACCGAACCGCTGGTACTCGAGCGGCCATGGCCCCAAGGCGCGCGGGGTGCTGTCCAGCCACTCCCTCCGGCCGTAGGAGACCTCCACGTCGCCGATGGCGCGCAGCAGCCCTCTCCGGTACGTCAGCTCGATGTCCATGCTGTGCCTCGCCTGCTCGAGGCCGGCCGTCAGGCTCGGGCGGTGACGGAACGGGACGGGGTGGGGGTGGTGAGGGCGGTGAAGTAGGTGGACAGGGCCGTTCCTGTGGCGCTCAGGGGGAAGCGGGCCGCCAGGTAGCCGTCGGGGCGGACGACGAAGCCGGTGGGGCCGTCGGGACGGTAGAGGCGGGCGAACTCGTCGGCCGTGTCCCGGTAGGCGGGCACCGGCAGAGCGTCGGGAGCGGACGGCGCTGTGTCACCGTCGAGCACCGCCACGGTGACGGCGCCCGCGACGGCGGCGGTGTGCAGGCCGGCCTCGGCGATCGCCGCCAGGTCGGTCAGGCCCGCGCCGTACAGGAGGATCACGTGGCCCGGACGGTGTCGCAGCACGTCCAGCAGACGCCAGGGGTAGGCGGAGGCGGGGGCGGTCAGGCCTCGGCAGTCGGGGGCGCGGTCGCCGGGCTGGGGAGCGCCGGGCGGGCCGTGCGGGTCGGTGGCCAGGGGGCCGTCCCGGTAGTCGATCAGGAGCTGTGCCTCGCGCAGCAGAACGGTCCGGGGGTCGTCGGGGTCGGCCTCCATGCCGCGGGTGGCGTGCCGGACCGTCCGCCCGACGACCTCCTCGCCCACCGGCCGGCGCTCGGCGTCATACGTGGTCAGCAGCGCCGCACCGGCCTCCCCGTGGATGACGGACGCCAGTTTCCAGGCGAGGTTGCAGGCGTCCTGGATGCCGGTGTTCATACCCTGGGCGCCGGTGGGCGGATGGATGTGGGCGGCATCGCCGGCGACGAACACACGCCCCTCGCCGTAGCGGTCGACGATGCGGTGGCTGATGCGGAAGACGGACGACCAGCGCAGCCGGGAGAGCACCGCCGGCCGTGGCGCGAGGCGGTCGACGACGGCCTGGAGGTGATGCAGCTCCGGCGTGCGGCCGCCCTCCAGACCGTGCGACACACCATCATCCTCGGCAGCACCAGCACCAGCACCAGCACCAGCACCAGCACCAGCACCAGCACCAGCACCAGCCCCGGTCCCCGTACCGGTGCTGGGACCGTCGTCCGTCCGTCCGGGCGATCCGCCGCGTGCCCCCGTGGAGAGCTCCGGTGGGACCAGCATCGACATGCGGTACCGGCCGTGGCCCGGCAGCGGCACGCAGATCAGCGCGTCGTCCGTGGAACCGTCGGCGGCGTGGTGCAGGGAGCGGATGCCGTAGCCGTGTGGCATGTCCCAGTCGGCCTCGACATCGCCCAGCATGTACTCCTCGGCGAAGGCCGCCCCTTCGAACGCGAGGCCCAGCCCCTTGCGCACCGTGCTGTGCGCACCGTCGCAGCCGATGAGATAGCCCGCCCTCAGCTCTTCCTCGGCACCGGAGGCCGTGCGCAGGCGGGCGGTGACCCCGTCCTCGTCCTGGGTGAACGACAGCAGTTCCGTGCCGCGCTCGATGAGGGTGCCGAGCCCGGCCACGTACTCCTCCAGCAGACGTTCGGTCTCGTACTGCGGCAGGGCGGCGAACTCGTAGGGCACCTCGGGCGGCAGCACGAGGTCGATGCGGGCCTGCTCCCGTCCGTTGACGTAGATCAGCTGACCGCGCAGCACGGCGGCGGCCTCCAGCATCGTGC
Organism: Streptomyces achromogenes; assembly: GCF_030816715.1. Lineage (NCBI taxonomy): Bacteria > Bacillati > Actinomycetota > Actinomycetes > Kitasatosporales > Streptomycetaceae > Streptomyces > Streptomyces achromogenes. The sequence continues at coordinate 4,098,427 of NZ_JAUSYH010000001.1, read as the reverse complement.
GGGCCAGGCCCATCCGGTCCCAGATCTCCAGCGTGCGCGGCTGGATGCCGACCGCCTTGGCGTACGGCAGCCGCTCCGGAAGGCGGTCGACGAGGCGGCAACGCACACCGTGCCGACGCAGCTCCGCCGCCGCGCTCAGCCCGACCGGGCCGGCGCCCACGACGAGCACGTCCGTCGTTCTTGCTGCCTCGGTCGTCGCGGTGCCCGCCACAGGTGCCTCCAGTGCAGTTCCCGACCCGAACAGAAACACCCCCGGCCCCCGCCCCCGCCCCCGTCCCCCGTCCTGTATTCCATGGTCGCCCCGCCGCCCGGGAACGGCGAGCGGGCGTCTCGTCACCACCGCGTCACAGATCGACGACCGGCCGAACCCCGTGAGCCGCTCCTTCCGTCTGTGCCGCTGAGCAGTACGGCGAGGGCGAGCGCCCTGGCCGACCGGAAACCTCGGGGGACGGCATGAACGGCATGAACGACGGCAACGGCATGAACCGCACGAACGGCATGGACGACGGCAACGGTCTGGACGGCGACCGGCGGTCGACCGGGACCGGCGCCGCAAGCGCGCGCGGGTTCCGGCGTGGGGCCAGGGTCGGGGGCGGGGTCAGGAAGGCCGTGGCCGCCGCCGTCGTCGTCGTCTCGGCGGCTCTCGTCGTGACGGCGTGCCAGCCGACCGAGTCGCCGTCGAAGCCCGCGCCGTCGACGCCGGCGCCGGCGGGTTCCGCGCCCGCGGCCTCCCCGTCCACGAGTTCAACCACCGCCGCCGCGACGCCCGCCACGTCGAGCCCCACCGCCGCCGCGACCCCCACCGCCTCGGCGCCCGGCGCCCCTGCCACCCCGACCCCCTCGGCCTCCGTCGCGCCCACGGCGTCCGCGTCCGTGCCCGCCGTCGCGGCCTGCGCCGCGAAGAGCCTGAAGGTCTCCGCGTGGCAGGCCGCCGAGCGGCCGGTCGGGACGGGGACCGGGGCCGCGATCGTCGAGTTCGTCAACGTCTCCGGGAAGGCGTGCGTGCTCAAGGGGCATCCGTCCGTCGCGGGGGCCGGCAACGGCTCCCCCGAGCACAACTCCCCGCTCGCCGTCACGACCACCGGGTCCGCCTCGCCGGTCACGGTGGCCCCGGGAGGCAGGGCGTGGACGAAGCTGACCTTCGTGCAGGTGCACGGCGAGGCCGACGGATACTGCAAGTCCGGCGCGGTCCCGTCCGTGTACCCGACCGTCGTGGTCGGCCTGCCGGGCTCCGGATCGCACCAGGTGGCCCTGGACGACGGTCAGTTCGCCGAGTGCGACAACACGGTGACCGTGACCGCCGTCTCCGCGGTCAAGCCCTGACGACCACGTCCGCCCCGGCTCACACCTCGAGCGGCACCGGATGGATCTCGTCCGCCATGTGACCGGTGCGCTCGTGGATGCGGAGCACGGCCTCCGCCGAGGGCGCCTCGGAGAGGCAGTACACGGTTCCGGACTCCGGGTCCGCCCAGGCGCGCTCGAAGTGCACGCTCTCCTCGCCCTCGATGGCGAGGTCCGCCCGGTGGGCCTCGAGGAGCTGGTCGGCCGTGATGCCGTGCATGCCGTGGTGGACGTCCATGAAGCGGGTCATGACTGCCCGCCCCCTTCCGATCTCGCGCCGGTGGGTCTCTTCGCCCCCGCGTCTCCATGCTGCGCCTGCCCGCTCACCGGGGCGACCCGGGCGGGCGGGACCGCGGGCAGCGGGAGGTACAAGCGACAGGCGCGAGCACGGACGAGGGCTCCGGCGCCGGACGATCGGCGCCGGAGCCCTCGTCCGGCAGTACGTCGCTCGGTCGTCCTCAGCCGCACTGGCAGGGGCTGCCCGCCTGGCAGCCGCAGCCGCACCCGGAACCGCAGCCGCACGCGCCGATCAGCATGAGGTTCCTGATCTCCACGGGCTGCTCGGTCGGGTGTTCCTGGGTGGGGTCGGACGTCGGAGCGCTGGGGGACTCGGCCATGGGTTCCTCCCGGAGGCGTAGGGCCTGTGCCCATTGCATGCCCGTTCCCCTGGGCGCATCAACGGCGCACAGTGGCTTGCGCACGCCCTGGGCCGGACCCGGCACGCCTCGGCCCACGCTCCACCCCGGCCCGCGCCCCGCCTCGCACCACTCCCCGCCCCGCCCCGAGCTATGCCTCGGTCCCGGCGCCCGCGCCCCCCGCCGGCTGGATCTCCGGCTGCAGGTCCTGCTGGAGTTCGTCCGCGTGCTCGCCCGTCACCAGGAACACCACGCGTTTCGCGACGGCCACGGCGTGGTCGGCGAACCGCTCGTAGTAGCGGCCGAGCAGGGTCACGTCGACCGCGGTCTCGATGCCGTGCTTCCACTTGTCGTCCAACAGGTGCTGGAAGAGCGTGCGGTGCAGCAGGTCCATCTCGTCGTCGTCCTGCTCCAGCTGGAGCGCCAGGTCGACGTCCTTGGTGATGATGACCTCGGCCGCCTTCGCCATCAGGCGCTGCGCGAGCTGGCCCATCTCCAGGATCGTGGCGTGCAGGTCGTGCGGGACCGCGCGGTTGGGGAAGCGCAGCCGGGCCAGCTTCGCCACGTGCTGGGCGAGGTCGCCGGACCGCTCCAGGTCGGCCGACATCCGCAGGGACGTGACGACGATCCGCAGGTCCGTCGCCACCGGCTGCTGCCGCGCCAACAGCGCGATGGCCCGCGCCTCCAGGTCGTGCTGCAGCTCGTCGACCCGCTGGTCGGCCTCGATCACGCTCTCGGCCAGTTTCAGATCGGAGTCGAGGATGGCGGTCGTGGCGCGTCCGATCGCCGACCCGACCAGCCGGGCCATCTCCACCAGGCTGTCGCCGATCGAGTCCAGTTCCTCGTGGTACGCGTCCCGCATCAGAGTTCCCTCTCGTACGTCGTTCTCGGGGTTCGGGGCAGGGGCAGGGGCAGGGGCAGGGCTCGGGCTCGGGTTCGGATTCGCCGGGGTCCGCTCCCTTAGAAGTCCGGGTCCTTCTCGGGCTCCGGGCCCCACGGTGCCACGGTCCGCCCCGTACGCGTCGATTTCCGTCACCCCGAATGAACCACCACTGGCTCCAAGGTGAACTCTGGGCGACGAGTGTTCGAGGTCGCACCTCCACAGCTGTGGCCAGGACGGACGGCGTGCCTAACCTGAGGGCATGAACGTGAACGCGGCGGTCGCCGCAGCGGCAGCGATCGCCGGTGTGCTCACCGGTGTCATCGCCATGCTGGCGTTCCGCTGGAGCGAGCGCGAACAGAAGCGCCCCACGCGCACCTCGCTGCACACGGACCCCATGCTTCCGCCCGGCGTGGACACCGTCCTGTCCGTCCTGCGCTCTTCCGCCGTCGTCCTCGACGAGGCCGACGCCGTCGTCAAGGCCAGCTCCGCCGCCTACGCCCTCGGGCTGGTACGCGGCGGCCGGCTCAGCGTGGAGCCCATGATGAAGATGGCCCGGGACACCCGGCGCGACGGAGAGATACGCCAGGTCGAGCTGGACCTCCCCCGGCGCGGGACCGGGCGCGGCGAGGCCCTCGCCGTGTCCGCCCGGGTGGCCCCGCTGGGCTCCCGGCTGGTCCTGCTCCTGGTCGAGGACCTCACCGAGGCCCGTCGCATCGAGGCGGTCCGGCGGGACTTCGTGGCGAACGTCAGCCATGAGCTGAAGACGCCGGTCGGCGCGCTCTCCCTGCTGTCCGAGGCCGTCATGGACGCCTCGGAGGACCCGGAGGCGGTGGAACGCTTCGCCGGCCGTATGCAGATCGAGGCCACCCGGCTGACCAGCCTGGTCCAGGAGCTGATCGACCTGTCCAGGGTGCAGAACGACGACCCGCTCGAGGACGCCGAACCGGTCGGCGTGGCCGAACTCGTGGCCGAGGCCGTCGACCGCTGCCGGCACCAGGCCGGCGCCAAGCAGATCACCATGGCCTCGAACGTGGGTGCGCCCGACGGGCCCGACCCGTTCGGCGGACCCCATGAGGACGACGCCGCCGGACTGCGCGTCTGGGGGAACCGCGGCCAGCTGGCCGCCGCCCTCGGCAACCTCGTCGAGAACGCCGTCAACTACTCGCCCGCCCGCACCCGCGTCGGCATAGCCGCCCGCCGGGTGAACGCGCCGGGCGGCGATCAGATCGAGATCGCCGTGACCGACCAGGGCATCGGCATCTCCGACAAGGACAAGGAGCGCATCTTCGAGCGCTTCTACCGCGTCGACCCGGCCCGCTCCCGTGCCACGGGCGGCACGGGCCTCGGGCTGGCGATCGTCAAGCACGTGGCCGCCTCGCACGGCGGGGAGGTCACGGTGTGGAGCGCCGAGAACCAGGGCTCCACCTTCACCCTGCGACTGCCGGAGGCGGGCGCGGCCCGTGACCGCGCGGATCACTACCCGGACCCGGACGAGGTCGACGAAGTCGACGACCTCGACGAGGTCGCCACCCCCTCTTCCCATCCCTCGCCCCGGGCCCCGTCCCGCGCCTCATCCCCCGATTCGACCGCGTACCAGACGCTTTCCGCCCCGGAGGTCCTTCCGTGACCCGAGTGCTCGTCGTCGAGGACGAGGAGTCCTTCTCCGACGCCCTTTCCTACATGCTCCGCAAGGAGGGCTTCGAGGTCGCCGTCGCGACCACCGGGCCCGACGGACTCGACGAGTTCGAGCGCAACGGCGCCGACCTCGTGCTCCTCGACCTGATGCTGCCGGGGCTGCCCGGCACGGAGGTCTGCCGCCAGCTGCGCGGCCGCTCCAACGTCCCCGTGATCATGGTGACCGCCAAGGACAGCGAGATCGACAAGGTCGTCGGCCTGGAGATAGGGGCCGACGACTACGTCACCAAGCCCTTCTCCTCGCGCGAGCTGGTCGCCCGCATCCGGGCCGTCCTGCGCCGGCGCGGCGAACCCGAGGAGGTGACCCCGGCGGCCCTGGAGGCCGGGCCGGTCCGGATGGACGTCGACCGGCATGTGGTGACGGTCTCCGGTTCCAAGGTCGACCTCCCGCTCAAGGAGTTCGACCTGCTGGAGATGCTGCTGCGCAACGCCGGGCGCGTCCTGACCCGCATGCAGCTCATCGACCGGGTCTGGGGCGCCGACTACGTGGGCGACACCAAGACCCTCGACGTCCACGTCAAGCGCCTGCGCGCCAAGATCGAGCCGGACCCGGGCGCGCCGCGCTACCTGGTGACGGTGCGCGGCCTGGGCTACAAGTTCGAACCCTAGGCCGTGCGCGGCGGCCCGGCGGCGGCCGTGTGAAGCGAGGAGGGCGGCACCCGGTGCGGGTGCCGCCCTCCTCGCGTGTCCGGGGTGCGGACGGGGCTCAGTTGCCCGCTGCCGCGCTGTTCGAGGCGCTCGCGGAGGCCGAGCCGGACGGGGAGGGGGAGCCGGACTCCGTGCCGCCGTCCGCGCTCGCCGACTCCGAGGCCGCCGCGCTCTTGGAGGGGGACGGCGAGGCGGTCGGGATCTTGCTCGGCCCCCAGTCGGAGAAGTAGCCCTCGGCCGGCACGACGAAGGCGGCCAGCTTGACCGCGCCGGTCTTGCTGAAGGTGAAGGTGATGTTCTGCGCGTCGCCGTTCTTGACGGCCTCACGGCTGTCCGGCAGGACGGCGGAGGCGTTGCCGGCGCCGCCGATGACGAGCGAGCCGTGGGCCGGGACCGTCAGCTCGCCCTTGCCCTTGGCGGGCTTGAGCTCGGCGGACTTGCCGGTGCCGTCGACGGTGATGGAGTCGAGCGTCTGCGGTTCGTCGTCGGCGTTGAAGACGGTCGCCGAGACCACGGCCGGCCCGGTGGACTCCAGGTCGGGCTGGGTGATCACGACGACGTTCTGCAGCTTGATCTCGCCGACCTGGGCGGCGGCGTTGTCCGGCTTGATCTCCAGGGTCTGGGCGTCGTTTCCGGCGCCGCAGGCGGCGAGCGAGGCGATCGAGAACGCGATGGCGGAAGCGGCGAGGGCGCCGCGTCGAAGGCTGCTGCTCACGGCGGCGGCAACTCCTTGAACGCACGGACGGCTCTCTTGTCGACGAGGCCGCCCTAAAAGGATCAGTCAGGGACCTCAGGTTATCGAGCCGTTCCCGCGCCGCCGCACCCGACCCGCCTCTTCGGCGATCCCGGGCCGAGTCGGACGCCCGGGGTTGTCGTCTCTCCCGCCCCGAGTGGGCCCCGTCACTTTCGTCACTCGCACCCCAGGTGTCAGAAGCAACCCGTCAGCCACTTTGGCTTCATCCGTCGTCCGCCTGCTCGTCCGTCATTCGCATAAGCGCCACCGACACGCACTCGCGGATTTTCCGTGAAGGAATGCGAGGCCGTCCGGGGAATTGATCACGGCCCCGGCCGAACGGCCGATGATCAATTCCGGAAACGAACGGTAACCGGCCAGCCGCACCGAACGGAGTAGCGGAAGTCGCACACGCGCAAGCGGACATATGGGGACGTTCGGCCGTTCGGGCGGCCCTCCGGATGCGTGTAACGTACGCGTTTCGCCCCCCTCGGAGAGTGGCTCCGACCTGCGAATACCCGCTTCCCGTGACCCTCCGCAGCACGTTCCTGTTGCAGTTGTCAAGCCCCGAGATATGCCCTGACCTGCGAAAACGCCATTCAGGAACCGCAGTTTCCGTGTTACCCTGGATAGCCACGGAAGGGGTACCTGTCACATGACGTTCAAGGTTGGCGACACCGTGGTCTATCCCCATCACGGGGCCGCGCTGATCGAGGCTATCGAAACTCGCCAGATCAAAGGCGTGGACAAGACCTACTTGGTCCTGAAGGTCGCCCAGGGTGACCTGACGGTACGTGTGCCAGCGGACAATGCGGAGTTCGTCGGCGTGCGTGATGTGGTCGGTCAGGACGGGCTGGACCGGGTCTTCGAGGTGCTGCGCGCGCCGTACGCCGAGGAGCCCACGAACTGGTCGCGTCGTTACAAGGCAAATCTGGAGAAGCTCGCCTCCGGCGATGTCATCAAGGTCGCGGAAGTCGTGCGTGACCTGTGGCGTCGTGAGCGCGAGCGCGGACTCTCCGCAGGTGAGAAGCGCATGCTCGCCAAGGCTCGCCAGATCCTGGTGAGCGAGCTCGCGCTCGCGGAGAACACCAACGAGGACAAGGCGGAAGCCCTCCTCGACGAGGTTCTCGCGTCCTGACGCCGGACCTCGACCGGCCTCAGCACACGGAAGAACACTGAACTGCCGCGGTGCCCGATGACGTATTTCCCGTCGCCGGGCGCTGCGGCATGTCCGCGCCCGGACACCGCCGTGCGCGCTGCTCGCTCCGCGTGCCTCCCCCGATGCGCACCGGCCGACGGGTCGACCGATCCGTACCGCCCCACGAGGGTGATGATCCCCCGATACTTGATGTGCCGGGCCCGGGCTGCCGCCTGACCGGCACGTCACGGAAGGGTCCGGTCAAGGCGTCGCGCCCGGCACTTCCAGGGCCATACCCACGCCGGGCCGGAACACAAACCTGACAGGAACCGATGTCTGACGATTCGCGTCCCTCCCCCGCGCCCACCCGTACGGCGGCGGTGATTCCGGCCGCCGGACGGGGTGTCCGCCTCGGTCCGGGCGCCCCCAAAGCGCTCCGCACGCTGAGCGGCACGCCCATGCTGATCCACGCGGTGCGCGCACTCGCCGCGTCCCGCGCGGTCTCCCTCGTCGTCGTCGTGGCCCCACCGGACGGCGCCGCGGAGGTGAAGTCCCTGCTCGACGCGCACGCGCTGCCCGACCGCACCGACTTCCTGGTCGTCCCCGGCGGCGAGTCCCGCCAGGAGTCCGTGAAGCTGGGCCTCGACGCGCTGCCGCCCGGCCACGACATCGTGCTGGTCCACGACGCCGCCCGGCCCCTCGTCCCCGTCGACACGGTGGACGCCGTCATCGAGGCGGTACGCGACGGCGCCCCGGCGGTCGTCCCGGCGCTGCCGCTCGCCGACACCGTCAAGGAGGTCCGGCCGGCCGAGACCGCCGGCGACCCCGAACCGGTCGTCGCCACTCCCGAGCGCGCCCGGCTGCGGGCCGTACAGACCCCGCAGGGCTTCGACCGCGCCACGCTGGTCCGCGCCCACGAAACGGTCACGGAGAACGTCACCGACGACGCGAGCATGGTCGAGCAGCTCGGCCTGACGGTCGTCGTCGTCCCCGGCCATGAGGAGGCCTTCAAGGTCACCCGCCCCCTCGACCTGGTCCTCGCCGAGGCGGTCCTGGCCCGCAGGAGGCTCAACGATGGCTTCTGAGACGCCCTTCGGCGGCGTGCCGCTGCCCCAGGTCGGCATCGGCACCGACATCCACGCCTTCGAGGACGGCCGCGAACTGTGGTGCGCCGGCCTGAAATGGGAGGGCGAGGGCACCGGACTGGCCGGACACTCCGACGCCGACGTCGTCGCGCACGCCGCCTGCAACGCACTCTTCTCCGCCGCCGGACTCGGCGACCTGGGGCAGCACTTCGGCACCGGACGCCCCGAGTGGTCCGGCGCGTCCGGCGTCACCCTGCTCACCGAGGCCGCCCGGATCGTCCGCGAGGCCGGTTTCCTCATCGGCAACGTCGCCGTACAGGTCGTCGGACCCCGCCCCAAGATCGGCAAGCGCCGGGACGAGGCCCAGAAGCTGCTGTCGGAGGCGGCGGGCGCCCCGGTGTCCGTGTCCGGAGCGACGACGGACGGGCTGGGCTTCCCGGGCCGCGGCGAGGGCCTGATGGCGGTGGCGACCGCCCTGGTCGTGCGACAGGCGTGAGCCCGCCGGGGCGAGGACCGCAGCGAGACCCCGGGGTGAAGCGCCGGGACGACGGCTCGCCCCGGCACTCGCGACCGTCCGCCCCGGTCCCCGCGACCGGAAAGCGGACCGTCGGGCGGAGGTGTCGGACATCGCCCCGCGCCCACTACCCTGGAGTGGTGACTATTCGCCTGTACGACACCAGCGCCCGGCAGATCCGTGACTTCGCCCCGCTCACACCGGGTTGTGTCTCGATCTACCTCTGCGGCGCCACCGTGCAGGCCGCCCCGCACATCGGGCACATCCGCTCGGGCCTGAACTTCGACATCATGCGCCGCTGGTTCACCCACCGCGGCTACGACGTCACGTTCATCCGCAACGTCACCGACATCGACGACAAGATCATCGCCAAGTCGCACGACCAGGGCCGCCCCTGGTGGTCGATCGGCTACGAGAACGAGCGCGCGTTCAACGACGGCTACCAGGCGCTCGGTTGCCTGCCGCCCACCTACGAACCCCGCGCCACCGGGCACGTCCCCGAGATGATCGAGATGATGCGCGGCCTCATCGAGCGCGGCCACGCCTACGAGTCCGAGGGCAACGTCTACTTCGACGTGCGCTCCTTCCCGGAGTACCTCCAGCTGTCCAACCAGGAGCTGGACAACCTGCTCCAGCCCTCGGCGGACGGCGAGACCGGCAAGCGCGACCAGCGCGACTTCGCCCTGTGGAAGTCCGTCAAGCCGGGGGAGCCGAGCTGGGAGACGCCCTGGGGCCGCGGACGTCCCGGCTGGCACCTCGAGTGCTCGGCGATGGCGCACAAATACCTGGGCACCGTCTTCGACATCCACGGCGGCGGACTCGACCTGATCTTCCCGCACCACGAGAACGAGATCGCCCAGGCCAAGGCCTTCGGCGACGAGTTCGCGCGCTACTGGGTGCACAACGCCTGGGTCACCATGGCCGGCGAGAAGATGTCGAAGTCGCTGGGCAACAGCGTCCTCGTCTCCGAGATGGTCAAGCAGTGGCGGCCCATCGTGCTGCGCTACTACCTCGGCACACCCCACTACCGCTCGATGATCGAGTACAGCGAGGAGGCCCTGCGCGAGGCCGAGTCGGCGTTCGCGCGGATCGAGGGCTTCGTGCAGCGCGTCGTCGAGAAGGCCGGGGGAGTGGTCGAACCGGCCGCCGAGGTGCCGCCCGCCTTCGCCGACGCGATGGACGACGACCTCGGCGTCCCGCAGGCGCTGGCCATCGTGCACACCACGGTCCGGCAGGGGAACTCGGCCCTCGCCGCCGACGACAAGGAAGCCGCGGTGGCCCGCCTCGCCGAGGTCCGCGCCATGCTCGGCGTCCTCGGCCTGGACCCGCTGGACGCCCGCTGGGTCGGCGAGGAGAACCGGGGCGAGGACCTGCACGGCGTGGTCGACAGCCTCGTACGACTCGTCCTCGACCAGCGCGAGTCGGCCCGCGCCCGCAAGGACTGGGGAACCGCGGACGCCATCCGCGACCAGCTCGCCCAGTCCGGCCTGTCCGTCGAGGACGGCCCGCAGGGTCCGCGCTGGACACTGGGTCCCCGCTAGGGCCGCGACGGGGCCCTGCGGGGAGTCCCGTCCTTGATCGACTGTGCCGCCCGGCCATCCGGGCGGCACACTGCATAAGACACACGTACGAAGCTCACGGAGACGAGAGACACATGGCAGCCAACAACCGCCGCATGTCCGGCAAGAAGGGCGCGCAGGTCGGCAGTGGCGGCCAGCGACGCAAGGGCCTCGAGGGCAGGGGTCCGACCCCGCCCGCCGAGATGCGCAAGAAGCACAAGGCGAACCGCATCGCGAACGCCAAGGCGAAGCAGACCGCACGCCGGCCCGCACCGCGCGGCCGCGGCGGCAAGGGCACGTCCGAGATGGTCGTCGGCCGCAACCCGGTCGTCGAGGCACTCCGCGAGGGCGTCCCCGCGACGATGCTCTACGTCCAGCAGTTCATCGACAACGACGAGCGGGTGCGCGAAGCGCTCCAACTCGCCGGCGAGCGCGGCGGCATCCACCTCATGGAGGCCCCGCGCCCCGAGCTGGACCGCATGACGAACGGCCTCAACCACCAGGGCCTGGTCCTCCAGGTCCCGCCGTACGAGTACGCGCACCCCGAGGACCTGGCGTCCGCCGCCTACGACAACGGCGAGGACCCGCTGATCGTCGCTCTCGACGGCGTCACCGACCCGCGCAACCTGGGCGCCGTCGTCCGCTCGGTCTCCGCCTTCGGCGGCCACGGCGTCGTCGTCCCCGAGCGCCGCGCGGCCGGAATGACCGCCGGCGCCTGGAAGACCTCCGCCGGCACGGCCGCCCGCACCCCGGTCGCCCGCGCCACCAACCTCACCCGGGCCCTGGAGGCCTACAAGAAGGCCGGCATCGCGGTGGTCGGCCTGGCTGCCGACGGCGAGCACGAGGTCGGCACCCTGAAGGCGCTGGACGGCCCGGTCGTCATCGTCGTCGGCAGCGAGGGCAAGGGGCTGTCCCGACTGGTCGGCGAGACCTGCGACTTCCGCGTCCGCATCCCGATGCCGGGCGGCGCCGAATCGCTCAACGCCGGTGTGGCGGCGGGCATCGTGCTGTACGAGGCGGCTCGCCGCAGGAGCTGACACGGCTCGGGTGGACTCGACGACACGCTCGGCGGCAAGCCGGGTGACGTGCCTGGCGGCAGCCGGGTGACGTGCCCGGCGACATGCTCAAAGACGCGGGAACGCACGTCCGCGAGTTCACCCGAACGGGTTAATCCCGGCGCGTAGTGCAACCTTGACGGAGTCCGGACAGATCCGGCGGGTCAAAGCAGTGTCCTAACCACACGTCACTCGGTTAGATGAGTGTGGACACCAGAACACCCCGCACACCCACGGGGGACCGCTCGTCGGGATTCGACGACGCTCCCGCGCTGAGCATGGTGAAGGTGCCGAGCGACCCGGCGCAGATCATCGTCAGCCACGCGAGCTTCCGCGTGCAGCTGGCCGCGTCGACGCGGCGTAACCAATCCCCGCGGATCGCCCGGCACGTGAGCGCCATCGATGACACCGCGCGCATGGCCGCCGTCGGGGCGGTGGGCCGAGCGGGCGCCGCCTCCGCGGGCCGCCGTCGGGCCGTCGTCTGGAGCGGCAAGTCCGCCCCCGACGACACCGGCGCCCACCGACTGCTCCAGGCCGTGCGGGCAGGCAGCATCGGCCACGGCGAACCGCCCGCCGCCGACGCCGGAGCCACCCAGGTCATCCCCCGCGTCGGCGCCGGCGACCGCGGATACGGCAGCGGATACAACGCCGGATACGACCGCGCACACGACGGCGACCTCGCCGCGCAGACCCTCGAGACCCCCGTCGTCGGCGCCCAGCGCCGGCCCGCCGCCGGCGAACAGCGCATCCTGCCGCACATGCGCACCGTGGGCAGCGCCTACGACGAACCCGCCTACGACGACGCCCAGTTCGAGGACTTCGGCCCGACCGGCACCGGCCCCGACCCGGACCGGGCACCCGCCGCCCCCCGCTCCCGGCGGCACGGCGACGACCCCGCCCGCCACGCCTACTTCCCGGGCCGCCGGATGAACCTCGGCGTGGTCCTGCTCCCGCTGCGCATCTTCCTCGGCTTCATCTCCATCTACGCCGGCATGGGCAAGCTCTGCGACCCCGTCTACTTCGACGGCGGCAAGCGCGGCTCCATGGTGAAGTGGCTGAACACCCTGCACCCCTGGGAAGTCGCCGAACCCCTGCGGCAGTTCGCCCTCCACCACCCCGTCGGTTCCGGCCTCGTCATCGCCTTCCTCCAGGTCGTCGTGGGCGTCCTCACCGTCCTCGGCTGCTGGCAGCGCGTCGCCGCGGTCGTCGGCGCCGGACTCTCCGCCGCGCTCATCGTCACCGTCAGCTGGAAGACCACCCCGGTCTACGACACGCCCCACATCATCTACCTCGCCGCCTGGTCGCCGCTGATCATCGCGGGCGCCCCCGTCTACTCCATCGACGGCCGCCTCGCCGCCGGCGCCTGGCGCCGTCTCGGCCCCCGTTCCGACCTGTGGGAGCTGCGCCGCTACGTCCTGCGCCGCGGCGCCCTCGTCACCGCGATCGTCGTCGGCCTGACCCTGCTGACCGGCTCCCTGCTCGGCGGCGCCGTCCGCGACGCCGACCGCGTGGTCGTCCCCGGCCCCGGCGAGCCCCCGCGCAACGAACTGCCCGGCTCGCCCCTCCCCGAGAAGCCCGGCACGCACAAAGCCTCCCGCAAGCCGGCCGCCTCCGCCTCCCCCACCCAGGACGCCACCTCGGCCGCCCCGACCGCCGGCGCCGACAGCGAACCCCCCGAGTCCCGCGACACCGGCACCGCCGGCGCCGGAGCGCCCAGCCAGACCCAGGGCACCGCCGGCCAGGCCCCGCCCGAGCACTCCGCCCCGCGGGAGCAGGCCCCCAGCACCAGCTCCGGCCCCAGCTCGGGCGGTGCCACCAGCAGCTCCGGCGGCTCGGACGGCGGCTCGAACAGCGGGGGCGGCTCCACCTCCTCCGGTCAGCCCGGCCTCGTCGGCGGCCTCCTCGGGTAGACCGACCGGCCCGGCTGCGAGCGGGGAGGGTCCGACCGCGCCCACACGGTGGAGCCGCGGACAGGACCCGCCCCGCCCCGCCCCGTCCCGCCCCGGAGAACACCAAGGGTGCCGCGCGCTCACAGCGCACGGCACCCTTGTCGGTGCCTGGTGCCTGGTGCCTGGTGCCCGGGGCCCGGCGACCGGGGGTCGGTGGCCGGCGAAACGGTCGGTCGGCCCACCGGGTGGGCCCGCAGCCGAGCACCGAACACCGACCACCCGGACCGGCAGGGCGGCCCTCAGCGCCCTTCGGCGGGCCGCCGCCGTCCGCTCAGCCACCCTCCATGCCTGCCGGCGCCCCTCAGCGCCCCAGCGTCGCCAGCTCCTTCGCCGCCTCCGTCAGATCCTTCGCGGTGTCGATGGCCCGCCAGTACGCCCCTTGCGGAATGGGGAAACCCGCCAGCCGCCGCTCACGCGCCAGATGCGGGAACGTCGTACGCTCATGGTCGCCGCGCTCCGGCAGCAGACCCGCGAACGCCGGCGAGAAGACGTACACACCAGCGTTGATCTCGTACGTCGTCGGCGGCGCCTCGATGAAGTCCGTGATGTGACCGAAGCCGTCCGTCTGCACCGCACCCCACGGAATGCGGGGGCGCGCCAGGGCCAGAGTCGCTATCGCGTCGCGCTCGGCGTGGAAGTCGGCCATCTCGCGCAGCGAGAAACGGGTCCAGATGTCACCGTTCGTGGCGTACCAGGGCCGGTCGGGACGGGGGAGACGCGCGGCCGCGTACTTCAGGCCACCGCCACGGCCCAGCGGCTCCGTCTCCACGACCGTGGTGACGTCCACGGGCAGATCGGCCGTCTTCAGCCAGTCCTGCAGCACCTCGGCGAGATGCCCGCAGGAGACGACCACGTCCGTCACGCCCTCCTCGGCGAGCCAGACGAGCTGATGGCCGATGATCGGCGTCCCCGTACCGGGGATCTCGACCATCGGCTTGGGCCGGTCATCGGTGTAGGGACGCAGCCGCGACCCCTGGCCACCGGCCAGGATGACGGCTTGCGTGGGACGGGACGCGGCATGCGGATCGGTCATGACCGCACTGTACGTGCCGCCCTTGCGCAGGCAGGCGTGCGGCTCCCCCGGCGGAAGGGGAGCCGCACGGTCCGGAACGGGCCCGAAGCCCGGCGGTTCCTCAGCCGCGGGCCGCCAGAACGCCCGAGGCGAAGGCCGTGTCGCACACCGGGCGGGAGTACGACTGCGCCCGTGACGGGCCGTACATACGGACCGCGGCGCGGCCCAGCGCGCGGGCGATGGACGAACAGTGCCGCGCCAACGACGGCTTGCCGTTCACGGCGGCCTGGAGATGGGTCAGGGCGACGCCCGGGTCCTTCTCCTGGAGCTCGGACAGCAACTGGTCGCGCAGCACGTCCTGCGGGGCCTTGGCGGCCTTCCGCGAGGACTGGTGCACGGCGGAGACGTCGGAGGCGGTGAGCACCGAATCCGAGGGGTTCCCCGACCAGTTGACCCGGGTGACCGCGAGGGTCCCGGAGAGCACCATGACGACGGGCAGGACGAGAGCGAGCGAGCGGCCGATCCGGCGGGCTGGGCCGCCCCGGCCGCTGCGCGTGCGCTGGGTGGTGGAGTGGTTCGCGGAGTGCTTCACGCGTGAGAGGGTAGCGTGCAGTAATGATCCCGCGACAATGAGTCACCCGTACGGGGGATGGAGCTGTGCTCCTTTTCGGGTAGGACGTTGACGGCCGCATGCCGAAATGTCCGCTGTGCCGGGGATTTTGTGCGCACAGAAAAAAGGCCCCGCAGCAGGCTGCGAGGCCTTTTTCACCGACCAGAGTGAATCGCCGGAGTTTAATCAGGCGTCATTCACCGTCACCGATCAGTCCGGTCCGTCCGATCAGTCCGGTCCGCCGGTCAGTCCGACAGGCGGGCGCCCGTCGACGTCGAGAACACGTGGGTCTCGCCCGCACGCGGAACGACGTGCAGCGTGCTGCCCTTCTCCGGGACGGCACGGCCGCCGACGCGCACCACGAGGTCCTTCGTCTCGTCGCCGACCTGGGCGCTGCCGTAGACGAAGGCGTCCGAGCCGAGCTCCTCGACCACGTTCACCGTGACCGCGAGACCCTTCTCCACGCCGGTGGCCACGTCGAAGTGCTCCGGGCGGACACCCACCGTGACCGTCTTGTCGGTGGCGGCCGCGAGCGCGTCACGCTGCACCGGCACCACCGAGTTGCCGAACTTCACACCACCGTCGGTGATCGGCACCTCGACGAGGTTCATCGCCGGCGAACCGATGAAGCCGGCCACGAACAGGTTCGCGGGCTTGTCGTACATGTTGCGCGGGGTGTCGACCTGCTGCAGCAGACCGTCCTTCAGCACCGCCACCCGGTCACCCATCGTGAGCGCCTCGACCTGGTCGTGGGTGACGTACACGGTGGTGATGCCGAGACGGCGCTGCAGCGACGCGATCTGCGTACGCGTCGACACACGGAGCTTGGCGTCCAGGTTCGACAGCGGCTCGTCCATGAGGAACACCTGCGGCTCACGCACGATGGCGCGGCCCATCGCCACACGCTGGCGCTGACCACCGGAGAGGGCCTTCGGCTTGCGGTCCAGGTACTCGGTCAGGTCGAGGATCTTCGCCGCCTCCTCGACCTTCTGCCGGATCTCCGCCTTGTTCACGCCGGCGATCTTGAGGGCGAAGCCCATGTTGTCGGCGACCGACATGTGCGGGTACAGCGCGTAGTTCTGGAACACCATGGCGATGTCCCGGTCCTTCGGCGGCAGGTGGGTGACGTCACGGTCGCCGATGCGGATCGCACCGCCGTTGACGTCCTCGAGCCCCGCGAGCATGCGGAGCGAGGTGGACTTACCGCAGCCGGACGGGCCGACCAGGACGAGGAACTCGCCGTCCGCGATGTCGATCTCGAGCGCGTCGACGGCGGGCTTCGTGGAGCCCGGGTAAATCCGGGTCGCCTTGTCGAACGTAACAGTGGCCATGGCTCTGAGGCCCCCTTCTACCGGCAGGAACGTGCCGGACGATCCGTTGTAGGAAGGTGGTTGGTGTAGTCCACATGAGCGAACTGGGTCAGGACGCTACCCCGCGTTCGCCGGATCTGTCAGTACCCGACGGCATGTGAACTTCGCGGAAATTCTCGAATGAGGCAGAGCACCGCACTTCTGACCTGGATTCCTGCTTCACCGCCCACCGCCGACCACACACAGCCCCGTGAGCTGCGCCTGACCGGTCTTACACTCCCGGTCATGGACCGCCCCGCACCCGGCACACGTCCACCGCCGCACCGAGACGTCCAGCCGCTCGCCCACCGCATGACAGGCGGAACAACGACGGGTCGACGGGAAGAAGCGGTCCACGACCACCCGCTCCCGCCCGTACCCCTCGCACTTGTACCGCAGCTGCCGCAACAACTCACCCCAACTCGCGTCGAGGATCGCCTCGTTCAGCCTCGACTTCCGCCGCCGCCCCTTGCCGCGCCGCACCCGCGACAGCGACGCGACGGACAGGTCCTCCACCACGAGCACTTGGTTCTCGCGCACGAGGCGGGTGGTCAGCTGATCCAACATGTCCCTGCGCACATCCGAGATCAGCGCATACAAGCGGCCGACCTTCTGCCGGCCCTTCACCCGGCCCGCACGGTCGCGCGACAAAAGGGGCGGCCGCGGGACGTGGCGACGCATGTCCCACCGGCACGCCCCCTGACGATCCGATCTTCGGAACAGCACGTCAGACCGATCAGCGAACGCGCGCACGGATGGTTACGCACAGTTCTCGAACGGGTTGGAGACGAGAAGTTCGTGGCCTTCAGAAACGGGGGCTGTGTACAGTGGAGCCGCCTTCGCGTGCGGTGTCGTCACGCGCAGTGCCTCCTTAGCTCAGTCCGGCCCAGAGCGGCTCACTTGTAATGAGCAGGTCGTCGGTTCGAATCCGACAGGGGGCTCAAGGGAAAGCCCAGGTCAGGATGTTTCTGGCCTGGGCTTACTTTTTGCGTCTCTCGCCTGTCCGGCGTTGCTGTCAGCCGCGCAGGAGGCGGGCGGTTTCCAGCCTGCTCGGGTCCGGGGGGCGGCCGTCCTCGATCTCCCAGAGGCAGTGCTGGAGGACGCGGGCGAGGGTCCAGGCGCGGGCTCGTTCGCGGTCGAGGCCGAGGGTGGCGGTCAGTGCGTCGAAGCGCCAGTGCACGTCCGCCGGGTCGTAGTGGTTGGCGATCGCCGGCAGGAGTTCGAAGCCGGGGTCGCCGGCGAGGGGTTTCGGGTCGATGGCGAGCCAGGGGGCGCGGTCGGCGGCGAGGACGTTCTCGTAGTGCAGGTCCCAGTGCAGGAGCCGGTCGCCGGGTTCGGTGACGACCTCGCGCAGGGCGGCCGCACAGTCGGCGAGCAGGCGGCGGTCGGTCGGGTCGGGGACGTGTGCCAGGGCGCGGGGGGTCTGGTCCAGCATGGCGTGGGCGATGTCGTCGAGGCGGCGCATGTCCTCCGGTGCGGGGAGGGCCGTCAGGCGGGTGAGCAGGCCGGCGATGACGTGGACGGCCTCGTGGACGTCGTCCAGGTGGGACAGCATGCGGGTCGGGTCGAGGCGTTCGAGGAGCATGCTGCCCGTGGGGTCGTCGTGCCGGAGGAGGCGTACGGCGTGGTCGCCGTCCCAGAGGCGCAGGGCGACGGGTTCGCCGGCGCTCTCGTCGTCGAGGAGTTGGAGTTTGAGGACGGCTTCGGTGTCGTCGGCGGTGGTGACGGGCAGAACGAGGGCGCTCACGCCGTGCATGGAGGGGCCGTCGACCCGTAGTTCCCAGCGGTCGAGGAAGTGCTGGGCGAGGTCCGGGAGGCCGGTGATGAACGCGTGGCCCGCGGGGCCGTTGTACTTCACCTGTTCTGCGGCGAGTGGGGCCGGAACGTCGATCACCTCGGGGACGATACTGGGCCGGGTGAGACGGCTCAGGGGGTTTTCCGGGGTCGGGCAGGCGGTGTGGGCGTATGTCCGCGGTGCGCCCGGTACGTATGTGTGGCTGGCGGTCCTTTTCGTGACCACGGTGGCGCTGCACCGTATGTCCCCGGAGTTCGAGCAGGAGTTTCTGCGGCAGAGGTCGACGAACATCCATGAGCTGTCGCGGCATCCGGTGCGGGTGCTGGTGGCGAGTGCGATGTGGATCGACGGCGGGTACTGGGTGCCGTACGCGGTGCTGTACACGGTGTTCCACGCCCGGGCGGAGCGGTGGCTGGGGACGGCGCGGTGGTTGGCGGTGTGTGCGGCGGCGCATGTGCTGGCGACGTTGGTCAGTGAGGGTGCGCTGGCGGTGGCGATCCAGGAGGGGCTCGCTCCTCGGTCGTCGGTGGAGACGCTGGACGTGGGGGTGAGTTATGCGCTGTCGGGTGTGGTGGCGGTGCTGTTCTACGGCATGCGTTCGCCGTGGCGGTACGCGTATCTCGTGGTCGTCCTGGTCTTCTACGGTCTTCCGCTGGTGGAGGCGCCGACGTTCACGGATTTCGGGCATTTCGTGTCCGTGCTGATCGGGTTGGGGTGTTTTCCGCTGGTCAGGGGGCGTGGGAGTGTGCGGGATCCGAAGGGGACGGGGGCTGTGTCGCGGGAGTAGGGCCCGGCCGTGAGCGGTTCGGTGCGTGCGGTCGGCGTCTTGGACGAGGAGGGTGCCGATGCCGCCGGCGGCTGCGGTGACGAGGGCGACGGAGTGGGGGCCGAGGTCGGCGAACTGGGCGACTCCGAGGGCGGTGCGGCCGGTGCCGATCATGGCGACGGCCTGGGCGGCGGTCAGGAAGGCCGGGATCTCGTGGAGGCGTTCGGCGTCGGTGACGGTGAGTTCGGCGTAGCCGCCGGGGGCGAAGCCGATGTGGGCGACGACGCGTCGGCCGAGCCAGGTGCCGGGGGTTTCCTCGCCGAGGGCGTCGACGACGCCGGCGACTTCGCGGCCGGGGATGGTGGGCAGGGCGGCGGGGAGGGGTGCGGGTCCCTGGATGCCTTGGCGCAGGGCGGTGTCGAGGAGGTGGACGCCGGCGGCCTCGACGGCGATGCGGACCTGGCCGGGTCCGGGTACGGGGTCGTCCACCTCCTCGTGGCGGAGGTTCTCGGCGGGGCCGAAGGCGTGGAGGCGGATGGCGTGCATGGGGTCCTCCGGTGGGCGGCGTGGGTGCTGTGGGTGGGCTGCTCCAGCGTTCAACCTCAAGTTCGGTCGAGGTCAAGGGGTGACGGCGATTGTCAGTGGCGGGGTGCAGCATGGGGGTATGGCGAGGACAAGTACAGGTGTGGGCGGGGGCGCGCGCTCGGGGGCGGCCCCGGGCGGGCCCGGCGGCAGGGGGGCCGGTGGCAGGGGGGCCGGCGTGGTGAAGGGCGCGCGGCGGCCGGAGGTGCGGTTGCCGGTGCTCGAGCCGTTCGCGGGCGGGGAGCTGGAGCCCGACGGGGACTACGACGGCGTGGAGTTCCGTGAGCTGGATCTGGCGGAGCAGGACGGCGGGGGCGCGCGGTTCATGGACTGCGCGGTGACGGGGTGTGCGCTGGACGGGACGCGGCTGCGCAAGGCCCGGGTCCTGGACTCCGTTCTCACCGGGCTGCGGGGTGTCGGCACGGATCTGGCGGAGGCGACGCTGCGTGACGTCGAGGTGCTCGACGCCCGTCTGGGCGGTGTGCAGCTGTACGGCGCGGTGCTGGAGCGGGTGGTGGTGCGCGGCGGCAAGATCGACTATCTGAATCTGCGTCAGGCGCGGTTGCGGGACGTCGTCTTCGAGGGGTGTGTTCTGGTCGAGCCGGATTTCGGGGGTGCGCGTCTGGAGCGTGTCGAGTTCGTCGACTGTGCCCTGAGGTCCGTCGACTTCACGGCGGCGACGCTGAGCGACGTGGATCTGCGGGGGGCGGTGGAGCTGGGCATCGCGGGGGGTGTGGGCCGGTTGTCCGGTGCGGTGATCAGCGCGGCCCAGCTGCTGGATCTGGCTCCGGTGCTGGCGGGTGAGCTGGGGATCAGGGTGGAGGGCTGAGCCGGGTCATTTCACGCGGGGGAAGCGTGCCTGGAGCGTCCAGACGGCCGGGTTCTCGCCGAGGTCGTCGTGCAGGTCGATGAGGTCGGCGAGCAGGTCGTGCAGGAAGTCGCGGGCCTCGCGGCGGAGTTCGGTGTGCGAGAAGGTCAGCGGGGGTTCCTCGGCCGGCATCCAGTCGGCCTCGACGTCCACCCAGCCGAAGCGGCGTTCGAAGAGCATGCGGTCGGTGGACTCGGTGAAGTCGAGTTCGGCGTACTGGGGGCGGGAGGCGCGGGAGCCGGCCGGGTCCTGGTCGATCTGCTCGACGATGTCGCACAGTGCCCATGCGAAGTCCAGTACCGGCACCCATCCCCAGGCTGTGGACAGCTCGCGGTCCGCCTTGGTGTCGGCGAGGTAGACGTCCCCGCAGAACAGGTCGTGGCGCAGGGCGCGGACGTCCGCGCGCCGGTAGTCCGTCTGCGGCGGGTCCGGGAAGCGGTTGGAGAGGGCGTAGCCGATGTCGAGCACGTAGGCGATGGTGTCACGGCCCCGTGCGGGTGCCGGACGTCCCCATAGGATCACTGGCATGTCCAGATCCGTGCGGTGTGTCCCGTTGGTGGCCGGGTTACTGGCCTGGAGCCTCGCCCTGACGGCCTGCGAGGGGGGTGCGGGGGGCGGCTCGGACGGCGCCTCCGGGGTGGGCGACCCGTACTTCCCGAAGGCGGGCAACGGCGGCTACGACGTCTCCCACTACGGCCTGACGCTCGCCTACGACCCGGGCGGCGGGCGGCTGAGCGGTTCTGCCGTCGTCACGGCCCGCGCGACTCGGGATCTTTCCGCCTTCCGGCTGGATTTCTCGGGCCTGGAGGTGGCGGGGGTGACCGTCGAGGGCGCGGCGGCCGAGTTCCGGCGGGACGGTCAGGAGCTGACCGTCCGCCCGTCGGACCCGCTGTCCGAGGGCGAGACCTTCGAGGTGGCGGTCCGCTACTCCGGCAGTCCGCTCACGATCACCGACCCGGACGGTTCGAAGGAGGGCTGGCTGCGCACCGAGGACGGGGTTCTGGCCCTCGGTGAGCCGGTCGGCTCGATGGCCTGGTTCCCGGGCAATCATCATCCGTCGGACAAGGCGTCCTACGACATCGCCGTCACCGTCCCGAAGGGGCTGACGGCCGTCTCCAACGGGGAGTTGCGCGGCCGGAAGGCGGCGGGCGGCGGCCGTACGACGTTCTTCTGGCGGATCGCCGAGCCGATGGCGAGCTATCTGGCGACGGTCGCCGTCGGCGACTTCACGGTCACCGAGTCCACGACGCGCGACGGTCTGCCGGTGTATGTCGCGGTCGACCCGACGCAGGCGGCGGCGAGCCGTGCGGTGCTTGCCCGGCTGCCCGAGGTCATGGAGTGGGCGCGGAACAACTTCGGCCCGTACCCCTTCTCGTCGGCCGGGGCGATCGTCGACCGCCCGGGGGACGCCGGGTACGCCCTGGAGACGCAGAGCCGTCCGGTCTACCCGGGCGCCCCCGACCTGCCGACCCTGGTGCACGAGACCGCACACCAGTGGTTCGGTGACTCCGTGACGCCGAAGAGCTGGCAGGACATGTGGCTCAACGAGGGCTTCGCGACGTACGCGGAGTGGCTGTGGGCGGAGGACGAGGGCGGTGCCACGGCGGAGCGGACGTTCACCGGGCTCTACGACCACGGTGTCGAGGAGTACGCGAATCTGTGGGACTTCCCGCCCGCGAAGCCGACGAGCGCTGCCCATGTCTCCGACGAGCCGGTCTATCTGCGCGGCGCGATGGTGCTGCACCGCATCCGGCAGACCGTGGGCGACGACGCCTTCTACGACATCGTGCGGGGTTGGGCCGCCGCCCACCGGCACGGGAACGCCGACACGGACGCCTTCACGGCGTACGTCGAGAAGGCGGCGCCGGACGCGGACTTCGACGACGTCTGGGCGGACTGGCTGTACGGGGAGGGCAAGCCGGAGCTCCCCTGATTCCCCTGTGCTCCCAGGACGTCTGCTGACCGGTGGGGGAGGGCGGTTCGTCGTCCGGTCCGGTCCGTGTGCGGGCCTGCCGTTCCGGTCAGGCCGTGCGGGGCGTCGCGTCGTGTTCGTCGAGCAGCCGGGCGAGGTCGGACGGTCATACCGGCTCGGCGGACGCGTGCAGTTCCCGCCGGGGCCACCAGCGCCAGCCGAGGATGCCGTCGGCGGCGTGGGCGGCGGCCAGGTCGGGGCCGGTGGGCTCGCGGTGCGGGCCCGGAGTGACGTAGATGTGCTCGTGCTGGCGGATGACGATGTCGGAGCGGGCGAAGTCGTGTTCCCAGGTGCACAGGAGGGGCCCGGGTTCCAGGTCGCTCCAGCCGGTCTTCTCGCGCAGCTCGCGCAGGGCGGCCTCGCGGGGCGTCTCGCCTTCCTCGAGTCCGCCGCCGGGCAGTGCCCAGTGCGGGCCGACGTCGGGGTTGACGTACCGGAAGAGCAGGACGGAGCCGCCGGGGTCGACGACGGCGACGCGTGCGGCGCGGCGCAGCCGGGGCAGCGGCTTGCGCAGCACGGAGCAGGGGCGCCCGTGTTGCAGGTCCGGACGGTGGCCGATCACCCCGTATCCGAGGGCGGTCCAGAACGCGAGGCCTTTGGGGTTGGCGTCGAGCACGGCGAGCCGGAGGCCGGTGCGGCCGTCCGCGCGGAACCGCTCCTCGATCTGCTCGGCGATCCGGCGTCCGTGCCCCTGCCCGTGCTCGGCGGCGTCGACCATCAGCAGTCCGATCCACGGGTCCGGGGCGGCGGGGTCGGGGTGCCGGGCCAGGGTGATGGCCACCCGACCAGCCTTTCCCCGCTGCGGGCCGGCAGCACCTCCGCCCCTTCGGTCGCCGCCTGTTCCGCGAGGGCCGCCGCCACCTGCTCCGGCCGGATGTCGTGCGGATCCGGGAAGTCGCCGCTGAGTGCCTGGAATTCGCGGTTGGAGGCGTAGAGGGCGGTCAGTTCGGTGAGAAGGGGGCCCGGGATGTCGTGGCCGGCGGCGAGGGGGAGGGCAGTCAGGATCATGGGCCGCAGGGTAGGGCCTGCCGGCGGGTCAGACCCGGACCATTTCTGAGCCCCCCGGGCCGGTCAGACACCGACCGTTTCTCAGATCTCGGCCGGTCAGACCCTGACCGTTTCTCAGATTCCGACCGGTCAGACCCCGACCGATTCTGCTCCGATCTGTCCGCGCGAGAGCAGCATCCGCTCGAGGAGGTTGCGTGTGGCGCGTTCGACGCGCGGGTCGTGGTGGTCCTTGTCCTGAAGGGCGAGGGGCCAGTAGAAGGTGCCGGCGGCGAAGACGAGGGTGCCGCCCTCGTGTTCGGTGAGTCCGGTGTTCTGGATGCGCCGCTTGGGGGCGCTGCCCTTGACCGGCTTGACCCGGTAGGGGGACTCCGAGAGGAGGGTGCGGGTGGCGCCCTTGGGGGACGGCATTTTGCTGTCGTAGCCGTCGGCCTCGACGGCCACGAGGTGGGGTATCTCCTCGCCGTCCTTGAGCCCGGTGCCCTCCCAGAACCAGTGGTCCGGCCTGCGGACGACCAGGGGTGCGGGTTTGGCCAGGATGCCGTTGTACTGGACGCCGAGGACGCCTTGTTCGGCGCGGCCGGTCTTCTTGCCGTGCTTGTCCTGCAGGTCACGCCAGCGCTCGGTGGGGCCGTTCGCGTCGGGGGACGGGTCCGGGGCGGTCTTGTAGCAGGCGACGGTGCGGGCGGGTGTGCCGTCGGCCGCGCCGGTGAGCCGGATGTGGAAGTAGACGTTGTTGGCCGCGAGGAAGGCGAGGTGGGTGCCGACGTCCACCGCCTTGTCCAGAACGTCCCGCATGGGCTTCGACCAGTACTCGTCGTGCCCGGGGAAGATCATCGCCGTGTAGCGCTCGGGGTCGATCCTGCCCTCGTGCAGGTCGGTGCTCGTCGCGTATGTCACGTCGTGGCCCTCGGCCTCCACCCAGCGCGTGAACGTGATGTCCAGCTCGGCCCAGCGGGGCAGACCGTGGTCGGAGTAGGGGCGGTCGAACGACACCTGGAACGCGCGGTGGTTGCTGTCGGCGACCGCTCCGGGGCGGGGGTAGCCGCGGTAGAGGTTCTTGCCGGTGCGGCCGTCCAGGGGCCATTGGTTGTAGGCCTGGTAGGTGGTGAAGGGGAGGACCACCAGGAGGTCCGACGCGCGGTTCTGCTCGCGGACGACGAACGGGGTGCAGCTGCGGTGGCCGTCCTCGGCCTCGAAGACGGCCACGTAGACGCCCGATATCCAGGTGCTGGGGACTTGGTGCGTCCAGGACGGGCGCCAGTCGCACACGATGGCGCCGGTCTCGGGGTGCGGGGCGGGGACGGGCTGCCGGGAGCCGGTGAGCTCCGGTCCGGTGGCCATCAGGCGGCCGCCCTCGCCGTCGTAGTGGCCGAGCCGGTAGAGGGAGATGCGGAAGGGCTGCGGGTCGCGGACGGACACGTGGAAGGAGATGGGTTCCCCGGGGGCGACGGAGGTCGTCGACGCGTAGCCGTGGATCTGTCCCAGATGGTCCTTGGTGCTGAGGCGGGCGTCCGCGGGGACTTCCCAGTCGGCCGTTCCGTCGTGGGTGTTCTCGTTCACGACCGGGTTGGCGCCCGTGGCGGTGGCCTTGCGGACGGTCGGCGGGGCCGCGGACGGGGGCTCCGCGGGGGTCTCGCGGTAGGCGTAGGCCGCTCCGATCCCGGCGGCGGCGACCGCCCCCACCCCGAACGTACCCATGGCCCTGCGACGACTGACGACGGACATGTGGAACAGGCCCCCCTGGCACCGGCACACGGTCCGCGCACGCGTTGTTCACTCGTCGCACAGCCGTGTGGACTGTCAAACCTTCTGGCTGCACCGCGACCTGTGTCGTCGCACTGCAGGTTCGGGTCGTGACGGTCGAGCGACTGGTCAAGCCGCTGGTCACACGAAGACCGCCCACCCTCCTGATAGAGGGCGGACGGTCCGGTGAGGTTGCCTGGGACGCCTCGGTTGTTCGAACGTCCGGTGACGTCCGGGTGGATCAGACGCTGACGCCGAAGTCCTGGGCGATGCCCACGAGGCCCGACGCGTAACCCTGGCCGACCGCGCGGAACTTCCACTCCGCGCCGTTGCGGTAGAGCTCGCCGAAGACCATGGCCGTCTCGGTGGCCGCGTCCTCCGAGAGGTCGTAGCGGGCGATCTCGGCGCCGCCGGCCTGGTTGACGATGCGGATGTAGGCGTTGCGGACCTGGCCGAAGTTCTGCGAGCGGTTCTCCGCGTCGTAGATCGAGACCGGGAAGACGATCTTGTCGATGTCGGCGGGGAGACCCGCCAGGTTCACGTTGATCGCCTCGTCGTCGCCCGCGCCCTCGCCGGTGCGGTTGTCGCCGGTGTGGACGATGGTCTGGTCCGGCGTCTGCTTGTTGTTGAAGAAGACGAAGTGACCGTCGGAGTAGACCTTGCCCTGGAGGTTGACCGCGATCGCGGAGGCGTCGAGGTCGAAGTCCGTGCCGGTGGTGGTGCGGACGTCCCAGCCGAGGCCCACGGTGACGGCGGTCAGGCCCGGAGCCTCCTTGGTGAGCGAGACGTTGCCACCCTTGGACAGGCTTACAGCCATGGTTGGGAGTCCTTCCCTCGTTGCGTACGGCGTCGTACGGGCTTCGTACGGGCACGAAGCTACAGCTATCCCTATGAACGCAGCGAAGGGTGCTCAAGGTTCCCCGCCACTCCGCGTTTCTTTGCTTTCTTTACCTAGGGATATTCGCGTGACTCGGGCCGGGCCGGAGCGGGAACATGGGGGGCATGTCTGGTCCCTATGTCGTCCGCGGCTCGGTCTCGCTCCCCGAGGCCGAGCTCATGTGGCGTTTCTCGCGGTCTTCGGGGCCGGGCGGGCAGCACGTCAACACCAGCGACTCACAGGTGGAGCTCCGCTTCGACCTCGGCCGCACCGAGGCGTTCCCCGAGGTGTGGAAGGCGCGGGCGCTCGAGCGGCTGGCCGGGCGGCTCGTCGACGGCGTCGTCACCGTCCGCGCCTCCGAGCACCGCTCCCAGTGGCGCAACCGCGAGACCGCCGCCGTACGCCTCGCCGCCCTGCTCGCCGAGGCCACGGCCCCGCCGCCCAAGCCGCGCCGGCCGACCCGGATCCCGCGCGGCATCAACGAGCGGCGGCTGCGGGAGAAGAAGCAGCGGTCCGACACGAAGCGGGGCAGGACCGGCCGCGACTGGTCCTGACCGGGGCGGACCCGGTCCGCCGGTTCGGCGTGCCGGTCCTGCGGGCTGCCCGGCGGCTCCCTTCGTCCCGCTGTTCTGTCACATGTCGCGTGGCCCGTCCGTCTTTCCCGGGACGAGAGCGATCGACGGCCGAGCCGGGACGAGGGACGAAGGATGCAACCGATGACGACGACGGGTGACGACGATTTCCTGGCCCGGTCCTTCGAGGCGCACCGCGCCCGTCTGCGCGCCGTGGCCCACCGCATGCTCGGCTCCGCCGCCGAGGCCGACGACGCCGTGCAGGAGGCCTGGTTGCGGCTCAGCCGGAGTCACGGCCGCAGCGGGGGAGAGGAGATCGGCAATCTCGGGGGCTGGCTGACGACGGTCGTCGGCCGGGTCTGCCTGGACATGCTGCGCTCGCGCCGCTCCCGCGCCGAGGAGCCGCTGGAGAACTGGTCTCCCGCGCCGTCCTGTTCGGTGCCCGACCCGGCGCAGGACGCGCTGCTCGCGGACTCCGTGGGCGCCGCCCTTCTCGTCGTCCTGGACGCCCTGACCCCCGCCGAGCGGCTGGCGTTCGTGCTGCACGACCTGTTCGGGGTGCCCTTCGACGAGGTCGCGGCGATCGTGGACCGGACCCCGGAGGCTGCCCGGCAGCTCGCCAGCAGGGCTCGCCGCCGGGTGCGCGGAGCGCAGGAACCCGAGGTCGACCCGGCCCGGCAGCGCAAGATGGTGGACGCTTTTCTGGCCGCCGCGAGGGAGGGCGACTTCGAGGGGCTGCTCGCGGTTCTCGACCCGGACGTCGTGTCCCGTTCCGAGGCCGGAGTGACGGCCGGCGCCGCGGCGGTCGCGGCGGGTGCGTCCGCTTTCCACCGCGTCGCCCTCGAGGCCCGGCCCGACCTCGCGATCCGGTCCGCCCTGGTGGACGGCGCGACGTCGGTGGCGGTGCTGGCCGGCGACCGCGTGGAACGGGTGGTGCGCTTCACGTTCGTGGGGGGCGGACGGATCGCCCTGATCGACGTCGTGAGCGAGCCCGCCCGCCTCGCCGGGCTGCAGGTGACCCTCCTGTAGGCCGAGGCCGAGGCCGGTTCGGCGAGGCGGGACGGGAGGGAGCGGGAGCGGCCGGGGGGAGGCGACGGGCGGGAGTCGACGAGGAGGGGCGGGGCGGGGAGGCGGCGCTGCGGGCTCGGCGTCGCCTCAGGGCTGGTCCAGGCGCAGGACGCCGACCGTCTCGCCCTCGCTCTTCTCGCCGTTCTTGCGGAACCCCAGCCGCAGATAGAAGTCCTCCGGCCCGTTCTCGCCCTCGTGCCAGGTCACGTACATCTCCCGGGCGCCGCGGCGGCGCAGTTCCGCGGCGACCGACTGCACGGCGAACCGGCCGTAGCCGCGGCCCTGTTCGCCGGCGGCGATGTTCAGCCGCCACAGGCCGGAGCGGAGCAGGGGGACCTCGCCGGTCCCGTCGGTCCAGTCGATGTCGAGGAAGGCCATCAGGAAGCCGACGGGACGGTCGCCGTCCATGACCAGGCGGGGCCAGGCGACGCCCGGCGGGTGCACGTAGGCCTCGGCGAGGGACTTCATGACCGGGGAGACCGCGAACTCCTGGTCGGGGCGGACGCGAACGCCGGTCGCGGCCCCGAAGTTGGCGGGCGTGATCTCAACGAGGCGCAGTCCGGAATCCGTCGAGGCGGCCCCGCCGGACCCGCCGGTCCTGTCGGCGCCGTCGGCCCCCTCGGTACGGACGGTTCTGTCGGGCCGGTCTGTCGCGCGGGTCATGCGGGCACCCTAGGCGCACCGGTCGCGGGGCGGCCACGGTATTTCGGCGACGCCCCGGCGCACGTCCTGCGCCTTTCAGCCCAACTGGCGGTAGCGGCCCCGGAAGTAGACCAGCGGACCGCCGTCCGCGCTCGGGGCAGTGGCGGTCAGGACGCGGCCGATCACGAGGGTGTGGTCGCCCGCCGGGACACGCCGCTCGGTGCGGCATTCCAGGGTGGCCAGCGCGCCGCCGACCAGGGGCGCGCCGGTGGCCTCGCCGCGCGTGTACGGGATGTCGTCGAAGAGGAGGCGGTCGCT
This sequence comes from Streptomyces achromogenes, assembly GCF_030816715.1. Classification (NCBI taxonomy): domain Bacteria; kingdom Bacillati; phylum Actinomycetota; class Actinomycetes; order Kitasatosporales; family Streptomycetaceae; genus Streptomyces; species Streptomyces achromogenes. Next base: position 4,070,010 of record NZ_JAUSYH010000001.1, on the reverse strand, counting down.
GATGCGGCCCTTCATGGCGAAGCGGCCGGCGATGTGCCGCTGGCTCTCGGAGAGGACCGACACCGCCCACCGGGGCTGTTCGTCGAGGAGGTCGTCCATCCGGGAGCCGTTGCGCAGGCTGACCATGACCAGCGGCGGGTCCAGGGAGACGGACACGAAGGCGGTGGCGGTCATGCCGACGTCCTCGCCGTCCGGCGCCCGGGGGTCGTCCGGGTCCAGGGAGGGCTCCCGGGCGGTCACCAGGACCACGCCGTCGGCGAGCCGGGACATGGCGGCGCGGAACTCGTCGTTGCTCACCCCCTCAGCATGCCCGGAGGGGGTCTTCGGCACGGTGTCGATCATGTCTGTGGGCACGCTCGGAACGCTAGTGGGCGGGCGATGGGCGGCGCATCGGACCTCCGCCCGAGTAGGGTCGTAGGACCGGGGACCCATCACCGCGTTCCGTGCGCCGGCGGCTGCTGTCCGTGTTCAGGAAACGCACAGGAAAAACGCGGAAACTCCACTCAAATGTTCACGTTCATCTGTGACTTGAGTCACAAGACGCACTAATTGTTGACCCTGTGTACCGAGTGAGCAGCGCGCTGTGATTCAGTGGCGGAGGCGTCACAACAAGACACACACCGACAACGAAGCACCAGAAACGACGTTGCGCCGAAGACAACCCTTGATTCGCTGCGAAGTCTCGGGGGGAGGGCGAAACACATGGAGACCGAGTCGGAGCCGTACGTCCGTCTTGCGTCCCTGCGACAGCTGCACCAGGTCATGGCCGACATGAACACGGCCCGCAGCCTGGCCGACACACTGCAGACCGTCGCCGACGGCGTGGTCACGGCACTCGGGTACGAGCTGGCGTGCGTCAACCTCGTGCGCGCCGACGGCGATCTCGTGGTCGCCGCCTTCTCCGGCAACCCGGCGGCCGAGGCCCTCATCACGGGCCGGGTCGGCTCGCGCGAGTCCTGGGAGCGCCGCCTCGGCATGGGGGAGACCTGGGGCGACCTGATCTTCATACCGCACACCGAGGGCTGGGTCCTCGACGACGACGACGTCCCGCAGTGGTACACCGACGGGCCCGCGCCCCGCTTCGAGGACGAGTGGCACCCCTCGGACCGGCTCTTCGCCCCCATGTACACGCCCGCCGCCCCCGGCAGCGGCGACGCATGCGGCGAGCTGATAGGCGTCCTGTCCGTGGACCGGCCGCGCAACGGACGCCGTCCCGGCGCGTGGGGGCGCGAAGCGCTCCAGATGTACGCCTTCCAGGCCGCCATCGCCATCAGCAACGCGCGTCTACGTGCGAACATGCAGCGGGCGCTGGTCCGGCTCGAACGCGAGCAGCAGGCCCTGCGCGCCAGTGAGGAATCCTTCCGGCAGGCCTTCGAGTACGCCCCCTCCGGCATGGCGATAGCCGAGATGGGCGGCGACCAGCACGGGCGCATACTCCGCACCAACGACGCGCTGTGCCGCCTGCTGGGCCGGCCCGCCTCCGCGATGCGCCGCTACTCGTTCTCCGACCTCGTCCACCCCGAGGACATAGGCACCCTGCTCCGCACCTCCGCGGAAGGCGGCCGCGCCGAGCTGCGCCTGGGCCGCCGGGACGGCACCTACCTCTGGGTCAGCCTCCGCAACTCCGTCGTCGCCGACGCCGCCGACGGGCCCCGTTTCCTCCTCACCCACGTCGAGGACATAGAGGAGCGCAAGCGCCGCGAGCTGCAGCTCGCCCACCGCGCCTCGCACGACTCCCTCACCGGCCTGCCGAACTCGGCCGAACTGCGCTCGCGGCTGTCCGCCCGGCTCTGTCAGCGGCCCCTGTCGACCCATCCCGCCGCCGTCGACGCCATGGACACGGCCTACGGCCACGCCGCCTTCGACGCCAACGGCCACGGCTTCGACTACCGGCCCGGCGGCGCCGAGTCCTTCGACGGCTACGACCACCATGTGCACACCGCCGCCCCCGAGGACGGACGCGACGACGGGGCCAAGGGGCTCGCGGTCCTCTTCTGCGACCTCGACGGCTTCAAGTCGATCAACGACCGGTTCGGGCACAACGCGGGCGACGCGGTCCTCATCGAGGTCGCCCGCCGGCTCTCCCGCCAGGTCCGCGACGGCGACACGGTCGCCCGGCTCGGTGGCGACGAGTTCGTGATCCTCGCCGACGGCCTCGGCCGCGCCGACGCCGCCGACCTCGCCGTACGCCTGCGCAACGAGATCATCCAGCCGATCCGCGCCGAGGGGCGGGCCGTGCGGGTGGGCGCCAGCTTCGGCATCGGCTGGGCGCATTGCGGGATGACAGCGGACGAAGTGCTGAAGTCCGCGGACGAGCGCATGTACGTAGAGAAACGATCTCGTCCCAAACAGCACAGGCGTGCGGGATGATCACCAGGTCAGCGGTCCTGCCGCCGCGCTGATGCGATCCGAGTCACCCGTTCGGGCGGTGGGGACCGGGTAGGCTCGCAGTTCTCACACGTATGGATACGCGTACGCGTGTCGCATCGGCCCCGCACTGTTGAGGAGTACGAAGGGATGACGCCCGGCAATAACGGCGCGAGCACGCCCGAGGACGACGACCCGTTCGGCTACCTCTACGCCGACGGCCAGGCCAACGGCGCGCAGCCGCCCTCCGGCGGTGGTTACGGCTACCCGAACTCGGTCAGCAGGGTGCGTGCGGTCGGCGAGCGCCAGTACGGACAGCAGCCGCAGCAGCAGACCGCGCAGTACGGACAGCCGCCCGCGGTTCCGCAGCAGGGGGCGTACGGTCAGCCGAACGCGCACTACGCCGCGCCCGAGAACTTCGCCGCCGGCGGCGGCCCCTCGACCGGCAGGCAGCCCGTGCAGGGCGGCGGCGGCCGTGGCCGCGGGCCCAACACCAAGGGTCTGCTGATCGGCGCGGTCGCGGTGGTCGCCGCGGTCGTGATCGGCATCGCGGTGGCCATGGCCAACGGCGACAAGGGCACCGACGACGACAAGGCGGGCGGCGGCGCCTCCGCCCCGGCCTCCGCCTCCGCGAGCCCGTCGCCCAGCACGTCGAACACCGGCGACGCGAACGAGGTCGAGCTGCCGGCGGTCGACGCTAAGGCGCTCAGCCTGACGGGCGGCACGACCACGGCGTCCGACGTGAAGGGCGCGAAGGCCGGCGACGGGATCTACGTCACGAACTTCAACACCGTCGGCGCGGCGATCACCTGGAACGTCAGCGGCATCCCCAAGGACGGCAAGTACACGCTGGTCGTGAACTACGGCGTGCCCGGCAAGGACGCCAAGGCCGCCCTCACGATCAACGGCACGGCGCAGACCCGCCCGCTCAACCTGGGGAACTTCGCCCACGCCCCGGAGGGCGACTACGCGAAGGGGTGGACCAACACCTGGTCGAACATCACCCTCAACAAGGGCACCAACACCATCAAGATCTCCTGTGAGCAGGGCAATTCCTGCGACGCCAACTTCGACCAGCTCTCGCTCGAGGCGGGTTGGCGCAGCTAGCGGAAGAGCAGGCGGTCTGTCCCGCGGGATCCCGCGAGGGCGCGGTCAGGCCACTCTTCCCTCGTCGGTGACCGACACCCGCGGTGAGGATCACCTGTTCCGGCCTCCCCGAGGGCAGTGTCGATGGCTGGATCCCGAGCCTGTGCGGCGTCCGGGGGCCCTATGGTGGGCCCGATCATGCCAAAGGGACGGTGGCCGGCCCAGTCCTCGGGCCGGCCACCGTCGTCGTGCGGGCGGATGTTTCAGGCCAGGTCGGGAGCCACCACCCAGGCGCCCTTGCGCATCACGCCCCTGACCTCGAAGGCGTCGTCCAGCAGGACCAGGTCGGCGTCCTTGCCGGGCTCCAGGGAGCCGACGCGGTCGGCCAGGCCCAGCAGGCGGGCCGGGTTGGCGGACAGGGCGGCGACGACGTCCTCGACGGGGAGCCGGTCGATCGTCACCGCCCGCTGGAAGGCGCGGTCCTGGGTGAGGGTGGAGCCGGCGATGGAGCCGCCCTCCACGAGACGGGCCACGCCCTCGCTGACCTCGACCTCCAGCGGGCCGAGCAGATAGCGGCCGTCGCCGATGCCGGCGGCGTCCATCGCGTCCGTGATGAACGCGACCCGGCCCGGGCCCGCGTGACGGAACGCCAGCGCGAGTGCGGCCGGGTGCAGATGGGTACCGTCGTTGACCAGCTCGACCGTCACCCGCTCGTCCTCCAGGAGGGCGGCGACGGGGCCGGGGGCGCGGTGCCCGAGGGGCGGCATCGCGTTGAAGAGGTGGGTGGCGACGGTGGCTCCGGCCTCGATGGCCTGAACGGTCTGCTCGTAGGTGGCGTCGGTGTGGCCGACGGCCGCGATCACGCCGTGCTCGGCCAGCAGCCGTACGGAGTCCAGACCGCCCGGCAGTTCGGTCGCCAGGGTGACCATCCTGGCCTGGCCGCGCGCCGCGTCGACCAGCTTGCGCACCTCGGCCGGGTCGGGGTCGCGCAGCAGCGCCTCGGAGTGCGCGCCCTTGCGGCAGGGCGAGATGAACGGGCCCTCGAAGTGGATGCCGGCGAGGTCGCCCTGTTCGGCCAGTTCGCTCAGCAGGCCGGCCTGGCGGACCAGGACGTCCATGTCGTCGGTGACGGTGGAGGCGACGAGGGTGGTGGTGCCGTGCGCCCGGTGGGTGCGGACGGCTGTCAGGACGTCCTGCGCCGAGCCGGCGAAGGAGGCTCCGCCGCCGCCGTGGTTGTGCAGGTCGACGAAGCCGGGGACCAGCCAGTGGCCGGACACGTCGATCACGTCGATCATGTCGGCGGCGCCGTGCGGGGCCCGGTGCGGGGGCTCGGCCGTGATTGCCGTGATCTTCGTGCCGGTGACGGTGATACGGCCGTCGGGGATCGTGCCCGTCGGCAGCACCACCTTGGCGCCGGTCAGTACCTGCGGGTGCGATGTGGCGGTCTGCGCAGTTCCCCGCGTCCCTGGGGGGGTGGCCATCAGGGTGTTACCTCCATGCCGTCGGTCGTGTCGAGGAGATCCCGGGCCAGCAGGCCCGCGCCGAGGCATCCGGCGCTGTCGCCCAGGGCCGCCGGGACGATCTCCGGCAGCTTCTGGAAGGTCACCCGCCGCCGGACGGCGTCCCGCAGCGGTGTGAACAAGGCTTCCCCCGCCTCGGCCAGGCCGCCACCGATGACGAGCGTGCGCGGGTCCAGCAGGGTGAGGGCGGTGACCAGGCCGTCGGCGAGGGCGTCCACGGCGCCCTGCCAGACGCGGACGGCTTCCGGGTCGCCGGACGCGAAGGCCTTCGCGCAGTCCGCTGCGTCCGCCGCCGGGTCCCCGACGGCCGCCGCCCACGCCTCGCCGACCGCCGCCGCGGAGGCGAACCGTTCCAGGCAGCCGCGCTGCCCGCACGGGCAGGGGGCGCCGCCCGGCCGGACGACGATGTGGCCGATCTCGCCGGCGAAGCCGTGCGCGCCCGCTTCCACGCGGCCGTCGACGCCGATCGCGCCCGCGATGCCGGTGCCCAGTGCCACGAACAGGAAGCGGTCGGCGCCCCGGGCGGCGCCGATCCGGCCCTCGGCGAGACCGCCGGTGCGCACGTCGTGGCCGAGGGCGACCGGGGCGCCGAGGCGTTGTGCGAGCAGGGCGCGCAGCGGGACGTCCCGCCAGCCCAGGTTGGCCGAGTAGACGGCGACGCCGCCGACCTCGTCGACGATGCCCGGCACGGCGACGGCGGCCGCGGCGGCGGGCTCGCCGTACTGCCGGGCGCCGTGCTCGCGCAGGTCGGCGGCGAACTCGAGGACGCCGCCGACCACGGCGTCGGGTCCGCGCTCGCGGCCGGTGGCCCGGCGGGCCCGGTGCAGCACTGCGCCGTCCGCGCCGATCAGGGCGGCCTTCATCCCGGTGCCGCCCACGTCGAGGGCGATGACATGTCTCACGGGGACAGTGTGGACCGAGTACCCGCGAGAGGTCTAGTCCACTTCTGGTTGTGGGGGTACCGTGCCGGACCCGGGGGCCGGAGAGGTCTGGACCACCTGGGTGGTGTAGACCTTGATCCGGATATCGGTCCATTGGTATGAGCAATCAGTTGGGAGCAGTGCGGTGCAGCGGCGGGCACGGAAGTCAGCAACGATCACGGCAACCGTGGCGGGGGTGACCGCGCTCGGCCTGGCCGCGGTCCTCACCGGCTGCGGACTGGCCTCGGGTTCCGACGACGTCACCCTCAGACTCGTCGCCGCCGACTACGGCGACAGCGGCGCCAACAGCTCGAAGAAGTACTGGGACCGGCTCGTCGCCGCGTACGAGAAGGACCACCCGGGCGTCACCGTCGACGTCAGCGTGTACTCCTGGAACGACGTGGACGCGAAGGTCAAGGCGATGGTCGACGCGGGCGACGCCCCCGACATGGCCCAGATCGGCGCCTACGCCGACTACGCGGCGGACGACCTGCTGTACAAGGCGGGCGAAGTGCTCTCCATCCCCGTCGAGGCCGACTTCGTGCCCCAGCTCGCCCGGGCGGGACAGGTGCGCGGCCTGCAGTACGGCATGCCGTTCGCCTCCTCCACCCGGCTGCTGTTCTACAACAAGACCCTCTTCGCCCGGGCCGGCATCAGCGCGCCCACCACCTGGGCCGAGCTCGCGAAGGACGCGCGGGCGCTCAAGAAGGACGGCGTGAAGTACCCCTACGCGCTGCCCCTCGGCCCCGAGGAGGCGCAGGCCGAGACCCTGCAGTGGCTGCTCAGCGGCCGGGGCGGCTACACCCAGACGGTCAGCAGCTACAGCTTCGACTCCGCCGAGAACGTCGAGACCCTCGACTGGCTGAAGACCGACCTGGTCGGCAAGGGCCTGACCGGGCCGGTCGCGCCGGGCAGGCTGAACCGGGCCACCGCGTTCGCGGCCTTCGCCGCCGGCGACGTGGGCATGCTCAACGGGCATCCTTCGCTGATGAAGACGGCCGCCGCCAAGGGCGTCGAGTTCGGCATGGTGCCGATGCCCGGCCGCGACGGCCCCAGCAAGACCTCCCTGGGCGTCGCCGACTGGATGACCGCCTTCAAGCGGGGCGGGCACGGCGACGAGATCGGCGACTTCCTCGACTTCGTCTACAGCGAGAAGAACGTGCTGGACTTCTCCCACGAGTACGACCTGCTGCCGGTCACCACCTCCGCGTCCCTGGTCATGGGCACGGCCAAGGAGGACGCCGACCTCAAGCCGTTCCTCGCGGAGCTGCCGCTGTCGGAGAGCTACCCCGTCGGGCGGACCTCGTGGGCCAAGGTCAGCGCGCAGATCAAGAAGCGGATCGGCCAGGCCGTGACCGCGAACGGCAGCCCCGCCGACGTGCTCGGCGACCTGCAGACGACCGCGACGACGCTGGAGAGCGCCGCCGGCGAATGAGCCGGATGTCAGCGGCGGGCGTTACCGTGCGGGTCATGGAGGCGGGCATGGAAGCGAGCGGCGAGGCGGGCAGCGAGCCGGGCACGGAAGCGGGCGGTGAGGCCGGGACGGAAGCGGGCCGGGAACGGCGGGCGGACGCGGACGGGCCGGGCGCGCGGGAGCGCGCCATCCTCGCCCTCGAGCGGCGCGGGTTCCCCGGCCCCGGCGCGAAGGAACGGGCCATACGCGAGGAACTGGACCTGTCGCCGGTGCGCTACTACCAGCTCCTCAACGCCCTCCTCGACGACGCCCGCGCACTGGCCCACGACCCGGTCACGGTGAACAGGCTGCGCAGAGTACGAGAAGCGAGACGGACGGAACGTTAGCGGCGGCGCTCGCTGGTTATCGTCCCTGTATGGGCACCCCTCAGACGCACTCCACGGCACCCGGTCCGCTTCCCGTTCCGGTCACCCCGGCGGGCCGCGCGGCGCTCGACGCGATCGTCGGCCGCCCGTCGGCCGCCCTCGTCGCCCTCGACTTCGACGGCACCCTCGCCCCGATCGTCGAGAACCCGCAGGACGCGCGGGCGCACCCCGACGCCGTCCCCGCGCTCGCCGCGCTCGCCCCGAAGGTCGCCGGCGTGGCCGTCGTCACCGGGCGGCCCGCCGAGGTCGCCGTACGGCACGGCGGCTTCGCCGGGGTAGCGGGGCTGGGCCGGCTCACCGTGCTCGGCCACTACGGCGCCGAGCGCTGGGACGCCCGCACCGGCGCCCTCAGCGCCCCCGAACCGCACCCCGGCGTGGCCGCCGTCCGGGACGGGCTCCCGCGGGTCCTCGCGGCCGCCGGGGACCGGCCCGGCGTCTGGATCGAGGAGAAGGGCGGCCGGGCCGTCGCCGTGCACACCCGCCGCGCCGACGACCCCCAGGCCGCCTTCGACGCCCTGCGCGGCCCCCTCACCGACCTCGCGACCCGGCACGGCCTGATCGTCGAACCCGGCCGCATGGTCCTGGAGCTGCGCCCGCCGGGCATGGACAAGGGCGTGGCCCTGCTGGACCACGTCCGCGAGACCGGCGCCCGGTCCGTGCTCTACGCCGGCGACGACCTCGGCGACCTCCCCGCCTTCGCCGCCGTCGAGAAACTGCGCGCCGACGGCGTCCCCGGCCTGCTGGTGTGCAGCGGCAGCACGGAGGTCGGCGAACTGGCCGAGCGCGCGGACCTCGTCGTCGACGGGCCCGCCGGGGTCGTACGGCTGCTGCGGCAGCTGGCGGCACGGCTCGGCTGAGCCGCGTACGGCGCGGCGGGCGAGCCCGGGCATGCCGTCGACGGCCCGCCCCGGTTCGCGCCGGCCCGCCCGGCGCGTGCCGCGGCCGGCCGCTCAGCCCGGCTGCGTCGCGCGCAGGGCGTTCAGCTGGTCCAGGAACCAGCGGGCCGGCGGCAGCGCGGTCGCCGCGGCGGACAGCCGCTTCGTGCGCTCGGCCCGCTCCCCCGGCGCCATGGACAGCGCCTCGTGCAGGGCGCGGGCGGTCTCCAGGACGTCGTACGGGTTCACCGTGATCGCGTCCTCGCGCAGCTCCCAGTACGCGCCCGCCTCCCGGGACAGGACCAGCGCGCAGCCCTCGTCGGAGACGACCGGGACCTCCTTGGCGACCAGGTTCATGCCGTCGCGGATCGGGTTGACCAGCGCGACGTCCGCGAGGCGGTAGGCGGCCAGGGAGCGGGCGAAGTCGTCCTTGAGGTTCAGCAGCACCGGGGTCCAGCCGGGCGTGCCGTAACCGGCGTTGATCTCGTCCGTCACCCGCTGCACTTCGGCCATGTAGTCCCGGTAGACGGCGAGGTCCTGGCGGGAGGGGTAGGCGAAGGCCACGTGGACGACCCGTTCGCGCCATTGCGGGTGGTCGTCGAGCAGCTGCCGGTAGGCCAGAAGGCCGCGCACGATGTTCTTGGACAGCTCGGTGCGGTCGACGCGGACGATCGCCTTGCGCCCCTCGCCGATCTCCTCGCGCAGCGCCACGATGCGCTCCTCGACGTCCGGGCGGTGCGAGCGCTCGCGCAGGAAGTCGGCGTCCGCGCCGAGCCCGTGCACACCGACCTCGGTGCCGGCCAGGCCCCCGACGGACTGCTCGCAGCAGGCGGTGAAGGCGTCCGCCCAGCGCCGGGTGAGGAAGCCCAGCCGGTCCGCGCCGAGCATGCCCCGCAGCAGCTGTTCGCGGATGTCGTCGGGCAGCAGCGCGAAGTAGTCCGGGGGCGCCCACGGCGTGTGCGAGAAGTGCCCGATGCGCAGGTCGGGGCGCAGTTCGCGGAGCATGCCGGGGACGAGACACAGGTGGTAGTCCTGGACCAGCACCGCCGCGCCGTCCGCCGCATCCTCGGCGAGCGCCTCGGCGAAGGCCCGGTTGTAGGTCTCGTACGCCGCCCACTGGCGGCGGAACCCCGCGTCGAAGACGGGCTCCAGCGGGGTCTGGTACAGCAGGTGGTGGACGAACCAGAGCACCGAGTTGGCGATGCCGTTGTACGCGTCGGCGTGCACGTCGGCCGGGACGGGCAGCATGCGCACGCCCTCCTCGCCGACACCGCGCCGGACCGCCTCGCGGTCGCCGTCGGAGAGCGCCGAGCACACCCAGAGCGCGCCCGCGTCGGGGCCGATGGCCGACAGACCGGAGACCAGTCCGCCACCGCCGCGTTTCGTGTGCAGCGAGCCGTCCTCGCGCACCTCGTAGGAGACCGGACCGCGGTTGGACGCGACCAGCACCTCGGCACCCCGGGCGGCAGACGTGTCGTGCGTGGAAGCCATAAGCCTCAACCTAGCCCGCTCTGTAAACCCTCAAACGTACGGTCGCGCTGTGTGGAGGGGCCGTATCCGGCCGTGTCCTCACTGCCGGCGCCCTGTCGCGGGGGACGGGCACGCGGTCAGGCCACCTTGCGGCGGGCGTACTCCGCGATGTCCGTCATCGGCGGCCGTTCCTCCGTGTCGACGGAGTAGGTGTGCGGCTCGAAACCGTCCGGGCCGCGCTCGAACTGGGTGAGGGCGGGGCGGACGAGGTGGCCGCGGGCCAGCCGCAGCTGGGCGGTGCGGTAGATCGCCGCCGCCATCCGGCCCAGGGCCTGGCCGTCCTGGTGGCGGTGCTTGCGCACGCCGACGTCGACCTGGGCGAGGGCGTCGAGGCCCACCAGATGCAGGGCGTCGACCAGCATGCCCAGCTCCACGCCGTAGCCCACCGGGAAGGGCAGCTGCTCCAGCAGGCTCCGGCGGGCCGCGTACTCGCCGCCGAGCGGCTGCACGAACCCGGCGAGCTGCGGCCAGTGCATGTTGAGCAGGGGGCGGGCCATCAGCTCGGTGACGCGTCCGCCCTGACCGGCCGCGCCGCCCAGCGGACGGTCGTACATGGCCTTGACCAGGTCCACGTCCGGATCGGTGAGCAGCGGGCCGACGATCCCCGAGACGAAGTCGGAGGAGAACTCCCGCAGGTCGGCATCGATGAAGCAGACCACGTCCCCGCGGGTGACCAGCAGCGAGCGCCACAGCACCTCGCCCTTGCCGGGCGCGGCCGGGATGCGGGGGAGTATCTCGTCGCGGTGGACGACGCGCGCGCCCGCCGCCGCGGCCACCTCGGAGGTGCGGTCGGTCGATCCGGAGTCGACGACGACGATCTCGTCGACGAGCGGGACCTGCCGCATGAGGTCGTGGCGGATCACGGCGACGATCTCACCGACCGTCTCCTCCTCGTTGAGCGCGGGCAGCACGACGCTCACCGACTGGCCCGTGCGCTGTTTGGCGGCGAGAATCCGGTGCAGTGGGCGGTCCGTCAGGGACCAGGAACGGGTGCTCAGCCAGCGCTCGACTTCTTCCAGCACGTCGGCGGCTCCTCTGCGCTCTCTCGGCGAGACGGTCCTGCGTGATCCATCTCGCGGTTCGGACGACTATCTCAACTGTCCTGGCCTTCGGTTACAGTCTTGGACAACGCCGGTGACCATCGCATGTCAGGGTCGTCGACGCCCACAGATCAACAACCGAATACCGCTCATCCAGAGGGGCAGAGGGACACGGCCCGATGAAGCCCCGGCAACCCTCCAGTCGGTTCTCGTAGATCAGTGTTGATCGTTCAGCGAGGCTCCCGGCTCGGGAAGGTGCCAAATCCGTCTCACGGCGAAGTGCGTCGTGAGGAAGATGAGGAGAAAGGGCCTCGCCTCACATGGCTGCGCAGACTGTTGCAAGCACCACGGACTCTACGACCTCCGCTGTCGACCTCGGTCCGGCCACCGCGTTGAGCTGCCGCGAGTGCGGCCACCGCGTCCCCCTCGGTCCGGTCTTCGCGTGCGAGAAGTGTTTCGGCCCGCTCGAGATCGCGTACGACTTCTCCTCCTACGACACGGAGGAGCTGCGGAGGCGTATCGAGGCGGGACCCGCGAACATCTGGCGCTACGCGCCGCTGCTGCCCGTCCCGGCGGACGTGGCCGGCAAGCCGAACATCAACCCCGGCTGGACCAAGCTCGTGCAGGCCGACAACCTCGCCCGCGAGCTGGGCGTCGACGCCGGCAAGCTCTTCGTCAAGGACGACTCCGGCAACCCGACCCACTCCTTCAAGGACCGGGTCGTCGCCCAGGCCATCGAGGCCGCCCGCGCGTTCGGCTTCACCACGCTCTCCTGCTCCTCCACCGGCAACCTGGCCGGCGCCGTGGGCGCCGCCGCGGCCCGCGCCGGCTTCCGCTCGTGCGTGTTCATCCCGCACGACCTGGAGCAGGGCAAGGTCGTCATGGCCGCGATCTACGGCGGCGAGCTCGTCGGCATCGAGGGCAACTACGACGACGTCAACCGCTTCTGCTCCGAGCTCATCGGCGACCCGGCGGGCGAGGGCTGGGGCTTCGTCAACGTCAACCTGCGGCCCTACTACGCCGAGGGCTCGAAGACGCTGGCGTACGAGATCTGCGAGCAGCTCGGCTGGCGGCTGCCCGACCAGCTGGTGGTGCCCATCGCGTCCGGCTCCCAGCTCACGAAGATCGACAAGGGTCTGCAGGAGCTGATCAAGCTCGGGCTGGTCGAGGACAGGCCGTACAAGATCTTCGGTGCGCAGGCGGAGGGGTGCTCCCCGGTGTCCGTCGCCTACAAGGCCGGGCACGACGTGGTCCGTCCCCAGAAGCCGAACACCATCGCCAAGTCGCTGGCCATCGGCAACCCGGCGGACGGCCCGTACGTCCTCGACATCGCGCGGCGGACCGGCGGCGCGGTGGAGGACGTGAACGACGAGCAGGTCGTCGACGCGATCAAGCTGCTGGCGCGCACCGAGGGCATCTTCGCGGAGACGGCCGGCGGCGTGACCGTGGGCGTGACGAAGAAGTTGATCGAGAACGGTCTGCTGGACCCGACGAAGACCACCGTCGTCCTGAACACCGGTGACGGACTGAAGACCCTGGACGCGGTGGCCGGCACCGGACTCACCGCGACCATCCGCCCCAACCTGGACTCTTTCCGAGAGGCTGGCCTCGCATCATGAGCGTCACTGTTCGCATCCCGACCATCCTGCGCACCTACACCGGCGGTCAGGCCGAGGTCTCGGCCGAGGGCGCGACCCTCGGCGAGGTCATCTCCGACCTGGAGAAGAACCACACCGGCATCGCCGCGCGCGTCCTGGACGACCAGGGCAAGCTGCGCCGGTTCGTCAACGTGTACGTGAACGACGACGACGTCCGCTTCGAGCAGGGTCTCGAGACGGCGACTCCGCCCGGCGCCGGGATCTCGATCATTCCCGCCGTCGCCGGTGGCTGACCGCTGGTCAGTACCCGCCGGTAGTAACCGTCGGTAATAGTGATTACCGAGAGTTCATGAAATTGCCCTCTCCGCGATAGAAGCGGAGGGGGCAATTCAGTGTGGTTGAGCGCGATACAGTTGGGGAACCGGGTCCTGATCACCGGCTCCGGAGCCTTTTCTTTTCGCCCGCGCCCGACAAGAAGCAGCCAAAGTGCGTGCTGCTTTTGTGGCTTTTGTGGCTTTTGCAGGGCCCGACTTGCCCTGAATTCAGGCGAATTCTCGCCACATTCCGGATCCCTTGCGTCCAGAATTCTCGTCCGAGTGACCTGTTGCAGAGGGCAGTTGGACAGCTACATTCGGCCTCGGTCGACGCGTTCCGGCGCACGCCCCCAACCAATGGGGGGTGAGGTCTGACCCGGATCCGCGAAGTGCGGGTCTGTGCAAGGGCCAGTAATAGGGGAGTTAGGCATGGCTCAGGGCACCGTCAAGTGGTTCAACGCGGAGAAGGGGTACGGCTTCATCGCGGTCGACGGTGGTGCGGATGTTTTCGTCCACTACAGCGCGATTCAGATGGACGGCTACCGCACCCTGGAGGAGGGTCAGCGAGTCGATTTCGAGATCTCGGCTGGCCAGAAGGGGCCGCAGGCGGACATGGTCCGGCTCGCGACCGGCTGAAGCACGCGCCGACTGACAGCGTCGTTCTTCTGTTTCATCTTCGAAGGGCTCGCGCCTCCCGGGGCGCGAGCCCTTCGGCATGCCCGGGGACTGGGCGGCCCCCCGGGGTGGCCTCCCCGACCTCCGAACACCGACCCCGCCCCCCGATCCCGGCCGGCGGGCGCGCGGCGGGACCGGACGCCCCCTGTTCACCTGCGGATCGTCCCGAGGCGCTTGCACTCGGCAGGGGCGAGTGCTAATCATTGGCGTTAGCACTCTGAAGGTGAGAGTGACAACGAAGGACCGGGTCGGTGAGGCCCGCAGGCCAGGTGGGGCAAGGAACCACCCGGCCGGCGAGCCGTCCGTCGCGGGCGCGGGCGCGGTCCGAAGGAATCACCCCCAGTCCTGGAGGGACCACTTCACATGGCCAAGATCATCGCGTTCGACGAGGAGGCGCGGCGCGGCCTCGAGCGCGGCATGAACCAGCTCGCGGACGCCGTCAAGGTGACGCTCGGCCCCAAGGGCCGCAACGTCGTCCTCGAGAAGAAGTGGGGCGCCCCCACGATCACCAACGATGGTGTCTCCATCGCCAAGGAGATCGAGCTCGAGGACCCGTACGAGAAGATCGGCGCCGAGCTGGTCAAGGAAGTCGCGAAGAAGACGGACGACGTCGCCGGTGACGGCACGACCACCGCGACCGTCCTCGCCCAGGCCCTCGTCAAGGAAGGCCTGCGCAACGTAGCCGCCGGCGCCAACCCGATGGCTCTCAAGCGCGGCATCGAGAAGGCCGTCGAGGCCGTCTCCGGCGCCCTGCTCGAGCAGGCGAAGGATGTCGAGACCAAGGAGCAGATCGCCTCCACGGCCTCCATCTCCGCCGCCGACACCCAGATCGGCGAGCTCATCGCCGAGGCGATGGACAAGGTCGGCAAGGAAGGCGTCATCACGGTCGAGGAGTCGCAGACCTTCGGTCTGGAGCTCGAGCTCACCGAGGGCATGCGCTTCGACAAGGGTTACATCTCGGCGTACTTCGCCACCGACATGGAGCGTATGGAGGCCGTCCTCGACGACCCGTACATCCTGATCGCGAACTCCAAGATCGCCAACGTCAAGGACCTGCTCCCGCTCCTCGAGAAGGTCATGCAGGGCGGCAAGCCGCTGCTGATCATCGCCGAGGACGTCGAGGGCGAGGCCCTGTCGACCCTGGTCGTCAACAAGATCCGCGGCACCTTCAAGTCCGTCGCGGTCAAGGCCCCGGGCTTCGGCGACCGCCGCAAGGCGATGCTGAACGACATCGCCATCCTCACCGGCGGCGAGGTCATCTCCGAGGAGGTCGGTCTCAAGCTCGAGAACACGACCCTCGACCTGCTCGGCAAGGCCCGCAAGGTCGTCATCACCAAGGACGAGACGACCATCGTCGACGGTGCCGGCGACTCGGACCAGGTCGCGGGCCGGGTCAACCAGATCCGCGCCGAGATCGAGAACAGCGACTCGGACTACGACCGCGAGAAGCTGCAGGAGCGCCTGGCGAAGCTCGCCGGCGGTGTCGCGGTCATCAAGGCCGGCGCCGCCACCGAGGTGGAGCTCAAGGAGCGCAAGCACCGCATCGAGGACGCCGTCCGCAACGCGAAGGCCGCCGTCGAGGAGGGCATCGTCGCCGGTGGTGGCGTGGCGCTCATCCAGGCCTCCGCCGTCTTCGAGAAGCTGGAGCTCGAGGGTGACGAGGCGACCGGCGCCAACGCCGTGCGCATCGCGCTCGAGGCCCCGCTCAAGCAGATCGCCGTCAACGGTGGTCTCGAGGGTGGCGTCGTCGTGGAGAAGGTCCGCAACCTCCAGGTCGGCCACGGCCTGAACGCCGCGACCGGCGAGTACGTCGACATGATCGCCGAGGGCATCATCGACCCGGCGAAGGTGACGCGCTCCGCCCTGCAGAACGCCGCCTCCATCGCCGCGCTGTTCCTCACCACCGAGGCCGTCATCGCCGACAAGCCGGAGAAGGCCGCCGCGCCCGCCGGCGGCGGCATGCCGGGCGGTGACATGGACTTCTGATCGACCGGTTCCGGTTGATCGACTGTCCTTCGATCCGAGGGCGGTACCCCCAGCTACGGCTGGGGGTACCGCCCTCGGGCGTTTCAGCGGGCGTACCTCTTGAGGGGCTCGGTGTCGAGGGTGACGCTCACGGGCGGTGGAAGCTCGAGGGTCGCGCCCGACGTCGCCCACCAGCCGTCGTCACGCGCGGTACGGGTGAACCACGTTCGGGTGATCCAGCGGAATTCGCCCGAGGCCGTCTCCAGCCGTTCCCGGCCCCGCCTCAGATGCCCGGCCTGCTGGATGCGGTTGAGGGCGGTTCGGAGCGCGCACTGTCCGTACGGGAGCTGCTTGGCCAGCGTCCTCACGGAGATGCCGGTGCCGTCGGGGAGCCGGTCGACGTACGCGGCGATGGCCGCCCAATCCAAGCAAAGAGGGCTCGGAGCTGGACGCTTGAGCTTCGGGGCGGGTGCGGATCAGCCCACCTCGAGGTTCTCCACGAACGCGGACCACGCCTCCGCCCGGAACGCGAGCTTCGGGCCTAGGGGGATTCTGGAGTCCTGGACGGGGATGAGGCGGGGTGGCCGGGGGCGACCTCCTGCGGATCGGGGAGGTCATGGAGCACGTGGGCGGGCGGGTGCAGCTGGGGCCGGTGGGTGGCGGACGGGAGTGGGACCGTCTGCCGGAGGACGTGGAAGAGGCGGCGCCGGGCGATGTGCTGCGCGAGCGGGTGCGCCGGCTGAACCGTGACGCGCTGCGCCACGGCGGGGACCTCGAGCACATCGCCCGGATCACCGGCCGGTCCGCGGAGTGGGTGGTGGAGCGCGGGACCGTTCCCTGAGAGGAGCGTGTCCGGGATCACGTGGGGATGCGGGAGGCGGCCGGAATGCGGTCGGGGGTGGCGGGGTTGTGGATGGGAGCACTCGATGCGTGTGCACATACCAGCCGGTTCAACGTCGTCCCGAGGAGTCCCCCACGTGAGCATCACCCCGCCTGCCGCGTCGCGCGCCGCCGAGATCCTGTCCCGGCCGGTGTCCATCAACGGGCTGACCGTCCCGAACCGCATCGTCATGGCCCCCATGACGCGCATGTTCTCCCCGGACGGCGTCCCCGGCGAGGACGTCGTGTCGTACTACGGTCGGCGCGCCGCCGCCGGTGTCGGCCTCATCGTCACCGAGGGCACCTACGTCGGGCACGACTCCGCCGGGCAGAGCGACCGGGTACCCCGGTTCCACGGGACGGAGCAGCTCGCGGGCTGGGCGAAGGTCGCCGAAGCCGTGCACGCGGGCGGCGGGAAGATCGTGCCGCAGCTGTGGCACATCGGGATGGTGCGCAAGCAGGGTGAGCCGCCGTACGCGGACGCGCCCGCCGTCGGGCCCTCCGGCATCCGGCTGGACGGCACCGAGGGCACCGGCAAGGCGATGACCCAGCGCGACCTGGACGACGTCATCGGCGCGTTCGCCGAGGCCGCGGCCGCCGCCGAGCGCATCGGATTCGACGGCGTCGAGCTGCACGGCGCCCACGGCTACCTCCTCGACCAGTTCCTGTGGGCCGGCACCAACCGCCGGACCGACGCCTACGGCGGCGACCTGGTGGCCCGCACGAAGTTCGCCGCCGAGATCGTGGCCGCCGTCCGCGCGACCGTCTCCGCCGAGTTCCCGGTCGTCTTCCGCTACTCGCAGTGGAAGTCGGACGCCTACGACGCCCGTCTCGCCGAGACCCCGGAGGAGCTGGAGGCCCTCCTCGCCCCGCTCGCCGCCGCCGGCGTCGACGCCTTCCACGCCTCCACCCGCCGCTACTGGCTCCCCGAGTTCGACGGCTCCGACCTCAACCTCGCGGGCTGGACGAAGAAGCTCACCGGCAAGCCCGCCATCACGGTCGGCTCGGTCGGCCTCGACGGCGACTTCCTCCGGGGCTTCGCGGGCGAGGGCGCGCCGGTCAAGGGGATCGACGACCTCCTGGACCGTCTGGAGCGCGACGAGTTCGACATGGTGGCCGTCGGCCGTGCGCTGCTCCAGGACCCGGAGTGGGCGGCCAAGGTGCTCGGCGGCCGTCTCGACGAGCTGAAGCCCTACGACGCCGCCGCGCTGCGCACCCTGAGCTGAGCGCCGACGAGCGTCGACGCTCCCCGGCTGTGCCGTCCGGGGGGACGGGGTCGCTCAGAGGTTGCCGAGCGGCTCGATGTCGACCTTCACCGGGGTGCCCCAGATCCGCAGGACCTCGTAGTCGGTGAACTCGTGCACGAGGCGGTAGGCCATCGCGGGACGGGACCCCCGGCGCAGGGCGGCGATGTACAGCTCCGCCTCGCGCCGGTCCCGCCGCGGTGTTCCGCAGAGCTGCCACTCCTGGCCGTTCCACAGCTCCGCCAGCCAGCGCTGCTGGGGCTGAGGGCGGTCGGCGCGGGTGCCGTACCGCGAAGGGGCGGGGGCGGTGGGGGGCGTCTGCGGCGGCGGGCCGTTGAACTCGGCGCGCCGAGCCGCCCGGCGGCGCGTCTCGCACAGCAGGCACAGGTCGGCGGCGGCCTTGTCGACCGGGCCGTGCGGGTGTTCGGCGCAGCGGGTGGTCGGGGCCGCGCCGACCACGCTGTCGTCCAGCAGCTCCAGCGCACGCCGCAGATCGGCCTTGACCTCGTGCAGCCGGGCGTCCGGGGTGTCGGTGGTGAGGGCGTCCCCGTGTTCGCCGAGCACACGGAGGGCACGGCCGAGCGCGGTGAGCTGGGCGTGGTTCATGGCCCCAAGGGTAGGGCTCGCGCCGGACGACGGCCTTCGCCGGTCGGAGCCCTCGCCGGCCGGAGCCCGCGGCGGACTCGGGGCGTGGGCGGGGCCGGCGGCTCGCCCCGCCGCCCCGACTCGGACCTGTCGGCGGCCGTGCCGGGCGGGGTGCCCGTGGCAGTCGCGGCGGCCGTCCCGGGCGGGGTGGTCGTGCCGGGTGGGGTCGCCGGGTCGGTCGTGTCGGTCACGGGGCCGGGGTGGCTGTGCCGGGTGGGGCGGTCGTGGTGGTCACGGGTGCCGCGTCGGTCGAGATGGTCGTCCTGTCGCTCGGGTTGGCCGGGCCGGGCTCGGCCGTGGCCGTGGTCGTGGGGGAGAGGGCCGCGGCCGCCGCTCGGACGCCGCCGAAGAGGTAGGTGGCGGCGAAGCCGACCGCGTATCCCGTCAGCAGACCGCCCGCGTAGACCGCCGCCGTGGCGCCCGGCCCCCGGTCGCCCGCCAGCAGCGGGAACAGGGCCCAGCCGGACGGGCCGATCGCCGTCGCCCCGACCCGGTCGCCGAGCATCGCGAACAACCCGATGAAGGCGCCGCCGGCCGCGCCGCCCGCGCAGGCGGTGAGGAAGGGGCGGCCCAGCGGCAGCGACACCCCGTAGATCAGCGGTTCGCCGACGCCCAGCAGCCCGGCGGGGAGCGCCGACCTGATCGTCGCCCGCAGCACCGCGTGGTCACGCAACCGGACGTACACCGCCGCCGCCGCGCCGACCTGGCCCGCGCCCGCCATCGCCAGCACCGGCAGCAGGACCGTGTACCCCTGCTGCTCGATGAGCGTGGTGTGGACGGGGATCAGGGCCTGGTGGAGGCCCAGCATCACCAGCGGCAGGAAGAGCCCGCCGAGCAGCAGGCCGGCGAGGGCGCCCGTCGTCGTCAGCAGCCAGTTCGCCGCCGTGCCGATGGCCGCCGAGACCGCGCCGGCCGCGTACATCAGCCCGTACAGGGTGCCGAGGCCGGCCACCAGGACCGTCAGGGCGGGGGTGAGGAGGACGTCCAGCGTCTCCGGGACCCGGCCCCGGCACAGCCTCTCCACGTACGTCGCCAGCAGCGCGGCCGCCAGCGCGCCGAGGACGCCGCCCTGGCCGGGAGCGAGCGTCACCCCGAACGCCGTCACCTTCGCGACCCCCGGATACACGACGATCGCCGCGACCGCGCCGCCCAGGACCGGTGTGCCGCCGAACTCCTTCGCCGTGTTGTGGCCCACGAACACGGCGATCAGCGCCATGAAGCCGGAGGCGACGGCGGTCAGCGCCGGCGTGAGCCCCGGGAGCAGGCCCGCGTTGAGGAGCAGGCCGTTGACGCCGGCCAGGATCCCGCAGCCGACGAGGGCCGGGACGAGGGGGACGAAGACGGCGGCGAGGCGGCGCAGGGCGCTCTTCAGCGGGGTCGCGTCGCGCTCGCGCTGCCGCGCCTTCAGCCCGGCGCCGCGCGCCGCCAGCCGGTGTGCGGCCGTCAGCTTCTCGAAGTCGGCCGTCACCCGCGTCACCACGCCCGGCCCGAGGACCACCTGGAAGGCGCCGTCGGCCACCACGACCCCGAGCACCCCGGGCACCGCCCGCAGCGCCTCCTCGTCCGCCCGGGACGGATCGGCGAGATCCAGTCGCAGCCGGGTCATGCAGTGGGTGACGGAGACGACGTTCGCGGGGCCGCCCACGAGGGGCAGGATCGCGGCGGCTGTGGAGGAGGAGTCGATGCGCACCCCCCGAGCGTGCGGGTCAGTCGCCCGCCGCGGTGAGAGCGGCGCGCAGATGTCCCCCGGACTCCTCCAGAAGGCGGGCGGCGGCCGGCCCGTCCACCCCCGCCAGCACCACCAGGATCGCGGCCTTCACCTCGCCGTCCGCCGCCGCGAGCGCCGCCTCGATCTCGTCGTCCGCCGCGCCCGTCGCCAGGGCGACGATCCGCCGCGACCGGGCGCGCAGCTTGTCGTTGGTGGCGCGGACGTCCACCATCAGGTTCCCGTACGTCTTGCCCAGCCGGATCATCGTGATCGTCGAGACCATGTTCAGCACCAGTTTCTGCGCGGTGCCCGCCTTCAGCCGGGTCGAGCCGGTGAGCAGCTCGGGGCCCACCACCACCTCGATCGCGTGCTCGGCGGCGGTGGCCAGCTCGCTGCCCGCGTTGCAGGCCAGAGCGACGGTCAGGGCGCCCCGGGCGCGGGCGTGCCGCACCGCGCCGACGGCGTACGGGGTGCGGCCCGAGGCGGAGACGCCGATCACGGTGTCGTCGGGGGTGAGGGAGAGCGCCGCGAGATCAGCCTCGGCGAGCTCGGGGGAGTCCTCGGCGCCCTCGACCGGGACGGTCATGGCCTGCGGCCCGCCCGCGATCACCCCGACGACCCGGCCGGGGGCGGTGCCGAAGGTGGGCGGGCACTCGGAGGCGTCGAGCACGCCGAGCCGTCCGGCGGTGCCCGCGCCCGCGTAGACCAGCCGCCCGCCGCGCGCCATCCGCGTCGCCGTCGCGTCGACGACGGCGGCGATGCGCGGGAGCTGTGTGGCCACGGCGGCGGCGACACCGGCGTCCTCCGCGTTCATCAGCCGGGCGATGTCGAGGGTGGGGAGGCGGTCGATCTCGGCGAGGTCGGGGCGGAAGGCCTCGGTGGTGAGGGTGTCGAGCGCGGTGCGCAGATCCTGGGAGCCGGCACTGGAGGTCATGGCGATTCCGGTTCTCTCGTCGGCAGGGGCCCCGCAACATCTACCGGTGGCGGTGCGCCGACGCCTCGCACGACGCGGCCGGAGCCCGTTGCGCAGCTCTCCGGCGAGGCCGGCGTGAGGCCGGGGCCGGCCTCGCCGCCGCATGGAACGTATTGTCTGTCCGGGAGCGGGCCGGGAGCGGGCCGGGAGTGCGCACAATGGGGGCATGGACCCCACGAGCCCCCTGGAACAGACCTTGCACACGGCGCGTGCCCTGGTGCTCGCCGACCTGGCCTCGGGCGAGGTCGCGGCGGCGGACGTCGTGTCGATGGTCGAGGACTCGGTCGTGCAGCGCCGCTGGTGGGTCGAGCAGTGGCCGGACGGCGCGGCGTTCGTGGCCGGTCTGGTCGCCCAGGACGTGCAGGACGCGCTGCTGGAGCGGTACGGGCGGTGGCCGCTGTGTCCGGTCTGCGGCTCCGGCGACCCGCACGCCCTCGACGTCGAGCCCGAACTGGGTCCCGACCCGCACTGGGTGTGCCACAAGGCGGGCGTGAAGGTCGCCTCGGTGGGCTCGCTGGGGTCGGCCATGGGAGGCGGGCCGTCCTCGTGAGGCGCTCATGACCGTCTACATCGACCCGCCGGACTGGCCGGGGCACGGCCGGATGTGGTCGCACCTGGTCAGCGACGTCTCCTATGCCGAACTGCAGGCGTTCGCCGACCGGTTGGGCGTCCCGCGGAGGGCCTTCGAGCGTGACCACTACGACATCCCGTCCCCCCCGCTACGACGAGGTGGTGGCGGCCGGCGCGGTCGAGGTGAGCAGCCGTGAGGTGGTGCGGCTGCTGACGGAGTCCGGCCTGCGCCGGCGCAAGGGCGGCCGCGACGGGGACCGGGACGGCGGCCCCGGGGACGGCGTCGTCAGCTGCTGAAGACCGGTTCCATGGTGTGCCACCAGGCCGCGAGGCTCGTGTGGTCGGGGCCGCTGATCTGGACCAGCGCGGGACGGTCGTAGTACGAGCAGAGGAAGACGTACTGCCCGGTGGACGACAGGAAGCAGACGACGTCCCCCGCGGAGTCGCCGGTGTTGTTCTCGCGCCAGGTGCCGTAGGCGTTGGTCCGCGCCTCGCAGTCGCCGGGCTGCAGCCGGGCGGCGTAGGACTGGAAGACGGCGTCGCGGGCGGACTTGGTCCCGTACATGATGACGCTCGCCTTGCCGGAGCCGGAGACGCCGTACTGGTCGACCGTGGTCACCGTGCAGTACAGGGCGGCGTCCGCGCCCCGCCACTCGGTGTGCGCGCAGCTGTCGCGCGACCACTGGTCGGTGTTGAGCGTGTCGCGCAGGGCGCGCTCGTCCGCGGTCAGCCCGTCGCTCACGTCGTCGTCGGTGGTGCCTCCGCCGTCGGACGTCCCGCCGGAGCCGGAGGTGCCGGAGGTGCCGGAGGTGCCGCCGGCCGTGGTCCCGCCGGCCGTTGTTCCGTCGGTCGTTCCCTCGGCGGCGCCGTCCGTCGTCGTCCCGTCCGTGCCGCCGTCGCCCGAAGTGGAGCCCGAGCCGGAGTCGCCGCCGGAAACGGAACCGGAAACCGAACCGGAACCGGAGCTCGAGCCGCCGGTTCCACCGCCCCCGCCCCCGTGGGACGTCTGGTAGAGCCCCACGACGGCGAGCACCGAGCTGACGACGACCCCGATGATGGCCCACCGCACGCTCTGCCGGGCCAGCCGGTGGGGGGCGGGGGGATCCGGTGGCGTGGACGGGCCGGTCGTACTCATGGCGTTCCCCCGTTTTCCCCCGGCGTGCGCGACCGCGCGCGGCGCGGCCGTGTCGGAATTATCCGAAGCGGAGGGCGTGCGCCGGGAGGCAAAGCGACGAAGATCGGCCCCGGCTACGCCAGCTGCGGTCGGCCGCGCAGCTCATACGCGTACTCCCCCTCGCCTTCGCCGACCCGGACGAAGCCGGCCCGTTCGAGCACGGCCCGCGAGGGGGCGTTGGCGTGTTCGACGACCGCGAACAGGCGTCGGACGTCGTCCCGTGCCAGCGCCCATCCGGCGAGCGCGCGCAGCGCCTCGGTCGCGTAACCCCGGCCGCGGGCGGCCTCGACCAGGTCGTATCCGATCTCCGTGCGGCCGTCGTCGTCGGGAGCGGCGTGGAAGCCCATGCTGCCGACGGCCAGGCCGTCCGACCGCCGTACGAGGACGTACAGGCCGAACTCCGGGCGGTGCACGCCGGCCGCGTACGCCGTGGTCAGCATTCCGGCGGCGTCCCGGGTGCCCTCGAACGGGGAGCCGCCGAGCCAGTCGAAGCCCCCGCCGCCGCCCGCCCGCAGTCCCGCGGCGACCGTGGGGGAGACGCCCACGAGGGTGAGCCGACCTGCGGGGATGCGCGGGGCGGCGGGCAGGTGCGCGGCGGCGGTCATGAGGCCAGCAGCTCCAGCTCGCCCCGCAGGTTGTAGCGGGCCGTCTCCTCCCAGTGTTCGCTCCCGTACGGCGTCCTGAACAGCCGGGGCAGGGCGAGGAGTTGACGCAGGACGTCCGAACGGCCGGCCCGGAAGGCGTCGTTCGGCACGAAGGAGTACTCCTCGCGGACCGCGGCGGTGTAGGCGGCGTAGGCGGACGGCGGCGAGGCGAGGACCGCGAGGTCGGCGTCGCACAGCACCCGGCCGTCGGGGTCGTCGTCGGCCGGGTCGTGGGTGACCGTGAGCCGGACGAGCCGTGCGACCTCGGCCGTCTTCTCCGCGGGCGCGCGGGCCTCGGCGAGGGCGCGCTCGGCGAGACGGGCGGAGCGCTCCTCGTTCTCGGAGCGGTCGGGGAGGTAGACGGCGTCGTGGAACCAGGCGGCCAGCCGGACGACGTCCGGGTCGGAGGCGTGCGCCTGGAGGACGTCGACGCGGTCGAGGACGTCGGTGAGGTGGGTCAGCGTGTGGTAACGGCGCTGCGGCTCCTGCCAGCGGGCGAGGAGGGCGTCTGCGTAGGGCGCGGGGTCGGGGCCGCCGCCGGGGCCCCGGACCCCTTCCAGGGCGTGGCTGAAACGGGTGCGCAGCGCGTCGAGATCGGCCATGGCCTCATTGTCCCGCCGACCCGCGTATTCTTAAATTGGACTAGACCTATACCGGGTGACGGGAGCGGGACGAGGCGCCGCGACCGCCGCAGACGAACGCCGATGAACGCCGATGAACGCCGATCGAACGCCGACGAATGGGGACCCATGAGCAAGCGTGCAGTTCTGGAGGTGATCGCTCTCGACGCCGAGGACGCGGTCGCCGCCCAGGCCGGAGGCGCGGACCGCCTCGAGCTGGTCACCGAGATGGCCGCCGACGGGCTCACTCCGCCGGTCGCGGTGTTCGCCGCCGTCCGGGCCGCCGTCGACCTCTCCCTGCGCGTCATGCTGCGGCTGTCCGACGGCTTCGCGGCCGGGGACGTCGACCGCCTCGTGCGGGCCGCCGCCGATCTGCGGGCGGCGGGCGCGCGGGAGTTCGTGCTCGGCTTCCTCGACCAGGAGGGCGCGGTGGACCTGGCCGCGGTGGAGCGGATCGTCGCCGGGCTGGACGGCTGCCGCTGGACCTTCCACCGCGCCCTCGACCACGCCGCCGACCGCGACGCCCTGCGCAAGCAGCTGGACGGCCTGCCCGGACTGGACGCCTACCTCACCGCGGGCTCCCCGGCCGGGGTCGACGCGGGCCTGCCCACCCTGCTCGCCGAGGCCGCCCGGCACGGTGACCAGGGCTACGAGCAGCGCCTCCTCGTCGGCGGCGGCCTGCGCCTCGACCACCTCCCGCGGCTGCGGGACGCCGGGATCGACGCGTTCCACATCGGCGGCGCGGCCCGCCCGCACGGCTGGTCCGGCCCGGTGTCGGCACACGCCGTGCGCGAGTGGCGCCGAGCGGTGGACGCCGAACGCCCCGAGCCGGCGGCGCAGGCCGAGCCGGCGGCGCAGGCCGGCGGACCGGCCGGGCGCGTCGACTGAGCCGACGGCCCGCCCGGGTCAGCCGCCCGTGACTCGGCCGCCCGTGACTCGGCCGCCCCGTCGGCTCCGGGGGCGGCTGAGGAGGGGGCGCGGTCGGTCAGGTGAGTTGGCGGGGGAGGGGGGCCGTGTGGGTGACGAGGAGGCCGGAGACCGCTCGGGTCAGGGCCACGTACAGGCGGCGCAGGCCCGTCCGTTCGTCGGGCTCCCCGTCGACCACGGCCTGCGGTTCGTCCAGGACGACGTAGTCGTACTCCAGACCCTTGGCCAGCGACGCCGGGACCAGGGTGAGGCGGGTCTCGGCCGTCGTCTCCTCGCCCGGGGCCAGCCAGGGGACGCCTGCCGCCGCCAGCGCCTCGGCCAGCGCCGGGATCCGGGCGTCGGCCGCGATCAGCCCCGTCGAGCCCTCGTTGCGCAGCAGCTCCTCGCAGGCCGCGACGACGTCCGCCGTGTCCGCGACCTCCCGGACGTCGAAGAAGCCGGGGTTCTCACGGACCGACGCGACCGGCGTGAGGCCCGGCGCGATGTGCGGCAGCAGCCGGGAGGCGTAGACGATCACGTCCGTGGGGACGCGGAAACCGGCCGTCAGCTCCTCTACCACCGCGTCCGCCTTGCCGAGGTGCCCGAGGGCCTCCTCCCAGCTGCGGGTCGCCCACGGGGTGGTGCCCTGCGCCAGATCGCCCAGCACGGTCGCCGAACCCGTCGTGCAGCGACGGCCGACCGCCCGGTACTGCATGGGCGACAGGTCCTGCGCCTCGTCGAGGACCACATGGCCGAGCGAGTGCGTGCGCTCCACCAGGTCCCTCGCCTCGTCGATCAGCACCGCGTCCGCCGCCGACCACCTGGCGGCCTTCACGGACCGCGCAGGCTTCACCGCCAGGATCGTCTTCTGCTCCTGCTCGCTCAGCACGCCCTCCGCGTGCTCGGCGAGGAACTCCGCGTCCGTCAGCAGCCGCAGCACCAGCTTCGCCGGGTCGACGACCGGCCAGACCTCCTTCACCGCCGCCTTCACCGCGCTGTTGCGGGCCACGGCGTCCTGCACCCGGTCGTCCGGGGCCTCGCCCGAGCGTTCCATCTGCACCAGCACTGCGTGCGCGATGCGCTGCGGCAGGGCCTCGCGGGCGGCCCCGTACCGGATGTCCCGGCCGAGCAACTCCCGCACCATCTCCTCGAGTTCGTACGCCGCAACCCGCCAGCGCCGCGACCCGCGCACCACGACGACCGGCTCGGACGGCATCCGCACCTGCGCGTAGACGGCCCGCCGCAGCACCCGCGCCATCCTCGCGTCGCCCTTGACGAGCGCCGCCGCCGCGTCGTCCTCGCCCCGCACCTCCACATGGGCCACCAGGTCGTCCACCGTGCCCTGGCGGACCGTCAGCTCGCCCAGCGCCGGCAGCACCTGCTCGATGTAATGGAGGAAGGACTTGTTGGGCCCGATGACCAGCGTGCCGGTGCGCGCGAGCCGCTCACGGTGGGCGTACAGCAGATACGCCACCCGGTGCAGGCCGACCGCCGTCTTTCCGGTCCCCGGACCGCCCTGCACGCACACCGTGCCGCCCAGCCCGCTGCGCACGATCTCGTCCTGCTCGGGCTGGATGGTGGCGACGATGTCCCGCATCGGGCCCACCCGCGGCCGCTCGATCTCCTGCTGGAGCAGCTTGCTGGTGGCGGCGGCCACCGACGGATCCTGCGGGTCGGACAGATGCTCGTCCTCGTACGCCGTGATGTCCCCGCGGGTGTAGCCGAAGCGGCGGCGCAGCCCGACGTCCATCGGGTCCTTCTTCGACGCCCGGTAGAACGGCTGCGACACCGGCGCACGCCAGTCGATGACCATGGGGTCGCCATCGCCGTCGTGCACATGGCGACGCCCGATGTAGAACTTCTCCCCCTCCGCGCCCTCCGCCCGGTCCGCGCCGGGAGCGTGCAGGTAGTCGAGCCGCCCGAAGAACAGCGGGGTCTCGCTGAGATCGGCCAGCGCCTTGATCCGTTCCCCGATCTGCCGCTCCAGGATCTGGGCGTTGACCCAGTTCGCGGTGACGTCGCTGATGTCGAGGGACTCGACGTCCTCCCGCATCGCGCGCAGGGCGGCACGGGAGGACGCGAGATGGCCGCGTTCGCGGGCGAGGGGATCGTCGTCGACGGACGTGCGGGACGAGGGCGGCGTGGACAAGGGGGTGCCTCCGGGCCGGCTGGGGGTGGGCTACGGCGATTGCCGTCCGGTTTCCGTCCGGACGGCGGCGCTCCGAGGGGAGGCGGGCAAGAGCGGAGATTCTAGGTGAGCGGCCGACGGCGCGCCAACGCAATTACCCGCTACCCCTGAGGGCGCGCCTCCTTCCCGTAGGGGACACCCCCGCCCACAGGGGTACCCAGGGAGTACGCCGAATGGGGACCTGGGACCGATGCCCCCTTTATGCCGTGGCGCGCACCATGGAGACATGAGTGCAGCGACCCTCACCCCAGCCCCCGGTCGCCCGTCCGGCGCGACCCCCCTGTCCGACCTTCACCCCCACCGCCACCGCCTCGGCGACGCCCTGCGCGCCGTCAAGGTCTTCGTCGGCGCCGCCTTCGACGTGCTCGTCCTCGGCGAGTACCGCGAGGAGGCGGGCGTCCGCCGCAGGTGAGGGCCTGCGGGACCGGCTCACGCCTCGGGCAGCAGGATGTCCTTGTCGTCGAAGATCCGCAGCATGACCAGCAACAGACGCCCCCGGGACACCACGGCGCTCAGCCCTCCGCCAGCAACTCGTCCGCGTCCATGATCCGGTAGGCGTACCCCTGCTCCGCCAGGAACCGCTGGCGGTGCGCCGCGAAGTCCTGGTCGATGGTGTCCCGCGCCACCACCGAGTAGAAGTGCGCCTGATGCCCGTCCGCCTTGGGGCGCAGCACCCGGCCGAGACGCTGCGCCTCCTCCTGCCGCGACCCGAAGGTGCCCGACACCTGGATGGCCACCGTCGCCTCCGGCAGGTCGATCGAGAAGTTCGCGACCTTCGACACCACCAGCACGCTGATCTCGCCCTCCCGGAAGGCGTCGAAGAGCTTCTCACGCTGCGCGTTGGAGGTCTCGCCCTTGATGACCGGCGCGTTCAGATGCTCGCCGAGTTCGTCGAGCTGGTCGATGTACTGCCCGATGACGAGGATCTGCTGCCCGGCGAACCGCCGCACCAGCGCCTCCGTCACCTTCCGCTTCGTCGCCGTCGTCGCGCAGAAGCGGTACTTCTCCTCCGCCTCGGCGGTCGCGTACGCGAGACGCTCCGAGTCGGTGAGGTTGACCCGGACCTCCACGCAGTCGGCGGGCGCGATGTAGCCCTGCGCCTCGATCTCCTTCCACGGCGCGTCGAACCGCTTCGGCCCGATGAGCGAGAACACGTCCGACTCACGGCCGTCCTCGCGGACCAGCGTCGCCGTCAGACCGAGCCGCCGCCGCGCCTGCAGGTCGGCGGTGAACTTGAAGACCGGCGCCGGCAGCAGATGCACCTCGTCGTAGACGATCAGGCCCCAGTCCCGGGAGTCGAACAGCTCCAGATGCGGGTAGACGCCCTTCCGCCGGGTCGTCAGCACCTGGTAGGTGGCGATGGTGACCGGGCGGATCTCCTTCCGCGTCCCGCTGTACTCGCCGATCTCGTCCTCGGTCAGCGAGGTCCGCTTCACCAGCTCGTGCTTCCACTGGCGCGCCGACACGGTGTTCGTGACGAGGATCAGCGTCGTGGCCTTCGCCTGCGCCATCGCCCCCGCCCCGACCAGCGTCTTCCCGGCGCCGCAGGGCAGCACCACGACCCCGCTGCCGCCGTGCCAGAAGTTCTCCACCGCCTGCTTCTGGTACGGGCGCAGCGCCCACCCGTCCTCGGCGAGCTCGATGGGATGCGCCTCGCCGTCGACGTACCCCGCGAGGTCCTCGGCCGGCCAGCCCAGCTTCAGCAGCGTCTGCTTGATCTGCCCCCGCTCTGAGGGGTGCACGACGACGGTGTCCGGATCGAGCCGGGCCCCGACCAGCGGCGCGACCCGCTTCGAGCGCAGGATCTCCTCCAGCACCGGCCGGTCGGTGGTGGTCAGCACCAGGCCGTGCGCCGGATGCTTGCTCAGCGTCAGCCGCCCGTAGCGGTCCATCGTCTCCGCGACGTCCACGAGCAGCGCGTGCGGCACGGGATAGCGGCTGTACTGCACGAGCGCGTCCACGACCTGCTCGGCGTCGTGCCCCGCCGCCCGCGCGTTCCACAGGCCCAGCGGGGTCACCCGGTAGGTGTGGATGTGCTCCGGCGCCCGCTCCAGCTCGGCGAACGGCGCGATGGCGCGACGGCACGCGTCGGCCTGCTCGTGATCGACCTCCAGGAGCAGAGTCTTGTCCGACTGGACGATCAGCGGTCCGTTCACGTACGCCATCCCTTCCGCACCGGCCAAACCTCCAGTGTGCCGTACGACGTGCCGCGACGACGTGCCGCGACGGCGGTCCGCCGCCCCGCGCGGACGTCGGGGCCGGGGGCGCCGGGCCGGTCCCGGGGAACCGGGCAACCCTGGACACCCTCCGTGGGTCTGATCGGGGGAGCAGCGCGATGGGCGCGACGCGGTGAGGAGCATCACGGTATGTCGGTCCTGTCGTTCCGCAGGGGAGCGGTCGGCGTCGGAGCCGCGGCGGTGCTGGCCGCCACCGGCACCTGGGTGATGTGGCCCGCGGGGGTCGACGCGGGGCTGTGGGCCGAGGTGCGGCCGGTGATCGAGGCCCGGGTCGCGGCGGACTCGAGCGGGGGCGGCTACGGGGAGGCCGTGCCCGCGTGGAAGGCGCGCTGGTTCTGCCTTGCGGAGGCCCTCGAACTGGAGGAGCACGCGGGCGAGGTACGGGCCGGCGTCAACACGCTGTGCGTCGAGTACGGGGTGCTCGACCAGAGCCTCGTGGAGTGCGGTGCCGGGCAGCACCCGCAGGTCGTACGGCTCCAGCGGGACGCCGCGGCCGACGGCGGCTACCGGGTCGTCTCCCGGGAGGAGCCGCCGGACGGCGAGGGGTACGGCCGGTGGACGAGGGCCCACTTCGGCGTCCTCGTCCGGTCCTCCCTCCACGAGCCGATGCCGTCCGCCGCCCTGGAGTCCGCTGCCCGCGCCCACTTCGGCCTGCCGGCGGACGCCTCCGTCGGGTACTGCTGAGCCGTACCGCCGAGCCGTACCGCCGGGCCTCCTGTGCGGCGAGGAACCTCAGTCGTCCGCCAGTTCCGCCACCCCGGTGATCCGGTGCAGCGGGTATGTGCGGACCTCGTCCGCCGTGTGGTCGTACGCCGTCACGAAGCCGCCCTCCACCCGCACCGGGGCGATGACGCGCTGACTGGCGGAGCCCTCCGCGTTGACGTAACCGATCCACAGCGCCCCACCGGTGAGGACGGCGGCCTGCACGGTGGCCAGGGTCTCGGCGGAACTGGTGCGCGGCAGCTCGCCCGGGGCGAGCGGAGCGGCGTCCTCCGCCGCCCTGCGCGGCGCGGTCGCGGCGGCGTCGCCCGCCCGGACCGCGCGGATCGCCGCGGTGAGCAGCGTGCCGTCGGGAACCGGCGGCCCGTCCGGCACCGGCTCGGGGGCCGTCCGGGGCGGCGTGCGGTGCGCGAGCGCGCGGGTGATCAGGACGTCCCCCTCGGCGGACTCGGCGGCGGGCGCGAAGCCCATCGCCCGCAGGCCGTCCAGGAGCGTCGCCGGGTCGGCCTGCGCCGCGAGCACCGTGGGAGCCAGACGGCGCAGCCGCAGACCGGCGGCGCGCTTGTCGGCGAGGATCTCGTTCAGGATCGTCTCGTCGTCGCAGCGGACGTACGCCGAGGCCGCGCCCACCCGCAGATGACCGTGCCGGCGCGCCACGTCGTCGATCAGATAGGTCAGCGGCTGCGGCACCGGCGTACGGGAGTGCTCGGCGAGGAAGGCGTGCAGGTCGGAGGCGCTGCGCCCGGCGTCCAGGGCGCGCCGTACGGAACCGGGCGTGAACCGGTAGACGGTCGCGCCGCCCTTGGACTCGACGTCCGCGAGGACGCTCAGCACGTCGGCCAGCGGCCGCCGCAGCGGGCCCGGCGCGACCGCGGTCAGGTCCGCCTGGAGCAGGACGTGGTCCAGCGGCTCCGGCAGCAGCGGGGCGAGCAGCCGCGCGGCGGCCGCCGCGGCCGCGGCCTGCTCGGGCGGCGAGAGAGGGGCCACGACGACGCCGGCGGGCCGGTGATGGGCGGGCAGCTTGTCGCCCGGGCCGGCCGGAGCGGCGTCCACCGCGACCCGCGCGGTCCGGACGGCGGCCGGCGCGCCGAGCAGCACCCGGCCGTGCGCCGACAGCGCGCCCCGGCCGGTCACGCCGAGCCGCTCGGCCTCCGCCAGGGTCCAGCGCGCGAGCCGGGAGCGGAGGTCCTCGTCACCCTGCGCGGCGGCCTGCGCGGCCCCGGAGAACCCCGTCGTGGTGTGCGGGCCCGGTGTCCCGGACGCCGTCTGCGGGCCGTGCGACCCCGCCGTGCCAGGGGCTGCACCCTGTGCGCCGCGCAGCGGACGCTCCCAGCGCAGCCGGGCCAGCACCGCCTCCGCGTCCGGCGCGCCGCCCTCGGACAGCCCGGCCAGCAGCGTCAGCACCCGATGGCGCACCTCGGGCGCGGCGGACCGGTCGAGCCCCGGACCCAGCGCCGACAGCGCCCGCTCCTTGATGTCCCGGCCGCCCACCACCCCCGAGGTCCGGGTCGCCGCCAGCCACGCCTCGGCGAGCCGCGCCCACCGCTCGGCCGGCGGCCGCTCCACCCACTCGTCGTACTCGGGGGTCGCCGCGTACCGTTCGTCGGCCTCGCCGTCCGAGGCGAGCAGCCCCGCCGCGTACGCCAGCTCGACCCAGAACGCGGCCACCGGCTCGGCCACGTCCAGCGCGACGGCCGTCCGCTTGAGGTCGCGGACGCTGATCCCGCCGGCCCGCAGCACCCCGGGACCGCCCTCGTCCCAGTCCTTCAGCAGCTCCTCGACGGTCGCCAGCGCCGTGTACGCCTGACCGGCCGCCGTCGCGTCCACCACCTGCGGCGCGTGCACCGCGAGCGGCTCCACGGCCGGCGGCACCGGCTCGGGGGCCCGGTGCGCGCGGCCCTTGCGCAGATGCAGGGCGACCTCACGCGGCAGCACGACGGTCCCGGGCGCCGTCGGCAGCAGCAGCGCGCGGTCGAGCAGCCAGCGCAGCCGCGCCGCGGGATCGGCCGTGACCTGACCGTACGGCGGCCCCCACACCAGCCGCTCCAGCACCTCGAGGGACTCGGCGGGCGCCCCCGCCAGCAGCGCGGCCATCTTCCGGCGATGGGTGAACAGCGCGGTGAGCGCGCCCACCGCCGAGACCGAGTCGTGCGTCGACGGCAGCCCCAGCGTCGCCACGATCTCCTGGACCCGGCCCGGCGACATGCCCGCCGTCGCCTCCCGCACACTCGGCCCGAGCCCCGTCGGCGACGGGTGCTGCGGGGACGGCGCCAGCAGTTCACGGGCGGTGCGCACCAACCGGAGACGGTCGTCCGCGCCCCACACCAGCGCCTGCTCGCGCAAGGCGGCCAACGCCGCCGGGAGGGCCGCGAGCACGGCCGGATCGCCGGCGTCCCCCGCCATCAGGCCGAACAGCTCCTCGCGGGTCGCCGGATCGCCGGCCACGGCCAGCGCCTCCGCCGTCTGCAGCACGAACCGGTCGAGCCGCTCCAGCGCGCGGACGACGGAGGCACGGGTGCCGGCGCGGGTGGCGAGCTGCGTGAGGTCGGTGGGGACCGGAGTGATCAGGTCGGGGCGGGCGCGCAGCAGCGCGGCCAGGGAAGCGTCGTCCCGGGCGCGGAGCGCTTCCGCGAGGGACCGGGGGGCCGACTGGTCCTCGGTGCTCATTCTGCCCACGGTAGCGGTTGACGCTCTCGGGAGCCGCCGTCCCCGGACCCGCGGGCCCCGATGCACTAGCGTCTTCGGCGTGGGGATCGAGAGCGACCAAGTCGTCTACGAGTATCTGAGCCGCGTCGGCGACGTCGCGCAGCAGCGGCAGTTGTCGTCGGCCACCCGGATGCGGCTCGTCTCCGAGCTGCGCAACGAGATCGAACGGCGCCGGGCCAAGGCGCCCGTCGACTCGCCCGCCGCCGTCCGGCGCATCATCGACCGCCTCGGCAGCCCCGACGACCTCGTGGCGGCCGCGGCCGAGGGCGGTGGCGCGCCGCCGACGCCGACGCCCTCCGTGCCCGTCCAGCGGGACCGCGAGGTCCAGGAGAAACAGCACGAAGAGCAGCGGCAGAAACAGCGGCGGCAGCAGAAACAGCCGGAACCGGCGGGAGACGCGGAGAAGGCGAACCAGACCCGGCAGCCGGAGCGTCCGAAGGGGATCCGGCGGATCGTGCCGCGCCCCCGCACCGGCGCCGCGCCGCCCCCCGGCGTCCCCTCCGACGCGGCGTCCCCGCCGCACCGTGCGCCCGCCCACGAACTGGGCGACGGCAAAGCCGCCCCCGACTGGTGGCTGCACGAGCCGACCCCGTTCGGCCCCGGCGAGGACATTCCCGGGTTCGTCGGCGGAGTCGAGATCCCCGACCTGCTCAAGCCGCCGCCGCGCCGAAAGCCCGGAGACGACGCGGACGACGCGGACGACGCGGACGACGAGGGCGGCGAGGGCGACGGAGGGTCCGCGGCCGTCGCGAAGAGCACCGGACGGGACGACGACACCGCCGCCGCCCCCGCCCGCCGCCGTCGGCTGCGCCTGCCCCGGTCCGCCGGCGCACCGGCCCGCCGCTGGACCAACCCCCTCCTCCTGATCGCGGCCGGCGCTCTGGTCGTGGGCGCGGCGCTCGGGAACTGGTTCGTGCTGGTCGCGGGGTGGCTCATCGCCTACGCCTCACGCCGGCTGACGGAGCGTGAGACGAAGGCGGCGGTCTTCTGGCTGCCCGGCCTCGCGCTCACCGCCGGCCTCGTCTGGCTCTGGGGCCGCTCCGAGGGCCGCTGGGGCGCCCCCGTCGCCGAAGGCCACATGAGCGACGCGATCGCCGGCACATGGCCCTGGGTCGTCCGGGGCGCGGCCGTCGCCTCGGCTCTGTTCCTGGCCTGGCGCTCGCAGCGACAGCGGTAGGCCGGGCCCGCGCCACCGCCGGGCGGGTCGAGGCGGCCGCTCGGGCCCACCGGCACAATGGCCTCCATGACCGCCTCCATGACCGTCCCTCCCGCCCTCACCGTCGGCTTCGACCTCGACATGACCCTGATCGACTCCCGGCCCGGCATCCGGGCCTGCTGGGCGGAACTGTCGGCGAGAACGGGCACGTACGTCGACGCCGACCTGGTGGTGACGCGACTGGGGCCGCCGCTGGAGGAGGAGATCGGGAACTGGTTCCCTGCGCGGGAGATACCCGCCGTGGCCGCGCTCTACCGTGAGCTCTACCCGGCGTTCGCGGTCGGCGGCAGCCTCGAGATGCCCGGCGCCCGCGAGGCCGTCGCGGCGGTCCAGGCGGCGGGCGGGCGGGCGATCGTCGTCACCGCGAAGTGGGAGCCGAACGCCCGGCTGCACATGGACCACCTGGACCTGCGGCCCGACGCGGTGATCGGCGACCTGTGGGCCGAGCAGAAGGCCCTGGCGCTGCGCGAGCACGGGGCGAGCGTCTACGTCGGCGACCACATCGGGGACGTCCGCGGAGCGCGCGCCGCAGGAGCCCTGTCCGTCACCGTGCCCACCGGCCCGATCGGCGCGCAGGAGCTGCGGACGGCCGGCGCGGACGTCGTGCTCGCCGACCTCACCGAGTTCCCCGCCTGGCTGGCCGGCCACCTCGGGAACGCGGGCTCCTAACCGGCCGCGCCCCGCGCCCGACGACGGCCCGCGGCGACGGACCGCAGAACGCCCGCGCCCGCGATCAGGAATCCGACGCCCATGAGCATGCTCAGCCCGAACATGTACGTCGGAAAGGGCGTCGAGCCGAGGAACAGGGGGGCGACCGTGACCAGTGTGGCCACGGCGCCGACGAAGAAGACGACGGCCCCGGCACGGATCAGTCGGTCACCGGGGGCGGCGGAATTCGTTTGGGTTTCGTCACGCACCCGACCAGGGTAGTTCCCCGCCCGCCGAGACGGCCGGGGACTCCCTCGGCGGGACGGCCGGGGACTCCCTCGGCGGGACGGCCCGCGACCCGGCTAGCGCACTTCCAGCGAGGTCTTCACGAGGTGGCAGGCGTACCTGTCGCCGTCCACCCACGAAACCGGCGTGTCACCGACCGATTTCCGCGTCTTCCACGCGCCGTAGACGGTTATCGAGTAGGGGTACCTGGGCGAGTCGCATTGCGCCTTGACGCGATAGGACCCGAACCCCCTGCTGCAACTGCCGTACCCCCTGTTGCCGTCGGCGATGGAGGTGCTGCAGCCGTCCACGGCCGCCTGGGCGGTACCGCCGACAGCGGTCAGCGCGCCTCCTGCCACAGCGGCGACCACGAAGACCCGCAGAGCTGTTGCGTACATCCTCGTTCCGTGCAATGAAGCCTCCGTGAATCGAGTGGGCCGTAACCGGTACGGCGACCACGAGCCGATCGGTGCCGCGTGAAGGGATTTCCGCGGCAACTCGCCGTCAGACTAACCAAGTTGATCGGACAGTGAACGGGAGTGTCCGACGGGCTCGCCGCGGTGCGGCCCATTCGGGGCCCGGCGGCCGGGAGCCCGGCCGCCGAGTGGTCGCGCTGGCGTCCGCGTACGACTTTCGGCCGGCGCCGGTAAGCGGTGGCCCGGCATCGTTTTAAGGCGTGCTGGGTTGGAGAGACCCCCGGTAAGCTTGCACGACTGCTATTTCAACGCGTCCGGGCCAGTCCAGGACAGATCGAGGGAGCGTGTGCTTTGCCGACTGGCAAGGTCAAATGGTTCAACAGCGAGAAGGGCTTCGGCTTTCTCTCCCGCGATGACGGCGGTGACGTCTTCGTGCATTCCTCGGTCCTCCCCGCCGGTGTCGAGGCACTGAAGCCGGGCCAGCGTGTGGAGTTCGGCGTCGTCGCAGGTCAGCGCGGCGACCAGGCGCTCTCCGTCGTCATCCTAGACCCGACCCCCTCGGTCGCCGCGGCGCAGCGCAAGAAGCCCGACGAACTGGCCTCCATCGTCCAGGATTTGACCACCCTTCTCGAGAACATCACCCCGATGCTCGAAAAGGGCCGCTACCCGGAGAAGACCTCCGGCAAGAAGATCGCCGGCCTGCTGCGCGCCGTCGCCGACCAGTTGGACGTCTGATCCGGCAACCGCCGGTCCCTCAGGGGAAATCGAGCGCACCCGGGCCGAGGGGCGGAAGCAGTCCCTCGGCCGCCGCGCGGGTCAGCAGTGCGCGTACCGCCGCGTAGCCGTCCTCGCCCAGTTCGGCCGTGAACTCGTTGACGTACAGACCGATGTGCTGGTCGGCGACGGACGGATCCATCTCCTGGGCGTGTTCCATGACGTACGGCCGGGAGGCCTCGGGGTCGTCCCAGGCGGCGCGCACGGACGCGCGGATCGAGCCGGCGAGCCGGTCGAGGGTCTCCGCGCCCAGGGACCGCCTGGCGATGATCGCGCCCAGCGGGATCGGCAGGCCGGTCGTGGCCTCCCAGTGCTCGCCCATGTCCGCGAGCTTGTGCAGCCCGTAGTCCCGGTAGGTGAAGCGGGCCTCGTGGATCACCAGGCCCGCGTCGACCTTCCCGTCGCGCACGGCCGGCATGATCTCGTGGAACGGCATGACGACGATCTCGCCGACGCCCCCCGGGACGTGCTCCGCCGCCCACAGCCGGAACAGCAGGTACGCCGTCGACCGTTCGCTCGGCACGGCGACCGTGCGGCCGCTGAGCCTTTCACCGCCGGAGGGTCGCACGGCGTCCCCCGCGCCCGCCCCCGTTCCTGTGCCGGCCTCCTCGCGGGTCAGCACCAGCGGCCCGCAGCCCCGGCCCAGCGCGCCCCCGCACGGCAGCAGCGCGTAGGTGTCGAGGACGTACGGCAGCACCGCGTACGACACCTTCAGCACGTCCGGCTCGCCGCGCTCCGCCATGCCGTTGGTGACGTCGATGTCCGCGAACGTCACGTCGAGCGCGGGCGCGTCCGGGACCCGGCCGTGGGCCAGGGCGTCGAAGACGAAGGTGTCGTTCGGGCAGGGGGAGTACGCGATCCGCAGGGGCCGTTCACTGGTCGTCATACCGGTTCCAACTCTCGAGGACGGGTGCCAGCTTCCCGAACGCCGTCGTCAGCGCGGTCAGCGCGTCGCCGATGCGCCAGGCGGCCCGGTCACGGGGGCCGACGGGGTTGGACACCGCGCGGATCTCCATGACGGCGACGCCGTGCGCGTCGGCCGCCTCGGCGACCCCGAAGCCCTCCATCGCCTCGGCCAGGGCACGGGGGTGGCGTGCGTGCAGGGCCGCGGCCCGGGAGGCGGTGCCGGTGACCGTGGAGACGGTCAGGACCGTGCCCACGCCGGCCCCGGTGGCGTCCGCGGCCGCCCGGACGAGGGACGGCGGCGGGACGTGGGTGACCCGGCCGAAGCCCAGCTCGGTGACCGGCAGGAAGCCGTCCGCGGACTCCGCGCCCAGGTCGGCGGCGGTGATCCGGTCCGCGACGACGAGGGAGGCGACGGGCGCCTCGGGCAGGAAGCCGCCCGCGATGCCGGCCGAGACGACCAGGCTGTACGGGGCGTCCTCGTACCGTGCGGCGGTCAGCGCGGCGGAGACGGACGCGGCGGCGAGCGCGGGACCCACCCCGGCGGCGAGCAGGTCACAGGTCCCGCTCGGGCCCCGCAGGCGGTGCAGGGTGACGCCGGGCAGGCGCAGCTCCCGGCCGGGTTCGGGGAACGCCCGGACCACCGCGTCCCGCTCGGCGGGGACCGCGGTGGCCACGAGGACGCGTGCGGGGGGCGTGACTAGTCGTCCTTCTTGAGCTTGAAGGACCACAGGCCGGTCGCCGCCTGGCTCTGCTTCTTGCCGTCGCCCGCCTTGATGGTGACGAGCGTGGAGTCGCCCTGGGCGCCGTACTGGGCGTTGAAGAACACGCTGCCCGGGATCGTGCGGTACGTCTTGTCGCTGTCCTCGGTGAGCGGCTGACCGTTCATCAGGATCGTCCAGCGCTTGTCGGCCACGTCGGGGTCGACGCCGAAGCGGACGGTCTCGTCCGGGTCGACGCTGATGGACTTGATGTCCTTGTCCGCGAGGCACTCGGTGATCTCGGCCGGCTTGAGGGCGTCGCCCTCGCCGCCGCAGGTGGCCTCGGTGGCGACCGAGTCACGGCCGACGGTGATCGTGGACATCGGGGTCGGCTTGTCGCAGGCCGACAGGACGAGCAGTCCGGCACAAACGGCGCCGGCGGCGGCGACGACACGGCGGCGTCGCACAGCGCCAGGTACATCAGCGGCTCCGCCGCGGGTCATCGTGGTCATGGCGGAAGGCTATCGGGCGCGTCCGGCCGTCCCTTTACGTGGGGTGCGGCGTGGCCGTGTGTCACGCCGCGCGGTTACGCCACGCGGGGCTTCGCGCCGCCGCCGTGCCGCGCCGAGGACAGCAGGCCGCGGACGGTCGTCGTCCAGCCCAGCGCGAGGACCACGGCGGCCACCGACAGGCCCAGCGCGCCGTTCAGCGGCATGACGATGCCGACCGCGCCGCCGAACACCCAGCACACCTGGAGCATCGTCTCGGAGCGGGCGAAGGCCGAGGTGCGGACCAGTTCCGGAACGTCCCGCTGGATCAGCGCGTCCAGGGACAGCTTGGCGAGGGCCTGGGAGAAGCCGGCGACCGCCGCCAGGCAGGCCACCAGGAACGCGCCGAAGAACGCGGCCGCCGTGACCGTCGCGCCGAGCACGACGGCGACGACGGTCACGATGATCACCTCTGGTGCTCTGGACCGCAGCCACGCCCCGACGGCCGTGCCGAGCGCGTTGCCCAGGCCGGCCGAGACGGCCACCATGCCCAGCGACACGGCCGCGCTCTGTCCGGTGAGCGGGTGCTCGCGCAGCAGGAACGCCAGGAAGAAGGTCAGGAACCCGGACAGCCAGCGCAGGGCCGCGTTGGCGCCGAGGGCGTGCGTGACGGCGATGCCGACCGTCCGCAGACCGGGCCGCTTCTGCTGCTGCCGGTGCGGGCCGTGCAGGTGCTGCTCGTCGGCGGCGAGCAGGGCCACGTCCTCGCCCTTGGCGGAGTCGACCTTGCGGGGGAGCGAGAAGGACAGGAACGTCCCCGCCACGAAGATCAAGAAGGCGCCGTAGAGCGGGTAGCGCGGGCCGAGCGCCTGCAGCCCCGCTCCGACGGGCGCGGCGACGCCGGTGGCGAGGAGGCCGCCCAGGGTGACCCGAGAGTTGGCTTTGACCAGGGAGAACCCGGGGGGCAGCAGTCGGGGCACGACGGCGCTGCGGACGACCCCGTACGCCTTGGAGGAGACCAGCACGCCGAGCGCGGCCGGGTACATCTCGATGCTGCCGGTGGCGACGGCGCCGGACAGGACGAGCGCGAGGAGCGCCCGGGCCAGCATCGCCCCGGCCATGGCGGCGCGCCGCCCGTGCGGGAGCCGGTCGAGCAGCGGGCCGATCACCGGGGCGAGGACGGTGAAGGGGGCCATGGTGATGGCGAG
The DNA here is from genome assembly GCF_030816715.1 of Streptomyces achromogenes. Classification (NCBI taxonomy): domain Bacteria; kingdom Bacillati; phylum Actinomycetota; class Actinomycetes; order Kitasatosporales; family Streptomycetaceae; genus Streptomyces; species Streptomyces achromogenes. The sequence goes on along the minus strand of NZ_JAUSYH010000001.1, from coordinate 4,030,428 downwards.
GTAGAGGGCGACGCGGCCGCGTGCCTCGTCGGTGGGCACGGAGAAGAACACGGTGGAGGCGAGCGCGACGGTGATCATGACGTCGCCGGCGCCGTTCACCCCGTGCAGTTCGATCAGCTTGCCGAGGCCGGACTCGCCGGCGCCGTGCGCGTGGGTCGCCTTCCTGATCCCGCGCGCGGTGCCGGTGAACGGGAAGTGCAGGGCACGGCCGATCGCGCGGACGGACCCGCTCTTCCGGCCCGAACCGCTCACTGCGCTCCTCCCCTTGGTCCCCCTCGTCGCACCGATCCCGGTGGCGCCCTGGGGTGTTCTCGCGGCTGCCACCCCGTCATAGTGCCCCGAGAAAGCCGCGCATAGTGCGGTTACCGCGCGTATGGCCGTGTGACGGTCGGCGCGAGGGGGCCGTCCGGGAGGCCGCCCGGCCCCGTCGGCCCGCCCCGGAGATCACCTCCGGCAACGCTCCAGGAGGGCCTTCGGAGGGATTCCGGAGGGATTTCGGAGGGATTCCGGAAATCTTCTGGAGCGTCGCCGGAGTGCTTCCGGAGGCTTCGGGGAACGCTCGGGGAGGGCGTCGGAAGGCCTTCGAGGGCTTCCGGTGGATGGGAAACGTCCCGTCGGTGTAGGCCGAGCGTCCGCGAGAAGGTAGCGTGCGTAGCGCGCCGTGGCGATTGTTCTCGGCCGCGCGCCTCCCGGCCATCCCGCAGAATGGATGACAGCAGGCGCGCCCGAGCGCGATCGGGCGCGGACGTCGACGCGGCGCTCCCCCAGTGCCTCAGGCCTGGGAGGTACCCCCAGCCGCTCCGTCCGCACCCGCCGCCTTGAGGGGCGCACCGAGAGACGGCGTAGGAGAGAAGCGATACCTGTGAGCGCAGCGACCACGCGAAGCCGCACCCCCGACCGCCTGTGCGCCGAGGCCGTCGACCTCGCCCGCGCCGCAGCCGAGGAGGCGGCCGCCCCCGGCGTGGTCGGTGAGCACGCGGGCCTCGTCTCGGAGGGCGACCGTGTGGTCACCCACTACTTCGAGTGCAAGGAGCTGGGCTACCGGGGCTGGCGCTGGGCGGCGACGGTGGCGCGGGCGTCCCGCGCCAAGATCGTCACCCTGGACGAGGTGGTGCTCCTCCCCGGTCCCGACGCGGTCCTGGCGCCCGAGTGGGTGCCGTGGAGCGAGCGGCTGCGCCCCGGCGACATGGGGCCGGGCGACCTGCTGCCCACGGACGCGGAGGATCTGCGGCTGGAGCCGGGCTACAGCGGGGAGGACGAGCCGCTGCCGAACTCGCCCGTCTCCGAGGAGATGGTGCAGCTGGCCGAGGCGGAGGACGCGGACGTGACGCCGGCCGCGCCGGCGAAGCTGCCCACGATCCCGGTCCGGGGCACGATCGCCGCGGTGGCCGAGGAGCTGGGCCTGCGCCGGGCCCGGGTGCTGTCCCGCTACGGTCTGCACACCGCCGCCGACCGCTGGGAGGACGGCTTCGGCCCCAAGACGCCGATGGCCCAGGCGGCCCCCGCGTCCTGTGTGAGCTGCGGTTTCCTCGCCCGTATCGGCGGCTCGCTGGGGCAGGCCTTCGGTGTCTGCGCCAACGAGTTCTCCCCGGCCGACGGCCGGGTGGTCTCCCTGGCGTACGGCTGCGGCGGCCACTCGGAGGCGGCGGTGATGCCCACGCCGCCCCGGCCCGCCCCGCCGGTGGTCGACGAGACCCGGGTCGATCCGTTCCCGCTGCGCCCGGCCGCCGACTCGGGCTCGGTCCCGACCACGGCCGACGAGGACGCGGCGGAGCTCGGCCACTCGTAGCCCCTCGTCCTCCTCCGCCGGCCGGGCCCGGCCGGAGCGGGGGACGCGGTCGCTTCCGCGGGCGGTACCTTCGTCCTCACGCCGAGGAGAAGAGTGAACGTGAGCAAGTTCGTGCGGCCGGCGCCCGAGGGCGCGGATCCGTTCGGCACGGCACGCCTGCGCCGTGGAGTGCTGGACGCCTGGGCCACCAGTCCCGCCCGTTTCCGGGAGGACGCCAACTCCGAGGAGGATCTCGTCCTCGGCGGGTACCGGGACCGGCTCGTCGTCGAGCTGGCGCAGAACGCCGCCGACGCCGCGGCCCGGGGCGGGGTGCCGGGGCGGCTGCGCCTCACCCTGCGGGACGGGGTTCTCGTCGCGGCCAACACCGGAGCGCCCCTGGACGCCGCCGGCGTGGAGTCCCTCGCCACGCTGCGGGCGTCCGCCAAGCGGGAGGAGCGGCAGTCCGCCGTGGCCGTCGGGCGGTTCGGCGTCGGCTTCGCCGCCGTCCTCGCGGTCACCGACGAGCCGGCCGTGGTGGGCCGGCACGGCGGTGTCCGCTGGGACCTGGCCGAGGCGCGGTCGCTGGCCTCCGAGACCGCCCGGCACAGTCCGGGCCTCGGTGACGAGGTGCGGCGGCGTGACGGACACGTACCCCTGCTGCGACTGCCCTTCGCCGCCCAGGGCACGGCCCCCGACCCGTACGACACGGCCGTCATCCTCCCGCTGCGCGACGCCGCCGCGGCCGATCTCGCCGAGAGGCTGCTCACCGCGGTCGACGACGCCCTCCTGCTCGCCCTGCCGGGGCTGGCGGAGGTCGTCATCGAGATCGGGGACGGCGAAGCGCGCACCCTGCGCCGTTCCGCCGACGGCGACCTCACCGTCGTCACCGACAGTGAGCGGGGCGTCACTCGATGGCGGACCGCCGCCGCGCACGGCCCGCTCCACCCCGAACTGCTCGCCGACCGTCCGGTGGAGGAGCGGCTGCGGCCCCACTGGTCGGTCACCTGGGCGGTGCCCGTCGACGACGAGGGCGCGCCCGTCGCGCCCCGCACCACGCCGGTCGTCCACGCGCCCACCCCCAGCGACGAGCCGCTGGGGCTGCCCGCCCTGCTCATCGCGTCCTTCCCGCTCGACACCACCCGCCGTCACGCGGCGCCCGGTCCGCTGACCGACCATCTGGTGCGGCGCGCGGCGGAGGCGTACGCCGAACTCCTCGCCGGCTGGCGGCCGGTGGGCCCGGGGATCATCGGCCTCGTGCCCGGTCCGCTGGGCAAGGGGGCGCTGGACGGGGCGTTGCGCCAGGCGGTGCTGGAGCTGCTGCCGCGCACGGCCTTCCTGCCGCCGGCCGTCGCGCCCGCGCCGGAGGAGGGCGCGGACGTGGGCGCGGACGAGGACGCGGTGGGGCTGCCCGAGGCTCTGCGCCCCCGGGACGCCGAGGTCGTCGAGGGCGCGGGCGCGGACACCGTGCGGGTGCTGGCGGAGGTGCTGCCGACGCTGCTGCCCGCCGGTCTGGAGCGGCGCGTCGAGCTGCGCACGCTCGGCGTCGCCCGGCTCCCGCTCGCGGACGTCATCGACCGGCTGGCCGGCCTGGACCGGGAGCCGGGCTGGTGGCACCGGCTGTACGACAGCCTCGCCGGGGTCGACCCGGACCGGCTCACCGGGCTGCCCGTGCCGCTCGCCGGGGGCGCCCATGCTTCCCAGTCCGCCGGCTTCGGCGCGGGTGGGGGACGGCGGACCGCCATCGGCCCGCGCCAGGTGCTGCTGCCCACCCCGGGCTCGGCCGGCCTCGACGCGGACGTCCTCGGCCGGCTCGGTCTCAAGGTCGCCCACGAGGACGCCGCGCACCCGCTGCTGGAGAAGCTGGGCGCGCTGCCCGCCACCCCGCGGGCCGTCCTGACCACCCCGCAGGTGCGGGCGGCCGTCGCCGCGTCCCTGGACGACGACGGCGGAGCCTGGGACGACCAGGGCGCCCCGGACGCGGAGGAGCTCGCCGACGCGGTCCTCGCACTCGTGCGGGACGCGGGTCTGGAGCCCGGCGACGAGCCGTGGCTCGGCGCGCTCGCCCTGCCCGACGAGGACGGTGAACTGTCGCCCGCCGGTGAGCTCGTGCTGCCCGGCAGCGCGTTCGCCTCCGTCATCCGGGAAGGTGAAGTCGCTTTCGTGGACGCCGAGTTGGCGGAGAAGTGGGGGGAGCAGCCGCTCGCGGCCTGTGGTGTCCTCGCCGACTTCGCGCTGGTCCGCGCCACCGACGTGGTCCTCGATCCGGACGAACTGGAGCCCCGCGACGGGGACTTCGCCGAGCCGGACGACGCGGGGCTGCTGGACGCCGTGGACGTGTGGTGCGAGGACGTCCTCGACCGCTTCCCCGACAGTCCGGTGCCGCCGGTCGCCACCGAGCTGGTCGCCGTGCGCGACCTCGACCTCGTCGACGAGGACCGCTGGCCGCAGGCGCTCGCCCTGCTCGCCCGGCCGCCGCTGCGGGACGCCCTGGTGCAGCCGCTCCGCGTCCTGCTGCCCGACGGCACCCATGAGACGGTACGGCCGTACACGGCCTGGTGGCTGCGCGGGAACCCGGTGCTCGACGGCCGCCGCCCGGCCGGACTCCTGGCCTTCGGCGGCGACCCGCTGCTGCGCGGCCTGTACGACGAGGCCGACGCCACGGGCTTCGACGACGAGCAGGTGCTGCGGGCCCTCGGGGTGCGCACCTCGGTGGCCGCGCTCCTCGACGAGCCCGGCGGCGCCGCCGAGCTCCTGGACCGTCTCGCCGATCCGGAGCGTTCCGTCACCTCCGCGCAACTGCACGGCCTGTACGGGGCGTTGGCGGAGCTGGATCCGGAGCAGGTCACCCTGCCGGACGAGCTGAGGGCCGTCGTGGACGGCCGGGTCGAGGTGGTGGACGCGGCCGACGCCGTGGTCGTCGACTCACCCGATCTGCTGCCCTTCACGGAGGGTGTCCCGCTGCTGCCCGTGCGGCCGTCGCGGGCCGCCGAACTGGCGGAGCTGTTCCAGGTGCGGCGGCTGAGCGAGTCCGTGACCGGTGAGGTCGACTCCGAGGGCGCCGAGCACGACGTCCCGGAGCCGGTGCGCGTACTGCTCGGCCCGCGCACGCCCGCCACCTACGTCGAGCACGAGGAACTGGTCGTCGACGGCGTCGAGATCGACTGGCGGCTGACGGACGGCGGCGTCCTGCACGCCGCCACCCTGGAGGGAGTCGCCGCCGGCCTCGCCTGGGCGGCCGGGCAGTGGCCCCGCCGGTTCGAGGTCGCGGCCCTGCTGGAGGACCCGACCCGCACTCAGGAACTGGCCCGCGACCGCTGGTTCGACTGACGCCCGCACGGACACGACGGCGAGCGCCCCCGCGGACACCCGCGGGGGCGCTCACTTTTTCTTCGTGATTTCTCCATCGAACGTGCAACCGTCGGACGGGGGTACGAGTCTTCTCGGGTGAGCGATGTTTCTCATCAGGCTCGCCCGACCATTTCGGGCTCACCGGAGGCACCCGCCCGCAGAGCCCCTTGATCCCCTTGGGACATACATGCGCATACGCGCCACCGTGGTCGCCGTCACCGGCGCCGTGGCCCTCTCCGCCTTCGTCGTGCCGGCCGCGCAGGCCGTCGGCAGCGGCGCGCACCACCCCCTCGACACCCTGAAGGCGCTGCACGCCGCCGCCTCCGGCCGGAGCACCTTCACCGGTGCGACCGGCGAAACGGGCACCCCCTACGCCCTGGACGCCAAGTTCACCGGCGTCAGCGTCAACAACGGCAAGCCGATCGTGGCGGGAACGTCCGGCAGGGTCAGCGTCCCCGTCACCTTCAAGGTGACGCACGGCGCGGGCGTCGACGTCACCGCGGGCGACACCGAGCTCGACGTGATCCTCTACCGCGGCTCGTACAGCAACCCGGCCAACATCCTCCTCGGTGACTACTACCCGAGCTGCTCCCACACCTCGGCCACGGTCGCCACCTGCCAGGGCAGCATCGACATCCTCCCGGGCGAGGAGCTGGAGAACGCCGACGCCACCGGCTGGAAGGCGGCCGGCTACATCGTCGACTGGAACGACGTCGACCCCTTCGCGGACGACATCGACTACAGCAAGGTCGGCTTCACCGAGAGCGCGTCGCTGACCACCGCCAAGCTCCAGCGCCTCTCCAAGCTGACCGTCAACGCCGCGCCGGAGCCGGTGAAGAAGGGCAAGACCCTCACCGTCACCGGCAAGCTGTCCCGCGCCAACTGGGACAACGGCGCCTACGCGGGCTACTCCACCCAGCCCGTGAAGCTGCAGTTCCGCAAGAAGAACAGCAGCACCTACACCACCGTGAAGACCATCAAGACCAGCTCCACCGGCAGCCTGAAGACCACGGTCAAGGCGTCCGTGGACGGCTACTACCGCTACGTCTTCGCGGGCACCTCGACGACCCCGGCGGCCACCGCCGCGGGTGACTTCGTCGACGTGAAGTGACACCGGGCGCGTGACGGCGGCCGGTCCCGGATCCCCGGGGCCGGCCGCCCCTCCGCGCGCTCCGTCCCTCACGCTCGCCCGCCTCTCTTTCCTCCCTCACAGTCCATCGGCCTTCTGGAGAACATCCATGCGCGTACGCGCCCTCGTGGTCGCCGCCTCCGGCGCCCTCGCCCTGTCCGCCCTCGCCGTCCCGGCGGCGCAGGCCGCTCCGGCCGGTCCCGCCGTCACCTTCTCCCAGGTGAAGGTCAACGGCGGCAAGAACATCGTCGTCGGCCCGACCACGAAGGTCACGGTCGCGGCCAGCTACACCGTCACCAAGCCGGCCGGCCTGAACGCGAACTCCTTCATCACCTTCCCCGTCCTCTACCGGGGTGGCACCCTCACCATCAACACCCCTGACAAGGACGTCTGGGGCGGCGACGAGCCCGGCACCTGCACGGCGTCCTCCGCGACCGTCCTGAAGTGCACGGCCAAGATCCAGTTCCGTCCCCTGGGGAACACCGACTACGGCGACCTGACCAACGCCCTCGCGGGCGCGTGGAAGCTTGGCGCCGCCGCCGTCAACGACAGCGGACTCACCACGGGCAGCAACCTCGGCAGCGCGAAGCTTCAGCGCGCGGCCACCCTCACCACCGACGCCGCGCCGGAGCCGGTGAAGAAGGGCAAGACCCTCACCGTCACCGGCAAGCTGGCCCGCGCGAACTGGGACACCGGCAAGTGGGCCGGCTACTCCGCCCAGGCCGTGAAGCTGCAGTTCCGCAAGAAGGGCAGCAGCACCTACACCACGCTGAAGACCGTCAAGACCAGCTCCACCGGCACCCTGAAGACCACGGTCAAGGCGTCCGTGGACGGCTACTACCGCTACGTCTTCGCGGGCACCTCGACGACCCCGGCGGTGGCCGCCGCGGGCGACTTCGTCGACGTGAAGTAAGCAGCGTCAGGCAGGCGACGTCAGACAGGCAGACGGCGTCACGAGCGGCCGGCCCGGGGGTTCCGGGCCGGCCGCTCGCGTCATGCGGCCGCCCGGCGGTCGATCCATGTCCAGCACCCCTCGAGGGCCGCCGACGCGGCCACCGCCACCCCCACCGCGATCCACGGCATCGTCGGCCCGACCAGCTTCAGCGCGAAGAAGTCCTGCAGCCAGGGGACGACCAGCACCACCAGGAACGCCGAGCCCATCGAGGCCACCAGCAGCACCCGCCACCAGGTGTACGGCCGGGCGATGATCGCCAGCACCCACATCGAGACCAGGAACAGGGTGAGCGTCGCCGCGCTCGTCTCGGCCTCCAAGGAGCCCGCTCCCGTGTAGTGGTGACGAGCCATCAGATACGTGACGAAGGTCGCGGCCCCGGCGATCACGCCGCCCGGGACCGAGTACCGCATCACCCGCCGTACGAAGTGCGGGCGGGCCCGCTCACGGTTGGGGGCGAGCGCGAGGAAGAAGGCCGGGATGCCGATGGTGAGCGTGGACAACAGGGTCAGGTGCCGTGGCAGGAACGGGTACTCGACCTGCCAGCACACCACCAGCAGGGCAAGCAGCACCGAGTAGACCGTCTTCACCAGGAACAGCGTCGCCACCCGGGTGATGTTGCCGATGACCCGGCGGCCCTCCGCCACCACCGACGGCAGGGTCGCGAAGCTGTTGTCCAGCAGCACGATCTGCGCGACCGCGCGGGTGGCCTCGGATCCCGACCCCATCGCCACGCCGATGTCCGCGTCCTTCAGCGCGAGCACGTCGTTGACGCCGTCCCCGGTCATCGCGACGGTGTGCCCGCGGGACTGCAGCGCGCCGACCATGTCCCGTTTCTGCTGCGGGGTGACCCGGCCGAACACCGTTCCCTCGTCCAGGGCCCGCGCCATGCCGGGCGGGTCGGGCGGCAGCCGCCGGGCGTCCACCGCGCCGCCGTCCAGTCCGAGCTTCGCCGCCACCGCGCCCACCGACACCGCGTTGTCACCGGAGACGACCTTGGCGTGGACGTCCTGCTCGGCGAAGTAGCGCAGCGTGTCGGCGGCGTCCGGCCGCAGCCGCTGCTCGAGCACGACCAGGGCGGCGGCCCGGGCCCCGCGTGCCGGCTCGGGATCGTCGAGGTCGCGGGCGGCCCGGACCAGCAGCAGCACGCGCATCCCCTGCTCGTTCAGCCGCTCGGTCTCGGCGAGGGCCGGATCGCTGTCGGCCAGCAGCACGTCGGGCGCCCCCAGCAGCCAGGTGCTGCTCTCCCCGTCGCCCTCGTTGAAGCTGGCGCCGCTGTACTTGCGCGCGGAGGAAAAGGGCAGGGACTCGGTGCAGCGCCACTCCTCGGCGTCCGGGTAGGCGTCGATGATCGCCTTCAGTGAGGCGTTCGGCCGCGGGTCGGACTCCCCGAGGGCCCCGAGGACCCGCCGTACGTACGCCTCGTCACCGCCGTCGAGGGTGCGCAGCTCGGTGACGTCCATGCCGCCCTCGGTGAGGGTGCCGGTCTTGTCCAGGCAGACGGTGTCGACGCGGGCGAGGCCCTCGATGGCCGGGAGCTCCTGCACCAGGCACTGTTTGCGGCCGAGCCGGATGACGCCGATCGCGAAGGCGACCGAGGTGAGCAGCACGAGCCCTTCGGGGACCATCGGGACGATGCCGCCGACGGTACGGGCGACGGACTCCTTGAGGTCGTTGTTCTTGACCACCAGCTGGGTGACGACCAGGCCGATCGCGGCCGGCACCATCATCCACGTCACGTACTTGAGGATCGTGGAGATGCCGGTGCGCAGTTCGGAGTGGACGAGCGTGAAGCGGGACGCCTCCTCGGCGAGCTGGGCGGCGTAGGCCTCCCGGCCGACCTTGGTGGCCCGGAACGCGCCGACGCCGGCCACCACGAAGCTGCCCGACATGACCGTGTCGCCGGGCCGCTTGACGACGGGGTCGGCCTCGCCGGTGAGAAGCGACTCGTCGATCTCCAGGCCGTCCGCCTCGACGCACACCCCGTCCACGGCGGCCTTGTCCCCCGGGCCGATCTCGATGACGTCGTCCAGCACGAGCTCGGAGGTGGAGACCGCGACGGCCGTCGCGCCACGGCGGACGGTGGGACGTGACTCGCCGACCACGGCGAGCGAGTCCAGGGTCTGCTTGGCCCGCCACTCCTGGATGATGCCGATGCCGGTGTTGGCGAGGATCACGAATCCGAACAGGCCGTCCTGGATGGGCGCGACGGCGAGCATGACCAGCCACAGGACGCCGATGATCGCGTTGAACCGGGTGAAGACGTTCGCCCGGACGATCTCGCCGACCGAGCGGCTGCTGCGGACCGGCACGTCGTTGACCTGACCGCGGGCGACGCGGTCCGCGACCTCCGCGGCGGTCAGGCCGGTGGCCGTCGGCACGGAGGCGGGGGCGTCGGTGGCGTCGGTGTGGGCCATGGAACCGACGGTACGTGCGGATTTCGGGGTTCACCCCCCGAGGAAGCCGAAGATCCGACCTGGGGAGGACAGGGCCGGTGCTGGGCCGGTGCCGTGGTTGCAGCGGTTACCCCGATCCGTCACCCACCTGTCCCCGACCCGTCCCCGAATCGTCCCCGACAGGAGAGCGCGCGCCTGCCCCTGAGAGGAGGCGCGCCCGGCGTCACACGGCGGAGGTGTCCCCCTGCTTCGCCGCCGCGTCCCGTTTGATCGCCGCGTCCCGCTTGCGGACGTACCAGATGCCGATGAGCCCCAGGCCGGCGCCGGCCAGGCAGGTCCACACCCACCACAGGCGGTCGTGGTCCTCGAACCATCCGTAGAAGGGGAGCTGGACGAGGAAGAGGACGAACCAGAGGATCGTGCCGCCGGTGATGGTGGCGACCACGGGGCCCTCCAGGGGCTCCGGCGCCTCGTGCTTGGGGGTCCACTTCGCCATGGGGACAGCTTACGAGCCCCTCACATCTACGCGCGGAGATGGCCGACCCGGACCTCATATGTTCATACTGAAACCGTTTACCCCTGACCGCTTCTCTTCGTAGGAAACGCCGAAACGATGCCCACGCCGGCCCCCGCCAAGGTCCCCGCCCCTGAACAGCCGGGAGCCACGTCCGTCCACGGCGCCCTCGACCGCCACTTCCGGATCTCCGAGCGGGGCAGCACGCTGTCCCGGGAGATCCGGGGCGGCTTCGCCACCTTCTTCGCGATGGCGTACATCATCGTGCTGAATCCGATCATCCTCAGCAGCGCCAAGGACATGTACGGGCACCAGCTCGACAACGGTCAGCTGGTCACCGCCACCTGTGTGACGGCCGCCTTCACCACGCTCCTCATGGGCGTGATCGGCAACGTGCCCATCGCGCTGGCCGCGGGCCTCGGCGTGAACTCGGTGGTCGCGCTCCAGCTCGCGCCCCGGATGTCCTGGCCGGACGCCATGGGCATGGTCGTGCTCGCCGGGTTCGTGGTCATGCTCCTGGTCGCCACCGGGCTGCGCGAGCGCGTCATGAACGCGGTGCCCTTCGGTCTGCGCAAGGCCATCAGCATCGGCATCGGCCTGTTCATCATGCTGATCGGCCTCGTCGACTCCGGCTTCGTCAGCCGGATCCCGGACGCCGCCCACACCACCGTCCCGCTCCAGCTCGGCGCCGACGGTCACCTGAACGGCTGGCCGGTCCTCGTCTTCATCCTGGGCGCGCTGCTCACGCTGGCCCTGATCACCCGCAAGGTGCCCGGCGCGATCCTCATCTCGATCGTCGCGATGACCGTCCTCGCGCTGATCGTCAACGCGGTCGCGACCGTCCCCTCCTGGGGCCTCACCACCCCCGAGTGGCCCGGCAACCCCGTCGCCACCCCCGACTTCGGGCTGATCGGCGAGGTCAGCCTGTTCGGCGGGTTCCGCGAGGTCGGCGTCCTGACCGGCGTTCTCTTCGTCTTCACGGTCCTGCTGTCGTGCTTCTTCGACGCGATGGGCACGATCATGGGCGTCAGCGACGAGGCCAAGCTGACCAATGCCCAGGGCGAGATGCCCGGCATCAACAAGGTTCTTTTCGTCGACGGCCTCGCGGTCGCCGCCGGCGGCGCCAGTTCCTCCTCCGCCACCACCGCTTTCGTGGAGTCCACGGCCGGCGTCGGCGAGGGCGCCCGCACCGGCTTCGCGAACCTGGTCACCGGCGGACTCTTCGCCGTCGCGCTGTTCCTCACGCCCGTCGCCACGATGGTGCCGTCCCAGGCCGCCACGCCGGCGCTGCTCGCGGTGGGCTATCTGATCCTGGCCGGGTCGGTCAAGGAGATCGACTGGGCCGACCACACGATCGCGATCCCGGCCTTCATCACCATGGTGATGATGCCGTTCACCTACTCGATCACCAACGGCATCGGCATGGGCTTCATCGCCTTCGTCGTGCTGCGGCTGGCGGCCGGGCGCGGCCGGGAGGTCCCGGCGCCGATGTACGTGGTGTCCGCCGTGTTCGTCTTCTACTACCTGATGCCGGCACTCGGCCTCACCTGAGCCGCGGAGGCGGCGCAGGGCCGCACCTGAGCCCCCGGCCGCACCTGAGCCCCGACCCACCCGAGCCCCCGACCTCACCTGAGCCGCCGAAGCCGCGGGACGGCGGAGTCGGCGGGGTCGGCGGCCGGGCTCAGGTGCGCCCGTAGAACTCGTCGGTCTCGTCGACCGCGGTCTGGAACCGCTGGTCGAAGTCATCGCGAATGAGCGTCCGGACGACATAGTCCTGGACGCTCATTCCCCTTTTCGCGGCATGCTGCCGGAGCCGCTCGAGCAGCTCCCCGTCTATCCGCAGGCTGAGCACACTGGTCCCCATGAGACGAGGGTCGCGGGCATGTACCGCACCTCGGCCTCTTTCCGCTGCCTACTCACTCCTTCGAGTGACGCCGGGGTACTCCGTGGCCAGGGTCACGGGAATCCCCCCGCGCGCCAGCTTGTTTAGCCAGGGTAATGAGTTACGCTAAAGAGATGCCTGACCTCACCCATGGCGACGACGTAGCCGCCGTGAACTCCCTGCGATCGGCCGTGATGCGGCTGTCCCGCCGACTCAAGCACCAGCGGGTCGACGAGTCGCTGAGCCCCACCGAGATGTCGGTGCTCGGCACCCTCTCCCTCTGCGGCAGCGCCACACCCGGCGAGCTCGCCCGCAAGGAGCACGTGCAGCCGCCCTCGATGACCCGCATCGTGGCGCTGCTGGAGGCCAAGGGCCTGGTCCGGCTGGAGCCGCATCCCGAGGACCGCCGCCAGAAGGTCGTCACCAAGACCGAGCAGGCCGAAGCCATGCTCGCGGAGAGCCGCGCCAAGCGGAACGCCTTCCTGGCCACCCTGGTCGACGGCCTCGACGAGGACGAGTGGGCGAAACTGCGCGCCGCCGCCCCCGTACTGGAGAAGCTCGCCCACCTGTAACCCCATGCCGAGGAGGCGACCCTTTTGAGTTCGGGACCCGGAGCAGACTCCGCCCCCGCGCCGACCGCCCACGAGACCCTTGCCGGGAAAACCGCCAAGTCACCCACGTCGCCCGCGTCGTCCATGTTCAGCTCCCTGAGGGTCAGGAACTACCGCCTGTTCTTCCTGGGCCAGGTCGTCTCCAACATCGGCACCTGGATGCAGCGCATCGCCCAGGACTGGCTGGTGCTCAGCCTCACCGGCTCCGCCACCGCCGTCGGCGTCACGACGGCCCTGCAGTTCCTGCCCATGCTGCTCTTCGGGCTCTACGGCGGTGTCCTCGTCGACCGGCTGCCCAAGCGCCGCACGCTGCTGTTCACCCAGTCCGCGATGGCCCTCACCGGCATCGCGCTCGCCGTCCTCAGCCTCTCCGGCCACGTCCAGGTCTGGCACGTCTACGTCGCCGCCTTCGCCGTCGGCCTCGCGACGGTCCTGGACAACCCCGCACGGCAGACCTTCGTCTCCGAGATGGTCGGCCCCGACCAGCTCCAGAACGCGGTCAGCCTCAACTCCGCGAACTTCCAGTCGGCCCGGCTGATCGGCCCCGCCGTGGCCGGCGTGATGATCACCGGCGTCGGCACCGGGTGGGCGTTCCTCTTCAACGGCCTGTCCTTCGTCGCCCCCCTCGCCGGCCTGCTGCTGATGCGCTCGCGCGAGCTGCACGCCGTCGAACGCGCCCCGCGCGGCAAGGGCCAGCTGCGGGAAGGCCTGCGGTACGTCGCCGGCCGCCCCGACCTGATCTGGACGATCGTCCTGGTCGGGTTCGTCAGCACCTTCGGGTTCAACTTCCCCGTGTACCTCTCGGCCTTCGCCGACGACGTCTTCCACGCGGGCGCGGGCTCCTACAGCCTGTTCAACACGCTGATGGCGGTCGGCTCCCTCGCGGGCGCCCTGCTCGCGGCCCGGCGCGGCACGGCCCGGATGCGGGTGCTGGTCGCCGGAGCGGTGGCCTTCGGCACCATGGAGATCGTGGCCTCCGCGGCCCCCTCCCTGTGGCTGTTCGCCCTGCTCATGGCCCCGATCGGGATGTTCGGCATGACGGTCAACGTCACCGCCAACAGCAGCGTCCAGCTGGGCACCGACCCCGCCATGCGGGGCCGCGTGATGGCCCTCTACATGATGGTGTTCATGGGCGGCGCCCCGGTCGGCGCGCCGATCGCCGGCTGGATCACCGACGCGTACGGCGTCCGGGCGGGCATGGCGGCCGGCGGAGCCGTCTCGGCCGCCGCCGCCGTCACCGTCGGCCTGGTCCTGGCCCGGATGGGCGACCTGCGCCTGTCGGTCGGCTGGCACCACGGCCACCCGAGCGTGCGCTTCGTCCCCCGCGCGGACCGGGAGCTCGCCACGGTCACGTGACACGGCGGCCCGTCACCCGGGGGGCTGCCCGGCGGCACGTCACCCGGGGCCGTGGCCCGGCGGCACGTCACCCGGGGCCGTGGCCCGGCGGCACGTCACTCGGAGGGCACGGCGGGGGTCGCACCCTCCGGGCGGCCGGTCTCACGCCATTCGGCAGACGTGGCCGGCGGTCCCACCCTGCGGGCCAGCACCTGCCCGGGCCACTGATGGTCCCCGACCGTGTACGCCTGCGTAGGGGTGAAGCCGTGGGCCTCGTAATAGGCGACGAGCCTGCGGTCGTCGCCCGCGTAGCAGTCCACCCGCAGCAGGCCGACGCCCGCCCGCCGGGTCGCCTCGGCGGCGTGCTCGAGCAGTGCGCTGCCCACGCCGTGCCCCTTGAAGCGCCGGTCCGAGGTCAGCCAGTGGATGTACCGCTCGGGTTCCCCGGGCGGCGGGAGGTGCGCGAGGTACGCGCCGGGCGCGTCGGTGAGCGTGAGGGCGGCGGCCGGCTCGCCGTCGGCCTCGGCGACGAACGCCCAGCCCTCCTCCAGGTACCGGACGACGGACTCGACCGTCTTCGGGTTCTCCGACAGAGGCTTCGTCCCCCACTGGCCGGGCCGGCCCTGGGCGACCAGCCACGCCACGCTGCTGTCGAGCATGGCGAGCATCGCGGGGACGTCGTCGGGTCCGCCTTCTCTGATCGTGATCCGCATGCCGTCCATATTGCCGGGCGCGGGGTCGGGTCCGCCGGGAAAATCGGGGGCATGAGACTCTTCGCCGCCGTGCTGCCCCCGGACGACATCGCCGACGAACTCGCCGCCGAGGCCGCCCGGTTGCGCACGCTGCCCGGTGCGGACGGGCTGCGCTGGACGGACCGCGCCGGCTGGCACTTCACCCTCGCCTTCTACGGAGAGGTCGACGACGCCGTCGTACCGGAGCTGTCGGCCCGGCTGCGGCGGGCCGCGCACCGTGGTGCGCCCTTCCCGCTGGCCGTGCGCGGCGGCGGCGCGTTCGGGCACGGGCGGGCGCTGTGGGCGGGCGCGGCCGGGGACGTGCCCGCGCTGCGGCTGCTGGCCGACCGGGCGGAGGCGGCGGGACGGAAGGCGGGCGTGGACATGGGCGGGCACCGCCGCTACACGGCGCACCTGACCCTGGCCCGCAGCCGGGACGCGGTGGACGTCCGGGCGTACGTCGAGGCGCTGGACGCCTTCGCGAGCCGGACCTGGACGGTGGGGGAGCTGGTGCTGGTCCGCAGCAATCTGCCGAAGTCCGGCGTCCCCGGGGAGCAGCCCCGCTACGAACCGGCCGGGCGCTGGCCGCTCGGCGGGCCCGGTTAGGCTCGACGCGTGGACCCGAAGACCCGGAACCGGATCATGGCCGGTGTGCTCGTGCTGTTGTTCGTCGTGGTGGCGGTGGCGGCGGCCGTCGGGAAGTGACCTGAGCGATCTCGGGCAGACCGCCCGACAGCCTGCCGCCGGACTGCCCGCCAGCCTGCCGCCGGACTGCCCGACGGCAGCCGCCACCGCCGTGCGGTTCCGCGCCCGCCCGGTGGGGGCGCGGGGCCGCCCGCTACCAGGCGAAGGCCTCCGGAGACGGTCCCGGGCCGGGGAAGATCTCGTCGAGGCCGGACAGCAGTTCCTCGCCCAGCTCCAGTTCGACCGCGCGCAGCGCCGAGTCGAGCTGCTGCGCGGTGCGTGGGCCGACGATCGGGCCCGTCACGCCGGGCCGGGTGAGCAGCCAGGCCAGCGCGGCCTCGCCGGGCTCCACGCCGTGCTTGTCGAGCAGGTCCTCGTAGGCCTGGATCTGCGCGCGTGTCCCGGCGTCGGCGAGGGCGTCGGCGGCCCGCCCGGAGGCGCGGCGACCGCCCTCCGCCTGCTTCTTGATGACCCCGCCCAGCAGTCCGCCGTGCAGCGGCGACCAGGGGATGACCCCGAGACCGTACTCCTGCGCGGCCGGGATCACCTCCATCTCGGCGCGCCGCTCGGCCAGGTTGTAGAGGCACTGCTCGCTGACGAGGCCGATCGTGCCGCCGCGCCGGCCGGCGGTCTCGTTGGCCTGGGCGATCTTGTAGCCGGGGAAGTTGGACGATCCGGCGTACAGGATCTTGCCCTGCTGCACCAGCACGTCGATCGCCTGCCAGATCTCCTCGAAGGGAGTGCTCCGGTCGACGTGGTGGAACTGGTAGAGGTCGATGTGGTCGGTCTGCAGCCGCTTGAGGCTGGCGTCGACGGCCCGCCGGATGTTCAGCGCGGAGAGCTTGTCGTGGTTGGGCCAGGCGTCGCCGTCGGCGGCCATGTTCGCGTACACCTTGGTGGCGAGGACGACCTTGTCGCGCCGGTCGCCGCCCTTCGCGAACCAGTTGCCGATGATCGATTCCGTACGGCCCTTGTTCTCGCCCCAGCCGTACACGTTCGCCGTGTCGAAGAAGTTGATGCCCGCCCCGAGCGCCGCGTCCATGATGGCGTGGCTGTCGGCTTCGTCGGTCTGCGGGCCGAAGTTCATGGTGCCGAGGACGAGGCGGCTGACCTTGAGTCCGGTACGTCCGAGCTGCGTGTACTTCATGGAAATCAAGCCAACGTCTTGGAGTGCGCTCGATGCAAGGGGGACCGGCCGGGGGACGTGTCAGTCGCGGGGGAACTCGTCGGTCTTGAGGGTGAGGCCGAGGGGGGTGGTGGTCAGGTCGACGTGGGTTCCGTAGGCGACGCGCGGCTCACTGCGGTGGTCGCCGTCCTTGGGGTCGGCGTCGACGGTGCACCTGCCTTGCTGACCGGAAAAGCCGACCCGGACATCGGAGAGGATCCGCGGGGGCGGCTCCCTCAGCCCGCGTACTCCCCGCCCAGTTCCCACCCCTGGTGCATCGTCTCCGCGAAGGCCTCCGCCAGACGGTGTTCGCCGCTCGCGTTCGGGTGGGTGCCGTCGTAGGTGTCGGTGTCGATGTCCCAGGCCGGCGGGATCGAGGCCAGCAGGATCGGGGAGTTGCGTTCGTCCAGGTCGGCGGCCGTCTTCGCCAGGAGTTCGTTGAAGAGGTCGACCTGGGCGGCGAAGGGCTCGTCGTTGGCGGCGCGCACGTTGGGGATGACCGGCAGCCACACCATGGCGATCCGGGGGTTCGCGGCGCGGGCCTCGGCGGCGAAGACGCGCGCGTTCGCCGCGGTCTGCTCGGCGTTCGTGTAGAAGCCCAGGTCGATCAGGCCGAGCGAGACGAGCAGGACGTCCGCCCGCGTCGTGCGCACCGCCTCGCGGATCAGCGGGGCCATCTGCTGCCAGCCCTCGCCCCAGCCCGCCAGATGACCCCGGGGGAAGTCGGGGTCGGCGTAGGCGTACGACGTGGGCGCGTCCGTCGCCTTGTCGTAGAGCGTCTCGCGGGGGCCGACCAGGGTGAACGGGCCGCCGTACGCAGCGCACAGATGCCGCCACATGCGGTAGCGCCACGTGTGGTCGCCCGTGCTGCCGATCGTCATCGAGTCGCCTACGGGCATGAACCTGAGCATCCGCTCATGATGCTGGATCACGGCGGTGAGCGGGGGCGCGGAGCCCGGCCCGGAGGTGTGAGGCCTGCCACGGAGCCTCGAACGCCGGTGCGGGATGGCACGCTTGTGGGCATGCGCCGATCTTTCGCCGTCCGGGCCGGAGCCCTGCTCACCGGAGTCCTTCTCTCGGGTGCCCTCACCGTGCTCGCCGCGTCCACCGCGCCCGCCGCGTTCGCGGCCGACGGCGACAAGGGCTTCACCGTCGAGGACCCGCGCATCACCGAGTCCAGCGGGCTCGCCGCCTCACGTCAGCACCCCGGGATCTACTGGACGCACAACGACAGCGACGACGGCCCCTACCTCTACGCCGTCGACAGCGCGACCGGGAAGACCGTCGCCCGGATCACCCTGAGCGGCGTCGGCACGCCCCGTGACGTCGAGGCGATCTCCATCGGCCCGGGCAACGAGATCTGGGTCGGCGACATCGGCGACAACCTCGGCGGCACCTGGAAGTACGTGTGGATCTACCGGCTGCCCGAGCCGAAGAAGCTGGTCGACCGGACGGTCAAGGCCACGCAGTACGTCGTGAAGTACTCCGACGGTCCCCGCGACGCCGAGTCGCTGCTCGTGCACCCGAGGACCGGGCGGGCCTACATCATCGACAAGAAGGAGGACGGCGGGCACCTCTACGAGGGGCCGACGAAGCTCTCCACCTCCCGGGCCAACATCTTCAAGCCGATCGCCCCCGTCGACCTGTGGGCCACCGACGCCGCCTTCTCCCCGGACGGCGACCGGCTCGCCGTCCGCGGCTACTTCGGCGGCATCTCCTACGCCTGGAACGGCGGGAAGATCAAGCGCGAGGGGCGGCTCGACGTGCCGCTGCAACGGCAGGGGGAGTCCGTGAGCTACTCCGCGGACGGGTCCGAGCTGATGTACGGGAGCGAGGGCGCCGGGAGTTCGGTGGTGGCGGAGGACGCGCCGGCGGGGGCCTCGTCGAGCTCCGAGTCGCCTTCCGGGGGCGGGGCTTCGAGCGCCTCCGGCGACGGCGACGGCTCCTCGGCCACCGGCGGCGTCAAGGTCGGCGCGCTCGCCGTCGCCGCGCTCTGCGCCGTCTTCCTCGGCTTCCGCCGGCTGCGCCGCCGGCGCTGAGGGCGCGCCGGTCCCGAGGGCGCGGGGAAGGCACGGGGAGGGCGGCGGGGCAGTTCGGTGCGAACGGGGCCCGCCGTAGTTCTTGACGTGGTCATGGTGTGTCAGTTTCCTGGGGGGTGCGCGGTGGATGGGAGCGCTCCCATCCGTTCCGGGCCCGCGCCTCCCGAGAGGAAGCAGCGAGATGTTCCGCAACAGCTTGCGAAGGGTGCTGTGCGGCGTTGCCGCCGCGCTTTTGATACCGCTGGGCGCCGGTTCCGCCGGGGCGATCGATTCCGGCGTTCCCGGCGTTCCCGGCGTGTCCGGTGCGGCCGGGGTCCGTGGGGCCGACGCCGGGGCCGGTCACTGGCACACCAGTGGCCGCCAGATCCTCGACGCCGCCGGGCAGCCGGTCCGGATCGCCGGGATCAACTGGTTCGGCTTCGAGACCGGCAACTACGTCGTGCACGGCCTCTGGTCCCGTGACTACAAGAGCATGATCGACCAGATGAAGTCGCTGGGCTACAACACGATCCGCCTCCCGTTCAGCGACGACATCTTCAAGAGCTCGACCGTTCCCAACAGCATCGACTTCAGCAGCGGCAAGAACGCCGACCTCCAGGGCCTCAACTCGCTCCAGGTCATGGACAAGCTCGTCTCGTACGCCGGGCAGGACGGCCTGAAGGTCATCCTCGACCGGCACCGGCCGGACTCGGGCGGACAGTCGGCGCTCTGGTACACGGCGGCCGTCCCCGAGTCCACGTGGATCGCCAACCTCAAGTCCCTCGCGTCCCGTTACAAGGGCCAGGACGCGGTCGTCGGCATCGACCTGCACAACGAGCCGCACGATCCGGCCTGTTGGGGATGCGGGAACACGGCGACGGACTGGCGGCTGGCCGCGCAGCGGGCCGGCAACGCGGTCCTGTCGGTCAACCCCGACCTGCTGATCTTCGTCGAGGGCGTGCAGACCTTCAACGGCGTCTCCGGCTGGTGGGGCGGCAACCTGATGGGCGTCGGCCAGTACCCGGTGCAGCTCGACGTGGCGAACCGGGTCGTGTACTCGGCCCACGACTACGCGACGAGCGTCGCCCAGCAGAGCTGGTTCAGCGATCCGGCGTTCCCGGCGAACATGCCCGGGATCTGGGACAAGTACTGGGGCTACATCTTCAAGCAGAACATCGCACCCGTGTGGGTGGGCGAGTTCGGCACCACCCTCCAGGCCACGGTGGACCAGAAGTGGCTGGCCGCACTGGTGAGTTACCTGCGCCCGACGTCGACGTCCGGCGCGGACTCCTTCCACTGGACGTTCTGGTCGTGGAACCCCAACTCCGGTGACACGGGCGGCATCCTGAAGGACGACTGGCAGTCCGTGGACACCGTGAAGGACGGATACCTGACGAGCGTCAAGGCGCCCGGCTTCCCCGGCACGGGAGGCGGCGGCGGTGGCGGGGGAGGCGGCGGAGGCACGGCCGCGTGCAGCGCCGCCTACACCGTCAGCAGCGACTGGGGCGGCGGCTTCAACGCCGAGGTGAAGGTCACCAACACCGGGACCGCGGCCCTGTCGTCCTGGAAGGTCACCTGGACCTGGAGCGGCGCGCAGCGGGTGACGAGCATGTGGAACGCCTCGTACACGCAGAGCGGTGGCACGGTGACCGCGTCCAACGCCGCGCACAACGGCACGGTGGCGGCGGGCGGTTCGACGAGCTTCGGCTTCGGCGGAGCGCCGGGAGGCGGAGGTGCGCCGAGTGTGACCTGCACGGCGGCGTGAGAGCGGGGCGCCCGGTGAGGTGTTCGCCGGGCGCCCCCGCCCCTCGTTCCGGCGCCCTTGACCGCCGTTCCGGTTGCTCCCGACCGGTGGCGCGGCGCCGGCGCGACGAGCTGTGTGCCGGTGTTGTCCCGGCTTTCGGCGGTCGATGAGGGGCCTGTGAAGCAAACGAGTTCAAAATTGTCGGGCGAAACGCTTCTTGTGGCCGGGCTTCTTCGGAAAGATCCAGCCGGGACCGTGAACCTTCCGGTCCTGCTGAACTCCCCATGGCGTGAAGGAACTTCATGAGAAGAAGCACAGCCGTACTGTGCGGTGCGACCGTCGTGCTGGCCGGGAGCCTCACGGCCGTCCCGGCCGAGGCCACGACGTCGCAGTCCGCGCAGGCCGCCGCCCAGACCGCCGCCCAGGCGGCGAGGGTGACCTGGAAGAAGTGCGCCACGGACGACGCCCCGACCCTCCAGTGCGCGTCGGTGAAGGTGCCGCTCGACTACGCCAAGCCGCAGGGCCGGAAGATAACCCTGGCCCTGTCCCGTGTCCCGCACACCGCGCGCAAGTACCAGGGCCCGCTGCTGGTCAACCCCGGCGGTCCCGGAGGCAGCGGTCTGTCCCTCGCCCCGTTCGTCGCGTCCTCGCTGCCGAAGGCCGTCGCGTCCCAGTACGACGTCATCGGCTTCGACCCGCGGGGCGTGGGCAAGAGCCAGCCCGCCCTGGACTGCAAGCCGGGCTACTTCAACCCGGTCCGCCCGGACTCCGTGCCGCGCACCGCCGCGATCGAGAAGGCCAACCTCTCGCGCGCGAGGGCCTTCGCCAAGGCCTGCGGAACGAAGTACGCGTCCGTCCTGCCGTACATCAACACGGTCAACGCCGTGAAGGACATGGACGCGATCCGCAAGGCGCTCGGCGCCCAGAAGATCAACTACTTCGGCTACTCGTACGGCACGTACCTGGGCCAGGTCTACGCCAAGCTGTACCCGACCCGGGTGCGCCGCCTGGTGCTGGACTCGATCGTCGACCCCGGCGGGGTCTGGTACGACGCCAACATCTCGCAGGACTACGCCTTCGACGCCCGCCAGAAGGCGCTGATGGCGTGGATCGCCAAGTACGACGGCACGTACAAGCTCGGCACGGACCCGGCCAAGATCGAGGCCAAGTGGTACGCGATGCGCGCGGCGCTCGCCAAGCACCCGGCCGGCGGCAAGGTGGGCGCCTCCGAACTGGAGGACACCTTCATCCCCGGCGGGTACTACAACGGCTACTGGCCCACCCTCGCCACGGCGTTCGCCGCCTACGTGAACGGCCACAACGCCACCCCGCTCGTCTCGGCGTACGACAGCATCGCGGCGATCGACGCCTCCGGCGACAACGGCTACAGCGTCTACACCGCCGTGCAGTGCCGTGACGTCTCCTGGCCGCGCGACTGGAACCAGTGGCGCAAGGACAACTGGGCCGTGTACAAGAAGGCCCCGTTCATGGCCTGGAACAACGCCTGGTACAACGCGCCCTGCGCCTACTGGCCCACGAAGTCGATGAAGCCGGTGAGCGTCGCCAACAGCAAGCTCCCGCCGGTGCTGCTGTTCCAGGCGACGAACGACGCGGCCACCCCCTACCAGGGCGGCGTCGCGGTCCACCGCCTGCTCAAGCACTCCAGCCTGGTGGTGGAGCAGGGCGGCGGCAACCACGGCATCTCGCTGAGCGGCAACGCCTGCCTGGACAAGTACCTGGCCAAGTACCTCACCGACGGCACCGTGCCGCGCGGCACCGGGGTGGCGGACGCGGTCTGCAAGAAGACGGCCGACCCCGTGCCGCCGGCTGCCGCGTCGGCCGCCGCGCGGTCCGCCCTGGCCGCCGGACAGCCGGGCACGGCGGCGACCCCCGCCGACACCCTGCACCGGCTGATCGGCGTTCGCGGCTGAGCGATCTGCCGCCGAACTGAAACGTGAAGGGCGCCCGGTGACCTCACCGGGCGCCCTTCCTCCGTGTGCGGAGTCGTTACAGCTTTTCGATCACGTAGTCGACGCACTGCGTCAGGGCCTCGACGTCCGCCGGGTCGATCGCCGGGAACATCGCGACGCGCAGCTGGTTGCGGCCGAGCTTGCGGTAGGGCTCGGTGTCGACGATGCCGTTGGCGCGCAGCACCTTGGCGATCGCGGCGGCGTCGATCTCGTCCGCGAAGTCGATCGTGCCGATGACCTGGGAGCGCTTGGCCGGGTCGGTGACGAACGGGGTGGCGTGCTTCGACTCCTCGGCCCAGCCGTAGAGGCGGCTCGAGGAGTCCTTGGTGCGGGCCGTGGACCAGGCGAGGCCGCCCTGGCCGTTGATCCACTCCAGCTGCTGGTCGAGCAGGAAGAGGGTCGCCAGCGCCGGGGTGTTGTACGTCTGGTTCTTGCGGGAGTTGTCGATCGCCGTCGGCAGGCTGAAGAACTCCGGGATGTGGCGGCCGGACGCGTGGATCCGCTCGGCGCGCTCGATGGCGGCCGGGGAGAACACGCCGATCCACAGGCCGCCGTCGGAGGCGAAGGACTTCTGCGGGGCGAAGTAGTAGACGTCCGTCTCGGCGATGTCGACCGGCAGGCCGCCGGCGCCGGAGGTGGCGTCCACCAGGACCAGGGAGCCCTCGTCGGCGCCCTGGACGCGCCGCAGCGGTGCGGCGACACCGGTGGACGTCTCGTTGTGCGTGAACGCGTACACGTCGACGCCCGCCTCGGCGGCCGGCTCGGGGTGCGTGCCCGGGTCGGAGGAGATCACGGTGGGGTCGGCCAGCCAGGGGGCGAGCTTCGCGGCCTTCGCGAACTTCGAGCTGAACTCGCCGAACGTCAGGTGCTGCGACTTGTTCTCGATCAGGCCGTGGGTCGCGACGTCCCAGAACGCGGTCGAGCCGCCGTTGCCCAGGATCACCTCGTACCCGTCCGGGAGCTGGAACAGCTCGGAGATGCCCGCGCGCACCTGGCCGACCAGGTTCTTCACCGGGGCCTGGCGGTGGGAGGTGCCGAGGAGGGACGTGCCGGTGGCGGCCAGGGCGTCCAGCGCCTCCACCCGCACCTTGGAGGGGCCCGCGCCGAAACGACCGTCGGCGGGCTTGATGTCAGCAGGAATCTGGATCTCAGCCACGGAAGGGAGGTTAGCCGGTGCGGGAAACCTGGGCGAAACCTCGTCCGTCGGATGAGACGGCGTTTCCGGCGCGCCGTTTTGGTTTCCTGGACGCATGACGGATCTCCAGGAACTCCAGGACCTCGAGGGTGAGCTGCGGCGGGTCGTCCGGGGGGACGTGGATTTCGGGGTGACGGCCCGGGCGCTGGTCACCATGGACGCGTCCAACTACCGGCGTGTCCCGCTCGGCGTCGTCGCGCCGCGGGACGCCGACGACGTGGCGGCCGTCCTGGAGGTGTGCCGGTCGCACGCGGTGCCGGTCGTCGCGCGCGGCGGGGGCACGTCCATCGCGGGCCAGGCGACCGGGACGGGCGTGGTGCTGGACTTCACGCGCCACATGAACCGGCTGGTGTCGCTGGACGCGGGGGCGCGCACGGCCGTCGTGCAGCCGGGGCTGGTGCTCGACCGGTTGCAGGAGGCCGCGGCGCCGCACGGGCTGCGCTTCGGCCCCGACCCGTCCACGCACAGCCGGTGCACGCTCGGCGGGATGATCGGCAACAACGCGTGCGGGTCCCGTTCGGTGGCCTGGGGGACCACGGCGGACAGTGTGCGCGAGCTGTCGGTGCTCACCGCGCGCGGGGACCGGCTGCGGCTCGGACGGGGGTGGGCCGGGGCGCCGGACGGGCTGCGGGCGCTGGTGGAGGGGGACCTCGCGCGGCTGCGGACCGGTTTCCCGGACCTGCCCCGCCGTATCTCCGGGTACGCCCTGGACGCGCTGCTGCCGGAGCGCGGCGCGGACGTCGCCCGCTCGTTCTGCGGTTCCGAAGGCACCTTGGGCGTGCTGACGGAGGCGGTCGTCGCGCTCGTCGAGGCGCCACGCGCGCGTGCTCTCGCGGTGCTCGGGTACGCCGACGAGGGCGCCGCCGCCGAGGCCGCGGCCGGGCTGCTGCCGTACGGGCCGTTCACGGTGGAGGGCATGGCGGCCGACCTGGTGCCGCCCGCCACGGCGGTCGCCCTGCCGCGGGGCGGCGCCTGGCTGTTCGTGGAGACCGGCGGCGGTTCGGTGGACGAGGCACACGCGCGTGCGCGGACGATCGTGCGCGCGGCGGACGCCCTGGACGCGCGGGTGGTGACGGACCCCGCCGGGCAGCGGCTGCTGTGGCGGGTGCGGGAGGACGCCGCCGGCACGGCGACCCGGATGCCCGGGGGCGGCGGTGAGGCGTGGCCCGGCTGGGAGGACTGCGCGGTGCCGCCCGCCCGGCTCGGCGGCTATCTGCGCGACTTCCGCGGGCTGCTCGCGCGCCACGGCCTGCGCGGCACGCCGTACGGGCACTTCGGGGACGGCTGCATCCACGTCCGCATCGATTTCGATCTGCTGTCGGAGGCCGGTGTCGCCCGGTTCCGGCGTTTCTCGGAGGAACTGGCGGACCTGGTCGTGTCGCACGGCGGCTCGCTCTCCGGCGAGCACGGGGACGGGCAGGCGCGGGCCGAACTGCTGCCCCGGATGTACGGGGCGGAGCTCGTCGCGCTGTTCGAGCGGGCGAAGGGCGTGTGGGACCCGGACGACCTGCTCAACCCGGGGATGCTGGTGCGCCCCGCGCCCCTCGACGCCGACCTGCGCTTCTCGGTCCTGCCCCGCGAGCCGGTGGACGTGGCCTTCGGGTACCCGTCCGACGGCGGCGACTTCGCGGCGGCGGTACGCCGGTGCGTGGGGGTCGCGAAGTGCCGTACGACGGCGGGGGCGACGGGACCTGCAGGGGCTGCGGGTGGGGCGGACGCGGCGGGGGTGATGTGCCCGTCGTTCCGGGTCACGGGCCGCGAGGAGCACTCCACGCGCGGCCGGGCCCGACTGCTGCACGAGATGCTGGCCGGCGAGCTGGTGACGGACGGCTGGCGCTCCACGGAGGTCCGGGACGCGCTGGACCTGTGCCTGTCCTGCAAGGGCTGCCGCTCGGACTGCCCGGTCGAGGTCGACATGGCCACCTACAAGGCGGAGTTCCTGCACCACCACTACGCGGGCCGGCGGCGTCCGGCCGCGCACTACAGCATGGGGCGGCTGCCGGTGTGGCTGCGGTGGGCGGCGCGGTTGCGGGCGGCGGCGGCCGTGAACGCGCTGGCGTCCGTGGGACCGCTGGCCCGGCTCGCGAAGCGGGCGGCCGGCATCGCGCCGGAGCGGGCGCTCCCGAGGCTGGCGCGGGAGTCGTTCAGCGCGTGGTGGCGGGGGAGGGAGACGGGGAGCGGGACGGGGGCCGGGTCCGCCCCCGGGTGCGGGTCCGGTGATCCGGGCGACCTGGTCGTCCTGTGGCCCGACACCTTCACCGAGCACCTCTCCCCGTCCGTGGGCCGGGCGGCCGTGCGGGTACTGGAGGCGGCGGGGCTGCGGGTGGCGCTGCCGCCGACGCTGCGGATGCGGGGGCGGCCGGTGGGCGACGGCCGTTCGAGGAGCGCGGCCGCGCTGCTGACCGCCCGCCGGGGCCGGGTCTGCTGCGGGCTGACGTACGTCTCGACCGGCCAGCTCGACCACGCGCGCGTGGTGCTGCGCCGCACGCTCGACCTGATGGAACCGGTGCTGGAGACGGCCGTCCCGGTCGTCGTCCTGGAGCCGAGCTGTGCGGCCGCCCTGCGCACCGACCTGCCCGAGCTGCTGCACGACGACCCGCGCGCGGCCCGCCTGGCCGCCCGCGTCCTCACGTTCGCGGAGGCCCTGGAACGGCACGCCCCCACCTGGACCCCGCCCCGCCTGGACCGTCCGGCGGTCGGCCAGACCCACTGCCACCAGCACGCGGTCCTCGGCGACGCGGCCGACCGGCGGCTGCGCGCGGCAGCGGGTCTCACCGGCGACCTGAGCGGCGGCTGCTGCGGCCTGGCGGGCGACTTCGGCTTCACGGCCGGCCACTTCGAGGTGTCGGCGGCCTGCGCGGAGGAGCAGCTCCTGCCGTCCGTGCGGACCGCTCCGGAGGACGCGCGGGTCCTGGCCGACGGCTACTCCTGCCGCACCCAGCTGGAGCAGCTGGCGGGGGTGCGGGGGAGGCACCTGGCGGAAGTACTGGCGGAGGCTCTGCCGGAGACGCCGACGGGGGAGCCTACGGAGGGTTCCGGCGACGCGGGTGCACCCAAGCGCGCGTAGCGCACGGGGACACGCGGACGCGGGCGGCGTCAGGGCCGCAGGAGCGCGGTGCCGCAATCCTAGGGTGGCCGCAGCGGTCGTACGGCCTGCTGAACGGTCCCTCCCAAGGAGCTCCGCGTATGAGCCTGCGTGTCCAGCCCATCAGCCGTGACGAGCACCTGGCGTTCGTCGCGGGACGCCCCTCCGTCAGCCATATGCAGATCCCCTCGTGGGGCGATGTGAAGCCGGACTGGCGGGCCGAGAGCCTGGGCTGGTTCGACGGGACGGGTGCGCTCGTGGGGGCCGGGCTGGTGCTGCTGCGACCGGTGCCGAGGCTGCGCAGGTACCTGGCGTACCTGCCCGAGGGGCCGGTCGTCGACTGGCAGGCGCCGGATCTCGTCGAGCGCTGGCTGGCGCCGATGCTCGCGCACCTGAAGGGGCGGGGGGCGTTCTCGGTGAAGATGGGCCCGCCCGTCGTCGTACGGCGCTGGAGCGCGGCCGCCGTCAAGGCGGCGATCGCCGCCCCGGACGCCCACCGGCTGGGGGACGTCGAGCCGACCTCGTACGAGCAGGGCGCCCAGGACGTCGCCGACCGGCTGCGCCGGGCCGGCTGGCGGCCGGCCGCGCGGGGCGGCGAGGAGGGTTTCGCGGCGGGCCAGCCGCGCCACGTCTTCCAGGTGCCGTTCGCGGGGCGGTCGCTGGACGACGTCCACAGCGGCCTGAACCAGCAGTGGCGGCGCAACATCAAGAAGGCGGAGAACGCGGGCGTGAAGGTGGTCCGGGGCGGGGTCGAGGACCTGCCGGCGTTCTACGGGCTGTACCTCGAGACGGCCGAGCGCGACCGTTTCGTCCCGCGCCCGCTGTCCTACTTCCAGCGGATGTGGGACGCGCTGAACGCCGAGCATCCCGACCGCATGCGGCTCTACCTCGCGCACCACGACGGCGAGGTCCTCGCCGCGGCCACCATGCTGACCGTCGGCGAGCACGTCTGGTACTCCTACGGCGCCTCCACCGGGCGCAGACGCGAGGTCCAGCCCGGCAACGCCCTGCAGTGGCGCATGATGGCGGACGCCCACGAGCTGGGTGCGGCCGTCTACGACCTGCGGGGGATCACCGACACGCTGGACGAGTCCCATCACCTGCTCGGCCTGCTCCGCTTCAAGGTGGGCACGGGCGGCGAGGCGGTCGAGTACCTGGGCGAGTGGGACTTCCCCCTCAACAAGCTGCTGCACGCGGCACTGAGCCTGTACCTGGCCCGCCGCTGACGGCTTCCCCGTCCACTTGACGGCTTCCCGCCGCCCGGCCGTCTCAGAGCCCGAGACAGTGGCATAAAGGGTTCACACGCCTGACCTGGTCCATTACTCTGAACTCGACAGTGCATCGTGATGAACGAGCCCGAGCCGACCACCAGGACCGCCCGTGACGACCCCCGACACCGCCCCCGCGACCGCGAGCACCGCGGCTCCCCGGCTTCCTGGAGAGGCCCCGGGCCGGTTCGGCTCCCTCGGCCCCGTGGGACTGGTGCTCGCCGGCGGGATCTCGGTTCAGTTCGGCGGCGCGCTCGCGGTGACGCTGATGCCGAGGGCGGGGGCCCTGGGCGTGGTGGCGCTGCGGCTGCTGGTGGCCGCCGTGGTGCTGCTGGTCGTCTGCCGGCCGCGGCTGCGCGGCCACTCGCGCGCCGACTGGGGCACGGTCGTCGTCTTCGGCGTCACGATGGCCGCGATGAACGGCCTGTTCTACCAGGCGCTGGACCGCATCCCACTGGGCCCGGCGGTGACGCTGGAGGTCCTCGGCCCGCTGGCACTATCGGTCGTCGCCTCGCGCCGCGCGCTGAACCTGGTGTGGGCCGCACTGGCCCTCGCGGGCGTGTTCCTGCTCAGCGGCGGGGGCGGCGGTGGCGGTCACGGCGAGGGCGGCGGAGGCTTCGGCGCGCTCGACCCGGCGGGCGTCGCGTTCGCGCTGGGCGCCGGCGCGATGTGGGCGGCGTACATCGTCTTCAGCGCCCGCACCGGCCGGCGGTTCCCGCAGGCGGACGGGCTCGCCCTGGCGATGGCGGTGGGCGCGCTGCTCTTCCTCCCGCTGGGGCTCGTGGAGTCGGGCGCGAAGCTCGCCGACCCGGTGACGCTGGGCCTGGGCGCGGCGGTGGCGATGCTGTCCTCGGTCCTGCCCTACACCCTCGAACTGCTCGCCCTGCGCCGGCTGCCCGCGTCCACCTTCGCGATCCTGATGAGCCTGGAGCCGGCCATCGCCGCCGCCGCGGGCTTCCTCATCCTCGACCAGGCCCTGACCACGGTCCAGGCGGCCGCGATCGCCCTGGTCGTGGCGGCGAGCATGGGCGCGGTGCGGACCCAGGTCGGGCGGCGGAAGCGGGCGGTCCCGGAGGCCTGAGCGGCACCCGCGGGCTGCGGGCGAACGGCACGGGCGGGCGTTGGACGAGGCTTGACGGCGGCTTGACGCCGGCCTGGTGGGGGCCTTCGGCGGGCGGTGACAGCATGCGCCCATGAGCACGTTCTACGAATATTTCAGCGCCCCCGACGATGAGGCGGCGTTCACCGACCTGTTCTGGCGGCAGGTGGAGGAGCGCCCCCTGTCACCCCTGTCCGTGAAGGGCCTCGGCCCCTACGTCGAACTGGGCCAGGGCCAGAGCCTGCTCACCGGTGTGCCCTACGACGAGATCATCCGGCTGCCGCGCTTCTGCCGGTTCCTCACCGACGAGGCGTCGGAGCAGGCGCTGGTGACCGTGACCGACGAGCTGCGGGACGCCGTCGCGACGAGCACGCCCGACCGTTTCCGCGAGGTGGCCGAGCCCTGGTCGCGCATCGAGGAGTTCTCGCCCGGCTGGGACCCGGAATCCCTGGTCAAGTTCCTGACGGATCTGGCGGAGGTGGCCGTCCCGGCGCGCGCGGCGGGGCACCATCTCTACTGCGAGTTCTCCATGTGACGTCACTGCGCGTTCCTCCTGTGACGCCGTCACGGGGTGGCCGGGGCGCGGCCGGCCCATAAATTCATGCAAGCATGCTTGATTGTTTTTTGCGCCGCTGCCATGCTCCACCCCATGGCCGACCCCACCCCCGTACTCGACGACCTCCGTGCCGAAAGCGACGAACTCGACGGCCTGGTGGCCGAATTGGGAGCGGAGCAGTGGGCGCTGCCGACACCCGCGCCCGGCTGGACCGTCGCGCACCAGATCGCGCATCTCGCCTGGACCGACCGTTCCTCCGTGCTGGCCGTGACCGACGGGGACGCCTTCGCCCGTGAGGTCGAGAAGGCGCTGGCCGCGCCCGGCGACTTCGTGGACAACGGCGCCGAGGAGGGGGCCGCGCGGCCGCCCGGGCAGCTCCTCGCGGACTGGCGCGCCGGGCGCGACGCCCTGCAAGCGGCGTTGCGCGCCGCGCCCGCAGGAGCGCGCTTCCCCTGGTACGGCCCGCCGATGGCCGCCGCCTCGATGGCCACCGCACGGCTCATGGAGACCTGGGCCCACGGCCTGGACGTGGCGGACGCGCTGGGGGCGGAGCCCGTGCCCACCGACCGGCTCCGGCACATCGTGCGTCTCGGTGTCCGCACCCGTGACTTCGCGTTCGGCGTGCACGGGCTGCCCACGCCGTTCGAGGAGTTCCGCGTGGAACTGCGCAGCCCCTCGGGGCAGTTGTGGGCGTACGGTCCCGAGGACGCCGACGACCGGGTCACCGGCTCCGCCGTCGACTTCTGCCTCCTGGTGACCCAGCGCGCCCACCGCGCCGACCTCGGCCTGCGCGCCGAGGGCGCCGACGCCGACCGCTGGCTGGACGTCGCCCAGGCCTTCGCGGGGCCGCCCGGCGGCGGCCGTCCGCCGAAGGGGACGGCCGCGTGAGCGTGCTGCGCGTGGGCAACGCCTCCGGCTTCTACGGCGACCGCTTCGACGCACTGCGCGAAATGCTCACCGGCGGCGAGCTGGACGTCGTCACCGGCGACTACCTCGCCGAGCTGACCATGCTGATCCTGGGCCGCGACCGGCTGAAGGACCCCGCCGCCGGCTACGCCCGCACCTTCCTGCGGCAGCTCGAGGAGTGCCTCGGCCTCGCCCACGAACGCGGGGTGCGGATCGTCGCCAACGCCGGCGGCCTCAACCCGGGCGGGCTCGCCGACGCCGTACGGGAATTGGCGGACCGGATCGGCATCCCGGTGCGCGTCGCGCACGTCGAGGGCGACGACGTCGGCCCCCGGTGGCCCGGCAGCCTCACCGCCCACGCCTACCTCGGCGGTTTCGGCATCGCCGCCTGTCTGCGCGAGGGCGCGGACGTCGTCGTCACCGGGCGGGTCACCGACGCGGCCCTGGTCACCGGGCCCGCCGCCGCCCACTTCGGCTGGAGGCCTCGGGAGTACGACCGTCTCGCGGGCGCGGTCGTCGCCGGACACGTCCTGGAGTGCGGGACGCAGGCGACGGGCGGCAACTACGCGTTCTTCGCCGACGGCGGCGCCGGCCGTGACCTGCGCCGGCCCGGCTTCCCGCTCGCCGAGATCCACGAGGACGGCAGCTGCGTCATCACCAAGCACCCCGGCACGGGCGGCTTCGTCGACGTCGGCACGGTGACCGCCCAGCTGCTGTACGAGACGGGCGGCGCCCGGTACGCGGGCCCCGACGTCACGGCCCGGCTGGACACCGTCCGGCTCACCCAGGACGGCCCGGACCGGGTGCGGATCGACGGCGTGCGCGGCGAGGCCCCGCCACCGGCCCTCAAGGTCGGCCGCACCCGCCTCGGCGGCTTCCGCAACGAGGTCGTCTTCGTGCTCACCGGCCTCGACATCGAGGCCAAGGCGGCGCTGGTGCGCGAGCAGATGACCGATGCGCTCGCCAAGTCGCCTCCAGCACAGGTCCGTTGGGAGCTCGTCCGCACCGACCGGCCCGACGCCGACACCGAGGAGACCGCCGGCGCGCTGCTCCGACTCGTCGTACGCGACCCCGAACAGGCCGTCGTCGGGCGGGCGTTGAGCGGGGCGGCCGTCGAGCTGGCGCTGGCCAGTTACCCCGGCTTCCATCTGCTCGCACCCCCCGGCAAGGGCTCCCCGTACGGCGTGTTCGAGGCCTCGTCCGTCCCGCAGGGGGACGTCGAGCACGTCGCCGTCCTGCACGACGGCCGCCGCCTGACCGTCCCCGCGCCGCCCGCCGACGGCACCCGCCCGCTCGAGGCGGCGCCGGAACCCGGCCTGCCCGAGCCGCTGCCGCCCGGCCCCGTGCGGCGCGCGCCCCTCGGGCTGGTCGCCGGCGCCCGCAGCGGCGACAAGGGCGGCGACGCCAACGTCGGCGTCTGGGCGCGGACGGACGAGGCCTGGCGCTGGCTCGCCCACGAGCTGACGACCGACCGACTGCGCGAACTCCTCCCCGAGTGCCGCACCCTGACCGTCACCCGGCACGTCCTGCCCCGGCTGCGGGCCCTGAACTTCGTCGTCGAGGGCGTCCTCGGCGAAGGCGTGGCCGCCCGACACCGCTTCGACCCGCAGGCCAAGGCGCTCGGCGAATGGCTGCGCTCCCGCTGTCTGGACATCCCGGAGGCCCTCCTTTGACGGTCATCACGTCCGCCCTGGACACCCACGGCCCCGACTACCGCGCCCACCGCGACGCCATGCTCGGCAAGCTGGCCGGTCTCGACGCCGAGCACGCGAAGGCGCTGGCCGGCGGCGGCGAGAAGTACGTCGCCCGGCACCGCGCGCGCGGCAAGCTCCTCGCCCGCGAGCGCGTCGAGCTGCTCCTCGATCCCGACACGCCGTTCCTGGAACTGTCGTCGCTGGCCGCCTGGGGCAGCGATCACACCGTCGGCGCGTCCCTCGTGACCGGCATCGGCGTCGTCGAGGGCGTGGAGTGCCTGATCACCGCCAACGACCCCACCGTGCGGGGCGGCGCCAGCAACCCCTGGTCGCTGAAGAAGGCCCTGCGGGCCAACGACATCGCGCTCGCCAACCGGCTGCCCTGCATCAGCCTCGTCGAGTCGGGCGGCGCCGACCTGCCGTCCCAGAAGGAGATCTTCATTCCGGGCGGGGCCGTCTTCCGCGACCTGACCCGGCTCTCCGCCGCCGGTATCCCGACCGTCGCCGTGGTCTTCGGCAACTCGACCGCGGGCGGCGCCTACGTCCCCGGCATGTCCGACCACGTGATCATGGTCAAGGAGCGGGCGAAGGTGTTCCTCGGCGGGCCGCCGCTGGTGAAGATGGCCACCGGGGAGGAGAGCGACGACGAGTCCCTGGGCGGCGCGGAGATGCACGCGCGCGTGTCCGGCCTCGCCGACCACTTCGCCGTCGACGAGCGGGACGCGCTGCGCCAGGCGCGCCGCGTGGTGGCCCGCCTCAACCACCGCAAGGCGTACCCGGACCCGGGCCCGGCCGTCCCTCCGAAGTATGACGAGGAAGAGCTCCTGGGCATCGTCCCCGGGGACCTGCGCACCCCCTTCGACCCGCGCGAGGTGATCGCCCGGATCGTCGACGCCTCCGACTTCGACGAGTTCAAGCCCCTCTACGGGACGAGCCTCGTCACCGGCTGGGCGACCCTGCACGGCTACCCGGTCGGCATCCTGGCCAACGCCCAGGGCGTCCTGTTCAGCGCCGAGTCGCAGAAGGCCGCCCAGTTCATCCAGCTCGCCAACCAGCGCGACATCCCACTGCTCTTCCTGCACAACACCACCGGATACATGGTCGGCCGGGAGTACGAGCAGGGCGGCATCATCAAGCACGGCGCCATGATGATCAACGCCGTGTCCAACTCGAGGGTCCCGCACCTGTCGGTGCTCATGGGCGCGTCGTACGGCGCCGGCCACTACGGCATGTGCGGACGCGCCTACGACCCCCGCTTCCTGTTCGCCTGGCCGAGCGCGAAGTCGGCGGTGATGGGCCCGCAGCAGCTCGCCGGCGTCCTGTCGATCGTCGCCCGCCAGTCGGCGGCCGCGAAGGGCCACCCCTACGACGAGGACGCGCGACGCCGCCCTGCGCGCCATGGTGGAGCAGCAGATCGAGTCCGAGTCGCTGCCCATGTTCCTGTCGGGGCGGCTGTACGACGACGGCGTCATCGACCCGCGCGACACCCGCACCGTCCTCGGACTGTGCCTGTCGGCCGTGCACACGGCCCCGTACGAGGGCGCCCGCGGCGGCTTCGGCGTCTTCCGGATGTGAGGCTCATGATTACTTCCGTTCTGGTGGCCAACCGCGGCGAGATCGCCTGCCGCGTCTTCCGCACCTGCCGCGAGGCGGGCGTGCGCACCGTCGCCGTCCACTCGGACGCCGACGCCGGAGCGCTCCACACGCGGGTGGCCGACACGGCCGTACGGCTGCCCGGCAGCTCGCCCGCGGACACCTATCTGCGCGCCGACCTCGTGGTGAAGGCCGCCGTCGCCGCGGGCGCGGACGCCGTGCACCCCGGCTACGGCTTCCTGTCCGAGAACGCCGACTTCGCGCGCGCCGTCCTGGACGCGGGCCTCGTCTGGATCGGGCCGCCGCCCCAGGCGATCGAGGCCATGGCGTCCAAGACGCGCGCCAAACAGCTCATGGGCCTCACCCCCCTGGCCGCGGACGCGGTGACGGAGGCCGACCTGCCCGTGCTGGTGAAGGCGGCGGCGGGAGGCGGCGGGCGCGGCATGCGCGTGGTGCGCCGCCTGACGGAGCTGGGCCCCGCGCTGGAGGGCGCGCGCGCCGAGGCCGCGAGCGCCTTCGGCGACGGCGAGGTGTTCGTCGAGCCGTACGTGGAGAACGGCCGCCATGTCGAGGTGCAGATCCTCGCCGACACGCACGGCACGGTGTGGGCGCTCGGCACCCGCGACTGCTCGCTGCAGCGCCGCCACCAGAAGGTGATCGAGGAGGCGCCGGCGCCGGGCCTCGCCGAGCCCCTGGCGGAGGAACTGCGCGCGCTGGCCGTGCGCGCCGCACGGGCCGTCTCCTACGTCGGCGCCGGCACCGTCGAGTTCCTCGTCGCGGACGGCCGCCCGCACTTCCTGGAGATGAACACCCGCCTCCAGGTCGAACACCCCGTCACGGAGGCCGTCTTCGGGCTCGACCTGGTGGCCGAGCAGATCCGGGTCGCGGAGGGCGCCGCCCTCGCCCCCGAGCCGCCGCCCGCGCGCGGTCACGCCGTCGAGGCCCGCCTCTACGCCGAGGACCCGGCGGCCGACTGGACCCCGCAGACCGGCGTCCTGCACCGCCTGTCCGTCCCCGGGGGCGTCCGGCTCGACACCGGCTACGGCGACGGCGACGACATCGGCGTCCACTACGACCCGATGCTCGCCAAGGTCGTCGCCCACGCCCCCACGCGGGCGGAGGCGATCCGCCGGCTCGCGGGCGCCCTGGAACGCACGGTCCTGCACGGGCCGGTCACCAACCGCGACCTGCTGGTCCGCTCCCTGCGGCACCCGGAGTTCACGTCCGCCCGCATGGACACCGGCTTCTACGACCGGCACCTCGGCGAGCTGACCGCCCCGGCGTCCGACCCGTACGCCCCGCTGGCCGCCGCCCTCGCCGACGCCGGCACCCGCTCACCGTTCGGCGGCTGGCGCAACGTGCCGTCCCAGCCGCAGACGAAGCGGTACGCGGTGGGCGGCGAGGAGATCGAGGTGGCGTACGAACACGGCCGGTCCGGACTCATGGCCGAGGGCGTCCAGATCGTCCACGCGACGCCGTCCCTGGTCGTCCTGGAGTCCGACGGTGTGCGCCGCCGCTACGAGATCGCCCGCTACGGCGACCAGGTCCACGTCAACGGTGAGACCCTCACGTCTCTCCCGCGCTTCCCGGCCCCGCAGGCCCAGCACGCCCCCGGCTCCCTCCTGGCCCCGATGCCGGGCACGGTCGTCAAGCTCGCGCCCGGTCTCATCACCGGATCGAGTGTCGAAGCGGGTGAACCGCTGGTGTGGCTCGAAGCGATGAAGATGCAACACGTCATCCCCGCCCCGGCGACGGGGACGGTGACGGCGGTCCGGGTGAGGGAAGGACAGCAGGTCCAGGTCGGCGCCCTGCTGGCCGTAGTGCAGGACACCTAGGGGCGCGGGGACTCCGCGACCGGCCACGACGAACCCGCAGCCAAAGGAGCCACAGTGACGACCCTGATCGAGTCCGACGAACACAAGGCACTCCGCAAGGCGGTCTCGTCCTTCGCCAGGAGCCACGCCCACGCCACCCAGGACGACGGGCTCTGGCAGGCCGCCGCCAAGCTCGGCTACATCGGCGTCAACCTCCCCGAGGCCTACGGAGGCGGAGGCGGCGGCATCACCGAACTCTCCCTCGTCCTCGAAGAGATGGGCGCCGCGGGCAACCCGCTCCTCATGATGATCGTCTCCCCGGCGATCTGCGGCACGGTCATCGCCCGTTTCGGCACCGAGGCCCAGAAGCAGGAGTGGCTCCCCGCGCTGGCCGACGGCAGCCGGCTCATGGCGTTCGGCATCACCGAACCCGACGCCGGCTCCAACAGCCACCGCATCACCACCACCGCCCGCCGCGACCCCGCGAGCGGCGACTGGCTGCTGACCGGCCGCAAGGTCTTCGTCTCCGGCGTGGACATCGCCGACGCCACACTGATCGTCGGCCGCACCGAGGACGCCCGCACGGGCCGCCTCAAGCCCTGCCTGTTCATCGTCCCGCGCGACGCGCCCGGCTTCACCCGCCGCCGGATCGACATGGAACTGGACAGCGTGGAGAAGCAGTTCGAACTCGTCCTGGACGATGTGCGGCTCCCGGCGCGGGCCCTCGTCGGCGAGGAGGACGCGGGCCTGCTCCAGCTCTTCGCCGGACTCAACCCCGAACGCGTCATGACGGCCGCCTTCGCGATCGGCATGGGCCGCCACGCGCTCTCCCGCGCCGTCGAGTACGCGCGCGAACGCACCGTCTGGGACACCCCCATCGGCGCCCACCAGGCCATCGCGCACCCCCTCGCACAGGCCCACATCGACCTCGAACTGGCCCGCCTGATGATGCAGAAGGCGGCCCTCCTGTACGACGCGGGCGACGACGCGGGCGCGGGCGAGGCCGCCAACATGGCCAAGTACGCGGCGGGAGAGGCCTGTGTGAAGGCGGTCGACCAGGCCGTGCACACTCTCGGCGGCAACGGCCTCACGCGCGAGTTCGGCCTCGCCCGGTTGATAACGGCCTCCCGCGTGGCTCGTATCGCCCCGGTGAGCCGGGAGATGATCCTCAACTACGTCTCCCACCAGACCCTGGGCCTGCCCAGGTCGTACTGAACCGGCTCGACGGCCACACCGGCCCGAAGCGCCCGAACCGGCACACCCGCGTGCCCGGCGCCCGAGGAGGAACCATGTTCCGCAGCGAGTACGCAGACGTCCCGCCCATAGAACTCCCCATCCACGACGCCGTGCTGGGCCGCGCCGCCGAGTTCGGGGAGCTGCCCGCCCTCGTCGACGGCACGGACGGCACCACCCTCACGTACGACCAGCTGGACCGCTTCCACCGGCGGGTCGCCGCGGCCCTCGCCGAGGCCGGGGTCGTCAAGGGCGACGTGCTGGCCCTGCACAGCCCCAACACCGTCGCGTTCCCGATCGCCTTCTACGCGGCCACCCGCGCGGGCGCCACCGTCACCACGGTGCATCCGCTCGCCACCGCCGAGGAGTTCGCCAAACAGCTCGGCGACTCGGCCGCCCGCTGGATCGTCACCGTCTCGCCACTGCTGCAGACGGCCCGCCGGGCCGCCGAACTCGCGGGCGGCGTCGAGGAGATCTTCGTCTGCGACAGCGCCCCCGGACACCGCTCGCTGGTCGACATGCTCGGCTCGACGGCCTCCGAGCCGCAGGTCGCCATCGACCCGGTGGCGGACGTCGCGGCCCTGCCGTACTCCTCCGGCACCACCGGCGTCCCCAAGGGCGTCATGCTCACCCACCGGCAGATCGCCACCAACCTCGCCCAGCTCGAACCGGCGATCTCCGCCGGCCCCGGCGACCGCATCCTCGCCGTGCTGCCCTTCTTCCACATCTACGGCCTCACCGCCCTGATGAACGCCCCGCTGCGGCACGGCGCCACCGTCGTCGTCCTGCCCCGCTTCGACCTCGAGACGTTCCTCGCCGCCATCCAGAAGCACCGGATCACCGGCCTGTACGTGGCGCCGCCCATCGTCCTCGCCCTCGCCAAGCACCCGGCGGTCGCCGCCTACGACCTGACGTCACTGAAGTACGTGATCAGCGCCGCCGCACCACTGGACGCCGACCTCGCCGCCGCCTGCGCCGAGCGCCTGAACCTCCCGCCCGTGGGCCAGGCCTACGGCATGACGGAACTGTCGCCGGGCACCCACGTCGTCCCGCTGTCCGCCATGCGCGAGGCGCCCGGCGGCACCGTCGGCCGCCTCATCGCCGGCACCGAGATGCGGATCGTCTCCCTCGACGATCCCGGCAAGGATCTCGGCGTCGGCGAAGCCGGCGAGATCCTCATCCGCGGCCCGCAGATCATGAAGGGCTACCTCGGCCGCCCCGACGCCACCGCCGACATGATCGACGACGCCGGCTGGCTGCACACCGGCGACGTCGGGCGGGTCGACGAGGACGGTTGGCTGTTCGTCGTCGACCGCGTCAAGGAACTCATCAAGTACAAGGGCTTCCAGGTCGCCCCCGCCGAACTCGAGGCGCTGCTGCTCACCCACCCGCAGATCGCGGACGCGGCCGTCATCGGCGTCTACGACGACGACGGCAACGAGGTCCCGCACGCCTTCGTGGTCCGCAGGCCCACCGCCCCCGAACTCGCCGCGGGCGAGGTCGCGATGTACGTCGCCGAACGGGTCGCCCCCTACAAGCGCGTCCGCCACGTCACCTTCGTCGACGCCGTCCCCAGAGCCGCCTCGGGCAAGATCCTCCGCCGAAAGCTGCGGGAGCGCGCATGACGACGGCCACGGCGCCCTTGATCGGACGCACCCGCGCGCGCGGCGTCGAGACGCTCAGCCTCGACGCGCCAGCCACCCGCAACGCCCTCTCCTCGGCGCTCGTCGGCGCCCTCGCCGGCGCCCTCGCGGACTGTGCCGAGGACTCCGGCGTCCGCGCGGTCGTCCTCACCCACACCGGCGGCACCTTCTGCGCCGGCGCCGACCTGCGCGACCCGCCCCACCCGGACGCGTTCGTCGGCCTGCTGCGCCGGATCGTCGCCCTGCCCAAACCGGTCGTCGCCCGCGTCACCGGGCACGTACGCGCCGGCGGACTCGGCCTGCTCGCCGCCTGCGACGTCACCGCCGCCGCCACCGCGTCCACCTTCGCCTTCACGGAGGTGCGGATCGGCGTGGCGCCGGCGGTGA
Organism: Streptomyces achromogenes; assembly: GCF_030816715.1. Taxonomy (NCBI): domain Bacteria; kingdom Bacillati; phylum Actinomycetota; class Actinomycetes; order Kitasatosporales; family Streptomycetaceae; genus Streptomyces; species Streptomyces achromogenes. The sequence continues at coordinate 3,991,708 of NZ_JAUSYH010000001.1, read as the reverse complement.
TCTCCCTGCCGCTGCTCCCGCGCACCGACCCGCGGGCCGTCGCCCGCTACTACCTCACCGGCGAGCGCTTCGACGCCCCCGAGGCCGCCCGGATCGGCCTGCTGACCGCGGCCGGCGACGACGTCGACGCCGTCCTCACCCCCGTCCTGGAGGGACTCCGCAGATCCGCCCCGCAGGCCCTCGCCGAGACGAAACGGCTGCTCACGGCTAGGGTGCTGGAGGCATTCGACCGGGATGCCGCCGATCTCACCGCACTCTCGGCCCGGTTGTTCTCCACCGCCGAGGCCCGCGAGGGGATGACGGCCTTCCTCGAACGACGGGATCCCGCATGGGCACTGTGAGCGCGGTGGACCGCGACCGTGTCCCCAAGCAGGACCGCAGCCGGGCCACCCGGCAGCGGCTGCTGGAGGCTGCCGTGGCCTGCCTCGGCGAGCACGGCTGGGCGGGCTCCACGGTCTCCGTCGTCGCCGAACGCGCGGGCGTCTCCCGCGGCGCCGCCCAGCACCACTTCCCCACCCGCGAGGACCTGTTCACCGCCGCCGTCGAGTACGTCGCCGAGGAACGCTCGACGGCGTTGCGCGCCCTGTTCCCGCAGGGCGCGGCCGGCGACCGGCGCGCGGTCGTCGCCGCCCTCGTCGACCTCTACACCGGCCCCCTCTTCCGGGCCGCCCTTCACCTGTGGGTGGCCGCCTCCAACGAGGAGCAGCTGCGCCCGCGGGTCACCGAGCTGGAGGCCCGGGTGGGCCGCGAGACCCACCGCATAGCCGTGGAGCTCCTCGGCGCCGACGAGTCCGTGCCCGGGGTCCGCGAGAGGGTCCAGGGACTCCTCGACATGGCTCGCGGCCTCGGCCTCGCCAACCTCCTCACCGACGACGGGCCGCGCCGCGACCGGGTGGTGGCGCAGTGGGCGGCGCTGCTGGACGAGGCGCTCGGCTGAAGGCGGTGCCGAGCGTGCCGCGCCCCCTCGGAAGGCTGAACAGCCCCGGTCTCAGGAGCTGGGCCGCGCCGTCTCACGGGCTGAGTCGCTCCACGCGCCAGCTGCCGTCCGGCTCCGCCACGTACCGCAGGCGGTCGTGCAGGCGGTTCAGCCGGCCCTGCCAGAACTCCACGGACTGCGGCGCCACCCGGAACCCGCCCCAGTGCGGCGGCACCGGCACCTGCTCGCCCTCCGGGTAGCGGGCCGCCAGCTCGGCGTAGGAGGCGTCGAGACCGTCGCGCGAGGCGATCACCGAGGACTGGGCGCTGGCCCAGGCGCCGAGCTGGGAGCCGTGCGGCCGGGTGCGGAAGTACGCCGCCGTCTCGTCGCGCCCGGTGCGCCGCGCCACGCCCCGCACGATGACCTGCCGGGCCATCGGATGCCACGGGAAGAGCAGCGAGACGTGCGGGTTCGCGGCCAGGTCGCGGGCCTTGCGGGAGTCGTAGTTGGTGTAGAAGACGAAGCCCTTCTCGTCGAACTGCTTCAGCAGCACCGTGCGGGAGCTCGGCCGGCCCTCCGCGTCCGCGGTGGAGACCACCATGGCGTTCGGCTCGAAGAGGCGGGCCTCCACGGCCGCGTCCTTGAACCAGCGGGCGAACTGCTCCACGGGCGTCGCGGCCAGCTCGGCCTCGGTGATTCCCTCGACCCGGTACTGCTTGCGCATGGCGGCGGGGTCGAGCGCGGGACCGGGACCGGCACCGGGGCCCGGTCCGGGGGAGGCGGCGTCTGCGTCGGTCACACGGTCATCCTGCCGTATGGCCCGCCGAGGCGGACGACCCGCCCGGCCCGCACCGAATGGCACTGAGTGCCGCTGACACTCCCCAAAGGTGGCACTCGCGGATAGGGTGAGATGCCACCCCGGTCGGGTGACCGCCAGCCCTACGGGGCAACACTGGGGAGAGCGCCAGGACCGCGAGTCCCCGCACGTCGACCCGGCTCGACGCGTCCCGGACCGCGGATCCGCCGGCGCCATCCGTCGCACACTCACGAGGAGCCGCCTGATGTCCGACTTCGTACCCGGACTCGAAGGAGTCGTCGCGTTCGAGACGGAGATCGCCGAACCCGACAAGGAGGGCGGCGCCCTGCGGTACCGGGGCGTCGACATCGAGGACCTGGTCGGCCATGTCTCCTTCGGCAACGTCTGGGGCCTGCTCGTGGACGGCGCCTTCAACCCCGGCCTGCCGCCCGCCGAGCCGTTCCCGATCCCCGTCCACTCCGGTGACATCCGCGTCGACGTCCAGTCCGCGCTCGCCATGCTCGCGCCCGTCTGGGGCCTCAAGCCCCTCCTCGACATCGACGCCGAGCAGGCCCGCGAGGACCTCGCCCGCGCCGCCGTCATGGCCCTGTCCTACGTCGCCCAGTCGGCGCGCGGCCAGGGCACGCCCATGGTCCCCCAGCGGGAGATCGACAAGGCCCGCTCCGTCGTCGAACGGTTCATGATCCGCTGGCGCGGCGAGCCCGACCCCAAGCACGTCAAGGCGGTCGACGCCTACTGGACGTCCGCGGCCGAACACGGCATGAACGCGTCCACCTTCACCGCCCGGGTGATCGCCTCCACCGGCGCCGACGTCGCCGCCGCGCTCTCCGGTGCCGTGGGCGCCATGTCCGGCCCGCTGCACGGCGGCGCCCCGTCCCGCGTCCTCGGCATGATCGAGGAGATCGAGCGCACCGGGGACGCCGACGCCTACGTCCGGCAGGCCCTCGACAGGGGCGAGCGCCTGATGGGCTTCGGCCACCGCGTCTACCGCGCCGAGGACCCCCGCGCGCGCGTGCTGCGCCGCACCGCCCGCGAGCTCGGCGCGCCCCGCTTCGAGATCGCCGAAGCCCTGGAGAAGGCCGCCCTCGCCGAGCTGCACGCCCGCCGCCCGGACCGGGTCCTCGCGACGAACGTCGAGTTCTGGGCGGCCATCGTGCTGGACTTCGCCGAGGTCCCGGCGCACATGTTCACCTCCATGTTCACCTGCGCTCGCACGGCCGGCTGGTCGGCGCACATCCTGGAGCAGAAGCGCACCGGCCGCCTGGTCCGCCCGTCGGCCCGCTACATCGGCCCCGGCTCCCGCAACCCCCGGGAGATCGAGGGCTACGGCGACATCGCGAACTGAGCCGAACCGCGGGGATCACCCGGGATCACCCGGGATCAACCGGGATCACCCGGGATCACCCGGGATCACGCGGGGCTGAGCAGCTCCGCGTGATGCCGCTCGGCCACCAGCGGGTGGGCGCGCAGCTTTCCCTTCAGCTCGTTGAAGCCGTACTCGGCGAAGAGCGGGTTGGCGGGGTCGTCGGTCACCCCGGGCGCGGCGGAGGCGTGCGGGAAGGGCAGCGGCTCGATGCGGGCGTCCAGGCGCGGGTTGTAGAAGAACGGCACGGAGTACCGCTCCACCGCGCTCGGCGGTGACACCACCCGGTGGTTGGTGGCCAGGAGATACCCGTTCGTCGCCACCTCCAGCAGCTCTCCGAGGTTCACCACGAAGGCGCCGTCCAGCGGCGGAACGTCGTGGAAGCGCCCGTCCTCGCGCTGCACCTGGAGCCCGCCCACCCGGTCCTGGAGGAGCAGCGTCAGGAACCCGTAGTCCTTGTGGGCCCCCACCCCCTGACCGGTCCCGTCCCCCGCGCTCCCGGGATACCGCACCAGCTTCAGGTGCGGGTGGGCCCGCTCCCCGAAGACCGGGTCGTAGAAGTCCGCGGGCGCCCCGACGGCGGCGAGCAACTCGTGCAACAGCTTCTCGGCGACGGCGCTCAGCCGCTCGATCCAGGCGAGTGCCGCGGTGCGCAGCGCGGGCAGGCCGCCGGGCCACTGGTTGGGCCCCTGGAGCCACCAGTACGCGGGTTCGTCCGGTCCCGGTGTCCGCGCGGGCCGCTCCGCCCCGATGTCGAGCTGGTCCCGCCAGTCCTGCCGGCCGCCGGTCCGCTCGTCGCCGGTCCGCGTGTATCCGCGGAAGTGCGGCGAGTTCACGTTGTCGATCGCGAGCCGCTCGGCCTCGGGCAGCGCGAAGAAGGCCCGCATGGCGGTCAGCAGGTCCTCGGTCTCGCGCCGGCCGATCCCGTGGCCGACCAGCTGGAAGAAGCCCACGTCGTGCGCGGCGCCATGCAGCCGCTCGTGCAGCAGTTTCCGCGCCCGGGGTCCGCGGTCTGCGTCGGAGAGATCGATGACCGGCAGTTGCCGGTAGGACGGTTCGGCCTGGTCGGCGCGGTGCGGGAGGGGGGTCACGCTCGTCATGGTGCGTCCGTGGGTGTACGGGGCCCGCGGCCGGCGTGGGGTGGGCCGGCCCATGGGTGCCAGGTGGGCAGAGACGGGGAAACGCCGGAACGCGGACAACCGCGGAAAACTCCGGAGAAGCGCGGAGAAACAGCGGGAACCGCGGAGAAACAGCGAGAAGCGCGGGAACGCGGGCGCGGTGAGAACCGCGAGGGGGCCGGAAGGCTCAGAGGGAGCGTCGACAGCCCATGCTCGTGACGCGGACGTAGTCCACATGGCGGCGTCGTACGAGCGAAAGCATGCCGCCAGAGTACTGCGCGACGGGAAAACCGTGCGTGGCGGGGATCACACGCCGAAGGAATCACGGGAACGGGGCCGGAGGGCGCCGTCCCGCTCCGAACGGAGCGTGAACGCAGGCGACCCGCGAGTCTGGTCCTCTCCGAGGAGGGGCCGGCCGGACGTACCGGCGACTCGCGGGTCGGGTGACTGCGTGGGTCTGGCCGGCTGCGTGCATCGCGCACACGCGGGTCCGGCGCCGAACCGAGTACGACGACGGGCTGCTAGCCCGCAGTCACCTCTTCCGTCCGGTATCCATACATCTGCCGAACCACCTCCTTTCCGAAGTGCAGCCACTCTAAGAAGCCCGCCCGGCGGGCTCAACCCTTTTTCCGGGACGACGGCGACGGCGCGGGCGACGGTGCCGGTCGGCGGGCGGAATGGGCGGGCCTGCGGCTCCTGCCCCGAGGTGACCGGGCGGCGGTGCGACGATTCCCCGGCAATCTTGCGGGAATCATATGTGGGCTGCGTCACGTTCCAGTTGAATGAGGGCAAGTGAGCGAACCTGCAGGGGGTCCAGGTGAGTGCTTCCCGGCGTAGTGGGACCACCGACGAGCTGGGGCCGGACGAGCCCGAGCAGCCCGGGCGGTCGGGTGACGACGGCCCGACGACCCCGGACGGCACGGCGGCGGGGGCCGTCCCGGTCGGCCCGGACGGCGCCGACCTGCTCGCCGCACTGCTGGACGGCATGGACGCGGCGCTGTGCGCCTTCGACGGCGACGGGGTCGTCACCCACTGGAACCGCGAGGCCGAACGCATCCTCGGCTGGAGCTCGGCCGAGGCGGTCGGCCGGCACGGCTTCGCCGGCTGGGCCGTGCGCGAGGCCGACGCCGCCGACATCGAGGGCCGGCTGATGTCCGCCATGCACGCGCCGGGCCGTCAGGTGCACGAGTTCGCCCTGGTGACGAAGGACGGCGGCCGGGTCCTCGTGCGCACCCAGTCCGCCGCCGTGCACGGCCCCGACGGCAAGGCCGCCGGGCTGTACTGCGCCTTCAGCGAGGTGCACGCCCAGATCGACCTGGAACGCTCCATCGCCCTCAGCGAGGCCCTCTTCGAGGACGCCTCCTGGGGCGTCGTCCTGGTCGACGCCGACCTGCGCCCCGCCGTCGTCAACGTGCACGCCGCCCGCGCGCTCGGCGCCGGCCGCACCGCGGTCCTCGGCCGCCCGCTCGGCGAACTCCTCACCCGGGGCGCGGAGGAGCTGGAGAACGCGCTGACGCACGTCCTCGCCGAAGGCGCCCCGCCCGCGCCCGCCGAGCTGTGGGTCGGGGTGCGCACCCCGGACGGCGAGAAACGGCGCTGCTGGCGCAGCGGCTTCCTCCGGCTGGCCTCCCCGCTCGCCGAGGAGCCGGTGCCGCTCGGGGTGGGCTGGATCTTCCAGGACGTCACGGAGGCCAAGCAGGGCGAGCAGGAGGCCTCGCTGCTGCGTTTCCGCGCCAACCAGCTGCACCGGGCGGCCCGCGCGGCCGCCGAGTGCGAGGACCCGTCCGAGGCGGCCACCGTCCATCTCGACTTCGCGCTGGCCGGGTTCGCCGACCACGCGCTGGTGGACCGGCTGATGGGCGGTGCGTCCGCCGACCCGGAGGCCGCCGGGCGGCCTCGGCTGATGCGGGTCGCGGCCACCCCGACGGGCGGCCCCGGTCCCAGTGTGCTCACCGGGCACGCCGGCCTGCCGCTGCGCTACGCCGGGGGCCATCCGGCGCTGCAGTGCGTCGCCCGGGCCGGCTCGGTGCGGGCCGGCGCGGGTTCGGCGCCGGCCGACGAGGTGCGGGAGTGGGCCAGGGACCGTCAGTGGCCGGAGGGCACGGTGCACGCCCTGTGCGCGGTGCTGCGCAGCCGCGGCCGCACCCTGGGCGTCGTGACGTTCCTGCGCGGCGCCGGCCGCTCCGCGTTCGAGCGCTCGGACGCGACGTACGCCGAGGACGTCGCCGGCCGGATGGCGGCGGCCCTGGACCTGGCGGACCTGGCCGCAGACGCGGCCGAGGCGGCGGGCCGGGGCGACACCGCCGGCGACTGAGCCACGCGCGCGTGCGCAGCCGTGTGGCGTCCGCAGCCGTGGGGAGTCCGCGGGGCCCGTCAGCGGCCGTAGAAGATCCGGTCCCGGTACTCCTCCATGATCCGGGCGTTCCAGTCGAGGCCGCCGTCGACGTTGCCGGAACGCAGCAGGGGCGGCTCGATGCCCCGCTCGGCGAGGGCGCCGGCCGCGGTGGCCATGACGGCCTGCAGGAGCGCCGAGGTGACGACGGTGGAGGCGGGGGCGAAGGGCGCGGGCACGGTGTCCAGGGTGAGCTCGGAGTCGCCGACCGCGATCTTCGAGTCCAGGACGACGTCGCAGTGGTCCTTCAGGAACGTCCCGGAGGCGTTCCGGGACCCCGTCTGCGAGGCGTAGGCGACCGATGTCACGCCGATGACCTTCACCCCCAGGGCGCGGGCCCTGCGGGCCATCTCCACCGGCATCGCGTTGCGGCCGGACAGCGAGACGACGACGAGGGCGTCGCCCGCGCGCAGGGGCGAGGTGTCCAGGACGGCGCCGGCGAGGCCGTCGACCCGCTCCAGGGTGGAGCCGAGCGGGCCGGACGCGACCTCGACGCCGGGCACCGCGAGGAGGTTCATCAGGGCGAGGCCGCCGGCGCGGTAGACGACGTCCTGGGCGGCCAGCGACGAGTGGCCGGCGCCGAAGGCGAAGAGCCGGCCGCCGGCGGCCACGGTGTCGGCGAGCAGCGTGCCGGCCGCCTCGACGGCGTCGGCCTCTTCGTCGCGGGCCCGCTGCAGCAGGGCGATCGCGGCGTCGAAGAACTGGGCGGCGAGCTTGCGGTCGCTCATCCGAGGGGCCCCTTTGCCGTGTCGGTGTCCGGGCGGAAGTCCAGGTGGACGTCCGGTGGGTGTCCGGTGGGTGTCCGTGCCGCGGATCACGGTGCGGTCTGGACCAGTGCGGTGTCAATACGGCGGGTGACGGCGGGTGACGGCGGCCCGCGGGGGCGCCGTGCCCGGCTCTCTCCGGTGTCGCACGTCGTGGGGCAACCGTCCGGTTTCGACGGCCCGGCACGCTTGTCAGTGGTATCCGGCAGAATTGGGTTCAGGGCCAGCGCACGCGCCGGTGTGCCGTCGAGCCTTCGGCAGAGCTAATCGAGGGGCATCAATGTCCGGACTGATCGACACCACGGAGATGTATCTCCGCACCATCCTCGAGCTGGAAGAGGAAGGTGTGGTCCCCATGCGTGCCCGGATCGCCGAGCGCCTCGACCAGAGCGGGCCGACGGTCAGCCAGACGGTGGCGCGCATGGAGCGCGACGGCCTGGTCTCGGTCGCCAGCGACCGGCACCTGGAGCTCACGGACGAGGGCCGGCGGCTCGCCACGCGCGTGATGCGCAAGCACCGCCTCGCCGAGTGTCTGCTCGTCGACGTGATCGGTCTGGAGTGGGAGCAGGTGCACGCGGAGGCCTGCCGCTGGGAGCACGTGATGAGCGAGGCCGTCGAGCGGCGCGTGCTGGAGCTGCTGCGGCATCCGACCGAGTCGCCGTACGGCAACCCGATCCCGGGCCTGGAGGAGCTGGGCGAGAAGGACGGCGCCGACCCGTTCCTGGACGCGGGCATGGTCTCGCTGGCCGACCTCGACCCGGGCGCGGAGGGCAAGACGGTCGTCGTCCGCCGCATCGGCGAGCCGATCCAGACGGACGCGCAGCTGATGTACACGCTGCGCCGTGCGGGCGTGCAGCCCGGCTCGGTGGTGAGCGTGACGGAGTCGGCGGGCGGGGTGCTGGTCGGCAGCGGCGGCGAGGCGGCCGAGCTGCAGGCGGAGGTCGCGTCCCACGTGTTCGTCGCCAAGCGCTGAGCCGAGCGCCGCGGTCGCAGGGGCGGCCGGTGATCGTCGCGGAAACGGTGGGCTTTGGCCAACTCCTGAGACGCGTGGGGCAGTTGTGGCGTGGAGTCGATCTCGTCGAATCGGAGATCGCCTGTGTCGAATCGCAGCGCTCCGACACATCCCGTGCCAGGCTGTCGCGTGAGGCATGTGACCTGAGGGGGGCGGGATGATGTGCCGCGGAGCAGTGGAGGGCCCCGGCGCCGTACGGCGCCGGGGCCTGTCCTCCCCTGTGCTGACCCGGAGCCCCGAGCTCCCAGGGTCATTCCCCTCGGACCGTTTTCCCCGAGCGGTCCGCCTCCCGGTGAGAATCTCCCCTCGGCGGCGGGGATCATTCCCTGAGGATGGTCACTCGAACGAGCGGTGTTGTGTGCGGAGAGTGCCATTCTCGAAAGGGCATTCGATAGCCTGAGGTGATTGAAGGCAGTACGAAGGCATCGGCAGCGCAGCGGTACGACGGCTAGGGGGGTGCCAGGACCTATGGGGCGACGCATCGACGTGACCGGGGCGGGCGGCGTACGTCTGGCGGCTTGGGAGTTCGGCGACCCGCCCAAGGGGATCCCGTCGCAGTCCACCGGCGGGCGGGAGGAGCGGGCCGAGTCCGAGCAGACCTCGGGCGTGCTGTTACTGCACGGCCTGATGGGCCGGGCCTCGCACTGGGCGTCCACCGCCCGCTGGCTCTCCGAACGGCACCGCGCGGTCGCCCTGGACCAGCGCGGCCACGGGCAGAGCGAGAAGCCGCCGCAGGCCGCCTTCACCCGCGAGGCCTACGTCGAGGACGCGGAGGCGGCCCTCGAGCAGCTCGGGCTCGCCCCGGCCGTCCTCGTCGGGCACGCCATGGGCGCGCTCACCGGATGGCAGCTCGCCGCCAAGCGCCCGGACCTGGTGCGCGGCCTGGTCGTCTGCGACATGCGGGCCTCCGCGCTCGGTGCGGCCTCACAGCGCGAGTGGGGCGACTGGTTCGCCTCCTGGCCCGTCCCCTTCGCCACGCTCGCCGACGTCCGCAAGTGGTTCGGCGAGGACGACCCCTGGGTGGAGCGCCCGAACCCCTCCAGGGGCGAGTTCTACGCCGAGGTGATGCAGGAGTCGTCCGACGGCTGGCGTCCCGTCTTCGAGCCCGAGCAGATGCTCAAGTCCCGCGAGACCTGGGTCTACGACGCGCACTGGGAGGAACTGACGCAGGTCCGCTGCCCGGTGCTGGTCGTGCGCGGCCTCGACGGCGAGCTCGGCCGGGCAGAGGCCCAGGAGATGGTCCGGGTGCTGCCCCGCGGCGAGTACGCCGAGGTGCCCGACGCGGGGCACCTGGTCCACTACGACCAGCCGGAGGGGTGGCGCGCGGCCATCGAACCGTTCCTGGACGCCGTGCTCGCCGAGTCGGCCTGACGCGCCACCGCCCACGCATGCCGTCCGCCCGGCCCACGCGTGCCACCGCCCACCCGCGCCGCTCGACGCGTGCCACCGCTGACCCGCGCGCGCCATCGCCGCCGGCCCTACGGACGGCCGGCGGAGCGAGCGTGGCGCGCGCCGCCGTCAGCCCTTGCTCACCGCCGTCAGGATCTCCGGCAGGCGGGACGCGGTGCGCGGCGCCGCCAGCCGCAGGCCCAGCAGGGTGACGGCCGCGCCGTAGGCCGTACCGCCCGGCAGCAGCAGCCAGGTCCATGCCCCGCCGCCCTCGGTGACGTGCAGCCAGATCGTCACCGCGATGACCGGCGCGCACAGCAGGGCGGCCGAGACCATCCCGCCGAAGATCGCGATCCAGGCGAGACCGGCCTGGCCGGGGACGACGTTCTTGTGACCCTCCTGGGGGATCGAGTAGGGGAAGCGCGCCGAGGTCCAGGCGCCCGTCGCCAGCATCGCGCCGAGCAGCGCGAAGGACAGTCCGAGCACCTCGGGAAGCTTCGGCCAGTCACCGAGCATCGCCGTGGTCAGCACGGTCACCAGCGTCGCGTAGGGCAGCGTGATCGCCAGCAGGGCCAACGCCCGCGCGCGCAGCTCGGCATAGGCGTCCCGGCGCGAGGAGATGGTCAGCGCGACCATCCAGAACGCGGAGGTGTCCTGCCCGAACTGGTTGTACATCTGGATGCCGAGCATCCCCGCGGCGAAGCAGGCGAAGTAGATCGAGCCGGTGCCCTGCAGCGCGTTGAAGACGGGCACGATCAGCCCGATCGCCAGCGAGGTCACCCACGCGGCCTTCGTCTTCGGGTCGCGCCAGATGTAGCGCAGGGCGCGTTCCATCACCGTGCCGGTGCGCCCGCCCGGCAGCAGCCTCGCCAGGCCCGCCGAGTTCCGCCGCTCGCGTGCGGCCGGCTCGGCGGCCTGCAGGGTGGAGCCGTCGGGCGCGGTCATCAGCCGCGTCAGGGTGCGCGACCACCCCGCCACCAGCAGCACCAGCGCCGCGCCGCTGACGGCGAACTGCGCGACGGCGACCCCGTACGCGCCCTCGCTCACCGAGTCGACCGCGCCGAGCGCCGAGGCGGGCGGCAGCCAGCGCAGCACGTCCCCGACCGGTTCCAGCTGTGCCAGCCCGGACGTGCCGAGCCGCTGCGCCCCGAAGTTGACGGCCTGCGCCCCGATCGCGATGACGAGGCCGCTCAGCACCGCCAGGTCGCGGCCCTTGCGGCTGCTCAGCAGCCGGATGTTGGCGGCGGCCACGGCCCGCGCGAACGCCACGCACACCAGCAGCGCCAGGGCGACGGCGAGCACCCCCACCGTCCAGGCGGCCGCGCCGTGCGCCAGCGAGATCATCGACCCCACCAGCAGCAGCAGCGTGAACAGCGGTCCGATGCCCACCAGCGAGGCCGCCAGCAGCGCCCGCACCAGCGGCCGGGGCCGCAGCGGCAGCATCACCAGCCGGGTCGGGTCCAGGGTCTCGTCGCCGCTGGGGAAGAACAGCGGCATCACCGCCCACCCCAGCCCCAGCACCGCCACCAGCAGCACGACCAGGGAGACGGCGTGGTCGTGCCCCCGCAACGCGATCAGCCCGAGCAGTTGCAACGCGGCGAACAGCAGGGTGACGACGGCGGAGGCGACGTACGCGGCCCGCCGTCCGCCCGACTGCCGCAGCCCGTTGCGCAGCAGCGACAGCTTCAGCCGTACGACGGTGGCCACGAGGTCCGCAGGGGACGCCGACGCGGCCGGGGCCGAGGCGGCCGCGCGGGAGGCCGGAGCCGGAAAAGTGGGGGAGGCCGGAGCGGGGGAGGCCGGCTCGGGGGGCAGCTCGCTCACCGGCCCGCCCCGCCGCCCAGCCAGTCGAGGTCGGAGCCGGTGTCCCGGCCCTGCGCCCCGACGAGTTCGAGGAACGCCTGCTGGAGCGAGGGCGCCGACCCGCGCACCTCCTCCAGCGTCCCGTGCGCCCGGATCCGTCCCGCCGCCATCACCGCCACCCAGTCGCACAGCGACTCCACGAGCTCCATGACGTGCGAGGAGAAGACGACCGTCGCCCCGGACGCCGTGTACCGCTCCAGCACGCCCCGGATGATCTGTGCGGAGACCGGATCGACGCCCTCGAACGGCTCGTCGAGGAAGAGCACTTCGGGGTTGTGGAGCAGGGCGGCGGCGAGGCCGATCTTCTTGCGCATGCCGGTCGAGTAGTCGACCACGAGCTTGTGCTGGGACCCGGCCAGATCGAGGACGTCGAGCAGCTGGGTGGCCCGCTTGTCGACCTCGGCGCCCGGCAGCCCCCGCAAGCGCCCGCTGTAACCGAGCAGTTCACGTCCCGACAGCCGCTCGAACAGCCGCAGACCTTCCGGCAGCACCCCGATCCGGGCCTTCACCTCGACCGGGTCCCGCCACACGTCGTGCCCGACGATCTCGACGGAACCCTGGTCGGGCCGCAGCAGTCCGGTCACCATGGACAGCGTCGTCGTCTTCCCCGCCCCGTTGGGGCCGACGAGGCCGATGAACTTCCCCGAGGGCAGGTCGAGATCGATCCCGGCGACGGCGACTTGCTGGCCGAACCGCTTCCAGAGGTTACGCACGCGTACGGACGTCATGCCCCGAACCCTACGGTGGGCGGGGGCGGCTGGGGCGGGGCGGCCGGTACGGGCGGGAGGCGGCGGGCTACCGGTCCCGTCCGCAGGCGTAGGCGAGTGGCGAGATCAGCTCCTCCGCGTCCGGCAGCCAGCGGTTCGCGGCGGTCGGCCGGCAGGCCCACTGCACGGCCCCGCGGGACCCGTACCGGGTGGGCGGCGCGGCGACGTACGTGCCCTCGCCGAGCGTCACCAGATCGAGGGCGGCCGGTGACCAGCCCAGCTTGCGCACCAGGTCCGGCACCTTCGCCGAGGCGCCCGGCAGCACGAAGAAGTGCATCCGGCGATCCGGCGTCAACGTGACCGGACCGAGCGTCAGTTCCATCCGCTCCATCCGCGCCAGCGCGAGGAAACCGGCCGTCTCCGGCACGGAGATCGCGTCGAACGTCCGCCCGGTCGGCAGCAGGATCGAGGCGGTCGGCTGTTTCTGCCACATCCGCCGCGCGACGGTCGCGCTGCCGGTGGCCTGTGTCGCCCAGTCGGGCCGAGTGGGGTGCGCGCCGGGAACCTCGCAGGCCGCTTCGCCGCAGGAGCAGCGCTGCATCCCGTCGACGGCTTCCAGCCAGGCGCCCGGGAACACGTCCCAATGACGTTCCTCGGCGTAGCGAACAGCGGTCTCGAGCAGCGATTCCCCGCGCTGCTTCGGGATTTGAGTGGCGTCGGCGCCCGCGATGGTCTCTTCCACGATGAACACAACTCTAGCGGTCACCAGGGGTTACGCCCGCCCGAATGCGCGGGGGAGGAGCATCGATTCCGCGTCCGGGGCGCATGGGTGCATGGGCGGGGGCGCGCGGGAGGAACGGGCGCGGGAACGGGTAACCAGGGTGAGGGGGCGGCTCCCGCCGATAACCCGGCATTTCCCGTATTGCTCGGTAAACATCAGCAATCCGCTCATGCCTCGCATTTTCGGTGCGACCGTGGGGCATCGATCTTCTCGGCCGGAACTTTTCGGTGGAAGACACGTCAACTCGGTGTGTGGGCAGGCACCCGCCGCCCCGGTCACCGCAGCCACAGGGGGTAGTGCCCATGGCCGCAAGGCCGCTAGTCGCGCGGCAGCCGAACGAACGGCTGCAGGCGCTCATCCAGGAGGCGGGGTGCTCGAACGCCGGGCTCGCCCGCCGCGTCAACATGTGCGGCGCCGAACACGGCCTCGACCTGCGCTACGACAAGACGTCCGTGGCGCGCTGGCTGCGCGGACAGCAGCCGCGGGGGCGCGCCCCGGCGATCATCGCGGAGGCGCTGGGCCGCAAGCTCGGCCGTACGGTCACGATCGACGAGATCGGCATGGCCAACGGCAAGAACCTCGCCTCGGGCGTGGGTCTGCAGTTCTCGCCGACGGTGCTGGGGGCCATCGAGCAGGTCTGCGAGCTGTGGCGCAGCGACGTGGGCCGGCGGGACTTCCTGTCCGGCTCGTCCGTGGCCGCCTCGGCGCTGGTCGAGCCGAGCCGCGACTGGCTCATCTCGTCGCCCGACGCACAGGTCGCGCGGTCCGCGGGACCCCGGGTGGGGCGGTCCGACGTGGCGGCCGTCAAGGCCATGACGCGGGCGCTGGTCGACCTCGACCACCAGCACGGCAGCGGGCATGTGCGCCCGGTCGTCGTGCACTACCTCAACAGCGTCGTCTCGGGCCTCCTCGCCGGTTCCTACCGGGAGGCCGTGGGCCGCGAACTCTTCGCCGCCGTCGCGAGGCTGACGGAGCTCGCCGGGTACATGGCCGTCGACACCGGCCAACCCGGCCTCGCCCAGCGCTACTACATCCAGGCGCTGCGGCTGGCCCAGGCGGCGGGCGACCGGGGATACGGCGGATACGTGCTGGCCGCCTCCATGAGCCATCTCGCGGCACAGCTCGGGAACCCGCGCGAGATCGCGCAGTTGGCGCGGGCCGCGCAGGAGGGTGCGCGGGGCCGGGTGACACCGCGCGCGGAGGCGATGTTCCTCGCCGCGGAGGCGCGCGGACACGCCCTGATGGGCGACGCCCGCGGCACCCAGGCGGCGGCCGGACGGGCGGTGTCCGCGCTGGACGCCGCCGATCCGTCCGCAGGAGACGACCCGACGTGGATCGCGCACTTCGACGAGGCCTATCTCGCAGACGAGTTGGCGCACTGTCACCGCGACCTGGGCCAGGCCGAGGCGGCGGCGCGCTGCGCCCAGGAGTCCCTGGCCGGGCATCCGCCGGGCCGCGCGCGCCGGCGCGCGATCGGCTATGTGCTCCTCGCCACCGCGCAGGTGCAGCAACGCGAGATCGAGCAGGCCTGCAACACCGGTATGAAAGCGGTCGAGTTGCTCCAGACGCTGCGCTCCAACCGGGGCGCGGAGTACCTCGACGACCTCCAGCAGCGGCTGGAACCGTTCCGCGACGAGTCGGTGGTAAGGGAGTTCGGAGCGCGGCTGGAGTTGCAGACGGCGGCGTGAGCCGTGGCGTGCACGCGGGCGCGCCGCCGCGTGCACGTACGGGAAAAGACGAGGTCCACGCGGGGGGCGACGAACCCGGCGCGCGGCGCTCCGGATCTGTTACGTACGTCACCGGCGATCCCGGTGGGAGGGAGATCACGTTCTTGAGCTGCGTGGCACGGGGTTCCGGGGACCCGGTAGCGTGAACCGACGATTCCGAAGGTCCCCCATTCGTAGGAGTCCCGGTGACGCAGAGTGGACAGGGCGAGGAGCCCTCGGCGCAGCCCGCGCGCGAAGGCATCGTGCTGCCCTCCGACGGCGGGGAGCCCCTGCTGCCGGGAACGACGCCGGACGTGCGGCGCCCGCCGGCCCGGCCGCAGCCACAGCCGGGCACCGCGCCGGAGCCCTACCCCGGCGGGTACGACGGCGGCCAGTACGGACAGCAGCCGACAGGGCAGCAGCCGTACGGACAGCAGGCGACAGGGCAGCAGCCGTACGGACAGCAGGCGGGGCAGCAGGCCTACGGTGAGCAGCCGTACGGGCAGCAGGCCCAGGGTCAGCAGCCTTACGGACAGCCTGACGGTCAGCAGGCGTACGGACCGCGGGACTACGGGCAGCAGGCGGAGTACGGGCAGCCGGCGGCGGCCGGTGGACAGACCTGGGGGCAGCCCTGGGGTCCGGACCAGCAGCCGCCGGCCCCGCAGCAGCCGGACCAGAGCTGGCCGCTTCCCCCCGACCAGGCACATCGCCGGCACCAGCCCGAGCAGCAGGACCAGTGGGGCGCATCGCCGCAGGATCCGTGGAACGGCGGCCGGCAGACCGGAGCCGGCCCGCTCCCGCCCGAGGGCGCACCGGCCCCGGCCGCCCCGGCGTACGGCCAGGGCAGACCGGGCACGCCCCTGCCGCCGGTCGCGACCCCGTCCGCCTCCGTCGACGAGGGCGCCACGCAGTACATACCGCCGGTCCCCGCGGCACCCGGCGACGAGGGCGCCACCCAGTACCTGCCGCCGATACCGGCGGCCCCGGCCGACGAGGGCGCGACGCAGTACCTGCCGCCCGTCGGGCCGGGCGCGCTGCCGCCCGAGGCCCCGGCCGAGTCGACCCACTTCCTCGGCCGCACGCCGCAGAACCCGGGCCCACGGCACCCGCAGGGCACCCCCGGCGCGATACCGGGCGGGCATCCCGACGCCGAGGCCACCCAGTACATACCGCCGGTCGCCGCACCGGCCGGCGGCGACCGGCAGCAGCCGCCCGCCGGGTTCGAGGGCCTCTTCCGCGACGAGCCGGCCGGCGACGGCCCGGCCGGATCGACCCAGTTGCTGCCGCGCTTCGACGAGCCGGACGCCCCCGCACCCGGCGGCCGGCCGGGCCGCGGCGGCGGTCCCGCCGCCCGCCCCGCCCAGGCCGGCTACGCCCGGCCCGCCCACATCCCGCCCGGCGACCCGTCGGCCGCAGGCCGGCGCGGTGCGCGGGACGACGACGGCGGCCGCGGCCGGGGCGACCGCACCGGCTCACGGCTGCCGTTGTTCGCGGCGATCGGCGTCGCCCTCGTGGTCGTCGGCGTCGGCGCGGGCGCGATGCTCGGCGGCGGGGGCTCGGACAAGGGCGACGACAACAAGACGGTGGCCGCGTCGGCGCCGGCGACCGGGCAGTCCGGGTCGGCGTCCTCGGACGGGGCCCGGGAACAGGCCGCGGAACTGGACAAGCTGCTGGCGGACAGCGGCAGCAGCCGGGCCAGCGTGATCAGCGCGGTCGCCGACGTCAAGGCGTGCGGCGACCTCGCCCGGGCGGCCACGGATCTGCGGGACGCGGCGAAGCAGCGCACCGGTCTGGTCACCCGGCTGTCCGGGCTGAAGGTCGACCGGCTCCCGGACCACACCGCGCTGACCACCGCGCTCACCAAGGCGTGGCAGGCGTCCGCGTCCGCCGACGACCACTACGCGGCCTGGGCCGACCAGGTCGCCGCCGACAAGAAGAAGAACTGCAAGAGGGGATCGGCCCGCACCACCGAAGAGACCCAGGCCGGCAACCGTGCGAGCGGCACCGCGAGCGGCCAGAAGGCGCAGGCCGCGAAGCTGTGGAACGCGATCGCCCGGAAGTACGGGCTGACCGAGCGCCGGCCCACCCAGCTGTGACCGCGCGTGCCGGACCGCGCGGACGTCACCCGACGCGGGACCCGGCGGCGGTCGCCGGCGACGACCGGCGGCAGGCGACCGACCGGCCGACGGCAGACGACCGGCCCGGTCAGTCGACGTCCGCCTTCTCCAGGGTTCCCGTCACGTCGACGAAGCCCCGCTCGGCGGCCACCAGGCGGCCCTTGCGCACGGTCTGGAGGGTGACGTCGGCGTTGACCAGGCGGGGGAAGCCGATGGAGGCGAGGCGGTCGGTGAACCGCCAGCGCAGGGGCGGTGTGAGCCCGCCCGTGTCGATCCGCAGTCCGCCGTCCAGCGCGTGCCGCACGGTGTCGGCGGTCACCGGGCCGCCGTCCAGCGACTCCACGGCCTGCCGGAGCACGTTGTAGGCGATCCAGGTCGTCTGCACGCCCGTGTCGGCCGGGTCGATGCGGGTGTCGGAGAACGCCTTCTCGCTGATCACCTTCTTCATCGGAGCCCAGGCGGGGTCGCTCGCCACCGGGTACCAGCCGGTGACGTACGCCCCCTCGAAGGGGCCCGAAGCGGCGCCGGCGGCGTTGATCACCGTCTGGTCGACGCTGCCGAGGATGGTGGCGGTGCGCACGCCGGGGTAGTCGTCGCGGCTGCGCCGGAAGGAGTCCATGAAGGTGCCGGTGCGGTCCCCGAGCGCGGTCACCACGCACCCCCGGCCCTTCCTCGACCGGCCCTCGCCCTTGGTCGCCGTCCGCAGGGCGTCCTCGGCCTGGTCCGTGTACTCGGTGGCGTCCTCCGGGGCCGGCTGGTCCGAGGACGCGTCGTGGCCGCCCGCCGTCAGCCCGGCGTCGAGCATCACGGGCAGGGAGTCGCCCGCGATGGTGTCGGGGCGGACGAGGGAGACCCGGCCGCACTGCGGGGCCAGTTCCTTGCCGAGGCCGGCCAGGAGGCTGGACCGGCCTCCGTTGACGGGGTAGGACAGCGGGCTGGTGAACTCGGCGTTCGTCACGCCGAAGCCCCCGATGTACGGGATGCCGGCGCCCTCCAGATGCGGGAAGAAGGCGTCGGAGTGCTGGCTGTAGGAGCCGACGACGGCGACCGCGCCCTCCTTGACGGCCCGCCGGGCGCACTGTGCGGCGGCGACGGTGTCGTCGCGGTCGTTGCAGGTCAGCACCTTGAGGTCACGGCCGCCCAGGCCGCCGTTGGCGTTGAGCCAGCGGGCGTAGGCGCGGGCGAAGGCGGGCATGCCGGGTTTGTTGGTCGCGGACGTCCCTTCGGGAGCCCAGGTCATCACCACGATCGGGCCGTCCCCGGAGCCCCCCGCGGTGCCGGGGACCACCCCGCAGGCGACGGCGAGCGACGCGCAGGCGGCGAGGGCCCCCGCGGAGAGGGCGGTCGCTCTGACGGACCTGGAGAAGCGGAACGATCGGGGGAGGGAGGTGCTTCGCGTGGACGTGCGTCGCCTGCCGGTCATGGACATGCACGATTCCGCCACATGGCCAACCTCGGAGTGACCCTCGTTCAACGCTGGGTGACCGGAAGGTGAATTGCGGGGGTCCGTGCCGCTCGCGAGGCGCGGAAACGTACGATCGGTGACCGTGCAAGGTTCGGAGAACTCTTCCCGTCGCGGCCGTCGCTCCCCCACCATGGGCGGCATGCCACTCAACGACATGCCGTGGTGGCGCTGGCGCAGCAATGTGCGCTCCGCGCTGCACATGCTCTCCGATCCGGCGTTCCAGCAGAACGTCTGGCTGGCCGGCGTCGAGGGATACGGGGACGTCACCGACGCCGTGTACCGCCTCGTCGAGGACACCTGGCTCGACAACTGGTCCGCCGAGAAGTACGTCGGCACGATCTTCCGCGACTCGCAGGAGGCGGCCCTCGTCGACACCGCCGTGCTGCGGGTGCTGCGGATCATGCACCAGGTCGGGCCGGACGCCCCGGTCTCCGCGTACATCGACAACCAGGGCTGGCCGGACGCGGTGCGGGCGGCGCGGGACGCGCACGTGCGGATGGCGGCGAGCGACGGGGACGACCCGGACGCCCCGCCCCGCACCCTCGAGGTGCTCCGGATCATGACGCGCGCCGCGTAGACGGCGGGCGGGGGCCGGGAGAGCGGGGCGGACGTCGTGTTCCGGCCTGCGGGACGATTGCCCACGGCGGTGGCCGGTGTGCGACCCTGTCGGGCATGAACGCGCAGCCCACCCGAGCCGCGGCGACCGCCGCCGACCAGTACGTCCTCACCCTTTCCTGCCCCGACAAGCAGGGCATCGTGCACGCCGTGTCGAGTTATCTCTTCATGACCGGCTGCAACATCGAGGACAGCCAGCAGTTCGGCGACCACGACACGGGTCTGTTCTTCCTGCGCGTCCACTTCTCGGCCGAGTCCCCGGTGACGGTGGACAAGCTGCGGGCCAGCTTCGCGGCGATCGGCGACTCGTTCCACATGGACTGGCAGATCAACCGGGCCGACGAGAAGATGCGCATCGTCCTCATGGTCAGCAGGTTCGGGCACTGCCTGAACGACCTGTTGTTCCGCGCCAGCATCGGCGCGCTGCCGGTGGAGATCGCGGCGGTGGTGTCCAACCACACCGACTTCGCCGAGCTGGTGGGCTCGTACAACATTCCCTTCCACCACATTCCGGTGACGAGGGAGAACAAGCAGCAGGCCGAGGCGCAGCTGCTGGAGCTGGTCCGGGAGCGGGACGTCGAACTGGTCGTCCTGGCGCGCTACATGCAGGTCCTCTCCGACGACCTGTGCAAGCAGCTCAGCGGGCGGATCATCAACATCCATCACTCGTTCCTGCCGAGCTTCAAGGGCGCGAAGCCGTACCACCAGGCGCACGCTCGGGGCGTGAAGCTGATCGGGGCGACGGCGCACTATGTGACCGCCGATCTCGACGAGGGGCCGATCATCGAGCAGGAGGTCGAGCGGGTCGGGCACGGCGTCACGCCGGACCAGCTGGTCGCGATCGGACGGGACGTGGAGTGCCAGGCGCTGGCGCGAGCCGTCAAGTGGCACGCGGAGCGCCGGATCCTGCTCAACGGGCGGCGGACGGTCGTCTTCCCCTAGCTAGGGCGTGTCCGCACCCTGGAGAAGGCGGGCCGGAGGCGGGATCCGCCCCGCCCGCGCTACATCCGGCTGAGGCTCGCCGCCGCGAACAGCACGTCCCGGATAGCGTCCCGGTCGCCGACCTGGCCCGCGGCCGCCTCCTCCGGGGACACGTGGCCGGCGGCCAGCCGGCAGAACTCCACGTCGTCCATGGCCACATGGGCCACCTCGTCCTCGGCGGGGTCCGCCGTGCCGCGGGGGTCCCCGGTCCCGGGCCGAACCGGCTGCGCGGGAGAGTCCAGCGGGATCAGCCACTGGCCGCCGCCCGAGCCCTCGATCTCCAGGCGCAGGCTGCGGCCGGGCCGGCCGGCGGTCACCGGACGCCGGGTCCGTGCGGGCGAGGCGAGTCCGGCGCGACGGCGGGCGGCGAGCGTCTCCGGCAGCATCCGCGCAGCCAGGTCGATCATGCCGTGGAGGTGGCGCGGCGCGGGCGGCGCGTAGGGGTAGTCGACCGCTTCCGCGATGTCCTCGGCGTGCACCCAGCACTCGAAGGCCCGGTCCAGCATCGCGTCCCGCAGGGGGAGTTCGAAGCCGCCGTACGACACCGGCATGCCGCCGGGGCCTCCTCCGGCGAAGGACACCGTGCGCACCAGGGCGTGGGTCTGCTCGCGCCACGGGCCGCGCACCGAGCGGGTCGGCGGGAAGTGCGCGCCCGCCCAGAACGCCTCGGTGCGCTCGGCCGGCGTCCGCGTCCCGCTCTTCGGCCGGCCCGCCGCGTCCGGCGGCTCCGTCGCTTCGCCCGCGCCCGCGTTCGCGTCCAGGGGGTCCTCCAGGCCCAGGGCGACGGCGATCAGGCCGTCCACCGCCAGCAGATGGGCGATGACCCCGGCGACGGTGGTCCGGCGGCTCGTCGCGCTCTCGCCGCGGAACCAGCGCAGCCGCACGGGCGCGTGCCACTCGGCGTCCCCGAAGTCCTGGAGCAGGGCGTCCAGTCGCGCGGTCTCGGCGTCGTACGACGCCGCCCAGGCGGGCACCGGGACGCGCGGCGGACGCCGCTCCAGGCAGCCGTCGAGGACACGGGTGCGCAGGGCGGGGTCGAGGTCGAGGGACTCCGAGCGGTGCAGCAGTCCGACGGCCTCGCGCAGTCGCCGTGCCTCGTCCGCGCACGCGCCGCAGTCGCCGAGATGCATCTCGACGGCGTCCGTCTCCTCGGCCGAGCACGCCGCCAACGCCCACGCGCCGAGCAGCGACTTGAGGATCGGATGCTCGAGCCTGACCGGTTCCGGTCCGGCGGGCTCCTGCGGGGCGGGCAGCGGCAGCCCGCCGTCCTCCACGGAGACACGGGGGAGGGGGATGCGGGGGACGGGGGCGGGCGCGTCCCCGGCCGCCTCGCCGGCGTTCCCCGAGCCGCCCGCGCTCTCCGCGTCCGGTGCGCTGCCCACGTCCTGCGTACTCCCCTTGCCCGTTCCCGTTCCCGTGCCCGTAGCCGTCCCCTCCGTGCCTTCCGCGTCCCTGCTCCTGCCCTTGCCCTCGTTCCCGTTCTTGTCCCTGTCCTCGTCCGTGTCCTTCTCGTCCTCGCCGGCGCGCGGCGCGAAGTCGTCCGCGTCGCTCACGCCGCACCTCCGTAGCCGGGGGGCGCTCCGGGGGCCGCGGTGTCGTGGGCGGTGGAGAGCAGTTGCAGGCCGAGGCGGAGCCGGCGGCGGGCCTCGTCCTCGGTGACGCCGAGGTCGGCCGCGGTCTGGCGGTAGTCGCGGCGCTGGAAGTAGGCCAGCTCCAGGGCGGCGCGCAGCGGGGCCGGCATGGCCTGGACGATGTAGTCGGCGCGGGCGGCGACGGAGGCGTGCCGCACCCTGAGCTCGAGTTCCTCGGTCGCCTCGGCGGAGCCGTGGCCGGTCTCGGCCAGCGCGGCGGTCTCGGTGGCGCGCAGCCGCTGCACGGCGAGCCGGTGGGTCACCGCGGCGACCCAGGTGCGCAGCGGGCCCTGCCCGGGGTCGTAGGCGTCCGGGTGTTCCCAGACGTGGGCGAAGACCTCGCGGGTGACACCGTCCGCCGCCCGTTCGTCTCCGAGCACGCGGTGGGCAAGACCGTGCACGAGCGAAGCGAACCGGTCGTACAGTTCGCCGAGGGCGGCCGCCTCACCGCGCGCGAGCCGCTGTTGCATCTTGCGGTCCCAGCGGGGCGGTGCGTCCCTCTTCGCCATGCGTCCCCCTCACCCGTGTGCGTCCCGTACCTGCGTGTCCGTGTCCGTGTTCGTGTTCAGCGTGCGTCCACCGTCACCTCGAATGTAGTCGGCACGTACGACGACGCACGCCCCTTTGTTCCAATGTGCGCCCCCTGATCGCGGCGGAGTGGTATGGGCCCGCGCCTACCCGACACACCTGGATCGAACCGGACTGCATATGACAGAAACAAGCCTCTTTCTCTCGGTTTCTGTTTTTGCTTCGGAGTTTCGGGGCACGGCCGCTGGGCAGCCGCGCTGCAAGGAAGCGAAGGGACAGCTTCCGTTCACTGCGAGCTACGGCTGGCAACAGCGAGCGAAAGGCGTGGTGGTGGCCTTCAAAGTGACCGGCGGCGAGCAGGGTGGATGGGCCGTGCTGCGGGTGTCGGGCGAGCTGGACCTGGTGACGTCGCCGGTGCTGCGGCAGCGGGTGCACGACGAGGTGGCCGAGGGCCGCCACAGTCTCGTCCTGGACCTCTCCGACGTGTACTTCTGCGATTCCAGCGGAGTGGGCGTGCTCATCGCGTCCCGCCGCCTCATCCGCTCCTGCCGGGGACGGCTGCGCCTGATCCTCCCCGCGCGCGGTGCGGCCGAGGGCTCCCACGTCAACAGGGTGCTGGGCGCGCTCGGCGTGCGCCGCCTCTTCGACGTGTACGCCGATCTCGCGGACGCCCTGGACGACGGGACGGAACCGCTGTCGGCGTGACGCCGTCGTTTCGCCACACGCTCGTCCCGAATCGCCCCCGGTCCGGGCACAGGCGTCCCCTTCGCGCTGCCCGGACGCCGTCCGCGTCGTACGCTCCCTGCCGGAAGCACTCTTCGCAGCGCTTCCACCGCATCTCCCCCAGCACCTCCGCGACGACGTAAGGCGGCCCGAGAAGACATGGTCAACAGCGAGTACGAACGCAGGATCGCCGCCCGGTTCGCCACCTTCGACCAGGACGGCAACGGCTACATCGACCGCGCGGACTTCGCCGCCGCGGCCAAGGCGGTGCTCGCCGAGTTCGGCGTCGCCGCGCGCTCGGACAAGGGGCAGGCCGTCTACGGGGGAGCCGAGGCGTTCTGGCAGGGCATGGCCGGCATCGCCGACCGCGACGGCGACCAGCGCATCACCCGCGAGGAGTTCGTGACCGGCGCGGTCAAGCGCCTGCGCGACAACCCGGGGCGGTTCGCCGAGATCGCCCGCCCCTTCCTGCACGCGGCACTCGACGTGGCCGACGCCGACGGTGACGGCCGGGCGACGGTCGAGGACACCGTGCGGGTGCTCCGCGCCCTCGGCGCGCCCGAGGAGGTCGCCCGGGGAGCCGCCGCGGTGCTGGACGCCGATGCCGACGGCAAGGTCGGCGAGGCCGAGATCGTCCCGGCGTTCGCCCGCTACTTCACCGTGCCCGAGTAGCGTTCGCGCAGCTTGTACTTGAGGACCTTGCGGAGCGTGTCGTTGCGCGGCAGGGCGTCCACCAGCTCCAGTTGCTCGGGCAGCTTGTGCGTGGCGAGTCCCGCCGCGCGCAGATACGACGTGACCGCCTCCAGGGTCAGCGCCCGCGCCCCGGGCGGCTGCTCGACGACCGCGCACACCCGCTCCCCGCGCTCGGCGTCGGGCAGGCCGATCACGGCGACGTCCCCGACGCCGGGGTGGGCGGCCAGCAGGTCCTCGATCTCCTTGGCGGAGACGTTCTCCCCCTTGCGGATGATGACGTCCTTCAGCCGCCCGGTGAGCACCAGGTGCCCGCTCTCGGTCAGCCGCCCGAGGTCGCCGGTGCGCAGGAATCCGTCCGCGTCGAACGCCTCGGCGCTCTGGCCGGGGTCCAGGTAGCCCCGGCACACGGCCTCGCCGCGCAGCCGCACCTCCCCGTCCCCGGCGACGCGTATCTCCATGCCCTCGGGCGGCCGCCCCTCCGTCGTCGCGAGGTTCTCCGCCGTGTCGTCCGGCGCGCCCATGGTGATCATCGGCACCTCGGTCATCCCATAGCCGTGGGTGAGCTGCACACCCATCTCGCGCACGACGGCGTGGTACACCTCCGGCGGCTTGGGCGCGCCGCCGCCCGCGAGCAGCCGCAGCGTGGGGATCACGGGGACGCCCGGCTGCTTGCGCTGCTCGGCGAGGAACATCGAGTAGAACGCCGTCGACCCGCCCGCCACCGTCACGCCGTGCCGCCGGTACTCCGCCAGCGCGTCCGGCAGCGCGAAGTGCTCGAACATCACCGCCGGGAAGCCGTAGAGCAGGAGCATGACGGTGTAGTCGGGGCCGGCGATGTGGGCGTACGGGAACGCCATGGAGCCGATGTCGTCCGCCGTGAGGCGCAGCGCGTGGGCGAGGCAGGAGCCGCCCGCGATCAGCGAGCGGTCGGTGTGCAGGACGCCCTTGGGGTCGGACGTGGTGCCCGACGTCCAGTAGATCCAGCGGACCGAGCCGCCCTCGGCGGGCGGGGCGGGGAGGATCGCGGGGTCGCCGTCGGGCAGGTCGTCGTACGCCTCGAAGACGCCCTTCGCGCCGAGCCGCCGGGCCATCTCGGTGTGGTCGAAGCCGCGCCAGACGCCCGGCGTCGCGAAGAACTCCGCCTTCGACTCGCGCAGCGCGAAGCCGACCTCGCGGTCGCGGTAGAAGGGGATGACGGGGGTCTGCACGGCCCCGAGGCGGGCCAGGGCGAAGGACAGCACGGCGGTCTCGAGGCGGGTCGGCAGCTGCCAGGCGACGACGGTGCCGGGGCGTACGCCCATGTCGTGCAGTCCGGCCGCCGTCCGCTCGGCGCGCTCGCGCAGCCCGCCGAAGGTGAGGGCGCGGTCGCCCTGGAGGAGGACCCGGCGGCCGGGGGTGAGGTCGGCGCGGCGGGCGAGCAGCTCCCAGAGGGTGCGGGAGGCGCTCAGCTCGTGGGCGGCGGCGGCGGTGGCGGCGGTGGCGGCGGCGGTGTCGTTCACGTCGGCTCCCGGCTCCCTGGCGTAACTGACGGACAGTCAGATCTGGGCAGAGCGTAGGGCCGGTCGCCTTGTCGGTCCAGGGGGTGCGGGCTAGCCTGCAGGGGAGACCAGATCTGACGACCCATCAGATGACGCGCCGGGCCGTCCACCGGACCACCGGCGTTCCGCCAGGCGGAGGGGAAGCCATGAGCACCGAACTGCCGCGCATCGTCAGCGTGGACGATCACGTGATCGAGCCCGCGCACCTCTTCTCGACCTGGCTGCCGAAGAAGTACCGGGACCGGGGACCGCAGCCCCTCACCGCCGGCATCGGCGAGCTCGCCTACGTCGCCGGGAAGTACCAGATCACGATGGACCCGGACGGCCCGCCCACCGACTGGTGGATCTACGAGGACCTGAAGTTCCCGTACAAGCGCAACATCGCCGCCGTCGGCTTCGACCGCGACGAGATGACCCTCGAGGGCATCACCCGCGAGGAGATGCGGCGCGGTTGCTGGGACCCGAAGGCCCGGCTGGCGGACATGGACCTCAACCACGTCGAGGCCTCGCTGTGCTTCCCGTCCTTCCCGCGCTTCTGCGGGCAGACCTTCGCCGAGGCGCACGACAAGGAGGTCGCGCTGGCCTGCGTGCGCGCCTACAACGACTGGATGGTCGAGGAGTGGTGCGGCGGCAGCGGCGGGCGGCTGATCCCGCTGTGCCTGATCCCCCTGTGGGACATCGGCCTGGCGGTCGCCGAGATCCGGCGCAACGCGGCCCGCGGGGTGCGCGCCGTGACCTTCTCCGAGATCCCCAGCCACCTCGGGCTGCCGTCGATCCACTCGGGCTACTGGGACCCCTTCTTCGCGGTGTGCGAGGAGACGGGCACGGTCGTCAACATGCACATCGGCTCGTCCTCGCAGATGCCGGCCGCCTCACCCGACGCGCCCCCGGCCGTCCAGGCGTCCCTGTCGTTCAACAACGCGATGGCGTCGATGATGGACTACCTCTTCAGCGGCGTCCTGGTGCGGTTCCCACGCCTCAAGCTGGCCTACTCCGAGGGGCAGATGGGCTGGATCCCGTACGCCCTGGAGCGCGCCGACGACGTCTGGGAGGAGCACCGCGCCTGGGGCGGCGTCCGCGACCTGATCCCCGAACCGCCGTCGACCTACTACTACCGGCAGATCTTCTGCTGCTTCTTCCGCGACAAGCACGGCGTGGCGTCCCTGGACGCGGTGGGGCGCGACAACGCGACCTTCGAGACCGACTACCCGCACGTCGACTCCACCTTCCCGCACACCAAGGAGGTCGCCCTCGACCACGTCAAGGGCCTCGACGACGAGACGGTCTACAAGCTGATGCGCGGCAACGCGATCCGCATGCTCGACCTGGACCTCGACAAGTAGCCGGCGCGGCGGCCGAAGGAGGGGACGAGGACCATGGACCTCTCGGACAGCCCCGAGGACGCGGAGTTCCGGGCCCGGCTGCGGGAATGGCTGGGCAAGGTGCTGCCCACCCTCCCGCCGAAGCCCTCGCCGGACGACTGGCCGGGCCGCCGCGCCTACGACCTCGGCTGGCAGCGGGCCCTGCACGACGCCGGATACGCCGACGTGCACTGGCAGGCCCCGCCGGGCGTCCGCCTGATCTTCCTGGAGGAGACCGAGAAGGCGGGCGCGCCCTACGTCGGCGCGGGCTTCGTCGGGCTGCTGCACGCCGGCCCGACGATCGCCGCCGAGGGGACGCCCGAGCAGCGGGACCGCTGGCTGCCGCCCATCCTGCGCGGCGAGGAGGTGTGGTGCCAGGGCTTCAGCGAGCCCGACGCCGGGTCCGACCTCGCGGCCCTGCGCACGCGCGCGTGGCGCGACGGCGACGCCTACGTGGTGAGCGGATCCAAGATCTGGACCTCGCACGCGGAAGTCGCCGACTGGTGCGAGCTGTTGGTGCGCACCGATCCGGACGCGCCGAAACACCGGGGCATCAGCTGGCTGGCCATGCCCATGGACGCGCCGGGCGTCACGGTCCGCCCGCTGCGCACCCTCGCCGGGTCCGCCGAGTTCGCCGAGGTGTTCCTCGACGAGGTGCGGGTGCCGGTCGGCAACCGGGTGGGGGCGGAGAACGACGGCTGGCGCGTGACGATGGTGACGCTGTCCTTCGAGCGCGGCACGGCCTTCGTCGGCGAGGTCGTCGCCTGCCGGCGCGTGCTGGGCGAACTCGCGCGCCGGGCGCGGCGCACCGGACGCTGGGACGACCCCGTTCTGCGGCGCCGGCTGGGGTCCCTCAACGCCGAGTTCCGTGCGCTGTGGCGGCTGACGCAGTGGAACGTGAGCGCGGCGGAGGCCGCGCACGGCGGGGTGCCCGGCGTCGGCGGCTCGGTCTTCAAGCTCCGCTACTCGCAGGCGCGCCAGGAGCTGTACGACGCCGCCGCCGAGGTCCTGGGCGACGCGGCCCTCGACGCCGACCGGACGTGGACGGCCGACCGGCTCTCGTCGCTCTCGTACACCATCGCGGCAGGCACGTCGCAGATCCAGCGCGACATCGTGGCCGAGCGGATCCTGGGTCTGCCGAAGGGGAGGTGAACGGTCCGTCATGCGTTTTCTTCTGACGGAGGACCAGCGGGCGCTCCGCGGCGGGGTGCGGGAGCTGCTCGCGCGCCGGTTCGACCGGGCGGCGCTGCGGGCCGCCGTGGACCGGCCGGGGGTGCTGGACCGGTCCCTGTGGCGGGAACTGGGCACGGCCGGATTCTTCGCGCTGCGGCTGCCGGAGGCGGACGGCGGGGTCGGACTCGGGCTGCCCGAGGCGGTGCTGGTCTTCGAGGAGGCGGGCCGGGTGCTGCTGCCGGGCCCCCTGGTGGCCACGCACCTCGCGGCCGGGCACGTGCCGGGCGCGGCCGAGGGCGAGACGGTCGTGGCGGCCGCCGACGGCGGCGGGCTGGTGGAGTGGCTGGCGCAGGCGGACGTCGTACGCGGGGACGCCGACGGGGCCGTGCCGCTGCGGTCGGTGGACCCGCTGACGCCGCTGCACGCCGTCCCCGCGCGCGGGACGGCCGATCCCGCCGCCGTCCTCCTCACCGCGGCGGAGCAACTCGGCACCGCCACACGCGCGTGCGAACTGGCCGTGCAACACGCCCGGGCGCGTGAGCAGTTCGGTCGGCCGATCGGGGCCTTCCAGGCCGTCAAACACCTCTGCGCGGAGCTGCTCGTGCGGGTCGAGACGGCCCGTGCGGCGGTCTACGCGGCCGCCGTCACCGCCGACCCGGCCGACATCGCGGCGGCCCGGATCCTGGCCGACGAGGCCGCAGTGCGCGGCGCGCGCGACTGTCTCCAGGTGCACGGCGGCATGGGGTTCACCTGGGAGGCGGACGTTCATCTGCTGCTGAAACGGGCCTGGGTGCGCACACGACGTGCGGGTGGAGTCACGGAGAGTGAGGAGCTGCTCGCGGCCGACCTGCTGGCCGGGGCGGACCGTTAGCGGTCCCCGCCTGCGCGGACGGCGGACGTGGCGGACGGGCGGCCGCTCGGGTGTCGCGGATTGTGGCACACCGTAAATCACGGAGCGTTGATATCGGGTTGTGTCCGATGCGTGACCCGTCACGGCCCGGAGTCGGCGGGCGGCTCCGGTACCTTCTGTGGGATGCGAGCGGTTCCGAGCATGAGCCATGCCGGCGGTGCCCCTGGGGTGATGCCGGATCCGGCGGTGCGCGCCGCCACTCGCTGGGCGGACGGGCATATGGCCCCCGCCTGTTCGACTCCCCGCGACGAGCGTCGCACAGTATGCCGCACGGGTACTCCTTCGCGCTGGAATATGCCCGAAGCGCTTGTTGAGGTGACTGTACGTCAACCAAGCTGTCTCGTAAGGGATTCACGTTCCGTCACCCTGCCTCTGACCGTTGTTCTGGTCATGCAGAAAATGGCTACGATCGTGGCCCCCGTCGTCATGGTGCACACGCGGCTAGCGTGGCTGGCGTGGCGTACGGCCATGTGTCCGCCGGTTCGGATGGTGTGAGCGGTGCAGGTGCTTCAAGTGCAGCTGGAGATCCGGCCCGACCCCGCTGAGGTGGGGCGCGCCCGCAGGTGGGCCCGTTCGCGCCTCGTCGGGTCCGGGATAGGGGACGAGGAGCCGCTCGCCGAGACGTTGATCCTGCTCGTCTCCGAGCTGGTCACCAACGCCGTGGTGCACACCGGCTGTCCGGCCGTGCTGCGGCTCTCCCTGCCGGGCGGGGCGGCCGAGCCGTCCATCGTCCGGCTGGAGGTGGCCGACTCCAGCGACCGGGCCCCGGTGCCCCGCTGTGCGGGCGACGAGGCGACCGGCGGACGCGGCCTGGCCCTCGTCGACGGCCTCGCGGACCGCTGGGGGTGGAGCGTCGAGGGCGCCGGCAAGCGCATCTGGTGCGAACTGGACCGCTGTGCGGCCCCGGCCGAGGCGGCGGTGGACCGTGGCGGCGCGGCCGAGTGCGCGGGCGGCGTCCGCAAGGAGCCCCGGCCGGCGTACGGCGGACTGGCCTACGGGGCGGTCTGACGGGCCCGCGGCGGCGCGCGGTGTACCCACGGGCCCGGATTGTCCCGGCAGCCCGGCAGCCGTGGGGCGTGGGCGCAGAAAGCGCTGTCGGTCCGGGCCGGTCCTGGATCGGTGCGCCTGTCCGTGCTTCCGTGCGCGCCCATGATGAATGGGGCGTAAGTAATAAATCACCGTCCGGGTGTTGACGTCCGTTGTCCGTTTGATCACGCTTGTGGTCAGCGATTCGCCGTGAGGGGACGGCGAGGGCCTCGGTGACGGAGGTCCTTGCCGGGCGCGGATCGTGATTCGGCGTCGGTTCCCTCAGGGCCGAGTGGAGTCGACGGGGGTTTCTCCGCTCGGGTGCAGTCGGGGGCGGGGAGACACGCCGAAGTCGGATGGCGGTGCGCGGTGCCGTGCTCGGGGCGGGCAGCCGCGCGCCGTCGGCCGACGAGGCCGCCGGCCGGCGCGACCCGCGCCGTCCGGTCCTCCGGTCCTCAGGTCCTCAGGTCCTCAGGCCCTCGCGCCCTCAGAGAATCGCCACCGGGGCCACCGGCGTCCCCGTCCCGCCGACGAACGGCTCGGGCATCGCGGACAGCAGAAACGCGTAGCGGCCTGTTTCTCCACAGGCTGTGGACAACTCTTCGAGATTCCAGTTCTGGCCCTGCAGCATCCCCATTTCCACGAGATCGAGCGCGTGCACGGGGAGCCACAGATCGTCGATCTCCGGCGGGAAGACCTCGAACGTGAGGGTGTCGTTGGCGACGGCCGCCACGTCGCGCGCGTGGAACCACTCCGGCGTGCGCACCGACAGCCCCGGCGAGGGGAACCCGTACCCCTGCCTGTCGCCCGCCAGATAGACCTGGACCTGCCCGGTCCGCACCAGCACGATGTCGCCGGCGCGCACACGCACGCCGGCGAGCTCCTCGGCCGCCTCCAGGTCCTCCGGCGTCACCGCGTGGCCGCCCGCCAGCCGGTCGACGCCACGCGCGCGTGCCACGTCGAGCAGCACCCCGCGCGAGACGACGTGCCGCGCCTTGTCGATGCCGCTGAACTCGGCTCCGCCGTGCGCGGTGACGCTGCCCGCCGGGCGGCCGTTGTAGAGCCTCCCCGAGTGCGAGACGTGGGTCAGCGCGTCCCAGTGCGTGCCCGCCTGCAGGCCCATCGTCACGGCGTCGTCGCTGCACGCCACCGTCCCCGGGCCGAAGATCTCCTGGTTGATCTGCACCATGGTGTGCAGCGGGTTGATCCGGCCCGGGATCAGGCCGGTCTGCACCCCGTCCTCCCGCAGCGGGAGGGCGAGCGGGACGCGACGCCCCGAGCGGATCTCGGCGGCCGCCGCGCGGACCACCTCGTCGGTGACGAGGTTCAGCGTGCCGATCTCGTCGGCCGCCCCCCACCGCCCCCAGTTGTTGACGCGCTTCGCGATGTCGTGGAACTCGGCCGGCAGTGTCATTCCGTGCCTCCCCGGGGCTTGTCCCCGACTGTCCGACAGGTCAATCTGGTCCTCGCAGCCAAAATCTAACGGACCGTCAGAAACTGCGGGAGGGGGCTGGGCATGGGGAACTTCCTGGCCGGCAGGAGCATCGCCGTCACGGGCGCGGGGCGGGGCATCGGGCGGGCGGTGGCGCTCGCCGCCGCCGCGGAGGGCGCACGCGTCGTCGTCAACGACTACGGCGTGGCGGTGGACGGTGCCGCGCCCACGAGCGAGGTCGCCGAGGCCGTCGTCAAGGAGATCGAGGCGGCCGGCGGAGAGGCCGTCGCCGTCGCCGACGACATCTCCACGATGGCCGGCGGCCGACGGCTCGTCGACGTGGCCGTGGAGTCGTACGGGCGGCTCGACGGGGTCGTGTGCGTGGCCGGCATCCTCCGCGAGCGGATGCTGTTCAACATGTCCGAGGAGGAGTGGGACCCGGTCGTGGCCACCCATCTGAAGGGCACCTTCACCGTGTTCCGGGCCGCCTCGGCGGTGATGCGCGAACAGCGCGGCGGCACGCTGATCGGCTTCACCAGCGGCAACCACCAGGGGTCCGTGTCGCAGGCCAACTACAGCGCGGCCAAGGGCGGGATCATCTCGCTGGTGCGCAGCGCCGCGCTCGGTCTGCACAAGTACGGGGTGACCGCCAACGCGGTGGCCCCCGTGGCGCGTACGCGCATGTCGGGCCGGGGTGCCGACGGAGCTGTCGGAGATCGGCGAACCGGAGGACGTGGCCGCGTTCGTGGTCTATCTGCTGTCGGACCGGGCGCGGGACGCCGGGATCACCGGGCAGGTGTACACCGTCGCCGGGCCGAAGATCGCGGTGTGGGCGCAGCCGAGGGAACTCCGTTCGGTCTACGCGGAGGGTGGTTCCTGGACGCCGGAACGGATCGCGGAAGCCCTGCCGGGCTCGGTGGGGATCGACCCGATGCCGATGCTGGCGCGGCTCGAGGAGATGGCGCGGGCCGCTCGCGCGGGGGCGCGGCCCAACGGGTGAGCTGGTGTGCGTATGCGCGTGCGCGTGCGTCGTGGCTGGGTGCGCGGTTCCCCGCGCCCCTTATGTCGGTCAGCTCGCCCCCAACGTGAGGTGGTGTCGTGGATTTCGGATTCAGTTCCGTGGACGACGAGTTCCGCGTCGAAGTACGCGACTGGTTGGCCGCACACGCGCCGCAGGCCTGCGACCGGCGGTCCTGGGAACGGGCTCTCGGGGCGGCCGGGTGGATCGGGCTCGGCTGGCCGGAGGGCGGGTACGGCAACCGGACCGGGAGCCTCACCCAGCAGGTCGCCTGGGCCGAGGAGTACGCCAGGTCGGGCGCACCGCCGCGCTCCGGGCACATCGGGGAGAACCTGCTCGCGCCCACCCTGCTCGCGCACGGCACGGACGAGCAGAAGGCGCGCTTTCTGCCGCCGGTCGCCGCCGGCGACGAGCTGTGGTGCCAGGGGTACAGCGAGCCCGGAGCCGGGTCCGACCTCGCCGGCGTCCGCACGCGTGCCGAACCCGACCCCGACGGACGGTCGTACCGTGTCACCGGCCAGAAGATCTGGACCTCCCTCGCCCACGAGGCCGACTGGTGCTTCGTCCTCGCGCGCACCGACCCGCACTCGCGCCGGCACCACGGCCTGACGTTCCTCCTCGTGCCCATGGACCAGCCGGGCCGGATCGAGGTGCGGCCGATCCGGCAGCTGACCGGCACCAGCGACTTCAACGAGGTCTTCTTCGACGGGGCGCACGCGCGCGTGGAGCACGTCGTCGGCGCGCCGGGAGAGGGCTGGCGGGTCGCGATGAGCCTGCTCGGCTTCGAGCGCGGGGTGTCGACCCTCGCCCAGCAGATCGGCTTCGCCCAGGAGTTGGGGCGGGTCGTGCACGCCGCCGTGGAGACGGGCGCGGCCGGCGATCCCGTCGTGCGCGAGCGACTGGTGCGGCTGTGGGCGGAGTTGCGGACCATGCGGTGGAACGCGCTGCGGACGCTGGGCGGCACGGGCGGCCCCGGCGCGCCGAGCGTGGCCAAGCTGCTGTGGGCGGGCTGGCACCAGCGGCTGGGCGAGGTCGCCGTGCAGGTGCGGGGGGCGGCGGCGAGCGTCGGGCCGTACGACTGGACGCCCGCCGCGCCGTACGAACTCGACGACGCGCAACACCTGTTCCTGTTCTCCCGGGCCGACACGATCTACGGCGGCTCGGACCAGATCCAGCGCACGATCATCGCCGAGCGGGTGCTCGGCCTGCCCAGGCAGCCCAAGGGATGAGGCAGAGGGGAGCAGCGTGATGCGAGGCGTGGTGTTCGACGGGAAGCGGGTCGAGGTCGTCGACGACCTGGAAGTGCGCGATCCGGGAGCGGGCGAGGTGCTCGTCGCCGTCTCGGCGGCCGGGCTGTGCCACAGCGACCTGTCGGTCGTCGACGGGACGATCCCCTTCCCCGCGCCGGTCGTCCTCGGTCACGAGGGCGCGGGGGTCGTGGCAGCGGTCGGCCCCGGGGTCACGCATGTCGTGCCCGGCGACCATGTCGCGCTGTCCACGCTCGCCAACTGCGGCGCCTGCGCGGAGTGCGACCGCGGCCGGCCCACTATGTGCCGGCGGGCCATCGGGCGTCCCGGGAAGCCGTTCACGCGCGCAGGGCGGCCCCTGTTCCAGTTCGCGTCCAACTCCGCCTTCGCCGAGCGGACGGTGGTCAAGGCCGTGCAGGCGGTGCCGATCCCGAAGGACGTCCCGCTGACCTCGGCCGCGCTGATCGGGTGCGGGGTGCTGACCGGCGTCGGGGCCGTGCTGAACCGCGCGCGAGTCGGGTACGGCGAGAGCGTCGTCGTCATCGGGACGGGCGGGATCGGGCTGAACGTGGTGCAGGGGGCGCGGATCGCGGGCGCGTCGCGGATCGTCGCGGTGGACGCCAACCCGGCGAAGGAGGCGGTGGCCCGGCAGTTCGGCGCGACCGACTTCCTCACCTCGGCGGACGCGGTGCGGGAGGTGCTGCCGACGGGCGCGGACCACGTCTTCGAGTGCGTGGGCCGGGTCGAGCTGATCCGGCAGGCGGTCGACCTGCTGGACCGGCACGGTCAGGCCGTGCTCCTGGGGGTCCCGCCGGCCACCGCCGAGGCGTCCTTCCTGGTCTCCTCGATGTACCTGGACAAGTCGATCCTGGGCTGCCGCTACGGCTCGTCGCGCCCCCAGCGGGACGTCGCCCTGTACGCGGAGCTGTACCGCGAGGGCCGGCTGCTGCTCGACGAACTCGTCACCCGGACCTACCCGGTCGAGGACTTCGAGAAGGCGGCGGCGGACGCCGAGGAGGGGCGGGTGGCACGGGGCGTGCTGACGTTCTAGCGGCCCGGCGGTCTGCTGGCCCGGCGGTTCCTGCCGGCCGGGCGGGTCCGGGCCCCGGGTTGTCCACAGGCTGCGGAAAACTTCTGGGGCGGTGTCGGTGCCGCCCCCTACGGTCGTTGTCATGAGCTACCGCGACGTCGCCTCCCGACAGGTCCTGATCTGGGCCTGCACCGCCGTCGGCGCCCGCATGCCGGTGGCCATGGCACCGCTGGCCCTGGTGTTCCTGGTGCGCGAACGCCCCGGCGGGTACTCGCTGGGCGCTGCCCTCGCGGCGGCCTACGTCATCGGCGAGATCATGGGCGCTCCGGTCCTCGGGCTGCGTCTGCGCCCCGCCCGGGCCCGCCTGCACCTGACCGGGGGGCTGGCCTGCGGGGCCGTCGGGTTCGCGGGCCTTGGTCTTCTGCCGGACACGCCTTCGGCGGTCCTGTGCGGGTTCGCGCTCGTCGCCGGGGCCGCCCCCGCCGCCGCCACCGGCGGCCTGCGCACGCTGCTCACCGCGCTGGTGCCGGAACGGGCGGCCGCCCAGGCGCTGTCGGTGGAGTCGATGCTGACGGCCGGGGTCTGGGCCGTCTCCCCGGCCGCCGTCGCCGGTCTGGCGCTCGGCGTCGCACCGCGCGTCCCGCTGCTGCTGGCCGCCGCGTCGATGGCGTCGTCGATCGCGGGTCTGTGGCTGCTTCCGGCCGCCTGGGGCGGGGACGACGGCACGGGCAGCGGCGCTCGCGCGGGCGGGGCCTCACTGCTGAAGGTGCTGACCGGCGTCTGGCCGGTGTACGTCACGGGCGCGGCGAGCCTCGCGCTGCTCGGGCTGGCCGAACTCGTACTGCCCGCCCTGCTCGAGCAGCGCGGCATCGGCGTGGGCTGGTCCGGCCCGCTGCTGACCGGGATGGCGGTGGGCGGGGGGCTCGGCGGCTTCGCCTACGGCCTGCGCGCCTGGCCGGGCCGGCTGCGCACCCGCAGTGTGCTGCTGATGGCCGGGGTGTCGGTCTGCGTGACGGCGGCCGCGCTGTCGCCCTCCGCGGCGGTGATCGCCGCGGCGCTGGTGGTGGGCGGCACCCTCCAGTCGGGAGCCATGCTCACCCGCAACCTGTCGCTGCGCGAAGCCCTCCCTTCCGACCTGCTTGCCGCCGGATACTCCGTCATGTACGCGGCTGCGGGCGCGGGTTACGCGGCGACGGGCTCGCTGGCGGGCGCGCTGCTCCGGGAGGTCGCGCCGTCCACGGCGATACTGGCGGGAGTGGGGCTCACCCTGGCGCTCACCGCGGTCGGCTGGTGGGGTGAGGTCCGTGTGGCCGCACGTCCGCAGCGGGACGCCGATGGGGCCGCGGCCTCCGCCGCGGCGGGGGGCACGGCACCCGCGCCGGGTCCCGCCGGCGGTGTGGAGGGCAGTGTGGAGGGCATGGGGGCGCGGGGAGCCGAGGGCTGTGGGTAGCTCGCGGCGCGGGAGCGGCGCAGGCGGAGGCCGGGGGCGGGTGTGCGGGCCCGGGGTCAGTGCACGGCGTCGGCTGGGGTGCCGTCGCCGGTGCGGAAGGTGCGGCGGTAGGCGGTGGGGGTGACGCCGAGCGCCGTCTGCAGGTGCTGGCGCATCGACTGGGCGGTGCCGAAACCGGTGTCCCGGGCGATCCGGTCGACGGACAGGCCGCTGGACTCCAGCAGGTGCCGGGCCCGTTCGACCCGCTGCTGGGTGAGCCACTGGCCGGGGCTGATGCCGACCTCCTCGCGGAAGCGGCGGGTGAACGTGCGTACCGACATGGCCTCCCGTTCGGCCATGTCGCGCAACTGGATCGGCTCGTGCAGGCGGCCGAGCGCCCAGGCGCGGGCGGCGGTCGTGGTCGCCTGCTGCGGGTCGGGCACCGGTCGTGCGATGTACTGGGCCTGACCGCCGTCCCGGTGCGGCGGCACGACGGTGCGGCGGGCCACGTCGTTGGCGACGGCGGTGCCGTGGTCGCGGCGGACCATGTGCAGGCACAGGTCGACGCCGGCGGCGACGCCGGCCGAGGTGAGCACGTCGCCGTCGTCGACGAACAGCACGTCCGGGTCGACCCTGATCTGCGGGAAGAGCCGCTGGAGGTGCTCGGCGTCGGCCCAGTGCGTGGTCGCGGGACGGCCGTCGAGGAAGCCGGCCGCGGCCAGCACGTACACGCCGGTGCAGATGGAGGCGAGCCGGGCGCCGGGCCTGATGTGGGAGAGGGCGGCGGCGAGTTCAGCGGTCAGGACGCCCTCCTCGTAGAGCGGACCGAGCTCGTAGCTGGCCGGGACGATCACGGTGTCGGCGGTGGCCAGCGTCTCGGGACCGTTCTCGACCATGATCGCGAAGTCGGCGTCCGTCTCCACGGGGCCGGGCGGGCGCACGGAACAGGTGACGACCTCGTACAGCGGCCGTCCGTGGACGTCCTCGGGGCGGCCGAAGATGCGGTGCGGAATGCCCAGCTCGAAGGGGAGCAGGCCGTCCAGGGCGAGGACGACGACGCGATGGGGACGGGGGACGCGCTCGACAGGAGCCATGGCCCGATCCTAACGAACGATGTCCTCCGGGCCACTCGTCCGTCCCGTCCGGATGCCCGAAGCTCGGTGACGTGCATCAGAGGACCGAGACCCGGGAATCCGCCGGAGAACAGAAGTCCGTGGCCGACCGCGTCCCCGGCCGCGGGTCCGGTCGCGTGTCAGGCCGTCGCCGCGGCCGGATCCACCGCGCCTGGTTCGTCGCCGCCGTCACCTTCGTCACGATCATCGGCGCGGCGGCCTTCCGCTCGCTGCCCGGCCTGCTCATCGACCCCCTGCACGCGGAGTTCGGCTGGTCTCGGGGCACGATCGGCGCGGCGGTCTCGGTCAACCTGGCGCTGTACGGCCTCACCGCTCCGTTCGCCGCCGCCCTGATGGACCGGTTCGGCATCCGCCGGGTGGTCGCCGTGGCACTGACCGTGATCTCGGCGGGCTCGCTGCTGACGGTGTGGATGACGGCGGCCTGGCAACTGCTGCTGTACTGGGGTCTGCTGGTCGGCCTCGGCTCGGGCTCCATGGCGCTGGCCTTCGCCGCGACCGTGACCAACCGCTGGTTCACCGAGCGCCGGGGACTGGTCACCGGCATCCTGACCGCCGCCTCAGCCTCCGGCCAGCTGATCTTCCTGCCGGTGCTGTCCTGGACGGTCACCCGCTACGAGTGGCGCCCGGCGGCCGTCACGGTCGCGCTGGCCGCGCTCACCGTCGTCCCCTTCGTGTGGCTGCTGCTGCGCGACCATCCGGCGGACGTGGGCCAGAAGCCGTACGGCGCACAGGAGTTCACGCCGAAGCCGCCGCCGGTGCGGGGCGCGGCCCGGCGCACGCTGCGGGTCCTGTTCTCGGCGGTGCGCACCGGCCCGTTCTGGCTGCTGGCCGGCACCTTCGCGATCTGCGGCGCCTCGACGAACGGCCTGGTGCAGACCCACTTCGTGCCCGCGGCGCACGACCACGGCATGCCGGTGACGGCGGCCGCCTCCCTGCTGGCCGTGATCGGTGTCTTCGACGTGGTCGGCACGATCACCTCCGGCTGGTTCACGGACCGCTTCGAACCGCGCCGGCTGCTGGCGGTGTACTACGCGCTGCGCGGCCTGTCGCTGCTGTTCCTCCCGGTGCTGCTGGCCCCGTCCGTACACCCGCCGATGGTCTTCTTCATCGTCTTCTACGGGCTCGACTGGGTCGCCACGGTGCCGCCCACCCTCGCCCTGTGCCGCGAGCACTACGGCGAGGACAGCGCGATCGTCTTCGGCTGGGTGCTGGCCTCCCACCAGCTGGGCGCGGCCCTGGTCGCCTTCCTGGGCGGCGTGGCGCGGGACGCGTTCGGTTCGTACGACGTCGTCTGGTACGGCTCGGGCGCGCTGTGCGCGGCGGCGGCGCTGATGGCCCTCGTGATCCGTCGCCGGCCGGTCACGGCGGCCCTCGCACCGGCGACGGCCTGAGCGGACGGCCGACGGGCGACGGCCTGAGCGGGCGCACGTGGGCCTGGGGCGGGTGGGGTGTGCGCTGCGGTACCGGTCACGGGCGGCTACTCCGCGTACTGTGTGGCTACATGCAGTGACGGGTGGTCGGGCTGTCGAGCGCTGTCCCGCCGTCCGCTGTCCGTGGAGGCGATTGATGACGTCGTTGGCCCGTCGTGACGTGCTGAAGTGCCTGCCGGTCGTCGCCGGCGCGGCCGTGACCGGGGCGGTCGGGAGTGGGGCGGTCGGGAGTGGGGCGGCGGTCGCCGCGCCCGGGGTCGCCGTGGATGCGGGCGCTTCGCGTGCCGCCCTGCGGGCGGTGGGCGGTGCCGGGTTCCCGCAGCCGGAGACGCGGCGGGCGGATCCGGACACGGGGCGACTGGTCACCCGGTTGACCGTCGCGTTCACCGAGCTGGCGGTGCCCGGGGTGGGCCGTGTGCTCACCCGCACCTACGAGGGGTCGGTCCCGGGGCCGACGCTGCGGGTGCGGCCGACGGAGACCCTGGAGATCACGCAGGTCAACGCGCTGCCGCCGGACACGGCGACGACGCATCACGAGGACGTCAACGTCCCGCACCACTTCAACACCTTCAACCTGCACACGCACGGGCTGCACGTCGACCCCGAGGGCGAGTCGGACAACGTCTTCCGCTCCTTCGAGCCCGCCGGCGCGCCGGGGGAGACGACCACGTACCGCAGCACCGTCGACATCCCGGAGGGCCATCCGGCCGGCACCTTCTGGTACCACCCCCACCACCACGGGTCCACCTCCACCCAGGTGCTGAACGGCATGGCCGGCGTGATCGTCGTCGAGGGCGACGTCGACGACGTGCCGGAGATCGCAGCGGCCAGGGAGGTCGTCCTGTGCGTCAGCGAGCTCAAGCTGTCCGGCGAGCGGGTGCCGGACCTGACCTCGCACGGCATCTGGGACGGCATCACCTCGACGTTCCTGGTCAACGGGGCGAAGAACCCCGTTCTGACCATCGCCCCGGGGGAGATCCAGCGCTGGCGGATCGTCAACGCCGGAGCCCTCACCGCTCACTTCCTGAGCCTGGGCGGCGTGGAGATGCACCAGATCGCCTGTGACGGCGTCACCTTCATGAAACCCGTCGTCACCACCGGCGTGACGCTGCCCATGGGCGGTCGGGTGGACCTGCTGGTCCGCGGCGGCAGGCCCGGCACCTACAGGCTGACCGGCGGGGGGCCCTCCCAGCACCTGCTGACGCTCGTCGTCACCGGTGCCGCCCGCTCGATGTCGCTGCCTGACGCCCTTCCCGGCCGGCCCACCGAACTGCCCGAGCCGACCCGCACCCGGAGGCTGATCTTCCGCAGCAACGAGAACGTCTTCTCCGGCGCCTTCCCGAACGCCTACCAGATCCTCGGCGACGGTGAGACGCCGCCCGCCGACCCTCGGGCCGGCCGCGGCGACCTCGCCTGGGGCCGCCTCTGCGCCGACTACGTCAACCAGCGCGTCCGGCTGGGCGAGGTCGAGGAGTGGACCATCGTCAACGACTCCCACGCCCACAGCCATCACCCCTTCCACCTGCACACCAACCACTTCCTCCTCACCGCCGTCGACAACCGGAAGCTGGCCACGCCGGTCTGGCACGACACCGTCGCCGTCCCGCCGAACGGCTCGATCACCTTCCGGCTGCGCGCCGAGGACTTCACCGGACGCTCGATGCTGCACTGCCACCAGCTCCAGCACGGCGACGAGGGCATGATGCAGGTCGTCGAGTACGTGAACTGAGCGGCGAGCACCGCCGGGGGTCAGCGGAACCGGCCCCGGTGGAACAGCAGCGGCGGCTCGTCCGCGCCGCCGTCCATGCCGAGGGCGTTCACCCGGCCGACGACGATGAGGTGGTCGCCGCCCGTGTGGACCGCGTGGATCGTGCAGTCGATCCACGCGAGGGCGCCGGCCAGGCGGGGGGCGCCGGAGACCGGCGCCGGGTGGTGGTCGACGCCCGCGAACTTGTCGGTGCCGCTGGCGGCGAAGGCGCGGCACAGGTCCTGCTGGCCCGCGCCGAGGACGTTGACGCAGAAGACGCCCGCGCGGGCGATCCGCGGCCAGGTCGTGGACGTCCGGCCGACCATGAAGACGACCAGGGGCGGGTCGAGGGAGAGCGAGGAGAAGGACTGGCAGGCGAAGCCGGCGGGGGCGCCGTCCGCGTCGGCGCCGTCCGGGTCGGCGGCGGGCGCCGTCACGACCGTCACGCCCGAGGCGAAGCTCCCGAGCACCCGGCGGAACTCGCCCGCGTCCACCGGCGCCCGCTCGTCCTCCCGGACACAGCGCAGCTCGGGGCGCGGCAGGGGCTCGACCGGCCGGCCCTCCGCCCGCAGATACCGCACGGCCGCGGCCGCCATTCCCGCATGTCCCATCACCTCCCCATTGAAGCTGACGGTTCGTCAGATGGGAAGAGCCGTGCGGTTCCCCCGACCGTCAGCGGCCCGTGAAGGCCGCCGCGCGGCGTTCCGTGAAGCTCCGCACGCCCTCCTGGGCGTCCGCCGTCGTCATGTTGATCTCCTGGGCGGCGGCCTCGGCGGCGAAGGCGGTCGTGCGGTCGGCGTCGAGGGAGGCGTTGACGAGCTGCTTGGTCAGGGCCAGGGCGCGGGTCGGGCCGGCCGCCAGCCGGGCCGCCCACTCGCGGGCCGTCTTGTCCAGGTCGCAGTCCGGGACGACCCGGTTGACCAGGCCGAGGCGTTCCGCGTCGGCCGCGCCGAGCGCGTCGCCGAAGAACATCAGCTCCTTGGCCCGCTGGGGGCCCACCAGGCGGGGGAGCAGATAGGCGCCGCCGCCGTCGGGGACCAGGCCGCGGCGGACGAACACCTCGATGAAGCGGGCCGACTCGGCCGCCAGCACCAGATCGCAGGCGAACGCGAGGTGCGCGCCGAGGCCGGCCGCCGTGCCGTTCACGGCCGCGACGACCGGCTTCTCGCAGTCGAGGACCGCGGCGATCAGGCGCTGGGCCCCCACCCGGAGGGTGCGGGCCACGTCCCCGGCGATCCGCTCGCCCGCCGTCCTGCCCGGTTCGCCCGCCGTCCTGCCCGGTTCGCCTGTCGTGCCGTCCCGCGGGGCCGCCGCCGACCTGCCGCGCAGGTCCGCCCCCGCGCAGAAGC
The DNA here is from genome assembly GCF_030816715.1 of Streptomyces achromogenes. Taxonomy (NCBI): domain Bacteria; kingdom Bacillati; phylum Actinomycetota; class Actinomycetes; order Kitasatosporales; family Streptomycetaceae; genus Streptomyces; species Streptomyces achromogenes. The sequence goes on along the minus strand of NZ_JAUSYH010000001.1, from coordinate 3,950,304 downwards.
CCCGGCCCGTGCCGGTGAGGACCACCGCCCGCACCTCCGGGTCGGCGGACGCCTCCGCGAGCAGCGTGATCAGGCGGTCGCGCTGGTCCGGGACGAGGGCGTTGAGCGCCTCGGGGCGGTTGAGGGTGAGGCGGGTGACGTGGTCGTCCGTCGTGCTCAGGATCGAGGGGGCGGGCATACGTGTCCTCCGTTTCGGCAGGGGCGGACCGCCGGGAGACGGCCCCGCCCCGCAACTCGGCGTCGGCCCGGCCCCGGCCGGGCGGCGGAGCTCAGCGGCACACCGCGAGCGCGTCCAGCGCCACCCGCGCCCTGCCCGCTCGGCAGCACCACCAGCGGGTTGATGTCGAGCTCGGCGAGCTCGCCGCCCAGCTCCAGGGCCATGCGCTGCACCCGCAGCACGACCTCGACCAGCGCGTCCACGTCCGCCGGGGGACGGCCGCGGACGCCGTCCAGCAGCGCCCGACCGCGCAGGTCGTCGAGCATCGCGCGGGCCTGGTCCTCGCCGAACGGCGGCACCCGCACGGCGGCGTCCCGCAGGACCTCCACCAGCACCCCGCCCAGCCCGACCGTCACCGTCGGCCCGAACAGCTCGTCGTGGGTGACGCCGACCACCGTCTCCACGCCGCGCTCGACCATCTGGCACACCAGGACGCCGTCCAGCGAGACGCCCTCGTAGCGGGCGATGTCGGTCAGCTCGCGGTAGGCGTCGCGGACCTGACTCGCCGAGGTCAGGCCGATCTTCACCAGGCCCAGCTCGGTCTTGTGGGCGATCTGCGCGCCGGACGCCTTCATCACCACCGGGTAGCCCACCAGCCCCGCGGCCCGCACGGCCGCCGCCGCGCTGGTGACCAGCTGCTCGCGCGGGACCCGGATGCCGTACGCGCGCAGCAGCTGTTTCGCCGCGTGCTCGCTCAGCTGCTGCCCGGGCCGCATCAGCAGCTGCGCCTTGCGGTACGACGGCGACAGGGTGCGGGGGGCCTCGTCGAAGGGCGAGCGGTAGTCGCTCACGAAACGGTGGTGCCGCAGATGGGCGCGGACGGCCGAGACGCAGTTGGCAAGGGTGCGGAAGGTCGCCACCCGGGAGGAGCCCAGCAGCACGTCTCGGTAGGCCGGTTCGGTGCCCACCGGGGACCCCCAGACCACGCACACCAGCTTGTCGGTCTGCTCGGCCGCGTCCACCAGGTCCCGCACGAGACGGTCGCTCAGCGGCGGGAACGGGCCGGTGATCGGACAGATCAGGACGCCCACCCCGGGGTCGTCGAGGATCGCGTCGATGATCTTCCGGCCGCGTGCGTCGCCGACCGGATGGCCGCCGTTGTCGACCGGGTTGGCCACGTTCAGGTACTCGGGGATCCACTGGTGCAGCTCGGCCTGCTTCGCGGCCGACAGGGCCGGCAGCTCGAGGCCGGCCGCCGTGGCCAGATCGGCAGCGTGGGCGCCGGTGCCGCCCGAGATGGAGTAGATCACCACGCCGGACGCCCGCGGCGGCCGCGCGCGCGCCAACAGGGCCGCCGTGTCCTGGAGTTCGTCCAGGCCGTCGACGCGGATCACACCGTACTGCCGCATCGCCGCGTCGACGACCTCGTCCGCGCCGGTCAGCTTCCCGGTGTGGGTGGCCGCGGTGCGGGAGCCGGTCTCGGTGCGGCCCACCTTGACCGCGACGACCGGCACCCCGCGCCGGGCGGCGCGGTCGGCGGCGAGGAGGAAGGCGCGGCCGTCCTTCAACCCCTCCACGTAGCAGGCGATCGCGCCGACCTCCGGGCGTTCGGCGAAGTAGGAGAGGAAGTCCGCGGTCTCCAGGTCGGCCTCGTTGCCGGTCGGCGCCCAGTGGGAGAGACGGACGCCGAGCTCCTGAAGCGCGAAGACCGGGCGGCCCTGGTGTCCGGACTGGGTGATGAGCGCGATCGACGGTCCGGTGAGATCGTCGCGGAACCGCTCGAAGGCGTTGAGGTTGGTGTTCGGGCCGAGCAGGCGGACGCCGGAACGTTCCACCGCCGCCGCCAGACGCTCCTGCTCGGCGGCGCCCGCCTCGCCCGTCTCCGCGAAGCCGGAGGCGAAGACGACGGCGAACTTCACCTTCGCCCCGGCGAGTTGCTCGATCACCGGCACCGGGTCGGCGACCAGCAGGACCGCCAGGTCGACCTGTTCGGGCAGCTCGGCGACGGAGGGGAAGCAGGGGATGCCGAAGACGGTCGTACGGGCCGGGTGCACGGGATGCAGCCGCGCCCCCACCCGCTCGGCCCAGTCGACCAGTTGCCGCGTGACGCCGGTGTTCGGGCGGCCTTCGGCGTCCGAGGCGCCGACGACCGCGACCGACTCCGGCCGGAAGAACCGGTCCAGGTCGGGGACGTCCGCGTAGAGCGGACGGCCGCTGACGTCGAGGTCGTCCGCCTGGGCCGGCCGGCCGTGGACGGCGGGCCCGGGGTGCTCGCCGCACGCGAGGACCCGGGCCCGGCGGGAGTCGGTGGTGAGGGTGCCGTGGGTTGATCCAAGCATCGGTCCGCCCGCTCCTGTGTGACTGCCATGGGTGACTGTCAAGTAACTGACGCTCTGTCAGGTTACATACCTGACGGACCGTCAGGAATGGTCGTGCACACAGTCGTCCACACACGTCCACACAGTCCTGCCCACCGGAACGGACGGAGACGGCCGGACCGGACCGTCTCCGCCGGGCCGTCGGCGCGCCGCGCGGGGACCCGCTACAGCACTGCCAGCACCTCCTTGGCCACCCGCTCGCCCGACCGCACCGCTCCGTCCATGAACCCCATCCAGTGGACGGAGGTCTCCGTGCCGGCCCAGTGGATGCCGCCGACGGGCCGGCGCAGGGCCGGACCGTACTGGGTCAGCACGCCCGGCGCGCCGATGGAGACGGGCCCGCCGCGGGTGTACGCCTCGTTGTTCCAGCGTTGCAGGACGAAGGAGGTGGGGGAGGCCGCTTTCGCGCCGAAGTACGTCACGTAGTCCTTCAGGACCGCGGCCTTCACCTCGGCCTCGCTCGCCGCGTCCAGCTTGCGGGCCTCGTCGGCCTCGATGAAGCCCATCAGTGCGCCGTACGAGGCGTCCGGCGGGGAGTTGTCGAAGGTCGAGCTGATCACGCCGGTGTCGCTGACCACCTGGCCGTTGAGGCCGTCGGCCCGCCAGAAGGGGGTGTCGTAGATCGCGATGGCCTTGCCCACCGAGGCCATCGGCAGGCGCTGGGTGAGCTGGTCGCGGTCGGCGGGCAGCAGCGGGTCGTACGTGATGCGCGCGGCGAGGGGCGGCGGCACGGCGACGACGACGCGCTTGGCGGTGACGGTGAGGCCGTCGGCCGTGACGACGTACTTGCCGCCGGACCGGCTGATCGTGCGCACCGGCGCGTTCAGCGCCACCCGGTCGCCGAGCGTCGCCGCGAGCTTGACCGGCACCAGTTGGGAGCCGCCGACGAAGCGCCGCTCCTGGGCGCCGTTCGCGGTCTCGGTGAGGCGCTCGAGGGTGCCGGGGGTCGACTCGTTGCCGGCGGCGGCGATGTAGAAGAGCACGAAGAGCAGCGAGAGTTCGCGGGGCTCGGCCGAGAAGATCGAGGTGCAGGCCACGTCCAGCAGGAACTTCGCGGACGGCACGACGGCGTTGGCGCGCAGCCAGCTCTCGAAGGTCTGCCGGTCCCACTCCTCGGCCTTGGCCGCGGTCCAGGGCGCGTCGACCGGGATGGTCTTGGCCATGTCGTCCAGCGAGGCCTGCACGATCGCCGCGTTGGCGAGGCCGGCGGCGTCCACCGGCGGCACCGAGCCGAGCAGGCCGTCCGTGGCGTACGGGGTCTTCTTGCCGTCCTTGTAGAGGAGGTTCTTGCCGGTGTTGTAGGTGGCGAAGGTGGCCACGCCCAGGGAGTCGGCGAGCGCCTTGATGCGGTCCTGGGTCGGGCCGATGAACTCGCCGCCGCCCTCGGTCACCCCGCCGTTGGCCAGGGGCAGGTTGACCACCCGGCCGCCCACGCGGTCGCGGGCCTCCAGGACGACGACCGTGCGGCCGGCGGCCACCAGGTCACGGGCAGCGGTGAGGCCGGCCAGACCGGCGCCGACGATCGCGACGTCGACGTCCCGGGTGGCCGCAACGGCTGCGGTGGCCGCGGTGGCGGGGCCGCCGGCGGTCGCGGTGAGGGCGGTCGCCCCGGCGGCCACGGCGGCGGTGCGGCCGAGCAGGGAGCGGCGGGACATTCTGGCGGTCGGCTGGCTTTCACTTGCCACGTGCGTCCTCCGACGAACTTGGGGAGCGAGAGGGGCTGGAAGGGGTGAACCTGAAAGATGAACAGGTCTCACATTCTGGCTCCGTGAGAGGGCGCACGACAACGCTCTCGCCACATCTTGCACAGGTGTAACGAGCAGGCGAGTAAAGGGAGTTACCGGCGGTTACGAAGGGGGATGCCGACGGTTGCCATGGTTGCGCGGAGTCACCGGCTTCGGCGGTGCACCGCCTTGGCGATCCGCTCCGCGTCGAGCGCCAGTTCGCGGAGCGTCCCGCTGATGGGGGTGGTGTAGCCGGTGAAGAACAGGCCGGGGGCGTCCTTCGGGGTGCGGGGGCCGTGGGCGACGGGTCTGCCCTCGTCGTCGAGCACGCCGAGGTGTCCGACGAGGCCCTCCAGGGCGCGGACGTACCCGGTGGCCGCGACGACGGCGTCCGGGGAGATCCGGGAGCCGTCGGCGAGCACGACCTCCCCGCCGTCCTCGAAGCCCTCCACGGCGGCCACGATCTCCACCCGGCCCTTGCGTACGGCGTCGATCAGGCCGACGTCCTGCACCGGGATCGCGCCCTGCCGGGCCCGGGTGTAGAGACCGGTGTCGGGGCGCGGCAGCCCGTGCGCGGACAGGTCGGGGATGCTCGCCTTCGCCATGAGCCGCGAGATCCGGTCGACGAGGGCGACGGGGAGCCGGCGGATCATGATGCCGCTGTACTGGGCGGCCCACCCGGCGGTCGAGCGGCGCACGATGTGCGGGACCGTGCGCACCGCCAGCCGCACCCGCCCCGCGCCGTTCTCCACCAGGTCGACGGCGATCTCCGCGCCGGTGTTGCCCACGCCGACGACGAGGACGTCCCGGCCGGCGTACTCCTTGCCGCTGCGGTAGTCGGCGGCGTGCGTCAGGTCGCCCGTGAACGCCTCGCGGCCGGGCCACCGGGGCAGGTGCGGGGTGTGGTTGTAGCCGGTGGCGACGACGACCGCCGAGCCGACGAGCTCACGCCCGCCGGTGGCGCGCAGCAGCCAGCCGGTGCCGTCGGGCGTGCGCTCGACGCGGGAGACCTCGACGCCGGTGACGATCTCCAGCTCATGGACCTCGGCGTACTTCTCGAGGTAGCGCACCAGGTCGTCGCGGGCCACCCACCGCCCGAAACGGCGCGGTATCGCCAGCCCCGGCAGGGCCGAGAGCCGCCTGGTGGTGTGCAGATGCAGCCGGTCGTAGTGGCGCCGCCAGGACGCGCCCACCCCGTCGGCCTTCTCCACGACGACGGCCCGTATGCCCTGGGCACGCAGTGCGTACGCGGTGGCGAGTCCGCCGGGGCCGCCGCCGATGACGTAGACGGGGCGGTCGGCCGGGTTCGCGGCAGTGATCGCCTGGGGGGCCGGGCGCGGTGCGGAGTCTTCCATGAGCGCGAGAGTAATCACGTATGCCGTTGATGGGTCTCGGTCAAGACCGGAATTGGTTGCGGATCGATCACGCGTGGGGGAGGTGTGGGTGGGGCTGGTGACGTAGCCCACTTGCTTGTGCGCAGACGGAAAGGAGGAGTGCGATATCGAGGGTCCGGGCCGACGTGTTCTTCGAGCCGACCGAAGCGGTGCTGTGCGCTGACAGCCAGGCCGAGACGCCGGTCGTCCTTTCCCTCACGCATGAGGTGCGGCGCGGACGCGGCGCCCTGCGCGGAGCGCCGGACAACGTCTGGTGCGCTCGGCTTGAGCGTCAAGGCCGGAAAGGCCGATCACCTGCTCTGAGTCGGCTCCCTGTCCCGCCGGGCGTCGTGACGCGGCACGCGCGCGACGTACGGGCCTGGCGTTTGTGGGCTGAGGCGTTCGCCGACGTGGTGATCCACGGCCGTTCATGGGGGCCCACAGCCTCAGGGCGTGGTCCGGCGGGTTCCCGTGGGGTTCCCGGGCGGCGGTGTCTGACGTACCGTCAGATTTATGGATGCTATCTGGCTCGACGGGGCTGAGTGGCTGGCGGTGCTGCGGATCGGGCTCGGGCTGTGGTGGCTGGAGAGCTGGCGGCACAAGGACAAGAAGGCCTGGTTCGAAGACGGCGCCGGCATCGGCTGGGCCGCGGACGTGGCGGCGAAGCACCGCTGGAGCGCCGTCCGCTCCGGGTTCGCCGTGGTGGTGCGGCCGCGCCCGCGCGTCATGGCGTACGTCGTGGTCTACGCGGAACTGGCGCTCGGCCTCGGCCTCATCCTCGGCTTCCTCACCCCGGTCGCCCTGGCCGCGGGCCTGCTGCTCAACCTCGTCTACCTCGTCCTCATGATCCACGACTGGGCCGAGCAGGGGCAGAACTCGATGATGGCGCTGATCTCGGCGGTCGGGCTGGGCGGGATGGCCTGGCAGACGTGGTCCCTGGACAGCGCTCTGGGGTGGTTCTGATGAGCACGCCGGTGCGGTTCGACCTGCCGGAGGCCGACGCCTTCACCCGTACGTACTGGGACGCCGCCGCCGAGGGCCGGCTGCTGATCCGGCGGTGCGGCGCCTGCGCGCGGGCCCACCACTACCCCCGGGAGTTCTGCCCGCACTGCTGGAGCGAGGACGTCACCTGGGAGTACGCGAGCGGCCGGGCCACCCTATACACCTGGTCCGTCGTCCACCGCAACGACCTGCCGCCCTTCGGCGAGCGCACGCCGTACGTCGCGGCGATGGTCGATCTCGCCGAAGGTCCGCGCATGTCGACGGAGCTGGTGGGGGGAGCCGAGCCGCGCGCGGGCATGGCGCTGACGGTCGCCTTCCGGGACGGGGCGCCGGTGTTCCGGGCGGTGTCCGAAGGGGGGCCGCCCCCGCCTTGAAGAGTCGCTCGCGCCGGGCCGGACGGGTGTTCAATGATCGGATGACCGAGATCCGTGAGCCCTCCGCGGCGCCCGCCACGCCCTTCGTGTCACCCGACCCCTCCCGGTCGTCCGCGCTGCCGGCGACGCCCGTCGTCGACGGGCACGGACTTCGGCTCCGGGTGTGGGACCCGGAGTCCGCCGCCGACGTGGACGCCTGGCTGCGCGGGCTCACCGACCCGGAGTTCCTGCGCTGGAACACGCCGTTGCGGAAGGTCTCGGACGCCGCCACCGCACGGGAGTCCCTGGAGAGCAAGACGGCGGACGCCGCCGCCGGACGCGCGATGACGTTCTGCGTCACGGACGCGGCCGACGGGACGATCCTCGGGCAGGTCGGCGTCAGCGCGATCGAACGCGTGCCGAGCCACGCCGGCGTCGGCTACTGGGTCCTGCCGGAGGCGCGCGGCCGGCACGTCGCCACCCGCTCGCTGCTGCTCGCGGCCCGTTGGGCGTTCGCCGAGATCGGGCTGCACCGGCTGGAGCTGGGCCACGCCCTCGGCCACGACGCCTCCTGCCGGATCGCCGAGCGCGGCGGATTCCGGTACGAGGGAACCCTGCGCGGGGCGATGTGGGAGGCCGGCCGCACGGACGCCTTCCGGGACGTCCACGCGCACGGCCGGCTGGCGACCGACCCCGAGCCGGAGTCCCCCTGACGGCACGGTAATTGGCAGGCGGTGTGTGGCCTCCGCGCGCCACGATGGGCCATGCGACCCGACGACTGGCACCTCACCCACGACCCCGACGCGTTCCTCGAGCAGGCCGGCGAGTTCCTGCGCTCCCGCCCCGCCCTGCACACGGTCCCGCTGACCGTCGTCGACAACCTGCGCCGCAGGGGTCCGCACGTGTACGGCACGGCGGACCCCCTCTTCGGTGCGCTGGACACCACCGACGGCGTCCGCGCGGTCTTCTTCCGCACGCCCCCGCACCGGCTGAACCTCACGTCCCTGACGGAGGAGGAGGCCGAATCCCTCGCCGCGCGGCTGGCCGCAGACGGCCACCGTCTCCCCGGGGTGTCCGCCGACCGCGACACCGCCGCCCTCTTCGCGGCGGCCTGGCGGCGACGGGCCGGCGTCGAGTCGCGGCTGGCGGAGCGGCAACGCCTGTACCGGCTGGGTGAGTTGACGTCGCCGGGACCGGTCCCGGCGGGCCGGGCGCGGGTCGCCGCCGCCGGCGACCGCGACCTGCTGATGCGCTGGCACGACGCCTTCCTGGACGACACGGGCGCACGCACCGGCCAGGACGCCGGCGCCTGGGCCGACTCCCGGATCGCCTACGGCGGGATCACCCTCTGGGAGACGCCCGACGGTGCCCCCGTCGCCATGTCCGGCGCCACCCCGGAGGTGGCCGGTCAGGTGCGGGTCGCGCCCGTCTACACGCCGCCCGCACTGCGCGGCCGCGGCTACGCGGGCGCGGCGACCGTCGAGGTGAGCCGCGCCGCGCAGGCCGCCGGCGCGGCGGAGGTGCTCCTCTTCACCGACCTCGCCAACCCGACGAGCAACGGCCTCTACCAGCGCATCGGCTACCGCCCGGTGGCGGACTTCGCGGTGTACGAGTTCGGGTAGGGGGCGTCGAGGGGGGCGAGAACGCGGTCGCCGTCCGCCTGCGCTGAGTGGCTCCTCCCTCGCCCTGCTCCGTTCGGGTGAGGGAGGAGGCAGTGCAGGGTGACCGGGGCCGGACGCGTTTGGTACCTCATCGACACGTCCCGCGCCACCTGCTGGATCACCTTCGCCGGGACCGGGCACCCGCGTGCCACCGACCGTCCCTGGGGGTGGCCTCAGGGCCACAGTCGGTCCCTGGTCCAGGCGTCGCCCGCGCGGCGGTAGCGCAGCCGGGTGTGGCGGCGGGCGGCGTCGCCCTGGAAGAACTCCGCCTCGTCCGGACGCAGCCGGTACAGCGTCCAGGTCGGGGACTTGGCCGTCGGGTGGTCGCGGGCGTGCTCCCATGCGGCCTCCGACGCCGCCGACAGCTCCTCCGCCGAGGCCAGGACGTCGCTCTGCCGTCCGGTCAGGGCGGCGGCCAGCGCGCCGGTCGAGCGGGCGTGCAGATCGGCCTGGGCCTCCTCGGAGGGGGCGGACGTGACCGGGCCGCGGACCCGGACCTGGCGGCCCAGCACCGGCCAGTAGAAGGTGAGGGCCGCGTACGGGCGGGCGGCGAGCTGGCGGCCCTTGCTGCTGGTGGCGTGGGTGGCGAAGGACCAGCCGGCCGCGTCCGCGCCGTGCAGCATGACGATCCGGGCGTCGGGCCGGCCCTCCTCGTCCGACGTCGACAGCGTCATCGTGTGCGGCTCCCGCTCGCCCGCCGCGACCGCCCGCGCGAACCACTGCGTGAAGAGGGAGAGCGGGTCGTCGGGGGCCGACGACGCGTCGAACGGCGGCAGCTCCGTCACCTCCGGGTCCCACACCCGCAGCGTCCTCAGCAGTTCATGAAGATCCTTGGCCATGCACCGAGTATCCGGTCAGTGCCGGGCGAACTGGACCCGGGTCGGCTGCACCGCCTCCGGCCGGACGGCGATCCCCTCCACGGTCAGGCGCTCCCCGTAGATGTCGGTGAGGCGGATCGCGCCGCCGCAGCCGGTGCCGTTCTCGGAGAGGAAGTAGTTGTAGTCGGTGCGCGCCAGCCGGATCCAGGAGCCGCCGCTGCGGACCTCGAGGCGGGCCACCGGGTTGCGGTGGCCGACCGCCTGGATGCCGCACCAGTACTGACTGGAGCCGGTCTTGTAGCGGATCGCGATGGTGTCCGACGTGGCCGGGCTCAGCAGGCTCCACGTGATCGGGATGCGGCCCGTCGAGAGGGGGGCGAGCTTGGCGAAGGCCTGGTGGCTGAGGTCGAGCTGACCGGGCGCGCAGGGCGCCGGGCACTCGTTGGTGATGCGGACCGTGATGGACGCCCCGCCCGCCACGCGGACGGCCACATACGCGCCGCACGCCTTCGACGTCTCGTAGTCGGCGGTGTTCATCGCCGCGGTCATCACGTCGGAGGTCGGGCCGTAGGAGCAGGCGCCGCTGCCGTCGCCGGCGTCGTAGGAGGTGGCGACGCCGTCGTAGGAGGCGCCGGGCCGGATCCGTCCGGCGAGCGGCCCCGCGCCGGAGGCCGACCGGGCGGCGGGCGCGGCGGCCTCGGCCGAAGGCCGCGCGGACCGGGTGGCCGGGGGAGTCTTCGTCCCGCCGGCGGTCGGGCTCGGGCTCGGACTCGGGGATGTGGATGTGGACGGTTTCGGCGAGGCGGACGTCTCCGCCGTCGTCGGCGTCGCGGACCCGCTCACCCGGGCGCCGGCGGCGGGCGCGCCCGCTTCCCGCACGTCGTCGCTGCCGCCGCCGGGGCGGAAGGCCACGACCAGGGACACGACGAGGGCGACGGCGGCCACGGCCACCACGGTGACCACGGGGACGCGGACCGGGCCCCGGCCGGGGCGGCGGGAGCGTCGGTGCGAGGAAGCTGCCACGGGAGAGATCCTTACGGGTTTCGGCGAGCCACGTCCGGAAGACGACCCTCCCGGACCCGGAAACCTCCGAGAACGAAGGCCTCCGACCCCTCAGTGGCCACCGCCCCGGAAAAGGTTGCCGCCCCGGAAGAGATCGCCGTTCCTGGCATGGCCGCCTTCGGCACGGCCGCCTCCGGCGGGGCTGCCGCCTTCGGCGGGGGCATGCGCCCCAGGCGGGGGCACCCGTCCCGGGCGGGGCTGCCGCCCCGGCAGGGGCACCCACCCCCGGCGCGGCCACCGCCCGTGGCGTGGCCGACAACCACGGCATGGCCGTTCGCCCCGGCATGGCCGCCGACCCCGAAAAGCGGTCGTGTCCGGTGTCATCGCCCGCCTCACCCCCTGCCCAGCACCACCGTGCCCGAGGAGCAGAACCAGCCGCCGGTGCCGGAGGCCACGCCCAGGCGGGGCAGGTCGCCGTCCCGGCTGCGCACTTGGCGGGGGCCGGCCTCGCCGCGCAGCTGCCGTACGGCCTCCACCAGCAGGAACAGGCCGCGCATTCCCGGGTGTTGGGCCGACAGGCCGCCTCCGTCCGTGTTGACGGGCAGCGCGCCGCCCTCGACCCGCAGCCGGCCCTTCTCCACGAACGGCCCGCCCTCGCCCTTCGCGCAGAAGCCCAGGTCCTCGAGGGTCACCAGCGTCATGTAGGTGAACGCGTCGTAGATCTCGGCGAAGTCCATCTCGTCCGGGCGCAGTCCGGCGCGGGCGAAGGCCAGCCGGCCCGCGGTGGCCGCCGGGGACACCGTGAAGTCCTCCCACTCGGACATCGAGGCGTGCGAGACGTGCTCCCCGGTCCCCAGGATCCACACCGGCGCCGTGCGGCAGTCCCGCACGTACTCCTCGGCCGCCAGCAGCACCGCCGCGCCCCCGTCGGAGCGGACGCAGCAGTGCAGCTTGGTGAAGGGATCCGCGATCATCGGCCCGGAGAGCACCTCGTCGACCGTGACCGGCGTGCGGAACATCGCCTCCGGGTTCAGCGCCGCGTTCGCCCTCGCCTGCACGGCGACCTCCGCCAACTGCTCGATCGTCGTGCCGTACTCGTGCATGTGGCGGCGGGCGGCCATCGCGTACTTGGCGATCAGGGTGTGCCCGTAGGGCGCCTCGAACTGGAGCGGGCCGCGGGCGCCGAAGGCGAAGGTGCCGGCCCGGCGGCCCGCCCTGACGTCGGCCCGGGGCGTCGCGCCGTACGCCAGCAGGACGGCGTTCGCGTGGCCGGCGGCGATCGCGTCGGCCGCGTGCGCCGCCATCACCTCCCAGGTCGCGCCGCCGACCGAGGTGGAGTCGACCCAGGTGGGGCGCAGGCCCAGGTAGTCGGCCAGCTCGACCGGGGCGAGCGTGCCCAGGCCGGCGGAGGCGAAGCCGTCCACCGTCTCCCGTCCCAGCCCCGAGTCCGCCAGCGCCCGGCGGGCCGCCTGGGCGTGCAGGGCGTGCGGGGTCGCCTCGTCGACCCGGCCGCAGTCGGAGAGCGCGACGCCGACGACGGCCACGTTCCGGGTCCGCACGGTCATGAAGGGCACCTTCCTCTGGGCAACTCGCTGCAGAGCTCCTAATATGACGGACCGTCAGATCTGTAGGAAGGGGCGGCCATGGACCCCGGCTTCACCGCCGAGCAGGACGAGATCCGCCGCACGCTGCGCGAACTGCTCCACAAACGCTGCGGCCCCGCGGAGCTCCGGGCCGCCCTCGACACCCCGGCCGGGCACGACCCCGCGCTGTGGGCCGCCCTCGCCGAACAGCTCGGACTGCCCGGACTCGCGCTCCCGGAGGCGTACGGCGGTGTCGGCTGCCCGCGCACCGACCTCGCCCTCGCCGCCGAGGAGACCGGCCGGGCCCTCGCCCCGAGCCCGCTGCTCGCGACCTCCGTGCTCGTCGCGCCCGTGATCCTCGCCCTCGGCACCGACGCCCAGCCGGCCGGCCTGCTGCCCCGGATCGCCGACGGCACGCTCACCGCCGCGCTCGCCGTGCCCGCGTCCGCCCTCGCCGCGGCCCTCGCGCTGACCGGGCCGGGCGGCGGCGACTGGTCCGGCGGCGGGCGGGCGGGCGGTGTGCAGGCCCGCCGGTCGGGGGACGGCTGGCGGCTGTACGGGGAGGCCGCGCAGGTGCTCGACGGGCACAGCGCCGGCCTGCTGCTCGTCGCCGCGCACGCCGGGGGCTTCGTACGGTCGCGGACCCTGCTGTTCCTGGTGCCGGGGGACGCCGCCGGCGTCGTACGGACGCGGCAGACCGCCCTCGACGCCACCCGGCCGCAGGCCCGGGTGCAACTGCGGGACGTGCCGGCCGAGTTGCTGGGCTCGGAGGAGGCCGACGTGCCCGAAGCCCTTGCCGCCGCAGGGGACTTCGCCGCCGCGTTCCTCGCCTGCGAGGCCGTGGGGACGGCCGGCCGGGCGCTGGAGCGGACCGTCGAGTACCTCGGGCAGCGGGAGCAGTTCGGACGGCCGATCGGCTCCTTCCAGGCGGTGCAGCACCGGCTCGCCGATGTGTACGTGCAGGTCCAGGCGGCCCGCTCCGCCGCGTACTACGCCGCATGGGCGGCCGGCGGGGACGGGGCCGGCGGGGACGGGGGCGGGGCCGGCGCGCGGGAGCGGGTCGGCGGGCTCGCGCTCGCCCAGGCGCTGGAGGCGCTGCGCCGGGCCGCCGCCGAGGGCGTCCAGCTGCACGGCGGCATCGGTTTCACCTGGGAGCACCAGGCACACCTGTACTTCAAGCGGGCCGCCGGGGACGAGCTGCTGTTCGGGCCCGTGCACCGGCTGCGCGCCCACGCGGCCGAGCGGGCCGGACTGTTCGCACGTACGGAGGTAACGGTGTGATCGGCGTCAGAGCGGTGCAGAAAGTGTCCTCGACACGGGCCTTCGCGAAGGTGGCCCCGCACGTCATCCCCGCCCTCGACCGGGCCGTGCACCGCCTCACCCGGGGAAAGGTGCTGCTCAGCGCCCAGCTGTTGCCGGGCGTGATCCTGACGGCCACCGGCGCGCGGAGTGGACGGCCGCGGCGGACGCCCCTCGCCTGCATGCCCGAGGAGGGCGGCGGCAGCTGGATCCTGGTCGGCTCCAACTTCGGCCGCACCGGGCATCCGGCCTGGACCGCCAACCTCCTCGCCCACCCCGACGCCGAGATCAGCTGGAAGGGCACGGACATCCCGGTCACGGCCGTGCTGCTGGCGGGGGAGGAGCGGGCCGCGGTCTGGAAGACGCTGCTGACGTTCTGGCCGCCGTACGCCGCCTACCAGGAGCGGGTGGAGCGCGAGATCCGACTGTTCCGGATCACGCCCCGGCCGTCCGCCTGATCCACGCCCCGGCGGCCGTCCGCCCGATCCGGGCCCCGGCGGCCGTCCTGGCAGGCGGACCGGCGGCAGTCCTGGTCCGTGTGGCGCCCGCGGGGGCGGCTCACAGGGTGGCCAGGCGCTGTGCCAGCAGGAACGCGCCGATCCCGAGCATCGCCGCGCCCGAGGTGCGGGTCACCGCGCGGGCCGCCGCCGGGCGCGCGCCCAGCAGCCTGCGCGCGAGGACGCCCACCGTGAGGTAGACGACCGCGCAGCACGCCATGTGCAGCAGCCCGAGGACGGTCGTCTGCGCGGCCACCGGCAGGCGTCCGGCGCCGGGGCTGAGGAACTGCGGCAGGACCGAGAGATAGAGCAGCAGGCCCTTCGGGTTCAGGCCGCTGATCGTCGTCCCGCGCAGGAACACCCGCGGTCCGGCCTCCGCGAGTTCCTCTCCGGCGCCCGGTGTCCCCGGCTGGCGCAGCACGCTCCAGCCCAGCCACACCAGATAGGCGGCCCCCGCCGCCGTCAGCCCGGTCAGCACCGCGGGCGAGCCCGCGACCAGGACCGCGAGGCCCGCCGCAGCCAGCGCCGTGTGCAGCGCGTAGCCGCTCACCAGGCCGCCGACCGCCGCGCCCACCGAGCGGCCGCGCAGCCCGGCGGAGATCACGTACGCCCAGTCGGCGCCCGGCACGCACACCAGCAGCAGGTCCACGGCGAGGAAAGAGAGGAGGGTTCCCGAGTCCATGGTGGCGACATTAGGCGCGATGCGGCCGAAAGTGTTCCCGATGTTTTCTCGGTTTCTCCGTACTGTGGGGGAAGATCTGCCCCATGGACGACGTGGACCGGAAGATTCTTGCCGAGCTACAGCAGGACGGGCGGCTGACCGTGACCGAGCTGGCCGCGCGGGTGCGGCTGAGCGTCTCGCCGTGTCACCGGCGGTTGCGGGAGCTGGAGCGGTCCGGGGCGATCAGCGGCTACCGGGCGGTGGTGGAGCCGTCCGCCGTGGGGCTGACCTTCGAGGCGCTGGTCTTCGTCTCCATGCGGCAGGAGGACCGGGACACGGTCGCCGAGTTCGAGCGGGCGGTGGGTGAGGTGGAGCACGTCCTGGACGCGCAGCGGCTGTTCGGGGAGCCGGACTACCTGCTGCGGGTGGCCACCGCCGACCTCGCGGCCTTCCAGCGGCTCTACGACGAGCGGCTCGCCACCCTGCCGGGTGTGCAGCGGCTGACGTCGACGCTGGTGATGAAGCACGTGGTGAAGGGCCGGGCGCTGCCCGCCTAGGGACAGCGGGGAAGGGCGTCGCGGAGGGTGGCAGACGTCGGCCGCGGAGTGCGGCGGGCGGCAGCTCACCTGGGTGAACCGCCGCCCGGCAGACAGGACGTGACGTTGTGCGGTGGGGCCCGGCCGGCTACTTCGTCGGCTTCTTGCCGGTGATGCCCAGGTGTACCAACAGCGCCAGGTTCGGCTTGAGTTCAGCCTGCTTGACGCCCCACGTCTGGAAGCCCTTCTGGTGCGAGGCGACCGCCGCGAGCATCGCGACGAGCGCGCCGGCGACCGCGCCCGGGTTCACGTCCTTGTCGACCCTGCCCTTGGACTGGAGTTCGGCGACCGCGTCCGACAGGGAGTTGTTCACCGAGTTGAGGATCTTCATGCGGAGTTTGTAGAAACGCTTGTCGCCTTCGGCCGCGCCGAGGTCGACGACCCTGAGGATCGCGTCGTTCTTCCGCCAGAACTCCAGGAATCCGTCCACGAGTTCCTGGGCCGTCTGCCAGCCCGCCTTGCCGACCCAGGAGCGGCCCTCGACCAGCGCCGTCAACTCGGCTCCCTCGGCGGCCATTTGCTCGGCAATCTCCAGGACGGCGCCCTCGACGTCGGGGAAGTACTGGTAGAACGTCGCGGGCGAAGTGCCTGCCTTCCGGGCGACATCGATGACCTTGACGTCCCGGTAGGGAGAGGAGCTGAGCATCTCGCTGAGGCAGTCGAGCAGCTTCTGCCGCGTCGCCTGCCCGCGTCGACCGGCCACGCGGCCGTCGACGGTACGCACTTGTCCTGTCATGCCGTCAGCTTACCGAGGGGTGATCGGAGCGCGATTCGGCCGACTGCAAATGGGGTGCACGGGGGTGCGGAGGCGGCTGTGCCTGGTCTGCGGCTTGCGTGAAGCGCCGTTAGTTTGGCTGCATGGCCGAAAACAGGGCATCGGTGTACGCAGAGGGCGTCCCCTGCTGGGTGGACGCGCAGCTCCCCGATGTGGACGCGGGCAAGCGGTTCTACGGTGAACTTTTCGGATGGGACTTCGAGGAGGCCTACGGCTCCGCGGTGTGGGCCCGGCTGGACGGCGCCCGGGTCGCCGGGCTCGCCCACAAGACGGACGGGCGGATGCCCACCGTCTGGACGGTCTACTTCGCGACTCCGGACGCGGAGGCGATGGCCCGTCGCATCCAGCGGGCCGGCGGCCAGGTGGTGACGGCGCCGCTCCCGGTCGACGGGGCGGGCGCAGCCGCGCTGGCCGCCGACCCCGAGGGCGCCGTCTTCGGCCTCTGGCAGGCGGCCGGCCACCCCGGATTCGGCGTGCGGCACCGGCCCGGCGCGTTCGCGTGGGCGCAGCTGTACGCCCGTGACACCGAGGCCGCCAACACGTTCTACGGGCACCTCTTCCACGAGGCGCTGTTCGGCCCGCAGGCCGAGCCCGACTTCGGGCGGGCGCCCGTCGGCGACGTCTTCCCGGAGGTCATGCCGCCGCACTTCCTGGTCCATTTCGGCGTGCGGGACTGCGAGGCCGCTCTGGGCGCGGTGAGCCGGCTCGGCGGGCGGGTGCAGGCGGGTCCGTTCACCGCTTCGTACGGAATCGTGGCCGTCGTCACGGACAATCAAGGGGCGTCGTTCGCGCTGTTGCAGCGGTGAGCCGTCTTTTTTGCTCGTATATGAGATGAGACACCCCGTTTGCCCCCGGGTTCGCAACCGGCCGCCCGGCCAGGAAGAATCAGGGTGCGTGCCGCCATGGCGGTGCGGTGGTGAGACGCTGCACGGGGCCGCGCGCACACGTGGGTGGCGCGGTTCGTACGGGGAGGTGGCAGGCAAGTGGTGGATCAGCTGACGCAGCACGATCCTCGGCGGATCGGGCCGTTCGAGGTGCTGGGACGGCTGGGTGCCGGCGGCATGGGGCTGGTCTATCTGGCACGTTCGGCCTCGGGCCGGCGCGTGGCGATCAAGACGGTCCGCACGGAGCTCGCCGAGGACCAGCTCTTCCGCGTGCGCTTCACGCGCGAGGTGGAGGCGGCCCGGGCGGTCTCCGGGTTCTACACGGCCGCGGTCGTGGACGCCGATCCGCGTGCCGCCGTGCCCTGGCTGGCCACCGCGTACGTGCCCGCGCCCTCCCTCGAGGAAATAGTGAACGACTGCGGCCCGATGCCGGCCCAGGCGGTGCGCTGGCTGGCGGCGGGCGTCGCCGAGGCGCTCCAGTCGATCCACGGCGCCGGGCTGGTCCACCGTGACCTGAAACCGTCCAACGTGCTCGTGGTCGAGGACGGTCCCCGGGTGATCGACTTCGGCATCGCGTCCGGCGTCTCGAACACGCGTTTGACGATGACGAACGTGGCCGTCGGCACCCCCGCGTACATGTCGCCCGAGCAGGCCAAGGACTCGCGGAGCGTGACGGGCGCGAGCGACGTCTTCTCGCTCGGCTCGATGCTCGTCTTCGCCGCCACCGGCCATCCGCCCTACCACGGCGCCAACCCGGTCGAGACGGTCTTCATGCTGCTGCGCGAGGGCCCCGACCTGGAAGGCCTGCCCGACGAGCTGCGCCCGCTCATCGAGTCCTGCATGCAGATGGAGGCGACGGCCCGCCCCAACCCGGCCGACCTCCAGGCCCAGCTCGCCCCCCACCTGTTCGGCTCCGGCTCGGACGACAGCGGTACGGCGTCGGCGTGGCTGCCGGAGAAGGCCGTCACCCTCATCGAGACGCGCCGCGGCGGCCGTCCCCCGGTGAAGGCCGCACCCCCGAACCCCCGCGGCGGCCAGGGCGTGGGAATGGCCCGGCCGGTCCCGCCCGTGCCGCCGCCGCCCTCCCACGACCCCGTGGTCCTCTCCCGGCCGGCGCCCGCGCCCGTCGGGGCCCCCGACACCGGCCCCGTCCGGCTGGCGGGCGCGGCGGTGCCGATCGGGCCCGGTCCCCGGGTCGCCGACGTCCGCGCCACGGCCGCCGTGAAGGCGCCGGTGGCCGAGCCCGGCCTGGTCGCCGGCTGGTCCCGCCCGCGCCCCGGCGTCAACGGCGCCGACACCACCGTGCCGGCCCCGCAGACCGCGCCCGCGGAGACCCCGGCGGGCTGGCGGCCCTGGCGGTTCCGCATGTCGAACGACGTGTGGGGCACGCCGTCCGTCGCCGGAGACCTCGTCTACGTCACCTCCTTCGAGGTGCACGCCCTGGACGTGGCGACCGGCCGCCGCCGCTTCAAGACGCGCGACGTGGCCTGGTCGATGGCGGTCGCCGACGGCCGGGTGCACGCCTCCGACGGCCCCACCCTGTTCGCGCTGGACGCCCGCGAGGGCGGTGACCTGTGGCGGCTGTCCACGGACGCCTGGGTGTACTCGCTCAAGGCCGACCGGGGCACGCTCGTCACCGGCACGCGCGGCGGCGGAGTCCAGGCCTGGGAGGCGTCCAGCGGCCACAAGCTCTGGGAGATCACCGGCTGTCAGACCGACTTCGAGTCCCCGGAGGCCGGCCCGGCGCTGCACGACGGCACGGTCTACGTGTGGCAGGACGCCCGGCTCAGAGCCCTGGACGCCCGCACCGGCGAGGAGCGCTGGTCGTACCCGATCGGCGACACCGCCTCCTGCGGCGGCGTCCCGGTCCGCGTCACCCCCGCCCCCGACGGCTACGTCTACCTCTCCGCCGGCACCCGGGTGCTCGCCGTCGACGTGGCGAGCGGCATGGTGCGCTGGCACTTCGAGGCCCCGGCGGTGTTCCTGTCCGCGCCGACGTTCGTGCCCGGGCCGGCGGTCACCGGCGGCGGCGTCTACCTCGCCGACTACCTGGGCACGGTGTACGCGCTCGACGCCACCGACGGCCGCGACCGCTGGCGCATCGCCACCGAGGCCCGGTCCTCCGTCGACCCCGTGCTGGTGGCCGCCGGCCATGTCCACGTCGGCAGCGGCAAGGGCCTCTACACCCTGGACGCGGTGACGGGCACTCCCAAGTGGCGCTTCCAGGCGGGCGGCGACATCGTGGGCGCCCCGGCGGTCGCGGAGGGCCGGATCCACTTCGGCTCCACCGACCATCTGCTGTACACCCTGAAGGCCGACGACGGACGGCTGCGCTGGAAACTGGCGACCGGCGGCGAGATTACCGGCTCCCCGGTGGTCCGCGACGGCGTCGTGTACGCGTGCAGCAAGGACCGTTGCGTGTACGCGCTGGACGCCGAGAAGGGCACCGGCACGGCCCGCACGACCTGACCGCGGCGGCCGGCCCCGACCGCCGTGACCCGGCCCGACCGGGCTGACCGACCCGAGCGGCCGGCCCCACCGGCCCGAGCGGCCCGGCCCGCGCGTCCGGGACGGCCGTCGTGCCGGGGGTACGGAAGGGGTCCGGACGGCGGCCGTCGCTGCGGGGGAGCGGCCCGCCGGTCGCTCTCACCCCGGACGCTACGCCGGAGACTGGCCGGTCGCCATGCTGTGACATGGCCGTGACAGGGTCCCCCTAGGCTGTCGGTCATGGATCGACGGGGGCGCAAACTCAGGTTCACAGCGGTCGCGGTGCTGGTGGTGCTGGCGCTGACCGGCTTCTCCACCAGCCGGGGCCACGGACACGGGCACAGCAGCGGTCACGGCGGTGGCGGCGGATGCAGCAGCTCCAGCCAGGACCACGACAGCTCGTCCTCGTCGTCGAGCGGCGGCACGTCGGGCTCGCGCTACCGCGACTACGACGATGACGACGACGACTACACGGGCGGCACGTCCGGCGGCTCCAGCTCCTCCAGCTCCTCCAGTTCCTCCGCCCCGTCCACGACGCTGCGGGACGCCACCGTGAAGCTGCTGAGCTGCGCCTCGCAGAACCAGCCCTACGCCATGGTCGAGATCACCAACCCGAACGCGACCGGCGGCCGCTTCACCGTGGCGGTCGACTTCCTCGACGCCGGTTCTGACAGGCTGGCGAAGCGCACGGCGCAGCAGTACGTGGCGGGCAACGAGACGACGACGGTGCGGGTGGACCTGTCCGACTCCGCCGCCGCCGAGGTCGACCACTGCGAACCGGAGCCGTACGCACCGGCTGCCTGACGGCTCGACGGCCTGACGGAATGCGGCCTGACGGCCTGACGCCGCTCACCGCACCCGGAACCCCCCGCCCCGCCGGCCGGCGAACAGCTCCGCCTGCCGCTCGGCGGGCAGGTTGCCCAGCGCGATGAGGTACGGCGCCTGCGCGAAGGCCGTCGCGAGGGCCGCCTCCCGCGCCGACCACAGCGCCCGCACGGTGCCCTGGACGCCGCCCGGCGGATACCCGGCGACGACCGCGGCGCAGGCCACGGCGGCCGGCAGCGCACCCCCGGCCTCGGTGAGTTCGGAGACGAGGCCGACCTCGTACGCGCGCCGGGCGGACATCCGTTCCGCGCTGCCCATCAGCATCATCCGGGCGACCTCCCCGTACGGCATCCGCTGCGCGAGCAGCACCGACTCGTACGCGCTGACCATCCCGTAGGCGGTGTGCGGGTCGAAGAACGCGGCGTCGGCGCCCGCGACGACGAACTCGCACTCCCCGAGCAGGTAGTAGGCGCCCCCGCAGGCCATCCCCTCCACCGCGGCGACGACCGGCTTCCACAGGTCGTTCGCCTTGGGGCCGACGGTGAGCAGGGGGTCGTCCTGCATGAAGGGCGAGCCGGGCTGCGGCACGACGGCGTCCCGGTCGATGCCGGTGGAGAACGCCCGGCCGCCGGCCCCGGTGAGGACGACGGCGCGCACGGAGTCGTCGAAGCGCAGTTCGCGCCAGATGCGCCGGAACGCGTCGGCCGTCTCGAGGTCGACCGCGTTGAGCCTTTCCGGCCGGTCGAGGGTGACGACGGCGACGCCGGTCTTCTCGTCGACGTCCAGCCGCACGCTCCCGGGCACGCTCCCGGGCTCACTCACAGGCTCTCTCCCGGGCTCACTCACGGGCGCTCCAGGACCCACTGCGGAAGCCCGTCCGCGCCGAAGACGGCCTGCACCCGGGCGCCGATGCGCACCCGGTCGGGCGGGACGGAGCCGAGCGCCGCCCCGGGCTCGCTCACCAGGTTGCCGACCAGCCGGATCCGGGGCGCGTCGGCCAGTTCGACGAGGAGCACGACGTAGGGGGCGTGCGCGGCGTAGTCGGGCAGCAGGGGCGGATGCGGGACGACGTAGGACCAGATCCGTCCGCGTCCGGAGGTCGCCCGCCACTCGCTCGCGAACGAGTGGCAGTGCGGGCAGCAGGGGCGGGGCGGGAAGCGGGGCTCGTCGCAGTCGGCGCAGGTCTGGACACGCAGTTCGCCTCGGGCGGCGTACTCCCAGAAGGGGGCGCCGTCGGCGTCGGGGACGGGGGTGAGCATCGTGGGTCGACTCCTCGGCGCGTTCAGTTGCGGAGCAGCAGGGCGGACGTCGGGACGCCTTCGCCGGCGGTGACGAGGCAGGTGGCGGCGCCGGGGACCTGGGAGGTGCTGGTGCCGCGCAGTTGCTTGACGCCTTCGTTGATGAGGTTGAATCCGTGGACGTAGGCCTCGCTGAGCCCGCCGCCGCCGGTGTTCAGGGGCAGCCGTCCGCCGGTCTCCAGGGCGCCCCCCTCGGTGAACGCGCCGCCCTCGCCCCGGCCGCAGAATCCGTAGCCCTCCAGGGAGAGCGGGACCAGGGGGGTGAACGCGTCGTAGATCTGGGCGACGTCGACGTCGGAGGGGGTGAAGTCGGCGTGTTTCCACAGGTGTCGGGCGGCCGCCCAGGCGGGCCCGGTGAGCGGGTCGTCGTTCCAGTAGTTGACCATGCCGTGGTGCTGGGCGGGCAGGCCCTGGGCGGCGGAGTGGACGTAGACCGGCGGGCGGCGGCAGTCCCGCGCCCGCTCCCTGCCGACGATCACGCAGGCCAGCGCCCCGTCCGTCTCCAGGCAGTTGTCGTACAGGCAGAGCGGTTCGCTGATCCACCGGGCGGTCATGTACATCTCGCGGGTGAGCGGCCGGTCGTACATGATCGCCGCCGGGTTCCGGTTGGCCCGGTTGCGGCAGGCGAGCGCGACGTTGAAGAGGTGGTCGCGGGTGGCGCCGTACTCGTGGAGGTAGCGGCGGGCCAGCATGGCTATCTCGTCGGCGGGCCGCAGCAGGCCGAAGGGGCGCGTCCACTGGGCCGGGGTGGGCAGCTGGACGGATGTGTTGGTCCACGGGCGCGGCCCGCTGCCCCGCTTGCGCGAGCGCCAGGCGACGCCCACGGTGGCCTGTCCGGCGGCGATGGCGGCGGCGAGGTGCGCGACGGTGGCGCAGGAACCGCCGCCGCCGAAGCCGACCTTGCTGAAGTAGGTCAGGTCCCCGAAGCCGACGGCCTTCGCCAGCTCGACCTCGTCGGTCTCCTCCATGGTGTAGGAGGCGAGGGCGTCGACCTCGCCCGGGTCGATCCCGGCGTCGTCGAGGGCGGCGAGGACGGCCCGGCAGGCGAGGGCCCGCTCCGACTCCGGGAGGTGCTTGGCGAACGCGGTCTGGCCGATGCCGACGATGGCGGTGGCGTCCTTGAGGGTCACGCTGCACGCACCTCCGCGATGCGAAATGGCGGCTGACAGTCCGTCAGGCTACCGCTAATCTGACGGGTAGTCAGCTAATGGCTCGGCTACTGGCAGGGAGGGAGGCCGTGATGCGCGATGACGCGGACGTGATGCGCGATGACGCGGACGTGATGCGCGGAGACGTGGAGTGGGGCAGCATCCCGGGGCTGGTGCGCGCGGCGGCCGAGCGGTACGCGGACGCCGAGGCGGTGGTCGAGGGCCGCACCCGGATCAGCTACGCGGAGCTCGGCGCCCGGGTCGAGCGTGCGGCCGCGGCCTGCCTGGCGAACGGGGTCGAGACGGGCGACCGGGTCGGCATCTGGGCGCCGAACTCGCTGGACTGGATCGTCGCGGCGCTGGGCGCGGTGTCGGCAGGGGCCGTCCTGGTCCCGGTCAACACCCGCTTCAAGGGCGTCGAGGCGGCGGACGTGCTGCGGCGGAGCGGGGCGCGGCTGCTGTTCGTGACGGGAACCTTCCTCGGCACGTCGTACGTGGCTTCGCTGCGGCGGGCGGCGGGCGAGGGGACCGGGAGTGAGGTCGCCGAGGGCGAAGGAGCTCTCGCCGGTCCGGGGCCGCTGCCCGGGCTGCCCGCCCTGCAACAGGTGGTCGTCCTCTCCGACGACGCCCCGGCCGATTTCCGGGCCTGGAAGGACTTCCTGGCGAGCGGGGAGGGGGTCGGGCGGGCGCAGGTGCGGGCGCGGGGGGACGCGGTGCGCGGGGAGGACCCGTCGGACATCGTCTTCACCTCGGGCACGACGGGCCGCCCCAAGGGCGTGGTGATCACGCACGCACAGACCCTGCGGGCGTACGGGATCTGGACCGACCTGGCCGGGCTGCGGCACGGCGACCGCTACCTGATCGTGAACCCGTTCTTCCACACCTTCGGCTACAAGGCCGGCGTGATCGCCTGCCTGATGCGGGGCGCGACGATGATCCCGCAGCCGGTGTTCGACGTGGACACGGTGCTGGCGAACGTGGCCGCGGAGCGGGTGTCGGTGCTGCCGGGGCCGCCGACCCTGCACCAGTCGCTCCTGGACCACGCGTCCCGGGACAGGCACGACCTCTCGGCGCTGCGGCTGGTGGTGACGGGCGCGGCGGTGGTGCCGCTGCGGCTCGTCGAACGGCTGCGGGGCGAACTGGGCGTGGAGACCGTCCTCACCGCGTACGGCCTCTCGGAGGCGAGCGGCGTCGTCACGATGTGCCGCCGCGGTGACGACCCCACGGTCGTCGCCGCCACCTCGGGCCGAGCGATCCCGGGCACCGAGCTACGGGTGGACGCGGCGCCGGGGGAGCCCGGCGAGGTGCTGGTCCGGGGCTTCCACGTGATGCGCGGCTACTACGAGGACCCGGCGGCGACGGCGCAGGCGCTGACCCCCGAGGGCTGGCTGCGCACGGGCGACGTGGGCGTCCTGGACGCGGCGGGCAACCTGCGCATCACCGACCGGATCAAGGACATGTTCATCGTCGGCGGCTTCAACGCCTACCCGGCGGAGATCGAGCAACTCCTCGGCCTGCACCCGGACGTCGCCGACGTCGCCGTGATCGGCGTGCCCGACCCCCGCCTGGGCGAGGTGGGCAGGGCGTACGTGGTGCGGCGGCCGGGCGCGGTGGCCACGTCCGACGACCTGATCGCCTGGTCCCGGCGCGAGATGGCGAACTACAAGGTGCCGAGGTCGGTGGAGTTCGTGAGCGCCCTCCCGCGCAACGCCGGCGGCAAGGTCCTGAAGGGCGAGCTGCGGCGGCTGGGAGGGCGTCGCTCCGGGTAGTGAACGGGCACACATCCCGCCCGGCGGAGTCGATCCTCGCAGGATCTCACCCAGCGGGACGTCGCCGACTCCATGGGGGTTTCGACCCCTCGGATCTCGGCGATCGAGCACGGGGAGATCGATCGCACGGAGGTCGCCTGCGCTCCCCTGTGCGGGCCCCGGGCGGCGAACTCGGGATCGTCGCGGACTTCGGGGACACGCATTACACGGTGGCGTGACCTGCCGCCGCCCGGCTGCGGACGCGCCTCGGCCGCGGCGGCTCCCCCTCCGCGCCGCCGCGGCCGATCCCCGTGCGATGTGGCTCTGTGTCAGGCCTTCTCGTCGGTCGCGTGGAAGTCGGCCGGCTTGTTCAGCGGCTCGGTCGTGGCGTGGAAGTCCTTGGTGGTGATCTCCTCGCCGGCGGCCTCGGCGGCCGGCTTCGACTCGGTGACGACGGCCGGGGCCTCGGCCTTCTCGCTGGTCGCGTGGAAGTCGGCGGGCTTGACGGTGCCTGTGTTGTCGGCCATGAGGTGACTCCTAGGAACGTGAGGCAGGACGGAGCGGAGTGGGGCGGGACCCGCCCGGCAGTTCCCCCGTGGATTGCCGGGCGGGTCCCGCAAGGCCGTTCACCCTAGGCGGTGTCCCGTGGCCTGATGCACAGGACCCCCGCCCACTGGTACGGCCGTCGTACCGAGCCGTCTGCCCCCCGACGCGACGGTCCGGCCCAACTGACAGTGCCGGACGGCGATAAACAAACGATGAACGCCTTTCGGAAAACCGTCGGACGGACGCCCCTCGGACCGTCGGACCAGCCCCCCCGTGGCCGTCGGGCGAGCATTCCCCGAGTCGGTCGGACCCCGCCCGGCACGGCGGTACGGACGCCCCGTGCGGCCCGTCACCCCACCGGCGCCGAGGCCAGCAGTGCGCGGACGTCCGCGGCCTCCGGGGACCGCAACGTCTCGAACACCGACAGGGCCTCCTGCCAGCACACCCTCGCCCGGTCGAGCTGGCCGACGCCGTGCAGGCCGCGGCCGAGGGCCGTGAGCACGTTGGCGCGCCGCCAGTCCCCGCCGATGCCGTGCAGGACGGCGAGGGCCTGTTCGGCGCAGGCCGCGGCGCGGGCCGGGCAGTGGTCGGCGAGGTGCAGCTCGGCGAGCCGGAACAGGGTCATGCCGTGCCACAGTTGCTGCCGGGCGTCCTGGAACATGCCGAGCGCGTCGGTGAGCGCCCGAAGCGCCGGCTTGATCTCGCCGGCGCTGGTCAGGGCCAGTCCCAGTGCGTACTTCCCGTTGGCCAGGCGCAGCGCCATGCCGGTGTCGTCGCGCTCGTAGATGGTGACGCCCTGCCGGGCCAGGGACACGGCGCTCTCGGTGCGGCCGGTCGCCAGGTGGACCCGGGACAGGTTGCACAGGGCGCTGGCCTCGCCCGGGGTGTTCCGGTCGGCGCGGAAGGCGGCCAGCGCCTTCGTGAGGTGCTGCTCGGCCTCGTCGTGCCGCCCGTTGTAGAGGGCGATGATGCCCTGCTGGTTGGGGGCCTGGGCGCAGACCACGGGGTCCTGGGCGGCGAGGCCCAGCGTCAGCGCGGCGCCCGCCTCGCGGTCCGACTCCGTGAACTGACCCGACACACCCAGAATATGACTGTGCATCAGGCGCGCGCGGCCCTCCGCGTAGGGGTCCCGGGACCGCTGGGCGGCCTCGACGACGGCGGTGGCGGCCCGCACGTACTGGCGTGAACTGATCCCCGACTCCCCGAGGTCGACGGCCGCGAGGAGCAGATCGGCCGCGCGCCGCAGCATGCCCGCCGTCCCGGCCTGCTGCACCGCCGCGAGCAGTCCGCTCGCCTCGGTGAACAGCCAGTCCAGCGCCTGGCCCCGGTCGCGGAAGGTCAGCCCCGGGTAGTCGCCGCGGCTGAGGTGGTCCAGCACCCGCTCCCCGGGCCGCTCGATCGCGTAGACGCCCGTCGCGGTCGCCAGATAGAAGTCGAGCAGCCGCGACATCGCCACCTCCCTCCCTCCCTGCACGAAAGGCGTGTGAGGCGCCCCCACGCCGGACGCCTGCTCGTCGCGTTCCGCGCACGCCCGGGCGTACAGCCGGACCAGGTCGTGGTACCGGTAGCGGCCGGGCGCCGCGGACTCCAGCAGGGAGGTGTCCACCAGGGACTCCAGCAGGTCCTCGGCCTCCTCCGGCGGCAGGTCCAGGACCGCCGCGGCGGCCCGCAGGGAGATGTCCGGGCCGTCCGCGAGGCCCAGCAGGCGGAACGCCCGGGCCTGGGCCGGCTCCAGCGCCCCGTAGCCCAGCTCGAACGTCGCCTTCACCGCGAGGTCGCCCGCCTGGAGCTCGTCCAGCCGCCGCCGCTCGTCGGCCAGCTTGGCGGCGAGCACCGAGACGGTCCAGGTGCGGCGGGACGCCAGCCGGGACGCCGCGATGCGGATGGCCAGCGGCAGGAAACCGCAGGCCGCGACCACGTCCAGGGCGGCCTCCCGCTCCGACGCCACCCGCTCCTCGCCCACGATCCGGGTGAACAGGGCCAGCGCCTCGTCCGGGGACATCACGTCCAGGTCGACCAGGTGGGCCCCGGCCAGGTCCACCATCCGCACCCGCGAGGTGACCAGCGCCGCGCAGCCCTCCGTGCCCGGCAGCAGGGGGCGCACCTGTGCGGCGTCCCGCGCGTTGTCCAGCAGCACCAGGATCCGGCGCCCGTCCAGGAGCGAGCGGTACAGCGCCGCCCGTTCCTCCAGGGAGTCCGGGACCGCCGACTCCGCGGTGCCGAGGGCGCGCAGGAAGGCGCCGAGGACGGTCTCCGGCTCCGCCGCCCGCGCCCCCGCCCCCTGCAAATCGACGTACAGCTGCCCGTCGGGGAAGACCGGGCGGGCCCGGTGCGCCACGTGCACCGCGAGGGTCGTCTTGCCCACGCCCCCGATGCCCGCCAGGGCCGACACGGCCATCACCCCGCCGGCTCCGCCGCCGCCGGCCGCCGCCAGCACCTCGCTCAGCTCCGCCACGAAGGCCGCCCGGCCGGTGAAGTCCGGCACGGTCGCCGGGAGTTGCGCGGGACGCACCCGCACCACCGCCGGTTCCGCCGCGGGCGCCGACGGCTCCGCCAGTTCCGGGTCGGCCTGGAGGATACGGCGCTGCAACTCCCGCAGCCCCGCCCGCGGATCCACGCCCAGCTCCTCCGCCAGCAGCCGCCGGGTGTCCGCGTAGACCGCGAGCGCCTCCGCCTGCCGGCCGCTGCGGTACAGCGCCAGCATCAGCAGTTCGCGCAGCCGCTCGCGCAGCGGGTAGGCGGCCGTCAGCGCGGTCAGCTCCGACACGGCCTCGGCGTGGCAGCCCTGCTCCAGGTCCATGTCCAGGCGGGATTCCAGCAGCCCCAGCCGCCACTCCTCCAGACGGACGCGCTGCGCCTCCGCGTAGGGTCCGGGGACGCCGGCCAGCGTCTCGCCGTCCCACAGGCCGAGCGCCCGGTTCAGCGTCTCGCGGGCCCGTCCCAGGTCGCCGGCGGCCCTCGCCTTGTCCGCCTCCGCCGCGAACTCCTGCGCCCGCGCCAGGTCCAGGGCGCCCTCGCCCAGCCCGCGCACGGCGTATCCGCCCGACTCGCTCACCAGGGTGCCCGGGTCCAGCGCCTTGCGCAGCCGTGAGGCGTACGTCCGCACCGCCGCCAGCGCCTGCGAGGGCGGATCCTCGCCCCACAGCGCGTCGATCAGCTCGCCGGCCGTCGCGGTACGGCCCTCGCGCAGCAACAGGGCGGCCAGCAGCGCGCGTTGCTGGGGACCACCGGTGGCCAGCTGTTCCTCGCCGCGCCGGGCGCGCACCGGGCCGAGCACATCGAAGCGCAGCTCGGCCGGCTCCCCGGCCGCGCCGGAGCGCCTCTGCCGCGGCACACGCGGGCCGCCGTGCTCTGCGCGGTCGTCCATCAAGGGCTCCCCTTAGGCATCCGAAGTACCGAGCCCAGTTTGCCCTGTCCATGCCGGAAGCGTCAGTCGCGCGTGACGCCGATCACAGAGTGGCGCACGGGAGTCCACGGACCTCGCACGGCCGCGGCGCGCACATCTGGTCACCGCCGGCCGACGGGTGGCGGTCGCACGCTAGCTGACGCACCGTCAGATCAGCGCTACCGTGCCTTCCATGGACTCCTCACCCGCCGCCTCATCCAACGCCTCGCCCGCCGCCTCACCCGCTGCCACGCCGCTCCCGCGGATCATCTCCGTCGACGACCACACCGTGGAGCCGAGCACCGTCTGGCAGGACCGCCTGCCGAAGAAGTACCTCGACACCGGACCCCGCGTGGTCCGGGCCCCGCTGAAGGAGATGACCTTCCTCGGCGGCCGCTTCAAGCCCGTCATGGGCGAGCCCGGCGACGACGGACCGATCGGCGACTGGTGGGTCTACGAGGACCTGCACCGCCCGCTCACCCGCCTCGACACCGCCGTCGGCTTCAGCCGGGACGAGATCAAGCTGGAGGTCATCACCTACGAGCAGATGCGCCCGGGCTCGTACGACGTCCCCTCCCGGCTCGCCGACATGGACGTCAACCACGTCCAGTCCGCCCTGTGCTTCCCCACCTTCCCGCGCTTCTGCGGCCAGACCTTCACCGAGGCCGCCGACCGTGAGCTGGGCCTGCTGTGCGTGCGCGCCTACAACGACTGGACGGTGGAGGAGTGGTGCGGCCCCGAGGCCGGGGGCCGGCTGATCCCGCTCACCCTCGTCCCGCTGTGGGACGCCGGGCTGGCGGCCGCCGAGGTCCGGCGCAACGCGGCCCGCGGGGTGCGCGCGGTCGCCTTCTCGGAGATACCCCCGCACCTCGGCCTGCCCTCCGTGCACACCGACGACTGGGACCCCTTCCTCGCCGCCTGCGACGAGACCGGCACGGTCGTCGCCATGCACATCGGCTCCAGCAGCCGTATGCCGTCCACGTCCGAGGACGCCCCGCCCGCCGTCGGCTCCACCATCACCTTCGCCAACTGCTGCTTCTCGATGGTCGACTGGCTGATGAGCGGCAAGTTCGAGCGCTTCCCGAACCTGAAGGTGATGTACGCGGAGGGCCAGATCGGCTGGATCCCCTACATCCTGGAGCGCGCCGACGTGGTGTGGGAGGAGAACCGCGGCTGGGGCGGGGTCGCCGACAAGGTCCACCGGCCGCCGTCCGAGCTGTTCGCCGACCACGTCTACGGCTGCTTCTTCGACGACGCCTTCGGGCTGCGCAACCTCGACTCCATCGGCGTCGGCAACGTCCTCTACGAGACCGACTACCCGCACTCCGACTCCACCTGGCCCAAGTCGCGGGAGGTCGGCGAGGCGCAGATGGGTCACCTGCCCCCGGACGTGGTGGAGCGGATCGTGCGGGGCAACGCGATCGAGCTGCTGGGGCTGACCGAGGACGGCCTGTGGAGCCCCCGGTGAGCCTCGCGTACGGCATGCAGCTCCCGGTCCAGTCCCAGTCCACGATGTACGCCGAACCCTGGGAGGCCGACGCCGGACCCGCCGACCTCGTCGAGATCGCCCGCGCCGCCGACCGGGCCGGCTTCGCCTACGTCGCCGCCTGCGACCACGTGGCGATCCCGCGCCGGCTGGCCGAGGCCATGAGCACGGTCTGGTACGACCCCGTGGCCACCCTCGCCCACCTCGCGGCCGTGACGACCCGCGTCCGCCTGCTCAGCCACGTCGCCGTCGTCGGCCTGCGCCACCCCCTCGTCACGGCCAAGCAGTACGCGACCCTCGACCACCTCAGCGGGGGCCGGCTGGTCCTCGGGGTCGGCGCGGGGCACGTACGGGAGGAGTTCGAGGCGCTGGGCGCCGACTTCGAGCGGCGCGGCACGGTCCTGGACGAGACGATCGACGCCCTGCGCGCCGCCCTCGGGCCGGACGAGTTCCCCTCCCACCACGGGAAGACGTACGACTTCGAGGGGCTCGGGCAGCGGCCCCGCCCCGCCCAGGCCCGCGTCCCCGTGTGGGTCGGCGGCTCGTCCCCTGCCGCCGTGCGCCGCGCCGCGCTCAGGGGCGACGGCTGGCTGCCCCAGGGCGATCCGCGGGACCGGCTGCCCGCGCAGATCGAACGGATCCGGCGGCTGCGCGCCGAGGCCGGCGTCGAGGAGCCGTTCACCGTCGGCGCCATCACCGAGCCCCTGTACGTCGGCCCGCCGTCCTGGAACGTCGGCCGCCGCACCCTCACCGGGTCGCCGCAGGCCCTCGCCGAGTCCCTGCGGGCCTACCCGGCGATGGGCGTCGACCAGATCCAGGTCCGGTTCCGCTGCCGGAGCCGCTCCGAACTCATCGACCAGATCACCGCGTTCGGGGCCGAGGTCGCCCCGCACCTGTGAACCCGACGTAAACGGAGGACAACCATGGGCAAGGGCAAGCTGGACGGGCGCGTCGTCATCGTCACCGGAGCCGCGCGCGGCCAGGGCGAACAGGAGGCGCGGCTCTTCACCGAGGAGGGCGCGCGGGTGGTCGTCGCCGACGTCCTCGAGGAGCAGGGCCGGGCGCTCGCCGAGGAGATCGACGCCCTGTACGTCCCGCTCGACGTCGGCAGCGAGGAGGCCTGGCAGTCGGCCGTGCGTGCCGCGCAGCAGGCGTACGGGCACATCGACGGCCTGGTCAACAACGCCGGCATCCTGCGCTTCAACGCGCTCACCGACACCCCGCTCGACGAGTTCATGCAGGTCGTGAAGGTCAACCAGGT
This sequence comes from Streptomyces achromogenes, assembly GCF_030816715.1. Lineage (NCBI taxonomy): Bacteria > Bacillati > Actinomycetota > Actinomycetes > Kitasatosporales > Streptomycetaceae > Streptomyces > Streptomyces achromogenes. Next base: position 3,919,357 of record NZ_JAUSYH010000001.1, on the reverse strand, counting down.
CGGCTGCTTCCTCGGCGTCAAGACGGTCGCGCCGGTGATGTCCGACGGGGGCACGATCGTCAACACGGCCTCGTACACCGCGGTGACCGGGATGGCGGCGGTGGGCGCGTACGCGGCGACCAAGCACGCGATCCTCGGGCTCACCCGGGTCGCCGCGCTGGAACTCGCCCCGCGGGGCATCCGGGTCAACGCCGTGTGCCCGGGCGCGGTCGACACCGCGATGTCCAATCCCTCGCTGCTGGACCCGGACGCGGACCGGGAGGAGACCGCGAAGGCCATCGACGGGCTGTACCGCAAGCTCGTGCCGCTGGGCCGGATCGGCCGCCCGGAGGAGGTGGCCCGCCTCGCGCTGTTCCTCACCTCGCAGGACTCCTCCTACATCACCGGCCAGCCGTTCGTGATCGACGGGGGATGGCTCGCGGGCGTCGCCGTCATCTGACTTTACGTCAGCTATTGACCCTCCTTGCGGGTGGTGCGACAGTCGGGCCAGCTGATCTGACGGACCGTCAGAATCAGATCCGTGGACTTCAGAACCGGGGACGGTGAACCTCCTTGGAATTCGGGCTCTTTGTACAGGGATACGTGGGCAAGCGCGCCGAGACCGATCCGCTCGCCGAGCACAAGGCGCTGATGGAGGAGACCGAGTACGTCATCCAGGCGGACAGGTCCGGGTTCAAGTACGCCTGGGCTTCCGAGCACCACTTCCTGGAGGAGTACTCGCACCTCTCCGCCAACGACGTCTTCCTCGGCTACCTCGCCCACGCGACCGACCGCATCCACCTCGGCTCGGGCATCTTCAACCCGCTGGCCCAGGTCAACCACCCGGTGAAGGTCGCCGAGAAGGTCGCCATGCTCGACCATCTCACCGGCAACCGCTTCGAGTTCGGCTCCGGCCGCGGCGCCGGCTCCCACGAGATCCTCGGCTTCCTCCCCGGCATCACCGACATGAACCACACGAAGGAGATCTGGGAGGAGACCGTCGCCGAGTTCCCCAAGATGTGGCTCCAGGACGAGTACGAGGGCTTCCAGGGCAAGCACTGGCAGCTCCCGCCGCGCAAGATCCTGCCGAAGCCGTACGGGAAGTCGCACCCGGCGATGTGGTACGCGGCGGGGTCGCCGCCCTCGTACGCGATGGCCGCCCGCAAGGGCCTCGGAGTGCTGGGCTTCAGCATCCAGAAGGTCTCCGACATGGAATGGGTGCTGGAGCAGTACAAGACGGCCGTCGTGAACGCCGAGCCGATCGGGGACTTCGTCAACGACAACGTGATGGTGACGACGACGGCGATCTGCGCGCCCACCCACGACGAGGCGATCCGGATCGCCGTCGAGGGGGAACTGCACTACCTGCCCTCGCTGGTGTTCCGCTACCACGACACCTTCCCGCGCCCCGAGGGCTTCCCGGTCTGGCCGGAGACCCTGCCGGAGTACAACGCCGAGTTCGTCGAACTGCTCATCGAGGAGGAGCTGCTGATCTGCGGCGACCCCGACGAGGTGACGCGGCAGTGCAAGCGGTGGGAACAGGCGGGCGCGGACCAGCTGTCCTTCGGGCTGCCGGTCGGGGTGCCCAAGGAGGAGACGCTGCAGACGATCCGGCTGATCGGGGAGCACGTGATCCCGAAGATCGACACGGATCCCGTGCACCGCACCACACGGTTCCGGCAGGGCGCGTAGTCGCCGGCGCGGACCGGCAGGGCGCGTACGCGCCGTAGGCGTGCGGGCCGTTCGGCGGCTGCGGATCCGTCGTGGCCGGTCGCGCCCACGCGGCGGGCCGCACATCGATACAGCCCGCGCCCCCTTCGGGGGCGCCATCGCATCGGAGTTTGAGGAGGGGCCCTCGTGCTCGATCACGTCATCAGAGGGGCGACCGTCGTGGACGGGACCGGTGCGCCCGCCTTCACGGCCGACGTCGGCATCCGGGACGGGCGGATCGCCGTCGTCGGCACGGTCACCGAGGATTCCCGTACCGCCGAGGACGCCGCCGGCCTCGTCCTCGCGCCCGGGTTCGTCGATCCGCACACGCACTACGACGCCCAGCTGTTCTGGGACCCGTACGCCACCCCGTCCCTGAACCACGGGGTGACCACGGTCGCGGCCGGGAACTGCGGCTTCACGCTCGCGCCGCTCCACCCGGACCGCCCCGAGGACGCCGACTACACCCGCCGCATGATGTCCAAGGTGGAGGGCATGTCGCTGGTCGCCCTCGAGGAGGGCGCGCCCTGGAACTGGAGCGGCTTCGGGGAGTACCTGGACGCGCTGGAGGGGCGGATCGCCGTCAACGCCGGCTTCATGGTGGGGCACTGCGCGCTGCGCCGGTACGTGATGGGCCCGGACGCGGTGGGCGGGCAGCCCAGCGAGGAGCAGCTGGAGCAGATCGTGCGGCTGCTGCACGACGCCATGGATGCCGGCGCCTGGGGATTCTCCACCACGCAGTCCTCGACCCACTCCGACGGGGACGGGCAGCCCGTCGCCTCCCGTCACGCCCGGCCCGAGGAGCTGCTCGCGCTGTCCCGGGCGGTGGGCGAGCACGAGGGAACCCAGATCGAGGCGATCGTCGCGGGCTGCCTCGACCAGTTCAGCGACGCCGAGATCGATCTCTTCGCGGAGATGAGCGCCGCCGCCGGACGCCCCCTGAACTGGAACGTCCTCACCGTCGACGCGGCCGTCCCGGAGCGGGTGCCCCGGCAGCTCATGGCGAGCGAACGGGCGCGCAAGGCGGGCGGCAGGGTCGTGGCGCTGACCATGCCGATCCTCACGCCGATGAACATGTCCCTGGGCACGTTCTGCGCGCTGAACCTCATCCCGGGATGGGGGCCGGTGCTCGCCCTGCCGGTCCCGCAGCGCGTCGAGCGGCTGCGCGACCCGGCCGTCCGGGCCGAGATGCTGCGGCGGGCGGACTCGAAGGAGGCGGGCGTCTTCCGGCGGCTGACCGACTTCGGGCGGTACGTCATCGGCGACACCTACAGCGAGGCCAACGCGGGACTCACCGGCCGGGTGGTACGCGACGTCGCCGCCGAACGCGGCCTGGACCCCTTCGCCTGCCTGGTCGAGATCTGCGCCGCCGACGGGCTGCGCACCGTCCTGTGGCCGATGCCGACGGACAACGACCCCGCCTCGTGGGCCCTGCGGGCGGAGGTGTGGAACCACGAGGACGTCCTGCTCGGCGGTTCCGACGCGGGCGCCCACCTGGACCGCATGTGCGGGGCGCCCTACACCACCCGCTTCCTCGGCGACTGTCTGCGCGGCCGGAAGCTGGCCGGCCTGGAACAGGCGGTGAAGATGCTGACGGACGACCCGGCGAGGCTGTTCGGGCTGCGGGAGCGGGGCCGGATCCAGGAGGGCTTCCATGCCGACCTCGTCCTGTTCGACCCGGAACGGATCGACGCGGGCAAGGCCACCTTGGTGCACGACCTGCCGGGTGACAGTCCGCGGCTGGACTCCAAGGCCCTCGGGGTGCGGGCGGTGTGGGTGAACGGCGTGGCCGCCATCCGCGACGACGTGGTGACGGGCGCCGTGCCGGGACGGGTGCTGCGCTCGGGGCGGGACACCAGGACGGTGAGCACGAGGTGAGCGCCGCGCGGGAACCGGGCGTCGGCGCAGGGCAGCGACTGTTCGTCGGCGGAGACTGGGTCGAGCCCGACGGCGGACACTACGAGGTCGTCGACCCGGCGACCGAGGGGATCGTCGGCCGCGCGCCGGAGGCTTCGCCGCAGCAGGTGCGCGAGGCCTGCGCGGCGGCCCGCGAGGCCCTCGGACCGTGGTCGCGCACCCCGCCGGAGGAGCGGGCGGCGGTGCTGGCCCGGGCGGCCGACCTCATCCGGGCCCGGCTGCTGCCGTACGCAGGACTCGCGCAGGCGGAGTCCGGCGCCACCACCGCGACGGCCCGCGCGATGCAGGTCGGGGTGGCCGCGGCCCGCTTCCGCCGGTACGCGCGTGTGGAGCCCGCCGAGTGGCCGATCCCCCCGCAGATCAACGAGGCGGGTGGGGGCACCTCCCACGCCCTTCAGGCAGTGGGGGCGGGCAAGGCGGGCGTGATGGGCGCGCTCGCCGTGCGCCAGCCGGTCGGCGTGGTCGCCTGCGTCACCTCGTACAACAACCCGTGGGCGAACCCGGCGGGGAAGGTCGCGCCCGCCCTCGCGATGGGCAACACGGTGGTCGTGAAGCCGGCCCCGCAGGACCCCCTGTCCGTCTACCGGATGGCGGAGGCGCTGGAGGAGGCGGGCGTCCCGCGCGGCGTCGTCAACGTCGTCTCCGGACGGGCGGTCGCGGTCGGCGAGACGGCGGTGTCCTCGCCGGACGTCGACATGGTGAGCTTCACCGGCTCGACGGCCGTCGGACAGCGCATCGCCGAGGCGTGCGGCCGGGACATGCGGCGTCAGCTCATGGAACTGGGCGGCAAGGGCGCCGCGGTCGTCCTCGACGACGCGGATCTCGCGTCGGCGGTGGCCGGCATCGGCACCACGTTCTCCTTCTACAGTGGCCAGATCTGCACGGCCCCGACGCGGGTGCTGGCGCAGCGCGGGGTGTACGACCGGCTGGTGGAGCAACTGGCTTTGTACGCACGCCGGTTGAAGGTCGGCGATCCGAGGGAGGCGGACACGGTCGTCGGCCCGGTGATCTCGGCCGCGCACCGGGACCGGGTGGAGTCGTACGTCGAACTGGGGCGCAAGGAGGGCGCGGTGGTCGTCGCGGGCGGCGAACGCCCGCCGTCGGAGCGCGGGTTCTACGTCGCCCCGACCGTCCTCGCCGACTGCACGAACGACATGCGGGCGGTGCGGGAGGAGATCTTCGGTCCCGTCGTGACGGTCGTGCCCTTCGACGACGAGGAGGAGGGCGTCGCCCTCGCCAACGACAGCGACTACGGCCTCATCGACTACGTCTGGTCGGCGGACGTGGCCCGTGCCTTCCGTGTCGCCCGCCGGCTGCGGGCGGGCGGCGTCGGCGTCAACACCGTGGGCCGCAACATGGAGGCCCCGTTCGGCGGGTTCAAGAAGAGTGGCGTGGGTCGCGACGTCGGCTCGTACGCGTTGCACGCGTACAGCGAGGTGCAGTCCATCGTCTGGCCGGGCTGAGCCGCCGGCCCGCCGGACGGGTGCCGACCGGTGCGCGTCTGCGCGCGTAACCGGGGAGGATTCAAAGGGAGTTGAGATTCCTTCTGTGGGGTTCGATGATGTACGAACAAGGCATCGAATGCCGACGGGGACTGCCGGTTTCCGGCAGTGCATCAGGTGGCGCACGGGGGTGAAGATCCTCGCAGCGACCGCCACATCACGGAGGAACACACTCATGCGACAGCATCGCGTTGCCCTGCTCGTCACGGCCACAGCCCTGGGCCCGGCCCTGCTCTTCGCCTCCCCGGCGTTCGCCGCCGGCGCGGCGGCGACCGCGACGACGGCGACCGCTGCGGCGGCGGCCGACACGCCCGTGGACGAGATGTCGCTGGACGACCTCCGCGTCGCGGTCGCGCGCATCCTCGGGGACAAGACCTCCGGCAAGGCCGTCGTACGGGAGGCCAACAGGGCTCTGGACGCCGGCACGGCGGACGCCCTGCGCGCGTTCCTGAAGTCCGGGTTCCGGCTCGCGCGGGCCGAGGACGACCGGGTGGCGATCGTGCGCATCCTGGGGGACAAGGCCTCCGGCAAGGCGGTGGTCCGTGAGGCCACCAGGGCTCTGGACGTCAACACCCCGGAGGCGCTGCGCGCGTTCCTGGAGACCGGCTTCCGGCTCGCGCGGGCCGAGGACGACCGGGTGGCGATCGTGCGCATCCTGGGGGACAAGACCTCCGGCAAGGCGGTGGTCCGTGAGGCCACCAGGGCTCTGGACGTCAACACCCCGGAGGCCCTGCGCGCGTTCCTGGAGACCGGTTTCCGGCTGGCGCGGGCCGAGGACGACCGGGTCGCCGTCGCGCGCATCCTGGCCGACCCGGCCATCAGCAAGGCCCTGCGCGCCGCGGCCGAGAAAGCCATCAACGGCACGCCGGAGGAACTGCGGTACTTCCTGGAGGTCGGCCAGTACGAGGTCAAGCGCTGACGTTCGGGGCTTGAGGCCCGCACGCCCGAGGCTCCCCGAGCCTCGGGCGTGTTCTGTCGGCGCGTCCGGAGCGCGGTAATGCCGACCAGTCGGTATGGACAGTTGCCGTGCCGCCCGGTACAGATGGGGATCGCACCCGCACACCCGGGGGTCGCCACCCCGCGACGACGCCGTCGACAGAGCCGCACGCAGCGAAAGGCCCGCCCATGCGCATCGCCGTCACGATCTTCCTCACCGACGAGACGATCACCCCCGTCCGCCTCGCCCGTGAGCTGGAGCAGCGCGGGTTCGCCGGGCTCTATCTGCCCGAGCACACGCACATCCCCGTCGAGCGCACCACCCCCTACCCCGCCGGCGGCGACCTGCCCCGCGAGTACGGCCGCACCCTCGATCCCTTCGTCGCGCTCGGGCAGGCGGCGGCGGTGACGGAGACGCTGGGTCTGGGCACCGGCATCACGCTCGTCGCCCAGCACGACCCGATCGACCTGGCCAAGCAGATCGCGACCGTCGACCATCTCTCCGGCGGCCGGTTCACGCTGGGCCTCGGCTACGGCTGGAACGTCGAGGAGGCCGCCGACCATGGGGTGCAGTGGCGGACGCGGCGCGAGCTGGTCCGGGACCGGATGCGGCTGATGCAGGCGCTGTGGGCGGACGAGCCGACGGCGTACGAGGGCGAGTACGGGAGCGTGCGGGCCAGCTCCGCGTACCCCAAGCCCGTGCAGAAGCCGCGCGGACCGGTCGCCGGCCCCCGCACGCTCGTCGGCGGGGCCGCCGGGCCGAAGCTGTTCTCGCACATCTGCGAGTACGCCGACGGCTGGCTGCCGATCGGCGGCCGCGGCCTCTCCGAGTCGCTGCCCGTCCTGCGGACCGCCTGGGCGGACGCCGGCCGCGACCCGTCCGCCCTCCAGGTCGTGCCGTACGCCGTCCACCCCTCCCCGGGCAAGCTCGCCCACTACGCGGAGCTCGGCATCGACGAGGTCGTCGTCCAGCTCCCGCCCGCCGGCGAGGCGGAGGTGCTCGGCCTGCTCGACGGGTACAGCACGTACCTCACCGACGACGCCAGTGGCACCGTGCGATGACCTCACGCGAAGGACGGACCGGGCGTCCCGTCGGCTGTGATCAGCCCGAACGTATGCTCAAAGGATGACGACTCCCGAGAGCTCCGGTACCGGCCCCGGCCCCATCCCGGGCACGAATCCCGGCCCCACCGAGAACTCCCTGCGTCGCGCCCTCAAACGCGCCCGGGACGGCGTCGCCCTCGACGTCGCAGAGGCGGCCGTCCTGCTCCAGGCGCGCGGCGAGGCCCTCGACGACCTCGCCGCGTCGGCCGCCCGGGTGCGGGACGCCGGCCTGGAGGCGGCCGGCCGGCCCGGGGTCATCACGTACTCGAAGAGCGTCTTCATCCCCCTGACCCGGCTGTGCCGGGACAAGTGCCACTACTGCACGTTCGTCACCGTCCCGGGCAAGCTCCGCCGCGCCGGGCACGGCATGTTCATGTCCCCCGACGAGGTGCTCGACATCGCCCGCAGGGGCGCGGCCCTCGGCTGCAAGGAAGCCCTCATCACCCTCGGCGACAAGCCGGAGGAGCGGTGGCCCGAGGCCCGGGAATGGCTCGACGCGCACGGCTACGACGACACCATCGCCTACGTCCGGGCCGTCTCCATCCGGATCCTGGAGGAGACGGGGCTGCTCCCGCACCTCAACCCGGGCGTGATGTCCTGGACCGACTTCCAGCGGCTCAAGCCCGTCGCGCCCTCCATGGGCATGATGCTGGAGACCACCGCGACCCGGCTGTGGTCCGAGCCCGGCGGCCCGCACCACGGCAGCCCGGACAAGGAACCCGCCGTCCGCCTGCGCGTGCTGGAGGACGCGGGCCGATCCTCCGTCCCCTTCACGTCCGGGATCCTGATCGGCATCGGCGAGACGTACGAGGAGCGGGCCGAGTCGCTGTTCGCGCTGCGCAAGGTCTCCCGCGCCTACCACGGCATCCAGGAACTGATCATCCAGAACTTCCGCGCCAAGCCGGACACCGCCATGCGCGGCATGCCGGACGCGGAACTCGACGAGCTGGTCGCCACGGTGGCCGTGGCCCGGCACATCATGGGCCCGTCCGCCTGCCTCCAGGCCCCGCCCAACCTCGTCGACAGCGAGTACGGGCGGCTGATCGGCGCGGGCATCGACGACTGGGGCGGGGTCTCCCCGCTCACCATCGACCACGTCAACCCCGAGCGGCCCTGGCCGCAGATCGAGGAGCTGGCCGCGAAGTCCGCCGCGGCCGGCTTCACCCTGCGCGAACGCCTCTGCGCCTACCCGGAGTTCGTGCGGCGCGGCGAGCCCTGGCTGGACCCGCGGCTGCTCCCGCACGTGCGCGCGCTGGCCGACCCGCAGACCGGGCTCGCGCTGCCGGACGCCGTCGTCGAGGGGCGGCCGTGGCAGGAGCCGGAGGAGGCGTTCGTGGCGTCGGGGCGTACGGACCTGCACGCCTCGATCGACACCGAGGGCCGCACCTCCGACCGCCGCGACGACTTCGACGAGGTGTACGGCGACTGGGGCGCGCTGCGCGAGGCCGCCGCCCCCGGCATGGCCCCGCAGCGCATCGACACCGACGTGCGCCTGGCCCTGCGCACGGCCGCCGACGACCCGACGAAGCTCACCGACGACGAGGCGCTCGCCCTGCTGCACGCGGACGGCCCGGCCCTGGACGCCGTCTGCCGCATCGCGGACGACGTCCGCCGCTCGGCGGTCGGCGACGACGTCACCTACATCGTCACGCGGAACATCAACTTCACCAACGTCTGCTACACCGGCTGCCGTTTCTGCGCGTTCGCGCAGCGCCGCACCGACGCCGACGCGTACACGCTCTCCCTCGACCAGGTCGCCGACCGCGCCCAGCAGGCCTGGGAGCTGGGCGCGGTGGAGGTCTGCATGCAGGGCGGCATCCACCCGGACCTGCCCGGCACGGCGTACTTCGACATCGCGAAGGCGGTCAAGTCCCGCGTCCCCGGCATGCATGTGCACGCGTTCTCGCCGATGGAGGTGGTCAACGGCGCGACCCGCACCGGTCTGTCGGTCCGCGAGTGGCTGACGGCGGCGAAGGAGGCGGGCCTCGACTCGATCCCCGGCACCGCGGCGGAGATCCTCGACGACGAGGTCCGCTGGGTCCTGACCAAGGGCAAGCTGCCGGCGGCGACCTGGATCGAGGTCGTCACGACGGCCCACGAGCTCGGCATCCGGTCCTCGTCCACGATGATGTACGGCCATGTCGACCAGCCCCGGCACTGGCTCGGGCACCTGCGCACCCTGGCCGGGATCCAGCAACGCACCGGCGGGTTCACGGAGTTCGTCACGCTGCCGTTCATCCACACCAACGCGCCGGTGTACCTGGCGGGCATCTCCCGTCCCGGCCCGACCGTGCGGGACAACCGGGCGGTCACCGCGATGGCCCGGCTGCTGCTGCACCCGCACATCCCCAACATCCAGACCAGCTGGGTGAAGCTGGGCACGGAGGGCGCGGCGGAGATGCTGCGCTCGGGGGCGAACGACCTGGGCGGCACGCTGATGGAGGAGACGATCTCGCGGATGGCGGGCTCGTCCTACGGGTCGTACAAGTCCGTCAAGGACCTGATCGCCGTCGCCGAGGCGGCGGGCCGTCCGGCGAAGCCGCGCACGACGCTGTACGGCGAGGTGTCCGAGGAGCGGCAGCGGGCCGCGGCGGCGTCGGACGGGCACCTGCCGGAACTGCTGCCCGTGCTCGACTGAGGGACGGTCCTACAGGATCCCCACAGTACGATGATCGGAACCCCTCGTGGTCGGGGGGTCCCGTAGCTGAGGAGATGCGTGCCCGTGCCTGCCCGACGGCTTCCCTCCTGGGCCTGGGTCACCGGCCTGACCGCCGGTGCGATCGCCGCGGTCGTCGTGCTGACGGCACAGGCCGAGAACGGTCCGCACCCGACGGCGTCGGCGGCGAAGAGGCCGAACGCCTCGGCGTCCGCGTCCGCGAAACCGCCGGCCTCGCCGAAGCCGTCCGCCTCGCCGCAGGCGGCCGGGGTGCCCGCGGAGTCGGGCGCGGGCCGCCGGGTCGTCTACTCCCTGGGGCAGCACCGCGTCTGGCTCGTCGACGCCGACGACACGGCCCGGCGCAGCTTCACGGTCTGGCCCGGGACGGTGAACCCGGCCGTCGGCAGCTACACGGTGTCGCTCCGCAAGGACGCCCTCAAGGGATCCGACGGCGTGCAGATCGAGCACGTCATGTACTTCTCCGTCGCCTCGGGCGTCAACATCGCCTTCTCCAACGCCGTCGACGGCTCCTCCCCGCCCCCGGCCGCCGCCGGCGCGCGGACAGGCGGCATCCGGATGGCCAAGGCGGACGGGACGGCGCTGTGGGCGTTCGGCGAGACGGGGACGAAGGTCAGGGTCGTCGAGTAGGACGGGTCCCGCAGCCCACGGTCACCCGCGGCGCCGGACGTGCCCCAGCCCGCACACCCGCTCACCCGCCCACGCACCCACTCACCCGCCCACGCACTCGTGCGCGGTCGACCGCCGGCAGTTCTCAGCCTCTCCACCCGTCAGCCGTCACACCGGCCGGGAACCGGGCGGCGTTCGATTACAGTGACGGACGTCGTACGTACGGACGGTGGCCGGGAGGACTTGGTGGGTGCGACTGCCGGGCCCGTCTGGGGCCGCGCCGAACAACAGGACTTCCGCAGCAGGGTGCGCGGCACGCTGCTGGGCGCGGCCGTCGGCGACGCGCTCGGCGCTCCCGTCGACGGGCTGGGTCTCGAGGAGATCCGGCAGGGACTCGGGCCCGAGGGCGTGGTGGACCTGGTGTCCGCCTACGGGCGGCGCGGCGCGGTCACCCACCTCACCCAGCTGACCCTCTTCACCGTGGACGGCCTGATCCGCGCCCAGGTGCGGCGGGACACCGGCGCGTGGCATCCGCCGACCGATCTGCACCGCGCGTATCTGCGATGGGCGGCCACCCAGCGCGACTGGGGGCCCGACCTGCGGCGCAAGGACGACGGCTGGCTCGCCCGCGAGGAGTGGCTGTACGCCCGCCGTGATCCGACCCGCACCCTGCTGCTCGGGCTGGGGGACGACGTGATGGGCACCCTCGAATCGCCCAAGAGCCCCGGCGCGGCCGGTCCGGAGGTGGTGCCGCGCTCGGTGCCGTTCGGACTGCTCGTCGGCTGGGAGCCGCAGCTCGTCGTGCAGCTCGCCGTCGAATGCGCGGCGCAGACCCATGGCCACCCCACGGCGTATCTCGCGGCGGGCGCGTACGCCGTCACCGTGCACGGGCTGGCGCGCGGCGAGAGTCTGGACGGCGCGGTGCAGCAGGCGCTCGCGCTGCTGGCGGCGCGGCCGGGGCACGAGCCGGTGTCGGAGGCGCTGCAACGCGCGCTGGGCGCCGTGCGGCAGGGGCTGCCGGGTCCGGCGCGGGTGGAGGAGCTGGCGGGGGCGGGGACCGCGGAGGCGGTGCTGGCCGGCGCGGTCTACTGCGCGCTGGTCGCCGAGGACGTCCGGCACGGGCTGCGGCTCGCCGTGAACCACGGCGCCCCCTCCGGCCCGACCGCGGCGCTCGCCGGCGGTCTGCTCGGCGCCCTGCACGGCGAGACGGCCCTCCCGCCGGCCTGGCTGGCCGAGCTGGAGGGCCGTCCCACGATGCTGGAACTCGCCGACGACTTCGCCATGGAGATGACCCAGGGCCCCGCCCTGCACGGCCCCGCGGGGGCGTCACCGGGATGGCTGGCGAGGTACCCGAGGGGCGGGCCGGGCTGAGGGTTCCTCAGGCGCCCCCGGAAGAGGCGCTGCCGGACGGGCTGATGAGTGTGCCGTCGGCCGTGTCCCGCGGCTCCGATTCCGGGGCCGCCGCCGCTGCGGCCGAGCCCCCTGCTCCGTCCCCGTCCGTGTTGATGGTCTCGATGATCGCGAGGCGCTCCGGGGTGTCCTCGGGCTTGACGAACCCGATGACGATGTAGAGGACCAGCGACACGGCCAGCGGGATCGACACCTGGTACTGGAGCGGCACGCCGCCGTCGACGTTCCAGTTGATCGGGTAGTTGACCAGCCAGAAGGCCAGCAGACCCATCGACCAGCTGCCCAGCGCCGCCGTCGGACCGGAGCGGCGGAACGGGCGCAGCAGACCCAGCATCATCGGGATCGCCATGGGGCCCATCAGACCGGCGACCCACTTGATGACGACGGTGATGATGTCCTTGAAGGCGGGGGAGTTGACCTGGGTGGCCGCCGCCATGGACAGACCGAGGAACACGACGGTCGTGACGCGTGCCGCGATCAGCCCCGACCGCTGGTTCCACTCCCGTGCCCTGGCCCAGATGACGGGCGCGCAGTCCCGGGTGAAGACCGCGGCGATGGCGTTGGCGTCGGAGGAGCACATCGCCATCGTGTGGGAGAAGAAGCCGACGATGACGAGCCCCAGCAGGCCGTGCGGCAGCAGCTGTTCGGTCATCAGGGCGTAGGAGTCGGAGCCGTCCGGCTTGTTCGACGTCACCAGCAGCGGGGACATCCACATCGGGAAGAACAGCACCAGCGGCCACACCAGCCACAGCACGGCCGACAGCCGCGCGGAGCGCTCGGCATCCTTCGGGCCGGACGTGGCCATGTACCGCTGGGCCTGGTTGAGCATGCCGCCGTTGTACTCGAAGAGCTTGATGAAGAGGAACGCGAGCAGGAACACCGTGCCGTACTGGGCGACCAGCGGCTTGTCGTGGCCCTGGAGCGCCGGCTGGTCCCAGGCGTCCAGGAACCCGATGCCCTTGTCGTTCAGCTTCAGCACGACGGCGACGAACATCGCGATGCCGGCCAGCAACTGGATGACGAACTGGCCGAGTTCGGTCAGCGCGTCCGCCCACAGGCCGCCGATGGTGCAGTAGACGGCGGTGATCGCGCCGGTGATGAGGATGCCCTGGTTGAGGGAGATGCCGGTGAAGACGGACAACAGGGTGGCGATGGCGGCCCACTTGGCGCCCACGTCCACGATCTTCAGCAGCATCCCGGACCAGGCGAGCGCCTGCTGGGTCTTCAGGTCGTAGCGGTTCTTCAGGTACTCCAGCGGGGAAGCCACATGGAGCCGGGACCGCAGCCGGTTGATGCGCGGCGCGAACAGCTTCGAACCGATCGCGATGCCCAGCGCGATGGGGAAGGACCAGGTGACGAAGGAGGTGACGCCGTAGGTGTAGGCGATGCCCGCGTACCCGGTGAACATCACCGCGCTGTAGCCCGACATGTGGTGCGAGATGCCGGACAGCCACCAGGGCATCTTGCCGCCGGCGGTGAAGAAGTCGCTCACGTCGTCGACGCGTTTGTGCGACCAGACGCCGATCGCGACCATCACGCCGAAATAGCCGATGAGCACGGCCCAGTCGAGACCGTTCATGTGCGCCCTCCCAGGGATCAGCCCGGCGCTCATCGTGGGTGCTGGCGCGTGGACACGACAAGTAACCGTGTGGTCAAAGGGAGGTAAAAGAATTCGGTATGTTGTCCTGCGTTCATCCATATGAACTCAGTGCATCAGCTCCCCGGCGTTGACCAGCAACGACTGTCCGGTGATCGCCCGCGCCCGGTCCGACGCCAGGAACACCGCCGCATCCGCCACATCCCCGTCCGTGGCGAGCTCCGGCAACGCCATCCGTCCCGTGAGCCTCCCCAGCACCTCCTCCTCGGGCACCCCGTCGGTCTGCGCGGTGAACCGCACGTACGCCTGCACCGGCGGCCCCCACATCCACCCCGGCAGCACGGTGTTGACCCGGATGCGGTGCGGCCCGAGCTCCCGCGCCAGCGAGTACATCGCGCTCGTCAGCGCCCCCTTGGAGGCCGCGTACGCCGCCTGTCGCACCTGTGAGGGCGCCGCCACGGCCGACTGCGTCCCGATGAACACGACCGACCCGCCCCGCTCCTTCAGCGCGGGCAGACAGGCCCGCGTCATCCGCAGCGTGCCCAGCAGGTTGACGTCCAGCACCGACTGCCACGTCGCGAAGTCGGCGTCCTCGACCCCGCCGAAGTACGAGTCCCAGGCCGCCACGTTCACCACCGCGTCGATCCCCCCGAACCGTTCCCGCGCCAGGCCCGCCAGCGCCTCGCAGCTCCGCTCGTCGGTGATGTCGGCGGCCCGGTACGCGGTGCGCGCCCCGGTCGGATCGATCTCGGCCGCGCTCTTCGCGAGGTTCGCCTCGGTCCGCGCCCCGAGCACGGCGTTCCCGCCGTCCCGCACGACCGCGGCGGCCACCTGGTGACCGAGCCCGGCGCCGACCCCCGACACGACGACGGTCCTGCCCTGGAGCGATGACATGGGGCCTCCCTGCCTCTGGCGCTCTATCTGACGGAGCGTCAGAGTATGGGCCAGTCACCGAGGATGGGGAAGAGCATGAGCGAGGAGACCCACAGCGACACGCACACCGACACGCACACCGACACGCACACCGACACGCATGGCGAGACGCACGGCGGTGCGGCCGGCGGCACGCGCAGCGACACGTACGCCGAGCTGGCCGCCGTCGGCCCCTACGGGGTGCGCCCGGGCCACGCCCTGATCACCATGGTCGAACCGCATCCCGGCCACGAGTACGCCTACAACCGCTGGTACGAGGACGACCACTACTACGCCGGCGCGATGGCCATGCCCTGGATGTACGCAGGCCGCAGATGGGTGGCGACCCGCGACCTGCAACTGCTGCGGTACCCGGAGAAGTCGGCGGTCGCCCAACCCGTCACCGCCGGCTGCTACCTGTCCACCTACTGGATCACCGACGGACGCCACGGCGACCACATGAAGTGGACGGTCGCCATCAACAAGCGCCTCAACCGGGACGCCCGCGTCTACCACGACCGCACCCACGTGTTCACCGCGTTCCAGGACCACGCGACGACGGTCTACCGGGACGGCGCGGCGGGCCCGAGGGACTTCCACGCCCTCGACCACCCCTACGCGGGCCTCGTCGTCGAGGTGATCGACGCCGACTCGGCGCAGCAGCGCGCCGAACTCCTGCACTGGCTGCGCGCCCGCCACCTCCCCCGGCGGCTGGCCGGCTCCCCGGCCGCCATGGTCACCGTCTTCCGCCCCACGCCGCTCCCCGGCGACCGCATGACCTACGTCAAGCAGGTCGAGGGCGTCGACACCCGGCTGACCCTCCTGTGGTTCCTGGAGGCGGCCCCCGGCGACTGCTGGGACCCGTACTTCACCGGCCTGGAGGAGGCGGTCGCGGAGTCCGGCCTGGGGCGCGTGGAGCTGGTCGCGCCGTTCATCCCGACGGTGCCGGGCACCGACCGGTACGTGGACCGGCTGCGGTGATCACCGCTGGTCCTTCAGCTCGTCCGGGCACGGCGTCCCCCGGGGCAGCTGGTAGGGCGCGGCCAGCCGGTAGGTGCCGGCCTTCGGCGCGAGCAGCACCGTCCACTTGTCGCCGTCCGCGTCCTCCGCCGTCTCGAACAGGCACCCGTTGACGTTGTCGAACGTCTTCGGCTCGCCGTCGGAGCGGTCCTTGGACTCCTGCGTCTCCTGCGGCGGCTTCAGGCTCTTGCCCTGCTCGTCCACCACGCTCAGCCACGGCGAGTACGGGATCCGGATCAGGATCCGCCCCGCCTTCTTCACGTCGATCGTCATCTCGCCCTGCTCGGCCCGCTGCACCACCGCGTTCGGCTCGGCGAGCGGGGCGGGATCGACGACCTTGAACAGCTGCCAGTTGGCGTCGCCCCAGATCTGCTCCAGGTACGGCAGCCCCCGCTGCACCAGCTCCCGCTCCCGCTCGCCGCCGTCCCCGTCCAGCGCCTCCTTGGGGACCACGACGAAGTGCACCGCCCACCGCTGCAGCCAGTCGTGGTAGTTCGCGGAGTTGAGGGTGTCGTCGTAGAAGAGCGGGTTGCGCTCCATGTCGGCCTGGCGGTTCCAGCCGCGGGCGAGGTTGACGTACGGCGCGAGCGCGGACGCCTCGCGGTGCGAACGGGCCGGGACGACCTCCACCCGGCCCTTCTCCGCGCCGACCCCTTGCAGCTCGTTGACGAGCGGCGCCAGCTCGCGTGCCCAGGAGGCCGCCGGGGTCGTCCGCACGACGTCGTCGACCGACTTGAAGCCGATCCAGCCCACGAACGTCAGCGACGACAGGACGATCACGTACCACTTGCGGCTGCGCGGCACGGCGAACGGCAGCGCCGCCATCAGCACCACACCCGTGAACATCATCGCGAGCCGGGTGATGTTGGACCCGATCTGCGAGCTGATCAGCCACACCATCAGCACCCCGAGCCCGTACACGGCCGCCGTGATCCGCACGGTCTTCCAGTCGCGCGGGACGACGGCGTAGACCGCCACCGCGGACAGCAGTGGCAGACAGGCCGAGCCGAAGGACATCGGCTGGGTGCCGGAGAACGGGAACAGCCAGGCGGACAGGGCGACGACCACCGTCGGCGCGAGCCCGAGCGCCCACGCGCCCGGCCGCCGCTTCTGCAGGAACATCGCGACGGCGACTATGCCCACGAACAGCCCGGCCACCGGCGAGCCCATGGTGGCCAGCGCGGCGAGCGGCGCCGCGCACAGCGCCTTCGCCCACCGTTTGTAGCGCCAGCGGTGCGGCCAGCAGAACACGACGGCGACCGCGCCCAGCGCGAACATGTTGCCCAGGCCGAACGTCACCCGGCCCGACGCGGCGTTGCACAGCAGCGCGAAGATCCCCGCGAGCGCGGGCCACACCGGATTCTTCACCGGCCGGCAGCGCAGCAGGATCAGGGTGAGCAGCCCCGCCGAGATCGTCCCGGCGATCATCATGGTCGTCCGGACGCCGAGCAGGGACATCAGATACGGCGACACCATGCTGTACGACACCGGGTGCATGCCGCCGTACCAGGCGAGGTTGTACGCGGAGTCGGGGTGCCGGCCCACGAACTCGGCCCAGGCGTCCTGCGCCGCGAGGTCGCCGCCGCTGTTCGCGAACGTGAAGAACCAGACGAGGTGCAGGACGCCGGACAGCGCCGTCATGGAGAGCACGAGATGGCGGCCGAGAGGCCCGCCGAGGCGCGCACCGACCCGGTCGAGGGCGCCGCGCACCCGGGACGTCCCGCGCGCGGACTCCGTCCGGTCCTCCCGCGCGCCGTCCGGGACCCGGTCCTGCCCGAGGTCTACCACCGCGCCGCCCGCCGGGTCACGGTCGTGCTCGCCCGACTGGGGTGCGGGCACCCTGGTGCGCGAGCCGGCGTCCCGGTCCGGACCGGCGTCGTCGGCGCGTGTCGGCTCCGCAGTGGCCACCTGAAGGCACTCCCCGTGTCCCGTCTTCTGTTCTCGGCCGCGTACCGTTCGCGTCCGCTTCACGGCTACGCCCTTGCGGCCGGCGGCCTGTCCCGTTTCGCGACGCTAGCACGCACCCCGCCGGGCGGCTGCCCGACGGGGTGCGGAAGGCGTGCGGACGGGCGTCGCGGGTCAGCCGACGCGCGTCAGCTTGTCCGAGAAGCCCGGCTCGGCCAGGTCCGTCTGCAGGGCGACCGGCACCTTCACCGCGCTGCTGGAGCCGTCGCCGACGGTGAGCGTGCCCACCTGGGTGCCGGCCTTGGCCGTGTGCGGCACCTCACCGGAGGTGAACGACAGCTTCACCGTCAAACCGGCCCAGCCGGCCGCCGAGACGTCCTGGGTGATGACGACGGGCGTGTGGCCGCCGAGCTTGTCGTCCACGTACCCGACGACGTCGCCCTTCTTCAGGATCTTCGCCGAGGTGAGCGCGTCCTCGGCGGCGAGCAGCGCCGCCTGGCTGACCACGTTGGCCGTCTTGAGGATCTCGCGCTTGTGCTGGCCGAGGATCGCGCCGACGAGGGTCACCGACTTCCCGTCGACCTTCTTGCGGGAGGCGAACAGCAGGTTGCCGCCGGCCGCGCTGGTGCTGCCGGTCTTGATGCCGATCGCGCCGATCCTGAACGGCAGCTCGTTGTAGTTGGGCCAGTTCTTGCCGGACGGGTCGTCCCAGCTGGCCGCGCTCGAGATGGCGACCAGGGCCGGGACCTCCACGAACGCGCGGCCGAGCTTCACCTGGTCCTCAGCCGTGGAGACGGTGGTCTCCTTCAGGCCCGAGGGGTCGGTGTACGTCGTGTTCGTCATGCCAAGCTCCTTGGCGGTGGCGTTCATCTTCTTCACGAACGCCTCCACCGAACCCGCGTCCCAGCGCGCGAGCAGCCGCGCGATGTTGTTGGCGGAGGGGATGATGACGGCCGACAGGGCCTGCTTCTCGGTGAGCTTGTCGCCGGCCTTGACGGTGTTGAGGGTCGACTCGCCGAGGGTGACGTCGTAGCCGCCCTCCTTCTCGGCCGTCGCGTCGACCTCGATCTCCGGGCCTTCCTCCCCGGCCTTCATCGGGTGGTCCTTGAGGATGATGTACGCGGTCATGGTCTTGGCGACCGAGCCGATGGCCACGGGCGTCTGCTTGCCGAAGGCGCCCATCGTGCCGACGCCGTCGGCGTCGATCCAGCCCTGCCCCTCGTTCGGCCAGGGCAGCTGCGTCCTGCCGCCCTCGAAGGTGTACGAGCTCTTCGCGGTCAGCGTGAGCGCGGTCGCCGGCAGCGGCCGCACAGCCTGCACGATCGCAAACACGACGACCAGCAGGAGGACCAGCGGCGTCCAGATCTTGAGCCGCCGTCCGAGGGTGCGCAGCGGGGTCGGCGGGGGCGGCGGGGTGTTCGTCAGCTCGGCCAGCAGGTCCAGCGGCGGCTTCGGCGGCAGCGGCTGCTGCGTGGTCCGCTCGGGGCCGACCTGCGGGACGAACGCGGTGACGTCGGCGGGCGTCTGCGCGGCGGGCTTCGGCGGGCGGGGCTCGTCGAGCGGCTTGAGCGCGACGAACTTGCTCGTCCGCTCGGCCGGCGCCGCGGGCTTCTCGTCCGACCTGTCGGTCTTCCCGGCGGTGTCGGTCTTCCCGGACTTCCCGGCGGTGTCGGCCGTGTCGGTCGCCTCGGATGCGTCGGCGGCGTCGGCCTTCTCCCCGCCCGGCCGGGGCTTGACGTCGCCGAGCTTCAGCATGGTGGTCGGCTGGTCGACGGCGGGCTTGGGCCGGCGGGTCTTGAAGACGGCGGTGGGCTGGTCGACGGGGGAGCGGTCGGCCTTGGCGTCCTGGGGCCCGTCGTCCTCGGGCTCGGCGTCGGTCTTCCCCGGCTTCTCGGGCTCGCCCGCGTGCGACGCCCACTTCGGCGCGCGCTTGGCGGCCGGTCCGGCGCCGGACCCGGCCTCGTCCTCCGCCGCGGCGGGCGCGGCCGACTCGTTCGCGTTCTCGGGCCGCGTGTCCTCGGGCTCGTCGGTGGCATCGAGGTCGTCGGCGCCCGGTCGCTCGTCGGCCTTCGCGGCGGCGCTCCCCGCACGCACGTCGACCTCCGGGGCGTCGTCCGAGCGGGCATCCGCGTCGGCGTCCGGGGCGTCGTCCGAGCGGGCATCCGCGTCGGCGTCCGGGGCGTCGTCCGAGACGGCATCCGTGGTCGCGTCCGCGGGTTCGTCCGCGGGTTCGTCCGCTTCCTCGCGGGCCGAGTCGGCCGTGGGGGCGTCCTCGGGGCTCTTCCCGTCCGCCGTGGCGACCCACTGGGCGACGGCCGCCCGCAGACGGTCCTCGCCGCCCTCGGGAGCCTCACCGGGGGCCCCGGAGACGCCTCCGGTCCCGTCGTCGCCCTCAGGGGCGTCCCCGGCGCCGTCGTCGGCGCTCTCCTCGGCCGCTGCGGCCGTCCCGGCGTCCTTCGCGTCCCCGGAGTCGCCCGACGCCGCTTCCGGGGTCTCGTCGGCAGCCTCCGGCTCCGCTTCGGGCTCCGCCTCCGCTTCGGGCTCCCCGGCCGGCTCGGTCTCCGCGGACCCGGTCCCGGGGGCCTCGGAAGCGTCGGTCCCGGAGGCGTCGGAGGCGTCGGTGTCAGAGACTTCGGCGTCGGTCTCCGCCGCCCCGGGTTCCTCGGCCTCCTCGGTCTTCAGATCCCGTACCGAGAACACCCGCGTCGCCGTGTCCACGCCGCCGCGGGCCGGCGAGGGCTCGCTGTCCCGCGCCACCGCGACCCGCGGATCGCGGATCTCGCGAGATTCCCGTGCCTCGGGAACCGTGCCCGCGCTCCCCGACGTCGGTTCTGCCGACGACTCGCGCTGCTTCGACCTGTCGGGGGACTCGCCCGCCACCGATGCCTCCTCGTGTGCCGCACGCCGTCAGCGCGCCTGCCGAACCGTGAACAGCCCGCCCCGGACCCGCCTCACGGCGTTGTCCGAACCATGTACCAGTGTCCTGTGTAGAGCGCTTGGCTCCTGCGGTAGACGAGAACGACATACCTACTGGTTCCACTACAAACAGGTCACGCACCCTCGACAGATGAATGTGAGAGGGGTCACCCTGTCATTCATCCACGCGGGGAGGCATGGATGGGCAGGAGCCGCAGAACGATTCCGGAAGAGCTTCTTCTGCTGGCGTTGGACCCGACCACGGGTACCACCGCACAGCCGCAGTCGCTCGACCTTGGTCTGGCCGGAGCACAGCTAGTGGAGCTGGCGCTGGCCGGGCGGATAGCCCCTGACGGGGATCGTATCGCCGTGGTGTCCCCACGGCCGACTGGAGACCCAACGCTGGACTGCGCGTTGGAGTTGCTGCGAAGGCGTGGCGCTCCCGTACGGGCTGTCCACTGGATCGGCGGGCCGCGTCTCGGGCTACGCCAGATCTACCTCTCGCATCTGGAGCGGTGCGGCATGGTGCATGCCGTGGCGGGCCAGATGTGCGGAGTGCTGCCGACGACTCGCTACCAGGCGACGGACACCGACATCAGCCGGGAGATCAAGGCCCGGCTGGACTCCGCGATCCGCACCGGCGTGCCGCCGGACCCGCGGACCGCGGCGCTCGCCGCACTGGCGCACGCGGTCGGCCTCGGCAAGCACCTGTACCCGGGCAACGAGGGACGTTCGTCCCGCTCCCGGTTGCGGGACCTGATCAGGCACGACCCCATGGGCGGCCTCGTGGCGCACGCCGTGATGGACGTCCAGAACGGCGCGGCGGCACAGCCGCGCCGCAACCAGGCGCCCCCCGGCCGGCAGGCCGGACCGGGAGCCAGGCCCGCTCCGGAACCCGCCCGTGGTGTTCCGGCGCAGCCGCACCGCAACCCCATGGCGCGTGTGGTGGCCCTCTGAGCCGTCAGACCTGAGACCCGTTCGGGAGCCGACGCGGCCCGCGCGGGGCGGTGCATCTGCCGCCCCGCGCGGACGTGTGTCGGGAACCCGTCGGGAGCCCTCCGGGAGCCCGTCGGAAACCTTTCGGGGGCCCGTCCGAACTGGCGCGCAGCAGCCGCATATCCACCGTTTTCCAGCGGTGGAAAGCGCCTTGGTGGCAGTCTGCTGAACAGCAGATACGCAAAGTGTTTGAGACAGACACGCAGCCGGAGGTGCACGTCCCGTGGCGTCCAATGTCAATCCCACCGTCAGACGACGCCGGTTGGGCCAGGAGCTGCGCCGGCTCCGTGAGCTCAAGGGCATGACCGCCGAAGAGGTCGCCGAGCGTCTGCTGGTGTCCCAGTCGAAGATCAGCCGGCTGGAGAACGGCCGGCGCAGCATCAGCCAGCGCGACGTCCGTGACCTGTGCGGGGTCTACGAGGTCGAGGACCAGCGGATGGTCGACTCGCTGATGGAGATGGCCAAGGACTCCCGCCAGCAGGGCTGGTGGCACGCCTTCGGCGACGTCCCGTACAGCGTCTACATCGGTCTGGAGACGGACGCGGCGAGCCTGCGCGTGTACGACCCGCAGGTGGTGCCCGGGCTGCTGCAGACCCGTCAGTACGCGGAGGCGCTGATCTCGGGCGCGCTGCCGGAGACCGCGCAGACGGAGATCGACAAGCGGGTGCAGGTGCGCGTGCGGCGGCAGGAACGGGTCTCGTCGGGCGAGAACCCGCTGCGGCTGTGGAGCGTCATGGACGAGTCGGCGCTCCGGCGCGTCGTCGGCGGCCGCGAGTTGATGCGGGACCAGCTGGAACACCTCGTCGAGCAGTCCCAGTTGCCGCATGTCACGGTCCAGGTGATCCCGTTCGAGATGGGTGCGCATCCGGGCCTCAACGGCCAGTACGCCATCCTCGAGTTCCCCGACACGGCCGACTCCAGCGTCGTCTACATCGAGGGCGTCACCAGCGACCTCTATCTGGAGAAGCCGAACGACGTGCAGAAGTACAGCGTGATGTACGAGCACCTGCGCGCGCAGGCGCTGAACGTGGAGCAGTCCCGCCAGTTCATCGCCGACATCGCCAAGGGCTATGTGCGGTGAGGTCCGGCGGGAAGTGGCGCATGATACGCGCTAACCCCACCGGTGTGGAAGTTTCCACTGGAATATGTCATCCGGTCGAGTGAATAGTCGCTTCGTCAGTCGATGTTGGCGAGTAGCGTCGATCACGCCATCAAGCAACAAGGTTGGCGTGAAGACAGCAACTCAACAACTGCACTCCGGAGCAAAAATGGCAATTCGTCAGGGCAGCGCGCACACGTGGACCAAGTCCTCCTACTCCACGGGCAACGGTGCGTGCGTCGAGGTCAAGTCGCCGGCCGTACAGGCCCTGTTCGTCCGCGACTCCAAGGTCCAGGACGGCCCGACCCTGGTCTTCCCCGCCGACGCGTGGAGCGACTTCGTGGCGTCGGTCAAGGCGTAGGGCGGAGGACTTCCTGACCCTCAGCCGGATACCGGACACAACTGCGGAAGAACCACCCACGGGCCCTCTCGTCCAGATCGCCGTCCTAGCCGAGGGGGCCCGCCGCATGCCCGGGCGGTCCGGCCGCCCGCCCGCTCAGCCCAGGCGGCTCTCGATCGCCGCGACCACCTCGGGGGCCTCCGGCTCGGTCTGCGGGGAGAACCGGGCGACGACGGAGCCGTCCCGGCCGATCAGGAACTTCTCGAAGTTCCAGCGGACGTCGCCGGTGTGGCCCTCGCCGTCCGCGAACCCGACGAGACGCTCGTACAGCGGGTGCCGGCCGTCACCGTTGACCTCGACCTTCTCGGTCAGCGGGAAGCTCACGCCGTAGGTGGCCGAGCAGAACTCCGCGATCTCCTCGGCGCTGCCGGGCTCCTGCCCGAGGAACTGGTTGCAGGGCACGCCGAGGACGGTGAAGCCCTGCCCGGCGTACCGCTCCTGGAGCCGCTCCAGGCCGCTGTACTGCGGAGTCAGACCGCACTTGGAAGCCACGTTCACCACCAGCACGACCTGGCCCGTGTACTGCGAGAGCTCCGCGGAGCCGCCCGTGAGCGCGTCGATCTGGACGTCGAGGGGAGTGGTACCGGCATCAGTAGTCATGCTTCGGATGCTAACTCCGGGCACCGCCGTCGCCTTCGGCCGCCTCCGCCATGGTGTCTCCCTAAGCTGCCGGCGCCGGGCAGCCCCGTCGCGTCCGGCCGCCTCCCCAAAGGTGTCTCCCGCCGCCGCTAGCTCCGGGCAGCGCCCCCGGCTCCGGCCGCCTTCGCCAGGGTGTCTCCCGCAGCCGTCCGCGAGTACAGCACCGAACGGCCCGCGCGCCGCCGCTGCACCAGGCCGGCGTCCAGCAGCACGCGCAGGTGGCGGCCCACCGAGCCGAGGCCCTGGCCGGTCAGGGCGACCAGCTGGGTGGTGCTCAGCGGGCCGGCGAGCAGCACCAGCACCGCGGCGCGGCCCGGACCCAGCAGCGCGCCGAGCGCGGCCGGTGCCGACCGGGCGCGGCCATGGCGGTCCTCGGCGAGCACGCCGGTGCACGGGTAGACGACGGCGTACCGCTCCCGCCCCTCCCACGACACCCAGCCGGCCTTCGGTGTGACCGGCACGAACAGCAGCTCGGCCCCGGAGATCTCGCGGGGCGGATACTCGTGCGGGTTCACCTGGAAGCGGCTCTCGCCGAGCCAGCGCGTCCCCGGCCGCAAGGAATCCAGCACGGTCGCCCAGCCGCCCCGGCTGACCTGCGCCGTCCGCGCGACGACGTCCGCCTCCAGGACGCGCCGGCGGCGCTCCCAGTCCGGCCGTACGTCCGTCTCCCACACGTGTTCCAGCAGCGCGGCCGCCCGCTCCGGCAGGTCGTCCCGGCCCAGGGCGGCGGGCAGCGGCCCGGCCAGCGACGTCCGCAGATGCGCCCGGGCGTCCGCCGGATCCGCCGACCGCACCCGGGCCACGCCCTCCTCGAAGCTCTCGCCGTCCCTCGGCGTGGGCGTCAGGAAGTCGGCGATCCAGCTTCTCCCGAGCCCCGCCCGCACCAGCAGCGCCGTCACCGGGTCGGCGGCCAGCACGGCCCGGTAGCCGGGGAGGTGGGCGCGCAGCCACTCCCGCTCACCGGGATGGTGCCCCACGCCCGCGTGCAGCAGCTTCAGACTCGCGAAGGTCTCGGTGAGCGGCGAGATCACGAACCGGCTGCCCGCCAGGGTGTCCGCGTTCACCTGCCACCAGCCCACGCGACCCCTCCGTCCCGGACGACCTTGCGCACGATCTCGCGCATGACGTTTCGCACGACCGCGAAACAATAACCGGCCGGCTGGACGCCGTCCGAGACTCCGCGCATGCCCCGATACCGACCGCTGTTGCGCACCCCCGAGTTCACTCCCCTCTTCCTCTCCTCCGCCGCGCACACCGCCGCCTCGACGGTGGGCGGGCTGGCCCTCGGCACGCTGGTCTACCGGGCCACCGACTCGCCGCTGCTGTCGGCGATGAGCATGTTCGGTCCCTCGCTCGCCCAGGTGCTGGGCGCGACCCTGCTCCTCTCCGGTTCCGACCGGCTGCCCCCGAGGGCGACGCTGGCAGGGATCTCGCTCGGGTTCGCCGTCACCACCGGCGTCCTGGCAGCCCCGGGCCTGCCCGTCTTCGGCGTCCTCGCCGTCGTCCTGCTGCAGGGGCTGATCGCCTCGCTCGGCGGCGGGGTCCGCTGGGGACTGCTGAACGAGATCCTCACCAAGGACGGCTATCTGCCCGGGCGTTCGCTGTTCAACATCCTGCACGGGCTGATGCAGATCACCGGATACGCGGCCGGCGGCGTGCTGGTGGCGGCGCTCTCCGCACCCCGGACCCTGCTGCTCGCCGCCCTGCTGTACGCCGTCGCCGCCGCGGTCGCCCGGCTGGGGCTGACCGCCCGCCCGCCGCGCGCCGCCGGACGCCCCTCCGCCGCCGCGACCCGGCGCACCAACGCCGTCCTGTGGTCCTCCCGCCCCCGCCGCCTCACCTACCTGGGGCTGTGGCTGCCCAACGGCCTGGTCGTCGGCTGCGAGGCCCTGTTCGTGCCGTACGCCCCGGGCGCGGCGGGCACGCTGTTCGCCTGCGCCGCGCTGGGAATGCTGGTCGGCGACGTGACGATCGGCAGGCTGGTCCCGGCGGCGGCGCGCACCCGGCTGGCGACCCCGCTGCTGCTCCTGCTGGCCGCGCCCTACGCCCTGTTCGCCCTGCATCCGGCTCTGCCGCTGGCCGCCGCCTGCGCCGCCCTCGCCTCCGTCGGCTTCGGCGCGAGCCTGGTCCAGCAGGAAAGGCTGATGGCGCTCACCCCGCCCGAACTCAGCGGTCACGCCCTGGGGCTGCACTCGTCCGGGATGCTCACCATGCAGGGCGTGGGCGCGGCCCTTGCGGGCACGGCGGCCCAACTCACCTCGCCGGCCACGGCGATGACGGCGATGGCCCTGGCGTCGGTCGCGGTGACCCTGGCGCTGCACTGCGCGGGGCGAGCCGGCGAACGGCTCACGGCGCGCACGGGTCCGGTCGGGTGAGGCCGCCTCAGCCGTGGGCGTGGGTGTGGGCGACGGCGTGGCCCTTGCCGCGGGCGATCATCCACTTGTTCACCGGCGTCGTGATCAGGAAGGCCGCCACGAAGCCGCCGAGAAGGGCCGCCCAGAACAGCCCGTCCGACAGCTGGGCGTCCATCGCTCCCGGTGTGAAGGCGACGATCGCGTTGTCGACCAGCTCCATCACGGCGATCGAGACGGTGTCGGCGGCCAGCGCCACCCTGACGGCGGCCCGGAGGTCCAGGCCCGCCCGGCGCACCGAGAGCAGAGTGAGGGAGTAGCCGAAGAGGAACGCGAGGAGGATCGCGACGACCATGGTCGGCACGTTGCCCCAGCCGAGGGCGGTGCCGATGACCATGCCGAGGATCTCGCCGACGGCGCACCCGGTCAGGCAGTGCAGCGTCGCCGTCACGGCCATGGCCCAGGAGGCATGGCCGCGGGGTCGCGAGTGGTGCCCGGGCCGGCCGGCTTGTACGTGCCCGCCGGCCTGTTCGTGCCCGCCGGAGTGGTCGTGGCGGTGGGTCCGGTCGTGCTCGGGGGGCTCGTCGTGGTCGTCGTCATCGTCGTGAGACATGCCTCCTGTATACCCCTGGGGGGTATCAAGGGCAAGCAGTGCGCGTGGGGGTGACTCCTGTCGCGGTGCTCGGCGTCCCTGCGGCGGCCCGCCTGCCCCGTGTCATGCGCGAGGTGTTCCCGGCGTGACAGCGGGCTTTCCGGCGCGAGGGCGGGGCCTTCCGGCGGGACGGCGGGGCCTTCCGGCGGGACGGCGTCGCCAGGGCCGCGGTCGCGCGGCGGCGTGACAGGCCCACTGCTGGTCAGGCGGGAGCGTGACCCCGGAATCCCGTCCTCCGCCAGTTCTCGGGGCGCCCGAAAGCGATTTTAAACACCTTAGGAGAACGTTTTCGTTCGCCCCGTTGACACCTTGCGCACCCCCTTTTAGTGTCGCGCCAGCATTCTGACCAGGTGACGAAATTTCGAACGGTTGAGAGGCAAGTGCCCTGCGCACCACCGGAGTCAGCACACTCGTGACCGGAAACCGGTGGCACAGCCTGAGGTGTTTACAGGTGCGTACCGGCAAACCGGTGAGTGGAGCGGGCGAAATCCGCGTGCGCGGCCACGCGAGGGCCCCTTTCGGTGATCTGCGGACCACCGGGGCGTCCGAAATCCGCCCCGGGCGACCCCCTGGGCGGTCCGCCCCCCGCGCCCCCCTCTCCGTTCGTGCTCCTCGTGCTCCTCGCGCTCCTCGCGCCTCTCATGCCCTTCGGCCGGTTCCTGCGAGATCCGCCGGCCGTCCACGGCTGTCGGATCCGGCGCACCACGATCCCCGACGACCTCGGCGGCCGCGTGCGCCCACGAGGACGCCGAGCACCTCGCCCGCGCCGCACCGTGCCACCCGAAGCAGTTCCGCCCGCCGTCGAGCCGGGCCGGGCGCGCGCCGGGCGCCCGCCCGTGCGGCGCCCCCGCCCTGCAACCCGCTCCCGCACACCCAGCGGGAGCGGGAGCGGGTGCGGGAGCGGGTGCGGGTGCGGCGCGTCCGGCCCGCGCGCGACCCGCTCGCCGAGGCCTCCTCGGCGGCCCGCCGACCCACCGCATTCCTCCCCACCGACGGCTGACACTCCGTCACTCACCCCCCTCAACGACGAGAAACTAGGAACGATCGCCATGCGCAACCGAAGAGCCTTCCTCGCCGCCATGACGGGAGTCGCCTCCCTCTCCCTCTCCCTGTCCGCCTGCGGCGAGACCAGCAGCAGCGGGGACAAGACCAAGGGCGGCACCATCGGCATCGCGATGCCGACCCAGGCCTCCGAGCGCTGGCTGACCGACGGCAAGAGCGTCGTCAAGGACCTGAAGGGCTACGGCTACCAGACCCAGCTGGTCTACGGGCAGGACAACCCGAAGACGCAGGTCTCCCAGATCCAGGCCCTGATCAAGCAGGGCGTGGACGCCCTGATCATCGCGGCCATCGACAACAAGTCGCTGAACGGCGTGCTCGAGGAGGCCGCCGCCGCGAAAATACCGGTGATCTCCTACGACCGGCTCATCCTCGGCACCGCCAACGTCGACTACTACGTCTCCTTCGACAACGAGCAGGTCGGCCGGCTGCAGGCGCTTTACATCATCGACAAGCTCGGCCTGGAGGACGGAAAGGGACCGTTCAACATCGAGATTTTCGCCGGTTCTCCCGACGACAACAACACCCAGTACTTCTTCGAGGGCGCGATGCACCTTCTGCAGCCGTACCTGGACAACAAGCAGTTGATCGTCCAGTCCGGCCAGACCGCGCTCAAGGACGTCACCACCCTGCGCTGGGACGGCCCCACCGCGCGCAAGCGCATGAACGAAGTCCTCGCCGACTCGTACGGGAGCAAGAAGGTCGACGCGGTCCTGTCGCCGTACGACGGCATCTCCATCGGCGTCCTGAACGCGCTGAAGGCGGACGGCTACGGCTCCAACAGCAAGCCGCTGCCGGTCATCACCGGTCAGGACGCCGAACTGGCGTCGATCAAGTCGATCATCGCGGGCGAGCAGTCGCAGACCGTGTACAAGGACGTCCGCCAACTCGCCTCGGCGGCGGCCGACATGGCCAACGACATCCTCACCGGCAAGACGCCGAAGGTGAACAACAGGCTGGGCTACAAGAACGGCGTGAAGGCCGTGTCCGCCTACCTGCTGCAACCGACCAGCGTCGACAAGAGCAACTACAACTACGTGCTGGTCGCGGGGGGCTACTACACCGCCGCCGAACTCAAGTAGCCGTACGGGGCGGGACGTCGTCCGCCGGGCCCGGGTGCGAGCCGGCAGCCACCCTCGGCGGTCGGCCACGGGAGACACGAGACGTGCACGACGGGCGCCACGGGGGACGGGGGACAGGCCACGGGGGCGGGGGACGGGGGACGGGGGACGGGGGATCGAGTGGAGAAGGAACGGCGCCACGCGGCGGACGCGGCGGATCTCGTCCTGTCCGGTGTCCGGTGTCCGGTGCCCGGGGCCGGTGTTCGGCACCCTGCGTCCGAGGCCCAGGCCGGTTCGGCCGTCGCGCGCCGCGGCGTGGCACGGGCGTCGGTGGCCGGTCGCGGCTCTCCGGAGCCGGCGGTGACCGACGCGGCGGGCGCGCCGGGGCGACGGCGTGGCACGCGGACCCGCAGCGCCCCGGGTGTGCAGCGGCAAACGACGGGTGAGGGCAGCACGGTGTGCTCCCCGTCGACGCCGACCGGGAGGGTGACCGTGTCGGCTTCGACGACGACTTCCCCCGCACTCAGCCGCATGACGCCCCGCGCACGTGGACCGCGCACCAGGCGCGCCGCGTCGGCGGCGTTGTCGGGGCCCGCGTAGGGGGAAAACCGGAAGGGTGGGCCGGTGCCGGTGCCGGTGCCGGTGCCTGGCCGGGCCGCGGCACCTCCGGCGTGGTGGTTCAGGTGACCCACGCCGAGGAGCCGCTCCGGTGGTGTGCTCCGCGGGTTCCGGTGGTGTCGCCGTGTGGTTATACGGCGGCGCCCTGAGCCTGGGCGGACACGTCGGCCCACTCCTCCCAGGTCTTCAGCCGCTCGGCGTAGACCTGCGGGACGATGTAATGCGGGGCGGTGCCGAAGAAGACGCGCAGGGGCGGGTTCTCGGCGTCCACGACCTTGAGCAGGGCCGCCCCTGCGGCGTTCGGGTCGCCGGACTTGACGTCGCCCCAGCTCGCGGCGACCGCCGCGCGCAGCTCGTCGTAGGCGGGCAGCTGCTCCGCGAAGACGGCGGAGGAGCCGGCCCAGTCGGTCTCGAAGCCGCCGGGCTCGACGAGGGTGACCTTGACGCCGAAGCCGGCGACCTCCCCTGCGAGCGCTTCGGTAAGACCCTCCAGGGCCCACTTGGAGGCGTTGTACCCGCCCAGGTTGGGGAAGGAGACGACGCCGCCGACGGTGGAGATCTGCACGATGTGGCCGCTGCCCTGCTCGCGCAGGAGGGGCAGGGCGGCCTGGGTGACCCACAGGGCACCGTGGAAGTTGGTCTCCATCTGGTCGCGGACCTGCTGCTCCGTCAGCTCCTCGACCGCGCCGAACAGTCCGTAGCCGGCGTTGTTGACGATCACGTCCAGGCGTCCGAAGTGGTCGTGCGCACGCTGCACGGCCTCGGTGGCGGCCGCCTTGTCGGTGACGTCCAGGGTCAGCGGCAGCATCGCGTCGCCGTACGTGGCGACCAGGTCCGCGAGGGAGTCGGTGTTGCGGGCGGTGGCGGCGACCTTGTCGCCGCGCTCCAGGGCGGCCTGGGTGAACTGGCGGCCGAAGCCGCGCGAGGAACCGGTGATGAACCAGATCTTGCTCATGTCAACACTTTCGTTCGAAACGAAGTACTTGAGAGGGACTCTACCTCTACTTGAGACTCCGTATCAAGACGAGCTGGCGAGTCTTTGTTGTACGCGGTGCCTTCCTGAAGGTTCGCCAGGGCGCTCGGCGGCCCCCTGTGCGCTCGGCGGAGACATGCGGACAGCCGGACAGCCGACAACGGCCGCTCTGTCTGAAAAGAGGTGGGCTCGCCAGGCCGTGCGTCAGTACGATTCCCCCGGCCATGAGTCGTTCAGCGGCCCAGGACGTCGCACGGGGGTTCGCCCCTACGCGGAAACCCCGGTTCGAATCCGGGCCATGGCCACCCTCTCCCGTCCCGACGCGGGCCCGACGTGAGGGCGCGATGCGGAGCGCCGGCAGCGGGACGGCAGGACGTCGAGCCATGTCGTCGGTGTCGGACGCGGCCGTACGCGCCGCGCGCCGCGCACCACGTCACCGGCCTGAACTCTCAGGTTGTCGCTGGCGGGACCGCGCCACCGGAGCCGCGCTGGAGTTCGTCATCAGCTCCTTGTTCCAGGATTGCCTGCTCCCCCTGGGACGAGACAGCACCCCGCCTGTGCCATCCCCGAACACCCGAGTCCGGGGAGACGTGGATCACACACGTCGGTGTCACAGGGCGTTGGGCTGTCTCGTCCCAGGGGCGTAGCCACCGATGAGCACGGAAGAGAACCGAGCACGGAGGAGAACGCAATGGACGCGCGACTGAACTACTTCGCCTACCCGACCGCCGCCAAGGCCCTCAAGCACCTCATGTCGGCGGGCAGGACGCTCAAGGAGTCGCCGCTGCCGGCCGTCACACAGGAGCTCGTGGCGCTGCGCGTGAGCCAGATCAACGGCTGCGCCGTCTGTATCGACATGCACACCAAGGAGGCAGCCGCGGCCGGTGAGACCATGGCGCGGCTGCACCTGGTGACGGCGTGGCGGGAGGCCACGGTCTTCACCGAGGCCGAGCGTGCCGCGCTGGAGCTGGCGGAGCAGGGCACCCGGGTCGCGGACGCGGCCGGCGGGGTCAGCGACGAGGTCTGGGCGCGTGCCGCGCAGCACTACGACGAGGAGCAGCTCACCGCCCTGGTGCTCCTGGTCTCCTTCACGAACACGGCGAACCGGCTGAACATCATCGCCCAGCAGCCTGCCGGCGACTACGAGGTAGGGCAGTTCCACTGAACGGCCATCGGTGATCCGCCCGGGGGCACTGTCGCAAGTCCCCGGCACAGGGCCGTTGCGCGGCCCCTCCGACGGACGTCAAGATCACCGGAACGTCCCCGCGACGGGAAATACGGCCGGGTGGGAAGAACTCGAGGAGGACGCGGCGTGAACAAGGTCGAGGAGTTCCAAGAGTTACGGTCCCTGTTGTTCTCGATCGCCTACCGGATTCTCGGCAGCGTGAGCGAGGCCGAGGACGCGGTGCAGGAGACATGGCTTCGCTTCGACGGCTCGACGACCGTTCCCACGTCGGTCAAGGCGTTTCTGTCCGCCACGGTGACGCGGATCTCGATCGACGTGCTGCGCTCCGCGCGGGTGCGTCGAGAGGCGTACGTGGGCCCGTGGTTCCCCGAGCCGCTGCTGAGCGATCCATATCAGGATCCGGCACGCTCGGCGGAGCTGGCCGACTCGGTGTCGATGGCGGCGCTGTTGCTTCTGGAGCGGCTCAGCCCGCTGGAGCGGTCGGTGTTCGTGCTGCGGGAGGTGTTCGGCTTCGGTTTCGACGACGTCGCCTCGGCGGTGGGGCGTTCGGAGGCGGCGTGCCGGCAGCTGCTGGTACGGGCACGGCGGCACATGCGGGCCGGGCGGCCGCGGTTCGAAGCGGACCGTCAGGAGCGGCAGGAGTTGGCGACGCGATTCTTCGACGCGCTCCGCGAAGGCGATGTCACCGGCCTGCGGGATCTACTGGCCGCCGACGTGCAGATGGTCGGGGACGGCGGCGGCAAGGCTCCGCAGCTGGCCAGGGCCGTCGTCGGCGCCGAGAACGTGGCTCGGCTGCTGGCTTCCGTTTTCCCGTTGCTGGCCCGGATCGACGTGACGTTCGAGCCGCATGAGGTCAACGGCCAACCCGGCGCCATCTTTCACGACCGGGACGGCAAGGTCCTCCATGCCCTCACCCTCGACGTGCACGACGGGCAGGTCCAGGCCATCCGCTCGGTCATCAACCCCGACAAGCTGGGCCACCTCGGACCGGTTGCCGACGCCTGGGCCATCGACGGCGAGCTGAAACGGGCCCGCCGCCAGATGAAATGACCCGGAGACCGGCGTGGGCCGGCTCGATCGCCTGTCGGGCGATGCATGAGGTCGGGTTCCCGGAGGTTCCCGGCCTCATGCGGGCTGAATCCCTGCCAGGCCCTCGTCCGACGACGAGTCGACGACCATCTTGTAGCGCCGGGCCGGGTCCCCGACCGCCCGGCGTCGGCGGAACACCTGGCGGTGGGCCGCGTCATGGGCGATCAGGGCGACCTGGCCGAAGACGACGGCCAGGAAGCCGGCGACCGTCAGCGTCCACCGACTGTCGCCGATGAGCGCGACGGCGGCCCACCCGCTGACGTAGAGCGCGGTCACCACTGTGATTCGCAGTGCGTAGTAGCCGGGGCGGCGTCTCAGCAGCCCGGCGTCAGCGATCTTTCTGCGGGCTCCCTGCCAGGCAGATCTCACACCGTGGCAGGGCAGGGCACGGCAGCGCAGGGGCGGCGGGGTGACGGCCACGCGCTTTCACAGATGAACCCGGGGAGGCCGGGGAGGCCGGGGAGAGGGACGGCTGATCACTGAGGGGCGCTCATCACCGTGACCGGCGAGGTGCCTCGCCAGGCCGCGGTTTCCGTGATGAGGACGGCGACGGTGGCCGGGCCCGGGGTGCCATCGGTGGCTGCCTCGGCTACGGCCTCCCTGACGGCGCGGGCCACTTGCAATGGATGGTGTCCGGGGCCGACCGCGAGGTGAACCTCGATGTGTCGGCCGGGTGGATCATCATGGTCCTCCACCCTGACCGGGCGGCTGCCCAGCACGGCCGTGAGGCGGGCTACGCCCGGCACACCCGTCGCGACGACCGCCAGCTCCCCGGCGAGTCCCCGCATGGGCCCTGTGCCGGTCACCGGGGGCGAGTTCCGCGCGGCCTCAGCTTCCGGCGTGGGCCTCATGGCCGTCGCCGCGGCCCGGGACGTCACGCCCGC
The DNA here is from genome assembly GCF_030816715.1 of Streptomyces achromogenes. Taxonomy (NCBI): domain Bacteria; kingdom Bacillati; phylum Actinomycetota; class Actinomycetes; order Kitasatosporales; family Streptomycetaceae; genus Streptomyces; species Streptomyces achromogenes. The sequence goes on along the minus strand of NZ_JAUSYH010000001.1, from coordinate 3,886,159 downwards.
CTCCGGGACCTCACGGAGATCCGTCACGCGCATGTCAGCCGTCACCGCGGTCAGCCCGAGCCGTTCCGTGGCCGCGCCCAGCAATGTGCTCCTCAATTCGTCGGCGGTCTCCGGCAGCGGCCGCACGAGGGATGCGGTGAAGGCGGCCTCGATGGTGAGCGGGCCCGGCGGTAGCGCGCTGGCCGGCGGACGGACGGCCGGCTCGGACGCGGGCCGCAGCGGCGCCGACCCGATGCGCAGGGACTCCAGTCGGACACCGGGGACCTCGGCGGCGGTGCGCCCGAGGGCCTGGACGGCCGCGTGCTCGGTGATCCACGTCCCGTCGTCGGGCCCGCCGAGCGGGAGCAACCGGCCCAGGCCCAGCTGGCTTCGTACTGCCTGCGTCCACGCCTCGGTCACTGGCCTCTCACCCTTACTTCTCCACGGCCGCGGTTCTCTTCCCGCGGCGCTCTGCCCGGAGTGTCCGCGAGAACTCGAGGCAGGGGCCGCGGGCCACTCGTCGGACCGATCACCCTGCCTCACGCTCCACAGCCGGGCAAAAGGTACTAAAAAGACTATAATCCTAGTAATTGGTGCTCTGTGGCCTCGAGAGGGAGGAATATCCCGATGACTGAGAACACCGGCGTCAGGCTCGGCGCTGCGCCCGGTTCTCGCGGCCGGACGACCATCGCCGACGTGGTGGTGGAGAAGATCGCCGGAATGGCGGCACGGGACGTACGCGGCGTCTATGCCCTGGGCAGCGGATTCGCCCGCTCGATGGGATCCATGCGGGAGCGGATGCCCGGCGCCGGCAGCGGCAAATCCGCCACGCGCGGGATCAGTGTCGAGGTCGGCGAGCTGCAGGCGGCCATCGATCTGGAGATCGTCGTCGACTACGGCGTCTCGATCACGGACGTGGCCGCCGCGGTGCGGGAGAACGTGATCTCCGCGGTGGAGCGGATGGCGGGCCGGGAAGTCGTGGAAGTCAACATCACGGTCAGCGACGTGAAACTGCCGGACGACGAGGAGGACGAAGGGGAGGAGCGGCAGCGGATCCAGTAGCCGGGGCGGAACAGCCCACTTGAGTGAAGGAGCGCGAAATGAGCAGGGCCGTGGTGGGCTTGATGGCCGGAATGGCGCTGGGTTTCGCCGCGTATTTCGGTGACTTCTGGGCTTTCCTGCTGGTGCTGGTGCTGGGCCTCGTCGGTCTCGTCATCGGGCGGTTCATGGAGGGTGATCTCGAACCGGGCGACTTCGTCCGCCGCCGGGACCGGCAGGATCGGATCCGCGACGACCGGCGACAGGCTCGGGGGGACTGGCAGCGGTGAGCGGGGAAGCCGATGAGCGTCCGGGCGTCCCCCGCGGGGAGCGCGGGGCGACCGCCGTCACCGACCGGGTCGTCGCGAAGATCGCGGCCCGGGTGGCGCGCGAAGCGCTGAGCCGGTTCGCCGAGTCGGCCGGCCACGTACCACCCGGCCGCCGGACGCCGCACGTGAGCACTTCCGTACGGCGGGCGCCGGAACGGACCAGCGCAGGCCGGGACGCCGAGTCCGCCGCCGGACGGCAGGCGGTGCTCGGCGAGGCACGGCTGCACATCACCGTCGAACTCGGCTACCCGTCCGACATCGGGGCGCAGTGCGCCGCGGTGCGCCGGGAGGTCACCGAGCGGATCAGGGTGTGGGCCGGCATGGAGGTGTCCGACCTCGCGGTATCGGTCGGGCAACTGCACTCGGCGCATACGCGGCACACGGACCGGGAGAGGGTGAGATGAGCGCGAACACCTCGCGGCAGCCGACCGGTGACAGTGACCTCTCTTCCGGTCCGGGACCGGCGGCTCCGTCCGCCGACGGCACCCCGGGGGCGGCCGAGGGCGCTACGAAGGTGATCGACGGATCAGGCCGGTCGGCGCACCGTTTCTGGTCGTCGCGGCGGATTCCCGCGGCCTTGGCAGCCCTGCTGTCCGCCGCGGCCGTCGGATTTCTCCTGTACGACGTGGTCGCGGTGCGGGCAGGCCGGAATGCGATGCGATGGCGGCGGCGGCTCGCCGAGGAACTGGCCGAACGGCCCCTGGACGACGTCTGGATGATCGTCGGGGCCGCGGTGGCGATGGCCCTCGGCCTGTGGCTCTTCCTGCTGGCGGTGACGCCGGGACTGCGCAGGCTGCTGCCCATGCGGCGGCCCACCGGCATCCCGGGGACAGAGGACGTCCGAGCCGGGCTCGACCGCCGCGCGGCCGCCCTGGTTCTGCGCGACCGGGCCATGCAGGTGCCCGGTGTCCAGTCGGCACAGGTCGATGTCGGCCGCCGGAAGGTCAAAGCCCGAGCGCGGGCACATTTCCGCGATCTTGAGGAGGTCCGCTCCGACCTGGACGCCGAGCTGGGCGAAGCCGTGACGTCCTTGGGCCTGGCCCGGCAACCCGCACTGGCCGTGCGCGTCCGGCGCCCCAAGAAGGGCTGAGGTGATCCGATGCTCAAGACGGCGAACCGGGTGCTGCTCGGACTGCTCGGCCTCGGACTGTTCGCCCTGGGCGGCGGCGTGCTGCTGGGCGCACTTGACCTGCAGCGTCACTGGGATTTCGACGTGCCGGGCTGGTGGCCCTTCCGTGGGCCGGACGATGTGGTGCTGGGCGCCGAGGGACGCACCCGGTGGCGGGAAGAGGACTGGTGGTGGCCGACCGTGATCGCGGTGCTCGCCGTGCTGCTGGCCCTGCTGCTGTGGTGGCTCCTCGCGCAACGCAGACACCGCCTGGACCGTGTCCTCGTAGACAGCGAAGACGGCGTGCCGGCCCGGCTGAGCGGCCGCACCCTGGAGAGGGTCATCGAGGAAGAGGCACAAGCCCTGGACGGGGTCTCACGGGCCCGCGTCCGGCTGACCGGCCGACGAAGCGCTCCGACCGCGCGCGTACGGCTGCTGCTGGAGCCTCACGCGGACCCGGCGCGGACTCTGGGGCAGCTGAGCCGCGAAACGCTCGCGCACGCACGAGACTCGGCCGGCCTGGACCGCCTCCCCTCGAAGGTCCGACTCCGGGAAGCCCGCCATCGCGCCCAACGCGCCACCTAGCCAGGACCGTTGGGGCTGAGCCTCATGGAGGTATCGGCTGCGAGGAGCCCAGGACTCCTGGAACCCGAGCGAGCCCCGGGGCAGACGCCGCCTCCACCCTGGTGGCCGGCTGCCTCGTGCGCCGGAGCCGCCACGTACCCCTCCTCGGCCGACGCGACATCGAGCGCAGGCACAGCGTGTCCTGCCGTAGCCGAGAGAACGCGCGCGGATCTCGCACGGTTCCTTCCAGGAGGCATCCCGTCATGGTCCTCTTCCTGATCCTGCTCATCGCCGGAATCGCTCTGGTGGCCATCGGCGCGGCCGTCGACGGCATCCCCTACGTGATTTCCATCGGCGTACTGCTTCTCATCGTCGATCTGCTCTACCTGGCGGCCCGCTCCATCTGGCGCTCCACCCGGGGCCCGGCCCGCTGATGGCAAGCCGTACATGGCCGCTGTGCCCCATTGCAGAGTGGCACGTCCCGGCACGAGCCTGACGCGCAACTCGGTTACCTACAGGACGCCCTGACGTTCCCAGCACTCGGCTCCCAGGGCGGGAGAGTTGTGGTAGTGCTGTACCAGCCGCTCGAAATGTACCCCTTCAAGGGGGGAAGCATGAGTGCGCCGGTCCACGAGATAAGGCTCGATGGCTGCCCGGACCTGCGGCGGGGAGCGATGGAAGCAAGCGACTACGAGGTCGAAAGCCAACAGTCCTTCAGGGTGTACGGGATGTGAGTAGGAACAGCTCAAGTCCGGCCGCTGGCAGGTCCGCTACCGCGACCCTGAGACGGGGCAACTCCGGCCGGTCGAGATGACGCGGCGTCGCGACATCGACTTGGACGGGCTGACCGTCAGCGTGCGCCGGTCTCAAGCGGAGTTGCAGGAGGGCGGGCTCTTCGACAAAGCACCGAAGTCCGCCGCTGGGGTACGGGCCATCTCGTTCCCCGCTGAACTGCTCGACGACGTCACACGTCACCTGGACCAGTTCGCAGCACCCGGCCGCGACGGACACGTCTTCGTCGGCCCACGAGGCGGCCTGCTCCGGCGGAGCAACTTCCGCGACGACTGGGTGTCGGCCAGGAAGGCCGCGGGGGTCACGTCGGAACTCCACTTTCACGATCTCCGCCACACCGGCAACACCCTGGCCTCGACCGCCGGTGCCAGCACCCGTGAGCTGATGACCCGGATGGGCCACAACAGCTGACGTGCCGCGCTGATCTATCAGCACGTGACCAGCGACCGGGACCGGGCCATCGCTGATTGCCTAGGAGCCATGATCCGCCAGGGTGGGCGAGAGGGAGATCCCGACTAGGGTTGTGCAAGTGCAGCTCACGAGCACGCATTGAGGCAACGACTGCGCGGGCCGCTCCATCCGCCACCTGTACCGCGAGAGGGCGTGCCACTGGGCGGCTGATAGCTTCAAGGAGTCTGCATCCCGCCCAGGAGCACGGCCACCACTAAAGTCTGTCTCGTAACCGTGTGGGCTGAACCGCGTTGGCCTGATGATGCAGGTGATCTCCGCTGAGCGTCAGGAGCTCGTTGAAGTGTTTACCGGGCTTCGGCCGCGCCAGTTCCAACGGCTTGTGCAGGCGGTTCACAGGGCCGGTGGGCAGGCACTGGGTGCGGTCCGACCTGGACGTCCATGGTCGTTGCCGCTAAGGGACCGGGTCCTGCTGGTGGCGACGTACTGCCGCACCAACCTGTCCATGCGGCAGCTTGCACCCTTGTTCGGGATCTCCGTCTCTGCCGTAGGGCGGATCATCAATCGACATGGGCCGTTACTGGCTCTTGCCCCGAGGAAGCGCAAGCCGACCAGCAACGACGTACTCATCATCGATGGCACTCTGGTGCCCACGCGGGACCGGTCGATCGCGGCATCCTCGAAGAACTACAGGTACTCGACCAACGTGCAGGTGCTGGTCACAGCGGAGACCAGACTCGTCATCTCGGTCGGCCGGCCTCTGCCCGGGAACCGGAACGACTGCACAGCGTTCAGCGACTCCGGGATCGATGCCGCATGCGGAAAGGCAACGGTCATCGCGGACGGCGGATACCAAGGGACGGGCCTGCTCATCCCACATCGCCGCCAGGCGGGGCAGACGCGATTACCTGAGTGGAAGGAGCGGCACAACGCCGCTCACCGCCGCGTTCGGGCCCGCGTTGAGCATGTCCTGGCCCGGATGAAGAACTGGAAGATCCTCCGCGACTGCAGGCTCAAGGGCGACGGTGTGTTCTGGGCTGCCAGCTGTGTCGCCCACATGCACAACCTGGCTCTCGGCGGGTGAGTGGCCCCATAGCATCGCCTGTCATGACCACAGCGATCGTTACCGTCGGACTGGCGTTCATCGGCTACCTGGCGACCTACCTGAACGGGCTGCGTCTTGCGCAGAGACAGGCCGGGCTCATGCGCGTGAACCAGCAGCTGAGTGACTTCTACGGGCCACTGTTCGCCCTGATGGAAGCCAACAGCCGCACCTACGACACCTTCGCAGAGAAGTACGCCCGCCCTGACGGTCGCGATCCCTTCCGCCACGACACACCACCTACCGAGCAGGAGCTCGCGGAGTGGCGCACCTGGGCAACCACCGTCTTCATCCCCAACATCCAAGCCATGCGCGACGTAGTGGTCACCAAGGCCGACCTCCTCATCGAGGAGGAGATGCCCCAGGCCCTGCTCCAGCTATGCGCCCACGTCTCGGGCTATGAGATCACGGCTGCGCGCTGGGCCCAAGGCAACTATGAGGAGCACCTGTCACTCGTATCCTTCCCCGGCCGGGAGCTGCGGGAGTACATCCGTGACCGGTTCGCCCGGCTCAAGAGCGAGCAGGCGCGGCTGCTGGGGCACAGCCGAGCTGGTAACTGGTGGACGAGGCTCCAAGGGAGATAAAGGGAAGTCCCCGCATTGCGAGACAGGCTTTAGGTACACCGGGATAGCCAAGGCGATGGCCAACCCGGCAACGCAGCCCCATATGGCAAGTCGCATGCTGGTTCTCGCGTAGCCATCGCTCTTCGGCACGTCCATATCCAACAGTGAAAGACACTGGCTCTCTACCCAGAGGATGTGGACGCCGCGTGGCCTCTAGCTAAGCGAATCGGTGAATACGCGCCCGGGCGGATCGCGGCGGCGAAAACGCCGTCAACTCCATCCTTCGGCACCGTAAGCACATGTGATCGGCTCCGCGCCCGTCGTGCACACGGAGAGCCAGACCCGGGTTTGCTCCGGAAGGTCACCGGTTTTCCAATCCGTACAATAGGGCGAAGCGTGACCTGAGGTACTGGCGGTGCGAATGACTTTGCCGGTGTCTCGATTAGTCAGCGTCGCCTTTATGCCACGGCCATCGGCGTGCAGGTCGCAGGCTTTCAGTGCGTCACCGGGAAGGCTCCCGTTCGGATCGGCATGGAACCACCCGTACCCTGCAGAGGGGCAGTACTCGAATCCGCACTGCGGAACATGGACAGTAACATCTTGACTTGCAAGGGCCGGAGCTGCGTCAAACACCACCAACCCCGCAGTCGCTATCGCCGCCGTTAGCGCACTCCTCATGAAACGAGAAATCGGCATGGGTTTCCCTTTCTGTTGACGAGTTGGCTGAGCTGACCGCATCGGTCTTGAAATCAGAGGCCTGTCCTGTGGCAAGTCCCAGACATCTCTGCGGCGATCACCAGGATGTACGGCGCTCATTCACCCGTCATTGGCACACCGTCCACAGTTACTTGACGCACCGTCCACGGTGTACGGGCGCGGTTGCGTCAGGGCCGGACACGCGGCGCGCACCCGCAGCGGGGCCGGGGCGGCCCGGGCGGCCGGCGAGTGGCCGGCGCGCTTCGTCGCCTTCGATGTGCCGAGGCTGCCCGGGACCGACACCACCGCCTGGCCGTATCGGCGGCGTAGGGCCGTGCTGGAGTCGGTGTCCGCCGCGCGGCGCCTGTCTGCGCCGTGGCGCTGTGCCCGTCGCCACCGACCGGGACCCGCGCGCATGGCTGTCGTGTGCGGCTGTCGACATGGAAGGCCTCGTCTTCAAGCGGCTGGACGACGCCTGCCACGCGGCGGCGAGAGGCTGGCTCCACGCGCCCGCGGTGGCAAGAGTACAAGTACGCGAAACTACCGAGGCGATCGTCGACAAGCGGATAGTTCCTTGATCAACAACTTCTGTCAGGACCCCTCGAACACGACGAAGGGCCAGCCTGGGAGGAAACCCTCCTGAGCTGGCCCTTTCGCTGTGCCCCCGGCAGGATTCGAACCTGCGACACCCGCTTTAGGAGAGCGGTGCTCTATCCCCTGAGCTACGAAGGCGGGGGCTTGTGGGTTACGTGCCGAGGATCCGGAGATTGGATCTCGATACGTAGTACAAGCCCGCTGGTCAGACCTGGTGCGACGCTTTCCGCTCGGTTGGCTGAGCGGATGGCGCGGCGTACCGATGGCCGACCAGGGACAGCCTAGCGGATGTGCTCCGCGGGGCGTCGTCGGTATAGGGGGCGGAGGGCTTTCGCCGCCCTCTCCGCGCCTCCCGCCGGCCTGGGGCCGGCGGGAGGCCGGGGTGGTCATGAGGTGCCGAGCAGGCGCCAGATCTGGTTCTTCTTGGTGGTCAGGGTGCTGCCGGTGTCGCAGGTCCACTGGTGGACGAGGGCGCCGGGGACGGTGGAGACGGTGCTGACGTCGACGCACTTGCCGCTGTGCACGGCGACGAGCTGGTAGTCGTGGCTGTTGCCGAGCGCGGTCACCGGGCGGAGGGTGAACCGCTGGTTGTTGGCGCCGGTGCAGGTCCACTGCTGGACGGCGGCGCCGTTGGCGGTGGAGACCTCGGAGATGTCGAGGCACTTGCCGCCGGAGTGGTTGACGACGGTGTAGGTGTTGGTGGCGCCGCTTACGGGGTGGAAGTCGAAGATCTGCTCCTGGCCGCCCGAGCAGGTGTTCTGCCGGGACTGGGTGCCGTCGGCGGTGGACTGGCCGGGGTTCTCGAGGCAGAGCGAGCTGTGCTGGGCGACGGCCGTGGACGAGAAGCCGGTCGCGGCGCCGATGTGCAGGCTCTGCGGGGCGAAGGAGACCTCGTCCAGGTGGGGCGCCGAGCTGGAGCGCAGGGGCTGTCCGATGTCGCTGCCGCCGCCGGAGTAGACGACGCCGATGGTCGTGCCGTCGTAGTCGTAGAGCTGGGAGGCGGTGAACTTCACCGTGTTCGCGCCCTTGGCCAGGGTCACCGGGACGGTGTGGGTGGCGAACTGGTTCCAGTGCAGGGTGCTGGCGAAGTTGACGCGGGTGGCGGTGCCGCCGTTGACGCTGACGTCGGCGTGCTCGGCGTACAGGTCGGGGTTGTAGTGGTTGGAGGGCAGTTCCTCGGCGTTGGCGTACCGCATGGTCATGGCGTAGGTGCCGGCCGTGGGCGCGTTGACGGCGAGGGTGAGGGAGTTGGCGGTTCCGTTGCCGATGCCGGTGACGACGCCGCCGTCGGCCTGGGTGTAGGTGGTGTCGGCGGCCGCGGTGCCGGTGAGGGTGCCGTTCTCGGCCTGATAGGTGACGACGTTGCCGGTGGTGACGGCGTCGCCCGCGCCGAGCGGGGTGACGGCCAGGTCGTCCAGGGTCAGGGTGCCGCTGGTGCCGGTGACCTCGACCTTGTTGATGCCGGCGGTCAGGTGGACCCGGTTGGTGGAGGTGGACCAGGCGCTGGTCGTCGTGCCGGCGAGGATCTGGTCGTCGGCGGCCTTGCCGTTGACGGTGAGGCCGGCCCGGCCGGTGTTGCGGTAGCGGGCTGTCAGGTCGGCGTAGCCGTCCTGCGCGGAGTAGACCCAGAACGTCGCGGACCTGCCGGAGGTGAGGTTGACCGCGCCGGCGCCGGACTGGCCCTGCGAGGTGTAGGTGGCGGCGGCGCTGTCGGAGAGGTTGGTCTGCTCGGCCTCGTAGAGGGTCGTGCCCTGGACGGCGGCGTCCTTGTAGCGGAGGTCGATCTTGTCGATGATGGCGTCGCCGACGGTCTTCGCACCGTTGTCGCCGGTGGTGGCCAGGGTGATGGTGTGGCTGCCCGCGGTGAGGTGCACGGTGGTGTCGCTGTGCCCCCACACCACCCACTGGAAGCCGACCGGTATGTCGACCCTGCTGGAGGCGCCGCCGTCGACCCGTGCGTACACGTTCGTCGGGCCCTCGACGTCGGCGTCCTTGGCGTAGCTGTTGCCGAACACCGACAGGTCGTAGTCGCCGGTGGTGGGGACGGAGACGGGGAAGGAGATCACCGTGGTCGAGCCGGTGCGCAGACCGCCGACGTCCTTGGTGCCCGAGGTGGCGAACTTGCCGACGTTGCCGGTCGTGCCCTCGGTGTTGATGTTGTAGCCGCTGCCGCTGAGCGTGGCGTTCTCGGCCTCGTACGTGCCGGTCCAGGTGCTGTCGGAGGCGGTGGCGCTGCCGGTGCCTCCGGGAGAGACGATCACCTGGTACGCGGACATCGCGTCGAGGGTGAGCGGGAGGGTGATCGAGCCGTCGGAGCCCACGGCGACGTCGGCGTCGGAGAGCCGGGTCGGGGTGGCGGCCGCGCCGATGTAGCCGCTGTAGCGGTCCTGGAACACGCTGACGTGCACGGTGCTGCCGAAGACCGCGGGGTCGATGTTCTTGATCACCGTGCTGGAGGCGCCGCTGGTGCCGCCGCCGGCGAGGATGACGCGGGCCTGCTTCTTGGCCGTGTCGAGGCTGGCCAGGCCCTGGAGGGTGTACGCGGCGTCGGCCCCGGTGCTGCTGACCTCGACGGTGTTGCCGCCCTTCATGGAGCTGTACCAGTTGTACAGCCACCACTGGGCGTTGGGGGTGTTCTGGGCGGCGGCGGAGTCGCCGAGGTTGCCGTTGATGTTCCAGTACGGCAGGTTGCCGTCGATCTTCTCGTCCTCGATGGCCGCGATCCACTGGACCATCTGGCCGGGGTCGGTCAGGTGGTAGCGGTGGGCGTACTCGTTGAGGTTGACGGTGATCGGGGAGGTGATCCCGGCGGCGGTCTCCACCGCGCGGTAGGCGTCGACGGTGCCGCGGACGTCGGCCGGGCTGCCCAGGGTGTGCCAGGTCACCACGTCGGGCAGGCAGTTGTTGGCCTTGCAGTAGGTGAGGAAGCCGCTGAGGGAGGAGTTGCTGTAGCCGGCGCTGTTGGGCCCCGCCAGCCGCGCCTGGGGCCAGAGGCCCTTGATGAAGTTGTACGTCTGGCGCCACTCGGCGTTGAAGTTGGCCAGCGCGGTCGCGTTGGTGCGCATGCCGTTGAACCAGCCTATGTCGGGCTCGTTGTAGGGCACGAAGACGATGCGGCTCGCGTAGGGGCTGGCCTTCGCCTGCTCGACCTGCTTCTTCATGTTCGCCTGGTATTCGGCGTAGCTCGCGCGCTCGTACGTGGTGCGGTACACGTCCGTCATGTAGATGAAGACGTCCCTGCCGCCGCTGTCGACGAACGGCTTGGCGACCTCCAGCGCGTCCGAGCCGGGGTGCTGCTGTCCGTCCTGGTACTTGGTGTTGGTGGTCTGCAGCCCCATTCCCTCGATGAGGTCGTTCGTCGGCACGTCCGGCCCGTACAGGCCGTACAGCGCCCCGGAGGCGCCGCCGCGGAATGCTCCGGTGGTGGTGCCGAGGTCGACGGTGAGGGTGGGGGCGGCGGCTGAGGCCGGCGTCGCCGTCACGGTGGTGACGCCGGCCATGAAGGTCAGCGGGAGCAGCGTCCTGGTGATGCCGTGGAGGAGGCGTCTCTTGGCCGAGCGCCTTTGCCCGAGTCTTGCCATGTGCTTACGTCCCTTCAGGGATGGGGCTGGTTGTCGCTGTGCCGGCCCCCGTGCCGGACGTGTGTGGGTGGGTGTCGCCAGCGGGTCAGGCGAGGGTGGTGACGGCCGTCCCTGCTTCCGCGCCGCGGCGTTCGTGGTCGCGGGCGAGGAGGAGGTAGCTGCTCGCGGTCCAGGTGTAGGCGCGGTCGCGCAGGCCGGCGCCGGTGAGGGCGTCGAAGTTCTCGGCGAAGCCGGAGGTCTCGCACAGGGCGCGGAAGCGGGCGCTGATCTCGTCCGCGAGGCGGGTGTGCCCGGCGCGGCGCAGGCCGTCCTCGATGAGCACGGTGGTGGGGGCCCAGATGGGGCCGCGCCAGTAGCCGTCGGGCTCGTAGTGCGGGGAGGCGGGGTGTTCGGTGGCCAGGCCGAACGCGGTGAGGTGGGCCTCGATCCGTTCGGCCAGCCGGTCGCGGACCGCGGCGGGCAGACGGTCGCCGAGCACGATCGGCATCAGGTCCAGCAGGCTGGCGCTGGGGGTGCGGGCTCCGCCGTGGGCCGGGCGGCTCAGGAACCGTTCGCCGTCCCACAGTTCGTCGAGCAGGGCGGCCTGGAGGGCGTCGGCCGTGTCGGCGCGGCGACGGGCGTCCTCGGGGAAGCCCAGTTCGTCGGCCAGCCGGGCCAGTTCGTCGAGTTGGAGGATGAGCAGGGCGGTGAGGTCGGCGGTGACGGCGAGACGCCCGGGGTCGAAGGTGGTGGCGTTGTCCCAGCCGCTGTCGTTGCCGTGCTGGTAGTGGGGCAGGGCGGCGTCGGGTGCGCGCCGCGCGGTGAGCCAGAAGTCCGTCCAGCGGTTCAGCCGGTCGTACGCCTCGGTCAGTTGTGCCCGGGTGAGCGGCTCGGGGAGCAGTCGGCGCAGGTGGCCGAGGGCCCAGCCGTGGATGGGAGGTTTGACGAAGTTGTAGAGGACCTCGGAGTGGGTGACGGAGTCGGGGAGCGCGCCGCTGTCGTCCTGGTGGTCGAAGGGGAGGGAGAACTGGTCCCAGGCCAGCTCGGGGCAACCGGGCGCCAGGGCGAGGGCGTTGAAGCAGTGGTCCCAGCTCCACACCTTGTCCATCCAGTGCTTGGACATCAGCACGGCGGGCCGGGTCACCAGGCCGGCCGGGAGCACGGTCGCCGACCACACCACGTAGGAGGCGAGTTCGGCGGCCGGGGTGGCGGCCGAACGCCAGGGGGCGACCGTGTCGGCGAAGCCGGCGAACAGCTCCCGCGCGGCCTCCCGGACCTCGCCGAACGTCGCCGGGGAGCGGAAGGGCGGTCGCGCGGTGTCGAGTTCCTCGACCGCGACCTCCCACGAGCCGTCGGCCCCAGCGGCGACCGTGAGACCGCGGTCGCCGGCGCCCAGCGCCTGGGAGCCGGAGACGGCGGTGACCGTGCCCGACAGCACGGTGATCCGGTAGCGGCGGCCGGTCTCGTAGGAGGTGAACACGTGCGCGTCGTCCACCGGGTCGCGGTAGAAGTAGGTTCCGCCGAACGGGGTCAGGGCCTGCGCCGCCGCGGTGACGCGCAGGTCCAGTCCCCGGCCGTGCACGCGCACGGTGTCCGGCGACTCGTAGGCGAGGTCCACGCGCCCGGCCGCGCCGGTCCAGCCGAGCAGGCCCGGCGACGCCTCGACGGCGGTCTCCGCCCGCTCGCCCGTCGCCGCGTCGAGGGGGACGAGGCGCAGGACGGCGTGCATGCCGTTCTGGTGCGAGACGAGGTGGAGGTCCTCGGCGCGCGTCCGCTCCGACAGCACGGGGGAGACGCCGAACCAGGAGCCGTGCGTGCTGAAGGGGATGTCGTGGACGGAGAAGGCCGGGCCGGCCGGTGCGGCGGTCATGGAGGCGGCACTCATTTCTTGTGCGGGGGCGGTCGGCGGTTCGCGGTCCGCCGGACGGGGCGACGGTGCTCGCGCGGCGGCTCGTGGGGAGCGCGGCGGCACGGGTGGTGCCGGTGTCAGTCCTTGACGGCGCCGGCGGTCACGCCGGCGGCGACGTACCGCTGGGCCAGGACGAGGATGACCGCGGCCGGCAGCGACGCCACGACGGCGGTGGCCATGATGGCGTTCCACTGCTGGTTGTTGTTGCCGATGTAGTGGTAGATGCCGAGGGTGATCGGCTCGTGGGCGCCGCCGCCCGCGAGGGTGCTGGCGAAGACGAAGTCGGACCAGGACCACAGGAAGGCGAACAGCGACACCGTGACGACGGAGTTGCGGCTCATCGGCAGGACGATCGCCCAGAAGGTGCGCAGCGGCCCGGCGCCGTCCGTCTTCGCGGCCTGCAGCAGCTCGCCGGGGATGCCGGACATGAACGCGGTGAAGATGAGGACGGCGAACGGGACGGCCAGCGTCGAGTCGGCGACGATCAGGCCGGGTACCGACTGGAGCATGCCGAGTTGCAGGTAGATGGCGTAGAAGCCCATCGCCATGATGATGCCGGGGATCATCTGGGCGGCCAGCAGGACGAAGTTGAGGATGCCGCGGCCGCGCGGGCGCAGTTTGGCCAGCGCGTAGCCGGCGGGCGCGGCCAGCGCCACGGTCAGGGCCACCGTGCCGAGGCCGATGACGAGGCTGGTGCCGAGGTAGGGCAGTTGCTGGTCGACGACGGCCCGGTAGCCCTCCAGGGTCGGGTGGGCGGGGAACAGGTCCGGCGGGCTCTTGCGCATGTCCTGGTCGCGGGTGAAGGAGACGTTGAGCATCCAGTAGACCGGGAAGAGCATGACCGCGGTCAGCAGCAGGCCGACGGCCGTCTTCACCCAGGTGCGGCGACGACGGTCCGGGACCGTCCGTGCGTGTGTCATGACAGTGCCTGCTTTCGCTGGACCCGGACGTGGATCAGACCGAAGACCAGGGCGGCGACGACCAGCAGGTTGCCGACGGCCGCTCCGGGGCCGAAGGAGGGCAGCAGGTTGCCGAAGCCGAGCTGGTAGGACCAGGTGGCGAAGGTGGTGGACGAGTCGGCCGGGCCGCCCTTCGTCATGATCCAGATGATGTCGAAGACCTTGAGCGTGTAGACGAGGCCCAGCAGCAGGGTGATCGCGGACACCGGCCGCAGCAGGGGGAACGTGATGCGCCAGAAGCGCTGCCAGGCGTTCGCTCCGTCGAGCGCGGCCGCCTCGTACAGCCCGGCGGGGATGGACTGCAGACCGCTGTAGAGCACGACCAGGTTGAACGGGACGCCGATCCAGATGTTCGCGATGATCACCGAGGCCAGCGACCAGGACGGCGAGGTCAGCCAGTGCACCGGACCGATCCCGACGGCGTGCAGGGCGGCGTTGACGATGCCGGAGTCGCTGTTCAGCATCCACGACCAGGTCGACGCCGACACGATGAGCGGCAGCAGCCACGGCACCAGGAACAGCGCGCGCAGGGTGGCGGAGAGCCGGAAGTGCTGGTTGAAGAAGACGGCGAGCGCCAGGCCGATCGCGTACTGGAAGACCAGGCACACGGCGGTGAACACCACGGTGTGCAGCAGGGCCGGAGCGAACGTCGGGTCGTCGAAGACCGCCCGGTAGTTGGCCAGGCCCGTGAACGGCGCGTCGCCCCGGACGAAGGAACGGACGGTGTAGTGGCGCAGGCTCAGGTCGATGTTTCGGTAGAGAGGGTAGGCGTAGAAGAGGACGAGGTAGAGGGTCACCGGGGTGAGGAACGCCCAGGCGGTCCACTGCGGGGAGGCGGGACGGCGCCGGGCCGGGGTGCGGCCCGGGGGCGGGGCGGCGGTCGCCGCCCCGTTCCGGTCGCGCACCGGCCGGCGGTCCGGCGACGTTGTCGTGTGCTTCATCGGCTGGCCGAGGTCCTGGTCACTTGGCGGCGGACTGGGCTGCGGTCAGCGCGTCCTTCGGTGACGCGGACCCGCTCAGGGCGGACTGCACGGCCTTCCACAACTGCTCGGAGATCTTGGGGTACTTGGTGCCCAGGTCGTCACTGGTGCGTCCCTTGGCGGCCTTGACGGCGTCGACCCAGGGCTTGAGCTTCGGGTTCGCCGCGACCTGCTTGTCCTGGACCTCGGCCGTGGGCGCCACGTAGGACAGCGTGGTGTCGGTCTCGAGCAGGTTCTGGGCGTTGGTCAGGCAGGACACGAGCTTCTGCGTGGTGGCGTAGCGGCCGGTGTCGTCCTGCACCGGGATGCTGACGAACTCACCGCCGGTCGGGGCCGCGGCGTCGCCTCCGGTGGCGGCGGGGACGGGGATGACTCCGTAGTCGAGGCCGGCCTTGTCGGCGTTGCCGAGCTGCCAGGTGCCGTTCTCGGCGAAGGCGTAGTCGCCGGTCGCGAACTCCTGCCAGCTGGTCGTCTGGGTGTTGTTGATCACCGAGTTGGGGGCGTAGCCCTTGTCCAGCCAGCCCTTCCACAGGGACAGCGCGGAGACCGCCTTGTCGGAGTCGAGCGCGGTCAGCTGGGCTCCGGAGCCCCAGTACCAGGGAAGGAACTGGAAGCTGCCCTCCTCCGTGCCGATCGCGGAGAACGTGATGCCCTTCTTGCCCGCTCCCTTGACCTTCGCCAGCGCCGCCGTCAGCGACTTCCAGTCCTTGACGGACGAGATGTCCACCCCGGCCGCCTTCAGGACCGCCTTGTTGTAGTAGAGGGCGAGGGTGTTGGCGCCGATGGGCGTGCCGTACGTCTTCCCGCCCGACTGGCCGGCCGCGAGCAGGTTGTGGTCGACCTTCGAGACGTCCAGCTCGGTGTCGTCCGTGGAGGTCAGCACGCCCGCCTCCGCCAGGGTCGACACCACCGGGTTGTCGACGATCAGGACGTCCGCGGAGTTGCCCTGCTGCGCCGCCAGCAGCGCCTTGTTCGTGAGGTCACCGGTGTCGAACGCGGTCCGCTTGACCTTCACGCCGGCCTCGGTGCCGCAGCCGTCCAGCAACTTCGCCCACGCCGAGCTCTTGTCGAACTGGGGGTAGGGGTCCCAGATGGTGAACGTGCCGCCGTCCGAGGCCTTCGTGGACGTTCCGCTCGCTCCGGAGGAGCACGCGGTGGCGCCGGCGGTGACGGCGACGACGGTCAGGACTGCGGCGGTGAGACGCCGTCCGGCGGATCTGTTCATGACGTGTCCTCAAGGGTTTCGGCACGGGAGTGCCCTGGGATCGGCACGGATGTGCCCGGGGGGACCGGCACAGACGTGGGTGTGCCGTGAAAGCGGCACGGGTGTGCCGGGAGAGGGGTGATCGAGGGCCGCCGGGTTCGCCTAACCGGGGCGGTGAGTTGTGCGGTCGGCCGTCGGACGGCACGGAAGGTGGAGGCGGGCGGGAAGGGAGGAGGGGGAAGGGAACGGAACGGAACGGAAGTTGGGGCAGGCGCCCCGGTGACGGCTAGGGGTGCGTGGAGGCTGCGGGGTCCGCTCCCGGCTCGGCGGGAGTGGCTACCGCGGGAGTGGCGCCGGCGGGTGCGGTGCTGGCCCGCAGCGAGATCGGCGGGGCGAGGAGGTGGTGCCGGGCCGGTGTGTCGGGATGGTCGAGCCGTTCGACGAGCAGGTCGACGGCGAGGCGGCCCATCTGCTCCGCCGGCACGTCGGCCGCGGTGAGCTGCGGGGTCACCGTCTCCGCCCACCTTCCGGCCACGACCCCGGTGACGGAGAAGTCGCGCGGCACATGGCGGCCGGCCTGCGCCAGCCCTCGGTAGAGGCCGCCGAGCGCGGCCTCGTTCAGCGTGACCAGCGCCGTGGTGGCGGGGTCGTCGTGCAGGATCCGCTCCAGGCAGGCGAGGCCCGAGGCGGCGTCGTCCCCGCAGCAGTACGTCCTGACGGTGAGGCCGCGTTCCGCCGCGGCCTTGGTGAACCCGTCGAGGCCCCGGTGGGCCGATTCGTAGCCGGCCCGCAGCAGTTGCTCCGGCCGGTTGACGAAGGCGACCCTGCGATGGCCCAGGTCCGCGAGGTGGTGCACGCAGGCCGCCGCCAGTGCCGTGTGGTCCAGGCCCACCCACCAACTGCCCTGCGGATGGGCGGTGCGGCCGATGGCGACGGAGGGGAAGTCCAGCGCGGTGAGATGGTCGAGCCGGTCGTCCTCCAGCCGGATCTCCATCAGGATCGCGCCGTCGACCCGCCGTTCGCCCAGCAGACGCTGGAACGAGCGGTCGCTGTCCATGCCGCTCGGCGAGAGCAGCACGTCGTAGTCGTGGGCCGCGGCGGCCTCCGTCACGCTGCCGATGAAGTCCAGCTGCATGCCGGTGTAGTGGTTGCCGGCGGGCGGGAAGACCAGACCGATGGTGTTGGTCCGGCCGTTGGCCAGGGCCCGCGCACTCGCGTTGGGCTGGTAGCCCAGCTCGTCGATGACCCGCTGGATCTTGTCGCGGGTCTCCCCGGACACGGGACGCTTCCCGCTGAGGGCGTACGACACGGTGCTCCGCGAGACACCGGCCCGCTTGGCGATCTCACCGATGTTCACGGGACTCCTTGCCGGGATCGATCGAACCGGTTCGACTGTTCCGGGGAACAACATAGGCCGGGTGGCCGATCGTCGAACCGGTTCGCGTGAAGTGAAGGTAGGAGCAACCCGGACGGGTGTCAACGCCTCGCGCCGGATTTCTCGTAACGCCCCGGAAACGTCGGTGGGAGCGGATGTGCGGCCTGACCCGGGGGTGCGCGTACCCGCCCGCCGCCGGGCCAGGGGGATGCGCCGGGCGAAACGCTGTCGTCCCGGTGGGTGGCCGGCCCCGCCGGGAGGGGAATCGACTCCGGGATGCCTCGGGACGGGCCTCGGGATCGACGTGGGGACGGGCCTCGGGATCGACGTCGGGACTGTTGTCGGCCGGTTTCTCCGGTGTTAGTTTCGTCGAACCGGTTCGATCGCTGTCGCGAGCCGTCGTTCCTGCCGAGGAGCCGATCGAAGCGGTTTCGAGCGGACCGGAGCGGTTTCGAGCGGACCGAAGCGGACTGGAGCAGATCGGTGGGGATCGGAGGGGATGGACCGGAGGCCGGCAAACGGACCGGAGGCAGGCAAGCGGCTCGAAGCGATCGGACCGGAGGCAGGCAAGCCGCTCGGAGGCAGGCAATCGACTCGGAGTGGAGCGGCTCGGAGTGGAGCGGATCGGAAGCGGAGAGGGCTGTCAGGTCAGCGGGACGTGGGTGAAACGGGCTGCCGTGTGGAGGTCGGCCTCGATGCGTGAGGCCGTCGACCGCAGGGCCGGGAGGATGTCCCGCACGCATTCCTCGGCCGTACGGCGGGCGACATGCGTGGCCGCGTTCAGGGCGGCGACCGTGACGCCCGCACGGTCGCGGATCGGGACGGCGATCGCGCGCACCCCCTGTTCGAGTTCCTCGTCCGCCAGGGCGTACGCCGAGGCGGGGTCGCTGGGCGCGGCCAGCAGCACCCGGCCCATCGACGTCGTGTGGGCGGGGAGCCGTGTGCCGACGCCGACGTCCACGCTCATGACGTGGCTCGCGGCGGTGCGGGCCGTGTACCGGATCTCCTCGCGCGACTCGGTCAGCACCGCCAGCGACGTCGTCTCCCGGATGTCGCCCGCCAGTGCCGCCATGTGCGGAGCCGCGATGCGGGGGAGCGAGGTGCGGGAGAGCGGCGGGAAGCCGAGGGCGAGCACCCGTGGGGTGAGGGCGAACGTGCGGGGAGTGGACGGCGTCACCAGGCCCAGGTGTTCGTAGGTGATCAGCGCCCGGCGGACCGTCGCCCGTGCGAGCCCCGTCGCCTTCGCGACGTCGGTGAGGGTGAGTTCGGCCCTGCCCTCGCCGAACGCCGTCAGGACGGTCAGGCCCCGGGCGAGGGACTCGATGAACTCGCGGCCCAGTTCTTGCTTGGACGCCCCCGTCCAGACGGCCAGCCCCGCGGGCGGCGGGCCGGACTCGGCGGCCGGCGCCCGGCGCAGCTCGTCCTCCATCGCCGCGACGGCCGCCCGCAGCCGTGGGAGCAGGGTGGCGCGCAGATCCGCCGCCGTGTGCCGGCTCGTGTGGCTGACGACGCTCGCCACGCACGCGATCCGTCCGCTGCGCGGGTCGCGGACCGGGACGGACACGGCCACCAGGCCCGCTTCGATCAGCTGGTCGTCCAGGGCGCAGTCCTCGTCCGCGGCAAGGGCCGTCCGGCGGGCGAAGCCGTCGTCGTCCGAGAGCGCGGGGGGCGGTGGCGGGACGGCCGGGAAGGCGCGGTCGTCCGGGTCCGCCGTGCGGCGGGCGCGCCAGGCCCGCCACTCCTCGTCGGTCCACTCGGTGGCGAACAGCGGTCCCGGCGCGGTGCGTTCGGCCGGCAGCAGGTCGCCGATGCGGAAGCTCAGGGACATCGCGCGGCGGCGGGTCGCCTGGTGGACGAAGCGGATGCCGCTGCCGTCGGCGACCGCCAGGGACACCGACTCGTCGAGTTCGTCGGCCAGGGCGTCCGCGTGGGACGACAGCAGCGCGGGCAGGCGCAGGGCGGCCAGATAGGCATTGCCCAGCTCCATGACGCGGGGGGCCAGCACGGCGTCCCGGCCGTCGAGGCGGACGTATCCCATGCGGGCGAGGGTCGCGACGATCCGGTCGACCGTCGAACGCGCCAGACCGGTGCTCCGCTCCAGTTCGCTCGGACTCGCCGTGCCGCCCGCGCCGGTCAGTTGCCGCAGCACGGCGACCCCGCGGATCAGCGGCGTGACCGCCTCCGCCGGAGCGGGCGCGGTGGCCTCCTGAGGCGGGACGGGCGCGGCGGACCCGGGCGGCGGAGCGGGCACTGGCGTCCTGGTCGCGGGCATGCGGTGGGTTCTCCGATACGGGCGGTACGGGGTGTGGCGTCGGCAGCCTGTCCGCTGCCCTTGCGGTTGCCGCCCTACGGTAGCCCGGGGCCGTCCCCGCACCGGCCCGAGTCACCCGGGGCCTCTACCGTCGGGTCACCCGCACCCGGTATCCGTCCCCGGGGTCCGCCTCCGTGACCGAGATCCGGATGCCCTTCTTCGGGTCCTCGAAGGTCTCGCCCGCGGTGAAGGGCGCGTCGGAGAGCTCGGCGTGGACGTTGGGGCTGCGGGTGCAGCCACCGCTGTCGGGGCGGGAGTCGTAGACCGTCACCGGGCCCATGCCGGTGTCGACGTCGGCGTTCACCTTGTAGATGAGGACGCCCGGGCGGCACACCGCCTCGTCGTTCCCGCCGCGCGCGCGTGTCTCGACGGCGTACCCGGTGCGGTCGGTGAGCGGGACGAAGACGAGTTTCGGGCCGCCCGCGCGCGCGAGGGGCGTCAGCCGGTACTCCCTCGTGCCGGGTGTCGCCGCGCAGGAGATCTGGGCGGCGTCCAGCCAGCCCAGTTTCCACTTGTGCCAGCCGAGCAGGTCGTTGTTGGCCCCCCAGTCCTCGCTCATGATGTCCCAGTGGCCGACGGCCCCGCCGCCCTCCTGGGTGTAGAGGTCGGGAAGGCCGAAGACATGGCCGTTCTCATGGGGCAGGACCCGGTAGCCGGTCCGGTCGTAGGAGCCGGAGCCGTCGTCCTGGCGGGAGTACACGAAGGAGGCGTTCGCCACCGACACCCCGTCGGCGACCGGCGCCTCCGCGTTCCCGGCGAACGTCACCGACAGGACCGTGTCCAGCGCGGAGGGGCCCGCGTTCGGGGTGATCAGCACGTTCAGGAGGTTGTAGTCGCGGAAGTCCACCGCCGGGTCTGCGGCGCCCACGATGTCCTGGACGAGTTCGCGGTAGCCGGGTTCGAACGGCGCGCCGCGCTCTATGCCGTACGCGTGGAACGACTTGGGCATGCGCAGCCAGCGTCGGACGGGCGTCTCGGCGCGGTAGTCGAGACGCCCGTAGGAGGCCGTGCGGAACCACTGCTCGGTCTGCGGGAAGAACTCGCGGTAGCGGCTCAGGGCGCTGCCCCGGCCGGGCGCGTCGGAGAAGTCGATCATGAGGGTGAGGGCGCGGACGACGCCGGTGGAGCGGGAGTAGCCGCCTGCGGTGGGCAGGCCTTCGGACATCTGGACGGACGCGCCCCCGTTGATCATGCAGGGGGCGAGGGCGGCGGTGCGGGCCACGGTGAGAGGGCCGGCGCCGGCCGTCGTCGAGCCGGGATCCGGGGCGAGGTGTCCGCTGCCGGCGGACGAGCTGAGGGCGAGCGTCAGGACGGTGACGGAGGCGAGTGCGGCGGTACGGCGCGTGCGTATCCGGCGGCGAAGGTCCCGGGCAGTGCCCGCGGGCTGCGGCTGCATGGGGGGCCTTTCGCTCCGGGCAGCCCACCGGTCACCGGCTGCGTCCTGATCGCCTCCTGATCACCCTCTTTGAGGGCGCACGCGGGCGCGCGCTGGAAGAGACCGATCGTGGGTTACCAGCTGGTACGGCGAGGTGCGGACGGGGCTGTGGTCCAGGTCACATCGAAAACTTCCGGATCCGGGAAATAACCGGGGACGCCGTCCCCGTTTAGCCAGGTGTCCGACTGAAACGGGGATTCGCTCCCCGGATCGCAGCCACAGACGTCCGTGACGCATCACGCGTCACACGAGCCTCAGACAGGAGTACGCCGTGCAGACCGCGACCGCGATCCCCGCAGAGCGCAAGGCGACCCGGCCTCGCGCCGACGCCCTGCGCAACCGGGAGCGGATCGTCTCCGCCGCCCGCGAGATGTTCACCGAGTTCGGCCCCGACGTGCCGCTCGACGAGATCGCCCGCCGGGCCGGCGTGGGCAACGCCACGGTGTACCGCAACTTCCCCGACCGGGACGCGCTGGTCCGCGAGGTCGTCTGCTCGGTGCTGGACCGTACGGTCCGGGCCGGACGGACCGCCCTCGCCGAGACCGGCGACGCGTTCGAGGCGCTGGAGCGCTTCGTGCACGTCTCCGCCGACGAGCGGATCGGCGCGCTGTGCCCGATGGTCTCCACCGCCTTCGACGAGCACCACCCCGACCTCGAGGCCGCCCGCGAACGGTGCGAGCGGATCATCGAGGAGGTCATGGACCGCGCGAGGGCGGCCGGGCAGCTCAGGCCCGACGTCGGCGTGGGGGACGTGATGATCGCGGTGGCCCAGCTCAGCCGGCCCCCGGCCGGCACGGCCTGCCCGAGCGCCGACCGCTTCCTCCATCGCCACCTGCAACTGTTCCTGGACGGACTGCGGGCCCCCGCCCCCTCGGTGCTGCCGGGAGCGGCCGTGACCATGGAGGACCTGCGCCAGTCCTGAGCGGCTGGTCCTGACCGATGGGTTTCCCGTACCGCAGCAGTCAACACCGAACACGCACCACCGAGAACTCGTCACCGGCCGGCCGTCACACAAGCGGGCGACCGAACGTCAGTGCAGAGATTCCGCCTAGTCGCTCCACCTCCTCTTCATCACGTTTCATCCCTTCACTTCAGATCCTTCCGTTTACTTCAGATCCTTCCGTTTTTCCGTCACGAAGTCCCGAAGCGGGTATTCCCATGTCTGAAACAGCCCAGAAGGCCTCGGCCCCGGCCCCCGGCAAGGGGGGCGGGCCGGACGCCAACCGCTGGAAAGCGCTGGCCTTCATCGCCCTCGCCCAGCTGATGGTCGTCCTCGACGCGACCATCGTGAACATCGCGATGCCCTCCGCCCAGCAGGACCTGGGCATCTCCGACGGCAACCGGCAGTGGATCGTCACCGCCTACGCCCTCGCCTTCGGCGGTCTGCTGCTGTTCGGCGGCCGCATAGCCGACCTGTGGGGCCGCAAGCGCGCCTTCGTCGTCGGCCTCGGCGGGTTCGCCGCAGCCTCCGCACTCGGCGGCGCGGCCGTCAACGAGGCGATGATGTTCGGCGCCCGCGCACTCCAGGGCGCGTTCGGCGCGCTGCTCGCGCCCGCCGCGCTCTCCCTGCTCGCCGTGATGTTCACGGACGCCAAGGAGCGCGCCAAGGCGTTCGGCATCTACGGTGCGATCGCCGGTGGCGGCGGCGCCGTCGGCCTGATCCTCGGCGGTTTCCTCACCGAGTACCTGGACTGGCGCTGGACGTTCTTCGTGAACATCCCGTTCGCGATCGTCGCCGCGGCCGGCGCGTACTTCGTCATCCGTGAGCCGGAGGGCGGCCGCAACCGTTCGCCGCTCGACATCCCGGGCGTCATCCTCTCCACCCTCGGTCTGGTCTCCCTGGTCTACGGCTTCACCCGCGCCGAGTCGGAGGGCTGGAGCGACTCCGTGACGATCGGCATGTTCGTCGCGGCAGCCGTCCTGCTGGCCGCCTTCGTGGTCGTCGAGTCGAAGGTCAAGGCCCCGCTGCTGCCGCTGCGCGTGATCACCGAGCGCAACCGCGGCGGGATCTACCTCTCCCTCGGCCTCGCGATCATCTCGATGTTCGGCCTGTTCCTCTTCCTGACCTACTACCTGCAGATCGTGAAGGGCTACACGCCGGTCAAGACCGGTTTCGCCTTCCTCCCGATGATCGCGGGCATGATCACCGGCTCCACCCAGATCGGCACCCGTCTGATGACCCGGGTCGCCCCCCGTCTGCTGATGGGTCCCGGCTTCCTGGTCGCCGCCCTCGGCATGCTGCTGCTGACCCGGCTGGAGATCGGCTCCTCGTACGCGGCCGTGCTGATGCCGGCGATGCTGCTGCTCGGCCTCGGTATGGGTACGGCGTTCATGCCGGCCATGTCCCTGGCCACGTACGGCATCGAGCCGCGCGACGCCGGTGTCGCCTCCGCGATGGTCAACACCTCGCAGCAGGTGGGCGGCGCGATCGGCACCGCCCTGCTGAACACCATCGCCGCGTCCGCGACGACCTCGTACATCAAGGACCATGTCGCCGGCGCCGCCTCCAAGCCCCAGCAGCAGCTGGTGCAGCTGGAGGGCATGGTGCACGGCTACACGAGCGCCATCTGGTTCGCCGTCGGCATCCTGGTGGCTGCCGCCACGATCGCCCTGACCTTCATCAACGCCGGCAAGCCGGACATGGGCGCGGTCGCGGGCTCGGGGTCGAAGGACGCGGAGGACGCGGTGCCGGTGATGGTCCACTGACCCCCTCGGGGCATCTGACCCGCCTCGGGTCACGGCACTAGCGGAGCCAGGGCAGGTCCGCACCCGCTTCGTTGGGCTGAAGTCCCTCGGCGATGATCTGCATGATCTCGCCGAGGGACTTCTGCTGTTCCGGGGAGAGCCGGTCGAACAGCGCGTTGCGCACGACGGCGACATGGCCCGGCGCGGCGCGTTTGAGCATGTCCAGACCCGCCTCGGTCAGCACGGCGAACTGGCCGCGCTTGTCGGAGGGGCAGTCCTCGCGGCGCACCCAGCCGTTCTTCTCCAGGCGCGCGACGGCGTGGGAGAGGCGGGAGCGGGTGATCTTGGCGTGCATGGCCAGTTCGGTCATCCGCAGCCGTCGGTGGGAGGACTCGGCGAGCTTGACCAGGAGCCCGTAGTAGACGTGCGGCATGCCCGCATCCCGTTGCAGCTGCCGGTCCATGTGGTCCTCGAGGAGGGTGGTGGCGTGCACGTAGGAGCGCCAGACGAGCTGCTCCTCTGCGGTGAGCCAGCGCGGCTGCGGCTCGTCGACGGATGTGGGTGCCTTCTTCATGGACTCCACTGTAGACGTCCGCTCCTTGAAATTTAAATCATCTGGGAATATGCTTATGGCTGTTGACGTTTTAGATTTCAATCAACCATCGCGATCGGCGTCGTTCGGGAACCGCGGCCCGGTCCGAAAGCCTGGAAGGAGTAGCTGCCATGTCCGCCGCAACTCAGGAGCGCGCCCTCCCCCAGGAACGCATGCCCGCGCTCTACCTCAGCCACGGCGCCCCGCCGCTCGCGGACGACCCCGTCTGGCCCGGCGAGCTCGCCGCCTGGTCGGCCGCGCTGCCCCGCCCCAAGGCGATCCTGATGGTCTCCGCCCACTGGGAGGAGGCCCCGCTCGCCCTCGGCGCCGTCGACCCCGTCCCCCTGGTCTACGACTTCTGGGGCTTCCCCGAGCACTACTACCAGGTGAGGTACGACGCCCCCGGCGCGCCCGAACTCGCCGAGAGCGTGCGCAAGCTGCTGCGCGCTCCGGGCGTCCCCGTACAGGACATCCCCGACCGCGGCCTCGACCACGGCGCCTACGTCCCGCTCGTCGAGATGTTCCCGGCCGCCGACATCCCGGTCCTGCAGATCTCCATGCCGACGCTCGACCCCGTGAAGCTCATGGACATCGGCCGCAAGCTCGCGCCGCTCCGTGACGAGGGGGTCCTGATCGTCGGCTCCGGTTTCTTCACCCACAACCTGGCCGCGCTGCGGCACCCCGGCGGGGGAGTGCCGACCTGGTCCACGGAGTTCGACGACTGGGGCCGGCGCGCACTGGAGACGCGTGACTGGGACGGTCTGCTCGACTTCCTCCACAAGGCCCCGGCCGGCCGGTACGCCCACCCGCGCACCGAGCATTTCGCCCCGCTCTTCGTGACCATGGGCACCGCCGAGGTGACCGGCGAGCTGGACGCGCAGAAGTCCGTGATCGACGGGTTCTGGATGGGGCTGGCGAAGCGGTCGGTGCAGTTCGGCTGAGGGCTCCGCGCCGCGCCCCTCGGCCGACGCACCCCCCCGGTCGGCCGACGCGCCCCCGCCGGTCCTGCCGACGCGCCCGGCGACGACGCGCCGGAGCTCAGAGCTCCTTCTCGTACCAGGCCACGTCCCAGTAGCGGCCGAACTTGCGGCCCACCTCCCGGTAGGTGCCGACGTGCCGGAACCCGAACTGTTCGTGCAGCCGCGCGGACGCTTCGTTGGGCTGCGCGATGCCCGCGTACGCGCGGTGCAGGTCCTGGTCCGCGAGCGCTTCGAAGAGCGCCTTGTAGAGCAGTGTGCCGATGCCGCGCCGGCCGGCGTCCGGAGCGACGTAGACCGACACCTCCACCGACGTGGAGTAGGCCGCCTTGGGCCGGTAGGGGCTGGATGTGGCGTAACCCAGGATTGCCTGTGAGGCGCCGTGGATGTCCTGTGAGTCCGTTTCCGTGGCAACCATCAGGCGGTACGGCCCGTCTTCAGGGTGGGAGAGCAGCCAAGGACGTCGCTCTTCCGGACTGAAGACCGCGGTGTCGAATGTGATGGGCGTCTCACGTACGTAGTGGTTGTAGAGGCTGGTGAGGGCTTCGAGGTCACCCTCGATTCCAGGCCTGACCTGCACCTCTTTACGTTCGGACGACATCGGCTCTCCTCGCGTGGTCCGACAGGGTACTGCAAGATCATCAAAATCGGGGTGCGGGTTGGGAATTCTGTCCTGATTCCAGTCGTTGTTTCCATCAGATGCCGGGCACACGAGGAGAGTCGCAAGTTCCGAGAGTGACCGGGCGTCTGAAGGGCCACCCGCCGAACCTCCATCGCAAGGGAGCACGCATGGCAACCCGTGCCGTCGCCCGCCGCAAGTCCGCCACCGGCGAGACGAGCGGCGCGGCCCGCAGTGTTCGCGCCCATGGCGGCGAAATCGCCGACCGCGACCTGGTCGGCATGTACCTCGACGAAATCGCGCGCACACCCCTGCTCGACGCGGCGAAGGAAGTCGAGCTGTCCCAGATAATCGAGGCCGGCGTGTTCGCGCAGCAGGTCCTCGACGGCGAGGAGGAGTCCAGGGCGGACGCCTCGCGCGAGGAGCTCGAGGCTCTGGTCGCGGACAGCGAGCGGGCCAAGGACGTATTCATCCGTTCCAACCTGCGCCTGGTGGTCGCGGTCGCCCGCCGCTACCCCCGCAGCGGGCTTCCCCTCCTCGACCTCATCCAGGAGGGCAACGCGGGCCTGGTGCGCGCGGTCGAGAAGTTCGACTACCGCAAGGGCTTCAAGTTCTCCACGTACGCGACCTGGTGGATCCGTCAGGCCATCACCCGGTCGATAGCGGACCAGTCGCGCACGATCCGGCTGCCCGTCCACCTGGTGGAGGAACTCGGCCGCATCCGCCGCGTACAGCGCGAGTTCAACCGTGAGAACGGCCGTGACCCGGAGCCGGCCGAGATCGCCGCCGAACTCGGCTCCACGCCCGAGCGCGTCACCGACGTGCTGGACTGGGCCCGTGACCCGGTCTCGCTGAACATGTCGGTCGACGACCAGGGCGAGACGCAGTTCGGCGACCTGCTGGAGGACACCTCCGCGGTCTCGCCCGAGCAGTCCGTCCTCACCCTGCTGCGCAGCGAGGAACTGGACGGCCTGATCGACCGCCTCGACCCGCGCACCGCCTCCATCATCAAGATGCGTTACGGCATCGACGACGGCCGGGAGCGCACTCTGACCGAGGTCGGCAAGGAGCACGGCCTGACGAGGGAGCGCATCCGCCAGATCGAGAAGCACGCTCTGCTGGAACTGAAGAAGCTGGCCCGCGACACGGGCTTCGAGGCAGCGGCGTAGCAGGTCGTCGGCCCCCGCCCTGACGGCCCCCGGCAGGGCGGGAGTCGCTGTACGGGGCGGGCGCGCCGAGTGTGCGGCCCTCTGCGGCACTGCGGATCTGCACGGCGGGGGTGGCCGGCGTGGACGGCGCGGGCACCCCGCCGGTGCGGTGCGGCGGATGCGACGGGCTGCGGTGCGGTCGGTCCGGCGATTGCGACGGGTTCCGGACGGACGGCGGTAAGGGCGCCGGCCGATTCGGGCTGGTTCGCATCGGCCGTGACGTGGGCGGAGGCCGGGCGGAGGCCGGTTCGCTTCGGTCGCGCCAGCGCGGTCGGCTGTCGTGGGCAGGCTGCGGGCGTGCTGTGGTGTGGGGTTTCCGCCCGCGTGCGCCGGGTGAGCGGGGACCGCGCGAACATGGCGCGGGAACGCCGCTTCAATCGACGGAAGCGGGGAAAAAGACTTCTGAGCACGGGAGTTCGGGCCGACCGGACCTTGTAGCTCTTCCCGAGAACTTCGCACTACGCGAGTGAGCCACGTCCCGACGCACATCCCCCCGGTGCCGGGACTGTCCAGAGCCGGGCTCCGGTGCCTCTCCCCCCAGGCGCCGGAGCCCGGCTCCTTTTCGACGTGCGGGTGTTGCGAGCGCACACGGCCGGCCTTCGAATGCTCCGCACGCGGGCACGTCAAGAGGCGGGGCACCCCGTACCTGAACCACGGGGTGGCCCGCCCGAATGGCAGATTGTGCCACATGGGCATAGCCTGCCGACGTGATCAGCTCGACCCCCTCCGCCGGCTCGGCTTCGCTGACCGAGCGGCGCAAAGCGGCGACCCGGATGGAGATTGCCCGGGCGGCGGCCGGCCTTTTCGTCAGCCGGGGTCTGAAGGCGACCCGCGCCGAGGACATCGCCCAGGCCGCGGGCATCGCCCCGCGCACGTTCTACCGGTACTTCGCCACGAAGGAGGAGGCGGTCGCCCCCCTCTACTCGGCGGGCGCCGAGCGCTGGGCAAAGGCGCTGCGCGAGGCCCCGGCCGAACTGCCGGTGCCGCAGGCTCTCGAACACGCCGTGCTGCACACCCTCGTCACCGGCCGTGGAGTCTCGGCGGCCTCCTGGGAATGGGTGCGCACGCTGATCCGGCTGGCCGGCGCGAGCCCCGCCCTCGGGAAGGTGTGGGCGGAGGTCTGCCACACCTCGGAGACCACGATCGCGGAGGTGCTGGCCGAACGGGCGGCGGCCACCGAGGGCCGGACGTCCTCCCCGCCGGCCGCGCCCTCGGCCGCCACGGAAGCCGCCGACGTCCCTGCCACGCCCGGCACTTCGGACGAGGCCGGTGCTTTCGCGGGGGCCGGGACTGCGGATGGAGCCGCCGCCGCTGCTGCTGCCGACGCCTCCGATCCGCTCGAGGGCCCCGAGGTGTCCGGCGCCCCCGCCTCCGACGCGACTCCCGCCTCCCCGCGTCAGCGCTTCACCGCCGCCGTGGCCAGTGCCGCCGTCCGGGTCGCGGTGGAGAGCTGGGCGGCGACCGACGCCGCGCCGACCGGCTCGCAGGGCCCGGCCGAGCTGGCGCTGCACAACCTGCGGGCTCTGCACGGGTTCGGGTGGGAAGCGACACCGGCGAAGCGGGCGTGACGCCGGGGCGCGGCGGACGTAACGCAGGGACCGGGCTCACCGCCCGGGGCCCGCTTCACCGCCTGGGGCCCGCCGGGCCCGCCTCACCCCCGCCCCGGATCACCGCCCCGGGCCCGGGACGGTGATCCGGGGCCTGTCCGCTTCCGCGTCGTTCAGCGGCCCTGCGCTTGCCGCCCGGCCCAGGCGCCCGCTCAACTCCCGTGCACAGTCCACCAGTTCCTGTGGCTCCCGGACCGAGAACTCGTACCCCAGCATGGCGATCCGGACCGCCACCCACTCCACCGGATCGCTCGTGGTCCCCCGCAGCCGGCATCGGGGCGCGCCGCCCTCCTCCCCGTCTCCCGGCTCGGACGGGTCCGCCGCGACCGACGCGCTCAGCCAGGACGGCAGCCGGGACGCCACCAGCTCGGCGGGCGCGTCGACGGTGACGTCGTACGCGTACTCGTCCGTGTCGGGGCGTCGTTGGATGGACTGCCGGAGGTATTCCGCCGCACTGCCCGTCGGCAGCTCGCGCGGCGCGAAGCGGGAGCCGGTCGCGAAGGGGTCCCGGACCCGGTCGACGCGGAAGGTCCGCCAGTCCTGGCGGTCGAGGTCGTACGCCACGAGGTACCAGCGCCGGCCCGTCGACACCAGCCGGTAGGGCTCGGTCAGCCGCCGCGACTCCGTGCCGTCCTTCGCGCGGTAGGCGAACCGCAGCCGCTCATGCCCGGCGACCGTCGAGGCCATGACGGTCAGCGTCTCGGGTGCGATGCTCGCGCCGTCCCCGCTGGTCAGCGGCGTGGTCGCGGCCTGGAGGGTGGAGACGCGGTGGCGCAGCCTGGCCGGCAGCACCTGTTCCAGTTTGGCGAGGGCCCGTACGGAGGCCTCGTCGACGCCCTCCAGTGCGTGGCCCGCGCCGGCCCGCAGGCCGACGGCGATCGCCACGGCCTCCTCGTCGTCGAGCACGAGCGGCGGCATCGCCTTGCCCGCGACCAGCCGGTATCCGCCGTCCGAGCCCTTGCTGGCCTCGACGGGATATCCGAGTTCGCGCAGCCGGTCGATGTCCCGCCGGACCGTGCGCCGGGAGACCCCGAGGCGGTCCGAGAGCTCGCCGCCGGGCCATTCACGGGGCGTCTGGAGGATGGAGAGGAGTTGCAGCAGCCGAGCCGGAGTGTCCGTCGTCATGCTTCGAGAATGCCGCACCACTAGGACACGATCTGACCTATTGCGGTCCTACAGTCACACCATGAACGACACGGACACCTCCACCGGGAACGAGAACGAGGCCGCGCCCGCCGCTCGGGCCACCGACGCCGGGACCGCAGCCACGGCATCGGGCGCATCGGGCGCGACGGATGCATCGGACGCACCGGGCGACCGTCGCCGCTGGTTCGCGCTGGCGATCGTGATGACCGCGGCTTTCATGGACCTCGTCGACGTCACCATCGTCAACATCGCGATCCCCTCCATCCGGGAGGACGCGGGCGCGTCCTGGAGCCAGATCCAGTGGATCACCGCCGGTTATGCGCTCGCCTTCGCCGCGGGGCTCATCACGGGCGGCCGGCTCGGCGACATCCACGGCCGCAAGCGGCTGTTCCTCATCGGCATCGGCGGCTTCACCGTCGCCTCCGCGCTGTGCGGTTTCGCGGTGAACCCGGACATGCTGGTCGCCTCCCGCATCCTGCAGGGCGGCATGGCGGCGATGATGGTCCCGCAGGTGCTGTCGATCGTGCACGCCACCTTCCCGGCGCACGAGCGGGGGAAGGTGTTCGGGCTCTTCGGCGCGATCGTGGGGCTGGGAGCGGTCTCCGGTCCGCTGCTCGGCGCGCTGCTGACGGAGTGGAACCTGTTCGGGCTGGAGTGGCGGCCGATCTTCCTGATCAACCTGCCGGTCGGCATCGCGGGACTGATCCTCGGCAGCCGGTTCATCACGGAGTCCAAGGCCCCGAAGGCGCTGAAGCTGGACCTGGTGGGCGTCGTCCTGGTGACCCTCGGTCTGCTCATGCTCCTCTACCCGCTCACCCGCGGCCGTGAGCTGGGCTGGCCGGCGTGGGGCTTCGTCTCGATGGCGGGCGCGCTGGGAGTCTTCGCCGCGCTGGTCGCCTACGAGCGGCGCAAGGGCGCGCGGGACGGCTCGCCGCTGATCGAGCTCTCCCTCTTCCGGGTGCGGAGCTTCGCGGCGGGCGTCGCCGTGCAGACGGTCTTCGGGATCGGCCTCGGCGTCTTCTTCCTGGTGTGGACGCTGTACATGCAGACCGGCCTCGGCTGGAGTCCGCTGAAGGCCGGGCTGACCGGTGTCCCGTTCTCGATCTCAGTGTCGGTGGCCGCCGGGATGTCCGTGCAGAAGCTGACTCCGCGCTTCGGACGCAAGGTGCTCCAGGCGGGCGCCCTGACGATGACCGTCGGTGTGCTCCTCTACATCTGGGAGTCCGAGCGCTACGGCCTCGGCATCGCACCCTGGCAGATGGCGCTGCCGCTGGTCGTGATGGGTGCGGGCATGGGCCTGATCTTCGCCCCGCTGACCGACGCGGTGCTGTCGGAGGTGCCGCGCGAGCACGCCGGCTCGGCGTCGGGACTCATCAACACCGTGCAGCAGATGGGCAACGCGCTCGGTCTCGGACTGGTCGCGGTGGTCTTCTTCGGTGAGATCGGCGACCGGCTGGCCCCGGCCGAGGTCGGCCCCACCTTCGTGAACGCCTTCCAGCACGCGCTGGGCTGGGTGGCGCTGGTGATGTTCGGGATCTTCCTGCTGATGTTCGCTCTGCCGAAGCGGTCCGCGCAGCACATGGAGGGCGCCGAGGACTTCCCGGAGGTGACCTCCTTCGAGGGGCCGGAGCGGGAGAAGGAAGGCGCGTTCGCCGGCTGAGCCGCTGGTCGCGCGTTCCCGGCGAGGGGTCCGTCACCGCAACGGTGACGGGCCCCTTCTCCGTGCCGGGACCCTCGCGGCGCGGGATCGGAGCGACACCGGAGGCAGCGGCGCGGGATCGGAGCGACACCGGAGGCAGTCGTGTCCGTTCATGCCCGAATCACGCCCGAACCTGTTTACTTCTCGGCCATCCGGGCGTAGTCTCCGGGGCGAAACCACAACTTCGGGCACAAAGCACCTCGAGCACACAGCACTTCGGGCACAAAGCACGGTAGCGGTCGGAGGGGAACGGACATGTACGCACCGGAGCGGCAGCAGGAGATCCTGCGGCTCGCCCGCGACGCCGGCCGGGTGGACGTCCTGTCGCTCGCCGAGGAGTTCCAGGTCACCGCGGAGACGATCCGCCGGGACCTGAAGGCCCTCGACCGCGCCGGCCTGGTGCGCCGCGTCCACGGCGGTGCCATACCGGTCGGACGCCTCGACTTCGAGCCGGACCTCGCCGAACGCGAGGGCACCTCGATCGACGAGAAGGACCGCATCGCCAAGGCGGCCCTCGCCGAACTGCCGGCCGAGGGCACGATGATCCTCGACGCCGGCACGACGGTGGCCCGTCTGGCCGCGGCTCTGCCGCTGGAGGCCGAACTCACCGTCGTCACCCACAGCCTGCCCATCGCGGCCCGCCTCGCGGACCACCCCGGGATGCAGCTCCATCTCATCGGGGGGCGCGTACGGCACCGCACGCGCGCCGCCGTGGACGCCTGGGCGCTGCGCGCGTACGGCGAGATCCGCGCCGACGTCCTGTTCGTCGCCGCCAACGGCTTCTCCGCCGAGCACGGGCTGACCACCCCCGACCTCGCCGAGGCCGCGGTGAAGAGGGCGGCCGTCGCGGCCGCACGCCGCGTGGTGCTGCTCGCCGACTCCTCCAAGCACGGCCAGGAGCACTTCGCCCGCTTCGGCGACCTGAGCGACGTGGACCTGCTGATCACCGACAGCGGGCTCAGCGACGACGACACGGCCGCCGTCGAGCGCGGCGGCACGGAAGTGATACGAGCATGAGCGGCGGCAACGGCGGCATCGGCACCAACGGCAGCAACGGCAGCAACGGCAGTATCGGCACCAGCGCGTCCCACGGCGCCGACGCCGGCGGCGCCGACGGCGTGAGCGGCGGGACCGGTGCCGTCGCGAACGGTGCGGGCGTGATCCTCACCGTCACCCCCAACCCCTCCCTCGACCGTACCTACGAGGTTCCCGCCCTGGACCGCGGCGAGGTCATCCGTGCCACCGGTGAGCGGATGGACCCGGGCGGCAAGGGCGTGAACGTGTCGCGCGCGGTGGCCGCCACCGGGCGGCGCACGGTCGCCGTGCTGCCCCTGGGCGGCGCACCGGGCGCGCTCGTCGCCGAACTGCTCGACGCGCAGGGCATCGAGGTCGCGCCGGTCCCGGTCGCCGGAGCCACCCGCTCGAACATCGCCCTCGCCGAGTCGGACGGCGTCCTGACGAAGATCAACGCGCCCGGTCCGGAGCTGTCCGCCGAGGAACAGGAACGGCTCCTGGAGACGGTGCGCGAGCAGTCGCGCGGCGCGGACTGGATCGCGTGCTGCGGAAGCCTGCCCCGCGGGCTCACGCCCTCCTGGTACGCCGAGGTGGTCGCACGGGCGCACGCCGGAGGCGCGCGCATCGCGCTGGACACCTCGGGGCGTGCGCTGCTCGAGGCGCTGCGCGAGCGGCCCGACGTCGTCAAGCCGAACGCCGAGGAGCTGGCGGAGGCCGTCGGACGCCCCCTGACGACCGTCGGCGACGCGGTGAAGGCGGCCGAGGAACTGCGCGGAATGGGCGCCCTCGCCGTGCTCGCCAGCCTGGGCGCCGACGGGCAGCTGCTCGTGGAGGACGCCGGCACCTGGTTCGCGAGCGCCCGCGTGGACGTCGTACGCAGCAACGTCGGAGCGGGCGACTCCTCCCTCGCCGGCTTCCTCGTCGCCGGCGGCACCGGCCCGGCGGCGCTCGCCTCCGCCGTCGCGCACGGCGCGGCCGCCGTCCAGCTGCCCGGCAGCGTGATGCCGACCCCGTCCGACCTGGACCCGGCGGCGGTGACGGTCACGGCACAGGTGCCGGTGGACCGTCGCCTCGAGGAGCCGGTGTCATGACGACGACTCACGCGCGTCCCGCGGCGCCCGGCGGACCGGCCCGTGAACGGCGAGACGCCCCGTCTCCCGCCGCCCCCTACGGCCGGCAGGGCATCCTGAGCCGCCCTGCCGACCAGGGGAAGCAGGACCCGAGCCCTCCTGCGACCCCCCGGAGGCGGGGCTTCCCCGGCCCCGCCTCCGACCTCCCCCGACCGCCCGACGCATTCCACCGAACCCCCGCCTCCACCCGCCTCCCCGTCCCCCCTCCCGCCCACCACACCACGCCCCGGGCGATACGCGTGCGAAGGAGCCCGCGATGAGCGACATGATCACCGCGGATCTGGTCGATCTCGACCTGTCCGCCGAAACGAAGGAAGCGGCGGCGCGGTCACTCGCCGAGCGCATGGTCGCCCTCGGCCGGGTGACCGACATCGAGGGCTTCCTCACCGACGTGGCCGCCCGCGAGGCCCAGATGCCGACCGGTCTTGACGGCGGCATCGGCATCCCGCACTGCCGCAGCGCCCACGTCACCGAGCCGACCCTCGCCTTCGGCCGCAGCGCGGCGGGCGTCGACTTCGGCGCCGCGGACGGCCCCGCCGACCTGATCTTCCTCATCGCCGCCCCCGCCGGCGCCGACGACGCCCACCTGACGATCCTGTCGTCCCTGGCCCGTCAGCTGATGAACAACGAGTTCACCGACGCGTTGCGCGCGGCGGGCGACCCGGTGGCCACGGCGGCCCTGATCCGCGGTGAGCAGGCCCCGGGGGCCACGTCGTCCGAGACCCCCGAGACGGCGGAGACCTCCACGGCCCCCGCAGCCGAGGCCGCAGCCCCCGTTGGCGAGGCAGCAGCCCCCCTTGGCGAGGCAGCAGCCCCCGTTGGCGAGGCCGCAGGCGCCTCCGCAGACTCCGTGCCGGCGTCGGCGGCGGCCTCCGCCGACGCCGGCACGGCTCCCGTCGCGGACCCGGCCGCCCCCGCTCCGGCGAGCGATCGCCCCTTCCGGATCGTCGCCGTCACCTCCTGCCCCACCGGCATCGCCCACACCTACATGGCGGCGGAGTCCCTGGAGAACGCGGGGCGTGACGCGGGCGTCGAACTGGTCGTCGAGACGCAGGGCTCGGCCGGGTTCACTCGACTCGACCCGGTGGTCATCGCCGAGGCGGACGGCGTGATCTTCGCCCACGACGTGCCCGTACGGGAGAAGGAACGGTTCGCCGGCAAGCCGACCGTCGACGTCGGCGTGAAGGCCGGCATCAACAAGCCCGCCCAGCTGATCGCCGACGTGCGCGGCAAGGCCGAGCGCGGCGAGGTCACGGCGAGCGCCAAGGGCGGCACGCCCGTCGAGCGGGCCGGCGAGTCCGGCGACGGCTACGGCACCAAGCTGCGCAAGTGGCTGATGACCGGTGTCAGTTACATGGTCCCGTTCGTCGCCGCGGGCGGTCTGCTGATCGCTCTGGGCTTCGCGATCGGCGGCTGGGAGATCAACAAGGCGCCGTCGGTCATGGAGCATTTCTCCTGGACCCAGGTCGACAGCTGGGGTGCCCTGCTGTTCCAGATCGGCGGGGTCGCCTTCGGCTTCCTCATCCCGGTCCTCGCCGGTTACATCGCCTACGGCATGGCCGACCGCCCCGGACTCGTCCCCGGCTTCGTCGGCGGAATGATCGCCTCCAACATCGCGGCCGGCTTCCTCGGCGGCCTGGTCGCCGGTCTGCTGGCGGGCGGGGTCGTCCTCGCGATCCAGCGCGTCAGGATTCCGCCGGTGCTGCGCGGCATCATGCCGGTGGTGGTGATCCCGCTGATCTCCTCGCTGGTCGTCGGCTTCCTGATGTTCGTGGTGGTCGGCAAGCCCATCGCCGAGGCCCAGAAGGGCATGACGGACTGGCTGGCCGGGCTGTCCGGCACCAACGCCGTCCTGCTGGGCGTGCTGCTCGGCCTGATGATGTGCTTCGACCTC
The DNA here is from genome assembly GCF_030816715.1 of Streptomyces achromogenes. Classification (NCBI taxonomy): domain Bacteria; kingdom Bacillati; phylum Actinomycetota; class Actinomycetes; order Kitasatosporales; family Streptomycetaceae; genus Streptomyces; species Streptomyces achromogenes. The sequence goes on along the minus strand of NZ_JAUSYH010000001.1, from coordinate 3,850,682 downwards.
GGCGGCCCCGTCAACAAGGTCGCGTACGCCTTCGCCACGGCCGGCATCGCCGTCCAGGCCCCCAGTGACTCGGCGATGAAGGTCATGGCCGCCGTGATGGCGGCGGGCATGGTCCCGCCGCTGGGCATGGCGCTCGCGACCGTCGTCCGCAAGAAGCTCTTCACGCCGACCGAACGCGAGAACGGCAAGGCGGCCTGGGTGCTGGGCGCGTCCTTCATCTCCGAGGGCGCGATCCCGTTCGCCGCCGCCGACCCGCTGCGCGTCATCCCCGCGTCGATGGCGGGCGGCGCGGTCACCGGCGCCCTGTCGATGGCCTTCGGCGCCACCCTGCGAGCCCCGCACGGCGGCATCTTCGTGGTCCCCCTGATCGGCAGCCCGTTCCTGTACCTGCTCGCCGTCGCGGCAGGCGTGTGCGTGACGACGGCCGTCGTCGTCGTCCTCAAGGGCCTGCGCAAGCCGCTCACCGACGCGGAACCGACGGAACCCCGGACGACGGAAGAGGCCGCGGCCACATCAGAGCCGAAGCCGAAGCACCCGGTGGCCGCATAATCTCCGAGACCTGAACCCGCGGCCCCGGCTTCGGGCCTGCGGCCCCGGCCCCGCCCGTCTCCCTATGGGGCGAGCGCGAATATCCGCCGTTGTGCGTGACCTGCGAGATTCGTCACGGTCCGGGGCCGGGCTCCCGGGCCGTGGTGTGTACTGGCGGTATGCCCGTGCATCTCACGCCCGCACAGTTGACGGCCCTGACCGTTCTCGCCGCGGCGTCCGTCGTCTGGCTGCTCGTCCTGACCCGGGTCCTGCGCCGTATGCGGGCACGCGCCGCCGCTCACGCCGCACTGCGCGCCGTTCCGGTCATCCCCGCTCATCCCGCGCTTCCCGTCCTGCGGAGTCGGGAGCGGACCGGGCCCCACCGGGAGACCGTCGAACTGACCGTGGCGGAGGAGGACGCGTTCGCGGGCCTCGTGCGCCGGCTCGGCGACGGACGCTGATCCCGGCACGCCGGCCGGACGCTTCCGCTCCCGAGCCCGCTCCTCAGGAGACCTGGGCCGCCCGGCGCTCCATCGCGTCGCGTGCAGCGTCCTCCGACGCGTACACCTCGCACATGTGACGACCGTCGGGCGTGGCCGTGTGCTCGACCTCCCACAGGGAGATCTCCCGGCCGTCGCGCAGCAGGAAGGCGTGCTCGTAGAGCGAGTAGCCGAGGCCGATCCGGCCCGCACGGCAAGGACGCCCGAAAGCCTGGGTGATCTGGTGCGCGAACGCCGACTTCAACAGCGCGGTCGTGTCCGCGCCGGGCTGATCGGCGTTCTCCGCGCGGCGTAGCAGTCTGCGCGCGTGGTCCGCCGAGTCGTCCGGCACGTACATGTGCCGGGGCGCGGGCACCGGCGACAGCTGTACCAGCACCGGCAGTTCGAAGTCCGGCGTGTCCGACGGCAGGGGCAGCCGGGCGGTGGCGGCGCGCAGCTCCTCCTCGTCGACGTACACCTCGTGCTGCGGCTCGCTGCCCGGCGCGGTGTTGTGCACCAGCTCCCACAGTGTGAGCGCGCAGCCGTCGGCCAGCAGCCAGGTGTGCCGGTAGGTCTCCCGGTGCAGACCCGCGCTGTGGTGCGCCGAGTGCAGGGAACTGTCGTGGGCCAGCGCGCAGTCGAGCCGGCGCAGGGCCTCGTCGGGCAGTTCGAAGGAGTTCAGGGCGCGACCCAGCAGTCGCGCGAGGTGCTCCTCCGGAGACTCGGGCGACTCGGCTGGTTCGTACGCTGCAGTCTCGTACGGAACGCTCAAGGTTTCTCCCGGCGTTGCTGCATGTCACCTTGTGGGTGCATACCGTAGCCCCTCGGTCGGACATCATGTCCGGGAACCGAGAAAACGTACGTCGAGGAAAACGCTCGGGCCGCGCGATCGGTTCCCGCACGGCCCGACGTACCCTCAAAAACCGCCGGTCATACGGTCAGACCGCGCTTCCGGCCGTCCACTCGGCCCACGACAGGTTCCACCCGTTGAGCCCGTTGTCCGGGGCCACCGTCTTGTCGGGGGAGTTCTTGACGACCACCACGTCGCCGATCAGCGACTGGTCGTAGAACCACTTGGCGGGAGTGTCGCCCTGCGCGCCCTGGACGTCGGCGAGCCCCACGCACCCGTGGCTGGTACCGGTGCGGCCGAAGGGCGGATTGCCCTTCCTGTACCAGTAGTTGCCGTGAAGGAACGTGCCGGACGCGGTCAGCCGCATCGCGTGCGGGACATCCGGGATGTCGTACTCGGAGCCCAGGTTGACCGTCCGGCTGTTCATACGCGTCTGCGTGAACTTCTCGGAGATCACCATGCGGCCGTTGTACGTGGTGTGCTCGGCGTCGCCCGACGAGATCGGGACCGCCTTCAGCGTCCGGCCGTCCCGCACGACCGTCATGGTCTGCGTGTTCACGTCGACCGTGGAGACCTGCGAACGCCCGACCGTGAAGGTGACCGTCTTCTTCTGCACGCCGTGGAGACCGTTCGCGCCCTCCACCCCGTCCAGGTCGATCTTCATGGTGACCTTGGAGCCGGCCTTCCAGTACTCCTCGGGCCGGAAGTCCAGCCGCTGCGCGCTGAACCAGTGCCCCACCACCTGCTGTCCGCTGCTGGAGGTGACCGTGATGTGCGACTGCACGGCCTTCCTGTCGCCGATGGCCTTGTCGAAGGTGAACGACACCGGCATCCCCACGCCCACCGTCGTGCCGTTGTCCGGCGTGTACGTGCCGATGAAGCTGTCGGCCGAAGAGACCGTGGTGAAAATGGAGTTGGCGGCGGCCGTCCTGCCGCTGGAGTCCTTCGCGGTCGCGGATATCCGGTACTTCGTCCCGCGCTCCAGCTGCTCCTTCGGCTTCCAGCTGCCGCCGTCCGCCGACAGGACGCCCTCGACGGCCTGCCCGGACCCGGCCACCGTCATCCGCACCTTGGCGAGCCGGCCCGCGCTCACCTTCACCCCGGTGGTGTTGATCGACGCGCCCGTCGAGCCGTCCTGCGCCGAGATGACGATCTTCGCGGTGGACGTCCTGACGGAACCCGAGCCGTTCCTGCCGCCCTTGGCGTTGTCGTCCTCGGCGCTGGCGCTGCCCCCGCAGGCGGTCAGGGTCAGGGCGCCGACGATCAGGGCCGCACAGGCTCCCACTGTGCGCCGCGCTGCTTTGTCCGCCGTTGTCACGGGCTGCTCCGACTTCGTGTGAGGTGAGTGATCCGCTCCGGTATCCGATCCGGTACGTGGACAAGGAGGGAGCCGGCGGCCGACGGGGTTCCCCACCGGTCCCGGTTGACGCCGTCGCGTGACAGAACCCGGACAATCGCCTTCGCAGAGCCCGACACCGGTGACGATCACCCGTCCCGGAGCGCCCGACACCGGTGACGATCACCCGTGCGGGAGCGCCCGTTGCCGGTCCCGTACCGCTCCGCGGGCGACGGCCGCGTCCGCCCGGGGACGACCGCCCTTCCCGGGCGCGGGCTCACGAGCCGCCGGACGACTCCCCGGCCGGCTCCCCTGTCGGCGCCCCGGACGACTCGCCGGACAACTCGCCGTACAACTCCCGGTACGACGGCCAGGTCCCGCCCGGCACGTCCACCGACTCGGCGGCGCGCACGGCCCGCACGATCGCCCGCATCACCATGTCCGCGCCCGCCGCGAGCACGTCGTTCAGGGCGAGCGGGTTGCCGGGGTCGAGCGGACGCGCGCCCGTCGCCAGCGTGAAGACCGTGTCGCCGTCATGGAGCAGGTGCACCGGCCGCACGGCGCGCGCGATGCCGTCGTGCGCCGTCCCCGCCAGCTTCTGCGCCTGCGCCTTCGACAGGTCCGCGTCGGTGGCCACCACCGCGAGCGTCGTGTTGAGCGGCGCGGGGGCGTTCCTTGCCGCGCTCTCGGCCAGCCGGCGGCGCGCGGCCTCGTGCACCCGCGCCCGCGGGTAGGTCACGCGCCCCTGGAACAACTCCCCGTACAGAACCCCTGTCTCCGGATCCAGCACCGACCCCACGGCGTTGGCCACCACCAGCGCGGCCACCGTGATCCCCGACGCGAGGACGACGCCGGCGGTGCCCACCCCACCCTTCATCGCTCCGACGGCCGCGCCCGTGCCCGCGCCGACGCACCCCTGCGGCACCGGAGCCCCGGGCTCGCAGGCGGCGGCCGCCTCCACGGCCGCCCGGCCGGTGGCCGCGTCCGGGCGGGCCCGGAAGTCGCCGCCCCGGCCCAGGTCGAAGACGCAGGCGGCCGGCACCACCGGCACGACGTGCCGCGGGTCCGGGCCGACGGGGACCCCGCGGCCCCGCTCCTCCAGCCAGGCCATCACCCCGGACGCCGCGTCCAACCCGTAGGCGCTGCCGCCGGTCAGCACGATCGCCTCGACCCGCTGGACCAGGTTGCGTGGATCGAGGGCGTCGGTCTCCTTGGTGCCGGGACCGCCGCCGCGCACGTCGACGGCGGCCACGGCACCGCCCTCCGGCGCGAGGACGACCGTGACTCCGGTGAGCCAACCGTCGCCCGTCCGCGTGGCATGCCCCACCCGCAGGCCGGCGACGTCCGTCAGAGCGTCAACTGTCATGGGAGCAGTCTCACCCAGCACGCCGGCCTCCCGGCCGCATCCAGCTCTCCCGGCTGCACCCCGGCCTCCCGGCCGCACTCAGCTCTCCCGGCTGCACCCCGGCCTCCCGGCCGCATCCAGCTCTCCCGGCTGCACCCGACCTCCCGGCCGCACCCAGCTCTCCCGACTGCACCCCGACCTCCCGGCCGCACCCGGCTCTCCCGACTGCACGCCGGCCTTCCGGGTGCACTCAGCCCCCACGGCTCTCCGGCGCTTCCCGGCTCTCAGACGCCTCCGCGTCCTCCCCCGCCCCTGCGCCCTCCCTCGCGTCCGCGTCCTTCCCCGCCCCTGCGCCCTCCCTCGCGTCCGCGTCCTTCCCCGCCGTCCGGGCCTCCCGTGCCGGCGTGCGTGCCGTCAGTGTCGTCCCGGTCGCGACGGCCAGTGCCGCCACCAGACCGGCCGTCAGCACCGCCCACTCGCCCAGGAAGGTGCAGCAGATCACCAGCAACGCGGTGACGGGCAGTACCGACTGCTGGGCGGTGCCCACCTTGAAGTGCCGTGCGTGCAGGACCCAGACGGTCGCCAGGAACAGTGCCGTCGGCAGCGTCACGGCAGCCGACGCGGCCGTCGTCGAGAGGTGGGCCTCGCCGATCGCCTGCTCGACGGCGACCTCCAGACCCGCGCCGATCGCGGCGGCGGAGGCGAAGACGAAGTAGTGCCCGTACCCCCACAGGAACGCCTGCCCGCTGGTGCGCAGATGGCCGTGGATGGGCACCACGAAGTAGATCCACCAGGCGGCGAAGACGATCAGCAGCCCGCCCACCGCGATCGGCAGCAGCTCGCCCAGCGCGTCGTTCTCGTCGATGCCGGACTTCACCGCGACCGTGGCCGCCGCGATCGTCTCGCCCAGCACGATGATCGTGAACAGCCCGTACCGCTCCGCGATGTGATGCGGATGCCAGGACGTCGGCCGGTCCTTCTCGGCGTAGAGCGGCACGCACATCTCCACCACAGCCATCGCCAGGAACAGCCATGTCCTGCCGCCCTCGGGCAGGATCAGCAGCCCCAGCCAGCCGACCTGGCAGATCAGCACGCCGCCCGCGTAGCGCAGCGCGGCCGTCCGCTCCGCGCCCTCCGTCGACAGCGCCACGCGCAGCCACTGGGAGGACATGGCCACGCGCATGATGGCGTAACCCAGCCAGACGGCCAGGAACTCGTGGTCCTCGAACGCCCGGGACACCCCCGCGGCGAGCACCAGCACTCCGGCGATCTGCACCAGCGTGACGACGCGGTAGAGGACGTCGTCGTTGTCGTAGGCAGAGGCGAACCAGGTGAAGTTCATCCACGCCCACCAGATGGCGAAGAAGACCATCGCGTAGTCGAGGATTCCCTCGCCCGCGTGGGACCCCGCCACGGAGTGCACCAGTTGGACGCCCGCCTGGGCGACGGCGACCACGAAACAGAGATCGAAGAAGAGCTCCAGCGGCGAGGCCACCCGATGTGCCTCGTCCCTCCCGCGCGAGGTGAGCCTGCGCACCGGTCTCCTGCGGGTGGGGGTGGGGGCGCCGGAGGGAGTGGCCGGCGGAGTCGTACGGGACGTCATGGGCCCCAGCAGAGCAGATAGCGGCAGGAATGTCCTCTGCGCGAGTCACCCGCCGTCGGCCGTCGGCGGCCGTGCCGTGGAGTTCGCGACGGACGGCCCGGCCCCGGTGAGGCCGGCCGGCGTGGCCGTACTCTTGAGGCATGAGCAGCCCCTCCGCCTCCGAGCCGCGCGACCCGAAGACCGCGCTGAACTTCGACGACCCGCTGGACCGGCAGTCCTCGGACGACACCGACCAGGGGTGGGGCGAGCGCCCGGCCGCCGACGGCGACAGCGCCGCCGACCTCAGGCGCTTCCTCGACGAGAAGCCGCCCCACCACATCTGAGGCCGCACCGGCTGCCGGACGCCCTCTCGCGAGGCCCCCGGCAGCGCCGCCGCTACCGCTGGCTGTGGCCGTTGCCCCGCTGGGCGACCAGGGCGTCGCGGATCTCCTTGAGCACCTCCAGCTCGGTGACCTCGATGATCTCCCGCGTGCCCTCCTTGGCCTTCCTGCGGGCCTCGACCTTCGCCAGGTACTTCGCCATGGGCAGGACCATCAGGAAGTACACGACCGCCGCGGTGATCACGAACGTGAGGGTGGCGCCGAGGACGGACCCCCACAGGATCCGGACACCGGTCGCGCTGTCGCCCGTCCCGGTGCAGGGATCCTTGACGCAGGAGTAGTAGCTGTCCAGGTTCTTGGTGCCGATCGCTCCGACGACCGGGTTGATGATCCCCTTCACGATCGAGTTGACGATGTTCGTGAAGGCCGCGCCGATCACCACCGCGACGGCCAGGTCGACGACGTTGCCACGCATCAGGAAGGCTTTGAAACCCTGCAGGACGCCTGTCTTCTCTTCGCTCACCTCGGGGACACTCCTCGCATATACCGGTGGTGGAACAAACAGCTCCGCAACCTACGTCAACGCTCGGCATGCGTGTCCAACGAGGTCCCCCGAAGGGGCGGCTTGACGTCACCACAGGGTCACCGACAGCCGCGCGGCGGCGCTCGCGCCCGCCAGGCGCGCCGCGGTGGACCGGGGCACCGACAGTACGACCAGCGCGCCCGCGTCACTGCCCGGTCCAAGGTCCCCGACCGGGGCGGCCGGCGGCTCGGGCACCTTGGTCACGAGTGCTCCACGGGCGACCACCCGGGCCGTGCCGCCCCGCGCCGTCTGCTCGGCGGCGATGACGTCCACCCGGTCACCGGGGCGCAGCAGCCGGACGGCGGCGGCATCGGCGATCCGCACCGGGGCGGACACCTTCCGGGCGGCGTGCACGCTCGGGGAGGGGGCGTGCACCGCCGACCGTGCGCGGTCCGGCGGCCCGGTGCCGCTTCGCTCATCGGGGTGCCCGCGCACCGGATCGCCGATCCGCGGCCCGGCCGCGACCAGCGCGACGGCGGTGACGGCGAGACCGACCGCGAGGGCGCGCCTGCGGCCTCGGGCCGGCCGGCCCGCCGGACCCAGCCGGCATCGCCAGCCGCGGACGCGTACCGGAGGAAAGGGCGGCACCTCCCGGTTGGTGGGCGTCTCCGAACCCGGCGGTCGCGAGGACGCGGGGGACGGGGACGCGGACGGGGCCGGGGGCCGCGGCGGGAAGGGTGTCGAAGGGAAGAACGGGCGGCCGGGTGACGGATCCGAGGGGGAAGCCGCGGGACGGACGTGCCTGGCGGGAAACGGTGTGGAGGGCAGCGGAGGGGAGGGAGGCGTAAGGGACACGACGGGGGTCACCACCTGCGACGAGGGACGGGCTTGCACAGCCAGGATGGGCCTTCGCACCGCCCCTCGCCGGAGCCGGTGGACCATCCACGGATTGTGGACAACTCCCTCACCCGATCGAGGAGTTCCGCCGCCGCTCTGCCCCCTCCGGCCCCCTTACGGGCCCGTTCAGCGCCCGCCATGCCGCCGCCCCCGCCGGAACAGCAGCACCCGGCACCCCTCGGCGCACCCCCGCCTACGGCAGCGCGAACCCCGGGTTCATTCCGCCGAGCGCGCTCCCGCAGCGGCAGTCGCGGTCCTGCGTGGACGGCAGCACGGCCACCGCGTCGAACAGCACGCCCCGCAGCCGGTCCACGTTCGCCGCGAACACCCGCAGCACCTCCTCGTGGGAGACGCCCTCGCCGCTCTCGGCGCCCGCGTCCAGATCGGTGACCAGGGTCAACGTGGTGTAGCAGAGCTCGAGTTCACGGGCCAGCGCCGCTTCCGGGTGGCCCGTCATGCCCACCACCGACCAGCCCTGCGCCCGGTGCCACAACGATTCGGCACGGGTGGAGAACCTCGGCCCCTCGATCACGACGAGGGTTCCGCCGTCCACCGGTTCCCACTCGCGGCCGCGCGCCGCCTTGAGCGCCGCGGCCCGTCCGGCGGGGCAGTAGGGGTCGGCGAGCGACACGTGCACCACCTGGGGCACCGTGCCGTCGGGCAGCGGCAGGCCGTCGAAGTACGTCCCCGTCCGCGACTTGGTGCGGTCGACCAGCTGGTCGGGCACGAGGAGCGTGCCGGGCCCGTACTCGGGGCGCAGGCCGCCCACCGCGCACGGGCCGAGCACCTGACGCACCCCGACCGAGCGCAGCGCCCACAGGTTGGCCCGGTAGTTGATGCGGTGGGGCGGCAGGTGGTGGCCGCGTCCGTGCCGGGGCAGGAAGGCGACCCGCCGGCCGGCCACCTCGCCGAGGAAGAGGGAGTCGCTGGGCGGCCCGTAGGGGGTCTCCACCTGGAGCTCGGTCACGTCGTCCAGGAACGAGTAGAGACCGGAGCCCCCGATCACGCCGATCTCTGCGTTCGCCTTGTTCGCCATGCGTCGCACCCTAACCGCACGGGGAAACGCCGAGGACCCCGCCGTCGGACGGCGACAGGGTCCCGTGAGAAAGGCGAAAGGCGCCCTACGCGGCGGAGCTGCTCCCGGCGGAGGTGCCGCTGCTCGACGACTTGGAGTCCGAGGACGACGACGAGCTCGTGCTCGACGACTTCGTGTCGGAACCGGACGTCGCCGGCTTCGAGGACGACGACGCCGGCGAGCTGCTCGACGAGGAGCCGCGGCTGTCGTTGCGGTAGAAACCGGAGCCCTTGAAGACGATGCCGACGGCGGAGAACACCTTCTTGAGGCGGCCACCGCAGTCGGGGCACTCGGTCAGGGCGTCGTCGGTGAACTTCTGCACCGCCTCGAGGCCCTCGCCGCACTCGGTGCACTGGTACTGGTAGGTCGGCACTGTCTTCCTCCTGGCACTCTCACTCAGTGAGTGCTAACGACGGTCTATCTTGACGCATTCCCCGGGTTCAGTCCACTGTCACCGGCACGCGGTGACCGACGCCACGTGCGACGGTGCGTTCGCGGGGGCGCGTCGCGAGCCGCGGCCGCAGGGCCAGCAGGGTGACCAGGGCCAGCACCGTGCCGCCCATCGGGACCAGGAAACCGGAGCCGCCCCACAGGCGGTCCTCGAGCTGTCCGGCGATCGTGACGGCGGCCGCCTGGCCGAGCGCCACCGCGCCGGTCAGCCAGGTGAACGCCTCCGTGCGGGCGCCGGCCGGGACCAGGCCCTCGACCAGGGTGTAACCGGTGATCAGCGCGGGCGCGATGCACATGCCGACCAGCAGGCCGAGGCCCGCCAGCACGAGCACCGAGTGCGCCGCCCACAGCCCGGACGCGACGAGCGCCAGCGCGGCGTAGGCGACGACCAGGCGCCGCTGCGGCGCGGCCTTCCAGGCGACGGCGCCGCAGACCAGGCCGGAGAGCATGTTGCCCGCGGCGAAGGTGCCGTACAGCACGCCGTTGAGGCCGGGCTCGCCGATGGACTCGGTGAACGCGGCCAGTGAGACCTGCATGCCGCCGAAGACGGAGCCGATGCCCAGGAAGGTCACGATCAGCACCCGCACACCGGGGACGCGCAGGGCCGAGGAGTGCTCCACGCGCGCGTGCCCGGCGGCGGCGACCCGGGGCTGCGTGCTGCGCTGCGCGGCGAACAGCAGCCCGCCGAGCAGGGTCAGCGCGGCCTCGGTGAGCAGACCTGCGGCCGGGTGCACGGCGGTGCACAGGGCGGTCGCCAGCAGCGGGCCGAAGACGAAGGTGAGCTCGTCGGTGACGGACTCGAAGGCCGCCGCGGTGGTCATCAGGGGCGAGCCCTTCAGCCGCACGCCCCAGCGGGCCCGCACCATGGGGCCGACCTGGGGCACCGAGGCGCCCGTGGGCACGGCCGCCGCGAACACCGCCCACAGCGGCGCGTGGGCGAGGGCCAGGGTGGTGAGCGCGAGGCCCGACACGGTGTGCACGAGGACGCCGGGGACCAGCACGGCGCGCTGTCCGTAGCGGTCGGCGAGACGGCCGCTCCAGGGGGCGAACAGCGCCATGGAGACACCGGTGACGGCCGCGGCGGCGCCGGCCGCGCCGTAGGAGCCGGTGGTGTGCTGCACGAGCAGCACGATGGAGAGGGTGAGCATCGCGAACGGCTGGCGGGCGGCGAAGCCGGGCAGCAGGAACGTCCAGGCGCCGCGGGTGCGCAGCAGCTGCCCGTATCCCGGGCGGGCGGATGCCGACGAGTCCTTCGACGGCTCGGTGGTGACCGTGGATGCCACGGCCCGTGCCTTTCTGCCGCCTGGTAGCGCGCCCGTGCGGGGGCGCCGAGAGCTGTCCTCTTGCGCGTGCTGCGGTAGATGCCGGTCTCCGCTGCGAGGGGTGTCCCGGCCGCCATACGGTCGCGCCAGCTCTGCGTCAGGCAGAGTTGGTTCGATCAAAGTGCGCCTTCATCCTACAGGGATCAAGGGGTGCCTCACCTGTGAAAAGGAGCACCGCTGAGCCGGTCGCCCTCGGAATGTGGGGGGTGTGAACGGTGTGAAACGCGCATTTAACGGGTGTCGCCGCCGGTGCCCAGCCATCCGGCGAGCTTGCCGCCGTGCCCGACGGCGCGCAGCCGCTTCTCGGCCGCGTCGCGGACCGGGTCGGTGGCCACGACGAGGAGTTCGTCGCCGTGCCGCAGGACGGTCGCCGGCAGGGGCACGAACGACGTCCCGTCGCGTACGACGAGGGTGACGGCGGCCCCGGCCGGCAGGCGCAGTTCGTCGACCTCGACGCCGTGCATCTTCGACCCCTCGGGGATCGCCACCGACAGCAGGTGCCCGCGCAGCCGCTCCAGCGGAGCCGACTCGACGCCCAGGTCGGCGGCCTCGGAGTCGCCGCCCAGCCGCAGCGTGCGCGCCAGCCAGGGCAGGGTCGGCCCCTGGACCAGGGTGTAGACGACGACCAGGACGAAGACGATGTTGAAGATGCGGCGGCTGGCGTCGACGCCGTTCACCATGGGGATCGTCGCCAGGATGATGGGCACGGCGCCGCGCAGTCCCGCCCAGGACATCAGCGTCTGCTCCTGCCAGGGGACCCGGAACGGGGTCAGGCAGAGCACGACGCTGAGCGGGCGGGCGACCATGGTCAGCACCAGGCCGATGACCAGCGCGGGCAGCACGTCGTCCCCGAGCTCGTGCGGGGTGACCAGCAGGCCGAGCAGCACGAACATCCCGATCTGGGCGATCCAGCCGAGGCCGTCGGCGAACCCGCGCGTGGCGGGCCAGTGCGGCAGCTTGGCGTTGCCCATCACCATCGAGGCGAGGTACACGCCGAGGAAGCCGCTGCCGTGTGCCAGCGAGCCGGCCGCGTACGCGGTGACCGCGATCGCCATGACGGCGATCGGGTAGAGACCGGAGGCGGGCAGTGCCACGTGCCGAAGGCCCCAGGAGCCCAGCCAGCCGACCGCGAGGCCGATGGCGGCGCCGATCGCCAGCTCCAGCAGTATCTCGGCCAGAAGCAGGTACCAGTGCTCGACGGGGCCGGCCGTGGAGAAGGCGACGACCAGGATGACGACCGGGGCGTCGTTGAAGCCGGACTCGGCCTCCAGGGTGCCCGTCACGCGCGCGGGCAGGGGGATCTTGCGCAGGACGGAGAAGACCGCCGCCGCGTCCGTCGAGGACACCACCGCGCCGATGATCAGCGCCTGCCGCCATTCCAGCCCCGTCACGAAGTGCGCGGCCGTGGCCGTGACGCCGACGCTCACCGCGACCCCGGCCAGCGCCAGCGCCGTGGCGGAGGGCAGGACCGGCCGGATCTCCTTCCACTTCGTGCCCAGGCCGCCCTCGGCGAGGATCACGACCAGGGCGGCGTAGCCGATGACCTGGGTCAGTTCGGCGCTGTCGAAGTGGATGTCGCCGATGCCGTCCTGGCCCATGGCGATGCCGATCCCCAGGTAGACGAGCAGGCTGGGGAGCCCGCTGCGCGAGGAGATCCGGACCGCTGCGACGGCGACGAGCAGGACGAGGGAGCAGGCGAGCAGGAGCTGGTTGAGGTGGTGGACAGTCAGCGGCGGTTCCCTTCAGCGGCGCGCGCGCCTCGGGCACGGGCGCACATGTGCACTGGTCACATGGGACACGAAGCTGCGCGCCCCGAGCCCAGGTACTTCATTACCTTACCTAACTCTTGACGATTTCTTGACACTCCGCGACGTGAGATCGAACATCCTTCCGCGCCGGTACCCGACTCCGCGTCAAGTGGCGCGAACCCCTGCGCCTATGGTTGCTCCAGTGCTCATTCAAAGGACAGCCCGCCTGCCGCTCGCGTTAGGACAGCAAGGACAGCGATGCCCCCCAACACCACCGCCACATCGGGTGACAAGCCCGTCAAGTCCGGCAGGAAGAAGGGGCGCAAAGCCCGTTTGATCGTTCTTGTACTGGTGCTGGCGATCATCGGAGGCATCGCCTACGGCGCCTACTGGTCCATCAGCACGGTCCGCGCGTCTTTCCCGCAGACCACGGGTTCGATCACGCTCAAGGGTCTCTCCGGACCCGTGAGCGTCCAGCGGGACGGCTACGGCATCCCGCAGATCTACGCGGACTCCGACGCCGACCTGTTCATGGCGCAGGGGTACGTGCAGGCCCAGGACCGTTTCTACGAGATGGACGTCCGCCGGCACATGACCTCCGGGCGGTTGTCGGAGATGTTCGGCAAGAGCCAGATCGACAACGACGAGTTCCTGCGCACCCTGGGCTGGGACCGGATCGCCAAGAAGGAGTACGACAGCAAGCTGTCGGACTCGACCAAGAAGTACCTCCAGGCGTACGCCAAGGGCGTGAACGCCTACCTCGAGGGCAAGGACGGCGCGGACATCTCCCTGGAGTACGCGGCCCTGGGGTTCACCAACGACTACAAGCCCGCCGAGTGGACCCCGGTCGACTCGGTGTCCTGGCTGAAGGCGATGGCCTGGGACCTGCGCGGCAACATGCAGGACGAGATCGACCGCGCCCTGATGACCAGCCGCCTGGGCTCGCAGCAGATCGCCGAGCTGTACCCGGAGTACAACTACGAGACCCACCAGCCGATCGTCCAGGAAGGGCAGTACGACAAGCTGACCAAGACGTTCGAGCAGGGCGGCGGCGAGGGCGGCGGCTCCGGCGACAAGAGCGGCTCCGGCTCCGGCGACACGTCCGGCAGCGGCGACACGTCGGGCGGCTCGGGTTCGGCCCTGCAGAGCCAGCTCTCGGGCCTCTACGACGTCCTGGACGACCTGCCCACCGCCGTCGGCGTGAACGGCAACGGCATCGGTTCCAACAGCTGGGTCGTCGGCGGCGCGCACACGATCACCGGCAAGCCGCTGCTGGCCAACGACCCGCACCTGTCGGCGTCGCTGCCCTCCGTCTGGTACCAGATGGGCCTGCACTGCCGGAAGATCTCGAGCGCGTGCCAGTACGACGTCGCCGGCTACACCTTCGCGGGGATGCCCGGCGTGGTGATAGGCCACAACGCGGACATCTCCTGGGGCATGACCAACTCCGGCGTCGACGTCACCGACCTCTACCTGGAGAAGCTCTCCGGGGACGACGGCTACCAGTACGACGGCAAGGTGAAGCCGTTCGTCACGCGCGAGGAGACCATCAAGGTCGCCGGCGGCGACTCCAAGAAGATCGTCGTCCGGCAGACCGAGGACGGGATGCCCCTGCTGTCCGACCGTGACGACGAACTCGTCGACGTCGGCAAGCGGGCCAAGGTCGAGGGCGAGGCGCCCGACCGCGGCGACGGCTACGGCGTCGCCCTGAAGTGGACCGCGCTGGAAGAGGGCACCACCATGGACGCCGTCTTCGCCATGAACAAGGCGAAGGACTGGAACGACTTCCGCAAGGCGGCCGAGCTCTTCGACGTGCCCTCGCAGAACCTGGTCTACGCCGACACCAAGAACCACATCGGCTACCAGCTGCCCGGCAAGATCCCCACGCGCGCGAAGGGGGTCGACGGCTCGATCCCGGCGGAGGGCTGGGACTCCAAGTACCGGTGGCGGGGGTTCATCGAGTTCGACGAGCTGCCCTACGAGTACGACCCCGCGCGCGGGTACATCGTCACCGCCAACCAGGCCGTGATCGACAAGGACGAGTACCCCTACACGCTCACCACGGACTGGGGCTACGGCGCGCGCAGCCAGCGGATCACCGACCTGATCAAGGGCAAGATCAAGGGCGGCGGCAAGATCTCCACCGACGACATGCGCCAGATGCAGATGGACGACGACAGCCAGGTCGCGAAACTGCTGAGGCCCGTACCTGCTGAAGATCAACCTGAAGGACCCCGACGTCCGTGAGGCCCAGGACCTGCTGCAGGGCTGGGACTACAGCCAGGACCCCGACTCGGCGGCCGCCGCCTACTTCAACGCGGTCTGGCGCAACATCCTGAAGCTGGCCTTCGGCAACAAGCTGCCCAAGGAACTGCGCGTCGAGGGCCAGTGCCTGTGGGTCGACCCGGTCAACACCACCGGTCCCGTCGACGACACGGACAAGGTCCGCGAGTGCGGGCAGCGCGACGCCGACCAGGCCCAGCCGGACGGCGGCGACCGCTGGTTCGAGGTGGTGCGCAGGCTCGTGGACAAGAAGAACAGCCCGTGGTGGACGACGCCCGCCGTCGGCACCCGTCCCGAGGCCGTCAACGACCGGGACAAGCTGTTCGCGCGGGCCATGATCGACGCACGCTGGGAGCTGACCGCCAAGCTCGGCAAGGACATCGACACCTGGAGCTGGGGCCGGCTGCACCGCCTGTTCCTGAAGAACCAGACCCTGGGCACCAGCGGACCCGGCTTCCTGCAGTACATCCTCAACCGGGGCCCCTGGAAGCTCGGCGGCGGCGAGGCGACGGTCGACGCGACCGGCTGGAACGCGGCCGGCGGCTACGGCGTGGTGTGGGTGCCGTCGATGCGGATGGTGGTCAACCTCGACGACCTCGACAAGTCGAAGTGGATCAACCTCACCGGCGCCTCGGGGCACGCCTTCAGCGCCCACTACACCGACCAGACGGGCAAGTGGGCCGACGGCGAGCTGCTCGACTGGTCCTTCGACAAGAAGGCGGTCGACGGCAGCACGGTCGACACCCTGACGCTCGAACCCTGAGCGACTCGGCGGACGACGGGCCCTCCACGCGCGTGGAGGGCCCGTTCGTCGTCTCAGGCGAAGCGGCGCACCCCGGACGGCGTCACCACCGCGTGCACCGGCCGGTCGTGCGCCTCCGCGGGCAGACGGTCGACGACCTCGCCGTCGTACAGCAGCACCACCAGCGAGGGTCGTGCGCCGACGGCCGCCAGCCGGGCCAGCACGCGGTCGTACGATCCGCCGCCGCGCCCCAGCCGCATGCCGCCCGCGTCGACCGCCAGGCCGGGCAGCAGCACCACGTCGGCGTCCGTCACCGCGTCCGGGCCGAGGCGCTCGCCGGCCGGCTCCAGCAGGGCCGTCCTCCCGCCGTGCCGGACCGGCGCGAGCGAGCCCTCCCCGGCGTAGGCGCCCCAGTCCAGGTCGTTGTCCGGCAGCAGTGCGGGGAGCAGGACGCGCACGCCCCGCGCGTGCAGCGCGTCCAGCAGCGTCAGGGTGCCGGGTTCGCCGCCCACGGAGACGTACGCCGCCACCGTGCGGGCGTGCGCCAACTCGGGCAGTTCTCCCGCGCGCTCGGCCAGCGCGAGGGCCGCCGTGCGCACGTCGTCGGTCGTCAACGCGTTCCGCGCGGCGAGGAAACCCCGCCGCAACGTACGTTTGTCAGGCTCCGGTTCGTCTTCGAGATGGCTCATGTGTCGCTCCCGCACCGCTTGCGCACCGCTCTCGCGGCACTCCCGCACAGCTTCAATACGTTCATATGATCATTAATTGAGCAGAGTCACAGATTCCTCTCAAAGTCACCGGATAGTGTTGCCGCCATGACTCAGTCGCACCCACGGATCAGCAAGGCTGTCATCCCCGCAGCAGGTCTCGGCACCCGGTTCCTGCCGGCGACCAAGGCCACTCCCAAGGAGATGCTGCCGGTCGTGGACAAGCCCGCTATCCAGTACGTGGTCGAGGAGGCCGTCTCCGCCGGCCTCGACGACGTCCTCATGGTCACCGGCCGCAACAAGCGCCCCCTCGAGGACCACTTCGACCGCAACTACGAACTCGAGTCGGCCCTGCAGAAGAAGGGCGACGCCGCGCGGCTCGCCAAGGTGCAGCAGTCCAGCGACCTCGCGACGATGCACTACGTCCGCCAGGGCGACCCCAGGGGCCTCGGCCACGCCGTCCTGTGCGCGGCCCCGCACGTCGGACAGGAACCGTTCGCCGTCCTGCTCGGCGACGACCTGATCGACCCCCGCGACCCGCTGCTCCGGCGGATGATCGAGGTGCGGGAGCAGCACGGCGGCAGCGTCGTCGCCCTCATGGAGGTCGCCCCCGAGCAGATCCACCTCTACGGCTGCGCGGCCGTGGAGACCACCGTGGACGGCGACGTCGTCAAGGTGACCGGCCTCGTGGAGAAGCCGGACCCGGCCGACGCCCCCTCGAACTACGCCATCATCGGCCGCTATGTCCTCGACCCGGGCGTGTTCGGCGTGCTCCGCGAGACCGAGCCCGGCCGCGGCGGCGAGATCCAGCTCACCGACGCCCTCCAGCAGCTCGCCATGGACGAGAAGGTCGGCGGCCCGGTCCACGGCGTCGTCTTCAAGGGCCGCCGCTATGACACCGGCGACCGCGGCGACTATCTGCGTGCCATTGTCAGACTCGCGTGCGAACGTGAGGATCTGGGTCCGGACTTCCGGTCCTGGCTTCGCCGTTACGTCACCGAGGAGATGCAGCAACTTTGAGCACCGCCGCGCCCCGCCCCGCCGCCCAGGACCGCCTCTGGTCGGTGGACGAGCATCTGGACGACATCCTCGCCGCCGTCCGCCCGCTGGAGCCCATCGAGCTGCAACTGCCCGACGCCCAGGGCTGCGTGCTCGTCGAGGACGTCACGGTGCCGGTCTCCCTGCCGCCCTTCGACAACAGCTCCATGGACGGCTACGCGGTACGGGTCGCGGACATCGCGGGCGCGAGCGAGGAGTTCCCCGCGGCACTGGACGTCGTCGGGGACATCGCGGCGGGACACCAGGCCGACCTGCTGCACGTGGGGCCCGGCCAGGCCGCCCGGATCATGACCGGCGCCCCGCTGCCGGGCGGCGCGGAGACCGTCGTCCCCGTGGAGTGGACCGACGGCGGGCTCGGCGAGGGCCCGGTCGCCGGGATGCGGGCCCGCAGCCTCGCCCCCGAGCAGGCCTCCGGGCAGGTGCGCGTGTACCGGCCCGCCGCGGCACGCGCGCACGTCCGCGCGAAGGGCAGCGACGTGCGGGCGGGGGACCGCGCCCTCGAAGCCGGCACCGTCCTCGGCCCGCCCCAGATCGCCCTGCTCGCCGCGATCGGCCGCGGCTCGGTGCGCGTGCACCCGCGCCCGCGCGTGGTCGTGATGTCCACCGGCAGCGAACTCGTCCAGCCCGGCGGGACGCTCGGCAGCGGCCAGATCTACGACTCCAACAGCTTCGCCCTCACCGCCGCCGCCCGCGACGCCGGGGCCATCGCCTACCGGGTCGGCGCGGTCGCCGACGACGCCGACACCCTGCGCTCCACCATCGAGGACCAGCTCGTGCGCGCCGACCTGCTGGTCACCACCGGCGGGGTCAGCGTCGGCGCCTACGACGTCGTCAAGGAGGCCCTGGAGCACGTCGGCGACGAGGACGAGGAGGGCGGCGGCGTCGAGTTCCGCAGGCTCGCCATGCAGCCCGGCAAACCCCAGGGCTTCGGCACCGTCGGCCCCGACCACACCCCCCTGCTGGCCCTGCCCGGCAACCCCGTGTCGTCGTACGTCTCCTTCGAGCTGTTCGTGCGGCCCGCCATCCGCACCCTCATGGGACTCGAGGACGTCCACCGGCCCACCACACGCGCGAAGCTGACCGCCGACGAGGCGCTGACCTCGCCCAAGGGCCGCAGACAGTTCCTGCGCGCCACGTACGCCGACGGCGCCGTCCGCCCCGTCGGCGGCGCCGGCTCCCACCTGGTCGCCGCCCTCGCGCACGCCGACGCGCTGATCGTCGTCCCCGAGGACACGGAGTCCGTCGAGCCGGGCACCGACGTCGAGGTGGTCCTCCTCCGCTGAGACCTCCTGGTTGGGGGTACCGTGTCGCGCACAACAGGCCCCCCGCACCGCGCCGGGCCCGGACCGGGAGCGCCACACGACCATGAGTACGCAGGACCGACTGACGCACATCGACGCCGCGGGCGCCGCCCGCATGGTCGACGTCTCCGGCAAGGACGTCACCTCCCGCACCGCACGGGCCAGCGGGCGCGTCCTCGTCTCGCCCCGCGTGGTCGAGCTGCTGCGCGGCGAAGGGGTCCCCAAGGGGGACGCGCTGGCCACCGCGCGGATCGCGGGCATCATGGGCGCCAAGCGCACTCCCGACCTGATCCCGCTGTGCCACCCGCTCGCCGTCTCCGGTGTGAAACTGGACCTGTCGGTCGCGGACGACGCCGTGGAGATCACCGCCACGGTGAAGACGACGGATCGCACGGGCGTCGAGATGGAGGCCCTCACCGCGGTCTCCGTCGCCGCGCTCACCGTGATCGACATGGTCAAGGCGGTCGACAAGGGAGCGGTCATCACGGACGTGCGCGTGGAGGAGAAGACGGGCGGCAAGTCGGGCGACTGGAGCCGGACATGACACAGGACGCGAACCCCGGCGCGTCGGCCGGCGACGCCGGGTCGGCGCTGCTCGCGCCGTACGGCGCCCTGGTGGTCACCGCGTCCAACCGCGCGGCCGCGGGCGTGTACGAGGACCGGGGCGGTCCGCTGGTCGCCGAGGGCCTGCGCGGTTTCGGCTTCGCCGTCGACGGCCCGCAGGTCGTGCCGGACGGCGACCCGGTCGAGGCCGCGCTGCGGGCCGGCGTCGAGGCGGGCTACGACGTGATCGTCACCACCGGCGGCACCGGCGTCTCGCCCACCGACCGCACGCCGGAGGCGACCCGCGCGGTACTCGACCTGGAGATCCCGGGCATCGCCGAGGCCGTCCGGGCGTACGGCCGCGACAAGGTGCCCACGTCGGCGCTCTCCCGGGGCCTGGCCGGTGTGGCGGGCGGCACGCTGATCGTCAACCTGCCCGGATCCACCGGCGGGGTGAAGGACGGCCTCGCCGTCCTGGAACCCCTGCTGATCCACGCCGTCGACCAGATCCGGGGCGGCGACCACCCCGGACCGAGCCAGGGAGGTGCGAGCTGAACAGCCCGTCCTGGCCCGTGGAACTGGTGGAGGGCGACATCGTCCTGCGGCCCATAAAGCTGCGCGACCAGCGGGTCTGGCGCGAGGTCAACCGGCGCAACCGGGACTGGCTGCGCCCCTGGGAGGCGACCATCCCGCCGCCCGCGCCGAGCGGACCGATCGCGCACCGGCCGACCTACCGTCAGATGGTCCGGCACCTGCGCACCGAGGCGCACGCCGGACGGATGCTGCCGTTCGTCATCGAGTACCAGGGGCGGCTCGTCGGGCAGTTGACCGTCGCGGGGATCACCTGGGGCTCCATGTGCTCCGGACACGTCGGTTACTGGGTGGACGAGTCGGTGGCCGGCCGCGGCGTGATGCCGACCGCCGTGGCGCTCGTCGTCGACCACTGTTTCCGCACCGTCGGACTGCACCGCATCGAGGTCTGCATTCGGCCCGAGAACGGGCCCAGCCGCCGGGTGGTGGAGAAACTCGGATTCCGCGAGGAAGGGCTGCGGCCGCGCTATCTCCACATCGACGGGGCCTGGCGGGACCACCTCGTGTTCGCGCTGACGGCGGAGGAGGTCCCGGAGGGTCTGCTGAGCCGGTGGCGACGCACCCGCTCCGCCAGCGTCCCCCGCGACCACCGGAACGCCTGACGCCGGACGCCCGACCCCGAGGATGCGACCCCGAGGACCCGACCCCGAAGACCCGACGCCGAACATCCTCGGGGAATGCCGACGAGAATCGTCGCGGTACGGGAAATTGAATAAGTGTTCGAAAATGATCGGAGGTTGACCGTCTGGGGCGGGGAATTCGCGCCCTCGGCGGCCTGCTGATCGCATCGGTCACAAAAAAAGTTCGAAATATCAGCCGGATCGTGCGACACACCGACTCAATTGGCGGATGGCCTCACGCAAACCCCTCTACCGTGTGAGACGTGAGCAGCAGCGGCCTCATCTACGCAGTCATCGTCGGGGCCTGGGCCGCCTACTTGGTGCCTATGTGGCTCCGTAGGCAGGACGAGCTGAACGAGGCCCGTCCGACGGAACGCTTCAGCACCGCCATCCGGCTGCTGTCCGGACGGGCGGGTATGGAGCGCCGGTACGCCAAGGACCTGAAGGCGCGTTCCACCGAGGAGGGGGAGCCCGTCGCCGACGCCTCGGACGCCGTCACCGACTCGGTGGACGTCCGGGCCTTCGCCATGCCCCCGACCCGTCCCCAGGTGACGGCACAGGCCCACGAACGCGGCCAGGACCGCGGCCAGGACCGCGGCGGGGACCGGAGTGTGGACCGGGGCGCGGACCGCGGCCAGGAGCGAGCGCCGGGCCGCTCGGAGCCGGCGCGGGAACAGGCCCGTGACCAGGCCCGTGACCAGGCCCGTGAGCACGTGCGCGAGCATGTGCGCGAGCAGGTACGCGAACCGGCGGGACGGCTCGCGCGGGACCAGCGCGAGCAGAACGCCCGGCGGGCGGCCTCCGCGCAGGCGGCCGCCGCCCGCGCCCAGCGCTCGAAGTCGCTCGCCCGCCGCCGGCGCACCACCGTGATGCTCTTCTTCGCCTTCACGATCGGCGCGATCGTCGCGGCGGTCGGCGGGCTCGCCTTCCTCTGGGCGCCCGCCGTGCCCGCCGTACTGCTCAGCGCCTACATCGGGTACCTGCGCGCCCAGGAGCGCCGTCGCTTCGCGTTCCAGATGGACCGCAGGCGCGCCGAGGTCGCCGCGCAGCGGCTGCGGGAGCGTCAGCCGCGCCGGCGGGCGCCCGCCCCGGCGAACGCGGCGTCCGCGGACCCCGGCCCCGACGCCGGCGCAGAGGAACCGCACGCGGACCCCGAACCGCAGACCGACCCGGGCCTGCTGGCGCTCGCCGCGGACCGCAGGGCGCTCGTCGAGCAGACCGACCACGCGGAGTGGATCGACCAGCAGCGTGAGCGGCAGCGCCGCCCCGGCCACGGCGACAGCTGGGACCCCGTCCCGGTGCCCCTGCCGACATACGTGACCGCCCCGGTCGCGCCTCGCGCGACCTCCGACGTGGATCTCGGAGCGGCGGACGCCTGGAGCTCGGCCCGCTCGAGCTCGGTCGCCCCCGAGCACGACACGGCGGACGCCGGGGACGAGGCGGCCACCGGGCCGGACGACCCCGGCCGTGCGCGGGACGACGCGGCGGAGGAGGACCGGGGCGCGGAGGACGGCGAACGCAGCGACGCCCGGCGCGCGGCCTCGGCCCGGCGTTCCCGCGAGCGCGGGCGCACCCCGCTGTTCGACCAGAACGAGGACGGCGAGCGTCGGCGGGCCGCCAACGAATGATCTCCGGCGCCCCGCCTCCGGCCTCGGGGAACGGATTTCCAAGCACGCCGACGGAGATGCTAGAGTTTCACTCGTTGCAAGGGCCTGTGGCGCAGTCCGGTAGCGCACCTCGTTCGCATCGAGGGGGTCTGGGGTTCAAATCCCCACAGGTCCACCGCAGCTCAGAACCCCTGCCGGGGAGATCCGGCAGGGGTTCTTTGGTGTCGTACAGCAGCGAAGTACAGCAACTACTCCGGATCTTGCTTCCCAAGGTGCTTGCCCAGCTTGCGCAGCGCCCGGTGGGTGGCCTCCGAGGGCACGTGCGTGTACACCTCCATCGTCACCGCGATCTTGCTGTGCCGAAGGATCTGCATCGCGACCCGCGGGTGCACGTCGAGCGCCGCGAGGAGCGAACCGCACGTGTGTCGGGTGTCGTGCAGCCGGATCTGACGGACGCCGGCCCGGGTTGAGCGGTCGACGAAGGCGCGGTTGAAGTTCCGGGGTTCGACCGGTGTCCCGTAGCGCGTCGTGAACACGAAGTCGAAGTCCGACCACAGCTCGCCGGCCGCCTGCTTGGCCAACTCCCTCTCCTTCTGCCTGCGCTGGAGAGCCGCAATGCAGATCTCCGGAAGCGGCAGCACGGCCGTGGACGCCTCGGTCTTGGTCTCGTCGTGGACCAAGCGCCGGTTGATGCGCTGTAGCTGCATCTGCACCGAGATCTCACCGGCGTCCAGGTTGACGTTCTCCCACGTGAGGCCGAGTACCTCACCACGTCGGAAGCCGAGAACCAGGATGAGGACGTAGGCCGCGTACAGCGGGTCATGGGCCGCGCTCGCCGCTTCGAGGAACTGCCGAGCCTCTTCGACCGACCACGGGTGCCGCTTCGTCTTCCGTGCCGATCGCACCTTGACCAGGCCAGCCACGTTCTTCGTGATCAGCTCCTCCGTCATGGCGTTGGTCAGGGCCGACCGCAGGACCGCGCGAGCGTCCTGGACGGTGCGGCGGGACGGAATGCGCTCGCAGCAGGCGCCGGTGGCGCAGCAACGGGGAGTGTCCCGTTTCACATCCAGGCCCTGGGCGCAGCACTGGCACTGTTCCAGGAGGGTGTTCACCCAGCTCCGGACGTCCCGGACGGTGAGTTTGTCGAGCCGCTTCGAGCCCAGTCCCGGCGCGATGTAGAGGCGGACGTGCATCGCGTACGTCTCGGCCGTCTTGGGCTTCAGGTCGGGTCCCACGACCTCCTTGAGCCACCGGGCGAGGTACTGGGCCAGCGTCGGCGAGGACGTGAGCACCGGGCCTTGCTTGGCCTCAGCGTGCAGTTTGATCCACTTGTCGTGGGTCTCCTCGCGGGTCTTGCCGTACACGTACTTGCGTTTGCGATTGCCCTCCGGTGTGGTCACCCAGGCGTAGGCGGCGAAGCTGTTCTTGTACGGGTAGATCGAGCCCTCACCGTTGCCTCGCTTGCCGCTCATGCCGACATCCCCTCAGCGCCGGAGGTCACGCTCTGGACGTACTCGTCGACCCACTGCGGCAGGATGCGCCGGTTGCGGCCGATCTTCACGGAGCGGATCTCACCGGTGAGGATCAGCATCTTGGTCTTGGAGAGGCCGAAGCGGAGCAGGACCGCGACTTCCTCCGTGGTGTGCCACTTCGGTTCGATGATGGTTGCGGTCATGCTCCTCGTTCCTCCCAGTCGGGTTGGGCTTGCAGGGCTTCGCGTGCGGTCTCGCGGTTGAGTTGGATGTCGCGGCGGATGTTGGCGGCAAGCCAGGATTCGCCGGGAGTGTGGCCGTGGCCGGCGTAGGTCCAGTGGGCGAGGGTCAGGGTGGTTGCCTCTGGGGCGTCGGGATCGGGCAGGCCGAGGGCTTCGCGTTGCTGGGCTGCGCGGTAGTCGGCTCGTGTCTGGCGGAGGGCGCCGAGGGTGGTGGAGTAGCGGCGGGACTTGGTGGAGAAGTGGCCCCGGAAGCCGAGCATGTGGGCCCAGTCGCGGAGCTTGCGGTCCGGGTAGAGCGCGTGGAGGTCGAGGCAAGCCGAGATGAGCCGTGCGGGATGGTCGGGCACGTCGAGCAGGACCAGAGCCTCTTTGTTGCCGATGCGGCGGTCGACGGTGCCGGTCGTCTCGGCGGCTTTGGTGGCGTACTTGGCGACGTAGGAGGCGACGGCCTGTTCGGTGATGTCCTCGCCGTCGCCGAAGGCCCGGATCGTGCGGACGTCGAGCTGTGTGCCCCAGCGCAGGACTCGAGCTGGCTGGTCTCCGGCAGGGTCGACCTCGAGCTCGACGCGGCCGGCGGCGGCATGGATCGCGTCGGTGAGCAGGTCGAGGGTGGCCCAGGCCGGGGGCGGGGAGTCGGGACCGTCGGGTCCGTCGAAGCGGATGACGGCATGGAAGTGCACGGCGCCGCGCTTTTGGTACTCGGCGACCTTGCCGAAGGAGACCCGGGACTGCGCGTGGGCGTCCTTCTGTGTGAGGCCGGCGCGGCGGGCGATCTCGCGGCGGAGGTAGATCGTGAAGTAGCGCCACAGGTCGGAGGCGTGGTTGTTCCAGAGCACGGCGCTGGCGTAGTCATAGGTGTCCGGGTTGAGGGGGGTGCCGAGTTCGGGGGCGGCCTCGCCGTGGCGGGCGCCGCAGCGACAGGGCCGGTTCCCGGGGCGGTTGTGGACGGGTCCGAAGGACGGGGCGGTCAGGGTGGCGAAAACGCGGGGGTGATCGCGGATCGTGTGCGGTGTGCCTTTGGTGGGGTCGCCGACGAGTCCGGCCCGAATCAGGTGGTAGGTGTCGCCCGCGTAGGTCCAGGCACACGAGGGACAGCGGGAGGCTCGGCGGTTGCCGCACGCTATGCGGAGTCGTCCGCCGGGCTCGGTGTCCGTCGCGTAGTGGTGCAGGACGTGACCGGTGGCCTTGTCGCGGGTGACGGTCGAGCCCTGGAGGTGGATCGGGTCGGAGCAGCCGCCGGTTCGGCGGATCTGGTCTTGGACGCGGTCGAAGCCGGGGGACCCGGCCAGCCTCAGCACGTCTGCGAGGGTGGCCGGGTCCTCCAGGCCCGCCATGGTGGCGGCGTTGGTCACGCCTCGTTCTCCTTCGGCGTGTGGGCGTCGATCCATTCCTCCGCGCAGACCTTGTGCGCGGGCTTGCCCCGGTCGGAGCGCAGCGGGGTGGGCTTGGTGCAGATCACGCACGGCTTGTCGCCGCTGTGGTCGAAGTGCTCGGGAGAGCGCCAGTCGAGGAGAGCCACGGTGATCACCTCCCAGCCGGAACGGGGGCGGCGGTCATGGCGTCAAGGGCGCCGGCGGCCTCGATCGCAGCGGCAGCCAGGGCACGCAGGGCGTCGGAGGTGCCGAGGCACGCGAGCAGCGCGATTTCGACGGAGTCGCCCTCGATGCGGAGGCTGACGAAGGGGTTGGCGCGGTCCGCGAAGGGGGTGACGCGGAATCGGGTGTCCGGCTCGATGTGGGCCGAGGCGATGAGGCTCTTCACGCGGTCACCTACCGGCCTGGACGAGGACCGAGGCGGACCGGGCGGTGCCGGTTCCCTTGCAGGTCGGGCAGTCGACGCGGACCGTGGCGCGGGTGCCGTCGAGGTGGCGGGCACCGGTCGTGACCAGGGCCGATGCGAAGCCGGCGCAGTCGCGGCAGACGCGCGTGAATCGGGCGTGCTGAGGCATGATGGGGCTTCCCTTTCGGGTCCGTTGGATCAGGAAGGTGGAGCCGTCCGGGGCGGCGGATACTTGGCGGTAGAGGCCGCCCCGGGCGGGTGTTACTTGCGCTTGGACGCGCGGTTGATCGTGTAGCTCAGGCCGCCGGTGGCCGACAGGACCGCGACGGCCGCGCCGGCGATGACCTGGACGACGAAGGCGAGCACCAGCAGCACCGCGACCGATCCCGTGATGATCAGAGCCGTCAGGACGATCGGGCCCTTGTAGGAGCGCGGTGCTTCCTGGACGATCACGACCTTGCGGACGTCGGTACTGGCGGGAATGCGGCGGTAGAGGTCAGCGGGGATGTGACCGGCACGGATCTGGTCTTCGGGCAACTGCACGGTTCGGCCCTCCTCAGGTGCAGCGGTGGGTGCGGGCAGCGAGTTCGGCGGCCGACCGCTTGGCGTATTCGGCGGAGAAGTCGCAGTTCGGAGCGGTGCATGCGGCGGTGTGTCTGGTCTGACCACGGCCGTTGTGGAACGTGCCGACCTGGACGGGACCGATGCGGATCACGTCGTAGAAGCGGTTCGGGCGCATCGGGTGAACCTCCTTATCTGTCAGGCGAGTTGGGCTGCGATCGCTCCGGCGAGGTCTTCCGGGACGCCGAGGCGGAGGCGCAGCGTGGCGGTGTCGATGTCGGTTCCGGTTCGGGTGCGGTGCTCGATGGCGACCTTGCGGGCGTGGTCGATCAACGCCGGGGGTACTGACGGGACAGCCACCGGCAGCGCTGCAACAGGCTCGACAGCGGGGACCGCCGGGGCCGGTTCGGGCGCCGGGGGCGTGTCGGGTCGGTCGACCGTCGGGGCGGGGTG
Source organism: Streptomyces achromogenes (assembly GCF_030816715.1). NCBI lineage: Bacteria > Bacillati > Actinomycetota > Actinomycetes > Kitasatosporales > Streptomycetaceae > Streptomyces > Streptomyces achromogenes. Next base: position 3,824,246 of record NZ_JAUSYH010000001.1, on the reverse strand, counting down.
CGGGGTGGGCGTGTGGACCAGCAGGGTTCCGCCCATGAACGCGAGCGCGGGCCAGCCGGCGACGAGAATGCGCAGCCACGAGGGCACGGCGCCCAGGTCGAGGAGTCCGGCGGTCGCGATGTTCGCCCCGAGCGAGGCGGTCAGCGCGATCACAAACCAGGTCCAGGCGGACCGGTCCCGGCGAGCCGTGCGCAGCCGACGCCACGCGGCGACCAACAGCAGGTCGACCGATACCGGGTAGGCCCACGCCTTCCAGCCGGACTGCCCGGCGGCTTCGGCCAAGTCGTGCAGGTGAGCGAAGGACAGCGCGCCGGCGATGACGGCTTGGATCAGGACCGCGTCCGGGCGGATCGAACGGGACATGCGGGACACCTCCCTTCAAGGGGAGTAGGGCCGACCGGGCGAGGCCAGGAAGCGCCGCCCGGTCCGGCGGGATCAGGTCGAGGGGGCTTCGCCGCTGCCGAGGCAGTTCAGGCAGAGGCCGGTCTGTTCACCGGCGACACGGCGTTTGCGGCCGACATGGACCGTGCGGGAGATCTCACCCGTGCCGTTGCATACCGGGCACTTGGCGGGCTCCGTCGCGCCGGGCTTTCGCGCGACCACGGCGATCACTCCGTGACCGGCTGCGGGGAGACCAGCAGCGAGACAGGTTCCGGGGTCGGTACCGGTCGTACGAGCGGACGGAACGGCGCCAGGAACGGCAGTTCCGGGGTGAGGTGGGCGAACTCCCGGCAGATAGCCGCCGCTTCATCCGGCGAGGTCTCCGGAGTGCGGATGCGGGACCAGCCGCCCGAGGTGTCACCGGCCACCGCGACGCCGGGACGGTCCGGCCGGATCCCGGTCACAGCGACCACGGCATCCGGGGCGATGTCGCCCAGACCCATTTCCGCCGTCTGTTTGTCGTTGACGCGGTGCACGATCCGGCCGGTGAGCTGGGCACGCAGGGCGGTCGCGCCCCTGCCGAGGTCGGAGCCGAAGCGCTGCCCGCACACCTCCAGATAGATCCCGATCGCACGGGCCATCTGACCGAGCCGGACCAGTTGCATGACCGTGTGGTCACGGGCCGCTTCATCCTTCTTCGAGGTCACGAAGAACAGTTCCGCCACCTCGTCGACCAACACCACCAGCGGCACCGGGCGGACATCGTCCGGCAGCGCCCACAGGTCCGAGACGCCGTGCAGGGCCAACAGGTCGAAGCGGTCTTCCATCTCTTTGACCAGGACGTCAACCATGCGGCCGGCGCTCTCGGGGTCGGTGGCCAGGGCGGACAGCCGGGGCGCGTACGGGCGCTGTTCCACACCGCGCTTGCAGTCGATCCCCACCAGGCCGACCGGCAGTCGAGCCAGCCCCTGGACCAGGTTGCGCTGAAGCATGGACTTGCCCGACTGGTTCGCACCCAGGGTCAGGGCGTGCGGGACCTTGCGGTAGTCCCGCTCGAACACGGTCCCGTCTTCCCTGAGCGCGACCGGGACGACCAGGTCACGAGGCGTGGCCGAACGCGGCATGCGAACCCGGCTGAGCACGTCGTAGCCGGTCATCCGCAGTTCGACGTACCCCGGCTTGACCTCTGCCACGGTTACCGAACGGACACCCCAGGCGTGCCTGAGACGCTCGCAGGAGGCGACGACGTCAGCCGGTTCGAGGCCGGCGGGAAGACGCAGGGTGACCCGCAGACCGGTAGAGGTCGGACGGACCCGACGCACCTTCGGCGGCACCGGCCGAACCTCACGTCGAGCCAGGTTGCGCGTCACGAACGCCCGCATGCTCGACGGCTGCACCGTCAGCCCGCACACCTCCATTGTGGAGGCGTACGTCACGGTGAACCGCCCCCAGGTCACCGGCAGGCCGACCAGCGACCAGTACACGCGCGGAGCTCGCACCTTCGCGTAGCCGAGACCGCCAGCACCGGCCGCTAAGCCCCCGGCTTCCAGCCACATCGTCAGGTCAGTCATGGTCAGGCCGCCGGGGTAATCGCGACCGCGCGGAACGAGATGCCGTGACGCTTCTCGCCGTTGAACGTGTTCTCCCAGTCACGGGCCTTGAGGCCGACCACCCGCACGGGCATGCCCGGCGCGAGACCCTCCGGGAAACCCGTCTCCGGAACGGTCACCTGGTAGAGGTTGCCCTCACCCTCGTCCGAGACCAGCAGGCCCACGGTCGACAGGCCGGCGTTCGTCTCACGGTCCACGGCCCGCTCACCGGTCTTCTTGTTAACCATCTTGGGTTCGGGCGCGGTAGCCACGAACACCACAGCGGTCGAAAGGTCGATCTTGAAGGACGGCATTATGGAGTCTCCCCTTGTGGGATGAGCCCCGGGCTACGTTGTGATCTTGGCGGATGCACGTAGCCCGGGGTGCCTTGTTGTTCGACACCATCGAAGCTACTCGCAGAAAAACTGCGAGTCAACAGAAAACCTGCGACTAGCAGTAGAAGTCCGACTCTGCGAGACTGAATGCGACACGAAGGAGGAGAAATGGCCAACTTTGGGCTTTTTGTTCGCTTCACGCTTCGCGAGGGTGCAGGCGAGGCATTTGACGCGCTGATGCGGGAGACCACAGCAGGGATTCGGGCCCACGAGCCCGGCACGCTCGTCTATGCGTGCCACGAGGTCGAGGGCGCACCGAATCAGCGGATCTTCTTTGAGCTGTACGCCGATCACGACGCGTTTGAGGAGCACGAGCGCCAGCCGCACACGCGCCACTTCCTCGCGGAGCGGACCAAGTACGTCGAGAAGACCGAGGTTGACCGGCTTCAGCCGTACGCCGGCAAGTACCCCACCGGAGCCGAGGCGTGACGGGCTCCGATTCCAAGACGCTCGGCCAGCGAGTCAAGGAACTGCGCCGCGCGGCAGGCATGTCACAGAGTGACCTTGCCATCGCGATGGCGCGCTCCGAGAGCTGGGTTTCACAGGTCGAAAGAGGCGTACAGCCCGTTGAGCGGCTGTCGATCCTTCAAGCTCTTGCCGATGCCCTGAACGTGCCCGTGCGCGAGGTACGGCCCGACGCGGCGCCGGCCGAGGAGACCGAGCCGAACGAGACCCATAGAAGCACCGACCTTGAAGGGCTGCGCGTAGCCCTCACTGGACACCCAGCCCTGGGCAGCCTCTTTGAACAGCCGCCGGCTGAACCTGTCCCTTCACTTGCCGACTTCCGTCAGCGAGTGGACGAGGCGTGGACGCTCGCGCACGCGTCGAGCTACGGGGCGTTGAGCGATCACCTTGTCAGGTTGCTTCCAAGCATCGAGGCGGCGGTGCGCCACGCACCCGCAGGCGACCGTTTGGAGCTTCACGCCCTGCGTGCCAAGGCGTACCAGGTGGCAGCAGCGAGCTTCACCCGGCAGGACCAAGCCGACGCGGCATGGGTCGCGGCCGATCGGGCGCTACAAGCGGCCGAGCTTGCAGGCCAGCCGTTGGAGGTTGTGGCGAGCCTGTTCCGCATGGCTCACGCGTTCATGCGGCAGCAGCACATGGAGCAGGCCGAGCAGGCTGCAAAGTCCGCTGTAGCCGTCATGGCGCCCAGAGCGGAGGCGCCAGCGTGCCCCCCGGAAGAACTGTCCCTCTTGGGTGCCATGAACCTCGTTCTCGCTGTGATCAACGCGAGGGAGGGGAACCGGGGGCGGACCCACGAGCACATTGACCGAGCGCGCGGAATCGCAGCGAGGTTGGGGGAGGACCGCAACGATTTCGACACGGAATTCGGGCCGACGAACGTCGAGATTCACGCGGTGAGCACGGCGGTCGAGCTGGGGGACGCGGGGCTTGCGCTGGAGGTGGCCCAGGAGGTCGACGCATCGAGCCTTTCACCCGAGCGGCAGTCACGTTTCCTCCTTGACGTGGCGCGAGCGCACGCGCAGCGGCGACACGTCGGCGAGGCCACAGCCGCGCTCTTGGAATCCGAGGCTCTGGCACCTGAGCAGATCCACGATCACCACCTGGCCCGCGAGGTCATCCGCGATCTGCTCCAACTGTCTGAACCTCGTGTTCCTGAGTCCCTACGCGGTTTGGCCGAGCGGAGCGCGGTCGGGTAGCCGATCTTGTTACAGGTTTCTCTACCTCATCAAGCCCCGGCTGCGCTCCGCTCCGCCGGGCGCGCTTCCGGCTCCGCCGCGGGCGACGCTCCTGCCTTCGGCCCGCTCCGCCCGCGCTGCGCCGACGCGCGCCCACAGCGGGTAGGGCCGTGGCCATGGGGTGATCACCGCAGAGCGGCAGCCGGTCACAGCAGTGCCTCCGGCGGGGGCGCTCAGGCTCCGAGATGGCGGGGGCGCCGTTCGCGAGTGCCGGCGGAATAGTGGCGTGCGCGGGGTGCTCCCATCCCGTCTGCCGTCGACCCACACACCGTGGAGCAGACGCGGCCCATGGCGTCCAGGTCGTTCGTACAGTGGCGCGCTCCACCTGGACGCCATGACCCACGCCTGCTCCACGGTGTGTGGGTCGACGGCAGACGGGATGGGAGCTGGGGTGGGTGGTGGGAGCGGGGTGTGTGGACGCTGACGTCCCTGACGTGGCATCAGATATCACGTCAAACGGCAGATTCCGCCGGAGCGATCTAGAGGCACCTAGATCTAGGACTGCGAAGCATCTAGAGCTAATTAGAGCTAGGACTGAGAGCCGTCTAGAGCCATCTAAGGCTAACTAGTGCTAGGACAGATATAGTGGCAACGCAACAATGGTTGCCATTGAGTGGGGTAGCAACATCAGGTTGCCCCTGATCGCACCTAGACCTCCAGCACGGAGACCCGGCCCCGGGTGCAACCAGGACCGGGCTCGTGCGTGGAGTAGGCGAAGCGGGTCCGGCCGACTAAGCAACGGTCGGACCCGTTTCGTGCGGTCCGCCATCTTCCGGCACCACTTCAAGCGACACTAGCGCCGCGCCAACAACTGCTCCACACAGGTTGCGACAGCCGCCACAGCCGGCAAGGCCACGATCAGGAACCTGAACCACCGCGGATCCGGATCTTGATCGCGTTTCCCTTCCTGCTCGTCAGACTCTCGCTCTCCCATATCTGCTCCTCACCAGAGTTGTTCCCCCCGGGCGAGCCGGGTACCTCGGTCGCGGTGCGTCGAGGCGTGGTGATCGGTAAGGAGCGAGACGGGCTCAGCATACCCGTCACGCCTTGTGCTTGACGGAGCGTTAGCGGCAGACGAATTGAAAGCTGGCGCAGATTAATTAATTCGTTCCAGGTTTCGTTGTAGCTTCACATCCTCCGTCTTCTGCATGTCCAAATCGGATGCGTAAATCAGGCATCCAATTCGGCTGTCTGATTCCCATGTGTCTCGGACAGTGTACCCTATGAGGCAGCCGTACCAGGTGCGGCGGGACTAAGGAGGAGGGCGACCGTGACGGAGGTGAGCTCCGCGGAGCGCGAGGCCATCGAGTGGGACCTCGAGCCAGGTGATGTGATCGAGCGCAAGCAGTTGCACGTCAAGTACGGCGGGCGAACTCAGGGTGGCATCGGGCCCTCGGCCAGGACGCCCAACGTGATGATCTTTACGGACCCAGTCGCAGGCGAGAAGCACGGGTACTACGACGGCTGGATGCCCGACGGGCTCTTCCACTACAGCGGCGAAGGGCAGTATGGAGATCAGCGGATGCTCTCCGGTAACGCCAGCATCCTGAACCATGAAGCCGAGGGGCGAGCGCTGCGGGTCTTCCAGGGTGCTCGGGGGAACGTGATCTACCTTGGCCGCTTTGCTGCCGCGGGATGGTACGAAGCAGACGCGCCGGAGACCGGAGACGGCCCTCTTCGTAAGGTCATCGTCTTCAAGCTTCGCCCTTTGGACACCCCGCCCAAGCACCCTGGTACGAAGTTGGGTCGGCTACTCGAGGAGAAGCCCGAGACGGTCACCGAGATCGACATCGAGCGACTCGAAACTGAGAAGACGTACGTCGACCCGAACCGCGAGTCGTACGAGGCTGAGCGCCGAGAAGGCAAGCTGGTACTGGACTTCAGTGCCTACCTGCGCACCAAGGGCTACCGGGTGAACCGCCAACGCATCCTGCCTGAAGGCGAAACCAGGCCCCTTCTCACAGACCTCTACGTGCCTGACCTGGACCTCCTCATCGAGGCCAAGGGCAGCGTGACGCGGGAGAACATGCGCATGGCCCTCGGCCAGCTTCTCGACTACAACCGCTTCGTGCGCGCCAAGTACCAAGCTGTTCTTGTGCCGAGCAAGCCCCGCCCGGACCTCGCTGAGCTCGCCAAGGCTGCTGGGCAAGCGATCATCTGGCCCCAAGGGAACGGCTATAAGTGCTCCGATGCTGACCTGCTACCCAGCGGTTGATCATCGCGGTACAGCGGCGAAGTACAGCAACCATCGCGACCAGCCCCGACTACCACCGACACTGAGCGACCGTCTGACGTGCCCGGCGGACCTCAGCGACCACCGTGCCCGTAGTTCGCATCAGCTACACGGCTCGCCCCCCAAGTACAGGCAAGGACACATGCCTCCGGCGGGGGCGCTCAGGCTCCAGGATGGCGGGGACACCGTTCGCGAGTGCCGGCCCGTGGGATGGCGGGCGCGGGGAGGCTCCCATCCCGCCTGCCATCGACCCAGGCGGAGCCGAGCAGACGCGGCCCCTGGCGTCCAGGTCGTTCATACAGTGACGCGCTCCACCTTGACGCCCTGAACCACGCCCGCTCCACGGTGTGTGGGGCGACGGCAGACGGGATGGGAGCAGGCGGGTTGCGATTTCCCGTCGTCGGGAAGGCCAGGACGGCCCGATGCGCGGGGCGTCCTGCGATGAAAGGACAGGAATCGATCACTGTCGATCCGAGGTGGTCAAAGTGCGAGGCGCCCATTCAGGAAACGTTCATCCAGGCACGTCTTACGTGGAGAAGTTGACGTAGTACGTCGAGGTGTCCTACGTTTCTGATGCCTACTCAGCTCCGCCTACGTCTAAGGGGATTCAGTGTTCTTTGCAGAGCTCGGACTGACTCAACACGACTCGCTGACGGCCGCTCAGGTGGCCGCGAGCGAGGCCGCGACGGCGTCGGGCGGACGAGTCTTCACCTGCGTGGTCTTCCAGCAGGGAGGGCGCCTGATGCTGACGACCGCCTTCTCGTACGCATTCCTCGTCAAGCACGTGGTCGCCGATGCGGCGGTCAAGGGCGGCAACCCGCGTATGGCCACCAACCGCCCGATCGACGCCAATCACGTCAGGTCCATCACCAAGTACCTGACCGAGAACGAGAAGGACTACATCCTCCCGCCGGTCACCCTGAACGTCCGTGCCGTTCCTGCCATCCACATCCCCCGAGGCAACTTCGCCATGACGGCCGGCTTCGTCGTCATCGGCGACGAGACCAAGTTCTCCGTCACTGACGGCCAGCACAGGCTTGCCGCCATCGCCAAGCGCAGCGACAGCCTCATCGACACGGACTCGCCCTTCCTGAGCGACAGCATCTCCGTCGTCATCGTGGTGGAGCCGGACGTTGCGCGGATCCACCAGGACTTTGCCGACGCGGCGCAGACGAAGCAAATCCCGGCCAGCCTTCTGGCCGCCTACAACACTCGTGAACCCCTGAACCGTGTTCTCACGAAGATCGTGGATGGGTCTGCCCTGTTCGCGGGACGCATCGACGAAACCTCCAAGAGTCTGTCGAAGCTTTCCTCTGCGATCTTCCTGCTCAACCAGGTGCGCGGACTGGTCAAGGAACTCCTGTTCCAGGACTACGCGCTCAGCGAAGCGAGCATCCCGGCCCGCAGCCTCCAAGCCATCGGAACCACCGAGAAGCAGGACGCCTTCGTCAGCAGGACCCTGGCGATGCTCGACATCCTCACGCGGCACATGGACCCCTGGCGCTCTGTGGCCGAACTGCCCACGAGCGGGGGGCCGGCCAACCAGGTGGTGGACTTCCGAAAGCACTACATCAACATGACCGCCACCGGTCTGGTCATCATCGGGCACGTCGCCTTCGAGATCGAGAAGAACCTGGACCCGGAGTGGCGGGAGGCTCGATACCTCGACCTCGCCACCAAGATTGACTGGCGCCGGAACGCGCCGATCTGGGAGGGGAACATCATCACCGGAGACAAGATCACCACTACCAGGTCTCCCGGACGGATCGCAGCCAGGAAGGTCATGGAGGCGATTGGCGTTCCCGTCCTCCCCAAGAATCCGACCATCCCGCAGCCCACGCAGGAGATCATCGTCACTGAGGGCGTTCACTGAGGATCACCGAGGCCAGGTGGACTCAACTTCGGATGAGCCAGCGCCCCGTTTCGTGTCTGCGGTACAGCAACGAAGTACAGCAACTGTTGTGACCAAAGGCGACCGGCATGAGCCGCTAACACCCTCGTGACCAGCTCGGGAGACCTCAATAACCGCCCCGCCCGTAGTTCGCATCGAGGGGGTCTGGGGTTCAAATCCCCACAGGTCCACTGCAGCTCAAAGCCCCGGTCGGGATTCCCGACCGGGGCTTTGGCCATGTCGTGGTCGTGCCGCTCAGGCGCGGTCCGTCAGCTCCTCCGCGAACACTTGGGACAGCGGCTGTGGTCCCACGTACTGCTGGCAGTTGCACTGGCCGGCCTCGAAGCGCAGCGGCTTCTTGTTCTCGTCCCAGGCCGTCGGCACCTCGACGCGCTCGTGGCACCGGCCTTTCTTGTCGTGCTTGGCCAGATGGTGCGTGCAGCCGCACACCGGCTCCGGCGGCTTGTGCGCCGCTTCGACGGCCAAGCGCTCCTGCCTCGACGCCTCCAGCAACTGCAACTTGCGCTCATGCCGATTGCGCAGCGCGGTGCGGACGTTGTCGGCCACCCACGCGAAACCACCCGTCCAGAAGATGATGAGAACCCACCAGAACCAGTCCATCGAGCGCCCCTTCCCCGTTCCCGCTACAAGGCCAGCCTAGAGCCCTGTCATGCAAGCATCAGGCGTTGAGCGGCTTGGCGAAGCAGCGGCTTTCGGCGTACGCGCGGTAGTAGCCGAACTTCGTGCACGGCTCGTACCCGCTGGAGGTGTACAGGGCGATCGCCTCCGGCTGCTCGGTGCCGGTCTCCAGCACCATCCGGACACGGCCCGCGTCCCGGGCGCTCTCCTCCAGCGCGGTGAGCATCCGCCGCGCCAGGCCGCGTCCGCGCATCTCCCGGACCACGAACATCCGCTTCAGCTCGGCGTCGCCGTCCTGGTTGCCCTCGCCGTTCTCGTCCTGGCAGCGCCAGCCGCCCGTGGCGACCGGGCGGTCGGCCTCGTCGTAGGCGATGAGATAGACGCCGCGCGGCGGCTGGAAGTCGGAGGGCGCGAGGACGGTGGCGTCGCCGCCGTCGCCGTATCGCTCGTGGTACTCGGCCTGGACCTCGTCGTTGAGCTTGACCGCGTCGGGATGGTCGAAGGGGACCGGACGTATTCTCACGCCGAACACAGTACGTGGAGGCACTGCCGGACCGTCGCCGTCCCCGCACGGTTCCCCGCGCGCCGGGAACGGGACCAGGTCCGGCGCGGCGCCCCGCGGCCGGTATCGTGCCCGGGTGCTGACCGTGACCTCCGTGAACGTGAATGGACTCCGCGCCGCCGCGAAGAAGGGCTTCGTCGAGTGGCTCGCGGACACCTCCGCCGACGTGCTGTGCCTCCAGGAGGTGCGAGCCGAGCCGGAGCAGCTGCCGGAGGCGGTCCGCTCCCCCGAGGGCTGGCACGTCACCCATGCCCCGGCCGCCGCCAAGGGCCGCGCCGGCGTCTCCCTCTACACCCGCCGTGAGCCGGACGCCGTCCGGGTCGGCTTCGGCTCGTCCGAGTTCGACGGGTCCGGCCGCTATCTGGAGGCCGACCTGCCCGGTGTGACGGTCGCCTCCCTCTATCTGCCCTCCGGCGAGGTGGGCACCGAACGGCAGGACGAGAAGCTCCGCTTCATGGGCGAGTTCCTCGCGTACCTCAAGGAGTTGCGCGCCCGTGCCGCCGCCGACGGCCGCGAGGTCCTCGTCTGCGGCGACTGGAACATCGCCCACGAGCAGGCGGACCTGAAGAACTGGCGCGCCAACGCCAAGAGCTCCGGCTTCCTGCCCGAGGAGCGCGCCTGGCTCGGCCAGGTCCTCACCGCGACGGACGGCGGCTACGTCGACGTCGTCCGCGAACTCCACCCGGAGACGACGGGCCCGTACACCTGGTGGTCGTACCGGGGCCGTGCCTTCGACAACGATTCGGGTTGGCGGATCGATCTTCAGGTGGCGACGCCCGGTCTCGCGGCCAGGGCCGTCAAGGCGCTGGTGGAGCGGGCCGCCACGCACGGCGAGCGCTGGTCGGACCATGCCCCGGTGACGGTGGTCTTCGACCTGTAGAGCGCCCGGTGACCGCCGAGGCCCCGTCAGCTCTCCTTGCGCAGCCGTCGGTCGAGGGCCAGGGAGACCTCCGCCTCGACGACGCTGCGGGCCAGCGGGCGCAGGCGGGGGAGTTCCTGTTCGGTGGTGTGGCGCAGGATCAGGTCGGTGAAGAGTTCGGCGAGCGCGTCGGCGTGGGCGCGGACGCGGACGCCCGCCGCCAGTACCTCCGCGAGCGGGATGCCCTCGCGGACCAGGGCGGCGGAGACGTCCAGCAGACGGCGGCTGATGTGGACGATCTCGTCGCCGTCGGTGCCCAGGTAGCCGAGTTCGAGGGCGGTGGCGAGGTTCTCCGGGGTGACCTGGCCCTCGAAGCGGGCGGCGAGCTCCTCGGGGGTGAGGCGGACCGGCTCCTCCTCGGTGGGGCCGCCGACGCCGATGAGGTCGGCGACGTCGCGGCCCTGGTCGAGGGCGTCCGCCAGCTCCGCGATGCCGGTGAGGGTGTGGCCGCGTTCCAGCAGGGCCGCGATGGTGCGCAGACGGGCCAGGTGATGGTCGTCGTACCAGGCGATGCGGCCCTCGCGGCGGGGCGGCGCGAGCAGTTTGCGTTCGCGGTAGAAGCGCAGGGTGCGCACCGTGATGCCGGCCTTCGCGGCCAGCTCCTCCGTTCGGTACTCCCTCTTCTCCGTCACGGCCGAAGCCTATGTTGTACCGCGGGTAACTTTCCTTCCCCGGGCCTACCCATCGGTACGGAGCTGCTCTACGCTCCCATTGCGCCAGTAGTCACTGGCAGAGTCGCGAGAGTCGCACGGCAGGAGGCGTCGGGATGACCGAACACGTACGGGTGGCGGTGATCGGGTCCGGCTTCGGCGGGCTGGGGGCCGCCGTGCGGCTGCGCCGGGAGGGGATCACCGACTTCGTGATCCTGGAGCGGGCGAGCAGCGTCGGCGGGACCTGGCGGGACAACAGCTATCCCGGGTGCGCCTGCGACGTGCCCTCCCACCTGTACTCCTTCTCCTTCGCCCCGAACCCCGACTGGCCGCGCACCTTTTCCGGGCAGGAGCACATCCGCGCCTATCTGGAGCACGTCACGGACGTCTTCGGGCTGCGGCCGCACCTGCGGCTCGACTCCGAGGTGCTGCGGATGACCTGGGACGCGCGGGAGCTGCGCTGGGACGTCGAGACGAGCGCGGGGCGCTGGTTCGCCGACGTCGTCGTGTCGGCCACCGGGCCGCTGTCCGACCCGAAGATCCCGGAGATCCCCGGCCTCGACTCCTTCCCCGGCAAGGTCTTCCACTCGGCACGCTGGGACCACGACGCCGACCTCGCCGGGCAGCGCGTCGCGATGGTCGGCACCGGCGCCTCCGCCATCCAGATCGTGCCCGCCCTCCAGCCCGACGTCTCCCGGCTGACGCTGTTCCAGCGCACCCCGCCGTGGGTGATGCCCCGCGTCGACCGGGCGATCAGCGGCGCCGAGCGCGCCCTGCACCGGGCCCCTGCCGGTCACCGCGCAGGCGCGCCGGGGGCTGCTGTGGGGCATCCGGGAGCTGCAGGTCCAGGCGTTCACCAAGCGGCCGAACCAGCTCGGTCTCGTCGAGAAGCTCGCCCGGCAGAACATGGCCCGTGCCATCAAGGACCCGGCCCTGCGGGCCAGACTCACCCCGGACTACCGCATCGGCTGCAAGCGGATCCTGCTGTCCAGCGCCTATTATCCGGCCCTCGCGCAGCCCAACGTGGACGTCGTCGCGAGCGGGCTGAGCGAGGTGCGCGGGTCCACGCTGGTCGCCGCCGACGGCAGCGAGGCCGAGGCGGACGTGATCGTCTTCGGCACCGGCTTCCATGTCACCGACATGCCGATCGCCGACCGGGTGGTGGGCGCCGAGGGGCGAACGCTGGCGGAGAGCTGGAAGGACGGCATGGAGGCCCTGCGCGGCGCCTCAGCCGCCGGCTTCCCGAACTGGATGACGATCATCGGCCCCAACACGGGCCTCGGGAACTCCTCCATGATCCTCATGATCGAGTCGCAGCTGAACTACCTGGCCGACTATCTGCGCCAGTTGGACGTCCTCGGGGGCCGGGCGGCCCTGGACGCCCGCCCGGGCGCCGTGCACGCCTGGAACCGCCGGGTGCAGGACCGGATGCGGCGCACGGTGTGGAACACCGGCGGCTGCACCAGCTGGTACCTGGACGCGAACGGCCGCAACACCACCGTCTGGCCGGGCACGACCTCGGAGTTCCGGCGCGCGACGCGACGGGTGGACCTCGCCGAGTACGAGGTCCTGCGCGCGCCCGCGGCCCCGGCCGGCACCCGCACGGCGGACAGCGAGGTGACGGCGTGAGCGCCCGCCGCGACCTGACCGCGGTCTCCGCCGACGGCACGTCCCTGCATGTCGAGGTGCACGGCCCGGAGGGCGCGCCCGCGGTCGTCCTCGCGCACGGCTGGACCTGTTCGACCGCGTTCTGGACGGACCAGATCCGGGACCTCGCCGCCGACCACCGGGTCATCGCCTACGACCAGCGCGGCCACGGCCGCACCCCGGCGAGCCCGGTGTGCAGCACGGACATGCTGGCCGACGACCTGGAGGCGGTGCTCACCGCGACGCTCGCGCGCGGCGAGAAGGCCGTGATCGCCGGGCACTCGATGGGCGGCATGACGGTTTTCGCGGCGGCCACCAGGGACGCCTTCAGGGAGCATGCGGCGGCGGTCCTGCTGTGCAGCACCGGCGCCTCGGGGCTGGTCGCCGAGTCCACCGTGCTGCCCCTGCGGCCCGGCCGGCTGCGGACCTGGCTGACCGGACACGTCCTCGGCTCGAGGGCGCCCCTCGGACCGGTCACGCCCGTCGCGAAGCGGATCCTCAAGTACGCCACGATGGGCTCCGGTTCCGCCCCGCACATGGTGGACGCGTGCGCCCGCATCGTGCACGCCTGTCCGCGCAGGGTGCGCCACGCCTGGTCGCACGTGCTGAGCCTGCTCGACCTCGACCACCGGGTACGGGAGTTGAGTGTGCCGACGGCGCTGATCGTCGGCACCGGCGACCGGCTCACCCCGCCGGTGCACGCCCACCGGATCGCCGCGGCGCTGCCGCACTGTCTCGGCGTCACCGAACTGCCCGGCCTCGGCCATATGACGCCGGTCGAGGCGCCCGAGCTGGTCACCGGCCGGATCAGGCAACTCGTCACCACTTACTCGCAGTTGAAGGAGGGCGCATGAGCAGGGTGAGCCTCGAGGGACAGGTCGCCGTCGTCACGGGGGCCGCGCGCGGCGTGGGCGAGCTGCTGGCCCGCAAGCTCTCCGCGCGCGGCGCGAAGATCGCGCTGGTCGGTCTGGAGCCGGACGCGCTCAAGCAGGTCTCCGAGCGGCTGCACGGCGACAGCGACCACTGGTACGCCGACGTCACCGACCACGAGGCGATGACCCGGGTCGCGGCGGAGGTGAAGGAGCGCTTCGGCAAGGTGGACATCGTGGTCGCCAACGCGGGCGTCGCCAGCGGCGGTCCGTTCGCCGACTCCGACCCGCGGTCCTGGCGGCGGGTCGTCGAGGTGAACCTGATCGGCTCGGCGGTCACCGGGCGCGCCTTCCTGCCGCTGCTGAAGGAGAGCCGCGGCTATCTCCTGCAGATCGCCTCGCTGGCCGCGGTCACCCCGGCGCCGATGATGACCGCGTACTGCGCGTCCAAGGCGGGCGTGGAGGCGTACGCGCACTGTCTGCGCGCCGAAGTCGGCCACCAGGGCGTACGGGTGGGCGTCGGCTACCTGTCGTGGACCGACACCGACATGGTGCGCGGCGCCGATCAGGACGAGGTGATGCGGGAGTTGCGGCAGCGGCTGCCCTGGCCGGCCAACAAGACGTACCCGCTCGGTCCGGCCGTCGACCGGATCGTGGCCGGCATCGAGCGGCGCTCGGCGCATGTGTACGGGCAGGGGTGGCTGCGCGGCATGCAGGGCGTGCGCGGATATCTGCCGGGTCTCATCGGGACGGTCGGACAGCGCGAGATGCGGCGGTTCGCGCCCCGGCTGCAGGGGATGCGGACGGGGCTGGTGGGTGCGGGCGGCTCCGCCGACGAGGAGTCGAGGGCTACGCAGCGTAGTTGATCGACATGCGTGCCGTGACCGCCCGTGTGAATCTGGTCGAGGCCCCACCACGGGGCCTCGACCCCCCTCATCTCCTACAGGAGTGAACCCACATGGGTATGAAGGACAAGTTCCAGGACCAGACCGAGCAGTGGCAGCAGAAGGCCCAGCAGAAGGCCCAGCAGGCCAAGGAGCAGGTCCAGCAGCGCGGCGGCAAGCAGCGCCCGGGTGAGCGCCCCGGCGAGCGGCCCGCGGACCGCTCCGGCGACCGCTCCGGCGACCGCCCCGGCGAGCGTCCGGGCGAGCGCTCCGGTCAGCGTCCCGGTGAGCGTCCCGGCCAGGACACCGAGCGGATGCGGCGCGACGACGACGACCGTCTCGCGCACGACTACGACATGTAGTCACCGCTGACCTGCCGGCCCAGGCCGGCGACTCGGGGCGCCCCTCTCCGGAAGGGCGCCCCGAGTGCGTCTCACCTCTCCCTCTCCGTGCCGCGCGGCGGCAGTGGCGGCCGGGACCGGTCGGGCACGCCGGTGAGGTCCGGCGGGGTCGCCGGGGGTGTGAGGGTGAGGAGGTCGAGGGCCAGGCGTACGGCGTCGTCGAGTTGGGCGTACCGGCCCTCGGCCCAGTCGAGCGGGGTGCGCAGGGCCTCCAGGTCGGGGGTGACGCCGCGGTTCTCCACCGACCAGCCGTACGCGTCGAACCAGGCCGCGTTCATCGGGACGGTGATGACCGTGCCGTCGCCGAGCTGATGGCGTCCCGTCATGCCGACCACACCGCCCCAGGTGCGCTGGCCGACCACCGGGCCCAGCTTCAGCAGTTTGAAGGCGGCCGCGATCATGTCGCCGTCCGAGGAGGTCGCCTCGTCGGCGAGCGCCACCACCGGACCCCGCGGCGCGTTCGAGGCGTACGACACCGGCTGGGCGTCGCGGGTGAGGTCCCAGCCGAGGATCGTGCGCGTCAGTTTCTCCACGACCAGCTCGCTGATGTGGCCGCCCGCGTTGCCGCGCACGTCCACGATCAGCGCGGGTCGGGAGACCTCCATGCGCAGGTCGCGGTTGAACTGGGCCCAGCCCGAGCCACCCATGTCGGGGATGTGCAGGTATCCGCAGCGGCCGCCGCTCAGCTCGCGGACGACGGCCCGGCGTTTGGCGACCCAGTCCTGGTAGCGCAGGGGGCGTTCGTCGACGAGCGGGACGACGGCCACCCGGCGCGCCCGGCCCGCCTCGCCTTCGGCCGGGGCGAAGGTCAGCTCGACCGTGGTGCCGCCGGCCCCGGCCAGCAGCGGGTAGGGGCCGGTCACCGGATCGACCGCCCGGCCGTCGACGTGGGTGAGCACCGCGCCCTCCCGGATGCCGGTGCCGGCCAGCGGTGAGCGCGCCTTGGAGTCGGAGGAGTCGCCCGGGAGGATTCGGCGGACGGCCCAGCCGGCGTCCCGGCGGACGAGGTTGGCGCCCAGCAGGCCCTGGAGACGCTGGTAGTGCGGCGGTCCCTCGTTGCGGCGGGCGGCGGTGACGTAGGCGTGCGAGGTGCCGAGTTCGCCCAGCACCTCGCGCAGCAGGTCCGCGAACTCGTCGGGGGACGCGACGCGCTCGACGAGCGGGCGGTACTGATCGAGCACCGCGTCCCAGTCGATGCCGCACATCCCGGGGTCCCAGAAGTAGGCGCGGATCAGCCGGCCGGCCTCCTCGTACGCCTGTCGCCATTCGGCGCCGGGGTCCACCTCGTGCAGGATGCGCCGCAGGTCGATCCAGACCGTGGAGTCGGGGTCCCCGGTCTCGGCCGACGGCACCGCCCGCAGGTCGCCCTCGTCGACGACGACCAGCCGGGTGCCGTCACCGCTGAGCGCGAACCAGTCGAGGTGGTCGACGAGTTCGGACTTCCTGGCCTTGCCGATGCTGAAGTGCTCCAGCGTCGGACGGCCGCTGGTGTCGTCCGGGTTCGCGAACGTCTCGCCCAGCGCGCCGGAGATCGGCCAGCGCAGCCACACCAGTCCGCCGCCCGCGACCGGGTACAGGGCGGAGTACTTGGACGCCGGCACGGGGAAGGGGGTGACCCGGCTCTCCAGCCCCTCGGCCTCGACGGTCACGGTCCCGTCGCCCGTCTCACCGCCCTCGCCGTCCTGCAGCGGGTCCAGTCCGCCGGCGGCCGGACGGCCCTCCGGGGTCAGCGCGAAGGGCGAGGGGGTGGCCGAGGACAGCGGCACCAGGTAGGGGCGGCAGCCCAGCGGGAAGGACAGGTCGCCGGTGTGCACGTCGTACACCGGGTCGAAGCCGCGCCAGGACAGGAACGCGAGATAGCGGCCGTCCCGGGTGAAGACCGGGTTCTCGTCCTCGAACCGTCCGTCGGTGACGTCGACGATCAGCTGCTCGCCGTTCGCCACGCCGGGCACGCGGGCCATCTTGATCTGCCGCAGGGAGCGGCCGATGCCCGGGTGCGACCAGGTCAGCCAGCTGCCGTCCGGCGAGAACGCCAGGTCGCGGACGGGACCGTTGACCGAGGCGGTCAGCTCGGTGACCTCGTCCTCCCCGGCCTGTGCCGGGGAGCCCGTCCCGGGGTCCTCGCTCACGTCGACGAGCAGCAGCCGGCCGTCGTGCGAGGCGATCGCGAGCCGTTCGCCCTCCGGGTCGGACACCATCTCGAGGACCCGCCCGAGCCTTCCGGAGGCCAGCCGGCGCGGCGCGCGGTCGCCGCTGGCGCGCGGCAGGTAGGCGATCTCGACGGCGTCCTCGCCGTCCGCGTCGGTGACGTAGGCGACCTGGCCGCCCGAGCCGAGCATCTCCGGCAACCGCACCCGTACCCCGGGCGTGTCGCTGATGGTCCGGGCGGGGCCGTCCCGGTGGGTCAGCCAGTAGAGGCTGCCGCGGACGACGACGGCGCTCGCGCGTCCCGTCTCGTCGACGGAGATGCCGTCCACGTGCTGGGCGGCCGGGATCTGGTACGGCCGCCGGCCGGCCCGCGGTCCGCCGAGACGCACGTCGAGGCGGCGCGGCGCGGAGCCCGCGGTGAGGTCGTCGACGATCCACAGCTCGCCGGCGCACTGGTAGACGACGCGGGTGCCGTCGCCGGCGGCGTGCCGGGCGTAGAAGGCGTCGTGGTCGGTGTGCCGGCGAAGGTCGGAGCCGTCGTGGGCGCAGGAGTACAGGTTGCCGACGCCCTCGTGGTCGGAGAGGAAGGCGATGCGGTCGCCGACGAAGAGCGGGCAGGCGAGGTGCCCGTCGAGGCCTTCCAGCAGGCGCCGCCCGTGCAGCCACAGGCGGCCGGTGGCGCCGCCGCGGTAGCGCTTCCAGGCGGCCGGCTCGTGCGGGGGAGTGCCGGTGAGCAGGAGGGTGCGGCGCTCACCGTCGACGTCGGCGGCCTGGAGGTCGGAGACCGGGCCCCAGGGGAGCTTGCGGCCGGGCGAGCCGTCGGTGGGGACCTTGTAGGACCAGGTGAAGTAGGAGAACGGCTCGCCGTGGGAGGCGACGGCGAGGATGTCGGCGTTCCCGTCCGGGCCGGGGGGCGTCCAGCCGCGGACCTGGGTGTCGGAGCTGCCCCAGTACGTGAGGCGCCGCCCCGGGCCGCCGTCCACCGGGACCACGTGGATCTCCGGGACCAGGCTGCGCCAGCTCGTGTACGCGATGTGGCGGCCGTCGGGGGAGAAGCGGGGGTGGCCGGCCTTGGTGCGGTCGACGGTGAGCCGCCAGGCCCGTCCGGGGTCGTCGAGAGGGGTCAGCCAGAGGTCGTCCTCGGCCACGAAGCACAACAGGTCACCGCTGAGATGGGGCAGACGCAGATAGCTCACCTTCCCATGCTTTTCCGGGGGATGGACCGGAGCAAGTTATGACAAAGGCGCGTCGTGGACGATCACGTGACGATCACCTGGGCGACGGGGGGACGGCCGGGTGAGCGAGGGCACGTACGAAACTGTTTCGTTTCGCAGCGGGATGCGCTACATTCGGCGTGTACGAACAGGAGACTGTGGCGGTGCGGAGTGGGAAGGTGAGCGGAATGACCGAGGTCGCAACGGCGCGTCGTAGCCGTATCACCCCCGAGCGCGAGGCCGAGCTGTACGAGGCCGTGCTCGAGCTGCTCCGCGAAGTCGGCTACGACGCCCTCACCATGGACGCCGTCGCCGCCCGCACCAGGTCCAGCAAGGCGACGCTCTACCGCCAGTGGGGCGGCAAGCCCGAGCTGGTGGCGAAGGCGGTCCGGCACAGCAAGCCGGGCGGCTCCCTCGGCGAGATCGACACCGGGTCCCTGCGCGGCGACCTGCACGCCCTCACCCTGCGTTCGGACGACTGCCAGATGGAGCAGAACTCCGCGCTCATGCGAGGGCTGGCCATGGCCGTCCACGAGAACCCGGACCTGCTGAAGGCGTTCAAGGAACACCTCATCGAGCCGGAGCTGGCCGAGTTCCGCCTGCTGCTGTCGCGGGCGATCGACCGGGGGGAAGTCCGCGCGGACAACCCCGCGGCCGAGTTCATGATGCACATGATGATCGGGGCGTTCGCGGCCCGGACACTGCTCGACGAGCAGCCCCCGACGCAGGACTTCCTCCTCTCGTACATCGACGCCGTGGTGCTCCCCGCCCTCTGCGCGCCGAATCCCGCCACCTGACCGTCCCCACGGTCCGCCCAACCTGACGTCACCGCTCACGTCGTCGGGCCGATCACCCCTGCCTCCCCGCCGGGTTGGTCAACCCTGCCCCCGGGCCCGCGCCGGAACCGCGGCCCTACACCACGACCTGACCGGGAGTACGCCTCCGTGGCCACGTTCCTCTATCGACTCGGCCGGCTCGCCTTCCGCCGCCGCCACTTCGTCGCCCTCATATGGGTCGCGCTGCTGACCCTCGCCGGCGTCGGCGCCGCCTCCGCGCCCGCCGCCGGGACAACCTCCTTCTCCATACCGGGAGTCGAGGCCCAGAAGGCCTTCGACCTGCTGGAACAGCGCTTCCCCGGAGCCAGTGCCGACGGCGGGACCGGGCGCATCGTCTTCAAGGCGCCCGAGGGCCAGAAGATGACCGACGCCGCCAACAGGGCGACCGTCGACAAGACCGTCAAGGCCCTGCGCGACGGCTCCGAGGTCACCTCCGTCACCGACCCCTTCACGACGAACGCCGTGAGCAAGGACGGGACGGTCGCCTACACGTCCGTCAAGTACGACGTCCCCGGCATGGAACTGCGGGACTCGACCCGGGACGCCCTCGAGGCGGCCGGCGACACGGCCCGGGCCACCGGACTGACCGTCGACGTCGGAGGCGACGCCCTCCAGGCCGCGGCCGAACCCGGTGCGATCGGTGAGGCGGTCGGTCTCGCGATCGCCGCCGTCGTCCTCGTCCTCACCCTGGGCTCGCTGGTCGCGGCCGGACTGCCGCTGCTCACCGCGATCATCGGCGTCGGCATCGGCGTCTCCACCATCACCGCCCTCGCCAAGGCGCTCGACCTCGGCGACACCACCTCCACCCTCGCGCTGATGATCGGCCTCGCGGTCGGCATCGACTACGCGCTGTTCATCGTCTCCCGCTACCGCAGCGAGCTCGCCGAGGGCCGTGACCGCGAGGAGGCGGTCGGCCGCGCCACCGGCACCGCCGGCTCGGCCGTGGTCTTCGCCGGCCTGACGGTCGTCATCGCCCTGGCGGGCCTCGCGGTCGTCAACGTGCCGATGCTGACCAAGATGGGCCTCGCCGCGGCGGGCACGGTCGTGGTCGCCGTCCTCATCGCGCTGACCATGATCCCTGCGCTGCTCGGATACGCGGGCGGGAAGATCAGGGCCACCGGTGAGAAGCGCAGGCCGGCCGCCGCGAAGGGCAAGCAGGGCGAGCAGGCCAAGCCCGGCCCGGGCGTCCGCTGGGCGAGCTTCGTCATCCGCCGTCCGGCCGCCGTGCTGCTGCTCGGCGTGGTCGGTCTCGGAGCGATCGCCGTCCCGGCCACCCAGCTGGAGCTGGGTCTGCCCGACGACGGCTCGCAGCCGACGTCCACGACGCAGCGCCGGGCCTACGACCTGCTGTCGGAGGGCTTCGGCCCCGGGTTCAACGGCCCTCTGATGATCGTGGTCGACGCCGCGGACAGTGACGACCCCAAGGCCGCGGCCACCTCGGTGACCGACGGGATCAAGAAGCTCGGGGACGTCGCGACGGTCACCCCGGCCATGTTCAACAAGGCCGGCGACACCGCCACCATCACCGTGATCCCGGACTCCAAGCCGTCCTCGACGCAGACCGAGGACCTGGTGCACGCCATCCGCGGCCAGGGCGCCGACGTCAGGGCCGACACCGGCGCGCAGGTCCTGGTCACCGGCACCACCGCGATGAACATCGACTTCTCGCAGAAGCTCAACGACGCGCTGATCCCGTACCTGGGCCTGGTGGTCGGCCTGGCCTTCCTGCTGCTGATCGTGGTCTTCCGCTCCGTCCTGGTCCCGCTGAAGGCGGCCCTCGGCTTCCTGCTCAGCGTGCTCGCCGCGCTCGGCGCCGTCGTCGCGGTCTTCCAGTGGGGCTGGCTCGGCGGCCTGATCGGCGTCGAGGAGACCGGCCCGATCATGTCGATGATGCCGATCTTCATGGTGGGCGTGGTGTTCGGCCTCGCGATGGACTACGAGGTGTTCCTCGTGACCCGGATGCGGGAGGCGTATGTCCACGGCGAGAGCCCGAGCCAGGCCGTGGTCACCGGCTTCCGGTACAGCGCCAAGGTGGTGGCCGCCGCCGCGGTCATCATGATGGCCGTGTTCGGCGGCTTCATCAGCTCCAGCGAGTCCATGATCAAGATGATCGGCTTCGGCCTCGCGATCGCCGTCTTCTTCGACGCGTTCGTCGTCCGCATGGCGATCGTCCCGGCGGTGCTCGCGCTGCTCGGCAAGAAGGCCTGGTGGCTGCCGAAGTGGCTGGACCGCGCCCTGCCCAACGTGGACGTCGAGGGCGAGGGACTGCGCACCCCCTCCGACGCGGGCGACGAGGACCGCGAACTGGTCCGCGTCTGACGCCTCGGACCGTCCGAAAGACCGCCGGTGAGGGCTCCGTGGGGACGGGGCGCCCTCACCGGCCTTTTTCTTCGCGGTCCGCTTCGTGACCCACTATCGGGTGACGGCCGCACGCGCCCGGGCCGCACGGGGCCGGTGGCCCAACGGGTCCGGCGCCTTCAGGACATAGATGGACATGGAAGGCTACTGTCACCGGAATGTGCATGATTCGTAACGTGCAGCAGTATTGAGCCACTTGGGACGGGCCGGGTGGGCCAATCTGGTTCTGCGGCCGAGGGGCCGCAATCGCACCAAGCAAGGAGACCTTGTGTCCGTTTCCTCTGTTTCCGCCCGTCGTCTCACCGCCGTCGCGATCGTCGCCGCCGCTGTGACCGGGGCGGCGACACTGCCGGCGTCGGCCACCGCGACCTCGCGTCCGAACCGGCCGCAGGTGGAGATCAGCGCCGTGCACTACGACGCACCGGGTCGGGACGACCGCTCGGCCTTCTCCCTGAACAAGGAGTGGGTGGAGCTGAGCAACAACACCCGTCACACCGTCAACCTGGACGGGTGGACGCTCTCCGACGATCGGGGCGACAAGTACACCTTCCGCCACTACCGTCTGGCCCCGCGCTCCACGGTGCGCGTCCACACCGGTGTGGGCCGCGACACCCGCACCGACCTGTACCAGGACCGCCGTCGCGAGGTGTGGGACAACCGCTCCGACACCGCCACCCTGCGCGACGACCACGGCCGCCGCGTGGACCAGGAGTCCTGGGGTCACAACCGTCACCACGGCAACGACCGTCACCACGGCAACGACCGTCACCACGGCAACGACCGCCACCACGGCAACGACCGCCACCACGGCAACGACCGCCACCACGGCGACGACCGTCACCACGGCGACGACCGCCACTGACCCGGCCCCACCACGCGCGGCGCGCCCGACCCCTTCCGGGGCGGGCGCGTCGCCGTGTCATGCCGCGGACCCTTCCGCGGGCCGTGCTCAGTTGGTGAAGACGATGTACTTCCAGGCGCCGTGCGTCGTCGCGTTGACGTTGTCGCCGGAGGAGCCGTCGATGTACGACGAGCGGATCCGGGCGCGGATGCCCGCCTCGCCGGGAGCCTCCAGCGTGACGGCGGACTTTCCGTTGGCGCCCACCGGGAAGTACTGGGACCCGGAGTCGTACCAGGAACCCTGGTAGTAGACCTGGACCTGCAGGCGCTGCTGGCGGCCCGCGTAGTAGTTCATGGTCGTGGTGAACAGCGGGTCGGTGTTCTTGCGGAAGTAGGAGTACGTCGTGGAGCCGATCCTCCCCGTCTTGTAGTGCCGGGAGACGGCGGTCGACACCTTCGCGTAGGCGCCCGCGGTGGACTTCGCGGTCTTGTCGGCGCTGCGCGCGTCGCCCGCGAAGACGGCGGTGACGGCCGTGTCGCGGGTCATGTCGACGACCACCGACAGGTTGCCCTGCGCGTTGACCCTGGCGTTCTTGACCAGCTTCTTCGGCTTGTCGGAGCCGGCGGGGTCGACGTAGATCGCCACCGTGCGGTTCCTGTACGTCGCGCCCAGGTGCGCCGTGAACGTGACGTCCTTGCCGTACGCGTACAGCTTGGCGTTGTTGGTGACGGTGAGCGCGGTCGCCTTGCGCGAGACGGCCACCACGTCGGAGCCGACGGTGGCCGCGTGGCCGGCGTCGCCCGCGAAGAACACCCGGTAGGTGACCTTGCCGCCGGCGGGCGGGACGTCCGTGAACGCGAACGAGCCGTCGGCCTTGGTCTTGACCGGGGCGAGGACCTTGCCGCCCGGCGACTCGAGGTCCGCCCGGGTCACCTTGAGGGCGGTGCCGGCCGAAAGCGGCGTCGCCGAGGTCAGTCGGCCGGTGACGGTGAGCTGCTTGGCGCGTTCCGCCTTGACCGGAGCCGTCACCTTCAGCGCCGGAACCTCCTTGGTCGGGTCCGTCAGCGCGCGCAGGGTGAAGACGTCCGCGGTGTTCACGGAGACCGCGAACACCCGGCTGCTGTCCGGCGCCCAGGCGAGCGCGCCGTCGACGAGGGTGTCGGCGCCGCTGCTGTTGCCGGTGTTGGGGAAGTCGTACTCGCGCACCGGCGTCGTCGCGCCCGGCCGGATGACGTGGACGTCGGGGTCGTACCAGGAGAAGCTGCCGCCCGCGACGCTGCCGTCGGGTGCGACCCGCACGGCGTTCGGGTACGCGTCGATGGCGTAGCCGGACTGCTCGGCGAGGTCGGTGGTCGAGTAGGCGCCGATGCCGTAGCCGAAGCCGGGCGAGCCCCACGAGGTGAGGACCTGCTTGCCGTCGGGCGTCAGGTCCAGCTGCTTCACGGACCCGTCCATGTCGCCCTTGGCCCGCAGCGTGGCCCCGTCGGCCGAGAGGTCGTAGACGGCGACCCGGCCGCCGTTGCCGGCCACCAGGACGCCCGGGACGGCCGGGTCGGCGCCCAGGAGCGCGGTGCCGGAGAAGTCGCCGTCCCCGCGCTGGGAGAGGTGGACGACGGGTTCGGCGCCGGAGACGTCGAGCGAGCCGAAGTCGGAGCCGTAGCCGAACCAGATCCGGCCGTCCACGACCTCCAGGTCGCCCGGAGCCGCACCCACCGGGTAGCTGGCGGTCTCGGTATACGTCCCCGTCTCCACCGAGACGATCCTGCTGCCGTTCGTGACAGCGGCGTACACGTGCCCGGAGTCGGCGGACAGCGCGAGGCCGCTCACGCCGGACAACCCGCTCAGGGTGGCCTTGACGGCGCCCGCGTAGTCGGTGACGACGATCTTGCCGCCGCGCGGGTCGGAGACGTATACCCGCTGGTGGGCGCCGTCCACGACGATGTCGCCGACCGACTCCACCGGAAGGATGTTGGCGGAGTCGGCCACGGCCACTCCCGCCGAACCCGCGGCGAGTACCGCGGAGCTGAGAACGACCGCGAGCGTCGTCGCGGCCGAGATGCTGCGCCTGCGCACAGAAATGGGAACCCCCAGAAAAAAGAGCCCGGTGTGTCCGCCGGGCGTGAGGAAACGCCTGCGTCCCCCCTTCGCACCCGCAGCGGGCGCGTGAACGCGGCAGAGCAGCAGCGTATGGCATGCCAATGACAACAGGGACGGGATTTCGCGCCGCCCCGGACACTTACCGGACAATTCCGCTCGCGCACCCGGCGCCACCCTCGCTAGCGTGCCGCGCATGACGACCACCGGCGCCCACCCCCGCTTCGCCCAGGCCCTGAGCGAGCTCGGCCTCGACGAGCTGACCCCGCGCGTCCGCCGCTTCCCCGACGCGACCCGCACCGCCGCGGAGGCCGCCGCCGCGATCGGCTGCGAACCGGCCGAGATCTGCAAGTCCCTCATCTTCGCGGCGGACGGCGCGCCGGTCCTCGTGCTGATGGACGGGGCCTCCCGGGTCGACGTCGAGCGCGTGCGGCGGGAACTCGGCGCGCAGCGCGTGACGAGGGCGGCCGCCGACGTCGTGCGGGAGACGACGGGGTACGCGATCGGCGGGGTGCCGCCCTTCGGGCACCGCACACGCACGCGGGTCCTCGCCGACCGGGGCCTCCTGGCACACGGCGTCGTCTGGGCGGCGGCCGGCGATCCGCACGCCGTCTTCCCCATCGCCCCCGACGCCCTCGTCCACCACGCCGGCGCGGCCCTCGTGGACGTCCGCGAACGCACCGCCTGACCCCGCCGGTCACCGCCGCCGTCCTGCCCTGGTCGCAGCCCTGCGCGCGTCGTCGGTCCTGGTCGGGGCGGCCATCGGGGCGCTGTCCTTCAAGGAGCGGTTCGGGGCGCCGCGCCTCGTCGCGGCCGGGCTGCTGGTCGTCGTCATCGGTCTGATGCTGCACCCGGGCTGACGCCTGCCGGCCCGGCCCGTCCGCTGGGTGCGGTCGCTGGGTGCGGCCGCCCGCCGCGAGGCGCACCCTGGAACCAGAGGCTTCGGAGGTGACCGTCATGACGCACACCGCAACACGCACCACGGTCGGATGGCATGTCGAGCTGGAGTTCGAGGAGGACGACCGGCACACGCGCGCGGCCGCGCTGGTGCGGCTGCCCGACGGGACCGAGGTCCGGTCCCAGGGGCACGCCAGCCGGCACGCCGTGGACGCGGACCAGCCCCGGGTCGGCGAGGAGATCGCCGGCGCCCGCGCCCTCAACGAGATCGCCATGCAACTGCTGACCAAGGCGCACACCGAGATCGACGACGCCTCGGGACGGACGTCGCACTCGATCAACGTGTAGACGCCACCGACGCCGGGGTGGGCGTGGGCGTGGGCATAGGCATCGGCGTCGGTTCCGACGCCGCGGTCACGGCTGCCGCCGCCGCCACCGCGACTGCCACCGCCGGTGTCACGACGTCGTCGCGGTCGCCGTCCGCAGCGCCCGGAGCAGCGCCTGCGCCCGCGGGTCCGCCGTCACGCTCGTGCGGAAACCGTTGGTGACATAGGCGAAGGCGGTCCCCGACTCAGGGTCGGCGAGGCCGAGGGCGCCGCCGCGGCCCGGGTGGCCGAAGGCACCGGGGGACAGCAGCGGGGAGGCCGTGCCGTGCAGCATGGGGCCGAGGCCGAACCGGGTGTTCACCACCAGGACCCGGTCCGGCCCTGACGACTGCTCGCCGCGCGCGAGTTCCACCGTCTCCGGCCGCAGCAGCCGCACTCCGCCCTCCACCTCGCCGATCAGCGACGCGTAGAAGCGGGCCAGGCCGTCGGCGGTCGCGATGCCGTTGGAGGCGGGCAGTGCGGCGGCCCGGTACGCGGCGTCGTTCTCGTCGGGCAGCGGGGTGATCGCGGCGAAGGCGCGCCGGGTGAGGGAGGCCGGATCGGCGTAGGCGGCGGTGACGGCGGGCTTGGGCCGGGTCCTCAGCGCGCCGGTCTGCGCCGGCGCCTCCACTTTGCCCACGCGCCCCGCCCGCCCGCGCCGCGCCGCCGGGAGTCCGAGCCACAGGTCGGCGCCGAGCGGCCGGGCGATCTCGTCGGCGATCCACTCGCCGACCTTCCGCCCGGTGATCCGCCGCACCAGCTCGCCGGTCAGCCAGCTGTAGGTCTGCGCGTGGTACCCGTGGTCCGTCCCGGGCTCCCAGACCGGGGCCTGCGCCGCGACCGCCGCCGCGCCGAGGTCGGGGTCGGCGGCCTCGGCGGGCGTCAGCGGCCGGTCGAGGACCGGCACGCCCGCGCGGTGCGCGAGGACATGCCGTACGAGGGTGCGCTCCTTGCCGGCCGCCTTGTACTCGGGCCAGTACGTTCCCACGGGAGCGTCCAGGTCCAGCTCGCCGCGCTGGTGCAGCAGCAGGAGGCCGGCGGCGACCACGCCCTTGGTCGCCGAGCGCACGATCTGGGCGGTGCCCCGCTCCCAGGGCGCCGTGCCGTCGACGTCCTTCGTGCCGCCCCACAGGTCGACGACCTTGCGGCCGTCCCGGTAGACGGCGACCGCCGCGCCCCGGTCGCCGAGCGCCTCGAAGTTCCGTGCGAACGCCTCCCGGACCGGCTCGAAGCCCTCGGCCACCGCACCGCTCACGTCCACGCCCGCACGCCCTCTCGCAGTTCGCCTACGACTCCAGCGCCTTCTCTTCGAGCGCCTTCGACTCCTCGGGGAACGCCCGGGGCGAGCCTGCGATTCCTGCGCCGCGTCAGCCGAGGAGGATCGTTACATCGATGTTGCCGCGCGTGGCGTTCGAGTACGGGCACACCTGGTGCGCCGCGTCCACCAGCTTCTCCGCGAGGCCCGGGTCCAGCACGGGGAGCGAGACGCTGAGCGCCACCGCGAGTCCGTAGCCCTTGGTGCTGTTGGGGCCGATCCCGACCTTGGCCGCCACCGTCGACCCCGTCAGGTCGTAGCCCGCCCGGTTGCCGACCAGGATCAGCGCGTTGTGGAAGCAGGAGCTGTAGCCGGCCGCGAAGAGCTGCTCCGGGTTGGTGCCGTTGCCGTCGCCGCCCAGCTGCGGCGGCATCGCCACCTTCAGCTCGATCTGTCCGTCCTGACTGGTCACGAACCCGTCGCGGCCCCCGTGCGCGGTGGCCTCGGCGACGTACATGATCTTCGTCGGACGGGTGTCGGCGGTGCCGGCCGTCCCGCCCGTCCCGGCGGTCTCGGTCGTGCCGGCTGCGGCGCCCTCTGTCACGGCGGTCCCTCCCCAAACATCTTCCCCAATTACATCGTGCACAAGGTACCGGCCGGTAGGTAGGCGCGTCCCGGGCAGGGGCACGTAACCCCCGGTAACTTCGGCTCGCGTCACGGATGTGTCCGACCGGCCGGACGGCCGCCCCAGGGGGAGTCCCAGCGGGCGCGCACGGGGGTGGGCCCGGGCGGGCGCGGGCAGAGTGGGGCCCGGGCGGGCAGGGGTGAGTCTTACCGGGTGGGCACGGAGGTGGGTCCTGGCGGGCGCGGGTCCGCCGTCGGGTGCGCCCGCTCCGCGAGGCCCCACAGCTCCTCGCGCAGCCGCGCGACCTCCGCCGTCCCCAGCCCCGTCGACGCGAGCAGCGCCCCCGGGACGCGCTCCGCACGCTTTTTCAGCTCCTCGCCGGGGCCGGTGCACGCCACCAGCACCGACCGCTCGTCGTGCGCCGAACGCTCCCGGCGCACCAGCCCCGCCGCCTCCAGGCGCTTCAGCAGCGGTGACATCGTGCCGTAGTCCAGCCGCAGCGCCGACGCCAGGTCCTTGACCCTCGTCTCGCCGCGCTCCCACAGCACCAGCAGTACGAGGTACTGCGGGTAGGTCAGGCCCAGCTCGTCCAGCAGCGGCCGGTAGGCGGCCGTCACCGCGCGCTGAGCCGCGTACAGCGCGAAGCAGAGCTGCTCGTCGAGGAGCAGCAGTGAGCGGTCGGCGGCGGGTTCCTCGTCAGTCACGCGCCCATTGTCGCGGAGCGCGGGTCGAACCCGAAGGGCAGCTCCAGCCGGTGGGCGCGCATGAGGGCGTCGTCGGCGAGCAGCTCGCCCGTCGGGCCGTCCGCCGCGATCACGCCCTCGCTGAGGACCAGGGCGCGCGGGCAGAGCTCCAGGGCGTACGGCAGGTCATGGGTGACCATGAGCACCGTGACGTCCAACCCCCGCAGGATATCGGCCAGTTCGCGGCGCGAGGCAGGGTCGAGGTTGGAGGACGGCTCGTCCAGGACGAGGATCTCCGGCTCCATCGCGAGGACCGTCGCGACGGCCACCCGGCGCCGCTGCCCGAAGGAGAGATGGTGCGGCGGACGGTCCTTGAACTCCGCCATGCCCACCTGCGCAAGCGCGTGGTCGACCCGCGCCTCCAGCACGGCCCCCTTCAGTCCGGCCGCCGCCGGTCCGAACGCCACGTCCTCGCGGACGGTCGGCATGAACAGCTGGTCGTCCGGGTCCTGGAAGACGATGCCGACCTTGCGCCGGATCTCGGCCATGTGCCGCTTGTCCACGGGCAGTCCGGCCACCGTCACCGTGCCGGTTCCGCCGGTCAGGATGCCGTTGAGGTGCAGCACGAGCGTCGTCTTGCCGGCGCCGTTCGGCCCGAGCAGCGCGACCCGCTCCCCGCGCGCGACGGAGAAGTCCACGCCGAACAGGGCCTGGTGCCCGTCGGGGTAGGCGAAGGCCAGTCCGGCCACGTCGAGGGAGGCCGGCACGTCGGGGGAGGCCGGTACGTCGGGGGAGGCCGGTACGTCGGGGGATGCCGGTACGTCGGGGGATGCCGTCAGGCCGGGCGATGGCGTCACGTCAGTCACAGAGTCCATCCCAACACGCAGACGACGAGAGCGGCGAACGGGAGGGCCAGCGCGTACGACCACTGGGCCCGGGACGCGGTCACCTCGTCGATCACCGGCATGGAGCCGGCGTACCCCCGGCTGATCATGGCCAGGTGCACGCGTTCGCCCCGTTCGTAGGAGCGGATGAACAGCGCGCCCGCCGACTTCGCGAGCACCCCCCAGTGCCGCACTCCCCGGGCCTCGAAGCCGCGTGACTCCCGGGCGATCCGCATGCGCCGCATCTCGTCCGCGATGACGTCGCCGTAGCGGATCATGAAGGAGGCGATCTGCACGAGCAGCGGCGGCAGTTTGAGCCGCTGCAACCCGAGCAGCAGCTCCCGCAGTTCGGTGGTGGACGCCAGCAGCACGGACGCGGCGACGCCCAGGGTGCCCTTCGCGAGCACGTTCCAGGCACCCCACAGTCCGTCGACGCTGAGGGACAGTCCGAGGACGTCCACCCGCTCGCCCTCCGCCACGAACGGCATCAGCACGGCGAACGCGACGAACGGCGCCTCGATCAGCAGCCGCTTCAGCAGGAGACCGGCGGGCACGCGCGCGCGATGCGTGACGAAGGCCAGCAGCAGCGCGTACAGGCCGAACGCCCACATCGCCTCCCGGGGCGTCGACACCACGACGACCACGAACGCGAGGACGGCGGCGAGCTTGGTGTGCGGCGGCAGACCGTGCACGGCCGAGTGTCCGTGCAGGTAGAGCCGGTGGGCGTGGCCTGCTCCCATGGCCGTCAGACGTTCTCTACGGCCGTGGGGGACGCGTCGGCGCCGCGTCGCCTGCGCACCGCCCAGAACACCGCGCTGCCCCCGACGACGGTCACGCCGACGCCGATGACGCCGGCGAGGCCGCCGGACAGGCGGGCGTTCGTCACGTCCTTGACGCCGTAGTCGGCGAGCGGGGAGTCGGAGGCCGCGTGCTTCCCGGTCTTGGCGTCGATGCCCTTGTCGGCGGCGACCTTCTCCAGGCCGTCGGGGCTCGCGGAGGCGTAGTAGCTGACGAATCCGGCCAGTACGAGGGAGGTGACCAGGCCCGTCGCCCACAGCGTGCGCCGGGACGTGCGCGCCGCCACCGGGACGGCGGACCCGGCGGGCGCGCTGCCGGCCGCCGGGGCGTCGACGAGTTCGCCGTTCACCCGCAGCCGGAGGGTCTGGCGCAGGTCGCGCGCGCCGTGGACGAGGTCCGGACGCACGGCGAGCACGGCGCCCACGGTCAGCGCGGTGATCACGGCCTCGCCGATGCCGATCAGCACATGCACGCCGATCATGGCGGTGGCGACCTTGCCGATGGCCACGTCGGTGGTGCCGCCGATCCAGTACAGGAACGTGAAGGCCACGGCGGCGGCGGGCACGGACAGCACGGCGGCGACGAAGGACGCGGCCGTGACGGACCGGCGGGTGCGCGGCAGCACCTTCACCAGGCCCCGGAAGACGGCGTACGCGACGACCGTCGTCACGATGGCCATGTCGGTGATGTTCACGCCGAGGGCGGTGAGTCCGCCGTCGGCGAAGAGGACGCCCTGCATGAGCAGGACCACGGAGACGCACAGGACCCCGGTGAAGGGGCCGACGAGTATCGCGGCGAGCGCACCGCCGAGCAGATGGCCGCTGGTCCCCGCCGCGACGGGGAAGTTGAGCATCTGCACGGCGAAGATGAAGGCCGCGACGAGGCCGGCCAGCGGCGCGGTCCGGTCGTCGAGCTCACGGCGCGCACCGCGCAGGCTCACGGCGATGGCGCCGGCGGCGACCACACCGGTCACGGCGGAGGTCGGGGCGTCGATGAATCCGTCGGGTACGTGCACCTGACGATGATAGTGGCTTGATGCGAATGATTCGCAAGAGCGAGGACCTTGTGTATCGCAGCGCGCCGCAGCGCAGACGCATCGCACACAGATGAGACGGGTCTGCCCCGGAGGAGCGTATTGCGGAAAATATGGGACATTGGGAGGGGAGCGGACGCACAGCTTCCGCACAGGTCACGCTGCGTGAGAGGGTCGGCCGATGTCTGTAGTCGAACAGTACGCGCGAGCCCATATCGTCACGGACGCCGACCAGGTCGAGGAGGAACGGACGGCCGTTCCCGTCGTCCTGCGCTACGACCCGGACAGCGATCCCCGCTCGGTGCGGGTCGGACTGCCCGACCGGCACGAGTGGACGTTCTCCCGCACGCTCCTCGAACAGGGCCTGCGCGCCCCGGCCGGCACCGGAGAGGTCCGGGTGTGGCCGTGCGGGCGGGTCCAGGCGATCGTGGAGTTCCATTCCGCGCACGGCGTCTCGGTCGTCCAGTTCGAGTCGAAGACGCTCGTGCGGTTCCTGCGCCGCACCTACACGGCCACCACCGCCAAGGCCTCGGCCACGGCACGCCGGCAACCCGTCAGTCACTAGGCCTGGCCCAGCATCGGGCCAGGCCAGGCCAGGCCAGGCCAGGCCAGGCACGGGGCAGGGCCGGCACAGGACCTGGCAGGGCAGGGCCGTCAGCCGCCCAGGCGCAGCAGTGACGCCACGATCGGGCCGGCCGTGTCGCCGCCGTGGCCGCCCGCCTGGACGACGCCCGCGGCCGCCAGGTCGCCCCGGTAGGCGGTGAACCAGCCGTTGGGCTTGTCCTGGTTGTCGACCTCCGCGGAGCCCGTCTTGGCGCCGTAGTCGGGGCCGAGGCCGGACATCGCCTCGGCGGCGGTGCCGGCCGCGGCGGTGTAGTTCATCAGCTCCCGCAACTGGGACAGCGTGGCCGCCGACATGGTGCGGGAGGCCTTCGCCAGCGTGCGGTCGTCCACGGACGGGGCGACCAGGTACGGCTGGTGGAAGGAGCCCGACTTCACGGTCGCGGCGACCGACGCCATGTTCAGCGGGTTCATCCGGACCCCGCCCTGGCCGATCAGCGACGCCGCCATCTGCGCCTTCGACTGCACCGGCACCGAACCGTCGAAGGACGGGACGCCGATCGCCCAGTTGTTCATCGACAGACCGAACACCTGCTGCGCCTGCTTGGTCAGGCTGTCGTCGTCCAGCTCCGGCGCCTGGCTGATGAAGGCGGTGTTGCAGGAGCGCGCGAAACTCGCCTTGAACGAGCCGCCGGTGATCTCGAAGTCGTCGTCGTTGTGGAACTTCCAGCCACCGTAGGTGAACGTCTTGGGGCAGGGGTGCGTCTTGTCCGCCGACGCGAGGTTCTTCTCGATGAGCAGCGACGACGTGACGACCTTCATCGTCGAGCCGGGCGCCAGCGAGCCGTTGAACGCGGTGTTGAAGCCGTGACCGGCGTTGGCGACCGCGAGGATCTCGCCCGTGGAGGGGCGCAGCACGACGACCGACGACTTCGCGGTCTTCGCCACCTGCTGCTCGGCGGCCGCCTGCAGGGCCGGGCTCAGCGTGGTCTTCACGGTGCCCGGGGTGCCCTTGCTGAGCTCCAGCAGAGTCTTGTCGGAGGCCTTCTTCGCCTTGGCCGCCTTGCCGCGGACGACCCGGAGCTCGACGCCCGCCTTGCCGCCCGCCTTCTTGCCGTACTTCTCCCGCAGCCCGTCCAGGACGGGTGCCAGCGAGGGGTACTTCGCGACGGTCAGCTCACCGCCGTCGCGGTCGACGGCCTTGACCGGCGGGGTGCCCGCCGCGCCGGTGACGAGCCGGTCGCCGTCCTGAAGATCCGGGTGGACGACCGACGCGTGCCAGTCGACCTGCGCCTTGCCGTTCTTCGGGTTGCGGACCACGGTGAGCGAGCTGGCGTACGACAGCGGCTTCTTGACGTCCTTGTACGTCACCGTGCCCTTGACCGCGAACGGGACCTTGGCGCCCGTTGCCGTGCCGGCGCTGAGGGCGACGCCGGTGACATGGGCGTCCTTGCCGTAGCCGGTCAGCAGGGCGGATGCGGCCGCGGCATCGTCCGTTTCGGCGGCCGCCTGCGCCACCTCGCCGCCCTGCCAGGCCGTGAGGAACCGCTCGGCCACGGTCTTGGCCTCGGCCGCCGACGGGGGGTCGGCCCTGACCCTCGGCACCTGCTTGCCGTTGGCGGCCGCGGCGGAGCCGTCGTCGGCCGCCGCCCCGCCGTACAGGGCGTAGACGCCGATCCCGGCGCCCGCGACCACGACGGCGATCATGCCGCCCGCCACGGCGGGACGCCGCTTGCTGCGCTGCTCTTCGACGCGTCTTCTCTTGCCCACTGCGTGCGATCCTCCGGATCCCCAGGGGCTTCCCCCCGCCCCGTTGCCCTCACCGACCCAAACGACGGCAACAGCCTAGAGTCCCGTCCTGTGGGTGTGACGCCATAGGTGACGTCGGCCACTCCGGTTCCGGTTCAGCCGGCCCGCAGCACCTCCACGACGATCGGCCCCGACGCGTCGATGCCGTGGCCGCCGTCCTGGGTCATCGCGGCGGCCGCCACGTCGCCCCGGTAGCCGGTGAACCAGCTGTCGGACCTGGCCTGTCCGTCGACCTCGGCGGAGCCGGTCTTCGCGCCGATGCGGCCGCTCAGCCCGGCCATCACCTCGGCCGCGGTGCCGCTGGTCGCGGTGCGGTTCATCATGGAGCGCAGCTGCTGGACGGTGCTCGCCGACAGTCCCTTCGCGCGGGCCGGGTCACGGCCGTCGAGGCTCAGCGGCACGATCACCGGCTGCCGGAAGGCGCCGGTCATCGCGGTCGCGGTCACCGAGGCCATGTTCAGCGGGTTCATCTGGACCTTGCCCTGGCCGATCAGGCCGGCCGCGGTGTCCGGGCCGCCGGCCGCCGGGACGGAGCCGTCGAACGAGGGGATGCCGGTCTGCCAGTCGAGGCCGATCCCGAAGCGGTCCCGGGCCTCGTTCGTCAGCGAGTCGGCCTTCACCTCGTCCGCGAACTTCACGAACGCCGTGTTGCAGGAGCGGGCGAAGCTCTCGGAGAGGGTCGCGCCCTCGTCGGGCTTCATGCCCTTGATGTTCTTGAAGGTCTGGCTCTCGGAGACGGCCGAGGACGGGCAGGGCGCGGGTCCGTTCGCGGTGGTGAGCCCGTTGTCGATGAGGGTGGCCGCGCTGACGATCTTCATGGTGGAGCCGGGCGCGACCTCGCCCAGGAACGCGGCGTTCCAGCCGTCGTCGCGGTTGTTGGCGACGGCCAGGATCTCGCCGGTGCTGGGCTGGACCGCCACCACCGACGACTCGGGGTACCTCTGGACCGCCTTCTCCGCCGCCGCCTGCACGCTCACGCTGAGGGTCGTGGGCAGCTTGCCCGCCTTGCCCTCGGCGAGCGTCAGCAGCGAGGTGTCGGCGGTGTCGGGGGTGGCGTGCCGGATCGCCAGCTCGATGCCCGGCGTCCCGCCCGCCTTCGCCCCGTACTTGGTGCGCAGCTGGTCCAGGACCGGCCCCAGGGAGGGGTACTTCTCCTTCGTCAGCACCTTGCCGTCCCGGTCCACGGCCTCGATCGACGGCGCCGAGGAGTCACCCGTGACCAGGGTGTCGTCCATGTTCTTCAGCGCGGGATGGACGACCGACGGCTGCCAGTCGACCAGCGCCTTGCCGGTGGTGACGCCCCGCACGACCGTCAGCCGGCTCCGGTAGGCGAGCGGCTTGGACTTCCCGCCGAAGGACACCGTCGCCTTCACGGAGAAGGGCACGCTGTCGCCGGCCGTTCGGCCCGGGGTGATCTTCACGCCCGTGATGTGCGCGGCCTGGCCGTACGAGGTCAGCAGCGGCTCGGCCTTCGCCGCGTTGTTGGTGAGATCGGCGGCGGCCGAGGCCTGGCCCTTCTCCCAGGCCGCGAAGAACGCGGCGCTGGTGTCCTTCACCTCGGAGCCGCTCGGTGGTCCGCTCTTCACGGCCACCGGCTCGGCGCCTCCCGGTCCGCCGCTCCCGCCGGTGTCGCTCAGCGCGCTCACGACGTTGAACGCCCCGTAGCCGGCCCCGCCCACCATCATCGCGAACACCGATCCCACGATGGCCGCCTTGGCACCCTTGCGCATGGTCCGCGCCCTCCCCGTCCTCCCCGTGGTGACCCTCGCGGGTCTTTTCTGAACGCGTTCAGAAAACCGCGCTCAGCCTCACAGTAAGCGCTGACATGGCGCACGGGGCGGGAGTTTCCGCAATCGTTAGACCCACGTGTCCAGCCACATCCGTGAACGCCAGTCGTCGATCGGGATGGCCTGGCCGGTGTACAGGGGGAAGAAGTAGATGAAGTTCCAGGTGATCAGGAGGACCAGGACGCCCGCGCCCGTGGCGCCCGCGACCCGACGGGTGTCGCTGGATCCCGGGGGACCGACGAGGGCCCCGATCATCATGGCCACGGCCAGACACAGGAAAGGCAGGAACACGACGGCGTAGAACAGGAAGATCGTGCGTTCCTGGTACATGAACCACGGCAGGTAGCCGGCCGCGACGGCGCAGACGATCGCGCCCGCACGCCAGTCACGGCGGAACAGCCAGCGCCACAGCACGAACAGCACCGCGAAGCAGGCCGCCCACCACAGCAGCGGGGTGCCGATCGCCAGCACCTCGCGCGCGCACTTCTCGCCCGCGTCCGTCGGACAGCCGTCCGCGCCGGGCGCCGGGGACTCGTAGAAGTAGGAGACCGGCCGGCCGAGGACGAGCCAGCTCCACGGGTTCGACTGGTACGTGTGCGGCGACGTGAGGTGGGTGTGGAACTCGTACACCTCGTGCTCGTAGTGCCACAGGCTGCGCCACCAGTCGGGGAACAGCCAGGTCCAGCTGCCGCCCTTGCCGTCGGTCGCCGCCCAGCTGCGGTAGTAGCCGCCCTTGCCGTCCGTGGCGGACAGGATCCAGCCCGTCCACGACAGCAGGTACGTGACCAGCGCGACCGGCACCGTCGCCAGGAACGCCAGGCCCGTGTCCCGCTTCAGCACCGCCAGGTACGGACGCCGGGCGCCCGCCACCTTGCGCGAGCCGACGTCCCACAACACCGCCATCAGGCAGAACGCCACCATGATGTACAGGCCGTTCCACTTCGTGCCGATGGCCAGGCCCAGCATCAGGCCCGCCCCCCAGCGCCAGGGGCGCCACCCGACGCGGGTCGTCTCCGCGAGGTGCGCGTCGGGACGGCAGCGGCCGTCGGCGTCCGGCTCGAGCGCCGCGGCGAGTCGCGCGCGGGCCCAGTCCCGGTCGGCCACCAGACAGCCGAACGCCGCCAGCACGAAGAACATCAGCACCCCGTCGAGCAGGGCCGCCCGGCTCATCACGAAGTGCAGGCCGTCGACCGCCATCAGCGCGCCCGCGAGGCAGCCGAGGAACGTGGAGCGGAAGAGACGGCGGCCGATCCGGCACAGCATCAGCACGCTGAGCGTGCCGAGCACCGCCGTCATGAACCGCCAGCCGAACGGGTCGAACCCGAAGAGCAGTTCGCCCAGCCCGATCACGTACTTGCCGACCGGCGGATGCACGACGTACGCCGCGTCCCCCGGGATCGGGACATGGCCGCCCGAGGAGAGGATGGCGTCGTTGGCGTTCTTGTCCCAGTTGACCTCGAACCCGCGGTGGACGAGCGCCCACGCGTCCTTCGCGTAGTACGTCTCGTCGAATATCACCGCCCTGGGGCTGCCCAGATGCCAGAACCGCAGCACACCCGCCAGCAGCGTGACCAGCAGCGGACCGAGCCAGGACGACCAGCGGACGATCCGGTCCGCCCACCCGTACGGGACGCCGAGCGCCTGCCACAGCCGCGGGCTGGGCTGCGCGAACGGCGGCAGCAGACGCTCCCGGACGTCGGCGGAGGACTGCGCCGGGTAGCCGAAACGGCGCAGCCGCTGCTGCCACGACGGCCGCCGGTCGTGCGGCGCCGGGCCCTGCCGGTAGTCCGTGGAGTCCATGGAGGACGCGGTACTGGTCACCGCGCCATCGTAGGGAACACGTCTGTGTGAGTCCCGTGTCTCTCCCCCTGCGAGGATGGAAACGTGACAGCTACGCCCCGAACCGCCCCCGGAGTCCTCGTCCTCGCCGGCACGCCCATCGGCGACGTCGCGGACGCCCCGCCGCGTCTCGCCGAGGAACTGACGGTCGCCGACGTCATCGCCGCCGAGGACACCCGCCGACTGCGCCGGCTGACCCAGGCCCTGGGCGTGACGCCCAAGGGGCGGGTGGTGTCCTACTTCGAGGGCAACGAGTCCGCCCGCACACCCGAGCTGGTCGAGGAACTCGTCGGCGGCGCACGGGTGCTGCTGGTCACCGACGCCGGCATGCCCTCGGTCTCCGACCCCGGCTACCGGCTGGTCGCCGCCGCAGTGGAGAAGGACGTCCGCGTCACCGCCGTCCCCGGCCCGTCCGCGGTGCTCACCGCGCTGGCCCTGTCCGGGCTGCCCGTCGACCGGTTCTGCTTCGAGGGGTTCCTGCCGCGCAAAGCGGGCGAACGGCTGTCGCGGCTGCGCGACGTCGCCGACGAGCGCCGCACCCTCGTCTACTTCGAGGCCCCCCACCGGCTCGACGACACCCTCGCCGCGATGGCCGAGGTGTTCGGCGCGGACCGGCGGGCCGCCGTCTGCCGCGAACTCACCAAGACCTACGAAGAGGTGAAGCGAGGCCCGCTCGGCGAACTGGCGGAGTGGGCGGCCGAGGGCGTGCGGGGCGAGATCACCGTCGTCGTCACCGGCGCGCCGCAGCGCGGGCCCGAGGAACTCGACGCGACGGAACTGGTGCGGCGCGTGCGGGTGCGCGAGGAGGCGGGCGAACGCCGCAAGGAGGCCATCGCGGCCGTCGCGGCGGAGGCC
This sequence comes from Streptomyces achromogenes, assembly GCF_030816715.1. Taxonomy (NCBI): domain Bacteria; kingdom Bacillati; phylum Actinomycetota; class Actinomycetes; order Kitasatosporales; family Streptomycetaceae; genus Streptomyces; species Streptomyces achromogenes. The sequence goes on along the minus strand of NZ_JAUSYH010000001.1, from coordinate 3,786,604 downwards.
GGGCTGCCCAAGCGCGAGGTGTTCGACGCGGTGGTGGCGGCCAAGAACTCCGGTGCGCTCTGACCGCTGACGGGGTCGTGCTGTGACGGCTGACACCGGGGTGGTGTGAAGGGGCTCACAACCCCTCTGAGCAGGGCGCATGTCGTCTGAGCATGCGCCCCATGCGCGGGCAAAGGACCCCGGGCCCTGGGGCAAGGGACACCCAAATCGCCTTCAACAGTGCACAGGTCGAGTGCATTCGCCGCGGGGGAGGCGTCCACTGGACGACGGGACGTGAACCGTCCCACCAGCGGACCACGGGAGCGGCCATGAGTGACATCACAGGGCAGACCGGCCTCCGCGGCGGTGCGAGCGCCGTCGTCAACGAGTCGTACTCCTTCGCCTGCATGCGCTGCGGGCACGGCTGGGAACAGTCGTACGAGATCGAGCACCACACCGACGCCGACGGCCACGAGTTCGTCCTCTACGTGGCGAACGGGCGTGTCGTGCCGTCGCCGTTGAGCCGGCCGGCCTGTCAGAACTGCGACGGGCACATCGTGCGCATCATGCGGGCGGGCCAGGTCTCCTCGGTGCTGAGCGCGGCCCGTCAGCGCAAGGCGCCCCCGGCCGGACCGGTCCAGGCGCCGGTGACGGCGGCCGAGGGGGACCCGCAGGGACAGCCACAGCACCACTGGCACCTGTCCGACCTGCTGCACCCCTTCCGCAAGGCGAGCTAGCCCGGGCCGGCCGGGAGCCGTCGCGAGCTAGCCCGGGCCGGCCGGGGAGGGCGGCTCCTTCCGCGGCTCCTTCCGTAGGATCGGGGCATGTCTTCGAACGCCGGCGACCGCGCCGACAAGAGTGCCGCGCCGCCGCTTCCGGCCCCCCTCGGGGTGCCGGTCGCGGACTCCCACACCCACCTCGACATGCAGTCGGACACGGTGGCGGAGGCCCTCGCCAAAGCCGCGTCGGTCGGCGTGACCACGGTCGTCCAGGTCGGCTGCGACGTCCGGGGCTCGCGGTGGGCGGCCGAGACGGCGGCGGCGCACGACAGCGTGCACGCTGCCGTCGCCCTGCACCCGAACGAGGCGCCGCGGATCGTGCACGGAGACCCCGGGGGCGCCTCCCAGCCCCCGAGGGCCGGGGGAGGTCGGTCCCGGCACGGTGCGCGGACGGCGGGCGGCACCGCGGCGCTCGACGAGGCGCTCGCCGAGATCGACCGCCTCGCCGCGCTCCCGCACGTCAAGGGCGTCGGCGAGACGGGTCTCGACTTCTTCCGCACCGGCCCCGAGGGCAGGGAAGCCCAGGAGAGCTCCTTCCGCGCCCACATCGAGATGGCCAAACGGCACGGCAAGGCCCTGGTCATCCACGACCGCGACGCGCACGCCGACGTGCTGCGCGTCCTGAAGGAGGAGGGCGCCCCCGAGCGCACCGTCTTCCACTGCTACTCCGGCGACGCCGAGATGGCCGGGATCTGCGCCCGCGCCGGCTACTTCATGTCCTTCGCCGGCAACGTCACCTTCAAGAACGCCCAGAACCTCCGGGACGCCGTCGCCGTGGCCCCCGCGGAGCTGCTCCTGGTGGAGACCGACGCCCCGTTCCTCACCCCGGCGCCCTACCGAGGACGGCCCAACGCCCCCTTCCTGATCCCCGTCACCGTGCGCGCCCTGGCCGCCGTGCGGGGCGTCGACGAGGACGTCCTGGCCGCCGCTCTCGCCGCCAACACGGCACGCGCGTTCGGGTACTGACCCGCACACGCGCGTCGAACACCACACTCGGTAGCCGCGTCACTTTGGAGAGTGACCGTCGCTCCGCTAGGTTCTGGGGGCCCGATCCGGACCCCACCCCTGGAGTGTCGGCGTGAGCAACTCGCAGTACCTCGAGTACGGGCCGTACGGCGGCGGGACGCAGGTCGACCTGCACGACGCCGAGACGGTCGCGTACGGCGTGTACGCGGCGCCCGGGACGTACGACGACACGTACCGCCCCTCCTACGAGGAGTACGCGACGCACGACGCGCACGACGCGTACGAAGCGGAGCCGGCCGCGGCCGGGCCCGCGCGGACGCTGCAGCTGACCGAGCCGGTGCTTCCCCTCCCCGGACCGCCGCTGCCGGCGCAGGCGCGGGGCGTGGGGCGGCGGGCCGAGCGCCGGCGCCGGGCGCGTGACGCCGAGCGCCCGGAGTCCGCGATGCGCCGGCTGCTTCCGCAGGCCCTCGTCGTGGCGTTCCTGGCGGGCGGCACCACCGCGTTCGTCGCCGACGACAAGGCGGTGGAGCTGACCGTCGACGGCAAGCCGCGCACCCTGCACACCTTCGCCGACGACGTGGGCGAACTCCTCGCGGACGAGGGCGTGCGGGTCGGCGAGCACGACGTGGTCGCACCCGCCGCGGGCACGGATCTCGCGAGCGGCGACGAGATCACCGTGCACTACGGGCGGCCCGTCCGGCTCACCCTGGACGGGCAGCGCCACGAGTGGTGGACGACCGCGCACACGGTGGAGGAGGCGCTCCGGCAGCTCGGGGTGCGGGCGGAGGGCGCGTACATGTCCGTGTCGCGCTCGCAGCGCATCGGACGCGCCGGGCTGGCGCTGGACGTGCGCACCGAGCGTTCCGTCACCGTCATGGCCGACGGCCGGGCCCGCACCATCCGCACCAACGCGGCGACCGTGCGCGAGGCGGTCGCGGCGGCCGGGATCACCCTGCGCGGCGAGGACACCACCTCCGTCGAGCCCGGCAGTTTCCCGCGCGACGGCCAGACGGTCACCGTGCTGCGGATCACCGGCTCCCAGGAGGTCCGCGAGGAGCAGATCCCGTTCGCCGTGCGCCGCAGCGAGGACCCCTCGCTGTTCAAGGGCACGGAGGTGGTGGAGCGGGCCGGACAGCCCGGACTGCGGCGCATCACCTACGCCCTGCGCTCCGTCAACGGCGTGCGGCAGAAGCCCCGGCGGATCCGCGAGGAGACCGTGCGCGAGCCGCGCGAGCAGCGGGTGAGGGTCGGGACGAAGCCGCTGCCGTCGTCGGTGCGGGGAGCGGACGGCCTGGACTGGCGCAGCCTCGCGGCCTGCGAGTCGGGCGGCCGGCCCGGCGCCGTCGACGCGTCGGGCACCTACGGCGGCCTCTACCAGTTCGACACCCGCACCTGGCAGAGTCTCGGCGGCAGCGGACGGCCGCAGGACGCCTCGGCGGCGGAGCAGACGCTCCGCGCGAAGAAGCTGTACGTGCGACGCGGCGCGAGCCCCTGGCCGCACTGCGGACGACGCCTGCACGGCTGACCGCGTCGCAGGCCCCGCCTCGCCCGCCTCGCACGGCGGCGGTGCGGGGGCGTCCTTGCAGCCCCGTACCCTTGTCCCGTGAGCAGCAGCCCCCCTTCCGACGCCCTTCTGGGCCCCGCCGACATCCGTGAGCTGGCGGCCGTCCTCGGCGTGCGGCCCACCAAGCAGCGCGGCCAGAACTTCGTGATCGACGCGAACACCGTCCGCCGGATCGTGCGCACCGCGGGTGTCCGGCCCGACGACGTGGTCGTCGAGGTGGGTCCCGGGCTCGGCTCCCTCACCCTCGCGTTGCTGGAGGTCGCCGACCGGGTCACGGCCGTCGAGATCGACGACGTCCTGGCCGGCGCGCTGCCCGCGACGATCACCGCCCGCATGCCGCAGCGCGCGGAGCGGTTCGCGCTGGTGCACTCCGACGCGATGCACGTGACCGGGCTGCCGGGCCCCGCCCCCACCGCGCTCGTCGCGAACCTGCCGTACAACGTCGCCGTGCCCGTGCTGCTGCACATGCTGGAGACGTTCCCGAGCATCGAACGCACCCTGGTCATGGTCCAGTCGGAGGTCGCCGACCGGCTCGCCGCGGGCCCCGGCTCGAAGGTGTACGGCGTGCCGTCCGTGAAGGCGAACTGGTACGCCGACGTCAAGCGGGCCGGCGCCATCGGCCGCAACGTCTTCTGGCCGGCGCCGAACGTGGACAGCGGGCTGGTCTCGCTGGTGCGGCGGTCCGAGCCGGTCGTGACCACGGCGTCCCGGCGCGAGGTCTTCGCCGTCGTCGACGCGGCCTTCGCCCAGCGCCGCAAGACCCTGCGGGCCGCGCTCGCGGGCTGGGCGGGGTCGGCGGCCGCCGCCGAGAGGGCCCTGGTCGCCGCCGGGGTGTCCCCGCAGGCGCGCGGCGAGGCCCTCGGTGTCGAGGAGTTCGCCCGGATCGCCGAGCACCGGCAGCAGGCCCCCGCGTGAGCGCCCGCGTCACCGTGCGGGTGCCCGCCAAGGTCAACGTGCAGCTCGCGGTGGGCGCGGCCCGCCCGGACGGCTTCCACGACCTGGCCAACGTGTTCCTGGCGGTCGGCCTGTACGACGAGGTCACGGTGACCCCGGCCGACGCGCTCCGCGTCACCTGCGAGGGCCCGGACGCGGCCCAGGTGCCCCTGGACCGCACGAACCTGGCGGCGCGGGCCGCGATCGCCCTCGCCGAGCGGTACGGCCGGACCCCCGACGTGCATCTGCACATCGCCAAGGACATCCCGGTCGCCGGGGGCATGGCCGGCGGCAGCGCGGACGGCGCGGGCGCCCTGCTGGCCTGCGACGCGCTATGGGGCACCGGCGCCACCCGGGACGAACTCCTCGACATCTGCGCCGAGTTGGGCAGCGACGTGCCGTTCAGCCTGGTCGGCGGGGCGGCTCTCGGCACCGGGCGCGGCGAGAAGCTGACGGCCCTGGAGACCGGCGGCGACTTCCACTGGGTGTTCGCCATGGCCGGACGGGGACTGTCGACGCCGGCGGTGTTCCGCGAGTTCGACCGGCTCACCGAGGGGACGGACGTCCCCGAACCGGTCGCCTCCGGCGCGCTCCTGGACGCCCTTGCCGCGGGCGACCCCGACGCCCTCGCGGCCAACGTCTCCAACGACCTCCAGCCCGCCGCGCTGTCGCTCTTCCCCGAACTCGCCGACACCCTCGCGGCGGGGCGCGCGGCGGGCGCGCTGGCCGCCCTGGTCTCGGGCTCGGGGCCCACGACGGCGTTCCTCGTGCGTGATCCGGGGGCGGCGGAGACAGTGGCCGAGGCCCTGCGCACCTGCGGCACCTGCCGAGCGGTGCGGGTGGCGTCGGCGCCGGCGGCGGGGGCGACGGTGCTCTGAGGGGTGGCTGCGGTCAGAGTACGTCGACGGCGGTCAGGTCGATTGGACGCGGCGCTTGACGGACTCGGCGGTCGATGTTCCTCCCATGGACGGGATCCTGCTGCCCCACCTCCACGGTAGCGGCCCGGTCCCGAACCAGGTCATCACAAAGAGTGACGAGACCCTCGCGCCCGGTGCCTCACCCGTCAGGCCGTAGGCTTAAAGGCTGTCCGACCCCGATGCGCAGGAGTGAAATGGCCGTCAATCTGGTCAATGTCGAGAACGTCAGCAAGGTGTACGGGACCCGTGCGCTGCTGGACGGCATCTCGCTCGGCGTGTCCGAAGGGGACCGGATCGGTGTCGTCGGCCGCAACGGCGACGGGAAGACCACGCTGATCCGCATGCTCGCCAAGCTGGAGGAGGCGGACTCCGGCCGGGTCACGCACTCCGGCGGGGTGCGCCTCGGCGTGCTCACCCAGCACGACTCGCTCGACTCGGCCGCGACCGTCCGCCACGAGGTCATCCGGGACATGGCCGACCACGAGTGGGCCGGGAACGCCAAGGTCCGGGACGTGCTCACCGGGCTCTTCGGCGGGCTCGACCTGCCCGGCTTCCCACAGGGCCTGGACACCGTCATCGGCCCGCTCTCCGGCGGTGAGCGCCGCCGTATCGCGCTCGCCAAGCTGCTGATCGAGGAGCAGGACCTCATCGTCCTGGACGAGCCGACCAACCACCTCGACGTCGAGGGCATCTCCTGGCTCGCCCGGCATCTGCGCGAGCGCCGTTCCGCGCTCGTCTGCGTCACCCACGACCGCTGGTTCCTCGACCAGGTCTGCACCCGCATGTGGGACGTGCAGCGCGGCGCCGTCCACGAGTACGAGGGCGGGTACTCCGACTACGTCTTCGCGCGCGCGGAGCGGGAGCGCATCGCCGCGACGGAGGAGACCAAGCGGCAGAACCTGGTCCGCAAGGAGCTGGCCTGGCTGCGCCGCGGCGCGCCCGCGCGCACGTCCAAGCCGCGCTTCCGCGTCGAGGCCGCCAACGAGCTCATCGCGGACGTGCCGCCGCCGCGCGACAGCAGCGAGCTGATGAAGTTCGCCTCCTCGCGGCTCGGCCGGACGGTCTTCGACCTCGAGGACGTCACCGTCCAGGCCGGCCCCAAGGTGCTGCTGAAGCACATCACCTGGCACCTCGGCCCCGGTGACCGCATCGGCCTGGTCGGCGTCAACGGCGCCGGCAAGACCTCCCTGCTGCGGGCCCTGGCCGAGGCCGCGCGCACCGAGGGCGAGACCCAGCCGGCGGCCGGCAAGGTCGTCGTCGGCAAGACCGTCAAGCTCGCCTACCTCTCCCAGGAGGTCGCCGAACTCGACCCGAACCTGCGGGTGCTGGAAGCCGTGCAGCAGGTACGCGAACGCGTCGACCTCGGCAAGGGGCGGGAGATGACCGCCGGGCAGCTCTGCGAGACGTTCGGTTTCAACAAGGACAAGCAGTGGACGCCGGTCGGCGACCTGTCCGGCGGCGAGCGCCGACGGCTGCAGATCCTGCGGCTGCTGATGGACGAGCCCAACGTCCTCTTCCTCGACGAGCCCACCAACGACCTGGACATCGAGACCCTCACCCAGCTCGAGGACCTGCTCGACGGCTGGCCCGGCTCGATGATCGTCATCTCCCACGACCGCTTCTTCGTCGAGCGCACCACGGACCGCGTCTTCGCCCTCCTCGGCGACGCCGCGCTGCGGATGCTCCCGCGCGGCATCGACGAGTACATCGAGCGCCGGCAGCGCATGGAGGAGGCCGCGGCCGCCTCCGCCGCCCCGGCGCTCACGCAGAAGGCCGCGCCCGAGAAGAGCGCCGCCGACCAGCGCGCCGCAAAGAAGGAACTGCAGAAGATCGAGCGGCAGTTGGACAAGGTCTCCGAGAAGGAGACCAAGCTGCACGACCGGATCGCCGCCCACGCCACCGACTTCGCGAAGGTGGCCGAACTCGACGCCGAGCTGCGCGCGTTGGCCGGTGAGCGGGAGGAACTGGAGCTGCGATGGCTGGATCTCGCCGAGGACGCGTGAAGGGTGCGTGAAGACGCATAACGACGGCATCACGGGGCGGTCCTCCCTTGGGAACAGGGGTGGAGCGGCCCCGGGAGCCGTCGGCGCCGGGTGATAGAAAGAGCCGTCCGAGAACCTTCTGAGGACGGCTCCGGGTGGTCACTGGCCCGGAGGCGTGGCTAAAAATCAGTGACCAGGGGGAACACGCCGATGGCCCAGCCGCCCAGTCAGCCGCCGCAGCCCGGCGGTTTCGGAGCACCGCAGGACCAGCCGCAGCACCAGCAGCCGCCGCAGGGCGGCTTCGGTGCTCCGCAGATGCCGCCGCAGCCGCCCCAGGGCCCGCCCGCCCAGCCGCCGCAGCCCGGCTACGGCTACCCGCAGCAGCCGGGCCCCTACGGGCAACAGCCCCAGCAGCCCGGCCCGTACGCGCAGCCCGGCCAGCCCGGCCCCTACGGGCAGCAGGGACCGTACGGGCAGCCCGCCGGTCCCTACGCCCCGCAGCCCGGCTACGGCTACCCGCAGCAGCCCCAGTTCCCCGGCGCGCCCGGCGCCCCGACGGGCGGACGCAACCCCTTCAAGGGGCGGCCGGCGCTGGTCGTCGGGGCCGCGGTCGTGGCGCTGCTGGTGATCGGCGGCGCGGTGTTCGCGGTCACGAGCGGCGACGACAAGGACCCGAAGAAGCCCGTCGCCGGACCGAGCGGCGACGACAAGGCGACGAGCGCGGCGCCGGTCAACCCCGGTGACGGCGACGGCGACGGCGGCGGGGACGACCAGGACTTCAACGCCGGGCGCAAGTCGGGCGAAGCGAAGGTGCTCTGGTACAAGGAGGCGCCCGACGCGCCCGCTTCCGGCGCCGACGCCCCCGGCATGTGGATCACGTCGAAGGCGGCCGTGAAAGCTGCGTACAAGCAGGTCGTCGCGTACAACGTGGCGGACGGCAGGCCGACCTGGCCCGCCCTCACGTTCCCGCAGAAGATCTGCGCGGTCACCCCGCAGCGGACGGCCGACGACAAGATCGTGGTCGCGTACATGAGCGGCACCAGCGACCGCGCCAAGTGCAACCAGCTCCAGCAGGTCGACCTCGGCACCGGCGCCAAGGGCTGGACGGGCGTGGTCGCGGACGGCGCGCTGTTCGACAGCGCGATCAGCGTCGAACTGTCGCTGGCCGGCAACACGCTGATGGTGGGCCGCTCGCAGTCCGGCACGGCGTACGACGTCCGCACGGGCAAGAAGCTGTACGACAAGCAGAAGTACGGCGACGCGTGCTTCCCGACGGCGTTCGCGGGCGGCACCCGGCTCATCTCGGTGGCGTCCTGCGACGCGACCAAGGCCACCGAGCACGACGAGCTCCAGGAGCTGGACCCGGCCACCGGCAAGGTCAAGTGGACCCAGAAGTTCGACAAGGGGTGGAGCGTCGGCAAGACGTACTCCGTCGACCCGCTGGTCGTCTACAGCACCAACAAGGACAAGAACTCCTGGAACATCTCGACGTTCAAGGCGAACGGCTCCTACCGCTCGCAGGTCGGCTTCGACGAGGACTTCGCCCCCGACTGCGACTCCGGTTTCCTGCAGCGCAACCTCACCGGCTGCCAGGGCACGGCGTCCGACGCCAACACGCTCTACCTGCCGACCGACGCGAAGAGCGGTGCCAACGAGATCGTGGCGATCGACCTGGCCACCGGCAAGGAGAAGTGGCGGGTGAAGTCCCCGACCGACGAAGCCATGCAGCCGGTGCGGGTCGAGGGCGGGAACCTCGTGGCGTACGTCCAGCCGTCGTACGACGCGCCCGGTCAGGTCGTGGCGATCCCCACGGCGGGGTCCGCGCACACGCCCACGAAGCTGCTCCAACTGCCCGAGAGCACGGTCAAGATCGAGGACGGTTTCTACTCCCGTGCCGTCGACTGGGTCGGCGGGCGCTTCTACCTCTCCACCACCCGGCTGACGGGCAACGACGACACGAAGGAGAAGCTGATGCTCGCCTACGGCAAGTGAGGCGAGCCGCCGTCCTCCCGGCCCGCGCCGTCCCTCCGGCTCCGGCTTCCGCCGTCGTCCGGGCCCGCCACCGCGGGCCGTCCGGGCCCGCCTTCCGCGGGCTTCCCCGTCTCCTCCGCCTTTCCGGGCTTCCCGAGCTTTCTCCTGAGGTACCCACACCATGACCCAGCCGCCGCCCCCGCCGCCGAACCAGCCGCCGAACCAGCCCCCGCAGCAGGGCGGCTTCGGCCCGCCCCAGCCACCGCAGGACGCGACGCCCCCGGACTCCGCTCCGCAGGACTCCGTCCCCCAGGACGCCGTGCCCCGGGACTCCGTGCCCCAGGACTCCGTCCCTCAGGACGCTCCGCCGCAGCCGCCCGCGCCGAGCCTGTCGAAGACCCCGGAGCCGCAGTCTCCGCCCCAGCCCCCGGCTCCGGTTCAGGCCCAGCCCCCGGCTCCGGGACAGGCGCCGCAGGCTTCCCCGGCGCCCGCGCCGCCGGCTCCGTCCGGGACGCCGCAGCCCCAGCCGGGCTACGGCTACCCGCAGGCGCCCGCACCGGGCGGGCCCGCCGCGCCGCCGACCGCCCCCGGCTACGGCTACCCGGCCCAGCCGGCCGCTCCCGCGCCGGGCCCGTCCGCGTACGGCCAGCCGCAGCCGAACCCCTACGGCCAGCCGCAGCCCAACCCCTACGGCCAGCCGCAGACGAACCCCTACGGCCAGCAGCCGGGGTACGGCTACCCGGGTCAGCCCGGTTACGGATACCCGGGGCAGCAGACCGTGCCCATGCAGCCGCAGGTCGTCGGGAGCGGCGGCCCGCCGGGTTCCGGCCGGAAGATCAACGCGCAGGTGGCGATCATCGTCGCGGCGGTCGTCGCGATCGCGCTGATCGTCGGCGGCGGCGTCTGGTACGCGAACTCCGACAGCGGCGGCAAGAAGGAGGAGGCGAGCTCCGGCGGCGCGAACGGCGGCGGGGGCGACAAGGGGGACACGGGCCAAGGCACCGGCGGCACGACCTCCGGCGGCAGCGAGAAGGCGCCCGCCGACCCCTCCGCCGACGTGCTCTTCAAGCTGGCGATGCCGGTGGTCAAGAAAGACGACAGCGTCGGCGTCCGGGGTTCCTGGCTGACCGACAAGGCGTACGTGAAGACCGGCGTCAACGGGATCACCGGCTACGACCCGGCCAAGGGCACCAAGCTGTGGTCGATCGCGCTGCCGGGCCCGGTGTGCGAGGCCAGCAGGTTCGCCACCGACGACCACCGCACGGCGGTCGTCTTCCAGGCGAGCACCGCTGAGACGGCCCGCTGCGACCAGATCGCGGCGATCGACCTCACCGCCGGCAAGCAGTTGTGGAAGAAGACGGTCACCTCCGGGGACTACGCGATCGACTTCGACAACGTCACGGTCAGCGGGAACACGGTCGCCGTGGGCAGCACGGAGGGCGGCGCGGCCTTCGACATCGACTCCGGGAAGGTGCTGTGGTCGCCGAAGCCGGCCGACACCTGCTACGACGCCGGTTACGGCGGCGGCCCCAAGCTGGTGGCGGTGCGCAAGTGCGGCGCGTACGACAACCCCGAGCTGCACATCCAGACCATCGACCCGGTCTCCGGCAAGGTGCTCTCCGAGTACAAGCTGGCCACGGGCATCGACTACGCGTCCGTCGTCTCCACCGAGCCCCTGGTGGTGGCCGCCGACGTCGGCGACAGCGCCGGTGACGGCAGCGGCATCTCGGACTTCTTCTCCATCGACAGCAAAACCGGCAAGCTGCGCACCCGCATCTCGGTGCCGGGGGCCGAGTACGCGGCCGACTGCGAGGGCATCACCAGGATCGAGGCCTGCACGGGCCTGGCCGTCGGCAACGACCGCATCTACGTGCCCACCGAGGAGCACGACGGCAGCGGAACCTACGGCAGGGCGAACGAGATCGTCGCCTTCGACCTGGCCACCGGCAAGCAGACCGGCCAGCGCGCGGACGCCGGCGACGGCTACACGATCTACCCGCTGCGCATGGACGGCGGCAACCTGATCGCCTACAAGAGGCCGCCGTACGACAAGGGCGGACAGGTCGTCAGCATCGACGGCGGCTCCTTCAAGGAGACCGTGCTGCTGGAGAACGCGGCCACGGACGCGGTGCACGACCTGGAGACCAGCCTGTCCCCGGAGTACTCCGAGGTCCTCTTCGCGCAGGGGCGCCTGTACATGTCGGAGGTGTACGTCGACGACAGCGCCTCCTCGGGCGGCGACCCGGAGTACCTCGCGGTCGGGTTCGGCGCCGCGGGCAGCTGATCGTACTGATCGTCGGGTCACGGCCCCGCCCCCGAGTTGATTTCCGCTCGGGGGCGGGGCCTTCTCATTTATCGCCAACGTCGCCCTCGTGAGAGGAATTTCGGCGATCCGGGCAGTTCTCGCCGGTAGGGGGAGCGCAATGTCGAACAAGCGTGTAGCTTCCGGGGGCATGAGGACAGGGGTGCCGGGGGGCGCCCTTTGTTCGTCCGCGTGGGTTCGCGTGGGTGCGTGTGGGTCCGCGTGGATCCGTGTGGGCATCCACGGGGGGACTGGGGGGTTGCTCGATGGGAGTGCGGCTGATGGTGGTCGACGACCACCGCCTGCTCGCCGAGGCGCTGGCCTCGGCGCTGAAACTGCGGGGGCACCGGGTGCTCGCCGCGGCAGCGCCGGCGGCGGGGGCGGCGGAGCTGGTGATCACCCGCGCCCCCGAGGTGTGTCTGCTGGGCACGGCGGCTCCGGCCGAACCGGGCGTCTTCGACCCCGTGGTCCGCATCAAGCGGGAGCGCCCGCAGGTGGCGGTCCTGGTCCTCGGACCGGTGCCGAGCCCGCGCGGCATCGCCGCCGCCTTCGCGGCGGGCGCCTCCGGCTACGTACGCCACGACGAGCGCATAGAGGGCGTGGAGCGGGCCATCATGAAGGCGCGGGCGGGTGAGGCGGCGGTGGCGCCGCAGCTGCTGCAGGGCGCGTTCGGCGAACTGCTGAACCCGGCCGCCCAGCCCGACGACGAGGGCCAGCGGCTGCTGCAGATGCTCACCCCGCGGGAGGTGGAGGTCCTGGTCCGCGTCGCCGACGGCGAGGACACCCGGCTGATCGCCGCAGGCATGGGCATCGCCCCCTCCACGGCCCGCACCCACGTCCAGCGGGTCCTGATGAAGCTCGGCGTGGGCTCCCGCCTGGAGGCGGCCGCGCTCGCGGCGCGCACCGGCCTGCTGGACCGCGCGGGCCCGCTGCCGCACACGTCCCGCGACCGGGCGACGGAAGCGGAGTAGGGCGCGTGCGAGCACGTACGGTCATCGGTCGGGGCGCGCGCCTCGGGGTGCTCATCGGGGCGTGGCCCGCGGGGGCGGTCGGCGTTCTGTGCCTGGTGGCGGCGTTCGTCTTCCTGACCGGCGGCCTTTACGGGACTGCGTGGGCGCTGACGACGGCGGGCGTGTACGCGGCGCTGGGGAGCATGGCGGTGGGCGTCGCCCTGGGCACGGCCACCGGTCTCGCCCTGGCGATCGCCCCGCGCGGCCTGCTGGTGCGGGCCCCGCTGCGCGGCCTGCTGGCGGCGCTCACCGCGGGGCTGCCGGTCGCCGCGCTGCACATCGTCTTTTTGACCGGAGACGGCTACACCCTGGCGAGTTACCCGCTGTCGACGCACTTCGTCGACTGGGCGGTCATCCTGACGATCGCCCTGGTCGCGGCGGCACGAAGCGGTGAGATCGCCGGATACGGCAGCGATGCGACGACGAGCGGGGCGACGGACGATGCCGGGTCAGCGGAAACGGAAGCGGAAACGGAGCGCGGCGCCGCGCACTGACGGCCGCTGGGACGTGCTGCTCGAGACGCGGGACCGGTCCGAGCTGCGCGCGAGGCTGCTGCGCCTGCGTACGGAGCAGCCGTGCGTCGACGCGGCGGCGGTGCGTGTCGACACGCTGTGCGGCCGGTCGGACCGTCCCACCACGTACCGGCTGTGCCTGTTCGTGCCGACGCCCCGGTCCCCGACGCCCGGTTCCCCGTCGCCCGGGCGGGGCCCGGGCAGGGGGTAATTCGGGGCGGGCCAGGTCCGCGGCTGTCTAGGCTCGCTCCATGCCCACCCCGGAACTGCAGCAGATCAAGGCCTTCCTGTCGGCCTTCGCCCGCCGTCAGGCCGCGCGCGTCGTCGACCTCCCGGGCGGGTTCGCCGTGTACGACGACTCCTTCGCGCACTCCCACGCGGACAACCAGGTCGTCATCGACGCGGCCGTCGACCCCGAGGCGCTGCCCGCCCTCGCGGAGCGGGCTTTGGGGCATCTGCCGTTCCGCATGGTCTCCGTCCTCGACGACGACGTCGCCGGCGCGTGCGCGGAGCCGCTGACCCGGGCCGGGTACGCCCACTCCACCCTGCTGGTCATGCTGCACACGGGCCCGGTGCCGACCGGCGGGGCGACGGCGCGGGAGGTGGACCTCGACGCGCTCCGCGTCCCGCTCGCCCGGCGCTGGCGGGGCTTCCTTCCGGACGTCGACGACGAGGTCGTCCGCCAGCTCGTCGACCGGCGCGAGGCGCGTCGCCGCGGGGCCGACGTGGTCCGGTTCCTCTGCGCGCGCACGGAGGAGGGCGAGGCCGCCTCCTGGGCCGACCTCTATATGGACCCGGCGGCCGGCACGGCCCAGATCGAGGACCTGATCACCGCGGAGGCCCACCTCAGGCGCGGCCACGGCGACGCCGTCCTGAGCACCGCCCTGCGCATGGCCGCCGACCAGGGCTGCGGGACCCGGTTCCTGACGGCGGACGCGGCGGACTGGCCCCGCCACTGGTACGAGCGTCGCGGTTTCCGTGTCGTCGGCCGCTCGCACTGCTTCGAACGGAGCTGACTCGGGCTGACTCGCCGGTGACTGAGGTGCATATCGGACAAATAACGCATACGGTGTGTAATCGTACCGTTTCGTTCAGTGACGGGAATGACGTCGTTCATTGACGAAGCATGCCACTCAGCCGAAAAGGGAACGCAATGCGCAAGCTTCACCAGACCGCTCTCGTGGCCGCCATGATCGCCAGCCTCGGCATGGCCGGGGCCGGGATCGCCTCCGCCGGCGCCTCCGGCTCGGACGGGGACTCCCGCCGGTGCGCCAACCACGTGGAGAACATCTCGTTCGGTCTCATCAACATCCCGAACCTGAACCTCCCCCTCCTCGGCGTCTCGTCCAACCAGACGGCGACCCAGCAGATCTGCAACAACGGGGACGACGCCGTCAACGTGAACGTCGCCGACCGGGAGGACTAGGACCTAGGACCGGTCCGGTCGGCCACGGCCATGACGTGGGGCGGCTCCGGGTTCCGCATGCCCGGACCCCGGAGCCGCCCCGTTCCGCGGCCGGCGCGGCGGCGCGGCCGCCCTGCCGCTACCCGCCCCGCGGCGGTTCCCCCTCCACCGCCTCGGGCGGGAGTTTCGGGGTGACCGGCGCCGCGGGCCGCAGCTTCAGCCAGGCCAGGAAGAACAGGCCGAGGGCCAGCATCCCGAGGCCCGTCCACAGGTTGATGTTGATTCCCTGGGCCTTGTCGATCGCCGCGTCGCCGTCCGTGAGGCCGGCGATCGTGACGATCACGCCGTAGAGGACGAACAGGCCGCCGATGATGCGGCGCAGGTCGAAGATGCGGGCCGCGGTCGCGGACTTCTCCTCGAGTGCCGTGACCTCGCGCTGGACGTCGGCCTCGGACCAGCCCGCCCGCCGCAGCCGCTCGGCGGCCTCGTCGCGCTCGGACGGTTCGAACTGCTCGGACATGGTGTCTCCATCCTCCCGCGGGTGTCGCGAGGGCTCAGAACGAGAACGGGATGTAGCAGAGGGCGGCCAGGATCACCGCGCTCCAGCCCAGCAGCGCGGGCCGGCGGTACCAGGCGTCGTCGCCCGCCGCGGGCGGCTCGGCCATCCCGGGGGAGACGGTGCCGTAGACCAGACCCCGCAGCTCCTCGTCCGTCTTGGGGGCGGTGAACAGCGACACCGCCACCATCACGACCGCGCCCGCCACGAAGCCGGCGATCGCGGAGACGAAGTTGGCGCCCTGGTCGGTGGGGATGCCGATGACGTCCTGCTTGTAGAGGACGAAGTAGTTGACCATCGCCGCCGTGGTGCCCGCGAGCAGCCCCCAGAAGCCCGACTTCTTCGACGCCCGCTTCCAGAACATGCCGACGACGAAGACCACGAACATCGGCACGTTGAAGAAGCTGAAGAGCGTCTGCAGGTAGCTCATGATGTTCGAGAAGGACGACGCGAGGAACGCCGTGCCCACCGAGGCCGCCACGCCGACCGCCGTGATCAGTCGGCCGAAGCGCACGTAGTACGCGTCCTCCCGCCCCCGCACCACGTACCTCGCCCAGATGTCGGTGGTGAACACCGTGTTGAAGGACGAGACGTTCGCCGCCATGCCGGCCATGAACGCCGCCAGCAGACCCGTCACCGCGATGCCCAGCACGCCGTTCGGCAGCAGCTGCTCCATCAGGTACGGGATGGCGTCGTTGTACTGGAGGTCGGAGTCCGCGGTGCCGATCTTCGGCACCAGCACCGCCGCCACCAGGCCCGGGATCATCACCAGGAAGACGATGAAGATCTTCGGGAAGGCCGCGATGAGCGGGGTGCGCTGGGCCGCCGAGAGGTTCTTCGCCGACAGCGCGCGCTGCACCTCCGCGAAGTTCGTCGTCCAGTAGCCGAAGGACAGCACGAAGCCGAGGCCCAGCACGATCGTCAGCCAGTTCGCGCCGAGCGGGTTGGCGCTGCCGATGCCGGTGCCGCCCCAGGCGGTGACGAAGTCGTCCCCGTGGGACGCGGTGAGCTTGTCGGTCAGGCCGTCCCAGCCGCCCACCTTCTTCAGGCCCAGCACGGACAGCGGGATGAGGGCCGCCAGGATCACGAAGAACTGCAGGACCTCGTTGTAGATCGCCGAGGAGAGGCCGCCGAGCGTGATGTACGCCAGCACGAAGAAGCCGGCCACCACGATCGCCACCCACTGCGGCCAGCCCAGCAGCGCCTCGACGACGATGGCCAGCGCGTACAGGTTCACCCCGGCGATCAGGATGGCGGCGAACGCGAACAGGGCCGAGCTCAGCAGGTGGGCCGCCTTGTCGAAGCGCAGCAGCAGCATCTCCGGGACCGAGCGGACCTTGCTGCCGTAGTAGAACGGCATCATCACCAGGCCCAGGAACACCATTGCCGGGATGGCGCCGATCCAGTACCAGTGCACGGTGTACGCGCCGTACTGTGCGCTGTTCGCGGCCATGCCCAGGATCTCGGTGGCGGCCAGGTTCGCCGAGATGAACGCGAGACCGGTGATCCAGGCGGGCAGCGAGCGGCCCGAGAGGAAGAAGTCGAGGGTGGTCTTCACCGAGCGCCGGGCGGCGAAGCCGATGCCGAGGACCACGACGAAGTAGATGCCGAGGATCGTGTAGTCGAGCCAGTTCGTGGGGAGCCGTAGCTCTGCCGCCAGGCAGGTGGGGGTTCGCATGCACCGCTCGCTTCGCTTGGTGTTCTTTGTTTGGTCGTGCTGATGACTCGTCGTGGGGGTTTATGGTTTTATGTGTTCGGTTCTGTTTGAAGCTTCGCTAGGTGTACTGATCCGGGTCCGCGGGCCCGGGGTACGGATGGAGAGTCGCGGTGAAGAAGACCTCGACCCGGCTGGCCGACGGTCGTGAGCTGATCTACTACGACCGGCGTGACGACGTGGTGCGCGACGCGGTGGACAAGCGTCCGCTCGAGCGCACGGTCACCACTTCGGAGGTACGGCGCGACCCGCTGCTCGGCGATTCCGTCGCCGTCGCCTCGCACCGCCAGGGGCGCACCTACCACCCGCCGGCCGACGAGTGCCCGCTCTGCCCCTCCGAGGGCGACCGGCTGAGCGAGATCCCGGACTCGTCGTACGACGCCGTCGTCTTCGAGAACCGCTTCCCCTCCCTCGCCGGCGACTCCGGACGCTGTGAGGTGGTCTGCTTCACCTCCGACCACAACGCGTCCTTCGCCGACCTCACCGAGGAGCAGGCGGGACTCGTCCTCGAGGCGTGGACGGACCGGACGTCCGAGCTGTCACATCTGCCCTCCGTGGAACAGGTGTTCTGCTTCGAGAACCGCGGCGCCGAGATCGGTGTGACGCTGGGGCACCCGCACGGGCAGATCTACGCCTACCCGTTCACCACTCCGCGCACCGCCCTGATGCTGCGTTCGGTCGCGGCGCACAAGGAGGCGACCGGCGGCGAGAACCTCTTCGACGCCGTCCTGCGGCGTGAACTCGCCGAGAACCGGGTCGTCCTGGAGGGTGAACACTGGGTCGCGTTCGTGCCGTACGCCGCCCACTGGCCCTACGAGGTGCACCTCTACCCCAGACGCCGGGTGCCGGACCTGCTCGCGCTGGACGAGGACGCGCGCACAGAGTTCCCCAAGGTGTATCTGGAACTCTTGAGGCGCTTCGACCGGATCTTCGACGAGGCGGACGGAGGGAAGGGAGGGGACGGTGAGTCTCAGACGCCGTACATCTCCGCCTGGCACCAGGCGCCGTTCGGCACGCTGGAGGAGTACGAGGGCGTCAACCGCGACGACTTCGCGCTCCACCTCGAGCTTTTCACCATCCGCCGCACGTCCGGCAAGCTGAAGTTCCTCGCGGGCTCCGAGTCCGGCATGAACGTCTTCATCAACGACGTGCCGCCGGAGCGTGCGGCCGAGCGACTGCGAGAGGTAGCGAGTTGATGAGCAGCGGCAAGTATCTGGTCACGGGCGGCGCGGGATACGTCGGCAGCGTGGTCGCCCAGCACCTGCTGGAGGCGGGGCACGAGGTCGTCGTCCTGGACAACCTCTCCACCGGCTTCCGCGAAGGCGTCCCCGCCGGCGCCGCCTTCATCGAGGGCGACATCCGCGACGCCGCCAAGCACCTCGACGCCTCCTTCGACGCCGTGCTGCACTTCGCCGCGTTCTCGCAGGTCGGCGAGTCCGTCGTGAAGCCCGAGAAGTACTGGGACAACAACGTCGGCGGCACCATGGCGCTGCTCGCCGCGATGCGCGAGGCGGGCGTGCGCAAGCTCGTCTTCTCCTCCACGGCGGCCACCTACGGCGAGCCGGAACAGGTCCCGATCGTCGAGTCCGCCCCCACGAGGCCCACCAACCCCTACGGCGCCTCCAAGCTCGCCGTGGATCACATGATCAGCGGCGAGGCCGCCGCGCACGGGCTCGGCGCGGTCTCCCTGCGGTACTTCAACGTGGCGGGCGCGTACGGCGCGCAGGGCGAGCGCCACGACCCCGAGTCGCACCTCATCCCGCTCGTCCTCCAGGTCGCGCAGGGCCGCCGTGAGGCCATCTCCGTCTTCGGCGACGACTACCCCACCCCCGACGGCACCTGCATCCGCGACTACATCCACGTCGCCGACCTCGCCGAGGCGCACCTCCTCGCCGTCGCCGCCGCCGAGCCGGGCGAGCACCTCATCTGCAACCTCGGCAACGGCAACGGCTTCTCCGTCCGCGAGGTCGTCGAGACGGTCCGCAAGGTCACCGGCCACCCGATCCCCGAGGTCGTGGCCCCGCGCCGCGGCGGAGACCCGGCCGTCCTGGTCGCCTCCGCGGTCACCGCCCGCGAACAGCTGGGCTGGAACCCGTCCCGCGCGGACCTCGCGGGCATCGTCGCGGACGCCTGGGCGTTCGCCCAGCAGATCGCCGACAGCACGACGAGGGAGCGGTAATGGGGGCACAGCAGGTCCGGGACGGCTTCATCGAGCTGTACGGCACGGAGCCCGACGGCGTCTGGGCGGCGCCCGGCCGCGTCAACCTCATCGGTGAGCACACCGACTACAACGACGGCTTCGTGATGCCCTTCGCGCTGCCGCACACCGCGGTCGCGGCGGTCTCCCGGCGCGAGGACGGCCGGCTGCGCCTGCACTCGGCCGACATCGAGGGCGGCGTCGTCGAGCTGGAGCCGGACTCCCTGACGCCCGGATCGGACGACGGCTGGGCCTCCTACCCCGCCGGCGTCGTCTGGGCGCTGCGCGACGCCGGCCACCCCGTCACCGGCGCGGACGTCCACCTCGCCTCGACGGTGCCGACCGGCGCGGGCCTGTCCTCGTCGGCGGCCCTGGAGGTCGTGGTCGCGCTGGCGCTCAACGACCTGTACGAACTCGGGCTGCCGGGCTGGCAGCTGGCCCGGCTGTGCCAGCGCGCGGAGAACGTCTACGTCGGCGCGCCCACCGGCATCATGGACCAGACCGCCTCCGCCTGCTGCGAGAGCGGTCACGCGCTGTTCCTCGACACCCGCGACCTCTCCCAGAAGCAGATCCCGCTCGACCTCGCGGCCGAGGGCATGCGCCTGCTGGTCGTGGACACCCAGGTCACGCACGCGCACAGCGGCGGCGAGTACGGCAAGCGGCGGGCCGGCTGCGAGAAGGGTGCGGCCCTGCTCGGCGTCGACGCGCTGCGCGACGTCCCCTTCGAGGGACTCGACGCGGCACTGGCCCGGCTCGGCGACGAGGAGGAGATCCGCCGGCTGGTCCGGCACGTGGTCACCGAGGACGAGCGCGTCGAACGCGTGGTGCGGCTGCTGGAGTCGGGCGACACCCGGGCCGTCGGCCCGGTCCTCACCGAGGGCCACGCCTCCCTCCGGGACGACTTCCGGGTCTCCTGCCCCGAGCTGGACCTGGTCGTCGGGACCGCCGTCGCGGCCGGCGCCCTCGGCGCGCGGATGACCGGCGGCGGCTTCGGCGGCTCGGCGATCGTCCTCGCGGACGCCGCCGACGTCGACACCCTGACCAAGGCCGTCGAGGAGGCCTTCGCGGCCGCCGGGTACAAGGCCCCGCGCGTGTTCGAGGCGGTGCCTTCGGCGGGCGCCCGCCGGCTGAGCTGAGCGGTCCGGCGTCACGTCAGCGGGGTGCGGCGGTCTCCCGCCGCACCCCGGTCTCCGTCCCGCCGTCCCGGTTTCCGGATCACCCCGGTTGCGGCATCAGCCGCTTCGTCAGCGTGAACTCCGTGACGCCCGGCGGGTAGTCCTCGATCACGCACACCACCTCGTAGCCGTGCCGCCGGTAGAAGTCCGGCGCCTGGAAGTCCCAGGTCTCCAGGCGTACGCGGGTGCAGCCCCGTTCGTCGCGGGCGACGCGCTCCGCCTCGGCGAGGAGCCGGGAGCCCAGCCCCGCGCCGCGGTGCCGGGCATCGACCCAGAGGTAGACGACGTGCAGCCAGGCCGTCCAGGTGTGGCCCACCAGCCCGCCGGCCAGTTCGCCCCCGGGGCCCGTGGCCCACACGTGCAACGGAGACTCGCGTTCGGCCGGGGTCCCGCGCAGGGCGCGCAGCACCGGGGAGGCCTCCGTGTTCGTGGCCCGCAGCCGTGAACGGAGAAGATCGCGCCGGGTCCTGTCGACTTCTGTCTCAAGACGAAACATGTGGCACACCATAAACGCGCTGGCCAACCAGTTCTGCCATTTGCCTTCCGCTCTCCGCCCACAGCCCTACCCTGTGAACAGCACCGGTGGGGGCCGGTGTCGATCAGAGGGCGAGACGGTCGGGTAAGGCGCCCGTGGTGGGGGTAGCAGTCTCTGCACGGCGGCGGCCGGGCGGTCCTGGCCTCCCCGTCGGGGCGTCGTGCCCGCGGCGGTCGTCCGTTTCCCGTCTCCGGACCTTTGGGGTAACCCCTGCTCCGTCAAGGAGCTCGGGGAAGGGGGTTTCGTGGTTCGCATTCGTGTACTGGTCGTCGACGACCACCGTATCTTCGCCGAGTCGCTCGCCGCGGCGCTGGCGGCCGAGCCCGACGTCGACGTGTCCGCGGCCGGCAGCGGCCCGGCGGCGTTGCGCAGCCTGGAGCGCGCGGTCGCCGAGGGACGCCGGTACGACGTGCTGCTCGTCGACGCCGACCTCGGCGGCGGGCTGCCGGGCATACGGCCCGCGGTGCCCGTGCAGGAGGTCGGGGAGGACGGCCCGGTCGACGGGATCTCGCTGGTCGCGGGCGTCCGCGGCGCACAGCCCCACATCCGGATCGTCGTCCTCGCCGAGAAGGACGACCCCCGGCGCGCGGCCCTCGCCCTGCAGGCCGGCGCGGCCGGCTGGGTGGCGAAGGACTGCTCGCTGTCCCGTCTGCTGACGGTGATCCGCGGGGTGCTGCGCGACGAGACGCATCTGCCCGCCGCCCTGCTCACCGGCGTCCTGCGGGAGTTGACGGCCGCCCGCAAGCACCGCACCGAGAGCGAGCGGCTGGTGGAGTCCCTCACGCCGAGGGAGCGGGAGGTGCTGCGCTGCATGGTCGCGGGCCTGGGCCGCAAGGCGGTCGCCGAACGCCTGTTCCTCTCCCCGCACACCGTCCGCACCCATATGCAGAACGTGCTCGGCAAGCTGGGCGTGCACTCCACCCTCGCCGCGGTCGCCCTCGCCCGCCGGGCCGGGGTCGGGCCTGCGGACCTGGGGCAGGCCCTAACCGGGGATGTTGTCGAACGGGGCGGTCAGCTGGCGTAGCAGGCTCGCCAGGTCGCCGCGCTGGGACGGGGAGAGCTCGGCCAGGATCGCCCGCTCCTGGTCGAGCAGCCCGGCGAGCGCCTGGTCGGCGCGGTCCTTGCCGTCGTCCGTGAGGCGCACCAGCACCCCGCGCCGGTCGCTGGGGTCCGGCAGCCGCTCCACCAGGCCCTTCTTCGCGAGCCGGTCGATGCGGTTGGTCATCGTGCCCGAGGTGACCAGCGTCTGCGTCAGCAGCTGCCCCGGCGAGAGCTGGTAGGGCGCCCCCGCGCGCCGCAGCGCCGTCAGGACGTCGAACTCCCAGGGCTCGAGCTGGTGCTCGGAGAACGCCAGCCGGCGTGCCCGGTCCAGATGCCGGGCCAGCCTGCTCACCCGGCTGAGTACCTCCAGCGGTTCCACGTCGAGGTCCGGGCGCTCCCGGCGCCACGCTGCGACCAGCCGATCGACCTCGTCCTCCATGACGATCAGTGTAGTGGTTGTGTCGACATGAAGTCTCTTGATATCGAGCATCTTGACATCAAGATAAATGCCGGGGGACAGTGACGGGCATGACGACCAACCCCACCTGGGACCCCGCCCAGTACCTGCGTCACGCCGGCCACCGCGCCCGCCCCTTCACCGACCTCCTCGCCCGCGTCCCCGACCTGCCCGGCGACCCGCCCCGCATCGGCGACCTCGGCTGCGGGGCCGGCAACGTCACCGCACTCCTCGCCGACCGCTGGCCCACCGCCCACATCACCGGCTACGACAACTCCCCGCAGATGCTCGCCGACGCCGCCGCCCACGCCGGCCCGCGCCTCGACTTCGCCCACGCCGACCTCACCGACTGGACACCCCCCGAGACCTACGACCTGCTCGTGTCGAACGCCGCCCTCCAATGGGTCCCCGGCCACCTCGACGCCCTCCCCGGCTGGCTCGACGGCCTCGCCCCCGGCGGCACCCTCGCCCTCCAGGTCCCGCACAACACCGACGCACCCCTGCACGCCCTCATGCGCGGCCTCGCCGGCAGCCCCCGCTGGAAGAGCCGACTCCGCCATGTCCTGCGTCGCGAGGACTCCGTCCACGACCCCGGCCTCTACCTCGACCGGCTGACCCGCCCCGGCTGCACCACCGACGTCTGGACCACCACCTACCTGCACGTCCTCCAGGGCGAGGACCCCGTCCTCGACTGGGTCAGGGGCACCGGCCTGCGCCCCGTCCTCGACGCCCTCGCCGACGACCCCGAAGCCCGCGACGCCTTCACCACCGCCTACCGCGACCTGCTCCGCGAGGCCTACCCGAGCACGCCCCACGGCACCGTCCTGCCGTTCTGCCGCCTGTTCGCCGTGGCCACGAAGAACGGCGGCCCGGCATGCTGACCGCCGTCGACCACGTCCAGCTCGCCGCCCCGCCCGGCTCCGAAGACCTCGTGCGCCCCTTCTACACCGGCGCCCTCGGCATGACCGAGATCCCCAAACCGCCGGCGCTCGCCGCGCGCGGCGGATGCTGGTTCCAGGCCGGCGCCGTCCAGCTCCACCTGGGCGTCGAGCCCGGCTTCCGGCCCTCCCGCAAGGCCCACCCCGGGCTGCGGGTCACCGGCATCGAGGCGTACGCGGCCCGGCTGGCGCACCACGGCGTCCGCGTCGAGTGGGACGACGCGCTGCCCGGACACCGCCGTTTCTACGCCCTGGACCCCGTCGGCAACCGGCTGGAGTTCCTGGAACCCGACCCGCCTGGGGCGGGCGCGGAGCCGTGAGAGCGGCACGGCATGCGAGGGGCGGGCGGGTTTGACGGGCGTCAGGCGGGTCACTCGCAAAGAACAGACCACACGCAGACCTGACTGGGAGTGATGGACAGTGGCAGGCGAGCAGAAGTCCAAGGCGAAGATGGAACAGGCCAAGGGCAAGGCGAAGGAAACGGTCGGGCGCGCCGTGGGCAACGAGAGGCTCGAGGCCGAGGGCCGCGCCGACCAGGCGAAGGGCGACGCCCGGCAGGCCAAGGAGAAGACCAAGGACGTCTTCAAGCACTGAGCCCGGTCCGCGCACGCGGCAGGCCCCCCGTCCCAAAGGACCGGGGGGCCTGCCGCGTGCGCCGGTCGTGCCGGGCGGCTCAGCTCTTGCGGTGCCCGATCAGCCGCGGCTTGGCCTCCATACCGTCCAGGCCGTGCCAGGACAGGTTCACCAGGTGCGCCGCCACCTCGGCCTTCTTCGGCCGGCGCACGTCCAGCCACCACTGACCGGTCAGCGCGACCATCCCGACCAGGGCCTGCGCGTACAGAGGCGCCAGTTTCGGGTCGAAGCCGCGGTTCTTGAACTCGCGGCCCAGAATGTCCTCCACCTGCGTCGCGATGTCCGAGATCAGCGACGCGAAGGACCCCGTCGACTGCGGGATGGGGGAGTCCCGCACCAGAATGCGGAAACCGTCCGTGTACTCCTCGATGTAGTCCAGCAGCGCGAACGCCGCCTGCTCGAGAAGCTCACGCGGATGGCCCGCCGTCAACGACGACGTGACCATGTCCAGCAGCCGGCGCATCTCCCGGTCCACGACGACCGCGTACAGCCCCTCCTTGCCGCCGAAGTGCTCGTACACCACCGGCTTGGACACCCCGGCCTTCGCCGCGATCTCCTCCACCGACGTGCCCTCGAAGCCCTTCGCCGCGAACAGGGTGCGACCGATCTCCAGCAACTGCTCCCGGCGCTCGGCCCCCGTCATGCGGGTGCGCCGTGCGCGCCGCGGCTTCACATCACTGCTGGGACTGGAGTTACTGCTGGGATCGGTCGCCACGCCGTCAATCATGCAGCCTCGGCGGCCGCCTTCCCCTGCCGGGAGCCGTCCCCGTCCGTGATACGGCGTGAATCGATACGCGAGCGTGACGGCCAGCGCACGTCGTACGCCCAGCCGAGCATCTCGAACCACCGGATAAACCGGGCCGAGGAGTCCACCTGCCCCCGCATCACCCCGTGCCGCGCCGACGTCGGATCGGCGTGGTGCAGGTTGTGCCAGGACTCGCCGCAGGACAGGACCGCCAGCCACCACACGTTGCCGGAGCGGTCCCGCGACTTGAACGGACGCTTGCCCACCGCGTGACAGATCGAGTTGATGGACCACGTCACGTGGTGCAGCAGGGCCACCCGCACCAGCGAACCCCAGAAGAACGCCGTGAACGCGCCCCACCAGGACATCGTCACCAGCCCGCCCACCAGCGGCGGAATCGCCAGCGACACCACCGTGAACAGGATGAACTGGCGCGAGATCGCACGGATCGCCGGATCCTTGATCAGGTCCGGCGCGTACTTCTCCTGCGAGGTCTGCTCCTCGTCGAACATCCAGGCGATATGGGCCCACCACAGGCCCTTCACCAGCGCCGGGACCGTCTCCCCGAACCGCCACGGCGAATGCGGGTCGCCCTCCGCGTCGGAGAACTTGTGGTGCTTGCGATGGTCCGCCACCCAACGCACCAGCGGGCCCTCCACGGCCATCGAACCCATGACCGCCAACGCGATCCGCAACGGCCGCTTCGCCTTGAACGAACCGTGCGTGAAGTAGCGGTGGAAGCCGATCGTGATGCCGTGGCAGCCGAGGAAGTACATGAAGACCATCAGCCCGAGGTCCAGCCAGCTCACCCCCCATCCCCAGGCCAGCGGCAAGGCCGCCAGCACGGCCAGGAACGGGACGACGATGAAGAGCAGCAAGGAGATCTGCTCGATCGAACGCTTCTGCTCACCACCGAGAGTGGCGAGCGGCGCTGTGCTGTCGTCGGGTGCCTTGGAAGGGTCTTCGATCACGTTGGAGCCTGTGGTCATGCGCGTCCCCTGGGGGGTATGGGAATGAGGGAGAAGCCGTACCGCCGGAACCGCACGGTACTTCCTACGGTCCCGTAACCTACGGCATCGTAAGTATGGCAGTGCGCCGCCTCGCGGCAAGAGCCCGCCGACCTGCGCGTCCCCACAGACACCTATCCTTGGAACCGGTCGGACAGCGCGGTCCGCTTAGTTTTCTTCCCGGATGTCCGACCCCGTATGCGACGCCTGCCCGCGGGGAGGATGTCCGAGTTCCCTCTTGGACGAGCTTCAACACTGCAAGGAGCCGCACCTGTGAGCAGTGCCGACGACCAGACCACGACCAGCCCCGAGCTGCGCGCCGACATCCGCAGGCTCGGCGACCTCCTCGGCGAGACCCTCGTCCGGCAGGAGGGCCCCGAGCTCCTCGACCTGGTCGAGAAGGTCCGCCGCCTCACCCGGGAGGACGGCGACGCCGCCGCCGAGCTGCTGCGCGGCATCGAACTGGAGACCGCGGCCAAGCTGGTCCGCGCCTTCTCCACCTACTTCCACCTGGCCAACGTCACCGAACAGGTCCACCGCGGCCGCGAACTGCGCGAACGCCGCGCCGCCGAAGGCGGCCTCCTCGCCCGCACCGCCGACCGCCTCAAGGACGCCGACCCCGAGCACGTCCAGCAGACGGTCCGCCACCTCAACGTCCGCCCCGTCTTCACGGCGCACCCCACCGAAGCCGCACGCCGGTCGGTACTCAACAAGCTCCGGCGCATCGCCGCGCTTCTGGAGACCCCCGTCATCGAGTCCGACCGCCGGCGCCACGACACCCGCCTCGCCGAGAACATCGACCTCGTCTGGCAGACCGACGAACTGCGCGTCGTCCGCCCCGAACCCGCCGACGAGGCCCGCAACGCCATCTACTACCTCGACGAACTCCACGCCGGCGCCGTCGGCGACGTCCTCGAGGACCTCACGGCGGAACTCGAACGCGTCGGCGTGAAGCTTCCCGACGACACCCGCCCCGTCACCTTCGGCACCTGGATCGGCGGCGACCGCGACGGCAACCCCAACGTGACCCCCCAGGTCACCTGGGACGTCCTCATCCTCCAGCACGAACACGGCATCAACGACGCCCTCGAGACCATCGACGAACTGCGCGGCTTCCTCTCCAACTCCATCCGCTACACCGGAGCCACCGAGGAACTCCTGGAATCCCTCCGCGCCGACCTCGAACGACTCCCCGAGATCAGCCCCCGCTACAAGCGCCTCAACGCCGAAGAGCCCTACCGCCTCAAGGCCACCTGCATCCGCCAGAAGCTCGAGAACACCAAGCAGCGCCTCGCCAAGGGCACCCCCCACGAGAGCGGACGCGACTACCTCGGCACCGGCGAACTCCTCCAGGACCTCACCCTCATCCAGACCTCCCTGCGCGAACACCGCGGAGGCCTCTTCGCCGACGGCCGCATGAACCGCACCATCCGCACCCTCGCCGCCTTCGGCCTCCAGCTCGCCACCATGGACGTCCGCGAACACGCCGACGCCCACCACCACGCCCTCGGCCAGCTCTTCGACCGCCTCGGCGAGGAATCCTGGCGCTACGCCGACATGCCCCGCGAGTACCGCACCAAGCTCCTCGCCAAGGAACTGCGCTCCCGCCGCCCCCTCGCCCCCGTCCCCGCACCGGTCGACGCCGCCGGCGAGAAGACCCTCGGCGTCTTCCTCACCGTCAAGCGCGCCCTCGAGGTCTTCGGACCCGAAGTCATCGAGTCCTACATCATCTCCATGTGCCAGGGCGCCGACGACGTCTTCGCCGCCGCCGTCCTCGCCCGCGAAGCCGGACTCATCGACCTGCACGCCGGCTGGGCCAGGATCGGCATCGTCCCCCTCCTGGAGACCACCGACGAACTCAGGGCCGCCGACACCATCCTCGAGGACATGCTCTCCGACCCCTCCTACCGGCGCCTCGTCGCGCTGCGCGGAGACGTCCAGGAAGTCATGCTCGGCTACTCCGACTCCTCCAAGTTCGGCGGCATCACCACCAGCCAGTGGGAGATCCACCGCGCCCAGCGCCGCCTGCGCGACGTCGCCCACCGCTACGGCGTCCGCCTGCGCCTCTTCCACGGCCGCGGCGGCACCGTCGGCCGCGGCGGCGGCCCCTCCCACGACGCGATCCTCGCCCAGCCCTGGGGCACCCTCGAAGGCGAGATCAAGGTCACCGAACAGGGCGAGGTCATCTCCGACAAGTACCTCATCCCCTCCCTGGCCAGGGAGAACCTGGAGCTCACGGTCGCCGCGACCCTCCAGGCCTCCGCCCTGCACACCGCCCCCCGCCAGTCCGACGAGGCCCTCGCCCGCTGGGACGCCGCCATGGACCTCGTCTCCGACGCCGCCCACAACGCCTACCGCACCCTCGTCGAGGACCCCGACCTGCCGACGTACTTCCTCGCGTCGACGCCGGTGGACCAGCTCGCCGACCTGCACCTGGGCTCCCGGCCCTCCCGCCGCCCCGGCTCCGGCGTCTCCCTCGACGGCCTGCGCGCCATCCCGTGGGTGTTCGGCTGGACCCAGTCGCGGCAGATCGTCCCCGGCTGGTTCGGCGTCGGCTCCGGCCTCAAGGCGCTGCGCGAGGCAGGCCTGGACACCGTGCTCGACGAGATGCACGAACAGTGGCACTTCTTCCGCAACTTCATCTCCAACGTCGAGATGACCCTCGCCAAGACCGACCTGCGCATCGCCCAGCACTACGTCGACACCCTCGTCCCCGACGAGCTCCGCCACATCTTCGACGCCATCAAGGCCGAACACGCCCTCACCGTCGCCGAAGTCCTCAAGGTCACCGGCGAACGCGAACTCCTCGACGCCACCCCCGCCCTCAAGCAGACCTTCACCATCCGCGACGCCTACCTGGACCCCATCTCCTACCTCCAGGTCACCCTCCTCAAGCGCCAGCGCGACGAAGCCGCCACCGGCGCCGAACCCGACCCCCTGCTCTCCCGCGCCCTCCTCCTCACCGTCAACGGCGTCGCCGCAGGCCTGCGCAACACCGGCTGACCCCACCCCCCACACCACGACACAGCACGAGGGGCGCCCCCGAGTCCGCACGGACCCGCAGGCGCCCCTCACCCGTCCCCGCTCACACCGTCACGAACGCCGCCGTCAGCAACGCCACCCCCGACCCCGCCAGCACCCAACCCGCCCGCACCCGACCCAGACCCCCCGCCACCACCACCGACGCCAACAACAACGCCCCACCGAACGGCACCCACGCGTACAACACCCCCGCCGGCCCCGAACGCACCGCACGATCACCGCCCGGCTTCAGCACCACCGTGTACGTCCGCCCCTCGCGCACCGCCACCGACTGATCCAGCACCACCCGTGCCCGCGCAGTCGACCCCGCCGACAACGGCGTGTACGGCCCCGCACACCTCCCCCCGGCACACCCCGTCACCTCGACCGTGCCCTGCTCCCGCCCCTTCGTCAGCATCACGTGCTGCGCCGAACCCCAGGAACCCCACACCCCCGCCACCAGGATCAGCACCGCGAGCGCACCCATCACCGCGAACCGCCCGAACCGCAGCACCGCCACGGAGACGGAACCCCCCGCCGCACCCCGGCCCCCGCCCGCACCCCGGCCGGACCTCTTGGCCGAGTGCTTCCCGGACGGACCCGCACGGCGATGCGACGAGACTGCAGAGCCAGACATGGCCGGGATCATCAGCCATCACTGAACCAACGTCAACCTCCGCGGGTGACAAGTCAGGAGTTGTACGTGCTTTGCGCCCGCTCCAGACCCTCCAGCACCAACGCCTCCACCGCGTCCGCCGCCCGGTCCACGAAGTAGTCCAGCTCCTTGCGCTCCGCCGACGAGAAATCCTTCAGCACGAAGTCCGCCACCTGCATCCGCCCCGGCGGACGCCCGATCCCGAACCGCACCCGGTGGTACTCCGCACCCATCGCCTTCGTCATCGACTTCAGACCGTTGTGCCCGTTGTCACCGCCGCCCAGCTTCAACCGCAGCACGCCGTAGTCGATGTCCAGCTCGTCATGCACCGCCACCACGTTCGCCAGCGGCACCTTGTAGAAGTCCCGCAACGCGTTCACCGGACCACCCGACAGGTTCATGAACGACATCGGCTTCGCCAGCACCACCCGCCGGCTCCCCACCCCCGGCGGACCGATCCGGCCCTCCACCACCTGCGCCTGCGCCTTCCCCGCCCGCTTGAACCGCCCCCCGATCCGCGTGGCCAGCAGATCGGCAGCCATGAAACCCACGTTGTGCCGGTTCATCGCGTACTCCGGACCCGGATTGCCGAGACCCACGATCAGCCACGGCGCGTTCGCATCGGTCGTCACCTGCATGTCTCCTTGATACGCGCAGACCGCCGCCCCCCGAAGGGAGCGGCGGCCGACGAAACGAGATACCGGGAAAATCAGGCCTCGGTGGCCTCGGCCTCGGCCTCCGCCGGGGCCTCCTCCGCCTGAGCGGCCAGGACCTGAAGGACGACCGCGTCCTCGTCGATCGCCAGCGTCGTGCCCTTGGGCAGCGGGATGTCCTTGGCCAGGATCGAGGCACCGGCCTCGAGACCCTCGATGGAGACCGTGACCGACTCCGGGATGTGCGTCGCCTCGGCCTCGACCGTCAGCGTGCTCAGCACGTGCTCGAGCAGGTAGGCGCCCGGCGCCAGGTCACCCTCGGTGTGCACGTAGACCTCGACGTTGACCTTCTCGCCGCGCTTCACGAGAAGCAGGTCGACGTGGTCCAGGAAGCCCTTGATCGCGTCACGCTGGACGGCCTTCGGGATCGCCAGCTGCGTCTTGCCCTCGATCTCCAGGCTGAGCAGCACGTTCGGGGTACGCAGCGCGAGCTGGAGCTCGTGGCCCGGCAGCGTGATGTGCACCGGGTCGGCACCGTGGCCGTACACCACGGCCGGAACCTTGTTGGCACGACGGATACGACGGGCAGCGCCCTTGCCGAACTCGGTCCGGGACTCGGCGGCAAGCTTCAGCTCAGCCATGTTCACTCCTCGTAGAACGGGGGAAAGGTGGTCACCCGGCCAAACCATCGGCCTGCTACGAAGAGCGCGTCGATAACGGACCGCCGTACACACGCGCCACACACACGCGTACGGCCTCCCTCGCCGAGCAACTGTCACAGCTTACGCAGCGGGAAGGCCGTACACGAAATCGATCTAGCCCTGTCGTACTAGAACCTGCCCCGGAAGGCAGCCGTCACTGCTCGTCGAACAGGCTCGTCACCGAACCGTCCTCGAACACCTCACGCACCGCGTTCGCGATCGTCGGAGCGATCGACAACACCGTGATCTTGTCCACTTCCAGCTCACCCGGCGTCGGAAGCGTGTTCGTGAACACGAACTCACTCACCTTCGAGTTCTTCAGACGATCCGCCGCCGGACCCGACAGCACACCGTGCGTCGCCGTCACTATGACGTCCTCCGCACCATGCGCGAACAACGCGTCCGCGGCCGCACAGATCGTGCCACCCGTGTCGATCATGTCGTCCACGAGAACACAGACACGGCCCTTGACCTCGCCCACGACCTCGTGGACCGTCACCTGGTTCGCCACGTCCTTGTCACGCCGCTTGTGCACGATCGCCAGCGGCGCGCCCAGACGGTCGCACCAGCGGTCCGCCACCCGCACCCGGCCCGCGTCCGGCGACACCACCGTCAGCTTGTCGCGGTCCACCTTCTGCCCCACGTAGTCCGCCAGCAGCGGCAGCGCGAACAGGTGGTCCACCGGACCGTCGAAGAACCCCTGGATCTGGTCCGTGTGCAGATCCACGGTCAGGATCCGGTGCGCACCCGCCGTCTTCATCAGATCGGCGATCAGCCGCGCCGAGATCGGCTCACGCCCACGGTGCTTCTTGTCCTGACGCGCATAGCCGTAGAACGGCACGATCACGGTGATCGAACGCGCGGAAGCCCGCTTCAGCGCATCGATCATGATCAACTGCTCCATGATCCACTTGTTGATCGGAGCCGTGTGGCTCTGGATCAGGAAGCAGTCCGCACCGCGCGCGGACTCCTGGTAGCGAACATAGATCTCACCGTTGGCGAAATCGAAGGCCTTCGTCGGGACGACCCCGACACCCAGCTGGTGGGCGACCTCCTCGGCAAGCTCGGGGTGGGCGCGGCCGGAGAAGAACATCATCTTCTTCTCGCCGGTCGTCTTGATCCCGGTCACAGCACTGTCTCCTCAGAGGTGTCTCAGCTGGATGTCGAGAACCCTTCGCCGCTGGGCGCGACAAGGACGTCTCAGCTGGTAGGTGCGGGTGTGCACTTATCACGGTACGCCGTGTTCGACGCGCCCGTTTCCGGTCAGCTCCCGCTCTCGCCCTGGCGGGACGCCGCCTCGGCCGCCTTCGCCGCCGCGCTGCCCGGACGCTTACGGGCCACCCAGCCCTCGATATTCCGCTGCTGACCACGGGCCACGGCCAGCGAACCGGGCGGCACATCCTTCGTGATCACGGACCCGGCCGCGGTGTACGCGCCGTCCCCGACCGTGACCGGAGCCACAAACATGTTGTCCGAACCCGTCTTGCAGTGCGAGCCGACGGTGGTGTGGTGCTTGCTCTCCCCGTCGTAGTTCACGAACACGCTCGCCGCGCCGATGTTGCTGTACTCGCCGATCGTCGCGTCACCCACGTACGACAGGTGCGGAACCTTCGTCCCCTCACCCAGCGACGCGTTCTTCGCCTCCACGAACGTACCGATCTTGCTCTTCGTCCCCAGCCGCGTACCGGGACGCAGATACGCGAACGGCCCCACCGACGCGCCCGCCCCGATCTCCGAGTCGTTGGACACCGTGTTGTCGACCCGGGCCCCCGCACCGACCACCGTGTCCGTCAGCCGGCTGTTCGGACCGACCTCGGCACCCTCGCCGATGTGCGTGCTCCCGTGCAGCTGCGTACCCGGATGCACCACCGCGTCCCGCTCGAACGTCACCGTGACGTCCACCCACGTCGTCGCCGGGTCGATCACCGTCACCCCCGACAGCATCGCCGCGGTCAGCAACCGGTCGTTCAGGATCCGACGCGCCTCGCTCAGCTGCACCCGGTTGTTGATCCCGGCGATCTCCCGGTGATCGGCGGCCACCGACGCACCCACCCGGTGACCGGCCTCACGCAGAATCCCCAGGACGTCCGTCAGGTACTCCTCACCCTGACTGTTGTCCGTGCGCACCTTCTTCAACGCGTCCGCGAGCAGCTGCCCGTCGAACGCGAACACCCCGGAATTGATCTCCCGGATCGACAGCACCGCGTCATCCGCGTCCTTGTGCTCGACGATCGCCGTCACGGCCCCGGAAGCCTCGTCCCGCACGATCCGCCCGTACCCCGTCGCATCCGGCACCTCGGCGGACAGCACGGTGACCGCGTTGCCGTCCGCGTGATGCGTCGCGGCCAGCTCCGCCAGCGTCGCACCCGTCAGCAACGGGGTGTCGCCGCACACCACCACCACCGTGCCGTCCACACCGCCGCCCAGCTGCTCGAGCCCCATCCGCACGGCGTGCCCGGTGCCGTTCTGCTCCTCCTGCACGGCGGTGCGCACGGCGGCGTCGACCTCGGCGAGGTGCGCGGTGACCTTCTCGCGTGCGTGTCCGACCACCACGACCAGGTTCTCGGGGTCCAGCTCACGGGCGGCGGCCAGCACGTGGCCCACGAGGCTGCGGCCGCAGAGCTCGTGGAGGACCTTCGGTATGGCCGACTTCATACGGGTGCCCTCACCCGCTGCGAGTACGACGACGGCTGCCGGGCGAATGGCGCTCACGGAGTTGCCCTTCGGCTGTGGAGAGGTGGGGACATCCGAAGGATACCGGGGCGTTTTCCGACGGACATGAGAGCGGGCCCCGACGGTGATGTCGGGGCCCGGTTCAGCAGCTCCGCCGGCTGGATTCGAACCAGCGTCTCAAGGCTCCAAAGGCCTGCGGGATGCCGCTACCCCACGGCGGATTGCTGCCTTAGACCTTACCGGAGGAGGGGAGGGGCATGATCCCGCCCGGCGGACTCCACCATCCCGGACCACCAGCCTTCGATGCGCCGGTACAAGTCGGCTCCCTTCGCCACCCGGATCACCAGGCAGCCCCGGTAGGTTTCACCAACGTTCTTACGGAGGGTCTTGGGGTTGTGCTTCTTGATCGTCGTCTTCTGGAAGGCGGACGTGTCGACGCCCGCCAGCTCCGCCCAGTAGCGGACCGCCCCCTCCACGTCCGCGGTCATGTGAATCATCAGCCGGTAGGTCATACGCGCGGGCTCTACGCCCAGGAGGTTGAGCCAGGCCAGGTAGAGCTGGATCACGCCGGGGTCGCTGTTGACGAAAGTGACGTTCTCCCGGCGTGAGTAAGGCTTGTCCTTCGAGCCCTCGGCCCAGTACAGAGCGATCCCGGCGATGAAGAGATCGCGCTCGGACATGGTGCCGAGTTGAGCGGCTGCGGCCGTCTTGGTGCGTCGACGTGCCTCGTCTCGTACCGCCAGTTCGTGTTCCCAGCGCTTCCGACTGGCCATGCGTGCTTGCTCGGCCGGGTCGCGCCGCTCCGGTTTCGGCAGATCCCGCACCCACAGTGAGATCGAGCTCTTCGAACAGCCCAGTTCCAGCTGGATCTGGTCGTACGTCCTGCCCTGCAGCCGGAGCTCCCTCGCCCGGTGCCTGAGGTCGTCCTTCGCGTTCGGGCGCTTCGTCCACTCCGGTGGGGGCTCGCCCTCCAGGAGGCGGTTGAGGATGTCGTTGTTGTCGACGTGGAGCCGATCGCGGATCTGCCGTCGGCTGAGGCCCTCGCGGCGCAGTGCCAGCGCCCGTTCCCGTAGTCCCTCGAAGTCGGCGTACTTGCTATGCGCATGTGTCATACGCATACCGTCCGGGCGGAATGTGGGGTTCCGGGGTCGAACGGGTGGAGTTCAGCCGTTCGAGGGATGCCGGGGGGTTTCGATGCTGTTCGGTTGCGGTGCGTGGTGGGGGGCGGTCGCGGAAAGTCGCCGGAAAAGGCGGGGGGTGCGCCCGTAGGCTGGAGGCATGACCATGACGGGGGCAGAGGACACGGCGGTCCGGGGAGGGCCGCTGTGGTGGGCCAGACGGCGTAGCGCGGTGTTCGACTCGGGCCTGGGGCTCGTGTCGGCGGTGGAGTGTGCGGTGGAGGGGGTGCCGTTCGCGCGGGACGCGGGGATCCCGGTGGCGGTGGGGGTGGTGTTCGGTCTGCTGGCCGGCTCGGTGCTGGTGGTGCGGCGGCGGTGGCCGATCGCGGTGGTGCTGGTGGCGATCGCGATCACGCCGGCGCAGATGGGTTTTCTGATGGGGATCGTGGGGTTGTACACGCTCGCCGCTTCGGAGCTGCCTCGGCGGATCATCGCGTCGCTCGCCGGGATGCAGTTGGTGGGGACGTTGATCGTGACGTTCGTGCAGGTGCGGCAGAGCATGAACCGGGGGAGTCTGACCCTGGGCGACTGGTTCGTGCCGTTCGCGGCGATCACGACGTCGCTGGGGTTGACGGCGCCGCCGTTGCTGCTGGGGCTGTATGTGGGGGCGCGGCGACGGTTGATGGAGAGTCTGCGGGAGCGCGCGGACAGTCTTGAGCGGGAGTTGCAGTTGCTCGCGGAGCGGGCGGAGGAGCGGGCGGAGTGGGCGCGTAACGAGGAGCGGACCCGGATCGCGCGGGAGATGCACGACGTGGTGGCTCATCGGGTGAGTCTGATGGTGGTGCATGCGGCGGCGTTGCAGGCGGTGGCGCGGAAGGATCCGGAGAAGGCGGTGCGCAACGCGGCGTTGGTGGGTGACATGGGGCGGCAGGCGTTGACCGAGTTGCGGGAGATGCTCGGGGTGTTGCGCAGTGGGGTCGGGGTGGAGCGGGCGGCGGCTTCGGTGGCGGTGGGGGTGGCCGCGCTGGTGGTGGAGGAGGGGGAGGGGCCGTGTCTGGCGGAGTTGGAGGAGTTGGTGGGGCAGTCGGCGGCTGCGGGGATGGTGGTGGATCTGATGGTGGAGGGTGAGGTGCGGTCGTATGCGCCGGAGGTGGAGCAGACGGCGTATCGGGTGGTGCAGGAGGCGTTGACGAACGTCCACAAGCATGCGGGGGGTGCGAAGGCGCAGGTGCGGTTGGCGCATCGGGTGGGGGAGATCGCGATGCAGGTGGAGAACGGGGCGCCGCCGGAGGCGGGGTCGGCGTCGTCGGCGGGGTTGCCGTCGGGGGGCAACGGGCTGGTGGGGATGCGGGAGCGGGTGGTGGCGTTGGGCGGGGTGTTCGTGTCGGGGCCGACGGAGGCGGGGGGTTTTCGGGTGTCGGCGGTGATTCCGGCGTCGTAGGCGGGTGGGGTGGTGGCTGTGTGTCCCGGCCGGTGTCCGTGTCCCTGGTGGGGGTCGGGGGTCAGCCTGCGGTGAGGCGGGTGGGTTCGGTGCCGGAGGTGAGGGTGCCGAGGGCCTGGTCTATGTCGGGGCCGAGGTACCAGTCGCCGGTGTGGTCGAGGGCGTAGACGCGGCCTTCGGCGTCGATGGCGAGGAGGGCCCGGTCGTCGGCTTCGGCGCCGAGGGGGGCGACTTCGCTGTCGAGGGCGCGGCCGAGGTCGGCGAGGGTGCGGGCGAGGTGGAGGCCGTGCAGGGGGTCGATGTGGAGGGTGCTGGGGGCGATCTGGCGGCCGGGTCCGGTGGGGGTGATGGTGAGTCCGCCGAATTCGGCCCAGGCTTCGACGGCGGCGGGGAAGACGGCGTGGCGGTGGCCGGCGGGTGAGGTGTGTTCGCGGAGGGTGTCGGCCCAGATTTCGGCTTGTTTGATGTCCCAGCGTCCGGGTTGCCAGCCGGCGGCGCGCAGGGCGGCGTCGACGGGTACGGGGAAGCGCGTGGTGGAGGTGCGGTCGGGGTGCATCTGCCCTTCGTCCGTGGTGTGTCGGGGTGGTGCGGGTGTGCCGGTGTGCTGGTGGGGGTGGGGTTCAGGAGCCGGTTGCGGGGTCGACGACGCGGACGCCGAAGTGGGCGCTGAGGGCGGTGCAGGCGCGGCAGGGGGTGGCGAAGGCGCCGTGGAGGGGGTCGCCGTCCTCGCGGATGTGGCGGGTGGTGAGTTTGGCTTGTTTGAGGGTTTTCCGGGCTTCGCCGTTGGTCATGGGGCGGCGGGCGGCGCGTCTGCTGCGGGCGGCGTCGGCGGCGGTGATGTGGCGGGAGATGAGGAGGGCTTCGGCGCAGCGGCCGGTGGAGCGGTCGCGTTGGGGGCTGGGGAGGGTGTCGAGGAAGTCCTGGACCAGGGGGTGCAGGAGTGGGGGCTGGTCTCCGCGGGCGGCGGTGCCGGTGAGGGTGGCGCCGCGGACGGAGAGGGCGGCGGCGACGGTGGGGAGTATGCCGTCGCGGCGGTGGAGGAGGGTGGGGGTGTGGGGTGTGGTGGTGGCGGACCAGCCGATGCGGGGGTCGCCGGTGTGGGCGGTGTGCAGGTCGTCCGGCCTGCCGGTGTGTGGCCCCGTCTGTGTGGTGTTCATGATCGTTTCCCCTCCGTGC
This sequence comes from Streptomyces achromogenes, assembly GCF_030816715.1. Lineage (NCBI taxonomy): Bacteria > Bacillati > Actinomycetota > Actinomycetes > Kitasatosporales > Streptomycetaceae > Streptomyces > Streptomyces achromogenes. The sequence continues at coordinate 3,749,848 of NZ_JAUSYH010000001.1, read as the reverse complement.
ATCCCCCCGGAGGTCACAGGGTGCCAAATGGCGGGGCGGGTGCGGAAGCTGGGGCGGTGCGACACGCCCGGGGCGGGGTGGGTCGTCACGGCGGGGTGACGGCTGGTCACGGAAGTGGAGGGCCGGTGACCGCTGTCGCCGTACCGCATAGGCTGTCGCACCGTGAGCGCGTGGTTGACGCGCGTCGGAGATCGTTGGAGACAGTCGATACGGGTCGTGGTGGGTCGGGTCCGGAAGCGGAGCCGCCTGTCGCGGGCCGTACAGAGTGCCGCAGGGGGCAAACCGCCATGACGACAGGTCGGCTCGGGCTGGGGGCGCCTCCCGGCCGCCAGGTGGGGGGACAGGGCACGCCGCCGAACGCGGCCTATGCCGGGCAGGTCGTGCATTTCCCGGATCCGGTCCGGGCGGCGCGGCACCCGAGGGGTGTGCGGGTGGACGAGCGGGGTTATCCCGATTTCTCGCCGTATGCGCGGGCGGTCGCGGAGATCGCGGATCCGCCGGAGGGTTTCGGTGTGGACGAGTTGCGGTTGACGGACTACGTGTCGGCGAACGCGGCGTCGGCGGCTTCGGGGCACGAGTTGTGGGACACGGTGCCGGCGGTGGCGACTCCGCACGGCTGGACGTGGCATCACGTGGTGGGTTCGCGGCGGCTGGAGCTGGTGCCGGTCGAGGTGAAGGCGTTGCTGCGGCATCACGGTGGGGTGTCGACGGCGTTGGTGGATCAGGGGAAGCGGGGGACGCGGCCGTTGCAGGAGACGCGTCCGGCGCATTTCGGTCTGCCGAAGTCGGGTGTGGCGGTGTCGGAGCAGCAGGTGCAGGGGGTGGAGGAGGATCTGGGGTATCGGCTGCCGGGGGCGTACCGGTCGTTCCTGAAGGCGGCGGGCGGGTGTGCGCCGGTGGGCGCGGCGTTGGACGCGGAGTTGGGTCTGCTGGTGGATCAGCCGTTCTTCACGGTGCGGGACGAGGCGGCGGTCAACGACCTGGTGTATGTGAACAAGTGTCTGCGGGATCATCTGACGAAGGACTATCTGAGCGTCGGTTTCGTGCAGGGCGGTCTGCTGGCGGTGAAGGTGCGGGGCGAGCGGGCCGGTTCGGTGTGGTTCTGCTCGTACGACGATGTGCGGGACGTGGATCCCGGGTGGTCGCCGTCGGAGCGGATGGAGCGGTTGTTGTTGCCGTGCGGTGAGGACTTCGACGTCTTCCTGTCGCGGTTGGCGGGCAATCCGCCGGAGTTGGCGACGGTGGCGAATCTGATGGTGGACGGCGGGTTCGCGCGGGCTGTGCCGGCGTCTTCGGTGTCTTCGGCGGGGGAGTGAGCTGGACGATGGTGACGTTCGCGCAGGCGCAGGAGCGCGCCGAGGAGTGGGTCAACGGGGATGTGCCGGCGTATCAGCATCGTGAGGTGCGGGTGCGGGAGTTCGAGCTCGGGTTCGTGGTGTGGGCGGAGGACCGTGCGGAGGGGCCGCGTTCGGACGGGGGTGCGCAGCGGCTGGTGATCGCCCGGGACAGCGGGGAGGCCACGTTGTGGCCTTCGGTGCCGGTGGGTGAGGTGATTCGCCGGTACGAGGAGGAGTACGGCCGTCCGGAGGGGCCCGCGGACGCGGTGCCGGCGCCTGCGGCGCGGGTGGATCTGCATCAGACGTCGTTTCTGTTGTCGCCGCCGGAGTGGTTGCAGGAGGCGGCGGACAAGCTGGGGATTCCCGACCGGCGGGAGTCCGGCTCGGGGTCCGGGGACGCGGCGTCGGCGTCCGGGGCGGCTGCGGGCGCCGGGTCGGGTTCGGGAGCGTCGTCGGGTCCCGGGTCGGGCTCGTTCGGTGCGGGTGCGGGTGCGGGTGCGGGTGCGGGTGTCGGTGGGGATCCGTCGCTGCCTCGGACGCAGGGCGGCGTGCCGGGAAGCCGGCTGCCCGAGACGCAGGCCGGTGTGCCGGCGGGTCCGGCGGCTGCTGCGGCTGCCGCTCCGGCCGGCGCGACGCCGTGGGCCGGGACGGACACCAACGCCGACGCCGGTGACGACCGTTCCGTACCGCTGCCCGCGACCGTGTTCGCGCCTCCGCTGAGCGGGTCCGACGACGAGGCGGGGCCGCCGACGGCCGCGCCGGACGCCAAGACGGCGTTGATGTCCGGTGGCAGTCAGCTTCCGCCGACGGCGGTCGCCCCCGTGCTCGGCGATCCGGGTGCGCCGGGCCCGCAGGGCGTGCAGCAGGCGTCCGGGAGTGCGCAGGCCGGGTCGTCCGCGACGCCTCCGCCCGCGGGCCCGACGCCTCCGCCCGCGGGCCCGCCCGGGTCGTCGTACGGCTATCCGCAGGGTGTGGGTGCTCCAGGTGCTCCAGGTGCTCCAGGTGCCGCGGGTGCTGCGGGTGCGCCGCAGCCGCCGGCCGGTCCGGGCGCCCCGGCGCGGCCGCTCGCGCCGAACGCCGGTGACATCGCCGACGCGGCGACCAGCAAGGCCGCGCCGCCTCCGCGGCGCAACCGCGGTGCGGGAGCGCCGCCGCCTCCGCCGGGCGTGCCCGGAGCGCCGGGTGCGCGGCCGGGCGGCACGCCTCCGCCGCCGGCCGCGCCGTCCGGCCCGGGCGCGCCGGGCACTCCGGCGGGCGGCTATGTGCCGACGCAGCTGATCTCGGCCCTGGAGCCGGGTGCGCCGGGTGCGCCGGGCGGCCCGGGTGGCCCGGCGGGTTCCGGTCCTGCGGCTCCCGGTGCTCCCGGCGCGCCGCATGTGCCCGGTGCGCCGAACCCGCCCGGGGCCACGCCTCCCGGCGCGGTGCATCACGCCGCGACGATGTTCGCCGACCCGGGTCAGTCGGGTCCGGGCGCCGCTCCGTATCCGCCGGGGGCCCCTGGCGCCCCCGGTGCCCCCGGCGCACCGCAGTTTCCGGGTGGTGTCCCCGGCGCTCCGGGCGGGAACGGCTCGGCGGGCGGCGGGCAGGGTGCCGTCCACCATGCCGCGACGATGCTGGCCGGTCCGCCGGCCGGCGGACCGGGCGCGCCCCCGCCGCCACAGGCTCCCGGGGCGCACGGGGCCCCTGGGGCGCATGGTGCTCCCGGTTTTCCGGGTGGCGGTCCCGGTGTGCCTCCGGGGCCTCCCGGGATGGCGCCGGGCGTCCCGCAGCCGCCGATGCCGCCGGGTGCGATGCCGCCGCCGGGCGGCCCGCCGCCGGGGCAGCCGCCGTCGTACGGGTATCCGCAGCAGCAGGGTCTGCCGACGGTCGGACCCGGTTATCAGGCCGTGCTGCGCTTCCGGGCGCAGGACGGTTCGGAGCAGCAGCTGATCCGGCGTTCGGCGCCGGGCACCCCGCACCCGGAGTGGCAGATCTTCCACGAGCTGCGGGCGATGAACGTGCCGCCGGACCAGGTGCTGGAGCTGCACACGGAGCTGGAGTCGTGCGAGCTGCCGGGTGCGTACTGTGCGCGGATGATCCGGGAGCAGTGGCCGCAGGCGCGGATCACGAGCATCGCGCCGTACGGCACGGATCATGCGAGCCGGCAGCAGGGCATGCAGCAGTTGCTGGCGCATCAGGGCGAGTTGCACCAGGTGGCGGACGGTCCCGCGCGCCCGGGGCCGGTGCGTGCGCCGTTGGCCGCGGTGCCGCCGGTGCCGCCGGTGCCGCCGGAGGCGATCGGGCAGGAGCTGGCGGCGGTGTTCGGGCCGGCGGTGTTCCGGTTCGAGCAGGCGGCGGTGTCCCGGCAGGGTGTGCCGCCGGTGGTGGCGCACACCCTGGTGGTGGCGGGTCTGCCGGCGGACATGGGGCCGTTCTTCTGGGCGCAGGCCCAGCCGGGGCGGCCGGTGCCGACGCTGGCGGAGCTGGCGGCGGAGCGGGGCGTGCAGCCGGCCTCGGACGCCGGTTCGTACCTCGTGATGGGCAGCGACTTCGGCAAGGCGATCTGTGTGCAGTACGGGACGGCGAACATCGTCGCGGTGCCGGTGGAGGCGGGTCTGGGCGGTGCTCCGGTGCCGCCGCAGTTCGTGAACACGGGGCTGCCGGAGTTCGCGCGCTGTCTGGCGCTGCTGGGGCGGATGTGGCGGCTGCGGTTCGGTCTGAACCAGGAGCAGGCGGGTCGCTGGACCGTCGACTTCCAGGCCCAGCTGGCCTCGCTCGACCCGGCGGCGCTCGGTTCGCCGGAGAGCTGGTGGTCGGTGCTGCTGGAGCAGATGTGGGACGGACTGCTGTGACGGGTGTTCGCTGAACCCCACAGGACGCGGAACGCGGGACGGAGTGCGGGCCGGGCCCGGTCGGAAGACCGGGTCCGGCCTTTTCGTGTCCGGGTGGTGGCCGGGGTGGTGACGTCGGTGACCGGGACCTGAACGCGGAGTGTCGCGTTATGAACACTTACGCCCGATACATCAAGATATGCGCGAAATCATCATGTCGTGTCCGTCGGGTGGCGAGGGGTTCAAGGATGAGCAGCGCATCGGTGTCACCGCCGGGGTTCGTGACCGTTCGCGGCCGCGGCTACCGTCCCGAGCAGGTCGAGGCGTACACGGCCGCGCTCTGCGCCGACCGGGACGCGGCGTGGGAGCGGGCCGCGCGGCTCACCGTCCTCGCCCGGCGGATGGAGGAGGAGGCCGAGCGGTTGCGCGAGGTCGTGACGGGGCTCGCGCCGCAGACCTACGACGTGCTGGGGGAGCGTGCACAGCGCGTTCTCCAGCTCGCGACCGAGGAGGCGGAGGACGTGCGCGCGTGTGCGCGGCGTGCGGCGGCGGACGAGGTCGCGCACGCCGAGTCGTGCGCCCTCGGGACGCGACGGGCGGCGCAGGAGGAGGCGGACGCGTTGCGCGCGGAGGCCGAGGAGCGCGCACGGCAGCGGCTGCTCGCGGCGCGCGCCGAGGCCGACGAGGTCCGCATCGGCGCCCGGCGCGAGGTGAAGGAGAACCGGGGCGAGGCGCTGGCCGCCCTGCGCGAGGTGCGCCAGCGCACCGCCGCGATGCTCGCCGAGCAGCACAGGGAGCACGCCGAGCGGTGGGCCGCGGTGGAGGACGAGGCCGCCGAGCGGGCCGCCGCCCTCGACGCGCGGCACGCCGGTGCGGTGGCGCGCGCCGAGGCGGCGCTGTCCGAGGCGAAGCAGGCCTTCGCCGAGGCCGAGGAGTCGGCCCGCCGCGGTCAGGAGGAGGCACACGCGCGTGCGGCCGGGATCCTCGCCGAGGCGCGCGCCCGGGAGGAGCGCACCGAACGGGAGACGGAGCGCGTCCTGCGGGAGCACGGCGCGCGCGGGGAGGACGTCCAGGCGCACATGGATCACGTCCGCAACAGCCTGACCGCGCTCACCGGCCGTGCGGTCGACTGACGACCGCCGGCCGGTGATCCGGTCGCCCGGCGACCCCTGTGCTCGTTCGACCTGCATGCATGCATGCATGTATCCATGCATGCATGCATGCATGCATGCCTGCCCGCCCGCCTGCCCGCGCGCGTGAGGGGCGGGCGTCGGTTGCCGGGTCAGTCGCCCCTGCGGACCGCGCCCGCCAGGATCCAGCCCTCCACCTCCTCGTACCGGCGGCGCTGCTCCTCCGCCTTGCGGTGGCCCGAGAGCGCCGTCCCCAGCCAGCCGAGGGCGAAGCCCAGCGGGACGGTGACGATGCCGGTGGTGGTGAACGGGAACCAGTTGAAGTCGGCCTCGGGGAAGGCGGAGACGGGCGAGCCGGAGACCAGGTTCGTGCCCGGCATGAGGAGCAGGACGGACACGGTCCCGCCGATGAGCGTGGTGAGCAGGCCCGTGCGGGTGTAGCGGCGCCAGAAGAGGCTGTAGACGAGGGCCGGGGCGAGGGCCGACGCCCCCAGGCAGAAGGAGAGGGTGACCAGGGGCTGGAGGCTGCGGTGCTGGACCTGGGTGGCCAGCAGGATCGTCGGGACGCCGACCGCGAGGGCGGACAGCCGGGCCACGAGCATCTCGCGCCGCGGGGACGTCCGTGGCTTCTGCGCGGCGAACACGTCGTGGGCGAGGGAGTTGGCGCAGGCGAGGATCATGCCGGCGACCGAGGCGAGGACGGTGAGGAAGATCGCCGTCGTGACGGTGGTGAAGAGGAGGGTCTCGGCGGTGGACACGTCGGCGCCGAACGCGGCCCGGGAGCCCAGCAGGTAGGCGGTGTTGCCCCGGGGGTCGGCCCGGGCGATCAGCGCGCGGCCGACGAGCGCGGTGGCGCCGAACCCGACGACCGTCATGACCAGCACGAACAGGGCGACGCCGGACACCGCCCAGGACATCGAGCGGCGCACCTGGCGGGCGCTGGAGGCGGTGTACATGCGCATGGTGATGTGGGGCAGGCACGCGCCGCCCAGCACGACCGACAGCTGGGAGACGATCATGTCGAGGCGGGGGTAGGGGCCGCCCGCGAACTCCAGGCCGGAGCGCAGGAAGGCGTCGCCGACCCCGCTCCCCTCGGCCGCCGCGTCGAAGAGCGCGCCGGGGCTGCCGTCGAAGCGGTACAGGATGATCACCGCGATGACCGTGCCGGAGCCGAGCAGCGTGACGATCTTCAGCATCTGGATGAGGGCGGTGCCCTTCATGCCGCCGATGGCCGCGTAGCTGATCATCAGTACGCCCATGCAGACGACGCAGCCCGTCTTCACCGAGTCGCCGGAGAAGCCGAGGATGAAGGCGAGGAGCTGGCCGGTGCCGGCGAGCTGGACGAGCATCATCGGCAGGAGCGCGGCGAGGGTGACCGCGCACGCCGTCATGCGCACCGCGCGGCCCGGCAGCCGGCGGGCGAGCGCGTCGCCCATGGTGAACCGGCCCGCGTTGCGCAGCGGTTCGGCCAGCAGGAACATCAGCAGCATCAGGGAGAGCACGGTGCTGAGGGCGAGGACCACGCCGTCGTAGCCGCACAGGGCGATCACCCCGCCGGTGCCCAGGACGGTGGCGGCGGAGATGTAGTCGCCCGCGACGGCCAGGCCGTTGCGCAGCGGGGAGAGCGAGCGGTAGCCGGTGTAGAACTCGTCGAGGTCGTCGCGGTCGGGGCCGGTCATCACGCACAGCAGCAGCGTGATCGTGGCGACGGCGGTGAACGCCACGAGGGACATGGTCTGGGCGTCGCCGGTGAGCTCCGTCATCGTCGGGCCTCCCCGGGGCGCGTTGCGCGCCGGTCCCGGGTGTCCCGTGCGGTGCGGGTGTCCCGTCTTGCGTCGATCTCGGCGAGTTTGCGGATGCGGTCGGCGAGCGGGTCGACGTGCCGGCGGGCGGTGCGCTCGTACAGGGCGATCGCCAGCCAGGTGACCGGGAGTTGGAGCAGGGCGAGCAGCAGTCCGACGGGGAGGCCCGGGGCGGGTGTGGCGGTCATCAGGGATGGCGCGAACGCCGACAGGACGAGGAAGACGACGAAGTACCCGAGCGCGGTGAGGGTGGCCACGCGTCGCTGACGGCGGTAGGCGCCGCGCAGGATCCGCAGATCGCTGTGGCGGCCGAGGGGGGCGTGGCGGTCCGGGCGCGGTCGCTGTGGCTCGGGCTGTGGAGGCGGCGGCTGCCAGGGGTAGGTCGGGTGGGGGGACGAGGGGTAGGGGTAGGACGGGTGGGGGGACGACGGGTCGTGGGACATCCCGCTCCTTGCATGGCTCGGATCCGAGGCGGCGGACCGCAGGGAGGTGGGGGGCGAGGGAGGCACGTTACTCGGGAGTACGGTCGCTGCGAAGCCTTTTCGCCAAACTGGTCGGTCGGTATGCGCTTGCTATGCGAAACGGGCTCCCACCTGGGGTGTTACCCGCGTTAACCCGAGGCTTTTCCGTGGGCGTCGGGCCGCGTCCCGCGCCCGCCCCCGCCCGCGCGGAAGCCGGTGCCCCCGCCCGCGCGGAAGCCGGCGCCGAGGCCCGCGTGGAAGCCGGCGCCGAGGCCCGCGCGGAAGCCGGCGCCGAGGCCCCTCGTGAGGCCGCACCGGGGCCCGCGGAAGCCGGTGCCGGGGCCCCGGGCCGGGCGCGCGTCTGCGTGCCCCCTGCATCCATCTGCCGGAACCAGGCTTTCCACTTGATCCTCACGCGACGAGAGGGCCCAGCCTGGGCGGAGCCGAGGGTGGAGAGACCCCCGAGTGCCTCTCCACCTGGCGGTGGACAGCCCCTAGGGGTCTCTCCGTACTACGGCTGGGGGCGGGTTCGTTCCGTCGGAGGAGGAGAACCCCCTCCGCCGTCCTTAACCTGGCTTTACGCCGTCGACGGGGGGCGTACGGGGACCGGCGGGGCGGCCGACCCCACCCACGGGGGGTGGGGTTAACCCCCCGGGAAGACGGGCCCGGGCACCAGCGCGCGGGACCGCCTCCCGCCGACACACTTCTCGACGTGGCGCTTCACCGTCCGGCGCCGCCGGCACACCGTCCGGCGACACCGGTGCGGCGCGCTCGTCCACCGCAGATTTTCGACTGAGGAGACTGACCGTGACTTCGGCTGTGACCATTCCCAGGCACGGGGGCACTGGAGGGCGTACGGCCGTTGCCGCGCGAGCGCGACAGGTCGTCAAGGCGTACGGGTCCGGGGAGACCCGGGTCGTCGCCCTCGACCACGTCGACGTGGACATCACCCGTGGCCAGTTCACCGCGATCATGGGCCCCTCGGGGTCCGGCAAGTCCACGCTGATGCACTGCCTCGCCGGTCTCGACACCGTCTCGTCGGGCCAGATCTACCTGGACGAGACCGAGATCACCGGGCTGAAGGACAAGAAGCTCACCAAGCTGCGCCGGGACCGGATCGGGTTCATCTTCCAGGCGTTCAACCTGCTGCCCACCCTGAACGCGCTCGAGAACATCACGCTGCCCATGGACATAGCCGGCCGCAAGCCCGACAAGGCGTGGCTGAGCCAGGTCGTGGAGACCGTCGGGCTCGCCGACCGACTCAAGCACCGTCCCACCCAGCTCTCCGGCGGTCAGCAGCAGCGCGTCGCCGTGGCCCGCGCCCTCGCCGCCCGCCCGGAGATCATCTTCGGGGACGAGCCCACCGGAAACCTCGACTCGCGCGCCGGCGCCGAGGTCCTCGGCTTCCTGCGCCGCTCGGTGGACGACCTGGGCCAGACCATCGTGATGGTCACGCACGACCCGGTCGCCGCCTCCTACGCGGACCGGGTGCTGTACCTCGCGGACGGCAGGATCGTCGACGAGATGTTCAAGCCGACCGCCGAGACCGTCCTCGACCGCATGAAGGACTTCGACGCGCGGGGGCGTACGTCATGACCGTGCTGAAGACCTCGATGCGCAACTTCTTCGCGCACAAGGGACGCATGGCCCTGTCGGCCGTGGCGGTCCTGCTGTCCGTGGCGTTCGTCTGCGGGACGCTGGTGTTCACCGACACCATGAACACGACGTTCGACAAGCTCTTCGCCGCCACCTCCTCCGATGTGACGGTGAGCGCGAAGGGCGCCTCGGACACCGGTGAGACGACCGCCGACAACGGCAAGCCGCCGGTCATGCCGGCCTCCGTGCTCGACGAGGTCCGCAAGGCGCCGGGCGTGAAGTCCGCGGAGGGCTCGGTCTTCACCAGCGCGGCGACGGTCGTCGACGCCGACAAGGACAGCCTGTCGCCGTCCAGCGGCGCGCCCACCATCGTCGGCGGCTGGAACGCCAACGAAGCCCGCACCATGAAGATCACCGAAGGCGCGGCGCCCAAGGGCTCCGGCCAGATCATGGTCGACGAGGACACCGCCGACAAGCACCACCTGAAGCTCGGCGACGAGATCGGAGTGATCACCGCGGTCGGCACGCACACCGCGAAGATCTCCGGCATCGCCGCCTTCCAGGTCACCAACCCCGGCGCGGCGATCTTCTACCTGGACACCGCGACCGCGCAGAAGGCGCTGGTCGGGGAGGCGAACGTCTTCACGAACGTCAACGTCACGGCCGCGGCCGGGGTCAGCGACGAACAGCTGAAGAAGAACGTCGCGGCCGGGATCGGCGCCGACTACAAGGTGCAGACCGCCAAGGAGACCGCGGACGCCAACCGCAAGGACGTCGGGAGCTTCCTGGACGTGATGAAGTACGCGATGCTCGGCTTCGCCGGGATCGCCTTCCTCGTCGGCATCTTCCTGATCATCAACACCTTCTCGATGCTGGTCGCCCAGCGCACCCGTGAGATCGGCCTGATGCGGGCCATCGGCTCCAGCCGCAAGCAGGTCAACCGGTCCGTCCTCGTGGAGGCCCTGCTGCTCGGCGTGGTCGGCTCCGTCCTCGGCGTCGGCGCGGGCGTCGGCATCGCCGTCGGCCTGATGAAGCTCATGAGCATGACCGGCATGAACCTCTCCACCGACGACCTGACGGTCGCCTGGACGACCCCGGTGGTCGGCATGGTCCTCGGCATCGTCGTCACGGTGCTGGCGGCCTACCTGCCGGCCCGCCGCGCCGGCAAGGTCTCCCCGATGGCCGCGCTGCGCGACGCCGGCGCCCCGGCCGACGCCAAGGCGGGCGTCGTGCGGGCCGTCATCGGCCTGCTGCTCACCGTCGGCGGCGGCGCGGGCCTCTACCTCGCCTCCGTCGCCGACAAGGCCGCCGAGGGCTCGATGTGGCTGGGCCTCGGCGTGGTGCTGAGCCTGATCGGCTTCGTGGTGATCGGCCCGCTGCTGGCCGGCGGCGTGGTGCGGGTGCTGGGCGCGGTCCTGCTGAGGGCGTTCGGCCCGGTCGGACGGATGGCGGAGCGCAACGCGCTGCGCAACCCGCGCCGCACCGGCGCCACGGGCGCGGCCCTCATGATCGGCCTCGCGCTGGTCGCCTGCCTGTCGGTGGTCGGCTCCTCCATGGTCGCCTCGGCCACCGAGGAACTCGACAAAAGCGTCGGCACGGACTTCATTATCCAGAGCGACAAGGGCGAGCGCGTGACCGCCGACGCGGTGCAGGCGATCAAGTCGGTCCCGGGTCTGGAGCGGGTCACCGAGTACAAGGGGACCCAGGCCGACTTCACCACCCCCGACGGCAAGACCCTCGACGACACGTCGATCACGGCGGCCGACCCGACCTACGCGACCGACCTGCGTGTCGAGACCGTCGCCGGCAAGCTCGCCGACGCCTACCGCCTCGACTCGATGTCCGTCCACGAGAAGTTCGCCGAGGACCACAAGGTCAAGCTCGGCTCCCAGATCTCCGTGGCCTTCAAGAACGGATCCACCGCCCGGCTGACGGTCCGCGCCATCACCAGCAGCGACGGCGTCATCGACCAGGGCGCGATGTACACCTCCATCGCCACCCTCAAGAAGTACGTCCCGGCCGGCAAGCTGCCGCTGGACCAGCTGGTCTTCGCCTCGGCGAAGGACGGGCAGCAGGACGCCGCGTACACGGCTCTGAAGTCGGCGCTGCACGACTACCCGCAGTACGTCGTGCGCGACCAGACCGACTACAAGCAGGAGCTGAAGGACCAGATCGGGCAGCTGCTGAACCTGATCTACGGCCTGCTCGCCCTCGCGATCATCGTCGCCGTCCTCGGCGTGGTGAACACCCTGGCCCTGTCGGTGGTGGAGCGCACCCGGGAGATCGGCCTGATGCGGGCGATCGGTCTCTCCCGCCGCCAGCTGCGCCGCATGATCCGCATGGAGTCGGTCGTCATCGCCCTGTTCGGCGCCCTGCTCGGCCTCGGGCTGGGCATGGGCTGGGGCGCGACCGCCCAGCAGCTCCTCGCCCTCCAGGGGCTGGACGTCCTCGACATCCCGTGGCCGACCATCATCGGCGTGTTCATCGGCTCCGCGTTCGTGGGCCTGTTCGCGGCACTGATCCCGGCGTTCCGCGCGGGCCGCATGAACGTCCTGAACGCGATCGCGACGGACTAGCCGCGAGGGGTCCGGCTTCCCCGAACAGCCCGGCATCGAGAAGGACGGGGGTCTTCTCGGTGCCGGGCTTCCGCGTGCTCGCGGCGTGGCCGGGGCGGTGGCATCAACTCCGCGCAGGGCCGTAGGGCCGGTAGGGCCGTGGGGCCGAGACACCGCGGTGCCGAAAAGAGGGCAGTGCCGAAAAGAGGGCAGGGCCGAAAAGATCCGGTCATCGCCCCACACCGGCCCCCGCGGTTGTCCACAGCCCCCGGCGAACGACCCCGCCCCGTCGTACCCTGGACACCCCCGGCCCGTGACACGCGTCGGGCCCTTCGCGTTGCCCACCCCGGACCCGGTGCACCCGTGTCACCGCGAGAGACATCCCGCGAGAACGAGACGTGCCCGGGCCCCTCGACGGAAAGCCCTCCATGAGCCTGCACGGTCTGCTCGACGCCGTCGTCAAGGACGCCGCCCTCGCGGAAGCCATCCCGGCGGCCGCCGACGGCAACCGCATGCACGTCGATCTGGTCGGTCCTCCGGCGGCCCGCCCCTTCGCGATCGCCGCCCTCGCCCGCGAGACCGGCCGCACCGTCCTCGCGGTGACCGCCACCGGCCGCGAGGCCGAGGACCTCGCCGCCGCCCTGCGCTCGCTGCTCCCGCCGGACGGCGTCGTCGAGTACCCCTCCTGGGAGACGCTCCCGCACGAGCGCCTCAGCCCGCGCAGCGACACCGTCGGCCGCCGCCTCGCCGTGCTGCGCCGGCTGTCCCACCCGCGCCCCGACGACCCGGAGACCGGCCCCGTCTCGGTGGTCGTCGCACCCGTCCGCTCCGTGCTCCAGCCGCAGGTCAAGGGACTCGGCGACCTGGAACCGGTGGCGCTGCGCTCCGGCGGGACCGCCGACCTGAACGAGATCGTCGAAGCGCTAGCCGCGGCCGCCTACGCGCGCGTGGAACTCGTCGAGAAGCGCGGCGAGTTCGCCGTCCGCGGCGGCATCCTCGATGTGTTCCCGCCCACCGAGGAACACCCCCTGCGCGTCGAGTTCTGGGGCGACGACGTCGAGGAGATCCGCTACTTCAAGGTCGCCGACCAGCGCTCCCTGGAAGTCGCCGAGCACGGCCTGTGGGCGCCGCCCTGCCGTGAACTGCTGCTGACGGACGACGTGCGCGCGCGTGCGGGCGTCCTCGCCGAACAGCACCCCGAGCTGGGCGAACTGCTCGGGAAGATCGCCGAGGGCATCGCGGTCGAGGGCATGGAGTCCCTGGCCCCGGTGCTCGTCGACGACATGGAACTGCTGATCGACGTCCTGCCCAAGGGCGCGATGGCCGTCGTCTGCGACCCGGAGCGGGTCCGTACCCGCGCCGCCGACCTGGTGGCGACCTCGCACGAGTTCCTGCAGGCCTCCTGGGCGGCCACGGCGGGCGGCGGCGAGGCGCCCATCGACGTCGGCGCGGCCTCCCTGTGGTCGATCGCCGACGTCCGCGAACACGCGCGCGAGCTGGACATGATGTGGTGGTCGGTGTCGCCGTTCGCCGCCGACGACGAGCTGGACGACGGCACGCTGAAGCTCGGCATGCACGCACCCGAGACCTACCGCGGCGACACCGCGAAGGCCCTCGCGGACACCAAGGGCTGGCTCGCGGACGGCTGGCGCGTCGCCTTCGTCACCGAGGCGCACGGCCCGGCCGCCCGCACGGTCGAGGTGCTCGGCGGCGAGGGCGTGGCAGCCCGCCTCGACAGCGACCTGAGCGAGCTGAGCCCCTCCGTCGTGCACGTCTCCTGCGGCTCGATCGACCACGGCTTCGTCGACCACGAGCTGCGCCTCGCCGTCCTCACCGAGACCGACCTGACCGGTCAGAAGGCGGCCGGCAAGGACGGCGCGCGCATGCCCGCGCGCCGCAGGAAGACCATCGACCCGCTCACCCTCGAGGCCGGCGACTACATCGTCCACGAGCAGCACGGCGTGGGCCGTTACATCGAGATGGTGCAGCGCACCGTCCAGAGCGCCACGCGCGAGTACCTGGTCGTGGAGTACGCGCCCGCCAAGCGCGGCCAGCCCGGCGACCGCCTCTACATCCCCACCGACCAGCTGGAGCAGATCACCAAGTACGTCGGGGGCGAGGCGCCCACCCTGCACCGGCTCGGCGGAGCCGACTGGACCAAGACCAAGGCGCGCGCCAAGAAGGCCGTCAAGGAGATCGCCGCCGACCTGATCAAGCTGTACAGCGCGCGGATGGCGGCCCCCGGCCACGCCTTCGGCACCGACACGCCCTGGCAGCGCGAACTGGAGGACGCCTTCCCCTACGCGGAGACGCCCGACCAGCTCACCACCATCGCCGAGGTCAAGGACGACATGGAGAAGACGGTCCCGATGGACCGCCTGATCTGCGGCGACGTCGGCTACGGCAAGACGGAGATCGCGGTCCGCGCCGCCTTCAAGGCCGTCCAGGACGGCAAGCAGGTCGCCGTCCTCGTGCCGACGACCCTGCTGGTGCAGCAGCACTTCGGCACGTTCAGCGAGCGGTACGCGCAGTTCCCGGTGAAGGTCCGCGCCCTCTCCCGCTTCCAGACGGACGCGGAGGCGAAGGCCACCCTGGAGGGGCTGCGCGAGGGCTCCGTGGACGTCGTCATCGGCACCCACCGCCTGTTCTCCTCCGAGACGAAGTTCAAGGACCTCGGACTGGTCATCGTCGACGAGGAGCAGCGTTTCGGCGTCGAGCACAAGGAGCAGCTGAAGAAGCTCCGGGCGAACGTGGACGTCCTGACGATGTCGGCGACCCCGATCCCGAGGACCCTGGAGATGGCGGTGACGGGCATCCGCGAGATGTCGACGATCACCACGCCCCCGGAGGAGCGCCACCCGGTGCTCACCTTCGTCGGCCCCTACGAGCAGAAGCAGATCGGCGCCGCCGTCCGCCGCGAACTGCTGCGGGAGGGCCAGGTCTTCTACATCCACAACCGGGTCGAGTCGATCGACCGGGCGGCGTCGAGACTGCGCGAGATCATCCCCGAGGCGCGCATCGCCACCGCGCACGGCCAGATGTCGGAGTCGGCGCTGGAGCAGGTCGTCGTCGACTTCTGGGAGAAGAAGTTCGACGTGCTCGTCTCGACGACGATCGTCGAGTCCGGCATCGACATCTCCAACGCCAACACGCTGATCGTGGAGCGCGGCGACACCTTCGGCCTGTCCCAGCTGCACCAGCTGCGCGGCCGGGTGGGCCGGGGCCGGGAGCGCGGCTACGCGTACTTCCTGTACCCGCCGGAGAAGCCGCTGACGGAGACGGCCCACGAGCGGCTCGCGACGATCGCCCAGCACACCGAGATGGGCGCGGGCATGTACGTGGCGATGAAGGACCTGGAGATCCGCGGCGCGGGCAACCTGCTCGGCGGCGAGCAGTCCGGCCATATCGCGGGCGTCGGCTTCGACCTGTACGTGCGGATGGTCGGCGAGGCCGTCGCGGACTACCGGCGTCAGCTGGAGACCGGCGAGATCGAGGAGGAGCCGCCGCTCGAGGTCAAGATCGAGCTGCCGGTCGACGCGCACGTCCCGCACGACTACGCGCCCGGCGAGCGGCTGCGGCTGCAGGCCTACCGGGCCATCGCCTCCGCCAACTCTGAGGACGACGTCAGGGCGGTCCGCGAGGAACTCGTCGACCGGTACGGCAAGTTGCCCGAGCCGGTGGAGAACCTGCTGCTGGTGGCGGGACTGCGGATGCTGGCACGCGCGTGCGGTGTCGGCGAGATCGTGCTCCAGGGCGCCAACATCCGCTTCGCGCCGGTGGAGTTGCGCGAGTCGCAGGAACTGCGCCTGAAGCGGCTGTACCCGGGGTCCGTCATCAAGCCCGCCGCGCACCAGGTCCTCGTGCCTCGCCCGAAGACCGCGAAGGTCGGCGGCAAGCCGCTGGTCGGGCGGGAACTCCTCGGCTGGGTGGGCGAGTTCCTGGCGACGGTGCTGGGCTCGTAGCGGGCGGGGAGGACCCGGGCCGTCGCGGGGGCGCCGGCGCCGACGCGCGACCGTCCGCGGAGCGGCTTGCTCCGCGGACGGTCGCGTCAGGCTTGCGGACGGACGAACGGGCGGTCGGAGGGGGCGGTGAAAGGGGTTCCGGCAGGGTTCCCGGTCACGGGTTCTCGGGCCGGTCCTCGTCCATCCCCATCCGCTTGTGCAGCTGCTGCTGCCCCGAGTCGACCTGGGACTCGTACTTGTTGCCCGTCTTCTCGTTGGCCTGCCGCTCCGCGGCGTCGGACATGTTCCTGGCCTTGTCCTGTGCCGACTTGTTGCTCTTGAACCTGTCGAAGATGCCCATGCGGAGCTCCCTTCCCGGAGGTGACTCTCCACCGACGATATTCCCGTGATGTGCGAGATGCCCACTTTAAGGCCGATGTGGTCTGGACCTCCCGGCTGCTTCCGGGCGCCCGTCGTTAGGGTGTGTGCCAGTCCGCGTCAGGGGAATCCGCCCTGTGCGGGGTGGGCAGCGGCCAGGCAGGGGAGGGGCGCGTGCGGCGTCTGAGGGTGTTTGCGCATGCAGTCGGGGAGCGTCGACCTATGGGCGCTGAGGGGCGGGTGAGTCGTGACGGAGCGGTGAGGGCGCGTTTCTTCCGCGCGGCGACCGTGTCGGCGGCTGCCGTGCTTCTCGTCTCGGGATGCGAGGGTCTCGGCGAGGACGGCTCCGCCGCGGGACCCGGTCCGGCCGCGCCGGACGGGCGGGCGGTCAGTCCGCTCAGGAATCCGGACGGTACCGAGCCAGGGCTCGCGCCCGTCACCGCGGACGCGGACAAGGCGGCGGCCCGCAAACTCATCGAAGAGTTGCCCACGAAGGGGCGAGGGCCGAAGACCGGCTACGACCGTGACAAGTTCGGCTACGCGTGGATGGACACGGCCGACGGGGTGCCGCTCGCGAGGAACGGGTGTGACACCCGGAACGATCTCATGCGCCGCGACGGTCAGAACCTGCGTTTCCGGACCGGCTCCGACTGCGTGGTCATCGCCATGACGCTGCACGACCCGTACACGGGGACGACCATCGACTGGCGCAAACAGAAGGCCGCCGAGGTGCAGATAGACCACGTGGTGCCGCTGTCGTACAGCTGGCAGATGGGTTCGTCGCGCTGGCCGGCGGCCAAGCGCAAGCGGCTCGCGAACGACGTGCTCAACCTGATCCCGGTGGAGGGGAGGGCGAACTCGGCCAAGGGTGATTCGGGCCCCGCTTCCTGGCTTCCCCCGGACAAGTCGATCCGCTGTGCGTACGCCGTCCGATTCGCCCAGGTCGCCGTCAAGTACGAGATGCCGGTGACGGCCGCGGACGAGCAGGCGATGCTGCGGCAGTGCGGCGGCTGAGAAGAGCGGTCGAGAAGAACGGTCGAGAAGAGCGGTCGAGGAGAGCGGCCGATAAGGGTGGCCGGGAAGGGCGGCTGATCCGTCGCGGCGGATCAGCCCGCGGTCGGCTGCCTCTCGGGCTGCCTCCCGGTGTCTACGGCCTCGCTCCGACGGTGAAGGTCCGGTGTGGCCGGATCTATTTGTTCGCAAAGATCGACATCGGCCGCAAAGGGGTGGGTGACGGCAAAGCGGTCACGTTCGGTAAGAGCCGGTCAAGCTAGGTGCAAGACCTCGTGCGGAAGCTGTGCATAAGTAGTTCAAGGCAGGCAGGATCAGCGAGCTTCTGTGTCGCTTTCCGATGTGTTGGAGTCCTGCCGTGCCGCCCTTCCGGCCGCTGAGTCGTCGCCCGCGCCGTCTGCCCCGTCTGCGCGGCATGCTCCGACCACGCCCTGCAAGACGTACGAGTGGCGCGTTTCGTTCCCGCGGCACCCTGCGCGGGCTCGCCGCGCTCCTGCTGACGACTCTGGCGCTGATGCTGACGACCGACCAGGCCGTCGCCGAGGGACTGGAATTCGGCAGCGTCGATCTGCCGAGCATGAGCCTCACCTCTCTCGCGTCCTGGTTCACGGACCCGCAGTGGGGCAAGCTGCCCCACCAGAAGTCCGGCACGGCGGCCGGCCACCGCCACCACGTCGACGCCACCGCGACCGCCGCCCACCGCGGAGCGGGGCGCGCCCCCGGCAAGGGCAGGGGCGAACTCCCCGCCTACCAGGCGCACAAGCCGGCCACGAAGGCCGGCAGAAGCGCCGGCGGCGCCGGCTTCGACGCCAAGACCAGCAAGCGCAGCGCCGCCAAGTCCACGCGCACGGACACCGTCTACGACAACGCCGACGGGTCCGTCACCCGCCAGATATCACCCACCCCTGTCAACTACCAGGTGGGCAAGGGCAGATGGGCCCCCATCGACGTGGACGTGCGGGCCGGACCGGGCGGGCGCTGGTACGAGGCGGCCAACTCCGTCGACGTCGACTTCGCCGCGAAGGCCACCGACGCCGCGCTGACCTCCCTCGCCACCGACACGAAGCATCGCGTCGCCTACGCCCTGAAGGGCGCCGCCCCCGTAGAGGGCACCGCCGACGGCTCGACCGTCACGTACGACCAGGTCCTCCCCGGCACCGACCTGAAGCTCGCGCCCACCGCCACCGGCGTGAAGGAATCCATCGTCCTGGACTCGGCCGACGCGGCCGCCACCTGGACCTTCCCCCTCACCCTCCAGGGCCTCACCCCGGTCCAGAGCACCCCCAACGGCTGGATCGACCTCCGGGACTCCGCCGGTACGACCGTCGAGCGCATCCCTCCGTCGTACGCCTACGACTCCAAGGTCGACCCGCGCTCCGGTGACCCGGCCACCACCCACGCCGTCACCACCGAACTCGTCGAGGACGGCACCGGATACGCACTCCGGATCACCCTCGACAGCGCCTGGCTGCACAGCGGCGACCGCGTCTTCCCCGTCACGGTCGACCCCACCGTCACGGACGGCTGGACCACCACCTACGCCGAGTCCGGCACCGGCAACGACGTCGACCACTCCTTCGAGCAGACCATCAAGGTCGGCTCCTACGACTCCGGCACGCACTCCGCCATCAGCTTCGTCAACCACTGGGACACCGCCTGGGACGGCAGCGGGGCCACCGTCACCGCCGCGAGCCTGCACCTGTTCGACACCTGGGCCTCCACCTGCACGCCGGAACGTTTCGACGTCGCGCTCGTGACCAGCGCCTGGACGCCCGAGGGTGTGACCAGCTACCCGGGGCCGTCCAAGGGCGCCTCGATCGGCAACGCCACCCCGACGGTCCCCAACGCCTGCGCCAACACGGCCGCCGACCGGACCGTGGGCGACTCGGTGACCGTCCCGCTGTCCGTCTCGGCGATCCAGGGCTGGCTCAGCGGCACCACCGCCGACCACGGCCTCGCCGTCTACGCGTCCACCACGGACACCCTGCACTGGAAGCAGTTCGGCAGCTTCAACGACCCGGGCAAGGGTCCCAACATCTCGGTCACCTACACCGGCAACACGGCCCCGCAGCTCTACGAGCAGTTCCCGGCGGACAACGCCGTCGTCGGCACCACCACCCCGGAGTTCACCGCCTGGGCCGGCGGCGCCAACTCCACCTCCGGCAGCACCAACAAGTACCTGTTCCAGGTCTTCGACTCCGCCGGCACCAAGGTCGCCGACTCCGGCCTGGTCGCGGCCGGCGACTGGACGGTCCCGGCCGGCAAGCTCGCCTGGGGGAAGAACTACAGCTGGACCGTCCAGGCGTACGACGCCACCACGGCGCTCTACTCGCCGGCCGACCCCTACGAGATATCCGTCCAGGTCCCGCAGACCGTCATCACCTCGGGCCTCTCGCAGAACAGCAGCGACCACGGTTTCGACGCGTCCATCGGCAACTACACCACCTCCGACACCGACGCCTCCATCTCCACCGTCGGCCCGTCCCTCGACGTCGACCGCGACTACAACTCCCGTGACCCGCGCTGGACGGGCGCGTTCGGCGCGGGCTGGTCGAGCATCTTCGACGCGAGGGTGACCGAGCAGTACACGGCGGCCGGAGCGGTCGCGAGCGTGCAGGTCACCTACCCCGACGGCGCCCAGGCGGGCTACGGAAAGAACAGCGACGGCACCTTCACCCCGGGCAACGGACGGTTCGCCACCTTCAAGACCGTCACCGGCGGCTACACACTCACCGACAAGGACGACACCCTCTACACCTTCACCCAGTCCCTGGGCTCCGGCGCCTACGGACTGACCTCGGTGACGGACGCCAACGGGCGGGCGCTGAACCTCACCTGGACCGGCACCCCGGCCCACATCACCAAGATGACCTCGGCGGTCTCCGGCCGCGCCCTCGGCCTCACCTGGACCACCCCGACCGGCGCGCTCGCCCCGCACGTGGCGACCGTCGTGACCGACCCGGTCACTTCCGGGGACCAGGCCACGGTCCAGACCTGGACCTACGGCTACACCGGCGACCAGCTCACCAAGGTGTGCACACCGCTGTCGGCCACCAAGTGCACGGTCTACGGCTACACCACCGGCTCCGGCTACCAGAACGCGGCGCTCGACCTCGACCCCCACACCTTCTGGCCGCTGTCGGAGACCTCCGGCGCCAGCGCCAAGGACGCCGTCCTCGCCAACGAAGGCACGACGAACGCGACGTACGAGAACGTCACCGTCGGCCAGAGCGGCGGCCCGCTCACCGGCTCCTCCGCCAAGGTGGCCACCTTCAACGGCACCACCTCCGACGTGTCCCTCCCGAAGAACCTCGGCAACGACACCGACTCCGGCGCGCTCTCGCTCTGGTTCAAGACGTCCGCCGGTCCCGGTGTGCTCTACTCCTACGCCTCCCAGCCCATCGGCTCCGGTCAGGCGTCCGGTTTCTACACGCCGTCGATCTACGTCGGCTCGGACGGCAAACTGAACGCCGAGTTCTGGTACAGCGGCGGCATCAACCCGATCGTGACCTCGGCGTCCGTCGCCGACGGCAAGTGGCACCACGTCGTGCTGTCCGCGGCGGGCAACTCCCAGTCGCTCTACCTGGACAACGCCAAGGTCGGTTCCCGCACCGGCACCGTCTCCATCAAGAGCGCGACCGCCTTCGGCAAGAACCAGTCCTTCAACTACCTCGGCACCGGCTTCCTCGGCGGCAGCTGGCCCGACCACCCGACGTACAGCGACGACGACGGCCACGCCACGTACTTCAACGGCTCCATCGCCGACGTCGGCTGGTACAGCCGCCCGCTCGTCGCCGCCGACGTGAGCGCGCTCTACACGTACGGCACGCACAGCGAGTCCCTGCTGACCTCGGTCAAGCGGCCGTCCGGCAAGACGTACGCGGCGATGACGTACGACACCGACTCCACCGTGCTCACCCGGATGACGGACGAGAACGGCGGAACCTGGGTGCTGGGCGCCCCCACCGTCTCCGGCTCCAGCGACACCTACCGGGGCGCGGTGCTCGGCGGGGCGCCGAGCGAGTACTTCCGGCTCGGCGAGGCGGCGGGCGCGACCACGGCCGTCGACCAGGTGCGCGGCGGAGACGGCACCTACAGCGCGGTCACCCTCGGCTCGGCCGGCCCCTTCAGCGACCAGAAGGCCGCCGCCTTCGACGGGACCACCTCCTCGCTGACCCTGCCGAACGGCTCGGTGCCCGGCTCGGGCGCGGAGTCGGCGAGCATGTGGTTCAAGACGACCACGGCGGGCGGCGTGCTGCTCGGCGCGAGCAAGGACCCGCTGAGCGCGGGCACCACGACGACGAGTTACACGCCGGTCCTCTACGTCGGCACCAGCGGCAAACTGCACGGCGAGTTCTACTTCTCCGGCGGCTCCACCAAACCGCTCGTCTCCGCCGCCGCCGTCACCGACGGCAAGTGGCACCAGGTCGTCCTCTCCACCAGCGCCACCAGCCAGTCCGTCTACCTCGACGGCGCCCTCGTCGGCACCCAGACCGGCACCGCCGCGATGACCGGACAGCCGTACACGTACGTCGGCGCGGGCTTCAACGGCGGCAACTGGCCGGACGAGGCGCACACCAGCTCCACCTCCAACACCGGGTACGCGACCCGCTTCAAGGGCTCCATCGCCGAGGTCGCGCTGTTCCGTTCGCAGCTCTCCGCCGCGGACGTCGCCCAGAGCTACGAGGCCGCGCAGAACTCCACCGGCCTGCTCCCGGTCGAGACGGTGACCGTGACCTCCCCGACCACCGCGGTCCTGAAGTACACCTACGACGTCACCAACGGGAACCGCGCCCTCACCGAGACCGACGGCCTCGGCAACAAGACCAGCTTCGGCTACGACTCGGCCGGTTTCGAGCACACCGTGACCGATCCGAACGGCGCGATGACCATCACCGGTCACGATGTGCGCGGCAACGTGGTCTCGTCCACGTCCTGCCAGGACCAGGCCGCCAACAAGTGCAACACCGAGTACTACACGTACTACCCCGACGACACGACGGCCCAGCTGACCACCGCCGACCCGCGCAACGACCAGCTGCTGACCGAGCGTGACGGCCGGTCCGCCTCGGCCACCGACAACACGTACCTCACCTCGTACACCTACGACGCGGCGGGCAACCAGACCGCGATCACCGGCCCGGCCGTCCCGGGCTTCCCGTCGGGGCGCTCCACGACCACCGTCTACAGCGACGGCACCAGCACCTACCCGTCCGCCGACGGCGGGGTGGTCCCCAAGGGCCTGCCGGTGAAGACCGTCTCGCCCGGCGGCGCCGTCAACCAGGTGGCGTATCTCAAGAACGGTGACATCGCCTCCACGACGGACGCCGTCGGACTCGTCACCTCGTACACCTTCGACGGCCTGGGCCAGGTCCTCACCCAGAAGGTCGTCTCCGACACCTACCCGGCCGGACTGGTGACGTCGTACACGTACGACACCGCGGGGCAGGTGCTCGAGGAGCACGACCCGCAGCTCACCGACCGCGTCACCGGCGCCACCCACGCCGCCGTCACCACCTCCGTGTACGACGACGACGGCGACGTCACCTCGCAGACGGTGGCCGACGCGAGCGGCGGCGACCACTCCCGCACCCAGAACTGGACCTACGACGCCTACGACCGGGTCCTGACCGAGTCCGACGCCAACGCGGCCGAGGGCGCGGCCAACGGCAACACGACGACGTACACCTACGACACCTCCGGCAACAAGACCAAGGAGGTGACGACCGCCGGGACCGAGACCCGGTACACCTACGACGACAACGGCGACCTGCTCACCCAGGGCCTGATGTACACGGGCGACCCGGTGAACCCGCAGCCGGCGGTACTCCTCACCGAGTCCTCCCGGGCCTACGACCCGGCCGGGCGGCTCGCGTCCATCACGGACGCGATGGGCAACACCACCGCGTACACCTACACCGACGACGGTCTGACCTCGACGGTGAAGCGGACCAGCGCCGACGGCAACAGCACCTACACGCTCGAGTCGGACGTCTACGACGCGGCCGGCAACCTCACCCAGTCGACCACCGACAACGGCGAGACGGTCAGCAAGTACACCGTCGACGCGGCGTCGCGGACCACGTCCACCGAACTGGACCCGACCGGCGTGGACCGGGTGACGACCGTGTCGTACACCCCGGACGACCAGGTCGCCTCCGAGAACGACCACGACTCCTCCGGCTACGACCGCACCACCACCAACAGCTACGACGACATGGGCAACCTGCTCGCCGAGACGCTGTACGGGGACGCCTCCGGGCACCCGGCCGCCTGGTGGAAGCTGGACCAGACCGCCGGCCGCTCGGTGACGGACGCCTCCGGCACCGGGAACACGGCCACCGCGGGCCCCGGGGTCACCTGGGCGGACGACGCGGCCAAGTTCGCCGGCACGACGACCGGCACGGGTGACGTCGTCGCCACGAACAGCCCGGTCCTGGACACCACCGCCTCCTACACGGTCTCCGCGTGGGTGAACCTCGCCGACGCCTCCACCTTCCGTACCTTCGTCGCCCAGGGCGGCGCCAACCGGGCCTCCTTCTACCTGCAGTACTCCAAGACCGACAACGCCTTCCGCTTCCACGCCGCAGGCTCCGACGTGGCCTCCCCGTCCGCGTTCTACGACGCCACCGCGTCCACGGCCGCGCCGCTGAACACCTGGACCCACCTGGTCGGCGTCTTCGACTCGGCCAACGGCTCGATGAAGCTGTACGTCAACGGCGCACAGGCGGGCTCCGCCACCAACACCTCGCCGTGGACCGGCACCGGACCGCTTACCGTCGGCGGCACGAAGACGGCCGGGGGCGCCACCTCCGACGTCGTCAACGGCGAGGTCGGCGACGTGCAGGTCTACCAGCGGGCGCTCTCCGCGACCGACGTGACCTCCCTCTACGGCAAGGGCCGCAGCGGCGGCACGGTCGGCTCCTCCGACGCCCAGACCACCCGGTACACCTACGACCGGCGCGGCCTGCCGACGTCCATGACGGACGCCGAGCAGCACACCACCGACTACGCCTACGACGAGGCCGGCAACCTCGCGGTCACCACCGCGCCGGCCGTCCAGGCGGAGCCCGACGGCACCACCGCCTCCACCGTCCGCCCCGTCACCACCAGCGGCTTCAACACCTTCGGCGAGGGGGTCGAGGAGCAGGACCCGGACGGTCTGGTCACGACGACCGTCTACGACGCCGAGGGCAACAAGGTCTCCGAGACGCTCCCCGCGTACACCCCGGCGGGCGCGTCGGCTCCCAACGCGGGCACCACCGTGTGGACGTACGACAGCGAGGGCAACCAGACCTCGGTCACCTCCCCCGGCGGGAAGACCTCCTCCTACCTCTACGACCAGCTGGGCGACGTCGCCCAGGTCACCGACCCCGACGGCACGAAGACGCACGCCGTCTACGACGCGGACGGCGACCAGCTCTCCGCGACCGACGGCACCGGCGCCCAGGCGCAGGCCACGTACGACTTCCTCGGCCGCCAGGTCACCTCGACGACGATGGAGCGCCGTCCGTCGACGAGGACCCTGACGAGCACCACGTCCTACGCGGTCACCACCGGCAACCCCTACGGGGCGCACGCCTCCTCGACCACCTCGCCGGGCGGGGTGACGTCGTCCTACGGCTACAACCGGGCCGGTGACGTCACCTCGGTCACCGACGGCGCGGGCAACACCACCCGCTACACCTACGACTTCGAGGGCAACCAGCAGAAGACGATCCTGCCCGACAACACCTGGACCCAGACCGACTACAACGCCGCCGGCGACCCGACGACCACGCGCGCCTACGACGCGAACAACGTCCAGCTCTGGTCGACCTCGCAGGCCTACGACGGCGTCGGCAACGTGACCGCCGCCACCGACGCCCGCGGCCACACCAGCCACTTCACCTACGACGCGGCCGGCACCGTCACCCAGGAGATACAGCCGGTCGACGCGTCGACGTCGATCACGACGACCTTCGGCTACGACGCGGCCGGCAACCGCACCCGCTTCACCGACGGCCGCGGCAACTCCTGGCGCTACGCGTACACCCCGTGGGGGCAGCAGGAGAAGATCACCGAACCGTCCACGGCCCAGTACACCTCGGCCGCCGACTCGACCACGACGTTCGCCTACGACGCCGACGGACAGCTGACGGGCGCCACGCTCCCCGGCGGCACGACGACGTCGATGACGTACGACAACGTGGGCCAGCTGAAGTCGATGTCCGGCGCGGGCGCCGACGCGGCGACCGCGAGGCGCAGCTTCACCTACGACGCCGACGGCCGTGTGTTGTCGGCCGACACCGACGAGGCGGGCATCGCCGGCGCGGCCGACCACCAGGACGCCACGCACGACGCGTTCACCTACGACGACCGCGGCGACCTGCTGACGACGTCCGGTTCGGCGGGCACGTCGAGCTTCGCCTACAACGACGACGCGAACGTCACCTCCCGCACGGACGCCGCCGGCACGACGACCTACGGCTACGACACCGCGGGCCGCCTGTCGTCCCTGAACGACCCGGCGACGGGCAACCAGTTGACGTACACCTACGACCAGCTGAACGACCTGAAGACGGTCAAGTACGGCTCGACGGGCCAGACCCGCACCTTCACCTACAACAGCGCGCACGAGCTCACCAACGACGTCCTCGTCCAGGGCGCCTCGACGATGGCGAGCTTCGCCTACGGCTACGACGGGAACGGCAACCTGACGTCGAAGACGACGACGGGCGTGTCCGGCGCGTCGGCGAACACGTACGGCTACGACTGGGCCAACCGCCTGACGTCGTGGAACAACGGGTCCACCACGACCGCGTACGCCTACGACGCGTCGGGCAACCGCGTCCGCAACGGCGCGGACGTCTACACCTACGACCAGCGCGACGAACTCACCTCGGACGGCACGCACAGCTACACGTACTCGGCGCGCGGCACGATGACCCAGGAGTCGTCGACGGCCGGCGGGACGGTCGCGTACAAGACGGACGCCTTCGGCGGGCAGATCGTCGCGGGCGAGCAGTCCTACACGCTGGACGCGACCGGCCGCAACATCACGGACCGCGTCACGTCGACGGGCATGACCCGCACCTTCGCCTACTCGGGCGCGGGCAACACCATCGCCTCCGACGGGGACGACACCTACACGTTCGACCCGGGCGGCGGCCTGGTGGGCGTCAAGAGCATCGGCGGCACAGGGGTCCTGGCCCTCACCGACCAGCACAACGACGTGGTCGGGTCCTTCACCTCCGGCGCGACGACGCTGGCGGGCTCGGCGTCCTACGACCCGCTGGGCAAGGTGGTCTCCCCGACGAACACGGTCATCGGCCACCTCGGCTTCCAGTCCGGCTGGACCGAACCCGGCACGGGTGACGTGGGCACGGCGTCCCGCTGGTACGACCCGGACACGGGCGTGTTCCTCAACAAGGACAGCGTGTCGCTGAACCCGGTGCCGAACTCGGTCTCCGCGAACCCCTTCGCGTACGTCAACGACAACCCGATGGCGGGCACGGACGAGTCGGGCAACTGCTCCTGGTACGACGTGGTGTGCGGTGCGAAGAAGGCCGTCCACAAGGTCAGCAAGACGGTGAAGCACGCGGCGAAGAAAGTCTACCACGCGGCCAAGCACGTGGCCCGCAAGGTCGTCCACGCGGTGAAGCACGCGGCGCACAAGGTGGTCCATCACGTCCGGGACGTGTACCACGCGACGGTGCGGGTGGTGCGCCGCGTCTACCACTACACGGCCCGGAAGGTGAAACGCGCGGCCCGCCGGGTGGTCCATGCCGTCCATACCGCCTATCACAAGGCGTCGAAGGCGGCGCACCGCGTCGTCAGCACCGTGAAGAAGGCGGCGAAGAAGGTCGCGCACACCGTGAAGAAGGCGGCGCACGCGGTGGCGTCGGCCTCGAGGACGGCGTACCACGCCACGGTGAAGGCGGCGAAGGCCACGGCGACCTACGCGAAGCACCACGCGGCGGCGATCACGTCGTTCGTGGTCTCCACGGCGGTCTTCGCGGGCTGCGAGGCGTTGACGGCCGGTGTCGGTTCGATCGGCTGTGCGGCGGTGGCGGGCGCGGTGGGCTCCCTGGTGGAACAGGGCTTCGCGTGCGCGCAGAACGGCGGCGACGACTGTGACGCGGGTGCCTTCGCGGGCGCGGCGGTGACTGGTGCGATCGCCGGCGCGGTGGGCGGCGCCCTGGGCAAGATCGGCGGCAAGCTGCTGGCCAAGGCGGCTCCGAAGGCGATGAAGGTCGTCGGCGGCCTCTTCGGCAAGGGCGCGACGGAGGCCGAGGAAACAGCGGCGACGGACGCGACGGAGGCGGCGGCTTCCCGGGCGGACTCGGAGGGGGCGGGGTCTCGGTCGCAGTCGCATTCGGATGAGGCGGGGCCGACCTGTCACAGCTTCACCGGCTCGACCCCCGTCCTGATGGCCGACGGCACGACCAAGGCCATCGACCAGGTGCGAGTGGGCGAGAAGATCACCAACTCGGTGCCGGGCGCGACGGGCACCCAGGCCCACACGGTGACCGCGGTCATCGTGACGCACACGGACCACGACTTCGTGGACGTGACGGTGAAGGCGACGGCGGCCAAGACCGCTGAGAAGGCCGATGAGAAGGCCGGCGTGAAGAAGGCCGGGGTGAAGTCTCTCGGCAAGAAGGTGGCGCGCAAGGCGGCGTTCGGCCTGGCGGCGTCGGCGGCGGTGCTGGGCGCGCTGTCGGCCGGTCACGGCCACGGTGAAGCTAAGGCGCCGGCGACCCAGCCGGTGGCGGCGGTCAGCACGGTCGCCGGAGCGGCCACGCAGGACGACGCTCACCTCCAGACGACCTTCCACCACCCCTTCTACGACAGGACCCAGTCCGCCTTCGTAGAGGCCAAGGACCTCGAGCCTGGCGACGTCCTCCAGACCCCGACCGGCACGACCGAGGTCACGGGCATCCGCCTGTACCACGCGAACACCACGACGTACGACCTCACCATCGGCGACCTCCACACGTACTACGTGACGGCCGGAGACACTCCAGTCCTCGTCCACAACTGCGACGAGGAGGAGATCGCGGCAGGGGCGAAGCGGCTGGCCGATGACATCCATAGCAAGATCAAGAGCCCGTTCGCGCGTGACGTCTTCCGGACGACTGCGGTAACAGCCGCCCGTAGAACCGATGGTTCGCTCGTGCATGTGGTCTCAGGTGCTGGTGGCGGCCTGGAGAAGGCGCAGCTCGACTACATCAGGTCGCTTGCGCGTGACGACATCGAAGTCGCGGCCAATATGAACGGGGGCCACGCTGAGGCGACCGCTGTCAACCACATGGCAGCGAACGACTTGACTCCAGTGGCCGGTGGTGTGTCTCGCAACGCTTGCGCACCGGACGGCTGCGAGGACTTCCTGGGAGAGGTGGGTGCCCAGATGGTCGGACCCACTACCCTTGGCACGAAGGCGAAGATACCAGGACAGTCCATGTACGTTTGGAAAGACCATGAGGCATGGTCGAACTTCCTGGCAACCATGGGATACCGATGAGTGCGATGGGGAGCCCAGTGGACTGGCGGTTCGACGGGATTTTGACAGCGCAGATTCGAAGGATGGACCGGGCCCAGCGGCACCAGGCTGTGTTCTTCGCGCTGCGCCGATTGCAGGCGCCCCTGACAGACATCACCATGCCAGAGGAATGGGGCGTCGATCCGACAGCGCTCGCGGTTCTCCTTCGCCAAGGCGCAGCCCAACTGAATGGTGAGCCTGATGATGCTTTCCAGCAGGCGCTCGATCGATTCAGTGAGGCGCCACTGTTCGAGTCCGAATTCGATCCGCAGCTTGCCGAGAACTTCCAGTTGGAGGCCATCAGCGGTTGGATGCTGGCGAGTGAGGCGCTGGGCGAGATGAGTGAGGACCAGACAGACGCTATCGTCGTCCGCACCCGGGAACTGGCCGATTACCTCGACGTGTACTTGCACGATACGTTGACAGTGGTGCCGGGGGAGGAGGAACGCGAGCGGTACCTCGGGAATGTCGCCGAACCACTCCGCGCCTACAATGTGGGCTATTTCGCCACTCGGAATCTCGAAGTCGAGGGTCGGTGCCACGAGGCGATCCTCACCGCCGTCGACGGCACCGACCTGCTGGCGTCAGTGACGGGGCGCGACTTGCTGGCCCTCTGCGACAACTACAGCCGTGAGCTGGTAGCGGTGCTCTCGGCGTTCCCACGCGACTGATAATTCTTCCGCGCCAACCTGTTCAGGGCAGGCATGTGGTGCGAAGAAGACCGGGGTGAAGTCTCTCGGCAAGAAGGTGGCGCGCAAGGCGGCGTTCGGCCTGGCGGCGTCGGCGGCGGTGCTGGGCGCACTGTCGGCCGGTCACGGCCACGCTGAGGGTCAGGCGCCGGCGACCCAGCCGGTGGCGGCGGTCAGCACGACATCCACGGCTGCCGCCCAGGACGCGCACCTCCAGACGACCTTCCACCACCCCTTCTACGACGAGACCCAGTCGGCCTTCGTCGACGCCAAGGACCTCAACCCCGGCGACGTCCTCCAGACCCCGACCGGCACGACCGAGGTCACAGGCATCCGCCTGTACCACGCGAACACCACGACCTACGACCTCACCATCGGTGACCTCCACACGTACCATGTGCTGGCTGGGGACACCTCATTACACCAGGCCACGAGCAAAACACGGGTCCACCTGTTTCAGCCGTACTCCCGTCAGCGCGTCACCGGCAATCCCGAGACGAACCGCGGGCCGTCAGCGCGGTGTTGCACCGGAAAGGTGACCTTGAGGGCCTTCTCCTGGCCGGAGACCGAGAGGTGGGTGACGTACTGGAGCCCGAGGAACGCCTTCTTCGAGCCGCCCGCCGAGACGTACGGCCGCGGCAGGTTCAGCACGAGCCCGCCGGGCCTGCCGCCGCGGTTGCCGTCGAAGAAGAGGAGACGCCGGTCGGTGAGAACCACGTACAGGGGGCGGGGGGTGACCGTGGCCATCACGGTGCCCGCGGACAGGACACCCACCGCCGCCGCGGTGAGCGCCTGCCTGCGGGCGGAGACCGAGCCGACGCCCGCCAGGCTGGTGAGTTCCACCTGCTCACCTTCGAGCAGCAAGGGGGCGGCGCATTCCAGGAGTTGTCTGTTGCGGCGGGCGTTGAGGGCCATGTGGAACTCCGGGACTCAGGGCTGGGGGAAGGAGAAGACTCTCGGGGTGCGCTGGATGGGGCGCGCTGGACGGGGAGCGCGTGTCGGACCCGTCGACCCGTGAGCGATGGCGTGGGAACCGCGGCCGGAAGGCACGCTCGGCCAGACAGCGGACGATATGGAGTTCAGGTGAACGGCGCTTGGCCGGACGGTATGGGGATGGTCAAGTAACAGTACGGTTTTGCCTGGTCAGAGCCGGTATGACCCGGCGGGGTGCACGGTCACAGGTCGGCGGTTCCGCCCGGTGCGCGGTGACGGCCCGGCGTTGGTGGTCGGGGCCGAGGGAGTCGGCCTGACAGTGGCGCTCGCCGTCACCGTGTTCGGCGCCGACGATCCGGAGACCGGCACCGGGGAATGGGCGGCCCTCTCGGGTTTCTTGTGGGGAGTCACCGCGTTGGCCGTATGGCCCGCCGTACGGATCCTGCGGCGCACCCGGCGGAGGTGAGCTCCCGGTGCTGCGACGAGCAGGACCTGGCGTTGCGACGCGTACGACCTGGCGCTGCGATGAGCGCGACCGGTGCTGAGGCCGCTCGTGCCTCAGCGGCCGTACTGGTATCCCTGCTGCGGATGCTGCTGCTGGTACTGCGGCTGGCCGTACGGCATCGCCGTCGGGGGATGAGGCGGCTTCTTGTCGAACATCGCGAACAGCAGCAATCCCGTCGCCGTCAGCAGGGTCACCATGAACGCGATGCCGAGGAAGGGGTCGCCGTCGCCGTCGGCGGTGTTCATCGCCCACGGCAGGCTCACGCACTCGTACAGCGTGAACGAGGCGAAGGCGGCCCAGTCCGAGGGGTGTTTGCGGCGGATCGCGACGTAGAGGAAGGGCACCCAGACGAGGAGCCCCAGTGACCCCCACGCCAGGACCACCCAGGCGAACCGCTGGAACCAGCCGGCCGCCAGCTGTCTCTCCGTACCCGCCGCCATCGCCGTCGTCGGCATCGTCATGTCGCCCCCCAAGTCATCAGGGCGTAAGGGTAGGACATCGCAGGACCTCCCGCGCCCTCGCTTCTTTACTGTGACATGGGCGAATCTTGTGGCTCTGGGGGACCGGTGTTTCCCGATCGCTGGGGCGCCGCGCGTTATGGTGCGATCCGCCTCCGGTGCCGGACGTCGAGTCGACTCCGTATCGTCGCACCGGTCAAGGGGAGACTTCCGCACGACGCAGCCGTACACAGTCGTACGCAGCGACGACGCCGTACGCACAGATGAACGATGGGGTTGGGGAACGCATGGCCGAGCACCGGCAGTCCAGGAAGCGCAGATACATCACGTGGGGCGTCGCCGGCGCGGCCGTCCTCGCGGGGGCCGGGATAGCGGCGCAGACCTCGATGGCGGC
Source organism: Streptomyces achromogenes (assembly GCF_030816715.1). Lineage (NCBI taxonomy): Bacteria > Bacillati > Actinomycetota > Actinomycetes > Kitasatosporales > Streptomycetaceae > Streptomyces > Streptomyces achromogenes. The sequence goes on along the minus strand of NZ_JAUSYH010000001.1, from coordinate 3,718,324 downwards.
CACCGTCTGGCCCGCCCAGAAGACGTACACCGGGCGTGCCTTCGACGCCTGCACCGCCCCCTCGCTGGCCGCGATGAAGGCCTGGAAGACCGACGGCTACTACAGCGGCGCCGCCGTCTACGTCGGAGGCAAGAACCGGGGTTGCGCCCAGCCCAACCTGACCGCGTCCTGGGTGAAGTCGGTCAACACGCTCGGCTGGAAGCTCATCCCGCTCTACGTCGGCGCGCAGCCGCCGTGCCAGACCGGCTCCAGCCCCGAGAAGATCACCGCCTCCACGGCCACCTCCCTCGGCGCCAAGGACGGCGCGGACGCCGTCGCCAAGGCCGCCGCGCTCGGCATGAAGGCCGGCAGCCCGATCTACCTCGACATGGAGGCGTACGACATCACCAACAAGTCGTGCAACGACTCCGTGCTGGCGTACGTCCGCTCCTTCAGCAAGACGCTGCGCGCCAAGACGTACCGCTCCGGCTACTACGGGTTCAGCAGCTCCAGCGCCAAGGCGATCGCCACCGCCACGAACAAGACGGACCTGCCGGGCAACCTCTGGTACGCGCTGTGGGACAAGAAGGACACCACGACCACGGACTGGCCGTGGGGCGCCACCCAGTTCACCGGCCACAGCCGCGGCCACCAGTACCTGGTCAACAGCAAGGAGACCCGCGGCGGTTACACGATCACCGTGGACCGCGACTCCTGGGACGCCCCGGTCGCCATCGTCGGCTGAACCGGATCACACGAGGACGGGGAAGGTGCGGGAGATGAGGATCGTCTTCGCGGGGGCGGTGACCGGTGCGGCGCTGCGCACGCCGGCCGCCCGGGTGGGCTTCGCCCTGCTGCCCGTCCTCAGCCTGGGACTGCTGTGCCCCGTCCCCTTTCTTGTCCTCGCCCTGCGCCGGCGTTCCCGAGCCGACTGGTGGGCCTTCGTCGCCTTCAGCGCGGTACTGGCGGCATGGGTCACCGAGCTGTCACTGACACCGGTCGACACGCACGGGGCGCTGTTCGCGCTCGACGTGCTGCTGATCGGCCTGTCGACGGCCGGCGCCGCCACCCACGCGTGGCGGACCTGGCCGCAGCACGCGGCCGCGAAGCAGGAAGCACAGGAGTAGGGAAACGGCAGCGGTGAGCAAGCAGGTCAGACAGGTGTCCCGGACGCGGTCGGCGACGTCCGGGAAGGCGAAGCAGGCGCGCGCAGGGCGGGCGTTCGCTCTGGGGCGCGCCGCCGTGAGGTGGCTGCGCGCCCTGCGGGGGCGCGTCCTCGCCGTCTCGGCGGGCGCGCTCGTGGCCGCCGCGGCCCTCGCGGTGGCCGCCGTCCTCCTCTTCTCCCACGACGACCGTGCCCCCGTCCCGGACACCCGTGCCCGTGCCTACACCGACGTCGACGCCTGCCTCCTCACCGATGGCAAGGGCATCACCGGCGCCACGGCGGCCACCGTCTGGCAGGGCATGCAGGACGCCTCTCTCAGGACGCACGCGCGCGTGAGCTACGCCCCGGTGACCGGCGAACAGAGCGTCGGCAACGCGCGCCCCTTCCTCAACGGTCTCCTCCAGCGCTCCTGCGATGTCGTCCTGGCCGTAGGAAAACCCGAGGTCACCGCAGTGGAGGCGACGGCCCCGCAATACCGGAAGGTCGACTTCGTCCTGGTGGGAGGTACCACGCGCGCGGGCGGGAACGTCCACGCGGTGACCACGGGCGACACCCTGCGCGCCGACGTGGCGGACGCGGTCGAGCATGCCGTGGACGCGCCGAGCTGACCGTTCGCAGCGACGAGCGGGCGGCAACCGGGGGGTGAGCGGGCGGCAACCGGGAGGCGAGCGGGCGCGGCGGTGCCGGAAGTCCTGGTGAATCGTTGGTCGAATGGGTTGGCCGCAGCCGCGCCACTGCCTACCATCGATCACCGCAAGACCTTGTGCACCGCCGCACAATCTCCTCGGGAGGCTTCCTTGCACCGCCGTCGTCGCACCGCGCTCCTGCTGTCCGCCGCGATCGCGGCGGCCCCTCTCCTCACCGCCTGCGGCAACGACGCGCATCCGGGCGCGGCGGCCGTCGTGGGGGGGCAGCGGATCACCGTCGCACAGCTGGAGAGCCGGGTGGACGAGGTGCGCTCCGCGCAGCGCGCGGCCGTCACCGACGACACCCAGTACGCGCAGGCCGTCAGCCAGACCGGCGGGCTCGCCCGGGACACCCTGCACGGCATGGTCCTCGACCAGGTGCTGCACCGCGCCGCCGAGGACGCGGGCATCACGGTCACCCCCCGCGAGGTCCAGGAGATGCGGACCGGTCTGGAACAGCAGGCGGGCGGTGCGAAGGGCCTGGAGACGGCGTGGCTGCAGCAGTACGGCATCCCGCCGCAGCGCCTCGACGAGAACCTCCGCCTTCAGCTGGAGGCCCAGAAACTCGCCGCCCAGCTGGGCACGAACACCAGCCAGCCCGCCTTCTGGAGTGCCCTGTCCAAGGCGTCCAAGGCCCTCGGCGTCGACCTCAACCCGCGCTACGGCAGCTGGGACGCGCAGAAGGTCGCCCGTGTCGACGCGAAGACCCCGTGGGTGCGGGAGGTCACGGCGACCGGGACCAAGCAGACGACCTGACCTGCGATCGAGGTGACCCTGCCCGGTCGAAGTGACCTTGCAAGGTCGAAGTGACCTTGCCCGGTCACGCGTCCCTGCGGCCCACGCACCGCAGGGGTGCGTGACCCCGCGACCCACCCCTGCGGCCGGCATGACCATGTGATCGTGTGACCGGCGGGCCTGCCCTGTGGACAACTCCTGGGGCCGTCGGCGGGCGTGCGTTACGTTCGGGGTGTGAACGCAATCAGCTCCGCCGATGCCGACGTCGCAGTAACGGCCCCCGGCCGCGTCGTCCTGCTCACCACCAGCCACCGCGTCGCCCCCGGTCTGCTCTCCTGGCCGGCCTGGCAGGCCCTGCGCGCGGCGGACCAGGTGCTGTGCGCGGACGGCGCGCACCCGCAGCTGCCCTATCTGCGGGACGCGGGCATAGCCGTCGAGGAGACCTCCCCGACCGCCGAGGAGCTGGTCGCCGCCTGCTCCGGCGGCCGCACCGCCGTGGTGGTGGCGACCGGCGAGGGCGAACCGGCCCTCACGGACGGTCTGGCCCGGCTGGCGGGCTCCGGCCGGGTGTCGATGCCGGAGCTGGAACTCCTCCCCGCCTCCTACGACCTGCCCGGCGCCCGGCTGCTCGACCTCGTCCAGGTCATGGACCGCATCCGCGACGAGTGCCCGTGGTCCTCGCAGCAGACCCACCAGGGCCTGGCGAAGTACGCGATGGAGGAGGCGTACGAGCTGGTCGAGGCGATCGAGGACGGCGACCGCGACGAACTCCGCGAGGAGCTGGGCGACGTCCTGCTCCAGGTGGTCTTCCACGCCCGTATCGCCGAGGAGGACGAGGAGTCCCCCTTCTCCGTCGACGACGTCGCGGGCACGATCGTCGCCAAACTCGTCCACCGCCACCCCCATGTCTTCGGCGACGCCACCGCCACCACACCGGAGGAGGTCAAGGAGCACTGGCTGCGCACGAAGGCGGCGGAGAAGCGCCGGGCGTCGGTGACCGACGGCGTTCCGCTGCACCAGCCCTCGCTGGCTCTCGCGGCGAAGCTGACCGCGCGGGCCAGGACGGCGGGGCTGGACGTACCCCTGCCGGCCGCCGAGGGCATCGGCTACGAACTGCTCGCCCTCGCCGCCCGGGCCGAGTCGGAGGGCGTGGACCCGGAGGCGGCGCTGCGGGCAGCCGCCCGGGCCTACCGGGACGCGATCCGGGCCACCGAAGGCGCCCCCGACCGCCCGTCCTCGACGTAAGCCCCGTCCCCGGCCCCGGCCCGTCCATGTCCCTGGCCCCGGCCACGTCACTGGCCCCGGCCATGTCTCCATCTCCGTCCCCGGCCCCGCCGCTGGGGCGAGGGAGCGTGACCGCGCACTCAGGAGGCCCGCTACGGTCGGGTCGTGACCGACCCGAACCACCCGAACCACCCGCCCCGGCAAACCCCGGCCGACGTTCCGCCCGCGCCGGCGCTCTTCACCTGGGAGTTCGCCACCGACCCCTACCCCGCCTACGCCTGGCTGCGGGAGCACGCCCCCGTGCACCGGACCGTGTTGCCGAGCGGGGTCGAGGCCTGGCTGGTCACCCGGTACGCCGACGCCAAGCAGGCCCTCGCCGACCCGCGGCTGTCCAAGAACCCCGCACATCATGACGAACCCGTCCACGCCAGGGGCAGGACCGGCATTCCCGGGGAGCGCAAGGCCGAGCTGATGACGCATCTGCTCAACATCGACCCGCCGGACCACACCCGGCTGAGGCGGCTCGTGAGCAAGGCCTTCACCCCGCGCCGTGTCGCCGAGTTCGCGCCGCGCGTGCAGGAGCTGACGGACCGGCTGATCGACCGGTTCGCCGCCGAGGGCCGGGCCGACCTCATCCACGACTTCGCCTTCCCCCTCCCCATCTACGCGATCTGCGACCTGCTGGGCGTCCCCGAGGAGGACCAGGACGACTTCCGCGACTGGGCCGGGATGATGATCCGGCACGGCGGGGGCCCCAGGGGCGGCGTCGCCCGGTCGGTCAAGAAGATGCGCGGCTACCTGCTGGAGCTCATCCACCGCAAGCGCGCGGAGCTTCCCGCCGAACCCGCCCCGGGCGAGGACCTCATCTCGGGTCTGATCCGCGCCTCCGACCACGGCGAGCACCTCACGGAGAACGAGGCCGCCGCGATGGCCTTCATCCTGCTGTTCGCCGGCTTCGAGACGACGGTGAACCTCATCGGGAACGGTATGTACGCCCTCCTGACCCATCCCGCCCAGCGCGAGGCCCTGCAGCGCTCCCTCACCGAGGACGGCGGCGACCGCGTCCTGCTCGCCACCGGCGTCGAGGAACTGCTCCGCTACGACGGTCCCGTCGAACTCGCCACCTGGCGGTTCGCGACCGAGCCGGTCGGCATCGGCGGCCAGGACATCGCACCCGGCGATCCCGTCCTCGTCGTGCTGGCCGCCGCCGACCGCGATCCGGCCCGCTTCACCGATCCCGACACCCTCGACCTCTCCCGCCGTGACAACCAGCACCTCGGCTACGGCCACGGCATCCACTACTGTCTGGGCGCCCCGCTGGCCCGGCTGGAGGGCCAGACCGCGCTGGCCACCCTGCTCACCCGGCTCCCCGACCTCCGACTGGCCGTGGAACCGGCCGAGTTGAGGTGGCGCGGCGGCCTCATCATGCGCGGCCTGCGCACGCTGCCGGTCGAGTTCACCCCCGCGTCCGCCGCCGGCTCCGGCGCCTGACGGCCGTGTCGCGACCGGTGCGGGCCTGACGGGACGTCAGCCGGATTGTGACCATGAGAGGGAGTAAAGGTGACCGATCCTCAAGTCTGTGATCTTCACGTGATCTGCGCGGCATTAACTTGTGACAAGTGATCGTCTGCCGATACGTTCACTCGTCAGCGCGACGCGTCAGCTCACTCGCCCGCGCCGGCACTGCTGTCCAGAGAAAGGCCCTCGCATGCTCTCCGGGAACGGTCGTCACCGTCGCCCCCGCCAGGCCCCCGCGCTGCTCGTCGCGGCCGGGGTGACCGGCTCCGCCATCGCCATCCCGCTGTTCGCCGCCTCCGGCGCGAGCGCCGCGGACGGCACGGTGTGGGACAAGGTGGCGCAGTGCGAGACCGGGGGCTCGTGGAGTGCCGGCGACGGCGGTGACGGCGAGTCCGGCGGCCTGAGCCTGACCCTGCAGGACTGGAAGGCCTACGGCGGGCTCGACTACGCGGCGAGCCCCGACCTGGCCAGCCGCAACCAGCAGATCGCCGTGGCGCAGAAGGTGCTCGCGGCCAAAGGCATCGGCGCGTGGGGCACCTGCGGGCTGACCTCCGGGCTCACCAAGGAGAACGGCGCGCTGACCGTGGACACCGGCGTGGCGGGCGATTCGTCAGGATCGTCCGGCTCCTCGGGTTTGTCCGACCTGTCCAGAGGCTTGTCGGGTTCCTCGGGGTCGTCGAGCTCCTCGGGTTCGGGCAACGGCTCGACCGACTCCAGCGGTTCGACCGGTTCGGCCGGTTCGTCTGACTCATCCGGATCATCCGACTCATCCGGTGATTCCACGAGTTCACCCTCAGCTTCGCCTTCGTCGCCTTCGTCGCCTTCGTCTCCCTCTGCCGTCACGGGCGACTCCGGCGGCGCCGGTCGTCAGGGTGACCCGCGGGCGGCCGACGGCTCGCCCACGGGAACCCCGGAAGCGGACGACTCGGACAAGTCGGGCCAGGAAGTGGGTTCCTGGAACCTCGTCGACACCGGCTCTCTCGGGTCCGGCCGTCATCGCGGTGCCACGGCCGACGAGCCGGCGGCCAAGGGCGCCGACACCGAGGCGGGCGGTGCGTCCACCGCCTCCGCGGGCCGGCATGCCGCGGCCACCTACGTCGTCCAGGAGGGCGACTCCCTCGCCTCCATCGCCGACTCCCTTGGTCTCCATGGCGGATGGCGTGCCCTCTATGCCGAGAACAAGGACCTCATCGGCGCCGACCCGAGCGACATCGCCCCCGGTCAGACCCTCGACACAGGCGTCCAATAGGGCGCAAAGCCCAAGAAAAACAGCGGGAGTTCACGTCACACTTCGCGCCGAATGTCCGATTTGGTGAAAGTGTGGGATGAGTCTCAGAAGCCCTGATCGTCTTTGAAATTCCGCGGATCGCGTGTCTACGGTCGTGACCGCTCGGCAACCCGAGCCCCGGCCGTCGCAACGCCGAATCCTGCCAGCGGCAGCCCGGGAACAGTCGTCGCGTCAAGCGCCGTAGGCAGGAGCGGGGGACCCAAGGTAAGTGCCGCACCGGGAAATCGCCGGAGCGGCTCGGGGTGAAGTCACCCCTCCCACGGAGCGCAAGCTCCGGCGGAGGAGTGGCCGGGCAACTCACACGGCCCGAACCCGACAGCTCACCTCGCAGGCGTCGGTGAGGGGATCCACCATGCTGTTTTCCGGTAAGGGCAAGCACCGCCGTCCGTCCAAGGCCACCCGCGCCGCCGCTCTGGCCGGTGTCACCGGCGTCGCCATCGCCGCCCCGCTGATGGCGGCCGGCAACGCCTCCGCCGCCACCGCCTCCGAGTGGGACACGGTCGCCCAGTGCGAGTCCGGCGGCAACTGGTCCATCAATACCGGCAACGGCTACTACGGCGGCCTGCAGTTCTCGTCCTCCACCTGGGCCGCGTACGGCGGCACGCAGTACGCCTCGCAGGCCAACCAGGCCTCCAAGGCCCAGCAGATAGCCATCGGCGAGAAGGTCCTCGCGGGCCAGGGCAAGGGCGCCTGGCCGGTCTGCGGCAAGGGCCTGTCCGGCGCCTCCTACGACGGCGCCGGCGCCTCGAACAACAGCTCTTCCGGCTCGTCGGACAGCGGCAGCAGCTCCCGCTCGACCGAGCAGAAGAGCAGCTCCCGCTCCACCGACCGTCCGGCGGCCGCCAAGAAGTCCAAGACGGTCACCACCCCGACCGGCAAGAAGGTCAAGAAGGGCGACGGCGAGTACAAGGTCGTCAAGGGCGACACCCTCAGCTCCATCGCCGAGAAGCACAAGGTCGAGGGCGGCTGGCAGAAGCTGTTCCAGCTGAACAAGGACATCGTCCAGGACGCCGACCTCATCTACCCGGGTCAGCAGCTGCACCTGAAGTGACGGCCGGCCGCCGACGCGGCCACGGTGCCCTCCTGGTGAAGGCCGGCGCCCCGAGGACCTCGTGACGGTCCCCCCGTCCCCACAGCCCCCCGTTCCGGTGCGTGTTCCCCCGTACGCACCGGGACGGGGTTTTCTCTTGCGCCCTCCCGGTTCGCGCAGTGGATTTCCGGGTCTTTCCGGCCGCTTCCCGCCGCCGCTTTGTTCCGGGAAGGAACAATGTGTACGGTCAGTCCGTCCACGGGACGGTCGGTCGGTGGCCGACGCTCCGGAGACGGTTAGGCTCTAGGCGCAAGGCCACGCGCCGCGCACTTTCAGCGTCACATCCCATGAAGGAGATGCTCGTGCCGTCCATCGACGTCGTCGTAGCCCGGGAAATCCTGGACTCCCGAGGCAACCCCACGGTCGAGGTCGAGGTCGGCCTCGACGACGGCAGCACGGGTCGTGCCGCCGTTCCGTCCGGCGCCTCCACGGGCGCCTTCGAGGCCATCGAGCTGCGCGACGGTGACCCGAACCGCTACCAGGGCAAGGGCGTCGAGAAGGCCGTCCTCGCCGTCATCGAGCAGATCGGCCCGGAGCTCGTCGGCTACGACGCCACCGAGCAGCGCCTGATCGACCAGGCCATGTTCGACCTGGACGCCACCGACAACAAGGGCTCGCTCGGCGCCAACGCGATCCTCGGCGTCTCGCTCGCCGTGGCGCACGCCGCCTCCGAGGCCAGCGACCTGCCGCTGTTCCGCTACCTGGGCGGCCCGAACGCGCACCTGCTGCCCGTTCCGATGATGAACATCCTGAACGGCGGCTCGCACGCCGACTCCAACGTGGACATCCAGGAGTTCATGATCGCCCCGATCGGCGCGGAGTCCTTCTCCGAGGCCCTGCGCTGGGGCGCCGAGGTCTACCACACCCTCAAGAAGGTGCTGAAGACCAAGGGCCTGTCCACCGGCCTCGGCGACGAGGGCGGCTTCGCCCCGAACCTGGAGTCCAACCGCGCCGCGCTCGACCTCATCATCGAGGCCATCCAGCAGGCCGGTTACGTCCCCGGCGAGCAGATCGCGCTCGCGCTCGACGTCGCCGCGTCCGAGTTCTACAAGGACGGCAAGTACGAGTTCGAGGGCAAGTCCCGCTCGGCCGCCGAGATGACCGAGTACTACGAGGAGCTCGTCTCCGCGTACCCGCTCGTCTCCATCGAGGACCCGCTGTACGAGGACGACTGGGCCGGCTGGAAGGTCATCACCGACAAGCTGGGCGACAAGGTCCAGATCGTCGGAGACGACCTCTTCGTCACCAACCCGGAGCGCCTGGCCCGCGGCATCGAGGAGGGCTCCGCCAACGCCCTGCTCGTCAAGGTCAACCAGATCGGCTCGCTGACCGAGACCCTGGACGCCGTCGAGATGGCCCAGCGCAACGGCTTCAAGTGCATGATGTCCCACCGCTCCGGCGAGACCGAGGACGTCACCATCGCCGACCTCGCCGTCGCGGTGAACTGCGGTCAGATCAAGACCGGCGCCCCGGCCCGCTCGGACCGCGTCGCCAAGTACAACCAGCTGCTGCGCATCGAGGAGATCCTCGACGACGCCGCGGTGTACGCGGGCCGCTCCGCCTTCCCGCGGTTCCGCTCCGCGAACCACTGAGCTCGGCTCGCGAATCACTGAGCGCGGCAACGGCTGACCCCACCCGGGGTAAGGCCTAGCCAGTCGCACGAACGTCCCCGTACTCGGTCCCGTACCGTGTGCGGGGACGTACGCACGTGGGAGACGGGAGGCGCAGCACATGGCCGTGAAGGACCGGGACCGTTTCTCCACCGCGACCAGGATCAAGCTGCTCGGCGAGCAGACCGCGGCCCGCGTCTACCGTTCGCAGACCAAACGCCAGGCCCGCCGCTCCCGCCTCACCGGCCGAGCCGCCCTGCTGGCGCTCGTGCTGTGCACGCTGATCGTGGCCCTGGCCTACCCGATGCGCCAGTACGTCTCCCAGCGCGCCGAGATCGCCGACCTGGAGCGCGAGAAGCAGCAGGCCGGCGAGCGCGTCGAGCAGCTGCGCGACCTCAAGGCGCGCTGGCAGGACGACGCGTACGCCGAGCAGCAGATCCGGCTGCGGCTGCACTACGTGCTGCCGGGGGAGACCGGCTACATCGTCGTCGACCCGGACGCCGTCAGGCGCTCGCGCGCCGACCTCGGGGCGGCCGACCGCCCCTGGTACTCCAACGTCTGGGACGGGGTCGACAAGTCCGACGCCTCCGACCGCTGACCGACCGACTTCACCGATGGAAAGACAGGCATGCAGACGCCCCCGCCGACCACTCCGCGCACCGAGCCCACCGACGCGGACGTCGAGGCCTTCAAGCAGCAGCTCGGACGCCCGCCGCGCGGCCTGCGCGCGATCGCGCACCGCTGCCCGTGCGGTCATCCGGACGTCGTCGAGACGGCCCCGCGCCTGCCCGACGGCACCCCCTTCCCGACGCTGTACTACCTGACGTGCCCGAAGGCCAACTCGGCGATCGGCACGCTGGAGGCGAACGGCGTGATGAAGGAGATGACGGAGCGGCTGCGGTCCGACCCCGAGCTCGCCGCCGCCTACCGGGCCGCGCACGAGGACTACGTCCGGCGGCGGGACGAGATCGAGGAGCTGCGGAACTTCCCCAGCGCGGGCGGCATGCCGGACCGGGTGAAGTGCCTGCACGTCCTGGTGGCCCACTCGCTGGCCGCCGGCCCGGGCGTGAACCCGCTCGGCGACGAGGCGCTGGAGATGCTCCCCGAGTGGTGGCGCAAGGGCGCCTGCGTGACCCTTGCCCAGCCGGCCGAGGGGGAGGCCCCGTGACCCGGGTCGCCGCCGTCGACTGCGGTACGAACTCCATCCGGCTGCTCGTCGCCGACGCGGACCCGGAAACCGGCGAACTCGTCGACCTGGACCGCCGCATGACGATCGTCCGGCTCGGCCAGGGCGTCGACCGCACCGGCCGGCTCGCGCCCGAGGCGCTGGAGCGGACGTTCGCCGCCTGCCGGGAGTACGCGGCCGCCGTCAAGGAACTCGGCGCGCAGCGCCTGCGGTTCGTCGCCACGTCCGCCTCCCGGGACGCCGAGAACCGGGAGGAGTTCGTGCGCGGGGTGCTGGACATCCTGGGCGTCGAGCCGGAGGTCATCACCGGCGACCAGGAGGCCGAGTTCTCGTTCACCGGCGCCACGAAGGAGCTCACCGGCCGCGACGACCTGGCCCGCCCCTACCTGGTGGTGGACATCGGCGGCGGCTCGACGGAGTTCGTCGTCGGCGACGACCGGGTGCGCGCCGCGCGTTCGGTCGACGTCGGCTGCGTGCGGATGACCGAGCGGCACCTGGTCGTGGACGGGAAGGTCACCGACCCGCCGTCCGAGGAGCAGATCGCGGCGATGCGCGCCGACATCGAGGCCGCCCTCGACCTCGCCGAGCGGACGGTCCCGCTGCGCGAGGCGCGCACCCTGGTCGGCCTGGCCGGCTCGGTCACCACGGTCTCGGCGATCGCCCAGCGGCTGCCCGCGTACGACTCGGCGGCCATCCACCACTCGCGCGTCTCGCACGACGAGGTCCGCGCGATCACCGGGCGGCTGCTGCGCTCGACCCACGCCGAGCGGGCGGCGATCGGAGCGATGCACCCGGGCCGGGTGGACGTGATCGGGGCGGGCGCGCTGGTGCTGCTGGCGATCATGGAGCGCACCGGTGCGCAGGAGGTCGTCGTGAGCGAACACGACATCCTCGACGGCATCGCGTGGTCGGTCGCGTAGTCCTCGGCCGGGCCGCTCCGCGCACTCTGCTGAGCAGGAAGGATGCGCGGATGAGCAGTCCTGGGGGCCCTTCGGGGCCCCTTCGGCATGTTCTCGCGACACACCGCCGGGAAAGTTCGTGAAGTTCTTCACAAGGAATTCGGCCCCGTCGGAGGACGATCGTGTCCCGGTTGACCCCTCCGAGGGCCCAACCCCCGTGTGAACGTGTTCAAAAGAGGCGGACGGGGACGTCTCGGCGGGTGTCCCGTGAGGCTCGCCGCGGGGCGCTCACAGAGGCCTTCCGGAGCCGGAGAGGCAGCTCACGCGGCATTGACAACGCCATGCCCTACACGCTGGTTCCCGTTCTCCGCCATGAGGTGGATCACGCGGGTCGCGGAGGATAGCACACACCCTCGGGAAGCTTGTGAAGGGGCGCACGAGCGACCCCCCTGAACCGGGTGGATACTCGATGGCATGAGCACCACGGAGCGTCCCAGGATCCTCGTAGTAGGCGGTGGGTACGTAGGCCTGTACGCAGCTCGGCGCATTCTCAAGAAGATGCGCTACGGCGAGGCGACCGTCACGGTCGTCGACCCCCGGTCGTACATGACCTACCAGCCCTTCCTCCCCGAAACCGCCGCCGGCAACATCTCCCCGCGCCATGTCGTCGTCCCGCTGCGACGCGTGCTGCCCAAGGCGGAGGTCCTCACCGGCCGGGTCACCACCATCGACCAGGACCGCAAGGTCGCCACGATCGCCCCGCTCGTGGGCGAGGCGTACGAGCTGCCCTTCGACTACCTGGTGATCGCGCTCGGCGCGGTCTCCCGCACCTTCCCGATCCCCGGCCTCGCCGAACAGGGCATCGGCATGAAGGGCGTCGAGGAGGCCATCGGCCTGCGCAACCACGTCCTCGAGCAGCTGGACAAGGCCGACTCCACCACGGACGAGGAGATCCGCCGCAAGGCGCTCACCTTCGTCTTCATCGGCGGCGGCTTCGCCGGTGCGGAGACCATCGGTGAGGTCGAGGACCTGGCCCGCGACGCGGCCAAGTACTACAAGACGGTGTCCCGCGAGGACATGCGCTTCATCCTGGTCGACGCCGCGGACAAGATCCTGCCCGAGGTCGGCCCGAAGCTCGGCCAGTACGGCAAGGCCCACCTGGAGAGCCGCGGCGTGGAGATCTACCTCTCCACCTCCATGGACTCCTGCGTCGACGGCCACGTCGTGCTGAAGAACGGCCTCGAGGTCGACTCGAACACCATCGTGTGGACGGCCGGCGTCAAGCCGAACCCCGTCCTCGCCCGCTACGGCCTCCCGCTGGGCCCGCGTGGTCACGTCGACACCGCGCCCAGCCTCCAGGTCCAGGGCACCGACTACATCTGGGCCGCCGGCGACAACGCCCAGGTTCCCGACGTCGCCGCCCGCAAGGCCGGCGTCGAGAACGCCTGGTGCCCGCCGAACGCGCAGCACGCGCTGCGTCAGGCCAAGGTCCTCGGCGACAACGTGATCTCCGGTATGCGGGGCTTCCCGCAGAAGGACTACGAGCACTCCAACAAGGGTGCGGTGGCGGGCCTCGGCCTCCACAAGGGCGTCGCGATGATCGTCATGGGCAAGGTGAAGATCAAGCTCAAGGGCCGTCTCGCCTGGTACATGCACCGCGGCTACCACGGCATGGCGATGCCGACCTGGAACCGCAAGATCCGCGTCTTCGCCGACTGGACCCTCGGCATGTTCCTCAAGCGCGAGGTCGTGGCGCTGGGCGCGCTGGAGTCCCCGCGCGAGGAGTTCTACGAGGCCGCCAAGCCGGCGCCGGTCGCCGCGAAGCCGGTTGCCGCGAAGACCGAGAACGAGAAGGCCAACGCCTCCTGACCTCAGGTCACCCGACCTCGGGCCTGCGGGCCCGCGGTCACTGAACACCCCCGAAGGGGCCGTCCGCCATCCGTGGTGCGGGCGGCCCCTTCGGCGTCCCGCGGCCGGGGCGCGGCACGCGTTGTCACCCTTTGTCAGCGTCGTGCGCGCGGAGGCCGTGACCGACCTGGACCGGCCCGCTTCCAGGCAGCCGACGTCCTGCTCGCCGTGGAGGTGGTCTCCCCGGACTCCGAGGCCCGCGACCGCGACACCAAGCCCCACAAGTACGCCGCCGCGGGCATCCCGCACTTCTGGCTGGTCGAGCTGGCCGAGGCGAACCAGCAGCCCCCGGTCCGCACCTACGAGCTCGACCCGGTGACCAAGACCTACGGATTCACCGGCACCCACCGCGACCTGCTCAAGGTGGGCGTTCCCTACGGCATCGGCATCGACATCACGCCCGAAGCCCTCGACGCGCTCTGACGCGTCCGCCGCCGTCTCCGCCCCGTCGGCGGCACCGGCGTGCGGCGGGTGTCGTCCGGCGTGTGCCGTGTGCCGGTATTTTGCCCAGCCGTGACGGCGTCGCGGGACTGGACACCGCACCCCCTCGTGTTTACGTGGTGACAGGACATTCCGGGATCACCGTCACGGAGGTGTGCATCATGGCTGACGCCGCGCCGCGGCTCCATGGACTCGTCGAACAGTTGCTGGGCGCTCCGTTCCCGCTGCGCGTCCGCGCCTGGGACGGTTCGCAGGCGGGCCCGCCCGGCGCCCCCGTCCTCGTCGCGCACCACCGCAGAGCCCTGCGCCGTCTGCTCTTCAAGCCCGGCGAACTGGGCCTCGCCCGCGCCTGGGTGGCCGGCGACGTGGACATCGAGGGCGACCTGTACACCGCGGTCGACCTGCTCTCCGGCCTTGTCTGGGAGCGCGGCGACGACGCCCGCACCCTCTCCCAGGCCCTGCGCGACCCCGACTTCCGTGCCGCCGTCCGCGGGCTGCTGAAGCTCGCCGGCCCCCCGCTGCCGCCCGCCCCGCCCCGCCAGGAGGTCCGCAGAGGCCGGCACCTGCACACCCGGCGCACCGACAGACGCGCCGTCAGCCACCACTACGACGTCGGCAACGACTTCTACGCACTCGTCCTCGGCCCGTCCATGGTGTACTCCTGCGCCTACTGGGAGACCCCGGACGGCACTCTCGAGGACGCCCAGCGCGACAAGCTCGAACTCGTCTGCCGCAAACTCGCCCTGACACCCGGTCAGCGGCTGCTGGACGTCGGCTGCGGCTGGGGCTCGATGGCGATCCACGCGGCCCGCGAGCACGACGTGCGCGTCGTCGGGATCACCCTTTCCCGGGAGCAGGCGGCCTACGCCCGCAAGCGGGTCGCCGACGCCGGCCTCACCGACCGGGTCGAGATCCGCGTCCAGGACTACCGGGACGTCGCCGACGGCCCGTTCGACGCCGTCTCCTCCATCGGCATGGCCGAACACGTCGGCGCCGACAAGTACCTCGCGTACGCGCGCGCCCTGCACGCGCTGCTGCGGCCGGGCGGCCGGCTCCTCAACCACCAGATCGCCCGCCGTCCGCAACGCGACGAGTCGGCCTACGACGTGGACGCCTTCATCGACGCCTATGTCTTCCCGGACGGCGAACTCGCTCCCCTCGGCGCCACCGTCGCCCAGCTCGAACGGGCCGGCTTCGAGGTCCGCGACGTCGAGTCGATCCGTGAGCACTACGCCCTCACCCTGCGCCGCTGGGTGACCCGTCTGGAGGACGGCTGGGATCGGGCCGTCCGCCTGGCCGGGCCCGGCCGCGCCCGCGTCTGGCGGCTCTACATGGCCGCCTCCGCGGTCGCCTTCGAACGCAACCGCATCGGCGTCAACCAGGTCCTGGCCGTGCGCACCCCCGGCTCCGGGGACTCCGGGCTGCCGCTGCGCGCCCGGACCTGGAACTGACGGAACGGCAGAAGGGCCCGGCGCCGTGAGGACGACGCCGGGCCCGACCGCTGCTGCCGTTACTCGGACTTGATCGCCGTCAGCATGTTCAGGCGGGACGCCCGCCGGGCCGGCCAGAGCGCCGCCAGGATGCCCACCGCCGCCGCGAGCACCAGGAAGACCGCCATCCGGCCCCAGGGCACGACGAGTTCGTAGGTGGCCATCTTCGTGCCGAGCAGTTCGCCCGCGGCCCAGCCGAAGAACACGCCGAGGCCGATGCCGAGCACCCCGCCGAAGAGCGAGATCACCAGCGACTCCAGCCGGACCATCCGCTTGACCGACCGCCGGTCCAGGCCGATCGCCCGCAGCATGCCGATCTCCTGGGAGCGCTCGAAGACGGACATCGCGAGGGTGTTGACGACGCCGAGCACCGCGACGATCACGGCCATCGCGAGCAGCCCGTAGAGCATGTTCAGCAGCAGCGTGAACATCTTCGCGATCTGGTCGGAGAGGTCCTGCTTGCTCTGCACCTTGATGGCCGGGTTGGAGCCGAGGGCCTTCTCCAGCCGGTCCTTCGTACCGTCCGAGACGCCGTCGGACGTCTTGACCATGACCTGCATGTCCGACGGGTCCTCGACGTGCGGGGTCAGCGCCGAGTTGTCGAGGAGGATGCCCCGGATCAGCTCGTTGCTCTCGTACACCCCGGCGACCGTCAGCCGCTGGTCCTTGCCGTCCTCGTAGTGCACCGTGAACGCCGAACCGGTCTTCCAGCCGTTGTACTTCGCGGTGCCCGCGTCGACGACGACCTGTGAGCCGCCCACCGTGAAGGCGCCGTTGTCCATCGGGAGGTCGGTGAGCTCGCCGAAGGCGGAGCCGTTGACGCCGGTGAGGTACTCGGTCTCGCCGTTGATGCGGCCGGGCGCGTTGCGCATCGGGCTGGTGGCGGTCACCCCGTCGACGGTCTTCAGCTTCGCGTCGACGTCCGGGGAGAGCTCGTTGCCGTTGGCCATCGACACGATGTAGTCCGCCTTGATCGCGGCGGACGCCATCTTGTCGATGGACTTCTGCAGGCTGCCCGCCATCACCGTCATGCCGGTGATCAGGGTCAGGCCGATCATCAGCGCGGAGGCGGTGGCCGCCGTACGGCGCGGGTTGCGCACCGAGTTCTGCCGGGCCAGCTTTCCGGACACCCCGAAGATCCGCAGCACCGGCGCGGAGGCCGCGATCAGCGGGCGGGACAGCAGCGGGGTGAGGATGAAGACGCCGATGATCAGCAGGACCGCGCCGAGGCCCATGGGAGCCTGGCCGTCTGAGCCGTCCATCGTCGTCGCGGCGAGGACGACGGCGACGCCCGCCGCCGAGAACAGCGCCCCCAGCGTGTTGCGCAGCACCAGCGACTTGGTGGTCGCGGCGGCGTGCACGCTGCTCATCGCGGCGACCGGCGGGATCTTCGCGGCCCGGCGCCCGGGCAGCCAGGCCGCCACCATGGTGATGACGACGCCGACGGCCATGGCGGTGGCGACCGTGCCGGGCGTGACGACGAGCGGACCGTCGGGGACGGTCGCCCCCAGCGTCCCGAGCAGCGAGCGCAGCCCGGCGCCGATGCCGATGCCGGCGACCAGCCCGGTCACCCCGGCGACCGTGCCGACGACGAACGCCTCGATCAGCACGGACCGGGTGACCTGCCGGCGGGAGGCGCCGACGGCCCGCATCAGCGCGAGCTCCTTGGTGCGCTGGGCGACCAGCATCGTGAAGGTGTTGGCGATGATGAAGGTGCCGACGAACAGAGCGATGCCGGCGAAGACCAGCAGCCCCTGCTTCATTCCGCTCATCGACGCGGAGATCGCCTCGGCCTGGTCGTCCGCCAGTTGACGCCCGGTGGTGGTCTCGACCCGGTCCTTGGGCAGGGCGGCGTCCAGCGCCGACTTCAGCGCGCTCTGCGAGGTTCCGGCGGCCGCCCTGACGTCGATCTCGTCGTAGGTGCCGGGCTTGCCGAAGAGCGCCTGCGCGCTCGCCGTGTCGAACAGGGCGAGGCTGCCGCCGGCGGCGACGTTGCCGTCGTCGGTGGTGAAGACGCCGACGATCCTCGGGGTGAGGACGGGGCCGTCCACGGAGATCCGCACGGTGTCACCGACCTCGTACCCGGCCCGCTCGGCGGTCCGCCGAGTCGATGAGGACCTCGTTCCTGCCGCTCGGGGCGTGCCCGGAGACGAGCGGGTACCGGGTGTCCTTCTTGCCCCAGTAGTTGCCGCCCTGCGACTGGAAACCGCCGCCGACGAGCTTGCCGTCCTTGTCGGCGATGGCGGTGAAGCCGTTGACGACGCCGATCGCAGAGGCGGCGCCCGAAACCTTCGCGCTCTGCTCCAGCAGGGCCTCGGTCAGCTCGGGCGTCTTGACGATGCGGTCGCCGACGTCGGGCTGGGACTCGGCGGTGACGGCGACGTCGACCTGGTCGAAGCCCTTGGCGGAGCTGTTCTGGAGGGCGTTGGACAGGGTGTTGGTGAAGACCAGGGTCCCCGAGACGAAGGCCACGCCGAGCATCACGGCGAGCACGGTCATCAGGAGCCGGGCCTTGTGCGCGAGCACGTTGCGCAAGGCGGTACGGAACATGGGTGGTGTCTTCTCAGTCCTGCTCGTCGGCGAGCGGTCGGTCCCGGTCCGGGATCAGCCGGTGGTGGTCCCGGACCGGGATCAGCTGGTGCGGCCCTTGGCGTCGAAGCGCTTCATACGGTCGAGCACCGACTCGGCGGTCGGGCCGTGCATCTCGTCGACGATGCGTCCGTCCGCGAGGAAGACGACCCGGTCCGCGTAGGCCGCTGCCACCGGGTCGTGGGTCACCATGACCACGGTCTGCCCCAACTCCCGCACGGAGTTGCGCAGGAAGCCCAGCACCTCGGCGCCCGAGCGCGAGTCGAGGTTGCCGGTCGGTTCGTCGCCGAAGATGATGTCCGGCCGGGAGGCCAGGGCGCGGGCGACGGCGACCCGCTGCTGCTGACCGCCGGAGAGCTGTGAGGGCCGGTGGCCGAGCCGGTCGGCGAGGCCGACCATGGCGATGACCTTTTCCAGCCACTCCTTGTCCGGCTTGCGCCCCGCGATGTCCATGGGGAGCGTGATGTTCTCGCGGGCCGTCAGCGTCGGCAGCAGGTTGAACGCCTGGAAGATGAACCCGATCTTGTCCCGGCGGAGCTTGGTGAGCTGCTTGTCCTTCAGCGAGCCGAGCTCGGTGTCGCCGATGCGCACGGAGCCGGAGGAGAAGGTGTCGAGCCCGGCCACGCAGTGCATCAGAGTGGACTTGCCGGAGCCGGACGGCCCCATGATCGCGGTGAACTCGGCCTGCCGGAAGTCGGCCGACACCCGGTCCAGGGCGACCACCTGGGTCTCGCCCTGTCCGTAGATCTTCGACAGGTCCGTGGCGCGCGCGGCCACGGCGGTGGTCCGCTCGGCGAGGGGGCTGGTGGTCACGGGAAACGGGCTCCTGACGGGACGGTGGATGGTTCCGGGGGACTGGACCATCGTCCCGCCCGCCCGGCGCCGTGTAGTCAGCCGCTGTTCCGGTTCTGAGGGCAGACTCCGGACGGACCAGGAGCCGCGATGTCATACCTGGGGATGACCCGGGCCCCTGAGGAGCGGTCCCGCGAGAGGCCCCCGAGAGGCCCGCGAGCCGGCTTACGGAGACGGTCGTGGGAGGCGGTTCCGCGGGGCTCGGCGGCGCGACGATGTGTCAAGAACCGGTGGAGCAACCTCGTCCGGACGGTGAAATTCCGTCATTCCGCATACGCAAGCGGTTTCCGCGCGCCACGCTACTGGCAAGTGCGGATGGCCGGTGCCGTGTACTGATGCACCCTCAGACATCAATAAAATAAGACAACATGAGGTCTGCTCGTCCGCTGTTCGGGGGACGGATCCCGATAGGGTCGGAAGCTCCAGCGGAGCCTTGGGCCTGCCCAGATGGTGGAATGCAGACACGGCGAGCTTAAACCTCGCTGCCCCTTCGTGGGCGTGCCGGTTCAAGTCCGGCTCTGGGCACTTCCGCGGTCACCGTGCGTGACGCTTGGAGACGGTGGGTTGCGAAGGGGTCGCCGGTCACGGCCGGCCGGCCCCTGATGCGTGTTCGGCCCCTGATGCACCTTCGGTCCCCTTTCTCCGTAGCAATGCCGGGCCCGGGTCCGGTACCGGCGCCTCCCGGTCATTCGTGGGCCGGGGTCGTCGACCGTTGACACCCGAAGAAGGAGGGCGCAGACTCGGACCCGGATCGTGAAGTGAAGAAATTTTCACTGCGCGAACAACGTACGGACAGCCTGTACCGGCAACCTCGTCCCGCCCTCGAAGGGAATCGCCCGATGCGCACGACCGTCGGCATCGTCGGCGCCGGCCCCGCCGGCCTCCTCCTCGCCCGTCTGCTGCACAACGCCGGCGTCGACTCGGTCGTGCTGGAGAGCCGTGACCGCGCCTACGTCGAGCAGCGCCAGCGCGCCGGGATCCTGGAACAGGGCACGGTGGACGTGCTGCGCGCGGCGGGAGCCGGGGAGCGCATGGACCGCGAGGGCCTGCGGCACGACGGCATAGAGCTGCGGTTCGACCGCCGCCGCCATCGCGTCGACTTCCCCGCGCTCACCGGCGGCCGGTCGGTGACCGTCTACGCCCAGACCGAGGTGTGCAAGGACCTCATCGCCCTCCAGCTGAAGGAGGGCGGCCCGCTGCTGTTCGAGGCGGAGGCCCTGGCCGTGGAGGACGCCGACACCGACCGCCCCCGCGTCCGCTTCCGCCACCAGGGCGTCGAGGACGTCCTGGAGTGCGACTACGTCGTCGGCTGCGACGGCTTCTGGGGCGTCGCCCGCAAGGCCGTCCCGGCCGAGACGAGCCGCACCTTCGAACGGTCCTACCCGTTCGGCTGGCTCGGCGTCCTCGCCGACGTGCCGCCCTCCCACGACGAGCTGGTCTACGCCCGTCACGACCGCGGGTTCGCGCTGCTGTCCATGCGGTCCCCGTCCGTCTCCCGCCTGTACCTCCAGGTGCCCGAGGGCACGGACGCCGAGTCGTGGAGCGACGAGGAGATCTGGGACGAGCTGGAGCGGCGGTTCGCCACCGACGACGGCTGGCGGCTGGAGCGCGGGCCGATCACCCAGAAGTCGGTCACCCCGATGCGCTCCTACGTCCACGAGCCCATGCGGCACGGGCGGCTCTTCCTCGCCGGCGACGCGGCCCACATCGTGCCGCCCACCGGGGCGAAGGGGCTGAACCTGGCCGTCGGGGACGTCGTCACCTTCGCCAGGGCGCTGACCCACCGGCGGGAGACGGGATCGTCCGCGCTCCTGGACGCCTACTCCGCGACCTGTCTGCGGCGCGTGTGGCAGGCCGAGCGGTTCTCCTACGACATGACCACCCTGCTGCACCCCGCCCCGGACGCGGACCCCTTCGAGGGCCGTCTGCAGCTCGCCCGTCTCGAGCGGATCGCCTCCTCCCGGGCCGCCGAGACCGACCTCGCCGAGGGGTACACCGGGTTCTCGTTCGAATGACCGAACACCGCGGCCCCTCCGGTCTCCGTGCGATACCGGCCATGTCGCGGCTTGGTCATGATCGGGGACCTTCCGTGCCGGGAATCACGAGGGCACGTAGCGTGTTGCGCAGCAACAAGAGGGAAAGATCCTCCCCAAGCACTAGGGTCAATCCTTTGCCTACCCATTACCCTTGAGCTCAAGGCCGCGCAGTGCGGCCACGGAGGAGTGCAATGAGGAGCAGAAACCCGGTCTTCTCGCGACGGGGGTTCAGCCGCGACAACGGCTACGCGGGCTTCAACGCCGCGCCGCAGGCCGGGGGACCCGCAGTCGGCACGCAGCAGGGCAACCCGTACGCCCAGCCGGCCGGCAACCCGTACGCGCAGAACCCCTACGCCCAGCAGGACCTGCAGCACGGCGCCCCGCCGCAGGCCCCGGCCGCCACCGGCCGGATGACGATGGACGACGTCGTCGCGCGCACCGCGACCACGCTCGGCACCGTGGTCGTCACGGCGATCCTGTCGTGGCTGCTGCTGCCCGTCGACGAGGCCAACATCGGCAAGTCGTACGGCATCGCCATCGGCGCCGGCCTGGTCGCGATGGTGCTCGCCCTGGTCCAGTCGTTCAAGCGGCGCCCGGCGCCCGCGCTGATCCTGTCGTACGCCGCCTTCGAGGGCGTCTTCCTCGGCGTGATCTCCAGCGCGGTCTCGACCTACATCGCGGACGGGGTCGTCGCCCAGGCGGTGCTCGGCACCATGGCGGTCTTCGCCGGCGTGCTCGTGGCCTACAAGGCCGGCTGGATCCGCGTCAACCGTCGCTTCTACGGCTTCGTGATGGCCGCCGCGATCGGTTTCGTCCTGCTGATGATGGTGAACCTGCTGTTCGCCGTCTTCGGCGGCGGTGACGGCCTCGGCTTCCGCAGCGGCGGCCTCGGCATCGTGTTCGGCATCATCGGCATCATCCTCGGCGCCTGCTTCCTCGCTCTGGACTTCAAGCAGGTCGAGGACGGCGTGGCCTACGGCGCCCCGCGCGAGGAGGCCTGGCTGGCCGCCTTCGGCCTCACGATGACGCTGGTGTGGATCTACATGGAGTTCCTGCGGCTCCTGTCCATCCTCAACAGCGACTGAGTCAGGAGCCGCTGACCGGCGGCGCGCGAGCGTCGGCGCACGACAGCGGGAAGGGCCCCGGGATCATCGATCCCGGGGCCCTTCGCCGTGTGTCGCGTGCGCGCTAGAGCAGTTTGCGCGCGGCCCTCCTCAGGTCGTACTCGTGGATGATCGCCTTGGCGTGGCCGTACGCGAGGTTGTGCTCGGCGCGCAGCCAGCTGACCTTCTCCTCGAAGCGGAGAGCGGGGCCTTCGTCGACGGTGCGCAGCCAGTCGGCGACTTCACGACCGGTGCAATGGGGGATGCGGGCGAGAATGTTGCGGTGGGTCTCCTCGGAGAGGACATGGGACATCGGCGCCTCCGGTAGCAAAGGGGATGTAAGCCGGTCCTCAGGTCACCGTGCCTGACTGTTCGCCCGTTGGCAACAGTCCCGCTGCGACGCGTAGTCTCGCGGCGTGGCTGATACGACGTCCCTGACCCGTGCGGTGGATCATTTCGCCGATCGTCTGCGCGCCGCCCCGCAGAGCCGGCTGCAGCGAGGCGCGGCCGCCGAGGCGCTGGCCCTGGCGCGGGAGATGGCCCGGCGGACCCAGCTCATCGAGGAGCCCGGAACACCCCTGCGGGAGATGCCCGACGCCGGCATGTTCGCCGCCGCCGACCAGATCACCGTCGCCGCGCACGACCTGGCCCTCGTGCTCACGGACGAGGGCCAGGTCGACGAGGCGGTGGAGTTGGTGGCGCAGGCGCAGAAGCGGGCGGGCGTGTGACGTCCGGGACCCGCCGGACGCTCAGAGGCTCGCTATGACGCGGTCCGCCAGGATGTAGACGTTGTCCCCGCCGCACTGGAACGTCAGGGTGTAGGCGCCGGAGATGCCCGACCCGCCCAGCAGGAACGGCGTCTGGCCCGCGGTCAGGGCCGCGGAGAGCCGCTCGGCCGTCTCGCGGTGGCCCGGGGTCATGCAGAGCGTGGTGCCGTCGGCGAAGACGTAGACGTCGAGAGTGCCGAGCGGGCCCGGCCGGACGTCGGTCAGCTCGATCTGCGCCGAGGCGAGCTCCTCGAGAGCGGCGACCGTGCGTTCGTGGTCGTTCGCGACCGGTGACTGTACCGGCACGAAGTCGGGGTGGGACGGGTGACGGCGGCGGGCGGCGGCCAGTTCGGGCGACTCCCCGGCCATGTCCCCGGCCAGCTCGCCGGCGAACTCGTCGGCGTCCGCGGCCGACTCGGCGACCGACTCCAGCGGCTCCAGGCCCAGCAGGTCGGCCTGTCGGGGCAGGAACAGTTCGCTGTCCGGCAGGCCCAGCAGCGACGGGGCGTCGGAGGCGTCACGCGCCTCCTGGGCGGCCCAGAACGCGCGCGCCTCGGCGAGCTCCCGCTCCCGCTCCTCCGCGAGCGCCTCGGCGACCGCGGCGCGTATCTCCGCCGCGTCGGCGGTGGTGCGGGCGGCCGGGACGAAGCCGCGCAGGTCCGCCGCGGCGTCCTCGGCGTTCCTGGCGAGCTGGAGGTGCAGGGCGGCGACCTGTCGGCGCAACTGCATGAGGGTGCGCAGGACGGCGACGCCCACGGCGCCCGTGGCGGCCGTGGTGACCAGCAAGGCGATCGGCATGGCGCTCACTGACGTACTCCCGGTTTCAAGTCGACCCCCGACTTCCTACATCAGCTTGAAGGGCGGACTATCCAGCTGTCAGTGCGTAACGTCACGAAACGGGCAGGACTTTGGTCCTCCGGTTTACCGCCGAAAGGCGCTGAGCTGGGTGAACCCCTCCGGGGAGGGAGATAGGTCACATCCTGGGGGAGATTGGATCACAGAATGGCCCGGAGTCCGGGTGCTTTCCGGACTCCGGGCCATTTCGTCACAGCTGGTGCCGAAGCGGTCACTCAGGGGTGGTTCAGCTGAGGCGCTCGATGACCATGGCCATGCCCTGGCCGCCGCCGACGCACATCGTCTCCAGGCCGAACTGCTTGTCGTGGAACTGGAGGGAGTTGATGAGCGTGCCGGTGATGCGGGCGCCGGTCATGCCGAAGGGGTGGCCGACGGCGATGGCGCCACCGTTGACGTTCAGCTTGTCGAGATCGATGCCGAGGTCGCGGTAGGAGGGGATCACCTGGGCGGCGAACGCCTCGTTGATCTCGACCAGATCGATGTCGTCGATGGTGAGGCCGGCCCGGCGCAGGGCCTGGTTGCTCGCCTCGACCGGGCCGAGGCCCATGATCTCGGGGGAGAGGCCGGAGACGCCGGTGGACACGATGCGGGCGAGCGGGGTGAGGCCGAGCTCGCGGGCCTTGGTGTCGCTCATCACGACGACCGCGGCGGCGCCGTCGTTCAGCGGGCAGCAGTTGCCGGCGGTGACCAGGCCGTCGGGGCGGAAGACCGGCTTCAGGCCCTGGACGCCCTCGAGGGTGACGCCGGCGCGCGGGCCGTCGTCCTTGGAGACGACCGTGCCGTCGGGGAGCGTCACCGGGGTGATCTCGCGCTCCCAGAAGCCGTTCTTGAGGGCTTCCTCGGCGAGGTTCTGCGAGCGGACGCCGAACTCGTCCATGTCCTGGCGGGTCACGCCCTTCACGCGGGCGAGGTTCTCGGCCGTCTGCCCCATGGCGATGTAGGCGTCCGGGACGAGGCCGTCCTCGCGCGGGTCGTGCCAGGTGGTGCCCTCCTGGGCCGCGACGGCCGCGGTGCGGGCCTCCGCCTCGGCGAAGAACGGGTTGCGGGTGTCCGGCAGGCTGTCGGAGTTGCCTTTCGCGAACCGGGAGACCATCTCGACGCCCGCCGAGATGAAGACGTCGCCCTCGCCGGCCTTGATGGCGTGCAGCGCCATCCGGCTGGTCTGCAGGGAGGAGGAGCAGTAGCGGGTGATCGTGCAGCCGGGGAGGTGGTCCATCCCCATCTGCACGGCCACGATCCGGCCGAGGTTGTTGCCCTGCTCGCCGCCGGGCAGGCCGCAGCCGAGCATCAGGTCGTCGATGTCCCTCGGGTCGAGCTCGGGGACCTTGGCGAGGGCCGCCTGGATGATCGTGGCGGTGAGGTCGTCCGGGCGCAGGTCCTTCAGGGAGCCCTTGAAAGCGCGGCCGATGGGCGAGCGGGCGGTCGAGACGATGACGGCTTCGGGCATCACGGCTCCATTGGCGAGATTCGTACGGCGTCTGACGGGGACGGCTTCCTGGGAAGTTACCCGTACGTATGGGCTGGGTCACGGGGGTGGCGGTGTGACCCTGACCGCAATTTACTAAGCGCTTGCTTTTGCCTCCGGCGGTAGGGGCGGAATTGTGCGGGTGGGGCGCCGGACCCTGGGGGCTGCTGGGGGGCCGCTCCCCCAGACCCCCCCTTCGGCCCTGAAGGGGCCTTGTCCTCAAACGCCGGACGGGCTGATCGGTGGGCCGAGCCTCCGGCCGGCGGATAGGCGGATAGGCGGATAGGCGGACCGGCGGGATGGCGGGTCGGCGGGATGGCGAGTCGGCGAGGTGGCGGGATGGCGGGTCGGCGAGGTGGCTGGGTGGGTGTCGCCGGGGGGTCAGGCGTTCGTCGAGGAGGTCGGCTCCGATTCCGACACCCGCCGCCGCCGGCGGCGCTTGAGGAGGGCCCAGGGGCCTCGGGGGCCCGTCGGCATCGCGGCCGTCACCTCGGTACCGGGCTCCGAGGCCGCTTCCGCCGCCGCCCGGGCGACCGGGAGGAAGCCCTCGTGGCGGGAGGCGTCCGGGCGTTCCTCGTCGGCCGGCCAGAGGCCGAGGGCCGCGCAGACCGTGGGGAGGACCGCCATCGCGGCCGTCGCGTACCCCTCCGCCGACGGGTGGTAGTGGTCGGGGCCGAACAGCTCGCGCGGGTTCGCCTCGAACTCGGGGCCCAGGAGGTCGCCCAGCGACACCGTGCGGCCGCCCTGCTCGACCGTGCCGATCGTCTGGGCCGCCGCCAGCTGGCGGGAGGCCCGGCGGGCCAGCCAGCGCAGGGGCTGCTGGACCGGCTCGATGGTGCCCAGGTCCGGGCAGGTGCCGACGACGACCTCCGCACCGGCCGTGCGCAGCCGCCGTACCGCCGCGGACAGATGCCGCACCGAGCGGGTCGGAGGCATGCGGTGGGTCACGTCGTTCGCGCCGATCATGATCACGCAGACGTCGGGCGCCCCGTCGGTGTCCGACAGGACCAGCGCGACCTGGCGGTCGAGGTCGTCGGACTGGGCCCCGGGCAGCGCCACGTTGCGCAGCTCCACGGGGCGTTCGGCGACCGCCGCCAGCCCCGAGGCCAGCAGGGCCGCCGGCGTCTGACCCGAGCGGTGCACGCCCTGGCCTGCCGCCGTGGAATCGCCCAGCATGGTCAGCCGCAGCGGTTCCCTGCCGGGCCCGGGGGCGTCATAGGCGATGCCGTAGCGGCCGTCCGCCTGGGGGACGTGCGGATGCGCCCCGTTGTTCACCTGGCGCCGGGCCAGGCGCATCTCCGCCAGCACCAGGCCGGCCGCCGCCGCGCCGGCCAGCCCGAGTCCGCCGCCGCCGTAGGCCGCGCCGGCCGCGATGCGCCGGGCCACTCTCGCCCTCGACATGCTCGTCATCCCTCGACGCCACCTCCTCGTGTCCGTACACCCACTCCTTGCCCCGTACGGACGGTCGCCCAATCTCGACGAGGTGTGAACATGCCGCTCCGGTCAGAGCCCGCCCCGTACTCTGGCGGCACCACTACGACCACTGTTTTTGAAAGCAACCGGAGACAACGGTGCAATTCCACGACTCGATGATCAGCCTCGTCGGCAACACCCCGCTGGTGAAGCTCAACAGCGTGACCAAGGGCATCCGGGCGACCGTCCTGGCCAAGGTGGAGTACTTCAACCCGGGCGGCTCCGTGAAGGACCGCATCGCCCTGCGCATGATCGAGGCCGCCGAGCAGAGCGGGGAGCTGAAGCCCGGCGGCACGATCGTCGAGCCGACCAGCGGCAACACCGGTGTCGGGCTCGCCATCGTGGCCCAGCAGAAGGGGTACCACTGCATCTTCGTGTGCCCCGACAAGGTGTCGACGGACAAGATCAACGTGCTGCGGGCCTACGGCGCCGAGGTCGTCGTCTGCCCGACCGCCGTGGACCCCGAGCACCCGGACTCCTACTACAACGTCTCCGACCGCCTGGTGCGTGAGACGCCGGGCGCGTGGAAGCCGGACCAGTACTCCAACGCGAACAACCCGCTCTCCCACTACCACTCCACCGGCCCCGAGCTGTGGGAGCAGACGGAGGGGCGGATCACCCACTTCGTGGCGGGCGTCGGCACGGGCGGCACCATCTCGGGCACCGGCCGCTATCTGAAGGACGCCAGCGAGGGCCGGGTCCAGGTCGTCGGTGCCGACCCGGAGGGGTCCGTGTACTCCGGCGGGTCCGGCCGGCCGTACCTCGTCGAGGGCGTCGGCGAGGACTTCTGGCCGACCGCCTACGACCGCACGGTCGCCGACGAGATCGTCGCGGTGTCCGACAAGGACTCCTTCCAGATGACCCGCCGGCTCGCGAAGGAGGAGGGCCTGCTGGTGGGCGGCTCCTGCGGGATGGCCGTCGTGGCCGCCCTGCGCGTCGCCGAGCGGCTCGGCCCGGACGACGTCGTGGTCGTCCTGCTGCCCGACAGCGGCCGCGGCTACCTCAGCAAGATCTTCAACGACGAGTGGATGGCCGACTACGGCTTCCTCGAGGACGAGGGTCCCAGCGCCCGCGTCGCCGACGTCCTCAACGACAAGGTGCACGGCGCCATCCCGTCCCTCGTCCACATGCACCCGGACGAGACCGTCGGCGAGGCCATCGAGGTGCTGCGCGAGTACGGCGTCTCGCAGATGCCGATCGTGAAGCCGGGCGCCGGGCACCCCGACGTCATGGCCGCCGAGGTCGTCGGGTCGGTCGTGGAGCGGGAGCTGCTCGACGCGCTGTTCACCCAGCGGGCCTCCCTCGGCGACCCGCTGGAGAAGCACATGTCCGCGCCGCTGCCGCAGGTCGGCTCCGGTGAGCCGGTCGGCGACCTGATGTCCGTGCTCGGCACGGCCGACGCGGCAATCGTCCTCGTCGAGGGCAAGCCCACCGGGGTCGTCAGCCGCCAGGACCTGCTGGCCTTCCTGGCCAAGGGCGGGAAGTGACGTTTGCGTGACGGGGGCCGTGATTGCGGGGAAACCTGCGGTGAACGGCCCCTCGGGGCGCTGAACTTCCGTTTCCCCACCGAAGTGGTGGACTTCGCGGAAGTGGTACGCGCGCGTCACGTCCACGCAGCACCCGGTTAACACGCGTCCGGCATATTTGTGGATGTCGGCAGGGAGCGGCTCCCCGGCCGGCACCGAAACGGCGTCACGGACCTCCGGAGCGGCTCCCGGACCTTCCACCGACGCCACGGACGCGGCGACCCGGCCTGACCCGGCCCGCGTCCCTCGCGGGGACCGCCGTCGTCCCGCCCCCCGGTAACGGGGGTGCGGCGGTCCCCGCGCACACCTCTTCGCCGTCACCTTCCCCGTGCGCTGCCGTCCCCGCGCACGGCCTTCGCCTCACGTCTCCCCCCGCACGCCCTCGGCCCGAGGACGCCTCGTGGCGCCGCTCACTCCTCCCAGTCGCCGTCCTTGGAGGAGCGGCGCCGGCCGACGAAGAGACCGGGGTTGCTGCGGGCGGCCTGGACCACGTTGACGCCCACGATGCCCACCCAGGAGACGATCAGGCCCGGCAGGCCCTCGACGCCCACGCCGATCGCGGACAGCGGGACCGCCAGCACCAGCGAGACGATGCCGAAGCCGAAGCGCTCGCCCCACGAGTCCGTCGCCTTCGGCGAGCGGGAGTCGCGGGCCGCCGCCATCTGCCGCTCCGCGAACTGCCGCCGCACCCGGCGCTCCACCGCGCCGTCGATGCGCTGGTCGACCTTCTCCAGGAACGACTCCACCAGCGCGGACTCGTACTCCTCGCCGAGTTCCCTGCGGGTCTGCAGGGTGGCGTCCAGGTCCTTCTTCAGGTCCGTGTCCCGCGCTTCCATGGTGGTCTCCCGTCCCGTCATGGGCACCAGGCTAGAGAGCGCGCCCGCCCGTCGCACTGGGGATAGCCCCCGTCTCCGGGGTCGGGGCCGCCGGGGCGTCCCGTCCGTGCACGGGCGACGCGTCCGCGGCGTGAGGCCGACGCCGCCGCCGGGATCCGGCCGACCGGCGACTGCACAGGGGGTCAGTCCCCGGTTAGGCTGCTCCGTCCTGAACAGGCCCGGGAGGTCCTCCACCATGAGCAGCACGCCGTCCTTTCCCGACCGGATCGAGCTCGTGGGCGAGGACCTCGTCCTGCGTGACTGGACGGAGGCGGACCTGGCGGCGATGCCCGATCTGTTCGACCACCCCGACATCGCCTACTGGACGCCGATCGTCTCCCCCTTCGACGCGGCGGCCGCCCGCGCGCGGCTGGACCGGGCCCGTCGGCTGCGGGCGGAGGGCACGACCGTCCTGCTCGCCATCACCGTCGACGGCCACGCGCCCCTCGGCGAGGTGATGCTGCGCCGGGCGGCCGAGGGCGCGGAGATCGGTTACGCGGTCGGCCCGGCGCACCGCGGCCGGGGGCTGGCCGTGCGGGCGGTGCGGGTCATGGCCGCGTACGCCTTCGAGCGGCTGGACGTGGCACAGGTGGTCCTGGAGGTGGAGGCCGAGAACGCCGCGAGCGTCGCCGTGGCCACCAGGGCGGGCTTCCGCCTGCTCGACGTCCCGCTGATCGAGGGGGAGGAGAAGGGGCGGCCCTACGCCCTGCAGACCTGGGGCCTGCGGCGCTCCGCCTGACCCGCCTGGCGGCCTGTTCTGCCTGACCCGCCTGGCGGCCTGTCCGGTCCGAGCTGTCCGAGCCGACTGATCCGGCGGACGGGTGAGAGCCGCCGCTGGAAACGAGAGTTGACAAGGCCTCTGACCTGCCCACTATCACTTAGATGAACATCGAAGTGGCGCGAGTTCGGGTCGCTGTAAATGAGAGTGGGCTGACCAGCGCCTATCGAGGGGAACGGCCTTGGCATGTCTTCATAGGTGACGGCGCATCACTTCGATGCAGGCTGCCCGAGCTTCGTTTGATCGATCCCGGGGATAGGCCGCGCCAAGGTTCATTCCGTTGTCGGTCGTGATCGGCTGCTGCTGCCATGCCAGGCTCATCTGCGCGCCGGCTTCCGCTCGCGCGGTGGCCACGAGGGTCGCGTACGGGCCCGCGACGGCCGATGCCTCGATTTGGAGCCAGGCTTGATGGAAGGCCATGCGGGCCAGTAGTCCGCTGACTTCGTCGGTGAGTTGTTGCCGTACGGCGGATGAGGACTCGGGGCGGCGTCGTATCCGGTACGGCATTTCCAGGTACTCCTCGACCGCTGTCAGGGCCTCGGCGAAGGTCTCGGCCCGGTGTTCCTTGCGTACGGCCCGTTGGTTGAGGGCGTACGTCAGCAAGGCGCCGAAGAGGGCGATGAAGGGGACGATCAGCGCGGTGGTCTGGGCCCAGGTCCAGCCGGTGTCCGTCGCTTGTGCCGCTGCGATGATCGCCACGCACCACTCTCCGGCATGCCGTGAGGCGCATCCTCTACCAGCCACTGGCCGCCGTGCTCACCGCCGGTGAGCCGCCAGTAGTGTTCGAGGAACAAGTGTGTGCGGACTATCTCGATGAGGTCCAGCAGTCCTTTCGAACTCGTCCAGCGTCGTTCCTCCGGATCGAGCGGATACCAGAGGCAGAGGGCGGCGTCGCGCGAGTACCGGTGCTTGGACGGGGCTCCAGGCTTGGCGTGAACGCGTGGGAAGTCCTGAGGCAGTTGGCCGTAGGTCGGGTAGGGCGGGTTCTGGTAGAAGCGGATCTGGACGTCGATCGAATCGGGTTCGCCTGTGACGTCGAGTCCGGCGAGTTCGTACGTCAGTGAGTCGCGGCGGTAGGCGTGGCGGAGAGCGTTGCCGAAATGTCGCCGGGCGTCTCGTTCGAGTGGAGCCCACCACACCGGCTGGGCCCCGTACCAGACCGACATGACGTCAATCTCCCCAGGCGCGGGTCGGGGTGACGAGTCCCGTGGAAAGTCCGAGACCGGTAGCGGCCGTGCCGCCCGAGCGGACGGTCCTCGTAAGGCGATCGGCTTCTTCCTGCGTGCCGTCCGCGTCGGGCACGAGTTCCGGTAGGACCTGGTGCAGCGCGTGCTGCGCGCTGAGCGGGCGTCCCGCCTTCTCGTGCTCGATCGCGAGTGCGACGTACTTCCGGGCGATGCAGAGCCGCTTGTGCACTTCGGTGCGCGGCATGTTGAGAGGGATCGGGCCGGCCACGTGGGCCGGGTCGGGCGTCGGGCCCTTGTCGATCTCGTCCGCCGCGTAGGTGAAGAAGATCTGCAGCGCGTTGATCAGCGGCATGGGCTCGTCGAGGCAGCCGAGGCAGAGGGCCTTGATGTTCCAGGAGCACATGGGCTTGCTGTGGGTGCCGTTCCAGTGCTTCAGCAGCCGGACCGTACGCGCGAAGACCACCCTCGTGTCCTCAATGGCCTGGAGCACCATCCGCGTGTGCCTGATCGGATCGGCACGGTCCCACTGGTCCGCGATCTTCGTGTTCGGGATGTACAGCCCACGGCCCGAGGGGTGTGGGATCGCGGTCATCACGTCCGCCGTGAAGTCGTCCTGCCCCGGCGTGACCGGGTCACCGAAGCGAACGAGGACGGCGCGGCGCCGACCTTCGACTTCGATGGTGAGCTTGGGGAACTCGTCCTCGAGATCCTCGCGGATGGCGTCGCGGGCGATCTCCATCAAGGGCCGGGCGCTCTTCTTGCCGGGGCCGTACGGTTCGGCGCTCTTCTTCGTGAGGACGACGCCGAGGTCGACGTCGGTCAGGGGCGTGTTGGCGTCACCGTGCGCGACGCTCCCATTGAAGTAGGTGGTGGAGCCCGAGAAGGCTCGGCGCACGGACCCAGCGAGGAGTCTGCGGCGGCGCTTGGCCTCGGCGAGTTCCTCGTCGGTCACTTGGATCTTGCGGCGTCCTTCGTCGAGGAGCTGCGCAAGGGACTCCTTTCGAACCATCGGTACCTCTCTCCTGCTCAGACCCTCCAGATTCCAGTCTAGCGAACCATATGGAATCCATTCTAAGCAACAGTGTTTGTGAGACTGGAACTCGGGCTGTGAGTGCGAGAGGATGCGAACAGATGGACGGGTTCTACGAGAGGTTCGGGGAGCGGGTCCGGAAGGCGCGTGCCGCTCTAGGGATGAACCAACAGGAGTTGGGGAGCGCCGTGGGGCTGAATCGCACGTCGATCAGCAACATTGAGAAGGGGCGTCAGAGGGTCGCGTTGCACATGCTCTTCGAGTTCGCTGACGTGCTCCAGGTGGAGCCTGAGTCGCTCCTGCCGGCTCCTGGCGGACGCTCGGACGTCCTGGATGAGTTGCCGGAAGATGCGCGCGATTGGGCGCAGAGCGTATTGGCCAAGGTGCGGAGGGAGGCAGGACATGGCTAGACGGGCAGAACAAGCTGCCAGTCGCCTTCTCGCAGAGGCGGGTGAGACTGCGGCTCCGGTGAATGTAGAGAGATTGGCTGTCCACCTAGGTGTCGTGATCTCCCGGAGCGCGTTCCGGGACGGGGATGTTTCCGGGATGCTTGTACGCCAGGATGGCCAGTCGCCGGTGGTTGGCGTCAACGATGCGCACTCCTCTCATCGCCAGAGGTTCACGATCGGTCATGAACTCGGGCACCTGCTCCTGCACCCAGGGCGTGAAGTCGTGCTGGACCGGCCTGTGCGGGTGAACCTTCGGGACAAGACCTCCAGCATGGCGACCGACCGTGAGGAGATCGAAGCGAACGCTTTCGCGGCCAGTCTGCTGATGCCCGCTGATCTCGTCCGGTCGGAGCTTCAGCGGCTTCCTGCGGCAGTGCGACAAGACCCGGATGGTTGCGCTGCCGCCCTGGCCCCACTCTTTGAGGTCAGTGATTCGGCGATGGGCTTCCGTTTGATCAATCTCGGTCTCGTCAGCTGACTCATGGCCGGGATGTCGCGCGCGAGAACTCGCTTCTGCGGCTGCCTCTAGCATTGGGTTATAGGCAGCCGCAGTGTGGTCAGCATGTATTCCGACGGGGGTGGTCCACATAGGTGTAGAGCCAGTCAAGAAGAGGCGGGATTACTTTACCAAGCCGGTCAAGGATGCACTCGCGGCCAGGGTGGCCTTCAGGTGCAGCAACCCTGACTGTCGGGCCGTGACCTCAGGCCCCAAGCTTCAGGCGAGCGGGGCTGTCAATCTTGGCGTGGCGGCTCATATCGCTGCGGCCAGTCCGGGTGGGCCCAATTGAGCCGACATCTTTGACAGTGAAGGCGACGTCAGTGCTGCCATCCGGTACGTGCAGAGGGACTCGAACTCGCAGAGACGACGTACAACCGGCGTTTTATCGCACATTCGACGGGCGCCTACGGACGGTACTTGCCGGGGACATCGCGACGGAGCAGAAGATGTCAGCCCGATTGCAGCGCGCAGAGTGGCTCATCGAAACCGGATCAGCGTCCCGCGCCAGTTCAGACCTGGAATCGGTGCGTTGCCGCGGAGCGAAAGTTCGCCGCCGTTGAAAGCGAAGCTAGAGAAACTTCTCTCTCAACTTCCAGAGTGCTCGCCGGAGTAACGGGGATGTGCCTCCCTGATCGAAAATCTTCGATGATCCTGTCACTGCTCTGAATCAATGCCCTGAAATGCTGACACCAGCGTCCAATGTAGATCTTCGGCTGATTTCCCTATGGTCCATTCACTTAGGACTTCTTTCGTTGTCAGATACTTCACTACGGCAAGGAATGTGGAGCTAGGAAGCCCGCATTCTCGCGCCAACTGCTCTACTTCGGCCGTCCCATGTAGTCCTCCCGGACCAGAGTGAGCCGCGAGACACAGAGTCACGAGCCGAGGCGAAGGCTTGGAATGCGCACGGATGGAGCAGGTAAGGCGCAGGGCCCAGTCAGCGGCGCGGAGCCGGTCTGGCCGCGCCGGGTGCTGTGAGAGCAAGCCCCTGTCGAGCAGTTGCACTCTCGCCACACGACGGTCAGTTGGCGAAGTGTGTGGGAGCACGCGCAACCACCATGCCTGTTTGAGCTCCACCCACGGATCCGTGGACGCTCCCAAACGAAGGCTTCGCAGCAGACCGTGGGGGAAGTGCACCTCAGCTGAATCATTCATGCGCAGCGCGCACTGCAACGCGATCAGTCGGGCGGCGGCTCCCGTGTCCGCAGGCAGGGCGGCGGCGAGGTAGCTGAGTATCTCGCGTACGCGGGATTGGCTGCCGGGCCCTCTGGGTGGGCGTGGTCTGGGTCGAGCGTTCGTGCGGCTGGTCGGTGATGTCGTCGCGGTCAGGATCGTGTCGGGAACTACGGCGGCCTCCGGGGTGGCTGCGGCGCAGGCCGTGCATGCGTCAGTCAGCCGCCACAGGCGTCCGCCACGTTCGCGCGCGAGCAGGAGCAGGATGGGACCCTGACATCCCCGGTGGCGGCGGTGCCAGCAGCAGCCCCGCTCCTGACACTGACAGGTCCGCAGGTGGGTCGGCAGGGGAGCTCCGCGGGCGTGCTGAGCGAGGTGGGCCATAAGCTCGGCCCGGGCCGAGGGGCCGTTGACCGGTCGGCCGCTGTGGGTGCAGTGCTGGCACACGAGGACTGGGCCGCCAGGCTGCGGGCGAAGTTCCACTGTCCAGGTGCGTCGCACTTTGGAGTGGGCGAAGTGGAGCCTCATGGCGCGTGCGCTCCTCCTGTCGTTTCCGCGCCGGCCCCCGTCGGGCTGGGATCGGCCGCACACGGTAGTGCAGACTTCTGCCCTTTGCTTGGTTGCTGACGGGCGGAAATAGGGCAGAGGTCTGCACTGACAGGGCAGGTGTCTGCACCGTCGGATGGTCGGGTGACGATCTTCCCGCCCGATCCGGACTTCGAGGCTCTGCGTCTGGAGCTCGCCCGGCTGCGTGCGGCGCGGGGATGGACGTACGACGAGCTGGCCGCCCGGAGCGGCCTGGCCAGAAGGACTCTGATCGAGATCGAACAAGGTCGCACCATCGGCACCCTTAAGACGTGGCACGCCCTGGCCCACGCGCTCAGCACTCCGCTCGACGAGCTCTTCGGGGCCCTCTGTCGTGGGCACGAACCCCCTCCCCGGGCGAGCGACTGACAGGCTTCGGGGCCCGCGCGGCGAACCACTCGATCAGGCGGCCCAGCGTGAACCCCTGAGCGAAGATCCGAATGCATGTCGCCCCGCATGGGGCCGTTCGGTGGACGTATCGGCCGGGACGTCGCCCGCGCGGCGTGTTGCCTGGCACCTTCCCCCACATGCGCCCCTCATCTGCACTCCGGCATTGGGACGGAAGTCCCCTTCAGGCCCACCCGCGACGGTCACTGCGTGTCGAGACCGACAGTCCCACCCGGCTTCTGCGCTGTGCTCAGCGCGCCCGTTGCCGCGAGTGCGGCAATCCGATCGAGTGGTACCACCGCGTCCGTGACCGTCCCGTCCGCCTGCACCCGAGGGAGCTGCCTGCGGCCGAGGTGCCCGCCTCCCACCGCTGGCATGTCAGCTCCGGCCTCGCGCATCCCGCCGGAGACGGCACCGCCTGGTGCCGACTGGCGCACGCCGTCGTCTGCCCAGCCCGCGATTCCGCCTCCGTCGTCGCTCCCGCGCTGACTGGGCTGCGTCGGGCGCTGGCTGTGAACACGCGCCGCCTGACGGACGCCGGTGCTTTCACTCCAACCCCAGACTCGGACCGGCCGGCCGAGCGGCAGGACGCATGTCGACCAGCCAGGCCCATCGTCCAGATCCTGTACGTCCGCTACCTCGCCGCACGTCCCGTGGACGAGATCCAGTGTGTCGCCCAGACACGGCATCGTGACCGCTGTGCCTCCAGGATGCTCGCTCCGGGCGGCCCGGCGGGAGTCTGGAGCCTGGTCCCGGCAACAGCCACCCAAGGGCAACTAGCCCTTCCATCCGAGGCGATGGCTCTGTATGACCTCTCTTGCCTGCCCTACGCCGAGCAGTTGCGCTGGCGCACACAGCGCTGTCCGCGGCATGCCGCTGCTCCAACGGCGGCTGACCTCGCAATGACCGACTGGGAACCTTTCGACCCGCTCATCCACCACGCCCACGTATACGCTCGGCTGCCGACCCGCGGCCGTAGGCCGGGACCGCACGGCGATCCGCGGGAGGCGACCCCGCGATGAAGCGGCAGCATGCCGTCGAAATCATCCTGACAAGGCCCGCCACCTGCGGAGAGCTGCGGCGAGCCTGCCGTGCGGTGCCGTTCGCGGCGAACGCTGACCGCACCCGCCTCATGGCCGTGCGCCGAGCCAAGTCGCCTGGACGCGCACTGCGGTCCCTTCGTCACGACCTCGATCGGTTACTACCCATCGACGTGCTGACGACTCACTACCCCGACCACTCTGGCAAGGTCCTGCTCAACCTCGCTCTTCCTGAGACCACATGCTCTGCGATTCGCGAGGCAGCGGCAGCCCGACGGCAGAAGCCTGCAGACTTCCTCGGTCGAGCCGTCGTAGCGGCCCTTGAACGGAATGAGAAGGCCCGCACGCGTCAGCTGGCCGGGCAGCTTGAGAGCCTCCTCGTCCACCACGCCCCTGATGAGGTACTGGCCTGCACGGCCCGGGCCCTGCTCCGCATCCTTCACCCGGCCTCTTCTCACTCCTACGGCGCGGACCTCTCTCACACCGCCCCTTAACCCATGTCCTCCACGGAGCACCTGTTGCAGACGCCCACCGACGAACAGACCCACGCCATCGATGCCTTCCGCGACGGTCACCACCTGGTACTGCAGGCGGGTGCCGGCACCGGCAAGACCAGCACACTGGGCCTGCTCGCTGCGAGTACTGGACGCCATGGCCGCTATCTCGCCTTCAACAAGGACATCGCGCGCGATGCCGCGGTCCGCTTCCCACACTCCGTGCTGTGCAAGACGGCCCACGCCACGGCCTACGCCGCCCTCGGTCACCGCTACGCACGCCGTCTCAACTGTCCCCGCCAGCCCGCATGGCGGATCGGACACGCCCTCGGAATCAGCTCACCCGTCCGCATCGGCAATCACGAGATCGGCCCCAGGACTCTGTCCCACGCCGTGCTGCGCACTGTGACCCGCTTCTGCCAGTCCGCCGACCGAGATCTGACACCCCATCACGTACCGTCCCTGCGCAGGATTGAGGGGCCAGACGAACGCTCCCAACTTGCCGACGAGGTCATGCCGTTCGCACAGAGGGCCTGGGCCGATCTCCAGAACCCCGAGCAAGGCGTGGTCCGCTTTGAGCACGACCACTACTTGAAGATGTGGGCCCTGACCGAGCCGAAGATCGAGGCCGACTTCCTCTTCCTCGACGAGGCCCAGGACACCAACCCCGTCCTCGAGCAGGTCTTCGCGGCTCAACGAGGTCACGCCCAGCTGGTCATGGTCGGCGACTCCGCCCAAGCCATCTACGGGTGGCGCGGGGCCCGGGACGTGATGACCGGCTTCGACGCCACCCACCTCACCTTGACCCGCTCCTTCCGCTTTGGCCCGCTCCTCGCCGAAGAAGCCAACCGGTGGCTCGCGTTCACCGACGCACCGATTCGGCTGACCGGCACCGAGACCATTCCGACGAAGGTCGGACTGGTCGCATGTCCGGACGCAGTGCTGTGCCGCACCAACATCGGCGCCATGACCGAAGTCATGAGGCAGCTGGAAGCCGGCCGGCGGGTGGCTCTGACCAGGGGAGGACAGACACTCAACGCGCTGGCCCTCGCCGCCCGGGACCTAAAAGACGGCCGGCACACCTCCCACCCCGAACTGGTGCTCTTCGCCTCATGGGGTGAGCTGCAGGAGTACGCGGAATACGATCCCGCCGGCCGAGATCTCCAGCCGTTCGTGGAGCTTGTCGACACCCACGGGCCCGAGGCCATCATCGCTGCCGTCGACGCGCTGACCGACGAAGACGATGCCGAAGTCACGGTCTCCACCGCTCACAAGGCAAAAGGCCGGGAGTGGCCCGAAGTCAGAATCGCCGACGACTTTCCCCCACCGCCGGACAGCGACCAGCTGGACGACAGCGGCCGTCCGATCCCAGAACCGGTGAGCGACACGGACGCACGCCTTGCCTACGTCGCCGTCACTCGCGCCCGCCGCCGACTGGACCTCGGAGGGCTGGCATGGATCGAGAACCAATCAGCTGCTGTCGACGCCGTATGACGAGCCGAACCACGGGGCTGGTCCGTGACTCAGTCGGGGCCTCATGCCTACGAGTGCCTGAGGTACGGCCATGGGATCAGCGCGGTCGGGCGGACCAGCGTGCAGACAGAGCTTCGGTGGCCGCTCGGGGACAGCCTGCGGCATAGTGGTCAAGCGGCCGTGGTTGTCGTTCAGCTGGCTGGCTCTCGCCGCTTTGGTGGTAGCCGCCCAGCACTGGGTGTCCCAGCCGTGGTCGGCGGCCGCTTACCCCATCGCGCCGATCGTCGCACTCTGGCTCTACAACCGGGCAACTCACGGGAACTAAGCCAAGGAGCTTGAGGCTGTCAGTCGGCTCGGCGACGGGGTGAGCCAGCCGCGTTCCTCATGGGATGCCGCGGCAGAAGGGGAGGGAGAATGTGGGAGGTTGTGGGTGACGGGGTGTTGCTGGTAGCGGGAGTACTGATCGTCTGTACAGGGTGCTGGTCCTGGCGCTGGCCGGAGAGGGTCCGCGGTTTGATGGCAGGCGCCCCAGTGTGGTTGATGCGTTGCTCCGCCGTCGGTTTCGTGCTGACAGGCTGCGCAGTCGGTGCGTTCGGCGGCTTCGACCTTGCAGACCGCCGGTCGGAGTGGCTGGTTGGCCCCCTCCGCGCAGGCGGCGTGCTGCTCGTGGTCTTCTCGATGGTGGGCGCAGTGGCCCTTCGGCAGAGGAAGCACGATGCCTCATAGCGGCGGCTGGTCGTCGGGCTTCCACAACAGGTGGGAGGCGCACACCAGCGCTTTCTGATGCGCTTGCGGCGCTGCTTTGAGCAAGTGCTCAAGGTGTGAAGCGGGACGATTACGCCATAGCCGATCGCCCAGCCGCCGGCCGCTGTCCGTATGAAAGCCAAAACGAGAAAAGTCCTAGCCCTGCGCATGGCCGCCAGGCTGATCGACGAGGTCTTCGACGCCCTCGACGAGCAGACCGTCGTCGTCCCGGGCACCGGCACTCTCGACATCGTGATCCCCTCCCTGGCCCGCTCGCTCCGCGCCGTCCACGAACAACGCCGGGCCAGAAGCCCAGATCAGCGCCTGGCGGCACCTTCTACGAACCCCGCCCTGCTGAAGTAGCCGTCGCATGACCAGCGCAGGCAGGACATAGAGGCACCCCCCGAAGGCAGCGGGAAACGGCAGTAGAAAGAACAGGAAGAGGCTGCCGGGCGTGGCCGCACAGCCACGCCCGGCAGGCTCGTTCAGCGCGTAGCGCTGGCTTTGATTGGCATCATCGCCACGGCGCCGGTGTCGCCAGCGGCACCGGCGCGGGTACGGCGTTCCGGATTCGTCACTTCGAAGGGGATATCTTCCTCCTCCACGAACGGTACGCCAGCCAGCATGCATAGCCGATCGCCGCCCCGAAGGCCGCTGGCGCCCACACAGGAAGGCTGCGCCCAAAAATGACCCCAATAGCCGTCATGGATACAATGCAGAAACCCACTCCGACATAATTTTGGAGTTTACTTTCTCCCGACTTTGGCCGGTCACTCATCCGTCGTGAACTCCTCATTTGCTCAGTCCTCTCCAGCTCCAGCCGCGGACCGCCATGTCAGAACGCGATCTACGAGTCACGCGGCCAACTGCCAGTGTGCGGGCTTGGGTTACCGTTGCCAGCGGCGGGCCGCTATGCCCGTGCCGCAACCTATACCGGCCGCGTACCACGACCGGTGGGCAGCCTTGGTCGCTCATGCAACCAATCCATTCCCGGCGTCGCCGAAGAAGCAGGCTTGGACGTAGGGGTTGTGGTAATACCGCCTGAGACCGCGTTGGAGATCTGCCGTACCTTGGGTCGGGAGGCGAGCCCTGCGTGAGTGGTGCCGTGGGTGGGTATCCGTCGGATTTGACGGACGAGCAGTGGGCGCTGGTCGAGCCGTTGCTGCCAGCGGCGAGGGTGGGACCGAAGGGTGGGCGGCGGGAGAAGCATCCGCGGCGGCGGATCGCGGAGGCGATCTTCTATGTGGTCCGGACCGGGTGCGCCTGGCGGCAGCTGCCGAAGGACTTCCCGCCCTGG
This sequence comes from Streptomyces achromogenes, assembly GCF_030816715.1. Classification (NCBI taxonomy): domain Bacteria; kingdom Bacillati; phylum Actinomycetota; class Actinomycetes; order Kitasatosporales; family Streptomycetaceae; genus Streptomyces; species Streptomyces achromogenes. Next base: position 3,678,428 of record NZ_JAUSYH010000001.1, on the reverse strand, counting down.
CCCACCGCCTACTGGTACTTCACCTGGTGGCACGACGACGGCACCGTCGAGCGCATCCACGATGCCCTGCGCGGCAAGGTTCGCAAAGCCGACGGCAGGAATGCCGAACCGACTGCCGCGCTGATCGACTCCCAGTCCGTCCGCACCGCAGATACCGTCCTGGCCGCAACCAGGGGTTTCGACGCGGGGAAGAAAGTGAAGGGCCGCAAGCGGTTCATCGTCACCGACACCCTCGGCCTCCTCCTGGCCGTGCACGTCGTCGCGGCCAACGTCCAGGACCGCGACGGTGCCCGTCGCTCGCTGCTGTGGACCCGGCTCGACCACCCGAGTGTTCAGAAGATCTGGGCGGACCAGGGCTTCGCCGGCCGCTTGGTCGACTGGACCGCCCATGTCCTCGGACGCGAGCTGGACATCGTGCGCAAAGACCCAGGCCAGCGCGGCTTCCGGGTCCAGCCCAAGCGTTGGGCCGTCGAACGCACCTTCTCGTGGCTCATCGCACACCGACGTCTTGCACGGGACTACGAGACCAACCCGGCCTACGCGGAGACGATGATCCGCTGGGCGATGATCGGCGTGATGGTGCGCCGGCTCTCCCGGGGCCGGGCAGCCGTCCGGAGCGGTCCGCGGCTCCTCGCTGGCTCGGCTCAGGTGTCGTAGCAACCGTCCCAGGGCGCGTTGAAGCCCAGACCGTCGGGATAGAACTCGACCCACACACCGTCATCCTCCTCGTCCACGTCTTCCTCCACGACCAGGCCGAACAGGGCTCCCTCGAACCGGACCTCGAAGGGCGCGATCGCAATGTCCTGGTACTGCCGCTCCGGCAGAGCGTCCAGCCACTGGGCAAGCAGCAGCCGGGCTGCGTCGATCGCCTTCTTCTCGCCGTCCGCCGTGGTGCCGGTGAACTGGATACGCGAGTCCAGGTGCCGGCCAGCCCCGTCGAACCGATGGAGCACGGCACACCAACGTTTCTGGGACTGCCAGTCGTCGCCGCTCCAGCCCTCGGGGAAGGCCGCAGTGACCGAGGCGAAGAACTGGCCGCCCTGCCACCGCCCGATGGTGCTCGTGCGGTAGTCAGGTTCATGCCTGATGGGGATGACCTGGGGAACGCTCATGGGCGGAACCATAGGCGCTACCTGGGACAACAGGCGCTCATGACCCTGTCACCTATCCGTCTAGAGTGAGATCTCAAACGCGGTCTGACGTATTGGTCTATGTATACGGATTCGGACGCGATGGTAGTAGTGCCTGGCGCGCGCATAGCCGGGCACGTGCCAGCTGTAACGGAGGGGCGACCAGCGGTCGTGGCGCCATGGGCCTATCAGCGCCACCCATAGCGACCGTTGAGATCACGACCAGGATCGGGTCCGCCGAGCGCCCGGCCTCCTCCTGGACCTGCCAACGCAGCAGAACGTTGATCCTCACGTCCGCGCCGTACTTCGCGCCAGGCCGCGAAGTAGTAGGAGACGGCTGACTTCGGCGGCAGGTCGTGCGGGAGGTAGTTCCACCGGCAGCCGGTCCTGCCGTGGGGCGCCGACGGAGCTCGCTGGGGCAGGGGCCATCAGGGTGCTTTCGGAGATCGTTTCCCGCGCTGACGTAGATCATTTCCCACGTGCCTGGCCGACGGCCGCGCCCCAGGATGTGCGCAGACGCGACGCGGATTCTGGCTTCTCAAGTGCCTACTCCCCAAGTGGAACGCTTGATCTTGAGATCTGGGGGCAGGCGGCTGCTGTGCCATCTGCGCGGTTCGATCTCCTCGTGCAGGTTCGACACGCCTTGATCGATGCGGGGTTCCACCTCGTTGGCGAGGATGCAGAGGACCGCAGGCCCGGGCTTGCAGTGACGACGGTGCCGACCGGCGTGCTGGTGGGATGGACGGCCTCGGACGGGTTCACCTCGTTGGTGAAGGACCGGCCCGGAGCCTCGTGCAACAGTATGCGGACGCTCGTACAGGCCGCTGTTTCGGGCCTGCTGGCCGAGCTAGGACACACCGTGACGGAACCGTCAAACGGCGGTGACCTGCTGGTCTTGGCCGACGAACAGGCGAATCGCCTGACAGGTTTGTCGGGCGATGAGAGTGGGCTCAGGGGAGGTGAATGACGCCGCGCCGGAGGCCAGGGTGACGGCCTTGGCCTTGAAACGATAAGACCCGGTCGGCTTCATGGGATGTCGGCTGGCCGCTCCTGCGGGAGCTTCGGCGGGTGATCAGGGTGATCAGGGTGATCGCTGGCCATGGGCGCAGGGACTCATCCGGCGCGTGAGTCATCAGCCAGACGGCATGTTCACCGGAGGCCTGGCCGCCTACCTGGTAACCGTGCGTTGCAAGGGGAACGAGCACGCGACGACGAACAGTCCGAACAGGGTGATGGGCAACAGGTGCACCAGCTTCGCAGGATCGTCCTGTAGCCAGTGCCGGTTGCCCCACCCGTTCGCGAAGACGTCCATCACCATCACGGCGCTTGCCAGCCAGACCCCTTCGCGCCGCACGAGCCCCACCAGAACGGCCACCAGCGGATCGAGAACCGCCAAGCTGACGAAGAACACCTGCACAGGAACCTGAGGCAACGACGCGTAGACATGGATGCCGTCACTGGCCAGATCGAGAATGTGGACGCAGGATCCTTCCAGGAATCCGATCATGTACGCCGCGAGAACCCATTTCGCCCATAACGGCTGTCCGCTCCATCGTTCCCGCAGCTCGCCCCTCACCGTGTCACCCTAGAGCTTCGGCAACAGGGTTCTCCCAGTGACCGGGACGTTCATGGGCATGCTGACGTGGGCTCCGCCGGGAGGCGTCCTGGATGGCCGTGGCCTCGCTGCCGCTGAGGCAGACCGCAGCGACATCAGTGCCCAGTCCTGGCAGCGGTCTTCTTGAAGGCCTTCACGGCCGCCTCCGCGCATCCGGGCATTGTCCAGCCAGGAAGAAGTCTTGCCTGCCGTAGTCCGGCAGTCGGGCCGCCCCAGATCATGCCGCTGAGTGGCATAACCCCCACAGAAAGGGCTGTGACTCAATGACCATGGCACTCAGCACGAAAGGCACAGGCGGTGAATGAAGTACGCCCTGCTCCGGTTGCATGGAGCGATACGGCATGGAGAGCGATCGGGTGCTCTGTCCTGTGCGGACTGGCCTACGCCGTCCTGGCCCTGCTGGGCGAGGATCAGCTGCCGGTGTCCGCACCGGTGGTGATGGTCCTGGCCCGCTGGTTCTGGCTGCGTCACGGCCTCTGGGGACCGGGCGCCGTCGCGGCGCTGGCCGGAACTGCCGTGGCGTTCCTCGTCGCCGACGCCCTGCGGCCGTCGCTGGACCGGTTGCCCGCCGATACCCTCGCCACCGAGGCGGGACTGCTCGTGGCCCTGGTCGTCTTCACCGTCTGCTCCCGGCTGCGGAGTACCTGACGTGGTACACGACCGCCACGTCCTCACCCGCACACCACGCAGTCTGCGCCGACGTGCCCTCTGCCACCGCGCCTGGGGAGCCGGTGCCGCGCTGCTGGGCATCACCATGGTGCTCGCCGCCGGTATCGGCCTGGCCACCGTGCCCGACCTGATGGACGACGAGCAGGCCTTTCACACCGCCCGCCCCTGCTCCGGGACGGTCGTCGCCGACTGCCTGCGGGAAGTACAGGCCACCGTGCGCGGCACGGTGATCCGGGACCGGGCCAAGGACTCCGAGCACACGCTCAAGCTCGCCGGCCCCCGCCCAGTACCGGACGAACTCGACATGGGCAGCAGCGAACCGCTGCTCGAACGCCTGAAGGCCGGAGACATGGTGACGGTGACCGTGTGGCGTGACTACGCGACCGCGGTGAGCAAGGACGACCTGACCCAGCGGTCCGCCGACACCCCCGAGGGCGAACCGCTGATCGCGGCCTCCGTGGCCGTGGCCCTGCTTTCCGGCGGACTCTTCGCCGCCCTCGCCGGGGGCATCGTGCTCGCCCGGGCCCCTACGTACGCCGCCCAGGGCCTTCCGGGGTTCTTGGTCCTGCGCGGCAAGCAGGCGCTGGGCTCCGCGCTGTGCGCCATCCCGGCAGGTGTGTTCGGCACCTGGACCGGCCCATGGGGAGTCGTCGTGTTGTGGGCGGTACTCAGCGGGGCCGTCTGCGGCTTGATGCGACGGCTTGAATCGCGACGGGCCGGCCGTCACGCGCGACCACCCGATCCGCCCCGCTGACACAAGCCAGCGACATGCGTCAGCCAACAAGTACGTGAGAGCAATGTGTGCGCGGCGTCGGGCTGTCGTATCCGTGTCATGGCCCAAGGGCGACAGGCCCGGTCAGCTGCGAAGATCCAGCCGCCCCTTGCGGAGAGACAGGAAAGTGGTGGACACCCTGATAGTCCACGGTTCGGACAGGCCTTCCGCGGTGCGTGAGTGGCTGCTCATCATGGCGATGTTCGCGGTCGCCTGGCTGCCTCTGGTCTGCCTTGCCCTGGCGTTTCTCGCCGTGGCGTTTGTCTGGCATCTGCCACAGGCGATCCTGCCGCCGCTGATGTGGGTGATGATGGGCGTCCTGCGGCGCTACGGTGACCGGGAGGCGTTGCCGGGCAGGGCTGTGCAGCCCGGTGAGGAGCCGGAACTGGCCGCTGTGGTCAGGGCGGTGGCCGAGCAGGTCGGCTTCCGGGAGCACCTGCTGGTGAGGATCACGCCGGATCCGGAAGCGGCAATGGGGCGGGCGAAGGTGTCCGGCGCACGCAGTTACGTTCTGCTGCTGGGCCTGCCTCTGCTGCGGTCCCTGACCGTGGGACAGCTGGCAGCCGTGATCGGGCATGAGCTCGCACATCGCCAACACATCAACAATCGGCGCGCGTCATGGTTGCTGGATGCCCGCTGCGCGCTCGCCCAGCGCCTGGAAGGCCAGGGCCGCTTCCGTCCGCTCACGCCGCTGGCCAGACCGCTGCTGCGGGCCTCCCAGCAGCGAGTCTGGCAGGCGGAGTTGGCCGCCGACGCCGACGCCGCCCGCGTCGCGGGTTCCGACAACACCACCGAGGCCCTGGAACTGCTGCACGCCTCCGTCGCCACGTTCGACGGGATCGGTGAGAGGTGGCTAGCGGAACTGGCCGAGGAGCATACGTATCCGGAGGACTTCTACGACGCGTTCGACGCCGTGCTGCGGGACCCGTTCGTCCGGCGCCGCTCCGCCGGCGTCGTGGCCGAGCAGGAGGCCCTCGACCCGTACCACGCGGCCGGTCACCCGCCTCTCGGTCAGCGGGTGGCCGCCCTGCCGCCCGCGGAGGGCTCCCGCTCCTGGGAGAACGAACCGCTCACGCTCCACGCGGCGGCGGCGATCGAGCAGTGGTGCGTTCGCCAGCTGGCCGGCCTGGATGGTCCGGGCGGTCACGGCGGTACGAAGGACAAAGTCCCCCGGGGCACCAAGCGCCCACCGCGCCGCGGGCACCGGTACGAGCCACCGGAGCCAGTGCGCCTGCTCGATCGCGACATGGGCCAACTCCACGTCCGGCTCGATGGCGGGGACGAGCTCGCGCTGTTGACCGCAACCCGCTGCGAGACGCCCGTCCAGGCACTGTCCGCCGCGCTCGAAGCTGTTCGCGACGGCAGGTGGCCCCGTCTGGCCCGTCGGCTCGAGCCCGCTCTGCGGTGGGTGCCTGCCGCCGAGCGCCCCCCTGCCGCTCGCGACGTGCTGGTCGCAGCCATGGGCACAGCCCTGGTCGCCCTGCTGCGAGGGGCAGGCTGGGATTACGCCAGCCCGTGGATGAGCACCGTGTTCACCGCGCAGGACGGGCGCGTGCTCGATGTCCACGAGTTGCTTGCCGTCGCCGTGGACAGCTCAGACCCAGAGCCCGTGCGAGCCCTCCTGGAAACCATCGGCACACAAGAGGTTCTGCTATGAGACGCCCTGGTCCCGCCCTGCGCGTCGCCCTCCTGGGCGTGGTCGGCACGCTGACGGGGTTCGCCCTGCTCACCACCTGGCTGGGCGTGCACGCCCACCGGTACGACAGCGCCCGCGACCGGGCCACGGCGCGTGCCGTCGGCCGGGTCATCGAGGACGACATCGGCGACGAGGAGGACATCCGCGTGCGGTGGACCGACCAGGCCGGCCACGAGCACGTGCAGCGCTTCGGCATCTACGACACCCACCGCTACACGAAGGGCCGCTCCTTCCCCATCGCCTACGACCCCCGCCGGACCCGTCCTCGTGGCTTCCCGGCTGACCCGGATGAGACCGCGACCGAGGACGACCTGCTCGTCCCGGTCGGTCTCGCCGGTGTCGCGGCGGCGGCTGTGTGCGGAGTCTGGGCGCGGCGCGGCCTGCGCTTTTGTTGGACGGCACGACGGCCGGGGCGCCCCATGAGCGCCACCGTGCGATGCGGCGAACGCATAGGTGCCGCAGGGTGGTTGTCGGACACCACCTGGCTCGTCCTGGCCGAGACCGACCAGCCCGGCCTGCCGGTCGCCTGGCAACGGGTCATGTGGCATGCCGTCCTCGGCCAAGGGTCGGCCGAACCCCTCATGGTGAGCGCGCATCCCGGAATCCGAGGCCGCGCTGCCGTGGTTGCGGAGCTGCCCGACGGCACACGGCTGGTGCCGCTGGGGCGCCTGCACCGGCGCCCTCCGCGCCACCTACTCCTCGGTGACCGCGATGGCGTCCGTGCCGATCTGCGTGACTCCTTCATCCTGGACGGCACTGAGCCTCCGTCCGCGCAGCCCTGGTGGCGGCCGGGCGCTCACGCCGCCGTCCTGGGCGCTGTCATCGCCACGGTCCCGGGCCTCGTACTGACCAACGGCAGCCTCGTCGCCACCGTGTCATTCGCCCTCATCGGCGCCACGGCATTCACCTCGTCCTGGGCCCTGTCGTCCCCGCAGCCCTGACGTGCCGTCGCGTGCGGCACGATGCCGGGCCACGGCTGACCCCGGCCCCTTCACGGTTGACGGTGGGGAAACAACCGTCCCGCTCGGCTTCCCGCGAGGTCCCCTGCGCTGATCTTCCAGACGGCCGTGCGTCGCCCGGTTCAGTGCTCCGAGGTGTTCCGGCAGGCCGTTGGCGGCCTCGGCACCGTCCGCCCGCCCAGGATCTTCGCTGTCAACGAGCCGTGGATCTGCGCGGGTCTCCCGCGCCCACGCCGACCACGCGTAGGCGGCGGATCGGAACCTGGCACCCCAGAACGTCGAGACGGGTAGGCCCAGGCCGATCTGTGCGGCAAGTCCGCCGACAAGGCCCCAGACAGCGCATCGAATCAGCGAGCAGCCTGCCCCCGCGCAGGCTTCAACAGGGTTACTTCGAGACATACTTGAACATGCGGGGACCATCCCGTGGTGGCGTGACAGCGGGAGAGGAAGCAAACCGGTGAGCAGCGGCAGTAAGGGGCTGGGGAAGGTCGAGGTGCGGCTCAAGTGGGACCCGAGTCCCTTTGATCAGCCGCCTCATCATCTCGACATCATCGCCGCGACCTACTCGGAGGACGCCCCCTACGGGCGGCCGGTGTACGTCGTCCACTTCGACAGCCGCTCACCGGACGGCACCATCAACATGAGCCGGCACAGCCAAACCGGTCAGGGCTTCGGCTACGTCGAAGCGATGACTCTGGAACTCGACCGCCTCGCCCCTTCCTTCGCACGGGTGGTCGTGGGGGTGGCGATCCACCAGAACACCGGCTCCAAGGCTTTCGGCGACCTGTCCAACGCCGGAGTGCTGGTGGTCGAGGGGTACACGGAACTGCTGAAGGACGACTTCACGCAGATCGCCGGATCCACCGCCGGGACCGTCGCGGAGTTCATCAAGGACGCCTCCGGAACGTGGGAGTTCCGCGAGATGGTTCGGGGGTTCGACAGCGAACCGGTGGTCTTCAGCGCGGAGATGGGCTCCGCGCCGCAACTCTGACCGGCAACCGTGCGAAGAGCCGCGGTCGGCAGCCGGACCAGTCAAGACCACACGGCGCCCCGCCGCCCGGAGAAGGGCGGCGGGGCGGGGGACGGCTCCGCCCGGCGAGAAGGCCGCGGGCAGGAAGCCGGATCGGCCTCGCCGACGGGGGGCGACGAGGCCAGGCGGAGCATAACGCAGACACCTCGGCCCTTGTGTGGGTCTGGTGAAACTTACTTGATTCTTGAAGTAAGGCAGGCGAGGCGCAGCCGCCGTGAGCTTGTGGCAGCCTACTTCGCTCTTTGGCGACCAGTCCCCGAAAACCGTCACCGAGCCTGGCGTCGTTCAGCCCGCTCGTGAAGGTGTCGGCGGTGCAGAGTCCGGCATCAATAGCGCGTAAAGATTGCCGGGGACAGGCAATGCCAGGACTACCCCCGACGTGTGAGCATGCATCCACCGGCACGTGACACAGGGGAGAGGCGGTGCGGTCGGATGGGCTGGTTTCTGGGTCTCGGCATCGTCGGAGTGGTGCTCCTCGTGCTGTCCCTCGTCTTCGACGGCGTCCTCGAACGCCTCTTCGACGGCGTCGGCGTGCTGGACGGTCTCTTCGACGGGCTGCTGTCGCTGCCGGTCATCGCCGGATTCGTCTCCATGCTCGGCTTCTCCGGTGCGATCGCTATGGGTGCCACGGGAGTGGGCGCCGTCGGTGCGACCGCGATCGGCGTGCCGGCCGGGCTCGTCACTGGCTGGCTCGCATACCGCCTCAGCCGGATGCTCCTGCGCGACGACTCCGGTGCGGCTCCACGCGACGAGGATCTGATCGGCGCGCCGGGGTCCGTGGTGACGGCGATTCCGGCCGACGGCTACGGCGAGGTGCTGGTCCATCTCGCCGGGCAGCCGGTGAAACTCTCCGCGAAGAGTCCCGCACCGGTGGCCCAAGGGGCCGAGGTCTGGGTGGAGGGGACGCTGTCCCAGACAGCGGTGTCCGTACGACCCGTGCGCTGACCGCACCGCACCACCACCGTTGTCGTCGCACCGCGGGCGTTGCCCGCTTCCGCACACGAACCCGTATCGATCTGCCGTCCCCTGGGAGGGCTGAGGGGATAACACCATGAGTTCAGTCGCTGTCGCCGTCATAGGAGTCGTCGTACTCCTCGTCCTGCTCGCGCTGGTCGTCGTCACCCGCTACAAGGTGGCCGGTCCCAGTGAGGCGTTCATCGTTACCGGGCGGCGCGGCAAGCAGTCCACCGATCCGGAGACCGGCCGGGTGTTCACCGACAACAGCGGGCAGAAGGTCGTGGTCGGCGGCGGGGTGTTCGTCGTGCCGTTCGTGCAGCAGAAGTTCACCCTCGACCTGTCCTCGCGGCACATCCCGGTGGCGGTGCGCGGCGCGGTCACCCTGCGCGGTGTCAAGGCCCACCTGGAGGGTGTCGCCATCGTCAAGGTCGGCGGCAGCGAGGATTCCATCCGCGCCGCTGCCCAGCGATTTTTGATGCAGCAGGACGGCATCGTCGGCTTCACCCAGGAAGTGCTCTCCGGTGCACTGCGTGCCATCGTCGGCCGGATGTCGGTGGAGGACATCATCCGCGACCGAGCCGCGTTCGCCGGCCAGGTCGCCGAGGAGGCGGAGGCCAGTCTGTCGGGGCAGGGCCTGGTCCTTGACGCCTTCCAGATCCAGGACATCAGCACCGAGGGCTCCTACCTGGAGGACCTCGGCCGGCCGGAGGCCGCCCGCGCCAAGCAGGAGGCCGACATCGCCGAGGCCGTCGCCCGGCGGGCCGCCGAGCAGGCCCGGCTGAAGGCCGAGGAGGAGATCGCGATAGCCCAGCGCACCTTCGCGCTGAAGCAGGCGGAGATCAAAGCCGAGACCGACGAGGCCGCTGCCCGCGCCGCTGCCGCCGGCCCGCTGGCCGAAGCCGCACGATCGCAGGAGGTCCTCGCAGAGCAGGAGAAGGTCGCCCAGCGGCAGGCCGCGCTGACCGACCGCGAGCTGGACACCAAGGTCCGCAAGCCCGCTGACGCCGCCCGCTACCAGGCCGAGCAGGAGGCCGAGGCCCGCCGCATCGCCCTGGTCAAGCAGGCCGAAGCCGACGCCCAGCGCTCCCGGCTGACCGGTGAGGGCGAGAAAGCACACCGCGCCGCGCTCGCCGACGCCGTACGCATCGAGGGCGAGGCCGAGGCCGCCGCCATCGGCGCGAAGGGCGCCGCCGAGGCCGAAGCGATGCAGAAGAAGGCCGACGCCTTCGCCCGGTACGGCGACGCAGCCGTCCTGCAGATGCTCGTCGAGGTCCTGCCCCAGGTCGTCGCCAAGGCATCCGAGCCGCTCAGTGCCATCGACAAGATGACGGTCATCTCCACCGACGGCGCTTCCCAGCTCTCCCGAACGGTCGCCGACAACGTCGCCCAGGGTATGGAGCTCCTCAGCTCCACCACCGGAGTCGACCTCGCCGAGCTGCTGAATGGTATGACCAAGCGGGCCGGCGGTGCGCAGCCCGAGGCCGCGGCATCGGCCGAAGCCAACGGCAAGATCGAGATCACCGGCTGACGCTGGTACGGCAGTGCAGTGAGCCCGGGCGGCTGCGAACCGCCTTGGCTTCAAGGACGGACGCTGCGTCCCCTGATGGCCGACGAGCTGCGGCGAACGCCTTGCGGCCGCTCGGCCGTCTCGGAGAAGGAGTGTGGGAAATGTTCCTGTGGGCATGGCTGATCGGCTGGTCGGCCTTCGTGCTGCCCCTGTCGATCGCCTCGTTGCGGGGCTGGGCGCCCAGGCGGGTCCGCAGTCGTACGACGCCCTGGGGCATCCGAGTCCGGGGTGTCGCCATGCTGGTGATGTGGGTCGGCGGGCTGGTCGTCCCGCTGGGACGGTGGGGCGGGCTGGTCGGCAAGGACGCGATGTTCCTCCTGCCCGTGGTGGAGGCCGGTCTGTTGCTGTTCGCGGCAGGGCTCATCGCCGGCTCGCAGCTCGGTGACCGCTTCCGCCGCAGCGCCGTGCGTCCACAGGTCAACGGCCAGAGCATCGGCGATCGGTCCTGATTACGTCGCCACGGACCGGCTGGGGCTTGTTCTCCCTCATGCGGTGGTTCCACCGGTGCCGCCGCGTATCTTTCGCATCAATGACCTGGCCCGCTCGCCGATGACGTAAGACGGTGAGTGAAGAAAACTTTCCAGCAGACGAGGAGCCCGCCATGCGCGCGCGTGACCTGGCGGCCGAGTACGAGACGGTGAGCGTCGACAGCGATGCCATGGAGGCGGCCCGGCTGATGGCCGAGCACAGGCTGCCGGCCCTGCTCGTGGTGGACGAACGGGGGGAGCCGAAGGCGATCCTTCCCGCCTCCCAGATGATCAAGATCCTGGTGCCCGCCTACGTCATCGAGGACCCCGCTCTCGCCGCCGTCATCGACGAGAAGCACGCCGACCGGCTGTGTCAGGCCTTGGCAGGCCGACGCGTCGGCGACTGCCTCTCCAGCAAGGCCGACCCGCCCCCGATCGCCGACCCCGACGACACCGCGCTGGAGGTGGCCGCGCTGATGGCGCGGGTGCGCAGCCCTCTGGTGGCGGTGGCGACGAAGGACAAGGCCGGAACACACCTGCTCGGCGTGATCACGGCCTCGCACCTCCTGCACGAGCTGCTCGGCGCCGGGGGGACGTCGAGCCCGGCGTGACCGAGGGCTGCGAGGTCGGCGCCCCCGCCCTGGATGCGGGCGTGGCCCTCGGACAGCCGCGTCACCACTCATCCCGCGCCGGGATTTCGGCCGCCCTTGTCATGCAGTGAGGCTGCGCTGGCGGCTGCGGCGTGCTGGGCGGTCAGCGGCCTGGGATACGGCGCGACCGCAGCCCTTGACGAGCCTGAACTGTCCGTTGGGTCCCTCGTCGGCGCCGGGCTTGTGCAGTGGCTCTGGGTGCGCCGCTGCTCCTGGCCGGCAGCGGCCGGGGCCGGTCTCGTGGGAGTTGAAACGGGCTGTCGAGATCGTTGATGTCCTGCGGCCGGAGCTGGGCCCGTACGGAGCGGACGCGCTGGCCACGGGGATGCGGCGATCGCCTCCGTAAGCGTGCTCACTCTGGTGGGGCACGTGAGAGGACGCCGTCATGCCGCCGCACGGTGACCCGTTGGCGGGACGCCACATCAGCCTGCCGGCCGTGCTGGGAGCCGTTCGGCGGCGCTTCGTCTGGCGTCGCGTGTGGAGGCTGTGCGCGGCATCGCTCGGTGTCGCGATGCTCCTCCTCGGCCAACGAGACGGCAGCTGTTCAGCGGCGGCCCCGCCGGTGAACCGGTGGGGCCGCCGCTGAACGGCATCTGTCGGTCTCTCACCTTTCGCGTCCTGGTGTGATCAGTGGTGTGCCAGAAGCCCCCGGTCGTGGTGTCAGGGCTGGGTGCCGGCCATGACAGGTGCTTCGACCGGATCCTTCTTTTCCGCAGGGACGGCCGACGGGCGGGGAGTTCGGCGCAGCATGCGTGTGAAGTCGGGGTCGTGCCCGAGAGGTGTCAGGAGCAGGAGCAGGCCGGCGCACATGGCCAGGGCGAAGCTCCACAGGCCCATCACGGCTGCGATGCACAGGTGGAAGGAGACGCCCGCCGGCAGCAGCATCCAGCGCGCTCTTTGTGGCATGAGGAGGGCGGCGGCCAGAGCGAGTTCGAGGATGAGGGGGCCCCAGGTCATCGCGGCGACGCCTACGGGGTGGTCGACCACGGACTCGAGCGTGGGGCGTAGCCAGTACGGGGCGCCGAAATCGTAGTTGTTGATCCAGTAGTACAGGGCGCTGCCGTCGGCCCATTCGGCGTGGGGGAGCTTGGCCACGCAGGACTGGAAGTAGAGAACCGACATCTGGATGCGCGCGACGGTCAGGGCGCTGACGCCCAGCAGTGCCCACCGGTTGCGGCGATTCGACGGGGGGCTGTCGGGCGGCGGGGCAGGCTGCCAGTGCCAGCGGCGGGGGTCGCCGAGGGCCACTGCGACGATCAGCAGGGTGAGGATCCAGGTGATCTGGTCGCCGCCGTCGGGGATGGCGATTCCGGTGAAGACGCTGAACGCCACGTAGGCATGGGGGATCGCGGTGAAGCGGGGACGCCAGCCGCTCGCTGCGACCACCAGGACGAGGCAGCACGCCCAGCGCATGGCGTCGTAGTGGTCCTCGGACACCTGGCAGAAGGCGCCAGCCGAGTTGACGCCCTGACACAGGGGGTACCGGCCGACGGTCGCGACCTCGCGGAAGAGGGTTGTCGCGTCGCTGAAGACCAGGGTGCCCAGGGTGCCGAGAGCGAGGAGGGTGCGGGCCAGGCCGTATCCCGCGGCCCAGGGAAGGGGGACGGTGCGCGAGCGCTTCAACACGTCACCTCCAGCACCATGACCCGCTCGGGGGAGTGTGCTTCGGGCAAGAGGTCGCGCCACGCCCACGGCGTCGGCTTCTCCTGGAGCAGGCCGACGGTTCCGCACAGCGTGGGTCTGGGGGAGCGGTTGTCGATGTGCCGTCCGGGTGCGCCGTAGCCGCCGAGGCACTGCGAGCGGCTGCTCGTGCAGTCATGCCAGTCGCCCTTTTGGGCGGCGGAGAGCAGCAGTGCGATCTCCACTCCCTGAGCGCGTGAACGTCGGTCGAGGCCGAAGGCATTGTGCGGGGAGGAGTGCGGCGTCAGGGAAGCCGACTTCCAGCCGCTCGCCCTCTTTTCATAGGGGACTATTTCGGCGTCCCTCGGTGATTTGGTGAAGAAGGCCCAGCCCTGGGGGGCCATATTCGCCACGGTATGCCGGGCCTTTGTTTGGCCGGGCAGTGTGATGACGTTCTTCGGCAGCTGTTCCTGGACCACGTACGCGATGAGGACCGCCCAGACGGCGCAGACGACGATCACCGACTTCATTGAGACGGAGACGGCTGCGTCTGCGGTCCGTGTGAATGCGAGGCAAAATTTACGGAGTTCTTTTTTCATGCGAGTCGGTTTCCCTGCCGCTGTGACGCCGAAAGGACGGGCCCAGAGGGCGGGGAGTCTGCAGCCTCCCCGCCCCCACGAGCAATGTCAGGCGGCCTTGAGCGCCCGAGTGACCTGGGCGACCGCCTCGTCCTTCGACAGCGGCGTGCCGTCACCCGTGGTGGGCTGGGAGCTCCAGAACCAGTTCTTGCCCTTCACGAAGTTGGCGCCGACGGCCACGGTGACCGTGACGACGGCGCCGGCTGCGGTGATCGCAGCCACGACGTGCACGAGCGCCGCGCCGACCGCCACGGTCACGCCGCAGAGCTGGCCGTTCTCCACCGGGGTCGCAGACTTGTTCTGTGCGACGGACAGCAGCATGTGCTGGGCGTCGGCGACGGCGGCCTCGACCTGGCGAGGGTCGCCGCTGCGGGCCCGTGCGCTGAAGTCGGCGAAGAAGCTCGCCGAGCGCTTGTTGATCAGCTCGATGACGGCGTTCGAGGCACGGACCTCGTCCAGGTCCTCGTTGTCGAGGTGCTGGCGGGCCTGCGAGAACAGGTCCAGGTCGGCGAGGTCATGACCCACCTGACCCTGTGCGAAGAACAGGCCGCGAAAGACGTTCTCGCCGTCGGTCTTCGCCGACACCGCGGACGCGGCGGCCGCCGGCCGTGCGGAGACGCCGGAGGTGTCCGCCATCGCCGACGGCGCGACGGTCACGCACAGGGCCGCGGCCGTGACGCCGGCCACCGCCAGGATCCCCCGCTGTTTGATGTTCAATTCGTTTCCCCTCGAATCGATGAATTACCGAGGGTGAAACGGTGCGTGGTCAGCACACACGCCTACCCCCCGGCTTGGCGATGAAGATCTTCACATGCCTCGATCGGAATGTCGATCAACTGTGGCGGGGGTCACATCGCCGTGTTTCGGGGAGTTTCGTGGCGCATATTTTTCGGTGGCTTGTTTATTTATTTGACTTCGGTCCCGGCCGGTGCGGGGGTGTCGCCGGCCGGGACCTTTCCTCACCTTGTGTGCTGTGCACTCAAGGAGTTCAAAAGAGCGGCCGCGTGTTCGGCGTCGTCCACGCTCACGGCGAAATCCTTGCCCTTGGCCGTGCGGATGACCAGGCACTCGCCGCCGCGGAGCATCACCGTGGTTCCCAGGCCGCTCAGCCGGTATCCCCAGCCGCCGACCTGAGCGGGCGTGCGGTTCTCGGTGCGGGCCGACTCGATGTCCTCGAGAGGCCAGTGACGACCGGGCCAGCCCAGGGGGCCGAAGGTCACATCCAAGCCGCGTTCCGTCACGCGCGCCTGAACCGAGGAGCAGGCCAGGACCAGCACGCAGGCGAGCGCGAACGGCGTGGCGGCCAGCGCGACCGGAGGGTCCGCCAGACCCGCCAGCGCACCCACCACAACCGCGATCGCGATCAGCCCCGTCACGGCGGAGACCGCCTGCAGCCAGGAATTCGACGTACGCGCGAGCCACACGAGCCGCTGTCCGGCGGGCAGATCCAGTGCCGGACCGTCCGTCGCCGGCGGCGCCTGCGCCGGCCGCTGCGCGGCCAGGAAACCGATCGCGCCGACAGTGGCCGCAACGACGAGAGTGCCCACGACCCAGCTCGTCACCGAGTCGGCGTCATGCCAGTCCGCGTGGTCGAGGTTGGCCCGCACGATCGAGGCCTGCCCGCCGAGCAGTATCACGCCACCGAACCCGAGGCCGGCAAGAGCCCATCCCGGTACCGCGCCGCCACCGGTCCCCGTCCGGCGCAGAACCAGCGCGACGACGGCGGTCAGCACCGCCCAGACGAGCGCAGGAAAGAGCGCCGCGGCCCACAGCGGCATGGAACCGTCGGGGCTGCCCGAGCCGGCGTTCCAGTGCGTCGCGAGCCGTTCGGGCAGTCGACTGCTCGCAACCGGAGGCAACGCCACCAATAACACCAGTACACCCACACACCAGCCGACGGTCCCCCACGCAGATGTGCTCCTGCGTCCACGGTCGGTCACGGAATCTCCCTGATCATCTCGATGACGTCGCTCTTGCTGTAGCCCAGGTGCGCCGCGTCGGCCACCAGACCGCGCACGCGGTCCAACAGCGCGGAGCGCCGGTCGGCCCCGTCGGCCACCGTCACGCCCCGCCCCCGCCGGAACTCGAGCACGCCCTCGTCGCGCAGCGCCCGCAGTCCGCGCAGGACCGTGTTGACGTTCACGTCCAGCGCCCGGGACAGGTCCCGGGCCGGGGGGAGCCGGTCGCCCGGCTCGCACTCCCCTTCGGCGATGGCGCGTCGGATCGCTCCGGCGACCTGCTCGTGCAGGGGGGAGTTGCTCGCGGTATCCAGTCTCAGGAGCATAGTGCTAATTACGATAGCACCAAGTTCTTCATGTGAGTGGTCGATTCCAGACACCTGGCACTCGCATGACGCCATGGCGCGGCAGGTCAGGCCGCCGGAGCGCATGCCGGGCACGATCCGCGTGGCGAGGCTCGTCGAACGACGGGCAGGCGGGCAGGCGGGAACGCGGGCACGCACCATCCCCGGCACCGCCCCCACCTCGCGTGCCCACGCAGCCGCCTACATCGAAGGCCAGCACGAACAGCGCCATGAGAAGGCGCATGCCTGTGCCCGCCTAACGGCGGGCCATACCCGCGCCGGGCAGTGCGAGAAGGGGACGCTCCATGTCATACCTTCCCCTCACCCCGGGCCGCCCGGGCGGCGTGCCGGGCCGTGGTGTCGGCCGTCGGACGGCGCGGGTCTGCGGCTTGGTTGATCGCCGTCTCGACGGCCGCCAACCGGTCGGCGAGCAGGCCGAGGGCTGCGATCGCCCGGTCGAGCGGGGCGCCGTCCGGGTCGCCGAGACTCTGCACGCGGACGTACGTCGCCTTCAGCTCGTCCCAGCGCAGCGTCTGCTGGGCGGTCAGTGAGTGGCGCAGCTCGGCCAGCTTCAGCAGGTTGGCCTCGGCGCCGGTGGTGAGGGCCTGGGCCTCGGCCCTGTAGTGGTCATCGATCAGCGCGGACAGTTCGGCGTCGTTCATGACCGGCTGGATGCGCTGGACGATCTTGTTCATGTTGCGGTACGAGCCCTGGAGCTGGAAGGGCGGTTCGGTGCGTGTGGCGTCGGACTGGGCCGCCGAGGCGATGTAGGCGCTGTTCACCGCCATCACGGTGTCGCGGGCCGTGAGCAGATGGCGCAGCACGGCCAGGATGCGCTGCAGTTCGGCGGGCGCGTAGGGGTGGGTGAGACGGTCGGCGCGGGCCGTGGTGTCGCCCTGGGCGAGCCGGACCAGCAGGTCGAGGTCGGCGCGCTCGCGGCCGGCGAGCGGGGCCAGGACCGGGTTCGCGGTCAGGGCGTTCTCGATGAAGCTGAGCCCGAAGGCGTCCTGCTTGCCTGTCAGGACGTCGCCGAGGTTCCAGACGTCGGCGCGGTTGGCGAGCATGTCGGGGACGCGGAATCGGGCGCCGGACTCGGTGTAGGGGTTGCCGGCCATGCAGACGGCGAAGCGCTTGCCTCGTAGGTCGTAGGTGCGTGGCTCGCCGTCGCGGACGCCCTCGATGCGGCGGGTGGCGTCGCACAGCGGGATGAACTTCTGCAGCAGTTCGGGCGAGGTGTGCTGGATGTCGTCCAGGTAGAGGAGGGTGTTGTTGCCGGCCGCCAGCGCGAAGTTGATCTTCTCCACTTCCTGGCGGGCGGTGGCGTTCGGGGCTTCGGCCGGGTCGAGGGAGGTGACCGTGTGGCCGAGGGCGGGGCCGTTGACCTTGACCAGGATCAGGCCGAGGCGGTCGGCGACGTACTCCATGAGGGTCGTCTTGCCGTAGCCGGGCGGGGAGACGAGCAGCAGCAGGCCGCCGGTGTCGGTGCGCTTGGACTCACCGGTGGTGCCCAGCTGCTTGGCGAGGCTGTCGCCGATCAGCGGAAGGTAGACCTCGTCGATGAGCCTGCTGCGCACGAACGAGGACATGATCCGCGGCCGGTACTCGTCCAGGTGGAGCCGGGTGTGTTCGGCGGCCACGAGCTCCGTGCGGCGGCGCTGGTAGGCGCGGTGGCCGGGGACGTCGTGTGTGCGGAACGCGTGGGTGCGGGCGAGGAACTCGTCGATACGGACGGGCAGGGAACCGGCGGTGATGCGCGGGTGGACGCCGAGCAGCCCGCGGACCGTCTTGATCATCTGCGCGTCGGAGCCGTAGCGGGCCAGGTCGGGGCAGAGTTCTGCGGCAACCACCTCGGCCAGGTCGCCGGGGGTGGTGTCCGTGCCGGTCGAGGCGGTGTAGGAGGACAGCCACGCCTCGACGAGCTGCTTGCGTGCGGCCAATCCGCCGAGTGCGGTGAGGTCGTCGTCGTAGGCCGAGGAGCCCACCGTGCGGCGGAACTTCTCCAGCAGGGCGCGCGCACTCCCGCTGACGACGAAGCCGTCGGGGCCGCTCGTCAGCTCCTCGAAGAGGTAGGCGGCCGCCGCTTCCGTGCCGATCGCCTCCGCCAGCTCCTGCCGCAGGTCGTCGATCGCCGGCGTCAGGCCGAACGTGTCCCGGGCGCGAGCCAGTGAGACCGCGCGCCGCTGCCAGTCCTGCCGGGCCTCGTCGGTCGTGCCGTGAGCCCAGAACATCTGGGCGGCGGCACGCGCCGCCGGTGCGTGGCGAAGGGGGCCCGCGTCCGCGTACAAGCGCAGGAGCGTGGTCAGGATCAGGGCCGCGTCGTGGTCATGGACACCCCGCTCGTATCCCTCGTCGTAGGCGGTCTCCGCGGCCTGCCGTACGAGGTCGGGCAGGTCTGCCTCCTCCAGGACCGCCGGGCCGTGTTCGTTCAGCAGCCGGGCGGCGAGGTGTTCGGCGCGGTAGACCTCGGGTGACTCCGAGGGCAGCGGGCGGTCCCAGTATGGGCGGGTGGCGGTGAAGTCGGGGTCCGTGACCGGTGAGCGGTAGTCGGTGCCGGTGAGGGCGAAGGCGAGGGTGTCACCGTGCGGGACGAGGGTGAGGTCGAGGGACTGGGTGTTGACCGCGAAGCGGTGGGTGCCGAGGCGGAGGGTGCGGCCGTCGTCGGTGTAGAGGTCGGTGCGGTCGCGCAGGGAACGGAGGGCTTCCTGCCGGGCGGCTTTGAGGCAGCTGTCGAGTTCCTCCGCCTTGACCTGGTCGCCGAGTTCGCGCAGTTCGTCGGCGACGCGGCGGACCTTGGCGACCATGGGATCGGAGGTGAAGTACGTGGTGACGGCGTCCGTGTCGGCGAGTGTGGCGGCGCGGCGGGTGATGGTCCGCAGGACGCGGACCGCCGAGTCGGCGAGGCGTTCGGCGTGGCGGGCGCGGGCGTCGGCGAGGGTCTGTTTACGGGCGGAGAAGGTCTCGTGGACCTCGTCGCGCTTGTCGGCGAGGTCCACGAGGAAGTCGTCGAACTCGGCGAACCGGGACTCCAGGTTCTCCAGCTGGACGAGCAAGCGGGCGAGTTGCTCGTCGCACGCCTCGGGGCTGTCCGCGGCGGCGAGCGCGCCGGTGACCGCCTGGCCCAGCAGGGCGAACTCGGCCGCGAACTCTGACCGTCCTTCCCGGTCCAGGAGTGCGCGACGGCGGCTGTCGAGAAGGGCGCGGGCGCGATTGACCCCGCCGAGGACCTCGGCGATCTGTTCCAGGATGGACGTGCGGACGGTCGCGCCGGCGATGTCGAGGCCGGTGACGACCTCGGTGACGGTGCGCAGTCCGTCGGCGAGTTCGTCAAGGCGGGCGGCGACGGATGCGGCTTCGGCGACGGTGGTGATCGCCTCGGCGTCGGTGACGAGCTGCTCGACGTCGGACTGATGGTCGGCGAAGGCGTCCCCGCGCGCGAGGTGAGCTACGGCCCGCTGCCCGAAGGCGGCCAGGTCAGCCTCCACGTCGGAGGAGAGTTCGTCGATGCGCGCGGTGTCGGCGTACCGCATGTCCTTGAGGGTGAGCAGGTGGCCTTGGGCGTGCCGGAGTTCGGTCAGACCGGTGACCCAGGCGGCGGCGCTGCGCGGGGCCTCGCCGCGCAGACGCCGTACGACGACGGCGGCCCGCTCCGCGGCCTCCGTCAGCGCGTCTGCGGCCTGCCGGGTGAGTGCCTGGACAGTTTCGAACTCGGCCAGCACCTGCTCGGCAGTTGTCCGCACCTGTGTGAGCGGCTCGTGCAGATCGCCGAGTCCGGGCTCGCCCAGCCAGTGGTGGGAGTCGGCCGCCCGGACGCAGGCGGCGGTCAGTGCTTCGTACACCTCGCTCGTCTCGGTGGTCTCGGTGACGGCGCGGGTGATGGACAGGCAGTCGGAGATGGCGCGCACGAGGTCGGCGTTGCCGACGCGGGCGAGCGGACCGGTGCCCGCTGGCCGGGCTGCGGCGTGGGTGTCGGAGACGAACGGCGAGTTCCACAGCTGGACGGGATGGATGTGCTGCGGTTCGTCGCTGTCCGCGCGCAGCACGACGAGCGCGCCGTCGTCGAACAGCGCCCAGCCCTGGCAGGAGAGCGGGGCGGCGACCTCCTTGCGGATCACGTTGTACGGCAGCAGCAGGCTGCGGCCCTCCACCCGCGCGTGGAAGGCGAACAGCACGTCCTCGCCGTTGGGTGAGCGGACCGCGCGCTCGAACTCCAGGCCCTCGGTGACGACCGCATCGAAGGTCTTGTACGCGCCCGTGGCCAGGCAGTAGCCGCCGGGCAAGACGATTCCCTGGTCGTCGGGCAGCCGACGGCACGCCTGCCCGATCCCGTCGAGACGGACGACCGTCCTGGTGAGGGTGTTGAACACCAGGTGGCGGTCGGCGTCCTCCTTGTAGGGGCGGATCCGCAGCAGGATCAGGGCCCCCACGCGTGCGTACGCGATGTCCGCGTCAGCGAGGGACTGCAGCGGCTCGTCCACGGGTTCCGTGTAGACGCCCTCGCCGGTCTCCGTGTTGTTCTCGACCCTGACGGTGAGGGTGCCGCCGACGGTGGCGACGAAGACCTCGCCCTCGATGGAGACGTGAGGATGGCGGCCGAGGACGTGGTCCTCACGGGAGGTCCGCGTCCACGCGAAGTCGTGGGAGGGCGGGAAGACGTGATCGCGCTCGCCGCGCGCGTCGAGGAAGGACACCTGGCCGTCGTCGGTCACGGCCCAGCGCAGGACGCGGATGTCCCCGGCCTTCTCACCGGTCCGGAAGACGGCCAGCAGTCTGCCGTCGACGCGGCGGAGCTGAAGGAGGTGGGCCTGACGGTAGTAGCGGTAGAGGGCGGCGAACTCGCGGACGAAGGCCGGGTCGTCGAGCAGGCCTGGCACGGCGTCGTCCGGCAGCCGGTTCAGGTCACGGTCGTGCAGCGCGAAGACGTCGCCGACGGTCTTCTCCGGCCCCCGGCCGAGGAAGACATTGTGGCCGAAGAGCAGGACGCCGCCGACGGCCACGATGTCCCGGGGCACGCAGGCGCGCGCGGTGCGCAGCCTCTCGGTGCCGGCGAGTTCGAGCCGCGTGGAGCCGAACTCTTCCGTGCGGCGGGCGTTCAGCTCCTCGGCGCGGCGGGCGAGCTCGGCGGCCTGCGCGGTGAGGCGGTCGCGCAGCACCTCGTACGTGCCGGTGTCCAGGCCGGTGGTCATGGAGTCCCTCTCAGAACGTCGAAAGAGCGGTCCGGAGCTGCCGTCCCCTGTGCGGCAGCTCCGGACCGCGGCCTGTCAGACCCTGGCGCTGCCGTTCAGGGCCGCAAGCGAGGTGTCGGCGACACCCAGTTCGCCGGCCCTGCTGAGCAGCTGCTCCAGAGCGCCGGAGTCGGCTCCCCCCGTCTTCATCAGCTTCATCAGCAGCGCGGAGACGGTCAGGTTCTGCACGTCCGCCGTGGAGACCGAGGCGAGGACGCGGGTGAGGTCGTCGGTGAAGTTCGACGAACCGTCCAGCCAGGGCCCCGCGAGAGCCTGAGCCGTCTCGGAGTGCTGGACGAACCCGTCGACGCTCTTGCCGAGCGCGATCGAGGAGACCAGCCGGTCGAAGAAGACCGACTCCCCACCGACGATGTTGATGTCGGCGTTCTCCAGGCCGGTGGCGAGGACGGTGGCCTGCGCCTCGGCGACGTGCTTCTGCATGTCCAGTCCGGCGAGCCGGACCTCCTTCTCCGCCTGGAGCCGCAGCCGGTACTCCTCGTGCCCGCGAGACGCCTCGTCGAGCGCGGCCATCGCCGCCGCCTTCTCCGTCAGGCCGGCCGCCTCCGCCTTCAGCTTCTCGCCGATGCCCTCGGCCTCGGCGAGAGCCTTCGCCCGGACGCCCTCCGCCTCGGCCCGCATCCGCGCCTGGGCCGCCTCGGCCTCCGCGCGGCCGGCCTTCTCGATGACCTCGGCCTCCTTGTCACGGACCTGGACGGCCGCGAGGCCCTCGGCAGCCGTCTCGGCCTGGACGCCTTCGGCGACGCGCAGCCTGGCCTGCGCGTCGAGGTTGGCACTCTTCAGCCGCGCCTCGGCCAAAGTGAGCTCCTCGGCGGCGCGGTGGACAGCGGCCTGCTCGGCGGCTTCGGCAGCCTTGATGTCCTTGACCAGCTTCTCCTGCGCCTCCGCCTCGGCGGCGATGATCACGGTCTGCCGGCCACGCTCGGCCTCCTCCACGGCCCGCAGCTTCTTGATGGCCTCCTCCTGCTCGGCGACCGTACGGTCGACCGCGACCCTTTCCCGGATGACCTCGGCGATCTCCCGCTTCTCGCCCTCGACCTCCTTCGAGGCGGCGATCTGCGTCAGCTGGGTCTCCCGCTCCCTCGCGATGACCTCGAGGAGGCGGTCCTTCTCGATGCGCTCGTTCTCGATCGCGATGACCCGCTCGCGGTTCTTCTGCGCGACGGCGACCTCGCGGGCCTGGTTCTCCCGCTGGATGCCGAGCTGCTCCTCGGTCCTGAGGAAAGCGGACTGCGCCCGCAGGCGCTCTTCCTCCATCACCCGCGCCGTCTCGGCCTCTTCCCTGGCCCGCACGGTGTCGATCTCCCGCCGCTGCTTGATCTCGGCGTCGGCCTGCCGGCGCTCCAGCTCCAAAATGGCCTCGCGAGCGTCGACGTTCTGCCGGGTGATCTCCTTCTCCTCCGTGCGCTGCGCCTCATTGGTGCGCACATGCTCCACGGCCGTCAGCTCGGTGATCTTCCGGATGCCCTGAGCGTCCAGGACGTTGGCCGGGTCCAGCTGAGTGAGCGGTGTCTGCTCCAGGTAGTCGATCGCCGCGTCCTCCAGGTGGTAGCCGTTGAGGTCGACGCCAATCAACTCGATGATCTGGTATCGCAGTTCCTCACGCTTGGTGTAGAGGTCGGTGAAGTCCATCTGCTTGCCGACGGTCTTCAGCGCCTCGGAGAACTTCGCGTGGAACAGCTCCTGCAACGTCCTCTGATCGCTCGCCCGCACGGTGCCGACGGCCTGGGCGACCTTGATGACGTCCTCGACGGTCTTGTTCACCTTCACGAAGAACGAGATCCGGATGTCCGCGCGGATGTTGTCCCGGCAGATCAGCCCCTCCTTGCCGGCCCGGGTGATCTCGATCGTCTTCACCGAGATGTCCATCACCTCGGCCTTGTGCAGCACCGGCAGGACCACCTGACCGGTGAAGGTCACATCGACCTTGCGCACTTTGGAGACGATCAGCGCCTTGCCCTGCTCCACCTTGCGGAACAGCCGGGAGACGACGAACAGCACGGCGGTGACGACGAGCAGGCAGGCGGCGATGAGCACGCCGACGCCCACGGTGATGGCATCCATACGAAATCCTTGAAGTCTGCGAGGAGTTGGAGCCTCTAAGGCGAGGCGGGTGGCCCGCTCCGCTGCGGGCAGGTGCGTCGGGCATGCGTCAGTCGTGAGAGCGTGGTCCGCTAGTACGGCCCGTGGACGGCTCAGCCGCGGGTGTGGGGACTGCCGGGGTCGTACGGGGCATTGCTCGTCGCAGCCCGCCGGTACAACCTGGGGATGCCCGGGAACACCCTGGCGAGGGAGGCCGCGCACCTTCGTGTCACCGGCCAGGCGACGAGGGCGGACAGGACGAGCAGTGCGACCCGGGCCGCGGCACCACCGGGACCGGTCAGGCGTGCCAGATCCATCAGGAGCGTTCCGGTGATGCTGACGAGCCAGGCACTCACGATCACGACGGAGGCGGCAACGGCGACCGGCGTCCCGCCGAGCGACCTGGTCAGCGATGGGGCGTCGGCGTCGAAGGCGCGCACGTCGGCCCGGCCCGACAGGACCAGCAGCCAGAAACCGAGAGCGACGGCCAGGGCCGAAGTGAGGGTGACGGTGGGGAACCGCACGGCTGCGTCGACGATCTGCCCCATGTCCTCGCCCCCGAGCCGAGTTCCCGAGTCCCGGCAGCCACCCTGTCGCCAGGGCGCGGTGCCGGGACTGCTCCCCTTGTTTCCGCTGCCCTCATCTTGAACTGCCCATGGAGAGCGGCGCATTGCCGTGTTCCGGCAGTCTTGATGCCTCCTTGATGCCGGGCGACGACTACTTCGGCGCGTGCTGGGCCGTTGTCTAACCTTGCCGTCGTCGTCCGGCCTGGTCGACAGCAGCATCGAGGAAGGAGCGGGGGTGGGCCGCGTCGCGTACCGAGCCATTGGAGGCAGCCGGGTGGTCGACGGCCGAGCAGACGGAGGCCAGCTCCGCAGCCACGTCGCTACCGTCGGGAGGCGGACCCACTCGTGAGGCGCGGTCCCTCACTTCCCGGCTAGACCCGGCATCCGGCGCTTCCAGGCCACATGGTCGTGTGCGGCGACGACGCCCTCGCCGAACGCCTGTCCGCCGAGCTGCGTGAGCTGTACCGCGCGCGGGTCACCGTCGTTGTATCGTCGCTGCCCGGTGCCGGCACCGCAGGCACCGTTACGGAGAGATGGGCGGCGGCGGCCTCTGTTCGCATGCGGGCGGTCGTGAACCGGGCCTCCGCCACGGACCGGGAACCGGGCACCGTGTCCTCCAGGCCGCGGTCGTCAACGACAGGCATTCGCGGAGGCCGGTGTCGCGCGGGCCGACGGCTTCGCGCTTGTCCATGACGACGAGACCAACATCCGCGCCGCCCTCGCGGTCCGCCGCCTCAATCCCCTCCGTCCGGGAGCCTGGCGCGTCCTGGCCGTCGACTCCACCGAACCCGGCGACCGCCTGCCCGACCTCGCGGTGACACCGTCCCACGACGGTATGGAACACCACGGCGGCCTCCTCTGGGATCCGCACCCCGGCTACGTCCTCCACCCGCAGGACCGGGTGGTCCTCGCCGCCACCCGCCAGGGGCTGGCCGAAGTCCTGGGAACGCACCTGCCGGACCACCCGAGTACCGCCAGCCCATGAAGGCCCAATCAGCAGCGAACTCCCCACGGCCACAGGCGTTTTGGGAGTGATTGCGATGCTTGGGTATGGTAGGCAGGGCCGACCTGGGTGGGGCACGATCGTTCGTCATGCCGATGGACGGGGGGTGTATGGGCACGGAGTCCATGAGATCCGCGGACGACGCTGGGTCACTGCTGAAAGTGCCGGCGGTGCCGCGGCAGGCAACGAACCGCGACGGACGGGCCGGCAGCGGCACGGTCGGGACGACCGAACCCACGCGATTACTCTGCGCGGCCGCTCATCTGCGGCCGGACAGAGCCGCCGAGTTCGCCGACAACCTTCGGAAGTGGCGGCGGAAGCAGGCCGGGCAGATGCGCGCCAGGCTCACTCCCAAGAGGGTGCGTCAGCGGCGTCTGGAGAAGGCTGCCGCAGAAGCTCTCTCCGGTGAGAGGACCGCGTTGGAGAAGATCCTCACGGACGACGAACCGACCGCGCCCAAGCAGCCACGGGTGGTGGTCGGCCACGAATACGTGCGCTGGGTGCGCCGCCGCATCATGACCGACGGGCGGCCGACACCGTCGTACGGCTTCGACCTGGAGGCCGTACTGACCGCGTGCGCGCAGGCCCAGCGGCTGTTGTGGCTGCGTCGCGCCCTCACCGCCCTGGCCTGCGTGGCCGCAGGACTGTGCGCACTGACGACGCTCGGTTACGTCGCGCCGGTGGTGGCGCTGACCGGGTTGTGGGCGGCCTTCTGGACCGACCGGCTGCTGGCCCAGCGGCGGCTCCGCGCGGTGATCCGCGCTGACAGGGGCGAGGTGTGGGGTGCCGAGGTGCCACGCCGGTTCCGGGGGGCGGTGGAACGGATACGGGACGCGTCGTACGGGGAGGTCGTGCCGTACCGGAACGAGGTTCGCGGCTCGGGGTCGCGGTATCACTTCGTCGGGGCCGGCAAGGTCTGGTTCGAGACCCAGATCGGCATCGACGTGACGCCCGCCAAGTCGCAGGACGACGACGAGGGCACCAACGCCGAAGCTGAGAACGGTTCCCTCCGGGCCCTGCCGAGTGTGGCGGATCTGCTGGCCGGCGCCCGCACGGACGACGGGGTGGTCCGGTTCACCCCAGACGACCTGCACGCGCACGTGGCCCGCGAACTGCAGCGTCCCATCGCTCCGCTGCGCGACTTCCATCCCGACAGCGAGCAGGAGGTGTTCGGTGTCGCGGCGATCTCCGCCGAACGCTGGGAGACACTGGCGCCCGAGGGGTGGGAGGGACTGGTCACCCTGGCCCGTGACGGGGTGCGGGCGGCAGACGCCCAGCGGGCGCCGAAGGTCGCCCGGCGCTTCCTGTGCGCACGCATGACCTCGTGGGACGGCGAGTTGGTGGCCTCACTGTTCGTCGGTTTCGCCTACGAGAACCACTACCTGCGGGTCGTCATCCGCCCGCACGTGGTCAACCCGGTCCACCCCGTCCTGCGCGAGGCGGAGAAGAAGGCGTCGGGCTCGGGATGGGCATGGCAGCGCCGCACCGCCTATCTCGCTGCCGTGGACACCGGCTGGTTCGTGGTCCGGCTGTTCAAGCGGGCCAAGAGCAGCGAACAGGAGCCCGAGCAGGATCCCGGTGCAGGGCCAGTGAGTCTGCGGGAGGCGTACTCGACCCGGTACATGGACGACATGCTGCAGTACGACGACGCCCGCCGCTACATCGAGATGATGCAGGGGCGGGTCCTCGCCTCGGTCGATGGCTTCCTGGTCGAGCACAACGTGGACACCGGCGTATACCGGGAACGGATCACGGTCGTCCTCAACAACGGTGTCATCAACACCGGCGAGATGAGCAACGTGCAGAACCAGCCGGGAGCGCTGGGCTCCCAGCAATCGGCAGGAGGGGTGAAGTGATGTTCAGCCGCAAGGCACAGCAGCCCGACGGCACCAACTCGGGCATCCAGAACAGCGGATCCATGCAGAACGTGCAGAACCAGCCAGGAGCCTTCAACTCAAGCCAGACTCAGGACAATTCCGGCATCGGGCGGGATGAGTTACAGGGCGTCGCCGAATTGCTGGTCCGTATCAGGCAGGGCATGGAAAGCGAACGGGCCCGCGTCGAGGACTACGAGCTGTGTGTCGGCTTCCTGGACACGGTGGCCGAGCAGCCGCTGGACAGCCCGGACGGGCGGGCCGTGGCCAAGGGGCTGCTGGGGAAGATCAAGGAGAAGTGCGGAGGAGTCCCCGGCCTGGCGTCCCTGATCGCGTCCACGCTGTCGGCGGTCTCGGCACTCGCCTGACGCGTGTCCCGGGGCAAGGGGGGGTGTGGTCGCCCTTGCCCCGGTCTCGTTGCCCGGCAGGCGGGCAGTGCGTCGGCGAGGGCAGTGAAGAACCGCTGGTCGCTCCACGCGGCCGGCTCGGCGTCTCAGTCGGTCCGAGCCGTCGGCGAGGAGGGATCTGCCGAAACTTGGTGGTGCCTGGCTGCCTCGTCGTCGCTGGTGCGCCTCGGTATCAGCGAGGGAATCCCGTACCCCGTTGATGCCAGGCTCCTCCCACCGCCCCTGATCTGCCAGTCTTGTCCAGCGTGCGTCAGGAACGCGTCGGCAAGGCGCAAGAAAACAGGAGGACGTGTGACAGGGCGGGAGGTTCCCGACGAGTATCTGGACGGGTATGTCCAGATACTGACCGAGGTGTGCGCAACGGGTCGCCGCTTCACCAGGGACGAGTTGGAGTCCCTGAGGACCCGGGGGGAACGCGCCGCCGAGGCCGGCTTCGGCCTGCGGGCCGTCCTTCGCCGGCATTTGGCCGTGGCCCGCGACCACTGGCCCGAGCTCTCCGCCGCGGCGGGTGATCGAGCGCTGGCCGCCGTCGAGCAGGCGATCGACGCCTTCGCCGAGGGGCACGAACGGGCGCAGCTGCTCGCCGTGCGGCAGGAGGAGGCGGTGCGGCGCGAGTTCATCGACGACCTGCTTTACGGTCGCAGCGACCTGGGCCGCCTGTCCGAACGGGCCGAACGCTTCGGGCTGCTCCTCTCGCGCGCCCATGCCGTCGCCGTCGCGCAGGGGGGCAAGCCGGTCGAGGAGACCGACCCGGCCACCCGACAGGTGGAGAGCGCTGTGGTCGGCCGGTTCGGCGAGCGACGCATTCTGCTCACCACCAAGGACGGCAGGCTGATCTGTATCGCGCCTGGGGACCAGGACGACGTGCTGGCGTTCTTCGCCAAGCAGGCGTACGCGGCCACCGAGGGCGGCAAGGTCGCCATCGGACGTCCCCACCCCGGTGCCGGGGGCGTCGTCCACTCCTACGAAGAGGCGCTCAACGCCCTCGACCTGGCAGACCGGCTGCAGATCCACGAGCCGGTGCTGCGCGCGGCCGACCTCCTCGTCTACCCGGTCCTGACCCGCGACCGACAGGCCATGGTCGACCTCGTCGGCAGCACCCTCGGCCCGCTGCTGAGCGCACGAGGCGGCGCCCGGCCGCTCGTCGAGACACTGACGGCGTACTTCGACTCCGGCTGTGTGGCTGCCGAGGCGGCCCGACGTCTGAACCTGAGCGTGCGGGCCTTCACCTACCGCCTGGAGCGCATCCACAAGCTCACAGGTGCCGACCCCGGCGATCCCGTCCACCGCTACACCCTGCAGACCGCGGTGATCGGAGCCCGGCTCCTCGGGTGGCCCGACGACGAGGTGTGACGGCCGACAGCCCATCGTGAGCCGCTGTTCACGCGCTGACCGCCATCGTCATGATCCCGAAGCCGCCGACCTGGATGAGCGCGAGGATCACGCCTTCACCGAATCCGCTCCCGAACGTGCCCGTGTCCACCACAGCCAGACCGGTGACGCACACCGCCGAGGCAGTCGGTCAGGGCACGTTCGATGGTGGGTGGCAGCCGATGGCCTCTAGCCGACGAGCTCGAGGAGCCGCACCACCGATGCTCCGACGGCTTGCCGTGAAGCGGCGGGCTGCACGGGGCGACGTCGGCGCGGAGACATCGACGCCGACTTCGCCCTGCATACGCCCGCCAGCGCCCCAAGGAGTCGGGCCGGTCGATCCCCAGCTGCCCTGTTGCCCCGTGGAAAGGCCGCTTCGGCGAGCACCATGAGGCCACCGCCATCAGGCGTTCGGTGACGGTGTGTCCGAGCTGGACCAGCAACCCTGCTAGCGCGGCCTGCACGATTACTCTCATGCTGTCGTGGCTTGTTGCATGGCTGGCCTGGTCACGGCTGAACGCGGTGAACCCGTCGCGCTGAACCCGTCCGAAGCCGTCCTGCTGACCAAAGCGCCCGTGGACACCTCGGTCGCCCGCAGTCCCGGATTCTCGCTGTCCGCATGGCCCAGCACGGAGGGCAACCAGTGGCCGGGCCGTCCACGCTGACGGTTCCCGTCCCGCGAACAGGGACGGGAACCGTCCAGGTGTGTGCCGAATTGTTATGCCTTCAGCGGGTCACGCGTGGCGGTGCGAATGCCGGTTGCCGGTAATGAGGCGGTAGAGGGCGAGCAGGATGACGGAGCCGGCGATCGCCGCGATCCAGGTGGAGAGGTCGAAGAAGCCGTCGATGGAGTCGACGCCGAAGATGACCTTGCCGAGCCAGCCGCCGAGCAGACCGCCGACGATGCCGATGAGCATGGTGATGATGATGCCGCCGGGGTCCTTGCCCGGCATCAGCGCCTTGGCGATGGCGCCGGCGAGCAGGCCGATGATGATCCACGCGATGATGCCCATGGTGCCTCTCCGCTTCGTCATATAAAGGCTGTGTCAGCTCATCGTCTGCACCGATCGCGCCCGCACAAACGTCATCTCCGGACCTGGCTGTGCCAGCTCCTGATTCGAGACGAGTGGGACCGAGCGGGAGGGACAGGATGAGAGAGCGCGAAGTCCTGAATCTGTCAGCCTCCCCCAGTCCGCAGCATGGTCGGCCCGACCGTGACCCCTTGTCCAGGTCGGCTACCGCCCCGGCCACCACCGCGTTTCCCCTAATCCAGTGCGTAAGCAGACGGCCCGGGACCATGCAAACGCCCCGGGATAGCTGCTCGCACAGGAGAGCGAATGCCTGGATCCCCCCTGGCCGTCAAGGCCTCCTCAAAGAGCGGCATCGCTATCCGTTGCGGGCTCCGCGGTGATGACGCGGGTGCCGGGCTGACGCCTCCGTTTCCCCGGGCCCTTGAGGCCTCTGTCAAGAGCGGCGCAGCCCGGCGCCTCCGTGGTCACCGCGAAACTCGCGGGGCCCGGTCGGACGTTGATTGTCACGGCGCGAGCCCGCTCCAGGGTCAACCTCTTGTTCATCCGCGAGCCCGTGAGCTCTGCAGAAGATCGAGCCCCTGGAGCGCGGTGGTGTCGCGAACGGCTACTGAGATGGCGGACCAACGAGTCCTTGGATTAGGGCGCCGCGTGACCTGCATGTGCTCGTGACCTGCATAAACGGACGGATCTGGGAGGACAGCTTGACCGTATTCTGTGGCATCGACTGGGCAGAACGTCACCATGACGTCGCCCTCGTCGACGAAGCCGGCACTCTGCTCGCCAAAGCCCGTTTCGCCGACGACGCGGCCGGCTACCACAAGCTCCTGGACCTCTTGGCGGAGCACGGCGACAGCCCAGACGATCCGATACCGGTGGCCATCGAGACCAGCCGCGGCCTACTGGTCGCGAGCCTGCGCACCGGCAGTCGTCGGGTCTTCGCGATCAACCCGCTCGCTGCCGCCCGGCCACCGCGACCGCCACGGCGTCAGCCGAAAGAAGTCCGACCCGGGCGACGCCCTGGTCCTGGCGAACATCCTGCGCACCGACATGCACGCCCACCGACCCCTGCCGGCCGACTCCGAACTCGCGCAGGCCATCACGGTCCTGGCCCGAGCCCAGCAGGACGCCGTCTGGACCCGGCAACAGGTCGCCAACCAGGTCCGCTCGCTCCTGCGCGAGTACTACCCTGCTGCTCTGCTGGCCTTCCAGGGCAAGCAAGGCGGTCTGACCAGGGCTGACGCTCGCATCGTCCTCACTCTGGCGCCGACCCCGGCGAAGGCCGCGAAGCTCACCCTCGCCCAGCTGCGGGCTGCTCTCAAACGCAGTGGCCGCCTGCGCGGCTGCGACGCGGAAGCCGAGCGACTGCGGGATGTCTTCCGTGCCGAGTACGGCCACCAGCTCCCCGGCGTCGAGGACGCCTTCGGCCACCAGCTCCTGGCCCTGCTCAAGCAGCTGGACGCCACCTGCCAGGCCGCGGACGATCTCGCGGAGGCGGCCACAACCGCCTTTCACCAGCACGCCGACAGCGAGATCCTGCTCAGCTTCCCCGGCCTGGGGCCCATGCTCGGCGCCCGCGTGCTCGCCGAGCTGGGCGACGACCGGGCACGGTTCGCCGACGCCAGGGCGCTCAAGTCGTACGCCGGATCCGCCCCCATCACCCGGGCCTCCGGCAAGAAGCGTTTCGTCGGCCGCCGGTTCGTCAAGAACAATCGCCTCATCAATGCCGGCTTCCTCTGGGCCTTCGCCGCTCTCACTGCCTCACCGGGAGCGAACTCGCACTACCGGCGTCGACGCGAGCATGGTGACTGGCATGCCGCCGCACAACGGCACTTGCTGAACCGCTTCCTTGGCCAGCTCCACCACTGCCTTCAGCACGGACAGCCTTTCGAGGAGGCCGTCGCCTTCCCCATCGCAACCGAGGCTCTCGGAGCATGAGTTCCCTCAGCCACCGACTGCACGGGACCAGTGCTCTTGGATGACGGCCTGCTTCCGCTCGAGTTCCGCATCCATCACGCGATTGGTGAGGGTCCCCGGAATCGTGAGCGAGCGTCCATGGGTCCTGATGACACGAAGGTCCGACCAGGTTCCGCTCCGTCTCACCCGCCGCCGCTCCTCGATGCGCACGACCTCGCTCCAGGGAACCACTCGCCTACTCACGAAGGTGTGGAGTTCCAACCCCGCCATGGTCATTAGGACCTGGCCATAGATCGTGTTGATCGTGCTCAAGACCACGACTACGGAGAAGGACCCTAGGCCACCGACCCACAACCACTTGCCGGATTCATGTGTGGTCAAGCTCATCGCCACCACCACACCAGCGAGGGCCAGCGTCAGGATGCCGGTTCGCCACCAGTACCGCTGCCGATCACGAGCGTTGAAGCCGATCCACGCCTCGGGCATGTCCATAACATTACCGACGCACACTTGAACAACGACCACCCTGGCATGCCGAGTTACATGCCTTGAGGCGTCTCAAGACCCGATAGCAGTTTGACGAGCAGCACGCCTTCGCGCCGCTCCTGTCACCCCAAACCGAGCAGCCAGCTTGACTTCATAACCCACTGAGATGTCTTGTCCATGCCCGCTACCGGCGGCCGTCACACCGCGGCCAAGGGGGTCCCGGGCACGCTGTTCCCTCGATTCCCCGCCCACCGAGAGGGCGGCCCGACATGAAGGAGCCACCGCGATGACCACGCGCCGACCACCGGCAGGTACCGGCGCGCTCGCCCCGACCAGCACCGGGCACGCCGCCCTGGCCTCCTGTGGTGCGTACTTGGGACGCCAGTGATCAAAAACTTCGTGCGCTCGGGTCTGCCCCGCTGTGTCCACGATCATGTTTCTTGTTGAATGCGGGATAATTCGGAGCGCAGGATCCGGGCTCACGCCCCACGCGGTTGCCCAGCGCGACCCCGCCGCTCGGTGGGAGCTTCTTGACGCCTCCAAGATCAACTATTGGCGGCCTTTGGGATCACCTCGGCGACACCCCATGTTGGGGCATGACCGTGCCGTCCGTCACCGCCGGATCAGGCGAGTGCGAAGTAGCGCAGCCACACATACCCGGCCGACAGCGCCACGGTGACGGCGGTGACGACCAGGCCGTACTTGGTGAACTGCCAGAAGGAGATGGGCTGTCGGTTGCGTTCGGCGATGCCGAGTACGACCACGTTGGCGCTCGCGCCGATCGCGGTGGCGTTGCCGCCGAGGTCCGCGCCGATGGCCAGGGCCCACCACATGACGTGGTCGCCCGAACCGCCCATCGACTGCACCAGGTCGCTGGTGATGGGGGCCATCGTGGCGACGTAGGGGATGTTGTCCACAATGCCGGACAGCACGGCCGACGCGCCGAGCAGCAGCATCGAGCCGCCGAGTTCGTTGTCTCCGATGGCGTCGGCGAGGGCCTTGGAGATCTCGCCGATGACGCCGGTCTCGATCAGACCGCCGATCATGATGAACAGCCCGGCGAAGAAGGCGAGGGTGGGCCATTCGACCTCGCCCAGCACCTCCCCGGTCTCCACCGAGGACACTGCGATGAGCAGGCCCGCGCCCAGCAGGGCGACGACGCTGGGCTCGTAGTGCAGCACCGGGTGGAGCACGAAGCCGACGACGACCAGAGCGAGCACCACGAGCCCCTGGACGAGCAGCCGAGGGGCCTTGATGGCCTCGCCCTCCTGCAGTGCCATGACCTCCTCGGCGCGCGCCTCGTCGTAGACGAAGGACTTGCGGAACAGGAAGCGGCACAAGGCGATCAGGACGACGACCAGGAGCGCGGCCAGCGGGGCGAGGTGGACCAGGAAGTCGTTGAAGGTCAGGCCGGCCCGGCTGGCGATGATGATGTTGGGCGGGTCACCGACGAGGGTCGCGATGCCGCCGATGTTCGATGCGAACACCTCGGCGATCAGGAATGGGGCGGCGGGCAGGGCCAGGCGCTCGCACACCAGCAAAGTGACCGGGGCGATGAGCAGGACCGTGGTGACGTTGTCGAGCAGCGCCGAGGCCACCGCCGTGATCACGATGAGCATGACCATCACGCGGAACGGTCTGGCCTGTGCCCGCTTCACCGCCCAGATGGCCAGGTACTCGAACAGTCCGGTCTTCTTCAGCACGCCGACGATCATCATCATGCCCATGAGCAGGAAGATGACGTTCCAGTCGACACCGCTGTGTTCGGAGAAGAAGGCCGACTTGTCGTCGGTCGCGCCGATCGCGAGCATCAGCGCGGCACCGCCGAGGGCCGCGCCCACGCGGTGGATCTTCTCGCTGATGATTAGACCGTACGTCCCGACGAAGACGACGATTGCCGCCCAGCTCTGCCAGCCGTTCACGTTCCTCCGATGAGTCGTTCCGTCAGGCGGGTGGCCGTCACCGCGCCGACCAGCCATCTCTGGTCGCCGTCGGGCTCGACGACGGTGACCGGCGGGGTGTGCGTGCGCGCCATGAGAGCTGTGATGCGCAGGACACCGGCGTCGGGGCCGGCCGTCGGCGGCCGGAACCTGCGGCGCGGCAGTAATCCCCGCTCTCGGCTTCGCTCGAGCGGGGGGAACCCCATCGCGGCCGTGAGCCCGACGAGCCTGTCAGGTGCGTCGTGGAGATCCCGGTCGTCGAACCCGGCCGCGGGCGGCGGATCCTGCAGCGCGTATTCGGGCACGAGCTGTCCGACGAGCTGCGATCCGGGCACGACGGGTGCGGCTGGTCGTCGCGGTCGAGGACCAGCAATGCGGGCAGCTTGTGTTCGGCCGGCAGCAGGGCCGCATCAGTGGCGGCGTCGTCGGTGGACACGTACGGGTAGGGCTCGGCGAGTTCATGCGCCGACACGGCCGGCCTCCTCGGCAGGACGGGGTGCTTCGTCGCCGTCGGGCACACCGACGAGATCCTCGACGTCGAACATGCGGGCGATCGGCACGTCGGTGGAGCTGTGCGCGATGATCGAGAAGGCGATGCACACGGCGATCAGCGTGAACGCCTCCTCGCCCTGCGGGATCCCGGCTTGCAGCACCAGCAGCCCGTACACCACCGACGCGAAGCCCTTCGGTCCGAACCAGGCAGCGACCAGCTTCTCCCGCCTATCGAACCGCGTGCCGATCAGCGAGAGCAGCAGCGAGGCCGGGCGGATCAGCACGATCGCCAGGGCCACGGCGACGTAGCCGCCGAAGGACAGGTCCCCGAACAACTGAGGCGTCAGCAGCGCGCCGAACACCAGCAGCGCCGCGAACTTGGCCAGCTCCGCCAGCGCCTCGCCGAGCGGTTCGAACGATTCCTTGGCCTCCAGGGACCGCGCGGTGAGCACCGCGCCTGCGGAGAATGCGGCGAGGTAGGGGTTGGCGTGTGTCAGGTGGCAGGCCGCGTACAGGATCACGCCGATCGCCAGCGGCAGCAGCGGCTGCAGCTTGGGCTCGGCGCCCAGCAGCCTAAACCGGACGAGCTCGATCACCACGAACGGCAGGACGACACCGAACGCCAGCCCGAGGACCAGCTCGAGCGCGATCTTCCCCAGCGACGCCTCGGCGTGCCCGGAGGTCGGCCCGGCCGCGGCGATCAGGACGAGCACGACCGGCAGAGCGAGCCCGTCGTTGATGCCGCTCTCCACGTTCAGCAGCTGCCGCAGCTTCGCCGGGACCTCCTTGCGCCCGACGATCGCCGAGGCGAACACTGGGTCGGTCGGTGCCAGCACGGCACCCACCAGGAACGACGTCGTCCAGTCCAGGCCCAC
Source organism: Streptomyces achromogenes (assembly GCF_030816715.1). Classification (NCBI taxonomy): domain Bacteria; kingdom Bacillati; phylum Actinomycetota; class Actinomycetes; order Kitasatosporales; family Streptomycetaceae; genus Streptomyces; species Streptomyces achromogenes. The sequence continues at coordinate 3,643,075 of NZ_JAUSYH010000001.1, read as the reverse complement.
CAGGCAATGCGTGATCAGCGCCATGCCGACGAACGCGAGCGGCATGCCGAGCCCGAGCGCGCGGGCCGGGTTTCGCCAGTTGGCGCGCAGCTTGGGAAAGGAGACGTGCATGCCGTCGGTGAACAGCACCGCGAACAGCGCCAGATCGGCCGTCACGGACACGATCTCGCTGTCCGGCGTGATGTGGATCAGCCCCAGGAAACCGTCGCTGACGAGCGCGCCGCCGACCAGAAAGAGAAAGGACGTGGACAGAACGGTCCGGGCGGCCAGCCCTGACAGCAGCACCGCGATGAGCAGCGCCACCCCGAAGACCACAACGAGCACCATGACCTGAACCCCCGATCAACGAAGAGAGTTGTCCTCACATCGCCGACCAGGCTTCCCGGCACACCGCTGGGAACCCTACACGTCTTTATGTGGCACTGACAGGCCGCCAGCGCGCACTCTGACATGCCGGTCACTGCCGGGTGCCGGAAAGAAAACCGTCTCGGCCCGCCCATGCGCCGTGGACGGCACAGGCCGCCAGCTCGATCGTGATGCCGTCTGCCGCAGGCCCCGACCGTGCTCGTTCGTTCGCATGGTGATGACCAGCCGTGTGCCGCTCGCACGGGTGACCCGAGGGTCATGAGCAGCGCCGCGCAGCCGTCCGGACTGAGGTGGTTAAGGCCGGTCCGGCGGCATGGTCGGCCGCCTGGTCTGCGCCTCTCTTCCGTGACAGCCGAAACACCTGCGGAACGTAAAAGGGTCGCTGCCGTAGGGGAAGGCGTCGGCTCGGGCACCGGCCCGGGGCGCTGGCAGGTGGCGGCTCTGGCGCTATCGCCTCAGCTCTCGTCGTTGAAGACAGGCCCTCGCGCGATCAGTCAGGCGTGGCCGACGGCGTCCTGGTCGTCGATGGTCTCGTAGGCGTCAGGCGGCGCAGGCGGGCTCTTCTGGAACGGCGGGGCCGGCCCCACGCGGCGCTGTCCGAGCAAGCGGGTGGCCAGAGGCTCGGTGTAGCGGGCGGTGAGGGGGCCGAGGATGACGAGGATCAGGACGTAGGCGGTGGCCAGCGGGCCGAGGGAGGGTTCGATGCCGGCCGTGACGGCGAGCCCGGCGATCACGATGGAGAACTCTCCGCGGGCTACCAGGGTCCCGCCGGCCCGCCAGCGCCCCTTGGACGCGATGCCGGCCTGCTTGGCGGCCCAGTAGCCGGTGCCGATCTTGGTCAGCGCGGTGACGGCGGCCAGGGCGAGAGCGGGCAGCAGAACCGGCGGGATGCTGGCGGGGTCGGTGTGCAGGCCGAAGAAGACGAAGAACACCGCCGCGAACAGGTCCCGCAGCGGGGCCAGCAGACTGTGGGCGCCCTCGGCGACCTCGCCGGACAGGGCGATGCCGACGAGGAAGGCACCCACGGCGGCGGACACGTTCAGCTTCTGGGCGAGCCCGGCGATCACCAGGGTCAGGCCGAGGACCACCAGCAGCAGCTTCTCGGGGTCGTCGCTGGAGACGAAGCGGGAGATGTGGCGGCCGTAGCGGAGCGCGAGGACCAGGACGAGTCCGGCCACGCCGAGCGCGACGGCCAGCGTGACGCTGCCCGCGGCCAGGCCGGCCCCGGCCAGCAGGGCGGTGACGATGGGCAGGTAGACCGCCATGGACAGGTCTTCCAGGACCAGGATGCTCAGGATGGTGGGGGTCTCCCGGTTGCCCAGACGCCCGAGGTCACCGAGGACCTTGGCGATGACGCCGGAGGAGGACACCCAGGTGACCCCGGCCAGCACGACCGCGGCGACCGGACCCCAGCCCAGCAGCAGCGCCATCACCGCGCCGGGAACAGCGTTGAGGGCAGCGTCGGCGAGCCCGGCGGGGTAGTGGGTCTTGAGGTTGGAGACCAGATCGCTGGCGGTGTACTCCAGGCCCAGCATCAGCAGCAGCAGGATGACGCCGATCTCCGCGCCGATGGCGACGAAGTCCTCGCTGGTGCCCAGCGGCAGCAGCCCGCCGTTGCCGAAGGCGAGTCCGGCCAGCAGATACAGCGGTATCGGGGAGAACTGGAAGCGTCCGGCGAACCGGCCGAGCAGCCCCAGGCCCAGAATGATGCAGCCGAACTCGATCAGGAAGACGGCGGAGGAGTGCATGACGGGTCACTCCCGCCCGAGGATCGCGGCGGCCGCCTCCACGCCCTCGCGGGTGCCGATGAGGATGAGGGTGTCACCGCCGGCGAGCCGGAAGCCGGGTGTGGGGGAGGGGATCGCCTCCGCCCGGCGCAGCACGGCCACGATGGAGACGCCGGTCTCCGTACGCATCCGGGTCTCGCCCAACAGGCGCCCGTTCCAGTGCGATGTGGCCGACAGCTCGATGCGCTCCGCCACCAGCCCCAGGTCCGTGGTCGACAACAGGTTCGGGGTGTGGTGGGCGGGCATCAGCGCGTCGATGAGGGTGGCAGCCTCCTCCGCGGTCAGCCGTGCGGAGAGGGCGCATGCGTCCGGGTCGTCCTTGCGGTACGCGCTGATCGTGCGGTGCCCGTCGCGGTGCGCGACCACGGACAGGCGGCGCTTCTCCCGCGTCGTCAGGTCGTAGCGGACCCCGATTCCCGGCAACGGCGTATTGCTCAGGCGTGGCGCGCCCATGGCTGTCCCCCACTTCTGTCGGCGTGAGCGATGTTCCCGTGGCTCGCGTGCGGGGGTCGTCCTGCGAGCGAGCGCCCAGGTTTGACCTGTGGGTTTCATCCTAGGTGGCTGGACAGATGCGGTCCGCTTCCAGCGATCGTCCCTGTTCACGGCAGAAGGGGTGCCTGGCAGTGGTGCCACAGGCTGCCGTCTCCTGCGCCCACGTGCCTGCTGCGCGCGGCCGGCCGACGGTCCCAGACGGCACGCGAACCTCATCACGGTGCTGATGATCGAGGGTGAGGGGGGCCAAGGATGACCGATTCCCCTTCGTGTTGGGGTGTACGGGCCTCAGCAACGGATAGAGTGTAAAGAACGCGTCAAGTGGCGCGGGGTGTGCCGGGAAGTCTGGTCGGCGAGGAAGGGGCCGTGGGCCCTTCGTCACAGATGCCCGGAGGGTCGCCCGTCATGACCGATGCCCCGCAGTCCCGATCGCTGTTCCTCGGTCTGCTCCCGCTCCCAGAGCGGCAGGCCGTCGCCCGTGCTCTGCGGACGGAAACGGTGGGCGGCCTGATCCTGCTGGCCGCCGCGGTCGTAGCCCTGCTGTGGGCCAACAGCCCTTTCAGCGGTGCCTATGAACAGATACGCGACGTCCATTTCGGGATCCCGGCCCTCGGGCTGGACCTGTCGGTGGGCCACTGGACCGCGGACGGACTGCTGAGCGTGTTCTTCCTAGTCGCGGGGATCGAGCTGAAACGCGAACTCGTGGTCGGCGAGCTGCGAAGCCCGGCAACAGCCGTGCTGCCTGTCATCGCAGCCCTGTGCGGCATGGCGGTCCCCGCCGCCCTCTACGCCGCCACCGCCGGCCTCGGCGGCGGCAGCATGAACGGGTGGGCGGTGCCGATGGCCACGGACATCGCCTTCGCCCTCGCCGTTCTGGCGGTCATCTCCACCCACTTGCCCGCGGCGCTGCGTGCGTTCCTGCTCACCCTTGCCGTGGTCGACGACCTCGGCGCGATCCTGGTGATCGCCGTCTTCTTCACCGCCGATCTCAACCCGTACGCGCTGGCCGGGGCCCTCGCCGGTCTCATCGTCTTCTACCTGCTCCAGCGGCTGAGGGTGACCGGCTGGTGGTGGTACCTCCCTCTCGGGATCACGATCTGGGCGCTGATGTACAACGGCGGCGTCCACGCCACCGTCGCCGGCGTCGCCATGGGCATGCTCCTGCGCACCACCCGCGACGAGGGCGAGAGTGCATCACCTGGCGAGCGCACCGGGCACCTGCTGCATCCCCTGTCCGCCGGCATCGCGGTCCCGCTGTTCGCGCTGTTCGCCGCCGGTGTCACCGTCTCCACGGGCGCCCTGGGGGAGGTGTTCGCCAGCCCGGAGCCGCTCGGCGTGGTCGTGGGCCTGGTGCTCGGCAAGACGGTGGGGATCTTCGCGGGCACCTACCTCGCGGCCCGCTTCACCCGCGCCCGGCTCAACCCGGACCTGGCCTGGGCCGACGTGCTCGCCCTCGCCAGCCTGGCAGGCATCGGGTTCACGGTCGCCCTGCTCGTCGGTGAACTCGCCTTCCCGCAGGCCGCGCTGGGCGAGCACGTCAAAGCCGCTGTCCTCATCGCCTCGTTGGCCTCCGCCCTCCTGGCCGCGCTCCTCCTGCGCCGCCGTAACCGGATCTACCGGCACCTGTGCGAGGAGGAGAACACCGACGGGGACGCCGACGGTATCCCCGACATCTACCAGCCAGCCGCTCCAACACCCGTTGGCTCGAACAGGTCTGACGGGGCGGCCAGCTGATGGCCGCCGACGCCTCACTGCTGGCACCCGCGATCGTGGCCGCCGCTCTGGTGATCAGAACAGCCCTCAGCGAGATCAAGCGCCCGGGCAGCGCCCGCGAGCAGTGGGCCTTCGCCAGCGACCGCCGCGCCGTGGCCGCCGGAGCAACGGCCGCCGCGGCCGTCGTCCTACTCGGCTGGCACCAAGCCGGCCCCGCCGCTGCGGCCTGGGCCCTGCTCATCGGGGCGCTCACCGCCCACCTGCTCCACCGCGACCGGGACCGCTCATGACCGCACCGACGTCGGCCTTTGTCCCGGGGCTGCACCGACCACCGGCCCCGCGATGATCGCCGCCGCCGCTCGCCCGAGTCGACCCGCCCCGCCTCCGCACGCGAGGGGTAGGTGCCCTGACTGGGTCAGAGAGTCATGAAGGGCGAGTGCTCGATAAGCAGGAGCCTGCGCAGCGACATGCGGATGCGCAACAGGACGCGGCGACGCGGCGACGCGGGTACAGACATGACTCCCCCAGCAACGGTAAGGTACGCCTTGTCGCGTACCTCCATCAAGGTACGCACCTGCGCGTACCTCGTCGAGGGGTGAGTGATGATGGACAGCGAGTTGGCGCACCCTCGGGCTGAGGAGTTGGAGGTGGGACCCATCCTTTTGGCGCTGGCTGACGCGAACCGGCGTCGAGTCGTGGCTGAACTAGCCGAACAGCCAGATGAGGAGCGGCTGTGCGCTTCCTTCGACCTGCCAGTAGGTAAGTCCAGTCGAACACGTCACTGGCGAGTACTGCGCGAGGCAGGGCTGGTGTATCAGCGCGACGCCGGGAACGGTCTGTACATGCGTCTCCGCAAGGAGGACTTGGACCGCCGATTCCCCGGCCTGCTTCAGGCCGTGATCGCCGCAAGCTAAATGAGCGATGAGCTGCGTCAACGGGTTGTTAGACGGCGGTAGCCAATGGGGGTTGCTGCTATGCCGACGAAAGTCAGGAAGTGTTCGGCCTTGCGTTCGTAACGGCGGTGGAGCCTTCGGCGGCCAGCCAGCCAGGTCGCGCGTGCCCGACGGCGAAGGATGTCAGTGGGGAGCAGCGGGCGCCGGTGCGTCGCAGCAGGACAACGCGCGCATTCCGCGAGACGCCCCCGCCGGGACGGCGCACAGGCGTCGTCCCCGCCCCCTCTCCGCTCTCCTCCCGGAGGCCGCCATGGCAGCATTCGCCCGCCCCAACTGAGGACAATCACCGTTTCGACGACCTTCGTGCGCTCTTTATCAACTGCACGCTCAAGCCGTCCCCCGCCGCAGCCACACGCAGGGGCTCATCGACAAGAGCCGGGCGATCATGGACGCGCGCGGGGTGACCACGGACGAGATCCGTGCCGTTGACCAACGACGTCGCCCCTGGCGTCTACCCGGACATGACCGAACACGGCTTCGCCACGGACGCCTGGCCCGCGCTGTACGAGCAGGTGATGACCCCCGACATCCTCGTGCTGGCCGGGCCAATCTGGCTGGGCGAAAACAGCCCTTCACCAAGCAGGTCATCGAGCGGCTCTACAGCTGCTCCAGCCTCCTCAACTCCGAAGGCCAGTACGCCTATTTCGGACGGATCGGCGGGTGTCTGATCACGGGCAACGAGGACGGCGTGAAGCACTGCGCCATGAATGTCCTCTACAGCCTCCAGCACCTCGGCTACGCCATCCCACCGCAGGCCGATGCGGGCTGGATCGGTGCGGCGGGCCCCGGGCCTTCGTACCTGGACCCCGGCTCGGGCAACCCGGAGAACGACTTCACCAACCGCAACACCAGCTTCATGACGTGGAACCTGATGCACCTGGCGGCCCTGGTCAAGCGCGCCGGAGGCATCCCCGCCCACGGCAACCAGCGCACGGAGTGGGACGCCGGCTGCAGGGCGGGGGCGGACAACCCCAAGCACCGCTGAGCCAGACCGGAAGTCTGGGGCTCCTGCCAGCTCAACTCCAGCCTGGCGGCCCGAGCACCGGGCTCAGGACACTTGCCGCACGTGAGCACTGGCCCGCCCTCGGCAAACCCGTCCCACACGCCGACCGCCGCGATGCGAACTCCGTCGGCACCTCGGCTGCTCCTGCCAGCGCGGGCCAGTGCGTCGTAAGGATTCCGTCATCACCTGCGGGGTACGGGACGGCCGTCCGTGCCCGTTGAATGGGGAGAGACAAGCAAACTCCCAGGAGGCGAGGCAGGCGTGGGGCGCGTGCGGAAGGTACTGGCCAGGCCGTTGGCCATCGCGGTGCTGGTGGTGGCGGTCGGGGGGACCGGCTTCGGACTGTACTGGTTCCAGCCGTGGAAGCTGTGGCAGGACGAGACCGTCGAGGAGGCCCTGCCCGGGGTGGTGGCGACTTCCGCGCCTCCTGCTGTGGCGCCCTCGTATGAGCCCTCCGAGCAGCCCTCGGCCACCGGTCCGCAGACGCTGGCGAGTGGTGAGCTGATCAGCCACGAGCATGCGACATCGGGCACGGTGAAGCTCATACGGCTGGCCGACGGCTCCCACGTCGTCCGGCTGGAGAACCTCGACACCAGCAACGGACCGGACCTGCGTGTCTTACTGACCGACGCACCGGTGAAGGAGGGGAAGGCCGGTTGGCACGTCTTCGACGAGGGAAGGTACGTCAGCCTGGGCAAGCTCAAAGGCAACAAGGGAAGCCAGAACTACCCCCTGCCCAGGGACGTGGATCCGTCGAGCTACAACAGCGTGAGCATTTGGTGCGACCGTTTCGATGTCTCGTTCGGCGCCGCGGAACTCGCCCGCGTCTGACAGCGGTGCGGCCTTTTCTCACCACGCCGGCACTCATCCCAGGCGTCCGGCGTCGAGGGCGGCGAGGAGGGCGCCGGGTTCGACGCGCTTGGTGTAGTCGGCGTCGACGAAGGCCCAGCGGATGACGCCCTCGCGGTCGTTGACGCAGGCGACGGGCAGCGGCAGGGTGCGCCGGTGTCCGCCGTTGACGCGATGGAGGTCGAAGCCGGATCGGCAAGCCGGACCCGGGCATGTATCGCGGGGGTGCGCAGCAGGTAGGTTGCGTGGGCGGGATGACCGTGCGGAGCGTCGTCAGCCGGCCAGGCGCCGCTTCGGCGCCAGGTTCAGGGATCACCGGGGCGAAGTTCCACATGCAACGTGAAACGGCTTGTCCGCAGGGGGCGTCTGCGCCGCTGCAGCATTCCCCACTCGACTTCTTCGCCTCGTCGCTTACGGATGCCGAGCCCTCTACAGCCTGGGATGGGGCGCGGGAAGGAGATCATTGCCGTGCGAGGCCCTTTGCGTCGACTCGCGCTGGTCCCCGATCCATATCCTGGGGAATCTCTGCTGAGCTGGGCGGACGCGATCGCGCGGCTCAACCAGGTCCCCCGGATCGTTGCAGTGCGGATGACGGGCATGGTCAAAACGCCGCCTGTGTCCGACATCTTCGGTTACCACGTCAGTGATGACGTCGTTCAAGCGGTACGGCACACCACCGGGGTGACCGAGGGACAGGTGCGAGGCATGACGCTTGCTCACTACGCCGGAAGAACCCTGGACCCATTGCCGCAACACAATCCGGAAGGGCAGGACGTCCTTGCCAGATGGAGATATCGGCAGCGGATGCTACTGCGCCAGCGCTCCAACGCCTGCCCGGTATGCCTGCGGGAGAACGGTGCCCGATGGCTCCTGAAGTGGAGGCTGGCCTGGTCCTTCGCATGCGTGGAGCATGAGCGCTACCTGATCTCGACATGCCAGGGTTGCGACGCCCGTCTTCATCTCCCGCGGCCCGGGAGCGCGCACTCCTGGATCTGTCCCGGCCCCATCCCGGGAATGCACTCCTACAAGCCCGCGAGGCCATGCGGCCGCGACATTCGCCGAATGCTTGCCACGCGGGTCCACGACCTCCGGCTCCTTGACTGCCAGCAGCGGATCGACCGCCTCTTGGAGGGGTCGGAAGATCTACCGGAGGGGCAAGCGCACGAGACCTTCCAAGCGTTGTACCGCTCGATGCAGGGTGCGTGGGCTGCGGTGCGGCCGGAGTGCCTGCCTCGCACCGACGAGGTGGTCCACCAGGCGTGGGACAGCCATCTGGCACCCGGTGGCCACCGGGTGCAGCACCGGCCGCTGATCGTGGCAGCTACGGTGAAGATCGCAACCGAGGCCGGGCTCCCCTCGGCAGATACAGAGCCTGCGGCAAAAGAGCAAGTGAAGGCCCGGCCGAACTGGGGTCGTCCACGGCAGCGGCTCCTGGAAGCCCACGGCGAGTTCCAGCTGGCAACGAACCGCTTCGGCGACCGCTGTGGTCACAGTGGCTGTTGGACCTGGGTTCCGGCGGGGCACGGTGCGGTGTTGAACGACGCATCCGGCAGGGGCACCTACTGTCCACTGCACGCGGAGGAGTTCACTGCCCGGGCACATCCCAGGGAAGGCTCCACGCCGACCACGTGCACTGACCCGCGACTTCGGTTCCTCGACGCCCGGCTCCGTGAACAGGAACAGCGAGTTGGCGAGGAGGGTAGCGAAGTGCAACGGCAGTTGATCGAAGCGCAGAAGCTGATCCTGGACGCTTGCGCGGACACTGATTTCCGAACGACTTAAGGCAGAGCCCTGAGGTACGCCGTTCAGTGCCTCCTGCTGCCCTACGCCAGGCATCCGGAATTTCGCCGGGTGTGGCTGCCCCGTCGGGGTGAGAAACCGACGCATTTCGTGGAGGGCGCGGCCAGCGATACGAGCGGAGGCATGGCAGACCGTGGTTGAGGCCGAGCGAGTTCGCCGGCTTGGTGTCGTCCCGAGCCCCTTCGCCGGCGAGTCGTTCCTCAGCTGGGTCGATACGCTCGCGGTGACCTTGAGGCTGTCGCGTGCGGCGGCTCTGAAGGAGCTAGGACTGCCGGGTTCGGCGACATTCAGCACATCGCAAATCCATCTGCGCCCTGAAGAGCTGGAAGGAGTCTGCCGACGGACGGGCCTGCGTCCTGCGCAGGTAAGACGGATGCTGTTCGCTTTCTACGCCCCCACGGCACTACCGCAGTTCACCTCCGACATAGGGCGCAGTTGGCACGTGAGCAACCCATGGCTGCGACGCGACCACTCTGCGGCGTGTCCGCTGTGCGTCCAGACGTCGGGCGGCCGGTGGTTGCTCAGCTGGCGGTTGAAGTGGACCTTTCTGTGCGCGGATCACCTCGTGTACTTGGCGGATCGCTGCCCGCGCTGCCATCTGCGGCTGTACTGGCGTCATGAGGCGACCGGTGCCGGGCAACGTGAACACTGCACCCGGCCGTTGGGGCGCCAAGGTCGTGGCCGGAGCCGCTTGGGTGCCAAAGTCTGCGGATTCCCGGTGCCGGAGATCGCGGCAATCCCCGTAGAGGACGAGGAGGCTGTCCACATCCAACGCCGTGTCTCCGCTCTCCTCACACCCGCAGACCCCTCACACAATGAAGAGTCGCGCCGCCTGCTCCAACGCATGTCCGGAATCGTCCAGGACGCTGCAAGCCGGAAGACGGTGAGCGGCATGCTTGACGGGATGGAGAGCAGCGTCGTGCGTGCCGTGTACGAGAGCCAGGGGCAGCCTTACCATCCACCGCTGGCCTGGACGCTGGAAAACGGGTCGCCTGCCGCGCTCTCCGCTCTCGTACGCGTCGCCGCCCGCAGCGTGCTGTCGGACAAGCATATTTCCGTGCCTCCAGTTAACAGAACGACAAATTAGTGCGGTCCAGGCTGCAGCTCAGCGAGTCACGGCATGCTTGGTGAGAAGACCTCGGCGACGCGACGGGGCACGGAGTCGTAACTGTCCGGCATGGTGGCGCGATCGACGTGCGTGGAGCACAGGACCGATGGTCCGGCCTTCGTATGCCCTATGACTCCTTGTCCGGGCGGTACCCAGGCTAGGCAGCCGATGGCGCGGCACGTTCCACCGAAGCGGTTGACCGGCAGGACGTCGCTGGTCGTCCGAGGGAAGCCGTCGGTCGACCACGAGGCCCTGTCCACCTGAGCGCAGGCATCTTGAGAGGCGCCGAGGCCGCCCACCGTTGCGATCTTGATGAGTGCTGCGGTGAGCACGGGATCGTCCAGATACGACAAGGCACCGCCGTGGCCGTGCCACCGCCGATGGAGCACGGCGTCGGTGTCCGGTAGTGACGGGGCAAAGTCGTAGCCGCCCCTGATGTCCTCCAGCGCCAGGTGCAGCGTCCGCAGTATGTCTTTGCTCCCCGGACGGTGGGGATGGTCGACGAGATCATCGAGACGGCGCTGACATTCAAGGAGATGCGCGTCGGACAGCCGGGGAGGACGCATGCGCCAGATGGAGCGCCGGCAGACGTATCCCGGACGGTTCCAGTCGGCCTGGCCGCACACAACGGGGCTTCCTGGTCCGGGAAGCACCTGGTGCAGGCCTTTGCCGCAGCCGCGGCAGGCGCTGAGCAGGAAAACGCGGTGGCGTACACAGGCGAAGGACCAGATCAGACGCCAACGCAGCAGCCAGCGACCGCCGTTCTCCCGCAGACAGGCCGGGCACGCACGCGAGCGGACAGGCTGCGCGAGCATCAGGCGGTTCAGCCATGCGGCGACAGCCCGCCGGTGTGTAGAAGAGGGCGGTGAGGGCAGAGCACCGTCGGCGTAATGCATGAGGGTCATCCGACGCAGCTGCCCGGCGGACAGTCCGGTGGTGACCTGGACACGGGCCACGACCTCCGCCGGCAGATGGGCCACGAAGCGCATACTGGGCCGGTACATGGAGCCACCAGGGCGGATGAAGGCCGCGAAACACACCGCCTGCAGTCGGCTGATCTGGTTCAGCCAGGCGAGCGCGTCGACCCAGCTGAGCAGGGACTCGCCGGGATACGGCTCTGGCACCAGGGCGAGACGACGCAACGACGTGGGCACACGCAGAGCGTGCCAGTACGCCTGTAACAGGCGCCACATCAGGCGGTACAGGCCTCTTCAGGCACTTCCGTCTGCTGCCGGAGGCTTCTTGTTCTGCTCGCTCCCGCTCTTCGCTGACGAGCGGGACTGCAGTTCGACGACCCTGGCGTAGGCGCGTTCATGAGCATACGACAGGACGATGGAGTCCATGATCTCCCGCGTGATGGCCTCGGTGCCCTGCTGAACGGCGCGTACGGCGCTGCGGCGGATGAGGGCGTGGAGACCGGCGATGCTGCCGTTGGTGCGATCATGGAGGTAGCGCCAGTGTCGGCGGGTCAGGCTCTTGCTTTCGTGCCGGTACAGGGCCAGCGCATTCTCCAGGGAGTTGATGACGCCGACCCACTGCAGGATTCCGGTATCGCTGTCGAGGGCGAAGGGCGCGAGTTCCTGGCGGCTGAACCGGCCGGCGGTCTGGGTCCTGGGGCCGCTGGACGGCGAAGACTTGCCGCGGGTGTTCCGCTTGACGGGTCCGGCAGGACCGCCCTCGCTGAGCAGAGGGCTGTCCTCCAGATCGACGCCGGTGCCGATGATCGTGCATGGGGCGTGGTTGGCGAGGAACTTGATGTGGTCATTTGAGGCCCGCCCCTCTTTGAGCGAGCAGTCCAGAAAATGCAAGTCGTCGAAGATGATCAACTGCGTACCGCACGCCGTGAGCGCGGTCAGGACACGATCGTCGATGGTGTCCTTGGTACCGCTGGTCGGCACGTTCAGGTAACGGGCTATCGCGATGGAGATCTGCTTGGGGGTGACCTGGTCTGTCAGGGAGACATAGACGACGGGGACATAAGCCCCCAGCCGATCGGGGGCAAACCGCTCGGGGAAGTCCTCACGAAGATCCTGCTCGAACTTCCGGCCGATCATCTTGACCAGAGTGGACTTGCCGACTGTGGGGGGGCCGTCGATGAGCAGTCCGAGCCGGGCACCGGGCGGAGCCATCTCGTTCGCGGCGAGCAGTTCCGTGATCTCTGTCTCGAAGTGCTGGACGGCGGGCGTCCAGGCCAGCACTAGGGCGCTGTGATAGCGGTTGCGGCTACGGTTCAGGCGACGCCGCTCAGCATCGTCCTTGTCCATCGCCGCGTAGACGTCGTACGGGGGAAGGTGGGGCCGGGGCGGCGGCTCGTAGAAGACGTACGCGAACCATTCTTCCTTGGTCCGCGGTTCGGCCAGCCCAGGGTGCAGGCACTCGGAGTCCCCCGGTGGGGCCATCATGGGGCGTCGTCCGTCTCCGGGCGACCGCCCCACACCTCGTACGAAGGCAGGGCGTCGAAGTCGATCGTGACCTCTTCCTCGTCGTCCGCGGGCAGTGATGGCACGGCCCGCAGGCGGGGTTCCTCGACCGGGGCATCGGCAGCGGCGTCGGCCAGTTCGGTGCGAGCTTTGTCCCGCGCCGCCGCCCTGGCCCGCTCGGCGTCCCGGGCCCGCGCCCGGCGGGAGCGGGCGGTGGACGCCTCGGCGGCGTCCGTGCGGTTCTGCAGGTCCAGCAACGCGTCCAGGACGGCTTCCTGGTCCTGTGGGTCGCGGCCTCGTTCACGCAGTTCCTGCTTGACCTGGCGCAGCGTGATGTCCGTGAACGGCTCGAGCCCGGTCAATGCGTGGGTCCAGCGCAGCGTGTGCCAGACGCCGCTGTAAGGATCATGGAAGTAGACCTGCGTCACGTCCCGCGGGTCGTAGCGGATCGGCCAGGCGCCCTTGGCCTGTGGGTATGGGGACTTGGACCCATTGTGGGTGCCCGTGATGGGCGCGCTGTAGTGCAAGTAGTCCTTCTGGATCCGCCGGTTGGAAATCGCGCACCAGTGGATCGGCAGCAGTTCCAGGAACAGATTGGGATCACATGGAGCGGCGATGTAGCCGCAGCGGTGCACGGCCAGCCGGTAGGCGTCATTCGGCGACAGGTTGATCTCCGGGAACCCCGGCAGCACCAGCCCTTTGTGCCGACGGCGCTGGTAGACCGCGACGACGTACTCGGCGAAGAACTCCTCCAGTTCCTCGATCGTCCACCGGGCCACCGCGTCCACGTCCCGGCCGCGGTGCACCACATGATTGCCCTTGTAGCCGGCGATGTGCTCGGAGAACTGGCTTCTGATCGTCTTGAACGCGGCCTCGACCTGCGGCTTGTCGGTGGGTCGGTACTTGCGGGTGTCCTGGATGGTGATCCCGTAGCGGCGGCACACGTTCTTCACCGCCTGAGAGGCGAACGCCTTGCCGTGGTCGATCACGATCCTCTCGGGAAACACCACCGGGCGGGCCGCGGCGGCCGCGAACCGCTCGTCCTGAGCGAGGAGCGGCTCGCACGGCAGGCGCAGCATCCGGTGCCGCAGCCCGTCCGGCCAGCCGGGGCGCATCGGCTCCGGCATCATCGCGTCGGCGATCACCAGGCCCGCATCCACGCCCTTCGTGCCCTTGGGCACCAGACGCCACCCCAGAAGAGACCGGGTACAGACGTCGATGGCGATCGTCAGGTCCACTGAGAAGACGACGTCCTCGACCGGATCGTAGGCGCGAACGTCCAGCCAACTGGTGTCGATCATCACCAGTTCGCCCGGGCGGCTGGCGGTGATCGGACGGTAGTGGCCGTCCGGCCGGTTCGCCACCGACTGCCGCGTGGTGGCCGACCCAGTTGTGTAGCGGCCGGGCAGGAGAGCGGCGACGTACCGGTTGAACGATTTTTGCGCCGGTATCTTCACCGTACCCGAGCCGTGGACGTCAACCAGGCGGCGCCCCACCCGGCGGCGCAGCCGGTTCAGGCTGCCGGTCGAGTCGTCTTCCTCCGTCACGTAGTGCTGGGTGACGATCGCTTCGATCAACCGTGGATCTACACCCGCCAGGGGATCCGACGGCCGATGACTGCGCCGGTCCACCAGGCCCCACGGGCCCTCTTCCCGCCACCTCCGCAGACGCCGCCACATCTGTTGCTCGCTGTAGCCCAGTTCCCGCGCTTTGCTCTGCACCCGCTGGGCCAGCGATACGTCAGGGGCGTACTCCGGCTTGGGTTCCCCGGGCGAGACGTCCTCCGAGTTTCCACTGCGAAAGCCAGTCGTCATCTCCAGGAGGTGCTCCTGAGCGCGCTGGAGTTCCTCCAACTGCTTGTCAGTCAACTTGTCGAACAGGGCGGCAGCGTCCAGCCACAACTTCCTTGCCGAGACGTCGTGCTCAGTGGGGTCCTCGCCCTCTGGGTCAGCGTCGCCGTCGTAAGGGCGGAAGGTCGGGTCCGCGAGAAGGTGCCCCACACCGATCACGGTCCACGAGCCGCTCTCCGAACGCAGCCGCACGCCGTCATCGGTCACCCCGGTCACCGTGTGCACCTCATCGTCCAGCCACAGCCTGGCCCCATGCTGCAACCGCACCGCGCCGTCAACCGTCATGCCCGTACCTCCACTGCGGCCTTTACCAGCGTTGTCTCGCGCAAGGGGCGATCCAGATCCGTGACGATCCGCTGGTGCCACATCAGGTGATACAGCACGCCGCGCGCCAGATCCGGGTACTCCATGAACCGCATCAGCTCCCCGATCTCCACCGGTTCACGGGCCAGTTCCAGCAGGCGCGGTACCAGATCCGCTCCCAGATGCAGCGGACGCCGGGCACTGGAGAGCAGGTCGATGTTCTCCCAGCGCTGTTCACTCGGCTCCGAAACCATGGCGTAGTCCCAGCCCAGCCGCTCGCACGTGCGTTGAGTGCGCTCCTCCTGTAGCCGCACCTTTGGATCGTCCCGCAACTCGGGGTTCTTCACGTCCACCAGCAGTACGCTGCCATCCCGGCGGCGCACGAAGACGTCCGGTGTGTGTCGCCACGTCCCACGGGCGTCGATCGCGTCGAACTCCAAGGGCTGCGTGGCGAATGCGGTCACTTGCGGGTCGAAGTCCAGCAGTGTCAGCCACTTCGACTCCAGCACGCTCTCGTAGTCGGCGAAGTCGCCCCACTTCGCCACCCAGTACTGGCCCGGCATGTGTCCCTGGTCCCGGTGACTGGGGATGGACCGCACCATCCTGCCGTCCTCGAACGGCACGTCAGCGGCTTCCTCCAGCCGCACCAGATGCTGGACCCCCTCGGCATCGACGTAGCGCACCCGCACCAGGTCGATGTCCCGAACGGACGGCTCCGGTACTTCCGTATCACCGCTCACCGCGACCATTCCCTCCCCACGGACTTCTGGCCGAGCGTCCCACCGGCACCTGCACCGCCACTGCCTCGGCGAAAACCTCCGGCACTGCGAGCCGCGCCAAAGGCCGGGCTGCCAAGCACCCTTCTTCGACCGCCATCCGTACTAGTGGTGCCAACCGTCGCGACAACTCCCGTACGTCAGCCGTAGCCAGCAGAGGCGTAACCACCGTGAGAAACGCTGCCGCAGCCCCGGCCGACGCAGGGCCCCACCCGAACTGGCTCCGGTGCATGCCGCGCTCGACGCGCTCTTCCAATAGGACCTGGCGGCACCAGCCAGGCACGCCCGGTAGACGTCCCAAGATCCTCGGCAGCCCGAGTCGCAACAAGATCACACATGCGCGGAACGCCGCGAACCACTCTCCCGCCGGCACGTTCACGCCTCCCAGCGCGGGGCACGCACGGCCGTAGGCGGCGTCCAGCCATCGCCGCTGTGCATCGACCGTCTGCTCATGTGCTTGGCTCACGCGAACCGAGGGTAGCCACTGTGAACAGGGCTTCCCCCGAACGGAATTCGCACAACCTGTCGGAGGCCTGACCCACTGCGCCGGCACCACGCGAGGCCGATCCCCACCCCACCGCAGTACCCCACCGCACGACGGACAACGATCCAGCAGCATCACCTGATGCTCGGGGCAAACCGCCGCACACGACAGCTTCCACCACAGCTGCCACACCCCACCCGACGCCAGCAGGCAGCACGGACAGGCGCGGCTGCCGTACACCTCGACCCACTCCCGGCCCGCCGATGGCCGATGTGCCTTGCCCGCTGAGAGCACCGCCGCCACGCTCAGCGGCCCGCCCTCGAAAACGGACAGGTGCATCCCGTCCACCAAGCCACCGGGAACACCTGTCGCCGCGTACACGGCCTGCCGGACCGTCTCATCGCACCGGACCCCGAGCACAGGGGGCCGGACATCCGCAGATGTCCCTCGAAGCCGCAGTCCCATGAGGTCGGCGACCTCGGCTGGTGGACACCGGTTAGCTCGAGCCATCCGATCCACCCACGACGCGAACGTCTCACCGGCTCGCGGCGCCGTGACCAGCGCTAATCGACGTGGCGGCATGCACCCCCCTTACTGAAAGTGATCTACATCACTCTCATTTAGGGGGACACGCTATCAAGTGCACTCTCATTTTGAGCGACACACTCTCATTTTGACCCGCCGCTCTCAACGGGCCTTCGGTCTTCGGGTCTCCCTTGCCTGGCTGTATGACGTCATGCAGAGTGCGTGATAACTGAATAGTCTTGTCGACGGCTCGGTTCGCGGGCGGCTGAAGGGGGAGCGGGCATGAGCGCGGAGACGGACACGGGGACGGAGACGGGAGCGGGGTCCCGGACGGGACCGGCGTCCGGAACGGGGCCGGGGACGCGACCGGGGTCGGGTGCGGGCGGGCCGAGTGCGGGCGGGCCGGGTGCGGCGCCGTCGGACAGCCCGGCGGCCCGGCTGCAGGCGCTCTTCGAAGGCCATCGGCTGACGCCGACCCAGCGGCGCATCGCGCACAGCATGGTGCGGCGCGCCGCCGACGTGCCGTTCCTCTCCAGCGTGGAGCTGGCCGAGCTGGCCGGGGTCAGCCAGCCGTCCGTGACCCGCTTCGCGGTCGCCCTCGGCTTCGACGGGTATCCCGCCCTGCGCAAGCACCTGCGCGAGGTCGCCCCCGCCGACCGGACGCCGGGCCCCGCCTCGTACAACGCCTACCAGCAGGCCGTCCAGGCCGAGATCGAGAACCTGCGGCACCTGGCCGAGCTGCTCGCCGATCCGCGGCCCGTGCAGCGGGCGGGAAGGCTGCTGGCGGCCTCGCGGCCGCTGCCGGTGCTCGGACTGCGGGCCGCCGCCTCCCAGGCGTACGGATTCGCCTACTTCGCCGCCAAGGTGCATCCCGACGTACGGCTGCTGCACGAGGGCGGCACGATGATCCACGACCGGATCGACGCCGCCGTGCGGGCCGGCGCCTCCGCGCTGCTCTGCTTCGCGCTGCCGCGCCACCCGCGGGAGGTCGTCGACACCCTCGCCTATGCCAGGGAGGCCGGGCTGAGCGTGGTGTCGGTCGCCGACTCCGCGTTCGCGCCGGTGGCCAAGGTCTCCGACCTGCTGCTGCCGGCCGCCGTCGGCACCGGGCTCGCCTTCGACACGGCGTGCGCGCCGATGCTGCTGGGGCGGGTGCTGCTGGAGGCGATGTGCGACGACCTGCCCGACGCGCAGGCCCGGCTGGAGGAGTTCGACGCAAGGGCGGCGACGCGCGGCCTCTTCGTGGAGTAGGCCGGCCCCGGTGACCGGAGTCCCGGCCTCCCGGACCCTCGGACCCCCGGACCCTCGAACCCCCGGACCCTCGGGCTCCCGATTTCGGTTCGCCGGACTCTCAGACTCGTCTCAGGTTCGCTGACTACGCTGAACGGCCACGAGTGGGAGCCGGGTGACGAGGAGGCGGACGTGGCACGCGGAGTGCAGGGGCTGGCTCGGGTGGCCGTCGTCGTACGGGCCGGAGCCGCGCCGTTGTGGTGGTGCGGGGTGTTCGCGGCCGGGATCGGAGTCCTGGTGCCCGGCCTGACCGGGCGGCGGATCGGGGTGTGGGCCGGGGCCGCGTTGTTCCTGGTGGCCGCGGCGGTCACGGCGGTGCGCGGTCGCCGTCGGTTCACGGAGCTCGGGCGTGGCGCGGTCCGCGCGGGCAAGCACGATGTGCTCCAGGACCGGGCGGTGACCGTCCGCGCCTGGCGGCGCGGCCACCGCCGGTGGCTGTCGGCGGCCTTTTTCGCCGCGCTGGGCGCTTCGTTCGCCGTGCCCGCGGCGGGCGGCATGCTGCTCGCCGGCTGCGGGGCGGGGCTGTGGCTCAAGGCCGCCTGGCTGGGCCGGCGCGAGCGTGCCGGCGACGCGCTGCTGTGGGTGCGCGTCGACTGGCTGGACCGACGCGGCGGACGCCCCGCCGGCCGGACCGTCAAGGCGTACCGCAGCACCGGCATCGCGGCGGGCGACGCGGCCCCGGGCGGATCCCGCCGCCGCGCCGCCGCACTGGTCTAGCGCCTGTCAGTCCGTCACACCTCGAGGTCCTCCTCGATCCTCTTCAGCTGGTGGCGGGCCATCGCCAGGTTGGCCCGCTTGGCGTCCAGCACCAGGTAGAGGAAGAGGCCGTTCCCGCCGCGGCCGCTGATCAGCCGGATCATGTGGTACTGGTCGGACAGGGTGATCAGGATGTCCTCGATCTGGGCCTTCAGCCCGAGGTGTTCCATGGTGCGCATCTTGGCGCGCACCACGTCGGTGTTGCCGGCGGCGGCGACGTTCAGGTCGAACGTCTTGCCGCCGCCCATGGTGCCCAGCGCCATGCCGCTGGTGTAGTCGACGAGCGCGACTCCGGTGGCACCTTCGATGGAGGCGAGCGCCTCTTTCAGACAGGTCTCGGTATTGGCCATGACTGTGCTCCTCGGTTCCTTCAACTTTCCGTGGTGGTGCGCGCGTTGGTGGTGGCTGGGCCGCGCGCCGATCTGGTCCGTACGGTCGTGGGCTTCGCGGGCGTCCGCACCGGCGCCTTCGCGGGCGGCTTGGGCGGCGTCTTCACGGGGGCGGTCGCCGCAGCCGATCGCGCCGTCGCCTCCCGCGCGTCGACCAGCTCCCCGATGCGGGCGCCGGCCCGGCGTCCCTCGAGGTGCAGCCGGCCGACGTTGACGCGGTCCTGTGCGAGCAGCGTCAGCACGGCGTTCTCGCCGGCCGCGTACGTCGAGACGTAGCCGTACCGGCCGCGCACGAGCAGCTCGCGGAAGTCGCCCTGGCCGGTCGTGTCCGCCATCCGCACCGCCACGCCGAGGGCGGCGGCGGTCAGCGCGGCGACCACCTCCGGCTCGACGCCCGGGGTGTCGTGGGCGAGGACGAGTCCGTCCACACCGGCCGCCAGTGCGCCGGTCAGCTGGGGCACCCGCGCCCGCAGTCGCCTCAGCTCGTCGAGTATCTCGGGCGCGGAAGCCATCAGCTCGCTCCTCTCGGCGCGCGGTCGCTGCCGTTCAAAGGGCCTCCAGCGCATCCCTGAGCCTCTTCAGCAGAGTGATGTCGGGGTCGTTGACGCGGGGCAGGGCAATGCCCTGATGGGCGTCGGGGACGGGGGGCGCGGGGAGTCCCGCGGCTGCGGGGGCCCCGGTCGCCGGGGCTGCGGGTACGGGGGCTCCGGCGGCCGGCTCTCCGGCCGGGTGGCCGGCGGCTGCGGGGGACCCGGTCGCGGGGAGTGCGTGGCGGGGCGGGAATCCGGTCGGCAGGCGGTGCGGGCCGGGCGGCGGGAAGAGCGCGGTGAGCAGACCCGCCGCCGCCAGCCGCCGGGCGTCCACCAAGGTGTGGAAGGCCTGCCGGCCCAGCTCGCGGGCGATCTCCGGCGCGGTGCGTATCCCGTCGGCGAGGGCGAGCACCGCGCACTGCCGGGCGGTCGGCGCGGGCGGGGCGACGGTCTCGGCCCGGCGCAGCGGCGATCCGTCGGTCGCCGGGTCGGGCCACAGCCGGTCCAGCAGCGCACGCCGGCGCAGTGTCTCGCGCTCGACGGCGCCGACCGGGACGGGGCTGAGGGCGCCGAGCCGGTGCCGGGCGCCGTAGTGGAAGTGGCCCGGCGTGCTGCTGGGGGCGAGCGCGAAGTACGCCGCGTCGAACACCGCCTCCAGGTGGCACAGCTCCAGCGCGCCGCGCGGGACACGGCCGGCGTCGAGCAGCAGACGTGCGACGCCGTAGTCCTCGTCGGCCCGCTCGACGGCGTCCTGCCAGACCGCGGGGGAGAGGGTGCCGTGGGCCAGGAGGAGCACGTCGAGGCCGGGGGCGAGGGGACTCTCGGCGTGCACCACCCGCCCCTCGGCGAGGTAGAGCGAGCCGCGCTCGCGCTCCAGGACGCCCGTCGCCCGTTCGGCGGCGAGCCGGTTCAGCATCGGCGACAGGGCGCCGCCCTGCCCCTGCGCCGCCGACTTCTCCCGGACGGGCAGCCGGGGCGGCGGGGTCGTGCCCGGCGGGGTCGTTCTCAGCGCCGTCATCCCAGCACCAGCCGTTCGGCCATCTCGCCCAGCCTGATCCGGGCCAGTGCGAGGTTGCCGTCCGACCGGGCCAGCCACACGTGCAGGAACACGCTGCTGTCGAAGGACGTCGGCACGAACCGGAGCACGTGGTAGCTGTCCCGGTTGCTGATGATCAGGTCCTCGACCGGGGGATCGGCGGGCGCGGCCGGGAGGGCCCCGGCCACACCCTCGCGGTCTTCCCGGCCGAGGAGGCCGTCGTGGCCGTCGGGGGTGAACGCCCGCTGCTCCGCCGTCAGCCGGGCGACCTCCGCGGCCTCGGCGGCCGCCGCCTCGTGGTCGCCGCCGGGGAACTCCCCGACCGCGCCCAGGGCCAGCCCGCTCGTCCAGTCGACCAGCGCCGCGCCCCGCGCGCCGGGCAGCCGCATGGCCTCCAGTAGACACTCGTCGATTCCGGGCACCGTTGGCTCCCCCTCCCGCCCGCCGTTCGGCTGAGTGATGAAGAAGCTACGCAACGTGTGCGCCAGGGGTGAGTCTTCTGGCATTTTCCGGCGGAACATGCGGAGTGGTGACTAAGGTGGGTCGACTGACCACTTTCCGTGCCCGCGGAGTGTCCCCTGCGTCCCTTCAACACCGCGCCCACCGGCACGCGCCATGGCGCACGGGCGTGTGAAGGGTGGTGACGGCGGTGCCGCACGCCCCGTCGGGACCCGTCCGGCCGCCCGCCTCCCTGTTCCCCACGCGCACCTCCCTCTCTCCCTTCCTTTGTCCGCGACCGCCTCCCCGTCGCCGCGCGTCACCCGTCTCCCCTCGCCTCTCCTCGTCTCTTCGGGCGCCTCCGGGGAGGGGCCTGGCGTGCGACCGTATTGACTAGTTCTATTCAGCGGGACAGGATGTGAATATCGGCAGTAAGGCCCGCCGGGATCACCCGTCCGCAAGGAGGCAGACCATGTCAGGACCCCGCCCCGTACGAGCACCGCGCGGTACGGAACTGAGCGCCCTGGGATGGCAGCAGGAAGCCGCCCTGCGGATGCTGCAGAACAACCTCGATCCCGAGGTCGCCGAACACCCCGACAAGCTCGTCGTCTACGGCGGCACGGGCAAGGCGGCCCGTGACTGGCGCTCCTTCGACGCGATGGTCCGCACCCTGCGGACCCTCAAGCAGGACGAGACGATGCTCGTCCAGTCCGGCCGGCCGGTGGGCGTGATGCAGACCCACGAGTGGGCCCCGCGCGTCCTCATCGCCAACTCCAACCTCGTCGGCGACTGGGCGAACTGGGAGGAGTTCCGCCGCCTGGAGCAGCTGGGTCTGACCATGTACGGCCAGATGACCGCCGGTTCCTGGATCTACATCGGCACCCAGGGCATCCTCCAGGGAACCTACGAGACCTTCGCCGCCGTCGCCGCGAAGAAGTTCGGCGGCACCCTCGCCGGCACGATCACCCTCACCGCCGGCCTCGGCGGCATGGGCGGCGCCCAGCCGCTCGCCGTGACGATGAACGACGGCGTCGCGATCTGCGTCGACTGCGACCCGCGCGCCATCGACCGCCGCATCGAGCACCGCTACCTGGACGTCAGGGCCGACAACCTGGACCACGCGCTCCAGCTGGCCGTCGAGGCCCGCGACCGGCGCAAGCCGCTCTCCATCGGCGTCCTCGGCAACGCCGCCGACCTCGTGCCGCAGCTGCTCGCCATGGGCGCCCCCATCGACATCGTCACCGACCAGACCTCCGCCCACGACCCGCTGTCCTACCTGCCCACCGGCATCGACTTCGAGGACATGGCCGACGCCGCCGCGAAGGACCCGGCCGGCTTCACCACCCGGGCCCGCGAGTCCATGGCGCGGCACGTGGAGGCGATGGTCGGCTTCCTGGACGCCGGCGCCGAGGTCTTCGACTACGGCAACTCCATCCGCGGCGAGGCCCGACTCGCCGGGTACGACCGGGCGTTCGCCTTCCCGGGCTTCGTCCCCGCCTACATCCGCCCGCTGTTCTGCGAGGGCAAGGGCCCCTTCCGCTGGGCCGCCCTGTCCGGCGAGGCCTCCGACATCGCCAAGACCGACAAGGCGATCCTCGACCTCTTCCCCGAGAACGAGTCCCTGGCCCGCTGGATCAAGCTGGCCGGTGAGCGCGTCCACTTCCAGGGCCTGCCCGCCCGGATCTGCTGGCTCGGCTACGGCGAGCGCGACAAGGCCGGCGAGCGCTTCAACGACATGGTGGCCTCCGGCGAGCTGGCCGCCCCCCTCGTCATCGGCCGCGACCACCTCGACTCCGGCTCCGTCGCCTCCCCGTACCGCGAGACCGAGGCCATGCTGGACGGCTCCGACGCGATCGCCGACTGGCCGCTGCTGAACGCCATGGTCAACGTGGCCTCGGGCGCCTCCTGGGTCTCCCTCCACCACGGCGGCGGCGTCGGCATGGGCCGCTCCATCCACGCCGGCCAGGTGACCGTCGCCGACGGCACCGCACTCGCCGGCGAGAAGATCCGCCGGGTCCTCACCAACGACCCCGGCATGGGCGTCATCCGGCACGTCGATGCCGGGTACGACATCGCGGAGTCGGTCGCGGACGAACGGGGCGTGCGGGTGCCCCTGCGTGAAGGTGACGACGCGTGACCTTCCACAGCATGTGGGCGGAGCTGCTGCCGATCGGCCGCAGCTCCGCCTCCGGCGGTTACCGCCGCTACGCCTGGACCGCCGCCGACGCGGACTGCCGCGCCTGGTTCCGGGAACAGGCCGAGGCGCGCGGGCTGACCTACGAGGTCGACCGCAACGGCAACCAGTGGGCCTGGCTCGGCGACCCGGCGGCCGGAGACGCCGTGGTGACCGGATCGCACCTCGACTCGGTGCCCGACGGCGGCGCCTTCGACGGCCCGCTCGGCGTGGTGTCCTCCTTCGCCGCCCTCGACGAACTGCGCGCCCGCCGGGCCGAGTTCACCAAGCCGCTCGCCCTGGTCAACTTCGGCGACGAGGAGGGCGCCCGCTTCGGGCTCGCCTGCGTCGGCTCCCGGCTCACCGCCGGACAGCTCACCGTGGCGCAGGCCCACCGGCTCACCGACGGCGAGGGTGTCACCCTCCCGCAGGCCATGGAGGCCGCCGGGTACGACCCGGACGCCATCGGCCCGGACCCGGAGCGGCTCTCCCGCATCGGCGCGTTCGTGGAACTGCACGTCGAACAGGGGCGGGCGCTCGATCTGAGCGGCGACCAGGTGGGCCTCGCCAGCGCCATCTGGCCGCACGGGCGCTGGCGGTTCGACTTCCGGGGCGAGGCCAACCACGCCGGAACTACCCGCCTCGAGGACCGGCGCGACCCGATGCTGCCGTACGCGGAGACCGTCCTCGCCGCCCGCCGCGAGGCCCGGCTCGCGGGCGCCGTCGCCACCTTCGGCAAGATCTCCGTCGAGCCGAACGGCGTCAACGCCATCCCCTCCCTGGTGCGCGGCTGGCTCGACTCCCGCGCCGCCGACCAGGCCTTGCTCGACACGGTCGTCGACGGGGTGGAGCGGGCCGCCCGCGACCACGCCGCCGCCCACGGCATCGACCTGGACGTCGTCCGGGAGTCGTTCACGCCCGTCGTCGAGTTCGACCACGCGCTGCGCGACGAACTCGCCCGCATCCTCGGCAAGGACAGCGGCGCCCGGCTCACCGTCCCCGTCCTCGGCACCGGCGCCGGACACGACGCCGGAATCCTCTCCGACCGCATCCCGACCGCCATGCTGTTCGTGCGCAACCCCACGGGCGTCTCGCACTCCCCGGCCGAGTTCGCCGCCGAGGACGACTGCGTGGCCGGGGTGCGCGCCCTCGCCGACGTACTGGAAGGACTGGCCTGCCGGTGACTCCCCCGCAGCGGACACGGACGTACTGGCTGGAGCACGCCTGGCTCGACACGAACGTCGAGCCCGGCGTCGCCCTCACGGTGTCGGCGGGCGGAGGCTCCGGCGCGGGGACGGACGGCCGCATCACCGCGGGCCGTATCACCGCCGTCCGCACCGGCGTCGACGCCCCGCCGCCCGGCGCCGAGATCCTGCGCGGCCTCACCCTGCCCGGCCTCGCGAACACCCACAGCCACGCGTTCCACCGCGCCCTGCGCGGCACCGTCCAGGTCGGCTCCGGAACCTTCTGGACCTGGCGCGAGGTCATGTACGCGGTCGCCGACCGCCTCACCCCGGACACCTACCACCAGCTGGCCCGCGCCGTGTACGCCGAGATGGCGCTGGCCGGCATCACCGCCGTCGGCGAGTTCCACTACCTGCACCACGCCCCCGGCGGCACCCCCTACGCCGACCCCAACGCCATGGGCGAGGCGCTCATCGAGGCCGCCGCCGAAGCCGGCGTGCGCATCACCCTCCTCGACACCGCCTACCTGTCCTCCGGCTTCGGACAGCCCCCCAACGCCCATCAGCTCCGCTTCTCCGACGGCGACGCGGACGCCTGGGCCGAACGCTGTTCACTTCTCAAGGAACGGGATCACGCACGGATCGGGGCGGCGATCCACTCCGTACGGGCCGTGCCCGCCGACCAGCTGGCGGCCGTCGCACGCTGGGCCGACGAGCGCCGGGCGCCGCTGCACGTGCACCTGTCCGAGCAGACCGCCGAGAACGACGCCTGCCGGGCCGCCCACGGGTGCACGCCCACCCGGCTCCTCGCCGAGCACGGGGTGCTCGGGCCGCGCACCACCGGAGTCCACAACACCCACCTCACCGACGACGACATCGCCCTGCTGGGCCGCTCCGGCACCGGCACCTGCATGTGCCCCACGACCGAACGGGACCTCGCCGACGGCATCGGCCCGGCCGTCGCCCTCCAGGCCGCCGGCTCGCCGCTCTCCCTGGGCTCCGACAGCCACGCCGTCATCGACCTGCTCGAGGAGGCCCGCGCGATGGAGCTGAACGAACGGCTGCGCACCCGCACCCGGGGTCACTGGACGGCGGCCGCCCTGCTGCGCGCCGCCTCCGCCGACGGCCACGCCGCCCTCGGCAACCCGGACGCGGGCGTCCTGGAGGCCGGCGCGCCCGCCGACTTCACGACGATCGCCCTCGACTCGGTCAGGACAGCGGGCCCGCTGCCCCGGCTCGGCGCCGAGACGGCCGTATTCGCGGCGACCGCGGCGGACGTACGGCACACGGTCGTCGGCGGACGGCACGTCGTACGCGACGGGGCGCACACCCTCGTACCGGACGTGCCGCAGGCCCTCGCGCGGGCCGTCGCGGCCCTGCACGCCTGACACCACCACCGGCGGTGGCCGTCGACCCCGCCCGGGCCTCCGCCCCCTCCTCCATCCCCGTCAGCCACGAGGACACGACGATGAGCAGCAGCACCGGCAGGACCGGCACCACCACCGCCATCACCGACATCGCCACGCTGGTCACCAACGATCCCTCCCTCGGAGGGGGGTCCCCCCGCTCGAGCAAACTCGAGAGTGGGCGAGGCTCTCCCCTGGGCCTGATCCGGGACGCGGCCGTCGTCATCGAGGGCGACCGCGTCGTGTGGACCGGTGAATCAAGCAAAGCACCCGCCACTGACAACCGGGTCCGGGCCGACGGCCGGGCGGTGCTCCCCGGCTTCGTCGACTCCCACTCCCACCTGGTCTTCGCGGGCGACCGCACGGAGGAGTTCAACGCCCGGATGTCGGGGCGGGCGTACAGCGCGGGCGGCATCCGCACGACGGTCGCCGCCACCCGGGCCGCCACCGACGGGGAACTGGAGGCCAACCTCACCCGTTTCCTCGCCGAGGCACTCCGCCAGGGCACCACCACCTTCGAGACCAAGTCCGGCTACGGCCTGACGGTCGCCGACGAGGCCCGCGCCCTGCGCCTCGCCGCCGCCCACACCGACGAGGTCACCTACCTCGGCGCCCACATCGTCTCCCCCGACTACGCCGACGACCCGGCGGCCTACGTCGCCCTGGTCACCGGCGAGATGCTCGACGCCTGCGCCCCGCACGCCCGCTGGATCGACGTCTTCTGCGAGAAGGGCGCCTTCGACGGCGACCAGGCCCGCGCGATCCTCACCGCGGGCAGGGCGAAGGGACTGCACCCCCGCATCCACGCCAACCAGCTCTCCCACGGCCCAGGCGTGCAGCTGGCGGTCGAGCTGGACGCGGCCAGCGCCGACCACTGCACCCACCTCACCGACGCCGACGTCGACGCGCTGGCGAACGGCGACACGGTCGCCACGCTGCTGCCCGGCGCCGAGTTCTCCACCCGGGCCGAGTGGCCGGACGCCCGCCGGCTGCTGGACGCGGGCGTCACCGTCGCCCTGTCCACGGACTGCAACCCGGGCTCGTCCTTCACCTCGTCCGTGCCGTTCTGCATCGCGCTCGCCGTGCGGGACATGGGGATGACGCCGGACGAGGCGGTGTGGTCCGCCACGGCGGGCGGGGCCGCGGCGCTACGCCGCACGGACGTCGGTCGCATCGCCCCCGGCGCGTACGCCGACCTGACCCTCCTGGACGCGCCGAGCCACGTCCACCTGGCCTACCGGCCGGGCGTGCCCTTGGTCTCGGAGGTGTGGCGGCGAGGCGTGCGGGTCGTCTGAGGCCGGCCGGCGGGGGTGCCGGCGGCCGCCCGCCCCCGGTCCGCCGCCGACCGTCCCCACGCCGTGCCGACGAGCACCAGCACCGCGCCCGCGAACCCCGGCCACCCCGGCCGGTCCCCGGCGAGCGCGATGCCCACGGCCGCCGCCCACACCGGCTCGGTCCCCAGCAGCAGGCTGACGCGGGACGGCGACGTACGGCGGACGGCCCACATCTGCACGAAGAACGCGAAGAGGGTGCAGAAGACGGAGAGGTAGACCAGGCCGGCCCAGTCCCCGGCGTCGAAGGCCGCCGCGGCGGCCCGGGGCGAGGCCCCCGTCCCCGGCACGGCCACCAGCACGGCGAACACGGCGACGGCGCCGCCCAGTTGCACGGTCGTGAGGGACAACGCGTCCGCGCCGCGCACCGACTCCATCCGCGCCATGGCCAGCACGTGCGCGGTCCGGGCCACGGCCGCCCCCAGCATCAGCAGATCACCGCCCGACGGAGCGGTGAACCCGGCCCCCTGCGTGAGCAGGGCCACGCCCGCCACCGACAGGCCCGCGGCCGCCAGGAACGCGCCCGGCAGCCGCACCCCGCGCACCCGGCTCTCCGCGAGGGGCGTGAGGACCATGGTCAGGCTGATGATCAGCCCGGCGTTCGTGGCGGAGGTGTGCACGACGCCGTACGTCTCCAGCAGGAAGATCCCGGCGAGGATCAGTCCCAGCAGCCCGGCTCCCCGCAGTTGCGTGCTGCTCAGCGCGCGCAGCCGCCGCCACCCCACGATCAGCAGCACCGGCAGCACCACCGCGAACCGCAGCACGAGCACGGCGAGCACGGTGTCCGCGGTGGTGACGCCCTTGGCGGCGAGGTAGCTGGACCCCCACACGACGGCCACCAGCAGCACCGGGACGTCGGCGAGCCGGCCGAGTCGGGAGGCAGGGGAGGCAGGGGAGGCGGCGGAGGCAGGGGAGACGGGGGAGGCAGCGGATTCGGGCACGGGGCTCCTCATGAGCAGGTGACGCGGCCGGCCCAGCGGCGCTGCTGGTCACAGGGGCTGGGTCAGCGTAGCCATCGCGAGGAATCCGGCCAGGGGGTTTTCACCATGAGGACAGGAGCAGGCCCGCCTCCGTGTGGACCGCGGAGAGCGCGGCGCGGAGTGCGGGCACACCGACGTCCGCGCCCGGGCGATCGTTCAGCTGCCGATCGCCCGGACGCGGACGGCACCGGTGTCCGGTGGGCACCGGTATCCGAACGGCACCGGTGTCCGAACGGCACCGGTGAAAGGGGCGTTGCTCCCGGGTCCGCGGCCCGTGGGCCTACTCCTCGAGCGTCAGGCCCTTCCGCAGCCGCACCAGCGTGCGCGACAGCAGCCGCGACACGTGCATCTGCGAGATGCCGAGCTCCTCGCCGATCTCCGACTGGGTCAGACCCGCGACGAAGCGGAGGGAGAGGATCTGGCGGTCACGGGAGGGGAGTTCGGCGATCATCGGCTTCAGGGACTCCACGTACTCGATGCCTTCGAGGCCGTGGTCCTCGTAGCCGATGCGGTCGGCGAGGGCGCCTTCCGAGTCGTCCTCCTCCGGCTGCGCGTCCAGCGACGAGGCGGTGTACGCGTTCGACGCGGCCATGCCCTCGACGACCTCGTCGCGGGAGAGGCCGAGGCGTTCGGCCAGCTCCGCGACGGTGGGCGCCCGGTCGAGCTTCTGCGCCAGCTCGTCGCCCGCCTTGGCGAGGTCGAGCCGCAGCTCCTGGAGCCGGCGCGGGACGCGCACCGACCACGAGGTGTCACGGAAGAACCGTTTGATCTCGCCGATGATGGTTGGCATCGCGAAGGTCGGGAACTCGACGCCGCGCGACAGCTCGAAGCGGTCGATCGCCTTGATCAGGCCGATGGTGCCGACCTGGATGATGTCCTCCATCGGCTCACTGCGGGAGCGGAACCGGGAGGCGGCGAACTTGACCAGCGCGAGGTTCAGTTCGACGAGGGTGTTGCGGACGTACGAGTACGCGTGCGTGCCCTCTTCGAGGGATTCGAGCCGCGCGAACAGGGTCTTGGACAGGGCCCGCGCGTCGACGGGTGCGATCTCGTCGTACGGGGGGATGTCCGGGAGTCCGGCGAGGAGGTCGGTGGGGTCGACGTCCTGCACCGCGTGCTGTGCGATGGGTTCCAGACTTTTCAGTTCCGGAGGGGGTGTCGACGTCGCTCCGCGGGTATGCGGTGCGTCGAGCCGGGGTGACATGAGTCCTCCATCGTTCTCGGCGTATGGCTGCCGATGCCAGTGAGCGCACTTCGGTGTGCGGCGCCTCCATAGCCGGCCGTGTCGGGTACGTGTTCCCCCTAGCCCTACCCGCTTTACTTGACCGATCGCAAGTGCATTTTGTGGGCTTATGTCCGTTTGTGTGCGAATGTTCAGGTGTGAGGTCACTGGCCGAGGGCGTAGGGTGCGAGAGCGTCAGCAACCAGTTCACGACCCCGGGAGAGAGACGGCATGGACCGCGGGACGGTCGGCAGCGCACAGTCTGGCCGGCTTCTGGTCGAGGTACGGCAAGAAGGCTCGAGTGCCGTGGTGACCCCGGCAGGTGAGTTGGATCACCACACGGCCGATCTGTTGCGTGAGCCACTCGACGACTGCCTTTCCAGAGGCCTCAGCCGGCTGGTGGTGGACTGCGCACGCCTGGAGTTCTGCGACTCCACCGGGCTCAACGTGCTCCTCGGCGCCCGCCTGAAGGCGGAGGCGGCCGGTGGCGGAGTCCACCTGGCCGGCATGCAGCCCGTGGTGGCGCGGGTTTTCGAGATCACCGGCGCGGACGCGGTGTTCACCGTGCACGACACGGTGGAAGCGGCCCTCGCGGACGGCGACGGCGAGCGCGACGAGCGTGACGGGGACGGCTGAGCTTCGCCGTCCGTCCGAAACGGGTGGAAACGGGGCGAAGGCGGGGGGTGTTCCGCCGGGTCCCCCGGGCAGGAGACATCCTGAACCCGAACACGGCGGCGGCGACACCGGCGCACACGCCGTTCGGCTGCGTACGGACTGTAGTGATCGACTGTTGAACTGTGAACCGGTTGAATCGGGGAATCGGTGAGGTGAAGCGCTGATGAGCACCACCCGGCCTTACTCGCCGGGCGACCGCGGCCCGGAGCCCAGCGGCGCTTCCGGGGCGTCCGAAGGGGGCCCGCAGGCGGCCGGTGCGTCCGGAGGGGGCACGGCAGCCGTGGCCTCCGCGTCGTCCGGCGGCCCTCAGGTACGCAGACTGAGCTTCGAGGACGCCAGCGGCGTCGTCCCGCTCGCCCGCGACTTCGCCCGGCAGGCGCTGTACGCCTGGGGCTGGCTGCCCGCCGCCACCGCCGACCAGCGGGCCGCCGCCGAGGACGTGCTGCTGGTCGTCTCCGAGCTGGTCACCAACGCGTGTCTGCACGCCGACGGGCCGGACGGGCTGGTCCTCGGCTGCGACAAGAAGGTGATCCGCGTGGAGGTCTCCGACCGCGGCACGGGACAGCCGGCCCCGCGCACCCCGCACCGCGCGGGCCGCCCGGGCGGGCACGGCATGTTCATCGTCCAGCGCCTCTGCCTGGACTGGGGAGTCGTCCGCGCCCCCGGCCTGGCCGGCAAGACCGTCTGGGCAGAACTGGGCGCCCCGGCCTGACCCCCCGGTCGGCGCCCGGCCTTCCCGCCGCCGACCCACCGGCGCGCGGACGCCGTCACCGAAACTTGTTGCGCGCTGCCGGGGAGACCAGTCCGGCTCAGGCGAAGACGTACGACGTCGAGGTCTGGCTGCCCGGTCTCGGCGCCTGCGCCGAGGTCAGCTCGGTGTCGAACGCCCGGGACTACCGGGCCCGGCGCGGTCTGATCCGCTACGGCCGGCCGGCGGCGGAAAGCCGCGGTACGTGCACACGCTCGACGCGTCGGGGCTCGCCACCAGCCGCCTGCTGCCGGCCCTCCTCGATCGGCATCAGCGGCCCGACGGAACGGTCGCGGTCCCCGAGGTCCTCCGGCGCTGGGGGCTCCCGCCGCCCTCCGGGCCCGCTGAACCCGCGCGCCGGATCGGCGCAACTCCGGCGCGCACCTTCTCTTCCCTCCTCATCGCCCCGGGCGTACCTTGACGGCTCAATCTGATGCCTCGTCAGTAAGGGCGGGGCGGTGGGAGTGAGGGGACGGGACCGTGTCGAACCGGAAGCGAACCGCCGCGCTCGCGACTGCCGCGGCCCTGGCCGGCGTGGCGGTGGTCTGGACGGCCGCCCCCGCGGCCGTCGCCGAGGTCGTGAACGTCAACTACGTCTGCAAGACCCCGATCGGCGACAAGAGCGCCGTCTCGCCCATCGACATCAAGGCCGCCAAGAGCGGCGACGGCTACCGGATCACCATGTCCTGGCAGAAGGGCGTGTCCTCCAGCCCGGTCGAACTCGGCGCGGGTTCGATGAAGCCGAGCGCCACCGTCAAGCTGGGCGGCGCCGACAGCGGCACCCTGGACGTGACGGGGCCCGCCAACCAGGCAGCGATCCCGGAGAACACCCCCATCAAGATCAACGACCTCAGCGGCACCTACACGCCGAAGAAGTCCGGCAAGGTCACCTTCACGGCCGGCGTGCTCACCATCAAGGCGCTCGGCACGACCACCACGTGCACGCCCTCCAACACCCCGGCCCCCTCCCTCACCCTCGACGTGACGGCGTCGGGCGGCGGATCCGGAGGCGGCGGCTCCAGCGGCGGCACGGGCTCGGGCGGTAGCACCGGCTCGGGCGGTAGCACCGGCACCGGCGGCACCGGCGGCGATCTCCCGCAGACCGGCCCCGAGGACTCCGCGATCGCCCTCGGCACCCTCGGCGGCACCGTGCTGCTGGCCGGCGCGGCGGGCGCCCTGTGGCTGACCAGGCGCAACCAGCCGGCGCGCACCCGCCACTGACCGCACCGCACCACCCCCCGCGCACGAGTGCTGGAGCCGCCGATGCCGTACCCCCCAGCCCGCGCCCCGCGGCTGTCCCTGCCGCTGGTCCTGCTGCTGTCCCTGCCCCTGCTGCTCGCCGCCGTGCCCGCGGACTCCGGCGCAGACTGGTCGGCGGCGCCCTCGGGAGGCGGACGGCCGTCCTTCTACTGCGAGGGCGTGCCCGGCGCGGTGCTCCAGGACACGGTGGCCGTCACCAACTGGGGCGCCGAGCCGCTCACCGTACGGCTGCGGGCGGCCGGCGCCGGTCTGCGCGTCGCCTTCGCCGGGCCGGCCGCCCTCGCGGTGCCCGCCCGCACCCGCGCCGAGGTCCCCTTCACGGTGACGGTCCCGGCGGACGCCCGGCCCGGCGACGCCGCCGGCGAGGTCGTCGTGCGGGACGCGGCCGGCCTGGAGGCGGCGGTGCCGCTGCTGGTCCGGGTCGGCGGTCCGCGGCTGGCCGCGCTGACCGTCGAGCGGGTGGCCGTCCACGGCCACCGCATCACGTACGAGCTGGTCAACCGAGGCACCACGGTCCTCGTCCCGCGGCTCGCCGTGCACGCGGACGGTGTCCTCGGGGCCGTCCTCGACCGGGCCCCACGCACCCTGCCCGTCCGGCTCCCGCCGGGCAGCCGCCTCGCCCTCGACGAGCCCTGGCCGGACCGCCCCGCGCTGGACGCGGTCACCGTGCGCCTGACGGTCACCGCTCCGGGCGCGGCGCAGGCCACCGGGCGCGCGTCGGCCCGCTTCGTGCCGTGGGCCGCGACGGCGGGCGCGGCGGCCGGCGCGCTGTCGGCGGCGGCGGCCGTGGTGGCCGTACGACGACGCGGGCGCCGCCCGGCCGCCGCGCAAGCCGAGTCGAGAGGAGCGCCGGCGTGAGAGGCAAGCCGCGCAGCACGGTGAAGGCGACGACGCCGGCCGTGCTCCCGTCCCCGCTGCTCTTCCTGTTTCTGACCCTGCTCCTGCCGTTCCTGCCGCTGCTGCCCGCGGCCGGTCCGGCGGCCGCCGCCGACAGGCCGGCCGTCACGCTCTCCACCGCCCAGGCGGGCACCGGCGGTTCGGTCACCGTCAACGGCAGCGGCTGGCGGCCGCGCACGCTGGTGATGCTGCTGATCTGCGGGCAGGCGACGCCGGCCCGGGGCGTCGTCGGCGGGACCAACTCCTGTGCCAACGCCGACGGTCGCGCCGTCACCACCGACGCCGAGGGCCGCTTCAGCCGGCCGCTGCCGGTGGCCGATCCGCCGGCGCCCTGTCCGTGCGTGGTGCACGCGGCCACCGCGACCGGCGCGAAGGCCCAGGCCGACGCCGTGTTCCAGGTGGCCGGGCACCCCGTCCGGCCGCTGCCCGCGGCGACGACCGGCGGACGGCTGTCGGTGCTCACCGACACCCGGCTGGAGGGCTCCGGCGGTCTGCTCACCTGGTTCGGCGCGCCGCCCTCCCGCACGCTCGTCTTCACCGTCGGCAACGTGGGCACCGGCCCCGTCGAGAACCCCGTCTTCCGTGTCGGCACCGCGCACGGGGTGTTCGCCCCGCAGTGGGACGAGCGCCAGTGGCACGGCACGATCCGCCCCGGCGGGAAGGCGCGCGTCGAGCTGCCCGTGGAGCTCGCCGCCGGCGCCCACGGCGACTACACCGTCTCCCTCGGGTACGGCGGGAAGGTCCTCGCCGAGCAGCCGTGGGGCGTCGGCCGCCCCTGGGGCGTGACCCTCTTCTGGATCCTGCTCTGCCTGGTGGTGCCGGCGGCGCTCTTCCGTATCGGGATGGCCGTGGTGGACCGGGTGCGCCCCCGCCCGACGGCCCGGCGGCCGGCCCGCACCCGCCGTCCCGGACGCCTGCGGCCCGCCCCGGAGCCCGAGCCCTCCGCCCCCTCGCACGCGAGCCTGCCGTGGTTCACCCCGGACGGCGCTCCGGGCGCGACGGTCCGCATCCCCACCCCGCACGACGCCCGCCCCACCCCTCCTGCGCCCCCCACCCCTCCCGCGGCCTCCGCGCCCCCCACTGCTCCCGCGGCCTCCACGGCTCCTGTGCCTCCCTCGGCCCCCACGCGTCCTCCGACCCCCACGCAGCCCACGAATTCCACAAACCCCACAAACCCCACAAGCCCCACAAGCCCCACAAGCCCCACGACTCCCCACAGGAAGGGATCCACGTGAGTGAGAGAGCCATATGCTCCGAGCGGGCGCCCGCCCGGAAGCGAGCGGCCGCAGCGGGCGCCGCCGTCATGCTCACCGGGGCGGCCGTCCTGCTGGGCGTGACCGCCGTACCGGCACAGGCCGCGGAGGTCGCCTACGCCACCAAGTGCGTACCGCCCTCCGGCATCGGCCTGCCCGACGTCAACGGCACCACCAAGGTCGAGATCAGCGCGCCGGCCACGGCGAAGGTCGGCGACACCGTCGACGTCGTCTGGAAGTTCACCCAGGCCGCGTCGAAGAACCCCGACATCATCGACCTGCCCGCGAACTCGGTCCAGCCGTCCGGCACCCTCAAGGCCGCCGGCGCGCAGCGCGCGGACATCGCGATGCAGGGGACCCGGCAGAACCCGGCGATCCCCAAGGGCGGCGCGATGACGCTGTCCGACATGAAGGGCACGCTGAAGCTGACGGCGGCCGGACAGGTGACGCTGACGCCGGACGCCTACGTCGTCAACGCGCTGTCGACCGACACCAGGTGCGCGCCGACGGAGGCGGTCCAGCCGGCGGCGACCATCACCGTGACGGCGGGATCGGGGAGTTCGGGATCGGGTTCGTCCTCGCCGAGCACGTCGCCCACGCCCAGCACCCGTCCGTCGGCGTCCGGGACCGGCGACAGCGGCGCGACCCACTTCACCGGCAAGGTCGTCGACATCCCCTACACCTGTCAGTCGCCGATCGGCGTGAAGAAGGCGACCTCACCCATCCAGATCAACGCCAGGAAGAACAACGGGAGTTACGACCTCACCGTGCAGTTCAAGAAGTCGGTCATGGACAGTCCCATCGCCATCCCGGCCGGCAAGGTGAAGCCGATCCTGCAGGTCGTGCTGGGCGGCGCGGACAAGGGGTCGGTGAGGGTGGAAGGCCCGCTGAACGCCGAGCCGATCCCGCAGAACAGCCCCATCCGGATCCCGGACCTCAAGGGCGTCTACAAGCCCGGTGCGACCGGTGAGTCCACGCTCTCCCCGGGTGTCCTCACCGTCGAGGCCATGGGCACGACCACCACCTGCACTCCGGACAGCACGGCCGTCTCCCTCACGCTGGACACCGCGCAGCAGGCGAGCGGCGCGTCCGGCGGCAGCGGCTCGTCGTCCTCGGGCGGGTCGACGTCGACGTCGACGAGCGGCGGTCTCGCGGAGACGGGCTCCGGCGACCACGGCGCGCTGAAGGCCCTGGGCCTGGTGGCGGGTACGGCGATCCTGCTGGGCGGCGCGGTGTTCACCTTCATGCCCAGGAGGAGCACGGACTGAGCCCCGCACCGACGCCGGAGCCCCACATCGACGAGGGAGCCCCGCACCGACGCCGGAGCCCCGGGCGACGGCAAAGGGCTGCACCGGCGACGACGGAGGGCCGCCGTACCCCACGGGTACGGCGGCCCTCCGGCGGCACGGGAGCGGACGTCAGTGCACGTCCCCCATGAGCTCCTTCACCTTCTTGCGGTACATCCACACCGCCGCGCCGGCGAGGACGGCGAGTACGGCCTCCAGGGCCACGATGCCCGTCTTGTTGAGGTCGACGCCGGCGATGGACAGCAGACCGGTCGTGGCGTCGCCCGCGGTGACCGCCAGGAACCAGACGCCCATCATCTGCGAGGCGTACTTGGCGGGCGCCATCTTCGTGGTGACGGACAGGCCGACGGGGGAGAGGGTCAGCTCGCCGACGGTCTGCACGAAGTAGATCGCCGCCAGCCACAGAGCGGCCGCCTTGTGACCGCCCTCGGCGATCGCCAGCGGGGCCAGGAACAGGAAGAACGACGCGCCGACCAGGACGAGGCCCATGGCGAACTTCGTCGCGGTGCTCGGCTCCTTGCCGCGCCGGGCCAGCGCCAGCCAGGCCCACGCGAAGAGCGGGGCCAGCGCCATGATCAGGACCGGGTTGACCGACTGGTACCAGGAGACCGGGAAGTCCCAGCCGAGGACGCTGTTCTTGGCGGAGGACTCCGCGAACAGGGACAGCGTCGAGCCGCCCTGGTCGTAGATCATCCAGAACACGGCCGCGGCGACGAAGAACCAGACGTACGCCGTCAGCTTGGACTGCTCGGCGCGGTCCAGCTCCTTGTCCCGCTTCATCCGGGCGATGACGAGCACCGGGATGACCAGGCCGGCCACCGTGATCGGCACCAGCAGCCAGTTCAGCGTGTAGACGCCGGAGACGCCCACCACGGCGTAGAAGACGATCGCGACGGCCGCCCAGAACGCGGCCTTGCGCAGCGTGGCCGCCTTCTCCTGCGCCGACAGCGGCGTGGGGACGATGTCCGAGCGGGCGCTCAGGTGGCGGCCGCCGAGCAGGAACTGGGTGAGGCCCAGGCCCATGCCGAGCGCGGCGAGCGCGAAGCCCAGGTGCCAGTTGACGTTCTCACCGATGGTGCCGATGATCAGCGGCGCGGCGAACGCGCCCAGGTTGATGCCGATGTAGAACAGCGTGAAGCCGCCGTCACGGCGCGGGTCGTCGGGCCCGTCGTAGAGGTGGCCGACCATCGTGGAGATGTTGGCCTTGAGCAGGCCCGAGCCGATGGCGACGAGGCCGAGCCCCGCGTAGAAGGTGCCGGCGTTCGGCAGCGCGAGGGTCAGATGGCCGAGCATGATGATCGCGCCGGCGACGGCGACGGTCCTGCGGGGGCCGAGCACACGGTCCGCGAACCAGCCGCCGGGCAGGGCGAGCAGGTACACGAGCGACAGGTAGACCGAGTAGATCGCGGTCGCCGTCGCGGCGCTGAGGTGCAGGCTGCCGGGGGCGACCAGGTACAGCGGGAGCAGGGCCCGCATGCCGTAGTAGGAGAAACGCTCCCACATCTCGGTCATGAAGAGAGTGGCCAGTCCGCGGGGGTGGCCGAAGAAGGTCTTCCCGGAGCCGGGGGTGCCCGGGCGGACCGTGTCCTTCGTCAGGCTGGACGCCATGTCGTTCCTTGCTGGTCGGGACGCGCCGCGAGAGCTCGCGCGCCCGGTGGGGGTCTGGCCGGCACCGGCGGACCGCGTCGCCCCCCTACGCCCGGGGGGAGTCCGCTCCGGGTCGCGAAGCGGTCGACGGCGACCACCGGGATCCACGCCCCCTCCTCGGGGGCCCGGCCACAGGTCGTTCCTTTCGGGGCCGGCGGACCGGCCCGCACACAGAAGGGACCTTCAGCGTCAATACGACCGCCAAAGGTCCTTGTGTACTACAGGCGTTCTCTCACCATACGGCAGCACAATGCCGCATATGGAAGGACTTGAGACACGGATCACAGGTGATCAAGGAACCGTGGGCGGCACTTCGAAGGTCTGTACCAGGATGCCATCCCCCGACCGCAGGTCCGTACCAACATTCACGGTCTTGCGGGCCCCGGACGGCGGCCGGTCTGTCCGGCATGTCCGGGGTAAGAAAGCGCGTGGACGATCACACTTCGACGGCCGCCCGCCGCGGACTACCATCAGCTCATGACCCGAGTACTGCTCGCCGAGGACGACGCGTCCATCTCGGAGCCGCTGGCCCGCGCACTGCGCAGGGAAGGCTACGAGGTCGAGGTGCGCGAGGACGGCCCCACCGCGCTGGACGCCGGAATGCAGGGCGGCGTCGACCTGGTCGTGCTGGACCTCGGTCTGCCCGGCATGGACGGCCTGGAGGTGGCCCGGCGGCTGCGCTCCGAGGGCCACGCCATTCCGATCCTGATCCTGACCGCGCGCGCCGACGAGGTGGACACCGTCGTCGGCCTGGACGCGGGCGCGGACGACTACGTCACCAAGCCCTTCCGGCTGGCGGAGCTCCTGGCCCGGGTCCGGGCACTGTTGCGGCGCGGCGCGTCCGAACCGCAGCAGCCGCCCGCCACGCACGGCGTGCGCATCGACGTCGAGTCGCACCGCGCGTGGATGGGCGAGGAGGAACTCCAGCTCACCGCCAAGGAGTTCGACCTGCTGCGGGTCCTGGTGCGCGACGCGGGCCGGGTCGTCACCCGCGACCAGCTGATGCGCGAGGTGTGGGACACCACCTGGTGGTCCTCGACCAAGACCCTCGACATGCACATCTCCTGGCTGCGCAAGAAGCTCGGCGACGACGCGGCCAACCCCCGCTACATCGCCACCGTGCGGGGTGTGGGCTTCCGCTTCGAGAAGAGCTGAGTGCTCCGCCGGGGTCGACCGGACGACGCGCGTCACCATCGATCTGGCTTGTGCGGGATGCGCGTCCTCGGTCCGGAGGGGGCTGGCCGCGCAGTTCCCCGCGCCCCTTGAGGGTGTTGTGCCAACCGCTCTCGTCACGTCACCGCCCCGGAGGGCACCGTGCGTCGCCGTCTCATTCAGTCCACCCTCGCCGTGGTGCTCGTCGTCATCGCGGTGTTCGGGGTGTCCCTCGTCATCGTCGAGACCCGCACGATCAGCAACAGCGCCCAGGAGCGGGTCGACTCCGAGGCGCTGCGGCTGGCCAGCATCGTGGACAGCCGGCTCGTCGGCTCGGAGAACGTCACCCCGGCGATACTGCGCGACCAGGTCACACAGGACCGTTACGCCGAGATCCGCATCCCCGGCCGGCCGGTCATCGAGGTCGGGACCAAGCCCACCGGCGACGTCATCAAGGCACAGGCCAGCGGCGAGGAGGGTGAGACCGTCCTGGTCCAGGAGCCGCGCTCCACGGTGACCCGGGAGGTCGGCCGCACCCTGCTGATCATCGCCCTCGTGGCGCTGCTCGCGGTGGTCGCCGCGGTCCTGCTGGCCATCCGCCAGGCCAACCGCCTCGCCTCCCCGCTGACCGACCTCGCCGAGACTGCCGAACGCCTCGGCTCGGGCGACCCGCGCCCCCGTCACAAGCGGTACGCCGTCCCCGAGCTGGACCGGGTCGCCGACGTCCTCGACTCCTCCGCCGAGCGCATCGCCCGCATGCTCACCGCCGAACGACGGCTCGCGGCGGACGCCTCCCACCAGCTGCGCACCCCCCTGACCGCCCTGTCGATGCGTTTGGAGGAGATCACCCTCACCGACGACCCCGACACGGTGAAGGAGGAGGCAACCATCGCCCTGACCCAGGTGGAACGCCTGACGGACGTCGTCGAACGGCTGCTGACCAACGCCCGGGACCCGCGCACCGGCTCCGCCGTCACCTTCGACCTCGACGAGGTCATCCAGCAGCAGCTCGCCGAGTGGCGGCCCGCCTACCGCGGCGACGGCCGGGCCATCGTCAGCTCCGGCAAACGCCATCTGCGCGCCGTGGGCACGCCCGGCGCGGTCGCCCAGGTCCTGGCCGCCCTGATCGAGAACTCCCTCATGCACGGTGGTGGCACGGTGGCGCTGCGCACCCGGGTCACCGGCAACCAGGCCGTCGTCGAGGTGACCGACGAGGGGCCGGGCGTCCCCGCCGACCTCGGGGCCCGCATCTTCGAGCGGGCGATCAGCGGCCGCAACTCCACCGGCATCGGTCTGGCCGTGGCCCGCGACCTGGCGGAGGCCGACGGCGGCCGGCTGGAGATGCTCCAGGCGCAGCCCCCCGTCTTCGGCCTGTTCCTGTCCCGCACGGCCCCGCAGACGCGCACGGCGAACGACGAGGAGCCCACCGTCAGGTGAGGGCGGCGCACCGCCCCTCCGGCTCAGCGGCCCCGCGTGCTCAGCGGCCCCGTCGGGCTCAGCAGAGCCTCGCCGGCAGGCTCAGCCGACCCGCTGCGAAGCCTTCGGTGCGGGCCTCCTGGCCTGCTCGGCCACCGCACGGAACGGCTCCGGCTCCGGCTCCACGCCGGGCACGGGCTCCGTGGCGGGCAGCGCCCGGAAGACCCACGTGCGGTAGGACCAGAACCGGAACAGCGTCGCGACCCCGATGCCGACGAACTTGAACACGTTGTTCTGCAGCGGGCTGTCCCAGCCGAAGCCGTACGTCGCCACGAACAACAGCCCGTTCTCGATCACCAGGCCCACCGCGCTGAACAGCAGGAACAGCGTCAGTTCCTTCGTGCGCCCGCCCTTGTCGCGGTCACGGTAGGTGAAGTAACGGAACCCGACGTAGTTGAAGACGATCGACACGACGGTCGCGAGCACGCTCGCCCGCACCACCTGCAGATCGGTGAGATGCCGGACCAGGTTGAACACGCCGAGGTTGACCAGCAGGCCCGCACCGCCCACGGCTCCGAACTTGGCCAGCTCGTGGACGAGCCTCTTCAGCCCCGAGGAACCATGCGCCATGGTCGTACAGGCCCCCGTCCGGGTTCGGTTTCGTCAACCCAGCCATGCTAACCACCACTCTTCTCGGTTTCCTGTGGTCCCGCTCACCGGACCGCGCCCGACGGGGCAGATGCGGTGGATACGGCGGGTATGGGCAGGGAAAGGTCCGGGTAAGAGGCGCGGGATCCGGCCCCGGTGGCGTGGCCGATACCCTGGGGGCGTGACGTTCCCGGTAGTCGGCATGGTCGGCGGGGGCCAGCTCGCTCGTATGACACACGAGGCGGGCATCCCGCTCGGCATCAGGTTCAAGCTCCTCAGTGACACCCCACAGGATTCCGCGGCGCAGGTCGTGAGCGATGTCGTCATCGGCGACTATCGCGATCTCGACACGCTCCGTGAGTTCGCGCGCGGGTGCGATGTGATCACCTTCGATCACGAACACGTTCCCACCGAGCATCTTCGGGCGCTGGAGGCGGACGGCATCCCCGTCCGCCCGGGCCCCGACGCGCTGGTGCACGCCCAGGACAAGGGGGTGATGCGCGCCAGACTCGACGCGATCGGCGTCCCGTGCCCACGGCACCGGATCGTGACCGACCCGGCCGACGTGGCCGCCTTCGCGGCCGAGGGCGACGGCTTCCCGGTCGTCCTGAAGACCGTCCGCGGCGGTTACGACGGCAAGGGTGTGTGGGTCGTCGACTCCGCCGAGGAGGCCGCAGACCCCTTCCGGGCCGGCGTCCCCGTGCTGGCCGAGGAGAAGGTCGACTACGTGCGCGAGCTCGCCGCCAACGTCGTGCGCTCCCCGCACGGCCAGGCGGTCGCGTACCCGGTCGTCGAGTCCCAGCAGGTCGGCGGCGTCTGCGACACCGTGATCGCCCCGGCCCCCGGCCTGGACGAGGCCCTCGCGCTGCGGGCCGAGGAGATGGCCCTCAGCATCGCCAAGGAACTCGGCGTCGTGGGCCACCTCGCGGTCGAGCTGTTCCAGACCCGCGACGGCCGCATCCTCGTCAACGAACTGGCGATGCGCCCGCACAACTCGGGCCACTGGTCGATGGACGGCGCGATCACCTCGCAGTTCGCCAACCACGTCCGCGCGGTCCTGGACCTCCCGCTCGGCGACCCGCGCCCGCGCGCCCCGTGGACGGTGATGGTCAACGTCCTCGGCGGCGACTACCCGGACATGTACTCCGCGTACCTGCACTGCATGGCCCGCGACCCCCAGCTGAAGATCCACATGTACGGCAAGGACGTGAAGCCCGGCCGCAAGGTCGGCCACGTCAACACCTACGGCGACGACCTGGACGACGTCCTCGAACGCGCACGTCACGCAGCCGGTTACCTGAGAGGCACGATCACCGAATGAGCCCTGTCGTAGGCATCGTCATGGGGTCGGACAGCGACTGGCCCGTCATGGAGGCCGCAGCCCAGGCCCTCGACGAGTTCGAGATCGCGTACGAGGTCGACGTCGTCTCCGCGCACCGCATGCCGCGCGAGATGATCGCGTACGGCGAGCAGGCGGACGGACGCGGCCTCAAGGTCATCATCGCGGGCGCCGGCGGCGCGGCCCACCTGCCCGGCATGCTCGCCTCCGTGACCCCGCTGCCGGTGATCGGCGTGCCCGTGCCCCTGAAGTACCTGGACGGCATGGACAGCCTGCTGTCCATCGTGCAGATGCCGGCCGGCGTGCCCGTCGCGACCGTCTCCGTCGGCGGCGCGCGCAACGCCGGCCTGCTGGCCGCCCGCATCCTCGCCGCGCACGACGAGGAGCTGCTCGCCCGGATGCGCGAGTTCCAGCAGGAGCTGGGCGACCAGGCCACCGAGAAGGGCAAGCGGCTGCGGGCCAAGGTCGAGGGCTCGAACGGCTTCGGCTTCGGGAAGTGACGGGCGACGTGAGCGAGCCGACCTCACTGGCCGCCGCCCGCGAGCTCCTGCGCGAGTTCCCGGTCGCCGACGGCCACAACGACCTGCCCTGGGCGCTGCGCGAACAGGTCCGCTACGACCTCGACGCCCGCGACATCGCCGCCGACCAGCACGCCCACCTGCACACCGACATCCCCCGGCTGCGCGCGGGCGGGGTCGGCGCGCAGTACTGGTCGGTGTACGTGCGCTCGGACCTGCCCGACGCGGTCCCGGCGACGCTGGAGCAGATCGACTGCGTCCGGCGGCTCGTCGCCCGCCATCCGCGCGACCTGCGCGCGGCGCTGACGGCCGCCGACATGGAGGCGGCCCGCGCGGAGGGCCGGATCGCCTCGCTGATGGGCGCGGAGGGCGGTCACTCCATCGCCAACTCGCTGGGCACGCTGCGCGGGCTGTACGCGCTCGGCGTGCGCTACCTGACGCTCACCCACAACGACAACGTGGACTGGGCGGACTCCGCGACCGACGAGCCGGCGGTCGGCGGTCTGTCCGCCTTCGGCCGCGAGGTCGTGCGCGAGATGAACCGCGAGGGCATGCTGGTCGACCTCTCGCACGTGGCGGCGATCACCATGCGGGACGCGCTCGACGCGACGAGCGCGCCGGTGATCTTCTCCCACTCCTCAGCGCGCGCGGTCTGCGACCATCCGCGCAACATCCCGGACGACGTCCTGGAACGGCTGCCCGCCAACGGCGGCATGGCGATGGTGACGTTCGTGCCGAAGTTCGTCCTCCAGGCCGCGGTCGACTGGACGGCCGCGGCCGACGACAACATGCGCGCCCACGGTTTCCACCACCTCGACACCACCCCCGAGGCGATGAAGGTGCACCGGGCCTTCGAGGAGACCCGCCCCCGCCCGATCGCCACCGTCGCCACGGTCGCCGACCACCTCGACCACATGCGCGAGGTCGCCGGCGTCGACCATCTCGGCATCGGCGGCGACTACGACGGCACGGCCTTCACCCCGGAAGGGCTGAACGACGTCTCCGGCTATCCCCGCCTGATCGCGGAACTCCTCGACCGCGGCTGGTCGGCCGCCGACCTCGCCAAGCTGACCTGGCAGAACGCGGTCCGCGTGCTGGGCGCGGCGGAGGACGTGGCCAGGGACCTGCGCACCACGCGCGCGGCGTCCCACGCGACGATCGGGTCACTGGACGGCTGACCCCGTCCGACGCGGGCGGGGGCGGCCGTCCTCGCCCGCGTACCCCCGAACGCCCTGTCCACCGGGAAGAACGCCGCCCCCCGTGCGACGGTGGCCGTACTGCT
Organism: Streptomyces achromogenes; assembly: GCF_030816715.1. Taxonomy (NCBI): domain Bacteria; kingdom Bacillati; phylum Actinomycetota; class Actinomycetes; order Kitasatosporales; family Streptomycetaceae; genus Streptomyces; species Streptomyces achromogenes. Next base: position 3,599,769 of record NZ_JAUSYH010000001.1, on the reverse strand, counting down.
GATCGACGTACGGAGACCGTCATGGCCGACCTCCAGGACGAACTGCGGCCCCTTCCCGAGGCCGGCGAGCTGGACGACGAGGCGCAGACGGCCCCTTCCACGGCCGCCCCGTACACGCGGGGGGCGACCGGGACCGAGGAGACCGACGCCGCCGCGCCGGGGTCCGTCCCGGAGCCGGAGCCGGAGCCGGAGCCGAAGTCCGAGCAGGAACGGGAGCCGAAGCGGGAGCCGGCGGGGGAGCGGGAGCCGGCGGGCAGCCCGTTGGAGCGCGCCCGGGCCCTCCTCACCGACCACCCCGTCGCCGACGGCTACAGCGGACTGCCGTGGGCCCTGCGGCACCTGCCCTGGTACGACCTCCAGCTCGGCGAGAGCGCCGTCGACACGGACATGCCCCGGCTGCGGGAGGGACACGTCGGCGCGTTGCTGTGGTCACTGCACCCGCCCGAGGGCGTCGCCCCCGAACGGGCCGTCGGCGCGACCCTGGAGCAGCTGGACCACGCCCGGTCGGTGATCGCCGCCCATCCCGAGGGGCTGCGGCTGGCGCTCAGCGCCGGGCAGCTCATCGACGCCCACCACTGCGGCCGGGTGGCCGTCGTGCTGGGTCCGGCCACGGCCGCCGCGATGGACGGCTCCCTCGGCATCCTGCGGTCGCTGCACACCCTCGGGCTGCGCGTCCTGACTCTCGTCGGCGCCTCGTGGGCGGGTGAGGAGGGACTGACCCGGTTCGGCGAGGAGGTCGTGCGCGAGATGAACCGGATCGGCGTGCTGGCCGACCTTTCCGGGGCCTCCGACGCCACGATCGGCCGGGTGCTGGCGCTCTCCAAGACACCGGTGCTCTGCACCCGCTCCGCCGCCCGCGCGCTGCGCCCGCACCCCGGCAACCTGCCCGACGGGCTGCTCGCCGAGCTGGGCGCGGCCAAGGGGCTGTGCCTGGTGCCGCTGACCGCCGAGCAGACCGGCCCGACCGTCCGGGACGTGGCCGACCACCTCGACCACGTCCGGGCGATCGCCGGCCCGGACTGCGTCGGCCTGTCCGGCACCTACGACTCCGGCGCCGCCCACCCGCAGGGCCTCGCCGACGCCTCCGGATACCCGCACCTGATCGCCGAGCTGCTGGGCCGCGGCTGGCCGGAGACCGACATCGCGTTGCTGACCTGGGGCAACATGCAGCGCGTCCTGCGCACGGCCGACTTCGCGGCCCGGGCGGCACGGGGCCGCCGGGAACCGCCGCCGGCCGGGGTCACACACCTGAACGGCCGTCAGGACGCCTGACGCGGCGCACCCCGGCCCCACCGGCCTACCCGGCGCACCCCGGCCCCGACCGGCCTGTGCGGCATACGCGGCGCACCCGGTCCCGGCCGGCCTGCGCGGCTTACGCGGCGGCTCGGGCCGGCCCGGTCCACGCGGCCGCTCAGGCCGGCCCGGTCCACGCGGCCGCCCGGGTCGGCCGGTTCAGGGGTGTTCGATGCGGCAGAGGCAGAAGGGATGGCCGGCCGGGTCGGCGTACACCTGGAAGCCCTTCTTCTCCCGGTCCTCCAGGTCCAGCGGGCGGGCGCCCAGCGCCAGCACCCGCTCGTGGGCGGCGTCCATCTCCTCCCAGGTGGAGCCGCCGTCGAGGTCCAGATGGAACTGCTGCGGGTTGCGGTCCGCGCGCGGCCATTCCGGCGGGGTGTACCCCTCCACCCGCTGGAAGGCGATCCTGGGCCCGCCGGGGACGCGCAGGACGATCCAGTCGTCCTCGCCCTCCTCGCCCTCGCCGGCATCCGGCGAGCCGCCCAGGACCGCCGCGTAGAACCCGGCGAGCGCGCGCGGATCGGGACAGTCGAGGACGACGGAGCGGAAGCGGGCTACGGGCGGCATGGAACCCTCCTGGAGGTCAGCTCGAGCACAGGCAGAACGGGTGCCCGGCCGGGTCGGCGTACACACGCCAGCCGCGCGAGCGGTCCTCCGCGTCCAGCGGCTTCGCGCCGAGGGCGAGCACGCCGCGCTCCGCCGTGTCCAGGTCCGCCACCGTCAGATCCAGGTGGAACTGCTGGGAGTGCTCGGGCGCGGGCCAGGCGGGCGGCGTGAACCCGGGGGCGGCCTGGAAGGCCAGCGCCCGGCCGTCGGGCAGCTTCAGGTCGGCCCAGTCCCCGTCCCCCTCCACGCTGCCGCCCAGCACCTCGGCGTAGAAACCGGCCAGCGCGCGCGGGTCGGGACAGTCCAGAACGACGACGCCCAGTTCGGCGAGAGCCATGACGCTCCTCCTCGAGTCGAGATTGCCTGCTCGCCGGTTACCCATAGATGAGGGTAACCGGTAACGGTTACTGCATACTCCCGCATAAGAGGTAACGTCGCAAGCATGAGTGAGCGATCGGCCGCGCCCGGCGACCTGGCCTTGGTCGAGTCCCTGGTGAACACGCTGGACGTCGAGTCCGGCGCCGACGCGCTGGACACCGCCGAGGGCCGCGAGAGGCTCGGGATCGCCGAGGACGAGGCTGCGCACGCCCGCGAGCTGCGGGAGTCCCTGCGCGCCGCCCTGCTGGCCCACGCGGGCCACCCGCCGCACCGCGCGGTGACTCCGCTGGGCGACCTGCTCGCGGCGGCGCCCCTGCTGGTGACGGTCGACGCCCAGGACGGCTCCGCCCGCCTGGCCCCGGCGGAGGCCGGGTCCTCGCTGCTCGCCCGGACGGCGGCCGCCGTGGCGCAGGCGCTCGTCGAGGGCACCTGGACGCGGCTGAAGGCCTGCGAGGCCGTCACCTGCCACTGGGCGTACTACGACCGCAGTCCGGCCGGCCGGGGCCGCTGGTGCTCGATGCAGGTCTGCGGGGCTCGCGCCAAGATGCGCCGGTACCGGTCGAAGTAGTTCACCGGCCGTCGCACAGGCCGGTGGTGCAGAATGCAGGAAGACGCCGGTTCGGCCGACTGAGCCTCGGCCGAACCGGCGTCGCCCGCACGCGCCCCGCGGGAGCGCCCCCGGCGCCCCGCGAGAGGTCGGGTGTCAGGCCGTCGGGCGGCCCATCCCCCGGTAGGTCCAGCCGGCCTTGCGCCACAGTTCCGGGTCGAGCGCGTTGCGGCCGTCCAGGATCAGCCGGGTCGTCGCGACCTCGCCGAGCGCCGCCGGGTCCAGCTCGCGGAACTCCCGCCACTCGGTGAGGTGCAGCACCGCGTCGGCGCCCCGCACGGCCTCGAGCGCCGAGGGGGCGTAACCGAGGGTGGGGAAGAGCCGGCGGGCGTTCTCCATTCCCTTCGGGTCGTACACCGTGACCTGACCGCCCTGCAGATGGATCTGCCCGGCCACGTTGAGCGCGGGGGAGTCCCGGACGTCGTCCGAGTCGGGCTTGAAGGTGGCCCCGAGCACGGCGATCCGCCGGCCCAGGAACGACCCGCCCCCCAGCGCCTGCCGCGCGAGCTCCACCATCCGGCCCCGCTGGCGCATGTTGATCGAGTCGATCTCGCGCAGGAAGGTCAGCGCCTGGTCGGCCCCGAGCTCCCCGGCCCGGGCCATGAAGGCACGGATGTCCTTGGGCAGACAGCCGCCGCCGAACCCGATCCCGGCCCGCAGGAACTTCTTGCCGATCCGGTCGTCGTAGCCGATGGCTTCGGCCAGCTTGGCGACATCGCCGTCGGCGGCCTCGCACACCTCCGCCATGGCGTTGATGAAGGAGATCTTGGTGGCGAGGAAGGAGTTCGCGGACGTCTTCACCAGCTCGGCCGTGGGGAAGTCCGTGACGACGAACGGGGTGCCCTCCCCGACGGGCGTCTCGTACACCTGCCGCAGCAGCGCCTCGGCCCGCTCGCTGCGCACGCCGACGACGATCCGGTCCGGGTGCAGGGTGTCCTGCACCGCGAAGCCCTCCCGCAGGAACTCCGGGTTCCAGGCGAGCTCGGCGTCCTCACCGGCCGGCGCGAGCTCGGCGATCATGCGGGCCAGCCGGTCCGCGGACCCCACCGGCACCGTCGACTTGCCGACGACCAGCGCGGGCCGCGCCAGATGCGGGGCGAGCGAGGCGAGGGCGGACTCGACGTACGACATGTCGCACGCGTACTCGCCGTGCTTCTGCGGCGTGTTGACGCAGACGAAGTGGACGTCGCCGAACGCCCCGACCTCGGCCCAGTCCTGGGTGAACCGCAGCCGCCCGCTGGATCCCTCGAACCCGGCGACGTGCCGGCGCAGCAGCTCCTCGAGACCCGGCTCGTACATGGGCGTCTCACCGCGCTCGAGCATCTCGATCTTCTCGCGCACCACGTCGAGAGCGAGCACCTCGAATCCCAGCTCGGCCATGGCCGCGGCGTGCGTGGCGCCGAGATAGCCGGTGCCGATCACGGTGATCTTGAGGGCCATGAATGCTCCTGTGGGGGATGCCGTCGCTGCGCGCCCGAGCATAGTCGGGGCGTGCGGACGCCCTTCACCGGGCAGATCCCGGGCCGGGACCCCTGTCGCCAAGGTCACGTATCACCGGGCTCGGCGGCGCTTTAAAATTTGAGTTACTTAACGGTAATTAGCACGGTGAACCGCAGCGTCTTTGGAGCGTGAGACACCTTGGCCGGATCGGCTGATTTCGACCTGTACCGCCCGTCCGAGGAGCACGACATGCTCCGCGACGCCATCCGTTCGCTCTCGGAGGCGAAGATCGCGCCGTTCGCCGCCGCGGTGGACGAGGAGGCACGCTTCCCGCAGGAGGCGCTGGACGCGCTGGTGGCCAGCGACCTGCACGCCGTGCACGTCCCCGAGGAGTACGGCGGCGCGGGCGCCGACGCCCTCGCGACGGTCATCGTGATCGAGGAGGTGGCCCGCGTCTGCGTGTCCTCCTCGCTGATCCCCGCGGTCAACAAGCTGGGCTCGCTCCCGGTGATCCTCTCCGGTTCCGAGGACCTGAAGAAGCGGTACCTGTCGCCGCTCGCCAAGGGCGACGCGATGTTCTCGTACGCGCTCTCCGAGCCGGACGCGGGCTCGGACGCCGCCGGCATGAAGACCAAGGCGGTCCGCGACGGCGACCACTGGATCCTCAACGGCGTGAAGCGCTGGATCACCAACGCCGGCGTGAGCGACTACTACACGGTCATGGCCGTGACGGACCCGACGAAGCGCTCCAAGGGCATCTCCGCCTTCGTCGTCGAGAAGTCCGACCCGGGGGTCTCCTTCGGCGCCCCGGAGAAGAAGCTCGGCATCAAGGGCTCCCCGACCCGCGAGGTCTACTTCGACAACGTCCGCATCCCGGCCGACCGCATGATCGGCGAGGAGGGCACGGGCTTCGCGACGGCGATGAAGACGCTCGACCACACCCGCATCACCATCGCCGCGCAGGCTCTCGGCGTCGCCCAGGGCGCGTTCGACTACGCCAAGGGCTACGTCCAGGAGCGCAAGCAGTTCGGCAAGGCCATCGCCGACTTCCAGGGCATCCAGTTCATGCTCGCCGACATGGCGATGAAGATCGAGGCCGCCCGTCAGCTGACGTACGCGGCGGCGGCCAAGTCCGAGCGCCTGGACTCCGACCTCACCTTCCAGGGCGCGGCCGCCAAGTGCTTCGCCTCGGACGTGGCGATGGAGGTCACCACGGACGCCGTCCAGCTCCTCGGCGGCTACGGCTACACCCGCGACTACCCGGTCGAGCGGATGATGCGCGACGCGAAGATCACGCAGATTTATGAAGGCACGAACCAGGTCCAGCGCATCGTGATGGCCAGGAACCTTCCCTAGCGGGGGTTTTCCGGGTCAAAAGCCGTTTCCAGGGTCTCGAGGGCCATCCATGGCGTGGAACGGCGACTGATCCGCAACAAGTGACGCAGCCCCCGGCGCGAAGCCGGGGGCTGCCGTCGTACACGGATCAACGGGTGGTTCGGCGGAGGCGAGGGGCGTCCCACCGAGACATCAAGCTGACGGTGACCGACCGGGCTGCGGACGGTCACCACGTGGCCATCCGTCTCGTCTCGTACAACGCCACCACCGGCAAGGACAAGTACGGAAGAGGCGGGCGGCTCAGTCCTCGAACCCCTCCGCGGCCCGCCTCTCCCGCAGTTCCATGATCGCCCTGCGGCGGGCCAGACGATGGGTGCGGCGGATCTGGGCCTCCTGGAAGCGGCGCTCGTCGCGTTCCGTCTCGGGGAGCACCGGCGGGACCGTGCGCGGCTTGCCGTCGGCGTCGACGGCGGCGAAGACCAGGTAGGCCGAGCCGACCTGGGTGGCCGGGGCGGACTCGTTCCAGCGTTCGGCCATGACCCGCACGCCGACCTCCATCGAGGTCCGGCCGGTCCAGTTGACCTGCGCCTTCACATGGACGAGGTCACCCACCCGGACCGGCTCCAGAAACGCCATCTCGTCCATCGACGCGGTCACGGCGGGGCCGCCGGAGTGCCGGCCGGCCACGGCGCCCGCCGCGTCGTCGACGAGCTTCATGATCACACCGCCGTGCACCGTGCCCAGGAGGTTGGTGTCGGCGTGGGTCATGATGTGGCTGAGAGTGGTGCGGGACGCCGACGTGGGCTTGCCCGGGATGTCCGGGGTGCTGCCCGAGTCCGCTGCGGTGACCTGGTCTGTCATGTCCTCCACCTTATGGTGCGGGGGACAAGCCGGGACTTTGTGTCAGCTTGGCAACAGCGGGGCCCTGATTCTCCGACGGCCCTTGTACGGCACACGGCACTGCCCTGCACACTGTTCCGCATGAACGATTGGCCCGAGGGATGGTCCGACAGGGACCGCGGCAACCGGTACGGCGGCGGCAGCGCGAACGCGCAGCCCGAGAGCCCGCGTGTCATGCGGCAGGTCCGCCGCGGTCCGGCCGCGCCGCCGCAGGGCGCCGGCGTCCCGCCGCAGCCGTCGTACGTCAACGGCCAGGGATACGGCGACTACACCGACGCCCGCCAGACCGGGTACGACAGTGGCTACAACACGGGCCAGGTCTACGGCGGCGACGGCGGCGACTCCGGGGGGACCGGCGGATACGCCGGCGGTGAGCCGCGGCCCGCGCCGAACTGGCGGCGCCGCATCAAGTGGACGGCGATCACCGTCGTGACCGTGCTGGTCGTGACGACGGTGGGCACCTACTTCTGGGCCGACGGCAAGCTCAAGCGCGAGGTCGACCTGGCGAAGGTCATCGACCGGCCCGAGGGCGGCGACGGCACGAACTACCTGATCGTCGGCTCCGACAGCCGCGAGGGCATGTCCGCCGACGAGAAGAAGAAGCTGCACACCGGCTCCGCCGAGGGCAAGCGCACCGACTCCATGATGATCCTGCACGTGGGGTCGAACGGCGACACGCTGATCTCGCTGCCGCGCGACTCGGACGTGGAGCTCCCGACGTTCGTCGGCTCGGAGTCCGGCAAGACGTACAAGGGCACCGGCCGGCACATCAAGCTGAACGCCGCGTACGCGACGGACGGCCCGGAGCTGCTGGTGCGCACGATCGAGTTCAACACCGGCCTGCGCATCGACCACTACGTGGAGATCGGCTTCGCCGGCTTCGCGAGCATCGTGGACGCGGTCGGCGGCGTCGAGATCACCATCGACAAGGCCTTCAAGGACAAGTACTCCGGCGCCGACTTCCAGGCGGGCAAGCAGACGCTGAACGGCGAGGAGGCGCTGGCCTTCGTCCGCACCCGCCACGCTTTCGCCGCGTCCGACCTGCAGCGCACCAAGAACCAGCAGAAGTTCCTCGCCGCCCTCGCGCACGAGGTGGCGACCCCCGGCACGGTCCTGAACCCCTTCAAGCTCTACCCGACGATGAGCGCGGGCCTCGACTCCCTCATCGTCGACAAGGACATGGGGCTGTACGACCTCGGGTCCATGTTCTTCGCGATGAAGGGCGTCAACGGCGGCGACGGCACCTCGCTGAACATGCCGATCTCCGGCTCCTCCGGCGGCAACCTCGTCTGGGACAAGGCGAAGGTGAAGCAGCTGGTGAACGAGCTGAACAACGACGAGAAGGTCACCGTCACCGGCAACTGAGGCCGACGCGGGCACAGTTCAGGGGCGTCCCCTCGGGGGGCGCCCCTGAACTCGTTGCGGCGGTGCTCACATCGTGGCGCCCGCCATCGTGCGGCACATCTCGGCGCAGCGGCGACAGGACTCCGCGCAGCGCGTCATCTGGGGATCGTCCGGCATGGACATGCACGCCTCGGCGCACATGTCGCACGCCTTGGCGCACATCGCGCACATCTCGGTCGCCATGGGCGAGCGCCGCATCATCATGTCGGCGCACATGCGGGTCGTCTCGGAGCAGTCCAGCAGCGCGCGCATGATCTGCATCTGGGCCTGGCCGCCCATCTGCATGCAGGAGCTCATGGTCTCCTCGCACATGCTGTGGCAGGACATGCAGGCCTCGACGCAGTCCTGCATCTGGCTGCTCATGGCGTTCATGGTTCCGGGCCGGGTCATGGCTCCTCCTCGTGGTGAGGGGCCCGTGCGGGAGTGAGGGGGTGCCGCGCGGGCCCGATGCCTGCCCTTCCGTCCTACGCCCTCCCACGCGCCCTCGCCATCGGGGACCCGGCGGCACCGGTGAACCTTTTCCGGTCCCGGCACTAGGAGCAGCCCACCTCGTCGCCGCGTACGACGGCGAACTCCCCGTGCTCCGCCTCGGCGGCCCGGACCGTGCGTACGCCCCGGTAGTCAGCCCCGGCGGTCACCCTCAGTGTCGGCCCGAGCCCCTTGACGGCCCGCAGCTCGCTGTGCGGCAGGGCGGTGGCGAGGGACTTCGCGGAGCGGTCCCAGCGCGGGTCGTAGGCGACGACCGTGCGCCGGGCGGTCGGGTCGGCCGCGCTCACCGGCAGCCCGGTCGTGCGGAAGCCCGTCGCCGCGAGCGCCGCGTCCACCCGCCTGCCGAGTCCCGTGGTGCGCGTGCCGTTCTCCACCTGGACGCGGATCTGCTGCGGCGCCACCTCCACGCGCGCGACCCTGCGGTCGAGCCGCCGGGCGTGCGCGGCGAGGGGCCTGTCGTCACGCAGGGCCCGGAAGAGGCGCCGCGACTTCACCGGGTCCCATTTCAGCGTCGAGCCGATGCCCTTCACGAAGTACCCCATCTGTCCGATGGGGACGGTGACGAACTCGGAGGAGGACGGGGAGAAGGTGCGCATCGCCCGCCCGAGGTCCAGCAGTTCCTCCGCGCCGAAGCCCCGGTCGGCCCGGACCGAGCCGAGCACCGCCCGCGTCACGTCGCGGAACCGCAGCGGGTTCAGCAGCACCCCCGAGGAGGTGGCCCGGTCCAGCAGGGCCGCCAGGAAGCGCTGTTGCCGCTTCATCCGGCCGAGGTCGGAGGAGGCGTCCGCGTGCCGTGAGCGCACGTACTGCAGGGCCTCGCCGCCCTCGAGGGTGTGCGCGCCCGGCTCCAGGTCCAGGCCGGTGTACGCGTCCTTCAGGTGCGTCGCCGTGCAGATCTTCACGCCGCCGAGAACGTCCACGGTCTTCATGAAGCTGGTGAAGTCGACCTCCAGATAGTGGTCGATCTTGACGTGCGTCATGTTCTCGACGGTGCGGACGGTCAGCTGCGGCCCGCCCTCCGCGTAGGCCGCGTTGATCCTGATGGGGTGGCCGCGGTGCTCCTTACCGGTGACCTGGTCGGTGTGCGGCGGCGTCTCGGCGTAGGAGTCGCGCGGGAGGCTGACCACGCTGGCCCGCTCCCGGTCCTCGGAGACGTGCACGATCATGATGGTGTCGGTGCAGTGGCAGGGCGTTCCGCCCAGGCGGTACCGGCGGCGCTCCGCCGCGCTGATCCGGTCGCGGCCGTCGGTGCCGACCAGCAGCACGTTCATGCCGTGGCCGGCCCGCGGGCGGTTCTTCATGTCCTTGAAGGGGTCGACGCGGGCGATGCCGGCGTCGAGGCTGCTGATCACCGAGTGGCCGATGCCCGCGGAGGCGAGCAGCACCACCGAGAGCGTGGTCGCCGCCCGTACGGCCCAGCGGGGGCGCCGGCGACGGGCGGGGTGAGGGGGCACGCGCCGCCGCGGGCGGGGGCGGCGCGGGAACCGGGGCGGTGTGGCGGGCATGGGGGCACCTCCGGGCGGCGGCCGTGGGTGGGGGGAAGCCGTTGGAACGGTAGGCCCATACGATCTGCCGACCGGTGCAGCACACCCGGCGGGGCGGGTGCTGTCCCCCGTTCGCGGTAACGTGAGCCCCCTATGAACGCCAAGCCCGACGTGCAGCTCCCCGCCGTGTCCGTCATCATGCCCGTCCTCAACGAGGAGCGGCATCTGCGCGGAGCCGTCCAAGCGATCCTCGCGCAGGAGTACGCCGGCGAGATGGAGGTCGTGATCGCCATCGGTCCGTCCACGGACCGGACGGACGAGATCGCCGCCCAGCTCGTCGCGGAGGACTCCCGCGTGCACACGGTCCCCAATCCCACCGGGCGCACGCCCGCCGCGCTGAACGCCGCGATCAAGGCCTCCCGCCATCCGATCGTCGTCCGCGTCGACGGGCACGGGATGCTCTCGCCGAACTACATCGCCACCGCGGTGCGGCTCCTGGAGGAGACCGGCGCGCAGAACGTCGGCGGCATCATGCACGCCGAGGGCGAGAACGACTGGGAGCACGCCGTCGCCGCGGCCATGACCTCGAAGATCGGGGTCGGCAACGCGGCGTTCCACACGGGAGGGCAGGCGGGCCCCGCCGAGACCGTGTACCTGGGTGTCTTCCGGCGCGAGGCGCTGGAGCAACAGGGCGGCTACAACGAGGAGTTCATCCGCGCCCAGGACTGGGAGCTGAACTTCCGGATCCGGGAGGCGGGCGGCCTCATCTGGTTCTCGCCGGAGCTGAGGGTGTCCTACCGGCCCCGGCCCAGCGTGAAGGCGCTCGCCAAGCAGTACAAGGACTACGGGCGTTGGCGGCACGTCGTGGCCCGCTACCACGAGGGTTCCATCAACCTGCGCTACCTCGCCCCGCCGACGGCCGTGTGCGCGATCGCCGCCGGAATCGTGGTGGGCGCCGCGCTCACCCCGCTGGGCTTCGTGATCCCCGGCGGCTACCTGGCGGCGATAGTCGCCGGGTCGCTGCCGGCCGGCAGGGGGCTGCCGGCGAAGGCGCGGCTGCAGATCCCCGTCGCCCTCGCCACCATGCACATGTCGTGGGGTCTCGGCTTCCTGACCAGCCCGAAGTCTCTGGCCCGGAAGGTCATCGCGTCCCGCCGGCCGGCGGTCCTCAGCGGCAGGTGAGCGCCGTCGGCGCCGGCCGGGCCAGGAAGCCGTTGCCGTTTCCGGGAGGGCGCCGCCCACCTCAGGGGTGATCACGACTGACAGGGGGCTCGTCGTCACATGACGGCGAGCCCCTTCGTCAGCTCCTTCGTCGTGTGCGCCTCGGGGCCGGGACGAACCGGCGCCCGCCGGACCACTGCTGTCCGGGGCGCCGGCCGGGCTACCAGCGGTAGGGCGAGTACACGTCCATGCAGGGAGTGCTGTCCGACCCGTTGATGGCGTCGGCGTTGTCGGGGATGTCCCCGGCCTTCGGCGCCGACTGCTTGGGATAGGCCGCCCCCGAACGCCAGTCGGCGCCCACGACGACGGTGATTCCCGAGACGTCGCTGGTGCGTTCCACCGAACCCATCGGAATGCCCAGCGCCTTGGCGACGCGCTGGGCGTCGCCCTCCAGATCCGCACTGGGGTAGCGGACGACCGTCCTGTCCATGTCGAGCAGCGCCGAGGAGTCCGCCACCGCCTGCGCGAAACCCTTGCCGACGAGCTGCTTGGCGATCGTGCCGGCCCGCCCGGCCACCGCGGCCTGTGTGCCGGTCCGCGTGCCGTTCCTCACCTGCACGGCGATCTTGTCGTCGGGTGCCGCCGGATCCTTGGAGAGCTTCTCCCCGGTCGCCGGCTTCTTCGCGTCCGTGGCCGAGCCGTTGGCGTCGAAGGGCACGTCGTCGCGGATCATCGCCCACACCTTCTCGGCGTCGGCGCCGGCCGGCACCACGTGGTTGCGGTCCCGCGGGTCCTCGACGTTGGGCATCGTCGTCATGGTGATGCGGTTCGACGGCACCGTCTTGAGCTGCATGCCCAGGTCGTACAGCTTCTTGACCGTGCCGATCTCCTCGGAGACCTTCAGTGACTTCGTGGCCGCCTCGGCCAGGTCCATCAGCCGGCCCGTGTCGGTGAAGACGTTCTGGTTCTGCAGCGTGCGGATCATCGAGTTCAGGTACATGTGCTGGGCGCGGGCCCGCAGGAGGTCACTGCCCCAGGCATGGCGGGTGCGCAGCCACTGGAGCGCCTGCTTGCCCTCGACGTTCTTCGTGCCGGCCTTCATCTTCAGGCCGGAGCCCCCGCGGTCCCACACGTTCTGCTTCACGCAGACCTCGACACCGCCGATGGCGTCCGCCATGCGCACCACGCCCGAGAAGTCGATCGTCATCCAGTGGTCGATGTAGACACCGGTGAGGTTCTGCCAGGTGGCCAGCGTGCAACCGGCGCCGCCGCGGGCCAGCGACTCGTTGATGATGGTGTTGATCTTCGGAAACGTCTTGCCGGTCTCCGCGTCCTTGCACCGGGGGATGTCGACCCGGGTGTCACGCGGGATGCTCACCACCGCGGCGCTCTTGCGGTCGGCGGACAGGTGGATGAGCATCTGCACATCGCCCAGGGGCGGGTTGCCGCGGTTGTCCCGGCTGCCGCCCAGCGCGACGTTCTCGTCGGAGTTGCGGCTGTCGGAGCCGATCAGCAGGATGTTCAGCGGCGTCTGCCCGGCCGTGTTGGCCTCGGTCTTCTTCGCCTTCGAGTCGCCGCTGCTGCGCTCGCCCTTCTGGATGTTGCCGTTCAGGTGCTGGTAGTACAGGTATCCGGCGCCGGCGGTCCCCGATATCACCACCGCGAGGACTATCGCGGACCAGCGAAGGACACGACGTCTGCGACGCGGCCGGTCGGTTCCGCGCCCCTGTCGGCGTCGCCCGCTTCCGCCGGGCCCGCCCGCGTCGGCCGACGCACCGGGATCCTGCGGCGCGAGGGACATCGTGTCCTCGACTGCGGAAGCCTTTCCCTGCTGCACCCTGCTCTGCTGCCCCAACTTCGTGCCCCTCCCCACCCGTTACCCGACAGGCCGTGCTCGGCGCCAGGGCTTCCCCCGGTGGCGCGAGCGCACCCTGTCGGTCCACCCTGCCCGACACTTGTTCGCTACCCGTCAGACCCTTCCAGGCCCGGACCGGGTTGGCTTCGCGTCGGTAAAATCACGGTCCGGCACCGCTGGCCGTGTGCTGCCGGACCGAGTCGTCGTCGGCGCAGCGGTACCGCTTGTCAGACAGACGTGCGTCCCGAATGGTTGCGTTCCGAGCCGGGCGACGCCGTACGGACACCGGCGACCGGGCACCCGAAGTACCCGGTCGCCCGCTCCACGGGACGGTGGAGGGACCCGCGGGTCACCCGTTTCGCCGACTCAGCTGGCGCACTGGACCTTGTCCGCCGTGGACTTCTCCACGTCCGGCGTGGCCACCGTGGAGGAGTTCATCTTCACCCCGGCGCCCTTGAAGTCCTTGCCCAGGACGAGGGTCATCGTCGGCAGCCCCTGCGCGTTGGTGACGCTCTTGCCCGGCTTCATCGCCGCTCCGGACAGGCCCATGATGTCCGCCAGCCGGCGTGCCTGGTCCGCCTGGTCGGGCGCGTACTCGAGGGTCGTCGTGGCCTGGACGGCACCCGCGTTGCCGGCGTTCTCGGACTTGGTCACGTCCGCCTCGGTCTGCAGCCAGGTCAGCTGTTCCTGTGCGCTGCCCCCGGGGGCGCCTCCGTTGAGGATCCGCACGCGCACGTCCGAGGCGGCGGATTTGGTGCCCTTGAGGCGGGCGGCGATGGCGGCCTTCTCCTTCGCCGCCTGCTGCTTCACCTCGGTGAAGGACGTGTCGCTCGTGATCATCTGGAAGACCTGGGGCGCACGCGTCCGGTCGACGACGACGGTCGCCTTGACCTTCTCGGCAGGGTTGTCGATCACGGGCACCGTGAGGAACGTGATGTTCTTCGGGGGGACCTTCTTCAGCTGCAGCGCCACGTCCTTCAGCGTGCTGACCTTGCCGATGCCGGTGTCGACGGTCAGCGCCTTCGTGGCGGCCTCGGCCAGACTCACCAGCTTGGTGGGGCTGGTGAGGGTGTCGCTGGAGGACATCTTGCGCATGAGGGAGCTCAGGAACTGCTGCTGCACCTTGATGCGGTCGAGGTCGCCCTGGTTGCCGAAGCTGTGCCGGGTGCGCACGAACGCCAGCGCCTGCTCACCCTCGACCACCGACTTGCCGGCCGGGAGCTTCAGCTTCGACTCCTTGTCGTCGACGGGGTGCGCGAGGCACACCTCGACCCCGCCCACCGCCGTCGTCAGCGTCTTCACCGCGTTGAAGTCGGCCATCATGAAGTGGTCCACCGTGATGCCGGTGACCTCCTTCACGGTGCGCATGGTGCAGCCCGCGTCCCGCTCGTACTGGCCGAGGCTGGTGTTGAAGCGGACGTTCCGCGTACCCGGGATGTCCTTCTCGCTGCCGTCGGGCTGCTTCGTCGGGCAGTCCGGGACATCGACGATCAGGTCGCGCGGGATGCTCAGCGCGGTCGCGTTCGTGCGGTCCTTGGAGACGTGCAGCAGGATGTTGGTGTCGGCGTGGCCGACACTGCCCTTGTCGCCGTACCCCTCGTTGCCCTTGCCCGTGCGCTTGTCGGTGCCGATGATCAGGATGTTGAAGGCCTCGTCCTTGCTGAAGCCGCTCTTTCCCGCGCTGCCGACGTCCGTGGTGGTGACGTTGCCCTCGAGGTGCTTGAGGTACAGGTAGCCCGCCCCGGCGACGCCGACGAGGACGAAGGCCATGGTGCCGCCGGTCCACACCAGGATCTTCTTCGCCTTCGACTTCTTCTTCACGGGCCGTCGGCCGCGCCGGCTCGCCGGCTCCTCCGGCGGCGCGCCCCGGCGCCTTCTCGGGCCCGGGAGGTCCGCGCTCTGCGGCTGCTGGGGCGACGACGACTCCCGGTCGGGCGCCGCCGTGCGGCCGCGCGCCCGGTCCGGGCCGGCGACCCGGTCCGCGGCGGATCCACGCGGTCCGGGGACGACCGACTGCGCTCCGGAAGCGCTCAGTCGCAGCTCGTATTCGCCGGTGTCCGGGTTGAGTACCCACTGGTCTGCGGGATCGATGTCGTCCGCCCGCCCACGGCCTTGCGCGTCCACGATTGTCCGAATCCTCCGTCGGGGCCACGCGGCGCCTTTACCCCCTCTAAGGCGCTCGGGTCTCGGTCACTCGGTGCGCGACCCCGGGAAGGACCAAAGGACCTCGCGGCCGGGTGCACCGGATCGCTCACACTATCCGGCCAGTTCAGCGTCGAGCCACGGCCGTGACAAATTCCACGCCCCTACAAGCGGGCAATCCGCCCCATTTCCTGGAACTCCTGTTCCCCGCGAGGGGCCCCCTTGGCAAGCGCTTTACCCGCAGTCGTCCTCGGCGGCGGTGTTGCCGCGGAAGGTGGGAGCGGGCGGAGTGGGTGAAACCGTCCCGAAAGCCGTTCCGGTCGTCCACGCCGATCGAGACGCAACGTGGTCACCCGCCTCCGGGAGGGGTGAGTTCGTGGGAATTTTCTGAGAAACCGAGATCGGCGTATCGGTCCGCAGCCGGTCGAAGAGCTTCTCCGCCTCGGATCGGCGTAGTTGGTCACGGTTCGCGTCGTGGACATAGGACTCACGCGGAACAGTCAGGAATTGGACGTTTTCGGTAGGAATGTGACCCAGGCCGCGCACGAGTTCATACAGGCCGCGCAGGCTCGCCAGATCCGGGTCGGTGGTGAGTGAGGACGTGGCCGCGTCCAGCAACGGATACAGCTTCACCGGGTTCAGCAGGACGTCATTGCTCTGCACCTTGTTGACGAGGGCCCCGAGGAACCGTTGCTGCCGGTCCATCCGCTCGGTGTCGCTGCCGTCCCCGAGCGACTTGCGGGCCCGCACGTACCCCAGCGCCTGCTCCCCGTCCAACGTGACCTTCCCGGCGGGCAGCCGCAGCTTGGCGGCCTTGTCGCTGATCGGTTCCTTCAGACAGACCCGCACCCCGTCCACGGCGTCGACCATGTCCTTGAACCCGCTGAAGTCGACGACGACGTGATGGTCGACGCGCACTCCGGTCAGCTTCTCCACCGTCCGGATGGTGCAGGCCGAACCCCCGCTCTGGAAGGCGTAGTTGAACATGGCGAAGGTCGGCTCGGCCCGCTTGCCGTCCCGCCGCAGGCACCCCGGCACGTCCACCATCAGGTCACGCGGCAGCGAGACGGCCGTCGCGCTGCGCCGCCCGGCGGCCAGATGCAGCAGGATCGTGGTGTCGGACCGCTCGGTCCCGGAGTCCCGCCCGTACTTCTCGTTCCCGTCCCCCGAACGCGAGTCGGACCCGATGACCAGGATGTTCTGCGCGTCCTTCACCAGCGAGGTCGGCCGCTCCTTCGCGTACCGCGCGAGCTCCGCCGCGGCCGCGTCGTCGGGTGTGATGTTCCCGTCGAGCTTCACGTAGACGGCCCAGCCGGCCACCCCGACCCCCAGCACGACCACGGCCCCCGCCCCCGCCCCGTACTTCACCCACCGCCGCCGGCGCCGCCGCGCGAGCCCCCGTCCGTCGGCGGACGCCCCCGCCCCCGGCCCGAGAGGCCCGCCCCCACCACCGGAGTACGTCACGTCCGATCCACCCCTCCCGCACGAGCGCGCAGAGCTGCTCCTCCGAGGATGACCCGAAGTCCGGGGAGGGGGCGGCCGGAAGCGAGCCGAACGGGTGACGGCGGCGCCGAGCGAGGGCTCTTACGGCGTACTGCCCGGTGCGGCCGCACAGAACGACGCGTGCGGCGCCCTGCCGGCGGGGTGCGCGGAACAGTGCGTGCGGGGCTTTCACGGCAGAGGCTCACGAATCAGCCCGTCCGGCGTTGAAGGACGAGGCCCCTTCAGGGCCGACAGCGGGGGCCCGGGGGAGGCGGCCCCCGGCTGCGCCCGCCGCGGCCGACGCCGACCTCTGGCTACCGAGCCGTCGCGGACACCCGCTCCGCCTCGATCCGCCTCGCCACGACCTCCTCGCCGGCTTCCGCCAGGTTCCGGCAGAGCACCACCGAACCTCCGCTCGCCAACGGTGCGTAGAGCCCGGCGCTGAGTCCCTCCCAGGTGTCGTACGGCAGCCCGGACAGCAGCCGCGCCCCGGGTCCCGTCAGGCCCAGCCCCGAGGCCTCCGCCCGCGCGCGTTCCACGATCTCCGCGCCGGTGTACTCCGCCCCGGCCACGATCAGCGCGGGCGCCTCGGGGTCCACGGGGGCGTAGGGCGCGAAACGGTCCCCGAAGCTCGGCACGTTCACCGCGTAGTCCTCGTACCCCTCGGGAGGCCCCGGCACGAACCGGCGTCCGAGGGGGGCGAGCGACAGCGCGTAGCGCTCGCCCCGGCAGGCCAGCCCCGCCTCGAACCGGCCGGGCCCGGCGACGACGAGGTCGGCCCGTCCGGGGTCCCCCTCCACGTCCGCGACGACGCCGACCGAGGCGCACGCCAGCAGCCACACCGCCGTCTGCCAGTGGGCGGGCAGCAGCAGCGCGACCCGGTCGCCGGGCTCGGCGGAGAGTCCGTCCTGGAGGAGGTTGGCGGTCTTGGCCACCCAGTTGGCGAACGTGGCCACGGACAATTCGACCCGCTCGCCCGTGGCGTCGTCGTAGAAGGTCACCAGGGGGCGTGCGGGATCGGCGGCGAGCGCGGAACGCAGCAGGTCGGCAGGGGTGCGATCGGTGGCAGTCACCCGCGCAAGCGTACGCGCCGAGCGTGCCGCCGCACCGGCCGCGGGGCCCGCCCGGGGCCACCGGTTCGGCGGAACGCATCCCGACGGTCCGTCAACTTCCCGATGGACAGAAATGTATGACTATGTCCAGGATCGGTGGCATGCGTGGATTGCTTGCTACCTCGATCGGTGTCACCTGTGCGGCGGCTCTCGCCCTCCCGCTGACGCCGCCCGCCAACGCGGCGACGGTGCGACCCGCGCCGACCGCGGAGGCGGCGCCCACCGGGACGACCAGGGCCACGAGCCCCGACACCGCGACCACGGGATCCGTTCCCGACCGCCCGGAGCTCCGCGAGCTCCCCGAACTCCCCGCCCGTTCAGAACTCCCCGACCTCCCGGGCAGCACCCAGTCGCTGCCCCTGGCTCCCCTCGGCCGTGACCGCGCCCTCGCCGGCGCGGCGGTGGAACAGGGCCTGCCCCGGCGGGACGTCCGCCACTTCTCCCTCCTCGGCGTCGTCTGGGACGACCCGGCCGCCGAACTGCACGGCCGCGTCCAGGTCCGCATCCGCCGGACCGGCGCCGACGCATGGTCCGGCTGGCAGGACGTCGAGACCCACAACGCCGACCACGGCGCCGACCCCGGCACGGCCGAGAGCGCCTCCGGGCGGGTCCGCGGAGCCACCGCCCCGCTGTGGGTCGGTGACTCCGACGGCGTCGAGGTCCGCGTCCATCCGGACACCGAACGCCGTACGGAGGACACGGCACGGGGCGCTCAGACCCTCACGGCCACCGCGCCGCTCCCCTCCGGCCTTCATCTGGAACTGGTGGACCCGGGGGCGTCGCCGCCCGCGCAGGCCCAGGCGGGCCCGCCGCGCGGCCGCGCGCTGACCGCCGGCACCGGGCGGGCGCTCGCCCCCGAACCCCCGGAGGCGTCACAGGCCGCGGACGAGTTCGACCCGGCCGACCCGGCCGACCCGGCTAATACCGCCGACCTGGCCGACCCGGCCGACCTGGCCGACACGGCTGACACGTTCGACGCGGCCGACGCCGCCGAAATGGCCGATACGGCAGACGCGGCCGACACGAAGTCGGCGACCGGGCTGTCCGCCGAGGTGGCCGAGGCCTCCGCGGCCAACGCCTCCCTCGCGCCGTTCGGCGCCGAACAGATCCCGGCGCTGGACCGCGCGGACACCGAACGCGAACTGCTCGACCTGCGCGGGGCCGAACTGACCGCGGCCCAGCGGGCGAAGCCGTACATCGGCCCGCGCCCGAGCATCGTCACGCGCCGCGGCTGGGGCGCCGACGAGAAGCTGCGGGAGAGCGGCTTCCGCTACACGACGAAGGTGAAGGCGGCGTTCGTCCACCACACGGCCTCGGGCAACGGCTACTCGTGCTCACAGGCCCCGTCCGTCATCAGGGGTATCTACCGCTATCACGTCAGGAGCATGGGCTGGCGCGACATCGGCTACAACTTCCTCGTCGACAAGTGCGGAAGGATCTACGAGGGCCGCGCCGGGGGAGTGGCGAAGCCGGTGCTGGGCGCCCACACCCTCGGGTTCAACTCCAACAGCATGGGGATCGCCGTCCTCGGCACCTTCACGTCCGCCAAGCCGAACTCCGCCACGGTCAACGCCGTCGCCCGGCTGACGGCGTGGAAGCTCGGCCTCTTCGGGGCGAACCCGAAAGGGACGACCTACCTGAAGTCCGGGGGCGGCAACCTCTACGCGAAGGGCAGGAACGTTCGGCTGAACGTGATCTCCGGCCATCGTGACGGGTTCGCCACGGAGTGCCCCGGCAAACAGCTCTACGGCAAGCTCGGCACGGCCCGCTCGACCTCGGCGGGCTACCAGGGCCGCTGAGGCGCGGGGGCGCTGACGCACCGACGCGCTGAAGCACCCGGGCGCTGAAGCGCCGCGACGTCCCGGCCGACCGGTTCGCACCCGGTCGGCCTCGTCGTGCGCGAGCCTCGCCGGCGGGTCGCGTCCGTCCCGCCGTCCCTGCCGGCCGTCGTCCGCCCGCCCGTCGTCCGAGGGTCTCGTCGTCCCGCCGTCCGAGGGTCTCGTCGTCCCGCCGTCCGGGGAACGGCCCGCAGCGACCGGGACGGCGGAACGCCGACGGCCTGGAAGTCGCCGCACGACGGTCTGCATACACTGGCCGGTCGAAAGGCCGTTCGGCCGGTCCCGGCAGGAAGCAGAGACGAAGGTGACAGAGGCGATCCTCCTGGTCGGCGGCAAGGGCACCCGGCTGCGCCCCCTCACGGTGCACACGCCCAAACCCATGGTCAGGGCGGCGGGGGTGCCGTTCCTCGCGCACCAACTGGGGCGGGCGAGAGCGGCGGGCGTGGAGCACGTCGTCCTCGCGACGAGCTATCTGGCCGAGGTCTTCGAACCGTACTTCGGCGACGGCTCGGCGCTGGGTCTGCACCTCGAGTACGTGACCGAGGAGGAGCCCCTCGGCACGGGCGGCGCGATCCGCAACGTGGCGTCCCGTCTCACCTCCGCCCCGGAAGACCCGGTGCTGGTCTTCAACGGCGACATCCTCACCGGACTGGACATCGGACGCCTGGTGACCACGCACGAGACGACGGGCGCGGACGTCTCCCTCCACCTGACCAGGGTGACGGACCCGCGAGCCTACGGTCTGGTGCCCACCGACGAGACGGGCCGGGTCCTCGCGTTCCTCGAGAAACCGCAGACGCCCGAGGAGATCGTCACCGACCAGATCAACGCGGGGGCGTACGTCTTCCGCCGCTCGGTCATCGACACCATCCCGGCAGGCCGCCCGGTGTCCGTGGAGCGCGAGACGTTCCCCGGTCTCCTCGCGGCCGGCGCCCGACTCCAGGGCATGGTCGACTCGACGTACTGGCTGGACCTGGGCACCCCGGCGGCCTTCGTCCGAGGCTCGGCGGACCTGGTCCTCGGCCGCGCCCCGTCCCCGGCGGTCCCCGGCCGCTGCGGCGACCGCCTCGTCCTGCCGACGGCACAGGTCGCGGCGGACGCGAAGCTGACCGGCGGCACGGTGGTGGGCGAGGGCGCGTTCGTGGCGGAGGGCGCGCGGATCTTCGGCTCGACGATCCTTCCCGGCGCGGTCATCGAACCCGGCGCGGTGATCACCGACTCCCTCGTCGGGACCCGGGCCCGGGTGGGCGAACGCTCCGTCCTCACCGGCGCGGTGATCGGCGACGGGGCGGTCGTCGGCGCCGACAACGAGTTCCGCGAGGGCGCGCGGGTGTGGTGCGACGCGAGAATCCCGGCGGGCGCGGTGCGGTTCTCGTCGGACCGGTAGCGCCCGGCCGCTCCTCCCGGGCGGGAGCGCTCCGGGCGGGCGAGGGCTCGGGCCGGCGAGGCGGGTGGGGGTTGGCGGGAGGGGGCGAGGGGGATCTCACCCCTGCCCGGCGCGGGGACCGGCCCCTTCCCGGGCTCGGCGGCGCGGCCTCCTCACAGCGTCCCGATGTCCCACCGCGGCATCTTCGGGGCCCGCCGAGCCGGCGTCCGCCCGCTCAGCAGGATCAGCCGGGCCGCGCGGTGCCGTTGCCCCGCATACGGCTCCAGCAACTCCAGCATCACCGAGTCGTCGGCGTCGCGGTCCCCGGCCAGCGCCCATCCCACGATCCCCGGCAGATGCAGGTCCCCCACGGTCACCGCGTCCGCCGCGCCGTGACTGCGCTGTACGGTCTCCGCCGACGTCCACGGCCCGATCCCCGGTACCAACTCCAGCCGGGCCTGCGCCGCGGCCGGCTCCATCCGCAGTGACTCCTCCAGTCGCCCCGCCACCCGGACGGCCCGCAGGATCGTCGACGCCCGCTTGTCGTCGACGCCCGCCCGGTGCCACTCCCACGACGGGATCAGCGCCCACGTCCGCGGCGCCGGCATCACCCACAACCGTCCGTCGGCCGCGGGTCCGGGCGCCGGCTCGCCGAACTTGCGGACCAGCAGCCGCCACGCCCGATACGCCTCGTCCGTCGTGACCTTCTGTTCCAGGACCGACGGGATCAGCGACTCCAGCACCAGCCCGGTCCGCGTCAGCCGGAGCCCCGGCCGCCGGTGCCGGGCCGTGGCCACCACACGGTGGCGGGGCTCGAAGACCTCCGGCGTGTCCGCGGCCCCGAGCAGCTCCGGCAGCTGCTCCAGCAGCCACTCCGCCCCCGGCCCCCACGCCTCGGCGCGCACCGCCCCGTCGTGGGCGGCCACGCGCAACGTCCCCGGCCCTGCGGGGGTGAGGCTGGCCCGCCACACGGACCCGTCCGGCGTCGCCCGGAACGTCGGATCACCCGGTCCGCGGCGCAGCGGCCCGAGTACCAGCCCGAGGTCGAGCGGCCCGTCGGGCGCCCAGTGCCGCACTCGCCCCGGCGCCGGAGCCTGCCGGGGCACCCCCGCGGGCACGCCGACATGACCGCCGCGCACGGTGGTGCGGGTGGGGCGGGGAGAGAAGCGTCCTGCCACGAGTGAAGTCCCAGGTCGTACGAGGAGAAGTCGGTCGGGGAAGAAGTCGGTCGGGAGAAGAAGTCAGCGCACCTCGACGAAGTCGGCCACCTCCCGCTCCCCGCGGGCGCGCGGTTCCCCGGCCGCGTGCCCGACCGCCACCGCGCCCATCGGGTCCCAGCCCCGCGGCAGTTCGAGGACCTCCCGGACCACGTCCCGGCAGAACATCGTCGACGACACCCACGCGGACCCGAGTCGCTCGCCGGCCAGCGCGACCAGGAAGTTCTGCACGCCGGCGCCGGCCGCCACCACGAACATCTCCCGCTCGGCCGCGTCCCGCCGGGCGTCCCCGTAGGTGTGCGAGCCGTCCATCACCAGACAGGGGACGACGAGATACGGCGCGTGGCGCAGGACGTCGCCCCGCCGCACCCGCTTGGCGATGGACTCCTCGGACTTGCCGTCCCTGCGCAGATCGGCGATCCACGCGTCCCGCATGGCGTCCAGCAAACGGATCCTCGACGCCTGCGACTCGAGCAGCACGAACCGCCACGGCGTGGTGTGGTGCGGCGCCGGCGCGGTGACGGCCGCTGCCACCGCCCGCCGGACCGCTCCCGGGTCGACCGGCTCGTCGGTGAAGGAGCGCACCGTGCGCCGCTGGGTCACGGCCAGCCGGACCGCCTCCGAGGTCCCGAGGCGGAACATGTCGTCGCGCGCGCCGCGCACCATGGCCCGGGCGCCCGCCGCGGCCTCCGCGGACCCCGTCGCGTCGTCCTCGGCCACGACGACGTGCCCGAGTCCGCGCACCACGGCCACGGGGAGCCCGGCCGCCTTGCCCTTCACGAGATCCCCCGCGGCGGCCAACTCGTCCGCCGTGGCGACGACCGTCGCGCTCAGCGGATTGCCGTACGCGTCCGTGCCCCCGCGCAGGTCGTCCAGCACCCGCACCCCGGCGGCGCCGATCGCGACGTCCGTGAGCCCGGCACGCCACGGACGCCCGAAGGTGTCGGTGACGATCACGCCGACGTCGACGCCGAGCGCGTCCCGCAGCCCGTCCCGCAGCGCCCGCGCGGACGCGTCGGGGTCCTCGGGCAGCAACAGCACCGTCCCGGAAGGGGTGTTGGAGGCGTCGACGCCCGCGGCGGCCATCACCAGGCCCTGTCGGTTCTCGACGATCCGCAGCGCTCCGCGCCGGGCCACGACCCGGACCGTCTCGGCGTCGATCGCGGCCTCCCGGTCGTCCGCCCGGACGATCCGGCCCTCCGCCTTGGACACGATCTTGGAGGTGACGAGCAGCACGTCCCCGTCGGCGAGCCGCGGCTCGGCGGAGGCGATCAGCTTGGCGAGGTCGTCACCGGACCGCACCTCGGGCAGCCCGGCCACGGCCCAGACCCGGTAGCCGTTCCCGGTGGATTCGTTCATGCGGCCCGCACCTCCTCAGCCAGCCGCAACGCCTCCCGCGCCATCTGCGCGGTCGCCTCGAGGTCGGTCATCATCAGCGGGACGGCCCGGCAGCGGACCCCGGCCGCCTCCACCTGCCCGACGGAGCCCGCGTCCACCGTGTCGACGAGCCAGCCGTCGAGCAGGCCCGAGCCGTAGTGCTCGGCCACCGCCGCGGCCGTCGACTCGACGCCGACCGCGGCGAGCACCTTGTCGGCCATGCCGCGCACCGGCGCGTCGCCGACGATGGGGGAGAGACCCACCACCGGCACACCGGCCTCGGCGATCGCCTCGCGGATGCCGGGCACGGCGAGGATCGTGCCGACGGAGACGACCGGATTCGACGGCGGGAAGAGGACGACGTCCGCCTCGGCGATCGCCTCCAGCACCCCCGGCGCCGGCTTGGCCTGCTCGGCGCCGACGGGCACGACCGCGACCGCCGGCACCGACGCGCGCATCCGCACCCAGTACTCCTGGAAGTGCACGGCCTTGCGCTCGCCGTCGACCTCGACGGCGACATGAGTCTCGACCCGGTCGTCCGTCATGGGGATCAGCCGTACGCCCGGCTTCCACCGGTCGCACAGGGCCTCGGTGACCGCGCTCAGCGGATATCCGGCGCCGATCATCTGCGTCCGCACGATGTGCGTGGCGAAATCGCGGTCGCCCAGCCCGAACCACCCCGGTCCGGCGCCGTACGCCGCGAGCTCCTCCTTCAGGTGGAAGGTCTCGTCGGACCGCCCCCAGCCCTGCTCCTCGTTGATGCCGCCGCCGAGCGTGTACATCACCGTGTCGAGGTCCGGGCAGACCTTCAGCCCGAAGAGATGGATGTCGTCGCCGGTGTTGCCGATGACCGTGACGTCCGCGTCCGGCACGGCCTGCTTCAGACCGCGCAGGAACCGGGCACCGCCGATGCCGCCTGCCAGAACCACAATGCGCATGAGGGCAAGTCTCGCAGGCGGCGCCGACGGCACGACGCCCGGTTGTGGACGACGGGCCGCTTGTGGACATCCCGGTCACCCGCCCGAGCGCCCCCGCCTCCCGCCCACTCCGGTCGGCGCCCCCCACACGACCTCCGACGGGCGCCCGACCGCCGCGTCCGGCATGCCCGCGTCCGGCATGCCCACGACCCGTAAGCCCACGACCGGCCCGCCCACGCCGGCACGCCGACGACATCGGCGCGGCCGGGCCGCCGGCCGGGGCCTTCGCCTACGCGCCGACGGTGCCCGCGGGCCCCTGCGCGCCGACGGGCGTGCAGGCCACGGCGGACGCTTCGGCCGCACCGGCCCAGCGACTCGCTGTGCATGGGCATCTCGGTGAGCCCGGGGAAGTACACGTGCAGACTCACCGCGGGCTCCAGCGCGTCGTTGACGACCTCGTGCGCGTACCCGGGCGCGAAGACGCGCTGTGCGCCGGCCGCGAGCACCCGCTTGCCGCGCTCCGTGCGCTCGGTCAGCGTTCCGTCCAGGACCGTGAGCACCCCGGAGGAACGGCCGTGGTCGTGCAGTCCGCTGCCCTGGCCGGGCACCCAGGACAGCAGCCACACCTCGTAACCGGGGCCGGTGCGCAGCCGGTGGTACCAGCGGGTCGTCGCGTCGTAACGGACCAGGTGCTCCCACTGGGAGCGGTCGTCCGCGAGGGAGCGGGCCAGGCCGACGAACTCGGCCACCGTGGCCGGATGCTCGCGCGGCGCCTGGAGGAGGTGCGGGACTTCGAGGATGTCGCCGGCGATCTGGAGGTCGCTGTCGCTGTTCATGGGGTGCGGTTCCTCGGAGGAAGAGGCGGAAGAGTGTGGGGGTCGGCGGGGTGCCGCGTACCGTCCGCCCGGATCACGGGTGGATCAGCGAGGCCCGGGTGCGGGCCGGAGGGAGACGACGGCCGAGTCGCGGTGGACTCGCCGGGTACAGCCGGAGCGCGTTGGGCTCAACAGCTGGAACAGCGACAACAGCTACAGCGAGCGCGGGCAGCACCGTGGGACCCGGCGGAGCCGGTCGAGGTGAGTGCCAAGTTCGCGAGCATGCCCACTAGGACACCGGCTCACACCTTCACTGTCAACTCGACACCCAGGATGTGGGACGCGGTTCACCTCATCAGGTTCATCTCCGAGGTGAAAGGTTTGTGCACCCACCGACCGGGACACATGGCGCACATGCCGAGCGCGCAAGCCGCACGGCGATCCGTGATCGGGCTGTGATCCGCTTCGCTTCCGCGCGTGTGCCGCAACGAGATCGAACCTCTGGGCGTCCTTCCCCGTACAAGCACCGCGCGGGGCCGGTGGCTCTCCGGGGCTTCATCTGCCTGTCAAGGTTTATGGCGATTTGAACACTTACCGCATGGCCTTGGTTCCGCAGAGTGAATAAGGGGCCCAATAGCAGATCTCGGCTTGACTCGCCCGGAGCAGCACACTTGTAATTTCACTCGTGTCGTTCAGCCGGAATCGGTAACGGCCACGTCACGGGGACGCGAAAGACAGAGCGAGGGGCGCACATGACCGAGCTGGTGCAGCAACTGCTGGTCGACGTCGACGACGCGGACGAGGAACTCGGCTGGCAGGAGCGCGCGCTGTGCGCCCAGACCGATCCCGAGTCCTTCTTCCCCGAGAAGGGCGGCTCCACCCGCGAGGCCAAGAAGGTCTGCCTCGCCTGCGAGGTCCGCTCCGAATGTCTCGAGTACGCCCTCGCGAACGACGAGAGATTCGGCATCTGGGGCGGCCTGTCCGAACGGGAGCGCCGCCGGCTGAAGAAGGCCGCGGTCTGAGCGCCGCCCGCTGAGCACAGGGCCGGCGGCACGGCATGGTCGGCAGCGGAGCGCAGGGTCCGAACGGCCCGTCGCAGGTGGGTTGTCCACAGGCGGCGGGCCGTCGCCCTGCCCAGCCGATAGTGTGGGCGCTCGTCCGAGACACCCCGCCGCCCCCACACGGCGCAGGCGTCCACCGCAGTCCAGCGAACCGGGGCCCGTACCTCGATGTCCGTGCACAGCCACACGGCAGCCCGCCAAGACGGCGCCGTCACACCTGAGTTCCCGCGTCATGTAGTGACCGCGGTGATCGTCTCCCACGACGGTGCCCGCTGGCTGCCCGACGCGCTCGCCGGGCTGCTCGGCCAGGAGCGCCCCGTCCAGTCCGTCATGGCCGCCGACACCGGCAGCTCGGACGACTCCGCGCGACTGGTCGCCGAAGCCCTCGGCGACGACCGCGTCCTGCACCTCGCCCGGCGCACCGGGTTCGGACAGGCCGTCGAGGAGGCCCACCGCACGGCCCCCGTCCTCACCCCCGAGGAACTGCCCTACCTCAAGCGCCCCAGCGGCTGGGACCCCGTCACCCGCACCTGGCGCGACGACGCCTACGACCTGCCGGAACTCCCGCACGGAGAGCCCGTCCAGTGGCTCTGGCTGCTGCACGACGACAGCGCCCCCGAACCCGACGCGCTCGCAGAACTGCTGCGCGTCGTGGAGAACGAACTCGAACTCGGCCGTGACGACGTGGCTGTCGTCGGACCCAAGCTCCGCGGCTGGTACGACCGCCGCCAGCTGCTCGAGGTCGGCGTCACCATCGCCCACTCCGGCCGCCGCTGGACCGGCCTGGACCGCCGCGAACAGGACCAGGGCCAGCACGACCACGTCCGGTCCGTCCTGTCCGTGTCCACCGCCGGCATGCTCATCCGCCGCGACGTCTTCGACCAGCTCGGCGGCTTCGACCGCCGCCTGCCCCTCATGCGGGACGACGTCGACCTGTGCTGGCGCGCGCAGGCCGCCGGACACCGCGTCCTCATCGCCCCCGAGGCCGTCGTACGGCACGCCGAGGCCGCCTCCCGCGAACGCCGCGCCGTCGACTGCGCGGGCCGCACCAGCGCCTCCCCGCACAAGGTCGACAAGGCCGGCGCCGCCTACACCCTCCTCGTCAACAGCCGCACCGCCCTGCTGCCCTGGGTCCTGGTTCGCCTCGTCCTCGGCACCCTGCTGCGCACCGTCGCCTACCTCGTCGGCAAGGTCCCCGGACAGGCCGTCGACGAGATCCGCGGCTTGCTGAGCACCCTGCTGCGGCCCGAGCGGATCATCGCCGGACGCCGCGCGCGCGGCAGGGCGACCGTCGACAAGGACGAACTGCGCCCCCTGTTCCCGCCGCCCGGCGCGACCGTGCGGGCCACCATCGAACAGGTCGCGGGCGACCTCTTCGGCTCCTCCGACCCCGACGCCGTCTCCGGAGCGGGCCGGCACGGCGGCGCCGTCGAGTCGGGCCCCGGCGGCGACGACGCCGACTTCCTGGAGATCGAGCAGTTCGCCCGCCTCAAGCGCATCGCCCGCAAGCCCGGACCGGTGCTCTTCCTGGTCCTGCTCCTCGTCTCCCTCGTCGCCTGCCGCAACCTCCTCGGCGGCGGCGCGCTCGCCGGCGGCGCCCTGCTGCCCGCCCCACCCGACGCCTCCGACCTGTGGGCCCGCTACACCGACGCCTGGCACGCGGTGGGCGCCGGCGGCACCGCGTCCGCCCCGCCCTACCTCGCGATCATCGCGACGCTGGCCACCCTGCTCCTCGGCTCGACCGGCCTCGCCCTCACCGTGCTGCTCGTCTGCTCGGTGCCCCTGGCCGGAGTGGCCGCCTACTTCGCCTCCCGGCCGCTCGTCGCGTCCCGTCTGCTGCGCGCGTGGGCGGCCGTCGTCTACGCCTTCCTGCCCGCCGCCACCGGCGCCCTCGCCGGCGGCCGCGTCGGCACCGCCGTCCTCGCCGTCCTGCTGCCCCTCATCGCCCGCGCGGGCGTCGCCGCAAGTGGCCTGACGCAGCGCTCCGGCGGCCGCGGCAGCTGGCGTGCCACCTGGGCGTACGCGCTGCTCCTGACCATCACCACCGCGTTCACGCCGATCCTCTGGCCCATCGCCCTGGTCCTCGGTCTCGCGGTCCTCGTCCTGCGCCGCGGCGACATCACCGCCCACGGCCTGCGCTTCCTGGCCCAGCTCGGCACGCCCCTGCTGATCCTCGCGCCCTGGTCGCTGTCGCTGCTGCCGTTCGGCTTCTTCACCCAGGCCGGCCTAGACCACGGCCCGTCGGCCGCCACCGCCCTCGACCTGCTCGGCGCGAGCCCCGGCGGCCCCGGCACCGTCGAGGGCCTCATGCTGATCGGCATCGTGCTGGCCGCGCTGGCCGCCCTGCTCCGCTCCGAGCGCCACTTCGGCGTCTGGGCGGCCTGGGCGGTCGCCCTGGTGGGCCTCGTCTTCGCGGTCCTGTCCAACAACTCGACCTGGGCCGGCCCCGCCACCCTCGTCTACGGCATCGCCCTCCTCGCCGCCGCCGTCATCGGCGCCGAGGGAGCACGCACGCGTGTCGCCGAACAGAGCTTCGGCTGGCGCCAGCCGGTCGCCGTCCTCATCGCCTTCGCCTCGGCCGCGGGTCCGCTGCTCGTCGCCGCCGGCTGGATGATCGGCGGCGCCGACGGCCCCCTGGAGCGCCGCGACCCCGTCCAGGTGCCGGCGTTCGTAGCCGAAGAGGCCGGCGGCAGCGACCAGGCCCGCACCCTCGTCCTCGACAGCGACTCCGCGGCACACGTCGGCTACATGCTGGTCCGCGGCTCCGGCGCGCGCCTCGGCGACGCCGAACTCGCCGCGGCCGACGGCGAGAACGCCCAGCTCGACAAGGTCGTCGCCAACCTCGTCGCCGGTTCCGGCGCCGACCAGAGCGACCAGCTCGGCAAGTTCGCCGTGGGCTACGTCCTCGTCCACAAGGGCGCGCCCCGCGAGGTCGCCCGCGTCCTGGACGCCACGCCCGGCCTGAAGAGGCTCAGCCAGCAGGACGGCAGCGCCCTGTGGCGGGTCAACCAGGAGGTCTCCCGCGCGGCCGTCGTCGCCGCGTCCGGCAAGGGCGCACCGGTCCCGGTCGCCGCGGGCCCCGTCGACATCCACACCACCCTCCCCGCCGGAGCCGCCGGTCGCGTCCTGCGGCTGGCCGACGCGGCCGCCGACGGCTGGACGGCCACCCTCGACGGCAAGCCCCTCACCCCCACCACCGTCGACGGCTGGGCCCAGGGCTTCGAGCTGCCCGCCTCCGGGGGCACGCTGAACGTCACCTACGACGACCCGTTCGCCCACACCGCCTGGCTGTGGGCGCAGGGCCTGCTCTCCGTCGTCCTCGTCGTCCTGGCTCTCCCGGGCCGCCGCCGCGACGTCGACGACGACCTCCCCGAGGAGGACCTCGTTCCCGCCCAGGCCGTCGAGGGCGAGGGCCGCCGCGCCCGCCGCCTGCGCGCCCAGGCCGAGGCCGAGGCCGAAGAGCCCGGCGGGGACGGCGAGTTCCCGGTGGCCGCGCAGGAGGAACAGCCGCCGGCCGCGGTCCCCCAGCAGCAGTCCTACGGCGACTGGGGCGGCCCGGACCAGCCGACCTACGCGGGTGCCGACTACGGCGGCCACCAGGCCGGCCAGTACCCCGACGCCCAGCAGTACCCGGCGGGCGGCTACGACCAGCAGCAGTCGTACGACCCCTATCAGGCCGGCCAGTACGAGCCGTACGCCTACGACGGCCAGGCCCAGCAGGCGCCGTACGACCCGAACCAGCCCCAGCAGGGCTACGCCCCGTCGGCCTACGATCCCTCGGCCTACGATCCGTCGGTCTACGGCCAGGGTGGCTACGACCCCGCCTACGACCCGGCCCAGCACCCCCACGGCACCGGCAACGAGCGCCCCGACGGGAGCCAGCAGTGAACCGCACCACCCTGTCCCTGATCGCCGGCACGGCCGCCCTCGCCGCCGTCACCGGGTTCGCCGCGCTCAACCAGCCGGACGCTCCCGGACAGGACACCGCCAGGGCGGCCGCCGAACTGCCCGTGGAGCGCACCAGCCTGCTCTGTCCCTCGCCCAGCACCTCCGACCTCGCCGAGACGTCGTACACGTCCTTCACACCCGTCACCAAGGGGACCGCCGGCGGCGGCACGGCCGCACTCACGGCGGCGGCGGGGGGCCCGGCGGCCCCGGCGGACACGGCGAGCGGCAAGGCAGGGGACAAGACGGGGGACAAGGCAGGCGACAAGGCGGGCGGGAAGACGGGGGACAAGGCGAGCGGCAAGAAGAAGGCCGCGCAGCCCGTCGTCGCCCCGAAGGCGCCCGGCACCCCGGCCGTCGGCGTCACCACGGGCGGCGACGCTCCCGCGCTCCTGGGCACCGCCGAGGGGAAGTTCGCCCCCGGCTGGACGGTCCAGGAGACCACCGAGGTCAGCGCCGGCAGCGGCCGCGGCCTGCAGGGCCTCACCTGCGGCGCGCCCGACACCGAGTTCTGGTTCCCGGGCGCCGGCACGTCCGCCGACCGCACGGACTACGTCCACCTCACCAATCCGGATGACTCCGCGGCCGTCGTCGACATCGAGCTCTACGGCAAGGACGGCGCCCTGGCGAGCACGGTGGGGGAGGACATCACCGTCCCCGCGCACTCCAGCGAGCCGATCCTGCTGTCCACGCTCATCCCCGAGAAGCAGGAGGACCTCACCGTCCACGTCAACGTGCGCAGCGGCCGCCTCGGGGCAGCCGTCCAGGCCCTGGACGCGAAGCTCGGCGGCGACTGGCTCGCCCCGTCCACCGAACCGGCCGCCACCCAGGTCGTTCCCGGCATCCCCAAGGACGCCACCGCCGTCCGCCTCATCGCCTACGCGCCCGGTGACGCGGACGCCGACCTCAAAGTCCAACTGGCCTCCCCCTCCGGCCTGATCACCCCGGCAGGGCACGAGACGCTGCACGTCAAGGCGGGCAGGACGACCTCCGTCGACCTCGGCGACGTCACGCGCGGGGAGGCCGGCTCCCTGATCCTGACCCCGACGGACCAGTCGACGCCCGTGGTCGCCGCCGTACGGGTCCTGCGCGGCAAGGGCGACAAGCAGGAGTCGGCGTTCATCCCGGCGGCCGCCCCCGTCGGCGCGCGCGCGTCGGTGGCCGACAACACCGCCAAGACCGCGTCACTGTCCCTGACCGCTCCCAAGGGCGAGGCCAAGGTCAAGGTCACCGCGTCCGCGGGCAGCGGCGGCGGTACGTCCGTCTCGCAGACGTACACGGTCAAGGCCGGTACTGCGCAGGAGGTCCGGCTCCCCGTGCCGGCCGGCCTCAAGGGCACGTTCGCGCTGACCGTCGAACCCCTCACGGCCACCCCGGTCTACGCCGCCCGCACCCTGACGGTCACTCAGGAAGGCGTCTCGGGCTTCACGATCCAGACCCTGCCGGACGACCGGGGAACGGTGGCGGTACCGCAGGCGGACGAGGACGTGGCGGTGCTGCAGAGGTGACCCGAAAGGGTGGGTCCGTCCCTCGAAAGGGGGACGCAGGGAGTTGCGGCGCTCAGTCCTCGCCGTAGCGCGGATCCACCGTCTCGGGCGTCAGCCCCAGCAGCTCGGCGACCTGCTCCACGACGACCTCGTGCACCAGCGCGGCCCGTTCGTCGCGCCCCTTGGTGCGGATCTCGACCGGCCGCCGGTAGACGACGACCCGCGCCCGTCGCCCCTCACGCGCGGGGATCGCGCCGCCCAGCGGGACCGCCTCGTCGTTCCACGGCTCCGACGCCGCGTCCAGGCGCGGCACCTCCAGGACCATGAAGTCGATGTCGGTGAGCTGCGGCCATCGGCGTTCCAGCCGGTCCACGGAGTCCTGCACGAGATCCGCGAACACGTCGGCGCGACTGGCGGCCAACGGGACCTGGGGCGGTGCGACAGGCCCCCGCATCCCCCGCCCGTGGCGATCGCGACGACGGGGACCTGGGCCGGTGGCAGGGGGCGGTACGGGGCTCTCCATCACTACTGAAGCGTAGTCCCCGCGGTGCCCCGGTGCCCCGCCCCACACGGCTCCCCGCCGGCGGGGACAGCGCGGCCCCGCCCACGGCCCACAGGCGCCGCTTGTCGCCGGATGACCATTCCAGCCAAGGTTGGGCTCGAATCCATATCTCTCCGAGACCGGTGAGCTCATGGCAATTGATGCCGTTTGTGCCGAGTGATGACCGCGAGTCGACAGGTTCCCGCCCTCGACGACTGGTGTTCACGCAGGTCAGCGGGGTATGACTGAACCGGCGCGTGGGGCGTTTCACAACCCGACACGGTGGAGTGACCTGGTGGAGAGTCGTCGCGGCCCGCTCAAGAGTGCGGTACCGTCCAACATCGTGAGCCCTGTACGTCGCTGTTCGCGCACCGCCTGCGGCCGACCCGCCGTCGCGACGCTGACGTACGTCTACGCCGACTCGACCGCGGTCCTCGGCCCGCTCGCCACCTACGCCGAGCCCCACTGCTACGACCTGTGCGCCGAGCACTCCGAGCGCCTCACCGCCCCGCGCGGCTGGGAGGTCGTGCGGCTCCTCGACAGCTCGGCCCCCGCCCGCCCCAGCGGAGACGACCTGGAAGCGCTTGCCAACGCGGTGCGCGAGGCGGCCCGCCCGCAGGAGCGCGCGGCCGGAGCCGGCGGCGGCAGGCGCTCCGCGGACCCGATGGAGGTCGCACGCCGCGGCCACCTGCGGGTCCTGCGCTCGCCCGACAACTGAGCAGCCGCACCCTCCGCCCCCTTCGCAGGCCGGCCCGCCTCCTCGGACGCGCGATCACCACGCACCCTGCCCTGCGGTCGGCGAAGAGACCGGCAACCGCTTTCTGATCCGCCCGGTACCGGACCGGACACCACCGGCTCCCACCCCGGCGGCCCCCCGCCGCAGGCCGAAGGGGCCCGGGTAGTTTGTGGTGACCCACAGGACTTCAGGAAGGTTGGCCGTGGCTGCTGATCTGTCGCAGATCGTCAAGGCGTACGACGTACGCGGGCTGGTCCCGGACCAGTGGGACGAGTCCCTCGCCGAACTGTTCGGCGCGGCCTTCGCCCAGGTGACCGGCGCCCGGGCGATCGTCGTCGGCCACGACATGCGCCCTTCCTCGCCCGGCCTCACCGACGCCTTCTCCCGCGGCGCGGCCGCCCGCGGCGTGGACGTCACCCACATCGGCCTGTGCTCCACGGACCAGCTGTACTACGCCTCGGGCGCGCTGAACCTGCCCGGCGCGATGTTCACGGCCTCGCACAACCCGGCCCGGTACAACGGCATCAAGCTGTGCCGCGCGGGCGCCGCTCCGGTCGGCCAGGGCACCGGTCTGACCGAGATCCGCGAACTCGTGGAACGCTGGACGGACGCCGACGCGGACCCCGGCGCGGACTTTGGTGCACAGCGACCGGCACGCGACGCGGCACCGCGACCCGGGACGGCGGCCGACCCGCCGCAGGGAACGATCACCCGGGCCGACACGTTGAACGACTATGCGGCACACCTGCGCGCACTCGTCGACCTGACCGGAATCCGCCCCCTCACGGTCGTGGTCGACGCGGGCAACGGCATGGGCGGCCACACCGTCCCCACCGTCTTCGAGGGCCTGCCCCTGACCCTCGTCCCCCTCTACTTCGAGCTGGACGGCACCTTCCCCAACCACGAGGCCAACCCCCTGGACCCGGCGAACCTCGTCGACCTCCAGAAGCGGGTCCGCGAAGTGGGCGCCGACCTCGGCCTCGCCTTCGACGGCGACGCCGACCGCTGC
Source organism: Streptomyces achromogenes (assembly GCF_030816715.1). Classification (NCBI taxonomy): domain Bacteria; kingdom Bacillati; phylum Actinomycetota; class Actinomycetes; order Kitasatosporales; family Streptomycetaceae; genus Streptomyces; species Streptomyces achromogenes. Next base: position 3,565,772 of record NZ_JAUSYH010000001.1, on the reverse strand, counting down.
TTCGTCGTCGACGAACGCGGCGAACCGGTCTCCCCGTCCGCGATCACGGCCCTGGTGGCCATACGCGAACTCGCGCGCAACGGCGGCAAGGGCACCGTCATCCACAACCTGATCACCTCCTGGTCCGTCCCGGAGGCGGTGAAGGAGAACGGCGGCACCCCCGTCCGCACCCGCGTCGGCCACTCCTTCATCAAGGCCGAGATGGCACACTCCGGCGCGATCTTCGGCGGTGAGCACTCCGCGCACTACTACTTCAAGGACTTCTGGAACGCCGACACCGGCATGCTGGCCGCCCTCCACGTCCTCGCCGCCCTCGGCGGCCAGGCAGGCCCGCTCTCCTCCCTCGTCGCGGAGTACGACCGCTACAGCGGCTCCGGGGAGATCAACTCGACCGTCACCGACCAGGCCGGCCGCATCGCCGCGATCAAGGCGGCGTACGGCCCCCGCGAGGACGTCACCCTGGACGAGCTGGACGGCCTGACCGTCTCCTCCGCCGACTGGTGGTTCAACGTCCGCCCCTCCAACACCGAGCCCCTCCTCCGCCTCAACGCGGAGGCCCGCGACGAACAGACGATGACCAGGATCCGGGACGAGGCCCTGCGCATCATCCGAGCCTGAGACCCGGCCTGTCCGGTCCGCTCCACCCGCCCCACCAGCACCTCCCCGGCCCGCTCCGCCCGCCGCGCCGGACCCCCGCGGCCCCACCCTCACCAGCGGTACGCTGACCAGGCACGTCCGCACCCCGGGCCACACCGCCCGCCCCTCGAAAGGACACCCCATGCCGCTCGAAGCCGGCCTCCTGGAGATCCTCGCCTGCCCCGCCTGCCACGCCCCTCTCAAGGAGCAGGACACCGAGCTGATCTGCACGGCGCAGGACTGCGGCCTGGCCTACCCCGTGCGTGACGACATCCCCGTCCTCCTCGTCGACGAGGCCCGCCACCCCGCATGACGCGCCCGGCGACCCGCGCCCCCAGGCGCGACGCGTCCGCCGCACCCGCACCCCCCGGCCCCGAAACCGACGACGCCCCAGGCGATCGGAGACTGCCGCCATGCTCGATGACTCGCTGCTCGACACGCCGGAAGCCCTCACCGAGGCCGACCGCAGAGCCCTCCTGCGCGGCGCCGCCGAAGCCGGCGCCCGCGTCCGCACCGCCATCAGGCACGCGACCGAGGCCGGCGTGAACGACCTGGCGCCGGACGGCCGCCCCCGCGCCATCCTCATCGCAGGGCCCGGTGCCGCCGCGGTCTGCGTGGCCGACCTCCTCGGCACCCCTCGCCGGCGCCGCATGCCCCGTCATCCGGCTGGCACCCACCGGCGTCGCCCCCGCCGCGGGCGCCCTGCGCTGGGAACTCCCCGGCTGGGCCGGCTCCGTGGACCTCCTCCTCATCGCCACCCCGGACGGCAGCGAACCCGGCCTCTCCCTCCTCACCGAGCAGGCCTACCGCCGAGGCTGCACCGTCGCCGCCGTGGCCCCCGCCCAGTCTCCGCTCAGCGAGGCGGCCGTCGCCGCGCACAGCCTCTTCATCCCCCTGGCGACCGCCCCGTACGAACAGGACGAGCAGCCCCCCGCGGCCGCCTCCGCGCCCGGCGTCCTGTGGGCCCTGCTCACCCCGCTCCTCGCCCTCCTCGACCGCGTCGCCCTGCTCTCCGCCCCGCCCGAGGAGCTCGAGAAGGTCGCCGACCGGCTCGACCAGGTCGCCGAACGCTGCGGGCCCGCCGTCGCCACCTACAGCAACCCGGCGAAGACCCTGGCCGCCGAACTCGCCGACGCGCTCCCCGTGATCTGGACCGAAGGGACCTCGGCCGGTCCCGCGGGCCGCCGCTTCGCCGCCGCCCTCGCCGAACTCGCCGGCCGCCCCGCCCTCGTCGCCGAACTCCCCGAGGCCCTCGCCGAGCACAACGCGCTGCTGGCCGGCCCGCTCGCCGCCGGCGCCGACCCGGACGACTTCTTCCGCGACCGCGTCGAGGAACCGCCCGCCCTGCACGCGCGCGTGGTGCTGCTGCGCGACCGTCCGATCGGCGGCCTGACCGCCGCCCCGACCGCCCGCGAGCTGGCCCTCAGCCACGACGCGCCGATCAGCGAACTCGAACCCGAGGAAGGCGGCGAACTCGTCACCCTCGCCGAACTCATCGCCACCACGGACTTCGCCGCCGTCTACCTGGCGCTCGCCTCAGGAGCCTGACGCGACGACGTCGGGCCCGCCACGGAACTGCCCCCCACCGCCGCCCGCCGCCGGCCACCCCCGCCCGACGCAGTCACGTCCCCCCGCACGACCCACGACCGGCCGACCGACGACCCACCGACGACGGACGGGCAGGCAGAGAGAGACCGCATGGACCGCCTCGACAACACCGTCCGCCCCTACGCCTGGGGTTCCCCCACCGCGATCCCGCACCTGCTCGGCATCGAGCCCACCGGCGAACCGCAGGCCGAGATGTGGATGGGCGCCCACCCCGGCGCCCCCTCCCGCACCGACCGGGGCACCCTCGTCGACGTGATCGACGCCGACCCGCGGCGCGAACTCGGCGAACGGACCGTCGCCAGGTTCGGCCCCCGCCTCCCCTTCCTCCTCAAACTCCTCGCCGCCGGCGCCCCCCTCTCCCTCCAGGTCCACCCCGACCTGACCCAGGCCAAAGAGGGCTACGAGGACGAGGAACGCCGCGGCGTCCCCATCGACGCCCCGCACCGCAACTACAAGGACGCCAACCACAAGCCCGAACTCATCTGCGCCCTCACCGAGTTCGACGGCCTCTGCGGCTTCCGCGCCCCGGCACACGCCGCCGACCTCCTCGACGGCCTCGGCGTCGACTCCCTCAAGCCGTACGTCGACCTCCTGCACGCACAGCCCGAGGAAGCCGCTCTGCGCGAGATGCTGACGGCGGTCCTCACCGCCGACCCCGACGAGATGGCGCACACCGTCGCCGCCGCGGCCACCGCCTGCGACCGCCTCGGCGGCGCGTACACCCCCTACGCCGGCATCGCCCACCACTACCCCGGCGACCCCGGTGTCATCGCCGCCATGCTCCTCAACCACGTCCGGCTCCAGCCAGGCGAGGCCCTGTACCTCGGCGCCGGCATCCCGCACGCCTACCTCGACGGCCTCGGCGTCGAGATCATGGCCAACTCCGACAACGTCCTGCGCTGCGGACTCACCCCCAAACACGTCGACGTCCCCGAACTCCTGCGCATCGTCCGCTTCGAGCCCGGCGACCCCGGCGTCCTGCGCCCCGAGGCCGCCCCGGACGGCGAAGAGGTCTACGACACCCCCACCGACGAGTTCCGGCTCTCCCGCTACGTCCTCGCCGCCGGCGGCCCCGCCCACGACCTCACCCTCCCCACCCCGCAGATCCTGCTGTGCACCGCAGGAGCCGTCCGCGCGGGCGAGCACGCACTGACACCGGGCACGTCTGTCTTCGTCCCCGCGGGGCACCAGGCCGAAGTGAGCGGGGCGGGTACGGTCTTCCGGGCCACGGTCGTCGTCTGACCCCGGTCACGACGACCTGATGCAGCCCCGTCGGACAGGGCTGCAACAATGGCCCCCCGGCAAAGGACGGGCAAAGCCGCAACGGGCCGGGCCCAGCACGGCGTACGCATGAAGGCGAAGGGACAACGCGAACACATGAGCGCGTCAGGCGGCACCAGGGCGATCGTGGCGGCACTCGGCGCCAACCTCGCGATCGCGGCATCGAAGTTCGTGGCGTTCGCATTCAGCGGCTCGTCGTCGATGCTCGCCGAAGGCGTGCACTCGCTCGCCGACTCCGGCAACCAGGCCCTCCTCCTCATCGGAGGCAAGAAGGCCCAACGCGAAGCCACCCCGCAACACCCCTTCGGCTACGGCCGCGAGCGCTACATCTACGCCTTCCTCGTCTCCATCGTCCTCTTCTCCGTCGGCGGCATGTTCGCCGTCTACGAGGGCTACGAGAAGATCCAGCACCCGCACGAGATCGAGCACTGGTACTGGCCCGTCGGAGTCCTCGTCTTCGCGATCATCGCCGAGAGCTTCTCCTTCCGCACCGCCATCAAGGAGTCCAACGAACTCCGCGGCAAACTCTCCTGGTCACAGTTCATCCGCCGCGCCAAGGCCCCCGAACTCCCCGTCGTCCTCCTCGAGGACTTCGGCGCGCTGATCGGCCTCGTCCTCGCCCTCGGCGGCGTCAGCCTCGCCCTCCTCACCGGCGACGGCATCTGGGACGGCATCGGCACCGTCTGCATCGGCGTCCTCCTCATCCTCATCGCCCTCGTCCTCGCCGCCGAGACCAAGTCCCTGCTGCTCGGTGAGTCCGCAGGCCTGGAAGACGTCCAGAAGATCGAGGCCGCGATCGTGGACGGCGACACCGTCACCGGCGTCATCCACATGCGCACCCTCCACCTCGGCCCCGAGGAACTCCTGGTCGCCGCCAAGATCGCCGTCGAGCACGACGACACGGCCACCCAGGTCGCCACCGCCATCAACGCCGCCGAGGCCCGCATCCGCGCCGCCGTCCCCATCGCCCGCGTCATCTACCTCGAGCCGGACATCTACAGCGAGGCCGAAGCCGCCAAGGGCCCCGACGCCGAAGCCACCCCGGGCGGCCCCAACCGGCCCGCGGCCGAACACTGAGCACCCCCTGACCCCACCCGACAGGACCCCCGGCACCACCGGCGGGTCCTGTCGCCGTTGTGCGCCCGCACCCTCGGCCCGACCGACACCACCGACACCACCGACACCACCGACACGACCGGCTGGATCCGGCCGGATCCTGCCCGATCCCACGCCATCCGACCGGACACGGACTGGGGCCGCCCCGCGCCCGCGGTGTAGCTTGGAACGGAGCCAGACGTCGCTGCTGATGGCGGTCGGGCGGTCCCCAGCGGACCGTCCGAGGGAGAGAGGGCCTCCGACGGACTGCGCTGCGCACACGCGGGCATGCGCGTGCCCTTCTCGGGGCATCCCTGTGTCCGCCGCCGCGCAGACCAGCCGTACCCACACCTCGCCCCGACCCCCGAGGAGCAGCTCCCCATGACGACTGTCGAGAAGCGACAGGACTTCAAGGTCGCCGACCTCTCCCTGGCCGCCTTCGGCCGCAAGGAGATCACCCTGGCCGAGCACGAGATGCCCGGCCTGATGTCGATCCGCAAGGAATTCGCCGCCACCCAGCCACTGGCCGGGGCCCGGATCATGGGCTCGCTGCACATGACCGTGCAGACGGCCGTGCTCATCGAGACCCTGGTCGCGCTCGGCGCCGAGGTCCGCTGGGTGTCCTGCAACATCTTCTCCACCCAGGACCACGCGGCCGCCGCCATCGCGGTCGGCCCGAACGGCACCCCCGAGAACCCGCAGGGCGTCCCGGTCTTCGCCTGGAAGGGCGAGACCCTGGAGGAGTACTGGTGGTGCACGGAGCAGGCGTTGACCTGGCCGAACAGCCCCACCGGCGGCCCGAACATGATCCTCGACGACGGCGGTGACGCCACCCTCCTGGTCCACAAGGGCGTCGAGTACGAGAAGGCCGGCAAGGTCCCCTCGGTCGACACCGCCGAGAACGACGAACACCGCGTCATCCTCGAGCTCCTCAACCGCACCATCTCCAACGGTTCGCAGAAGTGGACCCAGCTCGCGTCGGAGATCCGCGGCGTGACCGAGGAGACCACGACCGGCGTCCACCGCCTCTACGAGATGCACCGGGACGGCACCCTGCTGTTCCCGGCGATCAACGTCAACGACGCCGTCACCAAGTCGAAGTTCGACAACAAGTACGGCTGCCGCCACTCCCTGATCGACGGCATCAACCGCGCCACCGACGTCCTGATCGGCGGCAAGACCGCCGTCGTCTGCGGCTACGGCGACGTCGGCAAGGGCTGCGCGGAGTCCCTGCGCGGCCAGGGCGCCCGAGTGATCGTCACGGAGATCGACCCGATCTGCGCCCTCCAGGCGGCGATGGACGGCTACCAGGTCACCACGCTCGACGAGGTCGTCGAGACGGCCGACATCTTCATCACCACGACCGGCAACAAGGACATCATCATGGCCGCCGACATGGCCAAGATGAAGCACCAGGCCATCGTGGGCAACATCGGCCACTTCGACAACGAGATCGACATGGCCGGCCTGGCGCAGATCCCGGGCATCGTCAAGGACGAGGTCAAGCCGCAGGTCCACACGTGGAAGTTCCCGGACGGCAAGGTCCTCATCGTGCTGTCCGAGGGCCGCCTGCTGAACCTGGGCAACGCCACCGGCCACCCCTCCTTCGTGATGTCCAACTCGTTCGCGGACCAGACCCTGGCCCAGATCGAGCTGTTCACCAAGCCCGAGGAGTACCCGACCGACGTCTACGTGCTGCCCAAGCACCTCGACGAGAAGGTCGCCCGCCTCCACCTCGACTCGCTCGGCGTCAAGCTGACCACGCTCCGCCCCGAGCAGGCCGCGTACATCGGCGTCGAGGTCGACGGGCCCTACAAGTCGGACCACTACCGCTACTGAGCCCGTAGCCCCGGTCCACAGCAGCACAGAGGCAGGCCCCCGCACCCCCGTGTCGGGGGCTTGCCCCTTCGCTCCCTCGGACCGGACCGCCGCGGCGCCCCGACCACCCCGTCACACCCCAGGACCCCCATGCCCCGCGGCCGGTATTCGCTCCATGACCCGCACGACCACACCCCCCTCGCTCACGAGCACTTCCAGTGCGCCCCCGGCCCCTCCGGCTGGCGCTACGTGTCCCGGCTGACCACCCCCACCGGCGATCACACCGGCTCCGTCGACCTCACCCTCGACGACCTCGGCCGCCCCCTGCGCCTGGAACTGCACGCGAGCGGCTGGCAGGTACGCGGCGCCGCCCTGGACGGCGTCACCTGGGTCCGCACGGACCCCACCGGATCCCAGGCCACAGAAGGCAACGTCCCCGCCCACGCCTTCACCGGCGCCTCCCCCGCCTTCCTCATCGCGACCAGCCGACTCCTGCGCCTCACCCCCTCCTCCGCGGCAACCCGCGTACGCCTCGTCGCCTTCACCGACCCGGTGCTCGCCCCACGCACCGTGGACCAGTCCTGGTCCCTGCTGAAAAGCGAAACACACGCCACTGACAACGGCCCCCTGACCGTGGACGAATACCAGGTCACCGCCCTGGACACCGGCGAACGGCACACCGTGCACCTCACCGGCGACATCGTCCTTGCCGCCCCCGGCATCGAACTCGAAGACCTCGAAACACCCCCCTCGGCCTTCGACTGACCCGCACCCCGGCCTACGCCGGCGGCACGAACCCCGTGCCCGGCCCCGCGGACCGGTCAACGGCGCGCTCCTGCGGACCCCCGGCCCCCACGACCGGCGGGACATACGAAGCCGGCGGACCGTACGCCGTCGCCGCAACGCCAGCGCCCACCACAGGCGCCGCCACCGAACCGCCCCCGAACGCCCGCCGCGCCTCCCGGACCTGCCGCTCCTGCACGACCGCCGCCAGATACGCGGCCGGCGGCACCCCCTGCGGTACCGGCACCCCCGTACGCGCCGCGAGCTCACCGGCCAGCCGTACCGCCATCGTCCAGCCGACCTGCGGATCCAGCTGCCCCATCCGCCCCAGGTACTGCCGGACCGCCAGCCACAGCCCGTCCGGCACCGCCGAGAGATCGAGCCCCTGGAAACGTCCCGCCAGCCAGGGCGGAGGCGGCGGCACCAAACCGGACCGCGCCGCAGGCACCCGCTCCCGCACCACCAACGTCCCTGCGAAGACGTCACCGAGCCGCCGCCCCCTCGCCGACACGAGCGAGGCGATACAGGCCACCACCCCGAGCGTCAGCAGAATCTCGACCACCCCGATCGCACCCCGCACCAGAGCGTGCCGGAACCGGATCGGTCCACCGTCGTCCCGCACCACCCGCAGACCACAGGCCAGCTTCCCGAGCGACCGCCCATGACTGAGCGTCTCCACCGCGATCGGCCCACCCACCAGCACCAGCAGAAACGTGGCGATCGACAGAGCGATCTGCGCCGCATCGTCCAGGGACGCCGTCGTCACCACCACCACGATGCTCACGACGACATAGGCCGTGACCGCCACCACGAGGTCCAGCAACGTGGCCAACCCCCGGCTGGGCAGCCTGGCAGGCCGCAGCTCCAACGCCACCGCCTCACCCGTCACCAGCTCACTCACGCCCGTCGTCCCTTCACTGGCCTGCCCCGAGAACCGCCAGTCTGCCAAGCTGAGGGCACTTCGCGCCGCAGTACGACAAGCTGACATCCACCGCCGGCCGCCGACGAACAGCCGAGGAGCAGGCACACCGATGGACCTCGACGTCTTCGTCTCCGCCCACCGAGCCGAATGGGACCGCCTCGACGTCCTCCTGCGCCGCCGGCGCACCCTCACCGGCGCCGAGACCGACGAACTCGTCACCCTCTACCAGCGCACCGCCACCCACCTCTCCCTCATCCAGTCCAGCGCCCCCGACCCCCAGCTCACCGGACGGCTCACGCAACTCGTGGCACGCGCGCGCAGCACGGTGACCGGCACCCGCCGCGCCTCGTGGCGCGATGTGACGCGATTCCTCACCCAGGGCTTCCCCGCCGCGGTCTACAGGTCACGCCACTGGTGGGTACCCACCGCGCTGCTCTCCACCGCGGTCGCCGCCCTTCTGGGCTGGTGGATCGGAGCGCATCCGGAAGTACAGGCCTCCATAGCCGCCCCGGACGAACTGCGCGACCTCACCCGGCCGGGTGGCCTCTACGAGACGTACTACTCGAGCCACCAGGCCGCGGCGTTCGCCGCCCAGGTCTGGACGAACAACGCCCAGGCCGCCGCCCTGTGTCTGGTCCTCGGCGTCTTCCTCGGCCTGCCGGTCCTCTGGATCCTCTTCCAGAACATGCTCAACCTCGGCATCGGAGCCGGCCTGATGTCCTCGGCGGGCCGTCTCGACACCTTCCTCGGTCTCGTCCTCCCGCACGGTCTCCTCGAGCTGACGGCGGTCTTCGTGGCGGCCGGCACCGGACTCCGGCTGGGCTGGACCGTCATCGACCCCGGTCCCCGTACCCGGCGCACCGCTCTCGCCGAAGAGGGCCGGGCCGCCGTCGGCATGGCGATGGGCCTCGCCCTGGTCCTGTTCGTCTCCGGCGCCATCGAAGGCTTCGTCACCCCGTCCGGCCTGCCCACCTGGGCCCGCATCGCCATCGGCAGCACAGCCGAACTGGCCTTCCTGGCCTATGTCTACGTCCTCGGCGGCAGGGCCGCCCGGGCCGGCGACATGGGCGACGTCGAGGCGGCCGAGCGCAGCGCGACAGTGCCTACAGCCGCCTGATGTGCGACCGACCCCGATGAACTGCTAGTCTCCTCTTCGCCTCGCAAACGCCGTTGACACGGAGCGCGTGAGGAGGTAGATTCGAACAGTTGCCTGGAACTGGACGCAGTCCGGTCGGCAAGGGTTAGTATCTGTCAGCCTCGTGAATCACTGATTCCACTGAGGCCTCCCGACAAGTCGGAAATCGAATGGCCGGTCAGACCGTCCTGAAACTTCTGATAAAGTCGGAACCGCCGGAAAGGAAAACCGCGAGATAAGCGGGGAGCCTGGAAAGCACCGAGGAAATCGGATCGGGAAACGGTCTGATAGAGTCGGAAACGCAAGACCGAAGGGAAACTGCCCGGAGGAAAGCCCGAGAGGGTGAGTACGAAGGAAGCGTCCGTTCCTTGAGAACTCAACAGCGTGCCAAAAATCAACGCCAGATATGTTGATACCCCGTCCCCGGCAGTGATAGCCGAGGATGAGGTTCCTTTGAAACAAACACAGCGAGGACGTTGTGAACGCCGAGCTTATTCCGCTCGACGTTCCGCTCTCGTGTGTGCGATCCCGATCACGGGAAAACATTCACGGAGAGTTTGATCCTGGCTCAGGACGAACGCTGGCGGCGTGCTTAACACATGCAAGTCGAACGATGAACCACTTCGGTGGGGATTAGTGGCGAACGGGTGAGTAACACGTGGGCAATCTGCCCTTCACTCTGGGACAAGCCCTGGAAACGGGGTCTAATACCGGATATCACTTCTGCAGGCATCTGTAGGGGTTGAAAGCTCCGGCGGTGAAGGATGAGCCCGCGGCCTATCAGCTTGTTGGTGAGGTAATGGCTCACCAAGGCGACGACGGGTAGCCGGCCTGAGAGGGCGACCGGCCACACTGGGACTGAGACACGGCCCAGACTCCTACGGGAGGCAGCAGTGGGGAATATTGCACAATGGGCGAAAGCCTGATGCAGCGACGCCGCGTGAGGGATGACGGCCTTCGGGTTGTAAACCTCTTTCAGCAGGGAAGAAGCGAAAGTGACGGTACCTGCAGAAGAAGCGCCGGCTAACTACGTGCCAGCAGCCGCGGTAATACGTAGGGCGCAAGCGTTGTCCGGAATTATTGGGCGTAAAGAGCTCGTAGGCGGTCTGTCGCGTCGGATGTGAAAGCCCGGGGCTTAACCCCGGGTCTGCATTCGATACGGGCAGACTAGAGTGTGGTAGGGGAGATCGGAATTCCTGGTGTAGCGGTGAAATGCGCAGATATCAGGAGGAACACCGGTGGCGAAGGCGGATCTCTGGGCCATTACTGACGCTGAGGAGCGAAAGCGTGGGGAGCGAACAGGATTAGATACCCTGGTAGTCCACGCCGTAAACGGTGGGAACTAGGTGTTGGCGACATTCCACGTCGTCGGTGCCGCAGCTAACGCATTAAGTTCCCCGCCTGGGGAGTACGGCCGCAAGGCTAAAACTCAAAGGAATTGACGGGGGCCCGCACAAGCAGCGGAGCATGTGGCTTAATTCGACGCAACGCGAAGAACCTTACCAAGGCTTGACATACACCGGAAACGGCCAGAGATGGTCGCCCCCTTGTGGTCGGTGTACAGGTGGTGCATGGCTGTCGTCAGCTCGTGTCGTGAGATGTTGGGTTAAGTCCCGCAACGAGCGCAACCCTTGTTCTGTGTTGCCAGCATGCCCTTCGGGGTGATGGGGACTCACAGGAGACTGCCGGGGTCAACTCGGAGGAAGGTGGGGACGACGTCAAGTCATCATGCCCCTTATGTCTTGGGCTGCACACGTGCTACAATGGCCGGTACAAAGAGCTGCGAAACCGTGAGGTGGAGCGAATCTCAAAAAGCCGGTCTCAGTTCGGATTGGGGTCTGCAACTCGACCCCATGAAGTCGGAGTTGCTAGTAATCGCAGATCAGCATTGCTGCGGTGAATACGTTCCCGGGCCTTGTACACACCGCCCGTCACGTCACGAAAGTCGGTAACACCCGAAGCCGGTGGCCCAACCCCTTGTGGGAGGGAGCTGTCGAAGGTGGGACTGGCGATTGGGACGAAGTCGTAACAAGGTAGCCGTACCGGAAGGTGCGGCTGGATCACCTCCTTTCTAAGGAGCACTTCTCAGCCGGTCCTACGGGACTGGTTCAGAGGCCAGTTCATCGGCGAACGTCCGGTGCTGGTTGCTCATGGGTGGAACGTTGATTATTCGGCATTCTCAGTCATCTCGGGCTGCAAGTACTGCTCTTCGGAGCGTGGAAAGCTGATCACGAGTGGCGGGGGTGCCGGGCACGCTGTTGGGTGTCTGAGGGTGCGAGCGTTATGCGCTTGCCCTTCTGATGCCGGCCCCAGTGAACTCCAGCTCAGGTTGGGGGTGATGGGTGGCTGGTCGTTGTTTGAGAACTGCACAGTGGACGCGAGCATCTGTGGCCAAGTTTTTAAGGGCGCACGGTGGATGCCTTGGCACCAGGAACCGATGAAGGACGTGGGAGGCCACGATAGTCCCCGGGGAGCCGTCAACCAGGCTTTGATCCGGGGGTTTCCGAATGGGGAAACCCGGCAGTCGTCATGGGCTGTCACCCATACCTGAACACATAGGGTATGTGGAGGGAACGCGGGGAAGTGAAACATCTCAGTACCCGCAGGAAGAGAAAACAACCGTGATTCCGGGAGTAGTGGCGAGCGAAACCGGATGAGGCCAAACCGTATGCGTGTGAGACCCGGCAGGGGTTGCGCATTCGGGGTTGTGGGATCTCTCTTTCACAGTCTGCCGGCTGTGAGGCGAGTCAGAAACCGTTGATGTAGGCGAAGGACATGCGAAAGGTCCGGCGTAGAGGGTAAGACCCCCGTAGTCGAAACATCAACGGCTCGTTTGAGAGACACCCAAGTAGCACGGGGCCCGAGAAATCCCGTGTGAATCTGGCGGGACCACCCGCTAAGCCTAAATATTCCCTGGTGACCGATAGCGGATAGTACCGTGAGGGAATGGTGAAAAGTACCGCGGGAGCGGAGTGAAATAGTACCTGAAACCGTGTGCCTACAAGCCGTGGGAGCGTCGGACGTCAAGCTTGCTTGGCGTCTCGTGACTGCGTGCCTTTTGAAGAATGAGCCTGCGAGTTTGCGGTGTGTTGCGAGGTTAACCCGAGTGGGGTAGCCGTAGCGAAAGCGAGTCCGAACAGGGCGTTTCAGTAGCACGCTCAAGACCCGAAGCGGAGTGATCTAGCCATGGGCAGGTTGAAGCGGAGGTAAGACTTCGTGGAGGACCGAACCCACCAGGGTTGAAAACCTGGGGGATGACCTGTGGTTAGGGGTGAAAGGCCAATCAAACTCCGTGATAGCTGGTTCTCCCCGAAATGCATTTAGGTGCAGCGTCGTGTGTTTCTTGCCGGAGGTAGAGCACTGGATAGGCGATGGGCCCTACCGGGTTACTGACCTTAGCCAAACTCCGAATGCCGGTAAGTGAGAGCGCGGCAGTGAGACTGTGGGGGATAAGCTCCATGGTCGAGAGGGAAACAGCCCAGAGCATCGACTAAGGCCCCTAAGCGTACGCTAAGTGGGAAAGGATGTGGAGTCGCAGAGACAACCAGGAGGTTGGCTTAGAAGCAGCCACCCTTGAAAGAGTGCGTAATAGCTCACTGGTCTAGTGATTCCGCGCCGACAATGTAGCGGGGCTCAAGCGTACCGCCGAAGTCGTGTCATTGCAGCAATAGGGCCAACGCCTGCTGTGATGGGTAGGGGAGCGTCGTGTGCCGGGTGAAGCAGCACCGGAAGGTAGTTGTGGACGGTTCACGAGTGAGAATGCAGGCATGAGTAGCGATTCACACGTGAGAAACGTGTGCGCCGATTGACTAAGGGTTCCTGGGTCAAGCTGATCTGCCCAGGGTAAGTCGGGACCTAAGGCGAGGCCGACAGGCGTAGTCGATGGATAACCGGTTGATATTCCGGTACCCGCTGTGAAGCGTCAAACATCGAACCAGGCGATGCTAAGTCCGTGAAGCCGTTCCGGACCCTTCGGGGAATGGAAAGTGGTGGAGCCGACGGACCAGACTTGTAGTAGGTGAGTGATGGGGTGACGCAGGAAGGTAGTCCATCCCGGGCGGTGGTTGTCCCGGGGTAAGGGTGTAGGTCGTGTGATAGGCAAATCCGTCACACATTAAGGCTGAGACCTGATGCCGAGCCGATTGTGGCGAAGTGGATGATCCTATGCTGTCGAGAAAAGCCTCTAGCGAGTTTCATGGCGGCCCGTACCCTAAACCGACTCAGGTGGTCAGGTAGAGAATACCGAGGCGTTCGGGTGAACTATGGTTAAGGAACTCGGCAAAATGCCCCCGTAACTTCGGGAGAAGGGGGGCCACGCTTGGTGAGAGGACTTGCTCCTCGAGCTGGGGGTGGCCGCAGAGACCAGCGAGAAGCGACTGTTTACTAAAAACACAGGTCCGTGCGAAGCCGTAAGGCGATGTATACGGACTGACGCCTGCCCGGTGCTGGAACGTTAAGGGGACCGGTTAGTCACTCTTCGGGGTGGCGAAGCTGAGAACTTAAGCGCCAGTAAACGGCGGTGGTAACTATAACCATCCTAAGGTAGCGAAATTCCTTGTCGGGTAAGTTCCGACCTGCACGAATGGCGTAACGACTTCTCGACTGTCTCAACCATAGGCCCGGTGAAATTGCACTACGAGTAAAGATGCTCGTTTCGCGCAGCAGGACGGAAAGACCCCGGGACCTTTACTACAGTTTGATATTGGTGTTCGGTTCGGCTTGTGTAGGATAGCTGGGAGACTGTGAAGCTTGGACGCCAGTTCGAGTGGAGTCGTCGTTGAAATACCAGTCTGGTCGTGCTGGATGTCTAACCTGGGTCCGTGATCCGGATCAGGGACAGTGTCTGATGGGTAGTTTAACTGGGGCGGTTGCCTCCTAAAGAGTAACGGAGGCGCCCAAAGGTTCCCTCAGCCTGGTTGGCAATCAGGTGTTGAGTGTAAGTGCACAAGGGAGCTTGACTGTGAGACCGACGGGTCGAGCAGGGACGAAAGTCGGGACTAGTGATCCGGCGGTGGCTTGTGGAAGCGCCGTCGCTCAACGGATAAAAGGTACCCCGGGGATAACAGGCTGATCTTCCCCAAGAGTCCATATCGACGGGATGGTTTGGCACCTCGATGTCGGCTCGTCGCATCCTGGGGCTGGAGTCGGTCCCAAGGGTTGGGCTGTTCGCCCATTAAAGCGGTACGCGAGCTGGGTTTAGAACGTCGTGAGACAGTTCGGTCCCTATCCGCTGCGCGCGCAGGAATATTGAGAAGGGCTGTCCCTAGTACGAGAGGACCGGGACGGACGAACCTCTGGTGTGCCAGTTGTTCTGCCAAGGGCATGGCTGGTTGGCTACGTTCGGGAGGGATAACCGCTGAAAGCATCTAAGCGGGAAGCCTGCTTCGAGATGAGTATTCCCACCCACTTGATGGGGTAAGGCTCCCAGTAGACGACTGGGTTGATAGGCCGGATGTGGAAGCCCAGTAATGGGTGAAGCTGACTGGTACTAATAGGCCGAGGGCTTGTCCTCAGTTGCTCGCGTCCACTGTGTTGGTTCTGAAACCACGAACAGCCCCATGCCATGGTCACGGTGTGGTGCGGCTGGACAGTTTCATAGTGTTTCGGTGGTCATAGCGTGAGGGAAACGCCCGGTTACATTCCGAACCCGGAAGCTAAGCCTTACAGCGCCGATGGTACTGCAGGGGGGACCCTGTGGGAGAGTAGGACACCGCCGAACAATCATTGCGAAAACCCCCGTGCCATTCGGCACGGGGGTTTTCTGCGTTCCTGATATTTCGAAGTTGTTCTTGACGGGCTCTCCCACCGGAGGGCCCGTTCTGCGTTAGAGGCGTCCAGCTGCTTTCAGTGCGAGGTAGGCGTCCGCGAGTGCCGGGGCGAGTTCATCCGGTGTGGCGTCGACGACGGTGACGCCGCGCCGGCGGAGCTGCTCCGCCATACGGTGCCGCTCGGTCTGGGCCTGGGCTGCGGCTGCGGCCTCGTACACCGCGTCGGCGTCACCGCGGGAGGTGGCCATGCGGGCGATGTGCGGGTCGGCCACCGACGCGACGAGGACCGTGTGGCGTCGGGTGAGTTGCGGCAGGACGGGGAGGAGGCCTTCCTCGACCGGCGTGGTGTCCAGTGTCGTCATCAGGACGATGAGGGAGCGGCGGGGCGCGGTGCGCAGGGTTGCGGCGGCGAGCCCGCGGGCGTTCGTCTCGACGAGTTCTGGTTCGAGCGTGGCCATGGCGTTGACCAGGGAGGGGAGGACGTCCCGTGCGGTGCGGCCCTGGACGAGTGCGCGCACCCTGCGGTCGTAGGCGAGAAGGTCGACGCGGTCGCCGGCACGGGACGCCAGGGCGGCGAGGAGGAGCGCCGCGTCCATGGAGGCGTCGAGGCGGGGGGCGTCGTCGACGCGGCCTGCGGAGGTGCGGCCGGTGTCGAGGACCAGGAGGACGTGCCGGTCGCGTTCGGGACGCCAGGTGCGGACCGCGACCGTGGAGTGGCGGGCCGTGGCACGCCAGTCGATGGAGCGGGTGTCGTCGCCGGGAACGTACTCGCGCAGGCTGTCGAACTCGGTGCCCTCGCCGCGGGTCAGGACGCTGGTACGGCCGTCGAGTTCGCGTAGCCGGGACAGTTTCGACGGCAGGTGCTTACGGCTGGTGAACGGAGGCAGGACGCGTACGGTCCAGGGGACCTGGTGGGCTCCCTGGCGTGAGAAGAGGCCGAGGGGGCCGTAGGAGCGGATGGTGACGCGGTCGGCGTGGTGGTCGCCTCGCCGGGTGGGGCGCAGGCGGGTCGTGACGCGGCGGCGTTCACCGGGCGGGACCGTCAGGCGGTGGCGAGAGGCTTCCGTCTCCGTGCCCGGCTGCCAGCCGCTGGGTGGCCAGGCGTCGCGCAGGTGGGCGCGCAGGGGGCGCCGGGACGGGTTGGTGACGGTGAGGGTGACGTCCGCGGGGTCGCCGAGGCGGGCGGTGGTGTCGCCGGAACGGGTCAGGCCGAGTCGGCGTACGGGGGCGGCCAGCACGAAATCGCAGGCGCAGGCCAGGGCCAGCGGCGCGTTGACGGCCAGGATGCCCGTCCATCCGGGGCCCCAGATGCCGACGGGGAGAGAGCCGAGGGCCGCGAGGAGCGCGGTGCGTCCGGTGAGCGCCATCAGCGGGGGACGGGGACGTGGGCGAGGATCGCGTTGATGACGGAGTCGGCGGTGACGCCTTCCATTTCGGCCTCCGGGCGGAGTTGGACGCGGTGGCGGAGGGTGGGCAGGGCGAGGGCTTTGACGTCGTCGGGGATGACGTAGTCGCGGCCGGTGAGCCAGGCCCACGCGCGCGAGGTGGCCAGGAGGGCGGTCGCGCCTCGTGGGGAGACGCCGAGGGTGAGAGAGGGCGATTCGCGGGTGGCGCGGCAGATGTCGACCACGTAGGCGGTGATCTCCGGGGAGATCGCCGTTTTGGCGACGGCGGCGCGGGCCGCCTCGAGGTCGGCGGGTCCGGCGACGGGGCGTACGCCGGCGGCGTGCAGGTCGCGGGGGTTGAAGCCTTCGGCGTGGCGGGTGAGGACGTCGATCTCGTCCTGGCGGGAGGGGAGCGGGATCGTCAGCTTGAGGAGGAAGCGGTCCAGCTGGGCTTCCGGGAGGGGGTAGGTGCCCTCGTACTCGACGGGGTTCTGGGTCGCGGCGACGAGGAAGGGGTCGGGGAGGGGCCGGGGGGTGCCGTCGACGGTGACCTGTCGTTCCTCCATCGCTTCGAGGAGGGACGACTGGGTCTTGGGCGGGGTGCGGTTGATCTCGTCGGCGAGGAGGAGGTTGGTGAAGACCGGGCCGGGCTGGAAGGAGAACTCGGCGGTGCGGGCGTCGTAGACGAGGGAGCCGGTGATGTCGCCCGGCATGAGGTCGGGGGTGAACTGGACGCGTTTGGTGTCGAGTTCGAGTGCGGAGGCGAGGGCGCGGACGAGCAACGTTTTGGCCACTCCGGGGACTCCTTCAAGGAGAACGTGTCCGCGGCAGAGCAGAGCGACGACGAGGCCGGTCACGGCGGGGTCCTGGCCGACCACGGCCTTGGAGATCTCGGCGCGCAGGGCTTCCAGGGAGGCGCGGGCGCGGCCCTGGTCCCCGGTGGTCCCGGCGTTGTCGGTGGTCGGGTCCATCATGGACGGCGTACCTCTCTTTCGAGGGCGTCGAGTTGGTCGGCGAGGGCGATCAGGGCCGCGTCGTCGCCGGGCGGCGGGCCGAAGAGAAGGGAGTGCAGGACCTGGCCGTTGCCGTGGAGGTGGGCGGTCAGGGCGGGGATGAGGGCCTCGGGCGCGTGCGCCTGGGGTACGGGGACGCCCAGGAGAGGGGCGAGGCGGTTGCGGGTGGTGGAACGGAGAGCCGCGGCCGCGCGGTCACGGGCGTCGGCCTTGCGGTAGAGGCGGGCGCGGCCCTCGACGGTCTCGGAGGCGCGGATCGCCACGGGGAGTTTCTCGGGGACGAGGGGTCCGAGCCGGCGTGCCCGCCACAGGGCGGCGAGTGCTGCCGCGACGAAGAGTTGCAGGGTGCCCCAGATCCAGCCGGAGGGGAGCAGATCGAGGAAGGATTTCTCGTCGTCCGGGTCGGCGGCGGTGGTGTCGGAGAGAGAGGGGAGGTACCAGACGAGATGGTTGCGGGAGCCGAGGAGCTGGAGGGCGAGCGAGGCGTTGCCCTGCTGGTCGAGGCGGTTGTTGTAGAGGATGTCTGGTGCGCCGAGCACGAGGGTGTCGCCGTCGCCGGTGGTGTCGGGGAGGCGCAGCAGGGTGGCCAGACGTTCGCTGGGGTAGCACTCGTCGGCGCCGGGTCGGTGGGTGGTGTAGCGGATGCCGCCGGTGTCGGCGGTGCCGGCGCGGCGCGCTGCGGGCAGGGGGCAGTCGGGGGAGAGCACCGAGTCGTGGCTGTGGGCCGGGTCGGCGGTCACGCCGGGGGCGAGGGTGCCCACGGACCAGCTGCTGGGCGCGACGAGGACGGTACGGCCGCCGGAGCCGGCTGTCGCCGTGTACAGCTCCTCTTGTTGATGCTCGGTCAGGAGGTCGGGGGCGGCGACCAGGAGGGTGGTGTGGGGGTCCGCCGCGGCGCGGGCGTCGGCGAGGTCGGTGACTACGCGGGTGGTCACGCCGCGGTCGGCGAGCAGTTCGGAGATCGCGCGGCTGCCGTAGGGGTCGGCGGAGCGCGGGTCGAGGGCGCCGTGACGGGCTTCGGACTGCAGTGCGGCGAGCGTGATCGAGGCCGCCAGGAGAAGGGCGAAGGCGAGGACGGGGCCTCGGGCGCGGGTCCACAGACGGAGGGCGGTGGGCGGGGCCGAGGTGGTGGGGGACCTGACCGCGGGCGTCACTCGGCGGCTCCCCGGCGGGCGGTGTGGGCCGTGTGGTGGATGCTGTGGGCCGTCAGCTCCGGTTTCGCGCGTTCCAGGTCGAGGTCGAGTGCGGCCATGCGCATGTACGACTGCTGGGTCGCCCTGCGGCCGCCGTATGTCACATCGTCGAAGTCCCCGGCGGCGGCGCGCAGCCGGTCGGTGTGGGCCGGCAGGCTTCGGCCGGCTTCGGCGGCGGCCTCGTCGGCCGTGCGGCCTGGGCGAGCGTCGAGAAGGGCGCGTTCCTCCAGGGCGCGGACGACGGCGCGCATGCGTTCTTGGAGGGCCTGGTTCCAGTGGCCCTGGGCGGCGTGCGCCTCGGCGGCCGCGCGGTGTTCGGCGGCGCTGCGGGGACGGTCGTCGAACAGGGCGGGCGTGGAGGTGGGGCGGCGGCGCGGGGCGCCCAGGCGCCACCACAGGGCGGCGACGACGGCGGCGACGCCGAGGACGACCACCAGCAGGCCCAGGGTGCCGCCGGGGGTGGCGGTCGAGGCGGTGTCGAACAGGTCGCCGATCCAGTCCCAGAGGGTGTCCAGGGTGCGCTGGAACAGGCCGGGGTCGTTCTGGTGGTACAGGTCCTTGGACAGCTCACGGCGGGCCGCCTCCCGCGCGGGGTCACGGGGGACGGTCAGCGGCGGTTCGTCGCCCGAGCGGGCCAGGGCCGACGTCGCGCCGTCGCCTGCCCGCAACAGGGCCTGGACGGCCTTGTCGGCGGCGCGGCACAGGGCCGTCGGCACTGGGTCGGCGAGGCCGGACAGGGCCCGTAGGGGCAGGCCGTCCGTGTGCGGTACCGCTGTGAGAACTCCCCCCGTCGGTCTCACCGCATCAGCTCCCCGGGATGGTGCCGGGGGCGGCGGAGCCGTAGTCCTGGAGGCCTGCCGCGCGGGCCAGGTCGAGGTCGAGGGCCTCGCGGCGGATGCGCTGGTCGATGTAGAGGAGCACGATGACGCCGGCCGCGATCGGGAAGGTGATCATGGAGCCGATGACCGAGCCGATGCCGCTGATGATCAGGTAGGTCCAGCCGTAGTCGCTGCTCGCTTCGACCATGCCGCTGATGCCGCCGTCGCTCAGGGCGGCCCCGAGGAGCGCGAAGGGCACGACGACGATCATCGCGATGATGTTCGCGATGAGCAGGGCGAGCAGTTGGATGCCGAAGACGCGCCACCAGGAGCCGCGGGTGAGCTTCGCGGAGCGGCTGAGGGCCTTCTTGATGCCCTGTTTCTCCAGCATCAGCGCGGGCGAGGCCAGGCAGAAGCGGATGAGCAGCCAGAGCACGAGGACGATCGAGCCGAGGATGCCGAAGGCTTTCAGCGCGGCGCCCCCGTCGGTGTTTCCGGCGGCGCTCGCGAGGATGCCCGGCAGCAGGCAGACGAGGACGATGCCGGCGGCGATCAGCATGAGCAGGAAGATCAGCCCGAACAGCCGGGGCAGCTGCGGGCGGGCGTCGCGCCATGCCTCTTTGAGGGTGACCGGTTTCCCGAGCACCGCGCGGCTGGTCACGGTGGTGAGCAGGGCGGTCGCCACCACGGTGCCGACGAGGCTGATGAGGAGCACGGGGCCGGAGGCGCGCATGGCGTCGCCCATGGCGTTGAGCTGCTCGTCGGCGGTGGCGCTCGGGTCGCCGAGGGCCGCGGTGTCCGTGGCGTCGTTCAGGATCAGGCCCTGCAGCAGGACGATGAACACCTCGGTGACGATCGCGACGGTCAGGGAGATGCCGAGGACCGTACGCCAGTGGGCGCGCATGGTGGCCACGGCGCCGTCGAGGATCTCGCCCACGCCGAGCGGGCGCAGCGGGATCACGCCGGGCTTGGCGGCGGGCGGCGGGCCGCCCCAGCCGGCGCCCCAGCCGCCGGGTGGACCGTAACCGCCGTAGCCTCCGGGGCCGCCGTGGCCGGCCGGGCCTCCGGGGTGTCCGCCCGGGCCCGCGGGCGGGTAGCCGCCCCAGTTCTGGGCGGGCGGAGGCGGGGGCGGGGGCGGCGGGGGCTGGGCCGGGTTCTGGAGGCCTGCCGGCGCCGACCACTGGCCGGGAGGCGGCTGTTCCTTGGACCACTTCGTGCCGGGGGTCTGCGGGTTCGCGCTCGCGTCCGGCTGGTCCGCGGGCTGATCGCCGGCGGGCCGGGCCGCCGGCTCGGCGGGGTGGGACGCGCCGGGCTCCTGTCCGTCGGACGGGGCGGATCCGGGCGAGGCCCAGCCCGGAGTGTCTTTCATCGTCGCTCCTTCACGGTGCCCGTCTGCGGGCGCGGCGGCAGGTTGGGAGCCATCGTGCCATGGGGCGCTCACCGGGTGACCGGCCGCGGTACGGGCCGCACACCTTCAATGGTCCGTCGGATAGGGGGCAGACTGACTTCATGGCTGATCAGTACGCGCAATCCGGCGAGGACAAGCGGCCGGCGGAGATACCTGCGATCCGTTGGGAGGAGCTGCCGGAGGGCCCCGTGCTGGTCCTTCTCGACCAGACGAGACTTCCCGCCGAAGAGGTCGAAACGGTGTGTACGGACGCGTCCGCGCTGGTGGAGGCGATCCGGTCGCTGGCCGTGCGCGGGGCGCCGTTGCTGGGGATCGCCGGGGCCTACGGCGTCGCGCTCGCCGCCGCCCGCGGCTTCGACGTGGACGAGGCCGCGAACGCGCTCGCGTCGGCCCGCCCCACCGCGGTGAACCTGTCCCTGGGCGTGCGCCGGGCTCGTGCCGCTTACCAGGCGGAGCTCGCCGGGGGCGGCGACCCCGCCCAGGGAGCGCGGGCGGCGCTGGCGGCCGCACGGCAGCTGCATCGCGAGGACGCCGAGGCCAGCGCGCGGATGGCCGCGCACGGGCTGGCGCTGCTCGACGAACTCCTGCCCGGCGGCGGGCACCGGATTCTCACGCACTGCAACACCGGGGCACTGGTGTCGGGCGGTGAGGGGACGGCGTTCGCGGTGGCGCTCGCGGCGCACCGGATGGGGCGGCTGCGCCGGCTGTGGGTGGACGAGACCCGTCCGCTGTTGCAGGGCGCCCGTCTCACGGCGTACGAGGCGGCGCGCAGCGGCATGGCGTACACCTTGCTGACGGACAACGCGGCGGGTTCGCTGTTCGCGGCGGGCGAGGTGGACGCGGTGCTGATCGGGGCGGACCGCATCGCGGGGGACGGGTCGGTGGCGAACAAGGTGGGGAGTTACCCGCTCGCGGTCCTCGCCCGCTACCACCATGTGCCGTTCATCGTGGTGGCGCCGGTGACGACGGTCGATCCCAAGACGCCGGACGGGGCGGCGATCGAGGTGGAGCAGCGTCCGGGGTACGAGGTGACGGAGACCGCGGCGCCGCAGGCGCCGGTGACGGGAGCGGGCGCGGGGATGCCGGTGGCGCCGCTGGGGACGCAGGCGTACAACCCGGCGTTCGACGTGACGCCGCCCGAGCTGGTGACGGCGATCGTCACGGAGGAGGGCGTGATCTCGCCCGTGACGGCCGACGCGCTCGCCGGGCTGTGCACCAAAGCGGGCAGGGGCGCCGCCGAGGCCGAGGCCGGGGCTGAGGGCGGGCGCGGGGGCAGGGGGCCTGAGCTGTCCTGATCTGGCCGGTGCGGCCTCGCCCGGCTGACCCGCCGGACGGTGCGCCGGTCGACGGCGTGGGTCGACGGCGTGGGTCGCGGGGGCCGGTCTACGAGCGGGCGGGCTGGCCGGCGATCAGGAGGGTCGTGCCGGCGGGGCGGAAGCCCAGGCGGGCGTAGATGCGGGCGACGGACTCCTGTGCGTAGGCGAGGAAGACGGTGTCGATGTCGTGCTCGCGGGCGTGGGCTGCCAGGGCCGCCGTCACGGCGGCGGCCAGGCCCTGCCGTCGGGCGGAGGGAAGGGTGCCGACGCCGCCGATCTCCGTCGCGCCCGCCGCCGGGTGGTAGTGGCCGACGGCCAGGGGGACGCCGTCCGGGGCGAGGGCGGCGAGGAGCGTCTTGTGTCCGGCGCGGAGCGTGGGGCGCACGGCGGCGACCGTGCCGTCCCCGGTCACCTCACGGGTCAGTCTGGACAGTTCCGCGCGGTCCGCCGGGCCGGTGCCGGGCTGCTGGGCGAAGGCCAGGCGGGGCAGGGCGAGGGCGGCAGGCAGCGCGGGATCGTCGGCGGTCAGCACCCGCAGGGTCACGCCGTCCGGGAGCGGCAGGGCGGGGAGCGGGCGGTGTGCCGGGAGGACCATGAGCGGGCGTTTCAGCACCGTGAGGCCGGCGGCCTCGATCAGGGCGCGCAGGGCCGGGGCGGCGTCGGCCAGCCACTCGAACGCCTCCGGCACGCCGAGCTCCCGCTGACGGGCGCGTACCCGCGCGATGTCGTCCGCGCCGACCCGAGCCGCGCCCCGCCGGGTGGGCTGGGCATGGCCGGGACCGCCGTAGTACGGGGCGCCCGGCTCCCCGCGCACGAACAGGCGCAGCGGGCCGAAGTCCTCGGCGGCGGCGAAGAGGAGAGGGACGGCCGCGTAGTACTCCTGGATGCGGTCGTGCAGCGGGTCGCTCATACGACGCATCCCACCACTGGAGGTCATCGCACCGCACGGGGATTTCCCTGCTCTTCCTGATCGGCGCCGCGCCCTCGGAGCCTGAACGTTCCGCGCCCTCGGAGCCCGGATGCTCACGCGAGCGCCAGATGTGCTGTCCTTGAGCAGTAGCCGCACGCCGTCTCGCCGGGCCGCACGACATCGGCGCCGACACCCGGCGTCGGCGCGGACCGGGGCAGACAGTGACGGGCCCGTACGACTATCGTCACTGGTCGGTGAGCCTTCTCACCTGCGCCTCCTTCACTGTTACGAGAATGGGATGATGTCGTTTATGAAGGGACGAGTCCTTGTCGTCGACGACGACACCGCACTGGCCGAGATGCTCGGCATTGTGCTGCGTGGTGAAGGTTTTGAGCCGTCTTTCGTAGCCGACGGCGACAAGGCGCTGGCTGCTTTCCGTGAGGCGAAACCCGATCTGGTGCTGCTGGACCTGATGCTGCCCGGCCGGGACGGCATCGAGGTGTGCCGCCTGATCAGGGCGGAGTCCGGCGTACCGATCGTGATGCTCACGGCGAAGAGCGACACCGTCGACGTGGTCGTCGGACTGGAGTCCGGCGCCGACGACTACATCGTGAAGCCGTTCAAGCCGAAGGAGCTGGTCGCCCGCATCCGGGCCCGGCTGCGGAGGTCGGAGGAGCCGGCGCCCGAACAGCTCGCCATAGGCGACCTCGTCATCGACGTGGCCGGCCACTCCGTGAAGCGGGAGGGCCAGTCGATCGCGCTGACCCCGCTGGAGTTCGACCTGCTGGTCGCCCTGGCGCGCAAGCCCTGGCAGGTGTTCACCCGCGAGGTCCTCCTCGAGCAGGTGTGGGGCTACCGGCACGCCGCCGACACCCGCCTGGTCAACGTACATGTACAGAGGCTGCGCTCGAAGGTCGAGAAGGACCCGGAGCGGCCGGAGATCGTGGTGACCGTCCGTGGCGTCGGATACAAGGCAGGACCCAGCTGACATGTCAGGGGACAGTGCCGCTTCGGCCCCCGGCCGGTCCGGGGCCCGTCGGGAGCGGCCTGTCGGCCGTGGGACAGCGGGTTCACGCTTCGCGCGCCTCCTCGAAGGCGGGCTGCTGCGGGGCGGCGTCAAGGGCAGCCCCGTACTCAGACTGCTGATGCGGTGGGTACGCCGGCCGCTGCTGCCCGTCATGCGGCTCTGGCGGCGCAACATCCAGCTGAAGGTCGTCGCCACGACCCTGCTCATGTCGCTCGGGGTCGTCCTGCTGCTGGGCTTCGTGGTGATCGGGCAGGTGCGCAACGGTCTGCTGGACGCCAAGGTCAAGGCATCGCAGAGCCAGGCCTCCGGCGGGTTCGCCGTGGCCAAACAGAAGGCCGACGAGGCCGCCGGCACGCCCGCCGACGGCGGGACCCCGGCGGACGGCCGCACCTCGCAGAACGTCAGCGAATGGATGAGCGAGCTCGTGCTGTCGCTGTCCAGCGGCGGCCAGGGCGCCTTCGACGTGGTCACCCTGCCCCCCGGCTTCGACAACGGCGGCGGATACGGACCGCGTGCCTCCGGATACGTCGACCCCGACAAGAGCGTTCCCGACAACCTCCGCGCGCGGGTCAACACCGGCACCGGCGCATTCCAGAGCTACTCCCGCATCATCTATCTCAACGACAAGGAGTCCCAGCCGGCCCTGGTCATCGGCAAGCAGGTCAACGACCCCAACAGCGACCCGTACGAGCTGTACTACCTCTTCCCGCTCACTCAGGAGGAGAAGTCGCTGAGCCTGGTCAAGGGCACGCTCGCGACCGCCGGACTCTTCGTCGTCGTCCTCCTGGGAGCCATCGCCTGGCTCGTCGTACGGCAGGTCGTCACCCCGGTGCGGATGGCCGCCGGGATCGCCGAACGGCTCTCCGCCGGGCGGCTCCAGGAACGGATGAAGGTCACTGGCGAGGACGACATCGCACGGCTCGGCGAGGCCTTCAACAAGATGGCCCAGAACCTCCAACTGAAGATCCAGCAGCTGGAGGACCTGTCACGGATGCAGCGGCGGTTCGTGTCCGACGTCTCCCACGAACTGCGGACGCCCCTGACCACCGTACGCATGGCCGCAGACGTCATCCACGACGCGCGGGTCGACTTCGACCCCGTCACCGCGCGGTCCGCGGAACTCCTCGCCGACCAGCTCGACCGCTTCGAGACGCTCCTCGCCGACCTCCTCGAGATCAGCCGCTTCGACGCCGGCGCCGCCGCCCTCGAAGCCGAGCCGATCGACCTCAGGGACGTCGTGCGGCGCGTCGTCAGCGGCGCCGCGCCGCTCGCCGAACGCAAGGGGACCACCGTCCGCGTCATCGGCGACCAGCAGCCCGTCGTCGCCGAGGCCGATGCCCGGCGCGTGGAACGCGTACTGCGCAACCTGGTCGTCAACGCCGTCGAACACGGCGAGGGCAAGGACGTCGTCGTCAAACTGGCCTCCGCGGGCGGAGCCGTCGCGATCGCCGTGCGCGACTACGGCGTCGGACTCAAGCCCGGCGAGGCCACCCGCGTCTTCAGCCGGTTCTGGCGCGCCGACCCGGCACGCGCGCGTACCACCGGCGGCACCGGCCTCGGGCTGTCCATCGCCCTGGAGGACGCGCGACTGCACGGCGGCTGGCTGCAGGCCTGGGGTGAGCCCGGCGGCGGCTCCCAGTTCCGGCTGACGCTGCCCAGGACCGCCGACGAACCACTGCGGGGCTCGCCCATACCGCTCGAGCCCAAGGACTCCCGCCGCAACCGCGGCGAACTCGACGACGCCGGCCAGCCGCGCCGCGGCGGCGAGAAGAGCGCCACCGTGCCGGTGCAGCCCGCGCGCGAACAGCAGTCCGCCGCCCGGACGCCGCTCACCCCCCGCACCACCGCCCCCACCGCCGACCCGACGGCACTGCCCGGCAACGGCGCGCGCGTGGTGCCCCGCACGGGCCCGGCGACGGGGACGAACACGGGCGGCGGAACACCGCACGACGAGTCGCCGGACGACACCACGACGTCGCACTCCGCGGCCGAGAGCGCGGACAAGCAAGGGGAGGCAACTCGTGGGCGCTGAGCAGCGCGAGGGGGGCGTCCGGCGCACGCCGGGGCGCGCGATGGCGTACGCCGCCTGCGGAGTCGTCCTGCTGGCCGGGTGCGCCTCGATGCCCGACAGCGGCGACCTGCGCGGCGTCGAATCCACCCCGGGGCAGGACACCCAGGTCCGGGTGTTCGCCATGCCGCCCCGCGACGACGCACAGCCCCTGGAGATCCTCCAGGGCTTCCTCGAAGCGCTCACCAGCGACGACCCCAGCTACTCGACGGCACGCCAGTACCTGACCCGGAAAACCGCCCAGAAGTGGCAGCCCGAACGGTCCACGACCGTCCTCGCGGACGGTCCGGCGACCATGACCGGACCCGCCGGGAACCGCGAGGGCGACGACCGCTCGTACATCCTCTCCGGCTCCAGGGTCGCCGTCGTGGACGCCCAGCAGGCCTACGCGCCCGCCTCGGGCGACTACGGACAGACCATCCACCTCACCCGCGACAAGAAGAACGGGCAGTGGCGCATCGACGCGCTCCCCGACGGCGTCGTCATGGGCAAGTCGGACTTCCAGCGCAACTACGTGTCCGCCAACAAGTACTACTTCGCCTCGGACACGGCCGTCGAGGGATCCGGGCAGCCCGTGGCCGTCGCCGACCCCGTCTACGTCCGCGGACGGGTCGACCCCATGACACAGATGGTGCGCTCCGTTCTCAGCGGCCCCACCAGCTGGCTCCGCCCCGTCGTCAGATCCGGATTCCCCACCGGGACCGCACTCTCCAAGGGCGTCACCTCGCTGACCCCCGACGACCAGAACAAGCTCACCGTCCCGCTGAACGACAAGGCCGCGCACATCGGACGGGCCAAGTGCGACGAGATGGCCGCCCAGCTGCTGTTCTCCCTCCAGAGCCTGGCCCCCACCGTCGGCGAGATCGCCCTGCGCGCGGGCGGCAGCCAACTGTGCTCCCTGTCCGAGGACCAGGCGAAGACCGTCGCCGCCCGCGGCTCCCGGAGCGACCCCGGCTACCTGTACTTCATCGACGGCCAGCACCGCCTCGTCCGGATGGCCAGCGGCAGCGGCAACGCCAAGGCCGACCCCGTCCCCGGAGCCCTCGGCACCGGCGCCACGGCCCTGCGCTCCGTGGCGGTGGCCCGCGACGAACGCAGCGCGGCAGGAGTGGCCCTGGACGGCAAGACGCTCTACGTCACCTCCACCCTGTCCGGCAGCACCGTCGGCGAACCCGTCCTGCAAAGCACCGGCAAGACCGAGTCCGACCGGCTCACCACCCCCAGCTGGGACGCCGAGGGCAACCTCTGGGTGGCCGACCGCAACCCCGCCGACCCGCGGCTGCTCCTGCTCCAGAAGGGCGGCGGACAACCGCTGGAGGTACTCACCCCGGGGCTCGACGGCCGTGTCGACGCCGTGCGCGTGGCCGCCGACGGGGTGCGGATCGCTCTCGTCGTGGACAAGGGCGGCAAGCAGTCCCTGCTCATCGGACGCATCGAACGCACCGACGACGCCGAACCGCCGTCCCTGTCGGTCCAGGAACTGCGCTCCGCGACACCCGAGTTGGAACAGGTCCGGGCCGTGTCCTGGGCCGGGGACAGCCGGCTCGTCGTGGTCGGAAAGGAAGCCGGCGGCGTCGAGCAGGTGCAGTACGTGCAGAGCGACGGCTCGATCCCCGAGGCGGGCACACTGCCCGGACTCACCGAGGTCACCAGCATCGCCGCCTCCGAGGACAGCGACACCCCGCTCTTCGCCACCTCCAAGAACGGGCTGCTGTGGCTGCCCGGCGGAAGCGGGTGGCGGACGCTGAAGGAAACCGCCTCGATGGCGCTCTACCCGGGATAGAGAGAGATCCTTTCCGCTCCTCTGCCGGCTCCTGTGCCGGCCCTCTGTCGTCATACCTCTTCGAGTTCACGGGACGGCCGCTCTCCATCGCGTCGCGATGGAGAGCGGCCGTCCCGTTTTGGACGCTGTTTCGTTTGCGTTGGCCAATTGCGCCGACCGTCGTCTTCCGTGGAGTTGTCCACAGGGGTGCCGGTCGGTTTCCACAGAGGTTTTCCACAGGGGTGGTGAACTCCTTCCCAAGTCGGCACAGTGATCGACGTGGAAGGCGCTCGCACGTGGTGGCACGAACTGACCGGCCTGGTGCTGCCCGCCGAGTGCGGAGGCTGCGGAAGGGCACGCACGGTGCTCTGCCCGCGCTGCCGCGCCGTACTGTGCGACACCGCGCCGTTCCGGGTGCGCCCCGTGCCGCGACCGCCCGGGCTGCCCGCCGTGCACGCGTCGGCCCGGTACGCCGACGAGGTCCGGGCGGTACTGCTGGCCCACAAGGAACGCGGCGCGCTGGCCCTCACGCGACCGCTCGGATCGGCGCTCGCGGGGGCTGTGCGGGCGGGGATGGGGGAGGCGGGGGTGGGGTGGGGGAGGGGGGAGGGGGCCCCACCCCCCGGAAACGTCCTGCTGGTCCCCGTCCCCTCCGCCCCCGCCGCGGTCCGGGCCCGTGGTCATGATCCGGTGCGGCGGATCGCGCTCGCGGCGGCCGGTGAGTTGCGGCGGGCCGGGGTTCCGGCGCGGGTGGCGGCGGTGCTGCGGCAGCGGCGGGCCGTGGCCGACCAGTCGGGGCTCGACGCCCGGCAGCGGTGGAACAACCTGGCGGGTGCCCTGACGGTGGTGCCCGGTGGGGCGCGGCTGTTGTGCGGCGGTCCGGTGGTCCTCGTGGACGATCTGGTGACGACCGGCGCTTCGCTGGCGGAGGCGGCCCGCGCGGTCCGGGCGGCGACCCGGGCGGTCGTACGGGCGGCGGAGACCGGGAACGCGGGGTCGCCGGGGTTCGCGGGCCGGCCGGATGCGGGGGCGGGCGCGGATGCGGGGGCGGGGGCGGAGCCGTCGGGGACGGCGGGCAGGGCGGACGCGGCACGGGGGCCGGACCCGGGACGACGGGCCGAGGCGGCGCCCTGCCCGGACGCCGGACGACAGGTTCGCGGGGGGTCGTGGCAGGACGCCGGTCGAGGGGCTCGCGGGGGGTCGTGGGCGGGCTCGGGGCGACGGGCGGAGGCGGGGCAACGGGTGGAGGGTGGAGGGGGCGGGGAGGAGATGGCGAGGGAGATGTGTGGTGGAGATGCGTGGGCCGTGTACGCGGGTGTCGCGAGGGAAGGCAGAAGAGAGGAGTGGTCCGGAGCGAGGGAGGCTGACATCGACGGGACGGACGAGACGTGTGGGCCGCCGGTGCGGTCGGTCGGAGCGACGGGGGCCGAGGTGCCCTCGGGAGCCGCGCGAGCCATGGGGGACACCAGACCCATGGGCCCGTCCGATGCCGCTCCTTCGGATGCCGGCGATGCCGGCGGCGCCGGTGGGGTGCTCTGCGTGGCCGTGGTCGCGGCTTCGCCGACTCTTTAGAAATAAACCGGAACTGACTCAGAACTTGCGTCGTTGCAGGTAATGAGAGAGTCAATTCACCTGAACGGAGGTACGCCGCAGTAGAGGGTGACGACATCCGTCCGGGCGAGATATGTTCGGTTGTGAGGGAAAGCCGCAGGCCACACCTCTCAAATCCGAATGCCGTGCTGCGGTTTTGGTCATCACCCGCAGCACCTGGGGTGTAGATCTCGTCGATGGGGGAGGAGGAGGTGGAAGTCGCCAAGTCGGAGGTTCCGGTGCTCACCGGGGCCTGGTGCAAAAGGGAGATGCTCCGCCACAGAAGCGGAGTGATCCGGGAACGGAGTTCTGCGTGGACATCGTCGTCAAGGGCCGCAAGACCGAGGTATCCGAGCGGTTCCGCAAGCACGTGGCCGAGAAGCTGAACCTGGAGAAGATCCAGAAGCTCGACGGCAAGGTGATCAGCCTCGACGTCGAGGTGTCCAAGGAGCCCAACCCCCGACAAGCCGACCGGTGCGACCGAGTGGAGATCACGCTTCGCTCGCGCGGCCCGGTGATCCGGGCGGAGGCGGCCGCCAGCGACGCGTACGCGGCACTCGACCTGGCGGCGGAGAAGCTGGACGCCCAGCTGCGCAAGCAGCACGACAAGCGATACACCCGCCGCGGTGCCCGCAGGCTGTCCGCGGCTGAGGTTCCCGACCACGTCCCGGGTGTGGCGACGCTCAACGGCAACGGCCGTCCCGTCCCCTCCGACGAGTCGGAGAGCGTGCCGACGAAGCGCATCGGATCGATCGAGGTGCAGGGCGACGGCCCCCTCGTGGTCCGTGAGAAGACGCACGTCGCAGCTCCGATGACGCTCGACCAGGCCCTCTACGAGATGGAACTGGTCGGACACGACTTCTATCTGTTCGTCGACTCCGAGACGAAGCAGCCCAGCGTCGTCTACCGCCGGCACGCCTACGACTACGGCGTGATCTATCTCGACACCGACCCGATGGTGGCCCAGGCGCACGCACCCGAGGCGGGTGGCGCGCTGGGCGGCTGACGCGCCCGGTGACAGCTGAGCGATGTGCCCCTGGAGCGCGTGTGCGCCCCCAGGGGCACCCGTGCGCGACCCCTCGGGCGGGTCGCTCTGTCACCGCGTTGTCGTCCGGGCATGGAATCATGGCAGGGCGGCCCAACCGATGGGCCGTTGCCTTGGGTTGGCGATGGCTCAGGACCACGGCCGCAGCCTTCAGGGGGAGGAACGATGGCGGACAGCTTCGGACCGATGCGTGACGAGGGTGCCCACGTGGGTGTCGTCGGCATGGGCCCGGACGCGGGTGATGACGGTACTTCACGCAAGGAGCCGATCAGAGTCCTTGTCGTGGACGACCACGCCCTGTTCCGCCGCGGACTGGAGATCGTGCTCGCGGCCGAGGAAGACATCCAGGTCGTCGGTGAGGCGGGTGACGGCGCGGAGGCCGTGGACAAGGCGGCCGACCTGCTGCCCGACATCGTGTTGATGGACGTGCGGATGCCCAAGCGCGGAGGCATCGAAGCGTGCACCTCCATCAAGGAGGTCGCTCCCAGCGCGAAGATCATCATGTTGACGATCAGCGACGAGGAGGCCGACCTCTACGAGGCGATCAAGGCGGGCGCGACCGGCTATCTCCTCAAGGAGATCTCCACGGACGAGGTCGCCACCGCGATCCGCGCGGTCGCCGACGGGCAGTCGCAGATCAGCCCTTCCATGGCGTCGAAGCTGCTCACCGAGTTCAAGTCGATGATCCAGCGTACCGACGAGCGCCGGCTCGTCCCCGCGCCGCGGCTGACGGACCGGGAGCTGGAGGTGCTCAAGCTGGTCGCCACGGGAATGAACAACCGTGACATCGCCAAGGAGTTGTTCATCTCCGAGAACACCGTGAAGAACCATGTACGCAACATCCTGGAGAAGCTGCAGTTGCACTCCAGGATGGAGGCGGTGGTGTACGCGATGCGGGAGAAGATCCTCGAGATCGGCTGACGCCGGCCCGAGCCGCCGACCCGGTACGCCGGCCTGACCGCCGTCCCCAGCCGTCGGCCCGAGTCGTCGGCCGGATCCGCCGACGGAATCCGGTCCCGGTCGTCGTGGTGCGGTCGGGTCAGGCGAGTGTGCGGGCGATTTCCCCGGCGAGCTGCTCGCGCAGCTCCGGGGCGTCGACGCGCTCCACGCGCACGTCCGTGCAGTCCACCCAGGTCGCGGCTTCGAGCAGGGCCTGGGCGACCGCCGGGACCGCTTTCGGGCCGTCCAGGGTGACCTGCCTGGCGACGAGGGTGCGGCCTTCGCGGGCGGGGTCCACGCGGCCGACGAGCCGGCCGCCGGACAGGACGGGCATCGCGAAGTAGCCGTGGACCCGCTTCGGCTTGGGGACGTAGGCCTCCAGGCGGTGGGTGAAGCCGAAGATCCGCTCGGTGCGTGCCCGTTCCCAGATCAGCGAGTCGAAGGGGGACAGGAGCGTGGTGCGGTGGCGGCCGCGCGGAGCCGTCTCCACCGCCGCCGGATCGGCCCACGCGGGCTTGCCCCAGCCTTCGACCGTGACCGGGACCAGGCCGGAGTCGGCGATCACCGCGTCGACCTGTTCGCCCTTGAGGCGGTGGTAGTCGGCGATGTCCGCGCGCGTGCCCACGCCGAGGGACTGGCCGGCCAGGAGGACGAGGCGGCGCAGGCACTCGGCGTCGTCGAGCTCGTCGTGCAGCAGTGCGGTGGGCACGGCGCGTTCGGCGAGGTCGTACACGCGCTTCCAGCCGCGGCGCTCCACGCAGACCACCTCGCCGTACATCAGCGCGCGTTCCACGGCGACCTTGGTGCCGGACCAGTCCCACCACTCGCTGGTCTTCTTCGCTCCGCCCAAGTCCGTGGCGGTGAGGGGGCCTTCGGCGCGGAGCTGCTTGAGGACCTGGTCGTAGGTGCCCTCGGGGAGGGCGTGGTTCCAGTGCGGCCGGTTGCGGTAGGCGCGGCGGCGGAAGGCGAAGTGGGGCCACTCCTCGATGGGGAGGATGCAGGCGGCGTGGGACCAGTACTCGAAGGCGTGGGCGCCGTGCCAGTAGGCGTGCTCCACCGTCTTGCGGCCCACGGCGCCCAGGCGGGCGAAGGGGATCAGTTCGTGGGAGCGGGCCAGGACCGAGATGGTGTCGAGCTGGACCGCGCCGAGGTGGCGGAGCACGCCGCGGACGCCGGCCTTGCGGTCGGGCGTGCCGAGGAAGCCCTGTGCGCGCAGGGCGATGCGGCGGGCTTCGTCTGCGGAGAGCTCGGCGGCGGGGCGCGGGGTCGTCATGGTGCGCACGATAGGCGGTGGGTCTGACAGTGCCCGGTGAGCTGGGGGTTTGTGGGTCGGCGGTGTGCGGTGCGGCGTGGCGGTCGTGCGGTGGTGCTTTCCGGTGAGGTGGGTGGGCGGAGGGAGGGGCGGATGCCCGGTGGTCGGCGGTCGGTGACGGGGCGGGCGTCAGTCGTTCGAGCGGGCGGCCGTCAGTCGTTCGACGGGGTGGGTATGTACGGCGCGGTGGACGGGAGTCCCAAATCCGAGGGGAGCAGGGAGGCGACCCAGCAGTCTCGTCGTACGCCCTTGTTGTCGATGGCCGAGCGCAGGGTGCCCTCAAGGGTGAAGCCGGCGTGTTCCGCCACCACGCGTGAGGGGGTGTTGCCGACTTCCGCCCGCCATTCGACGCGGTCGACGGAGAGGGTGGTGAAGGCCCAGCGGGTGGCGGCGAGGACGGCCTCGGTGGTGTAGCCGCGGCCGCGGTGTTCCTTGACGGCCCAGAAGCCGATCTCGGCGGTGCCCGGGGAGCGCATGGTGAGGCTGAGGACGCCGGTGAGGGCTCCGTTGGGGAGGAAGACCCCGAAGGTGGACATCGCGCCGGTCGTCCAGCCCTCGGGGGCGATCAGCTCGATGAAGCTGCGCGCGTGTTCGGGGAGGTAGGGGGAGGGGATGGTCGTCCAGCGCTGGATGTCGGGGTCCTGGGCCGCCGCGTACAAGGCGTCGGTGTCCTGGGGTCCGAGGGGGCGCAGGACGAGGCGGGCGCTGGTGAGGGTGACGGGCGGGTGCTCCATCGGCCGATTCTGCTCGGAGGGCGTGGTGGCCGCCATCGGTTTGCGCCGCGTGAGCGGGTGATCACAATTCGCGCACTTCGTCGGGCGGACGCGGCACCATCGGCGGTGCCCGGCCGTTGTCCCCTTTGAAGAAGATTTTGGTGAAGCCGCGCAGCGGTGTGCAGTCCTCGTCACGGCAGGCCTCCCGACGCGGTGGGGTCCTCGCATACGATGGCCGTTGCTCAGTGAGTGTTATGGAAACCGTCCGTCCTAGGCCCGACCGGCAAGGAGACCAACCCCCGTGTCCGTCCTCTCGAAGATCATGCGTGCAGGCGAAGGCAAGATCCTGCGCAAGCTGCACCGCATCGCGGACCAGGTCAACTCCATCGAAGAGGACTTCGTCGACCTCTCCGACGCCGAGCTGCGGGCCCTCACCGAGGAGTACAAGCAGCGGTACGCCGACGGTGAGAGTCTGGACGACCTGCTGCCCGAGGCGTTCGCCACCGTGCGCGAGGCCGCGAAGCGCGTTCTGGGTCAGCGTCACTACGACGTGCAGATCATGGGCGGCGCGGCCCTGCACCTCGGCTATGTGGCGGAGATGAAGACCGGCGAGGGCAAGACCCTCGTCGGCACGCTGCCCGCGTATCTGAACGCGCTGTCCGGCAAGGGCGTCCACCTGATCACGGTCAACGACTACCTGGCCGAGCGCGACTCGGAGATGATGGGCCGCGTCCACAAGTTCCTGGGCCTCGAGGTCGGCTGCATCCTGGCCAACATGACGCCGGCCCAGCGGCGCGAGATGTACGCGTGCGACATCACCTACGGCACGAACAACGAGTTCGGCTTCGACTACCTGCGCGACAACATGGCGTGGGCGCAGGACGAGCTGGTCCAGCGCGGCCACAACTTCGCCATCGTCGACGAGGTCGACTCCATCCTGGTCGACGAGGCGCGCACGCCGCTGATCATCTCCGGCCCGGCCGACCAGGCCACCAAGTGGTACGGCGACTTCGCGAAGCTGGTGACGCGCCTGAAGAGGGGCGAGGCCGGCAACCCCCTCAAGGGCATCGAGGAGACCGGCGACTACGAGGTCGACGAGAAGAAGCGCACGGTCGCCATCCACGAGAGCGGTGTCAGCAAGGTCGAGGACTGGCTGGGCATCGACAACCTCTACGAGTCGGTGAACACGCCTCTGGTGGGCTACCTGAACAACGCCATCAAGGCGAAGGAGCTCTTCAAGAAGGACAAGGACTACGTCGTCATGGACGGCGAAGTCATGATCGTCGACGAGCACACCGGTCGTATCCTGGCCGGTCGTCGCTACAACGAGGGCATGCACCAGGCGATCGAGGCGAAGGAAGGGGTGGACATCAAGGACGAGAACCAGACGCTCGCCACGATCACCCTGCAGAACTTCTTCCGTCTCTACAAGCGCCACAACCACGACGGCAAGGAACAGCCCGGCCTCTGCGGCATGACCGGTACGGCGATGACCGAGGCCGCCGAGTTCCACCAGATCTACAAGCTCGGCGTGGTGCCGATCCCGACGAACCGGCCGATGGTCCGCAAGGACCAGTCGGACCTGATCTACCGCACCGAGGTCGCGAAGTTCGAGGCGGTCGTCGACGACATCGCCGAGAAGCACGAGAAGGGCCAGCCGATCCTCGTCGGCACGACGTCGGTCGAGAAGTCCGAGTACCTGTCGCAGCAGCTGTCCAAGCGGGGCATCCAGCACGAGGTGCTGAACGCCAAGCACCACGAGCGTGAGGCGTCGATCGTCGCCCAGGCCGGCCGGCGCGGTGCGGTCACGGTGGCCACGAACATGGCCGGCCGTGGCACGGACATCAAGCTCGGCGGCAACCCCGACGACCTCGCCGAGGCGGAGCTGCGCCAGCGCGGCCTCGACCCGGAGGAGCACATCGAGGAGTGGGCGGCCGCGCTGCCCGCCGCTCTGGAGAAGGCCGAGCAGGCGGTCAAGGCCGAGTTCGACGAGGTCAAGGAGCTGGGCGGCCTCTACGTGCTCGGCACCGAGCGGCACGAGTCGCGTCGTATCGACAACCAGCTGCGCGGTCGTTCCGGCCGTCAGGGCGACCCGGGCGAGTCCCGGTTCTACCTGTCGCTGGGCGACGACCTGATGCGGCTGTTCAAGGCGCAGATGGTCGAGCGCGTGATGTCCATGGCGAACGTGCCGGACGACGTGCCGATCGAGAACAAGATGGTCACGCGCGCGATCGCGTCCGCTCAGTCGCAGGTGGAGCAGCAGAACTTCGAGACGCGTAAGAACGTCCTGAAGTACGACGAGGTGCTCAACCGTCAGCGTGAGGTCATCTACGGCGAGCGGCGTCGCGTGCTGGAGGGGGAGGACCTGCAGGAGCAGATCCACCACTTCATGGACGACACGATCGACGCGTACGTCGGTGCGGAGACCGCCGAGGGCTTCCCGGAGGACTGGGACCTGGACCGGCTGTGGGGCGCTTTCAAGCAGCTCTACCCGGTGAAGGTGACGGTGGAGGAGCTGGAGGACGCGGCCGGCGACCGGGCAGGTCTGACGGCCGAGTTCATCTCCGAGTCCATCAAGGACGACATCCGCGAGCAGTACGAGTCGCGTGAGTCGCAGCTCGGCTCGGAGATCATGCGTGAGCTGGAGCGCCGGGTCGTGCTGTCCGTCCTGGACCGCAAGTGGCGTGAGCACCTCTACGAGATGGACTACCTCCAGGAGGGCATCGGTCTGCGCGCGATGGCGCAGAAGGACCCCCTGGTGGAGTACCAGCGCGAGGGCTTCGACATGTTCTCCGCGATGATGGACGGCATCAAGGAGGAGTCCGTCGGCTACCTGTTCAACCTGGAGGTCCAGGTCGAGCAGCAGGTCGAGGAGGTCCCGGTGGAGGACGCGCAGGCCGACAAGGACAAGCAGGACGTGGTGCCGGCGCAGGCGGGTTCGCGTCCGGAGATCCGGGCGAAGGGCCTGGACGCTCCGCAGCGTCGTCAGCTGCACTTCTCGGCGCCCACGGTGGACGGCGAGGGCGGCACGATCGAGGGTGACTTCGAGAGCGACGACGACGAGCCGGTCCGTTCCGCGGCCGACGGTCTCACGCGCGCGGAGCGCCGCAAGCAGGCGAAGGCCGGGCGGCGCCGCAAGAAGTAGTGACGGAACGCACGGTCGCCGAGACGGCTGGGCGGCGGCTTGAGGGCCGGGTCACCTGTGGGTGGCCCGGCCCTCGCGTGTGCCGAGGGCTTCGCGTCCGGTCGTCGGTGACCGGCTCGGTGCGGACGTCCCCTCGGCGGCCGGGAGTCGACGAGCTGACCGCTCGTCTCGCCGGTCGCGTCCGACGGGGTGGGGTCGGGTCGGGGGTCGACTCAGTCGTTGCGGGTGGGGGGCCGGCGGGGGCCGTCGAGTTCCACGGCGGTGCAGCGCCAGCGGCGGTCCGCGCCGAGCTCCAGGCGGAAGGCCATCGCGCGCAGGCGGTCGCCGGCGCCGATGCGGGCGAAGGCCTCGATGGCGCCGGGGCGTGGGATGTAGTAGCCGATGTCGCGGACGACGGCACGGACGCCGTGGGCGGTGCGCAGGGGGCCGCGTTCGGCGAGGTGGGCGAGGTCGTCGTAGGCGCGGCCGAGAGTGTGCCGGAGCATGAAGTGGACGGGGCGGCGGCCGGTCAGGACGGCGAGGAGGCGGTCCGCGAAGAGGTCGGTGGGGCGTGGCTGGGTGAGCGGACGACGCGGGGTCGGGGCGGGTGCGGCGGGGGCCGCGGGCGCGGTGTGGGCGGCGGGCGTGGCCGGGCCGTCGTGTCCTGGACGTGGACGGCTGTCGGCCGGCTGTCCGGCCCCAGGACGGTTCTCGGCCGGCCGGCCGGTCCCCGGAGGGTTGTTCGCCGCCGGCCGACCGTCGGTGGGGCGGACGGGGGCGGGGGAGCCGGTGGTGGCCGGGACGGGCGGGCGGTGGCCGGCCGGGGTGCGGGGCGGGGCGGTGCGCGGGGCGCCGCCGTCGGGGGTGCGGGGCGGGGCGCCGGCGGGGCGGCGGGTGTCGCGGCGGCCGGGAGGGCGGGCGCCGGGAGGGCGGGCGCCGGGGTGGTGCTGCGTCCTCGTCATGACCTTGTCCATGGGGGTCCCCGTTCGCTGGGCTCTTGGAGTGCTGCTTATACCGAGCGGTAACTTGCTGCTGTGGATCTTGTACGGGGTGGTGGCCCGCCGGGGCAAGGAAGCGCCGGGGTGGGTGTGCGGGGTGGGAAGGTTCACCTATCAGGGGTGGGGCAGGAGGCCCGGGGCCCGGCGTCATGGGCCGGGACCGGGTGAGATCCGGGGTGCGGGGTTGACGTTCGGAGGGGTGCGGGCAGGGACCCGAAAGGGGACGCCCGCACGTATCCTGAAGGCCCCTCCGGAAGGTGCGGAACCGTGCTTCCCGGGGCACCGAGTCCGAGCCGGCGACCCGAGCCGGCGACCACGAGAAGAGCGGCCAGCCATGCGCGTCTACGTCCCCCTGACCCTCCCCGGCCTCGCCGAGGCGCACAAGACGGGTGAGCTGGGAGCCGGACCGCTCGCCGCGTACGCCGTCACGCCCGCGCTGCGCGAGTGGTACGTCTCCGACGACACCGAGGAACTGGAGTACGCGGCGCTCGGCAGGGCGGCGCTCGCCTCGCTGCGGCTGCTGGACGCGGAACCGGGCGCGCCCCGGCGGCGGGTCGTGGTCGCCGTCGACGTGCCGGACCGGATGACCGCCGTCGGTCCCGGACAGGGGCACGACCGTGGGCCCGACCCGGACGCGCCGGGTGAGGTGCGGGTGAGCGGCACCGTGCGGCTGGCCAAGGCGGCCGCGGTGCACGTAGACGCCCCCGAGGCGGAGACGGACGTGACCGCAGCCGCGCGGGCGCTCGCCGCGGCGGACGGCGGGGACGACGACGCGCAGGCCGTCGTGGACGGGGCGGAGGACCACGAGCTGCTCTGGTTCGCCCCGCAGGAGATCGCGAGCCTGCTGGGCTCCGGGGTCTGAGCGCGAGCCGCCTCCGACCACCTCGCACGGACCGCGCCCGCACCCTCGCCACACCGGGCCGTCCCGGACCGCACCGAGCTCCCCGGATCGTTCCGGGGCCGTCGGTCATTTGACTGTCGGTGGCGGCGGGTACTTTTGCAGACATGGGGAAGCAGCAAGCGGCGCACATCGTCTGGGACTGGAACGGGACCCTGTTCCACGACAACGACGCGATCATCGGGGCGACGAACGCGGCGTTCGTCGAGTTGGGGCTGGAGCCGATCACGCTGGAGCAGTACCGGGCGCTGTACTGCGTGCCGGTGCCGAAGTTCTACGAGCGGCTGATGGGCAGGCTGCCCACCGACGCCGAGTGGGAGCTGATGGACGGGGTCTTCCACCGGTACTACGCCGAGCACCGGGTGCGGTGCGGGCTCACCGAGGGAGCGGCGGAGCTGCTCGCCGGGTGGCGGTCGGCGGGGCAC
This sequence comes from Streptomyces achromogenes, assembly GCF_030816715.1. Classification (NCBI taxonomy): domain Bacteria; kingdom Bacillati; phylum Actinomycetota; class Actinomycetes; order Kitasatosporales; family Streptomycetaceae; genus Streptomyces; species Streptomyces achromogenes. The sequence goes on along the minus strand of NZ_JAUSYH010000001.1, from coordinate 3,526,782 downwards.
AGTCAGTCGCTGCTCAGCATGTACGTGCACGATGAACTCGTGCCGCTGGTCCGGGGATTCGGGATCGAGCCGCACTTCGTCCGGGTCGACGGGCGGATCGGGCCCTCCGGGGGCAGCAAGGCCGAGCACATGGTGCGGCATCTGGCGGCGCTGGCCGGCGTCGAGCCGGCGCGCACGGTGGTGATCGGGGACGCGGCTGACGACGCGGTGGCCGCGCTGCACGCGGGGGCGAAGGCCGTGCTGTACACCGGCGGGTCGCACAGCCGGGCCAGTCTGGAGGGGGTCGGAGCGCCGGTGGTGGACACGCTGGGGGAGGCGGTCGAGATGGCGGGGCGTATCGCGGCGTAGGCCTCCGGCGGTGAGGCGGTTCTTGCCGGGTATTCGGGGTGGGGGTTGGTCGTGGGCTGTCGGTTCTGTGCAGAACGTCAAAGTTCCGGCCCCTGTTTTGTACACATACAGCTCATGACGGAGGGCCCGGGGGGAGCGATAGCCTGGGTGGCGTGATCAGCGCGATATCTCGCGGGGGCGCTGTTGCCCCTGCCCTGCGCCCGGTGTGTGCGGACCATCTCCGCGACCGGGCGGCGGTCGCTGGTCGGCGCGGGCGGGACAGGGGCGCAAGGTGCCCCGGGACGCCGTACACACCCGGCGGGAAAAGCGTGGCGCGGAGAGCAGCGTCACACGCCGGAGTGGTGTCGAGAATGGCCGATAACCCCCCGCTCATCTCACCTTGCGGCATAGCGTCGGAGCAGACCGGAGACCCCGGCCCGTGGCGTCGAGCCGCAGGGGAAGAGCCCGTACTTCCTTCTACGTCACGCAACGGCGCGCGACAGGAGTCAGAGGACAATGCAGACCAAGCTGGACGAAGCCAAGGCCGAGCTGCTCGACAGGGCGGCGCGGGTCGCTGAGAACAGCCCGGTCGGGGGGCATCTACCGACTGGGACGACGGGCGAGGGCACCGAGGGCACCCCGGACCAAGCCGCTCTGCTCGCGTTCCTCCAGCGCTACTACCTGCACACCGCCCAGGAGGACCTGAGCGACCGCGACCCGGTCGACGTCTTCGGGGCGGCGCTCTCCCACTACCGGCTGGCCGAGAACCGGCCGCAGGGCACCGCGAACGTGCGGGTGCACACGCCCACCGTCGAGGAGAACGGCTGGACGTGCAGCCACTCCGTCGTCGAGGTGGTCACCGACGACATGCCGTTCCTGGTCGACTCCGTCACCAACGAGCTGACCCGGCAGGGGCGGGGCATCCACCTCGTCATCCACCCGCAGGTCATGGTGCGGCGTGATGTGACCGGCAAGCTCATCGAGGTGCTGAGCGTCCCGCCGGCCGCCGGGAAGCTCCCGCACGACGGGCATGTCGAGTCCTGGATCCACGTCGAGATCGACCGTGAGACGGACCGTGCCGACCTCAAGCAGATCACCGCCGATCTGCTGCGCGTCCTGTCCGACGTCCGGGAGGCCGTCGAGGACTGGGACAAGATGCGGGAGACGGCACTGCGCGTCGCCGACGGCCTCCCCGAGGAGCACGTTCCCGGCGACCTGGCGCGGCCCGAGGTCGACGAGGCCCGCGAGCTGCTGCGCTGGCTGGCCGCCGACCACTTCACCTTCCTCGGCTACCGGGAGTACCAGCTGCGGGGGGACGACTCGCTGGCCGCCGTCCCCGGCACCGGGCTCGGCGTCCTGCGCTCCGACCCGCATCACGCCGACGGTGACGCCCACCCCGTCAGCCCGTCCTTCGAGCGGCTGCCGGCCGACGCCCGGGCCAAGGCGCGGGAGCACAAGCTGCTGGTGCTGACCAAGGCGAACAGCCGGGCCACCGTGCACCGGCCCTCCTACCTCGACTACGTCGGTGTGAAGAAGTTCGACGAGGAGGGCAACGTCGTCGGCGAGCGGCGCTTCCTCGGGCTGTTCTCCTCCGCCGCCTACACCGAGTCTGTCGTGCGGGTGCCGGTGGTGCGCCGCAAGGTCGCGGCCGTGCTGGACGGTGCGGGCTTCTCGCCCAACAGTCACGACGGACGCGACCTGCTCCAGATCATGGAGACCTACCCGCGCGACGAGATCTTCCAGACGCCGGTGGACGAGCTGAGGTCCATCGTCACCAGCGTCCTCTACCTGCAGGAGCGGCGGCGGCTGCGGCTCTACCTGCGGCAGGACGAGTACGGGCGCTACTACTCCGCGCTCGTCTACCTGCCCCGGGACCGGTACACGACGGGTGTGCGGCTGCGGATCATCGACATCCTGAAGGAGGAACTGGGCGGGACGAGCGTCGACTTCACCGCCTGGAACACCGAGTCGATCCTGTCCCGGCTGCACTTCGTGGTCCGTGTCCCGCAGGGCACCGAGCTGCCGGAGCTGTCGGACGCCGACAAGGAGCGCATCGAGGCACGGCTGGTCGAGGCGGCACGCTCCTGGGCCGACGCGTTCCAGGAGGCGCTCAACGCCGAACTCGGCGAGGAGAAGGCAGCGGAGCTGCTGCGGCGCTACAGTCACGCCTTCCCCGAGGGCTACAAGGCCGACCACACGCCGCGCGCCGCGGTCGCCGACCTCGTCCACCTGGAGCGGCTGACCGAGGAGCGGAACTTCTCGCTGAGCCTGTACGAGCCGGTGGGCGCCGCGCCCGGCGAGCGCCGTTTCAAGATCTACCGCAAGGGTGACGCGATCTCCCTGTCGGCGGTGCTGCCGGTGCTGAGCCGGCTCGGCGTCGAGGTGATCGACGAGCGGCCGTACGAACTGCGCTGCTCGGACCGCACGCACGCCTGGATCTACGACTTCGGTCTGCGCATCCCCAAGGCGCTGGCCGGCCCAGGCGGCGACTTCCTCGGCGACGACGGGCGCGAGCGGTTCCAGGAGGCGTTCTCGGCGACCTGGACGGGCAGGGCGGAGAACGACGGGTTCAACGCGCTGGTGCTGGGCGCGGGGCTGAGCTGGCGGCAGGCGATGGTGCTGCGCGCGTACGCCAAGTACCTGCGGCAGGCGGGGTCGACGTTCAGCCAGGACTACATGGAGGACACGCTCCGCACGAACGTGCACACCACCCGGCTGCTGGTGTCGCTGTTCGAGGCGCGGCTGTCGCCCGACCGGCAGCGCGCCGGGCGGGAGATCGTCGACGCGCTGCTCGAGGAGCTCGACGCGGCGCTCGACCAGGTGGCCTCGCTGGACGAGGACCGCATCCTGCGGTCGTTCCTCACCGTCATCAAGGCGACCCTGCGCACCAACTTCTTCCAGCAGAGCGCGGACGGCGGGCCGCACGACTACGTGTCGATGAAGTTCGACCCGCAGGCCATCCCGGACCTGCCGGCGCCGAGGCCCGCGTTCGAGATCTGGGTGTACTCGCCGCAGGTGGAGGGTGTGCACCTGCGGTTCGGGAAGGTCGCGCGCGGCGGTCTGCGCTGGTCCGACCGGCGTGAGGACTTCCGGACCGAGGTGCTCGGCCTGGTGAAGGCGCAGATGGTGAAGAACACCGTCATCGTGCCGGTCGGCGCCAAGGGCGGCTTCGTCGCCAAGCAGCTGCCCGACCCGGCCGTGGACCGTGACGCGTGGCTCGCCGAGGGCATCTCCAGCTACAAGACGTTCATCTCGGCGCTGCTCGACATCACCGACAACATGGTCGGCGGGGAGGTCGTGCCGCCGGCCGACGTCGTGCGGCACGACGAGGACGACACCTACCTGGTGGTCGCCGCCGACAAGGGCACGGCGACGTTCTCCGACATCGCCAACCAGGTCGCCGAGTCGTACGACTTCTGGCTCGGGGACGCCTTCGCCTCCGGCGGTTCGGCCGGCTACGACCACAAGGGCATGGGCATCACCGCCCGCGGCGCCTGGGAGTCCGTGAAGCGGCACTTCCGCGAGCTGGGCGTGGACACGCAGAGCGAGGACTTCACGGTCGTCGGGATCGGCGACATGTCCGGTGACGTGTTCGGCAACGGCATGCTGCTCAGCGAGCACATCCGGCTGGTCGCCGCCTTCGACCACCGGCACATCTTCATCGACCCGAAGCCGGAGGCGGCGACCTCGTACGCCGAGCGCCGCCGGCTGTTCGAACTGCCCCGTTCCAGCTGGGCGGACTACAACGCCGAACTGCTCTCCACGGGCGGCGGGATCTTCCCCCGCACCGCCAAGGCGATCCCGGTCAACTCCCACATCCGCGAGGCCCTCGGCATCGGCGCGGGCGTCACCAAGCTGACCCCGGCCGACCTGATGAAGGCGATCCTGCGGGCGCCGGTGGACCTGCTGTGGAACGGCGGCATCGGCACGTACGTGAAGTCCGCCGCGGAGTCGAACGCCGACGTCGGCGACAAGGCCAACGACCCGATCCGGGTGGACGGCGCCGACCTGCGCGTCAAGGTCGTCGGCGAGGGCGGCAACCTGGGGCTGACCCAGCTCGGCCGGATCGAGTTCGCGCTGCAGGGCGGCCGCATCAACACGGACGCCATCGACAACAGCGCCGGCGTGGACACCTCCGACCACGAGGTGAACATCAAGATCCTGCTCAACGGCCTCGTCGCCGAGGGCGACATGACCGTCAAGCAGCGCAACAAGCTGCTGGCGGAGATGACCGACGAGGTCGGCGCGCTCGTCCTGCGCAACAACTACGCGCAGAACACGGCGATCGCCAACGCCCTCGCCCAGTCCAAGGACATGCTCCACGCCCAGCAGCGCTTCCTGCGCCACCTGGTGCGGGAGGGGCATCTGGACCGGGCCCTGGAGTTCCTGCCCACCGACCGGCAGATCCGTGAGCGTCTCGGCGCCGGCCAGGGCCTGACCAGTCCGGAGACGGCCGTCCTGATGGCGTACACCAAGATCACGGTGTCGGACGAGCTGCTGCACACCTCGCTGCCCGACGACCCCTACCTGCGGACGCTGCTGCACGCGTACTTCCCGACGGCGTTGCGCGAGCGGTTCCCCGAGGGCATCGACAGCCACCCGCTGCGCCGTGAGATCACCACGACCGTCCTGGTCAACGACACGGTCAACACGGGCGGTACGACGTATCTGCACCGGTTGCGCGAGGAGACCGGCGCGTCGCTGGAGGAGATCGTGCGGGCCCAGACCGTGGCCCGGGCGATCTTCAGCTCGGCGCCGGTGTGGGACGCGGTGGAGGAGCTCGACAACCGGGTCGAGGCGGAGGTGCAGACCCGGATCAGGCTGCACTCGCGGCGGCTCGTCGAGCGCGGCACGCGCTGGCTGCTGAACAACCGGCCGCAGCCGCTGCAGCTCGCGGAGACGGCGGAGTTCTTCGCCGAGCGCGTCGAGCAGGTGTGGTCGCAGCTGACGAAGCTGCTGCGCGGCGCGGACCTGGAGTGGTGGCAGCGCATCCACGACGAGCTGACCGCGTCCGGCGTCCCGGACGAGCTGGCGACGCGGGTGGCCGGGTTCTCCTCGGCGTTCCCGGCGCTGGACATCGTGTCGGTGGCCGACCGCATGGGCAAGGACCCGCTGGACGTCGCCGAGGTGTACTACGACCTCGCCGACCGACTGCAGATCAGCCGGCTGATGGACCGGATCATCGAGCTGCCGCGCGCCGACCGCTGGCAGTCGATGGCCCGCGCCTCCATCCGCGAGGACCTGTACGCGGCGCACGCGGCGCTGACCGCGGACGTCCTGGCGGTCGGCAACGGGACCTCGACGCCCGAGCAGCGGTTCACGGCGTGGGAGGAGAAGAACGCGGCGATCCTGGGCCGGGCGCGCACCACGCTGGAGGAGATCCAGAGCTCGGAGACGTTCGACCTGGCCAACCTGTCGGTGGCCATGCGGACGATGCGCACCCTGCTGCGGACGCACTCGTAGGCGCTGAGCGGCAGGCCGTAGGGCAGTCCGTGGGCATGCGGAAGGGCGCCCCCGATTCATTTCGGGGGCGCCCTTCGCGCGTGTCGTTCGGGGCGGCGTCACGGACAGGCCGACCTGCTCACCCCGCTGGACAGCGGTTACTTCGCCGCGGGCTTCTTCTTGCCGTCGCCGGTGAAGGCCTCGTACGCCTTGATGACGTCCTCGGCGGGCCCGTCCATGCGCAGTTCGCCGCGCTCCAGCCACAGGGCCCGTTCGCAGGTCTCCAGGATCGAGCTGTTGCTGTGACTGACCAGGAACACCGTGCCGGCGTGCTCACGCATCTGCCGGATGCGTTCGGCGGAGCGGCCGCGGAACTTGGCGTCGCCGGTGGACAGTGCCTCGTCGATGAGCAGGACGTCGTGGTCCTTGGCGGCGGCGATGGAGAACCGCAGCCGGGCGCCCATGCCGGACGAGTAGGTGCGCATCGGCAGGGAGATGAAGTCGCCCTTCTCGTTGATGCCGGAGAAGTCGACGATCTCCTGGTAACGCGCCTTGATCTGTTCCCGCGTCATCCCCATGGCGAGGCCGCCGAGATAGACGTTGCGTTCGCCGGTCAGGTCGCTCATCAGGGCCGCGTTGACGCCGAGGAGGGAGGGCTGACCGTCCGTGTAGATCCTGCCGCGTTCCACCGGGAGCAGGCCGGCGACTGCCTTGAGCAGCGTGGACTTGCCGGAGCCGTTGGTTCCGATGAGGCCGATCGCCTCGCCCTTGTAGGCGACGAAGGAGACGTTCTTCACCGCGTGCACGGTGCGCACACCGGCTGCCTTGTCGGCCTGCTTGCGGCGCACGATGCGGTTGAGGGCGGCCGTCGCGCTGCCCTTGCCGCCGACCGTGCCGTTGACCCGGTAGACGATGTCGACGCTGTCGGCGATGACCGTGGGGGTCCGCTCGTCGGCGACCGCGGGGGTCCGCTCGTCGGCGGGGTCGCGGGTGTCGGTGCGGTTTGCGATGTCAGCCACGTCCGTACGTCTCCTCGGCCTTCCAGAAGTAGATGAACCCGCCGACGCCGGCGACCAGGGCCCAGCCGGTGGCGACCAGCCACACGTGCGGCGGCAGCTGGCTCGCGTGGAAGGTGTCGATCAGCGCGAACCGCATCAGGTCGATGTAGACGGCGGCGGGGTTGGCCCGGAGCAGGTCGGCGGCCCAGGACGGCATGCCGTGGTGGGCCTTCACCAGGTTGTCGAGGCTCCACATCACGCCGGACATGTACATCCAGGTGCGCAGGACGAACGGCATGAGCTGCGCGATGTCCGGCGTCTTGGCGCCCAGCCGGGCCAGGATCATGGAGACGCCGGCGTTGAAGACGAACTGGAGCGCCAGGGCCGGGATGACGAGGAACCAGGAGAAGGCCGGCGGGACGCCGACGCCGAGCAGGATGAACACCAGGGCGGCCATCGAGAACAGCAGCTGCTGCAGCTGTTGCAGGCAGAACGAGATCGGCAGCGCGGCCCGCGGGAAGTGCAGGGCGCGCACCAGGCCGATGTTGCCGGAGATGGCGCGGGTGCCGGTCATGATCGAGGTCTGGGTGAACGTCCAGACGAACACGCCCGTGACCAGGAACGGGATGAAGTCCGCCACGCCCCGCTTGGTGTTCAGCAGCACACCGAAGATGAAGTAGTAGACCGCCGCGTTGAGCAGCGGGGTCATCACCTGCCAGACCTGGCCCAGCTTCGCCTGGCTGTAGGTGGTGGTGAGCTTGGCGGTGGCGAACGCGGTGATGAAGTGGCGGCGCGCCCACAGCTGGCGGATGTACTCCGGCAGCGTGGGCCGGGCGCCACTGACCGTGAGGCCGTGTCGGGCCGCCAGGGCCGCGAGGTCGCCGTGGGGCGCGGCCTCCGTGCGGGGCGGTGTGTGGAGGACCTGACTCACATCCGCTGCTTTCACTCGGGGAGGGGGGCTCGGGCGGCGGCGTTCCCGCAATCGTCCGATCGTTTCCTTACGCTTTTCTTCACGTTTTCTTACGTCGGGACGGGACCGTATCGTCGCAACGTGAGAGTAGGCCGATCGGACGTCGGAACGCAACCGTTTCGTCGTAACGCCCTATGCTGGGTCGCATGACGACGAACGCGACGAACGCCGACGGAGCCGGGGCGCGCCCGCGCCGCCGGGCCCCCGCGGGCGCGGCCGTGCTCCGCGAGGATGTGACGGAAGCCATCCGGGCAGCCGTGTTCGAGGAGTTGGCGTCCGTCGGATACGCCCGGATGTCCATCGAGGGCATCGCCCGCCGGGCCGGCGTGGGCAAGACCGCGGTCTACCGGCGCTGGCGTTCCAAGCTGCACCTGGTCCTCGACATCGTCTCGGTGATCGCCGTGCAGGGCCTGCCGGCCCCGGAGACGGGCAGCCTCGAAGGCGACCTGCGCATGCTGTACGAGGTGACCTCCCGGGCTTTGCGTCACCCGGTGGCCTCGCAGATCATTCCCGACCTGCAGGCCGAGGCGGCCCGCAACCCGGACATCGCCGAGGCCCTGCAGAAGGCGTTGAAGGAGGGGCAGGAGGGCGTCGCCCTGAAGATCGTGGCGGCGGCGGAGCGGCGCGGCGAGGTCCGTGCCGGGCTGAGCGAGGAGCTGGCGCTCGACCTGATCTCGGGCCCGCTCTACTGGCGTTCGGTGGTGATCCGCAGCCCGAAGCTGCCCAAGGGGTACCTGGGGGCGCTGGCCCGGGCGACCGCCGAGGCGATCAAGACGCTGTGACGCGTCCGGTGACGGCCCTCGACCCCGGGGCCGTACCGGTTCGCCCGGCGGCGGGCCGGCGGCGGGGTCCCGTGCGGGGGACGGGGCGGGGGTGGGCGGGGGTTGCCACAGAGGTGCGCTGTGGGCGAGGAGCCGCAGCGTCAGCGCGCGGGTGGCGAGCCATGCGACGACCGTCAGGAGGTGACGCTTCGTCAAGGTGCTCGTCACGCCGGATGGCAGTGGTGGTGTATATCACTTTTTGGTGTAATCCGTTCGTCAGGTGATGTCAGTCCCCGTGATGGGTGCACGCGCCGCGCAGAATCGGCCCGTGGTGTGTGCACGCTCGCGGCCCACGGGCCGTGCCGGGGTCCTGGCCGTCGCGCTCCCGGCCGCCGTCATGCTCGCGGCCGGTCTGTGGGGGCTCGACCGCGGCGGCATGTGGCGCGACGAGGCCGTCACCTTCCAGGTGGCGCGCCGGACGGTGCCGCAGATCTGGCGTCTGCTGCACGGGGTGGACGCGGTGCACGGCCTGTACTACCTCGTCATGCACGCCGTCCTCGCCGTCCGCCCCGGTGAGGTCGTCCTGCGTCTGCCGTCCGTGTGCGCGGCGGCCGCCGCCGCGGGCCTGGTCGCCGCGCTCGGGGTGCGGCTGGCCCGGCCCCGGGTCGGCCTGTGGGCGGGCCTGCTGTACGCGGTGACGCCGCTCGCCGGTCACTACGCCCAGGAGGGCCGCTCGTACGCGCTGGTCGCGGCGGGCGCGGCCGGCGCGACGCTGCTGTTGGTGCGGGCGCTGGACGGCGGGACCGGGCGGGCGCCGGGCGCCGGGTCGGGGAGGGTGTGGTGGGCGTACGCAGGCGTCGTCGCCGCGACGTGCCTGCTGCACGAGCTGGCGGTGCTCGTGCTGTGCGCCCACGCGATCACGCTGGCGCTGCTGCGGGCGTCGCGGGCGGTGTGGCGGCGCTGGACGCGCGCGGCCGGCGCGGCGGTCGCCGTGCTGCTGCCGCTGGCGCTGGAGTCGCGGAGGCAGTCGCGTCAGGTGGAGTGGCTGCCGGTGCCGGACTGGGGGAGCGCCGAAAGGCTGCTCCGCGGCTTCACCGCCGGCCCGGAAGGCGCGGTGTTCTGGGGCTGCGTGGCCCTGATGGCGGTGGGACTGCGGTCCGGGCGGACGGCGGCCGTCATGGCGCCGGTGATGCTGGCGCCGCCGGCCGCCTTGATGCTGCTCTCGCAGGTGCTGCCGCTCTACCACGAGCGGTACGTGCTGTACGCCCTGGCTGGCGCGCCGCTGCTGATCGCGGCCGGGGCCGACCTGGTGGTCCGCCGGCTGGCCGTCCTCGCCGGACGTCCCTCGCGTTCACGGGCCGTCACCGCGGCCGGCGTCCTGACCGTGGCGCTCGTCTTCGTCCAGCTGCTTCCACTGCACCGGTACTACCGCACCCTCGCGCACCGCCCCGACAACCTCGCGGCGGTCTCCGCCCTGGCGGCCGGCGAGGTCCGTCCCGGCGACCCGGTGCTGTTCCTGCCGGCGCTCGGGCGGCGGGCGGCGCTCGCGTATCCGGCAGGGTTTCGGGGGGCGCGGGACCTGGCGCTGAAGGCGCCCGGAGCCCGGTCCGGCACGCTGTACGGCCGTGAGGTCGGCCCGCGCGAACTGCAGCGCAGGCTCGCGCGTGTGGACCGGCTGTGGGTTTTCGCCCAGCCGTACGCGCTGCGCTCGCGCTGGTTTCCGGGCGACCCGACCGAGCGCCTGAAGCTGGTTGCCGTGGAGGAGCGTTTCACTCCGCGGTGGGAGCGTGAACGGTCCGGCGTGACCCTGCGTCTCTACGTCCGCCGCGAGCCGGGGGCGGTGTCGGCCTGCGGCTCCCCGCCCTCGGGCGGCTCCGGGGACCCGACGGTCTCCGGCATCGCACGGTCCCCCGGCGTCGGAGGGTTGGTGCGCCGGGTGTTCGGTGACCTCCGGCGTCCCGCGGTGGGCGGCCCCGGTGGCCCTCCGGCGTCCGGTGGTCGGCGACCTGCCGGGGTTCAGTAGCCCCCGGCGGGCGGGTCACCGGCCCCGGCGTTGATCCTGGCGGTCCTACGGCGTCGCGTCCGCCGCCGCCGTGTCCTGTGACGTCGCCGTGTCCTGTGACGTCGCCGTGTCCAGGGCGGCGGTGAGGTGGTCCAGGCGGTCGCGCAGTTCGCCGATCTCGGTGAGGCCGAGGCCGGTGGCGGTGACGATCCTGCGCGGGACCTCCACGGCCCGTTCGCGCAGCGCCGCGCCCTCCTCGGTCAGCCGCACCTCCACCGAGCGCTCGTCGCGGGCACTGCGCTCACGGTGCACCAGACCGGCCGCCTCCAGGCGCTTGAGCAGCGGCGAGAGGGTGCCGGAGTCCAGGCGGAGGTGTTCGCCCAGCCGCTTGACGGGCATCGTGCCCCGCTCCCAGAGGACCAGCATCACCAGGTACTGCGGGTAGGTGAGCCCGAGGTCCTTGAGGATCACGCGGTAGACGCCGTTGAAGGCGCGCGACGCGGCGTGCAGGGAGAAGCAGATCTGGCTGTCCAGGCGGAGCCAGTTCTCCGTGGCGCTCTCGTGGCCGGCGGGTGGCAGTGGGGCGGTCATGCCTCCAGGATAACTCTTACCCACTATTTGATTGTGCCCAATTGAATTGTGTGCTCTACTTCTCGGTGTGAGGCGGCCGGACCGGGCCGCCGGATCGACTTGAGAGGGATGGATTCCATGGACGCGCTCTACACCGCTGTCGCCACCGCCACCCACGGCCGCGAGGGCCGCGCCGTCTCCTCCGACGGCAAGATCGACCTGGCGCTGGCCATGCCCGCGGAGCTGGGCGGCAACGGACAGGGCACCAACCCGGAGCAGTTGTTCGCCGCCGGTTACGCCGCCTGCTTCGGCAGCGCCCTCGGCCTCGTCGGCCGCCAGGCGAAGGTGGACGTCAGCGACGCCGCGGTGACCGCCGAGGTCGGCATAGGCCAGCAGGGCGAGGGCTTCGCGCTCAAGGTGACCCTGCGCGTCGAGCTGCCCGACACGGTGGACGAGGCGACCGGCCGCAAGCTCGTCGAGCAGGCCCACCAGGTCTGCCCCTACTCCAACGCCACCCGCGGCAACATCCCGGTCGAGCTCGTCATCGAGTAGTCCCCAGGGGCCGCCGAGGCCCCGCTCGTCCGACGGCCCCCGGAGGAAGCGGTCCCGCTCCCTTCGGGGGCCGCTCGCGTGCGGCGGACGCGGCCGAGGCCGCGCTACCAGCGGCCCCCGGGCACGACTCCGACGTACGGCCCGCAGCACGCGACCGCCAGCGGAACCGCCGCGGTGAGCGCCCACCGGCTCCACACGGCGGCCCGCCGCTCGCGTTCCCAGCCGGCGACGATCGCCGCCGCGCCGACGGCCGCCGCGGCGCACGCGACCGGGTCCACGAGCAGGATCAGCCCGTACAGCGCGCCCAGCCACGCGTACCCCCAGTGACTCCTGAGGCCGCTCGGGCCGAGATAGCGGACCCGGCAGCGCACCGCCCCCGCGCGCGCGGCCGTCGCCGCCCAGACCCAGAAGGCGAGCCCCACGGCGAGCGTCGAGGGGTGACCGAGGTCGCCGGCGGCCGCCGTCCAGCCGAGGTGGCCGCGCCACACCAGGGCCATGGCGACCAGGCCCAGCGCCGCCGCCCAGGGACGGCCCGTCAGCACGCGCGCGAAGCGGCCGATGCCGGTCAGCAGCACCAGCAGGTTGAACGGGCCCGCCGCCGCCGTGCGGCTCAGCGGGTCGTGCCCGTACGCGTCGTGCCAGTACGCGAGGGACATCGCCGTCCAGAGCAGGACGCCGGCGAACCGGTAGGGCGTCAGGGGCCAGGGGGTGCGGACAGTGGGGCGCATGCCACGCGCCTTCCCTCTCACGGCGCGTTGTTCTCGGCGGCTAGGCCGCACGGGGGACGGCCCGGCCCGCGGCGCCGGCGCGGCGCGCCCGGGCCGGGCCGCCGCCGGGGTGCGGCACAGGCCCTTCGCGCCTCGGTTCTCCACATGTCCGGCGGCCGGGTGTCAGCGCAGCTGCGGCCGGCGCGCCGAGCGGTCGACGGCCTTCGGGATCCGGACGACGCCGCCGTCCTGCCGGGTGCGGCCGCCACCGCCCTCCCGGCCGTCACTGTCCTCCCGGCCGTCGCCGTCGGCCGTCATCGCCTCCGGCGGCTCGCCGAGCAGGACCTGCCGGACGACGCGCTCCGCGGCCCGCCCGTCGTCGTACTCGCAGAACCGCTCCCGGAACGCCGCCCGCAGCCGGGCCGACTCCTCGTCCCGCCAGGCGCCGGAGGTGAACGCCTTCGCCAGCTCCTCGTCGGACCGCGTGACGTGTCCCGGCGGCTCGGCGGTGATGTCGAAGTAGGCGCCCCGGGTCGCCCGGAAGGCCGCCCAGTCGTCGGCGTGGATCACGATGGGCCGGTCCAGGACCGCGTAGTCGAACATCAGTGCCGAGTAGTCGGTGACCAGGGCGTCGGCGGCCAGCAGAACCTCCTCGACGTGCGGCTCGTCCGTGACGTCCGTCAGCGCGCCGCGCCGGTGCAGGTCGCGCAGCACCAGTGCCCGTTCGGGATGCCGGGCCAGGCTCGGGTGCAGGCGCACCAGCAGCCGGTGCCCGGGGCCGAGGGACGCGGTCAGCGCCTCCAGGCCGACCCGCCAGACGTGCCGTCCCCTGCGGTAGTCGCGCAGCGTCGGCGCGTAGAGGACGACCGTCTCGCGGGCGTCGATGCCGAGCCGTTCGCGCAGCTGGGCCCCGCGCCCGGTCCCGTGCTCGGCCCCGCCGCTCACCAGGACGTCGTTGCGCGGGCTTCCGCTGCGCAGCGATGCGAAGTGGCAGGGGTAGGCGCGCTGCCAGACCTCCTCCGAGTGCCGGTTCGCGACCAGGCTGACGTCCCACCGGTCGCTGCGCCGGAGCATGCCGCGCACGTTCGTGCCGTGCCGGGCGCCCGGACGGTCGAGGAGGTCCAGCGCCATGTGCTTCAGCGGCGTGCCGCGGTGTGTCTGCACATGCACCGAACCCGGCCGTTTGACCAGGTCTCCGGCCCAGTTGCAGTCGTTGAACCAGTGCGTGGCGCGCGCCATCACCCGGTAGTAGCGCCAGGAACCCGTCGTCACGCACTCGACGCCCGGCGGCACCCGGTCCAGCGCGTCGGGACGCACCACCCACACGCCCCGCACCCGCGGGGCCAGTTCCGCGGCTTTGGCGTGGATCGCCCGCGGGTCGCCGTTCACGGCGCGGCTGTGTCCGGCGGAGTACACGGCGAGTCGCGGGTCGAGCGGCCGCCGCAGCTGGACGCGGTACCAGGACCGCTTGGCGTGCCTGGCGACGAGGTCGCGCAGCCGGCTCGCCGCGCGCCTGGTCGCCTTGCCGCCGCGTCGCCACAGGCCGAGAGCGAGGTGGGCGCGGTGGTGGGGGGCGAGCGCGAGCAGCCGGATCTCGGCGCGGCGACTGTCCGGCGGCGGCGTGAAACCGGGTGGCACGTGCCGCCGGTAGAAGGCCCGGATGTGCCGGTAGAACTCCTTGCGGTCGCCGCGCAGCACGCGTTCGGGGCGGGCCACGGCGAACAGCATGTGGTCCAGGGCCCGCTCGAACAGCAGCGGCCGCGCCCAGTCGAGGCCGGGCCGCTCGGCGAGGAACGCGAACAGGCCCTCGTACTGCTCGAAGATGTCGAAGTGCTTGCGACCGGGGGTGCGGGTGATCGCGCCCTGCCGCCGCTGCCGGTACTCGACGCCCACCCGGTCCAGACAGGCGATCCGCTCCGCGGTGACCATGCTCTGGTAGGTGACGGGCGCGTCCTCGTACAGCCCCGGCCGGTACCGGAAACCGTGCCCGAGGAAGAAGTCCCGGCGGTAGGCCTTGTTCCAGGCGACCAGGAACAGCCGCAGGTACTCGGGGGAGCGGCGGATGTCGAAGGTGCCGGCGCCGGCCTGTTCGAGGAGGTCCGCCGCGTCGCTGCGGCCCGCGCGGCCCCACCAGTGGGTGCGCACGTGGTCGAAGACCAGGATGTCGGGGTCGCCGGTCGCGTCGAGCCGGTCGGCGACCGCCCGCAGCAGTCCGGGCGTGTAGCGGTCGTCGCTGTCGAGGAACAGGACGTAATCGCCGGTGGCGTGCGGCAGGCCGGCGTTGCGGGCACGGCCCAGGCCCACGTTCTCCGGCAGGTGGACGGCCTTGACCCGCGGGTCTCGCGCCGCGTACTCGTCGAGGATCGCGCCGCAGCCGTCGGGCGAGCAGTCGTCGACGGCGATCACCTCGAGGTCGTCGAACGACTGCTCCAGCACGGAGTCGAGGCATTCGCGCAGGAATCCCTGCACCTTGAAGACGGGGACGATGACACTGAAGCGGGGCACGAAGGTCAGCTCCTCGAGGAGGTCGGCGCGGCGGCGGGCGCGGGCGTGCGCCGGGCGAGCGGAACGGCGGGCTCGATGTGCTCGGCAGGCTCCCCGAGCAGCACCCGGCGCACGACGCGCTCGGCGGCGCGTCCGTCGTCGAACTCGCAGAAGCGGGCGCGGAACCGGGCGCGCAGCTCGGCCGCCTCCGCCGAGGTCCAGCGGCCGGAGCGGAACACCTCGGCCAGTTCCCGCGGGGTGCGGGCGACCGGCCCGGGCGGGGAGTCCGGGAAGTCGAAGGTGACGCCGCGCGTCTCGCGGTACACGTCCCAGTCGTCGGCGTACACGACGACCGGCCGGTCGAGGTTGGCGTAGTCGAAGACGATCGAGGAGTAGTCGGTGACGAGGGCGTCCGCCGCGAGGCAGACGTCCTCGGACGAGCGGTGCGCCGTGACGTCGATGATCCGTTCGTCGCGCGGACGGGCCCGGTCGTCGTCGTGGAAGTAGTGCGCGCGCAGCAGGATCACGAAGTCGTCGCCCAGGGCGTCGCAGAGCGCCCCGAGGTCGAGCCGGGAGTCGGAACCGGCGTCGTGGTCGCGGTGGGTGGGCGCGTACAGGACCGCGATGCGGCCCTCCGGGACGCCCAGCCGCCGGCGCACCCGGCGCACGTCGTCCGCGGACGCGGTGTAGTAGACGTCGTTGCGCGGATAGCCGTACTCGAGCATCTCGTAGGAGGACGGGAAGGACCGCTCCCACACCTCGGTGGAGAGCCGGTTCGAGCTGAGGTTGAAGTCCCAGCGGTCGACCCGGCCGAGGAGGCGCTCGAAGCTGCCGGTGGCGGCGGCGACCACCGGGTGCTCGGCCTGCTCGACGCCCATCTTCTTCAGCGGCGTGCCGTGCTGCGTCGACAGGTGCACGCTGCCGGGGCGTTTGACGACCGCCCCCTCGAAGTTGGCGTTGTTGACGAGAGGGTACTTGGCGCGGGCCAGCACCTGCCAGTAGCGGCGGCTGCCGATGACGGCGTGCTCGACGCCCTCCGGCAGGGTGTGCGCCTGGCCGGCCTCGACGAGGAACACCGAGCGGATGTGCGGGGCGAGTTCGGCGGCCTTGGCGTGGATCGCGGCTGGGTTGCAGGCGTAACCGCGGCCCCAGTAGGCGCAGTACACGGCCAGACCGGGATCGATGCGACGGCGCAGCTGACTGCGGTAGTACAGGCGGGTGCGCAGCCCCCGCGCGCGCGGGACGCGCCGGGCGGCCGACGACGCCTTGCGGTTGGCGCCGCGCAGCGCCCGGAACGCCGTGTACGCCCCGGCCGCCAGCAGCCGGTGCTGCACCCCGAGGCTCCCGGCCGGCCTGCGGTGACCGGCCGGGCGGTGCCGCCGGTACAGCCGGCGCGCGCGGCGGAAGAAGGCCCGGCGGCTGCGTCGCGGCAGCCGGGCCGGGTGCGCGGCGGTCTTCAGGACGGCCGCGAGGAGCTGGTCGAACAGCGCCCCCGACCGGTCCTCGGACAATCCTTGCCCGGCCGCCCGGGTCAGCACCAGCCCGGCCTGCTCCAGCAGGTCCAGGTGGTGCTCGCCCGGCCGGTTCAGCGGGTCGCCCTGACGCCGCAGCAGATGCCGTACGACGACCGAACGCGTCACGGCGACCCGGCCCGCGTGCACGGTGACGAGGCCGCCGAAGCCGACGTCCGTGAAGTGCCCCTCGGGGAAGGCGAGCCGGTGCTCGGCGAGGAAGGAGCGCCGGTAGAGGGTGCCCCACACCGGGAGCAGCAGCCCGGTCAGCCGGGGTGCCTCGTCGGGTGCGAAGGCGCCGTCGGGGATCCTCGCGGGCAGCGCGGCCGCCGCGGCGTCCTGCCCGCCCTCCCACCAGTGGACGCGCTCGTGCTCGGCGTACAGGACGTCCACGTCGCCGGTCTCGGCAAGGCGGGCGTCCAGCGCGGCCAGGGCCCCGGGGGCGAGGGTGTCGTCGCCGTCGAGGAACAGCACGTACGCGCCGGTCGCCGCCCGCATTCCGGCGTTGCGGACGCCGGCGAGGCCCGACGCGGGCGGCGCCTGCACGGGGACCACCCGGGAGTCGCGCGCCGCGTACCCGGCGGCGGTGCCCGCGGCCACGGCGTCGGGCGCGTCGGCGACCGGGATCAGCTCGAGATCGCCGAAGGACTGGGCGAGCACGGAGTCCAGCGCCAGGGACAGCCGGCCCTCCCCCAGCCGCGTATCCACTCGACCGGGGGGACCCCCGTCCCCGTAGGACGGGACGATGATGCTGAAGCGGGGCATGCTGCTCTTTCTCCGTCTGCTCGGTGAGTCTGCTCGGTGAGGTGCCTGATGCTCAGGCCGTGCGGACCCGGCCGGGGCGCCCGGTAGGGCGCCAGGTGGAGGGCCGGGTCGGAGTCGGCCGCGACGAGCCGGTGGGCATGGGGAACTCCCGGGGGCGATCGGCGTTCAGCGGCGTTCGGTGACGGCCGGCGGACCGGAGGGACGCGGCACGGTGGCCAGCGGCGGACGCCCCGACCCGGCCGGCGCCTCCGACTGCGCCGCGGACGGCACCGGACGGCGCTCGGCGAGCGGCACGGCCGGCGGCACGGCCGTCTCGCCCAGCACCACCCGCCGTACGACGCGCTCGGCGGCGCGTCCGTCGTCGTGCGGGCAGAACCGCTCACGGAACGCGGCCCGCAGCTGCGCCGAGCGGGAGCCGCGCCAGTGCCCGGTGGTGAAGATGTCGATCAGCTCGTCCTCGCTGCGCGCGACCGCGCCCGGCGGGAAGGACCGCAGGTCGAAGTAGGTGCCGCGGGCCGCCTCGTACGCCTCCCAGTCGTCGGCGTGGATCACGATGGGGCGGTCCAGGTTGGCGTAGTCGAACATGAGGGACGAGTAGTCGGTGAGCAGGGCGTCCGAGGCCAGGCAGAGGGATTCCACGCTCGGGTGGTCGCTGACGTCGATGACGCCGGGCGTCCCGCGCTCGAGCGGGCTCTCCTGCCAGTAGTGGGCGCGGGCCAGGACGACGAAGCGCGGGCCCAGCCGGCGCATGACGCGTTCCAGGTCGAGGTGGCAGCGCTGGACGCGGCGGTAGTCGCGGTGGGTGGGCGCGTACAGCACGGCGACCGTGCCGCGGGGGATGCCCAGGGACTCGCGCAGCCGGGCCACGTCCGCGCCGGTCGCCCGCAGCAGGACGTCGTTGCGGGGATAGCCGTACTCGAGGGTCTCGTAGCGGCCCGGGTAGACCCGCTCCCAGGTGAGGGTGGTGTGACGGTTCGCCGACAGGACGTAGTCCCACTTGTCGACGCCCCGCAGCAGCTCCGCGAAGTCCATGTCACGGGCGGCCGCCGGGCGTTCCTGGAGGTCCAGGCCCATGTGCTTGAGGGGGGTGCCGTGCTGGGTCTGCACGAAGACCTGGCCGGGGCGCTTGACCAGCCGCCGGTCGAAGTTGACGTTGTTGACGAGGTACTTGGAGCGGGCCAGCGCCGTCCAGTAGGCGGCCGTGCCGGGGCGCACCTGGCGCGGCCCCGGCGGGACGGCTCCCCGGTGCTCGGGGCGGGCCACCCACGCCGTGCGCACCTGCGGTGCGAAGGTGCGGAACGCGGCCTCCAACGCACCCGGGTTGCAGCTGTGCCCGCGGCCCCAGTAGGCGGCGAACACGGCCCGGTCGGCGCGCAGCGGCAACCGCAGCTGCACCCGGTAATGGGCTTGCAGGACGGCCGCCTTGAGGGAGATGGCCAGTTTCGACACGGCCTTGTGCGTGCGCCGGCGCACGGTCATGGACGCCTGGAGCGCCCGGTACACGCGGTGCACGCCGAAGTGGACCAGGGTGTGCCGCAGCCGCGAGCGCAGCGGGACCGGGACGCCGGGGGTGCGGTAACGGCGGTAGTGGGCGCGGGCCTTGCGCAGGAACTCGGCGCGCGAGCCGCGCGGCAGGCGGTCGCGCTTGGTGAACACCGTCGAGAGGTGGTCGACCATGCGGCGGAACAACACCGGCCGCCAGTGGGCGAGTTCGGGGTGCCCCTCGAGGAACGCGAAGACCCGGTCGTACTGCTCGAAGACGTCGAAGTGACCCCGGCTCGTGGTGGACAGGATGTTGCCCCGGCGGCGCTGGCGGTAATGCACGCACACCCGGTCCAGTGTCGCGATCGACTGCGCCGACAGCAGTGCCGGATACGTCCACGGGGTGTCCTCGTAGTAGCCGGGCGGGAAGACCAGTCCCGCGCCCTCGACGAACTCCCGCCGGTAGGCCTTGTTCCAGGCCACCATCAGCACCCGCAGCAGCCCGGGGCGGTCCGCCAGCCGGAACGGAGCCGTGCCCTCCTCGCCGAGCTGCTCGGCGAACTGGTTGCGGACCGACTCCCCCGTCCAGTACGTGCTCGCGTAGTCGTAGACCAGGACGTCCGGCTCGCCCGTCTCCCGCAGCCGGTCGGCGATCGCGTGCAGCGCGCCCGGGGTGAGCGTGTCGTCGGAGTCGAGGAACACCAGGTAGTCGCCGGTCGCCCGCTCCAGACCCGCGTTGCGGGCCCGCCCCAGACCGACGTTCTCCGGCAGGTGCACGGCGCGCACCCGCGCGTCCCGGGCCGCGAACTCGTCGATGATCTCTCCGCAGGCGTCCGGCGAGCAGTCGTCGACGGCGATCAGTTCGAGGTCGGCGCAGGACTGGGACAGCACCGACTCGAGGCACTCGTGCAGGTACGCCTGAACCTTGTACGCGGGAACGATGACACTGAACCTGGGCAAGGGACATCCATGGGTCGGCGCGGGCGGTAGACAGGGCCTTGCCCGGAAACGGCCGATGGAGTGACGTGGTTACGGTTTCTGTGGCATACGGGGGAATTTCGGGTGAACGGAGCAGGGCGGACCGGCGACACTGACCGGTCCGCCCTGTCGTTCGCGGCTACTTGACCGCGCCCGCCATCACCCCCGACACGAACTGCCGCTGGAACGCGAAGAAGACGGCCAGCGGAATCACCATCGAGATGAACGCGCCGGGCGCCAGCACGTCGATGTTGTTGCCGAACTGCCGTACCTGGGTCTGCAGGGCGACGGTGATCGGCTGGCTGCCCGCGTCGCTGAACACCAGCGCGACCAGCATGTCGTTCCACACCCACAGGAACTGGAAGATGGCCAGCGACGCGATCGCCGGCCCGCCGAGCGGCATCACGACCCGGGCGAACAGCCGGAGTTCGCCCGCCCCGTCGAGACGGGCCGCCTCCAGCAGCTCGCGCGGGATCTCCGCGAAGAAGTTCCGCAGCAGGAACACCGCGAAGGGCAGCCCGAACCCGACGTGGAACAGCACCACGCCCATGATCGACCCGAACAGGCCGATCTTGCCGAACAGTTCGGCGATCGGGATGAGCGCCACCTGCACCGGCACCACCAGCAGCCCCACGACGCCCAGGAACCACCAGTCGCGGCCGGGGAACTCCATCCACGCGAACGCGTATCCCGCGAGCGAGCCGATGACGACCACCAGGACCGTCGCCGGCACCGTGATCAGCGCGGTGTTGACGAGCGAGTCGGTGATGTCGCCGTTCTCCAGCAGCTTCTGATAGCTGTCGAAGGTCAGCCGGGAGGGCTTGGCGAACACCTCCCACCAGCCGCTGACGCTCATGTCCTCGGGGGGCCGCAGCGAGGAGATCAGCAGTCCCACGGTCGGCACCAGCCAGAACAGGCCGACGACGATCAGGAAGGCGCGGACCAGCCCGCCGTTGAGCTTCTCCATGATCCAGGCGAGTCGCTTCGTCACCGCCGCACCTCCCGCCGCAGCCGCCGCACGTTGAACCACATCACCGGGATCACCAGGAGCAGCAGGAACACCGCGATCGCGCTGGCGACGCCGGGCTGGTCCTCGGAGAACCCCTTGCGGTACAGCTCTAGGGCGAGCACGTTCGCGTCGTCCTGGGAGGAGCCCGGGGCGATGATGAAGACCAGGTCGAAGACCTTCAGCACATTGATCATCAGGGTGACGGTGACCACCGCGAGGACCGGCGCGAGGAGCGGGACGGTGACCCGGCGGAACACCTGCCACTCGTTGGCGCCGTCCACGCGGGCGGCCTCCAGCAGCTCGCGCGGCACCCCGGCCAGACCGGCCGCGATCAGCACCATCGCGAAGCCCGCCCACATCCAGATGTACGAGCCGATGATCGCCGGCGTGACCAGCGAGGGGCCGAGCCAGTCCAGGCCGTTGTACGCCTCCGTGAAGTTGCTCGCGGGGAGCCGGAGCAGGGCCCCGTCGGCCGCGGCCGGGAGCGTGAAGGTGCCGTCGTCGGCGGCCTTCGCCGACGCGACCACCTTGCCGTCCTTCACCGCTTCGATCCGCATCCCGGGATAGCCCTGCTCGGTCGGGTCGGGTGCGCCGAGCGTTCCCACGCCCTTGCCGCGGGTGAAGTCCTGCCAGGCGGTGCCGGTGACCTTCCCCGGCTCGGCGGGCGCCGCCACGGCCCGCTTCGCGTCGCCGGGCATCTGGTCGGGCGCCACGCCGACCAGGGGAAGCGCGACCGGCTCGCCGGCCCGCACCGCCGACCGGGTGACGAAGCCGCCGCCCTTCTCCGCCCGCAGCGGCGAGTCGCGGCCCGGGTGCGCCTTCGGGAACGCCGACGCCTCGGCGAACGTGTCGTGCACGCCCACCCACACCGCGTTGGCGACGCCCTTGTCCGGGTCCTGGTCGTAGACCAGCCGGAAGATGATGCCGGCGGCGAGCATCGAGATCGCCATGGGCATGAAGACGACCAGCTTGAACGCGGTGCCCCAGCGCACCCGTTCGGTCAGCACCGCGAAGATCAGACCGAGCGCGGTCGCGATCGTCGGCGCGAACACCACCCAGATCACGTTGTTCTTCAGAGCGGTGCGGATGCCGTCGTCCGTGAAGAGGGCCTTGTAGTTGTCGACTCCGGCGAAGCCGTCGCCGGACTGGTCGTAGAAGCTGCGCACGACCGAGTACCCGATCGGGTAGACCACGAGCGCGCCGAGCAGCACGAGAGCGGGCAGCAGGAACAGCGCCGCCACGGCCCTGCGGGTGCCGGTCACGCCCCTGCGCGGGCGAGGAGGGGCGGGGGCTCCGGGAGCCCCCGCCTTCGCGGGCGTCGTCACGCCGCGTCAGTTCCCGTACGCCGCGGCCGCGCCCGACTCCAGGGTCGCCTGGGTGCCTGCCACGTTCGTGGGGTTCTTCAGGAAGTCCTGCAACGCCTTCCACTCGCCCTTGCCGGGGGTCCCGCCGAACGCCTGCGGGGCCTGGTCGGACATGTCGAAGCGGAAGTCGTCGCCGGCCGCGATCAGCGCCTTGGCCATCTTCTGCTGCACCGGGTTCGGGTACGCCGACTCCGGCACGTTCTTGTTCGGCGAGAGGTAGCCGCCGAGCTTCGCCTGGATGGTCGCCGCCTCCGGCGAGGCCAGGAAGGTGGCCAGCGCCTGGGCCGCCTCGGAGTCCTTCAGGATCACCGCCGCGTCACCGCCGGAGACCACCGGCGAGCTGTCGCCGACCGCCGGGAACGGGAACACCTTCGCGTCCGTGCCGACCTTCGCACCGGCCTGCACGATGTTGACCTGCGCGAAGTCACCCTCGTAGACCATGCCCGCCTTGGGCTGGTCGCCGCCGGAGAACGTCTGCGTCACCGACGCCGGGAAGTCGGTCTGCAGCGCGCCGACCGCGCCGCCGGCGACGTAGTCCTTCTTGCCCCAGACCTGCGCCAGCGTCGTCAGCGCGGCCTTGACGGACGGGTCCGTCCACTTGATCTCGTGCTTGGCCAGCTGGTCGTACTTCTCCGGGCCCGCCTGGGAGAGGTAGACGTTCTCGAACCAGTCGGTCAGGGTCCAGCCCTCGGCGCCGCCCACCGAGAACGGCGTGACACCGGAGTCGTAGACCGTCTGCGCGGTGGTGAGCAGCTCGGCCCACGTCTTGGGCTCGGAAGCCCCCGCGTTCTCGAAGACCTTGGCGTTGTACCAGATCAGCGACTTGTTGGCGGCCTTGTAGTAGACGCCGTACTGCTTGCCGCCGATCTTGCCGATGTCCTGCCAGCCCTGCGAGTAGTTCTTCTGCAGCTCCTTCAGGGCCGCCGCGCCCAGCGGCTTCGCCCACCCCTTGTCCACGGCCTGCTTGATGGCGCCCGGCTGCGGGAGCATCGCGACGTCCGGCGGCTGCCCGCCCGCGACCTTCGAGCCGAGGAAGTTGATGATCGGGTCCTGGGCGGGCACGAAGGTGACCTTGGCGCCCGTCCGCTTCTCGAACTCCGCCAGGACCTTCTTGAAGTTGGCCTGTTCGGCGCCGGTCCAGACGGCGGCCACCTCCAGGCTCTTGCCGTCCAGCTTGGGAAGGGTGACGGAGGCGCCGCTCTCCTCGGCTGTCGCGCCGCCGTCGCTGCTCTTGTCGTCGTCGCTTCCGCAGGCGCTGAGCGAGAGCGTCAGGGCCCCCGCCAGGAGGGTGGCCGCCGCCCTCAGGGTCCTGCGTGTCCGGATGGTGTTGCTCGTACTGCGCATCACTGCCCCGTTCTTCGTTCGTCGTCGAACGTTGAGCGCTGTCCGTGGCAACTGGTCTACGCCGGGTGTTGGGGGTCGGCAAGAGTGCCCACGCTGTCAAGCGGGGGATCGTGACCGCGTCGTGATCGTGAGCGCCGTCCGCGGGCGGTGGGCCCATCGGCGGGCCGGGCCCTCGGCGGGCGGCCTCACACCCCCGACGGGCTGGACCGGGCGGTGTGCCGGCCGGCCGCCCTCTCCAGGGCGCTGGCCAGGAGCGCCAGGTCGGTGGGGCCGTTGCCCAGTTCCCGCACCGGTCTGCGGGTGGGCGGATCGCCCATGCGACGCCAGTCCAGGGGGACCACGGTGGGGCGCAGGGTCGCCGTGCGGGGGATGCGGCCCGTGACACGGCCGCCCTGGAACGGCGTCGGACGGCCGTCCGCGCCCTGGAGCCGGCCACGGCCCGGCGCCGGTTCGTCCGGGCCGGAACCCGGCGCTTCCAGGGTGATGCGCACGGTGGCACGGCGGGCCGGCTCGGACTCCGCGGTCCGGCCGCCGGGCCCGGTCGCGGCCACCAGGTGGACGCCGAGCCGCTCGCCCTCGCGGGCCACCGCCTCCAGCGCGCGCATCACGGAGCCGGCGGCGGGCCGGCCCGGGGAGCCCAGGGCGGGGGAGACGAGCGCGTCCAGGTCGTCGACGACGACCACCAGGCGGGGCAGCGGTGACGGCGTCTCGGTCCGCTGACGGGCGGCCGCCCCGGGGCGCAGCCGGAGCGTCGCGCTGGGCGGGGTGTCCAGGTCGGCGGCGCCCGCGCCCGCGCCGGCCGGGGGCGCTCCCGGCGTGCGCTGCGGGACGATCCGGCCGGAGACCGCGCGGTGTGTGTGCCGCGTGTGCCACTCCGCGAAGGCGGAGCGGCCCAGCAGCTCGGCCCGCCGCTTCAGCTCGGCGCTCAGCGACTGCGCGAACTCCCGCATCCGGACCGGGTCGTTGGCGGTGAGGTGGGCGCTGACGTGCGGGACGTCCGTGCACACCCGCAGGCCGTCGCCGACGCTGCCCTTGCCGACGGTGTCGCGGCCGTCCAGCAGGATCACGCCGAGCCGCTCGGGCCGCTCGGCGGCGGCCAGCGAGGCGACGAACGCCCGCAGCAGCTCCGTGCGCCCGCTGCCGCCCGGCCCCTCGATCAGCACATGCGGGCCCTCGGCCACGAGGTCCACCCCGACCGGGCCGCGCGGGCCCGCGCCGAGCACGGCCCGCACCCGCCCGCCGAGCGCCGCGGAGTCGTCGGCCGCGTCCGCCCAGCGGGCCATCAGGGAGGCGGGCGTCGCCCGGGCGAGACCCAGCTCGTCCAGCAGCCGGGCCGACGGCGGCAGCGGCGCGGACACCCGCGGGTGCCGGTCGCCCGTACCCGCGCCGTCCGGGCGCAACGGCGCCAGCGCCCGCGCGAACCGTTCGGCCCAGGCGGCGGAGACCGCGTCCACCGCGCCGACCGTGCCCGGTCCCACCGGGCCGGGCCGCTCCGTGCGCGCCCCGGCCGGCGCGACCCGCAGCAGCCGCAGCGCCGTCGCCACGTCTCCGCTGAGCAGCGCGACCGCCCCGCACGCGCGGAACGTGGGAGCCGCCGCACAGGCCGCCTCGTATGTGTCGGTCACCGGCGAGGAGGGCGAGGCGGCGGGCGTCTCGGCCAGGCAGACGACGTGTATGCCGGCGCGCGGACCGGCCACCGCCAGCCGCGCGACGGCCTGCCGCAGATCGGCGCCGCCGGGGTCGCCGTCCACCACGACCACCGTGTACGGGCCGGGGAAGCCGCCGTCGGCCGTGTCGTCCGCCACCGCCCAGGAGGGGCGGCGGGCGGGGTTCCGGGGCGGCGGCACCTGGCCGGGGACGGCGGCACGCGCCCCGGCCGCCCCGCCGGGCCCGCCGGCTCCGCCCGTGCCGTCGGCCCCGCTCGCGTTGTCCGCGAGGCAGTCCTCCAGCCGTCGCAGGAGTTCGTCGGCGCGGGCCGTGGCCTGGTCGCGGTCATAGGCGAGGAGCAGTCGGCAGTCCTGTCCGTGCCCGGGGCGCACATGGGGCAGCCAGCCCAGCCAGGACCACTCGGCGGTGCGCTCCTCCTCGGAACGCGCCCGGTCCGTGCTGATCAGGACGATCTCCAGGGCGTCGGGGGAGTGCAGCGCGGCGAGCTGGGCCAGCACCGCGCGCGCCAGCCCGGACAGCCGCGTGCGCGGCCCGGCCAGGCCGAGCGCGCCGACCTCGCGCAGGCCCGACGTGACCGGCACCGCGGGCAGCAGCCCCGAGCCGTCGGGCGCCGGCCGGTCGGCCGTGCCGAGCCGCACGGTGAGCGCCTCCGGGTGCCCCGGCCCGCGCTCCCACAGCCGGGGGCCCGGGCCCAGCGCCGTCAGCAGCAGCGCCGCCGGGTCCGGCCAGGTCTCGGGCGCGGCGGGCACGGCGGCCGACGGCCGGTCCTCCGCCGCGGCCGCCTCCTCGTCGGGCGTGTCGGCGGCGATCTCGTCCTGACCGCCTGCGCGGCCTCCGGCCAGCCGCCGCGCCCAGGCGGAGAGACCTCCGCGGCGGCGCACGCCCGAGGGGACGTCGGTACCGCGCAGGGGGGTGCCTTTGCGGCCGGGGCCGGCGTGGTCGCCCGCGTCGGGGTCGCCGGGACCCCCACCGAGGGGGGAGAAGGAGTCGACGGGCGAGGCGGAGCCGGAGCCGGGGGGAGCGGGGTGGGCGGGGTGCGGTCCGCGGGCGCCCTCGTCGTGCGCCGCCGTGAACGAGCCGAGGCCCGCGTGGCCGCCGTGCGTGGCGGCGGAACCCTCGCTCGCCGCGCGCGCGGGTCCGTCGCCGGCGAGGCGGCTCTCGATGCGCGGTGCGACGCCCTGGCCCGGCACGACATGGGACGCGAGGGGGACCTCCCGGGCGCCCCGCAGCCGTTCGCCGCCGACGCCTGCGGCAGTGCCCCCGGCGGCGCTCCGGTCCGCGGTGCCGTAGGCGTGGCCGGTCTCGCCGGACGGCCCGGTGGACCCGGCGCGGCCGGTCGGGCCGGTCGTCCCCACCGCTTCCGTCGCCCCCGCCGGTCCCGTCGGGCTCAGCGGCCCCGTCGGGCCCGTGGGCGCGTCGCCCGAAGGCCCGGCCGCGGGGTCGGCCGCCGTGTCCGCGCAGGGCACCCGTACGTGCCCTTCGCCGTCCGGCGTCGTCGCCACCCGGGGGCCCGGGCCGCCGGGCGGGGCCAGCCGCAGGGCCGACTCGCCGACCCGCAGCAGGGCGCCGGGCGCGAGGCGCACGGGACGGGCCTGCACGCGCGTGCCGTCCAGCGCGGTGCCGTTGGTGGAGCCGAGGTCGGCGACCGTGACCCGGCCGTCGGCCGAGAGCGTCACCGCGCAGTGCAGTCGGGAGACGTCCGGATCGTCCAGGGGGATGTCGGCGTCGGCCGAACGGCCCACCCGGACCTGGCCGCCGTGCAGCAGGTGGACCCCGCCCGCGTCCGGCCCGGCCACCACGTGCAGGCGGGCCGGGGCCTCGTCGACCTCGGGATGCGGCTCGGGGTCGGCCGGCGCGCCCAGCGACAGCACCGCGCCGTCGATCAGCGGGGGCTCGCCGAGTGTGCACCGCCGGGCGTCGAGCCGCTCCACGCCCGCGTACAGCACGACCGCGGCGGCGGACGGGGACGAGGCGGAGCCCTCCCCGCAGACGGCGGCGGCCAGCGCGGACGCCACCGCGGCCAGAGCCGTGCCGGCGGGAGCGGTGACCAGTACGTCGCAGCTCGCGGCCCGGGCCCGGACGTCGGCTGACGGGCCGGGCGGGCCCTGCGGGTCTACGACGGTCAGCCGGATCTGCATCGCCGTCAGCGGTCCCTTCTGCACGGGCGCGGGCTTCCCCCCACCCCACACGAGCACAGCGGCCAGTACTGCAGGCATCCTCGCACCTGTCACTGACAACGCGCCCACCAGCCGGGGACAAGTGATCTTGATTGGTCGGCTCTGCCCGCAAAAGTGCCTGACAAGTGCCTCGCCGACGATCAGTTGAGATCGGTCACGTCCGGCTCGGGCAACCAGGACGACCGGGCAAAACGTCTTTCCTTCGAAATGTGACGACCGCCCCGTGTCCGCACCGCGGCACTACAGTGGGTCGGAACACCGGCAGGACCGGCGGGACAGCCGAGCAGGACCGCGAAGTCCGGCGGATCGGCGGGACTGACGGGACTGGCGGGCAACAGCCAAGCAAGCAGCAGGGAGCGCATGACGTGCGGCCGGTAGGCAGCAAGTACCTGCTCGAGGAGCCGCTCGGACGCGGCGCCACGGGCACCGTCTGGCGAGCCCGCCAGCGCGAGACCGCGGGCGCCGAGGCGGCCGTGGCCGGCCAGCCCGGGGAGACCGTCGCGATCAAGGTCCTCAAGGAGGAGCTCGCGAACGACCCCGACGTCGTGATGCGCTTCCTGCGGGAGCGGTCCGTGCTGCTGCGCCTGACCCACCCGAACATCGTCCGGGTCCGCGACCTGGTCGTCGAGGGCGACCTGCTGGCGCTGGTCATGGACCTCGTCGACGGCCCCGACCTGCACCGCTATCTGCGCGAGAACGGCCCCTTCACGCCCGTCGCCGCCGCCCTGCTGACCGCGCAGGTCGCCGACGCGCTCGCCGCCAGCCACGCCGACGGCGTCGTGCACCGAGACCTGAAGCCCGCCAACGTCCTGCTGATGCAGAACGGCGGGCAGATGCACCCGCTGCTCACGGACTTCGGCATCGCGCGCCTCGCCGACTCCCCGGGTCTGACCCGGACCAGCGAGTTCGTCGGCACGCCCGCCTACGTGGCCCCGGAGTCAGCCGAAGGCCGCCCGCAGACCTCCGCCGTCGACATCTACGGCGCCGGCATCCTGCTGTACGAGCTGGTCACCGGCCGTCCGCCGTTCTCCGGCGGCTCCGCGCTCGAGGTCCTGCACCAGCACCTGAACGCCGAGCCGCGCCGCCCTTCCACGGTCCCCGACCCGCTCTGGACGGTCATCGAGCGCTGCCTGCGCAAGAACCCCGACGACCGCCCGAGCGCCGAGAACCTCGCGCGCGGGCTGCGGATCGTCGCCGAGGGCATCGGCGTGCACGCCAACTCGATGCAGATCGCCGCGGCCGAAGGCGTCGGCCATGTGCTCGCGCCCGACCCGGCGCCCGCCGCCGTTCCGGGCGGCGGATACGACCCGAACGCCGCGACCAGCGTCCTGCCGCACACCGGTGGCCCGGCCGGCGCGGCCGACCCCACCGCCGTCCTGCCCCACACGGGCGGTCCGCAGGGCGCGGCCGACCCCACGGCCGTCCTGCCGCCGGTGCCGCCGGGCCAGTACGGCGGGCCGACGCAGCCGCCCGAGCAGCCGCA
This sequence comes from Streptomyces achromogenes, assembly GCF_030816715.1. NCBI lineage: Bacteria > Bacillati > Actinomycetota > Actinomycetes > Kitasatosporales > Streptomycetaceae > Streptomyces > Streptomyces achromogenes. Next base: position 3,498,188 of record NZ_JAUSYH010000001.1, on the reverse strand, counting down.
CCCCTGGCAGACCCAGATGCAGGGCGCCCGCGACCGCAACGAGCAGACCCAGGTCCAGCAGTACCTCGACCCCGGCGAGGACCCGCTGCGCCGCCGCCCCCAGCGGCAGGTCTCCCGCCAGCCGCAGCAGCCGGCGCAGCAGCCCTACCAGCAGCAGCGGCCCCCGCAGCATCAGCAGCAGCGTCCGCAGCCGCAGGCCGGCTACGGGTACCCGGGACAGCAGCAGCAGTACGCGCCGGCCCAGCAACCGCAGCAGCAGCCCCAGCGGTACGCGCCGGCGCCCACGCCCCAGCAGCAGCCCCGCCAGCGGCCGCAGGCCGAGCCCCGGCCGCCGCGCGAGCCGCGTCAGCGCGGCGCCAACCCGATGAAGATCCCCGGGCTGGGCTGCCTGAAGGGCTGCCTGTTCACGATCGTCATCCTGTTCGTGGCCGGCTGGCTGGTCTGGGAGCTGACCCCGCTGCAGGACTGGATCGGTACGGGGCAGAGCTACTGGAAGCTGATCAGCGGCTGGTTCCACGACATCACCGGCTGGATCGGCGAGCTGGGATCGGGCTCCGGCGGAAGCGGAAGCGGAACAGGCTGACCCGTCCCGCAGGCTCCGATCCGGGCGTGAGCCCCGTGAGTCTGTGGACTTGTCGACATCTGGCGGGTGATTTCCGTCTCCGCGGTCAAGGTTGGCTCTCAGGACGCGGTACTTTGATGGGCAACACGCGTCTGTAGGAGCAGCCTTGGCACGGAAGATCGGCAGCCGGTACACCGCCCACCAGATCCTGGGACGGGGCAGCGCCGGCACGGTGTGGCTGGGCGAGGGACCGGAGGGGCCCGTCGCCGTCAAGCTGCTGCGCGAGGACCTGGCCTCCGACGAGGAGCTCGTGGGGCGTTTCGTGCAGGAGCGCACCGCACTGCTCGGCCTGGAGCACCCCCATGTGGTGTCCGTCCGCGATCTCGTGGTCGACGGCAACGACCTGGCGCTGGTCATGGACCTGGTCCGCGGCACCGACCTGCGCACCCGCCTCGAGCGCGAGCGGCGGCTGGCGCCGGAGGCCGCGGTGGCGATCGTGGCGGACATCGCCGAAGGGCTGGCCGCCGCGCACGCGGCCGGGGTCGTGCACCGCGACGTCAAACCGGAGAACGTGCTCCTCGACATGCAGGGCCCGCTCGGCCCCGGCGGCTCGCACCGCGCGCTGCTGACCGACTTCGGCGTCGCGAAACTGATCGACACCCCCAAACGGACCCGCGCCACCAAGATCATCGGTACGCCGGACTACCTGGCGCCGGAGATCGTGGAGGGCCTGCCGCCGCGCGCCTCCGTCGACATCTACGCGCTGGCGACGGTGCTCTACGAGCTGCTCGCGGGCTTCACCCCGTTCGGCGGCGGCCACCCGGGCGCGGTGCTGCGCCGGCATGTGACGGAGTCGGTCGCGCCGCTCCCCGGTATCCCGGACGAGCTGTGGCAGCTGATCGTGCAGTGCCTGGCGAAGGCGCCGGCGTCCCGGCTGCGGGCGTCCGAGCTGGCGGCCCGGCTGCGTGAGCAGCTGCCGTCGCTGGCCGGGATGCCGCCGCTGGACGTGGACGAGCCGGACACCGAGCCGGAGGACGGCGAGCCGGACGAGATCACGCCCGCCGTGTCCGCCCCCTCGGCCTCCGCCCGGCAGGAGCGGCGGGGCTCGGTCCCGCTGGTGCCGGGCGCGAAGCCGGACTCCAACCGGGACACCCACACGTCGATGCGGGTACCCGCGCCGGACGAGCTGGCGGGCGGCGCGCACGGCACGGCGCGGGTGCCGAGGGCCGCCGGGGCGCCGCGCCCCGGTTCGGCACGGAACCGTTCCGCCACCCGGCGCCGGCGCATCACGCTGAGCGTGGCGGCGGCGGCGCTGGCCGCGGCCGCCGGCATCGGGACATGGGCGGCCACCTCCGGGGACGACGCGGGAGCGCCCCCGCAGGACACGAAGAACTCGGCTCCGGCGTCCCCGTGACTCCGTGCCCCGGTGACTCCGTGACGCCGTGAGGCCGTGACCGCGGGGGTCGCGGCCCCCGGCCCCCCGCCACAGCCCGGGAGGGGGCTCGTCCGCGACCGCCGGCCAGGCCGGGACGTCAAGGCCGGACGGGCCCGGATGCCGGGTCCGTTAGGCTGGAGGCGTGGCAGTCGTCGATGTATCCGAAGAGCTCAAGTCCCTCTCCTCGACCATGGAGTCGATCGAGGCCGTTCTGGACCTCGACAAGCTGAGGGCAGACATCGCCGTGCTCGAGGAGCAGGCGGCCGCGCCGTCCCTGTGGGACAACCCGGACGAGGCGCAGAAGATCACCAGCAAGCTCTCCCACCTCCAGGCCGAGGTCAGGAAGGCCGACGCGCTGCGCGGCCGGATCGACGATCTCGCCGTGCTGTTCGAGATGGCGCAGGAGGAGGACGACCCGGACACCCTCGCGGAGGCCGAGACCGAGCTGACCTCCGTCAAGAAGGCGCTCGACGAGATGGAAGTGCGCACGCTGCTCAGCGGGGAGTACGACGCCCGTGAGGCGCTCGTCAACATCCGCGCCGAGGCCGGCGGCGTCGACGCGGCCGACTTCGCCGAGAAGCTGCAGCGCATGTACCTGCGGTGGGCGGAGCAGAAGGGCTACAAGACCGAGGTCTACGAGACGTCGTACGCCGAAGAGGCCGGCATCAAGTCGACCACCTTCGCCGTGCAGGTGCCGTACGCCTACGGGACGCTCTCCGTGGAGCAGGGCACGCACCGCCTCGTGCGCATCTCGCCGTTCGACAACCAGGGGCGCCGCCAGACCTCCTTCGCGGGCGTCGAGATCCTCCCCGTGGTCGAGCAGACCGACCACATCGAGATCGACGAGTCCGAGCTGCGCGTGGACGTGTACCGCTCGTCCGGTCCGGGCGGCCAGGGCGTCAACACCACCGACTCGGCGGTGCGCCTGACCCACCTTCCCACCGGCATCGTCGTCTCCTGTCAGAACGAGCGGTCGCAGATCCAGAACAAGGCGACCGCGATGAACGTCCTCCAGGCCAAACTGCTGGAGCGTCAGCGCCAGGAGGAGCGGGCCAGGATGGACGCCCTCAAGGACGGCGGCAGTTCCTGGGGCAACCAGATGCGTTCCTACGTCCTGCATCCGTACCAGATGGTCAAGGACCTGCGCACCGAGTTCGAGGTCGGCAACCCCGAGGCCGTGTTCAACGGTGAGATCGACGGGTTCCTGGAAGCCGGAATTCGCTGGCGCAAGCAGCAGGAGAAGTAGGTTTGTCGACACAGCAACCGCCCCTGATTCAGGGGCGGTTTGCTTTTTACGTCACATTCACAGCACCAACATCGCGCAAAGCGCCCTGACTTGGACATTGCGTACGCAACGGCCTTGACGCTGCTTTGAAAAATGGGGAGGGTGCAGTGTGGCATGCGTATCTCCGGGGCGCATGTGAACCGGGGGTTTTCGCTAGGTCTCAGCTGCCCCCGTCGATCACAGCCCCCGGCGCGGCCTCATCGACGATTCAGCTACTGGGGGTAGCAACCATATGACCAAGAAGACGCGTATCCGGGTCGCGCGCATAGCCGCCGGCGCCGTGATCGCCGCGGGCGCCTCGCTGACGGTGGCCGGCGTCGCCTCGGCCACCGGCAACGACGGCGGCCTCAGCGGCCTCGTCGAGACCGTGGGCAACCCCGACGGCCCCGGTACGGGCACCGACCCGTGCGAGATCGTTCCCACCAACCCCGAGTGCAGTGACACCGCCGGCAACACGGCGGCGGGCAACTCCACGGAGGGCAACGCGGCCGCGGGCAACACGACCGAGGGCAACACCGTCGCGGGCAACGCAACCGAGGGCAACACCGTCGCGGGCAACACGACGGAGGGCACCTCGACGACGGGTACGACCGGTACCACTGGTACGACGGGCACCACGGGTACCACCGGCACCACGGGTACCACCGGCACCACGGGTACCACCGGTACTACGGGTACGACGGGCACCACCGGCACTACGGGCACCACCGGTACGACCGGCACCACGGGCTCCACCGGTACCACGGGGTCGACCGGGACCACCGGCACCACGGGTTCCACCGGCACGACCGGTACCACGGGGTCGACCGGCACCACCGGATCCACCACCGGCGGCCCGGACACCGACGGCACCTCCACTCAGGAGGAGGGCAGCTCCGCGCTGACCGACACCTCGGACACCACCTCCGACGCGGTCGCCCAGGGCGGCGGCAAGGAGCTGGCCGAGACCGGCGCCGGCGAGACCACGTTCCTCATCCTCGGAGCCGCCACGATGATCGCCGGCGGCATCGGCTTCCGGGTGCTGCCGCGCCTCGTGGCCGGCCGCGGCGGAGCCGCAGCCTGACGGTGAGCGGCCGTACGCGCACGTGACGTGAGAGCAAGGGGCCCGGAGCGATCAGCTCCGGGCCCCTTGTCATGCGCGTATGCGCGTGTGTGTGGCTGTGGCGGGCGGTCTACGCGGTCTGGTGGGCGAGCAGCGCCACCGCCGCCACCAGCACCGCCAGCAGCGCGATCAGCGCCATGGGGTTCAGCCCCGCGAAGAAGTTCTCCTGCTGTTGCAGCCGCTCGCGGTTCGCGCGGCACACGGGGCACCGGCCCTCGCTCACGGGGGCCGCGCAGTTAGCGCACACCAGCCGGTCGTACGTCATGCGCCTCGCCCTCCTTGCACCGGTTCCATGGACACAACGCCTCCGGGGGCGCGAACGTTCCCCTCCCACTGTGCCAGGTTCCTCCGGTGACCGCGCGGCTCACTCGAAGAGCGCGGGGCGCACAAAGTCCCGTACAAAAACGCACAAGCCCCACCCAACCCCTCCCGACGCCTGCGCCGCCCTCCCCGGTTCGCGTATGGTCACGCTCATCTACCCCCGGCGACCCGTGGTGCATCCGTGATCCGATTCGACAACGTCTCCAAGGTCTACCCCAAGCAGACCCGCCCCGCACTCAGGGATGTCTCCCTCGAGGTGGAGAAGGGCGAGTTCGTGTTCCTCGTGGGATCCTCCGGCTCCGGCAAGTCCACCTTCCTGCGGCTGGTGCTCCGCGAGGAGCGGACCAGCCAGGGTCAGGTGCACGTCCTGGGCAAGGACCTCGCGCGTCTGTCCAACTGGAAGGTGCCGCAGATGCGCCGCCAGCTGGGGACGGTGTTCCAGGACTTCCGGCTGCTGCCGAACAAGACGGTGGCGGAGAACGTCGCCTTCGCGCAGGAGGTCATCGGCAAGTCGAAGGGCGAGATCCGCAAGTCCGTGCCGCAGGTGCTCGACCTCGTCGGGCTCGGCGGCAAGGAGGACCGGATGCCCGGTGAGCTGTCCGGCGGTGAGCAGCAGCGCGTGGCCATCGCCCGCGCCTTCGTGAACCGGCCCAAGCTGCTGATCGCGGACGAGCCGACCGGAAACCTCGACCCGCAGACCTCCGTGGGCATCATGAAACTGCTCGACCGGATCAACCGGACGGGCACGACCGTGCTGATGGCCACGCACGACCAGAACATCGTGGACCAGATGCGCAAGCGCGTCATCGAGCTGGAGCAGGGCCGCCTCGTGCGCGACCAGGCACGCGGCGTCTACGGCTACCAGCACTGACCGCCCCCGCCATCGCCCCCGCCCTCGCGGACGTCCCCGGAAAGGCCTGAACAACACGCCATGCGCGCCCAGTTCGTACTGTCGGAGATCGGCGTAGGTCTCCGCCGCAACCTGACGATGACCTTCGCCGTCATCGTCTCCGTAGCCCTGTCCCTGGCGCTCTTCGGCGGGTCCCTCCTGATGAGCGACCAGGTCAGCTCGATGAAGGGCTACTGGTACGACAAGGTCAACGTCTCCGTCTACCTGTGCAACAAGAGCGACGCGGAGTCGGACGCCAACTGCGCCAAGGGCGCGGTGACCGCGGACCAGAAGAAGGACATCCTCACCGACCTCAAGAAGATGTCGGTCGTCGACACGGTCACGTACGAGTCGCAGGACGAGGCGTACAAGCACTACAAGGAGCAGTTCGGGGACTCCCCGCTGGCCAGCTCGGTCACGCCGGACCAGATGCAGGAGTCGTACCGCATCAAGCTGAAGGACCCGGAGAAGTACCAGGTCATCGCGACCGCCTTCGACGGGCGTGACGGCGTGCAGTCGGTGCAGGACCAGAAGGGCATCCTGGACAACCTCTTCGAGCTGCTGAACCTGATGAACCGGGCGGCGCTCGGGGTGATGGCGCTCATGCTCATCGTCGCCCTCCTGCTGATCGTCAACACGGTGCGGGTCTCGGCGTTCAGCCGTCGGCGCGAGACCGGGATCATGCGGCTGGTCGGCGCCTCCGGGTTCTACATCCAGGCGCCGTTCATCATGGAGGCCGCCGTCGCCGGTGTGATCGGCGGCGGGCTGGCCTGTGTGTTCCTCGTCGTCGGCCGGTACTTCACCATCGACCACGGCATGGCCCTGTCCGAGAAGCTCAACCTGATCACCTTCCTGGGCTGGGACGCCGTGCTGACGAAGCTTCCGCTGATCCTCGCCGCGAGTGTGCTGATGCCCGCCCTGGCCGCTTTCTTCGCGTTGCGCAAGTACCTGAAGGTGTGACGCACGCCCCGAGAGCCGTACGGTCAACCGTCCGTACGGTTCTTCGCGTTCCCCTAGACTCACCGCCATGTCAGGCCGTGACCTGTTCTGTCAGCCCCGCCGTTTCGGCCGCGGGGCCACGCTGACACTGGTGTTCGCGAGCGTCCTCGTCGCCGGTGCGGTGACCGGATCGCTGCCGCGGGGGCCGGGCGACGGGCCGCGGAGCGCCTCGGGCGCCGCACCCGCCACCGCCCCGGCCGGTCACTCGGCGGACGTCGCCCGCGCCGCCGAGGAGGCCGCCGCCGACGGCAAGTCCCCCATGGAGGCCGCCGAGCGGGCCGTCAGCCGCAGCGGGGACCGCTGGGCGGCCGTCTACTCAGAGGGCGAGTACGAGCAGTTCGAGGAGTCCCTCGACGGCCGGTACACCGGCGTGGGTCTGGAGGCGCGGCGCGAGCGGGACGGCCGGATCGAGGTCACCAAGGTGCAGCCGGGGTCGCCCGCGGCCGCCGCCGGGGTCCGCGCGGGCGACCGGCTCCGCGCCGTCGACGGGCGGTCCGTCGACGGCCTCCCGGTCACCGACGTCGTCGCGTTACTGCGCGGTGACGCCGAGGACGCGTCCGCCGGCACCCCCGTCCGGCTCGGGTTGCAGCGCGGCACGCGCGTGTGGACCGAGACCGTGCGGCGGGCGCTGCTGTCCGCGGACTCCGTCACCGTCCGGGAACTCGCCGACCGGGTCACCGTCGTCACCGTCGCCGCCTTCACCAAGGGCGTCGGCAGCGCCGTGCGGGGCGCCGTGCGCCGCGCCCCGGCCGGCGGCAGGATCGTGCTGGACCTGCGCGGCAACTCCGGCGGCCTGGTCACGGAGGCCGTCACCACGGCCTCCGTCTTCCTCGACGGCGGCCTCGTCGCCACCTACGACGTCGACGGCGACCAGCGCGCCCTGCACGCCGAGGCGGGCGGCGACACCCGCAAGCCCCTGGTCGTCCTCGTGGACGGCGGCACGATGAGCGCGGCCGAGCTGCTCACCGGCGCCCTGCAGGACCGGGGCCGGGCGATAGTCGTGGGATCGCGCACCTTCGGCAAGGGCTCCGTGCAGATGCCGCGCCGGCTGCCGGACGGCTCCGTCGCCGAGCTGACCGTCGGGCACTACCGCACCCCCTCCGGCCACGGCGTCGACGGCCATGGCATCACGCCCGACCTGGAGGCGGACGACGGGGCGCTGGGGCGGGCCGAGACCGTGCTGAGCGGACTCGGGGACGCGTCCTGACGACCGCCGTCCCGGATCCGCCCGTAATCGGCTTTCCCTTCGGCCCCTTCCGGATGCGAAAATGGCAGGACTATGAGCAAGGGAATGTACGTACCGAAGGAGTCCCAGCCGAAGCAGGGCGGGGCGGCCGCGTCCGGCAAGGCCAAGGACGGCAAGCGCAAGATCGTCGCGCAGAACAAGAAGGCCCGGCACGACTACGCGATCATCGACGTGTACGAGGCCGGCCTGGTGCTCACCGGCACCGAGGTGAAGTCGCTGCGCCAGGGCCGCGCCTCGCTGACCGACGGCTTCGTGCAGATCGAGGGCGACGAGGCGTGGCTGCACGCCGCGCACATCCCCGAGTACAGCCAGGGCAGCTGGACCAACCACTCCGCGCGCCGCAAGCGCAAGCTGCTCCTGCACCGCGAGGAGATCGACAAGCTCGCCGTGAAGTCCGAGGAGACGGGGCACACGATCGTGCCGCTCGCCCTGTACTTCAAGGACGGCCGGGCCAAGGCCGAGATCGCGCTGGCGCGCGGCAAGAAGGAGTACGACAAGCGGCAGACGTTGCGCGAGCAGCAGGACCGCAGGGAGACGGACCGGGCGATCGCCGCCGTCAAGCGGAGGCAGCGGCACGCCTAGCGGGCGGCCCGCGGGGAATACGGTGGCATCGGCGTGCGTTGGTCACGTACGATGGCACCTGTGCCCCGCAGTGGGCACGGGCCCTCCTCGGAGGGATTTGAAAAATCAACATGGGGATGATCGGTTTCGACAGCGACTGTTGAAGCAGGGGAAGCGTGTCGAGGAAGCGGCAATGATCTCGTAAACCATATGTCGCAAAAAATAATCGCCAATACCAAGAGCGATTCCCAGTCCTACGCCCTCGCTGCCTAATAAGCAGTGAGTGTAGGACCCTTAATGGGTGTCAGCCCGGAAGTGTTCCCGATCCGGATCCTGGCATAATCTAGGGGACTAAACCATTGCGCCCGGTCACGGGGTGCGATGGGAAATCAAACAGTGACTGGGCCCGTCGGCGACTTGTTCGCGTGATCACCGGGGCCGAGAAAATCACAGCGAACTGCACACGGAGAAGCCCTGATTCTGCACCGTTGGACGCGGGTTCGATTCCCGCCATCTCCACTTCATCCCATGTGACATGAAGACCCCGCTCCCTCAGGGAGCGGGGTCTTTTTGCGTGCGGCCGCGCCTGGCGCCCCGGCCTCGACCCCAGCCCCTGCGGCAGCAGCTGTCGGCGCATCCAGGCACCGACGATCGGTTGGTGGCGGTGCGCGGTCAGAAAAGCAGGCAATCCGACATCCATCAAGGTGTACTTTCCGGCCATGCCTGGAGGGGTGCCCCGGTGCGCGCTTCCGTCCGGCCCCTTCGCCCCCTCCCGTCACCGGTGTGACGAAGGGGCTGGTCTCCCCGGCGCTCGCCGCCGGCCTGTGCCGTGCCCGCCGGTTCCCAGGCGCCGGAACGCCGCGCCGACAGCCCGTGCGGGTATGGAAACCAGCCATAGGCATGGGCATGACTTGTGTCCATAAATGACACAACGCGAATGCCGGGCCCATGCCTGCGCTAGGTTCGTGGATCTGAGCGCAATGGGATAAAAGGGGCGCGAGGGCTGGGTGGGGGCCTGGTTCCGTCGACGTGGGCTCGGGGTCGTAGGCGCACCCGGAACAGTTCTGTGGGGGGTAGTGCACACGTGACGAATTGGCGAGAAGAAGCCCAACCGAAGTGGCCCGAGGCCGCATTCCCGACGAGGGACGTGCCGGTCACGGGGGCGGGATCGGCAGGATCTCGGAGCGCTCCCGGGCTCGGGGGGCAGGCCCTGACGCCGACGGCGGGAGGCGGCGGAGGACACGGCTCGCTCATGGACGTACCGCGTGAGAACGGCCTCCCGCCGGCCCCGGCCGTTGCGGACAGGGCGCCCGCAAGCGAACGCCCGATCGATCTCCGGGACCCCTGGGGCGAGAAGCCCGGCGGTCCGGACGGGGAGGGCGCCGATCCCGGCGAGGTGACCGTGCAGCTCGATCCGCTCAAGCAGGGGCGGCCGGACGGCACCGATGCCGCCGGTGACGTCCCGGTCTTCGTCGACGAGTCCGGTCGCCGCAGCCGGACGTTCCGCCGCATCGGCATCTTCGTGGGCATCGCCTGCGGGGCGTACGCCGTCGTCATCGTGGCCGCACTGCTCTCCGGCAACGCCGGCGCGCCCTGGCTGCCGGTACCGGTGCCGGGCCAGGCCGACGACAAGCCGGCGGCCGGCGAGGTGGACAGCTCCTCGGCGCCCGACGACTCCGCCTCCCCGGGTCCCGGGGCGCCGGATTCCGTGCGTCCCGGCGGAACGGGAGCCACGGCTTCCGGGTCCGCCGCCGCACCGGGCAGGCCGGGGGCGAGCAAGGGGCCGGGCGCCTCGGGGAGCGCCGCGCCGACCGGTGCGGCCTCCGCGGCGGTCCGACCCTCGGCGAGCGGGGCCGTCCGGCCCACCGCCGGCCCGACGGCCACCGGGTCCCCGGCGTCGGGTCCGAGCGGCCCGGTGATCGCGCCGCCGGCGTCCACGCCACCGCCTCCGGCCTCCACACCCGCCGAATCCCCCTCGCCGGTCTCGTCCGCGTCCCCGGCCGGCGGAGCCTCCACCACCGTGGCCGGCGGCCCCGCGGAACCGGCCACCTCGCCCCCGGCAGCCTGACAGCCCCGTGAGCACCGCCGCCCGCCGGCGTGCGGGCGGGGCGGAGCCCCGCGGGGAGCGGCGGCCGGAGCCTGAGCGCGGACCCGGGGCAAGGGCGGGAGCGGCGGTCCTGTCCCGCGCGACCGAGGGTTGTGCCGGCCTGGCGTGCCCGGGTCCGGCGCGGCCGCGACGATCCCGCCCGGCCGACTCCCGTCGGCTCCTCATCACCCGCTCGCCCCGTGCCACCACCCGGGGCCCTTCGTCCCTCCCGCTTCCCGCCGTCCGCCGGCGCCCGCAAGCAGTCCCGCTCCGTCCGGCTTTCCGTGTCCGTCCGGCGTCCGCCGCCCGTTCCGCGTCCCGGCCGGCCGTTCGGCCGCCCGCAGTCTGTGCCGCTTCTCGCTCCCGCCTTCCCGCTCCCGTTTCTCGCCGCGCGCCCGGGCCCGGTCGTCCGACCCGGCCGTCAGGCCGGCGCGGCCCGATACCGCCGCCCGGCGGGGCGGCGCGAAACCCTCGTCCGACTCTCGTCCCCGGAGAACCAGCTCTCATGGCACCACACACCAGCCGGCGTTCGGCCCGACAATCCGCCGTCAGGCATTCCGCGCACGCGTCGGGCGGCCGGACCGCCTCCGTCGCCGCCTCACCCGGAGGTGAGCCGGGCGGTGGTCGAAAGGCCGGCCGGCGGTCCGGCGCACGGCGCGGCCGGGCCGCCGGCGGCCCCGCGCACGGTGCTGCCCCGCCGTCCGGACGGCGCCGTCTGATGCCGCCCCTCAGGCTGCGCCGGCTGCTGCCGCTGCTCGTGCTCGTCGCGATGATGGCGATGCTGATGCTGCGCGGCTATGTGCACAGCGAGATCCTCGCCGACCACCGCATCCGCCCCGAGGCGGCCGCCCGCACGGTGCCCGAGAAGATCCTCGACGGCGGCCCGGTCGTCGACACCCGCGGCGGACAGGAGACCAGCCTGCAGGTGCCGGACCACCGGATCGTGCTCACCTTCGACGACGGGCCCGACCCCACGTGGACCCCCGAAGTCCTGGACGTCCTGAAGAAGCACCACGTGCACGCCGTCTTCTTCATCACCGGCACCATGGCCTCCCGTTACCCCGACCTGGTCCGGCGGATGGTGGACGAGGGCCACGAGATCGGCCTGCACACCTTCAACCACCCCGACCTCTCCTACCAGTCGAAGAAGCGCATCGACTGGGAGCTCACCCAGAACCAGCTGGCCCTGGCGGGCGCCGCCGGCATCCGGACCTCCCTCTTCCGGCCGCCGTACTCCTCCAGCGCGGACGCCCTCGACGACGACTCCTGGCCGGTCACCCGTTATGTCGGGACGCGCGGCTACCTCACGGTCTTCACCACCGCCGACAGCGAGGACTGGCGGCGGCCGGGCGTGCGGCAGATCGTCCGCAACGCCACGCCCAAGGACGGAAAGGGCGCCATCGTCCTGATGCACGACTCCGGCGGCGACCGCCGGCAGACCGTCCAGGCCCTCGACGTCTACCTCCCCGAACTCAAGGCGAAGGGCTACGCGTTCGAGAACCTCACCGAGGCCCTGAAGGCGCCCAGCGCGCACACCCCGGTCACCGGGACCGACCTGTGGAAGGGCAAGGCCTGGGTCTTCCTGGTCGGGGCCTCCGACGACATGACCGCCGTCCTGGTCGTCGGTCTCGCCGTCATCGGCGTCCTGGTCTTCGCCCGTTTCGGGCTGATGCTGCTGCTCTCCGCGATCCACACCCGCCGTACCCGCCGCAAGGACTTCGTCTGGGGTCCCGACGCGCCCGTCACCGAACCGGTCTCGGTGCTCGTCCCGGCCTACAACGAGGCCAAGTGCATCGAGAACACGGTGCGTTCGCTGATGGAGAGCGAGCATCCGATCGAGATCCTGGTGGTCGACGACGGCTCCAGCGACGGCACCGCCCGCATCGTCGAGGACCTGCGGCTGCCCGGCGTCCGCGTGGTGCGCCAGCTCAATGCGGGCAAACCCGCCGCCCTCAACCGGGGCATCGCCAACGCCCGGCACGACCTCATCGTCATGATGGACGGCGACACGGTCTTCGAGCCGTCCACGGTCCGCGAGCTCGTCCAGCCGTTCGCCGACCCGAAGGTCGGCGCGGTCGCCGGCAACGCCAAGGTCGGCAACAAGGACACCCTCATCGGGGCCTGGCAGCACATCGAGTACGTGATGGGCTTCAACCTCGACCGCCGCATGTACGACGTCCTGCGCTGCATGCCCACCATCCCGGGAGCCGTCGGGGCGTTCCGCCGCAGCGCGCTCGACCGCGTCGGCGGCATGAGCGACGACACCCTCGCCGAGGACACCGACATCACCATGGCCATCCACCGGGACGGCTGGCACGTCGTGTACGCGGAGAAGGCACGCGCCTGGACCGAGGCCCCGGAGTCCGTCCAGCAGTTGTGGTCCCAGCGCTACCGCTGGTGCTACGGCACCATGCAGGCGATCTGGAAGCACCGCCGAGCGCTCGTCGAGCGCGGACCCTCGGGCCGCTTCGGGCGGGTGGGCCTCCCGCTCGTCTCCCTCTTCATGGTCGTCGCCCCGCTCCTCGCGCCCCTCATCGACCTGTTCCTCGTCTACGGCCTGCTGTTCGGTCCGACCGGCCAGACGATCGCGGCCTGGTTCGGCGTGCTCGCCGTCCAGGCGGGCTGCGCGGCCTACGCGTTCGTCCTCGACCGCGAGCGGCTGACCCCGCTGATCTCCCTCCCGCTCCAGCAACTGCTCTACCGCCAGCTGATGTACATCGTGCTGCTCCAGTCCTGGATCACCGCGCTCACCGGCGGCCGGCTGCGCTGGCAGAAACTGCGCCGCAAGGGGCAGGTGGCCGCCCCGCCGGGCGCGGTGGCGCCGGGCGCGAGCCTGGACGGGGGTGCGGTCCGATGAGCACCGAGCCGAGGACGGAGCCGAGCGGCCGGCCGGGCAGCCGGCCGGCGGACGACCGGCCGGCGGACCGTACGGCGGACAGTACGGCGCGGCTGCCTCAACTGACCGAGCATTCCGAGCAGCCCGGGCTGTCCGAGCAGCCCGGGCTGTCCGGCCGGTCCGGGAAGCCCGGACTGCCCGGGCAGCCGGATGCGGCGGCGGGTGCGGAGGCGAAGAGGAAGAGCGGCGGACGTGACCGCTACTTCGACCTCCTGCGGGCGATCGCCCTCTTCCGTGTCGTCCTCTACCACCTGATGGGCTGGGCCTGGCTCCCCGTCGTGTTCCCCTCGATGGGCGTGATGTTCGCGCTCGCCGGCAACCTGATGGCCCGCTCGCTCACCCGGCGCCCCGCGCTGGAGGTCGTGCGCGGACGCATGCGCCGCCTGCTGCCGCCGATGTGGCTGCTGGGCGCGGTCGGCGTGACGGGCATGCTGGCCGCGGGGTGGGGCCCGGACGAGGAAGGGCACCCCGGCTGGTGGTGGACGCACCTCGCCTACTGGGTCCTCCCGCTGAGCGACCCGCCGTACGGAGAGTCCCTGCCGGGCGTGCAGCACCTGATCGGCGACGACTGGGCCACCGACATGGGTGTGCCCCTGTGGTACCTCCGCGCCTACCTCTGGTTCGTCCTGCTCTCCCCGCTCCTGCTGCGCGCCCTGCGCCGGCTGCCCTGGCCGACCATTCTCGCGCCGGTCGCGCTGTCCGCCGCGCTGGAGTTCGGCGCGCTGTCGCTGCCGGGCTGGCGGTTGCAGGCCGGCCTCACCGACCTCGGCACGTTCGGCGCGTGCTGGCTGCTGGGCATGGCGCACCAGGAGGGTGTTCTGCGCCGGCTGCCCCGCTATGTGGTGCCGTCGCTGGCCCCTGCGGTGGCGGCGACCGGTCTCTGGTACGCCCTCGGCCAACAGCTCAGGGAGGGCCACGACCTCGACGACATGCCGTTCGCGCAGACGCTGTGGTCCTTCGCCGCGGTGCTGCTGCTCCTGCACATCAGCCCGTCCTGGACCGAGTGGCCGGCCCGGCTGCGCCGCTGGGACCGGGTGATCACCCTGCTCAACTCCCGTGCGGTGACGATCTATCTCTGGCACAACGTGTGCATCGGCGTCGTCGAGGCCCTGTGGGACCGGCTGTGGGCCTTTCCTTGGCTGGAGAGCGACGCCCCCTGGGTCCTGGAGAGCCCGTGGCCCCAGCTGCCGTTCGTCTGGCTCCTCACGGCGGCCTGCGTCGTCTGCTTCGGCTGGGTCGAGGATTTGGCGGCCCGCCGCAGGCCCCGTCTGTGGCCGGACGGACGCGTCGGGGCGCACCGGGCGTGACCCGGGGATGTGTTCCGCCCTCGTTCCTCCGCCGGACCGGGGGCCGGAGGAGGGTTCGGACGGAGGTCCGCAGGGGGTAGGGGGCAGGTCGAGCGGGTCGGCTGCCGATCACCGGGGCCGCGGGCGTGTGGAAGACTGCCCGCGTTGCGCGAGTGAACAGTCGTTCGGCTGGTGGGGGAGTGAGTGCCGGTGAGCAAGCGGCAGATGCGAAGCATGCTGAAGTCGATGGCGGGAGGCGGGCCCGTCGAGCTCACCAGTCCTCTGGCCTCGGTGAAGAAGCTGGCCCGGCTCGCCTTCGTGGCCCAGCAGTTCGGGTACGAGTACGCGGACGCCGGGCACGGCGGCTCGCAGGGCAACGCGCTGAAGCTGTTGATCGTCCCCGATCCCAGCCCGCAGGCACGCGCGCGTGCCGCGCAGAACTGGGCGCAGTACCCGAACGCGCACGACGGCTTCTCCCTGCCGCCGCTGGTCCCGGACGCCTTCGAACTCCTGAAGACCCGCATCACCTTCGACCTCACCGGCAGGCAGGCCGAGAAGCGGGTGGGGTACGGCGCGCTGGGCGCCACCGCGGGCTGTGCGGTCCTCGGGGTACGGCTCGGCGGCACGGGCGCCGACTTCGGCGTCGCCGCCGCCGTCTGGGTCGTCCTCATGGCCGTCTGCGGCGCCGGCTTCGCCGTCAACCGGCGTCGCAACGCCGCGTCCGGCGCCCGGCTGAAGGCCGCCGGCTTCGCCCCGGTGACCGACGCGACGGGCCGCCTGCGGTACCTGCCCCCGGGAGTGGGAGCGGGAGCGGGAACGGGGGCCGGTCAGGGCCGGAACCCCTACGGCGCCGGACTCCCGGCCCAGGCACCGCCCCAGGCGCCCGCCCACGCCCCGGCCCAGCCTCCGTACGTTCCGTACGGCACCGCCCCGGCCGCCGCCCCCGGGTACGGCTACCCGCAGACGTACCCGCAGGCCCAGCCCGGCCCTTACGCGCAGGCCCAGCCCCAGCCCGGCGCATACGCCCAGCCCCAGCCCGGCGCATACCCGGACCCCCACCCCCAGCCCGGCGCGTACGCGCAGCCCCACCCCCACGCCCAGCCGCACCCCCAGCCCACCCCTTACGCCCAGCCCCAGCCGTACCCCCCGCAGTACCCGCACTCTCCCCAGGCCTCCCAGGCCCCTCAGGCCGCCCGAGCCCCCCAGGCCCCGTCGTACCCGCAGGCCCAGCCGCCCGCCCCCTATGGCCCGCCGCCCCAGGGCTGAGGCCTTTCCGCGACCTCTCACCGGGCGTCCGCGCAAGGTGAGAGCAACGTTCCTTTCCGGTCACCCACAGCCACAGCCCGGAAACGCGCTCTCCCTACCTTCGGGAGTCATCACCGCTCATCCCCCCGGACCATCCGAGCCCGGAGCACGTGGAGGCGTCATGACAGCCCCGAGTACAGCCCCCGCACCGCCGTCCCCCGCCAAGAAGGGGGGCCGCTGGATCGAGGAGTGGGACCCGGAGAACGAGGCCTTCTGGAACGAGAAGGGCGAGAAGATCGCCCGCCGTAACCTCCTCTTCTCCGTCCTGTCCGAGCACATCGGTTTCTCGATCTGGACGATGTGGTCCGTGCTGGTGCTCTTCATGGGCCCCGAGTACGGCCTCACCCCCGCCGACAAGTTCCTGCTGACGTCGATGGTGACGCTGGTCGGAGCGGTGGTGCGGGTGCCGTACACCTTCGCCGTCGCGATCTTCGGCGGCCGGAACTGGACGATCGTCTCCGCCGCCCTGCTGCTGGTCCCCACGGTCGCCGCCTTCACGGTGATGGAGCCCGGGACCTCCTTCAACACCTTCCTGCTGGTCGGCCTGATCGCGGGCATCGGCGGCGGCAACTTCGCCTCCTCCATGACCAACATCAACGCCTTCTTCCCGCTCCGCAAGAAGGGCTGGGCGCTCGGGCTCAACGCCGGCGGCGGCAACATCGGCGTGCCGGTCCTCCAGCTGATCGGCCTCGCCGTCATCGGCGCGAGCGGCGGCCCGCGCGTGCTGCTCGGGATCTACATTCCGCTGATCGTGCTGGCCGCCACCCTGGCCGCGCTGTTCATGGACAACCTGGCGTCCGTGAAGAACGACACCGGCGCCGCGATCGACTCCGCGAAGGACGCCCACACCTGGATCATGTCCTTCCTGTACGTGGGCACGTTCGGGTCGTTCATCGGCTACAGCTTCGCCTTCGGGCAGGTCCTGACGAACCAGTTCGGCCGGACGCCCCTCCAGGCGGCCTACCTCACCTTCATCGGCCCGCTGCTCGGCTCGCTCATCCGCCCGGTCGGCGGCTGGCTGGCCGACAAGTACGGCGGCGCGAGGATCACGCTCTACAACTACGTGGGGATGGCCGCCGCGACCGGCGTCCTGGTCTTCGCCAGCATGCAGAAGTCGCTCGTACTCTTCGTCACCGCCTTCGTGGTGCTGTTCGTGCTCAGCGGCCTCGGCAACGGATCGA
Source organism: Streptomyces achromogenes (assembly GCF_030816715.1). NCBI lineage: Bacteria > Bacillati > Actinomycetota > Actinomycetes > Kitasatosporales > Streptomycetaceae > Streptomyces > Streptomyces achromogenes. The sequence goes on along the minus strand of NZ_JAUSYH010000001.1, from coordinate 3,481,034 downwards.
CGTACAAGATGATCCCCGGCATCTTCCAGGCCAAGGCCGTCGCGAAGGGCCTGGAGGGCGAGGCCGCGGCCGCCTACGGCCGGCGGCTGTCCGGCGCCTCCATGGGGCTGATCGGTGCGGTCGGCGCGCTCGGCGGCGTCGGCATCAACCTGGCCTTCCGGCAGTCGTTCCTCTCCTACGGCTCCGGCACCGGCGCCTTCGTGGCCTTCCTCGCCTTCTACGCCGCCTGCTTCGCGGTCACCTGGGCCGTATACCTTCGCCGCCCGGCCGGCCGGGTGACCGCCACCGGCTCGACATCCGAGGCGAAGCCGCAGCTCAGCTATGCCGAGGTGTGACGTAACACGGGCGACATGAAGCCGAACCGAGCCTGTCACGCACCGTTGACAGGCTCGTCGGCATGTAGGTCCAACGCGACGTGACTGCGGGACGAGAGCTATGCACCAGGAACAGCAACAACCGGCCACCGGCCATCGGGGCGCCGTCGAACACGGGCCTCTCGCGGGCTTCACCGTGGGCGTGACGGCCGCGCGACGGGCCGAGGAGCTCGGCGCGCTGCTCCAGCGGCGCGGGGCGGTGGTGCTGCACGCGCCCGCCCTGCGGATCGTGCCGCTCGCCGACGACGGCGAGCTGCTCTCCGCCACCAAGGAGCTCATCGACCAGGCCCCCGACGTCGTGGTCGCCACCACCGCCATCGGCTTCCGCGGCTGGGTCGAGGCCGCCGACGGCTGGGGACTGGGCGAGCAGCTGCTCGCCCGGCTCGGCGGCGTGGAGCTGCTCGCCCGCGGCCCCAAGGTGAAGGGCGCCGTGCGGGCCGCCGGGCTGACGGAGGCGTGGTCGCCGTCCAGCGAGTCCATGGCCGAGGTGCTCGACCGGCTGCTGGAGGAGGGCGTCGAGGGGCGCCGGGTCGCCGTCCAGCTGCACGGCGAACCGCTGCCCGGGTTCGTGGAGTCGCTGCGGGCGGCGGGCGCCGAGGTGGTGGGGGTGCCCGTCTACCGGTGGATGCCGCCGGAGGACATCTCGCCGCTCGACCGGCTCATCGACGCCGCCGTCACGCGCGGACTGGACGCGATCACCTTCACCAGCGCGCCCGCGGCCGTCTCGCTGTTCTCACGGGCGGAGGAGCGCGGGCTGCTGTCCGAGCTGCTCACCGCCCTGCACCACGACGTGCTGCCGGCGTGCGTCGGCCCCGTCACCGCGCTGCCGCTGCAGGCGCGCGGCGTGGACACCATCCAGCCGGAGCGGTTCCGGCTCGGGCCACTCGTGCAGCTGCTCTGCCAGGAGCTGCCGACGCGGGCCCGGGCGCTGCCGCTCGCCGGTCACCGGGTGGAGATCCGGGGCCATGCGGTGCTGGTGGACGGGGCGCTGCGGCCGGTGCCGCCGGCCGGGATGTCGCTGCTGCGGGCGCTGTCGCGGCGGCCGGGGTGGGTGGTGCCGCGGTCCGATCTGCTGCGGGCGCTGCCCGGCGCGGGACGGGACGAGCACGCCGTCGAGACGGCGATGGCCCGGCTGCGGACGGCTCTCGGCGCACCCAAACTGATCCAGACCGTGGTCAAGCGCGGGTACCGGCTGGCACTCGATCCGGCCGCGGACGCCAAGTACGCGGACGCCTGAGCGGTTTGCCCGCCCCGGGGCCGCAACTGCCCCGGGCAGTGCCCCGGACGGGCTGGTTATCGGCTTCCCGCGCTGGCACTGTGAGGGGAAGGGTTCTTCCGGGAGAACGCCCAAGGCGGTGGCGCATGGCACTGGGGACGGTCACGGACTTCCACGAGCTGCGGTTCGACGCCGGGCGGTGTTGTCTCGACCTGCTGGCGACCAGTCACCCCCAGGAACATCTCGACGGTGTCGCGCCGTTGTGCGCGTGGATCCGCGGCTGCGGACTCGTCCCGCCGGGCACCCCGCTGAACCACGCCGACCCTTCCTGGCCGCCGGCCTTCAGGGAACTGCGGCGCAATGTAGGACAGTTGGTGCACGGGTGGCTGGCGCATACCGCCGCCGCTCCCCACGACCTCGCGCTGGCCCGGGTCAACGACGCCGCCCGGGTCGCGCCGCCCGTCCCTCGTGCCGTGCGCGGCGCGGACGGCGCGCTGGTGCGCGAGTTGGACCGGCCGCCGGGCTGCGCCGCGCTGCTCGCCGCGGTCGCCCTGGACACGGTGGAACTGCTCACCGATCCGGTCGCCCGGGCCGGGCTGCGGCAGTGCGCGGGGGACAACTGCCCGATCGTGTACGTCGACACCTCCCGAGGGCGTCGCCGGCGCTGGTGCTCCAGCGAGGTCTGCGGGAACCGGGAACGGGTCGCACGGCACCGCAGGCGCGCCGCGCTCGCGCGCGCCTGAGGGTCCGTCGGGCGGCCGTGCGGCCGCGCCCCGGGTGACCGTCCGCCAACTGCCCTGCCGGGTATGCGGCTTTCGTGGAGCCGCGGCCTGGCGGTTGTCGAAGTGATTTCGATTACACACCGTTTACCCGCGGCGGCCGACGGGCAGGCGGCGCGATCTTGTCGGTGTGGCGGATTTGTAAAGAAAAGACGGTGGGAATGTGCCGCCATGTCCCCCTCGTCATGACACCCGGAAGAAAAGTGTCCCCACGGTTTGAACGCTCAACACCCCCCTTGCGTACCCGTCGTCGAGCGACCGAACGGGGGATCCCCCGGACACCGGAGGTGGGCGTGCGCAAAGATGCGGCCGTGGCCAATGAACGTGGATCGAGGGCCCGACATCGCATGTCCCAGCCCTCGGAACCTGACGAGGAGCTGATGCGTGCTCTGTATCGGGAGCATGCCGGACCCCTGCTTGCGTATGTCCTGCGCCTGGTTGCCGGAGATCGGCAGCGTGCCGAGGACGTCGTGCAGGAGACGCTCATCCGTGCCTGGAAGAACGCCGGTCAGCTCAATCGGGCGACCGGATCGGTACGCCCCTGGCTGGTGACGGTCGCACGTCGCATCGTCATCGACGGCCACCGCAGCCGGCAGGCCCGGCCGCAGGAGGTCGACCCGTCGCCGCTGGAGGTCATTCCTGCGGAGGACGAGATCGACAAGGCGCTGTGGCTGATGACGCTGTCCGACGCGCTCGACGACCTGACCCCGGCCCACCGGGAGGTGCTCGTCGAGACGTACTTCAAGGGGCGTACCGTCAACGAGGCGGCCGAGACGCTCGGCATACCCAGCGGCACCGTGCGCTCACGGGTGTTCTACGCCCTGCGGTCGATGAAGCTGGCTCTGGAGGAGCGGGGGGTGACGGCGTGATGAGCATTTACGGGGGGTTCGGAGCAGGTGGGCCGGGTATGTCTGGCCCCATGCAGGGATCTGTGGGATCTCCGAGCCCGAGCGAACACGAGACCGTCGGCGCCTACGCCCTCGGCATCCTCGACGACGCCGAGGCGACCGCCTTCGAGGCGCATCTCGCCGGCTGTGAATGGTGCGCCCAGCAGCTCGACGAGCTGGCCGGGATGGAGCCGATGCTGGCCGCGCTCGCGGACCTGCCCGGTTCCGGCACCCCGGCGATCGGCGACTCCCTGTCCGCCCGTCCCAGCCCGCGCCTCGCCGAGCGGCTGGTCGACGAGATCTCCGAGCGCCGCGCGCTCAAGCGCCGCCGTTCCTTCTTCCTGGTGGCGGCCGCGGCCGCGCTGATCATCGGCGGTCCCCTCACGGTGCTGGCCGCGACCGGCGGCGACGGCGGGAGCAAGGGCGTCCAGGCGGGCTCCACCAAGTCCGCGAACTCCGCCAAGGACGCCTTCGACGCGCTCGCCCAGCGGGTCTCCGCGACCGACTCCGCCAGCAAGGTCTCCGCGACCGTCGCCATGGGCGAGAAGGCGTGGGGCACGGAGATCGGCGTCGAGCTGAAGAACGTCAAGGGTCCGGAGAAGTGCTCGCTGATCGCCGTCGGCAAGAACGGCGAGCGCGAGACGGTCTCCTCCTGGTCGGTCCCCGACTGGGGCTACGGCCTCCCCGGCGCCAAGACCGAACAGGCCAAGAACCCGCTCTACGTGTCGGGCGGCGCGGCCTTCAAGACCAACGAGATCGACCACTTCGAGGTCATGACCTTCGACGGCAAGAAGCTCGTCCAGGTCGACGCGTAGGCACGCATGGCTTCGAGGGCCCCCTTCGCGTACGGTTGACGGCTGCCCAGCACGTCAGAAGGGGGCCCGGTGGCCGCTCAGGCACAGCAGGAGACCTTGGTCGGATCGGTCGACGAAGCCGCGCAGGATTCCGTGGGGGATTCGGTGCGGGACCGAGAGATCAGCGTCGAACAGGTACACCTCGACCGGGTGTACCGCCGCCTCGAGGAGAAGATCCACGAGGCCGAGTTCCTCATGAACGACGCGGCCCAGCGGGGCCAGGTCGGCACGCCCGGGGCTCTCGCCGAACGGGACGCCCAGGTCTTCCGGGCCGGCGTCCACCTCAACCGGCTCAACAACGAGTTCGAGGACTTCCTTTTCGGGCGGATCGACCTGCTGCTCGGCAAGGACGGCAAGAAGGGCCCGGACGGCGCCTACACCGCCGTCGAGCCCGCCGAGGGCGCCGTCCGCCCCGACAACACGGCCGACATCGCCGAGACGCTGCACATCGGCCGGATCGGCGTCCTCGACTCCGAGTACGCGCCGCTGGTCATCGACTGGCGGGCGCCCGCGGCCGCCCCGTTCTACCGCTCCACCCCCGTCGACCCGGGGCGCGTCGTGCGCCGCCGGGTCATCCGCTCCAAGGGACGGCGCGTCCTCGGCGTCGAGGACGACCTGATGCGTCCCGAGCTGCGGGCGACCCTGGACGGCGGCGAACTGCCCGTCATCGGCGACGGCGCCCTCATGGCCGCCCTCGGCCAGGCCCGCAGCCACACCATGCGCGACATCGTCGCCTCCATCCAGGCCGAGCAGGACCTCGTCATCCGCGCCCCCGCCGCCTCCGTCACGTACGTCGAGGGCGGGCCGGGAACCGGGAAGACCGCCGTCGCGCTGCACCGCGCCGCCTATCTGCTCTACCAGGACCGGCGCCGGTACTCCGGCGGCATCCTGATCGTCTCGCCCACGCCCCTGCTGGTGGCGTACACCGAGGGCGTGCTCCCGTCCCTCGGCGAGGAGGGCCAGGTCGCCATCCGCGCCATCGGCTCCCTCGTCGACGGCGCCGAGGCCACCGTGTACGACTCCCCGGCGGTGGCCCGGGCCAAGGGGTCGTACAGGATGCTGAAGGTGCTGCGCAAAGCCGCCCGCGGCGCCCTGGAGAACGGCGACGGCGGGGGTCGCGGCGCGACGCGGCCGACACAGCTCGGCTTCGACGGGCTCGATGGGCCCGACGAGCCGGAGGAGACCCCCGCGCCCGCGACGACGCCCAGTCGGCTGCGCGTCGTCGCGTTCGGCCGCCGGCTGGAGCTGGAGGCCTCCGACCTCCAGCGAATCCGGCACAACGCGCTCAGCGGCACCGCCCCGGTGAACCTCCTGCGCCCCCGCGCCCGCAAGCTGCTGCTGGACGCCCTGTGGGAGCGCTCGGGCGCGTCCGGTCGGCACAGCGACCCGGAACTCGCCGCCGAGCTGCGCTCCTCCTTCGACGAGGACGTCAGCACCGAGGACGCCTTCATCGCCTTCCTCGACGCCTGGTGGCCCGAGCTCACCCCGCAGGCCGTCCTGCGGGCCATGGCCGACGAACGGCGGCTGGGCCGCTGGGCCCGCCGGATCCTCAACCCCGGCGAGGTCCGCAAGGTCGCCCGCTCCCTCAAGCGGGACGGGCTCTCCGTGCACGACATCGCCATGCTCGACGAGCTCCAGGCGGTCCTCGGCGCCCCGGCCCGCCCCCGCAAGAGACGCGAGCTCGACCCGCTGGACCAGCTCACCGGCCTCGAGGAGCTGATGCCGACACGCGAGGAGACCCAGCGCGAGCGCGCCGAGCGGCTCGCGCAGGAGCGCACCGAGTACGCGCACGTCATCGTCGACGAGGCGCAGGACCTCACCCCGATGCAGTGGCGCATGGTCGGCCGCCGCGGCCGGCACGCCACCTGGACGGTCGTCGGCGACCCGGCCCAGTCCTCCTGGTCCGACCCCGACGAGGCCGCCGAGGCACGCGACGAGGCCCTCGGCACCCGCCCCCGCCGCCGCTTCCAGCTGACGGTGAACTACCGCAACCCGGCCGAGATCGCCGAACTGGCCGCCAGGGTGCTGGCCCTGGCCATGCCCGGCGCCGAGTCCCCGTCGGCGGTCAGGTCGACGGGTGTCGTGCCCCGCTTCACGGCCGCCCGCGGCTCCCTGGCGCCGACCGTGCGCGCGGAGGCCGAACGGCTCCTCGCGCGCGTGGACGGCACCGTCGGCGTCGTCGTCGCCATGAACCGCCGTGAGGAGGCCAGACGCTGGCTGGCCGGTCTCGGGGACCGCGTGGTGGCGCTCGGCAGCCTGGAGGCCAAGGGCCTGGAGTACGACGCCACGGTCGTCGTCTCGCCGGCGGAGATCGCCGACGAGTCGCCGGCCGGCCTGCGGGTGCTGTACGTCGCCCTCACCCGGGCGACGCAGCAGCTCACGGTGGTGTCCGGGGAACGGGACGAGCCGGACGCCCACGGGGTGCCGGACCTTCTGCGGGACTGATCGAGGTGAACTGCCCGCACGGGAATGGCGTTCGGGCATCCGTTTGTTAGCCTGGTCGTGACACCGGCTCGATCCAAGCCCCCGGGCCCAACCTTCGTCGCTACGAGCGACCACTTGCCGCGAGGCGAGCATGGCGGGTCGGTGTCATGAACGAGGGGAGAGGCCCGCATCACCTGTGATGCGGGCCTCTTTCCTGCGCCGGGCACGGCCGCGCCCGCCCGTTCCTCGAGAACAAAACGATCGCAATTCGGGGCGGCTTTCCCGTACTCGTCGGTAGGTGCGACGATCGGACCGCAATCCCGCGACCCAGCAGTGCAGAGGAAGTCGGCCATGGCAACGGCGCCCAGCGTCTCCTACTCGATGACGGTCCGGCTGGAGGTGCCCGCCAGCGGCACCGCGGTCTCCCAGCTCACCGGAGCCGTCGAGTCCCACGGAGGCTCGGTGACCGGCCTCGACGTCACGGCGTCCGGCCACGAGAAGCTCCGCATCGACGTCACCATCGCCGCCACCTCCACCTCCCACGCCGACGAGATCGTCGAGCAGCTGCGCGGCATCGAGGGCGTCACCCTCGGCAAGGTCTCCGACCGTACGTTCCTGATGCACCTCGGCGGCAAGATCGAGATGGCGTCCAAGCACCCCATCCGCAACCGTGACGACCTCTCGATGATCTACACGCCGGGTGTGGCCCGGGTCTGCATGGCGATCGCCGAGAACCCCGAGGACGCCCGGCGTCTCACCATCAAGCGCAACTCCGTTGCGGTCGTGACGGACGGTTCCGCCGTGCTCGGCCTCGGCAACATCGGCCCGAAGGCCGCGCTGCCCGTCATGGAGGGCAAGGCGGCCCTCTTCAAGCGGTTCGCCGGCATCGACGCCTGGCCGCTGTGCCTGGACACCCAGGACACCGACGCCATCGTCGAGATCGTCAAGGCGATCGCCCCCGGCTTCGCGGGCATCAACCTCGAGGACATCTCCGCCCCCCGCTGCTTCGAGATCGAGGCCCGGCTGCGCGAGGCGCTCGACATCCCCGTCTTCCACGACGACCAGCACGGCACCGCGATCGTCGTCCTCGCCTCCCTCACCAACGCCCTGCGTGTCGTGGGCAAGGGCATCGGCGACGTGCGCGTGGTCATGTCCGGCGCGGGCGCGGCCGGCACGGCCATCCTCAAGCTGCTGCTCGCCGCCGGGGTCAAGAACGCGGTCGTCGCCGACATCCACGGCGTGGTCCACGCGGGCCGCCCGGACCTCGTCGACGCGGCCCCCGACTCGGCGCTGTGCTGGATCGCCGACAACACCAACCCCGAGGGCCTCACGGGCACGCTGAAGGAGGCCGTGCGCGGCGCGGACGTCTTCATCGGCGTCTCCGCCCCGAACGTCCTCGACGGCGACGACGTGGCCGCGATGGCCGAGGGTTCCATCGTGTTCGCGCTCGCGAACCCCGACCCCGAGGTCGACCCGGCGGTCGCCCGCCAGACGGCGTCGGTCGTGGCCACCGGCCGCTCCGACTTCCCCAACCAGATCAACAACGTGCTGGTCTTCCCGGGCGTCTTCCGCGGCCTGCTGGACGCGCAGTCCCGCACCGTCAACACGGAGATGATGCTCGCGGCCGCGAAGGCCCTCGCGGACGTCGTGAGCGAGGACGAGCTCAACGCGAACTACATCATCCCGAGCGTCTTCAACGACAAGGTCGCGGGCGCGGTGGCCGGCGCGGTGCGCGAGGCCGCCAAGGCCGCCGGGGCGTCGGCCTCGTAGCCTTTGTAGGCTCTGTCGTGCAGCACGCGGGGGCCGGGGCGGTCTGTGACGATCGCCACGACGGCCCCCGCATCGGCGCGTCGTGGAACGTCGCGCCGTGGACGGCCCTCTAGGGTTGCGCCCGAGCCAAGCGCTCTCGTGTGACTCCCAAGGGTTGTCTCACGACTCCGAGCGGGTGCCGGATTGGCTTTCCCGCCGCAGGTAGGGGCAGGATGCGTCCCTGGGCGCGAGCACAACGACTTCGCTGTGCCCCACAGGCGGCTCTGCCGCGTGGCACGCCTCAACGGCAAGAAGAACACGGGAGTAAGAACATGAACCGCAGTGAGCTGGTGGCCGCGCTGGCCGACCGCGCCGAGGTGACCCGTAAGGACGCCGACGCCGTTCTGGCCGCGTTCGCCGAGACCGTCGGCGAGATCGTCGCCAAGGGCGACGAGAAGGTCACCATCCCCGGCTTCCTGACCTTCGAGCGCACCCACCGTGCCGCTCGCACGGCGCGCAACCCGCAGACCGGTGACCCGATCCAGATCCCGGCCGGCTACAGCGTCAAGGTGTCCGCGGGCAGCAAGCTCAAGGAAGCCGCCAAGGGCAAGTAGGCCTTCGCGTACGCGACGGGATCTGCGTACGAGGCTCAGCAACGCGAATGGGGCGGCTCCCCCGGGGGAGCCGCCCCATCGTCGTACCCGGACGGCGCGCGGGCCGGCGCTGTGACCTAGCCGAGTGCCTTGCCCGGCAGTTCCACCTTCGCGCCGAGCTCCATCAGCTTCTCCATGAAGTTCTCGTAGCCGCGGTTGATGAGGTCGATGCCGTGCACGCGGGAGGTGCCCTGGGCCGCGAGGGCGGCGATCAGGTACGAGAAGCCGCCGCGCAGGTCGGGGATGACCAGATCGGCGCCCTGGAGCTTCGTGGGGCCCGACACGACCGCGGAGTGCAGGAAGTTGCGCTGCCCGAAGCGGCAGTCGGAGCCGCCGAGGCACTCGCGGTAGAGCTGGATGTGGGCGCCCATCTGGTTGAGCGCCGAGGTGAAGCCCAGCCGGGACTCGTAGACCGTCTCGTGGACGATCGACAGGCCGGTGGCCTGGGTGAGGGCGACGACCAGCGGCTGCTGCCAGTCGGTCTGGAAGCCGGGGTGCACGTCCGTCTCGAGGGCGATGGACTTCAGGTTGCCGCCGGGGTGCCAGAAGCGGATGCCCTCGTCGTCGATCTCGAAGGCGCCGCCGACCTTGCGGTAGGTGTTCAGGAACGTCATCATCGAGCGCTGCTGGGCCCCGCGGACGTAGATGTTGCCCTCGGTCGCCAGCGCCGCCGACGCCCAGGACGCGGCCTCCAGACGGTCCGACAGGGCGGCGTGGTTGTAGCCGCCGAGCTTGTCGACGCCGGTGACGCGGATGGTGCGGTCGGTGTCCATCGCGATGATGGCGCCCATCTTCTGCAGCACGCAGATGAGGTCCTCGATCTCCGGCTCCACGGCCGCGTTCGAGAGCTCGGTGACGCCCTCCGCCAGGACGGCCGTCAGCAGAACCTGCTCGGTCGCGCCGACCGACGGGTACGGCAGCCGGATCTTCGTGCCGCGCAGCCGCCGCGGCGCCTCCAGGTACTGCCCGTCCTCGCGCTTCTCGATCGTCGCGCCGAACTGCCGCAGCACCTCGAAGTGGAAGTCGATGGGCCGCCCGCCGATGTCGCACCCGCCGAGGCCGGGAATGAAGGCGTGGCCGAGACGGTGCAGCAGCGGACCGCAGAGGAGGATCGGGATGCGGCTGGAGCCCGCGTGGGCGTCGATGTCGGCGACGTTGGCGCTCTCGACGTAGGTCGGGTCGAGCACCAGCTCGCCCGGCTCCTCGCCCGGACGGACCGTCACCCCGTGCAGTTGCAGCAGACCGCGCACGACCCGCACGTCACGGATGTCCGGAACGTTGCGCAGCCGGCTCGGCTCACTGCCCAGCAGGGCGGCGACCATGGCCTTGGGTACGAGGTTCTTCGCACCGCGGACCCGGATCTCGCCCTCGAGCGGGGTGCCGCCGTGGACAAGCAGTACGTCGTCAGAGCCGTTGACGGTCATGTGTCTCGCGTTCCATGGATGGTGGATCAGGGCAGGGCCGTTGGGGTGGGGGCAGGGCCAGATGAAACAGAGTAATCGCCGTCGGCCCCTGCGCCGTAAGCCCGAGGACGCCTCAGGATCGTCATGGCTGTGTCACAACACGTACGGTTCCCCGGCGGGCACACAAGGTCACCGTCGCCCGTCCGTGCGGCGCGTGCGCCCGGTCCGCGTCCGTGCGCCGGTCCGGCTCCCCGCCGCCCCTCGGCCGACGTCCCACCGGCCCGCACCTCCTCGTTCCGCCGCGCGCGCTCTCGCCCCCCGCGTTGCCTCCCCACTCCGCGGGAAGATGCGGGATCATGTCTGGCATGACCGAGGTGTCCTCGCTCACAGGGCGGCTGCTCGTGGCCACGCCCGCCCTGGCGGACCCGAACTTCGACCGTGCGGTGGTGCTCCTCCTCGACCACGACGAGGAGGGCTCACTCGGCGTCGTCCTCAACCGGCCCACCCCGGTGGGCGTCAGCGACATCCTGGAGGACTGGGCGGAGCTCGCGGGCGAACCCGGAGTCGTCTTCCAGGGCGGGCCGGTGTCCCTCGACTCGGCCCTCGGGATCGCCGTCATCCCGGGCGGCGCGGCCGTCGACGGCGCCCCGCTCGGCTGGCGCAGGGTGCACGGCGCGATCGGCCTCGTCGACCTGGAGGCCCCGCCGGAACTCCTCGCCGCGGCGCTCGGCTCCCTGCGGATCTTCGCCGGGTACGCGGGCTGGGGGCCCGGCCAGCTGGAGGACGAGCTCGTGGAGGGCGCCTGGTACGTCGTGGAGTCCGAGCCCGGCGACGTCTCCTCGCCGTCCCCCGAGCGGCTCTGGCGCGAGGTGCTGCGCCGCCAACGCAGCGACCTCGCGATGGTCGCGACCTATCCGGACGACGCCTCGCTGAACTGATGCGCGTGAGCATCCCGGCCCGGCTTCAGTACGCTTGGCGCCATGAGCACTCTTGAGCCTGAGACCCAGCCCCAGCGAGGCACGGGGACGGGGACCCTCGTGGAGCCGACGCCGCAGGTGTCGCACGGCGACGGGGACCACGAGCGCTTCGCCCACTACGTCCAGAAGGACAAGATCATGGCGAGCGCCCTCGACGGGACGCCCGTCGTGGCGCTGTGCGGCAAGGTCTGGGTGCCGGGTCGCGACCCGAAGAAGTATCCGGTGTGCCCCATGTGCAAGGAGATCTTCGAGTCCATGGCGGGCGGCGGGGACGACAAGGGCAAGGGCGGCGACAAGAAGTAGCCCGCGGAGCTTCCAGAGCCCCTGAGGGCGCGTTTCGGCGCGCCCCGGGGGCTTTCGGCGTGTGCGGTGCCGCACGGGGTGCGCCCGGCGTCCCGGGACGTCCCAGATTGGTCCAGACCTCTTGTCGGGGTGATCTCCCGGCCCTAGCCTCCGGTGTGTCGTGAGCCTCCGGCGTGTCGTGCGAAGCGGTGCGAGAACGGTTCCGGAGCCCCTGAACGGACTGGACTGGACTGACGTGACGTCTGCGATGGATCTCGTCCCCGCGCCCCGCACCGTCGAGGGCCCCATGCGCTGCGGTGTCCTGTTCGACGACGACACCACCCTGTGGGCGGCCCCCGGCACGGAGACCACCGAACGCTGGCTGCGCGCCACGCTCGGCGCGGCGCTCGGCCTGACCCTGCGGCCAGGACCGCGGGACGCGCCCGGCGGCGTACGGCTGTGCCTGGACGACACGCTGGAGCCCGAGGCGTACCGGCTGAGCGTCGTCGCGAACCGGGGCGTCGAGATCCGCGGCGGGGGCCCCGCCGGCGTCTTCTGGGGCGCCCAGACGCTCCGGCAGCTCCTCGGTCCGGAAGCCTTCCGGCGCGCCCCCGTCCGGCCCGGGACCAGGTACGGCGTCGCGCACCAGACCATCGCGGACGCCCCCCGGTTCCGCTGGCGCGGCCTCATGCTCGACGTCGCCCGGCACTTCATGCCCAAGGACGGCGTCCTGCGCTGCCTGGACCTGATGGCGGCGCACAAACTCAACGTCTTCCACTTCCATCTGACGGACGACCAGGGCTGGCGGATCGAGATCCGCCGGCACCCCCGGCTCACCGAGGTCGGCTCCTGGCGGGCCCGCACGAAGATCGGCCATCGCGCCTCGCCGCTGTGGGAGGACAAGCCGCACGGCGGCTTCTACACCCAGGACGACATTCGGGAGATCGTCGCGTACGCGGCGCAGCGGCACATCACCGTCGTCCCCGAGATCGACGTGCCCGGCCACTCGCAGGCCGCGATCGCCGCGTACCCCGAACTCGGCAACACCGACGTCGTCGACACCACCGCCCTCGCCGTCTGGGACACCTGGGGCGTCAACCCGAACGTCCTCGCCCCCACCGACCACACCCTGCGCTTCTACGAGGGGGTCTTCGAGGAGGTGCTGGAACTGTTCCCCTCGGAGTTCGTCCACGTCGGGGGTGACGAATGCCCCAAGGAGCAGTGGCGGCTCTCACCGGCCGCGCAGGCCCGCATCGCCGAACTCGGCCTCGCGGACGAGGACCAGCTGCAGTCCTGGTTCGTCCGCCACTTCGACACCTGGCTCGCCACGCGCGGGCGGCGGCTCATCGGCTGGGACGAGATCCTGGAGGGCGGGCTCGCGGACGGGGCGGCCGTGTCCTCCTGGCGCGGATACGCGGGCGGGATCGCCGCCGCGCGGGCCGGGCACGACGTGGTGATGTGCCCGGAGCAGCAGGTGTACTTCGACCACCGGCAGGCGGCCGGCGCGGACGAGCCCGTGCCGATCGGCTACGTCCGCACCCTGGAGGACGTCTATCGGTTCGATCCCGTTCCCACGGAGTTGACGCCGGCACAGGCGCGGCACGTGCTCGGCACGCAGGCCAACCTGTGGACCGAGGCGATGGAGGACCACGCGCGCGTGGACTACCAGGCCTTCCCCCGGCTCGCGGCCTTCGCCGAGGTCGCCTGGAGCGATCTGCCCGCCCCGCGGGAGCGGGACTTCGCCGGCTTCGAGCGACGGATGCGGGCCCACTACGCGCGGCTCGACGCCCTGGGCGTGGGCTACCGCCCGCCGGGCGGACCCCGGCCGTGGCAGCGGCGCCCCGGCGTCCTCGGGCGGCCCCTCGAGGGACGGCCCCCGAACCGGTGATCCGGGGCGTCACACCGAAACCCCGGCAGGGTCACCGAAGAGAGGCAATTCGCGCGCACCGGTGATGCCGTGTGAAAACGGACCATCTCCGTGACGAGGTGGGCGAATGCCTCCTAGCGGACCCCCGCGCTCGGGTGTTGCGAAGATGTGCCAGAGTTGCCACGTCCGCCCTGTCAGCACGTACCGTACGGCTTCACAGGTGGGACCAGGTGGGACCAGGTGGGGCAGCGGGAAGGGGCAGCCGGTTTTGAGCACGCACGCACCGCAGGCGGCGCAGGCCGTCACGCTGCCCACGACACTGGACGACGCCGTGGCGGCCCTGGCGGCCATGCCCGCGGCCGTCCCCGTGGCCGGCGGCACCGACCTCATGGCCGCCGTGAACTCGGGTCAGCTGCGCCCCGCCGGGCTGGTGGGCCTCGGCCGGATCAGCGAGATCCGCGGCTGGCAGTACCAGGACGGCCACGCGCTGCTCGGCGCCGGACTCACCCACGCGCGCATGGGCCGCCCCGACTTCGCCGCCCTGATCCCGGCGCTCGCCGCGGCCGCCCGCGCCGCCGGTCCGCCGCAGATCCGCAACGCGGGCACCCTGGGCGGCAACGTCGCCTCGGCCGCCCCCACGGGCGACGCGCTGCCCGTGCTGGCCGCGCTGGAGGCGACCCTGATCGTCGCGGGCCCGGGCGGAGCCCGCCGGGAGGTCCCGGTGTCGCACCTGCTGGCCGGCATGGAGATGCTGCGCGGCGGCGAGCTCATCGGGTACGTGCGCGTGCCCCTGCTGCACGCCCCGCAGGTCTTCCTGAAGGCCACCGGCCGCACCGGTCCGGGACGCGCGGTGGCCTCCGTGGCGCTGGTCCTCGACCCCGCCCGGCGCGGGGTCCGGTGCGCGGTGGGCGCCATAGCGCCGATGCCGCTGCGGCCGCTCGAGGCCGAGCAGTGGGTCGCCCGGCTGATCGACTGGGACAACGGCCGCACGATCGTCCCCGAGGCCCTCACGGCCTTCGGCGAGTACGTCGCCGCCGCCTGCATCCCCGACCCGACGCCCGGCGTGGACGGCTCCGTGCCGGAACTTCCACCCGCCGTACTGCACCTGCGGCGCACCGTCGCCGCACTGGCCCGACGAGCACTGGGGAGGGCGCTGTCGTGACCGACGACCAGCACGGACCCGGACACGGACAGGAGAACGGGCGGGACCAGGGCGCGCCGCAGGGCGCCGGCCGCTGGGACCCGTTGCCGCACGGGGACTACGACGACGGCGCGACCGCCTTCGTGAAGCTTCCCGAAGGCGGCATCGACGCCCTTCTCGCGGGCCGCGGCGACAGCCCGCTCGCCGCGCCCGGCCACGGGTACGTGCCGCCGCAGATAGCGGTGGCGCCCCCCGCGGACGACGCCGCCACCTGGGCGGCCCCGGCCGGCGGCGACTGGCCCGTCGCGCAGGACACCCCGCAGACGGTGGGCGACGACCGCTTCAGGTACAACCCGGGCGCGACCGGCCAGTGGACGTTCGAGGACGCCTCGGCGGGCCCGGGCGCACCGTCGTCCGCTCCCGCCCCGGGCCACGACGTGACCGGCCAGTGGTCGATCCCCGTGGCCGGCGGCGACCTTCCCGACGAATCGGGCGAGTTCACCGCGTCGTCCCTGGTCGAGCAGTGGGGCAGCACGCCCCCCGCCACCCTGCCCGGCGGCGCGTCCGCACCCTGGGCGACGGAGCCGCCCGACACGGCGCACCAGACGTGGGCGCAGCCCGCCGACGAGGCCGGTCAGCCCGTCCCGCAGGCGACGGACCCGGAGCCGTACGGCCACGCGCCCGCGCAACTGCCCCCGCACGGGACGGGGACCCCGTTCGCGCCGGAGCACGACCCGTCGGCCGCGGCCGACGACCGGGTCCGCCCCGACGCCGAGCCGGCCGCCCCGCACTCCCACCCGAGCGGCGCGTTCGGCCCGGAGGTCTCCGCCGAGGCCTACACGGTGCCCGCCGACGGCCCCGCCGCAACCGCCCGCCAGGCCACTGAGGCCGAGGGAGCCGCCGGGACGCCCGGGGAGCCGGAGTCCGCCCGCGAAGCCGCCCACGGCCCCGCGGGAGCCGTCCACCGGCCCGCGCGGCCGCCGGCCGGGCAGGCCGCCGCGGACGACGACGCCCCCGCCGGCGACGCCCCGCAGCCCCACGCCTCCGACCCGCACGCCCCGGACCCGCACGCCCCGGACCCGCACGCCCCAGACCCGCACGCCTCCGACCCGGAGCCGGCGGCGGACGAGGTCGCCGGCGACGTCCCGCCGCCGTTCCACGAGGAACACCCCCTCGCCGGTTACGTGCTGCGCGTCAACGGCTCCGACCGCCCCGTCACCGACGCCTGGATCGGCGAGTCCCTGCTCTACGTGCTGCGCGAGCGGCTCGGCCTCGCGGGCGCCAAGGACGGCTGCTCGCAGGGCGAATGCGGCGCCTGCAACGTCCAGGTGGACGGACGGCTCGTCGCCTCCTGCCTGGTCCCGGCCGTCACCACCGCCGGCAGTGAGATCCGCACCGTCGAGGGGCTGGCCGTCGACGGACAGCCCTCGGACGTGCAGCGGGCCCTCGCCGCCTGCGGGGCCGTGCAGTGCGGCTTCTGCGTGCCCGGCATGGCGATGACCGTGCACGACCTGCTCGAGGGCAATCCGGCGCCGTCCGAACTGGAGGCCCGCCAGGCCCTGTGCGGCAACCTGTGCCGCTGCTCCGGCTACCGGGGCGTCCTGCAGGCCGTCCAGGACGTCGTCGCCGAACGCCAGGCGCACGCCGACGCCGAGACGGACGGGGACGAAGCACGTATCCCCCATCAGGCGGGCCCGGGCGCGGGCGGCGTGCACGCGTCGGCGTTCGAGAACCCGGCGCAGCCCCACCCGCATGACCCCGCCTACGGACAGGGCCAGGACGGAGGTCAGGCGTGACGAACGAGACAGCCACCGCGACGACTCCCGTGGAGGCCGCTGTGGCCCCCGAGCCGGTCCCGCACGGCCTCGGCGTGTCCCTGCAGCCCGCCGACGCGCGCGCCAAGACGGAGGGCACCTTCCCGTACGCGGCCGACCTGTGGGCCGAGGGCCTGCTCTGGGCGGCCGTCCTGCGATCACCGCACCCGCACGCGCGCATCGTCTCCATCGACACCTCCCACGCGCGTGAGATGCCCGGCGTGCGGGCCGTCGTCACCCACGAGGACGTCCCGGGCCGCGCGCTGCACGGCCGGGGCACCGCCGACCGGCCGGTGTTCGCCTCCGACGTGGTCCGCCACCACGGCGAGCCCATCGCGGCCGTCGCCGCCGACCACCCCGACACCGCGCGCATGGCCGCGGCGGCCGTCATCGTCGAGTACGAGACGCTCGACCCGGTGATCGACCCCGAGCAGGCCTTCGAGGCGGCGCCCCTGCACCCCGACGGCAACCTGATCCGGCACATCCCGCTGCACCACGGCGACCCCGCCGCGGCCGGCGTCGTCGTCGTCGAGGGCCAGTACCGCATCGGGCGCGCCGACCCCGCCCCCATCGGCGCCGAGGCCGGCCTCGCCGTGCCCCGCCCCGACGGCGGCGTGGAGCTCTACCTCGCCTCCACCGACCCGCACACCGACCGCGACACGGCCGCCGCCTGCTTCGGACTCGACCCCGAACGGGTGAAGATCGTCGTCACCGGCGTGCCCGGCGCCACCGCCGACCGCGAGGACCAGGGCTTCCAGCTCCCGCTGGGCCTGCTGGCTCTCAGGACCGGCTGCCCGGTGAAGCTCACGGCGACCCGCGAGGAGTCCTTCCTCGGCCACGCCCACCGCCACCCCACGCTGCTGCGCTACCGCCACCACGCCGACGCCGACGGCCGGCTGGTGAAGGTCGAGGCGCAGATCCTGCTGGACGCGGGCGCCTACGCCGACACCTCCGCCGAGGCGCTGGCCGCCGCCGTCTCCTTCGCCTGCGGTCCCTACGTCGTGCCGAACGCCTTCATCGAGGGCTGGGCGGTGCGCACCAACAACCCGCCGTCGGGCCATGTGCGCGGCGAGGGCGCGATGCAGGTGTGCGCCGCCTACGAGGCGCAGATGGACAAGCTGGCGAAGAAGCTCGGCGTCGACCCCGCGGAGCTGCGGCTGCGCAACGTCATGGCGACCGGGGACGTCCTGCCGACCGGCCAGACGGTGACCTGCCCCGCCCCCGTCGCCGAACTCCTCCAGGCCGTCCAGGAGTTCCCCCTCCCGTCGCTGCCCAAGGACGCGCCCGAAGAGGACTGGCTGCTGCCCGGCGGCCCCGAGGGCGCGGGCGAGCCGGGCGCGGTGCGCCGCGGCGTCGGCTACGGCCTGGGCATGGTCCACATGCTGGGCGCGGAGGGCGCCGACGAGGTCTCCACCGCCACCGTGAAGGTCCAGGACGGCGTCGCGACGGTGCTGTGCGCGGCGGTCGAGACCGGCCAGGGCTTCACCACGCTGGCCCGTCAGATCGTCCAGGAGACGCTGGGCGTCGACGAGGTCCACGTGGCCCCCGTGGACACCGACCAGCCCCCCGCCGGGCCCGGCTGCCGGGGCCGTCACACCTGGGTCTCGGGCGGCGCGGTGGAACGCGCGGCGAAGATGGTCCGCACGCAGTTGCTCCAGCCGCTCGCGCACAAGTTCGGCATGTCCACGGAACTGCTGCAGATCACCGACGGCAGGATCACCTCCTACGACGGCGTCCTGTCGACGCCCGTCACGGAGGAGATGCAGGGCAAGGAACTGTGGGCGACCGCACAGTGCCGCCCGCATCCCACCGAGCCGCTGGACGCGGCAGGCCAGGGCGACGCCTTCGTCGGCCTCGCGTTCTGCGCGATCCGCGCGGTCGTGGACGTCGACATCGAGCTCGGCTCGGTGCGGGTCGTGGAACTCGCCGTCGCCCAGGACGTCGGCCGGATCCTGAACCCGGCCCAGCTCGCCGCCCGCATCGAGGCGGGCGTCACCCAGGGCGTGGGCATCGCGCTCACCGAGAACCTGCGCACCCCCCGCGGCCTGATCCGCCACCCCGACCTCACCGGCTACGCGCTGCCCACGGCCTTGGACGCCCCGGACATCCGGATCGTCAAACTGGTCGAGGAGCGGGACGTGGTCGCGCCGTTCGGGGCGAAGGCCGCCAGCGCGGTCCCGGTCGTCACCTCGCCGGCGGCGATCGCCTCCGCCGTCCGCGCCGCGACCGGCCGCCCCGTGAACCGCCTCCCGATAAGGCCGCAGGCCGCGGTGGTGACGGACCGGTGAGCGACCCGGCGCCGGTCGACCCACCGGGCGATCTTCGGCCCGAACCCCCGCAGTACGAACCCCCGCAGTACGAATCCCGGCAGTACGAACCCCCGCCGAGCGCGGGCAAGCTGCTGCTCTGGATCCTGCTGTTCGTGACGGCGGCGCTGGCCGTGGTGCTGGGCGGCGTGTACTTCACCTGAGCGGCGAACACGAGCGGCGAACACGAGCGGCGCACACGAGCGCCGCGCCCCGTGAGCACGGGTGGCACCGGGCGATCCGGGCGATCCGAGTGGGAAGGCAACGCATCGGGTCGCCGTGACGTCTTCCGTTGAGGACCGGTGCCGGCGCTACGGGCGGAACCCCCGGCGCGGACGGGCGTCGCCGCTGGTCGGAGCCGTTGTCAGTGGCACCGCATAGGCTGCGGAGCAGTGGGACGGCGCACGCGACTTTCGCCAGGGGGACCGATGAGCACGACCAGGACCACCACCGCCATGACGACGATCACTTTCACCGAGGACGAGCTGAACACGTACGTCGCACACCCCCCGGCCCGCCGCCGGCCGGCCGGACCGGGTCTGCGGGGCCTGCCGGGCGACGGCACCCTGATGACGATGGACGCGCCGCGCACCGGCGCTCCGGCCACGGTCGCCGGCGCCCGCCGGGAGACGGAGTCGGTCCTGCTCGACGGGATGACGGGAGAGATCTCGACGACGTACTTCTTCCACGACCGCCTCGACCTGATGGACGCCCCGCCGCTCGCCCCGTCCCTGGAGAAGCTGCTCCGCCGTGCCACGGCCGTGGACGAACTGGCGGCCCTGCGCGGGCAGTTCGCCTGCTACGCCGGCCGGCTCGGGCCGAAGGCGGTGGCCGGGGCCTCCCGGCGGCTGCTGGCGGTGTTCGAGGCGGGCGCCGAAGGCCCGGGCGACGCCTTTGCCCTGTTCTGGAAGCTGGCCGCGGTGATCCGTCCGCTGGCCCTGGTGGCAGGTCCTGTCACGACGTCCGGCCTGGCCCTGGATCTGCCGGTCCGGTTGCTGGACGAGGAGTTCGGCTCCGCCGGCGTCGTCCGCTTCGAGGACATCGACCTGCCCGACGCGCTCGCGCACGCTCCGACCCGGCGCTTCCTGCGCGGGACGGGCCTGCCGGAGGAGACCGTCCCGTTCTCGCTGGAGACGGAACTGCCGCTGCGGACCCTCGCCGAGCACCTCGCCGACCTCCGCACCGACGACTCGGTCGGCGGCGGTGCGGGAAACCGGCTTCCGGCGCACGCCGACCGCCTCATCCGGCTGGGGAGCCTCGCCGAGGACACCAGCCTCGTCGTGGACGGCGCCACGGGCGCGGTGCTGAGCTGGAGCGAGCCGGACCACACCCCGCGTCCGCTCAACGCCGACATCTCCACCCTCGCGTTCACCCTCTGGCTGCTGAGACACGAGCAGGCCCTGGACGCGGTACGCGAACTGACCGACGCCTACGGCCGGCTCGCCGACACGATGTCCCGCACCCTGGCCGCCGTCGACCCGGCCGGCCCGGTCGCCCCGGCCGACATGGTCGCCCCGGTGGCCTGTGACGCCACTCCGGCCGACCCCGCGGACGCCTGACGAGCCACCACGCACCACCCGCCACGCACCGCGCCGCACGCCACGCTCTGTGCGGCAGGGCGACGGCGGTCTCCCGCCGGCCAGGTCCGGCCGTCCGCCGTGACTGCCCGCCCGCCCGGCGTACGGGTGCGTGCGGGGCGGGCGGGCAGTCACGGCCTCGGAGGGTCAGGTGACGGTGATCTCCGCCAGCTGAAGGCGGAACTTGGCGGTCTCGTCGGATGCCGGAGTGCCGAGCCGGGTCGCCGTCAGACGCAGGTAGCGGCCGGTGACGGAGGTGAGCGGGTAGGTCTGGGCGGCCCCGTTCGGGTTGGCCTGGCCGGTGACGGTGCGGGCGGTGGTGTAGGTGCCGGATCCGTCGGGGCGGGTCTGCACGGTGAAATCGGCGGGGAAGCCCGCCGAGCCGCCGCCGGTCCCACTGGCGTCGGTGCGGGGGTGGAGGGTGACGGAGCCGATGGACCGGTCGGCGCCGAGGTCGACCTCGATCCACACGGGTGTGGCGCTGACGTCGGCGGCGGCGAAGTCGATGCTGGTGAAGCCCTTGGCGCCGGTGACGCTGGTGGTGGTGCCGTCCAGGAGGCGGGTCTTGCCCCAGTCGCTGTTCTCCAGTGTGCAGTTGGCCTTCACGGTCGTCGCGGAGGTCGGGACGGTGAGTTCGGCGAGCTGAAGGCGGAACTTGGCGGACTCGTCGGACGCGGGGGCGCCGAGCTTGGTGGCCTGGAGGCGGACGTGGCGGGCGGTGGTGGTCTTGAATCCGTACGTCTGGACCGCGCCGTTGGGATTCGCCTGCCCGGTGACGGTGCGGACGGTGGTGTAGGCGCTTCCGCCGTCGGGGCGGGTCTGGACGGTGAAGTCGACGGGGAAGCCCGCGCTGCCGCCACCGGCCGCGGGGGTGTCGGTGCGGGGGAAGAGGCGTACGGCGTCGAGGTCGGTGTCGGCGCCGAGGTCGATCTCCACCCAGACGGGGTTCGCGCTGACGTCGGCGGAGGTGAACTCGTTGCTGGTGTAGCCCCTGGCGCCCGACACGCTGGTGAGCTTGCCGTCGGTGAGCCGGTTCTTGCCCCAGCTGCTGTTCTCCAGGCTGTTGTTGCTGGTGACCGGGCGGTTCAGGGCCAGGTTGTCGAGGGGGCCGGTGCCGGCGGCCGTGAACGTCCACGTGCCCGGCTGGACCTTGAAGTAGACGTACGAGGAGTCCTTGCCGTCATACGCCAGGCCGCTGACGCTGCCCGTGGAGGAGCCGCCGGTGAACACGGTGGTGCCGTTCGCCTTGATGACCGGCTGGGAGCCGCCGTAGGTGGGCACGCCCACCCGGGCGGTCGTGCCGTCCGGTGAGGTGAGCGTCAGCGTGGCCTGGGTGCCGTCGCGGGTGATGCCGAAGCGGATGTCACCCGCGACGGTCGGCGTCACTGTGTTGATCTTCGTGAGGGTGCCGGTCTGCGGGATCACCTCGTACGTCTCCCAGCCCGCCGTGGTGGGGCGCACACCCGCGGCGTAGGCGGACAGCGCGTACAGCGGGCCGCCGTTCCAGGCGTGGTTGTCGGTGCCCTGCGACTTGACCCACACCTCCCACAGGGTGTGGCAGGCGGGGTCGGCGACCTGGGCGGCGAAGCGGTTGCGCATCCGCTCCTCGGCGACGGTGGCCGCGCCCATCAGGTACAGCGCCTCCAGGACGTAGAACTCCATGTAGGGGCTGGCGTTGAGATGGGTGCGCAGCACGTTGGTGATCGCCGGGTAGTGGCTGGGGGCGGCCAGGCCCGCGACGACGGCGAGGGCGTTGCCCCGGTCGTCGGTGTCGCCGCTGTAGCCGGGCGAGCGGTACTCGTTCTTGGTGGAGTTCCACAGCAGGGTGTCGAAGTTGGCCTTGATGCTGGCGCGCTGGGCCTGCCATCCGGCGACGTCGCCGGTGTTGCCGCTGAGGGCGGCGAGCTTGGCGGCGGTGTCCAGGGCCAGGTAGTACCAGCAGTTGTTCAGGACGCGGGTGTCGATGTTGCTGCCCCAGTCCTGCCAGTCCCAGTCACCGGCGCGGTGGGCCACGAGGCCGTCGCTGCCCAGGCCCCACAGGTCCAGGTACTTCTTCACCGCCGGGTAGGCGCCGGTGACCGTGCTCGTGTCGCCGGTGTAGAGGTGGAACGTCCAGAACGACCACACCGAGGCGAGCATCTGGTTGGGCAGTTCGGCGGTCCAGATGGTCGAGGGCATCGGGGAGTAGAGCGCCCCGGTGTCCTTCTGCCAGGAGGCCAGCTGCGAGATGGCCTTCTTGCCGAGGGCGTGGGAGTTGGTGTCGAAGGTGTAGAAACCTTCCTTCAGCTGGTTGACCACGTCGCCCCACCACTGGGCGCGTTCGCGGGTGGGGCAGTCCATGTAGTTGTCGCGCATGTTGACGTACATGGTGCGGGCGGCCTTGGTCCACACGGTGTCGAAGAGGGCGTCGCTGCTGGTGAACGACCCGGCGAAGTCGGTGTCGTATCCGCTCTCCCGGTACTTGAGATCGACGATCGTCACGTTCGCCGGGATGGTGTACCGCACTGCGGTGCCGCTCATCCAGCCCAGCGCCTCGAACTCCTGCACCCCGCCGGTGCAGACGTAGGTGGCGCGGACGTTGAAGATGGTGGCCTGGTCGATGCCGACCAGGCCCTTGCCGTCGTCGTAGTGGTCGGTCTGGACGCCGATCACCGCGCCGGCCGGAGCGTCGACCTTCAGGTACGGCGTGACCTGGATGTTGGACGGCAGGGTGGCCGAGATGGCCGTGGAGCCCTGGCCGACGCCCGGGAGCGAGGCGGCGTTGGTGTACGACTTCAGGCCGGAGTAGCGGAACTGCGGGATCGGCCGTTGGACGAGGCCGTTCCAGGGGGCGGCGCCGGCGGCGCCGAAGTCGGTGGGCGCGCTCCAGGCGCTGTCGTCGAAGCCGGCGGACTGCCAGTCGGCCATGGCGGTGGCGCTGCGGGCGTCGTAGTAGACGTTCGATTCCGGCAGCCGGAAGTTGACCTGGGTGCCACTGGTGTTGTTCGAGTAGCCCGGGTGGACGGTGTGCTTCCAGCCGGTGTCGCTGACCAGCCGGGTGGTGGTGGAACCGGTCGTGATGTCGGACTGGAACAGCAGACCGCCCTTGCCGCTGCTGCTGTGCGAGAAGCCCTGCTTGCCGAAGTACCGAACCAGCAGGGCCACCGTGTTGGTGCCGCTGGTCAGGTACGGGGCGAGGTCGATCTCGTCGTAGTAGGTGTCCGTACGGTTCGGGCCGCGCTTGAGTCCGCCCTCGAAGACCACGAGTGTGCCGTTGACCCACAGCCAGTACTTGGAGTCGGCCGCGATCTGGGTCACGGCCTTCGAGGGCGCGGAGCCCAGGGTGAACGATCTGCGGAAGGCCACCCACTGGTTCGTGGAACTGGACGGCGCCCAGATCCACTTCGCGGTCCAGGAGACCGCCGCGGACGCCGCGGGCGCGAGCCCGGGCAGCATCACGGAACCCAGAGTGGGGGCAAGGGCCACGGCTATGGCCGAGCGCAGAATGTTCCGGCGCGTCACATCGTGCATCGCGGGCTCCTAGGGGCTGTGCGGAGAGCGGAGGGGGCGGCGAACGCGTCGGCAGCCCGGGGGGTCGAGACGGCGCGGAATTGTTGCTTCCGGAATTCTGAATCGTTTCAATCCGGTGTTTGCAGGCGAGATCCTGACCCTGGTGCAGGCGTCGTGTCAATGGCCGCGCCACCGGAACTTGCGGGAGCGGCCCGAGTGGTGTCGGGGGTCTGCGCAGTTCAGGGGGGCGAAGCGCGGAGGTTTCCACCGCGGTGAGAGGTCAGGTGATGGGGTCGGGACCGAACCGGTCAGTTCCATTGACGTACTCTCGGCCGGCATTTATTTTCTGCATCCTCGACCGGCTCAACGCCCTCGACGACGCCCCATGGGCCGACCTCGGCGGCAAGCCACTCGACAACCGGCGTCTGTCCAAGATGCTCGCGGAGTACATGACGGCCGACAACGAGCCGATCGCCTCCCGCAACATCAAGGCCGCTGGCAGTGTCCTCAAGGGCTACTACGCCGCCGATCTCTGGGACGCATGGGCCCGCTACTGCCCCCCCGACAGTCCGCTACCTCCGCTACCCGGCATGGAAAACGCTGCCTGACCAGCAGTTATGAGGTAGCGGCAAGCGTCGGAATCTGCCGCTACCCATCCGCTACCGCTATCCCTTCCCGCTACCTCGAACAGGCCCCTGACCTGCGCGGTAGCGGCGGTAGCGGAAGTAGCGGCCCTCAGAGATACCCCCGAAGGATTGCCACCGAGGAGACTCCGCATGGACACCGTCCGACCCGCCGGAAGTAACAGCCCGGCCCCTGTCTTTCTGACTGTTGAAGAGGCCGCTTACTGCCTCCGCATCGGCCGAACGACCTGCTTCGCCCTCATCCGCACCGGGGAGCTGGAATCCCTGATGATCGGCGGGCTGAGGCGCGTCCCCGCTGACGCCCCGGCCGCGTACCTCGCTCGTCGCTGTGCTGAGCAGCAGGCGGCCTGAACCACCCTTCTCCGGAGCGCTGCCCCATCCTTGGGGCGGCGCTCCGTCGTTTCCACCTGCCACAACGTCAAGGAGTCCATCCGTGGCGGAAGACAAGAAGCGCACCCGACAGTCCAACGGTCGTAGCTCGATCTACCTAGGCAAAGACGGCAAGTGGCACGGCCTCGTCATGGTCGGCATCCGAGACGACGGCACCCCTGATGTCGCCACGTCGAACGCAAAACTCGCGCCGAAGCGACGTCCGCTGTTCGCGAGTTGGAGAAGCAGCGCGACGCCAAGACCGTTCGGAAGCCGGGCAAGGCGTGGACGGTCAAGACATGGCTGACGCACTGGATTGAGAACGTTGCCCCCCTCGCCGTCAAAGACAACACGATGGTGGGGTACCGCGTCGCCGTGCGGAAGCACCTGATCCCCGGCTTGGGGGCTCACCGTCTCGACAGGCTCAAGCCCGAGCACATCGAGGTGTTCTACGCGAACAACATGCAGGCCAACGGCAGCAAGCCCGGGACCGCCCACCAGGTGCATCGCACCTTCCGTACCGCCCTCAATGAGGCCGTGCGGCGAGGGCATCTCGGCAAGAACCCCGTTCAGTTGGCCAAGGCCCCGAAGACGGGGGGTACGAGGTGGAGCCCTACAGCGTTCATGAGGTCCAGCGGTTGCTCAAGGCCGCTGACCAGCACCGCAACTCCGCTCGCTGGGCCGTTGCCCTCGCCCTCGGACTGCGCCAAGGGGAGGTGCTGGGGCTGAAGTGGGAGGACGTGGACCTTGATGGTGGGTTCCTCGTTGTCCGCCGTAGTCGCCATCGGCCGCAGTACGCCCACGGGTGCCCGGAGCCCTGTGGACGCAAGGCCGCCGGGTAGTGCCCGCAGAGGCGACGAACCAATCCCGAGTTGTCCAACACCAAGTCGCGCGCCGGACGTCGCGCGGTCGATCTCCCCGAACAGCTCGTTGACCTACTCCGTGCGCACCTCAAGGCGCAGGAAGCGGAGCGAACGGAGGCCGGGAAGCGCTGGGAAGACCACGGCTTGGTTTTCCCGGATGAACACGGTCGGAGCCCGTCCCACCGGCGAGACTGGACTGAGTGGAAGGATCTTCTGGCAGAGGCGAAAGTTCGGGACGGGCGTCTGCACGACGCGCGTCACACGGCCGCCACGGTGCTGCTCATCCTCGGTGTTCCCGAGCGCGCCGTCATGGGCCTCATGGGGTGGTCGACCACGGCTGTGGCCGCTCGCCATCAGCTCATGATGGATGCCGTTCGGACGGACATCGCAAGGCAGGTGGACGGCCTGATCTGGAAGCCGGAGGTGGACCGGCAGGGCGACGATGGGGCGCTTGCGTCAACCATTCGAAAGCGGGGCGGAGGGCAGGTCTTCAACGGACCGACCCTCCGACGGTGGGCGGGCGCGTCACCCGAGCACAAGCCTGAGGTTGTCGCGAAATTCCACAAATCCGGGGGATGTGATCAGGCCCTTGCGTTGCATCAGTTGATCCATGAAATCAAGCATCTTCCTTTCGCAAGAAGTGTCCGGGTTGTTCGATTCTTGCCTTGCTGTAACTGACAAAGCTCGATCCATGGCATTCATCGGGGTTACGATGACACTCCTTGGGATGGCGACCCTTTTACCTGAGTCGTACTCTAGCAATCCGTCGAACTCGTACACCCAGACGGTAGCCGAATCTCCTTCCTCTTCCGGGCCAATGGTAACTCCGATGGTTTCAATTTTGTGTGCTGCGACCTTAAAATCGATTGGCCGATCGATCTGAACCCCTGATTTGGTATCCGTGGGGATGGCGAACTTGTATGCTGGATACACAAAACCTGGTCCACCGCCGTCACAAACGGGAAGATTTTTAATCTGGTGAAACTTTAGGTTGATGGAGGTTACCTGCGCATCGACATTACTTGCGTTCTTCAGGGATATCCTAAAAGTAGATGCCTCCTTGTAGAGAATCTTACTCTTCTCGCCTGTTGCGGCGTTCAGTCCGTCTGCGGTAACTGATGCATCGTATCCGATCCTGTAGCTGCTCACCGCAAGCTCGTTATCGTTTCCTGAATCTTTCTCCGGCTGAACCCCCGGGAAGAACGTGAAAAATAAGGCCACCGCGGCACCTAAAGCGGCAATCACGCCTCCGATTACCGTGACCTTAACCCCGAACCGATCCCATTTCCCGGGTGGCGGGGTGGCCGGGTCGGGCGGAGGTGGCGGGGTGGCCGGGTCGGGCGGAGGTGGCGGGGTGGCCGGGTCGGGCGGAGGTGGCGGGGTGGCCGGGTTCATTTTTTC
Source organism: Streptomyces achromogenes (assembly GCF_030816715.1). NCBI lineage: Bacteria > Bacillati > Actinomycetota > Actinomycetes > Kitasatosporales > Streptomycetaceae > Streptomyces > Streptomyces achromogenes. The sequence goes on along the minus strand of NZ_JAUSYH010000001.1, from coordinate 3,453,965 downwards.
TCCAGACCGGAAATCATGCGCAACCTGCGATCTGCATGGTTCGCGCCTTCGAAAGTTGCATCTTGGCGGGAGTCCAATATGCGGTTCGGAAATACAATATCGAGGGACATGCGATGGCATCGGAATCCCGGCGAATGGCGCCCATAACAGTAAGTCTAGAACCTTCGAAGTGAATCCTCCTCACTGTGACCCATTGGCTCGCACTCACGACTCTACCGATGCTCTTCGGGTCTCGGTCGGCAGTTTCCCCGCTAAATACTTCCAGCTGAGTCGGTGCGCTTGAGTCTCCGGTGTAACACATGTATTGAACGATGAAATCATTAGCTCCATCGCCGTTGAGGTCGGCTCTCTGGACGGGAAATGGATAGATCTCAACTCCGAGGCCCGGGATGTGGCAGTCAACTAATGGAGCGACGATTCGTTTCCACTGGGATAGTGGGAGGTCGGCGCGAGACTCTGTGCTCGATGATTGCTCGGCATGAGGTTCTGTGGTCGATGATTGCTGTACGCAGCTGGATATCAAGCAGAGTGCACCAAAGGTCGCCAGTGAGCGCATTATCCCTTTAAGGTTTTCGTGACTTCTGGTTGGGTGCATCGGTGGCATGGCGGCATCCTGCCATATGACGCATCTGAGTGCTTAAGGGAATCGCATACTGGCGATACAAAATATCCTCAGCATCCCCAATAGGCGCTCCCGTAACCTCTGTCACAGCAATGTGATCTTGTCGGGAGTGGTGTGCGTCCTGGGTGGTTGATCACCGCGCGGCGAGGCGAGGGCGACCGTAGGTGTGCAGGGCGTGGTCGCGGTGTCTGCCGCTGGAGGACCGGACGCAATGGGCGCTGCCGAATTGGGCCGCAGTCGCTCAGCCCGTTCGCAATTCGTCTACACCTCTCAACTGAGACGCGAACTGAGACGGCAGCCAAAAGGGCGGCACCGGTTCGAGGGCGCCGCCCTTTCCTTCTGCCTGGTCGTACACCAGAGACCGCGACGGGATTCGAACCCGTGTAACTCGCTTTGCAGGCGAGTCCCTGAGCCTCTCGGGCACACGGTCGTCGGTGGCGGGGATGGCGGCCCCGCCGGACCTGATGTGACGACCGTACGGGCGGGGCCGGACGGGGCTCAAGCAACCGGCCGGTGCCGCAACGGGACTGCCATACGCCGTTCATGAAAGGGGGTCGGGAGGCGGTTGGAGGGGTGGGTGGAAAGGCAGGTGCCGCGTGGGGCCTAGTGCCGAGGTCCCGGGTCAGATCCGTCTTCCGACAGGGGTCAAACCCGATTGCGCACCTTACGCTGGCGGCCATGGCTGCCCTCGAATCCCGCGACGCCGTCGTCGCCGACGCCCCGGAGAACCCCGACACGTCACCGGGACCCGACGAGACCGTCCTCGGACGTTCCTACCGCGCCCTCAGCATCGGCATCGTCTCCGTCGTGCTGCTCATCGCCTTCGAGGCGACCGCCGTCGGGACGGCCATGCCCGTCGCGGCGCGGGAGCTCGACGGGGTGTCGCTCTACGCGTTCGCGTTCTCGGGGTACTTCACCACGAGCCTTTTCGGGATGGTGTTCGCCGGGCAGCTCTCGGACCGCCGTGGCCCGCTCGCGCCGCTCGCCGGCGGGATCGCGGCCTTCGCGGCGGGCCTCGTGCTCTCCGGGAGCGCCGGGACGATGTGGGTGTTCATCCTCGGGCGGGCCGTGCAGGGCCTCGGGGGCGGACTGGTGATCGTCGCGCTGTACGTCGTCGTCGGACGCGCCTACCCGGAGCGGCTGCGGCCCGCGATCATGGCAGCGTTCGCCGCGTGCTGGGTCGTGCCGTCGGTGGTCGGGCCGCTGGCCGCAGGTGCGGTGACCGAACGGCTGGGGTGGCGCTGGGTCTTCCTCGGGATACCGGTCCTCGTCGTGCTGCCGCTCGCGCTGGCGCTGCCGCAGATACGGCGTCGGGCGGGCGGCCCCGTGGCGGGCACGGCCGTCGCTGTCTTCGACCGGCGGCGGATCCGCCTCGCGCTCGGCATCTCCCTCGGGGCCGGACTCCTGCAGTACGCCGCGCAGGATCTGCGGCCGCTCTCCGCGGCGCCCGCCGTCGCGGGATGCGCGCTGCTCGTTCCCGCCGTGCTCGGACTGCTGCCGCGCGGCACCTGGCGGGCGGCCCGCGGGCTGCCCTCCGTCGTGCTGCTGCGCGGCCTGGCCGCCGGATCCTTCATCGCCGCCGAGTCCTTCGTGCCGCTGATGCTCGTCACGCAGCGCGGGCTGAGCCCCACCCTCGCCGGGTTCTCGCTCGCCGCCGGCGGCGGGACCTGGGCGCTGGGGTCGTGGGTGCAGTCACGGCCTGGGGTGGAGCCGTACCGGCAGCGCCTCACCGCGCTCGGGATGGTGCTGGCCGCCGCCGCCATCGCCGCCGCCCCCGCTGTGCTGGTGGCTCCCGTGCCCGTCTGGACCGTGGCCGTCGCCTGGGGCTTCGGGTGTTTCGGGATGGGGCTCGTCATCTCCTCGACCAGCGTGCTGCTGCTGCGGCTCTCCGCACCCGAGGAGGCCGGCGCCAACTCCGCTGCCCTGCAGATCTCGGACGGGCTCTCCAACGTGCTGCTGCTCGCCGCCGGGGGCGCGGCCTTCGCCGCGCTCGGCGGCGGCAGCGTCGCGCACGCGGCCGACGCCGCCGGCGGCTCCTCCCACCCGGCCGCCTTCGCCGCCGTCTTCCTGCCGATGGCCGCGGTGGCGCTCGCCGGCGCCTGGGTGGCCACCCGACTGCACGAGCGGCCGGCCTGACCGGGCATACGGCCCGCTGACCGACGGGCCGTCCGGCACGGGCAACGGGGCCGCCGCGACCGCGCGGAGGTCCCCTTCTCCGCGCCGGACGCTGTGAGCTGGGTCCCACCCGTGGGCGACGCGGCCTCGTCGGCGCGTTGACATCCGGGCCGCCGGTAGGGTGGCCCGGTTGTCATACGTAGCCGAGTAACGAGCAGCCCGACCCCCCGAACCGGAGACCGTGACTACCACCGCCGCCACCTCCACCTCCCACCACCTGTCGCCCGCCTTCCCCGGCCGCGCCCCATGGGGCACCGCCGGCAAACTGCGGGCCTGGCAGCAGGGGGCGATGGAGAAGTACCTCCAGGAGCAGCCGCGCGACTTCCTGGCCGTCGCCACCCCCGGCGCCGGCAAGACGACGTTCGCGCTGACCCTCGCCTCCTGGCTGCTGCACCATCACGTCGTGCAGCAGGTGACCGTGGTCGCGCCGACCGAACACCTGAAGAAGCAGTGGGCGGAGGCGGCGTCCCGCATAGGCATCCGGCTCGATCCCGAGTACAGCGCCGGACCGCTCAGCAAGGACTACCACGGCGTCGCCGTGACCTACGCGGGCGTCGGCGTGCGTCCGATGCTGCACCGCAACCGCAGCGAGCAGCGCAAGACCCTCGTCATCCTCGACGAGATTCACCACGCCGGCGACAGCAAGTCGTGGGGCGAGGCGTGCCTCGAGGCGTTCGAGCCCGCGACCCGCCGCCTCGCGCTCACCGGTACGCCGTTCCGCTCGGACACCAACCCCATCCCGTTCGTCACGTACGAGGAGGGCGACGACGGCATCCGGCGGTCCGCCGCCGACTACACCTACGGGTACGGGTCGGCGCTCGCCGACCACGTCGTGCGGCCCGTCATCTTCCTCTCCTACAGCGGCAACATGCGCTGGCGGACGAAGGCCGGCGACGAGATCGCGGCCCGGCTCGGCGAGCCGATGACGAAGGACGCGATCAGCCAGGCCTGGCGCACCGCGCTCGACCCGCGCGGCGAGTGGATGCCGAGCGTGCTGCGCGCCGCCGACCAGCGCCTGACCGAGGTCAGGAAGGCCATCCCGGACGCCGGCGCGCTCGTCATCGCCTCCGACCAGGACTCCGCCCGCGCCTACGCCAAGCTGATCCGGGAGATCACCGGCTCGAAGGCGACCCTCGTCCTGTCCGACGACACCGGCGCGTCCAGCCGCATCGACGACTTCAGCGGCAGCACCGACCGCTGGATGGTCGCCGTGCGCATGGTGTCCGAGGGCGTCGACGTGCCGCGCCTCGCGGTCGGGGTGTACGCCACCACCATCTCCACACCGCTCTTCTTCGCCCAGGCCGTCGGACGTTTCGTGCGGTCCCGGCGGCGCGGCGAGACCGCCTCCGTCTTCCTGCCGACCGTGCCCGATCTGCTCGGTTTCGCGGGGGAGATGGAGCGCGAGCGCGACCACGTCCTCGACAAGCCCAAGAAGCAGGGCGAGGAGGATCCGTACGCCGAGTCCGAGAAGGAGATGGACGAGGCGAACCGGGAGCAGGACGAGGACACCGGCGAGCAGGAGCAGTTCGCCTTCGAGGCGCTGGAGTCCGAGGCCGTCTTCGACCGGGTGACGTACAACGGGGCCGAGTTCGGCATGCAGGCCCACCCGGGCAGCGAGGAGGAGCAGGACTACCTCGGCATCCCGGGGCTGCTCGAGCCCGACCAGGTGCAACTGCTGCTGCAGAAGCGGCAGGCCAAGCAGATCGCGCACAGCAGGAAACGGCCGGACGCCGAGGCCGACCTGCTGGAGCTGCCCGCCGAGCGGCGGCCCGTCGTCTCGCACAAGGAGATGATGGAGCTGCGCAAGCAGCTCAACACCATGGTGGCCGCGTACGTGCACCAGAGCGGCAAGCCGCACGGGGTGATCCACACCGAACTGCGGCGGGTGTGCGGCGGACCGCCGAGCGCGGAGGCGACGGCGGGACAACTGCGCCAGCGCATCGCCAAGGTGCAGGAGTGGGCGACCCGGATGAGGTGAGTCCGGTCGCCGGGGCGCGGGAGTGCGCGACCCGTACGAGGTGGGTCCCGCCGGGACCGCGCCGGCGGCGGTGGCGCGTCCCCGCGGTCCCGTCCGGCTCACAGGCCCTGTCCGGCTCACAGGCCCCGTCGGTCCCGAGGGGCGCGTGCCGCGCTGCCACGCTCCGTACGTATCGGGATAAATGCAGGTAGTCCCTACCGGTCGTTGACCGGATTCTGGACGGAGACTTCCGCTCAGCGAACCGGCTTCGCTACTGTCCCGCTACGCACACGCCCCGTGGCAGCGCCGCCGCGGAGCGCAGCCGTGAAGCGACCAGGCCCGGACACGCCGGGCCCGTCTGTCGATCGGCTGCCTCTGTCGCGCGTCACCGACGGGACTCGGTGACGCCATCGCCGCGACGGAGGCAGCCGACCTCACCACTTAAGGAGTGGGCGTCGTGACCGCGGAGACCTCTCAGACGCTCGACCGGGGACTGAAAGTCCTCAAGCTGCTGGCCGACACCGACCACGGACTGACCGTCACCGAGCTGTCCAACAAACTGGGCGTCAACCGGACCGTTGTGTACCGGTTGCTCGCCACGCTGGAGCAGCACGCGCTCGTACGGCGTGACCTGGGCGGACGAGCCCGGGTCGGCCTCGGCGTGCTGCGACTCGGCCGCCAGGTGCATCCGCTGGTACGGGAGGCCGCGCTGCCCGCGCTGCGCTCGCTCGCCGAGGACATAGGCGCGACCGCGCATCTGACGCTGGTGGACGGGACGGAGGCGCTCGCCGTCGCCGTCGTCGAGCCGAGCTGGACGGACTACCACGTGGCCTACCGGGCCGGGTTCCGGCATCCGCTGGACCGGGGGGCGGCCGGCCGGGCGATCCTCTCCGCCCGGCAGAAGACGTCGCGTCACGTGGACGAGCCCGGCTACACGCTGACGCACGGGGAGCTGGAGGCGGGGGCGAGCGGCGCGGCCGCCCCGCTGCTGGGCGTGACCGGCGTCGAGGGCAGCGTGGGCGTGGTGATGCTGGCCGATGCCGTGCCGGAGCGGGTCGGCCCGCGCGTCGTGGACGCGGCACGCGAGGTGGCGGAGGCGCTGCGCTGACCGCGGCCGGACGCGCGACCCGTGCCGCCCGGGTCCGGGTCGTGCCGCCCGGGTCAGGGCGCAGCCCGGGTCCGGCCGTGCCGCCCGGATCCGGGTCGCGGTGCCGCACGATCGGGTCGCGGTGACCGCGTGCGGTCGCGCGGGCCGGGGTGTGGGCGTCGTCCGGCCGCGAGCCGCGGCGCCTCGTCACGTTAGATTGACTCCGTGCTCTCTCGCCTCTCACGCCCCCGGGCTCTCGCCGTCTGCGCCCTGCCCCTCGTGGTGCTGCTCGCCACGGCCGCGTTCGCGCCGCTGCCGTTCTCGGTGGCGCAGCCGGGGATGACGGCGAACGTCCTCGGCGACAACCAGGGCGCCCCGGTGATCACGATTTCCGGCGCGCCCGTGCGGGACACCAGCGGGCAGCTGCGCATGACGACGATCGAGGCGACCGGACCCGACGCGCGCGTCATGCTCGGTGACGTCCTCGACGGCTGGTTCCGCACCGACCAGGCGATCATGCCGCGCGACGCGGTGTACCCCAGCGGGGAGAGCACCAAGGAGATCGAGCGGCACAACACCGAGCAGATGGAGGACTCCCAGGACGCGGCGACCCAGGCGGCGCTGGCGTATCTGAAGCTGGGCGAGGACGACGTCGAGGTCACGCTGAAACTGGCCGACGTGGGCGGGCCCAGCGCCGGGCTGCTGTTCTCGCTCGGCATCGTCGACAAGCTCGACGGCGACGGCGCCGGCGGCGACCTCACCGGTGGCCGCACGATCGCCGGCACGGGCACCATCGACGCCGACGGCAAGGTCGGCGCGGTCGGCGGGGTGGCCCTGAAGACGCAGGCCGCCCGGCGGGACGGCGCGACCGTGTTCCTCGTCCCGAAAAACGAGTGCTCCGACGCGAAGTCCGAGCTGCCCAAGGGGCTGCGGCTGGTCCCGGTCACCACGCTCAAGGGCGCGGTGAGCGCGCTCGTCGCGCTGGAGAAGGGCAAGGGCCCGGTCCCCGGCTGCTGAGCGGCGGCACCGGACGGACGACGACCCCTGGAAGGCCGTCCGCCTCACCGCCCCCGGTCGGCCGCGTCCTCTCCCGGCCGTCCCGGCGCCTGCTCCGCCGCATGTTCCGCCGCCTGTTCCACGAGCGGGATGACCCGCAGCGGGACGGGGTTCTCCATCACGATCGCGGTGGAGGCCCGGACGATGCCGTCGAGGCCGACGACCCGGTCGATCACCCGCTGGAGATCGGCGTTGGAGCGGGCCACCAGCCGGCACAGCATGTCCCCGCTGCCGGTGGTGGTGTGCAGCTCCAGCACCTCCGGCACGGACCCCAGGTGCGCCCGCACGTCGGCCCCTTGGCCCTGCCGGATCTGCAGCGTGGCGAACGCGGTGACCGGGTAGCCGAGGGCCGCAGGATCGACGTCGGGGCCGAATCCCCGGATGACCCCGTTCGACTGAAGCCGGTCGAGCCGTGCCTGCACGGTCCCGCGGGCCACGCCCAGCCGCCGGGACATCTCCAGCACCCCCAGGCGCGGCTCCCGTGCCAGCAGCACGATGATCCGGCCGTCCAGACGATCGATTCCCATGCCGTCCGCCTCCACGATGGTCACCCTGTACAGAAAGCTCGCCGAAACCGCCGAGCAGCTGGACAGACTGCTCAGTCGATACACGAACTATTGCGCACCTTGCAGGGCGGGCGCGAGGCTTTCGTTATGACGCAGACCACACACCTCACTCCCGACACCGCGCGGCAGGCAGACCCCTTCCCGGTCAAGGGAATGGACGCGGTCGTCTTCGCCGTGGGCAACGCCAAGCAGGCGGCGCACTACTACTCCACCGCCTTCGGCATGAAGCTGGTCGCCTACTCCGGACCGGAGACCGGCAGCCGCGAGACCGCGTCGTACGTGCTGACCAACGGCTCGGCCCGCTTCGTCCTCACCTCCGTCATCAAGCCCGCCACCACCTGGGGCCACTTCCTGGACCGGCATGTGGCCGAGCACGGCGACGGTGTCGTCGACCTCGCCATCGAGGTCCCGGACGCCCGGGCCGCCTACGCCTACGCCGTCGAGCACGGCGCGCGCTCCGTCGCCGAGCCCTACGAGCTGAAGGACGAGCACGGCACGGTCGTCCTCGCCGCGATCGCCACCTACGGCGAGACCCGGCACACCCTCGTCGACCGCTCCGGCTACGACGGCCCCTACCTCCCGGGCTATGTGAGCGCCGACCCGATCGTCGAGCCCCCCGCCCAGCGCACCTTCCAGGCCATCGACCACTGCGTCGGCAACGTCGAGCTCGGCCGGATGAACGAGTGGGTCGGCTTCTACAACACGGTCATGGGCTTCACGAACATGAAGGAGTTCGTGGGCGACGACATCGCCACCGAGTACAGCGCGCTGATGTCGAAGGTGGTGGCCGACGGCACACTCAAGGTCAAGTTCCCGATCAACGAGCCCGCCGTCGCCAAGAAGAAGTCCCAGATCGACGAGTACCTCGAGTTCTACGGCGGCGCCGGCGTCCAGCACATCGCGCTCAACACCAACGACATCGTGCAGACGGTCCGCACGATGCGGGCGGCGGGGGTGCGGTTCCTCGACACCCCCGACTCCTACTACGACACCCTCGGCGAGTGGGTCGGCGACACCCGCGTCCCCCTCGACACCCTGCGCGAGCTGAAGATCCTCGCCGACCGCGACGAGGACGGCTACCTGCTGCAGATCTTCACCAAGCCGGTCCAGGACAAGCCGACCGTCTTCTTCGAGATCATCGAACGCCACGGCTCGATGGGCTTCGGCAAGGGCAACTTCAAGGCCCTCTTCGAGGCGATCGAACGGGAGCAGGACAAGCGCGGCAACCTCTGACCGGCAGACCACGGCAGACCACGGCAGACCACGCCAACCCCGTGACCGGCAGAGCGCGCCACGCCGTGGACCCGGCCCGTCGCAGACCCGGTCCGGCCCGCCCCCGGTGAGGTGAGGTGACAGGTGGCCCTAGTCGGGCAGTTCGGCCGGGGGCGGCTCCTCGCCGAGGCCGGCGAGGGCGGCCCGGGCCGCCGGGCCGAACAGGGGCGAGAAGTAGGGGTTGATCCGCAACGCCTCCTGAAGGTGCCGCCGCGCCGGGCCGTCCTTCCCCAGCCCTCGCTCGATCACCGCGAGGTGGTGGAGGTACGGCGCGCTGTACACGGCGCCCCCGTGCACCCGGTCGGTGGCGATCGAGGCGAACCTCAGCGCCTCCTCGTCGTTCCCGGCCCGGTGCAGCGCCCAGCCCAGCGCGTCCGCGACGGCGATGCCCGGCTGGCGCCGCCACTCGGCCCGCAGCCGCCGCACCGCCGTCGCCGGGTCCCCGTGGTCCGCCTCGAACCGGCCGAGCGTCAGCTGCCCGTCGACGCCACCGGCAGACTCCTGCCGGACCAGCGTCCGCAACCGGTCGTACTGCACCCGCGCCGCCTGGGCCAGCCCCAGTGACTCGTACAGTTCGCCCAGCTCCAGCGCGTACTGCGGCAGCGGCTGCCGTTCCAGCGCCACCCGGTAGGCGCTCAGCGCCTCCGTCGTCCGCCCCAGTGCCGCCAGCGCCCTGCCCTGCCCGGCCTGCGCCGCCCGCTGGTCCGGGTCGAGCCGGACCGCCTCCTGGAAGTGCCGCAGCGCGTCCTCCCGCTCTCCACGCTCGAAGGCGAGCTGCCCGGCCCGCTCCAGCCACGCCGCCTGCTCGGCGGGGGAGACGGCGCCGACCGCCGCGTCCGCCAGCGCGGCCTGCGCGTCCTCACGCCGGCCCCGGTCCCAGTAGACGCCCGCCGCACGCCCCCGCACGGCAGGACCGGAGTGCAGCGCCGTCAGCGCGTCCAGCGCCTTCAGCGCCTTCTTGTAGTCCCCCATCCCGGTGTACGCGTCGATGAGCTGCGGATACGTCGTCCAGCGCTTCGGCGCCGCCTTGCGCGCGGCCTCACCCCAGCGCAGTGCGGCGGGGAAGTCCCGGCGGGCGTTGGCCAGCGCGGCCAGACCGCCGAGGGCGTCCGCGTTGCCCCGGGGGCGTGCCTTCAGCGAGGCCCGCAGCGCCCGTTCGGCCTTCGGATACAGGACGGCGACCCCGGCGGTGCGCCGGCCCTGCTCGAGGTACGCCGTGCCGAGCACCGCCCAGGACCGCGCGTCCTCGGGACGCTCCCGCACCGCGCGCTCCCGCTCCTCGACCAGCGCCGCCAGATCGGACAGCGCGGCCGCCACCCCCGCCCGCACCGCCGAGCCCGCCTGCGCCCCCGGAGCCGCCGCCGGCACGCCGCGTCCCGCCGGCCCCTCGCCGGGCAGGCACACCAGCACCCCGCCGCCCAGCACCAGACACCCCACGAGCGAGCCGACGACCAGACGCCGTCGCCGACGCGCCCGGACGACGTCCCCGGAAACCTCCTCGGCTGCCTCGCCGACGGCCTTCCCCGCGGCCTCCCCGGCGGCTTCGCCGACGGCCTCCGCGGCGGTTCCTCCGGTGGCTGCCGCGACGGCCCCGCCGGCGGCCTCCGCAGGAGTCCCGTCGGGGGCGGTGCGCTCTTCGGCGGCGCGCTCCTCGTTCTCCATGGCGCTCACTGTGCGTCAGTACGACGACCGTGCGACGTCAGCCGGAGGGTCCCCGGACGGGGGTTCACACCGATGGCCCCCGGTGCGAACCTTTGATCATGAGCCGTTGGGAAGCACCCCCCGAAGACGACGCCGCGGCCACGCACGACGCCGCGGCGACCGACGTCCTGCTCGGCCGGCTGCGCGCCGGCCTGCCCCCCGGGTCCGTCCTCACCGACCCCGACGTCACGGCCTCCTACGCCAACGACATGGCGAGCTTCTGCCCGGCCGGCGCCCCGGCCGTCGTCGTACTGCCGCGCACCGTCGAGGAGGTGCGGCACGTCCTGCGCACGGCGAGCGAGCTGCGCGTCCCGGTCGTCCCGCAGGGCGCCCGCACCGGCCTGTCCGGGGGCGCCAACGCCTCCGACGGCTGCATCGTCCTCTCCCTGACCCGGATGGACCGCATCCTCGAGATCAACCCGGTCGACCGGATCGCCGTCGTCGAACCCGGCGTCGTCAACGCGGCCCTCTCCCGTGCCGTGGGCGAGCACGGCCTGTACTACCCGCCCGACCCGTCCAGCTGGGAGACCTGCACGATCGGCGGCAACATCGGCACCGCCTCGGGCGGCCTGTGCTGCGTGAAGTACGGGGTGACGGCCGAATACGTCCTCGGACTCGACGTGGTGCTCGCCGACGGACGGCTGATGTCCACCGGCCGCCGCACCGCGAAGGGCGTCGCCGGGTACGACCTCACCCGCCTGTTCGTCGGCTCCGAGGGCTCGCTGGGCGTCGTCGTACGGGCCGTCCTGGCGCTGCGGCCACGGCCGCCGCAGCAGTTGGTGCTGGCGGCCGAGTTCGCCTCCGGCGCCGCCGCCTGCGACGCGGTGTGCCGGATCATGGCGGGCGGGCACGTCCCGTCCCTCCTCGAACTGATGGACCGTACGACCGTCCGCGCCGTCAACGCCCTGACCCGCATGGGCTTGCCGGAGACCACCGAGGCCCTGCTGCTCGCGGCCTTCGACACCCCCGACCCGGCCGCCGACCTCGCCGCCGTCGGCGCGCTCTGCGAGACGGCCGGCGCCGTCCGGGTGGTCCCCGCCGAGGACGCCGCAGAGTCCGAACTCCTGCTCCAGGCACGGCGGTCCTCGCTCGTCGCGCTGGAGGCCGTCAAGGGCGCCACGATGATCGACGACGTGTGCGTGCCCCGCTCCAGACTCGGCGAGATGATCGAGGGCGTCGAACGCATCGCGCGCGGACACGGGCTGACCATCGGGGTCGTCGCCCACGCCGGCGACGGCAACACCCACCCCACGGTCTGCTTCGACGCGGCGGACCCCGACGAGTGCCGGCGTGCCCGCGCCTCCTTCGACGAGATCATGGGCCTCGGCCTGGAACTCGGCGGCACCATCACCGGCGAGCACGGCGTCGGCGTGCTCAAGAAGGAGTGGCTGGCCCGCGAGATCGGCCCGGTGGGCGTCGAGATGCAGCGCGCCGTCAAGGCGGCCTTCGACCCGCTGGGCATCCTCAACCCGGGCAAGCTGTTCTGAGCCCCGGCCCGCTGTTTCGGTCACCCCGGCTCCCGCGCCGGCGGCTCACTCACCGTCCCGGGACTCGTCCGACGGCCACGGGTCGCTCAGCCACAGGTCGTCCGCGGGCGTCGGGGCGAGCAGCTCGGCCAGCCCGTCGTCGATGCCGAGCCGGTCGCCCTCGGCGCCCGGGGGCACCACCCGCAGCGTCCGCTCCAGCCAGGCCGAGACCTGCGCCGCCGGCGCCTCCAGCAGGGCGTCCCCGTCGGGCGAGCTCAGCGCCATCAGCACCACACCGCGCCCCTGCGACTTCGTCGGCCACACCCGTACGTCCCCGTAGCCGCACGGCCGGAACACGCCCTCCACCAGCAGCTCACGGGCGAACGTCCAGCCCACCGGCTGCGCGGAGTTGATGTGGAAGGTCACATGGACGGCGAACGGGTCGTCGCTGCGGTAGCCGAGCCGGGCCGGCACCGGGACGGCGCGCTCCGGCGACAGGATCAGTCTGAGCTCCAGCTCGCGCTCCACCACGGTGTGCTGCATGTCGTTCTCCTCTCGTCGACGGGCCCCGATCGCGGCCCGTGGGCGGGCCCGTGAGCGGGCTCGTACGAGGGGAGAGGGGACAGCGCCGCAACCATTACGCGGGTCTGCGGAATTTTTTTCGGCGGACTTTCCGCACCGGCCCCCTCCGTCGGCCCTCCGAGTCCCCTGCGGACGGTTCCGAACGTGTGAAGAGCGTGCACGGGGTTGCCCGGAAAGGGGCGGGTCCGGCAGGACTGGCCGTGGGGCTTGCGTCCGTCTGATAGATGTGGAGCCCCCCATCCCACCCCCGAGCAGATACGGGACGACGGACATGAGCGCCCCAACCCCGGCACCCGGTGACGACAGGCCCCGCGAGGGGTATTACCCGGACCCCTCCATCCCTGGATACGTCCGGTACTGGAACGGTTCCGCCTGGGTACCGGGCACCAGCCGGCCGGCGCCGTCCGACGGCCGCCCGCTCACGGTTCCGTCCGGCGCGCCGGCCTTCGTGGAGGAGACCGGCCCGCACTTCTTCGACGAGGACCCCGCGCAGGCCGGCCCCGTACCGGCGAACCCGTACGGCGGTCACCCCGAGTCGGCCTCCGCGTGGGGCGCCGACCGCTCCCACCAGTCCGGCTTCGGCGGCGACCAGGACCGCCGGGTCTCCTGGGGCGCCCCGCCGGCCGCCGACCCGAGGGTGTCCTCGCCCGCCCAGGTCCAGCCCGAGGGCGTCTCGACGAGCACCGACGGCATGACGACGATCCCGCCCGCGGAGCCGGAGGCCTGCGCCGGGGAGGTGGTCTCCGGGGGCACGTTCGTCTTCCGCCGGCCCACCGCGGGCGGCGGGGGAGCGGGGCAGGCCGCAGCACCGGCCGGCCCGGCCCCCTCCGCTCCCGCCGGCCACACCCCCGACCAGGGCACGGTCACCTTCCGCCCGCCGGCCCCGCGCACGGGCGGAGCCGACGGCCACCACCCGCCCGGCGTTCAGGGCCCGACGACCGCGCCCGCCGCCGGCGCGGCCCCCGCGCCCCCCGGATTCGGAGCCGGCAAGGCGGCGGCCGACCGGGTGTCGTCCGCACCGGGACCGGGCGTCCGGGCTCCGCAGGGACCCGCGCGGATCCCGTCCCCGCAGAACCCCGCGCAGGCCGCGGCGACCCCCGCCCCGCAGGGCCCCGGGTTCCCGCCCGCACCCTCGGCGGCTCGGCCCGCCCCCGCGCCGTCGTCCGCCCCGTCCGCGCCTCAGCCGCCCGCTCCGGGCGCGCCCCACCAGCCTGCCGGCCCGGGCGGCCCCGGCCTCGGCGCCGCTCAGCCCCGGCCGGGCACCGGCGCGGTAGCCCCCGCCGGCTCCGTCCCGATGGCCGCGGGGGCCGGGGGCGGCCAGCCCTCCTGGGCGCAGCAGGTGCACCGGCTCACCGGCGCCGAGGACGGTCCCGTCGCGCCCTGGAAGCCGCCGGTCGACGACGTCTTCCAGGCGGCCGCCCGGCGGCAGGCCGAGGCCCGGCCCGCGGGCCTGGGCAAGCGGCTCGCCGCCCGCCTCGTGGACACGCTCGTCCTCGCGGCCGTCACCGCCGGCGCGGCCCTGCCGCTCGGTGTGCGGGCCCTCGACCACGTCGACGAGAAGATCGACGCGGCCAAGCTGAGCGGAGAGACCGTCACCGTCTGGCTGCTGGACGGCACGACGTCGGTGTACCTGGGGATCGTCCTCGCCGTCCTGCTGGTGTTCGGGATCCTCTACGAGGCGCTGCCGACCGCCAAGTGGGGCCGCACCCTGGGCAAGAAGCTGTTCGGTCTCCAGGTGCGCGACATCGAGGGCGGTGAGCCGCCGTCCTACGGGGCGGCCCTGCGCCGCTGGCTGGTCTACAGCGTGCCCGGTCTGCTCGCCGTCGGCGTGGTGGGCCTCCTGTGGGGCCTGTTCGACAGGCCGTGGCGCCAGTGCTGGCACGACAAGGCGGCGCACACGTTCGTCGCCGGCTGACCGGCGCCCCGGCGGACCGCTACCCCGGACGGCCGCTCGCCGGATGCGGAGCCGAGGGGGTTCGCGGTCGACTCGGGGGCATGACCAACGAACCGCCTCCCGGCTCCGGCGGCGAGCCGCCGGAGGACGACCCGCTCAGGAAGCGGCCTCCGCAGCGGCCTCCGCACGACCAGGGGCTGCCCCCGTACGGCTCGGGGCAGGGCTCGCCGTACGACGCCCCGCGGGACCCGTACGCGGGCGCGCCCGGCGGCGGACCCTACGGGGGCGGACCCCACGGCGGTGGACCCCCTGGCGGCGGCGGGGACGACCCCTACGGCGGTTACCCCGCGGACCCGCTCGCCGGGATGCCCCCGCTCGCCGACAGCGGCCGGCGCACGCTGGCCCGGATCATCGACATGGTCCTCGTCTTCGTCGTGGTGTCGCTGCTGGCGTGGGCCTTCGGGGTGGCGCAGTACACCGTGGACGCGGACCGGATCGAGTTCGGCAAGTCCTTCGGACGGGAACTCGTCGCCGCGATCCTGTACGTCGCGTACGACACGGTCCTCACCGCCAGGACGGGGCAGACGCTGGGCAAGAGGTGGCTCGGTATGAGGGTGGCCGATCTCGACGACGGCTCGACGCCCTCCGTGCAGACGTCCCTGGTGCGCGCCCTGGTGCTCTGGGTGCCGTTCGCGTTCTGCTGTGCCTGTCTGTGGACGGCGGTCTGCGGCGGCTGGAGCTACCTCGACAAGCCCTACAAGCAGGGCCTGCACGACAAGGCGGCCAAGACGGTGGTGGTCGGCACCCGTTGAGGCGCGCTACGGCGGAGCGCCGGACGCGGTCCGTGCGACGGCGACACGGCGGGACGGCGACGGCGGGACAGCGGCACGGCGCAGGGCCCGCGGCCGAAACGTGGGCCCTGCGCCGTGTCGCCGGGTGCGGGTCAGGGAGCCGTGGGCTCCCGGACGGGCTCGGGCGCCGAGGCGACCGAGGCCGGGACGGGCAGGGTCACGGACCTGGTTGCGGACGTGGGCGCGGGAACCGCGACGGGCGCGGGCCGGCTCACGGACCGGGTCGCCGCGGAACGGGCGACGGGGGCTCGCGGGGGCTTCGGCGTCGGCACCGTCATGGCGACGAGTACGCCGAGGGCGACCGCGGCGACCACGACGACGACGATCCCGGGGCCCGAACTGGTCTGCGACAGCAGCAGCATGGCGAGCGTCGAGAAGATGACGGTGCAGGAACCGTACGTGAGCTGTGCGACTGTCGGACGAGGCATGGCAATCGTGTCCTCGGGAGCGGGGGCGGTCTCGACTCTATTCGGCTGCATGCCCGAGCGGAACGAACGGTAAGCGTGACCTAACCCACGGTGCCGGAGCACAGGGGGCGCACGGAGTCATGACGTCCACCACGTGGACTGCCCCGCGCGCCCGCGAGGGGCAGCGTCAAGAAACCGTCACATGTCCGCAATACGAACACCGGCTCCTAATAATGCACTTGACCTGTCCAAGTCAAGGTCTGTCTTTTCTTCTAAACCAGTAGTCAAATGGCGTCACTTGACTACACGCGTATAACAGCGCGCGGACTTTCCTTGACAGGAATCCCCCTACCGCGCGGGCTGACGCGTGCGTGGGAGGACATCAAGTGACCAGTAGATCCTGGACGTTCCGCACGGCCGCCACGGTCGTCGCACTCGCGGCGGCCACGGCGACGTTCACGACGTTCGCCGTGGCGCAGGCCGCCGAGAACAACTCGGCGCAGTCCCCGGCAGCGGGCCGGCACGACCCGCAGCCGGCCAAGGCCCGCGAGCACGACTTCGACGGGCCGCTCAGCAAGACGCAGGAGGCGCAGCGCGAGGAGGCGCTCAAGGAGGTCATAGCCGGGCGGTCGACGGTCAAGAACCGCGACGGCTCGAAGGTCGTCCAGCTCAAGAGCAAGAAGGGCGACAGCAAGTTCGTCGAGCTCGGGCGCGAGAAGACCGACAAGATCTTCACGATCCTCGTCGAGTTCGGCGACCAGGTCGACAGCCGCTACGGCGGCACGGCCGGCCCGCTGCACAACCAGATAGCCAAGCCGGACCGCAAGCAGGACAACTCCACGGCCTGGCAGGCGGACTACGACCAGAAGCACTTCCAGGACCTGTACTTCGGCACCGGCAAGAACACCGAGTCGCTCAAGAAGTACTACGAGAAGCAGTCCTCGGGACGCTACTCGGTCGACGGCGAGGTGACCGACTGGGTCAAGGTCCCCTACAACGAGGCCCGCTACGGCTCCAACAAGGCCTCCACCGGAGCCTGGTACGCGGTCCAGGACGGCGTCAACGCCTGGGTGGCGGACCGCGAGGCCGCCGGTGACACGGCCGCCGAGATCAAGGCGGAGCTGGCCCAGTACGACCAGTGGGACCGCTACGACTTCGACGGCGACGGCGACTTCAACGAGCCCGACGGCTACATCGACCACTTCCAGATCGTGCACGCCGGCGAGGACGAGTCCGCGGGCGGCGGCGCGCAGGGCGAGGACGCCATCTGGGCCCACCGCTGGTACGCCTTCGGCACCGACGCCGGCTCCACCGGCCCGGACGCCAACCGGCTCGGCGGCACCCAGATCGGCGACACGGGCGTCTGGGTCGGCGACTACACCATCCAGCCGGAGAACGGCGGACTCGGCGTCTACGCGCACGAGTACGGCCACGACCTCGGCCTGCCGGACGAGTACGACACCTCCGGCGGCGGCGAGAACTCCACCGGCTTCTGGACGCTGATGTCCTCCGGTTCCTGGCTGGGCACCGGCAAGGAGACCATCGGCGACCTGCCCGGCGACATGAACGCCTGGGACAAGCTGCAGCTGGGCTGGCTCGACTACGACGTCGCCACGGCCGGCAAGAAGTCGAAGCACACGCTGGGCGTCGCGGAGTACAACACCAAGAACCCGCAGGCCCTCATCGTCCAGCTGCCCGACAAGACGGTCACCACCGAGGTGGTCGCCCCGGCGCAGGGCAAGACGCAGTGGTGGAGCGGCAGCGGCAACGACCTGCGCAACTCCCTGTCCCGTTCGGTCGACCTGACCGGCAAGTCCGCCGCGAGCCTGACCCTCGACGGCTGGTGGGACATCGAGGCCGACTACGACTACCTCTACACCGAGGTGTCCACCGACGGCGGCGCCAACTGGACGCCGATCGACGGCAAGCTGGCCGACGGCAGCGCCATCACCCGTGACGGCAGCGGCAAGCCCGCCCTCACCGGCTCGGTCGCGGCCTACCAGAAGCTGACCTACCCGCTGGACGCCTACGCGGGCAAGAAGGTCGACCTGCGCTTCCGCTACCAGAGCGACGGCGGCGTGGCGCTGAAGGGCTTCGCGGCCGACGAGATCACGGTGACCGCCAACGGCGCGACCGTCTTCTCCGACAACGCCGAGTCCCAGGACAGCGCCTGGACGACGAACGGCTTCTCCCGCATCGGCGCGTCCATCACGGACGACTACCCGCAGTACTACATCGCCGAGAACCGCCAGTACACGTCGTACGACAAGACCCTCAAGGTCGGCCCGTACAACTTCGGCTTCTCGACGACCCGTCCGTCCTGGGTCGAGCACTACCCGTACCAGAACGGTCTGCTGATCTGGAAGTGGGACACCTCGCAGGCTGACGACAACACCAGCCAGCACAACGGCACGGGCCTGATCC
Organism: Streptomyces achromogenes; assembly: GCF_030816715.1. NCBI lineage: Bacteria > Bacillati > Actinomycetota > Actinomycetes > Kitasatosporales > Streptomycetaceae > Streptomyces > Streptomyces achromogenes. Next base: position 3,435,905 of record NZ_JAUSYH010000001.1, on the reverse strand, counting down.
TGCCCGTCGACGCGCACCCGACGCCGATGAAGTGGGCCGACGGCACGTACATGAACAGCCGGATCCAGTCCTTCGACTCCACCTTCGGCCGCGCCGCGACCGACGCGTTCACGCTGCACAAGGCGGGCGTCGCGACCAAGGTCAAGTCGCGGATCGGCATCCCGGTCTTCGACGACGGCACGTCCACGTACTGGGACCCGAAGACCCCGCTCGCGGGTGTGAAGGTCACTGACACCAACACCCGCATCAAGATCGTCAAGGAGCCGTCGGACGGCTCGACGATCAGCCTGCAGGTCGGACCGTCGGCGAAGTAGTCGACGTTTCAGCAGGTCAGACGCGCATCGGCGGCAACCCCCTGGCGGGTTGCCGCCGATCGTGTTTAGGTGCCTCCTGTGCTCTTCTTATTGACAGTCCCCTGGACACCAGCACCGACACGGACTCTGACCAGCGCATCGGCGCCGCCTTGGGCGCCCATGCCGATACCGACGCGCACGGGGGTGTGACCGCATGGCCGCAGGAGGCTTCTGCAAGCTGCCCGACGGCATGGTGGTGGTGGCGCTGAACCTGCCCCGCCCCGCGGCCCGGGAGGGCCTTCCAGGCCCCTCCACGGACGTCCGCTTCCTCGTCCACGCCCACAACCGCGCCCGCGCCCTGACCCGGCTCCGCAACCTGGGCCTGCGGGCGGTCTACCTGCGCGGCAACGCGGCGCCCCCCACCCCGGACGAGATCACGGCCGTCCTGCACCACCCGGACGGCCTCGTCTGGCGCACCACCCCTGACAACGGTGTCCCCGTGGCCGACGGGCCCGCGGGCCCCCAGCTGTGGCGCCCCGTCCGCGCCCTGCTCGACTCCGCGGCGGCGTAGCGACCCGGCCGGCGCCCCGCGGGGGCGGCTCAGTACGCCTCCACCACCCGGACGTCCTCCTCCGTGACCACGCCGTCCACGATGCGGAACGAGCGGAACTGGAACTCGCCGAGGCCGTCGGTGTCGGCGGTGGAGACCAGGACGTAGTGCGCGCCGGGCTCGTTGGCGTAGGAGATGTCGGTGCGGGAGGGGTGGGCCTCGGTCGCGGTGTGGGAGTGGTAGATGACCACCGGCTCCTCGTCGCGGTCGTCCATCTCGCGGTACAGCTTGAGCAGGTCGCCCGAGTCGAACTCGTAGAACGTGGGGGACATGGCCGCGTTCAGCATCGGGACGAAGCGCTCGGGGCGGTCCGTGCCCGCCGGGCCCGCGACGACGCCGCACGCCTCGTCGGGGTGGTCCTTGCGCGCGTGGGCGACGATCCGGTCGTGCAGGTCCTGGGTGATGGTCAGCATGGTCGCCAGGATAAGCAAAGGGGCCGTTCCGTACCGAGGGGTGGTACGGAACGGCCCACATCGCGGACGGCCGGGCCCGGGCGTCCCGCCGCGGGGGGCGCCACGAGAGCTCCCTGGGGGCGCAACGCCCGGGCGGCGATTCCGGCCGGCGGTCAGCCGACCTTCTCGAACTCCGGCTCGCGCCGGCCGGTGACCTGCGGGTTGCGGCTCTTGAGGACCGCCCAGCCGACGCCGAGGGCGGCAGCCCAGCCCGCCATCACGTACAGGCAGACCCGCGAGTCGGCGTCGTACGCGATCAGGCCGGTGACGAAGAGCAGGAACACGATGGCCACCCAGCTGAACGCCGAGCCGCCGGGGGCCGGGAAGCTGGACGCGGGCAGCCGGCCCGCGACCACCGCACGGCGGTACCGGACGTGGCTGATCAGGATCATCAGCCACGTCCAGATGCCGGCCGCGGTGGCGACGGAGGTGACGTAGCCGAAGGCCTTCTCGGGGACGACGTAGTTCAGGATCACGCCGATGCCCATGAAGAGCACCGAGACCGTGATGCCGAAGGCCGGCGCCTTGGACGCGGACAGCTTGCGGAAGACCGCCGGGGCCTCGCCGCTGTCGGCCAGGTTGCGCAGCATGCGGCCGGTCGAGTACATGCCGGAGTTGCAGGAGGACAGCGCGGCCGTCAGCACGACGAAGTTGACGATGCCCGCGCCCGCCGGGATGCCGATCTTCGCGAAGGCCACGACGAACGGGGAGGCCCCGGCGGTGAACTCGGTCCACTTCACCACGCACAGGATGACGGTGAGCGCGCCGACGTAGAACAGCGCGATGCGCCACGGCAGCGTGTTGATGGCCTTCGGCAGCGTCTTCTCCGGGTTCTCCGACTCACCGGCGGTCACGCCGACCAGCTCTACCGCGAGGTAGGCGAACATGACGCCCTGCAGGGTCATCAGGGACGAGCCGACGCCCTTGGGGAAGAAGCCGTCGAAGGCCCACAGGTTGGAGACGGCGGCGGTGTCGCCGGCCGAGCTGAAGCCGAAGGTGAGGACGCCCAGACCGATGACGATCATGCCGATCAGCGCGGTGACCTTGACCATCGAGAACCAGAACTCGAGCTCTCCGAACACCTTCACGGAGATCAGGTTCACCCCGAAGAGGATCACCAGGAAGACCAGGGCCGTGACCCACCGCGGGACGGCCGGGAACCAGAACTGGACGTAGATCGCGGCGGCCGTCAGCTCGGCCATGCCGGTGACGACCCACATCAGCCAGTACGTCCAGCCGGTGAAGTACCCGAAGAACGGGCCGAGGAACTCGCGGGAGTACTCCGCGAACGAGCCCGACACCGGGCGGTACAGCAGCAGCTCGCCGAGCGCCCGCATGATGAAGAAGACGATCACGCCGGCGAGGGCGTACATCACGATGAGGCTGGGACCGGCCTTGGCGATGTTCGCCCCGGCGGACAGGAAGAGGCCGACGCCGATGGCGCCGCCGATCGCGATCATCTGGACCTGGCGGCTGCCGAGCCCGCGTTCGTACCCCTCTTCGGGAGTGTCAGTGACGGCGGCGTCAGTGACCTTCTCGGAGGACATGTGTGGTGCGCCTTTCTCCATGCCGATCCGGACCTCTCGTCGGCCTCGGATCGGGTTTCGATCCCCCCGGACTGATGGAGCGATGCCTGGCCGGCGATCAACCGGCTCGGTGGCGCACCCGGCGGAACATACGGGTGGTGTTCGCCGGGCGGTCGTGAAGATCTATCACGCCCGCACTATCGAGCAGCGGCCGGACGTGTGGCGCACGACACCAGAAGAAGCGGATGAACGTGACACAAAGAGGACACTCCCGGCCGTCGCGGTGACGCGATCGTTATCCGGATTTGAGCGCCCTCTGAGCGAACGGGAAATGCGGAGGAACCTCCGCGTAACGGCTACGGAGGCAACGGCTACGGAGGCAAGGGCTACGGCATCAGGGTCGTCACCAGGGTCTCCTGGAGTCCGCCCAGCCACAGGTACGCCATCACCATCGGCTTGCGCGGATCCTCGTCCGGCAGCCGGTAGAGAAGGTCGGTGTCCTCCTCGTCGGTGATCTCCAGCCGGGCGCCGATCGCCAGCCGCAGGTCGTTGAGCGCCCGCAGCCACTGCTGGGACTCCTGCGGCGTCAGCTTCAGCACCGCCCCGCCCGCGTCGGCCGCCTCGGAGGCCAGCGCGTCCAGCGAGCGGACCACCGCGAGGGCGTTCTCCCGCTTGCCGGCCCGCAGGTCGTTCTCCGTGTACCGGCGGAACTCGGCGGAGTGCGCCTTCTGCTCGTCCGCCTCCCGCGGGCCCGGTGTCGCCTCCGGGTCGGTGTAGGCGTCCGGGAACAGTCGCCGGAGCACGGCATCGGCGGGCGGCTCGCTCGGACCCTCGGCGAAGAGCTCGGCGAGCGGGTCGTCGGGGGCGTCCTCGGCGGGGCCCGGGCCGATCAGCTCCAGGAGCTGCACGGCCAGCGACCGGATGATGGAGATCTCGACGTCGTCGAGCGCGACGGCCGCGCCGCCGCCGGGGAGCGGTTCGAAGTGTCCAGGCATATGAGGGGAGGCTACTTCCGGTCCTGCTGGAGGGTGGCCCACAGGCCGTACCCGTGCATGGCCTGCACGTCGCGTTCCATCTCCTCGCGGGATCCGCTGGAGACGACCGCCCGGCCCTTGTGGTGGACGTCGAGCATGAGCTTGGTGGCCTTGTCCTTGGAGTAGCCGAAGTACGCCTGGAAGACGTACGTCACGTAGCTCATGAGGTTGACCGGGTCGTTGTGCACGATCGTGACCCAGGGGACGTCCGGCTCGGGTACGGCGAAGACCTCCTCCGCCGACTCGGTGCGTTCGATCTCAAGGGGAGCGGGTGACGTCACAAGGCCCATGCTGCCACGCCGCACTGAAATCGTCACACCGACGAAAAGGGGGTAGCATCCTCGTCATGAACACAGCGGACCTTGGGCTGCCGGTGCGAGTCCCGTCGACGGCGCTCTTCACGGACCAGTACGAGCTGACGATGCTGCAGGCCGCGTTGAAGGCGGGTACCGCCGAACGCCGCAGCGTGTTCGAGGTCTTCACCCGCCGACTGCCGGACGGCCGCCGCTACGGTGTCGTCGCCGGCACCGGCCGGGTCCTCGACGCGGTGGAGAACTTCCGCTTCGGCACCGACCTCCTCGCCTTCCTGCGCGAACGCGACATCGTCGACGAGACGACCCTCGACTGGCTCGCCGGATACCGCTTCTCGGGTGACGTCAGCGGCTACCCCGAGGGTGAGGTCTACTTCCCCGGCTCGCCGATCATGCGCGTCGAGGGCTCCTTCGCCGAATGCGTCCTCCTCGAGACCGTCATCCTCTCCATCCTCAACCACGACTCCGCGATCGCCGCCGCGGCCTCCCGCATGTCCTCCGCCGCAGGCGAGCGCCCCCTCATCGAGATGGGCGCCCGCCGCACCCACGAACTCGCCGCGGTCGCCGCCGCCCGCGCCGCCTACGTCGGCGGCTTCACCACCACATCCGACCTCGCCGCCGGCTTCCGCTACGGCATCCCCACCGTCGGCACCAGCGCCCACGCCTTCACCCTCCTGCACGACACCGAGCGGGACGCCTTCCGGGCGCAGATCGACTCCCTCGGCCGGGGCACCACCCTCCTCGTGGACACCTACGACGTCGCCGAAGCCGTCCGCACCGCCGTCGACGTCGCCGGACCCGAGCTCGGCGCCGTCCGCATCGACTCCGGCGACCTCCTCCTCGTCGCCCACCGGGTACGCCAGCAGCTCGACGACCTCGGCGCCACCGGCACCCGCATCATCGTCACCTCCGACCTCGACGAATACGCCATCGCCTCCCTCGCCGCGGCCCCCGTGGACGCCTACGGCGTCGGCACCCAGCTCGTCACCGGCTCCGGACACCCCACGGCCTCCATGGTCTACAAGCTCGTCGCCCGCGCCGAGTCCGACGACCCGGCCGCCCCGCTCGTCCCGGTGGCGAAGAAGTCGACCGGCGGCAAGACGTCGGTCGGCGGCCGCAAGTGGGCCGCCCGCCGCCTCGACGCGTACGGCGTCGCCGAGGCCGAGGTCGTCGGCACCGGCGACGTCCCCGCCGACCTGGCCGACCGCCAGCTGCTCGTCGACCTCGTCAGGGCCGGCGAGGTCGTCGCCCGCGAACCCCTCGACACCGTCCGCGACCGCCACACGGCCGCCCGCGCCGGCCTGCCCCTGTCCGCCACCCAGCTCTCCCGCGGCGAACCCGTCCTCCCCACGGAGTATGTGCACTGCCCGTCGGGTAACTAGGACACGACCCGGGCCCCGGAACCGGCGTGCGGGAGCGCGCCGGGCCCGCCCCCGCCCCCTCCCGTACCGCCGGCAAAGTCTCTAGGCTCAATTACTTCACCCTCCTCCGGCTCGCAAGAACCGGTGGACCCCCACCGAAGGACACCGCCCATGCGCCGCGCCTTGATCGTCGTAGACGTGCAGAACGACTTCTGCGAGGGAGGCAGCCTCGCGGTGGCCGGCGGCGCCGACGTGGCCGCCGCCATCACCGAACTGATCGGCCAGGCCCCCGCCGGGTACCGGCACGTCGTAGCCACCCGCGACCACCACATCGCGCCCGGCGGCCACTTCGCCGACAACCCCGACTACGTCCACTCCTGGCCCGCGCACTGCGTCGCCGGCACCGAGGGCGTCGGCTTCCACCCCAACTTCGCCCCGGCCGTCGCCTCCGGCGCCGTCGACGCCGTCTTCTCCAAAGGCGACTACTCCGCCGCCTACAGCGGCTTCGAAGGCGCCGACGAGAACGGCGTCGGCCTCGGCGACTGGCTGCGCGACCGGCAGATCGACGAGGTCGACGTCGTCGGCATCGCCACCGACCACTGCGTGCGGGCCACCGCCCTGGACGCCGCCCGCGCGGGCTTCCGCACCCAGGTCCTGCTGTCCCTCACCGCCGGCGTGGCCGAGGACACCACCGACCGGGCCCTGGAGGACATGCGCGCGGCGGGCGTCCACCTGACGGGAAAGCCCGTCGTCTGACCTGCCCCCGCGCCGCGACGGGCCGCGACGGGCCGCCCGAGGCGAACCCGGCACCCGCCGAGCGGGCCGACCCCGCGGGAAGGCCCCGAACGGCGCAATCCCACCGCCTGGACACAATCCGTCCGCCATATGGGATCACACTCCGGACACCTGACCGGGAATCGATACGATGAGCCCATGGTTCTGAACGACGTGAGCGACAAGACGCCGGGCGCACTGCTCGTGGCGCGGCTGCACGTCGACCTGTGCAGGCTCGCCAGCGCCATCTGTTGACGCAGGCCCTGCCGCCGTGGGCCGTGAGCCGCGGCGTCCCACACGCACGTTTCCGCGCTGCCCACACCTTCCGACAGGAGCCCTCAGCCATGGCCATCGAGGTCCGCATCCCCACCATCCTCCGCCAGTACACCGACGGTCAGAAGGCGGTGGAGGGCAGCGGTGAGACCCTCGCCGACCTGTTCACCGACCTCGAGACCCGGCATGCGGGCATCCACGCCCGCATCGTGGACGACGGCAAGCTGCGCCGCTTCGTCAACGTGTACCTGAACGACGAGGACGTCCGCTTCGTCGACGGCATCGACACCAAGCTGACCGACGGCGACACCGTGACCATCCTGCCGGCCGTCGCCGGCGGCATGGCCTGATCGGCCGCCGCACCCCATGCGTTACGACTCCCCGCTGGCCGCGGTGGGCAACACCCCGCTGGTGCGCCTGCCGCGGCTCTCGCCGTCCGCCGACGTCCGCATCTGGGCGAAGCTCGAGGACCGCAACCCCACCGGCTCCGTCAAGGACCGCCCCGCCCTGCACATGGTGGAACAGGCCGAGAAGGACGGCCGCCTCACCCCCGGCTGCACCATCCTCGAGCCCACCAGCGGCAACACCGGCATCTCCCTCGCCATGGCGGCCAAGCTCAAGGGCTACCGCATCGTCTGCGTGATGCCCGAGAACACCTCGCAGGAACGCCGCGACCTGCTCGCCATGTGGGGCGCCGAGATCATCTCCTCCCCGGCCGCCGGCGGATCCAACACCGCCGTGCGCGTCGCCAAGGAACTCGCCGCCGAGCACCCCGACTGGGTGATGCTCTACCAGTACGGCAACCCCGACAACGCGGGCGCCCACTACGCCACCACCGGCCCGGAGATCCTCGCCGACCTCCCCTCCATCACCCACTTCGTCGCCGGTCTCGGCACGACGGGCACGCTGATGGGCGTCGGCCGGTTCCTCCGCGAGAACAAGCCGGACGTGAAGATCGTCGCCGCCGAGCCACGCTACGACGACCTCGTCTACGGCCTGCGCAACCTCGACGAGGGCTTCGTGCCCGAGTTGTACGACGCCTCCGTCCTCACCACCCGCTTCTCCGTCGGCTCGGCCGACGCCGTCACCCGCACTCGGGAACTCCTCCAGCAGGAGGGCATCTTCGCCGGCGTCTCCACCGGCGCCGCCCTGCACGCTGCGATCGGCGTCGGCAACAAGGCGCTGAAGGCGGGGGAGAGCGCCGACATCGCGTTCGTCGTCGCGGACGGCGGCTGGAAGTACCTGTCGACGGGCGTCTACACCGCGGCCACCACGGAGGAGGCGATCGAGACCCTCCAGGGCCAGCTCTGGGCGTAGGCCGCAGGCCGGCAGCCGCGCGGGACCGCGGGCGGCAGGCCGCCTACGCGCATACAGGCCGCAGGCGGGCAGGCCCGTGCCGGGACCGCGGGCCGCCTGGGCATACCGGCCGCGGGTCCGCAGGCCGCGGAGGGATCGCCGGGAGCCGTACCGGGCCCGGGGGACCGGGGTACCGGCCAGGGCCCGGGGGACCCGGCCAGGTCACGGCACGGCTCAGGCGGTCAGATGACGGACCTGGTCCCACAGGGCCGGGTCCACGACCCCCACCCGGCGCCGGAACTCCCGCACCCGGACCTGGCGCAACTCCTCCGTCTCCAGGAAGCTCGGCCGCCCCTGCGCGTCCCCGACCGCGCCCGGCGGCAGCCGGATCACCCCGGGCCGCTCGTCACGGTACTTACTGGTGATCTTCGCGACCGTCACCCGGTCGCCGCGCACCGCCAGCACCAGACACGGCCGGTCCTTGGCCCGCCCGTCTCCCGCCGTCGCTCGTCGCCCGGCCCCCCGCGGCTCCGGCCCGTCCTCGTACGGCACGTTCGCCCACCAGATCTCCGCCGGCTGCGGCCGCCCCGCGCGATCACGCCCCCGCGCCGGCCGTCCCGTCGGCGGACGCTTCGGCCGACCCGGCGGCCGGGTCCCGCCTCCCCGCGGACGCCGCCCGCGACCCCAGCCGTCCACGAGCGCGGCGACCAGCGCCAGCAGTACCACCGCGGCGAGCGCGAGCCACCAGGACGTGTCCATACGACGACGTTACCGGCGGCCCCACCAGCGCGCGACCATCCACGCGCGCCCCCTCCTGCACCCTGCACGCCCCTGGTCCAGCCGAACCGGTGACAGCACAGGTGAGTTCGCCCACAACGGCCCCTGGCGGAGGAGCGACCCGGGGTTTTGCGCCTTACGCTCGACGAACCGCACGACCCCTGTTTCCCCATGTGGCGATCATTCGTTCACGGTCCCTCCCGGACCCTTCCCGGTTACCCGCCAGCGGAGGTTTCTGCTTTATGAAGCTCACCGTCGTCGGCTGCTCGGGGTCGTTCCCCTCCGCGGAATCGGCCTGCTCGAGCTACCTCGTCGAGGCCGACGGCTTCCGGCTGCTTCTCGACATGGGCAACGGCGCCCTGGGCGAGCTGCAGCGCCACTGCGGTCTCTACGACCTCGACGCGATCTTCCTGAGCCATCTGCACGCCGACCACTGCATCGACATGTGCGCGTACTTCGTCGCGCGCTACTACCGGCACGACGGCGGGCGCTGCGACCCCATCCCGGTCTACGGCCCCGAGGGCACCGAGCACCGCCTGACCACCGCCTACGCCGACACCCCCTCGGCCTCCTCCATGAGCGAGGTCTTCGACTTCCACACGGTCAAGCCGTCCACCTTCGACATCGGCCCGTTCACCGTGCACACGGAACGGGTCGCCCACCCGGTGGAGGCCTACGGCATCCGTGTCGAACACGGCGGCAGATCGCTGACGTACTCCGGCGACACCGGCGTCAGTCCCGCACTGCTGGAACTCGCCCGCGACACGGACCTGTTCCTCTGCGAGGCCGCCTTCACCCACGGCAAGGAGAACATCCCCGACCTGCACCTCAACGGGCGCGAGGCCGGCGAGACGGCGAGCCGGGCGGGCGCGCGCAAGCTCGTGCTGACCCACATCCCGCCGTGGACCGACCCCCAGGTCAACCTCGAGGACGCCCGCGCGGTGTTCGACGGCCCGGTGGAACTGGCCGCGCCACGGCAGACGTACGAGATCTGACCCCCCGCACGCAGACGAAGACCCCCGGAGCGGTTCAGGGCTCCGGGGGTCTTCGCGTGTCGCGTCCGCGTGGACGGGGTTCTCCCGCCTACGCCTTGGTGAGGTCCTCGACCTCCTCCTCGGGCTCCCGGCCCGGGGTGGGGAGGTTGAACTTGGTGATCGCGAAGCGGAAGACGACGTAGTAGATCGCGCCGAAGACCAGACCGACCGGGATCATCAGCCAGGGCTTGGTGGAGATGCCCCAGTTGATGAACACGTCGATGAAGCCCGCCGAGAAGCTGAAGCCCATGTGTATGCCCAGCGCCCACGTCACGGCCATCGAGATCGCGGTGAGGACCGCGTGGATGGCGTAGAGGACCGGCGCGATGAACATGAAGGTGAACTCGATCGGCTCGGTGACACCGGTGATGAACGACGTCAGGGCCATCGACATCATCATGCCCAGCACGGCCTTGCGGCGCTCCGGACGAGCGGAGTGCGCGATGGCGAGGGCCGCGGCCGGGAGACCGAACATCATGATCGGGAAGAAGCCTGTCATGAACATACCGGCGTGCGGATCACCAGCGAAGAAGCGCGGCAGGTCACCGTGGAAGACGGTGCCGGCGGAGTCGGTGAAGTCGCCGATCTGGAACCAGGCGACGGAGTTCACGAACTGGTGCATGCCGATCGGGATCAGCGCGCGGTTGATGAGACCGAAGAGCGCGGCGCCGAAGGAGCCGAGACCGGTCATCCACTCGCCGAAGTCGGTGATGACGTCACCGATGGGCTCCCAGCCCAGCACGACCAGCACACCGAGGGCGGTGCCGACGACGGAGGTCATGATCGGCACGAGCCGGCGGCCGTTGAAGAAGCCGAGCCAGTCGACGAGCCTCTTGCGGTGGTAGCGCTGCCACAGCACGGCGGTCAGCAGACCGAGGATGATGCCGCCGAGTACGCCCGGGTTCTGGAAGCTCGCCGTCTGCGCGGCTTCGTTGCCCTTCTGCCAGAAGCCGCCGAAAAGGCCGGTCGACGTATAGGCGGCGCCCTCGTGGCCGTCCTTGATCGGGTACTGGTGGATCACCGCGTAGTAGGTGAGGAAGCCGACCACGGCGGCCAGCGCGGTCGAACCGTCGGCCTTCTTGGCGAAGCCGATGGCCACGCCTATGCAGAACAGCAGGGGCAGCCCGAAGGAACTGTCCAGCAGGGCGCCGCCGGCCCCGGCGAACACCTTCGCCACGTCCGCCGGGATGTGGAACCGCTCCTGGGAGTCCGGCTGGCCCAGCCGCAGCAGCAGACCCGCCGCCGGCAGCACGGCGATGGGCAGCTGAAGGCTTCGGCCGACCTTCTGGAGGCCCTGGAAAAGGCCGGATCCCCACTTCTTCGCAGGGGCCGCCGTGGGCGCGGTGGCGGTGCTCATAGACTTCCTCCATCGGTGATGGTCTACACCACTCAGTGGTGTAGACCATGTTCTAGCACGATGGTGGCGATATAAGGAACCCGTCAAACACGCAACGGATGAACTACGCCCCGTGCCGGATCTTGGACGTTCGTTCCGTCGCCCACCGCGCACGGGAAGGGCCCCCGGAACCGAAGTTCCGAGGGCCCTTCGCCCAGCACCGCAACCGACGCCGCCGACCTCCGCTCAGGCTTTCGTGACGTCCTCCCGCTCCTCCTCCGGCTCCCGGCCCGGCGTCTTCAGATCGAACCTCGTGATCGCGAACCGGAAGATCACGTAATAGACGGCCGCGAAACACAGACCGATCAGGACGATCGCCCACGGCCGCGTCGCCAGGTTCCAGTTGATGACGTAGTCGATCAACCCCGCCGAGAAACTGAACCCGTCATGCACCCCCAACCCCCACGTCACCGCCATCGACACACCCGTCAGCACCGCATGCACCGCATACAACAACGGCGCCACGAACAGGAACGAGTACTCGATCGGCTCGGTGATGCCCGTCACGAACGAAGTCAACGCGACCGACAGCATCAGCCCCCCGACCTCCTTACGGCGGCCCGGCCTCGCACAGTGCGTGATCGCGAGCGCCGCCGCGGGCAACGCGAACATCATGATCGGGAAGAAGCCCGAGGTGAACTGCCCCGCGTCCGGGTCGCCCGCCAGGAACATGTTGATGTCACCGTGCACCACCGAACCGTCCGGCTTCGTGAAACTCCCGAACTGGAACCAGATGGGCACGTTCAGGAACTGATGCAGACCGATCACCAGCAACGCCCGGTTCGCCACCCCGAAAATGCCCGCACCCCACGCGTCCAGCCCGTCCAGCCAGTCGCTGAAGTTCTCCAGAGCGTCACCGATCGGCGGCCACACCCACAGACACAACGCCGCGAACGCGATCGCGACGAACGCCATGATGATCGGCACCAGCCGCCGCCCGTTGAAGAACCCCAGCCAGTCCACCAGCTTCGTCCGGTGGTACCGCTGCCAGAAGAACGCCGTCAGCAGACCCATCACGATCCCGCCGAACACCCCCGGATTCTGGTACGCGAACGCCCCCACCGTGTTGTCCGTCGCCTGACACCCGATGTTCGGGATCACCTTCGAACCCGGCGCACAGTCCTCCGGGAACTGCCGCAACACGTTGTAGTAGACGAGGAATCCCGCCACCGCCGCCAGCGCCGTCGAACCGTCCGACTTCTTCGCCATGCCGATCGCCACACCGATGCAGAACAACAGGGGAAGACCGAGAGCGCCGTCGAGCAGCGCCGCGCCCGCACCCGCCATCACCTTCGCCACGTCCGTCCAGCCCAGCCCGTCGTCCCCGAACACATCAGGCTGACCCAGCCGGTTGAGGATGCCCGCGGCCGGCAGCACCGCGATCGGCAACTGCAGACTCCGGCCCATCTTCTGCAGACCCTGGAACGCGCTCTGCCAGCGCCTGCGCGCAGGACTGACCTCGGACCGGGCGCTCTCGGCACTCATCGTTTGGCGACCGCCTGTCAGGTGGTGTAGACCAGCTACGGACGACTGGGTTGCGGCGACGTCATCACTGACGTCATCCTTCGCTACACCCGACACAATCGCTCGCGAAGTTGGGCCGACTGTGGGTTACTGCCACCAGCGGTCCGACACGCAATCACGGCCGGCACCAGGGAATTCAGGGAGACCGAACATGGCCACCAAGGCTGAGAAGATCGTCGCCGGACTCGGCGGGCTCGACAACATCGAAGAGATCGAAGGCTGCATCACCCGCCTGCGCACCGAGGTCAGCGACGCCTCACTCGTCGACGAAGCCGCCCTGAAGGCCGCCGGCGCCCACGGCGTCGTCAAGATGGGCACCGCCATCCAGGTCGTCATCGGCACCGACGCCGACCCCATCGCAGCGGAGATCGAAGACATGATTTGAATCCTCCCCTCCCTGAAGGGAAGGGGATTCCCGGCTCAGGCCGCCTCCTGGAGCAGTGCTCCAGGAGGTCTGGCACCATCGGCGCCAGCCGGGTTGAGACCAGCCCGGACGAGCCGGACGTGTGCGGAGTTCTTGTCCCGTGGGGACGTGTTTCCGCACGCGGTGCAGGTGTAAATGCGCTCACCCAGCGGCAGGCGATGCTTGGCTCTCGCATCGCAGTGCGCGCAGTCCCTCGTGGTGTGCGCGGGATGGACGAGACGGATGTCCCGCCCGTGTTTGCGGCCCATCTCGATCAGCGCGGCCTTGGTGGCGCCGATGGCGGCGTCAGCGGCCTTGCGGGCCATGGTGCCCTTGGCGAGGAACCTGGGACGGAAGTCCTCGACAGCGATGGCGTGGTGGTCGCGGACGACCTTCTCGGCCCACTTGCGGCCGGTGTCCTCACGCTGCCTGGCAACCTTCTTGTGTGCCTTCGCCCGCAGTCTCTTCGCCTCGCGGTAGCCCGTCGATGCGGGCCGGCCTTTCTTCGGTCTACGGCGGGCCATCATCCGGTCGTACCGCGTCAGCTTCGTCTGGGCCTTCCTGCCATGCCCGGGATGGGGGAGGTCGTGGGCATCGGATGTGGTGGTCGCGGTCTCCTTCACACCCCAGTCGACGCCGAGTACGCGGCAGGGACGGCCGGGACGCCGTGCCGTCCCGAACCCTCCGAAAGACCATACGTACGACAGCCGCACAAACGCCCCCGAATCACCAGCCATCACCCCGACCGGTGATCATGGGTACACGCGTTCGCATCGCCTTGGCGATGGCTACGACGGCACGGGCACTCCGCGCCCTGAACCTGATAAGGCGACGCTCCGCGACACGACACCCGGATGCGATTCCTCCCCGGCGTGAACGCCGGGCCTTCTCGCAAGAAACAGGTGAGCCCAGCGCTCACACCCAGCGGCTGGCTTCCCGGGGGCAGGCTCCACCCACCACGGGAGGAGCCCCTTCGCGGTACGGCTAGGCTCAGCGCCATGTCTCGCATCGACGGCCGCACCCCCGAACAGCTCCGCCCCGTCACCATCGAACGCGGCTGGAGCAAGCACGCCGAAGGCTCCGTCCTCGTCTCCTTCGGCGACACCAAGGTCTTCTGCACCGCCACCGTCACCGAAGGCGTCCCCCGCTGGCGCAAAGGCAGCGGCGAAGGCTGGGTCACCGCCGAATACTCCATGCTCCCCCGCGCCACCAACACCCGCGGCGACCGCGAATCCGTCCGCGGCAAGATCGGCGGCCGCACCCACGAGATCTCCCGCCTCATCGGCCGCTCCCTGCGCGCCGTCATCGACTACAAGGCCCTCGGCGAGAACACCATCGTCCTCGACTGCGACGTCCTCCAGGCCGACGGCGGCACCCGCACCGCCGCCATCACCGGCGCGTACGTCGCCCTCGCCGACGCCGTCTCCTGGGCCCAGGGCAAGAAGCTGATCAAGGCAGGCCGCCAGCCCCTCACCGGCACCGTGTCCGCCGTCTCCGTCGGCATCGTCGGCGGCATCCCGCTCCTCGACCTCCGCTACGAGGAGGACGTCCGCGCCGAGACCGACATGAACGTCGTCTGCACCGGCGACGGCCGCTTCGTCGAGGTCCAGGGCACCGCCGAGGCCGAGCCGTTCGCCCGCGACGAACTCAACTCCCTGCTCGACCTCGCCGTTTCCGGCTGCGCCGAACTGACCGCGCTGCAGCGCACGGCACTTGATACCGTCCTCGAAAAGTAAAGGGAACACCAAGAACGGTGGCGGACACGGGCAACCGGTCCGCCCGCCGTCGCGTCTAGGCCAGTACACCGACGGGGGCCTCCTGGGCCTGGCAAGGGGAGGAACACAAGTTATGTCCACGGCCGCGAGCCGACGCCCACTCCGGCGTCGCCGAACCGTCATCGCCGCCACCACGGCGGCCGTCGCCCTCACCCTGGGACTGACGGCCACCGGCTGCGACGCGGTCAACAAGGCCCTCGACTGCGTCCAGACCGCGGACTCGATCGCCGACAGCGTCACCGACCTCCAGCAGGCCGTGGAGAACGCCGCGAACGACCCGACCCAGACGCAGGAGTCGCTGACCTCCATCGAGAACAACCTCGACAAGATAGGCGACAAGACGGACAACGCCGACGTCGACAAGGCCGTCGACGACCTCCGGAAAGCCGTCGCGAACGTCCGCACCGCCGTCGAGAACGGCGACAGGACCCCCGACGTCAGCCCCGTCACCGACGCGGCCGGCGAACTGACGAAGGTCTGCACCCCGTAGGACCGGACCGGCCGGGGCGGCCGGGATACTGGTGGACATGACCCGCCTGATCCTCGCCACCCGCAACGCCGGAAAGATCACCGAACTCAGGTCGATCCTCGCCGACGCAGGTCTGCCCCACGACCTCGTCGGCGCGGACGCCTACCCCGACATCCCCGACGTCAGGGAAACCGGCGTCACCTTCGCCGAGAACGCCCTCCTCAAGGCCCACGCCCTCGCCCGGGCCACCGGCCACCCGGCCGTCGCCGACGACTCCGGCCTGTGCGTGGACGTCCTCAACGGCGCCCCCGGCATCTTCTCCGCCCGCTGGTGCGGCACACACGGCGACGACAAGGCCAACCTCGACCTCCTCCTGGCCCAGCTGTCCGACATCGCGGACGAACACCGCGGCGCCCACTTCGCCTGCGCGGCGGCGTTGGCCCTGCCGGACGGGCGGGAACGGGTGGTCGAGGGCCGGCTGACGGGCGTCCTGCGCTTCGCGCCCACGGGCACGAACGGCTTCGGCTACGACCCGATCCTCCAGCCCGACGGCGAGACGCGCACGTGCGCGGAACTGACGGCGGAGGAGAAGAACGCGATCAGTCACCGAGGCAAGGCGTTCCGAGGGCTGGTACCGGCGGTACGGGAGTTGCTGGGCTGAGGCTGCCCGCAGAAACGGCCTGTGAATCATTCTTTCGATTCACAGGCCGTTTATGTGCGGCGGAAGGGATTCGAACCCTCAAACCCCGTCGGGGTCACAGATCCTAAGTCTGCTGTGTCGCCATTGCACCACCGCCGCTAGCCGTCTGTCATCGTACCGGGAGTTGCTTCCCGACTTCTGCCTCCCCTGCACCAGGTGCTGGTGGGGGCGTGGCAGTTGGGGCACGGCAACCGCAGATTCTCCCGTCGATCGTCGCTCCGGTCCCCGTTGATGTGATCGACCTCCAAGGTCATGGGCTCGCCGAGCCACTCGGGGTGGGTTCCGCACCGGGCGCATTGTTCGGGTACGCCGATCGCGCCGAGTGCTCGGCGTAGGCGTTTGGCCGAGGTTCGACGCTTGCCTTCGTGCTGGACAGTCACGCGCGAAACGTGAAGCGGCCCGCGTCGGGGTGTTCCGATGCGGGCCGTCTGTCTGCGGGGAGGGGTGTCAGATGCCCAGGTCCTTGATGATCTTGGCGACGTGGCCGGTGGCGCGGACGTTGTAGAGGGCGTGTTCGACCTTGCCCTCCTCGTCCACCACGATCGTGGAGCGGATGACGCCCATGTACGTCTTGCCGTAGTTCTTCTTCTCGCCGAACGCGCCGTACGCGTCGAGGGCGGTCTTCTCGGGGTCGGCCAGGAGGGTGACCTTCAGGGACTCCTTGTCGCGGAACTTGCCCAGCTTCTCGGGGCTGTCCGGGGAGATGCCGAGGACGTCGTAGCCCGCGGCGGTCAGGAGGTCGAGGTTGTCGGTGAAGTCGCAGGCCTGCTTCGTGCAGCCGGGGGTCAGGGCGGCCGGGTAGAAGTAGACGATGACCTTGCGGCCCTTGTGGTCCGACAGGGACACCAGGTTGCCGTCGGCGTCGGAGAGGGTGAAGGCGGGGGCCACGTCCCCGGGCTGCAGTCGCTCGCTCATCGGTCCAGCGTAACCGGGGGTCCTGGCGGTGCGGGCGAGGGTGGAGCTGACAGACTGTCCGGAACAGGACCCAGGTGACTTCGGAGGCTGACCGTGGCGGAGACGTCGGACACCAGGACCCCGGCGCAGATCGAGGCGGACATCAGGGCCCGTCGCGAGGTGCTGGCGGAGACGCTGGACGAGATCGGGGTGCGGGTGCACCCGAAGACCATTGTCGGGGACGTCAAGGCCAAGGTCGTCGCCAACGTCGATCACACCCTCGGCCGGGCGTATGTGCAGGTGAACCGGGTGGTGAGTGACGTGAAGGCGCAGTTCGTGGACGAGGAGGGCGCGCCGCGGCTGGAGCGGGTGGTGCCGGTGGCGCTCGTGGTCGTGGGGGTCGTGGGCCTGCTGGCCTTCGGTCCGCGCCGCCGCAGGGGCTGATCGGCTCGGGCTGATCGGCTCGGGTGCCGGCGTTCGGCCTCTTCGCGGCCCCCGCTCGCTCACGGACGTGTCGCGGGCAGGTAGGTTCAGTGGTGTGAGCGCCAAGAGAGACGACCTCGATCCGCAGCACGACAAGCTGCCCATCCGGATGCTGCACGACCGTGTGCTCGTGCGGCAGGAGGCCGGTGAGGGTGAGCGGCGTTCGGGTGGCGGGATTCTGATTCCCGCCACCGCGGCCGTCGGTCGTCGGCTGGCGTGGGCGCAGGTGGTCGCGGTGGGGCAGAACGTGCGGACGGTGGAGCCGGGTGACCGTGTGCTGTACGACCCGGAGGACCGTGCGGAGGTGGAGGTGCGGGGCGTGGCGTATGTGCTGATGCGGGAGCGCGATCTGCACGCCGTGGCCGCGGACCGGTTCGAGGGGTCGCAGGACTCGACGGGGCTGTATCTCTGATTGCGGGACCGGAAAGGGCTGGTGACTGTCGTCACCAGCCCTTTGTGTTGTGTCCTTGGTCCGGCCCCGGCGGTCACCGACCGGCCGCCGCGGTGCGGTCACCGGGCCGGCGGGGCGGCGGTCATTCGCGGCGGGTGGGAGTGAGCTGGGGGCCGACGGTGGTGCCGGTGGAGTTGCCGGCGTCGCCGCCTCCGCCGTCGGCGCCGCCGTTGGAGGTGCTGCCGTCGGTGGTGCCGGAGCTGCTGCCGTTGGTCGTCCCGTCGGTCGTCGTGCCGCCGTTGGTGGTGCCGGTCGACGTGCCGCCGTTGGTGGTGCCGCCTCCGGTGGTGCCGGTGGTGCCTCCGGTGGTGTTGCCGTTGGTCGTGCTGCCGCCGCCGGTCTGGCCCTGGCTCTGGCCCTGGGTCTGGCCCTGCGTCTGTCCCTTGGTGCCGGCGCTCGGCGTGCTGCCGCCGGTGTCGTCGTCGGAGGGCTCGTCCGGGTCGTCGGCCGGGTCGGAGGGGGAGGCGGTGTCGCCGCCGCCTTCCTGGAGGGTGAGGTCGAAGTCCTTGGCGGAGCTGCCCTTGAGGGCTTCCTCGGTGAACTGGGCCCAGATCTGGGTGGGGGCGTCGCCGCCGTTGATGCGGGGCAGGCCGAGAGCGCCCTTGAGGGACTTGTGGTGTGCGGTGACCGGGTCCTGGCCCATGACGGCGACGACGGTGGCGAGGTCGGGGGTGTAGCCGGCGAACCAGGCGGCCTGGTCGTCTTCGGCGGTGCCGGTCTTGCCGGCGGCGGGGCGGCCGACGGCCTGGGCCTTCCTGGCGGTGCCGTTCTGGACGACGCTGCGCAGGACGGAGGTGGTGGTGTCGGCGGCTTCGCGGCTGACGGCCTGGGAGGCCTTGTACGCGGGCAGTTCCACGACGTCGGAGCCGTCCTTGGTGACCTTGCTGATCATCGTGTACATGCCGTGCTTGCCGTGGTTGGCGAGGGTGGCGTAGGCCTGCGCCATGTCGAGGACGCTGGCGTTGGCGGTGCCGAGGGCGATGGAGGGGTAGGGCTGCAGGTCGGGGGTGTCGGTGGGCAGGCCGAGGGCGATGGCGGTCTGCTTGACCTTGGCCGGGCCGACGTCGACGGCCATCTGCGCGTACACCGAGTTGACGGACTTGTCGGTGGCGGTGCGCACGTTGATGTCGCCGTAGTTGACGTAGTCCTCGTTCTCGGGGTCGTAGACGGGGCCTGACCAGCCCTGGACGGGGCGTTTGTTGGTTCCGTCGTAGATCGTGTTGGGGGTGATCCGGCGGTTGTCCTGGGTGGTGGAGTCGTTCTGGACGGCGGAGGTGAAGACGAACGGCTTGAAGGTGGAGCCGACCTGGAAGTCCTGGCGGGTGGCGTTGTTGGTGTACTGCTTGACGTAGTCGACGCCGCCGTACAGGGCGAGGATCTTGCCGGTCTTGGGCTCGACGGCGGCTCCGCCGGCGCGGACGTAGGTGTCGACCTTGCGGTTCTTCTTGTCGAGCTTCTTCATCAACTGGTCGTTGACGGCGTCGACGAAGGCGTCCTGCTTCTTCTTGTCGAGGGTGGTGGTGATGCGGTAGCCGCCGGCGTCGAGTTCCGCCTGGGTGACCATCTTGTTGTCGCGCAGGTAGTCCTTGATGGCGTTGACGAGGTAGCCGCGCTGTCCGGACATGCCGTTGTCGGCGCCGGAGGTCTCCTTGGGGCCGGGGAACTTCATGCCGGTGCGCTGGGACGCGGTGAGCCAGCCCTTGGTGACCATGCCGTCGAGGACGTAGTTCCAGCGGGCTTCGGCGGCCTTGCGGTTCTCGGGGTGGGCGATGACGTCGTACTCGCTGGGCGCGTTGACGAGGGCGGCGAGGTAGGCGCCCTGGGCGGGGGTGAGCTTGAGGGCGTCGACGCCGTAGTAGGCCTTGGCGGCGGCCTGGATGCCGTAGGCGTTGCGGCCGAAGTAGCTGGTGTTGAGGTAGCCCTCGAGGATGTCGTCCTTGGACTTCTCGCGGTCGAGTTTGATCGAGATGAAGAACTCCTTCACCTTGCGCGTGGCGGTCTGTTCCTGCGCGAGGTAGTAGTTCTTCACGTACTGCTGGGTGATCGTGGAGCCGGACTGCTTGCCCTTGCCGGTGGCGGTGTTCCAGCCGGCCCGCAGCATCGCCTTGGGGTCGATGGCGGACTCGGTGTAGAAGTCGCGGTCCTCGGCGGCGAGGACGGCGTGCTGGGCGTCCTTGGAGATCTGGGCGAGGCCGACGTTCTCGCGGTTGACCTTGCCGTCGCGGGCGATCTCGGTGCCGTCGGCGTAGAGGTAGACGTTGGACTGCTTGGTGGCGAGGGCGTTGGCCGGCGGGATCTTGACCATGGAGTAGCCGAGGAAGAACAGGCCGGCGAGGAGCAGGACGCCGAGTACGAACGTGCTGAGCACCATCCGCCAGGTGGGCAGCAGGCGGCGCCAGCCGGTGCGCTTGGGTCGCTTCACCTTCTTGTCGCTCCCTCCGTCACCCGCCTCGGGCTCTCCGGGGGCGGTGCCCTCGGTCGGCTGTTGCGGCTGCGGCTCGTCGCTCATGTGTTGCCGGACTCCTGTTTCGCGTCGTACGTGCCCGTACGTCTCGTACGCCTCGTTATTTCTCTGCGCCCCTGTTGAAGACTCTCGCACCGTGCGTTCCGTTCCCGACAATCCGCGCGTGTTGTGCCGGAAAACGCGTGGCATGCGGCGGGGGCGGCGCACTAGGCTCCTGCGTTTCGGTGTCGCAGGGGGCACCCAGGTGACTACTGGGCGAGGAGGAGGGTTGCCTTGGGAACGGCGCGGTTGTACGCGGCCGTCGCGGCGGGGGGCTTCCGAAGGTACGCGACGTACCGGGTGGCGACGGCTGCGGGGGTGTTCACGAACACTGTTTTCGGCCTGATCCTCGTCTACACATATCTGGCGTTGTGGGACGAGCGGCCGCACCTGGGGGGTTATGACCAGGCGCAGGCGGTGACGTACGTGTGGCTGGGGCAGGCGTTGTTCGCGACGCTGGCGATCCAGGGCGGCGGTTTCGAGACGGATCTGATCGAGCGGATCCGCACGGGTGAGGTGGCGGTGGACCTGTACCGGCCGGCCGATCTTCAGGCGTGGTGGCTGGCGACGGATCTGGGGCGGGCGTTGTTCCAGTTGCTGGGGCGCGGGGTGATCCCGTTCGTGTTCGGGGCGTTGTTCTTTCCGACGGCGTTGCCGGACGAGGCGGGGGTGTGGCTGGCGTTCCTGGTGGCGGTGGCGCTGGCGATGGTGGTGAGTTACGCGATCCGGTTCCTGGTGGCGTTGAGCGGGTTCTGGCTGCTGGACGGGACGGGGGCGTTGCAGATGTTGATGATCATGGGGTTGTTCTGTTCGGGGATGGCGTTGCCGTTGAACGCGTTTCCGCAGCCGTTGGGGGACATCGTGATGCTGTTGCCGTGGTCGGCGTTGTTGCAGACGCCGGCGGACGTGCTGATGGGGCGGGTGGGCGTGTGGTCGGCGTTCGCGTTCCAGGCGGGGTGGGCGGTGGTGCTGCTGGCGGTGGGCCGGTGGGTGCAGGGGGCGGCGACGCGGCGGGTGGTGGTGCAGGGTGGGTGAGGGCGGCGGTGTCGCGGAGCGCGGGCGGCCGGCGGAGGGCGGCAGGCCTGCGGAGGGTGCCCGGCCCGCGGAGGGCGGCAGGCCCGCGGAGGGTGCTCGGCCGGCGGAGGGCGGTCGGCTGGTGGAGGGGTTGCGGGCGTACCGGTTGATCGCCGGGATGTGGGTGCGTTCGACGTTGACGTACCGGGTGTCGTTCGCGGTGACGGTGCTGACCGGGCTGCTGGTGACGGGGCTGGACTTTGTCGCGATCTTGTTGATGTTCTCGCGGGTGGAGGTGTTGGGCGGGTACGCGTTGCCGGAGATCGCGTTGCTGTACGGGTTGTCGGCGACGTCGTTCGGGGTGGCGGATCTGGCGATCGGTTCGGCGGGACGGCTGGGTACGCGCGTGCGTGACGGGACGCTGGACATGTTGCTGGTGCGGCCGGCTCCGGTGTTGGCGCAGGCGGCGGCGGATCGCTTCGCGTTGCGCAGGGTGGCGCGGATCATGCAGGGCGGTCTGGTGCTGGGGTGGGCGCTGGTGTCGCTGGATGTGGCGTGGACGCCGGTGAAGGTGCTGCTGGTGCCGGTGATGCTGGTGTGCGGTGGGGTGATCTTCTCGGCGGTGTTCGTGGCGGGTGCGGCGTTCCAGTTCGTGGCGCAGGACGCGGCGGAGGTGCAGCACGCGTTCACGTACGGCGGGCAGACGTTGTTGCAGTATCCGCCGACGGTGTTCGGCAAGGAGTTGGTGCGTTCGGTGACGTTCGTGCTGCCGTTGGCGTTCGTCAACTGGGTGCCGGCGGCGTATGTGCTGGGGCGGCCGTATCCGTTGGGGTTGCCGGGGTGGGCGGCGTTCGCCTCGCCGGTGGCGGCGCTGGCGTGCGCCGCGGCGGCGGGGCTGGCGTGGCGGGTGGGACTGAGGTCGTATCGGAGTACGGGGAGTTGAGTGTGACCGAGGACGCTTTCATCGAGGTGGACCGGGTCGAGAAGGTCTTCGACGTGCGCAGGAGGACGGGGTTCCTCAGGCGTGAACGGCGGCAGGTGCGGGCGGTGGACGGGCTGTCGTTCACGGTGGCGCGGGGGGAGATGGTCGGTTACATCGGGCCGAACGGTGCGGGGAAGTCGACGACGATCAAGATGCTGACGGGCATCCTGACGCCGAGCGGTGGCCGGCTGCGGGTGGCGGGGATCGATCCGTCGCGGGAGCGGACGCGGCTGGCGCACCGGATAGGAGTGGTGTTCGGGCAGCGGACGACGTTGTGGTGGGATCTGCCGCTGATCGATTCGTACCGGCTGATGCACCGCATGTACCGCATCCCGGACGGGCGTTACCGCGAGAACCTCGACCGGCTGGTGGAACTGCTGGATCTGTCGGCCCTGTTGGAGGTGCCGGTGCGGCAGTTGTCGCTGGGGCAGCGGATGCGCGGTGACATCGCGGCGGCGTTGCTGCACGATCCCGAGGTGCTGTATCTGGACGAGCCGACGATCGGTCTGGACGTGGTGTCGAAGGCGCGGGTGCGGGAGTTCCTGCGCGAGCTGAACGTCGAGCGGGGTACGACGGTGCTGCTGACCACCCATGATCTGCAGGACATCGAGCAGTTGTGTTCGCGGGTCATGGTCATCGACCACGGGCGCCTGGTGTACGACGGCGCGCTGGCGGGGCTGCACGAGGTGGGTGAGAGCGAGCGGACGCTGGTGGTGGATCTGGAGCGGGAGTCGCCGCCGATCGACGCCGGGGACGCGGCGCGGGTGGTGCGGGTGGAGGGTCCGCGTCAGTGGCTGGCGTTTCCGGCGTCGGGGTCGGCGGCGGCGCTGGTGGCGCGGATCGCGGCGGAGTATCCGCTGGTGGACCTGTCGGTGCGGGAGCCGGACATCGAGGCGGTGATCGCCAGGATGCTGTACGGGGCTGGGGACGGCGGTGGGGCGGACGCCGGGGACGGGGGCGGCGGCGGGGCCTCCGGGGAGCGGGAGACCGTAGTGCCGGGGGCCGGGAACTCGTAGGCTGCCGGTATGACCGACGACGCAGTCCCGGACCGTTCGGACCTCCGTGCCTCCGACGCCGATCGTGAGCGGGTCGCCGAGGTGTTGCGCGACGCGGTCGCCGAGGGCCGTCTGGACATGGCGGAGTTCGAGGAGCGGCTCGAGCAGACCTACGCGGCGCGCACGTACCGGGAGTTGGCGCCGGTCACGCGTGATCTGCCGGTGCCCGGGGCGGTTGCGCCGCCGCCTGTGGTGTCGTTGCACAAGGAGCCGTCGCAGGACGGGAGTTGGGCCGGGCGGATCGTGGGCGGCGAGGGTTCGTCGACGTGGGCGGTGGCGGTGATGTCGGGCTTCCAGCGCAAGGGCCGCTGGA
Source organism: Streptomyces achromogenes (assembly GCF_030816715.1). Classification (NCBI taxonomy): domain Bacteria; kingdom Bacillati; phylum Actinomycetota; class Actinomycetes; order Kitasatosporales; family Streptomycetaceae; genus Streptomyces; species Streptomyces achromogenes. The sequence goes on along the minus strand of NZ_JAUSYH010000001.1, from coordinate 3,412,202 downwards.
CGGTGCCGCGGCGGTTCACCTGCGTCGCCTTCTGGGGCGGCGGGGAGATCGACCTGCGGGAGGCGGACTTCTCGGCCGGGGAGGTCGAGATCAACTGTTTCGCCGTCATGGGCGGGGTGCAGATCACGGTGCCGCCGGGGGTGGAGGTCGTGGTGCGCGGCATCGGTGTGATGGGCGGTTTCGACCAGCGGGAGAGCGGTGTGGTGGGCGAGCCGGGGGCCCCGCGGGTGGTGGTGACCGGGTTCGCTTTCTGGGGCGGGGTCGGCGTGGAGCGCAAGAGGACGCGGGCCGCCCGGCGGCAGGAGAAGCTGGACCGCAAGGCTGCGCGGCGCGAGGTGCACGCAGCCTTCCGCGACGACGTGCAGGAGGCGCACCGGCGGATGCTGGAGGGCCACAAGGACCTGCTGCGGGGACACGGGCACGGTCGCGGGCTCGGGCAGGAGCGCGGCCGCAGGGAGGAGCGGCGGGAGCGCCGCCGCGAGGAGTAGGCGGGGCTGCGCGGCGTCGGCGCCGCCTGCCGTGGAGGCCGGTCGTATCTGTGGCAGCGGGTGGCGGCGACAGCCGCCGGTCCCCGTGACAGCCGGTGGCAGTGGCAGTCGGCCGCCGTGGCGGCCGTTCGTCGTGGTGACCGGAAGGGCGTGGTGACCGGAAGGGCGTGGTCACCGGAGGGCGTGGCGAGCGCCGGGGCGCCGGCTGGGCGCCGGTGGTCGTCAGAGGCGGGCGGGGGCGGCCGGGCCGGTGAGTTCGCTCAGGTCGAGGGTGCGCGCCATCGTCCGGTAGCCGCGGTCGCTGGGGTGCAGATGGTCCCCGGAGTCGTACTCGGAACGCAGGCTGCGCGGGTCGTAAGGGTCGCGCAGCGCCTTGTCGAAGTCGACGACCTCGTCGAACAGGTCGCCCGCCCGGATCGCCGCGTTGACCGACTGCCGGACGCGCTCGCGGGCGTCGGTGTAGCCGCGGTGGCCGCGGAACGGGGTGAGGGTGGCGCCGACGACTCGGACGCCGCGGGCGTGGGCGCGGTCGACGAGGGTGCGCAGGCCGGCCACGATCGCCTGCGGGCCGGCGGGGTTCGGGTCGCGCAGGATGTCGTTGATGCCGAGGTCGATGACGACGGCCTTCACGTTCGTCCGGTCGAGGACGTCCCGGTCGAAGCGGTGGAGGCCGCTGGCGCCGCGCAGCGGGTCGTCGACCAGGACCCGGTTGCCGCTGATGCCCGCGTTGACGACGCCGTAGCGGGGAATGTCGCCGTCGGCGGACCCGCCGGTGGTGAGCGCCGTGCGCAGCCGGCCGGCGAGGACGTCGGGCCAGCGGCGGTTCTCGCCTGCGGTGGAGGTGACGCCGTCGGTGATGGAGTCGCCGAAGGCGACGACGGTGCCGTCGGCCTCGTTGCTGAGCACGTCCAGCGCGGTCAGGTAGCGCCAGTAGAGGCTGGTCGAGGTGAACGTGGCGCCGGTGACGTCCTCGGTGGACTCGCCGGCGGCGACGTAGCTGGTCTGCCGGGCGCGCGGGTGGTAGGTGACCGGGCCGGCGGAGGTGGGGGAGTAGGTGCTGACCAGGATGTCGGCGTCGTGCGGGACGGCGACGGCGACGGCGTCGCTGACGGCCTGCCCGCCGGCCGGGACGACGACGGTGGTGGATCCGCCGAAGGTGAGCCGGCGCAGGGTGGCGGGGTCCGCGGCGGCGCTGTCGTCGGCGGCGGCGGCGACGGCGAGCGTGGCGTGGGTGACGCTCAGCGGTCCGCTGCCGTACAGGTTGGAGAGCGTGATCCGGGCGCTGGTGCCGCCGACGCCGGTGTGCACGACGTTGCGGACGGTGCGGCCGGCCATGCCGTCGGTGTCGGTGCCCGGTTCCCCGCCGGCCGGGGCCGCGGCCCAGGCCCCGACCCACACGCCGGTGGAGACGGGCGCCGCGTTGCCCGGGCCGGGGCCCACGGCGACCGTGTTCCCGGCGGAGCGGCTCCCGGAGCCGGCGCCGTCGCGGGAGGCGACGCTGACGTATATGGCGGCGGACACGCCCACGACGAAGGCGGCGATCGCCGCCAGCAGGGCATAACCATGGTGCTTGGCGGTCATGCGGGTGTGGTTCTCCTCGTGAGGGGAGCGGTGCTGCTCCGGATGATGCGTGCGTGCGCCGACGGGGCACGCGTTCATGCAGGAGTTCACCGTCGAGCTCCCCCGTCTGACAGACGACGGGAACTCTTGTTCCGTTCCAGGAGTCGGTCAGGCAGGGACCATTATCAGTGTGCGGAACGCCGGCGGTGCACGGCCGATCGGAACGGGTGGAGCGGATGGATCGTACGGAGGAACCGGCGGGACCGGCGGGCGGCGGGGCGGCCGGTGCCGGGGCGGCGCGCGCGATGACCGTGTTCAGCGCCGCCGACGAGGAGAAGCGGCGCGGGGTGCGCCGGATGAAGCTCACCGCGGCGGGGCTTCTGCTGTTCGTGGCCGTGGTGTACGTCCTCGCCGAGTGGGCCGCGCATCGGGGGGCGGGCCCGTGGGCGTCCTATGTGGCGGCGGCCGCGGAGGCGGGCATGGTCGGTGCGCTCGCCGACTGGTTCGCGGTGACCGCCCTGTTCCGTCATCCGCTCGGCCTGCCCATCCCGCACACGGCGATCATCCCGAACAAGAAGGACCAGCTGGGCGTCTCGCTGGGTGAGTTCGTCGGGGAGAACTTCCTCTCCGAGGACGTGGTGCGGCAGCGGCTGCGGTCGGTGGGCATCGGCACCCGGCTGGGCGCCTGGCTGGCCGAGCCGGAGCACGCCGACCGGGTGACGGCGGAGCTGGCGACGGCCCTGCGCGGCGCGCTGACGGTGCTGCGCGACGCGGACGTCCAGGCGGTGGTCGGCGAGGCGATCACCCGGCGCGCCGACGCGCAGGAGATCGCGCCGGGCATCGGGAAGCTGCTGGAGCGGATCGTCGGGGACGGCGGCCACCGGCGGGCCGTGGACCTGGTGGTGTCCAGGGCGCACGACTGGCTGGAGCTGCACGCCGACTCGGTGATGGACGCGGTGCAGGGCGGCGCGCCCGGCTGGACGCCCCGGTTCGTCGACAAGCGGATCGGTGAACGCGTCTACAAGGAGTTGCTGCGGTTCTGCGCGGAGATGCGGGACATGCCCTCCCACCCGGCTCGGGGCGCCCTGGACCGTTTCCTCGGGGACTTCGCCACCGATCTGCAGTCCGACACGGACACGCGTGCGCGGGTGGAGCGGCTCAAGGGCGAGGTGCTGGGCCGGGGCGAGGTGCAGGACCTGATCGCGTCGGTCTGGACGGCCGTCCGCTCCATGATCGTGGCGGCCGCGGAGGACGAGCGCAGCGAGCTGCGGCTGCGGGTGCGGGCCTCGCTGCTGTCGCTGGGGGCGCGGATGGCGACCGAGCCCAAGGTGCAGGAGAAGGTCGACAGCTGGGTGGAGGGCGCGGCCGTGCACGTCGTGACGACGTACCGGCGTGAGATCACCTCCCTGATCACCGACACCGTGGCGGGCTGGGACGCGGAGCACACGACGCGCAAGATCGAGGCCAACATCGGCCGTGACCTGCAGTTCATCCGGATCAACGGCACGGTGGTGGGTTCGCTGGCCGGGCTGTTGATCTACACCGTGGCGCGCTCGCTCGGGGCTTAAAGGCGTCGGCCGCGGGCACCCGCACCGCGTTCCGCTCGATGAGGAGCATGCCGAGGAGGGAGCCCATGACCAGCGCAGAAGCGGCCGTGCCGACCGAGAGAGACCGCACGATCACCACCGACATCCCCGCCCGCCTCGACCGGCTGCCGTGGTCGCGCTGGCACTGGACCATCGTCTTCGGACTCGGCACGGTGTGGATCCTGGACGGCCTGGAGGTCACCGTCGTCGGGAACATCGCCGCCCGGCTGTCGGAGCCGGGCAGCGGTCTGCCCATCACCTCCGGTCAGGTCACCGGCATCGCGGCGGCGCTGTATGTGGCCGGCGCCTGCGCGGGCGCCCTGTTCTGGGGCCGGCTGACCGACAAGTGGGGACGCAAGAAGCTGTTCATGATCACCCTCGCGGTGTATCTGGCGGCCACCGCCCTGACCGCGATCTCCTTCGACACCTGGTGGTTCCTGCTGTTCCGGTTCCTCACCGGCTTCGGCATCGGCGGCGAGTACGCGGCCATCAACTCGGCGATCGACGAGCTGATCCCGGCGCAGTACCGGGGCCGCGTCGACCTGATCATCAACGGCAGTTTCTGGCTGGGCGCGGTCGCCGGTTCGCTGCTGTCGATCGTCGCGCTGAACACGGACATCTTCGCGGCGGACGTGGGCTGGCGGCTGACGTTCGCGCTGGGCGCCGTCCTCGCCCTGGTGATCCTGCTCGTACGGCGGCACGTCCCGGAGAGTCCGCGCTGGCTGCTGATCCACGGCAGGGACCGGGAGGCCGAGGACATCGTCGGTGCGATCGAGCGGCAGATCGAGTCGGACCGGGGGGAGCGGCTGCCGCGGGCCGAGGGCGAGCTGACCATCCACCAGCGCCGCAGCGTGTCCTTCGTCGAGATCGCCCGCACGGTGTTCTCCGACTACCGGCGCCGCTCGGTCCTCGGCTTCTCCCTCTTCATCGGGCAGGCGTTCCTCTACAACGCGATCACCTTCGGCTTCGGCGCGATCCTGACCAGGTTCTTCGACGTGCCGAGCGGCAACACCGGCTACTACTTCGCCGTCATCGCGATCGGCAACTTCTGCGGCCCGCTGCTGCTGGGCAAGCTGTTCGACACGGTCGGCCGACGGGTGATGATCTCCTCGACGTATCTGCTGTCCGGTGCGCTGCTGTTCGGCACGGCCTGGCTGTTCGACCAGGGTGCGCTCAACGCGACGACGATGACGGCCTGCTGGTGCGCGGTGCTGTTCTTCGCTTCGGCGGGCGCGTCGAGCGCCTATCTGACGGTGTCGGAGGTCTTCCCGATGGAGACCCGCGCGATGTCCATCGCCTTCTTCTACGCCCTCGGCACCGCCGCCGGCGGCATCAGCGGCCCCCTGCTGTTCGCCAAGCTCACCGACACGGGCAAGGTCGGCGACACGGTCCTCGCCTTCTCCATCGGCGCGACCCTGATGTGCCTGGCGGGCCTGGTCGCGGCGTTCCTCGCGGTCAAGGCCGAGCGACGCTCCCTGGAGGACATCGCCCAGCCTTTGACGGCGGCGGCGACGAAGGCCCACGAGGCCACAAAGTCGGGCGACGGCGGCGCGCGGAAGGCGACCGCCTGAGCCGCGCCGGAGCTCCGACCGGGTGAACCCCGGCGGGCCGGGCGGGGGCGGCCCGAGCTGCCCCGCCCGGCGCCCGGCCTCGCGGTGGCTGACCTGCGGGTGCATGGCCCCGCGAGCTACTCGGCCGACTCCCGTGCGCGTCCCCGGCGGCGCAGCAGCAGCAAGCCGCCGGCCACGGCGGTGATCCCGGTGGCGGCGCTCCAGGCGGCGAGGTCGGCGGCGCCCGTGGTGGCGAGACCGCCGCCGCGCCCTGCGGCGGCGGTGTCGTTCGCGGAGGCGCGGCCGTCGGGGGACGCCTGAGCGCCGCGGCCCGCCGCGCCCGCCGGCGACGTCGTGGCGGACGAGCCCGCCGCCGGGGCCGGGGCCCCGCCCGATCCGCCGGAACCGGACGCCCCGGCCGCTGCTGACCGGCCCCGGCCCCCGTCCGGGCCCCGGTCGCGGGTGAACGTCAGGGTGCCGAAGCCGAGTTGGTCGTATCCGCCGCTGTTGGGGCCGTAGTCCCCGCCGCCGCCCTCGGGCGCGGCCTTGGCGGCGGCACGGGTGAGGTAGGGGGCGGAGAGTCCCCGGCGCTTGGTGTAATGGTTGGCGATCATCGCCCAGATCGGCCGGCTCATCGCCGGGTCGACGCCGGCCGCTCGGTGCGCGGTCTCCGTCCCCGACCAACCGCCGACCGCGCCCTTGCGGCGGGTGTTGGCGGTGTAGCCGACGTCGCCGCCGAGGCTCCATCTGGCCACGTACTGGGCGCCTTTGAGGAAACGGCTGTCGTCGTAGCCGTACAGGTCGATGCCCTGGTTCCAGGCCATCTCGCAGAACGTGCCCATCAGACCGACGCCGAGCAGCGCGTGGCCCTGGTCGCGCCCGGCCTCCAGCCACTCGCCGAGGCCGTCGTCGTGCACGACCGGGATGGCCTTCCGGACGGCGCCGAGCCCGGAGCCGTTCTTGAAGTACTCGACGGCCTGCTCCACCCTGGCGCCGTCGTCGCAGAAGATGCCGGCGGCGAGGACGCAGGCCATGGCGGCGAGATCCCAGTTGGGCCAGTAGTTGGTGACCACGGCGCCGTTGTGCCCGACGAGGAAGCTCTCGCTGAGCGGGGAGAAGACGGTGGTCAGCGTCTTCTGGAAGCGTTCGAGCTCGAAGCCGGCGTGGTCGCGCACGAGTTCGGCGGCGTTGGCGGCCTGGTAGCCGTAGAGCCCGGCCGCGAGGAACCGGTCGGCGGAGCCCTCGAGGGACGTCAGTGTCGCGGACCAGGCGTTGAGGATCGCGACGGCGGTGTCGGCGTAGGCGCGCTCGCCGCTCACGTGGAACCGCAGGCCGTTCTGGTAGGCGGCGTGCAGGTCGTGGTAGAGGGCCGCGTAGTTCTGGGGTGAGCCTCCGCCGCGGTACACGGTCGCCTGCGGGTTGGCCGTCCAGCCGCTCTGCGCATGCCGGTTGGCGGTGAGCCGGGCGTATCCGGCCGTGTAGGGCGCGACGCCGGCCTTCACCTTGGCGGCCATCCGGGCCAGGTCCGCGCCGGTGTGCAGGAGCCCGGGGTGGATGTAGCCGGCCGCGGTCGCCGACGGGGCCGCGGCGACACCGACGGCGGCCGCCCCGGCGACCACGCCCGCGGCCTTCAGCATGCTCCGGCGGGTGACGACGCCGTCCTGTCGAGGTCGGTTCAGATGCATGCAGCGGAGACGGGCGAGGACGGGCCCGATAACGAAAACCGGACCTCGGGCAGCCGCCCGAAAGGCCGTCGCGGGCTGATCCGGTGAAGGCCGGCGGGGGTCTGATCACCGGGCGGGTAAGGGTCGGATAAGGTGTCCCGCCGTGGCACGTGCGAACACGTGAACCACCGTCACGTACTCGGGGGAGACGTCACCGTGCACACCCGTCAGCCGACTCTGTCGTCCAGGCTGCGCGCCGCGCCCAGCCCGCTCGCCGCCGCCGCCGCGCTGGCGGCCGCGTCCCGCCCCGACCGCGTCGGGGACCCGGTCGTCCAGCGCCTCCAGTCCGGTCGCACCTGGGCGGGCGTGGCGGCGTCGGCGGGACTGCTGTTCGCCTACCCGCTGGCCGAGAGCGGCGAGGACATCCTCCTCGGCAAGGTGATGGACGTCGTCGTCGGCTGCGGGATCGCCCTGGTCGCCGGACTGATCACCCTGAGCGTCTTCATCGGCATGGCCCGCCCGTCGCTGCGCGGCGTCTACGTCCGGCGGCTCACCGGCCCCGGCACGGCGCTCGGCGTCATCGCGCTCGGCGCGGGCGTGTGCGGCGGCGGCGTCCTGCTGGGCGTGAAGCTGCTGCACGCGGAGATCATCCCGTGGGCGGACCTCCGGGACGCCGGTTTCCTCGCCTGGCTCGCGTCGTTCCTGGTGTTCGTCATCGTGATGCTGATCGGCGGGATCGTCCTGGCCGTGGTGGCGGTGTTCACGTTGGCCGCCGGGGTGTTCGCGCTCAACTCATGCTTCCGGGTCGGCGACGTCCACGATCTGCTGCCCGCGCTGATCTCGCCGTTCCTGGTGTGGGCGCTGTTCGCGCTGAGCTACTCCGACGGCCCCGAGGTGGCCGCCCCGCCACTGGTCCGCCTCGCCTTCCTGCTGGGCGGCCCGCTCTCGGTGACGGCCCTGTCGGTCTGGGAGATACGACGGCTGAGGCACCGCTACGGCGTGACGATGGGCTCGGCACTGGGCCGAGGCGGGATACCGGAGCCGACGTACGCGCCGGAGCCGACGTACGTGCCGGAGCCGACGTACGCGCCGGAGCCTGCGCAAGCGCCGGTATCTGGATACGCACCGGCGCCGACGTACGCACCGGGAGCGCCCCACTTCCCGGTCCCGCCCGCTCTCCCGGGGCAGACCCACCTCACGGGGCAGACCTATGCGCCGGTGCCGCAGTACCCGTCATACCCGTCGCCCGCCCCGAACTCGCCGTACTCCCGGTAGCACCGGTAGCACCCGTAGCACCCGTAGCACCCGTAGCACCCGTAGAGCTCAGGAGGCTGTGCCTCCGGCGGCCGGTCGGCGCCGACCGGTCGGCCGGCGTCGGTCGGCGGGCTGCGGACCGGCGGACAGCCGGCCCGGTGGTCAGGCGGCCCGGCACCTCACCCGCGGCGGTCGGCGACCGCCCACGAGGCCAGCGCCACGGCCCCCGCCACCCCGAACACCGACGGCCAGGCGCCCACCCTCTTCGCCAGCGGATGCGACGCCGCGAAGGCGGCCACGTATGCGGCGCTCAACGCCCCCGCGGCCTTCCCGCCGGCCTGCTGCCGCCACTGCCGCGCGGCCGCGGCCCCCGCGACGGCGAGGACGGCCCCGCCCAGCGGCCGCTGCCGCGTCCACCGGGCCACGGCGTACCCGCCGACCAGCCCGCCCGCCGCGATCACCGCACTGGGAACCTTCGCCATGTCTGCCGCCTCCTCGCCCTGAACGTCAAGCTCGCCCCCGAGGCTAACCCGCCCCGTCCCACCGCCCGAAGCCCGAGCCCGTCGCCCCCCCCCAGCGAGAACGGACCCCGAGTTGCCCGCCCTTAGCACCCTCACCACGCCCGACGGCACGACGCTCACGTACGCCGACGAGAAGCCCCCTGCCTCCACCGTGCCGGACGCAGCGGACACGGCGGAGGCCGCACCGCCACCCCCCGTCCTGCTTCTGCACGGCCTCGCGGGCCACCTCGGCGAATGGGACGACCTGACCGCCCGTCTCCTCGCCGACGGACACCGCGTGGTGCGTCACGACGCCCGGGGCCACGGGGCGAGCACGCGCGTCCCGGCGGACATGACGAGGGCGGCGGCCGTACGGGACGTCGTGACCCTCATGGACGCGCTCGCGCTGCCCCCGGCGATCCTCCTGGGCCAGTCCCTTGGCGGCCTGACGGCTCTGCTGGCGGCGGCGGCCCACCCGTCCCGCGTCTCCGCCCTGATCCTGGTGGAGGCGGGTCCGCAGGGCCGGAACCCGGAACTGCCGGCGCAGATAGGAGCCTGGCTGGACAGCTGGCCGACCCCGTTCACGAGCTTCGGCCAGGCTGCCGCCATTCTGGGCCACGAGGCGTGGGCACGCGGCCTGGACTGGCGCGAGGACGGCACCGGCCACGCCCGGGTGGACCGCGGCACGATGGTCGCGGCGGTCGCCGAACTCGCCACGGAGGACTACTGGGAGCAGTGGTCCCGGGTGACCTGCCCGACCTTGGTCGTGCGCGGCGAGCGGGGCACGATGCCGGCGGCGGAGCACACGGAGATGCGCACCCGCAGACCGTCCGGGACGAGCCTGACCGTCCTCCCGGACGCCGGCCACGACGTCCACCTGGACCGCCCGGCCGCCCTGCACGAGAGGGTGACCGCCTTCCTGGCCGCTGGACGAGCGGTCGATGACCGCACCCTTTGACGCGAGGCGTCAGCGTCACGACCGGCCACGGGGAAAGGCTTCGCCACGGAAACCCGTTCCCGGCATGCGTCCCCCGTGCCGGGACAAGGCCCGCCCGTCCCGGAGCGCGAGGCTGCCCGGGTCACGCCCCTCCAGGATCGTGAGTCCGGTCCCGGTCGTGCGCGTCCAGGATCGTGAGTCCGGTCCCGGTCGTGCGCGTCCAGGATCGTGAGTCCGGTCCCGGTCGTGCGCGTCCAGGATCGTGAGTCCGGTCCCGGTCGTGCGCGTCCAGGATCGTGAGTCCGGTCCCGGTCGTGCGCGTCCAGGACCGTGAGTCCGGGCCCGGTCGTGCACGTCTAGGACCGTGAGTCCGGTCCCGGTCGTGCGCCCTTCCGGTCGACGACGGCCCGTTCCAGGACGGCCCGGGTGTCGAACACCGTTCCCGCCGCGCCCATCGCGGAGTTCCGGCTGAGGACCGTCCGCTCACCGAGGTACTCGAGGGTGCCGGGGTCGAAGATCCACTCGGTCCGCAGGCCCGTCTTCGTGTCCTCCCGGGCGATGGCGATGCCGTACCGGCCCGCCGCGTCCACGGCGTCGTCGACCTCGGTCACGCCGGGAATCCGCGCGGTGGCCCGGTAGATCGCGGCGGCCGTGGCGGACGGCATGACCTGCTCCCGGACGAGCCCGCCGATCCGGTCGAACACGGCCTGGTCGCGGTCCTCGCCGTCCCCGACGGGCGTCTCGGCGTAGATCCGCCGCAGCAGCGCGGCCGGATCGGTGGGCAGGGAGGCGAGCCAGGCGTAGGTGGGCCGGTCGATGCCGGCCGCCTCGCCCGCGGAGCCCTCCGGCACCAGAATCCTGATCGGGTAGTCCTTCCCGTTCTCGCGCGTCATGCCGTACTCGGTCAGCGGCTTCCGGTCCTGCGAGAACCACGTCTCCCGGTCGTGCAGGGAACCGGGCCGCACCGGCTGCTCCCAGTCGGCCTCGTTCTCGGCGACCCGGGTGCGCACGTACACGTACTGGCTGTCCCGCACCGGCTCGACGTCCGTGCGCAGGGCGACGGCGGCGATCCGGTCGAGCGTGACGACGGCACCGCGACCGCTGTCCCCGCCGGTGCCGCGACCGCCGTCCTCGCCGTGCCCGCCGCTGCCGGGGGTGGCGGTCGCGCTGTGACCGCGCCCCGCCTCCTGCCGCCCGTCGGCCAGCCCCACGGTCAACGTGGCGGCCACCGCGACGGCGACGCAGGCGGTGAGCAGCACGGGCCGGGAGAGGCGGCGGGGTCGCGAGAAGGGGTGGGGCCGGGACGGAGCCGCGGCGGTCGCGTCGCGATCGATGAGCTGCATCAGTAGATCCTTGTGGTGGGAGTGACGCTCAGGCGGCAGCCCCCGCTCGACGGGGTCGGACGGCAACAGCCGTGCCAGCTCCTCGAGTTCCTCCGGGGAGTTCATCGGGCTTCCTCCTGAATGGGCAGGACCGCGAACGCGGTCTCACTCTCCACCTCTCCGCGACGCCCCCGGAGTTCCGCCCGCCGTTCCACTGATCCGGAACGCCGCGCCTCCCCGTCGACGATCTCCCGCAGCCGCTTCCGCGCCCGGGACAACCGGGACCGGACGGTCCCCACCGGCACCCCGAGCGCCTCGGCGGCCTGCGCGTAGTCGAGCCCGCCCCACACGCACAGCGCGATGACCTCCCGCTCCTGCCGCCGCAACCGCCCCAGCACCCGCCGCACCTCGGCGAGCCGCCGCGCGTCGTCGATCCGCCCGACGAGACCCTCGGCGAAGTCCCCGACGACCTCCTCGCCCCCGGCCTCGGCCCGGCGCGCGAGAAACGCCAGCCGCCGCCGCAGACTCCGGTCGGCGTTGCGCGCCTTGTTGGTCGCGATCCCGAACAACCAGGGCCGCAACGACCCCCCGTCCGCCTCCACGGCCTCCCGCCCCCGCCAAGCGGCGAGAAACGTCTCCGACATGACCTCCTCGGCCACCGACCAGTTCCCGGTCAACCGCAGGGCATGCTGATAGACGACGGTGGCGTACCGCTCGTACAGCTCGGCGAACGCCTCCCGCTCCCCACCTCGCACCCGCACCCGCAACCGACGGCCGTCGTCGTCCTCGGCCCCTTCGACGTCTTCGCTGGAACTCACACAGAAACCTCTCCGAACGGAGGAGCCAGTTCCCGTGGCGTCGATCACACCCCCATGATCCAGGACCGCCGAGTCGGCGGCGTAGCGGCGTCGCCCAACCCGCTGGCCGGCCGGTCAGGATTTGTCCTGCGCCGTCCTATTGCCTGACAGGGAGCGCCTCAACCGTGGTGTCGCCGGGGCGTTGGTGCCAAGCTCAAGCCCAATTGCCCCGCTGGAGGGCCCGCAGAAAGGCGAGCCAGGCCCGGTGCTGTACGGCTATGAGCGGGCCGCTTTCCTGCTTGGAGTCGCGAACGAGGGTGCCGTCCTCCCTTTGCACGCACTCAACGCACTCGGTCCCGCTGCCGCCGCTGTAGGAGGACTTGAACCATTCGTGCGGGGAGGGCGAGGTCATCAGGACTCCTTGCTTATGCGGTCAACCATCTCGGCTGAAGACTCCAGGTCGAGCGCCTGCGCGCTGAGGTACTCGAACGCCAACCTATAGCGCTCCAGTTCTCGCGGCTTCTCCATGAACAGTCCACCGCCGATCAGGTCCACGTACACCACGTCCAACTCCCTGGACGGGCCTCGGAGTATGGCGAAGCTGCCGACGGCTGCTGCGTGCGCCCCCTGGGAGAACGGCAGTACCTGGACGGTCACATGGGGACGTTGGGATGCGGCAAGTAGGTGGCGGAGTTGGTCCCGCATGACGTCGTTGCCGCCCACCCGGCGTCGTAGCGCGGCCTCGTCAACTACGCACCAGAGGTGAGGCGGCTCCTCCCGGTCCAACAGTTCCTGCCGCTTCATGCGGATGTCGACCATGTGCTGAACCTCCTGCTCTGAGCACCGCACCTCCGAGGCCCGATGTACGGCCTCGGCGTAGGCGCGCGTCTGGAGAAGGCCCGGGATGTACATGCAGGCGTAATGGTCCTCGCGGACGACCTCGTCCTCGAGTGTCAGCATGAGATTCATGGAATCCGGGATGGGGTCGGCCAGTGATCGCCACCAACCCTGGATCTTGGCTCCCTTGGCGAGTTCGACCAAGGCCAGCCGTTCTTCCTCGGACGCCTCGTACTCGCGGCACAGGGCATCGACCGCTGGCCACTTGACGATGCCCTCCTTGGTCTCGTAACGGCTCAGAGTCGCCTTGGAAATCCCCACGCGTGCGCCCGCCTCTTCCAGGGGAAGTCCCTTTGCCTCGCGCAGACGACGCAGGGCGGCACCGAGTTGGCGTCTGCGGGTAGTGGGTCCAACTGCCATGTCCAAGGCCCTTCGTGTGGGTCGGATAGATCGTGCTGGTTGTCGGAGCGCGGGGACAAGACGGCGTGCGCGGGGGCGCGTTGCCGGGTTCCGCACTCCTTCCCGCTTGAGATGAGAGTTCCATTTTGAGAGTTTCAATGCAACTCTCGGTATGTAGCCGATTGCATGGAGCAATCGGCGTCTCGTCGGGAGGTCTCGCCATGGTGCACAACGACCAGCGCACGCTGAGGAAGCCGTGGAGCATCGCCTTCGTGGCGGAAGCGGAGGAGGCGGCGTCGCTCCGTCGGCTGATGCGCCTCCATCTGGGGCTGTGGGGGCTCCCTGGAGTGATCGAGACCGCTCAACTCTGCGTGACCGAGATGCTTTCCAACGTCATCACGCACGTGGGGCCGGGGACGCCCACGACTCTCTCGGTCGCCATGAACGGTCGTCATGTTCGGATCGAGATCCAGGACCCGGACACTCGAGCTCTCCCCACCCTGCTCCAGGCGGGAGCTGAATCCGAAGGCGGCCGTGGGATGGCCCTCATCGACGCCATGGCCGTTCGCTGGGGTGTCGAGCCCCGCGCCAATCGGAAAGTCACCTGGTGCGAGTTGGCGGCGGAGCCGGACCTGTCGCCCTCGACGCACGACGATCCACGCGTGAATGGAGCCGAAGGGCTGTTGGACGTCTATAGGGGAGAGGAGACACGGGACGCCATGCTCGTCGGCTCCCAGCGGCTGAGCCTGGCCCGAGCGGAGGAAGCGGCGATCGACATCATCGCCGACCTCCTCCACTGGCTTCACACGCACGGCCGGGACGCGGACGACTTCCTCGACCGGGTGCAGACGCACTTTGAGGCAGAAGCCAGGAGTTCTGCCTGAGCTGCGGCAGGTCAGCTCGTGATGGATGCGTAGGAGCTCACATCGGCAGGAAGCTCGTGTTGGAGATCCCAGGTGATCGCCATCGGCTTGCTGCCGGTGTGGCCGGCGTAGGTGGCTGGCCCAAGTAGCATCCAGGGCTCGGCCTTGCCGATGCTGTTGTTCGTGTAGCGGCGGAGGAACAGCAGGACGTGACTGCCCCGCTCGGCGTGGTGCTGGTACCGCAGGCCGGTCACGGAGTCTGCCGGAGTGGTGCTCTGAGACTCCCAGTGGAAGCGGGTCGGGCTGAGCGCGTAGTCCTTGTAGCGGACGGTCGGCGAGAAGTCCCGCTCGCTCTTCTCCAGGGTGATCAGAAGGGCGTCGGTGTTGAACTCCTCCACCCACCGCACTCCCTGTCCGAAGGCCCGCGGCATCTGGCCGCCAAGTTTGGCGATCCCCAGCGCAGAGAGGATCTCGGAACGGTTGTAGGAGCTGTGGATCTTCAGCGGGATGGGAGCCAGCGAACCCTCCAGCGGGAGGGGGAAGTGGTCAGCCTTTTCCCGGGCGTACGACAGGACCTGCTCCAACTCGTCACGCAGCGACGGCTGGCCGCGCAGCGATTCAAGCCCTTGGCGGTAACTGGAGAAGCCGCCCGCGTTGTCCCACAGGTTGAAGAAGAGCATGCGGGCGTATCCCTGGTCCTGCACGGACAACGAGTCGTAGTCGGGGGCGTCATCGGCGACTAGGCGCAGGTACGCGTGAATCCGGTCCGGGTCGTCGACGTGCAGGAAAGCGTGAACTCGCTTGAGGAGCTCAGCTTCGCCCGGCGGCTCTTCCTCGTGGATGAACCCTGCCCTACGCAAGACCTTGGTCCAGGAGTTGTCGCTCTTGTAGAGCTCCTGGATATCGCGTCGGCTCTCGCGGAGGTAGTCGGCCAGCCGCGGGGTGTGGTAGTCCCTCACTTCCTTGGCCAACGTGGTGATGGTGGCCTTGAGTTGGGTGCGAATGTTGGCGAGGACGAGGTCCTTGGACTTGCCTTCCAGGATGATTTGGCAGCCCGAGGGCAACTGGGGGAAGCCCTGCTCGATGTTGTCGACCAGACGGTTGCGCGAGAGGTTGGTCAGGGCGCGGAACTGCTCTTCGAAGCGGAACTCGGCGCGGTGCTGGCCGATGAAGTCGAGGACTGTGAGGACCGGCTTGTTCGCCGTGCGACGCAGTCCGCGTCCGAGTTGCTGGAGGAAAACCGTGGCGCTGTTGGTGGGGCGCAGGAGCAGAAGGGTGTCGACGTCGGGGATGTCCAGGCCCTCGTTGAACAGGTCGACGGAGAAGATCACCTGGATGCGACCTGCTTTGAGGTCGTCGAGTGTCCGTTGGCGCATCTCGCGTTTGGAGTCACTGTCGAGTGCCGCTGCCCGGAAACCTACTCGGCGGAAGCACTCCGCCATGAAATGCGCATGGTTCTTGTTCACACAGAATCCCAGCGCGCGCATCGTGGCAGGGGCCGAGATCTTGTCCTCGACCTGCTTGATGACGATGCGGGCCCGAGCCTCGTCACCTGTGTAGAGGCGGCCGAGCTGATCCCGGTCGTAGACGCCCGACCGCCAGTCGAGGCGGGTTAGGTCCGTGCCGTCCGGCAGCCCGAAGTAGTGGAAGGGACAGAGCAGATCGTTTTCCAGTGCCTCCCAGAGTCGTAGCTCGGCGGCGATCCGTCCCTTGAAGAACTCGTCCTGCACATTGCACCCGTCCATCCGCTCCGGCGTCGCCGTGAGACCCAGGAGCTCGGCCGGCCTGAAGTGCTCGATGACCCGCCGGTAGGTCTCGGCGGTGGCGTGGTGGAACTCGTCGATGACGATGACGTCGAACCACTCCGGGTCGAGTTTCTCCAGGCGCTGGAGGTTGAGGGACTGGACGCTGGCGAAGACGTGCGTCCCCTCGCGCGGCTTCTCGCCGCTGTGAAGGAGTTCGCCGAAGGAGGCGTTGTCGAGTACCTCTCGGTAGGTGCGCAGAGACTGTTGCAGGATTTCCTTGCGGTGGGCGACGAAGAGCAGACGGGGAAGTTGCCCACCACGGGCGTCTCGCATCCTTCGGTAGTCGAGTGCGGCCATGACGGTCTTGCCCGTCCCCGTCGCCGCGACGAGCAGATTCCGATGGCGGCCTCGGACGTCGCGCTCAACGCGAAGGCGCTCCAGCATGTCCTTCTGATGCGGGAGCGGATGCACCTCGAGACCAGAGAGACTGATCTTGATATCTCCGGCAGGTCCGGTGCCGCCCGCCTGGGCGAGTGCCCGAGCTAGCCGCTCGCCATCGCGATCGGGGTCGTATGCCTCGAAGGCCGTGTCTGCCCAGTACGCGTCGAAGGTCGCCTCGAACTTGTCGAGCACCCTGGGAGTGGCCACCGAGGACAGCCGTACGTTCCACTCCAAGCCGTCAAGCAAGGCTGCCTTGGAAAGGTTGGAGCTGCCCACGTACGCCGTGTCGAAGCCGGTGTTGCGGCGAAACAGCCAGGCCTTGGCGTGCAAACGCGTCGACCTGATCTCATAGTTGACCTTGACCTCTGCGCCGAACTCACGCACCAGCCGGTCCAGGGCGTGGCGATCGGTGGCACCGATGTACGTCGTCGTGATGACCCTGATCGGGACACCACGTTCCTTGGCGGCGCGGAGCGAGTCCTCAAGGACTCGTATCCCGTACCACTTCACGAACGCGCAGAGCAGATCGATACGGTCGGCGGTGGCGAGCTCTGCCCGCAACTCCGCGCCCAAGCTCGGATCGTCCGGCGCGTTGGTGATCAGCGCCGTCTCGGAGAGAGGCGTCAGGGGCCTGATCGCGTACACGCCAGGAGCTTCCTGCTCGGCAAGCGCGAGAAGCTGACGGGGACCATCGACGATGGCGGTTCCGGCCGCGTCCACGTCCGGATCCGGCATGTTGCTGACCAGGGACCGCATGATCTCGTTGGCTGCGGCCACCTGTTTGTCATGGGAGAGCTGACTCAACCGCCGTTCGACGGCCTCACCGATATGGCGCGCAAGAACATGCGGTGAGGACTCGGCACTTACCTCCGCGTGGATCGGCTTCCAACCGGCCGCGTGCAGTTGCTCGATCTGTGCCTGCATGCCTTCGGTGATGAGCTCCTCGTACACACCCGGGACAGGTTGCGACAGATCTCCTGGCTGAGCCACGCGGGTCCCCCTAGATCGCTAGTTGCGCCACGAACAGTTTTAACAGGGACCGCTGGCACAAGAGGGCTGAGCGCTCGGACGAAGGCCGATGGGGTAGCGCGGAACGTGGGTTGTTACTTGGCGCAGCTAACTTGGCCGCCATGAATACCCCCCCAGGGCACCCCCAGACCCCTCACCGGCAAGGTCGTCGTGGTCACCGGTGCCGCCCGAGGCCAAGGTGCCGCCGAAGCCGGGGCTCTCGCCCAGGCCGGTGCCACCGTGATCGCCACTGACATCCGTCAGGAAGGCGACTGCCGGCCTCTTGACGTCGCCCGTGAGAGCGACTGGGCCGAGCTCGCCGCCGAACTGCGGGAGACGTACGGGCACGTTCACGGGCTGGTCAACAACGCGGGTGTCATTCACCGGGCCCGGCTCGGGGAGGTGCGCGCGGAGGACTTCGAGCGGGTGCACGCGGTGAACGCCACCGGGCCGCTGCTTGGCATCCAGTACCTCTCTCCGCTGATGCCGCCGGGGTTCGTCCATCGTCAACGTGGGGTCGTCCACCGCGTACACCGGCTACTACCCGGTGGCGTACACGGCCAGCAAGTGGGCGCTGCGGGGCGTCTCGAAGATCGCGGCCACAGAGCTGGGTCCGCGCGGGATCCGGGTCAACACGGTCCACCCCGGCTACATCGAGACGGAGATGACCGCCGCCGCGACCCCGGCCTTCCGGGAGACGACCATCCGCGAGACGCCCCTCGGTCGCAGCGGCACCGTCGACGACGTCGCGCCCCTCGTCGTCTTCCTGCTCGGTGACGCGTCCTCCTTCATCACGGGAGCGGAGATCCCCGTCGACGGGGGCTTCAGCGCGCACGGCGGCGTCAAGTCCATCTCGGACGCGTTGCGGCCCGACGGGCCGGGTGTCGGCTGAGTAGTCCGTCACCCGAGGTGGGGTGACGGTGAGGGCGGGGCGGTGCTACGCGGTTGCCCCGTGGCACCCCTCGTAGGCCGTACCCGACCCGCACCAGCACCCCGCCCCCCGCTCCGGCGGCCAGCCGACAGCCCGGCCCCTTGCCGCCAGGGTCGTCGCGTACTGGGGGAGCAGGTTCGCGTCCCCCGGTGATGAGGCCTCCGAGGCCGCGAAGGCCTCGTAGGAGGGGACCGTGCCGGTCACGATGCCGAGGTTGGCCGTGCCGGAGGCGGCGAGTTCGCGCAGGGACGCCTCTATGGTCGCCAGGTGCTCCTCGTGCGAGGGGTATTCGGCCGACAGCGTCGGGTACGCGCCGAGCAGCTCCGCCAGCTCTCCCGTGGGCCAGTGCAGGACCGCGACCGGGAACGGGCGGGACAGTTTCTCCCGGTATGCGCCGAGTTCGGCGCGCAGGCGGGAGATCTCCGCCCGCAGTTCGGCCGGATTGTCCGAGCCCAGGGACCAGACGCGCTTGGGGTCGTGCAGCTCGTCCAGGGGGACGGGGGAGGAGTGGAGGGTGTCGGCCAGCACGTCCCAGTCGTCGTGGGCGGCTCCCAGCATGCGGCGTACGCGGTGGCGGCCGAAGAGCAGGGGATGGCAGGAGTGCGGCGGGGGTTCCGGGACGTCGGCCAGGAGCAGGGTGACGCCCTCGGTGAACGTCTTCTGCGCGGCCTCCAGCTCGTCGTGGGCCTCCAGTGACTCCGCGACGATCACCCAGGGGGCCGGGTCGCGGGGGGCGGCGGCGCGGATGCCGTCGATGATCGCTCTGGCCTCGGCCTCGTGACCGTACTCCCACAGGTTGGAGGCCTTCAGGGCGCGGATCAGGTGGGGGCTCTCCAGGGTCTCCGGTCCCTCCGAGGAGGACAGGAGGCGGTCGTACAGGGTCGTCGCGGCGGGGCGGTCGCCGGCCAGTTCCAGGTGTGCCGCGGCCTGCAGCAGCAGGGCTTCCGCGTCCTCGGGATACAGGCCGGCGGTCCGCTCCAGGCGTGCCGCTTCGGCGGTGTGGTCGACGTTCTCGGCAGGCGTGTCGGGGCGCATGGGTGACACCGTAACGCCGCCCGCCGACAAAGGAGAGATACCTGATGGCCGGCGACCACATCGCCGCCCCGCCCACCCGGAATCCGTGCCGGACGTCCTAGATCGTCACCCCGTCCACCTGGAGGGTCTGCACCGCGCCCGCCGCGAACGGGACGCTGATCGACTTGCCGCTCAGGCGGGTGTCCGAGTGGGAGGCGTAGAGGTCGCCGGAGCCGTTGGTCACCGTGTTCCAGCGCGGGACCAGTCCCCCCGATCCGCCGCTCACCGTGGTGAAGCGGGAGAGGTCGAAGGTGAGCGTCTGGGCCGACGACGACGTGTTCGCCGCGACGATCACCAGGCGCTTCGCCGTCCTGTCGATGGCCGCCGCCGCGTAGCTCACGCCCGTGTCGAGGATCGTCATGCCGGGCCGGATGTGACGGCTGAACTGGGCCATCACGTAGTACTTCGTGGTGACCGCGCCGGCCGCCAGCGTGTTCGGGTCGTACCGGATCATCGCCCAGCCCGCCGACGGGTCCATGACCTGCCAGTAGACCCACGCCGTCGGGTGCAGCCAGCGGAAGTCGTAGAGCAGGTTGCTCGCCATGGTGAGACCGGTGCCGTCCTTGTCGCCGGTCTCGGAGTTCCACAGTGCCTTCTTGGCCGTCGTCACGACGTCCGTGTACAGCAGGTCGCGGCGGCCGCCGGAGCCCTGGTAGCCGTGGACGTTGACCCGGTTCACGTACCCCTTCGTCGTCGCGGAGAAGGAGTTCCAGGTGGTGCGGGCGAGGTCGTAACTCGTCTCGTCCGAGGCCGAGATCTTGGTCGCCGTCAGGCCGCGCGCGTCCAGCTCGCTGCGCATGTACGGCAGGACGGCCGCCTGGACGGTGGCGTCCATGTGGCAGCCCTCCTGCGTCCCGGTCGCCGTCCACCAGGACGAGGACGGTTCGTTGAAGGGGTCGACCGTCGCGAAGTTCACGCCCCAGTTGTTCTTGGCGCGCAGGGCGACCGCCGCGAGGTGGGAGGCGTGCTGGCGGTAGTTCCAGGACTGGAGGTTGTTGCCGCCGCCCGACGCGCCCGACGGGTTGTGGTTCAGGCACATCCACCACATGGGGGAGTTGGCGAACAGCTCCGACGTCGCGCCGCGCGACGCGGCCTTCTGCAGCATCGCGCGCTGGTTCGCGTCCGCCGTCCAGTCCCAGGCCGAGGACGTCGGGTCCTCGTTGTTCCAGTCCTGCCAGTAGCCCTCGATCTGCTTGAACCCGGGGATGTTGGGGGAGACCGCCATCGACGCGCCGCCCACGGTGTTCCAGCTGCACGCGCCCAGGTTGTAGCGGGCGATGTTGAGGCCGAGGCCGGGCAGGGTGCTGCCGTTGTAGGACACCGACTTGGTCGTGAAGAAGATGTCGGCGAAGTCGTCCCGGGCGCCGAAGACGTTCGCCCACCAGGCGAGGGAGGTGCCCCAGCCTTCCCAGGTGCCGTACGTCGTCGCGGGATTGACGGCGATCGTGGAGTCGGCGCGGGCGGTGCCCGTCGCGAGGGTGCTCCCGAGGAGCGCGCCGCCCGTGGCCGCCAGCAGTGTTCTGCGTCGGATCATGACTTCTCCGCTTCATGACAGCGATCGACCGCCGGTCGTCCCCGCCGGCGTCGTCGGAGTGCGTCAATGCGTCAAATCGTCAATGCGTAGGTGCGTCAATGCGTCACGAAGCATCGGGTGTGGTCCGTGCGGTTGTCGAGAGTTCTGACAGCCCTTTCTCAAACCTGTGGAGAAAGGGGCGGAAGGGGTTCGAGGGGACGAACGCGCGGGGTGGGGACGGTCCGTGTATGTACGGGTCTGGAGACCTTGTCCCCCTCCCCTTATCGTGCCCGCGTGCAGACTTCCCCCGGGCGGTGGACTCCCCTCGGCCGGCGCGTCCCCGTCGTTCGGCACGGCACCCGGCGGCGGCGCGCCCGGTGCCGGCGGGCGCTGTGGACCGGCGCCGAACTCCTCGTCACCGCCGGGGTGCTGGTGCTTCTCCTCGTCGTCCACCAGCTGTGGTGGACCAACCGGGAGGCGAAGGACGGCGCCGAGCGCGGGGTGGCGGCCCTGGAGCGGGAGTGGGGGAGCGGCGAGGCGGACGGTCCGCAGGGCGCCGCCGGTGACGGGGGCCCGGGCGCCGGCACCGCCGCCGGCGGCCCGTCCGCCGGCGACGAGGACGGCGCCGGCCCCGACGGCCGTACCGGCTCGTCGGCAGGGGGCGCGGGCGACGCCGGGAGCGGCGTCCCGCGTCCCTCCCAGGCCTACGCCGTGCTGCGCATCCCCCGGATCGGCCTGCGGGTGCCGGTCGGCGAGGGCACCAGCAAGCGGAAGGTCCTCGACAAGGGGTACGCGGGTCACTACAGCGGCAGTCAACAGCCGGGGCAGCAGGGCAACTTCGCGCTCGCCGGGCACCGCAACACGCACGGTGAGCCCTTCCGGTACCTCAACCGCCTGGGGAAGGGCGACAGGGTGGAGGTGGAGACCCGGGACGCCACCTACACCTACCTCGTCGACAAGGTCCTGCCGCAGACCTCACCCCGCGACTCGGGCGTCATCGGGCCCGTGCCCCGCTCCCTCGCGAAGCCCGGTCACGGTTACGGCGTCCCCGGCCGCTACCTCACCCTCACCACCTGCACTCCCGAGTACACCTCCCGGTACCGGCTGGTCGTGTGGGGCGTCCTGGTCGCCGCGCAGCCCCGCGGATAGGACGCCGTCGCGCCGGCGCTCGCGGGGGTCTCGGTGCTCCCGGGGTTCGCGCCGCTCCCGGCGGGCCCCGCAGATGACGAAGGTGACGCTGATCAGCAGCGCCCACGAGACCCACTTGGAGAGGGCGACGGGCTCCCAGCCGTGGAGCTGGTACGGGTAGGTCCAGGCGCCGAGGTAGGTGGCGATGTTCTCGGCCAGCCAGAGGAAGAAGCCGATCAGCGTGAAGGCGAGCGCCAGCGGCATCCGGTGCCGCAGCCTGCCGACCGTGAAGTGCGCCCACGTGCCCGCCGTGGCGGCCAGCAGCAGCGCGCCGAGCGGCAGCCGCAGGTCCGGCAGCCAGTGATGGGTCAGGAAGTTCACGTACAGGCCGACGGCGAGCACGGCGGTGGAACGGGCCCGGTAGCGGGTCAGGGACAGGCCGAGCAGCCGCCAGGACCGGCAGACGTAGCTGCCGACGGCCGCGTACATGAAGCCGCCGTACAACGGCACTCCGGCGATCTTGGTGAGGCCGGGCTCGGGGTAGCTCCACGAACCCACCCGCACCTTCACCAGCTCGAAGGCGAGCCCCAGGACATGGCAGACGGCCACCACCGCGACCTCCCTCCGGGACTCCCAGCCCAGGAGCCACGCGAGAGCGGTGAGCAGCACGCCGTAGGCGAGGAGGAGGTCGTAGCGGGCCACCGGGAGGACCGGGAGCAGCCTGGAGACGGCCATGCCGCCGAGCAGCGCGACCGCGAAGGCGCAGCAGCGCGCCTGGACCCAGCCGAAGCGGGCCAGCTGACCGGCGAACGTCCTGACCCCGCGGGCCACTCTCCTGTGCATGTCGTGCCCATCGTGCCCGTCGTGCCCGTCGTGCCCGTCGTGCCCGTCGTGCATGTGGTGCCCATCGTGCATGTGATGCCTGTCCTGCAGGTGCATGGTCATGTAGAGCCGCCGGGCGGGGCGGTCGGTTGCGGACCGCGTCGCGGTGTTCCGGCACCAGGCCGCTACGCCCCCTCCTCCAGCGCCTCTCGGACGGCGGTCAGGACGGCTTCGGTGTCGGCGCCGAGGGCGCGGGCGGACGCGGTGAAGTCACGTGCCAGCGTCGCCAGTTGCTCGGGATCGGGGCGGCCCGGACGGGCCCGGGGAGCCGCCACCCGGGAGCCGGCGCCGCGCCGGGTGCGGATCAGCTCGGCGGCCTCCAGTTCCCGGTAGGCGCGGGCCACCGTCCCCGGCGCCAGACCCAGGTCGGCGGCGAGCTGGCGGACGGTCGGCAGCCGCTCGCCCTCCGTCAGCCGGCCGGTGACGATCAGCGCGGCGAGCTGGGACCGGATCTGGTCGTACGGGGGCACCTGGCTGGTGGTGTCGACGCGTACCGCGGGCTCACTCATCGCCCACGGCCCGGGGTGCGACGACGGTGAACAGGCACCAGCCCAGACTGAACAGGGCGAGCAGCCCCAAGGGGTAGATCACCAGCGCGGTGACGTTGCCCAGCATGCCGGCGCAGGTGGTGTACGACAGCACCCGGCCGATCATGCCGAGGACGATGAGCAGTTGGCTGGAGACCAGCAGCCCCCAGGCCCCGGTGATCGCCCAGCTGCGGTCGTGGCGTCGCAGGTTGTCGCCGGGGCGGTGGGCGATGCGGCGCAGTGCCCAGACGCAGGCGGCGGTGCCGAGGGCGAGGGCGGCGAGGGCCGGGGCGGCGTAGTGGACGCCGGGCCAGGGGCCCAGGAGCCGGGGTCTGTGGCCGGTACAGGTGACGGTGAGGGTGCGGCCGATCCGGCCGTGGGCGTCGGGGGATGCCATGAGGGTCCCGATCGTCAGCAGGACGGCGATGCAGGCCGCCTCGAAGACCAGCAGCGGCGCCATCCGGGGCGGGACGTGGTCCCGGACCCGGCGCGGGGCGAGGCCGGCGGTGCGGACCGCCTCCAGGGGGGCGGGGGTGAGGGAGTCGCCGAGCAGGACCCCGCCCACGACGCACAGCCCGAACGCGGTGACCGCGCTGAGGAAGCGCATGGCGAGGTCGTCGCTGTCCATGGCCGCCAGCGGCTGCGCGACGACGACGCCCAGGGCGAGGCCCGCCCAGCGGGCACAGAGGTCGGCGCGCGCCAGCAGCCGCTCGGGCGGGACGGTGTCGAGCATGGCGGACCCCCGGTCGGTACTTGTATCAAGTAGTGAGTACAAGATGCCGTGAGCCGAATCTTGTGTCAAACAACTGATACAAGCTGCCTCACCGGCGGGCTCGGCGGGCTCGGCGGGCTGGCGGGCTCGGCGGCCTGGCGGGAGTTGCGGCCGAAGGTGTGGTTGCGGCTCCGGCTCCGGTTGCGGTTGCGGCTCCGGAACCATCGCCGTCTCCCGGACGTCCTCTTGGGAGCAGGGAAGGAGAGGCATGCCGCACAACCGGTTCGACGCGCGTCGCGCCGTCATGCCCTTCCTGCTCCTCCTCGTCCTCGACGTCCTGCTTCTCGACTCCGGCAGTCTCACGGCCGCCGTCGCCCTCGCCGCGACCGCCGCCGCCTCCTCCGCGCTCGTCGTCTGCACCGTCGTCGCCGCGCGCAGCGCGCCTCGCGTGCCGCCCACCCGGGTGCGCACGGCGATCAGGGACCGGGCCCGGCGCACGGCCTTCCTGTCGCAACGCGATCCGGACGCGTCCGGCCGGCCGCGCCCGCGAGCGCCCGGTCAGCCCCTCCCGGCGACCGCCGCGTAGGGCACGTCCGACGCCGTCCTCGTGACCCCGCGCGGGTCGTCATGCCGCCAACCCCGTTGTCCCGGCACGACGAGACCCCCGGAGGGCTCCTCACCCATGTCCGTTTTCGCCAGCCTGGTCGAGCACCTCGCCGACCTGCTCCACCCCCTGTTCGGCGCCGCCGCCGCGGCCGCCGCGATCGTCCTGTTCACCGCGCTCGTACGGCTCCTCGTCCACCCGCTCTCCCGCGCGGCCGCCCGCGGGCAGAAGGCCCGCACCGCCCTGCAGCCGAGGATCGCCGAACTGCGCAGCAAGCACGCGAAGGACCCCGAACGGCTCCGGAAGGCCGTGCTGGAACTGCACGCCGCGGAAGAGGTGTCGCCGCTCTCCGGCTGCCTGCCGAGCCTGCTCCAGGCACCCGCGTTCTTCGTGCTCTACCACCTCTTCTCCAGCACCTCGGTCGGCGGTGAGAGCAACGGGCTGCTTAGCCACCGGCTGTTCGCCGCACCCCTCGGCGATCACTGGGCGGACGCGCTCGCCGAAGGCGGCCCGGTCGGCGGGGCCGGTCTGGTCTACCTCGCGCTGTTCACCGTCGTGGCCGTGGTCGCCACTTTCAACTACCTGCGCGCCAAGCGGACGCCGCTGCCCGTGACCGGCGGCCAGGACGTGCCCGGGGCCGGCGCCCTCACCAAGGTCATGCCGTTCATGTCGTTCCTCACCCTGGTCACCGTGGCGGTCGTGCCGCTGGCCGCCGCGCTGTACGTGA
Organism: Streptomyces achromogenes; assembly: GCF_030816715.1. Taxonomy (NCBI): domain Bacteria; kingdom Bacillati; phylum Actinomycetota; class Actinomycetes; order Kitasatosporales; family Streptomycetaceae; genus Streptomyces; species Streptomyces achromogenes. The sequence continues at coordinate 3,387,153 of NZ_JAUSYH010000001.1, read as the reverse complement.
TCACGTCGACGACCTGGAGCGCGGTCGAACGGGCCGTCCTGTACCGATGACGTCCGCGCACGTCCGTCCGGTGACGGTCCAGTACGTGAACCGGGTATTGCGGAGCGGACGCCGAGCTTGGACGATCGACCAGTCCTCCGATGGCTGCACCCGTCGGAGGACGACCCGCGATCCAGGGAGACGGTCATCATGAAGTTGCTGCGAGTCGGTACGAAGGGAACGGAGCGTCCCGCGCTGCTCGACTCCGAGGGGGTTCTGCGGGACCTCTCCGGGATCGTCCAGGACATCGACGGAGCGCTGCTCGCCGACGACGCGGCGCTCGGCCGGGTCCGGGCCGCCGCCGAGTCCGGGACACTGCCGGCGCTGGACGCCGCCGGGCTGCGGATCGGGCCGCCGCTGGCACGGATCGGCAAGATCGTGTGCATCGGGCTGAACTACCACGACCACGCCCGGGAGACCGGGGCCGAGCCGCCCGCCGAGCCCGTGATCTTCTTCAAGGCGGCGGACACGGTCGTCGGGCCGCACGACACCGTGCTGATCCCGCGCGGGTCCGTCAAGACCGACTGGGAGGTGGAGCTGGCCGTCGTCGTCGGGCGCACGGCCCGCTACCTGGAGTCGGCCGAGGAGGGGCTCGCCCACGTCGCCGGATACGCGGTGGCGCACGACGTGTCCGAGCGGGAGTTCCAGATCGAGCGCGGCGGGACCTGGGACAAGGGCAAGAACTGCGAGACGTTCAACCCGCTGGGGCCGTGGCTGGTGACGGCGGACGAGATCGCCGACCCGCAGGACCTCTCCCTGCGGCTCTGGGTCAACGGGGAGCTCAAGCAGGACGGCACGACGGCCGAGCAGATCTTCGCCGTCGGGGAGGTCGTGCGGTACGTCAGCCAGTTCATGACGCTGTACCCCGGGGACGTGATCAACACCGGGACGCCGGCCGGGGTGGCCCTCGGGGCCCCCGACCCGAAGCCGTTCCTGCGGGGCGGGGACGTGGTGGAACTGGAGATCTCGGGGCTGGGGCGGCAGCGGCAGGAGTTCGCCGTCGCGTAGCGCTCCGCGGGATCGGTGGGGGACTGCGGGGTCGGAGCAGGGGTGCGGTTGCTCGTCGGGCGCGGGTCGGGAGTGGCTGGTCGCGCAGTTCCCCGCGCCCCTGGGGGCCTTGACGAAGGACATAGAGGCACCCCCGCGCTCCCCTGGCTACAGGTATTTCTCCAGGAACTGTTCCAGGGCTGCCACCACGAAGCGGTGGTCCTCGAGTTGGGGGAGGCCGGAGACCGTCACCGCGCCGACGATCCCCACGCCCTCCACGTTGATCGGGAAGGAGCCGCCGTGGGCCGCGTAGGTGTCCGGGTCGAGGCGGGAGGCCTCCTCGAAGGTCGTCCCCTTGGCGCGGAAACGGGAGCCGACCAGGTACGACGAGGCACCGAAGCGTTCCACCACCCGGCGTTTGCGGGCGATCCAGGCGTCGTTGTCGGGAGCCGAGCCGGGCAGGGCGGCGTGGAAGAGCTGCTGGCCCGACCGGTGGATGTCGACGGCCACCGGCGCCTGGCGCTCGCGGGCCAGTTCCACCAGCAGTGAGCCGAGCGCCCACGCGTCGTCGTGGGTGAACTGGCGGAAGACCAGCCGGCGTTCCTGGGTCTGCAGTTCCTCCAGGGTCGGGGTGATCTCCGGAGTGAACTTCGGGGTGATCTCGTGGGTGCCCATTACAGCGTCACCGCCACCTTGTCTCGTGCCGAACGGCGGGCCGCCTCCAGGACGTCGAGGGCGGCGGCCGCCTCGACGGCGGTCACCGGGCCCGGGCCGCCGTCGATCAGTGCCTTGGTCACCGCAGCGTAGTAGGCCGGGTAGTCGCCGGGGAGGGTCCGTTCGGGGCGTCCGCCGCCGGTCAGCGGGGATTCCCCGGCGCCGACCCGGCCCCACAGCTCCTCCGGTTCCGTGCCCCAGCCGGCCGGGCCGCCGGGCCGCAGACCCTCGCGAAGCGCCGCCTCCTGCGGGTCCAGCCCGTACTTCACATATCCCGCCCGCGAGCCCAGCACCCGGAAGCGCGGGCCGAGTTGGGCGGTCGTCGCGGAGACGTACAGGTGGGAGCGGACGCCGTTCGCGTGGGTGAGCGCGATGAACGTGTCGTCGTCGGTCTCCGCACCCGGCCGGCGGACGTCCGCCTCGGCGTACACGAGGACCGCCGGGCCGAACAGCACCAGCGCCTGGTCGACGACATGGCTGCCGAGGTCGTAGAGCAGACCTCCGATCTCTGCCGGGTCGCCGGACTCCCGCCAGCCGCCCTTCGGTAGCGGACGCCACCGCTCGAACCGCGACTCGAAGCGCCGGACCTCGCCCAGCGCGCCCTCGTCCAGCAGTTTGCGCAGGGTCAGGAAGTCGTTGTCCCAGCGCCGGTTCTGGAAGACGGACAGGAGCAGTCCGCGCTCGTCGGCGAGAGCGGCCAGCGCACGGGCCTCGGCCGCCGTGCCCGCGACCGGCTTGTCGACGACGACCGGCAGACCGGCCTTCAGCGCGGCGGTCGCCAGCGGCACATGGGTCTTGTTCGGGGACGCGACGACGACCAGGTCCAATTCGCCGGCCCGGGCGAGGAGGTCGTCGGGGCCGGCGACGAGGCGCACGTCCGGGAACTCGGCGCGGGCCTGCTCCCGCCGCTCCGGGTTCGAGGTGACCACGGTGTCGAGCACGAGGCCCTCGGTGGCGGCGATCAGCGGGGCGTGGAAGACGGAGCCCGCGAGGCCGTAGCCGAACAGGCCCACGCGGAGAGGAGTCTCGCCAGTCTTGCGTCCAGTCATGAGCCCCACTTTCGCAACACTGTTGCCAAAGTGCAAGCAGGGGGGAGAATGACGGCGTGAACAGGACGAACGGCGGCGGCCGCCCGACCGGTGTGAACCTGCCGGGCCTGCGCAGCCACAACACCGCGCTCGTGCTCGACCTGCTGCGCACGGCCGGCCCGGACGGCATCAGCAGACTCGAGCTCGCCGAGCGGACCGGCCTCACCCCGCAGGCCGTCAGCAAGATCACCGCCCGGCTGCGGGAGGAGGGGCTGGCGGCGGAGGCGGGCCGGCGGGCGTCGACCGGCGGCAAGCCGCGCACGGTCCTGCGGCTGGTCCCCGGCGCCGGTCATGCCGTCGGCGTCCACCTCGACCGCGACGAGCTGAGGGCGGTGCTGGTCGACCTCGACGGGACGGTGGTGGGGGAGCGACGCGTGCCGCTGGACCTGGGCGCGGGCGCGGAGGCGGTGCTGGGGGCGGTCGTCCGTGAGGCCGGGCCGCTGGGCCGGACCGCGGGCGGCACCCTGTTCGGCGTCGGCGTGGCGCTGCCCGGGCCGCTCGACCACGCCCACGGGGTGCTGCACCGGATCACCGGCTTTCCCGAGTGGGACGGCTTCCCGCTGCGGGACGCGCTGGCGACGCGGCTCGGGGCGCCGGTCGTCGTCGACAAGGACACCAACGCCGTCGCGCTCGGCCTCGCCGTCGGCGGGGAGCGCGGCTCCTTCGCCTGCCTGCACCTCGGCACCGGCCTCGGCGCGGGCCTGGTCATCGGCGGGACCGTGCACCGGGGCGCGCGCACCGGCGCGGGTGAGTTCGGGCACCAGGTCGTGCAGCTTGACGGACCGCCGTGCCCGTGCGGCAACCGGGGGTGCGTCGAGGCGCTGTGCCTGGCCGCCCTCGCCCGGGGGGACGTGGGCGAGGCGGCGCGCGTGCTGGGGGTGGCCGCCGCGAACCTGGCCGGACTGCTCGACGTCGACGCCGTCCTGCTCGGCGGCCGGACCGTCGCGGCCGACCCCGAGCCCTTCCTGCGCGGCGTGGCCGCCGTCCTCGACACGCACGCCCGCCGCGAGGGCGCCCCGCAGAACGCCGTGCCGGTGCGTCTCGCCCCCGGCGGCCCGCGCAACGTGGCGGAGGGCGCAGCCCAGCTCCTCCTGGCCCCGCTCTTCGGCCGCGAGACCGGCTGACCGGTGCGCCCGGTGCGCCTCGTGCGCCTCGTGCGCCCCGTGCGCCCGGAACCCCTGGTGCGCCCCGTGCGCCCGGTGCCCCTGGCGTGCCCGGCCCGCCGGAACCCGCCGCGCCCGCTGCGCCCGCTGCGCCCGCTGCGCCCGCTGCGCCCGCTGCGCCCGCTGCGCCCGCTGCGCCCGCTGCGCCCGCTGCGCCCGCTGCGCCCGCCGCGCCCGCCGCGCCCGCCGCGCCCGCCGCGCCCGCCGCGCCCGCCGCGCCCGCCGCGCCCGCCGCGCCCGCTGCGCCGGGGGCGTCCCGGTCCGCACACCCGACCGGCTCTCCTCTGCCGGCCTTCCGCCGAGCGGGCTCCCTCCGACCGGTTCCCCTCCGCCGCGCGGGCTCCCCCCGACCGCCTCCCCTCCGCCGAGCGCGCTTCCCCTGATCGGCTCCCGCGCCCGGCGGGCTCCCTCCGCCGAACGAGGGGGATGTGTGTCGTCGGGCGGTGTGGCGGGGGCCGTCCGGTCGGATCATCGTGCAGGGTCACGTGTTCATGCGACTGTGCCCGCCTGTCTCCCTCTGTCTCGCCGCGGCCGCCGCCCTCCTCCCCGTGCCCGCGTACGCGGAAGCCGGACCGGGTTGTGCCGGGTCCGGCGCCGACGGCTTCCCGCTCACCACCCGTCTGCACGGCGGTCCCGACTCCTACCGGCCCGGCGGCGGATTCGGCGCCTGGTACCTCGACCTCACCAACACCACCCGCCGCACCTGCGACGGCGTCCACCCGGTCGTCGTCCTGGTCGACACCGGGCACCAGCTGAAACCGGATCAGCCGCGCCTGGAGTTCTACGCCGACGGACGGGCGCACCCGGTTCGCTTCGAGCCCACCGACGACGACGAACTGGTCGGCGTCTTCGCCGACGAGAACGCGGCGAACGGCTTCTCCGGGTTCCGTGTGGGCCCGGGCCGGACCCTCACGGTGAAACTGCGGCTGGCCCTCGCCCCGGACACCGCCCCGAACGTCGTCACCGCCAACGCGGCCGTCGTCCAGCGGCACGGTGACGACGGCGACTGGGTCGGGCAGTCGAACGACTACCGCTTCACCGTCGGGACCGCGCCCGGCACCCCGCCCGAAGCGGAACCCGGACGCGACACCGAACCCGGGGCCGACACCGGACCGGGCACCGACCCCGGGGCCGACACCGGACCGGGCACCCAACCCGGGGCCGGGAAGGCCGAGGCGGGCTCCGGTTCGGCCGCCCCGCGGACCGCGCCGCCCGCCACACCCTCTCCCCGCCCCTCCGCCCCCGGCACCGGGGCGCTCTCCCTCGCCGACGAGGCCGCCGAGCTGGCCCGCACCGGCCTGTCCTCGCCCGCCGCCCTCGGCGCCGTGGGCGGCGGCTTCCTCATCGCCGGCGCGGCCCTGCTGGTGGCCCGCCGACGGCGCTGACCCCGAGGGGCGCGTCCCAGCAGGTGGACGGCCCGGAAGCGGCCATTCCCCAAGATCGGCCCTGTGATTAGGCTGGGGCGCACGCAGCGACTGCGTCCTCGCGCACGGCAGGGAGATCCCGCACATGGCAGACCGCAAGCCCATCGAGTCGTGGCTCACCGACATGGACGGTGTGCTCATCCACGAGGGCGTGCCGATCCCCGGCGCCGACGCCTTCCTGAAGAAACTGCGGGAGTCCGGCAAGCCGTTCCTCGTCCTCACCAACAACTCGATCTACACCCCCCGCGACCTGCACGCCCGTCTGCGGCGGATGGGTCTGGACGTGCCGATCGACAACATCTGGACCTCAGCGCTGGCCACCGCCCAGTTCCTCGGCGACCAGCGGCCCGAGGGCACGGCGTACGTGATCGGCGAGGCGGGGCTGACCACCGCGCTGCACGACATCGGTTACGTCCTCACCGACCACGAGCCGGACTACGTGGTGCTCGGCGAGACCCGCACCTACTCCTTCGAGGCGATGACGAAGGCGGTCCGCCTCATCAACGACGGCGCGCGCTTCATCTGCACCAACCCGGACGAGACGGGCCCCTCCGCCGAGGGCGCGCTGCCCGCCACGGGTGCGGTCGCCGCGCTGATCACCAAGGCGACCGGCAAGAACCCGTATTTCGCGGGCAAGCCGAACCCGCTGATGATGCGCACCGGGCTGAACGCCATCGGCGCGCACTCCGAGACCAGCGCGATGATCGGCGACCGCATGGACACCGACGTCCTTGCGGGCATGGAGGCCGGCATGCAGACGTTCCTGGTGCTCACCGGCCTGACCAGGCCCGAGCAGGTCGAGGACTTCCCGTACCGGCCGTCGAAGATCGTGGACTCGATCGCGGACCTCGTCGACCGGGTCTGAAACCCGCGGCGACCTGCCTGCCACCCGTACGGAGCAGTGAAAACCCGCCAGGGGATGCGCCGGGCGGCCCGGCGGGGGACTCTCCAGAGAGCTGGAGGTTCACGATGAGTTCACTGAAGGTCACTCTCTGTACGGGTGTCGCGGCCGCCGTCGCGGCGCTCGCCCCCGCGATGCTCGTCCCCATGGCGTACGCCCCCACGGCGCACGCCTCCGACGGCGGCGGCAGCGTCTCGGTCACGCCGTCCAAGCCCGCGCCCGGCGCCGAGATCACGCTGAAGGTCGCAGGCTGCGGGGGCCGCACGGCCACCGCGACCTCGGACGCGTTCGTCTCGGACGCGCGGCTCAGCGTTTCGGGCGGCTCGCTCGTCGGCGACACCCGCGTCCGTTCCTCGGTCGCGGCCGGCGCCTACGACGTGCGGATCACCTGCGTCGACTTCACGGTCAAGGGCCGGATCAGCGTCGTCGCCCCGTCGCCCGTCGAGCCGTCGCGGCCGCGGGAGTCTTCGGGCCCCCCGACGCAGGACGCCCCGACGGTCCCCGCCTCTCCCGTCGCCCCGGTCCGCGCGGGCGGCGGCGGGGCGGCTCCGCTGGCCTCCGTGGAGGAGGCCCGGGTGGACGGCCCCGGCGCGGTGCAGGCGGTCATCGGGCTGGTGCTGGCGGGCGTCGCCGCGGCCGCCGTCGTCTTCCGCGGTGTGCGGCGGAGACGCAGGACGGACTGAGCCGTGTCCGAGCGCGAGCGCGTTTCCGGCCGCTTCCTGACCGGCCTGGCCTGGGCGGTGCTGCTGTTCGGGCTGTGGCTGTGGGGGCGCGAGGTGACCGACGTGCGGCACGGCGGATCCGTCCCGGCGACCGGCGACATGGCCGCGGTGGGCCGTCCGCCGGTCCGGCTCCCGCCCGCCGCCGAGCCGATGGGGCAGGCGCTGCCGCGACGCGTCGACATACCCGAGCTGGGCGTGCGGGCCCCGATCGTCGCCCGCGGCCTCGACGGGGACGGAGCCGTCGACCCGCCGCCCTTCGACCAGGCGGGCGTCGTCGGCTGGTACGCCGGCGGCGCGAAGCCCGGTGCGCGGGGCGCCGCCCTGCTGGTGGGGCACGTCGACACCGAGACCCGGCCCGCCGTCTTCTACAAGCTGAGCACGCTCAGGGGCGGCGAGACGGTCCGCGTGGTCCGGGACGACGGGAAGGTCGCCGAGTTCACCGTGGACGACGTCGAGGTCGTCCGGCGCGACCGCTTCGACGCCCGGCTCGCCTACGGCGCCCGCCGGGCGGGCCGCGCCGAACTGCGCCTCATCACCTGCGGCGGAGTCTTCGACCGGGCCGGCCACAGCTACACGGCGAACGTGATCGTGTCGGCGTACCTCACCGGCACGGGCGCCGGTCGTGGTGTGACGTAATGTGGCGTGCTGTGACGTGAACGCGGACGAACGAAGGCCCCTCGCTCTCGCGAGGGGCCTTCGTCGTCTGTGCGCCGCCAGGGACTCGAACCCCGGACCCGCTGATTAAGAGTCAGCTGCTCTAACCAACTGAGCTAGCGGCGCTCGCACTGACGTCGTAACTCTACAGGACGCCGGAGGGTGCGTCCGACCGCCCGGGGCTCCCGGGCGGTCGGGCCGGGAGCGCGCGGCTTACATCATTCGGACCGTCAGCATGCGCGTCGACAAGACGGTTGAGAAACTGGCGAACGTGAGCAGTCGCGGACATTTCCAGCTGAGGTGTGAGGGGAATCGCATGGAGCCTCCGGCATTCGAGGAATTCGATCCCGAGAGCGACTGCGACTGCCCCGGATGCGCGGCACGCCGACGGGCGGCCCGGAATTCCCCGACCGGCCCGTTCGGCGGCTTCCCGCCCGCTCACCGCGCCCTGGTCGTGGCCACCGCGACGGCCGCGGCGCTCGGCGCGGCGCACGCGACGCCCGCCACCGCCGCCGCTCCGCGGGCCCCCGACCGCCCCGGCGTTCCCGCAGGCGACGAGCCCGAGACCCCCCAGGGGGTGAGGGCCCCGCTGCACGGCCCCGCGGGGCAGTCGACGCGTCCGGGCGGAACGGCGGGACCGGTCGTGACGCCCGCGACGACCCGGGCCGACATCATCGGACGGGCCGGGGAATGGGTTTCGGCGCAGGTGCCGTACAGCATGAGCGCCTACTGGTGGGACGGCTACCGGCAGGATTGCTCCGGCTTCGTCTCCATGGCCTGGAACCTGCCGCGGAACGAGTGGACGGGCAGTCTCCACCAGTTCGGGACGAGGATTTCCAAGGAGGAACTCGGGCCCGGCGACATTCTGCTGTTCCACAATCCGTCCGACCCCGAGAAAGGCTCGCACGTCGTCCTTTTCGGCGGCTGGACGGACTACACGCACAGTTACTACGTCGTGTACGAGCAGACCCGTCCGACCACGCGCCGCCAGGCCACTCCCTACGCCTACTGGAGCAATTCCGACCGCTACGTCCCCTATCGCTACAAGGGCCTGCGGCCTGCCGCGCAGAGCACCGGGGAGGAGTCCGGCGCCAGGGGCGGGAACCCGCAGGCGAGCGCGAGAGGGGACGGGGACAAGCCCGGCGGGCAGCGGACCGAGCTGCCGGCGTTCCCGGGGCGGGCGGCGTTCGGGCCCGGCGCGGACAACAGGTACGTCACCCTGCTCGGCCGGCTCCTCGTCGAGCGCGGCGCCGAGCGCTTCTGGGGCTCGGGGCCCGGCCCGCGCTGGTCGGCCGCCGACGGCAGGGCCACCCGGGCCTTCCAGCGCGCCCAGGGCTGGAGCGGCCCCGACGCCGACGGCCTGCCCGGCCCGCGGACCTGGGCGCTGCTGGTCACCGGCGGGGGCGGGGACATGCCACAGGTTCCGCCCGCCCTGCACAGGCCGCGGACCCCGCAGGTCCCGCAGGTCCCCGGGTCCGGGTCGGGCGCCGCGGGGCCGCCCGTCGCTCCCGCCTCCTCGGCGCCGCGCGTGCCCGCCTACCCGGGCCGGGGCGTGTTCCGGCCCGGGGCGCAGAACGCGTACGTCACGCAGTTGGGGCGGCAGTTGGTGAAGAAAGGATTCGGCAGGCACTACACGACGGGTCCGGGGCCGCGCTGGGGCGAGGCGGACCGGCGAGCGGTCGAGGCCTTCCAGCGCGCCCAGGGCTGGCGCGGCGGTGCGGCCGACGGCTATCCGGGCCCCGAGGCCTGGCGGCGGCTCTTCACGTAGCACCGCCGCCCCGCCCGGGCGACCCCGCCCACGCCCGGGCAGTCCCCACCCACGAGGTCTCGCCCACGAAATACCACCCACAGGGGTCTCGCCCACGAGATCCCACCCACTGGGTCCCACCTACCCGGTCGCGTCCACCCGGTCCCCATCACCCGGTCCCGCCCACACCGTTCCCCTCGCACCGTCCATCCACACCGTCCCCCCACTGTCATGGCGTATCTGGCGCGGAGGCTGGAGGCACGCAATGCACACGACCACTTCTCCCACACCCGAGTCCGAGGGGCCGTCCAGGCCCGCACGGCTCATCCAGAGCGAGGCGACCACCGAGATCCCCGTCCACCTTCTGTTCCGCGACGAGCCCGAGCCGCGGCCGGTGCCGCTGAGCCCCGCCGTGGTGGGCAGCCGGGCGGGCACCGGGGAGCAGCCGAGGCTGCGCCGGCCGATGCTCGCGCAGCCCCGCCCGGGACCGCGGCCGGACCCCGAACTGGCGGAGCGGCCGGCGCGGGTGCTGCCCGGCGCGGCGGGGGTGCTCGGCGGGGTCTGCGGGGCGGCCGGCTGTGTGGCCGCCTCGTGGTGGGCCGGCGTCCTGCCGCCGCTCGCGGTGGCGGCGCTGCGGCTGCCGGAGATCGCGGGCGCCGGCCTCGGTCCGGCGCAGTGGGCGGCGTACGCGGGCGCGGGCACGCTCGCCCTGTTCGGCTTCGGCGGCCTCGCCCGCGGACGCACCGGACGGGCCTGGGTGCTCGGCCTGTTCGGCCGCTACCGGGGCACGGTGCGGCGCACCGGCCTGCTGTGGGTGAACCCGCTGCTGCTGCGCCGCCGGGTGGACGTGCGGCTGCGGCACTGGCGCAGCGAGCCGATGTTCGCCGCCGACGGCAGCGGGGTCGCGCTGCGGGTGGTGGCCCTGGTGGTGTGGCGGGTGCGGGACACCGCGCGGGCCACGCTGGGGGTGGAGGACCACGAGACGTATCTGCGTGAGTGCGTCGAGGCGGCGCTGGCCCGGATCCCGGTGGAGACGCCGGGCGCGGGCCGGGGTTCGGTGGAGGCGGCGGGGGAGGCGCTGACCCGGCTGGTCGCGCGGGACGCGGGGGTGGTCGGCCTCGAGGTGTTCTCGGTGCAGCCGGTCCGGGTGGAGTACGCCCCCGAGGTCGCCGCGGCGATGCACCGCCGACGGATCGCCGCGCTCGACGCCCAGCACCGGGCCACCGTGCTGACCTCGGTCGTCGACTCGGTGGAGGACACGGTGACCCGGCTGACCATGCGCGGGCTCGTGGAACTGGACGACTACGAGCGCAAGGCGCTGGTGAAGGACCTGACCGTGGCCTTCTGCGCGGGCCGGGAGCAGTCGCCCTGACGGCCCGTCGAACAGCACCCGCGACGGGTATGGACATGTTCCGCGCACGCCCATAATCTCGAACTTGGTCTAGACCTGCACAGCTCGGCTCAGTGAACTCCCCACGTTCTCCAGGAGCGGCAGCATGCGCAAAAAGACCAGGTGGTACGCCGCCGCGCTCGGGCTCACCATGGCGGGAGCCTTCGTGCTCACCGCCGGCGGCGCGAGCGGCCACGGTTACACCGACCTCCCCGTCAGCCGGCAGAAGCTCTGCCAGAACGGCTCCGTGACCAACTGCGGCGACATCCAGTGGGAGCCGCAGAGCGTCGAGGGGCCGAAGGGTTTCCCGGGTTCCGGCGCGGCCGACGGCCGGATCTGCTCCGGCGGCAACGCCCGCTTCGCCCAGCTCGACGGTCCGCGGACCCCCTCGGGCGGGGCGTGGCCGACGACCCGGGTGAACGGCGGCCGGAGCTACACCTTCCGCTGGCAGTTCACCGCGATGCACGCCACGACCGACTTCACGTACTACGTCACCAGGCAGGGCTGGAACCAGAACCACAACCTGGCCCGCTCCGATCTCGACCTCACGCCGTTCCTGACCGTGCCCTACGGCGGTCAGCGGCCCCCGTCGACCCTCTCGCACAGCGGCACGCTGCCGTCCGGGCTCAGCGGACGGCACGTCATCGTCGCCGTGTGGACGATCGCCGACACGGCCAACGCCTTCTACGCCTGCTCCGACGTCACGTTCTGAGCGGCCGGTTTTCCTGAGCATCGCTTGAGCTCCCCCGGGCCCGCGCACGGGTACGTTCCCTGCACGCCGTCAACACCAGGCCGGCGCGGGGGAACATCTCAGAACACCGGGGGAGCTCATGGAAACGTTCTTCTACATCGTGCCGAGCATCATGATCGCCGTCATGCTCTTCCTCGCGTACAAGACCCTCGGCCGGACCCGGCAGGTCAGAGCGGCCTGGGACAGCGGAGTCACCGCCGAGGGCCGCTGTCTGCGGACCTATACGCACACGAGCGGCGGGGGCGGCGACACCTCGGTGAGCACCACCCTGCACCACGTCTACGAGTTCACCACGAGGGACGGCCGCGCCTACCGCTTCGACGAGGGCGGCGGTCCGGGCACCGTCATCGAGGGCGACATCGTCACCGTCTTCTACGCGCCGGACCACCCGGAGGGGGCCACGGCCCACCGGCCGAGCCGGGGGAGGCTCGCCGCGGGCACGGGCTGTCTGCTGGGCTTCTTCGCCGTGTTCATCTTCTTCTGCGTCGTCGCCATGGTCGCCGCGCACACCTTCTTCTCGGAGGCGGGCGGCCTGCTGCCCTGACGGTGCGCCCCCTGACTCTCCACATCTGACGATACGTCAACTACCGTGCGCGCCCATGGAGTCCACCAGGGAAACCGGAGCCGGCACCGCTACCGTCGCCGAACTCGTGGCCGCCCGCTGGGGCGACTTCCGGCCGGGGCTGTGGTGCGAGGACGCCGTCCTCACGCACCACGAGGTCGCCGCCGGGGCCGCCGCCCGGGCGGCTCTGCTGGCCGACCTGCTGCCGCCGGACGGCCCGCCGCACCTCGGGCTGCTGCTGGACAACACGCCGGAGTTCCCGCTCTGGCTGTCGGCCGCGGCCCTCGCCGGGGCGGCCGTCGCCGGGATCAACTCCACCCGGCGCGGCCCCGAACTGGCCCGGGACGTCCTGCACACCGAGTGCCGGCTGCTGATCACCGAGCACGCCCACCTGCCGCTGCTCAGAGGGCTCGACCTGCCCGGAGTCCGCCTCCTGGTCACCGGCACGCCCGAGTACGACGCGCTCCTCGCCCCGTACGCGGACGCCCGCCCGGACCCGTCCCGCGCCACGCCCGCCGACCGGTTCCTGCTCTACTTCACCTCCGGCTCGACCGGCGCCCCCAAGGCCGCGATCTGCACCCAGGGCCGGCTGACGGCCGCCGGGCGCTCCCTGGCCGGGCAGTTCGCCGTCGGCCCGGACGACGTGCACTACGTCTGCATGCCGATGTTCCACGGCAACGCGGTGATCGCCGACTGGGCTCCGGCGCTGACCGCCGACGCCGGGGTGGCGCTGCGCCGGCGCTTCTCGGCGTCCGGGTTCCTGGCGGACGTACGGCGTTACCGGGCGACGTACTTCACCTATGTCGGCCGGGCGATCCAGTACGTCCTGGCCACCGAGCCCGGCCCGGACGACCGGGACCACGTGCTGCGGCTGGGCTTCGGCACCGAGGCGGGAGCGGTGGACGCGGCGGCTTTCGAACGGCGCTTCGGGGTGCGGCTGGTGGAGGGGTACGGCTCCTCGGAGGGCGGGGCGGCGGTGCAGTGGTCGCCCGGCACTCCGCCGGGCGCGGTCGGCCGGGCGGGCGCAGGTCTCGTCGTCCTCGACCCGAAGACGGGCGAGGAGTGTCCGCGGGCGGTGTTCGACGCGGTGGGGCGGCTGCTGAACGGCGACGCGGCGATCGGGGAGCTGGTCAACCGGGGCCCGAACCCCTTCGAGGGCTACTGGCGCAATCCGGCGGCGGAGGCGGAGCGGCGCCGGGAGGACGGGGCGTACTGGACCGGCGACCTCTTCTGCCGGGACCGCGAGGGCTTCCTCTACTTCGCGGGCCGCACCGACGACCGGCTGCGCGTCGACGGCGAGAACCTGGCCGCCGCGATGATCGAGAACATCCTCGCCCGGTACGAGGGAGCGGACGCCGTCGCCGTCTACGCGGTGCCGGACCCGGTGACCGGCGACCAGGTGATGGCGACGCTGGCCGGGACGTTCGATCCGGCGGGCTTCGCCGCGTTCCTGCTCGCCCAGCCCGACCTGGGCACCAAGATGGCGCCCCGGTTCGTGCGGGTGGTGGAGCGGATGCCCGTCACCGCGACGAACAAGATCCACCGGGCGCTGCTGCGGCGCGAGGGGCCGCGCTGCGCGGACCCGGTGTGGTGGCGGCCGCCGGGAGAGCCCGGCTACCGGAGGCTGACGGCGCGGGAGGCGGCGGAGGTCGCAGAGGCCGCGGAGATCGGACCGGCCGGGCGGGCCGGAGGGACGGCGCGTGCCGTGGACGCAGCGGACGCCGAAGGAGCCGGGGAAGCGGGGGTGACCGGGGAAGCCGAAGGGCCCCTCGTGTTCACGAGAGGCCCTTCTTCGGTGCGCCGCCAGGGACTCGAACCCCGGACCCGCTGATTAAGAGTCAGCTGCTCTAACCAACTGAGCTAGCGGCGCATGACTCTCGCCCTCCGCCTTCGGCGGCCTGCGACGAAGAAAATACTACCTGGTCCGCGGGGGTGCTTCCGACCACGTGGCGGCACCCCCGGGACGCGCCTCAGATGGCGAGCGAGAGCAGTACCGGCGCCGCGTTCCTGTTCAGGGTCTCGGCCGCCTGGCGGAGCCGGTGGGCGTGGGCGACGGGCAGGGAGAGCGCCAGACAACCCGCCGTGGAGCCGGCGGTGATCGGGACGGCCGCGCAGACCGTGCCGATCGCGTACTCCTGGAGGTCGAGCACCGGGACGGTGGGCGCCTGGGCCTCCAGACGGGAGAGCAGCAGCTTGTCGCTGGTGATGGTGCGCGAGGTGAGCCGGGCCATCTTGTGCCGGGAGAGGTGGTCGCGGCGGCCGTTGTGGTCGAGCTGGCCGAGCAGGCTCTTGCCGAGCGCGGTGGCGTGCGCGGAGCGGCGGAAGTCGAACCACTCGTTGACGGACGGCGTGGCGGGGCCGTCCGCGTACTGGGTGATGGTGACCTCGCCGTCCACGTACCGGCTGATGTAGACGGCCGCGCCGACGGAGTCGCGCAGCCGGTCGAGGGTGTGCTGGAGCCTCGCGCGCAGGGCCTGGTCGTGGTCCTGGGCGGAGCCGAGGCGGGTGAGGGCGTCACCGGTCACGTACACGCCGTCGGCGAGTTGCTCGACGTATCCCTCGCGGCGCAGCATCCGCAGGAGCGTGGTCAGGCGCTCCGGGCTGAGGCCGGTCAGACGGGCGAGTCGGCTGTCGGTGATTCCGGTGGGGTGCCGCGCCACGCTCTCCAGGACGCGCAGCGCGTACTGGGTCGAGTGGTACGGCGCGGTCGGCTCGTGTTTCAGCGCCACGGTTCCCCCTGCGCTCGCTGTGTCGGCTGCGCTTGCCTATGGGCCGTAATCCGGTCAGTGCACCGCTACCACGATAACCGGCGACGGGCCTGCGGGGAGGGGCGTCGGCGGGATTGCCGACCCCCTCTACAGCGGACTGTTCCACCGGCATATGCCATTGGCCCGAACCGGGTACCGGGTACCGGGTACCGGGGGCGGCGCCGGCCCGGAATGCCGGCTCGCGTCGCCCCGCCCCCCGGCTCACGTCAGGAGTCGTCACAGGACGGCGCTGAGGAACTCCCGGGTCCGCTCCTGCTCCGGATCGCTGAACATCTTCTCCGGCGGGCCCGACTCGATGACACGGCCCGAGTCGAACATCAGCACCTGGTCGGAGATGTCCCGGGCGAAGCCCATCTCGTGGGTCACGCAGAGCATCGTGATGTCGGTGGTGCGGGCGATGTCCCGCAGCACGTCCAGGACGCCGGCCACCAGCTCCGGGTCCAGCGCGGAGGTCACCTCGTCCAGCAGCAGGACCTGCGGCCGCATCGCCAGCGCCCGCGCGATCGCCACCCGCTGCTGCTGCCCGCCGGACAGCTGGCTCGGGTACTTGTCGATGTGCTCGGTCAGGCCGACCAGTTCGAGCAGCTCGCGCGCCCGCTGTTCCGCCTCGTCCGCGGACAGGCCGAGGACGGTGACGGGGGCCTCGGTGATGTTGCGCAGCACCTTCATGTTCGGGAACAGGTTGAACTGCTGGAAGACCATCCCGATGTTCTTGCGGACCTCGCGGACGTGCTTCTCGCCGGCCGGGACCAGTCTGCCCCCGCGTTCCTCGTGGGTCAGGTACTCGCCGCCCACCTTGATGGTGCCCTCGTCGGGCGTGGCCAGGGTCATCAGCAGCCGCAGGATCGTCGTCTTGCCGGAGCCCGACGGGCCGATCAGCGTGACGTGCTTGCCGGAGTCGACGGAGAAGTCGAGCCGGTCGAGGACGGTGTTGTCGCCGAAGCGCTTGGTGACCTGGTCGAAGCGGATCAGCTCACGACCGTCCACCGGCGGGTTGGCGAGGGACTCGAGGGTCTGTGCGGGATCGGTGTCAGCGGACAAGGCGTCGCTCCAGGGCTCGGATCAGAAGGGAGGCGGGGTAGGCGATGACGATGAACGCCACGCCGACGACGGTCAGCGCCTCCGTGGTGAAGGTCTCGTTGCTGAAGGTCTGGGCCTCGCCGAGCATGTCGAAGGCGCCGATGGTCGCGATCATCGGAGAGTCCTTCAGCATGGCGATGACGTAGTTGCCCAGCGGCGGGACGACCCGGCGGATCGCCTGCGGGAGGATCACCACCCGCCAGGTGCGGCCCTTGGACAGGCTCAGCGCCGTGGCCGCCTCCCACTGGCCGGCGGGCACGCCGTCGATGCCCGCGCGATAGACCTCGGCGGTGTAGGTGGAGTAGTGCAGACCGAGGCCGACGATGCCGGTGGTGAGCGGCGACATCGAGGGGCCGAAGTTCGGCACCACGTAGAAGAGGAAGAACAGCTGCACCAGCAGCGGCGTGTTGCGGATGAACTCCGTGACGGCGACGACCGGCCAGCGCACCCACACCCGCCCGGACCGCTGGGCCAGCGCCCACACCAGTCCCAGCGCGAAGGCGATCAGCGTGCCGACGGCCAGCGCCTGCAGGGTGACGAGCACGCCGTCCCAGAAGCGCGGCATGAAGTCGTCCACGACGTTCCAGTCCCAGCTCATGCCGTGCCTCCTGCCGCGGACTGCGAACCGGCGGGCAGGCGTTCGCCGCGCGCGCCGGACGTGCGGGTGCTCCCGCCGGTCTTCTCGGGCCGCTGCCCGACCCCCGCCTTGGCCCTGCGCTCCAGCAGCCGCATGCCGCGGGTGATGAGGAAGGCGAGGACGAAGTACAGGACCAGCAGCAGGGTGTAGACCGGGGTGGTCTCGTTGGTGCCCAGCCGGACCAGGTTGCCGGCGAACGTCATGTCGGCCACCGTGATGACCGAGACCAGGGCGGTGCCCTTCAGCAGCTCGATCAGCAGGTTGTTGAACGGCGGCACCATCTCGGGCCAGGCCTGCGGCAGTTCGATCAGGCGCAGCCGCTGCAGCCGGGTGAAGTTGAGCGCGACGCCCGCCTCCTTCTGCGCCGGGGAGACAGCGGCCAGGGACCCGCGGACGATCTCGGAGCCGTAGGCGCCGTAGGTCAGGCCGAGCGCGCTGACACCGGCCCACATGGGCACCAGCTGCCAGCCGAACAGGGGCAGCGCGAAGAACATCCAGAACATCAGCACCAGCGCCGACATGCCCCGGAAGACCTCGAAGTAGATCCCGGCGACGAAACGGACGATCCAGTACCGCGACCCGCGGGCCAGCCCGATCCCGAACGAGATGGCCGCGCCGAGGGCCGCCGCGTACACCGTCACCTGGACGGTGACCCAGATGCCCGGCAGGAACCAGGTGGTGAAGAACTCGGAACTCATCATCAGCCGCACAGCTCCTTCGCCGTGAGGTCCGTCATGTCGGCCCTCTCGAAGCCGAAGGGGCCGACGATCCGGAGGAGTTCCCGGTAGTCGTCCTTCTTGAGCTTCAGCAGTTCCCCGTTGAACGCGTCACGGAAGTTCTTCTCGGACTGCCGGAAGGCGAAGCCGCCCGCGCCGTAGGCCGGTGCGCCGTCCACCACGGGCTGGAACGGCTCGGTCGCGGACACCCGTCCGGAACTCTCCACCGCCGACTTCACCGTGATGCGGGTGCCCGCGAAGGCGTCCACCCGGCCCTGGGCCACCGCGTCCAGACCGGCCACCTGGTCGGGCAGGACCAGCACGTCCTTGATGCCTGCGGCCTTGGCGTAGTCGATCTGGGCGTACGCCTTCCCGGAGGCGAGCTTGAGCCCCTTCTTCTTGACGTCGTCGTACGTCCTGATGCCGTGCGGATTGCCCTTGCGCACGATGAAGGAGTCCAGCATCAGATAGTCCGGGTCGGCGAAGAGCACCTGCTCGCACCGGACCGGGTTGATGTACATGCCGGCGGACACCACATCGAACTGCCGGGCCTTGAGCCCCGGTATGAGGGCGCCGAAGTCCACCGGCACCGGCTCCACGTCGTCGATGCCGAGCCGCTTGAAGACCACCCGCGCGATCGCGGGCGCTTCCCCGGTGGCCTGACCGTCGTCCCCGACGTACCCGAAGGGCGGTTCGCTGGCGATGCCGATCTTCACGGACCCCTGCTTGCGCAGGGTGTCCAGAAGGCTGCCCCCCAGAACCTTTCCGTCGTCCGGGACGCGGCTGCAGCCGGCCGCCCCCAGACCCCCGGCGGCGCTCAGCGACACCGCCGCCGCGAGCAGTGAGCGGCGGCTGGGTCCTCTGTGGGGTCGGGGGCCGGTTCCTGATCGATGTGCTTGTGGTCGAGCCATGGGCGCGCCGCTACCCGGCTTCCGGCGAGTCATGCGGATCGCTTCCGGCCCCGTTCGTCGCGAAAGGCCTCGCGAAGGACCGCGCGAAGGCTTTCCCGGCCCGGCCGGCGCGGGCGGCCGGCGCGTGGCGTCCCGCGCTGCTCAGACCCCGGTGAGGCCGCAGCCGCCGACCCGCGCACCGACCCGGATTGACCCATGAGAACGGCATCCCAATGCACCATACGATGGGTCTTTCATGGGCCTAGATTCATGGGTGACGGGTCCGACGGCCGCAGCACGCGGACCGCCCGCCGATCTCCGGGAGTTCCCATGAACAGCCCCCTCGTCGTCCGCTCCGGCCAGGCCGAGACCCTCCAGGACGGCGCCCTCAGCCTGATCACGCTGCTCGCCGACGCGGACGCCACGAGTGGGGCGCTCACCGCCAACAAGGCGACCTTCGCCGAGGGCTCACCCGGCGCTCCGGCGCACTTCCACACCAGGGCGACCGAGGTGTTCTACGTCCTGGACGGCCGGATGCGGTTCCTGGTCGGCGACGAGGTGCGCACGCTGGACCCGGGCGACTTCCTGACCGTTCCGCCGACCGTCCCGCACGCCTTCGCGCCGGCTCCCGGCAGCACCGCCGAACTGCTCGTCCTCTTCACGCCGGGACTCCACCGCTTCGACTACTACCGGCTGCTGGAGCGCGTGCACCACGGCGAGGCGGGCGTCGAGGAGATCCGCGCGAGCTCCGAACGCTACGACAACCACTACGTCGACAGCGCCCTCTGGCGTGACGAGCTGCGCCGCACCGCCCCGGACCACGCCTGAGCCGTCCGGGGGCACGCCTGAGCCGTCCCGGGTCACGCTTGAGTCGTCCCGGGCCACGCATGCATGGCTACGGACCACGCCTGAGACGCCCGGGGCGACGCATGCGCAGCGACGGGACGTCAGTGGCCGGGCACGTATCCGCGTCGCTTGTCGACCACGTTCCTCAGCGGCCGGCCCACCGCCCACCGCTCGAACAACTCGACGAACTGCGCGCCGAGGTCGTCCCGCCAGCCGACCGTGTCGCCGCTCATGTGGGGCGAGACCAGCAGCCCCGGCATCCGCCACAGCGGGCTGTCGCGAGGCAGCGGCTCCGAGGTGAGGACGTCCAGGGCGGCGCCGGCGATCCACCGCCGCTCCAGGGCCTGCACCAGCGCCTCCTCCACGACCAACTGCCCGCGGCCGACGTTCACGAACCGGGCCGAGGGCTGCATCACGCCGAACCGCCGGAGGTCGAACATGCCCCGCGTCTGCTCGGTGAGCGGCGCGGCCGCGACCACCCAGTCGGCGCGGGCCAGCAGCCGGTCCAGGTCGTCGGGGCCGTGGATGCCGGTCCGCGGGACGCGGCCGACGACCGACGCGGTGATGCCGAGCGCCTTCAGCGTGCGGGCGACGGACCGCCCGATCGGCCCCGACCCGACCACGACGGCCCGGGTCCCGGCGACCCGCCGGCCCTCCCGGTGCCGCCACTCGCCCCGCTGCTGGAGCTCCCAGGTCAGGGGCAGGTCCTTCGCCATCGCCAGCACCAGCGCGGCGACGTACTCGGCGATGGGCTCGTCGAACACGCCGCGGGCGTTCGTCACCACCGTGTCCGACGCGGTGAGTTCAGGACACATCAGGTGGTCCACGCCCGCGCTCGCCGTGTGCACCCAGCGCGGCCGCGGGCCCTCGCCGGGCCAGGCGTCGCGCACCGCGTGCGAGGTGAAGTCCCAGACCAGCAGGACGTCGGCGGCCGGCAGCCGCTCGGCGAGCGAGGCCTCGTCGGTGTGCACCACCCGGACCCGCCCGGTGAGCCGCCCCAGCCGGGGCGGCGGGTCCGCGTCGAGGACGAGGAGCGTGGGTGGGGTGGGAAGGGCGGCGGGAGGCGGCGTGGCGGGGGACGGGGGGACGGCGGCCATCCGGTGTCCCTTCCCAGGCGCGTCCGACGGGCGCGGATACCGACGTGCGCGGATTCTGACGTGCGTGCGGATGATGACGTGCGCGGTTCGACCACGTTGGCATCGGGAGCCACCGTCGTCAACACGGCTGCGCCGACGGCACGTTGCCCACCGGCGCCGCGCGGGCCCCGCTGCGTGGGCGGACCCCGGGGGGAGTGCCCGGCAGAGGCGGGCCGAGCGTCCCCGGCGGGCGGCCCCACCTCGTAACCCGCTCATCTCGGCCAACCAGGTGACCGTGTGGGCGGCGTTGCGCCGACTGGGTACCCGGGCGGTGGGACCGTGGAGCGCCGCCGGACATCCCGGCGCGCGTGCGGCCCACCGAACCGCCGGAGGCCGGCTCCCGCCGCGGGACCCGCCGCCGGCACTGCCGGGAGAAGAGCAGCAGGAAAGGCTGGACATGACCGCACTCGGATTCCTCTACCCGGGCCACTCGGCCGAGGACGACTACCCGCGCATCGAGCAGCTCCTGGGCAGCGACGTCCGGCTGGACCTCGTCCACACCGGCGCCGGCGGCGACGCCCACCGGGTCGACGCCCTGCGGTCGAAGGGCGCGCCCGAGCAGTTGGCGGAGGGCGTCGCGCAACTGCGGCTCGCGGGCGTCGAGGCGATCGTGTGGGCGAGCACCAGCGGCGGCTTCGTGCACGGCTGGGAGGGCGCCCAGGAGCAGGTGCGCGCCCTGGCCACCAGCGCCGGAACGCCGGCCTCCTCGACCTCGTTCGCCTTCGTACGGGCGGCCCGGGAGCTCGGGGCCGCACGCGTGGCCGTCGCGGCGGCCTACCCGGACGACGTGGCCGCCCTCTTCGCGGACTTCCTCCGGGCGGGCGGCGTCGGGGTGACCGGCGTCCACAGCGCCGGGATCGTCACGGCGGCCGAGGTGGGCGCCTGGGGCGAGGCGGAGGTGTTCGCGCTCGCACGGGCGGCCGACTCCCCCGAGGCGCAGGCGGTCCTGCTGCCCGGCACCGCCCTGCACACGGCCGCGTACCTGCCGGAGCTGGAGAAGGAGCTCGCCAAACCGGTCCTCACCGCCAACCAGGTCACGGTGTGGGAGGCACTGCGCCTCACCGACCGGCGGGTGAACGCGCCGGGCCTCGGCGCCCTGTTCACCCGGGAGCCCGTCGTCCAGGTGTGAGGCCGGTACGACGCCGGGTGGGCCGCCCTCCGACGCCGGGCGTGCGTCCGCTCTGCCGCCGGTCCCGGTCCGCGGGGAATAAGCGGGGACACCCTCCTGTTAGCGCTGCGAGGACAGCACACGGCTGACGACAGGAGGACCCCCGTGGCCGCAGAAGAGACGCCGGCACAGGCCGAGCCGGCCGGCGCGACGACGGCAGGCGGGACGACGGCCGCCGACGGGACCACGGCGGCGGACGGATCCGCGGCGGCGGACGGGATCCGCGGCACGGCGCGGGGCAGCGCCCCGACCCCCCTGTCCGTACTGGACCTGGTCACCGTCGGCTCCGGCCGCACCGCCACCGACGCCCTGCGCACCAGCGTCGACCTCGCCCGGTTCACCGAGTCGCGCGGCTTCCACCGCTACTGGGTCGCCGAGCACCACTCGATGCCCGGCGTCGCCTCGTCCTCACCCGCGGTGATCCTCGCCCACCTCGCCGCCCACACCGACCGCATCCGGCTCGGCTCCGGCGGCGTGATGCTGCCCAACCACGCGCCCCTCGTCATCGCCGAGCAGTTCGGCACCCTGGAGGCGCTGGCCCCCCGCCGTGTGGACCTCGGCCTCGGCCGCGCCCCCGGCACCGACGGAGGCACCGCGGCCGCCCTCCGCCGGACCGCCGCCCTGCACGAGGGCGCCGACGACTTCCCCGAGCAGCTCGCCGAGCTCACCCGCTTCCTGGACGACGACTTCCCCGACGGCCATCCCTACCGCAGGGTGCACGCCATCCCCGGCCCGGTCCAGGGCACCTCCCCCGGCGGAGTGCAGTCGGCGCACCGGCCGCCGATCTGGCTGCTCGGCTCCTCCGGCTTCAGCGCCCGCCTGGCCGGCGAGCTCGGCCTGCCCTTCGCCTTCGCGCACCACTTCTCCGCGCAGAACACCGTGCCCGCCCTCGACCTGTACCGGGCGTCGTTCCGGCCCTCCGAGGTGCTCGCCGAGCCCTACGCCCTGATCGGCGTCTCCGTGCTCGCCGCCGACGACGAGCGCGAGGCCCGCCGCCAGGTCCTGGCCACCGGCGTCAACATGGTCCGGCTGCGCAGCGGCCGCCCCGGCCTGTTCCCGTCCCCCGAGGAGGCGGAGGCAACCCGACTCGGCCCGCTGGAGCGCGAGTTCGTCGACTCCTGGACGGCGAACATCATCCACGGCACCGCCGACGAGGTGCGCACCGGCCTCGACGACCTGCACAAGCGCACCGGCGCCGACGAGTTGATGCTCACCAGTCACGCCCACCGCGGCGCTTTGCGGCTGCGCTCCTACGAACTCGTCGCGGACGCCTACGGGTTGCCGACCGCGTAGGACTCGGCGGTCCCGCGCAGCTCGGAGATGCGGTCCGGCGACACCGGGCGGGAGTACAGCCAGCCCTGCCCGGTGTCGCAGCCGATGCTGCGCAGCCGGGTCGCCTGCGCGGACGTCTCCACGCACTCGGCGGTGACGGTCAGCCCCAGCCGGTGGGCCAGGTCGATCATCGCCTCGACGACGACCTGGTCGGCCGGGTTCGGCGGGGTGGCCCCCTCCTTGTCGCTCTCGTACTGGAAGCCGCGCACGAAGGAGCCGTCCAGCTTCAGCACCGACACCGGCAGCCGGCTCAGATAGGCGAGGTTGGAGTAGCCGGTGCCGAAGTCGTCGATCGCGATGCCCACGCCCATGTCGCTGAGCGCCTGCAACGCCTGCAACGGCCGTCCCGCCGAGCCCATCACCGCCGACTCGGTCAGCTCCAGCTGGAGCAGGTGCGGCGCGAGCCCCGTCTCGGCGAGGATCTCCGCCACGTCCGCCACCAGGTCGGAGTCCCACACCTGACGCACCGCCACGTTGACGCTGACGAACAGCGGCGGATCGTCCGGATTGTCCAGTTGCCACCGCCGTGCCTGGCGGCAGGCGGTGGCCAGAACCCATCGGCCGAGCGGGACGATCGAACCGTCCTCCTCGGCCAGCGCGACGAACCGATTCGGCGACAGCAGGCCGAACCGGGGGTGGTCCCAGCGGACCAGCGCCTCCACGCCGCGCAGCCGCCCGTCCGACATGCCGACCAGAGGCTGGTAGTCGAGCCGGAACTCGCCGCGCTCGATGGCCGGACGCAGCGTGGAGGCCAGCGCCTGCCGGGTCATCAGATGGGCGTTGCGCTCGGGGTCGAACAGCGTCCAGCGGCCCTTGCCGTCCACCTTCGCCCAGTACAGCGTGGTGTCGGCGGCCTGCATCAGACCGGTCGCGGTGGTGCCGGCCGCGGCCCGCTCCACCACCCCGATCGACGCGGACACGTTCAGCCGGTGCCCGGCCAGGTCGAACGGGGCCTGGAGCACCTTGAGCACGGACTCGGCGAGGTCGGCGAGCTGGTCGGTGCCGGTGGAGTCCTCCACCAGCAGGGCGAACTCGTCCCCGCCGAGCCGGGCCACCAGCGGCACGCTCGGCCTGGTCCGTCCGGCCTCCTCGGCGCACCCGTTCAGCCGCTCGGCGACGGCGGCCAGCAGGCGGTCGCCCACCCGGTGACCGAGGGTGTCGTTGACCGCCTTGAAGCCGTCCAGGTCCAGGTAGCACAGGCCGATCCGGCCGGTGCCGCTCTGCTCGTACGCCTCCGCCTCCAGTGCGGCCGACACCCGCTCGAAGAACAGCGTGCGGTTGGCCAGCCGGGTCACCGGGTCGTGCATCTGCAGATGCCGCAGCCGCGCCTGCAGATCACGCTGGGCGCTGACGTCGGCCACGGACAGCAGCACCCCGGGCGTTCCCGCCCCCGGCGTCTGCGCCTCCAGCGGCGAGACGGTGACCTGCGCCCACAGCGCGTGCCCGTCGGGCTGCTTCAGTCGCCGGGTGCAGCGCAGCTTGGCCCGCCGGCCGCGCAGGACCTCGCGGTAGGCGTGCCGGATCCGGGCGTCGGAGGTCAGGTCCAGCAGGTCGGAGGCGACCCGCCCGACCAGCGGGGCGCTGCCGCCGCCGAGCAGCGCGCCGAGTGCGCCGTTGGCGTCGACGATCCGGCCCTCGCCGTCGACGACGGCCATGGCGAGCGGTGCCGCCGCGAAGACGGACCGATAGGCCGCAGGCCCGCCGCTCGTACTGTTGATGTCACTCTCTGTGACGGCTGACCGGTCGAGGTCTGCCGCGGGCGTCGGCCCTTCGGACGTTCCGCTCACCGCTCGCTCCCGCAGTGCACTCGATCTCTGTCCGTGCAGGAAAGTGTGCCGATCATAGAGGCTGCCCGGGGACCCGCGCAGCCTATGCCCAGTGTCCCGGAACAACCCGCCTTTCTGACAGATCGTTTCTGCCCGCACCTGGCCCGGTTCTGCGGGCCCGCGACCGCTTGTGACGTTCCGTGAGAATTCCGGGGGTGTCGGGGTGATGCCCGCTTTCCGTGTCCTCACTCTTCTGGTGCAGAAAAACAGGGCGAAGTACGACAAACACACACAGTCTGGGTGGCGGTGTCCCGTGAACCGCCCCCGGAGGTCTCTGTGCCGCGACTGCCGCGACCCGTGCGCCTGCTCCCGCGCCCCCGACTGCGCAGTACCGCGTCCGTGTTCACCACCCTCACCGCGCTCGCCGCGACCTCCCTGATCGGCAACCCCTCGGTGGCCGAACCCTTCTCCGCCGCGCCCTGCGCCCTGGCCCGCACCGCGGCCCACCACTCGGAGGGCCTGGACTCCTGGAACGCCGCCTACCCCCGCCCGGCCCGCTCGCTGGACGCGGTGATGGTGTTCCTGTCGTTCCCCGACCGGGCCCCGCTGATCTCGCCCGCCGAACTGGCCGCCGACCACTTCCCGGCCACCAGCCGCTTCTTCGAGCAGGCGTCGTACGGCAGGTTCAGCCTGCGCTCCCACCCGCTGAAGCAGTGGATCCGCATGCCGAAGCCGTCCACCGCCTACGCCATACGGCGTGACTGGAGTTCCGAGGGCCGGGCCTCCTACCTGCACGACGCCCTGGCCGCCGCCGACCCCCACGTCGACTTCTCCCGCTACGACGTCGTCTACTTCGTCGCCGACCCGGACGCCCCCGGCGTCGACTCGGACGCCACGAAGGTCGTCAACCTGGACGACCCGCTGCACGCCGACGGCACCGACCTCCGCCGGGTCGTCACCGTGTTCGAGAAGCACCCCCCGGACCGGCTCGTTCTCGCCCACGAGACCGGCCATGTCTTCGACCTGCCCGACCTCTATCACCGCCCCGTCGACGGCAAGGGCGACTGGGACACCTACGTCGGCGACTGGGACCTGATGGGCAGCCAGTTCGGACTCGCCCCCGACCTGTTCGCCTGGCACAAGTGGAAGCTGGGCTGGCTGGACCCGCGCCAGGTGCTGTGCCTGCGGGGCCCCGGCCCGGCCCGGCTGACGCTCGAGCCGCTCGGCGCCGGGCCGGGCGCGCGGACCGTACGGGCTTTCGGGCAACCGGGCGCCGGGTTCGGAGAGCCGGCCGCGCGAGTCCTCGGGGAACCGACCCTCGGCCCCGCGGAACCGGCCCCCGCCCCCGTGCGGCCGGCCCCGGCACCCTTGCAGCCGGTTCCCGCCCCTGTGCAGTCGGTCCCCGCCCCTGTGCAGTCGGTCCCCGCCCCTGTGCAGCCGGTCCCCGCCCCTGTGCAGTCGGCCCCCGGGCGGCCCGTCCCCGGGCGGCCGGCCCCCGTGGAGTCGGCTTCCGTGTCCGGCGGCGGTGCCAGGCTCGCGGTGGTCCGCACCGGCCCGGACAGCGCGCTCGCCTTCGAGGCGCGCGGCCCGGTGGGCAACGACCGCGCCGCCTGCCGCGCCGGCATCCTCGTCTACCGCGTCAGCAGCGCCGCCCGGTCGGGCCGCGGGCCGGTCGAGGTGCTCGACGCCCACCCGCGCACCGAAGCCTGCTGGGAGAACTCCGTCTATCCGCCGCTCGCCGACGCCCCGGTCGCTCTCGGTGAGAGCTTCACCGTCCCGGGCGACGGCGTCCGGGTGGACGTGGAGAGCCGGTCGGCGTCGGGGGCGTGGACGCTGAAGATCACCCCGGGCAGGAAGCTGTGAGATGACGGCACGAGAAAGGCCCCCCGCTCGCGCGAGGGGCCTTTCACTGTCGTGCGCCGCCAGGGACTCGAACCCCGGACCCGCTGATTAAGAGTCAGCTGCTCTAACCAACTGAGCTAGCGGCGCCTGCTGACGTCGTAGACCTTAGCATCCTGGTCGGGGGGAGGAGAAATCGATATGCGCACGGCCGAGCGGGCCGCCCGCACCGCCGCCCACAGCAGGATCTCGGGCCCCGGAAGCCAGGGGTGACGGGTGTCCGGGGCGACCACCCAGCGGGCGCCGCACCCCGGATCGGACGGCACCAGCGCGGGCACGGTCACCGCGTCGCCGGTGCCGTGGCACAGCAGCGGCGGCACGGTCGCGGCGCGGCCGTCCCGGCGGCCTTCGGCGCTCCACTCCTCCCACTCCAGCAGCGTGGGCAGTCGCTGGGCCGTGCCCGGCGCCGCGAACAGCAGCGTCCGGCCGCGGAACGCGGCCACCGGCCCGGAGCCGGGCCCGTCACCCCACAGTCGGTCGAGCATCGCCCGCCCGAACATCGCCGGCGCGCTGACGACGTCGAACACCGCGCCGCACGGCAGGACGACCGGCGCCTGCGGCCGCTCCTCCCAGAAGGCGAGCGTGCTGCGCGGATACGTTCCGGCGGAGGCGAGCCAGGCGGCGCCGTCCGGGGTGACGCCGAGGGCTTCGTCGTATGCGCTGCTCATGCCGACATGTCTACCGGCCGTGAGCGGGCGGTCTCACAGGGTTGCGCGAAATCGGGACGGGAGGGACGCGGAGGGAGTATCTTGCCCGCCCGGCATATGCCACCGGTGAGGTCGCGTGGTGCCACGGTGGCCCATATCCGTCAGACGGCTCACATGGCTCCGACGGCCCACGCAACGCGCACGGCGCGCACGGCTCACCCGGGGTCGGCGGGGCCCCGGCCCTCGGCGTCGCCCCGCAGCAGGTCCCGGCCGAACTCGACCATCTTCTTCGCGTAGTCCTCGGTCCACTCGGCCCGATCGGCGATGTCCGCCGTCGTCAGCCGGTCGAAGCGGCGCGGATCGGCGAGCTGGGCCGCGGCCATCGCCTGGAATTCCAGCGCCCGGTCGGCCGCCGCCCGGAACGCGAGTGTCAGCTCCGTCGCCCGGCTCAGCAGCGCCCCCGGATCGTCTATCGACTCCAGGTCGAAGAAGTGCTCGGGGTCGCCGGCCGCCTCGGCGGGCTCGAAGAGCAGGGGCGCGGGGCGTAGCCGCGGTTCGTGCCGACGCGGCGTGGGCTCCGCCATGTCTTCTCCTCCTCGTACGGTTCGGATGCAGGCCGCCTTCCATTCTCCCCCGCCGGCGCAAGAGGCATTCGGCCCCGGACCCTCAAGGCTTCCAGGCGACCCGATGTTCCCCGAGATGCGCCAGCACCGCGTGGTTGGCCTCCCAGCCGTCCGGGAACTTCACGAGGGTGCCCAGCTGCACCGGTTCGGTCGACGGGTACTCGTCCAGCAGGTCGCCGACGCCCGCCCGGCACACCACCACGCACGCGTGCCGATGGCGGGAGGCGAGGACGCACAGCCGGCCGGTCTCCAGATGGAATGCGGTGGCGTCGGGGCGGCCGGAGAGCGGGTGCAGGATCACCGTGACGTCGAACTCCATGCCCTGCAGCCGGTTGGCGGTGTCCACCGTCACGTCGCTGACGCCGAGCTCCGCCAGCGCCGCACGTACGGCCGCCGCCTGGTCGCGGTGGGCGGTGCCGACCGCGACCCGGTCGGCCGTGAGCGGGGCCGGGTCGGGGGAGCGCTCCGAGACGGCCGCGCCGCCCCGGTCCAGCAGCCGCCGCACCACCACGGCGACCGCCCGCACCGCTTCCGGGTCGGTGCGGGGCGTGTGCCGGGCGGGCAGCTCCAGCAGGCCCCAGCCGGACTCCGCCGCCTCGTCGATCACCCGGTCGGCGCCGGAGCCGTCCGACGGGACGGCGAAGGAGAGACGGCGGTCGCCGTGCCCGGTGCCGCTGCGGAACGGCGTGTACGGGTAGAACGCGGCGGAGACCAGCGGCGCGGCCGACGCCGGGAGCCGCCAGGACACCGGCAGCCGGTGCTGCGGCAGCTCCGGGTTGTGCGCGAGGAGGGTGCTCACCGCCGACGCCGACGGGTCGTACGACAGCCCCGCCCACTGCTCGCCGCCGACGATCGAGAACGGGTCCAGCTGCCCGGGGTCGCCCACGAACAGTGCCCGCTCGAACAGCCCGGCCACGGCCAGCAGCCCGTCCGACCGCATCTGGTACGCCTCGTCCACGATGGCGTGCCGCCACGGCTCGTCGGTCTTCACGTGCGCCCACTTGGCGGCGGTGGAGATCACCACCGGCAGCCCGGCCAGCTCCCCCGCCTTCGCCGACTTGCGCACGTTCGGCAGCTGGTCGAGCGCCTTGTCGTACGGGTCGGCGTCACTGCTGTGCAGCCGGCCCACCGGCAGCTCGGGGCTCTTCTCGGCGAGCCGCAGCACCAGGTCGTCGACCTGTGCGTTGGTCTGCGCGACCACCATCAACGACCGCCCCGCGTCGGCCAGTTCGAGTGCCGCCCGGACGACGAGCGTGGACTTGCCGGCACCCGGCGGGGAGTCCACGACGACCCCGCGCGCGGTGGCGTGCAGGGTGTCGCGCAGGATCGCGTCGGTGGCGCGGGCGGCGGCGGTACCGGGGTCGAGAGCGGCCTCGGCGGTCACAGGACGTCCTCCTGGGTGACGGAGTCGGGGGGTTCGGGCGCCTGCTCACCGGGCGGACCGCCGTGCGTCCACGGGGTGTCCTCCGGGTCGGGCAGCTTCGCGCCGCCGCGCTGCTCGTGTTCGAAGAGGGTGAAGCAGAGCCGGTCGCCCTTCTCCGGCACCGACCCCGCCTCGGGCTCCTTGCCGCGGCCCATCTTGTCGACGATCCGCAGCACGACCAGGTCCTCCGCGGCCCGCTCCACGAACTCGGCGGCCTGCGGCTTCCCGCCCAGCGACCGGTACGTCTTCGCCCGCTCGGCGAGATGCGGCCGGTCGTCCGTCCGGACGGTGACCAGCGGACGGGGGCTCGGCCGCCGGCCCTCGCCGTACGTCATGACGACGTCGACGACCTCGCCCGCGAAGGCCTCCCCGGCCAGCCGGCGGCCCGCCATCGCCAGCGGGTCGTCGAGCGCCTCCTGGGCCTCCAGCCGGGCCTGTTCGCGTTCGCGCGTGGCGAGCTTGTTGGCCGCCGTGACCGCGTCGTCCCGGCGCGGCTGCGGGGGCTCGCCGGCGACCACCCGGTCGCGGTGGCCGGTGAACGACCAGCGGTCGCGCGTCCACCGCTCCTCGACGTGCGCGCCCTCGGGCAGGGCCCGCAGCAGGTCCAGGCCCGACCACACCGCGTTCCAGGTGGGCAGCGTCCGGCTGCGCACCAGCTCGCGGATCTCCCGCTCGGCGGCGGTGAGCGCGCCCAGCCGGTCGTCGGCCTGCAGGCCGTCCTCGGCGGCGGCCAGGGCGGTGCGCGCGCGGTCGTAGCGCTCGATGGCGGGGGCGAGCAGCTTGTTGTCGAACGCCGGGTCGGTGGCCGGACCGGCCGGCGGGCACCGCAACTGCCCGTCGGCGTCCCGTGCGAGCTCCGCGCGCAGCGCCGCCTCGGCGCCCGTCTCGCCGGGCGGCGGATCGATCCAGGCGAGCAGCGCCCCCAGGTGCTGGTCCTCCAGGCTGGACTGCCCGGTCGCCCAGTGCCGGCCCAAAACCTCCGTGAGGGCCAGCAGCAGCGAGGAACCGGGCACCCGGGACCGCTCCCCGAAGTGCGTCAGCCACCGCCCGAGCAGCGGCACGCGCGGGGGCGCGGGATGCGGCGTCTCCGGGTCCTGCTCGGCCGTCCGCCGAAAGCGCATGGAGCGGCCCAGCAGGCGCACGAGGTCGACGCCCGCGCGGCTCGGCACGATCAGCTGGGGCGCGTCCGCGCACAGCTCGACCTCGACCTTGACGCGTTTGCCGGTCTCCGGGTCGGTCTCGGCCCGCTCGGCGGCCTCCACGTCGTCGGCGTAGGAGTCGAGGTAGGGCAGGATCACGTCGGCCAGTTCGGCGAGGAACGCGAACCGCAGGTCGCGGTCGCGCGGCTGCGGCACGACCAGCAGCCGCGGCGCGTCCCGGTCGGTGCCGACCAGCGCGCCGAGCGGGGCGCCGGCCTCACCGGCGGTGGTCAGCGGCACGAACACCAGCGGGCGCTCGGACAGCCGACGGTGGCGGACGGTGGCGGCGGGCTGGGCGCGGCCGGTGGCGACGGCCTCCAGCCGGGCCAGGGCGGTGATCAGGGACACATCGACCCCAGGGCCTCCCGGCGCAGCTCCGCGGCCCGGCGCAGGGCGGCGACGGCCGGGTCCCGCGGATCGCCGGCCTCGCCGCGGGTCGCCGCCAGGACGTCCTCGACGGTGCTCAGCCCGCCGAGCTCGGCCCGCACCGACCGGCCCAGCGAGGTGACCGCGTCGGCCGCGCGGGAGCGCTCACGGCAGTGGAACGCCAGCTCGCAGGCGGCCAGGCACTCGGGAGCGTACGCCGCGGGGACCGCCTCGACGGCCTGGGTGAGCTGCTCGGCGGGCAGCTCGGGGGAGAAGCAGACGCCGTCGGGCAGGGCGTCGGCGATCTCCTGGATGCGGGTGAGGCGGGCGAGCTGGCGGCGGGTGACGGCACGCTGCTTGCGCACGTCCACGGCGGACGCGGTGGGCAGGTTGGAGAAGTCCTTGGGGCAGACCAGGAGCACCCGGTGGCGTACGCGCGGGGAGGGCTCCAGACGGGCGGCGACCTCCTCGAGTGCCAGCACGTACACGGCGGCCTGCCGGGCGGCGGCGCCGACCTTCGCGGGGTCCGCCGCGCCGTCCAGCATCGGGAAGGACTTGATCTCCACGACCGTCCAGCTGCCGTCCGGGTGGACCACCACCGCGTCCGGCTCGAGGAAGGCGGGGGAGCCCGCCACGTCGAGGGCGATCATCGGGTGGTCGAGGAGCGTCCAGCCGCCGGCACCGCCCGCGTCGGCGGCTTCCGCCGCGGCCGCGGCTGCCTCGCGCAGCGCCAGCGCCGTGCGTGCGGTGCGGCCCTCTGGGCCGATCGCGGACAGGTCGGGAACGGCCGCGCCGGCGGGCGGCGGCGCGGCCGGGTCGAGCCGTTCGTGCACCAGCCGCAGCAGTTCCGCGCCGCCGTCCGCCTTCACCTTCGCTTCGAAGGCGTTGCCGCGGGTGAGGGCGAACTGGGACTGGCCGAAGGCGGACGGCGAGCCCAGCGCGCCCGCCAGGGCCGCCTTGTTCACGCCGGCGCCGTCGAGGATGGCGCGCCGCTTGCAGCCCGGGTTCGCGGCGAGCGCGGCGAGGGCGCGGGCGTCCAGCGCCTTGGCCGGTGTGTCGGGGCCGCGCAGCTCAGCGAGCCGCTGCCGGAGCGCCGTCCCCCGCGTCCGAGGGAGAGACGTCCGGTTCGACTCCGGGGCGGAGCCGTGACTCGCGCTGCCGTGGAATTCGCTCACCCGGGGAAGTCTGGCATCCGCCACTGACAACCGGGGCCGAAGGGGCGGGAGAGTCCGCCGGGAGAGCCGGGGCGAGCGCCGGGACGCGGGAGGCGAACCACACCCGGGCCCGGTCCGCGGCGCGCATCGCCCACGGTGCCAGCAGCAGTCCGACGCCCATCACGGCCGCGCCGGCGGCCGCGTCGAGGAAGTAGTGGTTGGCGGTGCCCATCACCACGAGCGTGGTCACCAGCGGGTAGACGACGCCCGCCGTCTTCGCCAGGCGGGTGCCGCCGTGGCGCCACAGCATCACACCGCACCACAGGGCCCAGCCCACGTGCAGGCTCGGCATGGCCGCGTACTGGTTGGTCATGCCGCCCATGCCGCGCGGCGCGCTCGCCTCGCCGCCCCACCAGCCGTACGAGCTGTACTGGGCCATCGTGTCCACGAAGCCGTGCCCCGCCGACAGCAGCCGCGGCGGGCAGGTGGGCATCAGGGTGAAGCCGATGAGGCCGATGAAGGTGGACGCCATCAGCCAGGTGCGGGCCGCCCGGTAGTGCACCGTCTGCGACCGGAACAGCCACACCAGGATCGCCGGGGTGACCAGGTAGTGCAGCGACGCGTACCAGAAGTCGGCCGGCACGCCGATCCAGGCGTGGGCCGTGAACAGCCGGTTCAGCGGGTGCTCGGCGTTGAGGTAGAACACCTTCTCGACGCGCAGGATCGCCAGACCGTGGTCGACGGCGGTGGAGACGTCACCGCGCGCGAGCAGCCGGCCCGCCGAGTAGCAGAGGTACACCAGCACCAGCAGGGGCAGCTCGGTCCACCAGCGCAGCCGTGCTGTCCGCGGGGCCGCCTCGGTGCCTGGTGTCTCGGTCTGCGGCATCCGATCGCCTCCCCCTTCTGGTCGCTGTCTGGTGCTGGTCCGGTCACTGCGGCGCCGGTGGCGCGGGACGTGCCACTTTACGGCGGGCGGACGCGCCCCTCGCGAGGGGCCCCGGATCTCAAAGACGCTGAGATCGCCCGCCGGGTTGCCCCTGTTCAGGGTGAGCGATGATGGAGGGGATCCGCCCCCGAATTCTCCCCTGGTCCCTCCCAGGGTTCTCCCGGAAAGGTCCCCCATGGCACCGCGCATTCTGCTGGCCCGGCACGGGCAGACGGAGTGGTCGCTGTCCGGCAAGCACACCGGCAGGACCGACGTGCCCCTCCTGGAGGAGGGCCGCCGGGGCGCCAAGCTGCTGGGGGAGCGGCTGCACCGGCCGCCCTTCGACGGCCTCGCCGACGCCGAGATACGCACCAGCCCGCTGGTCCGCGCGCGGGAGACGTGCGCGCTCGCCGGCTTCGGCGAGCGGGCCGAGGTCTGGGACACCCTGCTGGAGTGGCACTACGGCGCGTACGAGGGGATGACCCCCGCGGAGATCCACGCCGTCCGGCCCGGGTGGCTCATCTGGCGCGACGGTGTTCCCGAGGGGGAGACCCTGGCCGAGGTGACGGCCCGCGCGGACGAGGTCGTCGCCTGGGCCCGCTCGGCCGACCGGGACGTGCTGGTCTTCGCCCACGGGCACATCCTCCGGTCCATAGGGGCACGCTGGCTGGGTCTGCCGCTGGACTTCGCCGCGCGGATCCGCCTGAACCCCACGTCGGTGTCGGTCCTGGGCTGGGCCTACGGCGAGCCGGCGATCGAGAGCTGGAACGACCTCGGTCACCTCGTCTGACCCCGGTCGAAGGTACGGGCGCAGGAACGGGCTCTGGGGTGGGCCGGGGCAGGTCAGAGCAGGGGCACCCGGCCGGGACGGGGCCGGGGGGCCGCCGCTCACACCGTCCGCGGCGTCGAGGCGTGCCGCTCCAGGAACGCGGACACACCGCCCGCCCTCCGGTGCGGCAGCAGCACCCGCGCCGTCCCCGCCAGCATGGTCTGGATCCGAGACGACTGGACCTGGTCCAGCAGATCCAGGACCCGCAGTCCGGCCACCGCGGCCTCGTCGGGACGTCCCCCGCGCGCGAGGTCGTCCGCCAGCTCGGCCGTGTACAGGGCGATGTTCCGGGTGAAGTGCGGGTCCTGGAGGTCCGCGGCCCGTTTCGCGTGCCGGGCAGCGCGCGGCCAGTCGCCCAGCGCTGACCAGCACTGCGCCGTGAGCCCCTCCAGCTCGGCCTCGCCGTAGAAGCTCATCCACTCGGGGTCGTGGTCGCAGCGGCCGCGTTCGTAGAGGGCCTGTGCGCGTACGAGCGCCTGCTCGCAGCCGGTCCGGTCGGCGAGCCCCGCCCAGCCGCCCGCCTCACGCAGCGCCAGCAGCGACATCAGCCGGGGCGAGCCCAGCGGGCGGGCGACGCGCTGGGCGGCCTGGGCGGCGCGGACGGCCTCGCGGGGGCGGCCCGCGTCCCGCGCGAGGAACGCCGTGTTGCAGAAGGCGTGCGCCTCCAGCGCGTCGTCCCCGGTCACCCGGGCGGTCGCCAAGGCCTCGGCGTAGTGCGAGCGCGCGTCGTCGAACCGGCCCGAGTCGTGCGCCAGCCAGCCCACCGAGATGGCGAGCTCCCCGGCGCCCGAGTGGAGCCGGTCGGCGGTCGTCTGACGGGTGGTCCCGGCGTCCAGCAGCGCGAAGGCGGCGCGCAGCGGAGCGGCCGCGCGCCGGTAGAGGCCGTCGGCCCCGTGCCGGTCGTCCAGCAGCCGGATTCTGCGGACCGCGTCTTCGAGTGCGCCCGCCTCGCTCGATCCCGCGCGACGTCCCCGGCGGGCCGCCGCCGAAGCGCCGTGGGCGAGGACGAAGGGGCCCAGGGTGGCGGCGGCCATGGTGGCGCCTCCGCCGGTCATGAATGCGCGACGCAGCACGTCGCTCTCCTCGTGGTCGTGGTGCATGTCGTACGGGTCCTGCCTGTCATACGGTTCGTGCGCTCGGCGCGTCTCATCGGTGTGCCGCTCGTCACCGGTGGCGCGCGCCGGTCCCGCGGGGTGCGCACCGGGGGCTTCCTCGGTGCCGCGCGCCCCTCGGCCGCGTACGGACGAGCGGGGTGCGAACCCCAGATCGGCGAGTGTGCGGCCGGGGAACATGTGCAGGAACACCCGCTCGTAGGCGTAGTTGGGACAGCGGATCTCGCCTGCCTCCACCCGGCCGATGTAACGCGCGTCGCAGCTGACCCGCTCGCCGATCTCGCGCGCGGCCCGCCGTACGAGCGCGGCGAACTCGGCCGGTGAGCGCTGTCCGCGCAGCTGCCGGAAGACGGAGTTGGGCCGCGCCGGCCGGTCGGGCCGAGCTGGGGTCACCGTTGACGACGCCATGGCCGGGTCCTCTCGTGCGAACCGTCGAACCATGCCGGACCAGGGGTGAGTTGTCCGAGGGGCACCCTTGTTCCCGGCGGGCAAGAACGTACCTGCTGTGGCCGGGCCGCCATGCGGTGTTTGGCTACAAAACGGATATCTCATCCGCGATCTGCCATGAACTGCCATCCTTTGCGGCGGACTTCCGCCGTAGCCCTTGACGCCGTGACGCGTTGAGCCTTGTGGACTACAGGCGGGCTGCGCGGTGGAGGCCGGAATGGAGACCAGCCAGAGCAACGATCGTCGGATGCCGTCGGTGGCGGCATGCGACCTGGTGACGGTGGGGACCCGGCAGGGGTTGGAGGCGGTGGACATCCTGCGGCGCGGGCCGGCCGGGGACGGGGTGGGTCCCGTACTGCACGACGACGGCGGCGACACGCTCGTCTTCGTGGTGCCGCCCGGCACCGCGGCGGCGTGGGACGTGCCGGGCAGCGTCTGCACCAGGACCGACGGCCGACGGCTGAGACCCGCCCCCGAGCCGCCCGGGCAGGGCCCGGACTGGCTGGTGCCCCCCTGCGAGGCGGACCTCGCGACGGATCCGGCGGTGCTGCGGCGGGCGTTGGGCGAGGCGGCCCGGCTGATCGAGGCGGCGGACAGCTGCCGTTAGGGCGTGGTCGAGCTGGGCGGGGCCCGGGGTCGGGGCCGCGGGCGGGCCACCGGGGGCCGGGGGCGCGGCGAGCCGTCGGGGCCTGCGAAAATGCTGTCATGGGAAAGTCCAGGAACACCCGGCGCGAGCGGGACGCCGACGCCGTCGTCGAGCCCGTCGACGGCGGACTCGCCCAGCTCGTCCCCGACCGGGACCGGGCACGGGCCTGGACGCTGCTCATCGACGGCGCCCCCCAGTCGCACGTCGACCTCGACGACCCCGGGTACCTCTCCTTCGAGTACCAGCGGCGCCTCGGCCATGTCATCGACCTCGCCGCCCCGGCCGGCAAGCCCCTGCACGCCGTGCACCTCGGCGGCGGCGCGTTCACCCTCGCCCGGTACGTGGCCGCCACCCGCCCCCGCTCCACCCAGCAGGTCGTCGAACGTGACGCCGCCCTCGTCCGGCTGGTGCGCCGGGAACTGCCGTTGGACCCGGGGGCGCGGATCAGGGTCAGGTCCCTCGACGCGCGCGAAGGCCTCGCCAAGGTGCCGGACGGATGGGCCGATCTCGTCGTGGCCGATGTGTTCAGCGGCGCCAGGACCCCCGCCCACCTCACCTCGACCGAGTTCCTCGACGAGGTCCGCCGGGCGCTGAGGCCCGGCGGGGTCTACGCCGCCAACCTCGCCGACGGCCCGCCGCTCGCGCATCTGCGCGGCCAGATCGCCACCGCCGCCGCCCGCTTCCCCGAACTCGCGCTGGTCGCCGACCCGACCGTGCTGCGGCGCAAGCGGTTCGGCAACGCCGTGCTCGTCGCCTCCGACCTGCCGCTGCCGATCGCCGAACTGACCCGCCGGGCCGCCTCCGATCCGCACCCCGGCCGGGTCGAACACGGCCGGGCGCTGA
Source organism: Streptomyces achromogenes (assembly GCF_030816715.1). NCBI lineage: Bacteria > Bacillati > Actinomycetota > Actinomycetes > Kitasatosporales > Streptomycetaceae > Streptomyces > Streptomyces achromogenes. The sequence continues at coordinate 3,350,559 of NZ_JAUSYH010000001.1, read as the reverse complement.
CCGACTTCACCGGCGGCGCGGCGGCGGTGGCGGACGCGTCGGCGGTGGCCTCGCCCGCGCCGCCGCCCTCGGTGTTCCGCTGACGCGCCCGGCCCCGCGCAGCGGGCGTTCGTTCCGGGGTTCGGTGCGGGGTTCGGTGCGGGCTTCCGTCCGGGTTTCGTTCCGGCGTCAGTACGTTCCCACCTCCACCCGGGGCGGCCCGTCGTGCCAGGTGCAGAACACCGACACCCGGTCCGCGCCCGAGCTGAACTCCACCCGGATCCACGACTCGGTCTTCCACACCTGCATCGACCAGGCCGCGCCCGGCGTGGCCGAGACCAGCGTCGCCGAGGTCTTCCCGAGGTCGAAGACGACCCGGCCGCCGTCGGTGTCGTAGCTCCTGACGCTGTTCCCCGTCGTACCGGAGGCGCCGGGGACGCTCGGTGAGGGGCTGCCGGCCGTCGCCGTACTCGACGGGGTGGGCGCGACGGGCGTGCGGCCGGGCCTGCGGGACGGACCGGCCGACGGTGCGGCCGACGGTCCGGGACCGCTCGCGGACGCGGCCGGCGGCTTAGGCTCCCGCGCGGCCGCGTCGGCGACCAGCGGCAGGGCGCGCGGCGGGTCGTAGGCCGTGCCCGTCATCACCGTGTGCACGCCCCACCACGACAGCGTGACCGCCGCGCCCGTGGCGAGCGACCAGGCCAGTACGTGTACGAGTCCTCTGCGCATCGCCGCCATCCTGCCCCACGCGCCCCACCCGTGTCCCTGCCCGGGTGTCCCCGTCCGTCCCGCCCGCGGAGCCCGGCGGACCCACCGGTTCTCCACCGACGCCGAGTTGTCCACAGGCCCGAATGACGTCCGCCCGCATGGCGTAGGTTGCGGCGCATGGCAAGTGTGCTCGTGGTCGAGGACGACCAGTTCGTACGCTCGGCGCTCATCCGGCACCTGACCGACGCCGCGCACACGGTGCGCAGTGTCGGCACGGCGCTGGAGGCGTTGCGCGAGGTCGCCCACTTCTCCTTCGACGTGGTCGTCCTCGACCTCGGGCTGCCCGATCTGGACGGGTCCGAGGCCCTGAAGATGCTGCGCGGCATCACGGACGTGCCGGTCATCATCGCCACCGCGCGCGACGACGAGTCGGAGATCGTCCGGCTCCTCAACGCGGGCGCGGACGACTATCTGACCAAGCCGTTCTCGGTGGAACACCTGTCGGCCCGGATGGCGGCCGTGCTGCGGCGCTCCCGCGCCGGCGCCGGGGAGGCGGCGCCGTCCACCGTCCTGCGGGTCGGCGGGCTGACCGTGGACCCGCTGCGCCGTCAGGCCGAGCTGGACGGCGTACGGCTCGACCTGACCCGCCGCGAGTTCGACCTGCTGGCGTTCCTGGCGAGCCGGCCAGGGGTCGTGGTCGCGCGCCGGGAACTGCTGGCCGAGGTGTGGCAGCAGTCCTACGGCGACGACCAGACCATCGACGTCCATCTGTCCTGGCTGCGGCGCAAGTTGGGCGAGACGGCGGCGCGGCCGCGCTATCTGCGCACGCTGCGGGGCGTCGGCGTGAAGCTGGAGCCGCCGGCCTGCGGCCTGGGGGGAGCGGAGCCGCCGCGATGAGATGGGCACTGGTCAAGGTGTGTCTGGCGGTCACCACGATGGTCGTGATCGCCTTCGCGGTCCCGCTGGGGCTCGTCATCAAGGAGATGGCCCGGGACCGGGCGTTCTCCAACGCGGAGCGGGTGGCCGCGGTCGTCGTCCCGGCGCTGTCCATCACCACCGACCGCGACCAGCTGGAGCGGGTGGTGGCCGCGGCGGGCTCCGACGACGGGATGGCGGTGCACCTGCCGGCGAGCGAGGGGCGGGCCGCCGTCGACCTCGGCCGGCAGCGCGCGGACGCCGCCGCCGTCGCGGCCGTGCGGAAGCTGGGCCGGGCGTCCATGGCGGAGGTCCCCGGCGGTTCCGTGCTGCTCCAGCCGGTCGCGCTGAGCCTGGGGACCGCGGTGATCGAGGTGTACGTCCCCGAGTCCGAGGTGAGCAACGGCGTCGCCACGGCCTGGGCGGTGCTGGCCGCGGTCGGGGCCGCGCTGGTCGTCGGGTCGGTCGCGGTCGCCGACCGGCTGGGCGTGCGGATGGTGCAGCCGGCCAGGCGGCTGGTCGAGGGGGCGCACGAGCTGGGGGAGGGCAAGCTCGGGGCGAGGGTGCCGGAGGAGGGGCCGAGCGAACTGCGCCTCGCCGCAGTGGCGTTCAACTCGATGGCCGACCAGGTCGTCCAACTACTGGCCAATGAGAGGGAGTTGGCGGCGGACCTGTCCCACCGCCTGCGGACCCCGCTGACCGTGCTCCGGCTCAACGCGGCCTCCCTCGGTGACTCCCCGGCCGCCGAGCAGACCCGCACGGCGGTCGCCCAGCTGGAACGCGAGGTGGACACCATCATCCGCACCGCGCGGGAGGCCAAGCCGCAGACGGCGGCCGCCGGTCCCGGCGCGGGCTGCGACGCGGCGGAGGTGGTCCGGGAACGGATGGCGTTCTGGTCGGCGCTCGCGGAGGACGAGGGCCGCAAGGTGCGCACCGCCGGCGTCGACCGCCCGGTCCGCATCCCGGTCGCCCGCGCCGACCTCGCGGCCGCCCTCGACGCCCTGCTCGGCAACGTCTTCCGCCACACCCCGCAGGGCACCGCCTTCGCGGTCGACGTCCACAACGCCGAGGACGCGGCGATCGTCCTGGTCTCCGACGCCGGCCCGGGCATCCCCGACCCCGTCGCGGCGATGGCCCGCGGCCGGGGGTCCGGGACCGCCGGCTCGACCGGCCTCGGCCTGGACATCGTCCGCCGGCTCGCCGAGTCCACGGGCGGCGACGTGCGCATCGGCTCCTCGGTACTGGGCGGCACGGAGGTCCGCCTCTGGCTCCAGCTGACCGACCGCCGACCGACCCGCAAGGGCCACCGCGGCACGGTCCGCAGACGGAGACGGACCGCGCTCCGGTGACGCCGGGGGCCGCCTGGGCCGGCCCGCGGGCGGGCGCGGGCCTGATCGGCCTCCACCTCTGACCGGTTCCGTGGCCTTCCTCGAGCGACGCCGCGTCCCGTCACGCAGAGGGCGCGGCACGCCCCCACGGCGTGCCGCGCCCCTCCCCCTGCCCCCCGGGTCAAGCGGTCTGTGCGGTCGGGCGGTCCCGACCTCCGTCAGGTGCTGTCGACCTCCGTCAGGCGGTCTCGGCCTCCGGCAGCGAACCGGTCCGCGCCGCCTGGCCGTACCAGAGGGCGCTCGACTTCGGCGTGCGGGTCAGCGTCGCGTAGTCCACGTACACCGCGCCGAACCGCTTCTCGTAGCCGTACGCCCACTCGAAGTTGTCCAGCAGCGACCACAGGTAGTAGCCGCGCACGTCCGCGCCGTCCGCGATCGCCTGCCGCACGGCCGCCAGGTGGCCGCGCAGATAGGCGATGCGCTCCGGGTCGTGGACGCGGCCGTCCGAGTCGGGCTTGTCGTCGTAGGCCGCGCCGTTCTCCGTGATGTACAGCGGCAGGCCCGGCGCCTCCCGGGTGTAGCGCATGATCAGCTCGTGCAGACCGGTCGGGTCGATGGACCAGCCCATCTCCGTGCGGTCGCCGGGCGTCAGGTGGAACGCCACGTCGTCCGCGCCCGGCCACGGCGAGTGGTCGCTCGCGCCGTGACCGTCCGAGCGGGGGCCGCGCACCGAGGCGTCCGCCGCCGAGACCAGCGTGGGCGTGTAGTAGTTGAGGCCCAGCGCGTCCAGCGGCTGGTGGATGGTGCGCAGATCGCCCTCGAGGACGTACGACCAGTCCGTCAGCGACGAGGTCGCCGCGAGCAGCGTCTCGGGGTAGGCGCCCCGCAGGATCGGGCCGTGGAAGACGCCGTTGGCGAGGTCGTCGATCTTCTGCACCGCGGCCAGGTCCGCCGGGTCGCCCGGGGACAGCGGGCGCACCACCGAGGAGTTGAGGCTGATCGCCACCGCGTTGCGGGCCGGCATGGCCGCGCGCAGCGCCGACGTGCCCAGACCGTGCGCCAGGTTCAGGTGGTGCGCCGCCTTCAGCGACGCCACCGGCTCCGTACGGCCCGGCGCGTGCACCCCGGAGGCGTAGCCGAGGAAGGCGCTGCACCACGGCTCGTTCAGCGTGATCCAGTTCTCCACCCGGTCGCCGAGCGCCTCGCCGACGATCTGCGCGTACTCCGCGAACCGGTAGGCCGTGTCCCGCTCCGGCCAGCCGCCCGCGTCCTCGAGCTCCTGGGGGAGGTCCCAGTGGTAGAGGGTGACGGCCGGCTTGATGCCCTTCGCCAGCAGCTCGTCCACCAGACGGCGGTAGAAGTCCAGGCCCACCTGGACCGCGGGACCGCGGCCGGTCGGCTGGACCCGGGACCAGGAGATGGAGAAGCGGTACGCCGACAGGCCCAGGTCCGCCATCAGCGCCACGTCGTCGCGGTAGCGGTGGTAGTGGTCGACAGCGATGTCACCGTGCTCGCCGCCCGCCGTCTTGCCGGGGGTATGGCTGAAGGTGTCCCAGATCGAGGGGGTGCGGCCGTCCTCCCGCACCGCCCCCTCGATCTGGTACGCGGAGGTCGCCGCGCCCCAGAGGAAGGCGGGAGGAAAGGTCACCGGAGAAACGGGCTCAGGCATGGAAGCGCTCCCATGAGTGGTCGTCGAGACCGACGGAGGTTGAGGGGGGAAGTAATGCGAGGGGGCCGAGGCGGCGGTGACCCGGCCCCCGGGAGGTTCATGGACGCGTGACGGCCCGCGCCTGTGCCGCCGGCGTCGTGTGCGGTGGGCGTCCCGGCCGCGCGGGGCGGCTCAGCCCTTCACCGCGCCCTGCATGATGCCGCCCACGATCTGCTTGCCGAAGATCGCGAAGACCGCCAGCAGCGGCAGCGTGCCGAGCAGCGCGCCCGCCATGATCAGGGACTGGTCCGGGGTGTAGCCACGGCCCAGGCCCGCGACCGCCACCTGCACGGTCGGGTTGCCGGTCTGGCTCAGCACCAGGAACGGCCACAGGAAGTCGTTCCAGGTCTGCACGAACATCAGCATGCCGAGCACCGCCATCGCGGGGCGCGCCGCGGGGAACACCACGTGCCACACCACCCGCCAGCTGCTCGCGCCGTCCACCCGGGCCGCCTCGATGATCTCGTCGGGCAGCGCCTGGATGAGGTACTGCCGCATGAAGAACACCCCGAACGCGCTCACCAGCGACGGCAGGATCACCGCCTGGAGCTGGTCCGTCCACTCCAGCTTGGCGACCATCATGTACAGCGGGATGATGCTCAGCTGCGGCGGCACCATCATCGTGCCGATCACGATCAGCATCAGCGCGCCCCGGCCCCGGAAGCGGAGCTTGGCGAAGGCGAACCCGGCGATCGTCGAGAGGAACACGATCGTCGCCGCCGACGTGCCCGCGACGATGGTCGTGTTGACGAAGGCCTTGCCCAGGTTCGCGTCGTTCCAGGCCACGTCCAGGTTGTGGAAGAGGTTGGAGCCGAACACGAACGGGGGCGGGTTCTGTGCCAGCCGCTGGTTGTCGCGGGAGGCGGCGATCGCCGTCCACACCAGCGGGAACAGCGACACGATGGTGAACACGGCCAGGATGATGTAGGCGATCGGGCCGCCGTGCATGTGCCCGCCGGCCTGCGCGGACTTCGGGCGTCGCGTCTTGCGGGCCGTCGGCACGGCGTCCTCGGGCTTCGCGGTCCTCACGGTCGTTGTCGTCGTCGTCACGGCCGGTACTCCTAACTACTGGCGCGCAGCCGGCGCGAGATGACGTAGTTGACGATGCCGACCACGATCAGGATCAGGAACATCGTCCAGGCGATCGCCGAGGCCCGGCCCAGGTGCTGGTTGACCCAGCCCTGCTCGTACAGGTACAGGCCCAGCGTCTGGAACTGGTGCTCCGCGCCGCCCGACGCGCCCTTGTTGGCGTCGAACAGCAGCGGCTCGCCGAAGACCTGGCTCGCGCCGATCGTCGACACGACGACCGTGAACAGGATCGTCGGCCGCAGCGACGGCAGCGTCACGTGCAGGAACTGCCTCCAGCGGCTCGCGCCGTCCAGCGCCGCCGACTCGTACAGGTCCTGCGGGATGGCCTGCATCGCGGCCAGGTAGATCAGCGCGTTGTAACCGGTCCACCGCCAGATGACGATCGACGAGACGGCGATCTGCGACGGCCACTTGTCGTTCTGCCAGTCGACCGCGTCGATCCCGACGAAGTGCAGGGCCCAGTTGATCATGCCGTAGTCACGGCCGAAGAGCAGGACGAAGACCAGCGAGGCGGCCGCGATCGACGTCGCGTACGGCGCGAGCATCGCGACCCGGTAGAAGGTCGAGGCGCGCAGCTTGTAGTTGAGGATGTGGGCGAGGCCCATGGCCATCAGCAGCTGAGGCACGGTCGAGATGATCCCGATCGTGAGGGTGTTGCGCGCCGCGTTCCAGAAGAAGTCGTCGTCGAAGATGCGCGTGTAGTTGCGCATCCCCACCCAGGTCATGTCCGTGGGCGCGGTCATCTCCACCTGGTGCAGCGACGCCCAGCCCGTGTAGATCAGCGGGAACAGGCCGAAGGCGAGGAAGAGCAGGAAGAACGGCGAGACGAAGGCGTACGGACTCCAGCGCATGTCCCGCTGCCAGCGGCGGGACAGCCGGTTCCGCCGGCGCTGCTCCGCCTCGGTGGGCGCTGCGGGCGGGCGGCCCGGGGCCGCGCCCCCCTCCTTCACGGGGGGCGCGGCGGTGGTGTGGCGGGTGGCCATGCGGGTCACTTGTCCAGGTTGTTGTCGATGGTCTTCGTGGCCGTCGTCCAGGCCTCCGCGGCGGACTTGCCCTTCGTCACGAGGATGACGCCGTTGTCGGTCAGGCCCTGCTGGATGATCTGGTCCTTCGGGCCGATCACCTGCACCGGGCTGGACTTCGCGGCCTCGGCGAAGATGGTGCCGATCGGGGCGTCACCGGTCATCTCGTTCTTGGCGCTGGTGACGGCCGCCTCGGTGTACGTGCCGGGCGCGCTCGGGAAGGAGCCCTGCACGCTGAACAGCTTGGCCTGCTGCGCGGGCGCGGTCAGCCAGGCGGCCAGCGCCGCGGCCTCCTTCACGTGCTTGCCGCTCTTGGGCACGGACAGGAAGGAACCGCCCCAGTTGCCGGACTTGGGCGCGACGGCCACGTCCCACTTGCCGGCGGCGTCCGGCTTCGACTTGCCCTTGATGTAGCCGAGCATCCACGGCGGGCACGCCATCGCGGCGAACTTGGTGTTCGCGATCGTCGTGTCCCAGGCCGGCTGGAACTGGGTCTGCGCTCCGACCAGCCCCTCGGTGGCGGCCTTCGCGGTCAGGTCGAAGGCGGCCTTCACGGCGGGGTTCTTCTTGTAGATGACCTCGCCGGAGGCGTCGTAGAACTTCTCCTTCTCACTGCTGAGGATCGCGTTGATCAGACCGCCGGGCGAGTCCATGAAGGTGGTGCCCTTGGGCGCCTTCTTCTTGTACTGCTCGCCGACCGAGACGAACTTGTTCCAGTCGCCCGTCCACAGCTTGGCGACCGCCGCGCGGTCGGTGGGCAGACCGGCCTGCTGGAAGAGGTCCTTGCGGTAGCAGATCGCCATCGGGCCGACGTCCGTGCCGAGCGCGATCGTCTGGTTGTCCTTGGTGGTGCCCTGCGCCCACTTCCAGTCCAGCCAGTCGTCCTTCTTCACGCCCGCGGTCTTGGAGAGGTCCTCGAGCTTGCTCGCCTGCGTGGCCACGACCTCGGCGATGTTGCCGACTTCGACGGCCTGGATGTCCTGCAGACCACTGTTGGTGGTCAGGTGGTTCACCAGCGCGGGGTAGTAGTTCTCGTTCCGCTCGGTGACGTTCTCGGCGATCTTGATGTCGGGGTGGAGCTTCTCGTACTCGGCGTAGAGGCCGGCCTCCTTGAAGCCGAAGGTGCCGAACAGACCGAGGGTGATCGTGGTCTTGCCCTTGCCGCCGCCGGACGACGAACCGTCGGAAGCCTTGTCGTCGCCGCCGTCGTCGGCACAGCCGGCCAGCAGCCCGGCGCCCAACGACGCGACGGCCGCGAGGACAACCGCCCGGCGGGCGGTTCGGGTACGTGCTCGCATTACGTCCTCCTGTTGCCCTGACGTGCCGACCCCCCGGCCAACTGCAATGTTGGGCCCGTCAGTTACTCGCTGCGGCTCGGGCGGGGAACGTGCGGGATGTGTATGTGTCAGGTACCGTGGGAGCGCTCCCACAGGTGATGTGTTGAAGAGTCGTCGGTTCCGGCGGGGGTGTCAAGGGTGGGGGCGCGGAGAGATGCGTTCAGTTATCGGCCTGTTAGCTAATCAGATGAAGCGGAGCCCATAAAGCACAGTTCGGAACAAATGGTCCGTCCGGCGTCCGAAGGGACGAGGATCCCGGCCGGCGGCAGGCGTCGGCGAGGTCATGGCCCCTGGTGACCGCGGGGCACGACGGGCAGGACTGTTAGATTCCAGGCGAGTGCGAACAACGGGAAGGCGGAGCCCATGGCAGGCCACGGAGCACGGGGGCGCAGCGGGGGCCGGCCGACCCTGGAAGAGGTGGCCGCGCGTGCCGGCGTCGGCCGGGGCACGGTCTCCCGGGTCATCAACGGCTCGCCGAGGGTCAGCGACGCGACCCGCGCGGCGGTGGAGGCGGCGGTCGCCGAGCTCGGCTACGTCCCGAACACCGCCGCCCGCGCGCTCGCCGCCAACCGCACGGACGCGATCGCCCTCGTCGTCCCCGAACCGGAGACCCGGTTCTTCGCCGAGCCGTACTTCTCGGACATGCTGCGCGGCGTCGGCGCGGAGCTCGCGGAGACCGAGATGCAGCTGCTGCTGATCTTCGCGGGTAGCGATCGCGAACGACGCAGGCTGGCCCAGTACCTGGCGGCGCACCGGGTGGACGGCGTCCTGCTGGTCTCCGTGCACGCCGACGACCCGCTGCCCGATCTGCTGTCCCAGCTGGAGATCCCCGCGGTGATCAGCGGTCCGCGTTCCGCCGGGGAGACGCTCCCGTCGGTGGACTCCGACAACTACGGCGGTGGCCGCTCGGCGGTCGAGCATCTGCTGTCCCGGGGCCGTACCCGCATCGCCCACATCACCGGCCGCCTCGACGTCTACGGCGCCCAGCGGCGCGTGGACGGCTACCGGGACGCACTGCGCGACGCGGGGCACCCGGTGGACGAAGGGCTCATCGCCCTGGGCGACTTCACCGAGGAGGGCGGCCACCGCGCGATGCACGAGCTCCTGGCCCGGACCCCCACGCTCGACGCGGTCTTCGCGGGCTCCGACGTCATGGCGGCGGGCGCCCGCCAGGCCCTGCGCGAGGCGGGCCGCCGCATTCCGCAGGACGTGGCCCTGGTCGGCTACGACGACTCGGCGATAGCCCGTCACATGGACCCGCCGCTGACGAGTGTGCGTCAGCCCATCGAGGAGATGGGCCGCAGAATGCTGGACCTGCTCCTCACCGAGATCGCGGACCGCCGTCCGGCGGTCTCCCGGGGCCTGGAGCGCCGCCAGGTGGTGCTGGCGACGGAGCTGGTGGGCCGGACGTCCTCCTGACCGACGTCCTCCGGCCGGACGTCCTCCGGACGGGCGGGCGGCCAGACAGGCGGACGGGCGGGAGCGGACCGGGTTCCGGGGGGCAGGGGCAGCGGCAGGGGCCTGGGGCGTCAGACGCTTCCGGGGGGCCGGGAGCGCCACCTGATCTCGCCGTCCTGCTCCTCCCGCGTGGGGGAGAGCCCGGCCGCGGCGGCGACCGCCGCGGAGGCCCGGTGGTCGGGGTGGACATGGGCGACGATCGTCCGCACGCCCTGCTCCCGCAGCCATCCGACGAGCCCGCGGGCCGCCTCACAGGCCAGGCCGCGGCCCTGCCAGGCAACGCCCACGACCCAGGCGATCTCGGCCTCGGCCCGGCCGGACACCGTCGCCTGGACGGTCCCGGCGAGGCAGCCGTCGTCCCGTGTCCGCAGCACCCAGTTGCACCAGGAGACGGACGGGTCGGGGGAGCCGGCGACGAGGCGTTCGTAGCGGGCGCGCAGCTCCTCGGGCGGGCTGGGCGCGCCGCCGATGAAGGTGTGCAGGGCGGGGTCGGCGAGGACCGTCGCCATATGTGCCGCGTGGTCGACGCGCAGCGGGAGGAGGTCGAGCCGGGCGGTGCCGATCGGCTCGGGGCGGACGGCTGAGCGCATGACTGCTCCCGGGAAACACATCAGCCGGTGACCTCCCTCGCGGGAAGTCACCGGCTGATGACTCAGGGTGAGTGACGGGACTCGAACCCGCGGCATCCTGGACCACAACCAGGTGCTCTACCAGCTGAGCTACACCCACCACGCCCGGCAGTTGGACTTTGCGGTCTCCCTACCGGCCGAGAAAAAGTGTACAGGGTCCGAAGGGGTGCTCGCGCACGGCTTTCTACGGGGCGGGCAGGACGTGCTTCGCGGCGATCGACTTCGCGGTGTCGGAGTCGGGCCCGGGCTGCGGCACGAACACGGCCTCGCGGTAGTACCGCAGTTCCGCGATGGACTCGCGGATGTCGGCGAGGGCGCGGTGGTTGCCGTTCTTCGGGGGGCTGTTGAAGTACGCCCGCGGGTACCAGCGCCGGGCGAGCTCCTTGATGGAGGAGACGTCCACGATCCGGTAGTGCAGGTAGCCCTCGAGGGCCGTCATGTCCCGCGCCAGGAATCCGCGGTCCGTGCCGACGGAGTTCCCGCACAGGGGCGCCTTGCCCGGCTCCTTCACGTGCTCGCGGACATACGCCAGCACCTGCTCCTCGGCCGCGGCGAGCGTCGTCCCGCCCGCCAGCTCGTCGAGCAGTCCGGACGCGGTGTGCATCTGGCGCACCACCTCCGGCATCGTCTCCAGCGCCTCGGCCGGCGGCCGGATGACGATGTCGACGCCGTCTCCGAGGATGTTCAGCTCGGAGTCGGTGACGAGGGCGGCAACCTCGATGAGAGCGTCGTCCGACAGCGAGAGGCCGGTCATCTCGCAGTCGATCCACACCATGCGATCGTTCATGCGACCCACCCTAAAGCTGACGTCGGCTTTTGATGCGTCCGCGGCGGGCGCGGGGCTCGCCGGCCGGGGACGCGGACGCCGGACGGGGCGCGATGCCCGTCCGGCGTCCACACACCGCTGTCACCCGGTCACAGGCCGCTGCGCTGCCCCGGAAGACTCGCGCGCGAGGCCAGGTAGGCCTCACGCGCGTGCTCGGACGGCAGCGACGCGGACGCGCCCACCGGTCCGGCCGTCGCCGCGGCCGTGCGCCGGACCTGCGGCGGCACCGGGCCGGGCGTCTCCGGGTGCAGTGAGGCGGGCGGCGGCGGTGGCGGCTCGCTGTCCGGCGAGCGTTCGCCCTGCGGCCTGCGCGCCCGGTAGGCCGCCCGGTACGCCGCGGGCGACGAGCCGAGCTGCCTGCGGAAGTGGCCGCGCAGGGCCACCGGTGAGCGGAAGCCGCACCGGCCGGCGACCTCGTCCACCGAGAAGTCCGAGGTCTCCAGCAGCCGCTGCGCCTGCAGCACCCGCTGGGTGATCAGCCACTGCAGTGGCGCGCTGCCGGTCAGCGACCGGAAACGGCGGTCGAAGGTGCGGCGGCTCATGTAGGCGCGTGCCGCCAGCGTCTCCACGTCGAACTGCTCGTGGAGGTGCTCCAGCGCCCAGGCGACGACCTCGGCGAGCGGGTCGGCGCCGATCTCCTCGGGTAAAGACCGGTCGAGATAGCGCTCCTGACCGCCCGAGCGGCGCGGCGGGACGACCAGGCGGCGGGCCAGCGCGCCGGCCGCCTCGTTGCCGTGATCCGTCCGCACGATGTGCAGACAGAGGTCGATTCCGGCCGCGGTGCCGGCGCTCGTCAGCACGTCGCCGTCGTCCACGAAGAGTTCTCGTGGATCGACGTGCACCGACGGATAGCGCTTGGCCAGCGTCGGCGCGTACATCCAGTGGGTGGTGGCCGGCCGGCCGTCCAGCAGGCCGGCCGCGGCCAGCACGAACGCGCCGGTGCACAGGCCCACGATGCGGGCGCCCTCTTCGTGCGCCCGGCGCAGTGCGTCGAGCGCGTCCTCCGGCGGCGGAGAGGTGATCGAACGCCAGGCCGGCACGACGACCGTGCCCGCCCGTGCGATCGCCTCCAAGCCGTGTGGCGCGGTGAGTTCCAGGCCCCCTGTGGTCCGCAGTGGGCCTTCTTCCCCGCCGCACACCAGCAAGCGGTAGCGCGGTACGCCGGCGTCCTGGCGGTCAATCCCGAACACCGACAGCGGAATGGAACTTTCGAAGATGGGGCCGCCGCTGAACAGCAGCACCGCGACGATCTCCTTGCGGCGTCGCCCGGAAAGCTTCCGGGCCGCGGCTTCCGGCGCGGCGGTGGAGTCGTGGCTCATCCTGCTAAGCCCCCCTCGGTGGTCGCGGCTCCTCGATTGTGTCGCTCCTGCACGTTTCCCCTCGGTCCTGCACGAGTCCCCCGCCGTAACAGTCAAGATCGAATCTAACGTGTCGCACAATGCCGGCGTGGCCAGTTCACCACCCGGCGGATTGTCGACATGGCAACTTGGCGTGAAGCATTCGATCACGAAGCGTTGCACTCGTGGGCCGTGCAGGGAAGTGCGCCTCGGTGTGGTGGCCAATCCCCGTAGGGTGCGCAGGGTCCCGAAGACCCTTTCCGTGCAGGTGGAACGGGGCGTGGGGGGTGGTTACGGCAAGAGATGCGCACAGACCGGAAGTTGGCTGAAAAGAAGCGGGTCCATGTGTGAAAACCGGTCAACCGACCGGTGAGTTTCCCCCGGAGTGACGAGCGCCACGGTGCGACCCCGTTCCGGTCCGCTGGCGGCGCCCGCGGTGGTGCGCCTGCGGCGTCTGCTCCTCGGCGAACAGCCGGGCCGGAAACCGCTCGGACCGGCGCAGCAGCAGCCGGCAGACGGCCGTGACGGCGGCGAGGCCGAGGGCGGTGCCGGCCGCGCCGGCCGGCGAGGTCCCGTACCAGAGCAGGACCACGGGGACGAGCACGCAGGTGAAGGCCGACCAGCGGATCAGGGCGGTGGTCCGGTCGTCGCCGGGGTGGTCCTCGGGGCGGACGCGGGGCGAGGGCACGGGGCGGGCTCCTTCCCGGACGGCGGGGCGGCGGGGCGGCGGGGCGGCGGGGCGAAGGGAGGCGACTGGCGGCGCGGGCGGGCGGGGCGGGCGGCGGTACAAGGGTTCAACGCCTGTTCGGGCGGTCGGTCACTGCCGCGGCGCGTCCGGTACGAGCGAACCATGTGCAAACCGCCTGTACGGGGCAGCAACCATTGCGTTACGGGCGTCCGCTCGTGCATGCTCCCTGGAACCCCCACCGAGGGTGTGCGGGCTCTGGGCCCAGGAGGCGTGCCGCCGTACCCTTGGGGGTATGGGGTGGGGAAGACCATTCCCGGACAGCTCCGCCGCTCACCGCCGTCGCACCCGTATAAGGATCGATACGCCGAGACAGCCATGGCCGGTCACGAATTCTTCGAACCCGCGGACCGCAAGCGGCCCGTCGCCGATCCCACGGCGGCCGAGCCCCTGGCGGCGGAAGAAGCACGTCATTCCTGCGATCCCGCCTTCAAGCACGGCGTGGTCGTCGGCTTCGACGGCTCCACGTCCAGCGAGCGCGCTCTCGCGTACGCCATCGGCATGGCGCATCGCTCCGGCTCGGGGCTGATCATCGTCCATGTCGCCAACCGGCTGCCCACCACGGTGTGGGCCGGCTGTGAGCCTCCGGTCTTCGTCGACGTGCCGGACCACCGCACCGAGGTGCTCGGTCTGGAGCTGGCGTGTGCGGACTACCTCGCCGAGGTGCCCTGGATCCTGGTCGAGCGCGGCGGCGACATCTGCCACGAACTCGAAGAGGTGGGGCGGGAGTACGAGGCGGACGCGATCGTCGTCGGCTCGACGCACGGTCTCGTCGGCCGGCTCTTCGGCTCCGTCGCGGGGCGGCTCGCCAAGCGGGCCAAGCGGCCCGTCGTCGTCATTCCGTGAATGGCCGTTCCCTCAGGCGGGGTGACATCCGAAGGGGTACCCGCGCGCCGTGCGCGCAGCGTGAACCTACTGGCGCGTAGAGGTGTTTGTGCCTTTGTGAAGGGCATATATCGCTCACACAACTGCACATGCCTGAAGGGAGCCCCGCCGTGGACAACGCCGTCTCTGCGGGAAGCAGCACCACCACGATCGCCGGCCGACTCGCCCTCGGCGTCACCCTGTTGGCCTTCGGTCTCGGGTACACCGACCTCATCGACGGTGTGACGGCTGCGGACGCCGTATCCATCGCCCACTACATCGGCGGCGTCGCCCTGTTCGTCGCCGGCCTGTTCGCCCTCCGGGACCGTGACGCGGCCACCGGCACCGCCTGCACCGTCCTCGGCGCCTTCTGGTTCACCTGGGCCGTCTCCGCCGGAACCCAGGCCTCCGACAACGCGGCGGGGCTCTTCCTGCTTCTGTTCGCCCTGGTGGCGCTCTCCCTGACCCTCGCCGGCGGCGACCAGCTCGGCCAGGGCGCCTACGGGTTGTTCTGCGCCGGGCTCGTGCTGATGGCCGTCGCCCGGTTCGCCGACAGCGACGCCCTCACCAAGGCGGGTGGCTGGTTCGCCGTCGCGGCGGGCGCGGTCGCCTGGTACGCGGCGACGGCGGCGCTGGCCCACTGGCCCACCGCGTTCTCCCGACGCGCTGCCCGCCCCGGAGTGACGGCCGCGGGCTGAACGGCAGCCGGCGCCGGGGAGCCAAGCCGGGCGTCCCCGGCGCGAGAACGGCCCCCCGCGTGCGGGTGGCGCACGCGGGGGGCCGCTCGGTGTCCCTGTTCGGCTCGGCTACTCGACCGTCACCGACTTCGCGAGGTTGCGCGGCTTGTCGATGTCCCGGCCGAGCGCCTTCGCCGTGTAGTAGGCGAGGAGCTGGAGCGGGATGCCCATGAGGATCGGGTCGAGCTCGTCCTCGTTCTTCGGGACGACGATCGTCTGGTCGGCCTTCTCCTGGCACTCGTGGGCCACCGCGAGGATCCGGCCGCTGCGGGCCTTGATCTCCTCCAGGGCCGCGCGGTTCTTCTCCAGCAGGTCGTCGTTCGGGACGATCGCGACCGTCGGCAGGGCGGGCTCGATGAGGGCCAGCGGGCCGTGCTTGAGCTCGGAGGCCGGGTAGGCCTCGGCGTGGATGTACGAGACCTCCTTCAGCTTCAGGGAGGCCTCGCGGGCCACCGGGTAGCCCCGGACGCGGCCGATGAAGAGCATCGAGCGGGCCTCGGCGAACTCCTCGGCCAGCTTCTTGATCTCCTCCTCCTGGGAGAGGATCTCCGCGATCTGGCCGGGCAGCTTGCGCAGCCCCTCGATGATCCGCTTGCCGTCGCGCACCGACAGGTCGCGGGTGCGGCCCAGGTGCAGGGCGAGCAGTGCGAACGCCACGGTGGTGTTGGTGAAGCACTTCGTCGAGACGACGCAGACCTCGGGGCCCGCGTGCACGTACACGCCGCCGTCCGCCTCGCGGGCGATCGCCGAGCCGACCACGTTGACCACGCCCAGCACCCGGGCGCCCTTGCGCTTCAGCTCCTGCACGGCCGCCAGCACGTCGTACGTCTCACCGGACTGCGAGACGGCGATGTACAGGGTGTCGGGGTCCACGACCGCGTTGCGGTAACGGAACTCGGAGGCCGGCTCGGCGTCCGCGGGGATGCGGGCCAGCTCCTCGATCATCTGGGCGCCGATCATGCCCGCGTGGTACGACGTGCCGCAGCCGAGGATCTTCACGCGGCGGATCTGGCGCGCCTCGCGGGCGTCCAGGTTGAGGCCGCCGAGGTGCACGGTGGAGAAGCGGTCGTCGATGCGGCCGCGCAGCACGCGGTCCACGGCGTCGGCCTGCTCGTGGATCTCCTTGTGCATGTAGGTGTCGTGGCCGCCCATGTCGTAGGAGGCGGCCTCCCACTCGACGGTCGTCGGCTCGGCCGTGGTGCGGGTGCCCTCGGTGGTGTACGTGCGGAAGTCGTCGGCCTTGAGGGTGGCCATCTCGCCGTCGTCGAGGGTGACTATCTGACGGGTGTGGGCGACCAGAGCGGCGATGTCCGAGGCGACGAACATCTCCTTCTCGCCGATGCCGAGGACGACCGGCGAGCCGTTGCGGGCCACGACGATGCGGTCGTTGAAGTCGGCGTGCATGACGGCGATGCCGTAGGTGCCCTCGACGACGCGCAGCGCCTCGCGGACCTTGTCCTCGAGCTTCTCGGCCTGGGAGCGGGCGATGAGGTGGACGAGCACCTCGGTGTCCGTCTCGGAGAGGAACTCGACGCCGTCGGCCTCGAGCTTCCTGCGCAGGTCGGAGGCGTTGTCGACGATGCCGTTGTGGACGACGGCGACCTTCAGGTCGGCCGACATGTGCGGGTGGGCGTTCACGTCGGAGGGGGCGCCGTGGGTGGCCCAGCGGGTGTGCGCGATGCCGGTCGTGCCCTTGAAGCGCGCCGGGACCTTGGCCTCCAGGTCACGGACCCGGCCCTTGGCCTTGACCATCTTCAGGCCGGCCGTCTTCGGGGAGGTGACGACGATGCCCGCGGAGTCGTACCCGCGGTACTCCAGGCGCTGCAGTCCCTCCAGCAGCAGGGGCGCGACGTCGCGCTTGCCGATGTATCCGACGATTCCGCACATATAAAGGTATCCCCAAGCTTTCGATCAGCCGTAGACGATGCGCCGCAGCTGCCGGAGCGAGAGCTCCGGCGGTGCGACCGCCCGGTATTTCAGGTCCGCCTCGATCTGTCCGAAGATCTCCGCGTTCACCAGGCCCTGGGCCTGGAGCTCGCGATGGCGGCGACGGACGTAGTTCTCGGTCGTCTCGTCGAAGTAGGCGAGCACATCCTGGATCACCCGCAGCGCCTCGCCCCGCTGGAGGGGCGTGGAACGCGTCAGGTGATCAACAAGTTCGTCGTGCACCCGGTAGATCCTGGGGTACGAGAGCCGGTTTCGCAAGAAACCTGCCCGGTTTCGGGCAGGCGCCTGTTAAGGAGCCTTGGCGGAACATTGAATGTGTTATGAGCCCCTGTTCGTGCGCCGTCCATGTGGCGTCCGGCGGCCCGTCGTCCGCGACGACGACTTTCAGACGTCATGGACACTCCTCGCATGGGCGTACCCGACCGGCTCGCCGAACGCATGAGCATGGCCGAACAGCACGAGTACCTGCGCACCAGGTTCTCCCGGCGCACGATGATCAGAGGCGGCGCGGTCACGCTGGGCGCCGTCACCGGTGGCGCGTTCGTGACGGGCGCCACGGCCCGGGCCGCCGTTCCCACCCAGCCGCTCTCGCACACCGAGACCGTCGACGGCGCTCTCGTCGCCCCCTTCGGCCGTCACCTCGCCTACGGCAACGACCCGCGCACCGAGATGACCGTCTCCTGGCAGGTGCCGGTCGCGGTGAAGAAGCCGTTCATCCGCATCGGCGCGCACCCCGGGGACCTCTCCCGCAAGATCGAGGCCGAGGTCCGCACGCTGTTCACACCGGCCGGGGTCGGCGCCAGCGGCAACCACACCCAGTACTACCTGCACGCGAAGCTCACCTGCCTCAAGCCCGGGAAGACGTACTACTACGGCGTCGGCCACGCCGGCTTCGACCCGGCCGAGGCCCGTCTGCTCGGCACCCTGGGCACCTTCACCACCGCGCCCGCCCACAAGGCGCCGTTCACCTTCACCGCCTTCGGCGACGAGGGCGTCGGCTACCACGGCCTCGCCAACAACAGCCTGCTCCTCGGCCAGAACCCCGCCTTCCACCTGCACGCCGGGGATATCGCCTACGCCGACCCGTCCGGTTCCGGCCAGACCTCCGACACCGGTTTCGACTCGCGGATCTGGGACCAGTTCCTCGCCCAGACCGAGTCCGTCGCCAAGTCCGTCCCGTGGATGCCGGCCTACGGCAACCACGACATGGAGGCCTGGTACTCACCCAACGGCTACGGCGGCGAGGAGGCCCGCTGGAACCTCCCCGACAACGGCCCGGACCCCGAGAACCTCCCCGGCGTCTACACCTTCGTCCACGGCAACACGGCGGTCGTCTCGCTCGACGCCAACGACATCTCCTTCGAGATCCCGGCCAACCTCGGCATCTCCGGCGGCACCCAGACCACGTGGCTGGAGGCGCAGCTGAAGAAGTACCGCGCGTCCAGGGACGTCGACTTCGTCGTGGTCTTCTTCCACCACTGCGCCTACTGCACCTCCACCTCGCACGCCTCGGAGGGGGGCGTGCGCCAGGAGTGGGTGCCGCTCTTCGAGAAGTACACGGTGGACCTGGTCGTCAACGGCCACAACCACCAGTACGAGCGCACCGACGTGATCAAGAAGGGCGCCGTCGCCAAGAAGCTCCCGATCGGCGGCACGGCCTACCCCGAGACCGAGGGTGTGGTCTATGTCACCGCGGGCGCGGCCGGCCGCAGCCTGTACTCGTTCACCGCGCCGCTGTCGTACGAGGGCCACGAGAACGAGGTCGAGTCCGTCGCCTCGTTCGTCAACCTCAAGGGCGGCAAGCAGAACGAGACCGTCTCCTGGTCGCGGGTGCGCTACCTCGACTACTCGTTCCTGCGCGTCGACGTCACCCCCGCCGCCAAGGGCCGTACGGCCACGCTCACGGTCCGCGGGATCGCCGAGAGCGGCGAGCAGGTCGACCACTTCACGGTGGCCCGCAGGGCGAAGTAGCGCCTTCGGCGGGTGTGCGCCCGGAGGGCGGGGCGCACACCCGCCGCGCACCCCGGACGTCCACCCGCAGCCCACGCCGGCACGCGGTCCTCGTCCGCGTCACATGCGGTGCAGGACCGCCTGCTTGGCCAGGGCGAACTCGTCGTCCGTCAGCACGCCGTCGCGGTGCAGCTCGCCGAGCTCGCGCAGCCGGCGCAGCAGGGCGTCGTGGTCGTGGCCGGGCGCGGGGGAGGGCACGGCTCCCGGCGGCAGGCCCGGCGCGGACGACGCCGACGACACCGACGACGTGGACGGCGGCAGCGCGTCCCCGGGGGCGGCGGCCGGGTGGGGCAGCCGGGCCTGCACGGCCGCGGCGACGAGCGCCATCAGGGGGTCCTTCTTGAACCCCCACAGTTCCACGGCGTTGGGGTCGTACTTGGCCGGCGCCTTCGTCGGCGCGTGCCGCAGCCGGAAACGCAGGCAACCGTTCTCGAGACCGACCGCGGGCTGCCACTCCACGCTCTCGATCTCGGCGACGCCGATACTGCGGGCGCCGGCCGAGGCCTTGGACTCCTCCGTCTTCCAGTTCCACTCCAGGCGCACCCGTTCCCCGTCGAAGCTCGCGGTGCCGTCCCCGGCGGACACCGACAGGGGCACGGAGGGGCCGGGCAGCAGATAGGCGTCCACCGGACCGGCCGGGACCCCGTCGAGCAGCAGCGCCCGGCGCACCTCGTCCACGAGGTACTCGGCGACGCCGTACCGGTCGGACTCGACGGTCAGCTGGTAGGGGTCGTGCGGCTCGGTCAGCCGGCCGCCGGTCGCGTGCAGCAGCGGGTCCGCGCCGTCGCGCAGCCGCAGCCGCAGCCGTCCGGCCTTCTTGCCCTGCTCGAACGAGACGCCGGCCAACGCGCCCAGGGGGACGGTCAGTTCGCCCAGCGTCCGGCGGAGCAGGCCGACGTTCTTGTCCCGGCCCGGGGTCAGCCGCAGGGCGTCGCCGTCGAAGACCCACGTTCCGTCGCGCTGGATGATTTCCGCCATGGGGGGATTCTTCCAAACACGGCGACGGGCGCCCCAGGGGACCGTACCCGGGGGCGCCCGCGTGCCCGATCAGAACCCCGCGACGGGATTTTCCAGGGTGCCGATCAGCTGGAGGGCTCCCGACGGGTCCGCCAGGTCCACCATCTGCTTGTTGTCGCGCAACTGGAGCCGGTTGAGGCAGGACAGCGCGAACTCGGGGGCGAACAGGTCGTACCGGCGGAACCTGTCGGCCAGTTCGGGGTGCGCCGCCTGGTACGCGCGCGTGACCTCGGCGACCGTGCGCCAGAAGTCGTCCTCCTCCAGGATCCCCTCGTCGGCCAGACCGGCGGCGAGGAAACGGAAGAAGCAGTCGAAGACGTCCGTGAAGACGGACAGCAGCTTCGTGTCGTCGGGCACCTCGACGCGGATGCGCCGGACCTCGGGCGGCAGCACCGCGTCCGGGTCCAGGACGGCGATCTCCTCGGCGATGTCCTTGTAGACCGCCCGCTGCACCACGCCGTCCCTCAGCACCAGGATCGTGTTCTCGCCGTGCGGCATGAAGACCAGGTCGTACGCGTAGAAGCAGTGCAGCAGCGGCGTGTAGTACGCCTCCAGGTAGGCGCGCAGCCACTCGGCAGGGCGCAGCCCGGACTGCCCGATCAGCGCGCCCGCCGCCGACCTGCCCTCGTGGTCGACGTGCAGCAGCGCGGCCATCGTCGCGAGCGACTCGCCGTCCCGGAGGGAGGACACGGGGCTCTCGCGCCACAGCGCGGCCAGCATCTTGCGGTACGGCGAGTAGCGGTCCGTGGCGGCCTCGTACTCCAGGTGCCGGTAGCCGACGGCCGCCCGCTCCCGGATGATCGACAGGCCGCTCGCCCTCAGCACCGGGTCGTTGTCGATGAGCTGGGCCAGCCAGTCGTTGATGGCCGGGGTCGCCTCCATGTAGGCGGCCGACAGCCCCCGCATGAAGCCCATGTTGAGCACGGACAGGGCCGTCTTGACGTAGTGCTTCTCCGGGTGGGACCGGTTGAAGAACGTGCGGATGGACTGCTGCGCCAGGTACTCGTCGTCGCCCTCGCCGAGGCACACCAGGTTCCCGCGGGCGATCTCGGCCGCGAAGGTGACGGAGAGCTTGTTCCACCACTGCCAGGGGTGGACGGGGATGAGGAGGTAGTCGGACGGGTCCAGGTTCCGCTCGCGCAGCATCCGGTCGAACCGGTCGACCGTCTCCTCGCCCAGTTCCTCGCGCACGAACGACTCGTACGCGATCCCGACGCCCGCGGTGAACGCGGCCCGTGAGCGGTGGGCCGCCAGCCACACCAGCCGGACCGGGCTCGCCGTCTCCGGGGCGTACGACAGGTACTCGTGGACGGCGAAGCCGAGCCGTCCGTTGTTGGCGACGAAGCACGGGTGGCCCTCGGTCATCCCGGTCTCGATGGCCTGGAAGCCGCTCCTGACCAGTTCCGCCGATGTGATCGGCGGCTTGGTCAGCTTGAAGCAGGTGGAGGAGAGGGTGGAGGAGATCTCCTCCAGATAGACCGGCAGGATCGCGTCGCTGAGGCCCAGCTTCTTCTGCAGCTCGATGAAGAAGTCCAGTGCCTCCAGGGGGAGTTCGACGCCGTCGCGGGTGCGGGTGATCGAGCCGGCGTCCACCTGCCAGTGGTCCAGGGCGCGGCGGACGGCGGTGAAGCGGTACGCCGTCAGCCCGTCGTCGCCGCGCACGACGTACCGGCCGTCCTGCTCCTCGGGGGTGATCAGGCGTTCGTGCGCGAACTCCGCGAGGGCCTTGCGGACGAGCAGGCGGTTGGCCTTCTCCCAGCGCTCGGGGGAGAGATGGGTCACGGCGTCGGCGAGGCTCATGCCGTCACCCCCGTGGCCGAGGCGAACTGCTCGCGGGTGCAGAAGCTCAGCAGCGCCCGCTTCTCCGGCTTCTGGATCTCCCGTTCGGGCACGAACCCGACGGCCTCGTTCAACGCGTGCACGGCCTTGTTGGACACGTCCGGCTCGACGACGACGCGGGCGACGGCCGGGTCCTCGAAGAGACGGGCCATGACGGCGGCGATCACGGCCCGCGTGAACCCGTGCACGGGCCGTTCGGTGGGGGCGACCAGGAAGTGCATGCCGACGTCCCCGGGCCGCGGCTCGTACAGGCCGACCAGTTCGCGGTGGCGGGGGTCGTAGTACTCCATGAGGAACGCGGGCTCGCCGTCGTGCAGGCCGAGCAGCGCGTGGTGGTGCTCGTCCGCCGCGATCTCCCTGTAGGCCCGCTCGACGTCGACGAGTCGCGCCTCCTGCATCATCCAGTAGGCGGCCTTGGGATGCGTCACCCAGCGGTGCAGCGGCTCGGCGTCCCGGAGGGGGTCGAGGGGACGGAAGGACAGTCGGCCGACGGCGGCCGCGGCGGTGCCGTTGACGGTGTTCATATGCCGAACTCCTGGAACGCGATGGTCTTCTCGACGGGGTAGTACTCGCTGCCGAGCAGCTCGCGGATGATGCGGCTGTTGCGGTAGGCGCCCATGCCGAGGTCGGGCGAGGTGACGCTGTGCGCGTGCACGCCCGCGTTCTGCAGGAACACGCCCCGGCCGGTGACGTCGACGGCGTAGTTGCGTCCGATGTCGAAGTTGCCCCGGGAGTCGTAGCGCAGTCTGTCCCGGACCGGCGCGAGGAACTCCGGCTCGGTGTACCGGTAGCCGGTGGCCAGGACGAGCCCCTGTGAGGTCAGCTCGAAGTCCTTGCCCTGCTCCTCCTGGCGGAAGGACAGCGTGTAGGCGCCGTCGGCGTAGGCCGCGCCGGTGAGCGAGGAGTTGGTGAGCAGCCGGGTGGGGACGGGGCCCCCGAGGTTCTTCTGGTACAGCAGGTCGAAGATCTCGTTGACGAGATCGCCGTCGATGCCCTTGTACAGGCCCTTCTGCTCGGCCGTGAGCCGGTACCGGGTCTGCTCGGGCAACCCGTGGAAGTAGTCGATGTACTCGGGGGAGGTCATCTCCAGCGTGAGCTTGGTGTACTCGAGCGGGAAGAAGCGCGGGGAGCGGGTGACCCAGTTCAGCCGGTAGCCGTGGACGTCGATCTCGCTGAGCAGGTCGTAGTAGATCTCGGCGGCCGACTGGCCCGAGCCGACCAGCGTGATCGACTCCTTCTTCTGCAGCTCCGCCTTGTGCCGGAGGTAGCGCGAGTTGTGCGTGAAGTCGCCGCCCAGTCCCGCGCAGGCCTCCGGGACGTACGGGGGTGTGCCGGTGCCGAGGACGAGGTGGCGTGCGCGGAACTCCTCGCCGGCGGTCGTCCGCACGACGTACAGCTCGTCCTCGTAGGTCACCTCGGCGACGGTCGTGGAGAACCGCACGCTGCTCAGCCGGTCGGCGGCCCAGCGGCAGTAGTCGTCGTACTCGACGCGCAGCGGGTAGAAGTTCTCGCGGATGTAGAACGAGTAGAGCCGGCCCTTCTCCTTCAGGTAGTTCAGGAAGGAGTACGGGGAGGTCGGGTCGGCCAGGGTGACCAGGTCCGACATGAACGGGGTCTGCAGGTGGGCGCCGTCCAGGAACATTCCGGAGTGCCACTCGAAGTGCGGCTTGGACTCCAGGAAGACGCCGTCGAGCGCGTCGATCGGCTCGGTCAGGCAGGCGAGGCCGAGGTTGAACGGGCCGAGCCCGATGCCGATGAAGTCGTGGGTCCCGGTCACGGGGGCGGGCTCAGGAAGCGCGGTCAAGGGAGTCTCCCAGGTACTGCTCGGCGTGGCCGGCGATCAGGTCGAGGACGGCCGTGATGTCGTCGGTCGTCGTCTCGGGGTTGAGCAGGGTGAACTTCAGGTAGTGGCGGGCGCCGACCTTGGTGCCCGCGACCACGGCGTCGCCGGAGGCGAACAGGGCCTTGCGGGCGTGGAGGTTGGCCCGGTCGATCTCGGCCGGGTCGGTGACGGCGGCCGGGATGTAGCGGAAGACGAGGGTGGAGAGCGACGGCCGGACCACGACGTCGTAGCGCGGGTCGGCGGCCAGCAGGCCGAAGCCCTCGGCGGCCAGGTCGCAGACCTGGTCGAAGAGCCGGCCGACGCCGTCGGCGCCCATGGTCCGCAGGGTCATCCACAGTTTGAGCGCATCGAACCGGCGGGTGGTCTGCAGGGACTTGTCGACCTGGTTGGGGATGCGTTCGTCCACCATGCGGCGCGGGTTGAGGTACTCGGCGTGATAGGTGGCGTGGCGCAGCGTGGCCGCGTCCCGCACCAGCACGGCCGACGAACTCACCGGCTGGAAGAAGGACTTGTGGTAGTCGACGGTGACGGAGTCGGCGCGCTCGATGCCGTCGATGCGGTCCCGGTGCTTCACGGAGGCGAGCAGTCCGCAGCCGTAGGCGGCGTCGACGTGCATCCACGCGCCGAACTGCTGGCACAGCTCGGCGATCTCGGGCAGCGGGTCGATCGAGCCGAAGTCGGTGGTGCCGGCGGTGGCGACGACGGCCATGGGGACGAGTCCGTCCCGCCGGCAGCGCTCCAGCTCGTGGGCGAGCGCGACCGTCTGCATGCGCTTGTCGTGGTCGACGGGGATGGAGACCACCGCGTCCGGCGCGAGGCCCAGCAGCTTCGCGGACTTCTTCACGCTGAAGTGGCTGACGTCGGAGGCGAAGACGCGCAGTTTCGCCGGGGAGTCCGACTTCGCCTCCTCGCGGGCGAGCAGCAGCGCCTGGAGGTTGGACTGGCTGCCGCCGGAGGTGAACACGCCGTCGGCGGCGGGCCCGAGGCCGATGCGGGCGTTCGTCCAGTCGATCAGCTTGCGCTCGATGAGGGTGCCGCCCGCCGACTGGTCCCAGGTGTCCAGGGAGGAGTTGACGGCGGACAGGACCGCCTCGCCCAGGACGGCGGGGATCACGACCGGGCAGTTGAGGTGGGCGAGGTAGCGGGGGTGGTGGAAGTAGACCGCGTCGCGGAGGTAGACCTCCTCCAGTTCGTCCAGCACGGCGGAGGTGTCGCCCAGCGGCCGGTCGAGGTCGATCGCGTCGATGCGGGGTGCGAGGGCGTCGACCGTGATGCCGGTGAACGGTCGCTCGGTGGAAGCCAGTTTGGCGGCGACCCGCTCTACTCCCTCGGTCACGGAGCGGCGGTACTGCTCAGCGGTCGTGTCATTGAGCAGGTGCGAGCGCATGGTGGGGTCCTCCGGGGGTGGGGACGGGGTCCGCGGGTGGACGGCGAAAGGGGAGCGGGGGGTAACTTAGGTTAGCCTAACCTAAGGTGTGCGATCACGGTCATGCCTGTGCCGTGACCGTGATCACGTCGGTGCTCGGCGCAACTGCCCACGGGGGCACGGTGGTCGGGCCGCCTACTCCGCCTCGCGGAGCTGTTCCTCGCTCATGCCCCGGCGCCAGTACCCGACGAAGGTGACGCGGCGCCGGTCGATTCCGCGCTCCTGGACGAAGTGCCGCCGCAGCGCCTTCACGCACCCCGACTCGCCCGCGATCCAGACGTACGGACGCGTCGCGGCCGGGAGCCGGGCGGCGCGCACGGCGTCGACGGAGTCCTCCCCGACGACCCAGGTGACCTCGGCGTCCGCCGCCGTCGCCAACTCCCGTACGTTCCCGGCATCGTGCGTCTCCAGCCACACCCGGGCGCGTCGCCCGGCCGGCAGGGACTCCAGGATCGCGGCGACGGCAGGCAGGGCGCTCTCGTCGCCCCACAGCAGCACCAGGTCGCTGTCGTGCGGCGGCCGGAACCGGATCGCCCGGTTGTCGGCCACGGCCGGGCCCAGCAGGACGACCCGGTCCCCGGCGGCCGCACGCGCGGCCCACGCGGAGGCGGGACCGGCCGGGGTGTGCAGCACGAAGTCGATGTCGATCTCCCGGGTGCGGCCGAGCGCGTCGCGGCGCAGGGCGCGCAGGGTGTACGACCGCATCACCGCCCGTACCCCGTCCGGCAGTTCGCGCCACGCCTGCCACCAGCCGTCCCCCAGTTCACAGGGGACGGCCGGCGCGTCCTGCCCCGGGGTGGGGCAGGAACAGCGACAGCGACTGGTCGTGCCCGTCGGAGAAGAAGTGCTCGAGATCCTCCCCGGCGAAGGTGACCCGGATCAGAGAGGCTCCGAGTCGCCGAGTCCGTACGACCTGGAGGGAGAAGAACCGGAAGGGCGCGGCAACGGCTGTGGTCACGGGGGTGCTCCTGTGGAGGTGGGGAGGGTGACTCACCTGCTTTCAGGGGCGCGGGGAACTGCGTGACCAGCCACAACGGGCCCGCAGCTCACCCACGACCGAAGTCACCCGTTTGTCAGGAAACCTTCTTCGCCTTCTCCAACGCGGCGGCGAGGTTCTCCAGCAGCGGCACGCACTTGTCGTACGACAGGATCGGCTCGGGCGAGCGCGCGATGACCTGACCCGCCTTCACCGCGGGCAGCTTCTTCCAGGTCGCCTCGGTGATGTCGGCGGGCTGGATGGTCGAGGAGCGGTCGTCCATCATGATGATGTCGGCCGGGTACTTGTCGACGTTCTCCCAGCTCAGCGACTCGTACCAGCCGCCGCCCTGGGCCTTGGCGCTCTCCGGCGGCTCGACGAAGTTCACGCCGAGCGACTTGAAGTACTCCAGGTCGATCGAGAGGTTCGTGCCGGAGACGTAGAACAGCTCGGCGCTCGCGGAACCGGCCATCACCTTGATCTCGGGCTTGGCCTTGGCGGCGGCGCGCAGCCGGGCCGCGGCGGCCTCGAACTTCTTCTTCGCGTCGGTGACCGCGGCCGCCTTCATGTCGGCGCCGAGCGACTCGGCCAGCTCCCACATGCGCTGCAGCGGAGCGGTCAGCTGCCGGTCGTAGACCGAGATGCCCACGCTCGGGGCGAGCTTCGCGATCTTGTCCTTGGAGGCCTCGGGGACGTACCAGAGGGTGCCGGCGTTGTCGAACATCGTGGAGATGAGGACGTCCGGCGCGAGGGCCGCGTACTTCTCGACGTTGAACTCGTCCCAGACGTTGCCGAGGACGGTCACCTTGCTGACGTCCATGTCGCCGGCCTGGACGTCGGCCTTGCCCGCGGCGGTCTTCGTCGGGCCGAAGACGCCCTTGACCTGGATGCCGTAGTCGAAGAGGGCGGCGGCGACGCCGGTGAAGGCGACGATGTTCGCGGGGATCGCGTCCAGCTTCACCGTGGTGCCGCGGTCGTCCTTGAAGCTCCAGGGGCCGGACTTGGCAGAGGCGCTCGCCGACGACCCGGAGCCCGTGCTCTTCGCGTCGTCGTTCCCGCAGGCTGCGAGCGCGGCGCCGAGGCCGAGGGCGCCACCGGCGGCGAGGATGCCACGGCGGGAGGGGCGGGCGGCTCTGGCGTTGGACATGTCTCTGGCTACTTTCGAACGGGGTGGATCACCCGAGGACGATTCGAATGTAGGTTAGCCTAACCTCAGCTGATGTCCAGAAGGCAGACCCAGGGTGCGGGACGCCGGGGGCGGTGCCCACCCGTTGTCTGTGCACAGCCTGTGCATCGAAGGCGGAGTGGGCGTCAGGGGGATGGACCGGGTGTGGTCCGGCCGTTCGCCCGTCGAAGCGAAGAACGCCGCGGCGGCCCCATGATGTGTCCACGAGGCCGCCGCAGCAAGGGAGTTGTCCGACGCGGGAGCGCGCGGTGCGCGGAGGGAGCGGCGGGCAGGGTTACTTCCGGCCGGCTGCGCGAGTGGCGCGGCGCCCCGGGGACCGGCCCCGCCGGATCAGTCCGTCAGGCCCAACTCGCGGGCGATCAGCATGCGCTGGACCTCGCTCGTGCCCTCGCCGATCTCCAGGATCTTGGAGTCGCGCCACATCCGGGCCACCGGGTACTCGTTCATGAAGCCGTAACCGCCGTGCACCTGGGTCGCGTCGCGGGCGTTGTCCACCGCGATCGTCGACGAGTACAGCTTCGCCAGCGCCGCCTCCTTCTTGAAGGGCTCGCCGGCCACCAGCCGCGAGGCCGCGTCCCGCCAGGCGAGGCGGGCCGTGTGGGCCTTCATCTCCATGTCGGCGATCTTGAACTGGATGGCCTGGTTGGCGCCGATCGGACGGCCGAACGCGTGCCGTTCCTTCGCGTACTTCACCGACTCGTCCACACAGCCCTGGGCGAGGCCGGTGGCCAGCGCGGCGATGGCGATGCGCCCCTCGTCGAGGATCCGCAGGAACTGCGCGTACCCGCGGCCCTCCTCGCCCAGCAGGTTCGCCGCCGGGACGCGCACGTCGGAGAAGGACAGCTCACGGGTGTCGGAGGCGTTCCAGCCGACCTTCGAGTACGGGCTCGCGACGGTGAAGCCCGGGGTGCCGGACGGCACGATGATCGCCGAGATGAGTGGCCTGCCGTCCGGCTTGCGGCCCGTCACCGCCGTGACGGTGACCAGCCCCGTGATGTCCGTGCCCGAGTTGGTGATGAAGCACTTGGAACCGTTGATGACCCATTCGTCCGTGTCGGGGTCGAGGCGGGCCGTCGTGCGCGTCGCGCCCGCGTCCGAGCCGCCGTCCGGCTCGGTCAGCCCGAACGCGCCCAGGATCTCGCCGGAGCACAGCCGCGGCAGCCACTCCCGCTTCTGCTCCGGCGTGCCGAAGAGATGGATCGGCATGGCGCCCAGCGAGACGCCCGCCTCCAGGGTGATCGCCACCGACGAGTCGACCCGCGCCAGTTCCTCCAGCACCAGGCCGAGGGCGAGGTAGTCGCCGCCCATGCCGCCGTGTTCCTCCGGGAACGGCAGCCCGAACAGGCCCATACGGCCCATCTCACGGACGATCTCGTACGGGAACTCGTGCCGCTCGTAGAAGTCGCCGATCTTGGGCGCGACGACGTCGTGCGCGAACTCCTCGACCGTTCGGCGGAGTTCTTCCAGTTCGGGGGAGAGACGGTGGTCCATGTCGGGGTCACTGCTCCTTGTGGGGCTGTGTCGTGTTACCGAGGGCTCGTACGGTGCGGGACGGGCTGGGTCGGCCCAGGTGGCCGGCCATCCACTCGCTCGTGGCGACGAGACGGCCGAGGTCGACCCCGGTGTCGATGCCGAGGCCCTGCAGCATCCACACGAGGTCTTCGGTGGCGAGGTTTCCGGTGGCGGACTTGGCGTACGGGCAGCCGCCGAGACCTCCCGCCGAGGAGTCGACGGTGGTGACGCCGTGCCGGAGTGCGGCGAGGGTGTTGGCGAGCGCCTGCCCGTAGGTGTCGTGGAAGTGCACGCCGAGCGCGCCGGTGGGCACGCCCTGTTCGTTCAGCGCGGTCAGCAGCGCCGCGACGTGGCCCGGGGTGGCGACCCCGATGGTGTCGCCCAGGCTCAGCTCGTCGCAGCCCTGGTCGAGCAGGGCGCGGCAGACCCGAACGACCTGGTCGACCGGCACCGCGCCCTCCCACGGGTCGCCGAAGCACATGGAGAGATAGCCGCGCACGTGCACGCCCTCGGCCCTGGCGCGGGCCACCACCGGCTCGAACATGGCCAGCGCCTCGTCCACCGTGCGGTTGAGGTTGGCCTTGGCGAAGGACTCGGTGGCGCTGGCGAAGACGGCGACCCGGCGGGCGCCCAGGGCGAGCGCGCGGTCGAGTCCTCGTTCGTTCGGCACGAGCACCGGCAGCGCCGCGTCCACGTCGCTCAGCAGCGGGAACAGCTGCTCGGCGTCGGCGAGTTGGGGCACCCACTTGGGGTGGACGAAGCTGGTGGCCTCGATGGTGGTGAGGCCCGCGCCGGCGAGCCGGTGCACGAACTCGGCCTTGACGGCCGTCGGCACGGTCGTCTTCTCGTTCTGCAGTCCGTCGCGTGCGCCGACCTCGTGGACGCGCACCCGGGCCGGCAGGCCGGGGTCCGGTACGACCATGGGGAGTGTCATCGGTCCTCCTGTGCGGGGACGGCGTCCGGGTCGGCGGCCGGGGCGACGACGGCGAGCACCTGGTCCATGGCGACCGTCGAGCCCGGCGACACGTCGAGCTCGGCGACCGTGCCGGCGTGCGGGGCGCAGATGACGTGCTCCATCTTCATCGCCTCCACCACCAGCAGGCTCTGACCGGCGGCCACCTCGTCGCCGACGGCCACCTTGACGACCGTCACCGTGCCCGGCATGGGCGCGGTGAGCGAGTCGGCGCCCGCGTGGGCGCCCCCGGTGAGCGAGGCGGCGACCGGGTCGTGATCGCGCACGTGCCAGGCGTCGCCGTCGCGCCCGATCCAGTCGGCGGCCCGGTGGAAGGTGTGCCGGACCCCGTCCAGCGTCACCGACACCCGGTCGCCGTCGACGGCGTGCGTGCCGCGCGGGGTGTGCTCCACCGGATCGGTGACACGCAGCGAGAAGGCGACGGGCCGGGGTACGCCGCCCAGCCGCCAGCCGCTGGGCACCGAGAACGGGTCGACCCAGCCGTCGCCGGCGGGGCGCAGGGCGTCGAGCCGTACGGCCGCCGCGGCCTCGTACACCGCCTCCGGCACGTCGGTGGAGACGAGCGACTCCGCCTCCCGCTCCACCAGCCCCGTGTCCAGATCGCCCGCCACCACCGCCGGATGCGCCAGCAGCCGCCGCAGGAACCCGGCGTTGGTCTGCACGCCCAGCGTGACCGTCTCCGCGAGGGCCGCACGCAGCTTGCGCAGCGCGGTCTCCCGGTCCGGGCCGTAGGCGATCACCTTGGACAGCATCGGGTCGTAGAGGCTGCCGACCTCGGCGCCCTCGCTGAGCCCGGAGTCGGTGCGCACGCCGTCGCCCTGCGGCTCGTGCAGCCGGAGCACCGTGCCGCCGGACGGCAGGAACCCGCGCGCGGGGTCCTCGGCGCAGATCCGCGCCTCCACCGCGTGGCCGGTCAGCCGGACGTCCTGCTGGCCGAAGGACAGCGGCTCGCCGGCCGCCGCCCGCAGCTGCCACTCCACCAAATCGAGTCCGGTGACCAGTTCGGTGACCGGGTGCTCCACCTGGAGACGGGTGTTCATCTCCATGAAGTAGTACGCCGACGGGTCGTCGCCCGGCACGATGAACTCCACCGTGCCCGCGCCCCGGTAGCCGCACGAGCGCGCCGCCTGCACGGCCGCCTCGCCCATCGACGCGCGCGTGGCCTCGTCCAGCAGGACGCTCGGCGCCTCCTCGACGATCTTCTGGTGCCGGCGCTGGAGCGAGCACTCGCGCTCGCCGAGGTGCACCACGTTGCCGTGGCCGTCGGCCAGGACCTGGATCTCGATGTGCCGGGGGCGGTCGATCCACCGCTCGACGAGGAGCGTGTCGTCGCCGAAGGAGGCACGGGCCTCGCGGCGGGCGGCCGCGATCTCCTCGGCCAGCGCCGCGGTGTCGCGCACCAGCCGCATGCCCTTGCCGCCGCCGCCCGCGCTCGGCTTCAGCAGCACGGGCACGCCGATCTCGTGGGCGGCGGCGACGAGCTGGTCGTCCGTCAGACCGCTGCCGCTCGATCCCGGCACCACCGGGACCCCGGCCTCCCGCACGGTGGCCTTGGCCCGGATCTTGTCGCCCATCAGGGCGATGGCCTCGGCGGGCGGCCCGATGAAGACCAGCCCGGCGTCGGCGCAGGCACGCGCGAAGCCCGCGTTCTCGGCCAGGAAGCCGTATCCCGGGTGGACGGCCTGGGCGCCGGTCCGGGCGGCCGCCTCCAGCAGCCGCTCGACCGACAGATAGCTGATCGCGGCGGGCGGCGGGCCGATCCGTACCGCCGTGTCCGCCTCCCGGACGTGCCGGGCGTCCGCGTCGGCGTCGGAGAAGACCGCCACCGAGCGCACGCCCATGGCGCGCAGCGTGCGGATGACGCGGACGGCGATCTCGCCCCGGTTGGCCACGAGCACTGTGTCAAACATGAAGTCCCCTCCTCACATCCGGAAGACGCCGAACCGGGGCTCGCCCAGCGGCGCGTTGGCGCAGGCCGTCAGGGCCAGGCCCAGCACCTGCCGGGTCTCCTGCGGTTCGATGACCCCGTCGTCCCACAGCCGGGCGGTCGCGTAGTAGGCGTTGCCCTGCCGCTCGTACTGCGCGCGGATGGGGTCCTTGAACGCCTCTTCGTCCTCGGCGGGCCACTCCTGGCCGCCGGCCTCCAGCTGGTCGCGCTTGACGGTCGCGAGGACGGAGGCGGCCTGCTCGCCGCCCATGACGGAGATCTTGGCGTTGGGCCACATCCACAGGAAGCGGGGCGAGTAGGCCCGGCCGCACATGGAGTAGTTGCCCGCGCCGTACGACCCGCCGACGACGACCGTCAGCTTCGGCACACGCGTGCACGCCACCGCCGTCACCATCTTCGCGCCGTGCTTGGCGATGCCCCCGGCCTCGTAGTCCTTGCCGACCATGAAGCCGGAGATGTTCTGCAGGAACACCAGCGGGATCCCGCGCTGGTCGCACAGCTCGATGAAGTGGGCGCCCTTCTGGGCGGACTCCGAGAACAGGATGCCGTTGTTGGCGACGATCCCGACCGGGTGGCCGTGGATCCGGGCGAAGCCGGTGACCAGGGTCTGCCCGAACTCGGACTTGAACTCCGCGAAGCGCGAGCCGTCGACCACGCGCGCGATGACCTCGCGTACGTCGTAGGGGGTGCGGGAGTCGACCGGCACGGCGCCGGTCAGCCCGTAGGGGTCGACCTTTGGTTCCACGGCCGGCCGCACCTGCCAGGGCAGCGGGCCGCGCGCGGGGAGCGTGGCGACGATGTTCCGCACGATCCGCAGCGCGTGCGCGTCGTCCTCGGCGAGATGGTCGGTCACACCGGAGACCCGGGAGTGCACCTCGCCGCCGCCCAGTTCCTCCGCGGTGACGACCTCGCCGGTGGCGGCCTTCACCAGCGGCGGCCCGCCCAGGAAGATCGTGCCCTGGCCGCGGACGATGACCGCCTCGTCGCTCATGGCGGGCACGTACGCACCGCCGGCCGTGCACGACCCGAGGACCGCCGCGATCTGCGGGATGCCGGCCCCCGACATCCGGGCCTGGTTGTAGAAGATCCGCCCGAAGTGCTCGCGGTCGGGGAACACCTCGTCCTGCATCGGCAGGAACGCCCCGCCGGAGTCGACCAGGTACAGGCAGGGCAGGCGGTTCTCCAGCGCCACCTCCTGGGCGCGCAGGTGCTTCTTCACCGTCATCGGGTAGTAGGTGCCGCCCTTGACGGTGGCGTCGTTGGCCACGATCACGCACTCGCGCCCGCTCACCCGCCCGATCCCCGCGATGACGCCGGCGGCCGGCGCCTGCCCGTCGTACATGCCGTCGGCGGCGAGGGGGGCGAGCTCGAGGAAGGGCGACCCCGGGTCCAGGAGGGTGTCGACCCGGTCCCGGGGCAGCAGCTTGCCGCGCGCGGTGTGCCGTGCCCGCGCCTTCTCACCGCCCCCCAGCCGGGCCGCGGCCAGCTTGCCGCGCAGCTCCTCGGCGAGTGCGCGGTGCGCCTCCTCGTTGGCCCGCCAGGCCTCCGACGCGGGGTCGCCCGCGCTCGTCAGCTCCGGTGCCTCTTCCATTCTCGCGGTCCCCTCACGCCAGTGATCGACTGTTAATGAGCGTTAACCATTTCCTCCAGGTTAACGACCGCTAACCTCCCTGTCTAGAATTGCTCCCATGGCCACCAGAACCGACGCCCCCACCCGGCGCGAGCAGATCCTCAGGGAGGCCGCGCGGCTGTTCGCCGAGCGCGGCTTCCACGGCGTCGGGGTCGACGAGATAGGCGCCGCGGTCGGCATCAGCGGCCCCGGCCTGTACCGGCACTTCCCCGGCAAGGACGCGATGCTCGCGGAACTGCTCGTGGGCATCAGCGGGCAACTGCTGACCGGCGCCAGACGCCGCCTGGCCGAGGCCGACACCGACCGGGCGGGGATGGACGACGATCGGGCGGAGGCTGTCCTCGACTCGCTCATCGAGGGGCACATCGACTTCGCGATCGACGACCGCCCCCTGATCACCCTGCACGACCGGGAGCTGGACCGCCTGCGCGACAGCGACCGCAAGCTGGTCCGCCAGCTCCAGCGGCAGTACGTCGAGCTGTGGGTGGAGGCGCTGCGCGCGCTGTACCCGGACCTCGCCGAGCCCGCGGCCCGCGCCGCCGTCCACTCGGTCTTCGGCCTGCTGAACTCCACCCCGCACCTCGGCCGCCCGGCCTCCCTCCCCGGCCGCGCGGCCACGGCCGAGCTGCTGCACCGCATGGCCCGCGGCGCGTTCGCGGCGGCGGCGGCGGAGTGACGAGCGTTACGGGCGTCGGGCCTCGAAGGGTCTGGACGCCTCTCTCTACCCGCCGGTACGGTTGGTCCTGAGCGAGCGCTTAGCCACAAGGGGCCGCAACCATCGCTTGAGGAACCCCCACGGCGAGCAACCACATCCGCGAGAGCGGCGCCGGCTTAGGCGCAGAGAGGGGCCGGCGGTGCGCCGTACGGTGTTCAACGAGGACCACGAGGCGTTCCGGGAGACCCTCCGGGCCTTCATCGAGGCCGAGGTCGTCCCGGTCTACGACGAGTGGTTCGCGGCCGGCCAGGCGCCGCGCGACTTCTACTACAAGCTCGCCGAGCTGGGCGTCTTCGGCATCCGCGTGGACGAGGAGTACGGCGGCGCCGGCATCGACTCGTACAAGTTCGAGGCCGTCCTGTACGAGGAGACGGCCCGCGCGGGCATCACGTTCGGCGGCTCCGGTGTGCACGTGCTGCTCGGTCTGCCGTACATCAAGCTGCTCGCCACCGACGAGCAGAAGAAGCGGTACCTGCCGAAGTTCGTCTCCGGCGAGGAGATGTGGGCGATCGCGATGACCGAGCCGGGCACCGGCTCCGACCTCGCGGGCATGAAGACCACCGCCAAGCTGAGCGAGGACGGCACGCACTACGTCCTCAACGGCTCCAAGACCTTCATCACCGGCGGCGTCCACGCCGACCAGATGATCGTCTGCGCCCGGACCGACGCGCCCCGCGCCGACGACCGCCGGCACGGCATATCCCTCCTCGTGGTGGACACCAAGTCCGAGGGCTACTCGGTCGGCCGCAAGCTGGACAAGCTGGGCCTGAAGACCTCCGACACCGCCGAGCTGGCGTTCGTCGACGTCAAGGTGCCCGTCGAGAACCTCCTCGGCGAGGAGAACAAGGGCTTCTCCTACCTCGGCCACAACCTGGCCTCCGAGCGCTGGGGCATCGCCTACGGCGCGTACGCGCAGGCCAAGGCCGCCGTCCGGTTCGCCAAGCAGTACGTGCAGGAGCGCACCGTCTTCGGCAAGCCGGTCGCGCACTTCCAGAACACCAAGTTCGAGCTGGCCGCCTGCCAGGCCGAGGTGGACGCGGCCGAGGCCGTCGCCGACCGCGCCACGGAGGCGCTGGACGCCGGCGAGCTGACGCCGGCCGAGGCCGCCAGCGCCAAGCTGTTCTGCACCGAGGTCGCCCACCGGGTGATCGACCGCTGCCTCCAGCTGCACGGCGGCTACGGCTTCATGAACGAGTACCCGATCGCCCGCCTGTACGCGGACAACCGCGTCAACCGCATCTACGGCGGCACCAGCGAGATCATGAAGTCGATCATCGCCAAGGACATGGGCCAGTAAGGTCCCGGTCCCTCCCCGCCACCGGTCCGGCACCTACTGCCCGGTACACACTGGACGCCATGAGCCACGCACTGCAGGATCTCCTCGATCTGCTCGACCTGGAGCAGATCGAGGAGAACATCTTCCGCGGCCGGTCCCGGTCCGCCGTCGTCCCGCGCGTGTTCGGCGGACAGGTGGCGGCCCAGGCGCTGGTCGCCGCCGGGCGGACGGTCCCGCGGGACCGTCCCGCGCACTCCCTCCACGCGTACTTCCTGCGTGCGGGGGACCCCGGCGCGCCCATCGTCTACGACGTCGAGCGCATCCGTGACGGCCGTTCCTTCACCACCCGCCGGGTCGTCGCCGTCCAGCACGGCCGGCCGATCTTCTCCTTGTCGGCGTCCTTCCAGGCGTACGAGGAGGGCCTCGACCACCAGGCGCCGATGCCGGCCTCGCCGGACCCGGTGACGCTGCCCACCTCCGAGGAGCGGCTGCGCGGGTACGACCACCTCGACCCGGCGGTCGTCGAGCGGTTCCTGGAGGCCCGCGAGGCGATCGACCTGCGCTATGTCGACGAGCCGCCGTACGGGAAGTTCGGCGAGCCCCGCG
The DNA here is from genome assembly GCF_030816715.1 of Streptomyces achromogenes. Taxonomy (NCBI): domain Bacteria; kingdom Bacillati; phylum Actinomycetota; class Actinomycetes; order Kitasatosporales; family Streptomycetaceae; genus Streptomyces; species Streptomyces achromogenes. Next base: position 3,314,973 of record NZ_JAUSYH010000001.1, on the reverse strand, counting down.
AACCGCACTCCCAGGTGTGGTTCCGCACCAACGGCAAGCTGGCCGACGACCCTCTGCTGCACGTCGTCCTCGCCACCTACGTCTCCGACATGACCCTGCTCGACTCGGTGCTGCTCGCGCACGGGCGCGGCGGCTGGGCCGTGGGAGACGTGGTGGGGGCGTCTCTGGACCACGCGATGTGGTTCCACCGCCCGTTCCGCGCCGACGAGTGGCTCCTGTACGACCAGGAGTCGCCCTCGGCGCAAGGTGGTCGCGGCCTCGGCCAGGCCCGCATCTACACGCAGGACGGCCGGCTCGCGGTGTCGGTGATCCAGGAGGGCGTGGTCCGCGTCCCCCGGGCGGACTGAGCTTCCTGTCCTGGACCCCCGTCCGTAACCTCCGTCCGTCCTACAGGCCCGCCTCCGCGAGCAGGTAGGCGACCATCGGGTCGTAGTGGCGCGGGCTGACGACGTGGTCGTCCAGGGGGACGGCCACCTGGACGACGCCCTCGGCCTCGCCGATGAACAGCGCCGGGTCGTTGCAGTCGGCGTAGCCGACGGAGTCCACGCCGTGCCGGCCGGCGTAGCCCGCCCAGCCGTGGTCGGCGACGACCAGGTCGGGCAGCGGGCGCCCCGCGCGCTCCAGCGCCGTCAGGACGGCCTTCATCGGCTCGCCCGAATGGGTGTGCCACAGGGTCGCCCCGTGCTCGAGCACCGCCACGTCGGCCACCTGCCAGACGTACCCCTCGTCGGTCTGCAGCCCCGGGGGGATGACCACGATCTCGCAGCCCGCCGCGCGCAGGGCGGCGGCGGTCGCGCGGTGCACGTCCAGCAGGCCGCCCGGGTGGCCGGTGGCGAACAGCACCCGCTGCCGGCCCTCGGCCGCCTTGCGCAGCCGGGCCGCCATCCGGTTCAGGCCGTCGACCGTCAGCTCGGGGTCGATGGTGTCCTGGCCGTAGCGGTACTCGGGATCGTCGTTGACGCCCACCCGCTCCGCCATCACCGCCAGCACGTCCTGCTCGTCGGTCCAGCGGTCGCCGAGTTCCAGGCCCAGCCAGAAGTTGCGCACGCCGTTGGCGAGTTGGCGGTAGTGCGAGAGGTTGTTCTCGCGCGGGGTGGCGACGTCCCCGGCGATACGGGTTCTGACGAGGTGGTCGACGAGTTCGACGCGGCTGGGCGTCGCGGATATCGGCATGGCTCCATTGTGGGGCAGCGGGCTGTGGGCGTCCTGGCTGTTCCGGGCGCTGGGACACGCGTCACGCCCCCGGTGCGGGCCTCTGGTCGGCCCTGGTCGCTCCTGGTCGCTCCTGGTCAGTCCTGTTTCAGCGCGAACCACAGCTCCATCCGGACGTCGGGATCGTCCAGGTCGGCGTCGAGCAGTGCCGCGCAGCGGGCGATCCGCTGCCGCACGGTGTTGCGGTGCACGGCCAGCGCGACGGCCGTCCGGTCCCAACTGCCGTGCAGGGAGAGCCAGGCGCGCAGCGTCTCGACGAGGGCGGCTCTCCCGGCGACCGGGGCGAGGAGCGTGCGCGCGTGGTCCCGGGCCTCGTCCGCGGGTACCAGGTCCAGCAGGCCGGCCCCCGGGCCGTGGCGCACCAGGGCCGTGCGGGTGGCCAGGGCGCGGGCCAGCGCGCGGGCCGCCTGCGCGTCGGCGGCCGGCCAGCCGGCCGGGTCGGCGTCCGCGCTGACGCCGAGGACCCAGCCCGGCTGCGGCCGCGGCGGCCGGCCGGCCGGTACGAGGACCCGTACGACGTCCGCGCCGAGATCGACCAGCGGGGAGCCGAGTCCGGCGCCGAGCGCGGAGGCCGCCACCGGGTCGGGCGTCCGTTCGCCGTGCGGCCGCCCGTGCACCACGAGCCACCGCTCCCCGCCCAGCAGGGGCGCCACCTCCTCGGGCGCCCCGCCCAGCAGCAGCCGCACGAGTGCCGACGAGCGCGCCGCGCCCGACCCGCTCTGCTGCTCGCCGGTGAGCAGGGAGAGCAGCACGGCGGCGACGGAGGCGATGGTGTGGTCGCCGGGGCTGCGCCGGGCAGCGGCCACGCCCAGCACGAAGCCCCGTCCGGCGCCGAGCGCGTACGCGGAGAGGTGGACTCCGGCCGCGGTGGTGTCGCCGGCGGTGGCGGGAGGGGTCGCCGAGGACGCGGCAGGGGCCGCGGTGGCGGCGGCGCGGGAGAGGAGCAGGCGGGCGAGTGCGGCGAGCGGGCCGTCCGCCTCGGACGGACTGCCCGCCCCGGCGATCTCCGCGCCCTCCGGGCCGTACAGCACCGCGCGGCCGCCGATCCGCCGGGCGAGCTGCCGCAGCACGGACGGGACCGGGTCCGGGCGGGACGCGGCGGCCGCGAGGCTCTGCTGGGCCTCGGTCACCCGGCGCAGTTCGGCCGTGCGGGCGCGTTCGATCAGCTGCCAGACGGCACGGGCGACGGCCGCGAAGGTCGTCTGCGGGGGCACCTCCAGGAGCGGCAGCCCGTGCGCCTCGCACGCGGCGACCAGTGCCGGCGGCACCGTGTCGTGCACCGGCGCGACGCCGAAGCCCAGGGCCGCGCCGCCCGCCGCCACGACCCGCGAGACGTAGTCGTCGACGTGCGTCCCCACCGCGGCCGCCTCCCGGCTCGCCGTCCCCGGGTCTGCCGTTTCAGATCCTGGTGTCGGCGGCCCGGCCGTCCCCGGGATGTGCACCCCGGCCGTCAGCAACAGGTCGCCGCCCAGCAGGTACGGGTACGGGTCGGCCATCTCCGAGGAGTGCGCCCCGTGCAGGACCGTGCCGGCGTCGGCCGGCCCGGCGATCTGCCGCAGGCCGAGATCCTCGCGGGCCAGCAGGGCGGCGAGGGGCACGGGCGGTGTGGGCGGTACGGCCGGCGGACCCGATGACATCATGTGCGTTTCCTCCACTCCAGGGCCCGTCGATGGAGGAAACGTACACTTCGCAGCCGCCGTCCGGCTGCCTAGGGTCGACGGGAGACCCCCGGTCCGACCCCCGTAGGGTCGGACGAGAAGCAGTGCATACGCGGCGAAGCGTGAGAAAGAAGGCATACGACCATGGACGGCAACGAGACGCCCCGCGGCCCCGTCGACTCCTCCCGCATCCCGCGCTACGCCGGGCCCGCGACCTTCGCCCGGCTGCCCCGCCTCGACGAGGTCGGCCGCGCCGACGTCGCCGTCGTGGGCGTGCCGTTCGACTCGGGCGTCTCCTACCGGCCCGGCGCCCGCTTCGGCGGCAACGCGATCCGTGAGGCGTCCCGGCTGCTGCGGCCGTACAACCCGGCGCAGGACGCCTCCCCGTTCGCCCTCGCCCAGGTCGCGGACGGCGGCGACATCGCGGTGAACCCGTTCGACATCCACGAGGCCGTGGAGACGATCGAGGCGGCCGCCGACGACCTGCTGGGCACCGGCGCCCGCCTGATGACCCTGGGCGGCGACCACACCATCGCGCTCCCGCTGCTGCGCTCGGTCGCGAAGAAGCACGGTCCCGTGGCCCTGCTCCACTTCGACGCCCACCTCGACACCTGGGACACCTACTTCGGCGCGGAGTACACGCACGGCACGCCGTTCCGCCGGGCCGTGGAGGAGGGCGTCCTCGACACCGAGGCGCTGTCCCACGTCGGCACCCGCGGCCCCCTGTACGGCAAGCAGGACCTCACCGACGACGAGAAGATGGGCTTCGGCATCGTCACGTCGGCGGACGTCTACCGGCGCGGCGCCGACGAGATCGCCGACCAGCTGCGGCAGCGCATCGGCGACCGCCCGCTCTACATCTCCATCGACATCGACTGCCTCGACCCGGCGCACGCGCCCGGCACCGGCACCCCGGAGGCGGGCGGCATGACCTCCCGCGAGCTCCTGGAGATCCTGCGCGGCCTGGCCTCCTGCCACCTGGTCTCGGCGGACGTCGTCGAGGTGGCCCCCGCGTACGATCACGCGGAGATCACGTCGGTGGCCGCGTCCCACACGGCGTACGAACTGACCACGATCATGTCCCGCCAGATCGCCGAGGCCCGCAAGGAGAACGAGGGCAAGTGACCCACGACCACGACCTGGTGCTCCGCCCGACCGCCGCGCAGACGGAGGCCGCACTGAACCCTCCCCCCGGCCGCACCGGCGGAGACCTGGTCGTGGAGACCCTGGCCGGGCTCGGCGCGACGACGGTGTTCGGCCTGCCCGGCCAGCACGCGCTCGCCGTCTTCGACGCCCTGCGCCGCTCCTCGCTGCGTTACGTCGGGCTGCGGATGGAGAACAACGCGGGGTTCGCGGCGGACGCGTACGGCCGGATCACCGGGGAGGCGGCCCCGCTGCTGCTGTCGACGGGCCCGGGCGCGCTCACCTCCCTCGCCGCGCTCCACGAGGCCGCGGCGGCCTCCGCCCCGGTCCTGGCGATCAGCAGCCAGGTCCCGACGGCCGGACTGGGCGGCGGCCGGCGCGGCTATCTGCACGAACTCCCGGACCAGGCGGCCTCGTTCAGGGGCGTCGTGAAGTCCGTCCACCAGGCCCGCACGGCGTCGCAGATCCCGTCGGCGATCGAGGCGGCCTGGAAGTCCGCGCTGACGGTCCCGCACGGCCCGGTGTGGGTGGAGATCCCGCAGGACGTGCTGCTGGCACCGACGTCGATCCCGGTCGTGACGGGCGGCGACGCGTTCCCCGACGAACTGCCGCCACGCCCCGAACTGACCGCCCTGGCCGCCGACCTGCTGTCGCGTGCCGAGCGCCCGGCGATCATCGCCGGCGGCGGAGTGGTGCGGGCGGACGCGTCGGGCAAACTCCGACAGCTCGCGGAGCGGCTCGACGCGCCGGTCGTCACCACCCCGGGCGGCAAGGGCGCCTTCCCCTGGACCCACCCCCTCTCCCTCCAGTCATGGCTGGAGGACCGCCACACCACGGACTTCCTGGAGGACGCGGACGTCCTGCTGGTGGTCGGCTCTGGTCTCGGCGAACTGTCGTCGAACTACCACACGTTCAAGCCCCGGGGCCGCGTCGTCCAGATCGAGGCCGACCTCGGCAAACTGGAGTCCAACCACCCGGCGCTGGGCATCCACGCGGACGCCCGCCTCGCGTTGCAGGCGCTCCTGGAGACGGTGCAGACCCGGCAGGACGAGACCGCGCCCGACCGGGTACGGGACCTGCTCGCGAAGGTCGCCGACCGCATCGCCGCCCAGGACCTCACCCTGGAGCAGGAGGTGCTGGCGTCGGTGCGCAGGGCGCTGCCGTCCGACTCCCCGTCCTTCTGGGACATGACGATCCTCGCCTACTGGGCCTGGTCGGCGTTCGACGCCAAGGGCCCCAACCGCCTGCACTCCGCGCAGGGCGCCGGCGGTCTCGGCTATGCCTTCCCCGCGGCGCTGGGCGCGGCGGTGGCCGACCCGACCCGGCCGGTGCTCGCGGTGTCGGGTGACGGCGGCGCCCTGTACTCGGCCGCCGAGCTGGCCACGGCCCGCCAGCACGACCTGAACGTCACCTGGCTGATCGTCGACGACGGCGGCTACGGCATCCTGCGCGAGTACATGACGGACTCCTTCGGCGCGGCTGCCGGCACCGAGCTGACCCGCCCGGACTACGTGGCACTGGCAAAGTCCTTCGGCGTCCCAGGCGTGCGGACGTCCCCGGACACCCTGGCGGCCGACCTGGCGAAGGCCCTGTCCGACCCCGGCCCGTCGGTGGTCGTGCTCCCGACGGTGCTGCGCATGTTCGCGCCGACGCACACTGGGACCGGCGACGGCCGTTGATACCGTCCCGGCATGTCTGAAACACCCGGATCACCCGGTCCCGGCATCCGCCCCGGTCCCGGCATCCGCCCCGGCGCCCAGCCCGGCCCTGTCACCGCTGACGACGTGCGGGACGCGGTCCGCGCGGCGGCGGCCGTGCTGCGCGGGGCGCGGGAGGCCGACTGGGACGTCAGGGCCGGTTCCCTGGAGTGGAGTTGCTGGGAGACCGTCGAGCACCTCGCCGACGATCTCTTCGCCTATGCCGCCCAACTGGGGCCCGAGCAGCCGCCGTCGGACCGGGACGTGCCCTTCGTCTGGAGCCCGCAAAGGCCCGGCGGACCGGCCAACGTCGTCTTCGCCGACCGCGCCGCCGGAGCCGCCGGACTAGTGCAGGTGCTGGAGGCGAGCGGCGCTCTGCTGACGGCCATGGTGCGCACCGCCGCGCCGGACGTCAGGTCGCACCATGTCTTCGGCGCCTCCGACCCCGAGGGCTTCGCCGCCATGGGCGTCGTCGAGACGCTGGTGCACCTGCACGACGTCGCCGAGGGGCTCGGGGTGCGGTGGGAGCCGGACGCCGGGCTGTGCGAACGGGTGCTGGCGCGGCTCTTCCCGGACGCCCCGACCGACACCGGCCCGTGGCCCACCCTGCTGTGGGCGACCGGCCGGGGTGAGGTACCCGGGCGCGCGCGTCTCACCCGGTGGCGCTGGCACGGGGAGCCCCGCGAGGACGCCGAAAGGGACTGAACCTCCCTGGTCGTCAAGGGAGGTTCAGCCCCTCCGCGCGTTCGTCCCGCGGTCCTACCAGATCGCCTCGACCCACTCCGGGTGGTCGATGAACGGGTTGCGGTTGTGCTGGTAGGTGTCGTAGATGGTCTGGTTGCGCTTCTCCTCGAAGGCGCTCGGCGGGTCCTCGTCGTTCCACTGCTTGAGCACGGAGAGCTTGCCGATGTACGGGTTGCTGCCGTTGTTGACCTTCTCGTTGGGCTCCAGGTCGGCGAAGCCGTCGCCGCCGTCGTAGCGGACCGCCATGTAGAGGATCATGCGGGCCACATCGCCCTTGTCGGCGTCACGCGGCTCGAAGGAGTCGGAGTCGGTGAGGCTGCCTCCGCCGCCCGAGACGGTGCTGCCGCCGTTGTCGAAGTCCTTGTTGCCGCGGATGCTGTTGACCGTCACGTCCGCCGGACGCAGGTGGTGCAGGTCCGTGCCGGGACCGGTCACCTCGCCGAAGTCGCCGTGCGACTTGGCCCAGACGTGCTCGCGGTTCCAGTCCCCGACGTCGCCCCCGTTGAGGGACTTGCTGCGTGAGACGCCGCTGTACAGCAGGATCACGTTGCTGCTGTTGTTCGGGTCCTGGTCGGTGACCTTCAGGGCGTTCCAGACCGCGGAGTACGAGATCTTCGAGACGTTGGCGCTGATGATCGTGTGCAGGGAGGATTTCAGGCTCGTGCCCGTCTTGCCGACCGCGTTCTTGTAGTACGTCGAGTCGTAGGCCGTCGTGGTCGCCGCGGCGGGGGACGCGGTGAGCGTGGGGGCGGTGATGCCGACCAGGACGGCAGTGGTGGCAAGCGCCACCGACTTCCATCGGCGTATGCGTGTCGCCAGCATGTGGGGTGTCCGATCTACGCGGGTTGATTGAAGGCGGCAATCGGGAGAGTGACATGCACATGCGGCCATGGCAATGAATCTGACATGTCTTTCAGATGACGAGAACCGGCAAACTGCCCTTTGTCTACGCGAGTTGACGTGCGCAAACGGCCTCCGACGGGAGAGTCGGAGGCCGTTGGGGATGTGCCCGTCAGCTCAGCCCACGTCGGAGGCGTCCAGCCGGTAGACGGTGGAGGTGGTGGACGTGGTGGACGTGGTGGAGGTGCCGGCCTCGGAACCGGCCTCGGAGGGCGACGTCGCGCCGTACTCGCTCGCCTGCACCGCCGTGCCGTTCTTCTGCACCCACGCGGTGATCTCGGCCAGCAGGCTGTTGTTGCCGCCGCCGGGGCCGCCACCGCCGCCGAGCTGGATGTAGTGCAGCTCGCCCTTCTTCACCAGTTCCTTGAGCCGGGGCAGGGTCATCGCGTTGTCGGAGCCGGTGAAGCCGAACATCGAGATGACGGGCTTGCCGGTGCGCAGGATCAGTTGACCCGCGCTCTGCGAGTTGGACACCGCGATCAGCCAGGTGGCGCCGTCCCGGTGCTTCTCCAGGTACGAGACCAGCCCGCTGTCGGCGCCGCCCGTGCCACCTCCTCCGCCCATGCCTGCGCCCATGCCGCCGGGCGCACCGCCCGCCGTGCCGCCCGGTGCCGTGCCGTTCGCGCCGCCCTGTGAGCCGCCGGGGGACTCCCCTTCGGTGCCGCCCTGTCGGCCGTCCTGCCGGCCCGGTGCGCCGCTCGCGTCGCCGCCCTGCGGGAGTTCGCCGGTGCCGCCGCCCGGCGTCATCTGGCCGTTGCCGCCGCCGGGTGCCTCGCCGCCGGCCTGGCCGCCCTGCTGTGTGCCGCCCGGCAGTTGGCCGCCCGGCCCCCCGCCGTCGCCGCCGCCGAAGCCGCCCCGGCCGCCGCCGGGACCGCCCATGCCGCCGCCGGTGGAGGGGCCCGCGGTCGGGTTGGTGCCGCCCATCATGCCGCCGGAGGCGCCGAAGGCGGGCGAGGCGGCGTACGCCGTCGGACCCGCGAGGGCCGCCACGAGCGCCGCCACGACGGACACCCCCAGCAGCCGGAGCCTCGTGCCCGAGTTCGCGGACCGCAGGACGAACAGGCCCACGAGCGCGAGGACCATGACCACGCCCACCGCCGGCCAGAGCCAGGTGTTCCAGCCGGTGGCCCGCCGCAGCAGCACGATCGCCCAGACGCCGGTGATCGCGAGCCCCGAGGGCAGCACCCACGACCAGCGCGCGTCGCCGCCGCGGAAGGCGCGCCACAGCAGGACGCCGCCGCCCCCGCACAGCGCCGCGATGCCCGGGGCCAGCGCGGTCGTGTAGTACGGGTGCATGGTGCCCTCGGCCATGGCGAAGGTCAGGTAGTGCAGCACGAGCCAGCCGCCCCACATCACCAGCGCGGCACGGGTCGCGTCGGTGCGCGGGGCCCGGCCGCACCGCACCAGGCCGCCGACGAGCGCGACGCCCGCGAAGGGGATCAGCCAGGAGATCTGGCCGCCGAGGACGTCGTTGAACATCCGGCCGATGCCCGCGGTCCCGGCGAAGGTGCCGCCCCCGCCCCCGCCGCCCCCGCCGTTGCCCTCGCCGCCGAGGACCCGGCCGAGGCCGTTGTAGCCCATGATCAGGTCCCAGGCGCTGCCGTCGGTCGAACCGCCGATGTACGGGCGGTCGTCGGCCGGCACGAGCGAGACGGCCGTCGCCCACCAGAAGCTCGAGACGGCCAGTGCCACGGCGGCCAGCGTCAGGTTGACGGCCTTCCTGCGCCATCCGAGCCTCGACGCGTACAGGTACACGGCGAAGACGGCGGGCAGGGCGATGTAGCCCTGGAGCATCTTGGTGTTGAAGGCGAGGCCGAAGCAGACCGCGGAGCCGATGAGCGGCAGCAGCCTGTCGTCGCGCACGGCGCGCAGGGCGAGCGCGGCGCCCGCCACCATCAGCAGGACGAGGATCGTGTCGGGGTTGTTGTCGCGGTTGATGGCGACGGTGATGGGCGTCAGCGCGAGCACCAGCGCCGCGACGGCCGCCGCGACATGCCCGAACGCCCGCTTCACCGAGGAGTGCAGGATCCAGATCGTGCCCAGCGCCGCCGCGATCTCCGGGGCCGTCATCTGCCAGGTGCCGAAGCCGAGGACCCGGCAGGACAGGCCCATGACCATGAGGGCGAACGGCGGTTTGTCGACGGTGAGGAAGTTCCCGGCGTCGAGCGAGCCGAAGAACCACGCCTTCCAGCTCTGCGTGCCGCTGTAGACGGCGGCGCTGTAGAAGCTGTTGAGGCTGTCGCCGGACAGGTTCCAGCCGTAGAGCACCCCCGCCAGGACCAGGATCGCGATCAGCGCGGGCAGCGACCAGCGGGGCGCCTTCTCCGGCGGGGGCGCCGGCGGAACCGTTCCGGAGGCGGCCGGCGGCGACCGGTCCGGGGACGCGGCGGGGGACCCGGCGGGAGTCACGGTCGGGTGGGGCAGGGGATCGGTGGCAGATGTCACCACTGCACGATGCGCACGGCCGATGAGCGAGGGCTGTGCTCCACCTGGGGACCAGCTGTGGCCGGCTGAGAAACCGGTGAGAGCGCCTCCGCCGCGGCGCGAACTTCCCCGCGTGGTGCGCGCTGTGTGTCCGTCCTGCGACGGACGTGTCACGAACTCCCGCGCGTCGAACGGGAGTACAACTATCGGTCAGATGTGTGAGTCAACGTGTCATGACTCACCGGACCGCAAGAAGCAGACGGGGACTGGTCGCAACGGCGCTCGGCGCCGCCGTCCTCGTCACCGGCGTGGCCACCGCCGCGCCCGCCTCCGCCGCCACGCCCACCGTCACCTGCACGTCGAGCAAGGCCGCTCTCGCCGCCAAGCTGAAGAAGGACATCACCGCCGCGCTGGTGGGCCGCAAGGGCACGATCGCCGTGGGTCTCTACGACCGCACCACGAACACCACCTGCACCCTGCGCGCCTCCACCGCCTACGACTCGGCCAGCGTGGTCAAGGTGACCGTCCTGGCGGCGTTGCTGTGGGACGCCCAGCGGAGCGGCCGTACGCTGACCAGCCGGGAGAAGTCGCTCGCCACCGCCATGATCACCAAGTCGGACAACGCCTCCACCTCCACCCTGTGGAAGCAGCTCGGCGTGACGAAGATCAAGAAGTTCCTGACGGCCGCGAAGATGACCCAGACCAAGCCCGGCGCGAACAACTACTGGGGTCTGACCCAGATCACCGTCACCGACGAGCAGAAGCTGCTCAAGCTGATCCACGCCCGCAACACGGTGCTGACCGACGCCTCGCGCTCCTACGTCACCACCCTGATGGGCAAGGTCGTCTCCGCGCAGCGCTGGGGCACCCCGTACGGCCGGCCCGCGAACGTCTCCTGGCACGTCAAGAACGGCTGGCTGTCGCGTGCCACGCAGGGCTGGCGGGTGCACAGCGTCGGCACGTTCAAGGGCGGCGGCCACGACTACGTGATGACCGTCCTCACGCACGGCAACAGCACCATGAACTACGGCATCGCGACCATCCAGGGCGTCGCCAAGGTCGTCCACAAGGACCTGGCCGCCTCCTGAGCGGGAGCGGGCCCGCGCGCGTGATTTCGTCCGTCGGGCACTCGGCCCGTCACCGCGGCAATGCCCCGGTGACGGGCCGGTGACCGTTCGTGGTCTCCGCAGGCGCGCCCCGTGCGCCGAGGAGAGGATGGACGCGCAGACACGCGGAGGGATGAAATCCGCACCTCCGGACGTTGGTGCCTTCCGGCGGATCAGATGCGATCAGGTCAGTTCGAGGAAGCGGAGGCACCGGCGTGAGCGAGCAACGGGGATGGGCACGACGGCTGACGGGATACGCCCGGCGCCACCCTGCGGACCTCGCCCTGGCCCTCGGCTCCTCGCTGCTCGGCATGGCCGTCATGGCGCTGGTCCCGCTCGTCACCAAGGTGATCATCGACGACGTCATCGGCGACCACTCGCGTGACATGGCCCCCTGGGCGGGCGCCCTCCTCGGCGCCGCCGTCCTCGTCTACGTCTCCACCTACGTCCGCCGCTACTACGGCGGACGTCTCGCCCTGGACGTCCAGCACGACCTGCGGACCGACATGTTCGAGACGATCACCCGGCTCGACGGCCGCCGCCAGGACGAGCTGTCCACCGGCCAGGTCGTCGGCCGCGCGACCAGCGACCTCCAGCTGATCCAGGGCCTGCTGTTCATGCTCCCCATGACCATCGGGAACCTGCTGCTCTTCCTGATCTCCCTGGTGATCATGGCGTGGCTGTCGCTCCCGCTCACCCTGGTCGCCCTCGCCGTCGCGCCCGCCCTCGCGTACATCGCCAAGCGCAGCCGGACCAAGCTCCACCCCGCCACCTGGTACGCCCAGGCCCAGGCGGCGGCCGTGGCCGGCGTGGTCGACGGCGCCGTCAGCGGCGTACGCGTGGTGAAGGGCTTCGGGCAGGAGGAGCAGGAGACCGGGAAGCTCCGCGAGGTGGGCCGCCGGCTCTTCGCCGGGCGGCTGCGCACGATCCGCCTGAACGCCGCCTACACCCCCGCCCTCCAGGCCGTGCCCGCCCTCGGCCAGGTCGCGATGCTGGCGCTCGGCGGCTGGCTGGCCGTGCGCGGCCACATCACACTCGGCACCTTCGTCGCCTTCTCCACCTACCTCGCCCAGCTCGTCGGCCCGGTCCGGATGCTGGCCGTGGTCCTCACCGTCGGCCAGCAGGCCCGGGCCGGCACCGAGCGCGTCCTGGAACTCATCGACACCGAGCCGTCGATGAAGGACGGCGCCAAGGCGCTCCCCGCGGACGCCCCGGCGACCGTCGAGTTCGACGACGTCTCCTTCGGCTACGACCCCGACCGTCCCGTCCTCGACGGCCTCAGCTTCGAGATCCGCCCCGGCGAGACCCTCGCCGTCGTCGGCTCGTCCGGCTCCGGCAAGTCCACGGTCTCGCTGCTGCTGCCCCGCTTCTACGACGTCACCCGGGGCGCGGTCCTCATCGGCGGCCACGACGTGCGCGAGCTCACCCTCGACTCGCTGCGGGCCGCGATCGGCCTGGTCCCCGAGGACTCCTTCCTCTTCTCCGACACCATCCGCGCCAACATCGCCTACGGCCGCCCCGACGCCACCCAGGAGCAGATCGAGGAGGCCGCCCGCGCCGCCCAGGCCGACCGGTTCGTCGCCGAGCTCCCGGCCGGCTACGACACGAAGGTCGGCGAGCACGGCCTCACCCTCTCCGGCGGCCAGCGCCAGCGCGTCGCGCTCGCCCGCGCGATCCTCTCGGACCCGCGCCTGCTGGTCCTCGACGACGCCACCTCCGCCGTGGACGCGGCCGTCGAGCACGAGATCCACGAGGCGCTGGGGCAGGTCATGCGGGGCCGCACCACGCTGCTGATCGCCCACCGCCGCTCCACCCTGGGCCTCGCCGACCGCATCGCCGTCCTCGACGCGGGCCGGCTCGCCGACCTCGGCACCCACGAGGAGCTCCAGGAGCGCTCCGCGCTCTACCGCCGGCTGCTCACCGACCCCGACGAGCTCGGCGGCGTCTCGCCCGGCCACGCCCAGACGGCCGCCCCCGGCGAGGACACCTCCGTCCGCGACGAGCTGGACGCCGAGTTCGACGCCGAACGCGGGGTCACCCCCCGGCTGTGGACCGGCGACCGTGAACCGAAGGACACGGCGCTGTCCGGAACGCCCGCCACCCCCGAGCTCCTCGCCCAGGTCGAGGCGCTGCCCCCGGCCGCCGACACCCCCGGCGTCGACGAACGGCAGGCGGTCCGGCCGGAGGCGTCGTACGGCCTGCGCAGGCTGCTGCACGGCTTCGGCGCGCCGCTCCTGGTCAGCCTCGCACTGGTCGCCACCGACGCCGGGATGGGCCTGCTGCTGCCGGTGATGATCCGGCACGGCATCGACCAGGGCGTGTCCCAGGCGGCACTGGGCGCCGTCTGGGCGGCCTCCCTGCTCGCCCTGCTGGCCGTGGCGGCGCAGTGGGCCGCGCAGACCGGCGAGATCCGGATGACCGGACGCACCGGCGAACGCGTCCTCTACACGCTCCGGCTGAAGATCTTCGCCCAGCTCCAGCGGCTCGGCCTCGACTACTACGAGCGGGAGCTGACCGGCCGGATCATGACGAGGATGACGACGGACGTCGACGCCCTGTCCACGTTCCTGCAGACCGGACTGGTCACCGCCTTCGTCTCGGTCGTCACCTTCTTCGGCATCATGGTCGCCCTGCTGGTGATCGACGTGCAGCTGGCGCTGGTCGTCTTCGCGACGCTGCCGCCGCTGATCATCGCCACCTACTTCTTCCGCAAGGCCAGCGTGAAGGCGTACGAGCTGGCCCGCGAGCGGGTGTCGACGGTCAACGCCGACCTCCAGGAGTCGGTGTCCGGGCTGCGGATCGTGCAGGCCTTCCGGCGCGAGCGGGACGGCGCGGCACGGTTCGCGGAGCGCTCCGACAGCTACCGCCGGGCGCGCATCCGGGGCCAGTGGCTGATTTCGATCTACTTCCCGTTCGTGCAGCTGCTCTCCTCGGTCGCGGCGGCGGCCGTGCTGATCGCGGGCGCGGGACGGATCGACGCGGCGACCCTCACCACCGGAGCGCTGGTGGCCTACCTGCTCTACATCGACCTGTTCTTCGCCCCCGTGCAGCAGCTCTCGCAGGTCTTCGACGGCTACCAGCAGGCGACCGTCTCGCTGGGCCGCATCCAGGAACTGCTCCGGGAGCCGACCTCCACGCGGTCCGCCGACCGGCCGCACGAGGTGCGCTCGCTGAGCGGCGAGATCGCCTTCGAGGACGTCCGCTTCCGCTACGGCACGGAGGAGGAGGCCCTCACCGGGATCGACCTGCGCATCCCGGCCGGCCAGACCGTCGCGTTCGTCGGCGAGACCGGTGCCGGCAAGTCGACCCTGGTCAAGCTGGTGGCCCGGTTCTACGACCCGACGGGCGGCCGGGTCACCGTGGACGGCCGGGACCTGCGCTCCCTCGACCTGACCTCGTACCGCCACCGGCTGGGCGTCGTCCCGCAGGAGGCGTACCTGTTCCCCGGCACCGTCCGCGACGCGATCGCCTACGGCCGCCCGGACGCCTCCGACGCCGAGGTGGAGGCGGCGGCGCGGGCGGTCGGCGCGCACGAGATGATCGCCACGCTCGACGGCGGCTACCTCCACGAGGTCGCCGAGCGCGGCCGCAACCTCTCCGCCGGACAGCGCCAGCTGATCGCGCTGGCCCGCGCCGAACTCGTCGACCCGGACGTCCTGCTCCTCGACGAGGCCACGGCCGCCCTCGACCTGGCGACGGAGGCCCAGGTCAACCAGGCCACCGACCGTCTGACGGGCCGCCGCACCACGCTCGTCGTCGCCCACCGGCTGACCACCGCGGCCCGCGCGGACCGGGTGGTGGTCATGGACCACGGCCGGGTCGTCGAGGACGGCACCCACGACGAGCTCCTCGCCCTGGACGGACGCTACGCGCGCCTGTGGCGCACCTTCGTCGGCGCGGCCGAGCCCGAGGAGCCGGTCAGCGCGTCCCGGTGACGGTCGTGCAACCATCGGCACACCTCGGGCGTCCGTACATCAGTACGGACATCGCGCGCACAGTCGGGGCACAGCCGGCCGTCGCGTACGGGGGACGCGGGAGGGGGCCGGGACCGTGGGCACAGGTGCGGAACGCGCACGGAGAACGGCGAGTACGCCTGGCACGGCGAGCGCGGCGAGGACGGCGAGCGCGGCGGTCCGGAGACTGACCGCGGCACTGGCCGTGCTGATCGCGGCCGCGGTGCTCGCCGTCGCCGTCCCGGGCAGCGCTCAGGCGGCCACCGCGGGCTCGTCCTGCACCGGCCGCAAGGTGCGCACCCTGTCCTTCTCGACCGGCTCCGTGCTGCTCTACCGGGACGGCGGCGTGGTCTGCGCCGTCACCGTCCAGAAGTGGCCCGGCGTCAACCGGCTGGTCTCGGTGAGCGTCCAGGCGCGCGGACTGGTCGCCGTGCACAAGTCACGCAAGGACACCCGCAGTTCGCCGGTCGCGAAGACGTACGCCGGCCACCGGCGCGTGCGGGTGACGGCAGCGGTGGGCAGCGGCTCGTACCGGTCGGGCTGGTTCCTGTGCTGACCCGCGCGGCGGCCGGCCGGACCTCGCTCTTCTCGCCGCCCCGCTGACCCGCGCGGCGGCCCCGCCGCACCCGTGACGCGCCAACCCCCTCTGGTGTGACCCGTGTTGCTCCGATAGCTTCCGGCGACGCACATCTGTCTCACAAGGAGGGTGCACGCGCATGCGCAAGGCGCTCAGATGGCTGCTCGCGCTCACGGTGCTCATAGGCACGCTGAGCACGGCGGGAGCGGCGACCGCCGCCCCCACGCCGGAGGCCACCGACATCAAGGACCGGCTGCTCGCGGTCCCGGGCATCAGCCTGATCGAGGAGAAGCCGTACCCCGGGTACCGCTTCTTCGTCCTGAACTACACCCAGCCGGTGGACCACCGGCACCCCTCCAAGGGCACCTTCCAGCAGCGCATCACGGTGCTGCACAAGGACGTCAGCCGCCCGACGGTCTTCTACACCGGCGGCTACAACGTCTCCACCAACCCCGGCCGCCGCGAGCCCACCCAGATCGTGGACGGCAACCAGGTCTCCCTGGAATACCGTTACTTCACCCCGTCCCGTCCCGCCCCTGCCGACTGGTCCAAGCTGGACATCTGGCAGGCCGCCGGCGACCAGCACCGCGTCTTCGCCGCGCTGAAGAAGATCTACCCGAAGAACTGGCTCTCCACGGGCGGCTCCAAGGGCGGCATGACGGCGACGTACTACGAGCGCTTCTACCCCCGGGACATGGACGGCGTGGTCGCCTACGTCGCCCCCAACGACGTCGTCAACGACGAGGACTCGGCCTACGACCGCTTCTTCGCCTCCGTCGGCACCAAGGAGTGCCGCGACCGGCTGAACGCCGTCCAGCGCGAGGCGCTGGTGCGCCGGGAGCCCCTGGAGCGCAGGTACGCGGCGGACGCGGCGGAGAACGGCTACACCTTCACCACCGTCGGCAGCCTGGACCGCGCCTACGAGGCCGTCGTCCTCGACTACGTCTGGGGCTTCTGGCAGTACAGCCTGCTCTCCGACTGCGCGTCGATCCCGGCCGACGCGGCCACGGCGACCGACGACGAGATCTGGAAGTCGGTCGACGCCATCTCCGGTTTCTCCGCCTACGCCGACCAGGGCCTCGCCACGTACACGCCGTACTACTACCAGGCGGGCACCCAGCTCGGCGCCCCCACGATCCACTTCCCGGCCATCGAGAAGAAGTACATCCGCTACGGCTACCAGCCGCCGCGCAACTTCGTGCCCCGCGACATCCCGATGCGGTTCCAGCCGGGGGCGATGCGGGACGTCGACACGTGGGTGCGGCACAACGCCCGCCACATGCTCTTCGTCTACGGCCAGAACGACCCGTGGGGTTCGGAGCGGTTCCGGCTCGGCAAGGGCGCGAAGGACAGCTACGTCTTCACCGCCCCCGGCCTGAACCACGGCGCGAACGTGGCCGGACTGGTCGCGGACCAGAAGGCGCTGGCCACGGCCCGCATCCTGGCCTGGGCGGGCGTCCCGGCGCCGGCGGTGTCCCAGGCCAGGCCGCTCGCGAAGTTCGACGCGAAGCTGGACGTTCGCGACGTGGAACGGGAGCCCGCGCTGCGCCCGTGAGCGTGCCCCGGTCACCGAGCCGGGACTGAGAAATGCCGAGCAGTGCCGTGGACGCCGACAGCGGGCGTCCACGGCCTTCGTCGTCCCCGGGTGACCCCGGGCCCGGGCTCAGTACGTCAGGCCGTGCCCGATCGGGTACAGGACGCGCGCCGGGTCGTCCGCCCGCTGCACGGGCACCGGCAGCTTGCCCTGCGGCCGGACCGCGCCGGCGATCACGCGTGCGGCGGCCCGCAGTTCGACGTCGGTCCAGCCGTACGTCGCCAGGCACGCCGTGACGGACGGCAGGTGTGCCACGTCGTAGGGGTTGCGGACCGCCACCGCGATCACCGGCCGGCCGGTCGCCGACAACCGCTCGACCAGCGTCTTCTGCGCGCTGTCCGCCGTGACGTTGTAGGTCGCGACCACCACCGCGGCCACGCCGTCCGCCGCCGCGACCGCCTGCGCGGTCGTCTCGGCGGAGGGGGCCGTGCCGGTGGGCAGCGTCGTCGTGCGGAAGCCCTGTGCGGTGAGGGCGGCGGCCAGGACGCCGGTGGGCGGGCCCGTGGTGCCGGTGGGGGAGGCGGGATCGGCGCCGACGACCAGCAGCCCGGGGTGGGAGCGCGGCGACAGGGGGAGTGCCCCGCCCTCGTTGACGAGGAGCGTCGTCGTGCGCTCGGCGAGCAGGTCGGCCGCCGCGAGGTGCTCCGGGGCGCCGACGGTCCGGGCGACCCCGGCCGGGCCGGCGTACGGATCGTCGAACAGCCCCAGCCGTTCCTTCAGCCGCAGGATGCGCAACACCGCCTCGTCGAGCCGCCGCACGGTGAGCTCCCCGTCCCGGACGGCCTTCACGACGGCGTTCCAGGCGACGTCCAGCCGGGGCGGGTTGAGCAGCTGGTCGACGCCGGCCTTGAGGGCGAGCACCGGCACCCGGTCGTCGCCGTACTTCGTGCGCACGCCCGCCATGTCCAGGGCGTCGGTGACTACGACGCCCTCGTAGCCCAGCTCCTCGCGCAGGAGCCCGGTGACGACGGGCCGGGAAAGGGTGGCCGGGTCGCCGGAGGCGTCCAGCGAGGGCACCACGATGTGCGCGGTCATCACGGAGTCGACGCCGGCCGCGATCGCCGCCCGGAACGGCGCCGCGTCCAGCGCCTCCCACTCCTGCCGGGTGTGGGTGATGACCGGGAAGCCGGTGTGGCTGTCCACGGCGGTGTCCCCGTGTCCGGGGAAGTGCTTGGCGGTCGCCGCCACCCCGGCCGCGCGGTACCCCTCGACCTCCGCGGCGACCAGGGCCGCCACCGCGTCCGGGTCGGCGCCGAACGAGCGGACCCCGATCACCGGGTTGGCCGGGTTCACGTTGACGTCGGCGAGGGGGGAGTAGTTCTGCCGGATGCCCATCGCCCGCAGCTCGGTTCCCGCGATCCGGGCCAGGGTGCGGGCGTCGTCACGGGAACCGCCCGCGCCGATCGCCATCGCGCCGGGGAACAGGGTGGCAGGCCGGCCCACCCGGCAGACCGCGCCGTGCTCCTGGTCGGTGGAGATCAGCACCGGCAGACCGCGCGGCTGCCCGAGCGAGGCCCGCTGGAGCCCGTCGGAGAGGTCCGCGATCTGCTGCGGGGCGCGGGTGTTGTGCGCCCACGCGAAGTAGATGACACCACCGAGCCGGTAACGGGCGAGCAGCTCCGCGCCGGTGCGGACGCCGAAGTCGGCGAGGTTGGCGTCGGCGTCGGCCGGGTCGGGAGCGGTCGCCGAGTGGCCGTGCACCCGCGAGACGAAGACCTGGCCGACCTTCTCCTCCACCGTCATACGGGAGAGGAGCTCACGCGGCCGGCGATCGTCCGCGTGCGCGGGACCGCCGACGGCGAGTGCGGCGGTGACGCCGGCGGCGGCGGTGAGGACGGTGCGTCTGGAGGGCATCGGCGCTCCTTCCGGTGGGGGAGTGACGGGTGGGGGACCGGTGGCGCACGCTACCCGCGCGGGCCCCGCCATCGGTGCATTGACGAGGACGCGCCGACGCCGCCGCCCCGGCTGTTCACCCGCGGGACACCCCGGCCGTTCACCCGCAGGACACCCGGGCCGTTCACCCGCAGGACACCCGGGCCGTTCACCCGCGGGGCACCGTCTCGACACTCGTCCATCCCGTGGACGTACCGGCACCGCGGCCGCGCGGCGCGGGATCATGAGGGGCATGGTCCTCGTCGACATCCCCGGTTCCAAGTCCATCACCGCCCGCGCCCTGTTCCTGGCGGCGGCCGCCGACGGCGTCACCACGCTCCAGCGCCCGCTCCGCTCCGACGACACCGAGGGGTTCGCCGAGGGCCTGACGCGGCTCGGCTACCGCGTCGGCCGGACGCCGGACGCCTGGCAGATCGACGGCCGGCCGCAGGGACCGGCGCTCGCCGAGGCCGACGTCTTCTGCCGGGACGGCGCGACCACCGCCCGCTTCCTGCCCGCCCTCGCCGCCGCCGGCCACGGCGTCTACCGCTTCGACGCCTCCCCGCAGATGCGCCGCCGCCCCCTCCTCCCGCTCACCCGCGCCCTGCGCGACCTGGGCGTGGACCTGCGGCACGAGGAGGCGGAGGGCCACCACCCGCTGACCGTGCGGGCGGCCGGCGTCGAGGGCGGCGAGGTGGTGCTGGACGCCGGCCAGTCCTCCCAGTACCTGACCGCCCTCCTCCTGCTCGGCCCGCTGACCCGCACCGGCCTGCGGATCACCGTCACCGACCTGGTCTCGGTCCCGTACGTGGAGATCACCCTCGCGATGATGCGGGCGTTCGGGGTGGAGGTCGGACGGGAGGGGAACACGTACGTCGTCCCGCCCGGCGGCTACCGCGCCACGACCTACGCGATCGAGCCGGACGCCTCCACCGCGAGCTACTTCTTCGCGGCCGCCGCGCTGACCGGCGGCGAGGTGACCGTGCCGGGCCTCGGCGAGGGCGCGCTCCAGGGCGACCTCGGCTTCGTGGAGGTGCTGCGGCGGATGGGCGCCCGGGTCGACGTCGGCGCGGACCGCACCACCGTGGCCGGGACCGGCGAACTGCACGGCGTCACCGTCAACATGCGGGACATCTCCGACACCATGCCGACCCTCGCCGCACTCGCCCCCTTCGCCACCGGCGCGGTGCGCATCGAGGACGTGGCGAACACGCGCGTGAAGGAGTGCGACCGGCTGGAGGCCTGCGCGGAGAACCTGCGGCGGCTCGGCGTCGAGGTGGCCACCGGCCCCGACTGGATCGAGATCCGGCCCGACGTGGACGGATCCCGCGGGGGCGGCGCTCCCACGGGAGCCGACATCAAGACCTACGGCGACCACCGCATCGTCATGTCCTTCGCGGTGACGGGACTGCGCGTCCCCGGAATCTCGTTCGACGACCCGGGCTGCGTCCGCAAGACTTTCCCCGGTTTCCACGAGGCGTTCGGGGAGCTGGCGAAGGCACTGCGGAAGGACGTCGAGGGGTGACTTTCACACTGGAGGGACCGGTGCTCGAGGGCGCGCTGGTGCGCCTGGAGCCGCTGCAGCACCGGCACGCGGCCGGACTGGCTGCGGCGGCCGAGGAGAACCGGAAGACGTACGCCTTCACCTGGGTCCCGCGCGCGGACGAGATGGGTGACTACGTCGACGCCCAGCTCGCCCGCGCGGCCACCGGCCTGCTCGCGCCCTACGCACAGGTATCCCTCGCCACCGGCCAGGCGGTCGGCGCGACCGCGTACCTGGAGCCGCGTTCCTGGCGGACCGACGAACGACTCGACGCCGTGGAAGTCGGTTACACCTGGCTGGCCGGCTCCGCCCAGGGCACGGGCGTCAACGCCGAGTCCAAACTGCTCCTCTTCCGGCACGCCTTCGAACAGTGGGGCGTCTCCCGGGTGGACCTGAAGACGGACGCCCGCAACAGCCGCTCCCGCGCCGCCATCGCGAGCGTAGGCGCCCGCTTCGAGGGCGTCCTGCGCAACTGGTCCCGCTCCTGGGCGCCGGGCGAGGACGGCCTCCTGCGTGACTCCGCGATGTTCGCCGTCACGGCCGACGAATGGCAGGACTGCGAGCGGCGGCTGGCGCAGCGGGTGGCGCGGTTCCTGCCGGCGGCACGGTGAGCACCCGTCACGGAGGCGGCACGGTGAGCACCGTCACGGAGGACGCGGAACGCTGAGCACCGCGAGGGACGCGGCACGGCGCTCCGACCGGCCCGGGGAGGTCCTGTCCCCGGCCAGGCCTCACGCCGAGTCGTTCAGCAGCCGTCCCAGGTGCGCGCGTCCGGCGTCGAGGAGCCCCTCCAGCGGCTCGGCGGCCTCGTACCAGCGCTTCTCGTACTCCCAGCACAGCCACCCGTCCCACTCGTGGCGTGTCAGCACCTCCACGCACTCGGCGAGCGGCAGCACTCCCGCGCCGAGCGCCAGCGGGGTGGTGTCGTCGGCCGACGCGATGTCCTTGACCTGCACATAGCCGAGGTACGGGGCGAGCGCCGCGTACGTCTCCTGCGGCTGCTCGCCGCCCAGCCAGGTGTGCATCACGTCCCACAGCGCGCCGACCTGCCGGTGCCCGACGAGACCGAGCACCCGGGTGGCGTCCGCGCCGGTGCGATGGGAGTCGTGGGTCTCCAGCAGGACGCGCACGCCGAGGTCGGCGGCGAACTCGGCGGCGACGGCGAGCCGTCGGGCGGCGACGGCGTCGGCCTCGTCGGGGGACTGACCGTCCGCGCCGCCGGGGAAGACGCGGACGAAGGGCGCCCCGAGATCGCGGGCGAGACCGGCGAGGGCGCGGATCTCCTCGATGACGGCCTCGTCGCTCCCCGGCGCGGCGACCCGCGCGTACCCGGCGAGCCCCAGCACCTCGACGCCGGCCGCCTTGAACGCGGCCGCCGTTTCCGTCCGCTCGTCGGGGCTCAGCCCCGGATGGACCGGCTCCTCGGGATGGGCGCGCAACTCCACGCCGTGATAGCCGTGCGCGACCGCGAGCCGCAACACCTGGGAAAGGGGCAGACCGGGAACACCGAGAGTGGAGAAGGCGAACTTCATGCCCCCACTCTCACCCGGACCCGCCGCGGGGTCCAGTAACCCGCGACCTACGACCGTCGATGGCGTCGCCCCGGCACCGCACACCGCACGACCCCGCACCCCACCGCATCACCCTGCAACTCGGCTGAGGGCTCAGCTCAGGTCGGCTCGGATCAGGTCAGGTCAGGGCTCGGATCAGGTCAGGTCAGCCGAGGACGCCTGCGCCTCGCCCACGGCCGCAGCCTTAGCCGCGCCCGCGCCCGCGCCCGAAGCCCCCCGCCGCCCCGCCCCCGCCGTCCGTGTCTCGTCCGACGCCGCTCGCGGTACGCCCGTGGAGCCGCGCACCATCAACTCGCCCCGTACCGTCGCGATCCCGCCCGGCGGCGGCTCCTCGCGGCCCATGGCGATGCGGCCCGCCCGGGCTCCCGCCTCGGCCAGCGGCAGCCGCACGGTCGTCAGGGAGGGCACCGCGTCGATGCTGAAGGGCAGGTCGTCGAAGCCGGCCACCGAGACGTCGTCCGGGATGCGCAGGCCCGAGTCGCGCAGGGCCGCGCAGGCGCCCAGGGCGACGGAGTCGTTGGCGGCCACCACCGCCGTAAGGGACGGGTCCCGGCGCAGCAGTTCCAGCGTCGCCTCGTAGCCCGCCCGCCGGTCGTAGGGCCCGTGCACGGTCCAGCGCGGGTCCTCCTCGACGCCGGCCGCGGCCAGTGCCGCCCGGTGTCCCTCCAGCCGGTGCCGGGTGGTCGTGCGCTCCTCGGGCCCGGCGATGTAGCCGAGCCGCCGGTGTCCGAGGCCGAGGAGGTGCTCGGTCAGCTCACGCCCGCCTCCGCGGTTGTCGAAGGTCAGCGCGATCGCCGCGGTCTCCGGCGCCGGCGGACGCCCGCACAGCACCACGCGGGTGCCCGCCTCGCCCAGCTTGCGCAGCTTGGCCGCGACGGCGGCCGCGTGCGGCTCGTTCTCCATGGCCCCGCCGGTCAGCACGACGGCCGCGGCCCGCTGCCGCTGGAGCAGCGTCAGATAGGTCAGCTCCCGTTCCGGCGAGCCCCCGGTGTTGCAGACCACCGCGAGCCGTTCGCCTCCGGCCCGGCCGCCCGGCCCCCCGATCTCCGACTGGATCGCGCTCGCCATGATCCCGAAGAAGGGGTCCGCGATGTCGTTCACCAGGATGCCCACGAGGTCGGAGGTCGCCGCCGCCAGCGCGCTCGCCGGCCCGTTCAGCACGTAGTCGAGCTCGTCGACCGCGCGCAGCACCCGTTCCCGGGTGGAAGCGGCGACGGGATAGTTTCCGTTCAGCACGCGCGACACCGTCGCGGGCGAG
Source organism: Streptomyces achromogenes (assembly GCF_030816715.1). Lineage (NCBI taxonomy): Bacteria > Bacillati > Actinomycetota > Actinomycetes > Kitasatosporales > Streptomycetaceae > Streptomyces > Streptomyces achromogenes. The sequence goes on along the minus strand of NZ_JAUSYH010000001.1, from coordinate 3,291,721 downwards.
ACCTGCGCGCGGGCCGCCACGTCCGCCAGGGTCACCGTCATCTCGTCAGTCCTCCGGTCACGCATCTCGTCGTAAGTCGTCATCCGCCCTGGTGGACCGCGGCTCGGTGAGCGCGGTTCGGGCGTGTCGAGCAGACCTTACGGCCCGGGACCCCTGTTGTTCGCCCCCTCGAACAACTCGGGATGGACACGGTCTTGTCCGGACCACCGGTCAGAGGCTAGCTTCTTCCTGTATAGAAAGCGCTTGCTGTAACGCTGATCAGGAATGAGGCGTACGCGGCGCGCACAACCGCGTGCGGAACGCGCAGGCACCCTGCGCACGACGCCTACGAAGGGATCGACGTGACACGCAAGACGGTGCGTATCGCCATGAACGGCGTGACCGGGCGCATGGGTTACCGCCAGCACCTGGTCCGCTCCATCCTCGCCCTCCGCGAACAGGGCGGCCTCGACCTCGGCGACGGCACCGTGCTGTGGCCGGAACCGGTCCTTCTCGGTCGTCGGGAGCATGCCCTGAAGGCGCTCGCCGAGCAGCACGGACTGGACCCGCGGAACGTCTCCACCGACCTCGACGCGGTCCTCGCCGACCCGACCGTCGAGATCTATTTCGACGCCCAGGTCACCTCCGCCCGCGAGGAGGCGATCCGCAAGGCCGTAGCCGCCGGCAAGCACATCTACACCGAGAAGCCCACCGCCACCGGCCTCGACGGCGCTCTGGAGCTGGCCCGGCTGGCCACCGCCGCGGGCGTCAAGCACGGCGTGGTCCAGGACAAGCTGTTCCTGCCGGGCCTGCTCAAGCTCAAGCGCCTCATCGACGGCGGCTTCTTCGGCCGGATCCTCTCCGTCCGCGGCGAGTTCGGCTACTGGGTCTTCGAGGGCGACTGGCAGGCCGCGCAGCGCCCGTCGTGGAACTACCGCGCGGAGGACGGCGGCGGCATCGTCGTCGACATGTTCCCGCACTGGGAGTACGTCCTGCACGAGCTGTTCGGCCGGGTGAAGTCCGTCCAGGCGCTCACCGCCACCCATATCCCGCAGCGCTGGGACGAGCAGGACAAGCCCTACGACGCCACCGCCGACGACGCCGCCTACGGCGTCTTCGAGCTCGAGGGCGGCGCCATCGCGCAGATCAACTCCTCCTGGACCGTCCGCGTCAACCGCGACGAGCTCGTCGAGTTCCAGGTCGACGGCACCGAGGGCTCGGCCGTCGCCGGACTGCGCAACTGCCGCGTCCAGCACCGCTCCGCGACCCCCAAGCCGGTCTGGAACCCCGACATCCCCGCCACCGAGGTCTTCCGCGACCAGTGGCAGGAGGTCCCCGACAACGGCGAGTTCGACAACGGCTTCAAGGCTCAGTGGGAGCTGTTCCTCAAGCACGTCTACGCCGACGCCCCCTACCACTGGGACCTGCTGGCCGGCGCCCGCGGCGTCCAGCTCGCCGAGCTCGGCCTGAAGTCCTCCGCCGAGGGCCGCCGCCTCGAGGTCCCGGAGGTCACGCTGTGACGATCCAGCTGCCCGACGCGAGCGGCGCCCTGCGGACCTACGAACCCCGCACCGAGCCGCTCGCCCTCACCACCGGCGCGCCCTTCACCTCCCGCACGGTCTACTCGGCGGCGCACGTCGTCGCCGACCCGTTCGCGGACGTGTCGCCCGACTCGCCCGCCGCCGTCGACTGGGACGCCACCCTCGCCTTCCGCCGCCACCTGTGGTCCCACGGGCTCGGCGTCGCCGAGGCGATGGACACCGCCCAGCGCGGCATGGGCCTGGACTGGGCGGGCGCGGCCGAACTGATCCGCCGCTCCGCCGCCGAGGCCAAGGCCGTCGGCGGCCGCATCGCCTGCGGCGTCGGCACCGACCAGCTCACCGCCGGCGGCACGCTCGCCGAGGTCCGCGCGGCCTACGAGGAGCAGCTCGCCCTCGTCGAGGCCTCCGGCGCGCGCTCCATCCTGATGGCGTCGCGCGCCCTGGCCGCGGCGGCGACCGGCCCCGAGGACTACCTGGACGTCTACGGCCATCTCCTGCGCCAGTCCGCCGAGCCGGTGATCCTGCACTGGCTGGGCCCGATGTTCGACCCGGCGCTGGACGGCTACTGGGGCTCCTCCGACCTGGACGCGGCCACGGAGACCTTCCTCGAGGTCATCGCCGCCCACCCCGACAAGGTGGAGGGCATCAAGGTCTCGCTGCTGGACGCCGGGCGCGAGATCGACATCCGGCGCAGGCTGCCGCAGGGCGTGCGCTGCTACACCGGCGACGACTTCAACTACCCGGAGCTGATCGCGGGCGACGAGAAGGGTTTCAGCCACGCCCTCCTCGGCATCTTCGACCCGCTGGGCCCGCTGGCGGCGGAGGCGGTCCGCGTCCTCGACACGGGGAACGTAACGGGTTTCCGCTCGTTGCTGGACCCGACGGTCGAACTCTCCCGCCACCTCTTCCAGACCCCCACCCGCTTCTACAAGACGGGCGTGGTGTTCCTGGCCTGGCTGGCAGGCCACCAGTCGCACTTCACGATGGTCGGCGGCCTGCAGTCGGCCCGCTCCCTCCCGCACTTCGCCCGCGCCTACGAACTCGCCGACGGCCTCGGCCTGTTCCCGGACCCGAAGCTGGCCGAGGAGCGGATGAAGAACCTGCTCGCCCTGTACGGAGTGACCCGGTGAGCGACCTGGACCTGACCCGCTTCTCCATCAACCAGATGACGGTGAAGCAGCTGTCGCTGCCCGACCTGGTCGTCGCCTGCGGTGACCTGGGCGTGACGAACGTCGGCCTGTGGCGCGAGCCCGTGCAGACGTACGGCGTGGAGGCGACGGCCAAACTGGTCCGCGACGCGGGCCTGACGGTGACGACCCTGTGCCGCGGCGGCTTCCTCACGGCGACCGACCCGGACGAGCGGGCGGCGGCCCTCGCCGACAACCGCCGGGCGGTCGACGAGGCGGCGGCCCTCGGCACCGAGGTGCTCGTCCTGGTCTCCGGCGGCCTGCCCGCCGGCTCCAAGGACCTGCACGGCGCCCGCGAACGCATCGCCGACGCCCTCGCAGTCCTCGGCCCCTACGCCGAGGAGCACGGGGTGAAACTGGCCATCGAGCCGCTGCACCCCATGTACGCCGCCGACCGCTGCGTGGTCTCGACCCTCGCCCAGGCCCTCGACCTGGCCGAACGCTTCCCGGCCCATCAGGTCGGCGTCACCGTCGACACGTACCACATCTGGTGGGACGACCAGGCTCCCGCCCAGATCGCCCGCGCGGGCGCGGGCGGCCGCATCCACACCTTCCAGCTCGCCGACTGGACGACCCCGCTCCCCGAGGGCGTGCTGACCGGCCGCGGCCAGATCGGCGACGGCGCGATCGACATGCGCGAGTGGCAGGGCTACGTGGAGGCGGCCGGCTACACGGGCGCGATCGAGGTCGAGCTGTTCAACGACGGCCTGTGGGCGCGGGACGGCCGGGAGGTCCTCGCCGAGACCGCGCAACGCTTCGTGTCCCACACGGCAGCCTGACAGCAGCCTGAGAGTCCGGTGGCCTGCCCGCTTCTGATACGAACGGGCAGGCCACGGTCGTAGGATCGGGCGCGACACCCCGACGAACGGACGCCGCCGTCCATGTGCGTCAGCCGGATCCGTCGAGATCACCCGGGACGCTAAGCACGACCGGTTCTCGCAGGGCCGCCCGCCAGCAGGTTCCTTCTGGGCCGGCCTGCGCTGGACGACGCCCCGCGACGGCTCAGCCGGCAGGGTTGCGGGCCGCCGGGGCGTTCTGCCCAGCCTCGACGAGATCAGGTACACAAAAGGGCAGACCAGCGTCGCCCGCCGTGGCCCGTGGGCGGACGATCCGGCGGGATCGCTCGGAACGTACCGGGGCCTGACCGGCCGGGGGGAGGCCTGTATCGAGGTGTTCGGCCTGAACGCCAGAGCGGTCCTGGTCGAGGGACGCAGGGACGCCTACGCGACGGCCAGGCACTCCGTCGAGCTGTGGCGCATAGCCATGGACAACGGCCAGCGTGACAAGGCGACGGAGATCGTCCGGGTCACCTGGAACCGTCCCCTCATCGATGTCCTGGTCGCCATGTTCCACCAGTCCGGCCATCCGGCGGCCGACGCCCTGTTCGCGGGGGAGGAGGAGATCCTCGATCTCCTCCTCGACGCCGAACTGCGGTCCGCAGTCCTGCATTTCAGGGGCCTCGGCTACTGACGGCCCAGCGGCCCCGGGCGGGCGCGGGTGCGCGGCCGCCCGGCTATGCCGAGCGCTCCCTGTCCGCCGCCATGATGCCGACACATTCCTCGAGCGCGGCGTGCAGCGACGGCACGAAGGCGGCGAGTTCGGCGTCGGACGACCTGCCGGCCTCCAGTACGGCCCCGACGACCGTCACCAGGACGGCGGAGGCCTTCAGCGCGTGCGCGTCGGCCAGTTCCTCCAGCACGCCGCCGGAACGCGCGACCACGAACGCCTCCTTGCCCGTGGCGGGGTCGACGCCGAGGCTGCGGAACCGTCGCGCGCTCACGCGGCGGCCTCCGCCGGGACGTAGTCCTGTCCAAGGGTGGCGAGGACCGCCGCGCGCCGCCGTTCCCGCTGGAGGCGCCCGCGGTCCAGGGCGTCGCGTTCACGTTCCCAGACGGCGAGGTACGGCCTGACCAGGGGCAGGCCGTCGGCGAGGATCACGTCCGCGGGGCACGACCGCGCCCGGCGCGGGGGAACGCACGGAGGGGCGGTCCGGAACTCCGGGCCCCCGGGGGCCCGGTGCGCTCCGCGCGGCGGCAGGAAAAGGCTCAGGATCGCGGAAAGTAGGCTGCGCACAGGTCGACTCCTCTGTAGTCGGCTCAGCCCCGGCACGGAAGCTCTCACCCTTCCCGCCGGGGCGCTTTCGTTGGGCGGATCCCATCGTATCGCCTTGTATCGCTTCGTAGCGATACGTATCCCAAAGTGTGAGTAGCACTCCCATTGCCTAGCGTCGTCTCCATGAACCCCGACGCTGAGATCGACCACGGAGCGCCACTGACCCCGTACCGGCAGCTGGCCGAGATTCTGCGGGCGCAGATCCAACGCGGCGACTGGCAGCCCGGGCGGATGCTGCCGAGCGAGGCTCAGCTTGTGCAGAAGTACGGCATCGCGCGGACCACCGTGCGGCGAGGACTCGGCCTGCTGGCGGACGAAAGCTGGGTGTACGCCGTTCCGCAGCGTGGCTGGTTCGTCTCCGACCCCCTGCCGCCCGCCCCCGGGGCGCCCGCGCCGTCTGTCTAGTGCTGGTGGCTCCGGGAGCGGCGAAGGGGCCGCCCCGCCGGTGTGGGCGATGGGCGGCCCCGGTGGTGCCAGGGTGTGACGCCGCAGGTCAGCGGGGTAGGCGGTCCAGCAGCCAGGTGCACGGCATGACAAGTGATGCAATGAGCCCGGGAGGTGTTTGATGCATCCGGCATGTGCCTTTGGCCCGTTCTGCTCGCTCCGCTGTTCGCACCGCTGCGGGGCGTCGGAAGGGCTGCCAGAAATTTCCGGAAGCCGTGCAACCCTTCCGCAACTCCGCGTGTCATACGTGGCGTCAGGGCTTCTGGAGGGGGATCCGGGGGGATCGCGGGGGTTCTGGTACGGAGGGGAAAAGCCGAGGGGGCCTGGTCCACGGACCAGGCCCCCTCGAAGCTTCACGCCGGGCCGGCAGGTCCCGTCGGCGGGTCTCAGAAGAAGACCCCACACCTGAGCAGCACGTTCGCGTACGGCCGTGCCTCGCCCGTGCGGACGACCAGTCGGGCTCCCGCCGACAGCTCCTTCAGCTCCTCGTGCGAGACGTACGACAGTGCCGGGAAGCGGTCCGCCAGCAGCCCGGCCGCCGCCGGGTTCGCCTCCCGGACCTCCTCCGCCGCCGTCGCCCCCTCCACGACCAGTTCGTCGAGCAGCCCGTCGACCACCTCCGCGAACGAGGGAATCCCCGCCCGGAAGGCGAGGTCGACGACCCGGGGCCCGTCCGGTATCGGCATGCCGGCGTCGCACACCAGCACCCCGTCGCCGTGCCCCAACTCGGCCAGCGACCCGGCGAGATGACGGTTGAGGATCCCGGCCTTCTTCACCGGACCTCACCGTCCCCGGAAGCGAGCGCCTCGACCTCGTCCGCCGTCGGGAACGACTCCTGCGCGCCACGCCGGGTCACGGCGACCGCCCCGACCCGCGCGGCGTACGCCGCGGCCTCGGCCAGGGACGAGCCCGTGCCCAGCTTCCACGCCAACGCCGCCGTGAAGGAGTCGCCCGCACCCGTCGTGTCCACGGCGTCCACCATCACGGACGCGATCCGGGCGACGCCCTCCGCGGTCGCCACCAGCGCGCCTTCCGAACCCAGCGTCACGACCACGGACTTCGGCCCCCTGGCGAGCAGGGTCCGCGCCCAGTCCTCGGGGGCACCGCCGGGGCACTCCTCGCCGAGGATCACCTTCGCCTCGTGCTCATTGACGATCAGGGTGTCGCAGGCCGCGAGCAGCACGGCGGGCAGCGGACGCGGCGGGGAGGGGTTCAGCACGAAGAGGCTGCCCGGCTCCAGGCTCGCCGCGACCGCCACGACCGTCTCCAGCGGGATCTCCAGCTGTGCCGACACCACCCGGGAGGACCGCAGGAGGCGGTCGGCGTTCTGGACGTCCGCCGGCGTCAGCCGGCCGTTCGCGCCCGGTGAGACGACGATGCTGTTGTCGCCCGACGGGTCCACCGTGATCAGTGCGACGCCGGTCGGCGCCCCGCCCACCAGGACGCCCGCCGTGTCGACCCCGGCCGCCCGCTGCGAGTCGAGCAGCAGCCGGCCGTGCGCGTCGTCGCCGACCCGGGCCAGCAGGGCCGTACGCGCGCCGAGACGGGCCGCCGCGACGGCCTGGTTGGCACCCTTGCCACCGGGGTGGACCGCCAGGTCGCCGCCGAGCACCGTCTCTCCGGCGCCCGGACGCCGCTCGACGTCGATCACCAGGTCGGCGTTGGCCGACCCCACGACCAGAAGGTCGTAGTCGTACATGAAGTGACTCCCCTGAAACGTGACGTGAGGCGGGCGGTCCCGAGAAGGGTGACCGCCCGCCTTCGTGTTCGATGTCAGCCGCTGAACCCGGCCACGTTCGCCTTCGTGACCACCTTCACCGGCACCTTCACCGTCTCCTCGACCTTCTTGCCCTGCAGCGCCTTCACCGCGTTGTCCACGGCGATCTTCCCGAGCTGTGACGGCTGCTGCGCCACGGACGCGTACAGCGTGCCCTGTTCAACGGCCTTCAGCCCGTCCGGAGTTCCGTCGAAGCCGACGACCTGGACCGACGTGCCGGCCTTCGCGCCGAGCGCCTTGATAGCGCCGAGCGCCATCTCGTCGTTGGCGGCGATGACGCCCTGCACGTCCGGGTGGGCCTGGAGCAGGTTCGACATCACGTCGAGTCCCTTGGTGCGGTCGAAGTCGGCCGGCTGCTGGGCGAGCACCCGGATGCCCGGGTAGGCCTTCAGCCCCTTGGCGAAGCCCTCCGCCCGCTCCCGGGCCGCCGACGTGCCGGCCTGGCCCTGGAGGATCACGATCTTGCCGGTGCCGCCCAGCTTCTCGGCGACCGTCTTCGCGGCCAGCTCGCCGCCCGCCACGTTGTCGGAGGCGACCAGCGCGTCCACCGTGGCCTTGTTGACGCCCCGATCGACCGCGATGACCGGGATCTTCGCCTTGTCGGCGGCCTTCACCGAGTTGCCCGCCGCGTCCGAGTCCACCGGGTTGACGATGATCGAGTCGAGGCCCGAACTGGTGAAGTTCTGCAGCTGGTTGGCCTGCTGCGAGGCGTCGTTCTGCGCGTCGGTGACCGTCAGGTCCACGCCCAGCTTCTTCGCCTCGGTCTTCGCGCCCGCCTGGATCTGCACGAAGAACGGGTTGTTCAGCGTGGACAGCGCCAGACCGATCCGCGGGTTCGCGGTCGACGAACCGCCGCCGTGCAGGAACGAGGTCGCGCCCACGATCGCCACGGTGACGACCGCCGCGAGTCCGTACGTCGCCGTCTGCCGGCCCTTGCTCCCGCCCGAGCCGGTCCCGGCCGCCACCGGGGTCGCCCCCGCCTTGCGGCGCACGGTGTCGAGCAGCACCGCCAGCGCGATGACCACACCGATGACGACCTGCTGCCAGAAGGCCGAGACCGACAGCAGGTTCAGGCCGTTGCGCAGCACCGCGAGGATCAGCGCGCCGATCAGGGTGCCGGAGGCCTTGCCCGTGCCACCCGCGAGGGAGGCGCCGCCGATGACGACCGCGGCGATCGCGTCGAGCTCGTAGCCGTCGGCGGCCTGCGGCTGCGCCGAGGACAGCCGGGCGGCGAGCACGACGCCCGCCACCGCCGCGAACACCCCGGACAGCGCGTAGATGGCGAGCTTCTGCTTCTTCACCCGCAGACCCGACAGCCGGGCCGCCTCCTCGTTGCCGCCGATCGCGTACATCGAACGGCCGATGTACGTGCGGCCCAGCACGAACGCGGCGAGCAGACCCATGACGATCATGACGAGCACCGGCGCCGGCAGCCAGCCGCCGAGCGTGTCGCCGAGGTGCGAGACCGAGTCGGGGAAGGCGATCGGGGAGCCCTCGGAGATCACCAGTGACAGACCGCGCGCCACGGACAGCATCGCGAGCGTCGCGATGAACGGCGGCAGCTTGCCGTACGCGATGAGGAAACCGTTCACCAGACCGGCCGCGATGCCGGTGGCGACGGCCAGCACCACGGCCAGTGCCACCGGCACGCCGTGCTGGGTCGCGCTCCAGGCGAGCACGGTGGCCGACAGCGCCGCCACCGAGCCGACCGACAGGTCGATGCCCGCCGCGACGATCACGAAGGTCACGCCGAAGGCGAGGATGGCGGTCACGGCCGCCTGGACGCCCACGTTGAGCAGGTTGTCCGTGGTCAGGAAGTCGCCCGACAGCGCCGACATGGCGATGACGAGGACGATCAGCGCGGTGAGCGCGCCGTTGTCGAGGAGCAGACGGCGGACCGCCGCGGCACCGCCACCGGCGCCCGTCGAGCTCAGATGCGTGTCAGCGGCCACGGCCGGCCTCCACTTCAGTTGTCGGAGGGTTGTCAGGGGTACTGGGGGTACTGGAGGTATGAGGGGTGTCAGGGGTACCGGGGGTGCCAGAGGCACCGGGGGTGCTCACGGCCAGGGCCATCACGGTGTCCTGGCTCGCGTCCTGCGCCGACAGCTCGCCCGCGATCCGGCCCTGGGCCATCACCAGCACCCGGTCGCTCATGCCGAGCACCTCGGGCAGATCGCTGGAGATCATCAGGACGGCGGCCCCGGCGGCCGTCAGCTCGTTGATCAGCTGGTAGATCTCGACCTTCGCGCCGACGTCGATGCCGCGCGTCGGCTCGTCGAGGATCAGCACCCTGGTGTCGGCCAGCAGCCACTTGCCGATGACGACCTTCTGCTGGTTGCCCCCGGACAGGGTGCGCACCTGCTGGCCGAGCCCGGCCATCCGCACGCCGAGCTGCCCGGCGATCCGCGCCGCCGCCTCGTGCTGACCCTTGAGGTCCACCAGCCCGCCACGGGTCGCGGCCCGCATGGTCACGAGCCCGAGGTTCTCCTCGACCGACTGGTCGAGCACCAGCCCCTGGCCCTTGCGGTCCTCGGGCACGAGCCCGATCCCGGCGGCCATCGCGGCCGTCACGTCGTACCCGGGCAGCCGGGCGCCCCCGACCCGCACGGCGCCACGGTCGTACGGGTCCGCCCCGAAGACGGCCCGTACCACTTCGGTACGACCCGCGCCGACCAGCCCCGCGATGCCGACGACCTCTCCGGCGTGCACCTCGAAGCTGACGTCGTGGAAGACGCCGTCCCGGGTCAGCCCCTCGACGGACAGCAGAGCGGCCCCCGTCTCGGCGCGCTGCCTCGGGTACTGCTGCTCGATGGAACGGCCCACCATGAGCCGGACGAGCTCGTCCTCGGGCGTCGTGGCGGGCACCTGGCCGACCGACTTCCCGTCCCGGATGACCGTGACCCGGTCGCCGAGGGCGGCGATCTCCTCCAGGTGATGCGTGATGAAGACGATGCCGACGCCGTCCTCGCGCAGCCTGCGCACGATGGCGAAGAGCTTGTCGACCTCCTCGGAGGTCAGCACGGCGGTCGGCTCGTCCATGATCAGCACGCGGGCGTCCAGGCTGAGCGCCTTGGCGATCTCGACCATCTGCAGCCGGGCGATGCCGAGCTCCCGCACGCACGCGCGCGGCGACACGTTCACCCCGACCCGCTCCAGCAGGACGGCGGCGTCCGCCTCCATCTTCTTCCGGTCGATCATCCCGAACCGGCGGGGCTGCCGTCCCAGGAAGATGTTCTCGGCGACCGTCAGATCGGGGACGAGGTTGAACTCCTGGTAGATGGTGGCGATACCGAGGCGTGCGGCGGCCTGCGCGTCGTGGATGCGCACCTCCTCGCCGCCGGCCAGGATCCGCCCGGCGTCGGGCGTGTAGGCGCCGGAGAGCATCTTGATGAGGGTGCTCTTGCCCGCGCCGTTCTCGCCGAGCAGCACATGCACCTCGCCCCGCCGCAGGTCGAAGTCGACGCTGTCGAGCGCGACCACGCCGGGGAAGGTCTTGCGTATGCCCTCGATGCGCAGCAACTCGTCCGGGTCGCTCACGTCTGGCTCCTGTTCGTTACGGGGGACGTCTCCTGGGAGGCGGGGAACTCCTCGGGAGCGGGCGGCTCCTGGGAGGCGGGGAACTCCCGCGGAGCGGGCGGCCCTTGAGAGGCGGGCTCGCCGCACGAGCGGCGCACGACGAGACGGGCGGCGAAGGTGACGGACCGGGGCGGCCGCCCCTCGATGCGGTCGACGAGCGCCCGCACGGCGGCCCGGCCGAGCTCGCCGGTCGGCTGGGCGATCGCCGTGACCGGCGGGTCGGTGTGCACGAACCACGGGATGTCGTCGAACGCGGCGAGCGCCAGGTCGTCCGGCACGCGCAGCCCGCGCGCGCGTACGGCGTCCAGCGCGCCCAGTGCCATCAGGTTGTCGGCGGCGAACACGACCTCGGGCGGCTCGGGCAGGTCGAGGAAACCCTCGGTGACCCGCCGCCCGCTCTCCGCCTGGAAGTCGCCCTGCCCGATGTAGGCGTCGGGGAGGGGAAGGCCGTACTCGGCGAGGGCGGCCCGGAACGCGTCGACGCGCTCGCTGCCGGTGGTGGTGGCCGCCGGGCCCGCGATGATGGCGAGCCGCCGGTGTCCGAGCCCGTGCAGATGCGCCACGAGGTCGCGCACGGCGGCCGCTCCGTCCGCCCGCACCACGGGCACGTCGACGCCCGGGATCCACCGGTCGACGAACACCATCGGGGTGCCCCCGCGCGCGGCGTCCAGCATCAGCGGCGAGCCGCCGTCGGTGGGGGAGACGAGGAGCCCGTCGATGCGGCGGTCCAGCAGGGTGCGCACATGGTGGTCCTGCAGGTCGGGCCGCTCGTCGGCGTTGCCGATGATGACGCTGTAACCGAGCGCGCGGGCCGCCTCCTCGACGGAGCGGGCCAGTTCGGTGAAGTAGGGGTTCATCACGTCGCTGATGACGAGGCCGAGGGTGTGGGTCTGGTCGGTGCGCAGCGACCGGGCCACGGCGTTCGGGCGGTAGCCCAGCGTCTGCACGGCGGCCAGCACGCGCGTGCGTGCGTCCGCGCTGACCGACGGATGGTCGTTCAGGACGCGGGACACCGTGGCGACGGAGACCCCCGCCTCGGCAGCGACGTCCTTGATGCTCGCCATCGCCGTGCCACCTCCTTGTGGACTCGGGTCGTGTGTACGGGGGACGCGTCGGGGAATCGCCGCATGGAGCCATGCGTGGAGCAGTGCGTGGATCCATGCGTGGAATCGATTACATCGACGTGCACGGAGGAATGGAATCGATTACACGAGCCGGAATCAACCCCTCCGCCCCATCCCGCAACCGGATCGTGATGTGCGGCCCCCTGGGGGACGCCTGGCGCGTCCGGGGGCCTGTCCTAGGCTGCCCCTGTCCGTCGCGGGTGACATGCCCGCGCCAGCCGACAGGGGAGTAGTGGACATGCGCGCAGGCCGGATACTCGCAGCGACGATCGGGGCCGCCGCCCTGGGACTCGGGACCACCATCGTCGTCGCGACCCCCGCGTCCGCGGCGAGCTGCACCGCCAAGGCCCTCGAGACCGTCGTCATCCGGGCCACGAAGAGCACCGGCGGCACGGGCCTCGCCCAGCTCAACAAGGGCCAGAGCGCGCCGGCGGACTGCACGATGTACTACGGGACCTCCTCTTACGAGAAGTGCGGCATCGTCAGCAAGCGCTGGGTGAAGGTCACGAGGAGCGGTGTCACCGGTTACGTGGTCGGTACCTGCGTGATCGTCGACAGGGACTGACCCCGGCTGCCCGCCGGACCGGGCTGTCGTCGCCCGCCGGGCCGTGCAGTCGGTTCCGGGCGGACCGGGTTGTCGGTGCCGGGCGGTACGGTCGGTTCATGTCCCAACAGACGGGGGCCGCCCAGGCGGCGGGCGAGCGGCGGACGGCCACGCTGGAAGGCGTGCTCGAGCGCATCACGTACGCCAACGAGGAGAACGGCTACACGGTCGCCCGCGTCGACACCGGCCGGGGCGCCGGCGACCTCCTCACGGTCGTGGGCGCGCTCCTCGGCGCCCAGGTCGGCGAGTCCCTGCGCATGGAGGGCCGTTGGGGCTCCCACCCGCAGTACGGCAAGCAGTTCACCGTCGAGAACTACACGACCGTGCTGCCCGCCACCGTCCAGGGCATCCGCCGCTACCTGGGATCGGGCCTGGTCAAGGGCATCGGTCCGGTCTTCGCCGACCGCATCACCCGGCACTTCGGCGTGGACACCCTGAAGATCATCGAGGAGGAGCCCAAGCGGCTCGTCGAGGTCCCCGGCCTCGGCCCCAAGCGCACCAAGAAGATCGCCGACGCCTGGGAGGAACAGAAGGCGATCAAGGAGGTCATGCTCTTCCTGCAGACCGTCGAGGTCTCCACCTCCATCGCGGTGCGCATCTACAAGAAGTACGGCGACGCCTCCATCTCCGTGGTGAAGAACCAGCCCTACCGGCTCGCCGCCGACGTCTGGGGCATCGGCTTCCTCACCGCCGACAAGATCGCCCAGTCCGTCGGCATCCCGCACGACAGCCCCGAGCGGGTCAAGGCGGGCCTCCAGTACGCGCTGTCCCAGGCCACCGACCAGGGCCACTGCTACCTCCCCGAGGAGCGGCTGATCGCCGACGCCGTCAAGCTGCTCCAGGTCGACACCGGCCTGGTCATCGAGTGCCTCGCCGCCCCTCGCCGAGCCCTCGGAGGCGGGCGAGGACCCGGGAGTCGTCCGGGAGAAGGTCCCGGGCCCGGACGGCGCGGCGGAACCCGTCACGGCGGTCTACCTGGTCCCCTTCCACCGGGCCGAACTCTCCCTCTCCGCCCAGCTGTTGCGGCTGCTGCGCACCGACGAGGACCGGATGCCGGCCTTCCGTGACGTGTCCTGGGACAAGGCCCTGGCGTGGCTGAAGTCCCGTACGCGCGTGGAGCTCGCGCCCGAGCAGGAGGCGGCCGTCAAGCTGGCGTTGACCGAGAAGGTGGCCGTGCTGACCGGCGGCCCCGGCTGCGGCAAGTCGTTCACCGTCCGCTCGATCGTGGAGCTGGCCCGCGCGAGGAAGGCGAAGGTCGTGCTGGCGGCGCCCACCGGCCGGGCCGCCAAGCGGCTCGCCGAGCTGACCGGCGCGGAGGCGTCCACCGTCCACCGCCTGCTGGAGCTCAAGCCCGGCGGTGACGCGGCCTACGACCGCGACCGCCCATTGGACGCCGACCTGGTGGTGGTCGACGAGGCGTCGATGCTGGATCTGCTCCTCGCCAACAAGCTGGTCAAGGCCGTGCCGCCGGGCGCGCACCTGCTCTTCGTCGGGGACGTCGACCAGCTGCCCAGCGTCGGCGCGGGCGAGGTGCTGCGCGATCTGCTGGCCGACGGCGGTCCGATCCCGGCGGTGCGGCTCACGCGCGTGTTCCGCCAGGCGCAGCAGTCGGGCGTGGTGACCAACGCGCACCGCATCAACGCCGGACAGCACCCGGTCACCGACGGCATGAAGGACTTCTTCCTCTTCGTCGAGGACGACACCGAGGAGACCGGCCGCCTCACGGTGGACGTGGCCGCCCGGCGCATCCCGGCCAAGTTCGGCCTGGACCCGCGCCGGGACGTGCAGGTGCTGGCGCCCATGCATCGCGGCCCGGCCGGCGCCGGCGCCCTCAACGGCCTTCTCCAGCAGGCCGTCACGCCCGGCCGCCCCGACGTGCCCGAGAAGCGATTCGGCGGCCGGGTCTTCCGCGTCGGCGACAAGGTCACCCAGATCCGCAACAACTACGACAAGGGGGAGAACGGGGTCTTCAACGGCACCGTGGGCGTGGTGACCTCGCTCGATCCCGTCGACCAGCGGCTCACGGTGCTGACCGACGAGGACGAGGAGGTCCCCTACGAGTTCGACGAGCTGGACGAGCTGGCCCATGCGTACGCGGTGACCATCCACCGGTCCCAGGGAAGTGAATATCCCGCGGTGGTGATCCCCGTCACCACCGGAGCGTGGATGATGCTGCAGCGGAATCTTCTGTACACGGCCGTCACCCGCGCGAAAAAGCTGGTCGTCCTCGTCGGCTCCCGCAAGGCGATCGGCCAGGCGGTGCGCACGGTGTCGGCGGGCCGCCGCTGCACGGCCCTGGACTTCCGGCTCGCGGGCCGGTGACCTGAGCGGTCCGTGGGGCGGCGCGGGGCGGCGAAAAAATGATCGATCAAATGAGTCACGAAGGTCACAGAGCACTTCCCAGGCCGTGACCAAGGCGGCAGGATGAGCTAGTTGGCGGCACTGAGTGCCGTCGATAAGCCCAATGGTCGACCCCGAGTGCACTCTCGTGCGCCAAATGGGGGATGGTAGAGACAGTCAGGGCAACCTCGAAGAAGAGGCACAACGTCGGTGAGGGATGACGTGAGCGAGCACACCAACAATGCTGTAGTACTGCGGTACGGCGACGGCGAGTACACCTACCCGGTGATCGACAGCACCGTCGGCGACAAGGGCTTCGACATCGGGAAGCTCCGCGCCCAGACCGGTCTGGTGACCCTGGACAGCGGCTACGGCAACACCGCCGCCTATAAATCCGCCATCACCTACCTTGACGGCGAGCAGGGCATCCTCCGGTACCGCGGCTACCCGATCGAGCAGCTGGCCGAGCGGTCGACCTTCCTCGAGGTCGCCTACCTCCTGATCAACGGCGAGCTGCCGACCGTCGACGAGCTCACCGTCTTCCAGAGCGACATCACGCAGCACACCCTGCTGCACGAGGACGTCAAGAACTTCTACCGCGGTTTCCCGCGCGACGCGCACCCGATGGCCATGCTGTCGTCGGTGGTCTCCGCGCTGTCCACGTTCTACCAGGACAGCCACAACCCGTTCGACGAGAAGCAGCGCAACCTCTCCACCATCCGGCTGCTCGCCAAGCTTCCGACGATCGCCGCGTACGCCTACAAGAAGTCGATCGGCCACCCGTTCGTCTATCCGCGCAACGACCTCGGCTACGTCGAGAACTTCCTGCGCATGACGTTCTCCGTGCCGGCCCAGGAGTACGACCTCGACCCGGTCGTCGTCTCCGCGCTCGACAAGCTGCTGATCCTGCACGCGGACCACGAGCAGAACTGCTCCACGTCCACGGTCCGCCTGGTCGGTTCGTCCCAGGCCAACATGTTCGCGTCGATCTCGGCCGGCATCTCCGCCCTGTGGGGCCCGCTGCACGGCGGCGCCAACCAGTCCGTGCTGGAGATGCTCGAGGGCATCCAGGCCAACGGCGGCGACGTCGACTCCTTCATCCGCAAGGTGAAGAACAAGGAGGACGGCGTCCGCCTGATGGGCTTCGGCCACCGGGTGTACAAGTCCTTCGACCCGCGCGCCAAGATCATCAAGGCGGCCGCGCACGACGTCCTCTCCGCCCTCGGCAAGTCCGACGAACTGCTGGACATCGCCCTGAAGCTGGAGGAGCACGCGCTCTCCGACGACTACTTCGTCTCGCGCAACCTCTACCCCAACGTCGACTTCTACACCGGCCTCATCTACCGGGCCATGGGCTTCCCGACCGAGATGTTCACGGTCCTCTTCGCCCTCGGCCGCCTCCCGGGCTGGATCGCCCAGTGGCACGAGATGATCAAGGAGCCGGGTTCCCGCATCGGCCGCCCGCGCCAGATCTACACCGGCGTGGTCGAGCGGGACTTCGTTCCCGTCGAGCAGCGCTAGCGCCTCCGGCGGGGGGCCGGGTCTCTACCGGGTGCCCCTCGCTTGTGATGTCCTGATGTTCGACTGCCCGGGCCTTTGTCCCGGGCAGTCGTGTGTCCGGGGCCAGGGCGGGGGGCCGGGGCCGGGCGTCAGGGGGCCTTGGGGTGCGTCGCCGAGTGCGGGTGGGTGGGGGCTGGTCGCGCAGTTCCCCGCGCCCCTTGGGTGGGGACGGTCGGCCGTGTTCGGGGGGTGCCCGCGCGTTCGTGGGGTGGGGACGTCGGCCGTGTTCGGGGGGTGCCCGCGCCCCTTGGGTGGGGACGTCGGCCGTGTTCGGGGGGTGGCCGCGCCCCTTGGGTGGGGACGGTCGGCCGCGCTCGAGAGGTGCCCGCGGGTGTTGGTGAGGAGCGGACGGGCGGTCTCGTTCGAAGGGTGTCCGCGTGCGGCTGCGTGCGGGCATACGGAAGGCGCCCCGGCGCCAGTCCCCCCACGGGCCGACGACCAGGGCGCCTTCCCATGTCCCGGTGCGGATTCCCCCCACGGGATCCGGCCGGGCGTTGTGAGGACAGCGCCTGAATTCGCTGTTTTCGTTACGATCTGCGGTTGTTGTGCCTGCGGTTGAGCAGAACGAGCAAAACTGCTCGTACTACCGCAGTGTGCGATCTGCCGGGACAGCGCACGCTGGGAGGGCCGCTCAAAGCTTCCCGGTGTGCGTGCCCCGGCAACGCATCTCTGAGGAAGTCCCCCAAGACATCCCCAGACGTCGGGGCACGCCCCCCAAGACGTTTCCCGACATCGTCAACTTAGACCTTCGAAGCCCTTCGATGGTTTCGTTCGCATCACTGTGATCTGTGTCTCTTGCATATGTCCGTTAGATGCGCAAGAGAACGGATACGGCGATAGGGGCCCAGGCGTAAGGATGATGCGCGAGCCTTGTGAAGAGCTTATGTGAGGTACGGGCAGGACTCCAGGGGTCTGGTCGAAAGGCCTGGGCGTACTCGGCGGTACGGTCCGGTCCTCACCTGAAGGCGCGCAGCCGCAGGCTGTTGGTGACGACGAACACCGACGAGAACGCCATCGCCGCCCCCGCGATCATCGGGTTCAGCAGGCCCGCCGCGGCCAGCGGCAGCGCCGCCACGTTGTACCCGAAGGCCCACACCAGGTTCCCCTTGATCGTGGCGAGCGTCCGCCGCGACAGCCGGATCGCGTCCGCGGCCACCCGCAGGTCCCCGCGCACCAGCGTCAGGTCGCTCGCCTCGATGGCCGCGTCGGTGCCCGTCCCCATGGCCAGTCCCAGGTCGGCGGTGGCGAGCGCGGCCGCGTCGTTGACCCCGTCCCCGACCATGGCGACGACCCGCCCCTCGTCCCGCAGCCGCCGCACGACGTCGACCTTGTCCTCCGGCAGCACCTCGGCGACGACCCGGTCGATCCCGACGGCCGCCGCGACCGCCTCCGCGACCGTCCGGTTGTCCCCGGTGAGCAGCACGGGCGTGAGCCCCAGCGCCCGCAGCTCCCGCACCGCCTCGGCGCTGGTCTCCTTGATCGCGTCGGCGACCGCGAGCACCCCGCGCGCCACGCCGTCCCACCCGGCGACGACGGCCGTCATGCCGTCCCGCTCGGCCGCGTCCCTGGCGCGCGCCAACTCCTCGGGCAGGGAGGCGAACAGGCGCCCCACGGCCACCTCGCGGCCCTCCACCAGCCCGCGCACACCCCGACCGGGCACGTTCTCGAACCGTTCCGCCGCCGGCAGCTCGCCGACCCGCTCCTCGGCGCCCGCGGCCACGGCCCGGGCGACCGGGTGCTCCGAGGCGTGCTCGAGGGCGCCCGCGAGCCGCAGCAGCAGCCGCTCGTCCACGCCATCGGCGACATACACGTCCTGGAGGGTCATCCGGCCGGTGGTGACGGTGCCGGTCTTGTCGAGCACGACGGTGTCGACGCGGCGCGTGGACTCCAGGACCTCCGGGCCCTTGATGAGGATGCCGAGCTGCGCGCCGCGCCCGGTGCCCACCATGAGCGCGGTGGGCGTGGCGAGCCCCAGCGCGCACGGGCAGGCGATGATCAGCACGGCGACGGCCGCCGTGAACGCGGCCACCGTGTCGCCCGTCGCCACGAGCCAGCCCCCGAAGCAGGCCAGCGCGAGCAGCAGCACCGCCGGCACGAAGACGCCGGAGATCCGGTCGGCCAGCCGCTGCACCTCGGCCTTGCCGGACTGCGCCTCCTCCACCAGCTGCGCCATGCGGGCGAGCCGGGTGTCCGCGCCGATCCGGGTCGCCTCGACGACCAGCCGGCCGCCGACGTTCACGGTGGCCCCGGTGACGGCGTCGCCCGGCGCGACGTCCACCGGCACGGACTCGCCGGTCAGCATGGAGGCGTCCACGGCGGACGTGCCCTGTACGACGGTCCCGTCGGTGGCGATCTTCTCGCCGGGCCGCACGACGAACCGGTCCCCGACCGCCAGCCGGTCGACGGGGATCCGCACCTCGCGCCCGTCCCGCAGCACGGCGACCTCCTTCGCGCCCAGCTCCATCAGCGCCCGCAGGGCCGCTCCCGCGCGCCGCTTCGAGCGGGCCTCGAGATAGCGGCCGAGCAGGATGAAGGCGGTCACGCCGGCGGCGACCTCGAGATAGATCGTCGAGGTGCCCTCCGTGCGGGAGACGGTCAGCTCGAAGGGGTGCCGCATGCCGGGCATCCCCGCGTCGCCGAAGAACAGCGCCCACAGCGACCAGCCGAGCGCGGCCAGCGTGCCGACGGAGACCAGGGTGTCCATGGTGGCCGCGCCGTGCCGCAGGTTCGTCCAGGCCGCCTTGTGCAGCGGCGCCCCGCCCCAGACCACCGCCGGGGCGGCGAGCGTCAGCGAGAGCCACTGCCAGTTGTCGAACTGGAAGGACGGGACCATCGCGAGCAGCACGACGGGCGCGGCGAGCAGGGCGGTGACGAGGAGTCGGTGCCGCAGGTCCGTCAGCTCGGGGTCCCGCGGCGCGTCGCCGGCGTCCCGCGGGGCCGGCTCGGGCGCGGGTTCCTCGGCCGTGTACCCGGTCTTCACCACGGTCGCGATCAGGTCGGCGACCTCGACGCCGGCCGGATAGCTGATCCGCGCCTTCTCGGTCGCGTAGTTGACCGTGGCGGCGACGCCGTCCATGCGGTTGAGCTTCTTCTCCACGCGTGCCGCGCAGGACGCGCAGGTCATCCCGCCGATCAGCAGCTCGACCTCGGAAGGGGGAGCGGCTGTCGCGGACTCGGCGGAGCTGGCGGTGGCGGTGCTGGTCATGTCCGTACTCCAGAAAACGGACCGGGCCGTACGGAACCAGTATCAGCTGGTCGGCACGGCCCGGTGGATGCCTCGGGATGGGAAAGCTGCTGCTCGGACCCGGCAGGCCTGCTCAGGCTCGGCCGGCCAGCTCGAAGCCGGCCTCGTCGACCGCGGCGCGCACGGCCTCCTCGTCGAGCGGGGCGGCGGAGACGACCGTGACCTCGCCGGTCGAGGCGACGGCCTTCACCGAGGTGACGCCGGCGAGCTCCGAGAGCTCGCCGGAGACGGCGCCCTCGCAGTGGCCGCAGCTCATGCCGCTCACCTGATAGACGGTGGTGACGGAGCCCGGGGTGTCGGTTGCAGCGGTCATGTCGTTCTCCTCGTAGCGGCGGATGGGGCGGGCCGGTCGTCGGTGCCGTGACCGGCTCGGTGGGCCTGCTGTTGTCGAGAGTATACCCCTAGGGGGTATGAACCCAAGGAGGGTGGCCGGTGCCGACGCCCGCCGCACCCGCACCCGCGTTCTCCTCGCGCCGGCCGCCCGGCGACGATGTACCCGCCGACGAGACGGCGGCGAGAACGGCACGAGAACGGCGACGGGAGCACGGATGCGAGCGGTGGTCTTCGAGCGGTACGGCGAACCGGCCGAGGTGCGTGAGGTGCCCGACCCCCGGCCCGCCCCCCATGGAGTGGTCGTGCGGGTGGAGGCCACCGGCCTGTGCCGCAGCGACTGGCACGGCTGGATGGGCCACGACCCGGACATCGCCCTGCCGCACGTGCCGGGTCACGAACTCGCCGGCGTCGTCGAGGAGGTCGGCGCGCTGGTCACCCTCCGACGGCCCGGCGACCGGGTCACCGTCCCCTTCGTGTGCGGCTGCGGCAGCTGCCCGTCCTGTGCGGCCGGCCACCACCAGGTGTGCGAACGCCAGACGCAGCCCGGCTTCACGCACTGGGGCTCCTACGCCCAGTACGTGGCCCTTGACCACGCCGACGTGAACCTGGTCGTGCTCCCCGACGACCTGTCGTACGCGACGGCCGCCTCCCTCGGCTGCCGGTTCGCCACCGCGTTCCGGGCGGTCGTGCGGCAGGGCCGGGTCGCGGCCGGGGAGTGGGTGGCGGTGCACGGCTGCGGAGGCGTGGGTCTGTCGGCCGTGATGATCGCGGCGGCGAGCGGGGCGCGGGTGGTGGCGGTGGACGTCTCTCCACAGGCCCTTGAGCTGGCGCGGACGTTCGGCGCGGCGGAGTGCGTGGACGCGGCCCGGGTGCCGGACACGGCCGAGGCGGTCCGTGAACTGACCGGGGGCGGCGCGCACCTCTCCCTGGACGCCCTCGGCTCCCCGGCCGTCTGCGCCGCCTCGGTGGGCGGCCTGCGCCGCCGCGGCCGTCATGTCCAGGTCGGCCTGCTGCCCTCCGCGGACGGCATGACGTCCGTGCCGCTGGCCCGTGCCGTCGCCCTGGAGCTGGAGATCCTGGGCAGCCACGGGATGGCGGCGCACGCCTACCCGGAGCTGCTGGAGCTGGTCCGGTCGGGTGTGCTGCGCCCCGACCTGCTGGTGACGTCCACGATCACGCTCGACGCCGCTCCGGCGGCGCTGGCGGCGTTGGGGGCGAGCCCGGGCGCGGGCATGACCGTCGTCGAGCCGTGGACCTGAGCGGACCAGCGGCTTGCGGACGTCCGCCCCCGGCAGATTCTCCGCCGGACTCTCCGGCGGCCTTTCCGGCGGCGTCCGGACAGTACGGTGCCCCACGTCAGGGGTGGGGCACAGAGCGGCGACCTCGGTCCCCTCGGGGGATCAGTTCGGCCCGCGGCCGCGGTTGCCCGGGCGGGAGGCGACCCAGGCTTTGACGGTGTCGGCGTACCAGTAGGGCTTGCCGCCCTCGACGTGGTCGGGCGGGGGCAGCAGTCCGTGCTTGCGGTAGGACCGTACGGTGTCCGGCTGCACCTTGATGTGCGCCGCGATCTCCTTGTAGGACCAGAGCCTTCGGTCGGTCATGAGCCGCACCTTCCCTGCGTGCGCGGGGCGGCGGCCGGGAGGCCGCCCGGGGGAGCCCGGCGCTGCGCTGGCGATCAACGAGCCTGTGCCCCGTGAACGAGGCGTGGTGACCAGACGGAGTCGACTGTTGACCGCGTGTGACACAAGGCCCGCGTACACGCGACATGTGTGACAGGAAGGGGGTGTTTGTGACACGAGTGACGCAATGGTCGGGCGGGGGATCCGCGCGGGGGCGCCCGCCGGTCTCCGGGTCCGGTCTCCGGGTCTGACCGCCTGGTCGGTCGTCGGGCCGGTCGCGGGGGCCGTCGCCGGGACCGTCCGCGCGGGAGGTCAGGAGACGGGCCGGGACCGTCCGCGCGGGAGGTCAGGAGACGGGCCGGGACCGTCCGCGCGGGAGATCAGGAGACGGGCCGGGCCCGCTGCGACAGGCCCGGCCCGACCCCGTTCCCCGCCATCCCCCCGGCACGTCCCCGTCGGCCGGACCGGCCGGATGCACCGCATGGGCCGGAGCAACCGCATGGGTCTGATCGGCCGGTTCGACCGGAACGACCGGATTCAACTGGCAGGACCCCAGCCTGTATTCAGCCAATGGGTCCGGTCTTGGAGAAATACGCACCCGGTCCGGACCAGCCACCGGCCGGTGTCGGCAGCAACAGGCTGGTCGCCTCGCCGCTCAGTCGGTCGGCCACCGGGGACACCGGTTCCGGCAGCCGCCTGGCCTGCGCGAACTGCCTCGGCGTGCATCCCGTCATCGCCTTGAACTCGCCGCTGAGATGGGCCTGGTCGTAGAAGCCGCACAGGGCCGCCGTCTCCGCCGCGCTCCGCCCCTCGGTGAGCAGCCGCCTGGCCCGCTGCAACCGCAGTACACGGGCCGCAGCCTTCGGGCCCAGCCCGATCTGCTCGCGGAAGCGGCTCTCCAGCTGCCGTACGCTCCAGCCGACCTCCTCGGCCAGCCGGGGGACCGGCAGCGCGCCGTCCGTGCGCACCAGCAGCGACCACGCCCGTGCCACCCGCTCCGAACCCGGCGCGGTCGCCCGCCGCCAGCGGTCGAACGTGTCGTCGAGCAGCGCGAACCGCCGCTCCCAGCACGGCAACGCGGCGAGAGCGGCGGTCAGTTCGCCGAGGGGCGAGCCGAGGGTGTGCGGCAGCTCGTCCGGATCCACCGTGCGGTCGACGAGCTCGTGCTGCGGGGTGCCGAACAGGGCGAACGCGGCCCACGGGGTCAGCAGCACCTCGATGCCCGAGAACCGTCCGCAGTGCTCCCCGACGGCGGGCGTGGTGGTGGGCCCGCAGTACACGCGGACGCGGGTCTCCGGCGCCTGCTCCGCCCGCCAGATCCGCACCGGCTCGTCGAACCCCAGCAGCAGGGTGGAGGCGCCGATGGGCGCCTCGAGCCGCCGCCGGGGGCGGGGCATCGCGAGCCGGATCCCGCGGTAGCTCATCACCCCCGGCCGCAGCCGTGGATGAGGAAACGCGGTGACGAACTCCCAGGATCCGCCCGGCCCTTGCCCGGACCGGGCGCGTACCACCCGTACAGCCATGGGCGCTTATGTTGCTCCAGCGCGCGCGGCACCGCCAGGGGTCCCACAGGACCGCCCCGATCCGCCCCGATCCGCCCCGACCTGGCGGGGGCCGGGGGCCGGGGTCGGAGCCGGGTCGGAGCCGGAGTCAGGGCCGGGCAGGTCCGCGTCAGGCCCCGCAGCTCCGCAGGAACGCCCGCGTGCGCTGCGCGATCGGCAGCGGGGTGTCCGGGGCGCACGGGTACATGTCCTGCTCGACGATCGCGAACAGGTCCACGTCCAGCTTCTGCGCCGCCTCCAGCACGGGCCCCAGCGCCGGCACGCCCGCGGGCGGCTCGCACATGACGCCCTGCGCCACGGCCGGCCCGAAGGGGGTCCCCTTGGCGCGCACGTCGGCCAGGATCTCGGGGTCGACCTGCTTGAGGTGCAGGTAGCCGATGCGCTCCCCGTACGTCTCGATCAGCTTGACGCTGTCGCCGCCGCAATAGGCGTAGTGGCCGGTGTCCAGGCACAGCGACACCAGGTCGGAGTCGGTGCCGTCCAGGAACCGGGCGACGTTCTCCTCGCTGTCGACGTGGGTGTCGGCGTGCGGGTGGACGACGATCCGCAGGCCGTACCGCTCCCGCACCTCCTTGCCCAGCCGCTCGGTCAGCGAGGTCAGGTTGCGCCACTGCTCGGGCGTGAGCGTGTCGGACTCCAGCACCTCGCCGGTCTTGTCGTCCCGCCAGAAGGACGGGATGACGACCAGGTGCCTCGCACCCATCGCCTGCGCGAGCACCGCGTTGTCGGCGACGTGCGCCCAGGTCTTCTCCCACACGGCCTCGCCGTGGTGCAGGCCGGTGAAGACCGTGCCCGCCGAGACCTTCAGGCCGCGCTTCGCCGTCTCCTCGGTGAGGACTGCGGGGTCGGTCGGCAGGTACCCGTAGGGGCCGAGCTCGATCCACTCGTAGCCGGACTGCGCCACCTCGTCGAGGAAGCGCTGCCACGGGACCTGGGCGGGATCGTCCGGGAACCAGACGCCCCAGCTGTCGGGGGCCGATCCGATCCGGATGCGGGAAAGTGAGGACTGAGGTGACAACGACGTCATGGCCGCCAGAGTGCGGTCTCACCGAAGGGGTGTCAAGGCCTGGTCCGAATGTCTGGACAAAACATTGACAGGGCCCGCCGTGCGGGGCTACAAAGCCTGAGAGCCGATACGGGACGTGTGCCGAGGGCATGCCGCGAGCGGCGTCACGGGGACGACCGACACGAAGGGAAGTCGATGGCGTACGACCTGATCACCATGGGGCGGATAGGGGTGGACCTCTATCCGCTGCAGACGGGCGTCCCGCTCCCGCAGGTCACGTCCTTCGGGAAGTTCCTGGGCGGATCGGCGACCAACGTGGCGGTCGCCGCGGCCCGTCTCGGCCGGTCCACGGCGGTGATCTCGCGCACCGGCGACGACCCCTTCGGCACCTATCTGCACGAGGCCCTGCGCGGCTTCGGCGTCGACGACCGCTGGGTGACGCCGGTGCCCGGCCTGCCGACGCCCGTCACCTTCTGCGAGGTCTTCCCGCCGGACGACTTTCCGCTGTACTTCTACCGGCAGCCCAAGGCGCCGGACCTGGAGATCGACGCCCACGAGCTCGACCTCGACGCCGTCCGCGAGGCCCGCGTCTTCTGGGTCACCGGCACCGGCCTGAGCGAGGAACCCAGCCGCACCGCGACCCTCGCCGCCCTCGCCCACCGCGACAAGGCCGGCGCCACGGTGTTCGACCTCGACTGGCGCCCGATGTTCTGGAGCGACCCCGACGCCGCCCGCCCGTTCTACGCCGAGGCCCTGAAGCACGCCACCGTCGCCGTCGGCAACCTCGACGAGGTGGAGGTGGCGACCGGCGTGCGCGAGCCCCGGGCGGCCGCGCAGGCGCTGCTGGACGCCGGCGTCGAGCTCGCCGTCGTCAAGCAGGGCCCCAAGGGCGTCCTCGCCGTCGACCGCACGGGTGCGTCCGCCGAGGTGCCGCCGCTGCCGGTGAACGTCCTGAACGGCCTCGGGGCCGGCGACGCCTTCGGCGGCTCCCTCTGCCACGGCCTGCTCGCGGGCTGGGACCTGGAGAAGACCATGCGGCACGCCAACGCCGCCGGCGCCATCGTCGCCTCCCGGCTGGAGTGCTCCTCGGCGATGCCGACGCCGGACGAAGTGGCCGCGGCGATCGAGGCGGGAGCCGTCCTGTGACCACCGTCGACGTCCTGGAACTCGTCCGCCTGCGCAGCCACCGCCCCGAGGCGATCGCCGAGGCCGCCGCCCGCCGCACCCGCAGGCCGCTGCTGGGCGACTCCGGCCGGCTGATGATCGTCGCCGCCGACCACCCGGCCCGCGGCGCGCTCGGCGTCGGCGGGCGCAAGCTGGCCATGGCCAACCGTGCCGACCTGCTGGAACGCCTCTGCCTCGCCCTGTCGCGCCCCGGCGTGGACGGCGTCCTCGCGACCGCCGACATCCTGGACGACCTGCTGCTGCTCGGCGCCCTCGACGGCAAGGTCGTCATGGGCTCCATGAACCGCGGCGGCCTTCAGGGCGCCGCCTTCGAACTCGACGACCGCTTCACCGGTCACCGCGCCGAGGACATCGAGCGGCTCAACTTCGACGCCGGCAAGCTGCTGCTGCGCCTCGACTACGACGACCCGGGCTCCCTCACCACGCTCGAGACCACCGCCCGTGCCGTCGACGACATGGCCGCCCGCGGACTCCCGCTCTTCGTCGAGCCGTTCATCAGCCGGCGCGGCCCCGACGGCAGGCTCGGCAACGACCTCTCCGCGGAGGCCGTCACCCGGTCGATCGCCATCGCCTCCGGGCTGGGCGGCACGTCGGCCTACACCTGGCTGAAGGTGCCCGTCACCGACAACCCCGACGACATGGCCGAGGTCATGCAGACGTCCACGCTCCCGGCCGTCCTGCTGGGCGGCGAGGTGGGCGACGACCAGGACGGCGCGTACGAGAAGTGGCGCGGGGCGCTGCAACTGCCCACCGTTCAGGGCCTGGTGGTCGGACGTTCGCTGCTGTACCCGGCGGACGGGGACGTCGCCGCCGCCGTGGACACCGCCGTAGGACTGCTGTGAGGACCGCATGAGCCAGGACCTGTACCTCGCGCGCGGGACCACCGCGCACGCCGGCTACGCACTCGACATCGATCCCGCACGAGCGGGCTGGGACCACTGCAGCCTGCGGGTCGTCGAGCTGGAGCCGGGCGGCGGACACGTCTTCGACACGGGTGACAGCGAATGGATCGTGCTGCCCCTCGAAGGCGCATGTACCGTGCGCACAGATCAAGAAGAGTTCCAACTCCTGGGCCGGGAAACGGTGTTCGCGTCGGTCTCCGACTTCGCGTACGTTCCCCGGGACGCCCGGGTCCAGATCGCCTCCGGCGCGGGAGGCCGCTTCGCCCTGGCAGGAGCGAAGTGCGAGCGACGACTCCCCGCCCGCTACGGCCCCGCGCCGGAGGTCCCCGTCGAAGAGCGCGGCAGCGGCAACTGCGCCCGCCTGGTGCGCAACTTCGCCTCCGCCGACGCCTTCGACTGCGACAAGCTGATCGCCGTCGAGGTGATCACCCCCGGCGGCAACTGGTCCTCGTACCCGCCGCACAAGCACGACGAGCACCGGCCGGGCGAGGAGGCCGAGCTCGAGGAGATCTACTACTTCGAGATCGACGGCCCGAACGGCTTCGGCTACCAGCGGGTGTCCCCCTCGCGCGAGGGCGGCGCCGACGTCCTCGCCGAGGTGCGCTCCGGCGACGCCGTGCTCGTCCCCGACGGCTGGCACGGACCGGCGATCGCCCAGCCCGGGCACGCCATGTACTACCTGAACGTCATGGCGGGACCGGGGCAGACCCGGGAGTGGCGGATCTGCTTCCACCCGGACCACGTAGAGAGCACAGGGGGTTACCGATGACGGCGCAGACCTCGGCGGCGCAGACCTCGACGACGCGGCTGACGGTGGCCCAGGCGCTGGTGCGCTTCCTCGCCGCCCAGTACACCGAGCGCGACGGCGTACGGCAGCGGCTGATCGGCGCGACCTGGGGCATCTTCGGCCACGGCAACGTCGCGGGCCTCGGCCAGGCGCTGGTCGAGTACGCCGACGAGATGCCGTTCCACCAGGGCCGCAACGAGCAGTCGATGGTCCACGCGGCCGTCGGCTACGCCCGCCAGTCGAACCGGCTGTCCACCCACGCGGTGACGACGTCGATCGGCCCCGGCGCGACCAACCTGGTCACCGGCGCCGCCCTCGCCACCGTCAACCGGCTGCCGGTCCTGCTGCTGCCCGGCGACGTCTTCGCCACCCGGGTCGCCGACCCGGTGCTCCAGCAGCTCGAAGTCCCCTACGCGGGCGACGTGTCGGTCAACGACTGCCTGCGCCCGGTGTCGAAGTACTTCGACCGGATCACCCGCCCGGAGGCGCTGATCCCGGCGGCGCTGCAGGCGATGCGCGTCCTCACCGACCCGGTGGAGACCGGCGCGGTCACCCTCGCCCTGCCGCAGGACGTCCAGGCCGAGGCCTACGACTGGCCCGAGGAGTTCTTCGCCGAGCGCGTCTGGGCGGTCCGCCGTCCGGGCGCCGACCCCGTCGAACTCGCCGAGGCCGTACGGGCGATCAGGTCGGCCGAACGCCCTCTCGTCATCGCGGGCGGCGGCGTCCACCACAGCCGCGCCGAGGAGGCCCTCGCCGAGTTCGCCGAGGCCACCGGCATCCCGGTCGCCTCCACCCAGGCCGGCAAGGGCTCGCTGCGCCACGACCACCCGCAGGACGTGGGCGGCGTCGGCCACACGGGCACCGCGACCGCCGACGAACTGGCCCGCACGGCGGACCTGATCATCGGCGTGGGCACCCGCTACACCGACTTCACCACCGCCTCCAACACCCTGTTCGCGGGCGACGGCGTCCGCTTCCTCAACCTCAACATCGCCTCCTTCGACGGCCACAAGCTCGCCGGCCTGCCCCTCGTGGCGGACGCCCGCAGCGGCCTCGGCGAGCTGACCGCGGCCCTGCGCACGCACGGGCACCGGGTCGCGGACGCCTACGTCACCGCGTACACCGAGGACAAGGAGCGCTGGGAGCAGCGCGTCGACGCCTGCTACGAGGCCGACGAGCCCGACGTCCGCCCGACGCAGCCGCAGGTGCTCGGCGCGCTGGACGCCCTCGTCGACGAGTCCGACGTGATCATCAACGCGGCCGGTTCGCTCCCCGGCGACCTGCACAAACTGTGGCGGACGCGGTCCCGCGACCAGTACCACCTGGAGTACGGCTACTCCTGCATGGGGTACGAGATCCCCGCCGCGATCGGCGTGAAACTGGCCGCCCCGCAGCGCAACGTCTGGGCGCTGGTCGGCGACGGCACGTATCTGATGATGCCGACGGAGATCGTGACGGCCGTGCAGGAGGGGATCGCGATCAAGATCCTGCTCGTGCAGAACCACGGCTACGCCTCGATCGGCGGCCTCTCGGAGTCGGTGGGCGGCGAGCGCTTCGGCACCGCCTACCGCTACACCGCGGACGACGGCACCTTCACCGGCGCCCCGCTCCCCGTCGACCTGGCCGCCAACGTGGCCAGCCTCGGCATGCGGGTGCTGCGCGCGAAGACCGTCCGCGAACTGCGCGAAGCCCTCGCCGAGGCGCGGCGCGCCGACACTCCCACATGTGTCTACGTCGAGACCGAAACGGCCGACACTGTGTCGGGGCCGCCGCCCGCGCAGGCCTGGTGGGATGTACCTGTGGCCGAGACCGCGACCCGAGCGTCCGCGGTGAAGGCACGTGAGCTGTACGAACGGCACGTCTCTACCCGACGCCGCCATCTGTGAAGGAGCACTCGGTCATGACGAAGATCGTCAACCACTGGATCGGCGGCAAGACCGTCGAAGGCGCCTCGGGTTCGTACGGGCCGGTCACCGACCCCGCGACCGGCGCCGTCACCACGAAGGTCGCGTTCGCCTCGGTGGACGAGGTCGACTCCGCGGTCGCGGCCGCGAAGGACGCCTACGCCACCTGGGGCACCTCCTCGCTGGCCAAGCGGAGCACGATCCTGTTCGCGTTCCGGGCGCTGCTCGACGCGAACCGGGACGCGATCGCCGAGCTGATCACCGCTGAGCACGGCAAGGTGCACAGCGACGCGCTCGGCGAGGTCGCGCGCGGCCTGGAGATCGTGGACCTGGCCTGCGGGATCACCGTGCAGCTGAAGGGCGAGCTGTCGACCGAGGTGGCCAGCCGGGTGGACGTCGCGTCGATCCGCCAGCCCCTCGGCGTCGTCGCGGGCATCACGCCGTTCAACTTCCCGGCGATGGTCCCGATGTGGATGTTCCCGATCGCGATTGCCTGCGGCAACACGTTCGTGCTGAAGCCGTCCGAGAAGGACCCGTCGGCCTCGCTGAAGATCGCCGAGCTGCTGTCCGAGGCCGGTCTCCCGGACGGCGTGTTCAACGTCGTGCAGGGCGACAAGGTGGCCGTGGACCGTCTCCTGGAGCACCCGGACGTCAAGGCCGTGTCCTTCGTCGGCTCGACGCCGATCGCCCGCTACATCCACACCACCGCCTCCGCGAACGGCAAGCGCGTCCAGGCGCTGGGCGGCGCGAAGAACCACATGCTGGTCCTGCCCGACGCGGACCTGGACGCGGCCGCGGACGCCGCCGTCTCCGCCGCGTACGGCTCGGCGGGCGAGCGCTGCATGGCCATCTCCGCGGTCGTCGCCGTCGGCGCGATCGGCGACGAGCTCGTGGAGAAGATCCGCGAGCGCGCCGAGAAGATCAAGATCGGTCCCGGCAACGACCCGACGAGCGAGATGGGCCCGCTCATCACGGCCGTCCACCGCGACAAGGTGGCGTCCTACGTGACGGGCGCGGCGGCCGAGGGCGCCGAGGTGATCCTGGACGGCACCGGCTACACCGTCGACGGCTTCGAGGACGGCCACTGGATCGGCATCTCCCTCCTCGACAAGGTGCCGACCACCGCGAAGGCCTACCAGGACGAGATCTTCGGCCCGGTGCTGACCGTGCTGCGCGTCGACACCTACGACGAGGGCATCGCCCTCATCAACGCCTCGCCGTTCGGCAACGGCACCGCGATCTTCACCCGGGACGGCGGCGCGGCCCGTCGCTTCCAGCTGGAGGTCGAGGCCGGCATGGTCGGCGTGAACGTCCCGATCCCGGTCCCCGTCGGCTACCACAGCTTCGGCGGCTGGAAGGACTCGCTCTTCGGCGACCACCACATCTACGGCAACGACGGCACGCACTTCTACACCCGCGGCAAGGTCGTCACCACCCGCTGGCCCGATCCGGCCGACGCCCCGGCGGGCGTGGACCTGGGCTTCCCCCGCAACCACTGACCCACGCCCGACCCCTCACGCACGGCGACGCCCTGCCCCGTCCGGGGGGCAGGGCGTCGCGGTCGCGCCGGCCGATGGGGCCGGCGCGTCAGCCGGGCGGGCGTAGGCGCCGGCCGACGGCGTGGACGTCAGCCGTGGCGTGGACGTCAGCCGGTGGTGGAGCCGGCGCCGGCGCCGCCGCCGGCCTCCTTGATCGCCTCGGTGAGGTCGCCGGTCTGCGCGGCGGGCGGCGCCTTGACCGGGGCCGTCCGGCCGAACTTCTCGAAGTCCGTGGTGACCTTCATGGTGCCGATCTCCTGGATCATGCGGACCGGCAGGTCCTTGGGGCCGACCCACACCTCCATGGTGATCGAGGCGGCGCCGCCGGTCATCGAGCCGAAGAGGCTGTCCTTGTCGCCGTAGGCCTTCTTCAACTTGCCCATCCCGGCCTGGTCGATGACGGCCCGGTAGTGCGTGGTGGCCTTGCCGTTGATCTTCTCCGAGCCGAGGTTCTCGACGTCGTCCGCGTACTTCAGGCCCTTCATGGACGCCGACGGGCTGCCGTTGCTGCCGCTGAGCGCCTGCGCGCCCTGCTTGCCGAAGACGGCCGAGCTGTCGATCTTCATCCACTCCTTGCCCTTGAGAGGGCCGGAGGCCTGCGGATCGACGTCGTAGTAGTACGCGCCGTCCACGAAGAGCATGCGCATCTTCGGGGCGTCCTGCAGCTGCTGCATCTGCGCGGCCGTGGTGTCCATCAGGACGTCGAACGCGTATCCGTCGCCCCAGGAGTAGGTGCCCTCCATCGTGACCGGAGCGCCCGAGCCCATGGAGGTGGTCATCTTCACCTCCGCCGAACCGAGCTGCTCGGTGCGGTCGGTCGCCCGGCCGAGCGCCGCCATGATCGCGTCCGTGCCGTCCACGGCCTTGGCCGCGTCCTTGACGCCCTCGCCGCCGCACCCGGCCGTCGTGATCAGGGCCGCCACCGTGACCGCCGTCCAAGCCCCCGCGTACTTCGCCTTCATGAGTCCCCACCCCTGTGCTTCGTCTGTGACCCCCGACTCTAACGGGCAACACTGACACGCCCTCATGCCGGTCGTCGCCCCACTTTTTGGCCGGGAGCCCCGCGGTTGCGGTAACCGCCGGGCGACCGGAGCGGCCCGACGGGAACCGGCGTGTCCGTGCCCCGCAGGGATGGCGCCCGCCGGCCGGCGGCCGTCCCGGAGGACGGGCAGGACCGGCCCGCGTGTACCGCGTCCGCGGTATGCGGCCACGGCCGTGTACGCCCCGGGGAGGTCGCCGAGTTCGGTCTGCGGTCGACAACTCCACGACAGGTTGACCCCGTACGGTTGAAGCATGGATCTTCGACTGCCCGGTCTGCGAGGACCACGGCGGCCGCGACGGCTCCTCGCCGCCGTGGCCGCCGTGGTCGTACTCGCCGGTGCCGGTACCTGGACGGCCGTCGCCGCCGACGACGACGCGCCCGCGGTGCACCAGACCGACCGGGTCATGGCGGTGGACGGCGTACGCCTGGACACCTCGTACTTCACCTCCGGCGCCACCGGCCGCCGCCCCGCCGTCCTCCTCGCGCACGGCTTCGGCGGCAGCAAGGACGACGTCCGGCAGCAGGCCGAGCAGCTCGCCCGCGACGGATACGCCGTCCTGACCTGGTCCGCGCGCGGCTTCGGCGAGTCCACCGGCCGGATCGGGCTCAACGACCCGAAGGGCGAGGTCGCCGACGTCTCCCGGCTGATCGACTGGCTCGCGAAGCGGCCCGAGGTCCGGCTCGACAAGCCCGGCGACCCGCGCGTGGGCGTGGCCGGCGCCTCCTACGGCGGCGCGGTCTCCCTGCTCGCCGCCGGTTACGACGACCGCGTCGACGCCATCGCCCCCGCGATCACCTACTGGAACCTCGCGGACGCCCTGTTCCCCGACGGCGTGTTCAAGAAGCTGTGGGCCGGCGTCTTCTTCAACACCGGCGGCGGCTCCGCACGCTTCGAACCCGCGCTGGCCGCGATGTACGAACGCGTCGCCGAGTCCGGCGTCCCGGACGCCGCCGCGCGCGCCCTGCTCGAAGAGCGCTCGCCGTCGGCTGTCGCCGCCCGCATCAAGGTCCCCACCCTCCTCCTCCAGGGCCAGACCGACTCCCTGTTCACCCTCGCCCAGTCCGACGCCGCCGAGAAGGCGATCCGCGCCAACGGCGCGCCCGTCGACGTCGACTGGATCGCCGGCGGCCACGACGGCGGCGACATGGAGGCCCCGCGCGTCCAGGCCCGCGTCGCCTCCTGGTTCGACCGCTACCTCAAGGACGACCGGTCCGCCGACACCGGCCCGGCCTTCCGCGTCACCCGCACCGGAGGCGTCGACTCCACCGACGGCGCCGCCCGGCTGCGGGGTGCGAGCGCTGCCGCCTACCCGGGCCTGACCGGCGACGACCGCTCGTTCCCGCTGACCGGCCGCCGCGCCGAGCAGTCCTTCGCCAACCCGCCCGGCGCCACCCCGCCCGCCGTCTCCGCCCTGCCCGGCCTCGGCGGCGGCCTCTCCCAGCTCTCCGCCCTCGGCGTCGGCGTCTCCCTCGACTTCCCCGGCCAGTACGCCGCCTTCGACTCCGCGCCGCTCACCGACGACCTGCGGGTCACCGGCACGCCCACGGTCACCGTCCACGTGAGGTCGACGACCGACACCGCCGTCCTCTTCGCCAAGGTCTACGACGTCGGCGGCAGCGGCAGCCAGGTGCTGCCCTCCCAGCTGGTCGCCCCGGTCCGCGTCGACGGCGCCAAGGCCGGCAAGGACGTCACGATCACCCTCCCGGCGATCGACCACAAGGTCGAGGAGGGGCACCGGCTGCGCCTGGTCCTCGCCTCCACCGACCTCGGCTACGCCTCCCCGATGACCCCGGCGACGTACACCGTGTCGATGAAGGGCGACCTCAAGGTCCCCACCGCCCCGGCCGTGACGACCGCCGCCGCACCGCTCCCGTCCTGGGTCTGGTGGCTTCCCCTCGCCGGCGCGGCGCTCGCCCTAGCCCTGCTGCTGACGGCCCGCCGCCGCACCGCCACACCCGCACCCGACCCGGCGCTCGCCGACGTCCCGCTGCGGATCACCGACCTGAGCAAGAAGTACGCGAACGGCGACCGCTACAGCGTCCGCGAGCTGTCCTTCCAGGTGGAGAAGGGCCAGGTCCTCGGCCTGCTCGGCCCCAACGGCGC
Organism: Streptomyces achromogenes; assembly: GCF_030816715.1. Lineage (NCBI taxonomy): Bacteria > Bacillati > Actinomycetota > Actinomycetes > Kitasatosporales > Streptomycetaceae > Streptomyces > Streptomyces achromogenes. Next base: position 3,258,251 of record NZ_JAUSYH010000001.1, on the reverse strand, counting down.
CGGCAAGACGACGACCCTGCGCATGCTGATGGGCCTGATCACGCCCGACGGCGGCGAGATCCGCGTCTTCGGCCACGCCGTCCGCCCGGGCGCCCCCGTGCTCTCCCGCGTCGGCTCCTTCGTCGAGGGCGCCGGCTTCCTGCCGCACCTGACCGGCCGGGAGAACCTCGAGCTGTACTGGCGGGCCACCGGCCGCCCGGCCGAGGACGCCCACCTCGACGAGGCCCTGGAGATCGCCGGCCTCGGCGACGCGCTCGCCCGCGCCGTGCGCACCTACTCCCAGGGCATGCGCCAGCGCCTGGCCATCGCCCAGGCCATGCTCGGCCTTCCGGATCTGCTCATCCTCGACGAGCCGACCAACGGCCTCGACCCGCCCCAGATCCGCGAGATGCGCGAGGTGATGATCCGCTACGCGGCGGCCGGCCGCACGGTGATCGTCTCCAGCCACCTCCTGGCGGAGGTCGAGCAGTCCTGCACCCACCTCGTGGTCATGGACCGCGGCCGGCTCGTCCAGGCCGGTCCGGTCGCCGAGATCATCGGTTCCGGCGACACCCTCCTGGTCGGCACCGCCGTCCCCGTGGAGGAGCCGGTCGTCGAGAAGATCGCCGCGCTGCCAGGCGTGGCCTCCGCGCTCCCCGCCGACGACGGCCTGCTGATCCGCCTGGACGCCGACGGCACCGCCCGGCGCCTGATCGCCGAACTCGTCCGGCTCGACGTGCCGGTGACCTCGGTCGGCCCGCACCGCCGCCTGGAGGACGCCTTCCTCACCCTGATCGGAGGTTCCGCATGAGCACGCTCACCGAGGTCGCCTCCGGCTACCGGCCCGGCCGCACCCTGCCGCTGCGCGTCGAGCTGGTCCGCCAGCTCAAGCGCCGCCGCACGCTGGTCATGGGCGGCATCCTCGCCGCCCTGCCGTTCGTCCTGCTCATCGCCTTCGCCATCGGCGGTGAGCCCGGCGGCCGCAACAACCAGGTGACCCTGATGGACACGGCGACCGCCTCGGGCGCCAACTTCGCGGCGGTCAACCTGTTCGTGTCGGCGGGTTTCCTGCTCGTCATCCCGGTCGCCCTGTTCTGCGGGGACACCGTCGCCTCGGAGGCCGGCTGGTCCTCCCTGCGCTACCTTCTCGCCGCACCCGTGCCCCGCGCCCGCCTGCTGTGGTCCAAGCTCGTCGTCGGTCTCGGCCTCAGCCTGGCCGCGATGGTCCTGCTGCCGGTCGTCGCCCTCGCCGTCGGCAGCGCGGCCTACGGCTGGGGGTCGCTGGAGCTGCCCACCGGCGGCGCGCTCGACCCGGGCACGGCCGCCCAGCGGCTGGTGGTCGTGGTCGGGTACGTCTTCGTCTCCCAACTGGTCACCGCGGGGCTGGCGTTCTGGCTCTCCACGAAGACCGACGCCCCCCTCGGCGCGGTCGGCGGCGCGGTCGGCCTGACCATCGTCGGCAACGTCCTGGACGCCGTCACCGCCCTCGGCGACTGGCGCGACTTCCTGCCCGCGCACTGGCAGTTCGCCTGGGCCGACGCCGTCCAGCCCACCCCCGAGTGGTCCGGCATGATCCAGGGCGCCGCCGTCTCCGTGACCTACGCCCTGGTGCTGTTCGCCCTGGCCTTCCGCGGTTTCGCCCGCAAGGACGTCGTCTCCTGACAACCGCCGGGTCACCGCAGGGTCACCCGCCGGTCTCGAAGGCCGCCCGTCGTGCCCGGTTCGAGACGTATCCGCAACTCCCCGTGTCGCACGTTCCGGCCCCCTGGCCCGTCACAGTCACAGATGTCGACGGACACAGGGGGCACCGACATGAACAACCACCGTGCACCGGCACTGCTCGCCTTCACGGCCGCAGCGGCACTGCTGCTGACCGGCTGCGGCGCGGGCGAGGACTCCGCCGGCAGCAAGGCCGCGGACGGAGCGGCCCGCAACAGCGACGCCTTCCCCGCGCCGAGCGCACCACGCGGCGGAGGGCAAGACGACGAGAAAGGCGACGAGAAAGGCGACGAGGGACGCTCCGACCGTCTCTCCACCTTCGCCCTCGACGTGGACACCGCGTCCTACGGCTACGCCCGCCGCACCCTCGCCGAGGGCCGCCGCCCCGACCCCGCCACCGTCCGCCCCGAGGAGTTCGTCAACAGCTTCCGCCAGGACTACGAACGCCCGGACGGCAACGGCTTCTCGGTCACCGTGGACGGCACCCGCACCGGCGACGACGACTGGTCCCTGGTCCGCGTGGGCCTCGCCACCCGCACGGCCGCGCAAGCGGGCGAACGTCCGCCCGCCGCCCTCACCTTCGTCATCGACGTCTCCGGCTCGATGGGCGAACCGGGCCGCCTGGACCTCGCCAAGTCCTCCCTCGACACGATGACCGACCGCCTGCGCGACGACGACTCCGTCGCCCTCGTCACCTTCAGCGGCGAGGCCGAGACCGTCCTGCCGATGACCCGGCTCGGCGGCCACCGCGGCCGTGTCCACGACGCCGTCGACGGCCTGGAACCCACCGACTCCACCAACCTCGGCGCCGGCGTCGAGACCGGATACGCCACCGCCGTCGAGGGCCTGCGCAAGGGCGCCACCAACCGGGTCGTCCTGGTCTCGGACGCCCTCGCCAACACCGGCGACACCGACGCCGACGCGATCCTGGAACGCATCGACACCGCCCGCCGCGAGCACGGCATCACCCTCTTCGGCGTCGGCGTCGGCAGCGACTACGGCGACGCCCTGATGGAACGCCTCGCCGACAAGGGCGACGGCCACACCGTCTACGTGTCGGACGAGACCGACGCCCGCAAGGTCTTCTGCGACGACCTCCCGCGCAACGTCGACCTGACCGCCCGCGACGCCAAGGCCCAGGTCGCCTTCGACCCCGACGTCGTCGCCGAGTTCCGCCTGATCGGCTACGACGACCGCGAGGTCGCCGACGACGACTTCCGCGACGACCGCGTCGACGGCGGCGAGGTCGGCCCCGGCCACACCGTCACCGCCCTCTACGCCGTGCGCGTCGAGCACGGCGCCGACGGACGACTCGCCACCGCCACCGTCCGCTGGCTCGACCCCGAGACCCGCACCCCGCACGAGACCTCCGGCCGGCTGGAGACCGGCGCCCTGCACGACGACCTCGCCGACGCCTCCGCCCGCTTCCGGGTCACGGCGACGGCCGCCTACTTCGCCGACGCCCTGCGCCGCCCGCAGACCCGGCTCCCGGACGCCCCCGACCTGACCGAACTGGAGGAAACGGCCCGCACGCTGGCGAAGAAGACGGAGGACGCGGACGTCACCGCCCTCGCCGAGGCGATCGCCGACGCCAACCGCCTGGACCTCTGACCCCGGCCAGGCCTCCCACTCCGCCGCCCGCACACCGCGGGCGGCGCACGAAATCGGCGGGCCACCGGAGAACCGGTGGCCCGCCGTGGCGGTACGTAGGGCTGCGGCTCAGCCGTTGGCCGCACCGTTGCCGGCGAGCACGGAGATGTCGTCCAGGATGTGCGACAGCGGCTCGTCGCCCTTGGCCTGGGTGCTGTTCTCCACGCACTGCTGGTTCTGCGGGGCCGACAGGATCGGGATGTCCTGCAGCGCGACACCGGCGATGGCGCCGATCCCGCCCGCGTTGAGCTTGGCAGGCAGACCGATGCACGGCTTGTTCAGCGAACCCTGGACCAGCGAGAGCTGCGGGCTCATGTCGCCGAAGGTGGCCGAGTTGCCGAACTCCGACGAGGCGCCGTTGCCGCTGGCGGAAGTGGTGCCGCTGTCGTCACCGATGGCCAGGGCCTGCGGGGCGCTCACGGCGGCGAGACCGGCGACCGAGGCGGCGAGGGCCGCGGATGCCCACAGCTTCTTCATGTTCGTTCCCTTCGAAAGGCGCGGACACCGGGGGAGGAGCCGCGTGATCAACAACGCCCCGCCCCCGACCGGGGATGCGTGGCGTGCCCCGATCGGCCCAGCGCACCGACCGCACCGACCGCGCCGGCCGTGCGCCCCCCTCACCTGCACGCGTACGCGCTCCCGCGCACCGCCACCGTGCTGCCGAGCACGGTCGGTGGATCCTTCGGCCTGGGGTTCTTGCCCTTGGCGACCAGCGGCTGGTCCTCGCGCACCTTCGTGAAGAGCGCGTCCGCCTTCCGGTCGTCCCAGGCCAGTGCCGAACCGATGCCCAGCGAGGCCGGGGCGAACCCGCCGATCGGCGCGGTCGTGAACTCCGTCGCCGCGTCCGGCAGCCTGCGCAGCGCGGCCGCCTCCTGGGCGAGCTCGTGCAGCGAGAAGCCCTGCCGACCTCCCCCGAGCAGGGTGCCCACCAGATGCAGGGTGCGCCGCGGGTCGTCGAGCAGTTTGCGCGCCTGCACCTCGAGCAGCGACTGGAAGAGGAAGCGCTGCTGACGCTGGATGCGGCCGAGGTCGGCGCTGGTGTCGACGTGCCGCGAGCGCACGTACTGCAGTGACTGCCCGCCGCCGAGCCGGTGCTTGCCAGGCTTGAGGTCCATGCCGGTCGCGAAGTCCTTCAGCGGCCGCGGCGTGCACACCTCGACGCCGCCGACCTCGTCAACGGAGTCCATGAACCGCCGGAAGTCCACCTGGAAGAACCGGTCGACGCTCAGCCCGGTCATGGACTCGACGGTCTTGACGGTGAGCTCCGCGCCGCCCTCCTGGTACGCCGCGTTGAGCTTCGCCGGATGCGCCTTGCGCTGCTTGCCGTCCGGACCGCGGTACTGCGGGATGTGCGCCCAGGAGTCACGGGGCAGGCCGATCACGCTGACGCGGTCCCGCCGAGCCGAGAGATGAACGAGCATCAGGACGTCCGTGCAGCCGCAGGCCTGGCCGCCGGCGTGGAACTCGTGCTTCTCGTCGGCGGAGATGGTGTCCCGTTCGTCGGTGCCCATCAGCAGGATGTTCATCGCGCGCGGGGCGTGCTCCCGGGCGGGGAGCGCGGAACTGCCGAGCAGCGCGCCGGTGGCGGCCAGGACGATTGAGGGAATCGCCAGCCGACGTGGCAGAGGGTTTCTCTTCGTCGTCACCCGGCGCACGCTAGAACAGCGGGCCACCCATGATCCGGCGGCCCGCTGCCAGGGCGGAGAAACCACCCGGAGGCTCAGGAAAAGAACCCGTTCACCACGTCGGACTCAGTGGTTGGCCGCACCGTTGCCGGCGAGCACGGAGATGTCGTCCAGGATGTGCGACAGCGGCTCGTCGCCCTTGGCCTGGGTGCTGTTCTCCACGCACTGCTGGTTCTGCGGGGCCGACAGGATCGGGATGTCCTGCAGCGCGGCGCCGAGGGCACCCACCCCGCCCAGGTTGAGCTTGGCGGGCAGACCGATGCAGGGCTTGTTCAAGGAGCCTTGGACAAGGGCCATCTGGGGGCTCATGTTGCCGAACGTGGCCGAGTTGCCGAACGACTGGCTGGCACCGTTGCCGCTGGCCGAGGTGGTGCCACTGTCGTTGCCGATGGCGAGCGCCGGAGCCGCGACGGCGGTGGCCGCGCCGATGACGGAAGCTGCGACCGCGGCGGTGGCCATTACCCTCTTGATCACTTTTTAGTCCCTTCTGAGAAACCCCGGCCATCGGAGCGCCCTGGACAACGCCCCCCGTCCTGCTTGGTTGCCCGGCTTCACTCCGATGGCCTATAGGCGGGAAATCCGGTCGTCGGGTGGGACAAACAGATGGGGGTGCACGGCCGCGGCCGTCCCCCGTGGATCCGGTAGCTTCGGGGTCAGGCGTACGGTCCCGGCCCGGGTCGGGACCGGCGCCGCTCGCCGACGGTCCATGCTTCTTTCGGCGGACCGTCCGGCTGCGGAATTCAGTCGGAATTTTCCTGACGTTCTGTCAATTTTTGTTGCACTGCCGAGGCGAATCGATTCTTCCGGTTGGTCCCGGCGGGTCAATTGTATGAAGGCGTTCGAGTGAATAACCGGACGGCGCGCGTTTCTTAGTTTCTTCGGTCGGCCATCTGTCGTTTGCAGCCTGCGAGTCATGGTGCGAGCCGTTCCAGTTGCGCTCGCTCGGTTTCGACCGTCATCTAGGCATGACCGCAGAGAAGGGAAACCCATGAAGAAGAGCGCTGCTGTTGTCGCGGGTCTGATCCTGGCCCTGGGCGGGGCCGCACCCGCCTTCGCCGACGCCGGTGCCAACGGCGCTGCCATCGGCTCCCCGGGCGTCCTGTCCGGCAATGTCGTCCAGATTCCGATCCACATCCCGATCAACGTGTGCGGCAACTCCATCAACGTCATCGCCGCGTTGAACCCGACCGGCGGCAACGTCTGCATCAACGACTGACGACACGTCATTCCCGGCCGTCGGGCCGGACCCGGGCCGGCCTTGGACGACTTCCGTGTGGTCCTGGGCCGGCCTTTCCCACTTCTCCGAGCAGGAAGACCACGAGATTGCGACAGACCCTGAGCAGGGGAATGGTCGCGGCCGCCGCCGCGACGAGCATTCTGTCCCTGTGCGGGGGCGGCTACGCCCTCGCCGACGCGAACGCCGAGGGGGCGGCCAACGGTTCACCAGGAGCCCTCTCGGGCAACCACGTAGAGGCTCCGCTGCACGTCCCGCTGAACGTCTGCGGGAACTCGGCCGACGTCGTCGCCGCCCTCAGCCCCGCGTTCGGCAACGCCTGCGCCGAGCACGCCGGCGCCCGCGGCAACCGCGGGCACGGGACACCGAACGGCCACGACGACCCGCACGCCGGGGACTCCGGTTACGGCGAGTCCGACGACGAGGAGCCCGGTTACGGGGACTCCGGTTACGGTGAGTCCGACGACGAGGAGCCCGGTTACGGGGACTCCGGCTACGGCGAGTCCGACGACGAGGAGCCCGGTTACGGGGACTCCGGCTACGGGGATTCCGGTCACGGGGATTCCGGTCACGGGGACTCCGGTCACGGGGATTCCGGTTACGGCGACTCCGGTCAGGGCGGCCACGGGCACGGAGACGACTGCGGCGGCTACGGCGACACGTGCGGCGGAGGCCACACGCCCCCGGGCGGCGGTCACGGCCACGGCACCCCGCCCGGTGGAGGGCACAGCACGCCTCCCGGTGGCGGCCACTCGATGCCCCCCGGTGGAGGTCACAGTTCTCCTCCCGGTGGAGGGCACAGCACGCCTCCCGGTGGCGGTCACTGGACTCCGCCCGGTGGAGGTCACAGTTCTCCTCCCGGTGGAGGGCACAGCACGCCTCCCGGTGGCGGTCACTGGACTCCGCCCGGAGGGGGTCACAGTTCTCCTCCCGGTGGAGGGCACAGCACGCCTCCCGGTGGCGGTCACTCGACTCCGCCCGGAGGGGGTCACAGTTCTCCTCCCGGTGGAGGGCACAGCACGCCTCCCGGCGGCGGTCACTCGACTCCGCCCGGAGGGGGTCACTCGACGCCTCCGGGTGGCGGTCACAGCACCCCGCCTCCGCACGGCGGCCACTCGACACCGCCTCCGCACGGGGGTCACAGCACGCCTCCGCCCGGAGGCGGGCACAGCACGCCGCCCGGTGGCGAGCACACCGCGCCCCCGCACAACGGCGGTGGGGGCGGGCACACCCGGCCCGAGCTGCCGCACACCGGCAGCGACAACGCGGCGTTGCTGGCCGCCTCCGGCGTCAGCGCGGCGCTGATCGCGGGCGGCGCCGTTCTGTACCGGCGAGGCAGGGCCGCCTCCCGGCGGTGAAGGCACCCGGCGCCGGCCGCCCGCGCGGCCGGCGCCGACGCCACACCCGGGGCCTGTCGTCGGATCACGCCGCACTGTCTGCGAGCTGGTCCGGACGGCAGGCCCCGGTGCACTCAGCGCCGTACGGCCTCCGTCGCCCCGTGCCGGCCGGGCGCCGGGATCGCCCCGCCCGGCAGCCCCGTGTGCAGCCGGCGCCGGACGCCCTTGACGAGGGTCCTCGCCGTGAAGGTCGCGCCGTGCACGAAGCGCATCGCCGGCCCGAACCCGGCCGCCGTCACCAGGCCGGCCATGAACAGTCCGGGGCAGGACGACTCGAAGTCCCGGCCCACCTCGGGGGAGCCGTCGGCCACCGTGGCCAGTGTGTCGCGCAGCGGGCCGGCGAGGAGTCCGAGCCGCTCGCGGGTCGCCCGGAAGCCGGTGGCCGCGATCACGTGCTCGGTCTCGAAGGGGTCCGCCCCCGTCACGTCCAGCCGCACTCCGCCGTCCGCCGCGCGGGCCGCCGTCACCTCGTGGTCGAGGCACACCTCCACGGCGCCCTCCACCCGGTCGCGCACCCACCAGGCGCCGGCCGGTCCGAGCGCCGTCGCCGCGATCCGCGCCCGGGTCGGCTCCGGGAGCCGCCGGTAGAGGTCGGGGCGTTCGGCGTAGAACCAGTTGCGCCAGCCGCAGCCGAGGCCGCTGTGCGGGGAGCGGGCCGACCGCCACCACGGGCGCTCCCAGGGCGGCGGGACGTCGTTCCAGCGCAGCCGGTCGGAGCGGGCCAGCACGCGGACCCGGGTGCCCTGTTCGGCGAGCAGGGCGGCCGTCTCGAGGGCGGCCTGCCCGCCGCCGATCACGGTGACGTCCCGGTCGCGGAAGCGGTCGAGGTCGCCGTGGTGGCTGCTGTGCGAGACGAGCGAGGACGGCAGGCCGCGCAGCGCCGCGGGGATCTCCACGAACGGCATCACGCCGACCGCGAGGGCGACCGTGCGGGCCTGCACGGTCTCGCCGTCCTCGGTGACCGCCTCGAAGCCGCCGGGCAGGGACGCGATGCGGACCACCGTGCGCTCGTCCACCTCGGGGACGGCGTTGCGGGCGAACCACAGGCCGTACTCGGCGAACGTCTCCACGGGGATCGGCTGTCCGTGCCGGGCCGCCACGCCCCGGGTCGCGCAGTACGCGTCGAGCCGCCAGCGGGCGGCCGGGTCGGACAGGTTGGACGCCCACGGCTCGGACTTGAGGAACATTCCGCCCGGCATGTTGTCGCGCCAGGAAGCCATCGGGCGGCCGAAGACGCGCAGGCTCAGCCCGGCGTCCGCGGCGTGCGACGCGATGGACAGGCCGTACGGGCCCGCTCCCACCACCAGCAGGTCGTACATCAGCAGCTGCTCGCTTTCTCGTCGTCGGTCGGTCCGGCCACGGCCGGTGCGGTGCGTCCGCTCTGTCCGGCGGATCCGGTCTGGGTGCGCAGGCGGGTCAGGGAGGACGGGGGCGGCGGTGACTGGCGGACCACGCGGGGCTCGGCCTCCGCGGTGGCCGCCGCGCCCAGCTTGCGCAGCCGGTGGAGCAGCCGGCGGGCGACGTGCGCGGCCCACAGGCCCCACATCGCCCGGCCGGGTGCGGTGTCGTCGCCCGCGTGCCAGGCCAGTTCGCGGCCGCGGCGCGTCGGTCGCAGCGAGGCCAGCGGCGCGTAGTTCTCCACGACGAACGTCCGTCCGGGCCGCGGCTCCCCGGCGGGCAGCGGACGGTGCGTCAGGTCCAGGTGCTGTGCGCGGACGACGTCCACTCCGGCGGAGTCGGTGAAGAGCCGGAACTGGGCGCCGGGGCGCGGGTTGAAGTCGAGCAGGTGGTACTCGCCGGTCGCGCCGCAGCGGCGGAAGTCGAGGTCGAGGATGCCCCGGTAGCCGAGGGTGTCGACGAGCCGCTCGGCGTGCGCGCACACCGCGGGGTTCTCCGTCCATTCGCCGACCGCGGTGAGCCCGGCCCCGCGCGGCCAGGCGCACAGTTTGCGGCCTGGGCCGCCGGCGCGGAGCGAGCCGGAGCGGTCGGTGTACCCGTGGAAGAACCAGTCGCGGTCCTGACCCGGCGGCAGGAAGGCCTGGAGCAGCAGCCGGCTGCCCGCTTCGTCGGTGCGCAGATACAGTTCGTGCGCTTCCTGGGGGGAGCGCACCAGAGCCGTGCTGCGCAGCCCCGAGCCTGCGGGCACCAGCCAGGGCCGGCTCCACTTCGCCACCACCGGCAGGCCGAGCCGCCATGCGTCGGAGGCGGCCTGCGCCGCGCTGTCCGGAATCACCGTGAGCGGGTGCGGTACGTCCGCCGCCGCGCAGAGGGCGACCAGTTCCGCCTTGTCGGCGACCCGTTCGGGCACCGCGCCGGGCTGCTGCGGCAGCAGATAGACCGGCGCCAGCTCGTCGCGCAGCCGGCTCACCGCGATCGCGCCGGCGTCGTCCATCGGGATGAGCACAGCGGGCCGTTCGACACGGGCGGCCACCCGCAGCAGGGTGGCGGCGATGTCGGCGTGGGTGGCGCCGGGCGGCGGCGGGGGGTGCAACTCGCGTACGAAACGGGAGGTGCGTACGGGACTTCCCGTCGAGTCGGCGACCACGTGCACGTCGACTCCGGTCCGGCCGAGCGAGCGCACGGCACCGAGGGTGCCGTGGTGAAAGGGATTCCGGTCGATCCGCAGGAGAACGGCGGGGACGCGGGTGTCGAGGAGCGACGGGGGCATTTTCAGCGGATCCTTCGGCTCGGTTCACCGATATGGGCGATCAAGGCACTCGAAAGCCGTATCGGCGGTGGCACGCTTCCTTTTTGTGTGACTTTCATATGACTGAGTGTCAGTAATGCGCGGGCAGTGCGCGTTACGCGCGAGTGGAGAAAGGAGCAGGCATGGCTCCACGACAGCGACGCGCACGGTCGCGGCGGCTTGCCGTCGTCGCGGCAGCCGTCGCGGCCTCGGCCGCCCTGGCGTCCGGACCTGGATTCGCCGCGGGCGCGGGGGTGGTGCGGGTCGCCGATCCTCCCGCGCCCACCCCGACCGTCCCGGTGCCCGCCGCACCCGTCCCGGTGCCCGCCGCACCCGTCCCGGTGCCCGCCGCACCCGAGCCGGCGCCCGTCCCGACCGTCCCCGCGCCCGTCCCGACCGTCCCCGCGCCTGCCGCGCCCGAACCCGCGCCCGCGGCGGTCGCACCGGCCGTCCCCGCCCCGGCCACGACCCCTGCGGCACCGGCGAGCCCGGCGCAGACCCCGGGCGAGTCCCCGGCGCCCGCTCCGGGCGAGTCGCCTGCACAGACCCCCGCGCCCTCGGCCCCGCCGACGCAGGCCGCCGCCCCCGCCTTCGGCGCCTACCTCGACTACGGAGCCCGCGGCGTGGCCCGCATCGCCGAGCTCAGCGCCTGGCTGGGCGGCTCCGACCTGCGCGTCGGCCACACCTACCTGCCGGGCGACCGGTGGGACAACATCGAGGGCCCGGCCGGCTTCCTCGACGTGTGGGCGGACTGGCGCCGGGAGAAGGACGACCGGATGCTCGTCCTCAACGTGCCCATGATGGAGCGCAACGAGGAGGGCGTCTCCGACTCCGAGGTGCGCCGGCTGCTGCGGCAGGGCGCGGACGGGGAGTTCGATCACCACTTCACGGCTCTCGCCGAGCGGCTGGTCGCGCTGAAGGTGCCGGACACGGTGATCGTGCTCGGCTGGGAGATGAACGGCATCACGTACACCCATCGCTGCGGGCCCGACCCGGAGGCCTGGAAGAAGTACTGGAAAAGGATCGTCACCGCCATGCGCGCGGTGCCGGGCCAGGAATTCAGGTTCGATTTCACGCCGACGCGCGGCAAGGACGCCGTTCCGTGGACCGAGTGTTACCCGGGGGACGACACGGTCGACATCATCGGAATGGACTCGTACGACCAGCCGACCGGTCTGTCCTTCGACGAGCAGGTGAGTGAACCCTACGGGCTGCAGGCGCACGTGGACTTCGCCAAATCGCACGGCAAGCCCATCTCCTATCCCGAATGGGGACTCTTCCGCAACGGCGACAACTCCGAGTACATGCGCCGCATGATCGCCTGGATGGACGAGCACCGGCCGCTGTACAACACGCTGACCGACTACTGCCCGCACGGCGTGTGGCAGTGCGGGCAGAACCCGCGGTCGTCCGAGGTCTACCGTTCGCTGCTGTCCGGCCGCACCGACGAGCCGGTCACCGAGCCCACGACACCGCCCAACACCGACCCGCCCGCCACCGACCCCACCGGCGAACCCCCGGTGAACTGCACGCCGATGGACCTCGGCGACTGGGTCGAGTACTGGCTCGGCGGCAAGCTGTGCATCCGCCTGGACTGGTGGTCGCGCAACGGGTGAACCGATGTGCGGTGGCGGCAGGTCCGCGTCAGGGCCCGCCGCCACCGGCCCGCTCCCTCCGCTGTTCCAGCCGGAGCAGCAGCTCCTTGCCCCGCCGCCGCGCGGCCACGTCGCACGCGACCGCCGACAGCAGCGGGGCGGTACGCCGACGGGCCAGCAGCAGCCGCTGGTTGACGACCGGTTCGGGCCGCCAGTGATGCTTGTACGGCTCGTCGCCGCGCAGCAGGCTCAGCGCGGCGCGCCCACCGTCTCGGGTGTGCTCGGCGCACGCCTCCAGCAGCATCACCGCCACATCCGCCTTGCGCTCCCGCAGACGCGGATGGGCGCCGTAGAGGTAGCCGCCGGCCAGCCGCCGCGACAGCAGCGTCAGATCCACGGCCACCACGTCGTCGTCGAGCCGGAACTCGGTGACCACCGCGGCCCCGGAACGCACCATCGGACCGACCGAACGCACCAGGTGCTCGCAGAACCGGTCGCGCAGGTGCTCGCCCGTCACCTTGCGCCCCTGCCACTGCAGCCGGTGCAGTTCCAGCAGCCGTCGCAGCGCCGCGTCCACCTCCTCCGGGCCCACCGCCTGGCGCTGCACGCCGAGCGCGGTCAGCTTGCGCAGCTTGGCGCGCACCCGCTGGGCCTTCGCCGACGGCAGCCGGGCCACCAGCTCGTCCATCGGCACTGCGGGCAGTTCCAGGCACACCGAGTCGCCGACCCGCTGCCGCGGCCCGCGCCAGTGCTCGTAGACGCGCTCCACCGCACCGCCCGGCCGCACCTCGCGGAAGTCGATCAGCGCGGTGCGTGCGGCGGCCGCGAGGGCCTCGGTGAGCGCGCCGACGGCCGCCTCGCCCCGTCCGTCGTCGACCAGGACGTCCCCGTAGTCGGAGATCGCCCCACCGAGCGGCACGAGCGCGGGCACCGGTCGGCGCACGGCGGTCAGCGGGGCGACAGCCACGAGTTCGGCGCCGTCCCGGACCAGTTGCAGGCGCAGCCGGCCGCGGCGGCCGTACGACAGCCACCACGAGTGCAGCCAGGCGTGACTCTGGAACGGAGTGGCCGTCGCGCACCGCTGGTACAGCCGGTCCCAGGCCGGGGCGAGAGCGGCGAAGGCCTGCTCGTCGGTGACGACCTCGGTGGTGAACGTCGGCTTCACAGCGCCCCGTGGGCGTCGGCGGCGAGGGCCGGCCCGGGAACGGCGGCGGGGCGCGCGCCCTCCTCCTCCCGGCCCCGCTTCGGCCGCACCAGCAGCAGGAGTCCGCCGAGCAGCCCGCCCGCGCTCGCCCCGACCGCACCGGTCAGCACGGGGGACGGCGAGGAGGGACCGGTCGGCTTCACCGCGCGGGCGAACTGCTGGAGTTCGACGTTGGTGGTCGCCTGGGAGTTCTTCGCGTGCTGGGTCAGCGAGCGGGAGACCGCGTTGGCCATGTCGGCGGCCAGGTCGGCGCGCTGCGAGGTCGCCGTGATCGAGACCATCGGGGCGTCCGGCGAGGTCGCCGTCTGCACGCTCTGCTGGAGCGTCCGCACCGGCACTCCGGCCCACACCTGAGCGTCCCCGAGCACCGCGAGCTGGGTGGCGACCCGGCCGTAGGCCTGCGCGAAGCCGAGCGCCGAGGCCGGGTCGGACTTCGCCGTGGGGACGGCGACGACATACGCGGTGGCCGTGTACACGGGCGGCTTGACGGCCCCGTAGGCGCCGCCGAGCATGCCGCCGGCGACGGCGCCGGCCGCGAGCAGGGCCCAGGGCGGGAGCGCCTTGGCGCGGCGCAGGGCGGCGGGACGAGGGTTCTCGGTCATGAGGAACTGACTCCCTGGGGTGTCGGGGAAGCGGAGGACGACAGGGGTGGTCCGGAAACGGTGGTCGCGTACACGTCCATGAGCTGGGCGGCGCTGCGGGCGATGTCGTAGTGGAGCGCCGCCTCGGGGGCGGTGCGCGGTCCGGGCGGCCGCGCGCGGGACTGCGACAGCGCCCGGACGAACGCGCCGGCGCCGCCGGTCACCCGGCGCGCGCCCGGCGCCGCCCGCGCGGGCAGTTGCTCGATCGCGGGACAGGAGGCGTAGAGCACGGGCAGCCCCGACGCCAGCGCCTCCACGACGGCCAGCCCGAAGGTCTCCTCGGCGGACGGCGAGACGAACACGTCCATGGCGCAGACGAGGGAGGGCAGGTCGGGGCCGGCAGAGCCGTCCGCGGCGTAGGGGCGCTCGCCGGCGAACAGGACCCGGTCGGCCACCCCGGCCTCCTGCGCGACGCGCCGCAGCACGTTCTCCTCCGGTCCGCCGCCGACCAGCAGCAGCCAGTGGTCCGGCGGGAGTTGGGCGAGGGCGCGGATGACGACGTCGAAGCGCTTGCCGGCCGTCAGGCGTCCGACGCCGCCCACGACGCGGGCGTCGTCGGGCAGTCCGAGGCGCCTGCGGGTGCGCAGCCGGGCCGCCGGATCGAAGCGGAAGCGGGCCAGGTCGATGCCGTTGGGGACGACCTCGATCCGCGGTTCCGGCACGCCCCAGCCGCGCAGCCGGTCGGCGACCGTGGGGGAGACGGCGACCGTGGTGCGGCCCAGCCGCTCGCTGGCGAGGTACAGCGCGCGCACCCCGGAGGTCAGCGGCCGTCCCTCCATCTGCGAGTCGCCCAGGGAGTGTTCGGTGGCCACGACCGCGCGGACCCCGGCGAGCCGCGCGGCCAGCCGGCCGTAGACGCAGGCCCGGTACAGATGCGTGTGCACGAGGTCGTAGCCCCCGGAGCGGACCACCCGGACGAGCCGCGGCAGCGCGCCCAGGTCGCGGTTGCCGGCCATGCCCAGATGGACGACCTTGACGCCGTCCTCGGCGAGCCCGTCGGCCACCGACCCCGGGTTGGTGAGCGTCACCACCTCGCAGTCGACCGGCAGGTGCCGCAGCAGCAGCCGCAACTGCTGCTCGGCGCCGCCCACGCCCAGCCCCGTGATGATGTGCAGCGCCTTCACCGCAACCCCTCGACGGGACGCCGGCGCAACCGGTGCAGCCGGTATTTCAGGAACAGCCGGACGGTGTGGTCGTCCTGCCCGACATGGACCCGCGGGAGGGCGTGCGGGCCGTTCAGCGGGCCGGGGTCGATCGCGCAGGCGTAGGAGTAGCCGGCCTCGCCCACGGCGTCCACGGCGCGCCGGTCGACCGTGCCGTACGGGTAGCAGAAGCCGTCGACCTCGGTCCCGAGGAGCTCGGCGAGGGCGGCGCGGCTCTCGACCGTCTCCGCCTTAAGGGTGCTGTCCTCGGCACGGGTCAGGTCGACGTGGGTGAGGCCGTGCGAGCCGATCTCGACGCCCTCACCGGCCGCCCGGCGGATGCCGTCGGCGGTCAGCAGGGGTTTGCGCGGGCCCAGCGGGTCCCAGGCGTTGTCGCCGCCGAGCCGGCCGGGCAGCACGAACAGAGTGGCGTTGCAGCCCTGCCGGCGCAGCACCGGCAGCGCCCCGGTGAGGAAGTCGGCGTACCCGTCGTCGAAGGTGAGGCCCACCAGGTCGCGGCCCTCGCCCCGGGCGCGGGCGGCCAGCAGCTCGGCCATGGAGACGCCGCGCAGTCCGCGCCGGCGCAGCCACGTCAGCTGTTTCTCCAACCGCTCGGGGGTCACCGTGATGCGGTAGGGGTCGTCGGAGCAGTCGCTCACGGAGTGGTACATCGCCACCCACGGGACGGGAGCGCGGCGCTTGAGGTCAGGAGCGGCCATGGGAGAGCCTTCGGGTCGCGGAACGTACGGTACGGAATGCGGAGACGATGCCCTGGGCGCCCAGGGCCCGGCCCACCAGCAGGAAGACGACGGTCACGGTGAGGCCGCCGACGCCGAGCCCCTGCACCGGGTCGGCGAACCGGGCGGCGGCGAGGGCCCCGGCGAGGGTCGCGGCCAGCGCCGCCCACACCGGCCGGCTCAGCTCGCCCAGCACGCCCCGGACGCCGATCGGGACGCTGCGCGGACCCATGCCGGCCAGCAGCACCAGGGCGGTGACGGTGATGCCGGTCGCGTTGGCGACGGCGATGCCGTACACGCCCCAGGGGGCGATGCCCCACGCGCCGATCCAGGACGTCACGACGATCCCGCCGGCCATCGCGCCGACCGGGTACCAGGAGCCGCGGCCCCCCGAGAAGTACGAGCGGACCAGCACGCCCACCAGGGTCTGGCCGAGCAGCCCGAGCGCGTACACCCGCATGACGCCAGCCGTCGCCGCCGTGTCCCGGGCGGTGAACGCGCCGCGCTGGAAGAGCAGTTCGATGATCTGCGGGGCGCACGCCACGATCGCGGCGGTGCCCAGCAGCACGATGCACGACGCCAGCGCCAGATCCCGCTCCACCCGGCTGCGGGCCCGTTCGGCGTCCCCCTCGGCCAGTGCCCGCGCGACGACCGGGAAGGTCACCGTGCACACCATCACCGACAGGATCATCGGCATCTGCGCGACCTTCTGCGCGTAGTTGAGGTGCGAGATCGCCCCCGCCGGGAGCTGTGAGGCGAGGAAACGCTCGATGAGCGTCTGGGACTGCCGGCACAGCGCGAAGAGCAGGACGGTCGCCAGCAGCGCGGTGTCCAGCGGCCGGGGCTCCTCCTGCCCGACGGACGCCTCCCCGGCCGTCCGCCCCTTGCGGAGCTGACCGATCAGCGAGGGCAGCTGCACGAGGACCATCAGCAGCCCGCCCACGGCCACCCCGCCTGCCGCCGACCGCACGCCCCAGCGCCCGCCCAGCACGTACATCCCGGTGACGATGCCCACGTTGTAGGCCACGTAGATCGCCGCGGGCGCCACATACCGCCGGTGGGCGCGCAGGGCCGCGCTGCAGTACCCGGCGAGACCGAAGCTCACCGCGCAGGTCGCGGTCAGCCGGGTGCAGTCGACGGCGAGCGCCGGGTCGGGCAGACCGGGCGCGAGGACGTCGACGACCTGCGGGGCGGCGCCGACGAGCAGCGCGCCGACCGCGACGAACGCCAGCGACAGCCGGGGCAGCGTGCCGGCGACCAGCGCCCGCACCGGGTCGCCGGGGGCGCCCTGCGAGCGGCGGGCCAGCGCCATGCTGAACGCCGGGATGAGGGCGAACGCCAGCCCGTCCTCGATCAGCAGGGTGGCCGCGAACTCGGGCACGGTCCACGCGACGAGGAAGGCGTCGGTGTCGCTGCCCGCCCCGAAGAGCCGGGCCAGCGCCTGGTCCCGGACCAGCCCGAGCAGGGCCCCGGCCACGGACAGGGCGGCGGTGACGAGCGCGGCCTTGGCGAGGAAACCGCTGGACGCGGCGGGGAGTTCGCCGGCCTCCCCGGCAGCCTCGGGGGCCGTCTCCCCGGACCGGGCGGCGGACCGCGCGGGCGGCACGGACACGGGCCCGTCCGTGCGGGGTGTCCGAGGAGGCGTCACGGTCATCGGGCCTGCGCCTCCTCGACGCCGCCGGCGCCGACCAGCGCCCACCAGGCGACGATCCCGAAGACGACGGCCGTCAGCACCGTCGACGGTCCGCCGATGTCGGCGTACACGAAGTCGATCAGCTGCCAGACCAGCAGGCCGCAGGCGCACAGCGCGCAGTCGAGGCCGCGGCCGGAGTGCCGGGCGCGCAGCCACCCCCGCAGCCCGCACGCCAGCATCGCCAGCCAAGCGCCCGCGAGGGCGAGCAGCCCGATCAGGCCCTGTTCGGCGAGGACCAGCAGATACATGTTGTGCGGGGACAGCAGCGGCTGCCGGACGAAGCCGGAGCCCGCGCCGTCGGTGTCGCTGCCGGAGGACAGCGCGAGGGAGGCGTGCGCGTCCCGGTGTTCGGGGAAGCCCTTCAACCCGACGCCGGTGAGCGGCTGTTCGGCCCACATGCCGACCGCCGACGCCCACAGGGTGTACCGGTCGGTGACCGACTGGTCGGGGGCGTCCGCGACCTGCGTGATGCTGCTGACGCGTTCCTGGAGCATCGCCGAGCCGACGCCGAAGCCGCCCACCAGGACCACCCCGGCGGCGACCGCCGCCGCGCCGACCTTGAGCGCCCGGCGCAGTCCGGCGAGGGCCAGCTGGACCGTGCAGGTCAGCGCGGTCGCGATCCACGCGCCCCGGCTGAAGGAGAGCGCGAGCGGCGCCAGCAGGGCGAGCGCGGCGGCGGCGGCGACCGCCCGCTGCCGCACCCGGGAGCCGCCGAGCGCCAGACCGACCGCGCAGACCAGCCCGAAGGACACGACGGTCGCCATGCCCATCACGTCCTGCGGTCCGAAGGTGCCGACCGCCCGGATTGTCTCGCCCTGGTAGGAGGCACCGGTCCCGGTGACGAACTGGTGGACGCCGACGGCCCCCTGCCAGCCCGCGAGCCCGACGAACGACCAGGCGAGCACCCGCAGGTCGGCCCGGTCCCGGACCAGCAGCACGACGGCCGCGGGGACCAGCACGAAGATCTGCAGATAGCGGCCGAGGCCGGTGAGACCCGCGCCCGGGGAGGACGCGCCCATCGCCGCGAGCGCGAGCCCCGCGACCGGCAACGCGAGGACCACGGCCGCCGTACGGGACAGCGGGCGTCGCCGCTGCCGCAGCAGCCGCACCGCGCAGAACAGCACGACCAGCGCGGACAGCGCGTCGGCCGGCCCGGCGCCGCCCTCACCGCCGGGGGAGAGGGGAAGTCCGAGCAGGGCGATCACGGCGACCACCGGCAGGACCGGCGACAGCGTCCGGGCGCGGGGCAGCGTCAGCGCAAGGGGCGGGGCGAGGGTCATCGGCGGTTCAGCTCCCGGTCGGTCGCACGAGGGCGGCCGCGGTGCGCAGCAGGATGCACACGTCCTGCCACAGCGACCAGTTGTCGATGTACGCGTTGTCGAAGCGGGCCCGGTCCTCGATCGAGGTGTCGCCGCGCAGCCCCTGTACCTGGGCGAGGCCGGTGATGCCGGTCCGCATCCGGTGACGTGCCGCGTAACCCGGGTAGGTCTCACTGAACTGGCCGACGAAGAAGGGACGTTCCGGGCGCGGCCCGACGAGGCTCATGTCGCCGCACAGCACGTTCCACAACTGGAGCAGCTCGTCCAGCGAGGTCTGGCGCAGGAAGCGGCAGAAGCGGCTCATCTCGCGTTCGCCGGCCACGCTCCAGCGGGTCGCCGACTCGTGCTCGTCGACCGGGCGGTGGGTGCGGAACTTCAGCAGGGTGAAGGGCCGGCCGTCCTTGCCGATGCGCTCCTGCCGGAAGACCACCCCGGGTCCGTCGGTCACCCGCAGCACGGCCGCGCACAGCAGCAGCAGCGGGCTCACCAGCAGCAGCAGCGCCCCGGAGACCACGACGTCCAGCAGCCGCTTGCCGAGGCTGCCGCGCCGCCGGGCGCCCATGTCGAGGCGCCGGCAGGAGAACCCGGCCAGCTGCTCGCGGCTCGCGTACGACGGGGTGTCGGCGTCGACCTCCCACACCGTGCAGCCCGACTCGGCGAGCGCCCGCAGCAGCGGGCCCTGCACACTGCGCACGGCGGGGTGGACGCACAGCACGTCCCGCACGCCGTTCTGGATGAGGGCCCGCTGCACCTCCTGACCGGTGGTCAGCACCGGCAGTCCCTCGCCGCCGCCGGGGCCCTCGGCCACGATCCCCACCGGCTGGACCCCGCACCGCGGATGCCGCAGCACCGCGGCGGCCACCCGCTGCGCGGTCGTGGCGGGACCGATGACGAGTGCGGCGCGCGGCCGGCGCAGCAGCGCCCGGCGCCGGCGCAGGTGCACGACCGCGCGGGTCGTGCAGCCGACCGCGGTCTGTGCCGCGCAGCCGAGGACCAGGGTGCGCGCCGAGAGCGCGTGCGCCGGGTTCCACGCCGCGGCGAGCGCGCCGAGCGCGAGCCAGGCCACCGCGATCCGGCCGCACACGGCGGGCAGTTCGTCCAGCACCCCCGCCTCCGGACGCGGGCGCTGCGGGCGCAGCAGTATGGTCGCCGCCACCAGCAGGGCCACCAGTAACGGGCGGCGCTGCGCCCCGGTCAGGGAGAGTGCGCCCGCGAACGCGGCGAGGCCGTCGGCGAGCAGCAGCGGCAGCGGCGACGCGGGCCGTGCCGGGGGCCGGCGGGCGGGGAACCGGAATCCCGCCGCGCTTCCTCGCCGCGGGATGACCGAGACGGGCGAGTATCCGGCCTGCGCGCCGGGAGAGGGGACGGTGCTTTCCGCAGTCACGAGTGGATGGACTCCCTGCACTCGGTGGGCGCGACCCGCGCCCCTTTGGTGGTCGTGAGCAGCTCGCGGTACACGCCCTCGACCGCCTCGGCCGTGCGCCGCACGTCGTGCGTGGCCAGGACGTGGCGGCGCCCCTGGTGGCCGAGCGACTCGCGCAGCAGCGGGTCGGGCAGCAGTGCGCAGACCGTCTCGGCGAGCGCCGCGGGGTTCTCGGCGGGGGCGAGGCAGTGCTCCGCGAGTGGGGCGGGCAGGCTCTCCCGGGCGCCGTTCACGTCGGTCACCACCACGGGTCTTCCGCAGGCCATCGCCTCCAGCGGGGCCAGCGCCATGCCCTCCCAGCGTGAGGGCAGCACCACCAGATCGGCCGCCTGGTACCAGGGGGCGGCGTCGGCGACGGCCCCCGCGAACAGCACCGACTCCGGTGCGCCGGACCGCAGGCGCGCCGCGTCGGGACCGTCGCCGACCAGTACCAGCCGGGCGGCGGGCGTCCTGGCCGCGATCGTGTCCCAGGCCCGCAGCAGCACGTCCTGCCCCTTCTGCCGGCACAGCCGTCCCACGCACACCACCAGCGGGGCGGCCGGGTCGAGGCCGGGCAGGAGCGAGGCCCGCACGGTGTCGACGGGGGCGGGGTGGAAACGCCCGGAGTCGATGCCGTTGGGGACGACGCTCCATCGTGCGGAGATCCCCGCCCGCAGGCCCGCGGCGCGTTCCGCCTCGCTCACGCACATCAGCCGGTCCGCCCAGCGCGCCCCGAAGCGTTCCCAGGTGAGGGCGAGCGCCGCGGTGGTGCCTCCGACAGCCTCGAAGGACCAGGCGTGCGGCTGGAACACGGTCGGGATCCGGCCGCGCACCGCGAGCCGGCCGGCCAGCCCCGCCTTCGCGCTGTGCGCGTGCACGAGGTCGGGGCGTACCTCGGCGATCAGGCGTGCGAGCCGCCGCACCTCGCCGGGGAGGGAGGGCCCCGGCGACCGTGTCGCCGCCCAGTGCCGGGTCCGCGCGCCCAGGGACCGCAGTTCCCCGGCGAGCCCGCCGGCCGGGCAGGCGACGGTGACGTGCAGACCCGCCGCGAGCTGGGCCCGCGCCAGGTCGGTCACGACCCGGGCGACCCCGCCGTTCACGGGTTGGGTGAGGTGCAGGACCCGGGGCCCGGCGTCGGGTTCTGGCTGGTGCATTGCGCGGATTCCTCGCTCACGGTGGCGCTCGGGACTGCGGGAACGCGCTGATTACTTCTTCCGTGTGTCGACGGCTACGAAGAGCGCCCCGGCCCACGCCGCGTCCCGGTGGGAAACGAGCCGAACGGCCAGCTGGTCACCGCCGTGCCGCAAACCCCTGCGGAGATCGAACACATCGGAGTCGTAGCCGAGTGTGTTGACGTACGCCGGTACACGCGCCGCCGGAGCCTCCCCCGGCTCGCTGATCGTGGAGTTCAACACATCGTCAGATGGATTGACCGGGTCGGTGAGCGCGACGGCCCGCCCGCCACCGGTCGACAACATGAGCGAATCACCCGAACGGCCGCGGTCGCCGTCGTAGGCCACGAGCCCCGCCCGGCCGCCCGCGCCGGGCGCGATGTCCAGCCCGCGCAGCCGGATCTCCTTGCCGGCGGCGGAGCCGAGGGTGTCGAAGCCGTCCCACACCGAGAGGTCGCGCAGCGGCTCCTTCGGGTCGCGGTACGCCACCACCAGCGTCCAGCCGCCCCACGCCCCGGTCGTCGAGCGGCCCATGGCCACGTTCACCTGGGCGACGGTGTAGAGGCCCCGGCCGCTCTGCCGCACCAGCCGGGTGACGTCCGCGGAGGCCTGGAAGGCGTCGGCGCCCTGGGCCACCCGGTGGCCGACGACCGTGTCCGCGAGCACCGCCTTGTACGCCCCGCCGGGCTCGGCGACGAGCACCCTCCCGTTGTCCTTGGGCGGCTTCTGCTCGCCCACGCGCAGGTTGCCGCCCCAGTACAGGCGCGCGTACGTCACCTGTGCGCCCTTCGGCAGACGGACCTCGGCCCGGGAGGAGTTGTAGGTGTTCGGGTCGTCGTCGACGTCGACGTAGAACATGTCGAAGCCGTTGTTGACGCCCGCTCCGCCCTCGCGGACGGCGGGGCAGGACGGCGCCGCGCGGACCGCCGGAGCGGTCCGGCAGCTGATGGCCGCGTTGGCCGCGCGGACGATCCCGCCGTGCTGTGTGGCGTGGTAGCGCTGCTGGAAGGCGAGGCTCTTCGCCTCCGTGGCGGGCGGCGCGCCGGCCGCACGGGCGCCGGACGGCGCCCAGAGTGAGGCGAGGGCGAGGACGCCGACCGTCGCGCGGCGCAACCGCGGACCCAGGGAATTGCGCATGACCGGCAGTGGCCTTTCGTGCGATTTGCTTGCTATAGGCGTGCGGCAGGTGGGGCGCAACTCTAACTTCTGTCCGGATTAATCCGTAGAAACAGGACAAGTGTGTCGGAATGGTGAAGCGAACCCTCCGCCGACATCACTCTTTCGGCGGCACAACCCCCGGCGGTTCCCGCGCGTTGACCTCAGCGCCGGGCATCCCCGCCCAGGTGTTTGTGTCAAAACCCCAAGGAGCACCTCTCCATGTCGCGTATCGCGAAGGGCCTGGCCCTGACCTCCGTTGCCGCCGCGGCCGTCGTCGGCGCCTCCGGCATCGCCGCCGCCGACAGTGGCGCGAACGCCGTCGCCGCGCACTCCCCGGGTGTGCTGTCGGGCAACGTCGTCCAGGTTCCCATCCACATCCCGGTCAACATCTGCGGCAACACGATCAACGTGGTCGGCCTGCTGAACCCGGCGTTCGGCAACACCTGCGTCAACGACTGACGTCACCTCGCCCAGAGGTCACGATGCGTCACCCGTCGAACGGCCGCCCTCCCGCCAGGAGGGCGGCCGTTCGCGTTTGCGAAAAGCGTTACCCCGAACGGGCGGAGTGGCCGCGACACGCTCGGTCGCGCCTTGACAGGCCCCCCACCTGCGGCGGAGTGGGCGGAACAGGGCGTGGGCGGTCACCTCACGCATTCGATCTGTTGCGGAGTGCGACAACTGTTCGCACGGTGGGCATGAGACCCGACGCAATCGAAAGGATTTCCCATGCGTGGCCTGCCCGTACGGCGTATCGCTTCCACCGCTCTGTGCACCTCCCTCGTCCTCGGCATCGCCGCCCCCGCCGCCATGGCGGCCGACCGCGCCGCGGCCCGTGAGCGCGTCGCCGCGGCGTCGGACGCGCCCGTCCCCGGCGCCGCCGCGCTGCTCCCCCAGGTCGAGGGCCTCGGCCGTCTCGGCGCCGTGATCACCCCCGTCACCGACCTGCTCGGAACCGTCCTCAAGGCCGAGGACGGTCAACTCACCGCCGATCAGGCGACCCAGCTCGCCGACGCCGTCAAGGCGGCCGTCGCGAAGATCACCGCCCCGGCGGGGACGACCACGCCGGCCCTGCCCGCCGACCCGGCGGCCGCGCTCCCGGCGACCCCGGCCGCTCCCGCGCTCCCGGCGACCCCGGCCGCTCAGGCGGCCCCCGCGCTCCCGGACGCTCCGGGGCCGGCGGTCTCCGCGCCGAAGCAGACCGTCGCCGCCGACCCGAAGGCGGCTGCCGCCCCGAAGGCTGCCGCCGACCCGGTGTCCGACGCCCTCGCCGCAGTGCAGAAGGCCGTCGACGACCTGCTCGCGGCGGCGACGTCGCTCGACGGCGGCAAGATCGCGTCGGCGGTCACCGGTGTGGTGGACGGCCTGCTCGACCTGCTGGCCGGGACGTTGGCCGGGCTTGGCCTGACCCCGCCGAGCCTGCCCGCCCTCCCGGCGGAGACCCCCGCACTCCCGGCGGAGGAGCCCGCCGCGGCCGTCCCGCCCGCGGCCCCGGCGCTGCCGCCCGCTCCGGCGCTGCCGGCCGCGCCGGCCCTGTCCGTGGGGCCCGCGGCTCCCGCGGTGCCGGTGCTTCCGGCCGGCTGACGGCACCCGCACGGCGGTTCTCCGTATGGCGGTTCCCGGCACATTCCGCACCCCGGCTCCGAAAGGACGCCGGGGTGCGGAATTTCGTGGGGACACGGTTTCCGCATCGGACGGGGCTCGTTAGGCACGGCGTCAGAATTTCCCCTGGTGACTTGCTGTGCCGAGTCGCAGAGTCGCCGATGAAAGGAATCCGATGAAGTCCCTGAAGGCCGCCGTCGTCGTCGCCGGATCCGTGATTCTCGCCGGCGTCGCCGCCCCCGCGTTCGCCACTCCCGCCGACCTCACGCCGACCAGCCTCAACGGCGCGGTGGACACCCTGGCCAGGGGGCCGGTCAACGTGGAGGACGCGCTGCCGTTGCAGCACCAGTCGGACGCGCTCGACACCGAGAACGAGGACTCCGTCCTCCACACCGTGAACGGCGTCGCCGAGGCCCTCAACACCCACAACCCGCTCCTCGGCGGGCTGCCGCTGCAGGGCTGAGAAGCCCGCCGCCGCAGGGCCGGCTCCCGTCACCGACGGGACCGGCCCTGCGCGCTGTTCGAGACCGGTCGAGCGGCCCGTCCCTCGTTCGTGTGGAGCAGCGCACCGCCGTCCCCCGGGCGGGTGAGAACGCGTCCGGAGGTCCTCCGGCACGCCGATAAGGTCGCGCGGTGACCTCAACCCCCAGCGCAACCAGGCCCTTCCGCGTGACCGACCTGGGCACCCTCGTCGTGATGCCGTGGAGCGGCGAGGCTCCCGACGGCGGCGACATGCCCTACCTCCTCGCGTACTCCCTCGGCGACACCCCGGAGGGTCCCGAGGGGACGGCCGTCGCCGTCGCGCGACTGCTCGGCGACAACGGCATGCCCGTCGGCGGCGGAGTCGTCGACGGCACCGAGCGGCCCAGCCTGCCGTTCAGCCTGCTGGTCGAGTCCGGCGCGGCCGTCCTGAACATGCCGGGCCTCCACGCCCAGTGCCTGCCGCCGCGCGAGTGGCTCGCGGCCGTCGAGCAGCGCGGCTATGCCTACCTCGTCCTCACCTGCCGCGCCTGGCCGGAGGCCACCCCCGGACAGGCCGTCACGCCCGAGGCGCTGGCCGCGTTCGCGGGCGCCGAGGAGACCCTGACGGCGGCGGCGCACATCGTCCTGCCCGCCCGCCGCCTGCGCGGCTGATGAGGCCGCCGCAGTCGGCGGCCGTGGGCGGCGGCCGCGCGTTCGCCCTGCTGCTGGTCCTGACCGGCGCGGCCGGGCTGCTGGCTTCCTGGGTCATCACCCTCGACGAGTTCAAGCTGCTGGAGGATCCCGGATTCACTCCGGGGTGCAGCCTGAACCCCGTGGTCTCCTGCGGCAGCGTCATGCGGAGCGACCAGGCCTCGGTGTTCGGGTTCCCCAACCCGATGCTCGGCCTGGTGGCCTACGGCGTGGTCGTGTGCGTCGGCATGAGCCTGCTCGCCCGGGCCGCCTTCCCGCGCTGGTACTGGCTGACCTTCACCGCCGGCTGTCTGTTCGGCGTGGGGTTCGTCTCCTGGCTGCAGTTCGAGTCGCTGTACCGGATCAACGCGCTGTGCCTGTGGTGCTGTCTGGCGTGGGTCGCCACGATCCTCGCCTTCTGGTACGCCGTCTCGTTCGACGTACGGCACGGATTCCTGCCCGCCCCGGCCGGCGTGCGGACGTTCTTCGCCGAATTCACCTGGGCGCCGCCGCTGCTGCACATCGGGGCGATCGGGATGCTGGTTCTGACCCGGTGGTGGAGTTTCTGGACCGGCTGACCGGGCGGCGGTAGCACTATTACGGCAGTCGGGGGATTTGTGAACTGATGCCGTTTTCCGGCTCGTTACCCGGTACGGACGCAACGCCTTCCCGCTCTCCTGTCGAAAGGGACCGTACCCGAGATGAAGTCGACCACCCGAGGAACCCTCGCCGCAGTGATCACCTGCGTGGCCGCCGCCGCGAGTGCCGCCGTCTCCGTGACCCCGGCCGCCGCGATCGGCACGGTCCCCGTCCCGGTACCGCTGGACGGCGTCGAGAACTCCCTCGGCGTGGAACTGCCCACGGTCGGCGGCGAGATCCCCCTGCCGACGCCGGGCGCGCCCGAGGGGCCGCGCTTCGTCGAGGGCCGGTTCATCCCGGACCGGGTCGTTCCGCAGTTGCCCGTCGCCGCCGGACTGCCGGGCCTCGGCCTGCGCGCGCCCCTGCCGGAGGTTCTCGGAGCCGACTTCGACCACGTCGGTCTCGACGCCCCCGCCTCCGACCTCCGTACGCAGGGCCCGGGTCTGGCGCTGGACGCCCCGTTCACCGCGCCCAACCCCGACCGCTTCGGTCTGCCGGACCTCCAGACGCCCCAGGTCGGTGTGATCGCCCCGGTGCTGCAGGCGGTGCCCGGCGCGGACCTCGGTCTGGGCGAGGGACTCTAGACGACCGTTCCCGGGAACCGCCCCACGAATCCCTCCACTCCTCCATGAACCCCTCCATGAGCCGCTGACGAACCGCCACGACCACGGGCCCGGACACCTCGTCCAGGGCCCGTCGCCGTGCCCGGCGCCACGCGGCGGCAGGTCGATCGAGGGCCGGGCGGTGACCAGTCGGCCCATCGGACGGTTACCCCCACGAAGGAATCCACCGGACCACGGGGACGAGCGGACCCGGACGAGGAGCACACCATGGCCGTCAGCGCCGACGCAGTACCCCTGACCGCGCCGTCGGCGGCCCCGGCAAGACCCGCCACGGCGCGCGGCACACGACGACGCGACCTGCTGCGCGCTCTGCTCGGCGCGTCCGCGGCCCTCGCGATCGTCCCCGTCGTCACCGCCACCCGGCCGCGCCGCCGGGCGGACGGCGGCCTCGCGGACACCTCCTTCGACGAGACCTACCGGGGGCGGCGCATCCGGGGGCTCCGCACCACGGCGGGGACCGCGGGCGCGGGCCGTGCCCGGTGGACGGTCACGGTCGACGGCCGTCCGCTGCACCTGATGCGCCGCGCCGACGGCACCTGGCTGAGCATGGTCGACCACTACCGCTCGTTCGCGACCCCGCTGGAGGCGGCCCGGGCCGCCGTCGACGAACTCGGCCCCGGACAGCGGCTGCGCGAGGCGGGCCCGGCACACCACCACGACACGCACATGGGGGGACACCATGGCCTACATCCGTAAGGACGTCAGCACGCTCACCGCCGCCGAACGGCGGCGCTTCGTGAACGCGCTCCTGGAGATCAAACGCAAGGGGGAGTACGACGAGTTCGTGCGCATGCACATCGACCACTACGTCTCGGACGGCGAAGGCGGCCTGCGCAGCGCCCACATGGCGCCCTCCTTCCTGCCCTGGCACCGCAGGTTCCTGCTCGACCTGGAGGAGGCGCTGCGCCGGGTCGACTCCTCGGTGACGGTGCCCTACTGGGACTGGACGCGCCGGCGCACCGCGACCGCCTCGCCCTGGACGGCGGATCTGCTGGGCGGCAACGGGCGGCGTTCCGACCACCGGGTGACCACCGGGCCGTTCGCCTACGCCACGGGCGACTGGACCCTCAAGGAGAACGTCACCGACGGGAAGTTCCTCACCCGGGACCTCGGCCGGGCCGCCGCCCCGATCGACCTGCCCACCGCCGCCGACGTGGAGTGGGCGCTGAAGGACCCGGTGTACGACGTCTCGCCCTACGACTCGACCCTCACCCGGGGCTTCCGCAACAAGCTGGAGGGATGGGGGACCGGCTCCGGCAGCGCCGCCTGGCGCAATCACAACCGGGTGCACCGGTGGGTCGGCGGGGTGATGCTGGGCGGCGCCTCCGTCAACGACCCCGTCTTCTGGCTGCACCACGCCTTCGTCGACCTGCTGTGGACCCGCTGGCAGAGCCGCCACCGCGACCACCGCTATCTGCCGGCCGAACCGCCGGGGCCGACCAGCAGCCAGTACCGACGGGTCGTCGCCCGCCGGGAGATGCTGCCGCCGTGGGACGTGACGCCGGATCAGCTGGAGGACATGTCCCGGACCTACCGGTACGCCTGACGCCCCCGGCCCGGGCCCTCGGTTACCGGGGCACGGCAGGGGGACAGGGGGAGAGCCCCGGCGCTCGAGGTGCCGGGGCTCTCCTGGTGGTGCATACGGTGCGTACGACCGGGATGTACGACCCGGTGTACGCGGGAGGCGTACGGACGACTGCTCAGCCGCCGTAACCGCTGCCGCCGTGGCCGTGCTTGTCGCCGCCCTTGTCGTGGTGGTCGCCACCCTTGTCGTGGTGGTCGCCGCCGACGTTGGCGCAGGTGTTGCCGAAGGCCGGGTTCAGCAGGCCGATGACGCTGATGGTGTTGCCGCAGACGTTGACCGGGATGTTGATCGGAACCTGGACGACGTTGCCCGACACGACACCCGGCGAGCCCACGGCCGCGCCCTGCGCACCCGCGTCCGCCATGGCCAGGCCGGCTCCGCTGACCACCACGGCGCTGGTGCCGAGGGCAACAGCGGCGACCTTCGCGATGCGAGACATCACGTTCTCCTTAAGTGATTCGGTACGTGCGGCGGCAGGGGGCGCAGCCGCACGCCCCGTTCAACGCCGCCGCCCCCGACCGGTCACGGGGCGTCCGTACGGATCACCCTTTTTGAACAGGGAGTAGTACAGACGGGTGGCTAGCCACTACGACCGCAGGCACGCCGCGACGAAGTCGGCCAGGGTCGCTATGGACTGCAGACTGTCCAGGCTCAGGTCCAGCGCGGCCACGTCGACGCCGTAACGCCGGTCGACCGCGCCCAGAAGGGCGACGCCGGCCAACGAGGTGAGGCCGATGCGCGGACCGAACAGGTCGGCGTCGGGGGGGAGTTCCGCGACGAAGGTCTCGTCCAGTCGGGCGGCCTCGGCGATCATCGAACGGATCTCCCGTTCCACCGCGGCCCGGTCCGGGGTGTCGCTCACGCCTCGGTGTCCTCTCGGTCGGATACGTGCAGCCATGCGGGGGGCTCGGGCAGGTCGCCGTGCAGGGACCTGCCGAGGACCGCGCCCGCGGCGGTGTCGGCGGTGTCGGCGGTGTCGGCGGTGTCGTCCGTGCGGCGCAGGCCCGCCTGGCGGAGCAGCATGCGCATCTCGAGGTTGGCGTCCGTCGGGCGCAGCGTCACCCGGAACTCCTCGGCGCCGGCCGCGCGGGAGCGCTCCATCAGCCGGAACAGGAAGGCGGCCGCCGCACCCCGCCCGGCCACCCGGCAGGAGAGGGCCAGCAGCGGCACGGACCGGACGGCGGGAGCGGTGCCGTCGACGAGGGCGGCGCCGATGACGCCGTAGTCGCCGAAACGGTCCGTCATGGCGGCCGTGAACAGCTCGTGTCCGGCCGAGCCGGCCAGCTCGCGCAGCCGGTCGGGGGTGAGGCCGGAGGAGTTCAGCCGGTGTGTGCGGGCGGCGAGCTCCAGCGCGCGCGGGATCTCCTCGGGCATGGCGGCGCCGACGGTGAGGCGCATGCCGCACCGGCGCAGGAACTCCTCGCGGGTGCCCCGGAAGCGTTCGGCTTCGGCCCGGCGGGTCTCCTCGGTGCGGTAGCGGTGCACGCGCGCGCGGGACTCGGGGGTCTCCTCGCGGCCCTCGAAGGCGGCCAGCAGCGCGGGCACCTCCGCGGGGTCGAGGGTGCGCACGCCGGGCAGCAGGGCCTCGACCTCGGCGCGCTCGTAGGGCGAGTCGTCGACCAGGAGCAGGGCCTCCACCGCGATGCCGAGGTCCTTCGCGATCGCGCGCAGCGACTCGCTCTTGTCCTGCCAGGAGACCTGCGGGGCGAGGAAGCGCGCCCGCAGGCCGGGCACGTCGTCCAGCCGGCCCAGAACCGAGGGCGCGCTGCGGCTGGCGATGCTGCTCAGCACGCCGCGGTCCGCCAGCGCGTCGATCGCGGCGAGCATCCGGGGGCGGGGCACGGGCAGCGCGTCCGTGGCCGACTCGACGGCGATCTCGTCCCACAGCGTGCCGTCGAGGTCCCAGACGACGCACTTGACCCGGTCGGGGTCGAAGCCCTCCGTGCCGCTCATCGGACGCCGTCCTTCTCCGGCAGGAACAGCTTCATCGCCAGGCTGGTGGGGTCGAAGCCGAACTTGCGGTAGACCGTGCGCATCGGGACGTTGCCCACGTGCACCCGGCCGACGACCTCGGTGATGCCGTTCGCCAGGCAGAACTCCAGGCCCGCCGTGAGCAGGAGTTCCGCGACGTCGCTGCGGTTGTCGACGGGGGACACCGCGAGGGAGCGGAAGTTGGCGTAGCGGTCGCCGGTCATCGCGTTCTGGTTGATGCTCACCCAGCACCAGCCGACGGGCTCCTCGCCCGGCCCATGGGCGACGATCATGCCCTCCTTCGACTTCTCCATGGCACGGCCGAGCCGGGCCGCCCAGCGCTCGGGGTCGTCGATGGCGTCCTCGCCGAAGGAGACCCGGGCGATCTCCGCCTCGAACCGTCCGATGGCCGGCAGATCGCGCTCGTCGGCCTGACGGGTGACGTAGGGCTGCGCCCGGTCGGCGAGGGCGGCCCGGTCGTCGTCGTTCGGCGGGCGCCAGCCGTGGACGCGTCCGGAGGGGGAGGCGGGGGCGGGGGTGGGCGCCGGAGCCGGGGCGGCGACGACGGGTGCGGGCTCCGGTGCCGCGACGGACTCCGGTGCCGCGACGGGCGTCGGGGCGGGGGCCGCGTCCTGCGGGGCGGACGCGGGCGCCGGTTCCTCGGCCGGGACCAGGCGGCCGGGGCGGAAGGGCCCCTTGCCGCAGTTCGGGCAGCCGTCGGCGCGCAGGGCGGCCACCGACGTCCAGCGGGCGCCGGGGCCGACGCGGATCCGGGCGTCGCACGCCGCGCAGGTGTACTCGCGCTGCCGGGTCCGCTTGTCGCCCGTGTAGAGGGGGCCGCTGAACTCGCCCAGGTGCGAGGGGGCCGTCGAGGTGGTCGTCAGCAGGTGCTGGAAGAAGCCGACGCCGCCGAGGATGCCGCTGCCCTCGTACTCGTTGAAGTTGCGGATGTAGCCGTTGGTGACCAGGCCGAGCGCCATGATCTCCCGCTGCACCTCGAGCATCTCGTCCGGGCTCTTGCCGCCGAAGGAGAAGAAGACGCTGTGCGCCGGACCGGGCCGCAGGCCCTCCACTGCGCGGGAGAGGAAGAGCCGGGCGCCCTCCGGGGTGTACGGCGGGTCGGTCATGGCCACGTCGTGCTGCCCGTGCAGCGCGGCGGGCAGCGGAAGCCGCAGGTCGTGCCGGACCGTCTCCACGCGCGTGCCGAGACCGGCCGCCGTCTTCCGGATGTGGTCGAGGATCTCCTCGGAGATGTCCACGACGGTGACCTGCGCCACGATCGGGCCGCCGAGCACGTCGCCCACCACCGCGACGGCGAGCGAGATCAGGTCGTCGTCCCCGACCAGCAGGAGCGAGCCGCCCGGCAGCGCGCCGGCCGTGAGCAGCGCGAGCACCCGGCGGACCTTGGTCTCGGCCGTGCAGTGCGACTGGTCGATCGCCATGTCGGCGGCGGGACCCGACTCCATCAGCGCGCGCAGCCGCCGTACGGCCTCGTCCAGCACATCGGGGATGACCAGTTCGCGTCCGTCGCAGGCACGGCAGGTGGCGTCGAGGACGAGGTCCATGCCGAGCCGGGCGACGAGCTCCTGACCGGCCTCGGTCAGCCGCGACGGGCGCTGCGTGGTGACGATGCCGCGCCGGCGCAGCTCGTTCCCCAGTGCGGCGACGATCGGGACGGGCAGTCCGGTGGCCCGGCTGAGGTCCTTGGTGGAGGCGGGGGCCAGCCGGCGCAGGGCGCGCAGGACGGACCGCACTCCCGGCGGACCCTCCTGGAGGCGGACGGCGTCCGCGACTTCCGTGAGCACGGACTCGGCGGGCACGGATTCGGCGGTGCTGCTCCCAGGGTGCCGACGCGCGTTGGTCACAATGCTGCTCCAGGCAAGCTGACGGTGGATTGCGGGAACATCCAGTATACGGGCCGGTAGGCGACCGGCCGGACCCACTCCCGCCCTGTGGAAACAGCGGGGCAACGCGGCACGGAGGGGTTACTGGAGAAATGTTTCCCGAGGTGTTTCGTCAGCGGTGTCGCAGGCTTTTCGAAGAGTTGCCGGACGGGTCGGGTGAATAAATCCGTAACGGCTTCCGAAATTGTCTCCGCAATGGCTTCCGCAATGGCTTGCGCAACGGCCCGGGTGAATTGATGCCGGAATGCCCCGAGTGGCCCCGGACCCCCTTGACAGAGGGCGTGCGGGAGCCGTAGGGCATCCCGGATGCTACGCTGGGGGCCACCGAGCGCCTATGTGAAAGGAGACGGGGGAAGCAGTTCGCCACCCCCGGTTCCCCATGACCAACTCCGCCAACCTCGCCACCGAGGGTATAAACGTCGACGATCTGTGCTCTTATGCGGTCGACGTATGGGTGAGCGATCACAGCATCCTGACCGACGAGGAGCGCCTCCTCCAGGTGCTGCGCACGGCCGCCGAAAAGGGGAACGCAACGGTTCTCGGTGAGGCGTCGCACGTTTTCCCGAACGGTGCCGTCACCGCTATTCTGCTGCTTTCCGCATCGCATCTGAGCATTCACACCTGGCCCGAATTCAGCCTGGCCAACGTGGATCTCCTCGCCTACGGCCGGCTGAACGGCGAGCGGATGATGCAGAGCGTGGAACTCGGCCTCTCCCCGACGCGGATCAACGTCACGCGCATGCTGCGCGCCGTGCACTGACCCGTTCCCATCCCTCCGGTACCGGGCCCGTGATCTCCGTGCAGGTCGCGTGGGCGCGCCTCGGCGACGCCCGCGCGGATCTGCTGACGCTCCTCGATCCCGTGGAGCGCGGCCGTCACGACGAGACCGCCGCCCCGGCCGACCGGGCCCGCTTCCTCGTCGGCTGCGCCCTGAGCCGTGTGCTCCTGGGCGAACTGCTCGGCCTCCCCCCGGCGGACGTGCCGTTGCGGCGTGTCTGTCCCCGCTGCGGTGGACCGCACGGAAAGGTCCGGCTCGACATGCCGGGCGCCCCTGCGCCGTACGACTTCTCGGTGACCCACAGCGGCGCGCTCATCGGCGTGGCGGTGTCCTCGGACGGAGCCGTGGGCCTGGACGTCGAGGACGGCGAGGCGCCTCTCGACGTCGAGGGCGCCGCACGGACCGCACTGTCCGGGACCGAGCTCGCCGCCCTCCACGCCCTGCCCCCCGCCCAGCGCCGCCCGGCCTTCCTGCGCGTCTGGACCAGGAAGGAAGCCGTGCTGAAGGCCCTCGGCATGGGCCTGCGCATGCCGCTGCGCGGCCTGGAGGTCTCGCCGCCCGAAGCGCCCCCGGCCGTGCTCGCCTGGCCGCCCCCGCCGACCGTCCCTCCCGAACGCCACCCGGCCGACCTGCGGATGGCGGACCTGCTCGTCGACGGCGTTCACCCGTCGACGGTGGCGGTGGTAGCACCTGCGACGGGGCCCGGGCCGGGTGGCGCGGTGAGCGGGCCGGGAGACGTACGGGTCGTCCCCCGCGACGGCTCGGCGACGCTCGCCGCCCACGGCTGCTGAACGCCGGTGGAGCGGCCGTCCTACGGGCAGGTCCACGGTCCGCATACGCGCCCGTGGGCGAGCGTGAGGCTCTTCGCCGAGAGCTTCGCCGAGAACTTCGACACGTATTCGGCTGGGCCACCCGCGAGAACCCGGTGACAGCCGGACGGCCCCGGACTCTCCCCGTGATCGTCGGGGAGAGTCCGGGGCTTCGTCGTTCGAGTGAAACATGCTCTGGCCAGCAAAAACGCCCTCCCACGGGGAGGGCGGAGACTTGCGCCCCCGGCAGGACTCGAACCTGCGGCCAAGCGCTTAGAAGGCGCCTGCTCTATCCACTGAGCTACGGGGGCCGGTGTGGTGGCCTCGTACGTGCTGCCCGGGTGTGGGCTGATCCGTGACGTTGCCGGGGACAAGGATAGGGCTCCCGGTTCCTTGTCCCGGTTGCTTCGCCTCCGTGGCTCAATGTGGAGGTTCGGTGAAGCGGTCCCGATAATCGCAGGCAGGTGCGAATCGTGCACCGCTTTTGGCGTCCCCGGCCACGGGTGTTGTGCACTCGTTATGCCTGCGCTGTGCCTCTGTCCCTCTCGCGCCTTCCGTCCCTTGTGTCCTATCGGCGCGCAGACATGCCTATATGCTTCATAAATCCCCTAAAATTGGGCATTCTTCGCGTGTGGTGACCTTGGACGTAAGGCCTCAGCTGCTCGACGCACTCTCCGCCCTGCGCGACCGTGTCGCCGCCGCACGCTTCCCGCTACCCCTGACAGGGGCCCCGCGCGCACGTGCCAACCGCGACGAACTGCTAGCCCAGCTCGACGACTACCTGGTGCCGCGGCTCCGACAACCCGACGCGCCCTTGCTGGCGGTGGTGGGCGGCTCCACCGGCGCCGGCAAGTCGACGCTCGTCAACTCCCTGGTGGGGCGGCGCGTCAGCGAGGCGGGCGTGTTGCGGCCGACGACACGGACCCCGGTGCTCGTATGCCATCCGGAGGACCATCACTGGTTCAGCGGCATGCGGGTGCTGCCCGGCCTCGCCCGCGCGTGGGCCCCTCGCCGGGACTCGGCGGACGACCTGCTGCTCACCGGCGAGGACGGCAGACCCGTGCTGCGGATCGAGACCGCCGACACGCTCCCGCCCGGTCTCGCCCTTCTCGACGCGCCCGACATCGACTCGCTCGTCGCCGACAACCGCGTGCTCGCCGCCGAACTGATCTGCGCCGCCGACATCTGGGTGATGGTCACGACGGCCTCCCGCTACGCCGACGCCGTGCCCTGGCACCTGCTGCGCACCGCCAAGGAGTACGACGTCATGCTCGTGACCGTCCTCGACCGGGTGCCCCACCAGGTCGTCTCCGAGGTGTCCCGGCAGTACGGCGCCCTGCTCACCAAGGCCGGGCTGGGCGAGGTGCCGCGCTTCACGGTGCCCGAACTGCCCGAGTCCGCCTGGGGCGGTGGGCTTCTTCCGGCCACCGCCGTGGCGCAGCTGCGCGCCTGGCTCGTCCACCACGCCCAGGACCCGGCCGCCCGCAACCACGCCCTCGCCCGCACGGCCCACGGCGTTCTCGACTCCCTCAAGGCGCGGATGCCCGAACTGGCCGGCGCCGCCGCCGCGCAGTACGCCGCCGCGCTGCGGCTCACCTCGGCTGTCGAGGGGGCGTACGACAGCGAGTACACGCGCGTGCGGGGTCGTCTGCAGAGCGGCGAGGTCCTCGCCGGCGACGCGCTCAAGCGCTGGCGGGCCTTCCCGCTGGACTGCACCGCCGGTGAACTCCTCGACGCCCTGGTGGAGAGCCTCGCCGCACTGCTGCTGTGCGCGGTCACCGCCGCCGACGAACGCGTCGACGAGGCCTGGCGCCGCGAACCGGCGTCACAGGCCGCGGTGCTGACGGACCGTGACGCCTCCCCGGAGAGCGCCGAGCACCGCATCGGCCTCGCCGTCCGACGCTGGCGGCGCGAGCTGGAGGAGTACGCCGAGGACGAGGTACGCGGCCTGGAGCGGGGTGCCGCGCCCGACCCGGAGTCGGTCGCCGCTCTCGTCGCCACGGCGCTGCTGGGCGGCCGCAGGGCGCGCTCAGCCGGTGAGGGGCTGGCCGAGCGGATCGGCGCGCACGGGGCGCTGCGGTTGCGCGACCGGGGAGGGCGGCTGCTCGCCGAACACCTCGACCGGGTCATGCACGCCGAACGCGAACGCCGACTCGCCCCCCTCGACGGACTCGAGGTCCACCCCGAACCCCAGGCCGAACTCATCGCCGCGCTGTCCGTACTGCAGAAGGAGAGGTGACCGGTGACCGCCGTCACTGACCAGGACCACACGGACCACACGGACCACACGGATCGGACGGATCAGAGGGATCAGAGGGATCAGAGGGATCAGACGGGCCGCGCGGACCAGAGAGGCCACGTGGACCGGGAGGAGAAGGAAGACCCGGGGCACGAGAGCCATCAGGATCCCAGGAGTCGCCAGGAGCATCAGGTGCACCAGAACCCCGTGAGTCCCCAGGCGCGCCGGGAGGACCTGGAACACCAGGAGCACCAAGAACACGAGGAGCAGGAGCACCAGGAACACCAGGAGCGCGAGGGCCGGCGGCGACACCAGGACGACCGCGAAGTCCAGGAGCGCACCGAGAGCGCGGGGCCCAAGGGGGAGAAGCCGGAAGGCGAGGGAGGCCTGTCCGACGACGCGGACGTTTCGACGCAGGAGCCGACCAGCCACGGCGTCGGCCACGCGCACGTAGCCGACGCCGCCGAGGACGCTCTGCCGCGCCCGAACGCCGGCCCGGCCCCGGACCCGTCCCCCCGGGCCCCGTTCGCGCGCACGTCCCGTGCGGACGCCGACGCCGACGAGGAATCGGCCGACGCCTGGGACGACGGTCTCATCGCCCGCCGCGTCAACGAGGCCGAAGCCGAGCAGGCGGCGGCCGACAAGGCGGCCCGGACCGGCGGAGGCGGCGGCGCCCTGCCCTCGACCCCGCTCGTCTACGACGCGCCGCTGCGCTCACGGCTTGAGGCGCTGCGCGAACTCGTCGGGCTCTCCCGCACGCGCCTCGACAGCAGGACACTCGCCCAGGCCGGCCGGGTCCTGGACGAGGCGGCGGCCCGGCGCCGGCACTCCGGGCAGCACACCGTGGTCGCCCTCGCCGGCGCCACCGGCAGCGGCAAGTCACAGCTGTTCAACGCCCTCGCCGGCGTCACGATCTCGGAGACGGGCGTGCGCCGGCCGACCACGTCGTCGCCCATCGTGTGCAGCTGGAGCGACGGCGCGTCGTCCCTCATCGACCGGCTCGGCATCCCGGGCCGGCTGCGCAGACGGCCGGTGCAGAGCGCGGAGGCGGAGGCGCAGCTGCGCGGGCTCGTCCTGATCGACCTGCCCGACCACGACTCGGCGGCCGTGCAGCACCGTGCGCAGGTCGACCGGGTGCTGGCGCTCGTGGACGCCGTCATCTGGGTCGTCGACCCCGAGAAGTACGCCGACGCCGTCCTGCACGAACGGTATCTGCGGCCCATGGCCGGGCACGCGGAGGTCATGTTCGTCGTCCTCAACCAGGTCGACCGGCTGCCGGGCGAGGCCGCCGAGCTGGTCCTCGACGACCTGAGGCGGCTGCTCGACGAGGACGGTGTCGCCCTCGGCGAGTACGGCGAACCGGGCGCCACCGTGCTCGCGCTGTCCGCGCTGACCGGGGACGGCGTCGGTGAACTGCGCGAGGTGCTGGGCCAGTTCGTCGCGGAGCGCGGCGCCGCCGCCCGGCGCATCGCGGCCGACGTGGACGCGGCGGCCTGGCGACTGCGGTCCGTCTACGCCACCGGACGACGCGTCGGGCTGAGCGAGCAGGCGCGGGACGAGTTCGCCGACCGGCTGGCGGACGCGGTGGGCGCCACCGCGGCGGGCGAGGCCGCCGAGCGCGCCTGGCTGCGCAACGCCAACCGCGCGTGCGGGACGCCCTGGCTGCGGCTGTGGCGGTGGCACCAGGACCGGCGCGACCCTCCCACCGGGCGGTTGCCGGTCCGCGCCCAGGCCGACGAGGAGGCCACGGCACGGCAGCGCGTCGAGCAGGCGGTGCGCACCGTGTCCGAACGGGCCTCGGTGGGGCTGCCGACGCCCTGGGCGCAGGCCGTCCGGGAGGCGGCGGTTCGCGGCGCGCAGGGACTGCCCGAGGCGTTGGACGACCTGGCGGCGCGGGCCGGGCTGCCGCCGGGACGACCGCCCCGGCCGGGCTGGTGGCCGGTCGCCGTCCTGGCGCAGGCGTGCATGACGCTCCTGCAGGTCGTCGGCGGACTGTGGCTGGTCGGCCAGATCGTCGGCGTCATGGCCCCCAACCTCGGGGTTCCGGTGCTGTTGATGGTGTCCGGCATCATCGGCGGCCCGCTGGTCGAGTGGAGCTGCCGCATGGCCGCCCGGGGACCGGCGCGGCGGTACGGGCACGACGCGGAACGCCGGCTGCGGGAGGCGGCGGCCGGCTGCGGACGGGCCCGGGTGCTGGACCCCGTGGCCGCGGAGCTGCTGCGCTACCGGGAGGTGCGGGAACAGTACGCACGGGTCACGGGGGCGGTGGCCGGCGCACGGTGAGGTGGCGGGCGGTGGCCGGAGCGCGGTGAAGCGGCGGGCGGTGGCCGGAGCGGGAGAAGCGGCGGACGGTGCGGGCTGTCGTGCGACCAGGACCGCGACGACGCGGTGGTGATCCACAGGGGGTGGGGCCCCGACGCCCGCAGGGCGGAGCGGATCCGCCGGGGGTGATCACGGGGCGCACGGGTGCTGATCACTCGTCCGGGTGGTGGGGTTTTCCACCGGCGAGGGGTCGTCCACAGCGCTCGGCGGGCCCGGTCCGACGGAGGCAGTCTGGCTCCGCGGCGGTCGCGACGGACGCGGTCGCCGCGAACGGCGCTGACGGCACACGGTGAACACCACCGCGGCCGTCGCGGCGGACGCAGCCGTACGGGACGGGCCCGTACGTGTGACCGGGCGGCGCGGCCGTCCGGGCGAGGGAGGGTTCGCATGAACGAGACGATGGTCTGCGCAGTGGGCAACGTGGCGACGCAGCCGGTCTACCGGGACCTGGCGGTGGGCGCGTCGGCGAGGTTCCGGCTGGCGGTGACCTCGCGCTACTGGGACCGGGAGAAGAGCGCCTGGACCGACGGCCACACCAACTTCTTCACCGTCTGGGCCAACCGGCAGCTGGCACAGAACGCGATGGCCTCGCTGAACGTCGGGGACCCGGTGATCGTCCAGGGCAGGCTGAAGGTGCGCACGGAGTCGCGCGAGGGGCAGCAGGGCCGGACCTCGGCGGACCTCGACGCCATGGCGATCGGTCACGACCTCGCACGGGGCACGTCGGCCTTCCGGCGGCAGGGCCGTGCCGAGCCCGCGACGGCGGGCCCGCCGCCACAGCCCGAGCCCGACTGGGAGACGCCGGTCGCCGGTGCGGCGGACGCGAAGCCCGACGAAGCAGGGCGTCGCGAGCCGGCGGCGGTGACCTGAGCGGGCCCCATGATCCGCAGCGAAGTGCGATGGTGACGGTCGGTCAACAGAGAGCTGCGGCATATCGACGCATCTGCACGGCGTAGCGAAGGGGACAAGTCGACATGCCGCGCTCGTGGCCGATCTTGGGGATAACGATTCCGAGTCGGATCGGTGATCCGACGAGATGACCGGTAAGCGCGGTGCGCGGCGTCTCTAGGATGCCGGACGTAGCTCACTGGGGCTTCTGATTCTGCTGGTGGGACCCGCCCCCACATCAACGGGTCCTGCTCGAAGGGGAATTGTGTGATTTCTTCGATCTCCGCGTTGTTCGCGCGCGGGCGGGGCCCGGTCCGTCTCGCGGCGGCGGCCGTGGCGTCCGGCGTCGTCGCCGTCGGCCTGCTCGCCACCGCGGGCACTGCCGCCGCGGCAGAGGTGACGCAGAGTCAGGGCGGGGCCACCGCGACGATCGGCGGTCTCAAGACGTACGGCGCCGCCGTGGTCCACGCCGAGGGCGGGGACCAGGAGGTGTCGGCCGGCCTGTTCGAGATGTCCGTCGAGGGCGGCGGCACCCTGCAGACGTACTGCGTCGACCTCTACAACCCCACGCAGAGGGACGCCAAGTACCACGAGACGCCGTGGAGCGGCACGCTGCTGGCCGCCAACCGGAACGCGGGCCGCATCCGTTGGATCCTGCAGAACTCCTACCCCCAGGTGAACGATCTCGCCTCGCTCGCCGACAAGGCCGGCATCGGCGCGGGCCTCACCGAGCAGGACGCGGCCGCCGGCACCCAGGTGGCCATCTGGCGCTACTCGGACGGCGCGGCGGTGGACGCCGTCGATCCGCAGGCCGAGCGGCTCGCGGACTACCTGCAGAAGGCCGCCCGGGTCGTCGCGGAGCCCACGGCGTCCCTCACCCTCGACGCGCCCGCCGTGTCCGGCCGCCCGGGCGAGCTGCTCGGCCCGGTGACGGTCCACACCGACGCGACGAGCGCGACGGTGACGCCGCCGGTTGACGCCGCGACCAGCGGAGTGCGCATCGTCGGCAAGGACGGCAAGCCGCTCACGGCCGTGTCGGAGGGCAGCCAGCTGTTCTTCGACGTGCCCGCCGACACGGCCGCAGGCTCGGCCGAGCTGACCGTGCAGGCCTCCACCACCGTCCCGGTCGGCCGCGCCTTCACCTCCGACAGCCGCAGCCAGACCCAGATCCTGGCCGGCTCCAGCGAGTCCACGGTGTCGGCGACGGCGAGCGCGACCTGGGCCCTGAAGGGCGCCATACCGGCACTGTCCGCGGCGAAGAACTGCGCGAAGTCCGGCGTCGACATCGCCGCCGCCAACCGGGGCGACGAGGCCTTCACCTTCGAGCTGATGGGGGTGCAGCACACCGTCCCCGCCGGCGGGTCCGGGACGGTGACGATCCCGCTGCAGGAGGACCAGGCCTACGACTTCTCGATCGTCGGGCCCCGGGGTGACCAGAACAGGTTCACCGGCGTCCTGGACTGCCGGACCCAGGCCGACGAGATCGCCGGCCTGACCACCCAGACCCTGAGCGAACCGAGCCCGGCCACGGTGGGCGGTGTCTCCACCGCGGACGACACCGACCTCGCCGCGACGGGCGGCAGCAGTGCCACTCCGCTCATCGCGGGCACGGCCATCGGCCTGGTGGTCATCGGCGGAGCGGCGCTCCTGCTCGTGGGGCGCAAGGAGAACGGCTCGCAGCGCTGACGACTCCGACAGGGCCGACCGCGCTGACGAAGCCGACGGAGCTGACGGAGCCGACGCCGGGCCTCATCGACCCTGCCAACTCGACCGACCCGACCGGCCGATCCGACAGGGTCGGCCGAGCCGGTCGACCGGGTCGGCGGTCTCGGGCTCGGGTCGCCGAGCGCAGCCTGTCGTACCCGAGGAAGGTGAGGACGCGTTCGCCCGGCCGCAACGGCCGGGACCGCCCGCGGACGCGGTGCACGCCCACGGACCGGAACTGCTGCTCGTCGGTGACCCACTCGCGTTCGAAGCCTCGCTCCTCGAACCACCGGCAGATCAGCGGCACCCGGTCCGGGGACTTGCGATTCCTGGTCCAGATCACCCGGCCTCCGGTCGCGCACAGCTGTGTGCACGCGTCGACGGTCCGTTCGATGTCCGGATCCGTGATGTTTCCGAACACTCCGCAGAGCAGCACGATGTCGGCGGGCGCCATCCCGGCGTAGTGATCGAGGAGCGAGGCGTCTGCGGCGACGACCTCGACCTGCGCGAGACCGGCCGACCGGACGGCCTCGCGGGCCGCGTCGACGTTGTGCGGATCAAGCTCCACCAGCCGTGCCCGCACGTCCTCCCGGCGCGGATGACCTGGCAGAACGTCGAGCAGATCGCGTTCCTGCCCCGCGCAGAGGCTCACCACTCCGAGCGGGCCGGGGGGGGAGAATCGTCCAGCGCCAGCCGCACTCGTTCCCGCACCGTCGCCAGCCGCCGGGCAAGCGGCGAATCCGGGGCGTCGTACCGGTCGTGCCACCTGTTCCGGTCCACCCGCGAGACCCTGGAAGACCCCCGACCGAGGACTCCAGCCGATTTCCACCCCGATCCAGGCGCATACTGAAGGCAATGACAAAACCTTCTGCACCGAAGCGTCACTTGCCCACCAGCCCCTTCAAGGCGCCGGCCACCCTCGTGCCCAAGCACTTTGCCGTGGGTGACCAGGTGACACACGACATGTACGGCCTCGGCCGAGTTATCGGCATCGAGGACGGGATCGCCGCGCTCGTGGATTTCGGCTCGGCACAAGAG
This sequence comes from Streptomyces achromogenes, assembly GCF_030816715.1. Classification (NCBI taxonomy): domain Bacteria; kingdom Bacillati; phylum Actinomycetota; class Actinomycetes; order Kitasatosporales; family Streptomycetaceae; genus Streptomyces; species Streptomyces achromogenes. The sequence goes on along the minus strand of NZ_JAUSYH010000001.1, from coordinate 3,216,587 downwards.
CGGATCCTGAGCCCCTACGCCAAGATGACCAAGCTCTAGCACCACATGGCACCACACGGCACCACGGGCGGCGTGCCGCGACAGAACACTGCCGCGGCCGCCCGCCGACCACTGGCACCCGCTTGCCGATCAACGGCACCGCCGGCGCCCCGCCTCCGGGACCTCCCCCGGCGAAAACCCCAGATCAAAGCCCCCTGCCCGGACGGGTTTCCCCCGAGGGGTAGCCGTCCGGCAAGATGGGGTGTATCTGCCCACTGCCAGATTTCAAGCTGCCGGACGGTTTCTCTTGGCTGAGTACATCTACACCATGCGCAAGACGCGCAAGGCACACGGCGACAAGGTCATCCTTGACGACGTAACGCTGAGCTTCCTGCCCGGCGCGAAGATCGGTGTGGTCGGGCCGAACGGCGCCGGTAAGTCCACCGTTCTGAAGATCATGGCGGGACTGGAGCAGCCCTCCAACGGTGACGCGTTCCTGTCGCCCGGCTACAGCGTCGGGATGCTGCTGCAGGAGCCGCCGCTCGACGAGTCCAAGACCGTTCTGGAGAACGTGCAGGACGGCGCGGCCGAGATCATGGGCAAGCTCAAGCGCTTCAACGAGGTCGCCGAGCTGATGGCGACGGACTACTCCGACGCGCTGCTGGACGAGATGGGCAAGCTGCAGGAGGACCTCGACCACGCAGGCGCGTGGGACCTGGACACCCAGCTCGAGCAGGCCATGGACGCCCTGGGCTGCCCGCCCGGCGACTGGCCCGTCACCAACCTCTCCGGCGGTGAGCGCCGCCGCGTCGCGCTGTGCAAGCTGCTGCTCGAGGCCCCCGACCTGCTGCTTCTCGACGAGCCCACCAACCACCTGGACGCCGAGTCCGTGCAGTGGCTGGAGCAGCACCTCGCGAAGTACCCCGGCACCGTCGTCGCCGTCACCCACGACCGGTACTTCCTCGACAACGTCGCGGGCTGGATCCTGGAGCTCGACCGCGGCCGGGCCATCGGTTACGAGGGCAACTACTCCACGTACCTGGAGACGAAGCAGAGCCGTCTCAAGGTCGAGGGGCAGAAGGACGCCAAGCGCGCCAAGCGCCTCAAGGAAGAGCTCGAGTGGGTGCGGTCCAACGCCAAGGGGCGTCAGGCCAAGTCCAAGGCGCGTCTCGCCCGGTACGAGGAGATGGCCGCCGAGGCCGACAAGATGCGGAAGCTGGACTTCGAGGAGATCCAGATCCCGCCGGGCCCGCGCCTGGGTTCCATCGTCGTCGAGGTCAACAACCTCTCCAAGGCCTTCGGTGACAAGGTCCTCATCGACGACCTGAGCTTCACGCTCCCGCGCAACGGCATCGTCGGCGTCATCGGCCCGAACGGCGCCGGCAAGACGACCCTCTTCAAGATGATCCAGGGGTTCGAGGAGCCCGACTCCGGATCCATCAAGGTCGGCGACACCGTCAAGATCTCGTACGTCGACCAGAGCCGCGAGAACATCGACCCGAAGAAGTCGCTGTGGGCCGTGGTCTCCGACGAGCTCGACTACATCAACGTCGGGCAGGTGGAGATGCCGTCCCGCGCGTACGTCTCTGCGTTCGGCTTCAAGGGGCCCGACCAGCAGAAGCCGGCCGGTGTGCTCTCCGGCGGTGAGCGCAACCGTCTGAACCTCGCGCTCACCCTCAAGCAGGGCGGCAATCTGCTCCTCCTCGACGAGCCGACCAACGACCTCGACGTGGAGACGCTGTCCTCCCTGGAGAACGCGCTGCTGGAGTTCCCGGGCGCGGCCGTGGTCGTCTCCCACGACCGGTGGTTCCTGGACCGGGTCGCCACCCACATCCTCGCCTACGAGGGTGACTCCAGGTGGTTCTGGTTCGAGGGCAACTTCGAGTCGTACGAGAAGAACAAGATCGAGCGGCTGGGAGCGGACGCCGCGCGTCCGCACCGTGCCACCTACAAGAAGCTGACCCGGGACTGATCGATCTTGCGGCACATCTACCGCTGCCCGCTGCGCTGGGCGGACATGGACGCGTACGGCCACGTCAACAACGTGGTCTTCCTCCGCTACCTGGAGGAAGCCCGTATCGACTTCCTGTTCCGTCCGGAGAAGGACTTCCAGCAGGGGTCCGTGGTGGCGCGCCACGAGATCGACTACAAGCGGCAGCTCGTCCACCGGCACACGCCCGTGGACATCGAGCTGTGGGTCACGAACATCAGGGCGGCGTCCTTCACCATCTCCTACGAGGTGAAGGACGACGACGTCGTCTACGTGCGGGCCTCCACCGTCATCGTGCCGTTCGACTTCGCGACGCAACGGCCGCGCCGGATCACCGCCGAGGAACGCCTCTTCCTCGAGGAGTACCAGGACGACGACGCCGAGAAGGCCGTCGCCGCATGACCGTGCTCCACCTCGCCGACGAGGGGGAGGCCGCGGACCTCGCGGCCTTCCTCTCCCGGCTGCTCCACTACGACCGCGGAGCCGCGGTGCGGCTGCAGGCGGCCGGCACCGCGCTCGCCGTCTTCGGACGGCCGCCGTCCTTCGAGGTGCTCGCGATCCGCGCGGTCCGGCTCGCCAAGCCGTACGAGGACGGCCTCGACGTCACCCTGGACGTGACGGTGTCGGCGGGCGAGCTGCTGGAGTCCGTGGCCGAGAGCGCCGCCACCGCCGGCGTCCCCGCCGCGGTCACCGGGCCGCCGTGGGCCGGCGTGCTGCCGCCGCGCGGCGGGTGGCGCCCCGAGGAGGCGGGCCTGCCCACGCCGGACGCACTGCGGGCGGCGGTCGGTGCGGCCGTCGCCGAATTCCGGTCCCGCACCGAGGGGCTGGCGGCCGAACTGCGGAGCCGGGCCGAACTCGACCGGATCGGACGGGAGATCTGGTCCCGGACGATCGGGGACACCGGGCTTCCCGTGCGGGCCGTGCACGCCGCCCAGTCGCTCGGCTTCCTCCGGCCCGCGGCCGGACCGGGGGACCTGGCGCTGCTCTCGCTCGGCGCGTGGCTGCGGCTGCGCACCCCGTACGGGTCCGTAGCGGTACGGCGCGCGGGACGGCTGGGAATGCTGGACGTCAGCGTGCGCTGACGCCGTGCGACACCGTGGTGCGTGACGTCTCCCACGCCGTCGTGCGCTGATGTGGTCCGACGCCGCCGTGCCTGGCCCCGACGTCCCGTGCGGCGGCACGTCGGGTGTCTAGTCCGGGGTGTTCACCATCGACGCCGCCGCGTACGTCAGGTACTTCCACAGCGTGTGCTCGTGCTCCTCCGACAGGCCGAGCTCGTCCACCGCGTCGCGCATGTGCTTCAGCCACGCGTCGTGCGCCGCCCGGTCCACGGCGAAGGGGGCGTGCCGCATGCGCAGCCGCGGGTGACCGCGCTGCTCGCTGTACGTCGTGGGGCCGCCCCAGTACTGCATGAGGAACAGCGTGAAACGCTCCTCGGCCGGGCCGAGGTCCTCCTCCGGGTACATGGGCCGCAGCAGTGGGTCCTCGGCGACCCCCTGGTAGAAACGGTGGACCAGCCGGCGGAAGGTTTCCTCCCCGCCGACCTGCTCGTAGAAGGTCTGCTCCTGAAGCGTGCCGCGCCGAATCTCTGTCACGCCTCCCATGGTCTCAGACGGCGCGACGGAGGACTCGAGGCTTAGGACCCGTCCCCGATGCTCGCTTCCGGGGGCCGCGCACCGCACAGTGGAGTCATGGGCGCCCACGATCCCGACCCCGCCGGTGCGGCCGGCCTCGCCGCCTCCGCGCGGGCCCTGCTGGTGCGGGAGATCGAGGCGAGCGGAGCGTTCGCCGCCGACCCTCGGTGGCGGGAGGCCTTCGCGACGGTGCCGCGCCATCTCTTCGTGCCGTACTACTACGTCGCCGGGGCCGGCGGCTACGAGCGGCGCTGGGGCGAGAGTCCCGACCGGCGCGTCAGGGAGCGCTGGATGCTTGGCGCGTACGAGGACACCCCGCTGGCCACCCGGCTGCGCGACGGCGTGCTGCTCACGTCGAGCAGCCAGCCCTCGCTGATGGCGCTGATGCTGGCCGAACTGCGGGTCGAGGACGGCGACCGGGTCCTGGAGATCGGCGCGGGCACGGGGTACAACGCGGCGCTGCTGTCGTACCGGCTCGGCGAGGAGAACGTCACCACCGTCGACCTGGACCCGGAGATCACCGAGTCCGCCCGCCGGCATCTCGCGGACGCCGGGTACCGGCCCACCGTCGTCACCGGGGACGGGGCGCGAGGGGTCCCCGAACGCGCCCCCTTCGACCGGATCATCGCGACCTGCACGCTGGCGTCGGTCCCGCGCGCCTGGCTCACCCAGTGCGCCCCCGGGACCCTGATCCTCGCGCCGCTCGCCACCGGGCTGATCGCGCTGACGGTCCGGGACGCCGGACACGCGGAGGGACGCTTCCTGCACACCCCGGCGTACTTCGTGCCGCTGCGTGGGTCGGACCGCCCCGACCCGGAGCCGGTGACCCTCTCGGGGGTGCCCGGCCGGGCCAGGGAGAGCGACCGTTTCCGCTTCCTGCTGACCCTGACCCGGGAGGCCCTCGACCCCCAGGAGGCGTGCTCCCTGTGGGAGCGCGAGGGCATGCCGGGACGGGAGCGCTACGGGGTCACGGTCGGCGACGGCCACGTGTGGGCGTGGCTCGACGATCCGGAGGGACCGTACGCGTGGCCCCTGCCGGGTTCGGCGGGGCCCGACCCGGTCGAGCGCGGCGCCACCCGGCCCGACCTCTAGAACCGCGGTCAGCCGCTGTCAGCCGCGGCGGACGGTGATCGTCGTCCAGGCGCCCACGTGGACCTGGTCGCCGTCCTGCAGGGGCACCGGGACGAACGGCTGGATCGGCTCCTCGGAGCCGTTCACCGTCGTACCGTTCGTCGAGTTCTGGTCGACGACGGCCCAGCTGCCGTCGGGCTGCTGGACCAGCACCGCGTGCTGGTGCGAGACGCCCGGGTCCTCCGGCGGCACCGACAGGTCTATGTCGGGGGTCTCGCCGGTGGAATGGCGGCGGCGGCCGATGGTGATCTGGTTGCCGGTGAGCGTGCGCTGCTGCTCGGGCGAGTACGCGGGCAGGTTCAGGCCCGCGGCCTCGGGACCGGAGCGGTGCATCATCGCCATGAAGTACGAGCGGTCCGGGCCGATGGTCGCCGTCCAGGTCGCCGGCTGCTGCGGGAACGCGGGGTTGGGCGGGGGCGGGGCCTGGGTGGCGCCGGTCTGCGGGTAGCCGTAGCCGCCGCCCTGGGGCGCGCCCTGACTCCTGGGGTCCCCCTGGCCGGGGCTCGTGTGCGACGGCGGGGAGATCACCCAGTCGTCGTCACCGCCGCCGAAGGGCCGGCCGCCGGGCTGCTGCTGCCGGCCGGTCTCCTGCGGGTAGCCGGGCGGGGACGGCGGGCCGGACGGCTGGTAGGCCTGCGGAATTCCAGGGCCTCCGGGGCCCCCGGGACCGCCCTGGCCGCCGTGACCTCCGGGGCCGCCCTGGCCCGGGAAGCCGGGACCTGCCGTGGGCGTGGGGCCGGGAGGGCCCGGCCGTGAGGGCTCGCCGCCGAAGCCTGAGGGACCGCCCTCACCGGGGCGGGCCGGGCCGGGCGGACGGCCGCCGGGGCCGGAGGGCTCACGGCTGAACGGGTCGCCGGACGGGCCGGACGGCTCACGCCCGAAGGGATCGGCGGACTGCCCGCCCCGCTCACGCCGGTAGGGGTCCGAGGGCGGGCCCGAAGGCTGCCCGAAGGGATCGCCCGCCGGGCCGGACGGACGGCCGCCGGGGCCGGAGGGCTCACGGCCGAAGGGGTCGCCGCCCGGAGCGGTCGGGGGACCTCCGAAGGCGCCCGCCGGGGGGCCGCCGGCCGGACCGGAGGCGCCACCGGGTCTGCCCGGAGCACCGGGGCCGCCCTGGCCGCCGGAACCACCGGGTCCACCCGGCTCGCGTCCGAAGGGGCCGCCGGCCTGTCCCGCGGGACCGCCCACGCCGCCGGGACCGCCCTGCCGTCCCGACGGGTCGCCGCCGAAGGGCGGGCCCGGCGGAATCGGTTCCGCGGGACGGTTCACCTGCGACGGACGGGAACCCTGGTACTCGAAGGAATCACCGCCCCCGTAGGACGGCGGCGGCGACTGGAACCGCCCGTCCGGACCCGGTCCACCCGGGCCCGGCCCGCCGGGACCCATGTGACCGGGGCCGCCGGGACCGCCCGGGCCGGGGGCCGGCGTGCGCGGGGCGGCCGGGGTGTACGAGGTCGCCGTGTTGGTGAGGAAGTTCCACCGGCACTCCTCGCAGAACGGCGCGCCGCCCTCCCGGGGCGTGCGGCACTGCGGGCAGAGCTCGGGTTCGTGGCCGGGCCCCGAGGAATGGGGGCGCCCGCCGGGCCGGCCGCCGCCCTGACCGGGCGGGGGCGGCGGGAAGCCGTAGCCGCCGCCCGCGGTGGGCGGTGGGGGCGGGGGCGGAGGTACGGCACCGGCCATGCGGTGACCGCAGACCTCGCACCAGTCGTCGGAACCCGACTGGTGTCCGTTCGGGCAGGTCGGCATGTCGGCGCGTCCCCCTCTCTCCTTCGGTGTCCCAGAAGCCTTCGGTGTCCCAGAAGCTCGTTCAGGTCACTTCTTTACACGAACAGTCTTTGTGGACCGGGTCTCGAGCGTCATCTCGTCGGCGTCCGCGACCTTGGCCTTCAGTCGCACAGTACCCGTCGTGGCATCGACCACGTCCACCACCTTCGCAAGCAGTTTCGCAGTATCCGCGTTCCCCGAGACGCTGGCGAGCTGGACCGCGCGGCCCAGTTTGGCCGTCGCGCCGTCCATATCCCCTGATTTGCGAAGGTCGAGCCCCTGCTGGATGACCTGTGCCAGTTCGGCCTGGCCGGTGTAGTGGGCGACCTGAGGGTTGATCGACGTGGAGGCGGCCATGTCGTCGGTCCAGACGGCCCTCACGAGCCCCTGCGCGCCCAGGTTCCGGACGCTGCCCCCGGCCTCCGGGATGACCAGCGAGACCCGTGCGGCGAGCATCTCCTGGCCGACGTTCGCCGCCGGGACCTCCACGCACACGTGGTAGTCACGGGACTCGTCGCCCCAGGAACCGGTGGGGTAGTCGCCCGCGCGCGGGCCCGCCTCTGTACGGCGTCCGGTCAGCTCCTCGACCGTCGGGGCGACCTGTTTGACGAACCTGACGACGGTGCCGACCGGGGTCCACAGCCGCAGCGCGACGTCCGCGACCTCCTTGCCCATCGCCGTCTCCATCATCTGCGTGAAGTCGGCGGCGAGGCCGGCCGGGTCGGCGACGATGTCGGCGGTGCCGAGCAGGGCGGACGCGATCCCTGTGACTTCTTTCACTTCCCAGTCGGTGCCCACGCCGCGTGCGTCACAGGTGAAACGTCCGGCGCAGTCGTCGAGGGCGGCTCTGAGGTCCTGCGGCGACTCGTGCTCGTTGCGGCCGTCGGTGAGCAGGATGCCGTGCCGGATGGCGACGTCCGCCGTGGACAGCAGCCGGTCGGCCAGTCGCAGCCAGGTGCCGATCGCGGTGCCGCCGCCCGCGCTCAGCCGGCGCAGCGCCTGCTTGGCCTGCTCGCGGGTGGTCGCGTCGGCGGCGGCGAGCCGGCCGCCGCCGGGGTAGACCTCCTTGGCGACGTGCGTGCCGCCGATCACCGAGAAGTGCACCCCGTCGCGCAGGGTGTCGACGGCGGCGGCGGTGGCGTCGCGGGCGTTGCGCATCTTGGTCGGCGGGTAGTCCATCGAGCCGGAGCAGTCCACCATGATCGCCACCGCGGCGGACGGGCCCTGGCTCGGCGAGTAGAGGTGCGGTGCGGCTGCCGCGCTGCCCACCGTGCCGCCGCCGGTGGCGGTGACGGTGACGATGGCGTTGACCTCGCGGCCGCCCTCCGGCAGGTACTCGTTCTGGTAGACGTCCACCGAGAACTGCGGCACGTTCGACTTCGAGAAATTGGCCATGCCTACTCAAATCCCCCTCGGAAACCCCACGTCGGTAGGGCGATGTCTGGACACGGACCGGTCCCCTCCGGTCCGCACGCGTGCTTCCCCGTCACTGCGATGACTGCCGTGCTCACCGTGAATCCCGGGGTTCGCGTGATGCCCGTGATTCCCGGGTTTCCCGTAGTTCGTTCTGCGGCCTCAGGCCGATCCTGCCCCCTGCGCGGGGGCGGGGAACGGCACGACGGCCACTGTTACGTTGTCGTGGCCCCCGCCGTCCAGGGCGTGGCCGACCAGGACGCGTGCGCTGTGCAGCGGCCGGGCCGAGGCGTCCGGCGGGACGACGCCCGCCATCTCCTCCGCCGCCTCCGCGTAGTTCCACAGGCCGTCGGTGCACACCACCACCACGCCGGGGCGGTCCGGCTTGAAGGAAGCGGTGTGCGGCTCCAGTTCGTAGGCGTCGGCGCCGAGCCAGCCGGTGATCGCGTGGGCGCGCTCGTCGGCGTAGGCCTCCGCCTCGTTCATCAGGCCCGCGGCGACCATCTGCGCGGCCCACGAGTCGTCCTCGGTGAGGCGGGCCGGCGGTGAACTGCGGTCCGCCGGGACCCAGTAGGCGCGGCTGTCGCCGACCCACCCGACGACCAGCAGCCCGGCGGTGACCACCGAGCCCACCAGGGTGCAGGCGGGGGCGTTCTGGTGCGGGGCGTGCTCGCGGGCCGTGGCGGGCTCCTCGGCCAGCGCGTTGACCGCGTGGGAGGCGGCGACGATCGCCTCGTGCATGGCCTGTTGGGGGTGCGTGCCCTGCGGCAGAGCGGCCAGCAGCGTCTCGCTCGCCGCCTTCGACGCGGCGAGGGAGGCGTCGTCCGGGCGGGTCGCGGAGGACACGCCGTCGCAGACGATCGCCACGAGCGCCGGCGAGCCGTCGGGCAGGGCGGTGCAGCCGAGGCCGAAGGCGTCCTCGTTGCGGTGGTGGCGCAGACCGCGGTCGCTGACGGCGGCGATCGGGCCCGACTCCAGTTCCATGTGGTCGCGTTCGCGCGGCTGGGCGTGGCCGCAGTTCTCGCAGTACCCGTCGTCGTCGACCCGGCCCGCGCGGCAGGCCACGCACACCTTCGCGCTCTCCGCCACGACGGCGGCCTCGGCCGCGACCCGCGGGTCCGGCGCCTGCAGGGCGTACTCGTCCGGCTCGGCGAGCCGGTCGAACCGGACACCGGAGACGTCGGACACCCCGGATCCGGCAGCAACACCGGAAACACCAGCCGCACCCGGGCCGCCGGAAACACCGGGGGCCGTGGGCGCCCCGGGAGGCGCCTCCCGGGCTCGTCGGTCGTCCCGGACGTCCCGGACCGCGCCACCGGTCTCGGCAGGAGCCGGCAGGGCCGAGCCGTTCATCGTCAGGGTCGGGTGGTCGTCCGGGCTCGGCGGTACGACGGACAGGTCGTATCCGCACGCACCGCAGAAACGGTCACCCGCGTCGAGCGGCTCCGCGCAGCTCGGACACGTCGGCAGGGCGGCCTGCCGGGGCATCTGCGACATCAACTACACCCACGTCCGGGGGCGGTAACGATTGGCACGTTCCACCAGGTCGACTCTCTCCTCACCGCCGGTCGCCAGCCGGGCCAGCGTGCGGTACGAGCGCTCCAGCCCGAAGCGCAGCCCCCGTTCGTCCAGTTGGCTGCCGAGCAGCACCCGGGCGGCCGGTCCCGCGCCCTGGCCACCGGAGAGTATCCAGTCGAGGGCGCAGCCGAGGACTTCGGCGGACAGCTGCTCGCGCCGCTTCGGGTCCAGACCGTAGGCGTCCAGCGCCTCGACCTGGGCCGCGGCGGCGGTGAGATCCTCCAGGAAGGGTACGTCGGAGGCGGCGGCGGTCCGCTGCCGGAGCCTCGCGCGCACGGCGGCGACCCGGGCCGCGGTGTAGTGGATGGAGGACTCGGGCACCGACTCCAGCGTCCGTACGGCGCCGCCGCGGTCGCCGGCCGCGAGCTGCACGCGGGCCAGGCCGAAGGCGGAGCTCACATAGCTCGGGTCGGTCGACCACACCAGCCGGTAGTACTCGGCGGCGTTGTCCAGCTGCCCCAGCACCTCCGCGCACAGGCCGAGGGCCAGCTTCGGCGTGGTCTCGCCGGGGAAGGCGTCGTAGATCGCGTCGAAGGCCAGCGCGGCGCCCTCGTGGTCGCCGGTGACCAGCGAGGCCATGCCCCGGTACCAGACCACCCGCCAGTCGTCGGACCGTTCGCCCTCCAGTTTCGACAGCGACATGAGGGCCGCCTGGTGGTCGCCGTTCTCCAGCCAGGCGCGGATCTGCCGCAGCCGGGTCTCGACCGACGGCGCCGGCGCGGCCGCGAGGGCCGTGATCAGTTCGGCCGGCGCGGACGCCAGCAGACCTGCGAGGAAACCCGCGTTGGGGTCGCTGGGGTCGACATGGGGAGCGGGCAGCGCGAGGGCCGCGGCGGGCGCGGGAACGGCCCGGACGAGACCGGGGGCGACCGGCGCGGCGGGAACGCCGGGCGCGGTCGCACCGCCGGCGCCCGGCCGTGCACCGCCGACCGCGACGGGGGACGTCGGGCCCGCGGCAGCCGGAGCGAGAGCGGGAGCGGCGCCGCCCGGCAGTGCGGACGGCGGACCTGCCGGCGTGCCGGGAGCGGCGGCGAGGGCGGCCGTGCGACCGGCGCCGCCGGCCGACGCCGTCGCGGACCGTGCGCCCCCGAACAGTTGCCGGGACGTGACGGCGACGCGCGCGCCCAGCCGCGACACCTCCCCGTCCAGTTTCGGGAACAGCTCGGTGTCCGTGACCTTGACCTCCGGGCCGAACAGCGTCGACAGCGCGGGCCGTGCCCGGCCGCTCTGCAGGGAGACGACCTCGCGCAGCACGCCCGTCAGCTGCTCCGCCATCTCCTGGGCGGAGGCGAACCTGCGGTCCGGGTCGGGGTCGGTGGCGCGGACCAGGAACCGGTAGAAGGACTCGTACTGCCGGAAGACCTCGATGTTGTCGGGGTCGGGCAGCGAATCCACGAAGACGGTCGTGTAGCCCTGGAAGTCGAAGGTCAGGACGGCGAGCGTGCGGCCCACCGTGTACAGGTCGGAGGCGACCGACGGGCCGACCTCGGCGACCTCGGGCGCCTGGTAGCCGATGGTGCCGTAGATGGCCGACTCGTCGTCGTCCATGCGTCTGACCGCGCCCATGTCGATCAGCTTGAGTTCGTCCTGGCTCTGGATCGCGTTGTCGACCTTGAAGTCGCAGTACAGCAGGTTGCGGCTGTGCAGATGACCGAGCGCCTCGAGCGCCTCGATGCCGTACGCGCAGGCCTGCTCGACGGGGAGCGGGTCCCGCTTGCCCTGCGGGGTGCGGCGGTCGTTGGCGATCTCCTTGAGGGACTTGCCGCCGATGTACTCCATGACGATGTAGCCGTCGAGGGAGCCGGTGCGCTGGTCGAGGTGTTCGACGAAGCTGTAGATCCGCACGATGCTGGCGTGCTCGATCTCGGCGAGGAAGCGCCGCTCGGAGATGGCCGCGGCCATCGCGTCCTGGTCGCCGGTGTCCAGGAGGCCCTTCAGGACGACCCACCGGTCGCCCACCGGGCGGTCGATGGCCAGGTAGATCCAGCCGAGCCCGCCGTGCGCGAGGCAGCCCACGACCTCGTACTGGCCGTGCACGACGTCGCCGGCCTTCAGCTTCGGCGCGAAGGAGTACGGGTGGCCGCACTTGGTGCAGAAACCCTCCGTGCGACCCTCCCGCTCGCCGCGCGAACGGCCCACCGGGGCACCGCAGTCGGAGCGCGAGCAGAACCGCTTGCGCTCGGGCACCTCGGGGTTGTCCAGCACCATCGAGCGCGGGTCCGGCTTCGGCACCTGCGGCACCATGACCAGTCCGGCGCCCAGCCGGGCCCGCCCGGAGGAGCTCGACGTCGAGCCGGAGCTGCGCACCGACACCGACCGGCCCGTCGACGTGCCCGAGAGCGAGCGCGACAGCCGCCCGGACACCGAGCGGCGGGACTTCGCCGACTGCGACGTCGTACGCGCGCTGCGCGCACTGCTACGTGAACTGGCGCTGCCCGACGAGCCCTTGCCGCCGCCGGTCACCCCGGTCGGCGGCGAGCCCACCAGGCCTTCGCCGGAGGCGGGACCCCCGGCCGACACGACGGGGGCCAGACCGCAGGTGTCGCAGTACAGCTCGCCGCCGCCCACGTCCTCGTACGACCCCTCGCAGCCCGGCCGCTGACACGCCTGCCCTGCCTGACTCATGGCTACTGCTCCCCCCTGTGGTCCTGAGGCCCGCCCTGCTCCGGCACGCGTGGCGCGCTGAGCAGTTCGGCGGCCGCCTGCTGGAAGCGCAGGACGGCCTGTTCGGCGACGCGCAGATCGCAGGGTGCGCTCCACAGCATGCGGCGCGCCGCGTCGTAGCGCTCGATGAGGAACGGGTCCTCGGCGAGCCCGTGACGGGCGACCTTCGCCTTGTACGCGTCGAGGCGGCCGCGCAGCTCCGCGCGGACCGCCAGCGGCTGGGTGACCGCGCCCAACGACTCGCGGGCGCGCAGCAGTTCGTCCTCCGCCTTCTGCTCCAGGGACTCCAGGAGCGGGGACAGGCGGTGCCACTGGGCGTGCCGGCGGTACTCGGCGGCCGTCGCGAGCTGCTCCTGCAACGCGGTCGGCGGGCCGCTGACCACCGGCACCTCGGTGGCGGCGATCTTCGCCAGCACCTCGCCGCGTGCGGCGCGCGGCCTCGGCGAGGGTGCGGTCGGCGCGGCTGAGGACGTCCCGCAGCCGTACCAGCCGCTGCTCGGCGTCCTGCCGGACCGTCAGGACCGCGTCGATCTCCCGGCGCACGTCGTCCAGGGCGCGTGCCTCGCGGTCGTACACCGTGGTGTCGGGACGGCCGCCGCCGGGCGCCGAACTGCCCTGCGCCGGCGTCCAGTAGGCGAGCGGGTCCGACACCACCCGCTCGCGCAGGTCGGTCAGCGTGCGGGTGATGCGTTCCAGGTCGTCGCCCGCCGGGTGTTCGCCCGGGCGGACGCCTACGGAGTGCGCCAGTCGGCGGGTGCGCTGGAGCTCCGCGGCCAGGAGGTCTATCCGGGCGGGCAGCGCCGACCACACCGCGTCGGCGGCCACGACCATGTCCAGCGACGACGCGTACAGCTCGTTCATCCGGTCGACGAGCGTCGTCAGGGAGAAGCTCTGGCTGAGCCTGCCCGTGCCGTGCAGCGTGGGCGCGTTGGCCGTCGCGGCCGTGGGACCCGCGAGCGATCCGGCGACGGTGACGGACTCGCCGCGCAGCAGTTCCGTCAGCTCCGCCAGGTCCTCGCGGCTGGACCAGCGGCGGCGTGAGCGGATCTCGCGGGCGCCGCGCAGGGCGGCCGTGTACGCGTCGAAGTAGGCCCACAGCAGGGTGATCGACGTCTCCGCGGACGCCCAGCGCTCCTTGGTGACGCCGGTGAGCTCGGCGCCCTCGAGGAGCCTGCGGCCCGCGTGGTCCTGCAGGGCGAGGAGCGAGGTCTCGATCGCCTCGTGTTCCGCGCCGAGCCGCGCCAGCGCACGGTCGACCTCGTCCCGGTCCATGACCGGCCCGGGGGGTCCCGTGACGCCCATCGATCACCTCTCGCTGCTGTGTCGGTCCGCTGCTCTGTCCGTTGCCTGCCCTGCCCCGCCTGTCCCGCCCCGCCTGTCCTGCCCCGTCCGTCCCCGCCCGTCCTCCTCGGCCGTCCGCCGGCGGTGGCTCCGGCGTGCCGCCCGGTGGTGGTCCCTCAGCTCGTGCGCAGGTACTGCGGCGGTGCGGGCGGCCTCGACGTGGCCGCGTCACCGCCCAGTGTGGCCGACAGCCACTTGTCGTACGACGCCTGCCAGCCGTTCGCGCTGTACGCCACCAGGATCTGGTTGACCCGGCGTACCAGATCGCTCGCGTCGCTCTTCATCGCCACGCCGTAGTACTCGGTCGTGAACGGGGCCCCCTTGAGCTCCACCGTCGGGTCCTGCGCGGCCTGACTGGCCGCGAGCGCACCGTCGGTGACCACCGCGTCGGCCTCGCCGAGCTGCAACCGCACCAGACAGTCGAGCTGATTGGGGACGGTGGCGATGGTGGCGCCGGCCGCGAGCTTGCCGGCCTTCTGGTCGTCCGCCAGCCTGGTGTAGGCCGTCGAACCGGCCGCCGCGCAGATCTTCTTCTTCGCCAGCGTCGCGTCGTAGCCGTCCACGGACGAGGACTTGGGGGCGAGGACCTGCTGGCCGGTCTTGAAGTACGGCGCGGAGAACGCGACGTCGCCGAGCCGGGCGCAGGAGATCGTCATGGTGCGCACGACCATGTCGACCCGGCCCTCCTGGATGGCCGGGACGCGCTGGTTGGTCGGGATGGCCTTGAACTGGACCGCCTTCGGGTCGCCGAGGATGTCCTGCGCGATCCGGTGGACCAGGTCGATGTCGAAGCCCTCGAGTTCCGCGACGGAGTTGTTGGGATCGCGGTAACCCCAGCGGTAGCTGTTCTGGTCGACGCCGACGATCAGCTTGCGCTTCTCGCCCTGCCGGGCCTTGATCGCGGCGATCGTCGTGCCGTCCGCGCTCGAGGGCGCCAGCGTCTGCTTCTCCGGGTCCGTGCAGGTCGCGTCGGCCGCCGGGGTGCCCGAGGCGACGCCCCGTCCGCCCCGGCCGGCTCCCGCGCCGGCGGCCGGTCCAGAGCCGGTCCACGGCAGCAGCAGCACCAGGGCCAGCGCGAGGGCGCACAGGCCTGCCATCGCGCCGACTCCGCCCCAGCCCCTCAGACCCGCCCGCACACGTCGCACACGCATCGTCACGCCCCCCATCACCGGTACTCCGACAGCCTGCGGCCGATGCCGAGGACCGCGCCCGCCGCGCCCAGCACGGCGAGCACGGCGGCACCGATCGGCAGCCCCGTCATCGCGTTCAGACCGCCGCTCGCCGCCTTCCGGAACTCGTCCCGCTCGTGCCCCAGTGCCGTGGCGAGATTGTCGTCGACGCTGTCGAAGCACGCGCCGGTCGCGTTCTTCCCGCCGATCACGAGGGCCAGGGCCTGTTCGTAGTTGCCGTTGTCGTCCTGCGCGCGGGCCGCGGTGTGGCGCTCCTTCCACTCCGCCATGTTGCTCTCGGCCGACGCGACCGGCTTCTCGCCGGCCTCGTCGTCGGCGAGCTTCGCCGCCTGGGCGAGGCCCTTGCCGAGGTCGTTCATGTCGGTGGTGAAGTCGTGGTCGTACTTGTCGAGCGTCACGTCCTTGCCGTCGGCGGTCACCTTCACCGTCTCGGCGCCGCGCGCCACCAGGGTCAGGTTCTCGTTCCCCCGCGCCTTGAGGGAGGCGATCCGCGCGTCGTGCAGCACGTTCAGGGAGCGGACGCCGTGGTCGTAGGAGTCGTCGAGCCCGGCGCGGGCCACACTGTGACCGACCACCAGCCACAGCAGGACGACCGTCGTGGTGGCCGTCGCTGCGACCAGGCCGTGGTTCAGGACCCGGTTCGTACGGCGGTAGTTGCGGTGCTGCGCCCAGGCCAGGCCCGCCAGCGCGACCACGCCGAGCGCGATCGCCGCCCACGGGTAGGGGGTGGCGTCGCCGTAGTCGTCCTGGAGCCGCCGGTTCTCGCTGTCGTAGAGCTCCTGGGCCGCCGGGAGCATCTCGTCCTGCATCTTCTGGTTGGCGTAGCGCAGGTAGGCGCCGCCCACCGGGAAGCCCTGCCGGTTGTACGTCCGCGCCCGCTCCACCAGGCCCTTGTACTCGGGCAGCATCGTGTTCAGCTTGACGATGTACTCCGTGGAGGCGGAGTCGGCGTCGGCGCTGTTGGCGGCGTGGACGAGCTTCTCGGCCGCGTTGTCGATGTTGTCCTCATAGCGCTGCCGGGACGTCGCCGTCTCCTGGCCGCCCGCCAGGAAGCCGTCGGAGGCGGCCGTGTTGGCGCCGGCCAGCGAACGGTAGATGTCGGCCGCGTCCGAGCTCAGCGGCTGGCTCTTGTGCAGCACGTCGTCGGCGGCGGCCGCGCGGTCGGTGGTCTGCCACGCCGTCACCGCGCCGAAGGCGAGGACGAGCAGGGCGAGGACGGCGCCGATGACACGCAGCCGCCCGGGCTCGGTGGTCGCCGCGGCACGGGCCCGGTCGACGCCCTCGGCGAACGCCGTCCGGCGCGGGCCGGAAGGCGTCGGCACCGGCGCCTTGACCGGCTGTGGTGCCGTGCTGGTTGCCGGATCTGCCACTGTTCGACCTCCCCCATGGTCATCTCCCGCCGGTCAGTATCCCTGGCGGGAGCGGTACTGCACACCGGCCTTCACTGGATCTTGATCAGATCGCAGTCACCCCTGCCCATGAATACGCCTGGGGCGGGTGTTCGGTTCCTTCCCGGGGGCGTGCGTCGGTTTCGGTGCGCGGGGCGTCGTGGCTGGTCGCGCGCCCGGCGCCCGCGGCAGAGCCGCGAGCCCGGCGACACGGCCCGCGCCCCCGGCGGGGGAGGCTCGGCCTTCGCGTGGCGGGGGTGCCCGACTCCGCAGGGCGAGGGCGAGGGCGACGCGGCCTGCCGAGGACGGGGGCGACGCGGCCTGCCGAAGGCGGGGGCGACGCATTCTGCCGAGGGCGGAGAGCTCACCCTTCGAAGAAGGCGCGTGTTCGGTCCTGCGCCGCCACCTCCGCTCCCGTCCGGTCCAGGCCCAGCAGCGCCGCCCCCAGCACGGGCCGCGCCCGCACCACGTGCGCGACCGCCTTCGGGGCCCGCGCGGCGAGGAGCTCCCGGACCCGGTCGTCCAACTGCCGGTGTCCCGCGGTCAGGACGCCGCCGCCCAGCAGCACCGGCGTCTCCTCCTCCAGCAGCTCCAGACGGGACAGGGCCACCGCCGCCATCGTCACCACCTCCTGGGCCAGCCGGTCGACGATCGTGCGCGCCACCGGATCGCCCTCCGCGGCCGTCGCGAAGAGGACGGGGGTCAGCTCGTGGCGGCGGGACGGCGGGACGCGTTCCAGGTGCAGGGCCTCGATCAGCGCGTACATGGACGGGAGCCCGAAGTGGGCCGGGAGCGCACGCGCCAGGTCCGTCGGTCCGCCCCTGCCGTCCGCCGCCCGCGCCGCGTGCCAGAGGGCCTCCTCGGCCAGGCCCCAGCCGCCGCCCCAGTCGCCGGACACGCGGCCCAGGGCCGGGAAACGGGCGGTGCGGCCGTCGGGGCGCATGCCCACGCAGTTGATGCCGGCGCCGCAGACCACGGCCACGCCCCGGGGCTCGGCCACGCCCGCCCGCAGGATCGCGAACGTGTCGTTGCGGACGTCCACCGACGCGCCCCACGCGCGCGTGTGCAACGCCGCCGCCAGTCGCTCCTCCTCCACGGGCAGGTCCGCGTTGGCCAGACAGGCCGAGACGTGCGACGCCGCCGTCACCCCGGCCGCCCCGTACGCGCGCGTGACGGTGTCACCGAGGGCGTCCATCGCCGCCGTCACGCCCACCGCGGGAGGACGGAAGCCTTCGCCGCGGGCCGTGGCGAGGACCTCCCCGTCGGCCGCGACCACCGCGACGTCCGTCTTGCTGTTGCCCGCGTCGATCGCGAGGACGCTTGCCGTCAGGCCCACGCGAGGTGCTCCCGGTTGTGTGCGATCAGCCGGTCGGTCAACTGCTCGGCGTACGCGAACTGGCCGATCAGGGGGTGGGCGAGGAGCGCCTTGAACACCCGGTCGCGACCGCCGTGCAGGGCGGCCCGCAGGGCCAGGTCCTCGTAGGCCGTCACCTGGGCCGTCAGACCCGCGCAGAGCGGATCGAGCGGCGTCACCGGGAGTGGGGTCGGTCCCTTCCGGCTCACGGCCGCCTGGACCTCGATCACCGCGTCGTCCGGGAGGAAGGGCAGTGTGCCGTCGTTGCGGGTGTTCACCACCTGGTAGGGGCTGCCCGTGCCGGTCAGCAGCGCCGCGGCCAGGTCCACCGCGGCCTCCGAGTAGTAGGCGCCGCCACGCTTCGCGAGCAGCTCCGGCTTCTCGTCCAGCGCGGGATCGGCGTACAGCGACAGCAGCCGGCGTTCCATCTCCGCCACTTCGGACGCCCGCGAGGGCTTGGCGCGCAGTTCGCGGACGACCTCGTCGTGCGCGTAGAAGTAACGCAGGTAGTAGGACGGGACCAGCCCGAGACGGTCCAGGAGCGGGCGGGGCAGCCGCAGGTCGGCGGCGATCGTGTCGCCGTGGCCGGCCAGCAGGCGGGGCAGGACATCCTCGCCCTCGGGGCCGTGCAGCCGTACCCCGGTCTCCCAGGTGAGGTGGTTGAGGCCCACGTGGTCCAGGTGGACGTCCGCGGGGGCTACGCCGAGCAGCGCGGCGAACTTGCGTTGGAGGCCGATCGCCACGTTGCACAGGCCGACGGCCTTGTGGCCGGCCTGGAGCAGCGCGCGGGTGACGATGCCGACCGGGTTGGTGAAGTCGATGATCCAGGCGTCCGGGTTGGTCCGGCGCACCCGCTCGGCGACGTCCAGGACCACCGGGACCGTGCGCAGCGCCTTCGCCAGGCCGCCCGCGCCGGTCGTCTCCTGTCCGACGCAGCCGCACTCCAGGGGCCAGGTCTCGTCCTGCTCGCGGGCCGCCTGGCCGCCGACGCGGAGCTGGAGCAGCACGGCGTCGGCGCCCTCGACGGCCCGGTCGAGGTCGTTCGTCGTCACGATCGTGCCGGGGTGGCCCTGGCGGGCGAGGATGCGCCGCGCCAACCCGCCCACCAGCTCCAGGCGTTCTTCCGACGGGTCGACGAGGACCAGTTCCTCGACGGGCAGCGTGTCGCGCAACCGGGCGAAGCCGTCGATGAGTTCGGGGGTGTAGGTCGAGCCGCCGCCGACCACGGTGAGTCTCACTGGGAGTTGCCTCGCTTCGCTGTGCCGGGGTCGGAGATCATCGGCCGGGGGTACGGGGGTTGTCCCGTGGGAAGACATCGCATGCCTTGTCAACCCTTCACTCCGGTGAGGGTGACGCCTTCGACGAACGCCTTCTGGGCGAAGAAGAACACGAGGATCACGGGGGCCATGACCAGCACGGTGGCCGCCATGGTGAGGTTCCAGTCGGTGTGGTGCGCGCCCTTGAAGGACTCCAGGGCGTAGGAGAGGGTCCACGCGTCCGGGTTCTCCGAGGCGTAGATCTGCGGGCCGAAGTAGTCGTTCCAGGCGGTGAAGAACTGGAAGAGGGCCACGGCGGCGATGCCGGGCTTCGCCATCGGCAGGACGACCTTCAGCAGGGTGCGAAGGTCGCCGCAGCCGTCCACCTTCGCCGCGTCCAGGTACTCGCCGGGGATGGTCAGCAGGAACTGTCGCAGCAGGAAGATCGAGAAGGCGTCGCCGAACGCCAGCGGGACGATCAACGGCCACAGGGTGCCGGACAGGTCCAGCTGCTTGGCCCAGAACAGGTACATCGGGATGACGACCACCTGCGGGGGCAGCATCATCATCGAGATCACCAGCATGAGCGTCAGGTTGCGGCCCCGGAAGCGGAACTTGGCCAGCGCGTACGCGACCGGGAGCGACGACACCACGGTGAGGACGGTGCCGAGGCCGGCGTAGACCAGGGTGTTCCGCCACCAGGTGAGGAAGCCCGGGGTATCGAAGACCTTCCGGTAGTTGGCCCATTCCCAGGTGTGCGGGATCAGGTCCCGGCTGAGCGCCTGCGAGTCGCTCATCAGGGAGGTCAGGAACACGAACACGAAGGGGAGGGTGAAGAAGAGGGCGGCGGCCACGCCGAGGGAGTGCACCGCGATCCATTCCAGCAGCGCCCTGCGGCGGGCGGCGCGCTCGGCGGGCGTGGCGCGTGCCGTCAACTCCGCCGGACGGTCGAGTACTTGCGTCATGGGGTCAGTCACCTGCCTGGATGAGCCCGCCCCGGCGCCGCATCAGCAGCGCGGTGAACGCCATCGACAGGGCGAACAGGACCAGGGCCACGACGCACGCCGAGCCGTAGTCGAAGCGCTGGAAGCCGAGGTTGTAGACGAGCTGGGGGAGAGTGAGGGTGGAGTGCTCCGGGTAGCCGGGCTCGAACATGGTGCCCGCGCCCTGGATCACGCCCGAGGCGACCTTTCCGGCGACCAGGGGCTGGGTGTAGCACTGCATCGCCGCGATCACGCCGGTGACGACCGCGAACATGATGATCGGCGAGATGTTGGGGAGGGTGACGAACCGGAACCGCTGCCACGCCGAGGCGCCGTCCAGTTCGGCCGCTTCGTACTGCTCCTTCGGCACGTCGAGCAGCGCGGCCATGAAGATGACCATCAGGTCGCCGACCCCCCACAGGAACATCAGGGTGAGGGCGGGCTTGGACCAGTCCGGGTCGTTGAACCAGCCCGGAGCCGGGATGCCGACGCTCTCCAGCAGTGAGTTGACGGGTCCGGTGCCGGGGTTGAGCAGGAACGCGAAGGCCATGGTCGCCGCCACCGGCGGGGCGAGGTAGGGCAGGTAGAACAGCGTGCGGAAGACGCCGGTAGCGGTCTTGATCTTCGTGATCAGCATGCCGATCCCGAGTCCGAACAGCACGCGCAGGGTCACCATGATCACGACCAGCCACAGGGTGTTGCGCAGCGCCGGCCAGAAGAAGGGGTAGTGCGCGAAGACGTACGTCCAGTTCTTCGTGCCGCTCCAGGTCGGCGGCCGGAAGCCGTCGTAGTGCATGAACGAGAAGTAGACGGTCGAGATCATCGGGTACGCGAAGAAGACCGCGAAGCCGATCAGCCAGGGCGAGAGGAAGGCGAGGGTGCGCAGGGCCGAGCGCCGGTGCTTCGCCCTCAGCGTGTGGGTCGTCGCCATCGCTACTTCGCCTGCGCGATGTCCGTGTCGATCTGTGCGGCGGCCTTCTTCAGCCCGGCCGCCAGGTCGGTGACCTTGCCGCTCTCGTAGTCGTAGCCGAGTTGCTGGACGGTCGTCAGGTAGACGCCGCCGTTGACCGAGGCCGGGGCGGTGGTGGAGTTCGGGTTCGCGGCGATGTCCAGGAACGTCTTGAACCGCGGGTCGTACTTCAGGTCGGGGGACTTCAGGGCGGCCAGGGTGGAGGGCACGTTGTGGATGGCGTTGGAGAAGGCGACGACCGCGTCGGTGTCGGTGGTCATGTACTTCACCAGCTCCCAGGCCGCGTTCTGCTTCCTGCTGGTGGCGGCGATGCTGGCGATGGTTCCGGTGATGTAGCCCCTGCCGTACCGGTCCGCCTGGTCGTCCGGGACGGGCAGCGGGGCGACGCCGATCTCGAAGGCCGGCTCGGCCTCCAGCGCCATGCCCAGGCGCCACTCGCCGTCCAGCTGCATGGCCACCTGGCCGGTGTGGAAGGGGTGCTTGGGGCCCCACTCGTCGCCGAGTCCGGCGCGGAAGGTCTCCAGCTTCCTGAACCCGCCGAGCTCGTCGACCAGCTTCTTCTGGGTGGTGAAGGCCGCCGCTACGGCCGGGTCGGTGGCGATGGTCGACTTGCCGGACGCGTCGAAGTAGGTCGGGCCGAACTGGCCCATGTAGTGCTCGGTGGTCGTCTCCCAGCCGTGGTAGTCCGGCATGAAGCCGAGCTGCTTGTACGTGGCGCCCTGGGTGATCGTCAGCTTCTTGGCGTCGGCCTCGAACTCGGACCAGGTCTTCGGGGGAGCGGTGATGCCGGCCTTCTCGAACGCCGTCCGGTTGTAGTAGAGGCCGTAGGCGTCGCCCAGCAGCGGGACGGCGCAACGGTCGCCCTCGAACTGGGTGTACTGGTTCATCGCCTTCGGGAACGTCGTCTGCGGGTCGATGTTCGCCTTCTCGAAGAAGGGGTTGAGGTCGACCAGGGCGCCCGACGAGCAGAACGTGCCGACGTTGTTGGTGGTGAAGGACGAGATCACGTCGGGCGCTGTGCTGCCGCCGGCCCGCAGCGCCTGGTCGATCTTGTCGTCGGTCATGTTGCCGACGACCTTCACGTGGATGTTCGGGTGCGTCTTCTCGAACCCGGCGACCAGCGCCTGCACGGCCTTCACCTCGCTCGGCGCGCTCCAGGCGTGCCAGAAGGTCAGGGTCGTCTCCTTCGACGCGTCGTCGCTCGCGTCGGTGGCGGACTGGCCGGTACAGGCGGTCGTGCTCAGCAGCAGGGCGGTCGAAGCGGTCAGGGCGAAAGCCGCTTTTCGGACGACCTCGGGTATGCGTGTGGGCATGGCGGAGCCTTCCAGGGACAGGACGGGGCAGGACGGGGTGAGGTGCGGTGAGGACGCGGGACAGGGGTCTGCCGCGTCAGGTGCGGGTGCGGTGCGGGTTGCGGGTGTGGCTCAGCGCGAGGTGTCGAAGACCTCGTCGCGGGTGGCGGCCAGCGCGCTCTCCAGCGCGCCGCGCAGCACGGGCTGTTCGGTGACGTCGCCCATGACCAGCTTCGGCCGGGACGCGGCCAGCTCCTCCAGCTCGTCCTGGACGAGGGCGCGCAACACCTCGCCGCCGGCCGTCAGGGAGGCGCCGCTGAGGACGACGAGTTCGGGGTCGAGCACGGAGACCAGCGAGGCGAGACCGGTCGCGAGCCGGGTCGCGTAGGTCTGCAGCAGCAGCCGGTGCAGGGCGGTGTCCTCGGCGGCGGCCCGCCGCACGAGCGCGGCGGCGACCTCGGCGTACGGCCCCTCGGGGACGTCGTCGATGCCGAGCTCCCGGGCCAGCCGGGGAACGGCCTGCGAGCCCGCGAGCTCCTGGTAGCCGCCGCTGTTGGCCTTGGTCACCTGACGGACCAGGGGCGCGCCCGGAACCGGCAGGAAACCGACCTCGCCCGCGCCGCCGGTCCAGCCGCGGTGCAGCCGCCCGCCGAGGACCAGGGCGGCGCCGAGGCCGCCCTCGTTCCACAGCAGG
This sequence comes from Streptomyces achromogenes, assembly GCF_030816715.1. NCBI lineage: Bacteria > Bacillati > Actinomycetota > Actinomycetes > Kitasatosporales > Streptomycetaceae > Streptomyces > Streptomyces achromogenes. The sequence goes on along the minus strand of NZ_JAUSYH010000001.1, from coordinate 3,193,966 downwards.
ACGAAGTCCTCGTGCCCGCGCGCCGCGCCGAGCCGCTGTTCGGCGACGGCGGCGAGGTTGACGTCGTTCTCGTACTCGACCGGCATCGGCAGGGCTGCGGCGAGGTCGTCGAGCAGCGCGGGGGAGTGCCAGCCGGGCAGGTGGGAGGCGTAGCGCAGGCGACCGGTGGTGGGGTCGAAGGCGCCGGGGGTGGCGACGACGAGCCGGCGCACGTCGTCCCGGGTGAGACCGGCGGCCTTGACGGCGCCGTCGAGGGCGTCGGTGACCTGCCGTACGACGGCTTGGGCGGTGTTCCTGCCGGGTGTGGGCACCTCGTGCGCGCCCACGGTCCGGCCGGTGACGTCGGCGACCGAGGCGAGGACGCGTTCGGGGGTGACGTCGAGCCCCGCGGCGTACCCGGCGGCCGGGTTGACCGCGTAGAGCTGGGCGTTGGGGCCGGGCCGCCCGGCGGTGGTGCCGGTCGCGAGGACCAGCCCCGCCGCCTCCAGGCGGGCCAGGAGCTGTGAGGCGGTGGGTTTGGACAGGCCGGTGAGCTTGCCGATGCGGGTGCGCGACAGCGGGCCGTGCGCCAACAGGAGGTCGAGCGCGGCGCGGTCGTTCATGGCGCGCAGGACGCGCGGGGTGCCCGGCGTGCCGGCGGTTCCTGCCATGGGATCGACACCTGCCTCTCTGAACTGCCCAGCTTCTCAAGTCCGCCGGACGCACGTCCACATCCGGTCACTGTTAGGAAAGTTTCCTATCGACTGGCAGGAACGTAGACCCGCCGAGAAGGGGACGTCAAGGGCCGAAACGGCAAACGCTCCCGGGGCGACGGAGTCGTTACCCGGGAGCGTCCTGCCTGGAAGGAAGGTGCCGAAGCGTTCCGCTACGTCGGCGACGGGGTGGTCGTCCCCGCGCGGGGCTGGGCGATCGGCGTCGCCGCCGCCGACTGCGGGGAGTCCGCGTTGGCCAACGCGGAGGGGGCCGCGACCGCCGCCGACGGGTCCGCCGGATCCTCCGTCGCGGGGGCGGTCGCGCCGCCCACGATGCGGATGTCGGCCGCGTCGAAGGCGCGCTTGACCCGCCAGCGCAGCTCCCGCTCGACCGCCAGGGACTTGCCCGGCATCGTCTTCGCGGAGACCCGGACCACCATCGAGTCGAGCAGGACGCTGTCCAGGCCGAGGACCTCGATCGGGCTCCACAGGAGCTCGTTCCAGGGCTCTTCCTTGCTCATCTTCTCGGCGACCTCGTCCAGGGTGGCCTTCACCCGGTCGAGGTCCTCGGACGCCTTGACGGTCACGTCGACGCCGGCCGTCGCCCAGCCCTGGGAGAGGTTGCCGATCCGTTTGACCTCGCCGTTGCGGACGTACCAGATCTCCCCGTTGTCGCCGCGCAGCTTGGTCACCCGCAGGCCCACCTCGATGACCTCGCCGGAGGCCACGCCCGCGTCGATCTGGTCGCCGACGCCGTACTGGTCCTCGAGGATCATGAACACGCCGGAGAGGAAGTCGGTGACCAGGTTGCGTGCGCCGAACCCGATCGCGACACCCGCGACACCGGCCGAGGCCAGCAGCGGGGCCAGGTTGATCTCGAAGGTGCCCAGCACCATCAGCGCGGCCGTGCCCAGGATCAGGAAGCTCGCCACCGAGCGCAGCACCGAGCCGATCGCCTGCGAGCGCTGACGCCGCCGCTCGTTGTTGACCAGCAGCCCGCCCAGCGCCGTGCCGTCGACCGTGGCGACGGTGCGGTTCATCCGGTCGATCAGCTTGGTGATCGCCCGCTGCACCACCACTCTCAGCACCACCGCGATCACCAGGATCAGCAGCACCCGCAGACCGATCGCCAGCCACGTCGACCAGTTCTGCTCGACCCAGCTGGCCGCGTTCGTCGCGCTCTCCTGGGCGTCCTGGAGTGACGGGACCGTCACCGCGGACGGCGACTCCGAGGGAGTCGGCGACGGCGACGCGTCGGCGGCCAGCAGGACGGCGGGCAAGGACACGGCAGGTACCTCCAGGCGCTGCACTGCTCCGTCCGGCGCGGCGGTCGAGGGCGACGCGCCCGGCCAGGTCACGGAAAGGTCACCGGACGGACAGAACCACCACACTAACGGGGCATCGTGCGTGGTTCTGCGCGATCGGTGAAGGAGAGACGGTCCTCACCCGTGCTTGAACAGGCCACGATCCTGGGGAGACAACAGGGTGTGGTCGAAAACACTCCCAGCCCGTTACCGGGACATGGTGGCGCGGTCAGCGGGCGAGAGGGGAGACTGACCACAGATCGTCCCGGCGCGAGCCACGCGCCGCCGACGCCCAAGGAGGCATCCGTGCCGCACGTCCTGGTCCTCAACGCGTCGTACGAACCACTCGGCGTCGTACCGCTCCGCCGCGCGCTCGTCCTCGTCCTGGAGAACAAAGCGGTCTCCCTCGAGGAATCCGGCGCCTTCCTGCACAGCGCGACCGTCACAGTCCCCGCACCCAGCGTGGTCCGGCTCAAGCGATTCGTCAGGGTTCCCTACCGTGGACCCGTCCCGCTGACCCGTCGGGCGCTGTTCGCCCGGGACGGGGGCCGGTGCATGTACTGCGGTGGCGTCGCAACCAGCGTCGACCACGTCGTCCCGCGCAGCCGCGGGGGCAAGCACGTGTGGGACAACGTCGTGGCGTCCTGCCGCCGCTGCAACCACACCAAGGCCGACCGGCACCTCGTCGAGATCGGCTGGCGCCTGCGTCACAAGCCCGCCCCGCCCTCCGGCCTCGCCTGGCGCATCATCGGCACGGGCCACCGGGATCCGCGCTGGCTGCCGTACCTGCAGCCCTACGGCGCGGACGACGCCCTGGCCAGGATCGACGGCGTCTCCGCCTAGCCGCTCCGGTACCCCGGTGCGGTTGTGAGCGCTGTCGGGGCCGCCCGCGGAGCCTGCCCGGGCCCCGGCGGTCGGCCCGGCAGGCGGTCCGGCGGTCGGGGCCCGGGCGTCAGGCGGCGACGTTGTGGCTTCTCAGCAGCGCGGTGTACGCCCCTTCGGCGGCGCGCCCCTCGAGGGTTCCCGGCGGAGTGTGGGCCAGGAACGTGTGGGTGGTTCCGTGGTGCAGGACGGAACCGCCGTACATGACCGTGACGTGGTCCGCCTCCTCCGCGAGGTCGGCGACGTCGTGCGTGGACAGCAGGACGCGCACGTCACCGGTGAGCCCGCGCAGGATGTCGCGGAACACGCGGCGCTGGTAGGGGTCCATTCCGGCGGTCGGCTCGTCCAGCAGCAGGACCCGGGCGCCGTGCACCAGCGCCCCGGCCACGCCGACGCGCCGCAGCTGGCCGCCGGAGAGCTGGCTCGTGCGGGCGTCGATCTTGTCGGTCAGCTCCACCCGGGCAAGGGCCTTGCGGGCCTGCTTCCAGGCGTCCGTGCGGTTCATGCCCTTGAGCCAGCCGATGTAGGCGACGTACTCGCGGGCCGTGAGCGTCGGCATGGGCACGATGTCCTGCGGCATCCAGGCCACGGCCTGCCGGTACGCCGCGGTGCCGGCCGGCGCCCCGTCCAGGGCGACGCGCCCCTTCTGGGGGGTGGTCACCGAGGCCGCGAGCTTCAGCAGCGTCGACTTGCCGGCCCCGTTGGGACCGAGCAGTACGGTGAGGCCTTCCGGCAGGCTGTAGGAGAAGTCCTGGAGGACGGGCTGCTTCCAGCGCCGGTAGCCGTAGGTGCAGTTGCGGAGTTCGAGTGTCACGCTGTTTTCCTCGACGAGCGGATCTGGGCGGCGAGTCCGAGGGCGAACACCACCAGGGAGGCGGCTGCTGCGAACAGGTCGTCCGCAGGGAGCGCGATGACGGTCCACGAGCGCGGGACGTTCCCGCGGAACCCGATGACGGCGACGGTGACCAACCATCCCACGGGGAGCATCACGGCTCCTTGGCCGACCCAGGCGCGGCCGAGCAGCATGAGGCCGGTCAGGAACAGGGCGTTGCGCCCTCCGGTCGTGGCCGTCCCCGTTCCCTGCAGGGCGGCGACGAAGACGCTGCACAGTACTGCGGTCGCCACGACCGCGGTGACGAGCAGGTTGTCGAGCCGGGTGACGGACCGTACTCCGGAGACCTCGGCCGCGGGCAGCCGGGACTCCAGCATCGCCATCAGGATGGCGAACAGGGGCACCGGGACGAACAGGGCCAGCGCGACCCTGGGACTGCCGGTGATGGCCGGCAGCAGCACCGTGGTGTCCTGGACGGCGTAGAGCGCGGCGGTGAAGACGACGAGGGCGAGCGGCAGCAGCGTGTGTCCCCGCCGGGCCTTGAACCACCACCTCACGACGGGTTCGCCTGGCAGGTGTCGAGCTGCTTCTTGATCCACTTGGTCTGCTCGGCCGCGGGTTCGGCCAGCACCCGGGTGACGTCGGCCTTGATCTGCTTCTCCAACTGCCGGTCCTCGGGGTTCATGCCCTCCTGCTCCCGGCGCATCTGGTAGGCCTCCGCCTGCCCGGTCTTCGTGGCGGCCCACAGCCAGGCCGAGTGCGCGGTACGGACGTCGACCTCCTTGCAGCGGAACTTCAGCGAGCGCACCACGACCTGGTACACCGCGTCGCCCCGCTGTATGGGCACGGTCAGCATCATGCGCCATTCGGTGTCCGTGGACGCCTTCTGGTGGCGGCCGTCGACGTAGCCGTCGGTGATCAGCTGGGGCCGGGCCGAGGTCGCCCCGGCGTCCCGCAGCACGCTCAGCGCCTTGGCGCTGCCGCTCTGCGCCTTGGAGAGATAACGCTCGTTGAACTCCGGCACGCACATGCGCGGCGCGCTGCCGGTGCACGCCATCGCCACGTTCCCGGTGGTGATCGGCGGAGTGGCCGACCAGTCGGCGGTGATGCGGTAGGCCCCGAAGACGCCGCCCACGGCGACCGCGGCCGCGAGGGCGACCCGGAGCAGGCGCCACCCGAAGGGCAGCCAGAGGAGGAGCAGTCCGACGGCGATGCCGCCGGCCAGCAGTATGGGGGCCGCCGCCGTGACGAACCGGGGCACCTCGCCGAAGCCGATCGTGTCGAACTGCCCGGACACATGGCGGGGCCAGTACGGCAGCATCGCCCGGGTGAAGGCGACGACGAGCCAGTCGGCCACGGCCAGGATCGGCGTGGCGATGATGCGGGGAACCCAGCAGCCCACGGCGAACCCCACGATCGCGTGTGCGACGCATATCACCATCGCCGCGAGTGGCAAGCGCAGGCTGTCGAGGCTGGGCATGGTCGCCGACCGTGCGAGTGAGACCGCAGGGGGAAGAAGGAGAACAAGCCACGAGAGCGCGATCACCGGGGCCAGGATGTTGGCCGCGATCCGATAGCGGGAACGGGCCGGAGCCAAGGCCCATATCCGTGCGCTTTTCAGACGGCCACTCTCCCAGCAGGCAAGTCCTGCGGCCGTCGCATAAGCCAGCGCGTAAAGCGTCGTAAGCGGCTCTGCGACAATGCTCGGCGCGTAATGGAAATAACTCGAGAGAGGGGCTGTCTGGCCTACGACATAGTAAAGGAATGTCAGTAGGAGAATAATGGGTGCAGCCCATCGCACACTACCGCTGCGCAGAGTGGTGCTGAATTTCATGCAGTCTCACCGAACCACTTGTCGGCCGGAGAGGGGCGCCCCGTGCGGGACGCCCCTCAGGGCTGGTCTGTCAGCCGTCTAGTCGGCCTTGGTGGTGTCCACCGACACCGTGCGCACGCTCAGCTGCGGGCCGAAGGTGGAGCCGCCGATCTTCATGATCTTGAAGTAGTAGTCACGCATGCCGGACGGCAGGTCGGTCCACTCGCCGTTGCTCGTACCGCCGTTGAAGCAGGCGGTAAAGGTCTTGCTGTCGTAGGCCGCGTCGGGCTGGAACGAGATGTCGTTCCAGATCTGCACGTCGGTGCTCTTCGAGCCGTCGGTGGTGCAGCCGGTGAACCTCACCTGCGAGTAGAGCTCGTCCGACCAGCGCCGGGACTCGAAGCTGGCGCTGGCACCGGTTATGGAGCTGCTCCAGTTGGCCTCGGCGATGGGGGCCATCGCCAGAGTGATCACGGCGGCCGTGCCGACGATCGTGGTGATGCGCGTACCGCGCTTCATGCTTTCCCCTGTTCTTTGTGCGTGAAGCACGGGGTCAGGCACTTGTGAAGTTGAGAACACACTTCCCCCACATCCCCCGTCCCCCGTGCGGCTGAGGGTTCTTCAGCCTGTGTCTGGAAAGTATCAGTCCACTTCGTGAAAGGTCAACTTCTTCCAAAGGGGGCGCTGTTGCTTTCCTCGCCGTCGTTCGAGTTGTCTAAAGTGGGGCGATTTTTCACCGTCTGGATTGTGTCGGGGTGTTCCGAATTTCCCCATTGATCTTGCCGAGTCGGCGGCGGCGTCGGACGCGGTTCGCCGCGTCGCAGATGTGAACCCGGCGCGTCCGCCGCCATGGCGCGGGGATGTGGCAGCGTGTGACGCGGCGCGTCGGCAGCGGACGTTCGGCACGACGTCCAGTGGGATGTTCAGCGGGGCGTTCGAGGGGACGTCTGGCCCGGCGTTCGCTGGGTAGGGCTGCGGTAACCGATGTCGTATCCGATGAGGAGGCCACCGTGATCGCGCCGCCCCGGTCCAAACGCCCGGCGGAGCTCTCCGCCGCCCCCGAAGACGTCCGTCTGTGCGCTTTCAGCGCCGAAGGAACCTGCGCCGAACCCCCACTGACCAGCGAACCCCCGCTGCCCGACGCCGAGCCCCTGACCAGCGAGCCGCCGCTCGCCGCCGCGGACTCCGACTCCACGAGGCCGTAGATGACCGCACCCCCCGGGGAAGAGCTCGCCCGGCTCGCCGCGCTGCACGGCGTGGCCACCTCCTACCAGCCCTCCGTGGACCGCACGGTCACGGCCTCCGCCGCCGCCGTCACCCGCGTCCTGGCCGCCCTGGGCGTGGACGTGGGCGCGCCGCGGGCCGTGCGCGCCGCGCTCGCGGCCCGGGAGGCGGAGTTGCGCGAGCGGCTGCTGCCGCCGACCGTGGTGTGCTGGAGCGGCAGCCCGCCCGAGGCGCTCGCGGCCCTCCCCGAGGGCAGTCGGCTGCACGTCGAGACCGAGCAGGGCGAGAGCCACGACGGCGTCGGGGAACTCCCGCTCGGGGTGCACCGGTTGACGGTCACCGCACCCGACGGGCGGACCGGCGCGTCCCACCTCGTCGTCGCCCCGGCCCGCCTGCCCACGCCCGCGGGACGGTCGTACGGGCTCCTGGTCCAGCTGTACTCGCTGCTCTCGCACCGCTCCTGGGGCATGGGCGACCTGGGTGACCTCGGGGAACTCACCGGCTGGGCCGGGCGGACGCTCGGCGCCGGATTCGTGCAGGTCAACCCCCTGCACGCGGCCGTGCCCGGCTCTCCGACCGATCCCTCCCCCTACCGGCCCTCCTCCCGGCGCTTCCCCGACCCGGTGCACCTGCGCGTCGAGGACGTCCCCGAATACGCGTACGTCCCGGACGACGCCCTGCGCGCCGCGCTGCTCGAGCGGGCCGGCCGACTGCGCGAGGCCGTCCTGGGCAAGGGCGAGCTGATCGACCGGGACGCGGTGTGGCGGGTCAAGCGGGAGGCCCTGGAACTCGTCGCCCGCGTGCCGCTCGGCCCCGGCCGGCGGGCCGCCTACTGTGACTTCCTCGCCGAGCAGGGCCGGGCGCTGGAGGACCACGCCACCTGGTGCGCCCTCGCCGAGGTGCACGGCTCGCAGTGGCGGCAGTGGCCGTCCGCACTGCGCGACCCCCGTTCGGCGGAGACCGCCCGCGCGCGGGGCGAGCTGATGGACCGCGTCGACTTCCACTCGCGGCTCGCCTGGCTCACCGACGAGCAGCTCACCGCCGCCCAGCGCGTCGCGCGCGAGGCCGGCATGCCCGTCGGGATCGTGCACGACCTGGCGGTCGGCGTGCATCCCGAGGGCGCCGACGCGTGGGCGCAGCAGGAGTACTTCGCCGCCGGCATGTCGGTGGGCGCCCCGCCGGACGCCTTCAACGCCCGCGGCCAGGACTGGGGTCTGCCGCCCTGGCGCCCCGACCGGCTGGCCGCCTCCGGCTACGCCCCCTACCGGCGGCTGCTGCGGGCGCTGTTCCGGTACGCCGGCGCGCTGCGCATCGACCACGTCATGGGCCTGTTCCGCCTGTGGTGGGTCCCGCAGGGCGAGCCGCCGACCGAGGGAGCCTACGTCCGCTACGACGCCGAGGCCATGCTCGCCGTCCTGGTGCTGGAGGCGTCCCGGGCCGGCGCGGCGGTGATCGGCGAGGACCTCGGCACCGTCGAGCCGGGGGTGCGGGAGGCACTGCGCGAGCGCGGGGTGCTCGGCACCTCCGTCCTGTGGTTCGAACGGGACTGGGAGGGCGACAGACGTCCGCTGTCCCCCGACCGCTGGCGGGCCGACTGCCTGGCCACCGCGACCACGCACGACCTGCCGTCCACGGCCGCCCGGCTCACCGGCGAGCACGTCGAACTCCGCGACCGGCTGGGCCTGCTGACCCGGCCGCTGGAGGAGGAGCGCACCGAGGCCGCCAACGACACCGCCGAATGGCTGGCCGAGCTCAGCCGCCTCGGGCTCCTGGCCGGCACCGGCGGCGGCAGCGACGCCTCCTCGGAGGAGGCCGAGGTCCAGGCCGTCCACCGCTTCCTGCTGCGCAGCCCGGCCCGCATGATCGGCGTCTGGCTGCCGGACGGCGTCGGCGACCGCCGCCCGCAGAACCTGCCCGGCACCTGGGACCAGTACCCGAACTGGCGACTGCCGATCGCGGACGCCGAGGGCCGCCCGGTCACGCTGGAACAACTGGCGGCCTCCCCGCGACTGCACGCGCTGATGGACGTCCTGCGGGCACCGGATCAGGAACGCCCGGCCGACGACACGGGCGGCGAGCCGTCCGGCGACACGGTGGAACAGCCGTTCGGCGGCCTGCGGGGCGAACCGTCCGGCGACGACGCCCGGGAGGGGACGTGACGACTGTCCCGCGCTTCCTCGGCGACGCCCGGGAGGGGACGTGACGGTCGCCCGCGCCTCGGACGGCACCCCGGACGCGCGCGCCCGGACGCCGTTCGCTAACTTGGGCACCGTGGACAAGAAGAACGCCCTGCGCGCCGGCGCCCTGGCTGCCGGTACGACGCTGATGATGCTGCTCATGTCGTCCCCCGCGCTCGCGGTGAGCCGCGACGACGGCGACGACCCCGGCCCGGGTCTCAGCGTCGTCGAGACGCTGGGCCTCTACGTCGTGGCCCCGCTCGCCCTGTTCGCGCTGATCGCCGGACTGGTGTGGGTCCTGGACAGGTCGAAGGACCGGGGCGACGACACCAGCTCCAACATCTCCGTCCGGGGGAAGGCCAAGGCCGCCAAGGCCTGAGGCTCCCGTTCTCGGCACGCTCCCCGAGGGCGCCGGTCCCACCGCACGTGCGCACAGACCGTGCACGGCGGGACCGGCGCTCTCGCTGTGCGTCCGGCCCGAAGGGCGGCGGGCCGCAGTGAGGAAATTCCGTCGACAGGCCGAGACCTGCCGGGCAGGCTGGTGCGCATGACCTACGGAATCGAGTTCCCCACCGCCCGGTGAGCCCCCCGGACGATCTCCCGCCCGCGCTGTACGAACAGGCGCTGAGCCTGCGGCGGCAGTCCCCGGAGGGCCTCCCGCCGGGCCGCGGTTTCGACCTCCCCGGCTCCCCGGCCGAAGCCCGTGCGGAGGATCCCACGCTGTCCCACAAGGAGGCGGCGGTCGTCGTCCCGGGAGCACTGGACCCGCTGCCGGCGGACGCGGTGGCCCTGCACCGCCGGTTCGCCGAACTCGGCGTCCGGGCCTGCCACCGCAGGGCGGTCCTGTACGCCGTCGCGGCGCTGCCGCTGCCGGCCGAGCACCGCCCGGCGGCCCGCTCGCTGGCCCGGCAGCTGACCAGGACCGGCACCACCGTCCCCGCCGTCACCGTCGGCCTCGCCCTGCTCGCCCGCGTGGGCGAACCCGAGGACGTCCCGCACGTCTTCGTGCTCGGTCTGGTGCGTTCCCTCACCGGCGCGGCGCTGCAGGCTCTGGACGTCCTCGACCGCCGGGCCGGCGCCGTCGTCAGCCTGCTGTCGTCGGCCGGTCGCCACGAACTCCGGCCGCTGGTGAGGGCGTTGGCGGCATCGGTATCGGTATCGGCATCGGTGGAGGCGGACGACGCGGCCGTCCGCCGGGAGCTGACGGCCTTCCCCGCCGGTCCGCGCTTCCTCGACGCCGGGACCGCCCGGCGCGTCGCGGAGGCCGCCCGGCTGCCCGACCTGCTCGCCGCGCATCCCGCCGACCCGGAGTTGCTCGCCCGGGCCGGTCTGCTGCTCGTCCGGATCGCGTGCGAGGGCGACGCGCCGGGCGAACTCCTCGGCTACCGGGACGCGCCGGGCGTGTACGAGACCGTCGTCGGCCGGGCCGGTCTGCTGACCCCGACCCTCGAACACCACGCCATGCTGCTTTCGCTCGCGCTGAGCCTGAGCAGCGGGACCGGAGCGCTGCTCGACTGGCCGCCCGGCCGTCGCGAGAGCCTGCTGGCAGCCCTCGGCCGGCTGCTGGCCCGACCGGCGTGGACCTCCCTGACGGACCCCGACGGCACGTGCGACCCAGCCGGCGGGTCTGCGGACGCCGCCCGGACCGGTGCGGCCGGCGTGGGCCCGGACACCGGCGTGGATCCGGACACCGCCGCTGCCTGGCGGCGGCGGGCCGGCTGGATCCGGCGTACCGGACGGCGGCCGTTCACCGGTGCGGCCACGGCCGGCGGCGGGCTGCGCATCGAGATCGTGGCCGGTGACCCGGAGGGCGGGCGGGCATCCCTGGAGACCCGTGTCCTCGTGGACGGGCGGCCGCTCGTCCCGGCGCTGTTCCCGTTCGGTCCGGCGCACGGTCCGGAGATCCTGCTGGACGAGGGGCTGCTCCGGGCGGACACCGAGCCTCGGCGGGTGCGGCTCGCGGAGGCCTGGTGCACCGAGGGGTGCTGCGGTGCGCTGCACGTCACCGTCCGCCGCGACGGCGACGAGGTGGTGTGGGAGGACTGGCGGCGTCCGGCCCTCCCCGGCAGCCGTGGGCCCGCGCCCGCGGTCCCCGCCCTCCGCTTCGACGCGGCCGCCTACGACGCCGAGGTCACCCGGGCCGAGACCGACGGCGACTGGTCCTGGCGGGCTCGCAGGACGGCCCGCCTGGTCAAGGCCGGGCTGACGGCACGTCCGGAGCTGCTCACCCGGTGGGACGCGCGCCGGGGCTGGATCGGCACCGGCTTCGACGACCCGGACACCGTCAAGGTGAACTTCTGGTACCAGCCGGGCCTCGCCGCCGGGCGCCCGGAAGGGGACCCGCTGGTGTTCCAGTGGGCCGTTCCGGACGACGGGGCGCCACCGCGGGAGCAGGCCGAGGCCGCCCTGCGGCGGCTGGCCGAGGAGGACCCGAAGCACTACAGCCGGGTCAGCGGCGGCACCCGCGAGCGGGCCGAGGAACTCGGCTTCGCCTGGCCCTTCGACAGCTGACCGGATCGGACGTCGTCAGCTTCGGGGGGTCTCCGTGGACAGCAGCAACTCCCGTAGCAGGTCGGCCAGTCGGCCGGCCTGTTCGGCGTTCAGGGCCGCGGCGAGGGCGTCCGTCTGGACGGCGAGGCCCGCGCCGACGGCACGGTCGGCGAGTTCCAGCCCGTGCTCGGTCAGCGTCACCTGGAGGCCGCGGCGGTCGTGCGGGTCGGGGGAGCGGCGCAGCAACCCGGCCCGTTCCAGCTTGTCGAGGCGGCCGGTCATACCGCCGGTGGTCAGCATCAGCGTCGCCGACAGCTGGCGCGGCGAGAGGGTGTAGGGCTCGCCGGAGCGGCGCAGAGTGGCGAGGACGTCGAACTCGCCGCGGGCGATGCCCAGTGCCGCGTACACCTGTTCCATGCGGTCGCCCATCGCGCGGGCGATCCGGCCGATGCGGCCGAACACCTCCATGGCGGAGGTGTCGAGATCCGGCCGCACCGTCGCCCACTGCTCCGCGATCGCGTCGACGGGGTCCCTGCGCGAGGGGTCCCTGCGCGAGGGGTCCTTGCGTGAGGGGTCCCTGCGCGAGGGGTCTGCGGGCGTGGGGCGCTGGCTGCTCATGGGCTGAGTATCCGCCCGTCCTCGGTGACCCGCAAGAAAGTGGCTTGCGAACTAGCGAATGACCGACAAGCGGCTTGCAAGTAAGTAGCTTAGTGCTAAGTTATTTGCATGAAGAGGTCAGCGACCGTCCTGCTCACCGCCCTCGCCCCGGTCTCCTGGGGCACCACCTACGCCGTCACCTCCGAGTTCCTCCCGGCCGACCGCCCCCTGTTCACCGGCCTGATGCGGGCGCTGCCCGCCGGGCTGCTGCTGCTCGCGCTCGGCAGGGTGCTGCCGCGCGGGGTCTGGTGGGGGAAGGCCGCGGTGCTCGGCGCGCTGAACATCGGCGCCTTCTTCCCCCTCCTCTTCCTCGCCGCCTACCGGCTGCCCGGCGGCATGGCGGCCATCGTCAGCTCGGTCGGCCCGCTGTTCGTGGTCGGCCTGTCGGCGGTGCTGCTGAGGCAGCGGCCCACCACGCGCACCCTGCTCACCGGCGTGGCGGCCGTGTTCGGCGTCAGCCTCGTCGTGCTGAAGGCGGCCGGGGCGCCGGACGCGCTCGGGGTGGTCGCCGCGCTCGCCTCCACGGCCTCGATGTCGGCCGGCACGGTGTTGACGAAGAAGTGGGGCCGTCCCGAGGGGGTCGGCCCGCTCGCCCTCACCGGCTGGCAGCTGACCGCGGGCGGTCTGCTCATCGCCCCGCTCGCCCTGTTCGTCGAGGGCGCCCCGCCCGCGCTGGACGGCCGTGCGGTCGCCGGCTATTTCTACCTCGCCCTGGCGAACACGGCCGTCTCGTACTGGCTCTGGTTCCGCGGCATCGGCCGCCTCAGCGCCACCCAGGTCACCTTCCTCGCCCCGCTCTCGCCGCTGACCGCGGCTGTCGTCGGCTGGGCCGCGCTCGGCCAGTCGCTGACCCCCGTGCAGCTGACGGGCATGGCGCTGGCGTTCTCCGCGACGGTGGCGGGACAGCTGACGCCGCGACGGCCGGCCGCGCCGGCCGCGACCCGCCCCCGCGAGGACCTCGGGACCGCCGCCGACCGCCCACCCGCGCGGACGGCCGCGGGGAAGTGAGATCCGCTGCGATGAGGTGAGCAAGCGGCGGGGGCGCCCGGTGATCTCACCGGGCGCCCCCGCCGTCGTCCGCGCGCCGTCGTCAGCGGCCGACGCGCGCGCTGCGTCCCGTACGCGCCGTGTTCGGCACGCGCCGCGGTCCGCCGTACCGCTGGCGGCTACCGCGCGTCGGCCGCCTGGGCCTTCAGCGCGCGCTCCACGCCGGAGCGGGACTCGGAGACGAGGCGGCGCAGGGCCGCGTTCGGCTCGGCCGAGGCCAGCCAGGCGTCCGTGCTGTCCAGGGTCTCCTGGGACACCTGGACCGCGGGGTAGAGGCCGACCGCGATCTGCTGGGCGATCTCGTGCGAACGGGACTCCCAGATGCCCTTGACGACCTCGAAGTAGCGGTCGGTGTACGGCGCGAGCAGCTCACGCTGGTCGGTCTGGACGAAGCCGCCGATGACCGCCTCCTGCAGGGCGTTGGGCAGCTTGTCGTCCTCGACGACCTGCGACCACGCCTCCGCCTTGGCCTCCGGCGTCGGACGCGCGGCCCGCGCGCTCGCCGCGTGCCGCTCGCCGGCCGCCGTGCGGTCGCGCTCGTACTCGGCGGCGATCTCCGCCTCGTCGAACCGGCCGACCGCCGCGAGCCGCTGCACGAAGGCCCAGCGCAACTCGGTGTCGACGGCCAGGCCCTCGATCGTCTGCGAACCGTCCAGCAGGGAATCCAGGAGGTCCAGCTGCTCGGGCGTGCGGGCGGTGGCCGCGAACGCGCGCGCCCACGCCAGCTGGTGGTCGCTGCCCGCGGCGGCGGACCGCAGATGGGCGAGCGTGGCGTCCGTCCAGCGGGTCAGCAGGGCCTCGCGGGCCGTCGGGTCGGCGTACAGGTCGACGGCGAGCTTGACCTGACGGTGCAGCGACTGGACCACGCCGATGTCCGACTCCTTGCCGATGCCGGACAGCACCAGGGACAGGTAGTCGCGGGCGGGCAGTTCGGCGTCCCGGGTCATGTCCCACGCCGACGCCCAGCACAGCGCGCGCGGCAGGGACGCCTCGAAGTCGCCGAGGTGCTCGGTGACGAAGGCGAGCGACTGCTCGTCCAGGCGGACCTTGGCGTACGACAGGTCGTCGTCGTTGAGCAGGACGACGTCCGGACGGCGCTTGCCGACCAGCTGCGGGACGGCCGTCAGCTCGCCGTCGATGTCCAGCTCCACGCGCTCGTCGCGCAGCAGCTTGCCGCTGTCGCCGTCGAGGCCGTACAGGCCGACGGCGATCCGGTGCGGACGCAGGGTCGGCTCGCCCTTCGCGCCGGCCGGGAGCGCCGGGGCCTCCTGACGGACGGCGAACGAGGTGATGACGCCCTCGGCGTCCGTCTCGATCTCGGGCCGCAGGACGTTGATGCCGGCCGTCTGCAGCCACTTCTGCGACCAGGTGGCGAGGTCGCGGCCGGAGGTCTCCTCCAGCGCGCCGAGCAGGTCGGACAGCCGCGTGTTGCCGAAGGCGTGCCGCTTGAAGTACGCCTGCACGCCCGCGAAGAACTCGTCCATGCCGACGTACGCCACGAGCTGCTTCAGGACGGACGCGCCCTTGGCGTAGGTGATGCCGTCGAAGTTGACCAGGACGTCGTCCAGGTCGCCGATCTCGGCCATGATCGGGTGCGTCGAGGGCAGCTGGTCCTGGCGGTAGGCCCAGGTCTTCATGGAGTTGGCGAACGTGGTCCACGAGTGCGGCCAGCGCGAGTCCGGCGCGTACGCCTGGCAGGCGATCGAGGTGTAGGTGGCGAACGACTCGTTCAGCCACAGGTCGTTCCACCACTCCATGGTGACCAGGTCGCCGAACCACATGTGGGCCAGCTCGTGCAGGATCGTCTCCGCGCGCAGCTCGTACGCGGCGTCGGTCACCTTGGACCGGAACACGTACTGGTCGCGGATGGTGACCGCGCCCGCGTTCTCCATCGCGCCCGCGTTGAACTCCGGCACGAACAGCTGGTCGTACTTCTGGAACGGGTACGCGTAGTCGAACTTCTCCTGGAACCAGTCGAAGCCCTGCCGGGTGACCTCGAAGATCGCGTCCGAGTCGAGGAACTCGGCGAGCGAGGGCCGGCAGTAGATGCCGAGCGGCACAGACTGCCCGTCCTTCTCGTACACGCTGTGGACGCTGTGGTACGGGCCGACGACGAGCGCGGTGATGTAACTGGAGATCCGCGGCGTCGGCTCGAACACCCAGACGTCGTCCTTGGGCTCCGGCGTCGGGGAGTTGGAGACGACGGTCCAGCCGGTCGGCGCCTTCACGGTGAACTGGAAGGTCGCCTTGAGGTCGGGCTGCTCGAAGGACGCGAAGACTCGACGGGCGTCCGGCACCTCGAACTGGGTGTAGAGATAGGTCTGTTCGTCGACCGGGTCGACGAACCGGTGCAGACCCTCACCGGTGTTCGTGTACGCGCAGTCCGCCACGACCCGCAGGACGTTGCGCCCCTCCAGCAGGCCCGGCAGCGCGATCCGGGAGTCCTGGAACACCTCTTCCGGGGCCAGCTCCTCCCCGTTGAGCGTCACCTCGTGGACGGCCGGGGCCACCAGGTCGATGAAGGACGCGGCACCCTTTTCGGCCACGTCGAAGCGCACGGTGGTCACGGACCGGTAAGTGCCGCCCTCCCGCGCGCCGGAGAGGTCGAGATCGACCTCGTACGAGTCAACGGTGAGCAGCTTCGCCCGCTGCTGCGCCTCTTCGCGAGTCAGGTTTGTGCCAGGCACGCGGTCATCTCCTCGATATGTGTCGGTCGCGTCATCCTTCCACGGGAGGGCCGCCCCGGGCGACGGCCTTCCGGGCGGGCGGCGCCCGCTTCCGCCGCCCGCCGCCGACGGCCCGTCTTCGCCGTTCCCGCCCCACTTCGACGTCCGAAATCCGCCGGTCCGGTTGCCCGCGCCGGAGGAGGGTGGGGGGCATGGTGAATGCGACGGGAACTCGGGCAGAGCAGGCGTTCGTGGTGCGGGCGATGTCCGCGAACGCACTGCGTGAGGTACGGGGACGGGACGACGCGGGGCGGCCGGTGGCGCCGTTCGTGGACGCCGAGGGCGATGCGCCGCTGCGGTGCTGTCTGCGGCGCAGTGCCGTGGGGGAGCGCATCGCGCTCGTGTCGTACGCGCCGCTGCGCCGCTGGGCGGCCGAGACGGGGGCCGAGCCCGGGGCCTACGACGAACAGGGGCCGGTGTTCGTCCACGCCGAGGCCTGCCCCGGCTTCACGGGAGACGGCGCCCCAGGGGGTGGCTTCACCGGAGCCGGGTCCACGGCAGCCGGGCCCTCGGGGGCCGGGGCCGGTCACCCCTTCGGGCAGGCTCACCGGGTCGTGCGGCGGTACTCCCCCGAGGGCCGCATCCTGGGCGGCGCGCTCGTCGGGGCAGGCGGGCTCGACACGGCGTTCCGGGAAGCGTTCGACGACCCGGCCGTGGCGTTCGTCCACGTCCGGGCCGTCGAGTACGGCTGTTTCCTCTACGAGGTCAGGCGGACCTGAGCTCGTCCGCCACCAGCTCCGCGATCTGCACCGCGTTCAGCGCGGCGCCCTTGCGCAGGTTGTCGTTGGAGATGAACAGGGCGAGGCCGTGCTCGACGGTCTCGTCCCGGCGGATGCGGCCCACGAAGGACGGGTCCTTGCCGGCCGCCTCGAGCGGCGTCGGGATGTCGGTGAGGACCACGCCGGCCGCCTCGGACAGCAGCTCCGTCGCGCGCTCCGCGGACAGCGGGCGGGCGAAGCGGGCGTTGACCTGCAGGGAGTGCCCGGAGAACACCGGGACCCGGACACAGGTGCCGGAGACCCTGAGGTCCGGGATCTCCAGGATCTTGCGGGACTCGTTGCGGAGCTTCTGCTCCTCGTCCGTCTCGCCCAGGCCGTCCTCGACGATCGAGCCGGCGAGCGGGACGACGTTGAAGGCGATGGGGCGCTTGTAGACCTGCGGCTCGGGGAAGTCGACCGAGCCGCCGTCGTGGGTCAGCTTGTCGGCCTCCGGCCCCACCTTCTGCGCCTGGCCGTGCAGCTCCGCCACGCCCGCCACGCCCGACCCGGACACCGCCTGGTACGTGGCGACCACCAGCGCCTCCAGTCCGGCCTCCGCGTGCAGCGGCTTCAGCACCGGCATCGCGGCCATCGTGGTGCAGTTCGGGTTGGCGATGATGCCCTTGGGGCGGTTCGCGATCGCGTGCGGGTTCACCTCGGAGACGACCAGCGGAACCTCGGGGTCCTTGCGCCAGGCGGAGGAGTTGTCGATCACGACCGCGCCCTGGGCGGCGACCTTCTCCGCGAGCGCCTTCGACGTCGCGCCGCCCGCCGAGAACAGGACGATGTCCAGGTCCGCGTAGTCGGCCGTCGCCGCGTCCTCCACCGTCACGCCGTCCAGGACCGTCCCCGCCGAGCGGGCCGACGCGAACAGGCGCAGCTGCGTGACCGGGAAGTCCCGCTCCTTGAGGATCCTGCGCATGACCGTGCCGACCTGACCGGTGGCTCCGACGATTCCGACCCTCACGGCGACTCCCTCTGTCCGTCCCATTTACGTGCGTGTTGCCTGGCCGAGGCCGTTCCATGATGCGGCCGACCCCGGCCCGCCTGTCCAATTCTTTGCCCCGCATGCCCGAGGGCTGGGACGCCCCGCCGGGCACGCCGGTTGCGGAACTCTCTCCCGCACCCCGCTGAACTGGAGGAATTCGCCCCGCGCCGACTCCGCACCGCAAGCTGTGCTGTCGCACGCGCCGGTGTGACGTACGCCTCTGCGAGATCCCCCAGGGCTCCGGCGAACGTTTCCGCGGCCCACGGCGTCGTAGAGGAAACGCGGTAGGGAGGGGTGGCTGTGCTGCGCAGAAGAGCCCACCGCGTCCAGGGGGACGGGACCGTGTCCGGCGACGACCCCCTGGACGCGGCGCAGGAACGCCGGGTGCGGGCGGTGCTCGCACTGGGCGGGGTGCCGCAGGCGGACCTGCCGGACGGGGTGCAGCAGGTCCGCCTGCGGTTGCTGGAACGCGCGGCGAAGGGTTACGAGGCGCCGCGCGACGTCTCCGCGTGGGCGGCGGTCGTGGCCTCCAACCTGGCCATGGACTGGCATCGCGCCAAGCGCCGTCAGGAACGGCTGGGGGAGCGGCTCGCCTCGCTGCGCCAGCACGAGCCGGCCTCGGGCGAGGACACCAGCGTGCTCTCCCTCGCCGTCGCCCAGGGTCTGGACGAGCTGCCCGACGCGCAGCGGCAGGTCCTCGTCCTCCGGTTCTACGCCGACCTGCCGGTGCGTTCGATAGCCCGGGAGCTGGGCGTTCCGGAGGGCACCGTCAAGAGCCGTCTGCACACGGCGGTCCGGGCCCTGCGCGCCCGCCTGCACGAGGACGAGGTGGTGTGACGTGACCGCGGAACACGACGGCCGCGCCGGTCTGGACGCGCTGATGGCCGCGATCGTCGACGAGCCGCTGCCGGAGGAGAGCCGCGCGGACGACGCATTCATGGCGGAGCACCGCTCGGCGACGGCCGACCTCGCGCTGCTGCGCGAACAGCTCGGCGTCCTCGCGGACGCCCTCACGGCGCAACCGGAGGTCCGGGCGGAGCAGCGGACCGCCCCGGCCCACCGGCCCGGGCCATTCCGGCGCCTCCGGCCGCCCCGTGCGTCCCGGTTCCCCTCGCCGGCCCGGCCCACGCCGGCGGCCCGGCTGCGGCCTCTCGTGCTGCGGGCCGCGGGCGTCGCCGCCGCCGGCGCGATGGTCTTCGGGGTCGGGTGGGCGGTCGTCCAGGTGGGGGACGGGGCGTCCGACGGCGCCGACTCGAAGGCGAGCGCCGCGAACGACGCGGGCGCGGGCGCCGACGGATCGGGGGCGAAGGGCACCGAGGACTCGGGCAGCCCCCTCGGCGACCCCGGGTACCTCGTCTGCACCCGGCTCGTGGTGGAGGGCGAGGTGACGGCCGTCCGCCCGCTGCCCGGCACGACCCGCGAGCGCGTCACGCTGCGCGTCACGCACGCGTACCGGCCGGCCGTGAGCGCGCCCGAGGCGGGCTTCGAGATGGAGCACGACATGGACCCGCTGCTGGCGGCGGGCGACCACGTGCTGGTCGCGCTGGGGTCGGGGTCGGCCACGCCCGACGTCTGGGCGGTCGGCGAGGCCGACATCGCGCCCGAGCGGACCGCGCTCGCCCGTGCACTGCCCGAGACGGAAGGCCTCACCTGCGACGGAACCCCGTCCGGGTGACCGGGTGACCGGACGGCCGGACGGACGGCCCGCCGGGAGGGGCGGGACGCGCAGCGCGTGCCCCGGCGGGGGCCGGTCGACGGCGGGCGGCATCCGCCGGACAGACGGGCCGCCGGACGGGCCCCGGGGTGTGGCGCGTGCCCCGGCGGAGGGCCGGTCGACGGGGAAAGGGCGGGAACGGCGAGGGGCGGGCGCCCTTTTCGGACGCCCGCCCCCACTGCCGTGCACGGTGTTACGGGGTGACCTTCTCGATCGCCACGCTGCCGGAGCCCGCGACGGTGCCCCGCGCGTTCACCAGCTGGACCTGGCCGAAGAAGGCCCGGCCCTCGGGCGCGGCGGCCGCGGCGGTGACGGTCGCCTTGACCGACGCCGAGGCGCCCGTGGCGAGCTTCACCGGCGTCGACGCGTCGACGGCGACGGTGCCCAGGGAGGACGAGAAGAACACGTCCAGGTAGTCGTACGCCGTCGTGCCGGCCGGGACGGAGTACCCGGCGACCTCGATGGTGTACGTGCCGGCGGCCGGCGACGGGATGGAGACCGCCTCCTCCGAGTCACCGTCGGCCTGCTGCGCGACCTGGTTGCCGGCCGCGTCGAAGACCGTGAGGTCCAGGTCGGCGGAGGCGTCCGAGACGTTGCCGATGGAGACGTCGAGCGACTTGGCGCCGGCCGGAACCTCGACCGTGGTGGTCTGGGTCGTGCCGTTCGCGATGGTCGGACGGGTCGCCTTGGACGAGCCGAGCGGGCCGCCGGCCAGCTTGCCGTCGATCGCGGCGAAGTTGTTCGTGACCTTCCAGGAGACGGCGGCCGGGGTGCCGACCTTCGCCTCGGGCACGGTCACGGTCGCCGGGTCGAAGGCGGCGCCGTAGACGGTCGCGTCCAGCTTGTACGGGTTGTCCAGCAGCGGCGAGGTGCGGCGCGACTCGACCTCGATCTCCCAGACCCCGGCCTGCGGGTTCTGGTACGAACGGGCGTCCGGCCGGCAGCCGTTGGTGTCGGGGTAGTTGCTGTAGCAGTAGATCGTGGAGCTGTCCTCGACCGCGACGCCGTACGGGTGGATCGAGATGAACCGGGTCTGGCTCTTGTCCTTCAGCCCGCCGATCGCGACCTCGAAGGACTTGGCGCCCTCGGGCACGGTCAGGAAGTACGACTGGAAGCTGTTGCGCTGCACGGTGTTCGACACGGAGAACGTGTGCTTCACCGGCGTCGAGACGACGACCGTGTTGAGGATCTGCTTGTCGACGCCCTCGGTCTTCGGGTCGTCGACCGTAAGGATGGCGCTGGCGATGCCCGCGGCCTTCGGCTTGGCCTGGATCCTGACGGTCACCGGCTTGTTCAGCGGCAGCTTCACGTCGTCGTCGCCGACGATCCGGAAGGTGCCGGCCGCGTTGTTCTCGAGCTCCAGCTCGTGGCGGACCGCCTTGTCGGGGCCGGACGTACGGGTGATGGTGACGTCGTACGTCTTCTTCTGCCCGGCCTTCAGACCGCTCTCGCGGTCGTAGACGCCGGTGCCGAAGCCCGGGGTCTTCAGGGCCTGATCGAGCGCGGTGTCGACCGGGGCCTTGACGGTGTAGTCGTGGGCGGTGGCGCCCTTCCTGATGGACTTCCAGGCGTCCACGATGTCGATGGCGCCCGCGCCCTCCTCGTACGCCTGCACACCCTTGATGTGGTGGGCGGTCGAGGTCAGCGCCGTGCGCAGGATCGCCGGGGTGAGCGCGACCTTGTGCTGCTTGGCGGCCGAGATCAGCAGCGCCGAGGCGCCCGCGGCCTGCGGGGAGGCCATCGAGGTGCCCTGCAGCATGGAGTAGCCGGCCGGCAGCGGGTAGCCCGCGTCGGCGACCGGGGAGCCCGGCAGCCAGGTCTGGGTGGTGTTGATCGAGGCGCCGGGCGCGACGAGCGTCGGCGTGAAGCCGCCGTCCTCACGCGGGCCGCGCGAGGAGAACGGCAGCAGCGCGTACTTCTTCGTCACCTGCGAGCCGTAGTTGGCGGCCCAGGTCTCCTTGGAGATGGCCGCGCCGACCGAGATCACCTTGTCGGCCAGACCGGGGTCGCCGATGGTGTTCGCGCCGGGGCCCTCGTTGCCCGCGGAGATCACGAGCTGGACGCCGTAGGTGTCGATGAGGCGCGTGTACAGCTCGGCGCGCGCGTTGTTGCCGTCGTTCAGACCCGGCAGACCGCCGATCGACATGTTGACGATGTCGACGCCGCGGTTGACGACCAGGTCGATCATGCCCTCGGTGAGGGCCACGTTGGTGCAGCCCGGGCCGAAGACGCAGGCGCGGGAGGAGACGAGCTTCGCGCCGGGCGCGGCGCCGTCCATGTTGCCGCCGAACAGGCCGTTCGCGGCGGTGATGCCGGCCACGTGGGTGCCGTGCTCGCTGGCGATGAGGCCGATGTTGGCGAAGTCGGCCTTCTTGCCGACCCAGTCGCCGCCGAACGGGTCCATCGGCACGTCCTTGCGGATCTGCACGACGAACGGCTGGCGCTCGACGACGTCGGTCGCCGGGTTGTCGGTGCCGAAGTAGCCGACCTGGTAACCGTCCTTGTACGGCTTCATCGCGGTGTCGTCGCCGAAGTCGCCGTTGTTGTTCACGTCGACGGTGACGGTGCCGGCGGCCGCGTCGTACAGGACACCCCACACGTCGGTGGTGTCGCCGTCGCGGTTGACGTCGCCCTTGGCGTCGCCGCCGGCGGTGGCGGACTCGCGGAACAGGTTGACCTGGTACGAGCCGGGCTTCGCGGTCCAGGTGCGGCCGCCGAAGGCGAAGCTGGGGCCGGACACGGAGGTCGTCATCGGGCGCCAGGAGGCGTCGCTGTCGAGGATCGGGTCGGTGGCCGTCACCCAGTCGACGATCTTGCGCTCGCCCGTGGTGGTCTTCTGCAGCGCGGGGTGGCCGAGGTCCACGCCGGAGTCGAGGATGCCGATGGTGACGCCGCGGCCGTCCGCCTTCGGGTTCTTCTTCACGAAGTCGACGGCGCCCGTCTCGAAGGACGGGTTGTACGGGTTCTCGGCGGGCGTCTTCCGGCTCGGCGCCGGGTAGGTCTTCGTCTTCGCGGCGGACCTGCCGGCCTTGGCGGTGTCCGCGCTGGGCGCCGGGTCGTCGAGGACGATGTCCTGGCGCAGGTCGATGGCGTGCACCGAGGACAGCTTGGCGGCCGCGGCGATCGCGGAGTCGGCCTTGCCGGTCGGGACGGTGGCGCGGACGTAGCCGAGCTTGTCGTAGGACTGGCCCACGGAGCCGCCCTTGACCGCGTCCAGCTCCTCGGCGACCTGCTCGGTCTGGCCGGGGGCGGTCGCGACCATCAGCGTGACGTTCTTGTCGCCGGCGGCCTTGGCCTCGGCGAGGAGGTCGGCGTCGTCGGAGCCGAGCTTGTCGTGGGCGGACTTCACGCCAGGGTCTGCCGCGGCGGGGGTCTGGCCGGCGTCGGCGGAGAAGGCCATGGGTATCGGTCCGGCCGCGGACAGCGCGGCCACGAGGCCCGCGGCCACGGCTATCCGGGCCACGCGTCTTGCGCCCGATATCGGTTCACGCTCGGGGGTGAGGGTCATCGGCATCCCTTGTAGGTAAAGGAACGAGCGACGCGTGATCAGGCCGTTCCTGCCTGATCACGGTCCTCCGGAATGCGCTCCCGGATGACCGCAAAGCTTTGCCTAAGAGTCAGTTGTTTGGGGAGAGTTGACCGAATCGATATGGATGCATGGGGAAAACCCTCTACGAGCCGACTGTGCGCTGGCTGTCCGGCGGCTGTGGGACCGGAAAACCCCTGCCCGGGCGGACGGGTCCGGCTACCGTCCCGGTATGCGCAAGAGGTTGAGGGTGGCGGCCTACGCCGTCTGCGTCCGCGACGGCCGGTTGCTGCTCGCCCGCTCGCCGGCTCCCGACGGCACCCCTGAGTGGGTGCTCCCCGGCGGCGGTATGGAACACGGCGAGGACCCCCTCGACACCGTCGTGCGCGAGCTCGACGAGGAGACCGGCTACCGCGTCGAGGTGACCGGCCTGCTCGGCATCGACTCCGCCCGCCACACCTTCCGCCGCGAGGGCCTGCGGGGCCCCGTGGACCATCACGCCGTCCGCGTCCTCTACGAGGGGCGGGTCGTCGGCGGGGAGCTGCGCCACGAGGTGAACGGCTCCACCGACATGGCCGCCTGGCACGACCTGGACGCCGTCGCCTCCCTCACCCGGGTCCGCCTGGTCGACACCGCGGCTGGCACTGTGGCGGCAACGCCCGGCGAACGGCCGGAGCGCCGCGCCGTCCGAGGAAGCCGCGCGGTCCGAGCAGGTCATCGCGCCCGGGGAGGGCGTGGCATCGGGGGAGGCTGTGGCGTCCGGGGAGGCAGTGCCGCCGAAGGAAGCCGTGCCGCCCGCGGAATGAGAGGGCGGCCGAGGGCCCGTCGCCGCTCCGGCCGGCGGCGACCCCGGGGTGCACCTCGAGCCGCTGCGCAGGGCGCACGGCGTCCGGGCCGGCCTCGACCCGGCTGGTTGCCGACACTGCGGGCAGCCTGGCGGAACGCTGTTCCGCCAGGCTGCCCGAACCAGGAATCCCCTCCTTCACCAGAGGGGCTTCAATGCCGGGGAAGCACCACGACATACGCGGCCGGGTCGCGGTCGCCCGATGCCATCAGGGCCGTGCGGATCACCGCCGCCTGCTGCTCGCTCGCGTCCCGCAGCTTCCTCGGCGTGACGTACACGACGGTGATGCCCAGACGCTCCAGGTGTTCCCGCTTGCGCGCGTACTCGGACCACAGCGCGTCGTCGTCCTGGCGCGGGGCCCGGGTGTCAAGCTCCACGGCCACCGCCTGGTCCGGCCAGTAGGCGTCCAGGCCTCCGAGGCGGGGGCCGCCGGGCAGGCGCAGGTCCACGTTCCACACCGGGTCGGGCAGGCCGTGCTCGCGCACCATCGCGTACAGGCGCTCCTCCGCGATCGCGCGTCCCTCCGCGAGCAACGCGTCGACGGCGTCCACCACATGCGGCCGGCTCAGCAGCTTGGCGTCGTTCAGCTCCCGCACCACGGACGCCGGTTCGCAGTGACCCCCGCGCACCGCCTCCGACAGCAGCCGCCGCACCAGGCCCGCGTCCGTCAGCCCGGCCACCGCGTCGGCCAGGGCGCGCGGCACCGGCGCCACCGGGACCCCGGTCGCCTGCTCGGGAGCCGGCAGCGAGGCCGTGCGGACGACGTGCGCGCAGCCCGTCGAGCGCAGCCGGCGCAGCCGCGGCACCAGGACGTCGACGTGCTCCAGCGACGTCAGCGGCGGGGCGGATGCCAGACCGTGCAGGTTCAGTGCCGCCAGACCCGTGATCATCGCGTCCCGGTACACCGGCCGGTGCGGGTCCCCCGAGGCGGGCTGGGACGGCACCCCGGGCGTGGAGGTCTGGCGGGCCGCGTACATCAGCACCGCGTGCAGCCGCTCCTCGCTGGTGGGCGGTCCCGGGTGGAGCAGGTACACGCCGGGCAGCACCTGCTGCCAGGGCCCGCCGGGACGGCACTGCTCGTCGGCCTCGGCGGCCGCCACACCCTGCGAGCGGAGGCGGGCGGCGGTGGCGACGCGGCGGTGGACGTCGGAGAGGCGGCGGCGGACGGGGCGGGGGGACGCCGAGGGGACGCGGGGGAGCGGGGTGTTGTGGTTCATGCAACGGGGATTCCGCACCGAGCAGGCCGATTAACCGCCGTTACACGCCTGTCGACAAATCGGGACAAGTTCGCCCTAAAGGACGGGTGTTCGGGTGCCGACTAGGGGCCGAAAACCCCTGGTCCCGAATGAAGGGGCCAGGGGTTACGGGTCGGATTGACTGAATTCCGTAACGGTGACCGTCGGCGGAATTCATGGCCAAAGGCAAGGCCCGTGGGGGGAAGCGCTCGGACCGGACGCACGGACGGGGCTCGCGGAACGCGCCCTAGTCGTCCGAGGATCCCGCTTCGGCCCGTGCGTCGCACGCCTGTCCGCGCAGGCCCCGTGCGTGGTCGTCCCACGCCTCGAGGACCAGCCGGCGCAGCGCCGGGGGCGCCGCGTCGTGCGCGGCCAGCCAGATGTCCGTCTCCACCAGCGTCTGCGGGGAGTCCTGCAAGGACGGGAACAGGCCCTTGACGATAGTCATCGCGATCTGGATGGAGCGCTCGGACCAGACCCGCTCGATCGCCGCGAAGTACTTGTCCCGGTACGGCGCCAGCAGCTCCCGCTGCGAGGGCTGGCCGAACCCGGCGATCGTCGCCTCCACCAGGGCGTTGGAGAGGGCGTCGGACTCCACCACCTGCGCCCACGCCTGCGCCTTCACCGCCGCCGAGGGGCGGGCGGCGAGGCAGCGGACCTGGTGGCGCTTGCCGGACGCGGTGTCGTCACGGGCCAGTTCGGCCGCCAGCGCCTTCTCGTCCGCGTACCCGTGTGCGGCCAGCGGCTCCAGGAACGTCCAGCGCAGTTCCTGGTCCACCTCCAGCCCCTCGATCGCCGACGTGCCGTCCAGCAGGCCCTGCAACAGCTCGAAGCCGGCCGGGCTCTCGGCCCTGCCGGCGAAGAAGCGCGCCCAGGCCAGCTGGTGCTCGCTGCCCGGCGCGGCGGCGTACAGCTCGCGCTCGGCGCCCTCGGCCAGCAGCCGCGCGCCGGTCTCCCGCAGCGGCGGAGCCACATAGTGCACCAGCGCCGACTCCGCCCACGCGTGCAGCATCTGCAGCACGCCGATGTCCGACTCGCGGCCCGCGAAGCGCAGCACCAGCCCGATGAAGTCCCGCGCGGGCAGCAGCGCGTCCCGCGTCATGTTCCACAGCGCCGACCAGCACAGCGCGCGGGCCAGCGGGTCGGTGATGTCGCCCAGGGAGGAGCGCAGGGCGTCCAACGAGGTCTCGTCGAAGCGGGTCTTGCAGTACGTCAGGTCGTCGTCGTTGACCAGGACCAGCTCCGGGGCCTCCTGGCCGGCCAGGTCCGGCACGGTCGTGCGCGGCCCGTCGACGTCCGCCTCGGCGCGCGCGTACCGCACCAGACGGCCCTCCTCCCGGCGGTAGAGACCGACGGCCACCCGGTGCGGCCGCAGCTCCGGATGGGACTCCGGGGCCTCCTGGAGCACCGCCAGCTCGGCGACCCGGCCCGCCGCGTCCAGCAGCACCTGCGGGGTCAGCGAGTTCACGCCCGCCGTCTGCAGCCAGGACCGCGCCCACGCGCCCATGTCCCGGCCGCTGGTCTCGCCGAGGACCGACAGCAGGTCGCCGAGGCCGGTTGTTGCCGTACGCGTGCCGCTTGAAGTAGCGGCGGGCGCCCTCCATGAACGCGTCCTGACCGACGTAGGCCACCAGCTGCTTGAGCACGCTGGCGCCCTTGGCGTAGGTGATGCCGTCGAAGTTGAGCTTGGCGTCCTGAAGGTCGCGGATGTCGGCGGTGATCGGGTGCGTGGAGGGCAGCTGGTCCGCGCGGTAGGCCCAGGCCTTGCGGCGGTTGGCGAAGGTGATCCAGGCGTCGGAGAAGCGCGTCGCGCCGACGCTGGCGAAGGTGCCCATGAAGTCGGCGAAGGACTCCTTCAGCCACAGGTCGTCCCACCACACCATGGTGACGAGGTCGCCGAACCACATGTGGGCCATCTCGTGCAGGATGACGTTCGCCCGCGCCTCGTAGGAGGTCTTCGTCACCTTCCCCCGGAAGATGTACTCCTCGCGGAAGGTCACCAGGCCCGGGTTCTCCATCGCGCCGAGGTTGTACTCGGGCACGAACGCCTGGTCGTACTTGCCGAAGGGGTACGGGTAGTCGAAGTGGTCGTGGAAGAAGTCCAGGCCCTGCCGCGTGATCAGGAAGACGTCGTCGGCGTCGAAGTAGGGGGCCAGCCCCTTGCGGCACATCGCGCCGAGGGGGATCTCCAGCGTCGTGCCGTCGCCCAGGTCGCGCGTGTACGTGTCCGTCACGTAGTGGTAGGGGCCGGCCACGACACAGGTGATGTACGTCGAGATCGGCTTCGTCTCCGCGAACCGCCAGACCCCGTCCGCGCGCTCGCCGGCGCCGTTGCTCCACACCGTCCATTCCTCGGGCGCGCGCACCTCGAAGCGGAAGGGGGCCTTGAGGTCGGGCTGCTCGAAGGTGACGAAGACCCGGCGCGCGTCGGCGGGCTCGTACTGCGTGTAGAGGTAGACCTCGCCGTCCTCCGGGTCGACGAAGCGGTGCAGGCCCTCGCCCGAGCGGGAGTACGCGCACCGGGCGTCCACCACCAGCTCGTTCTCCGCCGCCAGGTCCTCCAGCAGGATCCGGGCGCCGTCGAAGACCTCGCCGGGGTCGAGGTCGCGGCCGTTGAGGGAGACGGACGTCACACTCGGCGCGATCAGGTCGGCGAAGGTCGACGCGCCGGGCTCGTTGCAGCGGAACCGGATCGTGGTGACCGACCTGAAGGTGCGTGGCGCGTCCCCGGAGTGGTCGTCGACCGCCGAACGGACGTCGAGGGACACGTCGTATCCGTCGACGGACAGCAGGGCGGCCCGCTCCCGGGCCTCGTCGCGGGACAGGTTCTCACCGGGCACGGGCGGTACTCCCTCACTGCGTGGCGCATGGGTCTGCGGACAGGAGCGATCCTGCCATGCGCCCCTGACACGGGGCGGCAGGGAATGTGCGGCACGGGTCGCGGTGTTGAGAGGGAAAGCTGTGTCTGCTGAGGATCTCTAGGGAGAGACATGTCGGAGAAGACCCCCGTCGACTTCTGGTTCGACCCGCTGTGCCCGTGGGCCTGGATGACCTCCCGGTGGGTGCTGGAAGTCGAGAAGGTCCGTGACATCGAGGTCCGCTGGCATGTGATGAGCCTCGCCGTCCTCAACGAGAACAAGCTCGACGAGCTGCCCGAGGAGTACCGCGAGATGCTGGCGGTCAAGGCCTGGCAGCCGGTGCGCGTGGTCACCGCCGCCTGGCAGCTGCACGGCGAGGACGTCCTCGGCCCGCTGTACACCGCTCTCGGCACCCGCATACACAACAACGGCGAGGGCCCGACCGTGGAGGCCATCGCCGGCGCGCTGAAGGACGTCGGCCTGCCCGCCTCCCTGATCGACTACGCCGAGCAGTCGGACTTCGAGTTCGACGCCCAGCTGCGCGCCTCCCACAAGGAGGGCATCGAGAAGGTCGGCCAGGACGTCGGCACCCCCGTCATCGCCGTGCCCGGACCCGACGGCGAGCAGATCGCCTTCTTCGGCCCCGTCGTCACCCCCGCCCCCCAGGGCGAGGAGGCCGGCCGCCTGTGGGACGGCACCCTCGCGGTGGCCTCGGTCCCCGGTTTCTACGAGATCAAGCGCACCCGTACCAAGGGCCCCGACTTCAGCAACCTGTGAGGCCGTGACGCCCCGCGGGCGGAGGCGGGCACCCGGCCGGCACGGACGCTAGGTGGCCGCCGGCTGCGGAGGCGTCCGGAACTCCTCCGGGAGGTCGAAGCCGGCCCGCCAGTTGAAGTAGGACTGCACCCGCACGCAGCCCTGGCGGGTGCAGCGCCAGTACTTGTGGACGTCCGCGCTGTCCACCTGCCCGAGGGCGTAGACGCGCTCGGCGGCGTGCAGGCGCCGGAAGTGCTGCTCGGTGTCCCCGCAGTTGGGGCAACGCCTCTTCGGAAGACCCATGCGGGCCACTGTCGCCCGCGACGGCGTCCGCCGGGAACCCCCCGCGCCGTCCGGGCGTCGCGACTCGCCCGGTCGCCGTACGGGAGCGGCAGGGGGAACGGCACGGAAACGGCACGGGAGCGGCCCCGCGAGTCCTGTCCTCGCGGGGCCGCTCCCGGCACGGCGCGGTTACGCCGCGACGGACGTGTAGTGCGCCGCGTCCCCCTCGATCGAATAGCTCTCCTTGCCGTCGACGCCGACCGGGATGTCGCCGGCGGCGGTCACCCGGTGCAGCCGGCGCGGCTGCTTGTCGTAGTTGTCGACGGCGTAGTGCTGGGTGATGCGGTTGTCGAACAGCACCAGCTGGTGCTCCGACCAGCGGTGGCGCAGGACGTTCTCCGGCCGCACGACGTACGACTGGAGCAGGTCGAGGATCCGGCGCGACTCGCCCACCGACAGCCCCACGATCCGCTGCGCGAACCCGCCGATGAACAGGCCGCGTTCACCGGTCAGCGGGTGGACCCGGACCACGGGGTGGGCGGTGCGGAACGTGATGGACGTGAACTGGGCGCGCTGGGCGTCCCGTTCCTCGTCGATCTCCTCCGCGGGAACCGCGTAGTCGTAGTCGTTGGTGTGCTCGGCCCACAGTGTGTCGGCCAGCGCGCGCAGCGGTTCGGGCAGCTGACGGTAGGCGGCGGCCGAGCTGGCGATCAGGGTCTCGCCTCCGTACGGCGGGATCGTGATGCTGCGCAGGGTGCTGGCCTGCGGCGGGTTGAGGACGAACGTGACGTCGGTGTGCCAGTGGTTGGCGACGCCCCGCTCGCTGTCGACGGGCAGCACGTTCGGAGCGCCGTCGACGGCGGGCACGGTGGGGTGGGCGGTGGTGACGTCGCCGAACTGACGGACGAAGGCCTGCTGGCTGTCGTCGTCGAGGTCCACGTCGTCGAAGACCAGCGCCTTGTGGACGTTGAGCGCCTCGCGCAGGGCGGCACGGGTGTCCCCGTCGAGAGGTCCGGAGACGTCGACGCCGCTGACATGGGCGCCGATGTTCGCGGAGAGCTTGCGCAGGTGGAGGGACATGGAAGGGGGTCCTTTCAGACGGTGGCGAGTCGGACGGCGACGAATCGGGCGGCGACGAATCGGGGGGCGACGAGTCAGACGGTGGCGAGTCAGACGGTGGCGAGTGCGGGGGCGACGTGCTGGTTGGCGGGACGCGGCAGGCCGTACCGCTCGCGCAGGGTGGTGCGCGCGCCGTACCCGGTGCGCAGCAGTCCGCGGGCGCGCAGGATCGGGACGACGTGGTCGACGAAGGCGTCGAGGCCGGAGGGAAGGACGGCGGGCATGATGTTGAAACCGTCGGCGGCGCCCTGCCGGAACCAGGTCTCGATCGTGTCGGCGACCTGCTCCGGCGTCCCCGCGAAGGTGAGATGCCCGCGGCCGCCGCCGAGCCGCCCGATCAGCTGCCGCACGGTGAGGCGCTCGCGCCGGGCCAGCTCCACCACCAGCGTGTAGCGGCTCTTCGCGCCCTCGATGGCCTCCTCGGGCGGCAGGACGGCAGGCAGCTCGGCGTCCAACTCCAGTGTGCCGGGCTCCAGTTGCAGCAGCGATTCCAGCCGCCCGACACCGTGCGCGTACACGATGTGGTCCTCGAGGACGCGTTCGTGCGCCCGCGCCTCCGCCTCCGTGGAGCCGATCACCGGCACGATCCCGGGCAGCACCTTGATGTGGTCCGGATCGCGGCCGCCCGCCGCCGTGCGGGCCTTCAGGTCGGCGTAGAAGGCCTGCGCGTCGGCGAGGGTCTGCTGGGCCGTGAACACCGCCTCCGCGTACCGGGCGGCGAACACCTTGCCGTCCTCGCTCGAGCCCGCCTGCACCAGCAGGGGGTAACCCTGCGGCGAACGCGGGACGTTGAGCGCTCCCTCGACGCTGAAGTAGGTCCCCCGGTGCCGGGGCGGGTGGATCTTGCGGTCGTCGCCCCAGACGCCGGCCGCCTTGTCGGCGACGATCGCGTCGTCCTCCCAGCTGTCCCAGAGCTTCAGCGCCACGTCGAGGAATTCGGCGGCCCGGGCGTACCGCTCGGCGTGCGCGGGCTCGGCGTCGAGACCGAAGTTGCGGGCGGCCTCCGCGCCTGCCGTGGTGACGATGTTCCAGCCGGCCCGGCCGCCGCTGATGATGTCCAGCGAGGCGAACTTGCGGGCCAGGTTGTAGGGGGAGTTGTAGGAGGTCGACGCGGTGGCGATGAGACCGATGTGCTCGGTCGCCGTCGCCAGCGCGGTGAGCAGCGTGAGCGGCTCCAGCGAGCCGGCCGGCCGCTGCGCCAGGTCGCCCCACAACTGGGGTCCGTCGGCGAGGAACAGCGAGTCGAAGGCCCCGCGTTCGGCGGTCCGGGCCAGATGGACGTAGTGGCTCAGCTCGACGTGGGCGTACGGATCGCTCTCGGGCAGCCGCCACGAGGCCTCGTGATGACCGGTGTTCATGAGAAACGCGTTGAGGTGAAGCTGGCGGGGCATGACGTGTCCTTCGGACGGTGGAGGAGGAAATGAACGCCGGGAAGACTCGGCCGTCCGGCGTTCGGGGACGAGGCCCCTTCAGGGCCGAAGCGGGGGTCCGGGGGCGGCAGCCCCCCAGGAGGCGGACCGGCCGGCCGGGTGCCGGCCGGAGTCAGCCGACGTCCGCGGTCACACCCAGCGCCGCAAGCAGCCGCTCGCGGTACTCGCCGAGCAGCGGATCCCGGTACGAGCGGGGATGCGGCCGCTCGACGGTCAGGTCGAGCCCGATCCGGCCGTGCTCCAGGACGAGGACACGGTCGGCGAGCACGATCGCCTCGTCCACGTCGTGCGTGACGAGCAGCACGGAGGGCCGGTGGCGCTCCCACAGTTCGCGCAGCAGGGTGTGCATCCTGATCCGGGTGAGTGCGTCCAGTGCCCCGAACGGCTCGTCGGCCAGCAGGAGTTCGGGCTCGCGGACCAGGGAGCGGGCCAGTGCGGCGCGCTGCGCCTCACCGCCGGACAGCTCGTTGGGCCAGGCCCGCTCGCGTCCCTCCAGCCCGACCTCGGCGAGCGCCTCCCGCCCCTTGCGCTCGGCCTCCCTGCCGTCGAGGCCCAGCAGGACGTTCTCCAGCACCCGCCGCCAGGGCAGCAGCCGCGAGTCCTGGAAGACGACCGAGACCCGCTCCGGAGCCGTCAGCTCTCCGCTGCCGGCGACCGCGTGGTCCAGGCCCGCGACCGCCCGCAGCAGGGTGCTCTTGCCGGAGCCGCTGTGCCCGAGCAGGGCCACGAACTGTCCGGCGGGGATGTCCAGGTCGACGGCGTCGAGGACCGTGCGGCCGTCGAACGACCGGGTCAGACCGCGCAGCCGGACGGCGGCGGTGGGGGTCAGCTGCTCAGTGTGCGGCGCCATGACAGCACCCTCCGTTCGACGACACGGACCGCGCTGTCGGAGATCAGACCGAAGACGCCGTAGATGAGGAGGCCGACCAGGATGACGTCCGACTGGCCGTAGTTCTGGGCCTGGAACATCATGTAGCCGAGGCCGCTGGTGGCGTTGATCTGCTCCAGGACGACCAGACCGAGCCAGGAGCCGGTGACGCCGAGCCGCAGTCCCACGAAGAAGCCGGGCAGTGCGCCGGGGATCACGATCTCCCGGATGAACCGCACCCTCGACAGCCCCTGCACCTCGGCGAGTTCGACGAACCGGTGGTCGATGCCGGACAGCGCGGCATGCGTGTTGAGGTAGATCGGGATGTAGACGACGATCGCGATGATCGCGATCTTGAAGGTCTCGCCGATGCCCAGCCACAGGATGAACAGCGGGATCAGGCCGAGGGTCGGGATCGCCCGGTTGAGCTGCACGGTCCCGTCGATCAGCGCCTCCCCGGTCCGGGACAGCCCGGAGGCCAGGGCGAGTGCCACGCCGGCGGTCAGGCCGATCGCGAAGCCGTATCCGGCGCGCTCCAGCGAGGTGAGGACGTCGGTGGTGAGCGTGCCGTCGCTCCACAGCCGGGCGCCGGTCTCCAGCACCGTCCAGGGTGCGGGGATCGCCGCGGGGTCGAGCCGTCCGGCGGCGGAGGCGGCGGCCCACAGGGCGAGGACGACGAGCGGTCCCGCCATGCGGGCGGCGGGCAGGCGCTTGCCGGGGGAGAGGCTGCGGCGGCGCCGTCGTCGGGGCGCCGGTTCGGCGGCGGCGAGGGGGGCCGTGCTCAGGGTGGTGGTGGTCATGGCGGTCACTTCCGGTACTCGGCGGCCACGGACTTCGCGGCGATGCCCTCGAAGCGGTGGTCGAAGAGCGAGGAGACGTCGAACTTCTTCACGAAGCCGCCCTCCGCGAGCAGATCGGCGGTCTCCTGCTCCCACCGGACGGCCTCGGCCCAACTGGGCGGGAACAGAGGCTTGTTGGCCAGCGCGGTGATCGCCCGGGCCTGGTCGAGGTTCAGGTTCTGCGTCTTGACGTAGAACTCCTCGTTCCACACGTCCGGGTGCTCGTACTGCCACACCTGGCCCTGCGCCCACTGCGGGATGTACGCGGCGACCGCGGCCGCCTTCGCCCTGTCGTTCAGCACGGACGCCGGCGCCCACAACAGGTTGAGCAGGTCGACGACGTCGGTGGTGACGGTGCGGGCGCCCTTGGAGGCGTACTGCTGGAGGTAGGCGGGCGCCTGGGTGTTGCCGAGCGGGGCGACGTCGACCTGGCCGGACTGCAGTGCGGTGAGGAACTGGTTGCTGGTCAGCGGGACGAGCTTCACGTCGTCGTAGGCCAGGCCGGCCTTCTTCAGCGCCCGCAGGAGGACCACGCCCTGTGCCTGGCCCTGCGAGAACGCCAGTTTCCTGCCGCGGAAGTCCGCCACGGTGCGGATGTCGCTGCCGGGCTTGGTGGCGAAGAGGTAGTTCGGCTTGCGCGTGATGTTGATCGCGACGATCTTCGCGTCGAAACCCTGGAAATGCGCCTGGATCGGCGGGATTCCCGCGTTGTTGGCGAGGTCCAGGGACTTGGCGCGGAACGCGTTGATGACATCGGGGCCGGCCCCGATGTTGAGCCAGTCCGACACCTTGAACGGCAACGCGGGCAGGTTCGCCAGCTTGAACTGCAGCTGCTGGACGTTCTGGAAGGAGGAGATCTTCAGGCTCGTGCCGGCCGGCACCTCGGACGCGAGCGGGGCGGTGGAGGCGCCCTTCGCGGTCGCGGCGGCGCTGCTCTCGGCGCAACCGCTGAGACCGGCGACACCGGCGGCGGCGCCGAGCAGGGAGGTGAGGAAGACGCGTCGGTCATAGGTGGCAGGCACAGCGGGACCCCCAAGGGGAAAGCGGCGGAAAAAAACGCAGACGGAATGCGGGAGCCGTCACGGAAGGACGGTCCAGGCCAGGGGAACGCACGCGCGGAGGACCCCGCGCGTCAGCGGCACAGAGGGCGGCGGTTCAGGAAACGAGGTTCGCGTCCCCGGAGCGGCGGATCGACGCCCGGAGTTCTGAACCGGGCAGCCCGGGACGGGGTCGGTCCACGTCCGGGCGCGGCCCGCAAGCCGAGGCGCGCGGTGACCGCGCCTCAGATCGGCCGGCGACAGGTGGCCGAGCCCTGGCGTCGCAGGTCGACATGGCGACGCGACGTGAGGTTCCTGGACTGGGCGAGGGCTGACATGGCTGAGAGCGTAGGACGGCAAACCCGAATCCCACCAGACCACTAGGATTTAGTTGGCGGGAGTTCACAATCCCGTCGCAGACGGAAAGGTGAGCGAAACATCCCCACCTCAGTGATCGGCGTCACGCCACGCCCGGTGTAACCGGCATCTTTTGTGTGGAGCCCACCACGCCGCGGTCACCGCCTTTGTCGATCGTTGACGGTGAGCGGCTCGACCGCGCTGGGATAGCGTCGCCGTGTCCCGAACCGCCCCCGATCCTCGCGGAGTCCCCCATGAGCACCGCCGCCACCGCCGCACGCCCCGGACAGGTCCTCGCCGACCTGCTCCCGGCCTCCCGCGTCCGGGACCTCGCGCTCGTACTCGGCGGCGCCGCGCTGACCGGACTCGCCGCCCAGATCTCGGTTCCGGTCCCCGGCAGCCCCGTTCCGGTGACCGGCCAGACCTTCGCCGCGCTGCTCGTCGGCACGACCCTCGGCGCGCGTCGCGGAGTCTCCTCGCTCGCCGTCTACGCGCTGGCCGGCCTGGCCGGCGTGCCGTGGTTCGCCGACGGCGCCTCCGGCATCGGCGTCTCCTTCGGCTACATCCTCGGCATGATCCTCGCGACGGCCGTCGTGGGCGCGCTCGCCCGCCGCGGTGCCGACCGCTCCGTGCCGCGCACCGCCGGCGCGATGCTGCTGGGCGAGGCCGTCATCTACGCCGTCGGCGTCCCGTACCTGGCCTACGCGGCCGACCTCTCGGCCTCCCAGGCGATCGCGGTGGGCCTCACCCCCTTCCTGATCGGGGACGCGGTCAAGGCGGCCCTGGCGATGGGCCTGCTGCCGACGGCGTGGAAGCTCGTCAAGCGGTAGGCGCGAGCAACGTATTCCGGCCGACGGGTCCGGCCGGTGCGGAAGAGGTCCGCCCGGGTCGTCCAGCGACGCGCCCCGGCGGACCTCTTCCGCGTTCTGCAATCCTTCCGCGTTCAGCTCGCCTTCGGCCCGGCCGGCCGCCGGGACCACCACAGTCCGGCCGCGCCCGCCACGAGCAGCGCCGCCCCGGCCGCGCCGAGCGGCAGCAGGTCCCGTCCGACGCCGGTCCTGGGCAGTTCGTCGCCTCCCGGGCCCACGGGCGCGTTGTCGGTGCCGAGGAGCAGCGGGGTGGCGGGCGCGTTCGGCGACGGGTTCGTCGTGCCGAACGGCACCGGGCCCTGCTGCCAGTACGTCTTCTTGCCGTCGGCGGTCTGCACGGGAAGACAGATCTTTCCGGTCTTCCCGAGGTCGAAGGTCGCGTCGACCGCATAGGACCTCGACGCGCCGGCCGCGAGATGGCGGATGGGGCAGGAGAAACCGCTGTTGGACCCTTCCGGCAGGTCTTTCGCCGCGATCGCGTCACAGTCCTGAACGCTTTTGACCGTAAGGCCGTCGAAACCTACGACCAAAAGCCTTATTTGTTCAGTGTCCTGGGTCCCCTCGTTCCTCACCGTGGCGGTGAGGGACGTTTTACCTGAATTGTTGTCGACCGAGATCCTCTCCGGCAGCAGGGTCGTCGTCCGCACGCCTGCCGGCGCCATCTCGACGACCTTTCCCCCTTTGCTGCTCCCCGGCCCGTGGTCGTCCGCCCCGGCGGGGAAGGGCAGGGTCAGTACGGCCGAGACGGATGCCACGACCAGCGACCCGACGGCGATCGCCGCACGACGAGAACTCATGTTCGCCCCCTTGGCTGCGTCTGAATTCGCAGTACTTGAAGAGGTACCACAAGATTTCTCCGCACTATGCTGGTACGGCACTAAGTGTGACTATTGCGTTTCGGGGGCCGGGCCAGGGAGGGGGTGCAGCGGATTGCCGGGTAATTCGGGAAGCGCGGGAATTCCGGGAAGCGCGGGGGATCCGGGGAATTCGGGGAACGCGAGGATTCCGGAGGGTGGGGAGAACTCCGGGGGGCCGGGGAGCGGTGGTTTCCCGGAGTTGCTGGTGGCGGGGCGTTATCGGCTGGCCGAGAGTATCGGCCAGGGGGGCATGGGGCGGGTGTGGCGGGCCGTCGACGCAGTGCTCGACCGGCAGGTCGCGGTGAAGGAGATGCGCATCGACGGCCTCGGCTCGGAGGACACCCGCACCCGCCGCGAACGCACCCTGCGCGAGGCCAGAGCCACCGCCCGCATCGACCACCCCAACGTGGTCCGCGTCTACGACGTCGTGGACGAAGGCGACCGGCTGTGGATCGTCATGGAACTGGTCGCGGGGCGCTCCCTCGAAGGGATCATGGCCGAGGACGGCCCGCTGAGCCCGCTCGACACCGCCCGCATCGGCCTGGGGCTGGTCACGGCCCTGCGCGAGGTGCACAGCCGGGGTGTCCTGCACCGGGACATCAAACCGGGCAACGTCCTGGTGGAGAGCCGGGCGCCGGCCGGGAGCGGGCAGGGGCCGGAGCGGAGGGGACCCGGCGGCCGGCGGATCGTCCTCACGGACTTCGGCATCGCCGCGATCCAGGACACGAAGGCGCTGACCATGGTCGGCATGCTGGTCGGCTCCCCTGACTACATGGCGCCGGAGCGCGTCTCCGGCCGCCCGCAGGGCCCGCCCTCCGACGTCTGGTCCCTGGGCGCGACCCTCTGCGCCGCGCTGACCGGCCACTCCCCCTTCGCCCGCGACACCACACTGGCCACCCTGCACGCGGTGCTCTACGAGGAACCCGAACTCCCCGTCGGCGCGGGACCGTTGAGAGCCGTCCTCGCCGTCCTGCTGGAGAAGGACCCCGCGGCCCGTCCCACCCTCCCCGCCCTGGAATCCCTCCTCGCCCCCATCGCCTTCCCCCGTCCCACGCCGACGCTGGCGGCCGGCGCCCCGCCCCCGCCTTCCGGGACCTCCCTCGCCCGCGCCCAGGCCGTCACGGAACGCAGGTCGGTCCCGGACGGGCACACCGCCCCGGCGTCCGACGCCCCTCGCGCGGAACGAGCGGCGGAGCGGACGCGGGGGCGGACCCGGCAGCCACACGAACCCGCACAGGCGCAGCGGCACGGGCAGGGACAGGGGGGCGGGCAGGACCATGAGCAGGGGCAGACGCCCGGACGGGCGGGCCGTCGGCGTACCGGCCTGTTCGCCGCCCTCGGCGTCGCCGCCGTCGGTGCGGTCGTCGCGGTCGTGCTGGCGACGATCCCCGGCGCACGGGACGGCGCGGACAGGGCCGGCGGCGGAGCGTCCGGCCCGTCCGCCGCCACCCCCACCCCTACCGCCGCCACCCCCACCCCTACCGCCGCCACCGCCACCGCCGCCGCCACCGCCAACGGCTCCGGCTCCGCGGCCCACTCACCGCCCGGCTCGGGCTCGGCGTCCCCCACGGTGCAGGGGACGTTCCGGCCGCCGAGTCCGCCGCCGGGCGCCCACCGGGAGGCGGGCGGCTACGCATGGGTGACGCCGAAGGGCTGGCGGCGGGACGTGAAGACGGGCTCGGAGGTGCACTACACGTCCCCCGACGGCGCCCAGGAACTGGTCGCGAAGTCCTCCCTGGCCCACGGCGACCTGATGGACGCCTGGCGCACCTCAGAGGAGAACGCCCGCCAGGGCCGGGACTACCGCAAGATCCGTCTGGCGGAGACGACGTTCCGCGGCCGGCCGGCGGTGGTCTGGGAGTACACCTTCACCCTCCGCGGCGACCCGTGGCACGCCCGGCTGCTGGGCTTCGACGAGAGCGGGAAGTCCTACCAGGTCAACACCTGGTACCGGCCCGGCAGGGAGGCGGAGGCCCTGCAGACGTACGAGGCGGTGAAGGGCAGCTTCACGGTGATGTGAGAACGGAGGGGGAGGGGACGGAGGGAGAGGAAGGGGAGGGGAGCAGAGCAGAAGGGACGGCGTCGGACGCAGCCCGGACACGACGAACAGGGGGCCCGCCGAAGCGAACCCCCTGCCACTCACCGGCCGTTCCGGCCCGCTAGCCCTTGTCGGCCTGGGAGCCGGCGCCTGCGGAGGATGCGGCGGCGGAGGCGGCGGAGGCGGCGGAGCCGACCGCGGGGTCGGCGGGACCGGCGGGGGAGTGGCCGATCCGCGCCCCCGCGCCCCGCTCCTTCACCACGGCGATGGCGACCACGATCGCGGCGACGAGCAACGACAGCAGCACCGTCGTCCGCCCGCTGCTCTCCCCCTCGGTGTCGGTCAGCATGTAGCCGAGCACGAAGACGATGAGTGCCGCGGTCGCCCAGGTCAGGTACGGGTACAGCCACATCTTCACGACCAGCTTCTCGGGCGCCTCGGCCTGGATGATCTTCCGCATCCGCAGCTGCGAGAAGCAGATCACCAGCCAGACGAACAGCGCCACGGCGCCGCTGGAGTTCACCAGGAAGAGGAAGACGGAGTCCGGGAACCGGTAGTTGAAGAAGACGGCGACGAACCCGAAGACCACGGAGGAGACGATCGCCGCGAGGGGGACGCCACGGCGCGTCGTCCGGGCGAAGACCTTCGGCGCGTCGCCCCGCTCGCCGAGCGAGAAGGCCATGCGGGAAGCCGTGTAGAGCCCGGAGTTGAGGCAGGACAGGACAGACGTCAGCACGATGAAGTTCATGATCTGACCGGCGTGTGCGATGCCGAGCGAGTCGAGGGCGGCGACGTAGGAGCCCTGCTCCTTGATGGACGGGTCGTCCCAGGGCAGCAGCGTGACGACGACGAAGATCGAGCCGAGGTAGAAGACGCCGATCCGCCAGATGATGCTGTTGGTGGACTTTGTCACGGCCCGCTGCGGGTTCTCGGACTCGCCGGCCGCGAGGGTGGCGATCTCACTGCCCATGAAGGAGAACACGACGAGCAGGACGCCGGTGAGGATCGCGCCGGGTCCGTTGGGCAGGAAGCCGCCGTGCCCGGTGAGGTTGCCCAGCCCGGCCTTGTCGCTGTCGGCGCCCGGGAGCACGCCGAACACGGCGAGGCCGCCCACCACGATGAACGCGCCGATGGCGACGACCTTGATGCCGGCGAACCAGAACTCGAACTCGCCGTAGGAGCCGACGGAGACGAGGTTGGTGGCGGTCAGCACGACCATCACGATGAGCGCCCACCCCCACTGGGGAACGGCGGGCATCCACCCCTCGAGGATCTTGGCCCCGGCGGTCGCCTCCACGGCCAGCACCACGACCCAGAAGAACCAGTACAGCCAGCCGATGGAGAACCCGGCCCAGCGTCCGAGCGCGCGGTCCGCGTGCGCGGAGAAGGAGCCGGAGGTCGGATTGGCCGCGGACATCTCACCCAGCATGCGCATCACCAGCACCACGAGCGTGCCGACGAGCGCGTAGGAGAGCAGGATGCCCGGCCCGGCGGTGGCGATGCCGGAGCTGGAACCGACGAACAGCCCGGCGCCGATGACGCCGCCGATGGCGATCATCGACAGATGCCGGTTCTTGAGACCTGCCTGAAGTCCGGAACCGGGTTCTCCGGTGCCTCCGGGGCCTGGGTCGGCCTTGGTGAGGGTCGGCTGCGAAGTCATGGGGATGTCTTTCCTTTGCGCCGCGTGAGGGGAATCAGGGGGATCGTGCGGTGGGGGGCGTACGAGCCGGTCCAGTGAATCCGAGGCAAATGAATTCAGGAACCTTTGATTCCAGATTGTTACTTGAGGTTTTCCTGAGCTTCCACGGCATTGTTGAGCGTTTCCAGACGCGGCACCCGGGGCTGCTACCCCACGGCCCCCATGTCACACTCGTCCCATGCGCGTGTATCTCGGCTCGGACCATGCCGGCTTCGAACTCAAGAACCACCTCGTCGAATGGCTCAAGGCGGCGGGTCACGACCCGGTCGACTGCGGGCCCCACATCTACGACGCCCAGGACGACTACCCGCCCTTCTGCCTCCGCGCGGCGGAGAAGACGGCCGCTGACCCCGACTCCCTCGGCATCGTGATCGGCGGCTCCGGCAACGGCGAGCAGATCGCCGCGAACAAGGTCAAGGGCGTCCGTGCGGCGCTGGCCTGGAGCGAGGAGACCGCGTCCCTCGGCCGCCAGCACAACAACGCCAACGTCGTCGCGGTCGGCGCCCGCATGCACGCCGAGGACGAGGTGACGAAGTTCGTCGAGACCTTCCTGGCCACCCCGTTCTCCCAGGACGAGCGTCACATCCGCCGCATCGACATGCTGGCGGACTACGAGACGACCGGCGACCTGCCCCCCGTCCCGCCCCACCACCCCCAGCAGTAACCCTCCGGCCGCAGGCGGAAGGCGCCGCCCACCCGACCGGACCCGGCGGGTGGGCGAGACGGGTCCCGGGCGGCCCGGGGCGGGGAAGGAACACACCGGTGCCGGAAGGCCACACGATCCACCGACTGGCGCAGGACTACGCCCGCTTCACCGGCGGGCCCCTGCGAGTGAGCAGCCCCCAGGGCAAGTTCGCCGCGGCGGCTGCCCTCCTCGCCGACGCCGCCCTGACCCGCACCGAGGCACACGGCAAGCACCTCTTCCTCGGCTTCACCGCCGACCGCTGGATCCACATACACCTGGGCCTCTTCGGCAAGGTCACCTTCGGTCCGGCCCCCGCACCGCCGCCCACGGACACCGTCCGGCTCCGCCTCGCCGCCCCGGCCTCCTACGTCGACCTGCGGGGCCCCACGACCTGCGCCCTCATCGGCGACGAGGAGAAGCAGGCCGTACACGCCCGCCTCGGCCCCGACCCGCTGCGCGCCGACGCCGACCCGCAGGCCGCGTACGCCCGCGTCTCCCGCAGCCGTACGACGATCGCCGCACTCCTCATGGACCAGAAGATCATCGCCGGCGTGGGCAACGTCTACCGCGCCGAGGTCCTCTTCCGGCACCGCGTCGACCCCTACCGCGCGGGCCGGACGGTCACCCCCGCCGAATGGGACGCGATCTGGTCCGACCTGGTCGCCCTCATGCGCCAGGGCGTCCGCGACAACCGCATCGACACGGTCCGCCCGGAGCACACCCCGGAGGCGATGGGCCGCCCGCCGCGGGTCGACGACCACGGCGGCGAGGTGTACGTCTACCGCCGTGCGCACCAGCCCTGCCATCTGTGCGGCGACGCCGTCCGCACCGCCGACCTCGCCGCCCGCAACCTCTTCTGGTGCCCGACCTGCCAGAAGAACTGACCAGTGCCTTTCGAAAGTGGCGTCGCATGCCCGAAGGGCGGACGGGACTCTCGAAACGCCCTAGAAACCGTGCGGCAGCCAGGGCGCCGTGGCCGACCCGAACCCCGACGCCGCCTCCGTCAGCGCTCCCCGCCTGACCTCCCGCACCCGTCCGGCCGCGCCCAGCGCCGCCAGGCTCACCCCGCCGAGGTAGGCCGCCCCCAACTCCCGTACGGACAGGGCGAGGTCGGCCGCGTCGGAGGTCCGCGAGCACACCGCGCCCTTGGCGTCCCCGGAGAGCCGCCAACGCCCGGAGTTCC
Organism: Streptomyces achromogenes; assembly: GCF_030816715.1. NCBI lineage: Bacteria > Bacillati > Actinomycetota > Actinomycetes > Kitasatosporales > Streptomycetaceae > Streptomyces > Streptomyces achromogenes. Next base: position 3,152,180 of record NZ_JAUSYH010000001.1, on the reverse strand, counting down.
AGGGGCAGAAGGCGTCCTCGACATCGAACACCACGTCCACCGGCGCCTGGTACGTCCGCGCCTCCAGCGCCGTGCCGACCTCCACGAGCCGCACGTACAACGCGTCCCGCACCCGCAGTTCGCACCGCCGGACGTCGGACACGAGATGCTGCCACCCCTCGTCCACCGGCCGCCCCCGCACCTCGAGCGAGGTGGTGAGGTCGATCCCGAACAGGAACCGCCACAACGCGGCCTGCGACGGCGCGTCGACCGCGGTCAGATCCCGGAGCAGCACCCGCCCGTTCTGCCCGCTGTGCCCCCACTCGGGGCGCACCCGGAACCGGGCGTAACCGGTGACCTCGCCGTCCCGTTCGGTGAGCACGCACTGCAGCGGCGACGCCCCGCCCCGCTCGCTCTCCGGATCGAGCAGCGCCGGCCGTTCCCAGCCGGGCCGCCGCGCGAGCATTCCGGGCCGGCCGGGCACCGTCCGCGCGTACACCGCCTCGCACACGGCGAGTTCCGCGCCGGGGTCGGCGTACCGCAGCCGGACCTCGTCCGTCCCGTCCGGGACGGCCAGCCGCACCCGGCTGGTGTCGATCTCCGCATGCAGCCCGAAGGTCGCCACGCCATACCCGAACCGTCCGTAGATGTCCGGCTCGGAGGCGGTGAGAACGGCGAGCGACCGCCCTTCCGCGCGCGTGTCGTCCAGCAGTCGCCGCATCATCGAGGTCAGAATCCCGCGCCGCCGGTGCGTCGCGCTCACCCCGACCATCGTCACGCCCGCCGCCGGCGTCGACGCCCCGCCGGGCACGGTCAGCCGGAAGTCGTACGCCCCCGCCGTCGCCACGCACATGTCGCCGTCCCACACGCCGAGGCAGCGGTCGTACGGGGTGAGCGACCGGTAAAGCTCCCGCTCCTCGACCGACTCGGGGACCCCGCCGAAGGCGCGCACCAGAGTGTCGTACCAGGTGTCCCACTCCTCCTCCCGCAGCACCCGCATGTCGGTCGTCGCCGCCCGCGCCGTCCCGCCGTGACCCGCCTCACTCGTCATGGGCTCATGCGTAGCAGGCCGACGGGGGTCGGGCCAGGGAATTTCGCCCTCTTGCGGCGCGAGCGCTTTCCGTGGCGTTCACTGTGAAGTCGAACCTCGGAGGGGGGACAAGTGGGACCTCCCGTGCCAAGCGGCGGGTTGGATGGATAGGGTCCCGAACTAATGGCAGCAGGACGACAGCGGCGCGCGGAAGCCGAGACGTCGACGGCCCGGTTGAAGCACTTGATGCACCGGGTCCGCACCGGCGTGCGCCGAAGCGCCGTCGACTACTTCCGCGGTGACGGCTCGGACTGGATCGCGCTCGCCTTCCTGCTGCTCACCGTCCCGCTGATCGCCGCCACGACGCTCGCCAACTCGGTGTGGTGCTCCCCGGCCGCCCTCGTCCTGCCGATCGTCACCGGCGGCCTGGTGCTGCGCCCGTCGAGTCTGCTCGGGCTGTACGCGGCGGCCGCGACGGCCCTCATCGTGGAGTCGGTGCGGTTGGGCCCGTACACGGAGGGCCCCTCCCGGGTCACGCCCGGCGTGGTGCTCGTGGTCGCCGCATGCGGTTTCTTCGGGCTGCTCATCGCCCAGTTCCGCAGCCGGGTCGGCGTCCCCTGGCGGCGCGGCGGCACGATGCTCTTCGACCTGCGCGAACGCATCCGCGTGCAGAGCAAGCTGCCGAGTCTGCCGCCGGGCTGGCACCACGAGATGGCGCTGCGGCCCGCGGGCGGCCAGTCGTTCTCCGGGGACTTCGTCGTCGCGGCCCGCACCAACGGCGGCCGCACGCTGGAGGTCGTCCTCACCGACGTCTCCGGCAAGGGCATGGACGCCGGTTCGCGCGCGCTGCTGCTGTCGGGCGCCTTCGGCGGCCTGCTCGGCTCGCTGCCCCCGCACGCCTTCCTCCCGGCCGCCAACGGCTATCTGCTGCGCCAGGACTGGGACGAGGGCTTCGCGACCTCCATCCACCTCGTCCTCGACCTCGACTCCGGCGACTACGAGCTCTACTCGGCCGGTCACCCGCCGGGCCTCCAGCTCAGCGCGGGCAGCGGCCGCTGGGAGGAGAAGGCCGCCGAGGGTCCCCTCCTCGGCGTGTACGACGGCGCCCAGTTCGACCCGGTGAAGGGCTCGCTGCGCCCCGGTGACGTCCTGATGCTCTTCACCGACGGCCTGGTGGAGACCTCCGACCGGGACATCGTCGAGGGCATCGACCGCCTCACCGGCGCGGCCGACCGCTATGTCGCCGGCGGTTTCCAGGGCGCCGCCTGGCACCTGATCGAGGCCGTCGCGAAGGACGTCAACGACGACCGTGCTCTGCTGCTGATCTGCCACGAGGGCCCGACGACCCAGTCGGCGGCGCTGTCCTGAACCGTGAGCTCACCCGAACCGTGAGCTCCCCCGACGAGAGGGGACCGTTTTGCTGACCCTGTCCGAGGTCGAGGCCCTCGCCCGCGCCGCCCACGAGGGGCAGACCGACAAGGCGGGCCGTCCCTACGCGGAACACCTCCGGGCGGTCGCGGAGGGGGTACGCGCGCGGGGCGGCGACGACGAGCAGATCGCGGCCGCCTGGCTGCACGACGCCGTCGAGGACGACGCCCTCACCGAGGCCTGGCTGGCGGCGGCCGCGCTGAGCGACCGAACGAAGGCCGTCGTCCTCGCCGTGACCAAGCGGGCGGGGGAGACGCCCGAGGCGTACGCGGCCCGTGTCCTGGCCACGCCGGGCGCCCTGCTGGTGAAGGAGGCGGACCTGGCCCACAACGCGGACCCCGCTCGGCTGGCGGTCCTGGACGCGCCCACCCGCGCACGGCTGACGGAGAAGTACGCGCGCATGCGCGCACTCCTCGGCCTCGCCGCACCGGCCGAACGACCTCCCCGGAACATCACCCGGGGATGAGCCGCCGGGTCCGAGCCGTCGGGCCGCAGTCCCCTGGGGCCGCAGTCCCCTGGGGTCACAGCCCCCTGGGGCCGGAGTCTCCTCGGGCAGGAATCCCTCGGTGGAGTCCCACGGGCCACGGGCAGGAGCCCCCGGCGGTACGGGTGTTCAGGCCCCGACCCCGCCCGCGACCTTCTCGTCCGTCCCGCGCCTCCCGCTCTCCTCGGGCCGGGCGCCCTTCTCGCGCTCGCGGGCGAGCTGGGCGGCGTCCCGCTTGAAGACCCACTCCATCTTCGGCTCCATCACGAACCGGAAGACGCGTCGTACCGGCGGGGTGCACAACAGGGTGACGGCCACGGCCACGGCGACGCTGACGGCGATCTCCCCGAGCGGCCGGTGCAGCGCGGGGTGCTCGAACCAGCCGCGGTAGTCGGCGGTCTTGATGAGGAAGCCGTGCAGCAGATAGCCGTACAGCGTGCCCGCGCCGAGGACCGTGAACCACATCGTGCGGCCCGGCACCCAGGAGAAGAAGCAGGCCGTCAGCACCAGTGAGCAGCCGAACAGGGCGAGCTGCATGACGGGCCCCGCCCACCAGGGGGCGCCCAGCTCCTGCGCGGAGTCGCGGTGGTAGAGCCAGGAGACGTTCATCCGCGGCACCGCCCAGTAGGCGAAGGCGAGCGCCAGCGCGAACACCGGCACGGCCGCGATCCGCACCGTGCGCCGGCGCACCAGCCGGAAGTGCTCGGGCCGCAGGCACAGGCCCAGCACGAAGAAGGGCAGGAACTGCAGGACCCGCTGGAGGTCCAGGTCGTCGCCGATGGCGGGGGTGACGGTCGCCAGCATGGCGAGGCCCAGCGCCACCGGCAGCGGATGCCGGACGAGCTTCCAGACCGGCGTGGTGAGCCGCCAGACGAACAGCGCGCACAGGAACCAGGTGAGGTACCAGGGGTCGAGAAGGCTGATCTCCTGGGCGGGGTTGTGGTCGACGTAGCGCCGGAAGACGGGATAGGCGGTCTCGAAGACGACGTACGGCACGGCGACGCCCGTGATCAGGCGCTTGAGCCGGGCCGGGCTGCCGTCGAAACTCCGGGAGAAGAAGCCGGAGATGACGATGAACGCCGGCATGTGGAACGAGTACACGAACATGTACGCCGCCTGCAGCACCCGGCTGTCGCCCTTGAGCGGCTCCCAGGAGTGCCCCACGGCCACCAGCACGATCGCCAGGTACTTGGCGTTGTCGAAGAACGCGTCCCGCTGCGCGGCGGGCCGTGGGGCCGCACGCTCGGCGGATCTGTCCCGGGACCGGTTGCGCCGATCGTCGTGACCGTGCTGGTCGTCCTGGTCGTTCTGGTTCGGGGAAGAGCGCGTGCTCGGAACGAGAGACGAGGCGGCGTGGAACATTTGAGGCACCCTAGCGTCGTGCGCGGCTATTCGTAAAACGCCCCTGGTCATTCCTCTCTATTGCTCTTCGGTGGGGCGGCGGGCGGGACGGGAGGGGCCACGGAACCGTCCGTGATGTCACACTTCATCCCGACTAAAAGGTGCATAACGCCGGTTGTGAGCCGGTAGTTGACGCAAGGTGTCGCACCCGGGGCCGTAATTCGAAATAACTGCGCAGGCATTGTGTGGACACGGAAACGGAGTTCCCCAATTCCCGCTGCCGACACGCGAACCGGCGTGTGATCCGAATAACCCGCGGCGCGTCGGCGGCCGACCGGGCCGCGCGATGATGCGTCACGGTCCGCATAGGTGGGCCGGGTTGGTGGCACGATGGTCTCGGGAGTGCGGACCGACCGAGGGTGTGTGATCAGTTGTGGCCATCTCACTGTCAGTGGTGCTGCTGTTGGCGATCATCCTGGTGGTGCTGATCCGGGGCGGGTCGATCAAGGCGGGCCCGGCGATCGTCGCCATCCTGTTCGGCTTCTTCCTCGCCTCGACCGGCATGGCCCCGTCGATCAACCGCTTCCTCGACTCCCTCGCCGACACGATCAACTCGATCAGCTTCTGAGTCCGGCGACCGGGGTGCGAAGGGCGGGGAAGAGCCTCCAGGAACGCCGAAGGCCCGGGGAGAGGAAACCGTCCTCTCACCCGGGCCTTCGTCGTACAGAGCGGGCGACGGGAATCGAACCCGCGTAGCTAGTTTGGAAGACTAGTGCTCTACCATTGAGCTACGCCCGCACACGACGCGCCGCAGGTCAGCCGACCGCGGCACTGCAGGCATCGTAGCGGGTCGGCGCCCCCTGTCGCACACCGCCTTTCCGCGCCCCCCTCGCGGGCCACCCCGGCGCTCGGCAAATGCGGCGGTCAGGCGGCCTGCGGGCATGTACCCTACGTGTCGCACCAGACGGGGTGTGGCGCAGCTTGGTAGCGCGTCCGCTTTGGGAGCGGAAGGCCGTGGGTTCAAATCCCGCCACCCCGACCAGTACCGCGGTTCTCACCCGCGTCACCGGCCTCTCCGCGGCCACGTCGCTTGATCGCCTTTGGGGCGTGTCCCTGCTGCCGTTACTATGCAAGCTGCACGCCCGTGTGTCTCTTCCTGAAGTCCTCCGGGCGGCGAATTTGCGGGAGCCGGTCTGGCTCCGGCGGAAACCAAGATGTCAGCCCCCAAGGAGACCGAACCGTGAAGAGCGCCGTGGAGACCCTGAACCCGACTCGGGTTCGGCTCAGCATCGAGGTGCCCTTCGAGGAGCTCAAGGACAGCCTCGACGCGGCGTACAAGAAGATCAACCAGCAGGTCACGGTGAAGGGCTTCCGCAAGGGCAAGATTCCCGCCCGGGTCATCGACCAGCGCTTCGGCCGTGGCGCCGTGCTGGAGGAGGCCGTCAACGACGCGCTTCCGAAGTTCTACACCGAGGCGGTCAACGAGGCGGAGATCGACGTCCTCGGCCAGCCCGAGGTCGACATCACGGAGCTGAAGGACGGCGAGACGCTGAACTTCACCGCCGAGGTCGACGTCCGTCCCGCCCTCGAGCTCCCCGAGGACTTCTCCTCCATCGAGGTCGAGGTCGACGCCGTCGAGGTGACGGACGAGGACATCGACAAGTCGGTCGAGCAGCTCCGCGAGCGCTTCGCCTCGACCTCCCCGGTCGAGCGTGCCGCCGAGGACGGCGACGTCGTGACCGTCGACCTGGAGGCCAAGGTCGACGGCGAGGTCCTCGAGGACGGCGTCGCCAGCGGCGTCTCCTACACCATCGGCTCGGGCGAGCTGCTGGAAGGCATCGACGAGGCCGTCAAGGGCCTGGAGGCCGGTGGCGAGACCACCTTCACCTCCGAGCTGAAGGGCGGCTCGGCGGCCGGCAAGGAGGCCGAGGTCACCGTCAAGGTCACCCAGGTCGCCGCCCGCGAGCTCCCCGAGCTGGACGACGAGTTCGCGCAGCTCGCCTCCGAGTTCGACACCCTCGACGAGCTCAAGGCGGACAGCCGCAAGCGCCTCGAGAACATGAAGCAGTACGACCAGGCCACGCAGGCCCAGGAGCGCGTCCTCGAGAAGCTGCTGGAGCTCGTCGAGGTGCCCGTCCCCGAGAAGCTGCTCGAGGACGAGGTCAACACCCGCAAGCACAACCTGGAGCACCACCAGCTCGGCCAGATGGGCCTCGACCTCGACAAGTACCTGGAGATCCAGGGCAAGACCGCCGAGGAGTTCGAGACCGAGACCCGCGAGGCCGCGGTCAAGGGCATCAAGACCCAGTTCGTGCTCGACGAGCTCGTCAAGCGCGAGAAGCTGAACGTCAACCAGGAGGAGCTCACCGAGCACCTCATGCGCCGTGCCGCCTCCTCCGGCATGTCCCCCGACCAGTTCGCCCAGGCGGTCGTCGAGGGCGGCCAGGTTCCGCTCCTGGTCGGCGAGGTCGCCCGCGGCAAGGCGCTGGCCACGGTCGTCGAGTCCGCCACGGTGAAGGACACCAACGGCGAGGTCATCGACCTGGACGACGACGAGGCCGAGGACGCCCCGGGGACGGCGGAGGCCGCCGAGGCCGCTGCCGAGACCGAGGAGAAGCCCGAGGCCTGAGCCTCGCGCAGTTCCTGAAGCAGGTGCGACGGGCCCCGGGACTTCTGTCCCGGGGCCCGTCGTCCTCCCCGGGGACGCGGAAGCGCGTGAGCGGCCGACGCCCGCCCGTGGCCGGAACACGACCGGTCCCTCCCGTCGCCCGAGCCCCCGGGCTACGCCCCCGGCGAACACCCAGCTCTCCGGGATTCCCCGAAGGGACCCGCGCGTTAGGGTCCATGAGTACGAGGGCAGGGGAGTCCCCGTTGCCCCCGGCAGTACACGTGAGACGGCCCGGCGCCGTCGTAAGACGAGCAGGTGGATACGACGTGACGAATCTGATGCCTTCCGCCGCCGGCGAGCCTTCCATCGGCGGTGGCCTCGGCGACCAGGTCTACAACCGGCTGCTCAACGAGCGGATCATCTTCCTCGGCCAGCCGGTCGACGACGACATCGCGAACAAGATCACCGCGCAGCTGCTGCTCCTTGCCGCAGCCGACCCCGACAAGGACATCAACCTCTACATCAACAGCCCGGGCGGCTCGATCACGGCCGGCATGGCGATCTACGACACGATGCAGTTCATCAAGAACGACGTGATGACCATCGCCATGGGCCTCGCCGCCTCCATGGGCCAGTTCCTGCTCAGTGCGGGCACCCCCGGCAAGCGCTTCGCGCTGCCGAACGCGGAGATCCTGATCCACCAGCCCTCCGCAGGCCTCGCCGGTTCGGCGTCGGACATCAAGATCCACGCCGAGCGTCTGCTGCACACCAAGAAGCGCATGGCCGAGCTCACCGCGCAGCACACCGGCCAGACGGTCGAGCAGGTCACCCGGGACTCGGACCGCGACCGCTGGTTCGACCCCGAGGAGGCCAAGGCGTACGGCCTCATCGACGACGTCATCGCCACGGCCGCAGGCATCCCGGGCGGCGGCGGTACCGGGGCGGCCTGAGGGTCGCCGCTGACGGCGGCAGGGCCGCTCAGGGCGCTCCCCGGAGCCCCTTGAGCCCCTGACCCCTCCGAGGCTCCAGGAGCCCGCTGAGGCCTCCCGGAGGCCCGGGAGGCCCTCCCGGGCCCCCGGGTCACCCGGAGCCTCCCAGCGGGGGCCAGGGGCCCCTCGGAAGCCGTCAGTGCCCCTCTCCACCCCTTCACTCCACCGCCCCAGCCCCCTCTCCAGGAGACACCGTGAACGACTTCCCCGGCAGCGGCATCTACGCCCGCACCGAGGCCGAGTACACCGGCCCCCGCGCCGAGTCCCGTTACGTCATCCCGCGCTTCGTCGAGCGCACCTCCCAGGGCATCCGCGAGTACGACCCCTACGCGAAGCTCTTCGAGGAGCGCGTGATCTTCCTCGGCGTGCAGATCGACGACGCCTCCGCCAACGACGTCATGGCGCAGCTGCTGTGCCTGGAGTCGATGGACCCGGACCGGGACATCTCCGTCTACATCAACAGCCCCGGCGGCTCCTTCACGGCGCTGACCGCGATCTACGACACCATGCAGTTCGTGAAGCCCGACATCCAGACGGTCTGCATGGGCCAGGCCGCCTCCGCCGCCGCGATCCTGCTGGCCGCCGGCACGCCGGGCAAGCGCATGGCGCTGCCGAACGCGCGCGTGCTGATCCACCAGCCGTACAGCGAGACCGGCCGCGGCCAGGTCTCCGACCTGGAGATCGCGGCCAACGAGATCCTCCGGATGCGCGGTCAGCTGGAGGACATGCTGGCCAAGCACTCGACCACGCCGATCGAGAAGATCCGCGAGGACATCGAGCGCGACAAGATCCTCACGGCCGAGGACGCGCTGTCGTACGGCCTGATCGACCAGATCATCTCCACCCGGAAGATGAACAACGACAACCTGCGTTGACGCCCACGGTCCTCCGGTGCGGACCCCCCTCGGTACGGTGTGACACGGTCCACGTCGCAGTGAACCGTGCCAAGGGGGGCCCGAACGGGGGGCCAGGCAAGGTACCGTCGGAATAAGGCAGCACCAGGAGCCGCTGGATTCGTAAGCGTCCAGTCGTCTCCCAGGCGAAGGGGAAGCACACCGTGGCACGCATCGGTGACGGCGGCGATCTGCTCAAGTGCTCGTTCTGCGGCAAGAGCCAGAAGCAGGTCAAGAAGCTCATCGCAGGGCCCGGTGTGTACATCTGCGACGAGTGCATCGACCTCTGCAACGAGATCATCGAGGAGGAGCTCGCCGAGACGAGCGAGGTCCGCTGGGAGGAACTCCCCAAGCCTCGCGAGATCTACGAGTTCCTCGAGGGCTACGTGGTGGGCCAGGAGCCCGCGAAGAAGGCCCTGTCGGTCGCGGTGTACAACCACTACAAGCGCGTCCAGGCCGGCGAGAACGGCGGCGGCCAAGGCCGTGAGGACGCCATCGAGTTGGCGAAGTCCAACATCCTCCTGCTCGGCCCCACCGGCTCGGGCAAGACGCTCCTCGCACAGACCCTCGCCCGCATGTTGAACGTCCCGTTCGCCATCGCCGACGCGACGGCGCTGACCGAGGCGGGATACGTCGGCGAGGACGTCGAGAACATCCTGCTCAAGCTGATCCAGGCGGCCGACTACGACGTCAAGAAGGCCGAGACCGGGATCATCTACATCGACGAGATCGACAAGGTCGCCCGCAAGAGTGAGAACCCCTCCATCACGCGCGACGTGTCGGGCGAGGGCGTGCAGCAGGCCCTGCTGAAGATCCTGGAGGGCACCACCGCCTCGGTGCCGCCGCAGGGCGGCCGCAAGCACCCGCACCAGGAGTTCATCCAGATCGACACCACGAACGTGCTGTTCATCGTGGGCGGCGCGTTCTCCGGCCTGGAGAAGATCATCGAGACGCGGGCCGGCGCCAAGGGCATCGGCTTCGGGGCGACGATCCGCTCCAAGCGCGAGCTGGAGTCCAAGGACCAGTTCGAGGCCGTCATGCCCGAGGACCTGGTCAAGTTCGGCATGATCCCGGAGTTCATCGGCCGGCTGCCCGTGATCACCTCGGTCCACAACCTGGACCGTGAGGCGCTCCTGCAGATCCTGATCGAGCCGCGCAACGCCCTGGTGAAGCAGTACCAGCGGCTCTTCGAACTCGACGGCGTGGAGCTGGACTTCGAGCGCGAGGCGCTGGAGGCCATCGCCGACCAGGCCATCCTGCGCCAGACCGGCGCCCGCGGCCTGCGCGCCATCATGGAGGAAGTCCTCCAGGCGGTCATGTACGAGGTCCCCTCCCGCAAGGACGTGGCCCGCGTCGTCATCACGGCGGACGTCGTCCTCTCCAACGTCAACCCGACCCTGATCCCGCGCGACGCCCGCGGCGGCCGCGGCCCGGGCGAGCAGAAGACCGCCTGATCCGCACCCGTACGACGGACCCGTACGACGCACCCGTACGACGGAGGGGCCCCCGGTCGACCGACCGGGGGCCCCTCCGTCGTCGGAGCGGTGCGCCAGGGGCGTCAGGCCTTGACGCGGACCAGGTCTCGCAGCTTCGTGGTGATGTCGATCGCCACGTCCTTGCTGATGCTCTTGGTGTTGTCGCCCGGGGACACCATGGCGATCGTGCTGTAGTCGGCCCAGATGCAGAACCAGTCGGTGGAGTCCTTCTTGGTCAGCGAGTTGACGCTCTTCAGCGACTGGCACTTCATGACCGCGCCGTCGATGTCGGCCTTCTCGGGCTGACCGATCAGCTCGGTCTTGCCCTGGGGGCTGCTCGACGAACCGGAGGAGTTGCTGCTCTGCAGTTCCTTCTGGATGGCAGCGAAGTAGGTGTCCAGCGACGACTCGGGGTCCGCGATCTTGCCGTAGCCGCCGAGCATCGAGAACCCTCTGGCCGTCAGGAGTTCGGTTTGGCTGGGCAGGTCGGCGGGGTCGGGGTTCTGCGGGTCGTAGTCGCCGAAGTCGGCCGTCGACCACTGCCCGATGACGGCCTTGCCGTCCTTGACGCCGCTGGCCGTCAGGTACTTGGTGGTGTCCCCGTCGGTGGTCTCGCCGCCCTTGCCGACCCGCTTGTAGTCGGTGAGCGCCGTCGCCGGGGTGTCCAGCTTGTGCGGGCCGTCGTCCTTGAGGCCGTCGGCGCCGCCGCCTCCGCCGATCACGAAGTAGGCGCCCACGCCGATCGCCGCCACGACCGCGACCGCGCCGATGACGATGCCCGCCTTCTTGCCGCCGCCGCTCGGCGGCGGGGGCTGCGGGACGCCGTAGGGAGGCTGACCGTAGGGCGGCTGCTGGCCGTAGGGCGGGGTCGGCGGCTGGCCGTACGCCGGCTGCTGGCCGTAGGGCGGGGTCTGCGGGGGGACGCCCTGCGGGGGCTGGGCCGGATAGCCGTAGCCGGGCTGCGGAGCGGGGGGCTGCTGGGGGTAGCCGTAACCGGGCTGGGGCGCCTGCGGCGGCTGGCCGTACGGACCGGGCTGTCCGTACGGTCCGGGCTGCTGGGGCTGCCCGCCGTACGGGCCCGGCTGGTTGTGACTCATTCCTGGGTTCCCCTCCAGATACTTATGTGATTTTCACATCCTGGCTCAAAGCCATCACCTGCACGTCGGTGGGGGCCCCGCCGTTACACGGCAAACACGTTTCGGGACGGCGCGGTGACACCCCTAAACTGGGCCCGTGACCGAGAACGCTCAGCAGCAGCCATCAGCGCCCCACACCGAACTGCCGACCCAGTACGCGCCGGCCGATGTAGAGGGGCCGCTGTACGAGCGCTGGGTGGAGCGGGGCTATTTCGAGGCGGACGCCAAGAGCGAGAAGCCTCCGTACACCATCGTCATCCCCCCGCCGAACGTCACGGGCAGCCTGCACCTCGGGCACGCCTTCGAGCACACGCTCATCGACGCCCTCACCCGCCGCAAGCGCATGCAGGGCTTCGAGACGCTCTGGCAGCCCGGTATGGACCACGCCGGCATCGCCACCCAGAACGTCGTCGAGCGTGAACTGGGCAAGGAGGGCAAGTCCCGTCACGACCTCGGCCGGGAGGCGTTCGTCGAGCGCGTCTGGCAGTGGAAGGGCGAGTCCGGCGGCCAGATCAGCGGCCAGATGCGCCGCCTGGGAGACGGCGTCGCGTGGTCGCGTGAGCGGTTCACCATGGACGAAGGCCTGTCCCAGGCCGTCCAGACCATCTTCAAGCGGCTCTACGACGACGAGCTCATCTACCGCGCCGAGCGCATCATCAACTGGTGCCCGCGCTGTCTGACGGCGATCTCGGACATCGAGGTCGAGTACCAGGACGACGACGGCGAGCTCGTCTCCATGAAGTACGGCGAGGGGGACGACACGATCGTCGTCGCCACCACGCGCGCGGAGACGATGCTCGGCGACACCGCCGTCGCCGTTCACCCCGACGACGAGCGCTACAAGCACCTGATCGGCAAGCTGATCCGGCTGCCGCTGACGGACCGTTCCATCCCGGTCGTCGCCGACACCCACGTCGACCCCGAGTTCGGCACCGGCGCGGTCAAGGTGACCCCGGCGCACGACCCGAACGACTTCGAGATCGGCCAGCGCCACGACCTGCCGTCGCTGACCGTCATGGACGAGCACGCGATCATCACCGCCCACGGCCCCTTCCAGGGCCTGGACAGGCTCGAGGCCCGCTCCGCCATCGTCGCCGCGCTGCGCGCCGAGGGCCGGATCGTCGCCGAGAAGCGCCCGTACGTCCACTCCGTCGGCCACTGCTCGCGCTGCAAGACCACCATCGAGCCGCGCCTGTCCATGCAGTGGTGGGTCAAGGTCGGCCCGCTGGCCAAGGCCGCCGGAGACGCCGTCCGCGACGGCCGCGTCAAGATCCACCCGCAGGAGATGGAGAAGCGCTACTTCGACTGGGTCGACAACCTCCACGACTGGTGCATCTCACGGCAGTTGTGGTGGGGCCACCGCATCCCGGTCTGGTACGGCCCGAACGGCGAGGTCGTCTGCGTCGGCCCCGACGACGAGACGCCGACCGGCGAGGGATGGCGTCAGGACACCGACGTCCTCGACACCTGGTTCTCCTCGGGCCTGTGGCCGTTCTCGACGCTCGGCTGGCCCGAACAGACCGAGTCGCTCGCGAAGTTCTACCCGAACTCCGTCCTGGTCACCGGCTACGACATCCTCTTCTTCTGGGTCGCCCGGATGATGATGTTCGGCCTGTACGCGATGGACGGCACCCCGCCGTTCCACACCATCGCCCTGCACGGCATGGTCCGCGACCAGTTCGGCAAGAAGATGTCGAAGTCCTTCGGCAACGCCGTCAACCCGCTGGACTGGATGGACGAGTACGGCTCCGACGCGCTCCGGTTCACCCTCGCGCGCGGCGCCAACCCCGGCGTCGACGTCCCGATCGGCGAGGCCTGGGTCCAGGGCTCGCGCAACTTCGCCAACAAGATCTGGAACGCCACGCGCTTCGCGCTGATGAACGGCGCCACGGTCGACGGGCCGCTGCCGGACGCCTCGCAGATGTCGGCGGCCGACCGCTGGATCCTCTCCCGGCTCAACTCCGTCGTCGCCGAAGTCGACGCGCTCTACGAGGACTACCAGTTCGCGAAGCTCTCCGACGCGCTGTTCCACTTCGCCTGGGACGAGGTCTTCGACTGGTACGTCGAGCTGTCCAAGACGACGTTCATGGCCGGCGGTGAGCCCGCCAAGGTCTCCGGCCGCGTCCTCGGCGAGGTCCTCGACGTCACGCTGAAGCTGCTGCACCCGATCGTCCCGTTCGTCACGGAGACCCTCTGGACGACGCTGACCGGCGGCGAGTCCGTCGTCATCGCCGAGTGGCCGACCGCGGTGTTCGTTCCTGGGGCTGACGCCCCGGGGGGCTTCCGGGACGCCGCCGCGGAGCGTGAGATCGAGAGCCTCCAGTCGGTCATCACCGAGGTCCGACGCTTCCGTGCCGACCAGGGCCTCCAGCCGGGCCAGCGGGTCCCCGCCCGCCTGACGCTCGACGGCACGGCGCTGGCGTCCCACGAGGCCGCCATCCGGCAGCTGCTGCGCCTGCAGCCCGAGGGCGAGAGCTTCTCCGCCACGGCGACCCTGCCGGTCGCGGGCGCCACGGTCGCGCTGGACCTCTCCGGCACGATCGACGTGGCCGCGGAGCGCAAGCGCCTCGCCAAGGACCTGGCCGCCGCCGAGAAGGAGAAGGCCCAGGCCCATGCCAAGCTCGGCAACGAGGCGTTCCTGGCGAAGGCCCCGGACAATGTGGTCGACAAGATCCGCACCCGCCTCGCCAAGGCGGACGAGGACATCGCCCGCATCCAGGCCCAGCTGGAGCGCCTGCCCCAGGCGTAGGACACCGCGACGGACGAAGGCCCCCGGGACCGGCACCGCCGGCACGATTCCGGGGGCCTTCGCCCACCTCCGCCCGTCTCCGCCACCTCCGCCCACCTCTGTCACCGCCCGTCCGTAGACTGGGCCCGTGAGCGAGCTCCCCCCGAACGGCAACCCAGACGACCTGCCCGCCCCCTTCGACCCCCTCGATCCCTTCGACGAGATCATCGCCGAGGAGACCGACCGCGACCCGGATCTCGCGGTCATCGAAGCCGGCAGCCGCACCCTGCGCACCCAGGGCGGCGCCCCGCAGTCCGACACGCCCGCGCGCCCCGCGGACCCGGAGGTCGACAAGGCCCTGCGCGAGGTCGAGGCCGAGCTGGCCACCCGCTGGGGCGAGACCAAGCTGGAGCCCTCCGTCGACCGCATCGCCGCGCTGATGGAGGTGCTGGGGGAGCCGCAGCGCTCGTACCCCTCCATCCACATCACGGGCACGAACGGCAAGACGTCGACGGCCCGCATGATCGAGGCGCTGCTCGGCGCCTTCGAACTGCGCACCGGCCGCTACACGAGCCCCCACGTCCAGTCGATCACCGAGCGGATCAGCCTCGACGGCGCACCCGTCTCCGCCGAGCGGTTCATCGAGACGTACGACGACATCAAGGCGTACGTCGAGATGGTCGACGGCATGCAGGAGTACCGGCTGTCGTTCTTCGAGGTGCTGACCGGCATGGCCTACGCGGCCTTCGCCGACGCGCCCGTCGACGTCGCCGTGGTGGAGGTCGGCATGGGCGGCTCGTGGGACGCCACGAACGTGATCGACGCCGACGTGGCCGTCGTCACGCCCATCGACCTCGACCACACCGACCGGCTCGGCGAGACGCCCGGGGCGATCGCCGCCGAGAAGGGCGGGATCATCAAGCAGGACGCCACGGTCATCCTCGCCCAGCAGCCCGTCGACGCGGCGCAGGTGCTGCTGCGCAAGGCCGTCGAGGTCGACGCCACGGTCGCCCGGGAAGGGCTGGAGTTCGGGGTCGTCGCCCGCCAGGTCGCCGTCGGCGGACAGCTCGTCACCCTGCGCGGCCTGGGCGGCGAGTACCCCGAGGTGTACCTGCCGCTGCACGGCCCCTATCAGGCGCACAACGCGGCCGTCGCGCTCGCCGCCGTCGAGGCGTTCTTCGGCGTCGGCTCCCAGCGGCCCGAACCGCTCGACATCGACACCGTCCGCAAGGCGTTCGCGGCGGTGTCCTCGCCGGGCCGCCTCGAGGTCGTCCGGCGCTCCCCGACCGTCGTCCTGGACGCCGCGCACAACCCGGCCGGCGCCCGCGCCACCGCCGAGGCCGTCGGCGAGGCCTTCGACTTCTCCCGTCTGATCGGCGTGGTCGGGGCCAGCGCCGACAAGAACGTCCGGGGACTCCTGGAGGCCTTCGAGCCGATCTTCGCCGAGGTCGTGATCACCCAGAACACCAGCCATCGCGCGATGGACGCCGACGAGCTCGCCGCGATCGCCGTCGAGGTGTTCGGCGACGACCGCGTCCAGGTCGAGCCTCGGCTGCCGGACGCCCTCGAGGCGGCCATCACGCTCGCCGAGGAGGAGGGCGAGTTCGCCGGCGGGGGCGTGCTCGTCACCGGTTCCGTCATTACCGTCGGCGAGGCCCGACTGCTCCTCGGGAAGGGCTGAGGACACCATGCGCACGCTCTGTTCCTCGACCCTGATCGGCGAGTTCTTCGTCATCGGCTTCGCCGGCCTGGTCGCCATGAAGGACGCCGACCTCTCCACGTCCACGGTGTGGACGGTCTGCGGCGTCGCCATGCTCCTCAGCGTGCTGCTGTGCGGCGTGGTCACCCGGCCCGGGGGCGTCGCCCTCGGCTGGGCGCTGCAGATCGCCCTCGTCGCGTCCGGGTTCTTCGTCCCGATCATGTTCTTCCTGGGCGTGCTCTTCGGGGCCCTGTGGTGGGCGTCGGTGCACTACGGCAGAAAGGTCGACGAGGCGAAGGCCCGCTTCGCCGCGCAGGCCGCCGGCCCCTCCCCGGACCCTGCTGACGCTGTGTGACAAACGCCGGGACACGCCCTGTAACCTCATCCCACCGCACACGCCGGCGCCGTCGTCCGGCGTCGGCCCATCGGCACAGCACGCCGGTAGTAGAAGGAGTCACCTCGTGAGCCAGCGCACCCTCGTCCTGCTCAAGCCCGACGCCGTCCGTCGTGGCCTGACCGGCGAGATCATCAGCCGTATCGAGCGCAAGGCCGGCTGGCGGATCACGGCGCTGGAGCTGCGCACCCTGGACCAGGACACGCTGGAACAGCACTACGGCGAGCACAAGGGCAAGCCCTTCTACGAGCCGCTGGTGCAGTTCATGGCCTCCGGCCCGGTGGTCGCGCTGATCGTCGAGGGCGAGCGGGTCATCGAGGGCGTGCGCGCGCTGGCCGGCCCGACCGACCCGATCGCCGCCGCGCCCGGCTCCATCCGCGGCGACTACGGGGTGATCGTCCGCGAGAACCTGATCCACGCCTCCGACTCCGAGGAGTCCGCCGAGCGCGAGGTGAAGATCTTCTTCCCCGGTCGCGCCTGACCCGAAGGGCCTTCGCGGCGACCGAGCGGGCGATCGAGGGAACGTGAGCCCCCGAACGCCCGTCTCCGGAAGCGAACCCACACAGCATCTGCAAACAATGGCGGAGACCGCTCCGCAGTGTTCGTGCAGGCGCGTTTACGATGGAAGCCTTCACGTCACAGCACCCACCTCGCCGACCTGAAAAGCCCTCAAAGCTCAAGGAAGGCCAGTCGAATCCTGATGGGGAACTCAATGTCGTTCATCGGCCGTGACATGGCTGTCGACCTCGGGACCGCCAACACGCTGGTGTACGTCAGGGGTCGCGGGATCGTACTCAACGAGCCGTCCGTCGTCGCGATCAACACCAACACCGGTGGCATCCTCGCGGTCGGCGCCGAAGCGAAGAAGATGATCGGGCGCACCCCCGGCAACATCGTTGCCGTGCGCCCGCTGAAGGACGGCGTGATCGCCGACTTCGAGATCACCGAGCGGATGCTCCGTTACTTCATCCTGAAGATCCACAAGCGGCGGTATCTTGCTCGGCCGCGGGTCGTCGTCTGCGTGCCCTCGGGCATCACGGGCGTCGAGCGCCGTGCCGTCATCGAGGCGTCGACCCAGGCCGGCGCCCGTCAGGTGCACATCATCGAGGAGCCCATGGCCGCGGCCATCGGCTCCGGCCTGCCGGTCCACGAGGCCACGGGCAACATGGTGGTGGACATCGGCGGCGGCACCACGGAGGTCGCGGTCATCTCGCTCGGCGGCATCGTCACCGCCCAGTCCATCCGCGTCGCGGGTGACGAGCTGGACAGCTCGATCATCCAGCACATCAAGAAGGAGTACTCGCTCCTCCTCGGTGAGCGGACCGCTGAGCAGATCAAGATCACGATCGGTTCCGCCTACGACCTCGACGACGACCAGCACACCGAAATCCGCGGCCGGGACCTCGTCTCCGGGCTGCCCAAGACCGTCGTCATCTCGGCCGCCGAGGTGCGCAAGGCGATCGAGGAACCGGTCAACGCGATCGTGGACGCCGTGAAGACCACGCTCGACAAGTGTCCGCCGGAGCTGTCCGGCGACATCATGGACCGCGGAATCGTTCTGACCGGCGGCGGAGCCCTGCTGCGCGGGCTGGACGAGCGGCTGCGCCGGGAGACCGGCATGCCCATCCACATCGCGGAGGACCCGCTGGACAGCGTGGCGCTCGGCTCCGGCAAGTGCGTCGAGGAGTTCGAGGCGCTCCAGCAGGTTCTGGACGCCGCGCCGCGCAGATGACGTAACGCTTCGATTCCGCCGTACGGGATGATCTCCTCTCGTGCGGCGGATCGTTGATCCAGAGGCATAAGCTCCGACCAAAGCGCCCTTGGCCACCCTGGCCCGGGGCTACCCGAATTACCGATTCCGCTTCCCGGAACCCGACACCTGCTTCCTGATTCCTGTTCTTGGTTTTTCTCTCGAGGAAGGGCACGGCCGCCGCACGTGAGGGACACACGAGAGAGCCGGCTGCTCCTGGTGCTGCTGATCGCCGTCGCGTTCGCGCTGATCACGGTGGACATCCGCGGCGGGGAGGACTCCCCGGTCGACGGCGCCCGGCAGGCCGCGGCCGCGGCCTTCGGCCCGATCGAGAACGGCGTGGCGTCGGCGGTGGACCCCGTCGGCAACGCCGTCTCCGCCGTCCGCGACTCCGGCGAACGCCATGACCGGCTCACCGGTCTGGAGCAGGAGAACGCCGCTCTCAAGGCGAAGCTCGGCAGCGACGACCGCAACCGCAGCCGGCTGGCGCAGCTCGACAAGATGCTGAAGATCGCCGGCGCCGGCCAGTACGGCATCAAGGGCGCGGAGGTCATCGCGATAGGAGCGGCCCAGGGCTTCTCCTGGACCATCACCATCGACATCGGCGCACGCGACGGCGTCAAGCGCGACATGACGGTCCTCAACGGGGACGGGCTGGTCGGCCGGGTCACCACCGTCGGCCCGAACACCGCGACCGTCCTGCTGGCCAGCGACCCCGACTTCACCGTTGGCACCCGGATGGAGGCGTCCGACGAGCTCGGCTTCGCCTCCGGTCAGGGCGACCGGCCGCTGCGCGTCGAACTCCTCAACGGCAAGGCCGACGTGAAGAGGGGCGACCGGCTGGTCACCTTCGGCTCGCAGGCCGACAAGCCCTTCGTGCCCGGCGTCCCCGTCGGCGTCGTCTCCCGCGTCGACCCCTCCGGCGGCGACCTCACCCGCACCCTCTACGTCACGCCGTACGTCAGCTTCACCAAGCTCGACATCGTGGGCGTCGTCGTCGAGGCCCCCAAGAAGGATCCGCGCGACACCGTGCTCCCCTCGAAGCCCAAACCGGTCCCCACGCCGACGGTGACCGTCACGGTCACGCCGAGCGCGAACGCACCCGAAGACGGCCAGCAGCAGTAGGAGCTGACAACCCCCATGCGCGTCAACCGGATCCTGCTCTCCGTTCCGCTGGTCGTGGTCGCCCTGGTGATCCAGGTGAGCGTCCTCGCCCGGCTCCACCTCCCGGGAGCCGTCCCCGACCTCCTCCTGCTCACCGTCCTGGGCCTCGCCATGGTGTACGGCCATGTCGGCGGCGCCCTCATCGGCTTCGGCGCCGGACTGCTCGCCGACCTGGCGCCTCCCGCCGACCACGCCGCCGGCCGCTACGCCCTCGTGCTGTGCGTGATCGGCTACCTCGCCGGGCTCGTCAAGCCCGAGACCGGGCAGATCAAGTCGGCCACCGGCCCGATGGTCGTGGTGGTCGGCGCCGCCATCGGCTCCACCCTGCTGTACGCCGGGGTCGGCGCCCTCGTCGGGGACACCGCCGCCCGCCATGTCGGCCTCACCGGGCTGCTGTTCACGGCCGCCCTGTACGACCTGCTGCTCGCGCCGTTCGTCGTCCCCGCGGTCATGTTCCTGGCGCGGCGCGCCGACAACGACCCCCTCGCGGAGACCAACTCCGCAGCCAACAGCCCCGACATCTCCTCCGGCTGGCTCTCCTCCGGGACGGGGCTGCGGATCGGCGGGCAGCGCGGCGGACTCAAGCTGAAGGCGGCCAGGTCGCGGGCGACCCGGGCGGGCCGCATCAAGGGGGTCAAGCGGCTGTGAGCGCCGGCGGCGGCGCGCGGGGCGCGTCCGTGGAGGAATCACCCGAACGGGGCAAGGCCAGACGGAACGAGGCCTCACAGGCTGATCGTTCATCATTCGTCAGCGCACACACGTTCGCGCACCGAGAGGGGGAGCAGCCGCAGTGACCAACATCCCCGAGACCGGTCGGAGCCCACGGGTCCAGATCCGGCTCGTCGTCATCCAGATCCTGGTCCTCTCCCTGCTCGGCACCCTCGGCGGCCGCCTGTGGTACCTCCAGATCCGGGAGGGCGCGGCGTACGCCAAGGAGGCCTCCGGCAACCACGTCCAGCAGGTCGTCGAGCCCGCCGTGCGCGGCTCGATCCTGGACGCGCGCGGGGTGCCCCTCGCCGACAACGAGACACGGCTCGTGGTCTCCGCCTCCCGGACCGACCTGCTGAAGCAGAAGGACGACGGCAAGGCGGTCCTGGCCAAGCTGGCGGGCGTCCTCGGCATGAAGCCCGAGGACGTCGCGCAGAAGGTCCGGCTGTGCGACGCGAAGACCCCCCAGCCCTGCTGGAACGGCTCGCCGTACCAGCCGATCCCCATCACCGACGAGGCGACCGCCAAGCAGGCCCTCCAGATCCGCGAGCGCGCGGAGGACTTCCCCGGCATCACCGCCGAGCCCGAGGCCGTGCGTCGTTACGCGGCCCCCGGCAACGCCAACACCGCCCAGGTCCTCGGCTACCTCTCGCCGGTCACCGACGACGAGATCACCAAGGCCCAGGACAGCGACTCGCCCTACCTGCGCTCCGACCAGGTCGGCCGCTCCGGCCTGGAGCGCCAGTACGACAAGCAGCTGCGCGGCAAGGCCGGCGTCACCCGCTACGAGGTCGACAACCTCGGCCGCGTCATCGGCGAGGCCGAGGCGGACGAGGCGCAGCCCGGCGCCAACCTCGTCACCAGCATCGACGCCCGCGTCCAGCGGGTCGCCGAGTACGAGCTGAGCAACGCCATGAAGGTGGCCCGCCAGTCCTTCGACAAGATCACCGGCGAGAACTACAAGGCCGACTCCGGGGCGGTCGTGGTGATGGAGGCCAAGACCGGCCGCGTCGTCGCCATGGCGTCCGCCCCCGCCTACGACCCCAACGTCTGGGTCGGCGGGATCTCCGCCAAGGACTACAAGAAGCTCACCGGCAAGAACTCCGACTACCCGCTGCTCAACCGGGCCATACAGGGTCAGTCGGCGCCCGGTTCGACGTTCAAGGTGGTCTCCACGGCCGCCGCGGTCGAGGCGGGCTACGAGTGGGACGGCGGCTACCCGTGCACCAGCTCGTACTCGGTGGGCGGCCAGGTCTTCAAGAACTTCGAGGGGGAGAGCTTCGGCCCCATCTCGCTCGGCCGGGCCCTCGAGGTCTCCTGCGACACCGTCTTCTACGGCCTCGCGGACCGGGAGTGGAAGAAGGACGGCGGCATCAACCCGGAGAAGGGTGAGCCCAAGGACTACTTCTACAAGGCGGCCCACCAGTTCGGCCTCGGCAAGGAGACCGGCGTCGACCTGCCCAACGAGGTCACCGGCCGCGTCCCGGACCGTCAGTGGAAGGAGTCCTACTGGAAGGCCAACAAGGACTCCTGGTGCAAGTACGGCAAGAAGGGCGGCAGTTACGTCGAGATGATCGCGTACGAGAACTGCCTCGAGGGCAACAAGATGCGCGAGGGCGACTCGATCAACTACTCTATCGGCCAGGGCGACACCCTCGTCACCCCGATCCAGGAGGCCGTGATCTACGGGGCGCTCGCCAACGGCGGCACGATGTACACCCCGACCATCGGCAAGGCCATCGTCAGCGCCGACGGCAAGACCGTCCAGGAGATCAAGCCCAAGCCCAAGGGCAGGCTGCCGGTCGACAAGGCCACGATCAAGGGCATGGACGCCGCCCTGGAGGGCGTGGTCACCCGCGGTACCGCCGCCTGGAAGTTCGGCGGCTGGCCGCAGAAGGAGATCCCGCTGCACGCCAAGACCGGTACCGCGGAGGTCTACGGCAAGCAGACGACGTCCTGGCTCGCCACGTACAGCAAGGACTACACGGTCGTCATGACGATCGCTCAGGCCGGTACCGGTTCGGGCGCCTCCGGTGAGGCCGTGCGGCACATCTACAACGCGATGTACGGCGTCTCCGACGACGGCAAGATCGACAAGAAGAACGCCCTGCTGCCCACCCCGCAGGCCGGTCTGCCGAAGGTTCAGGCGGACGGCACGATCAAGTCCCCGAAGGTCTCGAAGGACCCCGCCAAGGAGCAGCGCGCCAGCCAGCAGACCGCTCCGAAGCCGGACGAGACGCAGACCGCGGCCACCGTCCAGCAGAACACCGATCCCAACCGCGACACCCGCAGGCGACGGCGGAAGAGGGGAAGCCGGAGGATGTGCACATGAGCGGCGCGAACGGTTTCTCCGTCTCCGGATACGGTCCCGAGCGGGCCGGCTGGACCCGGGTCTTCGCCCGTGACTCGCTGGCCCGGCGGCTGGACTGGCCGATTCTGACGTCGGCGATCGCCCTGTCCCTGATCGGCTCGCTCCTGGTCTTCTCGGCGACCCGCAACCGCACCGAGATCAACCAGGGCGACCCGTACTACTTCCTCATCCGGCACCTCATGAACACCGGCATCGGGATCTGCCTGATGATCGGCACGCTCTGGCTCGGCCACCGCTCCCTGCGCAACGCGGTACCGATCCTCTACGGCCTCTCGCTCATGGGGATCCTGGCGGTGCTGACCCCGCTGGGCTCGACGGTCAACGGCGCGCACTCCTGGATCGTGGTCGGCGGCGGCTTCTCGCTCCAGCCCTCCGAGTTCGTGAAGATCACGATCATCCTGGGCATGGCGATGCTGCTCGCGGCCCGGGTCGACGCGGGCGACAAGCTCTACCCCGACCACCGCACGGTGCTCCAGGCCCTCGGGCTCGCAGCCGTCCCCATGCTGATCGTGATGCTGATGCCCGACCTCGGGTCCGTCATGGTCATGGTGATGATCGTGCTGGGTGTGCTGCTGGCCTCCGGAGCATCCAACCGCTGGGTCTTCGGACTGCTCGGCGCGGGCGCGGCCGGCGCCGTCGCCGTATGGCAGCTGCACATCCTGGACGACTACCAGATCGCCCGCTTCGCCGCCTTCGCCAACCCCAGCCTCGACCCCGCGGGCGTCGGCTACAACACCAACCAGGCCCGCATCGCGATCGGCTCCGGCGGTCTCTCCGGCGCCGGTCTGTTCCACGGCTCGCAGACGACGGGCCAGTTCGTCCCGGAACAGCAGACGGACTTCGTCTTCACCGTCGCAGGCGAGGAGCTGGGTTTCCTGGGCGCGGGCCTGATCATCGTCCTGCTCGGTGTGGTGCTCTGGCGCGCCTGCCGCATAGCGCGTGAGACCACCGAGCTGTACGGCACGATCGTCGCCGCGGGCATCGTGGCCTGGTTCGCCTTCCAGTCCTTCGAGAACATCGGGATGACCCTGGGGATCATGCCCGTGACGGGTCTTCCGCTGCCCTTCGTCTCCTACGGGGGCACGTCGATGTTCGCCGTCTGGGTGGCGGTGGGGCTGCTGCAGTCCATCCGGGTGCAGCGCCCGATGTCCGCGTAAGCACGCGCAGACCTCGCGGTTTCCCCGGGACCGGCCGGTATCCGGGCCCGTACGCCCTGCCGTACGGGCCCGACTCCGACTAGATTCAATTCATGGCGGAGACGAAACGCGAGATCGAGCGCAAGTACGAATCCGATGACAGCGGTCTGCCCGACCTCACCGGCGTGGCCGGGGTCGCGTCCGTCCTCGACCAAGGCGTCGCCGAGCTGGACGCGACCTACTACGACACCTCCGACCTGCGACTGGCAGCGGCGTCCATCACCCTGCGCCGCCGCACCGGGGGCTCCGACGCCGGCTGGCACCTGAAACTCCCCGTCGCCGCCGGCATCCGGGACGAGATCCGGGCCCCGCTCTCCGACGCCGTGCCCGACGAGCTCGCCGGGCTGGTCCGCTCCCGCGTCCGCGAGGGACAGCTGGTGCCCGTGGTGCGACTGCGCTCGGCGCGTGACATCCGCCTTCTCCTCGACGCCGAGGGCCGGCTGCTCGCCGAGGCCAGCGTGGACGCCGTCCGGGCGGACCGGCTGTTCGGCGGCGAGGGCAGCGCCCAGTGGACCGAGATCGAGGTGGAGCTCGCCGACGGCGGCGATCCCGCCCTGCTCGACAAGCTGGACAAGGGGTTGCGGAAGGCGGGCGTGCGGCCCTCGAAGTCGGCGTCGAAGCTGGCGCGGGCCCTCGCGGAGACGGCGCCCAGGAAGAAGCGGGCCAAGGCGAAGGCGGCGGCCGAGGGCGGCGGGGCGAAGCCGGTGGCGGAGGGGAAGGACGACGCCAAAGGCAAAGGCAAGGGCGACGCCAAAGGCAAAAGCAAAGGCAAGGGGAAGGGCAAGGGCAAGGGCGAGGCCAAGGGCAAGGGCCGCGCCGAGGGACAGCCGGCGGTCGAGGCGGCAGCGGCGGGGCGTGAGGCCCCGGACCGGGAGCCCGTGACCGCCGGTGATCATGTGCTGGCGTACGTCCGTGCGCAGCGGGACGCGATCCTCGCGCTGGACCCGGCCGTCCGCCAGGAAACCGAGGACGCCGTGCACGACATGCGCGTCGCCACCCGCCGGCTGCGCAGCACCCTCCGCTCCTTCCGCAAGGTCCTCGACCGGGGTGTCACCGACCCGATCGGCGTCGAGCTGAAGTGGCTGGCCGGCGAGCTCGGCGTGGGCCGCGACCAGGAGGTGCTGGCCGAACGCCTCGCGGAGGGTCTCGACGACCTGCCGCACACCCTCGTCTCCGGACCGATGGGCGAACGGCTCCAGACCTGGGCCAAGGCACAGCACCGCGGCTCCCGCCGCCGACTGCTGGGCGTCCTCGACTCGGGGCGCTACCTCACCCTGCTGGACACGCTGGACGCGTTCGTCGCCGACCCGCCGCTGCGGACGGCGGCCGAGGGCAAGCCGGCCAAGGTGCTCGCCAAGGCCGTGCGCAAGGACCTCGGGAAGGTGTCCGACCTCGTCGAGCAGGCCCTGGGGGAGCCGCCCGGCCACGAACGCGACGAGGGCCTGCACGAGGCGCGCAAGAAGGCCAAGCGGACCCGTTACGCGGCGGAGACGGCCACCCCGGCGATCGGCGGTCCGGCCAAGGCGCTGGTCAAGTCCATGAAGTCGCTGCAGAGCCTCCTCGGCGAGCACCAGGACAGCGTCATGGCCCGGCAGGCCCTGCGCGAGCTGTCCGCCGTGGCGCACGCCGCGGGGGAGAGCGCGTTCACGTACGGGCTGCTGTACGGACGGGAGGAACGGCGGGCCGAGCTGGTGGAGAAGGAGCTGCCGACGGCCTGGGACAGGATCCGCGGGGCGGCGGAGGTCTAGCGGCAGCGGCGACCGCGGCGGGCCGCGGCGGTTCTCTCGCGGGTGGGGGAGGCCTTCGGCCGGGTTAGGCTAGATGGTCACCCCCCAGCCTCCGTCCGGGGGGACCCCCAGTCCGCTCACGAAGGTGCCCCCGCGATGTCTGTCGAGTCGGTCTTCCCGCAGCTCGAAGCACTGCTCCCGCATGTGCAGAAGCCGATCCAGTACGTGGGCGGCGAGCTCAACTCCACGGTCAAGCCCTGGGAGTCCTGCGACGTCCGCTGGGCGCTGATGTACCCGGACGCGTACGAGGTCGGCCTGCCCAACCAGGGCGTCATGATCCTCTACGAGGTGCTGAACGAGCAGGAGGGCGTCCTCGCCGAGCGCACCTACAGCGTGTGGCCGGACCTGGAGGCGCTGATGCGGGAGCACGCCGTCCCGCAGTTCACCGTGGACAGCCACCGCCCGGTGGGCGCTTTCGACGTGTTCGGCCTGTCCTTCTCCACGGAGCTGGGCTACACGAACATGCTGACCGCCCTCGACCTGGCCGGTATCCCTCTGGAGTCCAGGGACCGCACGATCGACGACCCGATCGTCCTCGCGGGCGGCCACGCGGCCTTCAATCCCGAGCCGATCGCCGACTTCATCGACGCGGCGGTCATCGGCGACGGCGAGCAGGCCGTCCTCGACATGACGAAGATCATCCGCGAGTGGAAGGCGGAGGGCCGCCCCGGCGGCCGCGAGGAGGTCCTCCTCCGCCTCGCGAAGACGGGCGCGGTGTACATCCCGCGGTTCTACGACGTCGAGTACCTGCCGGACGGCCGGATCGCGCGTGTCGTGCCGAACAGGTCGGGCGTGCCGTGGCGCGTGTCCAAGCACACGGTGATGGACCTCGACGAGTGGCCCTACCCCAAGCAGCCGCTGGTCCCGCTCGCCGAGACGGTCCACGAGCGCATGTCGGTGGAGATCTTCCGCGGCTGCACCCGCGGCTGCCGTTTCTGCCAGGCCGGCATGATCACCCGGCCGGTGCGCGAGCGGTCCATCACGGGCATCGGCGAGATGGTGGAGAAGGGCCTGAAGGCCACCGGCTTCGAGGAGGTCGGCCTGCTCTCGCTGTCGAGCGCCGACCACAGCGAGATCGGCGAGGTCGCCAAGGGACTCGCGGACCGCTACGAGGAGGACAAGATCGGCCTGTCCCTCCCCTCCACCCGCGTGGACGCCTTCAACGTCGACCTGGCGAACGAGCTGACGCGCAACGGCCGCCGCTCCGGCCTGACCTTCGCGCCCGAGGGCGGCTCGGAGCGCATGCGCAAGGTCATCAACAAGATGGTCTCCGAAGAGGACCTGATCAGGACGGTCTCCACCGCGTACGGCAACGGCTGGCGTCAGGTGAAGCTGTACTTCATGTGCGGCCTTCCCACGGAGACGGACGAGGACGTCCTGCAGATCGCCGACATGGCGATGAACGTGATCGCCGAGGGCCGCAAGGTCTCCGGCCAGAACGACATCCGCTGCACGGTCTCCATCGGCGGGTTCGTGCCCAAGCCGCACACCCCCTTCCAGTGGGCCCCCCAGCTCTCCGCCGAGGAGACGGACGCGCGCCTGCAGAAGCTCCGGGACAAGATCCGCGGCGACAAGAAGTACGGCCGCTCCATCGGCTTCCGCTACCACGACGGCAAGCCCGGCATCGTCGAGGGCCTCCTCTCCCGCGGCGACCGCCGCATCGGCGCGGTCATCCGGGCCGTCTACGAGGACGGCGGCCGCTTCGACGGCTGGCGCGAACACTTCTCCTACGACCGCTGGATGAGCTGCGCCGACAAGACGCTGCCCGCCTTCGGCGTGGACGTCGACTGGTACACGACCCGCGAGAAGACGTACGAGGAGGTCCTGCCCTGGGACCACCTGGACTCGGGCCTCGACAAGGACTGGCTCTGGGAGGACTGGCAGGACGCCCTCGACGAGACCGAGGTCGAGGACTGCCGCTGGACCCCCTGCTTCGACTGCGGGGTCTGCCCGGCGATGGACACCCACATCCAGATCGGCCCGACCGGCCAGAAGCTGCTGCCGCTGACCGTGAAGCAGCCGGCGGGCAGTGGGCACACGCACTGAGTCGGGCGACGGCCCCCCTTTTCCCGGCGGAAAAAGGGGGGCCGTCGTCGTCAGGTGGCGCGGCGGAGGCTGTCGTTGTTCCCCGGTTCCGGGGAGTTCAACGGCTGCCAGGCCAGGGTGGGGAATGCGGGGTCGGGACAGGTCAGGGTCGCCCGGCCGGCGACCTGGCTCGCCGTGCAGATGATCTCGAAGACCTGGCCGGTGGTGGTCAGGACGTCGATCTTGATTCCGGCCAGGTCCTGGTTGCCCTGACTGTGCTCGTTGATCGACACCCCGCAGGCGAATCCCGCCGCGCCCCCGTTCGGATACCCGGTCCTGGTGCTGAGGTCGGTCCACCGCAGGGTGTGGTCGGCGTTCGGGCGGACGTCGCGGATGCCCGCGTAGGTGAAACCGCCGGTCACCGCACCGCGGACCTCGTACACCTGCTGGTCCTGGTAGGCGTCGATGTCGACGCACGGTCCCGTCGGGCCGGTACTGCCCGGCTGACCAGGCTGGCCCGGCTCGCCCGGGGCACCGGTCGGGCCCGTCGGACCGGTGGCGCCCCGGGGGCCCCTCGGGCCGTGGCACCTGTCCATACCGCCGGCCTCACTCACCCGGTGCGGCTTCGGTTTCGGCTTGCACTTGTCGCCGCCGGCGACGGCCGCCGTCCGTGCTCTCTCGGCGGCGCCGCCCGCCGCCGCGGCCGCCGGGCTGATCATGCCGGCCGCCAGGATCACGGCGAGCGAGGCCAGCATGCCGGCCTGCTTGCACCTGTACCGGGCCACCGGCCCGAGGGGGGAGTCTGGTCCGAACTCATGCCGCATGCGCGTGCTCCTCGTGATCGACCGGTCCGGGCGCATCCCGGCCATGAGAGCGAGCTTGGACGAAGCGGAGCGGTTCGATCGGCATACGAGGCCCGCATCATCATTTTTATCGACGTATCGGACTAATCGATGCGCACTGATGGGGGCATCGCGCGCGTGGGACGGGCGGCCGGCGAGCGGGCCTGTGCCACGTTGACGCCGTGAAACACCAGACCCTCTGCCTGTGCATGATCGTCAAGAACGAATCGCAGGTGATCGCCCGCTGCCTGGAGTCCGTCCGCCCCCTCATCGACTACTGGGTGATCTCCGACACCGGGTCGACGGACGGAACGCGGGACGTGATCCGCGCGGTGCTCGACGGCATTCCGGGCGAGCTCCACGAGGAACCCTGGGTCGACTTCGGGCACAACCGGACACAGAACATCCGGCACGCGCTCGGCAAGGCCGACTACCTGCTCACGCTGGACGCCGATCACGTCGTACGGCAGGACGCCCCGCTGCCCCGGCTGACGGCGGACTCGTACATGCTGCGCTACGACACCCCAGGCTCCCAGCACCGCTTCAAGCACCTCATGCGGGGCGACCGCGCGTGGCGGTACGAGGGCGTCACCCACGAGTACCCCTGCACCGACGGCCCCGACCGGCAGGAGAACCTGAACGCCCTCGTCATCGAGGACCACGCGGACGGCGGCTGCCGCGGCGACAAGTTCGAGCGCGACGCGAGGCTGCTGCGCGCCGAGTTCGAGCGCGACCCCGCCAACCCGCGCACCGTCTTCTACCTCGCCAACACCGAACGCGACCTGGGGCACGCGCACGAGGCGATCGCGCTGTACGAACGGCGGGCCGAACTGGGCGGCTGGGGGGAGGAGGTGTACTGCTCGCTCCTCGAGGCAGGGATCCTCCGGGCGCAGGAGGCCGACGACTGGCCCGGGGCCATGGACGCGTTCTCCCGTGCCTGGGAGTCCCGGCCCACCCGGCTCGAGGCCGTCTACGAACTGGCCTCGCGACTGCGCCTGCGAAGCCGCTACCACACCGCGTACTCCCTGCTCGGCGGGGTCGTCGGCCGCAGCGAGCCGGACGATCTGCTCTTCACCAGGTCCTGGGTGTACCGGTGGGGACTCTTCTTCGAGTTCGCCATCTGCGCCTACTGGGTCGGCGACCACGCGACCGCCGTCCGGGCCTGCGACGTGCTGCTGGCCATGCCGGACCTGCCCGATGCCATCCGCCGCCAGACGGAGACCAACCGGGAGTTCTCCGTCCCCCACGTCAAGGCCGGGGCCTCCACGATCACCCCGGTACGCCGTCCGAAGGCGTCCCGGGCCGGGAAGGCGGCGCGGGTCCGCAAGCGGTAGCCGGCCCTGACGCTCCCTCACGACCCGCCCGCACGGCCGGCACCCGCCCGCGCCCGTCCGCGTAGGGCCGTTCGGGTCGGCGCACCCGCCTCGTGCATCCGGCGAGCCTGTTGTGGCGTCTACGTCCACATGGACCTGCAGAAACCGACCGCCGAACCGACCGCCGAACCGTCCGTGCAGCCGTCCGCGTCAGGCGGCCGGGCTCCCGAGGGGTGTCTGGTCGTCGCGATCCGGCTGCCCGTGCGGATCGTCGTGCTCGTGCTGGTCGTGCCCGTGCGGATGGCGTGGGACCTGCTCGTCGTCGCGGCGCGGTTCCTCCGGGACACCGTGCTGCGGCCGTTCGGGCGGGCCCTGCTCCGGCTGGGGAAGGTGCTGTTCGTCCTGCCGCTGATCGGGCTGTGGCGGTACGTCCTGACGCCCGCGGGCAAGGCGCTCGCCTGGCTCGGACACGTGCTGCTGGTCGTGCCGGCGCTCTGGCTGTACCGGTACGTCCTGACGCCGCTGGGGCAGGGCGTCGCCTGGTTGGCACGGACGGCCGGGGCCGGGCTCGGGTGGGTGTACGCGCGCGTGCTGACGCCCGTGGGGCACGCGCTCGCGTGGCTCGCGAGGGGGATCGGGGCCGTCCTCGCCGCCGTCGGGACCGGCTCGTACACGGCCGTCACCTGGCTGCTGCGGTACCTCGTCGTCGTCCCCGCCCGATGGCTCCAGACGTGGATCCTCGCGCCCGTCGGCCGGGCCGTCGCCTGGTGCGCGCTCGGGGTGGGTCGCTTCCTCGCGCTGCTGGTCAGCGGGGTCGGGGCCCTGTACTGGACCGCCAGGATCCTGGTCGTGCTGCCCGCGGTCGCCCTGTGGCGCTGGGTGCTCGCCCCCGTCGGCCGCGTCCTCGCGGTCGTCGCCCGGGAGGTGGGGGACGCGCTCGGGCATGCCTGGCGGATCGCCGGACGCCTCTCGCTGACGGTCGGACGGTTCCTCGGGACCCTCCTGCGGTGGATCTTCGTCGAGCCGGTGCGCTGGGTGTACCGGACCGTCCTCACCCCGGTCGGCCACGTCGTCCGCGACGTGGTGCTGCGGCCCGCCGCCCGCGCCGCGCGCAGCGTGGGCCGCACCACCCGGCAGGCGCTGGCCGCCGCCCGGGAGACGGCCCGGCAGGCTCGCGCCGACGTGCGGCAGCTGCTCTTCGGGAAGCCGCCGCAGCCGGCGGCGGTCGGCCGGCGGGAACCATCGACGGGCGAGGCACGTACTCTTGGTAGCAGTACGACCGCTCTCACGAAGGACTGAACGACACTGGGCAAGCGACAGCCCGAAGGCCCGCCGCCCGCACCCGCGGTGCAGCGCATCCGACTGCGCTACACCAAGCGCGGCCGCCTCCGGTTCACCAGCCACCGTGACTTCCAGCGCGCCTTCGAGCGTGCGTTGCGCCGTGCCGAGGTGCCGATGGCGTACTCGGCGGGGTTCACACCGCACCCGAAGGTGTCGTACGCCAATGCCGCACCCACCGGCACGGGCAGTGAGGCCGAGTACCTGGAGATCGCGCTCACCGCGGCGCGTGACCCGGAGAAACTGAGAGTCCTCCTCGACGAGTCGCTGCCCACCGGGCTCGACGTCGTCGACGCGGTCGAGGCCCGGACCTCGGGACTCGCCGACCGGCTGACGGCCTCCGTGTGGGAGCTGCGGCTGGACGGCGTGGACCCGGCTGACGCCGATCGCGCGGTGGACGCCTTCAACGAGGCCGACGCCGTCGAGGTCCAGCGCATGACCAAGAACGGCGTCCGGACCTTCGACGCCCGTGCCGCGGTCGCCCGGCTGGAGACGCACAGTGAACCCGCTGATAGGCCGACCGACCAGCCCTGTGCGATACTGCGGCTGGTTGTTCGGCACGTGACGCCTGCCGTACGACCCGACGACGTCCTGTCCGGTCTCCGCGCCGTGGCCGACCTGGCGCCGCCGGTCCCCGCTGCGGTGACCAGGCTGGCGCAGGGGCTGTTCGATGCAGAGACCGGCACGGTGACCGACCCGCTCGCGCCCGACCGCGAGGCAGTTCAGGCCCTGACAACGGCCGAACCCGCTGCCGCCGCGAAGGCGCCCGCGTAGGGAAGGTTCCGCGAAGGAACGTACGCCGTAGCGCCGCCCTCGTACTCGGGAGCCACCTGGGTCGGGCGGCGAACCGACCAGAAGACTTTCGCCAGGCCGTGCGCATTCGGCGTACGGAACCGGCGAGACAGGACACAGAGAGCTCCCGTGCGGCGCCCGCGCCCCGGACGGCGGCACCGCGCATCGCGCGAGCCGCGGACGTCAACGACGGTCGATCCTTCGTGATCGCCGCCGGACCAGGCGCGGCGCCCGGGAGCCTGACGGGAGAAACGCCCGCATGCTCGAGCCAACCGAATCCACAGAGTCCGTTCCGGACCCCGACGCGAACACCCCCAGCGACACCCTGCCGCCGCGTCGTCGGCGCCGTGCCGCTTCCCGGCCGGCGGGTCCGCCGGTCGCCGCCGCCGACGCCTCGGCCGAGATCACCACGCCGGCCATACCGGCGGTGGAGTCCGCCGAGCAGCTGGCGGAGGAGGACCTCCAGGACGTGACCGTCCCACAGGAGAAGGTCTCCGGGGACGCCGAGGCGCAGGAGCCCGAGGCCGCGCCCCGTACGCGCCGCCGGGCCACCCGCCGTGCCTCCGCGCCCGCCGGTGCGCCGGCCGCCGTTGAGGCCGCCGAGACCGTGGTGCCCGTGGCCGCGGCGGAGGAAGCCCCCGCCGAGCAGGCCGCGGCCGAGGCCGAAGAGACCCCTGCCGAGGACGCCGCTCCTCGCCGTGCCCGCCGCCGGGCCACGCGCCGTGTGTCCGCGCCGGCCGAGGAGGCCGCGGCCGAGGCCGTCGAGCCCGCCTCCGGGACGGCCCTCGCACAGCCCGAGCCCGAGCCGGAGCCCGAGGCGCCCGTCGAGGCCCCGCGTAGCCGCCGTCGGGCCACCCGCCGGGCGACCGCCCCCGCCGGAGCCCCGGAAGCCGAGACGCCCGCCGCCGTCGTCGCCGAGGCCGAGACGCCCGCCGTCGCCGACGAGGCGCCCGCCGAGCCCGCGCCCCGCACGCGCCGCCGTGCGACCCGCCGCGCCGCCACGCCCGCAGGCGCGGAGGCCCCCGAGGCGCCCGAGGACGTGAAGACCCCCGAGGCCGTGAAGGTCTCCGAGGCCGTGAAGGTCTCCGAACCGGTCTCCGAGCCCGCCCAGGCCCCCGCCGCCGAGAAGAAGGCGACGGCGCCCGAGGCCGCCGACGAGGCCGCCGCCGCCGACGAGGACGCCGGTTCCCGGCGTGGGCGCCGGCGTGTGGTCCGTCGCGCCGCAGGCGGCTTCACCGCGCCCGCCCAGGAGCGCGCCGAGTCCGACGCGCCGAGCCGTCCCGCGCGGCCCGCGGTCGCCGTGTTCCAGGCGCCCGTGTTCGCCGAGCCGCAGTTCCAGACCCCGCAGCGAGCCGCCGCCGAGGCTGCCGCCGCGGAGGCCGACGCCGGCGAGGCGGAGGCCGAGGAGCACGAAGAGGTCCAGGAGCCGGTGGAGGAGCCGACCGGTTCGCGCCGCCGCCGTCGTCGCCGGGCCGCAGGAGCAGGCGACGAGACCGAGACCGACCGCCCCGCCGCGCCCGCCGCCCGGGCCGCCGCCGCCCCCGTCGTCGAGGACGAGCCGGAGACCGAGCCGGAGGACGCCGACGAGGCCGCCGAGGACGTCGCCGACGGCGACGACGAGACCGAGGAGACCGGTTCGCGACGCCGTCGCCGCCGGGGCGGCCGTCGCCGTCGCCGTGGCGACGCCGCCGACGGCGAGGGAGACTCCGGGGACGCCGACGCAGACGAGTTCGCCGCCGAGCAGTCCGCGCAGGACGCCGAGGACACCGCCGAGCAGGAGGACGAGGACACGGAGGACGACGAGGCGGGCGGTTCCACCGCCGGAAGCCGCCGTCGCCGCCGCCGTCGTCGTCGCGCCGGCGACTCGTCCACCGAGGCCGAGCCCGGCGACGGGGACCCGGAGCGCACCGTCGTCAAGGTCCGCGAGCCGCGCAAGCCCTCCGAGCCGTCCGACGAGGTGCAGTCCATCAAGGGCTCGACCCGCCTGGAGGCCAAGAAGCAGCGCCGCCGGGAAGGCCGCGAGCAGGGCCGCCGCCGGGTGCCGATCATCACCGAGGCCGAGTTCCTGGCCCGCCGCGAGGCCGTCGAGCGGGTGATGGTCGTCCGCCAGAGCGGCGAGCGCACCCAGATCGGCGTCCTCGAGGACAACGTGCTCGTCGAGCACTACGTCAACAAGGAGCAGGCCACCTCGTACGTCGGCAACGTGTACCTGGGCAAGGTCCAGAACGTGCTCCCGTCGATGGAGGCCGCCTTCATCGACATCGGCAAGGGGCGCAACGCCGTCCTGTACGCCGGCGAGGTGAACTTCGAGGCGCTCGGCATGGCCAACGGGCCGCGCCGCATCGAGGCCGCCCTGAAGTCGGGCCAGTCGGTCCTCGTGCAGGTCACCAAGGACCCGATCGGCCACAAGGGCGCCCGTCTGACCAGCCAGGTCTCCCTGCCGGGCCGTTACCTCGTGTACGTGCCCGAGGGCTCGATGACCGGCATCAGCCGCAAGCTGCCCGACACCGAGCGGGCCCGGCTGAAGACGATCCTCAAGAAGATCGTCCCCGAGGACGCGGGCGTCATCGTGCGCACCGCCGCCGAGGGCGCGAGCGAGGACGAGCTGCGCCGTGACGTCGAGCGGCTGCAGGGCCAGTGGGAGGACATCCAGAAGAAGGCGAAGAACGGCGGCAACGCCCCGACGCTGCTGTACGGCGAGCCGGACATGACCGTCCGGGTCGTGCGCGACATCTTCAACGAGGACTTCACCAAGGTCATCGTCAGCGGTGACGAGGCCTGGTCGACGATCCACGGGTACGTCTCGCACGTCGCCCCCGACCTCGCCGAGCGGCTGTCGAAGTGGACCTCCGAGGTCGACGTCTTCGCCACCTACCGGATCGACGAGCAGCTCGCCAAGGCGCTGGACCGCAAGGTCTGGCTGCCCAGCGGCGGCTCGCTGGTGATCGACCGGACCGAGGCGATGGTCGTGGTCGACGTCAACACCGGCAAGTTCACCGGGCAGGGCGGCAACCTCGAGGAGACGGTTACCAGGAACAACCTGGAGGCGGCCGAGGAGATCGTGCGCCAGCTGCGGCTGCGCGACCTCGGCGGCATCATCGTCATCGACTTCATCGACATGGTGCTGGAGTCCAACCGGGACCTGGTGCTGCGCCGGCTGCTGGAGTGCCTGGGCCGCGACCGCACCAAGCACCAGGTGGCGGAGGTCACCTCGCTGGGTCTGGTCCAGATGACCCGCAAGCGGGTGGGCCAGGGTCTGCTGGAGTCCTTCTCCGAGACCTGTGTGCACTGCAACGGGCGCGGTGTCATCGTCCACATGGAGCAGCCGACCGCGGTCGGCGGCGGCGGGAAGCGCAAGAAGCGCGGCCGTGGCGGTGACGGACACGCCCACGAGCACGAGGCGGCGGTCGACGTCGTCGAGCCGCTGGGCGCCGAGCAGGAGGCGGAGAGCGAGGCCGAGGTCGCCGCGGAGGTGGCCGAGCCGGTCGCGCTCGCCGCTCCGGAGTTCGCGCCGGACGAGGAGCTGTACAGCAGCATCGCCGAGGCGGAGGCCTCCGCAACCCGGGGCCGTGGCCGACGCCGGGCGAGCCGCAGGGCGTCCGCCCCGGCGGGCACGCCGCGAGGCGGCGCGTCGCGCAGGACGGGCGGCTCCGAGGCGTTCGACGCGGCGGAGACCGTCGAGGCGGCTCCCGCGTCGCCCGCGGCCCCCGAGGCGCTCGTCGACGCGCCCACCGCACAGGAGGTCACCGCCGAGGCGGAGGCCGAGCGTCCGGTGCGGCCCGCCGAGGCGGCCGTGGCGCACGCCGAGCCGGTCGCCGTCGAGGACCCGGTGGTCGAGGCCGCGGAGACGCCGGCCGACACGCCGGCCGTCGACGAGGCCGCGCCCAAGGGCCGTACGCGTCGTCGCGCCACCCGCAAGGTGTCCGCGCCGGCCGGTTCGCCGGCGGGCGCCGAGGCCGCCGTGGTCACGGTCACCGAGCCGGCGGTCGCGCCGGCCCCGGTCGCCGAGACCGCCGCGACGCAGGCCGAGGCCGCGCAGCCGGAGGCCGCCCCGGGCGACGAGCCCGTCGTCGAGAGCGCGGCTCCGGCCCGCCCGCGCCGCCGCGCCGTGCGCAAGGCCACCGCGCCGACCGCGTCCGAGGAGACGGCCGTGGTGGTCGTCCCGTCGGCCGCGCCGGAGGCCGCTGTCGCGCAGGTCACCGCCGAGGAGCCGGCCGTCGCCGAGGCCGGGGCGCCCGCCGCCGAGGAGGCGGAGGCCGTTCCGGCGAAGAAGACGGCCGCCCGCAAGACGGCGAAGAAGGCCACGGCGAAGAAGGCCGCCACGAAGACGGCGGTGGCCAAGAAGACGGCCGCGAAGAAGACCGTCGCCAAGAAGACGACGGCCAAGAAGGCGGCGAAGACGGTGTCCAAGAAGACGGTGGCGGCGCAGCAGAGCGCGCCGTCGGTCACGGCCCCGACGGAGGACTGACGTCCCGTGAGGCAGTCTTCGTGAACGCGCGGCGACGCGGCCGCCCGGCACCCCGGGTGTCCGCGTCGCCGTCCGTTCACCCGCGGGTTACTCTGTGTTCTGCTTGTGACAGAGCGCACCCACGCACTGGGTTTCACTGCGATAACCCTGGAGAAAATCGCCGTCCGCGGGCTGGTAACGTGCACTGTGGTCCCGGTGGCCGATGACATGCACACCGTGACCACAGCCGATGGAGCACATCCGGTCTTCCAGCCGGACACGGCTGACTTCCCGCCAGGAACCCTATGAGGCGGGTCCTGTGTACAAGCCGTTCGCCCGCCCACAGGCATCGGCGGACAACCAGGGATGCGGCCGTGCTGAGCATCGACACGGCTCCTTCCCGACCAGGCAAGACGTGGTGCGCCTTCGAGGTCGCCGTAGAGGAGGGGATGTCGATGACCGACGCCCATGTGTTCATACCGGCCGCCAAGCCTGTGATCGGCGAGGAGGAGATCGACGCCGCGGTACGCGTACTGCGCAGCGGCATGGTCGTCCAAGGACCCGAGGTCGCCGCCTTCGAGGAGGAGTTCTCGGAGCTGGTCGACGGGCGCCACTGTGTCGCGGTCAACTCCGGCACCTCGGCGCTTCACCTGTCGCTCCTCGCCCTCGGCCTCGGCCCGGGCGACGAGGTCATCGTGCCGTCGTTCTCGTTCGCCGCCTCCGCCAACGCGGTCCGGCTGGTCGGCGCCGACGTGGTGTTCGCCGACATCGACCCGGAGACGTTCTGTCTGTCCCCGGCCGCGGTCGAGGCTGCCCTGTCGCCGCGTACCGCCGCGATCATGCCGGTGCACCTGTACGGCCACCCGGCCGCCATGGACCAGATCATGGCGATCGCGGAGCAGCACGGGCTCGCCGTGGTCGAGGACGCCTGCCAGGCGCACGCGGCCGCGCTGAACGGCACCCCGGTCGGCGCGTTCGGCGCCGCGGGCACGTTCAGCTTCTACCCGACGAAGAACATGCACAGCCTCGAGGGCGGCATGATCTCCACCGGGGACGCGGAGACCGCGCGGACCCTGCGCCTGCTGCGCAACCAGGGCATGGAGCAGCGCTACGCCAACGAGATCGTCGGTGCCAACGTGCGTATGACGGACGTGTCCGCGGCCATCGGCCGTGTCCAGCGGCGCAAGCTGGACGGCTGGACCGAGCAGCGCATCGCCAACGCCGCGTTCCTCACCGAGCACATCACCGCGCCCAACGTGCTCACGCCGAAGGTCGCCGAGGGCGCGCGGCACATCTACCACCAGTACACGGTGCGCATCCAGGGTGACCGCGACGCCGCCATGGCCAAGCTGACCGAGGCCGGCATCGGCAACGCCGTGTACTACCCGACGCCCATCCACCGGCTGAAGCCGTACTGGGAGCCGGACCAGAAGGCGGGTCGTGTCTGGGACCTGCCCGAGACGGACCGTGCGGCCGCCGAGGTCGTGTCGCTGCCCGTGCACCCGGCCCTGTCCACGCAGGACCTTGAGCGCATCGTCACCGCTGTCAATGCTCTGGGGGAGCAACTGTGAGTACCGGGAAGTCGCTGCGAGCAGGACTCGTCGGCCTCGGTTCCATGGGGCGTCACCACGCCCGCGTCCTGTCCGGTCTGGACGGCGTCGAACTCGTCGGCGTCGTCGACCCGATGGGTGACAAGTTCGGCGCCGCCCAGGGGGCGCCGATCCTGAACACCGTCGAGGAGCTCATCGCACTCGGTGTGGACTACGCCGTCGTGGCCTGCCCCACCGCCCTGCACGAGCCGGTCGGTCTGGCGCTCGCCGAGGCCGGGGTCTGCGCGCTGGTCGAGAAGCCGGTCGCCGACACCGTCGAGGGCGCCCGTCGTCTCGTCGACGCGTTCGAGTCGCGCGGTCTGGTGGCGGGCGTCGGTCACATCGAGCGGTGCAACCCGGCGCTGATGTCGCTGCGGACGCGGCTGGAGGCCGGCGAGCTGGGCGACGTCTACCAGGTCGTCACCCGCCGTCAGGGCCCCTTCCCGCACCGCATCGCGGACGTCGGCGTCGTCAAGGACCTCGCCACCCACGACATCGACCTCACCGGCTGGGTGACGGGGCGGCAGTACGTGTCCATCGCCGCGCACACCGTGTCCAAGAGCGGTCGTGAGCACGAGGACATGGTCTCCGCGGTCGGTCGTCTCGACGACGGCACCATGGTCAACCACCTGGTGAACTGGCTGAGCCCGCTCAAGGAGCGGTTCACCTCGGTCACCGGTGAGCGGGGCTGTTTCATAGCCGACACCCTCACCGCCGATCTGACGTTCCACTCCAACGCCGCGGTGACCACCGAGTGGGAGGCCCTGCGGGCCTTCCGCGGTGTCTCCGAGGGCGACATGATCCGGTACGCGATCGCGAAGCGTGAGCCGCTCCTGGTGGAGCACGAGCTCTTCCGGGACGCGGTGCTCGGCAAGCCCGCCGACATCTGCACCCTGCGTCAGGGCATGCGCACCGTCGAGGTGGCGGCCGCGGTGCTGGAATCGGCGGCCGAAGGCAAGACCCTGCGGTTCGACGACAGCCGCAGCGGAGCGGCCTGACTCACCCGCATGGCGGGTCGCCGACAACGCCCGTCCCCGGTTCCCACCAGATCGTGGAACCGGGGACGCCGAACTTCTGTCTTCCACTCGGAGGAACTCACACATGGAATCCCCTGCCCGCCGGCCGCGCCTTGCCGTGATTGTCGCCAACGGCATCACAGGCGACTCTCGCGTACAGAAGACCGCTGTCGCCGCGGCCCGGGACGGCTGGGACGTCACCCTCATCGGCCGGAGCGACAACAAGCGCGTCCAGCGGTCGAAGATGGGTCCGATCGAGGTGATCCGCGTCCCGGTGGGCGTGGACTACCTGCGTGAGGTGAACACCCGCAAGGCGCGCCCCCTGCGGGCGGCCGCCACCCAGTTCAACCTGCAGGACCAGGCGGCCCTGAACCGCTACACCGCGGCCTACAAGGCGTGGGTCCGGCAGAAGTCCGCCGAGACCGCGTACGCGGGCACCCCGCGCCGGGCGTCGATCAAGGCCGCGCTGCGGGCCCGCCGGTCGGTGCACCGGCTGCGGGTCAAGGCGTTCAAGTGGGAGCAGCGGCGCAAGTCCAAGGACCCGGCGCCGGTCGGCGACTGGCGCCGTGACTGGCCGCAGGTGGTCGACCTCGACCTCGCCTTCGGGCCGGTCATCGAAGAGGTCGAGCCGGACGTCATCCACGCCAACGACGTGACGATGATCGCCACGGCGGCGCTCAGCGCGGCCCGGCTGCGCGCCCGCGGCCGGACCTGCGTCTGGCTGTACGACGCGCACGAGTACATCAAGGGCGTGGAGTGGCCCAACGCCCGCCAGGCATCCGCGCTGCCCGCGGTGGAGGCCGAGTTCATCGGCCGCGCCGACGCGGTCGTCACCGTGTCCCCGCAGATGGCGGAACTGCTGAAGAACGACCACAAGCTGACGAAGTCGCCGCTGGTCGTGGGCAACTCGCCGGTCCGTGAGGTGATCGGCGGCGGCCGGTCCACCTCGTCGGTGCGCAAGGCCTGCGGTCTCGGCCCCGAGACGCCGTTGATGGTCTATGCCGGCTGGATCGGCCCGGAGCGCGGTGTGGACGCGGTCATCGACGGCATGCCGGACCTTCCGGGCTTCCATCTCGCCCTGGTCCACGGCCGGATGACGCCCCTGCTCGAGCAGCTGTTCGCCCGGGCCGAGGCCCTCGGCGTCCGCGACCGCGTGCACCTGGTGCCGTACGTGCCGCAGCACGAGGTCGCCGACTACCTCTCCTCCGCCGACCTCGGCCTCACCCCCTTCCGGCGGGTCCCCAACTGCGAGGTCTCGCTGCCGACGAAGGTCTCCGAGTACCTGCAGGCCGGACTGCCGCTGGTCACCAGCGACGTGAAGGTCATCAAGGCGTACGTCGAGGAGCGCGGCCTGGGCGAGGTGTGGACCTGGGACGACCCGAAGACGTTCGCCACGGCCGCCGCACGGGCCATGGAGCGCCGCGCCGAGCTCGCCGAGGCGATCACCGAGGAGGTCCGCTCGGACCTGTCCTGGGAGACGCAGAGCGCCAAGCTGCTGAAGCTGTACCGCGAGCTGTCGAAGAAGACCCCGCCCGGCCCGCGACCCGAGCTGTCCTGGACGGTGCAGGAGACCCCGGACGCCGTACGGACCGTGGAGATCACGGACGGCGACGGGCAGCCGACCTGGAAGAAGCTCGGCGAGACCCGCGTCCGGCTGGGCCTCGGCCCGGCCAACTACGCGGGCCAGGGCGCCGCGTACGCCCAGGCGATCACGCGCGTCAACCCGGACGTGTCGGTCGAGGTCGTCATGAACAAGCAGCCGGAGTCCTTCGACTACCCGGCCGACGTCTACGTCGACGCGACCGCGCTCGGTGAGCTGCCCGTCCAGTTCCAGCAGGTGGAACGGATCGTCGGACGTTATACGCATCTGCTGGTCGACGCGTTCATGCCGGTCTTCGGCAATCTCAACGGCTCCTCGATCGCCGGTGACCTCGACGCGCTGAAGCAGGCCCGTATCAAGGTGGCGCTCCTCGCCCACGGCAGCGAGATCCGGCACCCCGGCAACCACATGGCGCGCCACCCGTTCTCGCTCTTCCACGACGCCCCCAAGGGCATCGCGAAGAAGCTCCAGGCCAAGGCCGAGCGGAACAAGCGGATCGCCACCGAGGCCGGTCTGCCGCTGTACGTCACCACGCCTGACCTGCTGGAGGACCTGCCGACCGCGAAGTGGGCGCCGCTGGTCGTGGACGTCCTCGCCTGGGCCACGGACCGCCCGGTGATGGAGCGCGAGCGGCCGCTGGTGCTGCACGCCCCCTCGAAGCGGTGGACCAAGGGAACCGACCGGATCATCCCCGTGATGACCGAGCTCCACGACCAGGGACTCATCGAGTTCAGGCTCGCCGAGGGCATCCCGTGGGCCGAGATGCGCGAGCTGGTGCAGAGCTGCGACCTGGTGCTCGACCAGTTCACCACGGGCAGTTATGGCACGTTCGCCGTCGAGGCGATGGCTGCCGGTAAGCCTGTCGTCGCCTACATCAGCGATGGTGTGAAGGCCGCGACGGACGGCGCCCTGCCCATCGTCTCCGCCACCCCCGACACCCTCGGCGAGGTCGTGAAGGCCCTCGTCGACGACCGCGAGGGCACGGCCAGGATCGGCCGGGAGTCCGCCGCGTTCGCCCGTATGTACCACGACGGGACCTGGACCGTGCAGGTCCTCAGCGATTTTCTCAAGTGACCGGTTTAGAGAGGCTGTCAATGGAAGCGCAGAGTGCCGGCGCACCCCGCCCCGTCAAGGGGCGCGTCGTCATGCTGGTCGACAACAAGGTCGACGGCGACTCGCGGGTGCAGAAGGCAGCCGAGTCCGCCGCGGCCGCCGGCTGGGACGTGGTGCTGCTCGGTCTCGTCCGCTCCGGCAACGGCCGCAGCTGGAAGCTCGGCGACGCCGAGGTCCGGCTGCTGCCGCTGAAGACCCCGCTGGCCAAGCGGCACGCCGAACGTCACCGCTCGCCGCTGCGCCGTCCGCTCGCCTACCCGCCGGGTCCGATGGCCGCCTACCGCCGTCAGTGGATCAAGGCCTGGCGCGTGGACGTGGCCACCCGCCGCGCCGCGCTGAAGGTCGCGCCGAAGGCGGTCGGCTCCCCGTTGTTCCGCAAGGCCGAGAAGGCCCGCCTCACGGTGGCCGGACCGGTGTCGAAGTTCATGCAGAAGTGGGTCGGGTTCCGCGCCCGGCAGAGCAGCCAGGCCCAGAAGGCCGGCCGTGGCCTGCACGGCCCGGTCGACCGCGCCTTCACCGCGACCTGGAAGGCCGTCAAGGGCAAGCGCGCCTGGCGCCGCCTCGAACCGGTGCTGTGGGACTACGAGTTGACGTACGGCGCGGAGATCGACGCCCTCAAGCCCGATCTCATCCACGCCAACGACTTCCGCATGCTGGGCGTCGGCGCCCGCGCCGCCGTCCGCGCCCGCGCCAAGGGCCGCACGGTCAAGCTGGTGTGGGACGCCCACGAGTTCCTGCCGGGCGTGCGCCCGTGGGAGGACAACGCCCACTGGATCCCCGGCAACACCGCGCACGAGAGCGAGTACGCCCCGTTCGCCGACGCCGTGGTCACGGTCTCCGAGGGCCTGGCCGACCTGCTGCGCGAGCGCCACGGCCTCGACGAGCAGCCGACCGTCGTCCTCAACGCCCCCGACCGCCCCGTCGAGCGTGACCCGGCGATCGAGGACACCGAGCCGGAGCCGGACCTGCGCGAGCTGTGCGGGATCGGACCGGACGTCCCGCTGGTCGTCTACAGCGGCTCGCCCGGCGCGCAGCGCGGCCTCGGCGACATGGTCGAGGCCCTGCCGAAGCTGGACGGCGTGCACATGGCGTTCGTCGTGCCCGCGCCGGCGGCCGGCTACATCCAGGGCCTGCTCGCCCGCGCCCGGGAGCTCGGCGTCGGCGACCGGCTGCACGCGGTGCCGTACGTCAAGCACTGGCAGGTGGTCCGCTTCCTGTCCGCGGCGAACGTCGGCTGCATCCCGATCCACCACTGGCCGAACCACGAGATCGCCCTGATCACGAAGTTCTTCGAGTACTCGCACGCCCGGCTGCCGCTGGTGGT
Organism: Streptomyces achromogenes; assembly: GCF_030816715.1. Classification (NCBI taxonomy): domain Bacteria; kingdom Bacillati; phylum Actinomycetota; class Actinomycetes; order Kitasatosporales; family Streptomycetaceae; genus Streptomyces; species Streptomyces achromogenes. Next base: position 3,109,621 of record NZ_JAUSYH010000001.1, on the reverse strand, counting down.
GAGCGACGTGAAGACCATGTCCGAGGTCACCCGTGCCACGGGCCAGGGCGAGGTCTGCCGGGCCGAGGACATCGACGACCTGGCGCGCGCGATCAAGGCCGTGCTGGCCGACCCCGAGAAGTACCGGGCGGCCTACGACAAGCCCGGTCTGCTGGACACCTGGACCTGGGAGGCGCAGGCCGAGGTCCTCGACGGGCTGTACACCCGTCTCGTCCCCGGAAACCCGAAGGCGGGATCATGAGGGCGGCTCCGGCTCCCGACGTCACCGTCGTCATCGCCGTGTACAACACCATGCCCTACCTGACGGAGTGCCTGAACTCGCTCCTCGGGCAGAGCATAGGCCGCGAACGGCTCGAGATCGTCGCGGTCGACGACGGCTCCACCGACGACAGCGGCCCCGAACTGGACCGGTTCGCGGCGCTGTACCCGGACACCGTGAAGGTGCTCCACCAGCCCAACTCCGGCGGCCCGGCCGCGCCCAGCAACCGCGCGCTCGAGGTGGCCACCGGCCGCTACGTGTACTTCATCGGCTCCGACGACTACCTGGGCGAGGAAGCCCTGGAGCGCATGGTGAAGTACGGCGACAAGCACGGCTCCGACGTCGTCGTCGGCAAGATGGTCGGCACCAACGGCCGCTACGTGCACCAGGCGCTGTACAAGAAGAACGACGCGGACGTCAGCCTGTACGACTCGGCGCTGCCGTTCACCCTCGCCAACACCAAGCTGTTCCGGCGGGAGCTGGTCGAGAAGTACAAGCTGCGCTTCCCCGAGCACCTGCCGGTGGGCAGCGACCAGCCGTTCACCATCGAGGCGTGCGTGCGCGCGGCGAAGATCTCGGTGGTGGCCGACTACGTCTGCTACTACGCGGTCAAGCGGGGCGACGCCAGCAACATCACCTACCGTGCCGACCATCTGGCCCGGCTGCGTGCCACCGCGGAGATCATGGACTTCACGGCCGGCCTCATCGAGGCGGGCCCGCAGCGTGACGCGGTCCTGCGGCGGCACTTCACCTGGGAGCTGGCCAAGCTCGTCCAGGACGACTTCCCGGCCCTCGACCGCGAGCTGCGGCGGCAGATCTGCGCGGGCATAGCGCGACTGGCCGACACGTACTTCACCGACGGCATCCGCGACGCGATGGACGTCAAGCGCCGGGTGCGGATCGCCCTCGCGCAGGCCGGCGCGATCGACGAGCTGGCCGAGGCGATCTCGTCGGAGAAGAAGCGCGGAGCGACCCCGTTCGTCCTCGAGGGCGGCCGCGCCTTCGCCCGCTACCCCGGCTTCCGCGACCCGCGTATCGGCCTGGCCGACCGGGTGTACGAGCTGCTCGGGGAGTCCGTGCCGGCCCCGCTCGCCGAGGGCACCGAGCTGCTGGCCTCCGCCTGGGAGCAGCAGGGCGAGGCGCTCACCTACACGGCGTCCGTGCGGGTGCCGGTGGTCGGCGACGTCGACACCGACGGCGTCGCGCTGCGGCTCGTCAAGGGGGCCATGCCGAAGTCCGCGGACAAGGCGGGTGCCCGGCGGCTGAAGCCCGACCACGCCCTGCCCGCGCCGACGGGCGAGATCACGGTGGAGCCCACCGAGGACGGCGCGGCCACGGCGCTGCACGTCCGGGTCCCGCTGGACCTCGTCACCGCCGGGCGGGGTGTGCGGGTATACCTGGACGTGGCAGGGTTCACCTACGAGATACCCGTGCGCGGCGAGGGGCTGCCCATGCCGCTGGCCCGGTTGTGGGGTCCGGAGAAGGACCCGTACCGGGCGTCGGCGCTCGTCAACCCGAAGGGACGCGTCGTCGTCGACACGGCCCAGCTCCACCCCCCGAAGAGGACGGTCATCCGGCGGGCGCTGGGGGGCGCTGCCAGGAAACTGAAGTCCCGTTTGAGAAGGAAGTAGCGACCCTCCATGAACATCTGTGTAGTAGCGCTCGGCAAGATCGGGCTCCCGCTGGCGGTTCAGTTCGCCGCCAAGGGCCACCGGGTCATCGGCGCGGACGTCAACGAGAAGGTCGTCGAGCTGGTCAACGCCGGCGTCGAGCCGTTCCCCGGTGAGCACGACCTGGACGTCAAGCTGAAGCAGGCGGTCGACGCCGGTCTGCTGAGCGCGACCACGGACACCGCCTCCGCGGTGGCCGAGTCCGAGGCCGTCGTCGTGGTCGTGCCGCTGTTCGTCGACGCCGAGGGCGTCCCGGACTTCGGCTGGATGGACGCGGCGACCAAGGCGATAGCCCAAGGCCTCAAGCCCGGCACGCTCGTCTCCTACGAGACGACCCTCCCGGTCGGCACCACCCGTACCCGCTGGGCGCCCATGCTGGCGGAGGGCTCGGGCCTCACCGCGGGCGAGGACTTCCACCTGGTGTTCTCCCCGGAGCGCGTCCTGACCGGCCGGGTCTTCGCCGACCTGCGCCGCTACCCCAAGCTGGTCGGCGGCATCGACGAGGCGTCCGGCGCCCGCGGCGTGGAGTTCTACGAGCAGGTCCTCGACTTCGACGAGCGCACCGACCTGCCGCAGCCCAACGGCGTGTGGGACCTGGGCACCGCCGAGGCCTCCGAGCTGGCCAAGCTCGCCGAGACGACCTACCGGGACGTCAACATCGGCCTCGCGAACCAGTTCGCGCGCTTCGCCGACAGCAACGGCATCGACGTCAAGAAGGTCATCGAGGCCTGCAACTCGCAGCCCTACAGCCACATCCACCAGCCGGGCATCGCGGTCGGCGGCCACTGCATCCCGATCTACCCGCGGATGTACCTGTGGAACGACCCGGCCGCCACCGTCGTGCGCTCCGCCCGTGAGGCGAACGCCGCGATGCCGGACTACGCGGTGGACCTGCTGGCGGCCGCCTACGGTGACCTGAACGGCGTGAACGTGCTGGTGCTGGGCGCCGCCTACCGCGGCGGCGTGAAGGAGACGGCCTTCTCGGGCGTCTTCCCGACCGTCGCGGCCCTCAAGGCGCGCGGCGCGGTCCCGTTCGTCTCGGACCCGATGTACACGAGCGAGGAGCTCACCGCGCACGGCCTCACCCCGCACGCGGGCGAGAAGGTCACCGCGGCGATCCTGCAGGCCGACCACGCCGAGTACCGCAGCCTGACCCCGGCCGACCTGCCGGACGTCACGGTCCTCGTCGACGGCCGCCGCACCACCGACCCGGAGGCCTGGAAGGGCGTCCGCAGGGTCGTCATCGGAGGCTGACACAGCCCGCCGTCGTGCCACGGCCCCGGTCCCTGCGGCCGGGGCCGTACGCGTGCGTGGGGCCGTCCGGACCGCCGGCTCCGGGCGGCCGTCTGCGCGGGGTTGCCCCTGTGCGGTCACGGTGTCTCCCGTATGCTCGCCGGGCGGGAGCCGGGCGCGCCGAAGGCGAGGCAGCGGGGCTCCGCAAGGGGGCAGACGCGGAATTCCGAGCGGTCGGTCCCCCCTCCGTACGGACACACAGCGAGGACGACGAATGTCCCAGACCGACGTCAAGGTCTCGGCCCTGCCGGACGCGCCCGACGCACCCGGAACCGTGCCGCCACGGCAATCCCGGGGCAATCGGCTCTACGCACTGGACGCGCTGCGCGTCATAGCCGCGCTCTCGGTGCTGATATTCCACTTCACCGGCGTGGACGCGGCGACCAAGGCGAACTGGGGCGTCAACCCCAAGGCGCTGTTCCCGTCGATCTTCCCGTACACCTCGTACGGCTCCTACGGTGTGCAGCTTTTCTTCATCATCAGCGGATTCGTCATCTGCCTGTCCGCCTGGAACCGCACTCCCGGCCAGTTCGTGCAGGCCCGGTTCCTGCGGCTCTTCCCCGCGTACTGGTTCTCGGTCGTCGTCGCCGTCGTCGTCTGGCGGGCGCTGCCCGACGGCGCCCGCAAGGCCCCGAGCGTCAGCGACTCCCTCACCAACCTCACGATGTTCCAGGTGCCGCTCTCGGCCCGGCACCTCGTCGGTGCCTACTGGACGCTGTGGGTGGAGCTGACCTTCTACCTGATCTTCCTCGTCGTGCTCTGGAAGGGGCTCGACTACGTCCGCGTCTCGGTCTTCTGCTGGCTGTGGCTGCTCGCGAGCGTCCTGGTACAGGAGGAGAAGTTCCCGCTGCTCGGGATCTTCGCGCAGCCGCTCAACACCGCGCTGTTCGTGTCCGGCATCGCGATGTACCTGATGTACCGGTTCGGTCCGGACCTCAAGCTGTGGGGGCTGCTGGGCGCGAGCTGGCTGGTGATGCAGAGCGACCTCGTGCAGCACGCGGACCATCTGCGCCACGACAAGGGCATGGACCGCTCCCCGTACGTCGCCCTCGCCCTGGTCACCGTCTTCTACCTGCTGGTTCTCGCGGTCGCCCTGCACAAGCTCGACCGGATCGGCTGGAAGTGGCTGTCCACGGCGGGCGCCCTGGTCTACCCGCTGTACCTGCTCCACGAGGAGCTGGGCTGGGCGATGATCCGCACGCTGTACGGGCACGTCGGGGCGTGGGCCACGCTGGCCATCACCACGGTGTCGCTGATCGTGCTGGCGTGGCTGGTCCACCGGTTCGTCGAGAAGCCGTCCCAGCGCTGGCTGCGCGCCCGCCTGGACAAGGAGTCCCGGGGGCGCGCCGCGGCGGCGGAGGCCTGACCCGAGGTCCGAAAGGCCCCGTGGGGAGCAGGAGGGGGCGGCCGGTCGCACACCGGCCGCCCCTCGGGCTCTGGACGTGTGGAGCCTCAGACGCGCTCGGTGAGGACGCCGTCCTTCTCGTCGTACAGTTCGCCGGTCCGCGGGCACTCCCAGACGTCCGCCTCGCCCGCGCGCTCGACCAGCTTGACGCCGGCCCGGCCGACCCAGCCGATCCGCCGTGCGGGAACGCCGACGACCAGGCCGAAGTCCGGGACGTCCTTGGTGACGACCGCGCCGGCGGCGATCATGGCCCAGCGGCCGATGGTGATCGGCGCGACGCACACGGCGCGGGCCCCGATCGACGCGCCGTCGGCGATCTTCACACCGACGGCCTCCCAGTCGCCGCCGCGCTTCTGCTTGCCGTCGGGGTCCACGGAACGGGGGTTGTGGTCGTTGGTGAGGACCACGGCCGGGCCGATGAAGACACCGTCGCCGAGCTCCGCGGGCTCGTAGACGAGCGCGTAGTTCTGCAGCTTGCAGTTGTCGCCCATCCGCACACCCGAGCCGACGTACGCGCCACGGCCGACCACGCAACCCTCACCGAGGCGCGCGCCCTCACGGATCTGCGCGAGGTCCCAGACACTGCTGCCGGCGCCGATCTCGGCACGCTCGTCGACCTGCGCGCTCGGCTGGACCCTGTAGTTCACTTCTGCTGCCTTCCGGTGTGCGGCTTGATCCGGCGAGCATACGGGGCCTGCGACAGCCCGGCGGGGCGGGGTTCGAGCCGTGGTGACCGACTGCACTCTCCGGCGCGATCACCTACCTGGACGCCCCCGTTCCCTTCGGGCGGCCCGTGCGGATTCCCGCCCCGTTCGACTTCGAGCTCGACCCGTCCGGGTTCGGTGTCCCGGCGGAGCAGAGCGCCGAGGACGAACAGAGGTGACGTTCAGGGGCGACCGGCCCGGTTTGACCCCTGAACGGCCGCCCCGTAGCCTTGACCCTCGGCGTGTCGGTTGACGTGCCACATCTCCGTAAACCTCTTCCTCCCGGGTACCGGTTGCCTAGGTGGCCGGGAGAGGCCGTCCGTGTTCGTTCCCGGACGGCTGGACTGCGGGGATGCCGTCCCAGAGCGAGAGAGTGAGATCCGCGTGTACGCCATCGTGCGCAGCGGTGGTCGCCAGCACAAGGTTGCTGTCGGCGACATCGTTGAGGTTGACAAGATTTCCACTGCCAAGGTTGGCGACACGGTCGAGCTCTCGACCCTGCTCGTTGTCGACGGCGACGCTGTGACCAGCGACCCGTGGGTGCTGGCCGGCATCAAGGTCCAGGCCGAGGTCGTGGACCACCACAAGGGTGTGAAGATCGACATCCTTCGCTACAAGAACAAGACCGGCTACCGCCGTCGTCAGGGCCACCGCCAGCAGTACACGGCGATCAAGGTCACTGAGATCCCCGCGGCTGCGAAGTAAGGGACTGAGGAGACATGGCACACAAGAAGGGCGCATCGTCCACCCGGAACGGTCGCGACTCCAATGCCCAGCGGCTCGGCGTGAAGCGCTTCGGCGGTCAGGTCGTCAACGCGGGTGAGATCCTGGTCCGCCAGCGCGGCACGCACTTCCACCCCGGCGCGGGCGTCGGCCGTGGCGGCGACGACACGCTGTTCGCCCTGGAGGCCGGTTCGGTGCAGTTCGGCACCCACCGTGGCCGCAAGGTCGTGAACATCGTTCCGGTCGCCTGACCGGAAGCTTTCGCGAGGCGGACCTCACTTCCCGTGCGGGAAGGCGGGTCCGCCTTTCGCGTGTTACGCAGTAGACAGATACGTACATTCGTTTTGTAGCCAGTGCTGGAGGCACCCACCATGACCACCTTCGTGGACCGCGTCGAACTGCATGTCGCCGCGGGTAACGGAGGCCACGGCTGTGCCTCCGTCCACCGTGAGAAGTTCAAGCCGCTCGGCGGCCCCGACGGGGGCAACGGCGGCCGGGGCGGCGATGTGATCCTGGTCGTCGACCAGTCGGTCACCACGCTCCTCGACTACCACCACAAGCCCCACCGCAGCGCCACCAACGGCAAGCCCGGCGAGGGCGGCAACCGCTCCGGCAAGGACGGTCAGGACCTGATCCTGCCGGTCCCGGACGGCACGGTGATCCAGGACAAGGCCGGCAACGTGCTGGCCGACCTGGTCGGCCACGGCACCTCGTACATCGCCGCCCAGGGCGGTCGCGGCGGCCTCGGCAACGCGGCACTGGCCTCGGCGCGCCGCAAGGCGCCCGGCTTCGCGCTGCTCGGCGAGCCCGGCGACCTCCAGGACATCGTCCTGGAGCTGAAGACGGTCGCGGACGTGGCCCTCGTCGGCTACCCGAGCGCCGGCAAGTCGTCGCTGATCTCCGTGCTGTCCGCCGCGAAGCCGAAGATCGCCGACTACCCGTTCACCACGCTCGTCCCGAACCTCGGCGTGGTCACCGCCGGATCCACCGTCTACACCATCGCCGACGTGCCGGGACTCATCCCGGGCGCCAGCCAGGGCAAGGGGCTCGGCCTCGAGTTCCTGCGCCACGTCGAGCGCTGCAGCGTCCTCGTGCACGTGCTGGACACGGCGACCCTGGAGTCCGAGCGCGACCCGGTCTCCGACCTCGACATCATCGAGGAGGAGCTCAAGCAGTACGGCGGGCTCGGCAACCGGCCGCGGCTGGTGGTGCTGAACAAGATCGACGTACCGGACGGCAAGGACCTCGCCGAGATGGTCCGCCCGGATCTCGAAGCGCGCGGCTACCGCGTCTTCGAGGTGTCCGCGGTCGCCCACATGGGACTGAAGGAACTGTCGTTCGCCCTCGCCGAGATGGTGGGCGCGGCGCGCGCCGCCAAGCCCAAGGAGGAGGCCACGCGCATCGTCATCCGGCCCAAGGCCGTGGACGACGCCGGCTTCACCGTCTCGCTGGAGGAGGACGGCCTGTTCCGCGTCCGGGGCGAGAAGCCCGAACGCTGGGTGCGGCAGACCGACTTCAACAACGACGAGGCCGTCGGCTACCTCGCCGACCGGCTCAACCGCCTCGGTGTGGAGGCCGCGTTGATGAAGGCGGGCGCCCGCGGCGGCGACGGCGTCGCCATCGGCCCCGAGGACAACGCGGTCGTCTTCGACTGGGAGCCGTCCGTGACGGCCGGCGCCGAGATGCTCGGCCGCCGGGGTGAGGACCACCGCTTCGAGGAGCCGCGTCCCGCGACCCAGCGCCGCCGCGACAAGCAGGCCGAACGCGACGAGGCGGCCCAGGAGTTCGAGGGTTTCGAGCCTTTCTAGGACCTCGAGCCCGACCCACGAAGGCCCCGGTGGCTGTTTCCCGCCTCCGGGGCCTTCGTGTGCCGTCACCGCGGCGCCCGGTCCGGCCTCATCCGTGGCCCAGGCTTCTCTCGGCGTCCCCTGGGCGGACTCTCTTACCGTTCCCGACACGGCGAATGGTTCTCCCGCGCACGCCTTCGCCCCCGCGCTCGCTCTTGCTTGCGCTCTCGCTCTCGCGGGACGAAATCGCGCGGTCGCGGAGGTGAATTCAGAGAAATGTTCTCCCGGCGATCTCTATTTCCGGTGTTTGCGCAACGGCACGGTCGGCATATGAAGAACCCGTGCGGTCCCGCCTCACGGAACGTGAAGATCCCGGCGTTCCGGCAGGGCGGTGGAGACGCCTGCCGGGAGGGCGCGGACCCGCCCGGTGGATCACGGGCACGGGTGTGCGGATGATCGGGTGATCGGGCCGCCGTGCTGTCCCTCGGTCCGAGCCCGCGCCGGTAGGGCGCGCCGGCGCCCGCGATCACGGCGGCGCGGACACCCGCCGGGAACCGTTAGAGTCACACTGCCGTCCGCGCCGCTCTCGTCACTCAGGGCAATGCCCGCTCGTTGTGGAGTTACTCACAGGATTTCCTGGGAGCATCCCGGGAAGGAGCGCCGCCGTATCGCCATTCGTCAGTGACGGAAGGTGAATGCCAGGTTGCGTGCACATTTGCAGCGAACGGCGCTCACCTTGCATCGAGGTAACCGCAAGTGGGACCATTTTCCCGTCCCTGTCGCCCCAAGGTAGGTCCTCTGTGTCTCAGCACATAGCCAAGCCCCGTACCACCGCAGTGATCCTGGCCGGTGGCACCGGCCAGCGCGTGGGTCTGTCGATTCCCAAGCAGCTGCTGAAGATCGCCGGCAAGGCAGTCATCGAGCACACGCTGGCCACCTTCGAGAAGGCGGACTCGATCGACGAGATCATCGTGCTGATGGCGCCGGGCTACGTGCCCGACGTCGAGAAGATCGTCGCCAAGGCCGGGTTCAAGAAGGTCCGGGCGATCCTCGAGGGCGGTTCCACGCGCAACGAGACCACCGAGCGCGCCATCGCCGCCCTGGGCGAGGGCCTGGCCGACGGCGAGGACGTCAACGTCCTCTTCCACGACGCCGTCCGCCCACTGCTCTCGCAGCGCGTCATCGACGACTGCGTCACCGCGCTGGAGCGCTACCAGGCCGTCGACGTCGCCATCCCGTCCGCGGACACCATCATCGTCACGCGCACGCACGGCGAGGACGGCGAGTTCATCACCGAGATCCCGGACCGCTCCCGGCTGCGTCGCGGACAGACCCCGCAGGCGTTCAAGCTGTCCACCATCCGCCGGGCCTACGAGGTGGCGGCGGGCGACCCCAACTTCCAGGCCACGGACGACTGCACCGTCGTGCTGCGCTACCTGCCGGACGTGCCGATCCACGTCGTCGCGGGCGACGAGTACAACATGAAAGTGACGCAGCCCGTCGACGTCTTCATCGCCGACAAGCTCTTCCAGCTGGCCTCCTCGGCCACGCCGGAGCAGAACGGCGAGGAGGTCTACCGAGAACTGCTCACCGGCAAGACCCTGGTCGTCTTCGGCGGTTCGTACGGCATCGGCAAGGACATCGCCGAACTCGCCGAGTCGTACGGCGCCAAGGTCTACGCCCTCGGCCGCTCCACCACCGGCACCCACGTGGAGAACCCGGAGGAGGTCGACGACGCCCTGTCCAAGGCCTACAGCGAGACCGGGCGCATCGACTACGTCGTCAACACGGCCGGCGTGCTGCGCATCGGAAAGCTCGCCGAGACCGACAACGCGACCATCGAGGAAGCGCTGAAGGTCAACTATCTGGCACCCGTGCAGATCGCCCGTTCGGCTTACAAGTACCTCGCCGAGACGAAGGGGCAGTTGCTGCTCTACACCTCCAGCAGCTACACCCGCGGGCGGGCCGAGTACAGCCTCTACTCCTCGACCAAGGCCGCCATGGTGAACCTCACCCAGGCGCTGTCCGACGAGTGGGCCGGTGACGGCATTCGGGTGAACTGCGTGAACCCGGAGCGTACCGCCACGCCCATGCGCACCAAGGCCTTCGGACAGGAGCCGACGGGTTCCCTGCTCTCCTCCGAAGCGGTCGCCCGCACCTCCCTCGACGTGCTCCTGTCCGAGCTCACCGGACATGTCGTGGACGTCCGTCAGCAGGACCCGACGGCGGCCGCGGGCAAGGCTTCCGACTTCGAGCAGGCGCTGGCCGAGGTGCTCGACCGACAGAACGGCGTGGCATAATCGAGCACTATTAGTCATTGATTTTTCAGGCCTCTGTGGATCCCTGTTTACGGAGAATTCACAGAGGCCTGTATCCGTAAAGCTTCCGAAATCTTCACAATGGATTTTCCGGACTTTTTGCACCTCTGACCGGCCCCCTCCCAGAGCAGGTTTCTCCGTGATATCCACTGCTATTCGCGTCGCCCGCGTGGGCAGCGTGGCCGAGCTGGCCGCGGCGGTCCTCATGATGCTGGGCTATCCCGGCCTCATGGCGTCCGCGCTCGTCCCGAGCGCCCCCGCCTTCGCCGCCGCGGCCGCCGTGACGTACCTGGCGGACCTCTATCTCCATCGCAAGCGCAGTCGCCTCATCGACCTTCTGGTCAAGGTGCGGGCCGGCATGGCCACCCGCTTCCTGGTCCGTGAGCTGCTGCTGATCCTGCTCCTGGCCAGGCTCGACCTCTCCGAGGATCCGGTCTTCTACGCGGCGATCGCGTGCTTCACGGTGTTCTTCGGGCTCCAGGCTCCGCACAGCGCGCTGGTCACCCTGATCGACAAGCGCCGTCAGATGCCGGTCGCCACCAGGAACGTCGACCTGGCCTCCCGGCTGCGGATCCCGGACGCCCCGCCGCGCCTCCTGCTCGCCGACGCCACCGTGAAGATGCTCCACCTCGACCTCGCCGCCGTCGTGGGCCTGCTCGTCGGCGCGGTCACCGGCTCGCAGCGCGCGGGCTTCGCCGGCATCGGCGTCACCCTGGGCCTCGGCGCGCTGTACGTCCTCGTGCTCGTGCCGCACCTGCGGGCGAGGCGGCTTCCGCCGAAGGCCGACAAGGTCCTGGGCGCGCTCAGCGCCTGGCTGCGCGAGTACCGGCCCGAGACGGTGCTGTACTTCTCCGGCTCCGACGACTCCGCCTACCAGGTCAACATGTGGCTGGAGACCATGGAGCAGATGGAGTCCCGGCCCCTGGTCATCCTGCGTGAGCGCGTCATCCTGGAGAAGATGGCGCCCACGTCGGTCCCTGTCGTCTGCGTGCCCGGGGGGGTGCACCTGATGAACATGGACCTGTCCATGGTGCGGGTCGCGTTGTACTGCGCGAACGTCGGCAAGAACATCCACCTGCTGCGCGTGCCGACGATGAAGCACGTCTTCATCGGCCACGGCGACAGCGACAAGGCCGCCAGCGTCAACCCGTTCAGCAAGGTCTACGACGAGGTGTGGACCGCCGGCCGGGCGGGCCGCGACCGCTACGCCATCGCCGACGTCGGCATCCGCGACGAGGACATCGTCGAGGTCGGGCGTCCGCAGCTGGCCCCGATCCGGGCGGTCGCCCCCGAGGGCGACGTCCCCACCGTGCTGTACGCGCCCACCTGGGAGGGCTGGGACGACAACCCGGGCAACACCTCGCTGCTGCTGGCCGGCGAGAACATCGTGAAGAAGCTGATCGCGGCCGAGCCCCCGGTCCGCGTCCTGTACAAGCCGCACCCCTTCACCGGCACCCGCAGCGCCAAGGCGGCCACCGCGCACCGGAGGATCACGGCCCTGATCAAGAAGGCCGCCGCCGAGCGCGCCGGCGACCCGCGGTTCACCGCGGACCCGGCTGCGCAGGCCGCCGCCAAGTCCGAGCTGACCCGCCTCAAGGCCCGGCTGGACGGTCTCGCGCTCGCCTTCGACGCGCGGGCCGACGAGGCCGTGACGAGCCGCGACGGCATCGTCGACGTCCGTAAGCACGAGGAGGCCGCGCGGCTGCGCGCCGACTGGGACGACGCCTACTGGCGTTCCTTCCCGTCCTTCGAGCACCGGGTGATCACGGGCGCGGAACCGCGGCTGTACGACTGCTTCAACGCCTCCGCGGCGATGGTCTCCGACATCTCGAGCGTGGTCTCCGACTTCATCGCGAGCGGCAAGCCGTACGCGGTCACGGACTCCGCGGAGCTGGGGGCCGAGGACTTCCGGCGGCAGAACACCGCGGTGCGCGCGGCCGTCATCCTCGGAAACGGGGCGGCCGAGCTGGACCAGCTGCTGGACGCGGTGCGCGACCCGGCCGCCGATCCGCTGGCCAAGGACCGCAAGGAACTCAAGGAGTACCTGCTCGGGCCCGACCAGCCGACGTCGTTGCAGCGCTTCGACGCCGCCGTCACCCGTCTGGCCCTGAAGGCCGAGGCGCGCAACGTCAGCCAGCAGTCCCTCGGGGCAGCGGCGGCGGAGGCCTCGGTGGGCGCCGCGCCGGACGACGGAGCGGCGCTGCCCAAGGGAGTCGCGACCGCCTGAGGCCGCCCAGCCCGCGGCGCCGCCGCGATGCACGACGAGCCGGGCCCCCGGAGACCACTCTCCGGGGGCCCGGCTCGTCGTGCATCCTGTGATGTGGAACACGTACCCGTGTGCGAGCAACCCGGCCCGTCTGTTCGTCGTCTATCGGGTATCCAAAGCAGTCTTGTCGGAACGTTGTGGTGGTGAGAGGGAAAAGTGGCCGTTGCGCAGCCTGACGTCACGGTGGTCATAGGGGCGTACGAGGCGATGCCGTACCTGGTCGAGTGCCTTGCCTCGGTCGAGGCGCAGACCATGGCCCCCGGCCTCATCGAGGTCATAGCCATAGACGACGGCTCGCGCGACGGCACGGGGGAGTGCCTGGAGGAGTTCGCCGCCCGCGCTCCCATGGCCGTCACCGTGATCCGGCAGGAGAACTCCGGCGGCCCCAGCGGCCCGCGCAACGTCGGCCTCGCCAAGGCGACCGGGCGTTACGTCTTCTTCCTCGACGCGGACGACCGGCTCGGCGCCGAAGCCCTGGAGCGCATGGTCGCCATGGCCGACCGCAACGGCACTGACGTGGTCCTCGGGCGCGTCGAGGGCATCAACCGCAACCCCCCGAAGTCGATGTGGGCCAAGACGCTCGAGCGTACGGACGTCTTCTCCTCCAACATCAAGTTCACCCTCAGCGCGCAGAAGCTCTTCCGCCGGGAGTTCCTGCAGCGCCACGACATACGCTTCGACGAGTCCCTGTGGACCGGCGAGGACGCGCTGTTCACCATGGAGGCCTATCTGCGGGCCGACGGCGTCTCCGTGGTCGCCGACTACACCTGCTACTACCTGGTGGGCCGCAGCGACGGCAAGCACGTGACCAAGAGCGGGAGTTACACCCTGCGCTTCGACTCCGCGCGCGCCCTGATGGGCCTGCTGGAGCGGCTGCTACCGGCGGGCCCCAAGCGGGACGTGCTCATGGTCCGCCCGTTCCTCGTCACCGTGCTGCCGCAGTTCGGGCCCGTCTTCCTCAGGAACGACGAGGAGATCCGGCGCACCAAGATGGAGCTGGCCCGGCCGCTGATGGACGCCTACTGGAACGAGGGCGTCGCCCAGCGGCTCAAGGTCCACGAGCGGCTGCGCCTGGAACTGGTGGCCCGGCAGCGCCCCGACCTGCTCGTGGACGTCCTGGAGTTCATCAAGGCCAAGAGCGAGCCGACGCCCGTTCTGAAGAAGCGCAACACCCAGCTCTACCTGGCCTACCCGCACTACGGCTCGCGAGACGCCGGCCTGCCCGACCGGATCTACCTCGCCGAGCCCCGCGAGGCCTCGGCCTACCCGGGCTGGCGCAAGGACACCGCCGAGACGTTCCTGCGCGGCTTCGCCCGCAAGGTCCGCAGGCGGCTGCGCAGATTCCGCCGGCCCCCGACGCGCCCGGGCGGCACCGCGGCGGCCTGAGCCGGAGCCTCGTCCCCCGGGGGAGCGGGGACCGGGCTACTTGCCCGGCTTGAGGGCGCGACGCAGGGGACCGCCCACCGCACGCCTCGCACGGCGGTAGATCGAGGGGGCCGGGATGACCGCGGCGGCCCTGGCCGCGCCTCTCGCGCCGGACCGGCTCTTTGCCAGGTCTCGCCTCAACTGGGCGTTGGTGGAGTCCAGTTCGCTGATCCGCTGCTGGAGCCAGCCGAACCGGCTGGTCAGCGAGGCGAGGTCGGCGTCGTTCCAGGGACGCACACCCGCCGGGAAGGACAGCGAGCGCAGCTTCTCGTCGAAGGCCCGGCCGCCGTCGCCGTGGGTGAAGGTGTTCCGCAGCCCGTTCTTGTCCAGGAACGCGGTGAACCGGTCGAACCGCTCCTTGTGGTTGCCGGTCAGCCCGCTGAAGTCGGCCTCCTCGTAGAGGTCGGCCGGGTCGAGGTCCGCGGGCGTCTCGCTGAGGAGCCGGTGCGGAATCTCGAAGTAGCGGCACAGCTCCAGCGTCCGCGAGTCGAAGGCGAGCACCGTCGCGGGGGTGCCGGCCAGCAGCGCCGCGATGTTGCCGTGGATGCGTGAACCGAACGAGTAGTCGAACTCGCGCAGGTCGTCCAGCCAGGTGACCGGGTCGATGTAGACCCGCGCCTTGCCCGCCCGGTACATCGGGTGGTCCGGATGGGTGGGCATCTCGGTGACCCTGCCGCCCACGGAGTCCGTGTCCCGCCAGTACAGCTGCCTGGCGTCGGTGAGGTTCTGGCCTATGTAGAGCAGGTTCGGATAGCGCTCGTTCGTCCGGGTGATGATCCGGTGCAGTCCGCCGCCGCGCACCGCGGCGTGCGAGCCGTTGACGGCGATCCGCGACTCGGCGGTGAGCGCCGCCGTCCTCTTCTCCACCGGCAGCCGGTCGCCGTGCAGGAACATCGAGGGGCAGCCGATGACCTCGACGTCCCGGAAGCCCATGTCGTTGAGGTACTGCTCGGTGAACTCGCCCCGCACGCCGATCGTCGCGCTGCGGTCCAGCACCGCCGCACAGAAGGCGCGCACCGTGGCCTCGATGGGCTTCAGCCGCGCGGCCTCGTAGGCCACCCCGGTCTGCGCGCCGACGCCCAGCACCACGACCGGGATCCGCAGCTTCCCGATGAGCCGGGTCAGCCGTTGCAGAGACTGCTCGAAGGTGGGCCGGAAGGCGTTCGCCAGCGGGACGACGAAGGCGTCGTACTCCTCGTTGATCCGGGCCGCCGCGTTGGCGTCCGTCCGCATGCCGTTCGAGACGACCTCGGTGTCCGGCGCCATGAGGATCTTGTGCGCTGCGTCACTGAAGATCAGGTTGCCGGAGTTGGTGGCCATGACGTCGCGGTGGAGGGCTTCCTCGACGGGGACGACGTCGAAGGGGCTCTTCCCCGACCTGAGGAGTATGCGCTTCACACCGCGAACTGTAGGTGACCCAAACTTGAAAATAAATTTGTGTTCTCTTCAAATTCTACGAGGAACCAACACAACCTTTTTGCCGTATGCAAATGGTGAGCAAACGGTGACGTTGTGTGCTCGCCGCGCTTCGCCGCACTGTCCGCGAAATGAAACCCCGAAGCGCTCCCGGGCCCCGTTCGCGTAGATTGCCGGGCAGGGCAGCCGTGGACCTACACAAGGGGCGAAGAACAAGGTGGCAGGGGCAAGGCAGGCCGTGGGCGAGGCCCGCAGGATCGTCGTCAAGGTCGGCTCCTCGTCGCTGACCACCGCCTCGGGCGGCCTCGACGCCGACCGGGTCGACGCGCTCGTCGACGTCCTGGCCAAGAGCCGCAGCGGGGGAGAGAAGGAGATCGTCCTCGTCTCCTCCGGGGCCATCGCCGCCGGGCTCGCCCCGCTGGGACTGCGCCGCCGCCCCAAGGACCTCGCCCGACAGCAGGCCGCCGCCAGCGTCGGCCAGGGACTGCTCGTCGCCCGCTACACCGCCTCGTTCGCCCGCTACGCCGTCCGTGTCGGACAAGTGCTGCTGACCAGCGACGACATGAGCCGCCGCGCCCACCACCGCAACGCCTCCCGCACCCTGGACAAGCTGCTCGCGATGGGCGCCTTCCCGATCGTCAACGAGAACGACACCGTCGCCACCGACGAGATCCGCTTCGGCGACAACGACCGGCTCGCGGCCCTCGTCGCCCACCTCGTCCACGCCGACCTGCTGGTGCTGTTGTCGGACGTCGACGGCGTCTACGACGGCGACCCGAGCACACCGGGCACCTCGCGGATCGCCGAGGTGCGCGGGCCCGACGACCTCGCGCACGTGGAGATCGGCAGCGCCGGCAAGGCGGGCGTCGGCACCGGCGGCATGGTCACCAAGGTCGAGGCCGCCCGGATCGCGGCCGCCGCCGGCATCCCCGTGGTGCTCACCAGCGCCGTCCACGCGGCGGACGCCCTGAGTGGCGGGGACACCGGCACCTACTTCCGCCCCACCGGCAAGCGCTCCGCCGACCGGCTGCTGTGGCTTCAGCACGCCTCCACCCCCCAGGGCTCCCTGACCCTGGACGACGGCGCGGTACGCGCGGTCGTCGAGCGGCGCACGTCCCTGCTGCCGGCCGGGATCGCGTCCGTCGAGGGCGAGTTCAGCGCGGGCGACCCCGTCGAGCTGCGGGACGCCCGGGGGCGGGCGGTCGCCCGCGGTCTCGTCAACTTCGACGCCAAGGAGATCCCCCAGCTGATCGGACGGTCGACCCGGGACCTGGCACGCGAACTGGGAGCGGAGTACGAGCGTGAGGTCGTCCACCGGGACGACCTGGTGATCCTCCACCCGTAAACGCGCTCGAACGATCCGTACCGGTGGGGGACGTTCCGTGAAACCGCCCCGCGGAGGCGTGCGGCCTGCTCAACTTTGTCTCAGGGACACGGCCGCGGGTGACCGCGGCGAAACGCGGGACATCCGCACGAGCGCTGCGTAAAGGAGGCCGTCGTGAGACGAGTGCGCCCTGGGGTGGCAGCGGCTCGTGGGAGCACCGGCGGGGCCGGTTCGGCGGCGCCGCGCACGTCCGGCGAGGAGCGCGCCCTGACCAGCGTGGCCGCCGGTGAGCGCTTCCGGGCGCAGACGGTCGCCGAGTCGAAGGGCGGGCAGCCCGTGGAGATCGCCCGGCTGTGGCACGTCACCCTCAGCGTCTCCGGCGAGGAGGCCCCGGTGCAGGAGGTCCGGCGGGCTCTGGAACAGCTCGCCCACGATCATCCGTTCCTCCTGACCAGCAGATACGCGGGCGATCACGCCGAGATCCGGTACTGGGAGGAGGCCCGCGACCTGCATGACGCGGCCGCCGTCGCCCTGCGCCTGTGGGGCGAGCACCGCCAGACGGCCGGCCTGCCGCCCTGGGAGATCGTCGGCCTCGAGGTCATCGACCGCCAGACGTACCACCAGCGCATCGCCGAGGGCTACGGCCCGGCCCCGGCGACGCCCGTGGGGGTCCACCCCTACTGACGCCGCTCGCCGCCGCGCCCGGAGAAGTCCCCCCGGGGAATCTCGGGGTGTGGAACGAGCGGTGAACGGGCCGGTGCGGCGCACTACCCTTCCCTTATGACCACGCTCTCGCCGTACGACTCCATGTCCCCGGTCACCCGGGCCGCCTACCGTGCGAAGGGGGCCGCCGCCGACCTCGCGCCGCTGCCCCGGGCCGCCAAGGACGACGCGCTGCTCGCCATCGCGGACGCGCTGGAGGTCCGTACGAGTGACATCGTCGAGGCCAACGCCAAGGACATCGCCAAGGCCCGCGAGGCCGGCACCAGCGAAGCGATCGTCGACCGGCTGACCCTCACCCCGGAGCGGGTCCGGGCCATCGCCTCCGACGTGCGGGACGTCGTCGCACTGCCCGACCCGGTCGGCGAGGTCGTGCGCGGCTCCACTCTGCCCAACGGCATCGACCTGCGCCAGGTGCGCGTCCCGCTGGGCGTCGTCGGCATCATCTACGAAGCCCGTCCGAACGTCACGGTGGACGCCGCCGCGCTCTGCCTGAAGTCGGGCAACGCCGTCCTGCTGCGCGGCTCCTCCTCCGCCTACGAGTCGAACAGCGCCCTCGTCCGGGTGATCCGTGACGCCGTGGGCGGGGCCGGGCTGCCCGCCGACGCCGTGCAGCTGGTGCCCGGCGAGGGCCGGGACAGCGTGCGCGAGCTGATGCGCGCCCGCGGACTGGTCGACGTCCTCATCCCGCGCGGCGGCGCCTCGCTCATCCGGACCGTGGTCACCGAGTCCACCGTCCCGGTCATCGAGACCGGCACCGGCAACTGCCACGTCTACGTCGACGCCCACGCCGACCTCGACATGGCGATCGACATCCTGATCAACTCCAAGGCCCACCGGGTCAGCGTCTGCAACGCCGCCGAGACCCTCCTCGTCCACCAGGACATCGCCCCCACGTTCCTGCCCCGCGCCCTCGACGCCCTCGCCGAGGCGGGCGTGACCGTGCACGCCGACGAGCGCGTGCTGGCATACGCCGAGGACTCCAAGGCGACCGTCGTCGAGGCGACCCCGGAGGACTGGGAGACCGAGTACCTCTCCTACGACATCGCCGCCGCCGTCGTCGACTCGCTGGACCGGGCCGTCGAGCACATCCGGCTGTGGACCTCCGGCCACACCGAGGCCATCGTCACCACGTCACAGCAGGCGGCCCGACGTTTCACCCAGCTGGTCGACTCCACCACGGTGGCCGTCAACGCCTCCACCCGCTTCACCGACGGGGGCCAGTTCGGCTTCGGCGCGGAAATCGGCATCTCCACCCAGAAGCTGCACGCCCGCGGTCCCATGGGTCTGCCGGAGCTGACCAGCACGAAGTACATCGTCACGGGCGACGGACACGTACGGCGCTGACCCGGGCGGCGGGAACGCCCCGAACGGCCGGGTGCGCCGCCGCGCGGCGAACGCCGTGAAAGGCGTCTCGTCCTGCGCATGAATTTTCCGTCCGCCTGCCCAAAATGACCCTCCAGGTCTACTCTGGACACGTGCCGGAGGACGTGGGGGGTACGCCGTTCCCTGACGGCTGGGAGCCCGACGACGACCACGACCGCGGGGTGTCGGACGAAGAGTTCGCCTCCGTGGTCTTCGACGAGGCCTTCGTACGGGCGGCCGTGGTGCACGAGCCGACCGCCGTCGAACGTCTCCTTGCCGCCGCCGAGGCGAGAGCCGAGGCCTCGGAGGCCGAGGCCCGCAGAGCCCGCGCCAGAGGCGACCGCTTCGAGGACGTCTACGGTGCGGACGATTTCGGCCACGATCCGGACCTCGACGACCCGGACGCCGACCTGACCGAAGCCTGGGAGCGTCACTACGGCGCCCACGGGCCGTACGGCAGACAGGTCCGCTGGCATCGTCCCGTGGCCTGGATGCTCGCCCTGGTCATGGGCGTCGGCATGGTTGCGCTGGCTTTCGCCGCGGTCTACCGGGGCACCTCCTCGGGCAGCCGTGACCAGCTGCCGTCGCCCGCCACGACCGGACTCGAGCAGGGGAGCGTGCCACCGCCCTCCGCATCCGCCGACCAGTCCCGGCCACCCGTCTCGGCGGTCCCGCGGACTCCCTGAACGTCTGCACGAACGCCTGTACGACGCAAAGCGGTACGAGCCCGTACGCGCGCGGGCGCCCAGCTGATGAGCCCCTGTCAGAACTTGTCGTACAGCGGGGCGTTTACCCGAGGTCCGTGCGACCTACCCTGAAAGTATGGCCGGCCCTGGAGACCCACCGGAGGGGACACCCGAGGGCACTTCCGGAGGTGAGGACGAGTACCGATCCGTCGTCTTCGACGAGTCGTTCATCCGCGCTGCCCGCATCCAGGAGTACTCCGCGCACGAGCGCCTGACCGACCACGCCCCCGCCGTCCGCCGCCGCCCCGCGCGACGACGCGGCGGCCTGTCCCGGCAGGCCCTGGCCCTGGTACTGCTGATCGCCATTGCCTTCGGCACCGCCGTCTACATGGGCTTGCGCAACCCCTACCAGACCCAGACGGCCCGCCGCACCGCCGAACCACTGCGGATGACCGTCATCCCGCTCTCCCCGCAGGGAGCCGTGCCCGGGGCGGCCGCCCCCGAATCGCTCTTCGCGCACAGCCCCGCCGCGCAGTTCCGCATCGGCGCCGAGGGCGTGCCGCTGCCCGCCTCCCGGCGCACCGCGCACTTCTCCGACAGCCAGGTCGTGGCCGCGCTGACCACGGCCAAGGAGTACATCGTGCACTCCTCCCTCTATCCGGAGGTGCTCACCGGGCAGCAGGTGCGGCCCGTGCGGGCGCTCATCGACGCCGACCAGCTCGACCAGTTCGACGAGAGCTTCAGCCATCCCGCCGCCGACGGCCGGCACGCGCCGACCGGCTGGCTGGTCCGCTTCGACCCCGCCCTGGCCCAGTTGGCCGACCGCAAGGTCCGGGTCCAGGGGACCTTGCAGGCCGCCGAGACCGACTCCTCGACCCTCGAGGTCACCGCGGACCACACCCTCGTGTACGCACTGCGGCCCGCGGGCGCCGCCGCCGCCCCGGCCTCCCTGTTCACCGTCCGCCGTGAGCTGCAGTTCCGCTTCGACCGCGAGGACCTGCGCACCCACCAGCTCCAGCTGATCGTGTCCTACGTCCAGGCGGGGCCGCTCTCCTGCGCCGAGGACTCCACGAACCACCTGCGGCCACTGCTCGCCGGCCAGACCGCGAAGTCGGGCGGCCCGGCCGGTACGGACCCCTATGCGACCGGCGGCGCGACGGCCCTGTGCGGGGCCCTGGCGACGAGCGCGCAGCCCAGGGTGTGAGGCCGGGGCCGAGAGGGACGGGGTGTGAGGCCGGGGCGGTGGAGCGGAGCTTTACTTGTCGCCGTGCGGGGGCGTGTCCTTCGGGCCCTGCGCCCCGCCCTCTCCGTCCGCCTCGTCCGAGCCGTCGCGCGGCCGGTCCTGCGACGGAGTCGGGCCGGTGAAGCCGTCGAAACCGCGCCGGACGCGCCCGCCCAGGCCGCCCGCACCGCCCGCTATGTCGCTGACCAGCTTCATCAGCGGGTCCTTGGAGCTCTTGACGCTTGTCGCGTAGTGGGCGGCGGACTCCCGGAAGGAGTCCGTGACCGAGGTGTCCTTGTCCTCGCTGCGTCGGGGGTAGTGGCCGTCCATGATCCGCTGGTGGTCGCGGGACTCCGCCCACTTCTTCAGCTCGGCCGCACGAACCGTGGTGAAGGGGTGGGTCCGGGGCAGCACATTGAGGATCTTCAGTACGGAGTCGCGCAGGTCGCCGCCGGCCTCGTACTCCTCGGCCTGCTTCAGGAACGCGTCCACGTTCATCTCGTGCAGGTGGTTGCCGCCGGCGATCTTCATGAGACCCCGCATCGAGGCCTTCACGTCCTGGCCGACGAGGAGGCCGGCCCGGTCGGCGGACAGCTCCGACTTGCGGAACCACTCGCGCAGCGCCGTCACGATCGCCATGATCGCGAGGTTGCCCAGCGGGATCCAGGCAACCCGGACCGCCAGGTTCGTCAGGAACAGCAGGATCGTGCGGTACACGGCGTGCCCGGACAGCGCGTGACCCACCTCGTGCCCGACGACCGCCCGCATCTCCTCCTCGTCGAGCAGTTCGACGAGGCCGGTGGTGACCACGATGACCGGCTCGTCCAGGCCGATGCACATGGCGTTGGGCTGCGGGTCCTGGTTGACGTACATCGGCGGGACCTTCTCCAGATCCAGGATGTAACAGGCGTCCCGCAGCATGTCGTTGAGGTGCGCGAACTGCTGGTCGGAGACCCGCACGGAGTCGGACAGGAACAGCAGCCTGAGGCTGCGCTCCGGCAGCAGCCCGCTGAGCGCCTTGAACACCGTGTCGAAGCCGCTCAGCTTGCGCAGCGCCACCAGGGCGGAACGGTCGGCGGGGTGCTCGTACGCACGCGAGGAGATTCCCGGGAAGCGCCTGCGCTGCCTGCTCGGCACGTTGTCGTGGCCGCCGTTGTGCTTGTGGCCGTCGTCGGACATGTCTTCCCCCATGTGCGTCTGTGTGGCCCCTGTGCATGACCCTTTACGGACCCTTGTGCGGCCCTTTGCGCCCCCGAAGCAGAGGCCAGCCTAGGCGGAGTTACCGTGGACGGGCACTACACCGAAGGAGTCCCGCCCCATGGAGCACCATCCCGCAGCCGCCTGGCTCTCCGAGGCCGTCGGCGCCGCCCAGCAGCAGGGGCCGGGGAATCTGCTCCGCGTCGTACTGATCGTGATGATCCTGGGCTGTGCACTCACCGCGTGGTTCCTGTTGCGGGGATACAAGCGGAAAGACGACTGAGCCGACGGGAAGGTTCCCAATGGCGCAGTCGGCGTGATCGCCGCCGAGCCGCCCGTCTACGATGGGCCGACGTCTTTATCCCGCCCTCCCCCACTCTCGACCTCGCTCGAGCGGGGGGACCTCCATCGGATAGGTCCTGCCGAAGATGAGCCTTCACAGCGCCGCTGCCCAGTTGGTCACCCTCGCCGCCGGGGGCGAGGAGCACGGCGGCAACCACCAGAGCCTCGACCCGTTGGTCACGGGCGGTGGCGCCTTCATCATCCTGCTGCTCCTGCTGTGGATCACCACCCGCTTCAACCGCGACCGCTGAGCCCCCGGGTGTTCGGCGACGGGCAGTCCGGCATAGCGGGGCGCTCCGGACATCTGCCGGCCGGGGCCCCGCGACCGGGCCGGTAGGGTCTGCACGCATGGGAGAGCAGGACATGGCTACCGGCCCGTCGAACCCCGGCAGGCGCCGCCTCGGCGTCATGGGCGGAACGTTCGATCCGATCCACCATGGACACCTCGTGGCGGCCAGTGAGGTCGCAGCGCAGTTCCACCTGGACGAGGTCGTGTTCGTCCCCACGGGCCAGCCCTGGCAGAAGAGCCACCGCAGCGTCTCCCCGGCGGAGGACCGCTACCTGATGACGGTCATCGCGACCGCCGAGAACCCGCAGTTCTCGGTCAGCCGCATCGACATCGACCGCGGCGGCCCCACCTACACCGTGGACACCCTGCGCGACCTGCGGGCTCTCAACCCCGAGTCCGACCTCTTCTTCATCACCGGCGCCGACGCCCTGGGCCAGATCCTGACCTGGCGGGACAGCGCCGAACTGTTCTCGCTCGCGCATTTCATCGGCGTCACCCGGCCGGGGCACAACCTCATGGATCCCGGCCTGCCCGAAGGCGGCGTCTCGCTCGTCGAGGTGCCCGCGCTCGCCATCTCCTCCACCGACTGCCGTGCGAGAGTCGCCAAGGGCGACCCCGTCTGGTACCTGGTGCCGGACGGCGTCGTGCGCTACATCGACAAGCGCGAGCTGTACCGCGGCGAGTGAGCCGAGAGGGGTACCGGTGAACGACCGACACGACGCGGGGTACGGCGGCGACCAGTACGAACTCGTCGGCTACGACGAGTACGGCCAGCCCGTCTACCGGCAGGTCCCGCCCCAGCAGGCCGCACAGCAGTCCTACGACCCGTACGGGCAGCAGCAGTACCAGGGGCAGCAGGGCCAGACCCAGGGCCAGGGGCAGCAGGGCCAGACCCAGGGCCAGGGCCACGGGCAGCAGGGGTACGGCTACGACCCATACGCCACGGGCGGGCAGCAGACACCCGCCTACGACCCGTACGACACCGGCTCCCAGGCGCCCACCCCGGCCTACGACCCGTACGGCACCGCGACGCAGGCCCCCTACGACCCCTACGGGCAGACCGCCGCCGGGCAGCAGCCCCGGGCCGAGCAGTCACGCACCGCCGAGCAGACCGCCTACATCCCGCAGCAGGCCGGCCCGGCCGAGTCACCCGTCAGGGCAGGCGTGGACGGCGACACGAGGCCCGGTGGCGGCGCCGGTGACGCCGCGGCGGACGCCCGGGAGGGCGCCGGCGACGTCGGGCAGGAGCAACGGGAGTACCACACCGAGCAGTTCGCGTTCGTGGAGGAGCCCGACGGTGACTCCGAGGACGTCATCGACTGGCTGAACTTCACCGAGAACCGCACCGAGCGCCGCGAGGAGGCCAAGCGGCGCGCCCGCAGCCGGCTCGTCGCTCTCGTCGTGGTCCTGGCGCTGGTCGCGGTCGGCGGGGTGGGCTACCTCTGGTATGCGGGGAAGCTGCCCGGTCTGTCGTCGTCCTCGGACTCCGGCGCCGGCGGCACGACCGCGGCTGCCGCCCAGAAGCGCGACGTGGTCGTCGTCCACCTGCACGACACGGCCGGGGGCGGCACCTCCACGGCGCTGCTCGTCGACAACACCACGACCAAGCAGGGCACCACGGTCCTGCTGCCCAACTCCCTCGTGCTCACGCAGGACGACGGCACCACGACGACCCTCGCCAAATCCGTCGACGACGACGGCTCCGACGGGACGCGCGGCGCGCTGGACACCGTGCTCGGTACCAGCATCCAGGGCACCTGGCGTCTGGACACCCCGTACCTGCAGAACCTCGTCGACCTCGTCGGCGGCATCGAGGTCGACACCGACACGGCCGTGCCCGGCCCGAACGCCAAGAAGGGCGAGGCTCCCCTCGTCGCCAAGGGCGAGAAGCAGACCCTCAGCGGCAAGATGGCGGTCGCCTACGCCACCCACCGCGCCGAGGGCGAGGCCCAGAACGCTCAGCTGCAGCGGTTCGGCCAGGTCATGCAGGGCGTGCTGCGCAAGGTGTCCTCCGACGCGCAGGGCGCCACCGTCACCGTGCAGACCCTCGCGCAGATCCTCGACCCCTCCCTGACCGACAAGGATCTCGGCGCCTTCCTGGCCAAGCTCGCCGATCTCGCCAAGGGTGGGGACTACAAGACCGCCCTGCTGCCCGTCCAGGCCGACGGCACGCTCAGCGCCCAGGCCAGTGCGGGCGTCGTCAAGGACGTCCTCGGCGGGACCGCGAAGAGCCCCGACAAGGACGCGGCGGTCAGCGTCTTCGTCCAGAACGCCAGTGGCGCCAAGGCCAACACCGAGGACGCGCGCGTGGTCCTCCTCAACGGCGGTTTCACCTTCGTGGAGGGCGGGGCCCCGTCCGGCACGAAGGCGGCCTCCCAGGTCCTGTACGGGGACGCCGCCGACAAGGCCAACGCCGTCGAGGTCGCCAAGACCCTGGGGCTGGACGCCGACGCCGTGAAGAAGGGCGCCGTCTCCGGGAACGCCGACGTGGCGGTCGTCCTCGGCAAGGACTACAAACGCTCCTCGACCGGATGACCCCATGGGAGGGAAGCGCGGGAGGTCCGGGAGCGGCGGCCCCCCGGCGCGTGATCCCTCGATCACATGGGGTGCCGTAAGCACGTGGGGTGCCGTCGGCGGTCCGTGAGACCCTTGGGGACAAGTGTCCGCCGACGGAAAGCCGCGTAGTGACCGCCACCGACCGCTCCATCGATCTCATCAACACCGCCGCCCAGGCGGCAGCCGACAAGCTCGCGCACGACATCATCGCCTACGACGTCAGCGACGTGCTGTCCATCACGGACGCCTTCCTGCTGGCCTCCGCACCCAACGACCGCCAGGTCAAGTCGATTGTCGACGAGATCGAGGAGCGCCTTCAGAAGGAACTGGGCGTCAAGCCGGTGCGCCGTGAGGGCGACCGCGACGCCCGTTGGATCCTGCTCGACTACGTCGACATCGTCGTCCACGTCCAGCACAGCGAGGAGCGCGTCTTCTACGCCCTGGAGCGGCTGTGGAAGGACTGCCCCGAGCTGGCACTGCCCGCCGACGCCCTCGCGACCCGCGGCAAGGCCCAGGAGCACGCCAAGCTGCAGGCCGAGGAGGACGAGACAGCCGGATTCGAGGAGCTGCGGTGACACCCCCGGAGCAGACGGCGACCCGTCAGCCACGCCGTGGCCGCCGGGTCATCCTCTGGCGGCACGGCCAGACCGCCTGGAACGTGGAGCGCCGCTTCCAGGGCACGACGGACGTCGAGCTGACCGAGACCGGGGCGGCGCAGGCCCGCCGCGCCGCCCGGCTGCTCGCCTCCCTCAGGCCCGACGCCATCGTCGCCTCGGACCTCGCGCGGGCCGCCCGCACGGCCGCCGAGCTCGCCACGCTCACCGGCCTCGAGGTCACCCACGACGAGTCCCTGCGCGAGACGTACGCGGGCGCGTGGCAGGGGCTGACGCACGAGGAGATCATCGCCCGCCACGGTGCGGAGTACGCCGCTTGGAAGCGCGGCGAGCCCGTGCGCCGCGGCGGCGGCGAGCTGGAGACCGAGGTGGCCGACCGCGCCGCCCCCGTCGTCGTACGGCACGCCGAGAAGCTGCCCGAGGACGGGACGCTCGTCGTCGTCAGCCACGGCGGCACCATCCGCACCACCATCGGCCGTCTTCTCGGTCTGGAGGCGCACAGCTGGGAGAGCCTCGGCGGCCTCTCCAACTGCTGCTGGTCCGTCCTCGGCGAGGGCGCCCGGGGCTGGCGTCTGCTCGAGCACAACGCCGGCACCCTGCCCGAGCCGGTGCTCGGCGACGACGACTGAACGACCGGTCGGGACGGCGGACCTCGGATTTCACTTTCCGGCAGGTCGCAGGCTAGAGTTCTTCTTGTTCGCACCGCCGAGCGGGGCGAAACACCATGCGGCTCCGCCGCGTGGCACGAGGGGCTATAGCTCAGTTGGTAGAGCGCCTGCATGGCATGCAGGAGGTCAGGAGTTCAATTCTCCTTAGCTCCACGGATTGGCCGGTCGGCCAGTAGGTCGACACTCTGTTGAGTTGTCAAAGATCGAAGAGACCGGTCGATGTCGCTTCAGAAGGATCCCGCCCCTCAGGGGGCGGGATTTTTTGTCGTCCCGCCGCGTAGCAGAGCCGCGCGCCGCTCCGTCTGCTCGTCGTCAGGCGTGTAGACGACGATCCTGCACTCCGGCATCCCGTTGATCGTCAGCGAGGTGGAGGTCATCCGCAGCTCGCCCACCGTCGCGTGCCGGAAGACCTTCACACGACGGCCGGGCTCCGCCACGTCACCGGTCTCCCACAACCGCGCGAACAGCGGACTCGCCGCGGACAACCTGCGTATGAACTCCTCCCAGACGGGCTCGCCGGCATGCAGTCCGTAGGCCGCCCGCAGGGTTGCCACCATCAGCGGGAGTTCCTTGTCGCGGAACATCAGCGGGCAGTCCTCCTCCCGCACCGTGAACAGCCGCCACAGGGCGTTGTCCGGACCCGGTGCGCAGGCTTCGACCGGGGTGATGAACAGGTCACGGTAGACGGGGTTGGCGGCGAGGATGTCGTAGCGCGAGTTGTAGACCACGGCCGGCCGGGGCACCAGCGCGTCGATGATGCCCTGGATCTCCGGGCCCACGCTCTGCACCAGGGCCTCCGGAGCGGCCGCGAACGGTACCTCCGCCAGGTGGTAGAGATGCTCCCGCTCCGGCTGGTCCAGCCGCAGTGTGCGCGCGACGGCGTCGAGGACCTGTGCGGAGGCGTTGATCGGCCGCCCCTGCTCCAGCCAGGTGTACCAGGTGACTCCCACGCCCGAGAGCTGGGCCACCTCCTCGCGTCGCAGCCCCGGTGTGCGGCGCCGCAGCCCGGGCGGCATTCCGACGTCGCCCGGTGTCACCCGGGCGCGCCTGCTGCGCAGGAAGACGGCCAGCTCGGGCCGGCGCCGTGCCGCCGTCCCCGCCTTCGGGCGCCCCGGCTCCGCCCCCGGCCGCAGAACCGTCCGCGGTCCCGCCTCCGGTCCGCTCCCCGGCCCGGGTCCCGCCTCCGGCCCGGATCCTGCCGCCGGTCCGCTCCCCGGCCCGGGTCCCGCCGCGGCCCGTGTCCGGTGCTCCGCCCGCTGTTCCGCCCGTGCGCGCGTCTGTGTGCCTGTCCGCGTCCCCATCGTCACGCCCCCCATCGTCACGTCCCCCATGGTCGGCCTCCCGCCCGTGCTCTGCCAGGTGCTGTCAGTACCAGCATCGGCGGGCTCTCGGCACCCTTACCGGATCCTCGTCACGCTCGACGGCATGACGACGAGACCCCGGACGAGCCCGGTTCCCCCGGTTGTCCCACCCGCTTCACGTCCTGCTGCCAGTAAAGACCCCGGCACTGACAATCAGCCGCGGCGGCTGCTGGCGGTGGTGCTGGCAGCCCAGTTCATGGCACTGCTCGACGTGTTCATCGTGAACGTCGCGGCCCCCACGATCGGTTCCGACCTCGACGCCTCCGGCGCCGACCTCCAGCTGGTCGTCGCCGGCTACGCGATCACGTACTCCGTGCTGCTGATCACCGGTGCGCGGCTCGGCGACCGGTTCGGGCCCGGCCGCGTCCATCTCGTCGGGCTCGCCCTCTTCACGGCCGCCTCGCTGGCCTGCGGTCTGGCGCGGGGCAGCACCGAGCTGATCGTGTTCCGGCTGGTGCAGGGCGCGGGATCGGCGGTGATGATCCCGCAGGTGCTCAGTCTGATCCAGCGCACGTTCAGCGGGGAGGCGCGGGTCCGGGCGCTCGGCGTCTACTCCGCGGTCCTCGCGGTCGGCGCGGCCGCCGGACAGGTCGCGGGCGGTGTGCTGGTGGACGCCGATCTGCTGGGCGCCGGCTGGCGTCCGGTGTTCCTCGTGAACGTGCCGGTGGGCCTGGTCCTGCTGGTCGTGGGCGGACGCGTGCTGCCGCGGGGCGGGGGGCTGCCGGGGCGCTCGACGGCGGACGTGGGGGCGGTGAAGGAGCGGACGTCGGGCGCAGCGGCGCGGAAGGGGGCGCGCAGGATGGACTGGCCCGGTCTGGTGCTTCTGGGCGCTGCCGTGTCGCTGGTCACGGTTCCGCTCGTGCTCGGGCGGGAGAAAGGCTGGCCCCTGTGGTCCTGGTGCTCATTGGCCGCCGGAGCCCTGGTGTTCCTGCTGTTCTGCGGTGCGGAGACCCGGCTCGCCCGGCGTGGCGGCGACCCGCTGATCGCGCCCCGGGTGCTGGGTCACCCAGGGATGGCGCTCGCCGTCCTGCGGGTGACGGCCGTCATGGCGGTCAACGGGGGCTTCCTTTTCGTGCTGACCTTGCACGTCCAGGGCGGCCTGGGTTTCAGCGCGTTGCGCGCCGGTCTCACCTTCGCGCCGACGGCGGTCGTCTTCGGCGCGGTCGGGCTGACCTGGCGCAGGTGGCCTGCCTCCTGGCAACGGGCCCTGATCCCGTCGGGGTTCGCGCTTCTCGCGCTGTCCGTGGTCGCGGTGGGGCTGCTCTTCCGGGGCGGTGCCGACGGGGGCGCGTGGCTCTACGCGGCGTACGCCGGAGTGGGCGCCGGGCTCGCGCTCGCCTTCAGCCCGGCGCTGGCCGGGGCGCTGGCTGCCGTGCTGCCCGAGGACGCGGCGGACGCCGGCGGGCTGCTGGCCACGGTCACCCAGCTCGGGCAGCTGATCGGTGTGGCCGTCTTCGGCACACTGTTCTTCAACCGCCTTGAGTCACTTGGGGCCCTGGAGGCGTATAGCTCTTCGGAAGCGCTTCTCACATGCATGTTCGCGCTCGCTACGACAGCTGCCCTCGGTGCCGTGTCCGGACTGGTACTGAGGCGTCGCTGACCGTATTGGTCCGGCCGTGGCAGAATCAAACGACCGGAGGGGGCGCGGCCCGACGGGAGGGAGTAGCGATGCCTGCGAGCATCCGCGGAGAGGTCGGTCGTCTCTCCGAAGCAGCGGTGGGACGGGGCAAGGCCACCCGTCTCGGTTGCCCCTCCTGCGGTTCGGCCCATGTGGCTCAGGTTCTCGGCGACAACGGAGGGGTTTCCTACGTGTGCACGGCCTGCGGCCACAGCTGGAGCTGATCGATGGGTGCACACAGGCGGAAGTGCGACTGGTGCGGCAGCGGCACTCCGATCGTCCGTGACATGGAGCCGGTCAACCCCGACTACCAGTACTGGTGCGAGGAATGCGCGCGGGCGCTGATCATAAAGGGCGACCCGATCGAGACGTACCGCGAGCTGGAGGGGGAGCCGATCTACGGCCGGCTCCTCGAGGAGCACTGCACGCTCAAGCGGTTCTATTCGTTCGTCACCGCTTGACCTCGCAAAAGGGTCGAAATCGGACGGGGCGGAAAGGATTTGGTGGTCCGCCGCCGGACCGGTAAAGTTGGCGTCGCCGCCGGGGAAACCGGGCGGCACGGTCAAGATCGCGGCTCTGCCGCTTGGCCACGAGGGGCTATAGCTCAGTTGGTAGAGCGCCTGCATGGCATGCAGGAGGTCAGGAGTTCAATTCTCCTTAGCTCCACAGCAGATCCCGCCGGATCGAATGCGGTCCGGCGGGATCTTTTTTGCGTTCGGGCACCTCGGTCCCGGGTGTGCCGCGAGGATCGAGGCATCGGGGCCGCCTGAGAACAGGCGGCCCCGATCCGTGTGCCGTCGGCGTGCTCCTCAGCGGCCGAGGGCGCGTCGGCCGCGGCCCTGGGAGAGGACCGGGAGATTGCGGGCAGGCGCCTGCGCGCGCGTGTCCTCCTCGATGCGCAGGGCGAGCGCCGGACACCGACGCACCGCGCGTAGAGCTTTTGCCTCGGCGTACTCCGGTACCTTCGCCTGCGCCACCGTCGGGAAGCCGTCGGCGCCGAGCTGGAAGACCTCGGGGAGGATGTCGGCGCACAGGCCGTGGCCGCGGCAGAGCGTCCAGTCGACGAAGATCTTCTGGCGGCTCGAGCCGCTCTCCTCCGGCGCTCTGCCGCTCGTGATGGCCGCGGGTGCCATGCCCGCCTCGAAGAGCGGCAGAACGCCCTCCACGGGCCGTCCGCAGCCGTTGCCGAGGACGTGGGCGGCGAGGTCGTCGGTGAACGCCTTGATGGTCGACTCCAGGAACATCGCGGAGCCGTCCGGGTGCGAGCAGGCGCCGCGCCGCTTGACGTTCTTCGCGACCTGCTTGAGCGCCTCCAGGGCGGCCGGGCCGCCGCCGTTGATGATGTCCTCCAGGCCGCGCGCGGCGGCCGGCAGGCCGAGGTAGCAGGGGCCGCACTGCCCCGCGCTCTCGTCGGCCAGCCATTGCGCCACGCGCAGGGACTCACCCAGCGGGCACGTCTCCTGGCTGATCGGCAGGATCGCGCCGGCGCCGAGCGCCCCGCCCACCGCGTCGAGCGAGTTGCGGGAGACGACCGCCTCGTTGACCGTCGCCGCGTCGATCCACTTGCCGTGGTAGCCGCCGGTCAGCACGCCCTGGGGCACCGGCGGGGCGCCCGCGAGCTGGAGGACGTAGCGCAGCGGCACGCCGGTGGGGACCTCGATCACCATCGGGCGGGCGACCGCGCCGGAGACCGTCAACATGACGGTGCCCGGCTCGTCGTACAGGCCGGTGTTGCCGTACCGCTCCGGGCCGATGCGGGCGGCGATGGCCAGCTGGGCGAACGTCTCGGCGTTGGAGAGGAGGGTGGGCGCGCCGCCGACGCCGTTCTGCGAGGCGCTGACCTTGCGGCCGGGCGGGATCGGCGGACCGCCGTCGATGGAGCGGATCAGCGACGCGGCGGCACCGGTGACCATGCGGATCGGGTTGCGCTGGACGAATGCCTTCAGAGCCGACCTGCGGCCGTTGCTGAGCCCGCGTTCGGAGAGCGCGGCCTCCATGGAGCGCTGAGTGGATTCGCGGGTGACCCCCACCACGAGCGTGCGGGCACCCAGCGCCTCCGCTACGAGCAGCGCGCCGTCCAGGATGAGGTGCGGGGCACGGTTGATGAGCACCGTGTCCTTGCGGCAGGCCGGTTCGTCCTCGCTGCCGTTGACGACGACGACCGGTCGTACGCCGCGTTTGATCGCGGCCTCGGCGACCGAGCGCAGCTTCTTGTGGAAGGGGAAGCCCGCGCCGCCGCGACCCTTCAGGTTGATGTTCTCGGAGAGCTTCGCGAGGGCTTCTCCGCCCAGGGGTTCCAGCGGCCCGTGCACCTTCAGGTGCATGGGCAGGTCAAGTCTCTCGACAAGGTCGAAACCCGACGTGAGTTGAGGAAGACCGACCACGCGGACTTCTGGGACGTCGGGCAGGGCCTCGTTCACCTATAGCCTCCGGAAGGCGTGTTCCAAGGTTCGCCCGAACCCGGAGCGTCGTACGACGCACCGGGCGATGGTTCGTTGGCGGGACCGCTGTTGTACGTGTCGTTCTGGTTGTACGTGCCGTACCCGGGGTTCGTCTCACCTGTGTCGTACACGTCACGTCCGCCGGATCCCGGAGTGCCCGGATTGCCATAGACGGGGATGGTGAATCCCGTGTCCTGGAGCGGGTCGTAGACGGACTGGGGCGCCTCCCCGACCGGCGGCGGGGACGGGATCGGCCAGTTGCCCGAGGTGCTGCCGCCGTTGTCGACCCGCGGGATCGCCTCGGTGGCCTGCTGAAGGTCGAACGGCATGCCCATGCGGGCCGTCTGATCGGCGATGTAGGGCGGCTGCTGGCCGCGCGGCGGGGTGTTGACGGCGCGGTAGGCGGCCGCGAAGCCGTTCGCCGGCTCCGGGGTGGCGGGGGTGTCGTACAGCGGAGACGCCGACGGCGGGGTCATCCGGGTTGAGCTCATCGTGTCCGTCAGCGGCGAACGGCCGGAGCGGCCCTCGTACCCGGGCAGCGCCGACGAACCGGTCTCCGACACGCGCGCGCGTGACGCCTCGAGGCCGTCCATGGCGGAGCGGTCCGGCGCCCCCAGGAACGCGGTGATCCGGTCGGCGACCCTGCGCTTGAACGGGCGCGGAGCGGCGCGCAGTGCGAGGGCGGCCATGACGCCGGCCAGGCAGAGCTCGTACGAGATCATGAAGAACGGCTTCGCCGCACGCCCCGCGTACAGGCCGTGGATGAGGGCGGCGCACAGGGCCGGGTAGGCCAGCATGTGCATCGCGCGCCAGCGGGCGGCGACCTCCGCCGGCGCGGCGAACTGGTTGCGCAGCGCACCGGTGATGCCCACGAAGATCATCAGCAGGGCGGCGAGGGAGCCGAGGCCGATGAGCCCGGCACTGCCCTTGACGCCCAGGCTGAAGGGGATCAGCGCGGCGATCAGGACGGTGTGCTCCAGCGCCAGCTTGACGGTGATGTGCACCACGAGGAACGCGATGGAGCCGACGGCGGTCACGCGGTGGACGCCCTGCGCGAGGATCCGCTGACGTGTGTTGAGGATGAGCCGGTCCTGGGCGACGAGGCCCCAGATGACCGAGCAGGTGAGGCACACCAGCGACAGGACACCCGCACCGAAGTTGAGGAATGCCTGCAACTGGTCGCCGCCGACCAGCACGACCACAGGTATGAGGACCAGGACGACAGCCGTCGCCAACCCGTAGGCCGACCGGCCGGGCTTGGGGAGCGTGCTGTTACTGGAACGAGGGTTCATGGGGGCAACTCCGAGCAGTTTCGGGAAAGCGGTCCCGCTGCCGAACTCTAAGTGGCTCCATACCGATGGGTACGAGGTTTGAGTTATTGCGTTGTTATGAAACGACGATGTGGCTGTTGTGATGTCCTTTAGTGGCTGTTACGCGAAGTAACCATGACCCTGGATGCAGCTCCGACCCCCCGTTCTCGGCACAGCAACGTTGTCTCGACCATGCATACGTAAGCGCGTGGCCTCGTGCTCAAGGCCTGCGGTACCCTAACGCCATGCGTGCTGTACGCCTTCTGCTTAGCGAGCCGCGCTGATCAGTCCCGACCGCCGGTGATCGGACGGTTCGGAATCGGCGCGGCGTCCCCTCCTGTGCGAGGGGATTTTTCGTTTCCTGGACGACAACCCGCTGGCAGAGACGATCGATGGAGCTTTGAGGACCATGAGCGAGACGAACCCCGCTGCCGCCGCTGTCCCGGCAGAGGCCGCGCCGCACCGCTACACGGCGGCCATGGCCGCCGAGATCGAGGCACGCTGGCAGGACTTCTGGGACGCCGAGGGCACCTATGCCGCGCCCAACCCGCAGGGTGACCTGGCCGGTGACCCCGGGACGGTGGCCCGGCCCAAGAAGTTCATCATGGACATGTTCCCGTACCCCTCCGGTGCGGGCCTGCACGTCGGCCACCCGCTGGGTTACATCGCGACCGACGTCTTCGCGCGCTTCCAGCGCATGACCGGCCACAACGTCCTGCACACCCTGGGCTTCGACGCCTTCGGCCTGCCCGCCGAGCAGTACGCCGTGCAGACCGGCACGCACCCGCGCGTGTCCACCGAGGCCAACATCGAGAACATGAAGTCCCAGCTGCGCCGGCTGGGCCTGGGCCACGACAGGCGCCGGTCGTTCGCCACGATCGACCCCGAGTACTACAAGTGGACCCAGTGGATCTTCCTGCAGATCTTCAACTCCTGGTACGACGAGGACGCGGACAGGGCCCGCCCGATCGACGAGCTGGTCGCCCGGTTCGAGTCCGGTGAGCGTCCCGTGCCGGGGCACACGCGCGCGTGGGGCGAGCTGACCGCCGCCGAGCGCGCCGACGTCCTGGGGGAGTTCCGTCTGGCCTACGCCTCCGACGCGCCGGTCAACTGGTGTCCCGGCCTGGGCACCGTGCTGGCCAACGAGGAGGTCACGGCCGACGGCCGCTCCGAGCGCGGCAACTTCCCCGTCTTCAAGGCCAAGCTGCGCCAGTGGAACATGCGTATCACCGCCTACGCGGACCGCCTGCTGAACGACCTGGACGCGCTGGACTGGCCCGAGGCCATCAAGCTGCAGCAGCGCAACTGGATCGGCCGCTCCGAAGGCGCACGCGTCGACTTCCCCGTGGACGGGGAGCGGATCGCGGTCTTCACCACGCGCCCGGACACCCTGTTCGGCGCGACCTACATGGTCTTGGCCCCCGAGCACCCGCTGGTGGACAAGTTCACCCCGGAAACCTGGCCCGAGGGCACGCACGACGTCTGGACGGGCGGCCACGCCACCCCGGTCGACGCCGTCGCCGCGTACCGCGCGCAGGCGGCCGCGAAGTCCGACGTCGAGCGTCAGGCCGAGGCCAAGGACAAGACCGGTGTCTTCACCGGCGTGTACGCGACCAACCCGGTCAACGGCGAGCAGGTCCCCGTCTTCATCGCCGACTACGTCCTGATGGGCTACGGCACCGGCGCGATCATGGCCGTCCCGGCGGGCGACCAGCGCGACTTCGAGTTCGCGCGCGCCTTCGAGCTGCCGATCCACTGCATCGTCGAGCCGACCGACGGCCGCGGCACCGACACGTCGACCTGGGAGAACGCCTTCGCGTCGTACGACGCGAAGATCATCAACTCGGCGAACGACGAGATCAGCCTGAACGGCCTGGGCGTCGTCGAGGCCAAGGCGCGCATCACCGAGTGGCTCGAAGGCCGGGGCATCGGCGAGGGCACCGTCAACTTCCGCCTGCGCGACTGGCTGTTCAGCCGCCAGCGCTACTGGGGCGAGCCCTTCCCGATCGTCTACGACGAGGACGGCGTCGCCCACCCGCTGCCCGAGTCGATGCTGCCCCTGGAGCTGCCGGAGGTCGAGGACTACTCGCCCCGCACCTTCGACCCGGACGACGCGAACACGTCCCCGGAGACGCCGCTGTCCCGCAACGCGGACTGGGTGAACGTCACGCTGGACCTGGGCGACGGCGCCGGTCCGCGACGCTACCGCCGCGAGACCAACACCATGCCCAACTGGGCCGGTTCGTGCTGGTACGAGCTGCGTTACCTGGACCCGCACAACAGCGAGCAGCTGGTCGACCCGGCCGTCGAGCAGTACTGGATGGGCCCTCGCGAGGGGCAGCCGCACGGCGGCGTCGACCTGTACGTCGGCGGCGCCGAGCACGCCGTGCTGCACCTGCTGTACGCGCGCTTCTGGTCCAAGGTCCTGTTCGACCTGGGGCACGTCTCCTCCGCGGAGCCGTTCCACAAGCTGTTCAACCAGGGCATGATCCAGGCCTACGCGTACACCGACGCCCGCGGCGTGTACGTCCCGGCCGCCGAGGTCGAGGAGCGGGACGGCACGTTCCTGTACCAGGGCACCCCCGTGAAGCGTGAGTACGGGAAGATGGGCAAGTCCCTGAAGAACGCCGTCACTCCGGACGAGATCTGCGCCGAGTACGGCGCCGACACGCTGCGCCTGTACGAGATGGCGATGGGCCCGCTGGACGTCTCGCGCCCCTGGGACACCCGCGCGGTGGTCGGTCAGTACCGCCTGCTGCAGCGGCTGTGGCGCAACATCGTCGACGAGTCCACCGGCGAGGTGACCGTCGTCGACGCCGAGGCCGACGAGCCGACCCTGCGAGCCCTGCACAAGGCGATCGACGGGGTGCGCCAGGACCTGGAGGGCCTGCGCTTCAACACCGCCATCGCCAAGATCACCGAGCTGAACAACCACCTGACCAAGGCGGGCGGCGCGCTGCCGCGCACGGTCGCCGAGGACCTGGTGCTGCTGGCAGCCCCGCTGGCCCCGCACATCGCCGAGGAACTGTGGCGCAAGCTGGGCCACACCGACTCGGTGGTCCACCAGGACCTGCCCGTCGCCGACCCGGCGTACGTCGTGGACGAGAGCGTGACCTGCGTCGTGCAGATCAAGGGCAAGGTCAAGGCGCGCCTGGAGGTCTCCCCGGCCATCTCCGACGACGAGCTGGAGAAGATCGCGCTGGCCGACGAGGCGGTCGTCAAGGCGCTGGGCGGGGCCGGTATCCGCAAGGTGATCGTGCGAGCGCCGAAGCTGGTGAACATCGTTCCGGCGTAGGGCTTCGCTCGCCGACCGGGGGGCGTCCAGGGGTTTCGACCGGGGGCGTCCACTGGCTCCGGTGGTTCCGGCGGGGGCGTCCACTGGTTTCGGCCGCCCCCTAGGGGTTCCGTGCGGGCAGGTTCGGGGTTCTTCTGGAACTCCGGGCCTGCCCGTCTCGTTTACCGTTTGAAGGGCGGGGCGCCGGCTGCGGTGTGCCGTCTGCGGGGCCGGACGCGTCGTGCAGGTCGAAGGAGGAGCTCGTGGAAGCTGTGATCGCCGTCATCGTCCTGCTCTTCGTGCTTTGCCTGGCGCTCGGCGCCTACGCCACGGTGAAGGTGATCGGGGCCGCCAAGCGGGGCGTCGACCGCACCATCACGCAGGCCCGCCGCACGGTCGAGGACCACACCCTGCGGGCCAAGTCCTTCGCCCAGCTCGGACCGGCCGGCGAAATCGCCAAGCTGCGGCTCGCTCTGCGCACGTCGATGCGGGCCACTCAGGAGGCACTGCACGCGGGCGTCGTGGCGGACGAGTCCCTCAAGGAGTCCCTCGGCCTCTTCCAGCGGCTCAGCGGGCATGGCCACGAACTGGACGGCGAGCTCAAGCGCCTGGAGTCGGAGCCGGACCGTGCGACGCTCGTCGAGCGTCTGCCGTCACTGAGGGAGCGCACCGAGCGCATCACGGGATCGGCCGACTCGCTGCGCTGGGCGGCCCGTGACCGTGCCCGCCACTTCGCGGAGGACGACCTCGATTCCCTCAGCGCCCAGATCGGCGTCGAGGCCGGCGCCCTGCGGCACTGGACCACCCCGGAAACCGACAAGACGCCGCCCCCGTGGCCCGAAGCGCCGGCCGCCGACGGCCCGACGGCTGGTCAGACCTGGTCGGAGGCCCCCGGCGCACGCACCGCGGACGAGCCGGCCCCGCCCGCCATCACCCCGCCCGGACCGCGCCCGACCTACCCCTGGCAGAAGAAGCCGCGTCCGGAGAGCACTACCTGAGCGGCACCCGGTACCCGGAATCCGGAATCCGGCACCCGGTACCCGGAATCCGGGATTCGGCGCGCTGCCGGAATGGCGGCCGGGGCGGCACGGTGATGCTGCCGTCGTCACGCGCCGAGGGGTCGCGAGAGCCGGGTTCGATGCCTCACGGGATCCCGGCCCGGGCACTGTTCGGCGTGGTATCTGATTCGGTCAAGGGCGGACCGGCTGCCAGGGGCCGGGCTGCCGCACAGCGGCTACGCCAGGTAACCTCCAGGTCATGTCCCGCCATGTCGCGATCGTCACGGATTCAACGGCCTACCTGCCGCAGCGGACGATGGAGCGTCATGGCATCACCGCGGTGCCCCTGACCGTCGTCCTCGGCGACCAGGCACTCGAAGAGGGCAGCGAGATCTCCACCCGCTCGCTGGCCCAGGCGCTGCAGAAGCGACGCCCCGTCACCACCTCGCGCCCCAGCCCCCAGTACTTCGCCGAGACCTACCGCAGGGTCGCCGAGTCCGGTGCCACCGGCATCGTCTCCCTCCACCTCTCCGCCGAACTGTCCGGCACCTACGACGCGGCGGTGGTCGCGGCGCGAGAGGCGCCGGTGCCGGTGCGGGTGGTGGACACCGGCATGGTCGCCATGGCGCTCGGCTTCTGCGCGGTCGCGGCGGCCGAGATCGCGGAGACGGGCGGGACGGTGGACGAGGCGGTCACGGCGGCGGAGAAGCGAGCCGCCGGCACGTCCGCCTACTTCTACGTCGACACCCTGGAGTATCTGCGTCGTGGCGGCCGGATCGGCACTGCCCAGGCCCTGTTGGGCTCGGCGCTCGCCGTGAAGCCGCTCCTCCAGCTGGACGCGGGGCGCATCGACCTCCTCGAGAAGGTGCGGACGGCCTCGAAGG
This sequence comes from Streptomyces achromogenes, assembly GCF_030816715.1. Lineage (NCBI taxonomy): Bacteria > Bacillati > Actinomycetota > Actinomycetes > Kitasatosporales > Streptomycetaceae > Streptomyces > Streptomyces achromogenes. The sequence continues at coordinate 3,071,486 of NZ_JAUSYH010000001.1, read as the reverse complement.
CGATCGCACGTCTGGAAGAGCTCGGCGCCGACCGGGCGGGGAGTGCTCCGGTGGACATCGCCGTGCATCATCTCGCCGCTCCCGACCGGGCGTCGGCCCTCGCGGACCGGCTGCGGTCCCGGGTGCCCGGACTCGTCGACCTGTATGTCAGCGAGGTCGGAGCGGTGATCGGCGCCCATACCGGACCAGGGCTGCTGGGAGTCGTGGTCTCGCCACGCTGAGGGGTTCCCTCACCCCTGAGAGTGGTGAAGTTATCCACAACTGGGCGGTGGTCCACGGAAATTGAGCAAGATCATCGCGATGTGGCGAAGTGTCCGATCCTCGTCGCATGGCACTTCGATCACGCTCACGCAGCACGTATGCGACCAGTGGCCCCGGCCGGGCCCGCGGCTCCGACGGCCGTTCCCGCCGCCTCCGTCCCCCCGGCGGCCGGGCGGGACACCGCCATGCCTCGGCGGAGGAGAACCGCCGTCGAGCGCAGGCGTTGTTCACCGCACGGGCCCGGGAGACGAGCGCGCCGGAGAAGTCGGGTGTCGGACCGCCGGGCGGAGGCGGCGCGGGCGACAGGGGCGGTGGAGGCAGCGGCCGGCCCGACCCCCGTGGGCGTGGGGGAGGCAGCAGCCGGCCGGAGCCGCACGGGGGTGGCGCTGTCGGCGGCACGGGGACCGCGGCCGGCGCTGGAGAGGAATGCCCGGCGGACCGTGCGGGAGACCCGGGTCCAGAGGGTGCGGCACCGGGCGGTCCCGAAGGCGATGGTGCTGACGCGGGCGTCGTCGCCGCAGTGGGTGGCGCGCCCGAGGGCATCGTCGCGGCGGAGGGCGGCGCGCCCGAGGGGTCGGGCCAGGCGGCACAGGCGGCATGGGCGGCCCGGGCGGTGTGGTGGGAGCGGGCGGGGCTCGCGCTGCGGGAGCGGATGCCGGTCTGGTTGCAGGCGCGGTGCGGACTGGAGCGCAGGAGCGTGCTGGCGCTGGCCGTGCTGCTGGTCGCCGCCGCGGGCTTCGCCGTGCAGCACTTCTGGACCGGACGGGTCCAGCCGGTGAAGGCGCCGGAGGTGGTGCGAGCCGCGGCCCCCTTCGGGGCGGCGGGCGAGCGCGAGTCGGCGGCCGGACTCGGGGCGTCCGCAGACCCACCAGGGCGGGGGGTAGCGGGGAGCGCCGGCAGCGCGGCCGGAGGCGAGATCGTGGTGGACGTCAGCGGAAAGGTGCGCAAGCCCGGAATCCACCGTCTGCCGGCCGGGTCGCGGGTCATCGACGCGTTGGGCGCGGCCGGTGGGGTGCGACCGGGCACCGACACCGACGGTCTCAACCGCGCACGGTACCTCGTGGACGGTGAGCAGATCGTCGTCGGCGGCCCGTTGGCAGCCGGGGCCGGGGCCGGGGCCGGGGCCGGGGCTGGGTCTGGGGCCGGAGCGGGTACGGGTACGGGATCGGCGGGGTCCAGCGGAGCGGGTGGCTCGGGCGGGGGGCCCGCGGTGCCCGTGTCCCTCAACACGGCGACGCTCGACCAGCTCGAGGCCCTGCCCGGCGTGGGACCGGTACTGGCGCAGCACATCATCGACCACCGGGTGCGGCACGGCGGATTCCGGTCGGTGAACGAGCTGCGTGACGTCAACGGTATCGGCGAGCGGCGCTTCGCCGACCTGCGGAATCTGGTGCGGCCATGAGGCGGGCGAATGCCGGGCGGAGGATTTCCGGCCCTGGGGGCCGGGTCAGGGAGGAGGACGAGGCCGCTGTGAGCGGTGCCCGGCCGGTGCCGGGCCGGCGCGGTCGGCAGGCCGTGCACGCCGACTCCGGGAAGCGGCTGGGTGAGGCCCACCCGCGTCAGGAGGGGCCGGTGGATCTCCGGCTCGTACCGCCCGCGCTCGCCGCCTGGGCCACGGCCGCGCTCACGTTGGACGCGGCCCCCGGGCTGGTGGGCGGTCTCGTGGCCGGCTGTCTGGCGGCCGCCGTGATCCTGCTCGTCGTGAGGCGGGACAGGGCGAGGAACGCCCCGGTCATGCCAGGCCGCCCCTGGAGTGCCGGGCCGCGCGTCGCCCTCGGGGCGGTGGATGGGGCGGGCACGACGGGTCGTCGGAGGGTCTGGCCGCGGGTGACCGTCGCCGCCTCGCTCCTCTGTGCGGCCGCGGCCGCGGCGTCTGCGGGGCTGCACGGCGCCGATCTGCGCCGCGGGCCGGTGCCGACGCTGGCGGGCAGGTACGCGAGCGTCACCGCGGAGGTCGAGCTCACCTCCGACCCACGGCTCACGCGCCCTCGCGTCAGAGGGGACCACGTGATGCCGGACTCGGTGATGATCGAGGCGGAGGTGCGCAGGGTCGAGACCGCGGACCGGACGGTGGTGGCGACGCGGACGCCGGTCCTGCTGATCGTGGACGCCGGATCGCGCGGCGGAGGCGGCGGTCGCCGCGCGGAGCCCCACGTCCGGGAAGAGCCCGGCGGCGGGCGAGGTCCTGGAGGGGGTGAGGGGTCCGGTGGCGCGAAAGGTCCCGAAGGGCGGCCGGAGGCGCTGTGGCTCGCGTTGCTGCCGTCCACCCGGCTGCGGGTGGCCGGGCGGCTCGCGCCCGCCCTGGCCCGAGGGGATCGGTTCGCGGCGGTGCTGCGGGTGCGGGACGGGGCGGCGCCGTCGGCCGTGGGACGCCCCTCTGCCGCGCAGCGGGCTGCGGGGCGGCTGCGGGAGGGCCTGCGGGTGGCCACCGACGGCTTGCCGGCGGACGCCAGGGCGCTGCTTCCGGGGCTGGTGGTCGGGGACACCTCGAGGATCACGCCGGAACTGGACGAGGCCTTCAGGGAGACGGACCTGGCACACACCCTGGCCGTCTCCGGAAGCAACCTCACCGTCATCCTCGCGCTGCTCCTCGGACCGCCCGGTCTCGCCCAGCAGGTCGAGCGGCGCGGTCTGGCGCCCAGGCTGGGCGTCCCGCTGCGGGCGACCGCTGTGCTCGGGGGAGCGCTCACGCTCGGATTCGTGGTGGTGTGCCGGCCCGACCCCAGCGTGCTGCGCGCCGCGGCCTGCGGAGCGATCGTGCTCCTGGCCCTGGCGACCGGCCGACGCCGGTCCCTCGTCCCGGCACTGGCGACGGCCGTGTTGCTTCTGGTGCTGTACGACCCGTGGCTGGCCCGGAGCTACGGCTTCCTGCTGTCCGTCCTCGCCACCGGGGCCCTGTTGACCCTGGCGCCGCGTTGGAGTGCCGCACTGCGCAGGCGGCGGGTGCCGCCGAGGCTCGCGGAGGCGCTGGCGGCAGCCGGAGCCGCGCAGGTCCTGTGCGCACCGGTCGTCGCCGTGCTGTCGGCGCGGGTGAGTCTGGTGGCGGTGCCCTGCAATCTCCTCGTGGAGTTCGCGGTCGCGCCCGCGACGGTGCTGGGCTTCGCGGTGCTGGCGACCGCGCCGGTGGCGATGCCGGTGGCCGAGGCGCTGGCCTGGTGCGCCGGATGGCCCGCCAGGTGGATCGCGGGCGTGGCCCGGACGGGCGCCGCGCTGCCGGGTGCGGCAATCGACTGGCCGGGCAGTTGGGCCGGTGCCCTGTTGCTGGCGGTCGTGACGGTCGTGGCGGTGATGTTCGGGCGGCGGTTGTCGCGGCATCCGTGGCTGTGCGCGGTCTGCGGGGTGTTGCTCCTGCTCGTGGTGGTACGGCCGCCGCCGCTGACGAGGGTGCTCACGGGTTGGCCGCCGCCGGGCTGGCGGCTGGCGATGTGTGACGTGGGGCAGGGTGACGCGACCGTCCTCGCGGCGGGCGACGGCGCCGGCGTGGTCGTGGACGCCGGTCCGGATCCGGCGCTGGTCGACCGGTGCCTGCACAGGCTCGGCATCACCAAGGTGCCGCTCGTCGTCCTGACCCACTTCCACGCGGACCACGTGGCCGGGCTGCCGGGGGTGCTGCGGGGCCGGGAGGTGGGGGCCGTCGAGACCACGGGCTTCGAGGAACCCGTGGAGCAGGCGAGGTTCGTACGGAAGGAGGCGAGGGCCCGGAACGTTCCCGTGGTGCGGGCGGTGGCCGGGGAGCGGCGGCGGGTCGGCGCCCTGGAATGGGAGGTGCTGTGGCCTCCGCCGCTCCCGGCGCCCGAACCGGAGGGTCCGAACGACGCGAGTGTGACCCTGCTCGTGCGATCGGCGGGGCTGCGCATGTTGTTGCTGGGTGACCTCGAACCCCCGGCGCAGCGGGCGCTGTCGAGATCGCCGGCGGCCGCGCTGGTAAGCGGGGTGGACGTGCTGAAGGTGGCGCATCACGGCTCGGCCTACCAGGACCCGGACCTGATACGGGCAGTGGCGCCCCGGCTGGCGCTGATCAGTTGCGGCGCGGACAACCCGTACGGGCACCCCGCGCCCAGCACGGTCGCGGCACTGCGCGCGGGTGGGGCGGTGGTGCTGCGGACGGACCGGGACGGGTCACTGGCAGTCGTCGGGGGCGGAGGCGAGGGCGGGGGCGGAGGTGGGGAGTTGCGGGTGACGCGAGACTGAGGGCATGAATCCCGCACAGTCGAAGGACGAACCGCTCCCGCCTTCCGTCCCCCAGGACGCCGCCCGTCCCTCCGACGGCCGGCACCAGGACGTCCGCTTCCCCGACGCTCGTCCGGTCGAGGCCTATCTCCACCGCCTCGGCCTCGAGCCCCCGCTCCCGCCCCCGACCGTCGGCACTCTTCGTGAGCTTCATCTGAGGCATCTGCGGGCCGTGCCCTTCGAGAACCTGTCGGTGCACCGCGGTGAGGAGATCGTGCTGGAGGAGAGGCGGCTGGTCGAGAAGGTCGTCCAGGCGCGGAGGGGAGGGTTCTGTTACGAGTTGAACGGGGCGTTCGGGGCACTGCTGACGGCGCTGGGCTTCGAGGTGACCCTGCTGGCGGCGCGGGTGTACGGCGAGGAGGGCCGGCTCGGTATCCCGTACGACCATCTCGCGCTGCTGGTCCGGACGGCGGACGACGGGCAGTGGCTGGCCGATGTCGGGTTCGGGGCGCACAGCCACCACCCGCTCCGCTGGGGGCAGGACGACGAACAGACCGATCCCGGTGGGACGTTCAGGATCGTCGAGGCCGGTCCGGACCCGGCCGGAGCGGGGGCGGGAGCCGGCGGGGCGATGCGGGCGCGGGACATGGACGTCGTGCGGGACGGCGCGCGGGTGTACCGGCTGGAGGTGCGGCCCCGGGTGCTGGGGGACTTCGCGGCGGGAGCCTGGTGGCACAGCACCTCACCGGAGTCACACTTCACGCGGTCGCTGATCTGCTCGCGGCTCACGGAGGACGGAGGGAGGATCACGCTCAGCGGACGCCGGTTCAAGACGACGTCCGCGGACGGAACGAGCGCGGAACACGAACTGGAGGCCGACGACGAGGTGTTGGGGGTGTATCGGGAGCGGTTCGGGATCGAGCTGGAGCGGGTGCCGACGGTCCGCGCGCACGGGTAGTCCCCGCCGCGGGGACATCACCGGCGGACAGGCAGGTGCACGGGTCGTGTGCGCGTGCCCGAAAATGGCCCGGTGAGCGATGTGAGACATGTGCTGGTGCTGCCCGACCGCGATGCGGCGGAGGAGGTGGCCCGGGCGCTCGGGGAGCGGTTCGGCGTCGGCGAGGAGCCGAGGATCGTCCGCGACGCCCTGGCCGGGGAGGACGACGCGGAGGACGCGCAGTGGCTCGTCCTGCTGCACGACGAGGACGGACGGCTCGACGCGGCGGCGCTGGACGAGTTCGCGGCGGAGTGGGAGGGCTGGCGGGAGGAGCCGTAGGGTGCGTCGGCCGCGTTGTCAGTGGCTCGTGGGATGCTTTCGGTGATGGCCAGGAAGACTGCGAATGACGACCCTCTCGCCCCGCTGACGCTCGCCGTGGGCCAGGAGGACCTCCTGCTCGACCGTGCCGTGCAGGAAGTGGTGGCCGCCGCCCGGGCCGCCGACGCCGACACCGACGTACGCGACCTGGCCCCGGAGCAGCTGCAGCCCGGCACGCTGGCCGAGCTGACCAGCCCGTCGCTCTTCGCGGAGCGCAAGGTCGTGGTCGTGCGCAACGCACAGGACCTGTCCGCCGACACGGTCAAGGACGTCAAGGGGTACCTCGGATCGCCCGCCGAGGAGATCACGCTCGTCCTGCTGCACGCCGGTGGCGCCAAGGGCAAGGCGTTGCTGGACGCCGCGCGCAAGGCGGGCGCCCGCGAGGTGGCCTGCCCGAAGATGACCAAGCCGGCGGACCGGCTGGCCTTCGTCAGACAGGAGTTCCGGGCGACCGGCAGATCGGCCACGTCCGAGGCCTGCCAGGCGCTTGTCGACGCCATCGGCAGCGATCTGCGGGAGCTGGCGTCGGCCGTGTCCCAGCTGGTCGCCGATGTCGAGGGCACCATCGACGAGGCCGTCGTCGGCCGGTACTACACCGGGCGGGCCGAGGCGTCGAGCTTCACCGTCGCCGACCGGGCGGTGGAGGGGCGGGCCGCCGAGGCGCTGGAGGCGCTGCGCTGGTCGCTGGCCACCGGCGTCGCGCCCGTGCTGATCACCAGCGCGCTCGCCCAGGGCGTGCGGGCCATCGGCAAGCTGTCCTCGGCGCGCGGCGGCCGTCCGGCCGACCTGGCGCGGGAGCTCGGCATGCCGCCCTGGAAGATCGACCGGGTGCGGCAGCAGATGCGTGGCTGGACGCCGGACGGGGTGGCCCTCGCGTTGCGCGCGGTCGCCGAGGCGGACGCGGGAGTGAAGGGCGGCGGCGACGATCCCGAGTACGCCCTGGAGAAGGCGGTCGTGGCCATCGCGCGTGCGGCGCGGTCCGGGGGACGCGGATAGCCGCCCCTCCCGCGCACCTCCTGCCTCATGCGCCCTGCGTCATGCCGCGTGCCCCGGGGCAGTGCCAGGGGTGTGCCCTCGGTGTGGCCGTCCTGGGGCCGTCCCCGGGGTGATCCAGTCGCCGTTCGCCTGTCGGGGAGGAGAATCGGATGTACCAGCCGCACATCGCCGGCGCATGCGAAAGGTGGCGATCGACATGGCTGAACACCCGCACGCGGCACTCGTGCGTCAGGGATACGAGGCCTTCACCCGCGGAGACATGGACACCCTGCGCGGGTTGATGACGGGGGACTGTACGCACCACGTGCCCGGATCCCACATGCTCTCCGGGGACTTCAAGGGCCTCGACGCGATCATGGACATGTACGGCAGGCTCTTCTCGGAGACGGCCGGGTCGCTGCGTGTCGAGTTGCGTAACGTGATGGTCGACGGCCGTGGGCACGCCGTCGCCGCGCACCGCTTCATCGCCGACCGCAACGGCAAGCACCTCGAGGACGACGGGTGCATCGTCTTCCGGATCGTCGGCGACAAGATCACGGATCTCGACGAGTGCATCTCGGACATCGACGCGAGCAACGCCTTCTGGTCGTGAGAGCCATGCCGAAGGCCCCGGCCACCGCCCTGGGGAAGGGCGGAGCGCCGGGGCCTCCGGGAAAAACCGATCAAGCTGGTGAGCCCGTACCCGCGTGGCGAACGCAGGCCGCGTACAGGCTCGGGGGTGCCGGACGGGAGCGGATGAGAGGGCCCGCTGAGGTCCCTTTCCGGCGATCAGATCAGTGAAGCGGTTCAGCCCTTGAGGGACTCGACCTTGGAAGCAAGCGCCGACTTCTTGTTGGCGGCCTGGTTCTTGTGGATGACGCCCTTGGAGACGGCCTTGTCGAGCTGACGCGCGGCAGCGCGCTGGTACTCGGTGGCCTTCTCGGCGTCACCCGCGGCAGCGGCCTCGCGGGCCTTGCGGATCGCGGTCTTCAGGGAGGACTTGACGGCCTTGTTGCGCAGCCGAGCCTTCTCGTTGGTCTTGTTCCGCTTGATCTGGGACTTGATGTTCGCCACGAATGAGCCTTTTCAGGTTCAGGCACGGAGCCGCACGGGCTCGTACCAGGTGATTTCTTGGGCGTGTCTCGCGCTGAGAGGGCATGAGACACAGCTGCCCAGACTACCAGTGGCTGTGCGAGTGGCCCAAACCGGTCCCCGGTCGCCACCCGTGGGACCATGGAGCCTACGTATCGATCCGACCCGAGGCACAAGGCGCCTCAAGAGACAGGACCCTGCGTGCCCGCGACCCCTAACAATGTGCCCGAGCCGAGCCGTACCGACCCGGCTCTGATCCGCAACTTCTGCATCATCGCGCACATCGACCACGGCAAGTCCACGCTCGCCGACCGCATGCTCCAGCTGACCGGAGTCGTCGATCAGCGGCAGATGCGTGCTCAGTACCTCGACCGCATGGACATCGAGCGTGAGCGCGGCATCACGATCAAGTCCCAGGCCGTGCGCCTGCCCTGGGCCCCGACACAGGATCCGGGGCACACCCACATCCTGAACATGATCGACACCCCCGGGCACGTGGACTTCACGTACGAGGTGTCCCGGTCGCTGGCCGCGTGTGAGGGCACCGTCCTCCTCGTCGACGCCGCCCAGGGCATCGAGGCCCAGACTCTCGCCAACCTCTACCTGGCGATGGAGAACGACCTCAAGATCATCCCGGTGCTGAACAAGATCGACCTGCCGGCCGCCCAGCCCGAGAAGTTCTCCGAGGAGCTCGCCAACCTCATCGGCTGCGACCCCGAGGACGTGCTCAAGGTCTCCGCCAAGACCGGTCTGGGCGTCGAGGCGCTGCTGGACCGGGTCGTCGCCGACGTCCCGGCTCCGGTCGGCGTCCAGGACGCCCCCGCCCGCGCGATGATCTTCGACTCGGTCTACGACTCCTACCGCGGTGTCGTGACGTACGTGCGTGTCATCGACGGCCAGCTCAACAAGCGCGAGCGGATCCGGATGATGTCCACCGGCGCCACGCACGAGCTACTCGAGATCGGCGTCTCGGCGCCGGAGATGAAGTCGGCCGACGGCCTCGGCGTCGGCGAGGTCGGCTATCTGATCACCGGCGTGAAGGACGTCCGTCAGTCCAAGGTCGGTGACACCATCACCACCCTGCACAAGGGCGCGACCGAGGCCCTCGGCGGGTACAAGGACCCCAAGCCGATGGTGTTCTCGGGCCTGTACCCCCTCGACGGCTCGGACTACCCGGAGCTGCGCGACGCGCTCGACAAGCTCCAGCTCAACGATGCCGCGCTGGTCTACGAGCCGGAGACGTCCGCCGCCCTCGGCTTCGGATTCCGTGTCGGCTTCCTCGGCCTGCTGCACCTCGACGTGATCCGCGAGCGGCTGGAGCGCGAGTTCGGGCTCGACCTCATCGCCACCGCGCCGAACGTGGTCTACCGCGTGGTGATGGAGGACGGCAGCGAGCACACGGTCACCAACCCGAGCGAGTTCCCCGAGGGGAAGATCAGCGACGTCTACGAGCCCGTCGTACGCGCCACGATCCTCGCGCCCTCCGAGTTCATCGGGTCGATCATGGAGCTGTGCCAGACCCGGCGCGGCACCCTGCTCGGCATGGACTACCTCTCCGAGGACCGGGTCGAGATCCGTTACACGCTCCCGCTCGCGGAGATCGTCTTCGACTTCTTCGACCAGCTGAAGTCCAAGACGCGCGGTTACGCGTCACTGGATTACGAGCCCACCGGCGAGCAGGCCTCCAGCCTGGTCAAGGTGGACATCCTGCTGCACGGCGACAAGGTGGACGCCTTCTCGGCGGTCACCCACAAGGACGCCGCGTACGCCTACGGTGTGCGGCTCGTCGCCAAGCTGCGCGAGCTCATCCCGCGGCAGGCCTTCGAGGTGCCGATCCAGGCGGCCGTCGGCTCCCGGGTCATCGCCCGCGAGACCATCCGCGCCATCCGCAAGGACGTCCTCGCCAAGTGCTACGGCGGCGACATCTCCCGTAAGCGCAAGCTGCTGGAGAAGCAGAAGGAAGGCAAGAAGCGGATGAAGATGGTGGGTTCCGTGGAGGTTCCGCAGGAGGCCTTCATCGCCGTCCTGAGCAGCGACGACAGCGCGGGATCCGGCAAGGGCAAGAAGTAGCCGCGCCTCAGGGCCGGTGTTCAGGGCGTACCCGGGGCCCGTCGTGCTGTCGCGCGACGGGCCCTTTGGCTGTACTCAGGAGAAAGTGACCGCCCGGAGCCCCTTACGCGCTGGCCAGTCGCCCTTTACTCTGATGCCTGCTCGGTAGTTACTCGTGAGTTAAACAACAGCCGTCGTCAGCACAGCCGTCGTCAGCACAGCCGTCGTCAACAAGAGCCGCCGTCAACAGCAGCCGCGCGTCGAACGACGCCGCAACGAGCCAGCCGCCGCACCGTCGCGGGCCCCGGAGGATGTCGTGAGCGACACACAGACACTGATCGAGAACCGTCCGCCGTCGGTCGCGGGCCTCTTCCTGGAGCGCGTGGCGGCCACGCCCGACGCGGAGGCGTACCGCCATCCGGTGCCCGCCGCGTCCGGCGAGGGCCCCGACGCCTGGAAGGCGCTGAGCTGGGCGCAGGCCGCCGAGCGGGTCTACGCGATCGCGGCCGGGCTCATCGAACTCGGCGTGCAGCCCGAGCAGCGCGTCGCGCTCGCCTGCTCCACACGCCTCGAGTGGATCCTCGCCGACCTCGGCATCATGTGCGCCGGGGCCGCCACGACCACCGTCTACCCGCAGACCAACGCCGACGAGTCGGCGTTCATCCTCTCGGACTCCGAGAGCCGGGTGCTGATCGCCGAGGACGCGGCCCAGCTCGCCAAGGCGGTCGAGAAGCGCGCCGAGCTGCCCGACCTCACCCATGTGGTCGTGATCGACCCGGCCGGCGTGGAGACCGCCGACTGGATTCTCACCCTGGACGAGCTGGAGAAGCGCGGCGCGGCCCGGCTGGAGAAGGAGGCCGGGCTGATCAAGGAGCGGGTCGCCGCGATCACCTCCGACCAGCTCGCCACCCTCATCTACACCTCCGGCACCACCGGCCGTCCCAAGGGCGTGCGTCTGCCGCACGACAACTGGTCGTACATGGCGAAGGCGATCGCGGCGACCGGCCTGGTCGGACCGGACGACGTGCAGTACCTGTGGCTGCCGCTCGCGCACGTCTTCGGCAAGGTGCTCACCTCCGGCCAGATCGAGGTCGGGCACGTCACGGCCGTCGACGGCCGCGTGGACAAGATCATCGAGAACCTGCCGGTGGTCCGGCCTACGTACATGGCCGCCGTGCCGCGCATCTTCGAGAAGGTCTACAACGGCGTCGCCGCCAAGGCCCGCGCGGGCGGGGGGGCCAAGTACAAGATCTTCCAGTGGGCCGCCGAGGTCTCCCGCGAGTACGCCAAGGCCGCCCAGGACAACTTCCGGCGCACCGGCAGCGCGTCCGTCCCCTTCGGACTCGGCGCCAGGCACAAGGTCGCCGACGCGCTCGTCTTCGCCAAGATCCGTGAGGCCTTCGGCGGCAACCTGCGCGCCTGTGTCTCGGGGTCGGCGGCCCTCGCGCCGGAGATCGGTTACTTCTTCGCCGGCGCCGGCATCCACATCCTCGAGGGTTACGGCCTGACGGAGTCCTCCGCCGCCTCCTTCGTGAACCCCGGCGAGGCCTACCGCACCGGCACGGTCGGCAAGCCGCTGCCCGGCACCGAGGTGCGGATCGCCGACGACGGCGAGATCCTGCTGCGCGGCCCCGGCATCATGGAGGGCTATCACGGGCTCCCCGAGAAGACCGCCGAGGTCCTGGAGGCGGACGGCTGGTTCCACACCGGCGACATCGGCGAGCTGTCGCCCGACGGGTACCTGCGGATCACCGACCGCAAGAAGGACCTCATCAAGACGTCCGGCGGCAAGTACATCGCGCCCGCCGAGGTCGAGGGCCAGTTCAAGGCGGTCTGCCCGTACGTCTCCAACATCCTCGTGCACGGCGCCGACCGGAACTTCTGCACCGCGCTCATCGCCCTCGACGAGCCGTCCCTGCTCGACTGGGCGAAGGACAACGGGCTGGCCGGAAAGTCGTACGCCGAGGTCGTGGCCGCGCCCGTCACCGTGGAGCTCATCGACGGCTACGTCAAGCAGCTCAACGAGGGCCTCCAGCGCTGGCAGACCATCAAGAAGTTCCGGCTGCTGCCCCGCGACCTGGACGTCGAGCACGGCGAGATCACGCCGAGCCTGAAGCTCAAGCGGCCGGTCGTGGAGCGGGAGTACAAGCACCTCATCGACGAGATGTACGCCGGATCGCGCGAGGCGTAGAGCGGGCGTAGCTCCGGCGTCGCGCGGGGCACGAGGCACGGGGGTGGCGCGGATCCCGGTCGGCGGTACCCCGGCGCGAATCGGAGGGGCGGAGTCCGGATGGTCGGATTCCGCCCCTCAACGGTGCGTCATCGGGCGTCATCGGGCACGCGCGTGCCCTCGCATAGCACGCTTCTCGCCCCGGACGGCCCACTTCGGTGACCCAGCGCTCATGGACGGAACCGGTCTGTCACCCTGATGGTGCAATTCGACCGTCCGGGGAGCTGCGCATGGGAGCCATTCCGACGCAACGGGAGACCTTCTCCCGGGCCGGCGGCGCGCCCGCGCGTGCGAGTGGGCTCTCGCACACGCGCGCGATCCTGGCCGGCAGCTCCCTCGCGCCCGGAACCGCCCGCGATCTGGTCCGCGCCGCCCTGTCGGAGTGGGCCGGGACCGGTCTGCCCGGCGCCGTGAAGCTGCGCGAGCGCCTCGCCGAGGACGCGATACTCGTCGTCAGCGAGCTGGTCACGAACGCCGTGGTCCACGCCGGCACCGAGGTCGAGCTGGTGTGCCGGCTGGAGGCGGAGTCCGGACCGTCCGACGGCGGCCTCGCGGTCGTCGTGGAGGTCTGTGACCGGCACCCCTCCCGCACCCCGCGCGACCACGCTCCCGACCCGCTCCAGGGCACGCCGGAGCACGGCCGTGGCCTGCGCCTGGTCGCCACGCTGGCGGACGCCTGGGGCGTGACGTACCGCAGGGGGGCGAAGACGGTCTGGGCGCGGCTGCTGCCGGCCGCCGAGTCCGCCGAGCCGGGCTTCGCGGGCGTCGGCGCGGCCCCGGCCGCCGAGGAAGTGGGCCTGCCCGGCGACGGGGTGGGCCGTACCGGCGATGCCGACGGCGTCCTCGGCCCCGAGTGCGACGACGGCCACGGTCACGTCGGCGATCACAGTCCCCACCATGACCACGACGACGACCACGACGACGGCCACGGTCACGGCTATGGCTACGGCCACGCCGACTTCACCGGCCTCCTCGACGCCTTCGCGCCCGAACCGGAGTCCAACGGCCGGGGCGATCCCAACTGGCTCAACCGCGGGGCCCTCTCCTTCCTTGCCGAGGCGTCCGACCTGCTCGCCGGCCAGCTCGACGAGGACCTCGTCGCCGCGCTGACCGGCCAGCTGCTGGTGCCGCGGCTCGCCGACTGGTGCGCCGTGTGGCTGGAGGACGAGGTCAGCGGCCGCGGCGACTGGACCGGCGGGCCGGGGCCGCGGCTGGCCCGGGTCTGGCACGGCAGCGAGAACCGCATCGAGGAGCTGCGCCGCGCCCTGGAGAAGGACCCGCCGTGCCCGCCCGACGGCGGCCCCCGCTCGGGACCGGAGCCCTATCCCTGGCCCGCGACGGCGCTCGGCCCGCACGGCGCCTCGCTCGCCTACCGGCTGATCGCAGGCGGCCGGCCCCTGGGCACCCTGGTCCTCGGACGGGCCGGACCGGGCGTCTTCCCCGACGAGGTCACCGGGCTCGTGGAGGATCTCGGCCGCCGGGTGGCGCTCGCCATCGGGGCGGCCCGTCAGTACGCCCGCCAGGCCACCATCAGCGCCGTGCTGCAGCGCGGGCTGCTGCCCGGCGCGGTCGCCCAGATCCCCGGCGTGTGCAGCGCCCTCGTCTACGAGCCGCGCGAGCAGGGCGGGCCAAGCGGCGACTTCTACGACCTGTTCCCGGCCGGCGACGGCCGCTGGTGCTTCGCCGTGGGGGACGTCCAGGGGAAGGGCCCGGAGGCGGCCGTCGTCATCGGCCTGGCCCGGCCCTGGCTGCGGCTGCTGGCCCGTGAGGGCTACGGCGTCGCCGACGTCCTGGACCGCCTCAACCAGCTCCTCCTCGACGACGCGACCGAGGCCGCCGACGCCGCCGCCCGCGCCTTCGTCGGCCCCGCCGGGCCCGGAGACGGCCCGCAGACCCGCTTCCTGTCGCTCCTGTACGGCGAGCTGGCGCCCTTCGAGGGCGGCATCCGCTGCACCCTCGCCTCCGCCGGGCATCCGCTGCCGCTGCTGCTCGGTCCGGACGGCGCGGTCGCCACCGCCGGACGCCCGCAGACCCTTCTCGGTGTCGTCGAGGATGTCGTCTACACCTGCGACAGCCTGGAACTGCGCCCCGGCGACAGCCTGCTGTGCGTCACCGACGGCGTGACGGAACGGCGCTCGGGACCGCGCCAGTTCGACGACGAGGACGGTCTCGCGACGGCGCTGGCGGGCTGCGCCGGACTGGACGCGGAGCTGATCGCGGAGCGGATCCGGCACCTGGTGCACGAGTTCGGCGAGGAGCCGCCGGACGACGACCTCGCCCTGCTGGTGCTCCAGGCGGAGTAGCGGTCCGCACAGCGCCGTCGGGCGTCGAAGCGGCGAAGGAGCCGGTACGGCGGCGTAGGAGCCGGTGAGGCGGCGAGGACGCCGACGGCGGTCCGGCGACACCGCCCGACCGCCGCCGCGACGGAGCTGCGGGGCGGCGGACCGGGTGGCGTGGCGGGTCGGTGGCGGTGCCGCGAAGGCCACGGGCCGGGCGGCGAGGGACGCGGTCCGGGCGCACTCCGCGCATGTATGGTCCAGTTTTGTGCCGAAGGCGAAGAATGCCGTAGATGACACGCCCACCCGCCGCAGCGTCCTGATCGCCGGCGCGGGAATCGGGCTGACCGCGACCGCGTGCACCCGCGAGGCCCGTCCGCCGGCGGGCGCGCCCGGGCCCGGAGCCCACGCGGCGCGCCGCCGCCAAGCCGGGGTGACGACCCCGCAACAGGCCACCGCGCTGATCCTGGCGTACGACCTCGATCCAGCCCTGCGCGGTACGGCGGGCGCGCGGGAGCTGAAGGCGGTGCTCGAGAGGTGGACTCGCGCCCTTGCGGAGACCCAGGAGACCGCGGAGACCCAGCAGAACGGGGACACCGGGGACACCGGGGAGGCCCAGGAGGCCGGCGGTGGCCGCGTGGCCCGTCTCACGGCCACGCTCGGCGTCGGACCCCGGCTGCCCGACCGCCTCGGCCTGCGCGCCCCCGATGCCCTGCGCGACCTGCCCTCCTTCCCCGGCGACCGGCTCGACCCCGCCCGCTGCGACGGCGACGTGCTGGTGCAGTTGTGCGCCGACTCGGCCGACGCCGCCGAGGCCACCGCGGCCACCCTGACCCGGCTGGCGGGGGACGCGCTGAGCCCCCGCTGGCGTCAGGGGGGCTTTCTGCCGCCCTCCCCGGACGGCGGCGGCACCCCGCGCGACCTTCTCGGATTCAAGAACGGCAGCGCCAATCCCACCGCCGAGGAGTGCGAGCGCTGGGTGTGGGCGGGCGACGCGACCTACCTCGTCGTCCGGCGCGTCCACCTGCGCGTCGAGGACTTCGCGCGGCTCGCCGTGCACCGCCAGGAGGAGATCGTCGGCCGCCGCCGCGCGACCGGCGCCCCGCTCGACGGCGGCTCGGAGCACGACGACGTCGACCCGCTCGCCAAGGACGCTCAGGGCCGGTACACCACGCCGCCGCGTTCGCACGTGCGCGCCGCGAGCCCCCGCCTCGACGACGGCGCCCGCATGCTGCGCCGCAGCTACTCCTACGCAGACGGCCCCACCGACCAGGGCCTGCTGTTCCTCGCCTTCATGCGGGACCCGGCGCTGTTCGCCCGGGTCCAGCGCCGTATGGCCGCACAGGACGACCTGGCCGCGTTCACCCAGGCGCGGGGCTCGGCGGTGGCGTACGTCCTGCCGGGCGCCGGTCCGGGCCGTCCGCTGGGGGCCGAGCTGCTGGGCTGACGGAGGCCCGGCTTTGCCGCGGTCCCGGGCCGGTGCCGAGGGCGCGGCGCGGGCGAGGGCGCGTGCCGACGAGAGCCGACGCGGCGAAGCGGGTCGAGGCAGCGGCGAAGCGGGCCGACGAGGGGCGGTGCGGACGTGCGGGACAATGGGCCGTATGCCTTCCGCACTCCCCGACGGCGAGCCGGTTCCCGGCGACGGCGCGCTCCCGGCGTCCGCGCTCGCCGGCGCCGCCGACCGCCCTCTCGGGTTCTACCTGCACGTTCCGTACTGCGCGACCCGCTGCGGGTACTGCGACTTCAACACCTACACCGCGACCGAGCTGCGCGGCACCGGCGGAGTCCTCGCCTCCCGCGACAACTACGCGGACACCCTGATCGACGAGATCAGGCTGGCTCGCAAGGTCCTCGGCGACGACCCGCGCGAGGTCCGCACGGTCTTCGTCGGCGGTGGCACGCCGACCCTGCTGGCCGCGTCCGACCTGGTACGGATGCTGGGCGCGGTCCGCGAGGAGTTCGGCCTCGCGGCGGACGCCGAGGTGACGACGGAGGCCAACCCGGAGTCCGTCGACCCCGCCTATCTGACGGCCCTGCGCGAGGGCGGCTTCAACCGGGTCTCGTTCGGCATGCAGAGCGCGCGGCAGCACGTGCTGAAGGTCCTCGACCGCACCCACACGCCCGGCCGGCCCGAGCGGTGTGTGGCGGAGGCGCGGGCGGCGGGCTTCGACCACGTCAACCTGGACCTGATCTACGGCACCCCGGGGGAGTCGGACGACGACTGGCGGGCCTCGCTGGAGGCGGCCCTGGGCGCCGGACCCGACCACGTCAGCGCGTACGCCCTGATCGTCGAGGAGGGCACGCAACTGGCCCGCCGGATCCGCCGCGGCGAGGTCCCGATGACCGACGACGACGTGCACGCCGACCGCTATCTGATCGCGGACGAGGTGCTGTCGGCGGCGGGCTTCGACTGGTACGAGGTCTCCAACTGGGCCACGTCGCGGGCGGCGCGCTGCCTGCACAACGAGCTGTACTGGCGCGGCGCCGACTGGTGGGGCGCCGGGCCGGGCGCGCACTCGCACGTCGGCGGGGTGCGCTGGTGGAACGTCAAGCATCCGGGGGCGTACGCGGCGGCGCTGGCGGCGGGCCGCTCCCCGGGCGCGGGCCGGGAGCTGCTGTCCGACGAGGACCGCCGGGTGGAGCGCATCCTGCTGGAGCTGCGGCTGCGCGAGGGGGCGCCGCTCGACCTGCTCCGGCCGGCCGGGCTCACGGCGTCCCGCCGGGCGCTGGGGGAGGGGCTGCTGGAAGGCGGACCGTACGACGAGGGACGCGCGGTGCTCACGCTGCGCGGCCGTCTGCTGGCGGACGCGGTGGTGCGGGATCTCGTGGACTGATCACCCCGGGGCCCCTGCACGGCACGGCGGAGCCCGTGCGGACGGACGTCAGGCCCCGCCGTCCGTGACGAAGTCGATCAGTTCCTCCACGCGGCCCAGCAACTCCGGCTCCAGGTCCTTGTAGGAGCCGACCCGCTTCAGGATCGCCTGCCACACCGCCCCGGTGTTCTCCGACGGCCAGCCCAGTGCCCGGCACACGCCCGTCTTCCAGTCCTGGCCGTGCGGGACCCGGGGCCACCCCGCGATCCCCAGGGACGCCGGTTTCACGGCCTCCCAGATGTCGATGTACGGGTGGCCGACGACCAGCGCGTGCTCGCTGGTCACCGCCTGCGCGATGCGCCACTCCTTCGTCCCCGGCACCAGGTGGTCCACCAGGACGCCCAGCTTCGCGTCCGGGCCGGGGCCGAACTCGGCGACGATCGACGGCAGGTCGTCGACCCCCTCCAGGTACTCCACGACCACGCCCTCGACGCGCAGGTCGTCGCCCCACACCTTCTCGACCAGCTCGGCGTCGTGCCGGCCCTCGACGTAGATCCGGCCGGCGCGGGCGACCCGCGCGCGGGCACCGGGGACGGCGACCGAACCCGAGGCGGTGCGGGCGGGACGTGCGGGACCCGCGGCGGGTCGCACCAGGGTCACCACCCTGCCCTCCAGGAGGAAACCGCGCGGCTCCAGCGGGAACACCCGGTGCTTGCCGAAGCGGTCCTCCAGGGTCACCGTGCCCGCCTCGCAGCGGATCACCGCGCCGCAGAAACCGGTGCCGGGCTCCTCCACCACCAGGCCGGGCTCCGCCGCGACCTCGGGAACCGGCGTCGGCTTCTTCCAGGGAGGGGTCAGGTCGGCGGAGTACTGGCGCATTCGGATGACGATAGGAGAATCCCCGGAACGGGATTACGGCGACACGCCGAATCGCTCCGCGAGCGCGTCCCGCTGCGCCCGCACGAACGCCGCGTCCGCCACGGCCCCGTGACCGGGCACGTACCGCGCGTCCTCGCCGCCGAGGTCGAGGAGCCGGTCGAGGGCGGCGGGCCAGCGCGACGGCACCGCGTCCGGGCCGGCCTGCGGATCACCGGACTCCTCGACCAGATCGCCGCAGAAGACCGTCTCGGGCTCGCCGGCCTCCGCACCCGGGACGAGGACCACCAGATCGTGGGCGGAGTGCGCGGGGCCCACGTTCGCCAGCAGGACCTGACGGCCCTCGCCCAGGTCGAGCGTCCACTCCCCGGAGACGAAGTGGCGGGGCCGCACGAGCGTGTCCGCGGCCTCCGTCGCCGCCGCCTCGTCCACCCCCTGCCGGACCGCGTCCTCCCGCAGCTCGCCGGCCGTCACGGAGTCGATGCCCACCGCCCCGAACACCTCCGCGCCGGCGAACGCCGCCGCCCCCAGCACATGGTCGAAATGGGGGTGTGTGAGCGCGAGATGAGTCACACGCCCGCCGGCGAGCTCCTCGGCCTGCGCCCGCAGCAGCGCCCCCTCCGCCAGCGTCGATCCGGCGTCGATCACCAGTGCCGCGCCCGCCCCGACGACCAGCCCCACCGTGCAGTCCCAGCCCGGCAGCCGGCACCGGCCCACCCCGGCCGCGACCCGCTCCCATCCCAGCTCTTCCCAAGTCATCGTCATACCGCGACGCTAACCGCAGGCGCCCGTGCCGGGGCCGACCTTGCCCCGGGTGTACCCCACAGCCGTACACTGGCCGGGGAGCGCTGGCACTCGAATGTGAAGAGTGCCAAACGCGAAGGCCCAGGGGACTGGGGGACGAGATTCTGGAGGTGTGCGCGCGATGCTGAGTGAACGCAGGCTCCAGGTGCTGCGCGCCATCGTCCAGGACTACGTCGGCACCGAGGAGCCCGTGGGGTCCAAGGCGCTCACCGAGCGCCACAACCTCGGCGTCTCCCCGGCGACGGTCCGCAACGACATGGCCGCCCTGGAGGACGAGGGGTACATCGCCCAGCCGCACACCAGCGCCGGGCGGATCCCCACCGACAAGGGCTACCGGCTCTTCGTGGACAAACTGGCCGGCGTCAAACCGATGACCGGCCCCGAGCGGCGCGCCATCCAGAACTTCCTGGACGGCGCGGTCGACCTCGACGACGTCGTGGCGCGGACGGTTCGGCTGCTCGCGCAGCTCACCCGGCAGGTCGCCGTGGTGCAGTACCCGTCCCTGACCCGTTCGACCGTGCGGCACGTGGAGCTCCTCTCGCTCGCGCCCGCCCGCCTGATGCTGGTGCTGATCACGGACACCGGGCGGGTCGAGCAGCGGCTGGTGGACTGCCCGGCGCCCTTCGGGGAGTCCTCGCTGGCGGATCTGCGCGCACGGCTCAACAGCCGCGTGGCCGGCCGCCGGTTCTCGGACGTGCCGCGGCTGGTGGAGGACCTGCCGGAGGCCTTCGAGGCCGAGGACCGCGGGACCGTCACGACGGTGCTCTCCACCCTCCTGGAGACGCTCGTCGAGGAGAACGAGGAGCGGCTGATGATCGGCGGAACCGCCAATCTCACCCGCTTCGGACATGACTTTCCCCTCACCATCCGGCCCGTCCTGGAGGCCCTCGAGGAGCAGGTCGTGCTCCTCAAGCTCCTTGGCGAGGCGGGGGATTCGGGCATGACCGTACGCATCGGTCACGAGAACGCCTACGAGGGGCTCAACTCCACTTCGGTGGTGTCGGTCGGCTACGGTTCGGGCGGCGAGGCAGTCGCCAAACTCGGCGTGGTCGGACCGACCCGCATGGATTATCCGGGAACGATGGGAGCGGTACGAGCGGTGGCACGGTACGTCGGACAGATCCTGGCGGAGTCGTAAGTGGCCACGGACTACTACGCCGTCCTCGGCGTGCGCCGCGACGCGTCGCAGGAAGAGATCAAGAAGGCATTCCGGAGGCTCGCGCGCGAGCTGCACCCGGACGTCAACCCGGATCCGAAGACCCAGGAGCGGTTCAAGGAGATCAACGCCGCCTACGAGGTGCTGTCGGACCCGCAGAAGAAGCAGGTCTACGACCTCGGCGGCGACCCGCTGTCCCAGGCGGGCGGCGGTGGCGCAGGCGGCTTCGGGGCGGGTGGCTTCGGCAACTTCTCCGACATCATGGACGCGTTCTTCGGCACGGCGTCGCAGCGCGGGCCGCGCTCGCGCACCCGGCGCGGCCAGGACGCGATGATCCGGCTGGAGATCGACCTCGAGGAGGCGGCCTTCGGCACCACGAAGGACCTCCAGGTCGACACGGCGATCGTCTGCACGACGTGCAGCGGCGAGGGCGCGGCCCCCGGCACCAGCGCCCAGACCTGTGACATGTGCCGCGGCCGCGGCGAGGTGTCGCAGGTGACCCGGTCCTTCCTGGGCCAGGTCATGACGTCGCGGCCGTGTCCGCAGTGCCAGGGCTTCGGCACCGTCGTGCCGACCCCGTGCCCGGAGTGCGCGGGCGACGGGCGCGTGCGCTCGCGCCGCACCCTGACGGTGAAGATCCCGGCCGGCGTCGACAACGGCACCCGGATCCAGCTCGCGGGCGAGGGCGAGGTCGGCCCCGGCGGCGGCCCCGCCGGCGACCTGTACGTGGAGATCCACGAGCTGCCGCACGCCCAGTTCCAGCGGCGCGGCGACGACCTGCACTGCACGGTGACCCTGCCGATGACGGCGGCGTCCCTCGGCACGAAGGTGCCCCTGGAGACGCTGGACGGCCTGGAGGAGGTCGACATCCGGCCCGGCACGCAGTCCGGCCAGTCGATCCCGCTGCACGGCCGGGGCGTCACGCATCTGCGCGGCGGCGGGCGCGGCGACCTCATCGTGCACGTCGAGGTGCAGACGCCGACGAAGCTGGATCCCGAGCAGGAGCGGCTGCTGCGGGAGCTCGCGAAGCTGCGGGGCGAGGAGCGACCCACGGGGCAGTTCCAGCCCGGGCAGCAGGGCCTGTTCTCGCGGCTGAAGGACGCGTTCAACGGGCGGTGACGGGTGAGGGTGCGGCGGGCTGTTTCCGCCCCCGCCGCCCCGTCCCTTCCCGTCCTCGGGGGCTGCGCCCCCGGACCCCCGCTTTCCGGCCCCCGAAGGGCCTCGTCCTCAAGCGCCGGACGGGCTGACGGTGACACCGGACGCCTGGGGGAAGGGTCGATTCGGACTTGTTCTGAGGACGTGACAACATGCCGCCATGTCCTCCGCGCTGACCGATCTCCTCCCTCACCCGATCGTGCAGGCCCCCATGGCGGGCGGTGTCTCCGTCCCGCAGCTCGCGGCCGCCGTGTCCGAGGCGGGCGGACTCGGATTCCTCGCGGCCGGGTACAAGACGGCCGACGGCATGTACCAGGACATCAAGCAGCTGCGCAGCCTCACCGGCCGCCCCTTCGGCGTCAACCTCTTCATGCCGCAGCCCGAGTATGCGGAGACCGGCGCCGTCGACGTCTACGCCCACCAGCTGGCCGGTGAGGCCGTCTGGTACGACACGGAGCTCGGCGATCCGGACAGCGGCCGCGACGACGGGTACGACGCCAAACTCGCGGTGCTGCTGGACAACCCCGCGCCCGTCGTGTCCTTCCACTTCGGCGTCCCGAGCGGCGAGGCGCTGGAGGCGCTGCGCCGCGCGGGAACGTTCACGCTGGTCACGGCGACCACCGCCGAGGAGGCCCTCGCGGTGGAGCGGGCCGGCGCGGACGCGGTCGTCGTACAGGGTGTGGAGGCCGGCGGACACCAGGGCAGCCACCGGGACAACCCCGAGAACGACGGCTGCGGCATCGGTCTGCTCTCCCTGGTCGCCCAGGTCCGCGAGTCCGTGAGCCTGCCGATCGTCGCCGCCGGCGGCATCATGCGCGGCAGCCAGATCGCCGCGGTCCTCGCGGCCGGCGCGAGCGCGGCCCAGCTGGGCACGGCGTTCCTCGCCACGCCCGAGTCCGGCGCGCACGCCGTGCACAAGCAGGCGCTGACCAACCCCCTCTTCGTGCGCACCGAGCTGACCCGCGCCTTCTCCGGCCGCCCGGCCCGCGGCCTGGTCAACCGTTTCCTGCGCGAGCACGGCCCGTACGCGCCCGCCGCCTACCCGGAGGTGCACCACCTCACCGTGCCGCTGCGCAAGGCGGCGGCCAAGGCGGGGGACGCCCAGGGGATGGCGCTGTGGGCGGGGCAGGGCCACCGGATGGCCCGCGAACTGCCCGCCGGACGACTGGTGGAGGTACTGGTGACCGAACTCGCCGCGGCACGGACAGCGTTGTCACAGGGCTTTCCGGCCGGAGAGGGCGGTGCCCGATGACCGCCCCCGTCTTCGTCGTCGACGCACTCCCGGGCGGCCGGACCGAGTTCGTGCTGGACGGGCCGGAGGGCCGGCACGCCGTCTCGGTGAAGCGGCTGCGGGCCGGCGAGGAGGTCGTCCTCACCGACGGCGCCGGACGCTGGGCGCGGGCCGGGGTCGTGGCCGCCGAGGGCAAGGACCGGCTGGTCGTGCGGCTGGGCGAGACGGTCGAGGAGCCTGTCGAGACGCCCCGGATCACCGTCGTGCAGGCCCTTCCCAAGGGCGACCGGGGCGAGCTGGCCGTCGAGACGATGACCGAGACCGGCGTCGACGCGATCGTGCCGTGGGCGGCCGCGCGCTGCATCACCCAGTGGAAGGGCGAGCGCGGCGCCAAGGCGCTCGCCAAGTGGCGGGCCACCGCCCGCGAGGCCGGCAAGCAGTCCCGCCGGGTCCGCTTCCCCGAGGTCGCGGAGGCCTCGACCGCCCGCCAGGTGGCCGCGCTCCTCGCCCGGGCCGACTTCGCCGCCGTCCTGCACGAGGACCGCGACTACGGCAGCGAGCCGCTGGCCGCCGCCGAACTCCCAGCCGAGGGCGAGATCGTGCTCGTCGTGGGCCCCGAAGGGGGCGTGTCGCCCGAGGAGTTGGCGCTCTTCGAGGAGGCGGGCGCGAAGGCGTACCGGCTCGGCCGGAGCGTGCTGCGCACCTCGACCGCCGGCACGGCCGCCGCGGCCCTCGTCCTCGGCCGCACCGGCCGCTGGTCCTGACCCCGTTCGCCTGTCCCGCCCGCTCGTGCGGCGGCCCGTCCGGCCGCCCGTCCTCCGGAGGTTTTCGTGGAACTCGTCCAAGTCAGGCTGCTGGTCGAGGACTTCGCCGTCTGCTACCGGTTCTACGCCGACGTCCTCGGGCTGAAGCCGCAGTCGGGCGCGGAGCAGGGGCCGTACGAGAAGTTCAGCCCCGCCTCCGGGTCGGCGGGCATCGCGATCCAGGACCGCGCGATGATGGCGGAGGTGCTCGGCGAGCTGGGCGACGCCGCGAACGGGCACCGCTCCCTGGTGGTGCTGCGCGTCGACGACCTGGACGCCTACTGCGCGGACGTCTTGGCCCGCGGCGCCGACCTGATCCACGGCCCCGCCCCGATGACCGACCGCATGCGCGTCGCCCACCTCAGGGACCCGGAGGGGAACCTGGTGGAGCTTCAGGAGTGGCTCCTGCTGCGCGGCTGAGCACGACCGCGGTGAACAGCTCCCAGCCGTCCAACTCCCCGTCCAGGGGCAGCAGTCCCCGCCGGACTGCCTCGTCGACGAAGGCGCGCACCACACCGGGTTCGTGGAGGTTGAGATGATGGCGGCGATCGCCCACCCCGCCGCTGTGCGCCCCGTATCCGCCGCCGCCCGAATAGCGCCCCTCGCCGTCCCGGAACACGATGCGGGTGCGCAGGCCGTCCCGGTGCAGGGTGAGGATCTCCCGGCACGGCTGCCCGTCCCCGTGGCGGTGCCGGACCGTCCACCCGTACACGGTCGTCTCGTCCACGACGAGGGTTCTGTGACGCCTGCCGCTCATGCGCCCACGGTAACCGCGCGGAACGTGACCGCATACGGGCTACCGCCGCGAGCGCCCGAGTGGCACGCTGCCGTCCATGGGGGTATTGAGGCGTGATCGGCTGTTTCCGGCGATGGCGTTCGCGATCGCGGCGGTCGGCGTGGTGGCGTGCGAGCCGGGCGGGTTGAGCGCCCTGTCCGTGGCGCACACCACCGACGTGGCCGCCACGGCCGAGATCCAGCGGCGGCACGTGGACGTGCGCTGGCTGACCTGCACGGCGCAGTACAAGGACGAGAAGAAGGCGGGCGCCGTCGCCGCCGTGGACTGCCGGGGCAAGACCACCGACGGACGCGACATCACGGTCGACGGCCGGATCGCGCGGGCGGTCGACGGGGCCTGCGTACGGGGGGATCTCACCGCGGTCGTCGGCGGCAAGCAGCTGTTCCGGGTGAGCGGGCTCGGCGACTGCAAGTCCGCGACGCCGTCGCCGGTCAAGCCGTCCGGCTCCGCCGCACCCGGCGTCCGGCCGACCGTCACCGTGACCGTCACCGAGACCGTCGGTGCGGGCGGCGCGGGGAAGTGACGGAAACCCCTGACCAGCGGGCCCGGCGATGCATACAGTGATCCGGTGACCCAGTTCGCGACGCCTGCCGCCTATCTCAGATTCCCGCACCTGCACGGCGAATTGGCGGCCTTCGTCGCCGAGGACGACGTGTGGCTCGCGCCCCTCGACGGCGGCCGCGCCTGGCGGGTCAGCTCCGACAACATGCCGGTCTCCTCGCCGCGCATCTCGCCCGACGGCGCCACCGTCGCCTGGACGTCCACCCGTGACGGCGCGCCCGAGGTGCACATCGCCCCCGTCGACGGCGGGCCCTCGACCCGGCTGACGTACTGGGGCAACGCGCAGACCCGGGTGCGCGGCTGGACCCCGGACGGCCGGGTCCTCGCCGTCAGCACCTACGACCAGGCGACTTTGCGCCGTAGCTGGGCCCGCGCCGTCCCCGTCGACGGCGGACCGGCGACGACCCTGCCGTACGGGCCGGTCGGCACGGTCGCCCACGGCCCGCACACCGTGCTGCTGTCCGCGCCGATGGGCCGCGAGGCCGCCCACTGGAAGCGCTACCGGGGCGGCACCGCGGGCAAGCTGTGGATCGACCGGGAAGGCGACGGGGAGTTCGTCCGGCTGCACGAGGAGCTGGACGGCAACATCGAGTGCCCGGTGTGGGCCGGGGACCGTATCGCGTTCCTCTCCGACCACGAGGGCACGGGCGCCCTGTACTCCTCCCTCGCCGACGGCTCCGACCTGCGCCGGCACACGCCCCTCGACAGCTTCTACGCACGCCAGGCCGCCGGCGACGGCACCCGGATCGTGTACATGTCCGCGGGCGAGCTGTGGCTGCTCGACGACCTCGACGGCGCCGAACCGCGCCGCCTCGACGTCCGGCTCGGCGGCCAGCGCGCCGACCGCCGTCCCTACCCGGTCGCCGCCTCCCGGTGGCTGGGCGGGGCCGCGCCCGACCACACCGCGCGCGGCAGCGTCGTCGAGGTGCGCGGAGCCGTCCACTGGGTCACCCACCGTTCCGGGCCCGCCCGGGCGCTCGCCGCCGAACCCGGCGTGCGGGCCCGGCTGCCGCGCACCTTCCGCACGGAGGGGGAGGAGTGGGCGGTGTGGGTGACCGACGCCGAGGGCGAGGACGCGCTGGAGTTCGCCCCGGCGACCGGACCGGCCCCAGGCGCCACCCCGCGCCGGCTCGCCGCCGGACGGCTCGGCCGGGTCCTCGAGCTCGCCATGGCGCCCGACGGCAGCCGGGCCGCGGTCGCCGCGCACGACGGACGGCTGCTGCTCGTCGAGCGGGAGACCGGAGAGGTCCGCGAGGTCGACAGCAGCCCCGACGGCGACGTGTCCGACCTGGTCTTCTCACCGGACTCGGCCTGGCTGGCCTGGTCGCACCCCGGTCCGCGCCCGCTCAGCCAGCTCAAGCTCGCCAACGTCACCGACCTGTCGGTCACCGAGGCGACCCCGCTGCGCTTCCGCGACTACGCGCCCGCCTTCACCCTCGACGGCAAGCACCTCGCGTTCCTGTCCACGCGCGCCTTCGACCCGGTCTACGACGAGCACGTCTTCGACCTCTCCTTCGTGGCCGGCGCCCGCCCGCACCTCATCACGCTCGCGGCGACCACCCCCTCGCCGTTCGGACCGCAGCGGCACGGCAAGCCGTTCGAGGCTCCCGACAAGGAGGAGACGCCCGACAGCGAGGGCACCCCCACCACCCGCATCGACCTCGAGGGCCTCGCCGACCGGATAGTGCCCTTCCCGGTCGAGGCCGGCCGCTACTCCGGGCTCGCCGCGGCGAAGGACGGCGTGCTGTGGCTGCGGCATCCCGTGCACGGCGTCCTCGGGGCCTCCCGCGCCACCCCGGACGACCCCGGCCCGGACACCGAGCTGGAGCGCTACGACCTCGCCCACCTGCGCATCGAGCACCTCGCGACGGATGCCGACCGCTTCGAGGTCAGCGGCGACGGCAAGCGGCTGCTGCTGTGGACCGACGGCAAGCTCAAGGTCGTCCCCAGCGACCGGCGCGCCTCCGGCGACGAGGACAGCGACAGCAACGTCACCGTCGACCTCGGCCGGATCCGCCGTGTCGTGGACCCGTCCGCGGAGTGGCGGCAGATGTACGACGAGACCGGCCGGATCATGCGGGACAACTTCTGGCGGCCCGACCTCGGCGGCGTCGACTGGGACGGCGTACTCGACCGCTACCGGCCCGTGCTGGAGCGGGTCGCGACCCACGACGACCTCGTCGACCTGCTGTGGGAGGTGCACGGCGAGCTAGGCACCTCGCACGCCTATGTCTCACCGCGCGGCGGCCGCGGCGGCGGCGCCCGGCAGGGCCTGCTCGGCGCGGACATCTCCCTTCACGCGGACGGCAGTTGGCGCATCGACCGGGTGCTGCCCTCGGAGACGTCCGACCCCGACGCCCGTTCCCCGCTCGCCGCGCCCGGCGTCGCGGTGCGGGCCGGGGACGCGATCGTCGCCGTCGGCGGGCAGCCGGTGGACCCGGTCACCGGGCCCGGGCCGCTGCTGATCGGGACGGCCGGCAAGGTCGTCGAGCTGACCATCTCACCGTCCGGCGGGGGCGAGCCGCGGCACGCCGTCGTCGTTCCCGTCGCCGACGAGGAGGCGCTGCGCTACCACGCGTGGGTCGCGGACCGGCGGGCGTACGTGCACGAGGCCTCCGGCGGCCGGCTGGGCTACCTGCACGTGCCCGACATGCAGGCGCCCGGCTGGGCGCAGATCCACCGTGACCTGCGGATCGAGGTCGCCCGGGAGGGGCTGATCGTGGACGTCCGGGAGAACCGGGGCGGGCACACCTCCCAGCTGGTCGTCGAGAAGCTCGCCCGGCGCATCGTCGGCTGGGACCTGCCGCGCGGGATGCGGGCCTACAGCTATCCCGAGGACGCGCCGCGGGGACCGGTGGTCGCCGTCGCCAACGAGTTCTCCGGGTCGGACGGGGACATCGTCAACGCGGCGATCAAGGCGCTCGGCATCGGGCCGGTGATCGGGACCCGCACCTGGGGCGGGACGATCGGGATCGACAGCCGCTACCGGCTGGTCGACGGGACGCTCGTCACGCAGCCCAAGTACGCCATCTGGCTGGAGGGTTACGGGTGGGACGTGGAGAACCACGGCGTCGACCCCGACGTCGAGGTGGTGTGCGCCCCGCAGGACTACGCGGCCGCCCGCGACGTCCAGCTCGACGCGGCGGTGTCGTCGGCACTGGCCTCGCTGGAGTCCACGCCGGCGAAGACACCGCCCGTTCTGCCCTGACCGGGACTGCCGCCGGTCCTGCCCTGACCGGGATCGCCGCCCGTCCGGCCCCGACCGGAGCCGCGGCCCGCGGCCGAGCGCCCGGACGGGCCGGGGCGACGCGGTCCCCCCGCTACCATGCCCCGTACTGATCACCGTCCGAGGAGGAAACCGCATGACAGGGGAAGCGCGGGACGACTGTCTGTTCTGCAAGATCGTCGCGGGGACCATTCCGGCGACGATCGTGCGGGAGACCGAGACGACCGTCGCCTTCCGGGACATCAACCCCCAGGCGCCCACCCACGTCCTGGTGATCCCGAAAGCGCACCACGAGAGCGCCGCCGCCCTCGCCTCCGCCGACCCGGCCCTCACCGCCGACCTGCTGCGCGAGGCCCAGGCCGTGGCCGACGAGGACAAGCTGGACAGCTACCGCGTCGTCTTCAACACCGGCGCGGGCGCCGGCCAGACCGTGTTCCACGTGCACGCGCACGTCCTGGGCGGCCGCGGTCTGCACTGGCCCCCCGGGTAGGCCGCCGTGTCCGTACGCGAACTGGTGGTTCTCGGCACCGCCAGCCAGGTGCCCACCCGGCACCGCAACCACAACGGCTACCTCCTGCGCTGGGACGGCGAGGGCCTCCTCTTCGACCCGGGCGAGGGCACCCAGCGCCAGATGCTGCGCGCCGGGGTCGCCGCGCACGACATCCACCGGATCTGCGTCACCCACTTCCACGGAGACCACTCCCTGGGCCTGGCGGGCGTCATCCAGCGCATCAACCTGGACCAGGTGCCGCATCCGGTCACCGCCCACTACCCGCGCTCCGGGCAGCGGTTCTTCGAGCGGCTGCGCTACTCCACCGCCTATCGCGAGACGGTCGGCATCACCGAGGCGCCGGTCGACGCGGACGGGCCGCTCGCCACCGCCGCCTCCTACCGGCTGGAGACCGCCAGGCTCTCGCACCCGGTGGAGTCCTACGGCTACCGCCTCGTCGAACCCGACGGCCGCCGCATGCTGCCCGAACGGCTCGCCGCGCACGGCATCGGCGGGCCCGACGTCGGCCGGATCCAGCGGGAGGGGGCCATCGGCGGGGTCTCGCTCGGCGACGTCAGCGAGGTCCGCCGCGGGCAGCGGTTCGCGTTCGTCATGGACACCCGGCTGTGCGAGGGCGTGCACGCGCTCGCCGAGGGCGCCGACCTGCTCGTCATCGAGTCGACCTTCCTCGACGAGGACGAGCGGCTCGCCGTGGACCACGGTCATCTGACCGCCGGTCAGGCCGCCCGGGTCGCCCGGGACGCCGGGGTGCGGCACCTGGTCCTCACCCACTTCAGCCAGCGCTACTCCGAGCCGCAGGAGTTCGAGCGGCAGGCGCGGGCCGCCGGGTTCGACGGCGAGCTGACCGTCGCCCACGACCTTCTGCGGATCCCGGTTCCGAAACGGCGGTGAAGCAGCCGTACGATGCTTTGATGCCCCTCCCCAAAGCCGAACTGCACCTGCACATCGAAGGAACCCTGGAGCCGGAGCTGGCGTTCGCGCTGGCCGCCCGCAACGGGGTCGCGCTGCCCTACGCCGACACCGACGAGCTCCGCGAGGCGTACCGGTTCGAGGACCTGCAGTCCTTCCTGAACCTGTACTACGAGCTCATGACGGTCCTGCGCACCGAGCGGGACTTCGAGGACCTGGCCGAGGCCTATCTCGCCCGGGCGGCCGCGCAGGGCGTGCGGCACGCGGAGATCTTCTTCGACCCGCAGGCGCACCTCGCCCGCGGGGTCGACATGGGCACGGTGGTGGAGGGGCTGTGGCGGGCGCTGGGCCGCAGCGAGGCCCGGCACGGCGTCTCCACCCGGCTGATCCTGTGCTTCCTGCGCGACGAGTCCGCCGAGTCGGCCCTCGAGACGCTGGACGCGGCCAAGCCCCACCTCGACCGGATCACCGGCGTGGGACTGGACTCCGCCGAGGTCGGGCACCCGCCGGTGAAGTTCCGCGAGGTCTACGAGGCCGCCGCCGCGCTCGGGCTGCGGCGGGTGGCGCACGCCGGTGAGGAGGGCCCGCCGGAGTACATCACGCAGGCCCTCGACGTCCTCGGCGTCGAGCGCGTCGACCACGGGCTGCGCTGCATGGAGGACCCGGCGCTGGTGGAGCGGCTGGTGCGGGAGCGGATCCCGCTGACGCTGTGCCCGTTGTCCAACGTACGGCTGCGGACCGTCGACGTGCTGGCGGAGCACCCGCTGCCGGCCATGCTCGACGCGGGGCTCCTGTGCACGGTCAACTCCGACGACCCCGCCTACTTCGGCGGCTACGCCGGCGACAACTTCGACGCCGTGCGCACCGCCCTGGGCCTGGACGAGGAGCGGCTGCGGGAGCTGGCCCGCAACTCCTTCGTCGCCTCGTTCCTGGAGGACGACGAGGAGCGGCGGGCGCGCTACCTGGCCGAGGTGGACGCCTACGTCTTCTGACCCGGCCTCCGCCGTTCCGGATCCGGCGTCCGCCCTTCCGGGTCGGGCGTCCGCCGTTCCGGATCCGGCGTCCGCCGTTCCGGGTCGGGCGTCATCCGTTCCGGATCCGGCGTCCTCCGTGCGCTGACGCCGGCCGGCCGGCCACGGCGTCGTCCGTGCGTCAACGCCAGTCGGCCGCGCCCGCGGAGCCCGGCGCGGTCGCCTCGATCTTCGCCCTGATCTCCCGCATCACCGTCACGATCCGCTCCTCGTGCTCCGGCGTCAGCCGGGCCACCGGCACCGAGCAGCTGATCGCGTCCTGCGCGGGAGCGTCGTAGCGCAGGGCGAAGCCGAAGCCGACGATGCCGAGGACGCTCTCCTCGCGGTCCACGGAGTGACCGCGCGCCCGGGTCCGCGCGAGGTCCGCCAGCAGTGACCGCCTGCTGGTGTGCGAGTGCGGGGTGAGCGCCTCGTAGGGCCCCTCGGGCAGCTCCTCGTCGGGCCGCTGGGCCAGCAGCGCCTTGCCGAGCGCGCCGACGTGCGCGGGGAGCCGTCGGCCGACCCGGCTGATCGTGCGCAGGTATTCGTGCGACTCGCGCGTGGCCAGATAGGCGACCCCCCGGCCGTCCAGCCGCCCCAGGTGGATCGTCTCGCCCAGCGCCTCGGAGGCCTCGTCGAGATAGGGGCGCACCAGCCGCACCCGCGGGTCGGAGTCGAGGTAGCTCGTGCCCGTCAGCAGGGCGTGGATGCCGATTCCGTACAGGGACCCGGTGACGTCGGTGCGCACCCAGCCGCGGCTGATCAGGGTCTGCAGCAGCGCGTACATCGAGCTGCGCGGCACGCCCAGCTCGTCCGCGAGCTCCTGCAGCCGCGCGGGCCGGTCGCCGCGCGCCGCGAGCAGTTCCAGCAGCTCGACCGTGCGCGCCGCGGACTTCACCTCCCGGACGCCCCCTGTCTCCGACATGAGCCGATCCTAAGCGCGGGCCCCGCTCCATTGACGCCCGGCGTTCGTGTATCTACCCTCCATCTGCATACATGGATGACGTCTACATAGGGAGATGGCAGGGAGATGGTGACGGTGAACCCCGGCCACGACACGGTCCGGCGACTGCGGGACGGCATGGCGCGGGGAGTGCTGTCGTTCCCGCTCACGAGCTTCCACGACGACGGTTCCCTCGACCCGGACGGTTTCCGTTCGCACGTCGCCGACCGGCTCGCCGCCGACCCCGGCGCGCTCTTCCCGGCCTGCGGCACCGGCGAGTTCTTCTCCCTCGACGAGGACGAGTACCGGCAGGTGGTGACGATCGCCGTCGAGGAGGCGGCCGGCCGGGTGCCCGTCGTCGCCGGCACCGGCTACGGCTGGGCCCAGGCCGTCCGCTTCGCGCGCATCGCCGAGGAGGCCGGCGCCGACGCCCTCCTCGTCCTCCCGCACTACCTCGTCGCCGCCCCGCAGGACGGCCTCGTCGCCCAGCTGGAGCAGATCGCCGCCCGCACCCCGCTGCCCCTCATCGCCTACCAGCGCGGCCAGGTCGCGTTCACCGTCGCCTCCCTGAGACGCCTCGCCGCCCTCCCGACCGTCGTCGGCCTCAAGGACGGCCACAGCGACCTCGACCGCCTCCAGCGGCTCACTCTCGCCGCCCCCGACGACTTCCTCTTCTTCAACGGCGCGGCCACCGCCGAGATCCAGGCCCGTGCCTACGCCGCCGTCGGCGTCCCCGCCTACTCCTCCGCCGTCCACGCCTTCGCCCCGGAGATCGCGAACGCCTTCTTCGCGGCCGTGCGCGACCGGGACGACAAGACGACGGACCGGCTGCTGCGCGACTTCTACGTCCCGCTCGTCGAACTGCGCGACCGGGTGCCCGGATACGCCGTGTCGCTGGTGAAGGCCGCCGCCCGGCTGCGCGGCAGCCGCGTCGGCCCGGTCCGCGCCCCGCTCACCGACCCCTCGCCCGCCGACCTCGACGCGCTCCGGGCCCTCCTGACCGCCGGCCTCGACCTCGTGGGAGCCGCTCTGTGAACCTCACGATCACCGACGTCCGCCTCACCCCGATCCTGGTCGCCGACCCGCCCCTGCTCAACACCCAGGGCGTGCACCAGCCGTACACCCCGCGGCTGATCGTCGAGGTCGTCACCGCCGACGGGACCACCGGCGTCGGCGAGACGTACGGCGACACCAAGTACCTGGAACTGGCCCGCCCGTACGCCGCGAAACTGATCGGCCGTCAAGCCGGCGATCTGAACGGCCTGTTCACGCTCGCCGACGAGGTGGACGTGGACGGCTCCCGGATCCTGGGGCAGGTCGACGTCGGCGGGCTGCGCGGCGTCCAGACCGCCGACAAGCTGCGCCTGTCCGTCGTCTCCGCCTTCGAGGTGGCCTGCCTCGACGCCCTCGGCAAGGCGCTCGGCCTGCCCGTGCACGCCCTGCTCGGCGGCAAGGTGCGCGACGCCGTGGAGTACAGCGCCTACCTCTTCTACAAATGGGCCGGCCACCCCGACGGCGTGCCCGCGGAGAAGGACGACTGGGGCGCCGCCGTCGACCCGGCGGGAGTCGTCGAGCAGGCCCGCCGCTTCACCGAGCGGTACGGCTTCACCTCCTTCAAGCTCAAGGGCGGCGTCTTCCCGCCGCAGGAGGAGATCGCCGCCGTCCGCGCCCTGGCCGAGGCCTTCCCCGGGCACCCGCTGCGCCTCGACCCCAACGGCGCCTGGTCCGTCGAGACCTCGCTGAAGGTGGCCGAGGAGATCGGCGGGCTCCTCGAGTACCTGGAGGACCCCGCGCTCGGCACCCCGGCGATGGCCGAGGTCGCCGCGCGGACCGGCGTGCCGCTCGCCACCAACATGTGCGTGACGACGTTCGCCGAGATCAAGGAGGCCTTCGCCCGGGACGCCGTCCAGGTCGTCCTCTCCGACCACCACTACTGGGGCGGACTGCGCAACACCCAGCAACTCGCCGCGATCTGCCGGACGTTCGGCGTCGGCGTCTCCATGCACTCCAACACCCATCTGGGCATCTCGCTGGCCGCCATGACCCACGTGGCGTCCACCGTCGCGAACCTCCACCACGCCTGCGACTCCCACTACCCCTGGCAGTCGGAGGACGTCCTCACCGAACGGCTGACCTTCGACGACGGCAAGGTCGCGGTCTCCGACGCGCCCGGCCTCGGCGTGGAACTCGACCGCGACCGGCTCGCGTTCCTCCACCGGCGCTGGCTCGACGACGACGGCGCCCTGCGCGACCGCGACGACGCGGCGGCGATGCGCGTGGCCGACCCGGGCTGGGTGACGCCCGCCGTGCCCCGCTGGTGACCGGCGCCCCCGCGCGGGAGACGGGGCGCGTCGCGGGAGCGGCTGCCGCGCGAGGCGGCCCCACGACGCGCCGGAGGAGCCGGCCGAGGGCGTCGCGTACCGGCGGGTAGGCGTTGCCGCCCCGGGCGTGACGGACCCCGGAGTGCCCGCACCGTGGTGCACACTGGCCAGATCGGCACCACGTCAGGGAGCGCACCGTGACCGCGTCCAACGCGTCCACCGGAGAGGGACGCCACCGCCACACCGGCCAGAACGGCCACACCGGCCGCGCCGGGCAGGACCGCCCCACCGGGCAGAACGGCCACCCGGGCCCGGGGCGGCGGGCCGCCCGGGTCGACCCGCTGGGGGAGCGGCGCGCCGCGGGTGACCCGCCGTGGGACGTCTACCTCACCGGGACGGTCTTCCTCGACATCATCTTCACCGGGCTCGACTCCGCCCCGGTGCGCGGGACCGAGTCCTGGGCGCGCGGCATGGGATCGAGCCCCGGCGGCGTCGCCAACATGGCCACCGCGCTCGCCCGCCTCGGCCTGCGCACCTCCCTCGCGGCGGCCTTCGGCGACGACCACTACGGCGAGTACTGCTGGGACGCCCTGGAACAGGGCGAGGGCATCGACCTGACCCCCTCCCGCTCGGTCCCCGGCTGGCACTCCCCGGTCACCGTCTCCATGGCCTACGAGGGCGAACGCACCATGGTCTCGCACGGACACGAGCCGCCGCCCGAGGAGCCGGCGCCCGAGTGCCCGCCGCACGCCCGCGCCGCCGTCGCCTCCCTCACCCCCGGGGTCCGCGCCCCCTGGATCGAACAGGCCGCCCGCCGCGGCACCCGCGTCTTCGCCGACGTCGGATGGGACGACACCGGCGCCTGGGACCTGGCCGGCCTCGCCGACCTGGAGCACTGCGAGGCGTTCCTGCCCAACGCGCAGGAGGCCATGCGCTACACCCGCGCCGACTGCCCCCGCGCCGCCGCGCACGCCCTCACCGCACACGTCCCGCTCGCGGTCGTCACCCTCGGTGCGGAGGGCGCGTACGCGGTGGACGGTGCCACGGGCGAGAGCGCCGAGGTCCCCGCCATCGCCGTCGAGGCCCTCGACCCCACCGGCGCCGGGGACGTCTTCGTGGCCGGGTTCGTGACCGGCACCCTGGCGGGGTGGCCGCTGGCCGACCGGCTGGCCTTCGCGGGCCTCACGGCGGCCCTCTCGGTGCAGGAGTTCGGCGGCTCGCTCTCCGCCCCCGGCTGGTCCGAGATCGCGGCCTGGTGGCGCAGGGTCCAGTCGGTCGAGGGCCAGGACCCCGAGGCGCTGCGGCGGTACGCGTTCCTGGACGGTCTGCTCCCGGCACTGCTCGCGGCGGAGGAGGCCGCCCCGTGGCCGCTGCGCAGGGCGGTGCCGACGATCGGTTTCGGCCGTTCGGCATAGTCGCCGGCGCAAGACAAAACCCCTGGGGCGTTGTCACCCCCCTGACGTACCCTTGAATCGCCAGGCCGCCCTTGTGGCAGGCGAGACGCATCCGGGAGGACGTAGAGGCCTTCGGGCCGGCCTATGACTCAGACACCGACAGCTCACACGCCCGCGCAGGGCAAGGCGAGAGCACAGTTCACCGTTCCCGCCCAGCACCCCATGGTGACCGTGCTGGGATCCGGAGACTCCCTCCTGCGCGTGATCGAGACGGCTTTCCCGGCGGCCGACATCCACGTCCGGGGCAACGAGATCAGCGCGGTCGGCGAACCACGGGAAGTCGCCCTTGTCCAGCGCCTGTTCGACGAGATGATGCTGGTGCTCCGCACCGGGCAGCCGATGACGGAGGACGCAGTGGAACGCTCGATCGCCATGCTGCGGGCGAGTGAGAACGGGACGAACGACGGCCAGGAGACCCCGGCCGAGGTTCTGACGCAGAACATCCTGTCCTCGCGCGGCCGCACCATCAGACCCAAGACCCTCAACCAGAAGCGGTACGTCGACGCGATCGACAAGCACACGGTCGTCTTCGGCATCGGCCCCGCGGGCACCGGCAAGACCTACCTGGCCATGGCCAAGGCGGTCCAGGCCCTACAGTCCAAGCAGGTCAACCGCATCATCCTGACCCGCCCCGCGGTCGAGGCCGGCGAACGCCTCGGCTTCCTCCCGGGCACCCTCTACGAGAAGATCGACCCCTACCTGCGCCCGCTCTACGACGCGCTGCACGACATGCTGGACCCGGACTCGATCCCGAAGCTGATGGCCTCGGGCACGATCGAGGTGGCCCCGCTGGCATACATGAGGGGAAGAACCCTGAACGACGCCTTCATCATCCTGGACGAGGCGCAGAACACCTCGCCCGAGCAGATGAAGATGTTCCTGACCCGGCTCGGGTTCGACTCGAAGATCGTGATCACGGGCGACGTGACGCAGGTCGACCTGCCGAACGGCACCAAGTCGGGCCTGCGGCAGGTCCAGGAGATCCTCGAGGGCGTCGACGACGTGCACTTCTCCCGCCTGTCGTCCCAGGACGTCGTCCGGCACAAGCTGGTCGGCCGTATCGTCGACGCGTACGAGAAGTACGACAGCCACAACGGTACGGAGAACGGCACCCACCAGGGCGGCCGTAACAAGCGGAAGTAGACGAGCAGCGCCATGTCGATCGACGTCAACAACGAGTCCGGAACCGAGGTCGACGAGCAGGCGGTCCTCGACATCGCCCGCTACGCGCTCGCGCGGATGCGCATCCACCCGCTCTCCGAGCTCTCGGTGATCGTCGTGGACGCCGACGCCATGGAGCAGCTGCACATCCAGTGGATGGACCTGCCGGGGCCGACCGACGTCATGTCCTTCCCGATGGACGAGCTGCGTCCGCCGTCGAAGGACGACGACGAACCCCCGCAGGGCCTCCTCGGCGACATCGTGCTGTGTCCCGAGGTCGCCGAGCGCCAGGGCAAGGAAGCGCCCACCGAGCACTCCATGGACGAGGAGCTGCAGCTGCTCACGGTCCATGGAGTGCTGCACCTGCTGGGCTACGACCACGAGGAGCCGGACGAGAAGGCCGAGATGTTCGGCCTCCAGGCGGCCATCGTGGACGGCTGGCGGGCCGAGAAGGGCCTGACCGGGCCGTCGCCGGCGCCGACCGTCTCATGAGCCCCACCCTCATCGCCGGCGCGATCGCCCTGGTCGTCGTCGCGTGGCTCGCCGCCTGCGCGGAGGCGGGCCTCGCGCGCGTCTCCAGCTTCCGCGCCGAGGAGGCCGTGCGCTCCGGCCGGCGCGGCAGCGCCAAGCTCGCGCAGATCGCCGCCGACCCCACCCGCTACCTCAACGTGGCGCTGCTGGTCCGGGTGGCGTGCGAGATGGCGGCCGCCGCGCTGGTCACCTACGAGTGCCTCCAGGAGATCGACGGCACGGCCCCGGCGCTGCTCGCCGCGATCGGCGTGATGGTGCTGGTGTCCTACGTGGCCGTCGGCGTCTCCCCGCGCACCATCGGCCGTCAGCACCCGCTGAACACGGCGACGGCGGCCGCGTACGTGCTGCTGCCGCTGGCCAGGATCATGGGCCCGATCCCGTCGCTGCTGATCCTCATCGGCAACGCGCTCACCCCCGGCAAGGGCTTCCGCCGCGGTCCGTTCGCCTCCGAGGCGGAGCTGCGGGCGCTGGTCGACCTGGCGGAGAAGGAGTCGCTGATCGAGGACGAGGAGCGCCGCATGGTGCACTCGGTCTTCGAGCTCGGCGACACCCTGGTGCGGGAGGTCATGGTGCCGCGGACCGACCTCGTCGTCATCGAGCGCTACAAGACCATCCGGCAGGCCCTCACCCTCGCCCTGCGCTCCGGGTTCTCCCGGATACCGGTCACCGGGGAGAGCGAGGACGACATCGTCGGCATCGTGTATCTGAAGGACCTGGTCCGCAAGACGCACATCAGCCGGGACGCCGAGGGCGAGCTGGTGTCGACGGCGATGCGGCCGGCGGCCTTCGTCCCCGACACCAAGAACGCGGGCGACCTGCTGCGGGAGATGCAGCAGGACCGCAACCACGTGGCCGTCGTCATCGACGAGTACGGCGGCACGGCGGGCATCGTGACCATCGAGGACATCCTCGAGGAGATCGTCGGCGAGATCACCGACGAGTACGACCGCGAGCTCCCGCCGGTGCAGGAGCTCGGCGACGACCGTCACCGGGTCACCGCCCGCCTCGACATCACCGACCTGGGCGAGCTGTACGGCCTGGAGGAGTACGACGACGAGGACGTGGAGACCGTCGGCGGCCTGCTGGCGAAGGCCCTCGGCCGGGTGCCCATCGCCGGCGCCTCCTCCGAGGTCGAGCTGCCCGACGGGCGGAAGCTGCGGCTGACGGCGGAGGCCGCGGCCGGCCGCCGGAACAAGATCGTGACGGTGCTGGTGGAGCCGGTGGAGCCCGCCGTGCCGTCGGAGGAGAGCGAGGCCGGGTGACCCCCGAGGAGCTGCGCGCCCTCTGTCTGTCCTTCGAGGCGGCGCAGGAGGACTTCCCGTTCCGGCCGGAGATCTCCGTCTTCAAGGTGCTGGGGAAGATGTTCGCGCTGAGCTGGACGGCCGGCCGGCCGCTGAAGGTCAACCTCAAGTGCGACCCCGAGGACGCGGTGCGGCTGCGCGGCGAGCATCCGGGCCTGATCACGCCCGGGTACCACATGAACAAACGGCACTGGAACACGGTGACGGTCGACGGCGATCTCCCCGTCGCCCTGGTCCGGGAGCTCGTCGAGGACTCGTACGACCTGGTGGTCGCCGGTCTGCCGCGCGCCGAACGGCTGCGCCTCGACCGTTCCTGAGGCCGCTCCGGCATGCCCGGGACCGTCCGCGCGCGGCCGCGCGGACGACGGCGTACCCCCGTGTCTCGCCGGGGGCCGCCGCCGTCGGCACGCCGGTCCTTCGTATGCTCAAGGCATGACCGACAGCACCGCGCTCGACCCCGAGGACCGCAAGATCGTCACCCTGGCCCGATCCGCGCGGGCCCGCAACGGTGTGCCCGAGGGGGCCGCCGTCCGTGACGACACCGGACGCACGTATGTCGCGGGGACGGTGGACCTGCCGTCGCTGCGGCTGAGCGCGCTGCGGACGGCGGTGGCGATGGCCGTGGCGTCCGGCGCGCGGTCGCTGGAGGCGGCGGCGGTGGTGACGTCGTCGGAGGAGGCCGCCGGGGACGACCTCGCCGCCGTACGGGATCTCGGCGGACCGGGGACGCCGGTGCTGCTGGCTTCGCCGGACGGAACGGTCCGGCGCACCGTCTCCGCCGGCTGACGTCCCGGAGGGCCGCCCCGCGGCCGGGGTGATCCCGGTGTGTCCCGGGGTTCCCCGGCACCGCACCCGTCCCGTGCCGGACGCCGACGGCGCCGGATTCAACTCGGCCGGATTTCGGCCTTGCCGTGCCCCGTCCCTCCCGAGTCAATGAGACCGTAAGTTCCGACGGACCGTCAGATTCACCCCCACCGGCACCGGTGTCCGCACCCACCGTCCCGTTTTCGGCCGTCCGTCTCCCCACATCCGGGAAGGAGCCGGAAACCCCATGAGAGGCAAGCGAATCGGATCAGGTGCGGCCATGCTGGCCGGGACCCTCGCGGTCACCGGACTGGCGTTCGCGCCCTCAGCCGCCGCCGTCACCCCGGCGACGGCCACGTTCACCGCGAGCTGCGGTCTCTTCGGCGGTGGGGCGGCCACCCTCACGGCCACCCAGAGCGGCAGCTCCGCCACCCTCACCCTCACCTCCAGCGCGATCACCGCGCCCATCCCGATCAGCGCCAACAGCATCAACTCCACGCTCACGATGGCGAACTCGACCGGAGCCGCGAGGGTCTTCTCCGGCGCGGTGAACCCCGCCATGGCGACCGGCGCACCGATCACGGTCGGACCGCTCAACGGGACCGTGGCCTCGGGAGACAGTCTCGACATCAACGGCGGCTCGCTGAAGATGGTCATCTTCGGGATCACCGTCACCTGCAAGGCGACCGGCCCGCAGGCGCCGGGGCCGTTCCTGTACGACTGATAGCGGTCGGAAACTGTACGTGCGGGCCGTCAGTTCTCCTGCTGCAGCAGGAAGCTGACGGTCCATCAGTTCATTGGCCCGTCTCCATTGACTTCTTGCGCGATCCGCACCTCAATGCCCCCTGTCGGCGCAGAAGAGCCGCTGCGCCCGCACCCTGGAGGAGGGGGCACCAATGGGTTCGACACCCCGCAGTTCCCGAAGACGGCACTGGGCGTCACTGCTCGGGGCCACCGCGCTCGCGGTCACCGCGGGCGGGGCGCTGGCGTGTCCGGCCGGCGCCGCGACCGACGTCAGCTTCCCGACGCACTGTGTTCCGCCGCCCATCGCCGGCATCCCGCCGATCGACGGCACCACCACCGCGAGGCTCGCGGTGAACGACACCACGCCCGAGGTCGGTGACACCGTCACCGTGACGTACACGGTCGTCTCGCCCGCCGCGAGCAACCCCACCGACCTGGCCCTGCCGGCCGACATCATGACGCCGACGGGCAAGGTCACCCTCGGCGGCGCGCAGACCGGCAGCATCACCCTGACCGGCCCGAAGAAGAACGACCCGGTGCCCGGCAAGGGCGTCTTCCCGTCGTTCTCGATGACCGGCACCTTCACCGTCACCAGTCCCGGCGCGATCACCCTCTCGCCCGGCGACTACAACATCCACACCAGCTACATCCTCGAGCTGGACACCCCCTGCACGGTGACCAACCCGCCGGCCCCGGTGTCGGAGACGGTCACCGCGGCGGACAACCCGCCAGCCAACACCCGTGCCATCCAGCTGGGTTCGGCCTCCGGCAGCCCGGGGGCGAGCGTCGCGGTCACCGGCAGCGGATTCACGCCGGGCGTGTCGGTCACCCTGGCCGGCCGGTCCGGATCCAGCCAGACGGCGGACACCGCGACCGTGACCGCGAACGGGCAGGGGAACATCTCCGGCTCGCTCGTCGTCAGCGACCTCACCACGAACGGCGTGGTGGCGTACGAGGGGAGCGCCTGGAGCGCCGACCTCGGCGCCGGACCGGTCGCGTACGTCGTCATCGACGACCAGCCCGTGCCGGACGGCAGCCAGAAGGTGACCACCACGGTCCGCGCGGGCACGCTGTCGATGTCCCAGGCCGGGGACGCCGTCCAGCTGTCCGGGGTCGAGTTCGGCCAGGGCGGCGCCTCCACCGGAGCCCTGCAGACGGTCACCGTCAAGGACTTCCGCGGCGGACCCGCCGGGTGGTCCCTGACCGGCAAGGTCACCGACTTCAGCGGCTCCGGAGCCAAGATCGACGCCGGCAAGCTGAGCTGGACGCCCGCGTGCGGCACCAAGGCGGGCAGCCCGAGCACCTGTCAGGCCGGTTCGCCGGGCACGGTCGGCGCCTCGGGGGCGACCCTGGCATCCACGCCCGACGGCACGGCCACCGGCGGCGAGTTCACCGCCAACGCGCAACTGTCCCTCGACGTACCGTCGTTCACGCCTCCGGGCACCTACGCCGGCGTCCTGACCCTCACGCTCAGCTGAGTTCACGCACCCTGTCCACCGGTGGCCGGGGCGCCCGCCCCACAGGTCCGCACCCGCCCGTCCACCCAGCCGTCGCAGCCCGTACGTGGGGGGTCCGCACCCATGCGCAAGCCGTACGTCCTCCTCCTGCCGTTCCTGCTGGGCCTGCTGTTCGCCGCGCCCACGCCCGCACGGGCCGCCGACAACGGCAGCTGGTCCGTGTACCCCGTCGCCTCGGCCGTCGCCGCGCGGCCCTATTTCTACGTCTCCGCCGA
This sequence comes from Streptomyces achromogenes, assembly GCF_030816715.1. Taxonomy (NCBI): domain Bacteria; kingdom Bacillati; phylum Actinomycetota; class Actinomycetes; order Kitasatosporales; family Streptomycetaceae; genus Streptomyces; species Streptomyces achromogenes. Next base: position 3,030,276 of record NZ_JAUSYH010000001.1, on the reverse strand, counting down.
TCCCGGCCAGACGATCGAGGACAAGGTCGTCGTCGCCAACAAGACCGACGCGCCCCTCACCTTCCGGCTGTACGCGGCCGACGCCTACAACACCGCACGCGACGGCGGGTTCGCCGTCAGGTCGCCGGGCGAGCGGATGCGGGGCGTGGGCGCGTGGGCCGAGCTGCCGCGGGACCGGATCACCGTGCCCGGCCGCAGTTCCGTCACCGTGCCGTTCACCGTCCGGGTGCCCGAGGGCGCCGAGCCGGGCGATCATCCGGGGGCCGTCGTCGCCCTCGACGAACGCGTCGAGCGGGGCGACGGCTCGGTCGCGCTCGGCGTGCAGCGGGCGGTCGCCGCCCGCGTCTACCTCCAGGTCGGCGGACCCACCCTGCCCGCGCTCGCCGTGGAGGACGTGGAGATCAGCCACCACCAGCCGCTGGTCCCGGGCTTCGGCGACAGCACCGCGACGATCTCCTACACCCTGCACAACACCGGCAACGTGACCCTCGATCCGAAGGTGCGGCTGACGGCGCGGGGCCTGTTCGGCCGCACGCTCCTCGACCGCCGTCTGACGAAGGTCCCCTCCCAGCTGCTGCCCGGCCAGCGCGTCCGCCTCACCGAACACTGGACCGACGCCCCCCACCTCGACCGGACGGACGTGAAGCTGACGGCGACGGCCACGAGGACGCAGGAGTCGGCGACCGCGTCGTTCGTGGCGGCGCCGTGGCTGGTCCTCGCGGTCGTGGCAGCCGGCGTCGCCGCCGGGGTGTGGCTCCTGATCCGACGGCGCCGGCGAAGGCACCCCGACGGGGGGCGGCGCGCCGGCGTCATACGGCTCCGCCGTGGGGCGCGACCGGCCCCCGCTCACCCGCGGACGGGAATCGGCCAGACCGCCGGACGCTAGGGCGTGACCGGAACGGTCACCGGCACGCGACGCCCGGCACCGAACTACAGCGCGTCCGGGCCGCGCTCGCCCGTGCGGACCCGGACGACCGTCTCCACCGGGAGCGCCCACACCTTGCCGTCGCCGATCTTGCCGGTGTGCGCGGCGCGCACGATCGCGTCGATGACGGCCTCGGACTCCGCGTCCTCGACGACGACCTCGATGCGGACCTTGGGCACGAGGTCGACCTGGTACTCGGCGCCCCGGTACACCTCGGTGTGGCCGCGCTGACGGCCGTAACCGCTGGCCTCGGTCACGGTCAGACCGTGCACGCCGAGCTCCTGCAGGGCCGTCTTGACCTCGTCGAGGCGGTAGGGCTTGACGATCGCGGTGATGAGCTTCATGCCTGTGGCTTGACCTTCTGGGCGGAGGGGACGGAGTGCGCGGAGACCGGGGCGCCGTGGCCCAGGACGCCGTGATCGTATGCCGTCTCGGCGTGCACCGTAAGGTCCAGGCCGGTGTGCTCGTGGTCCTCGTCCGCGCGCAGGCCGATCGTGCGGTCGAGCAGCTTGCCGATGCCGTAGGTCACGGTGAAGGCGTAGGCGGCGACCGCGATCACCGCGACCAGCTGCCTGCCGAGCTGCCCGAACCCGCCGCCGTACAGCAGGCCCTCGGGGCCGCCGGTCATGGTGTCCACGGCGAAGACGCCGATCAGGAGCGTGCCGATGACGCCGCCGACCAGGTGGACGCCCACGACGTCGAGGGAGTCGTCGTAGTTCAGCCTGAACTTCCAGCTCACGGCGTAGGAGCAGACGACGCCGGCGGCGAGGCCCACGACCAGGGCGCCGAGGAGGGAGACGGAGCCGCAGGACGGCGTGATCGCCACCAGTCCGGCGACCGCGCCGGAGGCCGCGCCCAGCGTCGTCGGGTGGCCGTCGCGCCGCTGCTCGACGAAGAGCCAGCCCAGCAGGCCCGTGCAGCCGGCCGCGAGCGTGTTGAGGAAGGCCGCCGCCGCCAGCCCGTTCGCGCCCAGCGCGGAACCGGCGTTGAAGCCGAACCAGCCGAACCACAGCAGGCCCGCGCCCAGCATCACCATGGGCAGGTTGTGCGGACGCATCGCGTCCTTCTTGAAGCCCAGCCGCGGGCCCAGGACCAGGCACAACGCCAGACCGGAGGCCCCGGACGTGATCTCGACGGGGAGGCCGCCCGCGAAGTCCAGCGCACCGAGCCGGTCGAAGATCCAGCCGCCCGGGCCCCAGACCCAGTGCGCGACGGGAACGTATACGAGCAGTGCCCAGACCGGCACGAAGACCAGCCAGGCCGCGAACTTCGCCCGGTCCGCGATCGCGCCGCTGATCAGCGCGGCGGTGATGATCGCGAAGGTGAGCTGGAAGGTGGCGAACAGCAGGGTCGGGACCGTGCCCTGGACGCTGTCCGGGCCGAGGCCGGCCATCCCGGCGTGCTCGAGCCCGCCGATCAGGCCGCCGCCGGCGTCCTTCCCGAAGGCGAGGGAGTAGCCGGCCGCCAGCCACACCACCGTGACCAGGGCGATCGACACGAAGCTCATCATCAGCATGTTGAGGACGCTCTTCGTGCGGACCATGCCGCCGTAGAAGAGGGCCAGTCCCGGGGTCATCAGCAGGACGAGGGCGGTGGCGGCGAGCAACCAGGCGGTGTCGCCGGTGTTCGCGTGGGCGGCGGCCAGAGTCACGATGTCTCCAACGATGCGGGGGCTCGTCAGAGGGTCACCGCATTGCGTTTCCTCCAGTGCACACACGTGTTTCCGTGACGTTTCGTTGCGTGGAGGTTTCCGGGAGCTCACCACCCGGAGCCCGACCGCTCGTGTGTACGGCGGTGCTTTGCGGATCAGGGAGAATGGGGGCCATGAGCGTTCGCAACCAGTCATCCGAGCAGCCGGCCGAGTCCGTACACCGTGCCGGCTTCGCCTGCTTCGTGGGCCGCCCCAACGCCGGCAAGTCCACCCTCACGAACGCTCTGGTCGGGAAGAAGGTGGCGATCACCTCGAACCGTCCGCAGACCACGCGGCACACCGTGCGGGGCATCGTGCACCGCCCCGAGGCCCAGCTGATCCTGGTGGACACTCCGGGGCTGCACAAGCCGCGCACCCTGCTCGGCGAGCGGCTGAACGACGTCGTGCGCGCCACCTGGGCCGAGGTCGACGTCATCGGCTTCTGCCTGCCGGCCAACGAGAAGCTGGGCCCCGGCGACCGGTTCATCGCCAAGGAGCTGGCCGGCATCAAGCGCACCCCGAAGGTCGCGGTCGTCACCAAGACCGACCTGGTGGACTCCAAGACGCTGGCCGAACAGCTCATCGCGATCGACCAGCTCGGCAAGGAGCTGGGGTTCGAGTGGGCGGAGATCGTGCCGGTCTCGGCCGTCGGCGACCAGCAGGTCGAGCTGCTGGCCGACCTGCTCGTGCCGATGCTCCCCGAGAGCCCGCCGCTCTACCCCGAGGGCGACCTGACCGACGAGCCCGAGCAGGTGATGGTCGCCGAGCTGATCCGCGAGGCCGCGCTGGAGGGCGTCCGCGACGAGCTGCCGCACTCCATCGCGGTCGTCGTCGAGGAGATGCTCCCGCGGGAGGACCGCCCGGCCGAGAAGCCGCTGCTCGACATCCACGCCAACATCTACATCGAGCGCCCCAGCCAGAAGGGCATCATCATCGGCCCCAAGGGCAAGCGCCTGAAGGACGTCGGCATCAAGTCCCGCAAGCAGATCGAGGCGCTGCTGGGCACTCCGGTCTTCCTGGACCTGCACGTGAAGGTGGCCAAGGACTGGCAGCGCGACCCCAAGCAGCTGCGCAAACTGGGCTTCTGAGGGCGCGAGCGGGCGGCTCGGCCGTCGTCGTCACGCGGTGGCGGCGGCAAGCCACCGGCGGGCCGGTCGGCCGGTGGCTCAGTCCACCCCCCGGATCCGTCCCACCAGGACCGCTCCCGCCAGGCAGATCACGGCGGACACCAGGTACAGCACCCGGTAGCCGCCCAGGTACGTCACGATCGGGGCGGCCAGGGCGGGCGCGGCGACCTGGGGCAGGGCGTTGGCCACGTTGATGATGCCCAGGTCCTTGCCCCGGTCCCCGGCCTGCGGCAGCACGTCCGTCATCAGCGCGAAGTCGACCGAGGTGAAGACGCCGAAGCCGACGCCCAGCACCGCCGACGCCACGATCGCCCCCGGCCAGGTCTGCCAGGCCGCCAGCATCGCCGTGGCCACCGCCATCAGCACGCCGGACCAGATGACGAACGGCTTGCGCCGGCCGATCCGGTCCGACCAGACGCCGCCGACGACGACCGTGGCGAGCAGCGTCAGCCCGTTCACCGCCGTCAGGATCAGCACGCCGCCCTCGGGGTCGGCGTGGTGCAGGCGGTCGCGCAGGTAGTACAGGAGGTAGAGCAGCACCAGCGCGTTGCTCAGGTTCATCAGGAAGCGGGTCAGCCACGCCCACCCGAGGTCCGGGTACCGGCGCGGACTCAGCCAGAAGCCGGCCGCGAAGCCCCGCCAGGACCAGGCCGGCCGGTCCTCCTCCGCCAGCCGCAGGTCCTCGTAGCGCAGCACGTACGGCAGCACGCCCAGCGCCGTGAAGACCGCGCACGCCACATAGCCCGCCCCGATGCCCCCGGCGGCCGTCGCGAGCCCCGTGCCGCCGACCACGCCGAGGATCTGCGCGACCCCCAGCCAGCCGCCCACCGAGCCACGCTGGAACCGGGGGACCCGGTCGGGGACGGCCGCCGTCACCGCTGCGAAGGCCGCGTTCAGCGTCAGCTGCACCAGGCACCAGCCCAGCGCCATCGTCCACACCCCGCGCGCGCCCGCGAGCAGCAGCAGTGACAGGACGCCGCCCGCCGTCCCGGCCACGATCCACGGGGTGCGGCGCCCCCGGCGGGACGTCGTACGGTCCGACAGCGCGCCGAAGAGCGGGTTCGCCGCCAGCGAGACGACCGCGCCGACGCCCGTCACCCACGCCAGCATCGCCTCCTTCGACATGCCGGAGCCGGGCGCGAAGTCCTCGGCCTGGGAGGCCAGCAGGATCTGCAGGGGGCCGTACCAGCCCACCCAGATCGCCCCGTTGGCGAGGGACAGGGCCGAGGTCCAGCCGCGGCCCACCCGTTCGACGGGCTCGGCCAGCGCGGTCGTCGCGGCCCTGTCCGCCGTCGTCATCCCTGCGCCTGGAGGACGTCCCGCAGCCAGGCGTAGGAGGCCTTCGGGGTGCGGACCTGCGTCGCGAAGTCCACGTGGACGAGGCCGAAGCGCCGCGCGTAGCCCTCCGCCCACTCGAAGTTGTCCAGCAGCGACCAGACGAAGTAGCCGCGCACGTCCACGCCCTCCTCCAGGGCCCGGTGCAGGGCGCGGAGGTGGCCGTCCAGGTAGGCGATCCGGGCCTGGTCGTCGAGGCCCTCGTAGGAGCAGCCGTTCTCGGTGATGACGACCGGCGGGAGGCGGTCGCCGTAGCGGTCCTTGAAGGTCGTCAGGAGCTCGGTCAGACCTTCGGGGACCACCGGCCAGCCGAAGTCGGTCACCGGGACGCCCTCGATCTCCTGGACGGAGAAGGGGAGTTCGGCCGGCATGGTGATCCCGCCGAACTCGATTTCGGTGCCCTGCGGGGCGCCCACCCGGGTCGGGGCGTAGTAGTTGACGCCGTACCAGTCGAGCGGCTCGCCGATGATCTTCAGGTCGGCCGCGACGTCGCCCGGCATCAGCTCGCCGAGGCCCTCCGGGTACGCGCCGAGCAGCAGCGGCTCGGCGAACAGGCGGTTGAGCAGGACGTCGTAGAACGCCGCCGCCTCCAGGTCGGCGGGCTCCTGCGAGGCCGGCCAGGTCGGGCCGTGCGAGTTGGCGATGCCGATGTCCGCGGCGCCGGCCGCGCGCAGCGCCTGCACGGCGAGACCGTGACCGAGCAGCTGGTGGTGGGCGGCCGGCAGCGCGTCGAAGAGGAGCTGCTTGCCGGGGGCGTGGGTGCCGAGCGCGTGCCCCAGCAGGGTGTGCTCGGCGGGCTCGTTGAGGGTGATCCACTTCGTGACGCGGTCCCCGAGCCGGTCCACCACCACCGACGCGTACTCCGCGAACCGGGACGCCGTGTCCCGCTCCATCCAGTCCAGGTCCGCCGGCAGGTCCCAGTGGAAGAGGGTGGGGACCGGGCGGACGCCCGCCGCCAGCAGCTCGTCCACGAGACGGTCGTAGAAGTCGAGACCGCCGGGGGCGTTGACCCGCGGCCAGGAGACGGAGAAGCGGTAGGCGTTGACGCCGAGGCCCGCCAGGAGGGCCACGTCCTCGCCGTGGCGGCGGACGTGGTCGCACGCCACGGCGGCCGTGGAGCCGTCCTTCACCCGTCCCGGCTCGGCCGTGAAGACGTCCCACACGGACGGTTCGCGCTCCGCCACCGCGCCTTCGATCTGGTGTGCGGACGTGGACACGCCCCACAGGAAGTCCGCCGGGAACCGGGGGATCGGATGCGCCGCCGCGCGCTGATCGTTCGCCATGGTCGGGATCATCCTTACCGATGGGTAAGGAAGTCAACGCCCTTACGGGAACTGCCGATCAGGCGCCTTCCTTGAGCACTCTCGTGATCAGCTCGCGCTGCTGCGACGTCAGTCGCGGGTCGGCCGCGTGGACGGTCCTGCCGTCCACCGTGATCTCGTAGCGGAAGCCGTCCGGCACACCCTGCGGGGGCGTGCCCCGGCCGGCGGCGACCGCCTCCTCGGCCAGGGCGTGCCACTCGCCTGCGTCGGACCGCCCCGCCGTGTCCACCTCGGCCTGCCGCTCGATGCCCGCGAACCCGCCCGTGCGCCTCACCTGAATACGCATGGGTCCCTGTGTAGTACGGAACTACAGGATCCGCACCCCGACCTGCTCCCACGCCTTCTGCACGGCCTGGAACTCGTCGCCGCCGTCGCCGAACCGCTCGCGCGCCGCCTTCACCGTCAGCGCGGCGAAGTCGGTGAAGAAGGCCCGGTCCCCGAGCTCGCCGCCGGTCAGGACGTCGTACCAGATCTGGCCCGCCTTCTCCCAGGCGTACCCGCCGAGAGCGGCGGCGGCCAGGTAGAACGCGTGGTTGGGGATGCCCGAGTTGATGTGCACGCCGCCGTTGTCGCGGCCGGTGCGGACGTATTCGTCCATGGTCGCGGGCTGCGGGTCCTTGCCGAGGACGTCGTCGTCGTACGCGGTGCCCGGGGCCTTCATCGAGCGCAGCGCGGTGCCGGTGACGTCCGGGGCGAGCAGGCCCGCGCCGATCAGCCAGTCGGCCTCGGCGGCGGTCTGGCCGAGCGAGTACTGCTTGATGAGCGAGCCGAAGACGTCGGACATCGACTCGTTGAGGGCGCCGGGCTGCCCGTAGTAGGTCAGGTTCGCCGTGTACTGGGTGACGCCGTGGGTGAGCTCGTGCCCGATGACGTCGATGGAGTTGGTGAAGTCGAGGAAGATCTCGCCGTCGCCGTCGCCGAACACCATCTGCTCGCCGTTCCAGAAGGCGTTGTTGTAGCCCTCGTCGTAGTGGACGCTGGCGTCCAGCGGCAGGCCGTCGTCGTCGATGGAGTGCCGCCGGTAGGCCTTCAGATAGAGGTCGAAGGTGGCGCCGAGCCCGGAGTACGCGCGGTTGACGGTCGCGTCCCTGCCGGGGTCCTGGCCCTCGGAGCGGACCTTCGCGCCGGGCAGGTCGGTGCCGTGCCCGCAGTCGTAGATCGTGCGCAGCGGCTGGTCGGAGGGCGCCTTCACGGCCGGGGCGGCGGCCAGGCGGAACTCGGTGGTCACCTGGCGCAGGGCGCGCAGTTCGCTGTCGCGCAGGAGGGTGCGCCGGGCGGGACCGGAGAGCGCGGGGTCGTCGTTGCGCGCCAGCCGGTGGAGGAGGTGCGGCGGTACGACGGTGCAGAAGACGGGCTCGAAGCCCCCGTGAGTCGTCATGACCGGCACCTTCGCACTGTGTGACCCACCTGTCACTACGGGCAACCATGATCGGTGAAAAACGGTGACAAACGCGGCAGATTCATGGCTTCAAGTGGTATGGCGCATGTTTCGTCCCTTTTCTCTTCAGTTGCTCCCGGTGGTCCCGCATACTGATACGCACCACCGCGACAGATGCGGCTCGGCTAGGCTGCGGAGCACTATGCGTTTCGGGCTGCTTCTCCTTAGCTGCCGCGGCGAGGGCCTGTAGTCGAGGCCGACCCCCTCCCCGCGGAGCTTGGTGTTGCGTGTCGGCCGTCCTTCCGTCCGGACATTCTCCGGTCACCCCGAGGAGCCAACGCCCCATGGCGAACCGCCAGCAGCCCAGCCAGATGCCGATCCACAAGTACGGGCAGTACGACCAGGTCGACATCCCCGACCGCACCTGGCCGGACAACCGGATCACCGCCGCCCCCCGCTGGCTCTCCACCGACCTGCGCGACGGCAACCAGGCCCTGATCGACCCCATGTCGCCCGAGCGCAAGCGCCGGATGTTCGACCAGCTGGTCAAGATGGGCTACAAGGAGATCGAGGTCGGCTTCCCGGCCTCCGGACAGACCGACTTCGACTTCGTGCGCTCGATCATCGAGGAAGAGGGCGCGATCCCGGACGACGTCACGATCTCCGTACTGACCCAGGCCCGTGAGGACCTGATCGAGCGGACCGTGGAGTCCCTGAAGGGCGCCCGCCGCGCCACCGTCCACCTGTACAACGCCACCGCGCCCGTCTTCCGCCGGGTCGTCTTCCGCGGCTCCAAGGACGACATCAAGCAGATCGCCGTCGACGGCACCCGCCTGGTCATGGAGTACGCGGAGAAGCTGCTGGGCCCGGAGACCGAGTTCGGATACCAGTACAGCCCCGAGATCTTCACCGACACCGAGCTGGACTTCGCCCTGCAGGTCTGCGAGGCGGTGATGGACGTCTACCAGCCCGGACCGGGCCGCGAGATCATCCTGAACCTGCCGGCCACCGTCGAGCGCTCCACGCCCTCCACCCACGCCGACCGCTTCGAGTGGATGAGCCGCAACATCTCCCGCCGTGAGCACGTCGTCATCTCCGTCCACCCGCACAACGACCGCGGCACCGCCGTCGCCGCCGCCGAGCTGGCGCTGATGGCCGGCGCCGACCGCGTCGAGGGCTGTCTGTTCGGGCAGGGCGAGCGCACCGGCAACGTCGACCTGGTCACCCTGGGCATGAACCTCTTCTCCCAGGGCGTCGACCCGCAGATCGACTTCTCCGACATCGACGAGATCCGTCGCACGTGGGAGTACTGCAACCAGATGGAGGTCCACCCGCGCCACCCGTACGTGGGCGACCTGGTCTACACGTCCTTCTCCGGCTCCCACCAGGACGCCATCAAGAAGGGCTTCGACGCCTTGGAGGCCGACGCGGCCGCCAAGGGCGTCACCGTCGACGACATCGAGTGGGCCGTCCCGTACCTGCCGATCGACCCGAAGGACGTCGGCCGCTCCTACGAGGCGGTCATCCGCGTCAACTCGCAGTCCGGCAAGGGCGGTATCGCGTACGTCCTGAAGAACGACCACAAGCTGGACCTGCCCCGCCGCATGCAGATCGAGTTCTCCAAGCTCATCCAGGCCAAGACGGACGCCGAGGGCGGCGAGGTCACCGGCAGCGCCATCTGGTCCGTCTTCCAGGACGAGTACCTGCCGAACCCCGAGAACCCCTGGGGCCGCATCCAGGTCCGCACCGGGCAGTCGACCACCGACACCGACGGCGTGGACACCCTGACCGTCGAGGCCACCGTCGACGGCGAGGACACCGTCCTGACCGGTACCGGCAACGGTCCGATCTCGGCCTTCTTCGACGCCCTGCAGTCCGTCGGCGTCGACGTACGCCTGCTGGACTACCAGGAGCACACGATGAGCGAGGGCGCCTCCGCGCAGGCCGCCTCCTACATCGAGTGCGCGATCGGCGACAAGGTCCTGTGGGGCATCGGCATCGACGCGAACACGACGCGTGCCTCGCTGAAGGCGGTCGTCTCGGCCGTCAACCGCGCGAGCCGCTGACCATCCTCATCGGTGGTCCGAGGCCCCGGTCGCCGTACTCGGCGGCCGGGGCCCCGTCGTATATCGGCCATCCGACCGTGAAGGTCACGGAGAGGTCTCGTCCCGGGTGCTGACTACACCTCAATGATGTGGCTAACATCACGGGGGCATGCGGCGATGTTGCCGCGGCTGATGGAGGTGCGACGTGCTGCCAGAACGGGGACGAGACGGCCGTGTCACCAGGCGTGCCCGCATCCTGGGCACCCGCACCGCGTGGACACCCGTCGGCGATGGCGAGTTCTTCTGCCCGGGCTGCGGCGGAGACCGCAACTACCAGCGGCTGACCGGCCAGCGCCGCTTCACCGTGCTCGGCGTGCCCGTCCTGCCGCGCGGCGAGACCGGCCCCGTCGTCGAGTGCGCGGCCTGCCACCGGCACTTCGGCGCCGACGCCCTCGACCACCCCACCACCGTCCGCTTCTCGGCGATGCTCCGCGACGCCGTCCACACCGTCGCCCTCGCGGTGCTGTCCGCGGGCGGCGGCTGCGCCCGCACCGCCCTCGAGACGGCGGCCGGAGCGGTGCGCGCGGCCGGCTTCGCCGACTGCACGGAGGAACAGCTCGCCGCCCTCGTCGACGCGCTGGCCGCCGACACCGGCCGCAGCTACGGCGAGTCCTACGGACCCGGGCTGGCCATAGAGCTCCACGAGGCCCTCGACCCGCTCGCACCCCACCTCGCACCGGTCGGCCGCGAATCGATCCTGCTGCAGGGCGCCCGCATCGCCCTCGCGGACGGCCCCTACACCCCGGCCGAACGCGAGGTCCTCGCGACGGTGGGCGCGGCGCTGACGATCTGCGCGGACGACGTGACCCGCCTCCTGGCCGCGGCTCGCACACCGTCCTGACCCACCCGCCCACACCGTCCTGACGCGCCCGGGGTACTCCCCGGGGAGCAATCCCCGCGCCCGGCACCGACGTGAACATCGTCGAGGCGTTTCGCGCGGGCGCCTCCGGCTTCCTGGTGAAGGACACCCGGCCCGCCGAACTCCTGGATGCCATCCGCACGGTCGCCGCCGGCGAGGCGCTGCTGTCGCCCGGGCTCGACCGCCCGGCTGATCGCCCGGTTCCTGCGCGGCCCCTCCGGCCCACCCGCCGTCGGCGGACCGGAGGGACTCTCCGAGCGGGAACGCGAGGTGCTGGCCCTCGTCGCCCGCGGGCTGACCAACACCGAGATCGGCGAGACGCTGAGCCTCAGCCCGCTCACCGCCAAGACCCACCCCAGCCGCATCATGGGCGAGCTGGGCGCCCGGGACCGGGCTCAACCGGTCATCGTGCCTACGAGTCGGGACTGGTGACCCCGGGCAGGACGTGACCGCGGCCGCAGGCCGCTACGGCAGCGTGCGTTGGTATGTGCGGTCCGTGTCGGAATCGTAGACGAGCTTGCCCGCGCCGTCGTAACCCTCCACGTGCGGGGCCAGGGTGACCTGCTGGTCCAGCATCCCCGCGGCCACGAACCAGCCGTGGTCGAGGACGGCGGCGACCGGGCCGGCGTCGCCGTAGGAGACGGTCACCTTGGCCACCGACGGCTCGACGGTGCCGATGGCCGCCCAGCGGAACGGCAGCTTCCAGCGCCCCTTGTCGATGAACGACTGCTGGTACAGGGCACCGCCGTTGACATCGGGCACGACCACGCCCGCGTCCGCCGAGTTCGCGTCGCTCGAACTGACGCTGATGCCGGAGCCCACGCCGTCCTCGATGTCGCACACCACCCGGAAGCCGGCCGGCTGCTCCTTCACGCCGACGACGTGGAAGCCGTCACCGGGGGCGTTGGAGTCGCCCGTGCTCTTCGCGGCCAGGATGATCCGGTAGTCCTCGGCCTTGCCCAGACGGGCCTTCGTCCCGCCCTCCGCCTTCAGGCAGGCCGCCAGCCCGTCCGCCGCCTGCGCGAAGGTGATCCCGTCCAGCAGCTGACCGGCCGTGGCCGGCCGCGCGGGCCCGGAGACGTCGCGGCCCGCCGTCGTGCCCGGCGTCGTGCCCGGCGTCGTGCCCGGGGTCGCCGTCGTGCCGCCCCGGACGCTCGCCGACGCCTGCGGCGCCGCCGTGGAGCTCCGCCCCCCGCTCCCGCCGGCCACGGCGTACGCCCCCACCGGCACGGCGGCCAGCGTCGCCAGCACCGCTCCGGTCAGCGCCACGCGCCGCCGCCGTTCGGCCAGTCCCCGCTGCCGGATCGCCGGGTACGGCGCCGGGGACGGGCTGATGGTGTACGCGTCCTCCGCGAGCAGCTCACGCATCCGCGCCTCGAACCCGAAGTCCTCGTGCCCGCCTGTCTCGTTCACCGCTGTCTCCCCGCTCTCCTTGCTCTGCCTGCCCCCGACCGCCCGTCGGCGTGCGGCCCGCGGACAGTCCCGGATACGTGCGCAACTTCGCCAGGCCCTTCGACGCCTGGCTCTTGACCGTGCCGGTCGAGCAGCCGAGCACCTCGGCCACCTCCGCCTCGGAGAGGTCCTCCCAGTACCGGAGCACCACCACCGCTCGTTGCCTGGGCGGCAGTTGGGCGAGTCCGGCGAGCAGCGAGCCACGCTCCTCCACCTGCCCCGCGCCCTCGTCGAGCCCTGCCCGGTCCGGCGGAGCCGCGGTCAGCGCCTCGGTGACCCGCCGCTTGCGGAACCGGTCGCTGTTGCACGTGACCAGCATCCGCCGCACGTACGCCTCCGGGCTGTCGCTGCGCGATATCCGCCGCCACGACCGGTACGCCTTGGCCAGCGCGGTCTGCGTCAGATCCTCCGCGTGGTGGACGTCGCCCGTGAGCAGATACGCGGTTCGCACGAGCCGGGACCACCGCGCTCTGACGAACTCGTGGAACCGGTCCTCTTGTTCGGCCTGCATCAAGCACCCTCCTCGCCCCCCAGACCACCGGCGGACCCGAATCGGTTGCCCGGTCCCGGCCAACGCGTTGGAATGGAGTGATGCAGAAGGACACATGGGCCTGGAGTGAGGACGCCCCCGGAGTGCTCGCCCTGCCCTCCGGCCGGCTGATCCGGGGCCGCGGCCTGCGCCGCCCCCTCGACCCGGCGGCGCCCGTCCCCGCCTACGCCCTCTACCTCCTGGGCCGGCGCCCTCCGGTGACGTCCTGGGAGTCCCGCTGGGTCCGCTGGCCCGACTTCCGCCTCCCCGCCGACCGTGCGGACGCCCGCGCGGCCCTCACCGAGGCGTGGCGCCGGGCGGCCGGCGAACGCGTGGAGATCGCCTGCGCGGGCGGCCGCGGCCGCACCGGCACCGCCCTCGCCTGCCTGGCCGTCCTGGACGGCGTCCCCCCGAAGGCGGCGGTCGACTTCGTCCGCCACCACTACGACCGCCATGCGGTGGAAACGCCGTGGCAACGCCGCTACGTACGGCGGTTCGGCGCTCTCACAGAGCCAACGTCATGAGCAGCCGGTCCTCGCCGGGGCCGAAGTAGTCGGAGCGGGGGCCGCCTGGGTCGGGGGCGAACCCCAGGGAGATGTAGAGCCTGATGGCGGTGACGTTCTCCGGTCTCACCCCGAGACGGGCGGTGCGCGCGCCTTCGGCCCGCAGACGGTCCAGCGCCTCCCTCATCAGCTGCCGGCCCAGCCCGCGATGGCGCATGCCGGGTGCGACGCCCAGGGTCAGGATCCAGCTCTGCCCCTCGCTCGGCGGTGTGGCCAGCACGTATCCACACAGGCGGTCGCCGTCGTGGACCACGAACATGTGTTCCTTGAAGGCGTCGAGGAGCTGGCGCAGGACGAAGTAGGGGTAGGGCAGGTCGGGAAAGACCTCACGGTCCAGTAGGACGATGTCGGACATGTCCTGCTCGAGGGCTGTGCGTACCCGTAGGGACGGGCGAGTCGCTGGCATCGAACCAGAATTGCCCAGTGATCCGGGCCGTTCAAGTACCGGGATCAACCCGGTCACATCGAGTGCTGCCATGCGCCCCCTGTGCCTCCGCTCTCATAAAGCGATCGGGATTCAACAGAGGTCAGAGATCGACCCTGTTGATACCGTGGGGCATGTCTTTCGGATCATCGGGAAAACCGGCGCAGTTGAACGCGGAGGCGCAATGGGACGCCTTCGACCCCGTGGACTACGTCCGGAAGAACTATCGCACCGTGCTCCCGGTCGACGCGGAGATCATGTCGATCGTCCGCACCCACTTCAGTGATCATTTCCGCGGATTCCCGGGACTGCGGGTCCGGGGCGTGGATGTCGGCGCCGGCGCCAATCTCTATCCGACGTTCACGATGCTCCCCTGGTGTGACGAGATCACCTTGCTCGACCGGTCGACGCCGAACCTGCACTATCTGAAGCAGCAGTTCGACCGGCACGACCACGGCTGGGACGCCTTCTGGCGGGAGTTGTGCCTGGACGACGCCTATGCCGAGATGGCCGACGGGCCGTGGGAACGGTTCGGTGAGGTCGCCCGGGTCGAACAGGGCGACATCTTCGCGCTGGTCGACCGGCCGGGGCAGTGGCAGATCGGGACCATGTTCTTCGTTGCGGAATCCCTCTCCTCCTCCTACGAGGAGTTTTACGAGGGTGTCGAGTGTTTTTTGCGATCCCTCACCCCGGGCGCGCCCTTCGCGGCGGCGTTCATGGAACACTCCGAGGGCTACTGGGTGGGAGAAACCCCCTTTCCCGCGTGCGACGTCGGAGAATCCGACATCCGGGAGAGCATCAATGGGTACGCCGAGAGTCTGCGGATATACCGGGTCGGCGAGCCGGGGGAGGTGCGACCGGGTTACACGTCCATGATCCTTGCTTGCGGTTTCCGTCGAACGGGTAAATCCTGAGCGGCCCTTCCGGCGGGACGAAGAGATCTGTGAGGGGGCACAGAGTGCAGATCAAGCCACGTCAGCATCTGCTGGACATGTGGCAGGCCGTCGCCCGGCACTCCTTCGACGGCGGGGAGTGGTCGTGGGGGGAGTGGGGCGGCTGTAGCAGTGTGGCCGACGCGGAGCGGCTGCTCTGCCTTCTCTACCCCGCCACCGAGATCCAGGCGTTCCGCCTCGACACCCCGGACGTCACGGAGCCGGATGTGGCGAAGGCACTGAAGAACGTGGGCGACGTCGGCGACATCCCCGCACGACTCGTCGAGATCCTCGGCGACTTCATGGACAGGCATCGCGACGAGAACGGGCCCGTCTTCGCCGGCGGCCACTACTTCGCCCCGGCCGATCCCCGACAGCAGCTGTCCGCGGAACAGCGGAAGGCGGACGTCGTCGACTCCTACTCCATGTCGGTGAGTCTGTGCCTGGCCACCCTCGCCTTCTGCCAGGTCTACCGGGCCGGGACCAGGAGGGGGTCCACGCTGGCCCGTATCGACCGGCTCAGGGAGGACGCCGGCGTGCGACTCACCGCCGCCATGGTGGGCCTG
This sequence comes from Streptomyces achromogenes, assembly GCF_030816715.1. Classification (NCBI taxonomy): domain Bacteria; kingdom Bacillati; phylum Actinomycetota; class Actinomycetes; order Kitasatosporales; family Streptomycetaceae; genus Streptomyces; species Streptomyces achromogenes. Next base: position 3,015,069 of record NZ_JAUSYH010000001.1, on the reverse strand, counting down.
CTGCGCTCCTTCACCGTCGACGTCGTCGACATCGCCTCCGACCAGGGGCAGGCACTCGCCCGACTGCTCGGCCGGGGCCGACTCTCCGACCGTCAGGTCCTGCAGCGCTTCCAGCGCCGCTTCACCTCGCTGCGCGCGGTGATCACCGAGAGCCTCAGGCTCGGCCTCGACGCCGACGTCCGAGACCAACTACGCGACGAACGGCGTCTGTTCGAGTGCGGCTGGGCGTGGAGCGTGGTGAAAGGCGCACCCGAGATCGACCTGGCGCCGGAGACCGCCCGGGCCGTCGGCGGACAACCCCAGGGCGTCGCCCGCCCCGTGCCCTACCTCCACTTCACCGTCGTCGCCCTCGACGGCATCATCGACCTCTTCTCCGAACGCACCCTCGTCCTCGGCCTGCTCACCGCCGAACAGCAGAAACTGAGCGACGCCCTGCGGTTGCGGTGGGAACTCACCCAGCAGTACTGGTCCGCCATCGCCCGCTTCGACGACGACGTCTGGCCGCTGGAGGACATCCCCTGGCGCACCACGCTCCAGCAGTTGGAGTCGGAGTACTTCTCGCTCACCGTCGTCTCCGTCCTCGTTCACGACCGGATGCGCGGCCCCACCAGCGACCACGATCTCCGCCGCATCATCGGCGTCGTGGAACGCCTCGCCGAACGCGGCGGGATCACCGGCGGCGCCAGCCGGGCCGCCCCGGCGATCGGCCTGCACAGCCCCGGGGTCACCATGCCGCTGCTCGGCAGCGAATCCCTGGGGCCGGCCATGACGTGGACGATGAACGACTTCTCCACCCAGCTGCTCAAACGGACCGTCCAACTGTGTGCCCTGTCACGGGACATCCCCTCAGTGGACCGCCTGCACAGACTCGCCGAGACGATCCTCGACCACGTCTGGGCGCGTCGTATCAAGGAGGGTGAAGGCGTCGGCCTCTGGGACGACGTGCCGGCGGCCCATCCTCCGGCACCCGTTCGCCAGGGACCCTTGTCCTGGAACCTCACCGAGCGCGTCACCGAGTGCATGGTCGCCGCCCACAAGCTCTACGACCAGCCTGCGAACCCCAGCGTCCAGCTGTCCCAGCTGGCACGGGACACGATCAGCGAGGCGGCCCACCTCCTCGGCAGGGAACAGGAGGAACATCCCGCCCCCGCCCCCAGGAGCCCTCAGGGGGAGGAGATCAGGAGCATCGAGGCAGACCTCCGCCGGGCCCGCCAGTTGGTCGAGGTACAGCCCGGCACCGCCTTCGCGCTGGTACTCGGAGTCCTCGAGCGGCTCGACAGCCTCGCCCGCGCCCGGGGGGTGTGAGCCGTGCTCCTCTTCGCCGCCTCCGACAAGGGAGGCACCGGCCGCTCGGTGACCAGTGCCAACCTCGCCTACCACCGCGCACTGAGCGGGGACGACGTCTGCTTCCTGGACTTCGACTTCGGATCGCCCACCGCCGCCGCTGTGTTCCACGTGCCCGACGCCCTGGCCGAGGCCGAAGGGCGCGGACTGCACGCCTATCTGCGGGGCGCCGTCGGGGAGCCCCTGCGTTTCGACGTCTGGGCCCGCACCGAACACCCCGCCCTGCGTTCCCGGCCCGGCGCATCCGGCCGGCTTGTCCTGATCCCAGGCGACCGCACCGGCGGGGAATTCGTCACCGACGAGGAGAACCTCCAACGCTGCGTCGACCTCCTGCTGAGACTGAAACGCGAATTCGACATCGTCGTGGTGGACTTGAGCGCCGGGCGCAGCTATGCGATGGAGCTCGCGCTCACCGCCACCTCGCCTCGCGGCGGGCTCGGAAGGCTGAAGCACCGCTGGCTCGTCTACCACCGCTGGACCCACCAGCATGTGACGGCGGCGGCCGAACTCGTCTACGGCAGACAGGGCATCCTGGAGACGGGCAGGGCCATGGGCCACCCGATCGACGAGCTCACCGGCTCGATCCGTTTCGTCCGGGCGGCCGTCCCCGTGCTGGAGGCGCCCATGTGGTCGCAGGTGTCGCCCGCGCAGTACGCCTGGATGCGGTACTGCGACAGGGAGCTCGAGGAGCTCGCCGCCGCCCAGCGTGTCGGCAGGACCAGAGTGCTGGCGTCCATTCCGCTGGAACCCGTCCTGCAGTGGCAGGAGCGCCTCATCACCGACGAGGACGTGTACGACAGCAGGATCGCCAACCTCGAGACCTGGCAGGCCATGGGAGACCTCTCGCAGAAGGTGACCGACGACACGTGCTGGGGGCAGGCGTGAAGCAGCCCGAATCCGTCTTCCGGGAGACCAGTGCCGATCCGCGCACGGAATCCGTGCCCTTCTCCCATCTCTCCCTCGAACTGGGCCACCTGTACATGGAGGACTTCCTCGAGGGCCCCGACCGGCTGCGCCGCCACTTCCGGACCGTACGGCCCTGGGCGGAGGCCGCCCGGGCCGGAGTCGGCCCGCTGCCCGCGGACAGGCGCCCCAGAATCAGCACCTGCTTCCTGATCGACGACTACTTCTCCCGGCTCTCCACCCCGGCCGCACTCATCCCACCGCTCCTGGAGTCCGCCGCGGAGGCCGGGCTGACCATCGACTACCTGGCGCTCGAATCGGGATGCGCCTCGCCCGGTCCGGGACACCAGGACCGGGCCGCACTCGCCGAGTCCGTCCTGCACCGGCTGGTGGAGTCCCCACCGCCCGGCAGCCAGGGCTTCCGGCCGCCCGTCAGCCGCACCGGCTGGCTCAGCAACGGCAGCCGCGCCCCCGCCCAGCGCACCTCCGCAGCCCTGGACCCGACCGGCTCGGTCTGGCAGCCGCCCAGCGAGACCGGCGCGCGCGGCCACTCCGTCTTCCTGGACGTCGAACTGTGGAACGGCCCCGAGGAGGAACGCACCTGGTCCTGCGCCTTCCTCGCCTCAGTCTGGCAGCTGGTCCGCCTCGGGCTGCTGCGCGACAGGGGCCGGGCGGTGCTCACCCCCACCCCCTGGGACCACCAGGGGTTCCCGGCCGAGTGGGACGCCCTGCCGCCCCTACTGCGCCTCAACCCGCGGGCGGCGCCCTTCACTGCGTACGCCACCTGCAGTGTGCTTCCCGCCCGCTTCCTGGCGGTCGAGCACGCCGTGCGCGTGATCCTCGAGCAGGTCCTCGTCGACGCCGACGCGCTCCGGCAGGTCGCCGAGCGGTCCGCGGCGGAGGGGTTCGCCGTGCACCCCGAACCGGTGGAGCGCACCTCCTACGTGTTCCCGTCCGGGCTGTGACATGAGCGGCCTGGGCGCCACCGACGGTCCGGTGCTGGTCTGCGGAGAGGTCCGCACCTGTCTGCTGCCCACCCGCCACGCCGTGGACGAGCGGACCGCCGTGCGACTGCTCCGGCTGCGGGCCGACGAACGCGTACGGGTCTCCCGGCACCCCAACCGGCACGCCCTCTCCCCGGACGTCCTCACCGGCGTCGACTGCCGGCTGCCCACCGCCACGGGCGTCCGCAGCCGCGCGGTGGGCACGGTGACGGCCCGCGCGGCACTCACCGAGGGCCGGGTCCTGCAGTCCACGGCCTACTTCTGCGCACCGGCCGCCGGGCCCGACCGCCGCCGGCCCTGGGGCTACTACCTCGTCCGGCCCGGATGGCTGGTTCCGGTCGGCCCGTTGCCCGAGAAGCAGGTCGCCGAAGGCTTCCTCGCGGAGATCCGGCCGGACGGGCTGGACGTCGGCTCCATCGCCGAGAGCCTCCTCGCGAGGATCTCCCGGCAGCACCGGATTCTCGACCACGACAGCCCGCTCACCACCACCGACACCAGTCTGCGCTGGACAGCCGCGGCCGCCGAGGACGGCGAGGAGGCGTCCCTGGTGTTCACCATGGTCGACGACAGCCTGCGTACCGTCGCCCTGCGGCTGCCGAGGGGCGCCGCGCCCGCGGCGGTCGCCGGTCTGTGCGAGGACCTCGCCCTGCACGACTGGCTGCTGACGACCGTCGCGAACAAGCTCGACGGACTGCGGGTGGGCTCCGGGGACGACCGGACCGCCCTGCGGGTGCTGCGCCCGCTCGTCGACCACCTGCTGCACCTGTGGATGCCGAAGGCCCGCGTCGACCGAACCGTGCACGGCGCATGGCAGGAGCTGGAGAGAAGCCCGGGCCACAGCAGGCAGTGGAACACCCTCACGCAGCGCATCCGCGACCAACTGGCGCTCCACGCAATTGCCTTGCGGAATGAGGTGCCGACCTCGCACTGACCGGGCACCATCTACGCACACCTGGGCGGGGAGGGGCGGGCATGGACGGAGAGCCGGGCACACCGGGGCCGGGCACGAGGAGCGGGGTGCAGATAGCGCCCGTCCTGCTCAAGACACTGGTCACCGTGGTGGTGGGCACGGTCGCCTATGTGATCACCAACCTGATCGACCAGTCCCAGGACGAACTGTGGAAGCTCGCGATGTCGATCGTGATCGGCGGCTCGGCGCTGATCGTGCAGTACATGGTCGACTTCGAGAAGCGCCTGGACTCCGTGGAGACGGGCCAGCACGCCCAGACGCGAGAGCTGCACGACCACTACACCCGGCTCAGCGACGCCGCCGGTCTGCTGCACGAGCTCGACCAGGTGGGCATGAGCACCGATGACGCCAAGCGGCTCATCAGGGGCGCGACCCAGGTGGGACTGCACGGCGGCACGGACATCGTGAAGGACTTCGTCCGCGCCGAGATCAAGAGCCTCGGCTCGGTCGTCACGGATCTCACCGGCGGCACGGCCCACTGGCCTCGCGACAACAACGAGTGGCTGATCAGCCTCACCAAGATCGCCCGGCACACCATCGACGCCACGAGCAGCTCTGTCGACCGTCCCTTCTGGGACACCGACCCGGCGGGGCCCTACCTGGTCGCGCAGATCGAGGCGATGCGGCGCCGCCAGGTGAGCGTCCGCCGCCTCTTCATGATCAAGGCGAGCGAGGCGCGCGAAGAACCGTTCATGGCCAGGTTCATGGAGCTCTGCCAGGAACAGCGTGACCTGGAGATCGATGTGCGCTTCATGGTGCTGCCCGAGCAACGCCGGCGGACCGGGCCGCCGACGAGGGACGTGGTGATCTTCGACAGCGCCCTGTGCCTGGAGTACACCACCGACCACCAGGGGAGCAACGTGCGCAGCAGGCTGGACGCGATCGCCGACAGCGTCCGTGACGAGGCGAGCCGCTTCGACACCCTGTGGGGGGCCGCCACCGAGCCGAGCCCCCGCCCCGACCTCAGCCCGAATCCCTCCCCGCCGGCCCCTCGTTCCTGATCCCCGCTGCCCGGCGCACCGCCCTCTCGGCGTAGGCGAGAATGGGGCCATGAGTCTGTTCCGCGATGACGGGATCGTGCTGCGCACCCAGAAGCTGGGTGAGGCGGATCGCATCATCACGCTGCTCACGCGCGGGCACGGGCGGGTGCGGGCGGTGGCGCGGGGGGTGCGGCGGACGAAGTCGAAGTTCGGGGCGCGGCTCGAGCCGTTCTCCCACGTCGACGTGCAGTTCTTCGCGCGGGGCAGCAGCGAGCTGGTCGGACGCGGACTCCCGCTGTGCACGCAGAGCGAGATCATCGCCCCCTACGGCGGCGGCATCGTGACCGACTACGCCCGCTACACCGCCGGGACGGCCATGCTGGAGACCGCCGAGCGGTTCACCGACCACGAGGGCGAGCCGGCCGTGCAGCAGTACCTGCTGCTCGTGGGCGCGCTGCGGACGCTGGCCCGCGGCGAGCACGCCCCGCACCTGGTGCTGGACGCGTTCCTGCTCCGGTCGCTGGCCGTGAACGGGTACGCCCCCAGCTTCGGGGACTGCGCGAGGTGCGGGATGCCGGGGCCCAACCGGTTCTTCTCGGTCGCCGCCGGCGGCTCCGTCTGCGCGGACTGCCGGGTGGCCGGCAGCGTCGTACCCTCGCCGCAGACCCTGGTCCTCCTGGGCGCGCTGCTCACGGGAGACTGGGAGACGGCCGACGCGTGCGAGCCGCGGCACGTCCGGGAGGGCAGCGGGCTGGTGTCCGCCTATCTGCACTGGCACCTGGAGCGCGGACTGCGCTCCCTTCGGTACGTCGAGAAATAAGCAAGCGAAAGTCTAAGGAGACGAGAGGCACATGGTCGTACGCGGGTTCCTGGGGCGGCAGCGTCGGGAGTACAGGACTCCACAGCCGCACCCGTCCGGCGCTCGGCCGCCGAAGCTCCCCGGTGAGCTGGTTCCCGAGCATGTGGCGATCGTCATGGACGGCAACGGGCGCTGGGCCAAGGAGCGCGGGCTGCCGCGCACCGAGGGGCACAAGGTCGGCGCCGAGCAGGTCCTCGACGTGCTGCAGGGCGCCGTCGAGATGGGTGTGCGCAACATCTCGCTGTACGCCTTCTCCACCGAGAACTGGAAGCGCTCGCCCGACGAGGTCCGCTTCCTGATGAACTTCAACCGCGACTTCATCCGCAAGACCCGCGACACCCTCGACGAGCTCGGCATCCGGGTGCGCTGGGTGGGCCGGATGCCCAAGCTGTGGAAGTCGGTCGCCAAGGAGCTCCAGGTCGCCCAGGAGCAGACCAAGGACAACGACCGGCTCACCCTGTACTTCTGCATGAACTACGGCGGCCGGGCCGAGATCGCGGACGCGGCGCAGGCGCTCGCGGAGGATGTGAAGGCGGGGCGTCTCGACCCGTCCAAGGTCACCGAGAAGACCCTCGCGAAGTACCTGTACTACCCGGACATGCCGGACGTCGACCTGTTCCTGCGGCCGAGCGGCGAGCAGCGCACCTCCAACTACCTGATCTGGCAGAGCGCGTACGCGGAGATGGTCTTCCAGGACGTCCTGTGGCCCGACTTCGACCGCCGCGACCTGTGGCGGGCCTGCGTCGAGTTCGCCTCCCGCGACCGCCGTTTCGGCGGCGCCACCCCGAACGAGGTCCTGCTGTCCCTGGAGGGCGAGCAGAAGGGCTAGGCCCGGCCAGGCCCTTCCCCGCGCGTCACCAGGGCGAGGCGCGTGGGGGCCGTGCGGCTTCCGAGGAGCGTCCACGGCGGCCGCCCGCGGCAGGCACGGCGGTCACTTGCCCGCGCACTCCGCGCACGTGCCGAAGATCTCCACGGTGTGGGCCACGCTGACGTAGCCGTGCTCCGCCGCGATCGCCTCGGCCCACTTCTCGACCGCCGGGCCCTCCACCTCCACGGCCTTGCCGCAGACGCGGCAGACGAGGTGGTGGTGGTGCTCGCCGGTGGAGCAGCGGCGGTACACCGACTCACCGTCCGAGGTGCGCAGGACGTCGACCTCGCCGGCGTCGGCGAGGGACTGGAGCGTGCGGTACACCGTGGTCAGGCCCACCGAGTCGCCCTTGTGCTTGAGCATGTCGTGCAGGTCCTGAGCGCTGCGGAACTCCTCGACCTCGTCGAGCGCCGCCGCCACCGCGGCACGCTGCCGGGTGGAGCGGCCCCTCACAGGCGGTCCAGCGGTCGTCACCGTCGTCTCCTCACGTCTGCGGCTTGCCGGGCCATTGTGCCAGCCGCGGCTGTGCGTGGTCAGACGCCGACCCCGTCCCCCGCGTCCCGGGTGGCCGGAATCGTGCACTCGGCCGGGTCGCCGGCGGGTCCCTGCGCGGCCAGGGCACGGGCGCGGCGGCGGGCCAGCGGGGCGGCCAGCACGCTCAGCGCGACGAACGCGGCGATGGTCAGCAGGACGATCGTCGCACCGGGCGGCACGTCCTGGTAGTAGGAGGTGACCGTGCCGCCGAGGGTCACCGTCACGCCGATCGCGACGGCGATCGCGAAGGTGGCGGCGAAGCTGCGGCTGAGCTGCTGGGCGGCGGCCACCGGGACCACCATCAGCGCGCTGACCAGCAGCAGGCCCACCACCCGCATGGCGACGGTCACGGTCACCGCGGCGGTGACGGCGGTCAGCAGGTTCAGCGCCCGCACGGGCAGGCCCGTCACGCGGGCGAACTCCTCGTCCTGGCTGACCGCGAAGAGCTGGCGGCGCAGACCCAGGGTGACCGCGACGACGAAGCCCGCGAGCAGGCAGATCGCGGTGACGTCCGACTCGGAGACGGTCGACAGCGATCCGAAGAGGTACGACGTCAGGTTGGCGTTGGAGCCGCCGGGCGCGAGGTTGATGAACATCACGCCGCCGGCCATGCCGCCGTAGAAGAGCATGGCGAGGGCGATGTCGCCGCGGGTCCTGCCGTACCAGCGGATCAGTTCCATCGCCACCGCGCCCAGCACGGACACGGCGGTCGCCATCCACACCGGGGAGGCGTTGAGGAGGAAGCCGAGGCCGACGCCGGTCATCGCGACGTGGCCGATGCCGTCGCCCATGAGGGCCTGGCGGCGCTGGACGAGGTAGATGCCGACCGCGGGCGCGGTGATGCCGACGAGGACGGCGGCGAGCAGGGCCCGCTGCATGAAGGCGTAGTCGAGGATGTCCATCAGCTCAGCAGTCCCGTGCGGATCGGTTCCACGCCCGCGGGCGCGTGCGGGTGTACGTGGTCGTGGCCGGGGAGGGCGTGCTGCCCGACGGCCGGGGTGGGCGGGCCGTCGTGCAGGACGCAGCCGTCGCGCAGGACGACCGCCCGGTCGATGAGGGGCTCCAGCGGGCCCAGCTCGTGCAGGACGAGCAGGACGGTCGTGCCCGCCGCGACCTGGTCCTTCAGGGTGCGGGCCAGGACCTCCTGGCTGGCGAGGTCGACGCCGGCCATCGGCTCGTCCATGATCAGCAGTTCGGGTTCGGCGGCGAGCGCGCGGGCGATGAGCACGCGCTGGTGCTGGCCGCCGGAGAGGGCGTCCACGTTGTCCTTGGCGCGGTCGGCCATGCCGACGAGGTCCAGGGCCCGGCGGACGGCCGTGTGGTCGGCCTTGCGGAAGACGCCGAAGCGCGTGCGGGAGAGCCGGCCCGAGGAGACGATCTCCGTCACCGTGGCCGGGACGCCGCCCGCGGCCGTGGTGCGCTGCGGCACGTAGCCGATCCGCGACCAGTCCCGGAACCGGCGGTGCGCGGTGCCGAACAGCTCGATCTCGCCCGCGTCGATCGCCACCTGGCCGATGACGCTGCGCACGGCCGTCGACTTCCCGGAGCCGTTCGCGCCGAGCAGGGCGACGACCTCACCGCGCCGCACGGTGAGGTCGACGCCCCGCAGCACGGGGCGCGAGCCCAGTTGGGCGCTGACTGCGCGCATCGCGATCACGGGCTCGGCCTTCGCGTCCATGACGCCCTCCGTAGAGATCACTTGGTTCCCAGGGCCGTCTGCAGCGCCTTGAGGTTCGCCTGCTGGACCGAGAAGTAGTCCTTGCCGCGGGACTTGTCCGTGATGCCCTCGATCGGGTCGAGGACGTCCGTCTTCAGTCCGGCGTCGCCGGCGATGGTCTTCGCGGTCTTGTCGCTGACGAGCGTCTCGTAGAACACGGTGGTGACGCCGTCTGCCTTGGCCATCTTCTCAAGTTCCTTCACGCGCGCGGCGCTGGGCTCCGACTCGGGGTCGAGGCCGTTGATGGCCTCCTCGGTCAGGCCGTAGCGCTCGGCGAGGTAGCCGAAGGCGGCGTGGGTGGTGACGAACACCTTGGTCTTCGTGTTCGCGAGCCCGTCCTTGAACTCGGTGTTGAGGTCGCCGAGCTTCTTCACCAGGGTCGCGGTGTTGGTCCTGTAGTCGGCCGCGTGGTCCGGGTCGGCCTTCTCGAAGGCCTTGCCGACGCCCTCGGCGACCTGGGCGTAGCGCACCGGGTCGAGCCAGATGTGCGGGTCGAGGCCGGCCAGCTCCTCGTTCTCGTGGTCGTCGTGCTCGGCCGCGTGGCCGCCGACCTCGTTGCCGTGCTTCTCCAGCGAGGTGAGGGAGGCGGCGTCGATCTTGGTCTTGACCTGGGACTGGGCCACCGCGTCGTCGACGGAGGGCTGGAGGTTCTTCAGGTAGAGCACCGCGTCGGATTCCTGGAGCGCGGCGGTCTGCTTGGCGCTGATCTCCAGGTCGTGCGGTTCCTGGCCGGGCTCGGTGAGGCTGGTGACGTGCACGTGGCCCCCGCCGATCTGCTCGGCGAGGAAGGCCATCGGGTAGAACGACGCGACGACGTCGAACTTGTCCGTGTTGGCCGCGGCCGCGCTGTCGGAGGAGCAGGCGGAGAGGGTGCCGAGGCCGAGGGCGGTGGCCGCCGCGACGGCCGTGCCGGATATGAGTCGTCGTACGTTCATGACAGTCATTTTCAACAAATATGGAAACCGTTGTCAACAAGCAGTCGGGCAAGGGTGCGGCAAGGGACCGGTAACGGCCCGGTAAGCCCCGAAGGGCTGCGGTATGGCCGCCGGGGACGGGGTCCCGATTTGGTCGAGGGGGAGTCCCCGCCGGTACCCTGAAGTCTTCGCTGGAAGCACCTCGCTTCGTCGCCCGTCGTCGTTATGAAGAGAGCACCGTGGCCGCCGACAAGATCGACACCATCGTCAGCCTGAGCAAGCGCCGTGGCTTCGTATTCCCCTGCAGTGAGATCTACGGCGGTCAGCGTGCCGCCTGGGACTACGGACCGCTCGGTGTCGAACTCAAGGAGAACCTGAAGCGCCAGTGGTGGCGCTACATGGTGACGTCGCGCGAGGACGTGGTCGGCATCGACTCGTCCGTCATCCTGGCCTCCGAGGTCTGGGTGGCCTCCGGTCACGTCGCCACCTTCTCCGACCCGCTCACCGAGTGCACCTCCTGCCACAAGAGGTTCCGCGCGGACCACCTGGAAGAGGCGTACGAGGCCAAGCACAAGCGCGCCCCGGAGAACGGCCTGGCGGACGTGAACTGCCCCAACTGCGGCAACAAGGGCCAGTTCACCGAGCCCAAGCAGTTCTCGGGCCTGCTCTCCACCCACCTCGGCCCCACCCAGGACACCGGCTCCATCGCCTACCTGCGCCCCGAGACCGCCCAGGGCATCTTCACCAACTTCGCCCAGGTGCAGACCACTTCGCGCCGCAAGCCGCCGTTCGGCATCGCGCAGATGGGCAAGTCCTTCCGCAACGAGATCACGCCCGGCAACTTCATCTTCCGCACCCGCGAGTTCGAGCAGATGGAGATGGAGTTCTTCGTCAAGCCGGGCGAGGACGAGAAGTGGCAGGAGTACTGGATGGAGCAGCGCTGGAACTGGTACACCGGCCTGGGCATGCGGGAAGAGAACATGCGGTGGTACGAGCACCCGAAGGAGAAGCTCTCCCACTACTCCAAGCGCACCGCCGACATCGAGTACCGCTTCCAGTTCGGCGGCAACGAGTGGGGTGAGCTGGAGGGCGTCGCGAACCGTACCGACTACGACCTCAACGCCCACTCCAAGGCCTCCGGCCAGGACCTCTCCTTCTTCGACCAGGAAGCGGGCGAGCGCTGGACGCCTTACGTCATCGAGCCCGCGGCCGGTGTCGGCCGCGCGATGCTGGCGTTCCTGCTCGACGCCTACGTCGAGGACGAGGCCCCCAACGCCAAGGGCAAGCTGGAGAAGCGCACGGTCCTGCGTCTCGACCACCGCCTCGCCCCGGTGAAGGTCGCGGTCCTTCCGCTCTCCCGCAACCCCGAGCTGTCGCCGAAGGCCAAGGGCCTCGCCGCCGCGCTGCGCCAGAACTGGAACATCGAGTTCGACGACGCCGGCGCGATCGGCCGCCGCTACCGCCGCCAGGACGAGATCGGCACGCCGTTCTGCGTGACGGTCGACTTCGACACCCTCGAGGACAACGCGGTCACCGTCCGCGAGCGGGACTCGATGAAGCAGGAGCGCGTCTCCCTCGACCAGATCGAGGGCTACCTCGCCGCCCGCCTGATCGGCGCGTAACCGCCCCGGCGTTCAGCGCCACGAGGCCGGCCCCGACGGGACTCCCGCCGGGCCCGGCCTCGTGCTGTGTCATGCCGGGCAGTTCCGCTCACGCTGGTGGCCGCGGAGCAGGACGTCGGCGTCGGTCTCCGCGCTGTAGTCGTACGCGGCGCGGGCCTCGGCGCGGCGCGTCGCGAGCTCGACGCACTCCGGGCAGTCCGGCACCGGCTCGGGCGGGCGGCGCAGGCCCAGCATGAACGGGCCGTCCGTGCGCGCCCGTTCGTTCGCCGCGCGCACGCCCGCGCGCAGCCGCTCACGCTCGGTCGCCGGCCGCAGCGCCGTCGGATCGGCCTGCCACTCCCGGCCGCCGCCGACCGGCCGCAGCATCGCGTAGGGGCCGGAACGGTCCTGGTACTCGCCGAACCTGTCCGTTGCCGGGTCGTAGAGGAGGGTGCCGGGTTCGTGCTGCATGTCGTCCGCTCCTTATGGCCAGGATACCCAACTTCCGTACGGAATGTGAGGGTTGGGATACTCTGGGTGGTGGGGGTCGTCGTCAGGATGACCCCCGGGCGGGGCCGACATGCCGTCGACGAGGCCTTCGTGGGCGTTCAGCCGCGCAAATTCCACAAATGCGGAAGGAGCGGGGATGCCGGCGAGGAGAGTGGTCACGGGGCGCAGCCAGGAGCCCCGGCGACGGTTCGCGGAGGAGCTGCGCCTGCTGCGCGCGGGCAGGGGGGACAGCCTGCGGCAGTTGGAGGAGGTGCTGGGCTGGACCGCGTCGACCTTCGGGAAGATGGAGGGCGGGCAGAGCCTCGGCAGCCCGGAGGTCGTCGAGGCGCTGGACCAGCACTACGGGACGGCGCCGATGCTGCTGACGCTGTGGGAGCTGGCGGTCGCGGACCCTTCGCAGTTCAAGGAGCAGTACCGGCGGTACATGGCCCTGGAGGCGGAGGCGGTGAGCCTGTGGCAGTACTCGGTGAGTAGGCCACCAGGATTGCTTCAGACGCCCGGGTACGCGCGTGAGGCACTCGCGGCGGGTGGTCTTCAGGGGGACGAATTGGAGCAGCAGGTCGACGCTCGCGTGGGACGACGGAAGTTGCTGGACGAGGCCGAAGCGCCACCGTTCCGCGTGATCCTCTCCGAGATGGTGCTGCGCAACGCGCTGCGTAACCGCAGGGAATGGCGTGGACAGTTGGAACATCTGCTGGAGGCTGCGGAGCGCCCGAACGTCGCCCTGCACGTGTTGCCGTTCGGCGCCGGGCTGCACGGCTTGGACAGCACTGACTCCATGTTCCTGAGGCTTCTGGATGGCCGTACCGTGGCCTATACAGAAAACGACGTGCGCGGTGAACTGGTAGAGGAAGCAGGCAAGGTGGAGCGTTTGCACCGCACATATGATGCGGTGCGTGACCTGGCGCTCAGCCCTGCCGAGTCACGGATGTTCATCTTGCGAGTGCTGGAGGAAGTGCCGTGCGAGCCATCGACCTGACCGGTGTGACGTGGCGCAAGAGCAGCTACAGCAACTCGGACGGCGGCAACTGTGTCGAGGTCGCCGCAGGCGTCCCCACCCTCGTCCCGGTTCGGGACAGCAAGGATCCGGACCGGGGTGTGCTCCTCTTCGGCGCGGACGCCTGGAGCTGCTTCGTGCGCGCCTACAGGTCGACGTCCGTGTAGAGGGCGGCGTGGTCGGAGGCCGCGTCGACCTTCGAGGTGACGGTGTCGAAGGACTTGATGCCGTCCGCGAAGATGCCACGGGTCTCCAGGCCGACCTGCTGGACCTCCTGCCACACCTCGGGCGACAGCAGCAGGTAGTCGATCTTGTCCCGCTCGCTCTTGCACTCACCGAACGTGCCGGGCAGTCCGTGGTAGGAGCGGTGACTCATCACGTCCCGCAGCCCGGTCCCCTCCAGTACCGCGGCCGTGTCGCTCGTCGGGTGGTCGTTGAGGTCCCCGGCGACGATGACGTGCGGGGTGCGCTCCAGCGCGGCCCGGTAGATCTCCGCGACCCGCTTCCCCTGGGCCAGCCGCAGTTCCGGGTCGTCCTGGGACTTGCTCTTCAGGTGGTTGCCGAGGATCACCAGGGGCGTGCCGTTGAGCTGGATCTCGAACTCGGGGCAGTCGCGGCTGAAGAGGCGCTGGTTGGGACGGTCCGGGTTGGTCTCGGAGAGATGGGACCGGACGGACGTGATGGGATGCCGGCTGAAGATCCCGATGTCGATGCCCCGGCTGTCGTTGCCGTCGATCAGCATGACGTAGGGGTACGGCCGCCGGTCGAGCGCTCCGGCGAGCACCTGCGTGTTGAAGCGCTCCAGGGTGAGCCGGTCCTCGACCTCCACGGTGAGCAGGATGTCGGCGTCGACCTCCGAAACCACCCGGCCGGTGTTGCGCACGGTGTCCAGGTCGAGGTCGTCCTGCCCCAGTTCGGCCCAACCGGCCCACGCGAAACGGCCCTTGGCGGTGACCTCGATGCGGGGGTGCTTACCCGGCCCCGGCGGCTTGAACAGCCCGGAGTCCTTGCCCGGCCGTGACTGGTTCACGTAGATCGGCGGCGGGTCCTTCGGGTCGATCGCGTACGCCCGGTGCTTCTCGACGAGCCCGGCGATCTTCTTCTTGTCGTCGTCCGTGTACACCGGCAGGTCGAGGAGGGAGACCAGCGTGGCGAAGTCGTCCAGGATCTCCTTGCGCTTCGCCGGGTCCTCGATGCGGAACGCGGTGGGCCGGCGGAAGAGGTTCTCCATGTTGAACGTGGCGATGCGGATGCTCATGGCAGCCTCCATGGCGGCGCGAAGGGCCGCTCGTCGGCGGCAGGCGCCGCCGAGGTGACTGCGCACCGACATATCCCATTGTCCTCGCGTCTCGCGCCCCGTCGACCGGACGGACCGCGGTGGGGGCCGAGCCGGCGACTCCGTGACAAGTGACGGATGACAGATATTGAAATCTGTCATCCGTCATGTAAGGCTGATGCGCATGACGATGCGAACCCGCTCCCTCGGCCTCACCGGTCCCCAGGTCTCCGCCCTCGGCCTCGGCTGCATGGGCATGTCCGCGCTGTACGGCGGCGGGGACCGGGCCGAGGGGATCGCGACCATCCACGCCGCCCTCGAGGCCGGCGTGACGCTGCTGGACACCGGCGACTTCTACGGCATGGGCCACAACGAGCTGCTGATCGGCGAAGCGCTGCGCACCGCGCCCGCCGCCCGTCGCCAACAGGCCCTGACCAGTGTGAAGTTCGGCGCCCTGCGCGGGCCGGACGGCGCCTGGTCCGGCTACGACGGCCGGCCCGCCGCCGTGAAGAACTTCGCCGCCTACTCCCTCCAGCGCCTGGGCGTCGACCACATCGACGTCTACCGCCTCGCCCGGCTCGACCCCGACGTGCCGATCGAGGAGACGGTCGGCGCGATCGCCGAACTCGTCGAGAAGGGGTACGTCCGGCACATCGGCCTCAGCGAGGTCGGCGCCGAGACCATCCGCAGGGCCGCCGCCACCGCCCCGATCGCCGACCTCCAGATCGAGTACGGGCTGATCTCCCGCGGCATCGAGAAGTCGATCCTGCCGGCCACCCGTGAACTGGGAATCTCGATCACCGCGTACGGCGTGCTGTCGCGCGGACTGATCTCCGGGCACTTCACCGCCGACCGCAAGCTCGCAGCCGACGACTTCCGGGCCCACTCGCCCCGTTTCCAGGGCGACAACCTCCAGCACAACCTGAACCTGGTGGAGGCCCTGCGGAAGATCGCCGGGCAGAAGGGCGTCTCCGTCGCCCAGATCGCGATCGCCTGGGTGCTGGCCCAGGGCGAGGACATCGTGCCGCTGATCGGCGCCCGGTCCAGGGAGCGGCTCGCGGAGTCGCTGGGCGCGCTGGACGTCGTCCTGGACGCCGCCGACCTCACCGCGATCGAGGAGGCCGTCCCGGCCGACGCGGCCGCAGGCGAGCGCTACGCGGCCGCCGCGATGGCCCACCTCGACAGCGAGCGCTGACCCGCCCTGCGGGTACGGTCTGAGCATGCCACCGAGCACCGAGACCCTGACCGCCGAGCGCATCCTCGAGGCGACCGAGGAGGTGCTGCGCCGGCACGGCCCGGCCAAGGCGACCGTGGTCGACGTGGCCCGCGCGCTCGGAGTCAGCCACGGCAGTGTCTACCGGCACTTCCGCACGAAGGCGGCGCTGCGGGCGGCGGTCACGAAGCGGTGGCTGGACCGTACGTCGCAGACCCTGTCCGCCATCGCCGCCGACGCGACACGAGCTCCGCAGACCCGGCTGCGCGACTGGCTCGCGGCGCTGTTCGAGGCCAAGCGCCGCAAGGCGGACGACGACCCCGAACTGTTCGCCACGTACATGGTGCTGACCGGGGAGACCGGTGACGTGGTCGACGAACACCTCGCCGACCTGACCGGCCAGCTGACCCGGATCATCGAGGCGGGAGTCGCGTCCGGCGCGTTCACCGCCCCCGACCCGCGGGCCACCGCCCGCGCCGTCTTCCACGCCACCGGCCGCTTCCACGACCCCGGCTACCACCGGGTGTGGCAACGGCAGGGCGTCGAGGACGACTTCACGGCCGTGGTCGACCTGCTGCTACGGGGACTGCGCGCCCCCTCCTGAGGACCTGAGGACCTGAGGGCCTGAGGACCTCGACGGTTCTGAGGGGCGTGGCCCGGACGTTCCTGACGCTCGCGGCCCGAACGGGCTGTCACCGGCGCGGCCGGACGGAGACGACTACTCGACTTCCTCGTCCCCCGGAGGAGCCGTCAGCGCCAGGAACCGGTACTCCGTGGGCGACATCCCGTACGTGGCGCGGAAGGCCCGGGTGAAGTCGGAGGCGCGGAGGATGCCCCAGCGGGCGGCGATGACGTGGACCGGCGTGGTGAGCAGCGCGGGGTTCGCCAGATCGCGGCGGGCGCCCGCCAGCCGTTGGCCCCGGATCCAGGCCGCGACCGTCTCGCCCGTCCCCTCCTCCTGGAAGAGCCGGTGCAGATAGCTGAGGGAGATGTGGTGCGCGGCGGCGACGACGGGCGGCCGCAGCTCCGGGTCGTGCAGATGCTGGCGGATGAACGCCCGGATCCGGGTGATCGTGATTCTGCGGTGGGCCTCCGGCGTCAGGGCGGCCTCCGCCTCCAGCTCATGGGCGAGCCACGCCGCCAGCAGGTCGACCAGGACCATGCCCAGGCGGGGCGCGTCAGCCGGCTGGAGGAAGGCGGCCTGCTGGTCGAGGCCGGTGAGGAACCCCGTCAGCAGAGCGCCCGGTCCCTCCCGTCCCGACAGCCGCCTGCCCAGGAGCTCCCGGACCCGGGCCGGCGGCAGCGGCAACAGCGACCTGGGGACCTCCACGCCCACCCCGGTGACGAACGGGACCTCCCGGCCGGGCGACGGCTGCATGCCGTAGGGCTCGACGACGTACGGGCGTGAGCTGTCGGACAGCCACAGGTCCTGCGGGCCGTACGTCTCGGACCGCCCCACGTGGTCGAAGCCGAGCCCACCGCCCAGCACCAGCGACAGGTGGTACTCCTCGGGGTCGGACTGGCGCACCAACCGCGCGTTGCGCCGGTAACGCGTCGGCAGCACCCGGACGGGCCACACCCGCACCGCCCCCAGTTCGAGCAGCCGCTGCTCCGCCCGGAAGTCGGCGGCGTAGTCACTGCTCATGTCGCTGGGCGCGATCGTGCGGTCCATCAACTGACGCCAGTACTCGAACCTGTCCGCCACCGGCACGTCCGCGGTGCGGAACGCCGTCCCGATCATCGCGCCCCTGCTCTCCGTCCGTGTTCCGGGGCCCCTGTCCGTCCCCGTCTCTCTCGGTCTGACCGTTCCTGCTTCTGCGGAGGGTACTTCAGCTTTCAGGAAGCGGATTCAGGGCCCCGGTCGACGCCAACTCGCCGCCGCGCACCGCCAGAAGGCCCGCGTCGGCGGCGTCGGGACCGGGTCCGTCCTCGCGGTCCGGGTGAGGAGGACGGCGACCGGTTGATCGAGGCGACGCGGAGCAGGAAGTCCCCCAAATCTCTTCCTTATCTCTTCCTTCGCCACCGACACGACCCCGGAACTCCCGGAAGTCATCGCGGCTCGCCGCCGCCTCCCGAGGGATCCACGGTCGCCTGGTGCTCCTTGGCGAGATGCTCCTCCGCCTTCAGCCAGGGCAGGAACTGCGCCCCTGTGCGCCAGCCGCACGTCTCGCAGCTGATGGTGCGCTGCACACCCGCACGCCGCACCCGGACGACGTGCCGCCGGCCGTGCTGGTCGAAGCGGCTCACCTTGCTCGTGTTGCTCTCCGGCATGACGTCTCCCAGTGTCCGAGGGACAGCGCGGCCGCCCCTGCAAGGGCCACTCGGAGTGTGCAGCACGACCGACATCAACAGGGACTCCGGGGTGACGACTTGACCAAGCCGTTCCCCGACCTCTCCACGGCGGTCACGCCCGGCCGGCCTCAGCCCACCTTGCGGGGCAGCCGCAGGCTCAGCAGCCCGGTCACGGCCACCCCGGCCAACTGCACGGCCAGCGTGGTCAGCAGGGCGTCCCGCATGCCCATCCCCGGGACCAGGGAGAGGAACAGGGTGCCGAGGGTGGCCACACCCAGGGCCAGCGAGGCCTGTTGGGTGGTCACCATCACTCCGCTGCCGACGCCCGCCCGGGCCGGCGGCACCTCGGACATCACGATCCGCATCACGACGGGCAGCTGGAGCGCCTGCCCCGCACCGGCGACCGCCGCGCCCGGCAGCAGCTCGGCGAAACCGACGTCCGGCCAGTCGGCGCGCACCGCGAGCACGATCAGCACGACGCCCACGCCCTGCAACACCGCGCCCGCGGTCACCACCCGCGCCCCGAACCGTGCCACCAGGCGCGGCCCGGCCAGTGAGGCGAGGAAGAACGTCAGCGCCATCGGTGCGAGCGCGAGACCGGCCCGCACCGGACCCAGCCCCGCCCCGCTCTGCAACGCCACGGCGATCACGAACATGAATCCGCTGAAGCCGACCGCTAGGGGCGCCATGATCGTCAGGCCGCGCCGCAGGGTGGTCAGGGCGAACAGGCTCGGCGGCACCAGCGGTGTGCGGCCCCGCCGGTCGGCCCGCCGTTCCACGGCATAGAACGCGCCGGTGACCAGGGGGAACGCGGCCAGCGACAGCCAGGTCCACAGCGGCCAGCCTGCCGCCCTGCCCTCGGTGAGCGGGGCGAGCAGGGTGAGGAGCGCGGCGGCGAGGAGAACGGTGCCGGCTCCGTCCACGGGCTCGGGGCGCTGCGAGCGGGTCTCCGGGACGGTACGGACGGCCAGCAGCAGCCCGACGATCACGAACGGCACGTTGACCAGGAACACGGACCGCCAGCCGCTGCCGGCGATGTCCGCGGCGACCAGCACGCCGCCGAGGATCTGGCCGGCCACCATGGACAGCCCGGCGGTCGCGCCGTACAGGCTCATCGCCCTGGCGCGGCGCGGGCCCGCGGTGGCCGACTGGATGGTGGCGAGCACCTGCGGCACCATCGCGGCGGCCGACGCGCCCTGCGCGACCCGGGCCGCGACCAGCGACCACGCGTCGGGAGCGAGCCCGCAGGCCAGCGAGGTCAGGCCGAAGGCGGCCATGCCGCCCAGGAAGAGCCGCCGCCGGCCGAACAGGTCGCCGAGCCGCCCGCCGAGCACGAGCAGCACCGCGTACGCGAGTCCGTACCCGGCGACGACGAGTTCGAGGACGGACTCGCTCGCGGCGAGGTCCCGGCCCATGGTGGGCAGGGCGACGTTGACGATGAAGAAGTCGATGAGGGGGAGCGCCGCGCCGAGCAGCACCGTGAACAGCCCGAGCGGGCCGAGGGCGTGGTCCGGCGCCAGGGCGCCGGCGCCCCGGGATGCGGAGGCGGGGACGGTTGCGGGGGTCGAGGTTGTCTGGGTCACGCCGCCGAGCCTGCGCCGTCCCACAGACGGGTACCAGAGTCTCCTTATCCTGGTAGAAGGAGTACCTGGCAACAGGATCCGCGCGGCGGCAGGCTGGAGACATGACGACCATGGCCCAGGAGACGACGAGCACCACGACCACCGCAACGGCGGGTGCGGCCGGAGCGGCCGGGACGGCGAGTCCGGTCGGGCCGATGGGTTCGGCCGGGACGATGAGCGCGGCCGAGACCATGAGCGCGACCGGAGCGGCGGGCGGCTCGGAGACCCGGCGCCACGAACTGGCCGCCTTCCTGCGCAGCCGCCGCGAACGCATCACGCCCGAGCAGGTCGGCCTCCCGCGCGGTGCGCGCCGCCGCACGCCCGGTCTGCGCCGCGAGGAGGTCGCCCATCTCTCGGCCGTCGGCGTCACCTGGTACACCTGGCTCGAGCAGTCCCGGGACATCCACGTCTCGGTCCAGGTGCTGGACGCCCTCGCCCGCACGCTGCTGCTCGACCCGAGCGAACGGGCCCACCTCTTCCAGCTGGCCGGCGCGACGGACCCGACGCCCGCCTCCTCCTGCGCCGGCGTCACCGACGCGGTGCGTCTGCTGCTCGACCAGCTCGACCCGCTCCCCGCCTGCGTCCAGAACAGCCGCTACGACATCCTGGCCTACAACCGCACCTACGCCCATCTGCTGTGCGACCTCGACGCGATCCCGCCGCAGGACCGCAACTGCATGGTCCTCATCCACACCCATCCGCAGTGGCGCGAGTCGGTCGTCCACCTCGACGCGTCCATGCGCCTGATGGCGGCGAAACTGCGCGCCTCGATGGCCGGTCACCTCTCCGAGCCCGCGTGGAAGATGCTGGTCAAGCGACTGCAGGCGGAGTCACCGGAGTTCCGCGAGAACTGGGAGCGTTACGAGGTGGTGGTCGGCCGCAGCAAGACCAAGGAGTTCCGCAACCCCCACGTCGGCCTCCTCACCCTCACCCACACCGACCTCTGGCTGAGCCCGGACCACGGGGCGCGCATGGTGACGTACACGCCGGTGGACGAGGAGAGCCGGGAACGTCTGGAGAAGCTGCATGCGTACGCCCAGGGCGCGGCGCGGTGACGGTCCTCCGGTCGATCAGGCCGGGACGCGCGGCCATGCTCGGCCGCCGCTCCGCGATCCCGCGGCCTTGCGCGGGTCAGGCGGTGACGCCCGCCGCCTCGCGGACGTCCGGGGCCTCCAGCTGCTCCGCGGTGCGCTCGGCCGTGCGTCGGGCCCACGGGCCGGTGGTCAGGACACCGAGGGCGAGGACGACCGCGCCGCAGCCGGTGAGGATCCACCAGCCGGGGACGGCGGCCTCGGTGAAGGTGGCGCGGTACGACGAGGCGCTCACGCCCGCCGCCAGAACGGCGCCGATCACCGCGACGCCGAGGGTCTGGCCCAGCTGGCGGCTGGTGGAGGCGACCGCCGCCGCAACCCCCGCCTGACTGCGCGGCATGCCCGACACCGCCGTGTTGGTGATGGGCGCGTTCACGAACCCGAAGCCCACCCCGAACAGCACGTACCCGAGGAACAGCGTCGCGTCGGACGTCTCCGCGTCGAACAGGGCGAACAGCAGCCCGCTGAGCGTCATCGCCGTCCCCGCGACCACCAGCGGCAGCCGCGGGCCGCGGGCGCCCACCAGCCGGCCCGACAGCGGGGCGCACAGGAACGTCGGCACCGCCATGGGGAGCATCCACAGCCCCGCGTGCAGGGCGTCGAGGCCCCGCACGTTCTGCAGGTACAGCGTCGACAGGAACAGGAACCCGCCCAGCGCGGCGAACGCGCTGATCGCGACGACGGTCGCCCCGCTGAACGGCGCCGAGCGGAAGAAACGCAGGTCGATGAGGGGTTCGGCGCGGCGGGGCTCGTACCGCAGCAGGCCCAGCAGGGCGGCGACCGCGACGGCGGCGAAGGGACCGCTGGTGGTCGCGCCCGCCTCGGGAGCCTCGATGATCGCGTACGTCAGACTGCCGAAGAGGACGATGACCAGCAGCTGGCCGACCGGATCGGGGCGGCGGGCCTTCGGCGCACGCGACTCGGGGACGTACCGCAGGGTGGCCAGCAGGGCCGCCAGGCCGACCGGCAGGTTGATCCAGAAGATGGAGCGCCAGCCCACCGACTCCACGAGCAGTCCGCCCAGCAGCGGGCCCGCGGCCATCGAGATGCCCACCACCGCACCCCACACGCCGATCGCCCGGGCGCGCTCGCGCGGATCGGTGAAGGTGTTGGTGATGATCGACATGGCGACCGGGTTCAGCATCGAGCCGCCGACCGCCTGCACCGTCCGCGCCGCGACCAGCAGCTCCAGGTTCGGGGCGAGCGAGCACAGCAGGGAGCCGGCGGCGAACACGACCAGGCCGGCCATGAACACCTTCTTGCGGCCGACGCGGTCGGCGGTCGACCCGGCCAGCATCAGCAGCGCCGCCAGGACCAGGGTGTAGGCGTCGATCGTCCACTGGAGGCCGGCGGTCGTCGCGTGCAGGTCGCGCTGCATCGCGGGCAGGGCGACGTTCAGGACCGTGACGTCCAGGCTCACGATCAGCAGGCTCATACAGCAGATCGCGAGAACCAGGAGACGTCGGCGAGGGCTGAGCTCGGGCATGCGTTCCATCGTACGCCGATATCGATAGTGCGTCTAACTAATGAGTCCTGCACGATCTCGCGGGCAACCGGGAAGCGGACTACCCCTTCGCATACGCGACAATGGAGCAATGTCCACGCCCGTGTCCCCCCTGCAGATCGGCCCGCACACCGTCCGGCCGCCCGTCGTCCTGGCCCCCATGGCCGGGATCACGAACGCGCCCTTCCGCACCCTGTGCAGGGAGTTCAGTGGCGGCAAGGGCCTGTTCGTCAGCGAGATGATCACGACCCGGGCGCTGGTCGAACGCAACGAGAAGACCATGCAGCTGATCCGCTTCGACGCGACCGAGAAGCCGCGTTCGATCCAGCTGTACGGCGTCGACCCGGCCACCGTCGGCAAGGCCGTCCGCATGATCGCGGAGGAGGACCTCGCCGACCACATCGACCTCAACTTCGGCTGCCCGGTCCCCAAGGTGACCCGCAAGGGCGGCGGCTCCGCGCTCCCGTACAAGCGCCACCTGCTGCGCGCGATCCTGCGCGAGGCCGTCAGCGGCGCCGGCGACCTGCCCGTCACCATGAAGATGCGTAAGGGCATCGACGACGACCACATCACCTATCTCGACGCGGGCCGCATCGCCGTCGAGGAGGGCGTGACGGCCATCGCCCTGCACGGCCGCACGGCCGCCCAGCACTACGGCGGCACGGCCGACTGGGAGGCGATCGCGCGCCTGAAGGAACACGTCCCGGAGATCCCCGTCCTCGGCAACGGCGACATCTGGTCGGCGCGGGACGCGCTGCGGATGGTCCGCGAGACCGGCTGCGACGGGGTCGTCGTCGGACGCGGCTGCCTGGGCCGCCCGTGGCTGTTCGCCGACCTCGTGGCCGCCTTCGAGGGCCGCCCGGACGACATCGCCGAGCCGTCGCTGCGTGAGGTCGCCGACGTCATGGTCCGCCACGCGACCCTCCTCGGCGAGTGGATCGGCGACGAGTCCAAGGGCGTCGTCGACTTCCGCAAGCACGTCGCCTGGTACCTCAAGGGCTTCGCGGTCGGCAGCGAGATGCGCAAACGCCTCGCGATCACCTCCTCCCTCGCCGACCTGCGGGCCGGACTCGACGAACTGGACCTCGACCAGCCCTGGCCCGCCGGCGCCGACGGCCCCCGCGGCCGTACCTCCGGCAACAACAGGGTCGTCCTCCCGGACGGCTGGCTGAAGGACCCGTACGACTGCGCGGGCATCAGCGAGGAGGCGGAACTCGACACCTCGGGCGGCTGAACCCGGGTTGCTGAACCCGGGTTGCTGAACCTCGGGCGGCTGAGGGGCCCGGCGGCCCCCGGCCCGCCGCCTCCGGCCCGAGGCCCCCGGCCCGCCGCCTCCGGCCCGAGGCCCCCGGCCCGCGGGCACCGCCCGCCGCCGGCCGGTCAGCCTGTCGGGTGGGGGGTCGAGCCGTAGGCGGTGAGGAACTTGTCGCGGAACGCGCTCATCTTCCAGACCGGGGCGTTGTGGGCCGGCTTGAGGCCGTCCGTCCAGTTCCATCCGGCGATCTTGTCGAGGACCTTGGGGTCCTTGGCGACCAGGGAGATCGGCACGTCCCGGCTGGCGTTGTCGCCGCTGACCCGGGCGATCGGCTGGTGGTCGCCGAGGACGACCAGGACCGTGTCGTCGGTGCCGTAACGCTCGAGCCACTGGGTGAGCGCGGTCACCGAGTACTGGATCGACTTGCCGTACTCCTCCTTGGACGCGGTGCCGTCGGCGATGACGTCCGACGCCTTCTTGCCGTCCTTCTCGATGCCCTCGAACACCGAGCCGTCACCGAGGGAGTCCCAGTCCACCATCTTCGGGATCGGGGCCCACGGCTGGTGGCTGGAGGTCAGGATGATCTCCGACATCAGCGGCTTGTCGCGGTCGGTACGGCCGTGCTCCAGCCGCTGGAACGCCTCCAGGGCGTACTGGTCGGGCATCGTCGACCAGCTGAACTTCGGTCCCTGGTAACCCATCTCGAAGGCGTTGTAGACCTTGTCCAGTCCGTAGTACTTGGCCTCCGGCCAGCCCTTCTGGATGCCCGGCATCACGCCGACGGTGTCCCAGGCACCGGTCTTCCTGAACGCCTTCGTCAAGGACAGGTGGTCGCTGGCCATCACCGAGCGATAGCGCTGCTGGTTGTCGACCCACAGGCCGGACAGCGTGGTGGAGTGGCCGAGCCAGCTGCTCCCGCCGTACGTGGCCGACGTCAGCCAGCCGCTCTTGGCGTGGAAGCCGGCCTTCGCCAGGGCCTGTGTGCTCGCGCCCAGCGTCTTGTCGACGCCCGGCGCCATGACCGGGTCCTCGATGGCGCTGCGGCCGTAGCTCTCGATGAACGTGAAGATCATGTCCTTGCCGCGCAGGTCCGGCACGAGCTGGTCGGCCGGGGTGGCGCCGAACGTGTCGTGGCGGACCTCCTTGCCGAAGGTGGCCTCGTCCTTGATGGTCTGCCGCACCTGCCGGGCCTTCTTCACGAGCGTGTCCGCGCTGCGGTGCGAGGCGACGGGCATCCCGGCGATCTGCAGGCCCACGACGGAGCAGGTGACCCACGCCGTGGCGGCGATCAGGGTCGCCCGGGTCGCCCGCCGGGTGTCGCGCGCCATCAGATCGCTGATCCGGACGGCCGCCAGGGCCATCAGCGCGGACAGCAGCACGACGAGCAGGACGAGGCCGACCGCGGCGCCCACCGCCGTCGCCCGGCCCATCGAGTCCGCCACGTAGGACTGGGCGTCGTCCAGCAGGCCCCAGTCCAGGACGAGGTCGAAGTCACGCCCCAGGTACTCCGTGAACTCCATGTCGAGCACGTTCAGCACGGTCAGCGCGCCGAGAAGCACCCCGCCCAGCGCCGCGACCACCGTCCGCGGCCGCCGGGGCAGCGCCAGCAGCAAGGCCGCCCCGATGATGGCCTCCCCGGGCAGCCGCGTGAACCTGTTGACCTCGAGCCCGGCGATCCGGTTGGGCAGCAGCAGCGCCCCGAGCACGAGCCCGAACGCGAGGACGGTCACCGTCCACCACACCACCCGGGCCGCCCGCGGATGCCGGCTCCGCCAGCGCCACCAGCGGGCCTCCGCGACGACACCCGCCCCGCCGGCGGCGTCCGTTGCGCCCTCCGCCGCGTCGTCCTCTGCGGGTTCCGCCGCGTCCCCTGCGGTCTCAGCCGCGGCTTCCCCTACGGCTTCTGCCGCGTCCCCCGATATCTCAACTGCGGCTTCCCCCGCGTCCCCCGCAGCCACGTCCGCGTCCCCCGCGGGTTCCACGGCGTCCCCTGCCGCTTCCCCCGCTTCCCCCGTGGCCTCCGCCGGGCCGGGGTCGGCCGTGTTCGCGGTCCTCGCCGCCTCCTCCGCAGGTTCCGCCTGGGCGGTCGGGGCCGCCGGGGCCGCCGGGGCCTCCTCGGGGTCTGTCGAGTCGGGCAGCGGGGATGAGGGGGTGGAGGTGGAGACAGGCACCCGAGGGTCCTTCCGTACGAAGCCTGGCGATCGGCGGATCCGAGGCGGGCCGGATCCGCCACAGTTTCGTACGGCCTGCTCCCGGCCCGCGTTCAGCCCCCTGGGCCAGCGCTCGGCAAACACCGCGCAAACGCCACGCCAAACACCCCGCCCCCATCCCCATCCCCATTTCCACTGCCGCCACCGCCACCGCCACTTCCGGCTACGCGCCGCCGACCGCCGTCAGCAGGGCCAGCGGCGCCGCGGCCGACCGTGACTCCCGTGCGCACGCGTGCGGGTACGGCACCGGCTCCGCGTGGGTGTCGCGGCCGTAGCCCGCAAGGACCTCGGGGAGCCGGTGCCCCGTCGCGGCCGCCGCGTCGACCAGTGCGTGCGCGACCGTCCGGGCCTCGTCGTGCAGGCCGTAGCGGGCGAGCCCCAGCGCGATCAGCGCGTTGTCGTGCGGCCAGACCGACCCGCGGTGGTAGGAGAGCGGGTGGTACGCCGGCTGCCCGGCCGCCAGCGTGCGCACGCCCCAGCCGGAGAAGAAGTCCGGCTCGAGCAGGCGCCGGCCGACCACTTCCCCGTACTCCTTGTCCAGCAGCCCGGACCACAGCAGATGCCCGGCGTCCGAGGCCAGTGCGTCCACCTGGCGGCCCGCGCCGTCCAGGGCGAGCGCCGGGAAGGAGCGGTCCGGCATCCAGAAGTCCCGCTGGAAACGGTCGCGCAGATCGGCGGCCGCCTGTTCCAGCAGGGCCGCGTACGACGCGTCGCCCCACACCGTGCGCGCCGTCCACGCCGTGCGGCGCAGCGCGTCGTAGGCGTACCCCTGGGCCCCGGCCGCCGTCACGGCCCCGGTCGCGCGGACGCCGTCGGCGGAGCAGATGGAACCGGGGGAGTCCTTCCAGTTCTGGTTGGCCAGACCGCCCTGGTCGGCCCGGTAGACGAGGTAGCCGCGGGTGGTGAGCCCGCCGTGGTCCAGCATCCAGCCGACCGCCGCCCGGGCGTGCGGCTCCAGACGCCGGGCCAGCGCGGTGTCCGCGGTCCGTTCGACGTACGCGCCGAGCAGGACGAGGAACAGCGGGGTGGCGTCGACCGAGCCGTAGTAGCGGCCGAACGGCACCTGCCCGAAGTGCGCGAGCTCGCCGTGCCGTACCTCGTGCACGATCTTGCCGGGCTGGGACACCGTCCGCGGCGACGCCTCGGTGGCCTGGGCCGCGGCCAGCGCCAGCAGCGTGGCGGCGGCCGTGCGGGGGCGGTAGGGGAGCGTGAAGAGGGAGGTGAGGAGGGCGTCGCGGCCCAGCAGGGTCAGGAACCAGGGGGCGCCCGCCGCCGGCACGCGCAGTTCCTCGCCGTCCGGACCGGCCGCGAGGACCTGGAGCGCGGCCAGGTCCGCGAGACCGCGGGCGCAGGCGGCGGCCAGGGCGGGCCAACCGGTGGGGAACGCCACCCCCTCGGTGAACTCGTCCTCCAGCGCCTGGAGTTGACCGGCGACGGAGGCCGGCGAGCGGGGCACGCGCAGGGCCCGCCGCTCGCCGTGCGGCCGGGCCATCACCCGCAGGACCAGCTCGGCCGCGCCGTGCGGTTCCAGTTCCAGCCTCCACACCAGACGGCGGGCCCCGGTGCCGGTCTCCTCCACACCGTCCGGCGCGGGCTCGGCCGTCACCGTCGTGCAGGACGCCCACGCGCCGCGCCGGTAGCCGAACTCCACCCCGTCGTCGAGGACCTGGCGGCCGCGGACGGCCCCGGTCTTCGCGTAGGTGCGGTGGTCGGCGCGCAGCTCGAACTGGTCGGCGAAGTCGGCGTCCGCGGTCACCGCGAGACGTACCGTCGTCGCCACCGGACGGTTGCTGACCACCCGCAGCGACTCCACGAACGAGCTGTCCCCGACGGCCTGTTCGCGGAAGACCGTGCAGGCCGGCGGTTCGTTTCGTCCGCCGCGCGGGACCAGCACGCACCGCGCGGCCTCCCCGTCCGTCACCGGCGAGAGCGTCTCCGGCACGGCGCCGTCGACGGTCAGCTGCCACCGGCTGAGGTGCCGGGCGTCCCGGACGAACAGTCCCTCCGGGGACCCGGCGGCCGTGCCGGTCCCCCTCACTCCGCTGATGTCCCCGCGGTCGTCCACGGCGGCGAATGTCCCGCCGAACACGAGCAGATGATGCCGGTCCGTCATGCCAGGTCCCCTCCCTTGGTACCGGTGCCCGGCCCGTCCCGGTGGACGAGGTCGAGCGTGAGCGCGGCCGTCCAGCTGAAGCCGGTCGTTCCGCAGGCCTCGCCCGTGTACGGGTCCACGTACTCGGCGAAGTCCGAGGAGCCCGCGAGGTCGAGCACCGCCCGGCGCAGCGCCTGCGCCCCGGCGTGCTCGCCGTGCAGCGCGAGACCCCGCTCCAGCAGCCAGCTCGTGTTGAACCAGGCCGGGCCGCGCCAGTAGCGGTGCGGGTCGAAGGCCTCGCCGAGCAGGTCGTAGCTGGGCACGAGGCGGGTGGTGGACCCCAGCCCGAAGTGCGGGCCGCGCAGGGTCCGCACGAGGGCGGCGGCGATCTCGTGCGGCAGCCCCGGCAGCAGGAGCGGGACGAGACCGGAGACGCCGCGCTCCGGCACGAGGCCCCCGCCGTTCAGGTCCCGGCAGAAGAACATGCCCTCCGCCGGATCCCACAGCCGCTCGACGAGCGCCGCCGTCAGCCGCTCCGCGCGCGCGTGGCGGGCCGCGCCCGTCGCCCCCAGCTCGTCCGCGATGTGCGCGAGGGCGTGCTCGGAGGCGATGAGCAGCGCGTTGAACGCGGGGTCCTCGACGGCGAAACCGTCGGCGCGGCCCGTGTGGCTCGTGCGGCCCACGTGATCCGTGTGGGCGCGGCCCGCGCGGGTGCGGCCCGTGTCGGCGTAGCCCGCGTCCCGGTACTCCGCCGCGAGCCGGACGTACCGCCCGTAGTCCAGGTCCGTCGGACGGTCCTCGGCCGCCCCGTGGTCGAGGTCGGCGCGGCGGAAGGAGCGGGCGGGAGCGGGCGTGATCCGGGCGAGCGGGGCGTCCCAGCTCGGGGAGTTGTCCATGCCCTGCTCCCACGGGTGGACGACCGACGCCAGCCCGCCGCCCCCCAGGTCGCGCCGGTGCACCAGATAGCGGTGCCAGGCGGCCAGCCGCGGGTACACCCGGGCGAGGAAGCCGCGGGCCCGCGAGAGCCCCGGATCGGCGCGGTGCACCAGCCAGGCCGCGAGCGCGTGCACCGGTGGCTGCACGATGCCGGAGGTCTGTACGGTGCGCGGGGCGCCCGCAGCGCGGCCCGCGGTCGAGGAGCGCCAGAAGTCGGGGCTCGGGAAGTACGCGTCGAGCGGCACGGAGGGGTTGAAGACGATGTGCGGGATGCGCCCGTCGCCCCATTGGGCCTTCAGCAGCGTCTCCAGCTCGGTCTGCGCCCGGCGCGGCGAGACGTGCCGCAGTCCCATGGCGACGAACGCCGAGTCCCAGGACCACTGGTGCGGGTACAGGCCGCGCGAGGGGACCGTGGACGCGCCCGTCCAGTTGGCGTCCAGCACCGCCACCGCTCCCCTGTGCAGCGCACGGAGGGAGGCGGAGCCGCCGATCGCGTGTGGGACGCCTGCGGCGTCTGCGGCGTCTGCGACGTCTGCGATGTTTGCTATGTCTGTGACACCTGTTACGTCCGCTACTTCTGTGACGCCTGAGAGGCTTGCGACGGTGGGCTCGGCCGCGCGGCCGACGAGCTGGGCGGTGCGATCCACGCGGGGCTCCCCGAAGACGACGAGACCACCGCGCGCGGCAGGGGCTCGGCAGTGGCCGTAGGGTTATATCAGTTACGTCTATTTAACACGCAGAACCCAATATGTAATGCAGGCTTGATGAACACAAGGGGGTGCGCATGACGGGACGAGGTCAGGGCAGCGCCGGGGATCTGCTCGAACTGGTGCGCACGGGCCGCGCGACGACCCGTGGCGCCCTCCAGCAGGCCACCGGACTCTCCCGCGCCACCGTGGGCCAGCGCCTGGACCGGCTGTTCCGCGCGGGCTGGCTGCGCGAGGGCGCCGGCGGCCCGGTGGACTCCCCGCTGGGCGGCCGCCCCTCGATCACCCTCGAGTTCGACGACGCCCACGCGGTCGTCCTCGCGGCGGACCTGGACACCCGACACGCGCGCGCCGCCGTACTGACGCTGACCGGGGAGATCCTGGCGGAGCGCGGCGGCACGCTGGTCGTCGAGGACGGCCCGGACGCCGTGCTCGACGCGCTCGGCGGCTGGTTCGCCGGACTGCTGGAGAAGGCGGGCCACCGGCCGCAGGAGGTCTGCGGCATCGGACTCGGCGTCCCCGGCCCCGTGGACTCCGGGACCGGGCGGGTGGTCCAGCCGCCGATCATGCCGGGATGGGACGGCTACGACATACGGGGCCGGCTGTCCCGCGCCTTCACGGAGCGGACCGGCGCGCCCGCCGCGGTCCCGGTCCTCGTCGACAACGACGCGAACCTCATGGCGTACGGCGAACAGCGCACCGGTCACCCCGACTGCTCGGCGTTCGTGCTGGTCAAGGTATCGACCGGCATCGGCGCCGGAGTGGTGGTCGACGGCGCGATCTTCCGGGGCGTGGACGGCGGGGCCGGCGACATCGGGCACATCCGGGTGGGCGCGGACGCGCTGTGCCGCTGCGGTTCGCACGGCTGCCTCGCGGCCGTCGCCAGCGGCGGCGCCGTGGCCCGCCGGCTGGCGGAGGCGGGGGTGCCGGCGGCATCCGGCTCGGATGTGCGCGACCTGCTCGCCGCCGGGCACCCCGAGGCGGCCGCACTGGCCCGTGAGGCGGGCCGCAGCGTCGGGGACGTGCTCGCGACGGTCGTGACGCTGCTCAACCCCGGGGTGCTGATGATCGCCGGGGATCTGGCCGGAACCGCCTTCCTCACCGGCGTGCGCGAGCTGCTCTACCAGCGCGCGCTGCCCCGCTCCACGGCCCGGCTGGACGTCGTGACCTCACGGCTGGGGGAGCGGGCGGGCCTGGTCGGGGCGGGCGCGCTGGTCGTGGAGCACCTGTACGCGCCCGAACGGGCCGAGGCGCGGTTGCTGGCCCTGGGGGTCTGAGGCACGCTCGTGTGACGGACGGGTTTCCTTCGCCCGGCTCCATCCGCGGAGGCGTCCGCATGGTGACATCGGGAGGTCCGAGGCAGCGTGATTCTCGCCACCCCTGAGGGGGGCAGTGCTCAGATGAGCGAATCGGGAGCGACTGCACTTCTCCAAGGGGTGGCACTGAGTGCCACCTCTTGATCGTTCATCGATCGAAAACAATCGCGCCACTCGACGCTCATCTGAGCGCAAAGGGCGACGGATGGGAGGTGCTTGCGTTCAAGAGGTGAAAACACCGACTGCTCTGCGCTTGCCAAGCCTTGACTTTCGATCCGCTGGCGGACGGCTGGTTACGCGCGCATGACGCGCAAGTGGACGTACCCAGAAGCCTTTGATCTGGGTATGTTCCTGCCCGTCAGGGCAGCCACCGCGTCCTCGAGGAGTCGAGACCCGTGTCGGAAAACAAAGATCTTCATGGTGCCGAGCAGGCCGCGAGCGTTGAGGGCGTGAAGTTCGTCTACGACTTCACCGAGGGCAACAAGGAACTCAAGGACCTCCTCGGCGGCAAGGGCGCGAACCTCGCCGAGATGACCAACCTGGGCCTCCCCGTCCCTCCCGGCTTCACCATCACCACCGAGGCCTGCAAGGTCTACCTCGACAGCGGCGAAGAGCCGGCGGCACTGCGTGACGAGGTGAGCGCACACCTCGTCGCCCTCGAGGACCGGATGGGCAAGAAACTCGGCCAGGCCGACGACCCGCTGCTGGTGTCCGTACGCTCCGGCGCGAAGTTCTCCATGCCGGGTATGATGGACACCGTCCTGAACATCGGCCTCTCCGACAAGTCGGTCCAGGGCCTGGCCGAGCAGTCCGGCGACGCCCGCTTCGCCTGGGACTCCTACCGCCGGCTGATCCAGATGTTCGGCAAGACGGTCCTCGGCGTGGACGGCGAGCTCTTCGAGGACGCCCTGGAGGCGGCGAAGAAGGCGAAGAAGGTCGCCGTCGACACCGAGCTGGAGGCGGCCGACCTCAAGAAGCTGGTCACCCGCTTCAAGAAGATCGTCAAGACCGAGGCCGGCCGGGACTTCCCGCAGGACCCGCGCGAGCAGATGGACCTCGCCGTCAAGGCCGTCTTCGAGTCCTGGAACGGCGACCGCGCCAAGCTCTACCGCCGCCAGGAGCGCATCCCCGGCGACCTCGGCACCGCCGTCAACGTCTGCTCGATGGTCTTCGGCAACCTCGGCCCCGACTCGGGCACCGGCGTCGCCTTCACCCGCGACCCCGCCTCCGGCCACCAGGGCGTCTACGGCGACTACCTCCAGAACGCCCAGGGCGAGGACGTCGTCGCCGGCATCCGCAACACCGTCCCGCTCGCCGAACTGGAACAGATCGACAAGAAGTCCTACGACCAGCTGCTCGGCATCATGGAGACGCTGGAGAACCACTACAAGGACCTCTGCGACATCGAGTTCACCATCGAGCGCGGCCATCTGTGGATGCTCCAGACGCGCGTGGGCAAGCGCACCGCCGGCGCCGCGTTCCGCATCGCCACCCAGCTCGTCGACCAGGGCCTGATCGACGAGACGGAGGCGCTGCAGCGCGTCAACGGCGCGCAGCTCGCCCAGCTGATGTTCCCCCGCTTCGACGAGGACGCCAAGGTCGAGAAGGTCGGCCGGGGCATCGCGGCGTCGCCCGGCGCGGCCGTCGGCAAGGCGGTCTTCGACTCCTACACCGCCGTCAAGTGGTCCCGCTCGGGCGAGAAGGTCATCCTCGTCCGCCGCGAGACCAACCCCGACGACCTCGACGGCATGATCGCCGCCGAGGGCATCCTGACCAGCCGCGGCGGCAAGACCTCCCACGCGGCGGTCGTGGCCCGCGGCATGGGCAAGACCTGCGTCTGCGGCGCGGAGGAACTCGAGGTCGACACCAAGCGCCGCCGGATGACCGTGCCCGGCGGCCACGTGGTGGAGGAGGGCGACGTCATCTCCATCGACGGCTCCTCCGGCAAGGTCTACCTGGGCGAGGTACCCGTCGTCCCGTCCCCGGTCGTCGAGTACTTCGAGGGCCGGATGCACGCGGGCGCCGACGACGCCGACGAGCTCGTCGAAGCCGTCCACCGCATCATGGCCTTCGCCGACCGCAAGCGCCGGCTGCGCGTCCGCGCCAACGCCGACAACGCCGAGGACGCGCTGCGCGCCCGCCGCTTCGGCGCCCAGGGCATCGGCCTGTGCCGCACCGAGCACATGTTCCTCGGCGACCGCCGCGAGCAGGTGGAGCGCCTGATCCTGGCGGACACCCAGGAGGAACGCGAGGAGTCGCTGAAGCAGCTGCTCCCGCTACAGAAGAAGGACTTCGTCGAGCTCTTCGAGGCCATGGACGGCCTTCCGGTGACGGTCCGCCTCCTGGACCCCCCGCTCCACGAGTTCCTGCCCGACATCACCGAGCTGTCCGTACGCGTGGCGCTGGCCGAGTCCCGCCAGGAGTCCCACGAGAACGACCTGCGGCTGCTCCAGGCGGTGCACCGGCTGCACGAGCAGAACCCGATGCTGGGCCTTCGCGGCGTGCGCCTGGGCCTGGTCATCCCCGGCCTGTTCACGATGCAGGTCCGCGCCATCGCCGAGGCGGCCGCGGAGCGCCGCAACGCCAAGGGCGACCCGCGCGCCGAGATCATGATTCCGCTGGTCGGCACGGTCCAGGAACTGGAGATCGTCCGCGAGGAGGCCGACCAGGTCATCGCCGAGGTCGAGGCGGCCACCGGCGTCGAGCTGAAGCTGGCGATCGGCACGATGATCGAACTCCCGCGGGCGGCCCTCACCGCCGGCCAGATCGCCGAGGCCGCCGAGTTCTTCTCCTTCGGCACGAACGACCTCACGCAGACGGTGTGGGGCTTCAGCCGCGACGACGTCGAGGCCTCCTTCTTCACGGCCTACCTGGAGAAGGGCATCTTCGGCGTCAGCCCCTTCGAGACCATCGACAGGGACGGCGTCGGCTCGCTCGTCAAGTCCGCGGCGGAAGCGGGCCGCGCCACCCGCCCCGACCTGAAGCTCGGCGTCTGCGGCGAACACGGCGGCGACCCGGAGTCCGTGCACTTCTTCCACGAGGTGGGCCTGGACTACGTCTCCTGCTCCCCGTTCCGCATCCCGGTCGCCCGCCTGGAGGCAGGCCGCGCGGCGACCCAGTCGACAGGCAGCGACCACCGCTGACCCCGCCGGGCACCGAACCCCGGGACCGCCGCCGGTCCCCGACCCTCACCGATCGACGGCGGCCCCGGCCCACAAAAAGACGGCACCCTGTGCGGGGGTGCCGTCTTCTTTTGCGCCGAGCAGACCTTCGCCCTGCTCCACCAGTAGATACGCCACGCAGTCCGCTGGGAACGCCGAACCCAACTCCCCGATGCATGAAGACGGCAGACCTCCCAGGCAGGGAAGCCGGCCGCACATCTGCGCGAGGGTGCCCTCTCACCTTCCTGTTTCAGGCGGTGTGGCTGGAAGTCGATCACCTGATGTGGTGGTTACGCGGTGATAGATCGTTTCTGTCAACATACGCACCGCTACAGTCCGTTACTCAAGGCGATGGATGGTGTCGCTGGCGGTGATGGAGGTATGGCGTGAAGAGGACAGTGCTCGGCGTGGCTTCAGTGGCCCTGGTGCTCAGCGCGGCGGTGGCAGCGTTCGCCTCGCCGGTGAAGGGGGAGATCCCATACCTTCGGTCGGCGGGGGTGGAGTTCGCTGACGGTCAGTACAAGTTCAATCGACCGGGCGTTAACCACGGTGCTTTTGAATGGTCGGGGCGTCTCTTGGATGCGGGTGCCACTGATCGGCACAACGTGTATGTCGAAGTCAAGATCGAGGGCTACGGCTGGAAACGCTACTACGGCAAGCAGAATCGTGCTGTCGCCCTGCATAAGTCCATGTGGGCCGGAGCTCAACGCTACACGGGCAAGGCAAGGTTCCGCGTGTGTCGGGATCGGGGCAGCCTGCGCCCTGATAACTGTGCTGAAGAGCAGGTTTACTCGCACAATTGGGACCGCGGCTAGTCCCTGTCCGCTCGCGAGCCCAGTCGGTTGCGCCTGGGCTCGCTTTCTTGCGAGGAGAGCAAGATCAACACGTCGGAAGTCCTGTCTGCCAGGCAAGTTGACCTCTTCTACGGAGAAACGCTGGCTGTTCGAAGTGCGGAGATCTCTCTTGGGCGAGGAGAGGTCGTGGCTATCACCGGACAAAGTGGGTCTGGGAAGTCGTCACTGTTGTATTGCCTGGCCGGAGTGCTGCCAGTGGCTCGCGGTGAGGTCGCCTTTGAGGGGCGGGCACTCGCGGCACTCACTGACGAAGAGCTAAGTGCACTTCGTCGCGAAAGGTTCGGTTTCGTCTTTCAATACGGCGAACTGTTGCCTGAGCTGACCGTGGAAGAAAACACCGCGTTGCCACTTCGGCTGGCCGGCCAACGAAAAGATGAAGCCATCATGGCAGCTGTTGACATTCTCGGACGGCTCGGCCTGTCAGAATTGCGTTCTCGACGTCCGTCGCAAGTGTCCGGCGGACAGAGTCAGCGCGTCGCGGTGGCTCGTGCTTTGGTCCACAGGCCTGCCGTTGTATTCGCGGATGAGCCGACTGGGTCACTTGATACGAGCAACGCAACCGCGGTACTGGATGAATTTCTCACCCTCGCCCGGGATCAAGGGACGGCTGTGGTTCTCGTGACTCACGATGCGAAAGTGGCAGCTCGAGCAGACAGTCGCTACAACATGTGCGACGGATTGCTCACAGCTCAGGTGTGGGAGGCGTCGTGAGTGAGCTCCTTCTGGGGCTGCGGTTGCTGCTGGGCAGTGGGCGCGGGAGCCGTGTGCGCTTCCTGCTCATGGTCGCTGGAAGTGCAATTGGTATCTGTTGCCTCGCAGTTGTCCTCGCGATTCCTGGGATTCTGGCTGCTCAAGACGCTCGCAAGGCAGCCCGTGACCCTGATTGCTCGAACGGAGGTGGTGTCTGTTTCTCCAGTAAGGGAGATGGGCGCGCACTAACCAGAATGGACCCCTACGGTTCGGAACCCCTTGCTCGGATCTTCGTGGCGTCTGGGCGAGAGCGAATCGATCCGCCGCCAGGTATCCCGCGCCTTCCCGGTCCCGGAGAAGTTTTCGTTTCTCCAAGAGTGCATGAGCTTCTCAAGAAAGACGCAGGCCTTGGTCAGCTCCTGCCAGGCAGTGAGATCGGTGTAATTTCCGCCCAAGGGCTCGCGCATCCAGACGAGTTGTATGCGTACGTCGGCACCAGCCTTGATCAGCTGAAGAGCGGCGCGCGTCTGTCTTCTTTTGGCGCGCGCTATCCGCGCTTTCCGACCGTCGAACCCTCGACGCTCGACATCCTCCGCTTCACTCTCGCAGGCGTCGTCCTGCTTCCGCTGGCGGTGTTCCTTTCCGTCTGCGCTCGACTGTCGGCTGCCTCTCGTGTGAGGCGGCTGGCCGCGTTGCGTCTGCTCGGTCTGAGCCGAAAGGGCACGCAGCGCGTCAACGCCGCGGAGACTGTCGCCGCAGCCCTGCTGGGTGCCGTTCTCGGTCTGGGCGCGTACTGGGTCGTCAACCAGTTGGTGTCACGAGTGGGGCTGCCTGGATTCAAGTGGTACCCGAATGATGGCGCGCTGTCTGGGAGTACGGTCCTGGTTTGCCTGGTGGGCTGCCCGGCACTTGCCTGGTTCGTGGGCAGGGCCGGTGCGAAGAAGGCTGCCGCCAACCCACTAGCCGTGCGGCGCAGCGCGGTGGAGAAGCCACCCCGTCTGTGGGGCCTGCTCCCGCTCGTTCCGGGCATGGGCATCGTCATCGGATATTGCGTGGCTGGAGCGACAGGGCATGCACCCAGTGAGACGTCGCTTTCCGCGATCCTGATGCCCCTCGCCGTCGTGCTGGTCGGTGCTGGCCTCGTGTTGACGCTTCCGATTCTCTCGCGTGTTCTTGCTCGCAGAGTGGCCCGAGTGACGAGTTCACTGTCCCTCGGTCTGGCCATGCGTCGCAACGAGATGGAACCGGGCGGAGCTTTGCGTGTGGCGACGGGTCTGGTGCTTCTAGTGTACGCCGCCTCCCTTACTCAGGGGGTGCTCATCGAGCTGGACCAAGTGTCGAAGAACACCGCACGGGTTCAGCTCTACACGATGCCACTCGGCGGCATGAGTCCTCGTGAGGAGCAGGCCATGAAACGGGTGTCAGGAGTGCGAGGGCACGCTGTCCTCGCGAGCTCATGGACCGATCCCAACAGTGAGAAGTGGCCGGAGAGTATTAGTGCGGTGATCGCCACCTGCGACCAGTTGCGCAGAATGGCGTCGGTAGTTGAGAACTGCGTGGAAGGGCGTTCTGCACGGCTCGCCATTCCGGACTACGCCAACAATGAGTTCAGTAAGGCTGGGAGGCGTTTCCCCTTTCAGTTGCAGAACGCGGAGGGCAAGAGTCGCTTCGAGACGATTCAAGTGCCGTCCCGGACGATTCGCTACCACGACGACACAGCAACGCAGCTGGCCGGCAGCGGAGCAGTCTTGATCCCGCCTTCCGCTCTTCCTTCGGGCTTCCGTCCGCAGACGAGGGCCACGCTTGCCCTCATCAGCAGTTCGGATCCAGACACCGTGCGCTCCGTGCTCGAGGGCGTCGCGAGGGTCGACCCCACGATCGAGGTTGAGTTGGACGGCGTCGACGCCGCCGCTCTCCAGCAGATCACCGTCATCAAGACCCTCTTGGCCGTGGGCATGATCCTCGGGCTGATCATCGGTGTGGCGGCCTATCTCGTGGCCGCCACGGACAGGGCCGTAGAGCGTCGTCCGCAGGTCACCGCCTTGACGTTGCTGGGGGCCAGGCCCCGTACGCTGAAGGCCGTTCAAGTGGCTCAGGTTGTTCTGCCGTTGACGGTCGGCCTCGTGCTGGCCGTGGTGATCGGGAAGATGGCTGAGTCGAGTTACCTGGTCACTGGCGGCGGAGCCGTCTTCTGGGACGGCGACGGGTTGCCGTTGTTGTTGGGGGCGGCCCTTGGGGTCGTTGTCGTCGCCGCTCTCGGGTCCTTGCCGTTGGTGGGGCGGCGGATTGATCCGGAGTTGATTCGTCGGGACTGATGACGGGGTTGAGAGGGGCGGTGCCTGGTTGGGCGCCGCCCCTCTTTCCGTTGTGCCGTGGGAACGGTGGGCGGGAGCCGACTGAGTACCAGGGTTGGATCGGGGTCGGATCAGGGGCGTCCCTGATGGGCTGGGGTGTCGGTGCGGATGAGACTGGTGGTGGGCCGGTCGAATGCCGGTCCCATCACCCCTCACCCATCACCATCATGGAGCGCCCCACAGTGAACAGCTCTGCGCGTCGAACCTGTTGGATCACCCTGGCCGCCTGCGGAAGCCTGTTGGCCACGGCGTTGGCCTCGCCCGCCTCCGCCGCCCCTTCGGGTCCGGCCCGCGCTGTCGTCACCGCGCCGTTGCCCGGGCTTGATCCGGTCGAGCTCGAGGCCGCAATCGGCCGTCTGCCGAATGCGGACGTCACCGGAGCGCTGTTACGGATCACCGGGCGTGCGGGCCACTGGTCGGGCACCTCGGGTGTGGGCGACCTGATGACCGGTCAAGGCGTGCCGTCCAATGCGCACATCCGGATCGGCAGCATCTCCAAGGTGTTCACCGCCACGATCGTTCTCCAGCTCGCCGCCGAGCACCGGATCGAGCTGGACGAGCCTGTCCAGCGGTACCTGCCGGGCGTTCTGCCTGCCCACCTGCCCTCCGTCACTGTCGGTCAGCTGCTCAACCACACCAGCGGGCTTCCGCGCGGCGCCGGCAACCCCGACTTCGGCGACGGCAGTGCCGAATGGTTCGCCGCCAACCGCTTCAAGAGCTTCACACCGCAGCAGGTGATCGACCTGATGGCGGGCCAGCCCGTGCAGTTCGCGCCGGGTACCGCGCAGCAGTACAACGGGATGAACTACTACGTCGCCGGCCTGCTGGTCGAGAAGATCACCGGACACGGCTTCGCCGAGGAGGTGCGGTCCCGCATCACCCGGCCCCTGGCCCTGCGCGATACGTACGTTCCCGACGCCCACGATC
The DNA here is from genome assembly GCF_030816715.1 of Streptomyces achromogenes. Lineage (NCBI taxonomy): Bacteria > Bacillati > Actinomycetota > Actinomycetes > Kitasatosporales > Streptomycetaceae > Streptomyces > Streptomyces achromogenes. The sequence goes on along the minus strand of NZ_JAUSYH010000001.1, from coordinate 2,976,368 downwards.
CGCGGCTGCCCGGCCCGCACTCCCATGGCTATCTGACGGTCACGTCTTCGGACGGCACCACGCATCCGGTGGACGTCACGGAGCAGAGTCCCTGGCCCTGGGCCGAGGGCGGCATGATCTCCACCCCCGCCGACCTCGACCGTTTCATATCCGCGCTCTTCCGTGGCCGCTTCCTTCCGCCGGCCCAGCAGGCCGAGCTCTTCGCGGTCCCGGACGTTCCCAGTTTCCGCAGCAGCCAGTGCCGTACCGAGGCCGACGCCGGCCGGGCCTGTATGGCCATGGGCCTGATGCGGGTCAAGGCATCCAACGGCGTCGTGGTCTGGGGCAAGACCGGCTCCCGTCCCGGCTACACCAGTGGTGTGTTCTCCACCCGCGACCTCGCCCGCAAGATCGTCTATTCGGTCAACCCCACCGGTGTGAACGGCGCCGAGATCCGCTACGTCCAGCGGATAGCCGCGGCCTCCTTCGGCCCTGTGGTCCCGGCCACGGGCTGACTTCCGAAGACGAGAGTGTCCGGGGCGTGAGCCGTCAGGTCCGGGTCACCGGTGCCTGCAGCTCCGTCACCCAGTCGTCGCGGTTCTCGGGGCATTCCAGGTTGATCTCACGGGGGTACCCGATCGGCCGGTAGCCGTTGGCGTCGACCCAGCGGGCCAGGGCCTGGGCGGTGGGGAGCACGGTGTCCATCGAGCCGCGGTGCACGATGGTCGCCGCCTGGTCGAGGGGCGGCAGGTCGAGGACGCGGAAGGCACCGTCCAGGAGAGGGGCGGAGACCTGGACGGCGGCGTGGACGCTGATCCTGCCGCCGCCCTCCGGGGCGTCCTCGTAGTAGGCGACGCCGGGGCCCGTGGGGGTGATGCCCGCGGACTCCAGGCATCGGAACAGCTCGTCGTAGAGCGGCCCGATGACCGGGCCGATGTCCTCGGGCCCGTAGCTCGCGGCGGTCGCGGACAGCTCCGCCACCCTCATGGGAGAGACGCTCTTGATGACGACATCGTTCGTGGGCATGTGCCCCTCGCTCTCGATGGCTCGGAGCCTCGCCTCGACCTGGACCAGCCGTGCTCCCGCGGCGGCCATCGCGGTCTCCAGTTCGGCCTGCCGCAGCCGCAGCATGCCGCGCAGTTCCTCGAGGCCGACCTTGTCGTCCACGATGTCCCGGACCTGCTGGAGGGTGAATCCGAGATCCTTGAGCGCGATGATCCTGTTGAGACGGGCGAGCTGGGCAGCGGTGTAGTGGCGATAGCCGCTGGCGGGGTCGACGTGGGCCGGGCGCAGCAGTCCGGTCGCGTCGTAGTGACGCAGCATGCGGACCGAGACGCGGCCGTGCCGGGCGAAGTCTCCGATGGTGAACATGATGTCTCCGAGCTGACCGCCTCACACGGTGTGAGAGTCAAGAAGCTACTCGGCGGCAAGTGAAGGAGGGAGAGAGGGCGGACAGCGGGAACGTGGGGCTTCGTCGCCCACGACAGCCGTACCGGGTACCTGCCTGCGCGTGATCCGGGCAGTCGTGCGAGCGTCCGGTGGAGCCGCGGTTCGAGAGCACGCTGATCGGCTACGCGGACGGCTGTCGGCTGGCCGGGGGCTGAGACTCTCGCGAGGTCCCGGTCGCGGTCGCCTACGCTTCGGTTGCGGGAACGGGGTGTGGAGGGAGGACGGTCATGGGTGCCTGGGATGTGCGCGACATGCCTGATCAGGGCGGTCGCACCGCTGTGGTCACCGGGGCCAACAGCGGGCTCGGGTACGTCACCGCGCGGGAGCTCGCACGGCGGGGTGCGCGCGTCGTGCTCGCCTGTCGGAGTGAGGCGCGGGGGAGGGACGCCATCGAGCGGTTGCGTGCGGAAGTGCCGGGGGCCGACGTGGAGTTGCGGTCGCTCGACCTCGGGGATCTCACCTCGGTGCGGGCGTTCGCCGTGTCGCTGCCGTACGAGCGGCTCGACCTGCTCGTCAACAACGCCGGGGTGATGGCGATGCCGTACGGCGTCACCGCGGACGGGTTCGAGACGCAGTTCGGGGTGAACCACCTCGGGCACTTCGCCCTCACCGGGCTGCTGCTGCCCACGTTGCTCGCCGCGGGGGACCGGACCCCCGGGCCTCGGGTCGTGACCGTGTCCAGCATGGCGCACCTGCTCGGCACGGTCGATCTCCGTGATCTCAACTCCGAGAGGCGGTACCGCCGTTGGGTCGCCTACGGGCGCTCCAAGACCGCCAACCTGCTCTTCACGCACGAGTTGGCGCGCAGGCTCGCGGCGACCGGCGCCGACCTGGTGGCGGCGGCCGCGCACCCGGGGTACGCGTCGACCAACCTCCAGACGGCCGGCCCGCGCGCGGAGGGACGCCGGGCCGCCGAGCGGATGATGGCGCTCGGCAACCGGGTGCTCGCCCAGCCCGCCGAGGCCGGCGCGCTGCCCGCCCTGTACGCGGCGACCGCGCCCGGCGTGTGCCCGGACTCGTTCACCGGCCCGTCCGTCGCGATGTGGCGCGGCGCTCCAGGACGCTCGTGGCGCGCGCCCTGGACCCTCGACGACCGGGTGGCGGCACGGCTGTGGACCGCCTCCGAGGAACTGACCGGGGTGTCGTACGACGCCCTGAAGGTCTGATGCGTCGATGGCCGGACGTCCTGAGCGCTCCAGGGGCCGGAACCCCGTTCGGGTGCCGTTGCCGGTGTCGCTGCCGGGCTGCTCGGTGTCCGAGGCCGCCCCCGCCTTCGGCGGCGGTCCGGTGAGTCACCGGACCGGTCGGCATCCGTGCCGCCGGCCGGGCCGGACCGCTTCCTCAGGCCGTGCGGACCTGGTACGTGTGGATGCGTACCGTCTCGTCGTCCAGGCAATCGCCGCTGGTCAGGTCGAAGCGCTGCTTGAGCAGGGGGGAGGCGACGAACGGGCGGCCCTGGTGGGTGCCGGTGAGACCGCGGGAGAGGACGGCCGCGCCGCTGAACGGGTCGCGATTGTCGACGGCGTACAGCTCGCCGGCGCGGTCGCGGAACAGGGCGACCTGGCGGCCGTCCGGCAGCAGGGCGGCCACGCCCCGGCCGGGGACGAGCAGGCTCAGGTCGCAGACCGTGAACCACTCGTCCGCGTGCTGCGCCAGCCGGAGTTGAACCTTCAGGTCGGTGGTCTCGGGCGCCAGGGTCATCGCTGGGCACTCCCTTCCAGGGGTCGGTGGCCGATGGTCAGCAGCGGCAGGTCGGGCTTGATCTGGTCGCGCTCGGGGACGAAGCCGACGACCGGGTCGGGGGTGTCCGGCGCGTTCACGAAGGACACGAACCGGGCCAGCTTCTCGGGGTCGTTGATGGTGGTCGCCCACTCGTCGGCGTAGTGCGCGACGTGCGCCGTCATCAGGGACTCCAGCTCCTCGCAGATGCCGAGCGAGTCCTCCACCACCACGTCCCGCACGTGGTCGAGGCCGCCGGGGATGCGCTCCAGCCAGGTCGAGGTGCGCTCCAGGCGGTCGGCGGTGCGGATGTAGAACATCAGGAACCGGTCGATCAGCCGGACGAGTTCGGCGTCCGACAGGTCCTGGGCGAGCAGGTCGGCGTGGCGCGGGGTGGCGCCGCCGTTGCCGCCGACGTAGAGGTTCCAGCCGTTGGAGGTGGCGATGACGCCGAAGTCCTTCGACTGGGCCTCGGCGCACTCGCGGGCACAGCCCGACACCGCCGACTTGAGCTTGTGCGGCGACCTGAGCCCCCGGTAGCGCAGCTCCAGGTCGATCGCCATGCGGACGGAGTCCTGGACGCCGTAGCGGCACCAGGTCTGGCCGACGCAGGACTTCACGGTGCGCAGGGACTTGCCGTAGGCGTGGCCGGACTCGAAGCCGGCGTCGACCAACCGGGTCCAGATCAGCGGGAGCTGCTCGACGCGGGCGCCGAACATGTCGATCCGCTGACCTCCGGTGATCTTGGTGTAGAGGCCGAAGTCGCGGGCGATCTCACCGATCACGATGAGGCCCTCGGGGGTGATCTCGCCGCCGGGGATGCGCGGGACGACCGAGTAGGAGCCGTTCTTCTGCAGGTTGGCCAGGAAGTGGTCGTTGGTCTCCTGCAGCGCCGCCTGCTCGCCGTCCAGGACGTAGCCGCTCGCACCGATGGTCGGGGCGAGGGACGCGATGATCGAGCCGATCGCGGGCTTGCAGACGTCGCAGCCGTCGCCACCCCGGGCGCCGTCGCGGCCGTAGCGGTCCAGGAGGCCCTGGTAGGTGTTGATGCGCAGGGCGAGGACGATCTCGTACAGCTCCTCGCGGGTCTGCGAGAAGCAGCCGCACAGGCCCTTGTCGACCTCGACGCCGCTGGCCTCCAGCTCGGCGGTGACCAGCTGGCCGAGCACCTTGACGCAGCTGCCGCAGCCGGTGCCGGCCTTGGTGCACTTCTTGACCTCGGGCACGGTCGTGCAGGAGTGCTCCGTCACCGCGCCCCGGATGGCGCCCTTGGACACGTTGTGGCAGGAGCAGATGATCGCCTCGTCGGGCAGCGCGGACGGGCCGAGCTGGACGGCCTCTCCGGAACCGGCCGGCAGGACCAGCGACTCGGGGGAGACGGGCGGCACGGACCCGGTGAACGCCCGCAGGGTGCCGTAGGCCTCCGCGTCGCCGACCAGGATGCCGCCGAGCAGGGTGCCGTCACGGCCGATGACCAGCTTCTTGTACAGGCCGGAGCGGGAGTCGGAGTAGACGACGTCCAGGCAGTCCTCGGCGGTGCCGTGCGCGTCGCCGAAGGACGCCACGTCCACGCCGAGCAGCTTCAGCTTGGTCGACAGGTCGGCGCCGGTGAAACTGGCCTCGTCGGCCGCGATCGTCGCGGCCGCGGTCTCGGCCTGCTCGTAGCCCGGCGCGACCAGGCCGTACACCCGGCCGTCGGCGGCCAGCGCGCACTCGCCGATCGCGAAGACGTGCGGGTCGGCGACGGTGCGGCACTGCTCGTCGACGGTGATGCCGCCGCGCTCGCCGACCGTCAGTCCGCAGTCGCGGGCGAGCTGGTCGCGGGGGCGCACACCGGCGCTGAACACCACCATGTCGGCGGCGAGTTCGGAGCCGTCGGAGAGCTTCATGCCGGTGACGGCGCCGTCCTCGCCGACCAGGATCTCCTGGGTGCCGACGCCCGTGTGCACGGACAGGCCCATGTCCTCGATGGTGCGCAGCAGGGCCGCGCCGCCGCCCGCGTCGACCTGGACGGGCATCAGCCGGGGCGCGAACTCCACGATGTGGGAGGTGAGTCCGAGGCCCTTGAGGGCGCCCGCCGCCTCCAGTCCGAGGAGCCCGCCGCCGACGACGGCGCCGGTCGTGGCGCGCGTCCTCGCGTACTCCTCGATGGCGAGGAGGTCGTCGATCGTGCGGTAGACGAAGCAGCCCTCGGCGTCCTTGCCGGGCACCGGCGGGACGAACGGGTAGGAGCCGGTGGCCAGCACGAGGACGTCGTAGTCGACGACCAGTCCCGAGCGGGCGGTCACCCGGCGGGCCTCGCGGTCGACGGTCTGCGCGGGGTCCCCGACGTGCAGCTCGATGCCGTGCGCGGCGATGAACTCCAGGTCGGTCAGGGACAGGTCCTCGGGCGTCTTCCCCGAGAAGTACGAGGTGAGGGCGACGCGGTCGTAGGCGGGACGCGGCTCCTCACAGAGCACGACCACGCGGTGGGTGGCGGTCAGGCCGCGTTCGGCGAGCGCCTCGAGGAAACGCTGGCCGACCATGCCGTGGCCGACGAGCACGATCGTGGGGGTGGCCTCCGTGGCCTCCGGGGTGGCGGTCATCAGGAGCCTCCATCGTTGGTGAGCAGGTGGAGCAGGGGGCCGCCGTCGGAGGGCAGCGGCTCTGCTCCCTCCCAGGCGCGGGCGAGCGCGCCGACGGTGCCGAGTTCGCCGACGAGGACCCCGCCGACCAGGCGGTCGTCGCGGACGACGACCTTGCGGTAGGTGCCTCGGGTGGCGTCGGCGAGCTGCACGACGTCGTCGCCGGGGAGCGGCTCGGTCTCGCCGAAGGCGGCGAGGTCGAAGGCGCTGTTGCCGGCGAGGGTGAGCCGGGTGAGGACGCGGGTGCCGGTGTAGCGGGACGGCCGTCCGGCGAGCGACTCGGCCAGCGCGTCGGCCTGTTCCAGGGCGGGCGCGGCGAGGCCGTACACGGTCCCGTCGTGCTGTGCGCAGTCGCCGATCGCGCGGATGTGGGGGTCGGAGGTGCGCAGCTCGTCGTCGACGAGGACGCCCTTGTGGACGGCGAGTCCCGCGTCCTTGGCGAGACCGGCGCGCGGCGAGACGCCGCAGGCCAGCACCACCAGGTCGGCGTCGAGGGCGTAGCCGTCGGCCATCTCCACCGAGCGGACGGCGCCGCCCAGGCAGCGCACGTCGCGCACCCGGCACTCGGTGTGGACCTCGACGCCGAGGTCCTTCAGGTGCCGCAGGACCAGCCGGGAGGCGTTCGGGTCGAGCTGGCGTTCCATCAGGCGCTCGGCCTGCTGGGCGAGGACGACCTGCGCGCCGCGCACGGCGAGCGCACGGGCCGCCGAGACGCCGAGCAGCCCGCCGCCGATGACGACCGCCCGCACACCCGGCCGGACCGCCTTGGACAGGCCGAGGCAGTCGTCCATGGTCCGGAAGGCGTGGACGCCCTCGGGCAGGACGTGGTCGGGGGTGAACAGGCCGCGCAGCGGCGGCAGCACCGGGTTGGAGCCGGTAGCCAGGACGAGCGTGCCGTACGCGATCTCGGAGCCGTCCGCGCAGGACACGGTCCGCCGGTCGCGGTCGATGCCGGTCACCCGGGCCCGGACCAGTCCGGCGGGCGCGGGCAGCGCGATCACCTCGGGGGCGTACCGGCCGGCCAGCACCTCCGCGAGCAGGACCCGGTTGTACGGCCGGTGCTCCTCCTCGCCGACGAGCAGTGCGGGCGTGCCCAGCTCGCCGAGCCGGCGGGCGAGTCGGGCGCCCGCGAGGCCGGCGCCGATCACCACCACACGCGAATTCGAGGTCATGTCCAGGAGCGTGCGGTGCCGACGTTACCCGTCCGCATCACGGTTGTTTCCCGCGAGGAACGCTGCCCTCAGCGGGGCCCGGGGCGCGGTGTGAGGGTTCCGGCGGCCCGGCGGCTCCCGGGGGTGAGGGCCCCCGGGGCGGGCGGCGGTCAGCCGCGTGCGGACGTCAGATGGGCGAAGACGACCACGTTGCCCTGGTAGCCGGTGGCCTTCGAGTAGCCCCCGCCGCAGGTGATCACCCGCAGCTCGGGCCTGCTCGCCGCCCCGTAGACCTTCTCGTCGGGGAAGTCGCGGGCCGGGTAGACCTCGACGGCGTCCACGGTGAACACGGCCACGCCGCCGTCACGCCGGTCCACCTCGATGGCGCTGCCCCTGCGCAGCGCGCCGAGGTCGTAGAAGACGGCGGGACCGTCGGCGTTGTCGACGTGGCCGGCGACGATCGCGGTGCCCCTTTCGCCGGGGGTGGTGCCGGCCTCGTACCAGCCGGCGAGGTTCTCCTTCTCGGCGGGCGGGACGTCGAGGCTGCCGGACGGGGTGAGGGCGAGGCCCGTCAGGGGGGCGTCCACATGGATCGCGGGGATGCGGATGCGGTCGGGTGGGGAGGGTGGCAGCACCGGGGCGGACCTGGCCGGGGCGTCCGGGCCGGCCGTGTGGGCCTGGGCGGCGGACGGCTGCGGCGGGGCGTGCGTCTCGGCGCCGCTGTGCAGCAGCCACGCGCCGCTGCACAGGGCGGCCGCGGTGACGGCGGATATGGCGGTGTTGCCGACCCTGCGCATCGGGAGACCCCGTTTCTGTGACGTCCGGCGTGGTGATGTCCGGCGTATGGCGTCCGGCTTGGTGACGTCCGGCTTGGTGACGTCCGATGTGGTGATGTCCCGCGTGGTGGCGGCCGCCGTGGTGGCGGCGGGCGTGCGGGAGCGTGCGGGAACTCCCGTGTCCCCCTCCGGGCCGCGAGGGGCGTCGGACCCGGAGGGGGAGGGGACATGCGGTACCGGCGGACGGACAGCGGAGGGTGTCCGTCAGATCCCGTCGCCTCTCGCCCGGCGATGCAGGAGCCAGGTACCGCCCGCGGCGGCGACGGCGAGACCCGTCACACCGGCCGCGGTCTGTACGGGGTCGGGGCCCAGTGCGCCGCCGACCCCCGTCTTCACACTTCCTCGCGGATGGGTCTGCTGCCGGTCCGAGGCCAGCACGACCACCAGGTCACCGGTGATCCGCCGGCCGTCCGCGGCGCACTCCGCGACGATCTCGTACGTGCCCGGCTGCGCGCTCGGCGGCACCCCGAACCGTCCGGCCGCCTCGCCCTCGTGGGCGACGGGCGCGAGCGGGAAGCGGCCGGCGCCCACGGCTCCGGCGTCGCCGGCCGCCGCGCCCGCCCCGCAGTCCGCCGTGTTCACCGAGACCTGTCCGCCCGGCACCGCGGTGGCCGGGTACACCTCCAGGTGTCCCGCGTCGGTACCGGTGCTACTGCTGCCGGCGACGGCGTGCGCGGGCGCGGCGAAGGCGGCCGCGGCGGTGACGGCGAGCGCGGTACCGGTCAGCAGACGGGCGGTCAGCAGACGGGCGGTCCGTCGTCGCATCGATGCTCCTTCGAGCTCGCTCCTCGAGATTCCCTGCCCTTCCGAGGTAAGTCGCAGCGGGGCGGACGCGCTTGCTGATGATGCGTCAGGAATGGGTTGAACGGGTGTCAGATGTGCTGCGGCCGGGGTGGTCCGCGGTCACGTTTCGCCAGGTCACGTGCGTGTGGCGGGAGTCGCGCGGAAAACCGTCCGCAGGGCGTGTGAACGGGTGACCGGTCAGTGCCGGGTGAGCCAGTCGCCGCCCTCGATCGGCTTTCCGCGCACCCGCAGACCGGCGGCGACGGCGGGTGCGGCCACGTACACCCAGGCGCGGACGGGAGTGGCGCCGGCCGGCCTCGTCACCTCGCGCGCGACGCGCTCGTAGAGGTTGCGCGGGTCGCCGGGTGAGTACTCCTCCAGCCGGTCGAGGTCGGCGAGCAGCCGGGCGTACGTCTCGGGGCGGGCCGTCACGAGGTCCCCGGCGACGGTCGCGCCGGCTTCGCCCGGGGCCTCGACCGCGTAGGGATATCCGGGCCCGTCGTACAGCACCGCGCCCGGCAGCCGGGCCGGCTCCTCGCGCAGGGTGCGGCCGTGCAGGAAGAGGTCGTGGTTGACCTGGCCCGGGCGCAGGGTGCCGTAGACGAAGAAGGGGAGTGCGGGTGCGGTCACGGAACCGATTCTCTCCCCTCACCGCCCCTGCACCGGTCCCTCGCGTCGATGCTATGGACATGACATGTCGAGGCCTCTTAAATGCCAGGACGACGTCAGCGCCATCCCCACGCGCGCCCCCACGGCGCCTTCCTGAGGAGACCGAAGAGACTGATGAGTCGGATACGGCAGCACGTCCGAGGTTCCCGTCTCACCACCACCGGCATCGCCGTCACCACGGCCGCACTCCTGGCCGCCGCGCTCTCCCCGGCCGCCGGTGCGGCCGACAGACCGACCCGCGCCACCGCCCTCGACAACGCGGCGGAGGTCCTCGCCGACCGGGCCGCGGCCCTGGGCGTCACCGCCGGGCAGGCCACGTCCGTGCGTGACGTGGTGGTCGACAAGAACGGCGCCCAGCACGTCCGCTACGACCGCACCTACCGGCAACTCCCGGTGCTCGGCGGGGACTTCGTGATCCACCTGGCCCCCGACGGCACGTACCGCAGCGCCGACCGCGCGACCGGGGCGGCGATCGAACTGCCGAGCATCACCCCGAAGCTCTCCGCGCCCAAGGCCGCCGACGTCGCCGTGAACGCCCTGCGCGCGGCCAACCTCGGCGACCGTCTCCAGCAGGTGAAGGCCAAGCCGCAGCTGGTCGTCGACGCCCTGCACGGCGCCCCGAGACTGGCCTGGCGGACCAACGCCGTCGGGCTGGACTCGCTCGGCAACCCGGTCGCCCGCACCGTGCTGACCGACGCGCGCACCGGCGCCCAGATCGACGCCTGGGACGCCCTGGAGACGGTCACCGGCGACGGCAAGTCCCTGTACGGCGGCACGGTCGCGCTGGAGACGACCCAGTCGGGATCGACGTACCAGCTCAAGGACCCGACGCGCGGCAACACGTACACCGGCGACGCGGAGAACAAGACCGACCTGTGCTTCTTCGGCATCTGCTTCAGCCGGGCCCCCGCAACGCTGTTCACGGACGCCGACAACCACTGGGGGACGGGAGCCGCGGCCGACCGCGCGACGGCGGCCGTGGACGCCCAGTACGGCACCAACGTGACCTGGGACTACTACAAGAACGTGCACGGCCGCAACGGCATCGGCAACGACGGCAAGGGCTCCTACAACCGCGTCCACTACGGCAACAACTACGCCAACGCCTTCTGGGACGACAGCTGCTTCTGCATGACGTACGGCGACGGCAACGCCACGCAGCTCGGCCCGCTGGTGGGGCTGGACGTGGCCGGCCACGAGATGTCGCACGGCGTGACGTCCAAGTCGGCGAACCTGACCTACTCGGGCGAGTCCGGCGGCCTGAACGAGGCGACCTCCGACATCTTCGGCTCGCTGGTGGAGTTCTACGCCAACAACTCCTCCGACGTCGGCGACTACCTCATCGGCGAGAAGATCGTCCGTTCCGGATTCGGCCGGGACGCCCTGCGCTACATGGACAAGCCGAGCAAGGACGGCAATTCGGCCGACTCCTGGAGCAGCTCGGTCGGCAACCTCGACGTGCACTACTCCTCGGGCGTCGCCAACCACTTCGCGTACCTCCTCGCGGAGGGCAGCGGAACGAAGACGATCAACGGCGTCACCTACAACTCCCCGACGTCCAACGGCTCGACGGTCACCGGCATCGGCCGCGACAAGCTGGGCGCCATCTGGTACCGGGCGCTGACCGTCTACATGACGTCCTCCACCAAGTACGCGGGTGCGCGGACGGCGACCCTGAACGCCGCCCGTGACCTCTACGGCGCCGGCGGCACGGAGTACAACGCGGTGGCGGCGGCCTGGAGCGCCGTCAACGTGAACTGACCTCCGCCGCTCCCCGACGCCGCGGCCCGCCCCGAAGACTTCCGGGGCGGGCCGTGGCGCGATCACGCTTCCCCGTGGCCTGGTCACCCGCTACGCTCCCTGCGCGCGCATCCCGCGCGAGCAGGGGGTACCGGGGGTAATGGGGACAGTGGGGACAGTGGGGGACATGACCGAGGAAGTCGCCGCGGCCGAGAAGGGCCCGAACGCATGGGCTCAGGCCATCGCGGCGCTGGTGGTGGTCGGCGCGCTGGGGGGCGCGCTCTACGTCCTCCAGCAGAACGACGCGAAGGCCGCCGACAAGCCGGCCACGTGCCGGGTCGACGACGAGGACGAGAAGGCCGCCGAGGCCGCGAAGGCGGCGCAGCGCGTCTCCGGGACGCAGTTGTGCACGGCGCTCAACCGCAAGGACCTGCCGACGCTCCTCGGCACGCCGGCGGAACGCGCGCTGACCGCATACGGCAGTGACGGCTCGGTCGAGACGGGGGACAAGACGATCCCGTCCCCCGAGGGGACCGTCCAACTGGACACCTACACGGTGAAGTTGTCGCGGTCCTACGACGGCCTCCCGATCGCCGGGATGCAGGATCTGCTGAACGAGGCGCAGACGAGGACGGTCGCGGGTCACCCCGCGGTGCTCTACTCGAGCCCGACGATCGCCATTCGGTTCAACCTGGGCGGCGGCAAGTCGCAGAGCGCGCCCGGCGGCATCGCCCGCACCCTGGTCGTCGCCCCGGACGCCAAGGATCGCGGCGGCTCCTACGAGCTCTCCATCTGGCGCCAGGACGACGTGCGGCCGGACGACGCGGCACTGCTGCGCATCGCCCAGCAGGTCCTGCCCACGATCCCGGGCTGGGCCGCCGCCCGCTGACCTGCCGCCCGGCGTCGTCGCACGCCGTCCGGTCGTGCCGCGGTCCAGCAGCACGGTGATGGCGGTCGGAACATGGCGATGGCGGCCAGGAACACGGTAAGGGCGGCCGGAACACGGTGATGGCGGCCGGAGTCCGACGGACACGCCGAAGGCCGACGTCCCCCCGTGGGGCGCCGGCCTTCGCGGTGCGGGAGTCGCGACGGTCAGGCGACCGGCTGCGGTTCCTCCGCGCGCGCCTCGGCGACCGGCTGCCGCGGCGTGGTGTCGCGCATGACCAGGGCCGCCAGCACGGCCGCCGCCAGGACACCGATCGCACTGATCGTGAAGGTCGTCGTCATCGAGGCGGTGAAGGCCTCCCGGGCCTCCCGGACCAGAGTGCGGTCGCCGCCGGCCGCCGCCAGCGCCCCGCCGATCGACTGCCGGGCCGCCTCGGGGGCGTCGGCCGGCATCCCGGCGGCGAAGCCGCTGGTCAGCAGGGAGCCGAGGATCGCGATGCCGAGCGCGGTGCCGGCCTGCTGGACGGTGTCGTTCAGGGCCGAGCCGACACCCGCCTTGTCCGCCGGGATGGTGCTCATCAGCGCGGCGACGGCGGCGGGCATCGCGAGTCCGGCGCCGAGTCCGAGCAGTCCCAGGGCCACGGCCGGGACGGTGAAGCCGGAGTCCGCGCCGACCGTGGCGAGGAGCGCGAAAGAGGCGGCCATCACGGCCATCCCGGCCAGGACGACGAACCGGTTGCCGATCCTCCCGGCCAGGTGCGCGCCCGCCCCGTTGCCGGCCAGTGCCGCGAGGGCGAACGGCAGGAAGGCGAGACCGGCGCGGACGGGGGAGTAGCCGAGGACGAACTGCAGGTACTGGGTGAGGACCAGCAGCAGGCCGCCGTTGCCGATCTGCACCAGGGCCAGCGAGAGCGAACCGCCGCTGAAGTTGCGGTGCTTGAAGAGGACCAGCGGGACCATCGGCGAGGGGGTGACGTTCTCCCAGACCACGAACCCGGCCAGACCGAGGACGGCGACCGCGAGGCTGAGGGCGGAGCGCCCGCCGAACGCGCCGTGCAGCGGAAGCTCGATGATCCACCAGACCAGCGCGGTCATGCCGACCGCGGAGAGCACCGCGCCCAGCGGGTCGGGCTTCTGCCAGGGGGCCCTGGACTCCGGCATCAGGGTCACGGCGGCGACGACGGCGAGCACGACGACCGGGACGTTGATCAGGAAGATCGAGTGCCAGGAGAAGTGGTCGATGAGGACGCCGCCCAGGACCGGACTGCCGACCAGGCCCAGCATGGACACCGAGCCCCACGCCGCCATCGCCCTGCCGCGCTCCTCCTCGTCGAAGACGGTGATGAGGATCGACAGCGTGGACGGCATGATCAGCGCCCCGCCGACGCCCATCGCGGTGCGGACGGCGATCACCTCGCCGGGGTCGGTGCAGAACGTGGCGGCCAGTGAGGCCGCCCCGAACAGCGTCAGGCCGATCAGCATGACCCGCCGGCGGCCGAAACGGTCACCGAGGCTTCCCGAGGTCAGCAGCAGGCCCGCGAAGACCAGGATGTAGGAGTCGAGGATCCACTGGGTGTCCTGGGCGCTCGCACCGATGTCCTCGGTCATCGAGGGCACCGCGACGGTCAGCGCCATGCTGTCGATCGTCAGGACCAGCGTGCTCAGGCACAGCACGACCAGGATCCACCAGCGACGGGGAATACGGGTTTCCATGACGTCCTGTCCTTTCGTCGTGCGCACGGTGTTCTCGTGATGCGCACACTGTTCCGGTTACGGCGCCGAGTGATGCGTACGGCGTTCGGCGTTGCGCACACTGTACGCACAGCGGAACGATGTGCGCAACGAGGGAACTCTGTACGCTGGAAGCGCACGATGTTCGCCCGTCGTCAGTCGACCCCTTTGGGAGCAGAGCCGTGGCCGCCGAGACGAAGAATCCCCGCCCCGTCCCCTCCGTGTGGGCCCGCGGGCGCCGCGAAGCCGACCAGCCCGCGCTCAGCCGGGACGCGATCGTCCGCGAGGCGGTCGCCATGCTGGACGCCGACGGCATCGAGGCGCTGAGCATGCGCAAGCTGGGCGCCCGACTGAACGCCGGCGCGACCTCCCTCTACCGGCACGTCGCCACCAAGGACGAGCTGATGGAGCTGGCCGTGGACGAGGTCGCCGCCGAGATCCACGTCCCGTCGGCCGACGGACCCGCCGGACCGGACGGACCCGACTGGCGCGCCGTCGTCGCCGAGGCCGCGGGCTCCTTCCGTGCGACCGCGCTGCGCCACCCCTGGCTCGCCTCGGTCCTCGGCCAGGCGGGCCTCGCCTACCTCGGCCCCAACCTGATGGCCTTCTCGGAGCGGCTCGCCGCGCTGTTCACGGCCGCCGGGTTCGCCGAACCGGGCCGCGTCATCGAGCCCCTGCTGAGCTACGTCATCGGCGTGAGCACCACCGAGGCGGCCTGGCTCACCACGGTCGCCCGTTCCGGCGAGACCGAGGCGGATTTCGTCGCCCGCCTGATGCCCGCGGCCCAGCAGGCCGCCGCCCCCTATGCCCACCTGGCCGCCGAGTACGCCGCGAGCGCCGCCGAGTCGGCCGACCCGGCGGCGCTGCGCGAGGGCAAGTTCGCCTACGGCCTGGACGTCGTGCTGGACGGCCTGGCCCTGCGCCTGCCGGAGTAGGGGTTCGGAACAGGGCCAGGAGCAGGAGTTCGGCGTGGGGGGCTTCGGAGCAGCAGTCCGGGGCGGGGCTTCGGGCGCTCGGAACAGGTGGCCGGTGAGCCGGAGCAGGTGGCCGGCGAGTCGGAGCGCGCGATCCCTGGACGGACGGTCCCTAGACGGGCGGTCCCGAGACGGACGGTCCATTGGCGGACGGTCCCGAGACGGACGGTCCAGCGAGCTCCACCCGCACCGCGCACACCTTGAACTCCGGCATCCGCGACGTCGGGTCCAGGGCCGGGTTGGTCAGGGTGTTGGCCCGGCCCGCGCCCGGCCAGTGGAACGGCATGAAAACGGTGTCCGGGCGGATGCCCGTGGTGATCCGGGCCGGCGCCACCGCCCGTCCCCGCCGGGACACGACGGCCAGCGGATCGCCCTCGGCCGCCCCGAGCCGCGCCGCCAGGCGGGGATGCAGTTCCACGAACGGGCCGGGCGCGGCGGCGTTCAGCTCGGCGACCCGCCGGGTCTGGGCGCCGGACTGGTACTGCGCGACCACCCGCCCGGTGGTGAGCAGCACGGGGTAGTCGTCGTCCGGTTCCTCCGCGCTCGGCCGGTGTGAGACGGGCGCGAACCGGGCCCGGCCGTCCTCGGTGGCGAACCGGTCGAGGAACAGGCGCGGCGTGCCGGGCGCCGGACGGCCGTCCTGGTCGGCAGGGCAGGGCCAGAACACCCCGTCCTCCTCCGCCAGCCGTTCGTAGCTGATCCCGGAGTAGTCGGCGATCCCGCCCGCGCTGGCCCGCCGCAGCTCCTCGAAGACCTCCTCGGGCTCGACGGGGAAGCCCTTCTCGACGCCCAGCCGCGCGGCCAGTTCGTGCAGCACCGCCAGGTCGCTGCGCACGCCGTCCGGAGCGGTGACCGCCTGCCGGCGCAGCAGCACCCTGCCCTCCAGGCTGGTCGTCGTCCCCGTCTCCTCCGCCCACTGGGCGACGGGCAGGACGACGTCCGCGAGGGCCGCCGTCTCGGACAGGACGACGTCGCAGACGGCGAGGAAGTCGAGGGACTTCAGGCGTTCCTCGATGTGCGCGGCGCGCGGCGCGGACACCACCGGGTTCGACCCCATGAGCAGCAGCGACCGGACGTCGGACCCCAGCGCGTCGAGGAGCTCGTACGCGCTGCGCCCGGGGCCGGGCAGCGAGTCCGGGTCCACGCCCCACACCTCGGCCACGTGCCGCCGGGCCGCCGGGTCGTCCAGCTTGCGGTAGCCGGGCAGCTGGTCGGCCTTCTGGCCGTGCTCGCGGCCGCCCTGCCCGTTGCCCTGCCCGGTCAGACAGCCGTAGCCGCTGAGCGGCCGCCCGGCCCGGCCCGTCGCCAGGCACAGGTTGATCCACGCGCCGACGGTGTCGGTGCCCTTGGACTGCTGCTCGGGCCCGCGCGCGGTGAGCACCATCGCGGCCTCGGGCTCGCAGAACAGCCGTACGGTCTCCCGGAGTTGTGGAACGGACACCCCCGTGATCCGTTCCACGTACTCCGGCCAGTGGGCCATGGCGGCCGCCCGGGCGTCCTCCCAGCCGACGGTGCGCTCGCGCACGTACTCCTCGTCGACCCGTCCTTCGGCGACGATCAGGTGCAGCAGGCCGAGGGCGAGCGCGAGGTCCGTCCCGGGCCGCGGCGCCAGATGCAGGTCGGCCTGCTCGGCGGTCTTGGTGCGGCGCGGGTCGATGACGATCAGCGTGCCGCCGTTCTCCCGCAGTTCGCTGAAGAACCGCAGGGCCGGCGGCATGGTCTCGGCGAGGTTGGAGCCGACCAGGATCACACAGCCCGTGCGCGGGATGTCCTCCAGCGGGAAGGGCAGCCCCCGGTCGAGTCCGAAAGCCTTCATTCCGGCCGCCGCCGCGGACGACATGCAGAACCGGCCGTTGTAGTCGATCTGCGAGGTGCCGAGCACCACCCGGGCGAACTTGCCGAGCGCGTACGCCTTCTCGTTGGTCAGCCCGCCGCCGCCGAACACACCGAGCGCGTCGGCCCCGTGCGCGGCCCGCACCCGGCCCAGCTCGCCGGCGATCCGGTCCAGCGCCTCGTCCCAGGAGGCCGGCACGAGCGAGCCGCCGGACCGCACGAGAGGCGAGGTCAGCCGGACGCCCGGGGCGAGCACCGCGGCCGCTGTGCGCCCCTTGCCGCACAGCGCTCCCCGGTTCACCGGGAAGCCGGTGCGCTCGACCACCTCGACGCCCCCCGCGGGCAGAGGCGACAGGGCCATCCCGCACTGCAGGGCGCAGTACGGGCAGTGGGTGGGCGTCGAGGCGGTCAGCATGCCCCCCAGAGTGCGTCGCCCGTGTTACGCGCCGTGCGGCCTCCTGTTACGGCGGTGTGCTGGCACCCTCCCCGGGTGCCGCGTCCCGGAGTGAGGCACAGGGCGCCCCGCCCTTGAGTCGTCGCCGACCCGCCCGAACGTTGCCCCTGTGGACGAAGACGCCACAAGTGACTCATTCCGTGCAGTGGATGTCCGGTTGCGCATGCTTGAAGCTTGAAAGGCCGCCGTTACAGTCGAGTGCGCGAACGACCCCGCACGGCGAACGACCCCGCACAGCGCACCACCCCTGCACGGCGCACGACTCCGCACGGCGTCAGACCGCACGGCGCGCGACCCGCACCGCGTCCGCCCCCGCACCGCGTTCGCACCCCGGGCGAGCCGTCACCGCCGGCCATGTCACCTGCATCCCGAAGCAGCCTGGAGGTCACCCCACCATGCCTCTGCGCCATCTCGCCCCCCGTGACCAGGATCTCTTCTGGCGCTACGGCCGCGGCCCCGCCGTCGACGTCCCGGACCCGCTGGTCCACCGCGCCGTCGAA
Organism: Streptomyces achromogenes; assembly: GCF_030816715.1. Taxonomy (NCBI): domain Bacteria; kingdom Bacillati; phylum Actinomycetota; class Actinomycetes; order Kitasatosporales; family Streptomycetaceae; genus Streptomyces; species Streptomyces achromogenes. The sequence continues at coordinate 2,959,041 of NZ_JAUSYH010000001.1, read as the reverse complement.
CGGCACGCGGCGGCCACCCCGTACGCGGTCGCCGCCGAACACCACGGCACGACCCTGACCTACGGCGAACTCGACCGGTACGCCGACGCCCTCGCCGCCCGGCTGATCCTCGAGGGCGTCCGCCCCGGCGACCACGTCGGCCTCTTCGTCCGCCGCTCGCTGCCGATGCTCGTCGGCCTGCTCGGCATCCTGAAGGCGGGCGCGGCCTACGTCCCCCAGGACATCGGCCTCGCACCCCCCGCCCAGCTCGCCCACGTCGTCCGGGCCGCAGCCACCCGCGTCGTGCTCACCCAGCGCGCGCACGCCGCCCGGATCCCGCGCGGCCCCCGCGTCCTCGCCCTCGACGAACCCCTCCCGCGCGCCCGCGCGCCCCGCCCCCGCATCGACCCCGACGACGGCTGCTACGTCCTGTTCACCTCCGGCACGACCGGCTGCCCCAACGGCGTGAAGGTCACCCACCGCAACGTCGCCAACCTCCTGTGCACGGAACCCGGAGGCCTCGGCATCCGCCCGGGCGACCGGGTGGCCCAACTCCTCAACATCGCCTTCGACATGGCCGCCTGGGAGATCCTCGGCTGCCTCGCCCACGGCGCCACCCTGGTCGTCCGCGGCAAGGACATCGCGGCGGCCGCCCGCACCGCCACCGTCCTCGTCGCCACCCCGACCGTGCTCGCCGGCATCGACCCGGCGGCCTGCCCCCGGGTGCGCACGGTGGCCGTCGCCGGCGAGCCCTGCCCGCGCCCGCTCGCCGACGCCTGGGCGGCCCGGGCCGCCTTCCACAACTGCTGCGGCCCCACCGAGACGACCATCGTGAACACGATGAGCCGCCACACCCCGGCCGCCCCGCTGCTCACCATCGGCCGCCCCACCCCGAACAACACCGTCTACGTCCTCGACGCCGACCGCCGCGCCCTGCCCATCGGCGAGGTCGGCGAGATGTGGGCCGGCGGCGACTGCGTCTCGGCCGGCTACCTCGGCAACGACGAGCTGAACGCCGAGCGCTACGCCCCCGACCCCTTTCTCGGCAGGGGGCACCGGATGTTCCGCACCCGCGACCTCGGCCGCTGGACCCCCGGCGGCGAACTCGAACACCTCGGCCGCACCGACGACCAGGTCAAGGTACGCGGGTTTCGCGTCGAGCTGGACTCCGTGTCGTCGGTCCTCGAAGGCGTTCCGGGCTGCACCCGGGCGGTGACCCTGCGGCGCGACGCCCGCAGCCTGGTCTCCTTCGTCTGCCCGGCCGACGTGGACCCCGACGCGGCCCGCCGAGCGGTGGCGGACGCACTGCCGTACTACTGCGTGCCCGACGATGTCATGCCCATGACAGCATTGCCGGAGACCGACCGCGGAAAGATCGACAAGCCGGCGCTGCTGAAGCTGGCCCGCGAGCGGACGGCGGTGGCCTCCCGATGACGACGTCCTCCTCCCCGCCCCCGCCCGCGTCCCCGGCACCGCCCCCAGCGCCCTCCGCCTCTCTCTCTACCTCCACCTCCACCTCCACCTCGCCGTCCCCGGACCGTCGGTCCGTCGAGCTGCCCCCGCTGCTCTCCGCGCCCCGTCGTCTGCTCAAGCACCCGCGTCTGATGCACCACAACCGCCTCGCGGCGCTGGTGCTGCTGGCCAACCTGGCCTACGCGTACGGGAGTCGGCCCCTGTCCATGGAAGCCCTGGCACACGCGTCCCTCGCCAACCTCGCCCTGGCCGTCCTCGTCCGCCAGCAGTACGTCATCAACCTGCTGTTCCGGCTGGCGACTTCGGCCCCGACGCACTGGCCGCTGCGGCTGCGCTGGACGCTGGGCAAGGTGTACCACTTCGGCGGACTGCACGTGGGCGGAGCGCTGGCGGGGGCGGCCTGGTTCCTGGCGCTGACGCTCCGGACGACCGACGGCTCGCTGCGGGCCGTCGGCTGGACCCTGGTGGCGCTGCTCGCCGTGATCGTCGCCACCGCCCTGCCGCCCTTCCGCTCCCGGCACCACGACCACTTCGAGAAGATCCACCGCTTCGGCGGCTGGGGCGCCCTCGCCCTCTTCTGGACGCACACCCTGATGGCGGCTCCCGGCCCCGGGCCGGTGTCCGTGCTGGCCCTGGTCACCTTCAGCGTCGCGCTGCCCTGGCTGCGGCTGCGCAAGGTGGACGTGCGCCTCGAACGCCCCTCCCGCCATGTGGTGTTGGCCCGCTTCGACCACGGCGTGACACCCTTCGCGGGCTCCTCGACCGCCATCAGCCGCAGCCCGCTGAAGGAGTGGCACTCCTTCGCCAACGTCCCGGCCCCCGGCGAGTCCGGTTTCCGCCTCACCGTCTCGCGGGCGGGCGACTGGACCGGCGCGTTCATCGACGACCTGCCGCGGAAGGTGTGGACGAAGGGCATCACCACCGCCGGGGTCGCCAACATCGAGGTCCTGTTCACCAAGGTGGTGTACGTGGCGACCGGCAGCGGCATCGGCCCCTGCCTGCCGCATCTGCTGGCCGCCGAGGTCCCCTCCCGGCTGGTCTGGGCGACCCGCGATCCACGGGCGACCTACGGCGACGCCCTCGTCGACGAGATCCTCGCCGCCCAGCCCCACGCCGTCGTTCATGACACCTCCCGGAGCGGCAAGCCCGACATGGTGGCGCTCGCGTACGCCGCCTACCGGGACTTCGGGGCGGAGGCGGTGATCTGCATCTCCAACAGGAAGCTGACCTGGCAGGTGGTGCACGGCCTGGAACGGCGCGGCATTCCGGCATACGGCGCGATCTGGGACTCGTGAGCCCCGGACAGAGCCCGGACGAGGGCCCCCACAGAGCCCCGACGAGGTCCCGGACAGGGAAAGGGAAGGCAGGCAACACGATGGACAACCTGAAGCTGGAACGCGCGGGCGGGGTCGTGACGGTCCGTCTGCACCGACCGCACGTGCTCAACGCGCTGAACACGGAACTGCTGGGCGAACTCCTGCACGTCCTGCGCCCGTTGGACGCGGACGACGCCGTCGGATGCGTCGTCGTCACCGGTTCCGAACGGGCCTTCGCGGCCGGCGCCGACATCAGGGAGATGGCGGGGAAGTCGGCCGTGGAGATGGCAAGGGAGGACTACTTCTCCGCCTGGGAGGACTTCGCGGACCTGCGCACCCCGCGGATCGCCGCGGTGAACGGCGTCGCGCTCGGCGGCGGCTGCGAACTGGCGATGATGTGCGATCTGGTGATCGCGGGGGAGTCGGCGGTCTTCGGGCAGCCGGAGATCAAGCTGGGGGTGATCCCGGGCATCGGCGGCACCCAGCGCCTGACCCGTCTGGTGGGCCGCGCGAAGGCGATGGACCTGGTCCTCACCGGCCGCACGATGGACGCCCTCGAGGCGGAACGCGCGGGCCTGGTCTCCCGGGTGGTCCCCGACGACCGGGTACTGCCCGAGGCGTGGGAGGCGGCGGCGGCCGTCGCGTCGTACGGGGGCGCTGCGGTGCGGGCGGCCCGCGAGTGCGTGGACCGGGCCCTGGAGACCGGCCTGCGGGACGGTATCCGCTACGAACGCCGTGTCTTCCACGCCCTGTTCGCGACGGAGGACCAGAAGGAGGGGATGGCCGCGTTCCTGGAGAAGAGGCCACCCCGCTTCACCGGACGCTGAGGCTCCCCGGGCGGCGGGCACGGCGGGCACGGCGAGTGCGGCGGGCCCGGGGCGCGCACCCTCGCGCCCGCCCGTCCGCCCCCGTCACGCCGTCACCTGGCCGCCGCCGACGCCCGGGCCACCCCCTGCTCCTTCGGCCCGAGGAACCGGGGATCCGGCTCGAACACCGCGTCAAGGGCCGCCTTGCCCGCCGCCAGGACCTCCCGGGCGCCCCCGTAGAGCCAGGTGACGTCGTGCTTGGCGGCGACGCCGACACCGTAGGAGTCGACGCCCGCCGCCTCGCACAGCGCGACCGCCCGCCGGATGTGGAAGTCCTGGCTGATCAGCACGGCCCGGTCGACGCCGAAGATCTTCTTGGCGCGCACACACGAGTCCCAGGTGTCGAATCCGGCGTAGTCGCTGACGATCCGCCGGTCCGGCACGCCGTGCCGCGTCAGATAGGCGCGCATCGCGTCGGGCTCGTCGTAGTCCTCGCGGCTGTTGTCTCCGGTGACGAGGACGACCTGGATCCGGCCGGCCCGGTACAGCTTCGCCGCCGCGTCCAGCCGGTGCGCGAGGTACGGCGACGGCTCGCCGTCCCACAGCCCCGCCCCGAACACCACGGCGACCTCGCGGCTCGGCGCCTGAGCCGTCGTGCCGATCCGGTCGGACGTGGACACGTACAGCCAGGTGGCCGGCAGCAGCCCGAGCACGCACCCGGCCATCACGGCCTGCACCAGCCGGCGCCGCCCGGTGCGGGTGCGCGGCAGCCGCGGTCGACGGATGTCCATGAGATCCCCCTGGTCGAAAAACCCCTTCGACCAGGAAGGACGCGGCGGGCGGTGATCCGGTTCGCCCTCCCGGCGTGTGTCCCGCGCCTCACACCCGTCCCGCTCCGGCGGTGAAGCCCCGGAAAACAGTCGTGACGGTCAGGCAACGGGGGTGCAATCTCGGCCGGGCAGGATGGGTGCATGAGCCAGCCACGTCTCGTCCACCTCGACGGCCGCCGGCGGCCCGGCCCGCCCGCGCTGGTCGTCGTCGCCCACGGCAGCCGTGACCCGCGCGCCCTGAGCACCGTCCGCGCGCTCCTGGACGTCGTCCGCGCCGAGCGCCCCGGCCTGGCGGTCCACCTCGGGCACATCGAACTGAACGAGCCCCTGCTCACGGACACCCTGGCCGCTCTGGACGACCGCGGCACGACGGACGCCGTCCTCGTCCCGCTCCTCCTCGCCCGCGGTCACCACGTCAAGCACGACATCCCCGAGACGGCGGCGCGGGCCCGGGTACGCACGCGCGTGGCGGCACCGCTGGGGCCGCACCCGCTGCTGGCGGAGACCCTGCACGCACGCCTGACCGAGGCCGGCTGGCGCACACCGGCGACCGGGCGGGAGCGCAGGGCGAGCGCGGTGGTCCTGGCGGCCGCCGGGTCCCGCGACCCCGACGCGGCGACCGACACCCGCCGTACGGCACGGCTGCTCGCCGACCGGCTGGGCGTGCCGGTGGTCCCCGCCTACGCGTCGACTGCGGCCCCGACGGTCGCGACGGCGCTGCGGGCCCTGGCCGCGCGAGGACGCGACCGGGTGGCGGTGGCCTCCTGCTTCACGGCCCCCGGCCGGTTCGCGACGGAGGCCGCGCAGGCGGCCCCGTGGATCGCCGCGGCCCCGCTGGGCGTCCACCCCCTGATGGCGAGCCTCCTGCTCCACCGCTACGACCGGGCCCTCGCGGCCGACGGCCGGAGCGACGCCGCCTGAGAGGCGCGCGAGAAGCACGCGAACGGCTGCGGACGGGTGGGGCGCGCGAACGCACGCGCCCCACCACGCACGCCACGCACGCGCCCCGCAGTGAAGCCCGCGGAGAACCCCGCAGGCGAGTACCGCCCCGATTGTCACTCCCGCCGCTTACTGTCGAATCATGGAAGGCACCGCACACCCCGACACCGCCTATGACCCGACGTCAGTCGCCCGCTGGGCCCCCGAGCCCGACAAACGCCCCGGCCGTACCGCCTTCCAACGCGACCGCGCGCGCGTCCTGCACTCGTCGGCGCTCAGAAGGCTCGCGGCCAAGACGCAGGTGGTCACCCCGGGAGAGCGCACCCCGGAGTGGGACGCGACGCCGCGCACCCGCCTCACCCACTCCCTCGAGTGCGCCCAGGTCGGCCGGGAGCTCGGGGCGGCCCTCGGCTGCGACCCGGACCTGGTCGAGGCGGCCTGTCTCTCCCACGACCTCGGCCATCCGCCGTTCGGCCACAACGGCGAGCAGGCCCTCAACGACTTCGCGCGGGACTGCGGCGGCTTCGAGGGCAACGCCCAGTCGCTGCGCCTGCTGACCCGGATCGAGCCCAAGCGCTTCACCGAGGAGGGCTCCGTGGGCCTCAACCTCACCCGGGCCGCCCTCGACGCCGCCACCAAGTACCCCTGGCCGCGGGGCGGCCACCCCACCGACCCCGGCTCGCCCAAGTTCGGCGTCTACGACGACGACCGGCCCGTCTTCGACTGGGTCCGCGAGGAGGCCCCCGGCACGCGCACGTGCTTCGAGGCCCAGGTCATGGACTGGGCGGACGACGTGGCGTACTCCGTCCACGATGTGGAGGACGGCCTGCACGCGGGCCACATCGACCCCAACTGCCTGCACGCCGAACCGGAACGCCAGGAGATCTTCCGGGTCGCCGTCGGCCGCTACGTGCCCGCGGGCACCGATCCGGCCGAGCTCGCCGCCGCCCTCGACCGCCTCCAGGACCAGGAGTGGTGGCCGCACGGCTACGACGGCACGGCGGTGGCCCAGGCCCGCCTCAAGGACGCCACCAGCCAGCTCATCGGCCGCTTCTGCCTCGCCGCCGAGGGCGCCACGCGCGCGCGGCACCACGCCGGCCGCCTCACCCGCTACGGCGCCGAACTCGTCGTCCCGCACGAGACGCGCCTGGAGTGCGCGGTCCTCAAGGCCGTCGCCGACCGGTACGTCATGCAGCGCGCCGAACAGGAACGCCTGCGCGCCGACCAGCGCGTCGTCATCGGCGAACTCGCCGAGGCCCTCACCGCACGCGCTCCCGACGGCCTCGACCCCCAGTTCCGCGCGCTGTTCGACCGGGCCGCCGACGACCGCGCCCGCAAGCGCGTCGTCGTCGACCAGATCGCGTCGCTCACCGACGCCTCCGCCCGCTCGATGCACCGCCGTCTGACGACGCGCACCGGACGCTGACCGGGAGCGCCCGGTCCCGCCGGGTGCGCCCAAACGGCCGACAACGCGCCACGGCGTGCCGTGATCGGGCACGTCCCCCTTCCCCCATCACGCCGCGTGCGGGACGCTCGCATATGGCGGCACGCTCAACGAGGAGGCATCACGTGGTCGACGCGGATCAGACATTCGTCATCGTCGGAGGAGGCCTGGCCGGCGCGAAGGCGGCCGAAACGCTGCGAGCGGAGGGCTTCACCGGCCGCGTGATACTGATCTGCGACGAACGCGACCACCCCTACGAGCGGCCGCCGCTCTCCAAGGGCTACCTGCTCGGCAAGGAGCCGCGCGAGAGCGTCTTCGTGCACGAGCCCGCCTGGTACGCGCAGAACGACATCGAGCTGCACCTCGGCCAGACCGTCGACGCGATCGACCGCACCGCGAAGACGGTCCGCTTCGGCGACGACGGCACACTCGCCCACTACGACAAGCTGCTGCTGGCCACCGGCGCCGAGCCGCGCCGCCTGGACATCCCGGGCACCGACCTGGCCGGCGTGCACCATCTGCGCCGGCTGGCGCACGCCGAGCGCCTCAAGGGCGTCCTCGCGGCCCTCGGCCGGGACAACGGCCACATCGTGATCGCCGGCGCCGGCTGGATCGGCCTGGAGATCGCGGCGGCGGCCCGCGAGTACGGCGCCGAGGTCACCGTCGTCGAACCCGAGCCGACGCCGCTGTACGGGGTCCTCGGCCCCGAGCTCGGCAGCGTCTTCGCCGACCTGCACCGCGAGCACGGCGTCCGCTTCCACTTCGGCGCCCGGCTCACCGAGATCGTCGGGCAGGACGGCATGGTCCTCGCCGCCCGCACCGACGACGGCCAGGAGCACCCGGCGCACGACGTCCTCGCCGCGATCGGCGCGGCCCCGCGCACCGCCCTCGCCGAGGCGGCCGGCCTGGAGATGACCGACCGTGCCCACGGCGGCGGCGTCGCCGTGGACACGACGCTGCGCACCTCGGACCCCGACATCTACGCCGCCGGCGACGTCGCGTCCTTCCCGCACGGCCTGTTCGACACCCGGCTGCGCGTCGAGCACTGGGCGAACGCCCTGAACGGCGGGCCGGCGGCCGCCCGCGCGATGCTCGGCAAGGAGGTCGCGTACGACCGTGTGCCGTACTTCTTCTCCGACCAGTACGACCTGGGCATGGAGTACAGCGGCTGGGCGCCGCCCGGCACGTACGACGAGGTCGTGATCCGCGGCGACGCGGCCAAGCGCGAGTTCATCGCGTTCTGGGTGAAGTCGGGCAGGGTGCTGGCCGGGATGAACGTGAACGTGTGGGACGTCACGGAACCCATCCAGAAGCTGATCACCGCCCGGACGCCGGTGGACACGGAGGCACTGGCCGACCCCCACGTCCCCCTGGACGGTCTGCTCCCTTGAGTGTCGGTGCGCCCCCGTAGAATCACCACGTGGCAGGACGGATCAACGACGAGGACGTGAAGGCTGTTCGGGACGCGGTCCCGATCGACGCCGTGGTGTCCGAGTACCTCCAGCTGCGCGGCGCGGGCGGCGGCAACCTCAAGGGTCTGTGCCCGTTCCACGACGAGAAGTCGCCGTCCTTCCAGGTCAGCCCGAGCAAGGGGCTCTTCCACTGCTTCGGCTGCCAGGAGGGCGGCGACACCATCACGTTCGTGATGAAGGTCGACCACCTCACCTTCTCCGAGGCGGTGGAGCGGCTCGCCGCCCAGGCCGGCATCACCCTGCGTTACGAGGAGGGTGGCTACAACCCCTCCCACCAGCGCGGCGAACGCATCCGCCTGGTCGAGGCCCACAAGATCGCCGCCGAGTGGTACGCGGAACAGCTCGCCCTCAGCCCCGAGGCCGACACCGGCCGGCTCTTCCTCGCCGAGCGCGGGTTCGACCAGGCCGCCGCCGTCCACTTCGGCGTCGGCTACAGCCCCCAGGGCTGGGACCACCTCACCCGCTTCCTGCGCGGCAAGGGCTTCACCGACAAGGAACTGCTCCTGTCCGGGCTCGCCCAGGAGGGCCGCCGCGGGCCGATCGACCGCTTCCGGGGCCGTCTGATGTGGCCCATCCGCGACATCGGCGGCGAGGTCGTCGGCTTCGGCGCGCGCAAGCTCTACGAGGCCGACAACGGGCCCAAGTACCTCAACACGCCCGACACGGCGATCTACCGGAAGTCCCAGGTCCTCTACGGCATCGACCTCGCGAAGAAGGAGATCGCCAAGTCCAGCCGCGCGGTCGTCGTCGAGGGCTACACCGACGTCATGGCCTGCCACCTGGCCGGCGTCACCACCGCCATCGCGACCTGCGGCACGGCCTTCGGCGGCGACCACATCAAGATCCTGCGCCGGCTGCTGATGGACAACGGCAGCGCCCGCGTGATCTTCACCTTCGACGGCGACGCGGCCGGCCAGAAGGCGGCCCTGCGCGCCTTCGAGGACGACCAGAAGTTCGCCGCCGAGACGTACATCGCCATCGCCCCCGACGGCATGGACCCCTGCGACCTGCGCCTCGCCAAGGGCGACGAGGCGGTCGCCGACCTGACCCGACCCCGCACCCCGCTCTTCGAGTTCGCGCTCCGCCAGATCGTCGTCCGCTACGACCTCGACACCCCCGCGGGCCGCGCCGCCGCCCTCGACGAGGCCGCGCCCATCGTCGCCCGCATCAAGAACAGCGGCGCCCAGCACGAGGTCGCCGTCCAGCTCGCCGGCATGCTCGGCATCCTGGACACCCAGTTCGTCGTCAAGCGGGTCGCCCAGCTGGCCCGCTGGGCCCGCGACCGGGGCGGCAAGGGCCCGGCGCCGGCCGGCCGCGGCCCCCAGGAGTACGACGCCTCCCCCCGGCAGGCCTCGGGCCCGGCCCTCACCCTGCGCAACCCCGTCTACGCGACGGAACGCGAGCTGCTCAAGCTCGCCCTGCAGCGCCCGGAGCTGGTCTCCCCGGCCTTCGACGCGTACGGGGCCGACGAGTTCACCGCCGCGCCCTACTCCGCCGTCCGCCAGGCAGTCCTCGACGCGGGCGGCGCCGAACTCGGCGTCCAGGACGGCTCGGAGTACCTGGTCCGCGTCCGGGACATGGCCCCCGACGACGCCGTCCGCGCGATGGTCACCGAACTCGCGGTCGAGCCGATCATGCGCCGCACGGTCGACGAGGTGTACGCGGGCAACGTCCTGGTGCAGGTCCGCCGCCGGGCCGTCGAGCGCCGCGTCCGGGAGATCCAGATCACCGTCAAACGGCTGGAGGCGGGCGGCGACCCGGCGCAGCTGGCCGCCGCCAAGAACGAGCTGTGGGTCCTCCAGCAGTACGACCAGGCGCTGAAGGTGCACGGCCCCGACGCCCTCTGAACAGCACGTCACCGGCCGGACTCAAAAAGTCACCGCACGCCCCTCGTGGCGACGATGTGCCGTACGCCACACTGGGTCCGGTGCCTGAGTCCTCGGAGCGGCCCCCAGTACCTCCGCCGCTCACCTCAGCAGCGATCATCCTGGAGGTCGCCCCCGTGCAGACCCGGACCCTCACCCCGACCGACAGCACCGCCGAGAGCGCGCCCGACGGTAGGGAACCGGACGCCGAGACCGACGTCCTGGTCGCGGTCCCGCCGCAGAACCGAGCCGCGCACCACCCGGAGACGCGGACCGGCGCGGACGCGGCGACCGGGACCGGCCCCGACACGGCCGCCGACACGGCCGCCGAGTCCGACGCCGAGCCCGCGGACCCGCCGCCCGAGGCGCTCGCGGACGGCCCCGAGCCCGAGCCCGTCGAGGCCCCGCGCCGCGCCCGCGTCACCGAGAGCGCCGGCCCGTCCTCCGACCTGTTCCGCCAGTACCTGCGCGAGATCGGCCGCATCCCGCTGCTCACCGCGGCCGAGGAGGTGGAGCTGGCCCGTCGCGTGGAGGCCGGCCTGTTCGCCGAGGAGAAGCTGGCCGGCTCGGCCGACCTGGCCGGCGAACTCGCCCTCGACCTCGACCGGCTGGTCGTCAGGGGCCGGATGGCCAAGCGCCGCCTCATCGAGTCCAACCTGCGGCTCGTGGTGTCCGTCGCCAAGCGGTACGTCGGCCGCGGGCTCACCATGCTCGACCTCGTCCAGGAGGGCAACCTCGGCCTGATCAGGGCGGTCGAGAAGTTCGACTACGCCCGCGGCTACAAGTTCTCCACCTACGCCACCTGGTGGATCCGGCAGGCCATGTCCCGCGCGCTGGCCGACCAGGCCCGCACCATCCGCGTCCCGGTCCATGTCGTCGAACTCATCAACCGGGTCGTCCGCGTCCAGCGCCGGATGCTCCAGGAACGCGGCTACGAGCCCACCGCGGAGGAGGTGGCCGCCCAGCTCGACCTGCTGCCGGAGCGCGTCGGTGAGGTCCTGCGGCTGGCCCAGGAGCCCGTCTCCCTGCACGCGCCCGTGGGCGAGGAGGACGACGTGGCCCTCGGCGACCTCATCGAGGACGGCGACGCGGCCAGCCCCGTGGAGTCGGCGGCCTTCCTGCTGCTGCGCGAGCACCTGGAAGCCGTGCTCTCCACGCTCGGCGAACGCGAGCGGAAGGTCGTCCAGTTACGTTACGGACTGGCCGACGGCCGCCCGCGCACCCTGGAGGAGATCGGCCGCATCTTCGGCGTGACACGCGAGCGGATACGGCAGATCGAGTCGAAGACCCTCAACAAACTGCGCGACCACGCCTTCGCGGACCAGCTCAGGGGCTACCTGGACTGAGCCGCGCCGACCGGGCGAGGCCGCTCGCAGTCACCCGTTGCGAGCGGCCCCCACGGCACGGCACGGCGCGGCAAGGCATGGCGCACGGCCGACCGTCCGTCCCCGGTCAGTCGACCTCCGCCACCGCCTCCGCGAACTGCGCCTTGTACAGCCGGGCGTAGGCCCCGTCCGCCGACAGCAGGTCGCTGTGCGCGCCCTGCTCCACGATCGAGCCGTTCTCCATCACCAGGATCGTGTCGGCGTCCCGGATGGTCGACAGCCGGTGCGCGATGACGAACGACGTGCGCCCGTGGGCCAGCTTCGCCATCGCCTTCTGGATCAGCACCTCGGTGCGGGTGTCGACGGAGCTGGTGGCCTCGTCGAGCACCAGGATCGTCGGGTCGGACAGGAACGCCCGCGCAATGGTGATCAGCTGCTTCTCACCCGCGCTGACCCCGCTGCCCTCGTCGTCGATCACGGTGTCGTAGCCGTCGGGCAGGGTGCGGACGAACCGGTCCGCATGCGCGGCCCGCGCCGCCTCCTCGATCTCGCCCCGGGTGACCTCCCGCGACGCGCCGTACGCGATGTTCTCCGCGATGGTGCCGCCGAACAGCCAGGTGTCCTGCAGCACCATGCCGATCCCGGCGCGCAGCTCGTCACGGGACATCCGCGCTATGTCGACGCCGTCGAGGGTGATGCGTCCGCCGGAGACGTCGTAGAACCGCATGAGCAGGTTCACCAGCGTCGTCTTGCCGGCGCCCGTCGGACCGACGATGGCGACCGTGTGGCCGGGCTCCACCGACAGCGACAGGTCCTCGATCAGCGGCTTCTGCGGGTCGTAGCGGAAGGAGACGCCCTCCAGCGCCACCCGTCCGCGCAGCTCCGCGGGCCGCTCGGCGACCACCGGGTCCGCCTCCTGCTCCTCCGCGTCGAGGATCTCGAAAACCCGCTCGGCCGAGGCCACGCCCGACTGCACCAGGTTCGCCATCGACGCGACCTGCGTCAGCGGCATCGAGAACTGACGGGAGTACTGGATGAACGCCTGCACGTCGCCGATGGACAGCGAACCCGACGCGACGCGCAGCCCGCCGACCACCGCCACCAGCACGTAGTTGAGGTTCGACACGAACATCATCAGCGGCTGCATGACGCCGCTGTTGAACTGCGCCTTGAACCCGGCCTCGTACAACGCGTCGTTCTGCTCGGCGAACTGCTCGGCCGACTGCTGCTGACGACCGAACACTTTCACCAGGGTGTGACCGGTGTACATCTCCTCGATGTGCGCGTTGAGCTTGCCGGTGGAGCGCCACTGCTGCACGAAGTGCGGCTGCGACCGCTTGCCCACGCGGGTGGCCACGACCGCCGACAGCGGCACGGTGACGAGGGCCACCAGCGCCAGCAGCCACGACACCCAGAACATCATCGCCAGCACGCCGACGATCGTCAGCAGCGAGTTGACGAGCTGCCCCATCGACTGCTGGAGGGTCTGCCCGATGTTGTCGATGTCGTTGGTCGCGCGGGACAGCACCTCGCCGCGCTGCCGCTTGTCGAAGTACGACAGCGGCAGCCGCGACAGCTTCGTCTGCACGTCCTCGCGCATCCGGAACATCGTGCGGTTGACGGCCCTGTTGACCAGGCGTGTCGCGCCCGCCATCAGCAGCCCGGCGACCAGGAACACCCCGACCGCGACCAGCAGGACCTCGCCGACCGAGCCGAAGTCGATGCCCTTGCCGGGCGTGAAGTCGGTGCTCCTGAGCATGTTGGCGACACTGGTGTCGCCGCGCTCCCGCATCGCGTCGAGGGCCTGCTCCTTGGTCGCCCCGGCAGGCATCTCCCGGCCGACGATGCCCGCGAAGACGAGGTCGGTGGCCCGGCCGAGGATCTTCGGTCCGACCACGTTGAGGCCGACGCTGAGCACGACGCAGAACAGCATCACGCAGAGCGTCAGCCGTTCCGGCTTGAACTGGGCGAGCAGCCGCCTGCCGGACACCTTGAAGTCCAGCGAGCGGTTCTCGGGACCGGTGCCGGCCATCATGCGCCCCATGGGCCCGGCCATCAGGCTGCCTCCGCTTCCGTGAGCTGGGAGAGCACGATCTCCCGGTAGGTCTCGTTGTCCGCCATCAGCTCGCGGTGGGTGCCCGTGCCGACGACCCGGCCCTCGTCGAGGACGATGATCCGGTCGGCGTCGCGGATGGTCGCCACCCGCTGGGCGACGATCACCACGGTCGCCTCGGCGGTCTCCCGGCCGAGCGCCGCCCGCAGCGCCGCGTCGGTGGCGTAGTCGAGGGCCGAGAAGGAGTCGTCGAACAGGTAGATCTCCGGCCGCTGCACGAGCGTGCGGGCGATCGCCAGCCGCTGCCGCTGACCGCCGGAGACGTTCGTGCCGCCCTGCGCGATGGGGGAGTCGAGGCCGTTCTCCAGCTTGCTGACGAAGTCCTTGGCCTGCGCCACCTCCAGCGCGTGCCACAGCTCCTCGTCGGTGGCGTCCGGATTGCCGTAGCGCAGGTTGGTGGCGACCGTGCCCGCGAACAGGTACGGCTTCTGCGGCACGAGACCGACGGTCCGCGCCAGCAGCACCGGGTCGACCTCGCCGACGGCGACCCCGTCCACGAGCACCTCGCCCTCGGTGGCGTCGAACAGCCGGGGCACCAGCCCGAGGAGCGTGGACTTGCCGCTGCCGGTCGAGCCGATCACGGCCGTCGTCTCACCGGGTCGGGCCACCAGCTCGACGGCCTTCAGGACGGGCTCCTCGGCCCCGGGGTAGCGGAAGCCGGCCCCCCGGATCTCCAGGTGCCCGCGCCGGCGCAGCTCGGTGACGGGCGCCGCCGGCGGCGTCACGGACGACGAGGTGTCCAGCACCTCCTGGACGCGCTCGGCGCACACCTCCGCACGCGGCACCATCATGAACATGAAGGTGGCCATCATCACGGACATGACGATCTGCATGAGGTAGGCCAGGAACGCGGTCAGGTCGCCGATCTGCATTCCGCCGCTGTCGATCCGGTGCGCGCCGAACCACACCACGGCGATCGACGACAGGTTCACCGTCGTCATGACCACCGGGAACATCAGCGCCATCAGGTTGCCGGTCTTCAGCGAGACGCCGGTGAGATCGGCGTTGGCCTCCCGGAACCGCTGCTGCTCGTACTCGTCCCGCACGAACGCCCGGATGACCCGGTTGCCGGTGATCTGCTCGCGCAGCACCCGGTTCACGGTGTCCAGCTTCATCTGCATGGACCGGAACAGCGGCCGCAGCCGGCGCACGATCAGCGTCACGCAGATGCCCAGGGTCGGCACGACGGCGACGAGCACCGCGGACAGCGGCACGTCCAGGCCGAGCGCCAGCACGATGCCGCCCACGCACATGATCGGCGCCGACACCATCAGCGTGAACGTCATCAGGGCCAGCATCTGGATCTGCTGGACGTCGTTGGTCGTCCGGGTGATCAGCGAGGGAGCGCCGAAGTGGCCGACCTCCCGGGCGGAGAAGGACTGCACCCGGTCGAAGACGGCCGCCCGCACGTCCCGGCCCAGGGCGGAGGCGGTCCTGGCGCCGTAGTAGACGGCGCCGATGTTGCACACGACCTGCGCCAGCGAGACGGCGATCATCACGCCGCCGAACGTCAGGATGTATCCGGTGTCTCCCTCGACGACGCCGTTGTCGATGATGTGCGCGTTCAGAGTGGGCAGGTAGAGGGTGGCGCAGGTCTGCAGGAGCTGCAGCAGCACCAGAAGAGCGATGGGTTTCCTGTAGGGCCTGAGATAGGTCCGCAGAAGTCGTATGAGCACGCTACGTCTCTCGGAGTCGGCGGGAGGGGCATGGGGTAGCCGGGAGGGCATTGGTTGCCCCTGGCCCCTATCGTCCGACACCCCACCCGTGTTACCTCAACCGATTAAGCCGACAGCAGTGTTTTCCCGGCCGCCGGGCGACCGATGTGCACCGTCTGCTCACTCATGACCGGAAAGCTCCGGGATGGGTCTGCTCCCGCACCGACACGAACTGCTGGCGCACCGCCTGGCCCACGGCCAGGTCCTCACCCGGGTCGAGGACCTGTGCCGCCGCCCCCTGCCAGGCCGGCGGCGTCCGCGGGTCGAGCGTGCCCTGCGAGGCCCCGAGCGCCCACGCGGCCTGCCGGGCCGCCCCGATCGCCGCGTAGTCGGCCGGCTGCGGCACCACGACCTGCGCGCCGAACAGCGCGGGCGCCGCCGACTGCACCGTCGGCAGCTCGGCCGCCGCCCCCAGCAAGAAGACCCGCCGCACGTCCACGCCCCGGCCGCGCAGCACGTCCAGCGCGTCCGCGAGCCCGCACAGCATGCCCTCGAAGGCGGCCCGCGCGAAGTGCTCCGGCTTCATCGACTCGCGTCGCAGCCCGGCCAGCGTGCCGGCGGTGTGCGGCAGGTTCGGCGTCCGCTCGCCCTCCAGGTACGGCAGCATGACCAGCCCGTGCGATCCCGGCGTCGACTTCATCGCCAGGTCCGACAGCGCGTCCAGATCGGGCGCCCCGACCAGCTCGGCCGCGCCGCGCAGGGTCCGTACGGCGTTCAGCGTGGTGACGACGGGCAGATGCATGCCGGTCGCGTCCGCCAGTGAGGTGATCATCCCGCTCTGGTCGACGAGCGCCTCGGGGTGCACGGCCATCACGGACCCGGAGGCCCCGAGTGACACCACCGCGTCGCCCATCCCCAGCCCGAGCCCCAGCGCCGCCGCCATCGTCTCGCCGGTCCCGGCGGAGATCAGCAGCCCCTCCGGAGTGGTGCCGGCCGCGTCGGACGGTCCGATCACCTCGGGGAGCATCGCCTGGTGGCCGAGCGCCAGCTCGACGAGATCGGGCCGGTATCCGCCGGTGGCGGCCGACCAGTACCCGGTGCCGGAGGCGCCGCCGCGGTCGGTGGTCCGGCGCACCGGCCGCCCCAGCAACTGCCACACCAGCCAGTCGTGCGCCTGCAGCAGCACGGCGCTGCGTGCGGCGGCGTCGGGCTCGCTCTTCGCCAGCCAGCGCAGTTTGGTCACCGGCTGCGCCGCCTGGGGCACGCATCCCACCGCCTGCGCCCACGCCTCGCGCCCGCCGAGCGCGTCGACCAGGTCGGCCGCCGCGACCTGCGCCCGCTTGTCCCCGCCGACCATCGCCGGCCGCACGGTGTTGCCCTGCGAGTCCAGCGGCACGACCGCGTTCTGCTGCGCGGACACGCCGATGGCCTGTACGCCTTCGAGCAGCCCGCCGCCCGCGGCCTCACCCAGGGAAAGCAGCCAGGCCTGCGGGTCGACGTCGGACGGCCGGCCGCCGCCCTCGGCGCCCTCCACCGGATGCGGCGCGTATCCCTGCCGGAGCACGGCTCCGGTGTCCGCGTCGCAGACGACGATACGAGTGAAATCGGGCGAACTGTCCAACCCGGCGACTATCCCCATGCCGAAAATTCTGCCGCACGCCGGGCCCGGATGCGGCCGTCGGTCGCTTCCGGGCCCGGCGGGAGGGCCGAACGGGGCCGCCGCCCGCCGTCACGGGAGCGTCGTCAGGTGTTGCTCGTACCCCAGTCGTCCCCGCCCGCGCCGTTGACGTTGCGGTCGCGCAGCGAGCGCACCCGGCCCGCCACCGACTCCGGCATCCGGTCGCCGACCTTGTCGCTGACCGCGTGGTACGCCTTGCCCGCGTACTGGCGGCCCTGGTGGGCGGCGGTCTCGGCGGTGTTGCGCACGGCGGGGTTCTGGGCGACCTGCCGCGCCGACTTCTTCAGCTGCTCGTAACGCTCGCGCCCGGCGCGCGTGCCCAGTACGTAACCGACAGCCAGTCCGACGACGAACGTGAGCTTGTAGCGCATGACGGCCACCCTTCCTCGAGTAGGTCCCTGGCACGACACCGGCGCCGGGGGGAACCGATTGGCGGAGCACCCCCCTGCTTGCGCTAATGTATGTGTCGCAGCGAGCGAGCGCTTCCTGGCGAATACCCAGCTAGGCACGTTCGATGCGACGAGGCATTCCCCTGTAGCTCAATTGGCAGAGCAGCCGGCTGTTAACCGGCAGGTTACTGGTTCGAGTCCAGTCGGGGGAGCTCGGTCCCCTGTAGCTCAATTGGCAGAGCAGCCGGCTGTTAACCGGCAGGTTACTGGTTCGAGTCCAGTCGGGGGAGCATCGTGAACGAGGACCCCGTCGGGGTCCTTTTTCATGTCGGCGGGACGTGCAGGCCAGGGCGCAAGTCCTCCCGGGCGTGCAAGGTCGACCAGCCGGAGCGTGAGATCGTATGAGCGGCTATGCTGCGGCAGACGGCGCGCACACCTGTACGCGACACGCCGCTATGGGGCGGTAGCTCAGCCGGTTAGAGCAGCGGACTCATAATCCGTCGGCCGTGGGTTCGAGTCCCACCCGCCCCACCTGTGCAGGCTTCTGACCTGCGGAAACGTTCCTCGTGAGGTGTCGGGCCGTCAACTTTCGCTGAACGGACTGAATCCGCTGCTCGCGAGTTCGGAGCGGGGCGAGGATCTTGCTCCCTCGCTGGGCAGACGTCGTGCTGACCTGCGGGAATGCTGACGAGCGGAGCTTGAGCCGACGAGCCGGCAACATCTCCTCGACCTTACTTTCATGATCGTGGGGACGTGTTGGGGACGCGGGGATTCAGTGGGGTCCGTCGGCTACCGTCCGCAGGCCCTCTGTTTGCCGTCCGGGAGGCCTCTGGGCGGGGCTACTGACCGGGTCCGACCACAACTTCGAGGAGCCCGATCACGTCGGCACCAGGCCGTGAGTGGCTGGTGCGCGCGGACGGAAACTGCCCGAACTGAAACGGCCCAGGTGTTCCGATGAGTGGCTCGACCGTGGGGCCGCCGTCGCTCACGCTGTGATGCGGTCCCCGCAGAGGCATGGACTGCGGAGAGCGCGCCGACGCCCGTGGCGAGGGTGCCCAGCAGGATCCGGAGCGCGGTTTAGGGTAGGAACGGTTGCAGGCGGGCGTAGAGGTAGCCGCCAGCGCTCCTCGGCCGACGAGGATCGGGCCGAGCAGGGGACCGCCACCCATCCCGTAGATACCCCCAGTGACGCCGACGGCCAGGGAGAGCGATGTCGTCGCGTCAGGTGATGACAGGCGGGTGCCGTCGGCTGGCGCTGGGTGCACGGTCCGCAGCCGCAACCCGAGCGGCAGCGCGGCAATGAGGAGGCTGAAGATCCGTGGGCCCGCAGTTCGAGGCCCTCCTGGCACGGGAGAAGAGGCGTACGACGGCCGTTCCGGATCCGCAACACGCCTACCTGCTGATCGACGGTGCCGCCGTTTGTGGCAAATGCGCTCACGCTCTCCATGCGCTCGCTCCAACGCGGAGACTCCCGGATACCGGTGCCGTCACCAAGGCTCCCGCAGGCGGCGAGGCTGCCGGGCGTCCCCGGTCGACCGCGGCAAACAGGGCCTGAAACGCTCGGGCATGATGGACGGATACGGCATTCCGCTGGGCCGTGGCCTGGCCGGTGCTAACCGTCATGACTCCCCACTGCTCGCCACGACCCTGGACGCCCTCGGGCCGTTGCCCGAGGACATCACCGTGCACCTGGACGCCGGCTACGACTCGGAGAGGACCCGCGCTCTGCTCGACGAACGCGGCTCTCACGGCGGGAAGGCAAGAAGGCGCCGAAGAGCACGCTGGCTCGGTGTCCCTTTGCTCAGACCGCGGGCGGTGTCGCGGCTCAGCCGTGATGCTGCTGGGGCTTGGCCAGGTCACCGGTTTCCATGTAAATTTCCTGCACCGCCTCGACCTTCACGCCGAACCCGTGGAAACCGCTCGGTGGCGCAGTGGCAAAGAAGTCCCCGTCAACGGTTTCCGGGGGAACCACCCGCTGGTCACGACGGTCGTTCCGCCCGCCGATGCGGACCGGTTCGGCCACAGCGAAGCGTTCCCCGAAGAACCTCTCCAGGGTGGCGTCGTCGTCGGGTAGCCGTTCTCCGGCCATGTTGGTCGCGGTGCCGGGGACGGGCCGAACGGTAAGCAGATGGTCGAAGTTGGGTGCCCCGGTGATTCTGTGGGCGAGATGCAACTGCCCTCCATGACCGAAGCAGAGGCAGGCAAGCTCGTTGTCGTCCGAGTGCTCCGCCAGCACATCGAGCTGATCGAAGTACACGACACTCTGGACGGTCACGACCGTACGTTCGGCGAGTGGGGGGTGTTGTCCTCCCTCCCGCTCGAAGTGACCACAGCAGATCTTGCCAGTCATCGACGTCCGCCGCGGGCCATCCCCGTGCGGGTCGAGGTGGCTCATGGGGAAGGCATCGGGAACGAACGTGTCGTATGGCTCATCGGGCACGACATGCCGATGCGAGCGGACCACCGAGCCGACAGCGCCGTCCAGACCAACCTCCAGGATGACCTGGAAATTGTGCGGTGCCATGAACATCGGCAGATGCGACATATAGAGCACCTCTTTGCCGAAAAGCAGCATGCCGTGGGTCCCGAGGGTCCCGTCGCCCTCATGGCCGTCATGGCCATCGTGGTGCGCCTGGGGTCCGTGATGCATGTCCATCGTTGCCCCTTCGATCAGCGGTGATGCGTTGAAGTGACGGCTGCCCAAAGGCCCCGGTCGCGGAGAACCACCGGTTTCCGGAGGGGCCACCCGTGGACAGACAGCTGCTCTCCGGTACCGACTTGGTGCTGCACCGGCTGTGGCCGGGCCCGCATATGGTCAGGCCGCCTGGCGCCCTACGGCATTTCACCGATTACGCCCAGCTCCGGCCGATTTGGTGGCCCGTGGTCTTGGACCATCTGGTCGAGCCATGGGTGTCCCTGAAGGCAAACTACGTGAATCGCCTGACGGACTTCCCTGTTGTGTAGGTCTTCCGCGGGCCTTCTCGCGTCGTGGCGCGCGTATGCATCGGGCGACCGAGCAACGGAACGGAAAGCGGAGATCCGCCCCTGGTGGTTTGCGGCGAGGGGCGAGGCTTGCGTCGGCGGTCAGTAGAACCAACGCCCGCTCCCTGAATCATTACATACGTTGATATTATCGCCGTAGTCGGTCTGATGCTGGCCATCGCCAATCGGCAGTCATCAGAAGTCGCGCCCTGGCGCGCTCGAGAGTGGCCTGGGCGGTGGCTGGGGCGCCGCCGTAGTGGCTTTCCGGGGCGCTGGACACCGTGCGGACCGTCATGGCGATGTTGAGGGTGTCACCATCGGTGACGCTCAAGAACCGGTAGTCGTTGGCGGCTGGCTGGGGCCCATGAAGTCGAGATCGACCACAGCTGCGATCCCAAAGGTTGGCCCGAGGCCGCGAGGGTGGCAACCGACAGAGATATCACGGCTGATCACGGGCTTTTCGATGGGGACCGTCTGCCGGTGCCATAGCGATTCCTGGCTCCGGCCATCGTCAAACCGTCGGGGACGATGTGTTTGCGGCACCGCGTGTTGCGGGCTCGGTCCGGTCGAGGCCGACGAGAACTTCCACCCGTACGCCGCCAAGCCAATCCCACCGTGCCCAACCAAAGCTCTGCAGCGGCGCGCCTCCCTTCTGGAGGTGGTTACGGAGAGTACTCTCCGAGTGACCTGGCGAGACCGTAACGGGGGCTGCGTGAGGCGATATTGGCGGCATGGCTTCTGGGTAATGGCGGTGATCGTCACCGGATTGGTACTCGTCGTGGCGGCACGCAACGGTGGACTGGGTGACGCCACCAAGTTGACCACGGTGCTGGGTTTCGGTGTATCCGTGATGGGCCTGGCGATCAATTTGTTTCGCACCAGCGCGCCAGAGGCTGGCAGCCCGACGTCCGCCGAACTGCTGGACCGCTACTGCGATCAGTTGGCGGTTGCCGTCAGAGAACAGTGGCAGACCGAGTGGCGGCTACGGCGATTGCAGGACCCGGATCCCTTGCAGGTGTCCTGGGCCCTGGCGGAACCCTGGCTCGCCGACCAATGGGACGATGCCCAAGACCGGACGGCATTGGACGACCGCTTGGAGCACATCACAACGGTTTTCAACCGAGTACCGGCCAAGCGGCTGGTCTTACTGGGCGGCCCCGGAAGCGGCAAGACCGTTCTGGCGGTCCGCTTCACCCTTGATCTCCTACAGTATCGTCAGTCCGGCGAACCCGTGCCGGTGATTTTCTCCCTCTCCAGCTGGCGGCCTGACCACGAGAGTCTGCACGACTGGATGGCGGCCACCCTCGCGACCACCTACCCAGGGGCCACATGGAGTGGCGAGCTTCTGAGCGCGCACCGTGTACTTCCAGTCCTTGACGGGCTCGACGAGATCCCCGAACCCCTGAGGGCACAGGCCATGCACCGGCTGAACGCGGAACTCGATCCCGGCAGCCCCGTCCTCCTGACCTGCCGCACCCAGATCTACGCGGAGGGAGTCGAAAGCGGCGACGTGTTCACCTCAGCTGCTGTGGCCGAGCTCCGGCCACTGCCATTCGACGACGCATGCGCCTATCTCGTCCGGACCGCCCGCCCTGTTCGCGGCGTCGACGGCCAGCGCACCACACGTTGGGACCCGGTGCTCGCCCACGTCCGCGCCCACCCTGGCAGCCCACCCAGCCGAGCGTTGCGCCAGGTCCTGAAGACACCACTGATAGTCGCAATGGCACGCTCGGTATACGGCGAATCCGCAGCCGACCCTGCGGAACTACTCGATCCACGCTTCAGCGACCCCACAGCACTGGAAGCGCACCTGCTCGAAGCGTTCGTGCCCGCTGCTTTCCGTGACTCTCCTGACGCGGACCAAGCTTGCCGCTGGCTCGGCTTCCTGGCCATTCACTTGGAACGGCACCACCTTCGCGACCTGGCATGGTGGCAGCTGGTTCTGGCCCTCCCATGGCCGATTCGCACGCTCGGCCCCATCCTGCTCCTGGGATGCCTGGCCATGGTGATCAGCCTCGCCGCGGTGAAGACGACAGGCCCCATGGTGCCCGTCGTCACGGCCTCGGTCCTGGCCGGCGTGACTATCGGCTACCTGGTCCTTTCTCGCAGCCGGACGCCACCATCCCAAGGCCCCCCACCCCACCAGCGTCGCATTCCGCTCGGATTCTTCCTGGCCCTGACGATCGCCGCTTGCCTGGGCGTCGTCGCCGGCTCGACAGGGAACCTCAGCTTCCCCTACGGCACCTTCACACCCACAGGAGGTGGGTGGCTCAATTCAGTAGCCATGGCAATCACCGCAGGCCTGGCCGCCGCCGTGGTCCTAGCCGTCATGGGCATCACCGGCGTCCCCCTGCCCTCCACTGCCTCTTTCGCGCGAAACCCACGGACACGTTCCCCGTTCCACCGGACCCTGAGCACAGCGGCTCTTCTACTCTTCGGCTGCGCCGCGTGCCTAACCCCAGCACTTTTCCTTCCCTTCGGGTTCGGCTTTATTGTCTGGGCTCCGAGCGCGGCTCTCATCACACTCTCCGCTGCGGCCGGCCTCGGCCTGCTGTCCGGGCTGCTGACCGTACGTGACCGGCGCCACGCCTCACGGGTCCGGGCGGCAGGTCTCCACGTAACCACGCAAGACCGTCGTCCACGTCGCCGTGCTATCCGGGCGATGAGCCGGGCGGTCGCCGTTGGTCTGGTCTCGGGATTATTTCTCGGTATCGCTTTCGGCCTGGCCCAGGCCAGCGCACTGGCGATTCGAGCCGACAGACAGGGTGATTTCCCCAAGCAGGCCGTTCTGCACTCCTTGCCGGACGGAACTCGGTACACGGTCACGCCGAACGGCTGGTGGAACGGCCGACTACCGGGCGGAGGCAAATTCGTCCGTACTCCCGGCTCCGTTCACGGCGTCGTCGCTCACGACCCCGACGGCAGCCGGTACGCGGTTACGGCTTCCTCCGCCGACGATGCCTGCACCGGTCGGACACTATGCACACCCTTCTACGGCCCCATCGAGCTCCACCTTGCTCATGGCACATACGACGACGAGCGGGTGAAGTTGCCCAATGGCGACTTCGTCGGCGAATACGACTTCGAGAATGAGCTGCCCTCGGAAAATGAACACTGGCTGTACGCAGGCGACCCCGGCCCCCTGTTTCGTGATGCCTCCGTGTCCGGCTTGTGGGCAGGCCTCGCCATCGGCGTGATCAGCGGCGTCGCAGCGGGTCTGCATCGCTGGCTGATCACGCCCGTCGACATCTCACGGGCCCTGAGCCCGATCGCCAGCCTGCGCACCGACCGCACGACTGCAGCCACCAGAGGCATCATCGTCTTCTACTTCGGCATCTTTGCCACGGGGTTTTTGATCACGCTCATGCACTGGCCAGACAGCACCTACGAGGCGCTGGTCATCTGGGGCCTGGCCGGGCCGCTGGCCCTCATCCTGAGCGCCTGGGGATGGCTGCTAGCAGCCCGCCTGTGGCTGTGCGGGTCCAGCCGACTGCCTTGGCGTCTCATGGCCTTCCTCAACGAGGCCCACAGTCGGGGAGTACTACGGCAGGTGGGCGGGGTGTACCAATTCCGCCACGCCCGACTGCAGGAGCAACTGGCGATCACTTCCAACCACCTGACATCGCCTGAAAGAGGGCAATAGTGGTTTCGCCGCAGCTTTCGGGGAGGATCCTCTCCGCGGTGGAAGGGAAGACCGCTGCGAACGAGTTCGAACCCCCGTCTCAAGGTGGCGCGATGGCCGTCCGATGCCTCCGCCGGGTACTTGTGAGGCCTGGTGAGGACGCGTTGGGGACGCAAGGATAGGAACAGACTGACAAGGATCAACTGACGCTGACATCGTGCACGGCGTTTGACCTGCGGAAACGCCATGGATCGGCGTAGAAACGCAAAGGCCGCCAAGATCCTCAAAGGACTCATAATCCGTCGGCCGTGGGTTCGAGTCCCACCCGCCCCACCTGTGCAGGCTTCTGACCTGCGGAAACGTTCCTCGCGAGGTCTCGAAGCGTCAACTCTGGTTCAACGGACTGAATCCGCTGCTCGCGAGTTCGGAGCGGGGTGAGGATCTTGCTCCCTCGCTGGGCAGACGTCGCGCTGACCTGCGGGAATGCTGGCGAGCGGAGCTTGAGCCGACGAGCCGGCAACATCTCCTCGACCTCATTTTCATGATCGTGGGGACGTGTTGGGGACGCGGGGTTGCAGTGGGGTCCGTCGGCCCCCGTCCGCAGGCTCTCCGTTCGACGTCCGGAAGGCCTCCGGCCGGGACTGCCCACCGGATTCGACCACAGCTTCGAGGAGCCTGATCGCACCGGCACCAGGACGTGAGGGGCCGGTGCGCGCGGACGGAAACTGCCCGAACCGAAACGGCCCAGGTGTTCCGACGAGTGGCTCGATCGCGCGGCCGCCGTCGCTGCCGCCATGAAAGGCGTGACCGTGTGCCGGGTGAAGGCCCCGCCGCGCACTGGGCGCTGTCCACGCGTCGGCGCGCCATGCTCTGGGGGACCCCATCACAGCGTCCTGCAGGGCGGGGCCCACTCGTCTGCGATCACGATGCGGATGCCCGCTTCGGCGAGCGCCTCGTTGAGGCCGATCTCCTGTGTGGCCATCGACTTGACCTTGACGACCTCGCTCTCGCCGGTCGCCTGAACCAGCCGTGTCACGATGGCGTTCGCCTCGGCCGCGTTCGACGCCCAGTGGACCGTGCCGCCGGCGACGGTCACCGTTTCCTCCAGCCGAAGCAGATGTTGGTCGAGGTGACGCAGGGTGCGGCGCTTGAGGGCTGCCGCAGTCTCCCGCAGTTCCTCCCAGTCGTCGAGCTCGGCGGTGGCCGCCAGCCGCTTGTCCCGGATGGTGCCGGTAGCCCTGCGCAGATTCGCCCGCAGCCGCGTGTCGGCGAGCGCGGTGCGTGCCGCCTCGGGGGAGGCCGGGGTACCCAGCCATACGACGTTGTCCGCGCCGCCCATCGTCCGTCTCCTTCCGTGGAGGCCAGGATCTCGGCCAGGTGCAGAGTGGCGACGCCGGTACGCAGCCGGGACAGGCCGCCGCCGATGTGCGTCAGGCAGGAGTTGTCGCCCGCGCACAGGTACTCGGGCGCCGGTGTCCAGGACATGACGCATCTTGTCGGCCAGCATCGCGTTGGACACGTCCGCGTTCTTCAGCGCGAAGGTGCCGCCGAAGCCGCAGCAGGACTCGGCGTCCGGCAGTTCGAGGAGGTCGATGTCCTTCACGGCGCGCAGCAGCCTGAGCGGCCGGTCGCCGACACGGAGCATGCGCAGGGAGTGGCAGGTCGGGTGGTAGGTGACCCGGTGGGGGAAGCGGGCGCCGACGTCGGTGAGGCCGAGTACGTCGACGAGGAGTTCCGACAGCTCGTACACCGTCGACACCACCTGCTCGACCGCGCCGACGAGTTCGCGGTCCCCGAACTGGGCGGCCACCACCCGATGGTGGTCGCGCACCATGCCCGCGCAGGACCCGGAAGGGGTGACCACGGCGTCGTAACCCGCGAAGACCTCCGCGAATCGGGACACCATGGGCAGGGTCTCGGGGCGGTACCCGGTGTTGAAGTGCATCTGGCCGCAGCAGGTCTGGCCCTGCGGGAACTCCACGGTGTGGCCGAGCCGTTCCAGCAGTTCGGTCACCGCCTGGCCGGTGCGGGGAAACATCATGTCGTTGAAGCAGGTGATGAAGAGAGCTATGCGCATGGTGCTTCCTGGGTGGCCGGGGGGCCGGTGACGGTCAGGCCGTAGGTCCGCAGGGCGGTTCCGGTGAAGACCTCGTGTCGTTCGGAGGGGGCGAGGGAGGCTGTCAACTCCTTTGCCGCGGCGATGACCTCGGCGTAGGTGGCGGCCAGTCGGCAGACCGGCCAGTCGGAGCCGAACATCAGCCGCCGCGGTCCGAAGGCGTCCAGGATCGTGTCCGCGTACGGCCGGAGGTCCTGGACGCTCCACCGGTCCGGGTCGGCCTCGGTCACCAGGCCGGAGAGCTTGCAGACGGTGTTGGGCAGCGAGGCCAGCAGGCGTACGGGGTCCGCCCATGGCCGCAGCTCGCCCGAGGTGATGGGGGGCTTGCCCGCGTGATCGAGGACGAAGGTGAGGCCGGGAAGCAGCCGGGCGGCATCAAGCGCGGCCGCGAGCTGATGAGGCCTGACGACCAGGTCGTACACGAGACCCGCTTCGGCCACCGCAGCGAGCCCGCGCAGTACGTCCGGCCGCAGGAGCCAGCGTGGATCGGATTCGCCCTGCACCTGGTGGCGGATGCCCACCAGGTGCTCGCCACCCGACCCCTCCCGCAGTGCCACGAGCGCGCGGGCGACATCCGGTGAGGTCAGGTCGGTCCAGCCCACGACGCCGGCCACCAGGTCGCTGTTCTTCGCCAACGCCAGGAACTCGGGCGTTTCCTCCGGCACGTCGATCGTCTGGACCAGGACCGTCGCGGTGACGCCGGCCGCCCGGGCCTCGGGCTCCAGGTCAGCGAGCAGGAAGTCGCGGCGCAGCGGGGCGAGTTCCGGTCCGGTGATCCAGCCCTGGTCCCGGACGGAGAGGTCCCACACGTGGTGGTGCGCGTCGATGACACCCTCAGCGATGGTCTCCTCCACAGCGGTCACCTCCACGACTGCTCGACTCCTGCGCCGGGCGACCGGCTTCGCCGACCGGTGTGGATACGGGGACGGGGACGTGCGGCGGCAGCAGTCGCTCGGCGCTCAGTCCGTCCCAGAGCGCGGCCGGTACCGGTCGCCGCATCTGGTCCACCGTGTCGCGGACCTCCTCGGCGGAACGCGCGCCGGACAGTACGCTCGCGACCGCGGGATGGCCGAGCGGGAAGCGCAGAGCGGCAGCGCGCAGCGGTACGCCGTAGCGTTCGGTGACCGCCTTCATCCGCAGGGCCCGGTCCAGTACCTGCTGGGGGGCGGGCGCATAGTCGTACATGGACCCGGGTTTCGGGTCGGTGAGCAGGCCCGAATTGAACACCCCGCCGACGATGACCTTTTTTCCCCGGGCAGCGGCCTGCGGCAGCACTTCCACAAGCCCCTCCTGCTCCAGCAGGGTGTAACGGCCGGCGAGCAGGATCACGTCGATGTCGGTCTCACGCAGGAAACGGGCGGGAAGTGGGCACTGGTTCACGCCGATGCCGATCGCCTTGACGACGCCTTCACCGCGCAGCCGTTCCAGCGCGGGGTACGCCTCGGTGAGAGCCTGCTCGGCGTGGTGGTCCGGGTCGTGCAGCAGGGCGATGTCCACACGGTCCAGGCCGAGGCGGTCCAGGCTCGCTTCGAGAGAGCGCAGGACGCCGTCGGAGCTGAAGTCCCAGACGCGGCGGTGAGTGCCGGCCACGGCGAAGCCGTGGGCGAGATCGTCGCCTTGGCGGTTTTCGAGGTTGGGTTGGAGCAGCCGCCCGACCTTGGTGGAGACGGTGTACGTGTCACGGTCGCGGCCGCGCAGCGCGGCCCCCAGGCGTCGCTCCGACAGCCCGAGTCCGTAGTGCGGGGCGGTGTCGAAGGTGCGTACACCCGCGTCCCAGGCCGCCTCGACCGTGGCGAATGCGGCCTCGTCGGTGACCGGTCGGAAGAGGTTGCCGATGCCGGCGGCCCCGAACGACAGCTCGGTGACCTTGACACCCGTGCTGCCCAGCGTCGTCTCTCTCATGCGCCGGCCGCCGGGCGCAGCCGGAGCCCCTGCATGCCACCGTCGACGGCCAGGGCGATGCCGGTGACGGACCCAGCCGCCGGGCTCGCCAGGTAGACCACGGCCGCCGCCACCTCGTCCGCGGTCACCATGCCGGGGCGGGCCACGGGTGCTCCGACCCGTACACCGTCCGTGTCCAGCTCGGGCAGACTTCCCGCCGCGACCGCCGCCCGGGCCCGCTCGATTCCGTCCGAGGCGAGGAAGGCGCCGTCGATGTCGGAGGTGACGGAGGACAGATCGAACAGCCGGCCCTCCTCGATGCGGACGGCGGGCCGCTCCTCGCCGGGCGCGCCGACTCGTACAAGTTTCACTGGGTGTTCCTTGCCATGGGTGGGTGTCAGGTGGCTCGGGCGAGGGACGGAGGACAGGGGACGACCGTCACGGTGTGCCGGACTCGCTCAGATGCCAGATCTCGTTCAGGTCCGACCATGTGCCCCCGGTGCCGGTGTCGGCCCAGGACTCCTGGCAGGGGTCGGTGAGCTTCCACCAGGCCTGGGTGGTTGGGTCGGCGGCGATGGTGGCCATGTCGGCCTCGAAGTCGTCGCCGTGGTACTCGAAGTAGGCGAACAGAGTGTTCTCGCGCAGGAAGATGCTGTAGTTGCGGATGTTCGCGGCCCGCAGCGCGGCCTCGACGCCCGGCCAGACCGCGGAGTGCAGGCGCAGATACTCCTCACGGTGCTCGGGCCGCAGGCGGACCGTCTGGGCAACCCGCTTCATCAGGTTCCTTCCGGTAAGGATGGTCGGCGTTGCCGGGCAGCCCGCCGCGGAACGCCGGTTGGATACGGGGCGGCGCCAGGGGAGTGGCCGCCGCCTCACTCCTTCGTCGCGCCGGCGAGCATGCCGGCCACCAGGGCTCGCTGGGAGAAGAGGAAGACGATCAGGACCGGCACGATGGTCACGAGGGTGGCCAGGGCCAGTTCGGGCCGCATGATCTGGTTTCCCGTGCCGCTGGAGGTGTTGAACAGCGGGGAGGCGGCGAGCAGGTTGTTCAGCCCCACCTGCGCCGGATACTGGGAGCTGTCGGGCAGCATCACGAACGGCAGGAAGAAGTTGTTCCAGTTGCCGACGAAGTTGAAGAAGCCGACCAGGGCGATCACGGGCTTGGCGAGCGGCATCGCGATGAGACGGAAGACCTGCCATTCCGAGCAGCCGTCGATCCGTGCGGCGGACAGCAGGTCGGAGGGGACGTTGGAGGAGAAGTAGATGTAGGTGAGGTAGACCCCGAACGGGAAGAAGGAGAAGGGCAGGATCACCGACCAGATCGTGCCGTCCAGGTGCACGGCGTTCATCCCCAGGTACAGGGGCAACACCATCGCGGCCGTCGGCATGAGCATCACGAGCATGGTGATGGTCAGCAGCATCCGGCGCCCGATGAACTGGGTAAGGGCCAGCGCGTACCCGGCGGGGACCGATGTCACCAGGGTGATGGCCAGTGCGCCGAATGTGTAGAGCGCCGAGTTCTGCAGCCAGGTGAGGATCGCGCCGTCCTGGAATGCGTACAGGTGGTGCCAGGCGTCGGCGACTTTGCCGAGCGAGCCGAACGAGAACGGGTTGTCCCGCACGATCTGGCTGTCGGTCTTGGTCGTGGCCAGCAGGAGCCACGCCACCGGTACGCAGAAGAACAGCGTGAACAGGCCCATGACGATGAGCCAGGTCAGCCGGGCGGCCAGTGAGCGTGGGCGGCGCGTCCGGCGCATGGGTTTCCTCGGGCTGGTGCGGTCGTCGGCACGGTGGCCCGGCGGGGTTCGGCGGGCTGTGATGGTGGGAGCTGTGGTCATCCTGTGTCCCTGTCGAACAGGCCGGTGCGGAAGACGACGAGCACCGCGCAGGCGAGGCCCAGGATGAGGAGGTCGACGGAGAGCGCCGCCGCGCCGTTGAAGTCGCCTGCCTGGAAGGCGTACTGGTAGGAGAGCTGGTTCGGTGACCAGCTGTCGGGGATCATGCCCCAGCTGGCGAGGGAGACCAGTTGCGGCTCGACGAAGAGCTGGGTGCCGGCCGCGAAGGCCAGGATCAGCATGTAGGCGATCCACTTGGTGATCATGGGGATCTGGATGCGCAGGGCGATCTGGAGCGT
The DNA here is from genome assembly GCF_030816715.1 of Streptomyces achromogenes. Classification (NCBI taxonomy): domain Bacteria; kingdom Bacillati; phylum Actinomycetota; class Actinomycetes; order Kitasatosporales; family Streptomycetaceae; genus Streptomyces; species Streptomyces achromogenes. Next base: position 2,929,022 of record NZ_JAUSYH010000001.1, on the reverse strand, counting down.
GCTGGCGCCGTCGATGCGAGCGGCCTCGAGGATTTCGTCGGGGATGCTGTTGAGCGCGCCGTACATGACCACGATCCAGCCGCCGGCCCCGGTCCAGAAGGCGATGACGGTGAAGAGTGCCGGCAGGTGACCTGGGGCGTTGACCTGGGCGAGGCTGTCCCAGCCGAAGCTCTTCAGCAGCCAGCCGACGGGACTGGCGGCCGGGTCGAGGAGGATCAGGAAGAGCAGTACGCTCGCCACTCCGGCGAGGGCGCCCGGCAGGTAGAACAGGAACCGCAGGCTGGTGGAGGTCCTGCGCATGCGGCCGTGCAGCATCAGCGAGAGCAGCACCACCAGGATCATCAGGCTGGCCAGCCACACCACCAGGTACAGGCCGATGTGGAGGAAGGCCGGTCCGAAGCGGTAGTCGGCGAACGTCCGGGTGAAGTTGCCGATTCCGACGAGTTGGTTGCGGGAGTTGGACAGCGCCAGCCATACCGCGTAACCGGTGGGCAGGACGCCGAAGGCGAGGAGGAGAAGGACGTAGCCGGAGACGAAGGCGTATCCGGCGCGTCCGACCGGGTTGCGGGCCGAGCGGCCGCCGCGGCGGCCGCTCCGCTCCGTTGCGGGGTGGGTGGTCATCGGTCCGCTTCGCTAGTTGACGGTGTATCCGAGGGACTTGGCCTTGTCGGTGATGGCCGTCTGCCAGGTGTCCAGGGTGTCGATGAGGGTCTTGCCGGAGTTCAGGGCTGGGATCACGGTGGAGGAGTAGATCGCCTCCTGGCTGTACTGGGTGGCGGACCAGCCGGGCCAGATCAGTTCCGCGGCTTCCTCGAAGACGGGGCTGATGTCGTTGGCGAAGTAGCCGGTGCTGCGCTGGTTGACGAGCCATGTGGTGGCCGCCGGCTTGTACGCGGGATACGTGCCGGCGGTTGCCTGGTAGTCGTCGGAGGTCGTCATCCAGGTCGCCAGGTCGGAAGCGGCCTTGAGGTTCTTGCTGTGCGAGGAGACGAACCACAGGCCGCCGCCGACGTTGCCGGTGTAGTTCTTGGCGTCACCCTCGAACTTCAGCGGCGAAGCAGCGGCGATCTTGCCCGCGGGGATCTTGAACGTGGAGTTGAAGAGCACCTGGCCGAACCAGGACGGGCCGGGGAGCATGAGGACCTTGCTCGCCTGGTTCTTGATGAAGCCGGCGCTGAAGACGGTGTCCTTGGCGACCGATCCCTTGGCGATCAGGCTGTCGAGCAGCTTGGCCATCCGGGTGCACTTGGAGTCGTGCAGGTCCACGGTGACCTTCTTGGCGCCGGTCGTGGTGCTGGCGGTGCACTGGCTCGCCCAGAAGTACACCTCGGGCGTCCAGGCGTCCCCGGCGGTTCCGACCAGGTATCCGGGGTGTTCCTTGGCGACCCGCTCACCGAGAGCCTGGTAGTCCTCCCAGGTGGTCGGGACGGAGTAGCCCCACTTGCCCATGAGCTCCTTGTTGTACCAGAGCACGTTCTGCGCCAGGTCGTTGCGCAGACAGTAGGTGCTGCCGTTGGCCTTGCACGGGTTCAGCGCGCCGTGCGCGAAGCCGTTCAGGGTCGACAGCGGGATCAGGCCCTTGTCGACGGGAGCGGCATAAGGGGTCTTGCCCTGGGATGCCCAGGTGCCGTCGTTGACGTTGGCGCTGAAGGCGACGTCCGGCCACCCGCTGCCGGAGCGGTCGAACAGCTGGACCTTGGTCTGCAGGTCGTTGGCGCCGTTGGCGTCCCCGCTGTACGTGACGATCTTCAGCTTCACGTCCGGGTGCGTCTTCTGGTACGCCTGCACGCCCGGCACGCGGGTGGCGTCGGCCCAGACCGTGATCTCACTGCCCTTCTCCTGGGCGACGGGCTTGAAGGCCGCCGGGGAAGAAGCCGTCGTGGGGGTGGGGTCCGCGCTGCCGCAGGCAGCGAGCGCGAGCAGGGAGACGGCGCCCAGGGCGGCGACGGCGGTGTGTCTGAGCGGTCGGCGGGAGGAAACCGGAACGTCGTTGTTCATGACTGACCTCGGATCTTGGAAAAGTGGCGCACCGCCGTGAGGGGCGCCGCGTTCGGGGTGTTGGGGATGGGGGGTCGGGTCTGGGGTTCCGGTCGTCATGCCCGGGGTGGGGTGACGGTCTCCTTGTCGACAAATGACTGGAGGACGGGAGGGTAATCCAACCCCGCCGGGAGGGCGACGCCCGGACCGGTGGGAGCGTGAACGAGGCCATGGGCGTCGATGCCGCTTTCACGGCTGATGGGATTGCCCATGACCAGCGACTCGTAGTACGTGGTGTTCGAGATGGCCATGCACAGGTGCCGGTTGGGGATCTCCGGCCCGTGCACCTCGGCGCGCAGCCGGTAGGCGTCGGCGAGGTGGGCGGTGCGCATCGCGCCGGTGAAGCCGCCGCGCAGTTGGGTGGAGGCGCGGACTCCGAAAGTGGCGGCGCCGGCCTGGATGAAATCGGCCGAGTTCATGTGCGCCCCGTCGGAGGTCTCCGCCACGAGGAGGGGAACGGCCACCGCGTCGGCGAGACGCTTGTACGCGGTGACGCTGAACTCCCTCATCGGCTCCTCGTACCAGAGGTAGCCGGCGTCCGAGAGGGCGTGCCCGAGATAGGTGGCGTCGGGGAGGTCGAAGCCCGCCGACCCGTCGAACATCAGCGGGACGTCGTCGCCCACATGCTCGCGCAGTGCCACCGACAGGCGGGCGTCGCGGCGGGCATCACCCCAGGCATGGAGCTTGATGGCGGGGTAGCCGAGCTCCAGGGCCTGGTCGGCGATGTCCAGATACTCCTCCACCGAGGAGTACGTGACGGTGGAGGCGTACGCCGGTATGGAGGTGCGGTAACCGCCGAGCATCTGCCACGTGGGCCGGTCGGCGAGCCGTCCGGCCAGGTCCCACAGCGCGGTGTCGACCAGTCCCAGCAGGTAGAGCGGTAGCTCCTCCGTGCGGTCCAGCTCCCACATGCGGTGCCAGAGCCATTCCCGTTGCAGGGGATCCTGCCCCACCAACTCGTTGCGGAGCACCCGGTTCAGCAGGTCAGCCAGGATGACCCCGCTGCCCCGCCGGGGGGCCATTGCCACCCCCTCGGCCCCTTCGTCCGTGCGGATGCGCAGCACCGCGGCCTCACCGTCGGCCGGGCTGCCCAGGAGTCCGTCCCGCCAGACGAAGGACGGGCTGGCTCCCGGCACCCGGACCGGATGGCATTCGACTGCGGTGATGTGCACGGCTTGCACTCCTTGGGAGCGGGAAGTACTGCTGCGAAATTTTCGTGTAACGTAAGTCGTCATACGAATGCTGTCAAGAAGTTCCGCCCAGTAGACTCGCCGTCATCCGCAGCAGCAAGGGGGTCCGCATGGCCAAGGACAACGTCGGCAGAGCAGGGGAGTCGGCCGTTCTCAAGCCCTGGCCCAAGCGTCCGGCCCGGCTGGCGCAGGCCGTCATGGAAAGCCTTACCGAGACGATCGTGTCGGGCGCCATTCCTCCCGGATCGACCCTGCCGGTCGAACCCGAGCTCTGTGAGACGTTCGGCGTCAGTCGCATCACCATCCGCGAGGCGGTCAAGTCCCTGGAGGCCAAGGGGCTGGTCCTCGCCCGGCAGGGTTCCGGCACCACCGTGACCCCGCCCGAGGAGTGGAACCTCCTCGACCCCGTCGTGCTCGCCGCCACCGTCCAGCACGACGACCAGCTGGTCGTTCTCGACCAACTGGTCGACATCCGCTCGACGCTGGAAGCCCAGATGACGGCACAGGCCGCGGCGCTGGCCGCCGACGACGACCTGCGAGCCATCGAGCGGCTGCTCGCCCGCCTCGACGAGGAGACTGCGGTCCCGGCACGCTTCATCGAGACCGATGTGGTCTTCCACGACCGGATCATGCAGGCATCCCGCAACAGGCTCGGGCGTTCCATCATCCGGATCCTGCACGCCCAGGCGCGCACGACGTACCTCTACAACGGCACTCCGGACGCGACCGCGTGCGAGCGGGCCAACGCGGAGCACCGCGCGGTCGCCGAGCGGCTGCTGGCCCGGGACTCCGAGGGGGCCGCGCAGGCCATGACGGCGCACATCCAGACGGCGTGGAGTCGCCGCCGCTTGCCGAATGTGAGCTCCCCCGCCTCCTGAGGGCATTCCGCCCACCCCGCCCCCGTGCCGATCGGCCGGGGGCTTTCGCATGCCCGAGCCGACTGCGGCCTCCCTCTGTGAGTGCGATCTATTGACGAAATTCGTATGACGTCTAATGTTGCAGCCCTCTTTCCCTTCCCCTCTGGGCCCTCGGCTCTTTCCCTGGCCTCCATGGGCACGGCAGTCCCTCTGAACCACCAGGAAGGTGTCACGTGCGAACAGACCGCATCCGCCCCGCGGTTCCCGACCGTTTCAGATCATGGCTGGCCGCAACTGCTCTCATCGGTGCCTCGGCCGCCGCGGTCCTCGTCCCGGCCGGTCCCGCCTTCGCGGTCGGCACGACGCTCTATGCCTCGCCGAGCGGTTCCGGCACCGCCTGCTCCGCGAGCCGGCCGTGCTCCCTCACCCAGGCCAAGACCACCGTGCGGGCGATCAACCACTCGATGAAGGCCGACATCACCGTCGAGCTCGCCGACGGCGTCTACCGGCTTTCCGCGCCGCTCACCTTCGCCTCGGCGGACTCCGGCACCGGCGGCCACACGGTGACCTGGAAGGCCGCTCCCTTCGCGCACCCGGTGGTCTCCGGCGCCAAGAAGGTCAGCGGCTGGACCGTGCAGGACTCCACCAAGAACATCTGGAAGGCCTCGGTCGGCAAGGGGATCGACACCCGGCAGCTCTTCGTGGACGGGCTCCTGGCGACTCGCGCCCGCACCGCGGTGCCACGCTCCAGTCTGACGCCCACCGCCACCGGCTACACCTTCACCAGCAGTTCGCTGAGCTACCTGAACAGCCTTGCCGACCCCGGCCGGGTCGAGGTGGAGGGCGCCGACTCCTTCACGAACCGGTATTCGCCTGTCTCCGGCATCAGCGACAACGTGATCACGATGGAGCAGCCGGCCTGGAACAACAACACCTTCGGCTACGACACGATCACGAGCCCGTACCAGGACACCGCGTTCTATCTGGAGAACGCCTACGAGTTCCTCGACACGGCCGGTGAGTGGTACCTCGACCCGACGACCGGCACCCTGTACTACAAGCCGCTGCCCGGGCAGACCATGTCGAGCGCGGACGTCGAGCTTCCGCGGCTCGAGTCCCTGCTGGACATCGGCGGCACGTACGCGAAACCGGCGCACGACCTGGCGTTCTCCGGAATCCAGTTCTCGCACACCAGCTGGCTGCAGCCCAGTGGCCCGCAGGGCTATGCCAGCCAGCAGACCGGCGCCTTCATCTACGGCAGCTGGGACCGGCCCTCGGACGCGCCGGCCTCGTGCCAGTCCGGTTGCAAGCTCTTCGAGGCCACCCGCCCGCACTGGCACCAGATGCCGGCCGCGGTGCAGGTCTCGGCCGCCCACGACATCGCCTTCACCGGTGACCGATTCACCCAGCTCGGCCAGGTCGCGGTGGGCATCGGCAACGACGCCAATGCCCACGCCTCGGGAGTGGGGCTGGGCGCCGACACCGTCAGTGTCACGGGCAGCGTCTTCACCCAGAACGCGGGCGGCGGGGTCGCCGTGGGGGGCGTACAGGCCGACGCCCATCACCCCAGTGACAGTCGGATGACCAACCAGAACATCACCGTCTCCAACAACGTCTTCCACGACATCGCGCTGGACTACCGCGACATGTCGGCGGTGCTGGCCACCTACGTCTCGACGATCGACATCACGCACAACGAGATCTACAACATGCCCTACTCGGGCATCACCATCGGCTACGGCTGGGGCTCCAACGACCCAGGCGGCAGTCCCGACTACCAGAACCGGGGCCTGTACGACTACCAGCCCGTCTACACCACGCCCACCACGGCGAAGAACAACCACATCGACGGCAACTACATCCATGACGTGATGCAGTCCATGAACGACGGCGCCTGCATGTACACCCTGTCGGACTCGCCGGGCAGCACCCTGGACGGCAACTACTGCACGATCAACGACAACTATTTCGGGTTCTACTTCGACGAAGGCTCCCGGCACTACAGCGCGAGCGGCAACGTCTTCCGCCAGACCGGCACCTGGGCGCATGAGAACAACCAGGGCGGCAACTACACCGGTGCCCTCACACTGACCGGCAACTGGACCTCCAACACAGGCACCGACGTCTTCGACGGGCAGCGCGGCAACACGGTCACCGGGACCGTGAACGTCACCAACGGCAAGTGGCCCAGCGGCGCCAGGGCCGCCATGGCGGCGGCCGGAGTCCAGCCCGCCTACCGGGCGATAACCGCGGGCCCCGTCACCACCCCCTACTCCACCTACTCCTCCGTACCCGCCGACATCGGCCAGTCCGGCACCACCCTCACCCTCACCGACACCGGCAAGGACATCTGGGCGAAGCGTGACTCCTACAGCACCGCGTACCTGAAGAAGGCCGCCACCTCGGGCACCACGATCACCGCTCGGGTCGACCACCTCGACGCCACCGATCCCTGGGCCAAGGCAGGTGTGGTCCTGCGCAACAACCTGCGCGGCAGCGGCTCCGCTTCCGGCTACGCGGTCATGGTGTCGACCCCCGGTCACGGAGTCGCCTTCCAGTACGACTCCAACGGCGACGGGCGACTCGACAAGAGAGCCACGGTCTCCGGCACCCCGGCCGCAGTCTGGGTCCGCCTGACCCGCACCGGCAGCAAGGTCAGCGGGTTCTACTCGACAGACGGCACCACGTTCACCCAGGTCGGCCGCACCGTCGCCCTCGCCTCGGCGGCCACCGCTCAGGACGTCGGCGTGATCCACACGGCGAACTCCAGCACTGTGGGCAGTGCGGTGCTCAGCGACCTGACCGTCACCACCTCCCCTTACCAGGCGTACTCCTCCATCCCTGCGGCCCTCGTCGACCGCGGCGGCAGCTACTCGCTGACCGGCGCGGGAGTGGACACCTGGGCATACGGCACCCAGTACGACGACGAGTACGGGGCGATCTACCGTCCGGCGGCCTTCGCCAGCGGCAACACCGTGACGGTTCGCGTCGACAGTCAGAAGAGCGGCAGTGGCTGGAGCAAGGCCGGCATCATGATCCGCAACAGCGTCAGCGGCACGGGTTCCTCGCCGGGATACGCGGTCTTGGCCATCACCCCCGGCAATGGCGTCACCCTCCAGTGGGACGACAACTCCGACGGCTATCTCGACCAGTACACCTCTGGCGCGGCCACCACGACGGCACCCGTCTGGCTCCGGCTGACCCGCGACGGCACCACCCTGACCGGCTCGTACTCGACCGACGGCACCTCGTGGACCACCGTGTCCTCGACGGCAACCCTCACCGGAGCGGCGGCCATCCAGGACGCCGGGATGTTCTTCACCGCGCACAGCGGCGTCGCCGGTGCCGCCGACATGAGCGACTTCACCATCACCTGAACCGACGGCGGACAGGGGCGGAGCCCCGACGGCGGCGGCCGACCAGATACCGGCCGGCCGCCGCCCAACCAACGTTGCAGGCTCAGCAAGAGGGGATCACGCCAGGGAACCTGGAGCCGCGATATCGCCTCGCCCCCGCGCCGGCCGGCCCGGGGGCGTTCGCATGGCCGCGCTGACCTCCGGCCAATTCCGCGTGCGCAATCTATTGACGAAATTCATATGACGTCTAATGTTACAGCCCTATTTCCCTTCCCCTCCTGTGCCGCTGGGCTCTCCCCGCCCGCGATGGGCACCGCAGGCTCCCTGAACCACCCGGAAGGTGTCACGTGCGAACAACCCGCATTCGTCCCTCGGTTCCCAACCGGCTCAGATCATGGCTGGCCACAGCCGCCGTGCTCACCGCCTCAACCGCCGCGGTCCTCGTCCAGGCCGGACCGGCCTTCGCGGCCGGCACGACGCTCTACGCCGCGCCGAGCGGCTCCGGCACCGCCTGCTCCGCGAGCCAGCCGTGCTCCATCACCCAGGCCAAGACCAATGTGCGGGCGATCAACAGCTCCATGACGGCCGACACCACCGTCGAGCTCGCCGACGGCACCTACCGGCTCTCCGCGCCGCTCACCTTCACCTCGGCGGACTCGGGCACAGGCGGCTACACGGTGAACTGGAAGGCCGCGCTCGGCGCCCGTCCCGTCATCACCGGAGCGCAGAAGGCCACCGGCTGGACCGTGCAGGACTCGGCCAAGAACATCTGGAAGACCAACGTCGGCACCGGCTTCGACGCGCGCCATCTGTCCGTCGACGGCGTCCTGGCCACCCGGGCCCGCACCGCGCTCACCCGCTCCTACCTGACCGCGACCAGCAGCGGCTACACGTTCACCAACAGCTCGCTGAGCTACCTCAACAGCCTTGCCCAGCCCGGCCGGACCGAGATCCACGGCATCGGATCCTTCACCGACCGCTATGCGCCGGTGACTGGCATCAGCAGCGGCACCATCACGATGGCCCAGCCTTCGTGGGACAACAACACGTTCGGCTACGACACCCTGACGAGCCCCTTCCGGTCCGGCCCTCTCTACATCGAGAACGCCTACGAGTTCCTCGACGCGGCCGGCGAGTGGTACCTCGACACCACCACCGGCACCCTGTACTACAAGCCGCTCTCCGGGCAGGACATGAGCACGGCCGATGTCGAGGTGCCGAAGCTGCAGTCGATCATCAACGTCGGGGGTACCTACTCCTCACCCGCCACCCACATCGCCTTCTCAGGGCTTCAGTTCTCGGGCACCAGCTGGCTGGACCCCACCACCCAGGGCTACGCCAGCCAGCAGACCGGCGCCTACCTCACCGGTACCTGGGACCGCCCGTCGGACGCGCTGACCTCCTGCCAGAGCGGCTGCCGGCTCTTCGAAGCAACACGCCCTCACTGGGAGCAGATGCCCTCTGCCGTCCAGGTCTCGGCCGCCGACCACATCACGTTCACCGGTAACCGGTTCACCCAGCTCGGGCAGAGCGGCCTCGGTATCGGCAACGACGCCAACGCCCACACCACCGGCGTGGGTCTCGGCGCCGACACCGTCACCGCGACCGGCAACGTCTTCACCCAGGACGCGGGCGGCGGCATCGTCGTCGGCGGTCTTCAGGCGGACGCGCACCACCCCGGTGACAGCCGGATGACCAACCGGAACATCACGCTGAGCAACAACCTCATCCATGACGTCGCGCTGGAATACCGTGACATGTCGGCCATCCTCGTCACCTACGTGAACGGCGCGACCGTCGCACACAACGAGGTGTACAACCTGCCCTACTCCGGCCTCACCATCGGCTACGGCTGGGGCGTCAACGACATCGGCGGCAGCCAGGACTACGTCAACCGGGGCCTGTACAACTACCAGCCCACCTACACGACCGCGACCACCGCCGCGAACAACCACGTCACCGACAACTACATCCACGACCTCATGCAGCAGATGACCGACGGCGGCTGCATGTACACCCTGTCGGCGTCACCGGGCAGCACCTTCGAACGCAACTACTGCCACAGCAACAACGGCTACTTCGGCTTTTACCACGACGAGGGCTCCCGGAACTTCACGGACACCAACAACGTCTTCCGCAACACCGGAAGCTGGGGCCACGAGAACGCCAGCTCGACCAACAACACCGGCGCCCTGACCCTGACCGACAACTGGACGAACAACAGTTCCGCGAACATCACCAACACCAACGGCCGCGGTGACGTGGTGAGCGGCACCGTCGTCGTCAGCAACGGCAGCTGGCCGTCAGGTGCCAAGACGTTCATGGAGAGTGTCGGTATCCAGCCGCTGTACCGTCCGCTGACCACCGACCCCGTCACCTCGCCCTACAGCGCCTACTCCTCCACTCCGGCCAACACCGGCCAGAGCGGCGGCCGCTTCACCATCACCGACGCGGGCGCGGACATCTGGGGCGCCGGCGGACAGCACGACGACGCCTACGGCACCGTCTTTCGAAACGGGGCGGCCGCCAACGGGACCTCGGTGACCGCCCGGGTCGACAACCTGGACAACAGCAACGGCTGGGCCAAAGCCGGCGTCGTCCTGCGCAACGACCTCACGGGCAAAGGCTCTTCCGCCGGATACACGGTCGTCACGGCGACCCCTAGCAACGGCGTCAACTTCCAGTGGGACTCCAACGCCGACGGCTACCTCGACCAGCTCACCTCCACGGCTTCCGCCGTCAAAGCGCCGGTCTGGGTGCGGCTCACCCGCACCGCCACCCAGGTGTCCGCCTACTACTCCACCGACGGATCCACCTTCACCCAGGTCGGCTCGACGGTGACCCTGCCGTCCATGGCGACCACCCAGGACGTCGGTGTCATCCACACGGCCCACAGCACCACCGCCGGCAGCGCGACATTCAGCAACCTGCAGATCGTCACCTCTCCCTTCAGGGCCTACAGTTCGACTCCGGCCGCCGTCAGCCAAAGCGGCGGAGTGACCTCCCTGACCAGCGCGGGCATCGACGTATGGCGCTCCGGCACGGCATACGACGACGAGTATTCGGCCGCCTACCAGACGGGGGCCGCTGGAACGTCCTCGACCGTCACCGTCCGCGTCGCCAGTCAGGACAAGACCAACAGCTGGGCCAAAGCCGGCCTGATGCTGCGCAACAACATCGCCTCCGCCGGCTCGTCCGCCGGGTACCTCGTCCTCGCCACCACCCCCGGCAACGGAATCGCCCTGTCGTCGGACTCCAACGGTGACGGCTACCTCGACGCCAACACCATCAAGACCGGAAGCGCCACCGTCGCGCCTGTCTGGCTCCGCCTGGTCAGGAGCGGCACGTCGGTCACAGGCTCCTACTCCGTCGACGGCACCACCTGGACCACTGTCGGCACCGCGACACTGACCGGGGCGAACAGCACCGAGGACGCGGGCATGTTCTCCACGGCCCACGCCGGAACCATCGGCACCACCCACTTCAGCCAGTTCTCCGTCAGCTGACGAAGCGGTCCGGGTCACGATCTCCGAAACGAGCTCTGTGTGCCGGTGCGGCCTCCTCACCGGCACACGGAGCTTCGCCATGTCCACATGAAGGGTGGCCAGTCGGGTACCTGGTCGGCGCTCCATCGCCTGAACGCTGCCGCCGCTGCGACGCGCTCACGCCGGGTCGGCCAACCTCTGCCGCAGGGCGTCATTGTCATCGTGGTGGACGACCTCGTCGAAACGCAGCCGCAGCCCGTGCTTGGCCAGTAGGCCGGCCACGATCGCGTCGAGCTGTTCGCGGTGTTCGTTGGATCGGGCCTGTACGTACGCCTCGCGCACCTCGTCGGGTTCGTCGGCGAGGACTTGGTCCATGCGCTCGCGGATGTACCGCTTGAGGTTGATGTGTTCCATGAACACCTCGGTGATGCCCGCTTCGACGAGCTGTCCGAAGAGGTGGTCCAGGAGTTCGGGCTGGGCGGCGAAGTGGGGCAGGAGCGGGCCGACGAAGGCGAAGGTGGGGATGCCGGCCTCGCGTAGTTCCGTGAGGGTGCGCAGGCGGCGGGAGGCGAGCGGGGCGCGGACCTCCAGCCAGCGGCTGATCTTGTCGTCCGCGGTGGTCACGGTCATGCCGACCTCCGCCCGGGGGAGGCTGGTGAGCAGGTCGATGTCGCGGGTGACGACGGGCGACTTGGTCAGGATGCGGACCAGGCCCGGGTACTCGACGGTCTTCAGTTCGCGCAGGATGCCGCGGGTGAGCCGGTACTTGGTCTCGTGGCCCTGGTAGGGGTCGGTGACCGAGCTGAGCAGCATCGTGCCGTGGCGCTTGTGCTCAGGCATCCTGGCCAGTTCCTTGCGGGCGAGTTCGACGGCGTTCTTCTTCACGTACAGGTAGTCGCCCCACTCCGTGACCGACCGGCCGAACTGCCGCCCCGCGAAGGAGGCGAAGCAGTAGGCGCAGCCCAGAACGCAGCCGGTGTAGGGGTTGATCACGTAGTCGTTCGACGGGGTCTTCGACTTCTGGATCAGGGTCTTCGCCTCGATCTCGACCGGTTCCATGACGGGCGTCCTCTCTGGTGTCGGCCGCCCGCGAGCGGGCGGCCTCGTTCCTTTGCTGTGCGCGGGGCGAGGCGACTGGACGCCTAACCTGCATCCCATGGAACAATAATCTCTGGAAGTTGATTCCATGGAATCTAAATGGTTTGCTGGGTGGGCGGCTGATCCGGTCCCTTGATCGTCCGCCTCCGACGGGCGGGCCCCGTGAGCCGTTCCGGCGGAGCGCGGCCATCGACTTCCTGAGGCGCGCCGGTCGAGGACTCACTGCGCTCGCGTTCGGGGGACGGCGCGTCGGCCGCAAGGGGCCCGGAGTCTGGGTGATGGGTCATGGCCCTCAGGGTGGAAACTCGGGCCGATCATGGACTATCCGGCAGAAGGCTGCCGTGTCCCTGCCGAGTGGTGGGTGGCACCCCGCCGTGTGGCTGGAGCTGCCGCTCGCCGGGTCGCAAGGGCTCTACGTGGCTTTAGGGTCGAGTCGGCATGGGCCGTAGACAGGAACGAGGGTGAGGCGGAGCGCGTGATCCGGGTAGTGGTGGTCGACGACGAGGCACTGGTCCGCTCGGGCTTCGAACTCATTCTGGGCGCGTCCGAGGACATCGAGGTCGTCGCGACCGCGAGCGGCGGCGACGCGGTGGAGACCGTCCGGCGGGAGCGGCCGGACGTGGTGCTGCTGGACATCCGGATGCCGGACGTCGACGGGCTCACGGTCCTGCGCGAGTTGCGGACGATGCCGGGTCCGCCGGTGGTGGCGATGCTGACGACGTTCGACGCCGACGAGTACATCCTGACCGCGCTGCACTCCGGTGCGGCCGGTTTCCTGCTCAAGGACACGAAGCCGGAACAGCTGGCCCACCTGGTGCGGACCCTGGTCGCGGGCGGTGTGGTGCTGTCGCCCAAGGCGTCGCGGACGCTGCTGCACAGCCACCCCGGCACCGAGACGGCCGTCGACGAGGAGGCCGCGCGGGTCCGGCTGCTCACCGCGCGGGAGCGCGACGTCCTCGTCCTGGTGGCGGAGGGGCTGTCGAACGCCGACGTCGGGGCGCGCATCCACCTGGGGGCGGGCACGGTGAAGGACCACGTCAGCGCGATCCTCACGAAGCTGCGGGTGACGAGCCGGGTGCAGGCCGCGCTGCTGGCGCAGCGGGCCGGGCTGCTCGACGAGCGCCCGCGGTCGGACGCCGGTCGATGAGCCGTGCCCGTGCCGTGTGGCAGCGGGTTCCCGCGCCGGTCGTCGACATCGTCCTGGTGGCGGTGGCGGCCGTGGACGTGCTGGTGGTGGACATGTGGGAGCACACGCGCCCCGAGGTCGCGCTGGCCGCGGTCGGCTGCGCCGCGTTGGCTTTCCGGCGCAGGTTCCCGCTCGGCGTCCTCCTGCTCACCCTGCCCATCGCGCTGATGCAGGATGTCGCCGTCGCTGTGCTCGCGGCGCTGTTCACGCTGGCCGAACGCTCCCGCAACCGCCGTCTCCTCGCGGTGTGCGTCGTGCTGGCCGCCGTCGCGAGCAGTACCCCGTGGCCCCTGGCAGAGGCGGACCGGACCATGACGCTGGTCTTCTTCGTGTACGGCCTGGCAACCAGCGTCGCCCCGGTCCTCTTCGGCCAGCTTCTCCAGGCACGACGGGACCTGGCGCGGCGGCTGGCCGAGGTCGAGGAGGCCAGGGAGCACGAGCGGACCCTGCACGCCCAGGCCGTGCTCGCCCGTGAACGCGCCCAGCTGGCCCGCGAGATGCACGACGTGGTCTCCCACCAGGTCAGCCTGATCGCCGTACGGGCCGGGGCGTTGCAGGTCGCCGCCAAGGACGCGGACGCCAAGGAGGCCGCCCGCACGATCCGTTCGCTGAGCGTCACCACCCTCGACGAGCTGCGCACCATGGTCACGCTGCTGCGCGCCTCAGGCGGCAAATCCACCGAGCTGACGCCGCAGCCCACCTTGGCCGACCTGCGTAAACTGGTGGAATCCAGTGGCACTCACACGGAGCTGACGGGTGAGCTGCCGCCCACCGTGGGCACACCCGCCCAACGCGCCCTTTACCGCACGGTTCAGGAGGCGCTGACCAACGTCCGCAAGCACGCCCCCGGCGCCAACGCTCGCGTGGAGCTGTGGCAGGACGGGGACGGTATCGGAGTGACCGTCACCAACACCCCTCCCACGCGCCCCTCCCTCTCCCTGCCCGGATCGCAGCAGGGCCTGGTCGGTCTGCGCGAACGGGCCGAGATCCTGCACGGCACCCTGGACGCGGGCCCGACCGCGCAGGGCGGCTACCGGGTGCGGCTGAGGGTTCCCCTCAGCGCGGACTGACATGCTGTTTCGTCGGCTTGCGGCTCACAAGACCCACCCGTGAGCCGCGGCCCGCAACGCGAGCCGGCGCGCCCCTGGACCGTGCTCCGCCGGCTCGCCCCCTCGTCCAGCCCCGTCCCGACCGTGCCCGGTGCCGCGTCAGCCCGGTGAGGATCCCGGCACCAGGCGGACAGTCCGAGCCCGTACACGCCGCCGAACAGCGCAGTCGGCTGGGCCAGCCAGTCCAGTCCCCTAGCCCATGTCTGCAACCGATGGCGGACTCGGTGCGCATCAGGCTGCCTTTCGGGGTCTTGGTTTCCGTGGGTGTCGGTGCGTGGGTTGTCCGGCCGGGACTGGGGCAGTGGACGGCCGGAGAACCCTGCGTGTGGGGGCTCATCGCGCGGGGGTCAGGAGCTGGGAGGCCGCCAGCCGCGCGTACAGCCGGTCCTGGTCCACCAGTTCCTGATGGGTGCCCACGGCCCGGACCCGGCCGGCGTCCATGACGACGATCCGGTCGGCGCCTGTCACCGTCGACAGGCGGTGGGCCACCACCAGCACAGTGGTCTCCCGGGCCACGTCCGCGATGACGTCCCGCAGCGCCAGCTCGCTGACGGCGTCGAGTTGCGAGGTCGCCTCGTCCAACAGCAGCAGCTGGGGCTTGCGCAGGACGGCGCGGGCGATGGCGACGCGCTGCCGCTCACCGCCCGACAGCTTCGAGCCGCGATGGCCGACCGGGGCGTCCAGGCCGTGGGGCAGACGCTCCACGAGAGTGTCGAGCTTCGTACGGGTCAGGACGTCGCGGAGGGCGTCGTCCGTCGCACCGGGCGCCGCGAAGACCAGGTTCTCCCGTAGCGTGCCGGCCAACAACGGAGCGTCCTGCTCCACGTAGACGGGACTCCGCCAGTCGGCAGGGCGCTACCCGCCGATCGGCGGGGGAGAGCCCGAAGACTGCCGGATGGTCCGCCCCCGGACGCCCACGCGAGGTTCTCCGTATGACACAGACACAGCCGCGGCAGGAGACGTCAGCTCCGCAGGAGAACTCGCCTCCGCCGCCCCAGACCTCCCCCGAGTCCCCGGCCTCGCCCGGTCCCTCGATGGGACGCCTCGTCGGGGTGGACCTGGCCCGCGCGCTGGCGGTGTTCGGCATGTACGTCGTGCACATCGGCCCCCCGCTGTCCGCCACGACCGGCGTCGCCAGCTGGATCCGATACATGTCGGACGGTCACTCGTCGGTCCTGTTCGCCACCCTCGCCGGGTTCTCACTGATGCTGCTGGCCGGCCGCCGCGAGCCCAAGACCGGCCAGGCGGGCCGGCAGGCGAGGGCCCGCATCGCGATCCGCGCCGTGATCCTGCTGGCGCTGGGCACCGTGCTGGCGATGGAGTACGGGGGCGTGATCATCCTCGGCTTCTACGGCGTCTACTTCCTCCTCGCCCTGCCCCTGGTGCGACTGAGCGCCAGGACCCTCGCGATCATCGCGGCCGCGTTCGCCCTCGTCACACCGCAGCTGGCGTTCGTCCTCACCTCGCTGCTGACCCCGTCGGTCCAGCAGAGCATCAACACCTACGACCCGCTCCGCCACCTCGGCGAGGTCGGCGTCCTCGATCTGCTGCTCACCGGCTTCTACCCGGCGCTCACCTGGATGTCGTTCGTCCTCGCGGGCATGGCGCTGGGCCGCCTGGACCTCTCCTGCGGCACCATCCAGAAGCGCCTGGCCGCGCTCGGCGCCACCCTCACCGCGACCGCCTACGGCGTGTCCCTGCTGCTCGCCGGCAAGGGCGCGTTGCGGAGCCTCGCGGAAGACGGGCCGTCGTCCGGCGGCTCCGGTTCGATGCCCACCGGCAGCGGGTCGATGCCCGCTGATGCAGGGTCGTTCCCCGACATGTCCGCGTCGTCTCTCCTGAAGGCCGGGCCGCACAGCGGCACCACGTTCGACATCATCGGCAGCGTCGGAATCGCGATCCTCGTGATCGTGGGCGCGACGGTGGCGATGGACCGCCTGCCGCGACTGCGCCGCCTGGCCAAGCCGGTCATCGCCGTGGGCACGATGTCCCTGACCGCCTACGTCGGCCACTTCCTCGCACAGACCGCACTGTCCACGCCCGCCGGAACCGGCACCCAGCAGTCCTGGCTGCCCCTGATCATGTACGTCCTCGCAGCCATCCTGTTCGCCGCGATCTGGTCCCGCTTCTTCCGCCGCGGCCCCCTGGAGTACCTGCTCAACGCCGCCACCAAGCCTGCGAAGCACATCCGATGAGACTCGGGCCGGGGTGTGAACCTCCACACTCCACCCCGGCCCGGGCCGCTCATGGATCCAGCATCTGCCGCTGCCCCGACGCCCATCCGGACAGGTGGTGCTGGAGCAGCCTGCGAACAACCCGGACCAGAGGGTTTCGAGACCCTCTCATCAGCTGGAAAGGGGATCCTTGGAGGAAGTCCCGCGGCGGCACGTACGAGCCTGGTCTCCTCCGGCACCTCGCACGCGAGCACGCCCTCCTGGCGGCCCGGCGTGGCTCACGGTGCGGGGCGGCCGGGCTGCTTCGGCGCCCGCGCAGCCGGTACCGGTGTCCGCGCGGCGGCCTTCCGCTCCGCGTCCAGGGCGCGTCCGGCTGCCCGCAGCGTGCTGAGGACCGCGGTCACCTCGCGCACGGACCGCTCGGGAATCACCGACCCGATACGCAGTTCCAGCTCCTCCTCGAAGACCTTCAGCGCGCCGTCCACCAGTGTCCGCCCCTCGGGTGTCAGCTCGACGATCGAGGAACGGCGGTCGTTCGGATTGGCCCGCCGCTCGCACAGGCCCGCCGCCTCCAGGCGGTCGACCACCTTGCTGGTGCCGCCCACCGTGATCGAGAACTTCTCGGCGATGTCCTGGATCCGCCGCCCGGGCCGCCGCAGCAGCAGGTGCAGCACCTCGAACGAGGTCAGCGGCAGGTCGTACTCGGCCCTCAACCGCCTCTCTATGCCGTCCCACAGCTCGATCTCCAGCGAGACCAGCTCCCGGTACAGCAGTTTCAGGTCAGCGTCAGCCATCACTCGTCTTCCGAAGAACCATCTTCCATGGAGAGTTAATTGTAGGCCACCGCCATTCCCGTCGTGCGGACCGGATTCCCCGTACGGTCCGCTTCCGGCTGCGGCGCAGCCGCGTACCCGCTGCGTCAGGCCGCCGGCCGGGTGGCGGAGCGCGGCACGGGGGCGGGGGCCGGGGGCGGGGTCTCGGGGGCGTGGGGATAGGAGGCCCTGCGGTGCTGGAAAGAGAGGATCTTGGGGTTCAGGACGACGCCGTCGCGGATCTCGACGGCCTTCCCGACCGTGGGGTCGTCCTCCCAGGCCGCGGGGCCGCTCATGACCTTGCGCAGGTAGGGGAGGAGCGCCTCGCTGATCTCCCACGTGGCCGAGTTCCACAGGTGGGACGGGCTGTGGTCCACCCCGTAGTAGTGGCAGCCCGGCCCCACCGTGGGCATCGGGTCGCTGAAGGTGGTCGGACGGGCCCAGGAGAATCCCATGCCCTGGTCGCAGGAGACGTCGACGAAGAAGGAGCCCGGCCGGAACAGGGCGAGTTCCTCCTCGGTGACGAAGGTCAGCGGCGCGTCGGTGTCCTGCCGGACGCAGTTGACGATGATGTCGAAACCGGCGAGGTACTCCGCGAGCGGCACGGGTCCGGCCGGGGTGAGTGCCTGGAGGCGCGAGGGATCGTCCTCCTGCTCCTGGAAGTGGTTCATCACGACCGACGGCATCGGTGAGGCCACCGCCGCCGCGGCGCGCTGGGTGAGCACGGTGACGTCGGAGACGCCCATGGCGCCGAGGCCGGTGACCGCTCCGCGCGCCGTGGCGCCGAAACTGATGACCACGGCGCGCAGACGCCGCCCGTAGCTGCCGGTCAGCCCGCCGAGTTGCAGGGCGTGCAGCACCGAGCAGTAGCCCGCGAGCTCGTTGTTCTTGTGGAACACATGGACGCTGAAGGCGCCCGTGGACGTCCAGTGGTTCATGGCCTCCCAGGCGATGAGCGTCACCTGACGCTCGATGGCGAGCTGCGTCACCCTCGCGTCCTGCACACAGTGCGGCCATCCCCACAGCACCTGGCCCCGGCGCAGCGCGGCGACGTCGTCGGGCAGGGGCTTGGGCAGCAGCAGCACGTCGCACTCGTCGAGGAGCCGCTCGCGGGAGCGCAGTCCCGCCACGAGCGGTCGCAGTGCGTCGTCGGCGACGCCGAACCGCTCGCCGTAGCCCTGTTCGAGGAAGATCCTCTCGCGTACGTCCGAGGCGATCCGGTGGAGGTGGGCGGGGTGCAGGGGCAGGTGGAACTCGTTCTCCTTGCGGGAGGAGGCGAGTACTCCGAGACTCAACAGGCTCATACGTTTCCTCGTCATGTCGTTCATAGCGTTCGCGTCGTTCGCGTCGCTGGCGCCGTTCGTGCTGCGCTTGCCGTGGCTGACCGGGGTACGGGTCAGGAGCCGCCGGACCGGTGCCCGCGGACGCGCTCGGCCAGCGGCGGCGGCGTCTCGTCCAGACCGTCGACCGCACCGCACGCCATGCGGGCGCACGTTCCGCGGCAGGCGAGGAGCTGCCTGCCGTCGCGGTGGGAGACCACCACCGCCTCCGTGCCGGGTGCGTCGCGGTAGTCGGTCGTGCAGATGAGGCAGGCCAGCCCGGAGAGCATCTCCGGGGTCGGTTCGGGACGGCCGCGGCGGTGGCCGGAGATCGAGTCCTGTGAATACATGCGTCCGCATCCTCTTGATCGGTTGGGGGCGTACGCCAGATGCCGGGATGCCTCGGAGGCATCCCGGCAACCGGGGAATTCAGATTCGCGCCGCGCGGGACCTGACGCGCGAGGGGGCGTGGCTGTACGAGCCAAAAGGCATGTGCGGCTCTCTTCCGGCCGGATCCCGATGGGCGCCGGCCTGTGCCGTTCTCCGAGGGCGACGCCGAAACGGGTGACGGCGTGCGAGATGCACTCAGTGCCGCAACCGTACTCCCCCGGGCACCCGCGTGGGCCGGACCCGGACCCGGACCCGGACCCGGACGCCGGGACCGCCGCCGGGAGCGTCACCGAGGCTCCCGCCCTGTTCCTGGTCCGCCGCGGCGGCGTCGGGGGACGCCGCCGCGGCGGGGGAGGGCCGGTCAGGAGGAGGCGAACGGTGTGGAACCGTCGTCCGTGGCGATACGCCACAGGTGGTCGGCGGTGCCGTTGTCGTCCCACTGCACGACCGGGGCGCCGGACGCGGTGGACATGCCCTGGACGCCCAGGGCCATGCCGCTGTTCTTGTTGACGATCTTGCTGTAGCCGCCGCCGGCGTCCACCAGGGACCACAGGTGGTCGGAGGTGAGGGTGTCGCCCCACTGGAGTGCGACGGCGCCGGCCGTCTTGGAGGCGTCCTTGATGCCGAGGACCTGGCCGCTGTTGCTGTTGAAGATCTTGTAGTAGCCGTTCTCGGCGGGGACGATCGTCCAGCGGTGGTTGGCCGTGGTGTCGGCCGTCTGCTGCTGGGCGGCGCCACCGGCGTTGATCGAGGAGCCGGAGATGCCGAGCTCCAGGTTGCTGTTCTTGTTGACGATCTTCACGGCCGGGGTCTCCGGGTACCAGGACTCCAGCTCGGTGACGCCGACGAACTTGCCGGCCTGGGGTGTGAAGACGACCCGGAACTGGGACGTCGTGACCGTCGGGAACGTCACCTCGTTGGCGTTGTTCGCGGCCGGTGCGGCCGGGCTCCTGGTCTGGTTCGGGACGTTCACCCATGAGCCGTTGTCGAGGTACTGCACGGTGTAGCTCGCCGGGACGCGGATGTTCGCGCCGTCGTCGTAGGTGTAGAACTTCACCTCGTTGATCTTGCGGGGTGCGCCGAAGTCGACGCCGAGGTGGTCGGTGCCGTTCGGCGAGCCGGAGTTGGTCCACCGGTCGTCGGGGGTCTTGTCGTAGCGGATCCAGCCGTCGGTGGCCCGCAGCGGGGCGTCGAAGGTGGTGGGCTTGCAGGTCTGGCCGCTGTGGCAGTGCGGGCCGTTGGAGACGGTGTTGGTGTAGGAGGCGAAGGCCTTCGGGTAGGGCTGCGTGACGGCGCGGCCCAGCCAGTCCTGTTCGGCGGTCAGCGGGTTCGCGGCCACGTTCATCATCCGCGCCGGCTGTGCCGGGGTGACCGGGGCGGCCACGTTCACGGTGGTGTTGCCGAGGGTCGCCGACTGCAGGACGCGCTGGCCGTCCTGGAAGACCTGCAGACCGCTGCCCTTGCCGTAGTGGGTGCCGTCGCGGTCCCAGCGGATCGAGTAGGTGTGCCCGTGGTAGGGCAGGCTCTCCACCGCGAAGTAGTCCCAGGCCGCCGGGATCAGCGGCTTCAGGACCAGCGTGTTGCCCGCCTGCGGCTTGATGCCCAGCAGACCGGTGAGCACGAGGTCGTTGAAGCTGGAGTGGTTGTAGTTCTCGCTGAAGTTGAGACCGTCGTAGATCCAGTCGCCGGTGTCGCCGTTCGCGGCCTCGGCGATGTAGGGCTTGCCGTCCTTGTGCTGGAGGTCGGCGAACTGGGCCAGCATGGTCGCGTAGTCGGCCTTGGTGACGTAGCTCTGCGCCGGGTAGTCCTGGAGCAGGTTCGCCATGCCGGTGAGGACCTGGCTCGTCTGGTAGGGCCAGCTCGGGCCGTTCCAGTGGCAGCAGTTGGCGTCGTCGCGCTGCTGCGTGGCGGGGATCGCCTGGTAGTTGAAGTACGGGTTCGCCGTGATGCGGTCGAGCTCGGCGAAGCTCGTGCCCTTGGCGAACTTCAGCGTGTTGGCCCCGGCCTTCAGCGGGACCTGCACGGTGACGGCCTGCGACTCCGAGAACTTCTGCCAGGCGCCGGTGGGGGCGTAGCTGACGGTGATCGGGTGGGCGGTGTCGTCGTTGACCACGAGCTGGTGGGTGGATGTGCCACTGGTGCCGTTGGCGTAGTAGACGGTCACCGGGTACGTGCCGGCGCCGGGCGCGTCCACGGTGAACGTGACATAGCTGTCGGCGAAGTCGATCTGCCCGATGTACTGGCCGTTCGAAGCCGTCGACGAGTTGAACAGGTTGGCGTGGTTGCGGGTGGCCTGTTCGGCCTCGAAGTCGTGCGTCCGCTCCAGGGTCGTGGGCCCGAACGGCGCCTTGAACCTCTTGGCGTCGTTCAGGAACTTCCAGGCCGACGAGTACTGCGCGTCCGGCAGCTCGAACGCCCAGGGGGCGTAGCCCATCAGCTCCCGCCAGGTCGTCCTGGTCTCCTTCAGGGTGCCGTTGGTGCCGTCCGTGTTGTAGACCTGCATGAAGAACTGGCGCTGCGGGTCCCAGAGCGAGTTCTGCACGGCGGTCTTGAGCTGCGCGGCCTTCGCGTCGTAGTCGTTCGCGGTCGCCGTGTCCCCGGTCATGGTGGCGATCTTGCTGATCGACTGGGCGGCGGCGTACATGTACGCGTTGATCGTGGGCCGGTAGCCGCGGCCGCCGCTGAACCAGTTGCTGCTGTGCATCGACGTCTCGGTGTACTCCGTGGCGTCGGACAGCGGCGTCTGGTGGTAGAGGTCGCTGGTCGACTGGGCGCCGTTCACCGTGATGTCGGCGGTGAAGTTGGAGTCCCACCGCTTGTACAGGGCGATGAGGTGGGGGAGAGCCGACTTGATCTGTGCGGCGTCACCGGTCGCGAGATAGCGCTGGTAGGCGGCGCTCGTGATCCACTCGCTGAAGTTCCGTGCACCCGAATTGCCCGCACCGCTCAGCCAGAAGTTCAGGTAGTCGCCCGCGTAGTCGCGGTTGTGCAGCCAGCGTCCGTCCAGCAGGTGGTAGCCGGTAGCGTCCGGGAGAGCCGTGTACGGGTTGCCGGCGTAGCCGATCGGCACGTCGTACTCGGTCGACACGTACCCCGTGCCCGGCACGGTGTAGCGGAGCGCCCGCTTGTAGGTGCTCCACCGGTAGTAGTAGACGTCGTCGATGTCGTTGTCGGGGGTGTCCACGAACGGGATGTTGTCCTTGTACCACTGCCGCTCGTCGAGCTGGTTGGCGGCGAGGATCGCGTCCTTGTCGAGCGCGACCGCGTTGGGGTCGTCGGCGGCCTGGGCGGCGGTGGCCCCGGGCCCCACGGCCAGCAGGGTGGTGCACAGCATCGAGCCGCACAGTGCGGCCACCAGACGGTTGCCGGGTCTGAATCGGTGACGCATTGAGGTGACCTCCATCGGGCACTGATGCGGTGGGTTCGGAGTGCGTGGCGCGGCATGCCGGCGCTCGCTGCGGAGCGCCGGCATGCGGGTCGGGTCAGCTCGTGACGCGGAAGGTGGCGTCGCTGCGGCCGGTCGCGTTGGTGATCGGGTCCAGCCGCAGTTCGTAGGCGTAGTGGCGGATGTAGCGGTCGGGGTAGTTGTACGACTGGAAGGACGACCAGGTGGAGTCGGCGAGTCCGGCGACCTGGCGGAAGGTCGCGTCCGCGGCGAACTGGGCGGTGCCGTCGTTGTAGGCCAGCTGGAAGTCGAAGTTGGAGTGGCGCAGGAAGTGCCCGGGGAAGTTCACCGACTCGAAGGAGACGGTGCCGGTGCCGGCCAGGCCGGGCCTCATCCGGAACTTGGCGTCCTCGCTGGTGACGTTCTGGTCGATGCGCACGTCCATGTTCGTGTGCCGCACGTACCGGTCCTGGAAGTTGTACGACTGGAGCCGGTTGGCCGGGGTGTTGGGCCAGCGGGCGAGGACGCGGCTCTCCTCGGCGGCCGTCAGGTTCATGATCCAGCCGTGGCGCTTCTTCGTGCCGCCCATGTTGTAGCTGCTCGACGTCTGCTTCTGGTACGCGGCGGGGTCGGACGGGTCGGTCGTCAGGACCGGCATGTAGCCGCCACTGGTGGCGTACTGGTCGAGGTAGAGCGCCCACTTGTTGGTGCCGTTGAACTTCATCCACATCGGGCCCTCGACCATCGACCCGGTCAGGCCGATGCCGGAGAGGTTGCCGAGGTTGGTCCACGTCCCGAGGATCGAGTTGCTGCCCTCGAGGGTGATCTGACCGTCGCCGGAGGCCCGCACGTAGCGGTAGTTGCCGACACCGGCCGGGACCTCGATGATCTGGGTGTCGATGATCTCCTGGGCGCCGGGGCGGTCGATGTAGATCTGCGGGGTGCTGATGGTGCGGAAGTCGCTGGTGTGGGCGTAGAAGATGCGGTGCTTCGTCGCGCCGTTGAGGGGCACGTTCGTCGCCCAGTACAGGATGTAGTCGTTGCTGGCCGGGTCCCAGATGGCCTCCGGCGCCCACGCGTTGCGCCCGTCGGGGATGGCGCCGGCGACGTTCAGCAGCCGCGGCTGCGACCAGGTGACCAGGTCCGTCGACTCCCACACCACGAGGTTGCGGCTGCCGTCGTTGATGGACTGGCTCCAGCTCTGTCCGCAGGAGATGCACAGGTCGGTCGCGATGATCCAGTACTTGCTGCCGTCGGGGGACCTCACGAACGCGGGGTCGCGCACGCCCTTCGTACCCACGGTGGAGCGCAGGACCATGCCGCCGCCGTTGAGGTCGTTCCAGTGCACGCCGTCCGTGCTGTGCGAGAGGTACATCTGCTGGTTGGTGGACCCTTCCCCGGTGAAGTGCACCATCAGGTAGCCGGGGTCGGCGGCGGCGGCCGGTTGCGGCGAGGTGAGGGCTTGGCCTGTGAAGAGCAGGCACGCGGCGAGCAATATCGCCGACAGCCGTGCGCGCAGCGCGGACATGTCGTCTCCTGTCGGTTCTGCGGAATGACTCCGTCGGCCTGGCGGTGACCGCTGTCGCGTACTGCGGGGATGCCGTCGCGGTCCTCGGGCCGGGAAACCTGCGCGGCCGAGTCCCATGCGGCCGAGGCAAGTTGTCCGAAATATCGCACAGTGTTCGTATGTTCGGGCAGACGTTAAGTGGGGGAAGCAGGATGCGTCAATACCTCCGACGTCCGTGAATCCAGGGAGGTCGGAGCGGGGGTCGCGCCCGGCGGATGCGCCCCGCCCCGGGCCGCCGCCTCTGCCCGGCCCCGTGCCGCGGTGAGCCGCTTCGGCGATGGTCGGCGCGCTCTGTTCTGCCTGGTGGACGCGGTGACCTCGGAGGCAGGGAGTGGGGGGCGAGGTCGCGGCCACAGGTTCCCGGTGCGCGGCGGACGGCGTGCGAGAGGTATTGACACCCGCGCAGCCGCCTCTTACCTTCCCTTCACCCGAACCGTCCTCACCGCCCGGGCGCCCCGGCTCGCCGGCCCCCCGACTCGTTAGCCCCGGCTTGGCAGCCCCGCCCCGACTGCCCTGCCCTGCCTCGGCGCGGACGGCCCCGGCTCGGTCTCCGTAGCGGGCGGTGGCTGGCGGGTGCGCGTCGGGTCCGGCCGTGAGTTACCCGCCGGTCGTGGCCGCCGCGCGCGCCCGGTGGGCGCAGCCCGGACCCGTGGCCCGCGCGGCTCTTCCCGCGGGTGTCGCGGAGATGACGGACGCCGTCTGGCCACGGGACCGTCGGCCTTGACGTTCTTCACGTCGGGGCCGGCCTCTCGCGCCGGCCGGCACACCGGTCCCCGGGTTTACGCGCTCATCCAGCCGCGCCTCGCCGGCCTTGTGCGGCACCACTGCGCCGACGTCCTGGTTCTCCTTCCTCCGTGTGCGGTGACGCATCGGGCCGGGCAGGGTCCGGCGCAGGCGCGGCGGCGGTGGCGCCGGGGCAGGCAACCCCACGCGGTCGCGGGTCTTGTCACCGGTGCGGGTACCGTGCCAGTGTCCGGCCATGGTTACGTAACCATGGCCGGTTCACACGGATCCGAGCGCCTGTATCCGGACCCGGACCCTGGTTCCTCACTGCCTCGGCTCAGGTGACGAACCCGCACTCCGCCCCCGCGATTTCCGTCACTGGAGACGACATGACCAAGACCCCGACGAGGTCGAGAAGACTGGCCAGTGTGCTCATGGCCGGCTTCGGCGCGACACTCATGTTGGTGACCGCCCCCGCACCCGCCGTCGCCCGGCCGGCCGCCCCGACGTCAGCCGCCTCGTACGCGCCGGCCAAGCCCGCTCCCAAGGGCGGTACGAGTGACTTCCGCGGGGTGAACTGGGCGGACCCGAGGGACAACTACGCCAGTGACGCCGTGGTGCCCAGCGGGCTGAAGGCGACCGACGACTACCGCACGGTGTACCGCACCACGGTCCGTATGGTGAGCGGCTTCAAGAAGAACCTGGGCGCCAACACGCTGCGCCTGCCGATCAACCCGGCGACCGTGGGCACCACCTGGTGGAAGTCGTACCGGGCGACGGTCGACGCGGCCACGGCCCACGGTGACAAGGTCATCGTCAGCTACTGGGAGGCCGACACCAGCAAGGACGGCCTGGTCGACGACACGGCCGCCTGGAAGAAGATGTGGAACACCGTGGTGCGGGAGTACAAGCACAACCCGCGGGTCTACTTCGAGCCCATGAACGAGCCGCACGGCTACACCCTGGACCAGTGGGTGTCCGTCACCAGCGGCTGGCTGGCCCAGCACAAGGACGTCCCGCGCGGTCGTGTCGTGATCAGCGGTACCGGCTACAACGACAACGTCACCGGGGTCGGCGCGGCCCGCGCGCTGCGGGGAACACTGCTGTCGCTGCACTTCTACGGCTTCTGGAACAGCTACACCCAGCAGTCGGACTGGACCGCCGACCTGGAAGCCCGCCTCGGCAAGTACGCCGGCCGGACGATCATCGACGAGGCCGGCGCCCCGATGACCATCGGTCTGAACTACGGCGCGTGGAACGGCAACATCTACACCTCGTATCTCGCGGCCGTGGCGAACACCGCCCGCAGCAAGGGGATGGGACTGGTGTACTGGCCGGGCCTGAGGTTCGGCGACGCCTACTCGATCGAGTCGCTGGACTCCAAGGGCAACCTGGTGGACAACAGCGCCACCGGAGTCGCGCTGCTGCGCTGGGGCTACGGCTTCGGCAAGACCCCGCCCGTGAACAACCTGCCGCCCGCGCCTCCCGGCGAGGTCCTGCGCGGAGTGGGCTCCGGCCGCTGCGTCGACGTGCCCGGCTTCAGCACGTCCAACGGCACCCAGCTCGACCTCTGGGACTGCAACGCCGGCGGCAACCAGTCGTGGAACTGGAACGCGGCCGAGCAGCTCACCGTCTACGGCAACAAGTGCATGACGGTGGGCGGCACCGGAGCCTCGGCGGGGGACCCGGTGGTCATCTCCGACTGCACCGGAGCGACGGCACAGCAGTGGAACGTGAACGCGGACCTCTCGGTCACGAGCGTCGCGAACCCGGCGCTGTGCCTGGATGCGGCCGGAGCGGGCACCGGCAACGGCACGTCGGTCGACGTCTGGTACTGCAACGGAAGCACCAACCAGCAGTGGGCCAGGAGCTGACTCCTGCGCCCGAGGACCGCGCCGGTCGCCGTACCGGTCAGCGCCGCCGTCCTTCGCCTTCCGGCGAGGGCGGCGGCGCTCCCGTGCTCGCGCGGACGATCAGCCGGGTCGGGACCAGGGTCTTGTCGACCAGGTCGGGTCCGGTCCGGCCGATCTTGGTCAGCAGCTTCTGCAGGCTGAGCCGGCCGACCGCGGCGAAGTCCTGCCGCACGGTGGTCAGCGGCGGCCAGAAAGCCTGGGTCTCCTCCATGTCGTCGAACCCCACGACGCTGACGTCCTCGGGAATCCGGCGGCCGAGCTCGTGCAGGGCACGCATGACGCCGAGCGCCATGTGGTCGTTCGCGGCGAAGATCGCCGTGACCTCCGGCCGCCGCCCCAGAGTCAGCCCGTGCAGGTATCCGGAGCGGGTGGTCCAGTCGCCGTACAGGACCGGGGGCGGGACGGCGCCGGCCTCCTCCAGGGTGCGCCGCCAGGACTCGACCCGATGCGCCGCGGAGAACGAGGTCGGGGGGCCGGCGATGTGCCACACCTGCCGGTGGCCGAGTTCCAGCAGGTGTTCCGTCGCCTGACGGGCGCCCTGCGCCTGATCGGTGTCCACCACGGTGTAGCCGGGGCCGGTGTCGGAGTCGACGACCACCATCGGCACCCCCGGCGGGAGACTGAACTCCGCGTCGTCCAGGAGATGGGCCTCGAAGACGAGGATCACCCCGTCGACGGCCGCCTCGCTGAGCCGGTCGTAGGCACCGGAGAGCCTGCCCATCGTCGGGTCCGGCACGGGGATGAGGGTGACCGCGTACTTGGCGAGCGCGGCTTCCTTGGCGATGGCGTCGAGCGTGCGCGTGTTCCCGAACGTCCTGAGCGTGAAGGTGATGACGCCGATCGTGTTGAACCGGCCGCTCTTGAGCGCGCGCGCGGCTCCGTTCGGCCGGTAGCCCAGCGCCTGCATCGACTCCACGACCCGCTGCCTGGTCGCCGGGTCGACGTTGGTGTGGCCGTTGGACACGCGCGACACCGTCTGCGGCGCGACACCGGCGTGACGGGCGACGTCCGCCATCGACGGCCGGGGCCGTCCGGACCTGGACCTTTCCCCCATCGCCATGATCCCCTGTTTCCTTGCTTCCCCTGTTTCCCGGGCCCTGACGACAGCCTAGGCCCACTCCCCGGGGGTCCGCGGCGCGAGGTCCGGGCCGCCCGGTCGTGCGGGACGCGTACGACCGTGGGTCAGGGCCGGCCGCCTTCGCCGAGGACGTGCCGGTAGGCCTGTTCGTCGTCCTCGCCGAACACGGTGAACACGACGCGGTCGAAGCGCCCGGGATGGGCGTCCAGCCGTGCCGGTCGCGTCCACGACGCGCATCGAGGTGAGCGGGAAGCCGAGGGAGGTCACCGCGTCCGACGCGTCGATCTGGGCGAGCGCCCGCAGGCCGTTGCTCGCGAGGGTGAGGAACGCGCCGACGTCTTCGGCGGAGTCGGGGTGCGCCTCGTGCACGACGGCCCGCTGCCCCGCCTTCCGCAGCGCCAGCGCCGCCGCGGAGCCGGCGATCCCGCCGCCGATGACCAGCACCCGCGCCATCCCTGTCCCCGTTCTCTCCGTGTCCAGATATGTACAGATGAGTTTGGGTGTGTTCTGGTGTGTTCTGGTGTGACCGTACGCATGCGGACTGTCTGGACGTGCACGGACCGTCCTGCCCGCGATCCTGTGCGGGGGAACGTCCGGGCGGCGGCCGGGAGTTCCCGGCCTCAGCGCCCGAGGGACGCCAGCAGCGCCGCGAGCTGCCCGAGCGGCTCGGGGCCGACGACACGCAGGACGACGGTGTCCGCGCCGGAGGCGTGCAGGGCGCGGACGTCGTCGGCGGCCTGTGCGGGTGTGCCGGAGACGGTGAACACCTCGTCCTGCGGGCGGCCGAGCCATGCGCCGTGGCCCTCGGTGTGCGGGTGCAGGGTGCGCGCGACCTCGTCGGTGTCGTCGCCCACGCAGGTGAACGACAGCACGGTCAGCGTGTGCTCGGGGCCGGTGCCGCCCTTGGCAATCAGGGCCCGGGTGTTCTCCAGGTCGCCCGGCCCGTGGCCCTCGGCGATCAGGACGCCGTCCGCGACCCGTCCGGCGAGCTCCAGGGAGCGGGGGCGGACGACGCCCGCGACCACCGGCGGGACCTGGGCCGGCGGATGCACCAACGCGACTCCGTCCAGGCGCACTTCACGGCCGTCCAGCTCGACCCGCTCGCCGCGCAGCAGCGCGCGCACGGAGGTGATCGTCTCCTCCAGCAGGGCCAGCGGCGACCGGGGTGCGACGCCGACCGACTCCATCCACTCCCGCACCCCGTGGCCGATCCCGGCGACCAGCCGTCCGGGGAACACCCGGGCCAGCGTGGCCAGTTCCATGGCCAGCAGCGCCGGGCTGCGCAGCGGGGCGGGGGCGATGCCGATGCCGACCCGGACGCGTTCGGTGGCTCCCAGCGCCACGGCGGCCGCGGACACCCCGCCGTTCCATCCGAGATCCTCGACCACCCACAGGTCGTCCACGCCGAGCGCCTCCGCCTCCCGCGCGAACCCGGGCAGACCCTCGGGCGCCCAGTCGCGGTCGTACATGACGCCGATGCGTACGGGCGCCTCGTTCACCTTCTCCGCCTCATTCGTCCGGTTCGAATCGTTCGGGTCGTTCGTCATGGCTCGGAACCTACTTCCTGTCAGGCCGCGGAGGCTCCGCACCGACGAGCGTCGGGACGGAGCCTCCGGGGTGGGGGGAGTGGGGGGAGCGGGGGTGGTGGACGGGGGTGGGGAGCGGGGTGGACGGGCCGCCCTGGGGTCAGTTCTCGACCGGCTTGCCGCGGCCCCAGGCCCAGGCGAGGCGGTCGGCGCCGGACTGGTTGGTGGTGGCCAGCCAGGGGCGGGCGGCGGGGCCGACGAGGGTCTGCACCGAGTAGATGTCGTCGGTGCGCAGGCCCGGCCAGTACACCGAGCCCATCTTCAGCTCGCGGAAGGTGTCGGTGACGGCCTGGATGAAGTTGACGAAGTTGTCGTCCGGCGTCTTCACGTTGTAGTTCAGACCGGTCGTCATCGGGGCGCCGAACTCGTCCGCGACGGTACGGCTCGCGCAGTCGCCGATGCGCACCTTCAGGTCGGCCACCCACTGGTCGTAGGTCGCGTAGTCCTTCCAGAAACCGTAGTGGTGCAGGGAGAGGTACGTGCCCTTCAGGCGCGGGTCCGCGCAGACCGTGGTGACGTGGTCGTTGTAGCCGGCGCCGCTGACGAAGACGCTTGGAGTACGTCGACAGCCACTTCGCCGCGATGTCGGCCCACTGGGCGTCCGTGTAGCCGTGCGGCTCGTTCATCGGCTCGAAGTAGACGCGCTTGTCGTTCCTGTACGTCTTGACGACGGTGTTCCACATCGGCCAGTAGGCGGCCTCGTCGTCGATGAAGCCGTCCTTCTGGGCGCCCGTGCCCTCCCAGTAGGAGACGATGACCTTGAAGCCCTGGTCGGAGGCCGCGTCGATGACTCCGCGGTACGACTTCCAGTACGCGCCGTTGACCGTGTACGGGTTGACCGGCAGCCGCACGGTGTTCGCGCCGAGGTTCGCGCGGAACGCGGCGATGATCCGGCTCGCCTTGGCGTAGGTCTGCCGGTAGGTGTCCTTGGTCGACAGGCCGGACAGCTGCAGGTAGTCGTCGGCGAAGTTGTCGCGCGGGTCTGCCCAGTTCACGCCCTTGAACTGGGTCGTGTCGGCGGCCGGCCGGGATCCGTGCGCCGGGGAGGCGGGGGCGGTGGGGGAGGCGGAGGCCGGGCTGCCGGCCAGGGTCGCGCCCGTGACGGCGGCGACGGCGACCGCGGCGAAGGCGGCGCGCAGGCGGGGGGAGACGGAGGACGCTGCGGTGGGGGACTTGCGCATCTACGTGCCCTTTCGAGACGATGTTTACGCAACCATCGAGCTCCGCGGTGGACCCGCGGCACCCCCGAGGCGGCCCTGCGGTGGCGGATGTTTACGTAAACATGGCGGCGCCGGAATCGTGGCACCCGGCCAGGTGATCGTCAAGGTTTCGCACATGTGACCCGGGTAAAGCCGTGGGGCCGCCGGGTCGCTGGGGCCGTTGGATGGCTGCACCGCCGGGGCGCCTGGAGCGAGGCGCCCGCAGCGGGGCGTGCGGCGCGAGGGGATCCCGAGTCGCCTCAGGCGCCCAGCGGGTCCAGGGTCAGCGGTTCGATCTTGCCCTCCAGCATCGCGCCCAGGCCCTGGGCGGCGCAGATGTCGGGGCGTTCGGCGATGTGCACCGGCATCCCGGTGGCCTGCCGCAGCATCTGGTCGAAGCCGGGCAGCAGAGCGGAGCCGCCGACCATCATGATCCCGCGGTCGGCGAGGTCGGCCACCAGGTCGGGCGGGCACTCCCGCAGCACCCTGCCGATGCCGTCCAGGACCGCGGTCAAAGGGGTCTCGATGGCGTCGCGGACCGCCGCGGTGTCGACCTGCACGGAACGGGCGAGGCCCGTCGCGACGTCCCGTCCGTGGATCTCGGTGGACGCGGGGCCCTGCGGGGTGAGGCCGTTGCCGGAGAGGGCGAGCTGCAGCGGCCGTACGGACTGGCTGGGCAGCATCAACTCGTGTTCGTGGCGAAGATGCTGGACGATCGCGTGGTCCACGGCCTCGCCGCCGACCGGGATGCGCTCGGCGGTCACGATCGAGCCGAGGGAGAGGACGGCGACCTGGGTCGCGGCGGCCCCGCACACCATGATCATGGTGGCCTCGGGCCGCTCGACCGGCAGCCCGCAGCCCACGGCGGCGGCGATGAGGGTGTCGACCAGCTCGACGCGCCGGGATCCGAGGCCCACCAGGGTCTCGATCGCGGCACGCTGGGCGAGCGGGTCGGCGTCGTGCGGGGTGCAGGCGGCGGCCCGCAGGAACGGCTTGCGGCGCAGCTGACGGCGGATCTTGTCACCGATGAGATGGCGCAGCATGCGCTGCGCCATCTCGATGTCGACGACCGTGCCGCCGGAGACCGGGCGCACCACACGGATGTAGTGCGGGGTGCGCCCGGTCATCTTCTCGGCGAACTCGCCGACCGCGATCAGCGCGCCGGTGCGGGTGTTCACGGCGGCGGCGGACGGCTGGTCGACGACCAGCCCGGCACCCTTCACATAGACCCGCGTCCGCGCCGCTCCCAGGTCGACGGCGAAGTGGCAGCGGCGCAGCTGCTCCAGACTGGCGGTCATGGCAGGTCCTCCCGAGAGCACAGACCGTGGGGGCCGCCGGTCGGCAGGCCTCCCTACGCATCGTGCGGGCGCGCGGAGGGGGCCGCCTTTTCAGGTGGGCCGGGCGGGGCGCGGCTGAATGGGGGTTGTTCCGCACACCCCGCGTGGGGAGGAGGCGAGGGGCCGCCGCCTGCCGCCTGCCGCCTGCCGCCTGCCGCCTGCCGCCCCGCCGCCCGCCGCCGGCTGCGGGCCGGGCCCCGGGTTGCGCCCGCAGCCCGCTGCCGGAGGCGGGCCGGGCCCCGGGGCTGCGCACGGGCCCTGGGGCCCGCGCTGCCTCGCCCCTGCAACCCCTGCGGCCCCAGCGCCGCGCCGCGCCGCATGGCGCCTCCCCCTGCCCCCTGCCCCCTGCCTTTGTGCCTCGCCCCCGCCCCCGGCCCCGGCCCCCGTGCTCGTGCCTGTTCTGTCAGTCGAAGATGCCCTGGCCCGGGACCAGGATTCCCCGCGGGTCGTAGGTGCACTTGGCCGACTGCAGGCCTGCCCACGCCGGCCCGAAGTGGGCCTGCCAGTCCGCGGGGGTGAGGGGGATGCTGCCGACGGGGTAATGCGTGCCACCGGCCGCGGCGACCGTGTCGTAGGCGGAGCGGTTGACCGCCAGGAGGCGGTCGACGGCGGTCGTGTCGTCGGGCGCGGCCGCGCTCAGGATGTCGAAGAGGTACGACATCTCGTCGTCGGAGGTGCGCAGCAGCGGGGTGGTGAGGCGGTCGCGCAGCAGGGGGTAGAAGAGGATGACGGCACCGGGGCCGACGTCCGCCGGGGTGAGCCCGTTCAGCACCTGCGCGCCGAGCGCCGCGGCGGAGGCGCCGGGGAGCATCAGGTTCAGCCACGGGTGGGCGAAGCCCCAGATGCCCGCCTCCTTCATGGCCGCGATGACGGGGGCGAGGCGGTCGAGGAAGTCGTAGTAGGGCTGGTCGGCGATCTGCACGGTGGCCGGGTCGTGGCGCAGGCCGCGCAGCAGAGCCGCGTCGTCGGGGGCGGGGCCGACCGGCGGGCCGTAGGCCACCGCCTCCAGGACGTGGACGCCGAACGTGCCGGCGGCGTCCGCGTGGACCTGGCCCTCGACGTAGTCGAAGCGGCCCTCCCGGACGAGGACGCGCTGGTCGTCGAGGAAGGTCGCCAGGTCGCCGTAGGTCAGCTGGTAGCGGCGGACCGTCGTGGGCGCGGGCACCAGGCGCAGTGTGGCCTCGACGATGACGGCGCACTGGCCGAGGCCGGCCAGGACGGCACGGAAGAGGTCGGCCCGCCGGGAAGGTGAGCAGCGCACCAGCTCGCCCGCGCCGGTGACGACCTGCAGTTCCGTCACGTTGTCGACCTGGGCGCCGACCCGGTGGGCCTGGCCGCCGAGGCCGCCCACGGACAGCGT
This sequence comes from Streptomyces achromogenes, assembly GCF_030816715.1. Taxonomy (NCBI): domain Bacteria; kingdom Bacillati; phylum Actinomycetota; class Actinomycetes; order Kitasatosporales; family Streptomycetaceae; genus Streptomyces; species Streptomyces achromogenes. The sequence goes on along the minus strand of NZ_JAUSYH010000001.1, from coordinate 2,895,861 downwards.
GCCGCCGACGGAGAGCTCGAGGTAGTCGGTGAACACGGGAGGGGTCAGGCCCTGGGCGAGGGTGGCCCGGGCGACCGCGCTCCACTTGGCGCCGGCGCCCACGGTGACCGTCCTGGACGCCGTGTTCACGGAGCCGATGCCCGAGAGCGGGGCGGTCTCGATGACGAGGCCGCCCTCGGCCTGCGCCTGGCCGAACGGGGAGTGCCCCTGGCCGCGCGGCGCGACCGGCAGCCGGTGGTCGTTGCAGAAGCGAACCATGGCGACGACGTCGCGCACCGAGCCCGGGCGCAGGACCGCCGCCGGGCGGCGGTGCACGATGTGCCCGTAGTCGTCGGCGGCGGCGGTGAGCGACGAGGCGTCCGTGAGGAGCGTTCCGTCCAGCCGCGGGACCTTGGCGAGGGTCGTGGACGTCGCCGACGCGGAGGAGGCGGTCTCGGACTCGGCGGCGGTCGCGGCCCAGGAGCGGGACGCGGTGTCGAAGGCGGCCACTGCCGCTCCGGTGACCGTGAGTCCGCGCAGAACGGTACGTCGGGACGGTGTGCGGGGCATGCGCAATTCCACCTCTCGATCTTCATGAAATCTTCAAAACCCCGACAGCCTAAGCCAGTTCACCGCGTTCCGGTGGTCCGCCCGCGCCCGTCCGGCGGCGGGTTCCCGATCCGCGCCCCGCCGCGACATGGTGCGGGCGGGCATCTTCCGCGGGGTGACGGGGAAAGCCCGCGTCGGCCGCCTGCCCGCCGGCTGCCCGCCGCCTGTCTGCCGCTTGCCCGCGTCCTGCCTGCCGCTTGCCGATCGGGCGGGCGCTTCCGCGCTGGTCAGGAGCCCGCGGAGGGCGACCAGGTCAGTTTCACGACGAGATGCCCCTCCGCCGTGCCCTTGGCGATGATCGCGCCCGTCTCCGCCGACAGCTTCACGCCGAACTCGATCTCGACGCCGTCGGGTTGCAGCGTCCCGTCCCGGAACACCCGCAGCGCGGACTCGGCGGCCGCGCGCACGCCCTCCAGGGCGCCCTCGAAGGTGCGGGCCGCCTGCACGGTCCCGTCGCCGCGGGCCACCAGCCGGGAACCGGGGCGACCGTCCGCGCCCGCCTCCACGGCGACCACGGTGCCGTCGTCGGTTCTGAACTCCACCAGTCCGTCCACGGTCTCCCCCGTAACCCCTTCGCTTCTCTGCTGCTCTGCTCTGCCCCGTGTCTTCGCCCGTCCGCCCGTCCATCCGGCCCGTGTCGCGGCGCTGTGTGTCTCCATTGTCACGGACGGTGCGCGCGATTGTCCTGCGTTCCGTGTGACTGTTCGGTGCGGATCACCCCGAGCTCCGCCAAGTCCTGTGGCCTCAGGCGTAGTTGGTCCGCCGTCGCGTCCGTCTCCTGCGGGGGCCGCTTCAGGATCGCGGCCGCCGACTCCGGCGCGATGACGGAGAAGTAGCTGTCCGGGGTCGCCCAGGTGCGCCCCGGCGCGGCCAGCGCCAGCGCGCCGCCGGAACCGCCCTCGCCTATCACCAGCGTGGTGAGCGGCGTGCGGGCGGTGGCGACCGCGCCGAACAGGTCCGCGATCGCCGCACCGGCGCCCTGTCGCTCCGCCGCCGCGTCGTTGGCCGCGCCCGGCGTGTCCACCAGGGTCAGCACCGGGATGCCGAGCCGGCCGGCGAGCCGGATCAGCCGGGCGGCCGTGCGATAGCCGGCGGGCCGGGTCGCCGCGCCGGTCTGCGCCGCGTACGCGACCGTACGGCCCCGGTGCAGGCCGAAGCCGCACAGCATCCCCTCCGGGTCGGCGCCGCCGCACCGGTCGCCGGAGATCGCCAGCCGGTCGGTGAAGTAGGCGTCCAAGTAGGCCCGCGCACGGGGCCGTTCCGGTGCGCGGGCCCGCCGCACGGCGTCCCGGCCGGTACGCGGCAGATCCCTCGCCCCGAGGGCGTCCGGCACGGGGGCGGCGGGTTCCGCCGGTCGCCCTGCCGCTTCCGGCGTCCCGCCGGTCAGGAGGCGCAGCCAGCGGCCCAGTACGTCCCGCAGCTCCGTCACGGGCACCACCGCGTCCGCCGCCCCCGCCGCGAGCTGCGCCTCCGCCGTGTAGGCGGCCGGGTCGGCGTCCGGCGGCCGCACCCGTGAGCCGGCGAAGCCGACCTGCGCGCCCGGCAGTGCCAGCACCACGTCGGCGCCTGCGCCCAGGGTGGCCCACCCGCCGCCGGTCGTCGGATCCCGCAGGACCGCGATCTGCGCCAACCCGGCCTCCCGGGTGAGCGCCGACTCGTGTGCCACGCGCTGGAGTTGGGTGAGGGCGAGCATGCCCTCCTGCATCCTGCTGCCGCCGGTGGCGACCAACGGCACGACCGGCAGCCGGTGTTGACGGGCGTACGCGTACGCCGCGACCAGGCGGTCGCCGGTGCGTTCGCCCAGCGAGCCGCCGAGGAAGCCGAACTCGAAGGCGATCAGCACCGCTCGGACGCCCTCGACGCGGGCGACGCCGCAGACCACGGACTCCGACTCGCCGGTGCGCCGGGCGGCACGCTCGCGCGAGGCGTCGTAGCCGGGCCAGCCGAGCGGCCCGTCCGGCCGGGACTCCCGCTCCACGTGCGGGAGTTCGTGGAAACCGTCGGCGACCAGGGCGATGAACTCCCGCGCGCTCGCTCGCCGCGCCGTCATGCCGGCAGCGCCCGCTTCATGATCTTCCCCATGTCGTTGCGGGGCAGGGCGTCCAGGTAGCGGACCGTGCGGGGCCGCTTGTGCGGGGCGAGGCGGCGGGCGACGTGGTCGGCCAACTCACGTTCGTCGGGCGGCGACTGCGGATCGTCGGGCACCACCCAGGCGACGATCCGCTCGCCGAGGTCCGCGTCCGGCTCCCCGGTGACGGCGGCCTCCCGTACCCCGGGATGTTCCAGCAGGGCGTTCTCGATCTCGCCCGCGCCGATCTTGTAGCCGCCGCTCTTGATGAGATCGGTCGCCTTGCGCCCGACGATCCGCACGTATCCGTCGGGGTCGCGGACGGCCACGTCGCCGGTGCGGAACCAGCCGTCGGCGGTGAAGGCGGCGGCGGTCGCGTCCGGCCGGTTCAGGTACGCGGTGAAGAGGTTCGGCCCGCGCACCTGGATCTCGCCGACGCTCTCCCCGTCGTACGCCTCGACGGCCGACCCGTCCTCCTCGACGAGCCGCAGCTCCACCCCCGGCAGCGGCACCCCGACGGTGCCCGCCCTGGCTTCCCCGTCGGCCCGCACGGAGGTGTTCATCAGCGTCTCGGTCATGCCGTACCGCTCGATCACCCGCCGTCCGGTGGCCGCCGCGATCCTCTCGTGGTCGTGCACGGGCAGTGCGGCCGAACCGGACACCAGCAGCCGCGCCCCGGCGAGCGCCCGGGCGAGCCCGGGGTCGGACGGCAGGGCCTCGGCGATGCGGTGGTACATCGTCGGCACCCCGAACAGCATCGTCGCGCCGTCGGTCAGCTCCCGTGCGACGCCGCCCGTGTCGAAGCGTCCGAGGTGCCGGACCGACCCGCCCCGGCGCAGCGGTCCGAGGACCCCCAGCACCAGTCCGTGCACATGGAACAGCGGCAGTCCGTGCACGAGGACGTCCTCGCCGGTCCACTGCCAGGCGTCGGCGAGCGCGTCCAGGGTCGTGGCGATCGCGCGGCGGGGGATGACCGCGCCCTTGGGCGGTCCGGTGGTGCCGGAGGTGTACACGACGAGGGCGGGCTCCTCGTCGTCCGACGGCTCGTCCGACGCCTCGCCGCCCGACGCCTCGCCGCCCAGCGTCGCGCCGCCCAGCGTCGCGCCGGCCGCCGCCCGGCCCGCGTCGCCGCGCTCGTCCACGTCGACGTCGATCCGCGGCAACGCGCGCAACGGCTCGGGCAGTTCGTCGCCGGGGGCCGCCAGCACCGCGCTCGGCGCGCTGTCGGACAGGATGTGCCCGAGCTCCTTCTCGCCCGACTTCGGGTTCAGCGGCACGGCCGCCGCTCCGGCGAGCAGCACGCCGACCACGGCCACGGCGGTCTCCAGGGCGGGCGTGGCCCACACGGCGACCCTTCCGCGCTCCCGTCCTCCCGCGAGCGGGCCCGTCGCCTCCCGCACGCGTCCGCCGACGGCGCGGGCCGCCCCGGCGAGCTGCGCGTAGGACAGGGAACGCTCACCGAACCGCAGGGCGGGGCGGCCGGACGGATCGTTCGTCAGGGCGGGGAAGAGAGGCGACACGGGACGGGCTCCTTGCACGGCTGAGGTGGGCGACAAGCAGCTTCCTACCCCACGCGCCGCGCCCGCACCTCCCCGCGCCGCCCGTTCCACCGCGCCTCGACCGCGCGGCCCACCGCGGCCGGGCGGGTGCGGGGGTCGGCTTGTTAGCCTTCCGAGGATCGGACAGTCGTACGAACAGGGAGTCCGTCGTGGCCCGTATCGCGCTCGTCACCTACGACCCCCGGCCGGAGCCGAGCAAGGACGCCGACTTCCCGGTGCTGCTGAGCGCGCTGCGCGAGGCCGGCGTGGAGGCCGACGGCGTCTTCTGGGACGACGCGGACGTGGACTGGGCCGCGTACGACCTCGTCGTCATCCGCTCCACCTGGGACTACAGCTGGCGCGCGGACGAGTTCGCGGCCTGGACGCGGAAGGTCGAGGCCGTCACCCGGCTGGCCAACCCGGCCGACGTGGTCCGCTGGAACGCCGACAAGCGGTATCTGGGGGAGCTGGCGGCGGCCGGGGTGCCGACCGTGCCGACGCGCTACGTCGCGCCCGGCGAGCCTGCCGGGCTGCCCGAGGGCGGCGAGTACGTGATCAAGCCCGCCTCCGGGGCCGGCGCGCGCTACGCCGCCCGCTACACACCCGACGGCCACGGGACGGCCGTCCGCCACCTCGCGCGGATGCACGCCGAGGGGCTGACGGCGATGGTGCAGCCGTATGTGCGCGGCATCGACGCCGGCGGGGAGCGCGCCCTGCAGTTCTTCGGCGGCCGCCTCCTGCACGCCAGCCGCAAGCGTGCCGTCCTCGCCCCCGGCACCGCCTTCGACGCGGACAAGGTCGCCCACCCCGGTCTGGAGCCCTGGACGCCGTCCCCGGCCGAGCTGGCCGTCGCCGAGCGCGCCCTGGCCGCCGTACCGGACGCGCCCGAACTGCTCTACGCCCGGGTCGACCTGGTGGACGGCGACGACGGGGAGCCGCGGGTGATGGAGCTGGAACTGGTCGAGCCGAACCTCTTCCTGTTCCTGCACCCGCAGTCCCTGCCGCACGTCGTCGCAGGCATCCGGACGGCGGCCGCGGCCGCAGCCGCGACGGTGGCTCCTGCTCAGGCCGCGGCTCCTGCTCCTGCTCCGGACGGCGCGCGGAATCCGGGAGCCGTCAATCCCTGACGGCCGTCCGCTGGAGCAGGCCCCAGGTGAACTCGGCGACGACGTCCTGCCGCCCCCCGCGCCCGTCCGGCGCGGCGAAGGCCAGTCCCCACCGGTTGGGGGCGGTGCCCTCCAGGGGGTGGGCCGGGGAAAAGGCGTGGGCGGCCTCGTCGACCGTGCAGGACCAGGGGGTGAGGTCGGCGAGGGACTGCAGGAACGGCGGCCGTGCCCCCGGGGCGCGGACCAGCCACTCGTTCCAGACCGAGCCGTTCGGAGCGAGCAGCACCTCGAAGCGCAGGTCGGGCCAGAGCGTGAGCGGCCAGAGCCACGCCTCGCAGTCGAGGTCGCCGACGCGCCGGGCTGTTCTCGACTCGGGTTCGCCGAGGACCGAGCGATACCGTGAGAGGGAGCCCCGCGCGTGCGGGGAGTGGACCATCGCCTGCCAGCGCTTGTTGGCCTCCCTCATCTGTGTGAGGGAAACGCCCAGTTCGTGGCGGGCGTTGTCCACCAGATCCGGATTGTGATCGGCCATGCGGCGCAGCAGGACCAGCTGGAAGTCGAGCGGCGTGAACGAGCCCGCGAGGCGTTTCTGGGTCGGCATGCGCCCCATCCTGGCCCACCGCGCGGCTCACGACCATTGCCCGCCGCAACACCTTATGACAGCCTGTGTTCGTCATGCCGATCGCCTGTTGATATCTCGAACGCGGGCACTGAGACTACAGACTAAGGGAGGGGGCCGGTCGTGGGACGCCTTGTACCTGCCGTGACCCGAGCTCTCGACATCCTCGAGCTCTTCCTCGACGGGGACGGTTCGCTCTCCGCCCCCGACATCGTGCGCAAGCTCCAGCTTCCGCGCACCACCGTGCACGAACTTGTGACCACCCTCTCCGCCCGGGCGTACATCGTGCCCGTCCCCGGACAACCCGGACGGTACCGCCTCGGGGTGCGTCCCTACCAGCTCGGCAGCCGCTATGCCGAGCAGCTGGACCTCGCCGCCGAGGGTCAGCAGGTCGCCCGCACCGTCGCCGAAACGTGTGACGAGACGGTGCACGTGGCGATCCTGGAGGGGGCCGACGTCATCTACATCGCGAAGGTCGACTCCACGCACGCGGTCCGGATGGTGTCGGCCGCGGGCCGCCGCCTGCCCGCCCACTGCACCTCCGTCGGCAAGATGCTGCTGGCCTCGCTCCCCGAGCAGGAGCTCACGGCGCGCATCCCCGACGACGCGGACCTCGTGCGGATGACCCCGAACAGCATCACCGAGCCGAAGGCGCTGCGGGCGGCCCTGGCCGAGATCCGGGAGCGGGGCGTCGCGGTCGAGAACCGCGAGTCCAACCCGGACGTCAGCTGCGTGGCCGCCCCGGTGCGCGACCGGACGGGGCAGGTCGTCGCGGCCCTTTCCATCTCCGTCCCCATGATCCGCTGGAGCGAGGAGCGCCGCGCGGGTCTGGAGGCGCTCGCCCTGAAGGGAGCCGGCGAGCTGTCCGAGCTGCTCGGCTACCGGAGCGCGGTGTGACCGGGCGGTACGAGGTGGCCGTGCCGGCCGGGGCGGCCCTCGGCGAGGGGCCGACCTGGGACCCGGCCGCCGGCCGGCTGCTCTGGACGGACATCCTGGGCAGCCGTCTGCACACGTACGACCCCGCCTCCGGCCGCCGCACGGTCCGCACGACCCACCAGCACGTGGGCGCGGTCAAGCCCCGGGCGGGGGGCGGCCTGGTCCTCAACCTCCGGGACGGCGTGGGTCTCCTCGACGCGGACGGAGGCTTCCGCTGGCTGCGCCACGAGCCCGTCCCGGGCCGCCGCGCCAACGACGCGGCCGTGGCTCCGGACGGCTCGCTGTGGGCCGGCACCATGCGCTACGACGAGGCCCCCGGCGGCGGCACCCTGTCCCGCCTCGCCGGCGACGGGTCGGCCGAGGTGATCCTCGACGACGTGGCGGTGAGCAACGGAACGGGCTGGAGCCCGGACGGCACGCTCATGTACTACGTCGACTCGCCGACCCGCCGCGTCGACGTCTTCGACTTCTCGGCGGACGGGCGGGCGTCCGGTCGTCGTCCCTTCGTGGGGATCGAGGACGGGGCCGGGTTCCCCGACGGACTCACCGTCGACGCCGACGGCTGCGTGTGGGTGGCGCTGTGGGACGGGGCCGCGGTACGCCGCTACACCCCCGCGGGCGTCCTGGACCGGCAGATCGACCTGCCCTGCCCACGCGTCACCGCCTGCGCCTTCGGCGGCCCGGACCTCACCGACCTGTACGTCACCACGGCCCGCGTGGGCCTGGACGCCCCCCACCCGACGGCGGGCTCCCTCCTGGTGATCCCGAACGCCGGCCAGGGCCTTCCCCAACCGGCCTTCGCCGGCTGACCGACACCCGCCGGCCGGGAAGGCGTGGGCCCCCGCCGGAAAGGCGCGGCCCCCGCGTGGCTACCGCAGGCCCGCCCGCTGCCGTTCGTCCACCGTCAGCGGGGGGCCGGGCAGGGGCGGCCGGAGGGGCCCGACGACGGCCGCCGCCAGCGTGGAGGGGCTCAGCAGTACCTGCGGGCCGCGTTCCAGGGACGTCACGTCCGTCACCCGGCGGGCCATGCGGCCGTTGCCGGTGGCGGTGAGCATCAGGCGGCCGACGTACGCGGCCACGAGCCGGTCCCGCCGGGTGGGGCCGGTCTCGGTCGCGCCGGGGTAGAACACGTCCTGGCCGACGGCGAGGTCCCACGCGGTCGCGACGGGCCGGGCCACCGCCTTCTGCGCGCGCCGGGACAGCCCCGCCGCACCCCACCCGTGCCGCCGGACGGTGTCGCGCAGGAGCACCGCGCTCTGGGCGGCTACCGCGAGGCCGTGCCCGTAGAGCGGGTTGTACGCGGCGAGGGCGTCGCCGAGCACGACGAAGTTGTCGGGCCAGGCCGGCATCCGCTCGTAGAAGTGCCGGCGATTGACGGTGGACCGGGTGTACGCCACGTCGGACAGCGGCTCGGCCTGTTCGAGGAGTTCCCCGATGACGGGGTGGCGCAGTTCCTCGCGGGCGAAGCGCACGAAGTCGTCGCCGTCGTGGGAGGGTTCGCCACCTCGGGTGCCGTTGAGGGTGACGATCCAGCGGCCGTCCTCGATGGGCAGCAGGAACCCGGCGCGGCCGGGGCCGGCGTCCCGCGGGTCGGGCTGCACGTTGACGATCGGGTACCCGGACCGGGCCGGTTCGGGCGCGAGGTACAGCCGGCTGGCGTAGGCGAGTCCGGAGTCCACCTCGCGCCGTTTTGCGGCGGGCAGCCCGAGCTCCGCCAGCCAGCCCGCCGCCCGCGACCCGCGCCCGCTCGCGTCGACGACCAGGCCAGCCCCGACGACCCGCTCCGCGCCGCCCACCCGCACCCGCACGCCGGTGACCGCGCCCGCGTCCCCCACCAGGCCCAGGGCCTCGGCCCCCGAGCACAGCTCGACCCGCTCGTCGGCCAGCACCCGGGCCCGGACCGTCGCGTCCAGGAGGTCGCGGCCGGCCAGGATCACGTGGTGCGACTCGGGCCAGCGGCGGAACCAGCCGCGCGGGCCGAGGACCACCATGTCCGTCGTGACCGGCGAGCGGCGCGCCCCGGCCGCCCGGAGCGCACCGGTGACGTCCGGCAGCAGGTCCTCCACCGCCCGCACCCCGCCCGACCACAGCATGTGGGCGTGACGTGCCTGGGGCAGCCCCTTGCGAGGTGCGGGGCCGTCGGGCAGCACGTCCCGCTCGATGACGACGACCCGGTCGGCGAGGCCGGTCAGGGCGCGTGCCGCGAGCATGCCCGCATGGGATCCCCCCAGGACTACGGCGGTTCTGGCGGGGTTGGAGGGTTCAGTCATGCGTGGAAGTGCTCTCTGCCGGGGCGGCCGCGAGGGCGCGGACCGCCTGGATGTCGTCGGGGTGGCGCAGGGCCTGGGACACGGCCTGGATCTCCCGCAGGAGATACGTGGTGTCCGGGCCGGAGGAGGAAGGAGCGGAGGCGGGGGGTGCGGCGGACGCGGAAGAGGCAGGCGAAGCGAGGGGAGCCGGGGAGGCGGCAGAGGGGGGAGCCGGGGTTGCGGCCACGGGCCCCGGTGCCGGCGTGGCGGCCGTGAGGGGCCCCGGGGCAGCCGCCGGGAGGGGACCCGGGGTCGCGGCGGGAGCCGGGGACACGGCCTCGGCCCCGGCGTCGCTCCGCGGGGACCGCGCCGCCTCGGGGGCCGTCGGGCGGGGCTGCCGGGCCCGCTCCCGCGCCTCCACGACGTCCAGCAGCGCCACCGCGGCCGCCAGGGCCTGGGCCCGGCCGCGTTCGACGCCGAGGGCGACGGCCGCGTCGTAGGCCCGGGCGCGAAGATCGTCGTCCAGGCGGCGGGCCAGCGGGAGGAGGGCGTCGCGGATGAACGTCTCGCGGCGGATCAGCCGCAGTTCCGGGGTGGCGCGCAGGTCGAAGGGCTCGCGGCCGCCGGCGACGGTCCGCATCAGCCGGGACAGCGGCTGCAGGCTCCGGTGGCGGCGGCGCACCCGCCACCGCTCCTGGAGGTACTGGCCGGCGTGCGGCACGATGAAGCCGATCGCGACGAGCGTGGCGGCGACGCAGGCGGCCGACGGCGCGATGCCGGTGTTCAGCCAGTCCAGGTCGTGCCCGGTCCAACGCGCGCCGACCGCCGTCAGTTTGGCCGCGCTGAACAGCAGGTTCGTCACATAGCCGGCCCCCAGGAAGCGCAGTCCCCAGCGCAGCCACGCGTCGAGGCCGTCGGTGCGGCTCCAGTTCCACACCAGGCGGGCCGTGACCGAGCAGGCCACGGTGTGCGCGACCAGGTAGAGCAGGATCTCCTCGCGCATGAAGGGCGTGTTGGCGTAGTACGTGTCCAGGTCCCGGATCCGCTCCACGGGGACGTCGGCGAGCGCGAACAGCACCCACAGCGCCACCACCACCGCCGCGTAGACGCAGACCACCAGGCGGGTCGTCCGCCGGGTCTGGGCCGAGCGCTCGGTACGGCCGTTGCGCCAGGCGATGATGAGCAGCAGCCAGGACGCGGACAGCGCCGTGAGCAGCGAGTACACCCAGGGCGCGGCGATGTTCGGCACGCCGGTGACCCGGTTGGTCCAGGCGATGGTCTTCGGGGCCGCGAAGACGAACACCGCGCAGCCGAAGACGAGCAGGCCGCCGACCGCGCGCAGCAGCGGGTCCCGCCAGAGCTTGACGATGCTGGGCAGCTTGATGGCGAGGGCCGCGCCCAGCACCACCGTGGGCAGCCAGAAGGAGATGTACAGCCCGTCGTTCACCGCAGCGTCCCCCTGCGTCCGCGGTAGCCGAGGGTGCGCTGGACCGCGGCCGTGTCCGCGGTCCCCGGGGCGGCGGCCGGCCCGTCGGCGAGGTAGCGCCGGAAGCGGGCCGCGAGCCGGTGGCCGAAGTCGTCGGCCTCGGCCTCGTCGTCCTCCCGGGAGCCGTTGCGGGCGGCGAAGGCCAGGGCGGCGGACTCCCAGCCGGAACGGCCCGCCAGGACGCCCGCGGCGACCGTGCCGAGGCCGTGGTGGTGGTGCCGGTGCCCGGCGTGCAGATGCCACAGTTCATGGCCGAGGATGACCAACTGCTGGACGGCTTCGGCCCGTTCCTCGACGATGACCAGGTCGAAGTCCTGGAACTCCACCCAGAGTCCGGTCACGTCGATCTCGTCGGGGAACCGCTCGAAGCGCACCTCCACCGGCCGACCGCCACGCCGCTCGGACAGCTCCTCGCACAGCGCCCGGCACAACTCCCGTACCCCTCGGGGCCGTTCGGTGCGCGCCCGCAGCGCGGCGGAGAGATCGCCGGTCAGCTCGCGCATGGCCGGGCCGGTCCTCGCGCGCCGCAGCGCCGAGGCGATCCGGGCCGCCGTCCCGCGCGCGCCCGCGACGTCCATCGGCTCCCCCTTCCGGCCGCCCGGCGACGGCCGGTCCGAGACTACGCGGCTGGTTGTGTCCGCGTCACGAGAAGTCGTTGCACGGTCAAGGACAGAAAGCGCTGTCAGAAGTCACGCCGAAGGCATTGACGAGCGGCCGTTTGGAAATCTACGGTCCGTTCGAAGTAGCGATCACATTCCGGCATGTCGAACCGAGCGGCCCACCGGCCCACCAGGCCGCGACGCGACGGAGGAGGTCCGGGGAGGGCCGGCCGCCCGGGCGTCGGGGCGAGACCGAACCCGAAAGGCCAAGATGAGCACCGCCCGCTTCACCCTCGACCCCGCCTTCACCGTCGGCGAGGTCGCCCCCCGCCTCTTCGGCAGCTTCGTGGAACACCTCGGCCGCTGCGTCTACACCGGCCTCTACGAACCCGGCCACCCCACCGCGGACGCCGAGGGCCTGCGCACCGACGTACTGGACCTCGTCCGCGAACTCGGCGTCACCGCCGTCCGCTACCCCGGCGGCAACTTCGTCTCCGGCTACAAGTGGGAGGACTCCGTCGGCCCGGCCGCGGAGCGTCCTCACCGCCTGGACCTGGCCTGGCACTCGACGGAGACGAACCGCTTCGGCCTCTCCGAGTACATCGGCTTCCTCCGCAAGATCGGCCCGCAGGCGGAGCCGATGATGGCGGTCAACCTCGGCACGCGCGGCGTCGCCGAGGCCCTGGAGCTCCAGGAGTACGCCAACCACCCCTCCGGCACGGCCCTCTCCGACCTCCGCGCCGCCCACGGCGACAAGGAGCCGTTCGGGATCAGGCTGTGGTGCCTGGGCAACGAGATGGATGGCCCCTGGCAGACCGGCCACAAGACGGCCGAGGAGTACGGCCGCGTCGCCGCCGAGACCGCCCGCGCCATGCGCCAGCTGGACCCGCGCGTCGAACTCGTCGCCTGCGGCTCCTCCAGCCAGTCCATGCCGACGTTCGCCGAGTGGGAGGCGACGGTCCTCGCCGAGACGTACGACCTCGTCGACTACATCTCGCTGCACGCCTACTACTGGCCCGAGGACGGCGACATCGACTCCTTCCTCGCCTCCGCCGTCGACATGGAGTCCTTCATCGACAACGTCGTGGCGACCGCCGACCACGTCGGCGCGCGGCTCAAGTCGAAGAAGCGGATCAACCTCTCCTTCGACGAGTGGAACGTCTGGTATCTGCGCGAGTGGGAGGAGCACGCGAAGGGCCTCGAGCAGGGGGACTGGCCGCAGGCCCCGCGCCTGCTGGAGGACAACTACAGCGTCACCGACGCCGTCGTCTTCGGCTCGCTCCTCATCGCGCTGCTGCGGCACGCCGACCGGGTGACGGTCGCCTGCCTCGCCCAGCTCGTCAACGTCATCGCGCCGATCCTCACCGAGCCGGGCGGCCCGGCCTGGCGGCAGACGACGTTCTTTCCGTTCGCGCAGGCGTCCCGGTACGGCCGCGGCACCGTCCTCGACGTGCGGGTGGACTCGCCGACGTACGAGACGCGCAAGCACGGCACGACGGACCTGCTGCACGCCACCGCGGTCCGCGCGGAGGACGGCACGGTCACCGTCTTCGCCGTCAACCGCGGTCGCACCGACGCGCTGCCGCTCCAGGTCGCCCTGCACGGGCTGGAGCTGACCTCGGTCGTTGAGCACAGCGTGCTCGCGGACGCCGACCCGGACGCCCGCAACACCCTCGCCGACCCCGAGCGGGTCGCCCCGCACCCGGCCGAGGGCACCGCGCTGACGGACGGCACACTGACGGCGACGCTGGAGCCGCTGTCGTGGAACGTGATCCGGCTGGCGTAGGCCCGTCCGCCGCAGGGACGGGGTCGGCGGCGGGCACGGCCGGCCGCTGACCTCACAATGGACGTATGAGGATCTCGGCAAGAGCGGACTACGCGGTGCGGGCGGTGCTGGAGCTCGCCGTGCGGCAGGGCGGCGACCCGGTGAAGGCGGAGGCGATCGCCGCCGAGCAGGACATCCCGCACAAGTTCCTCGAGGGGATCCTCGGCGACCTGCGGCGCGGCGGCATCGTCGACAGCCGGCGCGGCGGCGGCGGAGGCTACCGGCTGGCCCGCGACCCGGCGGCGATCACCGTCGCGGACGTCATCCGGGCGGTGGACGGCCCGATCGTGTCCGTGCGCGGCGAACGCCCGACGGGACTGTCGTACACGGGGACCGCGCAGCCCCTGCTGCCGCTGTGGATCGCGCTGCGGGCCAACGTGCGCCGCATCCTGGAGGGCGTCACGATCGCCGACATCGCCGCCGACGCGCTGCCGGCCCCGGTGAAGGAGCTGGCGGCTGAACCGGCGGCCTGGGAGAACCCGTGAGCGTGGTGGTCCGGGGCCGGGTTCTGCTCTGAGAGGTACGGAAATCCGTGGCCCCGGGCTGTCCGGATCCCGCCGTGGACGCAACGGTCAACTCCCGTTGTTTCCAGGCGAGTTCGGGCATCCCGGTGGTGGTGTGAACGGGACTGGGTGAATGGCCGGAGTTCTACCTGGCCGCGTCTCAATGGCCTCCCTACGATGCGATCGCCCCCCAGTTCTTCACAGGAACTCCACAGGTTTTCCGTTGGACCAAGGAGAGTGACCATGGCAAGTGGGCTGCTTCTGGGCGGCGCTGTCGCCGCTCTGATCACCGCGGCGGTTCCCGCGCACAACTCGTCCCCCGTGTTCGACAACCCGCCGCCGGACAAGATCGTCATCGACGTCGCCACGGTGAACGGCTCCGGCTGTCCCGCGGGCACGGCCGCCGTCGCCGTGTCCGAGGACAACACCGCCTTCACCGTGACCTACAGCGACTACCTGGCCCAGGTCGGCGGGGGCTCCAACCCCACGGCCTTCCGCAAGAACTGCCAGCTCAACCTGGTCGTCCACGTCCCCTCGGGCTTCACGTACGCGATCGCCAAGGCGGACTACCGCGGCTACGCCTCACTCCAGTCCGGCGCGAGCGCCGTGCAGCGGGCCTCGTACTACTTCCAGGGGTCGTCGCAGACGGTGTTCAAGAACCACAACTTCTCCGGCTCCTACAACGACAACTGGCAGGCCACCGACACCACCGACTGGGCCCAACTGGTCTGGGCCCCCTGCGGAGTCCAGCGCAACTTCAACATCAACACCGAACTCCGCGTCAACGCCGGCTCGTCCTCGCCGAGCAAGGTCAGCTTCATGACGATGGACTCGACCGACGGCGACCTCAGCACCGTCTACCACATGGCCTGGCAGCAGTGCCCGGCGAAGTGAGCGGTCCGCGACCCTAGGGTCACTTCGCCGCGTGGGCCACGAACCCGGCCCACGCGGCGGGGGAGAGAGCGAGCTCGGACCGCTCGACCTTGGAGTCACGGACATGGATTTTGCGCGAGGCAGGCGGCGACCTCGACACACTCGCCGGAGCCGCTGCTGCTGTGGCTGCTTTTGAACCATGTCAGTTCGGAGGTGCTCACAGGTCTCCTCGCATCCGCTGCAACAGGCTCACGGAGTCCTCGTGGGAGAGGGCCTCAGCAACGCGATGGGCCCGCGCAGCCCGGCGTGTGACTTCTGGACTATCGGCACGATCCGGATCGTGACATGACGCAAGCTCGTTGTCTCCGGCCGGTGGAAGTCCGGTCCGTAGCATCACGCAAAGCCTGCGGCGTCGTTAGCCACACGGGTCGGTACACCTAGTTGATGCCCCGGCGGCGGAGAATTTCCAGTCGCTGTCCGGCTGAGAAGGCACGTGCGATACTGCCGCAGACTGCTGGGCCGGCGGCCACACACTTGGTTCCGTAGTGCACCCCGACGGTGATCACGACCAGGATGAACACGTACGCGGGCGTATCCTTTAGCCGTCCCGTCTGGACTCCGGCACCGATCGTGGCGATGATCACGGCGTAGAGCAACATCGTCCACCACCACTGCTCATAACCACGAGCGAAGCGACGGCTCGCGTCAGGTGTGGTCGACAGGAAGTCCTCGGACTTCTGCAGGAGATCATTCGCTGTCGACCAAGTGGCCCAATTGCTCAGCGCGACAGCCACGGCACCTCCCGTACAGGTCCAGGGCCACACCCAGTACCAATCGGGGCTGAAAGTGGAGAGCACGGTCGTCGGAACCGCCACCAAAGCCATGGAGCGCATCGCGATCTCGGTACAGCGGGCGCGAAGACCCGGTATCCCACGCGTCGTCACCCGGGCAAGGACCGTCTGGTAGAACTTGGCCGCCACCAGCCCTTGGGACAGGGCGATGACTTTGGCGTAGAGCTCGGACCCGGTGGGTAACCCGTCCGCCTCACCGACGGCGATGTCCCCCGCGGTGGCCAAGGCGGTCTTGGACACGATGAACCACCACGCCAGTGAGGACAGCGCCGTGAAGAACAGCAGGTATCTGTCATGGGGCCCCCGGAACGCGGATTCGTCACGCCACTGTCGCCACTGCTCGAACTGGGTGGAGAACTCGCGTGAGGTGGGAGCCATACGGGATGCCAGGTGCTTGAAGGATTTCTCCTCAGCCACCGGTTCCTGATGGACGAGTTCGAAACAGAAGGCCAGCCGCCGGCGGAGGACGTCATAGGCAAGGCCCTGTGCGTGGGGCACGGCGAGCAGCCGACACTCGGGACGTTCTTCTATCAGATCCTCCAGCAGACGCCCCAGATTGGGGCTGGTGGACCAGATGATCTCTGGTGTCCGCCCGTCACGCGGTGGTGCGCCGGCCAGGATCTGCATGAGGATGATGCCGAGGGAGTAGACGTCGGCGGTCTTCGATGCCTTCTTGCTGTTTTTGATCTCGGGAGCGACGTAAACGGCGTCGTCGTGTTCGGCGATTCCTACTTGCCGGCTGTAAAGGTGATTGATGCCCAGGTCGATGAGCTTCGCGTTGCCCTGTGGGTCGATGATGACGTTGTTGGGCGACAAGTCGAGATGCTGGCGCTGGGGATCTGCGTCGACGACAGGCGTCCGGCAGGCGAGTTCGTGCAGGGCCGTGGTGATTTTGTGCGCCACGTCCTCCGCCATGGCGATCCTGGCGGCCATGATCGGAGACCCTGCCTCGAACTCGGCGAGGATCTCTCCGAGGGTCCTTCCCTCCTGGAAGGGCATCAGCACCCACTGCCCGGAGGAGGCCGTGGGTTTGACCACTTGCTGTGAAACGGATTGGTCGCCGTAGCGCTGGGCGTACTGGTCGGTTGCCCGGGAAATGGCGGCCAGCTTGTTCCAGGGAAACAGGACGCACTTGACGGCCAACGGGCTGCGGGAACCCGCTTCGTTGTCCGGAACCCGTTTCATGCCTCGCAGAATGAACGAAGTGGTCCCTGCCTTGTGGTAACGCAGGCTCGAAAAGTCCACGAGCGACCAGAAGGCCGCTTCATCGGGGCTGATGGCCGGATGCCCGAGAGGGCCGTAGACCAGCTCGATCGCCCGGCCGATCGCCGGGGCGGGGAACAACGACTCGGCATAGAGATCGGCGAGGCGCTGCTTCTCGGCATCGGGTGACTCGAAACGCCGGGTCAGGAGAGTCACGTTGAGGCTGATCAGTGAGACGAACCCGATGACAGGTGCCGTAGGCCCGTCCGGTTCGTCCAACAGGCGTCGGCGCGCCGCACGGCAGGCTTCGGAGAATTTGCTGTTGTCCGTTCTCTCGAAATCGTAGTCGGTGATGTGGTCCAGAATTTCTCGGAGGATGGCCACAGTCGCGGCCGTCATCACCGACTCGTCGACGGTTTCCACGAGGCGGCGCCTACCTTCTGGCGTTGTGCGGCCATTCAGTTCCGCCAGCAGCACATCAGCAAAGGCTTCGTCCGGCATCGCGCTCACAGCACCCCCGTGTTTCCCGTCTTCGACCTGCCCTGTCCGCATGCGTACGACTCGCGGGAGGGGCCCCTGTCCCCGCCCGGGCCGCGGGCCTTCCCCCATGCGGAAGTGACGTCCCTGAGAGAACCACAACTTCTCCGGCTCCTACAACGACAACTGGCAGGCCACCGACACCACCGACTGGGCCCAACTGGTCTGGGCCCCCTGCGGAGTCCAGCGCAACTTCAACATCAACACCGAACTCCGCGTAAACGCCGGATCGTCCTCGCCGAGCAAGGTCGGCTTCATGACGATGGACTCGACCGACGGCGACCTCAGCACCGTCAACCACATGGCCTGGCAGCAGTGCCCGGCTGAGTAGGCGGAGAAAGGGTCGCCCGGCTCTTTCCGGAGGGGGCGGCCCCGACGCTCATCTCCCCGCGTAGGCGATGAAGTCGGTCCACGCGGTGGGGGACAGAGCGAGTTGCAGGCCTGCCTTGTCCTTGGAGGCACGGACATGGATTTGCGCGAGGCAGGCGGCGACCTCGACATCACCCCCGTCGCCACCGCCGCTGTAGCTGCTCCTGCTCGCCGCCCGCTGGGAGGTACTGGACGGTGGCCCGGCACCCGGCAAGACGGTGCGAGCGGAAGTCGACGTCCCCAACTGGCGGACCCTGGCGAAGAGGTCGCCGGTCTCCTGGGCGAGCATGGAGCCTCGGTCCGCCACGGCGGCGGGCGGAGGGGCGTGGGGCATGGATCGCGGTCGCGGTGCGGTGGTCGTCGGCGGGGGCATCGGCGGGCTGGCCGCCGCGATCGGGCTGCGCCGGATCGGCTGGGACGTGACGGTCCTCGAACGCGCGCCCGCCTTCGCCGACGTGGGCGCGGGCATCTCCCTGCACGCCAACGGAGTGCGGGCGCTGGACGCGCTGGGCGTCGGCGAGGCGATCCGCACCGTCGTGCGCCCGCTGTACACGGGCGGCACCCTCACCCCCGACGGCCGCCTGCTGTCCCGGATGGACGGCGCGGCCCTCGAGCGCCGGCTCGGCGCGCCGGTCGGCGGTGTCCTGCGCGCCGACCTGCACCGCGTCCTGCGCGAGGCGCTGCCCGCGGGATGCGTGAAGACCGGGGTGGAGGTGACCGGCGTCGACGGCGCGGGCGGGGACGCCGATCTCGTCGTGGCCGCCGACGGTGTCGACAGCCGGCTGCGCGCGGAGCTGTTCCCGGGGCATCCGGGGGCGGTCCACAGCGGCTCGACGGTCCTGCGGGCCATCACCGCGCGTCCGCTCCGCGACCTGCCCGCCGACCTGGAGCTGACCTGGGGCGCGGGGGCCGAGTTCGGGCACATCCTGTTCGCCGACGGGCGGGCCGAGTGGCACGCGGTACTCACCGCACCGCCGGGCGTCCGCCACCCCGATCCCCTCGCCGAGATGCGCCGGCGCTTCCACGGCTGGCATGACCCCGTCCCGGCGCTCCTGGCCGCGACCCGGCCGCAGGACGTCCTGCACCACGACATCAGCGAACTGCTCACCCCGCTCCCCACGTTCACCGTCGGCCGGGTCGCGCTCCTCGGCGACGCGGCGCATGCGATGACCCCGAACCTCGGCCAGGGGGCCAGTCAGGCGCTGGAGGACGCGGCCGTGCTCGCCTCCTGCCTCGCGGCCGAGCCCACCACCGCGTCCGCGCTGCGCCGCTACGACGCCGTAAGGCGACCGCGCAGCCAGTCCGTGGCCCGCGCCGCCCGGCAGGCCGGCCGGATGGGCCACCGGCTGACGCATCCCGCCGCCATCGCGCTGCGCGACGCCGCTCTGCGGCTGGTGCCGTCCGCGCTGATGCTGCGCGTCGCCCTCCGGCACGCCGACTGGACGCCACCGCACCTCGGGTGACGTCCGGTCGGACGGGGTGATCACATGGCGGGCGTCAGCGCTCCACCCCGAGGGTGAGCGTTCCCGCGTAGCCGGACGAGGTCGAGCTGCCCAGCGCCGTCAGGGTGAGCAGGCCGGAAGCGGCCCCTCCGTCGTCGTAGACGGAGTCCTGGGCGAGGGTCGTGCGGGTGACCCTGTTGGTGGAGTACGGGGAGACCCGCGCGACGGCGGTCGTGATCGTCTCGTCGAAGAAGAGCTGGCCGGTGTGCAGTTCCTGACCGCCGCTGAAGGAGCCGTCCGCGGTCAGCGTGACGTTCGTGTGCACCTTGACGTGGATGTGGACGCAGCGCCCGCGGTACCAGCCGGGGTAGACCGTGGTGATCGAGGCGACGCCGGACGCGTTCGTCAGGACGCCGCCGCGCAGGAAAGTGCCGCTGTCCGGCTCGGTGTGGCCGTTGTTGCCGACGAAGCCGGAGTACTCGCCGAGGGCGTCGGCGTGCCAGAGCTCCACCAGCGCGTTGCCGAGCGGGACACAGGTGTCGTCGTCGACGACCGTGAGGGTGAGCTTCAGGGGGATGCCCGCCTTGCCTTCGGTGATGTCGGCGCGGACGTACTGTCCGTCCAGGTAGTAGGGGCCTTCGGTCATCTCCTTGGTGAGGGTGCAGACGGCCGCGGCGGCGACGGGGGCGGTGTCGGCCGCTTCGGCGGTGGGGGCCTCACGCCTGGGGACGGCTCCCACGGCGAGGGCCGCCGCGGTCGCGCCCGTGGCGACCAGCACGGTGCGGCGTCCGACAGAGGTACGTGCGTCTGAGGTGTCTGTCATGGGCACGGCACCATAGGAACGGTTTCTGTCCGGACGCTGTCAGTTGGGCAAACCGGCGGAACGTCAAGGGCCTTGCAGGACAGGGCGGGATGCCCGGGGTCGCCCTCATGGGCCCGGAATGCGGAGGCCGTCGTGGCTTTCCGACGCTTTTCGAAGACTTTCGCGGTGACGTGAGAACCATTGACGCGCAAAGCGTTCGATTCTACGGTCACCGTCCGGCGACGCGACTGTTGTTCGGTATAGCGAACGACGAAACCCCCCACTGAAGGAGCGTTCGCATGAGCCGCACGCCCTGCACTTCACACCCGTCCCGCCCCACCCGCCCGTCACGTACACCCCGCCCGTCACGGACACCCCTCCTGTCAGGTACGTCCCGCAGGTCACGGAGAGCGGCACTGCTCTGCGTGCCGGCCGCGATCCTGCTCGCCCTGACGCCCTCCACCGCCTCCGCCTACCCCGACCCCGGCACCGTCACAGGGGCCACGGTCGTGCACGACCCGACGATGATCCGGACCTCAGGCGGCCGGTACCTGCTCTACGCGACCGGTGGCGGACTCTCCTACCGCACCTCCACCGACCGCAGGACGTACAGCGCGGGCGGCGACGCCTTCGCCGGGAGGCCGGGCTGGTGGTCGTCCTACGGCACCACCGAGGCCTGGGCGCCCGACATCTCGTACCAGGGCGGCAAGTACCTGATGTACTACGCCGTCTCCACCTTCAGGACCAACCGATCGGCGATCGGCCTGGCCGTGTCGAGCACCGGTCTGCCGGGCTCCTGGACCGACCGCGGGACCGTGTACACCTCCACTGCCTCGAGCGACTACAACGCCATCGACCCGAATCTCTTCGTGGACGACGATGGCAAGTGGTGGCTGTCGTTCGGGAGTTTCTGGACGGGGATCAAGATGATCCGGATCGACCCGTCCACCGGCAAGCAGCTCTCCTCGGACACCGCCCGGCGCTCGATCGCCACCCGCAGCACGGCTCCGAACGCCGTGGAGGCGCCCTTCGTCGTGAAGCGCAACGGCTTCTACTACCTCTTCGCCTCGTACGACACCTGCTGCGCCGGCGTCAACTCCACCTACAAGGTCAAGGTGGGCCGTGCCACCAGCGTCACGGGGCCCTACCGCGACAGGAACGGCGTCGCGATGACCGACGACGGCGGCACACCGGTCCTGGAGTCGCACGGGCGTTACATCGGCCCCGGCGGCCAGTCGATCCTGCATGACACGGACGGCGACGTGATCGTCTACCACTACTACGACGGCAACAGCAACGGCACGCCCAGACTGGGCGTCAACCTACTGGACTGGAGCAGCGGATGGCCCGTCGCCTTCTGACCCTGCTGACCGCGCTACTGCTCGCCCTGGCGATCGGACAGCCTTCCGCGAGCGCGGCCACCTTCACCAACCCGGTCAAGACCCAGAAGGGCGCCGACCCCTGGATCTCGTACTACGCAGGCAACTACTACATGGTGACGACCAGTTGGACGAGCGCGATCACCATGCGCAGGTCCGCCACCCTGGCCGGCCTCGCGACCGCGCCGAGCGTGCAGGTGTGGACGGGCGACGCCGCCTCGCGATGCTGCAACATCTGGGCACCGGAGATCCACTTCCTGAACGGCCGCTGGTACCTGTACTACGTCGCCGGCCAGAACATCGCCGACTACAACGCCACCCAGCGCACCCACGTCCTGGAGAGCGCGGGATCCGACCCCACCGGGCCGTACACGTACAAGAACCAGCTCAACTCCGCCTGGATGCTCGACCCGACGGTCGCCACCGTCAACGGCCAGCTGTATCTGTTCGGCAGCGCGAGCGGCGGGACGCAGAACCTGGTGGCAGCCCGGATGAGCAACCCGTACACGCTCGCCACCGGGTTCTCGACCATCTCGACGCCCACCAACTCCTGGGAGAAGTCAGGCGGTTCTGTCAACGAGGGGCCGGAGATCCTCCAGCGCGGCGGGAAGACGTTCCTGATCTACTCGGCGAGCGGCTGCTGGACCCCGGACTACAAGCTCGGTCAGCTCACCCTCACGGGTTCCGACCCGCTCTCGGCGTCCTCCTGGACGAAGAAGTCCACACCGGTCTTCCAGCGGAACGACTCCGCGGGGGTGTACGGCCCCGGTCACAACGGCTTCTTCACCTCGCCCGACGGCACCGAGAACTGGATCGTCTACCACGCCAACGACTCGGCTTCGGACGGCTGTGACAACGGCCGGACGACCCGGGCCCAGAAGTTCACCTGGAACGCGGACGGGACGCCGAATCTCGGCACCCCGGTCGCCCTTGGATCGTCGGCGGGCGGTCCCTCCGGCGAACCGTCGGCCGCCTCCACCACCTACACGCTCACCAACCGCAACAGCGCCAAGTGCCTGGAAGTGGCCGGTGGTTCGACAGCGGACGGCGCCGATGTCCAGCAGTTCACCTGCAACGGCGGCACCAGGCAGCGCTGGCGGATCGAGGACCGGGGCGACGACACGAGCCGACTCGTCAACGTGGCCACCGGCAAGGTGCTCGACACCGCCGACTGCTCTGCCGCCGACGGCGCCGACCTGCGCCAGTGGACGTGGCTGGACAACGCCTGTCAGCGCTTCCGCTTCCTCGTCACGGACGGCGGCTACGTCCGCGTCGTCAACCAGTCCACCGGCAAGGTCGCCGAAGTCGCGAACTGTTCCACGGCGGACGCGGCCGACGTCCGCCAGTGGACGTGGCTGAACAACACCTGCCAGCAGTGGAAACTCAACCCGGTGTAGGGACTTCGGCGACGGCGGGTCCGCAGGTCCGCGGGCCCGCCCGAGCCGACGATCAGCCCGCCTGGCCCATCCCCGCGGCGTTCGGCCAGCTCTGGGCGTTGGGCCAGCCGGTCGCCGCGGCGGGGGAGAGGCCGTTGGTGCCCCTGACCTGAGCGGCCGTGAGGCCGCCGCGGGCCGGGACGCCGGGCGGGGTCGGACCCATCGGCGGGGCGGGAGCGACCGGCGCCATGGGCGGGGCCATCGCGGGGGCCATCGCCGCGGGAGACATGGCGGCCGGCGACATGGGCGGAGGGGCCATGGCGGCCGGAGACATGGCCGCCGGAGACATGGCCGCCGGAGACATGGGCGGAGGCGCCATCGCGGCCGGAGACATGGCGGCCGGCGACATGGCTGCCGGGGACATGGCTGCCGGGGACATGGGCGGAGGTGCCATGGCCGCCGGGGCCATCGCCGCCGCCGGGGCCATGGGGGCCGGCGCCGGAACGGGGGCCGGGGCGGGCGCGGGTGCCGGGGCCGGGGCGGGCACGGACTGGGGGAAGATCTGTGCCGCGGCCGGCAGCGGCACCCCCGCGCCCTCGGACGGCGCGGGCTGCGTCGGGACCGGGACCGGAGCCGCCGGGGCGGGCATCGCCGCGACCGCGGCGGCGGCCGGGGCGGCTGCCACCAGTCCCGGCTGCGCGACGCCCATGGCCTGAGCGGCGAGGCCGGGCATGCCGGCCCCGTTGGTGACCAGCCGGTCCACCGCCGCCGTGCCCGAGCTGTAGCCGGCGCCGGGGCTCAGCTCGGGCACGGGGGCTCCCCGCCTGGTCCCGTAGAGCACCTGCTCCATGCCGGACACCAGGCGGCGCACGTCCACCTGGGGGCGCACCACGAGCCTCAGGAAGCGGCTCGACGAACCGATCTTGTTGCCGCACTCACGGACCAGGATGCGGTGTTCGGCGAGCAGCCGGTCGCGGACCACGGTGCCCTCGGCGCCGACGGGCAGGCGCACGAAGAGGAAGTTCCCCTGGGAGGGATAGACGGTCAGGCCCGGCAGGGCGCTGAGCTGGCTCGCCATGTCGAGGCGGTCCCGGCGTATCTGCTGCAGGCTCTGCGCGTACTCGGCGCCGTGCTGCTTGAGCATGAACACGACGTGTTCGGCGAAGGAGTTGAGGTTCCACTTCGGGAGCATCGAGCGGACCCGGCCGGCCAGCGCCGGGTTGGCGACCAGATAGCCGAAGCGGATGCCGTGCAGGCCGAAGTTCTTGCCCAGGCTGCGCAGGACGATCACGTTGGGCCGCAGCATCGCCTCCTGGACGACGCTCGGCTCGGCCTCGGCGTCCGCGAACTCCAGGAACGACTCGTCGATGACGATCAGGTCCAGGTCGGCCATCGCGTCCATGAACTGGACGATGGCGTGCTTGTGCAGGAAGCCGCCGTCGGGGTTGTTCGGGTTGCAGATGACGGCGGCCCTGGTGCCGCGCGCCCGGATGAACTCGGCGTACTGCGCGAGGTCGAGGGCGAAGCCGCTGGACTCCTGGAGCGGGAACATGTCGACCCGCTTGCCGGTCTCCATGGGCTGGTCGGTCCAGCGGCCGAAGGTGGGGACCGGGACGGCGAGGGACTCGCGGACCAGCAGATGATCGATCCAGGTGATCAGCTCGGTCGAGCCGTTGCCCATGGCGACGGCCTGCGGCGGGAGTTGCAGCAGGCTGCACAGTTCCGCGGTGATGGTGTCGGCGCTGCTCGGGTAGTACGTGATGATGTCGCGCAGCCGGGCCGCCATCTCGTCGAACATCGCCGGGGTGGGGAAGTAGGGATTGCAGGGTATGCAGAAGTCCACCGGGCCGACCCCCTCGCCGCCCTCCCGTGTCAGCGCCGCCATCGACGGGCTGTGCGCCGCGTTGTTGCGGAACAACGAGGAGACGTTGTCGGCCATGGAACCTCCGTATGGGGCGGGCCCGGCGGGGACGACCGGGCCCGTCGTCATGGGACGGCACGCGCGGAGAGCACGGGCCGTCCTTACATACGGGGGTTCGGGTGACGGTGTTCAACCGACGGGAAGTCGGTGAGAAATTGTGGTTTAACTGTGAAGCAGGTGTCAAACGGCGGTGCGTGCGGGCGGGTCAGGAGCGGCCGAACGAGTGGACCGTCGTCGTCCGGTACGTCTGCCCGGGCCGCAGCACCGTGGAGGGGAACGACGGCTGGTTCGGCGCGTCCGGGAAGGCCTGCGTCTCCAGGCAGAGCGCGTCCCCCTGACGGTAGGTGCGGCCGCCGGTCCCGACGAGGGTGCCGTCGAGGAAGTTGCCCGAGTAGAACTGCAGCCCCGGTTCGGTGGTCGCGATGCCCAGGGTGCGGCCGGAGGCGGGGTCCCGCAGGACGGCGACCGGCTCGGGCCGGGCGGTGACGCCCTTGTCGAGGACGTAGTTGTGGTCGACGCCCTTGCAGTGCAGCGACTGCTCGTGGGCGACGCGCAGGTCCCGGCCGACCGCCTTGGCCGTGCGGAAGTCGAAGGGGGTGCCGGCGACGTCGGCCAGTTCGCCGGTGGGGATGAGGCTCTGGTCCACGGGCAGGTAGCGGGCGGCGGCGATCTCCAGCTCGTGGTCGTGGACGGAGCCGCTGCCCTCGCCGGCGAGGTTCCAGTAGACGTGGTTGGTGAGGTTGACGACGGTGGCCCGGTCGGTGGTGGCCTCGTAGTCGATGCGCCAGTCGCCGCCGCCGGTGAGGGTGTACGTCACCGTCACCTCGAGCGTGCCGGGGTAGCCCATCTCGCCGTCGGCGCTCGTCAGACGCAGGCGCAGACCGACGTCCGGGCCCTCGGTGAACGGCTCGACGTCCCACACGCGCCGGTCGAAGCCCTCGGTGCCGCCGTGCAGACTGCGGTCCCCGTCGTTGAGGGGCAGCTGGTGGGTCTCGCCGTCCAGGGTGAAGCGGCCCGCGGCGATGCGGTTGCCGAAGCGGCCGATGAGCGCCCCGAAGTACGGGCTGCCCGCCACGTAGTCGTCGAGGGTGGAGAACCCGAGGGAGACGTTGGCGTACCGGCCGTCCCGGTCGGGGATCTCCAACGACTGCACGATCCCGCCGTAGTCGAGGACCTTCAGCCGGGTCCCGCCGTTCTCCAGCGACCAGCTGGATACCTCGGTGCCGTCGGCCAGCACGCCGAAGAGCGTCCGCACTGTTTGCCGCCTTTCCTTTCCCGTTGCCGCCCGACCCTGGAAACACGAGCGGGCCCCGCCTTGAAGGCGGGGCCCGCTCGTCGGATCAGGAACCGGACTTGCGCTTGTTCCAGACGTCGAACCCGACCGCGATCAGCAGGGCGAGGCCCTTGATGACCTGCTGCCAGTCGCTGCCGACGCTGAGGAGGTTCATGCCGTTGTTCAGCACACCGAGGACGAGACCACCGATGATCGCGCCGAGGACCGTGCCGACGCCGCCGCTCATGGACGCGCCGCCGATGAACGACGAGGCGATCGCCTCGAGTTCGAAGCTGAGGCCCGCCTTCGGCGAGGCCGCGTTCAGACGGGCGGCGACCACGAGACCCGCCAGGGCCGCGAGCACGCCCATGTTCAGGAAGACCAGGAAGGTGACCTTCTTGTCCCTGACGCCGGACAGCTTCGCCGCCGGCAGGTTGCCGCCGATCGCGTAGATGTGACGGCCGAAGACGGCGTTGCGCATGATGTAGCCGTAGCCGACGACCAGTGCGCCGAGGATGATCAGGATGATCGGCGCGCCCTTGTAGCTGGCGAGCAGCATCGTGACCGTGAGGACCGCGGCGGCGATGGCGACGAGCTTGAGCAGGAAGAGGTTCCGCGGCACCACGTCGAGCGCGAACTCCTGCTGACGCTTGCGGTCCCGGACCTCCTGGAGGACCACGAAGGCCAGCAGGGCGAAGCCCAGCAGCAGCGTGATGTTGTGGTAGTTGGTGTTCGGGCCGACCTCCGGCAGGAAGCCGTTGCCCATCTTCTGCAGACCGTCCGGGAACGGGCCGAGGGTCTGGCCCTCCAGGAGGATCTCCGTCAGACCGCGGAAGAGCAGCATGCCCGCGAGGGTGACGATGAAGGAGGGTATGCCGAGATAGGCGATCAGGAAGCCCTGCACCGAGCCGGCCACCGCGCCGACGATCAGGCACAGCACCAGCGCGACGGGCCACGCCACGTCGTGCTGGACGGTGAGGACGGCCGCGAAGGCTCCCGTGAACGCCGTCACCGAACCGACCGAGAGGTCGATGT
This sequence comes from Streptomyces achromogenes, assembly GCF_030816715.1. Taxonomy (NCBI): domain Bacteria; kingdom Bacillati; phylum Actinomycetota; class Actinomycetes; order Kitasatosporales; family Streptomycetaceae; genus Streptomyces; species Streptomyces achromogenes. The sequence goes on along the minus strand of NZ_JAUSYH010000001.1, from coordinate 2,869,283 downwards.
GACCCGCGATGATCACCAGCATCATGCCGATCGCGAGGATCAGGATGTAGCTGTTCTGCAGGACCAGGTTGGAGACGTTGCGCGGCAGCAGCAGGTCGCCGCCGGTCCACACCTGGAACAGGACGACGAGCAGGCCCAGCGCGATCAGCATGCCGTACTGGCGCATGTTGCGGCGCAGGCCGTCGAGCATCACCTGCAGCAGCCCGCCGCCGGAGGCGGAGCCCCCGCTCTTCCCGGGCGGCGCGGCCGCCGGGCTCTTGTCGGTCACGTCCGTGCTCATCGCGTTACCTCTTTGTCCTTCGTCATCTGACGCATCAGCACTTCCTGCGTGGCCTCGGCCCGCGGGAACTCGCCCGTGAGCCGTCCGGCGGCCATCGTGTAGATGCGGTCGCACATGCCGAGCAGTTCCGGCAGCTCGGAGGAGATGAAGACGACCGCCTTGCCCTGGGCGGCCAACTGGTCGATGACCGTGTAGATCTCGAACTTGGCGCCGACGTCGATACCGCGCGTCGGTTCGTCCAGGATCAGCACGTCGGGACCCGCGAAGATCCACTTGCTGAGGACGACCTTCTGCTGGTTGCCGCCGGACAGCTTGCCCACCGGCTCGAAGACGGTCGGGGCCTTGATGTTCATCGACTTGCGGTAGCCCTCGGAGACCTGCCGCTCCTCGTGCTCGTCGACCACGCCCCGCTTCGCGACCTTGTTCAGGGCGGTCAGCGAGATGTTGCGGTTGATCGTGTCGATGAGGTTGAGGCCGTAGTGCTTGCGGTCCTCGGTGACGTACGCGATCCCGTGGCCGATGGCCTCGGCGACCGTCTTCGTACGGATCTCCTTGCCGTCCTTGAGGACGGTGCCGCCCGCGTGCCGGCCGTAGGCGCGTCCGAAGACGCTCATGGCGAGCTCGGTACGGCCCGCGCCCATCAGGCCGGCGATACCGACGATCTCCCCGCGGCGCACCTGGATCGACACGTCGTCGACCACCTTGCGCTGCTGGTCGATCGGGTGGTGCACGGTCCAGTCGCGGATCTCCAGGGCCGGAGCCGCGTCCTTCTCCGCCGCCTCGTGCGGGGTGCGCTCGGGGAAGCGGTGGTCGAGGTCGCGGCCGACCATGCCGCTGATGATCCGGTCCTCGGTCGTCTCGGCCGACTTCACGTCGAGCGTCTCGATGGAGTGCCCGTCGCGGATGATCGTCACCGAGTCCGCGACCTTGCGGATCTCGTTGAGCTTGTGGGAAATGATGATCGAGGTGATGCCCTGCTTCTTCAGCTCCAGGATCAGGTCCAGGAGCTTGCCGCTGTCCTCGTCGTTCAGCGCCGCGGTGGGCTCGTCGAGGATGAGCAGCTTCACCTTCTTGGAGAGCGCCTTCGCGATCTCCACGAGCTGCTGCTTGCCCACGCCGATGTCGGCGACGCGGGTCTCCGGGTGGTCGCTGAGACCGACCCGGCGCAGCAGCTCGGTGGCGTGCCGCAGGGTCTCCCGCCAGTCGATGAACCCGCCCTTGGCGTGTTCGTTGCCGAGGAAGATGTTCTCCGCCAGGGAGAGGTACGGCGACAGCGCCAGCTCCTGGTGGATGATCACAATGCCGTGCTGCTCGCTCGCCCGGATGTCCTTGAACTGGACGACCTCCCCCTCGAAGAGGATGTCGCCGTCGTAGCTGCCGTGGGGATGGACGCCGGAGAGCACCTTCATCAAGGTGGACTTTCCGGCGCCGTTCTCACCGCAGATGGCGTGGACTTCGCCCTGACGGACGGTCAATGAGACGTCTGACAGCGCCTTGACGCCGGGAAAGGTCTTGACGATCGAGCGCATTTCCAGGACGGGTCCCGCCATGGTCGTGCCTTCCAATCCGTAAGGTTCGACGCTTACTTGAGCTGGTCAGCGGTGTAGTAGCCGCCGTCGACGAGCTCCTTCTGGTAGTTCGTCTTGTCGACGCTCACCGGCTGCAGCAGGTAGGCGGGGACGACCTTGGTGCCGTTGTCGTACGACTTGGTGTCGTTGATCTCGGGCTTCTTGCCGTTCAGGGTGGCGTCGACCATGTCCGTGGCGACCTGGGCGAGCTTGCGGAGGTCCTTGTAGACGGTCATCGACTGCTGGCCGGCGATGATCGACTTCACGGAGGCCAGCTCGGCGTCCTGACCGCTGATGACCGGCAGCGGCTTGGCGGCGGTGCCGTAGCCGTCCGACTTCAGCGCGGCGATGATGCCGATGGAGATGCCGTCGTAGGGCGAGAGCACGGCGTCGACCTTGCCGCTCTTGTACGACGAGGTGAGGATGTCCTCCATGCGCTTCTGGGCGGTGGCGCCGTCCCAGCGCAGGGTGGTGACCTGCGTCATGGCGGTCTGGCCGGACTTGACGACGAGCTTCTTGCTGTCGATGTACGGCTTGAGCACGCTCATCGCACCGTTGAAGAAGTACTTGGTGTTGTTGTCGTCGTTGGAGCCGGCGAAGAGCTCGATGTTGAAGGGGCCCTTGCCGGACGCCACGCCCAGCTTGTCCACGAGGTAGGTGGCCTGGAGCTTGCCGACCTTCTCGTTGTCGAAGGACGCGTAGTAGTCGACGTTCTTCGAGCCGAGGATCAGGCGGTCGTAGGAGATGACCGGGATCTTGGCGTCGGCGGCCTGCTGGAGGACGTTGTTCAGCGACTTGTTGTCGATCGCCGCGATGATCAGCGCCTTGACGCCCTGGGTGATCAGGTTCTCGATCTGCGAGACCTGCTGGTCGGGGTCGTCCTCGCCGAAGACCAGCTTGGTCTTGTAGCCCTTGGCCTTGAGGTCCTTCTCGACGTTGGCGCCGTCGGTGATCCAGCGCTCGGAGGACTTGGTCGGCATCGCGATGCCGATGGTGCCGCCCTTGGCGTCGCCGGCCTTCTCCTCACTGCCGCCCTCACCGGACTGTCCGCAGGCGGACAGGGTGAGGGCGAGGGAGGCGGCTCCGGCTATGGCGGCGAGGGCGGCTCTGCGGTTACGCATGATCAACATCCTTGATGTGTGTGCAGGGATCGGTCTCGCGCTGCGAAGTACGCTTCCGGAGCGACGCCGGAAAGACCGAGAAGCGATGTGTGGGATTCTGCGCGCCTGTGTCGGCTTGTGTGAAGCAAGGTTTCCGGAACGTTATGACCCGGCGTCGAACCTGTTCAGTTCACCGGGCAGTCGCGAGCCTAGAGGGGCCATGTCACCGTCCGCCCGGTGACGGGCGAGCAGGTCGAGGGCCAGACGGCCACGACGCACCCGTTCCCGGGCTGTGGCGAGCGCCACGTCGCGCATGTGATGGCCGTACGGGTAGATGCCCGGCGCTTTGGACAGGCCGAACTTCAGGTAGAGCGGTGCGCCGCGCCGGATCAGCTCGGCGACCTCGTACATCCGAATGTACCCGCCGAGATCGTCGGGGGCCTCGATGTACATGTCCATGGGGGCGGCCGACACCCGCCGGATCTCCGTGAGATGATCCAGCGTCAGGTCGCTGGGCACGTTGACGGAGTCGGCGCCCAGACGCTCGTACACCGCGTACGCGGCCGGGTTGACGGGGCCGATGAGCGCCGACACCTTCAGCGTCGTGTCGGCCGGGATGACGCCCGCCGTGCGGGCGCGGTGCAGCGTCCACAGCACGCCCTCGTCGGCGACGAGCAGACACTTGACGCCCAGCTCCGTCGCGCGCAGGGCGTCCTCGACGCACCCGGCGACGGCGTCGTGGCCGCGGGCCCGCAGCCCGCCGCCCCGGGAGTCGGTACGCGTCGAGCCGCCGATGTCCCAGGTGCCGCGGGGGCCGGTGAACAGACACAGCTCGATGTCACGCTCGGCGGTGGAGTCCACCATGTCGGTGATCTCGGAGTCGGTCAGCATCCACACACCGCTGCCCTGGCTGATCCGGTGGATCGGCACGTCGAGGCGTGAGGCCTCTTTCAGGATGACGGCCAGCGCTTCGGGGCCCTCGCACGAAGGGACCTCGGTGCGCCAGCGGCCGCCGCCCGGGAACCCGTGGGGTGAGGCGTCGGCGGGATCGAGAGCGGGCGCGCCCAGGCCGAGCGTGGCGAGCGCCTGCTCACCAGGTCGGCGAGCTGCCGTGGTGGAAGCGTCGGTGGTCACATGCCGTCCTTCGTGTTCGATATATCGGTCAAGGTTCGCGGCTCAGGTCGTACGGGGCTGGGTGTACACCGGCCCGGGGCGCGTCAGGACGCCCCGAGCCGGCGTACGGCTTGGCGGGGGCCTACGGCCTGAGCAGCACCTTGCCCACCTTCGGATCACCGGAGCCGACCAGCTCGATGGCATCGGCGAACGCGGTCAACGGCAGCTCGTGCGTGATGAGCGGCAGCGGATCGAGCAGAGCGGCCCCGAACACCCGGACCGTGTAGGCCCAGGCGTCCGGTGGAGCCCCGAAGACGGTGTGCACCTCCAGTTGCCGCACGACGAGGTCCGTCGGGTCCAGCCCGGCCGCTCCGGGCGCCGGGATCCCCGTCAGGACCAGCCGGCCGCCGCGCCGAAGGAGCGAGGCGGCGGTCCGTGCGGCGGTCGTGGACCCGGCGGTCTCGATGACGACGTCGATGTCGTCCGGGAGCTCCTGGTCACAGGTACGGAAGTCGGTGGCGCCGAACTGCCGGGAGAGCGTCTCCCGGTCGCCGCGCGTGCCCACGACCAGCAGTTCGGCGGGCGAGCCCGCCTTGAGGAACTGCACGGCGAACATGCCCAGCGTCCCGGTGCCGACGACGGCCACCCGCTCGCCCGGCAGGGCGTGCGCCTTGATCGCGGCGGCCGCGACGCAGGCCGCCGGTTCCAGCAGGGCCGCCGCGGTGAGGTCGGCGTCGTCCGGAAGGGCGTGCAGCAGCCGGGCCGGGAGCGTGAGGGTGGCGGCCATCGCCCCCGGCTGGGTGAAACCGGTCTCCTCGTAGCCCTCCGTGCACAGCGTCGTCGCGCCCGTGTGGCAGCGGTCGCAGACCTGGCAGTTGCGAAAGCCCTCGCCCACCACCTTGCGGTCGAGGAGCGAGGGGGGGACGCCGGCGCCGACCGCCTCGACCGTCCCGGACCACTCGTGGCCGGGGGTCACCGGGTAGCGCACGTACCCCTCTGGCCGGTTGCCGTGGTACACCTCGCGGTCGCTGCCGCAGATGCCGGTCGCGTGGACGCGGACCAGCGCCTCCCCGGGTTCCGGCTGCCGCGGTGAGTGCGGGACGATGCGATGCTCGCCCGGCGCCTCGACCACGACGGCGGTGCTCACTGCTCGGCGGCCTTCGGCTTGCGCTGTTCCCAGCCCTCGGCCCAGAGGTCGAAGCGCGCCTGCTGCTGCGGGAACTCGGCGGCCGCCTCCACGTCCAGCTCGACGCCGAGGCCGGGCTCGTCGGAGAGGTGGAAGTAGCCGTCGATCACTTCGGGCGCGCCCTTGACGACCTTCTTGATCTCCGCGTCGGCGAAGTCGTTGAAGTGCTCGAGGATCTTGAAGTTCGGGGTGGTGAACCCGACCTGCAGGGAGGCGGCGGTGAGGACCGGCCCGCCGACGTTGTGCGGGGCGACGAGCACGTAGTGCGCCTCGGCGGTGGCGGCGAGCTTGCGGGTCTCCCAGATGCCGCCGATGTGACCGACGTCCGGCTGGATGATGTCGACGGCCTGGCTCTCGAACAGCTCGCGGAACTCGATGCGGTCGTGGATGCGCTCGCCGGTGGCGACCGGGATGTCGACCTTGGCGGCGATCTTCTCCAGGGCCTTCAGGTTCTCCGGCGGGCAGGGCTCCTCCAGCCACGCGGGCTTGAAGGGCGCGAGCTCCTTGGCCAGCCGTACGGCGGTGGCGGGGGAGAAGCGGCCGTGCATCTCCAGCATCAGCTCGGCGTCCGGCCCGATGGCGTCGCGCACGGCCTCGATCAGCGAGACGGCGTAGAGGCTCTGCTGGTGGTCCAGCTCGAAGTGCCCGGTGCCGAAGGGGTCGATCTTGAGCGCCCGGTAGCCGCGCTCCATGACGCCCCTGGCGGCCTTGTGGTAGGCCTCCGGGGTCCGCTCGGTGGTGTACCAGCCGTTGGCGTAGGCCTTGACCTTGTCGGTGACCTTCCCGCCGAGGAGCTGCCAGACCGGCACGCCGAGCGCCTTGCCCTTGATGTCCCAGCAGGCCATCTCGACGACGGCGATGCCCGACATCACGATCTCGCCGGCCCGCCCGTAGTCGCCGTACTTCATGCGGCGCGCGAGATCCTCGACAGCGAACGGGTCGGAGCCGAGAATGTGGTTGGCCTCGGCCTCCTTCAGATAGCCGATCAGCGCGTCGGTGTGGCCCAGCATGCGGGTCTCGCCGACGCCCGTGAGGCCCTCGTCGGTGTGCACCAGGACGTAGGTCAGGTTGCGCCACGGCGTCCCGACCACATGCGTGCTGATTCCGGTGATGCGCACGGAAGTTAACCCTTCGAAGCTGTTCGAGATTTCGTCACGCGTTCGAAATGCTGACCAGACAGTAGGGACCGCGTGAGCGGGGTGTCAATGGGGTGGCCACGTACGCTTTCGATAGTTTCGATGACGGTTTCGGACGGTGAACCGAGTTCATGTGGGGTAGGTCACTCTACTTGACGCGTCGTATGGCCTGTTTCCCACACAACTTTCACACGTGTGCTCGGGAACGGTCACTTCCGGGAACTTAGTCTCTCCGCGTCATGGACTACTGCCACCCGTGCCGACGGCACCTCAATGGCGCCCTCGCCTGCCCGGGGTGCGGCGCACCTGCCGACCAGCTACGCGCGTATCCGTACGACGCGCACCAGCCGGAGCAGTACGAGCCGGAGCCGCTCCCCTACGAGCCCGGGCCGTACGGCGACGCGTGGCCCACGGACTCGCCGGACGACCGCACCGCTCACGACGAGCCCGGCGATCACGACGAGCCCGGCGACTTCGGCGACGAGGCGCAGGGGCGGGCCGCGCGCCGCCGGGAACAGGGCCGGGGCGGCCGGCGGGGGCCGGGTGGCGCGCCTGCCGCACCGGACGCGAGCCGTCGCGACCGCAAGGCCTCCGCCCACCGCCGGCGCCGCAGGCGCGTGGTGCTGATCGGCGTCGGTTTCGTGCTGGCGGCGGGCGGCCTGAGCCTGGCCGAGCTGGGCGTGGACGCTCCGGGCTTCTCCTCGCCGGCCAACCCGGCGGCGGCCGGCGGGGAGTCGGCCGAGGTCGACGGGTCGGCGGTGGAGCCGAGCGCGACCGGGCGGCCCCTGGGCGACCGGACGGACACGGGAAAGGCCTCGCCGTCCCCGGATCCCTCGGCCTCGTCGTCCTCCTCCGCCTCCGCGTCGGCCTCCCCGTCCCCGACGGGCCCGACCGCCACGCCGGGCCCGGACAAGGAAGCCCAGTCGGGCGCCCGCCCCGGCTCCTCCGGGTCGAAGGCGCCCTCGGACGACGACTCGGGCTCCACCCCGACCTCCGGCGCGTCGGCCCCGGCCCCGGCCCCCAAGCCCTCGCCCTCGGAGACCTGTACCCGGTTCCTGTGGTGGTGCTCCTGAGGCTCCGGCCGAGCGTTCCGGCGGCCCCTCGATGGTTGATTCTGTGCGCAGTTGTGCGGTTCGCCGGCCTGTTTGGACATCCCGTCCAGGGCTACGTGCGGGACGTCCCCCGTGGGGCGAATGGCGTCCCGTGCGGCCCCGCCGAGGTCCGCGCCGGCCGCGCGGACCCTCTTCGGGCCTCCGCCCGGCATCACCGCCCGGACCCGCCCGCAAGGCTGTGACCTGGTGCGATGCACAATTCGGCCAAATCGCGTTATGGAACCGTGACGACCATTGGTCGCAACCCTCTTGACCGCCATGAATTGTTAGCGCTCACAATGACCTCCGCGTTCACCAGTCAGCGCCCAGCGTCGGCAGGGAGGTCGAGCGTCGTGCGCTCAGCGTCCCGACTCGTCATTTCCGTCGCTTCCGCCGGGCCCTCCGGGAAGCCGGAGTGACATCCGCGGAGCGCAACAGTCCGCAACGCATCGCAGGTCGTACCCACGAACGAGAGCCAAGGAGGGGCGCACGTGGCACACACCGGGCTTCGGCCCCCCACCATGGCCGACGTGGCACGCCAGGCCGGCGTGTCCCACCAGACCGTGTCCCGTGTGCTGGGGGATCACCCCAACGTGCGGGAGGAGACACGGGCCAGGGTGCTCCGGGCGATCGAGGAGATGGGCTATCGCCGCAACTTCTCCGCCCGGGCCCTGGCGACCCGGCGCACCCGGACACTGGGCGTGGTCGCCTCCGACACCACCCTCTACGGGCCGGCCAGCACGCTGTTCGCGCTCGAGGAGGCGGCACGTTCCGAGGGGTACCTCGTCTCGACGGTCAGCCTGCGCAAACTGACCATGGAGACGCTCTCCGAGGCCATGGACCACCTCAGCGAGGGCGGGGTCGAAGGCGTGGTCGCCATCGCCCCGCAGCGGTCCGCGGTGGACGCGCTGGCCGAACTGCGCCACCCGTTCCCCGTGGTGGTCGTGGGAGGCGGATCGGGGGTGGAGATCCCGAGCGTCAGCGTCGACCAGCACCTGGGGGCGCGGCTGGCGACGGGTCATCTGCTGGCCGCCGGCCACCGCAGCGTCTGGCATCTCGCCGGGCCCGAGGAGTGGCAGGAGGCGGCCGACCGGGCCGCCGGCTGGCGGGCGACCCTCGAGGAGGCGGGCGTGGAACCGCCCATGACGCTGTGCGGCGACTGGAGTCCGCTGTCGGGCTACCGTGCGGGCCAGGAACTGGCCGGCTGGGTGGGCCGCGGGCTGACCGCGGTCTTCGCCGCCAACGACCAGATGGCGCTGGGGGTGTTGCGGGCCCTGCGGGAAGCGGGGGTCCGCACGCCCCAGGACGCTGGCGGTGGTCGGCTTCGACGACATCCCGGAGTCGGAGTACTTCGCACCTCCTCTGACCACCGTCCGGCAGGACTTCGCGGCGGTGGGCAGGCGCGGCATCGCACTGCTCCTGGAGCTGATCGAGGGGCGGCCGCCCGCCGCCGCGCCCCGCATCGCGATCGAACCCCAACTCGTGGTCCGCGCGAGTACGTTCCCTCAGGCCGCTCAACCGGAGGGCGTACCCCGCTGACCTACCGTCGGCCGACAAGCACAGCCGTATGGCCGACATTCCGAACAATGATCGACAGGCTGGACGCACTGCAGCCGGTCCCCTCAAGTACCAGCAGGTCCGTCCCCGGACCGGCTCTTCAAAGGAGAAGAACATGCTCAGCAGAAGGAACTTCCTCACCGTTGCGGTCGGCGTGGCGGCGGCGGGCGGTCTGACCGCCTGTGCCAAGAAGGACGACAGCTCCTCCGACTCCTCCTCCGGCGGCAGCAAGACGATCACGCTGGGCTTCTCCCAGGTCGGCTCGGAAAGCGGCTGGCGCAGCGCCAACACGGACTCGGTGAAGTCGGCCGCCAAGGAGGCCGGCTACAAGCTGCAGTTCTCCGACGCGCAGCAGAAGCAGGAGAACCAGATCTCCGCGATCCGCAGCTACATCACCCAGAAGGTCGACGTCATCGCCTTCTCGCCGGTGGTCGTCACCGGCTGGGACGCGGTTCTCAAGGAGGCCAAGGCCGCGAAGATCCCGGTGGTCCTCACCGACCGCTCCGTGGAGACCTCCGACGACTCCCTGTTCGTCACGCTCGTCGGCTCCGACTTCACCGACGAGGGCCGCCGCGCCGCCAAGATCCTCGAGAAGGTCATCGCCAAGGCCGGCCTCAAGGCCCCGGTGAAGATCGCCCAGCTGGAGGGCACCACCGGCGCCGCCCCGGCCATCGAGCGCGCCAAGGGCTTCAAGGAGGTCATGGACGCCGAGCACAAGGACGACTGGAAGGTCGTCGTCAGCCAGACCGGTGACTTCACCCGCGCCGGCGGCAAGCAGGTCATGGCGGCCTTCCTGCAGTCCAACCCGGACATCAACGTCCTGTTCGCGCACAACGACGACATGGCCATCGGCGCCATCCAGTCCATCGAGGCGGCCGGCAAGAAGCCCGGCAAGGACATCCTGATCGTCTCGATCGACGGCGTGAAGGACGGCTTCGTGGCCATGTCCGAGGGCAAGATCAACGCCATCGTCGAGTGCAACCCGCTCCTCGGCCCCCAGCTGATGGACGTCGTGAAGAAGGTCAAGAACGGCGAGACGGTCGAGCGCTGGATCAAGACCAAGGAGGGCGACTTCATGCAGGACCAGGCCAAGGCCGCGCTCCCGAGCCGCAAGTACTGACCGACGCACCCACCGGCAGGGAGCCTCCGGCCGACCGAGCGCCATCGGTCCCGGGGCTCCCTGCGGGCCTGAACCAATGAAGAGGAGCGCTGCCATGGCAGAGCCGCGGCCCGTCCTGGAGATGGCGGGCATAGTCAAGGAGTTCCCGGGGGTACGGGCTCTGTCGGGCGTCGACTTCCGGCTCTTCCCCGGCGAGATACACGCCCTCATGGGCGAGAACGGGGCAGGGAAGTCCACCCTGATCAAGGTGCTGACCGGGGTCTACTCCCTGGACGGCGGCACGATCACGCTGGACGGCGCGTCCGTGCGCATCGCCAGCCCGCTGCAGGCCCAGCAGGCCGGCATCAGCACGGTCTACCAGGAGGTCAACCTCTGCCCCAACCTGTCGGTGGCGGAGAACATCTTCATCGGCCGTGAACCCACCCGCATGGGCCGCATCCAGTGGAAGCGGCTGCGCCGGGAGGCCGCGGAGCTGGTGGACCGGCTGGGACTGGACATCGACGTCTCCGCCCCGCTGTCGTCGTACCCGCTGGCCGTGCAGCAACTGGTCGCGATCGTCCGGTCGTTGAACACCGGCGGCGGCGACGGACCGGGCACCAAGGTGCTCATCCTCGACGAGCCGACCTCCAGCCTCGACCGCGACGAGGTCCTGCAACTGTTCGCGCTGATGCGCCGGTTGAAGGACGAGGGCGTGGCGATCCTGTTCGTGTCGCACTTCCTCGACCAGATCTACGAGATCTGCGACCGGATGACGGTGCTGCGCAACGGCACCCTGGTCGGCGAGCACATGGTGAGCGACCTCGACCAGGTCGGCCTCGTCCAGCTCATGCTCGGCAAGGCCATGGGCCAGCTCGACGAGCTCCAGGAGCAGCAGCAGCGCGCCGAAGCGGGCGAGGCCCTGGTGCAGGCGGAGGGCCTCGGCAAGACCGGCCGTATCGCGCCGTTCGACCTGGAGATCAAGAAGGGCGAGGTGATCGGGCTCGCCGGCCTGCTCGGTTCGGGACGCACCGAACTCGCCCGGCTGCTCTTCGGCGCCGACCAGCCGGACACCGGCACGGTGTCCATCGACGGCAAGCAGGTCTCGATGAGCGCCCCCAACGACGCGATCGGCGCGGGCGTCGCGTTCTGCTCCGAGAACCGCAAGAGCGAGGGCCTGGTGCCCGATCTCACGGTGCGGGAGAACATCATCCTGGCGCTGCAGGCCTCACGCGGCTGGACCCGGCCCATCCCGGCCGCCCAGCGCGACGAACTGGTCGCCAAGTACATCAAGGCCCTGGACATCCGCCCCGCCAACCCCGAGGCCAGGGTGGGCCAGCTCAGCGGCGGCAACCAGCAGAAGGTGCTGCTGGCCCGCTGGCTGATCACCCAGCCGAAGCTGCTGATCCTGGATGAGCCGACGCGCGGCATCGACATCGGCGCGAAGGCGGAGATCCAGAAGCTCGTCGTCTCCCTCTCCGAGGACGGGATGTCCGTGCTGTACATCGCGGCCGAGCTGGAGGAGGTACTCCGGCTCAGTCACACCATCGGAGTGCTGCGCGACCGCCGGCTGGTGGCGCAGATCGCCAACGGGCCGGAGATCACCACGAGCCGGATCCTGGAGACCATCGCGAGCGGAGAGCACCAGTGACCACGTCTTCGACCACCTCTTCCCGGTGGCGGGCGCTGACCCGGCACCATCTGTTCTGGCCGGTGGCGGTGCTCGTGCTCCTGCTGCTCGTCAACGTCCCGTTTACGCCCGACTTCTTCTCGATCAAGATGGCGGACGGCCACCTCTACGGCAGCCTCGTGTCGATCGTGCTGTTCGGGTCGCCGCTCATCCTGGTGGCGGTCGGCATGACGGTGGTCATCGCCACCGGCGGCATCGACCTCTCCGTCGGCGCCGTGGTCGCCATCACCGGAGCACTGGCCTGCTCCTACATCAGCGACCAGAAGGACCAGGGCGCGCTGTCCGGAGTGCTGCTCGCCATGGGCCTCGGTCTGCTGGCCGCGGTCGTCTGCGGTCTGTGGAACGGCTTCCTCGTCGCCCGGATGGGCATTCAGCCGATCATCGCCACCCTGATCATCATGGTCGCCGGCCGCGGTGTCGCCCAGCTGATCACCGACGGCCAGATCATCACCATCAACAGCGAGCCGTACAAGCTGATCGGCGGCGGCTACTGGCTGACGCTGCCGTTCTCCATCTTCGTGGTGGCCGCGGTCGTGGCCGTCACCGGCGCGCTGACCCGCCGCACGGCGCTCGGCCTGCTGGTGGAGGCGGTCGGCGGCAACGCCGAGGCGAGCCGCCTGGTCGGCATCCGGTCCCGTCGCATCAAGATCCTGGTCTACATGTTCTGCGCGCTCTGCGCGGGCATCGCCGGCTTGATGATCAGCTCCAACACCTCGGCCGCCGACGGCAACAACGCCGGCCTGTGGATCGAACTCGACGCGATCCTCGCCGTGGTGATCGGCGGCACCTCGCTGCTGGGCGGCCGGTTCTCCATCGGCGGCACGGTGGTCGGCGCCCTCGTCATCCAGACGCTGACCACCACGATCTACACCATCGGCGTGCCGACCCAGACCAACCTGGTCTTCAAGGCGGCCGTCGTCATCGTCGTCTGCCTGCTGCAGTCCCCGAAGTTCCGCGACAAGGTCTTCGGCGCGAAGTTCGCCGCCCGGTTCCGCGCGCAGGCCGGCGCCAAGACGGCCGCGACCCCGGCGGACACCGCCGCGCCGACCGAGGCCGCTCCCAAGATGGAGGTGTCGTGATGAGCGCGACCACCCAGAGCCCCACGGCCTCCGAAAGCCGTATCCCGTCCAAGGCCGCGCGGCTGCTCGGTGACCGGCGGCTGCCCGTCGGCGTGACGGCCCTGCTCTTCCTCGTGATGTACGGGGTGGGCCTCGGCCGCTACCAGTTCTACGGGTTCGCCGAACCGCAGGTCTTCCTGAACCTGTTCATCGACAACGGCTATCTGCTGGTCGCCGCGGTGGGTGTCACCTTCGTCATCCTGTCCGGCGGAATCGACCTCTCCGTCGGGTCGATGATCGGCTTCACGACGATGTTCACTGCCTGGCTGGTCGAGCGCCAGGGGCTGCCGATCGTGATCGTGATCCCGATGGCGCTGGCGGTGGGGGCCTTCGGCGGGTTCCTGATGGGCTATGTGATCCACAACTTCGAGATCCAGCCCTTCATCGTGACCCTCGCCGGCCTCTTCCTCTTCCGCGGTCTGTGCCTGGTCATCAGCAAGGAGTCGATCTCGATCGGTGACGCCTCGGTGAGCAGCATGGCCCAGGCGCAGGTGTCGCTGGGCGTGGGCTTCGTGTCGATCGGCGCGATCGTCTCGCTGGTGGTCCTCGCCGTGGCGTTCTACGTCCTGCACTACACGCGCTTCGGGCGGCGGGTGTACGCGATCGGCGGCAACGAGCAGTCGGCCATGCTGATGGGCCTCCCGCAGGGCGGCACCAAGATCGCCGTGTACACGGTGAGCGGGTTCTGCTCGGCGCTCGCCGGTCTCCTCTTCACCCTCTACATCCAGTCCGGCGACCCGCTGCACGCGACCGGCATGGAGCTCGACGCGATCGCCGCGGTCGTCATCGGCGGCACGCTGCTGACCGGCGGCTCCGGCTATGTGGTGGGCACCCTGTTCGGCGTGCTGGTGCTCGGTCTCATCAAGAGCATCATCCAGTTCGAGGGCACGCTGAGCTCCTGGTGGACGAAGATCGCCACCGGTGTGCTGCTGTGCGCCTTCATCCTGGTCCAGCGCTTCATGACGACCCGTAAGAAGACCTGAGCCGAGGAGCGGTCCCCCAGCGGTCCCGCACTGCCTGAAGCGGTCCCGAGCGGTCCCGAGCGAGCTGTACCGGCCGCTCGGGGCCGCTTTCGGCGTCACCCGTCCGGCGACAGGCGGGCGGCGCCGTCCGTCTTGAAGACGACCCACACCGTCTTGCCGACGGCGTGCTCGGTGACGCCCAGGTCGTCCGACAGCTCCCGGGCCAGGTACAGGCCCCGGCCCGAGCAGGCGTCGTCGGTGGGCGGGGCCGCGGTCGCGGGCCGGTCGCCGGTGTCGCGTACCGCGAGCCGCAGCACCGGGCCGTCGAGGGTCAACGTCACGCAGTACTGCCTGCCCGGGGGCGCGCCGTGCAGCAGGGCGTTCGTGGCGAGCTCCGACGCGCACAGCGTGATGTCGTCCAGCCGGTCGACGCAGCCCCAGTCCGTGAGGGCCTGACGCACGAAGGCGCGTGCGGCCCGCACGGAGTCGCGCGTGCGGGGGAAACGACGTTGCCGTGACTGGTGCCGGGACAGGGGCACGGGGGCACCTCCATGGTTCAGGGGGGCGTCCTGCGGCGTGACCTTACTGTTGTTCGCGAAAGGCGACAAGGTCGTCAGGGGTGGCTGAGGGTGGCTGAGGGTGGCGGTTGGCGGATGAGGCAAGTCGCCTACCGTGTAGGGCGGCAGGGTCGCAGGAACGGTCGGCCGTACAGGAGGACGTCGTGGGTGGGAGCGGTTGGGTCAGCACGTCGTTGCCGTATCTGACGCCATGGGGCCCCGGACGGGGCGACGCGTGGGCGGCCGAGGCGGCGGCACAGGGGCGGCGCGGCGGTCAGCGCATCGTGCACGCAGGTGAGACGCCCGCCCCCGCCGAGATCGCGGCGCTGCTCGGCGTGCCGGAGGGCGATCCGGTCGTGGTGCGCCGGCGGCTGATCCTCCTCGACGACGAGCCCAGCGAGCTCACCGACACGTACTACCCCGTCGAGATAGCCGGGGGCACCCGTCTCGCCGGCATGGCCAAGATCCCCGGCGGCGCCCTCACGCTGCTCGCCGAGCTCGGCCACGTAGGCGTCCTCGTCCGGGAGGACGTGACGGCCGGGATGCCCGACGAGGAGGAGCGCCGGGCTCTCGGCACCGCCGCCGGGGAACCGGTCCTGCGGCTGGTCCGGCTCACGCTCGACCGCGACGACCGGCCGATCCAGGTCGACCGTATGGTGATGCCTGCCCTCCGGCAGAGGCTGCGCTACCAGATCAGGATCGGATGACCGTGCCCAAGGCAGAACCGGAAGCCGTCGACCGCCGCTCCCTCCATGAGCGCATCGCGGCCGATCTGCGCGACGACATCATGAGCGGAGAGCTCGCTCCCGGCGCCAACCTGCCCACCACCGCCCAGCTGAAGGAACGGTTCGGGGCGTCGAGCGCCACGGTCCAGAAGGCCCTGCGACTCCTCAAGGAGGAGCTCCTGGTGGTCGGCCGCGCGGGCGCCGCCGTCACCGTCCGGGCGCACCGCCGGCGCACGGTCCGGCCCGCCGCCCTCGCACGGCCCGCGGAGTCCGGAACGCCCTACCGCTGGCTCACCGAGGCCGCCAAGCACGGCACGCACGCCCGCAGCGAGCTGCTCGAGGTCGCAGAGCGTCGCCCGCCTGCCGACGTCCGCGCGGCCCTGGACCTTCCGGCGGACGGCGCCGCCCTGCTGCGGAGCCAGATCCTCCTGGTCGACGACGAGCCGGCCGAGCTGGTCGAGTCCTACTACCCGCTGGACATCGCCCGCGGCACGCCCCTGGCCGAGCGCCGCCGGATCAGGGGAGGCGCCCCCGCCCTGCTGACCGAGCTCGGCCATCCGCCCCGGGTGAGCACGGACCGCGTCTGCGCCCGCGTCCCCACCCAGAACCAGTACCGGGCGCTCCGGCTCACCGGCGGCATGCCGGTGCTGCGCACCCTGCGCGTGGTCCGCGGCGACGACGGCCGTCCCGTCGAGGTGACCGTCATGGTGAAGGCGGGCCATCTCTACGAGCTGCAGTACGAGTTCACCTCGCAGGAGCCGCAGGAGCCGCAGGAGCCGCAGGAGCCGTAGGGGTCTCAGGGGACACAGGAGCCGTAGGGGTCTCAGGGGTCTCAGGGGTCTCAGGGAACACAGGAGCCACAGGAGGCGCGGGGGCCGGACGGTCCCTAGGGGCGGTCGCCCTCCGCCGCCAGCATCCGCCGCAGCAGCCCCCGCAGCACCACCCGTTCCTGCTCCGCCAGTCCCGCCAGCGGCTCCCGGGCGAACCGCAGCGACTCGCGCAGCCCCTTGGCGATGTCGCGGCCCTCGTCCGTCGCCGCCGCCAGCTTCACCCGGCGGTCGGCCGGGTCGGGACGGCGTTCGACCAGGCCGCGGGATTCCAGGCGGTCGACGATGCCGGTCACGTTGGACGGCTCGCACTTCAGCTTCTGGGCCAGCTTGCGCATCGGCAGCGGCTCCAGCGACAGCAGACTCAGCAGCCGGGCCTGCGCCCCGGTGAGGGAGTGGCCGGCGGCGGCCTCCTCGTAGTCCTCGTAGAAGCGCGCCACGACCTCGCCGATCAGCTCGACGACCTCCATGGTCAGGGCGTCGGGCAGCGGGGTCGGACCAGCGGGACGAGAGGTCGGATGTGAGGCGGCCATGGATCCAGGGTACCCGTTTACTTGACATCCTGAAATATTCAGGAGCATGGTTGTTTCAGGTAGTGAAGCATTTTCGTACCGAAGCGATCTCCCGAACGTCCCCGAACGCTCCCGCACGTGAAAGGCAGCCCCCCATGACTGACTCGGCCCTCCCCGCCACCGGCCGCGAATGGCGTCTGCTCAGCCGTCCCGTCGGCTGGCCGAAGCCCGAGGACTTCGAGCTGGCCGAGACGGAGATCCGCCGCCCCGGGCCGGGTGAGGTGCTGGTGCGCAACGCGTACGTCTCCGTCGATCCCTACATGCGCGGCCGCATGAGCAGCGCCAAGTCCTACGTGGCCCCCTTCGAGCTGGGCAAGGCCATGCAGGGCGGGGCGGTCGGCGAGGTCGTCGCCTCCGAGGCCGAGGGCATCGCGCCCGGCGACCACGTCCTGCACTTCGGCGGCTGGCGCGAGTACGCGGTGTTCGACGCCAAGCAGGCCGTCAAGGTCGACCCCGACGCCGCGCCCCTGTCCACCTACCTCGGCGTCCTCGGCATGACCGGCCTCACCGCCTACGCCGGACTGCTGCGCACCGCCTCCTTCAAGGAGGGCGACTCCGTCTTCGTGTCGGGCGCGGCCGGCGCCGTCGGCGGCCAGGTCGGCCAGATCGCCCGGCTCAAGGGCGCCTCCCGGGTCATCGGCTCGGCCGGCTCCGACGAGAAGGTCAAGCTCCTGGTCGAGGAGTACGGCTTCGACGCCGCCTTCAACTACAAGAACGGCCCCGTGGCGGAGCAGCTGCGCGCCGCCGCCCCCGACGGGATCGACGTCTACTTCGACAACGTCGGCGGCGACCACCTCGAGGCGGCCATCGGCTCCCTCAACGAGAAGGGCCGCATAGCGATCTGCGGCATGATCTCCGTCTACAACAACACCGAGCCGGCCCCCGGCCCGAAGAACCTCGCCCGCCTCATCCAGACCCGCGGCCGCATCGAGGGCCTCCTCGTCGGCGACCACTACGACCTGCAGCCGCAGTTCGTCCAGGAGGTCGGCGCCTGGGTCCGCTCCGGCGAGCTGAAGTACCGCGAGACGGTCGTCGAGGGCATCGAGAACAACCTCGAGGCGTTCCTCGGCGTCCTGCGCGGCGACAACACCGGAAAGATGATCGTCAAGCTCTGACTCCGGCCGCCCCTTCCGGCTACGCCGACGAGGCCGCGCCTTCCGCCGGCCGGGCCGTCACGCGCCGCGCGGGCCGCACCCCTGGACGTAGGGTGCGGCCCGCGCTCCGCCGTACGCGCCAGAGCCCACCCCACCGGCCACCGCCGCCTGTGGGCCCACCGGCCACCGCCGCGCCCCGCCGAGCCGGGCGCCGCCGTGCTGGGTCGCGTGCCGCCCGTTCTGCCGATTCCACCGTCGCGTCCGCCCCCGCCGGCCCCCGCGGTCAGGCGTGTGCCAGGGCCGCGGTGTGCGCCGCCTTCGCCAGCCGGTCGTTCTCCGGCGCCGCGCCGCCCGGGAAGGCGAACCTGCGGCGCGTGTAGCCGTAGGCCAGCCCGCTGCGCGGGTCCGCGAACGCCTGGCAGCCGCCCGCCCCGCTGTGCCCGAACGCCCCGGCGCCCAGGAACGGGTACCAGGTGTCCGCGGTCGCCTGGAAGCCCAGCCCGTACGCCTTGTGCGAGCGCGCCACCACGTCGTAGCCCACCGAGTGCAGCTGCCCGAACTCCGCCGCCGTGTCCTCCTTCAGCAGCGGCGCCTTCCCGTCGGTCTCGCTGATCGCCGCCGCGTACATGCCGGCCAGCCCGCGCGCCGATGCCACCCCGCCCACCGAGGCCGGGCCCCGGGCCCGGACCAGCGGGTCGTTGGGCAGCAGCTCGAGATCGGTCGGCTGGGCGCCGTGCCGGTTGAAGGCGACGGCGGCCAGGGTGTGCGGCCCGTCGGGCAGGGCGTCCAGCAGTGCCCGCTGCTCGGCGGTCGGCGCCATCGGCCGCGCGGTGCGGAAGCGCGGTTCGTGCGCCGTGGGCAGCCCCAGGAAGAAGTCCAGCCCGTACGGGACGCGCACCCGTTCCGTGTACACCTCCTGGAGGGTGCGGCCGGTGGCCCGCCGGACGACCTCGCCGGTCAGCGCCCCGATGACCAGCGCGTGGTAGCCGAAGGCGGTGCCCGGCCGCCAGAACGGCCTCTGGTCGGCCAGGCGTTCGGCGAGCTGCCGGTCGTCGGCCAGCTCCTGCGGCGAGAACCCGCCGTCCGTGCCCACCACCCCCGCCCGGTGCGCGAGCAGCTCCCGCAGGGTCAGCGCACCCTTGCCCTCGGCGGCGAACTCCGGCCAGTAGTAGGTGACTTTGCGGTCCAGTTCCAGGGTGCCCTCCTGGACCAGCAGCGCGACCACCAGATGGGCGGCGCCCTTGGTCGAGGAGTAGACGCCGTAGAGGGAGTCGGGTCCGGCGCCGTCCGCGGACGCCCAGAGGTCGACGACCCGCCGGCCGTGCACATACGCGCACAACTGGCCTTCGTAGTCGGGCTGTTCCTCCGCCACGAACGCGGCGAACTCCTCCCGCACCGCTTCGAATCCGGCGGCGACGCTGCCGTGGATCTCCTTCGTCGTCCGAGTCAACCGAGTCATCCGTTCTCCTCAACCAGCCCGCTGCTTGCGTGTGTCCTGGTGATCGACGCCTGTGCGACCTGCGGGAACTGCCCTTCGGACGATCCCGGACAAGAGCTTCCGGGATCGTTGCTTCCGGAGATCGGTACGGCGAGGTGTGCCTGTTCGACTCAACTGCGGCAGGAGGGCGTTGGTGTCACCGATGCCCCGGATGGCCCATCGGGGTCCCCTCGGGCGCCCGGTTGTGAGGTGAGCATGGCCGATAGAGTTCGGTCATGCGCGATCTCGGGGTGGGTTTCCGATACCTGTTGAAGGGCCAGCGGTGGGTGGCTCGGCACGGTAGGCAGTACGGGTTCGGGCTGGTCCCCGGCCTGATCACGCTCGTCCTCTACCTCGCGGCCCTGGTGGCGCTCGCGGTGTGGGGCGAGGGGTTCGTGGGGTGGGCGACGCCGTTCGCCGACGACTGGTCCAGCCCCTGGATCGGCCTGTTCCGCGGCTTCCTCACCGCCGTGCTGTTCGCTCTCGGCCTTCTCCTCGCCGTCCTGACCTTCACCGCCGTGACTCTGCTCATCGGGCAGCCCTTCTACGAGAGCCTCTCCGAGCGGGTCGACCGGGACGTCTCGCCCGACGGCACGGCCCCCGAGTCCGGGCTGCCGCTCTGGCGGGAACTGTGGATCTCCGCCCGGGACAGCCTGCGCGTCCTGGCCCGCGCGCTGGTGTGGGCGGTGCTGCTGTTCGCCCTCGGGTTCGTCCCGGTCGTCGGCCAGACGGTCGTGCCGGTGCTCGGGTTCTTCGTCACCGGCTTCTTCCTCACCGAGGAGCTCGCCGCCGTCGCCCTCCAGCGCCGCGATGTCGACCTGCGCGCCCGGCTCGCCCTGTTCCGCTCCCGCAAGACGCTGATCTGGGGCTTCGGCACACCCCTGGGACTGGCCTTCCTGGTCCCCTTCGTCGCCGTGTTCCTGATGCCGGGCGCGGTCGCCGGCGCCACCCTGCTCGCCCGCGAGCTGCTCGGCGAGGAGATCTCCGAAGGCGACGGGCCGGCCGACGCGGACACGGACGCGGCGCACGCGAGGGACGACGGGGACGGCGCCGGCGCGTCCCACGCGGCCGGGCGTCCCGGCACGACGAACCGGTGACACCTCCGCCCGTGAAGGCGGCCAACCTGGGCGTCCTCTTCCTGATCGAGCTGGGCGCCCTCGCGGCCGTCTCCTACCGGGGCTTCTCCACCGCCCACCCCTGGCTGCTGGGGCTCGCGGCCCCGGCGACGCTGATCGCGCTCTGGGCGCTGTGCGGATCGCCGCGGGCCCGGTTCAAGACGCGCGGCTGGGGCCGGGCGGGCTTCGAACTGGCGTGGTTCGGCAGCGGTGTCGTCGCCCTCTGGGCCGCGGGCGCGCACGGCCTCGCCCTCGGCTTCGCGCTCGTCTGCGCGGCGAGCAAGGCGCTCGCCCTCAAGTGGGGCCAGTAGCGGGCGCGTTCGGCGGGTCCGTTCCGGGGGAGGAGGCGGACGACCGGTGGTTCTTTGTGAAGGGTTCGTACGAAATCCAGGGGGGCTGCTCGAACGCCGACCGCAGGGTCACCGTGACGATTAACGTGTGATCAGGCGATCGTCGCCCCCTTGAACAGCCCCGGTCCGGGACCTGACCCCTGGACCGGGGCAATGTCGTTCCCCGCCCTTCGCCGGAGTCTCCCCGGTCGTTCCCGGGCCTGACAGGCCGGACAGGCCCCCCGGCCTCCGTGGGCCTACCGGGCCGAGAAGCCGTACACCGTCTGCGACCGGTAGACCCCGCCCGGCCGCAGGACCGTGCTCGGGAACTCCGGGCGGTTCGGCGAGTCGGGGAAGTGCTGGGTCTCCAGCGCGACGCCCTCGCCGGGCGTGAACGGCTCGCCGAGGTGGTCGGCGGTGTACAGCTGGAGCCCCGGCTCGGTCGTCGCCACCGTCAGCACCCGCCCGGACGCCGGGTCGTGCAGCTCGGCCACCTCGGCCGGCGTGTCCGTGACGCCCTTGTCGAGCACGAAGTTGTGGTCGTAGCCGGCGTCGACCTTGCGCGGCGCGCGGAAGTCGAAGCGGGTGTCCGCGACCGGCGCGAGCTCCCCGGTCGGGATCAGGTCGGCGTCCACCGGCGTGTAACGGGAGGCGGCCAGCCGCAGCTCGTGCCCGCCGGCGCCGCCGCTGCCGGGGCCGCCGAGGTTGAAGTAGCTGTGGTTGGTCAGGTTGACCGTCGTCGGCGCGTCCGTGACCGCCTCGTACGCGAGGCACAGCGCCCCCGACGCGTCGAGCGTGTACGTCGCCGACACCTCCAGACGGCCGGGGAAGCCCTCCTCGCCGTGCGCGCTGACCCGGCTCAGCCGCAGCCCGTGCTCGACCGGCTCCACCTCCCACACCCGCTTGTCGAAGCCGCGGGCGCCGCCGTGCAGGGAGTTCGGCGCGTTGTTGGGCTCCAGCGCGTACGTCAGGCCGTCCAGCTGGAAGCGGGCGTGCGCGATCCGGTTGGCGTACCGCCCGACCAGCGCGCCGAGGTAGGGCTCGGGGTGGGCGAGATAGCCGTTCAGATCCGCGAACCCCAGGACCACGTTCGCCGGGCGGCCGTCGCGGTCCGGGACCTCGACGGACTGCACGATCCCCCCGTAGGACAGGACCCGTACCCGGGTGCCCGCCCGCTCCAGGGTCCAGCGGTGCACCGCGGTGCCGTCGGAAAGTGTTCCGAAGTGTTCGCTCATGGGCGGAACTTTAGGGCCTGTGGTTTGGATCAGCTCGCAGGGCATCGGCGGGGCTTGTCGACGCCGGGGAACGGAGGGATCCAAACGACAGGCCCTGGGTCACGAGGTCTTCCCGGTGACGTTGCGATACGCCATGTCCGCGAGCCGCGCCTGCCCGTCCTTGCTCGGATGGAACCAGTCCCAGTGACTCAGCTGGTCCGTGCCGAACCGGAAGTCGTACACCGCGCCGCCGTCGAACCGGCACCGCGCGTCCTTCGCGCAGACCTCCTTCAGCACCGTGTTGTAGGCCTCCACCCGCTTCTGGACGGTCGCCCGCCGCAGGGTCGCCGCCGAGTCCAGCGCGTCCGCGTCGCCCAGCATCGACGGGCAGATGCCCAGCTTCCACACCTGCTTGCCCAGCGCGTTCGTGCGTCCCTGCGACCACAGCCGCTTGAGGTTCGGCACGCTCGCCACGTACACCTGCGTCTTCGGCAGCGCGCGCCGCAGCGTGCGGAGCGCCTCCTCGAACTGGGCGCGGAAGTCCGCCACCGGCGTCATCGCCGCCGTCGACTGCCGGCACGCGTCGTTCGCGCCCGCCATCACCGCCACCAACTGCGGCTTCTGAGCCGCCGCCCGCACCATCTGGGCCGGCAGGTCCGCCATCCGCGCCCCGGTCTCGGCATGGTTCCAGCTGTGCGTGACCGCCTTCGCCGCGCCCAGCAGCCGGACGGCGAGACTGTTCACCTCGGCGCTGCTGCCGGTCGCCCAGGACACCTCGGGACAGTCCGCGAGGATGCCGCAGGCGTCGAAGCCGCGGGTGATCGAGTCGCCCACCGCCGCCACCGAGTCGGGGCTGGAGTCCCACAGCGACGTCGGCGACGGTTTCGCCTGCCGGGCCGGGGCGCCCGACGCCCCCGCGCCGTCGCCCCCCTGGGCGTCACAGCCGGCCAGCCCCAGGACGGCCGCCGTCGTGCCCGCGAGCAGGGCCCGCGCGTGCCGGTTCCGCATCCGCATCCGCTGGTGTTCCCCTCGACTCGCCGACTCTGTCCGATCTTCGAACACGCTCTCCTCATGACAACGCACGGGAGTTCCCCGCGAATGACACCCACAAGATGGAACGCTCCATGCCCGCACAGGCGTCCTGCCGAGTGAAAGGCGGACGTTTCACGGCACCGGGACCGACGGTACGTCACACTCCTTGCGCCGCCGCACGGTAGCCTCGCCATCAGCGCGGCTGCCTGCCACCGCCGCCATGTCAGCCTGCAAGACTGTCCCGCTCTGCCCGGAGGTCCCGGTGACGACACGTGGAGTTCTGTACGTGCACTCCGCGCCGCGCGCGCTGTGCCCGCACGTCGAATGGGCCGTCGCCGGGGTGCTCGGCACGCGCGTCAGCCTCGACTGGATCCGGCAGCCCGCCGCGCCCGGCACCTGGCGCTCGGAGTTCTCCTGGAAGGGCGAGGCCGGCACCGCCTCCAAGCTGGCCTCCGCGCTGCGCGGCTGGCAGATGCTGCGCTTCGAGGTCACCGCCGAGCCCTGCGCCACCGCCGAGGGCGAGCGTTACAGCTGCACGCCGGAGCTCGGCATCTTCCACGCCGTCACCGGCATCCACGGCGACATCCTGATCCCGGAGGACCGGCTGCGCGCCGCGCTGCTGCGCAGCCGGCGCGGTGAGACGGACCTCGAGGCCGAACTCGCCAAGCTCCTCGGCAAACCGTGGGACGACGAGCTGGAGTCGTTCCGGCACGCGGGTGAGGGAGCTCCGGTGCGCTGGCTGCACCAGGTGGTGTGACCCGCCCCGTCCCCCCCGGGGGCGCGCGGAACCGCGTGATCAGCCCCGCCGGCTCTCCGCCGGCCCCGTCCCAGACGCCGAGTGGCCCGGACCCCCAAGGGGGGTCCGGGCCACCGCGCGTTCACGGCGCCGATCAGACCGTCCGGAACGCCAGGACGACGTTGTGCCCGCCGAACCCGAACGAATCGTTCAGGGCGGCGATACGGCCCTCCACGGGCAGCTTGCGCGCCTCGCCGCGCACGATGTCCGCGTTCGCCTCGGCCTCGGGGTCGAGGTTCTCGACGTTGATGGTCGGCGGAGCGACCCGGTTGTACAGCGCGAGCACCGTGGCGACGGACTCGACACCGCCCGCGCCGCCCAGCAGGTGACCGGTCATGGACTTGGTCGCGGAGACCGCGAAGTGGTCCGCGTCGTCGCCGAAGACCTTGCGCAGCGCCTTCAGTTCGGCCACGTCACCGGCCGGCGTGGAGGTGGCGTGCGCGTTGACGTGCACGATCTCCGCCGGGTTCAGGTCGGTGTTGTCCAGCAGGTTCTGCAGGGCGTGCGCGATGCCGCGGCCCTCGGGCTCCGGCTGCACGATGTCGTGGCTGTCGGCGGAGATGCCCTGGCCGACGGCCTCGGCGTACACCCGGGCGCCGCGCGCGGCGGCGTGCTCCGCGGACTCCAGGACGATCACGCCGGCGCCCTCGCCCATGACGAAGCCGTCGCGGGCGACGTCGTAGGGACGCGAGGCGGCCTGCGGGTTCTCGTTGTTCTTGGACATCGCCATCATGTTGCCGAACGCGGCGATGGGCAGCGGGTGGATCGCCGCCTCCGTGCCGCCGGCCACGACGACGTCGGCGCGGCCCGTGCGGATCATCTCGATGGCGTAGCCGATGGCCTCCGCGCCCGACGCGCACGCCGAGACCGGCGTGTGCACGCCCGCGCGGGCGCCCACGAGCAGGCCCACGTTGGCGGACGGGCTGTTCGGCATCAGCATGGGCACGGTGTGCGGGGAGACGCGGCGGACGCCCTTCTCCTTCAGCACGTCGTACTGGTCGAGCAGGGTGGTCACGCCGCCGATGCCGGAGGCGATGACCGCGCCGAGCCGGTCGGGGTCGACCTTGCCGTCACTGCCGTCCTCACCGGCCTTGCCGGAGAACCCGGCGTCCTTCCAGGCTTCCTGGGCCGCGATCAGCGCGAACTGCGCCGAGCGGTCCAGCTTGCGGGCCTGCGGCCGCGGAATGACCTCGAGAGGCTCCACCGCGACCGGGGCCGCGATCTTGACGGCCTGATCGGCCGCCCACTCCTGGGACAGTGCCTTGACGCCGGACTTGCCGGCGACGAGGCCCTCCCAGGTAGAGGCTGCGTCGCCACCCAGCGGTGTGGTTGCGCCGATACCGGTGACGACCACGGTGCGATTGGTCGGGCTCACGGATTCTTTCTCCAACGTTGCGAGGAGGACTGCCCCCGCCTCAGCGGGGAGAACGGCGCCACCGCCGGGTGGCGGGGCAGTTCAGCCCAGGTGATCGGTAGATCAGGCCTGGTGCTTGAGGATGTAGCTCGTCGCGTCGCCGACGGTCTTGAGGTTCTTGACGTCCTCGTCCGGGATCTTGACGTCGAAGCGCTCTTCGGCGGCGACGACGACCTCGACCATGGACAGCGAGTCGACGTCCAGGTCGTCGGTGAAGGACTTGTCCAGCTGGACGTCCTCAACCGGGATGCCGGCGATCTCGTTCACGATGTCGGCGAGACCGGCGACGATCTCTTCCTGAGTGGCGGCCATGTGGCGCTCCTTCTTTACTGTTCCAGAGGGTGTGGCATGGGCTGTTTCCCGTCCCGGACCGGATGATCCGGCACGGAGTGCCTAGGGGAGGGTAACGACAGTGGCGGCGTAGACGAGACCCGCCCCGAATCCGATGACGAGCGCGGTGTCGCCGCTCTTCGCCTGACCGGTCGCCAGGAGCCGCTCCATCGCGAGCGGGATCGAGGCGGCCGAGGTGTTGCCGGTGGTGCGCACGTCACGGGCGACCGTGACCGTCTCCGGCAGTTTGAGAGTCTTCACCATCGAGTCGATGATCCGCTCGTTGGCCTGGTGCGGGATGAAGACGTCCAGTTCGTCGGCGGTGATGCCGGCGGCGTCCAGCGCCTCCTTGGCGACCTTCGCCATCTCGAACACGGCCCAGCGGAAGACCGCCTGGCCCTCCTGCGTGATCGCCGGGAACTTGACGTTGCCCTTGCTGTCGAGCGGGAGGTTGGTCACGTCCCCGATGTGGAACTCGTTCCACGGCACGGTCTGCTTGATGGTCTCGGACTTGTCGCCCTCCGAGCCCCACACGGTCGGGCCGATGTGCGGTTCGTCGGACGGACCGACGACGACCGCGCCCGCGCCGTCACCGAACAGGAAGGCCGTCGCACGGTCCTCCAGGTCGGTCAGGTCGGACAGCCGTTCCACGCCGATGACGAGCACGTACTCGGCGGAACCCTCCACCACCATGCCCTTGGCGAGGGTCAGGCCGTAGCCGAAGCCCGCGCAGCCGGCCGAGATGTCGAACGCGGCGGCCTTGTTCGTGCCGAGCTTGTCGGCGATCTCGGTCGCCACGGCCGGGGTCTGCTTGAAGTGCGAGACGGTCGAGACGACCACCGCGCCGATCTGCTCGGCGGTGATCCCGGCGTCGGCGATCGCCTTGCCGGACGCCTCGACCGACATGGCGGCGACGGTCTCCTCGTCGTTCGCCCAGTGCCGGGTCTCGATGCCGGAGCGCGAGCGGATCCATTCGTCGGACGAGTCGATCGTCTCCAGGATCACCTCGTTGGGCACCACCCGGGTCGGCCGGTAGCCGCCGACGCCGAGGATCCGCGCGTACGGGGAGCCCTTACTGGGCTTGATCTTCGCCATCAGGGCTCCTCAGCCGACGCCGTGCTCGGCGATGAGCTCGCGAGCGGCGTCGAGATCGTCGGGGGTCTTCAGCGCCAGCGTCTTCACGCCGGGCAGGGCGCGCTTGGCGAGGCCGACCAGGGTGCCGCCGGGGGAGACCTCGATGATCGCGGTCGCGCCGAGCTCCTTGAAGGTCTCCATGCACAGGTCCCAGCGGACCGGGTTGGCGACCTGGCCGACCAGCCGGTCCAGGATCTCCGCGCCGGTGGACACGGCCTGCCCGTCCTTGTTGGAGACATAACGGACCGTCGGGTCGGCCGGCGTGAGCTCCGCGGCCGCCTTCGCCAAGGACTCGACGGCCGGCGCCATGTGGCGGGTGTGGAACGCGCCGGCGACCTTCAGCGGGACGACCTTGCGGACGCCCTCCGGCTTGTCCTCGTTCAGCGCGGCGAGCTGCTCCAGCGTGCCCGCGGCGACGATCTGGCCCGCGCCGTTGATGTTCGCCGGGGTCAGCCCCAGCTTCTCCAGATGCGCCACGGAGACCTCGGGGTCGCCGCCGAGCAGCGCCGACATGCCGGTCTCGGTGATCGCGGCGGCGTCGGCCATGGCCAGGCCGCGCCTGCGGACCAGGGCCAGCGCGGCGGTGTCGTCGAGGACGCCCGCGAAGACGGCCGCGGTGATCTCGCCGACGCTGTGGCCCGCGACGGCGCCGGGCGCGACGTCGCCGAGCGCGGAGGCGGAGACGAGCCCGGCCGCCACGAGCAGCGGCTGGGCGATCGCGGTGTCGCGGATCTCGTCCGCGTCGGCGTTCGTGCCGTAGTGCACCAGGTCGAGGTCGATGGCCGTCGACAGGGCACGCAGACGGTCCTCGACACCGGGAAGGTCGAGCCAGGGAGTCAGGAAGCCGGGCGTCTGGGCGCCCTGGCCGGGAGCGACGAGTACGAGCACTCTCACACTCTCTCTTGGGGACGGCCGAAGCCGCCCGTGGGGACAGGGACGAAGAACGGCAGGGGGTTTTGTGGACCCCCGACAAAAAGCTAGCTCTGAGGATCTCCGTCGACCAGACGCCCCAAGATCAGCGCGATCCGGAGCGTGAACGCGGAGCGTACATCCGAAGGCGACCAGCCGGTGACGTCAGTCACACGTCGAAGCCGGTAGCGCACGGTGTTCGGATGCACGAAGAGCATCCGGGCGGCCCCTTCGAGACTGGACGCCTGTTCGAGATATACGGAGAGCGTCTCCAGGAGCGCCGACCCCGCCTCCTCCAGCGGTCTGTAGATCTCCTCCACCAACTGCTCACGCGCGCCGGGATCGCCGGCGATCGCGCGCTCCGGGAGGAGATCGTCCGCCAGGACCGGCCGGGGTGCGTCCTGCCAGGCGGAACACGCCTTGAGCCCGGCCGCGGCGGCCTGTGCGGACCGGGTCGCGGCGAGCAGGTCGGGCACGACGGGCCCGGCCACCACCGGGCCGGCGGCGAACGGCCCGATGAGGGACTTGGCGACGGCCAGCGGGTTGTCGCTGCCGCCGGCGATCACCACCAGCCGGGAGCCGAGGACCCCGGTGAGCACCTGGAGCTTGGAGTGCCGCGAGGCCCGCCGGATGGCCTCCACGGTCAGTTCGGAGTCGCCGTCCGGGGCGGTGCCGAGGACGACGCAGACGTGCTCCGGCGAGTTCCAGCCGAGCGCGGCGGCCCGGCTCACGGCTCCCTCGTCGGCCTCGCCGCTCAGCACGGCGTTCACGACGAGCGACTCGAGCCGGGCGTCCCAGGCGCCGCGGGCCTCGGCGGCCTGGGCGTAGACCTGGGCGGTGGCGAACGCGATCTCCCGGGCGTACACCAGCAGCGCCTCGCGCAGCACGTTCTCGTCACCGGGGGCCGCGACCTCGTCGATCGCGGACTCCATGACCTCGATGGTGGTGCGCACCATCTCCACCGTCTGCCGCAGCGTGATGGCCCGGGTCAGCTCGCGCGGCGCCGTGCCGAACACGTCCGTGGAGATGGCCTGCGGGGCGTCCGGGTGCCGGAACCACTCGGTGAAGGCGGCGATGCCCGCCTGGGCGACCAGCCCGATCCAGGAACGGTTCTCCGGTGGCATCGCCCGGTACCACGGCAGTGTCTCGTCCATCCTCGCGATGGCCTGGGCGGCGAGGCTCCCGGAGGACTTCACCAGCCGCTTCAGCGTCGCGGGGTGGGAGTGGACGGCGTGCGCCGCGGGTTCGGGATGACTGGTTTCGGGTTCGGGCACGGGACAAGACTGCCTCATCGGGGCGGCGGCGTGTGCCGCCGGGTCGCAGGTGGGGACGTCCCGTCGCGGCCGGAAGGTCCTCTCCCGGCCCTCTCCCGGCGTTTCCCTCCGCGCGCCCCTCGCGGCCCGGCCCCGGCCGCCCGGCGGCGGGTCTACCGTGGTCGCGTGATGCACGTACGGCGCGCCGACGCGCGCTTTCGGGGCGGGGACCGGGCGGCCGGGATCGACACCCGGCACGCCTTCTCCTTCGGCCCCCACTACGACCCCGACAACCTGCGCTTCGGCGCGCTGATCGCCTGCAACGAGGAACGCCTCGCGCCCGGCGCCGGCTTCGACGAGCATCCGCACAGCCACACCGAGATCGTGACCTGGGTGATCGAGGGGGAACTGACCCACCGCGACTCGGCCGGCCACGAGACGCGGGTCCGCCCCGGCGACGTGCAGCGGCTCAGCTCCGCGGCCGGCGTACGGCACGTGGAGCGCAACGACGCCGACGTCCCGCTGGTCTTCGTGCAGATGTGGCTGGCCCCGCTGGATGCCGGCGGCGACCCGGCCTACGAGATCGTCCGCGGCATCGCCGACTCCACCCCGTACGCCGTCCCCGAGGCCGGCGCGATGCTGCACGTGCGGCGCCTCGGCGCGGGGGAGCGGACGGCGGTCCCGGACGGGGAGCACGTGTACGTGCACGTCGTGCGCGGAGAGGTCCGGCTGGACGGTGAGAAGCTTGGCCCCGGCGACGCGGCCCGCGTCACGGACGCGAAGGACCTCGAGGCGCTGGGGGTCAGCAACGCCGAAGTGCTGGTCTGGGAGATGGCGGCAGGGTGAACGGCTCGTCGGCAGCGTCGCAGGCCTGCCCTGATGCAGCAGCTGATTCCGTTGTTCGGGCACCGTTGTCAGAGGCATGAAGTACACCTGTCTTCATGGGGATCGATGCGTACCAGTTGAACGAGGACGAGACGTGCAAGCGGTTCGTCCTTCCTGCTCTGCGGGCAGCGGGGTGGAGCGAGAAGCAGATCCGTCCGCAGTACCGGATCAACGACGGCCGGTTGGTACCGACGCGCAGGCGCCACAAGCGAGGGGCGGCGCTCGCCGCCGACTATGTGCTCGAGTACATCCCCGATGTACCGATCGCTGTGGTGGAGGCCAAGCGCTACCGGCTCAGCGAGGAGAACGGGGTGGAACAGGCACGCCGTTACGCGCGCAAGCTGGGCCTGTCCTTCGCGTACGCCACCAACGGCCGCAACATCGTCGAGATCGACTTCAGCGGAGACAGGCCGGCGATTCGTTCTGTCGACCGCTTCCCGTCGCCCGGTGACCTGTGGGCGCGCTTCCTGCGCGATCAGGGTGTCCGTGGCACCGAGGCGGGCGAGGAACTGATGTCGGCGCCGTACGACTACACCCTCCGGAACACCGACAATTCTGTGAAGCGCCCGCGTTACTACCAACGGGTCGCCATCACCCGAGCGCTTGCGGCGCTTGCCCGTGACGAGCGCCGCATCCTGCTGGTACTGGCCACCGGGACGGGCAAGACCATGCTCGCACTCCAGTTGGTGGCC
Source organism: Streptomyces achromogenes (assembly GCF_030816715.1). Lineage (NCBI taxonomy): Bacteria > Bacillati > Actinomycetota > Actinomycetes > Kitasatosporales > Streptomycetaceae > Streptomyces > Streptomyces achromogenes. The sequence continues at coordinate 2,839,031 of NZ_JAUSYH010000001.1, read as the reverse complement.
CGGCTCTCCAAGGCTCCGGGGGCCTTCGGCGGACGCAAGCCCCGGGTGCTGTACCTTGCCGACCGCAACATGCTGGTCGACGACCCCAAGGACCGCTACTTCCTGCCGGTCTTCGGCGAGGACGACGTCCACAAGATCGGTGGCGGCGAGGCCAAGCGCGGTCGGAAGATCTACTTCGCGCTCTATCAGTCACTGGAACAGGGGGAGGCCCAGGCCGAGTTGTTCCGGGAGTACGAGCCGGACTACTTCGACCTGGTCATCGTCGACGAGTGTCACAGGGGCAGTGCGAGCAGCGACTCTCGGTGGCGCAAGGTACTGGAGCACTTCAAACCCGCCGTGCAGATCGGGCTGACCGCTACGCCGATCAGGGATAGCGGCAAGAAGACCGACACCTTCGAGTACTTCGGAAACCCCGTCTATACGTATTCGCTCCGAGACGGCATCGAGGACGGTTTCCTCTCGCCCTACCGGGTGCGCAGGGTCCGGCTGAACGTGGACGTGGAGGGCTACCGTCCCGAGCCGGGCAAGAAGGACGTCTACGGCCGGGAGATCCCTGACGATCTCTACGGGCCCAAGGAGTTCGAGCGGGTCATGGTGATCCTGGAGCGGACCGAGACGGCGGCGCACTATCTCATCGACTACCTCCGGAAGAACGCCGAGGACCGCCGGTTGGGCAAGACGCTCGTCTTCTGCGAGAACAACGAGCACGCCGGCCGGATGCGCACCGCGTTGCACAACATCGCCTCTGAGGAGGTCGCCGTCCTGCCGGACTTCGTCAAGCGGATCACCAGTGCCGACGTGTCCGATGCCGGAGAGTCCCTGGAGGAGTTCCGGAAGGCGGACTCCAGCCAGCCGGTCATCGCCGTGACGTCCAAGTTGCTGTCCACCGGTGTGGATCTGCCTGCGGTGCGGAACGTGGTGCTGTTCCGGCGGATGGCCTCCATGCCCGAGTTCAAGCAGGTCATCGGGCGCGGCACCCGGCTGTGTCCGGAGATCGGCAAGGAGTCGTTCGACATCATCGACTTCGTGGAGGCGACCCGGCTCTTCGAGGACAAGGCGTTCGACGGTCCGCCCCTGAAGCTGCTTCAGGAGACGGCTGACGAGCAGGGTGCGCTGGTGGACGTCGAGGACATCACCCCGCCGGCCGAGGAAGCGGGCGACGACGGGGAGTCGGTCGCCGAGCCGCAGGCGGAGTACGAGCAGCAGGAGGGTGGATCGTTCGACCTGGGCGGGGACGACGGCGACACGGTCACCGACCAGGACGAGGTCGATCGCATCCAGGCGCGCGGCAAGCGCTACCGGGTGCGTGGTGTCGATGTCTACAAGCTGGGCGAGCGGCGCTATCAGCTCGCTGACGACGGTGTGACGATGCGGCTGGTGAGCGTCGAGCAGTGGGTGCACAACCAGGTGCTCGAACTGGATCTGGACCCGGCCCAGTTGCGTACCCAGTGGGCACGGGCCAAGAGCCGTGCCGTCCTCATGGAAGCGCTGCGGGAGGCCGACATCGACGTGGAGGAACTGCCGGAGGAACTGGGCAAGCCCGACGTGGACCCGGTGGACTTGCTGGTCAGCGCGGCCTGGGAGGGACTCGCCGTGGTGAGCCGGGACGAGCGGCTGACCTGGTTCCGCCGGGAGCACGGGGATTTCCTGGACTCCTTCGGGGAGCAGGCCCGTGAGGTGCTGGAGGCGATGCTGGTGAAGTTCGCCGAGGCGGGGTCTCCGCAGCTGAAGGTGGACACGCTGAAGGTTCCGCCCTTCGACTCGATGGGCCGTGTGGTGGACCTGACCCGACGGTTCGGTGGTCCCCGCGAGGCGCGCGAGGCCATAGACCAGCTGGCCGCCCGGCTTCTGTCGGTCGTGTAGGAAGAGGCATCGGAAGCGAAGCGCTAAAAGCTAAAAGAAGACTTTAGTTTTGCGTAAACTTGCACCTATAACTAAAGTCGACTTTGAGTTTTGCGCTCTGCTAGAGTGGTGAGGTGCTCAGAGACCGTACGGACAGTCGCGCAGCTCTTTGGCGGACCGCCGCCGGGCAGCGTGGCTATTTCACCGCCGCGCAGGCGCTCGAAGCCGGCTATTCCTACCAGGCTCAGCGCTATCACGCTCAGCACGGCAACTGGCTGGTGATCGACCGAGCCCTCTACCGGTTCCGGGAGTTCAACGACCTGCCGGGTGAGGGAGATGAGCAGTTGGTGCGCTGGTCGCTGTGGAGCAAGGGGAGGGCGGTCGTCTCGCACGCCACCGCCCTCGCCGTCCATGACCTCGGTACGGCCAACCCCTCCCGTATCCACCTCACTGTGCCGCACGGCTTCCGCCAGAAGTCAGATGCGGTGATCCTGCACCGTGCGGAGCTGGCGGAGTCGGACGTCGAGGATCGGACGGGGTACCGGGTGACGGCCCCGCTGCGCGCGATCGCGGAGTGCGCGGCGGACGGTGACGATCAGGACGTGATTGACGGGGCCGTGGCCGACGCACTGGAGCAGGGCATCGTGACCCGTCGAAAGCTGCTGAACGCGGCTCAACTGCTGGGAGCGCGTGCCGAACTGGGCGTGGAGCGGGCATTGGTGGCGCTGACGTGACCGGCCGATACCGCGACGCCACGGACCTGCGCCGGGCGCTGGAGGCGCGACTGAAACACGACGCGGACGAGTCCGGCACCGACCTGGCCCGCCGCCGTCGCCTTGTCGTCTTCGATCGCATGGCGGTACGTCTCGCGGAGGACCCGGCCGGCGGCTGGGTCCTCAAGGGCGGTGCGGCGATGGAGTTCCGGCTGACCGGCCGCGCCCGCACCACCAAGGACCTGGATCTGGCCTTGCGACCCGAGGACGGCTCGGACGCTGACGGCGACGAGGTCCGGGAGCTGCTGATCGAGGCCCTGTCCGTCGACCTCGACCGGGACTGGTTCCGCTTCCGTGTCGGTGCGCCCGTCTCGTTGACCGCGGACACGGCAGGGCGGGGCGGCTGGCGGTTCTCCGTCGAGGCCCACCTCGCGGGGAAGCTTTTCGCGGGCGTCCGCGTGGACGTGGTGGACCGGGGCGAGGAGATCGCGCGGACGGAGCGCCTTCCACTTCCCAACTCCCTGGCGTTCGCCGGAACTCCGCAACGGACGATGGAAGCCGTCGACCGCCGCCAGCACTTCGCGGAGAAGCTGCACGCCTTCACCCGCGACTACGGCGACCGTCCTAACACGCGGGTCAAGGACCTGGTGGACCTTGTCCTGCTAACCGAGGACGGCCTGCCGGGGGACGCGGCGCTGGCATCGTCCGTACGACATGTCTTCACCGTCAGGGGGACGCATGACGTCCCGGTCGAGCTCCCCGATCCGCCGCCCCGGTGGCGCGACAGCTACCCGGAGCTGGCGCGGGAGCTGACCACGGACATTCCGCCGACGCTGGACGCGGCACTCGCGCTGGTGCGCGGCCTGTGGGCGGCGGCGCTCGCTGATGAATCACGTTGACTCATTGACTCAGTACCCACCGAACAGAGAGACCGGCTTAGCTGACATGGCAGCGACCACGAAGAAAACGGCGGAGAAGTCCCCCGGTACCTCCCAGGCGCGCCTCGCGTCCCTGATCAAGTCCGCGCGCGACACGATGCGCAAGGACGCGGGGATGAACGGTGACCTGGACCGTTTGCCCCAGCTCTCCTGGCTGCTCTTCCTCAAGGCGTTCGACGAGCGCGTCGAGGAGGAGGGCGAGGCTCTTGACCCGGACGGGTACCGGCGGGCAATCGAGGAGCCGTATCACTGGGGAGGCTGGGCCACCAACCCTGACTTCAGCGGTGAGGAGCTGAAGACGTTCGTCAACGAGAAGCTCATCCCGCACCTGGCGGGACTGGTCGGCGACAATGCGGACGACCCGCGCAACGTCATCTCGACCATCTTCAAGAACGTCGTCAACCGCATGCAGTCCGGCACGCTGCTGCGGGATTTGGTCAACATCGTCAACCAGATCCACTTCGTCTCGACCGACGACATCCACACCATGGCATTCGTCTACGAGTCGATCCTCAAAGAGATGCGGGACGCGGCCGGCGACTCGGGTGAGTTCTACACGCCACGTCCGGTCAACCGCTTCATGGTTCAGCAGTCCTTTCTCGACCTCAAAGATTCGATCCTTGACCCGGCGAGCGGGACGGGTGGTTTCCTGGTCCAGGCGTACGAGGAGCTGAAGGGGCAGGTCAACACCGATACCCAGCGCAGGCGGCTGCACAAGAACATCCGGGGCATCGAGAAGAAGCCGCTGCCGTATCTGCTGGGTGCGATGAACCTGCTGCTGCACGGGATCGACGCACCGCATGTCCGGCGCGACAACGCGCTGCTGGCCATGCGGAATTCCAATGCATCGGACAAGGCGGACGTGGTCCTCACCAATCCCCCCTTCGGGGCTGCAGAGGAAGCGACGGTTGTTAAAGCCTTCCCGGAGGGTTTCCGTATCCAGGAGACCTCGTGGCTCTTCCTGTACTCGATCCTGGACCAACTAAAGCTGGGCGGCCGGTGCGCGATCGTCCTGCCCAACGGAAATCTCTCTGCCGACAGGGAGAACTCCATCGGCGCCAAGATCAAGAAGAAGTTGATGAAGGACTGCCACCTTCACACCATCGTCCGCCTCCCGTCGGGAGTTTTCGCGCCCTACACTCAGATCCCGTCGAACATCCTCTTCTTCGAGAAGACCGGTCCCACGCAGGAGGTCTGGTTCTACGAGATCCCGCTGCCAGAGGGCCGCCGCGGTTACACCAAGACGAAACCGATGCGGTTCGAGGAGTTCCAGTCCTGTGCAGACTGGTGGGGTGGCAAGCAGCGCGAGGGGCGGCAGGTTGGCGAACACGCGTGGGTCGTCCCGGCGTCGGAAATTGCTGCCTCCGGCTTCAACCTCGATATCGCCAACCCGCATGTGGGGGACGAACTGGCGCACCAGACGCCGGAGGAGTTGGTGGACGAGCTACTGAAGACGGAGACGGAGATCCTGGAGGTTCTGAAGGTGCTGCGGGCGGGGCTGGGAGAGCAGGCATGAATCTCACTGACTATGCCGTGGAGGACGTGATCACCCTGGTTAGGCGGCCAGTTCTTCCAGAGGCAGACGCGGAGTACCGAGAGATCGGAATCCGGTCCTTCGGTAACGGTATCTTTCACAAGGAGCCCGTTTCTGGATACGAAATCGCCGCTAAGAAGGTGTTCAGGGTTAAGCCGGGCGACCTTATTTTCAGCAACGTCTTTGCTTGGGAGGGGGCAGTTGCGCATGCTTCCGATGCTGAGGAAGGCCTGATCGGTTCACATCGGTTCATGACGTACCGGGTGAACGAAGAGGTTGCCGATCCGCGGTACCTACTTCCGTACTTCTATGGAGGGCCCGGGCTGGACGTGATCCGCCAAGCTTCTCCAGGGTCGGCTGGCCGCAACCGAACGCTTGGTATCAAAACCTTTGGCGCAAAGCGAATTTCACTACCCGGCGTGACTGAACAGCGCCGCGTTGCCGGCAAGCTCGACGTGGCCGCGGCAGGTATGGGGAAGATCGCCCAGAAGAAGGATCATTCGCGCATCCTGAACCTTCAACATGCGGATTCCCTGTTCTATTCTGTTGAGGCACAGGTACCCCTGTCTAAGGTGCTGTCGGAGAGCAGCGACTTCGTTGCTGTTGACCCCGACTCTAGCTATCAGACCGCTGGCATCCTCAACCGAGGGCGTGGACTGTTTAAGAGGCCGGTAATAGACGGTAGTGAAACGAAGTATCCGCGTTACAACAGGCTGCACAAGGACCAGTTCGTATACAGCAAGCTGTTTGGATGGGAGGGTTCTCTTGCTGTGGTTCCCGAGGAATTTGACGGGGTCCACGTCTCACACGAATTTCCGACATTCGATATCAACGTGGCAGTCGCCGACGTGGAATACATGACTCACCTGGCACGTTGGCGCGGGCTTCACGAAGGTCTCAAGGACCAAGGTACGGGTATGGGTTCTCGGCGGCAGCGGGTGAACGTTGATCGTCTGCTTGCTACCGAAGTCCCCCTTCCTGCTCTCTCGGAGCAGCGGCGCATCGCCAGGCGGCTCTCCCTCGCTCGCAAGGTGGCCGAAGCCAGCACCGGGCAGGTGGAGCAGCTGGCTACCCTCCGCCGTACCCTGCTCGACGCCGCCTTCTCCGGGCGGCTGTAGCCCCGCCGCTCCGTCAGTCCACTGGCACCCTCCGCCACCCCCCATCGGTAACGACCACATGGTCCAGGAACCGCAGACCGACCGTCGCCGCGCCCGCCGTCAGGCGGGTCGTTGCGCGGCGGTCGGCCTCGCTGGGGTCGGTGCAACCCGTGGGGTGGTTGTGAGCGACGCCGAAGGATGTGCCGCCCGCCGCGAGGACCAGGGCCAGGACATCGCGGACCGGGAGCAGGCTGCGATCCGTCACGCCTTCCGTGAGGACGGTCGTGCGGATGACCGAGCCCGACCCGTCGCAGACGACCACGACGACGCGTTCGTGCCGCAGGCCGTGAAGGTGGGGAGCCGCGATCGTCGCCAAGTCGGCTGATCCACGGATCCGTTGACGGGCCGAGGATGAGGGCGGCGCCACTCGGCGGCCCAGCTGGAACGCCGCCGCGACCCGTGCCGCCTTCGCAGGGCCGATCCCGGCCAGGCCCGCCGCCAGCTCATGTGCCGGGAGCCGGGACAGTTCGTACAAGCCGCCGTGCCGGTGGATCAGCTGTCCGGCCAACTCCACCGCATCCTGGCCGGGGAGTCCCGCGCCCAGCAGCAGCGCCAGAAGTTCACGGTCGGACAACGCCTCCGCGCCCCGCGCCAACAGCCGTTCGCGTGGTCGGTCCCGGGCCGGAACGTCCCGCATCCGTACCACCGCCTCGCCCTCCTCAGTCCACCGAGTCTCGGTCGAGAGGTTCTGAGCCAGCGGCTACCGGGGGGTCGGGTTCCGGGTCGGGTGAAGGGGCGAACGCCTCTGCGTCTCCGCTGCTTCCCGCCGCCGAGCCGATGAGTTCCATGAGCCGCCGGTGCAGCGTCTCCGAGCGGGCCCGGAGGAACGCGTCGTAGTCGTCGCGCAACGCGGCCTGGTAGGCGTCCTCTTCGATCAGGCAGGTACGCAGCCGCTCCCGCAGCTTGTCCTCGCCGTGCCAGCCGGCCAGGTCCCTCAGGTAGGCGGAGGGGCGTCGGTCGGAGATCCAGTTGTTCGTGATCGCGCTGAGCATGATCAGGTTGCCGCAGACGTTGTCCTTCCCTGCCTTCACCCCCTCCTTCCTCAGGTACGCACGCGGGAAGAAGTGGTGAAACTGCTTCCCGTTCTGCCAGGACAGCGCGTCGGCCACGTCGATGACGAGACCCGTGTTCAGGTCGACGGGCTTCTCGTAGGACATCAGCAGCACCAGAAGCTTGCTGGGAGCGTTCTGCCGGGAGAACTGCGCGCGCTGCCACAAGACGCTTCGAGGCAGCGCGGCCGCTGTCTCGACCTCCGACGAGCGGCCCGCCGCGAACTCCGTCACGGCCGTCAGGTCCGGCCCCATCTGGGACTCACGCCAGCCCTTGAAGTACTCGCCGCTCGCCGTCAGCCAGAACCAGCGCGTCACGGCCTCGTACTGGGCCGCCGTCGGCTTGGGTAGTTGCCTGAACAGCTCGACCAGGACGGCGAACTGGTTGTAGTAGGGCAGCGCTTCGGCCTGCGGGGTGTGGATCTGTGTGGAGAGGAAGTCCACGGCTCGGGCAGCAGCCTTGCCGGCGTCGCCGACGGCTGCCTGGAGCTGCTGACGGTCCAGCCCGCGCAGCTCGTGGATGGACTTGGTGGAGAAGCCGAAGCCCGCTGCCGCCGAGATCGTCCGCAACATGGTTTTGGCGTCGACCCGGCCGTACTTCTTGGTGTCGAGGACTTGGAGAAGCTGCTCGATCTCGTCCTTGAGGTCGAAGTCCTTCGACCAGGTGCCGGCCCGGATCAGGTCGACGATGTCCATGGACGTGCCCGTACTGTTGATCCGCTCGAAGATCCGGGCCGAATCCTCTTCGGAGACGTCGAGCAGTGTCACCAACGGCACCTGATAGTGCGCGAACTGTTCGCTCAGCGCTTGCGCGCGCCGCTGAAGCTCGTCGCTCGGCTTGTCCCGCTGGATCCACGACAGGATCGCGCCGACCGAGGTGAGATCCCGGACGGGGATGATGTGCGGCCCTGTCGGGGTCTCCTCCGTGAGGTGCAGGAACTCCTCGCGATCCAGGTCGTACGCGATCTCCCAGATCGCCCCGGAGCCGTGCAGCGCGCCGACCAGGCTTGCCAGCCGCTGCTGCCCGTCGAGGACGTAGTGCACCGGGGCGCCCTCGTGCTGCGGCACGGTGTCCAGGCCCGCGATCTCATGTCCGCTGGCCAGCTTGGCCGTTGTTCGCCACATGAGCAGGCTGCCGATGGGGTAGTTGCGGCGCACCGAGTCGAGCAGATACAGGATCTGCTGCGGGGTCCAGACGAACGCCCGCTGGAACTTGGGTAAAACGATGTCGCCGCTCAGGACGCGCGAAGCGAGTGAGGTGATCGGCGCGATCGTCGGCTCGGGCGCGCGCATCTTCGCCGATGACGTCCCCATTGCGTACCCCCTGATCGCCGGACCCGACAGCTGGAACAGCTGCGAGAAACGATCGTAGGGGGCACCACTGACAATCGAACGAGTTCGCCTCCTAGCGGAGCCCGTCCACGAAGGCCCGCCAGGCGTTCGGGCGGATGAGCAGCGCGGGTCCGGTGGGATTCTTGCTGTCGCGGACAGGTATGACGCCGGGGAAGCCGTCGGCCACCTCGACGCACTCACCGCCGGTACTACCGCTGTAGCTGGACTTACGCCACCGTGCGTTCCTCAGTTCAAGGTAGGTCTCCATAGTGTTCCTCCATCACGCGGGCGATCAGTGCCGCCGAATCCTCCACGGAAAGGGCGGCGGCCTGCAAGCGAGCGTAACGGCGTGCGGCATCCCTGACAGTCTCGGGATTGGCCGTCATGTGGCCGGAGATGAGGTCCTCCGTGTAGATGATGTCGGGGTCGTCGTCGAAGCGCATGGCAGTGAACGATCCATCCAGGCTGGCGTGTTCACCTGCTGATCTCGGCAGTACCTGCACATGCATCCACCGGTGCCCCGTGAACTCCAACAACCGCGCCAGTTGCCCCCGCATGACCTCCCGGCCACCGATGGGCCGGTGCAGCACGGCTTCGTCGAGGATCGCCCAGGCCAGCGGGGGCTGCTCCCTCTCCAGGATGCGCTGGCGCTCCATCCGGGCCGCGACCAGCCCGTCGAGATCGTCGGGCATGCCCGTGGCCAGCACCGCCCGCGCGTACTCCTCCGTCTGCAGCAGTCCGTACACCACCTGTGCCTGGTACGTGGAGATGTACGTGGCCTTCGCCTCCATCTCCGCGTACGGCTGGAACCAGTTGGGCAGTTGACTGCGGAGCACGAGGCCGATCAGTCGGGAGAACACCCCGTCCGTGCCGAGCGCCGCGTCCACCCGCTCGGAGAAATCGCGGGTGGGAATCTTCTTCGTGGTCTCGATCTGACCGACCAACGAGCCAGTGCAGAAGATGATCTCTCCGAGCTGGCCCTGTTTGAGGCCGTGCGCCTCGCGTTGCCGACGCAGCTCCCACCCGTAGTAGTCGAGTGGGGAAGCGCTGGGGTCGAGCGATTGGATGTTGGCCACTGCGGTACCTCCGGCCTGCAACATCTCGCGGTGTTCGCTTCATTGCGTAGCTGAGGGTAATCGTTCCGTCGCATCCTGGTGACGTGAATCAAGCAACTGGTCCGCGGGCGACGGACTTCGAGACCGGGTACCGCGCCGAGTTCGCGGTCGGCGAGCACTCGGCACGGCATCTGCGCCGCATCCTGCGGCTGTACCTCAGTGGCTCGGGCCTGAGCGAGCTGGCCGACGCGGCCGAACTTGCGCTGACGGAAGTCGTCGGCAACGTCGTACGGCACGTACCCGACCGCCGCTGCAGCATCTGCTTCCTGTTCCGGCCCGAAGGGGTACGGGTGGAGGTCGCTGACAGTTTCGCGCGACGACCTGCCAGAAGGGTCGGGGACCTCCTGGCCGATGGTGGGCGCGGCCTGCTTCTGGTCGAGACGGTTGCCGATCGGTGGGGTGTGGCCCCGCGCCCCAGCGGCGCCGGCAAGACGGTGTGGTTCGAGTGCCTGACCAAGACGCCGGACGTGGAGCGAGACCGCGCACTGAGCGCCTGCGGCGAGTAGCCCCTCGCCCTCGTCGCCGGCTTCGGCGAGCATCCCGGAGCGCCGTCCCACACTGGGCCCGGCCGAGGGGCTGATCTGGGAACTCGCGACCTGAGCGGGCGTCAGTCCGCTGATGCGGGCTCCTCCGCGTTGCGCCACACCGTGATGTCCACCGAGACGTAGTCACTGGGGTCGGACTTCGGGGCGGTGCCCCGGAAGGTGACCAGCGCGATGTGGCCGGAGCCTGTGTGCACGCAGAACTGGGAGCCCTTGGACAGCTGAGAGAGCGACACCTGCTTCGCGTACCGGGTCTCCTCACGGCAGGTCTTGAGCGAACCCGGCTGGGCGTTGTTCAGCAGGACGACCTTCTCGCCTCGGCTGCCCACAGCTTTGGTGTCGCCGAAGCCGCTGCCTTCGGCGTAGTACAGGTCGGCGTCGTCCACGTATTGGGCGCCGATATCGTCGTACAGCGGCTTCGGGGGCGAGTCCGCGAACCGGACGTAGTAGTCCAGGGGATGTTGATGCCTTTGAAGTTCACGGGCTTGGGGTCGGGGAGCGGCTTCGCGGCGGCCGAGCTCGTCGCCCCTGAACCGGCCGTCGAGCCGGTGTCGCGCGAGGTGCCGACGGCGTACAGCAGCCCCGTGCAGCCCGCGAGCGGCAGCAAGACTCCTGCGATGACGCCGAGCGCACGCCGGGAGCCGCCCGGTCGAGCCGGCCGCCAGGCGGGCGGCGGCGGACCGTATGAGCTGGGATGGGGCGGGTATGGCGTGGGCGGGACGTACAGTCCTGGAGTCGGATGACCGTAGGCCGTGGTCACCCGCTGTGGCGCGGGAGGCTGCGGCGCGAGCGGGTGGGGTACGGGCGGCTGCGGTACGGATGGCGCGGTCATCGTCGGATGGGCGTGTGGGGCTGGCGGGGCGACCTGGGTGACCGGTGCCGTTGCCGGTGTCGCCGCCAGCTCGGCCGACGCGGACACCCGCCGGGTGATCTGCTCGCTGATCGCTTCCGGTAGCCACGCCCCGGACTGTCGTAGCGGAGTGGGCGACGCCTCTTGGCACAGTGCCACGAACTCGGTCGGAGAGGGACGCTGCGCGGGGTTCTTGGACAGGCAGCGCGCCAGGAACCCGAGCTGCTTCGGGAGCCCGGTGAGATCGGGCTCCTCGTGGACGATCCGGTACAGCACCGCGTGGGACGGGCCGTCCCCGTACGCTCCTGTGCCTCGTGCCGCGTACACAGCCACCTGGCCGAGCGCGAACACGTCCGAGGCGGGGGCGATGTCCTTCCCGGCAGCCTGCTCCGGCGACATGAAGGCCGGGGTGCCGATGGAGACGCCGGTGCCGGTCAGCGCCGTGGCGTCGGCGGCACGGGCGATGCCGAAGTCGATGACGCGGGGGCCGTCGGAGGCGAGCAGTACGTTGGCGGGCTTCAGGTCGCGGTGGACGGTGCCCGCGGAGTGAATGACCGACAGAGCCTCGGCCACTCCCGCGAGCAGCCGCAGAACCGTCGGTACGGGCAGCGGTCCGTGCTCGGCGACGGCCGAGGCCAGCGAGGGGCCCGGCACATATGCGGTGGCCAGCCACGGCTGCGAGCCCTCGACGGAGTAGTCGATGACGGGAGCGGTGTAGGGGCCCTGTACGCGCTTGGCGGCCTGGACCTCCTGCTGGAACCGGCGGCGGAACTCAGGGTCCTCGCTCAGTTCCGGTCGGATGGTCTTCAGGGCGATCGGGTGCCCACCGGGTGTGTACGACAGGTACACGGTGCCCATACCGCCCGAGCCGAGCCGTGCCGCGAGCCGGTAGCCCGCCACCGTCGTCGGGTCGTTGCTCTCCATCGGGCGGCACTGGCCGCCTTGTTGAACTGAGCCCATAGCCATCCCCCGTGATTCGAGCCTGTCTGCGGCACGAGGCTATCCGAGCTGATCATTCTTGCGCGCGGAGAGCGCGGTTCAGCGGCCGCTGCTCCGTACCTCGGCCAGCACCGCGTCCGTGAACGGGGGCCAGGCCTCGACGGCCCACGGGCCGAAGGCGCGGTCGGTGAGCGCGACGGCCGCGACGGCCGCCTCGGGGTCCACCCACAGGAACGTGCCGGACTGGCCGAAGTGCCCGAACGTGCGCGGCGACGACGAACTCCCGGTCCAGTGCGGCGACTTGGAGTCGCGGATCTCGAAGCCGAGTCCCCAGTCGTTGGGGTTCTGGTGCCCGTACCCCGGCAGGACGCCCTTCGTCCCCGGGTACTGCACCGTCATCGCCGCCGCCACCGTCCGCGGATCCAGCAGCCGCGGCGCCTGCAGTTCGGCCGCGAACCGCAGCAGGTCCGTGACGGTCGACACGCCGTCCTTGGCCGGCGAGCCCTCCAGGGAGGTCTGCGTCATCCCCAGCGGCTCCAGCACCGCCTGCCGCAGGTACTCCGCGAACGGGATGTCCGCCGCCTTCGCGATGTGGTCGCCGAGCTGCTCGAAACCGGCGTTGGAGTACAGCCGCCGCTCACCCGGGGCCGCGGTCGTGCGGTGCTCGTCGAAGGCCAGCCCGGAGGTGTGCGCGAGCAGATGACGCACCGTGGAACCGGCCGGCCCCGCGGGCTCGTCCAGCTCCACCGCCCCCTCCTCGTAAGCGACGAGGGCGGCGTACGCGGCGAGCGGCTTGGTGACGGAGGCCAGCGGGAAGCGCCGGCCGGCCGGCCCGTGGGTCCCGAGGACCGTGCCGTCGGCCCGTACGACGCCCGCCGCGGCGGAGGGAACCGGCCAGTTGTCGATCAACGCGAGGCTCTTCAGCGACATGCGGACGAGCCTATGCCGTCCGCTCCGCGCGCCCCACAGCAGCAGCTCCCTCAGCGGGTCCGGCTGGGGGCGCAAGCCGAGCGACGCGTACAGCGGCGTGATCTCGCCGCGTCGCCCGGTTTTCTTACCGGGTTCGCTTGCTTCGAGCGCACTCCAAGGCCATAGCGTGGTGGTCATGACGGTGTTGCAGACCACGCCCGTGACCATCGAGCAAACCCCGAGCCCCGCAGACGTCTGCTCCGCGCCACCCCCGCGGCACCCGCGCCCCGACGGACAGGACAGCTACACGATCAGCGAGGTCGTCGCCTTCACCGGGCTCACGGCCCACACCCTGCGCTGGTACGAGCGGATCGGGCTGATGTCCCACATCGACCGCTCGCACACCGGCCAGCGTCGCTACAGCAACCGCGACCTGGACTGGCTGGACCTCGTCGGCAAGCTGCGGCTGACCGGCATGCCGGTCGCCGACATGGTGCGGTACGCCGAGCTGGTGCGCGAGGGCGAGAGCACGTTCGGCGAGCGCCACGAGCTTCTCGAGGCGACCCGGCGGGACGTCCGGGCCCGGATCGCCGAACTCCAGGACACGCTGGCCGTGCTCGACCGGAAGATCATGTTCTACGCGGACGCCACCCGCGTCCCCGAAGGCGAAAGGACCGCCCGATGACCGACCGCAGGATACCGACGGCACCACTCGGCGAGAACGGCCCCGAGGTCGGCGTCCAGGGACTCGGCTGCATGGGGATGAGCTTCGCGTACGGCCCCGCGGACGCCGACGCGTCCCGGGCCGCCCTGGAACGCGCCCTCGAACTCGGCGTCACGCTCTACGACACGGCGGACGCGTACGGCGCGGGCGAGAACGAGAAGTTCCTCTCCCCGTTCTTCAAGGCGCACCGCGACGAGGTCGTGATCGCGACGAAGTTCGCCCTGGCGATCCCGCCGGACGACCCGACGCGCCGGGTCATCCGCAACGACGCGCCGTACATCCGCGAGGCCGTCGAGGCGAGCCTGCGGCGCTTGGACGTCGACGTCATCGACCTCTACTACATGCACCGGCGCGATGTGAGCGTGCCGATCGAGGACACCGTCGGCGTGATGGCCGAGCTGGTGCGCGAGGGCAAGGTCAAGCAGCTCGGCCTGAGCGAGGTGACCGCCGCCGAACTGCGGGCAGCGCACGCCGTGCACCCCATCGCCGCCGTCCAGTCGGAGTGGTCGCTGTTCAGCAGGGACATCGAGGCGCAGGTCGTCCCGGCGGCCCGCGAGCTCGGCGTGACGCTGGTGCCGTACTCGCCGCTCGGCCGGGGGTTCCTCACGGGCTCCTTCGCGGACGCCGCGACGGACCTGACCGCCGGTGACTTCCGCCGTCAGCAGCCCCGCTACCAGGGTGCGAACGCGGCCGCCAACGCCGTCCTGCTGGAGCCGATCCGCGCGGTGGCCGAGGCACATTCCGTGACACCGGCCCAGATCGCCCTGGGCTGGGTCCAGCAGCAGTCCCGGGTGCACGGCCTGCCGGTCGTCCCCATCCCGGGCACCTCCAAGCCGGGCCGGGTCGAGGAGAACGCGGCGGCGACGGCCGTCGAGCTGACGGGGCAGGAGCTGGCGCTGCTGGAGCCGATCGCGGGCAAGGTGGCCGGCGACCGCTACGCGGACATGTCGTTCACGTCCGCCGGCCGCGAGTGATCACAGCTCCGACAGCAGCTCCGCCTTCTTCACGGAGAACTCCTCGTCCGTGACCAGTCCGGCCCGGTGCAGCTCGCCGAGGTGACGGATGCGTTCGGCGATGTCGGAGGGATCGCGACGGGGGACGGAGGCCGGCACCATGGCCGCGGGCCCCCGGTTGCGCACGGCCGCCAGGACCGCCGCCGCGAACGGCAGCGACTCGTGGACCGGCCCGTAGCCGAGACCGAAGACGACCGTCGCAGGGTCCTGGTCGGCCGGCTCCGTGGTGGGCTCGCCGCCCAGCAGCCGCAGATGCCCCTCGAACAGCTCCGGCGAGCGCCACTCCACCCCGGTCAGCTCGGACACGGCGAAACTCTGGTCGCCGGCCTTCCACTTCGCCGACGACGCGCCCGTCCAGAACCACCGGAAGCGCACCGTGCGCCCGTCGAACGAGGCCTTGCCGTCGTACGCCTTGAACGACAGCGGTCCCTCGGGGGCGTCCACCAGGAAGCGGTCCGCGGGACCGGAGCCGGTCAGCCGCGCCCGCAGCTCGTCGGCGTAGTACTCGGCGAGCGTCTCCCGTTCGGCGGGCAGCACCAGCCGGTACGGATCGCACCCCTCCTTCAACTGCCCCGCGGCCGCCTCCATCAGCGGATCGGCGCCGGGCCGCGGCTCCGCGCGCAGCACGACCGTCCCGCGCCGCCCCGGGGTCAGCGTCACCCGGGCGATGGCCGCCACCGGGATGCGGCGCTCTCCCAGCGCCGACAGCAGCTTGGGCGTGCGCAGCCCCCGTTCGTGACGGATGAGGACGGAGTCGGAATCGAACTCCCAGGCGGCATGAAATCCGGCCAGTACGTCACCCATGCGGCTCATCGTATGCGGGACACCCATTCTTCGTCCCCTCCCCGCGCGCACCGCAATTCCTGCGTCTCTACGCGCGTCCGGCCTTCGTCGTGTCGGACAAACCCACCGTGCAGGCGTCATCGTCGTGGGCGCACTCCACCGCGTCGTACGCGCCGGCGCCGATCTCGGCGAAGTTGCGCAGGCTGTCGGTCCCCGGTTCGAAGTAGCCGCCGTGGCCCTTGGCCTCCCGTGCGGACAGCACCCGCGCGCCGAACTCCCGCGCCATCGGGTCCTCGCCGTGCCCGAGGCCGCCGACCTCCAGGTGCGGCACGTCCTGGATCCAGTCGTCGGCGTCCCGCATCGCCCACACCCGGGCGTCGGTGCCCAGCTCGGCGGCGTTCTCCGCGCGCATGCCGGGGCTGCCCGCCACCGCGATGTCGGCCACCCGCTCCGGCATCGTGCGAGCGGCGACCCCGCAGACCACGGAGCCGTAGCTGTGGCAGAACATCGCCACCGGCGCGCTGCCCGGCAGCGCGCCGACGAGGGCGTTCAGCCGGACGGCGCCGTTCACCGCGCGCATCGCGGTGGCCGAGTCGATGCCCAGCCCGTCGGGGGAGGTGTAGTCGGCCCAGGCGATCACGGCCGTGCGCGTCGAGGGGCTCGCCTCGCGCTCGGCCGCGTACAGCGCCTGGGCCATGCCGACCGGCGCCGAGTACCTGCGGTTGGTGCGCTGGAAGGTGAGCAGGTCGGTGTCGACGCCGGGGACGACGATCGAGATGCGGTCCGCCTGGTCGAGGCCGCCGAACACCTCCGCGGCCCGGCCCGAGCCCTCCGGGTCGAAGGCGAGGATCTGCCGGCCGGGGGCGCTCAGCGCCTCGTAGCGGTGCATCCGGCGTTCGGCCAACTGCTGCCCGGCGGGCGAGAGTCGGCTGTCGTGCGTCCGGGTCCGCTCGATCGCCACCTGCCGCAGCAGCGCGAGGCGGTTGGCGCGATAGCGCAGCCGGGTGGGGGCGCCGTTCATGTTGCCGACGGCGAGCGCGTACTCCCGCGTGAGCGCGGTGCGCTGCGCCGCGGTGAGCGAGGCGAAGAAGCGGGCGAGTCGCGCGGGGCCGGAGTCGAGGTCCGGCAGCGCGTGGCCGGCGAGCCTGCCGTGTTCCCAGGCGGTGCGCGAGGTGTGCAGGGCGCTGGTGTCGCGCTGCTGGCGGACGGCGGTCCAGCCGGTGGTCGCCAGCATCACGAACACCACGGCCAGGGTGGCGAGGGAGCGCCAGACGCCGAGTTGCGGAGAGGTGTCGAAGGAAGTCACTGAAAGGACACACTAGGAGAACGAGACGGTCTCGAGTGACCCAAGTGACGGGGATCACGTTTCGTTCGGCGTGGGAATGGTCATAAAGACCCTCAGGCCTTGCGCCGGGGGACCGTTCAGGCCGTGCGCCAGTCCCCCAGCAGTGCGGGTCCCACCCCGTCGAGGTAGTCCGCGGTCAGCGCGCGGATCCCCTCCAGGCTGAAGTCGTCGCCGGTGGACCACTGACGCTCCGTCACCCGCATCACGCCGCTGAAGACGGCCACCGCCAGCCGGGGCCGGGGATCGCCGTCCACGTCGAGCCCCTCGCGTCCGGCGATCACCCCGGCGAGGTCCTCCTCGACCTCCGCGGACCGCCGCAGATGCGCGGCGAGCAGTACCGGTGTCGACTCGATCACCCGGTACATGCGCAGATACAGCTCCACCGGCGCGACCGACTCCACGACCTCGTTGATCGAGTCCCAGCCGTCCAGCACGGCCTGTCGCAGCGCCTCCAACGGCGGCTCGTGCGGCGGACGTTCGCGCACCGCCTCGACGAACCGGCCCACCGTCATCTCCACCAGGGCGAGCGCCGCCTCCTCCTTGCCGGCGAAGTAGCGGAAGAAGGTGCGCTGCGAGACGTCGACCGCCTCGGCGATCTGGTCGACGGTCGTCTCGTCGTACCCCTGGGAGGTGAACAGCTCCACGGCGGCCCGCAGCAGCGCGTCCCGGGTGCGCTGCTTCTTGCGTTCGCGCAGTGTCGTCGGCATATGTGTCAGTTACCGCCTTGTGAACTCGTTTGTCAATTGTCAGCGGCTGTCACTAGCCTCGAACGCATGACTAGTCAGACCACCATCGACTCGACGGGTCCGGGGGGCAAGGCTCCGGCGGACCGGTCGGACGGACCGCCCGCCCAGGGGCTGCGCGGCCACCCGTGGCTCACCCTCATCACCGTCGCCGTCGGCGTCATGATGGTGGCCCTCGACGGCACCATCGTGGCCATCGCCAACCCGGCCATCGCCAGCGACCTCGGCGCCACCTTCGCCGAGGTGCAGTGGATCACCAACGCCTACTTCCTCGCCCTCGCGGTCTCCCTGATCACCGCGGGCAAGCTCGGTGACCGCTTCGGCCACCGCCAGACGTTCCTGATAGGCGTGGTGGGCTTCGCCGCCGCCTCCGGCGCGATCGGCCTGTCCTCCAGCATCGGCGCGGTCGTCGCCTTCCGGGCGCTCCAGGGTGTGTTCGGCGCTCTGCTCATGCCGGCCGCCCTCGGCCTGCTGCGCGCGACCTTCCCGGCGGAGAAGCTCAACATGGCCATCGGCCTGTGGGGCATGGTCATCGGCGCCTCCACCGCCGGCGGTCCGATCCTCGGCGGCGTCCTCGTCGAGCACGTCAACTGGCAGTCGGTGTTCTTCATCAACGTGCCGGTCGGCGCCCTCGCCCTGGTGCTGGGCGTGCTGATCCTGCTCGACCACCGTGCGGAGAACGCCCCGCGCTCCTTCGACGTCCCCGGCATCGCCCTGCTCTCCGGCGCGATGTTCTGCCTCGTCTGGGCCCTGATCAAGGCTCCGGCCTGGGGCTGGGGCGACGGACGCACATGGGCGTTCGTCCTCGGCTCCGCGGTGCTCTTCGCGGCCTTCGCCGTGTGGGAGTCGAAGGTGCGCGAGCCGCTGATCCCGCTGGCGCTCTTCCGGTCGGTCCCGCTCTCGGCGGGCGTGGTCCTCATGGTGCTGATGGCGATCGCCTTCATGGGCGGCCTGTTCTTCGTGACGTTCTACCTCCAGAACGTGCACGGCATGAGCCCCATCGACGCGGGTCTGCACCTGCTTCCGCTGACCGGCATGATGATCGTCGGCTCCCCGGTGGCGGGCGTGCTGATCACCAAGCTCGGCCCGCGCATCCCGTTGGCCGGCGGTATGGCGGCCACCGCGATCGCCATGTACGGCATGTCCACGCTGGAGACGGACACCGGCAGCGGTGTCATGTCCGTGTGGTTCGCGCTGCTGGGCTTCGGCCTCGCACCCGTCATGGTCGGCGCGACCGAGGTCATCGTCGGCAACGCTCCGATGGAGCTGTCGGGCGTGGCGGGCGGACTCCAGCAGGCCGCCATGCAGATCGGCGGCAGCCTCGGCACGGCCGTGCTGGGCGCCGTGATGGCCTCCAAGGTGGACGGCGACCTGCCGGGCAACTGGAAGGCCGCGGGCCTGCCCGAGCTCACCCCCGCTCAGCTCGACCAGGCCTCCGAGGCGGTCCAGGTGGGCGTGGCGCCGGTCGCGCAGGGCACCCCCGAGGCGGTCGCCGCGAAGATCGCGGACGTCGCCCACGACACGTTCATCTCCGGCATGAGCCTGGCCTCGCTGGTCGCGGCCGGGGTGGCGGTCGTCGCCGTCTTCGTCGCGCTGCTCACCAAGCGCGGCGAGAACGCGAAGGCGGGCGCGGGCGTCGGTCACATCTGACGGGATTCCGACGACTTTCCCCTATCAGGGTGACAACGCTAAAGGTTTCTCGCCTCCGGCACGCGTCACAGGTCACAGTGGGTCAGGCCCTCCGGAAGGCAGGGCCTGCCAGGGCCGTGGCGCGCTGTCGGAGGGGGACAGCGCGCCGACCGCCCGGCGACTGCGGGGCATGGACCGCGTCCCGCGGGTTACCCGTTCATCGAAACATCCCCGGGATCCAGGGAGTTGACGATGGCCGGATTCGGAAACGGCGCCCGCAGGTACCCCCGCTCGCCTGGCCGCACCAGGTCAGGGACCGGGCCGGACAGCGCGACGCTCGGCATCATCGGCCTCGTCTGCGCGGTCGCCGGATTCTTCGCGCTGGGGATCGTCCTCGGCCCCGCGGCGATCGTCTGCGGCTGGCTGGCCATGGGCCGCACCTGGGCGGGCCCCCGCCCGGTACCGGCCCTGGTCGCCGTCGTCCTCGGAGCGATCGACACCCTGCTGGCCCTCGTCTGGCTGGCGGGAGCGGCCGGCCCGGGCAACGGGCTGCTCTGACCCCGGTCCGCCCCGATTCGGGGCTCGGCCTCCGGCCCGGCCCGGTTCCCGCGCCGATCTCCGGCCCGCCCCGGCCTCCGGTCCCCGCCCTGCGGCCGTGAGCGGTCGCCGTGGCGACCGTGTCCCCGGGGCGGCTTCCGGCCGACGGGGCGGCCTTCGGTTCCCGGCTAGTGGGGCGGGTGGCCGGCGGTCAGGGACGGGGCCTTCCGGGCGCCGTCCCGCAGCGCCGCGACCTCGCTCCGCAGCGCCCTCACCTCCTCCGTCAACGCCAGGATCGCCTCCGTCTGCGCGCGTTCCTCGACGTCGTCCTTCTCGAACCGCTCGATGAACCACGCGGCGATGTTCGCGGTCACCACACCCAGCAGGGCGATCCCGGAGAGCATCAGTCCCACGGCGATGATCCGCCCCAGGCCGGTGGTCGGCGAGTGGTCCCCGTACCCCACGGTCGTCATCGTGGTGAACGACCACCACAGCGCGTCACCCAGTGTCCGGATGTTCCCGCCCGGCGACTCGCGCTCGACCGACAGCACGGCGAGCGAGCCGAACATCAGCAGCCCGACGACCGCGCCCACGACGTACGTCGTCATCCGGATCTGCGAGGCCATCCGGGCCCGCCGGCCCACCAGCAGCAGCGTCGAGACCAGCCGCAACAGCCGCAACGGCTGGAGCAGCGGCAGCACGACCGCGCACAGGTCCAGCCAGTGCGTACGGACGAACCGCCGCCGCCCGGTCGTCAGCGCCAGCCGGATCAGATAGTCCGCGGCGAACGCCCCCCACACCGTCCACTCGACCGCGGTGCACACCACCGTCGTCGAACGACCGGCGGAGGTGTCCACGATCGGCACCGCGTAGGCGACGGCGTACATCACGGCGAGGGCCAGCAACGGCCGTTGCGTCCACTGCTCCCACCGGTCCTGCCGGTCCCATCGGGGCTGCGCCGTTCCTTCGTGCATGGTCGCATCGTAAAGAACGGGTAAGGGCGGTGAAGCCCGAAGGGCGGTGGAGCCCGAAGACTCCACCGCCCTTCGTCCGCTCAGGTCGTGCGGAGGCTACGCGTCGCCCCCGGCGGCCCCCGGGTCCGCCGCAGCGACGTCCAGCAGTTGGTACCGGTCGATGGCCTGCTTCAGCAGCGACCGGTCGACCTTGCCCTCCCGAGCCAGCTCGGTCAGCACCGCCACGACCACCGACTCGGCGTCGATGTGGAAGAAGCGGCGCGCAGCACCGCGGGTGTCGGCGAAGCCGAAGCCGTCCGCGCCCAGCGACTGGTACGTGCCCGGCACCCAGCGGGCGATCTGGTCCGGCACCGACCGCATCCAGTCCGAGACGGCCACGAACGGCCCCTCGGCCCCGGAGAGCTTGCGCGTCACGTACGGCACCTGCTGCTCCTCCTCGGGGTGCAGCAGGTTGTGCCGCTCGACCTCGACGGCCTCGCGCCGCAGCTCGTTCCAGGAGGTCGCCGACCAGACGTCGGCCTTGACGTTCCAGTCCTCGGCGAGGATCTTCTGCGCCTGGAGCGCCCACGGGACGGCCACACCGGACGCGATGATCTGCGCCGGAATCGACCCCGAGGTGCCCTCGCTGAAGCGGTGGATGCCCTTGAGGATGCCCTCGGCGTCCACGTTCGCCGGCTCGGCGGGGTGCTGGATGGGCTCGTTGTAGACGGTGAGGTAGTAGAAGACGTCCTCGCCGTGCGGGTGCTCGGCGGAGCTGCCGTACATCCGGCGGAGCCCGTCCTGCACGATGTGCGCGATCTCGAAACCGAAGGCGGGGTCGTAGGCGACGCAGCCCGGGTTGGTCGAGGCGAGCAGCTGGGAGTGGCCGTCCGCGTGCTGGAGGCCCTCACCGGTCAGGGTCGTGCGCCCGGCGGTCGCCCCCAGGACGAAACCGCGCGCCAACTGGTCCGACATCTGCCAGAACTGGTCACCGGTGCGCTGGAAACCGAACATCGAGTAGAAGACGTAGACCGGGATCAGCGGCTCGCCGTGCGTGGCGTAGGCCGAGCCGGCCGCGATCAGGGAGGCCGTGCAGCCCGCCTCGGAGATGCCGTCGTGCAGCATCTGCCCGGTCGGCGACTCCTTGTACGCGAGCAGCAGCTCCCGGTCGACCGACTCGTACTGCTGGCCGAGCGGGTTGTAGATCTTCGCACTCGGGAAGAAGGAGTCCATGCCGAACGTGCGGTACTCGTCCGGCGCGATCAGCACGAACCGCTTGCCGATCTCCTTGTCCCGCATGAGGTCCTTGAGCAGCCGGACGAACGCCATCGTCGTGGCGATCGACTGCTGACCCGAGCCCTTCTTCACGGACGCGTACGTCTTGTCGTCCGGCAGTGCGAGCGGCTCGGAGCGCACCACACGGGTCGGGACATAGCCGCCGCAGCTCTTGCGGCGGTCGTGCATGTACTGGATCTCCTCCGAGTTCCGGCCGGGGTGGAAGTACGGCGGCGCACCGCCCTCCAGCTCCTTGTCGGAGATCGGCAGGTGCAGCCGGTCGCGGAAGCCCTTGAGGTCGGCGACCGTCAGCTTCTTCATCTGG
Source organism: Streptomyces achromogenes (assembly GCF_030816715.1). Taxonomy (NCBI): domain Bacteria; kingdom Bacillati; phylum Actinomycetota; class Actinomycetes; order Kitasatosporales; family Streptomycetaceae; genus Streptomyces; species Streptomyces achromogenes. The sequence goes on along the minus strand of NZ_JAUSYH010000001.1, from coordinate 2,816,784 downwards.
TGCGTGGCGTTGCGGCCCTCGAAGTTCGGCCCCAGCGTCCAGCCCTTGACCGTCTTGGCGAGGATGACCGTCGGCTGGCCGGTGTGCTCCACGGCCGCCTTGAACGCCGCGTAGATCTTCCGGTGGTCGTGACCGCCGCGGCCCAGGTGCAGGATCTGGTCGTCGGTCATGCCCTCGACCATCGCGCGCAGCCGGTGGTCGTCGCCGAAGAAGTGGTCCCGGATGTAGGCGCCGGACTCGGTGGCGTACGTCTGGAACTGACCGTCCGGCGTCGTGTTCATCCGGTTGACGAGGGTGCCGTCGCGGTCCTGGGCGAGCAGCGGGTCCCACGACCGGTCCCAGATCAGCTTGATCACGTTCCAGCCGGCGCCCCGGAAGACCGACTCCAGCTCCTGGATGACCTTGCCGTTGCCGCGCACCGGCCCGTCGAGCCGCTGGAGGTTGCAGTTGACCACGAAGGTCAGGTTGTCCAGGCCCTCACGCGCGGCGATCGTCAGCTGGCCGAGCGACTCCGGCTCGTCCATCTCGCCGTCCCCGAGGAACGCCCACACGCGCGACTTCGACGTGTCGGCGATCCCGCGCGCGTGCATGTAGCGGTTCATCCGCGCCTGGTAGATCGCGCCGATCGGGCCGAGGCCCATCGACACCGTCGGGAACTCCCAGAAGTCGGGCATCAGGCGCGGGTGCGGATACGAGGACAGCCCGTGCGGCGCCTTCGACTTCTCCTGGCGGAACCCGTCGAGGTTGTCCTCGCTGAGCCGGTCGAGCAGGAACGCGCGCGCGTAGATGCCCGGCGAGGCGTGGCCCTGGAAGAAGACCTGGTCGCCGCCGTCGCCCTCGTCCTTGCCGCGGAAGAAGTGGTTGAAGCCGACGTCGTAGAGGGACGCCGAGGAGGCGAAGGTGGCGATGTGACCGCCCACGCCGATGCCCGGCCGCTGGGCCCTGGACACCATCACGGCCGCGTTCCAGCGGGTGGCGTTGAGGATCTTGCGCTCGATCTCCTCGTTGCCCGGGAAGAACGGCTCGGCCCTGGTGGGGATGGTGTTGACGTAGTCCGTGCTGCGCATCTCGGGCACGGCCACGCGCTTCTCGCGGGCCCGCTCGATCAGGCGCAGCATGAGATAGCGGGCCCGATCCCGGCCGCGCTCGTCGATCGCGGCGTCGAGGGAGTCGAGCCACTCCTGGGTTTCCTCGGGATCGAAGTCAGGAACCTGACTCGGAAGGCCGCCAATGATGATCGGGTTGCGATCGGATCCGGAAGCCACGCTGTTCCTTACCTGTCAGAGGGGCGGTGTGGGGGCTGGGTGGGGCTATGGGTCTCGCTCCGTGCCTCGCGGGCGTCACGCGGATGGCTCCGCCGGTCTCTCGCGCGCCTGCACCGCCCCATCGTGTACCTACGCGACGCAAACGTCATCTCTACCCCTAGGTAACAGCAGCCCGTTCGGATCTCGTACCCTTGGATGGTTCTCAAATGCGCAAACAGGGCAGATAGGTGTGGTGTACGTCACGATCCGTCCGCACCGTGTGCCTGGAGTTGCGTCGAGACGGCCAGGATCGTCACCGTTTCGGCGGTCCGAACCGCCGGGTACTTGCGCGATCCGTCCCGTCCGTGTGGACTACGGCCAATGCCTCGCGCACGCGCGTGGCTGAGTTTCCCCCCAGTCCTGGACGGGCCCGGGGGAACCCCATCCGAATCAAGATCAGGAGGCAACCCGTGAGCGCGACCGCGGACCACGCGGAGGAGCGGACCAGCCCTGCCGTCAGGCTGGGTTTCCAGCCCGAGCAGGTGGTCCAGGAGATCGGCTACGACGACGACGTCGACCAGGAGCTCCGCGAGTCCATCGAGGAAGTCATCGGCAGCGATCTGGTGGACGAGGACTACGACGACGTCGCCGACGCCGTGGTGCTCTGGTTCCGCGACGATGACGGAGACCTGACGGATGCGCTGGTGGACGCCACCACGTACATCGAAGAAGGCGGGTCGATCCTCCTCCTGACGCCGAAGACCGGCCGTACGGGATACGTGGAGCCGAGCGACATCTCCGAAGCCGCGACGACTGCGGGTCTGTCGGCCAGCAAGAGCGTCAGCGTCGGCAAGGACTGGAGCGGCAGCCGGCTGGTGACGCCCAAGGCGGCCAAGTCCAAGAAGTGATGTGACGTGCGGACGGGCCGGGCTCACGCCTTCGGCCCGTCCGTCGGCCTTCGGCGGCCGCTGCGTAGGGTGGGTCTCACCCAGACAGCCCACCCGAAGGGACATCCAGGCATGGCGATCCAGGTCGGCGACAAGGCCCCCGACTTCGAGCTCAAGGACAACCACGGCCGGGCCGTGAAGCTCTCCGACTTCCGGGGCGACAAGAACGTCGTCCTGCTCTTCTACCCCTTCGCCTTCACCGGCGTGTGCACCGGGGAGCTGTGCGAGGTGCGCGACCACCTGCCGCAGTTCGCCGACCGCGACACCCAGGTGCTCGCCGTGTCCAACGACTCGATCCACACCCTGCGCGTCTTCGCCGAACAGGAGGGCCTGGAGTACCCGCTGCTGAGCGACTTCTGGCCGCACGGCGAGGTGTCCCGCGCCTACGGCGTCTTCGCCGAGGACAAGGGCTGCGCGGTGCGCGGCACCTTCGTCATCGACAAGGAGGGCGTCGTGCGCTGGACGGTCGTCAACGCCCTGCCGGACGCCCGGGACCTCGGCGAGTACGTCAAGGCGCTCGACACCCTGTGATTCTTCGGTCCCAGGGCCTGCGAGCTTCGGGAACCCGTCACTAGGATCGACTCGTTGATCCGATATCCGACGCATCACGGGGCTCCCCGCCCCAGAAACCAATGGAGGAGCTCGTGGGAGTCAGCCTCAGCAAGGGCGGCAACGTATCGCTGACCAAGGAGGCCCCGGGCCTGACCGCGGTCATCGTCGGTCTGGGGTGGGACGTCCGCACCACGACCGGCACCGACTTCGACCTGGACGCCAGCGCGCTGCTGGTGAACAACGCCGGCAAGGTCGCCAGTGACGCCAACTTCGTCTTCTTCAACAACCTGAAGAGCCCCGACGGCTCGGTCGAGCACACCGGTGACAACACCACGGGTGAGGGCGAGGGCGACGACGAGGCGATCAAGGTCAACCTCGCCACGGTCCCGGCCGACGTCGACAAGATCGTCTTCCCGGTGTCGATCTACGACGCCGAGAACCGGCAGCAGTCCTTCGGCCAGGTCCGCAACGCGTTCATCCGTGTCGTGAACCAGGCCGGCGGCGCCGAGATCGCCCGCTACGACCTCAGCGAGGACGCCAGCACGGAGACCGCGATGGTCTTCGGCGAGCTGTACCGGCACGGCGCCGAGTGGAAGTTCCGGGCCATCGGCCAGGGCTACGCCTCCGGTCTGCGCGGCATCGCGCAGGACTTCGGCGTCAACGTCTGAGTCACCCGCACCACCCGAGTCACCTGATCGTCCGACCCCAGGCGCCGCACCGTTTTCACGGGCGGCGCCTGGGGGTCCCCTCCGGGGGAGCGCAGGACAACCGAAGAGACTGCCTGAGCATGACCTAGGGGAGGACCAGCAATATGGGCGTCACGCTCGCCAAGGGGGGCAACGTCTCCCTGTCCAAGGCCGCGCCGAACCTCACTCAGGTGATGGTCGGCCTCGGCTGGGACGCGCGCTCCACCACCGGAGCCCCCTTCGACCTGGACGCCAGCGCGCTGCTGTGCACCGGCGGGCGGGTCATGGGGGACGAGTGGTTCGTCTTCTACAACCAGCTCCAGAGCCCGGACGGCTCGGTGGAGCACACCGGCGACAACCTGACCGGCGAGGGCGAGGGCGACGACGAGTCGCTGATCGTGAACCTCCTCAAGGTGCCGCCGCAGTGCGACAAGATCGTCTTTCCCGTCTCCATCCACATGGCCGACGAGCGGAGCCAGACCTTCGGTCAGGTCTCCAACGCGTTCATCCGCGTCGTCAACCAGGCCGACGGCCAGGAACTCGCCCGCTACGACCTCAGCGAGGACGCCGGCACGGAGACCGCGATGATCTTCGGCGAGTTGTACCGGTATCAGGGCGAGTGGAAGTTCAGGGCCGTGGGGCAGGGGTACGCGTCGGGTCTGCGGGGCATCGCGCTCGACTTCGGGGTGAACGTCTCCTAGAAGTCCCGGATTCCGCACGGAGGCCGGCTACCGATCGGTACGGGGCCCGCCCGCCCCCTACGGAGCAGTCGACCCTTAGACTTCGCAGCTGAAAGTCAATGTTTCGTAAAGCCGAGGACGGCGCGGGGGAGACCCGCCCTCAGATCCGTCTGAGGGGACCCCCAACACAGGATTGGGTAGCCAGTGCTTCTGAAAACTTTCGGCTGGTCGTTCGCGATCACCGCGCTCGGCCTGGTCGCAGCGGCCTTCTACGGGGGGTGGGAGGCCCTCGGCATCGTCGCGATCCTCTGCATCCTGGAGATCTCGCTGTCGTTCGACAACGCGGTGGTCAACGCCGGGATCCTGAAGAAGATGAGTGCCTTCTGGCAGAAGATCTTCCTCACCATCGGCGTGCTGATCGCCGTCTTCGGCATGCGGCTGGTCTTCCCCGTCGTCATCGTCGCCATCAGCGCCAAGATCGGTCCGATCGACGCGGTCGACCTCGCGCTCAACGACAAGGACCAGTACCAGCAGCTGGTCACCGACGCCCACCCGTCGATCGCCGCGTTCGGTGGCATGTTCCTGCTGATGATCTTCCTCGACTTCATCTTCGAGGACCGGGACATCCAGTGGCTGCGCTGGCTCGAGCGCCCGCTCGCCAAGCTCGGCAAGGTCGACATGCTGTCGGTCTGCATCGCGCTGGTCGTCCTGCTGATCACCTCCTTCACCTTCGCCACCCACGCCCACCAGCACGGCGGGGCGCACGTCGACAAGGCGCAGACGGTCCTGATCTCCGGCATCGCCGGCCTGATCACGTACATGGTCGTCGGCGGTCTCTCCGGCTACTTCGAGGACAAGCTCGAGGAAGAGGAGGAGCGGGAGCACGAGGCGGAGGAAGAGGCCGCGCGCAGCGGCAAGCAGCGCCCGGCGATCGTCCTCGCCGGCCAGGCCGCGTTCTTCATGTTCCTCTACCTCGAGGTCCTGGACGCGTCCTTCTCCTTCGACGGAGTGATCGGCGCCTTCGCCGTCACCAACGACATCGTCCTGATGGCCCTCGGCCTCGGCGTCGGCGCCATGTACGTCCGGTCCCTCACCGTGTACCTGGTCCGCCAGGGCACCCTCGACGACTACGTCTACCTGGAGCACGGCGCCCACTACGCGATCGGCGCCCTCGCCGTGATCCTCATGGTCACCATCCAGTACCAGATCCACGAGGTCATCACCGGCCTCGTCGGTGTCCTCCTGATCGCCTGGTCCTTCTGGTCCTCCGTACGCCGCAACAAGGCGCTGGCAGCGGCAGAGGGAAAAGCCACGGCCCCGGACGAGAAGACTGAGGTCCCGTCCGGGGTGTGATCACCTTCTGCGGGAGGAACGCTCTGAGCGGGGCGGCCGGTGAGGAAACTGTCCTCCACGGCCGCCCCGCCGGTTTTCATCGTGGACGTGGGGGCGGGGAATGGGCATCTTCGACGGGCTGCTGGGCAGCCGCGCGACCGACTTCGACTCGGGCAACGCGGCCACGAACGCGATCGAGCTGACCAAACGGCACAGCCAGGTCTCCCTCACCAAACAGGGGGCCGCCACCGGCAACCTGCGCGTCAACCTGGCCTGGCGGATGCGGACGTCCGACATCGGCGGCCCGCAGCGGGAGAGTCTGCTGCGCCACCCCTTCAAGGCGCTGCGGCCCCCGGAGGTCGTCGGGCACAGCCAGAGCATGGTCAACGTCGACCTCGACCTCGGCTGCCTGTACGAGCTGGCCGACGGCACGAAGGGCGTCGTGCAGCCGCTCGGCGGACTGCTCGGGGACGTGAACGCGGCGCCGTACGTGAAACTCAGCGGCGACGACCGGTTCGGGTCGGCGTCCGGCGAGACGATGTACGTCAACCTCGACCACCGGGACGAGATCAAACGACTGCTCGTCTTCGTGTACATCTACGACCAGACGCCGGCCTTCGACCGCACCCACGCCATCGTCACGCTGTACCCGAGCAATGGGCCGCGGATCGAGATCGGCCTCGACGAGCGGCACCCCGAGGCCCGCTCCTGCGCGGTGGTGATGATCGAGAACGTCAAGGGGGAACTGATGGTGCGACGCGAGGTGCGGTTCGTCTACGGCTTCCAGGCGGAGCTGGACCGGCTGTACGGCTGGGGGCTGCAGTGGGGACGCGGTTACAAGACGAAGGCCGAGCGGTAGGGGACGGCCCCCTGGGGCCCACCCGGAACCCTCGGCCGCTCGGCGTCCTCCGCGTCCTCGGCGCCCTCAGCGTCCGACGAACTGCGGTCCCTGCGGCGGCAGCCGGAACGAGCCGTCCGGGTAGCCGTAGCCGTAGGTCGGCAGGCTGGCCGGGTAGCCGTAGGCCGGCGGCTGCTGCGGGACGGCCGACGTCGGCCGCTCCGGCGGCAGCGGCTGCGACAGGCTGGGCGTCCGCGGAGCCGGCGTGGCGGCCTCGGGGACGTCGGCCTCCTCGGACTCGTCGACCGAGATGCCGAAGTCGGTGGCCAGCCCCTTGAGACCGTTGGAGTAGCCCTCGCCCAGCGCGCGGAACTTCCAGCCCTCACCGCGCCGGTACAGCTCGCCGCAGATGAGAGCCGTCTCCTGGCCCGTCTCCGGGCGGATGTCGAAGGTGGCCAGCGGCTCGCCGTCGGTCGTCGCGTCGTACAGCGCGATGGTGAGGGAACGTACGCGGTCGAAGGTGACGCCGTCCGCCGAAGCGGTCAGGAGAATACGGCCGACGCCGGACTCGACACCGGACAGATCGGTCTGGATCGTGTCGGTGAGGCCCTCGGCGACCCGCTTCTTGCCGAGCCGCCACACCTTCCCGGAGGGGTGCCGGGGCTGGTTGTAGAAGACGAAGTCCTCGTCGGAGCGCACACGACCGTCGAGACCGAGGAGCAGCGCGGAGGCATCGACGTCCGGGACCCCCTGCCCGGGGGTCCAGCGCAGCACGGCGCGCACCGTGGTGGCTTTCAGCGGGACGTTCGACCCCTTCAGCATCGCGTGCGTCATGCGGTCATCCTGCCTTCTCGGGCCTGCTCACGACAACGCGGGGTACTCGGCGACCTACAGGGTCGAGTTACCTGAAATTCATGCCCTGGGGGAACCTGGGACATGGATCCCTACGTACTATTACCGGCCACCTCTTGCCGAATCCATGCCATACCTTGCACCACGGGGGAGATTTATGCGTCATTTCGGGCACCTCGCCCCTGAGGTGCGACAGCGCCTCTTCCACCGGGAGCCGTGCGTCTTCACCGCGGACTCGCCGGCCAGGCTGCTCTCCGCGGCCCTGGGCGCCACGCTCTACAGCCCGGCCACCCGGCCCCGGCTGGCGGACGACGTCGTCAAGCAGACCGGGCGCGGCGTGGTGTCGATGGTGCTGTGCCTGGAGGACTCCATCGGCGACGAGGACGTCGCGGCCGGCGAGGAGAACCTCGTCCGGCAGTTCGCCGAGCTCGCGCAACGGCCGGGCGGCGAGCTGCCGCTGCTCTTCATCCGGGTGCGCACGCCCGAACAGATCCCCGACCTGGTCCGGCGCCTCGGCGGCACCGCGGGGCTGCTCAGCGGGTTCGTGTTCCCGAAGTTCACCGAGGAGCGCGGCATCCCGTTCCTGGAGGCGCTGGCCGGCGCGGAGGCGGCGAGCGGGCACCGCCTGTTCGGCATGCCCGTGCTGGAGACGCCGGAGCTGATGTACCGCGAGTCGCGGGTGGACGCCCTGGAGGGCATCGCCCGCGCCGTCGACAAGTACCGCAGCCGGGTCCTCGCGCTGCGCCTCGGCGTGACCGACTTCTGCTCCGCGTACGGACTGCGCCGAGCGCCCGACATGACCGCCTACGACGTCCAGATCGTCGCCTCGGTGATCGCCGACGTGGTGAACATGCTGGGACGGGCCGACGGCAGCGGGTTCACCGTGACCGGGCCCGTGTGGGAGTACTTCCGGGTTCCCGAGCGCATGTTCAAGCCGATGCTGCGGCACAGTCCCTTCCTGGAGGGGCAGGCGGTGGAGCTGCGCGAGAGACTGATCGAGCACGCGATGGACGGTCTGCTGCGCGAGATCTCCCTCGACCAGGCCAACGGCCTGCTCGGCAAGACCTGCATCCACCCCTCGCACGTGCCGGCCGTGCACGCACTGTCCGTGGTCAGTCACGAGGAGTACAGCGACGCGGCGGACATCCTGCGGCCGGAACGCGGCGGCGGGGGTGTACTGCGGTCGCAGTACACGAACAAGATGAACGAGGTGAAGCCGCACCGCGCCTGGGCCGAGCGCACCATGCTGCGCGCGGAGGTCTTCGGCGTCGCGCACGAGGACGTCAGCTTCGTCGACCTGCTCGCAGCCGGCATTCCCGGCTAGGGTCTTCCGTTTGGGTCAGGCCCGCGAGCCCGGCCTGACCCAAACGAAAGACCCTATACACACCTCACGATCTAGGGACGCATGAGAAACGCAGTGAACAACGGGGTCTGGTCCGGGACCTGGGTCGCCGAGCGGCTCGGCCTGGAACTGGTGGGGGACGACGCGCTGCCGGAGATGCTGGGGCTGGCCCTGCGCCGCAACCCCAAGCGGGCGCATCTGCTGGTCTCCCACGTCCTGGGCAAGCACGTCCCGCAGTCACCGGCGGTCGTCCACGGCCACGGCCTCGCCCTCGGCCGCCGGGTGCGGGAGCTCCTCGGCCCCGAGGAGGCGGCGAAGGCGGTCGTCCTCGGCTACGCGGAGACGGCCACCGGTCTCGGCCACTGCGTCGCCGACGGCGTCGGCGTCGCCCCGTACCTGCACTCCACCCGGCGTCCGGTCCCGGGCGTCGCGACGGCGGGCGGCTTCGAGGAGTCCCACTCCCATGCCACCTCCCACCTGCTGCTGCCGGAGGACCCGACGCTGCTGGTCGGCGACGGCCCGCTGGTGCTGGTGGACGACGAGTTCTCCACCGGCAACACGGTGCTGAACACGATCCGGGACCTGCACGGGCGCTATCCGCGGGGCCGGTACGTCGTCGTCGCCCTCGTCGACATGCGCTCGGCGGCCGACGCGGGCCGCCTCGACGACTTCGCCCGCGAGATCGGCGCCCGGGTGGACCTGGTCGCCACCGCCTCGGGCACGGTGCTCCTGCCGGAGGGGGTGCTGGAGAAGGGCCAGGCCCTGGTCGCCCGGCACGAGGCCGAGGCCGCCGCGAACGGTGAGCGGTCGGCCGCGGGTTCGTCGGGGCCGGTCGCGCAGTTCCCCGCGCCCCTTGAGGACGTTGCGGCCGAGGCCCGCTGCGACACCCCGGGCGCGCACCCGGCAGCCGACCGCACCGGGCAGACGCCTGCCCGGGGCACCGCGACCCGCGTGGACCTGCACTGGCCGCGCGGCCTGCCCGACGGCGGCCGGCACGGGTTCACCCCGGCCCACCGGGACCGGCTGGAGGCCGCTCTCCCCGCCATGACGGCCCGCCTCGCGGAGGCGATACCCGTCGACGCCCAAAGCGTCCTCGTCCTCGGCTTCGAGGAGCTGATGTACACCCCGCTGCGGCTGGCGCGGGAGCTTGCGGAGACCGTGCCCGCAGAGGTGCGCTACTCGACCACCACCCGCTCGCCGGTCCTCGCGGTCGACGACCCCGGCTACGCGATACGCAGCCGAATCGTTTTCCCCGCCCACGACGACCCCGCCGACGGCCCCGGCGAGCGCTATGCCTATAACGTCGCAGGCGGCGGCTTCGACGCCGTCGTCGCCGTGGTGGACTCGGTGGCGGACACCCCGCTGCTGCACGCCCCCGACGGCCTTCTGTCCCGGCTCGCCGCGCACACCCCGCACGTCGTCCTCGCGGTCGTCCCCTCGTACGTCCCCGAGCCGCTGTACGCAGCCGCACTGCCCGAAAAGAGACGCCTCATGCTGCCCGAGCCCCTTCGCGGCCCCGCCTTCTCGTCGTACGCGCCCGAGGAGGTCGGCTGGCTGCTCCAGGACCTCTCGGACGTGACGCTGGAGGCGCCGACCGAAGAGCGGGAGGAGGCCATCCAGAGCGGCGGCGCGCACTACGCCGAGTCGCTGCCCGTCGAGTACCAGCCCAGCGAGCAGTACCAGGAGCTGTTCCACGCGGCGCTTCAGACCTCGGCGGAGCGGATCGCGCAGGCCGTGGGCGTCGTCACGGAGACCGTGATCGCCGAACGGTCCCCGCGGCCCGTCCTCGTCTCGCTCGCCCGCGCCGGGACCCCGGTCGGCGTGCTGATGCGCCGCTGGGCGCGGTTCCGGCACGGTCTCGACCTGCCGCACTACGCGGTGTCGATCGTGCGCGGCCGGGGCATCGACGCCAACGCGCTGCGCTGGCTCGCGGCCCATCACGACCCGCGGGACGTCGTGTTCGTCGACGGCTGGACCGGCAAGGGCGCGATCACCCGCGAACTGGCCGCGGCGATCGAGGAGTTCGAGGCGGGCGGCGGTGCGGCCGGCTTCGACCCGGAGATCGCGGTGCTGGCCGACCCGGGGTCCTGCGTGCGGACGTACGGCACCCGCGAGGACTTCCTCATCCCGTCCGCCTGCCTCAACTCGACCGTCTCGGGCCTGATCTCACGGACCGTCCTGCGCGCCGACCTGGTCGGGCCGGACGACTTCCACGGCGCGAAGTTCTACCGCGAGCTCGCCGGCGTGGACGTCTCGACGGACTTCCTGGACGCCGTGGCCGCCCGCTTCCCCGAGGTCGCGGAAGCCGTCGGCGGCGCGGTGAAGGAGCTGCTCGCCGGTGACCGCACGCCGAGCTGGGAAGGCTGGGCGGCGGTCGAGCGGATCAGCGAGGAGTACGGCATCCACGACGTCAACCTGGTCAAGCCCGGCGTCGGCGAGACCACCCGGGTGCTGCTGCGCCGGGTGCCGTGGAAGATCCTGGCGCGGGCCGGGGCGGGCGCCGACCTGGACCACGTACGGCTGCTCGCCGGACAGCGAGGGGTCCCCGTCGAGGAGGTCGGCGACCTGCCGTACACCTGCGTGGGGCTGATCCACCCGCAGTTCACCCGCGGCGCGACCGGCGCCGACGGCAAGGCGGTGACGGTCTGATGCCGGTTCTGGTGGCGAGCGACCTCGACCGTACGCTCATCTACTCGGCGGCGGCGCTGGCGCTGACCATGCCGGACGCCCGGGCGCCGCGGCTGCTGTGCGTGGAGGTGCACGAGGCGAGACCGCTGTCGTTCATGACCGAGACGGCGGCGCAGCTGCTCACCGACCTCGGGGACGCGGCGCTGTTCATGCCGACGACGACCCGGACGCGCAAGCAGTACCAGCGCATCAACCTCCCCGGGCCGCCGCCGAAGTACGCGGTCTGCGCCAACGGCGGCCATCTCCTCGTCGACGGGGCGACCGACCACGACTGGCACGCACGCGTGCTGGCGCGGCTGGCCGACGAGTGCGCGCCGCTCGCGGAGGTGCAGGAGTACCTGGCGAAGACGGCGGACCCGCTCTGGCTGCGCAAGCAGCGGGTCGCCGAGGACCTGTTCGCCTACCTCGTCGTGGAGCGCGAGCTGCTGCCGGAGGAGTGGGTGAAGGAGCTGGCGGCCTGGGCGGAGAACCGCGGCTGGACCGTGTCGCTCCAGGGCCGCAAGATCTACGCCGTGCCGAAGCCGCTCACCAAGAGCGCGGCCGTGCGCGAGGTGGCCCGCCGCACCGGCGCCGAACTGACGCTGGCGGCGGGAGACTCGCTGCTCGACGCCGACCTGCTGCTGGCCGCGGACCGCGGTTGGCGTCCGGGCCACGGCGAGCTCGCCGACGCGGCCTGGGCGGCCCCGCAGATCACCGCCCTTCCGGAGCGCGGCGTGCTGGCCGGAGAGCGCATTCTGCGGGAGTTCCTCAGGGACTGCCGCGGAACCCGGCCCGCGTAAAGGGCTGCCGCGGCACATGGCCGACGCAAAGGGTTTCCGTCGGTAACACGGTCAGGAGCAGCAGCCCCCGCCGCAGCAACCGCCTCCGCCCCCGCCGCCCGCTTGTGGCGCGGGGGCGGATTTCGTGCCGCCGACGGCCACCGTGGACAGAAGTTTGACCGTATCGTCGTGCCCGGCGGGGCAGTCCGCGGGGTCGGCGGACTGTGCCATGGGACGGCTCAGTTCGAAGGTGTCGCCGCAGGTCCGGCAGCGGTACTCGTAGCGAGGCATGCCGTCAGACTAAGCCCCTATGCTCGGAGACGGTGTCAGCAGTTTTAGCTCTGTTCACTTCTGTCACTTTCTTATGTGGAGAACTTGCGAAGAGCGCTGGTAATTTGAGAGCGCCGCGCTGAACCCCGAGGTCGAAGGGTTCACTGTTTGCGGCCGCGTCAACGGCAACCATGTCAGGCCCTCGGAAGTCTGTACGTCTGCCTGCGAGCAATACGGAGTGCGGGAGGGAGACGGGTCGTGACCCAGGCGGGGCAGGGGGAGGAGCCCCAAGAGCCGGATGCCACCATGCAGTTGAAGGTGCCGGCCGCTTTCCAGGCGGACGAGACCATGCAGCTGCGCGTGTCGGACATACCGGTCGAGCCGGATATGTCCCAGGGGGAAGCCGACGACGGGGCACGCTCGTCGAAGAATCGGCGCAAAGCCCCCCGGCCTCCCCTGCGTGTCCGTATTTCTGCCGCTCTGGGCCCTCGGCTCGCCCCGCTCCTCGCGGTGCTGGCGCCATATGTGTCTCGTATCACTCCGTACGTCCGCAGACTGCGTCCGCAGTACCCGCGGCCCGGCCGTGACGACTGGCGGCGCTGGATACCCTCCTGGCGGCAATGGCTCGGCGGGGTCCTCACCTCCATAGGCCTGAGCAGCATGTTCCTGGTCGTCGCCTACGCCGCCACCGACATCCCGGACAATCTCAACACGTACGCCACACAGCAGGACAACGTGTACTTCTGGGCCGACGGGACGCCGATGGCCCGCACCGGCTGGGTGCAGCGGCAGGCGATGCCGCTGAAGGACATCCCCGAGGACGTCCGCTGGGCCGTGCTCTCCGCGGAGAACGCGAGCTTCTACAGCGACCCCGGCATCTCCTTCAAGGGCATCAGCAGGGCCCTGTTCCGCACCATCGGCCAGGGCGACACCCAGGGCGGCTCCACGATCACCCAGCAGTACGTGAAGAACGTCTACCTGAACCAGAACCAGACGATCAGCCGCAAGTTCACCGAGGCGATGATCTCCCTCAAGCTCGACAACCAGATGAGCAAGGACGACATCCTCGAGGGCTACCTCAACACCAGCTGGTTCGGCCGGGGCACCTACGGCATCCAGCGCGCCGCCCAGGCTTACTACGGCAAGGACGTCGGCGAGCTCAACGCCAGCGAGGCCGCGTTCCTCGCCTCGCTCCTCAAGGGCGCCGGCCTGTACGACCCGACCCTCAACTCGGCCAACCGCGCCCGCGCCGTCGAGCGCTGGTCGTGGACCCTGGACCGGATGGTCGAGATCGGCAAGCTGTCGAAGGCCGAGCGCGCCACCTACACGAAGTTCCCCGAGCCGCTCAAGGCCAACCCGCTGTACGACACCGGTGAGCAGAGCGACTACCTGGTGGAACTCGCCGCCCAGTACGCCAAGAAGGCCGGGAACATCTCCGACAAGGACTTCGACCTCGGCGGCTACCAGATCTACACGACCTTCGACAAGAAGCGCGAGGCCCAGCTCACCGAGGCCGTCACCAAGGCCCGCGACAAGGCCCTCAAGGACGATCCGAAGAACGCGAAGGCCGCCCACTACGGCGCTTCCTCGGTGGCCGCCGACGGACGGATCCTCGCCGTGTACGGCGGCCCCGACCACCGCACGCAGGGCTACAACGAGTCCAACGCCACCACCGTCCCGGCCGGCAGCGCCTTCCTGCCGTTCGTCTACGCGGCCGGGCTCGAGCACGGCGTCCACAAGTCCCGCGACGGAGCCACCACGCCCGTCACCGGGGAGTCGCTGTACGACGGCAACGACAACGTGCCGGTGAAGACCCCCGAGGGCCCCTACTGGGACCGCAGCGGCAAGCAGGTGGCCGCGAAGAACGACGGGGGGAGGTCCTACGGGCAGATCTCCCTGCACCGGGCGCTGGCGCAGTCGGTGAACACGCCGTTCATGCAGCTCGGCATGGACACCGGCCTGGACCTGGTGCGCGCCACCGCAGAGAAGTCCGGGCTGCTGCCCTCCAGCTTCGGGGCGCAGGTGCCGGCCCTGACCATGGGCAGCGCCACGCCCAGTGCGATCCGCATGGCCAGCGGCTACGCCACCTTCGCCGCGGACGGCAAGCACACCGAGCCGTACTCGGTGCGGCTGATCACCAAGAACGGCACCAAGGCCGTCCTGGACACCCCGACCGCCGACCGGGCGATCAGCCCGCGCGTGGCCAGGGAGGTCAGCTCCGCGCTCGCCGACTCCTTCCGCACGGCCCACCCCGGCGACACGCCCGCCACGCCTTCCCGGGTGGCCGGGAAGGCCGGCACCACCCAGGGCGACACCGCGGCCTGGTTCGTCGGCACCGCCAAGTCCGTGTCCACGGCGGTCGTCGTCTACCGCATCGACCTCACCAAGAGCCTCGAACCGCTTCCCCTGAAAGGCATCGCAGGAACGTCCCAGAAAAGCGTCCCGTACGGCATCTGGTCAGGTGCCATGAGCCCGCTCGGCTGACCACCGAGCAGGCCGCCCGCGTCCCCAGAATCCGGAGAATGAGCCGCACATGAAGTCACCGTCGGGCCGCCGCCGCAAGGCCCCGGCAACAACGCGCCGCCCCGCTGCCACGCACCCGGGGTTCCTGACGCTGGCGGCGCTGCTCGTCGTCGCGTCCCTGGTGGCCGGGTATCTGGTGCTCAACCGCACGGCGAACACCGAGCCGACCGCGTCGTCCGGGGACAGCAAGAAGGCGTCGGCGGGGGCCACCGAGGAGCCGGCGTGGGACGGCAAGACGCATGTCCTGGGGGACGGATCCACCTCGTACACCGGTCCGCAGACGGGCGGGCTGAAGGCGGTCCCGCTCAAGCCCGGGGAGAAGCCGCCCCAGTTCGTGGTCTTCTCCTGGGACGGCGCGCTCATGGGCGACGACGGTCTCTTCGAGCACTACCGGAAGATGGCCGAGCAGTACAAGGCGCACATGACCTTCTTCCTCACCGGCATCTACCTGCTGCCCAAGAGCAAGAAGGACCTGTACTCCCCGCCGCAGCACCCCAAGGGCTCCGCGGCGATCAGCTTCCCCACCGACGAACACATCCGCACCACGCTGGAGCAGCTCGGCGAGGCGTGGAAGGAGGGGAACGAGATCGGCACCCACTTCAACGGCCACTTCTGCGGCGCCAAGGGCGGCAAGGACTGGAGCGTCGAGGAGTGGAAGAGCGAGATCGACCAGTTCTACAAGTTCGTGGAGAACTGGAAGACCAACACCGGCTACCGGGACATCGCCCCGCTGCCCTTCGACTTCAAGAAGGCGGTCGTCGGCGGCCGGGCGCCCTGCCTGGAGGGTCAGGCCAACCTGCTGAAGGCCGCCAAGGGCTACGGCTGGCGCTACGACGCGTCCTCCGCCGGCGACTTCCAGATCTGGCCGACGAAGAAGGACGGCATCTGGGACTTCCCGCTGCAGATGCTCCCGTACGAGGGCGGCAAGTACCAGGGCCTGTCCATGGACTTCAACTTCCTGTACAACCAGTCCAAGGGGGAGGTCGAGGGCAACCCGGCCGAGTACCCGCAGTGGGAACAGGAGACCGCCGACGCCTACATGGCGGGCTTCAACCGCGTGTACTACGGCAGCAGGGCCCCGCTCTTCATCGGCAACCACTTCGAGGAATGGAACGGCGGCATCTACATGAAGGCCGTCGACCAGACCATCGAGAACGTGTGCACCAAGAAGGACGTCAAGTGCGTGTCCTTCAAGGAGCTCGCCGACTGGATGGACGTCCAGACGCCCGCCACCCTGGAGCGGTTGCGCACCCTGGACCCCGCACAGAGCCCGGACTGGTCGACGGTCGTCAAGTGACCGCCGGGGGACGGCGGGTGAAGTAACCAAACCTCAACCGCAACCCCCTTCACAACAGCCACACACCCCGTGCAAGGATGCCCTCCTCGGCATCCCATCGCCGGGGCAAGAGGGGAAACATCAGTGAAGTCAAGGAAATTGAAGGCGACACGCCGCCGCGTCGCGATACTCGGGGCCGCCGCCACCTCGGTCGTCGCCGGAGTGGCGTTGCTGCCCAACTGGTCCGCGGGCGCCGCGGTCGTCGACGACCCCAGGGTCGACGCCAAGACGAAGGCCACCTTCCAGAGGCTGGCCGACGCGGTCTTCACC
Source organism: Streptomyces achromogenes (assembly GCF_030816715.1). Lineage (NCBI taxonomy): Bacteria > Bacillati > Actinomycetota > Actinomycetes > Kitasatosporales > Streptomycetaceae > Streptomyces > Streptomyces achromogenes. Next base: position 2,800,466 of record NZ_JAUSYH010000001.1, on the reverse strand, counting down.
GACCGTACCGACGCGCTGGTCACCGGCGCGCAGGGCGACCGGTCGAAGCCGCTGACCAACGGTTTCTCGGGCGACGTCAAGCTGAGCTCCGGCACGGCCCGCACGGAGGACGCGGCGCTGTCCAAGCTCGGCGAGCGCAAGGACAAGCTGGCGAAGGCCGGCGAGAAGTACAGCAAGGCCGTCACCACCGTCACCCTGAACGCCACGCGCGTGACGGGCCGCACGGCCAAGGCCGCAGTCACCGAGACGACGACCCTGACCTACGCCCAGACGCGCGGCAACGCCCCGAAGAGCACCGGGTTCCAGGCCAAGCACGAGCTGACGTTCAAGGCCGACCGGCAGGGCAACTGGCAGCTCACCACCATCCGGGACACCGACCAGGGTGGCCTCGCGGTGAACACGCTCTCCAAGCCGACGCCCACGGTGAAGGTGACGACCGCGGACGACACCATGCCGAACGCCCCGCGCGCGGCGACCACCCGCAACCCGGCCGCCGTCCCGAAGACCGGCACCGCCTACGACTACAAGGCGATGGCGGCCTACGCCGAGAAGTACGTGTACACGTACAACAAGGACTACCCGGACTACAACGGCCACGGCGCCGGCGGCGACTGCACCAACTTCGTCAGCCAGTCCCTCAAGGCCGGCGGCTGGAAGCACGTCCCGGGCTACGTGTACGACTACACCAAGTGGTTCGGCAACGCCGACATCCAGTCCGACTCGTTCGTCGGCGTCAACGAGTGGTCCTGGTTCGCCCAGAACTCCAAGCGGACCACCCCGCTCGCCAACGTCTACCAGCTCGAGGTCGGCGACGTCCTCCAGATGGACTTCGACCGCGACGGGTCCAAGGACCACACGATGATCGTCACCGCCAAGAGCAACGGCGTGCCGTACGTGACGTACCACTCGAACAACACCCTGCGCAGGTCGGTGGCGAGCCTCGTCGCCTCCTACCCGACGGCGTACTACTACGCCTACCGCACCTGATCGGGGCCCACCGCCCCCGATCCGTCCGGCCCGTCGCTCCCCGGGGTGACGGGCCGGCCCCGTCCCTCCTCGGGGTGACGGGCCCGCCAGTAAGGGTTGTCGTGCGGCAGGGCGGACCCCACCCTGCCGTACATCCCGAACACCATCAGCAGGATGCCGATCACAAAGCTGAGCATGCAGTTCTGGATCTCGAAGGCCAGGAAGTTGTAGTCCGTCTCCAGCAGGGCCATGTTCAGGAACCCGCTGAGGATGAACAGCACGCCGAAGACCATGTTCAGCGTGGACGCGACGTTCCCGCCGATCACCATTCCCACGACGAGCACCAGCCCCACCGCGACCGACAGCCAGCTCAGCGCGCCGTTGGTGTTGAGGCTCCACACCTCGTCCCCGCCGGTGTCGAAGAAGCCGATCCGGTCGATGATCCCGAAGACGCCGAAGACGATCAGACCCAGGCCCATCAGCCCGGCGCCGATCCGGTAGACCAGGTTCAGCCGGTGGTCGACGGGCAGATGGTCGTCGATCCTGATCCGCCGTTTCGAGCCGGAACGCAGCGCGTGCGTCGCCATCTCCGCCTCCCGATGGGTGAGACATATGGGTGAGGCATGCCGACAGAAGGACGTCACGTGCCCGGAATGTCCGCACGTGCCCTCGTCATCCAATATCCGCCCGTCGCGCGGCGGGGGCAATGTCAGTGCCCGGTGCCGCGCTCCTCGCGGATCCGGGCCACCGTGCCGGCGACCGCCTGACGCACGGCCTCCGTCTCGGTGAGGAAGTGCCAGTAGTCGGGGTGCCGGCCCTCCAGCGTGGCGATCGCCCGCTCCAGCCGCGCCACCGACTCGTCCAGTGGACGCGCGTGCCGGGGGTCGGGCGTGTTGCGCCCCGCCATGGCCAGCCGCTGGGCGTCCCGGATCGCGAACCGGGTCCGGTCGATCTCCGCCCGCGGATCCTTCTGCACCGCGTTCAGCCTGGTCAGCCGATCACCGGCGGCCGACACCGCCTCGTCCGTGGTGTTCAGCAGCGCCCGCACCGTGGACAGCAGCGCGGTGGCGTCCGGCCAGCGCTGCTCGTCCCGTGCGGCCTGCGCCTCGGCCAGCTTCTCCTCGGCCTGCCGGACGTTCTCCCCGGCCTGGTCGGGAACATGCTGGAGATCCTGCCAGCAGGCCGCCGTGAACCGCCGGCGCAGCTCGCTGAGCACCGGATCCACCTGTCCCGAGCGGGTCGTCAGCGCCTGCGCTCGGGTACGCAGCGAGACCAGCCGGTGGTCGATCTCGGCGGCCCGCTCCGGCAGCCGCCCGGCCTCCGCGCGGACCGCCTCCGCCTCCCGCGCGACCCGCTCGGCACGCTCCAGGGTCTGCGGCACCCCGTGCTTTCCCGCACCCTGGTTCAGCATCGTCAGCTCCGGCGCGAGCGCCGCCAGCCGGGTAGCCAGATCGTCGGCCCGCAGGCCGCTTCCCCGGGCCGCGTCCAGTGCGCCGGAGGCGGCCAGCAGCGCCTGCCGGGCCCGCTCCACGGCCGGCGCGAGCCGGGCCAGCTGCGTCTCGGCCTTGCCGAGCAGCGGGCCCAGTCCGGCGGCGAACCGGTCCAGCTCCTGCTTGACCCGGCCCAGCTCCTCCTTGGCGCGGGTCAGCAGGTCGCGCGCCTGGGCGGCCGCCGACGCCTCCAGGTCGTCCCGGTCGAGATCGTGGGCGTCCACCGCTTCGATGTACTGGTGGCTGGCCTCGTCGATGCGCCTGCCGACGGCCTCGAAGTCGGAGACCGCGCGTCTGGCGGCCGGCGAGTCGTCCACCGCTTTGATGGTCTCGATCGAGATGCGCAGATCCCGCTGGGCGCTGTCCAGTTCGTAGAACGCGGCGGCCGCCGCGTCCTTCGCGGCCTGGGCCTCGGCGCGCTGCTCCTCCGAGCGCCCGCCGAACCAGCGCCGGGTGCCGCCGCCGGCGAACGCGGCGGGCAGCGCCAGCGCGGCCGCCAGCGGGAGGGCGACGAGGATCAGGGAGTCCTTCAGCGCGGTGAGCGCGGGACGGTCCGCGCGCGGCGGCGACGGCGAGTACGGCCGTGCTGGTGTCGCCGTCACATCCCTCTCCCGTGCTGTGATCCACCCTGCCCGGTGTCATTCTCCCACCGGTTAAGGACGAACACACGGGCCGGTCAGTTCGCGTTCCGGACGGTGACTTTGCCGTCGGCGGTGCGCGCGTTCACCACATGGGCGCTGGACTCGTCGCGCGGCACGGACACGTCCACCCCGCCGTCGTCCGTCTCGGTCGTCACCCGGTACGAGGCCGCGGGCAGCGCGATGGTCACCGATCCGTCGTCGCTGACGGACTCCACCCGGTCCGGGACGGTGCTGAGGGTGAGGCGCACCGAGCCGTCCTGGGTGTGCGTGATCACCGAGCGAGAGGCGACCTCGGCGCGGACCGAACCGTCGTCCGTGCGCAGCTCCAGCGGCCCCGTGGAGTCGGTGACGTGCACGGAGCCGTCCTGGGCGTGCACGCTCAGCGCGTCCCGGAAACCGCGCGCCCGGACGCTGCCGTCGTCGTCCTCGACCTTCACGGCGATCCCCCGGGGCACTTCGATGCGGTGCTCGGCCGCGCAGTCGGCGACCAGGCCGGAGCAGTGCGTCCGCAGCGTCAGCCGGTCGTCCTTCATCGACCAGGTCACCTCCGGTTTCCCGCCGACGACGACCGAGCCCTCGAACCAGCGGGTGACGTCCACCTTGCCGGCCTCGGCGTCCTGCGACGCGACGATCTCGAGCGCCGAGTCGTCGGAGTCGATGGTGAGGGTGCCGCCGGAGATGCCGAACGTCCGGTGGTCGGGATGGTCGTCGTCCGCGGCGGAGGCGCCGCAGGCGGTCGCGCCTGCCGCGAGGGCCACGACGGCCCCGGCGACGAGGACCGAGCGGGCGAAACGGGTGGTGCGGACCATGGCGATCTCCCCCTGGGCTGCCTGACGCTGCACTGACGACGGTAGGCAGCCGCGGGCTCCCGGACGATCCGGCACACTCCCGGATCCGGGGTGGGGGTAACCCCCCATGACCCCGATACGGGTTTGCGGGGCATGGGCCGCGGCGATGTAGGCTGTCGGCTCGTGTCCTGGGTGCGTAGCTCAGGGGTAGAGCGCCTGCCTTACAAGCAGGATGTCGGCGGTTCGAAACCGTCCGCGCCCACCAAGGACGACGCCCCGGTCTCCGGCGCGTCGCCACCGACGGCCCTCCGTTTCCCGGGGGGCCGTCGTCGTGTCGGGTCAGGCCTGCCCGGCGGCGGGGCCGGGAGGCGGGTCGAGGGGCGGCTCGGGGGTGTGCTTGAGGGCCATGCGGGCCTCGACGCGGTCCACCGACGCGACCTCCGCCCAGAAGCGGTGGCAGGTCACGAACACCGCGAGCTCGTGCTCCCGCCGCCGCAGCTTCTCCACCTCGGCCTGCTCGTCAGCCGTCCAGCCGGGCGAGGCGGGCCGCTCGGCCTTGCGCCAGCCGCCCGTGTCGCTGTAGCCGTCCAGGGGCTCCACCGACCAGGGAAGCCGCTTCAGCAGGGCCGACAGCTCGGCCCGGACCTGATGCAGCTCCTCCTGACCGGCGCGCAGGTCGCTGGGAAAGTCATAGGTCGTAGCCACACGCCAATGGTACGCCTGTTCGATTTTGAGTAGCGAGCTTCTTCGGGGTGTTCGTGTGAACGAGTGTTCGAATTAACCCGGTCGGCGGCCCTGGCCGAGCAGCGTGACGCCCAGCCGGTCCGTCTCCTCCGGTTCCGCGTTCAGGCGGTGGACGACCACCCAGCTCCCGTCGTCCCCGGCCCCGGCGAACAGCGACGCGAGACGGGTCGCCCCGTTGTGCCATACCAGCGAGCCGGTCCGGATCCAGGAGGGCGCGGGGTCGCCCAGTCGTCGCTCCACGAGGAGCCGCACGACCAGGTCGGCCACGGCGCGGGGAGTCGCCCACAGGCCTCCCGCCGGCAGGATCGCCCCGTCCATCGTCCAGGGCCTGCGGGACCCGCCGAACAGCCCCGGGGCCTGCAGACACCGCTCGGGGGCGGGGTGCGCGGTCATCTCCGCGATGTCCAGAGGACGCAGCACGTACGCCGTCGCCAGCTCCTCGTAGGTCGTCCCGGCCGCGGCGGTCAGGGCCGCGCCGAGGATCGCGTAGCCGAAGTTGGAGTACTCCTCCCCGCTCCCCGGCGGACCGACGGCCAGCGTGTCCAGCCGGGGGAGGAGCGCGTGCAGCGCGGGGAGGTCGAACGCGGCGTACGGATCCCGGTCCGGAAGGGGGCCCGGTGGCAGCCGCGGGAGGCCGGAGGTGTGCCGGGCGAGGTCGAGCAGGGTGATCCCGGTGGCGGGGGCCGCGGGCAGCCACCGTTCGACCGGATCGTCGAGGCCGAGCACCCCCGCCGCGGCCATCCGGGTCAGCGCCGTGCCGGTGACGACCTTGGTCAGCGAGGCGATCGGCACATAGCGGTCGACGGCGTGCCCGTCGCCGAGGGACGGCGGGCCGGCGTGGCCGAGCACGCAGGTCGGCACGCGGCGGCGCACGAGCGACGCCGCCCGCGACACGGCGCCGGGGACGGCAACGGGCATACGTCCTTCTTCCGTCGGTCGGTCGTGAACGGGGCGGCGTCGGGGCCGAGTTCGCCCGGGGACGTCATGATCGTACGTCCGGCTTCGGCGTCCGTCCGTGTCATACCCCGGCTCTACGATGACGGACATGGAGGACACGCAGGCGGAACCGGTACGGCTGGTGCCGTGGTCGGAGGGCGACTTCTGGCTGCTGCGGCGGACCAACAGCCCGGAGATGACCGGCCATCTGGGCGGGCCGGAGAGCGAGGAGAAGCTCGCCGACCGGCATCGGCGGTACCTCGAACTGCCCGCCGGGCGCATGTACCGGGTCGTGTCGGCGGCAGACGGCGCGACCGTCGGCTCGATCGGCTACTGGGCGCGCGAGTGGCGGGGCGAAGCGGTGTGGGAGACGGGCTGGACGATCCTGCCCGAGTTCCAGGGCAGAGGGCTCGCCGCACAGGCCGCCCGGGTCCTGGTGGACGCCGTGCGCCGGGCCGACGGCGGCCGCCCGGCCCTGCACGCCTACCCTTCCGTGGACCATGCCGCTTCCAACGGGGCCTGCCGCAGGGCCGGGTTCACGCTGCTCGGGGAGGTCGGGTTCGAGTACCCGAAAGGGAACCGGATCACGTCCAACGACTGGTACGTCGATCTTCGCCGCCCCGCTCCTACCGGGGGTCGCCGGGCCGAATGACGTCCGGTCGGGTGGCGACCGCCGTGTGCGCGTCCGTCAACTCCCTCACCAGGCGCGCCGTCAGCGGCGCCGGCACCCCGTGCCGTTCGGCCGCGCGCAGCAACGCCCCGCCGATCGCGTCGAGTTCGAGAGGCCGGCCGGCCTCGGCGTCGCGCTGCATGGAGGACTTCATGGCGGGGGCGAAGGCGTCGTAGCGTGCGAGGGCCGTGGCCGGGTCGACGGGTGCGCCGCACGCGGTGCTGACGGCGGCGGTCTCCTCGACCAGCGCGGCCAGCTCCTCGCGGTGCCGGGTGCGCACCTCGCCCAGTGGCAGCGCGTGGCGGGTGGTGAGCAGCGCGAAGGGCGCGAGAAACGACATCTTCGCCCACAGGACGGCCGTCTCGTCCGGCAGGACGCGGACCGTCGGGCCGGCCGCCGTCAGCGTCCGGGCGAGCGCGTCCAGGCGCGGGCGCGGCACGGCGTCGCCGGTCAGGTCGATCTCCGCGAACGAGCTCCCGTGCTCGATCGCTCCCGGGGCGACCCGGGTGGACTCGACGCGGATGACGGCGGGCGCGACCCCGTCGGGGCGGTGGTGCGCGCGCAGGGCGGCCGGATGCTCGACGCCGTTCAGCAGCGGCACGAGCAGGGTGTCGTCGCCGAGCACCGGGGCGGGGACACGGGCCAGAGCGGCGTCGAGCGCCGTGTGCTTGACGGCGATCAGGACCGCGTCGACCGGAGCGCGCAGCTCGGTGTCCGCGTCGACGGGGGCGGTGAACTCGCCGAACGCGGCACTGCGGACGCGGATGCCCCGCGTGCGCAGAACTTGCGCGGTGTCCTCGCCGGCCAGGCAGGTGACCCGGAGCCCGGCGCGGGACAGCAGGGCGGCGAGCAGTCCGCCCACCCCGCCGGGGCCGAGGACGGCGACGGTGCGTATGTCGTGCGGCATGGTGCTGTCGTCCCTCTCGTCGGTCGGCCCCGCGGGAGCGGTGGCCGCCACAGAGATGATCGTGGCACAGGAGGGGGGCGCGGGGGCAGACTGTGAGCATGTGCCGGAGTATCAAGACGTTGCGTCCGCCCGCGTTGCCCGAGGAGGCGACCGAGGACGAGGTACGCGCCGCAGCCCTGCAGTACGTCCGCAAGGTGTCCGGTTTCCGGGCCCCGGAGCCCGGCGCGGGACAGCAGGGCGGCGAGCAGTCCGCCCACCCCGCCGGGGCCGAGGACGGCGACGGTGCGTATGTCGTGCGGCATGGTGCTGTCGTCCCTCTCGTCGGTCGGCCCCGCGGGAGCGGTGGCCGCCACAGAGATGATCGTGGCACAGGAGGGGGGCGCGGGGGCAGACTGTGAGCATGTGCCGGAGTATCAAGACGTTGCGTCCGCCCGCGTTGCCCGAGGAGGCGACCGAGGACGAGGTACGCGCCGCAGCCCTGCAGTACGTCCGCAAGGTGTCCGGTTTCCGGGCCCCGGCCGAGCACAACCGGGAGGTGTTCGAGCGGGCCGTGGACGCCGTCGCCGCGGCCACGGCGGAACTTCTGGACGGCCTCGAGGTGCGCGGCGCGTCCCGCAGCGGCGCCGCTGCGCGGGCGTAGCCGGGCCGTCCACGGCCGTCGGCCGCCATGACCCGTCCTGGCCGCCGTGACCGACCCCGGCCGCCCTGGGGCGCACGGGCGGGGCCTGTGCCCGCACGGGCGGGACCTGTGGCGCGCTGATCGGCCCGGGTCGCCCCGCTTGGTCTGCCCGGGGTCACGCAGGGCAGTCCGGGCGACCTGACGCTCCGCCGCGGCGGCGCGTCCGGCCGGGTCGTTACGCCGGCTGGCGGCGCATGACGAAACCGGCGGCGGCGCCCGCGCCGAACAGGGCGAGGACCGACACCCCCGTCGCCAGCCAGGTCGTGCCCAGCCAGTGGGCGCCGAAGTAGCCGAGGGCGGCGCTGTAGGCCGCCCAGGAGAGGCCGGCCAGCGCGGACCACGGGAGGAACTCGCGCGGGCGGCGGTGCGCGGCGCCCGCGATCAGCGAGACGACGGAGCGGCCGGCCGGGGCGAAGCGGGCCAGCACGACCAGGGCGCCGCCGCCCCGGGCCAGCGCCTCGCCGAGACGTTCCTGCGCGGTGGTCAGCCGGCGGGAGCGGGAGATCGCCCGGTCCAGGCGCTCACCGCCGCGCCAGGCGAGCCGGTAGGCCACCAGGTCGCCCAGCACCGAGGCGGTCGCCGCGGAGAGGATCAGGACCATGATGTCGGGCACGTCGTGCGGGACCCGTCCCGTCGCCGCGCCCGAGCCCGCCGCGGCGGCCGTGGCCGCCGTGATGACGAGCACCCCGCTGGGCAGCACCGGCAGGAACACGTCGAGGAGGACCGACAGGCCCACCACCGCGTAGATCCAGGGGCTGCCGAGCAACGCCCCCACACTGTCGAACACCGCGAACTCCCCGTGTCTCCCCCGTGACGACCGACCGTGCCGCTGTGTCGCGGGGGAGCGGCAGGTGCGGCCAATGACAGCCATACAGCGTACGCCCGGGGTGTGACAGCGGATTCACGGGGGGCTCGTGTGTTCGGCACAGCACGTTCACCCGCGGGATGCCCATGACCGCCCGGCGGACGCGCGGCCGGGCGGTCATGGGGGGGGGCGGTGTGTGCCCTGGAGCGTGGCGGGGCGGCCGGGTCAGACGGAGACCGTGGCCTGCTGCGTCGCGGGCTCCCGCTTCGTGGCCGTGCGGCTCGCGACCAGGCGGTCCAGGCCGAGGGCGCCGGAACCGGTGAACACCAGCAGCAGGAAGGCCCAGCAGAACATCGCCGACGCCTCGCCGCCGTTCTCCATCGGCCACAGGGCGTGGGGCTGGTGCACCTTGAAGTACGCGTACGCCATGGAGCCCGAGGCGAGTAAGGCGGCGGGCCGGGTGCCGAGGCCGACCAGCACCAGGCTGCCGCAGACGAGTTGGATCACGGCCGCGTACCAGCCGGGCCAGGCGCCGGCGTCGACGGTGCGGCCGGCGGCCTCGGCGCCGAGGACGCCGAAGAGCGAGGCCGCGCCGTGGCAGGTGAAGAGCAGGCCGACGACGATGCGGTAGAGGCCGACCGCGTACGGCTGTGCGGTGTCGAGACGAGCGGACATGGTGGGGGGTGCTCCTTCGGTGTCGGGCGGGCCGATCCTGAAAGGGGAGTGGACCGGCCCGGTCGTCGGGGGCGGCGGTACCGAACGAGCCGTCACGCTAGAGGGAGCCGACTGATGCTTGCTAGTTCAACTTGAGCCATCACTGACGCATAAGAGAGCAACCACCTTGCGGATTACCCTTTTTGACGGGTAATCAGCTGGCTGCTCGGCAACTCGGCGGGGCGAACCCGTCAGGAGGTGAGGTCGGATTCCTCCACCGTGGCGAGCGACCCGTCCTGCTGCGCCTGCTCCAGCCGCAAGCGGGCGGAACGGCCGCGCAGGGTCAGCGACATGAGCTGGTTGCCGAACCACGGACCGCCCTTCTTGCGCCAGGTGACGGGAAGGCGCGGGCAGCGGCCGTGCCGGCGCAGCCGCCGGCCGAGCGCGCGGGCCAGGGCGCTCCAGCCGAAGCGGAAGCCCACCCGGATCGTCAGGGGGACGGAGTTGTGGACGGGCGAGCAGGTGAGCTGCAGCACCCGGGCGTCCGGCCCGGGCGTGTCGCGCCAGCGCGCCTCGGCCACGTAGGCGTGGTGCACGTCCCCGGAGAGCACCAGCACGCTCGCCGGCGCGTCCGCCCCGGCCCCCGTGTCGGCGATCAGCTCCGCCAGCTCGGCGAAGGACTCGGGGAAGGCCGCCCAGTGCTCCAGGTCCGCGCCGCGCCGCAGCTTCTCCCCGAAGCGGGCCCAGCGCGCGCCGCGCTCACCCCGGCACAGCGCCGCGTCCCACTCCTCGGCGTCGTGCACCAGGTGCGGCAGCAGCCAGGGCAGCGAGGAGCCGAGGAGAAGGTGGTCGTAGGAGCCGGGACGGTCGAGGACCTGGGCGCGCAGCCACGCCCGCTCGCCCTCGTCGAGCATCGCGCGCCGGTCCTCCTCGAGGACCCGCGCCGCCCGGCTGTCCACGATCAGCAGCCGGACCCGCCCGAAGTCGCGCCGGTAGCTCCACCGCACGGACTCCGGGTCGGTGTCCGCCCGGTCGGCGAAGGCGCGCAGCACGTCGGTGCCGTCGGGCGCGTCGCGTACGGCCGCGTAGAGCGGGTCGGTGGCCAGTTCGGCCGGTGAGAGGTTCCCGAGGTGCTGGTGCACCCAGTACGACATCAGGCCGCTCAGCACCCGCTCGCGCCACCAGGCGGTGCCCCGCATGTCGGCCAGCCAGGCCGCGGAGGTGTTCCAGTCGTCGATCACGTCGTGGTCGTCGAAGACCATGCAGGTCGGTACGGTGGACAGCAGCCAGCGCACCCCGGGGTCGCGCCAGGACTCGTAGTAGAGCCAGGTGTACTCCTCGTAGTCCGCGACCTCGGCGCCCGGCGGATCGGTCAGGCCGCGGCGGGCGTCGATCCGCTCCCGGGTCGCGTCGGAGACCTCGTCGGCGTACACCTGGTCGCCCAGCAGCAGCAGGACGTCCGGGCGTTCGGCGGCCGGGTCGGCGGCGAGGCGCGCCGCCAGGCCGTCCAGGGCGTCGGGGCCGACCGGGTCGTTCCCGCCGGCCGGGGGCGCCGCCCAGCGGCAGGAGCCGAACGCCACCCGGACGGCGTCGCCGCCGTGCGCGCCGCCGTCCCCGTCCCGGTTCCCGCCCCCGCTCCCGTCGCGTTCGGCGGCGGGGGAGTGGATCTCGGAGGGCGGGAAGGGGGAGTCGGGCGGCGGCCACACGTGTGACCCGTCGAGGAAGACCTCGTAGGCCGTCGAGGTGCCCGCCGTCAGGCCGGTCACCTCGACCAGCGCGTAGTGGTGGCCCGCCACCTGGAAGGTGCGGGCGGCGCCGGCCGCACCGTCGGCACAGCGCACCTCGGCGGCGCACGGACGGCTCGCCTCGACCCATACGGTCGCGGACGAGCCGTCGGCGTATCTCAGCAGTGGTCCCAGCCGCAGTCCGGCCACGTGATCGCCCTCCTCCGTCGCACCGTACGGTACGGAACGACGAGGGCCCGCGGGGAGTGCCGGGCGGCCGCGGACCGGTCAGCAGCCGGCGAGATAGCTCGTCAGCGCGCTCTTCTCGGCGGAGTCCACCGAGAGGCCGTAGTAGTACTTCACCTGCACCCAGGCGCGCACGTAGGTGCAGCGGTACGAGGTGACCGACGGCATCCACTCGGCCGGGTCCTGGTCGCTCTTGGACTGGTTCACGTTGTCCGTGACGGCGATGAGCTGCGGGCGGGTCACGTCGTTGGCGAAGGACTGGCGCCGGGCGGTGGTCCAGGCGCTCGCCCCGGAGTCCCAGGCCTCGGCGAGCGGGACCAGGTGGTCGATGTCGAGGTCGGAGGCGGCGGTCCAGGTGGCGCCGTCGTAGGGGGAGAACCAGCTGCCGCTGGTGGCGGTGCAGGCGGAGTTGGTGACGACGTTCGTACCGTCCCGCTTGAGGATGTACTCACGCGTGTTGCACGTGCCGCTGATGGTGATCCAGGTGGGGAACAGGTCGCGGTCGTAGCCGGTGCGGCTCTCGGCCTTCACGGTGAGCGAGGCGAGGTAGGTGCGGGCGGTGGCGGCGGAGACCGGGGTGGGCAGGGCGGCGGAGGCGGTCGGGGCCTGGAACAGCCCGACCGAGGCTATGAGGGCGGTGAGGGCGGCTGTTGCGCTCAGCCGTCCACGCGCGTAGAACTTCGACATGCGAACTCCGTTGGGGAGGCGGGGTGTTGCAGCACGGGCGTGGGAATGCTCGCGCCGCCGCGTTGCGGGGAGATGTGCGTCCGATGAGAAGTTAGTGACGAGTGCATGACACGACAAGGTCTACGGCGGAACGATCTCGTACACTGGACGGCGCAGAAGGGGAGTAGCTCTTCGCCGGACCGTCGACATACTGCTCAGCTCGTCTGAGCCGGCGCCCGGAGGCGAGTCCGTGATGACGGGGCCCGCCGGCGAGACCTTCGGCAAGCAGTGCCCATCCGTGCCGCACGGCACGGATGACGTGTGCTGCCGTGCCGAGGCGTCTTCGTGAGGATCTTCGCAAGGACTGCAGCACTCTCGGCGGGGCGGCCCCGACCGATAGAGGAACCTTGATCAGCATCACCGTGACGGCGCTCGTCTTCGGCGTCGTCTTCCTGGCAGAACTGCCGGACAAGACCGCCCTGGCCGGACTCGTCCTCGGCACCCGCTACCGCGCCTCGTACGTCTTCGCCGGCATCGCCGCCGCCTTCGCCCTGCACGTCACGCTCGCCGTCGCGGCGGGCAGCGTGCTCACCCTGCTGCCGCAGCAGATCGTGCACGCGCTGACCGGCGTCCTCTTCCTCGGCGGCGCGGCCGTGCTGCTGCTGAAGAAGGACGAGGACGACGAGGAGGTCCGGCGGCCGGAGGACCAGTCCTTCTGGAAGGTCGCCGGCGCGGGCTTCATGCTGATCCTCGTCGCCGAGTTCGGCGACCTCACCCAGATCATGACGGCCAACCTGGCCGCCCGCTACGACGACCCGCTCTCCGTCGGCCTGGGCGCGGTGCTGGCGCTGTGGGCGGTGGCCGGCCTCGGCATCGTCGGCGGCAAAGCCCTGATGAAGCGGGTGCCGCTGACGCTGATCACCCGGATCGCGGCCCTGTTGATGCTGCTGCTGGGCGTGTGGAGCCTCTGGGAGGCGATCACCGGCTGAGGCGGGCGGCGGGACGCGGGCTGCGGGCTGCGGGAGGCGGGGTGCCGGGCGTGGGGCGCCGGGCGGACCGGGGTACCCGGGGCACCCGGCGGACCGGGGGCACTCGGCGGACCCGGGCCCGCTGGGCGAGGTGGGCCGGGTGGCGCCGGGGGATCCTTGTTTTGTACCGTGGGGGAACAAAGTGGCTCCCGCTCGTTTTCCCTGACCGGCGGGCGGGGCCGCCTTGTCCTTGCGTACGAGAGCCACCGATGACGTACGGGAGCCACTGATGCCGGTCCTCACCGCCCACGCCCTCCTTCTCGACATGGACGGCACCCTCGTGAACTCCGACGCCGTCGTGGAGCGGATCTGGCGGCGCTGGGCCGACGCGCACGGACTCGACGGCGACGAGGTCATGAAGGTCGTCCACGGCCGGCAGGGGCATGCCTCGATGGCCGTGCTGCTGCCCGGCCGGCCCATGCGGCTGAACCTCGAGGACAACGCGCGGATGCTGGCGGCGGAGACCGCCGACCTGGACGGCGTCGTCCCGGTGCCCGGCGCGCCCGGGTTCCTCGCCTCCCTGCGCGGCGTCCCGCACGCGCTGGTCACCTCGGCGGACGTCCCGCTGTCGACGGCCCGGATGGCCGCGGCGGGGCTGGAACTCCCCGAGGTGTGCGTGACCGCGGAGTCGGTGGGCGCGAGCAAGCCGGACCCCGAGGGCTTTCTGAAGGGCGCGGCGGAGTTGGGGGTCGACCCGGCGCGGTGCGTCGTCTTCGAGGACTCCGGCGCGGGCATCGAGGCGGGGCGGGCCGCCGGGATGCGGGTCGTCGGTGTGGGACCGCGAGCGGCGGCCCACGGGCCGGACGCGGTCGTGCGCGATCTCCGCGAGGTGCGCGTGGAGGCCACGGGTGCGGGGGAGGCGGGGGTACGGATCCGGATCGGCTGAGCCCGTACGGCCTCGTCCGGCTCCGGGTGTCCACCGGTTCCGGTTGTCCTCCGGGCTTCCGGGTGTCCACCGGTTCCGGGTGGCGCCTACGGCTCCTTCGTCTCTGATTCCAGGCAGGCCCGGGTCACCGGGCCGTACACGCCCAGGCCGTCCTCCGTCGCGCCCCGGGACCGCTGGTAGTTGCGCAGGGCGTCCTCGACCTCTCCGCTGAAGGAGCCGTCGGCCTCGCCGTCGTAGAAGGACACCGCCTTCAGCCGCAGTTGCAGTTCGGTCACCTCGGTCCCCTGGTCGCCGCGCCGCAGCGGGACGGCGCCCACGGCGCCGTTCTGGACGGCGTCGGCCGCCTTGTCGGGGCCCGAGGCGCGGGAGGCGTCGGCGGTCGGGGTCGCCGGGCTCGTCTCGGTCGACGGCGACGCGGACGGCGAGGCGCTCTCCGGTGTCGCGGACGGCGACGGGCGCTCGGTCTCGGGGGCCGGCGGCGGGGCCTCGGAGGCGGACGGGGACGCGGAGCGGCTCGCCGACGGCGACGCGGAGGACGCGCCGACGCTCGGGGCGGGCACAGCGGCCCGCACGTCCTCGGGGGTCGCGCTCTCGCGGGTCGGCTTCTCGTAGGAGAACAGCCCGGCGGCGAACCCGGCCGCCGTCACCACGGCGACGACGGCGCCGGTCGTCGCGACCAGCAGGAGCCGGCGGCGGCGCGGACGGGGGGGTTCCTCGTGGGCGCGTGTCGCACCGGCGTAAGCCGTCTCGAACAGCCGTAGATCGGTCGTACCGGGCTCGGAGCCCGCAGGGGGGAGCGCAGTGGGCAGGGCCGCCGTGACGTCCCGTGGCGGGCCGGCGGGGTCCACGCGGCGCAGGGGCATCGTCGCGTCGGCCGGAACCGCCGCCATCGGCATCGTCACGTCGGTACCCCGGGGAACGCCGCTCGCGCCGGTCGTGCCCGGCCCGTTCGCGCCCCGCCCGTTCGTCCCGTCGGGTTCCGCTTCGTCGAGTTCCACGTATGGCCGTATGCGCAACGGATCGAAGTCCTCCGCGGCGGCCGCCTCCGCCGTGCGCGTGTCGCGCAGGGCGTCGGAGACCCGCCGGGCGCAGGCGCAGGACGGGGTGTTGTCGGGTGCCCGGAGCGCTCCGCACTCCGGGCACGGCAGTCCCTGCCGTTCCGTCCGCCTCTGCCGCCCCGTCGGATCGATCACGTGTTCGGCCCTCCCCTTCCAAACTCCAGAGATTATGCAGATCCTCCACACAACCGGTCGTCCACGGCCCCCGGAACGTCAAATTCCGTCTGGAGGCGGGAGGACTCAAGAGGCCATAACGGGTCACACCGATCACGATGGAAAGGGTCACCGAGCCTCAGGAGGCATCCATGGCGTTGGACGCGCACAGCCGTACGGCGGATCCGCGTCAGGAACACGTGTCCGGAAACGTTCTCGTCTCGATCGGCGCCCTGCTGCTCGGCATGCTCCTCGCCGCCCTCGACCAGACGATCGTGTCGACCGCCCTGCCGACGATCGTCAGCGACCTCGGTGGTATGGAGCACCTGTCCTGGGTGGTCACCGCGTATCTGCTGGCGTCGACGGCCGCGACCCCGCTGTGGGGCAAACTCGGTGACCAGTACGGGCGCAAGCGGTTGTTCGAGGCGGCGATCGTCCTCTTCCTGATCGGTTCGGCGCTGTGCGGAATGGCGCAAAACATGCCGCAGTTGATCGCCTTCCGCGCGCTCCAGGGCCTGGGCGGCGGCGGGTTGATGGTCCTGTCCATGGCGATCGTCGGTGACATCGTGCCGCCGCGCGACCGGGGCCGCTACCAGGGCCTGTTCGGCGCGGTGTTCGGCGCCACGAGCGTCCTCGGCCCGCTGCTGGGCGGCCTGTTCACCGAGCACCTGAGCTGGCGCTGGGTGTTCTACGTCAACCTTCCCGTCGGCGTCGTGGCCCTCGCCGTCATCGCGGCCGTGCTGCACATCCCGCGCAGGTCGACGAAACACGTCATCGACTACCTGGGCACCTTCCTCATCGCCTCCGTCGCCACCTGTCTGGTGCTGGTGGCCTCGCTCGGCGGCACCACCTGGGACTGGGGCTCGCCGCAGATCGTCGCGCTGGTGCTGCTGGGAGCCCTGCTGGCGGTCGCGTTCGTGGCCGTGGAGCGGCGGGCGGCCGAACCGGTGCTGCCGCTCAAGCTGTTCCGCGTCCGCACCTTCACCCTCTCCGCCGTGATCAGTTTCATCATCGGCTTCGCGATGTTCGGCGCGATGACCTACCTGCCGACCTTCCTGCAGGTGGTGCACGGCGTCTCGCCGACCATGTCCGGCGTGCACATGCTGCCGATGGTGGTCGGCATGCTGCTCTCCTCCACAGGGTCCGGCCAGATCGTCAGCCGCACCGGCCGCTGGAAGGTGTTCCCGGTCGCCGGCACCGCTGTCACGGCGCTCGGTCTGCTCCTCCTGCACCGGCTCGACGAGCACAGCTCCACGGCCGAGATGAGCGTCTGCTTCTTCGTCTTCGGCCTCGGCCTCGGCCTGGTCATGCAGGTGCTGGTGCTGATCGTGCAGAACGCGGTCCCCTACGAGGACCTCGGCGTCGCCACCTCCGGCGCCACCTTCTTCCGCTCCATCGGCGCCTCGTTCGGCGTCGCGATCTTCGGCACGATCTTCGCGGCCCGCCTCGGCGACAAGCTCGCCGACGCCTTCGCCGGCGTCCGCCTCCCGCCCGGGGTGTCGGCCGACGCGCTCGAGTCCGACCCGCGCGGCATCGCCGGCCTGCCGTCCGACCTGCGTCCGAGCGTCCTGGACGCGTACGCCTCCGCGATCACCGACGTCTTCCTGTACGCCGCGCCCGTCGCCGTCGTCGGCTTCGTCCTGGCCTGGTTCCTGCGGGAGGACCCGCTGCGCGCCTCGGTCACCGCCCCCGACGTCACCGAGACCCTCGCCAGCAACCCGGTGGAACGCTCCTCGTACGACGAGGTGTGCCGGGCGCTGTCCGTCCTCGGCACCCGCGAGGGCCGCCGCGAGATCTACCGGACCATCACCGCACGCGCCGGCTACGACCTCGTCCCCGCCGCGAGCTGGCTGCTGCTGCGCATCAAGCGGTACGGCAGCGTCGAGCCGTCGATGGTGGCCGAACGCAGCTCCGTCCCGCTGCCGGTGGTCATCGAGGCGGCCCGGCAGATCGAGGGACGGGGTCTCGTCGTCCGCCGGGGCCTGGACATGGTGCTGACCGACGAGGGCCGGGTGACCGCCGAACGGCTCGCCGCGGCCCGCGAGGAGTCGCTGGCCGAACTGCTCGGCGACTGGTGGGGACCGGACCGGCCCACCGACCTGGCCCAGCTGGTCAGGGAGCTGACCGGCGAGCTGTGCGGCTCGGACCGGGAGCAGCCGCACGACGTACGGCCGGTGAACCGGCTCAACTGAGCTGTGGCGAGAGGGTCTTCTCGAACCAGTGGTCGGCGTAGGGGGCGTCGTTGTACGGCTCGGTCTCGGTGTATCCCAGCCGGGTGTACAGGGCGCGGGCCTCGACCAGGTCGGCGCGGGTGTCGAGCACCAGCCGGTCCGCGCCGAGAGCGCGGGCGGCGCCCTCGGCTGCCCGGACGAGCAGCGGAGCGCCGCCCCTGCCGCGCACACCCTCCCGCACGAAGACCCGGGTGAGCTCGGCGGTCGACGCGTCCAGCAGCCTTACGCCCGCGGTGCCCGCCGGTTCGCCGCCGTACCGGCCCACCAGCAACTGCCCGGCGGGCGGCGAGAGTTCGGCGCCGGTGTGGGCGGCGATCTCCCGGTCCAGCTCGGCGGGTGCGGTGCGGCGCCCCTCGTGCAACAGGTAGTAGCGGTCGCTGACTTCGGTGTAGTACGCCCGCCAGAGCGCCACGGCGTCGGGGGAGTCGAAGGGCTCGGGGGCGATGGTCCACGGCGCCGCTGCCGGGGAGGGGGCCGGGGCCGAGCTGGGGGTTGGGGTCGGGGTCGAGCCGGGGGACGGTGTCGGGGTCGTCATGCGGACATTGTCGGGAGGGGGCCCGGCCGCCCCGCAATCGAATTTGCCCGACCGCCGGCTCGGCTCGGCCCGGCCCGGTCCGGCTCCCCGGCTCGGCCCGGCCGTGGGGGTCCGTTCCGAAGGACGTGGGCGCCCGCGTCGGGCTCGCGCCGAGCCCGTTCGAGCCCGCGCCGAGCTCGTTCCGGGGCCGCGCTCCCCGGTCCGCGTCGTTTGGGAGGGGCCGTCCGGGCAACCCGGGTCAGGAACCGGCCCGTGGGGCCGACACACCGGAAGGCAAGGCATGTCCACAGGAGTGATCATCGCTCTGATCGTGGTCGTGGCGGCCGTAGTCGCCGTCGCGGCCGTCCTGGCCGTGCGGGCCCGCGGCTCGCACGGCGGACGCAGCCTGAAGCAGCGCTTCGGGCCCGAGTACGACCGGGCGGTAGCCCGGCACGACGGAGACGTCAAGGCCGCGGAGCGGGAGCTCGACGCTCGCGTGGAGCGGCACGGCGGACTGCGCGAACGTCCGCTGGAAGCCGCCGAACGCGAGCGGTTCGAGGCTCGTTGGACGGCCGCCCAGGAGCGGTTCGTCGACTCCCCCCGCGAAGCGGTGGCCGAAGCGGACCGGCTGATCGCGGAAGTCGCCGGCGCCCGGGGCTTCCCGGACAGCGGCCAGTACGAGGAGCAGCTCGCCGCGCTCTCCGTCCACCACGCGCACCGCGTCGACGGCTACCGCCGCGTCCACCGCGTCGCCCGCTTCTCCGCGGGCGGGGACGGCACGAGCCACCCGGGCTCGGCCGACGCCCCGGGGACCGGCGGCGGGCAGGCGCCCGGTACCGAGGACATGCGGGCCGCCATGGTCGAGGCCCGCGCCCTCTTCGACGACCTGGTCGGCCCGGCCGGCCGCGATCCCGGCCATCACCGCGCGGCGCAGCCCGCGACCCGGGAGCGCTCCGGCTCCGGCCACCACCTGCCGTGGGGCTTCCACCGCCACCAGACGAAGGAGGGCTGACCGTCATGCCGGACATGACACCGAGCACGGGCTCCGCCCCGGAGAACCGCGAACGGCCCGACGACCGCCGGTCCGCCACCCCGGTCGGCGAAACCCCGCCGGCCCCCGAGACGGCCCTGCCGGGCGAGACGGACCGGGCGCCGAGGGAGGCGACGGAGGAGCGCGCCCGGGCGGCGACGGCCTCCGGCGCACCCCTCACGACAGCACCCGGCGCCACCGGCACCACCCGCAGCACTGCAGCGCCGGGCAGCCCCGGCAGCACCGGCTCGACCGACGCACCGGGCGCGGTCGGCATCGGCGGCTCGTCCCGCGCGGCAGCGGGTACGGCGGCCGTGGAGCCGAAGTCGCTCCGCCCCGAACCCGGTGCGACCGCGAACGAGGCGGGCGGCACGGGAGTCGCCGACGGCACGGGCACAGGCCGTACGGGCACGGGCGGTACGGGCACAGGCCGTACGGGCACGGGCGGTAAGGCGGTGGAGGCCGGTGAGCGGGCGGCCACCGCCGGGCACCACGACACCCGCGGCGCGTCGTCCCTGCTCCCGGACGAGGAGTGCGACCGGATAGCCACCCGTCTGCGGCATGCCGTCGTCGGGTTCGTCGACGGTCCCCGGGACGCCGTGGTGGAGGCCGACGAGGTGCTGGAGGAGCTCGCCGGACGCCTCACCGAGGCCGTGGACCGCCGCCGCAGCACCCTGCGCGGCTCCTGGCAGCAGGAGGGCGGCGGAAAGACGCACGGCGGCAAGGACCGCGGGCCGACGGCCGCCACGGCCGTCGACACCGAACAACTGCGGCTGGCCCTGCGGGACTACCGCGAGCTCACGGAGCGGCTGCTGCACCTCTGACCGCTCCTCTGCACTGCCGGTTCAGTCCCGGCACCGCTGCTCAGTCCCGCGGCACGTCCTCGGCCGCCGCCCGGCGCTCCCGCCACTGCTGTACGACCGTTTCGACGTCGTACGGCTTCATGCCCAGCGGGGGGCCGGGCGGCGGCTTGAACATCATGTCGCGCAGCTTCACGTTGACGTCCGTGATGATCTTCCGGACGAGGCGCTCCGACGGCGCCGCGTAGGCGGCCGCGAGCGCGTCCTCCGCCTCCTTGCGCAGGGCGAGGGTCGGCGGCAGCACGGAGAGGCCCTCCCGGGCCAACTTCCGCTTGATCCACCAGAGTTCGTCGTAGGAGGTGTCGGTAACGGCAGGCAACGGCTTTCCCGCGCCCGGCAGTCGGTCGAACTCGCCGCGCCGCTCGGCGTCGCGGATCTGCTTGTCGACCCAGGACTCGAACGGGACACCCGGTGGCTTTCGCTCGGTCATGCGTCCATTGTGCCGGACGCCATGGGCCCGGGCGATTTACCATGCGTCGGCTGTACACGCACACTTAGGACACAGGACGCCGACAGGCATGCCGAAGACACCTCAAGGGGAGCGCACGTGCTCGAACTGACCATGGCCACCGTCTCCGGGACGGAAGAGGGCGCCACGGCCGGCATGCTGATGGCCGACTCGCCGAGCGACCCGGGCGCCCTGCTGCGGGTGGGCCGGGACAGGTCCGTGTGCCGTCTCGCGACGCCCGACGACTGGCTGTTCGTCTCCCGTGTGCACCTGGAGTTCCTGTGCGGCGCCGACGGCACCTGGCAGGTGTCGTGGCTGCGCGGCTCGCAGGACGAGCCCTCGTCCGAGGTGCGGCTGGTGATCGGGCAGTACACCCAGTCGCTCGTGTACGGCGGGACACTGCCGCTGGCGGGCTCCGGCGAGATCATCGTGTACGACCGCACCGGGCCGCGCAGCGTCAACGTGGGCTTCTACCACGAGGGCTGAGCCCTCCGCCCCCGCCGTCGCACAACCCGGCAGGGGCCGCGGAGCAGCTGCGCAAGGAAGGGCTACGCCAGGACGCGCGCCAGTGCGAAACCGTCGTAGCCCTTCGCCCCCACCGTCTGGATCGCCGTGCCGCTCAGCCTCGGATGCGATCCGATCAGCTCGATCGCGCCGCGACTGCCGCGCACGTCCTCTGCGTCACTGTGCGCCTCGGCGACCCGGCCGCCGCGGACGACGTTGTCGACGACGATCAGACTGCCGGCGCTCGTGAGCCTCAGCGCCCACTCCAGATAGTGGACGTTGTTTCCCTTGTCGGCGTCGATGAAGACCAGGTCGAACGGGGGCGGGTTCTCGTCCGCCAGCCGCGGCAGCGACTCCAGCGCCGCGCCGACCCGCACCTCGACCACCTTGTCGAGGCCCGCGCGGGCGATGTTGCGGACGGCGACCTCCGCGTGCCCGGGGTCGTACTCCAGGGAGATCAGCCGGCCGTCGGCGGGCAGCGCGCGGGCCAGCCAGATGGTGCTGTAACCGCCGAGCGTGCCGATCTCCAGGATCTGCCGCGCCCCCTGCACCTCGGCGAGGATCTGCAGCAGTTTGCCCTGGTTCGCCGTCACGTTGATGTGCGGCAGCCCGGCGGCCTCGCTGTTCCGCAGCGCGGCCGCCATCACCTCGTCGTCCGGGGCGAGACGGCCGGTGAAGTAGGCGTCGACGGCGTCCCAGACCTGCGACTCGCTCATGCGCTCAGCCTCTCGTGTGCCTGACATGTCGGGCGGCATGTCGGTGACAAATGGTTAGACACGCTAACAAGCCGTGTCAATGGCACCCGTCACGGACGACGCCAGTCCGCCCGCGCCGCACGGCTCCGAGCGGCTGAATTCACCCGTTCGGAGCAGGGGAGGCGGCCGACTGTCCGAGGGGCCGCCCGGGGACCGCCGGAGGGACCGCCGGAGGGACCGCCCGGGGACCGCCTGAGGGACCGCCGGAGGGACCGCCCGGGGACCGCCCGGGGACCGCCGGAGGGACCGCCCGGGGACCGCCGGAGGGGTGTCCGCCCAGGGGGTCGCCCGATGTGGTTCCCGCCTGACGTCGCGGGGGCGAGGCGGCGGGCGTGCCGCCGTAAACACACCGCACCCCGCATCACCCCGGCACTCTCCGTACGCCCCGACGCGTGGGGTGCCATGAAGGTACGACGTGAGAGGCCATTTCGGGTCGCACGGCGATCCGGATTCCGCCGCCTGCGGAGGCGATCCGTCCGATGGACGCACTATCCTCTACCGGGCAAAAGGAGAGAAATCGTCGGGTGGATTGGGGGCCGGCGTCTTCGTGTGCGGGGGGAGACGTGCGCCTCATGAGAGGCGCCGGACGATCCCGCGCGGCGCGCGTGGACGAACGGGCGGAGGCCACAGAGCGTGGCGAATGCGGAACACGGCGGGCGGACGACGGAACCCCTCGCACCGGCGGCCGGCAGAACCGACCCGGCCGGGGCGCGTCTGCGCGCCGCCCGCCTCGGCCTCTGGCTGGTGGCGGCCTTCCTCGCCGTACGCCAGGTGGCCGTCGTCCTCGGCACCCCGCGCGGAGAACGGCTGACGGACCTGGAGACCTGGGCCGGACCCGACGGCGTGCTGCACGTCAACGGCTCGCTCTACGACTCCACGCGCTTCACCGGCACCCCCTTCGGCGGGCTGGTCCTCAAGCCCCTCACCCGGGCGGCCGAACAGGCCCTCGGCTGGGGCTGGACCTTCGGCACGCTGCTGCTGGTCGTCGCCCTCGGCGTGATCGCCGCCCGCAACCTGCCCCGGCCGCTCGGCAGACGGACCTCGCTGCTCGCCGCACCGGTCGCGACCAGCCTGCTCATGCTGTCGCTGCCCGTGCGCAACGCGTTCTGGCTCGGCCAGACCAGCATCATCCCGGTCCTCCTCGTCGTTCTCGGCTGTTTCGTCGCCCGGGACTGGCGGTCCGCCGGCGTCCTCATCGGCGTGGCCGCCGCCCTCCAGCCCGCGGTCCTGCTCTTCGCCGCCCTGCTCTGGTTCACCGGCCGCCGCCGTGCCGCGGCCGCCTCGGGGGCCGCCTTCGCCGGCGTCACGCTGCTCACCTGGGCGTCCATGCCACGCGACTCGTACATCTACTGGGTGCACCACCTGGCGGGCGCCGGCCTCGGCGGCGAGGCGGACGCCCTCGCCAACCAGTCCCTGCACGGCGCCCTGCTGCGTTTCGGCCTCTCCGGGCCGCTCGAGATCGGCCTGTTCCTGTCGCTCGGCGCGGCCGTCGCGGTCCTCGGCGTGCGGCGGGCGGTCCGCTACGCACGCGACGGCCAGCTGCTCCTCGCGGTCGCCGTGACCGGCTGCGCGGCGATCGCCGTCTCGCCCGCCACCTGGCAGCACCAGCTGCTGTGGGTGCTGCCGGCGGTGGTCGGCCGAGTCGGTAGGCGTGCCTGCGACCGCCATGTCTGGCCGGTGGCGGTCATCGTGGTGATGACGCTCCCCGGTGCCATGGCGCTGCCCCACATGGCGGCCCTGTACCCGCTGCGCGACAACGCGGTGCTGCTGACAGCGGTCGCCGCCGCCACGGTCGTCCCCTTCCTGCCGCGGACGTCCCCCTGCTACCGGACGCCGATTCCGGCCGAGCACGCCCCGCCGGTCCCCGCCCGCTTCAGGCGCGTGCAGCTGCTGCCGTTCCTCAAGCGCGTCCTGACCCGCCCCAACCTGCTCCTGGAACTGCTGCTGATCCGCGTCACGTACGCGGCCTACCAGCAGGTCCGGCTGGCGGCGACCGGCGGCACGAACTCCGGCGGACGGGCGCGCGCGGAGACGCACGGACAGCAGATCCTCGACATCGAGCGGTTCCTGCACCTCGACGTGGAGCGCGCGGTCAACCACTGGGCGGCCGGCGTCGGCCGGCTGCGGGACTTCTTCGACTTCTACTACACGTCCTTCCACTTCGCCGTCCCGCTGACCGTCCTCGCGGCGCTGTACGTGCGCCGCCCGGCCGACTACCGCTGGGCCCGCGCGTCCCTCGGCTTCGCGACCCTGCTGGCCCTGGTCGGCTTCTGGCTCTATCCGCTGGCGCCGCCCCGCCTGATGCCGGGCCTGGGCGTCATCGACACCGTCCACGGCGTCCAGGACTTCTCCAAGCCGGACTACGGCACCCTCACCGCGCTCACCAACCAGTACGCGGCGATGCCGTCCCTGCACTTCGGCTGGTCTCTGTGGTGCGGCATGGTCATCGCGATCGTCGCCCGGAGACGGTGGGTGAAGGCCCTCGGCCTGCTGCACCCGCTCCTCACCGCCTCGTCCATCGTGACCACCGGCAACCACTGGGTACTGGACGCGGCCGGCGGCGCGGCGGTGGTACTGGCCGGCTTCGGCCTTTCCTACCTGCTCACGGGCCCCCGGGCGCAGACGGTGACGGCGGCCAGGACGACGGGGGCGGCAGCGGCGGCAGGGTCGGCGGCGGCCGGGTCGGGGGTGAGGGAGGAGACGGCCGAGTCGGCGTCGGCCCCGCGGAAGGATCCTGCCCGGAGGTAGTTCCATGCCCCCGCCCACCAAGTGGACGCCCCTGAGTATCGGGTGTGCAATTGTCATTGTGGGGTTCGGAGGTGGCGAGAATGGAGAGCCTACCGTTTCGGCTCGAAATTATTGAAACCGATACCGAGTGGATTATCGGCTGCTCCTCCGAGCTGGGTGAAGCGAGTCTGCGGGTCCCGCCGCCGTATTCGGGAGGCGAACTGGAATCGGCCTTGCGCAGGGTGGAGAAGTCCCTGGAGAGGTCATACACGATGAACATCGTGCGTGGTGCGTCGGCATCGGCGCCGGAGAGGTCCGTCCGAGAATTCGGAAGTGTCCTCACCAGGACGGTCCTGCGAGATAGAATACTCACCCAGTTCGACCGGTGCCGAATACGGGCGAAAGAGCAAGGGAAGTCTCTTCGGGTATTGCTGCGCTCGGACGGCCCCCGGGTGGGAAGTATTCCGTGGGAGTACATGGTCGATCCGTCCCGTGATGACTATCTGGCCCTTCACGTGCCGGTCGTGCGGAACCTGCGGCTCATGGATCCCGTCAAGCCGATGGACCTTTCGCTCCCGCTTCGTGTGCTCGGCATCTCGGCACTCCCGGCCGATCTTCCCCCGCTGGATGCGCGACGGGAGAGAGAGCGTATCGCGGAGGTCCTCCGGCAGGAGAGTTCCGAGAACGTCGACGTGAACTGGCTTCCCGGCGACCGGTACCAAGATCTCAAGAGCGCGTTGCTCACCGATACCTGGCATGTTCTCCACTGCGTCTGCCACGGCGGATTCGACGACGGATGCGCCGAGGGATACATCCAACTCACCGGGGACGACGGGTCGGCGATGCGCGTCCACGCGAGTGCCCTCAGACGATTGCCGCACAGTCCCCAACTGCGTCTGGTCGTGCTGAACGCCTGTGAGTCCGCGGTGAGCGGATCGGACGACGTCTTCACGAGCACGGCCGCCGCCCTCGTGGCCTCGGGAGTGCCGGCCGTGGTCGCGATGCAGTACGAGATCACCGACCGGGCGGCGTTCACGTTCGCGTCCTCGTTCTACGAGCGGGTCGCCGAAGGACTTCCGGTCGACCGGGCGGTGACGCTCGCCCGAGATGACGTCAAAGTGCGTCTGGGCACCCTGGAGTGGGCCACCCCGGTGCTGTTCCTCGCCTCCGACACGGTACAGATCTTCGCTCCGCCCAAAGTGCCGCTGGACAAGAAGCCACGACAGTCGACCGAACCGACACCCGAAGCCAGCGCCGTGGTCGCCGAGGTCGGCCCCTGCGGGCATGTGGCACTCGGGCCGGGGAACCTGGCGGCCGCGGCCTGCGACGACGGAGTCATCAGGGTCGTCGAAACCGCGAAGGGGAAACTGGTCGCCCAGTGCCTCGCGGTGCAGCGCGAGAAGCCGGTGCGTATCGCCTGGAGTCCCTGGCGACGGCACCTCGCAAGCCGGTACCAGGACGGCACCGTCGTCCTGTGGGACCTCAAGACCGAGATGCCCGTGCGCGTCATGACGGCAGAGGGGCAGGGCGAAGGCGTCGCCTTCAGCTCGGACGGCCACTGGCTCGCGGTGACCGCGGGAAATCACCTCCACGTCTACGACGCGCACGGCGCACGGGTGCGGGACCTGACGGTGTGTTCGCCGAAACAGGCAGCACTCTGGGCGGCGGGGCAGAACGCCCCGCTCGGGCCCGTCTGCTTCGCACCAGGCGACCGGCACATAGTCGCTGCCTGCGGAGACGGCCGGCTGAGACAGCTGAACGTGCGGGGGCTGCCCGTCATGGAATGGCCGCATCCCCAGCCCATCGTCAGCCTCGCCGCCACGAACGGCCTTCTCGCCACAGGCTGCCTGGACGGCCGGGTGCGCCTGTGGACCTGGGACGGCGACCTGCTCTGGCGCACCCAACCCAAGCGCCCCGCGCAGCAACTCGCGTTCGCCACCGGTCGTTCCGCGGTCGCGACGGCACATCAGCGAGGGAAGGTGTCCATCCGGAACGTGCACACCGGAAGGGGCACGTCCGTGACGAGACTGGCAAGCCGGCCCGTAGGCCTCGCGTTCCTCGACGACGGCGAGGGACTCGTCACCGCCACCCGCACGGGCGTGGTCCAGCGATGGGAACTGCCTGACTGGATGGCCGAATAAGGAGTCGCTCCATGACAGACCCCGAGGTCGAGATCCTCTGGCCCTCGTCCCTGCCGTCCAGCCCGGCCGAAGAAGGGCAGGACGTTCTGCGTGCGGCCGGGATCGACGCCGACTGCATGCTGCTGCCGACCCGGCGGGGGGCGGCCGACATCGTGCTGGTGCTCCTCACGACGGCCGTCATGGAGCCGTTTCTGCGAACCGTCTTCCAGAAACTCGCCGAGGATGCTCATCAGGGGCTGAAAGCGTTCACGGATCGTCTGCTGAAACCGACATCGGACGCGACACCGGCACCCCAGTGCGTGGTCTACGAGTTGCCGACCGGTGGTCGGGTCACGTTCACCGGCGACGTTCCGGATCAGGGGTACGAGCAGGCCGTCGGTCTGGACGCCCGCAACGAGAACTGGACCTGGGACTCCCGGCACGCGATGTGGGTTCCCAGCTGAGGTCGGGGACAGTGGAGGAGGTCGGTCAGCCATGGCAGGCAAGAAGCGTGAACCGTCGAGCGGGGAGAACTGGGGGCCGGACCCTCTGAACCAGGAAGGCCAGGAACCCCCTCAAGAGCCGAACAGGCCCCCCGACTTCAGCCAACGCCCCACCCTGCAAAGGCCGCCGCCCGAGTCCTACATGACGCCGGCCATCCTCGTCACACTCCTGTGCTTCCTGCCGACCGGGATAGCAGCCATCGTCTTCGCCTCACAGGTCTCGGCCAAGAACACCTCAGGCGACTACGAGGGAGCCGTGCAGTCCTCACGGAAGGCTCGGATCCTGGTCCTCGTGAGTGTGGGGGTCGGAGTCGTGTTCTGGCTGTTCATGATCATAGCGGTGAGCGCCTCGGACAGCTCCGCGGCCATCATGCCTGGGCCATGACGCCACCACGCCTGCACGGCGTCCGTGAAGCATGGCTCGGTGGCGCGGTCCTGGCGGCGCTCGCCCTCGCCACAGCGCTGTTCGATCCCACGCGCCCCGGGCGGTTCCCCGCCTGCCCGTTCCGGGCGGTCACGGGGTGGGACTGCCCGGGCTGTGGAAGTCTGCGTGCACTGCACGAACTCACCCACGGCCAGGTGGCGGCGGCGATGGACTACAACGCGCTCCTCGTCGCCTTCCTGCCGTTCGGCGCCGTGATCTGGCTCCGTGCCGTCACCCGCCGATCCCGACCGCGAGTGCTCCCCGCGTGGGCCGCGCGCGCTTTGGCGGTCGGGGTCGTTCTGTGGGCGGTGATCCGCAACCTGCCCCTCTTCGGCGGCGTGCTGGCCTCTTGAACGGTGGCCGACCGCATCGAGGAGCCTCGGACCGACCGGAGTCGGTGGCCCAGCACGGCCGGCCGTTTTCGGAGTCGGGTCGGAGCGGCGGGCGGCAATCGGCGGGCGGCCGGACGCCACCGGAACCGCCGCCCACCGCGATACCCTCGCCCGGGTGACGGCGGGTCTGGCAGGGTGCGTTCGAGGGGCGACAGCATGAGCGGCGGCGCGAGCGACGACAAGACCGCCGCCCGTGCCGCAGGTGTCCCGGTCTCCGGCCCCGTCCCTGCCGCTGCCGGCGGAGAGAGTCGCGGGCAGCGGCATCACCCCGTCCGCTGGCTGCTGCTCTGCGTACTGTCCTGCGTCGTCACGTTCTTCGTCTGGGTCTGGGGAGCCTTGTCCGGCGGCCTGGACGTGGGAGAGGCGTGCGCCCTGCGCGGACAGCCCTATGACGGCGCCTACCGCGGCGAGCACTTGCGCGAGTTGGATCAGATCTTCCCCCTGCACGACAAGTGCAACGAGTCCTACGACCTGGTCCCGGTCTGGGTCAATCCGGCGCTCGTCCTTCTCTCCCTCGTCGCCGTGGGCAGCCTCCTCGCGTCCTGCTGGACCACGTTCGTCCGGGTCCGGCGGTTCTGGCGGAGGCGGCGGGCCGTCCGCTGACGTCGATCAGCGGGCGGCGGTCACGTCCGAGGACGGGCGGACGGCTGAGGAGGGCCGGCCCACGAGACGTCGCAGCCGGCGTTCCGCGGGGTGCTCGACGCAGTGGTAGGCCACGGCGGCCAGGGCCAGGCTGGTGACCAGGACACCGGCCCAGAACACGAGCGTGTCGCCGCCCGGAGCGGGCTTGCCCCAGCGGAAGACGGCCAGGCGGAGCACGATCTCGTGGAGGAGGTACCAGGCGAACGACCAGTGCCCGAGCCTGATCATCCAGGTCCCGCCGAGCCCGGTGCGCCGGCCGTCCAGGTCGGCACGGGCGGCGGCGCAGATCAGGGCCGCGAACACGGGCGCGGAGAGCAACTGGGAGGCGGAGTAGGGGCTGTACCAGAGGGCGTCCGGCACCGCCTTCGACCAGGGGAGCAGTGCCAGGTGCCAGGCGACGACGAGTCCGGCGGCCACCGGCAGCGACACGGGCGGCCGCCAGCCCCGCTTGAGCGCCAGCCCGGCCACCACGCCCAGCACGAACTGCAGGAAGCGGGTCAGCGGGAGGTAGTCGAGCGCCCAGCTCCGGGTGGCGGGCGGCAGACCGGACAGGGCGGGCCACAGCACGAGGGCCGCGCAGGTGACGCCGACCGCGGTCCAGACCCACACCCGGGCACGCCGGCCCGCGAGGAGCGCCAGCAGAACGGGGAAGGCCAGATAGAAGAAGGCCTCGTCACTGAGCGACCAGGCCGCCGGGTTGCCTCCCGCGTTGATGACCCGCTGCGGGAACCACGCGTGCACCAGCAGCAGGTTCGCGACGACGCCCTTGGCCGACACGGCACGGTCCATGTACATGTAGGCGGCCACGGACGCCGCGACGCCGACCGCGAGCAGCGGCCAGATCCGGGCGAAGCGCCGCCAGAAGAAGACCCGGGCGGGCACGTTCGCGCCGTCGTACGTCCAGGCGAGGACGACACCCGACAGCACGAAGAAGAACGTGACACCGCTGCGCCCGTACCAGACGGCGTCGCTCACCCCCGGCACCTTCCCCGCCTGCCGGGACAGGTGATACAGCACGACGAGCAGAGCCGCCCAGAAGCGCAGCCCCGTGAGCGAGGGCAGCCGATCACGTCCGGCTCCCGGTCTGGAGATCAACGGCGGCCCTTCGTCGACGGAGGCGGCATCACCTGCGCGGGACGGGAATCGGACCGAACACGGCCGCGTCCATGCACAAAGGGCAGAGGCTAACACCGGCCTCGTACAGGAATCTTGGCAGACAGGGCCGGTTCGGTTTCGGCCAACGGGTCTCCGTCCGGCGTTGCCTGTGCTGGACCTTGTTCGCTTTTGTTGTGCGTATTCAAGCCAAGTGGAGCTCCGGAGGCGATTGCGCAAGGTCATATGACCTTGACGCAAGGTGAGAGGGAGGTTTGAATTCGCTTGATTTTGAAGATCTTGTGACTCTGGGGGCGGGGTTCTGTGCGGTTCGTGCGGGGGAAGTCAGGCATGCCCAGAAGCCCAGGCCCGGAGTGGGGCAGGCGTGTGTCAGCCGCCACGGCCGTGTTGGTCGTGCTGTCGGGTGTGCTAGTGCTGCCAGGCCAACTGGCCGCTGCCGCTCCCGCCGAGGCGGACTCCGCACCCCTGACCGAAGCGCAGCAGGCGTTGGCCGATGCCGAGAAGTCCGGGCAGCGTGTGGAGGTGACAGGCGAGCGTACGGACCGTACGACGACCTTCGCCAACCCCGACGGGTTCACCTTGACGCTCGAGCAGTCGGTCGTCCCTGTGCGGGTCGGCAAGCCGGGCGGTGGCTGGCAGGCGCCGGACGCGACACTGGAAAAACGTTCCGACGGCTCGGTGGGGCCGAAGGCGGCCGCAGTGTCGATCGCCTTCTCGGCAGGCGGCGAGAAGGATCCCCTGGCGCGGATCGCGGGCGAGGGCACCTCACTGGAACTGCAGTGGCCGGGCAAGCTTCCCGCGCCGCGGCTGGACGGGACCAAGGCCGTCTACGACGATGTCCTGCCGGATGTCGATCTGCAGGTGACCGCGACCCCGGAAAGCTTCCAGCCGGTCTTCGTCGTCAAGACGCCGGAGGCGGCGGGCAGTGAGGAGCTGAAGAAGCTCACGTTCGGGCTCAAGGCCCACGGTCTGGACGTCCGTAAGGGCGCCGCCGGCAACCTGGCAGCCGTGGACGGCAGCGGTCGCACCGTGTTCAGGGCGCCGCCCGCACGGATGTGGAACTCGGCAGGAGAAGCGTCCGGACAGACCGGAGCGTCCGCGAAGACGACGCAACTGATGCGGGCGCAGACCCTCGCCGAGGAGACGGCGGTGCCGTCCGACCCGTCCGAACTGGCGCCATCCGGTTCGGGTCTGGAGCCGGGCCAGGGCGACAAGGTCGCCAAGATGGACGTGGCCGTCACCAAGGACTCGCTTTCCGTCGTCCCGGACGCGACCATGCTCTCCAAGACCGAGGCGTCGGCCTTCCCCCTCTTCATCGACCCGACCGTGGGCTGGGGAGGCTCTGAGCGAACGCTCCTGCGCAGTGACGGATACGAGTCCTACGGCTGGAGCAACGGCGACGACGGTCAGGGCAAGGGCGCCGGCAAGTGCGGCACCTGGAAGGGCTATTACTGCGGTCCGGGGTACGTGCAGAAGCTGTACTACGAGTTCTCACCGGCCAGCCTGAAGGGCAAGAAGGTCCTCGACGCCACCTTCCGGGTGACCGAGCCCTGGGCGTTCCAGTGCGACCCGCGCTGGGTGGACCTCGTCCGCACGAACAACATCTCCTCGGCGACTACCTGGTCGTCACGGCCGGCCGAGCTGGACCTGATGGTGGACCGCAACGTGTCGGCGGGACGCGGTTCACTGTGTGACCCGGATGCGCCCGACGCTCCGATCGAGTTCAACGACAGTGCGGACGAGACGAACGAGAACCTGACGTCGACGGTGGCGAACTTCGCGGCGGGCAAGTTCGCCCGGCTGACCCTGGAGATCAAGGCTCACGACGAGTCGGATCCGTCGGCGTGGAAGCGTTTCAAGAACGACGCGGTGCTCGCGGTCAAGTACGTGGCGGTCCCCGCCCTTCCGACGGAGGTCGGGCTCGTCACCGGAACTGGCTTCGTTTGCACCACCAACGCGGCTGACCCGGCCGTCGTGTCCGATCCGACCCCGCTGGTGCAGGGCAGACCGCGCACCGCGTCCGGTGGCTCGGTGGGCGCAAGTCTGCGTATCCGGTGGCGGACGGAGAAGTCCGCGGGCACGTCGTGGACGGTCGCGCACACGGACGTCGATGGTCCGACCTCCGGTTACGTCGGGAACCTCGTCAAGCAGGCTCGCAGCCTGCCCGCTCTCCAGGAGGGCGTGCTGTACCGGCTGAAGGCGCTGACCCTGTCCTACTACCAGGACGGCACCAGTCGCCAGAACACGGGCTACACCACGCCCTGCTATTTCAAGGTCGACCCCACCGCGCCGAAGCTGCCGCAGGTCACCGTCGGCGCGCCGTACACGCAGTGCCTGCCCAACGACTGCACGGCGCACGGTGGGCCCGGGGTGCAGGCCAAGTTCTCCTTCAACCCGGCGACAGGTGACACCAACATCGTTGCCTACCAGTACCGGCTCTCCACGGTTGCCGGGTGGTCGTCGGACCAGACCGGCCCGTCTGTCTCGGTAGGCGTGACACCGCCGGCGGAAGGCACGTATCGCCTGATCGTCCGGGCAAAGGACAAGGTCGGCCGTTACGGCGCGGAGTCCGTCGTGGACTTCCTGGTCGCAGATGGCCAAAAGCCCGTCGGGCAATGGAACTTCACCGAGGGCGACGGCGCGGCATTGGACTCGGCGACGTGGGACGGCGCGGATGACGCGACCCTGGCCGGCAGCGCGGTTCGCGACGACCGCGGCCGTCGTGGGCTGATCACGCACGACACGTCCGGTGCGGCCTTGGAAACGCCGGTGACGGACAAGGGCCTGACCCTTGACGGCACCACGGGCTATGCGGCCACGGCCGGGACGGTCCTTGACACCTCCGACTCCTATACCGTCTCCGCCTGGGTGCGCGTCGACAGCGCTGCCTCGCGAACCTTGACGGTACTGAGCCAGGCGCCCAACAGCGCAAGCCCGTTCACCCAGAAGTTCACCCCGTTCGGGTTGTCGTACGCGGGTGGAGGCACCGACACCTGGAGCCTGAGCGTGATGGGCACGGACGGTGTCCTACGAAAGGCCAGTGCCTCGCAGGCGTCGCCGCGTGGTGTGTGGACCCACGTAGCCGGCGTCTACGACGCGGAGGCGAAGAAGGCCAGCCTCTACGTGAACGGGACACTGCAGAGCGCTGTCGAGGCAGGAACGGCATGGAAGGGCTCGGGTCCGCTGCAGATCGGCAGAGCCGTTTGGGCCGATGCCTACACCGATTACTTCAAAGGCAGCATCGACGAGCCGACGACGTGGCAGCGGGCTTTGTCGCAGAAGGAGATCGCGACGACGGCACGGGCATTGACGTCGAAGAACTACGCCGGAGTGGAACTGGTCGCCGACTGGTCGGCCGACAGGGGTGTCGGTACCGCCGTTGCCGACACCACGTCCGGCTACGGCCGGTCGCTGGCCCTCAGCGGTGGAGCCTCGCTGGACGGTGAGTCGATCGTGCTGGACGGAGTGGACGACGCGGCAGCCACGGCCGGTCCCGTCGTGGACGACACCGGTTCGTTCACCGTCACGGCCCTGGCGGCCTTGGACGGTGCCAAGTTGCTCGACAAACAGGTGGGTTACACAGGTCAAGTGGTCGGCCAGCGGACGGTCGACGGCTCGGCCTGGGGATTCTGGTACGAGCTGACGGACAAGGTGGCTGTCTTCGATGAGGAAGCCGGGGATGAGAAAACCGTCCCGCAGGGTTTCTGGCGCTTCGGCCGGCTCAACGCCGACGGCACTTTCAACGCGGTGGCCTCCGAGGACAACGCGCTGTTGGACGGCATGGTCAGGATGACCGGTGTCGTCAACGCCCAGGACGGCACGATCGGCCTTTATCTGGGAGCCGTTCCCAACGGTGACCAACAGGCCTTCACCGCCAAGATCGGCACCGGGGACTTCGCCGTCGGCAAGGGGTTTAGCGGTAACGCGTGGAAGCACTACCTGCCCGGACGGATTGCCGAGGTCCGTCTGTGGGCGGGCGCGATGGCAGGACCCGATCAGGTCGCAGAGACGGTCGGTGACTGACAGGCAGAGGTGGTGGGGGCGGCCTCGACGGCTGCCACCACCACAGCAGGCACAGCGGGCCGTGGACGCGCGGACTGAAACTTCTCTCAACGGGACCGGTGGGGCGGAAGAAATGAACCTTGGCAGGGGCACCTCAGGGATTGCCCGGGATGTGAAGCGCCGCACCGGCCGGATCCTGGTGCAGTCGCTGGCACTGGCGCTTGTCGTGCCCTTGGGCGTGGCGCAACTGGCACAAGCCGCGGAATCCCCAGGTCTCGGGCGCTCCGACGTGCCCGCGTCCCGGGTGAGCAAGGTCAAGGAGTTCGAGGGCCTCGGCGCGGAGAAGGCCCGACGGCAGGTCGGGCGGGACAAGAAGGCCAACAAGGCACAGGCCGACCAGGCCCGCACACAACAGAAGGCGATCTGGCCCGGAAGGGGCGAGGCGACACTCGGTCTCTCGCAGGGCAAGGCAGTCGGCGCCAAACCGGCCGGCGTCCCGGTCACCATCGCGCCGCTCACCGCCGGGAAAGCCGCCGCGGGCGGCGAGACGCGCCTCACGATGCTGGACCAGAAGGCAGCCCGTGCGGCAGGCATCACCGGAGTGCTGCTGACCGCCGACACGGACAGCGCCGGGGACGCGAAGGTCAGCATCGACTACAGCGGCTTCGCTTCCGCCGTCGGCGGCGGCTGGTCCCAGCGGCTGCGTCTCGTGCAGCTCCCCGCCTGCGCGTTGACGACGCCCGAGAAGCCGGAGTGCCGCAAGCAGCGTCCGCTGGTGTCGGACAACGACCTCGAGCGTCAGTCTGTGTCAGCCAACGTGAGCCTTGCCGAGGCCGGCAGCGGAACTGCCACGCAACTCATGAAGGCGTCGGGCAGTGCTGCTGCTCCCGCCGCCACCGTGCTGGCCGTGACGGCCGCCGCACCCGGTTCCGGAGCGTCCCCGAAAGGTTCCGGAAACTACGCGGCGACGCCGCTGTCGGCGTCCTCGTCCTGGGAGTCCGGCGGCAGTTCGGGCTCCTTCACCTGGTCGTACGACTTCACGCTGCCTCCGGCGGCCGCAGGCCCGCAGCCGCCGCTGTCCCTCTCGTACGACTCGGGCAGCGTGGACGGCCGTACCGCCACCTCCAACAACCAGGGCACCTCGGTCGGCGAGGGCTTCGGCATCACCGAGTCCTACATCGAGCGCTCCTACGGATCCTGCGACGACGACGGTCACGACGACGTCTTCGACTCCTGCTGGAAGTACGACAACGCGCGCATCGTGTTGAACGGCAAGTCCTCAAGACTGGTCAAGGACGACGATGACGGCCTGTGGCGGCTGGAGAACGACGACGCCTCGAAGGTGACGCGCTCCACCGGCGCGGACAACGGCGACGACAACGGTGAGTACTGGACCGTCGTCACCGGCGACGGAACCAAGTACGTGTTCGGCCAGAACAAGCTCGACGGGGCGGACGCCCAGCGCACCAACTCCGTCTCGACGGTGCCGGTGTTCGGCGACGACTCCGGCGAGCCCGGCTACTCCGGCGGCGACGCCTTCGCCGACCGCGCCCTCGACCAGGCCTGGCGGTGGAACCTCGACTACGTCGAGGACACCCGAGGCAACGCGGCCACCTACTGGTACGCGAAGGAAACCAACTACTACAAGAAGAACAAGTCCGAGACGGCCAACGCGGCCTATACACGCGGCGGTTACCTGAGCCGGATCGAATACGGGCTGCGCAAGGGGGCTCTCTTCACCGACAAGCCCGACGCGAAGGTCACCTTCGGCTACGCCGAGCGCTGCACCGCCGCGGACTGCTCCAGCCTGACCAAGGACACCTCCGAGAACTGGCCCGACGTCCCCTTCGATGCGATTTGCTCCAAGGACGACGACGATTGCGACGCGGCCGGCCCGTCCTTCTTCTCCCGCAAGCGCCTGACCGGGATCGACACCTTCTCCTACAACGCCACCACGACCGCGTACGACGCCGTGGACTCCTGGGACCTGACGGAGGAGTACCTGGACGGTGGGGACATCGGTGACAGCTCCGACCAGGTACTGACCCTGAAGTCCCTCAGGCGCACCGCGAAGGCGGGCGACACGGCCATCACGCTCGCGCCGGTGACGTTCACCTACCACATGCGCCCCAACCGGGTCGACGCCACGGACGACATCCTGCCCCTGACCCGCCCGCGCATCAACACCGTCACTTCCGAGACCGGTGCGATCACCACGGTGACCCTCTCGGGCGAGGAGTGCGTACGCAGCCAGGTGCTGAACGCGGCGCCCGACACCAATACCCGGTCCTGCTACCCGCAGTTCTGGCACATCAACGGCGCCGAGAACGCCTCCATCGACTGGTTCCACAAGTACCGGGTACTGGCCGTCACCGTCTCCGACCCGACCGCCGCCAACGAAACGGTCGAGCACGCGTACGCCTACAGCGGCGCCGCCTGGCACCACAACGACGATCCGATGACGAAGAAGGCCGAGCGCACCTGGTCCGAATGGCGCGGATACGCCCAGGTCACGGCATGGACGGGCGCGACAGACAGAACCCGCTCGAAGACGGTCTCCCTCTATCTGCAGGGTATGCACGGCGACGAGAAGAGCGACGGCACCACGAAGTCCGTCTCCGTCGCACCGCTGCCGGCACCGGCCCTCGGAGCGGCCTCGGTCACCGACAAGGCCGAGTACGCGGGGCAACTGCGCGAACAGGTCACCTACGACGGCTCCACGGCGATCGCGGCGACGCTGAACGATCCCTGGTCACAGGAGACGGCCCGGCAGACCCCGCCCGGCGCCGGCGTCCACATCGCACGCTACGTCCGCACGGAGAAAGTGCACGGCTACACCTACCTGACCGCCTCCAAGACCTGGCGTGAGCGCCTCACCAGCACGTCTTTCGACAGCTACGGCATGCCGGTGACGGTGGAGGACGCCGGGGACGTGGGCAAGGCATCGGACGAGACCTGCACGCGCACCTGGTACGCCCGCAACACCGACCTCGGCCTCACCAGTGCGGTGTCACGCACCCGTGCGGTCGCCCGCACCTGTGCGACGGCGGACAGTTCGTTGGTTCTGCCCGCGTCCATGGACCCGGCGAAGCCCAAGCGCGGCGATGTGATCGCCGACGTCAGCACCGTGTACGACACCGCCACCGTCACGGCCTGGTCGGCGTCCCAGAAGCCCACCAAGGGTCTGGCGACCTGGACCGGCCGCGCCACCGGCTACGCGGCCGCCGCGGACGCCAACGGCGACCGGTTGCCGAGCGCATGGCAGAAGACCTCCGCCACGACATACGACACTCTGGGTCGGCCCCTGAGCGTCAGCGACGCGACCACCAACTCTCCCACCCTGCTCGCGTACACCCCCGTCGACGCGGGACCGCTGACCCGGACCATCACCACCGACCCCAAGACCTACAAGACGGTCAGCTACCTCGACCCGCGCCGAGGCCAGCCACTGCGCGTCTACGACGTCAACAGCAGGAAGACCGAGCTGAGCTACGACGCGCTCGGCCGCACGACACAGGTCTGGCTGCCGAACCGGACGAGCGGGAGCCAGGCGCCGAACCAGAAGTTCGCCTACCACCTGGACAACACCAAGGCGTCGTGGGTCTCGTCCTCGTCCCTGAAGAAGGACGGCGAAACCTACAACACCACCTACACGCTCTACGACGCACTCCT
This sequence comes from Streptomyces achromogenes, assembly GCF_030816715.1. Classification (NCBI taxonomy): domain Bacteria; kingdom Bacillati; phylum Actinomycetota; class Actinomycetes; order Kitasatosporales; family Streptomycetaceae; genus Streptomyces; species Streptomyces achromogenes. Next base: position 2,763,488 of record NZ_JAUSYH010000001.1, on the reverse strand, counting down.
GCGTCCCCTCCAGTCACAGTCACCGACTCCCAACGGCGGTCGGCTGCTGACCGACACCCGATACGACACGCGTGGTCTGGCGTACGAGACGCACGCCGACATCTTCGACAACACCAGCACGCCCGACGGCACGTACACCAGGGCCGAGAACGGTGAAGCCCCCACGCAGGCAGAGACGGTGTTCGACGGCGCGGGCCGCGCCACCAGCACCAGCCTGTACATCTTCGGGGTCAAGAAGTGGACAACCGCCACCAGCTACACCGGTGACTCCGTCGCGACCACGGCGCTCGAGGGTGGCTCGGCGCACCGCACGATCACCGACGTGCGCGGCCAGACGACCGAAACACGTGAGTACGCGAGCACAAGCCCGGCCGACGCCTCCTTCGGCAGCACTGTCGGAGCCTCGTACACCCGCACGAAGCTGAGCTACGGCCTGGACGGACAGCAGGAGACGATCACCGGACCGGACGACGCCACATGGTCATACGGCTACGACCTGTTCGGTCGCCAGGTGACCGCAGTCGACCCCGACAAGGGATCCACCACCACCGAGTACGACGTCCTCGACCGCCCGGTGAAGACCACGGATTCACGAGGCAAGTCGGTCCTGACCGCCTACGACGAACTGGGCCGCCCCACCGGTACCTGGGAGAACTCCCAGACGGACGCCACCCAGCTCACCGCCTTCGCCTATGACGCCCCCCTCAAGGGTGAGCCCACCTCGTCCACCAGGTACCTGGGCGGCAAGTCCGGAGCGGCGTACACGCAGACCGTCACCGCGTACGACAATCTCAACCGCGCCACCACCACCCAGCTGCAAGTGCCGGCGAGCGACCCCTTCGTGAAGGCCGGAGCGCCGACCACCTTGGCGTTCGAGACGTACTACAACATCGACGGCACGTTGAAGATGACGAAGGAGCCGGCTCTCGGAGGGCTGCCGTCCGAGTATGTCGATTACGACTACGACTCCCTGGGGCATGTGAAGTCGATCGGCGGCGCGACCGGCTATCTGCTGAACGTCGACTACTCGGCTCTCGCGCAGCCCATGCAACTGGAGTTGGGAACAGGCGGCACGGACGCCAAGAGCTTCTTCGTCGCCAACACCTTCGAGGAAGGCACCGGCCGCCTCCGTAACAGCCACGTCACGGACAAGACCCACGGCTACATGCTGCAGGACCTCAACTACTCCTACGACGAGACCGGCAACGTCACGGCGATCAGCGATCCGACTCTTCTGGGCGGCGCGAGTTCCGCCGACACGCAGTGCTTCGCGTACGACGGCCACCAGCGCCTGACGGAGGCGTGGACCCCCGCTTCGCAGAAGTGCTCCGACGCCCGAAGCGCGTCCAGCTTGTCGGGCCCGGCCCCGTACTGGTCGTCCTACACCTACAACCAAGCGGGTCAGCGGACCAGCGAGACGGTCCACAAGAGCACCGGCGACACGAAGACGACCTACTGCTACACCAACGCAGCACAGCCGCACACCCTGACCGGCACCACGACCAAGCCCGCGTGCACGGCTCCTGAGCGGACCTATACGTACGACAAGTCGGGCAACACGTCGCTGCGCCCCGGCGCAAAGGGAACCCAGACCCTGGCGTGGTCTACCGAGGGTCAGCTGAGCAAGCTCACCGAGAACGGGGCGTCGACGGACTACGTGTACTCCGCCGACGGCTCCCTGCTGATCCGCAACACGCAGAACGGCGAGCGAGTTCTGTACGCCGGCGCCACGGAACTCCACCTCCGCGCCAACGGCACGATGTGGGCCCAGCGTTACTACGCGGCAGGCGACGTCACGGCGGCCGTCCGCACGAACCAGTCGGGCACCAACAAGCTCAGCTACCTGACGGGCGACCGACACAACACCTCGTCGCTCTCCCTCAACCCGGACGCCAACCAGACCTTCACCAAGCGCTACACGACGCCGTTCGGGAACGACCGCGGCGCACCGCTGTACGGCCCCTGGCCCGACGACAAGGGCTTCCTCGGCAAAACACGGGACGCCACGACCGGCCTGACGCACGTCGGCGCCCGCGAATACGACCCGTCCATCGGCCAGTTCATCAGCGTCGACCCCGTCCTCATCCCTGCCGACCCGCAGAGTCTCAACGGCTACAGCTACAGCGACAACAACCCCGTCACCCATAGTGACCCCACCGGTCTTTGCATGGCCGACCAGTGCGGCATCGGCTACCCCATTGGCGGAACAGGTTCCAACGGGGGCAAGAAAGAATACGTTACCCACGCGCCTTCCGGTGCTGGCGGAGTGGGAGCTCCCTCATACAGCGGGGCTGGATACGTTGGCGATCTCCCAGCAGCTGCTCATGGTGACTCGAACAATGTCGTCAAGAGCAATGGAGAATGGAACGTCAAGGTTTACCCGGGCGTTTATATTCCCGTCAATAATCCACATGTTGATGCGGTTGCTGAGTCATTCCAGGAGTGGGTCGAGTACGTTTGTGACCCAAATCTGGGCTACAGCTATGACTGCATGGCCCCGGGGGCGGACGGATCTGATCCGAATGGCTATCAAAGAGTCAAGGGGAAAATGTATGCGTGCCCCTCAGGGTGGGATTGCGGTGATGACTGGTTCAATCCCGTCGACTTGGTAACTGCCGGAGCCGAGTCCGGCTTGGTCGCCGGCAATGGGAGGCTAGGCGGTCTGCGCGGACGGGGATCCGGGAAAAGCTCGGCAGCGGGTGGGCCGTGCAGTTTCGACCCGGAGACGCAAGTCCTTATGGCGGACGGTGAAACCAAGCCCATTGACAAGGTCAAGCAGGGGGATCGCGTCGAGAGTGCCGATCCCGAAACTGGAAAGCATCAAGGCCCGCACGAGGTCACTGCCGTTTTCGTACACCATGACGACGACTTGACCGACGTGGTGATCCGAGATCTCAAGGGCAAGGATCTGACGCTCCGGACCACATCCCGCCACCCCTTCTGGGACGACACCACCCACTCCTGGGTGCAGGCTCGCAGCCTCCGGCCTGGCCACGTCCTCAATACCGCTACCGATGAACACGTGCGGGTCATCGCGGTTGTGGACCGACCCGGTGACGCCGACATGTACAACCTCACCGTCGAGGAACTGCACACGTACTATGTACTCGCTGGGCAGACGCCGGTCCTCGTTCACAACAGCAACTGCAACTCGCTCACGCGTGCACAGTCCGACGATGTTGCGAATTTCTTGGGGTACACGAAGACCAAAATGAAGTCTGCAGGCGGGGCCCCAATTTGGGAGAACAAGAAGGCTGGAGGTGGTCAACCTCGATATATCACCTACGATCGGACCGGGCATAACAAGCAGGCGGTATTCAAGGGTGCCAGCTTCCGTAATCCTTTCCAGTCGACGAAGGATTCGGCTCGGGACGGAACGTATGGGCTGGATGTATCCCCGACAGGAGAGGTGTTGGGTCTCAAGTGGCTAGCCAAATGACAGCCGAGCTAGTCGTCAGCCCGAGCGACCAGCATGTGCGCGCCTCCCTGGCAGAGGCGCCGGCCTGGAGTGCCTACGCGGCGGATTTGCGGAGGTTGCTCAACGTGGTGATCGAGGAATGCGGAGCTGACCATCTTGAGGTCGGTGAGCTGCTGGTCAGCGAACCGCTCCCTGACCGGTACTGGAGGCTCCGCAACGGGATGCAGGCCAGCCCGGCGGAGGCGATAGATCTCGCTGAGCGGATGGCGGCTGGGTTCGGGCCGTACTGCCGACTGATCACGCCGGGGCGGCTTCGCGTCGAGTCGGGATGGGATGGGGCCATCCATCTCTCAATGGATCCAGCGGTATCCAATTCGCTTACCGGGCTCACTGGCGACAACCTGTCTCTTGAGTGGCGCACATCGGAACCGGACCCGGAGGAGGAACCAAGACTTGTCGATGGCGTCGTGGATGACGAGTTTTGGGACTCGGTTCGCGCGGCGGCTGATGGGCTAGTGCTCTTGTGTGAGCGCTGGGCGCACGGCGCTTACGGCTGCCGATGGTTCCGGGTGACTGTGGGAAATGTGACGGAGGTGGCACAGGTTGTACGGTCTCGCTCGCTCCTCTGCGTCGTCGCAAACCCGGACCTGCGGCTCGATGCAGGGCTATTGGACGAAGATTTCACTGCGTTCGAAGCCCCGCTCACGCCTGGCCAACTCATTTACCGCGCCCACCCAGGAGGGGCCGATAGTCTCGCCGAAGTAGCTGGCAGCGGATTTTCGTTCATGCTGGCGGATGCGGTCTTGGCTGGGTGGTGCGCCGTGGTGCCAGATTCAGATGGCGTAGTCAGAGCAGCATGGGAGAGCCCTGGTGAGGGGTGAGGCGGAGTAGCAGCTCTTTCAAGGAATAGCCGATTCGCGATCGAAGTGATCGGTGATCCCGCCTCGGAGGGTGGCGTCTCGTCGCCTTCCGAGGCTGCCGGTAAGGTCACGGTCGGGGATTTCTCAGAATCATTCCCGATGGACCTGAGCTTCTGAAACGGTGGCTGACTACTCTCGAAGTTGGGAGAGATCCCTGAGGGAGCTTGAGGCGAGCGACAATTCGACCTCGTGCCTCATCTCTTCGATCACAGACCCGGAGACCGCTAACTTCATCTTCTGCTGGCCCATTTACCGGGAAGGGGAATCTGTCCACGTGCAAAATTCGATCATCTTCCTGGATGGCCTCGAAGAAGAGTTCAATCCGCAAGAGCCTTGGCGATATGTGGAGGGTCGGAGTTTGGTTGACGAGGACGGGAACCAAATTTCTGAGTGGTCGACGACCGTTTCTGAGGTGCGGCGGTTCCGCGAGTCCATCGGGGGCCAGTAGCTCACGTACACACGCAAATCTGAAGCCCCGCCAGGCAGTGCCCGGCGGGGCTTCAGCGTGCCGTGACGGCAGTAGTTGACGGCAACGTCAGCGGACGGGGGCCGCGCAGAGCGGTGGTTCGTCGCCATCGTCGGGCTTGCCGGTGATCTCGGCGGGGTTGCGGAGGGCGTGGCCGAGGAGGTCGATGGCGTCGCGCTGGAGACGGAGCCGGACGTGGGCGTAGACGGTAGCGGTGACGCCGATGTGGGCGTGGCCCAACAGTTCCTTGATCACGACGAGTTCCACTCCTTGCTCCAGGAGGAGGGTGGTCGCCGAGTGTCGGAGGTCATGGAACCGGATGCGGCGGAGCCTTGCCCGGCGGAGCAGGGCGTTGAAGTGGCGGGTGAGGGTGGACCCTTCGACCGGTTCGCCGTCGGGGCGGGTGAAGACGTAGCCGCTGTCCTTCCAGCCCGTCCCCGCCACTTCGCGTTCCTGGAGTTGGCGGTCGCGGTGCTGTTCGAGGGAGCGCAGGCACCGCGTCGGCAGAGCGATGCGCCGTTCGGAGCTCTTGGTCTTGGTCGGGAGGGCGGTCAGGCCGCTGGAGTTGGTGCGTTGGAGGGTGCGTCGGATGCTGGCGGTTCCGCCGGCCAGGTCGAGGTCTTCCCAGCGTAGGCCGAGGAGCTCGCCCTTGCGGAGTCCGGTGTGCAGAGCGAGTTCGAACAGTGCCTGCAACCGGTGCCCACTGGTCGTGGTCAGGAACGTGCGCGCTTCGACGGCGGTGAGGGGTTCGAAGCGGCGGGGGCGGGGTGTACCGGTGCGGACGTTGCGGGCGACGTTGCGCGGGATCTCCTCCTCACGCACGGCGTGCTCCAGGGCGGACTTGAGGACAGAGTGCACGTAGGCCAGGGTCAGGGGCGAGAGCCGCTTGGAACAGCACTTTCCGGCGGCACAGCAGAGGGGCTCATCGCGAGCGGTGTCGAGGCCGCGGGTGCAGCACTGGCAGGTGATGCGGAGCTGGTTGAGCCAGGTACGGACGTCCTTGGCGGTGAGCTTGGCAAGCTTCCTTTTGCCCAGTCCGGGGACGAGGTAGAGCCGGGCGACGGCGGTGTAGCGGGTGTGCGTGTTCTCACGGAGCTGATGGACGGCGACAGCGTCGAGCCAGTACGTCAGATACGCAGCCACGCTGCCCTGCGCAGACGGGACGGGGACACCACGGTTGCTGGCGGCGATCTTCTCCGTGAGATTCGCCAGGGCCTCCCTCCTGGTGGTGCCGTAGACGCGGACGCGCTTGCGGGTGTTGCCGGGAGCGAGGACGTATCCAGCGGCTTCCCAGCGGCTGTCCTTGCGCTGGTAGACAGTCCCATCGCCGTTGGCGCGGACACGGCGGGAGGCGGGGGTGTCGCGGGGCGTGGTCATCAGGCGGCTTCCTGTTCGAGTCGGGCGTGGATGAAGTCGGTGAGCGCGTGGGTGGGGATGCGGCGGGCGCGGCCGAGAGTGATCGAGGCGAGCTGACCGGAGCGCAGCAGGTCGTAGACGGCGGAGCGGCCGAGCTGGAGGCGGGCCATCACCTGGGGCACCGTCAGCAGATCCAGCACCGGGACCGCTTCCGTGCCGAGGACGGTCGGCGGTGGCGAGGTCATCAACTGCCGCCTTCCGCGATGAACCGTCGTTCCAGTTCCTTGCGATGCCACACGCCGGCGGCGAGGAGTGCGGCGCCGGGGCTGTAGCCCGCGCCCAGGTAGTCCCACCGACCGACGACGAGCGTGGTCGTCGGGTCCGGCTCGGGCAGGCCGGTGTGGGCGCGGGCCTGTTCGGTGCGCCAGGCGAGGCGGGCATCGCGCAGCGCGCCGAGCGTGACGGAGTAGCGGCGGGACTTGGTGGAGAAGTGGCCCCGGAAGCCGAGCATGTGCGCCCACTTCCAGAGCTTCAGGTGGTCGAACTCAGGCAGCCTGCCCAGCTCCCAGCAGGTACGGATTATCTGCCGCACGTGCCGGGCGACGGCGAGCTGGGGCAGCGGCCGGGCCTGTCCGGTTCCGTCGCATGCGGTGCACGGGAGTGGAGTCCCGTGGGGCAGCACGGTGGCGCCGCGGCCCTGGCAGGGGCGGCAGAACAGGGAGCGGTCGAGGGCGCCGGAGGCGTCGGCGGACTTGGTGGCGTACTTCGCCACGTAGGCGGCGACGGCCTGGTCGGTGAGTTCGCTGTCGGTGCCGAAGGCGGCGATCTCGCGTACGTCGAGTTGCTGGCCCCAGGTGAGTTCGCGTTCCCCGATCGCGTCCGAGGTGACTGAGATGCGGGCGCGTGGTGCGGCGGCCCTGATGGCGTCGGTGAGCACGGCGACTGTGGCGTACGGGGGCGGGGGCTGTGTGCTGCCGTCGGGGCCGTCGAGTCGGATCACGGCGTGGAAGTGGACCAGGCCGCGCTTCTGGTACTCGGCGACCTTCGCGAAGGACACCCGCAACGCCGCGCGTGCAGCCTTCTGCGTCATACCGAGCCGGGTGGCGATCTCCCGGCGCAGGTAGGTGGTGAAGCGGGCCCACAAGACTCCGGCGTGGGCGTTGAACAGGACCGCGCCGACGTAGTCGTACGTTGCCGGGTTGAGCGGCGTACCGAGCAGCGGGTCCGTGGGGTCGTGGCGGGTGCCGCAGCGGCAGGGCCGGGTGTCGGGGCGGTTGTGGACGGGGCCGAAGGAGGGTGCGGTGAGGGTGGCGAAGACGCGGGGGTGGGTGCGGACGGTGTCGGGGACGGTCTTGCCGCCGGTCAGGCCGGCGCGGATGAGGTGGTAGGTGTCGGTGGCGTAGAGGCGGGAGCAGGCCGGGCAGCGGGAGGCGCGGCGGTTGCCGCAGGTGGTGAGCAGGCTGCCGGTGGGCTCGGTGTCGGTGGAGTAGCGATGCAGGACTTCACCGGTAGTGGTGTCGACGGTGGTGGTGTGGCCCGTGAGGCGGACGGGTTAGGTGCAGCCGCCGAGGCGTTCGATCTGCTGCTGTGCGCGGTCGAAGTCGGGGTGGTTGACCAGGTGGAGCAGGTCCCGCACGGCGGGGCTTGCCACGTGGCGCAGGTCCAGGGTGATCATTTGAGGCGTGTCCCTTCTGTCGGGTGGGTAGCCCCCGAGCAGCAACCGGCCAGTCGGCAAGGCATGTTGGTGCTGCTCGGGGCATGACGAACCAGGCCCAGCGGGTGGGCGTGGGGTTGAGCGAGGGGGATGCGGCCGATGAGGGCCGGGGCTCAGAGCTGAGCGAGTGCGGCGGTGGCCACCGGCAGGGCGATGCCCATGCGAATCCCCAACTGGGCCGCTGTGATCGGCGCTTCGTGCTCGGCACGGTGGGTGTCCGCGATGCGCCGGGCCGCGTTCAGCAGGGCCGCCGGCAGCGCCGGGCCGGAGGCGGAGTGGGCTGTCTTGGAGATGGCGGTCGGAGCTGGGATGGGCTTCGGATCTTCGACCGGCGAGGCCGCGGTGACCGGGACGGGGACCGTGGGTGCTGATTCGGGTGCGGATGCCTCGTCGGGCACCGGCTCGGAGAGAGGAGCGGCAATTTCCTCCGGGTGCGGGGCGGGGACGATGGGTGTGTGGAACTGGGCGAGAAAGGCGGGGCCGACGTGGCCCCAGCCGAGGAGCAGGAGCGGGGCGACGGTGTCCAGGCAGGCGCGGCCGTAGCGTCCGGTCAGCAGGGGTTCGGCGGTGTTCAGGGCGAGGGTGAGCAGTCCGCACAGGTGCAGCAGCCGGGTGCCGGCCCGCAGCTCCGCCTTGGGTGCGCCGCGCAGGGCCAGGAAGCGCAGTGCGACCAGGAGTCCGACGACGGACAGATCCACCATGGGGGCGATGAGCGGCGCGATCGGACGCGGGACGCCGAGGCGTAGGGCGAGCGCCCAGACGTTGCCGAAGGAGAAGACGAAGGCCAGGGCCGCGATGACTGCCATGACCACGGTCACGGTGCGCCGGGTGAACCGTTCCTCCGCCATGATCTCAACCTCCTTTCTGGCGTGGGCGTTTCGGGATCACTTGGTGAGCGAGGGTGTGGGCGGTGCCGTCCGGCCGGTCGTACGGAGGAGAGCGTCCAGGCACAGGTCCGGGTCGGCGGTCAGGTGCGAAGTGGCGTCCGCGACGCGGGCGGCGTCGGCGTCGGAGACGTAGGGGGTGCGGATGCGGGTGTAGCCCGGGCGGCCCTGCATCGCCATCACCGCGACGCCGACGTAGGCGGGGTCCTGCAAGGTCACCGGGCTGGAATCGGGCCAGTTGCGGATGTCCTCGCCGAGTGCGGCGACCGCGGCTTCGACGGTCTTCTGTGCGAAGGAGAGTCCGATGGGGCACACGTCGCGGATGAAGGTGGGGATGGCAACACCGGTGGTCTTCTGGCTGATCAGGATCACCAGGATGCCGACGCTGCGGCCCTTCTTGACCAGGTCCTCCACCAGTCGGGCGTTCTCCGCCGTCAACGCGGCCAAACGTTTCGTCTCGGCGTCGCTGCCCTTGTACTCGCGGAAGTACGTGTGCGCCTCATCGATGATCAGGACCGTGAGCGGCCACTCAGGGGAGGGTCCGACGTGCCACATGTTCTTGACGCCCAGCACGTCGCGGATGGTCGCCGAGCGCCGCTTGCGCAGCTCCACCAGGCGCTTGAACAGTGCGTTCGCTTCGTCGAGGTCGTCGCCGCAGAACGCGAACATCCGCTTGACCAGGTCGGCGTAGTCGCCCTCCGATGCCCGCGACACCTTCCCGTCCGCAGCTGCGATCTGCACGGCGGCCGACGGTGCGAAGTCGCAGACGAACTTGTTGACCCCCGAGGTCTTGCCCGCACCCGGGACGCCGGCCACCGTCACACCGGGCACGTTCGCCAGGGACACGCACACCCGGGCGGCGTACTCGTCCACGCCCAGCTCCCAGCGCGTCAGGTCCGTGAGTGGTCGGCCGGTGGGCCGGTGGGTGGTCGGCGTGGTCAGCGGGTCGGAGCGCACGCCCCGGATCACCACCTTGCCGGGGCCGTCCGGCAGCACGGACACCCGCGTGCACCGCCAGGCATCGGCCAGGAACCGCGCCGACTTCTGGTACTCCTCCAGCCCGACCTGCGGCAGCGTCCGGGCCCGCACGATCACCCCGAACTGGTCGGGCTTGACCTTGATCTTCGGAGTCAGCACCCGGGGAGCGGGCGGGGGACTGTCCTTCTGGGCGGTGATCTGCGAGAGCAGGCTCGGTGTCTTGTCGGTGACCGTCAGTCCCGCCATCCGCGCGAGCCGTACCCAGCCCCAGCGGACCCGGACGGCCTGCCGCATGCTGACCCGCGTGCGCCGGTCGGCCCGTACGTAGCGCACCACCGTCCACACCAGCCACACACCGATGAGCGCCGTAGCGATCGGCAGCACGTACGACGCGTATCCCGTGACGGCTTCCACGTCAGGCCCCCTCTTCGCGTATCAGGCGCAGGGCGTGGGCCAGGTCGAGGTGGGCCGCCTGTTCCGGGTCCAGGCCGAGCAGATCGAGCACGGCAGCCGAGACGGCGAAGGTGGCCTTGCCCTCGGTCCCCGGCAGGGGCCGGAGCGGGTACAACTCCCGCTCCGACAGGTGGCGTTCGAAGCGGGTCACTGGTTCGCCTCCACCGTCACCAGCTCCAGGCGAGCAGCACGGTAGGCGACACCGTCGGAGAGCTGACCATTGAAGATCCGCGCCCACGGGGTGGCGAACAGCTCCACAGGCCGCACCATCGCCCCCGGCTTGAGCCCGGCCGCCAGGCCCGTCTCCGGAACGGTGATCTTCAGGACTTCGGCGCGGCCGTCCTCCATGAGCATCACGGTCACCGTGTACAGCGACGCGCCGGTCTCCCGGTCGGTGGCGACCTCCCCGGTCTGCTGGTCCTTGATCTTCAGCACCGGCTCGGTGCCCGCGATGCACACCGCCGACGGCAGCAGGGCAACACGGATTCGAGTCATGGCCATGCCATCACATCCTCGTTCGATGGAGTCGCTTGATCGACTCGCCATGACCATAGCGGCACACTCGCTACACCCGCAACACTCGATTCGTATCGCTACAGCGATACGTCTGGAACGCCGAGGACGCCCGGGTGTGCCGCGAGTGCCGACGCCGCTACCCTCGTGCCATGAAGCTGCCCCTGGGAGAGGACCCCCGGCCGCCGTACGTCCAGGCCGCCGACGTCCTGCGCACCGCCATCCACGACGGCGAGCTGCGCCCAGGTGAACGGCTCCCCGCCGCGCGCGAGCTGCAACGACGCTTCGGCATCGCCAGCTCCACGGTCCAAAACGCCCTGCGGGTCCTCAAGGAGGAGGGGCTGATCTACTCCGTCCTCGGCCGGGGCAGCTACGTACGCGCGCCGAAGCCGATGGTGACCACCGAAGCAGAGGAAGACGAAGTCGATCTGGGCGAGTCCGATCCTGAGTACACCGGTCTCGGTGACCTCCGGCGCGGTTGGCAGACCGCCGACAGCCCCGCTGACGATCCCCGACCCCCGTACGTGCGGACCGCGGACGCGCTCCGCAAGCAGATCCAGGACGGCCGGCTCGCACCTGGGGCCAAGCTCCCCTCCGCCCGCGACCTGCAAGCCCATTACGGCATCGCCAACTCCACCGCGCAGAACGCCCTGCGGGTCCTCAAGGAGGAGGGGCTGATCTACTCCGTGCAGGGCCGGGGGGTCTTCGTCCGACAGCTCAGCCCGCGCGATCAGTTCCTCAAGCGCTACAACGAGGGGCTGGAGGAAATGGCGGCGCAGCGTCGAGCGGACGAGGAAGCGGTACGGCTCAGCGGAAAGAGCGATGACGAGGTGGCCGCCGAACTCGCCGCCGCCGAGGAGCGGTTCACCAAGGCCAGCACCGAGTTCGAAGCCGCTACCGCCCACCGTGACGCCATGCGCGCCGTCATGGAGCAACGCAAGCGCCTCAGTGGCAACTACACGCCTGAAGAACAGGCCGCCAGCGTCCAGCGCCTGCACGACCGGCTGAACGAAGGCAGACGCCGGCGCTGAACCAGCCGCACCAGACGGAGCAGCAGAAGACGCAGCGCAGGGTTGTCGGGTCCCAGCTGATGCACGACGTTCTGGTCCCACCTGAGGCTTGACGGTAGGCCTAGGAAACGTGGGAAGCCCCGTGGGGCTTGTTCGCTTTCACGTTACGGACCGGGACATCGGTCGTGCGGCGGATCACGCGGATCTGGCCGTCCAGCTCGACCGTGATCGTCGTGTCCGACACGTGCACGGTCACGGTCTGACCGGCATAGGGGCGGCCGAGCGGGATGGTCTGCCGGCAGACCATGACGGTGCCTACCGCGCTGATCCGCCGCTGCACGCTGACCGGCTCCACGCGCGGCCGCGGCGGCGGACCGGCCGGACGCAGACCCCGCAGCCGTCTGACTTCCTCGCTGGTCAGCGGGTTGGGCCGCACCCGCAGCAGCTCCCGCGAGGCCGGATCGAAGAACGACAGCGTCTCATCGTCGATCCGGATACCCACCGCACGGCCGCCCAGGATCTCCGCCGCCAGCACCTGATGCCCGGCCAGGCCCACCAGGCCGCTGTTGTTCACCACCCGGTCCACCTCGAACGCGGCCCCGTCCCCGGCAGGCAGCGGCGGCGGACCGGCCGCACGTCCACACCGGGCGGCCAGCTGCGCGAGATCCGCCACCGACAGGTGCGAACGCACGCTCTTGATCCGCGTCCCGGCGATCAGCAGATGGATCACCGAAGTGTCCGCCCAGAACGTCACCGTCAACCCCGAACGGGCCGGACCGAGCCAGAACTGCTTGCCCGCGACCTGCAGATTCCCACTCGCAGGCACCACCCGCTCGAACTCCACCGGGCCGCCCTCGTCCACCTGCACCACGGCCGGGACCGGCTCAGGCGGAGGGGCAGGGGCAGGCACCGCCCCGACCGGATCCGGCACCGCAGCGCGAGCCGTCCGCTGCTGCGGCACCAGGGAGAGCACCCCGGGGATCTTCAGGCCCAGCACATCCCGTTCCTGCTCGGGGACCGGCATGAACCGGTCGCCCGGCGACTGCATGTCCAGCGCCTGATGCGGCCGCACCGAGTTGTACTCCTGCACCCACTCGTCCAGTGCCGCCTGAGCCTGCTCGATGCTCTCGAACGGACCGCAGTCGTCGAGGAGTTCACGCCGCAGGGTCTGGTGGAACCGCTCGACCTTGCCCGTCGTGGTCGGCGACGCCGGCTGGGTCAGCCGGTGCGCGATCCCGTTCTCCCGGCAGATCCGGTCGAACAACACCTCACCACCGTGACCGAACCGGTCCGTGAACTGCTTGCCGTTGTCCGTGAGCACCTCTTCCGGCACCCCGAACGCCTGCAGGGCCCGGGCAAAGGCCGCGCAGACCGCCCGTCCGGTCGCCCGCTCGACCACCGACGCGATCACGCAGTACCGGGAATGATCGTCCACGCCGGTCACGATCTTCGCCTCGGTCAGCTCGCCAGTGACCGTGTTGACCAGCATCACCCCGCCGACGATGTCCATCTGCCACAGCTGCATCGCACGGTCGCGCTGCCAGCGCTTGTAATCCGACCGCTTCCGCCGCCGGACCCCCGGCTCGACCAGCCCATGACGGACCAGGATCCGATACACGGTCATCCGCGACGGCACCGGCGCCACCGTCCCGGACCGCTCCAGCACATGAGCGATCCGCCGCGGACCCCACCGAGGGTGCTTGCGCCGCAGCTCACACACGGCCGCTTCCACCTCGGCGGACGCCTGATGCGGACACGACGCCGGCCTACGTGACCGGTCTGCCAGACCTGCCAGGCCCGCGGCCGCATACCTCGACTTCCACCCGCTCACCGTCTGCCGCGAGACCCCCAGCTGAGCGGCCACCTCGGTCACGGTCGCACCCGCCAGCACGGCCAGGACCGCCCGGTATCTCTGCTCGACAACCGACAACTCCACCAGCGCCAATCCCGGCCTCCTGCCACACGCCGCAACGACGTGCACAGAAAAGCCGATCACGGCCACTGTCAACCATCAGCTGGGACCGAAGTGTCAAGCATCTCCCGGGACCGGACAAGGGCGGTCCGGGAGTGTGCGTTCAGATTTTCTCTACGAGGTTCAAGGCGGGCCCCGTCCGTCTGAGCTGGCCGAACGTCGCCGACCGGCCCACCGTCGGGCGAGCAGTCGACGCTCGTGCCGAGTGTCGGCGGGCGGCCGGTCCCGGGCGTGAGCGGGGCTCAACCTGGTGCCGCCGGGAGCGAGTTGTGGGCGTGAGGCCTTGCGTGTCGCACAGCAAGTTGTCGCCTACGACCGTCCTACGGCCGGATCGCAGGCAAGGGCCGACCAAGGGGCCGACCCTCACGCCCGTAGCCGGACCCACCGAGGGCGGTGGCTGGCGTCGCCTCCGGCGGGGAGCGAAGCTCCCGGCCGCCCGTCGCAGGCCGCCCCCTCCCGCCCCGGTCCCCGCGCCGCGAGACTGGGCGACGCGCCGGCCCGGCCGCACGCTGCCTCTCCGCTCGGGCCCGATCCTGTCGAAAGAAGCCGGCCCTGCGCCGCCTCGGCCGGTTGCCGCTGGTTCGCGGCGGCGCCGTGGCATCAGGACGAAGGGGGGAGTATGGGGGGTGAGCGACGCTGGAGTGGCCGCGGTTGTGGCGACGGCACACGACCTGAGCTACGAAGTCGCGCTCTCGCACCCCGTGCCATATATCATCGGTGCTATGGACAGCGGGCGGTACTCGATCGAGATCGAGCCGGAGGTGCGGCTGTGGCTGGAGAACATTCCCGCCCATCATTACAAGCAGGCCGAACGCGTCGCCGACCTGCTCGCCGAGCAGCCCACCACGCTCGACGAACCGCACTCCCGCCACCTGGGCGGCAAGCTCCGCGAGCTGCGCTTCCGCCTCGGCGATGCTCACCAGCGCATTACCTACTGGCTCGCACCCGACCGTCGCGTCGTGCTGCTCACCGTGTTCCGCAAGACCAAGATGCGCGAGCAGGCCGAAGTGGACCGCGCGCACGCCGCTCAACGGCTGTGCGAAGCCGAGCACCAGGCAGCCGCCGAACACGACCTCTACAGCCGCGACCTCAAGGAGAACCGATGAACCACAGCGAATGGAGGACCCGCCGCCACCGCCAGCTGATCGGTGAACACCTCGACGCCGACCCCGAGTATGACCGCGTCTACGAAGAAGCCAGCCTGGCCATGACGCTGGGCAAAGCCGTCTACGACCGGCGCAAGCAACTCGGTCTGAGCGAGGCCGATCTGGCCGAGCGCCTGCACACCACCACCGACGAGATCGAAGGCATCGAGACCGCCACCGAACTGCCGCCCATCGCTGTCATCATGCGCCTGGCCCGGGCCTTGGACCTCACCGTCGACATGCACCTCGCCCCTGGGGATGAGCCCACTGTCACTATCGTTGCCCCGGCCGCCTGAACCCGGGAGGAGCCATGCATGACGCCTCCACAGCACTCGCCCGCGAGCTGGGCAGACTCGTCCACGACCGGCGCACCGAGCTCGGGCTGTCCCAGGCCGAGCTGGCTGAGCGGTGCGGGATGAAACAGCCACAGATCTCCCGCTTCGAAGCCGGCGGAACGGTGCCCACCCTTCCGATGCTGCGCCGCCTGGCCCGTGCCCTTGGAGCCGACTTGAGCATCAGTCTCACTCCGCACGACGAGGCCGCTTGACGTGGATCTCAAATCCCGAGAACTCCCTGAGTGGTCTAGACCGTTGACGGCAGTAGTGACGGCAACACCGGTGGACTTCAGTGCACACGCACGGACGTGGAACGGCTGTCAAATCGGAGCCTGACCAGCGAAGTTGCAGCTGACGGCGACCCCGCCCGCACACGTACTATGTGCTGGCGGGGCGGACACCGGTACTTGTGCACAACTCGACTCCCTGTGCCCCATCCGCCGGAGCAGGCGCGAACCTGGCGAATCTCTCGGGGAGAGGGCTCGGATCCAGAACGCCGCGAACCGGATCGGGAAGCCGATATCGGTAGCCGGACACTGGGGCCGCGATCGTCGTCGAATCCGGATGGATGGCACGGCGAGTCCGACTGGGACTACGTGATCACGGGAATCAACAGCCGCACCAAGCACTCTGTGTCCAGTTCGCTGCCGAAGGCCGACGTCAGTGTAGGCGTCGGGCGGCGGCAGGACATCTTCACCGGGCCGCTTGACACCACCAGGCCCCACGTCACCTTCTATCCACAGGGTTAGGGATGAACGAACAGGAAAGCTCAGCCACAGTCCTCGCAGCTTCGGGAAACTTTGCTGTAGTCCGTCTGCCGGACCGCCGGTATCCGGCACTGGCCGTACAGGGAGACTCCCTGAAGGTGCTTCAGGAGACCGTCGAGGAGTTGGCAAGTTATCTGGGTTCGGGGGACCTGGAAGAGGCTGGTTTCTCTCTGGCGGAGATCCGGTCGACGGTGTCGTCCATGTTGTCGACGTATGAAACGGCTTCGAACGAGGCCGGATTTGACCTCCCCTACGTGCGCTGAGACGAAATCCGTCTGTCACGGCTGCCTCGCCGGATTTATTTCGGCGAGGCAGCTCCGGTTCTTGACTGCGGTGGTGTGGAAGGAGTGGCACGTCAACATCGATTCTTGAGCCGGGGATCTCGTGATCGAGTGAGTGCGTTGCGGCAAAGGGAATCCCTGTTCGATGAGCAGAGCTTCTTCGTGTGCGGGGCATGACTGTGACGGGGTAGGGCAGAGGGTGTGTCAACTTAACGGCCCTGTCTCGCATTCGGTGGTGACGGAGAGTTGTCAGGGTCGTTGACCTTCATGTCGATGGATGTCAACGAGCTTGTGCAGACGGTGTTTTCGGGTCTGTCTCCGCTGGTCATGGAGGATGTGGCCGACGAGGGTGCGGATCGTGGTGCGGGCCCGAACGCCGCTGGACACCGCGGTCTGCCCGGTGTGCGGGGCCTCGTCGGGACGGGTGCGCGGCTATCACTGGCGGACGGTGGCCGACGTTCCGGTCGACGGGCGACGGGTGGTGGTCCGTGTGCGGGTGCGCGTCTGGTGTGTCCCACGCGAGGCTGCCGCCACACCTTCCGCGAACAGGTGCCCGGGGTGCTGGAGCGATACCAGCGACGCACGGCCCGTCTGACCAGGCAGGTCAAGGCCGTGGTGAAAGAGTTAGCGGGCCGGGCGGGATCACGTCTGCTGGCGATACTCGCGGTGGGCCTGTCCCGTCACACAGCCCGGCGCACCCTGCTGCGCATCCCGTCGCCCACCGGGCGAACGCCCCGCGTGATCGGCGTCGACGACTTTGCTCTGCGTCGGCGGCACCGCTATGCCACCGTGGTGATCGACGCCGAGACCCATGAGCGGATCGACGTGCTGCCCGACCGCACCGCCGACACGCTGGAAGCCTGGCTGCGCGATCATCCGGGCGTCGAGGTCGTGTGCCGTGACGGTTCCGCGACCTACGCCGAGGCCATCCGCCGCGCTCTGCCGGACGCGGTGCAGGTCGCGGACAGGTGGCATTTATGGAAGAACCTGTGCGAAGCCGCCCTGAGCGAGGTGAAGGCACACAGCACCTGCTGGGCCACCGTACTGGACGCGCCGATCTACGACGGGCCCCGCGCTCAGAACACCCTCGAACGCTGGCATCAGGTTCATTGCCTGCTCGAGAAGGGCGTGGGCCTGCTCGAATGCGCCCGCCGCCTGCAAGTGGCCCTGAACACCGTCAAACGCTACGCCCGAGCCGACCGGCCCGAGCGCATGCTCCGCGTCCCCAAGTACCGTGCCAGCCTGGTCGATCCCTACCGCGAGCACCTGCGCAAACGCCGAAGTGAAGACCCCGGCGTCCCCGTCCAGCACCTCTTCGATGAGATCAAGACCCTCGGCTTCACGGGCTGCCTGAACCTTCTGCACAAGTACATCAACCAAGGCCGCGCGGACGCCGACCGCAGCCACATCTTCCCACGCCGGCTCGCCCGAATGCTGCTGACCAGACCCGACAACTCAAGCCCGAGCAGCACGAACTCCTGGCCAAGCTCACCGCCGCCTGCCCCGAGATGACCCAACTGACCGCAGGTGTCAGAGACTTCGCCCCGCTCCTTACGCCACACACCGACAACGCCGATGCGCTCACGCACTGGATCGCCCAAGTCCGAACAGCCGACCTGCCCCACCTACACGCCTTCACCCGGGGCCTGGACCGGGACATCGACGCCGTAAACGCCGCCCTCACACTTCCGCACAGCAACGGCCCCACCGAGGGCGTCAACACCAAGACCAAACGGATCGCGCGCCAGATGCACGGACGAGCAAACTTCACCCTGCTCCGGCACCGCATCCTCCTCGGATAACAGCACACTCCGTCACCACCGAATGCGAGACAGGGCCAGGAGATCGGTGGTCGAGCAGTCATGCAGGAGCAACTGGCCCACCTGTTGTCCTTCGAGAGCAATCCGCGGATCAACGTTCAGGTGCTGCCCTTCTCGGCGGGTGTGCACGCGGGGCTGCAAGGCGCGTTTGACATCTGTCGCTTCGCGGGTGATGCCCCCGTCGTCTATACCGAGGGCTACAACAGTGGGCATCCGACGGCCAACCCGGACACGGTTCAGGACTGCTCACTCCGTTACGATCATCTTCAAGCTGCTGCGCTCTCCTTGAGGGACTCGGCGGCTCTGATCCGGTGAGTGATGGAGGACCGCTATGGAGAGCAGCATCTGGCGTAAGTCCAGCTACAGCGGCGACCAGGGCGGGAACTGTGTCGAGGTTGCCCAGACCCTCGGCGGGGCGGCGGGCGTTGTCGCTGTTCGTGATTCCAAGGACCCGGCGGGGCCGGTGTTGACTGTTGAGCCCGCCGGGTTCTCGCGGTTTCTGGGGTGGGTTACAGCCGTTGGATGATGGTGCCCGTGGCCAGGGCTCCGCCCGCGCACATGGTGATCAGGGCGAACTCCTTGTCGGTGCGCTCCAGTTCGTGCAGGGCCGTGGTGATCAGGCGGGCGCCCGTCGCGCCGACCGGGTGGCCGAGGGCGATCGCGCCGCCGTTCACGTTGACCTTGGACAGGTCGGCGTCGAAGACCTTCGTCCAGCTCAGCACCACCGACGCGAACGCCTCGTTGATCTCGACCAGGTCGATGTCCTTCAGCGTCATGCCGGCCTTGCCGAGCACCGCACGCGTCGCGTCGATCGGGCCGTCCAGGTGGAAGTGGGGGTTCGCGCCCACCAGGGCCTGGGCGACGATCCGTGCCCTCGGCTTGAGCTTCAGGGCCTTCGCCATCCGTTTGGACGCCCACATGATCGCCGCCGCGCCGTCGCTGATCTGCGACGAGTTGCCGGCCGTGTGGATCGCCGTCGGCATCACGGGCTTGAGGCCCGCCAGGGCGTCCAGTGAGGTGTCGCGCAGACCCTCGTCGCGGTCGACCAGGCGCCACATGCCCTGGCCCGCCGCCTGTTCGTCCTCCGTCGTGGGGACCTGCACGGCGAAAGTCTCGCGCTTGAAGCGTTCCTCCGACCAGGCCGTCGCCGCCCGGTTCTGGGAGAGGACGCCGAGCTCGTCCACGTCCGTACGCGTCAGGCCGCGGTGTCGTGCGATGCGTTCCGCCGCCTCGAACTGGTTGGGGAGGTCGACGTTCCACTCGTCCGGGAACGGTTTTCCCGGGCCGTGCTTCGAGCCCGAGCCGAGCGGGACGCGGCTCATCGCCTCGACGCCGCAGCTGATGCCGACGTCGATCACGCCTGCCGCGATCATGTTCGCGGTCATGTGCGAAGCCTGCTGCGAGGAGCCGCACTGGCAGTCGACGGTGGTCGCCGCCGTCTCGTAGGGGAGGCCCATGGTGAGCCAGGCGGTGCGGGCGGGATTCATGGACTGTTCGCCGGCGTGGGTCACCGTGCCGCCGACGATCTGTTCCACGGCGTCGGCGGGGATGCCGGTGCGGCCGAGGAGTTCGCGGTAGGTCTCGCCCAGGAGATAGGCGGGGTGCAGGTTGGCGAGCGCGCCGCCGCGCTTGCCGATGGGGGTGCGGACTGCTTCCACGATCACGGGTTCGGCGGCCATGGGTGCGGATCCCTTCGGAACTAGTACGTGTTCTAGTTCTGCTGTGTGCAGTCTGCTGACGTGATGTGCGTCACCGCAAGGGTCTTGCAGCCTCGAGGCTCCTGAACTACCTTCTCGGCAATCTGTTTCTGATGACACGTCAGATTCTGCGGATGCCGACGTAACCGGCGTCGTCAGATGGCTGGAGCCGCCGATGCACTGTCCAGCGCTTTCCGACGGGTTCGACTTCACCGACCCCGACCTGCTGCAACACCACGTGCCCCTGCCCGAGTTCGCCGCGCTGCGGCAGGCCGAACCGGTCCGCTGGATCCCGCAGTCGGGCAATGTCGCCGGCTTCCAGGACGAGGGATACTGGGCGGTGACCCGGCATGCGGACGTGAAATACGTGTCCACGCATCCCGAGCTCTTCTCCTCCTACCTCAACACCGCGATCATCCGCTTCAACGAGCGCATCGAGCGCGCCTCGATCGACGCTCAGCGGTTCATCCTGCTGAACATGGACCCGCCCGAACACACCCGTGTGCGGCAGATCGTGCAGCGGGGGTTCACTCCGCGGGCCATCCGGGGTCTCGAGGAACGGTTGCGGGCGCGGGCCGTCGCCATCGTCGAGCGGGCGAGTGAGCAGGGCGGGGGTTCCTTCGACTTCGTCACCTCCGTCGCCTCGGAGCTGCCGCTTCAGGCCATCGCCGAGCTGATCGGGATACCCCAGGACGACCGCGCGAAGATCTTCGAGTGGTCCAACAAGATGATCGCGTACGACGACCCCGAGTACGCCATCACCGCCGAGGTCGGCCAGCAGTCCGCCGCCGAGGTGATCGCGTACGCCATGAACATGGCCGCGGAGCGCAAGCAGTGCCCCGCCCAGGACATCGTCTCCACGCTGGTGGCCGCCGAGAACGAGGGCAACCTGAACTCGGACGAGTTCGGGTTCTTCGTCCTCATGCTCGCGGTGGCCGGAAACGAGACGACCCGCAACGCCACCACCCACGGGATGCACGCCTTCCTCACCCACCCCGAGCAGTGGGAGCTCTACAAGCGCGAACGGCCCGACACCGCCGCCGAGGAGATCGTGCGGTGGGCCACTCCCGTCGTCGCCTTCCAGCGGACCGCCACCCAGGACACCGAGCTCGGCGGCAAGCTGATCAGGAAGGGGGACCGGGTCGGGATCTTCTACGCCTCCGCCAACCGCGACCCCGAGGTGTTCGAGAATCCGGACTCCTTCGACGTCACCCGCGATCCCAACCCGCATCTCGGGTTCGGCGGCGGCGGACCGCACTTCTGCCTCGGCAAGTCGCTCGCCGTCCTCGAGATCAACCTCATCTTCAACGCCATCGCCGACGCCATGCCCGGCATGAAGCTGGTCGGCGACCCGCGACGGCTGCGGTCCGCCTGGATCAACGGGGTGAAGGAGCTGAGGGTCACGGCGGCGTAGGGGCGCCGGGACGTTCCGCAGGCTGGCGACGCCGGGAGTATACGTGGACGTATACTTCCGGCATGAGCGATGCGATGATTCGAGTCCCTGCCGAGGTGCGGGACCGGCTGGCGGTGATCGCCGAGTCGAGAGGCACGTCGATTCGGTCCCTGGTCCAGGAGTTCGCGGAGTCGACGCTGACCGAGGAGGAGCGCCGGGAGCGTGCCGAGCGGACCCGTGCCTACCTCGCGGAGCACTTCGGTGTCGAGGTGAGCGACGGCGAGAGCGCGGCCATGGGGCGCAGGCTGCGGGAGGCCTTCGCCCGGCAGCAGGATGACGCCGCGTGATCCTTCACCACCTGGTCCTGGACACGCCGACGCTGCTGGCGTTGTCCGGCAACCGGCAGGTGTCCGCGCTGATCCACCGGGCTCACTTCGAGACGGAGACCCGCTTGTGGGTTCCGACCCTGTCGGTTCTGGAGGCCGACCGCGAGCACCTCGGGATCGCCGAGCACGTCGGCCAGCTGGAGGTCCTTCACACCGTCGACCTGGATTACGCGGCGGCGCTCGCGGTGGCCAGACTGCATCGCAACGGTATTCCCCCGGGGGTCGGGGCGGCGATCCACGCTGCCCGTCACCTGCCCGAGTGGGGTGCGGCCGCTGTTGTCGCCACCGTGCATGCGAAGGCGTACGAGGGGTGCGGCGTGCCCACCCTGGATCTCACCCGCTGAGACGGTCGGACCGGACGCAGGCGCATGGGCATGCGCGAACGCCGAAGGCGACGGCCCGGGGGATCGGGGGCCGCCGCCTTCGGCGCGTATCGGGGCGCGCGAAGCGCGGGTCACGCGGTGGGGCTCAAGCGGGTGGAGCGGGTGGAGCGGGTGGTGCAGGCGGCGCGAGCGGTGCGGTCGGCGTGGCTCAGTACCAGCCGTTGGCCTGCCAGAAGGTCCAAGCGCCGACCGGGCTGCCGTAGCGGGAGTTCATGTAGTCCAGACCCCACTTGATCTGGGTCTTGGCGTTGGTCTTCCAGTCGGAGCCGGCCGAGGCCATCTTGGAGCCGGGCAGGGCCTGGACGAGGCCGTAGGCGCCGGAGGAGGCGTTGGTGGCGTCGACGTCCCAGCCGCTCTCGTGCTTGACGATGTTGGAGAAGGCCTTGTACTGCGCGGCGTCCGGGATCATCTTGTGCGCGATCGCCTGGGCCTTGGAGGTGGAGGACGCGGACGTCGTCGCGGCGTGGGCCGGGGCGGCGGACAGCGCCAGACCCGCGGTGGCGGCGGCCACGGCGATGCCGGTGAGGGCCTTCTTCGGGGAAGCGATGCGACGGATGACGGAGACGGACACGAAGAACCTTTTCTTTCGGGGACGGTGGCGGTCGCCTGCATGCCGGAGCCACGCGGTGCGTGGCCGCACCGCGTGGTGTGCGGTGAGTGGCTGCATGCCGCGGCGCCGAGGCCCGTGGGCTCGTCGGCGCCGTGCGACGTCATCCAGAGAAACAGGATCGGCCGCTGCCCGCAAAGACCCCTTTTGCTAGTGGACGTCGTATGTCGGGAGCGGGGCGCCGGTGTGACCTGGCTCTCAACGTGCAGGTCGGAGGGCCTAATGGCATGCGCATGGCATCCAATTTGCCCGACTAGTTCGATTAGTAGGTGATGTGGGTCATGTGGGGTGGTTCACCGGTCAACGGCGCTCGGGGGCCGTCCGAGGGGCCTCGAATGTGACCGCGGTCTCGAAGGCGGCCCGCCGGGTGGCTCTGCGCAGCGCCTTCAGCACCGCCGGACCGAGCGTGCAGGTCAGCAGCACCGTGACCAGCGCCCGCCCCAGGTCCCAGCCCAGCGACGTCGCCACGCAGTACGCCACGAAGCGGGCCAGGTTCGCCGGGACCGTCCCGTCGGGATCGAAGGCGACCCCCGAGGCCAGCGTGCCCATGAAGGGCCAGCCGGCCAGGTTCATCGCCGTGCCGTAGGCGAAGGCGGCCAGGAAGCCGTACACCGACAGCAGGAGCAGTTCGCCACGGCCGCGCAGCCGGTCGCCGCCCGGCAGCAGGCCCGCGCCCATCGTGAACCAGCCCATCGCCAGCATCTGGAACGGCATCCACGGGCCCACCCCGCCCGTGAGCAGCGCGGACGCGAACATGGTCACCGACCCGAGGACGAAACCGAAGCCCGGACCGAGGACCCGCCCGCTCAGCACCATCAGGAAGAACATCGGCTCGATGCCCGCCGTCCCCGCGCCGAGCGGACGCAGCGCCGCGCCCGTCGCCGCCAGCACGCCGAGCATCGCCACCGCCTTCGCGCCCAGCCCGGACTCCGAGATCGTCGCCGCCACCACCGCCACCAGCAGCACCAGCAGGCCCGCGAAGAGCCAGGGAGCGTCCTGGGCGTGGGCGTTCAGCGCGGAGGCGGGCGGGGCCAGGAAGGGCCAGCCGAAGGCGACCACGCCCACCGCGCCGACCAGCGCCAGGGCGGCGAGGGAACGCGGGCCCAGCCGGACGGGACGGGGCCGCCGCCCGGGACGTGGCCGCCGCCCGGGGCGGTCCGTCATCGCAGCGCCTCCCTCACCTGCGCGACCGTGAGCCACCGCTGCGGGGCCAGGATCTTCGTCACCTGCGGGGCGAAGGACGGCGAGGAGACCACGACCTCGGCCGTCGGGCCGTCCGCGATGATCTCGCCCTCGGCGAGCAGCACCACCCGGTGGGCCAGTTCCGCGGCCAGCTCCACGTCGTGCGTGGCCAGCACGATCGCGTGTCCGGCGGCCGCCAGCCCGCGCAGGACGGCGACCAGCCGGGCCTTCGCCGCGTAGTCCAGACCACGGGTCGGCTCGTCGAGGAGGAGGAGCGGCGGGCGCGCGGTGAGGACGACGGCCAGCGCGAGGGTGAGGCGCTGGCCCTCGGAGAGGTCGCGGGGGTGGACGCCGTCCGCGATGCCGGGCAGCAGCTCCGAGACCAGGGCGCGGCAGGAGCCGGGCTCGGCCCGCGCGTCCCGGTCGGCGGCCGCGCACTCGGCGGCGACCGTGTCGGCGTACAGCAGGTCGCGCGGCTCCTGCGGGACCAGTCCGACGCGGCGGACCAGGTCGCGGGGCGAGGCGCGGTGCGGGACGGCGCCCGACACGAGGACCGCTCCCGCGGACGGCTCGACCAGGCCCACGAACGTGTTGAGCAGCGTCGACTTGCCGGCCCCGTTGCGGCCCATGAGGGCGATGGTCTCGCCGGGCGCGACGGTGAGGTCGACGCCGCGCAACGCCTGGACGCCGGCCCGGCGGACGCCCAGCGAACGGGCCTCGGCGGGGGGCGCGAGGGTGGTGGGCACCTCGGGGGAAGGGGAAGGGGCGCGGCGCAGGAGGCGGCGGGCGGGGCGGGGGACGGGGCGGCGGGCCCAGAGCCTCGCGGACGGCGTCTGCGCCGGGGACCCGACGACCGGTGCAGGCACAGGTGCAGGCGCAGGTGCAGGCGCAGCCGCAGGTTTCGGTGCCGGTGCCGCCGACCCGGCGTGAGCGTCGCCGGGCGCGTTGCCGGTGTCTCGGGATATTTCCAGGGTGGCGAGGCGTTCCCGCAGCTCGGCGGCCCTTCGGCGGGCGTCGCGGACCGTCAGCGGCAGCGGCGACCAGTCCGCCAGCCGGCCCAGGGCCACGACCGGCGGGAACACCGGGGAAACGGCCATGACGTCCGCCGGTGCGCCGAGCACGGGGGCCGCGCCGGGGGCGGGCAGCAGGGCGACCTGGTCGGCGTACTGCAGGACGCGCTCCAGCCGGTGCTCCGCCAGCAGCACCGTCGTCCCCAGGTCGTGGACCAGCCGGAGCAGGACGGCGAGGACCTCCTCTGCGGCGGCCGGGTCGAGCGCGGACGTCGGCTCGTCCAGGACGAGCACCCGGGGGTGCGGGGTGAGCACCGAGCCGATCGCGACGCGCTGCTGCTGGCCGCCGGAGAGGGTGGCGATGGGGCGGTCGCGCAGGCCGGCCAGGCCGAGCAGGTCCAGGGTCTCCTCGACGCGGCGGCGCATCACCTCCGGCGGGAGGCCCAGCGACTCCATGCCGTAGGCGAGTTCCTCCTCGACCGTGTCCGTCACGAAGTGCGAGAGCGGGTCCTGGCCCACCGTGCCGACGACATCGGCGAGTTCACGTGGTTTGTGGGTGCGGGTATCACGGCCGGCGACCGTGACCCGTCCCCGCAGGGTCCCGCCGGTGAAGTGCGGGACGAGGCCGCCGACCGTGCCCAGGAGCGTCGACTTGCCCACCCCCGACGGGCCCGCCAGCAGCACGAGTTCGCCCTCGGGGATCTCGAAGTCGACGCCGGTGACTGTGGGTTCGGCGACGCCCTCGTACGTCACGGAGACGTTCTCGAAACGGATCACGACGGCTCCTCGGACACGAACGCGGGCAGCAGGCCGATCAGGACGGCCGCCGCCGGCCAGAGCGGGAGGGCGGGCGCGGTCAGCGGCACCACCCCGGGATGCAGGACCGCCGGATCGGCGGACGCGGCGACGACGAGGAGAGCCGCGACGGCGACCCCGGAGGCGGCGACCAGACAGGCGCGAGGTGTCCAGCGGTCCGGACGGTACCGGGTGCGCGGGGAACGGCGGCCCCCCAGGCGCAGCCCGGCGAGGGCGGCGACGACCCCGGCGAGCAGCACCGGCAGCCCGTAGGTGCCGCCGGCCGCGGTGAGCAGGCCGTACGTTCCCGCGCAGACGCCGAGCAGGCCGCCCAGGGTGAGGGCGGCGGTCGTCCGGCGGACGGGGGCGGCGACGTCGGCGGTGCGGCCGTAGCCGCGGGCGTCCATCGCGGCGGCCAGCGCCACCGAGCGTTCCAGCGCGCCCTCCAGGACCGGCAGGCCCACCTGGAGCAGGCCGCGCAGACCCCGGTCCGGGCGGCCCCGCAGACGGCGGGCGGCCCGTAGCCGGTGGACGTCCGCGACGAGGTTCGGGGCGAACGTCATGGCCACCACGACCGCCACACCCGTCTCGTAGAGGGCGCCGGGCAGGGTCTTCAGCAGACGGGAGGGGCTGGCCAGGGCGTTCGCCGCACCCACGCACACCAGCAGGGTGGCCAGGCGCAGGGCGTCGTAGAACGCGAAGAGCAGGCCCTCGGCCGTGACCGCGCCGCCCAGCCGGATGCCCTGCGCCCAGTGCGGAAGCGGGACTTCGGGGAGCGTGACGAGGACGTGCGTGCCCGGGATCGGGGAGCCCAGCACGACGACGAAGACGATCCGGACGACCAGCACGGCGAGGGCGAGTTTGAGGAACGCCGCGTAGGAGCGGGCCCAGGGCGTGTCCGGACGGCACACGGCGACGACGTAGGCGGACACCGCGAGGAGCAGGCCGAGGAGGAGAGGGTTGGAGGTGCGGGTGGCGGCGGTGCCCAGACCGAGGGCCCAGAGCCACCAGGCGGCGGGGTGGAGTCGCCGGCGGGAGCGGCGGTCAGCCATTCCGGCGCGAACCCCGCCGCCGTGCCTGCCACACCGCTGCCGCGGCGAGCACGGCCACGGCCGCCGCGCCGCCGTAGACGCCGAGCGACGGGCCGCCGCCGCTGTCACCGCTGTCGCCGTCGCCGGCCTCGGGCTGGGTCGTGGGCTGCCCCATGGGCTGCTTTGTCCCATCCGTCGGCTGCGGCGGCTCCGTCGTCCCGCCGGCCGAGGCGTCCGCCGACCCGGCCGTCGCCACCTGCTCCCCGCAGCCCTTCTCCGGGTAGCCGGCGATCGCGCACAGCAGGGCGTTCGCGTCGTAGCGCAGGGGCTTGGCGACGGCGGCGAGTGCCTCGGCCGTCGTCGCGGCGGGGGAGACCCGGGCGCACGCCGTGCGCGGCGAGGGCGAGGGCGGGCTCTCGCCGCCCGGGGCGTCCGCCGCCGTGCCGAAGTCGAGGACCAGGGCCACGCGCTTGGTGCCGGCCCGCGCGGGCGTCCCGGCGCAGATCACCGTGAACGAGGCCGCGCCGCGCGGCTGCGACGCGTCCTGGGAGTCCGCGCTGACGGCGAACCGGAAGCCCTGCACGTCGCCGTCGGCCGGGCGGGCGAGGGACGGCCCCTGGGTCGCGTACGTCCAGTGGTCGCCGGCGCGGTCCCAGAAGGACCAGTAGCGGTAGCCCGCCGCCTGGGCCGAACCGGCCGAGCCGACCACGCCGGCCGCGCCCGTGAGGACGAGCGACAGCGCGGCGAGGACGACGGCGACGCGACGGCGTGTCACGGCTGCCGCTTCCGGCCGCGGGCGCTGATCAGGAACCCGATGCCGATGCCGGCGACGAGGAAGACGCCGACGATCACCCAGACGCTGTAGCCGGAATCCGAGTTGCTCTTCTTGTCGGTGTCGGTGTCGGTGTTCTTGCCGGCGTCGCCGGCCGGCGCGGTGGCCTGCGGGGCCGGGCCCGTCGCGTTGAGCTGTGCGACCAGGTCCGTGCCGCCGAAGGCGCGCATGTCGGCGCCCGTGGCGTGGGCGGCGAAGACCAGCTGGGCGTAGGCGGCCGGGCCGCTCTGCTTCGCCCAGGCCGACGCGTTTTTTTGAAGCCAGGCGAGGGGTTTCTTCGCCTGCTCGGCCGCGCCCTGGGCGGCGAGCGCGACGACCGCGTCGGCGGTGTTGCCGTAGTCGGGCTGGTCCTCGGCGCCGGGCAGGGCCGACGTGAGGTGGCCGGTCGCGGCGACCGCCCGGGCGAGATGGGCGGCGCCGTTGCGGGCGAGGTCGGCCGCGGTGAGCGCGCCGGGCGTGCCGCCGCACACGGGGGCCGCCGAGGTCTTTCCGGCCGTCGCCGCGAAGCCCTCGCCGAGCGCGCCGAGCACGCCCGCCGCCGTCGCGTCCGCGTTGGCCGCGAGGGCGCCCTTCTTGTCCGGCTGGTAGGCGAACGCGCCGCCGCCGTCGCCGCCGCACGGGAGGGAGAGCTTCCCGAGCGCGTCGAGCGGCGATTTCCCGGCCTTGCGCACCCGCGCGGGCTGCTCCCCGGCCGCCGCCAGCGCCCCCGCCACGACGGACGTCGAGTTCGCGTCGCTCGCCCCGCCCGCGGAGTAGCCCCAGCCGCCGTCGGCGTTCTGGACGGACTTCAGCCAGCCGACCGCCTTCTCCGCCGCGGCCCGGTGACCGCCGAGGGCGGCCAGCGCCTGGACGGCCGCGGCCGTGCTGTTGGTGTCGGTCATCACCTTCGCGTCGCAGGGCTTGGCGGGGTCGGCGCGGAAGGCGGCGAAGGCGCCGTTCGCGCACTGCTGCCCGGCCAGCCACGTCACGGCCCCGTCGGCGGGGGTGACGCCCACGGTGTGCTGTGCGAGCAGGGCCAGCGACTGACGCCAGACGCCGTCGTAGGTCGGGTCGGAGGTCCCGTACAGCCCGGCGGGCCTCGCCGTCGACGGGGCGGGGGACGGTGTGGCGGCCACGGCGGGGACGGCAGCGCCCAGCACGACGGTGGCGGCGGCGAGAGCCGTGGCGCTACGGCGGACGTTCATGATCGGCGGGTGCCTCTCCCGGTCGGGGAGCCGGGCAGCACGGGGCACCCCGGCGGCTCGGCTCCGTATGCCTCGACGGTGCCGTGCGACGGCGGGCCTGCCGACGCACGCGAGCCGGTCACGTCCCGTACCGGGCGATCCGGCTCTACGGAAAGGGGCCTCCCCGGGGCGAGCGAAGTCGAAGCTTGGGGCAGGGTCGGCGCCGGAATTGCGCCGGCTTCCCCCTGTACGGGCGTGGACGACGCGGCCACTCTACCGGCAGGTAGGAATCGGCCCGAGGGGGGCTGTGCGAGGCCGACACGCAGGTAGATTCATGTCCATGCCAGTTGCGGGGAGACTGCTCGGCTCGGGTCGCACGGCCGACGTCTACGAGATCGACGAGGACTGGGTGCTGCGCCGGGACCGGGAGGGCTGGGGCGACGCGGTCGCCGAGGCGGCGGTGATGGCGCATGTGCGCGCGCACGGCTACCCGGCGCCCGCCGTCCGGCCCCCCGTCTCGCGCGTCGACCTGATCATGGAACGGCTGGACGGGCCGACGATGCTCCAGGCGCTGACTGCGGGCGCGCTGGACGCGGGGGAGGCGGGGGAGATGCTCGCCCGGCTGCTGCGCGCCCTGCACGCGGTGCCGGGGCGGGTCTCGGACGGCGCCCGCGTCCTGCACCTCGACCTGCACCCCGACAACGTCGTCCTCGCCCCCGACGGCCCGAGGGTCATCGACTGGACGAACGCGGAGGACGGCGACCCCGGCCTCGACTGGGGCACGTCGGCGGTGATCCTCGCCCAGGTCGCCGTATCCGCCGAGCCGGTCGCGGCGCCGGCCCTACCGCCCTTGGCCCGCGCGACGCTGACGGCGCTTCTCGCCGACCCGTCCGACCTCACCGAAGAGGGGCTGGCGCAGGCGCTGCGGCGACGGGCCGCAAACCCGACGGTGAGCCCGCAGGAGACGGAACTCCTGCGCGCCGGCCGCTGAGTTGATCAGGTCGCTGACGGAGTAGCGGCGAGCGGTGTCGGGCCTCCGAAGGGGAGGAACAGGACCCGTCGCGCCAGCAGCCACGCGCCGTCGACCCGGCGGAACGCGTCCTCGTAGTGTCCGACCTGGACGGGCGGGCCGGCGGGGACGACGCCGCCCTCGTAGCCGTCGACGCGGTGCGTCGAGAAGTACGAGACGGCGTGCGCGGTGTCCGGCCCGGTCGCCGTGACGAGGATGTTCGCCATCAGGCGGCGCGACAGCCGGTCGGCGGGACGCGAGCCGAAGTACTCCCGCAGGGCCGCCCGCCCCACGACCAGCCGCTCGCCGGCCGGCCA
Organism: Streptomyces achromogenes; assembly: GCF_030816715.1. Classification (NCBI taxonomy): domain Bacteria; kingdom Bacillati; phylum Actinomycetota; class Actinomycetes; order Kitasatosporales; family Streptomycetaceae; genus Streptomyces; species Streptomyces achromogenes. The sequence continues at coordinate 2,733,651 of NZ_JAUSYH010000001.1, read as the reverse complement.
CTCCCAGCTGCCGTCCTCGGTGAACAGCTCGGCCACGGCGGCGGGTTCGCCGAGGTCGAGACGGTGGACGAAGTCGATGACGAGGCGTTCACAGGCGCGTTCGGCGACGAGGCGTTCGTGGGAGTCCATACGTCTGTCTAACAGGCGCGATCACGGTGCGGCGAACCCTTTACCGGGGTCACACCGCCATGTACGTCACCGGCTCGCTCCCCGTCACCGCCTCCGCCCGGCCCTGTTTCACGAGCCGGCGCAGATGCGCCTCCGCCTCCGAGACGGCGATGTTGCGGGAGCCGTAGGGGATGGCGTCCCAGGGCCGGTTCCACTCCATGCGTTCGGCGACCTGCCAGGCGGTGAGCGGGGCGGAGAGGAGGGCCAGGAGGCCGGTCAGGCGGTCCTCGTGGTGGGCGAGCAACTCCCGTACGCGGGAGGGGGCGTCGGTGAAGGCATGCTGGTGGGCCGGGAGGATCTCGGCGGGGCCGAGGCGGCCGACGCGTTCGAGGGAGTCCAGGTAGTCGCCGAGGGGGTCGGTGACGGTGTCGTCGTCCGGGTCCTCGTAGAGGCCGATGTGAGGGGTGATCTCCGGGAGCAGATGGTCGCCGGAGAACAGCCGGCCGTGGCCGCCGAGCCGGGCGGGGTGTTCCTCCTCCAGATGCAGGCAGACATGGCCCGGGGTGTGGCCCGGGGTCCAGATCGCGCGCAGCCGGCGGCCGGGCAGGTCGAGGAACTCGCCGGGGACGATCTCCCGGTCGGGGAGGGCGGGCGCCAGGCCGGGCAGCGTGCGGCGGCGGGTCCGAGTCGTGCGCAGAGGTGCGATGTGCTCCTCGGGGGCGCCGGCGGCCGTGAGCTTGTCCGCCATGTACGTGTACCAGCGCTCGGGCCGCGTCCCCCTGGTCCGCCTGACGATCGCGGCGTCCGCCGCGTGCATGGCCACCCACGCCCCGGAGGCCTCCCGCACCTTCCCGGACAGGCCGTGGTGGTCGGGGTGATGGTGGGTGACGACCACCCCGTGCAGGGCCTCGACGGACGTGCCGCAGGCGGCCAGCCCGGAGGTCAGGGCCTCCCAGGCGGACGGGTCGTCCCAGCCGGTGTCGATCAGCACCGGCCCGCGGTCGGTGTCGACGACGTACACCAGGGTGTGACCGAGAGGGTTGTCGGGGATCGGCACCCGCAACGAGCGGACTCCGCCGCCATGGTCGAACGTGCCGGGCCCGTCGGCGGGACTGCTCTGACTGCTCTTCATCTGCCCTCCGTCACCCGACCGCCGCCCACTATAACTAGAACTGGTTCCAATGGATGCTCAAGTCGACTGTTCGTGCGGACGGTTGAATGTGCGGTGACATCGGTGACATAGGTGGCGGGAGGGAGTGCTCATGCGGCATACGTCGGACGAGCATGCGCATCAGTCGGTAGGTCGGCCCGACTACCTGACCGACCGGCAGTGGGCGGGGCTGGCGCTCGGGGTGCTCAGCGGCGTGGTCGAGGGGTGTGACCGGGCTGAGCTCGAGGGGGCGTGGGCGTCGGAGCTGGGGGTTGCCGCGTTGCAGGGGCTGCTGGTGCGACTGGACGAATTGATGGCGCGGGGCGACGCGCGGGGTGGCGCGGCGGGCGGCTGACCCGGGCGGAGAAGCCGCTGGTGAGGGCGGGTTCGGTGGCGACCCTGGCTTAGTGTGACCGGAACTGGTATCAGTTTCTGAAATACCGTCAGAAACGAAGGCAGTGGCCATGGCCGAACTCGTGGAACACGGACAGCTGTTCATCGGTGGCGCGTTGACGGACCCCCTGGGCGATGCCGTCATCGAGGTGATCTCGCCGCACACCGAGGAGGTCATCGGGCGGGTTCCGCACGCCTCGCGGGCCGATGTGGACCGTGCCGTCGCGGTCGCCCGGCAGGCCTTCGACGAGGGGCCCTGGCCCCGGCTCCCGCTCGATGAACGGATCGCGGTCGTCACCCGGATCAAGGACGGCATCCTCGCCCGTCACGAGGAGCTCGCCCGGGTGATCTCCGCCGAGAACGGCTCGCCGTACTCCTGGAGCGTCCTCGCGCAGGCCCTCGGCGCGATGATGGTGTGGGACTCGGCGATCAAGGTCGCCGGCGACTTCACCTACGAGGAGCGGCGCGACGGCGTGCTCGGCAGGATCCTCGTGCGGCGCGAGCCGGTCGGCGTGGTCGCGGCCGTCGTCCCCTGGAACGTCCCGCAGTTCGTGGCCGCCGCCAAACTCGCGCCCGCGCTGCTCACCGGCTGCACCGTGATTCTCAAGCCGTCGCCGGAGACGCCGCTGGACGCGTACGTCCTCGCGGACATCGCGCGGGAGGCGGGGCTGCCGGAGGGTGTGCTGTCGATCCTCCCCGCGGACCGCGAGGTGAGCGAGTACCTGGTCGGGCATCCCGGCGTCGACAAGGTCTCCTTCACGGGTTCGGTCGCGGCCGGCAAGCGGGTCATGGAGGTGGCGTCCCGCAACCTCACCCGGGTCACCCTCGAACTGGGCGGGAAGTCGGCGGCCGTGGTCCTGCCGGACGCGGACATCGCCACCGCCGTGCCGGGGATCGTCTCGGCCGCCTGGATGAACAACGGCCAGGCCTGTGTCGCCCAGACCCGCATCCTGCTGCCGCGCTCGCGCTACGACGAGTTCGCGGACGCCTTCGCCGCAGCGGCGGCCGCGCTGGTCGTCGGCGACCCGCTGGACCCGGCGACCCAGGTCGGTCCGCTGGTGGCCGAGCGCCAGCAGCGCCGAAACCTGGACTACATCCGCATCGGCCAGGAGGAGGGCGCGAAGATCCTCACGGGCGGCGGACGTCCGCCGGGCCTGGAACGCGGCTGGTACGTCGAGCCGACCCTCTTCGGCGACGTCGACAACTCCATGCGGATCGCCCGCGAGGAGATCTTCGGCCCGGTGATCTGCCTGCTGCCCTACGGCGACGAGTCCGAGGCCCTCAAGATCGCCAACGACTCCGACTACGGCCTCAGCGGCAGCGTGTGGACGGCCGACGTCGAGCACGGCATCGAGATCGCGCGCGAGGTCCGCACCGGGACGTACTCCGTGAACACCTTCAGCCTCGACATGCTCGGCCCGTTCGGCGGCTACAAGAACTCCGGACTGGGCCGGGAGTTCGGGCCGGAGGGGTTCGGCGAGTACCTGGAGCACAAGATGATCCACCTGCCGGCGGGCTGGGAGGGCTGAGCTGCCATGGGCGACCGCTGGCACGTCGAGGTGGACCGCACCCTGTGCATCGGCTCCGCCCAGTGCGTCCACCACGCACCCGGCGGCTTCCGGCTGGACACCGCACGGCAGTCCCATCCGGCCGATCCGGACACGGACGCCAACGAGCGGGTGCTGGCCGCGGCGGAGAGCTGTCCGGTGGAGGCGATCATGATCACGCTGGTCGGGAACGGCGAGGCGGTCTTCCCTCCCGACGAGTGAGAAATATTCGATTTGGGGGGTTTCATTCGGGTTGGCGTGTTCTATGCTGGTAAAGGCCTACGAGGCGAGTGAGGGAGTTCGACCGGAGTAGCCGACTCGGGCGCGACGCCGCATGACAGGGCATCCGCCGGGGCCGACGTCGACGGACGGACTGAGGGACCGGAAGGCCGCAGGCCAGGGCCGGACGGAGACCCCCGGTCGTCTCGTAGGTCTTCTGCGTGCGCAAGTCTTCGCGTGCGCGCGGACTCCCCCGGGCCGACGGCTACGGGGGCCGGCGGCTACGGGTGCGCGCCGGGGGGCTTCGGGTCGGTCACGTCGATCAGCCGGCACACCGTCTCGATGTCGATGCGCACCTGCGCGATGGACGCGCGACCGGACAGCCAGGTGATCAGCGCCGAGTGCCAGGTGTGCTCGATGACGCGGACCGCGGAGAGCTGCTCGGGTGTGGGGTCGGTCAGTCCCATCGAGTCCAGGATGATCGCCGTCGTCTGCCGGGACACCTGGTCCACCTCCGGCGACACGCTGCGGTCGGCGAAGGTCAGCGCGCGGACCATCGCGTCCGCCAGATGCGGCTCGCGCTGCAGGGCGCGGAAGGCGCGCATCAGTGTTTCCGCGACGCGATCCGCGGCGCTCTCGCCGGTCGGGGGCTTCTTGCGCAGCGTGCCGTGCATGTGCTCCAGCTGGTCCTGCATCGTGGCGACCAGCAGATGCACCTTGGAGGGGAAGTAGCGGTAGAGCGTGCCGAGGGCGACCTGCGAGGACTCGGCGACCTCCCGCATCTGCACCGCGTCGAAGCCGCCCCGGCTGGCCAACTGCGCGCTCGCGTGCAGAATGCGGCGACGGCGCGCCTCCTGACGCTCGGTGAGAGGCGAGTGCGCCGGGCGCGGTGGGGTGGCATCGGCAGACATGGGTCCCGCTCCGGTCCGTTCCGTGACGGTCGTGGTGACCGTCGGTGAGGGGGCGGTGATCATGCGGCTGGGCGGAGCGGCCGACCCGGGCCGGCCGTGGCGTGAATCACCTGATCCACTGCTCTCGGCGCTCCTACCTGCCGGTAGATTCAGAGCCTCCCGAACGATCAAGTTTGAAACTTGTTCTAGATTAGCGTCCCGTCGTAGTCTCGCGGGACAATGCAGGCAGAAGGGGGCCCGGAGTGACCGCTGAGGCCAGTCAGGCGGGGTCCCGGCGTGACCGTGCTTCCGACGGCGAGCGACCGCTCAAGATCGCACTCCTCACCTATAAGGGGAACCCGTTCTGCGGGGGCCAGGGCGTCTACGTACGGCATCTGTCGAGGGAGCTCGCCCGCCTCGGGCACAGCGTCGAGGTGATCGGCTCCCAGCCCTACCCCGTGCTCGACCCGGGGCTCGAGGACCGCCTCACCCTCACCGAACTGCCCAGCCTCGACCTCTACCGCCAGCCGGACCCCTTCCGCACGCCCGGACGGGGCGAGTACCGGGACTGGATCGACGCCCTGGAAGTGGCGACGATGTGGACCGGCGGGTTCCCCGAGCCGCTGACGTTCTCCCTGCGCGCCCGCCGCCATCTGCGCGCCCGCCGCGGGGAGTTCGACGTCGTGCACGACAACCAGACCCTGGGTTACGGCCTGCTGGGCGACGTCGGCGCGCCGCTGGTCACCACCATCCACCACCCCATCACCGTCGACCGGCAGTTGGAGCTGGACGCCGCCGACGGACGACGGCGACGCCTCTCGGTGCGCCGCTGGTACGCGTTCACCCGGATGCAGAAGCGCGTGGCGCGCCGGCTGCCCTCCGTGCTCACCGTCTCCGGCACCTCCCGGCAGGAGATCGCCGACCACCTCGGCGTGCACGACGACCGCATCCACGTCGTCCACATCGGCGCCGACACCGACCTGTTCTCGCCGGACCCGTCCGTGGCCGTCCTGCCGGGCCGGATCGTGACGACGTCCAGCGCCGACGTCCCGCTCAAGGGTCTGGTCTTCCTCGTCGAGGCGCTGGCCAAGGTGCGCACCGAGCACCCGCACGCCCACCTCGTCGTCGTCGGCAAGCGCCCGCAGGAGGGGCCGGTCGCCCAGGCGATCGAGCGGTACGGCCTCGAAGGCTCCGTCGAGTTCGTCAAAGGCATCTCCGACGCCGAACTCGTCGACCTGGTGCGCTCCGCCGAGGTCGCCTGCGTGCCGTCGCTGTACGAGGGCTTCTCTCTGCCGGCCGCCGAGGCCATGGCCACCGGCACCCCGCTGCTCGCCACGACCGGCGGGGCCATCCCCGAGGTCGCCGGGCGCGACGGCGACACCTGCCTGGCCGTGCCGCCGGGCGACGCGGGGGCACTCGCCGCGGGCCTGGGCCGGCTGCTGGGCGACCCCGCCCTGCGGGCCCGGCTCGGCACGGCCGGACGGCAACGCGTGCTGGAGCGGTTCACCTGGGCGCGGGCCGCCGAGGGGACCGTCGCCCGGTACCGCGAGGCGATAACCGACGGCGGCCGCGCACGGGTCGCCCCGGCCTTCGACGCCCACGGCGTCACCGACACCCCCGACGCCTCCCCGGCCTCCGCGGCCGCCGGAAGCCCCGAGGCCGCAGAGACCGTCGAGGCCGTGGCGACGGCCGACGTCGTATCCGAAGCATCCGATCGCGAAAGCAGGGCCACGTGCTGACCGTCGACTTCTCCCGGTTCCCGCTCGCCCCGGGCGACCGAGTCCTGGACCTCGGCTGCGGGGCCGGGCGGCACGCCTTCGAGTGCTACCGGCGCGGCGCGCAGGTCGTGGCCCTCGACCAGAACGCCGAGGAGATCCGCGAGGTCGCCAAGTGGTTCGCGGCGATGAAGGAGGCCGGCGAGGCCCCCGAGGGCGCCACCGCCACCGCCATGGAGGGCGACGCGCTCGCGCTGCCCTTCCCCGACGAGTCCTTCGACGTCGTGATCATCTCCGAGGTCATGGAGCACATCCCGGACGACAAGGGCGTCCTCGCCGAGATGGTGCGGGTGCTCAGGCCGGGCGGACGCATCGCGATCACCGTCCCGCGCTACGGGCCCGAGAAGGTCTGCTGGACCCTCTCCGACGCCTACCACGAGGTCGAGGGCGGCCACATCCGCATCTACAAGGCGGACGAACTCCTCGAGAAGATCCGCGAGGCCGGCCTCAAGCCCTACGGCACCCACCACGCCCACGCGCTGCACTCGCCGTACTGGTGGCTGAAGTGCGCGTTCGGCGTCGACAACGACAAGGCGCTGCCCGTGCGGGCGTACCACAGGCTGCTGGTCTGGGACATCATGAAGAAGCCGCTGGCCACCCGGGTCGCCGAGCAGGCCCTCAACCCGCTGATCGGCAAGAGCTTCGTGGCCTACGCGACCAAGCCGCACCTGCCCGCGGTGGACGCGCGGTGACCACTCCCCGGACAGAACACCTGGTCCTGCCCGGGGTCCTCACCGCAGGGCAGGCCGCCGCGACCGTCGCCGGCATCCTCGCCGTGCAGCGGGAGGACGGCGCCATCCCGTGGTTCAGGGGCCACCACCTCGACCCCTGGGACCACACCGAGGCCGCGATGGCCCTGGACGCCGCGGGCGAGCACGAGGCCGCCGCCCGCGCCTACGCGTGGCTGGCCCGGCACCAGAACGACGACGGCTCCTGGTACGCCGCCTACGCCGACGGCGCCCACGACGACGTCACCGACCGGGGGCGCGAGACGAACTTCGTCGCCTACGTAGCGGTCGGCGTGTGGCACCACTACCTCTCCACCGGGGACGACACCTTCCTCGACCGGATGTGGCCGAGCGTGTACGCGGCGATCGAGTACGTGCTGCGGCTCCAGCAGCCGGGCGGACAGATCGGCTGGCGGCGCGACGACGACGGCACGCCCACGGCCGACGCGCTGCTCACCGGCTCCTCCTCGATCCACCAGGCGCTGCGCTGCGCGCTCGCCATCGCCGACCAGCGCGAAGAGGCGCAGCCCGACTGGGAGTTGGCGGCCGGCGCGCTGCGCCACGCGATACGACGGCACCCCGAGCGGTTCCTCGACAAGGACCGCTACTCGATGGACTGGTACTACCCGGTGCTGGGCGGCGCGCTGACCGGCGCGGAGGCCAAGTCCCGCATCGAGGCCGAGTGGGAGCGGTTCGTGGTGCCGGGCCTCGGCGTGCGGTGCGTCGTGCCCAACCCGTGGGTGACGGGCGGAGAGTCGGCCGAACTCGCCCTCGCCCTGTGGGCGATGGGCGAGTCCGACCGGGCGCTGGAGATCCTGCAGTCCATCCAGCACCTGCGGGACGCGGACTCCGGGCTGTACTGGACCGGGTTCGTCTTCGACGACGAAGCGGTCTGGCCCCGGGAACTCACCACCTGGACCGCGGGGTCGCTGCTGCTCGCGGTCGCGGCCCTCGGCGGCCACGAGGCCACCTGCGCCGTGTTCGGCGGCGAGCAGCTTCCCGCGGGACTCGAAGCGGACTGCTGCGCCTGAGGGAGGGGACGGACCGCCGCCCTCAGGCGCGGGACCGCCGCACCTGGGGGATCGGCGGCGCGGACCGCGCTCGGGGACGTCAGTGGCGGTGGACGCGGTTCGCGATGGCGTGGCCGACGAACAGGTACACCACCGCCGCCAGACCGTAGCCGGCCACGACCCTCGCCCACGCCTCGTCGAACGTGAAGAGGTCACGGGACCAGCCGGCCAGCCAGTTGGCGGCGTGATGGACGAACTGGACGAGGTCGTTGCCCCGGTTGGCGTCCAGCAGGTACATCAGGATCCACAGGCCGAGGATGACGGCCATGACGTCCGCTACCACCGCGATGACCGTTCCGGCGGAGTTGGAACCACTGCGATATCGAGACATGTTCTCCGGATTGCCGTTCGATTCCGGATGAAACCTCGGGCCGGGCGGCGCGGAACCGGCCGCGTCAGGAGTTGAGTTCCGCCAGCACCCGCAGCGTCGTCGGGTCCGGTGCGACCGCCAGCAGATCCGTCACCGGGCCCTTGCGCCACACCTCCAGCCGCTCGGCGATGCGTTCGCGCGGGCCGACGAGGGAGATCTCGTCGGCGAACGCGTCCGGCACGGCGAGCACGGCCTCCTCGCGGCGGCCGGCCAGGAACAGCTCCTGCACACGCCGGGCCTCCTCCTCGTAGCCCATGCGCGCCATCAGGTCGGCGTGGAAGTTGCGGGTGGCGTGGCCCATGCCGCCGATGTAGAAGCCGAGCATGGCCTTCACGCCCAACAGGCCCTCGCCGACGTCGTCGCAGACCTTGACCCGGGCCAGCGGCGCCACCCGGAAGCCCTCCGGCAGCTCCGCCACCGCCGGCCCGTACGCGTCCGGACGATTCGGCGACCAGTACAGCGGCAGCCAGCCGTCGGCGATACGGACCGTCTGGGCGACGTTCTTCGGCCCCTCGGCGCCCAGCAGCACCGGCAGGTCGGCACGGAGGGGATGGGTGATGGACTTCAACGGCCGCCCGAGACCCGTCGCGTCGGCGCCGCGGTAGGGGTGCGCGTGGAAGCGGCCGTCGAGCTCCACCGGAGCCTGCCGCCGCAGCACCTGCCGCACGACGTCCACGTACTCCCGGGTCGCCGTCAGGGGCGACTTCGGGAACGGCCGGCCGTACCAGCCCTCGACGACCTGCGGGCCGGACAGCCCGAGCCCGAGCATCACCCGGCCGCCGGAGAGGTGGTCCAGGGTCAGGGCGTGCATCGCGGTCGTGGTGGGGGAGCGGGCCGCCATCTGCGCGACCGCGGTGCCCAGCCTGATCGTCGACGTCCGGGCGGCGATCCAGGTGAGGGGGGTGAAGACGTCCGACCCCCACGACTCCGCCGTCCACACGGAGTCGTAGCCGAGCCGTTCCGCCTCGCGGGCCAGCTCCACATGATCGGGGGAGGGGCCGCGTCCCCAGTAGCCGAGCGCCAGACCGAGCCGCATGCCCGCCTCCTGACGGTGTGTCAGACAGAGAGGGCGACTGTACGGCAACGGCCCCCCGCCCGGAAGGGCGAGGGGCCGTGCACACCGTGGTGCGGAGCGGGGCTCAGCCGCGCTGGATGCCCGACGAGTCCCGCAGGACGCCGCGTCGGCCGTCCTGCGTCTGGGCGACGAGGCCCTGGGCGCCCTGCTCGACGGCCAGGTACCAGGTGCCGGGGGCCAGTTCGGCGATCGGCGTCGGCGCGCCGTCCTCCGCGTACAGCGGACGCGGCACCGGCACGGCGAACCAGAACGGCGAGAAGTCCCCGCCGGACGGCTGCGCCGGAGCCGGCTGACCGCCGCCGAACGACTGCGGACCCGGCTGGCCCGGCTGACCGGGCTGCCCCTGCGGCTGACCGCCGAACGCCGACGGCTGCTGCGCGCCCGGGTAGCCGTAACCGGCGGGCGGCTGCGCGCCGTACGGCTGCGGGGCCTGCGGCCTGGGCGCCGGGACGAGAGCGGCCTGCAGGGCCGGGACGAGCGGGGTGGCGACAGCGACAGCGGCGAGGAGCAGGGTGGCGACGAGGGCCAGGATCAGGCCCGCGCCGGCGTCGGGGCTGTTCGAGCTGTCACCGACGTTGTCGTAACCACCGGACGGGTCGAAGATGTTGCCGAGCGCGCTCCAGGCGGCGAAGACCGTGAAAGCCACGCCGAACTGGCGGAGTTCCAGGCCGGCGACCTTCGGCGGCTGCGGAAGCGCCCGGCTGACGACCACGAGCGCGGCGCCGATCAGGCCCGCCAGGACGACGCTGAACAGGACCGGCCCGCTGCCCCAGAGGTTCGGCAGATCGTAGCTGTCGGGGATCCCGTCGATCGAGTAGTTGTCCAGGAACGACGCGATGAACAGCAATACCGCTGCTCCGATCACCACGCCGTCGCCTCGAGTGAGGGAGCGGATATTCACTTCAGGTCCTTCGTCAGTCGTCTCGTCGTCGGTACACGCATACACATAGCGGTAGAGGCGTCGCTGTCACCATGTCGCCGTCAGGCCCCGGTGTGAAGCGCGGGGGTGGCCCCTCATCGTAGGAACGACATTATCGTCCGCACGATCGCACTGTCCGCCGGGATCAGCGCCCTGATCACTACCCGCGCAGGAAACTCACGATTCCCTCAGACATCCCCTGCGCCGCCTTCTGCCGCCAGGCGCCGCTGGTCAGCAGTGCCGCGTCCTTGGTATCGCGCATGTTGCCGCACTCGATGAACACCTTGGGAACCGTTGACAGATTGAGACCGCCCAGGTCCTCACGCGTGACGAGACCGGTGCCGTCGCCGACGTAGTTGGACGGCGAAGTGCCCGTGGAGCGGGCGAAGTCGCCCGCGATCAGCTCTCCGAGCTCCTTCGACGGGGCGACGACGGCCCGGTTGTCCGCCAGGCCCTTGTGCACCGAGCCCGGCAGGATCACGTGGAAGCCGCGCTGCCCGGCCCCGGCGCCGTCCGCGTGGATCGAGACGACCGCGTCGGCGTGCGCCGCGTTGCCGATCCGGGCACGCTCGTCGACGCAGGGGCCGAACGGCCGGTCCGCGTCCTGCGTCAGCTTCACCGTGGCGCCCTGCTCCTGGAGCAGGGCGCGCAGCCGGTGCGCCACGTCCAGCGTGAACGTCGCCTCGCTGTAACCGGCGTTCGTGGACGTGCCCGTGGTGTCGCATTCCTTCCAGTTGGTCCCGATGTCAACCTTGCGGTTGATCTCGGAGGCGTGCTCGGCGTTGGCGGGGTTGTGCCCGGGGTCGATGACGACGACCTTGCCCTCGAGGGGAGCGGCGGCCCGGCTCGGCGACGCGGCGAGCGTGTTCGGCTTCGCGTCCCCGCCGGCCCCGACCGTGGCGCCGGCGCTCGAGGAAGCACCGGCTCCGGCCGCCCCGCCTCCTGCGCCCCCGCTCCCCGGCGCGCCCAGCGCCTCGTACGCCAGCCAGCCCAGCAGCGCCCCGGGCACCAGCAACGCCAGCCCCACCGTCACCGGACGCCGCAGGCGGGAACGGCGGGGCTGCGGGGAGCCGAAGGAACCGGACGGCCCGGAGGGGTCGGAGGGGTCGGAGGGGTCGGAGTGCGAGCCTGGGTACGACACGCCTGCCACCCTAACCGCCCCCTCCGGTGCCGTGACCGGAAAGGTTCACCGGCTCGCGCCGCCCGGCACGGCACTAGCGCGTCACCTCCGCCGACGCGTACGCGGTGCCCCGGGGGGCCAGGCAGACGAACCAGTTGTAGGGGGAGCTGTCGACCGTGCGGACGGTCGGGACGTCGGCGCGCACGCCGGTGGTCGCGGGGACCCTGCTGATCACGGTCTTCGTGCCGTTCTTCCAGGTGCACGTCACCTGTCGGGCGGTCTTGGCCACCTGGCCGATCACCAGCCGGTCGGACTTCTCGGCGTAGGTGCCGAGCCGGTACGCGAGGGCGTTGATCTTCCTGCCCGAGAGGGCGTCGCCCTTCCCGGTCAGACCGTGCAGGACCATCACCGTGCGGGCGGTCGCCTCCTCACCGGTGCTGCGGTGCACGAAGTAGGCGCTCTTGCCGACCAGGTCCGCGGGCGTGCGCACGCCCGCGGGGGACTGGTCGTACTCCGCCATCGCGTTCATGGAGGCCCTGGCGTCCTGAACGTCGATCGGCGCCGGCCAGACGTCGAGGGTGACCCGCCATTCCCGGCCGCCGTCCGTGCCGCTCGCGAGGGTGACCCGGTTGTCCGGCTGGAACGGCGTCGGCGTCTCGGTGACCCGCTCCGTCGCCGCGGGCGTCGCCCGGTCCCCGTCACCGCCCGGCAGCCCGGTGACCGCAAGCGCCCCCGTCGAGCCGACGACCACCAGGGCGGTGGCCGCCGCGACCGCCCAGCGGCGGGCTCTGCGCCGGCGGCCGCCGCGGATCAGGGCCTGGGTGGGGGCTATGCCGATCTCCACCTCGTCCGCGGCGTCGGCCAGCAGGAAGGCGATGTCGTGTGCCGCCATGTCGTGGTTCGTCTCCCGGTCCGCGCCCATCACTTCCGCCCTCCGTACATCACGCCGTCCGCCAGTTCCGGTATGGCGCGGAGCTTCGCGATCCCCTTGGCCGCGTTGCTCTTCACCGTGCCCACGGAACAGCCCATCGCCTCGGCCGTCTGCGTCTCCGTCAGGTCCTCCCAGTAGCGCAGCACCACCGCCGCCCGCTGCCGTGGCGGCAGCGCGGCCAGCGCCCGCAGCAGGGTCTGCCGGTCGTCGGCCCGCGCGATCAGGTCGCCGGGGGCCGGGGTCTCGTGGGCGAGACCCGGTCCGTCGTCCCTCGGGGCGAGCAGTTCGCGGAGCTTCTTGCGGTGCCTGCGGGCGTGCGCGTTGACCATCACGCGCCGTACGTACGCCTCCGGCTCGTCCGCCGCGCGGACTCTGCGCCAGGCGACGTAGACCTGTTCCAGCGTCGACTGGACCAGGTCCTCGGCGGCGTGCTGCTCCCCGGTGAGGAGAAACGCCGTGCGCATCAGCCGTGGCCAGCGGCCGACGACGAATGCCTGGAACTCCGTGTCCCCGTCCTGTTCCCGATCCCCCATGGGCACCTCCTAGATGTTCAAAGGAGGCCACGAGAGGCCCGGATCGTTGCCTCAGCGGGCCGGGATTCTCCGCGGCAGCCACAGCAGCATCAGCGCCGCCCCCGCCAGCAGCACCCCCGCGCCCGCGCGGAACGCCAGGGCGTACCCCTCGGTCAGCGCCTGCGGGGTGCCGCGGCCCGCGGTGCGGGAGGCGGCCAGCGCCGACAGCACCGCCAGGCCCAGCGAGCCGCCCATCGTGCGGGAGGTGTTGACCAGGCCGGACACCAGCCCGGCCTCGCCCGGCCCGGCGCCGGACGTGGCCAGCGAGGCGAGCGGGGTCGAGCCCAGGCCGCCGCCCAGCATCATCAGCACGCCCGGCAGCATGATCCCGGTGACGTACCCGTCGTCCATCCGCATCGTCGACTGCCAGCCGAACCCGGTCGCCGCCAGCAGCGTGCCCAGCACGGCCACGGTGCGGGCGCCGGCGACGCGCATCAGCCGGGGGGCGAGTTTGGAGCCGACGACGATGGCCAGGGAGCTGGGCACCAGCGCCAGCCCCGCTTCCAGCGGGGTGTAGCCCAGCGCGTTCTGCAGGTACAGGGTCAGGAAGAACCACATCGAGAACATGGCCGAGCCGTTCACGAACATGGCCGCGTTCGCCGCGGACACCGTCCGCAGCCGGAACAGGCCGAGCGGCATCAGCGGGGCCGCCGTCCGGGCCTCGACCACGAGGAACAGCGCGACCAGGGCGAGCCCGGCGGCCAGCGGCACGAGGGCGGCCGACGCGGTCCATCCCTCGGACTCGGTCCGCGAGATGCCGTAGGCCAGGGTGGCGAGGCCGGCCGTGACCAGCAGCGCGCCCGGCAGGTCCAGGCGTCGTCCGTCCCCGGTCCGGCTCTCGGCGAGCCGGCGCAGCGAGCCGGCCAGCACCAGCACGCCGACCGGCACGTTGATCAGCAGCACCCAGCGCCAGGACAGCAGGTCGACGAGCCCCCCGCCGACGAGTCCCCCCGCGGCCCCGCCGCCCGCGCCGACCGCCGTCCAGGTCGCGATGGCCCGCGCCCGCGCGGCGCCCTCGGGCACGGCGGCGGTGACGATCGTCAGGGTGGCCGGGGCCAGCACCGCGGCGCCGAGCCCCTGGACGGCCCGGGCGAGCAGCAGCTGCCAGCCGCTCTGCGCCAGGCCGCCGGCCAGCGAGGCCAGGGTGAACAGGGAGAGCCCGGTGAGGAACATCCGCTTGCGCCCGTACAGGTCGCCGGCCCGGCCGCCGAGCAGCATGAACCCGGCGAAGGCCATGGAGTAGGCGTTCACCACCCACTGCAGCCCGGAGGAGGTCATGCCGAGGTCCGCCCGCATCGACGGCAGGGCCACGTTGACCACGGACACGTCGAGCACGACGAGGAACTGTCCGGCGCAGGCGAGCGCCACGAGCAGCCAGGCGGGGGGAGCGGTGCGAGGGGATCTCCGGGCGCGGGCGGTGGCAGCGGTCTCCAGCATGGGCGTCATGGTCTCAACCGGGTTGTGCCCCTTGCATCGGTTTTTCGACCTAGGTCCACGGACGCGAGTCGGAGTCGAGGGCGGACGCAGGTCGGAGTCGAGGGCGGACGCCGCCCGGAGGGAGAGGAAGGGGAACGCCCGGAGGGAGAGGAAGAGGAAGGGGAGGGGGAGGGAGAGGAGGGGAGGGGAAGAGGAGGGGGAAGTGGGGCGGACGTGGTGCCGGGGTCAAGAGAAGATAAAGAATTCGTTAGTACGCCGAAGCATCGGAATAGTTGCCCGTGCATACAGGTTCAGCTCCCATGTAATCGCCGAACCACCGCCCGGAGGCACCCCCTCATGACGCACACGACGACGGACCGGCCCACCCGCGAAGCGAGCGGAGCCGTGGTCCCGGTCCTCGCCTTCGCGGGCATCGTGGTCGCGGTCATGCAGACCCTGCTCGTCCCGGTCATCAAAGACCTTCCCCAGCTGCTGGGCACCTCGCCCAGCAACGCCACCTGGGTCCTGACCTCCACCCTGCTCTCCGGCGCCGTGGCCACCCCGATCATGGGCCGCCTCGGCGACCTGTACGGCAAGCGCCGTCTGCTCATCGCCAGCCTCGCCGTCATGGTCGTCGGCGCCCTGGTCAGCGCGCTCACCAGCGACCTGATCACGATGATCGCCGGCCGCACCCTCCAGGGCTTCGCCATGGGCGCGATCCCGCTCGGCATCGGCCTGATGCGGGACATGCTGCCGCGCGAGAAGCTCGGCTCGGCCATGGCCCTGATGAGCTCCTCGATCGGCGTCGGCGGCGGCCTCGCCCTCCCCCTCGCGGCCCTGGTCGCCCAGCACGCCGACTGGCACGCCCTCTTCTACGGCGCCGCCGGCCTCGGCGCGCTCGCCATCGCCCTCACCCTCCTCGTCGTCCCCGAGTCCCCGGCGCGCGCGGAAGGCACCTTCGACGTCCTCGGAGCGATCGGCCTCTCCGCCGGCCTCGTCCTGTTCCTGCTGCCCATCACCAAGGGCAGCGACTGGGGCTGGACCTCCGGCACCACCCTCGGCCTGTTCGCCGCCGCGGCCGTCGTCCTCGTCCTGTGGGGCGTCATGGAGCTGCGCGTGAAGGCCCCGCTGGTGGACCTGCGCACCACGGCCCGCCCGGCCGTCCTCTTCACCAACCTGGCCTCGATCATGGTCGGCGTCTCGTTCTACGTCGTCTCCCTGGTTCTGCCGCAGCTGCTCCAGCTGCCGAAGGCCACCGGCTACGGCCTCGGTCAGTCGATGGTCGTCGCCGGCCTGCTCGTCGCACCGCTCGGCCTGACGATGATGGTCACCGCGCCCGTCTACGCCCGTCTGTCCGCCAGGTACGGCCCCAAGGTCACCCTGATCCTCGGCATGCTGATCATCGCGATCGGCTACGGCGCCGGCCTCGGCCTGATGAGCGCCGCCTGGCAGAGCCTCGTCATCGCGGTCGTCCTCGGGGCGGGCATCGGCCTCGCCTACTCCTCGCTGCCCGCGCTGATCGTCGGCGCGGTCCCGGCCTCCGAGACCGGCGCGGCCAACGGCCTCAACACCCTCATGCGGTCCATCGGGACGTCGGTGTCCAGCGCCGTCATCGGCATGGTGCTCGCCAACACCGCGAACGACGTCGGCGGCGTCGCCGTGCCGACCATGCACGGCTTCCGCGTCTCCTTCCTGATCGCCACCGCCGCCGTCGCGATCGGCCTGGTCCTCGCGCTGTTCCTGCCCCGGCAGCAGCGCCCCTCGGACGCCCTGCGGCTGCGCGCCAGCAGCGAGGAGGACGCCGTGCCGGCGCGCGCCGAGGAGGCCCTGCGGGGCTTCCGCGGCCGGGTGCTGGACGCCCACGGCGTCCCCGTCGCCCGCGCCAGGGTCACCCTCATCGACCGCCGCGGCCGTCAGGCGGGCGCGACCCTCTCGGAGCCGGACGGCAGCTACGCCCTCGCCGTCCCGGCCCAGGGGCCCTACGTTCTCGCCGCGAAGGCCGTGGGCCACGGCCCCCTGGCGAGCTCCGCCACCCACGCGGGCGACGCCCGCCCGGTGGACCTGGACCTGGCCCTCCCGGCCGAGACCGTCACGGCCTGACCGCCACGCCCCCTCCCGGGCGGCGGCGCTCCGGCGCACGCCCCCTCCGCACCCCCCGTCGGCAGTCGACGGGGGGTGCGGCCGCAGCGCCCTACCGCCGTTTCCGCACCCCCTGTCACCGGCGTCGCCCAGGGTGGGGCAGCATGGGCGGGCTCGTTCGTTCGTCCGTCGGAAGGACCCCCATGCCCGCGGTGCCCCAGCCCGAGATCCTGGCCGCGTTCGAGGCGGCGAAGGGGTTCATGCCGGTCGACGAGGGGCTCGCGCTGTACGCCGCCGCCGTCGAGGCGGGGACGCTCGGGATGCCGCTGCTGGAGATCGGCACGTACTGCGGGCGCTCCGCGATCCTGCTCGCGGACGCGGCCCGCCGGACCGGCGTCAGCGCCCTCACCCTCGACCACCACCGGGGGAGCGAGGAGCAGCAGCCCGGCTGGGAGTACCACGACCCGGAGACCGTCGACCCCGAGATCGGTCTCATGGACACGCTGCCCGCCTTCCGCCGCACCCTGCACCGGGCCGGTCTGGAGGAGCACGTCGTCGCGCTCGTCGGACGGTCGCCGCAGATCGCCGCGTTCTGGAACACGCCCCTCGGCCTGGTCTTCGTCGACGGCGGTCACACCGACGAGCACGCCGGCTCCGACTACGAGGGCTGGGCGCCGCACGTCGCGGAGGGCGGGCTCCTCGTCATCCACGACGTCTTCCCCGACCCGGTCGACGAGTTCACCGGTCAGGCCCCCTACCGCGTCTACCTGCGCGCCCTGGCGTCCGGGGCCTTCACGGAGGTCTCGGACACCGGCTCGCTGCGGGTGCTGCGACGGACCGGCGCGGGAATCTGAGGACCCGGCGCGGGCCCGCCAGGCACGCGGGGCGCACACGGGGGGCGCGGGTGCGCGGCAACCGTGTTCAGGACGGTGCGGCCCGTCGGCGGCGACGGAGCCGCACGACGGCCAGGAGGACGACGGCCAGGAGGACGACGGCCAGGGCGCCCGCGGCCCAGGCCCAGGCGTACCGGTACGGCGGGGCGGGCGAGGCGTCGAGCGGGATGACGGCTACGTCGTTGGCCGGGGTGCGGTCGTACGGGTTGACCGTGCGGATGGTGCCCCGCGCGCCCGCGACCTGCCGGTCGATACGGATGTGGAAGTCGATGGCGGTCGTGCCCCCTTCGTGCCGCACCTCGTAGAACTGGTCGCGGCCGATCTCGCAGACGAACGCACCGCCGGGCTTCTCCGGCCGGTCGCAGGCCCACTTCCCGCCGTCCTCCTCGAAGCGAAACGGCACGGAGGTGACCGTGGTGCCCTCGGGCGGGACCACCTCGAAACGGCCCGGCTCCTCGTCGCCCGTCATCCGGCCCGGGCCGAGGTCCTCCAGCCCCAGCCGGACGTGCACCGTGTCACCGACGCGGCCCCGGACGGTCGCGGTGACGGGACGGTAGTCGACCTGGACGTCGGTGGTCACGGCGACCCTGCCCTGGCCGTCGCCGATGCCCCGGGCGGGGGTGCGGACCAGGCCGAGCGGGGGGCCGACGCCCCGCACCGGGTGACCGGCGGGGCGCGACGGGGCGGACGACCAGGTGTAGGTCACCTCGCCGGTCAGCGTCCTGGGCCCGGTGACCGTGTAGACCAGCGGGGCGTCGGCCGCGTAGGCGGCACCCGGCGCGGCCTTCGTCGGGAACGTGCACCATGCGGAGGTGGGCGCGGACCCCGCGTAGAAACAGTTGCTGTGCAGCGCGCTGAGCGTCAGTCCCTCCGACGCGTCGACCTTGAGGGCGACGCCCTGATTCGCCGGGAAACGGGTGTGGTTGGCCAGGCGTGGCGTCACGTGCGCGGACTTCCCCGGAGCCAGCCCGCTCACGTTCTTCTCCTGCCCGGGCGCGGAAAGCCTCGGACCGCCGACGGTCATCCGGGTGGTGCCGGTGACGGCGGGCGCGTTGTCGGCGGTCGCGGTGTACGTCACCGTCCCGCTGTCGCCCGGCTCGACGCCGTCCACGCCGCGGAGGGAGAGGGGGGAGTAGCTCTCGCCGTCGCCGTTCTGCAGATCGCCGTACACGCACGTGAAGACCGGACCCTCGGCCTCGCACATGTGCGTGTCACCGACCCGGGCGACTCCCGCCAGCCCCGACGCGTCGACCACGACCCTGACGTTGCGGGCCGGTTCGCCGCCCTTGCTCGCCTGGACGTAGACCGGGACGACGAAGCCGTCGTTCGAGGCCCCGGCCCCTTCGTCGGCGCTGTACATGACGTAGGTCTCCACGGTCTCGAACCGCATCGCGACCCGGCCGGACCCTTCGTCCGCGACCGCCTCCGGCACGGCCGCGGGCGCATCGGCAGACACGACCGCGGGCGCGATGGCGGGCGCGACGGCCGGCACGACCGCCGGGGTGACGGCGGGCGTGACCCCGGAGGTGAACACAGCCGTGGTGAACACCGCCGCGACAACCGCCGCCTGCCCGGCCGCACGCCTGGGAATCCGTATCGGTAACGACATGCGGGCACTATGCCAGCGGCGGCCCGGACCCTACAGCCACCCCTGTTGCCGGGCCTCGCGCATGGCCTCCATGCGATTGCGGGCGCCCGTCTTGCCGATGGCGGAGGAGAGGTAGTTGCGGACCGTGGACTCCGAGAGGTGCAGCCTGCCCGCGATGTCGGCGACCGTCGCACCGTCGACCGACGCGTTCAGGACGTCGCGCTCGCGGGCGGTGAGCGGGTTCGGGCCGGCGCCCAGCGCGGCCGCGGCGAGCGCCGGGTCCACGACCGTCTCGCCCGCCAGCACCCGGCGGATCGCCTCCGCCAGCTCCTCCACCGGGCCGTCCTTGACCAGGAACCCGGCGGCCCCGGCCTCCATGGCGCGGCGCAGATAGCCGGGCCGCCCGAACGTGGTCAGGATCAGCACCCGGCAGTCGGGCGTCTGCTCGCGCAGCTCGGCGGCGGCGTCCAGGCCGCTGATGCCGGGCAGCTCGATGTCGAGGAGGGCGACGTCCGGGCGGTGGAGCAGGGCCGCCTCCACGATCCGGTCGCCCGCGCCGACCTGGGCGACCACCTCGATGTCGGCCTCCAGCCCCAGCAGCAGTGCCAGCGCCCCGCGCATCATGCCCTGGTCCTCGGCGAGCAGCACCCGGATGCACTTGGCGGGGCGGCGGTCACGGGGCATCTCGTTCACGGGCCCACCCGGCATCTCGGTCACGGCCCAAGATTAGGGCCGCCGACCGCGGACCGCGCCCCGTGCGGGGACTCCGGCCGGAGGGAGGACCGCACGCCCTCCTCGTCTCTCGCGCCTCCGCCGCCCCTGGCGCCCTCGTCGGACACTGCCCCCGCCGCGTTCCCGCCCGCGTCCGCGTCCGCCCGGCTGTCCGCGTTCCCGTCGGCGTCCGCGTCCGCCCCGCCGTCCTCGACGATCCTGGCGCAGGCGACGACCCTGGCGTCCGCGTCCACTCTGGGGTCCGCCGGCAGCTCCGCCGCGACGCGGAAGCCGCCGTTCGGTCCCCGGTCCGCCGTCAGCGAGCCGCCCGCCGCCGCCAGACGCTCGCGCAGACCGGTCAGTCCGGTGCCGCCGCGTGCGCAGCAGTCCTCGACGTCCTCGTCCTCGCCGAGGCCGACCCCGTCGTCCGTCACCGTCAGCCGGACCCGGTCCGGGGTGCCGGACACCGTGATCGCACACCGGGTGGCCTCGCTGTGCCGGATGACGTTGGTGACCGTCTCGCGCACCACCCAGCCCAGCAGCGCCGCGGTCTGCGGCTCCGGCGGCGGCCCGGAACGGTTCACCGTCGGTTCGACGCCCGCCGCCGACAGAGCCGAGCGGGCCCGCTCCAGCTCGGTGGCCAGACTGCCCTCGCGGTAGCCGGTGACCGCCTCGCGGATCTCGGTCAGCGCCTGCCGCCCGACCGCCTCGATGTCCGTGACCTGGGAGAGCGCCGCGTCCATGTCGCGCGGCGCCAGCCGTCGGGCCGCCTCCGACTTCACCACGATCACGGAGAGGGTGTGGCCGAGCAGATCGTGCAGGTCACGGGAGAACCGCAGCCGCTCCTCCTCCACCGCGCGCCGGGCCAGCTCCTCGCGGGCGGCGCGCAGCTCCCGCACCGCCTCGGAGAGGGAGAGGATCGCGGCCGTGACCATCGTCGAGATCCAGGTGGCGTAGGCGATGGTGAGCGCGCCCCAGCCGTCGTGGACGGAGGAGACCGTACCCGCCAGGACGGCCACGGCGATGCCGAGACCGCGCAGAGGGGCCCCGCGCAGGACCGCGCCCGTCGCGAGGCCCAGCAGCGGGAAGAAGAGGAGCCAGTTGCCGCCGTAGCCGAGGGCGAGTGCGCAGGTCACGAGGCCCAGCAGGACCAGCGCCACGCGCGTGGACACCGCGTCGCGGGTCTCCTTCGCGAAGGCGCGGAAGGCGACGTAGATGTACAGGGAGTTGAACGTCAGCAGCCCGAGGCCGCCGATCCACGGGTTGGGCGTCTCGCCCTGGAAGAGGTGGGAGAGCGCACCCATCCCCATCAGCAGCCAGGGCAGCAGGGAGAAGCCGTTGGGTGGCGGACCGGGGTCCTCGGAGACCTGCCCGGCCGTGCGGGCGGCCTTCTGCTGCGCGTGGTGGCGGTTCTCGTCCTCCCTCCGGCGCTGTTGCCGCTCGCGCCCCGTCCCCGTCCCCGTCCCCGGCGCCGAGCGCCGGGTCGCCGTCCGGCGGGCGAGTGTGCGTCGCCGCCACTGTGCCGGTGATCTCGTCATGGTGGTGTCCCCCGGTTCGTCGTTTCCGTGGTCCGCCCGTCGTGCCGGTGCGGGTCTGTCGTCGACGCTACGTTTCCGGGGCCGTCGGCGGCAGAGCCGGATGTACGGACCCGTGCGGGACAAATGTCATCGGTCGCCGTGCCCGACCGGCCGGGAGCTCGAGCGGACGGGGGCTCGCGCCCGGTGCACCGGCCGTCGCATCTGACATACCGTCAGGTGTCTTCACAACTCCGGAGGCCTGGGCTATACAGGGGGTCGCCGCGCTGGAACGCGTTCTAGATCTGCTCGCTCGGGCGGGTTCCGCGGCCCCGTGACGACCTCGGTGCGGCCGATCGGTGCGGACGGCCGTGCCGAGGTCTCCGAACGACGCGATCGAACCGGCCCGGTCCTGATCGATCAGCCCTGAGCGATCTAGGGCTGACTCGATTGATCAGGACCGATCCGACGCGACCAGATGCGATCCGATCCGATGACCAAGACGGATCCGAACGATCAGGAGCTCCATGCCCATCGACGCAGCCAAGGCGCTCGCCGCCGAACCCCGGACCGGCGAGATCGCCTGGGACCGCCGAGACGTCCAGCTGTACCACCTCGGCATCGGCGCGGGCGTTCCGGCCAACGACCCCGACGAACTGCGCTACACGCTGGAATCCCGGCTGCACGTCCTGCCGAGCTTCGCCACCGTCGCGGGCTCCGGCTCGCCCGGCGTGATCAGCTCGCTGTCCATGCCCGGCGTCGAGGTCGACCTCGCCCGGGTCCTGCACGGCGGCCAGCGCCTGGAGATCCACCGGGCCATCCCCGCCGAGGGCCGGGCCACCGCCACCGGACGCATCGCCGCCGTCTACGACAAGGGCAGCGCCGCCGTCCTCGTCATGCGCACCGAGGCCGCCGACGCGGACGGGCCCCTGTGGACCAACGACGCCCAGATCTTCGTCCGCGGCGAGGGCGGCTGGGGCGGGGACCGCGGCCCGTCCGGCCGGCTCGAGCCGCCCGCCGGCGAAGCCGACAGGACGGTCGAGCGGGCCCTGCGCGAGGACCAGGCGCTCCTCTACCGGCTCTCCGGCGACTACAACCCGCTGCACGCCGACCCCGAGTTCGCGAAGCTCGCCGGGTTCGACCGGCCCATCCTGCACGGCCTGTGCACCTACGGCGTCACGCTGAAGGCGGTCGTCGACACCCTGCTCGACGGCGACGTCGGCCGGGTCCGCTCGTACGCCACGCGGTTCGCGGGAGTGGTGTACCCCGGAGAGACCCTGCGCATCCAAATGTGGCGCGGGGCGGGCGAGGTGCGGGCGGCCGTGAGCGCGGTCGAGCGGGACGACGCGCCGGTCCTCGCCGACACCGTCGTCCAGCACTCCTAGCCCCCCGTCCGGCAGGGAGACCGGCCCTCCGCACAGCAACGCACCCGCCATCCGCACATCCGGGAACCGCCCGTCGCACATCAGGGGAAACCGCCCGTCGCACATCAGGGGAAACCGTCCGTCGCACATCCGGGGAACCGCCCGTCAGAAAACCGCCCGACAGAGCACCGCCCGTCAGGGGTCCGAGGGGAGCCGCACCATGCGCGCAGCCGTACTGCACGAGATCGGCCAGGACAAGCTGGAGGTCCACGACGACGTCGAGGCCGTGGGCTTCGGACCCGGGCGGGTCAGGATCCGGGTGCGGGCCACCGGGCTGTGCCACTCGGACCTGTCCGCGATGGGCGGGGTGCTTCCCCAGCCCGCGCCCTTCGTACCCGGCCACGAGGGCGCGGGCGAAGTGCTGGAGGTCGGCGAGGGCGTCACCCGGGTGAAGCCCGGCGACCGGGTCGTGGTCTGCTGGCTGCCGGCCTGCGGCGCCTGCCCCGCCTGCAAGCGCGGCCAGACCGAGCTGTGCCTGGCCGGTTTCATGAACGCCGGCACCCCCAACTTCCGCCGCCCGGGCGGCGACGTGTTCGGTTTCGCCGGCACCGGGACCTTCGCCGAGGAGGTCGTGGTGGACGCCGGCTGCGCGGTCCCGATTCCCGACGACGTCCCCTTCGACATCGCCGCCCTCATCGGGTGCGGGGTGACCACGGGACTGGGCGCCGCCCTCAACACGGCCGACGTGGAAGCCGGTTCGTCGGTCGCGGTCATCGGCTGCGGAGGCGTCGGCGTCTCCGCGATCCAGGGCGCGCGGCTCAAGGGCGCCGCCGAAATCGTCGCCGTCGACCCGGTCGCCGCACGCCGGGAGGCCGCCCTGCGGTTCGGCGCCACGAAGGCCGTCTCGCCGGACGAGCTGCCCGGGACGAAGCAACTGGTCACCGGCGGGGAGGGGTTCGACTACGTCTTCGAGGTCGTCGGCCGCTCCGCCACCGCCCGCACCGCCTACGAGAACACCCGGCGCGGCGGCACCCTCGTCGTCGTCGGCGCGGGCGCACTGGACGACTTCCTCCAGCTCAACATGTTCGAGCTGTTCTTCGACGAGAAGCGGATCCTGCCCTCGATGTACGGCGGCGGCGACGTCCTGCGCTCCTACGAGCGGACGATCGCCCTGTGGCGGGCCGGCCGCATCGACCTCGAGGGCCTGATCACCCACCGTGTGGCGCTCACCGAGATCAACGAGGCACTGGACCAGATGCGCACCGGTGCGGCGCTCCGTACGTGCATAGAGATCTGAGGGGCGGTCGTCCGGATGTCACTGTCATCGCCACTGCCCCTGCCGCTCGAGGGGCTGACCGCCATCGTCACGGGCGCCGGGCGCGGGCTCGGGCGCGCCGAGGCGCTGGAACTGGCCCGGCTGGGCGCGGCCGTCGTCGTCAACGACTACGGACAGCCCGGCCGTGACGGCTCCGGCGAGGCGTCGGCAGGGCCGGCGCAGGAGGTCGCGGCGGAGATCCGGGCCGCGGGCGGCGCCGCGCTCGCCCACACCGGGGACGTGTCCGACTTCCGGCAGGCCCGCGAGCTCGTCGACGCGGCGATCGCCGAGTTCGGCACGTTGGACGTCGTCGTCAACAACGCGGGCATCCTGCGCGACCGCATGGTCTTCTCCATGGCGGAGGAGGAGTGGGACTCGGTGATCCGGGTCCACCTCAAAGGCCACTTCAACACCACCCGCTTCGCCGCCGCGCACTGGCGCGAGCGTTCCAAGGCGGCAGGCGCCCCGGTGTACGGGCGGATCGTGAACACCTCGTCGGAGGCGTTCCTGGCCGGCTCCGCGGGGCAGCCCAACTACGCGGCGGCGAAGGGCGGGATCGTCGGCCTGACGACCTCCACGGCCCTCGCGCTCGCCAAGTACGGCGTGACCGCCAACGCGATCTGCCCGCGTGCCCGCACCCGGATGACGGCGGACGTCTTCGCCGGGTTCGAGCAGCCGGCCGACGGGCTCGACCCGCTCGCCCCCGAGCATGTCGCGCCGCTCGTCGGCTACCTGGCGTCACCGGCCGCCGCGCGGATCAACGGGCAGTTGCTCGTCGTGCACGGGGGCGTCGTGGCGGTCGTCGAACGGCCCAGGGTGGCGGCGAAGTTCGACAGCAAGCAGGACGCGTTCAGCTTCGACGAGCTGGACGCCGTCCTCGGCGGGTACTACGCGGACCGGCCGGACGGCGAGACCTTCGCGGCGGCCGAGGTGCTGGGCCTGCGACGCGGTCAGCCGGCCACGTAGAGAAAGCGGTACGCACGACGTCCAAGGGACGCTCAAGGGATGCCCGGGGGTGCCAGGGGGTGCCCGCGGATGTCCGGGGCGGGCCTGAGCGCCGACGACATGCGCAGGGGCCCGGCCGTCCGTGGACGGCCGGGCCCCTGCGGCGTACTGTCAGGCAGCCGCTTCGGACGTGTCGTCGGCCCTGTTCTCGGCCGGCCTGCGATGCCTGCCGTGAGGGGCCGAGTCGGCCTCGTGGGCCGAGACCGGGCCCCGGTGGCGGCCGTTTCCGGCCGTCTCCTGGAAGTCGGCGGCCGGCGCCTGCATGGTGCTTGTGTCGCTCATCGGAAGAATTCACCCCGTCAACATGATCTTTTACAGCCGGGTGATTTTATCCGGCACACCGCGGGGCGAATCCAGGCGGCCACGCCAACCGCCGCTACTTCGTTACAAGTCGGCCGAGCGGCGCCTGTTGCAGGGGCACGGGACGGGCGGCGACCGGCGCCGGCTCCGACGGACTCCCGCCGGACGCCACCCCACCGGACGCCGCCGCCTCGTACGAGGACGCCCAGTACGGAACGGCCTCAGGCGGTGTCCAGTCGGGCGCGGTCTCGGGCGCGGTCTCGGGTGCGGTCTCGGGTGCGGTTGCGGGTGCGGTTGCGGGTGAGGCCGCGGCCGGAGCCGTCAGGGGCGCCACCCCGCACGGTTCCGCCGCCGTGGTGTACGGCAGCCGCAGCACGCCGTCCGGCGTCCACAGTCCACTGCCCGTCAGCCAGCCTTCGGGCGCGGCCAGTTGGTGCAGCCGGCGTTCCGTGGGACGCCAGACGCCCACCCAGGCGCCGAAGGGGCCGTCGATGCGCAGCGCCACCGCGCAGGCCTCCGGCAGGAGGGCCTGACCCGGCTGGATCGCGAAGGGCGTCATCGCGAGGCCGGGCAGCCGCAGGGACTCCGGGAAGCGGACCGGCAGCGTGCTGCCCACGACCCCCCAGCCCAGCCGTGGCTCTCCCGGCGAAGCGGCGTCGGAGCTGATCAGCAGCAGTCCGCTGTCCGGGTCGGCGAGCAGCAGACGGTCGTCGCTGTCGGCGGAGATCTGCAGCAGCGGCGACATCTCACCGCCGCGCTCCAGGTCCATCACGACGGCCTTGGTCCGCCCGCCGGCCTCACGGTCCAGCGCGAGCATGCGGCCGGTGCGGTCCAGCCACACGCCGCCGGAGCACCGGCCGGGGATCTCGGCCACGTGCTCGGGGCCGAAGACGCCGCCCGCGACCAGCCACACGGCCGTCGTCCAGGGGCCGACGGCGAGGGCGTACGCACGCTCTCCGCAGGGGGCCGGCGGGAGCAGACGCAGCTCGACTCCGTCGTCCGGGCACTCGACGGCACCCAGCGGCAGCTCTCCGGTGCCGGGTCCGGTCGGATACAGCAGGGAGAACGCGTGCCGTCCGTCGGTCGGCCGCCGGATCAGCACCCGGCCGTCGGCCATCGGCTGGACCTCCGTGCCGGGCTCCTCCGGCTGGTTGCCGGGCAGCGGCACGGCGTACGGCTCGGGGCCGTCCAGGGTCCAGCGCTCGGGGAACAGCGAGTCGCCGTCCCGGGCGAGACGTGCGGCGTAGGCGCCGTTCGCGGTCAGCACACAGGAAGCGGGGGGTGTGGCGCCGTAACCGTCGGCCGGTGCTGCCGCCATGTGCTGGGTGGGCTGTGTGTGGTGCCTGGGCTGGGTGTGGTGCGTGTGCATGGGGGTTGTGGTCCCGGCGGCCACCGCCGTGATCACGCGCGCCCCGGACGCCGTCACGCGCCCCGCCATGGCGTTCGCGGGCGGTGTCACGTGCCGCACGGGTGTCGCCGACGCGACGTCCAGGGACGCCGTACGGCGCCCCGCGGACTCGGAGGGCCCGGCGGCATACGGCGTGCGGTCGGCGACACGGCCCTCCGGTGCCCCCGGGAACTCCGGAGCCGCCAACAGCTCCGGGGGCTGCAACGGCTCCCAGGGCTGCACCGGCTCCGAGGGTTGCATCGGACCCGGGGGCTGCAACGGCTCCGGCGGCTGTGACAGCTCCGGGGGCTGCAACGGCTCCCAGGGCTGCACCGGCTCCGAGGGCTGCACCGGCTCCGAGGGTTGCATCGGACCCGGGGGCGGCGACAGCTCGGGAGCCTTCAGGAGCTCCGGGCGCTCCCCGGTCCCGGGGCCCTCCCCGTCCCCCGGGTCCGCTTCTTCTTCCGGGTCCTCCCGGTCCTCCCCGTCCGCCGCGGTGGGCTCGATCGCACAGGCCGGCATCGTCATCGTTCCGCCACCTCCGGCGACGAAGCTAGTTTTCGCACGCACGGGCGTGGGACCCACGGGCGCTCTTCTTCCCTCGTAAGAGTGGTGCAGAAGCGATTCTGCTGAGGGTCGGGTAAGGCGTGTGCATGCCGAGGCGGCGGTATCTCCCCGCAGAACGGCCAGGTAGCCTTTCGTTCGTGCCCCGTCTGTCTGAAGTCATCGCCGCGCTGGACGATCTGTGGCCCTCCGAGCGGGCCGAGTCCTGGGACGCGGTCGGCACCGTCGTGGGCGATCCCGACCAGGAGGTCTTCCGGGTCCTCTTCGCCGTCGATCCCGTCCAGGAGATCGTCGAGGAGGCCGTGAAACTCGGCGCGGGCCTGCTCGTCACCCACCACCCGCTGTATCTGCGCGGGACGACCACCGTCGCGGCCTCCACGTTCAAGGGCCGCGTCGTGCACACCCTCATCAAGAACGACATCGCCCTGCACGTCGCGCACACCAACGCCGACAGCGCCGATCCCGGGGTGAGCGACGCCCTCGCCGGCGCGCTCGGCCTGCGGGTCGTCGGCCCCCTCGTGCCGGATCCGAGCGACGGCGAAGGCCGCCGGGGCCTCGGCCGCGTCTGCGAGCTCGACCACCCGCTCACCGTCCGTGAACTCGCCGCCCGGGCCGCGGAACGGCTGCCCGCCACCGCGCAGGGCATCCGGGTGGCGGGCGATCCGGAGGCGCTCGTACGGACCGTCGCCGTCAGCGGCGGCTCCGGGGACAGCCTCTTCGAGCAGGTCCGGGCCGCCGGTGTCGACGCCTTCCTCACCGCGGACCTGCGCCACCACCCCGTCTCCGAGGCCCGCGCCCACAGTCCTCTCGCGCTGCTCGACGCGGCGCACTGGGCCACCGAGTGGCCCTGGTGCGAGCTGGCCGCCGCCCAGCTCGACGAGATCTCCGACCGGAGGGGATGGGACCTGCGGGTCCACGTCTCCCGCACGGTCACCGACCCCTGGACCGCCCACGCGGCGTCCACCGCCACCTCTAGCTCAATGGGAGCCCCCAACTGAACGCCGCGCCCGCCGACCAGATCCGACTCCTCGACGTCCAGGGCCTCGACGTCCGTCTGCAGCAACTCGCGCACAAGCGCAGGTCCCTGCCCGAGCACGCCGAGATCGAGTCGCTGACCAAGGACCTCACCCAGCTGCGCGACCTCCTCGTGGCCGCCCAGACCGAGGAGAGCGACACCGCCCGCGAGCAGACCAAGGCCGAGCAGGACGTCGACCAGGTGCGCCAGCGCGCCACCCGTGACCAGCAGCGACTGGACTCCGGCGCCGTCACCTCCCCGAAGGACCTCGAGAACCTGCAGCGGGAGATCGTCTCCCTCGCCAAGCGCCAGGGCGACCTCGAGGACGTCGTCCTGGAGATCATGGAGCGCCGCGAGAGCGCCCAAGAGCGGGTCGCCGAGCTGACCGAACGGGTCGGCTCCGTGCAGGGGAAGATCGACGACGCCACCGCGCGCCGGAACGCCTCCTTCGAGGAGCTCGACGGCGAGGCCGCCACCGTCACCAAGGAGCGCGAGGTCGTCGCCGCCTCCCTGCCGGCCGACCTGCTCAAGCTCTACGACAAGCTGCGGGAGCAGCAGGGCGGCATCGGCGCGGCCAGGCTCCACCAGCGCACCTGCCAGGGCTGCCGCCAGGAGCTGGCCATCACCGACATCAACGAGATCCGCTCGGCCGCGCCCGACACGGTCGTACGGTGCGAGAACTGCCGTCGCATCCTCGTGCGCACGTCCGAGTCGGGGCTGTAACCGGTAAGGGGCCTGCATCGTGCGGGAGTTCATCGTCGAGGCCGACGGGGGGTCGCGGGGCAACCCGGGGCCCGCGGGCTACGGCAGTGTGGTGATCGACGCGACGACGGGGGAGACCCTCGCCGAGCGGGCCGAGTTCATCGGCGTCGCCACCAACAACGTGGCCGAGTACCGGGGGCTGCTGGCCGGACTGCGCGCCGCCCGCGAACTCGACCCCTCGGCCAGGGTGCGCGTCCGCATGGACTCCAAGCTGGTCGTCGAGCAGATGTCGGGCCGCTGGAAGATCAAGCATCCCGACATGAAGCCGCTCGCGGCGGAGGCGGCCCGGGTGCTTCCGCCCGGGCAGGTCACCTACGAGTGGATCCCGCGCGAGCAGAACAAGCACGCCGACCGCCTCGCGAACGAGGCGATGGACGCGGGCAAGCGGGGCGAGCAGTGGAACGAGGGCGCGTCCCGAGCCGCGCTCGACGCCCGGTCCGCCGGCGCCCCGTCCGCCCCCGAGCCGTCCGGTCCCCCCGGCGACGCCGTCGCGGGCGCGGCGAAGGCCCGCGAGGCCCTTTCCCGGGCGGCAGCGGAAAGAACTACGGGAGGGGCTGCGGAAGCATCGCTGCCCGGCGGAGCGGAAAGAACCGTCGCGGAAGCCGTTGCGAAGCCCGGTGCCAACACCGGCGACGACGTGCGCGCCGGCCGCGCGGTCGCCCTGTCCACCGCAGGAGCCGCAACCTCCGCCCCCGCCGCTGCCCCGACCGTCGGCTGGGGCGCCGCTCCCGATCTCGGGGCGCCCGCGACCTTCGTGCTGCTGCGGCACGGTGAGACGCCGCTGACTCCGCAGAAGCGGTTCTCCGGCAGCGGCGGCACCGATCCCTCGCTCTCCGACGTCGGCAGGGGACAGGCCGAGCGGGTCGCCGCCGCGCTCGCCCGGCGCGGCACCGTCCAGCACATCCTCGCCTCCCCGCTGGCCCGTACCCGTGAGACGGCCGGCATCGTGGCCGCCCGCCTCGGCCTGGAGGTCACCGTCGAGGACGGGCTGATCGAGACGGACTTCGGCGCCTGGGAGGGGCTGACCTTCGGCGAGGTCCGCGAACGTCACCCCGACGACCTGAACGCCTGGCTCGCCGACCCGGAGGCCGAGCCGACCGGCGGCGGCGAGAGCTTCGCGGCCACCGCCGTCCGGATCGCCGCAGCCCGCGACCGGCTGGTCGCCGCGTACGCGGGCCGCACGGTCCTGCTGGTCACCCATGTGACCCCGATCAAAACCCTCGTGCGGCTAGCCCTGGGCGCACCGCCGGAGTCCCTCTTCCGCATGGAACTGTCGGCGGCCTCGCTGTCGGCCGTGGCCTACTACGCGGACGGGAACGCGAGCGTCCGGCTCTTCAACGACACGTCCCACCTTCGGCCCTGAGCGCGGACGCGGTCCTCGGCGCGGACGAGGCCCCGGGAGCTGACGCGGTCCTGAGAGCTGACGCGGTCCTCAGGGCTGACGCGGTCCGGGCGAGCGACTCGATCCGAGGCCAGTCCCGGTCCGCGACCGCGTCCGCCGGGACCATCCAACTCCCGCCCACGCAGCAGACGTTGGGCAGCGCGAGGTAGCCGAGCGCGTTCTTCGGGCCGATGCCGCCCGTCGGGCAGAACCGGGCCTGCGGCAGCGGACCAGCGAGCGAGCTCAGGTATGCGGCGCCGCCGGCCGCCTCCGCCGGGAAGAACTTCATCTCCCGCACGCCCCGCTCCAGCAGCGCCACGACCTCCGACGTCGTCGACACCCCGGGCAGAAAGGGCAGCCCGGACGCGAGCAGCGCCGTCAGCAGGACGTCCGTCCAGCCGGGGCTCACCAGGAACCGGGCCCCGGCCGCCCCGCACGCCGTCACCTGCTCCGGCGTGATCACCGTGCCCGCCCCGACGACGGCCTCCGGCACCGCCCCGGAGATCTCCCTGATCGCGTCGAGCGCGGCCGGCGTCCGCAAGGTCACCTCGATGGCGGGCAGCCCGCCGGCCACCAGTGCCCGAGCCAGCGGCGCAGCGTCGGCGGCGTCCTCGACCACCACGACGGGCACGACGGGGGCCGGGGTCAGATCCAGTACCGAGGCAGTCGCAGCGGAGGGCACAGCGGAAGGCGCAGGCGAGGTCATGCGCCTCATCCTGCTCGCGGCATGCAGCATGCACAAAGGTCATTGCGCATGCTGCAACGCGTAGATGTATGCGGGATGCGGGATGCGGGATGCGGGATGCGGGATGCGGGATGCGGGATGGGGGGACGGCGGGGGCGGGCGAGTGTGCCGCGTCGTGTCGGGCTGCGCCGTGCCGCGCCGCGTCGTCAGTGCACGTCGTCCACCAGGACGTCCAGCGTCCGGGCCGCGCCCGCTCGGGCCAGGGCCTGCTCCTCGACCACGTATCCGAGGTCCCGCAGGGCTTCCACCAGCTCCGCCGGGCCCTTCGGGGCGATTCCCGCCGTCAGCAGGCTCCGTACGATCCGCCCCTTCGTCGCCTTGTTAAAGTGGCTGACGACCTTCCGCGTCGGCGCGTGCAGCACCCGAACGCTCGCCGTCCGCGCCGCGACCTCGCCCTTCGGCTTCCAAGCCGCCGCGTACGCCGCCGAGCGCAGGTCCAGCACCAGGCCGTCCCCGGCGGCCTCGGGCAGCACGGAGGCCATCGGCGCACGCCAGTGCGCGCCCAGCGCCCCGAGGCCCGGCAGCTTCACGCCCATGGAGCACCGGTACGACGGAATCCGGTCCGTCACCCGGACCGCGCCCCAGAGCCCCGAGAAGACGAGCAGCGACCTGGCCGCGCGCCGCTTCGCCGCCGCGTCGAGCGAGGCGAGCCCGAGGGAGTCGTACAGGACGCCGGTGTAGATCTCCCCGGCCGGGCGCGCACCCGCCGTCCGCAGCCGTGTGTTCTTCGCGATCTCGCCGCGCAGCCCCTCGCTCAGTCCGAGCACCTCGCGCGCCTTCTCCTCGTCGGCCTCGCACAGCTCGATCAGCTCGTCGAGTACGGCCTCACGGGCCGCGCCCAGCCCCGGCAGCGAGAGGGCCTCCGGCTTGAGCGGGGCACCGCGTCCGGAGGACGCCTTGCCTTCGGAGGGCGGCAGCAGGACCAGCACGGGACATCTCCTCACATCGAACTCAGCAGCACAGCGTACGGCGTGCCGCACGGCGACCTCCGCCCCGCTCGGGGGTCCGGTTCGGCTCCGGTCGGGCCGCCCGCTCGGTCTGTGTCGCCACCGCCCGGATTCCGTGCCGGAGCGCGCCGAGGCGCTCACCCTTGACGGCTAACAGCGTTAGCCGTAGGGTCGGCCCTGTCGGGCTAACAGCATTAGCCGGAATGGGCCGCACCGCCGAGACCGCAGTCGACGACTTCCAGGAGGCAGACGATGAGCACGGCCACCACCAGCACGCGCACCGGTACGACCGCCAACCCGCGCACGGGCTCCGGCTTGCGTGGCGTCCGCCGCGCGGCCTGGCTGGCGAGCGCCCTGTTCTGGTCGGCGTTCGCGATCCTGGAGGCCATGAACCACGGCTGGCTCGCGGGTGGTCTCGCCTTCGCCTTCCTGATCGTGCCGGACCTCGCGTTCCTGGTCGGCCTCGACGCCGCGCCCCGCATGGCGAAAGGACAGCTCCCGCCCCGGGCGGTCCCGTACTACAACGCGATGCACCGCGCCGTCGTCCCGCTCGCCCTGATGGTCCTCTACACGTTCGGGCCGTTCCCGGCCTGGCCTCCGCTGTTCGCGGCGCTGTGCGGCTGGCTCGCGCACATCTCGTACGATCGCGCCTTCGGCTACGGACTGCGCACCAAGGAGGGCTTCCAGCGTGACTGAGCGGCTCACGCCCCGCGCCCGCGAGATCGCGGCGGCCGCCCGGACCCTCCTGGAGGAGGCCGGGCCCGCCGCGCTCACCATGCGCGCGCTCGCCGACCACCTGGGCATCAAGGCGCCCTCGCTCTACAAGCACTTCCCCGACAAATACGCGGTCGAGGTCGAACTGGTCGCGCAGATGCTGCAGGAGTCGGCGGAGGCCCTGGAGGCCGCCCAGACGCGTGAGCCGGGCTCGCTGCTCGCGCTGGCACAGGCGTACCGCACGTACGCGCTCGCCCACCCCCACCTCTACTGCCTGGCCACGGAACGCCCGCTGCCGCGCGAGGCCCTGCCCGCCGGCCTGGAGGACCGGGCCGCGATGCCCCTGCTGCTGGCGTGCGAAGGCGACCTGGACCTGGCCCGCGCGATCTGGGCCTTCGCCCACGGCATGGTGGTCCTGGAGATCCACGGCCGCTTTCCGGACGACGCCGACCTCCCTGCGGCATGGAAACGCGGCCTGCGGGCGTTGCAGCAGTAGGAGCGGGCAGGACTGGGCAGGGGGCGTCGGATGGGCCGTGAACAGGCGTGGTGGACCAGAGCCAGGCTGGGCCGCTGCGGGCCGTCCCTGGACCTGCTCACCGCCCGCTTCCAGCAGCACGTCTACGCGCCCCACGCACACGAGGAGTTCACGGTCGGCGTGTGCGTGGAGGGGGCGGAGATCATCGCCTACCGCGGCGGCCACATCCGCACCGGCCCCGGCTCCATCGTCGTCCTCGACCCGGGTGAGACCCACACGGGAGGCCCCGGCGCCACCACCGGCGGCTACGCCTACCGCGCCCTGTACGCGGTCCCCGGCCTCCTCACCGACGGCGTCCTCGGCGGCACGCCGCACTTCCGCGAGCCCCTGGTGGACGATCCCGAGCTCGCCGCAGCGCTGCGCCGCGCCCACACCGAGCTGACCGTCCGCCCCGACCCGCTGGAGGCCGAGTCCCGGCTCCCGTGGCTGCTGACGGCCCTGGCCCGACGGCACTCCACGGCCCGCCCGGTGTGCGACATGATCCCCGGGGCCGAGCACATCACCCGCGCCGTCCGCACCCGCCTCACCGACGAGCTGCTCGCCCCGCCCTCGCTCGCCGACCTCGCCGCCGAGCTGGGCCTGTCCCGCTACCAACTCCTGCGCGCCTTCCGCACGACGACCGGGATCCCGCCATACGCCTGGCTCGCCCAGTACCGGGTGACCCGGGCGCGAGCCCTGCTGGAATCGGGCCTGCGCCCGGCCGAGGTCGCCGCCCTGGTCGGCTTCGCCGACCAGGCCCATCTCACCCGCTGGTTCCGCCGCGTCCTGGGCGTGACCCCAGCGGCCTACCGCAACAGCGTTCAAGACGTCTGAGCGGACCCGGCCGAGACTCCTGCCATGACTGCTCGCGGCTGGTTCCTGTTCTCCCTGATGGGAGTCGTGTGGGGGATCCCCTACCTGTTGATCAAGGTGGCGGTGGACGGCGAGGACGGCCTGTCCCCGTCCGTGGTCGTGTTCACCCGATGCGCCGTCGGCGCGGCCCTCCTACTCCCCTTCGCCCTGCGCCAACGCGGGCTGACCGGCACCGTGCGGACGCACTGGAAGCCCATGCTGGCCTTCGCGATCATCGAGATCATCGGCCCCTGGTTCACCCTCACCGACGCGGAACGGCACCTGTCCAGCTCGACGGCGGGCCTGCTGATCGCGGGCGTCCCCATCGTCGGCGTCACCCTGGCCCGTTTCTTCGGCGACACGGAACAACTGGGCGCACGCCGGACCGCCGGCCTCGCGCTGGGCCTGACCGGCGTAGCCGTCCTCACCGTGCCGCATCTGACCGGCGGAGACGCCCGCTCGCTGGCCGAGGTCCTGCTGACGGTCGTCGGCTACGCGACGGCGCCCCTGATAGCCGCCCGCCACCTCAAGGACGTCCCCTCCCTCCACCTCACGGCCCCCTGTCTGGCTCTGGCGGCCCTGGTCTACGCCCCGGCCGCCGTCGCCACCCGCCCCACGGAGCTGCCCTCCACCGCCGTCCTGTCGGCTCTCGCGGCCCTGGGCGTGGTCTGCACGGCCGTCGCCTTCGTCGCCTTCATGGAACTGATCAAGGAGGCGGGCCCGACGCGCGCCACGGTCATCACGTACGTCAATCCCGCGGTCGCGGTCGCGGCGGGCGCCCTGTTCCTGGACGAGCCCCTGACGGCGACGATCGTGGCGGCCTTCACCCTGATCCTCGCGGGCTCCGTCCTGGCGACGGCTGCGGGACCGAAGCGCGACTCTCGCCCGGTAACATGGTCGACACGGCAGACGAGCCGGGCGGACGGCCGCGTGGAGTCCCTTACGGGGCTTCCCGAGGAACGTCCGGGCTCCACAGGGCAGGGTGATGGCTAACGGCCACCCGGGGTGACCCGCGGGACAGTGCCACAGAAAACAGACCGCCGGGGACCTCGGTTCCCGGTAAGGGTGAAACGGTGGTGTAAGAGACCACCAGTGCCCAGGGCGACCTGGGCAGCTAGGTAAACCCCACCCGGAGCAAGGTCAAAAGGAAACACCTTGGTGTTTCTGCGCGGACGTTCGAGGGCTGCCCGCCCGAGTCCGCGGGTAGACCGCACGAGGCCGACGGCAACGTCGGCCCTAGATGGATGGCCGTCACCGAGGCCCTCGCGAGAGGCCTCGGCACAGAACCCGGCGTACAGCCCGACTCGTCTGCCGCTCAGGGCTTCTGGTCGGCTAAGTAGAGGGTCAGGGTCCTTTTGCTCAGGTCGAAGGGCTGAGGGCGAAGAGGGCCCGGCCTGTTCAGCACAAGGGGGCAGTTCCGCCCAGCCGTCGGGCCTTGGAGCACTCCCCCAAGCGGCGGTGGCCGTCGGCCCCCGGAAGCCCAGGACGAGGGGACTGCTGCTCAGCGCAGTCCGAGTGGCCACGAAAGATGATCGCAGCCAGGAGCTCTCGGCCCCACGCCCCACAAGATCCACGACCGTGAATTGCCGAATATGCCACACGAGGTGTCTCCTCAGGCGAGAAGAAGTTGCAGGAACGGCCTCGGATTGCCGTGCCAGAAGATGTCGAGACTGTCCCGTGCCCGGGTCGCCGGGAACGCGCCCGCTGTTCCTCCCTGCGGTAGCGGGCAGGGTCCGCCTGGCGGAGCTGGTTGACCTGCTCGCGAGGGACCAGGCCGTCGCTGACTCCGGCGATGATCATGCGCTGGTACTCCAGCCCCTTGAAACGGAACATGGTCCCGATGTGGATCCCGGGCTCGCCCCGGGCACCGTCGGCGCCGATCTCCAAGGCTCGGATGCCGTGTTCCCCCAACGTGCTTCCCAGTTCGCTCGCCATGCGGTTGGTGGGGACACAGATGGCAATCTGCTCGTGCGCGATCCGTTCGTCCGGATGGGCGTCCCAGGCCAGGATGTGCGCGGCGTTCGCCTCACGTTCCGACTGCCAGACGGGCGGCGCGTTCGGCGACCTGATCCCACGTCTGGCGTCCGAGCCGGTCCAGACGCTGCGAGAAGGGTTCGGAGAGCTGCCAGATGCCGGCCCTTTCCGCCCGGACGATGTTCTTGCCGCGTCCGGCCCGGCGGGCCCGGAAGTAGTCAGTGCGGGTGCCGACGGCCTGTCCGAGGATGACCTGCGTCCACTCGTCATGGAGGAACTCCGCATCCCAGCCGCTGTCGCCGGAAAGTCCGTCAAGGGCCGGCTGCGGCCAGGTGGCTGCGCAGTACAGTCGCGATCTCCGAGGCGTCGCCCGTCGACGGGACCGCCCAGGGTGTCTCGTCACCGTTCTCCATCACGAAGCTGCTCAGGAATCGCACACTCGCCGGGGACGGAACGTACGAGTCGCGGAGCCAGTGGGCGAACAAGGCGGCCGTGTCGGCGGTCACGTCGATGATGCTGACGTGGGCGTAGTCCAGAGTCGGCATGGCAGCCGTACCCGTGACGAAGACCTCCGGCGCCACCTCGATCTCGAAGTCCAGGACAGGCACATCCCGGAGGCCGGAGGTGTTCGTCTCCGGAAAGGCATCGGGGAACGCCTGCTCCAGCGCGTCCCTGAACGTCCCCAGACTCGCCTGCCATGCGGCTGGAGTGTCCTCGGGAGGCGCGAAGACGAAGTTCGACCGCAAGGTGTGCTCGACTGCCACAGAAGTCCTTCACTCTCAGGGCACGTACCGTGCGGAACCGGTGACGTCGTTCATGGCGATCATCGACTCCCAGTAGGCCGCGTTGTCCTTGCCGTTGGTCACGATCTCAAGGCCGCGGATCTCCGAGTTCGCCGGGTTGGCCATCGCGCTCTTGTATCTGCGCAGCTCCGACTCGTCACTTCGGTACATGCCGTCGATCAGCGGGTCCCACTTCGGATTCCCTTTGTCATCCACCTTCACGGGCTTTGCCAGTGTCTCGTTGACCCGCTCGATACTGCGAAAGCTGCGCTTCGCGCAGTCCGGGTCGCGGACGTGTTTCGCCTCGACGAGGCGCTGAAGCCCACTTCGAGTGTGGTGGAGGCGGCCGACTTGTACACCGCCGCGAACGCCCGCCCGGCGTCGTCGTCCCCGGCCATGCCATGCTGCCGGTCGAGTTCGTGGAAGAGGGCGATAGCGGTGTCCCGCGTGCCTACCATGACCGTGCCCACCATTCCCATGGACGCCTTGGTCATGCCCTCGGCCATGACCTTCAGGTCCAGCGGCAGTCCCACGCTCATCTCCGTCCGGCCCGGTGAACAGGCCCGTGAACACGAGCAACTGACCACCAGTTCTATCGCACGGGTGTGCCTTCTGATGCGCGGCCCCTTGTGGTGGGCGACCAACCTGACGACGGACCGCGTCGTTCAGGAAACCGTCGCCTCCATGTACCGGCGACGTGGTGGAACGTGCCGTCGCGCTTTCAGTACGACGGCTGCATCGGAAAGTCGCCGGGCCGACCTGTGACCGGCCTCTAACCGCCCACCGCCCACCGCGCGCCCGCAACCGTGCCCAGCAGCAGGGCAGGGAGCAGCCACCACCACGGCATGGTCCTTCGCACCGACGGCGACAGCCACAGGGCCGCCGCGGAGCCGGCTGCCGCGAGGGTGAGGACGCAGGACAGGACGATTCCGGCGTACGCGTCGTCGTCCCAGGTGCCGGACGGCGTGATGGTCAGCGCCGTCCAGCAGAAGTACGCGGCGATGAGGGTGAGCAGGGTGAGGGGGACGGCGAGGACCAGGCGGAGGCTGCCGCGGTCGTCGTCCTCGGGGGAAGGGGCGGTCATCAGCGCAGTGCGTCCCTCGCGTCGTTCAGGTCGTTCGTGGACCCGCGCCCGTAGGCCTGGGCGTCGTCGGTCTGCCCGTACGGTCCGCCGTCGTACCGCGGCGAGTGCCTGACGCCGTCCTGAGGGCGACCGTTCACCACAGACGGAGCAGGCCCTCGGCAGGACGGCAGTCCGGCGAGGGCCTGAACCAGACGGGACGAGTCCCGGTGTCGGTGTGCGGGTGCGGGTGCGGGTGCGGGTGCGGGTGCGGGTGCGGGTGCGGGTGCGGTGTCCAGTGTGTCAGGACAGGGGAGCCGTGTCGGCGGATTCCCGTGCCCTGGTCTTCGCCGACAGGCGGCCGCGTACCACCGCGAAGACCACCACGCCCGCGGCCACCGCCGTGGACAGGACCACCTGGTCGCGGCCGCCGCCGTCGGCCGTGTCGGTGAGCATGTAGCCGAGGACGAAGGTGATCAGGGCGATGGTCGCCCAGGTCAGGTAGGGGTAGAGCCACATCCGGACGACCAGCTTCTCCGGTGACTCCCGCTCGATGATCTTGCGCATCCGCAGCTGGGAGAAGCAGATCACCAGCCAGACGAACAGGGCGATCGCGCCGGAGGCGTTGAGCAGGAACTGGAAGACCGTGTCGGGCCAGAGGTAGTTGAAGGCGACGGCGACGAACCCGAAGACGACTGAGGCCAGGATGGCTGCGCGCGGCACGCCGCGGCCCGTGGTCTGTCCGAAGGCGGCCGGGGCGTCGCTTCGGCGACCGAGCGAGAAGGCCATGCGCGAGGCGGTGTACAGGCCCGAGTTGAGGCAGGACAGCACCGACGTCAGCACGATGGTGTTCATGATCTGGGCGGCGTGCGGGATGCCGATGGAGCTGAGGGCGGCGACGTACGAGCCGTCCTTCAGGATCGCCGGGTCGTTCCAGCGCAGCAGCGACACCACGATCAGGATCGAGCCCAGGTAGAACACCGCGATCCGCCAGATCACGCTGTTGGTGGCCTTGGTGACGGCGGCCCGCGGGTCGGCGGTCTCGCCCGCGGCCAGGGTGACGATCTCGCTGCCCATGAAGGAGAAGACGACCATCAGGACGCCGGTGAGGATCGCGCCGGGGCCGTTGGGGAGGAAGCCGCCGTGTGCGGTGAGGTTGGAGAAACCGCTCGCCGGGTGGTCGGAGCCGGGCAGCAGTCCGAAGATCGCCAGGCCGCCGAGCGCGATGAACGCGGCGATGGCGACGACCTTGATGCCGGCGAACCAGAACTCGAACTCGCCGTAGGAGCTGACCGAGACCAGGTTGGTGGCGGTCAGGACGATCATGACGATCAGGGCCCAGCCCCACTGCGGCACCGCGGGGACCCAGCCGGCCAGGATCTTCGCCCCGGCGGTCGCCTCGACGGCGAGCACCACGACCCAGAAGAACCAGTACAGCCAGCCGATGGTGAAGCCGGCCCAGCGGCCCAGCGCGCGGTCCGCGTAGGCGGAGAACGAACCCGAGGTGGGGTTGGCCGCGGCCATCTCGCCGAGCATGCGCATCACGAGGACGACGAGGACGCCGACGAGCGCGTACGAGACGAGGATGCCGGGGCCGGCGGCGGCGATGCCGGAGCCGGAGCCGACGAACAGCCCGGCGCCGATGACACCGCCGATCGCGATCATCGACAGGTGGCGGTTCTTGAGTCCGGCCTGGAGGCCGCCGGAGCCGTCGGAGCCACCGGGCTCGCCGGACTCCGCGGGAGGGGTTTTGGGGACGGTTGTGGTCATCTCGACATCCATGGAGGGAGGACGGACAGGGAGGACGGACCAGGAGCGTCTGGAAATTAGTTCAGTGCGATCGAAAAAAACAAGACTTGTTTAACTGTTCACCTTGCTCTATTTTTCGTGCCAGCGCGGAACCGTCTCTTCCGGGAGCCTCTGTGGACCACACCGTGACCCCGCTCGCCAGGCCGTTAAGGTGGCGCCGTGGTGAATGCACCGGGCAAGTTCGGCCCCTACAGCGGCTGGGACACACGCGTCCTGGCCGGCCGGGGTCCCACAGGAGCGGAGCTCGTCCGGTCCCGGATCGCTCTGCGGGTGCGGCTGCGGTCCGTCTCGCCGGGGGACCGGCTGCCGGACGCGGGGGTCCTCGCCGAGGAGCTCGGGATCAGTGAGATCACCGTGCGACGCGCGCTGGAGGTCATGTGCCAGGACGGCCTGCTCGACCGCCGTCGGGGCCGGGCCGGCGGGACCTTCGTCGCCGCCGACTGGGACGCGGTCGTCGCCGTGATGTACGACGCCGACGAGGCGGCCGCCCTGGACTCCTTCCATCTGCTGCTCGAATGCGGGCTCGTCGCGCACACCGCGGGCGAGCTGACCGACAGCCGGCTCGACGGGCTGCGGGCGCTGGTCGAGGAGATGAACCTGGCCGACGACCCGGCCCGGCTGCTCGAACTGGAGACCCGCTTCCACCTCGACCTCGCGGAGACCCTCGGCGGCGCCGGGATCAGGGAGTTCGCCGCCGACCTGCTCGGCAAGCAGTGCCTGCTGGGGCCCGCGCCGGACCCCGCGGTCGTACGGGCCCGCAACCGCTGCCACCTGGACCTGCTCGACGAACTCGGCCGCGGCGCGATGGACCCGGCGGTACGAGCGGTGAAGGCGCACCGGCACGCCGAACCGGACCGGGCTCTCGGAGCCGAACCGAACCCGTCCCGCAGCGCCGAACCGAACTGAGCCCCAAAGCCGAACCGAACTGACCCCCCAAAAAGCCGAACCGAACTGAACCCGCAGAGCCGAACCGAACCGACCTCTCGGAAGGGAGTTGCCGTCATGACCGAGTCCGGATCCGCCGGGCCGCCGCCGACGTCGGGACGCGCCGACGGCACGCCCCAGCGCCTGCGCGGCGGCGTCCTCGGCATGGCGGACATCGCCGCGGCCACGATGGCCAACGTCGGCCCGGCCATGAGCTTCTTCTTCGGCTTCGCCTTCCTCGCCACCACGGCGGGAGTGGCCTCCCCGCTGACCATCATGGCGGCGGGCGCGGCGGTCGCGCTGTTCGGCAACACGCTGGCCGAGTTCTCCCGGGCGCACCCCTCGGCGGGCAGCTTCACCACCTTCGTCGGCAAGACCTTCGGCCCGGTCAGCGCCGTGACCACGGCGCTGCTCGCGGGACTCGGCTACATCATCGCGATGGCCTCCGTCATCGCGATCTCCGGCGGGTTCATGCAGATCACCCTGAACCACTACACCGGCGTCGACCTGCCGTGGATCATCTGGACGGTGCTGCTGACCGGCCTGTCGGTGGTGCTGATGCTGCGCGGGATCGTGGTGTCCACCAAGTGGGCCGGTTACTTCTTCGGCGTCGAGATGCTCGTCCTGGTCGTGGTCTCGGTCGCAGCACTCTTCGAGCACCGGGGCGACCTCTCCGTCGCTCCGTTCCTGCCCTCCCACCTCACCCACGGCGTCAGGGGCCTCGCGGCGGGTTTCCCGCTGGCGGTGTACCTGTTCATCGGCTGGGAGAACTCGGCGGCACTGGCCGAGGAGACGGAGAACCCGCGGCGCAACGTCGGCCGCGCCGTGTTCTCCTCCGTCGCGATCATGACGGTGAGCTACATCCTCTTCTCCTACGCCACGGTCACCGGTTTCGGCTACGACGTGCAGCGGCTCGGAGACTCCCGGATCCCCTTCATCGACGTCGCCCAGCACACGCTGGGGGCGCTCGCCCTCCTCGCCTACGTCGGCGGCCTGACCTCCACCCTCGGCGTGCTGATCGCGGGCATCAACTCCCAGGCCAGGCTGGTGTTCAACGCCGGACGTGAGGGGCTCTTGCCGTCCTTCTTCGGCTATGTGCACCCCACGCGCCGTACGCCGAACAACGCGATCGTCACCTTCGCCGCGACCGCGCTGCTGATCATCGTCGGCTGGGGTCTGGGGCATGTGCTCGGAGCCGACGGCGGTCAGATGAACCCGGTGGTGTTCTTCGCCGAGTCGTCGAGCCTGGGCGCCATCCTGATCCTGCTGGTCTACCTCGCGTCCAACATCGCGCTGCCGCTGTACTACCGCAGGTACCGTCCGCAGGAGTTCCGGATCGTGCGGCATGTGGTGCTGCCCGCGGCCGGCGCCCTTGCCGTACTGGTCCCGCTGTACTATCTCGCCAAGCCGGGACAGCCCGCCCCGTACAGCTGGTTCCCGTACGCGGCTCTGGGCACCCTCGTCGCGGCCGTCTGCTACGCGACGCTCCTGGTCCGACGTGATCCGGGCCTTGCCGACCGGGTCGGCTCGGTCGTCGCCGACGCGGAGTGAGCGACGCGTCGACGGCCGCCCCCTCGTCCGGGCCGGTGGGGGGTGAGGGCACTCCCCGGTTCACGACACCGCCGCCTCCTTGTACTGGCCGAGGTAGTGGAACGTGCCGTCGGCGACCTCGTAGAGGAACATCGCGTCGTTGTTGTAGCCGTTCCCCTGGCTGTACTTGACGGTGCGGGTGATCCCGGTGTGCTTGACCTCGGGCAGCCGGTGGGCGATCGCGCCGCGCTCCCTCAGAGCCGTGCCGTCCTGTGCGCAGACCGCCGCCAGGAACATCACGGCGTCGTAGGCCTCGGCCGCGTACCAGCCGGGGGCGGCGCCGAACCGGGTGCGGTAGGCGGCGGCGAAGGCGCGGGCGGACGGGCGGACCGTGGGGTCGACGAAGGAGGTCGCGAAGATCCAGCCGGTCGCGGCCGCCCCGGCGGCGGCGAGGAATCCGGGGCCGAAGGCCTGTTCCGTGGCCATGCAGGTGCCGGTGAATCGGGCCGCCTTCAGGGCGGAGGCCAGTCCCGCGGTCCGCGCCGGGTCGCCCGTGCACACGACCGCGTCCGCGCCCGC
Organism: Streptomyces achromogenes; assembly: GCF_030816715.1. NCBI lineage: Bacteria > Bacillati > Actinomycetota > Actinomycetes > Kitasatosporales > Streptomycetaceae > Streptomyces > Streptomyces achromogenes. The sequence continues at coordinate 2,691,060 of NZ_JAUSYH010000001.1, read as the reverse complement.
GGACAGCACCGACGCGGCCAGCGCCCTGTAATCGATTTTCCCGGCGGGGACGCTGGTCAGCGTCGCCTGCCGACCTGCGCTCCGCAGTCCCTTCTGGGCCAGGTCGCACAGCTTCCAGGCGGTGTCGCCCTGCGCTCGGTCGTCCACCAGGAACACCTTGCGCGCGTCGACGTGGTTGCTGAGGTAGCGGACGCAGGGGGCGGCGAGGAGCGTCCTCTCGACGTGCAGCGCCGCGTGGGAGCGGAACTGGTCGTAGCCGAAGGACCTGCCGTCGAGACTGACGTCCACCGAGACGGTGACCACCGGCATCGTCGCCTTGGTGTACGCGGCCTCGGTGCGCAGGAAGCACGCGTCGGTGGTGGGCCCCACCACCGCGAGGACGCCGGCGTCCTTCACCAGCCGCCCGGCCAGGCTCGCGGCCCGGGCCGGGTCGCCGCCGTCGTCGTACGGGACCAGCTTCAGACGAAGGGGACGGCCGCTCTGGGCGTTGATCTGCTCGACGGCCAGCCGGGCGCCGTTGAGCTGGGCGTTCCCGCTGTCCTTCGCGGGTCCGGTCAGGTCGCCCTGGAACGCGACGACCAGTTCGGGACGCGCGCTCGCCACGGGCGTCGGCGTCGTCGGCGTACCGCTGCGGGTGCTCCACCACCAGGCTCCGCCGCCACCGGCCGCGAGGACCCCGGCCGTCGATCCGAGGCGCAGGAAGCTGCGACGGCGGATGCCGGGTGCGACGGACGGTGCGGCTCTGACGGCTGTCATCGTCGGGGCGTCCGGGGACACCGTGCTCGCCGGCGCGGACATTTGGGTCGGCTCGACGGCGTCGAGGGCGAGCACGGCGGCGGACCGGTCGCTGATCAGGCGGGCGACCGGCTCGGGCAGCCACCCCGCCGTGCCGCCCGGCCCGGGGCCGACGCCCGCCTCGAGTTCCGCTCGCAGGCGGGCGAGGTCGGGGCGGGCGGCCGGGTCCTTGTGCAGGCAGGATGTCAGCAGGGGCGCCAGGGCGTCCGGGAACGCGGCCGGGTCCGGCTCCTCGTAGACCGTGCGCAGCAGCACGCCCGCAGCCCCGCCGTCGCCGAAGGGCCGTACCCCGGTCGCGGCGAACGCGAGCACGCACGCCAGCGAGAACACGTCGCTGGGCGGGCCGATCTCCCCGCCGCGCGCCCGTGCCTGCTCGGGTGAGAGGAAGCCGGGCGAGCCCACGATGACGCCGCTGGAGGTGAGCGCCGTGGCCTCCGGGGCGCGGGCGATGCCGAAGTCGATGAGCCGCGGCCCGTCCGGGGCCAGCAGGACGTTGCCCGGCTTCACGTCGCGGTGCACGAGTCCCGCCGCGTGGACCGCGTCGAGGGCTTCGGCGAGCCGGATCCCGAGCACCCGCACGGAGGTGACCGACAGCGGCCCGAAGACCTCCACCGTCTCGGAGAGCGACGGGCCCGGCACGTACGAGGTCGCCAGCCACGGCGTCTCCGCGTCGGCGTCGGCGTCCAGCAGCGGCACCACCCAGGGGCTGTGGACCTGCCGGGCGGCCTGCGCCTCGCGGCGGAACCGGGCCCGGAATCCCGGTTCCTCCGCGTACGCGGCCCGCACCGTCTTGACCGCGGCGATCGCCCCGCCCGGCGCACGGGCCAGGAAGACGACGCCCATGCCGCCGGCGCCCAGCCGCCGCAGCAGTCGGTAGCGGCCGAGCCGGGACGGGTCGCCGGTGCGCAGCGGCTCCATCAGACGACGAGCGGCGCGGGGCCGCCGTACACGAAGGCGCCCTTCTCGACCCGCCAGAGGAAGCCGCCGGTGCCGTCGACGGCCATCAGGCCGGACCTGGCCAACTGGGGGTTGGTCAGATCGAAGGCGAACTGCTTGGTGATGCCCTGGTACTTCCCCGTCAGCACGGCTTCGTGGAGGTTCTTGCGGGTGCGGCTCTTCGCCGGCAGCCCGGACAGGGCCTTCAGCAGCATCCCGCTCACGTCGTAGGACTCCGCCGCGTACCGGGGCGGCGCCTCCTTGAAGCGCTCGCGGTAGGCGGCCGCGAACTTCGCCGCCTCGGGCTTGCGGGTCGCGTCGATGACCGGAGCCACCATCGCCCAGCCCTCGGCGTCCTGCTGAGCAGTGGTCAGGAACCGGGCGTCGAGCAGTGCCGGGCCCGACACCCGCGCACCCTGGAAGGACCGTTGCCGCAAAGCCGCGGCGATCAGTGCGCCCCGGTCGGGCAGTCCGGCGAAGAACACGGAGTCGGCGCCGGCCGAGAGCACCGCGTCCACCACGTTGCCGAAGTCGTCGCGCATCGCGCTGACCACCTCCGGCACGGCGGGCAGCTGCGCGTTGTTGAGCTGCGTGCTGAGGGACGTGGCGAGGTCCGTCCCGTAGTTACCGGCCGGACGGTCGACGACGAGGCCGACCTTGCGCGAACGGCCGGTGCCGCGAAGGTAGTTGCTCATGTACAGGGCGAGCACCGAGTCGGGCAGCCGACCGAGCAGGAACGAGCTGAAACCCTGGATGACGAGGCTCATGCTGCCGGGGGACACGGCGACGGCAGGCAGCCCCCGGGCGGCGTACTTCCCGAGCGCCGCCTGCGCCGTGGCGTCGGTGGTGGGACCGACCACGGCGAGGACCGATGGGTCGGCCGCGAGTTCCGCGGCGAGCCGGGTCGAGGTCGCCGGGTCGCCCTTGTCGTCGACGGCCCGGACCTTCACGGTGAACGGGGCGTCGCCGCGCGCGTTGAACTCCGCGACGGCCAGCCGCAGTCCGCGCTCCTGCGCCCGGCCCGTCGCCTGATGCGGGCCGCTGAGGTCGCCGTGCAGTGCGAGGGTGTGCACGGGCCGCCGTGCGGCGGCGGGCGTGGCGCCCTTCGCGTCGTCGTCCCGGGTCGTCGCCCACCAGGCCGTGCCGCCGGCGCCCGCCGCGACCGCCGCGGCAGTGCCGGCGAGCAGCAGGAAGCGGCGTCGGCCGGGCGGGCGGGCGTTCTGCGGGTCGGGCTGCCCGGCCGCCTGCCCGTCGGAGGCCTGGTCTGGGGGTGTGTCCTGTACGTCGGAAGCGGTGTCCGGCGGGGTTTCCGATCCCGCGCCGGACCGTGCCGGGGAGGACGCGGTGACCTGGGTGTGCTCGATGTCCGGCAGGGCGAGCGCGGCGGCCGACCGCTCGGCGATCAGCCGGGTGACCGGCTCGGGCAGCCATCCGGACGCCCGCTCGTCCTGCGGCTCGTCTTGCGGCTCGACCTTCTGCTCTTCCTGGGGTGCCCTCTGCAGTGCGATCCGCGGGTCACCCTGGGGTCCGTCCTGTGGGTCGCTGTCGGATTCGTCCCGCGGCCCGCTCTGCGGCCCGCCCTCGGCCGTCAACCGCCGCACCAGCTCCGCGGCGTCCGGACGCCTGGCCGGGTCCTTCTCCAGGCAGGCTTCCACCACTTCGCGCAGCGCCGCCGGGATCCCGTCCAGGTCCGCCGGATCGTGCGCCGCCCGGTACAGCAGGGCGTCCACCGCTCCGCTGCCGAACGGCGCACGGCCGGTCGCCGCGAACGCCAGGACGCAGCCGAGGGAGAACACGTCGCTCGCCGGCCCGATGGCATCGCCACCGGGTCCCGTGGCCTGCTCGGGCGAGAGATAGCCGGGGGTGCCGACCACCAGGCCGGTCGCGGTGAGCGCCGTGTCCTCCGGGGCGCGGGCGATGCCGAAGTCGATGAGACGGGGCCCGTCGTGGGCGATCAGCACATTGCCCGGCTTCAGGTCCCGGTGCACCAGTCCCGCCCGGTGCACCTCGCCCAGCGCCTCGGCCAGCCGCGCGCCGAGCAGCCGTACCCCGGCCTCCGACAGCGGACCGTACCCGGACACCGCCTCACCCCCGCGGCCGCCGACGCCGTGGCTCTCAGCCAAGTCGACCTGCGTCTGCCTGTGTTGTCGTCCATGCCCGCCCCTCCGCCTCAGCGCCCCCGCTTCGCGTGCGGTGATCGTACAGAGGTACGCGATACGAGGGCGGACGGTTCCGTGAACGGAGTTCGGCCTTCGTCCCGGGGCTCGCCCGCGCCGCCGAGGGACCGTTCCGCCACCCGCGCCAGATGTGCCGCGAACACCTCCTGCGCGTCCGGCGTCAGGGTGCGCAGGGCGACCAGCGCCGTGATGATCACGTCGCACAGCTCACTCCGGACGTCGTCCCAGGTGTGGGTGACGCCCTTGCGCGGGTTCTGCCCGGTCGCGCCGATGACCGCCTGGGCGACCTCACCGACCTCCTCCGACAGCTTCAGTACGCGCAGCAGCAGTCCGTCGAGGCCGTCGTGCACGCGCCCGGCGTCCAGCCAGGCACGGAGGGCGTCGACGGTGGCCCAGAGTTCGGCCGGGTCGCCGGTCCGCGGGGTCGAGGACCCGGGGTCGGGCGGGGAGGCGGGGTCGGGCGGAGGCGAGGACCCGGGGTCGGGCGGGGAGGCGGGGTCGGGCGTAGGCGAAGAGCCGGGGTCGGGCGGGGAGGCGGGGTGGGGCGGAGGCGAAGAGCCGGGGTCGGGCGGGGTCGAGGACCCGGGCTGGGGCCGGGGCAGCGGGTCGGTGTTCATGGGCGCAGCCTCTCAAGCCGCGGCCGGCGCCCGTGCCGAGGCGTCCTAGTCCTCGAACAGGGCCTCCTGCTCGCCCTCCTCCCGCTTGCGCAGCCGCTGGTTGCGCAGGCCCACGACCACCGCCGTGACCGCCGCCGTCACGCCGAGCGCGGTCGGGACCATCCAGCTGCGGTCGACGGTGTGCCCGAGGGCGTGGTCGAGGGAGAGCCGGCCGGGGCCGGTGACGGCGAGGCCCGCGGCGGCCAGGCCCAGGGAGGCGGCGTGCTCGTAGCCGCCGCTCGCCGCGAAGAAGCCGTTGGGCGTGTGGACGGCGGACGCGCCCGCCATAGCGCCCGCGGCCGCGGCGCCGGCCGCCGGGGTGGCGAGGCCCAGCGCCAGCAGCGTGCCGCCGCCGGCCTCCGCCAGGCCCGCCGCGGTGGCGCTCGCCTTGCCCGGGGCGTAGCCGACGGACTCCATGAACTGGCCGGTCCCCTCCAGGCCGTGTCCGCCGAACCAGCCGAACAGCTTCTGCGCGCCGTGGGCCGCCAGCACTCCGCCGGTGCCCAGCCGGAGCAGCAGCAGGCCGAGATCACGTCGGTCGTAACAGGTCACGGTGACTCCCTGAAAGGCAGCGGGAACAACGACAGGAACACCCCCACGCGTTTCCACCGTCGCACCTCTCACACCCGTCCGGCCCGTCCTGCACGCCGTTCGGGTGGCGGGGCGCGGACCGCGGTGTGAGGGTGGCCCACATGGCGATTCAGATCGACAGACTCAGCGACCCGGCGGTCCGGGCCTTCGTCGCCGCGGTCAACGCCCACGACGAGGAGGCCTTCCGCCGCCTCCTCACGCCCGACGCGACCATGTCGGACGACGGCTCCGACCGCGACCTCGGTGAGTGGGCCGACCGGGAGATCTTCTCCTCCCACGGGCACCTGGACGTCACCAGGGAGTCGGACGGCGGCCGGGCCCTCGTGGCCGACTACCGCAACGACACCTGGGGCGAGATGCGGACCCGGTGGAGCTTCGTCGTCGCGGACGACGGCCGCATCTCCCGGTTCGAGACGGGTCAGGCGTAGGACGCGGGAGTTCTCGCGTCACCCTGGGCGAAGGATCCGAAGGATCCGAAGGACGAATACGACTGAGAATGCGTGTACGGTCCCGCAGTGCACGCATTCTCGGGCCCCTCCCCGCACCAGCCTCCGCAGCACCAGCCCGCGCAGCAGTCCCCGCACCAGCCGTCAGCCTCGCCGTCGGCCGCGACCCTCTCCCGGCGTTCCCTGCTGGCGGCAGCGGCCGCCGCGCCCCTCGCCGCCGCGCCGCTCCTTGCCGCGCCGGCCGCCGCGGCGGCGCACGGTGTGGTCGGCGGGGCCCGGCTGGCCGCCGGCGGCATCCAGGCCGGCGCGGGCGCCGCCGCACTGCCGAGGAAGCTGACCGCCCGCGCCTGGCTGGTCGCCGACCACGACAGCGGCGAGGTGCTCGCCGCGTACCGCGCGCACCTGCGCCTCGCGCCCGCGTCCACGCTGAAGATGCTGTTCGCGGACACCCTGCTGGACAGGTTCGCGCGCACCGAGCGGCGCACCGTGACCGACGCGGACCTGGCCGGCGTGCCGTCCGGCTCCAGCCTCGTCGGTGTCCGGGCCGGCGTCACGTACACCGTCGAACAGCTGTGGCTGGGCGTCTTCCTGCGCTCGGGCAACGACGCCGTGCAGGTGCTCGCCCGCATGAACGGCGGGGTCGCGAAGACGGTCGCCGAGATGCAGGCGAGGGCGGCCGACCTCCAGGCGCTGGACACCCGCGTCGTCAGCCCCGACGGGTACGACCAGCCGGGTCAGTTGTCCTCCGCCTACGACCTCGCCCTGTTCGCCCGGCACGGCCTGCGCGACGCCGGCTTCCGCGCCTACTGCGCCACCAGGACCGCCCGCTTCCCGGACGAAGGCGGGCGGACCCGCGTGATCGAGAACACCGACCGGCTGCTGTCGGGCTCCTCCGGGGTGACGCCGTACCCGGGTCTGATCGGCGTGAAGAACGGCTTCACCAGCAACGCGGGCAACACCTTCGCCGGCGCCGCGACCCGGGCCGGCCGCACGCTGATCGTCACCGTGCTGCATCCCGAGAGCGGCCACAACGCCGTCTACGAGGAGACGGCCGCACTGCTCGACTGGGGCTTCGCGCAGGGGAGTTCGGCACGGCCCGTGGGGACGCTGGTCGAGGCGTTGAGCGAGGGCGGGAAGAAGGCGACGGCCGCGGCGGCACCGCCGTATCCAGGGGTGCGGCAGGCTTCGTCGGCGGACGGCGGGCCGAACGGCTGGGGGATGCTCGGCGGGGCCGGGGGGGCGGTGGCGATCGCGGCGGGCGGGGCGTACGCGCTGCGCAGACGGCGCACCCGGCAGGCCCCGCCGGACAGTTGACGGTGTGGCAGCCGTCCCACGGCGCCGGTGCGTACCTCGCGGTCCCGGCGAGGTCCACCCCCACCCGGTGCCATGGGACGGCTGCCCTCCCCCCTCGGGATGGCTCTTCGGTCCTTCGATCGTTCGGTCCTTCGGCGCGGAACTCTCGTGCGCCAAGTGTGAAGTTTCCGTGCAGAAGATTTGAGCATAGGTCTGCCACCGGCCGCAATGGTGCGGACCGAGGAATTCCGATTGTGCAGGTTGAGGAGTTGACGATCCGTGGGACGGCGTCAGGGCGCCGTTCAGCCCCGCCCCACGTAGGGCATCGCCGTCGCGAGCACCGTCGCGAACTGCACGTTGGCCTCCAGCGGCAGCTCCGCCATGTGCCGCACCGTGCGGGCCACGTCGGCGACGTCCATCACCGGCTCGGGCGCGATCTCGCCGTTCGCCTGCAACGCGCCCGTCTGCATCCGCGCCGTCATCTCCGTCGCCGCGTTGCCGATGTCGATCTGCCCGACGGCGATGCCGTAGGCCCGGCCGTCCAGCGAGAGGGACTTGGTCAGGCCGGTGAGGGCGTGCTTGGTCGCCGTGTACGGCGCGGACAGCGGACGCGGCGTGTGCGCCGAGACCGAGCCGTTGTTGATGATCCGGCCGCCCTGCGGACGCTGCTCCTTCATCTGCCGGTACGCCGCCTGCGCGCACAGGAACGCCCCGTTGAGGTTGGTGTCCACGACGTGCCGCCAGGCCTCGTACGGCAGGTCCTCGAACGGCACACCGCCCGGACCGAACGTGCCCGCGTTGTTGAACAGCAGGTCCAGCCGCCCGAACCGCTCGCGCACGGCGGCGAAGAGGGCCGTCACGTCCTGCGGGCGCGAGACGTCCGTCCGTACGGTGAGACCCGTGCCCCGCGGCGTCAGCGCGGCCGTCTCCTCCAGGGCTTCGGCGCGCCGTCCCGCCAACGCCACCGACCAGCCCGCACGCAGCAGTTCGCCGGCCACCGCCCGCCCGACGCCGGAGCCCGCGCCGGTCACCACCGCGATCCTCGTGTTCTTCGCGTCCATGGCCCCGCAGCGTACGGGAGACGCCCGCGGCGGCACCGCGACACCTGGAGCCGGCGCGGACACCCGACGCCGGGGCGCTCCGGACGCCGGCCGCCCCGCACTCACTCGCCGGCCGGCGGCCAGACGTCCCCCCAGTCCGCGTCCCGGGCGGCCCGGTAGAGGTCCCCATGCCTCTTCGTCACCGTCGTGCGGCTCAGCCGCTCCTCGGTCTCGCACAGGTCGAGGAGTACCTGGCCCTTGCGGATCTGAGGGCGGCGGACGACGCGGGAAGGGGCCGGGGAGACGGGGAAGCGGGCGGCCGCCACATAGCTGAACTTCTCGTCCTCGTACGGCAGTGAGCCGCCCTTGACCTGTCGGTGCAGGGAGGAGCGGCTGACCCGCGCCGAGAAGTGGCACCAGTCCGTGCCGGGGACGATCGGGCAGGCCGCGCTGTGCGGGCAGGGCGCGGCCACCCGGAAACCGGCGCCGATCAGCCGGTCACGGGCCTCGATCACGCGGGCGTAGCCGTCGGGGGTGCCCGGTTCGACGATCACCACGGCCTGCGCGGCCGACGCGGCGGCGTCGACGAGGGCGGCGCGGTCCGCGGCGGGCAGTTCGTTGAGGACGTAGGAGACGGTGACCAGGTCCGCCGGGTCCAGGGCGAGCGTCGAGCCGATCCGGCCGCGCTGCCAACGGGCGTCCGCCAGCGCCGGGTTGGCGGCGGCGATCTCACGGCCGAGGGCCAGCGCGGGCTCTGCCCAGTCGAGGACGGTCACCGGGCGCGTGCCCTCCCAGACCGCGCTCACCGCCCAGGTCGCGGCGCCGGTGCCGCCGCCGACGTCCACATGGCTGCCCGGCCTCCACCGCGGGACCGCGTCCGCGAACGCCTCCAGCGCCGAGCACACCGCCTCGAAGGTCGCCGGCATCCGGTACGCCGCGTAGGCCGCCACGTCCGCGCGGTCGCGCAGGATGGGCGCGTCGGTGGGGGTGGCGCCCCGGTAGCTGGCGATGAGCCGCTCGACGGCCTGCGCGGCCTGTCGGGGAGGCAGCCCGTCGAGGAGTTCTCCGAGGGCGGTGCGGAGGGTTTCGGCGGCGGGTACGGAGACGTTCACCCGGCGATTATGGGGCACCGGTGCTGGTGCCGCCCTCTTCGGGGGCTGCCCCCCGGACCCCCGCTTCGGCCCTGAAGGGGCCTCGTCCTCAAACGCCGGACGGGCTGAAAACGCACGCCTGAGGCACCCCTACCGCACCGCCGTCGCCATCCGCGTCCCCGCCAGCGCCCGCGGTGAGCTGTCCGGTGTCCGGCGTACCGGGTGCACCGTGTTGGCCAGCAGCACCACGAACGTGTCCGTCGCCGGGTCCAGCACCAGGGACGTTCCCGTGAACCCGGTGTGGCCGGCCGCGCCCTCGCCCGCCAGCTCGCCCATGAACCACGGCTGGTCCACCGCGAACCCCAGCCCCGGCGCCGTCAGCAGCAACTCCACGAAGTCGGGGCCGAGGATGCGGGCGGTCCCGTACGAGCCGCCGGCCAGCAGCGTCCGGCAGAACACCGCCAGATCGTCACCGGTCGAGAACAGCCCCGCGTGACCGGCCACCCCGCCCAGCGCCCACGCGTTCTCGTCGTGCACGACACCCCGCAGCATCCCGCGGTCCGCCCGGGCCCACGGCCGCCGCTGGTCCTCGGTGGCCGCCGCGCCGGGGCACGGGCCGAACCCGGTCGCGGTCATCCCCAGCGGACGGGTGATCCCCTCGTGCACGAGGACGTCGAGCGTGCGGCCGGTCAGCCGCTCGAGGAGCTGCTGGAGCAGCAGCATGTTCAGGTCGGAGTACAGGTACTCGCCCGGCTCCCCGGACGGCGCCTCCGCGCGCAGCAGCGCCATCCGTTCCGCGTCGCCGGCGCAGTCGTACAGGGGCAGCTCGGGGCGGAGCCCCGAGGTGTGGGTGAGCAGTCGGCGGACGGTGACGCCGTGCTCGGCGGCCCCGCGGAAGTCCGGCAGATAGGCGCCGACGAGCGCGTCGATGCCGAGGGTGCCGCGCTCGATCTGCTGCACCGCCGCGACCGACGTGAACAGCTTGGTGAGGGACGCCAGGTCGAAGGGTGTGCCGACGGTCATCGGCACCCGCTCCCCGGCGGGCAGTTCCACGCCCGCGTCGGCCGCCGGATCGTAGCCCGAGTACCGCACCGCCCAGCCCGCGGCCTCGCGCACCGCGATCACCGGGCCGCGCCCGGCGACCACCACGGCGCCCGCCGCCCACGGGGGGTCACCGACGGTGAGGTCCACGACGTCGCGGACGAGCAGCCGGGTCTCCTCGGGGTCGAGCCCGGCCCGTTCCGGTGTGTCGACGCGCAGTCTCGGGGTGCTCAGCTCTCTTCTCCCGCTCTCGAATCTTCCGCTCTCGAACGCCAGGGGCGGCACATCACCAGGAAACAGGCCGCCGCCGCCAGTACGGCCGTCAGCTGGACGACGGCCATCGGGACGGCGGTGTGCTCGCCGGCGACGCCGACGAGCGGGGACGCGATCGCGCCGACGAGGAAGGACGACGTGCCCAGCAGCGCCGAGGCGGAACCGGCGGAGTGCCGCACGCGCAGCAGCGCGAGCGTCTGGGCGTTGGGCAGGGTGACGCCCATCGCGGACATCAGCACGAACAGCGCGACGGCCACCGGGGCCAGCCCGGCCTCGCCGAACACACCGGTCGTCAGGAGCAGCAGGGCGGCCGCGGCCACCGTCACCGTCGCCAGCCCGACGGCCAGCACCCGGTCCAGCCGCACCCGCCCCACCAGCACCTTGCCGTTGACCTGGCCGACCAGCACCAGCCCGACCGAGTTCGCGCCGAACAGCAGACCGAACGTCTGCGGGGAGGCGCCGTAGATCTCCTGGACCACGAACGGCGAGGCGGAGATGTACGCGAACAGGGCGGCGAAGGCGAAGGCGCCCGTGAGCAGGTAGCCCGTGAAGGGCGGGTCGGACAGGAGCCGGCGCATGGAGCGCAGCGCGTCGCCGACCCCGCCCCCGTGCCGCTCGGCGGCGGGCAGCGTCTCCGGCAGCCTGGTCCACACGACCACGGCCAGCAGCAGCCCCACCGCCGCGAGCAGCACGAACACCCCCCGCCAGTCCGTGCCCCGCAGGATCTGCGCGCCGATCAGCGGCGCCACCACCGGGGCGACCCCGGAAATCAGCATCAGGGTGGAGAAGAAGCGGGCCATCGTCACGCCGTCGTACAGATCACGCACCACGGCCCGCGCGATCACGATTCCGGCCGCGCCCGCGAGCCCCTGCACCAGCCGGAACCCGACCAGCGCCTCCACGGTCGGCGCCAGCGCGCACAGCACGGTCGCCACGACGTACACCGCGAGTCCGGCGAGCAGCGGACGCCGGCGCCCCCACCGGTCGCTCATCGGCCCCACCACCAGCTGCCCCAGAGCCATGCCGGCCAGGCACGCCGTCAGCGTGAGCTGCACGGTCGCGGCGGACGCGTGCAACTGGCGGGTGACCCCCGGCAGTGCCGGGAGGTACATGTCCATGGACAGCGGGGGAGTGGCCGTCAGACCGCCCAGGACGAGAGTGACGAGCAGTCCGGTCCGGCGTCGCTCCCGCACCGACGGCGCCACGGCTGTGTCCGGCACCCGGTGCACGGCCCCACCCTCCGGCATACGGTCGCCCCTCCCTCTCCGACGTCTCGGCCACCTATGCTCTCAGCTCGAACACACTGCTGGGACGGCACGAGGGCGGGGCGCGGTATGACGACGGACACGGTGCGGTGGGGAATCCTGGCGACCGGCGGGATCGCCGCCGCGTTCACCGCGGACCTGATCGACCTGCCCGACGCCGAGGTCGTGGCCGTCGCCTCACGCACCGAGGCGTCCGCGAAGGCGTTCGCCGACCGGTTCGGCATACCCCGCGCGTACGGCGACTGGGCCGCTCTCGCCGCCGACGAGGACATCGACGTCGTCTACGTGGCCACCCCGCACGCCGCCCACCGCGTCGCCGCCGGACTCTGCCTGGAGGCCGGGCGGAACGTGCTGTGCGAGAAGGCGTTCACGCTGAACGTGCGCGAGGCCGAGGAACTCGTGGGGCTGGCCAGGTCGGGCGGCCGCTTCCTCATGGAGGCCATGTGGATGTACTGCAACCCGGTCATCCGCCGTCTCAAGGCCCTCGTGGACGACGGTGCGATCGGCGACGTCCGCACCGTGCAGGCCGACTTCGGCCTCGAGGGGCCCTTCCCGCCCTCGCACCGGCTGCGCGACCCCGCCCAGGGCGGCGGCGCGCTCCTCGACCTCGGCGTCTACCCGGTCTCCTTCGCCCACCTGCTGCTCGGCGAGCCGTCGGGCATCGCCGCCCGGGCGGTCCTGTCCGCCGAGGGCGTCGACCTCCAGACGGCGCTGGCCCTGTCCTGGGACTCCGGTGCGCTCGCCGCACTGCACTGCTCCGTCTCCGGCGGCACCGGCACCACCGCCTCGGTGACCGGCTCGCGCGGCCGCATCGACGTCCCGGCCGGCTTCTTCCACCCCGACCGGATCGTCCTGCACCGCGCCGGGCACGACCCCGAGGAGTTCGCCGCCGACCCGGCCGACGGACCGCGCACCACGTTCCGGCACGAGGCCCGCGAGGTCATGCGCGCCCTGCGGGCCGGCGAGACCGAGTCCCCGCTCGTCCCCCTCGACGGCAGCCTCGCCGTCATGCGGACCCTGGACGCCGTCCGGGAGCAGATCGGGGTGCGCTACCCCGGCGAGGACGCCTGACCACGCGACGGGCAGCCGGACCACCCGCCGAGCAACCGCGACCACGCGCCGAGCCGCCTGAACACCCACGGGGGCGCCTTCGCCCGACACGGTTACCGAGACGGGCCGTCTCACCCGCTTGGTACCGTCGGAGCATGGTCACCCAGCCCGCAAAGCCGGCCCCCGACACCGCCCGCCGCAGCGAACGGTCACGGCTCGCGATCTACGACGCCGCCCTCGCCCTCGTCGTGGAGGTCGGCTATCCGAAGACCACCATCGAGGGCATCGCCGCCCGGGCCGGCGTCGGCAAGCAGACCATCTACCGCTGGTGGGGTTCGAAGGCCGACGTCCTGCTGGAGGCCTTCCTCGACCTCGGCGAACAGGCGGCGCGGGACGCGGGGGCGGCGGAGCACGAGCCGTACGCCATCCCCGACACCGGCGATCTCGCCGCCGACCTCAAGGCCGTGCTGCGGGCCACCGTCGACCAGCTCTTGGACCCCAGGTTCGAGGCGCCCTCCCGCGCCCTGGCCGCCGAGGGCGTGGTCGACGAACAGGTCGGCCGCGCGTTCACGGCGAAGCTCCTGGAGCCGTCCCTCCAGCTCTACGCGGACCGGCTGCGCGCCGCTCAGGAGGCCGGTCAGGTCCGTGCCGACGTCGACCCGCGCATCGCTCTCGAGTTCTTCGTCTCGCCGCTCGCCCAGCGCTGGCTGCAGTACACCGGCCCGATCTCCTACGAGTACACCGACACCCTCGTCGACTACGCCCTGCACGGCCTCGCCCCACGGTGAGCCGACACCACATGGGTCACTCTGGCCCCACCCGTCCCACCTGCCCCGATTCATGGCTCCGGCCCCCCGATGCGCAGGATGGTGGGACCATGAGGCATGCTGTCCGCACCACAGCGAGGCGAGGGGACAGATGAGCGCGGAGTTCGGCGGCCGGACCGGCCTGTGGGGCAAACTCTCGGAGTGGCTGCGCACGAGCGGCCCGACGGAAGCCGCGGGCGAAGGCGGCCGTGAAGCCCTGCTGCTGGCCGCCGCCGGAGCGGGTCTCCCGCTCGCGCCCGCCGCGCATCCGGCCCCCGGCTACGGCTGCTCCTGCGACCGCGTCGGCTGTCCGACCCCGGCCAGGCACCCGGTGTCGTTCGCCTGGCAGACGCAGTCCACCACCGACCGCGCCCAGATCGAGCGCTGGGCCCGCCATCAGCCGCAGGCCAACTTCATCACCGCCACCGGCATGACGCACGACGTCCTCGACGTGCCCGTGGAAGCCGGCCGGGCGGCCCTCGAGCGGCTGCTGGTCGCCGGCGTCGAGGTCGGCCCGGTCGCCGTCAGCGACGACGGACGGCTGCTCTTCTTCACCCTCACCCGCGGCACCCCCGAGGACGAGGACGAGTGGTGGCCCTGTGAGCTGGACTGCCACCCCGAGACCATGGACGAGCACCCCGGCCTGCGCTGGCACTGCCGGGGCTCCTACGTCCTCGTGCCGCCCGCCCGGCTCCCCGGCGACGACGACCAGAGCGTGCACTGGCTGCGCGGTCCCGAGCACCCGCTGCCCGACCCGCTCACGCTCCTGGAGATCCTCACCGACGCGTGCGCCCGCCACGCCGGCGAGAGCCCGGACCACAGCGCCGGCGCCTGGCCCCTGCACCGCTGAGCGCCCGGGCCCCGGACCCGTCGCCGGGCCCGTCCCTGTCCCGCCTCCTCGTCCGCGCCGTGCGGCGGGGCGTCACTCGCCCTTCGCCGTGGTCAGCCCCTCGAGTCGGCTGAGCAGCGACACCTTCCCCCCGGCGGAACCCTTCGCGGGGGCCAGCGCGACCTCGTTGGCGACGAACTCCATCGTCAGCGACTGCTTGATCTCACCCGTCGTCAGCGCCCGCACGTTCTGGTTCGGGGTGGGCACGGCGGCGCCCGTCGCGGCCGTCTGCTTCACGTAGTGGTGCGTGGTGAAGAACACCAGCGCCCCGCCGTCCGCGGTGCGCAGCGCCAGCGGCGCGTAGTCGCCCTCGGTGAGCTGCTCGTCGATGTACTGCGTCGCGAGCCCCGGCCGGCTGGCGTTCTTCGCGCGCGTGGCGCGCAGCGCGCTGGTGTACGCGCCGTCCGCGAACGCGCCCCCGCCGGTCCGCAGGTACTCGGTGTAGTCCTGGCTCAGGTCCTCGGGCGCGAGCGCCAGCCGGGAGGTGTCGGCCGGCACCGCCTGCGCCCAACCGTCCTCGTCCTTCTCGAACTTCGGCAGCGAGCCCGGCGCCACCAGCGTCAGGTACGTCGCCCGCCACGGCTGCGACAGCGCGTCGCGGGTGAACACCAGCAGCCAGCGCGCGTCACCGCCCTTGTTGCCCTTGGCGTCGGCGACGAACCAGCGCGGCCAGCCCGCCTTCTCGGGGATCGTGTACGACACGTCCGACAGCACCAGCGGCTTGTGCTCGGGGTTGCCGTCCGGATGGTTGGCGCGTCCCGCCTTCAGGCGCGCCGCGTCGATGGCCCGGAGGGCGCCGGTGGTGTACTCCGCGTCCAGGGAGGCGTCGTACGCCGCGTCCGCCTCGTTGTACGCGGACGTGAACCGGTCGACCGCCCGCGCGGCCTCCTTCGCCGTGGCGCCCGGGAGCACCTCGCGCTCCCCGTGGACCACCACGCAGCCGCTCGCCAGGAGCGAGACGGCGGTGAGCGAGGCCGCGGTCAGCGCGTACCGGTCACGCCTTCGGGGCCTGCGCCTGCTCGGAGCTTCGGTCCTCAGGCTGCGTTCCCTGCTCATCAGGTGACTTCACCCTCCCCTTCCCGGAGGCGAACCCTACCGGGGCGAGGAACAGCGCGAGCGTCGGGATCAGGTAGAGCAGCCACACCGTGACCTGGACGACCGTCGGATCGGGCTGGAAGTTGAACACGCCCTTCAGCAGCGTCCCGTACCAGCTGTCGGGCGGGATCGTGTCGCTGACGTCGAAGGCTTTCTCCGTCAGGCCCGGAACCCAGTCGGCCTCCTGGAGGTCGTGGACGCCGTACGCGAGGACGCCGGCGGCCACCACGACGAGCATGCCGCCCGTCCAGGTGAAGAACTTCGCCAGGTTGATCCGCAGCGCCCCGCGGTAGAACAGCCAGCCGAGCAGGACGGCCGTCGCGAGGCCCAGCGCCGCGCCGATCAGCGGGCGCGGGGTGCCGTCGCCGGCCGCGTGCACGGACGTCCACACGAACAGGGCCGTCTCCAGGCCCTCCCGGCCGACCGCGAGGAACGCGGTGGCGACCAGCGCGCCGGTGCCCATGGCGAGGGCCGCGTCCAGCTTGCCGTGCAGCTCCGCCTTCAGGTGCCGGGCGGTGCGCCGCATCCAGAACACCATCCACGTCACCAGCGCGACCGCGACGATCGACAGGGAGCCGCCGAGCGCCTCCTGCGCCTTGAACGTCAGCTCCTGCGAGCCGAATTCGAGGACGAAGCCGAAGCCCATCGCGATGAGCACCGCGACGGCGACGCCGGCCCACACCGGCTTCAGCGCGTCGCGCCGCCCGGTCTTCACCAGGTAGGCGATGAGGATGCAGACGACGAGGCTGGCCTCCAGGCCCTCGCGCAGTCCGATCAGGTAGTTGGAGAACACGCGCTACGCCTCCTTGGAGAACAGCGTCCGGCCCCACCAGTCGTCCTTGTCGCGGACGCCCGGCGGGACGGCGAAGACGGCCGAACCCACATGCTGGATGTACTCGTTGAGCGCGTCGGTCGCCAGGTGGCGCTGGATGCGGACGAATCCGTTGCTCACGTCGCGCATGTAGGCGAGGAAGAACAGCCCCGCCTCCAGCCGGCCCAGACCGTCGGTGCCGTCGGTGAAGGAGTAGCCGCGGCGCAGGATCGTCGACCCCTGGTTGGAGTCGGGGTGCGCGAGCCGGACGTGCGCGTCGGGCTTCATCGCCTTCAGGAACGGCTCGTCGTGTTCCTTCGCCTTGCCCACCGGAGCGCCTTCGCCCTTGTCGCGGCCGAAGATGTCCTCCTGCTCCTGCAGCGAGGTGCGGTCCCAGGTCTCGATGTGCATGCGGATGCGCCGGGCGACGAGGTAGGAGCCGCCCGTCATCCAGTCGGGACCGTCCTTCTCGCCGACCCACACGAACTTCTTCAGCCGGTCGGTCTCGGTGCCCGCGATGTTGCGGGTGCCGTCCTTGAAGCCCATCAGGTTGCGCGGGGTCTGCGCGTCCGGTGTGGTGGAGGAGGTCTTGCCGAAGCCGAGCTGCGACCAGCGGATGACGACCTTGCCCATGCCGATGCGGGCCAGGTTGCGGATCGCGTGCACGGCGACCTGCGGATCGTCCGCGCAGGCCTGGACGCACAGGTCGCCGTTGCTGCGGGCCGCGTCGAGCGCGTCCCCGGCGAAGGCGGGCAGGTCGACGAGGGCGTCCGGCCGCCGGGCGGCGAGGTCGAACTTCGTGAACAGGGAGGGGCCGAAGCCGACCGTCAGCGTCAGCCGGGACGGCTTGAGGCCCAGCGCCTCGCCGGTGTCGTCCGGCGGCGCCTCGGGAAGGCCGCCGAACGCGCCCTCGCCGACCGCCTTCCCGGCCGTCATCCGGCGGGCGGCCTCGGTCCAGTCCTTCAGCAGCCGCACGAACTCGGCGCGGTCCGTGGTCGTCACGTCGAACGCGGCGAAGTGCAGCCGGTCCTGTACGGGCGTGGCGATGCCCGCCTGGTACGCGCCGTGGAAGTCGACCGCGGCGCCCGCGTCGGCGGCCACCGGGTCGACGTCGTTGCCGGTGCGGGTCATCGCGACCGCGCCGCCCGCCGCGGCGGCGCCGAGCGCGAGCCCGGCCCCGCCCCAGCCGATCAGCGACCGTCGCGACGGGCTGGCGCCCTGGTTGTCCGACTCCGTCATGTCCTGGCCCCTCGGATGCTGTTCGGTTACTTGGCGACGGCGGCGGCGAGCTTGGACAGGGGCTCCGCGAGTGCGTTGACCCCGTCCGACAGCTTCTTGCGGTCGGCGGCGCCGACCTTGTCGTACGCGGTGAACTCGTAGGACGTGGCGTTCGGCCGGTAGGCGTCCAGCAGCGCGTTCAGCGCGGCGAACTGCTTGTCCAGCTCGGTGACCAGGGCCGGGTCGTTCTCCTTGGCGACCGGCTTCAGCAGCTCGTACGACTGCTGCGCGCCCTCGACGTTGGCCTTGAAGTCGACGAGGTCGGTGTGCGAGTAGCGCTCCTCCTCGCCGGTGACCTTGCCGGTGGCGACCTCGTCGAGGAGTTCCTTGGCGCCGTTGGCCATGGAGGTCGGGGTGATCTCGGCCTTGCCGACCCGCTTCTGCCAGTCGGTCAGGTCGGTGACCAGCTGGTCGGCGAGGGTCTTCTCCTCGGCGCCGATCTTCTTGTCCTGCCAGAGGGCCTTCTCCAGCCGGTGCCAGCCGGTCCACTTCTGGCCGGCCTCCAGGCCGTCGGCGCGGACGTCGACCTTCGGGTCGATGTCGCCGAAGGACTCCGCGACCGGCTCGGTGCGCTCCCAGCCGATGCGGGAGGGCGCGTAGGCCTTCTTCGCGGCCTCGAGGTCGCCGGCCTTGACCGCCGCGACGAAGGTCGCGACCTTGGGCAGCGTCTCGTCGGCCTGGGCCTGCGCGTAGGAGCGGTAGGCGGCCACCGCCTTGTCCAGCCGGGGATCGCGCTTGGCCGCGGAGCCGCCGGTGACCTTGAGGTCCTGGCGGATGCCGTCGCCCTTCATGCCCGGCTTGCACGCGATCTCGTAGGTACCGGCCTTCACCTCGGCGGTGACCCGCTGCTTGGTGCCGGGGCCGATGTTCTCGCGCTCGCTGACGACCCGGTCGTCCGGGAAGAGGATGTAGACCTCGGTGACCTTGGAGCCCTTGTTCTCGATGGCGAGCTCGACGTGGCCGGCGGAGATCTCCTTCTTGGAGGTCTCGCACTTGGAGTCGGTGGCGGTGACCGCGATGACCCGCTCGCCGTCCTCGTCCCCGCTTTTCGAGGTGCAGGCCGTGACGGCGGTCAGGGCCGTCGCCATGGCGACGGCGGTGACGACGGAGTGTCGGGCGGCTCGCATTCGGGCTCCCAGCGGTGGCTGAAAAATCACGTGACAGGGCTCACACGGATTGGTGAGGCTCGCCTAACTTATCCAAGGCTTACCTGCGTAATACCCGTCCGGGCCGTGATTCAGCTCTCATAGACGCTGTAAGAGCACGAGCGGATCACGAACTCCCAAAACAGACGTCAAGGGAAAGTCAAAGGAGATTCAAAGATTCCGTTTTCCCGGCCGCCGGGACCGCACGTTCGCCGCTGCCGGCAGTGCTTCAATTCCCCGGTGACTGATTACGACGTGCTCCGCGTCTTCTGCGCGCCGAACGGCGGCTACGGCAACGAACTGGGCGTGGTGCGTGAAGGCTCGGTGCTGCCCGAACGCGAGGACCGTCAGGAGCTCGCGGCCAAACTCGGCTTCAGCGAGACCGTGTTCGTCGACGACCCCGAGCGCGGCGTCATCGACATCTACACCCCCACCATGCGGCTGCCGTTCGCGGGCCACCCGTGCGTGGGCGCCGGCTGGCTGCTCGACGTCCCCGAGCTCGTCACCCCCGCCGGGGTCGTCGGCGCCCGCCAGGACGGGGAGTTCACCTGGATCGAGGCCCGCGCCGAGTGGGCCCCGCCGCGCACCCTGCGCCAGTACGCCACCGCCGCCGAGGTCGACGACCTGCCGGTGCCGCCGAAGGGCGAGTGGATCTACGCGTGGGCCTGGGAGGACGAGCCCGCGGGCCGGATCCGCGCCCGCGGCTTCCCCGGCCGGGACGACGGCATCGAGGAGGACGAGGCGACGGGCGCCGCGGCGCTGCTGCTCACCGAGCGCCTCGGCCGAGCCCTGAACATCACCCAGGGCGCGGGCTCCCAGATCCTCACGGCCCCCCAGCCGTACGGCTGGGTGGAGATCGGCGGGCGGGTGTTCCTCGAGCGTTGAGCCCTCGGGCGGTGCGTCGGCGTCCGTACGGGTGGTGTGGCGTGTGCGCGCGGAGGCGAACGGGGACCACTGGGCGAGACCGCTCAGCCCCGTGAGAGGAACACCATGCGCATCCGTTCAGCCCTCGCCGCCACCGTCCTGGGCATCGCCCTCGCCGCCGCCGGCGCGACGACCGCCACCGCCGACGAGGGTCCCCGCGAGCACCACCACCACTTCGGCGGGGACAAGGGCGTCTGCAGCCCCTACATCGGCGCGGTGGACACGGTCTCGGCCGACATCTTCTGGGCCGGCAAGCACTGCGACCGCTTCTGACCCGACCCGACCTGACACGCCCCGAGCCGACGGACACGCCGAACGGGCCCCCTCGCGGAACAGCGAGGGGGCCCGTTCGGCGTACCGGCTTCCGGCGCCCGGCATCCCGCGCCCCGCGCCCGGCGTCCGACTACGGCAGCGTCAGGATCTCCGCGCCGGTGTCCGTCACGACGAGCGTGTGCTCGAACTGGGCCGTCCGCCTGCGGTCCTTGGTCACCACGGTCCAGCCGTCGTCCCACATGTCGTACTCGTGGGTGCCGAGCGTCAGCATCGGCTCGATCGTGAACGTCATCCCGGGCTGGATGACCGTCGTCGCGTGCGGACTGTCGTAGTGCGGGACGATCAGCCCGGAGTGGAACGACGAGTTGATCCCGTGGCCGGTGAAGTCCCGCACCACCCCGTACCCGAACCGCTTCGCGTACGACTCGATGACCCGCCCGATGATGTTGATCTGCCGGCCGGGCCTGACCGCCTTGATCGCCCGCTCCAGGGACTCCCGGGTCCGGTCCACCAGCAGCCGCGACTCCTCGTCCACGTCCCCGACCAGGTACGTGGCGTTGTTGTCGCCGTGCACCCCGCCGATGTACGCCGTCACGTCCAGGTTGACGATGTCGCCGTCCCGCAGCACCGTCGAGTCCGGGATGCCGTGGCAGATCACCTCGTTCACGCTCGTGCACAGGGACTTCGGGAAGCCGCGGTAACCGAGGGTCGACGGGTAGGCGCCGTGATCGCACATGTACTCGTGCGCGACCCTGTCCAGCTCGTCGGTGGTGACGCCCGGTGAGATCAGCTTCGCCGCCTCCGCCATCGCCTGCGCGGCGATCCGGCCGGCCCGGCGCATCGCCTCGATCGTCTCCGGCGTCTGCACCTCCGGCCCGGTGTACGGCGTCGGCGCGGGCTTGCCGACGTACTCGGGCCGGCGGATGTTTCCGGGCACCGAACGGATGGGGGACAGCTCGCCTGGGACGAGCAGTGACTGGCCAGACATGCCAGTGAGTCTAACGAGCGGGCATGGGGGAACATGACGATGGCGAGAGGAGCCGTCATGCCCCTGTTCAAGAAGCGGACCGCCGGCAAGCCGGGCGAGTGGTACTACTGCCTGGAGCACAAGAAGGTCGAAGAGGGTCCCGACTGCCCGGGCAAGGACCGCTTCGGTCCCTACGCCACCCGTGGGGAGGCCGAGCACGCGATGGAGACCGCCCGCGAGCGCAACCTCGAGTGGGAGAACGACCCCAAGTGGCACGACGCCCCCAAGGGCGGCGCGCCGGACGGCGGCTGATCAGCCGCCGTCCGGCGCCGACGAGGGCGCGGTGGCGGCGCGCCGCGCGCGCAGCCGCACCGCGTGCTCGTTCGTCCGGGCGTCGTACGTCATCAGCCCCGGCAGGCACACCGCCAGCAGCCCCACCGCGCCCACACACAGCAGACCGCCCGACCAGACCGAGGTCCGCACCCCCAGCCAGGCCGCGACGCCGCCGCCGCGCAGCTGGCCGACCGTCGGCCCCACCGAGTAGGACAGCAGCTCGATCCCGGCGAGCCGCCCGCGCAGCTCGTCCGGGATCGTCTGGTTCCACATGGCCCCCCGGAAGATGCCGCTGACCATGTCGAAGCCGCCCGCGAACGTCAGGCACAGCAGCACCAGCCACACGTTGCCGACGAGCCCCGCGAGGGCGATCGCCCCGCCCCACAACGCGGCCGACAGCGCCACCACCCGGCCGTGCCGGTGCACCCGTGACGTCCAGCCGCTGGTCAGGCTCACCAGCAGCGCCCCCGCCGGGACGGACGCGTACATCAGGCCCAGCGACCACTCGGCGTGCAGCTCGTCCGCGAGGAACGGCAGCACGGCGAGCGGCATCGCGAGGGTCATCGCGGCGAGATCGACCGCGTACGTGCCGAGCAGCTCCTTGCGGCCCCAGGCGTACCGGGCGCCCTCCGCGATGGCCCTCAGCGAGGGACGGGCCGCCTCGTGGGAGGCCGGGGACGCGGCGATGCCCACCATGAGGGCGACCGACACCACGAAGGTCAGCAGGTCGACGGCGTAGGCCCAGCCGAGCCCGGCGTACGCGACGACGACGCCGGCGAGGGCCGGTCCGGCCACCCCGCCCACGGTCCACCGCAGCGCGTTCAGCGAGGCGGCCGCCGTCAGATGCTCATGGGCGACGATCCGCGGCCACAACGAGTCCAGCGCGGGCCGCTGGACGGAGACGAGAGCCGAGGAGAGAGCCGCGACGACATACAGCGGCCAGAGCGCCGGGCCCGGCAGTACCGCGTTGACCAGCAGCACCGCGCTGAGCAGCCCCTGCCCCGCCTCGGTCCACACGATGAGCCGCCGCTTGTCCCAGGCGTCCGCGAGCGCGCCCCCGTACAGCCCGAACACCACGAGCGGCACCAGCTCCACGGCCCCGATCGCGCCGACCGCGGCGGCCGACCCGGTCAGCTCCTTCACCTGCACCGGCAGAGCCACGAAGGTGAGGAAGGTCCCGAACCCGGAGATCGTCCCCGACACCCACAGCCGCCGGAAGTCCGTGGACGCCCGCCAGGGGGCGAGGTCGGGAAGCAGCGCACGCAGACCGGAGGGCGGGGGAGGGGCAGCGGTCAGGGCTTCGTCGTCGGTCACGAGGGGCCATGCTCGGCCGTCGCCGGAGAGAGCGGCAACCGCATTTCTCCGGCGGGGCGGTCACCAGGCGGGAGGGGGCGGCGCCGTCAGGCGGTCGGCGAGGTGGGAGAGCCGGTCGCGCAGCCGTCGGCGCCCGCGGGCCGGCGGCAGCGTCTCGCCGGCCGCCGCGCTCACCAGGTGCTGCACCGTGTCCAGGTCCAGCGCGGAGCCGTCCGGGACGGCCAGCGTCTCGTGCGCCAGGGCCGTCAGCTCCGCCTCGCCGACGCCGACGCCGAGCGCCAGGATCGTCACCCCGGCCCGCCGGGCGTCCGACACCCGCTCCAGCAACGGCGCGTCCCCCGCCGGCGTCGCCACCAGCAGCGTCTCACCGCGCCGCGCCGCCTCGATCCGGCCCAGGCCGACCGCCAGATGCGCCGGGTCCGACGGGCGGGGGTGGTGGCGCACCAGCGTCGGCGCCAGCTCCGGAGTGCCCGACCACGCCGCCTCGTCCACCAGATGCGCCGTCAGATGCCAGGGCTCGTAGCGGGCCGAGCCGACCAGCAGCAGCCCGCCCCCGTGCGACACCACCGACCCCCGCAGCACCGCGGCGAACCGCCGGGTGGCCCCCAGCCACTCGGTCCCGGCGAGCACCTCACGCAGCAGTGCGACCCGTACGGCGTCCATGCCGCCGCATGCTGTCGTAGTACGGCCACCGCCGGCCGGCGATCGCCCCGCGTTCACCCGACCTGGGGAAGACCGCCGCGCACCCCCACGTAAAGTCGGCCCATGACCTCTACCGACAGTGCACGAAACGCCTCCGCGGGCGCGCCGGCGAAGGCGCCCGCGAAGGACCCGTGGGACCTCCCCGACGTCTCCGGACTGGTCGTCGGCGTGCTCGGCGGCACCGGGCCGCAGGGCAAGGGCCTCGCCTACCGGCTCGCCAAGGCCGGCCAGAAGGTGATCATCGGCTCGCGCGCCGCCGACCGCGCCCTGGCCGCGGCCGAGGAGCTCGGCCACGGCGTCGAGGGCGCCGACAACGCCGAGACCGCGCGGCGCAGCGACATCGTCATCGTCGCCGTCCCGTGGGACGGCCACGGCAAGACGCTGGAGTCCCTGCGCGAGGAACTCGCCGGCAAGCTCGTCGTCGACTGCGTCAACCCGCTCGGCTTCGACAAGAAGGGCGCCTACGCGCTCAAGCCGGAGGAGGGCAGCGCCGCCGAGCAGGCCGCCGCCCTGCTGCCGGACTCCCGGGTCGCCGCCGCGTTCCACCACCTGTCGGCGGTCCTTCTCCAGGACCCGGAGATCGACGAGATCGACACCGACGTGATGGTGCTGGGCGAGGAGCGGGCGGACGTCGAGATCGTGCAGGCGCTGGCCGGCCGCATCCCCGGCATGCGCGGCGTCTTCGCGGGCCGGCTGCGAGGCGCCCACCAGGTGGAGTCCCTGGTCGCCAACCTGATCTCGGTCAACCGCCGCTACAAGGCCCACGCCGGGCTGCGCGTCACGGACGTATGAGCGCATGGGGGACACTGGTCGGAGCCACCCCGGCAGTGTCCCCCCGACAGGAGAACCGCCCCCATGTCCCCCCTTCCCCCGCCCCGCCCGGCCCGGCGGCTCGCCCTCTACAGCCTCGTCGTCTGCGTGCTCGCCGTGGCCGCGGCGGTCGTCTCCTTCGTCCAGGGCAGCTTCCTGGGCATCGTCTGGGTGCTGCTCGCGGGCCTGTCGTCCAACATGACCTGGTACTACCTGAAGCGCGGCAAGGTCCGCCGGCCGGCCGACGCCGACGTCACGGGCTGACCGCGCAGTATTCGTTCGTGCCCTCCCAGAAGCGGTACAGCGACTGACCGCAGTACGTGTCGAAGTCGCTGATCCCGAGAGCGCGCAGTACCGCGTCGACCATGTCGAAGAACACGCCGTTCACCGCCGGCACCCACAGCAGTGCGAACACGAACAGCAGCCCGAACGGCGCGAACGGCTCCACCTGCCGCTTCACGTTGTACGACAGCCAGGGCTCGATCACCCCGTAGCCGTCCAGCCCGGGCACCGGCAGGAAGTTCAGGATCGCCGCCGTGACCTGGAGCAGGGCGAGGAAACCGAGCGCGTACCGGAAGTCGGCCGGCACCCCGTCCAGCGCGTCCAGCCAGAACGGCGCCGTGCACACCACCGCGAACAGCACGTTGGTCAGCGGCCCCGCCGCCGAGATCAGGCTGTGCCGCCACCGCCCGCGGATCCGCCCGCGCTCGATGAAGACGGCGCCGCCCGGCAGTCCGATCCCGCCCATGATCACGAAGATGACCGGCAGCACGATGCTGAGCAGGGCGTGCGTGTACTTCAGCGGGTTGAGCGTCAGGTACCCCTTCGCGCCGACCGAGATGTCCCCGCTGTGCAGAGCGGTGCGGGCGTGCGCGTACTCGTGCAGACACAGCGACACGATCCACGCCGCCGTCACGAACAGGAACACCGCCACACCCGGCCGCTCGGCGAACCCGGACCAGGTGGCCCAGCCGGTGACCGCGGTGACGGCCAGGATCCCCAGGAAGACGGGACTGACCCGCCGTTCGCTGCGGCGGGAGGTGGCGGTGGTCATGGAGCCCCCTGGATCGGTTCGCGCGTCCGGCACGCGCAGGTGGAACTGCCCGACCGTACCCGGACGTGGCATACAGGAGAAACGTCCCGTCCACGCCCTCGGTTCCGGCGCGGCCGGCCTCCCGCGCGGCGGCCGCCCGCGCCACCCCGGCAGAACCCCGTGACCGACCACGATCCCACCGGAGAGAATGAACCCCGTGCGCTATCGCATCCTCGGCACCACCCAGGCACTCCGTCCGGACGGAAGCTCCGTCGCCGTCGGCGGAGCGCGGCTGCGCGCGCTGCTCACCGTGCTGGCCCTGCGGGCCGGCCGGAGCGTTCCGGCGGGGCTGCTGGTGGAGGAGGTCTGGACGGGTGACCCGCCCGCCGACGCACAGGGCGCGCTGCAGGCGCTGGTCGGGCGGCTGCGCCGGGCCCTCGGGGCGGACGCGATCGACTCCGCCGAGGGCGGCTACCGGCTGGCCGCCGCCCCCGACGACGTCGACCTGCACCGTTTCGAGCGGCTGACCGGCGACGGCGTCCGCGCCCTCGCCGACGGCGACCCGGCGAAGGCGGCCGTCCTCCTGGACGACGCGCTCGCCCTCTGGCACGGACCGGCCCTCGCCGACCTGCCCGACCGGACCGCCGAGGCCGGCCGCTGGGATGCCCGCCGGCTCGACGCGCTGCGTGCCCGCCACACCGCCGCGATCGCCCAGGGCCAGGCCGGGCAGGCGCTGCCCGAGCTCACCGCCCTGTGTGACGCCCACCCCCTGGACGAGCCCCTCCAGGCCCTGCGCCTGCGCGCCCTGCGCGACGCGGGCCGCACCGCGCAGGCGCTGGTCGCCTACGACGAGGTACGCAGACTGCTGGCCGACCGCCTCGGCGCCGACCCGGGCCCCGAACTGCGCACCCTCCACACGGAGTTGCTCAACCCCGGGGACATGGACGCCACCGACGTCCCGAACGCCTCCGGCGGCCCATGGCTCACGCGCGACGCCGGAGCCGGAAAGGGGGCGGCAGGCGTCCCGGGCGGTCCGGGGAGCTCTCGTGACGCCGAGGTTCCCCATGGCTCGGGTGCCGCGGGTGGTCGCGGGCGTTCCGGTGTCCCGGGCGACCCGGGATCTTCCCGCGTCCCGGGGGACGCTGAGGGCTCCCTCGACTGCGGTGTGCCGGGCGGTCCGGGGGGCTCTCGCGACCCCGGGCTCTCCCGCGGCTCTGGCGTCTCCCCCGACGTCCGCGGGGTCGACCGTCCCGACGGGTCGGACCGTTCCGACGGCTTCGGCGGCACGGGCGGCCTTGACGGCACCGGTGGCACGGGCGGCACCGGTGGTTTCCGCGGGCCCGGCGGGCCGGAGCGGCACGCCTTCTCCGGTGTTCCTGGGCGCCGTACGGCGGCCGAGAGCGCCGAGCGAGCGGGGAGGCCGGAGAGTGTGGCCCCCGGCGACGTGGCCTCCGCCCTCCCGCGGCCGGCCGCCTCGGGTCCCGTCGGCCCGGGTCCCGTCGGCCCGGGTGCCGGGACCTCGGGACCGCAGGCCGCCGGCAACCTCCGCGCCCGGCTCACCTCCTTCGTCGGCCGGGAGGACGACATCGCGGCCATCCGGGAGGACCTGGCCGGCGCGCGGCTCGTCACCCTGCTCGGGCCCGGCGGGGCCGGCAAGACACGGCTGTCGCAGGAGGCCGCCGAGACCGTACGGCACATCGCGAGCGACGGCGTGTGGCTGGCCGAGCTCGCGCCCGTCGCCGCCCCGGATGCCGTGCCGCAGGCCGTCCTCACCGCCGTGGGAGCCCGCGAGACCGTGCTGTACGGCGCCGGCGCGGAGGAGCTGCGGGCCGCCGCCGAACGCCACGGCGACCCCGTGGAGCGCCTGGTCGAGCACTGCGCCCGGCGCCGCATGCTGATCATTCTCGACAACTGCGAGCACGTGGTGGAGGCGGCCGCCCGGCTCGTCGAGGAACTGCTGGCGCGCTGCCCGCGGGTGACGGTGCTGGCCACCAGCCGCGAGCCGCTCGGCGTGCCCGGTGAGCGGCTGCGCCCGCTCGATCCGCTGCCCGAGCCCACCGCCCTGCGGCTGCTCGCCGACCGCGGTGCGGCCGCCCGGCCGGGCTTTCGCACCGAGGACGACCCCGAGGCCTGCGCCGAGATCTGCCGGCGTCTGGACGGTCTGCCCCTCGCCCTCGAACTGGCCGCCGCGCGCCTGCGCATGCTGACGCCACGCCAGATCGCCGACCGCCTCGACGACCGCTTCAGGCTCCTCACCTCCGGCAGCCGCACGGTGCTGCCGCGCCAGCAGACCCTGCGGGCCGTCGTCGACTGGTCCTGGGACCTGCTCGACGCGGACGAACGCGATGTCCTCGCCCGGTTGTCGGTCTTCGCGCGCGGCTGCGACCTCGCCGCCGTGGAAGCCGTGTGCGGCGCAGCCCCGAACCGAGGCGGGGACGGCGGCGGGGACGGCCGCGGTGACGTGCGGGACGCCCGCGCGGGCCGGCCGCCCCGCGAACTCCTCGACACCCTCGCCTCGTTGGTCGACAAGTCCCTCGTCGTCGCTGCCCCGGCGCCCGGCGGGGACATGCGCTACCGGCTGCTGGAGACGGTCGCCGAGTACGCGGCCGAGCGGCTGGACGAGTCGGGCGGACGGGCCGCCGCCGAGCGCGCACACCTGACGTACTACCGCGAGTTCGCCCGCACCACCGAGCCGTTGCTGCGCGGTCCCGGTCAGCGCGAGGCCGCCGAAAGCATCCAGCTGGAGTACGAGAACCTGCGCACCGCGCTGCGCCGCGCGGTCGCCGCCCGCGACGAGCAGGAGGCGCTCAGCCTGACGCTGTCCCTCATCTGGTACTGGCAGATGCGGGACCTGCGCCTCGAGGCGGGAGCCTGGTGCGCCGAGGTCATGGCCCTCGGCCCCGACCCCTTCGCCGAGCCGCTGCGCCGGGCGGCCCCGGTGTGGAAGCCCTGCACCGACTCCCCGCCGCCGCTCACCGGCGAGACCCTGCTGGAGGCCCGCCGTGGCGTCCATCTGGCCCATCTGGCCTGCCTGGAGAACCAGTTGGACGACTGGCAGACCCCGGCGGCGCAGCGCAAACTGACCCTGATCGCGAAGGCCTACGAGCCCGGTCTCCCGCAGACCTGCCGGGCGCCCGGCCTGCTCTGGTTCTTCGCCGTGATGCTGACCGGCGACACGGACCGCATGCGCGTCATCGTCGACGCCAACGTGGACACCTGCCGCCGCACGCCCGGTTTCGAGTGGGAGCTCGCCTCCTGCCTGCAGATGCGCGCGAACATCCTCGCCAACCGGGCCGACTGGGCCGGCAACGCCTTCCGCGACGCGGACGAGGCCCTGGAGATCTACCGCCGTCTCGGCGACGTGTGGGGCATCGTGGAAGCCCTGTCCGCGCGCGCCGAAGCGCATGAGCGGCTGGGCGACTACCGCCGCGCCGCCGCCGACTACGTGGTCGCGAGGACGCACGCCGAGCAGATCGGCGCCCGCGCCCAGTCGGCGGTCCTCGGAGCCCGGCTGGGCAGCGTGCTGCTGGAGGCGGGCGACGCGGAGCAGGGCGAGCGCCTGCTGCGCGAGGTGATCGACGGGCCGGCGCACGGCGGCAACGAGGCCGTCCCCGCGGCCCGTCTCTTCCTGGCCGGCTGGCTCGGCTCGACCGGGCGCATCGCCGAGGCGCGCGAACAGCTCCGGCTGCTGCGCGAGTGCTTCAGCTTCGGCAACTTCGCGGTCTTCGACGCGTTCATCCTGGGCGCGGAGGCCTGGCTGGAGGTGGTAGACGGCCGGTACGAGCAGGCCCTGCCCGGGATCCGCGCCGCCCTCGGCCGGGCGACCGACCCGGTGTCCCGGGCCGTCGCCCCGCACCTGTGCTCCTTCTACCTCGCCATCGCCGCCACCGCCCTCATCGGCCTGAACGACGGCGCGGACGCGGCCGCCCGCTGTCTCGGAGCCGCCGCCGCCCTGCTGCCGCCGCGCCACGTCTTCCCCCGTCTGGAGCGCGAGGCCCGTGAACTCGCCCTGAGCCGCACGCGCGCGGCGCTCGGCGACGAACGCTTCGAGCGGGCGTACGCCGAGGGCGGCGGCCTCTCCTACGAGGAGGCCACCGCCCTGGTGTGACGTGTCCGGAGGGGCCCGCCCGCGTCGTCCCGGCCCGCATCGTGCAGGCCCGCATCGTGCCGGCCCGGCGCACTGTCCGCGGCTCAGGTCTTCGTGCGGAACGTGTGGATCGCGATCGGCGCCATCACCGCGGTGAGCCCCGCCGACCAGGCGAGGGTCACCCACAGGCCGTGCGCGACCGGACCGCCCACCATGAGTCCGCGCGCCGCGTCGGCGAGCGCGGACAGCGGGTTGTACGCGGTGAAGTTCTGCAGCCAGCCGGGCATCGACCGGGTCGGCGCGAAGATCGACGAGCCGAACTGCAGCGGCATCAGCACCAGGAAGCCCATCGCCTGCACGGACTGCGCGCTCTTCATCACCACGCCGAGGGTGAGGAACACCCACATCAGGGCCGAGCCGAACACCGTGGCCAGTCCCACGGCGGCGAAGAGACCGGGCCAGTGGGTGATGTCGAAGCCCACCAGGACGGCCACCACCATGAGGATCGCGCACGCGACCAGCATGCGCATCAGCTCCACGGCGATCTTGGCGAAGAGCACCGAGCCCCGTCCGATGGGCAGCGACCGGAAGCGGTCCATGACCCCGGAGTTGAAGTCCGTGTTGAAGCCGGTGCCCACGCCCTGCGCCATGTTCATCCCCATCATGGCCAGCAGGCCGGGAATGACGTACTGCACGTACGCCTCCTGACCGCCGCCCAGCGACTGCCCGATGGAGCCGCCGAAGACGTACACGAAGAGCAGGGTGAAGATCACCGGGAAGAGGACCGCGTCGAACATCGACTCCGGGTCCTGTCTGATCCACAGCAGGTTGCGGCGGATCAGCGCGCCGGTGTGCCGCAGGTGGCTGCGCAGCGGGATGCGCGCGTCGGCTGCCGTGCTGATGTCGATCGTGGCCGCGCTCATACGGCGACCTCCTCGCGGGTCTCGGTGGGCCTGGCGTCGTTCGGGGTGGAGCCTGCGAGGTGGCCGGTGAGGGAGAGGAACACCTCGTCCAGGCTGGGCAGTTCGGTGGTGAGGGAGGTCAGGGTGACGCCGCGGGCGCTGACCGCGCCGATGACGGCCGTCAGTTGCTCGTCGCTGAGTACGGGCACCAGGACCGAGCCGCGTTCGGCGTCCACGGCGGTGGCGGCGAGCCCGGTGATGCCGAGCTCGTCGAGCCAGCCGGCCAGCGGTCGCAGTTGCAGCGGGTCGGCTGGCCGGATCCGCAGGGTGCGGCCGCCGACCCGGGCCTTCAGCTCCTCGATGCCGCCGCCCGCGATGACCTTGCCCCGGTCGACGACGGTCAGCTCGGAGGCGAGCTGCTCGGCCTCCTCCATGTACTGGGTGGTCAGCAGCACGGTGACGCCGTCCCCGACCATGGACTTGACCTCCGTCCACACCTCGTTGCGGGTGCGGGGGTCGAGCCCGGTGGTGGGTTCGTCGAGGAACAGCACGTTCGGCCGTCCGATCATCGACGCGGCGAGGTCCAGCCGTCGCCGCATGCCACCGGAGTAGGTGGCCACGGGCCGCCTGGCGGCCTCGGTGAGCGAGAACCGCTCCAGCAGCTCGTCGGCACGCGTCCGCGCTTCCTTGCGCGGCAGGTCGAGCAGCCGCCCGATGAGGTACAGGTTCTCCCATCCGGGGAGCTTCTCGTCGACGGAGGCGTACTGACCGGTGAGGCCGATCACCCGGCGCAGCTGCCGGGGCTGCGCCGCGACGTCGTAGCCGGCGACGGTCGCCCGGCCGCCGTCGGCGGCCAGCAGGGTGGACAGGATCCGCACGAGGGTGGTCTTCCCGGCGCCGTTCGGCCCGAGGACCCCCATCACGGTGCCTTCGCGGACATCGAGGTCGACCCCGTCCAGTGCCTTGGTCTCGCCGTAGTGCTTGACCAGCCCCCGGACGGTCACGGCGCTGCCCGCGCCGCTGGGGTTGTGGTGGATTCGCGTCATGCCGCAACAGTGGCGACCCCCGCCGACAGACCTCCGACAGCCCGCCGACACCTGGCCGCCGGCGCCTGCGGGAGCCGACAGACCGCCTACAGACCGCCTACAGCGCGCCGACCGGGTGGACGCGGCCGGGGGAGACTCCGGTCCCGGAGCAGAGGCCCGGCGTCCACCCGGTCGGCGCGGGAGGCTCAGTGCACGCTGTGCTCGTCCAGCGGGAACGTGCCGCCGACGACGTCCTCTGCGAACGCCTTCGCCGCGTCGCCCATGACCTGCCGCAGGTTCGCGTACTGCTTGACGAACTTCGGCACCCGGCCCCCGGTCAGCCCGAGCATGTCGGTCCACACCAGTACCTGGGCGTCCGTCTCCGGACCGGCGCCGATGCCGACGGTCGGGATGTGCAGCACCCGCGTGACCTCGGCCGCCAGCTCCGCCGGGACCAGCTCCAGCACCACCGCGAACGCGCCCGCGTCCTGTACGGCCTTGGCGTCCCGCAGGAGCTGCTGGGCCGCCTCCTCGCCGCGCCCCTGCACGCGGTAACCCATCGCGTTCACGGACTGCGGGGTCAGGCCGATGTGCGCCATCACCGGAATGCCGGACTCGACGAGGAGCTCGATCTGCCGGTGCGAGCGCTCGCCGCCCTCCAGCTTCACGGCCCCGACCCCGGCCTCCTTCACCAGGCGCGTCGCCGAGCGCAGCGCCTGCACCGGACCCTCCTGGTAGGAGCCGAACGGCAGGTCGCCGACGATCAGCGCACGGGAGGTGCCCCGTACGACCGCCGCGGACAGCATGGTCATCTCGTCGAGGGTGACGGGCACAGTCGTCTCGTAGCCGAGGTGGCAGTTGCCCGCCGAGTCGCCCACGAGCATCACGGGGATCCCGGCCTCGTCGAAGACGGAGGCGGTCATCGCGTCGTAGGCGGTGAGCATGGGCCACTTCTCGCCGCGTTCCTTGGCGAGGGCGATGTCGCGGACGGTGATACGGCGGGTGCCCTTGCCCCCGTACAGCGCGTTGCTGCCGTCGGTGGGTTTCTGCGGGACATTCCGGGCAGCCGAGAGCTGCGTCATGGCAACGGCTCCTAACGTCATCTCGAGGCGCCCTCACGGCGTCCCCGGACCACTGCCCATGGTGGCACTTCGCCCGGGCGAGAGCCAGAGCGCCCCCTGTGGGTAAAACCTCAGTAAGAAACGCGCTCCCGCTTTCCGATACGAGACGGGTCCGTATCGGAAACGTCCTAAGCTCGGCGCCATGACTACTCCTGCCGTCCCCACCGCTCCGCGGATACCGGAAGCGGTGCACCGGCGTCGTTGGGCGATCCTCGGCGTCCTGATGCTGAGCCTGCTGATCGTGGTGCTCGACAACTCGATCCTGAACGTCGCGATCAAGACGATCTCGACGCCCGCCCCGACCGGCCTCGGCGCCACCCAGAGCGAGCTGGAGTGGGCGATCAACGCCTACACGCTCGTCTTCGCGGGACTGCTGTTCTCCGCAGGGCTCCTCGGCGACCGGATCGGCCGCAAGAAGGTCCTGCTCGGCGGGCTCGCCGTGTTCGGCATCGGCTCCGCGCTCGCGGCCGAGTCCGGCTCGCCCGCCCAGCTCATCGCCTTCCGCGCGCTGATGGCCCTCGGCGCCGCCTTCGTGATGCCCGCGACCCTCGCCGTCCTGATGAACGTCTTCGAGCGCGAGGAGCAGCCCAAGGCGATCGGCATCTGGGCGGGCGGCGTCGGGCTCGCCATCGCGATCGGGCCCATCACCGGAGGTCTGCTCCTCGCGCACTTCTGGTGGGGCTCGGTGTTCCTCATCAACGTGCCCATCGTGCTGCTCGCGTTCGGGCTGATGATGTGGCTGGTGCCCGAGTCCCGCGACCCGAACCCCGGCCGCCTCGACCCCGTCGGCGTCGCCCTGTCGGTCGTCGGCCTCGTGCTGCTCGTCTACGGCATCATCAAGGGCGGCGAGCTGGCCGACTTCACCGACCCGACCGTGCTCGTGACCATCGGGGCCGGACTGGCGGTCCTCGCCGCGTTCGTGGTGTTCGAGAAGCGCAGCGACCATCCGTCGGTCGACGTCGGGTACTTCCGGAACAAGGTGTTCTCGGCCGCGATCTCCGTCATAGCGCTCGTCTTCTTCGCGCTCATGGGCGTGACCTTCTTCTCGGTCTTCTACACCCAGAGCGTGCGCGGCTACTCGCCGCTGCAGACCGGCCTGTTGCTGCTGCCGCTGGCCGCCGCCCAGCTGATCTTCGCGCCGCGCGCCCGGCTCGTCGTGGACCGCATAGGGGTCAGGGCCACGACCACGGCGGCGATGCTCCTCCTCACCGCGACGCTGGCGGCGTTCGCCCTGCTGGAGGCGGACACCCCGATCTGGCTGCTGGAGGTCGTCTTCTTCTGCATGGGCGCCGGCATGGCCCACATCATGACCCCGACCAGCGTGGTCATCATGCAGGCCCTGCCCCGGGAGAAGGCCGGCTCGGCCTCCGCGCTGAGCAACACCTTCCGCCAGGTCGGCGGCGCGCTCGGCATCGCCGTCCTCGGCTCGGTGCTGTCCACGTCGTACCGCGACGGCATCGAGGGCAGCCTCGGCACGCTGCCGGAGGGCCTGCGCCACACGGCCGGCGAGTCGATCGAGGCGACGCTGGGGGTCGCCGCGAGCCTCGGCGACCGGGGCAGGGCGCTGGTCGGCCCCGCCAACGACGCCTTCCTGCACGCCATGCACGTCACCGCCCTGTGCGGGGCCGGGGTGGCGCTCGTGGGCGCGGCCGTGGTCGCCGCGTTCCTGCCGGGCCGCCCGAAGCCCGTGCCCGCCGACGCGGAGGAGGAGCAGCCGGCCCGGACCACGTCGTAGTGGCCGGTGGGCGGGTGCGGCAGGGAGTCGCCGCATCCGCCCGCCCCGTGGGCGACAATTCCCCAGTGCGACGAAAGGATCAGTGGACGTGAGCCCCGCCGACAGCGCAGCCGTCGAGCAGCCCGTCCGGGGGCGGCCCCGGAACGAGGCCCTGGAACGGGCCATCATCGAGGTCACGATGAAGCTGCTGGAGGACGGCGTCTCGCTCGCCGAGATGTCCATCGAGCGCATCGCCCGCACCGCCGGCGTCGGCAAGGCCACCATCTACCGGCGCTGGAGCGGCAAGGAGGCGCTGTTCGTGGACGTGCTGCGGGCCGCCGAGCCCGACGACCCCGAACTCCCCGGCACGTCCATGCGCGACGACCTGGTCGTGCTGCTGGAGGCGCTGCGCCGGCGCGGACTCGCCAGCCGCTCCTCGGCGATCCTGCACAACGTCCACGCCCAGATGAAGAGCAGCCCGCAGATCTGGACGGCGTACCACAACACGGTGATAGCGCCCCGGCGCAGGCTGGGCGTCGAAGTCCTGCGCCGGGGACAGGAGAACGGCGAACTCCGCGCCGACCTCGACCTCGAACTGATCAACGACATCTTCGTCGGCCCCATGCTCGTGCGTGCCGTCCTGCGCCCTGACGCCGACCTGCCCGAAGACCTCCCGGAGCGCATCGTCGACTCGCTGCTCGCCGGACTACGCCCCGTCAGCCCGCCGGACGCGCACCCCTGATGTGAGCGTTCCGTCACAGACCGGGCCGTGCCCGCCGGCGCCGGAACCCGTGGGACCGCACCCCTCGTCATCGTTGCCGTACGGCCGTCACGAGACGGCGAGATCCAAGCCGATCATCCCCTAGGGTCGTACCCGGGGGGACGGACGGTGCACGGCAGGCAGTGAGGCGACGGTATGGCGCAGCAGGCGTACATGACGGAGACGGACGGCAACGGAGACTCGGGACACGAGCCTCGGGGAGTCCGGCTCCGGCGCCTGATCGGACGTCTCCTCGGCCGGCTGACCACGGGCTGGCGGGGGGACCCGCACATCTGGCGGCGCGGTCTGGTCGTCGCGGGTGTGGCCCTGGCGCTCTCCCTGGTGATGCTGCTGCACTCGCGCATCCCCAACCGGTTCGGCAACCTCGGCAGCCTCACGGAGACGTTCCTGCCGTGGATCGGCGTGTTCCTGCCGGTGCTGCTGGTGCTCGCGGTGGTGCGCAGGTCGGCGACCGCGCTGATCGCCGTCGTCCTGCCGGTCGTGGTGTGGACGAACCTCTTCGGCGGGCTGCTCGTCGACCGCACCGGCGCCGGCGGTGACCTCACCGTGGCCACCCACAACGTCAACGCCGACAACCCCGACCCGGCGGGCACCGCCCGGGACGTCGCCGCCTCCGAGGCGGACGTGCTGGCCCTGGAGGAGCTGACCGCCTCGGCCGTCCCGGTGTACGAGAAGGCGCTGGCGGCGACGTACCCGTACCACTCGGTGCAGGGCACGGTCGGGCTGTGGAGCAAGTACCCGCTGAGCGGTGTGCGGGCCGTCGACATCGAGTTGGGCTGGACGCGCGCCATGCGGGCGGCCGTCGCCACGCCGCAGGGTGAGGTGGCCGTCTACGTGGCCCATCTGCCGTCGGTGCGGGTCAAGCTGCAGGCCGGGTTCACCGCCCGGCAGCGCGACAAGAGCGCGGACGCGCTGGGCGAGGCGATCGCCGACGAACGGCTGACCCGGGTGGTCCTGCTCGGCGACCTCAACGGCACCATGAACGACCGCTCGTTGAACGCCGTGACCTCCCAGATGCGCTCCACGCAGGGCGCGGCGGGCAGCGGGTTCGGGTTCAGCTGGCCCGCGTCGTTCCCGATGGCGCGGATCGACCAGATCATGGTGAAGGGCGTGCAGCCGGTCACCTCGTGGACGCTGCCGCGGACGGGCAGCGACCATCTGCCGGTGGCGGCTCGTGTGAAGGTCACCACACCGTAACCGGGGCGTCGCCCGCCGGAATACCGGCCGGGGAGACTTTGTTCCGTAGTTGAACATACGAACCGTATGATGAACGGAACCCGCTCTCCCTGAAAGGCAAGTTCTTCATGCCTCTGGCCCTGCTCGCCCTGGCCGTGGGTGCCTTCGGCATCGGCACCACCGAGTTCGTGATGATGGGCCTGCTGCCCGACGTCGCGGGCGACCTGCACATCTCCATCCCGGCGGCCGGACACCTGGTCTCCGCGTACGCGCTCGGCGTCGTCATCGGCGCGCCGCTGCTCGCCGCGGCGACCGCGCGGATGTCCCGCCGCACGGTCCTGATCTCCCTGATGGTGCTGTTCGTCGCGGGCAACGCGCTCTCCGCTCTGGCCCCGGACAACGGCTGGCTGCTGGCCGCCCGCTTCCTCAGCGGTCTGCCGCACGGCGCCTTCTTCGGTGTCGGCGCGGTGGTGGCCACCACGCTGGTCGCGCCCGAGCGCAAGGCCCGTTCGGTGTCGCTGATGTTCCTCGGTCTGACCGTCGCCAACATCGCGGGCGTCCCCGCCGCCACCCTCGTGGGCCAGCACCTCGGCTGGCGGGCGGCCTTCCTCGGCGTCAGCGTGATCGGCCTGGCGGCGATCGCCGCCCTGGCCCTGCTGATCCCGCACGACCACACCCAGGCCCCCGCCGTCGGCCTGCGCCGCGAGCTGTCCGCCCTGCGCTCACTTCCGGTGTGGCTGGCGCTCGGCACGACGGTCGCCGGTTTCGGCGCCCTGTTCGCCGCCTACAGCTACATCACGCCCATGCTGACGGACTCCGCCGGGTACGCCGGCTCCAGCGTGACGCTGCTGCTGGCGCTGTTCGGCGTCGGCGCCACCGTCGGCAACCTGCTCGGCGGCCGGCTCGCCGACCACGCGATGCGCCCCACGCTGTTCGCCGGACTCACCTCGCTGGCGCTGGTCCTGGCCCTGTTCCCGCTGCTGATGACGACGGCCTGGGGCGGCGCGCTGGCCGTGGTCCTGCTGGGCGTCGCCGCGTTCGTGACGGGCTCCCCGCTCAACCTGATGGTGATGGAGCGCGCGACCGCGGGACCCTCGCTGGCCTCCTCCGCCAACCAGGCCGCGTTCAACATGGCCAACGCCGGCGGTGCCTGGATCGGCGGCCTGACCCTCGCGGCCGGCTACGGCGTCACCTCCCCGGCGATCGCGGGAGCGGCACTGGCGGTGCTGGGCCTGGGGGTGGCCGGCGTCGCGTACGTCGTCGACGCCCGCCGCGCCCCGCGACGCCCCGTCCGCGACCGCGTCGTCGCGACCCACGTACCGCGCCCGGCGAAGGCGACGGCCCGGCACTGACGCGGCCTCCGGCCCGCCCGGCCCGCCCCCCGCGGCGGGCCGGGTCTGCGGCGTTCCTCGGGGCCGGTGAGCGCCGGGTGGCACGTCCCCGAGGCGTGTCACCCGCCGACGAACGCCCTCGACCCGGACTCCGGCGCCCCGGAGACTGGTGGTCCGTCGCCTTGCCCGCCGTACCCGAGGAGTTGCGATGCAGGTAGCCGTGATCACCTTCGACGGATTCAACGAGCTGGACAGCTTCATCGCCTCCGCGCTGATCAACCGGTGCCGCAAGGACGGCTTGGAGGCGTTCATCACGACGCCGGCGCCGGCGGTCACGTCGATGAACGGCGTCGAGGTGGGCGGGCAGCGCCCGATGGAGTTCGTGGCCGAAGCCGACGTCGTGTTGATCGGCAGCGGGGTGCGCACACGCGATGTCGTCGCCGACGAACGGCTGATCTCCAGGCTGCGACTCGAACCCTCGCGGCAGCTCATCGGCGCGCAGTGCTCCGGGGCGCTGGTGCTCGCCCGGCTCGGCCTGCTGGGCTCCATGCCGGCCTGCACGGACGTCAAGAGCCGGCCCTTCGTCGAGGCCTGCGGCGTCACCGTGCTGGACGAGCCGTTCCACGCCGAGGGGAACATCGCCACGGCGGGCGGCTGTCTGGCGTCGCAGTACCTCGCCACCTGGGTGATCACCCGGGTGCTCGGGGAGGACGCCGCGCGCGACGTCCTCGACCACGTGGCTCCCGTCGGCGAGAACCGGGAGACCGCGCAGCGCGCCCTGCGGGCCGTCGGCGCGGGCCGGGCCGCCCTGCGCTGACCCGCCCCGCCCCGCCACCCCGGCCGGGTTCCGCGCGGAGCCCGGCCGGGGTGGACCCCCGATCCCGGCTAAAGAGACTCGCGCCAGCCGTTCGTGATGGGCAGGCGGCGGTCCTTGCCGAAGCCCTTCGCGGAGATCTTCGCGCCCGGAGGGTACTGGCGGCGCTTGTACTCGGCCGTGTCGACCATGCGCAGGGTCTTGGCGACCAGCGCGGGGTCGTACCCGGCGGCGACGATCGCGTCCGCGCCCTGGTCCCGGTCCACGTACATCTCCAGGATCGCGTCCAGGACGGGGTAGTCCGGGAGCGAGTCCGTGTCCACCTGGCCGGGGCGCAGCTCGGCGCTCGGCGGCTTGGTGATCGAGTTCTCCGGGATCGGCGGGGTCTGGCCCCGCTCGGCCGCGGCGCGGTTGCGCCACTCGGCGAGCCGGAAGACCCATGTTTTGTAGACGTCCTTGATGGGGCCGTACGCGCCGACCGAGTCGCCGTACAGGGTGGAGTAGCCGACCGCCAGCTCCGACTTGTTGCCGGGGGCGAGGACGATGTGGCCCTCCTGGTTGGAGACGGCCATCAGCAGGGTTCCGCGCAGCCGCGACTGGAGGTTCTCCTCGGCCAGGCCCGTCAGTCCCAGCGAGCCCATGTACGCGTCGAACATCGGCTCGATCGGCACCGTGCGGAAGTTCAGCCCGGTGCGCCGGGCCAGCTCCGCCGCGTCGCCCTTGGAGTGGTCGGAGGAGTACTTGGACGGCATCGACACGCCGTACACGTTCTGCGCGCCCACCGCGTCACAGGCGAGGGCCGCGACGAGCGCCGAGTCGATCCCGCCCGACAGCCCGATGAGCACCGACCGGAAGCCGTTCTTCGCGACGTACGCCCGCAGGCCCACGACGAGCGCCGAGTAGACCTCCTCGGCGTCGTCCAGCCGCTCCGCGTACCCGCCGCTCAGCTCGGGCGCGTAACGCGGCAGCGGCTCCTCGGACAGCACCACGCGGTCGATGCGCAGACCGTCGTCCACGACGCCGGTCGGCGCGTCGGGGGAGGCCGCGGGCAGGTCGAGGTCCAGGACCACGCAGCCCTCGGAGAACTGCGGGGCCCGCGCGACGACCTCGCCGTCCTTGTCGACGACGATCGAGTCGCCGTCGAAGACGAGCTCGTCCTGACCGCCGATCATCGCGAGGTAGGCGGTGGTGCACCCGGCCTCCTGCGCCCGCTTGCGGACCAGCTCCAGGCGGGTGTCGTCCTTGTCCCGCTCGTAGGGGGAGGCGTTGACGGAGAGCAGCAGACCGGCCCCGGCGGAGCGCGCCGCGGGGACGCGGCCGCCGTCCTGCCAGAGGTCCTCGCAGATCGCGAGGGCCACGTCGACGCCGTGCACGCGCAGCACCGGCATGGTGTCGCCCGGCACGAAGTAGCGGAACTCGTCGAAGACGCCGTAGTTGGGCAGGTGGTGCTTGGCGAAGGACAGCACCACCTCGCCGCCGTGCAGTACCGCCGCGGCGTTGCGCGGAGAGCCGGCCGGCCGGCCGAACCGCGGCTGGTCGTTCTCCGACCGGTCGAGGTAGCCGACGACGACCGGCAGCCCGCCGAAGCCCTCGTCGGCGAGGCGCGCGGCGAGCTGCCGCAGCGCGGTGCGGGAGGCTTCGACGAAGGAGGAGCGCAGCGCGAGGTCCTCGACGGGATACCCGGTCAGCGCCATCTCGGGGAACGCCACGAGGTGGGCTCCCTGCTCGGCGGAGTGCCGGGTCCAGCGGAGGATCGTTTCGGTGTTGCCGGCGAGGTCGCCGACACGCGAGTCGATCTGGTTCAGGGCGAGACGAAGTTGAGGCACGGGAACAGTGTAATCGTCAGAGCGACGCGATGGGGGGCGCGGGGTGTCGATCGCCCCACGCCCCCCTTCACGTCACCAAGGACTCAGCCCGACGTCACGCACTGCTCAGCGACGGCGGTACGAGTCGACGTAACCGTTCGCGGGCGTGCCCACGCCGGTGACGTCGTCGTAGCCCTTCACCGCGGACAGCGAGCTGTCCTTGCCGAGGCTGCGGACCGAGGTCAGCAGGCCGCCGGTGGCGTCGACGCTGTTGGCGAAGTCGACGCGCGCCACGGCGAGTCCGGACCCCGTGGGGTTGTCG
This sequence comes from Streptomyces achromogenes, assembly GCF_030816715.1. NCBI lineage: Bacteria > Bacillati > Actinomycetota > Actinomycetes > Kitasatosporales > Streptomycetaceae > Streptomyces > Streptomyces achromogenes. The sequence continues at coordinate 2,650,948 of NZ_JAUSYH010000001.1, read as the reverse complement.
GTCACGTCGTGGTAGACCTTCGTGCCGTACTTGGAGTAGATCGACGGGTTGGCGAAACCGATCGCCTTGCCGCCGCGCGCCTCCTGGGCCAGTGCCTGCACGGCCGCGATGACCGGCGCGGCCAGCGAGGTGCCGCCGATGCGGTACTCGCTGTACTGCTCGGACCCGTCCGGGAAGGTCTGGGTCTGGCCGACCCTGAAGCCGGTGTTCGGGTCGGCGATCGCCGCGATGTCCGGGACGACGCGGTTGCCGGCGGCGTTGTTGGCCGTGGCGAGCGCGTTCGGGACGACGCCCTTCTGGTAGTACGGCTCGGCGACCGTCTTGCTGGTGCCGCCGCCCGCGCCCGAGGTGTACGCGCCGGGGAAGCCCGTCCAGCTCTTGCCGTCCGCGGACAGCGAGGCCTTCTCGGTGCCCCAGCCGGTCTCCCACAGGTACTTGTCGCCCTTGCCGACCGCCAGCGAGGTGCCGCCGACCGCCGTCACCCACGCCGAGTTGGCCGGGGTGTCGACCTGCTTGGTGCCGGTGTTGGCGACCTCGTCGCCGTTGTCGCCGGAGGAGAAGTAGAAGCCGATCCCCTCGACCGCGCCGAACTGGAAGACCTGGTCGTAGGCGGCCGCCAGGTCCGGCGTCTGGTTGGCCTCGATGTCGCCCCAGGAGTTGGAGACGATGTCGGCCAGGTGGTTGTCGACGATCTTGCTGAGCGAGTCGAGCAGATCGTCGTCCATGCAGGACGCGGCGCCCACGTACGTGACGTTCGCGGCCGGCGCGACCGCGTGCACGGCCTCGACGTCGAGGGTCTCCTCGCCGTACCAGCCCGAGGCGTCGCACTCGTCGGCGCCGGTGTGGGTGTAGTTCTTCGGCAGCACCTGGCTCAGCTGGCCGGTCTTCCAGGCGGCGTCGCCGTGCTTCTTCGCGTACGTGGCCGCGTCGTAGGCGATCGTCGGCGAGGCGAAGGCGTCGGTGATCGCGACGCGCACGCCCTTGCCGGTGTACGAGCCCGCTCCGTAGGCGGCACGCAGCTGCTTGCCGGTATAACCCTGGACGGCGTAGGGGATCGGCTTGCCGTACGCCTTCGGCAGCGTGGTCGCGATGTTCGAACCGTAGTACGAGGAGAACGGTCCGGCGTTCTTGAACACGGCGCCGGGACCCGGCAGCTGGTCGCTGTGGGTCGCCTTGTGCGGGGCGTTGTCCAGGCCGGTGACGGTCAGGACGGCGCCGTCGAGGCTGTCCGGGACGGTGGCCGCCTTGGCCGGCGCCCGGTAGGTCTTCGAGCCCTTGGCGTAGTTGTGCAGCTGGGTGCCGAACGCCTTCTCGGCGGCGGCCACGTCACCGCTGACGGAGACGTAGTGCTCGGTCGTGCCGGTCACCTTCAGACCGGCCGCCGCCAGCCACGACTTGACGGCGGCCACCTGGGCCGCGGTCGCGCCGTAGCGGGCCTTCGCCTGCGCGGCGGAGAGGTACTTGCCGTAGGCGGCGGAGCTCGGGTCGGAGACCGCCTGCGCGTACCGGCCGAGGCCGGCCGCGTCACGTCCCGCGAGGTAGACCCGGGCGGAGACCTGCGCGCTGTCCGGGGTCGAGCCCTTGTCCGCCTTGGCCGTGGCCCACGCGGGCTTGGTCCCGGTCAGCGTGTCGCGGGCCGGGGCGTCCGCGGCGTGCGCCGCGGGTATGCCGAGCGCCAGCGCGCCGACGATCATGGGCAGAGTCGCTGCCATGCTCGCGGCGCGCAGCGTGGCGCGATTGGATCTCATAGGACCCCCTGTATGTGGTTCGACGCGAGTGGATCACTCGACGTGCGGGCCACTCTTGCGACGAACTCCTCATGCCAGGGGAATGCGAACACCAAGAAGCGCCCAAGTGGCTGCTTTCTGGCATGGTTTGACGGGTTCGTCCGCGAAGTCGAGGGAAAACCCTATGAGTTGGTCCGACGGTCGGTCCGAGAGGGCGTAGAGGGTCGGGACGGCCACGCAAAGTCCGGCCCGGCCGACGGCCGCGCGAGGCCGGGCCGGCGGCCCGGCGGCGGCCGGCACGCGGCGCCCGCCGCGGCCGGGCCGCCGGGCGGTCACCGATCTGTCACGGCTTGGCCCCGCGCGCCTTCAGCATGCCCGCCATGAGACCGATCTCCGACTGCTGCGCCTCGACCATGCCCTGCGCCAGCCGCTTCTCCACGCCGACCGCGCACTTGGCGACGCAGCTCTCGGCCATGTGGACGCCGCCCTTGTGATGGGCGGTCATGAGCTGGAGGTAGAGGATCTCGGCCTGCTTGCCGTTGAGCGTGCCGAGCCGCTTCATCTCGGCGTCGGTGGCCATGCCGACCATGAGCGCGCCGTCCTCGCCGCCGCTCATCCCCCGCATGCCCGTCCAGGTCATGGGCGGGTCGGACGACACCTTCGGCAGCCCCCACAGGTCCAGCCAGCCGAGCAGCATGCCGCGCTGGTTGGCCTGGGTCTGCGCGATGTCGTAGGCGAGCCGCCGCACCTCCTCGCCGGTCGTCCGGTCGCGCACGATGTACGACATCTCCACGGCCTGCTGGTGGTGCACCGCCATGTCCCGGGCGAACCCGGCGTCGGCGGAGTCGGCGACCGGGGCGTCGGCCGCCGTCCCGCCGTTCTCGGCCACCGAGTAGGTGACGGCTCCCGCGGCGACGAGCACCCCGGCCACGGCGACGGCCACTCCCGCGTACCTCACTGCGGCAGACCGCCCGTGCACGCTGCGCCCGGTTCGGGCGTCTGCTGACCCTGCACGAACTTCGCGAAGAACGTGTCCACGTTCGGGTCGCCCGCACCCGTCACCGTGCGCTGGTTGCCCCACGCGGTGAGCATGATCGGGTCGGGCTGGGCGTCGTCCGGGCTCATCAGGGTGTAGGGCGTCTTCTTGACCTTCGCGGCGAGGGCGTCGACGTCGGCCTTGCTCGCCTTGCTGTTGTACGTCACCCAGACCGCGCCGTGCTCCAGCGAGTGCACGGCGTTCATGTTGTTCAGCGCCTTCGTGTACACGTCGCCGTTACAGTTCATCCAGACCTGGTTGTGGTCACCGCCGACGGGGGGCTCGGTCGGGTACTTCACGGTCCTGGTGACGTGCGTGCGCCCCAGCTTCCCCTTCCACGTCCTGACCCCGTCCTTGCCGGTGACGAAGTTGCCCGAGGCCTTGGAGTCGGCGGCGGGGGCGTCGTCGCCGGACTGCGACCTCACGACGAACACGCCGCCGGCGACGAGCGCGACGACGGCGACGACGCTGCCCCCGATCACGAGGACACGTCCTCGCCGCTCACGAGCCTGTTCGGCCCGCCGCATCTCCTCTATGCGCGCCTTGCGCGCCGCACTGCCGGTGGTGTTGGCGGAACCCATGAGGCCTGTCCTTCTGGGAAAAGGGGGAACTGACGAACGGGTCCGCTGATCGTAGTGCGGCGCAGGGGATTGTCGTAGACGGGTTACGGCCGGGGTCCTCGATAATTGGAACCCGAGATGCGCATTATCTACGCTTCGTCTCATGCGGCTGTTGCGATCCACCGACCTGGCCCTGCGCGTCCTGATGCGACTCGCGGTGACGGGCGAGAACCCGCAGGTCACTCCCACGACGCGGGCGGTGGCCGCGGCGATGGAGGTCCCCTACACCCACGCGGCGAAGGTCGTCGCCGAGCTCCAGCGCATGGGGCTGCTGGAGACCCGGCGCGGCCGGGGCGGCGGCCTCGCCCTCACCGGAGCGGGCCGCGCGGCGTCGGTGGGCGCCGTCGTCCGCGCCTTCGAGGGGGAGGGCGACGTCGCCGACTGCGAGGGCGGAGCCGCCCCCTGCCCCCTGAGCTCGGCCTGCCGTCTGCGTGGCGCTCTGCGCCGGGCCCAGGAGGCGTTCTGCCGTTCCCTGGACCCGCTCACGCTCGCGGACCTCGTGACGGAACCGACGGGCCCGCTGCTCCTGGGGATCCCGGGACGGGCCTGACGCGCGCGGCACCCCGGGCCGCGACCGACGGCCTGCCGCCTTGCCGGTCGAGTCTGCGGTCGCGGTCGCGGCGAGGCGTCAGCTCGCCGTCGCCGGCCACAGGTCGGGGCCGAACACCTCGTAGTGGACGCCTGCGGGGGCGACCCCCTTCGCGATCAGCTGCGCCCACATCCGCCCGCATGAAGGGGAGCGGGCCGCACAGGTATGCGCGCGTTCCGGGCGCGACGGGCACGTCGGTGAGGTCGGTCAGCCCGGTCCGGGCGCCCGCCGGGGCCTCCCGCTCGTACCAGAGGTGTGATGGGGGCAGGGGGCAGGTCATGGCGTGGTCGCGGGGTTCGCCCCGTACGGCCGTTCACACCCAAGTCAAAGTGTCATTTGCGATGCAAATCAAGCGGGAGGGGCAGACGGAGGGGGTCGGGCATTACGGATACCGGTCCGAGCAGGCAAGATGGGCGGCAGAGCAGGACATCCGCCGGACACGAGGCGTTCAGGTCCGGGTCGCCGAGGCGATCATGGTCGGCAACGCGCCCGAAACGGGGATGTGGTCTGATGCTCAGGTGCCCGACCGCCGCTCCACGGGACCGGAGGCAGGCGGCCTGACCAGCAAGGATGGGGAAGCGGAAGATGGACAAGCAGCAGGAGTTCGTGCTCCGGACGTTGGAGGAGCGCGACATCCGTTTCGTACGGCTGTGGTTCACGGACGTGCTGGGCTTCCTCAAGTCCGTCGCCGTGGCCCCCGCCGAGCTCGAGCAGGCCTTCGACGAGGGCATCGGCTTCGACGGCTCCGCGATCGAGGGCTTCGCCCGGGTCTACGAGTCCGACATGATCGCCAAGCCGGACCCCTCCACCTTCCAGGTCCTGCCCTGGCGCGCGGAGGCCCCCGGCACCGCCCGCATGTTCTGCGACATCCTCATGCCGGACGGCTCCCCGTCCTTCGCCGACCCGCGCTATGTCCTCAAGCGGGCCCTCGCCCGCGCCTCCGACCTGGGCTTCACGTTCTACACCCACCCGGAGATCGAGTTCTTCCTGCTGAAGGACAAGCCGACCGACGGCTCCCGCCCGACCCCGGCCGACAACTCCGGCTACTTCGACCACACCCCGCACAACATCGGCATGGACTTCCGCCGCCAGGCGATCACCATGCTCGAGTCGATGGGCATCTCGGTCGAGTTCTCCCACCACGAGGGCGCCCCCGGCCAGCAGGAGATCGACCTGCGCTACGCCGACGCGCTCTCCACGGCCGACAACATCATGACGTTCCGCCTGGTCATGAAGCAGGTCGCGCTGGAGCAGGGCGTCCAGGCGACCTTCATGCCGAAGCCGTTCAGCGAGCACCCCGGCTCCGGCATGCACACCCACCTCTCCCTCTTCGAGGGCGACCGCAACGCGTTCTACGAGTCCGGCGCGGAGTACCAGCTCTCCAAGGTCGGCCGGTCCTTCATCGCGGGCCTGCTGAAGCACGCCGCCGAGATCGCCGCCGTCACCAACCAGTGGGTCAACTCCTACAAGCGCATCTGGGGCGGCTCCGAGCGCACGGCCGGCGCGGGCGGCGAGGCTCCGTCCTACATCTGCTGGGGGCACAACAACCGCTCCGCCCTGGTGCGCGTGCCGATGTACAAGCCCGGCAAGACGGGCTCCGCTCGCATCGAGGTCCGCTCCCTCGACACCGGCGCCAACCCGTACCTGGCCTACGCCATGCTGCTCGCCGCCGGCCTCAAGGGCGTCGAGGAGGGCTACGAGCTCCCGCCGGGCGCCGAGGACGACGTCTGGGCGCTGTCGGACGCCGAGCGTCGCGCCATGGGCATCGAGCCGCTCCCGCAGAATCTCGGCGAGGCCCTGACCCTGATGGACCGCAGCGACCTCGTCGCCGAAACCCTGGGCGAGCACGTCTTCGACTTCTTCCTGCGCAACAAGCGCCAGGAGTGGGAGGAGTACCGCTCCGAGGTCACCGCCTTCGAGCTGCGGAAGAACCTGCCGGTGCTGTAAGCGCATGTCCGAGCGGTGGTGCAGCGGCTTCTGCACCGTGGAGGGCACGGCTGACCGCCGTGCCCTCCACGCTGTGCTGACCCTGGGCCGCCTGTGAGCCGTCGCCAGCGCATCGTGCCCGCCCCCACCGTGATGCCACCCCTCGCACCCCGGAGTCGGCATGATAGACTTGCCATGCGCATGTCATTATTTTGCCCCGTTTTCGGATACTTCAGGGCGTTATTTCTTGTAGGGTTTGCTGAGATTGCGGCGCTGGACTTGTGGCGGCTCAACAGGACCAAGTGGCAAGATCCGCGCCTACTGTTGGTTGGGTGGTGGGCTGCTCCAACAGCCCACCACCCGGGGTGTGCGCTCTGGTTACCTGCTGGCCAGCAGGTAGGCGATCAGGGCCATGGCCCCTATCGTGAGGAGAATCACGATCAAGCGGACGGTCCGGTTGTCTTCTTCGATGGCCTTCCGGACCGTTCGCCAAAATTCGTCACCCATGAGCTACACCTCCCTCCTGTGAGAGGTGCCTCAATCCTCCAGTTGCGCCTAGGGCGACTGCGCCTGTGGACTACGACCAAGTACCGCGGAGAAGTTTGTTGTCAGTCTCCAGTGACGGAGCCTCAGAAACGTCGGATCGTCGCGTCCGCGACCTCACGGACCTGCTGACGGGCGCTGAGGACAGGCGCGTTGGCGTACAACGTACGGCTGGGCCTTAGTCGAAGTGACTGACCGTCAGGGCGAGGCGGTTACCGTGCTGCACACACGTGCCGGGCTGGCTCCGGACGGAGATCGCTCGACTGCCTCGCCCTCACGACTGACTGTCATCCACGGTGCTCAGTACCGTGGAGAGCGCAGGCCTGCCCGAGGAACTGTTCGTCCCGCTCATGGCCGCAGCTGCCTACGACCCGGACCCCAGCTTCTGACTACCTCCGACGGGCACGGAAGCGGAGCGGGCGGTGCCGAGCACGTGCCGCTACGCGCAGATCGATCCCCTGCCTGTGCACCCGGCGGGAGGCGCGATCCAGTCCTGGACGACACCTGCGACGTTGCGGACGGGTGGCGTGAGGCTTCGGGTGCACAGGTGAGTGAAGTGTCCGCCGCCAGGGACCGCGATGAACCCTGACGCCGTGCATGGCGGACTGCGGGACAGCCTGCAGTGTCACGGCCGGTGGTTTCACTCCCTCACCGGATGGCCCGCCAGGTGTCCGGGCCGGTGACGGACTTGACCAGCCAGATCGTCAACTGGCGCACGCTCCTGAAGAGATCTGCCGCGAAATACTTGAGATCCCGGTAGGACTGGTTGCGGAACATCAGGTAGGTGCCCGCCGTGGTCATCCAGGGGGCGAGCAGAAGCACGTAGTCCAGGACTTCTGTCCCGCTGGTTCTCCCGAGCCCGTCGGCCAGCACGATGCCGACGGCGGTCAGCAGCTGCACGGCGGCGCGGGCGGGGGGTCCGCCGGCAGCCGCCATGGCGAACGCCCCCGCCATGCCGGCGGCCGACACCCACCACACGGTCGCGGCGGCGGTCGGGGTTCCTGTCAGGTGCACGGCGAGTGGGCCTCCGGCGGCCGCGGACACCCACAGAGCCAGATTCCACGGCGCGAACAGCGCGCCCCGGCCCGCGAGGATCTTCACCTCACCGCAATTCAGGGCGGAAGGGGCCGCAGGGTGAGGATCGGGATGCGTACTGATCACCGGACCTCGGACGTACCGCAGCAGGATGCCCAGATTGGCCTTTCCCCTCAGTTCCCTCCCCTGGTACCAGACCCCGCCGGCTGACGCGCGACAGTAACTTGTGGCTTCCAGCACCCAGGTCAGAAGGAAGAACATGATGCCGAACGCGTACGCGAAGACCGCGCCCGTGTAGACGAGCGGATCACCCAGGGGAATTCCCGCCGCGTAGACTCCGACCAGGAAACGCAGCGCATAACCGGTTCCTACCGTCAGCCAGATCGCCTTTGCGAGGCGTGATCGCCCCCGGGGAGTCGTCGACGGGGCCTGCGACGACGTGCGAAGCAGTTCGTAGAGCGCCGCCACGGCGAAGACCGCCGCCAGGAAGGCGAGCGTGAACGTGATTTCTCCCGTCGCATATCCCAGAAGGACCGCGGTGACCACCCGGGCGAATGCGACCCCGAGGCTCCATCCCACGATGAAACGCAGCCTCCCCCGGTCGCCCGAGTACGGCAGACGCAGCCGCGCCCGCGCTTGAGGATGTGCTGCGTCGGCGGCCACCCCCCGGATGTCGTTCCACTGGTAGCGCGCGGAGTACACGAGATACTCCGCGATCACCATGCACGTCAGCAGCGTGGTCCAGTCGAACGGCGTCCCGCGAGAAGCTGAGGCGGCGAGGAAGACGAGCGGGATGAACAGGAGCTTGCTCCAGTCCTCCGGCCTCGGGAAGACGAGGTAGGAGACGATGCCGCGCCCGGTGTTCGTACCGCCGGTGGCGTTGGTCAGCAGTGGCAGGGCGGATCTCGCCTGAAACTGCTGCGCGACCCTGACGAAGGTCGTCCGGGCCCCGAGTGTGGCGCCCGCCACCTCCGAAGCGAGAAAAGCGAAGGCCACTCCGTACAGGAGAAGCATGGACAGCGTGTAGTAGCCGTCGAGCTTGACGGCTATGTACACGGTGAATCCGGCGAACACCAGGAAAGTGACCGACAGGACCAGGAACGACAAAACGCGGTAGCCGGAACGCCCCCGGCGCATGGTGGTGACTTCGGTGATCAGTTCGAAATAGGAGGCCGGTTGGATGGGGGAGATGGAATGTAATTCCGTCAGCGGTCTCCGGGCGTATCCGCGGAGTTCTCGCTCGAGTGCCCGGATGTAGTAGCTTCGAATGGAAGAAACCGCGCCGAGCAGTTGCAGGAAAGCCAGTGCCGCAAACGGCACCGACGGTGCGGCAGCCAGAAAGAAGTCCGGAACCCGCTTGCAGTCCTTGGCGTCGCTCAGCTGGCAGGTGTCGCTTACGATGGTGGCTATCACCGCAAGCAGTGCCACGGCGATACTCGCCACCGCTGCCTGGATGTTGGAGAAGGTGCGCTCGTCGTCGCGCGCCATCTCGTAGTCCATCTTGAGGATGTCGAATCTGTTCGCGTCGTCGGTCGGGTCGGACAATCTGTGAGCTCCCACTTCGGTGAGCCGAGCTGGGTCGGTTTCGCGGTGCTTCACCGCCGAGGCCGGACAGAGGGCCACGGTCACGCACCGTCGGCCCCTGTCGCACCGCCGGGCGGCCCCCGCGGCCACCGGCGTTCCCGGCGCTGCCCTACTGCGTGGCCAGTTTCGCCAGGACCTGGTGGAGTGGTTCCGTCTCGCGGCGGCGGTACTCCTGGATCGCCCAGCCGTTGCCGTCGGGATCCTTGAAGTACATGAAGGTCGCGCCGTCCTGCGGGGCGAACCGCTGCGGCTCGGTGACGTCCAGGCCCCGCGCGGTCAGCTCCTCGTATGCCGCCTTCGCGTCCGTCACGCAGAGCTGCATGCCGTGGTACGTGCCCGGCTGCGGGGTGCCCGTCGGGACCTGGAGGCCGTCCACCAGGGCGATCGAACAGCCCGAGCCGGGTGGGGTGAGCTGCACGATGCGCACGCCCTCCATCACCTCGCCGTCGAGATCGACGTGGAAGCCCACCTTGTCGCGGTAGAACTCCTTGGCCCGGTCCACGTCCGACACCGGCAGCAGGATCACTTCGAGGGTCATGTCCATGGGTGACTCCCTTGTCGTCCCTGTGTGCGGCGCGCGGGCGGTTGCGGCACGCCTTTCCACACAGAACCCGAAACCGGGCCGGAGCGCCACCGTGGGGCGAGGGTTAGGCTCGACTGCGGACGACCTTGATCGCACGAGGAGGCCTTCGATGATGGCGCCGGGGCGCAGGAGCAGCACCTTCACCAGGCTGTTGCGGCACGGCTTCACCGATCCCTCCGCCGCCGAGCGGCTGCTGGACGGTCCCGAGCTGTCCCCGGTGCGCAACGACCCCTTTCTGCTCGAGGCGCTGGCCGCCACCGCCGACCCCGACCTCGCGCTGCGCGGCCTCGTCGGGCTGGTGGAGGCCCAGCCCGGGACCGCCGCGCGACGCGAACTGCTCGACACCCTGATCGCCGCCAAACCCCTGCGGGACCGGCTGCTGGGGGTGCTGGGGGCGTCCGCCGCCCTCGCCGACCACCTCGCCCGGCATCCGCGGGACTGGGAGGCGCTGGTCACCTACGAGCCCCGCGACCTGCACCCCGGCGTGGAGGAGTTCGAGCGCGGACTCGCCGACGCCGCCGACCCGGTGTCGCTGCGCGTCTCCTACCGGCGCTGCCTGCTGTCCATCGCGGCCCGCGACGTGTGCGGGACGACCGACGTCGCCGAGACCGCCGCAGAGCTCGCCGACCTCGCCACCGCCACCCTGCGGGCCGCCCTCGGCCTGGCCCGCGCCGCCGCTCCCGACGAGGCCGCGCTGTGCCGGCTCGCCGTGATCGCGATGGGCAAGTGCGGCGGCCACGAGCTGAACTACGTGTCCGACGTGGACGTCATCTTCGTGGGCGAGGCCGTCGACGGGGCCGACGAGGCCAAGGCGCTGCGGGCCGCCACGAAACTCGCCTCCCACATGATGCGGATCTGCTCCGAGACCACCGTGGAAGGGTCGATCTGGCCCGTCGACGCCAACCTGCGGCCCGAGGGGCGCAACGGCCCGCTGGTGCGCAGCCTCAGCAGCCATCTCGCCTACTACCAGCGGTGGGCCAAGACCTGGGAGTTCCAGGCCCTGCTGAAGGCGCGGCCGGTGGCCGGGGACCTCGAGCTGGGCGCCGACTACGTGGCCGCCGTCGAGCCGATGGTGTGGAAGGCGGCCGAGCGGGAGAACTTCGTCGTCGACGTGCAGAACATGCGGCGCAGGGTCGTCGAGAACATCCCGGTCTCCGAGGTCGAGCGCGAACTCAAACTCGGGCCCGGCGGACTGCGGGACGTCGAGTTCGCCGTCCAGCTGCTGCAACTGGTGCACGGGCGCGCCGACGGCTCGCTGCGCAGCGGGACCACGCTCGACGCCCTGCAGGCGCTCGCCACGGGCGGCTACGTCGGACGCGCCGACGCGGTGCAGCTCGACGCCGCGTACCGCTTCCTGCGCTCCATGGAGCACCGCATCCAGCTCTACCGGCTGCGGCGGACGCATCTGGTCCCCGAGGACGAGACCGACCTGCGGCGGCTCGGCCGCTCCCTCGGTCTGCGCACCGACCCGGTCGCCGAGCTCGGCCGGGAATGGAAGCGGCACGCGTCCGTCGTACGGCGACTGCACGAGAAGCTGTTCTACCGGCCGCTGCTCGACGCGGTGGCCCAACTCGCCCCGGGCGAGACCCGGTTGAGCCCGGAGGCGGCACGCGAACGACTCGTCGCCCTCGGCTACGCCGATCCCGCCGCCGCACTGCGCCACCTGGAGGCGCTGGCCTCCGGCGTCACCCGCAAGGCCGCCATCCAACGCACCCTCCTGCCCGTCCTGTTGGGGTGGTTCGCCGACTCCGCCGACCCGGACGCGGGCCTGCTCAACTTCCGCAAGGTCTCCGACGCCCTGGGCAAGACGCCTTGGTATCTGCGGTTGTTGAGGGACGAGGGGGCCGCTGCGGAGAACCTCGCCCGCGTGCTGTCCGCCGGGCGGCTCGCCCCCGACCTGCTGATGCGCGCACCGGAGGCGGTGGCGCTGCTCGGCGACGGCGACGGCGGCGGTCTCGAGCCGCGTGGGCGCGCCCTGCTGGAGCAGGAGATCCTCGCGGCGGTGCGGCGGGCCGACGGGGCCGTGCAGGCGGTCGCCGCCGCACGCGGGGTCCGCCGGCGCGAGCTGTTCCGCATCGCCGCCGCGGACATCGTCGGCTCCTACGGCACCGAGGCGCAGCCCGTCGAGGCCGACCAGGGCGCTCTCGTGGACCTGGTCGGCGGCGCCGTGTCCGACCTCACCGCCGCCACGCTGTCCGGCACCCTGCGCGCCGTCGTCCGCGAGGGCTGGGGCGACACCCTCCCCACCCGTTTCGCCGTCATCGGCATGGGGCGCTTCGGCGGCCACGAACTCGGCTACGGCTCCGACGCGGACGTCCTGTTCGTCCACGAGCCACGGGAGGGCGTCGACGAGCGGGAGGCCGGGGAGGCCGCCAACAAGGTCGTCTCCGAGATGCGCAGACTTTTGCAGATCCCCAGCGCCGACCCACCGCTGCTCGTCGACGCCGACCTGCGTCCGGAGGGCAAGTCCGGGCCGCTCGTGCGCACGGTGAAGTCCTACGAGGCCTACTACCGCCGGTGGTCGCTTGTGTGGGAGTCGCAGGCGCTGCTGCGCGCCGAAGTCGTCGCGGGGGACGAGGAGTTGGGGAGCAGGTTCCTCGAACTCGCCGACCCCCTGCGGTATCCGGCGGGCGGGCTCGCGGAGGAGGCCGTGCGGGAGATCCGGCGGCTGAAGGCACGGATGGAGTCGGAGCGGCTGCCCCGGGGCGCCGACCCCAAGCTGCACACCAAGCTCGGCCCGGGCGGCCTGTCCGACGTCGAGTGGACCGTGCAGCTGATCCAGATGCGGCACGGCGCCACGCATCCGGGGCTGCGGACCACCCGCACCCGGCAGGCGCTCACCGCGGCCCGCGACGCCGGCCTCATCCCGGAGGAGGAGGCGGCGACGCTGGACGAGGCGTGGGTGCTGGCCACGCGGGTGCGCAACGCGGTGATGCTGGTGCGCGGCCGCGCCGGCGACACCTTCCCCTCCGACCCACGCGAGCTGGTCGCGGTGGGCCGGTACCTCGGCTACGGCCCAGGGCGCGTCGGCGACATGCTGGACGACTACCGGCGCACCGCCCGCCGGGCCCGGACCGTGGTGGACGAACTGTTCTACGCGGGCTGACCCGGCTCCGTCCGGCCCCATGAGCGGCTTACGGGCCGAGATCGGGGGTCGGGGTCAGGGCCGAGATCAGGGTCGGGGTCGAGGTCGCTATCGGGGGGTCACCTGGGCCGCTCGCGGCGGTGGCGCGACCCGCTCGCGGGCATCTCCGGCGGGGCGCCGCGCAGCCCTGCCGACGCGGGCCGCGCGGATGCCCGGCGATCGCGAGGGACGCGTCCGGCGGCCGGATGGGCTCGTGGACGACGGGCGGGAAGGGCGGGGACGACCGTCGGGGCGGGCGCGGACGGCGGGCCGGGCTCAGCTGTCCGCGCTGCGAGTGACTGGCCGCGCGCCCGGAGAGCCGCCCACCGTGCGCACGTCAGGAGAATCGCCCAGCGTGCGGACGTCACCAGGCTCGCCCGTCGTGCGCACGTCAGCAGGGTCGCCCGGCGTGTGCGTGTCCGGGGAGTCGTCCCGCTGTCGCGAGCCGGGAGCCCGGCCCGGGGGGCGGGTCGCGGGGGAGCCGCCGGGCGTTCGGGCGTCGGGGAAGCCGGCGGCGTCGCGGGGTGTCGTGGCCCCGTGGCGGTGCCAGGGGCGCCGCCACCGTCCTGCGGCCTGGTCGTCCCGCCGCGGGTCCTGGACGGTCCTCGGCAGGGCGTAGGGCAGGGCGCCGTACCAGAGGCCGGCCACGGTGAAGCCGAAGGCGAGGCAGAGGAGGCCGCCGACCGCGTCCAGCCAGAAGTGGTTGGCGGTGGCCACGATGACCACCAGGGTCGCCGTCGGGTAGAGCAGGCCGAGGAGGCGCACCCAGGGAAGCCGGGCCAGGGTGAACACGGTCAGGCCGCACCACAGGGACCAGCCGATGTGCATGGACGGCATGGCCGCGTACTGGTTCGACATGTGTTTGAGGTCGCCGGACGCCATCGATCCCCACGTCTGGTGGACCATCACCGTGTCGACGAAGCCGCCGCGCGGCATCAGGCGCGGGGGCGCCAACGGGTACAGGTAGTAGCCGACCAGGGCCACCGCCGTGGTGGCGAACAGGACGAGGCGGGTCGCCGCGTAGCGGCCCGGGTGGCTGCGGTAGAGCCACACCAGGACGACCAGCGTGACGACGAAGTGCAGCGTCGCGTAGTAGTAGTTCATGCTCACGATGAGCCAGGTCACCGAGTTCACCGCGTGGTTGACCGACTCCTCGACGGCGATGCCGAGACTGTGCTCGGCCCGCCAGATCCAGTCGGTGTTGCGCAACGCTTCGGAACGCTGTTCCGGGACGGCGTTGCGCACGAGGGAGTACACCCAGTAACTCACCGCGACGAGAAGGATCTCGAACCAGAGGCGGGGCCGGCGGGGGCTGCGGACGCGATCGAGACGACGACGCCGGGTCCGGGCCGTGACGGCCTGCGGAAGGGCCTGGTCGCGGCCTTCCAGCGGCGTCACAGTCGATTCACCCATGGACCCAAAGTCTGCCAGAAAAGACCTCTTCGTCCGATCATCCCGCGGTCGGGTTGGTTTTGCACGCCCTTACGACGACGGGACCCCTTCGTCTCCTCCCGACGTACAGGAGCCGCCCGGGTTCCTCCGCCCTGGGGACGATCGCCGCCACGGACGGTGCTCGCCCGAGCGCGATCGGCTGCCCCGGCTACGGCCCGCGACCCCGGGTATCCCTGCCGCGGCCCGGGTATCCCCGCCGCTACGGCCGACTACCCCCGCGGCCACCACCAGTGCGAGCCGGCAACCGCTTGCAGCCGGTTGCGGCCAGGTCGTGGCAGGGGTCGTCGGGGTGCGGCCCGGCGGGACTCCCGGAACGGCCCTAGGCGCGGGCGCGGTCGCCCCGCGCCGAGGCGGTGGAACCGCGCACCACCAGCTCCGGCATGAACACGAACTCGCTGTGCGGGGCGGGCGTCCCGCCGATCTCCTCCAGGAGCGTGCGGACGGCGGCCTGGCCCATCGCCGGCACCGGCTTGCGCACGGTCGTCAGGGGCGGGTCGGTGAAGGCGATCAGCGGGGAGTCGTCGAAGCCGACCACCGAGACGTCCCGGGGGACCGCGAGGCCGCGCTGCCTGGCCGCCCGTATCGCACCCAGCGCCATCATGTCGCTGGCGCAGACGATCGCCGTGCAGTCCCGGTCGATCAGGGCGTTGGTCGCCGCCTGGCCGCCCTCCAGGGTGTACAGGGAGTGCTGGACCAGTTCGGTCTCGATGGTCTCCGGGTTCAGCCGCAGCTGCTCCTGCATGGCGCGCACGAAGCCCTCGATCTTGCGCTGGACCGGCACGAAGCGCTTGGGGCCGAGAGCCAGCCCCACCCGGGTGTGCCCGAGGGAGACGAGGTGGGTCACCGCCAGGGTCATCGCGGCACGGTCGTCGGGCGAGATGAACGGGGCCTGGACCTTCGGGGAGAAGCCGTCGACCAGGACGAAGGGAACGCCCTGCGCGCGCAGCTGCTCGTAGCGCTGCATGTCGGCCGTGGTGTCCGCGTGCAGTCCGGAGACGTAGATGATGCCGGCGACGCCGCGGTCGACCAGCATCTCGGTCAGCTCGTCCTCCGTGGAGCCGCCCGGGGTCTGGGTGGCGAGGACGGGGGTGTAGCCCTGGCGGGTCAGCGCCTGCCCGATGACCTGGGCCAGGGCCGGGAATATCGGGTTCTCCAGCTCCGGCGTGATCAGCCCGACGAGCCCCGCGCTGCGCTGGCGCAACCGGACCGGGCGTTCGTAGCCCAGGACGTCCAGAGCGGCGAGCACGGACTGGCGGGTGGTGGCGGCGACACCGGGCTTGCCGTTGAGAACGCGGCTGACGGTCGCTTCGCTCACTCCCGCCTGCGCGGCGATGTCGGCAAGCCGTGTGGTCACAGGGGTGGACTGTACCGGTCGGGTGCCGACTTGCACACCGATCGGACGCGGCGGGCGACCTGTCGGACGGCCCGCTCCGGCCTGCTGCGTCATCGCGCTCCCTCGTGAAAGTGGCGGCAAGAGCTTGCAGAGTCTTGCACAGCGGTGACGTGCCCCGTCGTAGGGCCGTTCAACCGCGACAACAACGGTCTCACAGCGGTCGAGCGGAGGTCACGTCAGGGTCACGCGCGGATAACTTCGGAGGGTTCTTGCACTTTTTTGCTGCAAGACCTTTCGTGCCGCTTGCAGGGCTGTTACGTTCACGTCGCTCGACGGCGGCAACGGCGCGTCGGAGCCGGCGGGAACAGCGGACGGGACCGCTTCCCGCAGCTTTACGGGCTCTCACCCTCAAGGAGAAACTCATGCGGCGTGGCATAGCGGCCACCGCGCTGGTGGCGTCCCTCGCCCTCGCGGCGACGGCCTGTGGCGGAGACGACAGCGGCAGCGACGACTCGTCCGGGCCGGTCACCATCACCTGGTGGGACACCTCCAACGCCACCAATGAGGCGCCCACGTACCAGGCCCTGGTCAAGCAGTTCGAGGCGGCCAACAAGGACGTCAAGGTCAAGTACGTCAACGTGCCCTTCGACCAGGCGCAGAACAAGTTCGACACGGCCGCCGGCGCGTCCGGGGCCCCGGACATCCTGCGCTCCGAGGTCGGCTGGACCCCCGCCTTCGCCAAGAAGGGCTACTTCCTGCCGCTGGACGGCACGGACGCCCTCAAGGACCAGTCGAAGTTCAAGTCCAACCTGCTCGAGCAGGCCAAGTACGAGGGCAAGACGTACGGCGTCCCGCTGGTCACGGACACGCTCGCGCTGGTCTACAACAAGGCCCTCTTCGCGAAGGCCGGCATCACCACGGCCCCCAAGAGCTGGGACGAGCTGAAGACCGCCGCCGCCACCGTCAAGGCCAAGACCGACGTCGACGGCTACTGGGGCTCCGCCACCGCGGGCTACTACGCCCAGCCCTTCCTCTACGGCGAGGGCACGAACACCGTCGACGCCGACGCCAAGAAGATCACCGTGAACTCGGCGGCCGCGAAGAAGGCGTACGGCACCTGGCTCGGCCTCTTCGACGGCAAGGGCCTGCACAAGGCCGACACCACCGCCGACGCCTACGCCCACATCCAGGACGCGTTCGTCAACGGCAAGGTCGCCGCGATCATCCAGGGCCCCTGGGAGATCACGAACTTCTACAAGGGCAGCGCCTTCAAGGACAAGGCCAACCTCGGCATCGCCACCGTCCCGGCCGGTTCCACCGGCAAGGCGGGCGCCCCGACCGGCGGCCACAACCTCTCGGTCTACGCCGGCTCCGACAAGGCCCACCAGGCCGCGGCGCTGCAGTTCGTCAACTTCATGACCTCCGCCGCCTCCCAGGCGGCCATCGCCCAGAAGAACTCCACGCTGCCCACCCGCGACGACGCCTACACCGCCGCCGTCAAGGCCGACCCGGGCATCGCCGGCTACCAGACGGTGCTGGCCGCCGCCCAGCCGCGCCCGGCGCTGCCGGAGTACAGCTCGCTGTGGGGTCCGCTGGACACCGAACTGCCCAAGATCGCGGGTGGCAAGGAGACCCTCGACAAGGGACTGGGCAACGCTGAGCTCGCCATCGCCAAGCTGGTGCCCGACTTCAGCAAGTGAGCCCGAGCGGCCGCCGGATCTTCCACATCAGGAGGGGAAAGATCCGGCGGCCACCGGCCTGTGAGCTCCCGGCCGCAGCCCCCCGTCGACGATCCAGCGTGAAGATCCAGAAGGTGTCGAACCATGACAGTCGCCATCGACCGCGCGACCGGCAAACGCCGCGGTGACCGTGAGCCGGGGCCCGGGCGGGCCGGCCGCCTGAGGCGCGGCTACCAGAAGCACTGGTACGCCTACGCGATGATCGCCCCCGTGGCGGTCGTCCTCGGCGTCCTCGTGCTGTACCCCCTGGTGTACGGCCTCTACCTGACGCTGACCGACGCCAACAGCCTCAACACGGCCCGCACCATCGGCGTCAACCACATCGACGCCACCTACAAGTTCATCGGCCTCGACAACTACGCCGACATCCTGTGGGGCCCGACGGCCTACGACCGCTTCTGGTCGCACTTCCTCTGGACGATCGTGTGGACGGCGGCCTGCGTCGCCCTGCACTACGGCATCGGACTCGGCCTCGCCCTGCTCCTCAACCAGAAGCTGCGCGGGCGCACCTTCTACCGGCTGATCCTGGTGCTGCCGTGGGCGGTGCCCACCTTCGTCACCGTGTTCGGCTGGCGGTTCATGCTCGCCGACGGCGGCGTCATCAACTCCGCGCTGGACTTCCTGCACGTGCCGTCGCCGCTGTGGCTCGAGGACACCTTCTGGCAGCGGTTCGCCGCGATCATGGTCAACACCTGGTGCGGTGTGCCGTTCATGATGATCTCGCTGCTCGGCGGTCTGCAGGCCATCGACGCCTCGCTCTACGAGGCCGCCGAGATGGACGGCGCGAGCGCCTGGCAGCGCTTCCGGTTCGTCACGTTGCCGGGACTGAGGTCGGTCAGCTCCACCGTCGTCCTGCTGGGCGTCATCTGGACGTTCAACCAGTTCGCCGTGATCTTCCTGCTGTTCGGCAACACCGCCCCGGACGCGCAGATCCTCGTCACCTGGGCCTACTACCTCGGCTTCGGACAGCAGCCGCGTGACTTCGCCCAGTCGGCCGCGTACGGCATCCTGCTGCTGGCCATCCTGATCGTCTTCACCTCGTTCTACCGCCGCTGGCTGAACCGCAACGAGCAGCAGCTCGCGATCTGAGGCAGGAGTTCCCATGAGCAGCACCACAGTCGAGACCTCCGCCGCGGCGGGCGGCGGGCGGCCCCCGAAGGCCTCCCGCCGGGTGAGGCGGCGCGGCGAGAACAGCCTCGCCGGCTCCCTCGCCTCGCACGGCGTCCTGATCGTCGCGAGCCTGATCGCGCTCTTCCCGATCGCCTGGCTGGTCTACCTGTCCCTCGGCCCGGACAAGGACGACTACCTGCACCCGGGCGGCATCTGGGGCAAGATGACGTTCGCGAACTACGCGTTCGTCGTCGAACACACCGAGTTCTTCAACTGGTTGAAGAGCTCGCTCGTCGTCACGCTCGGCACGACCGCCATCGGCGTGCTCATCGCCGCCACCACCGGCTACGCCGTGTCCCGCATGCGCTTCCCCGGCTACAAGAAGTTCATGTGGGTGCTGCTGGTCACCCAGATGTTCCCGGTCGCCGTGCTGATGGTGCCGATGTACCAGATCCTCTCGGACCTGCAACTCATCGACAACTACCTCGGCCTGATCCTCGTCTACTGCACGACGGTCATCCCGTACAGCGCCTGGCTGCTCAAGGGGTACTTCGACACCATCCCCTTCGAGATCGACGAGGCGGGACGCGTGGACGGGCTCACCCCGTTCGGCACCTTCTTCCGCCTGATCCTGCCGCTCGCCAAGCCCGGCCTCGCGGTGGCCGCCTTCTACAACTTCCTCACCGCGTTCAGCGAGGTCGCGTTCGCCTCGACGTTCATGCTCAGCGACGACAAGTACACGCTCGCCGTCGGTCTGCAGTCCTTCGTCAGCGAACACGACGCCCAGCGCAACCTGATGGCCGCCACCGCCGTGCTGATCGCGATACCGGCCGCCGTGTTCTTCTACCTCGTGCAGAAGAACCTGGTGACCGGCCTCACCGCGGGCGGCACCAAGGGGTGAGGGGCACCGCCGTCGCCCCGCCGGACCTGCCCGGCCCTCCGTGGACCCGGGGCGGCCGCGGTCACCATCCGACCCCGCTGTGACCGCGGCCGCCTCGTCACCCGCCGCCGTACCCCTGACCGAACGACTCCTCTCCCCGCTCGATTGCGCTCGGGCGGGGGACCCCCATCGCCCCAAGGACGCCATGAGCCAGCAGCCCGCAGCCCCGGCCCCCGCCCCCACCTCGGCCGTCGCCACCGTCGCCCAGCGCCGCGACTGGTGGCGGGACGCGGTGATCTACCAGGTGTACCCGCGCAGCTTCGCCGACAGCGACGGCGACGGCATGGGCGACCTGGAAGGCGTACGCTCCCGTCTCCCGTACCTGCGCGACCTCGGTGTGGACGCCGTGTGGCTCAGCCCCTTCTACGCCTCGCCGCAGGCCGACGCCGGCTACGACGTCGCCGACTACCGTGCCGTCGACCCGATGTTCGGCAACCTGCTCGACGCCGACGCGCTCATCCGCGACGCCCGGGAACTGGGCCTGAGGATCATCGTCGACCTGGTCCCCAACCACTCCTCCGACCAGCACGAGTGGTTCAAGCGCGCGCTGGCGGACGGCCCCGGCTCACCCCTGCGGGACCGCTACCACTTCCGCCCCGGCAAGGGCGCCAGCGGCGAACTCCCGCCCAACGACTGGGAGTCCATCTTCGGCGGCCCGGCCTGGACGCGGGTGACCGAGCCGGACGGTTCGGCCGGCGAGTGGTACCTGCACCTCTTCGCCCCCCAGCAGCCCGACTTCAACTGGGAACACCCGGCGGTCGGCGACGAGTTCCGCTCGATCCTGCGCTTCTGGCTGGACATGGGCGTCGACGGCTTCCGCATCGACGTCGCCCACGGCCTGGTCAAGGCGGCCGGCCTGCCGGACCTCGGCTCCCACGAACAGCTCAAACTGCTGGGCAACGATGTCATGCCGTTCTTCGACCAGGACGGCGTCCACGAGATCTACCGCCAGTGGCGGCTCATCCTCGACGAGTACTCAGGTGAGCGCATCTTCGTCGCCGAGGCCTGGACCCCGACCGTCGAGCGCACCGCGAACTACGTCCGCCCCGACGAGCTGCACCAGGCGTTCAACTTCCAGTACCTGAGCACCGCGTGGGACGCGAAGGAGCTGCGTGAGGTCGTCGACCGCACGCTGGACGCGATGCGCCCGGTCGGCGCGCCCGCCACCTGGGTGCTGTCCAACCACGACGTCACCCGGCACGCCACCCGCTTCGCCAACCCGCCCGGCCTCGGCACCCAGATCCGCACGGCCGGCGACCGCGCGCTCGGTCTGCGCCGGGCCCGCGCGGCGACGCTGCTGATGCTGGCGCTCCCCGGCTCGGCGTACGTCTACCAGGGCGAGGAGCTCGGCCTGCCGGACGTCGTCGACCTGCCCGACGAGGTGCGCCAGGACCCGGCGTACTTCCGCGGCGCCGGCCAGGACGGCTTCCGCGACGGCTGCCGTGTTCCGATCCCGTGGACCCGCGAGGGCTCCTCCTACGGCTTCGGCGCCGGCGGCAGCTGGCTGCCCCAGCCGCCGCACTGGGGCGAGTTGAGCGTCGAGGCTCAGGACGGAGTGCCGGACTCCACGCTGGAGCTGTACCGCACGGCCCTCGCCGTCCGCCGCGCCCAGCCCGACCTGGGCGCCGGCGACTCGGTGGAGTGGCTGAAGGCCCCGGAGGGCGTACTGGCCTTCCGCCGCGGGGAGTTCGTGTGCGTGACGAACACCTCCGGCGAGTCGGTGCGCACCCCGGTCCACGGCCGCGTCCTGCTCGCCAGCGGCGAGGTCGCGGAGGCGGACGGCGAGGCCAAGCTCCCCGCGGACACCACCGTGTGGTGGACGACCGCCTGACCCACGGCGTCCTCACGCCCCCCGCCGGTCCGCCGGGCCCGCCGCTCCCCACGGAGCGGCGGGCCCGGCGTCATTCTTTCCGTTCCTTCACGTCGCCCCTCTGCCCTTTCCGGCCGGCGCTCCCTTAACATCACGCCACCGCAAGGTTTCTGAAAGATTGCAGCAAGAGCCTTCAACGACGAAGGAACCCCACATGACACCCAGCAGATCCCTTACGGGCGTCCTCGCCCTGGCCGCCGCCGCGGCCGTCGTCGTCCTCCCCGGCGCCCCCACCGCCTCCGCCGCCCCGCCCGGAGTCAAGGACGTCACCGCCGTCCTCTTCGAGTGGAACTTCGCCTCCGTCGCCAAGGAGTGCACCACCGCCCTCGGCCCCGCCGGCTACGGGTACGTGCAGGTCTCCCCGCCCGCCGAGCACATACAGGGCGCGCAGTGGTGGACGTCCTACCAGCCCGTCAGCTACAAGATCGCGGGCCGGCTGGGCGACCGCACGGCGTTCCAGAACATGGTGAACACCTGTCACGCGGCCGGTGTGAAGGTCGTGGTCGACGCCGTCGTCAACCACATGGCGGCCGGCGGCGGCACCGGGACCGGCGGGTCGTCGTACACGAAGTACGACTACCCCGGCCTGTACTCGTCCTACGACTTCGACGACTGCACCGCCCGGATCTCCGACTACACGAACCGCTGGAACGTCCAGCACTGCGAACTCGTCGGGCTCGCCGACCTGGACACGGGCGAGGAGTACGTCCGCAAGACCGTTGCCGGGTACCTCAACGACCTGCTCACCCTGGGCGTCGACGGCTTCCGCATCGACGCGGCCAAGCACATCGACACGTCCGACCTCGCCGCCGTCAAGTCGCGGCTGACCAAGCCGGGCGTGTACTGGAAGCAGGAGGTCATCCACGGCAGCGGCGAGGCCGTCCAGCCCACCGAGTACACCGGCAACGGGGACGTCCAGGAGTTCCGCTACGCCTACGACCTCAAGAGGGTCTTCACCAACGAGAACCTCGCCTACCTGAAGAACTACGGGGAGGGCTGGGGCTACATGAGCGGCTCGGTCGCCGGCGTCTTCGTCGACAACCACGACACCGAGCGCAACGGATCGACCCTGAACTACAAGGACGGCGCGAACTACACCCTCGCCAACGTCTTCATGCTCGCGTACCCGTACGGGGCCCCG
This sequence comes from Streptomyces achromogenes, assembly GCF_030816715.1. Taxonomy (NCBI): domain Bacteria; kingdom Bacillati; phylum Actinomycetota; class Actinomycetes; order Kitasatosporales; family Streptomycetaceae; genus Streptomyces; species Streptomyces achromogenes. The sequence continues at coordinate 2,628,596 of NZ_JAUSYH010000001.1, read as the reverse complement.
GACGTGAACTCCGGCTACGAGTGGTCGGACGCGGACGCCGGCCCGCCCAACGGCGGCGCTGTCAACGCCTGTTGGCAGGACGGCTGGAAGTGCCAGCACGCCTGGCCGGAGATCTCCCGCATGGTGGCCTTCCGCAACGCCACGCGTGGCGAGCCGGTCGGCAACTGGTGGGACAACGGCGGCGACGCGATCGCCTTCGGTCGGGGCTCGAAGGGGTACGTGGCCGTCAACCACGAGAGCGGCTCGCTGAGCCGGACCTTCCGGACCGGGCTGCCCGCGGGCGCCTACTGCGACATCCAGAACAACACGACCGTCACCGTGAACTCCTCCGGGCAGTTCACCGCGACGCTGGGCGGCAACACGGCGCTGGCGCTCTACACGGGCAAATCCACCTGCTGAGGGAGCCGTTGGGAGCAAGGGTCGTGAAAGTTCTTTCTCGGTCTTTCATGACCCTTGCTGTAAAGCTTGCGTCGGCGATACGGTCGCGCGGACGCCCGGTGACGCAGCCGTCCCGGGCGCAGGGGTCGGACCCGACAGAGCCGCAGCCGCAAGGAGTTCCCGCCTGTGATACCGAGATGGCCCGCGCCCCGCACGCGCCGCACCGCCCACGCCGGACGGGTGGCCGCCGTCACCGTGGCAGCCCTGGCCGCCGCACTGGTCCAGCCGCTCGCCGCGCGAGCCGACGGTCCGCCCGCGCCGCCCTCCGACGCCAGGCTCGCCGCCGAGCCCGCCCGGCACGACGACACCCGTGAGCAGTTCTACTTCGTCATGCCGGACCGGTTCGCCGACGGCAGCACCGCCAACGACCGGGGCGGACTGACCGGCTCACGCCTGACCACCGGCTACGACCCCACCGACAAGGGCTTCTACCAGGGCGGCGACCTCCAGGGCCTGACCCGGCGCCTCGACTACATCAAGGGCCTCGGCACCACCGCGATCTGGATGGCCCCGATCTTCAAGAACCAGCCGGTGCAGGGGACGGGCAAGGACACCTCGGCCGGCTACCACGGGTACTGGATCACCGACTTCACCCAGGTCGACCCGCACTTCGGCAGCAACAAGGACCTCGAGACCCTCATCGACAAGGCCCACGCCAAGGGCATGAAGGTCTTCTTCGACGTCATCACCAACCACACCGCCGACGTCGTCGACCACCGGGAGAAGTCCTACGACTACCTCTCCAAGGGCGCGTTCCCGTACCTGACGAAGGACGGCCAACCGTTCGACGACGCCGACCACGCGGCCGGCGACGCGAAGTTCCCGGCGGTGGACGCCGCCTCCTTCCCGCGGACCCCGACGGTCCCCGCCGCGAAGAAGAACGCCAAGGTCCCGTCCTGGCTCAACGACCCGACGATGTACCACAACCGCGGCGACTCCACCTACGCCGGCGAGTCGACGACGTACGGTGACTTCTCCGGACTGGACGATCTGTGGACCGAACGGCCCGAGGTCGTCAGCGGGATGGAGAAGATCTACCAGCGGTGGGTGCGCGACTTCGACATCGACGGCTTCCGGATCGACACCGTCAAGCACGTGAACATGGAGTTCTGGACCCGGTGGGCGACGGCCCTGGACGCCTACGCGAAGAAGCAGGGCCGTGACGACTTCTTCATGTTCGGCGAGGTCTACTCCGCCGACACGTCGGTCACCTCGCCGTACGTCACCCGGGGCCGCCTCGACGCGACGCTCGACTTCCCCTTCCAGGAGGCGGCCCGCCAGTACGTCTCCCAGGGCGGCAGCGCGAAGAAGCTCGCGGCCGTGTTCGGCGACGACTACAAGTACACGACCGACAAGGCCAACGCGTACGAGCAGGTCACCTTCCTCGGCAACCACGACATGGGCCGCATCGGGTACTTCCTGCACCAGGACGACCCGAAGGCGACCGACGCCGAACTGCTGGCCAAGGACGGGCTCGCCAACGAGCTGATGTTCCTCAGCCGCGGCAACCCGGTCGTCTACTACGGCGACGAACAGGGCTTCACCGGCGCCGGCGGCGACAAGGACGCCCGCCAGACGATGTTCGCCTCCCGCACCGCCGACTACCTCGACGACGACGAGATCGGCACCGACCGCACCCACGCGAGCGACGCCTACGACACCCGCGCGCCGCTGTACCGCCGGATCGCCGCCCTGTCGAAGCTCCGCAAGGCTCACCCGGCCCTCGCGGACGGCGTCCAGACCGAGCGTTACGCGGCCGACGGCCCCGGCGTCTACGCCTTCTCCCGCAACGGCCTCGGCAAGGACACGACCGAGTACGTGGTCGCCTTCAACAACGCCGGCACCGCCGAGGAAGCCACGTTCGCCACCGGTTCCGCGAACACCGCGTTCCGCGGGATCTACGGCACCGGCAACGCGCTCACCGCCGGCGCCGACGGGAAGATCACGGTAACCGTTCCCGCAGGTTCGGCCGTCGTGTTCCAGGCCGCGCGCAAGCCGCACACCCCCGCGGCCAGGCCGACGCTCTCCCTGCACGTCCCCGCCGCGGGCGCCACCGGCACCGTCGAGCTGAGCGCCGACGTCGCGGGCGGACGGCTCGACCGGGTCGTCTTCGCCGCCCAGACCGGCAACGGCGGCTGGCGGACCCTCGGCTCCGCCGACCACGCCCCCTACAAGGTCACGCAGACCATCGGCGAGGACGTGCCGGCCGGCACCGCCCTGCGCTACAAGGCCGTCGTGATCGACTCCGCGGGCCGCACCGCGAGCGCGACGGCGACGAGCGTCACCGGCGCCCCGCCCGCCGAGAAGCCGCCCACCGCCTCTTCCCGTGACTACGCGATCGTCCACTACAAGCGCACCGACGGCGACTACGCCGACTGGGGTCTGTACGCCTGGGGCGACCTGGCCGACGGCGAGGCGACCACCTGGCCCGGCAGCCACCCCTTCACCGGACGGGACGCCTACGGCGCCTTCGCCTACGTCAAGCTCAAGCCGGGCGCCTCGAGCGTCGGCTTCCTCGTCATCGACAAGGACGGCGACAAGGACGTCTCCGCCGACCGCACGATCGACGTCACCGCGACCGGCGAGGTCTGGATCGAGCAGGGCTCGGCGGACGTCCGCACGGAGCGGCCCGCCTCTCCGGCACCGGACACCACCAAGGCCGTCCTGCACTACCACCGCGCCGACGGGAACTACGACGGCTGGGGTCTGCACACCTGGACGGGGGCCGCGAACCCCACCGAGTGGTCGAGCCCGCTGAAGCCCGCGCGGACCGACGCCTACGGCGCGGTCTTCGAGGTGCCGCTCGCCGCGAACGCCACCGGCCTCAGCTACATCCTGCACAAGGGCGACGAGAAGGACCTGCCCTCCGACCAGTCGCTGAACCTGACGAGCACCGGCCACGAGGTGTGGCTGCTGAACGGCCAGGAGACGTACCTGCTCCCGCAGCCCGCGGGATCGGCCGCCGCGCTCGACCTCACCACATCCAAGGCGGTCTGGGTCGACCGGAACACGGTCGCCTGGAACGGCTCGCCGGCCGCCGCCTCCACCCAGCTGCTGTACAGCGACAAGGGCGCGATCGCCGTCGCGGACGGCACACTGACCGGCGCGGCCAAGTGGCTCCGGCTGACGAAGACCGCTCTCACCGACGCCCAGAAGGCGAAGTTCCCGCATCTCGCGGCCTACACCGCATGGTCCGTCGACCCACGGGACCGCGGCCGGGTGCGCGAGGCGCTGACCGGCCAGGTCGTGGCCTCACAAAGGGCCGTGACCGGCGCGGTGCTGTCGGCCACGGGCGTGCAGATCGCCGGCGCGCTGGACGACCTGTACGCCGGGGCCACCGCCGCCCGGCTCGGGCCGACCTTCCACCACGGCCGTCCCACGCTGGCCGTCTGGGCCCCGACGGCCCGGCAGGTGTCCCTGGAGCTCGACGGCTCCGCGGTCAGGATGAAGCGGGACGACGCGACCGGCGTCTGGTCCGTGACCGGCCCCGCGTCGTGGAAGAACAAGTCCTACCGTTACGCCGTGACCGTGTGGGCGCCCGGCGCCGGCAAGGTCGTCGTCAACAAGGTCACCGACCCCTACTCGGTCGCCCTCACCACCGACTCCGAGCGCAGTCTCGTCGTCGACCTCGACGACCGGTCGCTGGCCCCGGGCGGCTGGTCGACGCTCGCCAAGCCGAAGGCCGTCCCGTTGAAGGACGCCCAGATCCAGGAGCTGCACGTCCGGGACTTCTCCGTCGCGGACACCACCGTCCCCGTGCGGGACCGGGGCGGCTACCTGGCCTTCACCGACCGCGGCAGCGACGGCTCGGAGCACCTGCGGGAGCTGGCGGCGGCGGGCACGTCGTACGTCCATCTGCTGCCCGTCTTCGACATCGCCACCATCGCCGAGAAGAAGGCCGACCAGTCCGCCCCCGCCTGCGATCCGGCCTCCTACCCGGCGGCCTCCGAGAAACAGCAGGAATGTGTTTCCGCCGTGGCCGCCAAGGACGCCTACAACTGGGGCTACGACCCGTACCACTACACCGTCCCCGAGGGCTCCTACGCCACCGACCCGGACGGGACGGCCCGGACCGTCGAGTTCCGCAGGATGGTGAAAGCGCTCAACGAGGACGGCCTCCGGGTCGTCATGGACGTCGTCTACAACCACACGGCGGCGAGCGGACAGGCCCGCACCAGCGTCCTCGACCGGATCGTGCCCGGCTACTACCAGCGACTGCTCGCCGACGGGTCGGTCGCCACGAGCACCTGCTGCGCGGGCACGGCGGCCGAGAACGCCATGATGGGCAAGCTGGTCGTCGACTCCGTCGTCACCTGGGCCAAGGAGTACAAGGTCGACGGCTTCCGCTTCGACCTCATGGGTCACCATCCGAAGGCCAACATCCTCGCCGTGCGCACGGCGCTGGACGCGCTGACCCCGGCCAAGGACGGCGTGGACGGGAAGAAGATCATCCTCTACGGCGAGGGCTGGAACTTCGGCGAGGTCGCCGACGACGCCCGCTTCGTGCAGGCCACGCAGCGGAACATGGCGGGAACCGGTGTCGCGACGTTCTCCGATCGCGCGCGGGACGCCGTCCGCGGCGGCGGGCCGTTCGACGAGGACCCCGGCGTGCAGGGCTTCGCCTCGGGTCTCTACACCGACCCCAACTCCTCCCAGTCCAACGGCACCTCCGCCGAGCAGCGGACGCGACTGCTGCACTACCAGGACCTCATCAAGGTCGGGCTGTCCGGCAACCTGGCCGCGTACCGCTTCCACGACGCCGACGGCAAGGAGGTCACCGGCGCCGAGGTCGACTACAACGGGGCCCCGGCCGGCTACGCCGACGCACCCGGCGACGCCCTCGCCTACGCCGACGCGCACGACAACGAGTCGCTGTTCGACGCCCTCGCCTACAAGCTGCCGGCCGGCACCTCCGCCGCCGACCGCTCCCGTATGCAGGTCCTCGCCATGGCGACCGCAGCCCTCTCCCAGGGCCCGGCACTGTCCCAGGCCGGCACCGACCTGCTGCGCTCGAAGTCCCTGGACCGCAACTCCTTCGACAGCGGCGACTGGTTCAACGCGATCCACTGGGACTGCGCGGCCGGCAACGGCTTCGGCCGCGGACTGCCGCCGGCCGCCGACAACGCGTCCAAGTGGCCCTACGCCAAGCCCCTGCTGACCTCGGTCGACGTGGGCTGCCCGCAGATCACGGCGGCCTCCGCCGCCTACCGGGACCTGCTGCGGATCCGCACCACGGAGAAGGCGTTCTCCCTCGGGACGGCCGCCCAGGTACAGGCGCACCTGTCCTTCCCGCTGTCCGGCGAGAAGCAGACGCCCGGAGTGATCACCATGGAGCTCGGCGACCTGGTCGTCGTCTTCAACGCGACGCCCACCGCGCAGCAGCAGACGGTCGGCGCGCTCGCCGGCGCGGGATACCGGCTGCACCCGGTGCAGGCGGCGGGCGCGGACGCCACCGTGCGGGCCTCGTCGTACGACAGGGCGTCCGGCACCTTCGCCGTACCGGCCCGGACGGTGGCGGTGTTCGCCAGGACGACGCGCTGACGGACCCCGAGAGGCATGACCCCGGTGGAGCAGACCGAAGCCCCGGCCCGGTCTGCTCCACCGGCGCGTCCAACGCGTCCGATGCCTCTGGCGCGTCCGCGGGCGACGTGAGCCGGTGAACCTTCCCGGCCGGCACTAGGGTGATCCCGAGACTTAGAACAGGAGTGCCCATGCCGCAGATCACCGTCGACTACTCGAGCACCATGGACCCGGCCTTCGACCGCGCCGGCTTCGCGCGGGCCCTGCACGCCTCGGTGGTCGAGATCGCCGCCGCCAAGCCGGAGGCCTGCAAGACCCTGTTCCGGCCGGCCGAGTTCACGGCGTTCGGCTACGACGACCCCGAGGAGCGGGGGCACGCGGTCGTGCACGTCACGCTGGGGCTGCTCGCCGGCCGTACCGACGAGACGAAGACGAAGCTGACCGAGACCGTGCTGGAACTGCTGCGCGCGCATGTGGCGGACGGCGGCTTCGTGCTGCACGCCTCCGCCGAGGTGCGCGACCTCGACCCGTCGTACCGCAAGTACGAGAGCTGACGCGCAGGCCGGATGGCCGGATGGTCGGAGGGTCAGGGCCCGGGGAGTGCGGAGGGCCTGGGGGCCCCGGGGGTCAGGGACGCCTCAGGAGGCGAGGGCGATGAGCCGGGCGGTCAGGTCGCCGAACGGGCCGTCGGCCGGCTCGCCGCCCAGCACGGGCCGCAGCAGCGTGCGCAGCTCGTCGTCGAAGGCGGCACTGACGGCGGTGAGTGCCGCGAAGTCGTGCACGAGCTGGACCTCCAGCTCCTCGCGCGGGATGCGCCGCCCGTCCAGCCAGATCAGCGCGGTCGACTCGGCGAGCGAGATCCAGGAGCGGACGACCAGTTCCAGCCGCGGCGGCGGATCGGTCACGTCCAGATGCGACAGGATCTGCTCGTAGGCGATCTGGCGGACGGAGTCGACGAGAGCGTTCGTGGTCGACGAGCCGACCGCCGGACCGCCGCGCATCAGGGCCGAGAAGCCGGGACCGTGCGCGTCGACGAAGTCGAAGAACCGGTGCATCACGCGCAGCAGCCGGGCGCCGAGCGGCCCTTCGTGCGGCTCGGTGAACCGTGCCGCCAGATCTTCCGAGGCCCGCTTCAACGCGGCCTCGTACAGGCTGAGTTTGCCGGGGAAGTAGTGGTAGACGAGAGGCCGGGAGATGCCCGCGGCCGCGGCTATCTCGTCGATGGAGACATCGTCGGGCGAGCGCTGGGCGAACAGGTCGAGGGCGACGCCGATCAGCTGCTGCCGACGCTCCTCGACGCCCATTCTGCGACGGACCCCGGTAGTCATGCGGACACCTTACCGATCGAATTCGGACTCCAACCGACCGGATCCGTGCACGCGTTCCCCTTGGTCCCTCAATCCCTCACACGCGCGGTGCGGCGTGGCTCAGCGCAGTCCGCTGATCGTGCGCCCGTTCTCGAGCCTGCCCTCCAGGCCGGCCTGAGCGCCCTGCTTCGCGGGGGCCGTCAGCAGATGCCCGCGCCCGGACCCCCTCACCCCGCCCGTCGCCCGGATGGACGCCGTCTGCCGGTCGCCGGCCGCGAGCAGGTACCAGTGGTCGCCCTTCGACTTCCACAGCACCCCGGCCAGCACGTGCGGATCGCGCGGCCCGCACGCCGGCACGTCCCCGGCCTTCGCCACCGCCGCCCCGAAGATGCCGCCCGGGGTGTGGAACTGCGCCAGCACCCTGCTCCCGTCACCGCGCCAGGTCTCGGCCCGGGTGCACACCCAGGACGCCGATCCGCTCGCGTCCGGCAGCGGCTGCCGGGTGTACGCCCACGCGTTGACCGTCCGCACGCCCTGACCGCGCGCGTCGGCCAGCGAGCAGGCGAAGGGGGCCCAGGTCCGCAGAGCCTGTGCGCCGGTCGCCTCCCGGGGCGCGGCCGGGCGGCCGGCGGTCAGCCGGGCGGGGACGAGTTCGGCGAGGTCGCTGTAGAGGTGGGTGCCCTGGGCGTCGGTCAACAGGAGGACGTTCCACGTCGTGCAGACCCCGGCCCGGGCGGCCGGGCTGGCCAGCGGCGAGGTGATCCCGTCGGTCAGGGTCAGATCCATCACCCCGGCGCCCGGCTTCGTCAGATCCCGCTCGCCGGCCTTCGTGACCCAGGGGGCCGTCAGATAGCGGACATTGCCGTCGGCCCGGCCCAGCACCAGCGCGCCCGCGTCGGCGCCGGACGCGCCGTCGGCCCGGGCGAAGTCGAGGGCCGCCCCGGCGGCGCCGTCCTTCGGCTCGGCGTAGCGGGCGATGCGCAGCCCGTCGTAGAAGATGACCACGCGCGCGTTGTCGACCTCGCCCGCGTAGAGGAGCTGCGGCGGTCCTGCCGGGCCGCCGGAGGGGGTGTCCGGGGTGGACGAGACCTGGACGGTCCCGCCGGGCCGGGCCCAGACGGCGAGCGCGCGGCGCAGCAGGGCGTCGTCGCCGGTGAGGGGACCGCGCGCGGGCCACACCGAGAAGTCGGTGCGGGGAGAGGTCTTCCAGGCGGCGGGGGAGATCTTCACCAGCCGCCCGGGGTCGAGGGCGGCCTCGGCGGCCGGATTCCGCGCGTAGGCCGGGGCGGCCGCGCCGTCGGGTCCCCAGCCGTCGCCGGGCAGTGCGACCAGGGCGCCGCACACGGCGAGCGCGGCCACGGCGGCGAGGACCGCCCTGCCGTGCTGGCGGCGGCGCATCAGGTCGGTGGGCCGGGCCTGCAGCGCGCAGGGGTCGAACTCGGGGGAGCCGAGCAGCGGGTACTGGGCGGCCGGGACCTCGGCGGCCTCGCGCAGGGCCGCCGTCACATCGGCTCCGTGGACGCCGGACCCGGTCAGCACCTCGCGGACGTCGCCGTCGGGCAGCCTCTCCAGCCCGCGCAGGGCGCAGGCGGCGCGGGCCGGCCCGGACAGGTCGGCGAGCCGCTGGTCGAGGGCGAGCTCGTCGGCGCCTCCGGAGCGGGGGAAGAGGCGCAGGCCCCACACCTGGGGGAGCAGCGGCGGCAGTTGCGCGCGCTTGGGCCACGCCAGCAGCCTCGTCGGCGCCCCCGCCTCCAGCGCGGCACGGACCACCTGGAGCCGGACGTAGGCGTACCCCGGGTCGCCGTCGCGGCCGGCGGACTGGGCGGGGATGACGGGAGCCGAGGCGCGGCGTCGCGGCAGGGCGCGCTGGACGAGGGCGTGGGCGGTCAGGACGCGCCGGCCGCGGCGGAGCGTGGGCGGCAGCACCAGGTAGGCGAGCCGGACGAGACGCGGATAGTGCTCGACGAGGGCGGCCTCGGCCTGCTCGACGTCGACGGTCCGGCCGACGGAGGACCGGGGTGCGGGGCGGGGGGCGACATCTCGTGACTGCACGTCCACCAGAACGAGCGGGCCGGGGGATGGTCACTCCTGTGGAGCAACGGCCGAGGACGGGACGCACCGGGTATTTTGAGCGCGCCGGGCACGGGAGCCGTATCCAGGGCGAGGCTCTTGCAGGGAGGAACAGATGAAGGTGACCCGACCGATGCTCGCCGCGGCGGCCGCGGCGGCGGCGCTGCTGCTGGCGGGATGCGCGTCCGGCGACAAGGAGGCCGCCGTTCCGACGACGGCGACCGGCAGCCTGGAGCACATCGCCGCTGAGGTGAAGTGCACCCCGGACATGCAGACCGACGCGGACGAGATCCGCCAGGCCGTCTGCAAGAACGCCGACGGCAAGTTCATCCTGGCGACCTTCGCCACCGACCGCGGCCAGCGCGAGTGGATCAACTCGGCGAAGGACTACGGCGGTCACTACCTCGTCGGCCGCAAGTGGGTGGCCGTCGGGGAGACCAGCACGGTGACGGCGCTGCGCACCACGCTCGGCGGCGACATCGAGGAGGGCACCGACCACGGCGCGCACAAGGAGTCCGGCGGCGCCACCCACTCCAGCCACTGAGGCACCCCGCGCAGCGGCGCGAGGCGGGGCGGGGGGGAACGCGGAGCACGAGGCGTAGGGACCGCGGACGAACGGCATGTGAAAACCGGCGGTGGGAGATCCCACCGCCGGTTCTCGTATGCCTGCTAGGCCGGTGTCACTGGCACTGCTGGCCCTTGTTGATGCAGTTCGCGACCTTGTTGTTCAGCTGCGCGTTCATCACGTTGATGAAGTCGTCGTGGTCGGTGGACGGCTTGTGGAGCTGCTCCGGGAAGCCGTCGACCGCGTAGGCGTTCTTGACCTGGCCGTTCTGGATGACCGGGCGGGGAACGGCGTACACGAGACGCATGGTCAGCTGCGGGATCGCCTTGAAGCCGTTCTGGCAGTTGCCGTTGCCGTCCGCGAACGCGACGTGCGTGCGGTGGTTGGCCGAGTCGATGTTCTTGCCGTCCCAGCAGCTCTGGAAGGCGAACGTGCGCACCACGTTGCTGCCCTGGGGGCAGATCGGGTACTGCTCGGTCAGCTGGACCTTGTTCTCGAAGCCGGTGCAGCTCCAGTGCGCGTTGGCGTTGGCCAGACCGTTGGTCGTGGTCTTGGCGTCACCGGTGATGATGCGCAGGAACTGCGGCATCGCGACGACCTTGGCCTTCGGGCTGCCGACGAACTTGATCTCCGCCTGCTTGGCCTTCAGGACCTTGCCGACGTTGCCTTCCTTGCCACCGCCGTCACGGTTCTGGTCGAACTCCTTCGTGCCGTCCTGGACACGCAGCACCGGCCAGTAGTAGGACGACTTGTCCTGCTGGTTCTGGCAGGAGGTCTGGGCGGCCGCGAACGTGTTGTTGTTGGCGAAGGCGTCGTTCGACTGGTTGCCGACGTAGTCGTGCAGGTGGTGCGCGCCGTTGGTCACGCCGGGCGCCACGATGACGTTGTCGGTGTTGAACTTGTTGTTGGCGTTGACGCCGCACCGGGTGGTGAACGTACCGGTCGAGGCCTGGCCGTTCTTGCGGGGCTTGGCCTTGACGTTCGCCTGGACCTTCGTGATGTCGACGAAGTCCGCCGCGACGGGACCGTTGCCGGCCTGGCCGCCGTTGCCGCCCTGCTGACCGCCGTTGTTCTGGCCGCCGTTGTTGTTCTGGCCACCGTTGTTCTGCTGGCCGCCGTTGTTGTTGTTCTGACCGCCGTTGTTCTGGCCGCCGTTGTTCTGGCCGCCGTTGTTCTGCTGGCCGCCGTTGTTGTTCTGCCCGCCCTGGCCGGCGTTGGTGTTGTTCGCCGCCTGCGTGGTGCACGCCGCGAGCTGGCTCAGCGAGTTGTCGAACTGACCGCCGGCGCGCTGGATGTTGATGCGGATCCGGTCGATCGTGGCGGCCCGCTTCTCCTTCAGGGGACCGACGATCGCGTTCTGGACGAAGCCGGCGTCGCCTGCCTGGGCCTGACGCGTCGACGCGAGCCGGCTGTAGGCCTCGGTGATCTGCTTGTCGAGGTTGGCCAGCTCGGTCGCGACGCCCTGCTTGGCCCCGTTGGGCACGCTCGTCAGCTTCTGCCCCACATCCGGGCAGGAGATCGTGGCGACCTGTGCGGCCGCGTTGGCAGCCTTGGTCTGGTTCTGACCCGAGTTGTTCGATTCGTGCGCCGAAGCGTAGAAGTTCGCCCAGATCAGCCCGCCCCCGCCGAGCGCTAGGGCCGCCGATGCTGCCACGGCCTTCGTGGCCATCGACGAACGGCGTTTACGTGTGTTGCGTCCCATGGAACTCCTCTGACTTCCTTGCGGGGCAGCATCGAGGCGCCCGACAGGAGTGAAGCTGAAGCTGCCCCCTCCTTTACGCGCAACGCCTCACAGGTGTTCAGCCCGCTCAGAAATTGATGAGAACCCCGTACGGCGAAACAACCCCAAAACCACCGCGCGCCCCCGCGGTTGGCGCCTCAGCGGCCCTGGTCCAGATAGGCCAGCACCGCCAGTACCCTGCGGTTGTCGTCGTCGGAGACCTCCAGGCCCAGCTTCACGAAGATGTTCGCGGTGTGTTTGGCGACGGCCCGCTCGGTCACGACCATTTTTCCGGCGATCGCCGCGTTCGACCGTCCCTGCGCCATCAGTTCCAGAACCTCACGTTCGCGCGGAGTGAGCCGGTCCACCGGCCCCTGCCCGTCGTTCGCGCGCCGGGCCAGCAGCTGCTGGATCACCTGGGGGTCCATCGCCGTGCCGCCGCCCGCCACCCGCCGCACGGCGTCCACGAACTGCTCCGCGTCGAACACCCGGTCCTTCAGCAGATATCCGACGCCGCCGCTGCCGTCCGCGAGCAGTTCACGCGCGTACAGCTGCTCGACGTGCTGGGAGAGGACGAGCACCGGCAGCCCGGGCTTGTCCCGGCGGGCCCGGAGCGCACACTGCAGGCCCTCGTCGGTGTGCGTGGGCGGGAGCCGGACGTCGACCACGGCGACGTCCGGCTCCAGTTCGGCGAGGGCCCGCTCCAGCTCGGGCCCGGTCTCGACGGCGGCGGCGATCTCGAAGTCGTAGGCCTCCAGCAGCCGGACGAGACCGTCCCGCAGCAGGAAGAGGTCCTCGGCTAGGACAACACGCAAGGGATCTCCATGGTCACCATGGTGGGACCGCCGGCAGGAGAGCTGACGGCCAGGACGCCGTCGAATGTACCCAGTCGTCGCTCGAGTCCGGCCAGCCCCGTGCCCGCCCCGGTCGCCGCGCCGCCTTTGCCGTTGTCGGTGACGGAGATCCGCAGACTGCCGTCCGAGTGACGCAGGTCGACCCAGATCCGGTCGGCTCCGGAGTGCTTGACCGCGTTGGTGAGCGCCTCGCTCACCGCGAAGTAGGCCGCCGACTCCACCGGCGCCTCGGCCCGGCCCGCGAGTTCCACGCCGACCTCCGTCGTGACCGGCAGCCGCAGTGCCAACGCCCGCACGGCGTCGCCCAGTCCGCGTTCGGCGAGCACCGGCGGATGGATGCCGCGCACCAGGTCGCGGAGCTCGGAGAGCGCCTCGGCGGACGACCGGCGGGCCTGTGCGAGCAGCTCCTTTGCCTTCTCGGGGTTCTTGTCGACGAGCATCTCGACGGTGCCGAGGTCCATGCCGACCGCCACCAGCCGGGCCTGGGCGCCGTCGTGCAGATCCCGCTCGATGCGTCGCAGCTCGGCGGCGGAGGTGTCCACGGCGTCCCGCCGGGTCTCGGTCAACACCCGTACGCGTTCGGTCAGTTCGGCCTGGCTGGGGGCGAGCATCGCCTTGGTGAGGCGGAAGTGGGCCTGGAAGGCGCTTACCGCGTACCGGTGCGCGAGGACGAGGACGACGGCGGCCAGGGCGGCGGCGCCGAACGCCGTCGTCTGGTCGCTGACCGGCACGAAGCCGTACCAGTACGGTCCGTACTCGCCGTAGGGTCCGCCCGTCATCGTCCGCCACAGACCCAGCGGCAGCGCGAACCCCTCCAGTGGATAGAGGACCAGGACGGCGGGCGCCAGCGCGGTGACGAACCCGGCCGTCATGTCGACCGGCAGCCATCGCAGGTCCCGCCAGGTCGCGGGATCCCGCAGCAGGGCGAAGGTGCGCGTCCACGGGTTCGCGGTCGCGGGCGCCGGCCGGTACGCCGACGGGATGCTCACCCCGCCCCACCGTCCCGAGAGCGTCCGCCGCCGGTCGGCGAAGGCGCGCACGCCCCTCACCACGTACGGCGTGGTGACGAGGCCGACCCCGATCGGTATGAGCGCCATGGACACGAGGGAGAGACAGAAGCCCAGGATGCTCAGCGGCAGCGACACCACGGCCAGCAGGAGCCCCCGCCCGGCGGCGAGCACCATCCCCCGTGCCCTCGACCCGACGCCGTCGCTCTTCGTGTGGGTGTTCATGCCGTCAGTCTGGCCGAGCCGGGAGCGCGGGTCACTGGCCGAAGCCCCCGGTCAGGGGGTGGTGTCAGGTACACCTCCCGCGTCCGCCGGGCCCGTCGCCGCCGCGAGCACCTTCGCCTCCAGCTCGGGGTCGAGGCCCTTGCGGGTCCGGTCCGGACGCTGGGGCGCGACGCCGCCGATCGACGTGAGCCAGCTCCAGGTGTCGGCGACGGTCTCCTCCACGGGACGGCAGGACAGTCCCGCCGCCACCGCCCGTGAGACGTCGGCCGCGTGCAGGGCGTCGTGCATGTCGGTGCCCGGCGGCACCCACACGGGCAGTTCGGTCCACGGCTCGATGCCGGCGGCGAGGACGATCTCCGGTGCCGTCCACCGCAGTTCGGCGTCCGAGCCGGTGGCCCGTACGCACGCCTGCAGCAGCTCACCCATCGTGGCGTGGCCCTGCGGGCTCATCAGGTTGTACGGCCCGCTCAGCTCCTGCCCGACCGCGCCGAGGATCCATTCGGCGAGATCGCGGACGTCGACGTACTGCAGCGGCAGGTCGCGCGGCCCGGGGGCGAGAACCGGGCCGCCGCGGGCGATCCGGGTCAGCCACCAGGGCAGCCGTCCGACGTTCTCGTACGGGCCGAGGATCAGTCCGGCCCGTACGAGAACCGAGGCGTCCGCGCCGAAGGCGTCGACGACCGCCAGCTCGCCGCCGCGCTTGTCCTTCACGTACTCGCTCTGTTCGGCGTCGGGCGCGGCCCCCTGCACGAGGGGAGCGTCCTCGGCGTACCCGGCGGGCGGGGCCCAGGCGTACACCGAGCAGCTCGACACGTACACGTACCGTCGGGCGCGGCCCCGCAGCAGCCGCGCCGTCTCGTGCACCGCGCGGGGCGCCGCCGACCACGTGTCGACGACGGCGTCCCAGTCGCCTTCGGCCAGGGCGGCGAGGCCCCCGGGCGCGGTCCGGTCACCGGTCAGCGACCGGGTGCCGGGAACGGGCGCCTGCCGTCCCCGGTTGAGGACCGTCACCTCCCAGCCGCGTCCGAGGGCCGCCTCGACGACGGCCCGACCCGCGAACTCCGTTCCACCCAGCACCAGAAGTCTCATGCCGGTGACTGTGCCCGGTGCCCGTCCGGAACGGAACCGCGCTCTGCCGTCGGCAGAGGAAAAGGATCAACGGGCGGTCGGCGGGGTGTACTTGTAGCCGACGCGGCGCACCGTCTGGATCGACTGGCGGTACCGCGCGCCCAGCTTGCGGCGCAGCCGGGCGATGTGGACGTCGACCGTGCGGCCGTCGCCCACGTGGCCGTAGCCCCACACCGTGGTGACGAGCTGGTCGCGCGTGTGCACCCGGTTCGGGTGGGCGACGAGGTGGGCGAGCAGCTCGAACTCCAGGTAGGTGAGGTCGAGTCGCTGCCCGTCGACCGCGGCGGTGCGCTGCACGGGGTCGACGCGCACGAGCGGTTCGCCGGCCGTGCCGCCGTCGGTGTGGGCCCGGTCCGGCACGGCCACCGGCAGGAACGGCGGCTGCTGGTCGGCCGGGACGAGCACCAGGTAGCCGATCATGGGCGGACGGCCGGGCAGGCTGGGCAGCGTGTGCTGCGGGGCGGGCAGCCAGGTGGCGCCCGGCGGCAGGAAGTCCGCGACGTCCACCACCTCGTCCCGGTCGACGGCGCGCAGCCGGTGCCGGGCGGTGCCGTTGGCGGGCGCGGCGGCGGGGGAGGCGAGGGAGGGAGCGGCGGAGAGGGAACGAGTGGTCGCCATGAGAGGTCAGCTCTTTCGCGCGAGGAGTTCGTCGGAAGGGACGTACGTCGTGCGCGCTGGCCGAAGGCCGGGGTGTACGGCTTTAGAGGGCCGGCGCGTTCGTCGCGCGGCAACACACCCGGTCGAAGTCGTGGTGCTGACGGGAGGGCCAGAAGGGCTCGAGGTCATGGCGACCCGTCGCGGTGTGCTTCTGGAAGGTGGCCATGGGCCCATTGAAGCAGACACCCGCCCGAAACAGGAGGGTCCTCTCACAGCGTGGACGCGTACCCGGTGTGAACTCCGACTCGGCCGGCTCCCCGGGCGGTGCGGGACACGCGAAGGGGCGCCCGCCGAGTCGGCGGGCGCCCCTTACGGGAGTTGCGTCGTACGCGAGTCGCGTCCTACGGGAGTCGCGTCGCGGGGATCAGACCTGGCCGGCCTTCTCCAGCGCCGAGCAGCAGGTGTCCACGATCAGGCGGGTCACCAGGTACGGGTCGACGTTGGCGTTCGGACGGCGGTCCTCGATGTAGCCCTTGCCGTCCTTCTCGACCTGCCACGGGATGCGGACCGACGCGCCGCGGTTGGAGACGCCGTAGGAGTACTCGTTCCACGGGGCGGTCTCGTGCAGGCCCGTCAGACGGTCGTCGATGCCGGCGCCGTAGTTCTTGACGTGGTCCAGCGGCTTGGAGCCCTCACCGAGCGACTCGCACGCGGTGATGATCGCGTCGTAGCCCTCGCGCATCGCCTTGGTGGAGAAGTTGGTGTGCGCGCCGGCGCCGTTCCAGTCGCCCTTGACCGGCTTGGGGTCGAGGGTGGCGGAGATGCCGAAGTCCTCGGCGGTGCGGTAGAGCAGCCAGCGGGCCACCCACAGGTGGTCGGAGACCTCCAGCGGGGACACCGGGCCGACCTGGAACTCCCACTGGCCGGGCATGACCTCGGCGTTGATGCCGGAGATCGCGAGACCGGCGGCGAGGCAGTTGTCCAGGTGAGCCTCGACGACCTCACGGCCGAAGATCTCGTCCGCGCCGACGCCGCAGTAGTAACCGCCCTGCGGGGCCGGGAAGCCGCCCTTGGGGAAGCCGAGCGGGTAGCCGTCCTGGAAGAACGTGTACTCCTGCTCGATGCCGAAGATCGGCTCCTGCGCGCCGAACTTCTCGGCGACCTCGACGAGCGCGGCACGGGTGTTGGACTCGTGCGGCGTCATGTCGATGTTCAGGACCTCGCACAGGACGAGGACGTCGTCGCCGCCGCGGATCGGGTCGGGGCAGGTGAAGACCGGCTTGAGGACACGGTCCGAGGAGTGGCCCTCGGCCTGGTTCGTGGAGGACCCGTCGAAGCCCCAGATTCCCAGCGCGTCGAGACCGGCGGGCTCGCCCGCGATGATCTTCGTCTTGGAACGGAGCTTCGCCGTCGGCTGGGTGCCGTCGATCCAGATGTACTCAGCCTTGAAGGTCACGGGCCACTTCCTTCGGGGGTGTGTCTGACGCACTTCGCGGGTGCTGCGGCGCTGCGGCACTGGGGCGCCGCCTGTTTGCCCGGAAGCTTGTCAACAGGCGATTTCCCGGTCATTGCTCGAATGTGAACCCCGTGTTACCTGGTGGTTCTGTGGCGCGACTCACGCGGTGAGGCGCCGTCCCGGCCCGCCGTCGCCGCCGGTGGGAGCAGCCGTCCCGGCCGGGCGGCGTCTCGTATGCGACGGGAGTGGACGGTCCCGGGGAGGGCATCCACGGAGACTCGTGAACGGCGCTGAGAACGGCGGTACTTCACGGCGGACGGACTTCACGAGCGGGAGACTTCGCGATCGGGCAACCTTCATGGACGGCGTACCTCCTGATCGGGGGGCTTCATGAGTGGCCGTACTTCGTGATCAGGGAGGCTTCATGAGCGGGTACGACGACGGTGCTTTCCAGGCCGCCTACGACCAGGTGACGGCCAAGTGGCCGGCCGGCCGCGAGGCCGTCCGGGTCCCCACCCCGTTCGGCACGGCGTACGTCAACGTCTGCGGCCCGCGCGACGCGCCCCCGCTGCTGCTTCTGCCCGGCGGCGGGGGCGCGACCTCCGCGTCCTGGTACGCCCAGGCCGCCGAACTCGCGCGGGTGCGACGGGTGTACGCCGTCGACCTGGCGGGTGCGGCGGGTCGGACCGAGGCGAGCGGGATGCGGACCGCCGCCGACCTCGACGACTGGCTGGACGCGGTGCTGGCGGGCCTGGGAATCGAGCGGGCCGACGTCGGCGGGCACTCCTACGGCGGGTGGGTCGCCCTGCGCCTGGCACTGCGCGCCCCCGCACGGGTACGCCGCCTGTTCCTCCTCGACCCGACCCAGTGCTTCGCCGGGTACGAGGCGGCGTACCTGCTGCGCGCCCTGCCGATGCTCGTGCGGCCCACCCCGCGCCGGGTGCGCGCCTTCCTGCGGTGGGAGACCGGGGGAGCGGCGCTGGACCCGGACTGGCTGCGGCTCCAGGAGGCGGCCGCCGGTTTCCCGGCGGGGCGGCCGGTGACCGGCCCCCGCCCGTCGCCCGAGGCGCTGCGGGAACTGCGTGCGCCGGTCCTGCTGCTCGTGGCCGCGAACAGCAGGACCCATGACGCGCACACCCTGGCGGCCCGGGCGGGCGAGACGGTGCGCGAACTGGGGACGATCGTCCTGCCGGACGTCTCCCACCACGCGCTGCCGCCTGCCGCGCCTTTTGGGACGGGCCGCCGTCTCACCGGGTTCCTCGGCGGCTGAGCCTCACCCCACCTTCTCGATCACGGCCCGGCGGATCAGGAACTTGCCCGGTTCACGGACGAGTTCGAAGGCCGCGTTGTTGAGCAGTGCGCAACTGCCGGAGACCGAGGTCACCTCGACCGTGGTGGACTTGTTGTTGTCCAGGTTGGTGACCTTCAGCTTGGTCCCCGCCGGGAACTGGTTGCTCGACGCGGCCGGGGCGCCGCCCTCACCGGAGAGGGTGACCGTGGAGCCGTTGCAGACCTGCTGACCGGAGGCGGCGCCGTTTCCCGCGCTGCCGTTGTTCTGGGCGTTGCCCGCCGGCGCGGAGGCCGCCTGCGAGGGCTGGGCCGCCTGGGCGCCGCCGGTGTCGGCTCCGCCGGTCTGGGCTCCTCCGGGCTGAGCTCCTCCGGTCTGGGTGCCGCCCGTCTGGGAGTCCTGAGCCGACTCCCCGACGGCGCACCCGGACGCCTTCTGCTGCACCTTGATCTGCGTGATGACGGCCTCGCGGTTGGCGATGCGGGCCTGGGACTGGGCGTCCGGGGCGGCCCGCTGGCCGTCGATGAACTTCTGGTTGTTGCCGAGCGCGGTGGCGAGGCCCTGGCACACCGTCGAGTTCGCGGCGGACAGCGGTGTCGCGTTCTGCGGGGTCTGGGCGGCGTTCGAGGTGTTCGCCATGGCGAAGGCACCGCCGCCCGCGACCGCCGCCGCGCTGACGAGCAGCGCGATCTTCTTCTTCGTGCCGACAGTTCTCCTGCGCGACATGCGCGCCTCCTGAGAGGTAGGGGAGCGTACGCCGCTATGTACGAGATACCGAACGAGGTTGCTCAGATGTCACAGGAGTCAGTCCGAGTGGCGTGCGTCACACGTTGCCGCCGCTACCGGGACAGCGCGTCCCGGACGGCCTCGTCGGTGCGGGCCACCAGGGCGGTGCCGTCGTCAGCGGTGATGATCGGACGCTGGATGAGCCCCGGGTGCTCGGCGAGGGCCGTGATCCAGCGTCCTCGGGTGTCGGCGTCCCGTGCCCAGTCCTTCAGCCCGAGCTCCTTGGCCGCGGCCTCCTGGGTGCGGGTGATGTCCCACGGCTCCAGGCCGAGACGGTCGAGCACCGCCCTGATCTCGTCCTCGGTCGGGACGTCCTCCAGGTAGCGGCGGACGGTGTAGTCGGCGCCCTCGGCGTCGAGCAGGGTGAGGGCGCTGCGGCACTTGGAGCAGGCGGGGTTGATCCAGATTTCCATGCCGGTCACGGTAGCCCGGAATCCGCCGGTGGACGCGAGCGGCCGGCGTCGTCGCGCCGCCGTTCGTCCGGTCCGCCCGGCACCGGATCTGTTCGATTTTATCGCCGCCTCGCCCGCCCCACCCGAATCTGCTGTGACACGGCCCTTAAACCCTTACTCACCTGGACTTTTGACGACCCGTTCGGGACTGCGCGATGTCAGTACCAGGCGGTAAACTGTAAGCAGTGTTCGAGGGTTCGCCGGAAATTCCGGATGGAGCCCTGACCGCGACAGGAGGATGCCTGTGCCCGCTGCCGCACTGAAGCCGAAGCCGTTGCCGACCCAGTCCACCGCGAAGCGCGCCGTCCAGCTCGACCTGCCCTACGGGCCGGTGCTGAAGCGGGCGTTGCCGCCCGGGCGGCCGCGCGAGTGGTACGTCATGCACAACCGTCGCCTCAAGGCCATGCGCCTCGCCATCGCCCTGCTCGACCTGGGCGTGTATATGCCGAACCAGGCCCGCAACGAGCGGATCCGCAGCACGGCGGAGCTGATCGGACTGCATCCGCCGTCGGACACGACCTGCCACATGGTGCGGGCGCTGTTGCGGTACAGCCGGTGAGGCGGGCGCCGGGCGCCGTCACACGAGACGACGCCCGGCGCTGCCGCACCCGGTACGCCGGCCGGTGCCGCCGCGTCGGTACGCCGGCCGGTGCGCGTCGGCCGGTGTGCAGGCCGTCGCACCGGCCGGCGGGTGAGACCCCTGCCCGGCCGGCGAGGCCGGCGCGCGGGTCAGCTCACCAACTCCTTCTCCAGCGGCGTCCGGAACCTCGGCGTCACCCGGGTCGGACCCAGCCATGACCCCAGCGCCGCCGCCCGCGAGGCGATCGCCGCCTCGGCCTCGCTCCCCACACCCCGCGGGTCCAGGATCCGCCACACGATCTCCCCGTCGGCCCGCTGCGCCCACGCGCCCACCACCCGGCCGTCCCACCACACCGTCGGCCCCACGTTCCCGCTGTAGTCGAACAGGGCGGGGCGCAGCTCCGGGGCGAGATACCAGTCCCTGCCCTGCCAGCCCATCGCCGTCGGATCGAGGCCGGGCAGCAGGGCCGCCCACGGTTCCGCCGGCCCGGGCACCGGCTCCACGTCGTCGCCGAGGACGTACCCCGTCCCCTCGTCCAGCGTCACCGCCTGCGCGCCGATCGCCGTCAGGGCACGGCGCACCTCCGTCACCCGCCAGCCCGTCCACCACTTCAGGTCGGCCTCCGTGGCAGGGCCGCACGCGGCGAGCCAGTGCCGCAGCAGGTCCGACTGGGCCCCGGCCACGGGCAGTTCGGGATGCCGGGGAGCGAGGGCCCAGCGGAACTGGTTCGACGTCCACGACCCCAGCGGGCGCCCCCTGACCACCTTCCCCTCCACCCCCAGCACCTTCAACAACCGTGTCCCCACGCTGTGCAGGCCCTCGTAGGGCTTGCCCGCCGCGTACACGAACCGCTCCCGCAGGCGCGGCTCCTCGGCGGCCAGCTCGCCCGACGTGGCCTGTCCGAGACGGGCCAGGGCGGCCAGCGCCGACTCCTCGACCTCCTTCAGCCAGGCCGCGTCGGGGGCGCCGGCCTTCGCCATGTCCTTCAGCAGTGCGGCCCGCTCCCGCGCGGCGACCACGACGCCGGTCGAGGCGTGCACGACGGCCGTCGACGCCGTGGGGAAGACGAAGACCGTGTGCCGCATGCCGTGCATGCGCACGAGGGTGCGGTCGGCGTACAGCGCGCGGTCGGTCTGCGTCACCGTCTCCGCCGGGTCGGCCAGACGGGCGCCCACCGCCAGATACACCGTCGCCGGGTCCGTGCCGTGCAGGGCGACCAGGGCGTCGGCCACCGCCTCCGGCGTCGTGACCCGAGCCCCGGGGGCCAGCCGGTGCCGCAGGGCCAGCCTGGCCCGCCGCTCCGCCACGTCGATGTGCCGCAGCCCGTCGCCCATCCCGGCCTCCATCCCCCCGTGAACCGCCGTCCCGGGGACTCGTCGCGTGCGCCAGTCCCGTGCGCCACCCGTCCCTGCCCGCATCCTCCCCGACACCACTGACAACGGGCCGACACGACCGAGAACCGGCCGCTGCCACCCCCGCCGCCCGGCCGGCGTGAACACACCCGGGAACGGAACCGCTCATGTCCGTCTCCCCCGCCGCAGAAAATGAGATGCACGCGGAGTGACGGATTTCGTACTCTGGGGACGCCACCCCACCCCCATCGCCACACTGAGTCACATTCCTGCCCAGGAAGGAGGCACGCCATGGGCACCGTCGTTCTCTCCGGGACCGTCGTCCTGGTGGTCCTGGGATTCGGCCACCCGCTCTACTGGCTCGTCGCCGTCGCCGTGCTCTTCCTGTACGTGCGGTACGGGCTGGGAGCGGCCGAGCCGAGCTCGCCGCCCGCGCCCGGTCCGGCCCCGGCGGCCGCGCCCACCTCGTACAAGGCGTACCGCGAGCGCCGCGACCTGCAGGCCAAGTGGGAGCGCCGCTACCGCCGCGAGCGTCCCCTGCGGCACCGCCGTGACGAGAGCGGCAAGTAGAGCGCTGTAGGGCCGGGCCCGCCGGGCCGGGCCCTACAGGCCGGGGGCTCCCCACACCGGGAACCAGCGGCTCAGGTCCTGCTCGATCCGCAGGTCGTTCGCGAGGGCGGCCTTCACCTGCAACTCCAGTGCGTTGTCGCGCCGCTGCCCCGTGCCGGGCAGCGGCGCGAACGGGTAGTAGGCGCCCCTCTTGTACAGGTACACCAGCGCCAGCCGCTGCCCGTCCGCCGTCCGAGGCCCCGTCGCCGCTTCCGCCGCCTTCTCGAACCCGGCGAGGGAGCAGAGCAGTTGGGGCCCGAAGCCGTTGACCTCCATCGCGCTGTTCACCGCGTGCAGATCGTTGACCAGCTGCGCAAGCTGGTCGGGGGCGCGCTCGGAGACCAGCCAGGAGTAGCCGTAGTCGTCCCGCAGAAGCCGCACCGGAGGACCGGTGCGCTCGGTGTCGGCGTCGAGGAGCGCCTGCACCTCCCGGTGCGTCTGCTCGAAGGCCGGACCCTCGACGGTCGCGAAACACACGGCGCCCTGCCCGGTCGGGGTGAACCCGGCCGCCGCCTCCAGCGTCACCGCCGCCGACGGCAGCGCGAACAGCTGGTCGAGGTCGGGCGCGACCGGCTTCGTCCGGCCGAGCAGGATGTCCAGCAACCCCATGCCCCTCAGCCCGCCCTTCCGGGGGTGGCCGCCTCGCCCAGCTCCGCGGAGATCCGCCCCAGCTGGTCGAGCCGCTGCTCCAGGCTCGGGTGGGTGGAGAACAGCCGTGCCGCACCGGGCTCGGCGCCCAGCGCCGGGGTGAAGTAGAAGGCGTTGAACGCCTGGGCCGTGCGCAGGTCCTTCGTGGGGATCCGGGCGATGTCGCCGGAGACCTTCGTCAGGGCGGAGGCGAGCGCCGAGGGACGTCCGGTCAGCTGCGCAGCGGCCCGGTCCGCCGCCAGCTCCCGGTACCGCGACAGGGCCCGGATCATGAGGAAGCTGAGCGCGTACACGGCCGCCGAGACGCCCATCACCGCGGCGAAGACGGCGGCGGTGTTCTGGTCCCTGCGCCCTCCGCCGAACACCTGCGAGTAGAACGCGAACCGCACGATCAGCCCGGCGATCACACCGAGGAACGACGCGACGGTGATCACGGCCACGTCCTTGTGCGCCACATGGGACAGCTCGTGCGCGAGGACGCCCTCCAGCTCGGCCGGCTCCAGCCGCCGCAGCAGGCCCGTCGTCACGCACACCACCGCGTGGTCGGGACTGCGTCCCGTCGCGAACGCGTTCGGCATGCCCAGTTCGGAGACGGCCACCACCGGTTTGGGCAGATCGGCGATCGCGCACAGCCGGTCGACCACGGCGTGCAGCTCGGGATACTCCTCGCGCTCCATGACCCGCCCGCGCATCGCGAACAGGGCGACCCGGTCGGAGAACCAGTACTGCGCGCCGAGCATCCCCGCCGCCACGACCACGACCAGCACCCAGGACTTCAGCAACACGATCAACGCGGCGACGAACGCCACGTACAACAGTCCGAGCAGGAACAACGTGACCGTCATCCGCACGGTCAGCCGCCGATCGCTCCGGAAACGGCTCCGCATCTGCATCACCCCGCAGTCAGGCACTCGTCCCACTGCCAGTGTGCACCGCCCCACCCCCATGAACGGCCCCGTAACGGCCCCAGGCGGAGCAAAGCCTCCCTGTGTACGTCTCAGAGGTCCGCAACCTGCGCGGCCCGCCTGCGCAGCGCGATGTCCGGATCGTCGCGCAGGGCGAGCAGAGCGCCGCGGCCCAGGTCCCCGCCGCGCCGGACGAGCAGGCGGAACGCGGCGGACCGCACATGCGCGGGCCACCCGGCGCCGACCCGCCCAGCGCGAGCCAGGCCCGGGGATCGGCCACCGCCACCGCGTCCCGCACCGGCGTGCCCGCCGCGAGCAGCGCCGCCGCGGCTGTCCCGCCCCGGATGCCCTCCGACATTCCCCGCCGCCCCTTTAGTACGGGGCCTGGAAGCGGACGTACCCCAGCAGCAGGATCACGCCGATCACGCATCCCAGCACGAGCGCCGTCGACAGCCAGGACGAGCGGCTCCGCGCCGCCGGGCCGGGGTCGGCGCGGAACGGCACCGGCTCCGGGGGGTTCTCCCTCCACCGGGCGGCCAGCATCCGGGCCCGCGCCGAGGGCTCCTTGTGCGTCGCGGCGTCCGCCCATCTGAGGTCGAACTCGCGCTCGCCGTCGTCCTGTTCGGGCATGCCGGCAACTCCCCCCGTCGAACAGCAGTGTCAGAAAATATACGACGAAGCCCCCGCGCGGAAAAACCGGAAAACGGGGGCGTCGCAGTCGGCCCGTCCGACGGGGCAGGGCCGTCCGACGGGCCGGGGCCGGTCGCACGTCCGTTGCATGGAGATCGTGTGATGCCGGTGGAGGATGAGTACTCGGTGTGATGGCCCGCCCGTGAATACCAGTGCCCGGCAAACGATTTCAGGCCGTTCCGGGGCTGTAAATCGGCCAGTCCTTGACCTTCGCAGCGTCCTCGTTGAAGATCTTTTCTGGCCCTCGATGGCGGGGGTGGAAATGGGGGAAAAATGAAGAGCTTTGGGAAGTCGATATTTTTCGGCATTTCGGGCGCCGTGCTTGCGGTCTCCGCTCTTGCCACCCCGGCAGCGGCTAATGCCCCGCAGGGCGGAACCGGTACCGCTACCGTGGCAGAGGCCAGCGATGGCCTCGTGATTGGGCAGCCCGTCGTCCACAAGAGGGGTGACGGCGTCAGCCCGCCGGCGGAACTGGGTAACCCCTCCGAGTGGGGCGTCGTAAAGCTGGAAATCAACGATTCGGCCGTGCAGCTGAAAGGTCCGGCCGCGCTGAATGAGAATACCTGCAAGGACGTGACTCATGGCAGGTGGTGCTATGGGCAGGAGGTCACGTCGGCTGGAACCGGGAGGAAGTGCTACTCCAACTACATCGCGGACGTGAAGCACAAGTCGACGGTCAGGGTCATCAACATCGACCATTCAAGTGGCTGGGTGGCGAAGGGCAAGACTTCCTACGCCCATCACACCCAAGGTGCGGCATACACCTGCTATGCATATTACGACAATGCATAAATTTGCCCGCAGCGCTGAGGGTTGACCTCCCTCGGCTGAGTCAAGGCTCCTGTGCCGTTGAGTGAGGCGTTCGACGTCTCGACTCGCAGGCACAGGAGCCCTGTTGGTTTCCCACCGTGTCTATGAGCGCCAGGGCGTCCCGTTCCTCGCCGGCCGGGCAGCAAACAGGCCGTCGGCCGTGCCCTTCCGGCGAGGAAGAACACGGCCGACGGCCCACGCCCGGCCCAGGGGAGCGGAAACCCGCTCTGACCTGGGGCGATATCACACGTCGAAGTACAGCTCGAACTCGTGCGGGTGCGGGCGCAGCTGAAGCGGGGCGATCTCGTTCGTGCGCTTGTAGTCGATCCACGTCTCGATCAGGTCGGACGTGAAGACGTCGCCGGCGAGCAGGAACTCGTGGTCCGACTCGAGGCGGTCGAGGACGGCCGGGAGCGAGGTCGGGACCTGGGCGACGCCCGCGTGCTCCTCGGGCGCGAGCTCGTAGAGGTCCTTGTCGATCGGCTCGGCCGGCTCGATCTTGTTCTTGATGCCGTCCAGGCCCGCGAGCAGCAGCGCGGAGAACGCCAGGTACGGGTTGCCGGAGGAGTCCGGGGCGCGGAACTCGACGCGCTTGGCCTTCGGGTTGGAGCCCGTGATCGGGATACGCATGGCCGCGGAGCGGTTGCGCTGCGAGTACACCAGGTTGACCGGGGCCTCGAAGCCCGGCACCAGACGGTGGTAGGAGTTCACCGTCGGGTTGGTGAAGGCCAGCAGCGACGGCGCGTGCTTGAGGATGCCGCCGATGTAGTAGCGGGCCATGTCCGACAGACCCGCGTAGCCGGTCTCGTCGTAGAACAGCGGGGAGCCGCCGCTCCACAGCGACTGGTGGACGTGCATGCCCGAGCCGTTGTCGCCGAAGATCGGCTTCGGCATGAAGGTCGCGGTCTTGCCGTTGCGCCAGGCGACGTTCTTCACGATGTACTTGAAGAGCTGGAGGTCGTCGGCCGCGGCGAGCAGCGTGTTGAACTTGTAGTTGATCTCCGCCTGCCCGGCGGTGCCCACCTCGTGGTGCTGGCGCTCGACCTGGAGGCCGGACGCGGCCAGCTCCAGGGAGATCTCCGCACGCAGGTCGGCGAAGTGGTCGACCGGCGGGGTCGGGAAGTAGCCGCCCTTGTAGCGGACCTTGTAACCGCGGTTGTCCTCGAGCGCACCGGTGTTCCAGGCGCCGGCCTCGGAGTCGATGTGGTAGAAGGACTCGTTCTCCGAGGTCTTGAAGCGCACGCTGTCGAAGACGTAGAACTCGGCCTCGGGACCGAAGTACGCGGTGTCGGCGATACCGGTCGACGCCAGGTACGCCTCGGCCTTCTTCGCCACGTTGCGCGGGTCACGGGAGTACTGCTCGCCCGTGATCGGGTCGTGGATGAAGAAGTTGATGTTCAGCGTCTTGTCGCGGCGGAAGGGGTCCACGCGCGACGTCGACAGGTCGGCGCGCAGCGCCATGTCGGACTCGTGGATGGCCTGGAACCCGCGGATCGACGAGCCGTCGAAGGCGAGCTCCTCGTCCGGGTCGAACGCCTCGACGGGCAGCGTGAAGTGCTGCATGACGCCCGGCAGGTCGCAGAAGCGGACGTCGACGAACTTGACGTCCTCGTCCGCGATGAACTTCTTGGCCTCGTCGGCGTTCTGGAACATCCAGCTCCTCCTACTCCCGGCCGTCGAGCCGGGGTGGTAGTTCGTTCGTGCTGCCAGTGCGGTGGCACACGCTGTCGTCGACCCTAGGGACGGGTGATTTCTCGGGCGTGACCCATTTGTTTCGCACAAGTTAACCGGACGGCGCCCGGTCCACCCCACCTGTCCGCATCACGAAACGCGGGCAGTACCGTGGACGCGTGGACAACAGGCAAGCACTCGGATCGTGGCTCTCCGGACCCCGCTCGGCCATGGAGGACGCCGGTGCCGACTTCGGATACCGGGGCGAGCAGCTCGGTCTGCCGGAGGAGGGCCCGGGCTCGATCGCCCGTCCGGGCCGGCGTCTCGGCGCGCTGGCCCTGGACTGGGGGCTCAGCGTCCTGATCGCATACAGCTTGATCACGGACGGCTATCGGCCCGCCACGGGCAACTGGGCGCTGCTGGTCTTCTTCGTCATGAGTGCCCTGACCGTCGGCACGGTCGGTTTCACCCCGGGCAAGCGCCTCTTCGGTCTGCGTGTGGTCTCCGCCGACACCGGCGCCGTCAGCCCGCTGCGCTCGGTGGCGCGCACGGTTCTGCTCTGCCTGGCCGTTCCGGCGCTGATCTGGGACCGCGACGGCCGCGGTCTGCACGACCGGCTGGCCCGCACGGTCGAAGTGCGCGTCTGAACGTCGCGTCCTTCCCCGGCCGTCCCGTGCGCCCGGCCGCCCCGTGCGCCTGGCCGTCCCGCCACCCCGGCCGTCCCGCCACCCCCGGCCGTCCCGTGCGCCCGGCCGTCCCGTGCGCATGGTCCTCCCGGGGTGGCGGGCCGTCCGATGCGCCTGGCCGTGGAGGGACGACGAAGGGGGCGTCCGGCCCACGCTACGGTGACAGCGGGGGCCGGACGCCCCCTTCGTGACGTTCGGCATGACGGGGGACGGAGGCCGGCGGCTCAGCGGGCCTTGCCGCCGCCGCCCTTCGGCAGCCGCATGCCCTTGGGCATCGGGCCCTTCGGCAGCGGCATGTTGCTCATCAGGTCGCCCATCGCGCGCAGCCGGTCGTTGGTGGCGGTGACCTGGGGGCCGGCCAGCACCCGGGGGTACTTCAGCAGGGTGGTGCGCAGCTTCTTCAGCTCCACCTGGCCCTCGCCGGCGCCGACGATCACGTCGTGCACGGGGACGTCCGCGACGATGCGGTTCATCTTCTTCTTCTCGGCGGCCAGGAGGCTCTTCACCCGGTTCGGGTTGCCCTCGGCGACCAGGACGATGCCGGCCTTGCCGACGGCCCGGTGCACCACGTCCTGGCTGCGGTTCATCGCGACGGCGGGAGTGGTCGTCCAGCCCCGGCCGATGTTGTCGAGGACGGCCGCGGCGGCGCCCGGCTGGCCCTCCATCTGACCGAAGGCGGCCCGCTCGGCCCGGCGTCCGAACACGATCGCCGTCGCCAGGAAGGCGAGCAGGAAGCCCAGGATGCCCAGGTAGACCGGGTGACCGAGCAGGAAGCCGATCGCGAGAAAGACGCCGAAGGTGAGGAGGAAGACGCCCGCGAGCACCAGGCCGATCGTCTTGTCGGCCTTGCGGGTCATCTTGTACGTCAGGGCGATCTGCTTCAGTCGCCCGGGGTTAGCGGCGTCCGCCGCGCTGTCACTTCTCGCCATGTCACGAAGTCTACGTGCCCCCACGAGCGCCTACGACGGCAGGAGGCGGGTGTGGGCGGAGGAGCTGCGGGCAGGAGCTCAGGGGCGGACGGAGGTGACGGTGTCGAGGATGCGCTGCGCCTCGACGCGGTCCTTGGCGCGACGGCGGTCCTCGAGCACGGAGGTCCAGGCGTTGCGGCGGGCGGTGCGCTGTCCGCTGCTCATGAGCAGCGACTCGACGGCGCGCAGGGCGGTGGTGAAGGACGGGATGGCGGTGGCGCTAACGGGCGCGGCCTGCATGGTGGGAGTTCCCCCTCGGACGGTTCGGGCTCGGGTTTACGTCTCGGGTCTACGTGGTGTGATACCAGCGTCACTGATTGGTGTTACCAGGGCGTGACCGGCCGGTCAAACGCGAATGAAGCCTCGGTGCGGGGGGCCGAAACGCTGACGCGGCCCCGGCGTACGCCCTCATCTGCGAGGACGGCCGGGGCCGCGTCGAATCGGTCACTACTGGCGAGTAGGTGCTTGTGCGCGAATTCACACACTCGGCTTGCGCCCGTACGGCGCAAGAGAGGTGACGTCGCGTCAGACCGCCTGGCCGGCGACGAAGGAACCGCGCTTCTCGACGGCCATCTGATAGAGGCGCCCGGCACGGTAGGAGGACCGTACCAGCGGACCCGACATCACGCCGGAGAAGCCGATCTGGTCGGCCTCCTCCTTCAGCTCCACGAACTCGTGCGGCTTGACCCAGCGCTCGACGGGGTGGTGGCGCACCGAGGGCCGCAGGTACTGGGTGATGGTGACCAGCTCGCAGCCCGCGTCGTGCAGCTGCCGCAGCGCCTCGCTCACCTCCTCGCGGGTCTCGCCCATGCCGAGGATCAGGTTCGACTTGGTGACCAGCCCGTTGTCGCGGGCCGCCGTGATGACGCCCAGCGACCGCTCGTAACGGAAGCCCGGCCGGATCCGCTTGAAGATCCGCGGGACGGTCTCGACGTTGTGCGCGAAGACCTCGGGCCGCGCGGAGAAGACCTCCGCGAGCTGCTCCGGGACGGCGTTGAAGTCGGGGGCCAGCAGCTCGACCTTGGTGCGGCCCGCCTCCCGGCCGGCCGTCTGCAGGTGGATCTGCCGGACGGTCTCGGCGTAGAGCCACGCCCCGCCGTCCGCCAGGTCGTCGCGCGCGACGCCGGTGATGGTGGCGTAGTTCAGGTCCATGGTGACGACGGACTCGCCCACGCGCCGCGGCTCGTCGCGGTCCAGCGCCTCGGGCTTGCCGGTGTCGATCTGGCAGAAGTCGCAGCGCCGGGTGCACTGGTCGCCGCCGATGAGGAAGGTGGCCTCGCGGTCCTCCCAGCACTCGTAGATGTTGGGACAACCGGCTTCCTGGCACACGGTGTGCAGGCCCTCGCTCTTCACGAGGTTCTGCATCTTCGTGTATTCGGGACCCATTTTCGCCCGGGTCTTGATCCACTCGGGCTTGCGCTCGATGGGGGTCTGGCTGTTACGGACCTCCAGGCGCAGCATCTTGCGTCCGTCGGGTGCGACTGCGGACACGTCGGCTCCCTGCCTGTCTGGGTAGACTTTCGATTCTTCGGCGCACACCAGGGTACGCCCGTGCTTTTCGAGCCCTGTCGGGCCCTGCGGGGTCAGGCGGTCGCCTTCTCGATCTCGCGCGGTTTCAGCTCGGCGTTCTCCAGGACGTCCCTCAGATGCCGCTCCACGACGGGCAGCACCTCCTCGATCGTCACGTCCCGGCCCAGTTCGCCGGCGAGCGAGGCGACGCCCGCGTCCCGGATGCCGCACGGGATGATCCGGTCGAACCACTTGTTGTCCGGGTTCACGTTGAGCGCGAAGCCGTGCATGGTGACGCCCTTGGCGACCCGGATGCCGATGGCCGCGATCTTCCGGTCCTCGCGCCGCTGGCCGGCGTTGGACGGGGCGTACTCCGGGCCGTTCAGCCGGGGGTCGAACTCCTCGTCGGTGAGCCGGGGGTCGAAGTCCAGCGAAAGCCCGCCGAGCGGCGGGCGCCGCTCCACCGGGTCGCCCAGCACCCACACCCCGCTGCGACCCTCGACCCGGGTGGTCTCCAGGCCGAACTCGGCGCAGACGCGGATCAGCGCGTCCTCCAGGCGGCGTACGTGCGCGACGACGTCCACCGGACGCGGCAGCTTCAGGATGGGGTAGCCCACCAGCTGGCCCGGGCCGTGCCAGGTGATCTTGCCGCCGCGGTCCACGTCGACGACCGGGGTGCCGTCCAGGGGGCGCTCGGCGTCGGCCGTGCGCCGGCCGGCCGTGTAGACGGCGGGGTGCTCCAGGAGCAGGACGGTGTCCGGGACCTCGTCGGTGAAGCGCGCCGCGTGCACGCGGCGCTGCTCGTCCCACGCCTCCTGGTACTCGACGGCGTCCCCGCCGAACCCCATCCGGACGAACCGCAACTCGCTCACGGCAAGCGCCTCCCTGAAAGTCGTCAGGCGCGTGACGCGCCCGAGCCACTGTACGACCGCGCGCCACGCGTCAGCCGCACGGCCAATCCTCACACGATCGGATGAATGAACGTCGAGACGTGCGATCGCCTGCTTACGCTCCGCTACATTCGCGCCGTTCGCGAGGCCAAAAGGGCTGATCACACCCATCAGCGCACTTCATCCGGGCACGTCGGAGGCCCGGAAGGCAGGAGACCGCACCGCAGATGACGGAACGACCCGCGCAGCGCACGCCCAACCGACAGCTCGCCGCGCTCATCGCAGAAGCGGGATTCTCCAACGCGGGACTGGCCCGCCGCGTCGATCAGCTCGGCCTCGAACACGGGCTGGACCTGAGATACGACAAGACGTCCGTCACCCGGTGGCTGCGCGGGCAGCAGCCCCGCGGCACCACCCCCGCCCTGATCGCCGAGGTCTTCACCCGGCGTCTGGGCCGCCGCCTGAGCGCCCAGGATCTCGGCCTGGACGCCTGCGCCCCCGTCTACGCGGGCCTGGAGTTCGCCGGCACGCCCGAGGAGGCCGTCGACATCGTCGGGGGGCTGTGGCGCAAGGACTCCGGCAGCCATGCCGAGCTGCGCAAGATCGCCTTCACGCCGGCGGGGCTCGTCGTGCCGAGCCGTGACTGGCTCATCGGCCGGGCCGACGAGAAGGTCGCCCGCGGCGAGCCGCCCGCCCGGGTGCCCGTCCAGGGCCGCCCGGCCGCGCGGCCCGCCGTGCCGCAGCAGCTCTCCCCGCAGCTCTCCTCGAACCTCTCGCCGCCGCTCCCGGCGTCGCTCGCGTCACCGCTGTCGTCGCCGCAGACCCCGTCGCCCGGACCGTTTGGACCGTCCGGCATGCCGCGCCGGCGCGGGCAGGGCGCCGAGCGCGGCCCCGGCCAGCGGGTCACCGGCGGCGACATCTCCGCGCTGCGCTCGGTCGGCGAGCTGTTCCGCTCCCTCGACGACCGGTACGGCGGCGGCCACGCCCGGCAGGCCCTCGTGCGCTACCTGGAGCACGAGTGCGAGCCCATGCTGCGCGGCACGTACGGCGAGCAGACCGGCCGGCGCCTCTTCGGCGCGGCCGCCGACCTGACCCGCCTCGCCGGCTGGACCTCCTTCGACATCGCCGCGCACGGCCTGGCCCAGCGCTACTTCGTGCAGGCCCTGCGGCTCTCCCAGGTGGCCGGGGACCGCGCCTACGGCTCCTTCGTCCTCGTCACCATGAGCCGCCAGGCCGTCTACCTCGGCCACGGCCGGGAGGCGGTGCAGCTCGCGCGGGTGGCCCAGCAGGGCGTCGGCACGGGCGCCCCGCCCGTCGTGCAGGCGCTGCTGCACGCGGCGGAGGCGCGCGGGCACGCCGTGCTCGGCGAGGTGCGCGCCTCCACCGCGGCCCTCGTCCGCGCCGAGCGCGCGCTGGAGGCGGCCAAGTCCGGTGACGAGACGCCGTACTGGGCGCGCTTCTTCGACGAGGCGCAGCTGGCCGACGAGTTCGGGCACTGCCACCGTGACCTGCAGCAGTTCCGGGCGGCCGCGCAGCACGCCGAACGCTCCCTGCAGTTGCGTCCGGCCGCCCACGCCCGCAGCCGCCTGTTCTGCCGTCTCGTCCTCGCCTCCGCCCGCCTCGGCCTCGGCGAACTCGACCAGGCCTGCCAGCTGGCCGCGGAGGCAGCGGGGCAGGCGGCGGAGATGCGGTCGGTCCGGGCCCTGGAGTACGTCAGGGATTTCGAACGCCGGCTGGAGCCGTACAAGGACGCGACCCCGGCCCGCACCTACCGCGACAAGGTGGCGACGCTGGGCTGACCTCCCCCGGGGGCTCCGTCCCCGGACCCCCGTGTCGGCCCTGGACGGGCCTCGTCCTCAAGCGCCGGACGGGCTGGAATGCCCGGCCTCGCCGGGGTATCGGGGGCAGAGAAAGGCGGAGGTCGGGAGGCCGGGGGTACCGGGGGTGGAGGCCCCGGAGGGGCCCCCGGCCGGCGGTCATGCTGCTGCCTGCTCCTCGGGGGGTGTCGGGTGGCGGGCGGTCAGGGGCAGGGAAGCGGCGGCGTGCAGGTCGGAGACGATCGCGGACGCCGCCCGGTGCGCCGAGTGCAGTGCTCCCTGCACGGTGCTGGTGTCCCGGTGGTCGCCGCACACGTACAGGCCCGCCAGCAGCCGCACCGGGCGCCGCAGATCGTGCGGCGCGCGCATCGCGGGCACCGCCTCGGCGGTGTGATGCACGGCCAGCGTCTCCCAGCGCGCGGTGGAGACGCCGTACAGCCGGGACAGGTGCGTGCGGACGGCGGTGTCGACGTCCGGCGGGGGCGTGCCGAGGACGGTGGACGAGATCAGCGTGCGGCCCGCGGGCGCGCGGCTCGGGTCGACCCGGCTGACCACCGCCGTGTGCGCGACCGGCCCGCCGCGGTCGGCGTCCAGGAGCAGCGAGGCGCCGGTTTCGGGCGGCTCGTCCGTCGTGTGGTGGACGACCGTCACCGGGTGGAAGTCGGGGACCCGCAGCCCGGGCAGGAGCTGTGCCGCGCTGCGCGCGTCGGTGGCGACGAGGACCGCGCGGCAGCGGAACTCGCCGTGCCCCGCGGTGGTCACCGAGGTCGTGGAGACGGAGGTGACCCGCACCCCGGTGCGCACGGAGCCCGGTGGCAGGGTCCGCGCGAGCAGCTCCGGCAGCGCCTCGGCCCCGCCCTCCGGCAGGGCCAGCCGGCCGGCCGCGAAGGCGCGCAGCGCGAGGTCCGCGCACCGGCTGGAGGTGGTGAGGTCCGGGTCGCACAGCAGCGCGGCGAGCAGCGGGCGCACGAAGCCGTCCACCGTGCGGGCGGGCAGCCCGCGGGCGGCGAGGGCCTGGGCGGCCGGCAGCTCCGGGCGGCGCAGCAGCCGCTCGGCGGGGGTCGCCGCGAGCCGGGTGAGCGCGGCGCCGAGCCGCGCCTGGTCCACGGCGGTGCCGAGCGGCGCGCCGGCCCGGACCCTGGGCGGGGCGGACGACCGCCCGGTCGCCGGCGGGGCGCCGCCGGCGCGCGGCCGGGGCAGCGCACCCGGCCGGGGAGTGCCGGCCAGGGCGCGCACCACATGGAGTGCGCCCCTTGCGCTCCCCGCGCCCGCCTGTGCGCCCGCGCGGTGATGGCGTCCGTCGCTGTGCAGCAGGACCCCGGGTGCGAAGGGACGCAATGTGAGCGCGTCGAGCCCCGGGGTCAGGGCCAGTTCGGGGTACGCCGTGGACAGCAGTTGCCCGATGCGGTCGAGCCGGAACCCGTCGACCTTCTCCGTCGCCATGCGGCCGCCCACGCAAGGGGCGGCCTCCAGGACGACGGTTCTTACTCCTGCGCTGGTCAGCCGGTGCGCGGCGGAGAGTCCGGAGACTCCGGCTCCCACCACGACGACGTCTGCCTGGTACGCGGGCTCAAGCACGTGCCCCTCCTCGAGGTTGCGCGGCCGGTGGAGACGTCATGCCCCCAACAGCCGTCCGGGATACCCGAGTTCGGGTCGAGGGTAGGGCTGAGATCGGTCAGGAACAGTCGCGCATGAACAGGGCACAGTCGCACGCCGGTCGCATACGGTCACGTGGTGGATCAGGCTGCTCGGACGGCGTCCTCGATCCCGGGGAACGCGAAGGTGAACCCGGACTCCAGCAGCCGCTTCGGCACCACCCGCGCGCTGCCCAGCACGTCCCCGGCC
Source organism: Streptomyces achromogenes (assembly GCF_030816715.1). Lineage (NCBI taxonomy): Bacteria > Bacillati > Actinomycetota > Actinomycetes > Kitasatosporales > Streptomycetaceae > Streptomyces > Streptomyces achromogenes. The sequence continues at coordinate 2,594,203 of NZ_JAUSYH010000001.1, read as the reverse complement.
ATTTCGCCGAGCACCGTCCGCAGCACCGGCGCCGGTACCGCGAACAGCGTCGGCCGGTGCAGCACGCGCCCCATCGCCGCGGTGATCTCACGGTTCGTCAGCGGCTCGGGCGCGGTGAGGTTGAACGGGCCCGACAGGTCGTCGCGGTCGAGGAGGTGCCGGATCGCCGCCACCTCGTCGTGCAGCGCGATGTACGACCAGTACTGGCGTCCGTCGCCCATCCGCCCGCCGAGCCCGGCCGTGAAGAGCGGGAACAGCTTGCCCCAGGCCCCGCCGCCGCGCGCCACGACCAGCCCGGTCCGGGTGAACGCCGTGCGCACGCCCGCCTCCTGGGCGGCACCCGCGGCCGCCTCCCACTCCACGCACAGTTCCGGCAGGAAGCCGGTGCCGGGCGGCGCGCTCTCGTCCACGACCCGGTCGCCCGTCTCGCCGTAGAAGCCCATCGCGCTGCCGTTGACGAACACCCGCGGCGGTTCGTCGAGCGAGGCGACCGCCTTGGCCAGCGCCGCCGTGCCGTGCACCCGGCTGTCGTGGATGCGCTTCTTGTAGGCCTCGCTCCAGCGCCGGTCGCCGACCCCCGCGCCCGCCACGTTGACCACCGCGTCGCACCCGGCGAGCCCGGCCGCGTCCACCTGCCCCTTCTCGGGGTCCCAGCGCAGCTCCAGCGGCCCCCGGGGCGCACGGCGCACCAGCCGGACGACCTCGTGCCCGTCCGCGGTCAGGGACCGCGCCAGTGCGCTGCCGATCAGTCCGGACGCCCCGGCCACCGCGATTCGCCTACGTTCCATACCGCCATCCTGCCCTCCGGCCCCGGAAAACCCCGGCCGGGTCGCCGTCCGCCCGGATTAGGGTGGCGGCCATGCCCGAGCCGTCCGTACCCCGCATACGCGCCGCGTCGCCCGCCGACGACGCGGCGCTCGGTCTCGTCGACCGGCTGACCTGGTCCCCGCTGCACGCCGTCGTGCCCGAGCCGCAGCCGCCGTACGACTCCTTCTTCGACGAGCGGCATCCGCCCGGGGACTTCCTGGTCGCCGAACTGGACGGCCGTGTCGTCGGATACGTGCGTCTCGTCCCGCCCACCCCGCTCGCCGCCAACGCGCACGTCCGGCAGATCCAGGGCCTCGCCGTGCTCGACGAGGCGCGCGGCCACGGCGTCGGACGGGCGCTGGTCCGCGCCGCCGTCGAGGAGACCCGCCGGCAGGGCGCCCGCCGCATCACCCTGCGCGTCCTCGGCCACAACACCCCGGCGCGGGGGCTCTACGAGGCCGAGGGGTTCACGGTGGAGGGGGTCCTCCGCGAGGAGTTCCTGCTGGACGGCGCGTACGTGGACGACGTCTTCATGGGCCGGCCGGTGTAGGGCTTCTCCGTGCCCCTCCGGCGGATCTTCGGGTCCCCGCCGCGGCAGGGACCGGACCGCACCGGCGCTCAGGAAGAGGTCAGGCGCCCCGTGTCCACCGGCCGGGTGGCGGTGGCCGCGCGCTTGGCGTCGCCGGCGACCTCCGCCGCCGTCAGCACGTATCCCGTCTCGTCGTCGGAGGTGGAGCGGGCGAAGACCACGCCGTAGACCCGGCCGGTCGTGGTCAGCAGCGGGCCGCCGGAGTTGCCGGGGCGCACGGTGGAACGGATCGAGTAGATCTCCCGCGTGACGATCTCGTCGTTGTAGATGTTGCGGCCGGTCGCCTTCACCCGGCCCGCGACCGTGGCCGCCTGCAGGTTCAGGTCGCCGTCCTGCGGATAGCCGGCCACCACCGCCGGGTTCCCGCGCGCGGCCTCGTCGTCGAAGACCAGCACCGGCGCCTTCAGGTACGGCACGTACAGCACCGCCACGTCCTTGTCCGGGTCGAAGAGCACCACGCGCGCGTCGTACGACGGCCCGACGCCGCCGACCCGCACGGTCGGGCTGTCGATGCCCGCCACCACGTGCGCGTTGGTCATCACGTGCTCGTTCGCGTACACGAAGCCGCTGCCCTCGCGGCCCTGGTCGCCCGCGGTGCCCTCGATCTTCACCGTGCTGCGCCTGGCCGCCTCGGTGGCGCTCGCCGTGACGCTGTCGCCGGTGGGCTTGGCGACCTCGGCCGTCGACTCGTTCTCGAAGGGGTTGAAGACCTGCGGGAAGCCCGCCTGGGTCAGCGCCGACGTGGCCCGGGCGAACCAGGTGGGCGTGGTGTCCGGCATGACGTCCTGCACGGCCCCCAGCAGCCGGGAGTCCCGTATCGACGAGGTGACCACCGGCGACGAGGACGCGCCCAGCACACTCGCCGCCACCCAGGCCACGATCAGCACCGCGACGACGTTGGCGGCCGCGCCGCCGATCCCGTCCGCCACCCGGAGCGGCCCGCGGTCCAGCTCCCGGCGCAGCCGCAACGCCAGCCGCCCCGCCAGCTCGTGCCCCACCGCCGCCGGCACGAGGACCGTCAGCACGGCCGTCACGGTGGCCGCGGTGGTTCCCGGAGCCACCGGGTCCATCAGCCACGGCAGGACCCACACGCCGATCACCGCACCGCCCACGAAACCGGCCAGCGACACACAGCCGGCCACCAGGCCACGCCGGTAGCCGGAGCCGGCGTAGGCCAGGATCACCAGCACCAGCAGGATGTCCAGCAGGTCCACCGGCCCCCCTCTTTTCTCTTGGATCCCCTAGTACGCGCGGGAGGGGCCCAGTGATCAGCTGTCCGTCCGTCACGGCCGTCACACGCGCGTGCGGCCCCGGCCGGTCACGCGCCGGTACCCCGGAAAACGTCACGGACCGGGATGATGGTTCCACCGGGTGGCACACCCCACATCGCGGACGGAGCGGATTCGTCGGACAGTGGGGTCATGTGTGCCCTCCGACCGGCGCCGCACGGTCCGCGGGGAACGCGCCGTCCGCGCCGCACGCGGATACCGGGCCCGCTCCTCGTGCTCCTGGGCTGTCTGCCCGGGCTCGCCGCCGTCGCCGCCCTGGGGGCGTGCGCGGGCGGCGTCGACGACGCCTCCTCCGCCGGCCGGACGCCCCGTCCCGCCGCGGCCCGCCCCGCGGCCGGGCACCGGGCGGCCCGGCCGCCCGTCGTGCCGCGGGCCGCCTGGCTGGACGCCCTCGCCCGGCACGCGCAGCCGCCGCCGCGCTACGACGACAAGGCCGTCGCCGTCTTCGTCCACCACACCGACTCGCCCAACGGCTACGACTGCGCCGACGCGCCCCGCATCATCCGTTCCCTGTACACCGGCCAGACCGCCGCCCGGGGCTGGGACGACATCGGCTACAACTTCCTCGTCGACCGCTGCGGCACCGTCTACGAGGGGCGGGCGGGCGGCGTCGACCGTGCCGTCACCGGCGCGCACACCCAGGGCTTCAACCACCGCACGGTGGGCATCGCCGCGCTGGGCACGTTCACCGCCGGCGTGCCGGTGCCGCAGGCCATGGTCGACGCGATCGCCGCCCTGGCCGCCTGGAAACTCGGCCTGTCCGGCGTCGACCCGCGGGCGCACGTGCGGCTCACCTCCAGCAACAGCCACAGCCGGTACGCGGCCGGGACCACCGCCACCCTGCCCGCCCTGGCCGGCCACCGGGACGGCTTCATGACGAGCTGTCCCGGCGCCGCCCTCGCCGCCCGCCTCCCGGAGATCCGCGAGACGGCCGCCCGCCTCCAGGGCAGGACGGCCGCGCACGCTCTCACAGGAACGCCTTAGGCGGCGTTCAGGGTCCTCCCATGCCCGCGCTCTACGGTCGTGCACGACACGAAGAACCGACCGGAGGTGGGGATCATGAACAGCAGCCGTACCGGGGCCGCGCAGACCACGGAGCAGGGCGTCCTGGCCAGGGCCGCCCGCAGCCCCTGGACCGTGCTGTGCGCCGTCACAGCGGTCGTTCTGGGCCCGGCGGCGGCCACCGCGTCCGCCCTGGAACAGGCCAACCGGGCGCCGATGCACCACGCGGTGCGGGTCGACCAGTCGCAGGCGTACCTCCCCACCGACACCACCCGCCGCAGGCCTGCGGCGTGAGGACGGCCGTCGGGCCGCAGTCCTGCGGCGTGCGGGCGGCTGTCGGGCCGGAGCCGCCCGCCGGCGCTCATTCCTTGAAGCGCTGCCACAGCCGGGGGTACCGCTCGGCCAGCGCCCCCTCGTTCTCGAAGTCGACGGGCGTGCCCTCGGGCTCGGCGGCGGCCGGTGGAATGCCCAGGTCCGGGGCGACCGTCCCGGTGAGCTGCTCGTAGGCCTCGTCGGCCGCGTAGCCGAGTTCCTCGCCGTCGCCGTCGAGTTCCTCGTCGAAGTCGTCCAGCAGGTCGGCGAGCGAGTCCGGGTCGCCGTGCAGGGCGCCCTCGAAGACCTCGCGGCCCTGACCGATCAGCCAGCACCGGAAGAAGTCGAAGGCGTCGTCGCTCGCCCCGTCCAGCAGCAGCCAGGCGGCGCCCCACAGGTCCCAGCTGTAGGCGCGGTTGTAGCGTGACTCGAAGTGCCGGGCGAAGTCGAGCACGGACTCCGGGTCCAACCGGAGCAGCCGCTCCACGAGCTGGTCGGCCTGCTCCTCGGGATCGCCCTCGGCCGCCTCGCGGGAGGCGTCCACCAGCTCCCAGAACTCCGTCTCGTCCATCACGCGTCCAGCATCGTGCCTGGAGATGCGGGACGCACCCGGAGTGCGCGGGATTCCCGCCGGGTTCCCGCGCCGCGTCAGCCCTCCTGGGACGCGTATCGCGCCGCCAGCCGCAGCGCGTCCGCGGCGAACCACTCCCGCAGCGCCGCCGGGGCGAGCACCTCCGCCTCCGGTCCCAGCGCCGTCAGCTGGGTGTGCGCCACCTCCAGCGACTCGACCCGCAGGGAGACCGTCCTCCAGCCCCGCCCGTCCGGTTCCCCGGCGCCGGCCAGCGCGTCCCGCGCCGCCACCGGGTCGACGGCGTACGACAGCCGGCCCACCCCGGCCTCCGACAGCCGGACGACGACCTCGGCCCGCAGGAGCGACCGCGCGAACCACTCGGCCTGCGCGGCCCAGAAACCCGGCAGATCGAACTCCTCGTCCCGGAGGAAACGATCCTGCAAGGGCTCCGCCGCCAGGAACCGGTCGAGGCGGTACGTCCGGAACGAGCCGCCCTCCCGCACCCGGGCGCACAGATACCAGACCCCCGCCTTCAGCACGAGCCCGTACGGCTCCAGCTCCCGCTCCACCTCGCCCTCCCCGCGCCGGTAGCGGGCCCGCACGCACCGGTCGTCCCACACCGCCTCCGCGACCACCGGCAGCACCGCGGGCGCCTCCGGCTCCCGGAACCAGGCCGGGGCGTCCAGATGGAACCGCTGCGCCGCCGCGCGCGGGGCGTCCCGCAGAGAAGGCAGCAGAGCCGCCGACACCTTCAGCCGGGCGGCCGACGCCACGTCTTCCAGCCCCATGTCCCGCAGCGCCCCCGGCACCCCGCTCAGGAACAGCGCCTCGGCCTCGCCGCGCCCCAGCCCCGTCAGCCGCGTCCGGTACCCGCCGACCAGCCGGTAGCCCCCGGCGCGCCCCCGCTCCGCGTACACCGGCACGCCCGCCTCGGAGAGCGCCTGCGCGTCCCGGGTGACGGTCCGCTCCGACACCTCCAGCTCCCGCGCCAGCTCGGACGCGGTCATGGTCGGCCGGGACTGCAGCAGGAGCACCATTTTGATGAGGCGGGCAGCACGCATGGGGACATGATGCCGGGATGCGCCGACGGCGAAGGGGGGCACGGCCGGAGCCGCACCCCCCTTCGTCGAACCGTGACCTACCGGCCGTAGTCCTACAGGCCGTGGACCTACAGGCCGTAGCGCTCGCGCGCCTCCTTCACCGAGGCCGCCTTGACCTCACCGCGCCGGGCGAGCTGCGCGAGCGCCGCGACGACGATCGACTCGGCGTCCACGCCGAAGTGGCGGCGGGCCGCCTCACGGGTGTCGGAGAGACCGAAGCCGTCCGCGCCCAGCGAGGACCAGTCCTGCTCGACCCACTGCGCGATCTGGTCCGGGACCTGGCGCATGTAGTCGGAGACCGCGAGGACCGGGCCCTCGGCGCCCTGGAGCGCCCGACGGACGTACGGCTGGCGCTCCTCGCCGCGCAGCAGGGCCGCGTCGGCCTCCAGCGCGTCGCGGCGCAGCTCGGTCCAGGAGGTCGCCGACCACACGTCGGCGGCCACGCCCCACTCCTCGGCGAGCAGCTTCTGCGCCTTCAGGGCCCAGTGGATCGCGGTGCCCGAGGCCAGCAGCTGGATGCGCGGCGCGTTGGCCGCCGAGACCTGCACGCCGGCCGACTCCGCCGTGTTGAAGCGGTACAGGCCCTTGAGGATGCCCTCGTCGACACCGGGCGCCGACGGTTTGGCCGGCTGCGGCATCGGCTCGTTGTAGACCGTCAGGTAGTAGAAGACGTTCTGGTCCTCGCCCGGGGCCGCCTCGCCGTACATCCGGCGCAGACCGTCCTTGACGATCGCCGCGATCTCGTACGCGAAGGCCGGGTCGTAGCTGAGGGCGGCCGGGTTGGTCGCGGCGATGACCGGGGAGTGGCCGTCGGCGTGCTGGAGGCCCTCGCCGGTCAGCGTCGTGCGGCCCGCCGTCGCGCCGACGAGGAAGCCGCGGCCGAGCTGGTCGCCGAGCTGCCACATCTGGTCGGCCGTGCGCTGCCAGCCGAACATCGAGTAGAAGATGTAGAACGGGATCATCGCCTCACCGTGCGTGGAGTACGCGGTGGACGCGGCGATGAAGTCGGCCATCGAACCGGCCTCGGTGATCCCCTCGTTGAGGATCTGGCCGTTCTCGGCCTCCTTGTAGTACATCAGCTGGTCGCGGTCGACCGGCTCGTACGTCTGGCCCTTGGGGGAGTAGATCCCGAGCGACGGGAAGAGGCTCTCCATGCCGAAGGTGCGCGCCTCGTCGGGGACGATCGGCACCCAGCGCTTCCCGGTCTCCTTGTCGCGGACCAGGTCCTTGATCAGCCGGACGAAGGCCATGGTGGTCGCCACGTTCTGCGAGCCGGAGCCCTTGTCGAAGGAGGCGAACGCCTTGTCGGCGGGGGCCGGCAGCGGGGCGAGGGCGTGCGTGCGGCGGGCCGGGGCCGGGCCGCCGAGGGCCGCGCGGCGCTCCTGGAGGTAGCGGACCTCGGGGGAGTCGGCGCCCGGGTGCCCGTAGGGGACGACCCCGTCGACGAACCGAGCGTCCGCGATGGGCAGCTCCAGCAGGTCGCGCATCGTCTTGAACTCGTCCACCGAGAGCTTCTTCATCTGGTGGTTGGCGTTCTTCGACGCGAAGCCCTCGCCGAGCGTGTGGCCCTTGACCGTCTGGGCGAGGATGACCGTCGGCGCGCCCTTGAACTCGACGGCTGCCTTGTAGGCGGCGTACACCTTGCGCGCCTCGTGACCGCCGCGGGAGAGGTGGAAGCACTCGAGGATCTTGTCGTCGCTCAGCAGCCTGGCCATCTCGGCGAGCGCCGGGTCCTTGCCGAAGAAGTCCTCGCGGATGTAGGCGGCGCCGCGCGTCTGGTACGTCTGCACCTGCGCGTCCGGTACCTCGCGCAGCCGGCGGACCAGCGCGCCGGTGGTGTCCAGCTGGAACAGCTCGTCCCAGGCGGAGCCCCACAGCGACTTGATCACGTTCCAGCCGGCACCGCGGAACTGGGCCTCCAGCTCCTGCACGATCTTGAAGTTCGCGCGGACCGGACCGTCGAGTCGCTGCAGGTTGCAGTTGATGACGAAGGTCAGGTTGTCGAGGCCCTCGCGGGAGGCGAGTGAGAGTGCCGCCGTCGACTCGGGCTCGTCCATCTCGCCGTCGCCGAGGAACGCCCACACGTGGGACGCGGAGACGTCCTTGATGCCGCGGTTGGTGAGATAGCGGTTGAAGCGCGCCTGGTAGATGGCGGAGAGCGGGCCGAGGCCCATCGACACCGTCGGGAACTCCCACAGCCAGGGCAGCCGGCGGGGGTGCGGGTACGACGGGAGGCCCTCGCCGCCGGACTCCTGCCGGAAGTTGTCGAGGTGCTGCTCGGTAAGCCGGCCGTCGAGGAAGGCGCGGGCGTAGATGCCGGGGGAGGCGTGGCCCTGGATGTAGAGCTGGTCGCCCGAGCCGTCGGCCTCCTTGCCCTGGAAGAAGTGGTTGAAGCCGGTCTCGTAGAGCCAGGCGGCGGAGGCGAAGGTGGCGATGTGGCCGCCGACGCCGTGCTTGCTGCCGCGGGTCACCATGGCCGCCGCGTTCCAGCGGTTCCACGCGGTGATCCGGCGCTCCATCTCCGGGTCACCGGGCGCGGACGGCTCGGCGGCGGTGGGGATGGTGTTGACGTAGTCCGTCTCGAGCAGCTTGGGCAGCGCGAGGCCGTTGCCCTCGGCGCGCTCCAGCGTACGGCGCATCAGGTACGCGGCGCGGTGCGGTCCGGCCGCCTTGGTGACCGCGTCCAGCGAGGCCTGCCATTCGGCGGTCTCCTCCGGGTCCCGGTCGGGGAGCTGGTCGAGCGCGCTGGGCTGGATGGCCTGGGGGTCGGTCATGTCGCCGCCTTCCTCAGTCGAAGGGGGTTCCCTCATCGGCAAGGGTTCAGGAGTGCCCTAGGTCTTTGGCAGGACAGGGCGTGGAGCTCGGGTGCGGTGTCGTTGTGCGGCTCCGCGCGCGGCCCGTCGGCGACAATAACCCGCTGATCGATGATCGATCAAAGGGTTGAGGAAGAAAACCTCTTGATCACGAGAAAGTAGGCACCCGGTGCCTTTCGGTCAGGCACCCCGTGCCGCACATTTCGGGGGTTTTCGCAGGTCGGAGCCCACGTATGAGCGCGTGCACGCTCCACTGGACGCAGCTGACACCCTGCCTCGCGCGGGTCCCGCCCGGCCCTGCCCCGCGCCGTGTGGCCGCCCTGCCCGAGCCGTAGGTCCGGCCCTACGCGCGCGGAGCGCACCCGAGGACGTGCGCCTTCACCAGCTCCGCGATCCGCGGGTCCCGCCGCCGGAACGCCTGCACCAGCTCCTCGTGCTCCTCCGCGTACGACTGCTGCACGGTCCCCAGCCAGCGGATGGACAGCGCCGTGAACACCTCGATGCCGAGCCCCTCCCAGGTGTGCAGCAGCACCGAGTTCCCGGCGGCCCGCACCAGTTCCCGGTGGAAGCCGACGGTGTGCCGCACCTGGCCGGTGCCGTCGGACGCGCGGTCGGCCTCGTAGAGGGCGGCGACGTGCGGTTCGAGCGCCGAGCAGTCCTCGGCCAGCTTCTGGGCCGCCAGCTCCGCGGCGATCGCCTCCAGGCCGGCCCGGACCGGGTAGCTCTCCTCCAGGTCGGCCGCCGTCAGGTTGCGCACCCGTACGCCCTTGTTCGGCGCGGACTCGATCAGCCGCAGCGACTCCAGCTCGCGCAGCGCCTCCCGCACCGGCGTCTGGCTGACCTCCAGCTCGGTGGCGATCCGCCGCTCCACGATCCGCTCGCCCGGCTGCCAGCGCCCGCTGACGATCCCCTCCACGATGTGCTCGCGGATCTGTTCGCGCAGCGAGTGGACGACGGGCGCGGTCATGAGAGCTCCTTTGAGGAGAGGCCGCACGGGCCCCCGGGGGCGTTTGACGTTTAGACAATACGGCCGTGAGCGCTTTCCAGAAGGGCACGCGGTGATGCTTTTACGCAGGTGAGACGAGACTTACACGAGCGTGACCGGGGCCGGTCCGCAGGCCGGCCCCCTCCCTGCTCAGGGGTCGAGTACCGCGCGCAGCGCGCCGTCGGCGAGGGCCGGCTGCTCGGGCCCGACGTCGCCGTGCGGAGCACCCGTGCCGAAGCGGGCCGCACTGAGTCGGAGCAGGTCGACGGCGACCGAGGGACGCCTCGATGGCGAGGTCAGGCGGACGCCCATGTAGTGGTACACATGGCTTCATGGGCGGGTTCGCCGGAACCGGGACAAAGGCGCCCCCGCCCGGAAGACCGGACGGGGGCGACTGTGCTGCTGGACCGACGGGGTCAGAGACCGAGCTCGACCTCGAACTCGCCGGCCTCGAGGATCGCCTTGACCGCGGTCAGGTAACGGGCCGCGTCGGCGCCGTCGACCAGACGGTGGTCGTAGGACAGGGTCAGGTACGTCATGTCGCGGACGCCGATGACCGTGCCCTCCTCCGTCTCGATGACGGCCGGGCGCTTGACCGTCGCGCCGATGCCGAGGATCGCGACCTGGTTCGGCGGCACGATGATCGTGTCGAACAGCGCGCCGCGCGAGCCGGTGTTGCTGATGGTGAAGGTCGCGCCGGACAGCTCGTCCGGAGTGATCTTGTTCGCGCGGACCTTGCCCGCCAGGTCGGCCGTGGCCTTGGCGATGCCGGCGATGTTCAGGTCGCCCGCGTGCTTGATGACCGGGGTCATCAGGCCCTTCTCCGAGTCCACCGCGATACCGATGCTCTCGGTGTCGAAGTAGGTGATCGTGCCCTCGTCCACGTTGATCCGGGCGTTGACGGCCGGGTGGGCCTTCAGCGCCTGGGCCGCCGCCTTGACGAAGAACGGCATCGGGGAGAGCTTGACGCCCTCGCGGGCCGCGAAGGAGTCCTTCGCCTGCGCGCGGAGCTTCATCAGCCGGGTGATGTCGACCTCGACGACCGAGGACAGCTGCGCCTGCTCGTGCAGCGCCTTGACCATGTTGTCGCCGATGACCTTGCGGATGCGGGGCATCTTCACGGTCTGGCCGCGCAGCGGGGAGGCCTCGAGGGCGGGGGCCTTCTTCGCGGCGGGCGCGGCCGGGGCGGCAGCGGCCGGAGCCGGAGCGGCGGCCGCCTTCGCGGCCTCGGCGGCGGCGATGACGTCCTGCTTGCGGATGCGGCCACCCACCCCGGTGCCCTTGACGGCGCCCAGGTCGACGCCGTTCTCGGCGGCGAGCTTGCGCACCAGCGGGGTCACGTACGCGCCCTCGTCGGCGGCCTGCGCGGGAGCCGCGGCCGGAGCCGGGGTGACCGGGGCCGGAGCGGCCGGCGCGGGCGCCGGAGCGGCGGCGACCGGAGCGGGCGCGGGGGCCGGAGCAGCGGCGACCGGAGCAGCGGGGGCCGGCGCCGGGGCCGCGGGAGCGGCCGGGGCCTCGGCGGCGGGCGCCGGAGCCGGGGCGGCCGGAGCCGGAGCGGCGGCCGGAGCCGCACCCGGGGCGCCGATGACGGCGAGCTTGGCGCCGACCTCGGCGGTCTCGTCCTCGGCGACCGTGATCTCGAGCAGCACACCGGAGGTGGGCGCCGGGATCTCGGTGTCGACCTTGTCGGTGGAGACCTCGAGCAGCGGCTCGTCGGCCTCGACCGAGTCGCCGACCGACTTCAGCCAGCGGGTGACGGTGCCCTCGGTGACGGACTCGCCGAGCGCGGGCAGGACGACGTCCGTGCCCTCGGCGGAGCCGGCGCCGGAAGCGGCCTCGGCGGTGGGAGCCGGGGCGGGAGCCGCCTGCTCGGTGGACGGCTGGGCGGCCGGGGCCGGCTCGGGAGCCGGCGGCGCGACCTCCTCGGCGGCCGGAGCCGGGGCAGCGGCGGGGGCGCCGGTGCCGTCGTCGATGACGGCCAGCTCGGCGCCGACCTCGACCGTCTCGTCCTCGGCGACCTTGATGGAGGCCAGGATGCCGGCTGCGGGGGAGGGGATCTCGGTGTCGACCTTGTCGGTCGACACCTCGAGCAGGGGCTCGTCGGCCTCGACGCGCTCACCCTCGGCCTTCAGCCAGCGGGTGACAGTGCCCTCGGTGACGCTCTCGCCGAGCGCCGGCAGGGTTACGGAAACCGCCATGGTTTCGGTTGCTCCTTAACGATTGCGGAAGTCTGGGTCGTCGCTTCGACGTGGTACGACCGAGGGTCAGTCGTGCGAGTGCAGCGGCTTGCCCGCCAGGGCCAGGTGGGCCTCGCCGAGCGCCTCGTTCTGCGTCGGGTGGGCGTGGACGAGCTGCGCGACCTCGGCGGGCAGCGCCTCCCAGTTGTAGATCAGCTGGGCTTCGCCGACCTGCTCGCCCATGCGGTCGCCGACCATGTGGACGCCGACCACGGCACCGTCCTTGACCTGGACGAGCTTGATCTCGCCCGAGGTGTTGAGGATCTTGCTCTTGCCGTTGCCCGCGAGGTTGTACTTCAGAGCGACGACCTTGTCCGCGCCGTAGATCTCCTTGGCCTTGGCCTCGGTGATGCCCACGGAGGCGACCTCGGGGTGGCAGTACGTCACCCGGGGGACGCCGTCGTAGTCGATCGGGACGGTCTTCTGGCCGGCCAGACGCTCCGCGACCAGCATGCCCTCGGCGAAGCCGACGTGCGCGAGCTGGAGCGTCGGGACCAGGTCGCCGACGGCGGAGATGGTCGGGACGTTGGTGCGCATGTACTCGTCGACCAGGACGTAGCCGCGGTCCGTCGCGACGCCCTGCTCCTCGTAGCCGAGACCGGCGGAGACGGGCCCGCGGCCCACCGCGACCAGCAGGACCTCGGCCTCGAACTCCTTGCCGTCGGCCAGGATGACCTTGACGCCGTCGGCGGTGTACTCGGCCTTCGAGAAGAAGGTGCCCAGGTTGAACTTGATGCCGCGCTTGCGGAACGCGCGCTCGAGCAGCTTGGAGGAGTTCTCGTCCTCGACCGGCACCAGGTGCTTGAGGCCCTCGATGACCGTCACGTCGGCGCCGAAGGACTTCCACGCCGAGGCGAACTCGACGCCGATGACGCCGCCGCCCAGGATGATCGCGGACTTCGGCACGCGGTCCAGGACGAGGGCGTGGTCGGAGGAGATGATCCGGTCGCCGTCGATCTCCAGGCCCGGCAGCGACTTCGGCACGGAGCCGGTCGCGAGCAGCACGTGGCGGCCCTGGACGCGCTGTCCGTTCACGTCGACGGAGGTCGGGGAGGACAGGCGGCCCTCACCCTCGATGTACGTCACCTTGCGGGAGGCGATGAGTCCCTGCAGGCCCTTGTAGAGGCCGGAGATGACGCCGTCCTTGTACTTGTGGACGGCGGGGACGTCGATGCCCTCGAAGGTGGCCTTGACGCCGAACTGCTCGCTCTCGCGGGCCTGGTCGGCGATCTCGCCCGCGTGCAGCAGGGCCTTGGTGGGGATGCACCCCCGGTGCAGGCAGGTACCGCCGACCTTGTCCTTCTCGATCAGGGCGACGTCCAGGCCCAGCTGCGCCCCGCGCAGGGCCGCGGCGTAACCGCCACTACCACCGCCGAGGATCACTAGGTCGAAAACGGTGCTGGCGTCGTTCGCCACGTCACGTCCTCCATGCATGTGCGCCACGCCGGTCTCCAGTGACCGGTCGGCGGCTGGTGTCCGGCCGCTGAAGTCTCGGCCCTGTGGTGGGGGCCCTGTCCTGCCGAGCCCCATCCTCGCACTTGTCGGACCCCGACGAGACACGGGGCCGGGGTGTGAGACACCCCACGCTCACTTGTGGCAGACGTGAGGAGCGGTGCTCAGGGGCGCGGGGAACTGCGCGACCGGCCACATGCGACCCGCGCCCGCCGGTACGACGGACGGAACCGAGTGATCAGGCGCACAGTCCCCTCCCGCGGGGGCCGGCCCCGGACTAGCCGAGGTCGCCGGCGGCGGTCAGTTCGGCCAGCCGCACCAGCGTCCGCACGGCGGTGCCGGTGCCGCCCTTCGGCGTGTAGCCGAACGGGCCGCCCTCGTTGAACGCCGGCCCGGCGATGTCCAGGTGCGCCCAGGTGATCCCCTCGCCCACGAACTCGCGCAGGAAGAGACCGGCCACCAGGCCGCCGCCCATCCGCTCGCCCATGTTCGCGAGGTCCGCGACGGTGGAGTCCATGCCCTTGCGCAGGTGTTCCGGCAGCGGCATCGGCCACGCCGGCTCCCCGACCTCCTCGGCGGCCTCGTGCACCGCGGAGCGGAACGCGTCGTCGTTCGCCATGATCCCGAAGGTGCGGCTGCCGAGCGCCAGCATCATCGCGCCGGTCAGGGTCGCCACGTCGACGATCGCGTCCGGCTTCTCCGCGGAGGCCGCCCACAGCGCGTCCGCGAGGACCAGCCGGCCCTCCGCGTCGGTGTTGAGGACCTCGACGGTCTTGCCGCTGTACATGCGCAGCACGTCACCCGGGCGGGTGGCGGAGCCGGACGGCATGTTCTCGGCGAGCGCCAGCCAGCCGGTGACGTTCACCTCGAGGCCGAGCCGCGCGGCGGCGACGACCGCGGCGAAGACCGCCGCCGCCCCGCTCATGTCGCACTTCATCGTCTCGTTGTGCCCGGCCGGCTTGAGTGAGATGCCGCCCGAGTCGTAGGTGATGCCCTTGCCGACGAACGCGAGGTGCTTGGTCGCCTTGGCGGACGTGTACGACAGCTTGACCAGGCGCGGGGCCGCCGCCGAGCCGGCGCCGACGCCGAGGATGCCGCCGTAGCCGCCCTTGACGAGCGCCTTCTCGTCGAGGACCTGCACCTTGATGCCGTGCTCCTTGGCCGCGGCCTGCGCGATGCCGGCGAACGCCTCCGGGTCGAGGTCGTTCGGCGGCATGTTGATCAGGTCGCGGGCCCGGTTGAGCTCCTCGCCGACGGTGGCGGCGCGCAGCAGCGCGGCCTTGTGGGCGGCGTCGCGCGGCTTCCCGCCGAGCAGGGCGGCCTCGGCGAGCGGCGCCTTGGCGTTCCTGGCCTTGGCGTCGTTGGTCGAGCGCGCGGTCTGCCGGTACGCCTCGAAGGAGTAGGCGCCGAGCACCACGCCCTCGCCGATCGCGCCGACGTCGCCGGCGTCGGTCACGGGCAGCGAGAACGCGGCCTTCTTGGAGCCGCCGAGGACGCGGGCGGCGGCGCCGGCCGCCCTGCGCAGCGCCTCGGGGTCGTAGGCGGCGTCCTTCTCGGGCTCGGAGCCGAGCCCCACCGCGAGCACGAGCGGCGTCTTGAAGCCGGCCGGGGCGGGCAGCTTCGTCACCTCGCCCTCGGCGCCGGAAGCCCCGAGGGTCTCCAGAACGCCGGCGAGCCGGCCGTCGAACGCCGTGTCGACGGCTTCGGCGCCTGGGGCAACGATCGGGCCCTTTGCGCCCTTGGCGACACCGATCACGATCGCGTCGGCCCGCAGGCCGGGCGCCGCGGCGGTGCTGAGAGTGAGAGCAGTCACGGTGGTGAAATCTCGCTTCCGATGTGGAGTTGCTGTGGCCGGAGCATGGGTCGACCGGGCCCGACAGCCGACCCTGGACGCGGGTCGTGGGTGCGGTCGTATCCGGGATGCGTCCCACCGGCGCGGCGAACCGGCGTGGCGAATCCCGGAACGAGCCTACGCGTGCCTGTGCGTTCGCTCATGCACGCGAGTCTTCACCCCTGTCGGTGGCGTCGTCTCCGCCGGACGATCCTCGCACTACCGTGACCGGCGCACACCCCTCGGGTTCCCCCACCCGCCACAGCCGGCCTCCGTACGACGAACGCGCCCTACCCGCCCAGGGCCAGCACCGTCAGCGCGGTCGTCGCCGCCGTCTCCGCCAGCCCGCCGAACACGTCCCCGGTGACGCCGCCGAAGCGGCGCGTGCAGTGGCGCAGCAGGAGTTCGGCGGCGGCGAGGGCCGCGGCGACCGCGGCGGCCGTGCGTACCCCGTCGGCCACGCCGGACAGTCCGCCGCCGAGGGCCGCGACGACGACGCAGCCGGCCGCCACGGCCACCGCGCCCGCGACCGGGACCACCCCGGCGACCGCCGCGCCCAGCCCTTCCGGCCGGGCCGCCGGGACCCCGGCGCGGGCGGCGAGGGTGAGCGCCAGGCGGGCGGCGACCGCCGACGTGACGGCGGCGACCGCACCCCGCGCCCAGGAGTCGCCGTACGCCTGGGCCAGCGCGGCAGTCTGGGCGAGCAGCACCAGGACCAGGGTGAGCACCCCGAACGGGCCGATGTCCGACTGCTTCATGATCCGCAGCGCGTCCTCGGCGGGCTTGCCGCTGCCCAGACCGTCCGCGGTGTCGGCCAGCCCGTCGAGGTGCAGCCCCCGGGTGAGGACGGCGGGCACGGCGGCCGAGGCGACGGCGGCGAGCAGCGGGCTCGCGCCGAGCTTCAGCAGCAGCAGCCCGAGCCCCGCCGCGCAGCCGCCGACGACCAGCCCGACCAGGGGCGCGCCCAGCATGCCGCCGCGAGCGGCCGGACGGTCCCAGCGGGTCACCCGCACCGGCAACACGGTGAGGGTGCCGAAGGCGAAGCGCAGGCCGTCGAGGGGCGAGGCGGGGGACGGGACGGTGGGCATCGCCGCAGACTATGGCCTGCCCGTCCGGCGGATCATGCCGGGGACGTCCACCAAGGACGTCTGCCGGTGACGTCCGCCGGGCAGGCCCCGCCCGGACACGGCCTAGCCCGGACGCCCCGCCCGCGAGGCAGGGCGCGCCGCTCCCCGTGAGACTGGGGGCATGGGCGACTGGGTGCAGCGCAACATCGTCGAACCGGGCAAGCTCCCGCTGCTTCTCGCCCTGACCGCGTTCGTCGCCACCTTCCTGATCACCCGGGTCATCACCCGCCTCATCCGGGCCGGCAAGGGCCCGTTCGGGAACGTCAGCTCCGGCGGGGTGCACATCCACCACGTCGTCCCGGGCGTCGTGCTGACCGTCGCGGGCGGGTTCGGCTCCGTGGCGAGCGGCCGGCACGGCTTCGGGGCGGGCGCCTTCGCGGTGGTCTTCGGCATCGGCACGGGCCTGGTCCTCGACGAGTTCGCGCTGATCCTGCATCTGGACGACGTGTACTGGACGGAGGCGGGCCGCAAGAGCGTGGAGGCCGTGGTCCTCACGGCGGCGCTGGGCGGACTGCTGCTCGTGGGCTTCTCGCCGTTCGGCGTCGACGGGATGAGCGAGGAGGAGCTCCAGGACCGGGGGAGCGTCCTCGCGACCGTCGGCGCCAACATCCTCTTCTCGCTGGCCGTGTTGACCAAGGGCAAGGTCAAGACGGCCGTCTTCAGCGTGTTCGTCCCGTTGGTCGGGCTGATCGGCCTGGTCCGGGTGGCCCGGCCGGCCTCCCCCTGGGCCCGGCGGTTCTACCGGCGGCGGCCGCGGGCCCGCGCGAAGGCGATGCTGCGCGCCTACCGGCACGACCGGCGCTGGGCGGGGCCCCGCCGGCTGGTGGGGGACTGGCTGGGCGGCAAGACGGACGCGGAGCTGGCTCAGTCCGGCGAACGGAAGTGAGCGGACCGGTCCGGCGAGCGCGGGTGAGGGTGCCGGTCCGGCGAGCGCGGGTGCCGGCGCCGGTCCGCGCTGCCGCGCCCGCCGTCCGGCTGCTCCGGGCCCGGCGGCTGCGGGCCCGGCGGCGACTGCCGGGCGGGGGCCGGTTCCGGGTCCGTGGCCTTTCCGGACGCCCGGAGCCCCCGGCGGCGCGGCCCGCCGCCCGGGCGCCGCCCCGCCGCCCCGTCCGCCCGGTCCCGCCGACGCAGCCACGCGTACAGGACCGCCGTGGCCGCGATCGCCGCCAGGTGCTCCCGGCCGGCCAGGTTGTTCTTCAGCAGCACCTCCACCGTCATCGCGACGATCACCGCGGCCGCCGTCGCGTACGCGCGAAAGCGCCAGCCCAGGAACACCGCGAGGCCCACCACCGCCGCCGACGGACCGGTGTCCACCACCAGCGCGTCGGACGCGGGCAGGCCGAACGGGCCGTCGGGGCCGAGGGCCGGCCCCACCCGGGCGTACAGGGTGCCGGCGAGCGTGGCGGTGTAGGCGACGAGGAGGGTGCGCGGCCGGCCGAGGCAGAGCTCCGCGAGCCCGAACACCAGCAGGATCTGCACGAGCGCGCCCCAGACCGGCAGGTCGAGAGCGGGCACGAACAGCGACAGCGGGGTGCGCGACAGGGCGAGCCACAGCGGGTCCTCGGCCCGTACCGCGCCGACGTCCTGCACGGGCTCGTAGCCCCAGGACTGGTTCTGCACGATCTGCGCCAGGGACGTCAGGCACACCGCCGCCAGCGTCAGCGGGACCGCCCGCCACCGCCGCCGCGCCAGCGGGCCGCGCACGGCCACGTACAGGGGCCCCCACTCGGCGCGGGCCCAGCCGGCAAGCCGCTTCACCGCCGGGTCTCCAGGCGGCCCCGGCGTGGGCGGCCCGGCAGGCCGGGCAGTCCGGGCGCCTCCAGGAAGCCCTCGGCGCGCGCCGACGCCACGGCGATGCGCGGCAGGTCCGCGCTCTTCTCGAAGAGCAGGAAACGCGGCTCCCACACGGGCCGGTACTTGGCGTTGGCGCGGTAGAGGGACTCGATCTGCCACCAGCGGGAGAAGAAGCACAGCAGCGACCGCCACAGGCGCAGCACCGGCCCCGCGCCCAGACGGGCGCCCCGTTCGAAGACCGAGCGGAACACCGCGAAGTTCAGCGAGACCTGCGCGATCCCGCTCTCCCGGGCGCGCCGCAGCAGCTCGATGACCATGAACTCGGTCAGCCCGTTGTCGCCGTGGCGGTCGCGCCGCATCAGGTCGAGCGACAGGCCGTGCGGCCCCCACGGCACGAACGAGAGCAGGGCGCGCAGTTCACCGTCGGCGTCGGTGCACTCCAGCATCACGCAACGCCCGTCGCGCGGGTCGCCGAGCCGCCCGAGCGCCATGCTGAACCCGCGCTCGGCGGCCCCGTCGCGCCAGTCGTCGGCCCGCCGCAGCAGGTACGCCATCTCGTCGGCCGGGATGTCCTCATGGCGTCGTACGCGCACGGTGTACCCGGCCCGGCGCACCCGGTTGCACGCCTGCCGGACCGTCCGCATGGCGCGTCCCTCGAGGGTGAACTCGGCGACGTCGACGACGGCCTCGTCCCCGAGCTCCAGCGCGTCCAGCCCGTGCCGGGCGTACACCGTCCCGGCCTCCTCGCTCGCGCCCGTCACCGCCGGGATCCATCCGTGCGCCCGCGCCTCGGCGAGCCACGGCTCGATCGCCCCCGGCCAGGCCTCCGGGTCACCGAGCGGGTCCCCGGAGGCCAGCGACACCCCGCCGACGACGCGGTAGGCGACGGCGGCCTTCCCGGTCGGCGACCAGCACACGCTCTTCTCCCGGCGCAGCGCGAAGTAGCCGAGCGAGTCCCGTTCGCCGTGCCGGTCGAGCAGTTCCCGCAGCCGCTTCTCGTCGTCCTCGGTGAGCGGGTCGACGGCCCGCCGGGAGCGGAAGGCGGCGTACAGGACGGCCAGCAGGAGCGCCGTGCTCAGCACGTTGACGGCGACGTCGACCCAGGTGGGCGGCGCGATCCCGGAGAGGCGCCGGCCGTCCGCGGCGACGGAGACCAGCCGCAGGGCGCCGTAGCGCCAGCGTTCGAGGAACGTGGAGGGCTCCGACGCCCGGTTGGTGACCGTCACGAGCAGCGCGGCCAGCAGCGAGGCGCCCAGCAGCCCGCCCGCGCCGACGGCCGCGGCGAGCCGCGGGTTGGACCGGTCGCCCTTGGCGTAGAACGCGCGCCGCCCGGCCAGCAGCGCCACGACGAACGCGGCGGTCAGCGCGAGGGAGACCCAGTTCTGGGAGTGGCTCCGGATCTCCGGGAACGCCATCGCCAGGGCGAACAACCCGAGGAACGCTCCGCTCAGACCGAGGTTCAGGATCCACGCGGCCCGCTTGCGCCGGCTCATGGTGACGGCGAGGAACGCGGTGAAGAGGCCGGGCGCGAACCCGGCCGTCAGCAGGTACGGGGTGAAGAAGTCCGCCTGGTTGTGCCGCCGTACGTCCTGCCCCAGGGTGACCCACACCGCGCTGAGGAAGTTGACGGACGCGACGACGCGCAGGTACCAGACGGCGAAGGCGGCGGCGCCCCGGGTGTTGCCCATGAGCGGTGATCATATGGGTGCACTTGTGGAAAACCGCTCCTTTCGTGACGGCTGTCCCCTTTGGTGTTCAGTGACCTTCTTCCACCGTTGTCGCCGGTGACGCGGCCGGTTCCGTCGCCGGTTCCGTCGCCGGGTGGGCGTCCCCCGTCCCGGCCGCCTCCGCGACCGCTTCGGACTCTCCCCGCGCGTCCTCCTTCGGGTCCTCCGCGAAGACCTCGGGCTTCTCCGGAAGCTCCGCGGCCAGGGCCGCGGCGGCCCGCACCAGCGGCAGGGCGAGCAGCGCGGCGGCGCCCTCGCCGACCTTCACGCCCTGGTCGAGCAGCGGTTCCAGGGCCATCCGGTCGAGCGCCTTGGCCTGCCCCGGCTCGCCGCTGGTGTGCCCGGCCAGCCACCAGTCCGGCGCCCGGAACGCGACCCGCTGCCCGACGAGCGCACATGCCGCCGCCACGACCCCGTCGAGGACGACCGGCAACTTCCGTACCGCGCACTGGAGCAGAAAGCCCGTCATGGCGGCGAGGTCGGCCCCGCCGACCGTCGCCAGCAGCTGCAACTGGTCGCCGAGCACCGGCCGCGCCCGTCGCAGCGCGTCCCGGACGGCGGCGCACTTGCGCATCCACGCCAGGTCGTCGATCGCCTCCCCGCCGCGCCCGGTCACCACGGACGCGTCGGTCCCGCACAGCGCCGCCACCAGCACGCCCGCGGCCGTCGTCCCGCCGACGCTGACGTCGCCCAGCACGACCAGGTCCGTCCCCGAGTCGGCCTCCTCGTCGGCGACGGCCATGCCCGCCGCGAAGGCCGCCTCGGCCTCCTCCGCCGTCAACGCGTCCTCGATGTCGATGCGGCCGCTGCCGCGCCGCACCCGGTGCCGTACGACGTCCGCCGGGAAGGCGTCCGGATCGCAGTCCAGCGCCATGTCCACGACCCGCACGGGGACGTCGAGGCGGCGGGCGAGCACGGAGACCGGCCGGCCGCCCTCCAGGACCGCCCGCACCAACTCCGCGGCGCTGCCCGCCGGCCGGGCGGAGACGCCGAGCTCGGCCACTCCGTGGTCGCCCGCGAACAGCACCACCCGCGGCCGCACGATCGGTCGCACGGGCGACGAGCCCTGCGCCGCCGCCAGCCACTCACCCAGGTCGTCCAGGCGCCCCAGCGATCCGGGCGGCACGATCTGACGTTCCCGGCGGGCCTCCGCGTCGCGGCGCACACCGCCGTCGGGACGCTCGATCAGATCGGTGAAGTCGTCGAGATTAAGCGAGCTCATTCGCCGAACAGTACCGGCACCGGTCGAACGGTTCCGTTCCCCGTCGCCACCACGCCCGCACGACGTCATTGCACCGGTGGCCGCTATCCCATACGTTCCGTTTTGCCGCATATTGTCCTTGGTTCGTCCCGCCCTCCCGGAGCCGCTCATGCCCGCCAGGCCCGTCCACGAGCCGCGCCGCGACGACTGCCCCTGGTGCGGCTCGGAGAACCTGCGCACCCGGCTGCGCGCACCGGACCTGCGCCACCCCAGGCCGGGCACGTTCGTGGTCGACGAGTGCCGGGACTGCCGGCACGCCTTCCAGAACCCGCGCCTGACCGCCGAGGGCCTGGAGCTCTACGCCGCGCGGGAGGACCACCGGCGGGTCACCCGCGGACGCCTGCGCGCGACGGCCCGCACCATGCTGCCCTTCCCCGAGCCGGAGAGCTGGCTGGACGTCGGGACGGGCGACGCGGCCTTCCCGCAGGCGGCGCGGGAACTGTTCGCCTACACGGCGTTCGACGGGGTGGACCCGGCCCCCGCGGTGCGGTGGGCGCACGCGGCCGGACGGCTCGACGAGGCCCACATGGGACGGCTGACGAACCCCGAGACGCTGTCCCCGCTGCGCGGCCGCTACGACGTCGTCAGCATGCTCCACCACCTGGAGCACACCCGGGACCCGAGGCAGGAGCTCGACGCGGCGCTCACCGCCCTGCGCCCCGGCGGCCATCTGCTCCTCGAACTCCCGGACCCGGCCAGCGCCTTCGCCGCGGTCCTCGGCAAATGGTGGGCCGCCCACGACCAGCCCCGCCACCTCCACCTGATCCCGCAGGCCAACCTGCGGGCCGAACTCGAGGCCCGGGGCTGCCAGATCGTCGTGGCGGACCGCACAAGCCCGCACGCGCCGGGGGACCTGGCGGCCGCGGCCTCGCTCTGCCTGCGCCGGACCCGGCTGCGCGGGGCGGCCGGCCCGCTGGTCGCCCTGGCCGCCGCCCTCGACCACCTCCTTGCCCCGGCCCTGCGCCGCACCCGCTTCTCGAACGCCTACCGGCTCGTCGCCCGCAAACCCTGACCGGGCCGCCGGCGAACCGCACACCCCTGGCCCGCCGACACGACCACCGACCAATGGCACCCCACCCGGACGGCGAAACGTGCCGGGCCGGGACGGCGGCTCGGCGGCGGGCCGCCTGCGCCCGGTCCGTCGCTCGGCGGGCGGTGGGTGGCGGGTGTGCGCGGGCGTTGAGCCGGACGGGCCCGGGGCGGCGGTTCAGCCGCGCAGCACCAGCGCCTGGCCCGCCACCACCAGCACGACCTGCTCGCACTCCGCCGCCACCGCCGCGTTCAGCCGCCCCAGCTCGTCGCGGTAACGCCGTCCCGACGCGGTCGCCGGCACGATGCCCGAACCGACCTCGTTGGAGACCAGGACGACGGTCCGCCGGGCCGCGCGCACGGCGTCCGCCAGCTCCCGCACCCGCGCCCGCAACGCCTTCTCGCCGCCGTCCGCCCACACCGCGTCGTCCCACGCGCCGACCGCGTCCATCACGTCCGTCAGCCACAGCGACAGACAGTCGATCAGCAGCGGCGCCCCGTCCTGCGACAGCAGCGGGACGAGGTCGCAGGTCTCCGTCGTCCGCCAGGAGCCCGGCCGCCGCTCCCGGTGCGCGGACACCCGGGACGCCCACTCGGTGTCGCCGCCGCGCGTCCCGCCGGTGGCCACGTACAGCACGTCCGGGAAGGACTCCAGCCGCCGTTCGGCCTCCACCGACTTGCCCGACCGGGCCCCGCCCAGCACCAGCGTCCGCCGCGGCACGTCGGGCACGTCCTCGTACACCCCCACCGTCAGCGTCGCCCCGTCCGGCACCGCCCGCGCTCCGGCCGCCGCGAGCCGCCGGCCGAGCTCCGCGCCGGGCGGCACGTCGTGATCCAGGTGGACGGCGAGCACGTCCGTGGTCGGCCCCACCGCGCCGACCGCCCGCAGCTTCGCCAGCGCGTCGGGCCGCCCCACCACGTCCAGGAGGACCATGTCGTAGCGCCCGGCGTGCTCCGACCCCTCCTCCAGGCCGGCCGGCGCGCCCCGGGGCGGCAGATACAGCAGGCGCTGCCCGTCGGGCCCGGTCACCGCGTACCCGGTGCCCGGCGCGTCCATCGCCACCGCCCGCACCCGATGCCCCGTCAGCGGCGCCAACTCCCGCCCGTCCGGCACCCGGCCGGGCTGCGGCAGGCCGGCCGGCACCTCCACCGGCGGACCGTCGTGCGGATGCGTGAGCAGCACCTGGCCCACCCCGGACAGCGAGTGCCCCGCCCGCGCGGCCGCGAAGGCCGCGCCCGGCGTGAGGTCGAGCAGCAGGGCCCCGTCCACCAGCAACGCGGTCGCCGCCCGCGCGTGCGCGCCGAGCGAGGTCGCGCACACGGCGCAGGAGCAGTCGGGGCGGGGCAGTCCCGCGGGGGCGCCGGTACCGAGCAGAGTGACTTCCACGGAGCTGATTTTCGCGCGTCCGACCTGGTCCCGCGCATCCGGCCCGCGCCGGCCTGGAGCGTACGGGATCCCGCGTATCCGGCACGGGCCGCCGGACAGGCCCTAGGCTCAGAGCGGAAGCCGGACCTGGATCCGGCTTCCGCTCTGCACGTGGTCACAGCTGGGAGGCGTACATGGCGGCATGGACGTGGCGGTTCGAGAAGGCCGACGGGACGGAGGTCCAACCCGCGGTGCAGCCCGACGAGTTCACCACGCAGGGGGACGCCGAGTCCTGGATCGGGGAAGTCTGGAAGGACCTTCTCGAAGGCGGCGCGGACCAGGTGCGGCTCTTCGAGGAGTCCACCGAGATCTACGGCCCGATGAGCCTGCACGCGAACGAGGCGTAGCCCTGCGGCGGGGCGGCCGGACCACGGCCGTCCCGCCGCCCTTCACCCCGTCGTGCGGCGGGCGGCCGTTCACCCGAACGAGCGGAACACGTCCGCTCAGCCGCGCACCTCACCCTGCCGGGCACCCGACTCGGTCGGGCACTCCGTCAGCCGGGCACCCGGCTCAGCCGCGCACACCGCACAGATGCAGCAGCGCCGCGACCCGCCGGTAGGGGTCCGTCCGTCCGGCCCGCTCCTCGGCGGAGAGCAGCCGCTCGAGGTCGCCGGGGATCTCCGCGTCGTCCGCGGCCGTGTCCGTGAAGACCCGCACGCCGTACCAGGCCTGCAGCGGCGCCCCGATCCCGGCGAGCGTGTCGGTCAGCGTCGCCAGCCGGTCCGCCCGGACGTCCAGGCCCAGCCGGTTCCGGTAGGAGACGGTGTCGAAGGACCCCAGCGCGCCCGCCCAGTCCCCGGCCAGCCCCGCCCGCATGGCCAGCGCGTCCGCGTTGCGCACCAGCAGCGACAGCAGCCCGCCGGGAGCCAGCATCCGCGCCAGCCCCGCCAGCAGGGCGTCCGGCTCCTCCACGTACATGAGCACGCCGTGGCAGAGCACCACGTCGAAGCTGCCGGGCAGGAAGTGCACCCCGGTGTCCCGGCCGTCGCCCTCGATGATCCGCATTCGCTCCCGGATGCCCTCGGGCTCGCCCTTGAGGGCCTCGCGGGCCGCGGCGACCATGGCCGCGTCCTGTTCCAGCCCGGTCACCTGGTGACCGAGCCGGGCCAGCCGCAGCGCCTGCGTGCCCTGCCCCATCCCGACGTCGAGGACCCGCAACCGCTGCCCCACGGGATAGCGCCCCGCCATCTGCTCGTCGAGCTGCCGGGCCACCAGCTCCTGACGTACGACGTCACGCAGCCCGCCCAGCCTGCTCAGCCAGGCCTCGGCCGCTCCCCCGGAGAAAGCCGCAGTGCTCAGAGCTGCGCTCCACGCTTGACCTGCGGCTTGGGCAGCCGCAGCCGGCGCATCTGCAGCGAGCGCATCAGCGCGTAGGCGACCGCGCCCCGCCGGTTCTGCTCGGGGAAGCGCTCGGTCAGCCGCTTGCGCAGCCGGAAGCCGGTGGTGAGCGAGTCCAGCACGATCAGGACGATCACGACCAGCCACAGCAGCAGCGCGATGGTCTGCAACGAGCCCACCCGCACCATGCTCAGCACGAGGATGACCACGGCCATCGGCAGGAAGAACTCCGCCACGTTGAACCGCGCGTCGATGAAGTCGCGCGCGAACTTGCGGACGGGGCCCTTGTCGCGGACCGGCAGATAGCGCTCGTCGCCGCCGGCCAGCGCCTGGCGCTGCCGTTCCATCTGGGCGCGGCGCTCGTCGCGCTGCCGCTTGGCGGCGTCCTTGCGCGACGTCGAGGTGTTGGCGACGCTGCGGCGCTGGGTCTGGGCCTCACTGCGCTTGGGCGTGGGCCTGCCCTTCTTCGCCTGAGGGTCACGGGGCTGCTTGGAGTCGGTCACCACCGCGTCAGCGGGGGCCTTCTCTTCCTTGGCACGGCTACGGAACACAAAACCCAAGGGTAAGCGCTCCCGGGCATGGACCCCAGCCCGGAGGGGAACGATCCGGCAACACCAGTCGTCTGTAGAAGGGACAGACCGGGCGAGAACGAGGAAGAGGGGCGAAGGGCGGCGCGTCGCGCACCCTGACGGTCACCTACTCCTCACGCCGGAGCCCGGACCCCGTCAGTCGTCCTTGGGGAGGAGCGCATCCGCCCCCGAACAGTGCGTCAATGGAGGCAGGGCCCGTACTGTGGGTTCTGTCGCAGACCTGAGAGCCGGAGTCCGTCAGAAGGGGGCGCGCGAAGCCCATGAGCGGTGTCATGAAGCGTATGGGGATGATCTTCCGCGCGAAGGCGAACAAGGCCCTTGACCGGGCCGAGGACCCGCGCGAAACCCTCGACTACTCGTACCAGAAGCAGCTGGAGCTCCTGCAGAAGGTCCGCCGCGGCGTCGCCGACGTCGCCACCTCGCGCAAGCGGCTGGAACTCCAGCTGAACCAGCTCCAGTCGCAGTCCTCCAAGCTGGAGGACCAGGGCCGCAAGGCGCTCGCGCTCGGCCGTGAGGACCTCGCCCGCGAGGCACTCTCCCGCCGCGCGGCGCTCCAGCAGCAGGTCACCGACCTGGAGACGCAGCACTCCACGCTCCAGGGCGAGGAGGAGAAGCTCACTCTCGCGGCCCAGCGCCTGCAGGCCAAGGTGGACGCCTTCCGTACGAAGAAGGAGACCATCAAGGCCACCTACACCGCCGCGCAGGCCCAGACCCGCATCGGCGAGGCCTTCTCCGGCATCTCCGAGGAGATGGGCGACGTCGGCCTGGCCATCCAGCGCGCCGAGGACAAGACCGCCCAGCTCCAGGCCCGGGCCGGCGCCCTCGACGAGCTCCTCGCCTCCGGCGCCCTGGACGACCCGACGGGCATCGCGAGGGACGACATCCAGACCGAGCTGGACCGGCTCTCCGGTGGTACGGATGTAGAGCTGGAACTGCAGCGCATGAAGGCCGAACTCGCCGGAGGCCCGTCCGCCGGCCAGCAGGCCATCGAGGGCGGCACGGGCCGGCCGCAGTCCCAGCAGCAGCCGCAGGACACCCCGCGCTTCGACAAGCAGTAGCCCGGCGCCGGGGCCCGGAGCCGAGGAGGGCGACGTGATCGTACGGATCATGGGGGAGGGCCAGTGGAAACTGGCCGACTCCCACTTCGTCGAACTGAACAAGCTGGACGACGACCTCCTCGCGGAGATGGAGAGCGGCGACGAGGACGGCTTCCACCGCACCCTCGGCGCCCTCCTGGACGCCGTACGCCGCCTGGGCGCCCCCCTGCCGGACGAGGCACTGGAACCCTCCGAGCTCATCCTCCCGGCGCCGGACGCGAGCCTGGAGGAGGTCCGGGACATGCTGAGCGACGACGGCCTGATCCCGGGATGACACCGACGGCCTCCCGGCGCCGGTCACGGCAGCTCAGCCCGTCCGGCGGCTGAGCACGAGGCCCGTTCGGGGCCGACAGCGGGGTCTGGGGGCGGCAGCCCCCAGCCAGGCGAGGAAAGCGACGGCAACCAGAAAGTGACCCTCCTTTCCCGGGCCGAGTGCCGACTCAGGGCCCATCCCCTGGCTCTCGACGCCTCCCTCGCCGCGGGCGTCCTCCTCTGCATGCTCGCCGGCTCCCTCGTCGACCCGCACGGCGAGCACAGCGTCAGCTGGAGCATCCGCACACCGGACCTGCTCAGCCTCCTGCTCATGGCCCTCGGCGCGGCCGCGCTCGTCCTGCGCCGCCGCGCCCCCATGACGGTCCTCGTCCTCACCGGCGCGGCGTCCGTGGCCGAGTCCGTCACCGGGGACCCGCGCGCCCCCGTGGCGATGTCCGCCGTCGTCGCCCTCTTCACCGTCGCCGCCACCACCGACCGCCCCACCACCCTGCGGGCCGGCCTGCTCACCATGACGGTCCTCACCGGCGCGGCCATGCTCGCCGGTCCGCTGCCCTGGTACGCCCAGGACAACCTCGGGATCCTCGCCTGGACGGGCATCGGCGCCACCGCCGGCGACGCGGTCCGCAGCCGCCGGGCGGCCGTCCAGGCCATCCGGGACCGCGCCGAGCGGGCGGAGCTCACCCGGGAGGAGGAGGCCCGCCGCAGGGTCGCCGAGGAGCGGCTGCGCATCGCCCGCGACCTGCACGACGTCGTCGCCCACCACATCGCCCTGGTCAACGTCCAGGCCGGGGTCGCCGCGCACGTCATGGACAAGCGGCCGGACCAGGCCAAGGAGGCCCTCGCGCACGTCCGCGAGGCCAGCCGCTCCGCGCTCAACGAGCTGCGGGCCACGGTGGGACTGCTGCGCCAGTCCGGGGACCCGGAGGCCCCCACCGAGCCCGCTCCCGGCCTGGACCGCCTCGACGAGCTCGCCGGCACCTTCCGCAGCGCCGGCCTCCCGGTCGAGGTGGCCCGCGCCGACCACGAGACCAAGCTCCCGGCCGCCGTCGGCCTGGCCGCCTACCGGGTCATCCAGGAAGCCCTCACCAACGTCCAAAAGCACGCCGGAGCGGGGGCGAAGGCCGAGGTCAGCGTCGTACGGGTGGGTCCCAACATCGAGGTCACGGTCCTCGACGACGGGCAGCCCGCGGACGACGCCTCCCCGGCGGCGGGCAGCGGCCACGGTCTGCTGGGCATGCGTGAACGCGTAACGGCCCTGCGCGGCACCCTCACCACCGGCCCCCGCTACGGCGGCGGCTACCGCGTCCACGTGATCCTGCCGGTCAAGCCCCGTACCGGCGCCGCCGAGCCGGAGACCCGCCCCGCCGCGAGCAGCGCCGAGGAGCCCGCGGCCGGGCAGACCCCGCCCGGCCGGGCGGCGGCTGCGGCGCGGTGCCGCACCCCGCAGCCCCGTCCTGCCGAGCCCCGCACCGCAGAGGATCCCGTATGACCATCCGCGTCCTGCTCGCCGACGATCAGGCGCTGCTGCGCAGTGCCTTCCGCGTGCTCGTCGACTCGGAGCCCGACATGGAGGTCGTCGGTGAGGCGTCCGACGGCGCGGAGGCGGTCCGGCTGGCCAAGGAGGGGCCCGTCGACGTCGTCCTGATGGACATCCGCATGCCCGGCACGGACGGCCTCGCCGCGACCCGGCTGATCAGCGCCGACCCCGCCCTCGGCCATGTCCGGGTGGTCATCCTGACGACCTTCGAGGTGGACGACTACGTCGTGCGGTCGCTGCGGGCCGGGGCCTCCGGCTTCCTCGGCAAGGGCAGCGAGCCCGAGGAGCTCCTGAGCGCCATCCGGATCGCCGCGGGCGGCGAGGCGCTGCTCTCGCCCACCGCCACCAAGGGCCTGATCGCCCGCTTCCTCGCCCAGGGCGGCGCGGACGACGACCACGACCCCGCCCGTGCCGCCCGGCTCGGCGCGCTCACCGTGCGCGAGCGCGAGGTCCTCGTGCTGGTCGCCGGCGGCCACTCCAACGACGAGATCGCCGAACGGCTGGAGGTCAGCCCGCTCACGGTCAAGACGCACGTGAACCGGGCCATGGCGAAACTGGGCGCGCGCGACCGGGCGCAGCTCGTGGTGATCGCCTACGAGTCGGGCCTGGTGCGCCCGAGGGCGGAGTGAGGGCGGCGTCCTCGGCCCGTGACGGATGACGCCCTTTCCCCGGGTCTGCGTCCCCTGAGGCTTTCCTTATGCTGGCACCTCAACGATCTGCGCGAGAGGGGGACAGGAGCGGTGCCGCTGAACAAGGACGACCCGAAGGCGCTCGGCGGATACCGGATCGTCGACCGGCTCGGGGCCGGAGGCATGGGCGTCGTCTACCGCGGCCGGTCCCGCTCGGGTCGCGAGGTCGCCGTCAAGGTGGTCCACGCCCAGTACGCCGAGGACCCGGTCTTCCGCGCCCGCTTCCGGCAGGAGATCGAGGCCGTCCGCAAGGTGAGCGGCGCCTTCACCGCCCCGGTCGTGGACGCCGACCCGGAGGCCGTCCGGCCGTGGATGGCCACGCAGTACGTGTCGGGCCCCACGCTCGCCGCCCGCATTCGCGACCACGGCCCGCTGCGCGGCGCGGAACTGCGCCGGCTCGCCCTCGGCCTGGTGGAGGCGCTGCGGGAGATCCACCGGGCCGGTGTCGTCCACCGCGACCT
Organism: Streptomyces achromogenes; assembly: GCF_030816715.1. NCBI lineage: Bacteria > Bacillati > Actinomycetota > Actinomycetes > Kitasatosporales > Streptomycetaceae > Streptomyces > Streptomyces achromogenes. The sequence goes on along the minus strand of NZ_JAUSYH010000001.1, from coordinate 2,564,866 downwards.
CAAGCCCGGGAACGTCCTGATGGCCCACGACGGGCCCCGCGTCATCGACTTCGGGATCTCCCGGGCGGCGGAGAACCAGACGCTCACCGAGACCGGCAAGATGATCGGCACCCCGCCGTTCATGTCGCCCGAGCAGTTCACGGACGCCCGCTCGGTCGGCCCCGCCTCGGACGTGTTCTCCCTCGGCGCGCTGCTGGTGTTCGCCGCGACCGGGCGCGGCCCCTTCGACGCGGACAGCCCGTATCTGACCGCCTGGCGGGTGCTGCAGGAGGAGCCGAAGGTGGAGGCGGTGGCCGAGCCGCTGCGCTCGGTCCTGACCCGATGTCTGGCCAAGGACGCCGAGAGCCGGCCGGGTCTCGAGGAGCTGGCCGAGGAGTTCGCGCGGGTGCTGCCCGGGCCCTCGGCGGGAGACATGGAGACGGTGACCCTGCGGCTGCCGCCGGCCGCGACGGGCGACGAACCGGGCCGCCCCGCCGCGGGGCCCCGCCCCGGCCGCCGCTCCCGGCTGCGCCGGTGGCCGGTCCTGGCCGGGACGGCGGGCGTCCTCGCCCTGGCGGTCGCCGGCTACCTGCTGCTCGACGTCGACCCCTTCGGCAGGACCGAGGAGTCGGGCAGCACGACCGGCGGCCCGGCCGTCAGCTGGGCCCCCCTGCCCAAAGGCTGGAAGCCCTGGCAGACCTCGGTGTACGGCGCCGCCGCGACCGGGGTGAAGAAGCCGCTGGGCGGCGGAGCACCCGACGGCGCCTCCCTGTCCTGCGCCATGGGCAAGAGCGCCCTGTACTGCGGCGGCGACGGCACCCTCCCGGTCCGGGTGGACGGGGCGACCGGCCGGCTCGCCTGGCGCGCCGAGTCCCTGCCGCCGGGCCTGCCACAGGCGAGGGTCAACAGCAGGGTCCTCGGGGTGCACGACGGTGTGCTGCTCGTGTCGGAGTTCGTGATGAACAAGGCGGGCGACGACCAGAGCGCCACCGCACTCGCCCTCGACACCGCCACCGGCAAGCTGCTCTGGTCGCGCCCGCTGCGCGGGACGGGTGCCATCACTTCCGCGATCGTCGGCGATCTCGCGCTGACCTCCGACGGCGGCTATCGCGTGACCGCCCGGGAACTGCGCGGCGGCGCCGCGCGCTGGACGGCCACCGTGCCTGTCGGGCCCGGCTACTCCTGTGAGTTCCAGGACGCCGGCGGCGTCCCGTATGCGGACTGCACCGACGCGGGCCTGCCGTCGCGCAACGTGTTCTACGCCGTGGATCCCGCCGACGGCTCGACCCGGAAGGTGAGCGTGCCGGACGGCGAGGTCGACTACGTCGGTGCCGCCGACGGCGACCTGGTCTTCGTGGCGCAGGTCCCGCGGGACCAGCGCAGCTTCGACGAGACGGCGTACGGCGAGGTCCTGCTGGTCGACCCGGACACCGGCGCGGTACGCAGGACGAAGCTGCCCGGCAGCCCGCGCGGGCAGGCGGCGCTGGTGGGCGGGGTGCTCTGCTTCGCCAACTCCCGAGGGCAGCTGGTCGCCCACTCGCCCGAGACGGGCAAGCAGCTGTGGCAGACCTCGACGACCCTTCAGCAGCCCGGCACGCCCGTCGCCGACGGACAGGGTCGGGCGGTGTTCGCGGCCAGCGCCTCCGGACGGGTCGCCGCCGTCGACATCGGGACGGGCGAGCTGCTGTGGGAGTCCACCGCGAGGGCCGGGCAGGTCGTCGACTTCGGCTATGCCGCGGCGCGTGTGTTCTTCGACGAGGGCGCCCTGGTCGTGCTCAGCCCCGACGGGACCGTTTTCACGCTGGATCCCGGTCACCCCGACCAGGAACCGCAGTCGGGGTGATCCGGCGATCCCTCGACCGGGTGATCGGGTGATCGGGGTCGGCCGCGGTCCGGCTACGGCAGGGCCAGCATCCGCTCCAGTGCCAGCTTTGCGAACTCCTCGGTCTCCCGGTCGACCTCGATGCGGTTGACCAGCTTGCCGTCGGCCAGCGACTCGAGGGTCCACACCAGGTGGGGGAGGTCGATGCGGTTCATGGTCGAGCAGAAGCAGACCGTCTTGTCCAGGAAGACGATCTCCTTGCCCTCGGGTGCGAAGCGGTTCGCCAGGCGGCGGACCAGGTTCAGCTCGGTGCCGATGGCCCACTTGGACCCGGCCGGGGCGGCCTCCAGCGCCTTGATGATGTACTCCGTCGAGCCGACGTAGTCCGCCGCGGCCACGACCTCGTGCCGGCACTCGGGGTGCACGAGCACGTTGACGCCGGGTATCCGGGCGCGGACGTCGTCGACCGACTCCAGGCTGAAGCGGCCGTGCACCGAGCAGTGGCCGCGCCACAGGATCATCTTCGCGTCGCGCAGCTGCTCGGCGGTCAGCCCGCCGTTCGGCCTGTGCGGGTTGTAGACGACGCAGTCCTCGAGGGACATGCCCATGTCGCGGACGGCGGTGTTGCGGCCGAGGTGCTGGTCCGGCAGGAAGAGCACCTTCTCGCCCTGCTCGAAGGCCCACTCCAGGGCCCGCTCGGCGTTCGAGGACGTGCAGATGGTGCCGCCGTGCCTCCCCGTGAACGCCTTGATGTCCGCGGACGAGTTCATGTACGACACGGGCACGACCTGCTCGGCTATGCCGGCCTCGGTCAGCACGTCCCAGCACTCGGCGACCTGCTCGGCGGTGGCCATGTCGGCCATCGAGCAGCCGGCGGCGAGGTCGGGCAGGACCACCTTCTGGTCGTCCGACGTCAGGATGTCGGCGGACTCGGCCATGAAGTGCACACCGCAGAAGACGATGTACTCGGCCTCCGGACGGGCTGCCGCGTCCCGGGCCAGCTTGAAGGAGTCGCCCGTGACGTCGGCGAACTGGATGACCTCGTCGCGCTGGTAGTGGTGGCCGAGCACGAAGACCTTGTCACCGAGCTTCTCCTTGGCGGCGCGGGCGCGCTCGACCAGGTCCGGGTCGGAGGGGGAGGGCAGGTCGCCGGGGCACTCGACGCCCCGCTCGCTCTTCGGGTCGGCCTCACGGCCGAGCAGCAACAGGGCGAGCGGAGTCGGCTGTACGTCGAGCTCCGTGGGCTGGGCGGTGGTCACGACACGCACCCTTTCTACTTTTCGTCGAATTGACGTTATCTATCATAACCCGCCTCCCCTTACTTTCACGACGGTCATTGCGTCGATGTGACGTGAATCCCGAAACGCGGACCGCCGTGGAGCCGACCGGACGCCGACGTCCTGCCCGCGTCACCCCGGTGCCGGTCCGAAGGGCGCTGTCCGCTCCACCGCGGGTGTGCGAGCATGAAAGGCAAGAAGAGGAAAGAAACGGAAACGCGAGTCCTCGGCCCCGGAATGAATCCGAGGCCCCGACGGTTGGAAACGTCGGCAAGCAGTCTCCGTACAACCCGGGAGAGATGTAGATGTCCGTATCGGACGAGAAGACCACTGTCAGCGACGGCATCCTCCTGTCCGACGCCGCTGCGGCGAAGGTCAAGGCCCTGCTCGACCAGGAAGGCCGCGACGACCTGGCGCTGCGCGTCGCCGTTCAGCCCGGCGGCTGCTCCGGCCTGCGCTACCAGCTCTTCTTCGACGAGCGCTCGCTCGACGGCGACGTGGTCAAGGACTTCGACGGCGTCAAGGTGGTCACCGACCGCATGAGCGCCCCGTACCTGGGCGGCGCCTCCATCGACTTCGTCGACACCATCGAGAAGCAGGGCTTCACGATCGACAACCCGAACGCGACGGGTTCCTGCGCCTGCGGCGACTCCTTCAGCTAGGACGTCGTCGGTTCCGCGGCGAACCGCAGCCGAGCCACGCGAAGGCGGCGGCCCCCTCCGGGGGGACCGCCGCCTTCGTGCTGCGCTCTGCCCGGGACGTCCGGGACGTCCGGTCTTCGGAGTCCGGTCCGGGACGTCCGCGACGTCAGGTCCGGGGCCGCTCCGTCTGCGGCCTGCCGTTGGGGCGCCGGTTCCGTCCCGAGACCCCTCCCGAGGGGCTACCGGGTCTGCGGAAGCCGGGCCCCCGGCTTCTCCAGCGGGACGCCCGCGCCGTCGGAGCCGACCACCTTCCGGGCGCCCAGCGGTTCGTCCAGCCGCACGACCTGGTGGTACTCCTTGGCGATCATGATGCAGACCTTGTCCGGCCAGGGCGTCTGCGTGACGGTGACCTTCACCTCGTCCTCGGTCTCCGTCGCCGTCGCCTTGTAGTCGGCGCACACCCCGCCGGTGAAGCCGACGGTCAGCTCCCGGCCCTCGGCGGAGTAGCCGTCCACCCGTACGTCACGGGTTCCCGAGGAGCCGGTCGGCCGCGGAGTGGGGGTCGGCGTCGTGGCGGACTTGAGATACGCCGGCTCGACGGCCGGCTGCGCCACGGTGTACCCGTCCGCTCCCCCCGCTGCCTTCACGGCGAACAGCCAGGACGGCACGAGGACCTGCCGGCCGCCGGAGGTGTGCGGCGCCAGCCCGAGCACCGCGTCCTCCACGGTCGCCGTCCGCTGCTTCGGAGCGGACGGCGAAGTGCCGCACGGGCTCTCCAGCCGGTCCTTCAGCGGCACCGGGCTGGCACAGCCGCCTATGCCCATCCGGTGGCCGGTCCCCGGCGCGGCGTTCAGGGCGTCCAGCGCCTCCTGCGCGCTCACCAGGGGATACGTGTCGCCCTTCGCGGGCGCTTCCAGCTGCCCGTTCCCGGCGACGACCTCGCCCTGCGCGTTGACGCTGATCCCGGTCGTCCAGCTGTAGGTGGGCAGCCCGCCGACCACCGGGTCGGCGTTCACCATGCGCTGCGCGCCCATGGTCAGGCTCGCGTCCACCTTGGCGTCGTCCTGCCCGAGCGCCTTCAGGATCGGCGCGGCCGCCTTCTTCGCGGCGGCCTCGCTCACCGGCTCGTCGGTGGCCGGGGCCGGGGACTGGACGCACGTGTCGCTGAGCGCGGTGCAGTTGTCGGTGCCCGGGGCGTACCGGGTGAAGGTCCACATGCCGGGTGCCTGCCGGTTGACCCGCAGCGCCGGGCCGGAGCTGTCGCCGGCGCCGATCCGCCAGGCCTCGCCGTCGGCCACCGGCGTGCCGTCGACCCCCAGCGCCTTCGCCAGCCGGGCTGCCTCGTCCGCGGCGACCTCGCCCTTCGCCCAGTACACGGGCGCGGAGCCGGGACCGTCGGGCAGGGTGCCCGCCGCGTGGTAGGTCACCCCGTAGGGGTTGGGCTCGCCGGGCGCGATGCCGTTCGCAGAGCCCTGGGAGGCTCCCGTGCCCGCGGTGTGGTCGTCCAGGGCGAGGGCGGTGGGGGAGCCGTCACCGGAGGGCGATCCCGCACCGGAGCCGCCCGAGCCGCCCGACGCGCCGGCGGTCAGATAGGCGCCGCCGCCGCCCACCAGCAGCACGGCAGCCGCGACGGAGGCGATGAGCAGGGGGGAGCGGCGCCGAGGTCCGGGAACGCGCCCCCCGCCGCCCACAGCGCCGACGACGGGCTCGACGCGACCGTCGCCGCCGGCATCGCCGCGACCGGCGTCCGCAGCCACCGGCCCGTCCGAAACGGCGTCCTCGCCGCCGACCCCGGCCCGTTCCGAGCCACCGGCCTCCAGCGAGCCACCGGCGTCCAGCGAGCCACCGGCGTCCGGTGAGTCACCCGGGCCGCCCGAGTCGGCGGCCTCCTGCGGGGCATCGGCCTCGCCCAGGTCGGAGTCCTTCGGTGAGGCATCGGCCTTCTGCTGGGCATCGGCTGCCTGGGAGGCGCCGAGTTCGCGCGCAGCGTCGGTTTCCCGCGAGGCCGGGGTCCGCCGCAGGGCACCGGGTTCGTCGAAGGCACCCGGCTCACCCGGCGCAGCAGCCTCCTTCGCAGCGCCGACCCCGTCCGGCCGGTCGGCCACGGCCGAATCGCCGGCCTCGTCCGTCTCGTAGGTCACGTCCGCGCCGTCGGCCTCCCGCCGGACGCCGGATGCCGCCGCCACCTCGTCCGAAGTCGCGACCTCGTCCGAAGCGGCGGGCTCGGCCTTCTCCGACCCCGTCTTGTCGACCTCGGCTGTCGCGGGCTCCGCCTCCGGCCGCCCGGCCTCGCGGGGGCGCGCCTGTTCGGCGTCCTGCGCCCGCGCGGCGTCCTCGGCCTGTGCCTCCGCCTCGGCGGAAGACGTCTTCTCCGGCTTCTCCGGCTTGCGCGCGGCGTCGTCGTTCTCGGGTCGCTCGGTGTTCACCGCATCGCTCCTTCGGCTGCCCTGCTGTCGTACCCCGCATCCCCTTCACGGGGGACGCCGGTGGGACGCGACGGGGGAGCGCACGGTTCCCTTCCGCGCGCCGTACCGAAGGAAATATCGGGGATCACTCCGGAGGGCACCCCGGAGTGGCCCGAGTGGCAGGTCCTAGTTGCCGTAGTCCGGCATCGCCTCCAGCAGCCGCGCCGACGTCGCGGGAACGTCCACGCCGTGGATGAGTGACGGGGAGACGGGGCGAGAAGTGATCTTCTCCGGGGCGGCCCAGTGCGGAGCCATCCGCGCGCAGTCACCGCGCAGCGACGCGAGGTCGCCGTCGAGTTCGGCCGGAGCGGGGGCAAGGACCTTGAGGTTCGTCATACTCGAACGGTATGCACGCCGTGGCCCGCGAAGAAAGATCTACTATCGGGTAGTTTCCGCTGCTTCAGTGGCGCGAGCCGACCGGGTAGCGTGAACTGTCAATCCCCCTCCCCTCAGGAGAGTCCACGCCGTGCGCATCGCAGTCACCGGCTCCATCGCGACAGACCACCTCATGACGTTCCCCGGCCGCTTCGCCGATCAGCTCGTGGCGGACCGTCTCCACACGGTCTCGCTCTCCTTCCTGGTCGACAACCTGGACGTGCGCCGGGGCGGCGTGGGCGCGAACGTCGCCTTCGGCATGGGACAGCTCGGCACCCGCCCGATCCTGGTCGGCGCGGCGGGCGCGGACTTCGACGAGTACCGGGCCTGGCTCGACCGGCACGGCGTCGACACCGCCTCGGTCCGCATCTCGGAGACCCTGCACACCGCCCGCTTCGTGTGCACCACCGACGCCGACCACAACCAGATCGGCTCGTTCTACACGGGCGCGATGAGCGAGGCCCGGCTGATCGAGCTGAAGACCGTCGCCGACCGCGTGGGCAGCCTCGACCTGGTCCTGATCGGCGCCGACGACCCGGAGGCCATGCTCCGGCACACCGAGGAGTGCCGGTCCCGCGCGATCCCCTTCGCCGCCGACTTCTCCCAGCAGATCGCCCGTATGAACGGCGACGAGATCCGGATACTGCTGGAGGACGCCTCGTACCTCTTCTCCAACGAGTACGAGAAGGGCCTCATCGAGTCGAAGACGGGCTGGTCGGACGCCGAGATCCTGGCCAAGGTCGGCCACCGCGTGACCACCCTCGGCGCGCGCGGCGTCCGCATCGAGCGGGCCGGCGAGGACCCGATCGAGGTCGGCTGCCCGGAGGAGGAGGCCAAGGTCGACCCCACCGGCGTCGGCGACGCGTTCCGCGCCGGTTTCCTCTCCGGCCTCGCCTGGGGCGTCTCCCATGAGCGCGCCGCCCAGATCGGCTGCATGCTCGCCACCCTGGTGATCGAGACGGTCGGCACCCAGGAGTACCAGTTGCGCCGCGCCCACTTCATGGAGCGCTTCACCAAGGCCTACGGCGACGAGGCGGGCGCCGAGGTCCGCAAGCACCTGGCCTGACACAGGCACCGGACCCCGGCTCGACTCAGGCCCAGGCACCGGACCCCGGCTCGACTCAGGCCCAGGCACCGGACCTGGCCCGACTCAGGCCCAGGCACCGGACCCCGGCCCGACTCGGACCTGGCCCGGCTCAGGACAGCCGGCGGACCACGTAGGCAGAGCCTCGGTCCGCCGGCTCCTCACCGGCGTACTCCTGCCCCCGCATCTCGCACCACGCGGGGATGTCGAGCCGGGCCGCCTCGTCGTCGGACAGCACCCGCACCGTGCCGCCCACCGGCACTTCCCCGATGACCTTCGCCAGCTCGATGACCGGGATCGGGCACCGCCTGCCCAGCGCGTCCACCACGAGCGCGTCCACCGCCGGCGCGTCCCCGGCGGGCGGGATCTCCCGCGGATCCGCCGGCCCGGGCAGGGGCGCGCCGAGCTTCTCCCGTACCGCGGCCACGGCCCCCGGCAGCACGTCGAGGAACCGCTCCACCTCGTCCGGGGCCGTTCCCGCCGGCAACGAGACCCGCACATTTCCCTCACTCAGCACCCCCATGGCCCGCAGCACATGGCTGGGCGTCAGCGTGCTGCTGGTGCAGGACGACCCGGACGAGACCGAGAAGCCCTCCCGGTCCAGCTCGTGCAGCAGCGCCTCCCCGTCCACGTACAGACAGGAGAAGGTGACGATCCCGGGCAGCCGCCGCTCCGCGTCCCCGACGACCTCCACCTCCGGGACGACGGCCGGCACCCGCGCGCGGATCCGCGCCGTCAGCTCTCGCAGCCGGTCCGCCTCGGCCGCCGCCTGAGCCCGCACCGCGCGCAGCGAGGCCGCCGCGGCCACGATCGCCGGAAGGTTCTCGAACCCTGCCGCCCGCCCCGACTCCCGCTCGTCCAGGGGCCCTTGCGGAGCGAACCGGACGCCCTTGCGCACGACGAGCAGCCCGACGCCCGAGGGCCCGCCCCATTTGTGCGCGCTCGCCGCCAGCAGCGACCAGGGGCCCGCCACGGCCGCCCACCCCAGCGACTGGGCGGCGTCCACCAGCAACGGCACCCCCGCCTCCCGGCACAGCTCGGCCACCGCCGCCACCGGCTGCTCGGTGCCCACCTCGTGGTTGGCCGACTGCAGACAGGCCAGCGCGGTGTCGGAGCGCAGGGCGTCGGCGTACGACTCGACGGCGACGGCACCGGTCCGCGTCACCGGCGTCCGGGTCACCACCCCGCCCTCCGCCTCGAACACCTCTGCCGAATGGAGTACCGAGGAGTGTTCGACGGCTGACACGATCAGGTGACGTCCGACCCGCCGACGACCCGCCAGAGCGCCCGCGATCCCGGAGTGCACGGCCCGCGTCCCGGAGGACGTGAACACCAGCTCGTCCGGCCGGCAGCCGACGGACTCGGCCGCCGCCTCCCGTGCCGCGTCCAGCAGCATCCGGGCCCGGCGGCCCTCCCGGTACAGCCGGGCGGGATCCGCCCAGCCCTCGTCGAGCGAGGCCGACAGGGCCTGACGGGCGACGGGATGGAGCGGGGCGGCGGAAGCAGCATCGAAGTAGGCCACGCCCCAACGGTAAAGCGCCGGTGAGAGTGCCATGCCGGAGGAGCGGGACCGTTCCGGTACGCCGGCTCCGACGCGCGGGCGCGAGCGGGGCACAGCCGGGCCGCAGCCGTCGTACAAGCCGCATTGACGAGCTATGGGGCGCTATCAGGCGCCCCTCCCACCCCTTCGGGGTGACCGGCGGCGCGTATGCCACCCTCCCCGCGACCCCCTGGAGGGCGTCGGCTAGGGTTTGGTCCGCATAAACATCCAAACCCCTGCCCGACGCAGGGCGGCGACCGACCAGCGAGAAGGCAGGCCGCAGCCAACCGCGCGGGCGAGACTCTCGGGAAGGCGCTACGTGAGTCCCAACGGCTCCGACCGCTCGCCGCGGCGCCCGATGCGGCGGAAGCTGCTGCAGGCAATGACCGCGGGCCTGGTCCTGGCGACCGCCACCGGTTGCACATACAAGGACTTCCCCCGCCTTGGTATGCCCACCCCGGTCACAGAAGAGGCTCCGCGGATCCTCTCCCTGTGGCAGGGCTCCTGGGCTGCCGCGCTGGCCACCGGCGTGCTGGTGTGGGGCCTGATCCTGTGGAGTGCTTTCTTCCACCGGCGCAGCCGCACAAAGGTCGAAGTTCCTCCACAGACCAGGTACAACATGCCCATCGAGGCGCTGTACACGGTCGTCCCCATCATCATCGTCTCGGTGCTGTTCTACTTCACGGCCCGTGACGAGTCGAAGCTGCTGAGCCTCGACAAGAAGCCCGACGTCACGGTCAACGTGGTCGGCTTCCAGTGGAGCTGGTGCTTCAACTACATCGAGAACGTCGACGGTTCCAACGGGGACGCGAAGACCGACAAGAAGCTGGCCGCGATCCCGGACCGGTACAAGAAGGACTTCCCGGCCGACGCGGGCGGCGTCTACACCTGCGGCACCCCCGGTGAGCGGAACCCGCAGACCCACAACCCGGGTCCGACCCTCTGGCTCCCCAAGGGCAAGACGGTCCGTTTCGTCCTCACCTCGCGGGACGTCATCCACTCCTTCTGGGTGGTGCCGTTCCTGATGAAGCAGGACGTCATCCCGGGCCACACCAACTCCTTCCAGGTGACCCCCAACCGCGAGGGCACCTTCATGGGCAAGTGTGCCGAGCTGTGCGGCGTCGACCACTCCCGGATGCTCTTCAACGTGAAGGTCGTCTCTCCGGAGCGCTACGAGCAGCACCTGAAGGACATCGCCAAGAACGGGCAGACCGGTTACGTTCCGGCCGGCATCGAGCAAACGAGCCCCGAGAAGAACCGGGAGTCGAACGTCCTGTGAGCATCCTCAACGAACCCCAGGGTGCCTCCGCAGCTGAGGACTCGTACGAGAACGAGCTGCCGGTCAGGCGCCGGCAGCCCGGCAACGTCGTGGTGAAGTGGCTGACGACCACCGACCACAAGACCATCGGTACCTTGTACCTGGTCACGTCGTTCGCGTTCTTCTGCATCGGCGGCGTCATGGCGCTTCTCATGCGCGCCGAGCTCGCCCGACCGGGCCTGCAGATCATGTCGAACGAACAGTTCAACCAGGCGTTCACGATGCACGGCACGATCATGCTGCTGATGTTCGCGACGCCGCTGTTCGCCGGCTTCACGAACTGGATCATGCCGCTGCAGATCGGCGCGCCCGACGTGGCGTTCCCGCGGCTGAACATGTTCGCCTACTGGCTCTACCTGTTCGGCTCGACCATCGCCGTGGGCGGCTTCCTCACCCCGCAGGGTGCGGCCGACTTCGGCTGGTTCGCCTACTCCCCGCTGTCGGACGCGGTCCGCTCGCCGGGCATCGGCGCCGACCTGTGGATCATGGGTCTGGCCTTCTCCGGCTTCGGCACCATCCTCGGCGCGGTCAACTTCATCACCACGATCATCTGCATGCGCGCACCCGGCATGACGATGTTCCGCATGCCGATCTTCACCTGGAACGTGCTGCTGACCGCGGTCCTGGTCCTGCTGGCCTTCCCCGTCCTCGCCGCCGCGCTGTTTGCGCTGGAGGCGGATCGGAAATTCGGGGCACATGTCTTCGACGCGGCCAACGGCGGCGCGTTGCTGTGGCAGCACCTCTTCTGGTTCTTCGGCCATCCAGAGGTGTACATCATCGCCCTGCCGTTCTTCGGCATCATCTCCGAGGTCATCCCGGTCTTCTCCCGCAAGCCGATGTTCGGCTACATGGGCCTGATCGCCGCGACGATCTCGATCGCGGGCCTCTCCGTGACGGTGTGGGCGCACCACATGTACGTCACCGGCGGCGTGCTGCTTCCGTTCTTCTCCTTCATGACGTTCCTCATCGCCGTCCCGACCGGCGTGAAGTTCTTCAACTGGATCGGAACGATGTGGAAGGGCTCGCTGTCCTTCGAGACGCCGATGCTGTGGGCGACGGGCTTCCTCATCACCTTCACCTTCGGTGGTCTGACCGGCGTCATCCTGGCCTCGCCGCCGATGGACTTCCACGTCTCCGACTCGTACTTCGTGGTGGCGCACTTCCACTACGTCGTCTTCGGCACGGTCGTCTTCGCGATGTTCTCCGGCTTCCACTTCTGGTGGCCGAAGATGACGGGCAAGATGCTCGACGAGCGGCTCGGCAAGATCACGTTCTGGACGCTGTTCATCGGCTTCCACGGCACCTTCCTGGTCCAGCACTGGCTGGGCGCCGAGGGCATGCCGCGTCGTTACGCGGACTACCTCGCGGCCGACGGGTTCACCGCCCTGAACACGATCTCGACGATCAGCTCGTTCGTCCTCGGTCTGTCCGTGCTGCCGTTCTTCTACAACGTGTGGAAGACCGCCAAGTACGGCAAGCCGGTCGGCGTCGACGACCCGTGGGGCTACGGCCGCTCCCTGGAGTGGGCCACCTCCTGCCCGCCGCCGCGCCACAACTTCCTCACCCTGCCGCGGATCCGCAGCGAATCCCCGGCGTTCGACCTGCACCACCCGGAGATCGCCGCGCTCGAGCAGCTCGAGCACGCCGGTCACGGTGCCGGCGCCATCGCGGGCAGCAAGGAGGCCGGCAAGTGAAGATCCAGGGCAAGATGTTCGTCTGGCTGAGCGTCTTCGTCCTCGCCATGGCGGTCGTCTATGGCGTGTGGTCGAAGGAGCCGGCCGGTACCACGGCGCTCTTCCTGGCCTTCGGCCTGTGCATCATGATCGGCTTCTACCTGGGCTTCACCGCCCGACGGGTCGACGCGGGCGCGCAGGACAACAAGGAGGCGGACGTCGCGGACGACGCCGGCGAGCTGGGCTTCTTCAGCCCGCACAGCTGGCAGCCGCTGTCGCTCGCCGTCGGCGGCGCCCTGGCCTTCCTCGGTGTCGCGGTCGGCTGGTGGCTGCTCTACTTCTCCGTCCCGATGATCATGATCGGTCTGTGGGGCTGGGTCTTCGAGTACTACCGCGGTGAGAACCGCACCCAGTAACACGCGCTGAACGCGGCGTGAGCCCGGACACTCCGTCAGGAGGGTCCGGGCTCACGCTTTTGCCGTAGCGGGCGTGCTCCGTCCGGGTCACTCGGCGCGCCGCCGCCGGGGCGGCTCCCTAGCGTGAAGTCATGAGCCACCAACCCCGCCCCCGCACCGTCGTCGGCTGCACCCTGCTGGTGATCGCCCTGGGCGCGGTCGCAAGCGCCTGCGGCTCCGACGGCAACCCGCTCTCCGCGCGCCCCTACGACGCGACGGACCAGATCTCCTTCAACGCCCCCGACGGCGACGGGAAGAAGGCCGACCCGGACAAGCCCATCGAGGTGACCGCCGACGACGACCGCATCACGGACGTCACCGCCGTCGACTCCACGGGCCGCTACGTCGCGGGCCGGCTCTCCGCCGACGGCGACCGCTGGCGCAGCACCGAACCCCTGGCCGCCGGCGCCCACTACACGGTCCGGGTGAGCACCGAGGACGACGACGGGGCGCCCGGCCGCCGGGTCCTCTCCTTCGACACCGGCAAGCCCACCGTCAAGAAGCGCCTGGCGGTGGAGTTCGGCCCCGAGGCGGGCGAGTACGGCGTCGGCCAGCCCGTCGTCGCCAAACTCGGCCAGCCGGTCAAGGACCCCGCCCAGCGGGCCGTCGTGGAACGGGGGCTGAAGGTCGACTCCACACCCTTCGCGCAGGGCGCCTGGCACTGGGTGGACGACAAGGAGCTCCACTACCGCCCCAAGGAGTACTGGCCCGCCCACGCCACCGTCCGCGCCCACAGCAATCTGGACGGCATCAAGATCAGCGACCGGCTGTGGGGCGGCCCCGTGAAGGAGCTCAAACTCACCACCGGCGACCGGGTCATCGCCGTGACGGACGCGGCGACGCACTCCATGAAAGTCTCCAGGAACAACCAGGAGATCAAACAGATCCCCGTCACCACCGGCAAGCCCGGCTTCGACACCCGCAACGGCGTCAAGGTCGTCCTGGGCAAGGAGTACTACGTACGTATGCGCGGGACCACCGTCGGCATCGCCGAGGGCTCCGCGGACTCGTACGACCTGCCCGTCTACTACGCCACCCGGGTCACCTGGAGCGGCGAGTACGTCCACGCCGCCCCCTGGTCCGTGGGCTCCCAGGGCTACGCCAACGTCAGTCACGGCTGCACCGGCATGAGCACCGCCAACGCCGAGTGGTTCTTCGACAACATCCGCCAGGGCGACGTCGTCCAGGTCGTCAACAGCAACGGCGACACCATGGAGACGTTCGGCAACGGCTTCGGCGACTGGAACCTGGACTGGGCCAAGTGGACCAAGGGCAGCGCGCTGACGGGCGGCAAGCAGAAGACGCGAGCGGAGACCGCGCGACTGAGTCCCGCGGCGGTGTGACCCGGGCGGGGCGCGGGGCCGGCGACGAACCGCGCCCCCGCCCCCCGCGTCGCTACGCGCTCTGCTGAAGCCCCTTCGTCCGCAACAGGGCCGCCAGCGACCCCGCGAACTCCACGGGCTCCACAGGCAGCGTCACAGCCGCGTCCGCCCGGCTCCAGGTCGCGAGCCACGCGTCCTGGGGCCGCCCGATGAGCAGCAGCACCGGCGGACACCGGAAGATCTCGTCCTTGAGCTGGCGGCACAGACCCATGCCGCCCATGGGGGCGGTCTCCCCGTCGAGGACGACGACGTCGATCCCGCCCTTGTCGAGCTCCCGCAGCACCGCAGGCGCCGTCGCGCACTCCACGAACTCCACCACAGGGGCGTCCGGCGCGGGCCTGCGCCCGGTCGCGAGCCGCACCTGCTCCCGCGTGTTGGCGTCGTCGCTGTAGACCAGCACCGTGGCGGTCGCCTGCATGCTTCCTCCGTGACATCAGCGTCGTACGGACAGAACCGATGCCGCGGATGCTACTCCCTCACCCACCTCGTCCACACCGCCTGGAACACCACTTCGATGGGCCATCCGGGCAGTACACACGGGGCGATCACGTCGAACGGCACCCCCCGGAGTGAGGGCGGGATAAGGGACCGACATAATGTCGGTCGTGGCGACAGCAACGACAGTAGAAACCGGGCACGCGCACCCGTCGGTCAATCGGCCGAACCTCACCAGCGTCGGAACCATCATCTGGCTGAGCTCCGAGCTGATGTTCTTCGCGGCCCTCTTCGCGATGTACTTCACCCTGCGATCGGTGACGGGTCCCGATCACTGGAAGGAGATGGCCGAGGCCCTGAACCTCCCGTTCTCGGCCACCAACACCACCATCCTGGTGCTCTCCTCCCTCACCTGCCAGCTCGGCGTCTTCGCCGCCGAGCGCGGTGACGTGAAGAAGCTCAGAATGTGGTTCATCGTCACCTTCATCATGGGTGCGATCTTCATCGGCGGTCAGATCTACGAGTACACGGAGTTGGTGAAGAAGGACGGGCTCTCGCTCTCCTCCGACCCGTACGGCTCGGTGTTCTACCTGACCACCGGCTTCCACGGCATGCACGTGACGGGCGGCCTCATCGCCTTCCTGTTCGTCCTCGGGCGCACCTACGCGGCCAAGAGGTTCACCCACGAGCAGGCGACCGCGGCCATCGTCGTGTCCTACTACTGGCACTTCGTCGATGTCGTCTGGATCGGCCTCTTCGCCACGATCTACCTGATCAAGTAGCCGGGCCCGCTCCCGCACCTCCACAAGCATCGACGCAGAAGATCCTGACACCGGGGTAATCCGTGAAAAAGCTCTCCGCACGACGACGCCATCCGCTGGCGGCGCTCGTCGTCCTAGTCCTATCGCTGGCGTGCACAGGGTGGCTGTTCTCCGCGCTCGCGCCCGCGAGCAAGGCGCAGGCAGACGACACCGCCCAGTCCCTCGCCATCGACGAGGGCAAGAAGCTCTATGCCGTCGGCTGCGCCAGCTGCCACGGCACCGGCGGTCAGGGCAGCTCCGACGGTCCGAGCCTGGTCGGCGTGGGCGCCGCGGCCGTCGACTTCCAGGTCGGCACCGGCCGCATGCCGGCGGCGACCTCTGAGGGCCCGCAGGTGGTGAAGAAGAAGAACATCTACTCGCAGGCGGAGATCGACCAGCTCGCCGCGTACATCGCCTCGCTGGGCGCCGGCCCGACCGTCCCGACCGAGGCCGAGTACGGCCCGGAGGGCGCGGACATCGCCAAGGGCGGCGACCTGTTCCGCACCAACTGCGCGCAGTGCCACAACTTCACCGGAAAGGGCGGCGCCCTGACGAAGGGCAAGTTCGCTCCGACCCTGGAGGACGTGGACCCGAAGCACGTCTACGAGGCCATGCAGACCGGCCCGCAGAACATGCCCTCCTTCCCCGACACCACCCTGTCGGAGCAGAACAAGAAGGACATCATCGCGTACCTGCACGCGGTCAACAGCAGCGACACCGACAACCCCGGTGGTCTGGAGCTGGGCGGCCTCGGGCCGGTCAGTGAGGGTCTGTTCGCCTGGATCTTCGGACTCGGCGCCCTGATCGCGGTCGCCGTCTGGGTCGCCGCTCGGACCGCAAAGGCCAAGAAGTCATGAGTAGCCAAGACATTCCAGAAGAGAACCTGCCCGTAGAGCAGGGCCACGCGCACGGCGCGGTGGACGTCGCGGACGAGCAGAACCCGTTCGCCGACCCCGGTCTGCCGCCCCATGAGCACCGCGTCCAGGACATCGACGAGCGGGCCGCCAAGCGGTCCGAGCGCGCGGTCGCCTTCCTGTTCACGCTGTCGATGCTCGCCACGGTCGGCTTCATCGCCTCGTACGTGGCGATCCCCGCCGACAAGTCGATCTTCGTGTTCCCGATCGGCCACCTCAGCGCGCTGAACTTCGCGCTGGGGCTGACGCTGGGCACGGCGCTGTTCACCATCGGCGCCGGCGCGGTCCACTGGGCCCGCACCCTGATGTCGGACGTGGAGGTCGCCGACGAGCGCCACCCGATCGCCGCGAGCCCCGAGGTCCGCGCCAAGGTCCACGCGGACTTCCGGCAGGGCGCCAAGGAGTCCGCGTTCGGCCGCCGCAAGCTGATCCGCAACACGCTGTTCGGCGCGGTCGCCCTGGTGCCGCTCTCCGGCGTCGTGCTGCTGCGCGACCTCGGCCCGCTGCCCGAGGACAAGCTGCGGCACACGCTGTGGGCCAAGGGCAAGCTGCTCGTCAACATGAACACGAACGAGCCGCTGCGTCCTTCGGACGTGGCCGTCGGTTCTCTCACCTTCGCCAAGCCCGAGGGCCTGGAGGAGCACGACGAGGACTTCCAGAACGAGATCGCCAAGGCGGCCCTGATGATCGTCCGGCTCCAGCCGGAGAACATCAAGGACAAGCGCGAGCTCGAGTGGTCGCACGACGGCATCGTGGCGTACTCGAAGATCTGCACCCACGTCGGTTGCCCGATCTCCCTGTACGAGCAGCAGACGCACCACGTGCTGTGCCCCTGCCACCAGTCCACCTTCGACCTCTCCGACGGCGCCCGAGTGATCTTCGGTCCCGCCGGTCACGCCCTGCCGCAGCTGCGCATCGGTGTGAACGACGAGGGCTACCTCGAGGCGCACGGCGACTTCGAGGAGCCCGTCGGTCCTGCTTTCTGGGAGCGCGGATGAGCACCACAGAGAACCACGAGAGCAACGAGTCCCGTGCACGCGGGAAGGCTCCGGCCGGCGAGCGGATCGCGGACTGGGCCGACGGCCGGCTGGGGATCTACTCCCTCGCCAAGGCCAACATGCGCAAGATCTTCCCCGACCACTGGTCGTTCATGTTGGGTGAGGTCTGCCTCTACAGCTTCATCATCATCATCCTCACGGGTGTGTACCTGACGCTGTTCTTCCACCCGTCGATGAACGAGGTGGAGTACCACGGCAGCTACGTCCCGCTCCAGGGACAGCTGATGTCCGAGGCGTTCAGCTCGACCCTGCACATCTCCTTCGACGTGCGCGGCGGTCTGCTCATCCGGCAGATCCACCACTGGGCGGCGCTGATCTTCCTCGCCGGCATGTTCGTGCACATGATGCGCGTGTTCTTCACGGGTGCGTTCCGCAAGCCGCGTGAGGTCAACTGGCTGTTCGGCTTCCTTCTGTTCGTCCTCGGCATGTTCACCGGGTTCACCGGTTACTCGCTCCCGGACGACCTGCTCTCCGGCACCGGTGTGCGCTTCACCCAGGGCGCGATCCTGTCGATGCCGGTGGTCGGCACGTACATCTCGTTCTTCCTCTTCGGCGGCGAGTTCCCCGGCCACGACTTCGTGGCGCGGTTCTACTCCATCCACATCCTGCTGCTGCCCGGCATCATGCTGGGTCTGGTGGTGGGCCACCTGATCCTGGTCTTCTACCACAAGCACACGCAGTTCGCGGGCCCCGGAAAGAGCAACAAGAACGTCGTCGGCATGCCGCTGCTGCCGGTGTACATGGCCAAGGCCGGAGGCTTCTTCTTCCTGGTCTTCGGCGTCATCGCGGTCATCGCGGCGATCGCGCAGATCAACCCGATCTGGGCGATGGGCCCCTACCGTCCGGACCAGGTGTCGACCGGCGCCCAGCCCGACTGGTACATGGGCTTCGCCGAGGGCCTGATCCGCTTCATGCCGGGCTGGGAGATCAACCTCTGGGGTCACACGCTCGTCCTGGGCGTGTTCATCCCGCTGGTCCTGTTCGGCGTGGTCCTCGCGGCGCTGGCGCTCTACCCGTTCATCGAGTCCTGGATCACCGGCGACAAGCGCGAGCACCACATCCTGGACCGCCCGCGCAACGCGCCGACCCGTACGGCGCTCGGCGTCGCCTGGGTCACGATGTACATGATCACGCTGGTCGGCGGTGGCAACGACCTGTGGGCCACCCACTTCCACCTGTCGATCAACGCGATCACCTGGTTCGTCCGGATCTTCTTCTTCGTCGGACCGGTCATCGCGTACATCCTCACCAAGCGGATCTGCCTCGGTCTGCAGCGCCGCGACAAGGACAAGGTGCTGCACGGCCGGGAGACCGGCACCATCAAGCGCCTGCCGCACGGTGAGTTCATCGAGATCCACGAGCCGCTCAGCCAGGAGCAGCTGCACACGCTCACGGCGCACGAGCAGTACGAGCCGGCCGCGATCGGCGCCACGGTCGACGACAACGGCGTCGAGCGCAAGGTGACGGGCAAGGAGAAGCTCCGCGCCAAGATCAGCGGAGCGTACTTCGGCGAGGACCAGCAGATCCCGAAGCCCACCGTCGAGGAGTACAAGGAGATCACGAGCGGCCACGGCCACCACTGATCGCTGAGGCGTCGCCACGCCGCGGTGAAAGGGCCCCGTCCGGTTGTCGGACGGGGCCCTTTGCCGTGCCCGTCGGCTGGATAGGGTGGGCACACACGTCTTCCACGGCACCCACGGAAGATCCGTACGACACCCAGGAGCGGCTGATGAGCGCTGTGACCCCCGCTGGAGGCGACATCGCGGCGGGCCGTTCCTGGCCCGACGTGCTGAACGGCCTGCTCTACGGCCGCGACCAGGGCGCGGACGCCACGTTCTGGGCGCTGGACCGGATCATGCGCGGCGAGGCGACCGACGCGCAGATCGCCGGGTTCGTGGTGGCGCTGCGGGCCAAGGGCGAGACCGTCGAGGAGATCAACGGGCTGGTCCGGGCGATGTACGAGCACGCCAACCTGATCGAGGTGCCGGGGCCGACCGTCGACATCGTCGGCACCGGCGGCGACGGCGCGAAGACGGTCAACATCTCCACGATGTCGGCGATCGTCGTGGCCGGTGCGGGAGCCACGGTCGTCAAGCACGGCAACCGGGCCGCGTCCTCCGCGTCCGGCGCCTCGGACGTCCTGGAGAAGCTCGGCGTCAACCTGGAGCTGACCCCGCGCCGGGTGGCCGAGGTGGCCCAGGAGGCCGGGATCACCTTCTGCTTCGCGATCAAGTTCCATCCGGCGCTGCGTCATGTCGGCGCGGCGCGCGGCCAGTTGGGCATCCGCACGGTGTTCAACATCCTCGGCCCGCTGACCAACCCCGCCAGGGTGCGGGCGCAGGCCGTCGGTGTCGCCGACCCGCTCATGGCGCCGGTCGTCGCGGGCGTCTTCGCCGAACGAGGCAACTCGTCCCTGGTCTTCCGGGGCGACGACGGCCTCGACGAGCTGACCACGACGGCCACCTCCCACGTGTGGGTGGTGCGCGACGGCAAGGTCACCGAGGAGACCTTCGACCCGCGCGACGTCGGCCTCGACCTGGTTCCGGTGGAGGCGCTGCGCGGCGGGGACCCCTCGTACAACGCGGAGGTGGCCCGCCGTCTGCTGGAGGGCGAGCGCGGCCCGGTGCGGGACGCGGTGGTACTGAACTCGGCGGCGGCGCTCGTGGCGCTCGAGCCGGGCGGCGGGACGCTGGCCGAGGAGATCCGGGCCGGCATGGCACGGGCGGCCCAGTCGCTCGACTCCGGGGCGGCCAAGCGGGCGCTGGAGCGCTGGGTGGCCGCCAGCAACGCCTGACGTCCGTGAGACGCGGTCCCGCCATCCGGACACGGGTTGCGGGACCGTGATCGGCTCGCGTAGGTTCCTGTACCAGGTCATGAGTGACAGTCATGAGGCCCCGGCCGACTGTCCGGCAACCCTCCGTCCGTGGCGGGGTGCCCCGGGTGAAGACCAGGCCGTGGGCAACGAGGTCCACGGCAAGCGCGGATCCCTCGCACTCTTTCGAGTGAGAACGCCAGGGGTCCTGGGTCGTCCGAGGGAGTCTCCTGTGAGCAAGCGAATGCGCTAGGGCGTCGAGCCCCGCCTCCGCACACCCCTTTTCGCCTTCCTCCGTGCTCGAGCCATGTCCGCTCGCGCGGCGGTTCCCCCTTTCCTCTCACGGGAGTTCGCCATGTCCGTCTCCACCGCTGCCGTCACCCGCCCTGTCTGTGCCCCGTTGGACGTTCTGGGCCGTGATGTCACCGTCCCGCTCGTCACCGGCGGCGAGGTCGCCTACGCGGCCCTCGACTACGCCGCCAGCGCCCCCGCCCTCCAGCGCGTCTGGGACGACGTCGCCGCCTACGCCCCGTACTACGGCAGCGTGCACCGCGGCGCCGGCTACCTCTCCCAGCTCTCCACGGACCTTTTCGAGAACGCCCGCGCAACCGTCGCCGAGTTCCTCGACTGCCGCCCGGACGACCAGCTGGTCTTCACCCGCTCGACGACGGACTCCCTCAACCTGCTGGCCCGCGCCCTGCCCGCCGACTGCCAGGTCTTCGTCTTCGAGACCGAGCACCACGCGTCCCTGCTGCCCTGGCAGGACGCCCGGGTCACCTACCTCGACGCCCCGCGCACCCCGGGCCGGGCCGTGGAGACCCTGGAGCGGGCCCTCGCCGCCCGCGACCCGCACGGCCCGGCGCTGGTCTGCGTCACCGGCGCCTCGAACGTCACCGGCGAGCTGTGGCCGGTGCGCGAGCTGGCGGCGGCGGCGCACGCCCACGGTGCCCGGATCGTCCTGGACGCCGCCCAGCTGGCCCCCCACCACCCCGTGTCGGTCCAGGACCTCGACGTCGACTGGATCGCCTTCTCCGGCCACAAGCTGTATGCACCCTTCGGCTCCGGAGTGCTGGCCGGCCGCGCGGACTGGCTGGTCGCGGCGGACCCGTACCTCGCCGGCGGCGGCGCGAGCCGCAAGGTCGCCCGCCGCGAGGACGGGGGAGTGGACGTGGAGTGGCACGAGAGCGCGGCCCGCCACGAGGCCGGCTCCCCGAACGTGATCGGCGCCTACTCCATCGCGTCCGCCTGCAGGGCCCTCACCGAGGCCGGCTTCGACGCCCTGGTCGCACGCGAGCGGCACCTGATCGAGAAGGTGCGCACGGGCCTCGCGGCGGTCCCGGAGGTCCGCGTCCTGTCCCTCTTCGGCGACGACGCCCCGCGCGTCGGCGTGATCTCCTTCGTCGTCGAGGGCTGGAACAGCTCCCACTTCGCCGCGGCCCTGTCCGCCGAGTACGGCATCGGCGTCCGCGACGGCCTCTTCTGCGCCCACCCCCTGGTCCGCACCCTCCTGGGCGGCGCTCCCGAGACGCAGGGCGAGTGCGGCGCCCCCGAGGCGGCCCCGGGCGAGAAGTCCCTCAACGCCATCCGGGTGAGCTTCGGCGCGGGCACCCCCGACGAGCACGTCGATCGCTTCGTGACCGCGGTCCGTGAGCTGGTGACCGAGGGAGCGAAGTGGCGGTACCGCACGGAGGACGGCCGCTGCGTCCCGGCAGTGGACTGACTGACCCCACCGGAAGCCATCACCCCTCCCGTGAGGGGTGATGGCGACCCCCTCAGGGGCGCGGGGAACTGCGCACCCGATCCGCCCCACCCGCGGAGCGAACCGCGGAGCGAACCCTACGAGTCCAGGCCGATCGCGAACGCCGCCTCGAGGTCGTGCTGCGAGTACGTGCGGAACGCGACGTGCGTGTCCGTCCCCTCGACCCCGGGGATCTTGCTGATGCTGCCCGGGATGACCTCGGCGAGGTCCTCGTGCTGCTTCACGCGGACCATCGCGATGAGGTCGTAGGTGCCCGTCACGGAGAAGACCTCGCTCACGGACTCCAGCGAGGCGATCCGCTCGGCGATCTCGGGGATCCGGTCCACGCTGGTCTTGATGAGGACGATCGCGGTGATCACGGCTGGTTCTCTCCCTCGGAGGCCGGAGCTGGGGCGGCCTTCACTCTAGTCGCCCGCCCGTCGCCCGCCGCCGCCCTTCCCGGGCGTCCCGAGCGTCCCGGGCGTCCCGGCGGACCCTTCCCGCTCCCGAAACGGGACCTGCTCCCGAAACGGGCCCACGCGTAGACGAGCCCGAGCCCGAAGCCCATCAGGTGCGCCAGGTACGCCACCCCCGGGCCCTGGGACGCCCGTCCGGCCGCCGCCCACTGCAGGGCCACCCAGAAGGGCAGCACGATCCACGCCGGGAAACGCAGCGGCAGGAAGAACAGGAAGGGGAGAAGACTGGTGACCCGCGCCCGCGGGAACAGGTACAGAAACGCGCCGAGCACCGCGGAGATCGCCCCGGAGGCCCCGACCAGGGACTGCGAGGACCCGGCGTTGGCGGCGGCGTAGCCCAGCAGGGCCAGGTAGCCGCAGCCGACGGTGAAGAGGGTGAACTCGACGCGGCCCATCCGCTCCTCGGTCATCGCCCCGAAGACGTAGAGGAAGAGCATGTTGCCCAGCAGGTGCACCCAGCTGCCGTGGACGAAGAGGGCGGTCGCGGGAGTGAGGACGGCCCGGGGCGCGCCCTCGAAGAGCTCGGCGGGCACCACCCCCCAGCGCCGGAAATAGGCCCGCTGCGCGGCCAGCAGCTCGTCGCCGGCCCCGTACGCCGGATCGAGGCCCGAGGCGGGGCTGATCAGGAAGATCAGGCAGCACAGGGCGATCAGTCCGTAGGTCACCGGCGCCGCGGGGGCCCGGATCGCTCTGCCGGGCGTCCCGTTCCCGTTCCAGTTGCTGATCATGGGTACAGAGCATGACGTAACGGGACGCACGCACCCGGAGCGCCTCGCCGCCGCACGGCCGCCGTGGACGGACGGGCGGCGGGTACCCGCCAGGCCGTAGGGTTACGAGCCACACGCACGGGGGAGCCTCCGGCCCGACCCGGCACAGCGAGCACGACACCAGAAGGAAGTGGAAAGTCACGATGACGGTTCCCCTGCCGACCGCCGCCACGCGGTGGCGTTGCACTCTCTGCGGCAACCTCACGCGGTTCGACGTGACGCGCTCGTCGAAGGTCGTCGAGTACGTGCACCTCGACCTCGCGGGCGAGCCGAAGGTCGAGGAGCGCGAGGTGGTCAGTGAGACCATCGAGTCGGTGCGGTGTCGCTGGTGCAACGCCGTGGACCAGGTGGAACTCGTGGATCGGCCGGGCGCCGGTTCCTGACGACGGCGTCCCCCGCTCGAGCGAGTCGAGAGTGGGGGAGGGCCCGCACAGTATTGGGGTGTGACGGATGGTGGAGAGCGCAGGCGGGGGGCCGGGCGACGGCGCCGCCGAGATGCTCGACCGTCCGCTGCCGGACGGCGTGCGGCGCAGGGTCGTCACGATCGTCTCCGACGGCTTCGGCGGACTGACCGTCGGCGAACTGCCCGCCCAGTTGCGTCAGTACGCCCGTTTCGCGCCCAACCGGCGCGCCAAGTTCGCGGGCAACGCGATGGCGGCCGCGCTGGAGACCGATCCGCTCTTCAGGCAGCGCATCGCCGAGAAGTTCAGAGAGGCCCAGCCGGAGCTGTCCGGCGCTCTCGACTCCGGCTCGCCCACCCCGGCCGCGGACCCGCTCGACGTGGCGGCCGCGGCCTACGTTCTGCGGCCCGTCGGCTGGGTGAAGCTGGTGACGTCGGCCGGCGAGGAGGCCCAGCGGGCCGACGCCGAGCGGGCCGACGAGGAGAGTCGCGCCGAGCTGGAGCGGCTGCGCGAGGAGCTCGAGCGGGCGCGGGAGCAGACCCGGTCGGACACCGAGCGGCTGCGCGCCGAGCTGGACGCGGCGAAGAAGGAGACGGAGTCGCTGCACCGCAAGCTGCGGTCGGCCCTCAGCGACGTCAAGCGCGGCGAGGCCGCCCTGCGCAAGGTGCAGAGCGAGATGGAGACCGTGCGCACCGAGGGGCACACCCAGGTGTCCGCCGCGGAGAGCGAGTCACGGCGGCTGAAGGCGCGTCTGGGTGAGGCCGAGGCCGCTCTGGAGGCCGCCCGGCGCGCGGCCCGCGAGGGGCGCAGCGTCGAGGACATGCGGGTGCGGCTGCTGCTGGACACGGTGCTCGACGCGGCCCAGGGGCTGCGCCGCGAACTGGCGCTGCCGCCGGTGTCGGTGCGGCCGGCGGAGACCGTCGACGCGGTCGAACCGGGACGAATGACCCCGAAGGACATCGCCGCACGTGCCTTGTCGGAGCACGATCCGGCCATTCTCGACCAGTTGCTCGCGTTGCCGCAGGCGCATCTCGTGGTCGACGGCTACAACGTCACCAAGACGGGCTATCCGCAGATGCCGTTGGAGAAGCAGCGGCTGCGGCTCCTGGGGCAGCTCTCGCAACTCGCCGCGCAGACCGGCGCCGAGGTCACCTGTGTCTTCGACGGCGCCGAACTCGTCGCTCCGGTGCTGCTCGCGCCGCCGCGCGGGGTGCGGGTGCTGTTCTCCAAGCCGGGCGTCACGGCCGACGAGCTGATCCGGCAGCTGGTGCGGGCCGAGCCGCCGGGCCGGCCGGTCATCGTCGCCTCGACCGACCGCGAGGTGGCCGACGGGATCGCGAAGGCGGGTGCCCGACCGGTGGCTTCCGCGGTGCTTCTGAAGCGACTGTCCTGAAGGTCGAAGTTGCGGGCTAAATGACCGAATTAGCGGAATCGTCACGCAACATAGCGTCAATCAGTCCATCACTGCACGTGAGTTGTGTGAAAAAACTGCGTTGCGTGATGGGTTTTTTCCGCCGGGGGATTTGAACTGATCACGGAGAGGTCACTAAGGTCTGGTGATCGAACCTCCAAACGGGTGATCACTCAAAAGAAGGAGCCCGTCTCCGTGGCGTCCCATCGTCGACCGAAGCAGCCCAGTCGCGCGCGCGTGACCGTGCTGACCACCGCAGCCGCCGCTGCCGTCGTGCTGAGCTCGCAGGCCGCCAACGCGGCGCCGAGCGAGAAGCTCAGCAAGGACGAGGTCAAGAGCAAGGTCGACAAGCTCTACGAAGAGGCGGAGCAGGCCACCGAGACGTTCAACGGGGCCAAGGAGAAGCAGGAGAAGCTCCAGAAGGAGATCTCCACCATCCAGGACAACGTCGCCCGCGGTCAGGCCGACCTCAACGAGCTGCGCGACTCCATGGGCCTGGCGGCCGCGGCCCAGTACCGCACCGGCTCCATCGACCCGTCCCTGCAGCTGCTCCTCTCCTCGAACCCGGACGACTATCTGGACAAGGCGTCCGCCGCCGACCAGCTCAGCGGCCAGCAGGTCGAGGCGCTGAAGAAGATCCAGGAGAAGCAGCGCGAGCTCGCGCAGGAGCGCAGCGAGGCGTCCGCCAAGCTCAAGGACCTCGCCACCACCCGCACCGAGCTGGGCAAGAAGAAGAAGGAAGTCCAGGCGAAGCTGGCCGAGGCGCAGAAGCTCCTCAACACGCTGACGGCCAAGGAGAAGGCCGCCCTCTCCGCCGCCGACGCCCGCGCCAGCCGCGACGCCGGCGAGCGGGTCGACCTCGGCGACGCCCCGGCCGGCTCCGGCCGTGCCATGGCCGCCTTCCAGGCCGCCCAGACCCAGCTCGGCAAGCCGTACCAGTACGGTGCCACCGGCACCGCCACGTACGACTGCTCGGGCCTGACCTCCTGGGCCTACGCCCAGGCCGGCGTCCACATCTCGCGCACCTCGCAGGACCAGGCCAACGACGGCACGCGCATCTACAGCAAGGCCGACCTCAAGGTCGGCGACCTGGTCATCTTCTACGGCGACCAGCACCACGTCGGCCTGTACGCGGGCAACGGCCAGGTCCTGCACGCCCCGCGCACCGGCACCGTGGTGCGCTACGAGTCGATCAACAACATGCCGTTCCAGTTCGGCGTCCGGATCTGATCCACGCCTAGGCCGGGACCTGATCGTCCTCAAGATCAGGACACCACGCCGCCCGAACGGGCGAATCGTGGCGACGAGAAGTGACCCCACGCCCCGCCGGTGACCTGCGTCAGCGGCGGGGCGTCACTGTGCGTGCCCGCCGAGGTCTTTGGCCGACCCCCTGTCGCGGGGCTACTGTCTGCCGCGTTTCCCTGTCCGCCGGTGGAAGGAGCGCGGCTTCCTGTGGGGTCCCATCGTCGCCTTGCACAGTCCGGGTTCGACCGGGGCGCGTGCAGCGCCCTGAGCGTGCTGTCCGTCGCGGCCGCCGCACTCGGCGCCGTCTCAGCCGTACCGGCCACGGCCGCGCCGCACGACGGCACCCGTGCCGACGTGGACCGTCTCTACGCGGAGGCCGAGAAGGCCACCGAGGCCTACAACAAGGCCGACGAGCGCGCCGACACCCTGCGCGAGCAGGTCGGCCTGGCCCAGGACCACATCGCGCGGCAGCAGGAGCGCGTCAACGGCATGCGCGAGCGGCTCGGTTCGCTGGCCGGCGCCCAGTACCGCTCCGGCGGCCTCGACCCCTCGCTGGCGCTGCTGCTCTCCGACGACCCCGAGGAGTACCTCGCCAACGCCTCCGTCCTCGACCGCATCACCGCCCACCAGGCCACCGAACTGCGCACCCTGCAGAACGCGCTGCGGGAGCTCACCCAGGAGCGCTCCGAGGCCGCCCGCAAGCTCGCCGAGCTGGAGAAGAGCCGGGGGGCCGTCAGGCGCCACAAGCAGACCGTGGAGCAGAAGCTCGCCCGGGCCCGGCAGCTGCTCAACTCGCTGCCGTCCGACGAACGCGACGCCTACGACCGGGCGTCCCGGTCCGGTCGCGACGGCCTGGCCGGCCTCACCGGCGACCTCCCGGCGTCGGGCCGGACGGCCGCCGCCGTGGCCGCCGTGCGCTCCGCGCTCGGCAAGCCGTACATCTGGGGCGCCAACGGCCCCTCGGGCTTCGACTGCTCGGGCCTCATGCAGTGGTCGTACGCGCAGGCCGGGGTCTCCCTCCCGCGCACCTCGCAGGCCCAGGCGCACGCCGGACGGCGGGTGCCGCTCTCCCAGGCGCAGCCCGGCGACATCGTCACCTACCGCTCCGACGCCAGCCATGTCGGCATGTACGTCGGCAACGGGCAGGTCATCCACGCCCCCTACCCGGGCGCGCCGGTGCGCTACGACCCGGTCGGGATGATGCCGGTCTCGTCCGTCACCAGGCCCTGACCGGGTCCCGTACGCCGCCTGCGCCGTACGATCGGGAGAATGGCCGGTCGAAGGCGGGCGCGCGGCGCCCGGGTGCGCGGGCTCTGTCTGCTGCTGGCCCCGCTGCTCGCCGGGTTGGTCGCCTGCGGCGGGCGCGCCGGACCGGACCGTGCGCAGGCCGACGTCCAGCGGGTCCTCGACCGGCGGGCCGCCGCGGTCCTCGACCATGACGTGCGTGCCTACGCGGCCACCGGCACCGCGACCGGGTACGCCGCGCTGCGGGCCGTGCCGCTGGCCGCCTGGTCGTACCGGGTGACGGCGCTGCACCGCGCCGGGGACGCCGCCACCGCCGACGCCGAGTTGAGCTACCGGGTGGCGGGCTACGACCGGGCGCCGGTGACCGTCGGCCGCACCCTGCGCCTTGCCCGCGACGGCTCCGGGCGGTGGTCGGTCGCCTCGGAGGAGCCCGCCGGGAAGGCCGCCCAGCAGCTCTGGGACCAGGGCGAGGTGCACGCCGTGCGGGGCGCCCACAGCCTGGTGCTGGGGGTCGGCCAGACCGACGAGCGGCTGCGGGCCTTCGCCGGCCTGGCCGACGACGCCGTCCCGGCGGTCTCGGCCGCGTGGGGCACCGACTGGGCCGGACACGTCGTCGTCCTCGTGCCGAAGTCGCTGGCCGGCATGGCGGCGCTGCTGGGCTCGCCGCCCTCCTCCTACCGCGGGATAGCCGCGGTCACGACCGGAGAGACGGGCGGCGGGGCCAAGGCGCCCGCGGACCGGGTCATCGTCAACCCCGACGCGTACGCCATGCTCGGCAGGGTCGGCCGTCAGGTGGTCCTCACCCACGAGACGACGCACGTCGCGACCCGCGCCCACACCAACGCGGCCACCCCGCTGTGGCTGTCCGAGGGGTACGCCGACTGGGTCGGCTACCGCGACACCGGCCGCACGCCCGCCGAGACCGCGCCGGAACTCCAGCGCGCCGTCACCGAGGGGACCGTGCCGGCGGCGCTGCCCGCCGACGGCGACTTCGGCTTCTCCGGCGACACCGACCGGCTGGCCACCGCCTACGAGGGCGGCTGGCTGGCCTGCCGCATGGTCGCCGAGCGGTGGGGCGAGGTGAGACTGGACGCCTTCTACCGGGCGGTCGGGGAGCACGGGAAGCGGCCGGGAGCGGTGGAGGGCGCGCTGCGCAGCACCCTCGGCGTCACCCTGGCGGAGTTCACGGCGGACTGGCAGAGCTACCTGAAGTCCCAACTCGGCTGAGCCCGCGCCGGAACGGCGGGGCCGTGACCGGGCCCGGCTCCGCCTCGACCACGGCGGACCGGTGGCGTCACCAGGGAACCTGGCGGCTCAGTGCCCCGACTGTCTCGTGCAGCCCGACCCTGACGTCGCGACGGCGGTGCAGTGCGCGGCGGTGGGGGCGGTGCTGCGACGGGCGTGGCGGCGGAGTCAGGGGGAGACGGCGGGTTCGCCGTCGTGGGCTGCCTGAGCGGCCGGGGGAGCGGGGGCGGGAGTGGGCGCCGTCGAGCGCCACAGCCGTACGGCGGCGGTGAGGGCGGCGGTCACCAGCAGCCCGTTGCGCAGGACCATCAGTCCGACGCCGAGAGGGGTGCTCGAGACGACGTCCTGGAACCGGACCGGGAACTCGAGCACCGTCACCGCCGAGGCGGCCAGGACCAGGAGGGCCGGGAGGGGCATCCGGCTGTCGCGGAAGCACAGGCAGACCGCCGCGAGGCCGATCAGCCACACCAGGTACTGCGGACTGATCACCCGGCTGGTGACGGTGAACAGCAGCACCGCCGTGAAGGCCGCCTCGGCGAGCGTGTGCGGCCGAAGGCGCCCCGCGGCCCGCCACCGCCACAGCAGCAGCCAGCCGCACGCGAGCACGGTGAACCCCAGTGCCACGTCGTTCACCACGTCCACGTACGGGCCGGTGAACTCCAGCGAGCCGTAGCGGAACTGCACCTCGCCCGGCCAGCCGAACTGCCGCGCGACATGGAGGACGAGAGCGCCCACCGACTCCACCTCGGTGCCCCGGTCGCGCTGGAAGGTGAGGAAGGCGAAGGCGCCGGGCATGGCCAGCGCGAACAGCGCGGACAGCGCGACGGCCGTCCCCGCCGCCGCGCCCCAGGCCCGGCGGCGCACGGCGCCCGCCAGCAGCAGCACCGGCCAGACCTTGAGCAGCGCCGCGAAGCCCGTCAGCGCACCCATCACCGCGGGGCGCCGCACGCCCGCCACCAGCGCCCCGACCGCGACCGCCGTCACCATCACGTCGTAGCGGGCGTACAGGGTGGGGCCGAGCAGCGCGGCGCCCGCCGTCCACAGCCAGGCGCCGCGCAGCGACCGGCCGGGGCGCAGGCCGGTGTGCAGCAGAAGCACGAGGACGGCGAGGTCGGCGAGGAAGGCCAGCGCGAAGAACGCCGACGCGTAGTCGAGGAAGGGCAGCAGGGCCGGGGAGAGGATCGTGAGGGCGGCGGCGGGCGGGTACTGCCAGGTGACGTCGTCCGCCGGGAACGCGCCGCCGCACAGCACCTCGTACCAGCCGTGGTAGGTCGCCCAGACGTCGCTGGTGACGTCCGGGCCGGGCAGGTGGAGCACTCTGAAGACGAGGAGCAGCAGGACGAACCGCGTGATGCCCCAGACCGTCAGCAGGCCCGCCAGGCGCCGTCTCGCGTCCGTCTTCTCCACCGGGAGCCGTCCGTTCCTGTTCGCCCGTCCGTGTGGGCACCCGTGAGTTCCATGATCCCCGCAGGCCGTGAAGTGCCGCCGGACGCCGCCGTGAACAGCGTATAGGGTCGGCTGCAATGGACAGGACGCTGATCGTGACGAACGACTTCCCGCCCCGCCCCGGCGGCATTCAGGCGTTCCTGCACAACATGGCGCTCCGCCTCGACCCCGACCGCCTCGTCGTCTACGCGTCCACCTGGAAGCGCTCACGCGAGGGCGTCGAGGCGACGGCAGCGTTCGACGCCGAGCAGCCCTTCACCGTCGTCCGGGACTCCACGACGATGCTGCTGCCGACGCCAGGAGCGACCCGGCGCGCGGCCGGGCTGCTGCGGGAGCACGGCTGCACCTCGGTGTGGTTCGGGGCGGCCGCGCCGCTCGGGCTGATGGCGCCGGCGCTGCGCAGGGCGGGCGCCCGGCGGCTGGTGGCCACCACCCACGGGCACGAGGCCGGGTGGGCGCAGCTGCCCGCCGCCCGGCAGCTGCTCGGCCGCATCGGCGAGGCCACGGACACGATCACGTACCTGGGCGAGTACACCCGCTCGCGGATCGCGACGGCGCTGAGCGCCGAGGCGGCCGGGCGGATGGCGCAGCTGCCGCCGGGCGTCGACGAGAAGACCTTCCACCCGGGCTCGGGCGGCGACGAGGTCCGCGCGCGGCTCGGGCTGACCGGCCGGCCGGTGGTGGTGTGCGTCTCGCGGCTGGTGCCCCGCAAGGGCCAGGACACCCTGATCCTGGCCATGCCGCGGATCCTGGCCGCCCACCCGGACGCGGTGCTGCTGGTCGTCGGGGGCGGCCCGTACGAGAAGGACCTGCGCCGGCTCGCGCGCGAGACGGGAGTGGCGGGCTCGGTCCGCTTCACGGGCTCGGTGCCCTGGTCCCAGCTGCCCGCCCACTACGGCGCCGGGGACGTCTTCGCGATGCCGTGCCGGACACGGCGGGGCGGCCTCGACGTCGAGGGCCTCGGGATCGTCTACCTGGAGGCCTCGGCGACCGGACTGCCCGTCGTCGCCGGCGACTCCGGGGGCGCGCCCGACGCCGTGCTCGACGGGGAGACGGGCTGGGTCGTGCGCGGCGGCTCGCCGGCCGAGGCCGCCGAACGGATCGTCGTCCTGCTCGGGGACGCCGAACTGCGCCGCCGGATGGGCGAGCGCGGACGGCAGTGGGTCGAGGAGCGGTGGCGCTGGGACCTGCTGGCGGAGAAGCTGCGCACCCTCCTCGTCGACGCGTCCTGAGGCGGGTCGACCGTCCCAGGCGGGTCGTCCCGGGTCCGTGAAGTCCCGCCCGGCGACGCCGCTTCGCGGACCCGTCCCGGAGTGTTCCTTCGGCCCGTGTCTGCTCGGTTTTTGCCGGCCTGTCCCATCTTTGCCCTCCGCCCCCCTAGCCGGACGGCGAGAATCCGCTGATGCTGCGCACATGACAGCCAAACTGATGCAGCGTCAGCTGACGAGACGTCAAATCCTTGGTATGGCCGCCCTGCAGACGGCGGCCACCCTCGGCTTCACCCGCGTGGGCCTGCAGTCGGCCCGCGCCGACGAGCCCGCAGCGGTCGAATCCGCCCCCGCGATCATCGTCGGCTCCGGCTACGGCGCCGCCGTCGCCGCCCTCCGTCTGGGCCAGGCCGGCATCCGCACCCTCGTCCTCGAGATGGGCCGGCTGTGGAACACGGCCGGCGCCGACGGCAAGGTGTTCTGCAACACCGCCTCCCCCGACCAGCGGTCCATGTGGTTCCGCACCCGCACCGAGGCGCCGCTCGCCACCTTCCTGTGGCTGGACCTCGTCAACAAGGACATCACCCGCTACCCCGGCGTCCTGGACCGCGTGCACTTCGACGACATGTCCGTCTTCGTGGGCCGGGGGGTCGGCGGCGGCTCCCTGGTCAACGGCTCGATGGCGGTCACCCCGCCGCAGTCCTACTTCGCCGAGCAGTTCCCCACCGTGGACGCGGCGCAGATGTACGCGACCTACTTCCCGCGCGCCCGCGCCATGCTCGGCGTCAACACGGTGGACCCCGCGTGGTTCGAGTCGACGGAGTGGTACCGGTTCAGCCGGGTCTCCCGCAAGCACGCGGCCAGAGCCGGACTGAAGACCACGTTCGTCCCCAGCGTCTACGACTTCGACTACATGCAGCGCGAGGCCGCGGGCACCGCCGTGAAGTCCGCGCTCGGCCAGGAGGTCATCTACGGCAACAACCACGGCAAGCGCAGCCTCGACAAGACGTACCTGGCGTCCGCGCTCGGCACCGGCAACGTCACGATCCACACCATGGAGAAGGTGCGCGCGGTCAGCCGGGCGAACGACGGGACGTACGTCCTGACCGCCGACCGCATCGACGACACGGGCCGGGTCGTCGAGACCAGGCAGTACGGCTGCACCTACCTCTTCCTCGGCGCCGGCAGCCTCGGCACCAGCGAACTCCTCGTCCGCGCCCGGGAGACGGGCACGCTGCCCGCGCTGAACGCGAGCGTCGGGGCAGGCTGGGGAACCAACGGCAACGTGATGCTCGGCCGGGCCAACCACCTGTGGGACACCGTCGGGGCCGACCAGTCGACCATGCCGGTCATGGGCATCGACGACTGGGCGAACGCCGACAACCCCGTCTTCGCCGAGATCGCCCCGCTGCCCACGGGGCTGGAGCACTGGGTCAGCCTCTATCTGGCGATCACCAAGAACCCGCAGCGGGCCTCCTTCACGTACGACGCCGCGTCCGGCGGGGTGAAGCTCGGCTGGAGCGCGGCGCAGAGCGCGGTGTCGGTGGCCATGGCGAAGAAACTGTTCGACCGGATCAACGCGGCGAACGCCACGATCTACCGCTACGACCTGTTCGGCACGTCCAACAAGGTCTTCGCCGACGACTTCACCTACCACCCGCTCGGCGGCTGCGTGCTGGGGAAGGCGACCGACGACTACGGCCGGGTGAAGGGCTACTCGAAGCTGTACGTCACCGACGGGTCGCTGGTGCCCGGCAACATCGGGGTGAACCCGTTCGTCACCATCACCGCGCTCGCCGAACGCACGATGGCGCGGGTCCTCGTCGAGGACACCACGCCATGACACCCCGTCAGGAGGTGCGCCGAACACGTCACTTGGCGTAGATCGCCTCGATCTCGCCCGCGTAGTCCTTCGCCACCACGTTGCGCTTGAGCTTCAGTGACGGCGTGAGGTGGCCCGAGTCCTCCGTGAACTGGGAGGAGAGAATGCGGAACTTCCGCACCGATTCCGCCTTCGAGACCGCGGCGTTGCCGTCGTCGATCGCCGACTGGACGGCGGCCTGGAGATCGGCGTCATCGCGCAGCGACGCCGCGGTCGAACCCGCCGGCTTGCCGTGATCGGAGGCCCAGCGGCCCAGGAACTCCTCGTCGATGGTGACCAGCGCGCCCACGAACGGCCGCCCGTCGCCCACCACCATGCACTCCGCGACCAGCGCGTGCGCGCGGATGCGGTCCTCGATCACGGCCGGGGCGACGTTCTTGCCGCCCGCGGTGACGATGATCTCCTTCTTGCGGCCGGTGATCGCGAGGTAGCCGTCCTCGTCCAGGGTGCCGATGTCACCCGTGTGGAACCAGCCGTCGGCCAGCGCCTCCGCGGTGGCGCCCGGGTTGTTCCAGTACTCCTTGAACAGGTGCTCGCCGTGCAGCAGCACCTCGCCGTCGTCCGCGATCCGCACGACCGAGCCGGGCAGCGGCTGGCCGACCGTGCCGATCTTCTGCCGGTCCCACGGGTTGAAGGCGGTCGCGGCGCAGGACTCCGTCAGGCCGTACCCCTCCAGGACGGTGAAGCCGATGCCGCGGAAGAAGTGACCGAGGCGCTCGCCGAGCGGGGCGCCGCCGGAGATCGCGTACTCGCCCCTGCCGCCGAGCACCGCACGCAGCTTGCCGTAGACCAGCCTGTCGAAGACCTTGTGCTTGATCCTCAGTTTCAGCGGCGGCCCGGCCGGCAGCTCCAGCGCCCTGCTGTACGCGATCGCGGTGTCCGCCGCCTTGTCGAAGATCGCGCCCTTGCCGTCCGCCTGCGCCTTGGCGCGCGCCGAGTTGTAGACCTTCTCGAAGACCCGCGGCACGCCGAGGATCAGCGTCGGCCGGAACGACGCCAGCTCGTCGGTGAGGTTCTTGATGTCCGGGACGGTGCCCAGCTTGATCGGCGCCATCATCGGGGCGATCTGCACCAGCCGGCCGAAGACGTGCGCGAGCGGCAGGAAGAGCAGGACGCTGCACTCGCCGGTGCGGAACAGCGGCCGCAGTCGCTCCACGACGTTCCCGCACTCGGCGAAGAAGCTGCGGTGGGTGAGCACACAGCCCTTGGGCCGGCCGGTCGTGCCGGAGGTATAGACGATGGTCGCCGGGTCGTCGGCCTTGGCCAGCGAACCGCGCTCCTCGGCGGCCGCGTCGGAGACGTCCCTGCCGAGCCGCCCGAGCTCCTCGACACCGCCGGCCTCGATCTGCCAGACGTGCTTCAGCGCCGGCAGCGACTCGCGCACCGACTCCACGGCCGCCGCGTGGGCGTCCAGCTCGACGACCACGGCGGTGGCGCCCGAGTCGGAGAGGATCCACTGCACCTGCTCCGGGGAGCTGGTCTCGTACACCGGGACGGTGACCCCGCCCGCGCACCAGATCGCGAAGTCGAGCAGCGTCCACTCGTAACGGGTGCGCGACATCAGGCCGACCCGGTCGCCGGGCTGGACGCCGGAGGCGATGAGGCCCTTGGCGGCGGCCTGCACCTCGGCCAGGAAGGCCGTGGCCGTCACGTCCTGCCAGGCGCCTCCCACCTTGCGGGCGATGACGGCGACGTCGGGATGCTGCGCGGCGTTTCTGCGGACGATGTCGGTCAGATTGCCGTCCGCAGGGACCTCGTACAAAGCCGGAAGGCTGAACTCGCGCAAGACTGCTGCTCCTCATAGGGCGCCGGCGCCACGACGTTGTGCGATGCGACGATGCGGTCCATGGCTCGGGCGTGCGCTCAGGTGTCTCGGCGGAATCTCCGTGGCCGGAATCTCCGTGGTTGAAAACCTGAGCACGACTGGACTGCCCGGACGTTACCCGCCGGTATGGCCTCTTCGACAGGGGGGCCGCTGAGATGTTCGCTGCGTCACACGGATTGGTGTCTCCCGGGCGACAGTAGTCCACCACTTTACTGACTGGCCAGTAACCGGTATCCGGGCCGCCACTGTTCACATATGCCGCACACGCCTACCCTTGATCGACATGGCATCCACACCGCCCGGGAACCGCCGGACACGCATCCACGTGGTCAGCGACGTGCACGGCAACGCGCGCGACCTGGCCAGGGCCGGAGAGGGCGCGGACGCGCTGATCTGCCTCGGCGACCTCGTCCTGTTCCTGGACTACGCCGACCACTCCCGCGGGATCTTCCCCGACCTGTTCGGCGTGGAGAACGCCGACCGCCTCGTCGAGCTGCGCACCGCGCGCCGCTTCGAGGAGGCCCGCGAACTCGGCGGCCGGCTGTGGGCCGGAGTCGGCGGCGACCGGGCCGCGCTGATCGAGAAGGCCGTCCGCAAGCAGTACGCAGAGCTGTTCCCCGCGTTCCCGACCCCCACCTACGCCACCTACGGCAACGTCGACATGCCGCAGCTGTGGCCCGAGTTCGCCGGCCCCGGCACGACCGTCCTCGACGGGCAGCGGGCGGAGATCGGCGGCCGCGTCTTCGGCTTCGTGGGCGGCGGCCTGAGGACGCCGATGCGCACCCCCTACGAGATCAGCGACGAGGAGTACGCCGCCAAGATCGAGGCCGTCGGCGAGGTGGACGTGCTGTGCACCCACATCCCGCCGGAGGTGCCGGAACTCGTCTACGACACCGTGGCCCGCCGCTTCGAGCGGGGCAGCCGCGCCCTGCTCGAAGCGATCCGCCGCACCCGCCCCCGCTACTCCCTGTTCGGCCACGTCCACCAGCCGCTCGCCCGCCGCATGCGGATCGGGGCCACCGAGTGCGTGAACGTCGGCCACTTCGCGGGCAGCGGCAAGCCGTGGGCGCTGGAGTGGTGAACTCGCCCGGCGGACCGCGCGGTAGCCTTCACGCTGCACCCACGTACCTTTACGGGCCCGGATCCCAAGGAGCCACGGCGATGGCGGAACACACCAGCTCGAGCATCACGATCGAGGCGGCACCGGCCGACGTCATGGCGGTGATCGCCGACTTCGCCCGCTACCCCGACTGGACCGGAGAGGTGAAGCAGGCCGAGGTCCTCAAGAAGGACGAGCAGGGCCGCGCCGAACAGGTCCGCCTGGTCATGGACGCCGGCGCGATCAAGGACGACCAGGTCCTCGGCTACACCTGGACCGGCGAGCACGAGGTGTCCTGGACGCTGGTGAAGTCCCAGATGCTGCGCCAGCTCGACGGTTCCTACCTCCTCAAGCCGGCCGGCGCCGGCGGCACCCAGGTCACCTACCGGCTGACCGTGGACGTCAAGATCCCCATGCTGGGCATGATCAAGCGCAAGGCGGAGAAGGTCATCATCGACCGCGCGCTGGCGGGCCTGAAGAAGCGAGTGGAGTCGGGCGAGAAGTAGGCGGTTCCTTCCTCGGGCACGTTCCCGTCAGCCTGTCCGGCGATCGAGGGCGGGGCCCCTGAAGGGCCGAGGACGGGTCCGGGGGCGCAGCCCCCAGGGCGCCACGACAGGTACCGTTCCCCACCATGCGCACCCTCCTGATCACCGGCCCCGGCGGCAGCGGCCGTACGACGATCGCGGCCGCCACCGCTCACCAGGCAGCCGCCGGAGGCATCCGCACCCTCGTCCTCAGCGCCGACCGCTCCGACACCCTCGGCGCGGCGCTCGGGACGCGGACCGGGACGAGCCCCGTACGGGTCGCCCCCCGCCTCACCGCATGGCGTCCCGACGCGGCCGCCGGCTTCCGCGACGACCTCACCGGCTTCCAGGACCGCGCCGCCACCCTCCTCGACCTGGTCGGCGCCTCCCGGCTCGACCCGGAGGAGGTCACCCCGCTGCCCGGCGCCGAGGAACTGACCCTGCTGCGCGCGCTGCGGGACGCCGCCCTCGCCGAGGCCCACGACCTCCTCGTCGTCGATCTGCCGCCCGCCCCGCGGGCCCTCGCCCTGCTGGCCCTCCCGGAGGAGCTGCGCCGCTATCTGCGCCGCCTGCTCCCGCCGGAACGCCAGGCCGCCCGCGCCCTGCGCCCCATGCTCGGCCGGCTCGCCGGAGTACCGATGCCCGCCGAGCAGCTGTACGAGACGACCGCCCGCTGGGACCTGGAGCTGGCCGCCGTCGAGGCCGTCCTCGCCGACCGCCGCACCGCCGTCCGCCTGGTCGCCGAGCCCGGACCGGCCGGCGCCGACGCCGTCCGCGACGCCCGCCTGGGCCTCGCCCTGCGTGCCCTGCCCGTCGAGGCGCTCGTCGCCAACCGCGTGCTGCCCGAGGAGGCGGCGCACGCCGGACCGCTCACCGGGATCGCCGCCCAGCAGCACAAGGTCCTCGGCGAATGGTCCGGCGCCGCGACCGTCGCCCACCTCGGCCACGACCCCCGGGGGGCCGAGGACCTCGGCGCGCTCGCCGTGCCCGCCGTCAACCCGGCGGCCTCCCCGGTCGAGTGGCCCGTCGTCGACCGGCTCGCCCAGGACGGCGTGCTCGTCTGGCACATCCCGCTGCCCGGCGCCATACGCGAGGAACTCGACCTCGTCCGGCGCGGTGACGAACTCGTCGTCAGCGCCGGACCCTTCCGTCGCATCGTCGCGCTGCCCTCGGTGCTGCGCCGCTGCGGGGTCGACGGCGCCGCCCTGCGCGACGGCGAGCTGTGCGTGCGGTTCGCCCCGGATCCCGGGCTGTGGCCGCGCGGACAGTGAACGGCATACCGCCGTTCGGGTAACGTCGGAGTGACGAGCCGCAGACCGGCGCCGTCCACCAGGAGTCGTCAGGAGTCCGCCATGAGCGAAGAGCGCCCCACGCCCGACGCCGCAGGGCAGCCCGCCGGGACCGAGTCCGCCGACGTACCGCCGCGCGCGAGCGACGCAGACGCCTGGGCGACCGCCGCCGCCGAGGATCTGGCGGCGGAGCAGGCCCGCCGCCGCGCCGAGTACGGCCCGCCCACGGGCTCGGCGGCCGAGGAGCTGCGCAAGCTCCTCGACGCCGTCGGCGACAAGCTGTCCTCCCTCCAGTCCCCGCTGCTCACGGCGGTCGCCGGACCCGCCGCCCAGCAGGTCGTCCGCCAGGTCGTCCAGCAGGCCAAGGCCGCCGTGGAGCCCGTGATCGAGCGCAACCCGGACGTCTTCGACCACCTCGCGGCGGCCGGCACCGAACTCCTCGCCGCCTACCGTTCCGCCGTCCAGACCCAGGAGGGCCGCTGGACGGCCGGGGCCAACGACCCGCGGGACGAGCGGCCCGGCCCGGGGCGCGACGACGGCGACGGCACCGGTCCCGGCCAGCGCATCGACTTGGACTGAAGCCCTTCGACGGCAGGGCCTCGGGTACGGTTGACCGTAGCGGGGCTCGACCGGAACTGAGGGATTCATGGGACTCACCATCGGCGTCGACATCGGCGGCACGAAGATCGCGGCCGGCGTGGTCGACGAGGAAGGCAACATCCTCTCGACCCACCAGGTGCCGACCCCGGGCACGCCCGAGGGCATCGTGGACGCCATCGCCGCCGCCGTCGACGGCGCGCGCGTGGGGCACGCCATCGTCGGTGTGGGCATCGGCGCGGCCGGCTATGTCAACCGCCAGCGCTCGACGGTCTACTTCGCGCCCAACATCGACTGGCGCCAGGAGCCGCTGAAGGAAAAGGTCGAGGCCCGCGTGGGTCTCCCCGTCGTCGTGGAGAACGACGCCAACGCCGCCGCGTGGGGCGAGTACAAGTTCGGCGCGGGCAAGGGTCACCGCAACGTCATCTGCATCACCCTCGGCACCGGCCTCGGCGGCGGCATCATCATCGGCAACAAGCTGCGCCGGGGCCACTTCGGCGTGGCCGCCGAGTTCGGCCACATCCGGATGGTCCCGGACGGCCTGCTGTGCGGCTGCGGCTCGCAGGGTTGCTGGGAGCAGTACGCCTCCGGCCGTGCCCTCGTGCGCTACGCGAAGCAGCGCGCCAACGCCACTCCCGAGCGCGCCGAGGTGCTGCTCGGGCTCGGCGACGGCAGCCCCGACGGCATCGAGGGCAAGCACATCTCCATGGCCGCCCGGCAGGGCGACCCGGTCGCCGTGGACTCCTACCGCGAGCTCGCCCGCTGGGCCGGCGCCGGCCTCGCCGACCTGGCCTCGCTCTTCGACCCGTCCGCGTTCATCGTCGGCGGCGGCCTCTCGGACGAGGGCGACCTGGTCCTCGACCCGATCCGCAAGTCCTACAAGCGGTGGCTGGTAGGCGGCAACTGGCGTCCGGTGGCGGACGTCATCGCGGCGCAGCTCGGCAACAAGGCGGGGCTGGTCGGAGCGGCGGACCTGGCGAGGGAGCCCGACCCGATCATGTAGTCGTATCGCGCGTCTACACCCACACGGGGGCTGCTCGCGGCCCCCGTTCGCTTTTGCGGACGTACGGGACGAGGCGGCGTATCTTGATCACCATGCCGACGACGTCGCCGCTTCCCAACTCCCGTACCGAGCCGGACGGTTCGGCCGTCATCCGGGTCCTCAGCTACAACGTCCGCTCCCTGCGGGACGACACCGACGCCCTCGCCCGCGTCATCACGGCCTGCGGCCCCGACCTGGTGCTCGTCCAGGAGTCCCCGCTCTTCTTCCGCTGGCGCAAGAAGCTCGCCCGTCTCGCGGCCGCCTCCGGTCAGGTGATCCTCACCGGCGGCGGCACGGCGGCCGGCCCCGCCGTCCTGTGCTCACTGCGGGCGACCGTCGAACGCACCGAGGACGTGCTGCTGCCGCTCACCCCGGGCCAGTTCCGCCGGGGCCTGGCGACGGCCGTGGTCCGCTTCGCGGGCGCCCGGCTGGGTGTCGTCAGCTGTCACCTCGGGCTGACGGCGGCAGAGCGCCGTGAACACGGCGGCCTGCTCCTCGACCGGCTGGCCGGTCTGGGCGTGGAGCACGCGGTCGTGGGCGGTGACATCAACGAACGGCCCGACGGCGCCACCTTCGGCCGACTGGCGGCAGCGCTCCAGGACTGCCGTACCGCGGCCCCCTGGGGCGCCGAGCACACCTTCCCGGCCACCGGCCCGGACCGCCGCATCGACGGGATCTTCGCGACGAAGGCCGTGGAGGTGCTGGGCTGTGGGGTGCCGGTCGACGTGCCGGGCGTCACCGAGGCCGACCTGCGCGCGGCCACCGATCACCTGCCGGTGCTGGCCGCGCTCCGCGTGCCCGCGGCCTGACCTTCGGGAATGCGGGAAGGCGCCGTCCCGAGGGCGGCCGCGGACCACCTGCCGGCCTCGCCGCCCATCCCCGCGGGCCGCCCCGCGGCCGGTGACCGTCGGCGGCCGGACTGCCGTCCACAGGCCGAACGGCCGCAGATCCGAAGCCCGCAGCCCGGACGACCGTAAGCCGGACGACCGTAAGCCGGACGACCACAGGCCGGGCGGCCGCAGGTCAGACGACCGCCCCCCGCCCCGGATCGCCCTCGTCCTCGTCGTCCGTGCGCATCCGCGCCACCAGCGTGGCGAAACCGCCGAGGAAGCCGCCGATGGCGATGGTCGTCAGCCACCACGTCATCTCCCAGCCCAGCAGCACCGCGACCAGCAACAGCACCGGACCCCCGAGCACCCCGAGCCAGGCGAACCTGGCCGTGGTGTCGGCGGTGGGCAGCGGCGGCGGCTCCGGCGGGACGAAATGACCCTCGTCGTCCTCGTCGAAGTCCTCCTCGGCCGGTTCGGGCGTCGCGAAGTCGCGCGGGCCGACGCCGGGCGCGAAGGCGACCGAACTGCCCAGCGGTTTGGCCGGTTTCTTCTCCTCGCCGGACTCCTTCGCGGGCTCCGCGCCGGTGTCCGCCCCGGCCTCCTCGTCGTTCGCCTCGACCTCGAGGAGCGCCAGGTCCTCGACCGACTTGAACGGCTTGGCGCCCGGCGGGTCCGGCGGCTCGTCGCCGTACCCCGCGACGATCGCCGCCCACGCGGCCGCTTCGTCGAAGGGCACGCTCTGCTCCTCCGGCTCGCGGCCCTCCCGGGCGTCCGGGCCGTCCCGCTCGTCCCGGTTCTCCCGGTCCTCGCGGTCGGAGTCGTGCTCAGCCACCTACGGCCGTCCCTTCCTTGCCGACACTGGGCGCGATCCGGCCGATGAACGCGTAGCTCTCCTCGAAGATCCGGTCCGCATCGTGGTCCAACGTTGCCACGTGGTAGCTCTGTTCCAGCAGGATCTCGGTCACGTCCGTCGACGACACCCGGCTGAGGACCCGCGCCGAGTCGGCCGGCGGCACCACATGGTCCTGCGCGCTGTGCAGCAGCAGCAGCGGCTGGGTGACCTGCGGCAGCTCGCCGTCGACCAGCCGCAGGAAGGTGCGCAGGGAGTGCGCCGAATGCAGCGGCACCCGGTCGTACCCGCTCTCCGCGACGCCCCCCTTCGCGATGTCGCTCGTGATCCCCTTGGTCGTGCGCACGAAATGACGGGCCACCGGGAGGGCGTACGCGGACAGGCCGTGCACCTTGTTCGCCGGGTTGACGACGACGACGCCGGCCACCCCCTCCCCGTGCTTCGCGGCGAGCCGCAGGGCCAGCGCGCCGCCCATGGACAGACCGACCGTGAACACCGCGGCGCAGCGCCGGCGCAGGGCGTGCAGCTCGCGGTCCACCTCCGCGTACCAGTCCTGCCAGCCGGTCAGCGCCATGTCCTCCCAGCGCGTGCCGTGGCCCGGCAGGAGCGGCAGTGAGACCGTCAGGCCCTGCTCGGCCAGGTACCGCGCCCACGGGCGCAGCGACTGCGGGGATCCGGTGAAGCCGTGACAGAGGAGCACTCCGACCTCCCCGCCCTCATGGCGGTACGGCTCGGCTCCAGGAAGGACCGGCACCTTCGGTCTCCTGTCTTCGTCTGTTCTTCATGGGAGGGACGTGTGCTTCACCGTACGCGACCCCACTGACACCGACCAGGGCCGTCGGAGCCATCGCCGCCGCCCCGGGTTAAGGTCTGTGCGACACAAACAGGAGGCAGTCGGTTGTTGTACGGCGCGATGAAGGTCGCTATCGGGGGACCCCTGCGGGTCGCCTTCCGGCCCTGGGTGGA
The DNA here is from genome assembly GCF_030816715.1 of Streptomyces achromogenes. Taxonomy (NCBI): domain Bacteria; kingdom Bacillati; phylum Actinomycetota; class Actinomycetes; order Kitasatosporales; family Streptomycetaceae; genus Streptomyces; species Streptomyces achromogenes. The sequence continues at coordinate 2,522,750 of NZ_JAUSYH010000001.1, read as the reverse complement.
GGGCCTGGAGAACATCCCCGCCGAGGGCGCCGCGATCCTGGCGAGCAACCACCTGTCGTTCTCCGACTCGTTCTTCCTGCCCGCGGTGCTCGACCGCAAGGTCACCTTCATCGCGAAGGCCGAGTACTTCACCACGCCCGGCGTGAAGGGCCGGCTGACGGCGGCCTTCTTCAAGGGCGTCGGCCAGCTCCCGGTGGACCGCTCCGGCGGGCGCGGCGCCGGCGAGGCCGCGGTCCGCAGCGGCATCGAGGTGCTGGAGCGCGGAGAGCTCTTCGGGATCTACCCCGAGGGCACCCGCTCGCCCGACGGCCGCCTCTACCGCGGCAAGCCGGGCGGCCTCGCGCGCGTGGCGCTCGCCAGCGGCGCGCCCGTGATCCCGGTCGCCATGATCGACACCGAGAAGATCCAGCCGCCCGGGAAGGTCCTCCCGAAGATCATGCGGCCCGGCATCCGCATCGGCGAGCCGCTGGACTTCAGCCGCTACCAGGGCATGGAGCACGACCGGTTCGTGCTGCGCGCCGTGACCGACGAGGTCATGTACGAGATCATGAAGCTCTCCGGCCAGGAGTACGTCGACATGTACGCGACCGCCGCCAAGCGGCAGATCGCGGAGGCGGCGAAGGCCGAGAAGGAAGCCGAGAAGGCCGCGAAGGCGGCGCTCGCGCAGGCCGAGAAGGACCAGGCCGAGAAGGACCAGGCCGAGAAGGACCGGGCGAAGAACGACGCAGAGCAGCGGGCCGAAGAGCAGCGGGCCGAAAAGCGGCGGGACGCGGAGCCAAGGGACATGGGGCAAAGGGACCCGGAGCAGCGGGACACGGAGCAGTAGGGCGGGGAGCCGTAGCCGGCGGCCCGGGGGCGGGGGACGGATGGCCAGACGCGAGAGAGTCGTGAAGATGTCGGTCGAGCTGCCGCTGTGGCGTGCGCTCGCCGGCTACCGGGTGCTCACCATGCTCTACGCGGTGGGCTTCTTCGCCACCGCCTACGACGGGTTCGCGCGCCCCTGGGTCGCGGTCGCCTACTACTGCGTCCTGTTCGTCTGGACCGTCGCCACCCTGCCCAAGGTCGCGAGCGCGGCGAGCTGCACCAAGCGCTTCCTCGCCGCCGACCTCACCGTCGCGCTCACCGGCATCATGCTCACGACCGTCGCGGACAGCCACGAACGCATCCAGTCGGGCGGCCCGACGCTGCCGTCGATATGGACCGCGGGCTCGGTGCTGGCGTTCGCCATCAAGGGCGGCTGGCGCTGGGCGGCGTTCGCCTCCACGGCCGTCGCGGTGACCAACCTGGTCGAGCGCGGCGCCCCGGCCCGCGACACCGTCCACAACGTCGTCCTCGTCTGGGTCGCCTCCATCGCCATCGGCTACGTCGTCGAGGTCGCCCGCGCCTCCGAGCGCACCCTCGCCCGGGCCCTGGAGATCGAGGCGACGACCCGGGAACGGGAGCGGCTCGCCCGCGACATCCACGACAGCGTGCTGCAGGTGCTCGCCATGGTGCAGCGCCGCGGTGCGGTCATCGGCGGGGAGGCGGCCGAGTTGGGCCGGCTGGCCGGTGAGCAGGAGGTGGCGCTGCGCATGCTGGTCTCCGGCGGCCTCGTGCCGGTCTCCCGGGTCTCGCGGGACGCGGCGGACGGCGCCGTCGTCCACGTGGTGGACGAGCCGGCGGAGCAGCCCGGGGTCGTCGACCTGCGCGCGCTGCTCGCTCCCTTCGCGGGCGCCCGCGTGAACCTCGCCGACCCCGGCGCCGCGGTGCCGCTGCCCACGCCCGCCGCACGGGAGCTGGCCGCCGCGGTCGGGGCCGCCCTGGACAACGTGCGCGGACACGCGGGGGAGGACGCCCGGGCCTGGATCCTGGTCGAGGACGAGCCGGACAGGGTCGTCGTCACCGTGCGGGACGACGGGCCGGGCATCCCGGAGGGCCGGCTCGCGCAGGCCGAGGGCGAAGGAAGGCTCGGGGTCGCCCAGTCGATCCGGGGAAGGCTGCGGGACCTCGGCGGCAGCGCCGAGCTGATCTCGACGCCGGGACAGGGCACGGAGGTCGAACTGACGGTGCCGAAGGAGAAGAACGTGCAGCGGGGGAAGGCGGGACGGCGATGAGCCAGGAACACGGCGGGGCGGGAACCGGCGGCGCGATCAGGGTCATGGTGGTCGACGACCACCCCATGTGGCGCGACGCGGTCGCCCGGGACCTGGCCGAGTCGGGACTGGACGTGGTCGCCACCGCCGGCGACGGCGAGCAGGCCGTGCGCCGCGCCAAGGCCGTCACGCCGGACGTGCTCGTGCTGGACCTGAACCTGCCGGCCAAGCCGGGCGTCCAGGTATGCAAGGAGGTCGTCGCCGCGAACCCAGCCCTACGGGTCCTGGTGCTGTCGGCGAGCGGCGAGCACGCCGACGTGCTGGAGGCGGTGAAGTCCGGCGCGACCGGCTATCTGCTGAAGTCGGCGTCCACCGAGGAACTGCTGGACGCCGTGCGGCGCACGGCCGCCGGCGACCCGGTGTTCACCCCGGGGCTGGCCGGCCTGGTCCTCGGCGAGTACCGCCGGCTCGCCTCCGACCCCGGCTCCGCCGCCGACAGCGACGAGCCGAACGCGCCGCGGCTCACCGACCGCGAGACCGAGGTGCTCCGGCTCGTCGCCAAGGGCCTGAGCTACAAGCAGATCGCCGAACGCCTGGTGATCTCGCACCGCACGGTCCAGAACCACGTCCAGAACACCCTGGGCAAGCTCCAGCTGCACAACCGGGTGGAACTGGTCCGGTACGCGATCGAACGCGGCCTCGACGACGAGTGACCCGCGCGCGACACTGACTCTTCGTCAGGCAACTGCGGCGAAGGGACACTTTCCATGCGGTCGGAGTGCTGACCGCAGGCGGCGACTGCCCCGGCCTCAACGCCGTCATCCGGGCCGTCGTCCGCAAGGGCGTCCAGAGTTGCGGTCATGACTTCGTCGGCTTCCGAAACGGCTGGCGGGGGTCCGCTCGAGAGGCGCTCGGTCCGCCTCGACCTCCCCGCCGTCCGCGGCATCCTGCCCAGCGGCGGCACGATCCCCGACTCCTCGCGGACCGGCCGTCCCTGAAGACCGAGCAGAAGTGAGCCCGACTCAGCCGCACGCCCCGAACGGACTTGAGCGCACTGGTCCCCGGCGTACTCGACCCCCGAGGCAGCGACACGCATCCTGTGCGCGGTCGACCCGCGGCTGCACACGGAGGTGGGAGTGTTCTTCGGCTGAGCCGTTCACCGGCTACGAGGGCAGGCCCGTCGTGCGGAGCCGGGCGACCGCCTCCCGCACCAGGGACGTCCCGTTCAGCGTCAGCACCGACTCCGGATGGAACTGCACCCCGCCGAAGCCGGGCCCCCGCAGGGCGTGCACCTCGCCGTTCGGGGCCCGGCTCACCTCCACCCCGCGCACGGCGAGCTCCTGCGCGGCCTCGTCGCCGCACCGCGCCACGAAACTGTTGTAGAAGCCGACCGTCTCGGTCCGCCCGAAGAGGTCGATCGCCGTCTGCGCCCCCTGGTAGGGCACCTCCTTGCGGACGATGTCCAGCCCCAGCTCGGCCGCGATCAGCTCGTGGCCGAGGCACACGCCGAGCACCCCGTGGCGGTGCTCCCGCAGCACCCGGGCGGTCAGCTCCCGCAGGCGCCGCATCTTCGGATCGTCCAGGTCGCACGGGTCGCCGGGACCGGGCCCCAGCACCACCGGCCCCTCGTGCGCGAGCACCGCCTCGCGCAGCCCGTCCTCGTCGTACCGCCGCACGTCCACCTCCAGACCGCTGGAGCGCAGCACGTGCGCCAGCATCGCCGTGAACGTGTCCTCGGCGTCGACGACGAGCGCGTGCCCGGTCAGCTCCCCCGTCCGCTCCTGCATCCGCAGCCAGAACGGCGCCAGCGAGGCACGCCGGCCGTCGAGCGCGGCCCGCACCCGGGGGTCGTCGGCGAGCCTCGGCGGCACGGCCCGCGTGTCCGGCCGGCCCGCGCGCACCCCCAGCGCCGCCAGCACCCCGGCCGCCTTGGCGTGCGTCTCCGCCACCTCGCCCGCCGGGTCCGACCCCCGCACCAGCGTGGCCCCGACCGGCACCCGCAGCCGCCCGGCAGCGTCGATGTCGGCGGTGCGGATGAGGATGGGGGAGTCGAGGGTCTGCGCCCCGCCCGAGTCCCTGCCCAGCAGCGCGAGCGCGCCGGCGTAGTAGCCCCGCCCGCCGGCCTCGTGCCGCTCGATGACCCGGCAGGCGTTCTGCACGGGCGAGCCGGTGACGGTCGCCGCGAACATCGTCTCCTTCAGCACCTCCCGCGCGTCCAACGAGGACTTACCGCGCAGCTCGTACTCGGTGTGCGCGAGGTGCGCCATCTCCTTCAGCCGGGGTCCGACCACCACCCCGCCCATGTCGCCGACCGTGCACATCATCTTGAGCTCCTCGTCGACGACCATCGACAGCTCCTCGATCTCCTTGCCGTCGGCGAGGAATTCCAGCAGGCGCTCGGGGGTCGGTCCTTCGGCGGGATACCGGTACGTGCCGCTGATCGGGTTCATGACGACCGTGCCGCCGGACATCCGCACATGCACCTCGGGGCTGGCCCCGACCAGCGTCCTGTCCCCGGTGTGCACGACGAACGTCCAGTACGCGCCCCGCTCGCCCTCCAGCAGGCGCCGGAACAGGGCGAGGGCGTCGGCCCGGGAGAACCCGGGGATCTCGCCCTCGTAGGTCCGCCGGATCACGAAGTTCGCGCCCTCGCCGCCGCCGATCTCGTCCCGCAGCACCCGTCCGACGATCCGCGCGTACTCCTCGTCGCCGACGTCGAAGGCGCCGTCGCGGACCCGGACGTCGTGGGCGGGCAGCTGGGAGAGGACGTCCTCGAGCGGGAAGGAGTGGGTCTCCTCGGGGTGGAGCACCGCGAGCGGTGTGCCGTCGTCGCGCACGTCGAAGCCGCGCTCGCGGATCTGGCGGAAGGGGACCAGGGCGAGGCCCTCGTCGGGGAGGTCGGCCAGGCGGTCGTAGGTGCGGACCGGGCCGAGGAGCAGCTCGACGACGTTCTCGTCGTGGCCCGGCGTGCGGCGGCGCAGCAGGGCGAACGGGCGGGGGTCGGCCGGCAGGTCGAGCAGATGCATGGGGCGTGTCCTTCTCGCTGGGAGGAGCTTGTCGCCAGAGGGACGGCCGGGCCCGGAAACACCGAAGGCCGCCCTCGGGCGGCCTTCGCGACGTCGTGCGTACGCGCAGTCAGTGGGCCGCCGGATGAGCGGTCCACCACCAGTTCTGGATCGAAAGCGCGAACATGCGCCGCACCCTACCCCATGGGTCCCCGGCCGCGGGGAGGTCCTCAGGTGAGCGGGACGGCGTCTCACCTGTCGAGCCGGTGCGAAAACGACGTGACACGACCCCGTAGTGTTGAGGGCGTGACCGTGAACGCTAAGACCAGCGCGAGCGCTGGCAACACCTGGCGAGACCTGCCCGCGGCGCAGCAGCCCGAGTACCCCGACACCGAGGCTCTGCGCGCAGTCGTTGCGGAGCTCGAGTCGTATCCGCCGCTCGTCTTCGCGGGCGAGTGCGACCAGCTGCGCGCCCGGATGGCGTCCGTCGCCAAGGGAGAGGCGTTCCTCCTCCAGGGCGGCGACTGCGCCGAGGCCTTCGACGCGGTGTCGGCCGACCACATCCGCAACAAGCTCAAGACGTTGCTGCAGATGGGCGCGGTGCTGACGTACGCGGCCTCCGTGCCGGTCGTCAAGGTCGGCCGGATCGCCGGCCAGTACTCCAAGCCGCGTTCCAAGAACACCGAGACCCGCGACGGCGTGACGCTGCCGACGTACCGCGGCGACTCGGTCAACGGCTTCGACTTCAACGAGGCGGCCCGCGTCCCGGACCCCGAGCGGCTGAAGCGGATGTACAACGCGTCCGCCTCGACGCTCAACCTGGTGCGCGCCTTCACCACCGGCGGCTACGCCGACCTGCGCCAGGTGCACGCCTGGAACCAGGACTTCGTGAAGTCGTCCCCGTCCGGCCAGCGCTACGAGCAGCTCGCCCGTGAGATCGACAACGCGCTGCACTTCATGCACGCCTGCGGGGCCGACCCGGAGGAGTTCAAGACGGTCGAGTTCTACTCCTCGCACGAGGCGCTGCTGCTCGACTACGAGTCTGCCCTGACCAGGGTCGACTCCCGCACCGGGCACCTGTACGACGTCTCGGCGCACATGGTGTGGATCGGCGAGCGCACCCGGCAGCTGGACCACGCGCACATCGAGTTCGCCTCGAAGATCCGCAACCCGGTCGGCATCAAGCTCGGGCCGACGACGACGGCCGAGGAGGCGCTACAGTACATCGAGCGCCTCGACCCGGACCGCGAGCCCGGCCGGCTGACCTTCATCGTCCGCATGGGCGCCGACAAGGTCCGCGACAAGCTGCCCGAGCTGGTGGAGAAGGTCACGGCCTCGGGCGCGACGGTGGCCTGGATCACCGACCCGATGCACGGCAACACCTACGAGGCGGCCTCGGGTCACAAGACCCGCCGCTTCGACGACGTGCTGGACGAGGTCAAGGGCTTCTTCGAGGTCCACAAGGCTCTCGGCACCCACCCGGGCGGCATCCACGTGGAGCTCACCGGCGACGACGTCACCGAGTGCGTGGGCGGCGGTGACGAGATCTTCGTCGACGACCTCCACCAGCGCTACGAGACGGCCTGCGACCCCCGGCTGAACCGCAGCCAGTCCCTCGACCTGGCATTCCTCGTGGCGGAGATGTACCGCGACCAGTAGGCGTGATCGTCATGGCAGTGGGGCGCGGATCACATGCGATCCGCGCCCCACTCCACTTTTCCCGCCACGCGGCGCCGGGTAAGGTTAGGTTAGCCTCACCGACCAGGGAGCCCTGAGATCCGGTAGGCGTGACTCAGGGACCGGCGAGGAGGTGAACCGCGTGTACGTCTGCAGCTGCTTCGGGGTGACCGAGGCCCAGGTCAAACAGCACGCGAACGACGGCGCCTGCACCCCGCGCCAGATCGCCTCCGCCTGCAAGGCGGGCACGGACTGCGGCTCCTGCGTACGCCGGATCCAGGCCATCCTCGGCCGGGGCGCCTCCCCGCGCCCGGGTGTGACCGACCTCGCCGGCCACAAGGCGCCGGCCCTCACCGCACTCGACGAAGCGGCCTAGGAGTCTCCTCCACCGCGTCGACCGCAGGCCGGGCCGCGGTGCGGGGCGGGCCTGCCGGTTCAGCTCTCCGGTTGCTCGATCAGCTGGGCGATGTAGAGCGCCTCGCCGAGCTTCTCCACCAGCTCCAGCTGGGTGTCCAGATAGTCGATGTGGTGTTCCTCGTCCTCGAGGATCGACTCGAAGATGTTCGCGGACGTGATGTCGCCCTTCTCACGCATCACCTTGATGCCGCGCTTCAGCCGGTCGATCGCCTCCACCTCGATCAGCCGGTCGGCCTCGAACATCTCCTTGACCGTCTGTCCGACGCGCACGTGGAACAGCCGCTGGTAATTCGGCAGCCCGTCCAGGAAGAGAATCCGGTCGGTGAGCACCTCGGCGTGCTTCATCTCGTCGAAGGACTCGTGCCGCGTGTATTTCGCGAGCTTCGTCCAGCCGAAGTTCTCCTGCATCTTGGCGTGGAGGAAGTATTGGTTGATGGCGGTGAGTTCGCCGGTGAGCTGCTCGTTGAGGAACTCGATGACCTCGGGGTCGCCCTGCATCGCAGAGGCTCCTTCCACGTCGGAGAATTCGGGAGGTTCCGCCGCATGATTTCACCGGCATCGAAGATCGTCCAGTAAGTGCGTACTTAGTAAGTTAGTGCATGCTTAGTATCAGTTGCCCGATTCGGGATATGCCCGGTCATGGCTGGTCATGTGCATCGTCCGGGGTCTGTCAGGATGGAGTCATGGGTCATCCGGTGGAGCGAGAATCTGGAGAAGAGGCGGTGTCCGAGCTTCCGCCGGGGCAGCGACTGCAGCGCGGCTGGCCCGTCACCCACTACGGTCCGGTCCCCAAGTTCCGTCCCGAGCGCTGGGAGTTCCGGGTCTTCGGCGCCACCGCCGACGGTGAGAAGCGCTGCTGGAACCACGACGAGATCACCGCACTTCCCTACGCCTCCGTGCTGGCCGATCTGCACTGTGTGACGAAGTTCAGCATGCTCGGCGCCGAGTGGGGCGGCATCCCGGCCCGCACGATCCTGGAGATCGCGCCGCCCGCCGCGAGCGTCACCCATGTGATGGTGTGGGCCGAGTACGGCTTCAGCTCCAACCTGCGGCTGTCCGACTTCGCCGCCGAGCGCACGATCTTCGCCACCCACAAGGACGGCGAGCTGCTCACCGCCGAGCACGGTTTCCCGCTGCGACTGGTCGTCCCGCACCTGTACGCCTGGAAGGGCCCCAAGTGGGTCCGTGGCATCGAGTACATGACCGCCGACCGCCGCGGCTTCTGGGAGGAGCGCGGCTACCACAACATCGGCGACCCCTGGAGCGAGCAGCGCTACTCCTACCAGGAGGAGCCCGGGGACGGCCCCGAACTCTGACGGCCCCGAAGCCGCGACGGCCCCGGGGCCGGGAAGCGTCGCCTCAGCCGTCCCGCAGTCTCTTCAGCCGCCGCACGTCCGTCGCGTGGCCCTCCCTGCCGCCCGGCGTCTCGATGACCAGCGGCACGCCCGCCGTCGCCGGGTGGGTCATCAGGTCCCGGAAGGGATCCTCGCCGATGTGACCCTCGCCGATGTTCTCGTGCCGGTCCTTGTGGGCGCCGGCCACGTCCTTGGAGTCGTTGGCGTGGATCAGCTTCAGCCGGCCCTCGCCGACCGTGTCCACCAGCAGGTCGAGGGTCCGGTGCATGCCGGACGGGCCGGCCAGGTCGTGCCCGGCCGCGAAGACGTGGCAGGTGTCGAGGCAGACGCCCAGTCTGGGATGGGAGTCCAGCGCCTCGAAGTACGGCCCGAAGTCCCAGGTCCGGGAGCAGAGCGAGGAGCCCTGGCCGGCGGTGGACTCCAGCAGCAGGAACGGGTCGTCGTCGTGGGTCAGCTCGTCCAGCAGCGGCAGCAGGTACTCGCGCACCTGCTTCAGCGCCACCGACCGGTCCCGCCCGCCCGTCGCGCTCCCGGTGTGCACGACCACGCCCAGCGCGCCGATCTCCCGCCCCCGGCGCAGCGAGTGCCGCATCGACTCCACCGACCGCTCGGCCGTCGCCTCGGTGTGCGAGCCGAAGTTGATCAGGTACGGGGCGTGCACGTACGCCGGGACCGACCGCTGCGCGCACGCCTCCCGGAAGGCCTCGTCCTGCCGGGGGTCGCCCGCCGGCGTGGCCCAGCCACGCGGGTTGGCCACGAACACCTGGACCGTCTCGGCCTCGAGGTCGTGCGCGTACGACATGCCCACGCGGTGCAGACCGCCGGCCACGGGCACATGGCCGCCGACGGGATTGCGGGAGGGGAAGGGGGGACGAGCACTCACCCGGTCAGGGTGTCATGCCCGCCCGCCCGGTCCGTCACCGGATGGTGATCGTGATCGTCGACCCCTTGGGCGCCGACTTCCCTGCCTGGACGGACTGCTTCTTCACGGTGTCGCCGAACAGACCGAGCAGGCCGCGGTCCTCGTCGACCTTGAACCCGGACTGCTCCAGGAGCGACTTGGCGTCGTCCACGCTCGAGCCGACCACGTCCGGGACCTCGACCATCTCCGGACCCTTGGACAGCGTCAGCGTCACGGTGTCGCCCACGGCGAGCCGGCTGTCCGCCTTGGGGGTCTGCGCGGCGACCTTGCCCTTGTCCACCTCGGAGTTGACCTGCTCGGCGGCGACCTTCACCGTCAGGCCGGCCTCCTCCAGCTCGGCCTTGGCGTCGTCCGGGTCGTCGCCGGTGACGTCGGGGACGTCGACCGGGCTGCCCTTGCTGACGACGAGCGAGATCGCGGTGCCCGCGCGGCGCTGCGCGCCGGCCTGCGGATCGGTGCTGATCACCGCGCCCCGGGCGATCTCGTCGCTGAACTCCTCGGTGACCAGCCCCGGTTCGAGCCCGTCCTTCTTCAGCAGCGCCTCGGCCTTCTTCAGCGCCGCGCCCTGCACGTCCGGCACCTTCACGATCTCGGGGCCGTCGGAGACGGTCAGCGCCACCGAGTCGTTCTTGCGGATCCGGGCGCCGGGCCCGGGGTCCGTCTCCGTGACCGTGCCGCGCCCGGCCGTGTCGCTGTACGTGTGCCGGACCTTGCCGACCTCGAGCCCCGCCGCCTCCAGGCGCTTGCGGGCCTCGGCCTCCTTCTGCGTCAGCACCGAGGGGACCTTGGTGAACTGCCCGGAGTTGATGTACCAGACGCCCGCGCCCACGCCGAGCACCAGCAGGACGACGGTGACGAGCGCGATCACCCCGCGCCCCGGCCGCACGGAACGGCGCCGGGGCGGCAGCGGCGGAGGGCTCTGGAACCGGGAGGTCCGGTGGAGCGCGGCGTCGTCGGCGGGCTCGTCCTCGTTGACCGGCAACGGGCGGGGTACGGTGAGCGAGCGCGGGATCACGCTCGTGCGGTCCTCGGCGTTGTCGTGCTCACCGGAGAGGGCCTGCGGCGGCAGCGCGTCCAGCTGCTCCTCGGTGAGCGGGGCGCGCGCCTCCCGGACCTGTCCGAGCAGCGCGACGGCGTCGTGCGGCCGGACCCCGGGCGTGCGGGCGGTGGCCGACGCCACGAGTTCGTCCAGCTCGAAGGGCAGCCCGGGGACGAGCGCCGAGGGCGCCGGGACGTCCTCGTGGAGGTGCTTGTAGAGCACGATCGCGGGGGAGTCCCCCTCGTGCGGCTTGTCGCCGGTGAGCATCTCGTAGAGCACGACGCCGCACGCGTACACGTCGACCCGGGGATCGGCGGCGCCCGGCTGGTCGATCTGCTCGGGGGCGAGGTAGGACACGGTGCCGAGCACCGCCCCGGTGGTGCTGGTGACGGTGTCCACCGAGCGCACCAGGCCGAAGTCGGCGACCTTGACCCGGCCGTCGTCCCCGATCAGCACGTTCTCGGGCTTCATGTCCCGGTGCACGAACCCGGCCCGGTGCGCGGCGCCCAGCGCGGCGAGGACCGGCTCCAGGATGTCGAGTGCGGCCCTCGGCTGCAGGGCCCCGCGGTCGCGCAGCACGTCCCGAAGGGTGCAGCCGGCGATGTACTCCATGGCGAGGTAGACGTACGACCCGTCGGCGCCCTGGTCGAAGACCTGCACGACGTTGGGATGGGCCAGGCGGGCGACGGACTTCGCCTCCCGGATGAACCGCTCGACGAACGCCGCGTCGGCGGCGAGCGCCGGATGCATCACCTTGAGCGCGAGCACGCGGTCGAGGCGGGTGTCCACGGCCCGGTAGACCGTGGCCATCCCGCCGACCGCGATCCGCGCCTCCACGCGATACCGGCCGTCGAGCACCTGCCCGACCAGAGGGTCCTGAAGGGTCGTGTCCACGCAGGTGAGTGTACGAGCCGTCACCGACAGCCCGCCGATCACACCGGGATCGCAGCGCGACTGCAGCCGAGCTGTGACGCGAACCCGCGGGTAACGCCCGGGCCCGGGGCGCGCTCGCGGCCCGGGCGGGTCCCGCGTCGGCAATGTCCCTCTCCCGTCCGGCGACCGGCCGTCAGAAAGCGGGGCGTTCCGGGTCCGGGGCGGGCGGCTCCAGGGCGGCCATGCCCTCCGCCGGAGACGACGCCTCGGCAAAGTAGCGGCGGGGGATCCGGCCCGCCAGCCGGGCCGACCTTCCCGCCTCGACGCCGGCCCGCATGGCGGAGGCCATCCGCTCGGGATCCCGCGCGCGCGTCACCGCCGACGCCAGCATCACCCCCGCACACCCCAGCTCCATCGCCAGCGCCGCGTCCGACGCCGTGCCGGCCCCCGCGTCCAGGATCACCGGCACGCGCGCGTGCTCGACGATCAGCTGGAAGTTGTGCGGGTTGCGGATCCCGAGGCCGGACCCGATCGGCGACCCCAGCGGCATCACCGCGGCGCAGCCCACGTCCTCCAGCTTCCGGGCCAGCACCGGATCGTCGTTCGTGTAGGGCAGCACGGTGAACCCCTCGTCCACCAGCGTCTCCGCGGCGTCCAGGAGCTCGACCGGGTCCGGCAGCAGCGTCCGTTCGTCGGCGATGACCTCCAGCTTGATCAGGTCGGTCCCCAGCGCCTCCCTGGCCAGCCGTGCCGTCAGCACCGCCTCGCCGGCCGTGAAGCACCCCGCCGTGTTCGGCAGCACCCGGATGCCGAGCCGCTCCAGCACCGACAGCACGGACCCGTGCACCGACGGGTCCACCCGGCGCATCGCGACGGTCGTCAGCTCGGTGCCGGAGGCGACCAGGGCCCGCTCCAGCACCTCCAGGCTGGGCGCACCCCCGGTACCCATGATCAACCGGGAGGAGTAGGACGTCCCCCCGAGAACGAGGTCGTCGTCGGCCATGGCTCAGCCTCCCTGGACGGCGGTGAGGACTTCCACGCGGTCCCCGTCGGACAGCGCCGTGGACGGCCACTGCGCGCGCGGGACGACGGTCTCGTTGAGCGCGGCGGCCACCCCGGAGGCGGCGGGCGTCAGGGACCGTACGACGCCGTCGAGGGCGGTGCCGGCGGCGAACTCCCGCCGCTCGCCGTTGACCGAGACGTGCAGAGGGGCAGGGGCGTTCACGCGGGCTGCTCCAGGAGTGCGGCGGCGCCGAAACGCCGGGGAGTGAAGGGTCGGGCCTCGTCCGGCAGCTCCCCGGTGGCCAGGACCTGCGCCATCGCGTCTCCGGTCACCGGCGTCAGCAGCACGCCGTTGCGATAGTGCCCGGTGGCCAGCAGCAGCCCGGGCAGCTCCGTCGGCCCGAGCAGCGGCGCGTTGTCCGGGGACCCCGGCCGCAGGCCCGCGCGCGTCTCGGTGAGCGGCAGCTCGGTGATGCCCGGGACCAGCTCGTGGGCGTCGCGCAGCAGCTCGTACACGCCCCCCGCCGTCACGGTCGTGTCCCAGCCCAGCTCCTCGCTGGTCGCGCCCACCACCAGTTCGCCGTTCTCCCGGGGGACCAGGTAGACCTGGCTGCCGCGGACCACGGCCCGCACGGTCCGGTTCAGGAACGGCGCGCACCGCGCCGGCACGGCCAGCCGCAGCACCTGCCCCTTGACGGGCCGTACGGCGGGCAGTACGTCCTGCGGGACACCCGCGAGCCGCCCGCTCAGACTGCCGCCGGCGAGCACCACCTGCCCCGCCGACGGCGTAGCGCCGTCCCGCAGGACGGCCCCCGTCGCCCGGTCGCCCACGACGGTCAGCCGCTCCGCCCATGTGCGGTGGAAGGCGACGCCCGCGCGCTCGCAGGCGGCCGTCAGGGCCGCGGCCAGCCGCCGCGGATCGACCTGGTGGTCGCCGTCCGCCCGCAGTCCGCCGCGCACCCCCGGTGCGAGCATCGGCTCCAGACGCCGGCACTCGCGCCCGGACAGCCACTCCGACTCCAGTCCCGACTGCCGTTGCAGGGCGTGCAGTTCGCGCAGATGGGTGCGGTCGTCGGCGTCCAGCGCGACCGCGAGCGTGCCGCAGCGCCGGTAGCCGACGCCGAGCCCGGTCAGCTCCGTCAGCTCCGCCGCGAAGTCGGGATAGCGGCGCGCCGAGGCGAGGTTGAGACCGAGCAGGGTCTGCTCGCCGTAGTGCAGTTCCGTGACGGCGGCCAGCATCCCGGCGGCCACCTGGGCGGCCCCGCCGCCCGGCTCGGGGTCCACCACCGCCGTCGCGAGGCCGCGCTGCGCGGCCCGCCAGGCGGTGACCAGCCCGATGATCCCGCCCCCGATGACGAGGACGTCTGATGTGCGTGGAGACGACATGGGCGTCCAGCCCCTCCCTTCGCCGGCATGACCCGGATCAGGTTCGTACGGTCGGAGGCCGCCAGCCTCCCTCTCAGCCCGGTGCGTCCGGGCTCCCGCGAGTGCTCTACGTTGGCCACCCTAGCCCGACGTGACACGCCTCAGTAAGGGAGCCCCCCGCCCATGGCACGCTCGCTCGACGGCCTCGTCCTCGCCCCCGTGGCCGACCAGGCCCCCGGGCAGGTCGGCCTGCGCACCCGCTTCGCCTACCACGAGCGGGACGGGGCGGTCTGGGCCGAGTACGCGGGCGGCGACGTCGTGCGGGGGCACCTGGTGGGCACCCGCGAGGGGGACCGGCTCGACTTCCGTTACGTCCAGCTGGGGCACGACGGGACGACCTCCTCGGGGCACTGCGTGTCGACGGTCCTGGAGCTGCCCGACGGCCGGCTGCGCCTCGACGAGACCTGGGAGTGGGAGTCGCAGCCGGGCCACGGCACCAGCGTCGTGGAGCAGATTCCGGACACCCCGCACGAATCCCTGGACGAGACCCCGGACGAATCCCTGCACGAGATCCCGGACGGGACCCCGGATGACATCCCGGGCGAAGGGGAGGAATCCGCGCGCGAAGCCCAGCGCGCCCCGCACGGTGTGGAGCAGGTCACCGAGCAGCGCGGCTGACTGACAAAACGTCAGGTGTCTATGGTGATCGGGTGAGCGAGCAGAGGCAGGAAGAGGGCCGGTCCGGGGCGCGGAGCGTGGTCGTCGCCGGCGCGGGCATGGCCGGGGTCCAGACGGCGGTCGCCCTGCGCGAGCAGGGCTTCGACGGAGCCGTCACCCTGATCGGCGCGGAACCCCATCAGCCCTACGACCGGCCCCCGCTGTCCAAGGCGGTGCTGCTCGGCACGGCCGAGAACTCCGCCTTCGACGTCGACTTCGAGGGCCTCGGCATCCGGCTGGAACTCGGTCGCGAGGTCCTCGGCCTGCGCGCCGCCGACCATGAGCTGGACACCGAACGCGGGCCCGTCCCGTACGACGTCCTCGTCCTCGCCACCGGGGCGGAGCCCGTCCGGCTGCCGGGCTCCGAGGGCGTGCCCGGAGTGCACCTGCTGCGCACCCTGGACGACGCCGAGCGCCTGCGGCCCGTCCTCGCCCGGCAGCACGACGTCGTGGTCGTCGGCGCCGGCTGGATCGGCGCGGAGTTCGCCACCGCCGCGCGCGAGGCCGGCTGCGCGGTCACCGTCGTCGAGGCCGCCGACCGTCCGCTGGCGGGGGCGCTGCCGCCCGAGGTCGCCGCCCCGATGACCGGCTGGTACGCCGACAGCGGCGCCGACCTGCGCACCCACACGCGCGTGGCGCGCCTGGAGCCCGGCGCCGTCGTGCTGGACGACGGCTCGCGGCTGCCCGTCGGCGCCGTCGTGGTCGGCATCGGCGCCCGCCCCGCCACCGCCTGGCTCACCGGCTCCGGCGTCGAACTGGGCGCGCACCACGAGGTCGTGGCGGACGACCTGCTGCGCACGAACCTGCCGGACGTGTACGCGGTCGGCGACTGCGCCTCCTTCCCGTCGCGCAGGTACGGCGAGCGGCTCCTCGTCCACCACTGGGACAACGCCCTCCAGGGACCGCGCACGGTCGCGGCGAACATCCTCGGGGCGGCCACCGGGGAGCCCCCGGTCCGCTACGACCCGGTCCCGTACTTCTGGTCGGAGCAGTTCGGCCGCTTCGTCCAGTACGCAGGTCACCACGCCGCCGCCGACGCCCTGCTGTGGCGCGGCGAACCGTCCGGGCCGGCCTGGACCGTCTGCTGGCTGCGCGAGGACCGCCTGGTCGCCCTGCTGGCCGTGGGGCGCCCGCGCGACCTCGCCCAGGGCAGGCGGCTGATCGAGGCGGGCACGCCGATGAATCCGCGGCTCCTCGTGGACCCGGCCCGGCCGCTGAAGGCGGCCAGCGCCTGAACCGGCACCCCCTGGTCGGACCGGCCCGGCTTCCGGCTGTCAGCGGCAGATGGCAGGCTTGTTCCCGTGACCGAGATTGACGCAAAGACCGATGCTCTCGTCCCCGCCTGGCTCACCGTGCCCGACATCGCGGAGATGCTCGATGTCGACGTGATCCGCGTCCGACAGCTGATCAAGGACGGCCAGCTCATCGCCGTACGCCGGGGGGAGAACCGTGCGCTGCACGTCCCCGCCGCCTTCATCGACGGGGACAAGGTGGTGAAGGGCCTGGTCGGGACCCTGACCCTGCTGCGGGACGACGGCTTCAAGGACGAAGAGATGCTCGAGTGGCTCTTCACTCCCGACCCGAGCCTGCCCGGTACGCCCGCGCAGGCCCTGAGTGAGAATCGCGGCACGGAGGTGAAGCGCCGCGCCCAGGCGCTCGCCGTCTGACCCGCTCGTTCGCACCGACACCCGGTGTACGGGGGCGCACCAGGCCCCCGTACACCACCACCCTGGGGGACCTCGTATGTCCGACACCGCCCGCACCCGCCTGGCCGCGGCCCGGCTGTACCTGTGCACGGACGCCCGCACCCGGCAGGGTGACCTCCCGGAGTTCCTGGACGCCGTCCTCTCGGCCGGTGTGGACATCGTTCAGCTGCGCGACAAGGGTATGGAGGCGGCCGAGGAACTGGAGCACCTGAAGGTGTTCGCCGAGGCCTGCGCCCGCCACGGCAGGCTGCTCGCGGTCAACGACCGCGCGGACGTCGCGCACGCCGCCGGGGCCGCCGTCCTCCACCTCGGCCAGGGCGACCTCCCGGTTCCCGCGGCCCGCGCGATCCTCGGCGGCGACGTCCTCGTCGGCCGCTCCACGCACGCGGCGGCCGAGGCCGAGGCGGCCGCGGTCCAGGAGGGCGTCGACTACTTCTGCACCGGCCCGTGCTGGCCCACCCCCACCAAGCCCGGCCGGCACGCCCCCGGACTCGACCTGGTCCGGCACGCCGCCGCCCTCGGCACCGACCGGCCGTGGTTCGCCATCGGCGGCATCGACCTCGACAACCTCGACGAGGTGCTGGCGGCGGGCGCGCGCCGGGTCGTGGTCGTCCGGGCGATCACCGAGGCGGCGGACCCGGGCGCCGCGGCGGCCGAGTTCGCGAAGCGGCTGAGCGAGGCGTAGAGCCCGGCCGGCGGGCCGCCCGCGGGTGGGCCTGCCGGGCTCCGGCTCATACGGTCGTTTCCCGTACGACTGTCCAAGGGATGGACAACAAGGCGGCAATTCGGGCAAATATCCCGCATCCGGTTGGGGGACCGCCCACCCCTGACTAACCTGCGGGTATGGCCCTAGGAACCGCATCCACCAGGACGGACCGCGC
Source organism: Streptomyces achromogenes (assembly GCF_030816715.1). Classification (NCBI taxonomy): domain Bacteria; kingdom Bacillati; phylum Actinomycetota; class Actinomycetes; order Kitasatosporales; family Streptomycetaceae; genus Streptomyces; species Streptomyces achromogenes. The sequence goes on along the minus strand of NZ_JAUSYH010000001.1, from coordinate 2,505,719 downwards.
GCGCACCGTGCGCGACATCCTGGCGACCGGCAAGAAGACGTACTCGTTCGAGTTCTACGCGCCGAAGACGCCCCAGGGTGAGCGGAGCCTGTGGAACGCGCTGCGCAGGGTCGAGGCGGTCGCGCCCGACTTCGTCTCGGTCACGTACGGCGCCGGCGGCTCCACCCGGGCGACCACGGTCCGTGAGACCCAGCAGATCGTCGTCGACACCACCCTGACGCCGGTCGCGCACCTCACCGCCGTGGACCACTCCGTCGCCGAGCTGCGCAACATCATCGGCCAGTACGCCGACGCCGGGATCCGCAACATGCTCGCCGTGCGCGGCGACCCGCCCGGCGACCCCATGGGCGCCTGGGTGCCGCATCCGCAGGGCCTGACGTTCGCCGCCGAACTCGTCCGGCTCATCAAGGAGTCGGGCGACTTCTGCGTGGGCGTCGCCGCGTTCCCCGAGATGCACCCGCGCTCCGACGCCTGGGAGACGGACGTCACGCACTTCGTCGACAAGTGCCGGGCCGGCGCCGACTACGCCATCACGCAGATGTTCTTCGAGCCCGACTCCTATCTGCGGCTGCGCGACCGGGTCGAGGCGGCCGGTTGTGTGACTCCGGTCATCCCCGAGGTGCTTCCGGTGACGAGTGTGAAGATGCTGGAACGCCTGCCCCAGCTCAGCAACGCCCACTTCCCGGCCGCCCTGAAAGAGCGGATCCTCACAGCCAAAGACGATCCGTCCGCTGTACGCTCCATTGGCATCGACTTCGCCACGGAGTTCTGCGCACGGCTGCTGGCCGAGGGAGTGCCCGGACTGCACTTCATCACGCTCAACAGCTCCACGGCGACGCTGGAAATCTACGAGAACCTGGGCCTGCACCATCCGCCGCAGGCCTAGACCGGTCGCACCGATTTACGACACACTGCGTAGCGGCCACTGGGAGAGGGGCGTACATGGGCTGGACGGTCCTCTACATCGCGTTCGGCATCGTCGCGCTGTGGCTGCTCGGTGAGGTGCTGCTGCAGTACAAGGCGCGGCTGCGCTGGCGGCTGCTGGCCTTCGTCGGCTTCCTCGGCGTCGTCCTCGGTGTCCTGATCCCCTCGGTCGTCGTCATCGCGCTGGGCGCGGCCGCCTTCGCGGTCGGCCAGACCTACGTCACGCTGTCCTTCCGGCGCGGCTTCGCCGAGGGCTGGGCCTTCCGGCGCGCCGACGCGGACGGGGAGGGCGGCACGGTCGCCAAACGCCGCCGCGGCAAGGCCGAGCGCCAGGACCCGAGCCTCGAGGTCTCCGGTCCGGAGGCGGCCGAGGCGGGCTTCGGCTCCGGTGCGCCCTACGACGCCGACGCCGCGGACTCCGTCCGGGACGGCGGCGCGCGCGGTGACCGGGACGCCTACGACGACGACTTCGACCGCGACGACGTCTTCACCCCCGCCGCCCGCACCGCCGACCCCGCGACCGCCTCCGTCTACGAGCCGCAGCCCATGCCCGACGACACCGGCTCCTACGGCATATACAGCGACGCCGCGTACGCGGCGTCGACCGGCCAGGGGCAGCAACAGGGCCAGCAGCAGGACCAGTACGCGACGGCCGCCCAGGGCGCCGACCAGAACTACGGCTACGACGGCTACTCCGGCTACCAGCAGCAGTACGGTTACGACGCCACCGGCGAGCAGCAGTACGCCGCCTACTCCGACCCGTACATCGGCACCCAGACCTACGGCGGAGGCTCCTACGACCCCGCCTACGGGCAGCAGCAGTACGGGCAGCAGGGCTACGGCCAGGACCAGTACGGCACGGGCGGCTACGGGGAGACCCCGGCCGGCGGCGTCTGGGTCCCGCAGCAGCGCAACACCGACGATCAGCTGGGCGGCGACTTCCCGTCCGAGCAGCAGCAGTACCCCTACCAGGGCGAGGGCCAGCAGCAGGGGCCCGGCCAGGGAACCGGCTACGACGAGCAGTATCGGTTCTGACGGCCGCGTTCGCCCACCGCGTGCCCCGGGTGCTCACTGAGAGCCGCGGAACTGCGGGCCCTCCACGATCAGGCCGGACACCAGCGCGCCCGACATCCCCGCGTGCGGCAGCCCGCCGCCCGGATGTGACCAGCCGCCGACGGTGAACAGGCCCTGCAGCGCGGTGGAGTTGGCGGGATGCAGCAGCCGCCCCCCGGCCGCGGCCAACGCGGGGGCCGGAACCGCTCCGCCCGCCGCACCGGTCTCCCGCGCGATGTCGGCCGCGGTACGCACCTCACGCCACAGGACGCGGTCGCGCAGGCCTGGGACGGCCCGCTCGGCGGCGGCGACCAGGGCGTCCGCCACGAGCTCCGTCCGCCCGGCCGGCAGTTCCGGTCCGGCGGGGACCACGGCGCCGATCGTGACCGCCTCGTGGTCGCCGTCCGGGACCAGCCGGGCGTCGTCCGGCCGCAGGACCGTCACCGTCGGCAGCGCGGGCGCGGACGGCACGGCGCCGAAGAGGCTCGCCAGCTCGCTCTCACGGTCCTGGGTGTGCACCACCGTGCGGTGCGCGGCGTCCTTCGGACGGGGGCCGCGCAACGCCAGCAGCACGGTCAGCCGGCTCGGCAGGGACCGCTGGGGGACGACCTCGCCCTCGCCCCTGGCGGGCAGGCCCGCGAAGCTGCCCGGGGCGACCACGAAGTCCGCGTCCGCCACGCGTCCGTCGGCCAGTTCCACGCCCGCCGCCCGGCCGTCCTTGTCGAGGACTCGCGTCACCTCGGCGTCGAAGACGAACACGACCCGGCGGGCCAGGCACCGCTCGTACACCGCGCGGGCCAGCTCCCGCATCCCCCCGCGCACGTACCACGTGCCGAAGGCGTGCTCCATGTACGGCAGGACGGCCGCGCTCGCCGGAGCGACCCGAGGGTCGAGACCGTACGCGAGCGCGTGGGACTCGAGGAGCGCGGCGAGCCGGGGGTCGCGCAGCTCCCAGGCGCCCACCTCGGCGAGGGTGCCGGCGCGTCGGGTGCGCAGCAGACGCCGGTGCGGCACCGCCGGGTAGGGCTCGCGGTCGGCCAGCACCGACCAGTTCGGCCACAGGGGCTCCTCCAGGAGCGGGCGGCGCGTGCGGTCCCAGGCTTCGCGGGACCGCACCAGGAAGTCGCCCCAGCGCTGTCCGGCCTGCGCGCCCAGTGCCTCGTCCAGCGCGGAGACGACCCCCGCGCGCGAGGCGTTCGGCAGCGCCGCCTCGGTGCCGTCAGCGAAGACGTGGCGGGCGGACGGGTCGACCTGGACCAGCTCGACGCACTCCTCCAAGGGCTCCTTGCCGGTCTTGACGAACAGGTCGCGCCAGACGGCCGGGAGCGTGAGCAGCCCGGGACCGGTGTCGAAGCCGAACCCGTCCCGCTCGAAGCGGCGCAGCGCTCCGCCGTACGTCCCCGTCCGCTCGTACACCGTCACCCGGTGGCCCGCGACGGCCAGCCGGGCGGCCGCCGCCAGCGCGCCCATGCCGGCGCCGATCACCGCAATCCCTGCCATGCCGCGACCTTATCGGCCGCCACCGACACCCACGCCGTCAGCCCGGCGGCGGCCACGGGAGCCGGGTGAGCCGGCGTTCCTCCCGCCGCTGCGCCCTGCGCCGCAGGAAGCGCCGGATCCGTGAGACGAGGAAGCACAGGACCGTCAGACCGGCCACCAGCAGCGTCGCCGCGACGACCGAGGCGGCCACCGGATGGAAGATCGCGAACGTCACGATCCCGGCGACCCCGAGATCCTCGGCCAGGCTCACGATCACGTTGCTGAACGGCTCCGGCGAGGAGTTCACCGCCATCCGGGTGCCGGCCTTGACGGCGTGGCTGGCCAGCGCCGTCGAACCGCCGAGCAGGGCGGCAGCCGCGTCGGAGAGCGAGCCGCTCTGCCCGGCGAGCACCGCGCCCACCCAGGCTCCCGCCGCGGGCCGGACGACCGTGTGCACGGCATCCCACGCCGAGTCCACGTACGGGATCTTGTCGGCGACCGCCTCGCAGAGGAACAGGACGCCCGCGGCGATGAGCACCTCGGGGCGCTGGAGCGTCCCGGGGACGTCGTCGCTCAGGCCGGTGGCGCCGAACACGCCGAGCAGCAGCACCACCGCGTAGGCGTTGATGCCGCTGGCCCAGCCGCTGGTGAAGACGAGGGGGAGTACGGACACGGAGGCGATCGTAACCAGTCGGCCGCACGGCGTCCTGGGGATGAGCGCGCACGCCTGAGTACGCGTACCTAGGGAGAGAGTTGAGTACGCGCGCGGATGGGGGCCGACCTGCGTGAAAGGGAGAGTGGAGACACGGAGAGAGGGGCGGCTCCGGCACCGGCGACACGGGGCGCCGGAACGGAGCGGCCCCCGATCCGCTCCTTCCGCCGACGGGTTCGGCGGGAGCGAGGCACGGGGGACCCCGGGGGAACGACCGGACGGGGGACAACGGGGGACACGGGGGAGGAGAAGGGGGAGAACGGGGGAGCACGAGGAAGCGCCGGTCCGCGGCGGCCCACGGGGGACGTGGCCGCGGCGGACCGGCGCTTCCTCGTATCCGCGCGCGGTGGACCGCACCGCCGCTCGCGCGCGTGGGGCCGTTCGCTTCGGCACGCGCGTGTGCCGTTCGGCTAGCGGCGCCCGCTGACCCGCCCCTGCAACAGCCGCGAGAGCGCGGAATGGACGTCGTCCAGGGACCGTTCCGGCTGGAAGGCCTGCCAGTCGAGGGCGGCCACCAGCACCATGCCGACCAGCGCGGCCGCAGTCAGAGGCACGTCGATCTCGTCGCTGAACTCGCCGTTGTCCACGCCCTCGCGCAGCACACCCTCGACGACGGCCACCGCCTCCTGCCGGACCACCATCAGCGTGGACTGCCAGGCCCGGTTGGTGCGCCACAGCTCGGCCACGTACAGCTGGGTGAAGGACGGATAGCGGTCGATGAAGACGAGGCCCGCGCGGATCATCGCGTCCAGCGCGTCGACCTTGCCGCCGCCCGCCGCGGCCGTGCGCTCGGCGGCTTCGCGCAGCGAGGCGGTGAGCAGGCCCACGCCGTGCCGCAGCAACTCCTCGAACAGGACCGACTTGCTCGCGAAGTTGTAGTAGACCGTGCCCTTGGCGACGCCGGCCCGTTCGGCGATCTCGTCGACGGTGGTCGCGGAGAAGCCCTGCTCGGCGATGAGGGTGACGGCCGCCTCGTAGAGCTTCTGCCGGGTGGCCTCGCGGCGGGTGCGGCCGCCCGGGGTGGTGCTGCTTTCCATGGTCCCGATTGTCACAGGAACTCGGCCGCCCGGACGACGGATCCTCACAGGGTCAGCTCCGGGTGCAGCCTGTCCAGGGTCCACACCTGGCGGCGGCGCGCCGACAGGGCGGTCAGCGCGAGAGCTCCCGCGGTGAAGGCGACGAGCACCACGCACGCGTGCCACACCGGTTCCAGTCCGCCGCCCGTGATGAGCCGGCGCAGCGCGTCGACCACGTGACTCATCGGCAGGTAGGGATGGACCGCGTTGAAGAAGCCGGGGCTGGTCTGCACGGGATAGGTGCCGCCCGCGGACGTCAGCTGCAGCATCAGCAGGGCGAGGACGAGGATCCGGCCCGCCGCTCCGAAGCGCGCGTTGAGCCACTGCACGAGCGCCGCGAAGCACGCCGACACCAGGAACAGGAAGCCCACCGTGCCCGCCGCCCGCACCATCTCGAGACCGACCCACCAGTGCAGCACGGCCATCAGCGCCGTGGTCTGCAGCACCCCGATCGCCACCACCGGGAGCCAGCCCGCCAGGGCGATCCGCCACGCCGGGGCGCCGGCGGCGAGCGCGCGCCGGTTCATCGGGGCGATCAGCATGTAGGCGACCATCGCGCCCACCCACAGCGACAGCGGGATGAAGTACGGGGCGAATCCGGTGCCGTAGTTGGGCGCCTTGTGCAGGTCCTGGGAGACGAGCCGCACGGGGTCGGCCATGACGGCGGTGCGCGCGTCGCGCTGCCGCTCGTCGTAGTCGGGGATCCGCCGGACGCCGTCGTGCAGGCCGTCGGCGAGCTTGCCGGAGCCGTCGGAGAGCTTGAACATGCCGCCGTCGAGGTTCTCGGCGCCCGTCTCCAGCTTGCCGACGCCCGTGTCCAGGTCGACGGAGCCCGTCTTCGCGGTGCCGAGCCCGCCGTTCAGCTTCTTGACGCCCTTGGCCACCTTCGAGGCCCCCGTGTTCAGCGCGTTGACCTTGGTCACGGCGTCGGAGAGGTCCTCGGAGAGATGCGGGGCGTCGTCGGCGAGCGACTGCGCCTGCTTCCGCAGGGCGCCCAGGTTCGTGCGGAGCGTCTTCAGGTCGCCGTCCTGGTCCGCGATCAGCGTGTTGACGTCGTCGGCGACCGTCGCCACGTCGGCGGCCGAGTCCTTGGCCTTCGCCAGGTCGGCGCAGGCGGGGTCGGGCAGCACGGGCGTCTCGCAGCGCGCCCTGTGGAGGGTGGCGAGGGTGTCGGAGGCCGTGTGGGCGGCCTTGGCGGCGGGCGGCGCCGCCTTCACCAGGGCCGCCAGATCGCCGTCGATCAGCTCGGCGGAGTCGGCGACCAGTTGGGCGGTGTCGCCGATGGCCTTCTCGTTGTCCTGGAGGAAGGGCCCCACCGCGCCGGAGAAGCCGTTGACCCTGTCGGCGAGCGCCTGGGTGCCGTCGGCGACCTTCTGCGAGCCGTCCTCGAGGGCGTCGGCGCGCTCGTCGAGCCTGGTCAGCCCCTTGGCCAGCTTGCCGCTGCCGTCCTTGGCGTCGCCCAGCCCGTCGGCGAGGGCCTTGGAGCCCTTCTTGGCCTTCCCGATGCCGCCGGTCAGGTCGTCGGCCCCGTCGGCGGCCTGCTGGGTCTTGCCGTGGATGTCGGAGAAGGACACGAAGATCTTGTCGAGGAAGGAGCGGGAGGTCTTCGTGGACGCGGCCGTGCGCACCTCGCTGAAGACGGTCCGGGAGATCTGCCCGACGATGTAGTTGTTCGCGTCGTTCGTGTGTACCTGGAGGGCGCCGGTCGCGGGGGAGTCGCCGGAACTGGAGGCGATCCGCCGGCTGAGGTCGGCGGGCATGGTCAGCGACAGGTAGTACCTGCCGTCCTCCACGCCCGCGCGTGCCTCCTGGGCGCTCACCTCGTGCCAGTCGAAGACCGCGCTGTCGCGCAGCTTCGCGGTGATGTCGTCCCCGGCGGTGATCCGCTTCCCGTCGGCCCTCGCGCCCCGGTCGTCGTTCACCAGCGCCACGGGGATGCGGTCGAGCCTGCCGTACGGGTCCCAGAAGGAGTACAGGTACAGCGCCCCGTACAGCAGCGGCAGCAGCAGAAGCGCGACCAGGGCCGCCCGTGGGAGCCGGCCCCGGCCGAACCGCCGTAGCTCAAGCGCGGCCAGTCTCGGCGTGCGCATGCGCCCTCTCCTCATCGTCGTCGGTCCTGGCGTCGGTGCCGCCCTGTCCGGACTCCGGGACGTGCCCGTCGTCCTTGCCCGACCCGGTGGGCACGGTTTCCTCCTTGCTTCGCGCGCGGACGCCGTCCTGCGCGGCCGGCGACCCGGCGTCCGGGTCCGAGTCCGGGTCCGAGTTTGGGTCCGGGTCCGAGTCCGGGGCCGTGTCCGTGCGGACCCGGACGGCGTCCTCGGGAGCCTCCCCGCCGCACACGGCGAGGACCGTCGTCCCCGCCTCGGTGAGCGACCTGAGCAGCGTCCAGACCTCGGTCCGCTCGGCGTCCGTCAGCTTCAGGTCGATGTCGTCGACGCCGAGCAGTCGGGGGCGCCCGATGAGCGCCAGGGCCACGGAGAGCCGGAGGGCCTCGATGCGCTCCAGGTCGCGGACGGCGGTACGCGTGCCCTTGGGCAGGGCCTCGCGGTCGAGCCCGGCGGCGGCGAGCGCGGCGTCGATCTGCGACGTCGTCCGCGCCTCCCGCTGCGCGCGCGGCCGCAGCAGATCCTGTACGGAGCCGTCGAACCGCCTTTGCAGCAGCGCCCGTTCGCGCAGGTGCTCGCCGACCGTCAGGGCCGGCTCGAGGTCCGTCACACCGGCGACGTGCGCGAGCGCGCTGGCGCGGCGTACGGCGGCCATCTGCCGGGGCAGGCGGGCCGTCCCGACGGCCGCCGTCCCCTCGGTGGTCCTCATCCGCCCGGTGAGGGCGAGCAGCAGGCTCGTCCGGCCGGAGCCGGAGGGCCCCTCGATCGCGATCAGCGATGCCGGCTCCGCGTCGACGTCCACGCCCCGGAACGCCCATCCGCGGGGGCCTCGCAGCCCCAGGCCGTCGGCGGTGACACCGACTCCGTCCACTGGTTCTCCCGGTGGTTTTTTGAACTGACTGGTCAGTGCAAAAACTAGCCCGAACTTTCGATCGAAGCAAAGCCCCAGGTCAGAACGGATTGTCAGTGGCATACCGCACGATGGGCACATACGGCAGCCCGTATCGGACGCGCCGTCACACTGACGACAGGAGGTTCGTCATGGCCAACTACCACGCAGCCGCCGCACACCGGCGCCGCGCCACCGGCCCTGCCCCCTCACTGACCGGCCCGGCGAGCGATGTGCACCCCGTGCTCCGCCGCACCACAGCCCCGCCCGCCGCCCTCGACCTGCTCGCCCAGGCCCGCGCGGGCCTGGAGGAGGCGGCCGCCCTCGAAACCCCCAACGACCGCTATGCCACGGCCCATCTCGCGGCCCTGCGCACCGCGGCGGCCGTGCTCGCCGCCCGAGGCCGCCCCGAACCCTCCTCCCGCCGCCGCGCCCGCATCCGCAGCGCCTGGGAGGTGCTTCCCGAGATAGCACCCGAACTCGCCGAGTGGAGCGCGCTGTTCGCCTCCGGAGCCCGGCGGCGGGCCCGGGCCGAGGCGGGCATCCAGGGCGCGGCCGGCCGGCGGGACGCCGACGACCTGATCCGTGACGTGGCGATGTTCCTCCGTCTCGTCGAGCGCATGCTGGTGCTCCAGCCGGTCCTGCCCCAACCACGCCACGAGGAGGACGGCCCCGACGGCCCCGACGCACACCGGCGCGACCTGCCGGACGCCGGCTGACATGCCCGCCCTCCACCGGGCGCCGCCGCCGGGTACGGCCTACCCATGACCGCGTACCGCCCCGGAAGCGGCCCCGGGCCGGCCGGTGAGGTCGCGGTCGGCGTCACCGCCCCGGCCGGCCGGGCCGTGGACCGACGGCACCGGTCGGGGCGGCGGAGGCAATAGGGTGGAAGGCGCCTGAAGCCTTCCCGCCACCCGCCCGCACCCCGGCGCGGGCCGGGCCCGGGGAGGCAGCCCGTTCGCTCCGCCGCGCAAGAGGGCGGTGCCGCGCCGAGGAGTCAACTGCCGTGTCGGATCCGATGCGCCCGCCCGCCTCCCACCCCCGCTCCCGCGCCTCTCTGCGTACCGCAGTGGTATGGGAGGTCCTCCAGGACGCCCTCGAGCGCCGGGTCAAGGCGACCGGTCGTGAGTCGCTGGACGTTCTCGACACCGGGGGCGGCAGCGGCAACTTCGCGGTGCCCGTCGCCCTCCTCGGGCACCGGGTCACGGTCGTCGACCCCAGCCCCAACGCGCTGTTCGCCCTCGAGCGCCGCACCGCCGAGGCAGGCGTCGCCGACCGCGTGAAGGGCGTCCAGGGCGACGCCCACGGGCTGTTCGACGTGGTCGAGCGCGGCGGTTACGACGCCGTCCTGTGCCACGGCGTCCTGGAGTACCTCGACGACCCGGCCGAGGGAGTCCGCAACGCGGTGGCCGCGCTGCGCCCCGACGGCCTCGTCAGCCTCCTCGCCGCAGGCCTCGGCGGAGCCGTGCTCGCGCGCGCCCTCGCCGGCCACTTCACGGAGGCCCACCGGGCGCTCACCGGCGCGGACGGCCGCTGGGGCGAGGGCGACCCCGTGCCGCGCCGCTTCACCGCCGAGCAGCTCACCGCGCTGGTCGAGGGCGCGGGCCTCCAGGTCGGCGCGGTGCACGGCGTCCGGGTCTTCGCCGACCTCGTGCCCGGGGTCCTCGTGGACACCGAGCCCGGCGCCCTCGAGGCGCTGCTCAAGCTCGAGGAGGCCGCCGCCGAACTCCCCGCGTTCCACTCCGTGGCCACCCAGCTCCATGTGCTCGGTGAGACGCGGGGGACCGACGGGAGCTGAGCGCCTCCCGGGCCGTACCGCTGATCAGGCGCTTGACTGTGCATGGAGTACGCCACAGGCCCCCCGTTCGGGCCCGGTGCGCCGTATGATCGAGGGAGACCGCCCGGCATGACGGGTCGGCTGCCGGGGAATGGACACCTCAGCGAGCCGGGACGCCCATGGCGGGCTCCGGTTGGCCAATTGGCGTAGAGGGGCGGGTTTCACGGGGGCGATTCCCTGCCTATCCTGAAGGGACCCCCAGGGTCGCCCCGGCGACTGCACGATGAGGAGGACTCCGTGCCGCTCTCGGAGCACGAGCAGCGCATGCTCGAGCAGATGGAGCGAGCGCTGTACGCCGAAGATCCCAAGTTCGCGTCGGCGCTCGAGGGAAGCGGGCTGCGTACGTACACCCGGCGGCGGGTCTACCAGGCGGTCGCTGGCTTCCTCGTGGGTATCGCGCTCCTCATGGCCGGAATGGTCGCCAAGCAGGTCTGGCTGAGCGTGATGGGCTTCCTCGTCATGCTGGGATGCGCGGTGCTCGCCGTGACCGGCTGGCGCAAGGCACCCAAGCCGGGCGAGCAGGCCGCCGCAGGAGCTCCGGGCGCCCCGCGCACCCGCGGTCAGGGTCGGCAGAAGCGCTCCATGATGGACCGTATCGAGCAGCGCTGGCAGCGCCGGCGTGACGAGCAGGGCGGTCACTGACACCGCCCACCGACGAGCAACGACGAGGGGGCGACCACCCGGCCGGGTGGTCGCCCCCTCGCAATGTCTCCCGCTCGCCCTTCCTCAGCCGCTCTGCTGGCGGGACGGCCGGCGGACCAGCGCCGCCAGACGGGCCGCCCAGGACGCCTTGAGGGCCGTCCAGCGGTCGGCGAGGTCCCACACCGCGCGGACGGCCGAACGCGGCGCCACCACGGCACGCAACCGCGTACGGCGGCTCGCGTTCTCCCGCAGGGCCGCCCGCACCCTGCGGACCTCGTCCGCCAGGCCGGCCTCGGCCCTCGGCTCCGGGGCGTACAGCACCCGCTCCACGGCGTCGGCGACCCGGTGCACCGATCGGCCCGCCGTCTCGTCCAGCTCCCCGATCCGCACGATCCGCGCCGCGGCCCGCCGCGGCGTGAGCGCCTCGTCCGGCTCGATGCCGTAGTCCCAGGCCGTGTCGGTGAGCTCCCGCCACACCGCCAGGACATGCCCGGCGGCCGCCTCGGCCGCCTCCTGCGGCGGCATGTCCAGCAGCACCGCGGGCTCGCCGCCGTCGGCGCGTCGGCCGTCGGCGTCGTCCTTGCGGCGGCCGGGCGGCGCGCCGGCGGCCGTGGCAGCGGCATGCTGGGCGGATGCCAGCCGCACCGAGCGCCGTCTCAGCCGCCACAGCATCGGCAGTAGCGGCAGGGCGAGCCCCGCCAGTCCCACCAGGGCCCAGCCGGCGATCCGGTACCACGGGGTGCCGCCCGCGCCCTGGTCCGTCTGGTCCAGCGGCAGCGGGTCGGCGCAGTTGCCGAGCTTCTTGTCCGTGGCGGAGCAGCTGGCGCTGGCCGACGGAGCGGCCGACGGAGCGGCGTCCGCCGAGCGGGAGGCCTGCGGCAGAGGGGGCACCGCCTGGCCCGGGGCCTCCGGCAGTGTGTACGTCGGCGTCGAGCCACGCGTGGGCGTCGGCTCGAAGCGCGTCCAGCCGATGCCCTCGAAGTACAGCTCCGGCCAGGCGTGGGCGTCCTTCAGGCTCACCGTCACCGTGCCGTCCGCCTGGGGGGAGCCCGGGGCGAAGCCCACCGCGACCCGTGCCGGTATGCCCAGCGTGCGGGCCATCGCCGCCATCGCGAACGAGAAGTGGACGCAGAAGCCCTGCTTGTCCCGCAGGAAGCGGGCGATCGCACCCCGGCCGCTGCCGACCTCCACCTGGGTGTCGTACTCGAAGCCGCCGGTCACCGCGAAGTAGTCCTGGAGCGCGACCGCCTTCTCGTAACCGCTCGTGGCGTTCTTGGTGATCTCCCGGGCCTGCTGCGCCACCACCGTCGGCAGGGAGTCCGGGACCTTGGTGTAGTCCCGCCGGATCGAGTCGGGCGCCTTGGGGGCGGAGGCCAGCTGCTGCGCCGTCGGCTGCACGTCCAGGCTCGTCACCAGGTAGGTCTTGCCGCTGGTGTTCTGGCCGTGATCGCCGACCAGCGTCATGCCGACCGGCTCATAACGCCAGTTGCCCTTGATCTGCACGCCGCTCGGGGGATAGGGCATCGGCAGCCAGTCCTGCGCGTAGCTGCCGGCCGCCGCGACGCGGGTCGTGACCTCCGCCCGTTTCACGTCGGGCCCCAGACCGGTGGGCGCCGGGAAGTCGTCCGGCACGGCCGTGATGTGCCGCTTGGCCGGTTTCCACGTGGTGCCGTCGAAGTCGTCCAGGGACACGATCCGCAGGTACAGGTCCGAGAGGTTGCCGCTGTTGGTGCGCAGGGTCAGGACCGTGCGGTCCTCGTCCACGTTCAGGCTGTCGCGCAGTGACACCAGCGGGTTCACCGCGGAGATCGTGCCCCCGCTGCCGTTGCCGGCGCCCACGCCGGCCCTCGTCCCGCCCAGCAGGCCGTCCTGGACGGCGGGCAGCGGCAGCAGCGGCACCACGAGGGCGACGCCCAGCGCCGCCATGCCGATGCGCCGGCCGGTGCGCACCGGGGCCACCGGTCCGGATTGCTCGCCCGGGGCGTGCGAGGCTCCGCCGAAGACCCTGCCCCACTGCGAGAGCCGCTCCCGGCCCTCGGCGAGCAGCAGCATCAGATAGCCGGCGGCGGCCACCAGGAACCACAGCCAGTCGGCGGATCCGTCGAACAGCCCGGCGGCGACCGAGTACAGCGCCAGCAGCGGCAGACCCGCCGGGGCCGCGTTGCGGAACGTCACCGCGAGGGTGTCCACCGCCAGGCCGATGACCAGGACCCCGCCGATCACCATGAGCCGGATGCCGTCGGACAGCGGGGCCGGTATCGCGTACCGCCCGATGTCGTCGGAGCCCGCCTGGAGCAGGTCGCCGAAGTGCCGGAAGGCGTCCGGGCCGGGGACCAGCCCGAGCACCGCGTGCCCCCGGGCGAAGACCAGTGTCAGAGCCATCAGCGTGACCAGGGCCTGGACGGCCACGGTCAGCGGCCGGGCCAGCGGCACACGCCGGGCCGCCGCGCCCGCCCCGGACTGGACCGCCAGCAGGAACGCCGCCTGCAGCAGCCATGTCGCCGGCTCCACCAGGGGCAGCAGGGCGCACGAGGCCAGCAGCGTCGCCGCCGCGGAGCACAGTGTCAGTCGAGCCCGTCCGCTCATGCCCTCCCCTCCCCGCCGCCCGACGCCGTCACGCCCGCCCGGTCGCGCTCCGCCAGCCGCCACAGCTCCTTCAGCGATGCGCCCCGCGGCACGCTCAGGGCCGTCCAGCCCGCCTCGCGCAGCATCCGCAGCCGCTCCTCCTGCCTGTTCATCGGATCGGGTGCGCCGTTCGGTTCACGCATCCAGCTGTCGCCGTCCAGGAGGAAGGCGACAGCGCCCGCGCTGCGCTGGCGCATCTTCGCCGCGATCGCCGCCTGCTCCTCGTCGAGATCACCGAGGAAGGCCACCAGCAGCCCCTCGTGGCCGCCGCGCAGCACGTCGTACGACCGGGACAGGCCCGCGCCGTCGGAGTGGTCGACGATCGCGAGGGTGTCCATCATCAGCCCGGCCGCGTCGGTCGACTCCTGGCCGCCCCCGGCGTAGCCGTCGGCGCCCTCCCCGGGCACCGAGGTGCCGGTGTCCGTGAGCAGCCGCACGGAGAAGCCCCGCTCCAGCATGTGCACCAGCACCGACGCGGCGCCGGAGACCGCCCACTCGAAGGCGGAGTCCGGGCCCGCGCCCCGGTAGGCCAGGCCCCGGGTGTCCAGCAGCACCGTGCAGCGGGAGCGCCGCGGCTGCTCCTCGCGCCGCACCATCAGCTCGCCGTAGCGGGCGGTGGAGCGCCAGTGCACCCGGCGCAGGTCGTCGCCGTAGCGGTAGCCGCGAGGGATGACGTCGTCCTCGCCGGCCAGGGCCAGCGAGCGCTGCCGCCCGTCGCCGTACCCCTTGGCCTCGCCGCTCAGCCGCACCGGGGGGAGCGGTTCCACGCGCGGTATCACCGTCAGGGTGTCGTGCGTGGAGAACGACCGGGTGAGCTCGCACATGCCGAAGGGGTCGCTCAGGCGCAGCTGGAGCGGGCCCAGCGGGTAGCGGCCGCGCAGGTCGGAGCGGACCCGGTAGGACACCTCGCGGCGGCCGCCCGCCTCCACCCGGTCCAGGACGAAGCGGGGGCGCGGGCCGAGCACGTACGGCACCCGGTCCTGGAGCATCAGCAGGCCGGTGGGCAGCCGCGAGACGTTGTCCATCCGCAGGTGGACGCGGGCCTCGCTGCCCGCCGGCACCCGCGCGGGGGCGAGCCGGCGGCTGCCGGCGACCCGGTAGCGGGTGCGGTAGACGACGGCCGCGCAGATCAGCGGCAGGGCGGCCAGCAGCAGCCCGACCCGCAGCAGGTCGGGCTGTCCGAGCACATAGGCGCAGACGGCGGCCGCGATGCCGGCCGCCAGGAAGGATCGGCCCCGGGTGGTCAGGCCGCCCAGAGCCGTGCGCACGCCGCCCCGGTCCGCCCTCCCCGACTGGCCGGCGGACGGCTGCCCGGTCCCGCCGGCGGTCATCACAGCCTCCGCGGCTGCTGCCGGCCGTACGCCTGGGTGCCGTTGCCCAGCCCGTACCCGTGGTGCTGCTGGGGCGTCGCGGGCACCGAGGTGCGCTGGATGATGTCCTCGACGACCTGCTCCGCGGTGCGGCGGTTGAGCTGGGCCTGCGCGGTGGGCAGCAGCCGGTGGGCGAGCACGGCCACGGCGAGGTTCTGGACGTCGTCCGGCAGTGCGTAGTCCCGGCCGTGGAGCGCGGCGGTCGCCCTCGCGGCACGCACCAGATGCAGCGTCGCGCGCGGCGAGGCACCGAGTCTGAGGTCGGGGTGGGTGCGGGTGGCGGCGACCAGGTCGACCGCGTAGCGCCGCACCGAGTCGGCCACGTGGACGCTCCGGACCGCGTCGATCAACTTGACGATCTCGTGCGCGTGGGCGACCGGCTGAAGGTCGTCCAGCGGGCTGACCCCGCCGTGCACGTCGAGCATCTGCAGCTCGGCCTCGGCGCTCGGGTAACCGATGGAGACCCGGGCCATGAACCGGTCGCGCTGCGCCTCGGGCAGCGGATAGGTGCCCTCCATCTCGACCGGGTTCTGCGTGGCCACCACCATGAACGGGCTGGGCAGCTCGTAGGTCTGCCCGTCGATGGTGACCTGGCGTTCCTCCAGGGACTCCAGCAGCGCCGACTGCGTCTTGGGGGAGGCCCGGTTGATCTCGTCGCCGATCACGATCTGCGAGAAGATCGCGCCGGGCTTGAACTCGAAGTCCCGGCGCTGCTGGTCCCAGATGGACACACCGGTGATGTCCGAGGGCAGCAGGTCGGGCGTGAACTGGATACGGCGCACCGAGCAGTCGATGGACTTCGCCAGCGCCTTGGCCAGCATCGTCTTCCCGACGCCCGGCACATCCTCGATCAGCAGGTGCCCCTCGGCGAGCAGCACGGTCAGCGAAAGCTGTACGACCTCGGGCTTGCCCTCGATCACTCCCTCCACCGAACTGCGGACACGCTCCACAGTGGCGGTCAGATCTGTGAGGCTCGCTCGATCGTCATAGGTCGTCACCCGGCCCTCCTCGGCCCGTACTTTCCACGGGCCGACGCTCTGTCGCGCAAACCGGCCCACCCCGAATCACGGACACCACCCGCGAACTGCTCAGCGCGGCGTCACATCCGCATTCTTGCTGCCGTTACCGATTCGTGTCACTCGCGTGTGGACAACTGTCCGTGATATGTCGGGGTTATGGCTGTCTGGGCGTCCGAGAGGTGCACATCAACAGCGAAACGACAGGAAAGAACGACGTCGGCGCGGTGCGGTCACGCAGGGTCGATCTCGCGGAGCAGCCCGGTCCGCACGTCGAACACGAAGCCGCGCACGTCGTCGGTGTGCACCAGGAACGGCGAGGTGCGCACCCGCTGCATCGACTGCCGGACGTCCTGGTCGACGTCCCGGAAGGACTCCACCGCCCACGCCGGACGCTGGCCGATCTCCATTTCCAGCTCGGTGCGGAAATCCTCGGTGATCGCCTCCAGACCGCACCCCGTGTGATGGATCAGGACGATGCTGCGGGTACCCAGTTTGCGCTGGCTGATGGTGAGCGAGCGGATGACGTCGTCGGTGACCACGCCGCCCGCGTTGCGGATCGTGTGGCAGTCGCCGAGCTCGAGGCCGAGCGCGGCGTGCAGGTCGATACGGGCGTCCATGCAGGCCACGACCGCGACGTGCAGTACGGGGCGGGCGTCCATGCCGGGGTCGGTGAAGGCGTCGGCGTACCGCTCGTTGGCCTCCACGAGGCGGTCGGTCACGGTCCCGCCGCGTATGGCGCCCGCGGTCTCACTGGGTACGGATGCGGAAGTCGTCATATCCATGACGGTACTGGTCACACGCGTCGCGGTCCTGCTGTGAGAGGGGAAAAAGAGCGTCATCACGCCCACTTTGTGAGGTAAGCCACAAGCATGCGGGTGGCCGGAACGCCCCGGGCCGCGCCGCACAGGCCGGTTGATTGACCGCGAGACCCCGTGGACTAAAGTGACGCGAAGCGGGAGGCGACGATCTCCCTGCTGGACTGAACCCGTGAGACCCCGGCCCGGCCGCCGAGATCTCCCCGCGGCGCCGGCAGGCCTTCCCTTCACGAGGGGCGGGGACCCGGCGGTGCGTCATCACCCGCCGGATCTGAGAGGCCCCCTTGAGTCACAGTCGACACGTCCCGGTGATGCTCCAGCGGTGCCTGGACCTGTTGGCCCCCGCCCTCCAGGAGCCGGGAGCGGTCGTCGTCGACTGCACGCTCGGCCTCGGCGGGCACAGCGAGGCCCTGCTGACGCGGTTTCCCGAGGCCCGGCTGATCGCCCTGGACCGCGACAAGGAGGCCCTGCGCCTGTCCGGCGAGCGCCTCGCCCCCTTCGGTGAGCGCGCCACCCTCGTGCACGCGGTCTACGACGAGCTCCCCGACGTACTGGACCGGCTCGGCGTCGCGCGCGTGCAGGGCGTCCTGTTCGACCTCGGAGTCTCCTCCATGCAGCTCGACGAGGCCGACCGCGGCTTCGCCTACGCCCAGGACGCCCCCCTCGACATGCGCATGGACCAGACGACCGGCGTCAGCGCCGCCGAGGTCCTCAACACCTACCCGCCCGGCGAACTCGTGCGGATCCTGCGGGCGTACGGCGAGGAGAAGCAGGCCAAGCGGATCGTCTCCGCGGTGGTGCGCGAGCGCGACAACGAGCCGTTCACCAACAGCGCGCGGCTCGTCGAACTGATCCGGGGCGCCCTTCCGCAGGCCGCCAAGCGCACCGGCGGCAATCCCGCCAAGCGCACCTTCCAGGCTCTGCGCATCGAGGTGAACGGCGAACTCTCCGTCCTGGAACGGGCGATCCCGGCCGCGGTGCGGGCGATCGACGTGGGCGGGCGGATCGCCGTCCTGTCGTACCACTCGCTCGAAGACCGGCTCGTCAAGCAGGTGTTCGCGGCCGGCGCCGCCAACACCGCGCCGCCCGGGCTGCCGGTCGTCCCCGAGCGCTACCAGCCGAGACTCAAGCTGCTCACCCGCGGTGCCGAACTTCCCACCGAGGAAGAGATCGCCGAGAACCGGCGCGCCGCCCCGGCGCGGCTGCGCGGGGCCGAGCGAATCAGGGAGTCCATCGAATGACGGGCGTGAGCCGAGGGTCCGCACACCGGTTCCGGGGGAGGGCGAGTGAGCAGTAAACCCGCGCTGAAGGGGAGGGCCGCCCGCCTCGCGCGGCTCTTCCCGGCCGGCCCGCGGCAGGCCGCCCGCACGCCGTTCGTCCTCCTCGTCGTCCTGCTCCTCGGCGGCGGCCTGATCGGACTGCTCGTGCTGAACTCCGCCCTCAGCGAGGGCTCGTTCAAGATGGACGACCTGCGGAAGGACACCAAGGGCCTCACCGACGAGGAGCAGGCGCTCCAGCGGGACATCGACTCCTACTCCGCCCCGGACGCCCTCCAGCGCCGCGCGCGCGAACTGGGCATGGTCCCGGGCGGGGACCCGGCCTTCCTGAACCCCGACGGCACCGTGAAGGGCGTCCCGTCCGCGGCCGCCCGGCAGTCCGTGGACCCCGTCGTACGGCCGCCGGAGACCGTCACGCTCCCGCAGGCGCCCGGACCGGCCGGCTCCGCCGCCCCCGCGCGGAGCGCGGAGCGCCCGACCGCAGCCACCCCCGAGACCCCCGGCAGGTGACGGAAGTGTCCGACAGGGAACCGCCGCGCCGGCGTGTGCCCGGCCCCGCCCGGCCCTCCCGTCCCGCGTCCGCCCAGCGGCGCCCGGGACCCGGCGCCCGCCCGGCCCGCCGCCCGACCGGGCCGCCGCCCCGCGGCGCCGCCCCGCGTGTCATCCGGCTCGGCAGCCCCCGCCCCCGGCTGCGCATGGTGGGCCTCGCGCTGGCCCTGGTGCTCATCGCCTTCGTCGTCCGCCTCCTGCAGGTGCAGGCCGTCGACGCGAGTGCCTACACCGCCAAGGCCGAGCAGAACCGGTACGTCGGCCAGGTGCTGCCCGCCGAGCGCGGCGAGATCACCGACCGCACCGGTGTGGCCTTCGCGACCAGCGAGGACGCCTACGACATCACGGCCGATCCCACCATGTTCGCCCGCGCCCAGCTGAAGATCGACGACGGTCCCGAGCGGGCGGCCGCCCTTCTCGCGCCGATCCTCGGCCGGCAGCAGTCCGTCCTGGTCAAGACGCTGCGGCCGAAGGACAAGAACCTGCGCTACGTGAAGCTCGCCGGGCGGCAGACCCCGCAGGTGTGGAAGCAGATCCGCGACTTGAGATCCGCGCTCTCCGCCAAGGCGGAGACGGACCGCTCCACGGTCAACGTCCTCGCCGGGCTGTTCTCCGTGCCCAGCAGCAAGCGCGTGTACCCCAACAAGGATCTCGCCGCCGGGATACTGGGCTGGGTCAACGCCGACGGTCAGGGCGGCGGCGGTGTCGAGCAGCAGCTGAACGCCACCCTGGCGGGCAAGGACGGCAAGATCCGCTACGCCCAGTCCGGCGGCCGTCAGGTGCCCACCGTGGGCTCCACCGAGACGCCCGCGGTGCCCGGCTCCGCCGTGGAGCTGACGATCGACCGCGACATCCAGTGGGCGGCGCAGAACGCCATCACCGAGCAGGTGCGCAAGTCCGCGGCGGACCGCGGCTACGTCATCGTGCAGGACACCCGCACCGGCGAGATCCTCGCCCTGGCCAACTCGCCCGGCTTCGACCCCAACGACCTGTCGAAGGCCGACCCCGGCGCCCTGGGCAACGCGGCCGTCCAGGACGCCTACGAGCCCGGCTCCACCGCGAAGATCATGTCCATGGCCGCCGTGCTGGAGGAGAACGCCGCCACCCCGCTGACGCACGTCACCGTGCCCAACCGGCTGCACCGCGGCGACCGGCTCTTCCAGGACGACATCGACCACCCGACCTGGTACCTCACGCTCAACGGGGTGCTCGCCAAGTCCAGCAACATCGGCACCATCCTGGCCACCGGACAGCTCGGCAAGACCCAGGCAGAGGCCAACCGGGTCCTGTACTCCTACCTGCGCAAGTTCGGCCTCGGCAGCCACACCGGGCTCGGCTTCCCGGGCGAGACGAAGGGCATCCTCGCCCCGCCCGACAAGTGGTCGACCTCGCAGCAGTACACGATCCCCTTCGGCCAGGGCATGTCCCTGAACGCGGTCCAGGCGGCCTCGGTGTACTCGACGATCGCCAACGGCGGCGTGCGCGTCGAGCCCACCCTGGTGCGCGGCACCAAGGGGCCGGACGGCCGCTTCACGCCCGCCGCGTCGCCCGCGAAGAGCCGGGTCGTCAGCCAGAAGACGGCGAAGACCCTCGCCCACATGCTGGAGTCGGTCGTGGACGACCGGGAGGGCACGGGCGCCAAGGCGCGCATCCCCGGCTACCGCGTCGCGGGCAAGACGGGCACCGCCAACCGCGTGGATCCGGCCACCGGCACCTACAAGGGCTACACCTCGTCGTTCGCCGGCTTCGCGCCCGCCGACAGCCCCCGCATCACCGTCTACTGCGCCATCCAGAACGCCACCGAGGGCAGCTACTTCGGCGGCCAGATCTGCGGCCCCGTCTTC
This sequence comes from Streptomyces achromogenes, assembly GCF_030816715.1. Classification (NCBI taxonomy): domain Bacteria; kingdom Bacillati; phylum Actinomycetota; class Actinomycetes; order Kitasatosporales; family Streptomycetaceae; genus Streptomyces; species Streptomyces achromogenes. The sequence continues at coordinate 2,485,503 of NZ_JAUSYH010000001.1, read as the reverse complement.
AAACAGGTCATGGAGTTCGCCCTGAAGACCCTGCAGGTCCCACCGACCGGGGCGAAGGCCGCGAACCTCCCGGTCTCCTTCACGCCCTGACCGCCGGGCCCCGGCCCGAGCGGCGCCCCCGCCCCCTTCCGTCCCCGACCCCGAACGCCACTGTTCAGCGCCGAGCAAGCCAGGAACCAGCCCGTGACCATGATCACTCCCGACCCCGGGACTCCCGCACCGCCCACGGCAGCCCCCGCCGGGCCGCCCGCGAGTCCGCCGACGGCAGCGCCCTCGCTTCGCCCGCAGGCGGGTACGCCCGGTACGCTCACCGCCGTGCCACACGCTGATCAGTCCCAAACCACCCAGAAGGGCGCTTCCGTGACATATCCGGGACCGCCGCGACCGGCGCAGGTCTCCGCCACACCCCTCGCGGAACTCGCCGATCAGCTGGGCGCCGCACAGCCGGGCGGCACCGCCACCGAGGTCACGGGCATCACCCATGACTCGCGCGCGGTCCGCCCCGGCGACCTGTACGCCGCGCTGCCCGGCGCCCGCCTGCACGGCGCCGACTTCGTCACCCAGGCCGCGGGCCTGGGCGCGGTCGCCGTCCTGACCGACCCCGCCGGCGCCGACCGCGCCGCCGTGACCGGTCTGCCGGTCCTGGTGGTCGACGACCCGCGCGGGGCCATGGGCGAACTGGCGGCCACCATCTACGGCCGCCCCGGCCGCGGCCTGCTCCAGATCGGCATCACCGGCACCTCCGGCAAGACCACCACCGCGTACCTCGTCGAGGGCGGCCTGAAGCCGGTCAGGTCCACCGGCCTGATCGGCACCGTCGAGATGCGCATCGGCGACGAGCGCATCAAGTCCGAGCGCACCACCCCGGAAGCCACCGACCTCCAGGCCCTGTTCGCCGTCATGCGCGAGCGCGGCGTCGAGGCGGTCGCGATGGAGGTCTCCAGCCACGCCCTGGTCCTCGGCCGGGTCGACGGCTGCGTCTTCGACATCGCCGTCTTCAACAACCTCAGCCCGGAGCACATGGAGTTCCACTCGGGCATGGAGGACTACTTCCGCGCCAAGGCGCAGCTGTTCACACGGAAACGCAGCAAACTCGGCGTGGTCAACCTCGACGACGAGTACGGCCGCCGGCTGGTCCAGGAGGCGGAGGTGCCGGTCGTCACCTTCTCCGCCGAGGGCGACCCGGACGCCGACTGGCGCGCGGTGGACGTCGAGACCGGCCCGATGGACTCGACGTTCACCGTCCTGGGGCCGGACGGGGTGCGGGTCGCCGCCAGGTCGCCGCTGCCGGGCAGCTTCAACGTGGCGAACACCCTCGCCGCGATCGTCTCCCTCTCCGTCGCCGGCATCGACCCGCGGACCGCCGCCGACGGCGTCGCGGCCGTGCCGGGCGTGCCGGGCCGCCTCGAGCGGGTGGACGCCGGGCAGCCCTACCTCGCGGTCGTCGACTACGCCCACAAGACCGACGCCGTCGAGTCGGTGCTCAGGGCGCTGCGCAAGGTCACCAAGGGCCGGCTGCACGTGGTTCTCGGCTGCGGCGGCGACCGGGACCGCACCAAGCGCGCCCCGATGGGCGCAGCCGTCGCCCGGCTTGCCGACACCGCCGTACTGACCTCCGACAACCCGCGCTCCGAAGACCCGCTCGCGATCCTCGCGACGATGCTCCAGGGCGCGGCGTCGGTGCCGGCCCATGAGCGCGGCGACGTGCAGCTGTTCGAGGACCGGGCCGCCGCGATCGCCGCGGTCGTGGCCCGCGCGCACGCCGGGGACACCGTGCTGGTCGCGGGCAAGGGCCACGAGCAGGGCCAGGACATCGCCGGGGTGGTCCGTCCGTTCGACGACCGCCAGGTGCTTCGCGAAGCTATCCAGCAGACCCAGGGATGAACTTGTGATCGCCCTCTCCCTCGCCGAGATCGCAGCAGTCGTCGGCGGGCAGACGCACGACATACCGGATCCGTCCGTGGAAGTCACCGGACCGGTCGTCCGGGACTCCCGCGAGGTGGCGCCCGGCAGCCTCTTCGTCGCCTTCGTCGGCGAACGGGTGGACGGCCACGACTACGCGGCCGCGGTCGTCGAGGCGGGCGCGGCGGCCGTGCTGGCCTCCCGGCCGGTCGGCGTGCCCGCCATCGTCGTCGACGACGTCCAGACGGCGCTGGGCGCCCTCGCCCGGCACGTCGTGCACCGGCTCGGCGCCACTCTCGTCGCCCTCACCGGCTCGGCCGGCAAGACCAGCACCAAGGACCTGATCGCGCAGGTGCTCCGGCGCAAGGCGCCGACCGTGTTCACGCCCGGTTCGCTCAACAACGAGATCGGACTGCCGCTGACCGCCCTGTCGGCCACCGCGGAAACCCGTTTCCTCGTGCTGGAGATGGGGGCCCGCGGAATCGGCCACATCCGCTACCTCGCCGATCTGACGCCCCCGAAGATCGGCCTCGTCCTCAACGTCGGCACCGCCCACATCGGCGAGTTCGGCGGCCGCGAACAGATCGCACAGGCAAAGGGCGAGCTGGTCGAGTCGCTGCCCCCGGCGGCCGACGGCGGCGTCGCGATCCTCAACGCCGACGACCCGTTGGTCCGGGCCATGGCCTCCCGTACGACGGCGAAGACGGTCTTTTTCGGAGAGTCCGGCGAAGCGGACGTTCGGGCCGAGAACGTGCGACTCACGGACACCGGGCAGCCCGCCTTCCGCCTTCACACACCCTCCGGGTGCAGCGATGTGACCATGCGCCTGTACGGTGAGCATCACGTGTCGAACGCGCTCGCCGCGGCCGCCGTCGCCCATGAGCTGGGCATGTCCGCGGAAGAGATCGCCACCGCGCTCTCCGAGGCGGGCTCCCTCTCCCGCTGGCGTATGGAGGTCACCGAGCGCCCGGACGGCGTGACGATCGTCAACGACGCCTACAACGCGAACCCTGAGTCCATGCGAGCTGCCCTGCGTGCACTGGCAGCCATGGGCGAAGCCTCACGGGCGAAGGGGGGCCGGACCTGGGCGGTGCTCGGCAAGATGGCCGAGCTCGGGGACGAGGCGCTCGCCGAGCACGACGCGGTCGGACGGCTCGCCGTCCGGCTCAATGTCGGCAAGCTCGTCGCGGTCGGGGGCAGGGAAGCCGCCTGGCTGCAACTGGGCGCATACAACGAGGGTTCGTGGGGTGAGGAGTCGGTGCACGTGTCCGACGCACAGGCGGCTGTCGACCTGTTGCGCAGCGAGTTGCGCCCGGGGGACGTCGTACTCGTGAAGGCGTCCCGTTCGGTCGGTCTCGAGACCGTCGCGCAGGCGCTGCTCGCGACCGGCGCCGAGGGTGAGGTCGTCACCCGATGATGAATCAGATCCTCTTCGCGGGCGTCATCGGTCTCTTTCTGACGCTGATCGGCACGCCGCTGCTGATCAAACTGCTGGCGCGCAAGGGCTACGGCCAGTACATCCGCGACGACGGCCCGCGCGAGCACGCCAGCAAGCGCGGCACGCCGACCATGGGCGGCATCGCGTTCATCTTCGCGACGGTCGCCGCGTACTTCCTGTCCAAGCTGATCACGGGCAACCCGCCGAGTTACACCGGTCTGCTGGTGCTGGGCCTGATGTGCGGCATGGGCCTGGTCGGCTTCCTCGACGACTACATCAAGATCGTCAAGCGGCGTTCGCTGGGTCTGCGGGCCAAGGCGAAGATGGCCGGCCAGCTCATCGTCGGCATCGCCTTCGCGGTGCTGTCGCTGCAGTTCTCCGACGCCCGCGGCAACACCCCGGCCTCCACGAAGCTGTCCTTCATCACGGACTTCGGCTGGACGATCGGCCCCGTGCTGTTCGTCGTCTGGGCGCTGTTCATGATCCTCGCGATGTCCAACGGCGTGAACCTGACGGACGGTCTGGACGGCCTGGCCACCGGCGCCTCCGTGCTCGTCTTCGGCGCCTACACCTTCATCGGCGTCTGGCAGTTCCAGGAGTCCTGCGCCAACGGCGAGACCCTGACCAACCCCAACGCCTGCTACGAGGTGCGCGATCCGCTGGATCTCGCGGTCATCTCCGCGGCGCTGATGGGCGCCTGCCTGGGCTTCCTGTGGTGGAACACCTCGCCGGCCAAGATCTTCATGGGCGACACCGGTTCGCTGGCGCTCGGCGGCGTCCTCACGGGCCTCGCCATCTGCTCCCGCACGGAGCTGCTGGTGGCCATCATGGGTGGTCTGTTCGTCCTCATCACCATGTCGGTGGTCATCCAGGTCGGCTCGTTCAAGCTCACCGGCAAGCGCGTCTTCCGGATGGCGCCGCTGCAGCACCACTTCGAACTCAAGGGCTGGTCCGAAGTCCTCGTGGTGGTCCGTTTCTGGATCATCCAGGGCATCTGTGTGATCGTCGGACTGGGCATCTTCTACGCGGGATGGGCAGCAGAGAAGTGACCGACTGGCAGGGGAAGAACGTCACCGTCGCCGGGCTCGGCGTCTCCGGCCTCCCGGCGGCCAAGGTGCTGCACGGGCTCGGCGCGAAGGTCACCGTCGTCAACGACGGCGACGACGCACGCGCGCGTGAACAGGCCGCCGAGCTGGAGGCGCTGGGCGTCACCGTGCGCCTCGGTGACGGGGCGACCCTGCCCGAGGGCGCCGAACTCGTCGTCACCGCACCCGGCTGGAAGCCCGACAAGCCGCTGTTCACGGCGGCCCGCCGGGCCGGCGTACCGGTCTGGGGCGACGTCGAACTCGCCTGGCGGCTCAGGGGCCCGGACGCGGCGCCCTGGCTGTGCGTGACGGGCACCAACGGCAAGACGACCACCACCCGGATGCTCGCGTCCATCCTGGAGGCGGCCGGCCTGCGTACGGCGGCCGTCGGCAACATCGGTGTCTCCCTGCTGGACGCGGTCCTCGGCGACGAGCGCTACGACGTCCTCGCCGTCGAGCTGTCCAGCTACCAGCTGCACTGGGCGCCGTCCCTGCGCGCGCACTCCGCCGCCGTCCTCAACCTCGCCCCCGACCACCTCGACTGGCACGGCTCCATGGAGGCGTACGCCAGGGACAAGGGGCGCGTCTACGAGGGCAACCAGGTCGCCTGCGTCTACAACGTCGCCGACAAGGCCACCGAGGACCTGGTGCGCGAGGCCGACGTCGAGGAGGGCTGCCGGGCGATCGGCTTCACCCTCGGCGCCCCCGCCCCCTCCCAACTCGGCGTGGTGGACGGCATCCTGGTCGACCGGGCCTTCGTAGAGGACCGGCAGAAGAACGCCCAGGAGCTCGCCGAGGTCTCCGACGTCGATCCGCCGGCCCCGCACAACATCGCCAACGCCCTTGCCGCGGCGGCCCTCGCCCGGGCCTTCGGGGTGCCCCCCAAGGCCGTACGGGACGGCCTGCGGGCCTTCACGCCCGACGCCCACCGCATCGCCCACGTGGCCGACGTGGACGGCGTCGCGTACGTCGACGACTCCAAGGCGACCAACACCCACGCGGCGCAGGCCTCGTTGGCGGCCTACGAGAAGATCGTGTGGATCGCCGGCGGACTGGCCAAGGGCGCGACCTTCGACGAGCTGGTGGCCGGGTCGGCCGAGCGGCTTCGCGGCGTGGTGCTCATCGGCGCCGACCGCGCCCTGATCCGGGAAGCCCTGGCGCGACACGCCCCGGAAGTACCCGTCGTCGACCTCGGCCGGACCGACACTGGGGCGATGTCCGCAGCCGTCCAGGAGGCCCGGCGGCTCGCCGCCGGGGGCGACACGGTGCTCCTCGCCCCCGCCTGCGCCTCCATGGACATGTTCGTCAACTACAACCAGCGCGGTGACGCGTTCGCTCAGGCCGTCCGCGAACTCGGAACCTGACCCGGCCGCCTGCCGGGCGACCTTGGGAGGGACGCGTGGGACCGTCACGGCCGACGTACGGCGCAGCAGCCGAGCGCAGCGGCTGCGCCGCGTACAGCGGAGCGGCAGATGGCCGGTAGCCGTACCGGGCGGCCGCCCGTCCAGCGAACCGTCCGCAGACCGGCCGGCGCCTCCCGGCCGCGCCGCGACAACCCCGTACGGCGGCTCCACGCGCGCGTGCAGAAGGCCTGGGACCGGCCGCTCACGGCCTACTACCTGATCTTCGGCGGCAGCCTGCTGATCACCGTGCTGGGCCTCGTGATGGTCTACTCGGCCTCCCAGATCACCGCGCTGCAGATGTCGCTGCCCGGTTCGTTCTTCTTCCGCAAGCAGTTCCTGGCCGCCTCCATCGGGGCCGTGCTGCTGCTGGTCGCGTCCCGCATGCCGGTGAAGCTGCACCGCGCCCTCGCCTACCCGATCCTCGCGGGTGCCGTCTTCATGATGGCGCTGGTGCAGGTCCCCGGGATAGGGATGTCGGTCAACGGCAACCAGAACTGGATCTCGCTGGGCGGCTCCTTCCAGATCCAGCCCAGCGAGTTCGGCAAACTCGCGCTCGTGCTGTGGGGCGCCGACCTGCTCGCGCGCAAACAGGACAAGAGGCTGCTCAGCCAGTGGAAGCACATGCTGGTGCCGCTCGTGCCGGTCGCCTTCATGCTGCTCGGGCTGATCATGCTGGGCGGCGACATGGGCACGGCGATCATCCTCACGGCGATCCTCTTCGGCCTGTTGTGGCTGGCGGGTGCGCCCACACGGCTGTTCGTCGGCGTGCTGTCGATCGCCGCCACGCTCGGCGTGATCCTCATCAGGACCAGCCCCAACCGCATGGCCCGGCTGCAGTGCATCGGCGCGACCGATCCCGGCCCCGGCGACGCCTGCTGGCAGGCCGTGCACGGCATCTACGCCCTGGCCTCCGGCGGGATCTTCGGCTCGGGGCTCGGGGCGAGTGTGGAGAAATGGGGACAACTCCCCGAAGCGCACACCGACTTCATCTTCGCTGTCACCGGAGAGGAACTCGGTCTCGCGGGGACGCTGTCGGTGCTCGCCCTGTTCGCGGCTCTAGGCTATGCGGGTATCCGCGTGGCCGGACGCACGGAGGACCCCTTCGTGAGGTATGCCGCGGGAGGCGTGACCACCTGGATCACCGCTCAGGCAGTGATCAACATCGGTGCGGTGCTCGGTCTGCTGCCGATCGCCGGCGTGCCCCTCCCGCTGTTCTCCTACGGGGGCTCCGCCCTGCTGCCGACCATGTTCGCCATCGGGCTGCTGATCGCCTTCGCACGCGACGAGCCCGCTGCGCGGGCGGCGCTTGCGATGCGGCCCCGCCGCTTTGGTAGAAAGCGGGGGGCGGGGGGCTCCGCGTTCGCACGGAGTCCCCGGAGATGGAACACGATGCGACGGCGTGCCTCGGCGGCGCGCCCGTCCGGAGAGCGGTGAATTTCGGTGCATGTCGTACTCGCTGGTGGGGGGACCGCCGGCCACATCGAGCCCGCGCTCGCCCTCGCGGACGCCCTCCGCAGGCAGGACCCCGGTGTGGGGATCACGGCCCTGGGCACGGAGCGCGGCCTGGAGACCACGCTCGTTCCGCAGCGGGGCTACGAGCTCGCGCTGATCCCCGCCGTGCCGCTGCCGCGCAAGCCCACCCCCGAACTGATCACCGTCCCGGGCCGGCTGCGCGGCACGATCAAGGCGGCCGAGCAGATCCTGGAGCGCACCCGGGCGGACGCCGTCGTCGGCTTCGGCGGTTACGTGGCCCTGCCCGGCTACCTCGCGGCCAAGCGCCTCGGTGTGCCGATCATCGTCCACGAGGCCAACGCCCGCCCCGGCCTGGCCAACAAGATCGGCTCGCGCTACGCGGCCCGGGTGGCCGTCTCCACGCCCGACAGCAAGCTGCGCGACGCCCGCTACATCGGCATCCCGCTGCGCCGCTCCATCGCCACGCTGGACCGCGCCGCCGCCCGTCCCGAGGCCCGGCACATGTTCGGCCTCGACCCCAACCTGCCGACCCTGCTGGTCTCCGGCGGCTCGCAGGGCGCCCGCCGCCTGAACGAGGTGGTCCAGCAGGTCGCGCCCTGGCTGCAGCAGGCCGGCATCCAGATCCTGCACGCGGTCGGCCCGAAGAACGAACTGCCGCAGGTGCAGCAGATGCCGGGGATGCCCCCGTACATCCCGGTACCGTACGTGGACCGGATGGATCTCGCGTACGCCGCCGCCGACATGATGCTCTGCCGGGCGGGCGCGATGACCGTCGCCGAGCTCTCCGCCGTCGGGCTCCCGGCCGCCTACGTCCCGCTGCCCATCGGCAACGGCGAACAGCGGCTGAACGCCCAGCCGCTGGTGAAGGCGGGCGGCGGTCTGCTGGTCGACGACGCGGAACTGACCCCCGAGTGGGTGCGGGAGACGGTCCTGCCCGTGCTCGCCGATCCGCACCGGCTGTACGAGATGTCCCGGGCCGCCAGCGAGTTCGGCCGCCGGGACGCCGACGAACTGCTCGTCGGCATGGTGTACGAGGCGATCGCCGCCTCCCGTGCACACCGATAGGCACGATGGACGAAAGGGCAGGGGAGCGTGGCCGGATCCGCCACCGCCGAGCGCGGTGCACGCCAGCAGGAGTCGTCCGGTCCGCCCCTTGTCCGGCGGTTGGGGCCACGCCGGCTTCGTATGATCATCACTCTCGTGCTGGCCGTCTCCCTCCTCGGTGCGGGCGCCGTCTGGGTGTTGTACGGCTCGCAGTGGCTGCGGGTGAGGGAGGTCACCGTCACCGGCACCGCCGTACTGACCCCGCAACAGGTGAGCGAGGTCGCCGCCGTGACCGTCGGAACGCCGCTCGTCTCGGTCGACACCGACGCGGTCGAGGCGAGACTCCGCAAGGAATTGCCCCGGATCGACTCGGTTGAGACGGTCCGTTCCTGGCCGCACGGAATCAGTGTGAAAGTGGTCGAGCGAACGCCGGTTCTCCTGGTCCGAAAAGGGGCGAGCTTCGTGGAAGTGGACGACGAGGGCGTCCGTTTCGCCACGGTTTCCGAGGCCCCGAAAGGCATCCCGTTGCTGGAGATGTCGGCCTCCTCCTCGCGATCGGCGGCGGCGAGTCTGCGCCGATTCGGAGAGACCCGGCTGACGCGGGAGGCGGTCCGGGCGGCCGGCTCGCTGCCGCCCGCCGTCGCCCGCGAGACACGGCTGGTCAAGGTCCGCTCCTACGACGACATCGCACTGCGGCTGACCGACGGCCGCACGGTGGCCTGGGGCAGCGCCGAGAACGGCGCCGCCAAGGGCCGCGCACTCACCGCTCTCATGAAAGCCGCCCCGGCCGCGCGGCACTTCGACGTCAGCGCTCCCACCGCCCCTGCGTCATCGGGGAGTTGACGCACATCCGCGCAGGCCAGCACCCTGGTTGGGCAGCGACATGGCTGATCACATAGGGTGAAAAGAAAAACGGGAGGTTCGGCGTGTTCGTTGAACGGGCGCCACTTGTCGACTTAGTGTCCTGTTCAGAAGACTTCAAGGAACGGACACACTGGTAACCCTAAACTTCAGCGTTAGGGTTCGGGTCGGCGAAACGGACCGTCCCATTCGGCATCAGTCGTCGGATCGCATCACCTGTGACGCGACGACACGTAACTCGAGGCGAGAGGCCTTCGACGTGGCAGCACCGCAGAACTACCTCGCAGTCATCAAAGTCATCGGTGTCGGCGGCGGTGGTGTCAATGCCATCAACCGGATGATCGAGGTCGGTCTCAAGGGCGTCGAGTTCATCGCCATCAACACGGACGCGCAGGCGCTGTTGATGAGCGACGCCGACGTCAAACTCGACGTCGGCCGCGAACTGACCCGCGGACTCGGCGCCGGCGCCAACCCGGCCGTGGGCCGCAAGGCCGCCGAGGACCACCGCGAGGAGATCGAGGAGGTCCTCAAGGGGGCCGACATGGTCTTCGTGACGGCCGGAGAGGGCGGCGGCACCGGTACCGGCGGCGCGCCGGTCGTGGCCAACATCGCCCGTTCCCTGGGCGCCCTCACCATCGGCGTGGTCACCCGCCCGTTCACCTTCGAGGGCCGGCGCCGCGCCAACCAGGCCGAGGACGGCATCGCCGAACTCCGCGAAGAGGTCGACACCCTCATCGTCATCCCCAACGACCGGCTGCTGTCCATCTCGGACCGCCAGGTCTCGGTCCTCGACGCCTTCAAGTCGGCCGACCAGGTCCTGCTCTCCGGCGTTCAGGGCATCACCGACCTGATCACCACCCCCGGTCTGATCAACCTCGACTTCGCCGACGTGAAGTCGGTCATGTCCGAGGCCGGTTCGGCCCTCATGGGCATCGGCTCGGCCCGCGGCGACGACCGCGCGGTGGCCGCCGCCGAGATGGCGATCTCCTCGCCGCTTCTGGAGGCCTCCATCGACGGCGCCCGGGGCGTCCTGCTCTCCATCTCCGGCGGCTCCGACCTCGGTCTGTTCGAGATCAACGAGGCCGCCCAGCTGGTCAGCGAGGCCGCCCACCCCGAGGCCAACATCATCTTCGGCGCGGTCATCGACGACGCCCTCGGCGACGAGGTCAGGGTCACCGTGATCGCGGCCGGCTTCGACGGCGGACAGCCGCCGGCCCGCCGGGAGACCGTCATGGGGTCGTCCTCGGCCCGGCGCGACGAGCCCACTCCGGTACGGCAGCCCGAGAGCCGCCCGTCCTTCGGCTCGCTCGGCAGCGTGACCCCGAAGGAGGAGCCGGAGCCGGCGCCCGAGCCGGTGGCCGACCTCCCGTCGTCCCCGCCGGTGCCGCCGTCGCGGACCTACTCGGACAGCGCGGCCGAGGAGCTGGACGTGCCGGACTTCCTGAAGTGATAGGACAGCGCGAGAGCGTGAGCGGCGCGCACTTCGCCTTCACCGACCGGTGGGGCGGGGTGAGCGCCGTTCCGTATGAGCAGCTCAACCTCGGCGGAGCGGTCGGCGACGAATCCGGCGCCGTGCTCGCCAACCGTGAGCTCGCCGCAACCTCGCTCGGTCTCGACCCGGGCCGGGTCGTCTGGATGAACCAGGTGCACGGCGCCGACGTCGCCGAGGTCGACGGGCCGTGGACCACCCGGCCCGTCCCCGAGGTGGACGGCCTGGTCACCGCCACCCGCGGGCTGGCCCTCGCCGTGCTGACCGCGGACTGCGTGCCGGTCCTGCTGGCCGACCCGGTCGCGGGCGTCGTCGCCGCCGCTCACGCCGGAAGACCAGGGATGGTCAAGGGGATCGTGCCCGCCGCGGTCGACGCGATGACGTCGCTCGGCGCCGACCCCGCCCGGATCGTCGCCCGCACCGGACCCGCCGTGTGCGGGCGGTGCTACGAGGTGCCGGAGGCGATGCGCGCCGAGGTCGCCGCCGTCGAACCGGCGGCGCACGCCGAGACCGGCTGGGGCACTCCCGCCGTCGACGTGACCGCCGGGGTGCACGCACAGCTCGACCGGCTCGGCGTGCGTGACCGGGTGGGGTCGCCCGTGTGCACACGGGAGTCGAAAGACCATTTCTCATACCGCCGCGATCGCACCACGGGGCGACTCGCGGGATATGTCTGGCTGGACTGATGGGACATGACGGGCCGTAGGGACGAACTCGCCGCGAATCTGGCGAAAGTGGAGGAGCGCATCGCCGCCGCGTGCGCGACCGCCGGGCGGGGGCGGGACGAGGTGACCCTGATCGTGGTCACCAAGACCTACCCGGCGAGCGACGTGCGCATCCTGTCCGGGCTCGGCGTGCGCCACGTCGCCGAGAACAAGGACCAGGACGCGGCGCCGAAGGCGGCCGAGTGCTCCGACCTGCCGCTCAGCTGGCACTTCGTCGGGCAGTTGCAGACCAACAAAACGCGCTCGGTGGTCGGTTACGCGGATGTGGTGCAGTCCGTCGACCGCGCCAGGCTGGTGACGTCGCTGTCGAAGGAGGCGGTGCGGGCGGGGCGCGAGGTGGGCTGCCTCATCCAGGTCGCCCTCGACGCCGGGGTGAGCGAGCGGGGCGAACGGGGCGGCGTGGCCCCGGGCGGCGTCGCGGAGTTGGCCGACCGGGTGGCCGGCTCGCCGGGGCTGCGCCTCGACGGACTGATGACGGTCGCCCCCCTGACCGGGGAGTTCGCGGGACGCCAACGAGCGGCCTTCGGGCGGTTGATGGATTTGTCGACTGACCTGCGCCGAGCTCATCCGACTGCGAACATGGTGTCCGCGGGGATGAGCGCGGATCTCGAGGAGGCCGTGGCGGCCGGAGCGACACATGTACGCGTCGGCACTGCGGTACTCGGAGTCCGCCCCAGGCTCGGGTAACGTCGCCAGGAAGTCGGACCACAGCAGAAAATATGGTCATTACCGCCGAAAGGCGGCCATAAGGGCCACGTGGATCGAGGGACTTGGCAGTAGGAAGTCGATCCACCACAGAGCGGAGGACTCAGAGCATGGCCGGCGCGATGCGCAAGATGGCGGTCTACCTCGGCCTCGTGGAGGACGATGGGTACGACGGCCGGGGATTCGACCCCGACGACGACTTCGAACCCGAGCTCGACCCGGAGCCCGAGCGGGACCACCGGCGACATGAGTCGGCGCACCAGCCCCACGGGGCACATCAGTCCCAAAGGGACGAAGAGGTGCGAATCGTACAGCCGCCCGCCCCGCGTGAGCCGGTGGCGCGATCCTCTTCGCTCCCCGCGGAATCCGGACGTCCGGCGCGCATCGCGCCCGTGGCGTCCATCACACAAGAACGTCAGTCCCTGGAGAAGAACGCACCGGTGATCATGCCCAAGGTCGTGTCGGAACGAGAGCCGTACCGGATCACCACGCTTCACCCTCGGACCTACAACGAGGCCCGTACCATCGGGGAACACTTCCGTGAGGGCACCCCGGTGATCATGAATCTGACTGAGATGGATGACACAGACGCGAAGCGACTTGTCGACTTTGCGGCCGGTTTGGTGTTTGGTCTTCACGGCAGCATCGAGCGGGTGACGCAGAAGGTGTTCCTGTTGTCGCCTGCTAACGTCGATGTCACGGCGGAGGACAAGGCCCGCATCGCAGAAGGCGGGTTCTTCAACCAGAGCTGAGACGTAAGACCGGTAGAAGCAGTACAAAGCAGTACAGAGCAGCACGGAAACAGGGGAGAGGGAAGCACCGAACATGAGCGTGGTCCTGGATGTCGTCTACATCGCGCTGATGGTGTTCCTCATCGTGCTCATCTTCCGGCTGGTCATGGACTACGTCTTCCAGTTCGCCCGCTCATGGCAGCCCGGCAAGGCGATGGTGGTCGTTCTGGAGGCCACCTACACTGTCACCGATCCACCGCTCAAGCTTCTGCGGCGGGTAATCCCGCCGTTGCGTCTCGGGGGCGTGGCGCTCGACCTGTCCTTCTTCGTACTGATGATCATCGTTTACATCCTGATCTCGATCGTGAGCAAGCTGTGAGCGATGTGAACTACCGTCTTGCCGATGCCGACGACTACGTTGAGGTGAAGAGATGCCGTTGACCCCCGAGGACGTGCGGAACAAGCAGTTCACGACCGTCCGCCTCCGAGAAGGCTATGACGAGGACGAGGTCGATGCCTTCCTCGATGAGGTCGAAGCCGAACTGACCCGCCTGCTCCGTGAGAACGAGGACCTGCGGGCCAAGCTGGCCGCGGCCACGCGCGCTGCTGCCCAGAACCAGCAGAACATGCGCAAACCTCCGGAACAGGATCAGCAGCAGGGCGGCATGCCCCAGCAGGGCGGCATGCAGCAGGGCGGTATGCAGCAGCAAGGCATGCCGCAGCAGGGGATGCCCCCGCAGGGAATGCCGCAGCAGGGCATGCGAGGTCCGGGCGGACCGGTGCCCGCCGGCATATCGGGCCCGCCGCAGCAGCAGATGGGTGGCCCCATGGGTGGCCCGCCCCAGCTGCCGAGCGGTGCCCCGCAGCTGCCCGCCGGTCCCGGCGGTCAGGGCGGCCCCCAGGGTCCCGGCCAGATGGGCCAGGGCATGGGTCCCGGCCCCATGGGTCAGGGTCCGATGGGCCAGGGCCCCATGGGTCAGGGCCCGATGGGTGGCCAGCCCATGCAGCAGCAGATGGGTGGTCCGATGGGCGGCCCCATGGGCGGTCCGATGGGCGGCCCCGGTCAGGGCCCCGGTGGCGACAGTGCCGCCCGTGTCCTCTCGCTGGCCCAGCAGACCGCCGACCAGGCGATCGCCGAGGCCCGTTCCGAGGCCAACAAGATCGTCGGCGAGGCCCGCAGCCGCGCCGAGGGTCTCGAGCGGGACGCCCGTGCCAAGGCGGACGCCCTGGAGCGGGACGCGCAGGAGAAGCACCGCGTCGCGATGGGCTCCCTGGAGTCCGCCCGCGCCACGCTGGAGCGCAAGGTCGAGGACCTGCGTGGCTTCGAGCGCGAGTACCGCACGCGTCTGAAGTCGTACCTCGAGTCCCAGCTGCGCCAGCTGGAGACCCAGGCGGACGACTCCCTCGCGCCGCCGCGTACTCCGGCCACGGCCTCCCTGCCGCCGTCCCCGGCGCCCTCCATGGCTCCGGCCGGCGCGAGCGCCCCGTCCTACGGCGGCAACCCGGGCATGGGCGCGCCGAGCCCGGCTGCCCCGTCCTACGGCGGTCAGCAGCAGATGTCTCCGGCGATGACTCAGCCGATGGCTCCGGTACGTCCGCAGGGTCCCTCCCCGATGGGCCAGGCTCCCTCGCCGATGCGTGGCTTCCTCATCGACGAGGACGACAACTGACGGCCAGTAGTACGCCTTAGGCGTCGGCAGCGTTCAAAGGGCGGGCCCCGGATTCGATCCGGGGCCCGCCCTTTTTACGCGTGTTGACAGCGATCACTGTGCTGTCGGGGGGAGGGGCGGCACGGACGCGACCGACGCGGGGACGGCGGAGACCGGGCGGGGGGCGTTCACGAGGACCGGCGCGGGCCGCCGCAGGGTGCCGTGCGGGCGCGTGCGGGCGCGTGCGGGCGTGCGGGCGCGCGGGTGCCGGTGGGGCGGTGACAGGGCAGGGCAAGGGCAAGGGCCCGGTTCCCTGGGGGATGCCGTTGGGAGCCGGGCCCTTGTGGTGGTCGGCCCTCGTGGAGCCGGGCCGTTACGCCTTGCGCAGGCGGAACGTCAGCGTCAGGGCCTCGTCCGTGAACGGGGCGCCGTAGGTGTCGTCCGCCTCACCCCGGGCGAAGTCCGTGGCGAGGACCTCGTCGGCGATCAGGCCGGCGTGGCCGTCCAGGGCGTCGACGGTTCCCGGGTCGGTCGCCGTCCAGCGGAGCGCGATGCGGTCGGCGACGTCCAGGCCGCTGTTCTTGCGGGCCTCCTGGATCAGACGGATGGCGTCACGGGCCAGGCCCGCGCGGCGCAGCTCCTCGGTGATCTCCAGGTCGAGCGCGACGGTGGCGCCGGAGTCGGAGGCCACCGACCAGCCCTCGCGCGGGGTCTCCGTGATGATCACCTCGTCGGGGGCCAGGGTGACGGTCTCGCCGTCGATCTCGACCGATGCCGTGCCCTCGCGCAGGGCGAGGGAGAGCGCGGCCGCGTCGGCGTTCGCGACGGCCTTGGCCACGTCCTGGACACGCTTGCCGAACCGCTTGCCCAGGGCGCGGAAGTTCGCCTTGGCGGTGGTGTCGACCAGAGAGCCGCCGACCTCGGAGAGGGACGCCAGGGACTCGACGTTCAGCTCCTCGGTGATCTGCGCGTGCAGCGCGGGGGAGAGCGCGTCGAACCCGGCGGCCGCGATCAGCGCGCGGCGGAGCGGCTGGCGGGTCTTGACGCCCGACTCGGCGCGCGTGGCGCGGCCCAGCTCCACCAGGCGGCGGACGAGGACCATCTGCTTCGACAGCTCCGGGTCGATCGCCGAGAGGTCCGGCTCCGGCCAGGCCGACAGGTGCACGGACTCCGGGGCGCCCGGGGTGACGGGGGCGACCAGGTCCTGCCAGACCCGCTCGGTGATGAACGGGGTCAGCGGGGCCATCAGCTTGGTGACCGTCTCGACGACCTCGTGCAGGGTGCGCAGCGCCGCCTTGTCGCCCTGCCAGAAGCGTCGGCGGGACCGGCGGACGTACCAGTTGGACAGGTCGTCGACGAACGCCGAGAGGAGCTTGCCGGCGCGCTGGGTGTCGTAGGCCTCCAGCGACTGCGTCACCTGGTCGGTGAGGGCGTGGAGTTCGGACAGCAGCCACCTGTCCAGGACCGGGCGGTCGGCCGGGGCCGGATCGGCCTCGCTCGGCGCCCAGCCGGACGTACGGGCGTACAGCGCCTGGAAGGCGACCGTGTTCCAGTACGTCAGGAGGGTCTTGCGGACGACCTCCTGGATGGTGCCGTGGCCCACCCGGCGGGCCGCCCAGGGGGAGCCGCCGGCCGCCATGAACCAGCGGACCGCGTCGGCGCCGTGCTGGTCCATCAGCGGGATCGGCTGCAGGATGTTGCCCAGGTGCTTGGACATCTTGCGGCCGTCCTCGGCGAGGATGTGCCCGAGGCAGACGACGTTCTCGTACGACGACTTGTCGAAGACCAGGGTGCCGATCGCCATCAGTGTGTAGAACCAGCCGCGGGTCTGGTCGATGGCCTCGGAGATGAACTGCGCCGGGTAGCGTGCCTCGAACAGGTCCTTGTTCTTGTACGGGTAGCCCCACTGCGCGAACGGCATCGAACCGGAGTCGTACCAGGCGTCGATGACCTCGGGCACGCGCGTGGCCGTCTTCGCGCACTGGGGGCACGCGAAGGTGACGTCGTCGATGAACGGGCGGTGCGGGTCCAGCCCGGACTGGTCGGAACCGGTCAGCCCGGTGAGTTCCGCGCGGGAGCCGACGACGGTGAGGTGGTCGTCCTCGCAGCGCCAGATCGGCAGCGGGGTGCCCCAGTAGCGGTTGCGGGACAGCGCCCAGTCGATGTTGTTGTTCAGCCAGTCCCCGTACCGGCCGTGCTTGACCGTGTCCGGGAACCAGTTGGTGTTCTCGTTCTCCTGGAGGAGGCGGTCCTTGACGGCCGTGGTGCGGATGTACCAGGACGGCTGTGCGTAGTAGAGCAGCGCGGTGTGGCAGCGCCAGCAGTGCGGGTAGCTGTGCTCGTACGGGATGTGCCGGAAGAGGAGGCCGCGCTGCCGGAGGTCCTCGGTGAGCCGTTCGTCCGCCTTCTTGAAGAAGACGCCGCCGACCATCGGGACGGACTCCTCGAAGGTGCCGTCCGGGCGGACGGGGTTCACCACCGGAAGGCCGTAGGAGCGGCAGACCTTGAGGTCGTCCTCACCGAAGGCGGGCGACTGGTGGACCAGTCCCGTGCCGTCCTCGGTGGTGACGTACTCGGCGTTCACCACGTAGTGGGCGGGCTCCGGGAACTCCACCAGCTCGAACGGACGTTGATAGGTCCAGCGCTCCATTTCGGCGCCGGTGAAGGTCTCGCCGGTGGTCTCCCAGCCCTCGCCGAGCGCCTTGGCGAGCAGCGGCTCGGCCACCACGACCTTCTCCTCGCCGTCGGTCGCCACGACGTAGGCGACCTCGGGGTGCGCGGCCACGGCCGTGTTGGAGACCAGCGTCCAGGGGGTCGTCGTCCACACCAGGAGGGCGGCCTCGCCGGCGAGCGGACCGGAGGTGAGCGGGAAACGGACGTACACGGAAGGGTCGACGACCGTCTCGTAGCCCTGGGCCAGCTCGTGGTCGGAGAGGCCGGTGCCGCAGCGGGGGCACCAGGGGGCGACGCGGTGGTCCTGGACCAGCAGACCCTTGTTGAAGATCTCCTTCAGCGACCACCAGACCGACTCGATGTACTCGGGGTCCATCGTGACGTAGGCGTCGTCGAGGTCGACCCAGTAGCCCATGCGGGTCGTCAGGTCGGAGAAGGCGTCGGTGTGGCGGAGCACGGACTCCCGGCACCTGGCGTTGAACTCGGCGATGCCGTAGGCCTCGATGTCCTGCTTGCCGCTGAAGCCGAGCTCCTTCTCGACCGCCAGCTCCACCGGCAGGCCGTGGCAGTCCCAGCCGGCCTTGCGGGCCACGTGGTAGCCGCGCATGGTGCGGAAGCGGGGGAAGACGTCCTTGAAGACGCGCGCCTCGATGTGGTGGGCGCCCGGCATGCCGTTGGCGGTGGGCGGGCCCTCGTAGAACACCCACTCGGGGCGGCCCTCGGACTGCTCCAGGCTCTTGGCGAAGATCTTCCGCTCGCGCCAGAACTCGAGCACCGCGTGCTCGAGGGCGGGCAGGTCGACCTGGGCGGGCACCTGACGGTACTGCGGCGTTGTCATCTGCGAGCTTCCTCCGGCGGACGTACTGCCTTCCGTCGGAGGGACGAGAGCCTTCTAGCCTGTGGACGCCGTGTGCGGCGCGCTCCCGCGGTACCACCCTCCTTGGCCCTCCGGTGCGCCCTGCGCGCCGGCGAGCCCCCTCATTGGGGTCGCGATGCCGGTTCTACCGACCCTGCGGGGGCCTTCTTCCGGCGGCTCCGGGGTGATCTTCACGTCGCGCTCGCCCCCGGGCTCCCACCGTCCCCGGGTCGCTCTGGGCTGCGTACGCCGCTACTCGTCCCCATCCACGCTTTTCGCTCCGCCCAGTGTACGGCTCCCCGGCGACGGCGGCCGACCGCTTTTCGGGGCCTCCGGGCGCGGCACGCGGACCGGTCCGGGTTGCCCCGAATGGTCGCCGGGCGCGACACCGCGCGTGTTCGCGTGCCGGGACGCCCGGTGCGGCGGATTACCCGGCGGGGAGCTGGGCACAACCGATGCAGGCCCCCCGCGTGGCGTGCGCGAGGCGGGCGAATCGGGCGGTGTGCCCCGTTGCCGCGGGCTCCAAGTCGATTTATCGTCCCAGCACGATTTGCGTGCAAGATCACAAAATGTGAAGGGGCCGCGGCCATGGTGGCGAAGAAGACCGCCGTACAGCAGCCGGCGTCCGGAACGTCCACGGACGCCCCCGGCGGCGCGGCCGAGGACGGGAAGGCCGTGACGGCGGTGAAGTCCGTGCGGCCGTCGGCTGCCGCGGGGACGAAGAAGCGGAACGCGAAGGCGGCGGCCGGGAAGACGGCGGCGACGAAGCCGGGCGCCGTCCCGAAGAACACCGCCACCGGGGACGCCGCGGCCCGGGAGACCGCCGGGAAGCAGGTGGCCGTGGAGGAGACGGCCGGGAAGGCGGCCGCGAAGCGGACGACCGCCGGGAAGACCGCCTCGAAGAGAGCCGCCGCGCCGAAGACGGCAGCGGGGAAGGCCACCGCCAAGAAGGCGACGGCCAGGAAGGCGACCGGCGCGAAGAGCGTGGCCGCGACGAGCGCGGGCAGGAAGAACACGGCCAAGAAGGTGGGCGCGGCCTCGGCCGCGGAGCAGACGGGAGCCACGACTGTGGTTGCGAAGAAGACTCCGGGTACGGCCACGGCGGCGAAGACCGCCGTCCCCAAGGCACGCCTCGCCGCGGCGGAGCCGGGCGAACTGGCGGTACGCCCCGGCGAGGAGCCGTGGACGCCGCAGGAGGTCGAGGAGGCCCGCACGGAGCTCGACTCCGAGCAGGCGCGGCTGCGAGCGGAGCTGGCCGCGTCCGAGGCGGCCCTGACGGGGCTGATGCGGGACTCGGGGGACGGCGCCGGCGACGACCAGGCCGACACCGGCACCAAGAACATCACGCGCGAGCACGAACTGGCTCTGGCCGCCAACGCGCGCGAGATGCTGATCCAGACCGAGCACGCTCTGGAGCGGCTGGACGCCGGCACCTACGGGCTGTGCGAGAACTGCGGCAACGCCATCGGGAAGGCCCGGATGCAGGCCTTTCCGAGGGCCACGCTGTGCGTCGAGTGCAAGCAGAAGCAGGAGCGGCGGTACTGATCACCTGGCAGGCGGGGGGCGTGCCGTACCCTCGTCCTCAGTCAGGTACCTAGGTTGAGGGACTCACGTGGCAGAGGCGGAGCGCGTCATCGGTACGCCGGACACCCCAGAGGCGGGGTCCGAGCCGGAGCAGTCGTCCGGCCCGGGCGGGCAGGAGAGCGCCGGGGCGCGGCCCAGGGGCAAGCGCCGCATCGCCGTGCTCTTCGCCGTCGCCGCTTTCGCGTACGCACTCGACCTGGTCAGCAAGATGATCGTGGTCGCCAAGCTGGAGCACCACGCGCCGATCGACATCGTCGGGGACTGGCTGCGGTTCGAGGCCATCCGCAACGCGGGCGCGGCCTTCGGCTTCGGCGAGGCCTTCACCATCATCTTCACGGTGATCGCCACGGCGGTGATCGTGGTGATCGCCCGGCTCGCGCGCAAGCTGTACAGCCTGCCCTGGGCGATCGCGCTCGGACTGCTGCTGGGCGGCGCGCTGGGCAACCTCACCGACCGGATCTTCCGGGCGCCCGGCGTCTTCGAGGGCGCGGTCGTGGACTTCATCGCGCCGAAGCACTTCGCGGTCTTCAACCTCGCCGACTCGGCGATCGTGTGCGGCGGCATCCTGATCGTCCTGCTGTCCTTCAAGGGACTCGACCCGGACGGGACCGTCCACAAGGACTGAATCGGGGACCGGGTCGGCCGCCGGTCGTCCACAGGCCCGTACGGCGGTGTCGTGGCCGTCCTGCATACTCGACGGGTGAGCACGATTCCCGAGATCCGTACCCTGCCCGTGCCGGACGGCCTGGAGGGCGAGCGCGTCGACGCCGCCATCTCCCGCATGTTCGGCTTCTCCCGTACGAAGGCCGCCGAGCTGGCCGCGGCGGGGAAGGTCACGGTCGACGGCTCGGTGGTCGGCAAGTCCGAGCGGGTCAGCGGCGGGGCCTGGCTCGAGGTCGAGATGCCGCAGGCCCCGGCGCCCGTGCAGATCGTCGCCGAGCCCGTCGAAGGCATGGAGATCGTGCACGACGACGACGACGTGGTCGTGATCGTCAAGCCCGTCGGCGTGGCCGCGCACCCCTCGCCCGGCTGGAGCGGCCCCACCGTCATCGGCGGGCTGGCCGCGGCCGGCTACCGCATCTCCACCTCGGGCGCGGCCGAGCGCCAGGGCATCGTGCACCGGCTCGACGTCGGCACCTCCGGTCTGATGGTGGTCGCCAAGTCGGAGCGCGCCTACACCTCGCTCAAGCGCCAGTTCAAGGAGCGCACGGTCGACAAGCGCTACCACACGCTCGTCCAGGGCCACCCCGACCCGACCAGCGGCACGATCGACGCGCCCATCGGCCGCCATCCCCAGCACGACTACAAGTGGGCGGTCACCGCCGAGGGCAAGCCCTCCGTCACGCACTACGACCTGATCGAGGCCTTCCGCGCGGCCTCCCTGCTCGACGTGAAGCTGGAGACGGGCCGCACGCACCAGATCCGCGTGCACATGGCCGCCCACCGCCACCCCTGCGTCGGCGACCTGACGTACGGGGCCGACCCGACGCTCTCCAAGCGGCTGCACCTGACCCGGCAGTGGCTGCACGCCGTGCGGCTGGGCTTCGAGCACCCCGGCGACGGGCAGTGGGCCGAGTTCGCCAGCGACTACCCCGAGGACCTGCAGAAGGCCCTGGACCAGGTCCGCGAGGAGACCTACGGATGACCGGCACGCCCGCGTACACGGTGCGCGTCGCCGAGGACCTCGCCGACCGGGAGGCGTGCTTCGCGGTGCGCAAGGAGGTCTTCGTCGGCGAACAGGGCGTCCCCGAGGACCTGGAGTACGACGAGCACGACGCAGGCGCCGTGCACCTGCTCGCGGTCCGCGAGGACGGGGCCGCGCTCGGGACCGGGCGGCTGCTGTACGGCGAGGCGGCCGCGGCCAGGACCGGCGGGGACCTCTCGGTGGGCTCGCTCGGACGGCTCGCCGTGACGCGCGAGGCGCGCGGGCTGGGCGTCGGGGTCGCGCTGGTGCGGGCCGTCGAGGAGGCGGCACGCGCGCGGGGGCTCACGGCCGTGGACCTGCACGCACAGACGCAGGCGCTGGGTTTCTACGAGCGGCTGGGGTACACGGCCTACGGGCCGGAGGACCTGGAGGCGGGCATAGCCCACCGGTCCATGCGGCGTCCGCTGTAGCGGACGGCGGGCGTGCGACGCTGAAGGCCTGGATGCATTGATCGTCTAGACCCGGAGCGCTGACCGTGGACCAGTTGGCCCTGTTGTTCGTCCTGTTGCTCGGGGCTGTGGTGAGCGTCCCGGTCGGGGACCGGTTCGGACTGCCCGCGCCGGTGCTGATGACCCTGCTGGGGATCATCCTCGCGGTGCTCGACTTCGTGCCGAACGTGGAGATCCCGCCGGATCTGATCCTCCCCCTCCTGTTGCCGCCGCTGCTGTACGCGGCGGTTGCGCCGGACCTCGTGGCGGCAGTTCGCGGCGAACGTGCGGCCGATCTTCCTGCTCGCCGTGGCCCTGGTGTTCGTCACCACGGTCTGCGTGGCCGCCGTGGCCCACTCGATCGTGCCGGGCCTCCCGGTCGCCGCCGCGGTGGCGCTGGGGGCGCTGGTCGCGCCGCCCGACCCGGTGGCCGCGACCGCCGTGGCCGGACAGCTCGGGCTGCCCCGCCGGCTGGTCTCCATCCTGGAGGGCGAGGGGCTGTTCAACGACGTCACGGCCATCGTGCTGTACCACGTCGCGATCGCCGCGGCCGTGAGCGGGACGTTCTCCCCGTGGCGGGCCGGACTCGACCTCGTGCTGTCCGCGGTGGTCGCGGTGGCGGTGGGCGTCGCGCTCGGCTGGGGCGCGAACCGGCTGCTGGACGTCCTCGGCGACACGACGCTGCAGATCGGGCTGACGCTCCTGGTGCCGTACGCCTCCTACGTCCTGGCGGAGGAGTTCCACGGGTCCGGGGTGCTGGCGGTGCTGACCACCGCGCTGTTCCTCGCGGAGTACGCCACCGACCCCGACGACGTGCTGACCCGGCTGGCCGGCCACACCTTCTGGGACATCATCGACACGCTGGTCACGGGCGTCGCGTTCGGGCTGATCGGTCTGGAACTGCACAACGCGATCCGCACGGCGTCCGGACGGTGGGGGGAGATGCTGGGGTGGGCGGCGGTGATTGTGGCGGTGGTCGTCGTCGTACGGCTGCTGTGGCTGCTGCCGGCGACGTGGCTGACCCAACGGCTGCACGCCAGGAAGGACCACCTCGAGGACATCCCGACGAACTGGCGGGAGACCGTCGTCATGTGGTGGTCGGGGATGCGCGGGGTGGCCTCGGTGGCGCTGGCGCTGGCCGTCCCGCTGAAGACCGACGACGGCGGGCCCTTTCCCGACCGGGACGAGATCGTCTTCATCGCGTTCGGCGTGATCATGGCGACGCTGGTCCTCCAGGGGCTGACCCTGCCCTGGCTGGTGAAGCGGCTCGACGTCCAGGCGGACACCGACCGGGAGAAGGCGTTCGAGAAGGAACTGGCGGTACGCGCGGCCAAGGCGGCCAAGCAGCGGCTGCGGGAGATCGAGGCCGAGGAGGACCTGTCGGAGGAACTGTCCGAGCAGATGCTGCGACGGGCCTTCGACATCGGACTGCGGATCAGCCCGGACGTGGGCGAGGACGAGCGGCGGGAAGGCCACGATCAGCGGGTGCGCCGGCTGAAGCGGGTGCGCCGCATCCAGGGGGAGATGCTGAGCGCGGCACGGCACGAGGTGGTCGCGGCGCGCAGCGAACCGGGCGCCGACCCGGAGATCGTGGACCGCGTGCTGCGCCACCTGGACGTGCGCAGCCTCAAGTGAGGGCGGGGCCGGTCCTCGTCGGCCGGTCGTCGCACGGCGTACACGAGAGCTCCACGGCCTCTGTCGGCACGCCTCGTACGCTCGAATCCATGGCACGCAACGTAGTGATCAGTGGAGGCGGAACAGGAATCGGACTCGCGGCGGCGCAGCTCTTCGCGGCGGACGGGGACCGGGTGCTGCTGCTCGGACGACGGCCGCAGGTGCTGGACCGGGCCGGGGTGCCCGGAGCGCTCACCCACGCCGCAGATCTGAGTGATCCGGACCATGTGCGCGCAGTCGCCCGGTTCGTCGGGGCGGAGTTCGGCACAGTGGACGTGCTGGTCCACAGTGCCGGGGGCGCCGGGCATCTGGAGCCGCCGGGCGACAGCGACGATCCGCTCGACCGGGTCGCGTACCACTGGACGGTCAACTTCCGGAACAACACCCTCAGCGCGGCCCTGCTCACCGAGGCCCTGAAGGACCGGCTCGCCGCGCCGGGCGGGCGGGTGCTGTTCGTCAGCTCGATCGCCGCCTTCCGGGGATCGGGCAGCGGGGCGTACGGCGGCGCCAAGGCCGCGCTGCACCCCTATGCCCGCGATCTCGCGCGGGAGCTGGGGCCGCGGGGCGTCACCGCGAACGTCGTGGCCCCCGGGTACGTCGAGGACACCGAGTTCTTCGGCGAAGCCATCGAACCGGCGCGGCGCGAGCGGCTCGTCGGGGAGACCTTCACCGGGCGGGCCGGGACGCCCGGGGACATCGCCGCCACACTGCACTGGCTGGCGTCCCCGGGCGCCGGACACGTCACCTCGCAGGTCGTTCAGGTGAACGGGGGCGCCGAGCGGGGGAACTGAGGGTCAGTGGCCCGTTCGCGGCGTTTCGTGGACGCGGCGGGGCGCTCCGTCGGGTGAGGTGGACTGGCTCGGGAGACGCCCCGGCAGCAGCGCCGCGTCCGCCGTGTTGACCCGGGGGAGCGCGTACGGGTGCTCCTTCGACAGCCAGCGGATCATCTGCTCGCGGACCGCGACGCGCACCGTCCAGATGTCGTCGGCGTCCTTGGCCGTCACCAGGGCCCTCACCTGAATGGTGTTGGGCGTGGTGTCGGTGACGTCGAGACCGCAGGCACGGCCGTCCCAGGCGGGGCACTCGCGCAGGATGTCGCGCAGCTTCTCGCGCATCGCCTCCACCGGCGCCGCGTGGTCGACGTGCCAGTAGACGATGCCCGTCATCTGCGGGGTGCCGCGCGACCAGTTCTCGAAGGGCTTCGAGGTGAAGTAGGACACGGGCATCGTGATCCGGCGCTCGTCCCAGGTCCGCACGGTCAGGAAGGTCAGGGTGATCTCCTCGACCGTGCCCCATTCGCCGTCCACCACGACGGTGTCGCCGATGCGCACCATGTCGCCGAAGGCGATCTGCAGGCCGGCGAACATGTTGCTCAGCGTCGACTGGGCGGCGACACCGGCGACGATGCCGAGGATCCCGGCCGAGGCCAGCAGTGAGGCGCCCGCCGCGCGCATGGCGGGGAACGTCAGCAGCATCGAGGCCGCGGCGACCACGCCGACGACCGCCGAGACCACGCGCATGATGAGCGACACCTGGGTCCGCACCCGCCGGACCCGGGCCGCGTCGCGGTGCATGCGCGCATAACGCGAGTACGACGTCTCGACGACCGCCCCCGCGATGCGGATCACCAGCCAGGCCGCCGAACCGATCAGCACCAGGGTGAGGGACCGGCCGATGGCCACCTTGTGGTCGTCGAGCAGTTGCGCCTCGTCGTACGACCCTCTGAGCATCGCCGCGCACAGCACCAGCTGATAGGGGATGCGGCCGCGGCGCAGCAGACCCCACATCGGGGTCTCCGGGTGCCGTCGGTCGGCTTTGGACAGCAGGCGGTCGGTGGCCCAGCCGATGAGGACGGTCAGCATCACCGAGCCGCCCACCACGATCACGGGGCGGAGCAGGTTCTCCATGCCTTCGAACGTAACCGAGTCGGCGGGGTCCTGAACCTGTGACTTGTGTGAAGAGGCGCACGCAGGTGGCTGTCGGTGCGGGCTGGCACCATGGGCGCATGAACATCATGCTCTTTCACTCGACCTACGGTCCGCGGCCGGCGGTGCGCGCCGCGGCGGACCGGCTGCGTGCCGCCGGGCACGAGGTCCGGACGCCCGACCTCTTCGGGGGGCGCACGTTCGACACGGTCGAGGAGGGCATGGCGTACAACGAGGAGATCGGCAAGGACGAGCTGCTGAAGAGAGCCGTGCTGGCCGCCGCGCCCTACTCGGAGCGCGGGCTGGTGTACGCCGGGTTCTCGCTGGGCGCGTCGATCGCCCAGACCCTCGCCCTAGGCGACGACAAGGCGCGCGGCCTGCTCCTCCTGCACGGCACCTCGGACCTGGCGCCGAACGTCTCGGTGGACGACCTGCCGGTGCAGCTGCACGTCGCGGAGCCGGACCCGTTCGAGACCGACGACTGGCTGAGCGCCTGGTACCTCCAGATGGGCCGGGCCGGCGCCGACGTGGAGGTCTACCGGTACGCGGGCGCCGGGCACCTGTACACCGACCCCGGACTGCCCGACTACGACGAGGAGGCGGCCGAGGCCACCTGGCGGGTGGCGCTCGGGTTCCTCGAGACGCTGTAGAGGTCAACCGCGGCGGGACCGGCGCAGGGACGGGCCCGGGCCGCCCGTCGGACGGTCCGGGCCCCGCTGTCGGGATTCTCTCGGCCTGTGCCGGGGATTCGGCGTTCCTCAGACGGGGTCGTAGGTGCGCTCGACCTTCTGCGTGCCGGAGCGCGTGCGGTACGACCGGGCCCAGCTCGAGGTGGCGTCGGCCTTCGTGCGGTCGGACAGGACGTAGTAGTCCATCTGCGCGCGCTCGGCGGTGATGTCCAGGACGCCGTAGCCGTGCCGGTCGGTGTCGACGAAGTGCACATGCCGGTTCGCGGCTCGGATGACGGGCGAGGCGATCGCGGTGAGCGTGCCCTCGGGCACCTTCACGATGTCGTCGAGGTTGTCGGAGGTCACCGAGGTGACCACGAACTCGGTGGCGGCCGAGGCCGACAGCGGGTACGTCCCGGCGTCCACCGGCACGTCGTTGGCCCACGCCATGTGGATGTCACCGGTCAGGAACACGGTGTTGCGGATGGCGTTCGCGCGCAGGTGGGCGAGGAGCTCGCGGCGGTCGTCGGTGTAGCCGTCCCACTGGTCGGTGTTGAGGCCGAGGCCGTCCTGCGGCAGACCGAGCAGCTTGGCGAGCGGCTTGAACAGGTCCGCGGAGAGCGAGCCGATGACGAACGGCGAGATCATCACCGAGTTGCCGACCAGCCGCCAGGTGGTGTCCGACCCCTTCAACCCGGCCTTCAGCCAGTCCAGCTGGGCGCGCCCGGTGATCGTGCGGTCCGGGTCGTCGACCGTGCCGTTGCCCACCTTGACCTGCTGGGAACGGAAGGAACGCAGGTCCAGCAGGGAGAGATCGGCGAGCTTGCCGAACCGCAGCCGGCGGTAGGTGGTGCCGGCGATGGCGGGCCGGACCGGCATCCACTCGAAGTACGCCTGCTTCGCCGCCGCCTGACGGGCCGACCAGGCGCCCTCCGCGCCCTCGGTGTGGTTCTCGGCGCCGCCGGACCAGGTGTCGTTGGCGAACTCGTGGTCGTCCCATATCGCGATGACCGGGGCCTTCACGTGCAGCGCCTGAAGGTCGGGGTCCGTCTTGTACAGGCCGTGCCGGGTGCGGTAGTCGGCGAGCGTGAGGATCTCGTGGGTGGGCGACGTCTGCCGTACGACGGCGCCGCGCGCCCCGTACTGGCCGGTGCCGTACTCGTAGATGTAGTCGCCGAGATGCAGCCAGGCGTCCAGGTCGCCGCGGGCCGCCAGGTGGCGGTACGAGGAGAAGTAGCCGGCCTCCCAGTTGGCGCAGGAGACCACGCCGAAGCGCAGACCCGTCACGGCGGCGTCCGCCGCGGGCGCGGTGCGGGTACGCGCCACCGGGGTCCGGGCGCCGCCCGCCGAGAAGCGGAAGTAGTAGTCGGTGGCCGGCTGAAGGCCGCGGATGTCGGCCTTGACGGTGTGGTCGGAGGCGGCGGTGGCGGTGGTCGAGCCCTTGTTGACGACGTTCGTCAGCGCCCTGTCCGTGGCGACGACCCAGCTCACCTCGGTGTCCGGGCCGAGTCCGGAGCCCGGTGTCGCCTCGGCGGCAGGCGTCACCCGGGTCCACAGCAGGATGCCGTCGGGCAGCGGGTCGCCGGAGGCGAGGCCGTGCAGGAACGCCGGGGTCTCCGCGGCGGCGCGGGCCGGGAGCGCGGCGGCGAGCGGTCCGGCCAGGACGACGGTCGCCGCCGCGGCCTTGACGACCGTACGGCGGCGCGGGGAAAGGGAGTCGGGGCGCTCTGACGGAACGTCGGCGCTCGTGGAGGATCTGTATCGACTGGTCACGGACAATCAGATTACTGACGAGTACAACCGAGAGCGGGCGAACCGGAAAGAAGTTCGCCCGCTCTTCGACTGCGCGTCAGGAACCGGCCCCCACGGCCGCGACCGTGAGGCGGGGGGCCTTCCGAGGATCAGACGGAATGCCTGCCTGCGGGGTGGGGGACTGGGATCAGCCCTTGAGGGCCGCCGTGATCGCCGTGGTGTAGTCGGCGACGCGACATGGGGGCGTTCTGACTGTTGGGAGCCGTGAGCTTCTTGCCGTCCATGACCAGGGAGGGGGTGCCGTTGACGTCGTCCTTGTTGGTGTCGAAGGTCTTCGACATCGCGAGCGCCCAGGCGTCGTAGGTACCGCTCTTGACGGCGTTCTGGAACTTCGTGTTGCCCTTCAGCGCGGGGACCGTGTCGGCCACCTCGATGAGGTAGCTGTCACTCTTGAACTTGTCCTCCGACTCGTCCGGGTGCCACTTCGCCGAGTAGAGCGCGGTCTTGTACTCCATGAACGCGTCCGTGCTCACGTTCAGCGCGGCGCCCATGGCGCTCAGCGCGTTCTTGGAACCCTCGCCGCGCGAACCGATCGTGCCGTCGCTGAGCCGGTCGCCGTCCAGGAACGAGGCGCCGATGTACTGGATCTTGAACTTGCCCGCGTCGAGGTCCTTCTCGACCGTCGACCCGACCGTCTGCTCGAACTGCGCGCAGATCGGGCAGCGGGGGTCCTCGTACATCTTGAGGACCTTCTTGGCCGTGCTCTTGCCGAGCATGACCGTCGTGCCGTTGGTGCCCGAGGTGTTGGCGGGGGCGACGACCTTGGCGTCCTTCGCCTCTTCCCAGTAGCTGGGCTTGTTGGCCTGGACGACGGCGTAGCCTATGCCGCCGGCCGCGGCCAGTACGCCGACGACCGAGAGGGCGACGACGATCTGGCGCTTGGTCTTGGCGCGCTTGGCCTCGCGCTCGCGCTCGATGCGCAGCCGCTCCCGGGCCGCCGTCTTCGCCGCCGCGCTGTTCCGCTTGCTCATGGTGATCTCCAAAAGGGACGCGCACACGTCGTACGCGGAAGTTCGTGTGGGGACTCTGGTACTGGAGGTGGTGCTCGGCGTGCCCGGGCTGTGCAGCCGTGTCCGTGCAGACGTGTCCGTGCAGACGTCTCCGTGCAGAGGTGTCTCTGCGCGGACGTGTGTCCGTGCGGACGTGTCTTCGTGCGGACGTGTGGTCCGTTCAGACCGTGGCGGGCGAGCGCGGCGGTCCACGCCGTCCCAGGGAGTGCACGAGCAACCGGTCACGGACGGTGGCCGCGCGGTGCGCGGGCCGCGGCAGGCGGCGGGCCGCCGGGGCGCGTCGTACGTTCACGGCGGCCACCGCGATCAGCAGGGGCCGGAAGGTGGTCGCGGTGGCCGCCCGCAGCAGCTGGACGAGAGCCCGCTCGCCCCGGCGCAGCCAGGCGGCGGCGACCAGGCCGACGCAGATGTGCGCGGCGAGCAGCAGCCAGGCGGCGGCCGGGTGGACCTGGGCGAGGTGTCCGCCCAGCCCCGTGGGGCCGGGACCGCCCGCGACCTGTGCCAGTGGAGAGCCGACGCGGGTGCCGTCGCCGCACAGCACGTCCCAGCCGATCGAGGCCAGCGGGCCGGCGACCGGGCCGCCGGCCCGGCCGTAGCAGA
This sequence comes from Streptomyces achromogenes, assembly GCF_030816715.1. NCBI lineage: Bacteria > Bacillati > Actinomycetota > Actinomycetes > Kitasatosporales > Streptomycetaceae > Streptomyces > Streptomyces achromogenes. The sequence goes on along the minus strand of NZ_JAUSYH010000001.1, from coordinate 2,456,063 downwards.
CGTGCTGGCCGGTGGTGAAGACGGTGTCGGCCGCCAGTTCCAGCGGGATCAGCAGGGCGGCGATCCGCCCGAAGCCGCGCTCGCGGCCGGCGAGGGCGTAGGCGAGGGCGAACACGGCGACCGCGACGGCGGCCACCGTGTTGAGCGGCAGGGGGGCCCGCGACAGCAGCACGTGCGACGCGGCGCTGAGCGTCACGACGAAGGCCGTGAAGAGCGCCGCGCGTACGGCTCTGAGGCGGGTCCCGGATATGTCCATGGCGCAGGAGAGTGTGTCACGTACCGCGGTAGGAGACCCCTAAAGAGTCCCTGTGAGAAGGCCTACTGTCACAGACCCGGAATCCGGCCGTTGCGGAACAGGTCGACGAAGATCTGGTGGTCGGCACGCGCGCGTGCGCCGTAGCCGTGCGCGAAGTCGACCAGGAGGGGTGCGAAGCCTTCCTCGTCGGCCGCGATCGCCGCGTCGATGGCCCGCTCGGTGGAGAACGGGACCAGGGACTCGCCGGAGGTGTCGTCCGCCGCCGCGTGCATGGTGGCGGTGGCCCGGCCCAGGTCGGCGACGACGCCCGCGATCTCCTCCGGGTCGTCGATGTCACCCCAGTCCAGGTCGACCGCGTACGGCGAGACCTCGGCGACCAGCTGGCCGGCGCCGCCGAGCTCGGTCCAGCCCAGCCACGGGTCCGCGTGCTGCTGGAGGGCGCGCTGGGAGATCACCGTGCGGTGGCCCTCGTGCTGGAAGTAGCCGCGGATCGCCGGGTCGGTGATGTGCCGGGAGACGGCCGGGGTCTGCGCCTGCTTGATGTAGATCACGACGTCGTTCTCCAGGGCGTCGCTGTGGCCCTCCAGAAGGATGTTGTACGACGGCAGACCGGCCGAGCCGATGCCGATGCCGCGGCGGCCGACGACGTCCTTGACCCGGTAGGAGTCCGGGCGGGCCAGCGACGTCTCCGGCAGCGTCTCCAGGTAGCCGTCGAAGGCGGCGAGCACCTTGTAGCGGGTGGCGGCGTCCAGCTCGATGGAGCCGCCGCCGGGCGCGAAGCGGCGCTCGAAGTCACGGATCTCCGTCATCGAGTCCAGCAGGCCGAAGCGGGTCAGCGAGCGGGCGTCGCGCAGGGCGTCCAGCAGCGGGCCCTGGGCGGTGTCCAGGGTGAAGGGCGGCACCTCGTCGCTCTTCGCGCCGGTGGCCAGCGCGTGGATGCGCTCGCGGTACGCGCCCGCGTAGACCTCCACCAGCTCCGTGATCTGGTCGTCGCCGAGCGCCTTCGCGTACCCGATGAGGGCGAGGGAGGCGGAGAGACGCTTGAGGTCCCAGGTGAAGGGGCCGACGTAGGCCTCGTCGAAGTCGTTGACGTTGAAGATCAGCCGGCCGTTGGCGTCCATGTACGTGCCGAAGTTCTCCGCGTGCAGGTCTCCGTGGATCCACACGCGCGAGGTGCGCTCGTCCAGGAACGGGCCGCCCCGCTTCTCCGCGTCCAGGTCGTGGTAGAAGAGGCCGGCCGTGCCCCGGTAGAACGCGAACGCCGAGGCCGCCATCTTCCGGAACTTCACGCGGAACGCGGCCGGGTCGGCGGCCAGGAGCTCGCCGAACGCGGTGTCGAAGACGGCGAGGATCTGCTCGCCGCGGTGCTCGTCGTCGAGCTGCGGAACCGACATCGCTGGGTGCCTCCTGGTGCATGACGTGTACGACGGCGTCTCTGCCGTCTCCAACGGACGAAGGTACGCGGGAGTGCCCGTTTCCCTCCGGTGAAGGTACGCGGCGCGGCGGTCCGTGTGTCAGTGGTCGGGCATAGACTTCGACGCTGTCCCCCCGACCGCCCGCAACCGGTGGGACGCCAGTCGATCCGTGTTTCCCCTGGAGGCCGCAGCCGTGTCAAAGCCGCCGTTCACGCACCTGCACGTCCACACCCAGTACTCGCTGCTGGACGGTGCCGCGCGGCTCAAGGACATGTTCGACGCGTGCAACGAGATGGGCATGACCCACATCGCCATGTCCGACCACGGCAACCTCCACGGGGCCTACGACTTCTTCCACACCGCGAAGAAGGCGGGCGTGACCCCGATCATCGCGGATCGAGGCGTACGTCGCCCCCGAGTCGCGGCGCAACAAGCGCAAGATCCAGTGGGGCCAGCCGCACCAGAAGCGCGACGACGTCTCCGGTTCCGGTGGCTACACCCACAAGACGATCTGGGCGGCGAACGCGACGGGCCTGCACAACCTCTTCAAGCTCTCCTCGGACGCGTACGCCGAGGGCTGGCTCCAGAAGTGGCCCCGGATGGACAAGGAGACCATCTCCCAGTGGTCCGAGGGGCTCATCGCCTCCACCGGCTGCCCCTCCGGCGAGCTCCAGACCCGGCTGCGCCTCGGCCAGTTCGACGAGGCCCTGAAGTCGGCCGCCGAGTACCAGGACATCTTCGGCAAGGACCGGTACTTCCTGGAGCTGATGGACCACGGCATCGACATCGAGCACCGGGTCCGCGACGGCCTGCTGGAGATCGGCAAGAAGCTCGGCATCCCGCCGCTGGTCACCAACGACTCGCACTACACGTACGCGCACGAGGCGACCGCGCACGACGCGCTGCTGTGCATCCAGACCGGCAAGAACCTCTCGGACCCGGACCGCTTCCGCTTCGACGGCACCGGCTACTACCTGAAGTCCACGGACGAGATGTACGCCATCGACTCCTCGGACGCCTGGCAGGAGGGCTGCGCCAACACCCTCCTGGTGGCGGAGCAGATCGACACCACCGGCATGTTCGAGGCGAAGAACCTCATGCCGAAGTTCGACATCCCCGACGGCTTCACCGAGATCACCTGGTTCAAGGAGGAGGTCCGCCGGGGGATGGACCGCCGCTTCCCGGGCGGCGTCCCCGAGGACCGCCAGAAGCAGGTCGAGTACGAGATGGACGTCATCATCCAGATGGGGTTCCCGGGTTACTTCCTCGTCGTCGCCGACTTCATCATGTGGGCGAAGAAGAACGGCATCGCGGTCGGTCCCGGGCGTGGCTCCGCGGCCGGTTCGATCGTCGCCTACGCGATGGGCATCACCGACCTCGACCCGATCCCGCACGGCCTGATCTTCGAGCGGTTCCTCAACCCCGAGCGCGTCTCCATGCCCGACGTCGACATCGACTTCGACGAGCGCAGGCGCGTCGAGGTGATCCGGTACGTGACCGAGAAGTACGGCGCCGACAAGGTCGCCATGATCGGCACCTACGGCAAGATCAAGGCCAAGAACGCGATCAAGGACTCCGCGCGCGTGCTGGGCTACCCGTACGCGATGGGCGACCGCCTCACCAAGGCCATGCCCGCCGACGTCCTGGGCAAGGGCATCGACCTCAACGGCATCACCGACCCCTCGCATCCGCGGTACGGCGAGGCGGGCGAGATCCGCGCGATGTACGAGAACGAGCCGGACGTCAAGAAGGTCATCGACACCGCCAAGGGCGTCGAGGGCCTGGTCCGGCAGATGGGCGTGCACGCGGCCGGCGTGATCATGTCCAGCGAGCCGATCGTCGACCACGCCCCGATCTGGGTGCGGCACACGGACGGCGTGACCATCACCCAGTGGGACTACCCGCAGTGCGAGTCGCTCGGCCTGCTGAAGATGGACTTCCTCGGCCTGCGCAACCTGACGATCATGGACGACGCCGTCAAGATGGTGAAGTCCAACAAGGGCGTCGACCTCGACCTGCTGGCCCTGCCGCTCGACGACCCGAAGACCTTCGAACTCCTCCAGCGCGGTGAGACCCTCGGCGTCTTCCAGTTCGACGGCGGCCCCATGCGCTCGCTGCTGCGTCTGATGAAGCCCGACAACTTCGAGGACATCTCCGCCGTCTCCGCGCTCTACCGTCCGGGCCCGATGGGCATGGACTCGCACACCAACTACGCGCTGCGCAAGAACAAGCTCCAGGAGATCACGCCGATCCACCCGGAGCTGGAAGAGCCCCTCGAAGAGGTCCTGGCCGTCACCTACGGCCTGATCGTCTACCAGGAGCAGGTGCAGAAGGCCGCGCAGATCATCGCCGGGTACTCGCTGGGCGAGGCCGACATCCTGCGCCGTGTGATGGGCAAGAAGAAGCCCGACGAGCTGGCGAAGAACTTCACCATCTTCCAGGCCGGCGCCAAGAAGAACGGCTACAGCGACGAGGCGATCAAGGCCCTGTGGGACGTGCTGGTCCCGTTCGCCGGATACGCCTTCAACAAGGCGCACTCCGCCGCGTACGGCCTGGTCTCGTACTGGACCGCCTACCTGAAGGCGAACCACCCCGCCGAGTACATGGCCGGGCTGCTCACCTCGGTCAAGGACGACAAGGACAAGTCGGCCGTCTACCTCAACGAGTGCCGGCGCATGGGCATCAAGGTGCTCCCGCCGAACGTCAACGAGTCGGTGCACAACTTCGCCGCCCAGGGCGACGACGTGATCCTCTTCGGCCTCGAGGCCGTCCGCAACGTCGGCACCAACGTGGTGGAGTCGATCATCAGGAGCCGCAAGGCCAAGGGCAAGTACGCCTCCTTCCCCGACTACCTCGACAAGGTCGAGGCCGTCGCCTGCAACAAGCGCACCACGGAGTCGCTGATCAAGGCGGGCGCGTTCGACACCCTGGGGCACACCCGCAAGGGCCTCACCGCGCACTTCGAGCCGATGATCGACAACGTGGTCGCGGTCAAGCGCAAGGAGGCCGAGGGCCAGTTCGACCTCTTCGGCGGCATGGGCGAGGAGGAGACCAGCGAACCGGGCTTCGGCCTGGACGTCGTCTTCACCGAGGACGAGTGGGACAAGACCTATCTGCTCGCCCAGGAGCGGGAGATGCTCGGTCTGTACGTCTCCGACCACCCGCTCTTCGGCCTGGAACACGTGCTGTCCGACAAGGCGGACGCGGGCATCGCCCAGCTCACCGGGGGCGAGCACGCGGACGGCGCGGTGGTGACCATCGGCGGCATCATCTCCGGCCTGCAGCGCAAGATGACCAAGCAGGGCAACGCCTGGGCGATCGCCACCGTGGAGGACCTCGCGGGCTCCATCGAGTGCATGTTCTTCCCCGCGACCTACCAGCTCGTCTCCACCCAACTCGTCGAGGACGCCGTCGTCTTCGTCAAGGGCCGCCTCGACAAGCGCGAGGACGTGCCGCGGCTGGTCGCGATGGAGCTCCAGGTCCCGGACCTGTCCAACGCGGGCACCAACGCGCCCGTGATCCTCACCATCCCGGCGACCCGGGTCACCCCGCCGATGATCAACCGCCTCGGGGAGATCCTCACCCACCACAAGGGCGACAGCGAGGTCCGGATCAGGCTCCAGGGCCCGACGAAGACCACCGTCCTGCGTCTGGACCGGCACCGGGTCAAGCCCGACCCCGCTCTCTTCGGCGATCTGAAGGTCCTGCTCGGCCCGTCCTGCCTGGCGGGCTGACCCCGCGGGGACACGACGGCGACGAGGGGCGCATCCGGCACCGGATGCGCCCCTCGTGCATGCCCGGGCACGACGGCCCGTCGTGCGGACGTCAGTTGTGGCCGAAGCGCTTCTGCCGACCCTTGCGGGCGATGTCGGCAGGCGTCGCCTGGGCGATGCGCTGCTCGGTCTGCGACTCCATCGAGGACGGCTGTGCCGCCTGCGGACCACGCTCGGACTGCGGCTGCTTACGATCCTGCTTCTTGTTCTTGGCCATGGTGATCTGCCTCCTGTGGGTGACCTAGGGGCCAGGGCCGGGACCAGATTCACATAGGCTGACTTACAGCGCATTTCGGATAATTACCGTCCGTGACAGGGGTCGTCGGAGTGCGGCGTCCCCAAACGCCACGCCGAAGATCGAGTTCCGGCCGTTAACCTCCGCGCGGTCGGGCAGACTCGAAGGAAGCCCGAAGCAAAACTCCCGGAAAGAGGGTGAGTCGTGTGGACCGCTGCATCGTCCTGGTGGACGCCGGGTATCTGCTGGGGGCGGCCGCGAGTCTCCTCGCCGGAGAACCCTCGCGGTCCCGTATCACCGTCGACCACTCCGCGCTCGTCCAGGGCCTGCGCGAACAGGCCGAGTCCGAGACCGAGCGCCCGCTGCTGCGCATCTACTGGTTCGACGGCGCCCCAGACCGCGTCCCCCAGCCGGAGCACCGCAGGCTGCGCGTGATGCCCCGGGTGACGGTCCGGCTGGGCGCCCTGACCCGCAGCGACGGGCGGTGGGCCCAGAAGGGCGTCGACGCCGCCATGCACGCCGAGCTGACCGAGCTGGCCCGCAACCGCGCCTGCTCCGACGTCGTCCTCGTCACCGGCGACGGCGACCTGCTGCCGGGGATGATGGCCGCCAAGGAGCACGGCGTCGCCGTCCACCTCTGGGCCGTCCAGGCCGCCGACGGCGACTACAACCAGTCCGAGGACCTGGTCGCCGAGGCCGACGAGCGGCGCGTCCTGGACCGGATCTGGATCACCAAGGCGGTCCGCGCGAAGGAACTCGGCGGGGTCTGCGCGCCGCCGCCCGCCCCCCGCCCCGAGATCGCCGCGATCCTCTCCGCTCCGCTGCCCGACTCCGGGCTCGCCCCCACCGTCGAGCGGCCCGCGGAGGAGGCCGAGCACCCCTCGGTGACCGCCGGCTCCGACACCGGCGCGCAGGACCGCGTCCCGGCCCCCAAGGGCGTCCCGACGCCCAAGGACCTCGCCGCGCTGCGGGCGCCCGGGACGCCCGGGGCGCCCGCCGTCCAGCATCCGGCCACCGCGACCCTGCGCTGGTCCTCCGACAAGGGCTGGGTCGACCGCCCCGGGGCCGCCCCCGAGCCCGCCGACGTCGCCTCCATGCCGACGCTCGCGCAGGTCACCACGGCCGAACAGCGGTGGGCCGACCGCGAGGAGGACATCACCACCGTCGGCGGCGACCCCTACGAGGTGGGCCAGGTGTTCGCCCGCCGGTGGATGGCGCGTCTCGGCGATCAGAGCCATCTGCCGAAGCTGTCGGGCATGTACCCGCGCATCCCGCACCGCATCGACGGCGAACTGCTGAGGTACGCGGCCCGCTTCGGGCTGCTCGCCCACAAGGACGACCAGATCGACGAGCACGACCGGTACGCCATCCGGGCGGGCTTCTGGCGCGAGATCGATGTGAGGACCGCCGCGGGGCACGCTCCGGCGGCGGACTGAGCGGGCCGCCCGCGACGCCCCGACCGTGAGCGGCGGCCCGCGACCCCGTACTCTCGTCCCTTGTGAGTACGCGCGCGGCACCGCCCCTTGGGCACGGGAACGAGGTCGTGTGTGCCGTGCGCGGTCTGACCAAGACCTATCCGGCGGTCCGCGGCCGGCGCGGCACTCCCGCGACACCCGAGGTCCGGGCCACCGACGACGTACGGCTGGACATCCGGCGTGGTGAGATCTTCGGTCTGCTCGGGCCCAACGGCGCCGGCAAGACCACCCTCGTCCGGCAGATGACCGGGCTGATGCGCCCCGACGCGGGCAGCGTGGAGATCCTCGGGCACGACATCGTGCGCCACCCCGAGCGGGCCGCCCGCATCCTCGCCTACCTCGGTCAGGAGTCCACCGCCCTCGACGACCTCACCGTCTCCCTCGCCGCCGAGACCACCGCGCGGCTGCGCGGCCTCGACGTGCACACGGCTCGCCGGGAGCGGGACGCCGTCCTCGACGAACTGGGCCTCACCCCGCTCGCCGGACGCCCCCTGCGTAAACTGTCCGGCGGCCAGCGCCGGCTGGCCTGCTTCGCCGCCGTCCTGGTGGGGGAGCGGCCGCTGCTGGTGCTGGACGAGCCGACCACCGGCATGGACCCGGTGGCACGGCGGGCGGTGTGGGCCGCCGTGGACCGTCGGCGGGCCGAACGCGGTACGACCGTGCTGCTCGTCACCCACAACGTCATCGAGGCGGAGACCGTGCTCGACCGGGTCGCCGTCCTCGACCAGGGCAGGGTCATCGCCTGCGACACCCCCGCCGGCCTCAAGGAGCAGGTCGCCGACGAGGTGCGGGTCGAGCTGGTGTGGCGGGAGCGGGCGCCGCTGGACGTGCCCGAGGTCGCCGCGCTGCGCGAACGGGCGCTGGAGTCGGGGCGCCGCTGGACGCTGCGGCTGGCCCCCGACGAGGCCCGCGCGGTGGTCGCCACCGTCACCGGCGGAGCCGCCTTCGCCGCGCTGGACGACTTCACCCTTGCCACGCCGAGCCTGGAGGACGTCTACCTGGCGCTCGGCGGGGCGGCACGGCAAGGTCTGGTGCGGGCGTGAGCGCGGCATGGACGGCGGGCGCGGCGTGGACGACGGGCGCGCGGCACGCAGGGGTGCGGAGCCGCGGGATGCGGGGCGACGGGGTGAGCGGGCGAGCCGGCGGCTCCGTATGGGACGGTATGAGAGCCGTAGGGAAGAGGAGCAGCGCCACGTGAGTGTCGTACCCGCCGAGGTTCTGCCGGGCGGCGCCCGGGCCGTCACCGAGACGCCCCGCGCCGCGGCCGCCGAACTCGCGCCGCGCGCCCGGCTGTGGCCGTCGCTCGTGGCCGTGTACCGGGCGCAGCTGTCCCGGGCGCGGGTGGCGCGCATCCCGCTGTTGTTCGTGGCGACCTTCCAGTCGGTCGGCATCCTGATCATGATGCGCGGCGTGGTGGACGGCGGAAGCGAGGCGGAGGCCGTGGTGGCGGGCTCCGCGGTGCTCGTCGTGGCCTTCGTCGCGCTGAACCTGCTCGCGCAGTACTTCGGGCAGCTGCGGGCGAGCGGGGGGCTGGACCACTACGCGACCCTGCCCGTGCCGCCGGCCGCCGTCGTGCTGGGCGCGGCCGGGGCGTACGCCTCGTTCACCGTGCCGGGGACGCTGGTGACCGCGGTCATCGGCTGTGCGCTGTTCGGGCTGCCGCTGACCCATCTGTGGGTGCTGGCGGCCGTCATCCCCCTGGCGGGCGCCGCGCTGTCCGGACTCGGCGCGGCCTTCGGGCTCCTCGCGCCGCGGCCGGAGCTGGCCACCGTGCTGGGGCAGCTGGGCATGTCGGCGGCGCTGCTGCTGGGCGTGCTGCCGCCGGACCGGATGCCGGAGGCGGTGCGCTTCGCCCGGGACCTGCTCCCCTCCACCTATGGGGTCGAGGCCTTCGCGCGTACCTTCGGGCCGCACCCCGACTGGGCGTTCGTGCTCGGCGACCTCGCCGTGTGCGCGGCCGTGGGCGTCTTCTCGCTCGCCGTCGCGACCTGGGCGTACCGCCGGGCCGCCGTCCGGTGACGCGCCGCACGGGCGCGCCTGGCACGATGTCAGTGTGACCGCACCGCTGACTCCGCCACCGCCGCCGCACGAACCGTCTCCGCACGAACCGTCTCCGCACGAGGCCTGGCCGCCGTCGCCCGGAGGGTATGCGGGGGTGGCCGCCGCGCCCCATGACGGCGCGCACGGACAGGACGGGCCCGGGATGAAGACCGAACTGCGGGAAGCCGCCGTGATCACGGTGGGGGTCGCCCTCACTGGGGTGCTGCTGGGGCTGCTGTGGGTGTGGCTGGCGCCGAAGGTGCCGCTCGTCGGCGAGCTGTCGGACGGCAGCTGGGTCGTCTACTTCAAGGACACCGAGGGGGAGCAGGCGATCGGGGTGGACGGCACGTTCACCCTGCTGGCCCTGGCCTGCGGCGCCGTGAGCGCGGCGGCGGTCTTCGTGTGGCGCCGGCGCGGGGGAGTGCCCCTGGTGGTGGCGCTCGGTGTGGGCGGCCTGCTCGGCTCGCTGCTGGCCTGGCGGCTGGGGGTGTGGCTCGGGCCCGACTCCGATGTGATCGCGCACGCGCAGGCCGCCGGCAAGGGCGTCACGTTCTCGGCACCGTTGAAGCTCGGGGCGAAGGGGGCGCTGCTGGCGTGGTCGCTGGCGGCGATGCTGGTGCATCTGGGGCTCACGGCGTTGTTCGGGCCCCGGGATCCCGAGCCGTTCCCGCCGTACGGGTCGGCGTCGAAGGACGGGTACGGGGCGCCTACGGCGTAGGGACGGGGCGGGACGGGGTGGCGGAGGCGGTTTTCGCCCCCGCCACCCCGTCCCGTCTCGTCTCCAGGGGGCGCTGCCCCCTGGCGGGGCCCCCGTCGGCCCGGACGGCCTCGTCCTCCAACGCGGGACGGGCTGGAATGCCGGGTGGCGTCGAGGGCGGCCCGGGGTCGATGGCCGGGCAGCCGGGTGGGGGTGGTCAGGGGCGGGCGATGGGGGCCAGCAGGGCGTCGGTCTGGGTGGTCAGGTCGCCGGGGGAGAGTTCGACCTCCAGGCCTCTGCGGCCCGCCGAGACGCAGACGGTGGCGTGCGCCGTCGCCGAGGCGTCCAGGACCGTACGGAGTTTCCTGCGCTGGCCGAGCGGGGAGATGCCGCCGCGGACGTAACCCGTGGTGCGTTCGGCCAGCGCCGGGTCGGCCATCGCCGCCCGTTTGCCGCCCACCGCCGCGGCCAGGGCCTTCAGGTCGAGGGAGCCCGCGACGGGGACCACCGCCACCGTGAGGGCTCCGTCCACGTCCGCTACCAGGGTCTTGAAGACGCGGTCGGGGGAGACGCCCATCGCCTCGGCCGCCTCCTCGCCGTACGACGGGTGGTTCGGGTCGTGGTCGTAGGCGTGGACGGTGTAGTCCACGCCCGCCGCCGTCAGGGCCACCGTCGCGGGCGTGCCGCCGGCCTGCTGCTGCTTCTTCGGCTTCTTCGCCATGGGGCCTTCAGTTGAGACTGGTCGGGGCGCGGGTCAGGTCAGCCGCGGGCAGTGAGGGCAGGCTGCGGATGATCGCCGTCTCGGCGCGCAGCACGGTCAGCTCGTCCCGCAGACGGGAGGCCGTGTCAGGGGCCTGCAGGAGGCGCTGCTTGCTGGGGACGTCCAGCATCATCGCCGCCGCCACCAGGTACGACACCACCGAGGGGTCGTCCGGCAGGTCGGCGCCGGTGGCCAGCGAGCGCTCGCGGGCGCCCGCCAGCCGCTTCTGGTACTGGCGGAAGGCGCGCAGCACGCCCTCGGCGAGGGCGCCCGCCTCCTCGCCCGGTTCCTCCGGCAGTTCCTGGAGCTCCGCCGTCAGGAAGGGGCCCGACGCGTCCACCGACAGCAGCTTGACGCGGGTGGTGCCCGTCGCCAGCACCTCGAAGGTGCCGTCGGCGCGCTCGCGGATCGTCGCCGCGTCGGCCACGCAGCCCACGCCGTGGAACGTCCGGGCGGGGTCGTCGCCGAAACCGGCGGCCGGGCCGCGCTCGGACACCGCCGTCCGGTCGGGGAGCCCCCGGGCGCTGGGCGCCACCTCGTGGCCGTCACGGATGGCCACGACGGCGAACCGGCGCGATTCGTCCTCGGGGGTCTTCAGAAGATCGCGCATCATGGCGCGATAGCGCTCCTCGAAGACGTTGAGCGGGAGCACGAGTCCCGGGAACAACACCGAGTTCAGCGGGAAGAGCGGCAGACGGACGGTGGTCACGACGCAGAAGCCTAATGGTCCAGCGGCCGGGCTCGTCCGCCGTGCCCGCCACCCGGCTGCCACGGGGGGCGTTCGGACGGCCCCGAGCGGACCTCCTCGCGCACGGCCAGGAAGTGGCCGAGGGGGTCGTCCGACAGCCGCCCCCAGGGGAAGGAGGTGGCGTACGGGCCGATCAGCCGCAGCTGGGCGAGGGCGTCGTCGCGGCGGTCCAGGCGGACCAGGACGTACGTCAGCACGTTGCGGATCTCGGCCGGCCACGGGTCGGCGGCCGGGAAGCGCGCGGAGAGCGCGACGGCGCGGTCGGCGGCCGCGTCCAGCCGCTCGCGCGGCACCTCCGGTCCGCAGCCGTCGGTGAGGTAGGCCAGGGCCGCGCGGGTCGGCAGCGCCTGGACGAGGGAGCCGGCCGGCGCGTCCTGTGCGGCCCGGTCGGCGAAGTCGAAGCACTCGCGGTGGGAGCCGTGCCAGGACTCGGCCAGATAGCGCTTGGCGGCGACATGGCAGCCGTAGTGGTGCGGGGCGCGGCGCACCGCGGCCGCCCACAGCTCGCCGAAGTACCTGTGCCCGGCCTGGGAGCCGCGGGCGTGGTCCAGGGCTATCCGCCACGGCACCGGGTCGCGGACGTCGCTCTGCGCGGCGGCGGTGATCAGCGGGCTCACCTCGCGCAGCAGCTCGGCCCGGGCCGGCGACCCCCAGGCCCGCGCCACGGCGAGCTGGGCGGCGACGAGCAGGACGTCGGGGTCGCGCGGGGCGGCGGCGCGCCAGTCCTCGAACCACTCCGGGCGGGAGCGGGCGAAGGCGGCGAGCCGGGTCGCGTAGCGGTCGCGGTACTCCCACTCGGCCCGTTCCCGGGTGTGGGCCAGCAGTTCGGCGGCGGGCGCGTAGGCGCCGAGGCCGGCGGCGACCAGCGCGGGGCCGAGGCGGTCGTCGGGCACGTCGAGGAGCACCTCGTCGTCGGCGGGGAGCCCGGCGGCGCTGTGGGGGGCGGCGTTCCGTGCCGGCCGGGAGCTCCGGGAGGCACGGATGAACGGGGGCAGCAGAGCCATGGTGCCGACCATTGAAAAGCCGCGGCTTCAGATTGCGCCAGAGGCTTCACGCAACCTGCGGAAAGTTGTACGCCCCGGGGTCAAGGGATGGTAAAGGTGAGCGTTCAACAACTTTCCGGCGCGCACCCCTGCGGACCCGCTGTTCCTCAGCCCCGGCGCAGCAGCCTCGTCGCCCCCGCCGCCACGGCCGTCGCCAGGATCCAGCCGAGCAGGACCAGCGCCGTCGACAGCCACTGCCAGCCGCCGCTCAGCTGCCACTGGCCGACCTGCCCCAGGTCGATGACCGGCAGCAGCAGATCGAGGGCGAACAGGGCCGGGTTCCAGGGCGGATGCCCCTGCCGGTCGACGGGCGGATGCGCGGCGTGCGCGAAGGCCAGCGAGCTCGCCGCCCACAGCACCGCCATCCACACCGCGGCGCGGCCCGGCCGGTACCCGTAGGCGACCGCCCAGTCCTGCGCGTAGCCCCAGAGCTTCGCGGCCGGCGGCAGGGTCTCGCGGCGACGGCGCTGCTTGGCCAGCAGGACCTCGCGCGCGTCCTCGTCCTCCCCGCCGGTCCGCAGCACGGCCGCCAGCCGCTCGTACGGCTCCGGGGCGTACTCGGCCGTCGCCGCGGCCACCCAGCGCAACCGCTCGGCCAGCGGGAAGGGCCCCTGCGGCACCAGGTTCTCGTAGGCGAAGCCGCCCATGTGCAGCGCGCCCGGACCCGGCCAGGCGCTCGCCCGGTCCACCAGGTTGATCACCCGGGCGCCGGACAGGACCACCTTGCCGCGCAGCGGCTGCTCGCCCAGGAAGCGCAGCTCGGGCGTCTGCACCCGGCGCAGCGACAGCTCCTGCTCGTCCGTGAGGACGAACCGGGCCCGCTCCAGGTCCACCGCGTCCCCGAACCGGCCGTCGTCCAGACGTATCCCGCCCCGGCACTCGAATCGCTGGATGCGCGTCCCGCGGGCCGGGGTGACACCGCTCAGCGCGTGGCCGCCGACGCCGGCCGGGGTGAGGTACAGCGAACGCTCCACGGTCAGCTGGGGCGCGTTCAGCGCGAGCCGCGTGTACGGGTTGGCCAGCCGCGCCCCGCGCAGACTCAGCGACACGCCGATCTTGGCGCTGCGCAGGCTCAGCTCGCCGTGCGACTCGAGGAGTTCGGCCTGGAGGTCCTGGCCGACCGTCAGGCCGTCGGCGGCGATCGAGCGGCCGGTGCGGTCCCGGTAGACGATCGCCTGGTTCAGCAGCAGGTCCGTGCCGATGTGCGCGTCGGTGAGCCGCACGCCGTTGTGGAAGCGGCAGCGCGGGAGGTGCAGATCGCCCTCGGTGTGCACCCGCGCCGCCTCCAGGCGGGGCACCGAGCAGTCCACCAGCCGCATGGTCGTGAACCGCGCCTCCGGCAGCAGCAGGTCCCGCTCGAACCGGCAGCGCTTCATCTCCACGTACGGCACCACCGTGCCGCCCGCGAGATCCAGCGAGCCGCTGATCTGCACGCCGGCCAGCTTCATCGACGCCACCCGGCCGGCCAGCGCCGGCGGCCCGTCCAGCAGCAGCCAGGCGACGATCCGGGCCCGCACGGTCCGCGATCCGCCCCACGGATGGCCGCCGTGCGGATCGTCGACGACCGTGTCCCCGCTGCTCAGGTCGTACACACTGCCGTTGCGGAAGGCCTGCCACATGCCCGCCTCGGCCGCGGTCAGGTCGTCCGGCAGATCACCTGCGCCGTCGGTCACCGCTGTCACCCGTCACCCCCTCCGTCACCCATGGGCTTCGCACGGCTGTCCTGCCCGCCGGGTGACCCCTCGAACACCCGACGTGAAGGCGATCTTCCGAGTTCCGGCCACGGTCTGTATCAGCCATTGATACGCGCGGACGACGCCCGATCCCGGTCTGAGAGAATTGGCCACGTGATCTCCCGAATCGATCTGCGCGGCGACGCCCTTCCCGAGGGACCCGCCCTGCGCGACCTGCTGCCCCGAGCCGACTTCGACGTCTCGGCCGCCCTGGAGAAGGTGCGTCCGATCTGCGAGGCCGTGCATCATCGGGGCGACGCGGCGCTGATCGACTTCGCCGAGAAGTTCGACGGGGTGCGGCTGGAGTCCGTACGCGTCCCGGCCCGGGCGATCGCGGACGCCCTGGACGGGCTCGACCCCGCCGTGCGCGCGGCCCTGGAGGAGTCCATCCGCCGCGCCCGTCTCGTGCACCGCGAGCAGCGCCGTACGACCCGCACCACCCAGGTCGTGCCCGGCGGCGCCGTGACCGAGAAGTGGGTGCCCGTCGACCGGGTCGGTCTGTACGCGCCCGGCGGCCGCTCGGTCTACCCGTCCTCCGTGGTGATGAACGTGGTGCCCGCGCAGGAGGCGGGCGTCGAGTCCATCGCCCTGGCCTCGCCCGCCCAGGCCGAGTTCGGGGGCCTGCCCCACCCGACGATCCTCGCCGCGTGCGCCCTGCTCGGCGTCGACGAGGTGTACGCGGCCGGTGGCGCGACCGCCGTCGCGATGTTCGCGCACGGCACCGAGTCCTGCGCGCCCGCGAACATGGTCACCGGCCCCGGCAACATCTGGGTCGCCGCCGCCAAGCGCTACTTCGCCGGCAAGATCGGCATCGACGCCGAGGCGGGACCGACCGAGATCGCCGTCCTCGCCGACGCCACGGCCGACCCCGTGCACGTCGCCGCCGATCTGATCAGCCAGGCCGAGCACGACCCGCTGGCCGCCGCCGTCCTGGTCACCGACTCCGTCGAGCTGGCGGACGCGGTCGCCAAGGAGCTGGAACCGCAGGTCGCGGCCACCAAGCACGTCGAGGACCGGATCGTCCCGGCGCTCGCCGGCCGGCAGTCCGCGATCGTGCTGGTCGACGGCGTCGACGAGGGCCTGCGGGTGGTCGACGCCTACGGCGCGGAGCACCTGGAGATCCAGACGGCGGACGCCGCCGCCGTGGCCGACCGGGTGCGGAACGCGGGCGCGATCTTCGTCGGGCCCTGGGCGCCGGTCTCGCTCGGCGACTACGCGGCCGGCTCCAACCACGTGCTCCCGACGGGTGGCTGCGCCTGCCACTCCTCCGGGCTGTCCGTGCAGTCCTTCCTCCGCGGCATCCACATCGTGGACTACACGCGCGACGCGCTCGCCGAGGTCGCGCACCACGTGGTGACCCTGGCGGAGGCGGAGGACCTGCCCGCCCACGGGGCGGCGATCAAGGCGCGGTTCGCATGGAAGGTGCCGACGAGCAAGTGAGCTTCGGAATCGACGATCTCCCCGTACGGGACGAGCTGCGCGGCAAGTCCCCCTACGGCGCGCCCCAGCTGGACGTCCCCGTACGGCTGAACACGAACGAGAACCCCTACCCGCTGCCCGAGCCGCTGGTCGAGCGGATCGCCGAGCGGGTGCGTGACGCGGCCCGCGACCTCAACCGGTACCCGGACCGCGACGCCGTGGAGCTGCGGACGCAGCTGGCGAAGTACCTCACGGACACGACGGGGCACGAGGTCGCCCCGGCCAACGTGTGGGCCGCCAACGGCTCCAACGAGGTCCTCCAGCAGCTGCTGCAGACCTTCGGCGGACCCGGCCGCACGGCGATCGGCTTCGAGCCGTCGTACTCGATGCACGGGCTCATCGCCCGCGGCACCGGGACCGGATGGATCTCCGGGCCGCGCAACGCCGACTTCACCGTCGACCTCGCGGCCGCCGAGAAGGCCATCGCCGAGCACCGCCCCGACGTCGTCTTCGTCACCACCCCCAACAACCCCACCGGCACCGCGGTCCCGGCCGGGACGGTCCTCGCGCTGTACGAGGCCGCCCAGGCCGCGAAGCCGTCGATCGTCGTGGTCGACGAGGCGTACGTCGAGTTCAGCCACGGCGACTCGCTGCTGCCCCTGATCGAGGGCCGGCCGCACCTCGTCGTGTCCCGCACGATGTCGAAGGCCTTCGGCGCGGCGGGCCTGCGCCTCGGCTACCTCGCCGCGCACCCCGCGGTGGTGGACGCCGTCCAGCTGGTCCGGCTGCCCTACCACCTGTCGGCCGTCACCCAGGCGACCGCGCTGGCCGCCCTGGAGCACACCGGCACCCTGCTGAAGTACGTCGAGCAGCTGAAGTCGGAGCGGGACCGCCTGGCGGGCGAGCTGCTCGCGGCCGGCTACGAGGTCACGCCGTCCGACGCCAACTTCGTGCAGTTCGGGCGGTTCGACGACGCCCACGCGGTGTGGCGGCAGATCCTCGACCGGGGTGTCCTGGTCCGGGACAACGGGGTGCCCGGCTGGCTCCGGGTCACCGCCGGAACCCCCGAAGAGAACGACGCGTTCCTCGACGCGGTCCGTGAACTGAAGAAGGAGACGAGCGCATGACTCGCGAAGGCCGCGTCGGAAGAATCGAGCGCACCACGAAGGAGACCTCGGTCCTCGTCGAGATCGACCTCGACGGTTCCGGCAAGGTCGACGTGTCGACCGGCGTCGGCTTCTACGACCACATGCTCGACCAGCTCGGACGCCACGGACTGTTCGACCTGACCGTGAAGACCGACGGCGACCTGCACATCGACTCGCACCACACGATCGAGGACACCGCCCTCGCGCTGGGCGCCGCCTTCAAGCAGGCCCTCGGCGACAAGGTGGGGATCTACCGCTTCGGCAACTGCACGGTCCCGCTGGACGAGTCCCTCGCCCAGGTCACGGTCGACCTCTCCGGCCGCCCCTACCTCGTGCACACCGAGCCCGAGAAGATGGCGCCGATGATCGGCGAGTACGACACGACGATGACCCGGCACATCCTGGAGTCCTTCGTCGCCCAGGCGCAGATCGCGCTGCACGTGCACGTGCCCTACGGGCGCAACGCGCACCACATCGTGGAGTGCCAGTTCAAGGCACTCGCCCGGGCCCTGCGCTACGCCTCGGAGCGCGACCCGCGCGCAGTCGGCATCCTCCCCTCCACGAAGGGCGCGCTGTAAAGCCATGACCGGACTGTCGACCGTCCTGATCGTCGTCGGCCTCTTCCTGGCCGGCGGCATCTACTCCTTCGTCAAGCAGCAGATGCCCCGAAGCCTGATCGTGCTGCTCTCGATAGGGGCCGCGATGTGCCTCGTCGCCGGTGTGATGCGGCTGGAGGTGTGGAGTTGAGCACCGCGAAGAGCGCGAAGAAGGTCGTGGTCTTCGACTACGGCTTCGGCAACGTCCGCTCCGCCGAACGCGCCCTCGCGCGCACCGGGGCGGACGTCGAGATCACCCGTGACTTCGACACCGCGATGAACGCCGACGGGCTGCTGGTGCCGGGCGTCGGCGCTTTCGCCGCCTGCATGAAGGGCCTGAAGGAGGCCCGCGGCGACTGGATCATCGGCCGCCGGCTGTCCGGCGGACGGCCGGTCATGGGTATCTGCGTCGGCATGCAGATCCTGTTCGAGCGCGGCATCGAGCACGGCGTGGAGACCGAGGGCCTCGACGAGTGGCCCGGCGCGGTCGAGCCGCTGCAGGCCGACGTCGTGCCCCACATGGGCTGGAACACCGTGGACGCCCCGGCCGACTCCCAGCTGTTCGCCGGCCTCGACGCGGACGCCCGCTTCTACTTCGTGCACTCCTACGCCGTCCACGACTGGTCCCTGGAAGTGCTCAACCCGGCGATGCGCGCCCCCAGGGTGACCTGGGCGACGCACGGCGAGCCGTTCGTGGCCGCCGTGGAGAACGGCGCCCTGTGGGCCACGCAGTTCCACCCCGAGAAGTCCGGCGACGCCGGAGCCCAGCTCCTCACCAACTGGATCGGAACACTGTGAGCAAGCTCGAACTCCTCCCCGCCGTCGACGTCCGCGACGGCCAGGCCGTCCGTCTCGTGCACGGCGAGTCCGGGACCGAGACCTCCTACGGCTCCCCGCTCGAGGCGGCCCTCGCCTGGCAGCGGTCGGGCGCCGAGTGGCTGCACCTGGTCGACCTGGACGCCGCGTTCGGTACCGGCGACAACCGCGCGCTGATCGCCGAGGTCGCCAAGGCCATGGACATCAAGGTGGAGCTCTCCGGCGGCATCCGCGACGACGACACCCTCGCCGCCGCCCTCGCCACCGGCTGCACGCGCGTGAACCTGGGCACGGCCGCCCTGGAGACGCCCGAGTGGGTCGCCAAGGTCATCTCCGAGCACGGCGACAAGATCGCGGTGGGCCTGGACGTGCGCGGCACGACCCTGCGCGGCCGCGGCTGGACCCGCGACGGCGGCGACCTCTACGAGACGCTGGCCCGCCTCGACCAGGAGGGCTGCGCGCGGTACGTGGTCACCGACATCGCCAAGGACGGCACCCTGCAGGGCCCGAACCTCGAGCTGCTGAAGAACGTCTGCGCGGTCACCGACCGGCCCGTCGTCGCCTCGGGCGGCGTGTCGTCGCTGGACGACCTCCGGGCCATCGCCGAGCTGGTCCCGCTCGGCGTCGAGGGCTCGATCGTCGGCAAGGCGCTGTACGCGAAGGCGTTCACCCTGGAAGAGGCCCTGGAAGCGGTGGCCCGGTGAGCGAGGTGCGCCGGGTCGGGTCCGGCGGACCCTGGGAGGAGGCCTTCGGCTACTCCCGCGCGGTGCAGCTGCCGGGCGGGCTCGTGCTCGTGTCCGGCTGCACCTCCGTGGTGGACGGCGAGATCGCCGCCGGGGGGCCGTACGAGCAGACGGTCAACGCCTTCAACGTCGCCTTCGCCGCGCTGGAGAAGCTGGGGCTCGGCCGCGACGACGTCGTGCGCACGCGCATGTACCTCACCCACGCGCGGGACGTCGACGACATCGGTCGCGCCCACAAGGAGCTGTTCGACGCCGTCCGGCCCGCCGCGTCCATGATCATCGTGTCCGGCTTCGTGGACCCGAGCCTGGTCGTCGAGGTCGAGGTCGAGGCGTTCCGTCCCGGCGGCGACGAGGAGGTGTCCGCGCCATGACGCTGGCCGTACGAGTCATCCCCTGCCTGGACGTGGACGCCGGCCGGGTGGTCAAGGGCGTCAACTTCCAGAACCTGCGCGACGCGGGCGACCCCGTCGAGATGGCCAAGGTGTACGACGCCGAGGGCGCCGACGAGCTGACGTTCCTGGACATCACCGCCTCCTCCGGCAACCGCGAGACGACGTACGACGTGGTGCGCCGCACCGCCGAGCAGGTGTTCATCCCGCTGACCGTGGGCGGCGGGGTACGCACTCCGGAGGACGTCGACAAGCTGTTGCGGGCCGGCGCCGACAAGGTGGGCGTCAACACCGCCGCGATCGCCCGCCCGGAGCTGATCAGGGAGATCGCCGAACGGTTCGGGCGGCAGGTGCTGGTCCTGTCGGTGGACGCCCGGCGCACGCAGTCGGGCTCCTTCGAGGTGACGACGCACGGCGGCCGTCAGGGCACCGGCATCGACGCCGTCGAGTGGGCGCACCGGGCGGCGGAGCTGGGCGCGGGCGAGATCCTGCTCAACTCGATGGACGCGGACGGCACGAAGGACGGCTACGACCTGGAGATGATCGCCGCGGTGCGCAAGCACGTGACGGTCCCCGTGATCGCCTCCGGCGGCGCCGGCAGGCTCACGGACTTCCCCCCGGCCGTCGAGGCGGGCGCGGACGCGGTGCTGGCGGCGTCGGTCTTCCACTTCGGCGACCTGCGGATCGGCGAGGTCAAGCAGACCCTGCGGGAAGCGGGACACCCGGTGCGGTGACGCCCGCGGACGCGCGCAGACACCCGCGGCGCGTGCTGTGCCGTGCGGTAAGCCCCGGTCGCCTGGCGGCCGGGGCTTACTCGCGCCCAGAAAGGAAAGAGAAGTTGCGCAAAATATATTGCGCAACTTTTCCTTCCTGTCTACGGTGGCGGACATGACAGAGTCGACGGACACGGCAGGCAGGGAACGCAACCGCCGGATCACGGACCTGGGCACGCTCAAGGCGCTCGCCCACCCCCTCCGGATGCGGCTGTACCGCGGGCTGACCGTCGCCCGCGTAACCACCGCCTCCCACCTCGCCGACCAGGTCGGCGAGGCCGTCTCGCTGGTCAGCTACCACCTGCGCAAACTCGCCGAACACGGGCTCATCGAGGAGGCCGAGCCGCAGAGCGCGGACGGCCGCGAGCGCTGGTGGCGGCCCGCCTCCGACGGCGTGAGCATCCGTGACGAGGACTTCCGCGACGCCCCGGAGAAGGCGGCCGCGCACACCGCGGCCAGCCGGCTCTTCGCCGCGGACCGCATGGACATGTACCGGCGCTGGCTCGACGAGCGGACCCACTGGAGCCCCGAGTGGAACCGCGGCGCCGAGTCCTCGGAGTCCGTCCTGCGTCTCACCGCGGACGAACTGGCGGAGCTCACCGAGGAGATGCTCGCGCTCCTGCGCAGGTACGAAGAGCGGGGCAGGGCCGCCGAGGCCGCCGAGACCGCAGCGGCCGGCGAGCGCCCCGAGGCCTCCCAGGGCCGGGAGAACGTCTCGGTGCACACATACGCGTTCCCGTTCCGTGCCTGAGCCCGTGGCGGAGCCGGTGCCCGACGCCGCGCTCGATCGCGTACCTGATCACGTGCCTGATTCCGTGACTGATTCCGTGACTGATTCCGTGTCCGACTCCGTGCGAGAGAGGCTGCCGGTGACCACCGCCACGCACGAGACCGTCCAGCGCGCCGCCCCCGAACTCCCCGCCCACCGCGACCCCGACGTGCTGCGCTGGCTCACCGCCTACACCGCTTCCATGGTCGGCGACAGCGTCTACTACATCGCCCTGTCGTGGGCCGCCGTCCAGGCCGGCACGCCCGCGCAGGCCGGGCTGGTGATGACGGCGAGCGCCGTGCCGCGGGCCCTGCTGATGCTGGGCGGGGGAGTGATCGCCGACCGGCTGGGTCCGCGCCGGGTCGTCATCGGCAGCGACGCCGTGCGCTGCGCGGCCGTCCTCGCGGTGGCCGCGCTGCTGTACGCGACCACTCCCGGCCTGTGGCCGCTCGCGCTGCTCGCCCTGGTCTTCGGCGCCGTCGACGCCGTCTTCCTGCCGGCCGTGGGCGCGCTGCCCGCGCGCGTGACGAGCCGCGGGCAGCTCGCGCGCGTCCAGGGCATGCGCGGCCTCGCCATCCGGTTCGCGAGCGTCGTCGGCGGACCGCTCGGCGGTCTCGGGGTGGCGGCCGGCGGCGCGGCCGCCGCGTTCGCCCTGGCAGGACTGCTGATAGCGGTCTCCGTGCCGCTGCTGTGCTCCGTGCGCATCCGCGAGCTGCCCGCCGACGACCAGGCGGCCGCCGGCGGCACCGCCTGGAGCGACCTGCTGGCCGGCCTGCGGTACGTGCGCCGCCACCGCGTCCTCGCCCCGCTGATGCTGGCCATCGCCCTCGGCGACCTGGGCTTCGTCGGACCCCTCAACGTGGGCCTGACCCTGCTCGCCGACGAGCGTGGCTGGGGCGCCGCCGGCATGGGCTGGGTGCTCTCCGGGTTCGGCGTCGGCGCGGGCGCCGCCTCGCTGCTGCTGACCCTGAGGGGACGGCTCCCGCACGCCGGCCGGCTGGCCGGCTCGTCGATCCTGGCGGGCTCCGTGGCCATCGGCGGCCTCGCCTTCGCACCCACCCTCGCAACCGCCGTCGGCACGGCCCTGCTGATCGGGCTGCTCGCCGGGCTCAGCGGCGCCGTGTGCGGAGCCCTGCTGCAGACCCAGACCGCCCCGGCCTACCTGGGCCGCGTCACCGCCGTCTCCAGCCTCGTCAGCGTCGGCCTCGCCCCGCTCAGCATGCCGGTGTCGGCCGCGGCCGTCGGGGCCTGGGGCACCGGGCCCGTGTTCGTCGCCAGCGCCGCGGTCTGCGGGCTCGGCGGGGTCACGGCCCTCGGCGTGCGCAACCTGCGCCGCGCCGAACTGCCGCGCTGACCGCATGCCCCGGGGGCCGGGCCGCCGACGCCCGGCCCCGGCTCCGCCCGCGCGGGTCAGATGCCGAGCTGCTTGCCGCCGTGCAGCCGGTCGATCGCTTCCTTCTCGCCGTCCAGCTCCACCGCGGCGGCGCTCTGCCGGCCGTACAGGAACAGCAGCAGCTCCGACGGCTCGCCCGTCGCCGTCACGACCGGCGTGCCCCGGTTGGCGACCGCCGTACGGCCGTCCGGACGGCGCAGGACCAGGCCCGTCGGGGTGCCGCGGCCCATCAGGCGCGCGGTGCGCTCCAGACGCGACCACAGGGCGTCCTGGAAGACCGGGTCGAGCTCGCGCGAGGACCAGTCGGGCGTGGCCCGGCGGACGTCCTCCGTGTGCACGTAGAACTCGATGGTGTTGGACGCCTCGTCGAGCTGCTTGAGCTGGAACGGGGAGAAACGCGGCGGGCCCGTGCGGATCAGCTGGATCAGCTCCCCGTACGGCTTCGCGGCGAACTCCTCCATCACCCGGTCCAGCCGCGGCGCGAGCTGCTTGATCAGGATGCCCCCGGCGGCGTCCGGACGGCGTTCGCGCACCACCAGGTGCGCGGCCAGGTCACGGGTCTGCCAGCCCTCGCAGAGCGTGGGCGCGTCAGGGCCCGCGGTCTCCAAGAGGTCGGCGAGCAACAGCCGTTCACGCTTCGCGAAAGTGGACATGCGGCCAGCCTACGACCCCGCGCACGGTCCGCCCAGTGGACACCGAGCCGTCACCGTCAGTGGCGCGCGGCACAATGGCAGGCATGACCAGCACGCCCACGCCCAGCAGCCTGGACCCCGCCATCGCCGCGCGTCTCAAGCGCAGCCCCGACGGGCTCGTCCCCGCCATCGCCCAGCAGTACGACACCGGTGAGGTGCTCATGCTCGGCTGGATGGACGACGAGGCGCTGCACCGCACGCTCACCACCGGCCGCTGCACCTACTGGTCGCGCAGCCGCCGTGAGTACTGGGTCAAGGGCGATACCTCCGGCCACGTCCAGCAGGTCAGGTCCGTCGCCCTCGACTGCGACGCCGACACCGTGCTCGTCCAGGTCGACCAGACCGGCGCTGCTTGCCACACCGGCGCGCGCACCTGCTTCGAGGCCGACGTGCTCCTGAAGGACGCCGACCC
Source organism: Streptomyces achromogenes (assembly GCF_030816715.1). Taxonomy (NCBI): domain Bacteria; kingdom Bacillati; phylum Actinomycetota; class Actinomycetes; order Kitasatosporales; family Streptomycetaceae; genus Streptomyces; species Streptomyces achromogenes. The sequence continues at coordinate 2,432,738 of NZ_JAUSYH010000001.1, read as the reverse complement.
CCTGACGGACGCCGCGGTCGCCGATTCCGGCGTCCCGGCCTCGGATCAGTAAGGTCAGCCGCCATGGACCTCGAGACGTTCCGCAAGCTGGCCACCGACCGTCGGGTCATCCCGGTCACCCGCAAACTCCTCGCCGACGGCGACACCCCGGTCGCGCTCTACCGCAAGCTCGCCGCCGAGCGCCCCGGCACCTTCCTGCTGGAGTCCGCGGAGAACGGCCGCTCCTGGTCCCGGTACTCCTTCGTCGGCGTCCGCAGCGCCGCCACGCTCACCGCACGCGACGGCCAGGCCCACTGGCTCGGCGCCCCGCCCGTCGGCGTCCCCGCCGAGGGCGACCCGCTCGCCGCGCTGCGCGCCACCATCGAGACCCTGCACACCCCCCACCAGGAGGGCCTGCCGCCCTTCACCGGCGGCATGGTCGGCTACCTCGGCTACGACATCGTGCGCCGCCTGGAGAAGATCGGCCCCGGCGAGCGCGACGATCTGAAGCTGCCCGAGCTGACGATGCTGCTCACCAGCGACCTCGCCGTCATGGACCACTGGGAGGGCTCCGTCCTGCTGATCGCCAACGCGATCAACCACAACGACCTCGACACCGGCGTCGACGAGGCCTACGCCGACGCGACGGCCCGGCTGGACGCCATGGAGGCCGACCTCTCCCGCGCGGTCGCCCAGCCCCCGGCCGTCCTGCCGCCCTCCGAACTGCCCGAGTACACCGCCCTGTGGGGCGGCCCCGACTTCCGGGCGGCCGTCGAGGACGTCAAGGAGCGCATCCGCGCGGGCGAGGCCTTCCAGGTCGTCCCCTCCCAGCGCTTCGAGACGGAGTGCACCGCGAGCGCGCTGGACGTCTACCGGGTCCTGCGGGCCACCAACCCCTCCCCGTACATGTACCTGTTCCGCTTCGACGGCTTCGACGTCGTCGGCTCCTCCCCGGAGGCCCTGGTCAAGGTCGAGGACGGACGGGCCATGGTCCACCCCATCGCCGGCACCCGGCACCGGGGCGCCACCCCGCAGGAGGACCAGGCCCTCGCCGACGAACTGCTCGCCGACCCCAAGGAGCGCGCCGAGCACCTCATGCTCGTCGACCTGGGCCGCAACGACCTGGGGCGGGTCTGCGAGCCGGGCTCGGTCGAGGTCGTCGACTTCATGTCCGTCGAGCGGTACTCGCACGTGATGCACATCGTCTCCACCGTCACCGGGCAGGTCGCCGCCGGCCGCACCGCCTTCGACGTCCTCACCGCGTGCTTCCCCGCCGGCACCCTCTCCGGCGCGCCCAAGCCGCGCGCCATGCAGATCATCGACGAGCTGGAGCCGTCCCGGCGCGGCATGTACGGCGGCTGCGTGGGCTACCTGGACTTCGCGGGGGACTCCGACACGGCCATCGCCATCCGCACCGCCCTGCTGCGCGACGGCACCGCCTACGTGCAGGCGGGCGCGGGCATCGTCGCCGACTCCGACCCGGTCGCCGAGGACCAGGAGTGCCGCAACAAGGCCGCGGCCGTCCTGCGCGCCGTCCACACCGCCAACCGACTGGGCGGCCGGAGCGCCTGAGAAGGCCCGGAGCGAGCCGCCCGCCGCCCGATAGGACGCGTCTCACGGAACCCCGGGTGACGTATCGCCCGGGGTTCAGGCGATAGTGGAGTACGTGACTGCTGCTCCTTACCCCCGTTCCGAGACCGCGTCCGCCCGGTCGGGCCGCCGGAGCCTCGCCCTCGCCCTGCTGTGCGGCGCGCTGGGCGCGGCCATGGCCCTGCTGTCCACCCGACAGCGCTGGTCGGAGGGCACGGCCACGGTGGCCGGCGGCGCCTTCCCGCTGACCGCCAGGGGCAGCGACGTGACGGGCGTGCCCGCGGCGCTCGCCATAGTGGGCCTGGCCGCCCTCGTCGCCGTCTTCGCCGTCCGCCGCACCGGCCGCCTCGCCGTCTCCGCGCTCCTCGCCCTGTCCGGCGCCGGGATCATGGCCACCGCCCTGATCGGCGCGAGCGACGGCTCCGCGCTCGACGAGCAGGCCGCCAAGGCCTCCGGCGACACCTCGGCCACCGTCGCCTCGTTCACCCACACCGCCTGGCCCTACGCGGCCGCCGCGGGCGGCGCCCTGATCCTTCTCGCCGGCCTGCTCGCCCTGCGCTACGGCCGCCGGTGGCCCGCCATGTCGGGCCGCTACGAACGCGACGGCACCCCCCGCCCCCGGCGCGCCGCGAGGCCCGCCGACCCCGACCGGCCCGAGGAGATGTGGAAGGCCCTGGACCGGGGCGAGGACCCGACCGGCGCCGGCCCCGCCTGACAGGCCCCTGACCAGGTCGCCGTCCCGTGCCACCGGTGTGGCGCATCAGACGCGACCGGATCCCACCCCCGCGTCCGCCACGCGTGCGCGTACGGGACAATGGACGACGAGCGTCCGGCTCGGACGGACACAGAGACAGCAATGAGGAGCAAGTCATGGCGGGCAGCAGCCACGGACACACCCCGGCCGCCTGGACCGGTGTCACCATCGCCATCATCGGGTTCACCGTCGCGGGCGCGTTCATGGTGATGGCCGAGCCGCTCGGCTTCTGGGCCGGCATGGCGATCGTGGCGCTCTCCGGATTCGTCGGCCTCGCCATGCGGGCGGCGGGCCTGGGCCGGCCGAAGGCCGCGGCCCGGCCGGTGCACCAGGCGACGGCCTCGGCCACGGCCACCCGCGAACCGGCGGGCGCCGAGGGCTGAGCGCCCCGTACCTCCTGAGGGGCGGCCGGGGGGCGACCGGCCGCCCCTCACGCCTGCCCGGCCGCCCCCGCACGCGCGCGTGCGGCCGCGCCGGGGCACAATGCGAACCGTGAACGCCGACAGCCGCAGCGTGACGACCACCGCCCTCGGGCGCCTGGCCGTGCCCGCCGGCATCCTCGCGGCCGTCGCCGGGGCCTTCGCCTACGTCGGGGCCGTCGACCCCAACGAAGCCGGCCACTACCCGGCCTGCCCGCTGCTGCGCTACACGGGCCTGTACTGCCCCGGCTGCGGAGGCCTGCGCAGCGCGCACGCGTTCGTCCACGGAGATCTGCGGACCGCCCTGCACGACAACGCTCCGGCCGTCGTCGCCTATCTGGGCTTCGCCGTCATGTGGACCGTCTGGGTGGTCCGCGCGGCGCGCGGCCGGCCCGTGCGCCTCGACCCCACCTCCGTGCAACTGTGGACGCTCGGTGCGTTGCTGCTGGTCTTCACGGTTGTCCGGAACCTGCCGTTCGGCGGCTGGCTACACCCTTGATCCACAGGGCGATGTCCAGGTATTGGGACCGCCGTCAACCGGATGCGAGGCCATCGCCCCGCTCCGGATACCATCGAGTGACCATCTGTTTCTCCCTCGGTCGCGGAAAGCGCCGACCGTCTCTCAGCCGGAAGGGGGCCGCTCGCGTGAGTGTGCTCGACGAGATCATCGACGGAGTCCGTGCCGACCTCGCGGAGCGGCAGGCGCGCGTCAGCCTCGACGAGCTCAAGGAGCTGGCGGCCAAGGCGCCCGCGGCCAAGGACGGGGTCGCGGCGCTCCGCGGCGACGGCGTCAAGGTCATCTGCGAGGTCAAGCGCTCCAGCCCGTCCAAGGGCGCGCTCGCCGCGATCGCCGACCCCGCCGGCCTCGCCGCCGACTACGAGGCGGGCGGCGCGGCGGTCATCTCCGTCCTCACCGAGCAGCGCCGGTTCGGCGGCTCGCTCGCCGACCTCGAGGCGGTCCGCGCGCGCGTGGACATCCCCGTCCTGCGCAAGGACTTCATCGTCACCTCGTACCAGCTGTGGGAGGCCCGCGCGTACGGCGCCGACCTCGCGCTGCTCATCGTGGCCGCCCTCGAGCAGTCGGCCCTGGAGTCCCTGATCGAGCGCGCCGTGTCCATCGGCCTCACCCCGCTCGTCGAGGTCCACGACGAGGACGAGGTCGAGCGCGCCGTCGACGCCGGCGCCAAGGTGATCGGCGTCAACGCGCGCAACCTGAAGACCCTCGAGGTCGACCGGGGCACCTTCGAGCGGGTGGCCCCCGAGATCCCGGCGAGCATCGTCAAGATCGCCGAGTCCGGGGTGCGAGGCCCGCACGACCTCATCGCGTACGCCAACGCCGGCGCCGACGCGGTCCTCGTCGGCGAGTCGCTGGTGACCGGCCGCGACCCCAAGACCGCGGTGGCCGACCTGGTCGCGGCGGGCGAGCACCCCGCACTGCGCCACGGCCGGGGCTGATCTCCCGCTAGGCTTGCCCCGATGACTCCGACGACCCCCGCGACCGCCACGGACCGGTACGCCCGCCTCGCGCGCGGCTGCCGCCCCCGTGGCTGCCGCGCGCCCGCACGCCGGGTGCACGGCCGACGGGTCCGGTATGTCATCGGCGACGAGCCGGGCCAGGTGAACGGCATGCGATGGCAGCGGCGCCCCCCAGGGGCGCGGGGAACTGCGCGACAAGCCACCGGCGGCCGCTAGCCGTCCGACGACCCCGCCCCCACGGCGTTTCGTGTCCGCACACCAAACCGTCTCACCGTGAGGTTTCCGCATGCCCAGCGAGTTCTTCATTCCCGACCCCGACGGTCAGGTCCCCACCGCCGAGGGCTATTTCGGCGCGTTCGGCGGCAAGTTCATCCCGGAGGCCCTCGTCGCCGCCGTGGACGAGGTTGCCGTCGAGTACGACAAGGCCAAGCACGACCCCGAGTTCGCCCGTGAGCTCGACGACCTGCTCGTGCACTACACCGGCCGCCCCAGCTCCCTCACCGAGGTGCCGAGGTTCGCCGCACACGCCGGCGGCGCCCGGGTGTTCCTCAAGCGCGAGGACCTCAACCACACCGGCTCCCACAAGATCAACAACGTGCTGGGCCAGGCGCTGCTCACCAAGCGCATGGGCAAGACCCGCGTGATCGCCGAGACCGGCGCCGGCCAGCACGGCGTCGCCACGGCCACCGCCTGCGCCCTCTTCGGGCTCGAGTGCACCATCTACATGGGCGAGATCGACACCCGGCGCCAGGCACTCAACGTGGCCCGGATGCGCATGCTGGGCGCCGAGGTCGTCGCCGTGAAGTCCGGCAGCCGCACCCTGAAGGACGCCATCAACGAGGCGTTCCGCGACTGGGTCGCCAACGTCGACCGCACGCACTACCTGTTCGGGACGGTCGCGGGACCGCACCCCTTCCCGGCCATGGTCCGCGACTTCCACCGGGTCATCGGCGTCGAGGCCCGCCGCCAGATCCTGGAGCGCGCCGGCCGCCTCCCCGACGCGGCCGTCGCCTGCGTCGGCGGCGGCTCCAACGCCATCGGCCTCTTCCACGCCTTCATCCCGGACGCCGGCGTGCGCCTGATCGGCTGCGAGCCGGCCGGCCACGGCGTCGAGACCGGCGAGCACGCGGCGACCCTGACCGCGGGCGAGCCCGGCATCCTGCACGGATCGCGCTCCTACGTCCTCCAGGACGACGAGGGCCAGATCACCGAGCCGTACTCCATCTCGGCGGGCCTGGACTACCCGGGCATCGGCCCCGAGCACTCCTACCTCAAGGACACCGGCCGCGGCGAGTACCGCGCGGTCACCGACGACGCGGCCATGCAGGCGCTGCGCCTGCTGTCGCGCACCGAGGGCATCATCCCGGCCATCGAGAGCGCCCACGCGCTGGCCGGCGCCCTGGAGGTCGGCAGGGAACTCGGCCCGGACGGGCTGATCGTCGTGAACCTGTCGGGTCGCGGCGACAAGGACATGGACACGGCAGCCCGCTACTTCGGGCTGTACGACACCGACGCCGAGGTCGCCGCCGACGCGGCCGACACCGCGGAGATCGAGGGGGACGCGAAGTGAGCGGGAACATCCAGCTGCTGTCGGACACCCTGGCCGCCGCGAAGGCCGAGGACCGCGCCGCGCTCATCGCCTACCTCCCGGCCGGGTTCCCGACCGTGGACGGCGGCATCGAGGCGATCAAGGCCGTCCTCGACGGCGGCGCCGACGTGGTCGAGGTCGGACTGCCGCACAGCGACCCGGTCCTCGACGGCCCGGTCATCCAGACCGCCGACGACATCGCCCTGCGCGGCGGGGTGCGCATCGCGGACGTCATGCGCACGGTCCGCGAGGCGTTCGAGGCCACCGGCAAGCCGATCCTCGTCATGACGTACTGGAACCCCATCGACCGCTACGGCGTCGAGCGGTTCACCGCCGAACTGGCCGAGGCCGGCGGCGCGGGCTGCATCCTGCCCGACCTGCCGGTGCAGGAGTCGGCCCTGTGGAGGGAGCACGCCGACAAGCACGGCCTCGCGACCGTCTTCGTCGTCGCGCCGAGCAGCCGGGCCGCTCGGCTCGCGCAGATCACCGAGGCGGGCAGCGGCTTCGTCTACGCCGCCTCGCTGATGGGTGTCACCGGCACCCGTGAGTCGGTCGGCGCGCAGGCCCACGACCTGGTGGACCGGACCCGGGCCACCGGCTCGGGCCTGCCGGTCTGCGTCGGCCTCGGCGTCTCGGACGCCCGGCAGGCCGCCGAGGTGGCCGGCTTCGCCGACGGCGTGATCGTCGGCTCGGCGTTCGTCAAGCGGATGCTGGACGCGCCGGACGACGCGGCCGGCGTCGAGGCGGTCCGCGCGCTCGCTGGCGACCTGGCGAAGGGCGTGCGCCGCCAGGCGTGAGGGGAACACCGGTCACCCGAACGGGTGGACCTGGGACCGGGGAGGCGCAATGCGCCTCCCCGGTTCGTTCTGGGGGTGTGAGCGAGAAGAATCGTGACGGAAAGCGCACTGCCCGGGAGCGGCTGGCGGCGGAGCGCGAGAAGCAGAAGTCGGCCGAGCGGCGGCGGCGCACACTGATCGTCGGTGCGAGCGTCGTCTGCGTGCTGGGGCTGGCCGCGGTGATCGGCGTCGTCGCCGCGAACTCCGGCAAGGACGACAGCAGCGACAAGGCGGGCCCGGTCGTGGCGCCCTCGGGGGCCGAGGGCGAGGACGCCCTCGCGATCCCCGTCGGCAAGGACGGCGCCAGGTCCACGCTCACGGTGTGGGAGGACTTCCGCTGCCCGGCCTGCAAGGCCTTCGAGACGGCGTACCGACCCACGGTCCACGAGCTGGCGGAGAGCGGGAAACTGAAGGTCGAGTACCACCTGGCCACCCTCATCGACGGCAACATGGGCGGCAGCGGCTCCCGCAACGCGGCCAACGCGGCGGCCTGCGCTCAGGACGTCGGCAAGTTCCCCGCCTACCACGACGTGCTGTACGAGAACCAGCCGGAAGAGACGAAGGACGAGTACGCCGAGAACAGCAGACTGATCGAACTCGCGGGCAAGGTCGACGGACTCGACACGCCCGCGTTCCGCACCTGCGTGGAGCAGGGCACGCACAACAGCTGGGTCGCCAAGTCCAACCAGGCCTTCCAGAACGGGCGCTTCGGCGGCACCCCCACCGTGCTGTTCAACGGCAAGAACATCTACCAGGACCGTTCGATGACGCCGGAGAAGCTGAAGAAGATGGTGGAGGAGGCCCACCAGGGGTGAGACCGGGCGACGCCTTTTCACACCAGCCTGTTATGGAGCCGTAGCCGGGCTGCCCATCGTCGGCCGGGCGCGGCAGGGTAGCGTCGACCCTGCCATGGAACTTGCCTACATTCCCAGCCCGTCGCACGGGGTGCTGTACCTCGGCCCCGTTCCGCTGCGCGGCTACGCGTTCTGCATCATCATCGGCGTCTTCGTCGCGGTCTGGCTCGGCAACAGGCGCTGGGTCGCCCGGGGCGGGCTGGCCGGCACGGTGGCCGACATCTCCGTCTGGGCGGTGCCCTTCGGGCTGGTCGGCGGGCGGCTCTACCACGTGATCACGGACTACGAGCTGTACTTCAGCGAGGGCCGGGACTGGGTGGACGCCTTCAAGGTCTGGGAGGGCGGCCTCGGCATCTGGGGCGCGATCGCGCTCGGCGCGGTGGGCGCGTGGATCGGCTGCCGCCGCCGGGGCATCCCGCTGCCGGCGTACGCCGACGCCATCGCCCCCGGCATCGCGTTGGCGCAGGCCATCGGCCGCTGGGGCAACTGGTTCAACCAGGAGCTGTACGGCAAGGAGACCGACCTTCCCTGGGCCCTGCACATCACGTCCTCGGCGGACGGGCGGGTGCCCGGCTACTACCACCCGACGTTCCTGTACGAGTCGCTGTGGTGCATCGGCGTCGCCCTCCTGGTCATCTGGGCGGACCGCCGCTTCAAGCTGGGTCACGGACGGGCGTTCGCGGTGTACGTCGCCGGGTACTGCGCGGGCCGCGTGTGGATCGAGAACATGCGGGTCGACGACGCCCATCACATCCTGGGTCTGCGGCTCAACGTATGGACCGCCCTGATCGTGTTCGTGCTCGCGGTGGCGTACATCGTCGTCTCGGCGAAGAAGCGGCCGGGCCGGGAAACGGTCGTCGAACCGGCGGCACAGACCTCCGGCGACACGGCCGCGGACGCCTCCGCCGACGGCGAGGAGAAGCCCTCGTCCGAGTCGTCCGCGTCCGAGGCGGCGACGGACTCCGCGGATGCGAAGGCCGGGGCCGGCGACGGGGCCGAGGCCAGGAAGACCGAGGCCAGGAAGACCGAGGACGCGTCCGGGTCCCGCACCGAGGGCGGCACCCGGCTCGCGGCCGAGGCGGACGACGGGGCCGAGGCCGAGGACGGGGCCAAGGCCAAGGACGAGGCGGAGTCGGCGGGCAAGAAGAGCTGACGGCCGTCGCCGCGACGACGCGTACGACGACGAGGGCGCCCGGGTTCACCGGGCGCCCTCGTCGTGTGCTGTGTGCCGTGGGTCGCGGCCTCGTCGGCCGGTCAGTCCCGGGCGGCCAGGGCCAGCGTGCGGTGTGCGGCCGCCACCACCGCGGCGTCGACGAACCGTCCGTCCGGCAGGGCCTGGGCGCCCCGTTCGGTGATGGCCGCCTTCACGATCGTCTCGGCGTCCTCCAGTTCCTGCTGGGTCGGCAGATAGGCCTGCTCGATGATCGGGAGCTGCCGGGGGTGGATGGCGGCGCGCCCCAGGAAGCCGAGGGTGCGGCCGTGGGCGCAGCTGGTGGCCAGGCCGTCCAGATCGCGGATGTCGGGGTGGACCGACTGGGGCGGGGGCGCCAGCCCGGCGGCCCGGGCGGCGACGACGACCCGGGAGCGCGACCAGTCGAGGCCCGCGTCGTGGCGGACGCCCAGGTCGGCCCGCAGGTCCGCCTCGCCGAGGGCGATACCGCGCAGGGAGGGGTGGGCGCGGGCGATGGCGTAGGCGTGTTCGACGCCGAGGGCGGTCTCCAGCAGGGCGTGCAGGGGCGTGGCGCCGCGGTCGCTCCCGGGCACGCTCTCGGCGACCCGGGTGATCTGGTGGGGGGCCGTCACCTTCGGCAGGCGCAGACCGCAGACGCCGGGCAGGGCGGCCACCGTGCGCAGGTCCGCCGCTGCATAGGGGGTGTCCAGGGAGTTCACCCGGACGTGGACCGGTACCGGCTGGGGCTCCGAGAGGCGTTCGGCGGTGGCCGCGCGGGCGTACTCCTTGCGATCCGGGGCGACCGCGTCCTCCAGGTCGACGATGACCACGTCGGCGCCGCAGGCGAGGGCCTTGGTGACCGTCTGCGGGCGGTCACCGGGAACGTAGAGCCAGGTCAGCGGGGGTTTCTTCACAGGGCGCCCGCCTCGCGCAGGGTGGTCAGCTCGTCCGCGGTCAGGCCGAGTTCGGTCAGGACGGCGTCCGTGTCGGCACCGTGCGGGCGGCCGGCCCAGCGGATCGCGCCGGGGGTCGCGGAGAGCCGGAAGAGGACGTTCTGCATACGGATCCGGCCCAGCTCCGGGTCGTCCACGGCGGTGACGGTGTCCAGGGCCTGGTACTGGGGATCCGCGAGCACGTCCCGGACGTCCTGGACCGGGGCGATCGCCGCCTCCGCCTTCTCGAAGGCCGCGAGGACGTCGGCGCGGGTGTGCCGGGCGATCCAGGAGCCGACCGCCTCGTCGAGGACGTCGGTGTGGGCGGCCCGCTCGGCGCCGGTGGCGAACCACGGCTCGTCGATCAGTTCCGGGCGGCCGACCAGCCGCATCACGCGCTCGGCGATCGACTGGGCCGACGTCGAGACGGCGACCCAGTCCCCGTCGGCCGTGCGGTAGGTGTTGCGCGGGGCGTTGTTGGCGGACCGGTTGCCGGTGCGCGCCTGGACGTATCCCAGCTGATCGTACCAGAGGGGCTGGGGGCCGAGGACGGTGAGGATGGGCTCGATGATCGCCATGTCGACGACCTGGCCCTCGCCGGTGCGGTCGCGGGCGGTGAGGGCGGTCATGACGGCGTACGCGGTGGCCAGCCCGGCGATCGAGTCGGCCAGGCCGAAGGGCGGAAGGGTGGGCGGGGCGTCCGGCTCGCCGGTGATCGACGCGAAGCCGCTCATCGCCTCCGCGAGGGTGCCGAACCCGGGGCGGTGCGCGTAGGGGCCGAACTGGCCGAAGGCGGTGACCCGGGCGAGCACCAGGCGGGGGTTGGCCGCCGACAGTTCCGCCCAGCCGAGGTCCCACTTCTCCAGGGTGCCGGGGCGGAAGTTCTCGATGATCACGTCGGCCGTGGCGGCGAGCCGCAGCAGGGTGTCGCGGCCGCCGGGCGTGGACAGGTTCAGGGTGATCGTGCGCTTGTTGCGGCCGAGGAGCTTCCACCACAGGCCCACGCCGCCCTTGGACGGGCCGTGTCCCCGGGAGGGGTCGGGCCGGTCCGGGTGCTCGACCTTGACGACGTCCGCCCCGAAGTCGCCGAGCAGGGTGGCGGCGAGGGGCCCCGCGAACAGGGTGGCCAGGTCGAGGACCCGGACGCCGTGCAGGGGAGCGGTCTGAGCGGTCTGCCCGGCCACGGGGGGTGCGGTCGTGACGCGTGCGGCCGTGGGGGGTGCGGTCGTGCGGGGTTCGGTCATGAGGCGTACCGCGTCTCGATCTCGGAGCGGTAGGGCATCGACGCGGAGGCGCCCGGGCGCTGGACCGAGAGCGCGGCCGCGGCCGCCGCCCAGGCCAGCGCCTCCCGTACCGGCCGTTCCTCGCCCAGCGCCACGGCGAGGGCCCCGACGAAGGTGTCGCCCGCGCCGGTGGAGTCCACGGCGGTGACGCGCGGGGCGGGCACGGTGAGGGGTTCGGCGCCCCGGGCCGCGTAGAGGCTGCCGGCCGCGCCGAGCGTGATGACGACCGCGGGGACGCTGTCCAGCAGGACGGCGGCCGCCTCGTGCGGGTCGGTGCGGCCGGTGAGCGCGGTCGCCTCGTGTTCGTTGGGCACCAACAGGTCGGTGGCGTCGAGGAGTTCCGGCGGCAGGGGCCGGGCCGGGGCGGGGGTGAGGATCGTGCGCACGCCGTGCGCCCGGGCCGCCCGCGCGCCCGCGACGACCGCGGCCAGGGGCACTTCGAGCTGCAGCAGCAGCGCGTCCGCGGAGGCGATGAGGCCTTCGTCGCCGGGGGCGAGATGGTCGACGGTGCCGTTGGCGCCGGGCACCACGACGATCGCGTTGCCGCCGTCGTCGTCCACCACGATGTGCGCGGTGCCGGAGGGGGCCTCGACGGTGCGCAGGTGGTCGGTGTTGACGCCCGCGTGCTCGAGCGTGGAGCGCAGCCGGGCGCCGAAGGAGTCGTTGCCGACCGCCCCGATGATCGAGACGGCGCCGCCGGCGTGGGCGGCGGCGGTCGCCTGGTTGGCGCCCTTGCCGCCGGGGACCGTGCGGAACTCCCGTCCTGTCACGGTCTCCCCGCGCTGCGGGGGTTTCTCGACGTAGGCGACGAGGTCCATGTTCGTGCTGCCGAGCACGACGATGTCGGTCATGGGCGGGATGCCTCCCGAGGGATGAGGGACCGGGTGAGGTGGGCGAGCGCGTCGAAGCCGACGCCGTCGAAGTCGGCGACGGAGGTGGCCAGCCGGTTCTTGAGGGGGGCCGTCCAGCGGTCGGGGAGGGCGGCCGGGCCGCCGGTGAGCAGGGCGGCGACGCCGCCCGCGGTCGCACCGGCCGAGTCGGTGTCCCAGCCTCCCGACACGGCACGGCAGATGGACCCGGCGAAGTCGCCGTCCGCGTGAGTGAGGGCGGCGGCGATCAGGGCCGTGTTGGGGACGGCATGCACCCAGTGGGCGCTCCGGTGGGCGATGTGGAGCTCGTCGACGACGGTGTCGAAGTCGGCGTGTTCCCCGGCGAGCCGGATCGCGTGGGTGACGGCGACGGCGAGACGGGAGCGGGGCGGGACGACCGACAGGCCGGTGCCCAGACAGGCGTGCACGTCCAGGCCGCCGGTCGCGGCCGCGGCGACGACGGCCGCCGTGAACATCGCCGCGTAGACGCCGTTGCCGGTGTGGGTGAGGACGGCGTCGCGGTGCGCCTGCTCGGCCGCGGCGGCCGGGTCGCCGGGGTTGGTCCAGCCGTGTACGTCGGCGCGGATCAGGGCGCCGATCCACTCCCGGAAGGGGTTGCGGTGGCGGGCGGTGTGCGGGGGTTCGATGCCGCAGAGGAGGTTGCGGTAGGCGACGCGTTCGGCGGTGAAGGTGCGGCCCGCGGGGAGTTCGTCGAGCCAGAGCCGGGCCACGTCGGCGGTGGTGAAGCCCCTGCCGTGGCGTTGCAGCAGCAGGAGGTTGAGGAGGGGGTAGTTGAGGTCGTCGTCCTCGGGCATGCCGTCGATGTTCTCGGCGAGGGAGGTGGGCGCCGAGCGGCGGTTCCAGGGGTGTTCCTCGAGGAGGGGGCCGGGAACGCCCCGGGCGGTGAAGTAGCCGTTCAGGGGCCAGTTGCCGGCGGCCCGTGCGAGCCGTCGGACTCCGTCCAGGGGGAGCTTCTCCACCGGTTTGCCCAGGAGGCAGCCGGCGGCCCGGCCCAGCCAGGCCGCTTCCAGGCGGGCCTGCGAGGGCACCGGGGGTCTCGTGCCGCCCGGCCGCCCCGGCCACCGGGGGCAGAGCGTTCTGATCTTCTCCAGCCCGGTCGGCTCGTCCTCGGCCAGTCTGCTGGGCAGGTCCGCCAGTTCGTCCAGCAGGTCGTCCGCGAGGAGCCGCAGATAGCCCGAGGCCCGCTGCCCGGACGCGCCGGCCCGGGGCGGCGCCTCACGGCCTCCGGCCGCCCGCCAGCGGGCGGCGACCGCCCACGGCTCCCGGCCGTCCTCGGCCGCCTGGCGCAGTTCGTGGCCGAGCAGGTCCTCCGGCTGGACCCAGGTCAGTCGGAGCATCCGGAGCCTCCGGGGGCGCCGCCGAGGGCGTGGAACGCCCGCTCGTGGTCGCGGCGGCGCTCGACGTCGCGCCGGAAGACCTCGCGGGCCACCTCGGTGAGCGCCGTCGCCGGCTGCCACAGGTCGAGGCGGCTGGCCTCGGCGACCTGCTTCGACCAGTCTTCGGGGACCGGTGAGCCCAGGGCGCCGGCCACCGCGCCCGCCATGGTGGCGATCGAGTCGCAGTCGCGGCCGTAGTTCACGCAGCCGAGGACCGCCCGGCGGTAGTCGCCGCCCGCCGCCACCACCATGCCCAGGGCGACCGGGAGTTCCTCGATCGCGTGCAGCCGGGAGGGGCGGCGGGCGCCGAGCGAGGGCCGCCGGTAGTCGGGCCCCACGGTGTCGTAGGGCGCCACCGCTTCCCTGAGCGGGACGAGCGCGGACTCGACGTCGCCGTGCCGGGCCGCCTCCTCGCAGACCTTCTCGATCGCCGTGCGCGTGCCGTCCTTCGCCAGCGCCAGACAGGCCGTCACCACCGACTCCGCGGTCGCGCCCGGCGTGCACGCGGCCGCCACCGCCGCGGCGAAGACGCCCGCCGCCTCCCGGCCGTAGGACGACTGGTGGGCGCCCGCGACGTCCAGCGCCTCCGCGTACGCCCCCGCCGGGTCGGCCGCGTTGACCAGGCCCACCGGGGCCATGTACATCGCCGCCCCGCAGTTGACGATGTTGCCCACACCGGCCTCCCGCGGGTCCACGTGGCCGTAGTGGAGCCGGGCGACCAGCCACTTCTCCGCCAGGAAGATCCGGTGCAGGGGCAGCGCCTCGGCCTCCAGTTCCGGGATCCAGCGGGGCGTCGTCATCAGGTCCGGGACGAGGTGCTCGGCGACCGCGTAGGCGTCGAGGTGATCACGGACCGTGGCGTAGACCCTGATCAGCGCATGGGTCATCAGGGTGTCGTCGGTGACGTGGCCGTCGCCCTTGTGGTAGGGGGCGATGGGGCGGGCGGTGCGCCAGTCGTCGCCGTTCCAGGGCCCGACGACGCCGTGCACGCGGCCGCCGTGGCGTTCGAGGATCTGTTCCGGGGTGTAGCCCTCGACGGGGCCGCCGAGGGCGTCGCCCACGGCCGCGCCGACCAGGGCGCCGGTGATGCGCTCCTCCAGGGTTGCCCCGTTGCTTTCTTCTGCTTTGGGCGTCATGCCCCGAATCATCCTCCTGGTGGGGCCGGTTGTGCGGTTTCCAGGAGCCCGGCGAGTTCCACCAGGTCGGTGCCGGTGAGCCGGGGGAGTGCGCAGCCGGAGAGGATCCGGCAGCTGTCGCGCCACGCCTCGGGGATCGCGGCGGCGCCGCCGAGGGCCCCGGTGAGCGCGCCCGCCAGGGCCGGGGCCGAGTCCGCGACCCGGGAGAGGCAGGCCGCCGCCGGCACCGCCTCGCCGATGCGGCCGCCGGACGCCGTCGCCAGGGCCAGCGCCACCGGCACGGTCTCCGCCGCCGCGATGCCGTAGCTGTAGACGTGGTCGACGATCTGGTGTTCCAGCAGCGGGACGAGCGCGAACGCGGTCGGGGCGCCGCGGGCCAGGTCCAGGGCGTGCCGGGCGTTGCGGCCGATCTCGGTGTGTGCGGGGAGCTCGCCGAGCGCCGCCGTCGCGCAGGCCTCGACGTCCGCTCCGGCCAGGGCCAGCGCGAGCGCCGCGGCCATCGCCCGGGCGCCGTGCACGCCGTCGCCGTCCTGGGTGTAGCGGGCGTCGAACTCGGCGAGGTCGGCGGCGGCCCGGGGATCGCCGGCGTGGATCACGGCGAGCACGCAGGCGCGTACGCAGGCCGCGTCGTCGAAGTGGTGCGGGTTGTCGTGGCCGGTGGCGGGGGGCCGCAGACCGGCGGCGAGATTGCCCAGTCCGGCGCGGACGGAGATGCGGGCGCGCAGGGGCAGGACGGCGGACTCTACCTCCGGCGCTCGGTCGGCCGCCGCCGCGACCTCACCGGCGATCGCGTTCCAGGCGAGGTCGATGGCGGCGCGCATCCGGCGATCCCGGCCGAGGTCGCCGAGGGCGGTGTCGTCGCCGGCCCGCAGCACCGCCTCGGCGGCGAACGCCGCCCACTCGGCGTCGTCGGAGGGGCCGAGCCGGAGGGGTTCGGGGGGCTGGTTCAGGGCGATGGGGACGGGCAGGGTGGTCGTCGCGTTGTGTTCGGCGAAGGTGTCGAGCTCCCGGGTGAGACGGCGGGTCCAGTCCGGCATCCGGGCGGCGCGATGGCGGGCGGCGGGCCACCCGGCGGCGTCACCCGCGGCCAGGCCCAGCAGCAGGCCCTCGATGCGCCGCGCGTGCCGCGGGCGGGCGGACCCCCCGGGTTGGGCGTCGCGCGCGGGCCCGTCGGTCCGGCCCGCCGAGCCGGTGCGGTGGCGTCCTGCCGTTCCGGAGCGGTACTCGCGGTCGGGTGCGGACGGCCTTCGCGGCGCGACCTCGCCGTCGGCGGGTGCGGGTGCGGGCGGGGGCGCGCAGGGCGCCGCGGTGTCCGTGATGGCCGCTGCGGTCTCCGTGGCCGCCGCGGCCGTCATCGTCTCGTCCCAGGGTGCGGGCGGTGTCATGGGCACGCCTCCGAGCTGTCGTTCGCCGTCGCCGTCGCCGTCGCCGTCGCCGTCGTGGTCGTCACAGTCGTCGCCGCTGTCAGGGCGAAGGCCGTCGGGTCCGGGTGGGAGAGCCGTTCCGGGCTCATCAGGATCGGCACGACGTCCGCCACGACCACGCCCTCGCCCCACTTCCCGCCCTCGCCCGGCACCAGCAGTTCGGCCACGTCCAGCACGTGGTGGCCCGCCATCGAGGGCAGGCACGTGCCCCGTGCCGGGCCGATGGCCGCCGCCCAGTCCGGGGGGATCGCCGAGACCCCCCGGGTGGCGCCGGCCAGAGCGCCCGCCACCGCCGCCGTGGTGTCCGCGTCGCGGCCCATGTTCACCGCCGTGAGGACCGCCTCGCGGAAGTCGCCGTCGGCGGCCGCGTAGGCGCCGAACGCGAGGGCGACGGCCTCCGGGGCCAGATCGGTCCACGGATAGCCGCCGACGACGACGGCCGAGCGCACGGCCCGTTCGCCCCGGTGGGCCACCGCCGCCGCCCGGCGCAGGGAACGGGCCGTCCAGGAGTCCTCGGGGACCACCGCGAGAGCCGAGGCGACCACCGCGATCGGCGGCGCCCCGGCCATCGCCGCGGCCACGCCCGCCGCG
Organism: Streptomyces achromogenes; assembly: GCF_030816715.1. Classification (NCBI taxonomy): domain Bacteria; kingdom Bacillati; phylum Actinomycetota; class Actinomycetes; order Kitasatosporales; family Streptomycetaceae; genus Streptomyces; species Streptomyces achromogenes. The sequence continues at coordinate 2,416,439 of NZ_JAUSYH010000001.1, read as the reverse complement.
ACCGCCTGCCCGCCGTAGATGCCCTCGCCGTCGTGGCTCACCGCGCCGTCGATCGCGACCAGCCGGGCGGCCTCCGCCGGACGGCCCGCGGCGAAGACGCCGAAGGGGGCCGCGCGCATCGCCAGGCCGTCGCTCCAGGCGTGCCGGTGCTGCGCCGAGATGGGCGCCGCGAGTCCGCGGCGGAGGTTCTCCAGGGTGCCGCGCTCGCTGAAGCCCGCGCCGCGGAAGGGGCCTTCGTCCCGGTCGGCGATCCACTGGTGCCAGGCCGACTCGACGTGGGCCGGGGTGAGCGCGGAGCCGTGCCGGGCGAGCAGCAGGCCGGAGAAGATCGCGTACTCGGTGTCGTCCGTGCCGGCCGGCCGGTCGGCGACGTAGCCGGTGATGCGGCCCCAGCGGGCGCGGATCTCGGAGGGCTTCATGTTCTCGGCGGGGGCGCCGAGGGCGTCTCCGACGGCGAGGCCGAGCAGGGCGCCGCGGGCTCTTTCACGGATCGTTGCCATGGGCGGGCCTCTCCACCGTGGCTCCGCTCGGGCGCGGAACCGTCTGCGGATGTGTCCCACCATCGGCGGTTGACCCGAGCCTCGACGCCCTTCATGTCACCCGGTCGACATCTGCGCGGGCAGCCGATCGAATGAGCGCTCGAAGGTAAAAGCGCAGGTTAGCCGAGCCTTTCCTTGGTGGCGGAGCGGAATGGGGAGGCGTATCTTCGGGCTGTAAGAACTTAGAATCAGTCTAAAGTTAGCTTTGGCTCAGCTTACCGGGGGATCTCCGTGGCCATCATCGAGACCGAGGCGCCGCTGCACGAGGCGCACCGCGACAACCACACCCACCGTGACGTCAACGGCGGCTGGCTGCGCCCCGCCGTCTTCGGCGCGATGGACGGCCTGGTCTCCAACCTCGCCCTGATGACCGGCGTCGCCGGCGGTTCCGTGGGACAGCAGACCCTCGTCGTCACCGGTCTCGCGGGGCTGGCCGCCGGCGCCTTCTCCATGGCCGCCGGCGAGTACACCTCCGTCGCCTCGCAGCGCGAACTCGTCGAGGCCGAACTGGCCGTCGAGCGGCGGGAGCTGCGCAAGCACCCGCAGGACGAGGAGGCCGAGCTCGCCGCGCTCTACGAGTCCCGCGGCGTCGAACCCGAGCTGGCCCGGCAGGTCGCCCAGCAGCTGTCGCGCGACCCCGAGCAGGCCCTGGAGATACACGCCCGCGAGGAGCTGGGCATCGACCCCTCCGACCTGCCCTCCCCGCTGGTCGCCGCGGTGTCCAGCTTCGGGTCCTTCGCGCTGGGCGCGCTGCTGCCCGTCCTGCCGTACCTGCTCGGCGCCTCCTCGCTGTGGCCGGCCGTGCTGCTCGCCCTGCTCGGCCTGTTCGGCTGCGGCGCGGTGGTGGCCCGGGTGACGGCGCGGACCTGGTGGTTCAGCGGGCTGCGGCAGCTGGCCCTCGGCGGTGCGGCGGCCGGTGTGACGTACGCCCTGGGCAGCTTCTTCGGAACGGCCGTAGGATAGATCGGCTGCTACCTATGCGATGGGCCGCATAGGTAGCCGTTACCGACTGGTTTCGCGTGCTTAACCAGCGGGCATGAGCCGTAAGCGCTGTGGGCAATGACGCCTGCGGCGCACTCGCGGGGTGGGTGACGCCACTCCCTCCGCCCTTCCGGTCCGCCGGGCAACGATCCGACCGATCTCGTCCCGTCCGGCCCCCATACCTTTCAGCCACGTGCGAGGAACCCCCGCCGCGTACCGTGGCGTCCGCATGCTGGAACGGAGTATCCGGTTCCCGAGAACCGCTCCATCATGTAACCTGCACGAAATTTTGCGTTCCGCAGAGGGCCAACGTCGTCCCTTCGCCAGCAGATATGCCACCTGAGACGACGACGGGAGAGCCGATGCGTACGCCGCGCCAGCCGTCCCAGCATTCCGCGAATGGCCAGAACTGGTCTTTCATGGATGCTCGCCCTGCTGCGCAGGGTATGTACGACCCCCGCAACGAGCACGACGCCTGTGGCGTCGGCTTCGTGGCCACCCTCACCGGCGAGGCGAGCCACGCGCTGGTCGAGCAGGCGCTGACCGTTCTGCGCAACCTCGAGCACCGCGGCGCCACCGGCTCCGAGCCGGACTCCGGCGACGGCGCGGGCATCCTGACCCAGGTCCCGGACGCCTTCCTCCGCGAGGTCGCCGGATTCGAGCTCCCCGAGGCCGGCCACTACGCCGTCGGCATCGCCTTCCTCCCCGAGGACGGCGCCGGGGCCGCCGTCTCACAGATCGAGACGATCGCCGCCGCGGAGGGCCTCACCGTCCTCGGCTGGCGCGAGGTCCCGGTCGCCCCCGAACTCCTCGGCGTGACCGCCCGCTCCACGATGCCGGCCTTCCGCCAGGTCTTCGTGAGCGACGGCACGAGCCAGGGCATCGACCTCGACCGCAAGGCGTTCGTGCTGCGCAAGCGCGCCGAGCGCGAGGCCGGCGTGTACTTCCCGTCGCTCTCCGCGCGCACGATCGTCTACAAGGGCATGCTGACCACCGGCCAGCTCGAGCCCTTCTTCCCGGACCTGTCCGACCGCCGTTTCGCCTCGGCCGTGTCGCTCGTCCACTCGCGCTTCTCCACGAACACCTTCCCGTCGTGGCCGCTCGCGCATCCCTACCGCTTCGTCGCGCACAACGGTGAGATCAACACCGTCAAGGGCAACCGCAACTGGATGCGCGCCCGCGAGTCGCAGCTCGTCTCCGACCTGTTCGGCTCCGCCGGCCATGGGCACGGCGGATCCGACGAGAAGGCCATCGAGCGGATCTTCCCGGTGTGCACGCCGGACGCCTCCGACTCGGCGTCCTTCGACGAGGTCCTCGAACTGCTCCACCTCGGCGGCCGCTCGCTGCCGCACTCCGTGCTGATGATGATCCCGGAGGCGTGGGAGAACCACGACACCATGGATCCGGCACGGCGCGCCTTCTACGAGTTCCACTCCACGATGATGGAGCCCTGGGACGGCCCGGCCTGCGTCACCTTCACCGACGGCACCCAGGTCGGCGCGGTCCTCGACCGCAACGGTCTGCGCCCCGGCCGCTACTGGGTCACCGACGACGGCCTCGTCGTCCTCGGCTCCGAGGTCGGCGTCCTCGACATCGACCCCGCCAAGGTCGTCCGCAAGGGCCGCCTGCAGCCCGGCCGGATGTTCCTCGTCGACACCGCCGAGCACCGCATCATCGAGGACGACGAGATCAAGGCACAGCTCGCCGCCGAGAACCCGTACGCCGAGTGGCTGGAGGCCGGCGAGATCGAACTCGGCGACCTGCCCGAGCGCGAGCACATCGTGCACACGCACGCCTCGGTCACCCGCCGCCAGCAGACCTTCGGCTACACCGAGGAAGAGCTGCGCATCATCCTCGCGCCGATGGCCAAGACCGGCGGCGAACCGCTCGGCTCCATGGGCACCGACTCGCCGATCGCCGCGCTCTCCGCCCGGCCCAGGCTGCTCTTCGACTACTTCACCCAGCTGTTCGCGCAGGTCACCAACCCGCCGCTGGACGCCATCCGGGAAGAGCTCGTCACCTCGCTGCGCTCCTCCCTCGGCCCGCAGGGCAACCTGCTCGAGCCGAGCGCCGCGTCCTGCCGCACCGTCACCCTGCCGTTCCCGGTCATCGACAACGACGAGCTGGCCAAGCTCATCCACATCAACGCCGACGGCGACATGCCCGGCTTCAAGGCCGCGACCCTCTCCGGCCTGTACCGGGTGCACGGCGGCGGCGACGCGCTGGCCGCCCGCATCGACGAGATCTGCGCCGAGGCGGACGCCGCCATCGACAACGGCGCCCGGCTCATCGTCCTGTCGGACCGCCACTCCGACGCCGAGCACGCGCCGATCCCCTCGCTGCTGCTCACCGCGGCCGTCCACCACCACCTCATCCGCACCAAGCAGCGCACCCAGGTGGGCCTGCTGGTCGAGGCCGGAGACGTCCGCGAGGTCCACCACGTCGCCCTGCTGATCGGCTTCGGCGCCGCCGCCGTCAACCCGTATCTGGCGATGGAGTCCGTCGAGGACCTGCTGCGCGCCGGCACCTTCCTCGACGGCATGGAGCCCGAGCAGGCGATCCGCAACCTGATCTACGCGCTCGGCAAGGGCGTCCTGAAGGTCATGTCCAAGATGGGCATCTCGACCGTCGCCTCCTACCGCGGCGCCCAGGTCTTCGAAGCCGTCGGCCTCGACGACGCCTTCGTCGAGAAGTACTTCAGCGGCACCGCCACCAAGATCGGCGGCATCGGCATCGACGTCGTCGCCAAGGAGGTCGCCGCCCGCCACGCCAAGGCCTACCCCGCCTCCGGCATCGCGCCCGCCCACCGCGCCCTGGACATAGGCGGCGAGTACCAGTGGCGCCGCGAGGGCGAGCCGCACCTGTTCGACCCGGAGACCGTCTTCCGCCTCCAGCACTCGACGCGCACGGCCCGCTACGACATCTTCAAGCAGTACACGGACCGGGTGAACGAGCAGTCCGAGCGGCTGATGACCCTGCGCGGGCTCTTCGGCCTCAAGTCGGACCGCCCCTCGATCCCCGTCGACGAGGTCGAGCCCGTCTCCGAGATCGTCAAGCGCTTCTCCACCGGCGCCATGTCGTACGGCTCCATCTCGCAGGAGGCGCACGAGACCCTCGCCATCGCCATGAACCAGCTGGGCGGCAAGTCCAACACCGGTGAGGGCGGCGAGGACCCGGAGCGCCTGTACGACCCGGCGCGCCGCTCCAGCATCAAGCAGGTCGCCTCCGGCCGCTTCGGCGTCACCTCCGAGTACCTGGTCAACGCGGACGACATCCAGATCAAGATGGCGCAGGGCGCCAAGCCCGGCGAGGGCGGCCAGCTGCCCGGCCACAAGGTCTACCCGTGGGTCGCCAAGACCCGGCACTCCACCCCGGGCGTCGGCCTGATCTCCCCGCCGCCGCACCACGACATCTACTCCATCGAAGACCTCGCCCAGCTGATCCACGACCTGAAGAACGCGAACCCGCAGGCGCGGATCCACGTGAAGCTGGTCTCCGAGGTCGGTGTCGGCACGGTCGCCGCCGGTGTGTCCAAGGCGCACGCGGACGTGGTGCTCATCTCCGGCCACGACGGCGGCACCGGCGCCTCCCCGCTGACCTCGCTCAAGCACGCGGGCGGTCCCTGGGAGCTCGGCCTCGCCGAGACCCAGCAGACCCTGCTGCTCAACGGCCTGCGCGACCGGATCGTCGTCCAGACGGACGGCCAGCTCAAGACCGGCCGCGACGTGATCATCGCCGCGCTGCTCGGCGCCGAGGAGTTCGGTTTCGCGACCGCGCCGCTCGTCGTCTCCGGCTGCGTCATGATGCGCGTCTGCCACCTCGACACCTGCCCCGTCGGCATCGCCACCCAGAACCCGGTGCTGCGCGACCGCTTCGCCGGCAAGGCCGAGTACGTCGTCAACTTCTTCACGTTCATCGCCGAAGAGGTCCGCGAACTGCTGGCCGAGCTGGGCTTCCGCTCGATCGAGGAGGCCGTCGGCCACGCCGAGGTCCTCGACGTCGAGCGCGCCGTCGACCACTGGAAGGCCCAGGGACTCAACCTGGCCCCGCTCTTCCACGTGCCCGCCCTGCCCGAGGGCGCGGCCCTGCACCAGGTCATCGAGCAGGACCACGGCCTGGAGAAGGCGCTCGACAACGAGCTCATCAAGCTCGCCGCCGACGCCCTCGCCGCGGACTCCGCGACCGACGCCCAACCGGTGCGCGCCCAGGTCTCCATCCGCAACATCAACCGCACGGTCGGCACCATGCTCGGCCACGAGGTGACGAAGAGGTTCGGCGGCGCGGGCCTGCCCGAGGACACCATCGACATCACCTTCACCGGCTCCGCCGGCCAGTCCTTCGGTGCCTTCCTCCCGCGCGGTGTCACGCTGCGCCTGGAGGGCGACGCCAACGACTACGTCGGCAAGGGCCTCTCCGGCGGCCGCGTCATCGTCCGCCCGGACCGGGGCGCCGACCACCTCGCCGAGTACTCGACCATCGCGGGCAACACCATCGCCTACGGCGCGACCGGCGGCGAGCTGTTCCTGCGCGGCCGCACCGGCGAGCGGTTCTGCGTCCGCAACTCCGGCGCGACGGTCGTCTCCGAAGGCGTGGGCGACCACGGCTGCGAGTACATGACCGGCGGTCACGCGGTGGTCCTCGGCGAGACGGGCCGCAACTTCGCGGCCGGCATGTCCGGCGGCATCGCCTACGTGATCGACCTGAACCGCGACCACGTCAACGCCGGCAACCTCGACGCCGTCGAGGCGCTCGACGACACCGACAAGCAGTGGCTGCACGACGTGGTGCGCCGGCACGCCGAGGAGACCGGCTCGACGGTCGCCGAGAAGCTGCTCGCCGACTGGGACGCGGCCGTGGAGCGCTTCAGCAAGATCATCCCCAGCACGTACAAGGCAGTGCTCGCCGCCAAGGACGCCGCCGAGCGAGCGGGGCTCTCCGAGTCCGAGATCACCGAGAAGATGATGGAGGCGGCGACCCATGGCTGACCCGAAGGGCTTCCTGAACCACGGCCGTGAGGTCGCCAAGTCCCGCCCCGTCGACGTGCGGCTGAAGGACTGGAACGAGGTCTACGTCCCCGGTTCGCTGCTGCCGATCATCAGCAAGCAGGCCAGCCGGTGCATGGACTGCGGCATCCCGTTCTGCCACAACGGCTGTCCGCTGGGGAACCTGATCCCCGAGTGGAACGACTTCGCCTACCGCGAGGACTGGTCGGCCGCGCAGGAGCGGCTGCACGCCACCAACAACTTCCCGGAGTTCACCGGGCGGCTGTGCCCGGCTCCCTGCGAGTCGGCGTGCGTGCTCGGCATCAACCAGCCGGCCGTCACCATCAAGAACGTCGAGGTCTCGATCATCGACAAGGCGTGGGAGACCGGTGACGTCGCCCCGCAGGCGCCCGAGCGCCTGTCCGGCAAGACGGTCGCGGTCATCGGTTCGGGCCCGGCGGGCCTGGCCGCCGCCCAGCAGCTCACCCGGGCCGGCCACACCGTCGCCGTCTACGAGCGCGCGGACCGCATCGGCGGCCTCCTGCGGTACGGCATCCCCGAGTTCAAGATGGAGAAGCGGCACATCAACCGCCGCATCGAGCAGATGCGCGCGGAGGGCACCCGCTTCCGCACCGGCATCGAGATCGGCCGCGACCTCAAGGCGACCGACCTCAAGAAGCGCTACGACGCCGTCGTGATCGCGGCCGGCGCCACGACCGCCCGTGACCTGCCGGTCCCCGGCCGTGAGCTCAAGGGCGTCCACCAGGCGATGGAGTACCTGCCGCTCGCCAACAAGGTCCAGGAAGGCGACTTCGTGGCGCCCCCGATCACGGCCGAGGGCAAGCACGTCGTGGTCATCGGCGGCGGCGACACCGGCGCCGACTGCGTGGGCACCGCCCACCGCCAGGGCGCGGCCTCCGTCACCCAGCTGGAGATCATGCCCCGGCCGGGCGAGGAGCGGAACCCGGGCCAGCCGTGGCCGACCTTCCCGATGCTCTACAAGGTCACCTCCGCGCACGAGGAGGGCGGCGAGCGGGTCTACTCCGTCTCCACCACCCACTTCGAGGGCGACGAGGACGGCAACGTCCAGTGGCTGCACCTCACCGAGGTCGAGTTCGTCGAGGGCAGGCTGACCCCGAAGCCGGGCACGGAACGCAAGATCCCCGCCCAGCTGGTCACCCTCGCCATGGGCTTCACCGGCACCGACCGGGAGAACGGCCTGGTGGAGCAGTTCGGCCTGGAGCTCGACGAGCGCGGCAACGTCGCGCGTGACGCCGACTTCGCGACCAATGTGCCCGGCGTGTACGTCGCCGGCGACGCCGGCCGCGGCCAGTCGCTCATCGTGTGGGCGATCGCGGAGGGCCGCTCGGCCGCCCGCGGCGTCGACCGGTTCCTGACCGGCGCGAGCGACCTGCCGGCCCCCATCCGCCCGACGGACCGCTCGCTGATGGTCTGACGGCCCCGCCGAAAGGCACCCAGACGTCCCGTACAAAGGCGTGCGGAACATTGACGGCGCCTGCCCAACAGTCCCCGACCGGACGACTGGGCAGGCGCCGTCGCCCTTGCGCGCACCCTGTCTTCGGAGAGGCGAAGGCAAGGGAGGCAGGCAAGGGAGGCAGGAGGGGGAGGCGCGTGTGGGAGGCTGTGCGCCATGGTCGCGATCAGTCTCACCAAGGTCCAGGAGACCGCACCCGCGCTGGTCAGCCTCTACAAGAGCGCCGGGGTGTCCCTCGCCAAGCACGGTCTCGACGGGCAGCGGGCCGCCGTCTACCTCGTCGTCGACTACTCGGGGTCGATGAAGCCGTACTACCGGGACGGCAGCGTGCAGGCGCTCGCCGACCGGGTGCTGGGACTCTCCGCCCATCTCGACGACGACGGCCGGGTGCCGGTCGTCTTCTTCTCCACCGACGTCGACGCCGTCACCGACATCGCCCTCGACGACCACCGCGGCCGGGTGGACCGCATCGTGGCCGGGCTCGGGCACATGGGCAGGACCAGCTACCACCTCGCCATGGACGCCGTCATCGACCACTACCTCGACAGCGGCGCACGGGAACCCGCGCTCGTCGTCTTCCAGACCGACGGCGGCCCCATCAACAAGCTCGCCGCCGAGCGCTATCTCTGCAAGGCCTCCAAGCTGCCCCTGTTCTGGCAGTTCATCGGCTTCGGCGACCGCGGCAGCAAGCAGTTCGACTTCCTGCGCAAGCTCGACGAACTGCCCGTCCCGGCGCAGCGGGCGGTCGACAACGCCGGCTTCTTCCACGCCGGTCCGGACCCGCGGAAGGTGTCGGACGCGGATCTCTACGACCGGCTCGTGTGCGAGTTCCCGCAGTGGCTGACGGCCGCCCGGGCGCAGGGGATCGTACGGCCGTAGCGGTGGGGGCGGCGGCTCTCCGGAACCGTCCGCACCGTTGGCTCAGCGGGTCGTCCGTGCCACCCTGAGGAAGATCCGACGGGGAGGCGGCGACGTATGGGCGAGTACGCGGGATCGGTGAACGGGACGGCTCAGGAGGCGAGTTCACGGCCGAGGGGCGAGCCGGGCAAGGGCGAGCGGGTCGCGGACTGGGCCGACGGGCGGCTCGGGCTGTACACGCTGGCGAAGGCCAACCTGCGCAAGGTGTTCCCGGACCACTGGTCGTTCATGCTGGGCGAGATCTGTCTCTACAGCTTCCTCATCCTCATCCTCACCGGCGTCTACCTCACCCTGTTCTTCGAGCCGAGCAGCGCCGAGGTCGTCTACCACGGCTCCTACGCGCCCCTCAACGGCATCACGATGACGCGGGCGTACGAGTCGACGCTCGACATCAGCTTCGACGTGCGCGGCGGGCTGCTGATCCGGCAGATCCACCACTGGTCGGCGCTGGTCTTCGTCACCGGCATGCTCGTGCACATGATGCGGGTGTTCTTCACCGGCGCGTTCCGCAAGCCGCGCGAGGTCAACTGGGTGTTCGGCTGGCTGCTGTTGTTCCTCGGCATCCTCACCGGTCTCACCGGCTACTCGCTTCCCGACGACCTGCTCTCCGGCACCGGCGTGCGGTTCGCCGACGGCGCGATCCTGTCCGTCCCGATCGTGGGCACGTACCTGTCGTTCTTCCTCTTCGGAGGGGAGTTCCCGGGGCACGACATCATCTCCCGGTTCTACCCGATCCACGTCCTGCTGCTGCCCGGCATCATGCTGGGGCTGGTCGTCGCCCACCTCATCCTGGTGTTCTTCCACAAGCACACGCAGTACCCGGGGCCCGGACGCGACCAGAAGAGCGTGGTCGGCATGCCGTTCATGCCGGTCTACATGGCGAAGGCCGGAGGGTTCTTCTTCCTGGTCTTCGGCGTGCTGGCGGTGATGGGCGGGATCGCGAGCGTCAACCCGGTGTGGGCGTTCGGCCCGTACCGGCCGGACCTGGTGACGACGGGCGCCCAGCCGGACTGGTACCTCGGCTTCTCCGAGGGGCTGATCCGGGTGATGCCGGGCTGGGAGATCAACGCCTGGGGCCACACCCTGGAACTGGGCGTCCTCATCCCGTTCTCGCTCTTCCCGCTGATCCTGCTCGCCATCGGGGCCTATCCGTTCGTCGAGGCGTGGATCACCGGCGACAAGCGCGAGCACCACATCCTCGACCGGCCGCGCAACGCCCCCGTGCGCACCGGCCTCGGCGTGGCCTGGCTGACCCTGTACGCGGTGCTGCTGCTCGGCGGCGGCAACGACATCGTGGCCACGCATCTGCATCTGTCCATCAACGCGATCACCTGGTTCGTGCGGATCTCCGTGTTCGTCGCCCCCGTCGTCGCCTTCATGGTCACCAAGCGGATCTGTCTCGGACTGCAGCGCCGTGACCGCGACATGGTGCTGCACGGCCGGGAGACGGGCACCATCAGGCGTCTGCCGCACGGCGAGTACATCGAGGTCCACGAACCCCTCGGCCGGGACCGGCTGTTCACCCTCACCCAGCACGAGCAGCACCCGCCGTACGAGATCGGTCCGCTCGTCGACCACAACGGGGTGCGGCGGCCGGTCACCGTCTCGCAGCGGGTGCGGGCGCGGCTGGCCCGGGCGATGTTCGGGGCGGACAGTCACATCCCCAAGCCGACGCCCGAGGAGTACCGCGAACTCACCGCGGGCCACGGGGGGCATGCGGGCCACGAGGGCCATGCGGGTCATGGGGGCCGGGCGGGGCAGGCGGGACATGGGGGAGACGGACCCTGAGGACCCGCCGCGCGAAGCGTTCGCCGATCAGACGGTGACCGGCCGCGTCCGGGTGGAGGCCGTCGGGCAGCGGCGTCCCCGCGGCGTCGGCCTCGCCGTAGAGTTCGAGGCCGTCGACGTGGTGCAGGTGCGGGTCTTCGGCGGCGCGCTCGGCCACGATCCGGGCCAGTTCGGCGCGGATCACCCGCAGGGTCAGCTTTCCGTACGCCACCTCGGCCGGATCGCCCATCGGCTGGAACAGCGCCCTGCCCGCGGCGGCGGAGGCGAAGTCGAGCGAGGTGGGGCCGGGCGTGTCCTCGTGCATCGGGCACAGGATCGGTGAGACGACCACCAGCGGCGTGTCCGGACGGCCCTCGCGGATCGTGTCGAGGAAGCCGTGCACGGCCGGGGCGAAGGCGCGCAGCCGCATCAGATCGAGGTTCACCACGTTGATGCCGACCTTGACGCTGATCAGGTCGGCCGGGGTGTCCCGCAGCGCGCGGGCGGTGAACGGGTCCAGCAGGGCGCTGCCGCCCAGGCCCAGGTTGATCAGCTCCACCCGGGCCAGCGAGGCGGCGACGGCGGGCCAGATCGCGGTGGGGCGCACGGCGTCCGAGCCGTGACTGATCGAACTGCCGTGGTGCAGCCAGACCGGGCGGCCGTGCGCGGGGGCGGCGGTCAGCGGGGCGTCGGTGCGCAGGGCCACCAGTTCGGTGGTCTCGGTGGGCGGGAGCCAGATCTCCAGGTCCTTGACCCCGGCCGGCAGGCCCGAGAACCGCAGGGTGGCGACCGGACCGCAGCGCGTGTCGACGGTGCCGGCCGCCAGGTCGACGGTCTGGACGCGGCCGCCCTCCGTCGCGCCGGCGGCCCGGACCGGACGGCCGTCGACGAGCAGCTCGTACACGCCGTCCGGCAGGGGCGGGCCGCCGACGTAGACGCGCTTCGTGGGCAGGACGTCCAGCTCGACGGCGGTGGCCTCGCTGCGGAACGCGAGCCGCACACCCGACGGCTGGGACTCGGCCATGGCGAGCTGCGGGTCGGCGCACTGGGCACGCGCGCGTGCGGGCAGCCGGTGCGGCAGCACGCCGTGCTCGGTGTGCTCCAGGTCGAGGGCTCCGCGCAGCAGATCGGCGGTGACCGGCGTCGTGACCCAGGCCGGCTCGGGCGCGCGGCTCATGCGGCGGGCCAGTTGCGCAGCAGGGCGTCGAGGGCGTCCAGGACGCGGGCCCAGGTCTCGTCCGTGTCCGGCGCGCTGTGGCTGAAGCTCCCGCCCAGCTCCAGGCCGACGTAACCGTTGAAGACGCTGCCGAGCAGCCGGACCGCGTGCGTGCGGTCCGGCTCCGCCAGGTCGTATCCGCGCAGCAGCGCCCGGGTCATCTGCGCGTGCCGGACACCGGCGCTCGCGGCCGCCGTCTCGGGGTCGAGCCGCAACTGGGCGGCGGCGTAGCGGCCGGGATGCTGGTGCGCGTAGTCGCGGTAGACGTTGGCCAGCGCGGTCAGGGCGTCCTTGCCCGCCCGGCCCGCCAAAGCGTCGGCGGCCCGGTCGGCGAGCTCCTCGAGGGCGAGCAGCGCGATCCGGGTCCTGAGGTCCTGCGAGTTCTTCACGTGCGAGTACAGGCTCGCCACTTTGACGTCGAACCGCCGGGCCAGCGCCGAGACGGTCACCTCCTCGAAGCCGGCCTCGTCGGCGAGCTCGGCGCCCGCTCGTACGAGGCGCTCCGTGGTCAGCCCGACCCGCCCCATGCTCGCCCTCCCTTTCTCCCTCACACGCCCCCGTAGCCTTAGGCCATTATGCGTTTGCCTAAAAGTATTAGGCAAATTAGCCTCGCTCGTATGAAGCCGCTGACCGAAGCAGAGATCCGCGCCGCGTTCGTGAACTGCAGCAAGGGCGAGGCCAAGCGCCTGTCCGTACCGCGCGACCTCGCCGACCGCCCGTGGGACGACCTGGACTATCTGGGCTGGCGCGACCCCCAGGCCCCCGACCGCGCCTACCTCGCCGTGGAGCTCGACGGCAGGCTGAAGGCCCTCGCCCTGCGCACCTCCGCCGGGGGGCCCGGGCAGGCCCGGCGCAGCATGTGCGGGCTGTGCCTGACCACTCACTCCGGCGGCGTCTCGCTGATGGTCGCGCCGAAGGCCGGCCGGGCCGGCCAGCAGGGCAACTCGGTGGGCGCCTACATCTGCAGCGACCTCGCCTGCTCGCTGTACGTGCGGGGCAAGCGGGACGCGGGCGTGGGAGGGCGGCTGCACGAGACGATCACGCTGGAGGAGCGGATCGAGCGGACGGTCGCCCACCTCGCCGCGTTCGTCGCCAAGGTGACGGGCTGACCGTCGGCCGTCCACTGACGAACATCCGCCGTTCGCCGTCCGCCGTCCCTCGCCCGCGCGTGGCGGGCGGCCCCGGGGGTCGTGCCACCGCTCGGCGGCGGTTCAGGTGCGGTCGCGCAGCACCTCCGCCCGGCAGGCGTCCGGATCGCCCCACGCCGTACGCAGTGCGCGGGACTTGGTCAGCCACAGCGACAGATCGTACTCCGCCGTGTAGCCGATCGCGCCGTGCAGCTGGAGCGCGGTGCGCGCGGTCGCGTACGCCGCCTCGCAGGCGCTCACCTTCGCCGCGGCCACGTCCGCCGGGGCCATCGTCACGGCGGCACCCAGCACCAGCGGGCGGGCGAACTCCAGCGCGATCTTCGCGTCCGCCAGCCGGTGCTTGACCGCCTGGAACGACCCTATGGGCACGCCGAACTGGACACGCTGCCTCACATACCCCACCGTCCGCTCCAGCAGGGCGAGACCCACGCCCAGCGCCTGCGCGGCGGTGGCGAGACGGGCCCACAGCAGGGCGCGGTCCGCGGGTGGATCCGGGTCGAGGAGCTCACCGCCCGGCAGCAGCCGGGTGAGCCGGCGGGCCGGGTCCAGCGACGCGCGGACCGGGCCGTGCCCCGGGGCGAGCCGCAGCCCGTCCGCGGCCAGCACCAGCCGTGCCGTCGCCGCGTCGCCGTCCAGGGCGTATCCGCCCGCCCGTACCAGCGTCGCCATCGACTCGCCCGAGGCCAGGTCCGGCAGGAACCTCCCGGCCGGGCCCGGAGCGCGCAGCGCCGCGGCCGCGGCCACCGTCTCCACCAGCGGGCCGGGCACCGCATACCGCCCCAACTCCACGAAGGCGACGGCGAGTTCGACGGGCCGGGGTCCCAGTCCTCCTTCGTACGCCTCCGGGACCGCCAGCGCGAAGACGCCGGCCGCGGCGATCCGCGACCACAGCGCCCGCCCGGCCGCCCGCTCGCCGCGGCTCCAGTCGCGGATCACGGCCGGTGCGTCGGCCGCGGCCAGCATCGCGCCCAGCGATTCGGCGAAGGCCCGCTGCTCGGCGTCGAGGAGGAAGCGCGGCGCGGGCGCGGGCGCCTCCGGTGCGGCGGTGTGCGGCGAGACCGTCATCGGCGCCCCCTCGGCAGGCCGAGCAGGTGCTCGGCGATGATGTCGCGCTGGATCTCGTTCGTGCCCGCGTAGATCGGCCCGGCGAGTGCGAAGACGTACCGCTGCGACCACTGCTCCTCGGCGAACTCGCCCTCCTCGCCGAGAAGGTCGAGTGCCGTCTCGTGCAGGGCGATGTCGTACTCGGACCAGAAGACCTTGTTCAGACTCGCCTCCGCGCCGACGCGCTCGCCGCCGAGGAACCGGGAGGCGCTCGCGTAGGTGGCCAACTGGTAGGCGCGGGCGCCGATCAGCGCGTCGGCGACCTGAGTCCGGGCGCTCTGCGGACTGCCCCGGTCCCGCCAGAGCGCGTGCAGCCGCTCCGCCGCGGCCAGGAAGCGGCCGGGGGAGCGCAGCGTCAGCCCGCGTTCGTCGGCCGCCGTCGCCATCGCGATCCGCCAGCCCTGGCCCGGCTCACCGATCACGTCCTCGTCCGGCACGAACACCTCGTCCAGGAACAGTTCGGCGAACGCCGGCTTCCCGTCGAGACGGCCGATCGGGCGGACGGTGACGCCCTCCGCCCGCAGGTCGAACATGACGTAGGTGAGCCCCTGATGGGGTTTCGCCGCCCCGGGGTCGCTGCGGAACAGACCGAAGGCGCGGTCGGCGAAGGCCGCGCGCGAGGACCACGTCTTCTGGCCGCTGAGCCGCCAGCCGCCGGGGACCCGCACCGCCCGGGCACGCAGCGAGGCCAGGTCCGAACCGGCCTCCGGCTCCGACCAGGCCTGCGCCCAGACGGTCTCGCCGCGCGCCATCGCGGGCAGCACCCGCGCGCGCTGCTCCTCGGTGCCGTGCGCGAACAGGGTCGGCGCGAGGAGACTCACGCCGTTCTGGCCGACCCGGCCCGGGGCGCCCGCCGCGTAGTACTCCTCCTCGAAGAGCAGCCAGCGCACGAGGCCGCACTCCCGTCCGCCGTACCGCCTCGGCCAGTTCACCGCCGACCAGCGGCCCGAGGCCAGTTCGGCCTCCCACGCGCGGTGCGCGGCGAAGCCCTCGGCGGTCTCCAGCGAGGGCAGCGGCTCGGGCGGCACGTGCGCGTGCAGCCATGCCCGGGCCTCGGCGCGGAACGCCTCGTCGGCGGGGGAGTGCGTGAGATCCACGGGCGCTCTCCTACGGGTGTTTTTCGCGGGACCGTTCTTCCCTAACAAGTGTTTGGTAGGTTAGCGTGGCTCCATGACAGGCGTCGAGAGTCCGGCATACGTGCCCGGCCACGGGCTGCTCAGGGGGCGCACCGCCGTCGTCACGGCCGCGGCCGGGGCCGGCATCGGCGGAGCCGTCGCACGGCGCTTCCTGGAGGAAGGGGCGCGTGTGCTGATCAGCGACGCCCACACCCGGCGGCTCAAGGACCACGAGAGCGCGCTGGCCGAGGAGTTCGGGCCGGAGTCGGTGGCGGCCCTGCCCTGTGACGTCACCGACGAGGACCAGGTGCGGGCCCTGTTCGACGCCGCCGTCGCCGCCCACGGCAGGCTGGACGTCGTCGTCAACAACGCCGGCCTCGGCGGCACCGCGCACCTCGCGGACATGACCGACGACCAGTGGAACCGCGTCCTCGACGTCACCCTGAACGGCACCTTCCGCTGCACCCGGGCCGCCCTGCGGCGGATGCGCGACACCGGCGGCGGCGTCATCGTCAACAACGCCTCCGTCGTCGGCTGGCGCGCCCAGGCCGGCCAGGCGCACTACGCCGCCGCGAAAGCGGGCGTGATGGCGCTGACCCGCTGCGCGGCGATCGAGGCCGCCGCCTACGGCGTACGGGTCAACGCCGTCTCACCCAGCCTCGCCATGCACCCGCACCTGGTGAAGGTCACCTCCGCCGAACTGCTGGAGGAGCTCACCGCACGCGAGGCCTTCGGACGGTACGCCGAGCCCTGGGAGGTCGCCAACGTGATCGTGTTCCTGGCGTCCGGCTACTCCTCGTACATGACCGGCGAAGTGGTCTCCGTCAGTGGCCAGCACCCCTAGGCGGACAATGAACGCGTGCCCCCTACGACGCCTCCCACGAAGCCCCCTGCGAAGAAGAAGCCCCAGGTGACCGCCGCGCCCGCCCGGCGCCGCGAACTCCTCGAGACCGCCGCCGAGGTCTTCGCCGAGCAGGGCTACAACGCCACCACCGTGCGCAAGATCGCGGACCACGCGGGCATGCTCGCGGGCAGCCTCTATTACCACTTCGACTCGAAGGAGTCGATGCTCGAGGAGATCCTGCGCAGCTTCCTCGACGAACTGTGGGACGGCTACGACACCGTCCTCGCGGCCCCGCTGGGCCCCCGCGAGACCCTCGAGGCCCTGGTCACCGAGTCGTTCCGGGAGATCGACCGGCACCGCGCCGCCGTCGCGATCTACCAGAAGGAGAGCCGGCAGCTGGTGGCGCAGGAACGGTTCGCGTTCCTCGCCGACTCCCAGCGCAGGTTCGAGACGGCCTGGCTCTCCACGCTGGAACGCGGAGTCGCGGCCCGGGTCTTCCGGGCCGATCTCGACGTCCGTCTCACCTACCGGTTCGTCCGCGACACGGTGTGGGTCGCCGCGTCCTGGTACCGGCCCGGCGGGCAGCACAGCCCGGAGGAGATCGCCCGCCAGTACCTGTCGATGGTGCTGGACGGCATCGCCGTCCGTGAATAGTCCACTGACGTGCCCCTTTGCATGAGGGAGTTGCCATGGCCGAGGCCTACATCGTCGAAGCGGTCCGTACGCCCGTCGGGCGGCGCAGGGGGGGTCTGTCCGGGGTGCACCCGGCGGACCTCGGCGCGCACGTGCTGAAGGAGCTCGTCGCCCGCTCGGGCGTGGACCCGGCGGCCGTCGAGGACGTCGTCTTCGGCTGCCTGGACACGGTCGGACCGCAGGCCGGCGACATCGCGCGGACCTGCTGGCTGGCCGCAGGCCTCCCCGAGGAGGTGCCGGGCGTGACCGTCGACCGGCAGTGCGGCTCCTCGCAGCAGGCCGTGCACTTCGCCGCCCAGGGCGTACTGTCCGGCACCCAGGACCTGGTCGTCGCGGGCGGTGTGCAGAACATGTCGCAGATCCCGATAGCCTTCGCCACCCGGCAGGCCGCCGAACCGCTCGGCTTCACCCAGGGCCCCTTCGCCGGCAGCGAGGGCTGGCGCGCCCGGTACGGGGACCGGCCCGTCAACCAGTTCGCCGGCGCCGAGATGATCGCCGCCAAATGGGGCATCAGCCGGCAGGACCAGGAGGAGTTCGCCCTGCGCTCGCACCGCCGGGCGCTGCGCGCGATCGACGAGGGCCGCTTCACGCGCGAGACCGTCGCCTACCGGGACGTGACGACCGACGAGGGGCCGCGCCGGGACACCTCCCTGGAGAAGATGGCCGCGCTGAAGCCCGTGATCGACGGCGGCACCGTCACCGCCGCCTGCTCCTCGCAGGTCTCCGACGGCGCGGCCGCGCTGCTGCTGGCCTCGGAGCGGGCGGTGCGCGAGCACGGGCTGACGCCCCGCGCGCGCGTGCACCACCTCTCCGTGCGCGGCGAGGACCCCATCCGCATGCTGACGGCCCCGATCCCGGCCACCGCGCACGCCCTGAAGAAGACCGGCCTCACCATCGACGACCTCGACCTCGTCGAGATCAACGAGGCGTTCGCGCCCGTCGTGCTGGCCTGGCTGAAGGAGACCGGCGCGGACCCGGAGAAGGTCAACGTCAATGGCGGCGCGATCGCCCTCGGCCATCCCCTCGGCGCGACCGGCGCGAAGCTGATGACGACGCTGCTGCACGAACTGGAGCGCGTCGGCGGCCGGTTCGGACTGCAGACCATGTGCGAAGGCGGCGGCCAGGCCAACGTGACGATCATCGAACGGCTCTGACGGGCACCACAGGTTCCGACCGGTACGGATGCCCCGGGCGGCGAGGCTGTTCCGGAGCGGAGCGGCGGGAGCGGGGGCGGGGCGGGGGACGGGCTTGCGCGCCGGTCCTCACGTCCTTGCGAGCCGGTCCAGGGCCGTCAGCACGTCCTGCGCCTCCTTCATGATCCGTTCGACCAGGTCCGCGCACGACGGCAGGTCGTCGATCACCCCGGCGACCTGCCCGGCGGCCATCACCCCCGCCTCCGGGCGGCCCTCCACCATCGCGGACCTCAGCAGCATCGGCGTGTTCGCGGCCAGCAGCACCTGACTCCAGGCGAGGTCCTTGCCGTGGCGCAGCGCCAGTCCGTCGCGG
Organism: Streptomyces achromogenes; assembly: GCF_030816715.1. NCBI lineage: Bacteria > Bacillati > Actinomycetota > Actinomycetes > Kitasatosporales > Streptomycetaceae > Streptomyces > Streptomyces achromogenes. Next base: position 2,398,131 of record NZ_JAUSYH010000001.1, on the reverse strand, counting down.
ACCATCTGCCGCCAGGTGAGACCGGACAGCCTGCGGAAGCCGGCCGCGTGACGCGCCGCCCGCAGCAGCGCCCTGCCCCGGCCCGCGTCCTCCAGGCCGTCGACCAGCGGCGTGCGCAGCATGCGGTGCGGAAGGCCGTCCACCGCCCGGGTGACGGTGACGTCCCGTACCGTCGCCACCAGGTACCGCGCCTTCACCGCCTCCGGGACCGGCGAGTCCGACGTGAGCAGGAACCGCGTGCCCATCGCGACGCCGGCCGCCCCGTACGCCAGCGCGGCCGCCAGCCCCCGCCCGTCGAAGAAGCCGCCCGCCGCCACGACGGGGATGTCCACCGCGTCCACCACCTGCGGAAGCAGGACCGTCGTCGCGACCTCGCCGGTGTGGCCGCCGCCCTCGCCGCCCTGCACGATCACCGCGTCCGCGCCCCACGCCGCCACCTTCTCGGCGTGCCGGCGGGCCCCCACGGACGGGATCACGACGACCCCCGCCTCCTTGAGGCCGGCGATCAGCTCGGCGGAGGGGGCGAGTGCGAACGACGCGACCCGCACCCCCTCGTCGACGATGATCCGCACCCGGTCACCGGCGTCCGCCGCGTCGGCCCGCAGATTGACGCCGAACGGCGCGTCCGTGCGCGCCTTCACCTCCCGCACCGCCGACCGCAGCTGGTCGGGGGTCATCGTCGCCGAGGCCAGGACGCCCAGCCCCCCCGCGTCCGCCGTCGCCGACACCAGCCGCGGGCCCGCCACCCACCCCATGCCGGTCTGCACGATCGGGTGACGGACCCCGACCAGCCGGGTGAACGCCGTCTCCATCAGGCCGGCACCTCCCGGGCCCGGGCGCCGTCCGGGTCGATCACCTCACGGATCAGCCGCAGCTCCGCAGCGGTCGGCTCACGGGTGTACGGCACCTCGTCCGCGACGGCCAGGTCGAACCCCGTCGCCTCCCGGACCTGCTCCACACTCACCCCGGGATGCAGCGAGGCCAGCCGCATCGACCGGTCGGGCGTGGCGAAGTCGAAGACGCCCAGGTCGGAGACGACCCGCGGGATGCGGTGATACCGGGCTCCGGCCGCACGGTCGTACCCGACGCCGCACACCATGTCGACCTTCGCGACGAAGACCCGCCGGGAGTGCCTCGGGATCCAGTAACTCGTCGGATTGTTCAAGGTGTTGACGGGCGCACCGCGCACCCCGAGGAGCTGGCGCACCGGCTTGGCCCAGTCGCCGACGCAGGAGATGTTCTGGTTGCCGTACCGGTCGATCTGGCTCGCGCCCATCATCACGTGCCGCCGGCCGCCGGTGACCAGCTCCAGATGCTGCCGGTAGGGCAGCCAGCCCTCCGTCGTCCCGTCCGGGCGCACGATCAGCGCCTCGCCGTCGGTCAGCAGGAGATCCGGCGAGAAGGTGAGCCGGGCGAGCCGGGCGCCGGCCGAGGGGATCACGCCCATGGGGCTCGCCAGGATCTCGCCCCCGCCCCGCCAGGCCTCGGCGCAGGCGATCACGCAGTACTCGGCACGCGTGGTCCCGCTCACGAGTCCTCCCCGACCGCCGACCGGTACGCCTGTTCGTCCCCGGCGAGGTAGCGGGCCGAGAACTGCGCCCAGGGCGTCGTCGCGTACCGCTTCTGGAACGCCTCGTCCCGGCCGTAGTCGGGGGCGCAGGACGTGAAGTGCGCCCCGTTCGGGGCCTCCACCACCCCCGTCACCGTGTGCCGCTTGATCAGCAGCGACTGCGGCGGCGCCTCCTTCGTCAGCTCGGCCGTGTCGACGACGCGTTCGCAGCTGACGTACGCCGTGTCCGCCGCCTCGCAGAACAGGTCGTCGAAGTACGGGTCCGGGCCCAGGTACTGCCCGTTGCCCAGCCGGTCGGCCCGGTTGACGTGCACCAGCGCCGCGTCGAGCCGCAGGGCGGGCATGGCCACGAACGTCTCCCCGTCCTCGTACGGCGACGTCACCGTCCGCAGACCGGGGTTGACCCGCATCACGTCCGAGCCGAGGCCCGCCCGCACGGGCAGGAACGGCAGCCGGTGCGCCGCCGCGCGCAGCCCCCACAGGAACATCGCCTCGTCGACCTCCGTCAGCTCCAGCGTCCCGCGCTCGCGGGCCGCGCGGTAGTGCGGCTCCAGCGGGATCGAGTCCAGCGTGGCGAACGCGGCGACCAGCCTGCGGATCCGCCCGGCCGCCGCGAGCATGCCGACGTCCGGGCCGCCGTACGACACCACGGTCAGGTCGGTGACCTCCGACCGCAGCAGCGCCCGCACCAACGCCATCGGCTTACGGCGCGAGCCCCAGCCGCCGATGCCGAGAGTCATGCCGCTCTCCAGACGGGAGACGGCCTCCTCGGCGCTCATCGTCTTGTCACTCACCCGGGCCCTCCTCCCGTGCGACCCTGCCGAAGGCGTCCCGGACCCGGTCGGCCACTCCACCGACGCTCGCCTCATAGGTGAAGCCCTGCTCGAAGCGGTAGCTGCGACGCACGTCGACCGGATCGATGCCGTTGATGGCGGCCTTCGCCAGACGCACCAGCTCGCCGTCCTTCGCGGCGATCTCGCCGGCCACCTCCAGCGCGGCCGCGCGCAGTTCACCGGCCGGCGCCACCCGCCACACCGAGCCGTGCGCCTGCAGTTCGGCCGCCGTGACCGTGCGCGAGGTGTAGTAGAGGGCGCGCAGCAGATGCTGGGGCACCAGCCGGGCCAGATGGGTGGCCGCGCCCAGCGCGCCCCGGTCCAGCTCGGGCAGCCCGAACACGGCGTCCTCGCTCGCCACGATCACGTCCGCGTTCCCCGCGAGGCCGACGCCGCCGCCCAGACAGAACCCCTGCACCGCCGCCACGACCGGCACCTCGCACTCGTACACCGCCGCGAACGCCTCGAAGCAGCCGCGGTTGGCGCCGATCAGCGCGCCCGGCCCGTGTGCCTGGATCTCCTTGATGTCGACGCCCGCGTTGAAGCCCCGCCCCTCGGCGGCCAGCACCACGCACCGCGTGCCCGGATCGCGGCCGGCCGCGCGCACGGCGTCGGCCAGGGCGAACCAGCCGTGCACCGGCAGGGCGTTCACCGGCGGGAAGTCGACCGTGACGAGCGTGATTCCCTTTTCCGCCCCCTTTTCCGGGGACGAGGTGGAGACACCCATGGAAGCATCAGCTACCTTTCCACCAAACGTTTGTTAGGTAGGAAGGTAGCAGCCGATGAAGCTGGACGGGAAGGTCGCCGCAGTCACCGGCGGCACCCGGGGAGTGGGCGCCGGGATCGCACGCTCCCTCGCGCGCGCCGGCGCCGAGGTCGTCGTCTGCGCCCGCCGGCCCCCCGACACCCCGGTTCCCGGAGCCCGCTTCGCGCCGCTCGACGTACGGGACGCCGACGCCGTGCACACCTTCTTCGCCGGGCTGCCCCGGCTCGACGTCCTCGTCAACAACGCGGGAGGCGCCCCCTACCGGCCGCTCGCCGAGGCCGACGCGCACCGCCACGCGCGCGTGATCGAACTCAACCTCCTCGCCCCGCTCACGGTGTCCCTCGCCGCCCACGACCACCTCAGGCGTGCGCGGGGCTCCATCCTGATGATCGGCAGCGTCAGCGGCAGCCGCCCCTCACCCGGCACCGCCGCCTACGGCGCCGCCAAGGCAGGCCTGGAACACCTCGCACGGTCCATGGCCGTCGAATGGGCGCCGGAGATCCGCGTGAACACCCTGGTCGTCGGCATGGTCCACACCGAACGCACCCACCTCCACTACGGCGACGACGACGGCGTCGAGGCCGTCGCCCGCACCGTCCCCCTGGGCCGCCTCGCCCTCCCCGACGACGTCGGCGACGCGGCCGCCTTCCTCGCCTCCGACGCGGCCGCCTACATCAGCGGAGCGAGCCTGCTCCTGCACGGCGGAGGCGAACTGCCCGCCTTCATCGACGCCGCGACCGCCAACAAGAAGACCTGAGACGCCCGGGACGACCTGAAGGACTGGCAGACGCCAGAGACGCCAGAGACGTGAGAGGAGAACCGCGATGAGCGGAATCTGCGACGGACGGGTCGTCGTCGTCACCGGCGCCGGACGCGGCCTCGGGCGCGCCCACGCCCTCGCCTTCGCCGCCGAGGGCGCCCGGGTCGTCGTCAACGACCTCGGCGTCGGACTCGACGGCGTCCCCGGCCCCGACAGCCCCGCCCGGCAGGTCGCCGACGAGATCCGCGCGGCCGGCGGCACCGCCCTCGCCCACGGCGGCGACATCGCCACCCCCCAGGGCGCCGCGTCCCTCGTGACGACCGCCCTGGAGACGTACGGCCGGCTCGACACCCTCGTCAACAACGCCGGCTTCCTGCGCGACCGCATGCTCGTCAACCTCGACGAGGACGACTGGGACGCCGTCCTGCGCGTCCACCTCAAGGGCCACTTCCTCACCCTCAAACACGCCGCCTCGCACTGGCGCGCCGAGGCCAAGGCAGGCCGCACACCCACCGCCCGCGTCGTCAACACCGCGAGCGGAGCGGGACTGCTCGGCTCCCTCGGACAGGGCAACTACAGCGCCGCGAAAGCCGGCATCGTCGGCCTCACGCTCGTCGCGGCCGCCGAACTCGCCCGCTACGGCGTCCAGGTCAACGCGATCGCGCCCGCCGCCCGCACCCGCATGACGGAACACACCTTCGCCGCCACCATGGCCGCCCCCGAGACCGGCTTCGACGCCATGGCCCCCGGCAACGTCTCCCCGCTGGTCGTCTGGCTCGGCTCCACCGCCAGTGAAGGCGTCACCGGACGCGTCTTCGAGACGGAGGGCGGCCGGATCACCGTCATGGAAGGCTGGCGGCCCGGCCCGACAGCGGACACCGGAAGACGCCGCAGCCCCGCCGAGGCGGGAGAGACCGCACGCAAGCTCCTCGCGGAAGCGGAACCACCGGGACGCGTCTACGGCGCGTGACACCCGCACCGCCGCACGGGCCCGTGCCCCTCCGCCACCGCACCACACCTCACGTGTCGCACTCCAGCACCGTCCCGCACAACCCGCAGCGGGCCCGGACCCGCCCCCTGACCGGAACCCGAATCCGCTGCCGACAGGTAGGACAGGGGAACATCACCCGCAACGGCCCCTGCGGATCGTGCACGAACACATACGGGGCGCCCGCGTCCCCCGACCCCGCCCGCACCCCCTGCGCGTGCCGCCGGTCACGCGCGTAACGCCGCCGGCCCGCCCACCCCGCCGCCGTCAGCGGCGGCTGCCGCTCGTCGAACCGGGCCCGCTCCAGACCCCGCCCGTACGCCTCGTACGCCTGCGCACTCGTGAACCACACCGACGGATCCTCACCGAACACCAGCGACCGCTTCGCCAGCACGTACCCGAACTCCTCCGGCGTCAGATACCCCAGCTTCTGCGACGACGCCCCGTCCACCCGGTACGCGTCCAGCAGCAGCCAGCCCGCCCCCAGATACGTCGTCGCCGTGTCCGTCAGAATCTCGTCGTCCCGCGTCCCCGCGAACGACAACCCCACCCGGTGCAGGTAGACATGCATGATCTCGTGTGCCAGCGCCGCACCGATGTCCCGACGATGCGTCCGGAAACGGTCGTTCAGCTCGACGAAGTACTCCGGCCCCGCCGCGAGCTCGATGTGCGCCGCATGCTCCATCTCCCGGAACGCCACCACCATCCGCGCGTCCGGCAACCGGTAGTGCCGCACCAGCTCCCGGGCCACCCGCTGCGCCCCCAGATGCAGATCATCGGTGTCGCAGAACGCCACGTCGGCCGGGGCCACACTCGTCGCGAACTGGTGGATCGTGTCGTACGACAACCGCTTGTACAGCGCCGTCAGCGCCGCCCGCACCGTCTCCAGATGCGGGTAACCGTGCTCGACCGGCCCGCCGTTCGCCACGCCGCACCCCCAACACGCCGAGGACCCCATTCCACTGTACGGGCAGCCCGCAATGCCTGTCGGGACATGCCCTAGGGTGATCGCCCATGACCACCAGCAACACCCACGCGCCCGGCGCCGGCGACGTCGACCCCGCCGTCCGCGAGGAGCTCGCCCGGCTGCGCGACAGCATCGACAACATCGATGCGGCCGTCGTGCACATGCTCGCCGAACGCTTCAAAGCCACCCAGCAGGTCGGCCACCTCAAGGCCCGCCACCAGCTCCCGCCCGCCGACCAGGCCCGTGAGGCCCGCCAGATCGCCCGGCTGCGGACCCTCGCCGAGAGCGCCAAGCTCGACCCCGCGTTCGCCGAGAAATTCCTCAACTTCATCATCGCCGAGGTCATCCGCCACCACGAGCGCATCGCCGAGGACACCGCGGCGCCCCCACGCGACTGACCCGAACCGGCCCGCACCCCACAAGCCGAGGCCGCACCACCGATGCGGCAGCACCGGGACCGCAGCACCGGGACCGCGCACCCGATGCCGCACCGGCGCGCACCGGCACACCGCACGGCCGCCGCCGACGCCCACGACAGGCATGTGACCGGCACATGCCCGGCACCTGCCCGGCGCGGAATCGCCACAGGACCGGCGCTCCGGCGCGAGAAGGGACATAGGGCGCGTACCGATCCGCCCCTGTGCCCGGCCAGCGGCATCAGGCAGCATGTCGTGCATGTCCGTACTGACGCGCGACGAAGCGCAGAACCGTGCCAAGCTCATCGACGTCCTCCGCTACACCATCGAGCTCGACCTGACGACCGGCGACGAGACCTTCGAGTCCAGCACCGTCATCCGGTTCGTCGCGCGCACCCACGGGGACACCTTCGTCGAGATCAGGCCCGCCGCACTGCACTCCGTCACCCTCGACGGCGAGCCCGTCGACCCCGACACGCTCGACGACAACCGGCTCCCCCTGACCGGCCTCACCGCCGGCGAGCACGAACTGCGCGTCCGCGCCGGTATGCGCTACTCCCGCACCGGCGAGGGCATGCACCGCTTCACCGACCCCACCGACGGCGAGACCTACCTCTACACCCAGCTGTTCATGGAAGACGTCCAGCGCGTCTTCGCCGCCTTCGACCAGCCCGACCTCAAATCGGTCTTCGAGCTCACCGTCCAGGCCCCCCAAGGCTGGACCGTCCTCGCCAACGGCATCACCGAACACCTCGGCGACGGCCGCTGGCAGGCCGCCCCCACCCCCCTGATCTCCACCTACCTCGTCGCCGTCGCCGCCGGCCCCTGGCACTCCGTACGCACCGAACACCGCGGACTGCCCTTCGGCCTCCACTGCCGCCGCTCCCTGGCCCCCTACCTCGACGCCGACGCCGACGAACTCCTCGACATCACCCGCGCGTGCTACGACCGCTACCACGAGAAGTTCGAGGAGCCCTACCCCTTCGACTCCTACGACCAGGCGTTCGTCCCCGAGTTCAACGCCGGCGCCATGGAGAACCCCGGCCTCGTCACCTTCCGCGACGAATTCGTCTACCGCTCCGCCGTCACCGACACCGAACGCCAGACCCGCGCCATGGTCATCGCCCACGAGATGGCCCACATGTGGTTCGGCGACCTCGTCACCCTCCAGTGGTGGGACGACATCTGGCTCAACGAGTCCTTCGCCGAGTACATGGGCTACCAGACCCTCACCGAAGCCACCCGCTTCCACGGCACCTGGACCGAGTTCGGCGTCGTCCGCAAACCCTGGGGCTACGACGCCGACCAACGCCCCTCCACCCACCCCGTCGCCCCCGAGAACGTCGACGACACCGCCTCCGCACTCCTCAACTTCGACGGCATCTCCTACGCCAAGGGCGCCTCCGCACTGCGCCAGCTCGTCACCTGGCTCGGCGAGAAGGACTTCCTCGCCGGCATCAACACCCACTTCGCCCGACACCGCTTCGCCAACGCCACCCTCGCCGACTTCATCGACTCCCTCGCCGCCCACACCGACCGCGACGTCCACGCCTGGGCCGACGCCTGGCTGCGCACCACCGGAGTGGACACCCTCCTCCCCACCGTCAGCGGCTCCAACGGCGACCACACCCTGACCGTCGACCACCAGGGCAGCCGCCCCCACCGAGTCGGCGTCGGCCTCTACGACCTCGACCTCGCCGACGAGGACCGCCACCTCACCCTGCGCCGACGCCTCGAGATCGACATCCCGCAGAGCACTCCCGCACCCCTGGGCAAACGCCCCGCCCTGGTCCTCCTCAACGACGGCGACCTCACCTACGCCAAGGTCCGCTTCGACCCCGGATCCTTCGACACCGTCCGCGCCCGCCTCAGCGGCCTCCCCGACCCCCTCACCCGGGCCGTCGTCTGGAACGCCCTGCGCGACGCCGTCCGCGACGGCGAACTCGCCCCCGCCGCCTACCTCGAGACCGCCCGCGCCCACCTCCCGTACGAGACCGACCTCGCCCTCGTCCAGGGCGTCCTCACCTTCGCCTCCACCCAGGCCGCCGACCGCTACGCCACCCCCGAACAGCGCCCCGCCGCCCTCGCCGCCCTCTCCGCGCTCTGCCGCGACCTCATCCGCCGCACCGAGGACGGCGACCACCCCAGCCTGCGCCTCATCGCCGTACGCCACTTCATCGCCGTCGCCGCCCACCCCGAGACCATCGCCGCCTGGCTCGCCGACGGCACCGTCCCCGGCGGCCCCGAACTCGACCCCGACCTGCGCTGGCGCGTCCTCGCCCGGCTCGCCGTCCTCGGCGCCGTCGACGACGCCGACATCACCGCCGAACTCGACCGCGACCCCTCCGCCACCGGCCGGGAAGGCGCCGCCCGCTGCCGCGCAGCCCTGCCCGACGCCGAGGCCAAACGCACCGCCTGGGTCGCCATGTTCGAGGACGACGACCTCTCCAACTACCTCTTCACCGCCACCGCCCAGGGCTTCTGGCAGCCCGAACAGGCCGACCTCGTCGCCGACTACGTCCCCCGCTTCTACCAGGACGCCGTCGCCCTCGCCGCCCGCCGCGGCCCCGCCATCGCCGAGGCCGCCGGCCGCTGGGCCTTCCCCGGCCACGCCGTCGACCCCGACACCCTGCGCCTCGGCGAACAGTGCCTCGCCGACGCCCACCCCATCCCCGCCCTGCGCCGCAAACTCGTCGACCAACTCGACGACCTCACCCGCGCGTTGCGCGTACGCGAAGCCCGCCAGGCCTGACACTCCGGCCACGGCCCCCGTAGGGCCCCGCACGCCCCGGTCGGCGTGCGGGGCCCTACGGCCGCCGAGCCTCAACCCGGCCCGCCGCAAAGCCCCTTCGCGCGGCCCCGACCGCCGGTCACCGAGCGTCCCGGCACCCGGAGGACCCGGCTCCGCCACGGTGAAGCCCAGCCGCTGGAGGAAACGTTCCCCCGGCACCCCACCCGCACAACCCCACCCGCACAACCCCATCCGTGCGCACCGCGCCGAAATACCCACTTTCGGGTTCCTGTCGCCGGGCTTTCCGGGCGCGTCGCCGCCCCACCCGACAAGCTGGACCTCCCCGCTGCGGGCATCCGCCCCCGGCCCCGGAGGAACCCCCGTGAGCATGCCGCCCCTCGCCTCAGGCCCCGAAGGCTCCGACGCCCTGCGCCCCCTGCTGGCGACCGTCCTCGACGCGCTCGACGCCGGCGCACGCTCACGCGGAGGACCACTGCCCGCAGGCGGACCGCACACGGTGGCCGCACACGTCCGTGAGGCCCTCGGCGAGCCACTGCCCGAAGACGGCGACCCCGACGCCCTGCACACCCTCGTCCGCACCCTCGCCGCAGGCGCCGCCGACCCCGCCCACCCCCTCTGCGCCGCCCACCTGCACTGCCCGCCCCTCGCCGTCGCCACCGCCGCCGACCTCGCCGTCTCCGCCCTCAACCCCTCCCTCGACTCCTGGGACCAGGCCCCCGCCGCCTCGGAACTGGAAACCCTGCTCACCCAAGCCCTCGCCGCGGAGATCTACGGCCACCCGAACCCGGCACCCCCCACGGGCCCCACGCCCGCGCCCAAGGGCCCCACACCCACCCCCAACGACCTCACGGCGCCCACCACCCGCCGCCGGCCCGCCACCGTCCCCACGCCCCCCGCCGACGCCCTCGTCACCACCGGCGGCACCGAAGCCAACCACCTCGCCCTGCTCCTCGCCCGGGAAACACACGGACCCGCCCTCCGGCTCGTCTGCGGCGCCAACGCCCACCACTCCCTGCCCCGCGCCGCCTGGCTCCTCGGCCTCCCCGAACCCGTCATCCTCCCCACCCCCACCGGCGTCCTCGACCCCGCCACCCTCCACCACACCCTCACCACCCGACCCGGCCCCCACCTCGTCGCCGCCACCGCCGGCACCACCGACGCCGGACTCATCGACCCCCTCCCCGCCCTCGCCGCCCTCTGCCACACCCACGGCGCCCGCCTCCACATCGACGCCGCCTACGGGGGCGGCCTCCTCTTCAGCGACCGGCGCCGCCCCCTCCTCACCGGCCTCGAAGCAGCCCACACCGTCACCCTCGACCTCCACAAACTCGGCTGGCAACCCGTCGCCGCCGGACTCCTCGCCGTCCGCGACCCCCACGACCTCACCGCCCTCCACCACCACGCCGACTACCTCAACGCCGACGACGACACCGAAGCAGGCCTCCCCGACCTCCTCGGCCGCTCCCTGCGCACCACCCGCCGCCCCGACGCCCTCAAGATCGCCGTCACCCTCAAAACCCTCGGCCGCAGCGGCCTCGGCGCCCTCGTGGACCGGGTCTGCGACCACGCCCGGCAACTCGCCGACCTCATCACCGCCCACCCCGGCCTCGAGCTCCACGCCCCACCCACCCTCAGCACCGTCCTCTTCCGGCCCGCACACGCCACCGACAACGCCGTCGCCGACATCCGCCGCCGCCTCCTCATCCACGGCCACGCCGTCCTCGGCCGGGCCCGCCTCGACGGCCGGCTCTGGCTCAAGACCACCCTCCTCAACCCCCACACCCGGCCCGCCGACCTCACCGCCCTCCTGCGACTGGTGGAAGGAAACACCCCCGCATGAACACGCCCCACCCCGACGCCGACACCCCCCGCGACCTCGTCGGCATCGGCGTCGGCCCCAGCAACCTCTCCCTCGCCGCCCTCGCCCACCCCCTCGCCGAAATCGACGCCGTCTTCTACGAACAACGCCCCCGCTTCGACTGGCACCCCGGCCTCCTCCTCGACGGCGCCCGCATCCAGGTCCCCTTCCTCGCCGACCTCGTCACCCTCGCCGACCCCACCAGCCCCTGGACCTTCCTCAACTACCTCAAAACCCACCACCGCCTCTACCCCTTCTATTTCGCCGAGCGCTTCCACATCCAACGCGCCGAATACGACGCCTACTGCCGATGGGTCGCCGACCAACTCCCCGGACTCCATTTCCGCCACCAGGTCGACTCCGTCCGCTGGAACCCCGAACGCGACGTCTTCGAAGTCGACTACACCCAACTCGACACAGCCGGCGAAGCCGAAGCCCTCGGCCGCACCCACACCCGCAACGTCGTCATCGGCATCGGCACCACACCCCACATCCCCGACCCCCTGCGTCCCCTCGCCGACGCCCCCGGCGTCCCCGTCCTGCACGCCGACGACTACCTCACCCACCGCGACACCCTCCTCACCGCCGGCCACATCACCGTCGTCGGATCAGGACAGTCCGGCGCCGAAGTCTTCCTCGACCTCCTCCGCCACCGCCCCACCGGCCACGAACGACTCCACTGGATCGGCCGCACCGAAGCGTTCGCCCCCATGGAGTACTCCAAACTCGGCCTCGAACACTTCACCCCCGACTACACCCGCTACTTCCACGCCCTCCCCGAAAACGTCCGCGACCGCCTGCTCGCCGGCCAATGGCAACTCCACAAAGGCATCGACGCCGACACCCTCGCCGCCATCCACGACGAGCTCTACCGCCGCACCCTCCACGGCGGCTGGCCCGACACCGTCCTCACCCCCGGCGTGACCGTCCGCACCGCCGGCCGTATCTCCACCACCCAGATCGAACTTCACCTCGAACACACCCAGCAGAACACCCGCAGCCGCCTCACCACCGACGCCGTCATCCTCGCCACCGGCCACCGCGAACACACCCTCGACCGCATCCTCGCCGGCCTCGACCCCTACATCCGCCGCGACAACAGCGAACGCCCCCGCATCGACGCCCACTTCCGCCTCGTCCTCGACCCCTCCATCACCGCCACCGGCTGCAACGTCCACGTCCAGAACGCCGAACGCCACACCCACGGCGTAGGCGCGCCCGACCTCGGCCTCGCCGCCTGGCGCAGCGCCACCATCCTCAACGCCCTCACCGAAAAGGAGACCTACCCCCTGCCGACCCGGACCGCCTTCACCACCTTCGGACTCGAACAACCCCAACCCTCACCCCGCGTCCCCACCGCCCGCCAAGCACCCACCCTCACCCCCCTCGTCGACCGACGCTAGACACCACCAGCACACGAAGAAGGGCGGTGCGCACACGGTGACCCACCGGGCCACCGCACGACACACCGCCCCAGGGAACCAGGGAACTCAAAAACCCCTAGAACACCGGCGTACCGTCACGCGTCAGCTTCCAGTCCACCGACGCGAAGTCCTTCGGGTCCAGCACACCCTTCGCCGTCACCCACTCCGAGATCCGCGTACGGATCTCCGTCGACTCCGACCACAGCTCCTGCGCCGACGCCACATGCGGGAACGCGCCACCGCCATTGGCCCGGTAGTTGTTCACCGCCAGCACGAACTGCTGCGCGTCGTCCAACGCCGCCCCGTTGTACGTGAGGTTCCTGATCCGCGAACCCGCCGCCTGCGCGATGTCGATGTCGTACGACAGACCCGACACATAGTCGTAGTTGTAGTCCGGACGCCCCGCCGCGTTCGTCAGCTTCTCCGTGTCGACCACCGCACCCGCCGCCGTCCGCACGAAGTACTCCGCCGAGTACTCCAGGTACGCCCGCACCTGCGCACCCGTCATCAACTTCGCCACCAGCGTGTTGTCGTACACATACAGACTCGACAGATCCCGGATCGTCACCTGCCCCGCCGGGATCTCCGATGTCCGGGAGAACGGCGACGCCTGCGCGATCACCGGCAGCGACGCATACGACGTCCCCGCCAACGCCGCCTTGACGACGTCCTCCTGCACCTTCGTGATCAGATCGATGATCGGCGCGTCCTTGAACCGCGCCTCCACCGTCGTCAACGTCTCCGTCGCCGAACCCACCACCTGGTTGACGTACGCCACGACCTTCGCGTGCTCGTCACCCAGCAACTTCGTGATCTTCGGGTCGTCCGCGACCGAGTTGGAGTTCAGCACCTTCGAAGACACCGACTCGACCGACCACCGCCCCTTCTCGAACACCAGCTCCACATCGAACACCGACAGCCGCTCCGCGTACGCCAACGGCTCCGACAGCACGACCGTCTTCCCGGTCTTCGCGTTGACGACCTTCAGCTCCGGAATCTCCACATGCGCGTGACCCACCAGCACCGCGTCGATGTCCGGCACCTGCTGCGCCACCAACGCCGCCGAGTTCTCCACATACGGCAGCTGGTCACCGTACGACGACGTACCCGACGAACCCGAGTGCGCCGACACGATCACCACATCAGCACCCAGCGACTTCAGCTTCGGCACCCACTTCGCCGCCTGCTCCTCCAGACCCGGGAACGCCAGCTTCCCCTGCACATACGCCTTGTCCCAGATCGCGATACCCGGGTTCGTCAGGCCCAGCACCGCCACCTTCACCGGCGGCGCGCCCTTCACGCAGAACGTCTTGATCACATACGGCTGGAACGCCGGCCGCAGCGTCTTCGCGTCCACCGCGTTCGCCCCCAGCAACGGGAACCGCAACTGCGACTCGAACTTCCGCAGCGTCTCGATGCCGTAGTTGAACTCGTGGTTGCCCAGCGCCGCCGCGTCGTACCCGATCGCGTTCATCGCCTGCGCCATCGGATGCACCGGACCGCCCTTGGCGGTGATCGGGTCCACCTTCGCGTAGTAGTACGTCAGCGGAGTGCCCTGGATCGTGTCACCCGCGTCCAGCAGCAGCGTGTTCTCCCGCCCCTTCTCCGCACGGATCCCGTTCACCAGCGTCGAGATCCGCGCCAGCCCCTGCGCGTTGCCGGCCGCGTCCTTGTACTCCGCGTCCTTGAAGTAGTCCCAGTTGAAGACGTGACCGTGCAGGTCCGTCGTACCCATCACGGTCAGCGCGTACCGCTTCGGCTGCTTGACCGGCTTCCCCGGCAGCTTCGCCGCCGCGGCCTGCGCCGACGGAGCCGCCACAGCTCCCGCGATCGCCACCCCCGCCCCGGTCACGGCGGACTTCTTCAGGAACTTCCGGCGGTTCAACGACATGACTCGTGCTCCTCGGGGATGGCGGACGACGCGCGTAGACCAACGCGCGTAGATTGTGCACCGCCCACCACCGACCGCAACAGGTCACGGAGGTTTCGATCTGATGACCGGAACCCTCCCCCCACCCACCGAAACGGCAAAGCCGGGACAACCTGGGACGTACGACTTCCCCACCCACCCCCCCGACGACCTCACCCGCCGCGACATCACTGCCCTCGACCTCCTCGAGTCCTGCGGCGACTCCGTCGAACCCCAGTGCATCCACGTCCGCGCCGAAGACGCCGCACGCTTCACGGTGAATCCACCACGCCGGTGAATTCACCCGTTCGGGGAATTCACCTACAAGAGGAAATAATCCCCACGGAAAACAACCCGCGCTCAGAAGAGCGGCACCCCGCACACTTTAGAAGTTGTCAACAACCCTTCACCCAAAGGTTGTTGAGCAGTCACGTGCCCCCAATTCGCTACCCACCGGTAAGACATAAGCTCGAAACATGCGCCGAGCAAAAATCGTCTGCACCCTGGGCCCCGCAACCGACTCCTACGACCAGCTCAAAGCCCTCGTAGAAGCCGGAATGGACGTCGCCCGCTTCAACCTCAGCCACGGCACCCACGCCGAACACGAGGAGCGCTACCGCCACGTCCGCAAAGCCGCCGACGAAACCGGCCACAGCGTCGGCACCCTCGCCGACCTCCAAGGCCCGAAGATCCGCCTCGGCCACTTCGCCCAAGGACCCGTACTCCTCGAACGCGAAGACACCTTCACCATCACCGTCGAAGAAGGCATCGCAGGCGACACCACCCACTGCGGCACCACTCACGCAGGCCTCGCCGACGACGTCACCCCCGGCGAACGCATCCTCGTCGACGACGGCAAAGTCACCCTCGAAGTCACCCACGTCGACGGCCCCCGCGTCCACACCCGCGTCGTCGAAGGCGGCGTCATCTCCGACCACAAAGGCCTCAACCTCCCCGGCATCGCCGTCTCCGTCCCCGCCCTCTCCAAAAAAGACGAAGACGACCTGCGCTGGGCGCTGCGCACCGGCTTCGACGTCATCGCCCTCTCCTTCGTCCGCAGCGGCCGCGACATCCTCGACGTCCACCGCATCATGGACGAGGAAGGCCGCCGGCTCCCCGTCATCGCCAAGGTGGAGAAGCCCCAGGCCGTCGAGAACATCGACGAGATCGTGGCCGCCTTCGACGGCGTCATGGTCGCTCGCGGCGACCTCGGCGTCGAAATGCCACTCGAACAGGTCCCCATCGTCCAGAAACGCGCCATCAAACTCGCCAAGCGCAACGCCAAACCGGTCATCGTCGCCACCCAGATGCTCGACTCCATGATCGAGCACTCCCGCCCCACCCGCGCCGAAGCCAGCGACGTCGCCAACGCCGTCCTCGACGGCACCGACGCCGTCATGCTCTCCGGCGAGACCAGCGTCGGCAAACACGCCGTCCAGACCGTCCGCACCATGGCCAAGATCGTCACAGCGGCGGAGGAGGACCTTCTCGCCAAGGGCCTGCCCGAGTTGACGGAGAACAACAAACCCCGCACCCAGGGCGGAGCCGTCGCCCGCGCCGCCGCCGAGATCGGCGACTTTCTCGGCGCGAAGTTCCTCGTCGCCTTCACCCAGAGCGGCGACACCGTCCGCCGCCTCTCCCGCTACCGCTCCCCGATCCCCGTCCTCGCCTTCACCCCGGAACCGGCGACCCGCTCCCAACTGAGCCTGACCTGGGGCGTGGAGACGTTCCTCGGCCCTGCGGTCGCCTCCACGGACGCGATGGTCGACCAGGTCGACGAACTGCTGCTGCGGTACGGCCGCTGCGAGAAGGGCGACGTGGTCGTGATCACGGCAGGTTCCCCGCCCGGCGTCGCGGGCTCCACGAACCTGGTCCGAGTCCACCACATCGGCGAGGACGACAGCCCGAGGTAGGGCTCGGTATGTGCGCTGATGCAGCCGTCGCCGAGAGAGAAGCCCAAGAGGTAGGCGTACGCCGCCGGGTCCTCAGGGTGACCTGGCAGGACTCGGCAGTGGGGGCACGGCTGGCCCGTACGTCGACGAGGCTCAACGCGTGCATGCCGCGAACGGATCGCTGCGCGGGAGACACCGGTTTCCTTGCTGACAGAGTTCAGGCTGCGCCCCTGCGCGACCAGAGAGATTGCTCGCTTGCGTGTAGTGACGTCGTACATGCGGCCACTGTGTGAGAGAGATCGCGACGACACGCAGCAAAAAGCGGATGCTCACGAGAACGGGAACATCCGCTTCCAGGTGTACACCTTGGATTCGAAGGAAAAGTGCCCCAGGTGGGATTCGAACCCACACTGTCCGCTGTTTGAGAGCGGCCTCTCTAACCAAGTTGGAGTACTGGGGCCTTCGAAAGGAAGGAGGAGTCCAACCCCTCGCGCACCCACCTTACCGCAGCTAGGTAGGCTCTTGTCAGCAGTACCCCTGCCCCTGAACGAGGAGCCCCCGTGACCGCCCCCGAGTCGCCCCAGCCCGTGGACGCGCCCGACGACGACAAGTCGCACGTACCTCCGCTGACGACCCGTGTCGTCATCGCCGAGGACGAGGCGCTGATCCGCCTCGACCTCAAGGAGATGCTGGAGGAGGAGGGCTACAGCGTCGTCGGAGAGGCCGGCGACGGTGAGCAGGCGATCGAGCTCGCCCGCGAGCACAAGCCGGACCTCGTCATCCTGGACGTGAAGATGCCCAAGATGGACGGCATCTCCGCGGCGGAGAAGATCGCCGAGGAGCGCATCGCGCCGGTGCTGATGCTGACCGCGTTCTCGCAGCGCGACCTGGTCGAGCGGGCGCGTGACGCCGGCGCGATGGCGTACCTCGTGAAGCCGTTCAGCAAGAGCGATGTCGTCCCGGCGATCGAGATGGCCGTCTCGCGTTTCACGGAGCTGCGGGAGCTGGAGAACGAGGTCGCGGACCTCACGCTGCGGCTGGAGACGCGCAAGCTGGTGGACCGGGCGAAGTCGATTCTGCAGACGGAGTACGGGCTGACGGAGCCGGCGGCGTTCCGGTGGATCCAGAAGACGTCGATGGATCGTCGGATGTCGATGCAGCAGGTGGCGGAGGCCGTGATCCAGGACGCCGAGGAGAAGAAGGCGGACAAGGCGTAGTCCGCGAGACGGAGTCGGACGTCCGCGTCACATGGACGCGTACACGACGAGGCCCGCGCCCGGAGAAGGGGCGCGGGCTTCGTCGTGTGCGGGTGGTTCAGTCCTCGCCGAGGTAGGCCTTGCGGACGGACTCGTCGTGGAGGAGTTTCTGGCCGGTGCCGGAGAGGACGATCTTGCCGACCTCCATGACGTGGCCGTGGTCGGCCAGGGAGAGGGCCGCCTGGGCGTTCTGCTCGATGAGCAGGATGGTGGTGCCCTGGGACTTGAGTTCCTGGATGGTGGCCATGATCTTCTGCATCATGATCGGTGAGAGGCCCATGGAGGGTTCGTCGAGCATGAGCAGTTTGGGCCGGGACATGAGGGCGCGGCCCATGGCGAGCATCTGCTGTTCGCCGCCGGAGAGGGTGCCTGCGGCCTGCTTTCGGCGTTCTCCCAGGATGGGGAAGAGGTCGTAGGCGCGCTGGATGTCCTTCTCGATGTCTTCCTTGTCGTTGCGGAGGAAGGCGCCGAGGCGGAGGTTGTCCTCGATGGTCATGCGGGGGAAGATGTGGCGGCCTTCGGGGGAGTGGGCCAGCCCCAGCGAGACGATCTTGTGGGCGGGGATCTTGTTGAGCACCTTGCCGTCGAACTTGATCTGGCCGCCGAGGGGCTGGAGGAGGCCGGACAGGGTGCGCAGGGTGGTGGTCTTGCCGGCGCCGTTGGTGCCGATGAGGGTGACGACCTCGCCTGCGGCGACCTTGAAGGAGATGCCCTTGACCGCCTCGATCTTGCCGTAGGCGACCCTGAGGTCTTCGACCTCGAGCAGTGCGGTCACTTCTCGTCTCCTTCCGTGGTGCTGTGCGCCTCGGCGGCCTCCGCGGCTTCGACTTCGGCGACTTCTTCCGCTCCTGGTGCGCCCTCGAAGGGGGTGCCGAGGTAGGCGGCGATGACGCGTTCGTCTGCCTGGACGACTTCGGCGGGGCCTTCGACGATCTTCTCGCCCTGGACGAGCACGGCGACGCGGTCGCAGAGGTTCATGATGAACCGGATGTCGTGCTCGATGACGAGGACGGCGATGCCCTGGTCGCGGATGGCGAAGATGAGTTCTTCGGCCGCGCGCGTTTCCTGGGGGTTCATGCCGGCGGTGGGCTCGTCGAGGAGGAGGAGGCCGGGGTCGCTGGCGAGGGCGCGGGCGATTTCGAGCTTGCGCTGTTCGCCGTAGGGGAGGTTGCGGGCGAGGTGGTCGGCCTTGGCGGCGAGGCCGGTGAACTCGAGGAGTTCCATGGCTCGTTCGCGGGAGGCGTCTTCGGCCTTCTTGAAGCTGGGCAGGCGCAGGAGCGCGGACCAGAGGCCTTCGTGGGTGCGGGTGTGGCGTCCGACGAGCACGTTTTCCAGGACGGTCATGTTGGCGAAGAGCCGGATGTTCTGGAAGGTGCGGGCGATGCCGGCCTGGGTGACCAGGTGGGGCTTGGGCGGGAGGACGGTGCCTTTGTAGCTGACTGTGCCGGTGGTGGGGATGTAGAGGCCGGTGAGGCAGTTGAAGAAGGTGGTCTTCCCGGCTCCGTTGGGGCCGATGAGTCCGACGATCTCGCCGCTGTTGACGGTGAGGTCGACGGAGCGTACGGCGGTGAGGCCGCCGAACTGCATGGTGACGCCGGAGGCGTCGAGGACCGTGGTGGTCGTGGCGGTTGTCGTGGTGGTGGTCATCGCGGTCACGCCCCTGCCTTGGCGACGCCGGTGGCGGTCTCGGGCAGGCCCTTGTCGTCGGGTACGTCGAGCTGTCCGGTTTCGTGGAATTCGAGCTGCTTCCTGCGGTCGGCGACGAGGCCTTCGGGGCGGAAGCGCATGAGGAGCATGAGCGCGACGCCGAAGAGGAGCAGCTGGTACTCCGCCATGAACTGGAGTTTGGCGGGGATGAGGTAGAGCAGTGCGGCGCCCACGAGCGGCCCGCTGATGGTGCCCATGCCGCCGAGGATGACCGCTGCGAGCAGGAAGGCCGAGTTGGGCGGCACGGAGCCGGCGAACTGGTACTGCTCGGGGGTGACGCTGTAGGAGACGTGTGCCTGGACGGTGCCGGCGAGGCCGGCGAGGGAGGCGCCGAGGGCGAAGGCGAGGAGCTTGAGGCGGAAGCCGTTGATGCCCATGGCGGTGGCGGCTGTCTCGTCTTCGCGGATGGCGACCCAGGCGCGGCCGATGCGGGAGTCGGCGGAGCGGCGGAAGACCGTGACGACGACGAGGGTGCAGAGGAGCATCAGCAGGTAGTAGTTGCCGGAGCGGGTGAGCTCCTGGCCGAGGACGTCGTGCGGGATTCCGAGGTCGAATCCGAAGATCTCCAGGTCGGGGATGTTCGGGATGCCGTTGGAGCCGTTGGTGACGTCGGGTCCGCTGTTGCCGTTGAGGTTGTTCATGGTGATGCGGAAGATCTCGCCGAAGCCGAGGGTGACGATGGCGAGGTAGTCGCCGCGCAGCCGCAGGGTCGGGGCGCCGATGAGGACGCCGAAGATCAGTGAGGCGGCGGCGCCGGTGAGGACGGCTGCCCAGAACGGGAACTGGACGCCGATGCTCGACTGGGGGGAGCCGGAGACCAGGGCGGCGGCGTAGGCGCCGACGCCGAGGAAGGCGACGTATCCGAGGTCGAGGAGGCCGGCGAGGCCGACGACGACGTTGAGGCCCAGGGCGACCGTGGCGAAGATGAGGATGTTCGCGCCGATGAGGGCGAACTGGTCGTTGGTCTGGGTGAAGGGGAAGCAGATCGCGGCGACGAAGGCGGCGGTGAGGGTGACGGTGCGGTATTTGGCCGTCAGTGCCGAGAGCCGCTTGAGGAGGCCGGCGCGGGTGAGTGCGGTGAAGCTGAACCCGGTGATGATGAGGAAGCCGATGAACAGTTCGGGGTTGTCGGTGTCGATGCCGATGCCGAAGGAGAAGACGTAGAGGCCGATGCCGAAGGCCGTGGAGATGATGAGGATCTCTGCCCAGGAGGGGAGTTCCTTGGCGCGGCCGGGTTCGGGGGCGGCGAGGCTGTGGCGGAATCGGGCCCAGGGGTTCGTCGCGTCGTCGGCGTCGCGGGGGACGTCGGCGGGGAGTGCGAAGGCGCCGAGGGCGGCGATGAGCGCTCCGATGGCGGAGACCCAGGCGCCGGGTTCGAGGTTGACG
The DNA here is from genome assembly GCF_030816715.1 of Streptomyces achromogenes. Taxonomy (NCBI): domain Bacteria; kingdom Bacillati; phylum Actinomycetota; class Actinomycetes; order Kitasatosporales; family Streptomycetaceae; genus Streptomyces; species Streptomyces achromogenes. The sequence goes on along the minus strand of NZ_JAUSYH010000001.1, from coordinate 2,377,647 downwards.
ACGCCGCCGAGGACGTAGCTGATGGCGCCGAGGGCGTAGCCGGTGGCGCCGAGGACGCCGAGGCTGGTGGCGCGGGCGGGGCTGTGGGTGCCGCCGGGGGTGAGCCAGCGCAGGCCGCGGATTCCGTACCCGGAGAGGGCGAAGAGGATGGTGAGGGCGGCGCCGATGAGGGTGAGGACCTGGAGGCCGCCGGGGTAGCCGGTGATGGTGAGGTTGCCGGGGAACTCGTCGGTCCAGGTCCAGGCGAGGAAGGTGCCGGCGAGGGCGACGGCGGATCCGGCGAGGGTGAGGACGCGGGCGAGGGCCGCGGGCAGCGGGATGAGGGGGGCCGTGTCGCCGGTGGGCGTCTTGACGGCGTCGGTGCTCTTCTGGGTGGGGATGTTGGTGGTCATCGCTATCACGCCCGATCCGCGACGCGTTCGCCGAGCAGGCCTTGTGGCCTGAACAGCAGGACGAGGATGAGGAGGGCGAACGCCCAGACGTCCTTCCAGGCGCCGCCGCCGAAGAGGTCCATGCCGGGGATGTCGCCGATGTAGCCGGTGGCGAGGGATTCGGCGACGCCGAGGACGAGGCCGCCGAGCATGGCGCCGTAGATGTTGCCGATGCCGCCGAGGACGGCTGCGGTGAAGGCCTTGAGGCCCATGAGGAAGCCCATGCGGAAGCCGACCTGGCCGTTCTTGAGGCCGTAGGCGACTGCTGCGATGGCGGCGAACGCGGCGCCGATGGCGAAGGCCATGACGATGATGCGGTCGGTGTTGATGCCCATGAGCTTGGCGGTGTCGGGGTCCTGGGCGGTGGCCTGCATGCCGCGGCCGGAGCGGGTCTTCGTGACGAAGAAACCGAGGGCGACCATGCACAGGGGTGCGGCGATGAGGACGAAGAGGTCGCCGCGCTGGATGTTGGCGCCGAGGACGTCGATGGGGCCGCCGTCGAACTGGGGGAAGGGGCGGTCCTTCTTGGCGTCGGGGTACCACATCCATACGGCCTGCTGGAGGACGATGGAGAGGCCGATGGCGGTGATGAGGGGTGCCAGTCGCGGGGCGGTGCGCAGGGGCCGGTAGGCGAAGCGCTCGGCCGCGGTGGCGACGGCGACGGAGACGACGACGCCGCCGAGGATCATGAGGGGTATCGCTGCGCCGAGGGCGAAGCCGCCGGGGAGGATGAGCCAGACGGTGAGGGCCCCGAAGCCCCCGACCATGAAGATCTCGCCGTGGGCGAAGTTGATGAGCTGAACGATGCCGTAGACCATCGTGTAACCGATCGCGATGAGTCCGTACATCGCGCCGAGGATGAGTCCATTGGCCAGCTGTTGCGGCAGTTCGTGCACCGCAGGGCCTCCGTGGAGTGGTTCGGATATGGCGCCGCGCGGGAGCGCTGGTGGGCACTCCCGCGCGGTCTGATCACTGCGTGAAGTGGGGAGGAGTGGTTGCTCCTGCTTCGTTCAGCTGACGTTGGGTGCGGCGCTGTATTCGGGCGTCCACGCGCCGCCGGTGACCTTGTAGGCGGTCATCATGTGGTTGGTGGTGTCGCCGAACTCGTCGAAGGAGATGGTGCCGGTGACGCCGTCGAACTTGACCTTCGCCATGGCGTCGAGGACTGCCTTGCGGCCCTCGGCCGGGACCTTGCCGTCATTGCCTTCGACGGCCAGCTTGACGGCCTCGATGACGGCCCAGGTGGCGTCGTAGGTGAGGCCGCCGTAGGCCTCGTAGGCGTCCTTGTAGCCGGCCGTCTTGTAGTTCGCGATGAACTCCTTGGCGGAGGGCAGGTCTTCGACGGGCTTGCCGACGGAGGTGGCGAGGTCGCCTTCGGCCTTCTTGTTGAGCTTGGGGAACTCGCCGGAGTAGATGCCGTCGCCGCCCATGAGGGGGATGTTCTGGCCGCTGTCCTTGAGCTGCTGGCTCAGGGGTGCGGCGGCGGGGTATTCGCCGCCGTAGTAGAGGGCGTCGGCGCCGGTCTTCTTGATCTTGGCGACGACGGCGTTGAAGTCGCGGTCGTCGGGGTTGACGTGGTCGGTGCCGACGATCTGGCCGCCGAGCTTGGTGAAGTTCGCCTTGAAGGAGGCGGCGAGGCCGGCGCCGTAGGTCTTCTGGTCGTCGATCAGGTAGACCTTCTTCTTGCCGGCCTTGGAGAAGAGGTACTCGGCGGCGAAGGCGCCCTGGATCTCGTCCGTGGTGGCGGTGCGGAAGAACGTCTTGAAGGGGCGGACCGAGTTGCCGGTCTTCCAGCCGTCGCCCTGGGTCAGCTCGGTGCCGGTGTTGGCGGGGGAGACCTGGGTGAGGCCTGCGTCGCTGAAGGGCTTCTGCATCTGCTGGGAGACGCTGGAGTTCAGCGGGCCGACGACGCCGAGGACTTCCTTGTCGCTGATGAACTTCTGGGCGTTCTGCTGGCCGACGGAGGGCTGCGCCTGGTCGTCGAGGGCTTCGATCTTGAATTCGACGCCCTTGACGTATTCCTTCTTGTTGGCGGTCTTCGCGGCGAGGTCGGCGGAGTTCTTGATGCCGAGGCCGAGCGCGGACAGGTCGCCGGTGAGCGGGGCGTCGACGCCGATCACGACGGTGGTCTTGTCTCCGCTGCTGCTCTTGCCGTCGTCGTCACGCGACCCACAGGCAGTGAGTGTCAGCGATCCCGCCGCGAGTGCGGCGGTGATGGCGATGATCGAACGTTGACGCACGAATCAGGTCCTTTCCCTGGCACGGCGGTCCCCCCTGGAACTCGCCGAGTCGAGCGCTGGGCCGAATGGACTTCGAAACCGGTGGCGCGGTGACTGGGCGTGACTCTAGGCGCGGGGAGGGAACTCGGAGGAGGGTCTGACCAAGGCTGTGACGCTCTTGTTATGACACGAGGTAATGCAGAGCGGTACTTGGAGGGTGGAAGAGTGGAGATAGCACCGATTCGTCCTGTCCACATGGTGAGAACGTGCAGGACGAACCCGGCGGGGTTCAGGTGTCTCGAGCATTTTGGTAATGACCAGGATTTGTTGCTGGAGGCGACCTGTAGGGCCCCGAAGGGCTTGCGCGCAGAGGGCGGGCCGGGGCCGGAACCCCGTTCTCGCATTGCGCCCGCATTACGTAGAGTTACGTCCGGGAAAGAAAGTCCGACGTTGAGCGACGCTTTTCCGTGGGGAGTTGCCTGCGCCGCTTCGAAAAAATCGGCGGATGCGGGCCGGGGCGGGGTGAGTTGAGCCCGGGCGGGGTGCGCCGTCGGCTTCCCGGGGGTGCCGGAAGGCGTGGGACGCCGGCCGGCGCACCCCGCGGGCGTCAGTCGCTCGAGGGGAGGTGGGCCCCGTCGCCGGCGCGGACGTCGCGCAGCAGGCAGGTCAGCCGTGCCGTGCACACGCGGCGTTCGTCCTCGTCGCTGATCACGATCTCGTAGGTGGCGGTGGAGCGTCCGCGGTGCACCGGTGTGGCCACGCCGGTGACCAGGCCGGAACGGGCTCCGCGGTGGTGGGTGCAGTTCAGGTCGACGCCGACGGCGATCTTGGAGCTGCCGCCGTGCAGCATGGCGCCGACCGAGCCGATCGTCTCGGCGAGGACCGCGGAGGCGCCGCCGTGCAGCAGTCCGTAGGGCTGGGTGTTGCCCTCGACGGGCATGGTGGCGACGACCCGGTCGGCGGAGGCCTCGAGGATCTGCACCCCCATGCGGGTGCCGAGGTGTCCGGCGGAGAACAGGGCGAGGATGTCCACGCCGAGCGCGGCGTACTCGTCGATGACTTCCTGCGGGAACTTCACGTGCTGCTGCTCGCCCATGGGGCCCGGCTCCGTTCGTCGATACAAGTCCGGCGGTGACTTAAGCGAACGCTCAGTCGGTCGCCGATTGTTCCAGACGGACCACGACGGACTTGCTCGCGGGCGTGTTGCTGGTGTCCGCGGTGGCGTCCAGCGGCACCAGCACGTTGGTCTCCGGGTAGTAGGCGGCCGCGCAGCCCCGCGCGGTCGGGTAGAGCACCACGCGGAAGCCCGCGGCGCGCCGCTCCACGCCGTCCCGCCACTCGCTCACCAGGTCCACGTACACGCCCTCTGCCAGGCCCAGCGTGCGCGCGTCCTCGGCGTTCACGAGGACGACCCGGCGGCCGTTCCTGATGCCCCGGTAGCGGTCGTCGAGGCCGTAGATCGTGGTGTTGTACTGGTCGTGCGAGCGCAGCGTCTGCAGCAGCAGGCGGCCTTCGGGCAGCCGGGGGAACTCGACCGGCGCGGCGGTGAAGTTGGCCTTGCCGGTGGCGGTGGGGAAGCGGCGCTCGTCGCGCGGGGCGTGCGGCAGGGTGAAGCCGCCGGGCCGCGCCACGCGCGCGTTGAAGTCCTCGAAGCCGGGGATCACGCGCGCGATGCGGTCACGGATCGTCCCGTAGTCCTTCTCGAACTCCTCCCACGGGGTCCTGCTGTCCGCGCCGAGGACCCGGCGCGCGAGGCGGCAGACGATGGCGGGCTCGGACAGCAGGTGGGCGCCGGCGGGTGCGAGGCGGCCCCGGGAGGCGTGCACCATGCCCATGGAGTCCTCGACGGTCACGAACTGCTCGCCGCCGCCCTGCAGATCGCGCTCGGTGCGGCCCAGGGTCGGCAGGATCAGGGCACGCGCGCCCGTGACGACGTGCGAGCGGTTCAGCTTCGTCGACACGTGCACGGTCAGCCGGGCGCGCCGCATGGCCGCCTCGGTGACGTCGGTGTCGGGGGAGGCCGCCACGAAGTTGCCGCCCATGGCGAAGAACAGCTTCGCCTCGCCGTCGCGCAGGGCGCGGATGGCCCGTACGACGTCGAAGCCGTGCTCGCGCGGCGGCGTGAAGCCGAACTCCTTCTCCAGGGCGTCCAGGAAGGCCGGCGCGGGCCGTTCGAAGATGCCCATGGTGCGGTCGCCCTGCACGTTGGAGTGGCCGCGCACCGGGCACACGCCCGCGCCCGGGCGGCCGATGTTGCCGCGCAGCAGGAGGAAGTTGACGACCTCGCGGATGGTGGGCACGGAGTGCTTGTGCTGGGTGAGGCCCATGGCCCAGCAGACGATGGTGCGCTCGGAGGCGAGCACCAAGCGCAGGGTTTCCTCGATCTGCGCGCGCGTGAGGCCGGTCGCGGTGAGCGTCTCGTCCCAGTCGGCGGCGCGGGCGGCGTCGGCGAACTCCTCGAAGCCGTGGGTGTGTTCGGTGATGAACGCCTCGTCGAGCGCGCCGTCCGTCTCGAGGACGAGCTTGTTGAGGAGGCGGAAGAGGGCCTGGTCGCCGCCGATGCGGATCTGCAGGAACAGGTCGGTGAGCGCCGCGCCCTTGAGCATGCCCTGCGGGGTCTGCGGGTTCTTGAAGCGCTCCAGGCCTGCCTCGGGCAGCGGGTTGACGCTGATGATCTTCGCGCCGCCCGCCTTGGCCTTCTCCAGCGCGGAGAGCATGCGCGGGTGGTTGGTGCCCGGGTTCTGCCCGGCGACGATGATCAGGTCGGCCTGGTGGAGGTCCTCGAGCAGGACGCTGCCCTTGCCGATGCCGATGGTCTCCGACAGTGCCGAACCGGACGACTCGTGGCACATGTTGGAGCAGTCCGGCAGGTTGTTGGTGCCGAGTTCGCGGGCGAAGAGCTGGTAGAGGAACGCGGCCTCGTTGCTGGTGCGGCCCGAGGTGTAGAAGACGGCCTCGTCGGGGGAGGCGAGGGCGGCGCACTCCTCGGCGACGATGTCGAAGGCGCGCTCCCAGGTGACCGGCTCGTAGCGGTCCGCGCCTTCGGGCAGGTACATGGGGTGGGTGAGGCGTCCCTGCTGGCCGAGCCAGTAGCCGCTGCGGCCGGCGAGGTCGGCGACGGTGTGCGCGGCGAAGAACTCGGGGGTGACGCGGCGCAGGGTCGCCTCCTCCGCGACCGCCTTCGCGCCGTTCTCGCAGAACTCGGCGGCGTGCCGGTGCTCGGGCTCGGGCCAGGCGCAGCCCGGGCAGTCGAAGCCGTCCTTCTGGTTGACGCGCAGCAGCGTCAGCGCGGTGCGCCTCACGCCCATCTGCTGCTGGGCGATCCGCAGGGAGTGTCCGACGGCCGGCAGGCCCGCCGCCGCGTGTTTCGGCTCGGCGACGAGCGGCGCGTCCTGGACCGGATCAGCCTTCGGCGGCTTCGTTGCCATCGCACGCTCTCCTTCGACCTGCCACGGGTGCGGTATGCCACCGATCCTCGCACGCGGCGCCGACATCGAACCCGGGCGGGCCGGGTCCCCCCGGGGCAGGCCCGCGAAGCGGGGGAGCGGCGGGTTCCGCGGGGCGGTTCCGCGAGGCCGGGTGGCGGGATCCGTGGCGGCCGGGACCGAGTGTCAGTGGGGCGTGGCAGGATCGGGGGCGTGGCAGAGACAGCATCGAAGAAGACCGAGACCCCCTCCGGCGAAAGCCGTCCGCGCCTGATGCTCATGGACGGGCACTCGCTGGCCTACCGCGCGTTCTTCGCGTTGCCCGCGGAGAACTTCACCACCGCGACGGGCCAGCCCACCAACGCGATCTACGGCTTCGCGTCGATGCTCGCCAACACGCTGCGTGACGAGGCGCCCACGCACTTCGCGGTCGCGTTCGACGTCTCCCGCAAGACGTGGCGTTCCGAGGAGTTCACCGAGTACAAGGCGAACCGCTCCAAGACGCCCGACGAGTTCAAGGGCCAGGTCGAGCTGATCGGCGAACTGCTCGACGCGATGCACGTCTCCCGCCTTCGCGGTGGACGGCTTCGAGGCCGACGACGTCATCGCCACCCTGGCCACCCAGGCCGAGGCGGCGGGTTTCGAGGTGCTGATCGTCACCGGCGACCGCGACTCCTTCCAGCTGGTCTCCGAGCACACCACCGTGCTGTATCCGACGAAGGGCGTCTCGGAGCTGACCCGGTTCACCCCGGAGAAGGTCTTCGAGAAGTACGCGTTGACCCCGGCGCAGTACCCCGACTTCGCGGCCCTGCGCGGCGACCCGTCGGACAACCTGCCGGGCATTCCGGGCGTCGGCGAGAAGACGGCCGCGAAGTGGATCAACCAGTTCGGTTCGTTCGCGGAGCTCGTCGAGCGCGTCGAGGAGGTCAAGGGCAAGGCCGGGCAGAACCTGCGCGACCACCTGGAATCGGTCAAGCTCAACCGCCGCCTCACCGAGATGGTCCGTGACGTCGAGTTGCCGAAGTCGGTCACCGACCTGGAGCGCATCCCGTACGACCGCACCGCCGTCGCGATGATCCTGGACACCCTGGAGATCAGGAACCCGTCGCTGCGTGAGCGGCTGCTCGCCGTGGACCCGGGGGGCCAGGAGGCCGAGGCCGCCCCGGTGATCACCGGCGGTGTGGAGCTGGACGGCACGGTGCTGGGCGCCGGCGAGCTGGCCGGCTGGCTCGCCGAGCACGGCGCGCTGACCCTGGGCGTGGCCACCGTCGACGCCTGGGCGCTGGGCGCCGGCTCGGTCACCGAGATCGCGCTGGCCGCCTCCGAGGGAGCGGCCGCCTGGTTCGACCCGACGGAGCTCGACGAGACGGACGAGAACGCGTGGGCGGCCTGGCTCGCCGCCGAGGACCGCCCCAAGGTGCTGCACGACGCGAAGAGCGCCATGCGGGTCTTCGCCGAGCACGGCTGGTCAGTCGCCGGCGTCCTCATGGACACCGCTCTCGCCGCCTACCTGGTCAAGCCCGGCCGCCGCTCCTTCGACCTGGACGCGCTGTCCCTGGAGTACCTGGGCCGCGAACTGGCTCCGGCCGCCGCGGCCGACGGCCAGCTCGCCTTCGGCACGGACGACGGCGCCGAGGCCGAGGCGCTCATGGTGCAGGCCCGCACCATCGTGGACCTCGGCGCGTCCTTCCGCGGCCGGCTGGACGAGGTCGGCGCGGCGGACCTGCTGCGCGACATGGAACTGCCGACGTCGGCCCTCCTGGCCCGTATGGAGCGGCACGGCATCGCGGCCGACCGCGCCCATCTGGAGGCCATGGAGCAGATGTTCGCGGGCGCGGTCCAGCAGGCCGTGAAGGAGGCGCACGCGGCCGCCGGCCACGAGTTCAACCTGGGGTCGCCCAAGCAGCTCCAGGAGGTGCTGTTCGGCGAACTGGGCCTGCCCAAGACGAAGAAGACCAAGACCGGCTACACCACCGACGCCGACGCGCTGGCCTGGCTCGCCGGCCAGACGGACAACGAGCTGCCGGTCATCATGCTCCGCCACCGCGAGCAGGCAAAGCTCCGTGTCACCGTCGAGGGCCTGATCAAGACCATCGCCGCGGACGGCCGTATCCACACGACCTTCAACCAGACGGTCGCCGCGACGGGCCGCCTGTCGTCCACCGACCCCAACCTGCAGAACATCCCCGTCCGCACGGACGAGGGCCGGGCGATTCGCCGCGGGTTCGTCGTCGGCGAGGGCTTCGAGTCGCTGATGACGGCCGACTACAGCCAGATCGAACTGCGCGTGATGGCCCACCTCTCCGAGGACGCGGGTCTCATCGAGGCGTTCACCTCCGGCGAGGACCTGCACACCACGGCCGCCTCGCAGGTGTTCGGCGTCGCGCGGGACGCGGTGGACGCGGAGATGCGCCGCAAGATCAAGGCCATGTCGTACGGGCTGGCGTACGGTCTGTCGGCGTTCGGCCTGTCCCAGCAGCTGAACATCGAGGCCGGTGAGGCCCGCGCCCTGATGGACGCCTACTTCGAACGCTTCGGCGGAGTACGGGACTACCTGCGCCGCGCCGTCGACGAGGCGCGCGCGACCGGCTACACGGCGACCCTGTTCGGCCGCCGCCGCTATCTGCCCGACCTCAACAGCGACAACCGTCAGCGTCGTGAGGCGGCCGAGCGCATGGCTCTCAACGCGCCCATCCAGGGCACGGCGGCGGACATCGTCAAGATCGCCATGCTCAAGGTGGACGCCGCGCTGCGGGCGGCGGACCTCAAGTCGCGCATGCTGCTCCAGGTCCACGACGAAATCGTCCTGGAGATCGCGCCCGGCGAGCAAGCGGCGGCGGAGGAGCTGGTCCGCCGCGAGATGGCCGTGGCCGTCCAGCTCAGGGCCCCTCTCGACGTGTCGGTCGGCGCGGGCACGGACTGGGAGTCGGCGGCGCACTGACCTCGCCGGCCGGGCGGCCCCGCGGAGTCCGGCCGGCCCGCGGAGTCCGGCCGGCGGAGGTCGACCGGCCCGCGGAGGCCGGCCGGGCCCCGGTGGCCGGCCGGCCGCTCGAGTCCGGTGGGTTTCCGGGCGCATGCTTCCCGCTTGCGGGCGTCCGGCTCGTGCCTGCGTCGGTGACCGGCCGGGCTTCCGGCAGCCGATCGGGCGGCGACGTGACGTCGTTCCCACCCCGGGTACGACGTGGGGCCGTTCAGGGTCCCGGCGCGGTCAGCGGCCGGCTCTGGCTCTCCGGCGGTCGGACGGTCTTGCCTCGGCGGCCGGCGGGGTGGGTACTCCGGCGGCCGTTCCGCGTTCCGGAGGTCGGGGCGGGTCCACCGCCGGTGGATCGGGCTGCCCGTCGATCGGGCTGCCGGCCGTCGGCACGGTGGCTGCGCGCGATCGGGCAGCCCCGGGCGGTCGGTGGCGCTTCGCGTGTCCGCAACCGGGGGCGGCCCTGTCGGCGGTGCTCTGCCGACGCGGACACGGACGCCGGGGACCGGGCCCCTTCCCCCACCGAGGAGCCTCACCCGCGTGGCCCCCGAGAACAGGACCGGACCGACTCCGGCCGTCAGGATGCGGCCATGGGTATACGCATGCTCCACCGCCGCAAGGCCCACGCACGCGTTCACGCCACGGCCGCCGCGACCGGGCGGCTCCGCCCCGGCAACGCTCCCTGGAGCCGCCCCCGCCCCGCCCGCGCCCCCCGGGCCGCCACTCCCCGCATCCCGAGCACCCCCGACGCCGCCCTGCGCACGGCCGCCGTACGGCTGCGCGGCACGGGGCCCGCCCGAATCGTGCCCCCGTCGCCGGCCCGGCTCGTCCGTCCGTCCGTCGGCCCGTTCGTCCGTCGGCTCGTCCGGCGCGGCGACGCCTGGCGGCAGTGGGGCGAGGCGGCGCACGGCCGCCTGGCACGCGTCCTCGGCGCCCTCAGCGTCCTCCGTGTCCTCGGTCGGCTCCGCGGACCGCGCAGGCAGGCTGCCCGCAGCCCTCTCTTCGTCGCGCCCCCCGCGCCTCTCACCGGGCCCCGGGACGGCTTCCTCCCGCGCTGACCTCCGCCGACTCCGGCTCCCCGGCGCGCCCGCCGGGGGCGGCCGGACGCCACACCCGCACGCCGACGGCGTACACCAGCAGACCCAGGACCAGCCCCGACCCCGCGCCGAAACACACCGTCGGGACGAGCTCCCACGGCTTGGCGTTTCGCGCACCCCAGTAGTCCCACCATCGCGTGGCCCGCCGTACCGCTGCGACCAGCGCACAGCCGCCGATCACGGCGGCGGCCCACCACCGGTCCGCCGCCGACAGCACCGTGACCCCGACCGGCTCGGCATCGGGCGCCCGGCGCACCGCGCGCACCAGGAACACGGCGATCACCACCGCCGCGGCCGCGGACCCGCCGTACTGCAGATACCAGTACAGGGGCGAGCCCGCGATCTTCTCGCCGAGCACGGGGAACAACCGCATGCCCCAGCGGTCGAGGTGGGTGAACGCGTCCCACACCACGTGAGTCAGCGCGCCGAGCACCGCAGACACGTACCACCACAGGGCCGTGGACGCCCGGGCACGCGCGCGGGGTGCTCCGCAACGGGTCAGTGCGGCCGTTCGGCCCTGCCGGGCGCGCGGCAGCAGCGCGACCAGTGGTTCGCGCACCAGCAGCCACATCCCGACGAGCGCCCACGCCAGCGGCACGTCGACCGTGAACACGCCGGTGAAGGAGTGCGTGACGTCGCCCAACTCCATGGCCTCGGGCCGGACGCTCGCCGCGTAGTAGGTCAGGTCGGGGGCGAACGACCCCGCCACGAGAACGGCAGGCACCAGCCGTCCGCGGCCGGAGCCGTCGGTGCGCACGGCGGGCAGCACGGCCGCGGCGTGACTCAGAGTGAACGGCAACGGGGCTCCCGGGGGCGGATGTCGACGGGCCGGCCGACCCGATGATCAACGACGTCCGGTGTGCGGGGCGCGGTTCCCGGCACCCGTCACGTGGGCGGCCGGTGAAAACGACGCTCGAACGGGTGCCGGTCAAAAAGAAGTTGTCGTAGGGTCGCCTGGGTCGCCGCGTCCGAAGGCGTGCCGAACAGAAGAACAGAACAACGCAAACCGCCCACGTGTGCAACCTGCGGGGCGGGTTGATCGTCACACGAGTGGCAGTTGATTCGTCACGCGAGTGGCAACGGCGACACCGGGAGGGTCTCACTTCATGTCGGCGCACTTCGGCACCAGGCTGCGCAAGGGGGCGGTCAACACGACCGTGGCCGCACTGGCGGTCGCGGCTCTGGCCGCGTCCCAGGCACCGGACGTCACGGCCGACACCCAGGGCAGACGGACCGCCGCGGACACGCCCGCCACCGAGGCCGGCGCCGACGCCGGCACGGACGACAGCGCCACCGGCAACTCGCCCTACTACACGGACCTGCCGCCCCTGCACAGCCCCAACCCGGCGCCGACCCAGAGCTCCGCCACCACTCCGGCGGGCGGCGGCGCCGGCGAGGCCGGCATCCCCGCGACCGTTCTGGACGCCTACAAGAAGGCCGAGGCCCAGCTGGCGCAGGCCAAGCCGGGCTGCAACCTGCCCTGGCAACTCCTCGCCGCCATCGGCAAGGTCGAGTCGGGCCAGGCGCGCGGCGGCGACGTCACCGCCGACGGCACGACCGTCTCGCCGATCCTCGGACCGGTCCTCAACGGCAGCGGATTCGCCAACATCAGGGACACCGACAACGGCGCCTACGACGGCGACCGGACCTTCGACCGTGCCGTGGGCCCCATGCAGTTCATCCCGTCCACCTGGGCGTGGGCGGGCCGCGACGGCAACGCCGACGGCAAGAAGGACCCCAACAACATCTACGACGCCGCCCTCGCCGCCGGCCACTACCTGTGCCGTTACGGCTGGGACATGGCGACGACGTCCGGGATGCGCACCGCGATCCTCAGCTACAACAACTCCACGGACTACCTGAACACGGTCCTGTCGTGGCTGGAGTACTACCGCAAGGGCTCGCACGAGATCCCCGACGGCACCGGCACCGTGCCGACCGACCGCAGCGACGACTACACGCCGTCCCCGCCGTCCGTCCCGACGACGCCCGGTACGCCGTCGGTCCCGAACGCGCCCGGCAGGCCGACGAAGCCGTCCACGCCGGGTAAGCCGACGAAGCCGTCCACGCCCACCAAGCCGACTCCGACGCCCACGCCGGCCCCCACGCCGACCGAGACGGTCCACCACCTCGAGGCCGCGGGCCCGGCGAAGATCACCGCCATGGCGGGCGACGTCTACACGGACCGCGTCAGCGCCCGGGCGGAGACGGCGGCCGGCAAGGCCGTCGCCAAGGTCAGGATCCGCTTCACCATCGTCGGCGACACCGACGCCGAGTTCACCGGCGGCGAGAACGTCGCCACGATCGTCACCGACAGCAAGGGAATCGCCCTCGCGCCCGCCCTCCAGGCGGGCGAGAAGAGCGGCGCCTTCACCGTCCGCGCCACCGTCCTCGGCCGCACGCTGTCCGCGCTCGACTACGCGGCCACCGTCACCCCCCGCGCCGCCGACGTCCTCACCCGCACCGGCGACACCGCACTCACCTGCACCGTCGGTGGGGAGTTCGCCGACGCGGTCGAGGTGAAGGCCACGTACAAGGGAACGGCGGCGGGCAAGGTCGCGGCCACCGCCACCCTGGTCAAGGCGGCCGACGACCCGACCGTGAACGACAAGGGCCCGTACTTCAAGGGCGCCGCCGACAGCCCCGTCCGCACCCTGGACCTGCAGACGGACGCCGACGGCCTGCTGCGGCTGCCCCAGTTGTACGCGGGCGACACCGCCGGCGCCTACCTGCTGCGCATCACCACCACCGGCGGAGCCGTCCTCACGGTCGAGCTGACCGTCACGGCCGCCGAGACGTCGACGCCGACCGCCGCACCCGTCGAGTCGGAGCCGGAGGCGACGCCCTCCGCTTCGTAGGACCGGGCGGCGGGGCGGCCGGGCCGCAGCCGCCCGCACGTCCGTACCCGCCCGCACGTCCCATGCGGTCCGCACCGCTCTCCGCACGATGACGGCGGCCCCTCTCCGCACCGAGGGGCCGCCGTCGTCGTGTCCGACGTGTTCTCATCTCGCGCGCCCGTTGCTACGGTGCCCGACCTGACGCCCTGTCAGTTCGTGCGAGTTCCGCCGCTTCAGGAGGCCCCGATGCGCGCTCTGATCGCCGCCGCGACCGGCCTCGCCCTCGCGCTCGCCCTGGTGTTCGCCCTCACCGCGCTCGGCGCCCCGGCCGGCCGGACCTCCCCGAAACCCCTGCTGACCACCGTCCCCGCCCACCCCTGACCCCACCGCCGCCCGCGAAGGAGGCCGAGATGCGCCGCACGACAAGTCTGATCCTGCTCGCCCTCGCCGTGTTCTTCGCGGCGCTCTCCCCGCTCATGCGCTGGTACGCCTTCCCCCGCCTGGCCAAGATCCCCGCGAACGAGTACCAGACGATGGTCCTGGAGGCCAGGAACGCCACCCTCCTCGACTACGGCAGCCTCACCGCCCGCACGGTCCCCCGCGTCACCATCGTGCAGACGCTCAAGGGAGACGTCGAAGCCTCCGAGAAGATCGAGAAGACGGCCGGCCGGGACGTCGTCGTCTGGGACGGCCTGTCCTACGTCCAGGGACCCGACGGCAAGATGGTCTCCCAGGTCCCCGAGCGCTACATCTTCGACGCCCACACCCAGGAACCCGTCCACGCCACCGGCGAGATGGTCGACGGCGACCCCGTCCGCCGCAAGGGCATCGAGTTCAAGTGGCCGTTCCTGACGGAGAAGCGCGACTACGAGTACTTCGACGCCCAGACCCGCACCAGCGCCCCCATCCACTACCAGGGCACCCGGACCTTCCGCGGCCTGACGGTCTACTACTTCGAGCAGACCGTCCCCTGGACCCAGGTCGCCCTGCCCAAGGCGATGCCGGTCAAGGGCATCACCCCGGCGGACGTCGCCAGGACCGGCACCACCCGCTGGTACACCACGGTCCGCAAGTTCTGGGTCGAACCCGTCACCGGAGCACCCGTCAACGGCGAGGAGATCCATCAGGAGGAACTGCGCGGCGGCACCCTCCTCGGCGGCCGCGCCAAGGTCACCGCGTTCGCCGGACACGTCAAGATGCGCGAGGACTACATCGATCACACGGTGTCCGTCGTCAAGGCCAACCGCACCCTGGTCCTGCTGCTGACCTCCTACCTGCCGTGGAGCTTCCTCCTGCTGGCCGTCCTGCTCCTGTCGCTCTCCCTGTACCTCGAGGCCCGCGCCCGCCGCCCCCGGCCGCCCGCTGCCGCGGCCCCCGCCGCACCGCGGCCGGTCACCGCCTGAGCCGCGCGTTGGTGTGCCGGGTCGGCTCCGCGCCCGCCGGATCCTCCGGCCAGGGATGCTTCGGGTACCGGCCGCGCAACTCCGCCCGCACCCCCTTGTATCCCTCCCGCCAGAAGGACGCGAGGTCCGCGGTGACGGCCACGGGCCGCCCGGCGGGCGACAGCAGGTGCACCAGCAACGGCACCCCCGCCACCCGCGGCGACTCCTGCAGTCCGAACATCTCCTGCACCTTCACCGCCAGCACCGGCCGCTCCGGATCCGCGTAGTCGATCCGCACCCGGGACCCGCTGGGGACGGCGATCCGCTCGGGCGCCAGCTCGTCCAGCCGGCCCGCCGCACCGGACGCCCACGGCAACAGCCTCCCGAGCGCCGCCCCCGCGTCGATCCGCCCGAGATCGCTCCGCCGCCGCGCCCGGCCCAGCTCCGGCTCCAGCCATTCGTCCACGCGCGCGTGCAACGACGCGTCGCCGACGTCGGGCCACGGCTCACCGAGCCGCAACCGCAGAAAAGCCAGCCGCTGCCGCAGGACGGCCGCCTCGGCCGACCAGCGCAGCAGCCCCAGCCCCTCCTTCTCCAGCCCCTCCACCAGCGCACCGCGCACGAGCGCCGGGTCGGCGTCCCGCAGCGGACGCGCCCCCAGCTCCACCGCCCCGAGCCGCTCCACCCGCCGCGCCACCACATCCCCGTCGGCCCAGTGCACCTCGTCCCGCTCGTCCAGCAGCGCGCCGGCCGCGAGCCGGGCCACCTCCTCGTCCACCACCGCCGCCAGCTGCACGCGCGCGTGCCCCCTGCCCACCGGCCGGTCCGCGACGGCCACGGCCAGCCAGCGGGCGCCCCGCAGACCCGACCCGTCCCGCACCTCCGCCCGGGTCCCCGAGACCATCAGCCAGGACCCCCCGTCGGACCTCGCGACCCGCTCCGGGAAGGCCAGGGCCACCACACGGCCGACGGTCAGATCCTCACCGTCGGCCGCCCCGCCCCTCGAGGCTCCCGCAGCCGACGACGCCCGCCGCGCGGGCGGCACGTCGACGTCCGCCGCGACGGCCCGCAGCCGCCGCACCTCCGACCGCCACCTCCCCGCATAGGCGTCGCCCCCACGTAGGGCGCCACGCAGCGCCGCCGCCAGATCGTCGCCGTACTCCCGCGGCGCCTCCTCGCTCAGCAGCGCGACCACCTCCGCCGCCCGCTCCACCCCCACCAGCGCCGCCCCGTCCAGCAGCGCCCGCCCCAGCCGCGGATGCAACCCCAGCCGAGCCAGCCGCACCCCGCGGGACGTCGCCCGGCCCGCCGCGTCGACCGCGCCGATCGCCGTCAGCAGCTCCCGTGCCGCCGCCATCGCCCCGGCCGGCGGTGCGTCCAGCAACGCCAGCCCCGACGCGTCCGGATCGCCCCAGCAGGCCGCCTGCAGCGCGAACGCCGTCAGATCGGCCACCTTGATCTCCGGAGCCGGGAACGCCGGCAGCCGGCCGTCCTCCGCCTGCGCCCAGCACCGGTACACCGCCCCCGGCGCCTCACGCCCGGCCCGCCCCGCCCGCTGCCGTCCCGCCGCCTGCGAGGCCCGCACGGTCGTCAGCGCGCTCAGCCCACGCGCGTGGTCCACCCGCGGCTCCCGCGCCAGACCCGAGTCCACCACCACCCGTACCCCCGGCACGGTCAGCGAGGACTCCGCCACGGACGTGGCGAGCACCACCCTGCGCCGCACACCGGGCGACAGCACCGCGTCCTGCACCTGGGCCGGCGACCGGCCGTGCACCTGCAGCACGTCCACTCCCGGCGGCGCCCCCAGCTGCCCCGCGACCCGCGCGATCTCCCCGACGCCCGGCAGGAAACACAGCACGTCCCCCGACCGCTCCGCGAGCGCCCGCCGCACCACCGACGCCACATGCGCCAACAGAGCCGGATCGACCCGCATCCCGTGCGGCGGGCGCACGGCGCGCACCGGCGGCGCCCACACCACCTCGACGTCGAACGCCGAGCCGTGGGCCCGGACCACCGGCGCCCCGCCCAGCAGCCGCGCCCAACCGGCCGTGTCCGTCGTCGCGGAAGCGGCCACCAGCCGCAGCTCGGGCCGCAGCGTCTCGCGCACGTCCCACAGAAATGCCGCCGAGGCGTCCGCGTCGAGATGGCGCTCATGGCACTCGTCCAGCACCACCACGTCGACACCCGTCAGCTCCTGGTCGCGCTGGAGCCGCTGCAGCAGCACGCCGGTCGTGACCACCTCCACACGCGTGTGCCGCCCCCCGACCCGCTCCCCACGCACGGTGTGACCGACGCTGTCCCCGGGCCGCTCGCCCAGCAGCCAGGCCATCCGGCGCGCCGCGGCCCGCGCCGCGATACGCCGCGGCTCGGCCACCACCACCCGCCGCGCGGGCCCCTCGCCCAGCAGCCCGGCCAGCACCAGCGGCACCAGCGTCGTCTTGCCGGTGCCGGGCGGCGCGGCGAGCACGGCCGCGCCGTGCCCCTCCAGGGCGTCGTTCAGGTCGGGCAGGGCGGCCCGCACGGGCAGCGCGTCCAGGGCGTCGAAACGGGGGATCACGCACCCAGTGTCGTACGCCCCGCCCTCCCTGCACGTACGCGCGCGTGCGCGGACGGCCGTATACGAACGCGCGCGTAGGCGGACGGGCGCGATGGACAGCGAGGCGCGACGGGACGGCAGGGCGGAGCGAGCGGTCGGGCACGGTCGGACACGTCCCTGGCCAGGGGCGTGTTTCGAAAGTCCCGCCTGCCCGGCGGCGTCTGGCACGCACGCTCGCCCTAGTCGCGCTCGCAGACGAAGACGGCCGTCCCCGGGATCAGGTTTCCGCGCAACGGGGACCAGCCGCCCCACTCCGACGAGTTCCAGGCCGGCCACTCGGGCTCGACCAGGTCCACCAGCCGGAAGCCGCCCGCCACGATGTCGCGGACCCGGTCGCCGAGCGTGCGGTGATGCTCCACGTACACGGCGCGGCCCTGATCGTCCTGCTCGACGTAGGGAGTGCGGTCGAAGTAGGAGGCGGACACGGACAGGCCCTCGGGACCCGGCTCGTCGGGAAACGCCCAGCGGATCGGGTGGGTCACCGAGAACACGAAGCGCCCGCCCGGACGCAGCACCCGCCGCACCTCCCGCAGCACCAGCACCGGATCGGCGACGAACGGCAGCGCTCCGTACGCCGAGCAGGCCAGGTCGAAGGAGGCGTCCGCGAAGGGCAGCGCGCCCGCGTCGGCGCACACCAGCGGGAACGAGCCGCCGATGCGCAGCGCGTGCTGGAGCTGCCGGTGGGAGAGGTCCAGGGCGACCGGACGGGCGCCCTGCGCGGCCAGCCAGCGCGCGCACTGCGCCGCACCCGCGCCGATCTCCAGGACCGACCGTCCCTTCAGTTCCTCCGGCGGGCCGAGCAGCTCGGCCTCCACCTCGTCCAGACCCTCGGGTCCCCACACGAAGCGGTCGTCGCCGAGGAAGGTGCCGTGCTCGACCTGGTATTCGTCCGCGTTGCGGTCCCACCAGCCCCGGTTGGCCCGGGAGCTCTCGGCGACGTCGGCGTCGCGTCGGGTGGCTTCCGGCTCGAGGGCCGGCTCGGACGATGCGGGCTCTTGGATGATGGGCTCCCTCGTCGTACTCTTCCGTGCAACCCGCCCGACGGCGCACCGAGGTGTCGCCGGAGGGGCTTCCTGCGGCCTGCATGGCCTCAGGAGAAAGGTTGTGTGCCGGGTATGCGGTGTTCCGCCCCGGGTGTGCGCCTTCGCGCATTGACCCTGCCCGGCTGCCCCCGTATGCTACAAGTTGCGCTGCGAGCCTGCGCACCTCAGACGTAGCAGGCTGCGCTCGCATCTGTTGTATGTCCCTCGGTTTTCGAGGCGTCGTCACCGGTTCCTGGTGGGGCGCGTCCTTGGCTGTCCGGCTTCTTCAGAGCGACACGGGCTCCCGGCGTAGCAGTACCTACGACTTTCTGTCCGTAACCGGAGCCCTTTCCCACATGACGAGCAGCACCGAGACCACCGCCACCACCCCGCAGGTTGCGGTCAACGACATCGGTAACGAGGAAGCCTTCCTCGCCGCGATCGACGAGACGATCAAGTACTTCAACGACGGCGACATCGTCGACGGCGTCATCGTGAAGGTCGACCGGGACGAGGTCCTGCTCGACATCGGTTACAAGACCGAAGGTGTCATCCCGAGCCGCGAACTCTCGATCAAGCACGACGTCGACCCCAACGAGGTCGTCGCCGTCGGTGACGAGATCGAAGCCCTTGTTCTCCAGAAGGAGGACAAGGAAGGCCGCCTGATCCTCTCGAAGAAGCGCGCCCAGTACGAGCGCGCCTGGGGCACGATCGAGAAGATCAAGGAAGAGGACGGCATCGTCACCGGCACCGTCATCGAGGTCGTCAAGGGTGGTCTCATCCTCGACATCGGCCTCCGTGGCTTCCTGCCGGCCTCCCTCGTCGAGATGCGCCGCGTCCGCGACCTCCAGCCCTACGTGGGCAAGGAGCTCGAGGCCAAGATCATCGAGCTGGACAAGAACCGCAACAACGTGGTCCTGTCCCGCCGCGCCTGGCTGGAGCAGACCCAGTCCGAGGTGCGCCAGACGTTCCTCACGACCCTCCAGAAGGGTCAGGTCCGCTCCGGCGTCGTCTCCTCGATCGTCAACTTCGGTGCCTTCGTGGACCTGGGTGGCGTCGACGGTCTGGTCCACGTCTCCGAGCTGTCCTGGAAGCACATCGACCACCCCTCCGAGGTCGTCGAGGTCGGCCAGGAGGTCACGGTCGAGGTCCTCGACGTCGACATGGACCGCGAGCGCGTCTCCCTGTCGCTGAAGGCGACCCAGGAAGACCCGTGGCAGCAGTTCGCCCGCACCCACCAGATCGGCCAGGTCGTGCCCGGCAAGGTCACGAAGCTGGTTCCGTTCGGTGCGTTCGTCCGCGTGGACGAGGGCATCGAGGGTCTGGTCCACATCTCCGAGCTGGCCGAGCGCCACGTGGAGATCCCGGAGCAGGTCGTCCAGGTCAACGACGAGATCTTCGTCAAGGTCATCGACATCGACCTCGAGCGTCGTCGGATCTCGCTGTCGCTGAAGCAGGCCAACGAGTCCTTCGGCTCCGACCCGGCCTCGGTCGAGTTCGACCCGACGCTCTACGGCATGGCCGCGTCGTACGACGACCAGGGCAACTACATCTACCCCGAGGGCTTCGACCCCGAGACCAACGACTGGCTCGAGGGCTTCGAGTCGCAGCGTGAGGTCTGGGAGAACCAGTACGCCGAGGCGCAGACGCGCTTCGAGCAGCACCAGGCTCAGGTCATCAAGTCCCGCGAGGCGGACGAGAAGGCCGCTGCCGAGGGCGGCGACACGGCGGGTGCGGCTCCGGCCGCGTCCAGCGGTGGCGGCGGCTCCTACTCCTCCGAGGGTGCCGACACGTCCGGCGCGCTGGCCTCGGACGAGGCGCTCGCCGCGCTGCGCGAGAAGCTGGCCGGCGGCCAGAGCTGATCGCAGCAGACCGCAGCAACCGCTGCGATCGCAGCCACTGAGGCGTAGCACGTAGCCGAGGGCCCGCACCTTTCGAGGTGCGGGCCCTCGGTGCTGACCGCGGCCCACGCCCCGCACGAGTCGTCCGATCATGGAGCTCGGACGGGAATGCCCACGCTGCCACGGGCGTTGTTCCAAAGGAACACGAGGAGGAGCGGTCCAAGTGCTTGATCCGCAGAGTCTGTACGCATGGGAGCCGAAGGGCCTGGCAGTCGTCGACATGGCGCTGGCCCAGGAGTCGGCCGGACTTGTCATGCTCTACCACTTCGACGGATACATCGACGCGGGCGAGACCGGCGACCAGATCGTCGAGCGGCTGCTCGACTCGCTGCCCCACCAACTCGTCGCCCGCTTCGACCACGACCGGCTCGTCGACTACCGCGCCCGCCGCCCGCTGCTCACCTTCAAACGCGACCGGTGGAGCGAGTACGAGGAACCGGCCATCGAGGTACGGCTCCTCCAGGACACCACCGGCGCGCCCTTCCTCCTGCTGTCGGGCCCCGAGCCGGACGTCGAGTGGGAGCGCTTCGCCGCCGCCGTACAGCAGATCATCGAACGGCTCGGCGTCCGCCTGTCCGTCAACTTCCACGGCATTCCCATGGGCGTACCGCACACGCGACCCGTGGGCCTCACCCCGCACGGCAACCGCACCGACCTCATGCCCGGCCACCGCAGCCCCTTCGACGAGGCCCAGGTCCCCGGCAGCGCCGAGGCGCTCGTCGAGTACCGCCTGATGGAAGCCGGCCACGACATCCTGGGCGTCGCCGCGCACGTGCCGCACTACATCGCCCGCTCCGCGTACCCCGACGCCGCCCTGACGGTCCTCGAGGCGATCACCGCGGCGACCGGACTGGTCCTGCCCGCCGTCGCCCACGCCCTGCGCACGGACGCACACCGCACGCAGACCGAGATCGACCGCCAGATCCAGGAAGGCGACGAGGAGCTGACCTCACTCGTCCAGGGCCTCGAGCACCAGTACGACGCCGCCGCCGGCGCCGAGACCCGCGGCAACATGCTCGCCGAGCCGGTCGACATCCCGTCCGCCGACGAGATCGGGCTGGAATTCGAACGCTTCCTCGCGGAACGCGAGGGCGAGGGCTGAGCAGCCCGCTGCCTCCCGGGCGACGCCGCACACGGACGGGCGCCCGGGAATCGGTGGGCCGGGACCGCCGGGCGCGCCGTCGCCGGCAGGCCCTAAGCTACCGCTCATGCTGAAGGTGGGCCTGACCGGCGGGATCGGCGCCGGCAAGAGCGAGGTGTCACGGCTGCTCGTCGAGCGAGGAGCCGTGCTCATCGACGCGGACCGCATCGCACGCGAGGTCGTCGCCCCGGGCACCCCGGGTCTCGCGGCGGTCGTCGACGCCTTCGGGAAGGACGTGCTGACGCCCGACGGCACCCTCGACCGTCCCCGGCTGGGATCCATCGTCTTCGCCGACCCCGAGCGACTCGCCCTCCTCAACTCGATCGTGCACCCCCTCGTCGGCGCCCGCTCCCACGACCTCGAGACGGCGGCCCCCGACGACGCCGTGGTCGTCCACGACGTCCCCCTCCTCACCGAGAACGGCCTCGCCCCCCTGTACGACGTCGTGATCGTCGTCGACGCAGGACCCGACACCCAGCTCGACCGGCTCGTCCGGCTGCGAGGCATGACGGAGGAGGACGCCCGCGCCCGCATGGCCGCCCAGGCGACCCGTGAGAACCGCCGGGCGATCGCCGACATCGTGATCGACAACGACGTGCCGTGGGCGGAACTCGAACAACGCGTGCAGGACGTCTGGGACGACCTCGTGCGCCGAGCACACGCACGGCGCGAGGCCTCCCCGGAATAGCGCCGCCGGCTCCGCGCGTTGAACCCTTCCAGCAAGGGAAGGATTTTTCCGTGCCCAATACCGCAGGTTCGACCGGACGTACTCCGGAGACGCACGTCATCGACTTCCGTGCCGCGGAACAGCTCCTCGCCGCACGGGACCCGCGGGGCGCGGTGAAATTGCTCGACTCGGTCATCGCCGCACACCCCGAGAACACCGCCGCCCGGCTCCTGCGGGCGCGCGCCTTCTTTGCCGCCGCACAACTGCGCCCCGCCGAGCTGGAGTTCACGGTCGTGCTGGAGCGGGAGCCGGACAACGCGTTCGCGCACTTCGCACTCGGCCGCACCTACGAGCGACAGGGCCGCGGCGACCAGGCCAAACGTCACTTCCGGCTGGCCGCCGCACTGGACCCCAACCCCGAGTACCTGAAGGCCGCCCGCTTCGACAGCTGAAGCGGGCCCTTCACCACGGACGACGCTCCGGCGGCCGGTACGGAGGAACGTCCCGGCCGGGCTGGTAGTGGGGGCCCTGCCGCAGGTGCCTGACGACGACCACCACGTCGACGGTGATCACCAGCCACAGCACCCCGCAGGCCGCCGCCCACCCCGTGCGCCCCACCACGGCGAACGCGGCCGTCCCGAAGACCGCCCAGGCCAGTCCCCACAGGGACAGCCACAGACGCATCCGCAGCGCACTGCGCGCTGTCGTCGGCTCACTGCCCGTACGCATCCCGATCACCGCTCCTCATCTCAACGTACTCCTCCGCCCCGACGTCATCCACAGGCCCTCGCGCTCCCACAGGTGCCCTCGAACAGCGGGTCATCCCTCGAACGGGTGAACCGGCGCAGAGCGGGAACGGCCCCCGGCAACCCGCCCGTTGGACGGGTATGACACGAGGAATGCGCGACGGATACAAGGGAACCGGCCCCGGTGCGATCACCCCCGACGGCTGCGCGGTCGAGGTCTACACCCGGCTCCCGGTCGGGAACGAGCCGGACGTCATCGCGACGGCGGCACCCGCCGGCGCCCACATCCTCGAGCTCGGCAGCGGCGTCGGGCGAGTGACCCACGCGCTGCTGCAGCGAGGATTCACCGTCACCGCCGTCGACGAATCCGCCGAGATGCTGGAACACGTCCGCGGAGCACGCACGATATGCGGTCCCATCGAGCACCTCGACCTGGGCGAGACGTTCGACGTGGTCATGCTCGCCTCCTTCCTCGTGCACAGCGGAGACGTCGAGGTCCGGCGCGGGCTGCTGCGCACGTGCTCACGCCATGTCGCCGAGGGCGGATGCGTGCTGATGCAACGCGAGGGCGAGGACTACCACACCGACCTGCCCCGCGAACGGGTCTACCCCAGCGGCTTCACGACGCGGATCGTCTCCGCCGAGCCCGCCGGGGACGGCGTCCGCTCCGTGCACGCGGAGTACGAGTTCTCCGGCGCCGTCTGGACACAGACCTTCCTGTCCAGGCCCCTGACCCGGGAACAGTTCGAGGAGGCACTGGCCGAAGCCGGCCTGCGGGTGGACCGGTACCTGACCGAGGACAGGGTCTGGGTGCGGGCGGTGCCGATGACGGCACGGTAACCCGACAGGGCGGGAAAACCTGGTGTGAGGCGATGAGTTGTGTGCCGGAGGCCGGTCTACCTCTGCGACAGGCGACACCATTGCGGACCGCTCACCACAGGAGAACCCCATGTCCGACACCACCGCTCCGCTCACCCCCGCGACGGACTCCCCCTCCGTTCCCACCGGCGGCCGCCGCGCCAGGATCGCGCTGCGGGGCCTGCAGGTGATCCTCGCGCTGTTCTACGGGATCGCCAGCGCGCTGCCGAAGCTGATCGCGCACCCGTCGGCTTCCGAGGCCTTCGACACGCTGGGCTGGGGCAGCGCCGGCATGTACACCATCGGCGCTCTCGAACTCGCCGGTGCGGTCGCCCTGCTGGTCCCGGTCCTCCAGTCCGTGGCGGCGATCGGACTGGCGGCGCTGATGGTGGGGGCGTTCGTCGTCCAGGTCACGGTCTTCGACGGGCAGAACGCGGCGACACCGCTCGTCCTGCTGGTGCCGCTCGCGCTCATCGCCTGGACCCGACGCGAGTCGAACGCGGGACTGCTGAGGCTTGCCCGACGCCGGGGGTGACGGGGAGGGGGTGGGGGAGAGGGGGAGGGGAGGGGGAGGCCCCCCAGGGTTGCTCGAGGTGGTCTTACGGTGGAGGCATGGACGCCTCCGACGCCTCCCACACCCCCGACTCACCCGGCACTCCCCGCGCCCGCTCGGGTCGCTCCGGTCGTTTTGCCGTTCCCGTCGAGGCGGGGGGCGGGTCCGGGCCGGCCCTTGTGGAGCTTGACCGGCGTGTCGCGGGGTGTGGGGCGTGTCCTCGGCTGGTGGCCTGGCGGGAAGAGGTGGCGCGTGACAAGCGGGCGGCGTTCGCGGACTGGACGTACTGGGGGCGGCCCGTTCCCGGGTTCGGGCCGGCCGATGCGCGGCTGTTGATCGTCGGGCTGGCCCCGGCCGCGCACGGCGGGAACCGTACGGGGCGGATGTTCACGGGCGACCGTTCCGGGGACGTGCTGTACCAGGCGCTGTACGACGTGGGACTGGCCTCGCAGCCCACCGCCGTCTCCGTCGACGACGGCCTGGAGCTGTACGGCGTCCGGGTCACCTCGCCGGTGCACTGCGCGCCGCCGGCCAACCGGCCCACTCCGGGGGAGCGGGACGCGTGCCGGCCCTGGCTCGTACAGGAGCTGCGGCTGCTGCGACCGACGTTGCGGGCGGTCGTGGTGCTCGGCGCCTTCGGCTGGCAGGCCGCGTTGCCCGCGTTCGCCGCGGCGGGCTGGGTCGTGCCGCGGCCGAGGCCGGGATTCGCGCACGGAACGCGGGTGCGCCTGGACGGCCCGCAGGACGGTGACGGTCTCGATGTCTTCGGCTGCTTCCATGTCAGCCAACGCAACACCTTCACCGGTCGGCTCACCCCCGAGATGCTGTGCGACGTGCTGCGGAAGGCCGCGGGGGCGGCGGGACCGGAGTAGTCCGCCGCGTCAGCCGTTGGTGGGCGACGGGTTGCGGGTGACCCGCCGCGTGGCGGGAACCGCACGGCGGGTCACCGGTCACCCGTCATGGTCAGCGGGGGGCGCCCCGCGGTTCAGGCGGACGACGGGGCTTCGGGGACGTGCCCGAAGAGGTGCCGCACGGTGGAGCGGTAGTTGGCCTGCACATGGTGGAGGGCATGGGTGCGGGCGCGATCGGGGTCGCCGGAAGCGATGGCGTCGTAGAGCTCCTGGTGTTCGGTGAGGAGCTGGGGCCATTCCTCGTTGCGTCGGGTGAGCCATTGCAGGCGTCCGGCGACGGGTTCCATGACCGAGATCAGCAAGGCGTTGCCGGCCATCGCGAGGAGACGGTCGTGGAAGCGGGTGTTGATGTCGGTGATCGCCTCGGCGTCCCCGGCTTCGGTGGCGCTCGCCGCCCGTGTCAGGAGTTCGCGCAGCTCGGCGAGGTCCTCCGGGGTGGCGCGGGCGGCGGCGAGCCCGACGGCGTAGACCTCCAGGGCCTCGCGCAGTTCGAAGAGCTCGTTGACGTCGGTGGGGCTCAGGGGGCGTACGACGGTACGGCGCGGGGTTTCGAACAGGACGAAGCCTTCGGCCACGAGGGCCCGGATGGCTTCCCGCACCGGAACTCTGGAGACGCCGAACCGTTCGGCGAGCTCACGCTCGACGAGTCGGTCTCCGGGGCGGAGACTGCCGGCGATGATCTCCTGCCGAAGGGCGCCCAGCACCCGTTCGCGCACCGCTCCGAGCGGTTCGATCTTCGTCATGGACCCATCCTCGCCGATGCGAGGGGGCTTTTACGGGGCCGTAACGGGACGGACATCGGTCAGAACGCTTGACGGCGGGACCATGTCCACAGTTTGGTATACCAAACGGCCGGTCGTAGTCCTCCTCCTCCGTCCCCTCGCCCAGGGAGGCCCCGTGTCCCTCGCCGACAGCGCCGAAGTCACCGGCGCGCCAGCGTTCGTCCCCGATCCCCGGCTCACCAACGAAGACCTCGCACCCGCCGACAAGCGGAACTGGAAGGTCTTCGACCTCTTCGCCATGTGGATGTCGGACGTCCACAACCTCGGCAACTACACCTTCGCCGCCGGTCTGCTGGTCCTCGGCATGAACGTCTGGCAGATCTTCACGTCGCTTCTCGTGGGCTTCGTGCTCATCTACGTCGGCATGAACTGGATGGGCAGGATCGGCCAGCGGCACGGGGTGCCCTTCCCGGTCGTCAGCCGTATCAGCTTCGGAGTCTGGGGAGCCAACATCCCGGCTCTCATCCGGGCCGTGATCGCCATCATGTGGTACGGCATCCAGACCTACCTCGCCTCGGTCGCCGTCAACGTGATGCTGCTGGCGGCCTGGCCGGGCCTCGAGTCCTGGACGCACAGCTCGTTCCTGGGCCTCGACGCGCTCGGCTGGGTGTCGTTCGTGTCGCTGTGGCTGATCCAGGCGCTGATCATCAGCCAGGGCATGGAGTCGGTGCGCAAGTTCCAGGACTTCTGCGGTCCGGCGATCTGGATGGTGATGATCGCGCTGGCGGTGTGGGTGCTGTCCAAGGCCGGCTGGACCATCTCGCTCACCTCCACCCCGCACCCGGTCTCCGTGGGGGAACAGTGGCGGCAGTGGTTCGGCGCGATCGGCCTGATCCTCGCCACCTACGGCACGCTGATGCTGAACTTCTGCGACTTCTCCCGCTTCGCGCCCGACTACCGGACGGTCCGGCGCGGCAACTTCTGGGGTCTGCCGCTCAACTCGACGGCCTTCGTGGTGGTTTCCGTGATCGTGACGGCCGGCTCGCTGGAGGTGTTCGGCGAGGCCATCACCGACCCGGCGGAACTGGTCGCCAAGGTCGGCAACACCTGGGTGCTCGTCCTGGGCGCGCTCACCTTCGCCGTCGCGACCATGGGCGTCAACATCGTGGCCAACTTCGTCTCGCCCGCGTACGACCTCGCCAACGTCTGGCCGCAGAAGATCACGTTCAAGGTCGGCGGCATGATCAGCACGGTTGCCGCCCTGGTCGTCACGCCCTGGAACCTCTTCTCCAACCCGACCGTCGTCAACTACTTCCTCGGCGGCCTCGGGGCCTTCCTCGGCCCCCTGTTCGGCGTGATCATGGTCGACTACTACTGGGTGAAGCGCGGCCGGGTCGACGTGCAGGAACTGTTCGACGGCCGGCCCGGCTCCCGGTACTACTACCGCAAGGGCGTCAACCCCCGCGCCCTGTGGGCGTTCCTGCCCTCCGCGGCGGTCGCGGCGGTCCTCGCGCTGGTGAAGACGTTCAGCGACGTCGCTCCCTATTCCTGGTTCATCGGGACGGCCCTCGGCGCCGGCCTCTACGTCCTGCTGTGCCGCGACGAGCGGACGCCCGGCGCCGTGGCCGTCGACGAGAAGCCGGTGGAGGTCTGACCAGGGTGCGGAACGTGCGGATCGTCGTCACCAACTGCAACACCACGCGGGAGATGACCGAGGAGATCGTACGAGGCGCCCGGGCCGCGGCAGGCCCGGGCACCGCCGTGACCGGGCTGACCCCCGCGTGGGGGCCCGAGTCGGCGGAGAGCTGGCTGGACAGTTATCTCTCCGCGACGGCGGTCATGGACGCGCTGCGGACCTATGACGGACCGCCCTACGACGCCGTCGTCATGGCCGGTTTCGGCGAGCACGGCCGGGAGGGCGTGCGGGAGCTGGTCGACGTGCCCGTCGTCGACATCACCGAGGCCGCGGCGCATCTGGCGTGTCTGCTCGGGCGCCGGTACGGGGTGGTGACCACGCTGGAGCGCTCCTGCGGTCAGATCGAGGACAGCCTGGAGCTCGCCGGAGTGGGCCGCAACTGCGCCGCCGTCGTCGGCACCGGGCTCGGCGTTCTCGACCTCGGCGACTCCGGGCGCACCCAGGCTGCCTTCCTGGCCGCGGCCGAACGGGCCCGGCAGGCGGGGGCCGAGGTGCTGGTCCTCGGGTGCGCCGGGATGACGGGACTCCAGCGGACGGTGGAGGACAAGCTGGGGCTTCCGGTCGTCGACGGGGTGGGGGCGGCGGTGAAGCTGGCGGAGGGGCTGGTGGGCTTGGGCCTGACGACCAGCCGGGCGGGGAGCTTCGCGAAACCGGAGCCCAAGGGAAGGACATGGCGGCCCGCACGGACGGACGGCCCGGGGCCGTCCGTCCCGTGACGTGAGGCCGGCAGGGTGAGGCGCGGGCGCCGGTCCCGGAGCGGGCGCGGCAGCTGACGGCTCACGGAGTCACCTCCGCCCGCGCCGCTGCCGATCACGCCGCTGAGGCGCACCCGCGGCGATTTAACCGTTGGACAGCGCGGACCGTCTTCGCCAGGCTTCTGCCATGCGCAGCAAGAACCTGGGCCGTTTCACGGCGGCGGACTTCTAGCGGGCCACGCCGGAAGTCCCGGCGGGCCGCAGGAGGTCTGCCATGTCCCGAACCGTCCATCACGTCCCTCCCCGGCATCGCGTCGAGCCCCTTGACCTGCCGGTCGGGGGCGGGCACCTCGTCACCGGGCACCGTCTCGCGGAACTCCGTTACCGCGCCGCGGACTTGACCCGTGCGCGGCGTGAGGGGCGACGTCCGACGCCCGTACTGCTGGTCCGGGCGTTCCGCGCCCACACCTTCCCCCGGAGCCTGAACGAGAAGGTCGACGGCCCTTACGAGCGGCGTGCCCGCGCGGCCCTGGCCGTTTTCCGCTCGACCGCCCGCAACCGTCTGCGTGCGGCTCCGCCCGGCGCTCTCCTCGCCGAGGCCGAGGAACTGGACCATCCGCCGACCCGCCACCGTCACCAGAACCTGTGGTGATGCTGACCGGCACGACGCAGGCAAGGCCGTGCGCGTGAGGGTCGACGACGACGCCGGCGCGGTGCGCCCCGCCCGTGCGCCCCGCCCGGCGGGAGGAGCGGGTGGATCGGACGGGACGCCCCGTTTCGGTACCAGAGGCGCTCTTCGGGCGTTGCGTTCATAAAGAACCCGGGATCGGTCGCAGCCGTCACCTCGTCGCAACGCAACGGCCCCGCTTCGCACAGAACCACCACCTACCGTGGACACCGCAGCTCACCGCTGACCGCCCCGGCCACCGTCGCCCGAAGGCGCACCCCGCCCTCGCCCCGACAGGAGCTCCGTGTTCCCGCGCCCGCACATTCCCGCTCGCGCACATGCCGTTCTGCCGCCCTGGCTCTCCCACGCCCTGCGCACCCAGCGCGGGCCGGTGCCGTGGAGCGCGGTCACCCGCGGAGCGCTGTCGGCCGGCCCCCTTCTCCTGGCCGCCCTGCTCGCCGGCCAGATCTCCCTCGGGGTCGTCGCCGCCATCGCCGCCATGCTCGCCGGGATCAACGACCGGCCCGGCAGCCGGCGTGCCTCCGTCAAGCGGCTGGGGGCGCCCGCGTTCGCCGGGGCGGCCGGACTGGTCGTCGGCACGTACGGCGGGGACCGGCTGGGGGCCGTCGCGCTGACGGCGGTCCTGACCGGCCTCGGGCTCGTCGCCGGCGGGATGAGCGCGATCGGGCCGGTCGCCTCCGCGGCGGGTACGCAGTTGCTGGTCGGCGCGGCGGTCGGGGCCGGGATGCCGTTGCCGGAGGCGGGATGGACGCGTGCCCTCGCCTACCTCGCGGGGGCGGGGTGGCTGCTGGCACTGCGGCTCGCCCTGCCCACGCCGGGCGCGCTGGCCGGCGACTTCCGCTTCGACGGGGAGCGGGACGCGGTGGCCCGCGTCTACGACGCCGTCGCGGAGCTGCTCGACACCGTCGGCACGGGGCGCGCCACCGAGCGCCGGGCCGCGCTCACCGCCGCCCTCGACCATGCCCAGGACGCCCTGGCCGGGCCCCGGCTGCGCCGCCGGGCGGGCTCCGCGGCCGAGCGGCGGCTGCACGCGCAGTACGGCGCCGCACTGCCGCTCGCCGAGGCCGCGACCGCGCTGGCCTGGACCGGGGAACCGCTCTCGGACCGGGCCTCCGTCGGACCCCGCCGGCTCGCCGACGCCGTACGCCGGAACGCGCCCACCGGCCCGCTGCCGGCGCCCTCCCGGTCCGCCCCCGCGCTGCGCGCCCTCGACGACGCCCTGCTGCACGCCGCCGACGCCTTCGACCAGGGGCGTGGAAGCGATCTGCACACCCGGCGGCGCGGCGCACGCGACCTGCTGCGCGCCGCGTTCGGGGCGGGCGGCCGCGAGTACGGGCTGCGGGTCGCGCTGTCCTTCGGCGCCGCCGTCGCCGTCGCCCAGGCCCTGTACCACTCGCACGGGTACGGGCGGCACCCGCACTGGTACTGGTTGCCCGCCACGGCCGTCTTCCTGGTGAAACCCGACCTCGGGCCCCTGGTGTCCCGGGTCCTCTGCCGGGCGGCGGGGACCGTGCTCGGTGCGCTGCTCTTCGCCGGCTTCGCCGCCGTGCTGCCCCGGCCGGAGGGACTGGTCGCGCTGGTCGCCGTATGCGGTGCGCTGATACCGGTCGCCACCCGGCACTTCGCCGCGCAGACCGCCGTTGCCACCGTCCTCGTGCTGGCGCTGGTGATGGTGGGCGGGGAGCCGCAGGCCTCGGTCAGCCGGATCGTGGAGACCCTGCTGGCCTGCGCGATCGTGCTGATCGTCGGGCATCTGCCGATGCCGGCGGAGCGCGGCGGGCAGGTGCGCGCCCAACTCGCCACGGCCGCGGACGCCGCCTACGCCTACCTCGCCCACGTCCTCGGCGGTTCCGACGACGGCTTGGTTCCCGGCACCTTTGTACTCGGCGGGTCGGACGGCGGCTCGGTTCTCGGAACCTCCGTACTCGGCGGTTCCGACGACGGCTCGGTTCTCGGCGGCTCCGACGACCGTTCCGTCCGCTGGACGCTGCGCCGGGAGGCCTACCGCACGCTTTCCGAGGCTCGCACCGCCATCGCTCTCGCCGCCCACGAACTGCCCGCGCTCGCCCGGCACTCGAAGGGCACGGACGAGGTCGCCGCCGTCCTGGAACGGCTCGTCGACACGGCCACCGCCTGCGCGGTCCACCTCGACGACACGGGACGGCTCACCACCCGGCACCGGAAACGCCTCACCGAGCTCCTCGGCGAACTCGCGGCGGGCAGCGCACGGGTGGGGCTGCCCGGCCCGGCGCCTTCCCTGCCTTCCGCGACGCGGGCGAACCTGTCCGCCCCGGGCTGAGGATCTCCGCGACGGCGAGGAGTTCCGGACGACCGGACGGCCCGTCGGTGGTGGGAGGCCGGCTGTGCGGGCTGAGCGCGCACGGGTGGACGGTCCCCCGGTTCTCGTCCGCCGTAATGGCGCGTACGACTGTCCGCCGTCACGGCGCGTACGACTGCTGACACGCAAGGTGCCGGGGATGCTCGGCAGGTGACCGGATTCTCACACTCCGCACCCAACGCGTGTCACCTATGTCTCAGTCCCGCAACCGGGCGAGGCGATCGGCCTCCGTGGAGCGTTAACTCCTACAAGTACGACGCTGATCGGAGGTGCGAGATGGTGAACGGGCGAACCGTGCTCGAGCGCTTTCCCGCGGGCGGCCCGCGCGGGTCGTGGCCCGCGGAGGAGTTCGCGCACGCGCGGCGCATGGAGGGCATGGCCGCCGAGGTCGTCATGGACCTCGCCACGGACACGTTCCTGGTGGTCGTCCGCAGCGTCGACGCCACGCGGTGAGGCAGCCGGCCGGTGCCCCGGTCGGCGGCCGGTGGCCGGCGGCCCGATGCCGGCCCGCCGGTGACCGGGGCGGCCGCCGGTGAGGGGTGTCAGGCCGACGGGGACCGGGCCGGAGTCTGCACCGTGAACTGCTCGGCCTGCAGCGCGTACAACTCGGCGTAGACGCCCCCGCCCGCCAGCAGCTCGTCCGGTGTCCCGGACTCCACCAGCCGGCCCTGGTCGAGGACGTGCACCAGGTCGGCGTGCCGGACAGACGCCAGCCGATGGGTGATCAGGACGACCGTCTGACCGTTGCCGGCCAGCGCGCGGATCTTCTCGAAGACCTCCAGCTCGGCCCGGGCGTCCAGGGCCGCCGTCGGCTCGTCCACGATCAGGATGCGTCCGCGCCGGTACGCCGCCCGTGCGATGCCCAGGCGCTGCCACTGGCCGCCGGACAGCTCGTGTCCGCCGCTGAAGTGCCGGGCGAGCAGGGTGTCCAGACCGCGCGGCAGATCCGCGACGACCTCCCCGGCCCCGGCCTCCGCGATCGAGGCGGCCAGCCGTTCCTCGGTCAACGGCGCGGCGGAACACCCGACGGCGATGTTGACCCGGGCCGTGAACGGCCACCGTTTGAAGTCCTGCGCCACCATCGCGATCCGCTCGGCGAGTCGGTGGCGGTCCGCCTCGGCGGCGTCCACACCGTCCCACAGGATCCGTCCGCCGTCCGGCTTGTACAGCCCGGCCAGCAGTTTCACCAGCGTCGTCTTGCCGGAGCCGTTCTCGCCGACCAGCGCGATGATCCGGCCCAGCGGGAGCGAGAGGGTGACGTCGTCCAGGGCGGGGCGTGCCGACTCGCCCGGATAGCCGAACGTGACGTTCTCGAAGCGGATCTCGCGCGGATCCTCCGGGAGGGCCACGCCGCCCACCGGGATCGCCCGTTCGGCCGCCTCGACGTACAGCCGCTGCAGATCGCCCACGAACAAGGCTTCCTCGTGCAGCTGGTTGACCTCCAGGACCAGGGTGTTGAGGCTCGCCGAACCGCTGCGGATCGCGATGACGGCCGTCCCCGCCACCGCCAGCGCCATCGTCCCGGTGAACAGCAGTCCGCCGAGCGTGGCGTATGTGGCCAGTGTGGCCACCCCTGTCCAGGTCGCCGCGACCAGTCCGGTGCGGGCGGCGAGCCGGGCCAGCCGGGCCTGTTCCGCCTCGGCGGTCTCCGACATCGCGCGGAAGTGCCGCAGCAGGAACGGACCGACCCCGTGGACGCGGATCTCGGGCGCCGCCGCCGGCTCGGTGAGCAGACTCGCGATGAGGTGCCCCGCGCGCGCGTGCTGCACCCAGGTGTGGAAGGACTCGTAGCGGCGCCGGGCGTTCGTCAGGGCGCTCCAAGCGCTGGGCAGGGTCATCGTCACCAGCAGGGGCAGCAGGAGCGGATGCAGCACCGTCAGGACGCCGGCCGAGGCGATCAGCGAGATCAGCGCGTTCACCACGCGCGTGCCGTGGCTGATCATGTAGCGGCTGGAGCGGGCTCCGTACTGCGCGGTGTCCAGCAGCTTGTGGAAGGCGTGGTCCTCGATCGCGGCGAGCTCGACCGCGGCCGCCCGCTCCAGATACAGCTCCGTCGCCACCCGCTCCACCTTGGGCTCCAGCCGCCCGGTGGCGTACGTCGACGCGGCCCTCAACAGCGCCGCGAGCAGGAGCACCGCGGCCATCAGGGCCAGCGCGGGGGCGGCGCCGCGCAGCCGGTCCTCGATCACGCCGCCGGTGATCAGCCTGCCCAGCACGGCGTTCATCGCCAGCAGGCCGACCGCCT
Organism: Streptomyces achromogenes; assembly: GCF_030816715.1. Classification (NCBI taxonomy): domain Bacteria; kingdom Bacillati; phylum Actinomycetota; class Actinomycetes; order Kitasatosporales; family Streptomycetaceae; genus Streptomyces; species Streptomyces achromogenes. The sequence continues at coordinate 2,344,506 of NZ_JAUSYH010000001.1, read as the reverse complement.
GCGCCGCGCCCCGGGCGATCTCGGCGGCCAGAACGATGCGGGCGGCTCGCGGGTCGGCCTGCCGGGCCAGACGGAGGGTGGCGGTGAGCAGGGACGGCAGGCGGGTCACCATGGCCCGGAAGTTGAGCTCCAGGAAGGCGTCCTGGTGCTGGTTCCAGCCCGTGTCGTAGCGGAGCGGTCCGCCGAACAGCAGCCGCTCCGACTCGGAGACGTCCCGCTCGTCGGGCCGCGCCCCCTGAGCCTCCGGCCGTTCGTGCCCTTCCTGATCTTCGCGCCCCTCCTGTTCCTCCCGTTCCTCCGGTTCCTTCTGTCCCTCTCCCCTGGTGTTCTTCTCGCGCTGCTTGCCCCGCGCCTGTCCTTCCCTCGCCCCGTGCCCCGCCTGCGGCGCCTCCGCCGCCCGTCGTGCCTGTCCCACCGTCGGCCTCCCCGGTCGCGATCGCGGACGACGGCCACTATCGCGGGAGGAGGAGGCCCGAGGGCAGGGCGCAGGAGGAGGGAGACGGCACGCGCGGGCGTGCGCCTGGTCGGCGGTCATGACGGCCGCTCGCCCGGGGTCGGGAAGGCGTCGCTCAGGCGCTGATCGGCCGCGACCAGGAGGGCGTCGTGCCCGTGAGGCGGCACAGGGCCAGGTACAGGGGTATCGGCGGGGTGTACGGCAGGGTGCCGTCCGGTCGGTGGAGGAGACCGGGGACCTGCGGGGAGTCCGTCAGGAGCGCGCCGGTGGTGTACTGCGCGGGCGCGGGCCATTCCAGCGCGTAGTCGGAGTCCGCGGGGACCAGCCACCACCAGTGCGCCTGGTCGGCGTAGACACAGCCGATGCGCGGCAGCCGTGACATCAGCGGCGGGCCCAGCCGGGCGGGGACGGAGACGGCGTCGCAGCCCAGCGGGGCGGTCATGCCCTCGGGGACGGCGAGCCGGCGCGGGGGTGCGGCGCCGGGCGGGCTGCCCGGTCCGCGGCGCAGGCGCACCAGTGTGTCGAGCGTGCGCACCGGGGCCCGGCCGGGGCCGGGGCTCACGTCCTTCCCCGCTCGCGACCGTGCTCGAGCGGGTGGGGGAGCGGGAGCGGGAGCGGGAGCGGGAGCGGGAGTGCGGCCGGGGGGCGGCCGGGCGCCCGGCCGTGTCGGGCGTCGCGGCCCTCGACGGCGTTGTGATCGGCCGCGCGGTGCTGCCACTGCGGTGTGACCCGGGCGGCCAGGACGCCCGTGCCGGACGCGGGGTGCGGGCGGGCCGCCGCCGGGCCGCCCGGCGCGTGGATTCGCTGTTCGGCGGGCTCGTTCTCGTCAGCCGGGTCGTCGCCCGTCCCCGGCTTCGGGCGGGCGCCCCAGCCGAGGTCGTTGCGCGGTCCTGCGGGGCCGGCGGACGGCTGTGCGGGGCCGTCGTGGAACTCGTCCCGGGTGTCGAGGAGGCCGCCGAGGTCGCAGGGGTGCGGTGCGGCGGTGTCGCCGTCGAGGCGGTTGCAGGGTTCGGCCGGGTCACGAGGCACGTCGGCCTTGCGCAGCAGGTCGGCCCAGACCAGCAGGCCGGGCCCGTGTTCCTGGGCGCCCCAGGAGTGACAGAGGGCCTCGACCAGGATCAGTCCCCGCCCGTGCTCCTCTTCGGGCCGCTGCGGAGAGGGGTGCGGCTCACCGGGCGCGCAGCCCTGGTCGCGCACGGCTATGCGGACCAGGTCGTCGCCGTCGTGCAGCTCGCAGACGACGATGTCGCTCGCGGTGTGCACGATCGCGTTGGTGACCAGCTCGGAGACGACCAGGACGGCGGTGTCGCAGGTGTCCTCGCACACCGACCAGCCCGTCAGCCGGGCCCTCGTCAGGCGTCTGGCCTGGGCGGGGGAACCCGGGTGGGCGGCCAGTTCGAATCGGAACCGGCGCTCGGCAGCGGCCTGGTCGGGGCCTGCTCCCGCGCTGGCACCGAGACCCTGGGGGCGGCCTGCGGCGGCGTCTGTTCCTAAGGGCGCGGACGGAATCACGCTTGCCACTATCGCCCCGCCGTGAACACTTGGCAAGTGTCACTCTGGAAAATGCAGAGTGCTGTGTGACGCGGTGGAGGGCCGTGGCACACTGCTCCGCAACAGCACGTAGAACGGCGCCGGTCGGGATCGCCGGAGATCCGCACTCACCTGTACTCATCCGTACTCACCTGTACTCATTCGTACTCATCCGTACAGATCTTGGGACATGTCCTCGAGTGGCGCCGTAGGGCTGTCGGGATTCTTTCGTGGACCGGCCGGGGCGGGGCTCGTGGGCCCCCGCGCGACCGGCCGGGCTCTTCGTGGAGGTGGAGCGTGAGCGAACCGCGGTCCGCGCCGACGGTCGGACAGGTCGTCCTCGGTCGGCGTCTGCTGGACCTGCGGGAACGCGCCGGGCTCAAGCGCGAGGAAGCCGCCGGCATCCTGCGCGTCGCGCCCGCCACGGTCCGCCGTATGGAGATGGCGGAGGTCAGCCTCAAGATCCCCTACCTCCAGCTGCTGCTGAAGGCCTACGGGGTCACCGACGAGGAGGCCGAGGGCTTCGTCCAGCTCGCCGAGGACGCCAACAAGCCGGGCTGGTGGCAGCGCTTCCACGACGTCCTGCCTGGCTGGTTCTCGATGCACGTCAGCCTCGAGGGCGCCGCGGCCCTCATCCGCCAGTACGAGCCCCACTTCGTCCCCGGACTGCTCCAGACCGAGGACTACGCGCGGGGGGTCCTCAAGTCCGGCGCGATCGGCCAGACCCGGCCGGAGGACATCGAGCGCCTTGTCGCGCTGCGCATACAACGCCAGGATCTGCTCACCCGCGAGGACGCGCCCCGGTTGTGGGTCGTGATGGACGAGACGGTCCTGCGCCGCGCAGCCGGCGGCCCGGAGGTGATGCGCGCGCAGATCGACAAACTGCTCGAGACCGCGGAGCTGCCGAATGTGACGTTGCAGGTCGCCCCGTTCGCGAACGGGCCGCACCCGGGCACGTACGGGCCCTTCGTGCTCTTCCGATTCGCCATGCCGGAGCTTCCGGACATGGTCTACAGCGAGTACCTGACCGGCGCGGTCTATCTCGACGCGCGCACCGAGGTGGCGACCCACCTCGAGGTCATGGACCGCATGGCGGCGCAGGCCGCTACAGCACATCGCACGAAGGAGATCCTCCGGGATCTCCGCAAGGAGTTGTGAATGGATCGCATCAAGCCGCGCAAACGGGTCTACAACGGCATGCCCGCGCGGGACTTGGGCAGCGAAGGCTGGCACAAGCCGTGGAGCGGCGGGAACGGCGGGAACTGCCTGGAGGCGATGAAGCTCGCCGACGGCCGGATCGCCGTCCGTCAGTCCACCGACCCGGACGGTCCGGCGTTGATCTACACCACCGACGAGATGACGGCCTTCATCGAGGGAGCGAAGGCGGGAGAGGCGGACTTCCTGTTGTCCTGACGTGACTGCTGTGACGTTTCTGCGATGCCGCGGCGTCCATCGATTGTCTTTTCCCGCTCGGCTTCCTAATTTTGGCACTGAATTGATCTTCATTGACCGCATCAGGCGCTCACGGAGCGCCTCCTGACCTGGAAGGATCCGACCCCCGGAGGCCGGGACCGCTGCCCCGTCGAGGTCCAGCACCCCGTCGACGGACTGCTGTGGCTCATCCGTCGGCGGGGTGCCGCCGCGGGTACGGCGGGAGCCCTTGGCACAGTGCGTCCAGGGCCGCCCCGTAGGCGTGGTCCGGCGGCGTCGCGTATCCGACGACGAGTCCGTCCCGCACCGCCATGTCCGTGGCCGGATGGCGGAAGGCGGCCAGGCCGTCCAGCGCGACGCCCTCACGTGCGGCAGCCTCCAGCGCCGACCGCTCGGTGCCCGGCGGCAGCCGCAGCACCGCGTGGAGACCGGCCGCCATCCCGGTGACCTCGACGTGCGGCGCCTGCGCGGCGAGCGCCTCGACCAGCCGGTCCCGGCGACCGCGGTACCGCTGCCGCATACGCCGTACGTGACGGTCGTACGACCCGGACGTGATGAGGTCGGCAAGGCCGAGCTGGTCCGGAACGCTCGCCCACGCCTCCCGCTCGCCCTTGGCCGCGAGGACCCCGTCCACGTACCGCCCGGGCAGCGCCATCCATCCGAGGCGCAACGCGGGCGACAGGCTCTTGCTGACCGAGCCGAGGTAGATCACCCGCTCGGGATCGAGTCCCTGGAGCGCACCGACCGGCTTGCGGTCGTAGCGGAACTCCCCGTCGTAGTCGTCCTCCAGGACGACGCCGCCACGCGCGCGTGCCCAGTCGATCACTGCCGCCCGGCGGTTCGCGTGCAGCGGGCCGCCGGTCGGGAACTGGTGCGCCGGCGTGAGCAGCACCGCCCGCTCGCGCCCCAGTTGTCCGACGCACGCCCCGTCCTCGTCCAGGGGCAGGGGCGTCGTCCGCACGCCCGCCGTCGCCAGCAGCTCCCGGTGGAAGCCCAGCCCGTAGGCCTCCACGGCCAGCGGACCGCGCAGCACCCCGCTGCCGGGAGCGAACAGCAGACGCAGTGCGTGAGCGAAGCCCGAGCAGATCACGAGGCGCTCGGGCACGGTGCGCACGCCACGCGCGCGTGCCAGGTACTCGGCCAGGGCCTCCCTCAGCTCCCGGCGTCCGGCGGGGTCGCCGGGCCCGAACGCCTCGGCGGGGGCCTGCTGGAGGGCGCGCCGGTAGGAGGCCAGCCAGGCCGCACGCGGGAACGACGAAGCGTCCGGGACGCCCTGCCGCAGATCGTGCCGGGGGCCACGCGCGCGTGCGGGCGCCCCGACGGCCGCGCGTTCGGACCGGCGCAGCGGCTCGGCCCGTTCGGCCACCCGCGTGCCGGAGCCCTGCCGGGCGGTCAGCCAGCCCTCCGCGACCAGCTCCGCGTACGCGTCGGCCACCGTGTTGCGGGCGACGCCGAGGTCGGCGGCGAGGGAACGGTAGGGCGGCAGCCGGGCTCCCGGAGCGAGCCGTCCGGTGCGCACGGCCTCGCGCAGCGCCCGGATGAGCGCGGCGCGCCGCCCGCCCGGCCCGGACAGCTCCAGATGCAGGTCCGCGCCGATCCGCCGCGCGGAATCGACCCATGAATCCGCCATGGGGATGCACCCTACCGGCGGTCTTTTCTCACCCAGGGGACCGGACGACGTCTACGCCGGGGCCGGGCCCGCTTCGACGCGTGCGCACCGGCCCAGTCGTCGTCCCCTCCGCACGATCACCACAGGGGAACCGTCTAGACGCTCATCGGCCGGTCGTACGGTCCGATCGGCGCCGGCAGCCGGGAACTCCCCGTCAGACGACGGTCCACGGCCGCCGCCACCGCCCGCCCCTCGGCGATGGCCCACACGATCAGCGACTGGCCGCGGGCCGCGTCCCCCGCGGCGAAGACGCCGGGGATGTTCGTCGCGAAACCGGCGTCCCGCGCGATCGTCCCGCGCGGCTCCAGGGCCAGCCCGAGCTGCTCGACGAGCCCGTCCTCCAGGTCGGGCCCCGAGAAGCCGAGGGCGAGCAGCACCAGATCGGCGCGGAGGGCGCGGGCCGTGCCCGCCACCGGCCTGCGTCGCGCGTCCACCTCGGTCAGGTGCAGGGACCGCACGTGACCGGTCCCGTCGCCGGTGAAGCGGAGCGTGGACGCGGCGAACAGCCGGGCGTCCGCGTCCGCGACCGGCGCGGACTCCAGATCGCGCGCCTCCTCGTGCGCCGCCGAGAGCCGGTAGATCTTCGGATACGTCGGCCAGGGGTCGGCGTCCTCGTCGCGTTCCGCGCCGGGCTGTGCGTAGATGTCCAGCTGGGTCACGGACGCGGCGCCCTCGCGCACCGCCGTGCCCAGGCAGTCGGCGCCCGTGTCGCCGCCGCCGACGATGACGACGTGCTTCCCCGAGGCGGACATCGGAGACCTCTCCAGATCCCCCTCGCACACCCGGTTGGCCAGCGGCAGATACTCCATCGCCTGGTGTATGCCGGTCAACTCCCGCCCCGGGACGTGCAGTTCGCGCCACTCGGTCGCTCCGGTGGCGATCACCACGGCGTCGTAGCGGGTCCGTAGATCCGCGGCCATGACGTCCCGCCCGACGGTGGTCGAGGTACGGAACTTCGTGCCTTCGGCCCGCATCTGCTCGATCCGTCGTTCGAGATGACGCTTCTCCATCTTGAACGCGGGAATGCCGTACCGCATCAGCCCGCCGACGCGGTCGTCCTTCTCGTAGACGGCGACCGTGTGCCCGGCCCGGGTCAGCTGCTGCGCGGCGGCCAGTCCGGTGGGCCCGGAGCCGATCACGGCCACCGTCTTCCCCGACAGCCGGTCCGGCGGCCGCGGCGGCGTCAGACCGTCGGCCCAGGCCCGGTCGGCGATGGCCGCCTCGACGTTCTTGATGGTGACGGCGGGCTGGTTGATGGCCAGGACGCAACCGGCCTCGCACGGCGCGGGACACAACCGGCCGGTGAACTCGGGGAAGTTGTTCGTCGCGTGCAGCCGCTCGGCGGCCGCCCGCCAGTCCTCCCGGGACACCAGATCGTTGAAGTCCGGGATCAGATTGCCGAGCGGGCAGGCGTCGTGGCAGAACGGCACGCCGCAGTCCATGCACCGGTCGGCCTGCTTGGTGATGAGGGGCAGCAGCGCTCCGGGGACGTACACCTCGTCCCAGTCCGCGACCCGTTCCTCGACCGGCCGACGGGGCCAGTCCCGGCGCGGTGTGGTCATGAATCCCTTGGGATCGGCCATGGGCGTGCCCCTTGTGTACGCGTACGACAGGCCGAGCGTCGTCGGGCGGCACTCTTTCGGCCACGATACGTTCTGTCGGCCCCCCGTGCAGAGGGGAGTGACGGGGGTGCTTCGGTCAGATCAGGGCGAGGAGGTACACGGCCGCCGAGGCCGCGGACGCCAGCGTGCGCACATGGTTCCACCGCGTCCACTCCCGCAGGTAGACGGGCCAGTACGCGACGGCCTCCGGCGTGCCCGGCTCCTTCCGCATCAGCGTCTCGTTGCGCGGCACGTTCGCCACGACGGTCACCCCGAACGCGCCGCACAGGTACAGCGCGCTGCCCACCAGCAGGCGTGCGGTCCCGTGGTCCGGCCACAACACGAACGTCACCACGGTGATCACCGCGCACAGCGCCGCGGAGCCGAGGAACAGGACCACGAACACCGGTGTCATGGCCGAGGCGTTGATCGCGTTCATGGCGGTGACGCCCTGCGCGGGCGGCAGTGCGGCGAGCCCCCGCATCACCAGGACGGAGAAGGCGCAGAAGACCCCGGCCATCAGTCCCGTCGTCAGTGCGCCCAGCACCGCGAGCACCACATACGGTCCCTCGATCATGACAACGTCAACTCCCACCCGTCGAGCGTGATCCTGCCCGGTGCCGTCTCTCACCTCAAGTGAAATCCCGGTCAAGATCGTTTGACCATCGTCGAGACGCGCGAGGACATGCGCGGCCGTCCGGGCCCGCGCCGTACGTACCCCGCTTCTATGCCGCGGTTCCGTCCCGGGCCGTCCGGGCGTCCCGGTCCTCACCCCATGTGCGGATCAGGGTCTCCACGTCCGCCGCGATCAGGCGGCGCGCCTCGTACCGTGGCACGCCGCTCATCAGCAGCCGGTCGTACGGCGTGTCCACATGCCGGACGGACGCCCTGACCGCGAAGACGACCGCCGCCTCGGACAGGGCCCTCCCGGCGGCGCTGCGGCCGACCCGGCCGCTGCCGCGCAGTGAGGCATGCGCGGCGATCCCGCGCGCCCGGTCCGCCGGACAGCCGGGGAACAGCCGCAGGATCTCAGCCGCGAACAACTCCGCGAAGTGCGCGTCCTGTGCCGACCGCAGCCGGGCGTCGCGCGCCCGACGCCGGCGCCGGGCCTCCGCGTCCGCCAGGCACCGCTCCTCGGCGCGGGCGAGCGCCGCCTCCTCGACCAGGACGCCCTCTCGTTCGTAGCGCCCTTTGCGCCGGTTGAACCGGACGACCACCACCGACAGCCCGCTCTCCTCCCGTGACCTGCGCGTCAGCGCCGTGTCGCCGCGCGGCAGGTACACCAGGTGCCCGAGGTCGGCGCAGTCGAGGCAGCGCGGTGCGGCGTCCTCCAGGACCAGCATCGACAGCGGCCCACGCCGGCAACCGGCGCAGTGTTTCCGCCGCAGCGGCTGGACGACCAGAAGACCGGCCCCGAAACCGACCGCGGGTCCGGGGCCGCCGGTACCGACCGCGGACCCGATTCCGGGTGCGGGGCCGGGGACGGGTGCGGGTGCGGGTGCGGGGACGGGGCCGGGTGCGGGTGCGGGGACGGGGCCGGGTTCGGGGGTGGGGAGGGCTGCGCTTGCCATAGCGGCTTCATTCCCCGTCCCCGGCGCGGCGGCACCTGCCCCGTCGCCCGTCACGAACCCCGTCGCCGGTCCTCAGGCCGCGTACCGTCCGCGCACTGCCCGTCACGAGCCCCGCCGCCCGCCATCAGGCAACGCATCGCCCGTGCACCGCCCGTCACGAGCCCCGTCTCCCGCCCGCTGGAGACCGCCCGCAGGCCGCCGCTGCGGGCGCCTGACGCATCATGGCGGTGTGCGACTCGAAGCGATCACCTGGGAACGGCTCGGCGACCTCCTCACCGAGCGCCTGCTCGACCTGGAACCGGACGACGGCAGCCCCTGGCGGCGCATCGCCTTCGACGGCGCGCCGGCGGCCCGCCCCGGAGAGCTCGCCGAGCGCGTCGCGGAAGCGCTGCGCACCCGCGGCCGGCCCTCGTGCGTCGTGGACACGCACGGCTTCCTGCGCCCGGCCTCCCTCCGCCTGGAGTACGGCCGGTACGACGTGGACGCCTACCTCGACGGCTGGTTCGACACCGGCGCCCTGTGGCGCGAGGTGTTCAACCCGCTCGAAGCCGACGGCGACGGGCGGATCCTGCCCGACCTGCGGGACCCCGTCACCGACCGTGCCACCCGCAGCGGTTACGTCCCGCTGCCCCCGGGAGGCTTTCTGCTGCTGCACGGACCGCTCCTTCTGCGGCACTGGTTCCCCTTCGACCTGACGATCCACGCCCTCCTTTCCCCGGCCGCCCTGCGCCGCCGCACCCCCGAGGCCGACCACTGGACGCTGCCGGCCTTCGAGCGGTACGCCCAGGAAACCGACCCCGCCGCCACCGCGGACGTGCTCGTCCGCGCGGACGACCCCCGCCACCCGGCCTGGGGCGGCTGACCTCCGGGACCGGCCGGCCGGCTTCCGTGCCGACGACCGCACACGGCCGGCTTCCGTGCCGACGACCGCACACGGCCGGGACGTCACCGAGCGTCTCCGCCCGAGCAGCAGCGCGGAGTTGAGATGCGTCGGCCCGGCGGCGCGGCGAGAATGAAGGGCACCGGGACTGCGGCGCCCCCCGCGCCACGCCGGCCGTCCGGCACCGGGAGGTACGTCATGACCACCGCCGGAGACATCATGCACCGGGGCGCCCAGTGGATCCCCGCCCGCGAGACCCTCGACCGCGCCGCGCAGCTGATGCGCGAACTGAACGTCGGGGCGCTGCCGATCAGCGACGAGAACGAGCGGCTCTGCGGCATCCTCACCGACCGGGACATCGTCGTCGGCTGCGTGGCCGTCGGACGCGACCCGGCCCAGGTCACCGCCGGAGACATGGCGCACGGAACGCCACGCTGGGTCGACGCGGGCGCGGACGTCGGCGAGGTGCTGCGGGAGATGAAGGACCACCAGATCCGCCGGCTTCCCGTCATCGAGAACAAACGCCTGGTGGGCATGATCAGCGAAGCCGACCTCGCCCGGCACCTGACCGACGACCAGATCGCCGCATGGGCGGAGAGCGTCTACGCGCGGAGCGGACCGACCCCGGCATGACGACACCCCGGGCCTTCTGGGTCAGAGCCAGCCGTTGCGCCGGAAGCCGCGGTGCAGGATGCGGCAGCCGACGGATATCACCACGATGACCAACGGATAGCCGAACCTCCAGTGCAGCTCCGGCATGGTGTCGAAGTTCATGCCGTACACCCCGCAGATCATCGTGGGCACGGCGATGACCGCCGCCCAGGCCGTGATCTTGCGCATGTCCTCGTTCTGCGCGACCGTGACCTGCGCCAGATGCGCCTGCAGGATCGAGTTCAGCAGTTCATCGAAGGCCGCGATCTGCTCGGTGGCACGCAACAGGTGGTCCGAGACGTCCCGGAAGTAGGCCTGTATCTCCTGGTCGACCACCCGCACCGGCCGGTCCGCGAGGTCCAGGAGCGGACGGCCGAGCGGGACCACCGCCCGTTTCAGCTGCAGGAGTTCCCGCTTGAGCTGGTAGATGCGCCCCGGGTCGGCGCGCGCGCCGTTCTCCGCGAACACGTCCGTCTCGACCTGGTCGATGTCCGCCTGCACGGCGTCGACGACGTGGAGATAGTCGTCGACCACGTGGTCCGCGACGGCGTGCAGCACCGCCGACGGCCCCTTGGCCAGCTGCGCCGCGTCCGACTCCAGCTCCTCGCGCAACGGTCCGAGCGAGCCGTGCCGTCCGTGCCGCACCGTGATCACGAAGTCCCGTCCGACGAACACCATGATCTCACCGGTGTCGACCACTTCGCTGGTCGCGGTGAGCTCCTCGTGCTCGACGTAGCAGACCGTCTTGAACACCGCGAACAACGTCTCGCCGTACCGCTCGACCTTCGGTCGCTGATGGGCCTCGACGGCGTCTTCGACGGCCAGCGGATGCAGGTCGAAGAGCTGGGCGACGCCGCCGAACTCGTCGTTCGTGGGCTCGTGCAGACCGAGCCACACGAAGCCGTGACCGCTCCGGCGCATCCGCTCCACCGTGTCGACCAGATCCACGCCGTGGCCGGCCCGCACGCCGTCCCGGTACGTCACGCAGTTCACCACCGAGGACCCCAACGGGGACCGTGCGTGATGACTCAGGTCGACCCGCGGGCGTTGCCGCGCCAGCCTCGCCACCCCCCGCAGGCCGCCGACCCTTCCGAGGCCCGTGACCTTCCGCAGATTCCCCGCCATGGTCATCCGGGTCTCCTTGCGTGTGTCCCCTCGCGCCGCGACCTGCGCCCTTCAGCGCCAGTCTGCCAGGCCCGCGCATGGCGTGGGCAAGCCTGTGGAAAGGAAGGATTCCGTTCTGTTCCCACCTGTGGACGAAGGCACTTCGGGCTGCTCAGGAGAGCTGCGACCGCCCCTCCCGACACGCGATCCCGGCCGCGTCGACCACCTCCGGCGGGTCGCCCGGCTGGGATGATCGGCGTATGACGCGATCCGACGGATACCTCCTCGACAACCGGCAGCCCGAGGCGGGGGAGCGCTTCGACGCCTTCGCCGCCCTCTTCGACCCGACCACGTTCCGTCATCTCGAAGGGCTCGGGGTCGGGCCCGGCTGGCGCTGCTGGGAAGCCGGCGCGGGCGGCACCTCCGTCGTGTCCTGGCTCGCGAAGAAGGTCGGTCCGACGGGCAAGGTAGTCGCGACCGACATCGACACCTCCCGCCTGACGTCGGCCGCCCGCCCACCGGTCGAGGTCCGCGTCCACGACCTCGGCGCCGGCGAGCCGCCGATGGAGGGCTTCGATCTGGTGCACGCCCGGCTCGTGCTGGTCCACGTACCGGACCGGGAGCGGGCGTTGCGGTCGATGGTGGGCGCTCTGCGCCCGGGCGGACGGCTGCTGATCGAGGACGCCGACCCCGCCCTGCAGCCTTTGCTCTGCCCCGACGAGCACGGCCCCGAGCAGCAGCTCGCGAACCGTCTGCGCCACGGCTTCCGCCAGCTCCTCGCCGGCCGGGGCGCCGACCTCTCCTACGGCCGCAAACTGCCACGCCTGCTGCGCGAGGCCGGACTGCGCCGCGTCGAGGCCGACGCCTACTTCCCGGTCACCTCGCCCGCCTGCGCCGCCCTGGAGTCCGCGACGGTGCGCCAGATCCGCGAGCAGCTCGTCGGGGCGGGCGTCGCGACGGACGAGGAGATCGACCGGCATCTGGCGAACGTCGCCGAGGGCAGCATGGACCTGGCGACGGCCCCGATGATCTCGGCCTGGGGACGCAAGGGGTAGCGAGGCCGCAGAGCCGCGTACGGACGAAGGCTCGCCGCGCCGGAAGACGCAGCGAAGGCGCACGGGCGGGGACGGACGGCTCGGCGCCGGACAGGGGGACCCGTCCGGAGCGCCCGCCCGGAGCGCCTGGCAGGGGCGCGCCGCAGGGGCTCGCGGCGTCAGCCCGCCACGCTGGTCCGGTCCGTCGTCGTCGCGCGCTCTTGCGGGGTCGGCGGTCTGCCGCCCACCCGTTCCACGGCCCGGGCCCCCGCCCGGCATCCCTCGACCGCCGCGGCCGCGGCGTCGACGCCGGCGAGCAGTGCGGCGAGGAACGCGCCGGTGAAGGCGTCGCCGGCGCCGGTGGTGTCCCGGGGAGTCGCGGGGACCGCGGGAACGCGGGCGAGGACCGTGCCCCCACCGGCCACCAGCGCGCCGTCCGCCCCCTGCTTGGCCACCACCAGCGGTACGTGGCGGCTCAGTTCGGCCGCCGCGTCCGCCCCGTCGGGCACCCCGGTGAGCAGCCGGGCCTCGTCACGGCTGGGCAGCAGCACGTCCACGTCCGCGACGAGGCCCAGGAAGCGGGGGAGGCCCAGCTCCACCAGAAAACCCGCCGACGCCGGATCGAGGCTCACCGGGATTCCCCGCGCGCGTGCCGCCCCCGACGCCGTACGCACCAGTGCCCGCCCCGACTCCGAGAACAGCAGATAGCCGGAGAGATGCAGCCGGCCGACGCCGTCCAGCAGCGAGTCCGACCAGTCCGCGGGGGCGAGGCGCAGGGAGGCGCCGCTGTCGGTGAGGAACGTCCGCTCCGCTGCCGCGTCCGCGTCGACGAGGCAGATCACCGTGCCGGTCGACGCCTGTGGATCCACGACGAGAAGGGGCCGCACCCCGCCGGCGGTCAACGCCCGTTCGTGCCAGGCCGCCGATTCCGCGCCCACCCTGCCGAGCAGCCGGACGTCCGCGCAGCCCCAGTGGGCGGCCCAGCAGGCCACGTTGGCGCCCGCGCCGCCCGGCAGGGTCCGGATCACCGCGACCGTGTCCGTTCCCGAGGCCAGCGGACCCCGGTGCCGGGCGACGACGTCCGTCACCACGTCCCCGACGACCAGCAGCGCCCCGCCCCCCGCCGGCGCGCGACCGGACAGAGCCTCGGACAGGCCCTCGGACAGGCCCTCGGACAGGCCCGTCGCCTCCGGGCCGGCCGACGCCCCGGATCCGGCCCGCACGTCCGCGCCCGACGTCTCCTCCGCGCCGGGCGTCGGCGTCGCGCCCGACGGCGCGTTCGGGCTCCGGACGGGGCCGGCGTGATCACGGCTCGCCCCGTCCGGTCGCGCCGTCATGCCTCGGACCACGCCGTCGCGATCCGCGCCGCCAGACGTACGTTGCCGCGCACCGCCGCCAGATTGGCGCTCAGGGACGCGCCGTCGGTGTGCCGGACCAGGTAGTCGAGCAGGAACGGCGTGACGCCCTGGCCAAAGACGCCGGCCTCCTCGCACGCGTGCAGGGCGTCGGCGAGCACACGCGCGTGCAGCGCGGGATCTAGCTGCTCCTCCTCGGGGACCGGATTGGCGACGATCAGAGCCGAGCGGGGCGCGCCGAGCGCGTCCTGGGCCCGCATCACGTCGGCGACCTGCCGGGGACCGTGCACCGTCCAGTCCACCGGATGACCCGAGTCGGACAGGTAGAACCCGGGGAAGCGGTCGGTGCCGTACCCGGCGACCGCGACGCCCAGCGTCTCCAGCCGTTGCAGGGTCGCGGGCACGTCCAGGATCGACTTGACCCCCGCGCAGACCACCGTGATCCGCGTGTTCGCCAGCAGCCCCAGGTCGGCCGACTCGTCCTGGGTGACCGTCCACTCCCGGTGAACTCCGCCGAGGCCGCCCGTCGCGAACACCCGCAGGCCCGCCAGCGACGCCAGCAGCGCCGTCGCCGACACCGTGGTCGCGCCGCTCGCACCGGAGGCCACCGCCAGCGGCAGGTCGCGGTGGCCCAGCTTGCGGAACCCGTCCTCGTCGGCGACCCGCTCCAGCTGCTTCTCGTCCAGGCCCACATGGGGCCGCCCGTCGAGCACGGCGATCGTCGCCGGCACCGCGCCCTCGGCGCGTACGACGGCCTCCAGCTCCGCCGCCACCTGAAGATTGCGCGGGCGGGGCAGCCCGTGCGAGATGATCGTCGACTCCAGCGCCACCACGGGTTGACGCGCGTCGACCGCGTTCCGCACCTCTTCCGACACCACCAGCACCACGCGCCCGCCTCCTGTCCGTCGGTCTCCTTTCATCTCTGGCGGGCGGCGCGCCCGGTCAAACCCTTGCGTCCTGTGGGGCAGGACACCAGCCTGGAAGGCATGACAGAGCACACGGCACGCCTCGACCACGTCGTCCTGTGGGTGCGCGATCCGGCGGCCGCAGCCGTCTTCTACGAACAGGCCGTCGGGCTGACGCCCGTCAGACTTGCCGAGTTCATCGCGGGCGAAGAGCCCTTCCCCTCCGTCCGCGTCAGCGAGGACTGTCTGCTCGACCTGATGCCGTCGGCGGCGGCGGAGCACATGAAGATGCTTCCCGGCGCCGCCGACAGCGCGGGGCATCCCGTCAACCATGTCTGCCTCGCCCTGCCCAGGGGAGACTTCGACGCCCTCCGCACCCGTCTGGAGGAGCGCGCCGTCCCGGCCTCGGACGTCACGCACGGCTCCTTCGGCGCCCGGGGCGACGCCACGCGCAGCTTCTACTTCCGCGACCCGGACGGCAACGTCGTGGAGGCGCGGCACTACGACTGACGAGTGCCGCCTTCGCCGCCGCGGCTCCCGTTCCGGGTGAACAGCGCCAGGGCGGCCAGCGGGAGGAGCAGGGTCGCCGCGGCAACGTTGAGCCACCCGTAGCTCGCCCGCGCCACCACGAGCCCGGCGATCGCCCCGCCGACACCCGCCGAGGTGTTCATGGTGAGGTCGGAGATGCCCTGGGCGGCGGCCCGCGCGGACTGCGGCACCGCGTCGGTGAGCAGTGCCGAACCGGACACCAGCCCGGCCGACCAGCCGAGGCCCAGGACGAACAGTCCGGCGGCGGTCTGCCGGTGGTCGTCGCCGGCCGTCCCGGCCAGGAACAGGGCCACGGCCAGCAGCCCGGCCGCGAGGCCCGTCACCGAGAAGCGCCCCACCCGGTCGGCCAGCCGCCCCATCAACGGCGCGAACGCGTACATGCCGGCGATGTGCCCGCTGATGACCAGCCCGATCAGCTCGACGCTCGCGCCGTGGTGGGAAAGGTCCACCGGGGTCATCGACATGACCGAGACCATCGCCGTGTGCGACACCGCCACCGTCACCAGCGCCAGCCGTGCGTGCGGCGAGGCGGCGACGGCCGTCAGACCCGCCCGCAGGGAACGGGCCTCGGGGGAGCGCTCGTCCTCCGGGGCGAGCGCGCGGGCCGTCAGCAGCGGGTCCGGGCGCAGCAGGACCGCCACGACCACCGCGGCCAGGACGAAGATGCCGGCCGCCCACAGGAAGGGGCCCGCCGCCTCGGGTATCCCCAGCCCGGCGATGCTGCGTCCGGCGGGCGCGGCGATGTTCGGGCCCAGGACCGCGCCGATGGTCGTCGCCCACACGACATGGGAGATGGCCCGGGCCCGATGCTGCGGCTCGGCGAGGTCGGCGGCGGCGAACCGGGCCTGCAGATTCGCCGAGGAGGCCGCGCCGAACGCGGCCATGCCGCACAGCAGCAGCGGGAAGTTCCCGAGGCGCGCCGCCACCACCACGACCCCCGCTCCCAGGGCGCCGACGAGGTAGGCCAGCACCAGCCCCGGCCTGCGCCCGCGCGCGGTCATCAACGCGGCCATCGGCATCGACAGCACGGCCGTACCGGCGACGGTCGCGGTGGGCGCGAGTCCGGACAGGGCCTCGGTGCCGCTGACCTGCCGGGCCAGGACGGCGGCCAGCGCGATGCCGGTGGCGACGCCGAGCCCTCCGAGGATCTGGCTGGTGATGAGCACGACGGTCGTGCGACGGCGCAGGGCGGGCAGCCGCACCGCGTCCACGTGCGGCACCGCGGTGCGCTCGGCGGCGGTCACATCAGGCTCCTCTCCGCTGCACAGGCCGGCATCGCCGCACGGACGACCCGCACCACGACAGGGACCCGCGCCGCCGCGTGGCCGTGCGCGACGGCCTCGCCACGCCGACAGACGGACATCCGGGTCACCGGCGCAGTCTCCCCCCTCCGCTCCCCGCCGCCCAGACCTCCGGCCGAGCGGCTCGGACCACCGAGACGAACGGTTCAGAACAACGGCTCGGGCAGGACCCCCTCCAGAGCGAGCAGCTTCCTCTTGGTCTCCAGACCGCCGCCGAAGCCGCCGATGCCGCCGTCCCTCTCCACCACCCGGTGGCAGGGCACGACGACCGGCAGCGGATTGGACCCCATCGCGGCTCCCACCGCCTGCGCCGCCCCCGGCTGGCCGACCCGCTCCGCCAGATCGCCGTAGCCCACGACCGCCCCGTAGGGAACGCCGGTGGCCAGCTCGCGCAGCACCTGGCGGTTGAAGCCCGAGATCAGGGACCAGTCCAGGGGCAGCTCGAAGACCTGCCGCTCTCCCGAGAAATAGGCCTGGAACTGGCGTATCGCCTCAGCCAGCAACGGGGAGCCGGGCGCCTCGACGGGCTCCGTGCCCAGCCGCTCCGCCAGCCTGGCGAGCGCCTTGTCGCGAACCGCGTCGGTGGCGTGGAAGACCACGTTGAGCAACCCCTCGGTGCTCGCCACCAGCATCAGCGGTCCGATGTCGGTGCCCACGACGGCCCACACGACCCGCCGCCCGTACTCCGCATGGCTGTCCATGCGCCCACGGTACGGGCAGCCACCGACAACGCACCGTGAGGGCCGCACGTCAGTACCAGTACAGCGCCCGCCGCACCACGTCCGGCCGGTCGGTGATGACGCCGTCGACGCCGTACCCGGCGACGGCCCGGGCGGTCGCCGCGTCGTCGACGGTCCAGGTGAAGACCTTCATCGGCCGCCCGTGCGGCCCGGTGAGCTCGTGCACCGCGGCGACGTACGCCTGGGAGAGGGCGTGGTAGGACGGGTTGATCTGGTCGGCGAACACCGAGAACCGGGGCAGGTCCGACAGAGCCGGCATGCCGAGCAGGCCGATGCGCACCGCGGGCACCAGCTGGTGGACCGTCCGCAGGCAGTCGGCGCTGAAACTCTGCACGATCAACCGGTTGGCGAGGTGGCGCTCGTCCAGCCACCCCTCGTCGCCCAGGAGTTTGAGGACCTCCTGCTCGATGCCCGGGTAGATCTCGGGATTCTTGATCTCCAGGAGCAGCTTCTGGTGGTTGCGGTCGACCCGGTCGACGTACTGCGTCAGCGTCGGCACGCGCACGCCCGCGTAGTCGGGGCCGAACCAGCTTCCCGCGTCGAGCCGCGCGATCTCGGCGGCGGTGAAGTCCTTCACCCTCCAGGGAGCGCGGCCCGGAAAGACCTCTTCGACGTCGGTCGTCCGACGGAGGCTGTCGTCGTGGACGACGACGAGCTCGCCGTCCCGGGTGCGCTGGACGTCGTTCTCCACCCAGAGGGTGCCCAGCGACGCCGCGCGGTCGACGGCCTCCAGGGTGTTCTCCGGGGCGACGGCGGAGGCGCCCCGGTGGGCGACCACCGCAGGCCGCAGCGCGCTGCCCGCGCGGGCGCTGTGGACGGGGAGCAGGAGCGCCACGGCGCCCAGGACCGCGGTGGTCGTGACGGCAACTATGCGTGTGTGCATGCGTACTCCTCGCGTCGAGCGATCACATACAGCTCAACTGTGACAGCGAAGGGTCCACGACGAGGGGTGATGCGGGACGGTCACACGGGAGGAGGAGGCGCCGGACGCCGTCACCGGTGCCGCACATGTGGGGCAAGGACGTGTTTCTTTGCCGGAAAATCGTTCGACCATTCCGGTGGGAGTCATACTTTCCCTCAGCCTTGACCGCGCGCAGCGGTCCTGGAAGGCCGCGTTCCAGAGGTATCGGGCAAGATCCGGCAACAGGGCGAAGGGCAACCGCGCATGCACGGCACGGTCGACGGTTTCAGCTACGGACTCGTCACCCCGCTGGTGGCCTACGTCATGGCCTGCCTCGGCGGTGCGCTGGGTCTGCGCTGCACCACCAGAGCCCTGCTCGTCGCCCACACCTGGCGGCCGGGCTGGCTCGCCCTCGGCTCCGCGGCGATCGGCTCCGGCATCTGGACCATGCATTTCATCGCGATGATCGGCTTCACCGTCCGGGGCGCCCCGATCCACTACGACAAACCCATGACCTACGGCAGCCTGGGCGTCGCCGTCGTCATGGTGGGCGTCGGGGTCTTCATCGTCGGCTACCGCGGCGCGACCGGAACCGCGCTGTTCACCGGAGGGACCCTCACCGGCCTCGGCATCGCGTCCATGCACTACCTCGGCATGGCCGGGATGCGCCTGAACGGCACGTTCACGTACAACACGCTCACCGTCGCCGTCTCCGTCGCCGTCGCCATGGCCGCCGCCACCGTCGCCCTGTGGGCCGCGGGGCAGGTCAGGGGCTTGCTGTGGAGCGTGGGCGCCGGCCTGGTCATGGGGCTCGCCGTGACCGGCATGCACTACACCGGCATGGCCGCCCTCAGCGTCCATCTGCACACGGGCGGCGCCCCGGCCGCGGGCGACTCGCCGGCAACCCTGCTCGCACCCATGCTGATCGGCCCCCTCGCGTTCCTCTGCCTCGCCGGCGCCGTCGTGCTGTTCGACCCGCTCATGGTGCTGGGCAAGCCCGACCGGGCCCCCGCCCCGCACCCACCCGGCGTCCCGGCGCACCAGACCGTCGGGCATCCGGCGCGCGGCGCCCGCCTCCGCGGCCGCCGGGACGTGGCCCACCGGGAGTCCCGCACCCCGCAGAACCGCTGAGCCGGCGCCTGCGAACGCCCCGGAACCCTTGATCGGACCCCGTTGTCAGTGGGGGGTCGTACGGTGGATGGCATGCGGCCCGTTTCCCACATCGAACGCACGGTGGCGCCCTTCGAGGTCGTCAGTCCCTACCAGCCCAGCGGCGACCAGCCGACGGCCATCGCCCAACTCGCCAAGCGTGTCGAGGCGGGCGAGAAGGACGTCGTCCTGCTCGGCGCGACCGGCACCGGAAAGTCCGCCACCACCGCGTGGATGATCGAGAAGCTCCAGCGCCCCACCCTGGTGATGGCGCCGAACAAGACCCTGGCCGCCCAGCTGGCGAACGAGTTCCGAGAACTGCTGCCGAACAACGCGGTCGAGTACTTCGTCTCGTACTACGACTACTACCAGCCCGAGGCGTACGTCCCGCAGTCGGACACCTACATCGAGAAGGACTCCTCGATCAACGAGGAGGTCGAGCGCCTGCGCCACTCCGCGACCAACTCGCTGCTCACCCGCCGTGACGTAGTCGTGGTCGCCTCGGTGTCCTGCATCTACGGCCTCGGCACCCCGCAGGAGTACGTGGACCGCATGGTCCCCCTGCGCGTCGGCGAGGAGCTCGACCGGGACCAGTTGCTGCGCCGCTTCGTCGACATCCAGTACACGCGCAACGACCTGGCGTTCACCCGCGGCACCTTCCGGGTGCGCGGCGACACCATCGAGATCTTCCCGGTGTACGAGGAGCTCGCCGTCCGCATCGAGATGTTCGGCGACGAGATCGAGGCCCTGTCCACCCTGCACCCGCTCACCGGCGAGATCATCAGCGAGGACCAGCAGCTGTACATCTTCCCCGCCACCCACTACGTGGCGGGCCCCGAGCGTCTCGAGCGGGCCGCGAACGACATCGAGAAGGAGCTCGGCGAGCGTCTGGCCGAGCTGGAGAAACAGGGCAAGCTGCTGGAGGCCCAGCGCCTGCGCATGCGCACCACGTACGACCTCGAGATGCTCCGCCAGATCGGCTCCTGCTCCGGCGTCGAGAATTACTCGATGCACTTCGACGGCCGCTCGCCCGGCTCCCCGCCGAACACGCTGCTCGACTACTTCCCGGACGACTTCCTGCTCGTCATCGACGAGTCCCACGTCACCGTGCCGCAGATCGGCGCCATGTACGAGGGCGACGCCTCCCGTAAGCGCACCCTCGTCGACCACGGCTTCCGGCTGCCCTCGGCCCTCGACAACCGCCCGCTGAAATGGGAGGAGTTCCAGGAACGCATCGGGCAGACCGTGTATCTGTCGGCGACGCCCGGCAAGTACGAGCTCTCACGCGGGGACGGCGTCGTGGAGCAGATCATCCGCCCCACCGGCCTCATCGACCCCGAGGTCGTCGTCAAGCCCACCGAGGGCCAGATCGACGACCTGGTGCACGAGATCCGGGAGCGCGTCGAGAAGGACGAGCGCGTCCTGGTCACCACGCTCACCAAGAAGATGGCCGAGGACCTCACGGCCTACTTCCTGGAACTCGGCATCCAGGTGCGCTATCTGCACAGCGACGTCGACACGCTGCGGCGGATCGAGCTGCTGCGCGAGCTGCGCGCCGGCGAGTTCGACGTCCTGGTCGGCATCAACCTCCTGCGGGAGGGCCTCGACCTGCCCGAGGTGTCCCTGGTGGCGATCCTCGACGCCGACAAGGAGGGTTTCCTGCGCTCCGGGACCTCACTGATCCAGACCATCGGCCGCGCGGCGCGCAACGTCTCCGGTCAGGTCCACATGTACGCCGACAAGATCACCCCGGGCATGGAACGGGCCATCGACGAGACCAACCGGCGCCGGGAGAAGCAGGTCGCCTACAACACGGCCCACGGCATCGACCCGCAGCCGCTCCGCAAGAAGATCAACGACATCGTCGCGCAGATCGCCCGCGAGGAGGTCGACACGGAGCAGCTGCTCGGCTCCGGCTACCGCGCGAAGAAGGACGGCCGCGCCACCAAGGCCCCGGTGCCCTCCCTCGGCGACAAGGCGGGCAAGGGCGCGAAGTCCGGGCAGGCCAGGGGCAAGGCCGGGGCGACGGTGCCGACCGACCGTCCGGCGGCCGAACTCGCCGAGCAGATCGAGGAGATGACCGAGCGCATGCGGGCCGCAGCAGCGGACCTGCAGTTCGAGGTGGCCGCCCGGATCCGCGACGAAGTCTCCGAGATGAAGAAGGAATTGCGCCAGATGAAAGAGGCGGGTCTGGCCTGACGGACCCGTGCGACTCCTGTGCCCCGGCCCCGCACGTGCTGTGTTGCAAGACCGACACAAAGTGCGGGCCTGGGTGCGGCACTGTCAGTGCCTTTGCGTAGGGTTTCCGTCAACCGCGGGCGCCGCGGCAACAGGGGACAGTCCGAGAGGGGAATCAGCGCGTGACCGTCAACATGACCAAGGGTCAGGCCATCAGTCTGCAGAAGAACGACGGGGGCAGCCTGACCGCGGTGCGCATGGGTCTCGGCTGGCAGGCGGCCCCGCGGCGCGGCCTGTTCGGCTCCCGGACCCGGGAGATCGACCTCGACGCCTCCGCCGTTCTGTTCGCGGACAAGCAGCCGGTCGACGTCGTCTTCTTCCGTCACCTGGTGAGCGACGACGGCTCGGTCCGCCACACCGGTGACAACCTGGTCGGCGGCGTCGGCCAGGGCGGCGACGACGAGGCGATCCTCGTCGACCTCGCGCGCGTGCCGGTCCACATCGACCAGATCGTCTTCACCGTGAACTCCTTCACGGGCCAGACGTTCCAGGAGGTGCAGAACGCCTTCTGCCGCCTGGTCGACGAGACCAACGGCCAGGAGCTGGCGCGCTACACGCTCGCGGGCGGCGGCGCCTACACGGCGCAGATCATGGCGAAGGTGCACCGGGTCGGCGCAGGCTGGAACATGACGGCCCTCGGCACTCCGGCCAACGGCCGTACCTTCCAGGACCTGATGCCCGCGATCCTGCCGGCGCTGTAAGGCCGTCGGCCGGCGAGCGGCATCACCACAACACCACACGTGACGCAGGGGGACGACAGGCGATGACGGCCGAGCTGGTGCGGGGGCAGAACCACCCGCTCTCCCAGGTCCGGCTCGAGATCCGGATCTCGGCCGGCAAGCCCGTCGTGGCGACGGCCGTTCTCGGCGACGAGAGCGGCAGGATCCACGGCGTCGAATGGGTGGCCCATCCGGGCGTGCCCACACTGCCCGGCCTGGAGGTCTCCCGCCAGGCCGCCGCGGACCACCGCCTCGCGGTGGACCTCGACGCCGTGCCGGCGGCCGTGCACCGGGTCGGCGTCGTGCTGGCGCTGCCCACGGGAGTCGGCGGACCGGTCGGCTTCGGCTCGGTCGCGGCCCCCTTCGTCGCGGTCACCGGCCTCGACGGGGCCGAGATCGCCACCTTCACCCTCACCGGCCTGGACGCGGAGTCGGCCGTCATCGCGCTGGAGCTGTACCGGCGGCAGGGCGCCTGGAAGGTGCGCGCCGTCGGTCAGGGCTATGCGGGCGGCCTCGCCGAACTCCTCACCGACCAGGGCCTGCCGCAGGCGCACCGGCTCGCGACCGAGATCAACGAGGCCGTGGTGCGGGGCCTGGCCCGCTCGGTGCCGGCCCCACCGCCGCGCCCGTCCGACGCCGACCGCTCCCGCCAGACGGCCGCGTCCGCGCTCGGCCCGGACCAGAGCGGCTCGCCGTACAACTCTCAGAACACCCCCGGAGCCCAGGGAACGCACGGCGCCCAGGGCATCTCCGGCAGCCAGGGCACCGGCGGCCCCTACGGAGCGACGCCGAGCACCCAGGGGACCGCGAACCAGACCGGCGGCGCCACGCCGTCCGACCCCGAGCCCGCGCAGTCGGCGTCCGCGCCCGCCGCCGGCGGTCCGATCGACTACAGCCATCCGCGCCGGCAGACCACCGCTCCGCCTCCGCCTCCGCCCACCGCGCCCCCGGCACAGCCAGGGGAGCCCGCCCGGCCGGTGGCCGGCGACGCGACCGGCTGGTCCATGGAGGAGCGGCTGTACAACCAGGTCTGGGGCATGTTCGAGGACCTGGCCCGCAGCACCGCCGCGTACCGCAGCGCGGTCGACTTCGCCGACGCGCGGATGGAGAAGGAGCTCGACCAGGCCCTGTCCGACCCGCGCAGCAGGATCGGCGGCCAGGGCGAGGCCGCCCGCGAGGCGGCGCAGGCCAAGCACAGCCGGCTCGTCGACCAGGCCCGGGAGGCCCTGGACCGCGACCTCGGCCAGCTCGGCGCCGAGGCCGACGTCGTGGAACCGGCGCTGCCCGCCGCGTACGCGCGCTGGGACAGCCCCGTGTGGCACGCCTACCGCGTCCCGATGGAGATGCCCATGGCGCTGCGCCTGGGCGACCTCCACGTGCCCGAGAGTGAACCGCTGCGCATCCCCATGCTGGTTCGGCTCCCGCTCGAACGCGGGCTGTGGATCGACAGCGGACGCACCGGCTCGTCCGACGGGCTGTTCACCGACGCGCACGACATGCGCCGCCTGGCCATGGAGTCGGCCGTGGCGCACACGGCCCGGCTGCTCGCCGTGCATCCGGCCGGCGAGTTCACCGTGCACGTCCTCGACCCGGCCGGTTCGGCCGCCGGGGAGCTGTCGCCGCTGGTGCGGTCCGGGGTCCTGGCGGCTCCGCCCGCGGCCGGCGCGGCGGGTGTGGCGGCGGTCCTCGGGCAGCTCACCGAGCGCGTCGACCTGGTGCAGATGGCGGTGCGCGGTGGAGTGGCCGACTCGCTGCCGCCCGGGTTCGACACCGCCCAGCAGTTGCTCGTCGTCAACGACTTCCCGCACGGCTTCGACGACCGTGCCGTGACCCAGTTGCGCTATCTCGCGGACGAGGGCCCGGCCGTCGGCGTGCACCTGATGATGGTCGCCGACCGGGAGGACGCGGCCGGTTACGGTCCGTTGCTGGACCCGTTGTGGCGCGGGCTGCTGCGGCTGACCCCGGTGGCCGACGACCACCTCGCCGACCCCTGGGTGGGGCATGCGTGGACGTACGAACCGGCCCTGGCGCCGCCCGGAAGTCAGGTGCTGCACCAGGTGCTGGCGCAGGTGGCGGCGGCCCGTACCAACTATTAGTAAACTCTCCTGACCTGCGGACTTGGCCTTTCTTTTGCCAAGCGCTTTACCTTCTCTTGGTGATTGGGGTACTCTTCTTCTCACGGAGGGGAGTACTCCCTGCTGCGGCGTACCCGTCAATACGGATCAGGCCTGATCCCGGGGCGTCGGCCCGTCTCGGGTGGAAGAGACCTCCGGCAGCGCGACGGCGCTGTTCACCTGCCGTTACGTACTGCCGGAGGCGCAGTGGATGTTTCCGTGAACCTGTGGGTTCTGACCATCGTCGGCCTGGCCGCCCTGATCGCGGTCGACTTCTTCATCGGCCGCAAACCGCACGACGTCTCGATCAAGGAAGCCGGGATCTGGACGGTCGTCTGGATCGCCCTGGCCGGGCTGTTCGGCCTCGGCCTCTTCCTCTTCTCCGGGGGACAGCCCGCCGGAGAGTTCTTCGCGGGCTTCATCACCGAGAAGTCGCTCAGCGTCGACAACCTCTTCGTGTTCGTCCTGATCATGGGCAAGTTCGCGGTCCCGTCGCAGTACCAGCAGCGGGTCCTGCTCGTCGGCGTCCTCATAGCCCTGGTCCTGCGGGCCGTCTTCATCGCGGCGGGTGCGGCGATCCTCGCCAGCTTCGCCTGGGTCTTCTACCTCTTCGGCGCCTTCCTGATCTGGACGGCCTGGAAGCTCATCCAGGAGGCGCGCGCCGACGACGAGGACGAGGAGTTCGAGGAGAACAAGCTGCTCAAGGCCGCGGAGCGAAGGTTCGGCGTGGCGGACCGCTACCACGGCACGAAGCTGTGGATCGAGCAGAACGGCAAGCGGGTCATGACCCCGATGCTGGTCGTGATGCTCGCGATCGGCACCACCGACGTGCTCTTCGCCCTCGACTCCATCCCCGCCATCTTCGGGCTGACCCAGGACCCCTACATCGTGTTCACCGCGAACGCCTTCGCACTGATGGGTCTGCGGCAGCTGTACTTCCTCATCGGCGGTCTGCTGAGGAAGCTGGTCCACCTCAGCTACGGCCTGTCGATCATCCTCGGCTTCATCGGCGTGAAGCTGGTCCTGCACGCGCTGCACGAGTCCGGGGTGCACGTGCCCGAGATCAGCATCCCGGTCTCGCTCGGCGTCATCTGTTCGGTCCTGATCGTCACCACGATCACCAGCCTGCGGGCCTCCCGGAAGCAGGCGGCGGCCGAGGAGGCGCAGACGGCGAGTGAAGGCGCTCCGAAGGACAGCATCGGAGCCTGACCTCGTACGACGTAGGGACAACCACCCCCGGGAGCGGTGCGCGGCGAATTGCCGACCACCGCTTCCGGTGCTTCCTTGGTACCGGGCGTTTCCACTTCGGGACGCCGCAGCCGGGGGGTGGAGGCACCATGAGCACGTCGCAGAAGTTCGTGCAGATCGTCGACTTCGAGACCGACCGCATCGACGAGATGCGCGCTCTCGCCGAGGAAGGGGAACGGGGCTTCGCGGGCCGGGAGGACGCCCCGAAGCGCCGGCTCGTCCTCAGGGACCGGAACCGGCCGAACCATTATCTCGTGGTGGTCGAGTTCGACTCCTACGAGGCGGCCATGCGCAACAGCGAGTCCGAGGAGACGGGCAAGTTCGCGGAGGGGATGGCCGCGCTGTGCACCCGGCCGCCGTCCTTCACTGACTGCGACGTCGTGGACGCCGCCGAGTTCTGAGGGCACCTCCGCCGGCGGCAGTGCCGTACGGGTCGTAGGGGTCGCCCGGGCCGGGGCGGGCCGGAGTGCGCGGCCCGTACGGCTCTGCGACGATCACAGCATGCTCGCTCGGCTCAGGTCGGTCGCGACCCGGTGGACGGCCCTCGTGCCGGCGCTGGCGGTCGTGCTGCTGGTCCTGACCTGGGGGCGCGACCTGCCGGGTCCGCTGGTCGCGCTGGTGACCCTGGTCCTCGCCGGAGCGGTCCTGGCCGCCGTGCACCATGCGGAGGTCGTCGCCCACCGGGTGGGTGAGCCGTTCGGCTCGCTCGTCCTCGCCGTCGCGGTGACGATCATCGAGGTGGCACTCATCGTCACCCTGATGGCCGACGGCGGCGACAAGAGCTCGACGCTGGCCAGGGACACGGTCTTCGCGGCCGTGATGATCACCTGTAACGGCATCGTCGGCCTCTGTCTCCTGGTGGCCTCCCTGCGCCACGGAACGGCGGTCTTCAACCCCGAGGGCACGGGAGCCGCCCTGGCGACCGTCGCCACCCTGGCCACACTGAGCCTCGTCCTGCCGACCTTCACCACCAGCAAGCCGGGACCGGAGTTCTCCGGCGTCCAGCTCACGTTCGCCGCCGTCTCCTCACTGATCCTCTACGGCCTCTTCGTGGCGACGCAGACCGTACGGCACCGCGACTACTTCCTGCCGGTCACCCGCCAGGGAGACGTGATCACCGCGGACGACCACGCGGGCGTCCCCACCTCCCGGACCGCCCTGATCAGCCTCGCGCTGCTCGGTCTCGCCCTGATCGGCGTGGTGGGCCTCGCCAAGGGGGTCTCGCCCACGATCGAGTCCGGGGTGGAGGCGGCCGGACTCCGCCACGCGGTCGTCGGCGTGGTCATCGCACTGCTCGTGCTGCTCCCCGAGACCATCGCCGCACTGCGCTCCGCGCGCCGCGACCGGGTGCAGACCAGCCTCAACCTGGCGCTCGGATCCGCGATGGCCAGCATCGGCCTGACCATCCCCGCGGTCGCCCTGGCTTCGATCTGGCTCAAGGGACCCCTCGTCCTCGGGCTCGGCGCCACCCACATGGTGCTGCTGGCGCTCACCATCGTGGTCAGCTCGCTCACGGTGGTCCCGGGACGGGCCACCCCGCTGCAGGGCGGCGTCCACCTGGTGCTCTCCGCCGCCTACCTGGAACTGGCGATCAATCCGTAGCGGCGGCTCGCGTCCCCAGACAGGCACCCGCCGATCGCGCCCCCGCCCCCCGCCCTCGTCCCCGCCCTCGCCCCCGCGCCCGCTACCGCGACCCGCGTGCCGCGCCGTCCGTGACGGGCCGTAGCGCCGTCGCCGGACGCGTCTCCGGCAGCAGCGCGAAGCAGCCCAGGCTGAGCAGAGCGACCCCCGCCAGATACGCTCCGACACCCCACGGGACGCGCCCCGAATGCTCGGCGAGCGCCGTCGCCACGAGGGGCGTAAGCGCCCCTCCGAGAACCCCGCCGAGGTTGTAGCCGACCGACGCGCCCGTGCAGCGCACCCGCGGCGCGTACAACTCCGGCAGATAGGCCGCCACCACCGCGAACATCGTGACGAACGCGATCAGCGCGCCGAGGGACCCGAGGAACATCGGCAGCGGCTCCCCGGTCGAGAGCAACGCCACCATCGGGAACATCCACAGGGCTGCGGCCGCGCAGCCGGCCAGACACAGCGGCCGCCGCCCGTGGCGGTCGCCGAGCAGCGCCATCACCGGTGTCAGCGCCCCCTTCACCACCACGGCGGCCATGACGCAGGTCAGCATGACGGTACGGCTCACGCCGAGCCGTTCGGTCGCGTACGCCAGCGACCAGGTCGTCACGGCGTAGAAGACCGCGTACCCGACGGCGAGCGCGCCGCCGGTCAGCAGGACCAGCCGCCAGTGGTCGCGCAGCAGCTCGGCCAGCGGCACGCGCGCGTGGTCGTCGATCTCCAGGAAGCGGGGACTTTCGGGCAGCGACGACCTGAGCCACAACCCGAGCAGGGCGAGCGCTCCGGCCGCCCAGAAGGGCACCCGCCATCCCCACCGCGCGAACTGCGCGTCGGTCAGCGCCGCAGACAGGGCCAGCACCGCCCCGTTGGCGAGGAGGAAGCCCACCGCGGGCCCGACCTGCGGGAAGCTCGACCACAGGGCGCGCCGCCCGGCCGGCGCGTGCTCCGCCGTCAGCAGCACCGCCCCGCCCCACTCACCGCCGAGCCCGAGCCCCTGCAGGAAGCGCAGCACGAGCAGCAGCAGGGGAGCGGCCACGCCGATCGCGTCGTACGTCGGCACGCAGCCGACCGCGACCGTCGAGGCGCCGGTCAGCAGCAGGGAGACGACGAGGACCGGGCGTCGGCCGTGCCGGTCCCCGACGTGACCGAAGAGGACCGCACCGAGCGGCCGGGCCACGAAGCCCACGCCGAACGTCGCGAACGCGGCCAGCGTCCCCGCCGACGGCGAGAACGTGGGGAAGAACAGGGGCCCGAGGACCAGTGCGGCCGCCGTCCCGTAGACGAAGAAGTCGTAGAACTCGATGGCGGTCCCGGCGAGCGAGGCGGTCGCGAGCCGGAGCATGGAGGGCGTCCCCGCGGTGCGTGCGTCGTGCATGCCGCGTCAACCCACCGCGGCGACCACCGGTTACGGGGCGCACGAGATCACGGCCCGGTGCTCCGCCGGGTCAGTAGGTGACCGTGATGCGCCGGGCCGGTCCGTCCACGCGGACCGTGCCGCCGTAGGGGATCACCAGCTGGGGGTCCGTGTGGCCGAAGTCGACGTCGAAGACGGCCAGCGTGTCGGGGGCGTAGGCGGCCAGCGCGCGCTCCACCGCCTCGCGCTGCTCGGTGGCGTACCGGGCGGCCGCCTCGGGGGAGTTGGGGTGCGCGAAGGACCACGTCCTGGCACGGGCCATGAGCAGGGCCGGGAAGCGCCGCAGCAGGCCGCGCTCGCCCATGCTGCGCAGGATCAGGAAGACCTCCGTGGCGCTCGGCAGTTCCTCCGACGTCTCCAGGATCAGCACGCCGCCGTCGTACGCCGACGGGTCGGGGGAGATCTCGCGGTCGGCCATCAGCAGCCAGGACAGGATCTCCAGGTTGCCGCCCCAACTGCGGCCCTCCACCACGCGGTCGGGGCCCCGCCAGGTCCAGCCGCCCTGCTTCGGCGTCTCCGGCTCGGCCGCGAAGGTCGCCGGATCGGCCCAGTCGCCGTTGACGTCGCCCCAGCGCTCGGCGGGCCGCAACTCGTAGGTGCCGGTGGTGAACAGCGCGGCCCGCAGCGATTCGGCGGTCTGCGGGTGCATAGCTCCGGGGCGCCCGAACTCGACCATCACACTCGTGCCGTGGTAACCGACGACCCCGGACGAGTACAGGAACGCCAGCAGGTTGGTGTTGTCGCTCATCCCGAAGAACGGCTTGGGATGGGCCCGGATCAACTCCCGGTCCAGGAAAGGCAGGACGGTGATCTGGTCGTCGCCGCCGATCGACGCGATCACCGCGGTGACGTCCGGGTCGGCGAACGCGGCGTGGATGTCGTCGGCGCGCGCCTGCGGCGTCGCATCCATCGTGCGCGTGGTCGGGTACTCGACCGGCTCCAGGCCGAAGTCCTCACGCAGCCGGGCGAGGCCCAGCTCGTAGGGGCGCGGGTAGAGCGCCGGCAGGCCGGCCGAGGGCGAGAGGACGGCTATGCGGTCTCCGGGGGAGGGCTTGGGCGGGTACACCGGGGTCGTCATGCCCGGAGCGTACGGCTTCCCGTCCCGCTCTTTCACCGTGATAAACCGGGGTCGAGCGGCGGCCCGGACGGCTGCCCCGACGGACCGGAGGAACCGTGCCCCGCAGCCTGGCCAACGCCCCGATCATGATTCTCAACGGCCCCAACCTGAACCTTCTGGGACAGCGTCAGCCGGAGATCTACGGTAGCGACACCCTCGCCGACGTCGAGGCGATGTGCGTCGAGGCGGCGGCCGGGCACGGCGGCACGGTGGACTTCCGCCAGTCCAACCACGAGGGCGAGCTGGTCGACTGGATCCACGAGGCGCGGCTGAACCACTGCGGCATCGTGATCAACCCGGGCGCCTACTCGCACACGTCCGTCGCCATCCTCGACGCGCTCAACACCTGCGACGGCATGCCGGTGCTGGAGGTCCACGTCTCCAACATCCACCGGCGTGAGTCGTTCCGGCACCACTCCTACGTCTCGCTGCGCGCCGACGGCGTCATCGCGGGCTGCGGGGTGCAGGGATACGTGTTCGGCGTGCAGCGGGTCGCGACGCTCGCGGGCCCGGCCAGGGCGGACGCGTAAGTGCGCCGGGGCCGCCGGTCGAGGGCGGGGAACGTGGACCGGCGGCCCATCCGCGCCGGAGCCGTCATCCCGCGCGGGGCTGCAACCAGTTGACCGCGCAACCACGTATGAGGGGGAGCGCGCGTGGAGCGTCGGCGCGTGCACGCGATTCACACGGGGCGCGCGTTCAGGGGCGCGCGCCCCGTGCGGGGAGGTGTCACCACCTTGGGCAGGCCTCACCGTCCTCGGCAGGGGCTCATCACCCTCAGGCTCACCACCCGCGCGCGTGCCACTCCGGAAGATGCGGCCGCTCGGCGCCGAGCGTCGTGTCGTCGCCGTGTCCCGGATAGACCCAGGTCTCGTCCGGCAGCACGTCGAAGATCTTCGTCTCGACGTCGTGGACCAGACGCGCGAAGGCCTCCGGGTCCTTACGGGTGTTGCCCACGCCTCCGGGGAACACCACAGCACGCGCACACACGAGGTCACGGCGGCGCGTAGACCTACCGGCCGTGCCTCCGTGGCGTCGAAGAGGGCCGACCGCGTCAGATGCCTGTGCCATGAGGCCGGCCGTGCTCTTCTCAGCGGTGGCGCGGGCGAGGCAGCAAGGCGAACGCGGTCTCCGCGATCGAGGTCAGGCGGTCGGGACTGTGGCCGTACGCGCCTACGACATCGGTCCCGCGGACGATGGTCAGCAGGAGGTAGGCGAGGTCGTCGGGGTCCGCGTCGGGGTCGATGTCGCCGTTGCGCTGGGCCGCTCGCACGCACTCGGCCACCGCCGTGCGGACTACGGAGAAGCAGTCGCTGGCCAGGCGTTTGACCTCGGGGTCGGAGGCGCCGATCTCCAGGGCCATCTTGGCGGCGAAGCAGGCCGCCGCCGTCCGGTCGGGGGCGGGGGGTACGTCGGCGGCGAGTGGCACCCCGTGGACGGCGCGGAGCAAGTACGCGTGCAGTCGTTCCAGGGCGCCCTCGTCCGGTCCGGCGAGCATGTTCCGCGGACCCTGCGCCAGCCGGGCGAAGTAGCTGGCCATCGCCCGCAGCAGCACGCCGTGTTTGCCGTCGAACGCGGCGTAGAGGCTGCCGCGGCCCAGGCCGGTGGCGGCGCTGATGTCGTCGACGCTCGTGCCGTTGTAGCCCGAGGCGCGGAACTGGCGCTCGGCGGCATGCAGGACGTGGTCGGGGTCGAAGCTTCGTGGTCTCGCCATACACCGAAGGTAAAGCCGGCCCGCCGTTATTGACAACCCAGTACAGAACCATCTAGGTTTCTGACTGTTCAGTACACAACCATCCTGAGCTCACCGGACAGGGTGTGTGTACGCCTGGCGCGATGGAGAGCAACCCATGCCTTTGCGCTCCTCCGCGCCGCCCGACGTTGCGACGCCTTCCAGGCCGGCAAGGCCCGGTCTGAATCTCGCGATCCTGGCGACGGCGAGTTCCATCGCCGGACTGGACCTGTACATCACGACGTCGGGCTGTCCTCGGGGCGGGGCACTTCCTGTACCTCGAACAGCCCAAGGCGGTCGCCGACCACATCCTCGGCTTTCTGAACGGCTGCCCCCCCTCCAACCACCCAGAACTCGAAGGGTTGACCGAACCATGACCGACAAGGAAAGGCAGGAGGCCATGGCTGTGGCGACTCCTCCGTACGCGAGCGACGCACTGGCCGAGGGGACCGTCGACGCGGTGGTGATCGGCGGGGGCGCCGCGGGGCTGAACGGTGCACTGATCCTCGCCCGCTCCCGCCGCTCGGTCGTCGTGATCGACAGCGGCTCCCCGCGCAACGCGCCCGCGGAGGCCGTGCACGGTTTCATCGTCTTGGACGGCACCCCGCCGTCCGAGATCCTTCGCCGGGGCCGGGAGCAGGTGCGCCAGTACGGCGGACGCGTCGTGTCCGGCGAGGTGGTCTCGGCCGAGTCCGCCGCCCCGTCGGCGGACGGGGACCTGCGGTTCACCGTCACCCTGGCCGACGGCCGCAGCATCACCGCCCGCCGCGTCCTGGTGGCCACCGGTCTCAGGGATGTGCTGCCGGAGGTGCCCGGGCTCGCCGAGCACTGGGGGCACAGTGTGGTGCACTGCTCGTACTGCCACGGCTGGGAGGTGCGCGACGAGCCCATTGGCGTCCTCGCCACCGGACCGGTCTCCATCGAGCACGCGTATCTGTTCCGTCAGCTGACCGAGGACCTGACCTACTTCACCCACGGCACCGGCCTGGACGAGGACAGCCGCGCTCGCTTCGCCGCCCGCGGCATCCGCGTCATCGACACCCCGGTCACCGAGGTCGTCAACGACGCCGACGGTGCCCTCGCCGGGGTGCGCCTGGCCGACGGCCAGGTCGTGGCCCGCCGCGTCGTCGCGGTCGTCGCGCAGCTGCAGGCCCGCACCAAGGGCCTGGAAGGTCTGGGCCTGCCGGTGCAGGACCTGCCGAAGGGCCGCGGTTTCGCGTCCGGCGTGGCTGGCGCCACCGAGGTGCCGGGTGTGTGGGTGGCCGGCAACGTCACCGATCTGGTCGCCCAGGTCGGGGCCTCCGCAGCGGCCGGCGCACTGGCCGGCGCCGACATCAACAGGATGCTGGCCGCCGCGGACACCGACGCGGCCCTCCAGGGGATCGCCGAGGCAAGCCCGCAAGGGGCCACAGGGTGATCTTGAAGCTCGGAGATCTCAGCCCGTCGCCCGCTCGCCTCACGGGCAATCAAGTGCTTCCGCTCGTCCGCCCCGTTCCCCTCAGGAGCTACTGATGTCCTTCCTTGCGAACACCCCCGTGGAGAAAATGAGCGGGCCGTACGCGCGGCGCTGGTGGGCGCTGCTCGTCCTGTGCCTGAGCCTGCTGATCACGGTGATGGCGAACACGTCGCTGATCGTCGCCGCCCCCGACATGACCACGGAGCTGGGCCTGAGCAGCAGTGATCTGCAGTGGGTCGTCGACGGCTACACCGTTCCGTACGCGGCGCTGATGCTGGTGCTGGGCTCGATCGGCGACAAGTACAGCCGGCGCGGCGCGCTGGTGCTGGGTCTGCTGATCTTCGCCGGCGGTTCGGTGATGGGGAGCATGGTCGACGAGACTGCGCTGGTCATCGTGGCCCGCGCGATCATGGGTGTGGGTGCCGCGGTCGTGATGCCGGCCACGCTGTCCCTGGTGGTCGCGACCTTCCCCCGGAGCGAGCGGACCAAGGCCATCACCGCCTGGGCCGCGACCTCCGGGGTGGCGGTAGCCGTCGGCCCGCTGGTCTCCGGCTGGCTGCTTGAGGACCACGCCTGGGGCTCGACCTTCCTGATCAACGTGCCGATCGCGGTCGTCGCCGTGTTCGGCGCGCTCGCCCTGGTACCGCCGTCCAAGGCGGAGGGCATGGGCCGGATCGACTACGTCGGTGGTCTGCTGTCGATCGTCACCGTCGGCTCCCTGATCTACGCCGCCATCGAGGGCCCGCACTTCGGCTGGGGCGCCGGCCCCGTCACCGCCGCCGTGGTCGCCGGTGCCGGTCTGGCCGCCTTCGTAGCCTGGGAGCTGCGGCACCCGCACCCGATGCTGGACGTCCGAAAGTTCGCGCTGCGGCCCTTCAGCGGCTCGATGCTCGCGGTGATGTTCTTCTTCTTCGGTATGTTCGCCGTGCTCTACTACTCGACGCAGTTCCTGCAGTTCGTCCTCGGCTACGGCGCCCTGGACACGGGCCTACGGCTGCTGCCGCTGGGCGGTGCGGTGTTCCTCGGGTCCGCGCTGACCGGGGTGTTCACCCCGAAGCTGGGGGTGAAGGTGATGGTCGTGACCGGCATGGCCATCGGCACGGCGGGCATGTTCCTGCTCACCCAGATCGACAAGGGGTCGACGTACGGGGACTTCCTGGCGCCGCTGATGATGCTGGGCCTCGCGCTCGGACTGGCCATCTCCCCGGCGACCGACACGATCATGGGCTCCTTCCCCGAGTCCGAGCTGGGCGTCGGCGGCGGTGTCAACGACACCGCGCTGGAGCTGGGCGGGGCGCTGGGCATCGCGGTGCTGGGCTCGCTGCTGGGCACGGCCTACCGGGACGAGCTGACCGACCTGGTGGGCAACCGGCTCCCGGGCGAGGCGATGGAGACCGCCAAGGACTCGGTCGGCGCCGGCCTGGCCGTCGCGGAGCGGGTCGCGCAGGATCCCTCCGCCGGGCCCCAGCAGGCCCAGGCCGCCGTGGACGCCGTCCACCAGGCCTTCGCCCACGGGGTCGCCCAGACCAGCCTCATCGGCGGAATCATCATGGCCGCCGGAACGCTGATCGTCCTCGCGGTCCTGCCGGGCCGGCGCGGCTTCGCGAAGCAGAGCGCCGAGCCGGGGGCCGGGACGACGGCGAGCGAGGCGGCCACTGTGCGGGAGCACAGCGGGTCCACCCACTAGATCGCCGACGGGGCGTCCACGGGATCGCCGGAGCGACGGGCACCGCCTCCGCCGGGTCGCCCGCCAGGTGCGTCAGGCAGGAGCCCGGCGGCGCGAGACGCGCAGGGCGCGGGCGTGGTCACGGTCCAGGGCCACGCGGATCCTCTGCCGGAACACCTCACCGTCCTCGGCCTCCGGGGCGCCCCGGGCTCTCCTGCGGGGCGGCCCGCAGGTCAAGGGTCGTGAGGTGACAGCGGCGGTCGCAGCCCGCTCGAGCCCGAGCGCGGAACGGGCCTGAATGCGCGACCGCCCCCGCTTCGGTTTCGAAACAGGGGCGCTCGGCGTTGGACGGTTACCAGCCTCGTGCGCGCCACTGCGCGAGGTGGGGCCGCTCCGTGCCGATGGTGGTGTCGTTGCCGTGGCCGGGATAGATCCAGGTCTCGTCCGGAAGGACGTCGAACAGCTTGGTCTCCAGGCCGTCCATCAGGGAGTTGAACTCTTCCGGACGTGTTGTCCTTCCAGGACCGCCCGGGAACAGGCAGTCGCCGGTGAAGACGTGGGGGTGGCCGTGCGGGTCGTCGTAGACCAGGGCGATCGAGCCCGGCGTGTGCCCGACCAGGTGGCGTGCCGTCAGCTCCACGTTCCCGACCCGGATGACGTCGCCGTCGTCGACCGGGACGTCGGTCGGTACCGGGATGCCGGCGGCGTCCTCGCGGCCGGCGAAGGTACGCGCCCGCGTGGCCGCCACGACCTCGGCGAGCGCCTGCCAGTGGTCGCCGTGCTGATGGGTGGTGACGACGGACGCGATGCCGTCGGCACCGATGGTGCCGAGCAGTGCCTGCGCGTCGTTAGCCGCGTCGATCAGCAGTTGCTCGTCGGTGGCCCGGCAGCGCAGCAGATAGGCGTTGTTGTTCATCGGGCCGACCGCGATCTTGGTGATCATCAGGTCCTTGAGCTCGTGCACGTCCGCCGGGCCGCCGACCGTCACCTGTCCGCTGTACGTCATGGTCGCAGCCTATAGCGGGGGAAGGGCCGGGAGCGGCCCGCCGTCGATCGTCAGCCCGGCTCCGTCACGGCGTCCGGCGAGCCAGCCGAGGAGGTCCGCCGGGGTGCCGGTGACGGTCACCTCGGGCTCGTCGGCCTTGCGGCCCGTGCGCCACGCGCGCGTGCCGTCCGTGAGGCGGGTCGGCGGCACATCGGGATGCCCGGCGAACCGCTCGGCGAGGAACTCGGTCTCCCGCACGGTGAACTCAGACGGCAGGTCCTCGAGCTCGTAGCCGATGCCGAGGTCCACGGCATGCAGCTCGACCTCCACCCACCGCCGGAACGGCACGCGGGCCGCCGCGTCGACGACGCCGTTGCGCAGCTCCACCGTCCGCGACCAGTCCGCGGGCGCGGCCGCGGCCGCCTGGAAGCGGGCCGCGCTCTCCCGGACGTCCGCGAGCTGGACCGGAAGGGGGCGCGGGGCGTCCCGCTCGATGTCGGCGTCGCGCACCTGGGCGTCGGCGTACATGGGACGGCCCTCGAAGACGTTCACCAGGGCGTCCGCGTTGCGGGCGAGGTGGGCGAGGACATGGCCGCGGCTCCAGCCGGGCAGCCGGGAGGGCTCGGCGACCGATGCGTCGTCCCGTCCGGCGAGTGCGTTGAGCAGCCGTTCGGTCGCGGTACGTACGGACTCCAGGTCATGAGCGTGATCAATCATGGTGCTGACCCTAGTCTCGCCACTCGTTCGGGTGAAGGAGGTCGGCCGAGACCGCTAATCGAATGTGCGTGCTATAAGGTCGGTGGCGGCGTCGGGCATGCTGGAAGGCCGGGGATTGTTGTGAACCGGTGAACCCCGGCCGAATCCCGACCGGCGTTGTCAGTGGCTCCCCCTAGTCTGAGGAAGACGGGGGCCCCGCCCCTGTCACTTCTCTCAAGAAAGGTGCGGACCGGCGTGGCCGACCGTCTCATCGTCCGTGGCGCGCGCGAGCACAACCTCAAGAATGTCTCGCTCGACCTGCCACGCGACTCGCTCATCGTCTTCACGGGCCTGTCGGGGTCGGGCAAGTCCTCGCTGGCCTTCGACACCATCTTCGCCGAGGGCCAGCGGCGCTACGTCGAGTCCCTCTCGTCCTACGCCCGGCAGTTCCTGGGGCAGATGGACAAGCCGGACGTCGACTTCATCGAGGGCCTCTCCCCGGCCGTCTCGATCGACCAGAAGTCGACCTCGCGCAACCCGCGCTCCACGGTGGGCACGATCACCGAGGTCTACGACTACCTGCGGCTGCTCTTCGCGCGCATCGGCAAGCCGCACTGTCCCGAATGCGCCCGGCCGATCACCCGCCAGTCGCCGCAGGCCATCGTCGACAAGGTGCTGGAGCTGCCGGAGGGCAGCCGCTTCCAGGTGCTCTCGCCGCTGGTGCGCGAGCGCAAGGGCGAGTTCGTCGACCTCTTCGCCGATCTCCAGACCAAGGGCTACAGCCGCGCGCGGGTGGACGGCGAGACGGTCCAGCTGTCCAGCCCGCCCACGCTGAAGAAGCAGGAGAAGCACACCATCGAGGTGGTCATCGACCGCCTCACGGTGAAGGACACCGCCAAGCGCCGGCTCACCGACTCCGTGGAGACCGCCCTCGGGCTCTCCGGCGGGATGGTGGTGCTCGACTTCGTCGACCTCGCCGCGGACGACCCCGAGCGCGAGCGCATGTACTCGGAGCACCTGTACTGCCCGTACGACGACCTGTCCTTCGAGGAGCTCGAGCCGCGCTCGTTCTCCTTCAACTCGCCCTTCGGCGCGTGCCCCGAGTGCTCCGGCATCGGCACGCGCATGGAGGTCGACCCCGAACTGATCGTCCCGGACGAGGACAAGTCCCTCGACGAGGGCGCCATCCACCCCTGGTCGCACGGCCACACCAAGGACTACTTCGGCCGTCTGATCGGAGCGCTCGCCGACGCGCTCGGCTTCCGTACCGACATCCCCTTCGCGGGCCTGCCCCAGCGGGCCAGGAAGGCCCTGCTGCACGGCCACAAGACGCAGATCGAGGTCCGCTACCGCAACCGGTACGGCCGGGAGCGGGTATACACGACGCCCTTCGAGGGGGCCGTCCCGTTCGTCAAGCGCCGGCACGGCGAGGCCGAGAGCGACGCCAGCCGGGAGCGCTTCGAGGGCTACATGCGCGAGGTGCCCTGCCCCACCTGCCAGGGCACCCGGCTGAAGCCGCTCGTCCTCGCGGTCACGGTCATGGAGAAGTCCATCGCCGAGGTCTCCGGCATGTCCATCAGCGACTGCGCCGAGTTCCTGGGCGAGCTGAAGCTCGACGCCCGCGACAAGAAGATCGCCGAGCGGGTCCTCAAGGAGGTCAACGAGCGGCTGCGGTTCCTGGTCGACGTCGGCCTGGACTACCTCTCGCTCAACCGCGCGGCCGCCACGCTCTCCGGCGGCGAGGCCCAGCGCATCCGGCTGGCCACCCAGATCGGCTCCGGCCTCGTCGGCGTCCTGTACGTCCTCGACGAGCCGTCCATCGGCCTGCACCAGCGTGACAACCACCGGCTGATCGAGACCCTGGTCCGGCTGCGGGACATGGGCAACACACTGATCGTCGTCGAGCACGACGAGGACACCATCAAGGTCGCCGACTGGATCGTCGACATCGGCCCCGGCGCCGGCGAGCACGGCGGCAAGGTCGTGCACAGCGGCTCCCTGAAGGAACTGCTGGCCAACGCCGAGTCGCAGACGGGGCAGTACCTGTCCGGCAAGAAGGCGATCCCGCTGCCGGACATCCGGCGCCCGCAGGACCCCTCGCGGCGGCTCACCGTCCACGGCGCCCGTGAGAACAACCTGCAGGACATCGACGTGTCCTTCCCGCTGGGCCTGTTCACCGCGGTCACCGGCGTCTCCGGCTCCGGCAAGTCCACGCTGGTCAACGACATCCTGTACACCCACCTGGCCCGCGAGCTGAACGGCGCGAGGAACGTGCCGGGACGGCACACGCGGGTGGACGGCGACGACCTCGTCGACAAGGTGGTGCACGTCGACCAGTCGCCGATCGGCCGCACCCCGCGTTCCAACCCGGCCACCTACACCGGCGTCTTC
Source organism: Streptomyces achromogenes (assembly GCF_030816715.1). Classification (NCBI taxonomy): domain Bacteria; kingdom Bacillati; phylum Actinomycetota; class Actinomycetes; order Kitasatosporales; family Streptomycetaceae; genus Streptomyces; species Streptomyces achromogenes. The sequence goes on along the minus strand of NZ_JAUSYH010000001.1, from coordinate 2,306,279 downwards.
GACCACGTCCGCAAGCTCTTCGCGGAGACGACCGAGGCGAAGGTCCGCGGCTACCTGCCCGGCCGCTTCTCCTTCAACGTCAAGGGCGGCCGCTGCGAGAACTGCGCCGGCGACGGCACGATCAAGATCGAGATGAACTTCCTCCCGGACGTCTACGTCCCGTGCGAGGTCTGCCACGGCGCCCGGTACAACCGGGAGACCCTGGAGGTCCACTACAAGGGCAAGTCCATCGCCGAGGTCCTGAACATGCCGATCGAGGAGGCGACGGAGTTCTTCGAGGCCGTTCCCGCGATCGCCCGCCACCTCAACACCCTGAAGGACGTCGGCCTCGGCTACGTCCGGCTCGGTCAGGCCGCGACCACCCTGTCGGGCGGCGAGGCGCAGCGGGTGAAGCTCGCCAGCGAGCTGCAGAAGCGCTCCACCGGCCGCACGGTCTACGTCCTGGACGAGCCGACCACGGGCCTGCACTTCGAGGACATCAGCAAGCTGCTCAAGGTGCTCTCGGGCCTGGTCGAGAAGGGCAACACGGTCATCGTCATCGAGCACAACCTCGATGTGATCAAGACCGCCGACTGGGTCGTCGACATGGGCCCCGAGGGCGGCGCGGGCGGCGGACTCGTCATCGCCGAGGGCACGCCGGAGGAGGTCGCCGCGGTGGCGACCAGCCACACCGGGAAGTTCCTGCGTGAGATCCTCGGCGCCGACCGGATCAGTGACGGGGCCCCGGTCAAGGCCCCGCGCAAGGCCGCGGCGAAGAAGACGGTCGCGGCCCGGGCGACGACGCGGAAGACGGCCGCCACCGCCACGACCGCCGCGAAGAACACGGCGAAGTCAGCTGTCGCCAAGCCCGCCGAGACGAAGGCGACAGCCGCGAAGAAGACGACGCGGGCCCGCAAGGCCTGACGCGGGCACTCCGCGCGCGTGGGCCCGGGCCCTGGCGCGCGCAACGGTGAAAGGACGGCGCCCCGCGGGACTCCCGCGGGGCGCCGCCGCGTCCTCAGGCCGGGGCGAGGAGACGTTGCGCACGGAGGGGAGAGCCCTCCCGGTCAGTCGCGCCGGTCAGTCCCAGTCCCAGCCGATGCCCACCATCCCCGACCGCACCCGCGGCTCCACGAGATGCACCGAGCGGTGCCGGCCGCTGAGCGGCAGTTCCTGGCGGCCGCCGCGCGGCGCCGCCGCCGAGTGCTGGGTGAAGCGGTGGCAGCGCACCGGAATCGCGTTCTCCGTGAAGCGGACCTGGAGGGCGTACTGGCCGCCGGCCGTCCCGAAACCGCGCACGTACTCGCGGCACACGCCGGCGGTGCCGTCCTCGACGCCGTAACGGAAGAGGAAGGTGTCACCGGCCCGCAGCCGGGTGTCGAACAGGAGCTCCGCCACGAGCACGCCGGTGTCGTGATGGCGGCGGACACGGCCGGCCCGGCAGTTCTCCAGGGCGTGCACGGTCATCCGCTCAGGCGCGCAGCCGGGGTCGCCGTGATGGACGGCGACGAAGCGGTCGACGCCGTCGTGATGGGCGCGCACGATGTGCTGCGACTCCCGGCTGGAAAGCTCGCGGCGCGCCCCGATGCGCACCCGCTCGTGATGGCCGAGCGTGTGCAGACCCCCGTCCACGGAGCACTCCAGTTCGGCGAGCAGCCGTTCGAGAGCTCCGGAGGCCTGCAGCAGCGAACGGTAGGAGCGTCCGGCGGACTCCCTTGCCGACGCGGTCCCGTGTCCGTCGTCGGACTCCGCGAGCAGCCGGATGAGGGACTCGTCCGGCAGATGCAGGATCTCCTCCAGCGCGCGCACGGCGCGCAGCGACTCGGGGCGCTGCGGCCGCCGGGCGCCCTGCTGCCAGTAACTCAGGCTTGTGACGCCCACCCGGACCCCGTACCGCGACAGATGATGCTGGACGCGCTGCAGCGGCAGTCCGCGGGCGGCGATCGCGGCCCGCAGCGCCACGTGGAAGGGGCCGCCCTGCAGGGCCGTGTCCAGTTCCGCGGCGGGGGCCTGGCCGGCGGTGTCCGCGTGCTGTGGGGCGTGCGGCATGCAAGGGGCCTTTCTGTGAATGCTCACGACGGTTGGTCGGACCGTTCGTGCGAAGGGCCGGGGCCTTGCCGGCCACGCGGAGCGCCTTCACATCCGAAAGGCGGCGTTCAGGCCCCGAGTTCCCCCGCATTGAAGCGTGTTGACCAAGTCCCGACAACACCTGATGCCCGAGTGGCATGTGCGTGTGGCCGAGTCGACGCCCCCGGCCCCGCCCCTGCCGAGCCTCCGCCCCACCCTTGCCGCGCCCCCCGGCCCCACCCGCCCCGCGCCCCCGGCCCCACCTCTGCCGTGCCCGTGCCCGCACAGGGCCCGGGCGGCCGCCCCGGACGTTGTCCACAGCCCCACCGGAGTGTCACCCCGCGCCAGTAGGGTGTGAGACATGGCCGATCCCTCCAGCTACCGCCCCAAGCCGGGACAGATCCCGGACTCTCCCGGGGTGTACCGGTTCCGCGACGAGCACCGCCGGGTGATCTACGTCGGAAAGGCGAAGAGCCTGCGCCAGCGCCTGGCGAACTACTTCCAGGATCTGGCGGGCCTGCACCCGCGCACCCGCTCGATGGTCACCACGGCCGCGTCGGTGGAGTGGACGGTGGTGTCCACGGAGGTCGAGGCGCTGCAGCTGGAGTACTCCTGGATCAAGGAGTACGACCCCCGGTTCAACGTCAAGTACCGCGACGACAAGAGCTACCCGTACCTCGCGGTCACGATGAACGAGGAGTACCCGCGTGTGCAGGTGATGCGCGGCCAGAAGAAGAAGGGCGTCAGGTATTTCGGGCCGTACGCGCACGCGTGGGCGATCCGGGACACGGTCGACCTGCTGCTGCGCGTCTTCCCCGTGCGCACCTGCTCCGCCGGCGTCTTCAAGAACGCGTCGCGCACCGGCCGGCCCTGCCTGCTCGGCTACATCGGCAAGTGCTCCGCACCCTGTGTGGACCGCATCGGCGCCGACGACCACCGGGAACTGGCCGACGAGTTCTGCGACTTCATGACCGGCCGCACCGGCACCTACCTCCGCCGTCTGGAGAAGCAGATGACGGAGGCGGCCGACGAGATGGAGTACGAGCGGGCCGCCCGCCTGCGCGACGACATCGAGGCCCTGAAGAAGGCCATGGAGAAGAACGCGGTCGTGCTCGCGGACGCGACCGACGCCGACCTGATCGCCGTCGCCGAGGACGAGCTGGAGGCGGCCGTCCAGATCTTCCACGTCCGCGGCGGGCGGGTGCGCGGTCAGCGTGGCTGGGTGACCGACAAGGTCGAGGACGTCACGACGGGCGCCCTCGTCGAGCACGCCCTCCAGCAGCTGTACGGCGAGGAGCGCGGCGACTCCGTGCCCAAGGAGGTCCTGGTCCCCGCCCTGCCCGAGCCCGTGGAACCCGTCCAGGACTGGCTCACCGGGCGCCGCGGGTCGAACGTGTCCCTGCGCATCCCGCAGCGGGGCGACAAGAAGGCCCTGATGGAGACCGTCGAGCGCAACGCGCAGCAGGCGCTCGTGCTGCACAAGACCAGGCGTGCCTCCGACCTGACCACGCGCTCGCGTGCCCTGGAGGAGATCGCCGAGGCGCTCGACCTGGACAGCGCCCCGCTGCGGATCGAGTGCTACGACATCTCCCACCTCCAGGGCGACGACGTGGTGGCCTCGATGGTCGTCTTCGAGGACGGCCTCCAGCGCAAGAGCGAGTACCGCCGCTTCCAGATCAAGGGCTTCGAGGGCCAGGACGACGTCCGCTCCATGCACGAGGTGATCACCCGCCGCTTCCGGCGCTACCTCGTCGAGAAGGAGCGCACGGGCGAGTGGACCGACGGCGAGAGCACCTCCGCCGACACCACCGGCCTGCCCGCGGCCGACGCCACCGGACTGCCCTCCGACACCACCGGACTGCCCTCCGACGCCACCGAACTGCTCTCCGCCGACGGCGCGGAAGGCGTTCCTGCGCATGCCACCGGAGTCACGCGGGTCCACGACGCGGGGGAGCTCCTGACCGATGCGTCCGAAGCGCCCCTGACCAGCAGCCTCAAGGACGAGGACGGTCGTCCCAGGCGCTTCGCCTACCCGCCCCAGCTCGTCGTCGTCGACGGCGGACAGCCGCAGGTGGCGGCCGCCAGGCGGGCGCTGGACGAGCTGGGGATCGACGACATCGCCGTCTGCGGCCTCGCCAAGCGCCTGGAGGAGGTCTGGCTGCCGGGCGATGACGACCCGGTCGTCCTGCCCCGCAGCAGCGAGGGGCTCTACCTGCTCCAGCGCGTGCGCGACGAGGCCCACCGCTTCGCGATCACCTACCAGCGCACCAAGCGGGCCAAGCGCTTGCGCTCCGGCCCGCTCGACGAGGTGCCGGGTCTCGGAGAGACCCGCAAGCAGGCGCTGATCAAGCACTTCGGCTCGGTGAAGAAGCTGCGGGCCGCGACGATCCAGCAGATCTGCGAGGTCCCGGGGATAGGCCGCAAGACGGCCGAGACCATCGCCGCGGCCTTCGCCCGGGCGGCGCCGCCCGCCCCCGCCGTGAACACGGCCACCGGAGAGATCATTGAGGAAGAGGAACCCGGCGCCACGCCGGATTCCCCCGGAGACCCCGTCACCGCGGGCGCCCCGGAAGAACGACGGGGGCAGGAGACATGACCGAGCACGACGCAGACCCCACGCAACGGCGGGAACAGTCGCCCACTACTGTGCCGACAGCCGCGTCCCAGCAGGGACACAGGGATCCCGGAGAGGATCCCGCCCAGCACCCCGCGGTCCCCGACAGCCCGCAGCCAGAAGCACGCCATGAAGACGGAGCACAGGTGAGTACCGACGTCGCGCCGCCCGGGATCCCCGAGGCGGCCATCCCCGAGCTGGTGATCATCTCCGGCATGTCCGGGGCCGGCCGTTCGACCGCGGCCAAGTGTCTGGAGGACCTCGGCTGGTTCGTCGTCGACAACCTGCCGCCCGCCCTGATCCCGACGATGGTGGAGCTGGGCGCCCGTTCCCAGGGCAACGTGGCGCGGATCGCGGTCGTCGTCGACGTCCGCGGCCGGCGCTTCTTCGACAACCTCCGCGAGTCGCTCGCCGACCTCGAGACGAAGGGCGTCACCCGGCGGATCGTCTTCCTCGAGTCCTCCGACGACGCCCTGGTGCGCCGCTTCGAGGGGGTACGGCGCCCGCACCCCCTGCAGGGGGACGGCCGCATCGTCGACGGCATCGCCGCCGAGCGTGAGCTGCTGCGCGAGCTGCGCGGCGACGCCGACCTGGTGATCGACACCTCCAGCCTGAACGTGCACGAACTGCGCGCCAAGATGGACGCCCAGTTCGCCGGCGAGGAGGAGCCCGAGCTGCGGGCGACCGTCATGTCCTTCGGCTTCAAGTACGGCCTGCCGGTCGACGCCGACCTGGTCGTGGACATGCGGTTCCTGCCCAACCCGCACTGGGTCCCGGAGCTGCGCCCCTACACCGGGCTCAACGAGGAGGTCTCGGCGTACGTCCTCAACCAGCCCGGCGCCAAGGAGTTCCTGGACCGGTACGCGGAGCTCCTCCAGCTGGTCGCCGCGGGCTACCGCCGGGAGGGCAAGCGCTATGTGACCATCGCGGTCGGCTGCACGGGCGGCAAGCACCGCTCGGTGGCCATGTCGGAGAAGCTCGCCGTGCGCCTCGCGGCCGAGGGCGTGGAGACGGTGGTCGTGCACCGGGACATGGGACGGGAATGACGGGACGTTCTCCACGGCTCGGCCGGCTGCGCAAGGTCGCCCCGGAGGGGCGCACGGGCCGGCCTGCCGAGGCCCGCGGCGGCAAACCGCGCCGCCGCGGCGCCCAGCCCAAGGTGGTCGCCCTCGGCGGCGGCATGGGCCTGTCCGCCTCGCTCACCGCACTGCGCCGGATCACCGGCGACCTCACCGGCGTGGTCACGGTGGCCGACGACGGCGGCTCCAGCGGCCGCCTGCGTGAGGAACTGGGCGTCCTGCCGCCCGGCGACCTGCGCAAGGCGCTCGCCGCGCTGTGCGGCGACGACGACTGGGGCCAGACCTGGGCCCGGGTCATCCAGCACCGTTTCCAGTCGCAGGGCGAGATCAACGGCCACACGGTGGGCAACCTGCTGATCGTCGCCCTGTGGGAGCAGCTCGGCGACCACGTGCAGGCCCTGGACCTGGTCGGCCGGCTGCTCGGCGCGCAGGGGCGCGTGCTGCCCATGTCGGCCGTGCCGCTGGAGCTCCAGGCGCTGGTGAAGGGGCACGATCCGGAGCGGCCCGACGACGTCGACACGGTCCGGGGGCAGGCGACCGTGGCGCTGACACCGGGCGAGGTGCAGTCCGTGCACCTGGTGCCGCACGACCCGCCGGCCGTCCCGGAGGCCGTCGAAGCGGTCCTGGACGCCGACTGGGTGGTGCTGGGGCCGGGCTCCTGGTTCTCCTCGGTCATGCCGCATCTGCTGGTGCCCGACCTGCTCGACGCGCTCATGGAGACGAAGGCGCGCCGGGTGCTCTCGCTGAACCTCGCTCCGCAACCCGGTGAAACCGACGGCTTCTCCCCGCAGCGTCATTTGGAGGTTTTGGGACGACACGCCCCTAAACTCGCCCTGGACGTGGTGCTGGCCGACGAGGCAGCCGTGCCCGACCGCGACTCGCTGGCCGACGCCGCCCAGAGGTTCGGAGCCGCGGTCGAGCTGGCGCCGGTGGCCCGGCCCGACGGAACCCCGAGGCACGACCCGGAGCTGTTGGCCGCCGCGTACGACCGTATTTTTCGGATGCATGGAAGGATCGGCCCATGGCGATGACGGCAGCGGTGAAGGACGAGATCTCCCGGCTCCCCGTCACCCGGACCTGCTGCAGAAAGGCGGAGGTCTCCGCCATCCTGCGGTTCGCCGGCGGCCTGCACCTGGTGAGCGGGCGCATCGTGATCGAGGCGGAGCTGGACACGGCGATGGCGGCCCGTCGGCTCAAGCGGGACATCCTGGAGATCTTCGGGCACGGCTCGGAGCTGATCGTGATGGCGCCCGGCGGTCTGCGCCGCGGTTCGCGCTATGTCGTGCGGGTGGTCGCGGGCGGTGACCAGCTCGCCCGGCAGACGGGGCTCGTGGACGGCCGCGGGCGCCCCATCCGGGGCCTGCCCCCGCAGGTGGTCTCCGGCGCGACCTGTGACGCGGAGGCGGCCTGGCGCGGCGCGTTCCTGGCGCACGGCTCGCTCACCGAGCCCGGCCGCTCCTCCTCGCTGGAGGTGACCTGCCCGGGCCCCGAGGCCGCGCTCGCGCTGGTCGGCGCTGCCCGCCGGCTCTCCATCGCGGCGAAGGCCCGGGAGGTGCGCGGGGTCGACCGGGTCGTGGTCCGCGACGGCGACGCGATCGGCGCCCTGCTCACCCGGCTGGGCGCGCACGAGTCGGTGCTGGCCTGGGAGGAGCGCCGGATGCGCCGCGAGGTGCGCGCCACGGCGAACCGGCTCGCCAACTTCGACGACGCCAACCTGCGCCGTTCGGCGCGCGCCGCGGTCGCCGCCGGGGCCCGTGTCCAGCGGGCGCTTGAGATCCTCGCCGACGAGGTGCCCGAGCACCTCGCGGCGGCCGGCCGGCTGCGCATGGACCACAAGCAGGCCTCCCTGGAGGAGCTGGGCGCGCTCGCCGACCCGCCGCTGACGAAGGACGCGGTCGCCGGGCGGATCCGCCGGCTGCTGGCGATGGCCGACAAGCGGGCCTCGGACCTCGGCATCCCGGGCACGGAGTGCAACCTGAGCGAGGAGCTCGCCGACAACCTGGTGGGCTGATCGCTCGTCAGGAGGCCGGTGGGGGCGTCCGATCGGGCGACCCCACCGGCTTTTGTCTGGCTATGAGGCGCTCTTGACTGGATCATGAACTGTCATGAGCCTGGCAGAGTTCGCTGCTGTGGCGAACTCACGCTAGGGGGGTTCATGAGACCTAGAGCGAGATCGATCCTCGCTGTCGGCGCACTCCTGCTCGGCGGAGCGGCACTCGCGCCCATCGCCCAGGCGCAGCCCGCACACTCACCGAAGCCCGATCCGGCCGAGGTCAAGGTCTTCCGCGCCGAGGTCACCGGACAGCAGGTACCCCTGCTGCTGGCGGCCGGACAGGACGGACACGAACTCAGCGAGCAGGTGCCCGCGAAGGGCACCGCCACCGTCGAGGTCTACCTCACGGACGAGCAGGCGAAGAAACTCGGCAAGCAGGGTGTCCGGCTCGCCGAGCACACCCTCTCGGCCACGTCCGAGAACCGGGTGGAGGCCGCCGCCGAAGGCGTGTTCCGCCCGTACAGCGGAAGCGGCGGCCTGCGGGAGGAGATCCTGCGCACCGGCCGGCAGAACCCGGGCCTCACCAAGGTCGTCTCCCTCGGCAAGACCGTGAACGGCCAGGACATCCTCGCGGTCAAACTGACCAGGGACGCGAAGAAGTCCGCCGACGGCTCCAAGCCCTCGGTGCTGTACATGTCCAACCAGCACGCGCGTGAGTGGATCACCCCCGAGATGACCCGGCGGCTGATGCACTACTACCTGGACAACTACCGGACCGACAAGCGCGTCAAGAAGATCGTCGACTCCAACGAGCTGTGGTTCGTCCTGTCGGCCAACCCCGACGGCTACGACTACACCTTCAAGAGCACCGACAACCGCATGTGGCGCAAGAACCTGCGGGACGTCAACGGCGACGGCGCGATCTCCACCGGCGACGGCGTCGACCTCAACCGCAACTTCGCCTACAAGTGGGGCTACGACAACGAGGGTTCCTCGCCGAACCCCACCAGCGAGACCTACCGCGGCGCGAAACCCGCCTCCGAGCCCGAGACCAGGGCGCTCGACGCCTTCGAGAAGCGCATCGGCTTCACCTACGGCATCAACTACCACTCCGCCGCCGAACTCCTCCTCTACGGGGTCGGCTGGCAGGTCGCCACCGACACCCCGGACGACGTCGCCTACGAGGCGCTCGCCGGCACCCCCGAGAACTCGGCCGTCCCGGGCTACCACCCGCAGGTCTCCTCGGAGCTGTACACCACCAACGGCGAGGCGGACGGCCACGCCTCGAACGTCAACGGCATGGCCATGTTCACCCCCGAGATGTCGACCTGTCAGACCGCGTCGAACGTCGACCCCGACGACCAGTGGAAGAGCGCGGACTGCCGGTCGGTCTTCACCTTCCCGGACGACGAGAAGCTGATCCAGGCCGAGTTCGCCAAGAACGTCCCGTTCGCGCTGTCGGTCGCCGAGTCCGCCGCGCGCCCCGACCGCCCGAAGTCCTCGGTCGGTCTGGCCGCCGCCGACTTCACCCCGGCGCCGTTCACCACGTCCTACGCGCGCGGTGCGGACCAGCAGGTCTCCGTCGTCGTCCGCAAGGCGGTCCGCGACAAGGAGCTCAAGTACCGCGTCAACGGCGGCCGCACCCGGGACCAGGCGCTCCGGCACTGGAAGGGCGGCGAGACCTACGGCGGGGAGGACAACCTCTACTTCGACGCCTACCGGGCCAAGGTGAAGGACGGCAAACCGGGCGACAAGGTCGAGGTGTGGTTCACCGGGAAGGCCGAGAACGGCAAGAAGGTCTCCAGCGCGCACTTCACCTACACCGTCGCCGCGCGGCCCCAGGCCGACACGCTGGTGGTCGCCGAGGAGGGCGCGGCCGCCACGCAGGCGCAGACGTATGTGGACGCGCTGAAGGCCAACGGCCGCAAGGCGATCGTCTGGGACGTCGCCGCACAGGGGGCGCCCGACGCGCTCGGCGTGCTGAGCCACTTCCGCACGGTCGTCCACTACACGGGCGCGAGCACCCCCGGCAACCCGACCCAGCTCGCGCTGCGCGCCTTCCTCAACGAGGGCGGCAAGCTGATCGAGGCGGGCGAGCTGGCCGGCGGCAGCGTCGCGCTCGCCGACGGCACCCCGTCGAACGACTTCAGCCAGTACTACCTGGGCGCCTACTCCCGCACCTCGACCCCCGGCGCCACCGGCTTCACCGGTTCCGGCAGGCTCGGCGCACTGAGCGCGGCTCTCGGCCCGGCCACGGGCAACCCGCTCGACAAGGCGGGCACCTACGCGGTCACCTCGGACGAGCTGCCCGCGGCCGCCTACCCGCAGTTCGCGAGCGCGGGCGCCGGCCAGTTCGCCGGGACGGTCAACCCCTACGGGCCGTACGCGGGCTCGTACATGGCCGCGGCCGTGCACACCGACGACGCCTACAAGCGCCTCACCCGCACCGTCGACCTCAGCGGCGTCGGCGCGGCGGCCAAGCCGACGCTGCGCACCCAGCTGCTGTGGGACACCGAGCCGGGCTACGACAACGCGATCGTCGAGATCCACACCGTCGGCGGCGACGACTGGACCACGCTTGCGGAGGCGGGCGGCGCCACCAGGACCACCGTGCCCGCGGAGTGCGGGGCCGGTTTCTACGTCGGTGAGCACCCATGGCTCGAGCACTACCTGACCCTCGCCGCGAACGACTGCACCGCGACCGGGTCCACCGGCTCCTGGAACGCCCTCACCGGCGCCTCCAGCGGCTGGCAGCAGGTGAACTTCGACCTGAGCGCGTACGCGGGCAAGAACGTCGAGGTCTCGATCGCCTACGTCACCGACCCGGGCAGCGGCGGCCGCGGCGTGCTCGCGGACGACGCCTCGCTGGTCGTCGGCGGCGGCGCCGTCGAGACCGAGGGCTTCGAGACGTCGCTCGGCGCCTGGAAGGCCGGCGGACCCCCCGCGGGCAGCCCGGGCGTGCTGAAGGACTGGGCGCGCACCGGCGTCCTGTTCCAGACGTACGGAGCGGTCACCACCGACGACACCGTGCTGCTCGGCTTCGGCCTGGAGCACGTCGCCGCGGCGGCCGACCGAAAGGCGCTCATCGGAAAGGCGCTCGCCTCACTTGGGCGATGACACGCCCAAGTCAACCCTTCGTGACGGTTCGTAACCGGATCGAGTGATCGGGCCCGTCCGGCCCGTGCGGTCCGTACCCCTACTGGCGGGTACGGACCGCCGTGCCGTGTATGGGCCGACTCGATGTCACTCCGGCGGCCCCGGAGAGGTAGGGTCGTGGGTGGTCGGGGACATCCCAAATACAGCTCGCCGGCACCTCGTGGCCGGCGTACCAACGAGGAGATCGGTTCGTGACGATCCGCGTAGGCATCAACGGCTTTGGCCGCATCGGTCGTAACTACTTCCGCGCGCTGCTGGAGCAGGGTGCTGACATCGAGATCGTGGCTGTCAACGACCTGGGTGACACCGCGACCACCGCTCACCTGCTCAAGTACGACACCATCCTGGGCCGTCTCAAGGCCGAGGTGTCGCACACGGCAGACACGATCACTGTGGACGGCCACACCATCAAGGTGCTGTCCGAGCGCAACCCCGCCGACATCCCGTGGGGCGACCTCGGCGTCGACATCGTGATCGAGTCGACCGGCATCTTCACCAAGAAGGCCGACGCCGAGAAGCACATCGCGGGCGGCGCCAAGAAGGTCCTCATCTCGGCTCCGGCCAAGGACGAGGACATCACCATCGTGATGGGCGTCAACCAGGACAAGTACGACCCGGCGAACCACCACGTCATCTCCAACGCCTCCTGCACCACCAACTGTGTGGCGCCGATGGCCAAGGTCCTCGACGAGAACTTCGGCATCGTCAAGGGTCTGATGACGACGGTCCACGCGTACACCAACGACCAGCGCATCCTGGACTTCCCGCACTCGGACCTGCGCCGCGCCCGCGCCGCCGCCGAGAACATCATCCCGACCACGACGGGCGCCGCGAAGGCCACCGCCCTGGTCCTGCCGCAGCTCAAGGGCAAGCTGGACGGCATCGCGATGCGCGTGCCGGTCCCGACCGGCTCGGCCACCGACCTGGTCGTGACCCTCCAGCGCGAGGTCACCAAGGACGAGGTCAACGCCGCGTTCAAGAAGGCCTCCGAGGACGGCGACCTCAAGGGCTACCTGGCCTACACCGAGGACCCGATCGTCTCCTCGGACATCGTCAGCGACCCGGCCTCCTGCACCTTCGACTCCTCCCTGACCATGGTCCAGGAGGGCAACTCGGTGAAGATCCTCGGCTGGTACGACAACGAGTGGGGCTACTCCAACCGCCTCGTGGACCTGACGGTCTTCGTCGGCGCCCAGCTCTGATCGACAGAGCGAGCACGTTGATGTGAGAGCAGGGCCCGGGCGGCGCAAGGACGCGCCGCCCGGGCCCTGACTCACGTGCAGACCAGCCCTCTTAGGATCACGAGCACCACCAGTCCTCCCGGGAGCCCACTCAATGAAGACGATCGACGAACTTCTCGCCGAAGGCGTCGCAGGCAAGCGCGTCTTCGTCCGCGCCGACCTGAACGTGCCGCTGGCCGGCACCACCATCACCGACGACGGCCGTATCCGCGCCGTGCTGCCCACCGTCAAGGCGCTGGCCGAGGCGGGCGCCCGCGTGGTCGTCGCCTCCCACCTGGGCCGCCCCAAGGGCGCTCCGGACCCGGCCTTCTCCCTCGCTCCCGCCGCCGCGCGCCTCGGTGAACTCCTCGGCGCCGACGTGGCCTTCGCGACCGACACCGTCGGCGACTCCGCCACGGCCACCGTCGCCGGCCTCGCCGACGGCCGGGTCGCGGTCGTCGAGAACCTGCGCTTCAACGCCGGCGAGACCTCGAAGGACGACGCCGAGAGGGCCGCCTTCGCCGACCGGCTGGCCGTCCTCGCCGACGTGTACGTGGGCGACGGCTTCGGCGCGGTGCACCGCAAGCACGCGTCCGTGTACGACCTCCCGGGCAAGCTGCCGCACTACGCCGGCTACCTGATCGCCACCGAGGTCGGCGTCCTGAAGAAGCTCACCCAGGACGTCGCGCGCCCCTACGTCGTGGCGCTCGGCGGCTCCAAGGTCTCCGACAAGCTCGCCGTCATCGACGAACTGCTCGGCAAGGCCGACCGCATCCTCATCGGCGGCGGCATGGCCTTCACCTTCCTCAAGGCCCAGGGCCACGAGGTCGGCACCTCCCTCCTCCAGGAGGACCAGATCCCGGTCGTCACCGAGTACCTGGAACGCGCCGAGAAGCAGGGCGTCGAGCTGGTCCTCCCGGTCGACGTCGTGGTCTCGCCCGGATTCCCGGACCTGAAGGCCAAGGCGCCCACCGAGCACGCCGCCGTCGACGCGGACAAGATGCCCGAGGGCCGGCTGGGCCTGGACGTCGGCCCGAAGACGGGTGAGCTGTACGCGGGCAAGCTCGCCGACGCCGCGACCGTGTTCTGGAACGGTCCGATGGGCGTCTTCGAACACCCCGACTACGCCGAGGGCACCAAGGCGGTCGCCCAGGCTCTCATCGACTCGGACGGCTTCACCGTCGTCGGCGGTGGAGACTCCGCCGCGGCCGTGCGCACGCTCGGCTTCGACGAGAACGCATTCGGCCACATCTCGACCGGTGGCGGCGCCTCCCTCGAATACCTCGAGGGCAAGACGCTCCCCGGCCTCGCCGCACTGGAAGGCTGACCCCGCATGACCACTCGTACGCCGCTGATGGCGGGCAACTGGAAGATGAACCTCAACCACCTCGAGGCCATCGCGCACGTCCAGAAGCTCGCCTTCGCCCTGGCCGACAAGGACTACGAGGCCGTCGAGGTCGCCGTCCTGCCGCCCTTCACCGACCTGCGCTCCGTGCAGACCCTGGTCGACGGTGACAAGCTCAAGATCAAGTACGGCGCCCAGGACATCTCGGCGCAGGACTCCGGCGCCTACACCGGCGAGATCTCCGGTGCGATGCTCGCCAAGCTGAAGTGCACGTTCGTGGCGATCGGCCACTCCGAGCGCCGGCAGTACCACGACGAGACCGACGAGCTGGTGAACGCCAAGGTCAAGGCCGCCTACAAGCACGGCCTGACCCCCATCCTGTGCGTCGGCGAGGAGCTGGACGTCCGCGAGGCGGGCAACCACGTCGCCCACACCCTCGCCCAGGTCGAGGGCGGTCTGAAGGACCTACCGGCCGAGCAGGCCGAGTCCGTCGTGATCGCCTACGAGCCCGTGTGGGCCATCGGCACCGGCAAGGTCTGCGGCGCCGAGGACGCGCAGGAGGTCTGCGCCGCCGTCCGCGCCAAGATCGCCGAGCTCTACACCCAGGAGCTGGCCGACAAGGTCCGCATCCAGTACGGCGGCTCCGTCAAGTCCGGCAACGTCGCCGAGATCATGGCGCAGGCCGACATCGACGGCGCGCTGGTCGGCGGCGCCTCGCTGGACGCGGACGAGTTCGTCAAGATCGTGCGCTTCCGCGACCAGTGATCCGAGCTGTGAGTATGCGGTAGCGGCGATCCGTCGTACTCTTGCGGGGGCATAGCGCCACGCGGCGCAGCCGCACGGGAATCGGCGCTGTGCCCCCGTTGTCCGTTCCGGTCCTTATCCGAATCCGAGGAAGTTGGTCCAGCCGTGGTTTTGGGGTTCTCGATCGCCCTGATCGTCTTCAGCCTGCTGCTGATGCTGCTGGTGCTGATGCACAAGGGGAAGGGCGGCGGCCTCTCCGACATGTTCGGCGGTGGCATGCAGTCCTCCGTCGGCGGTTCCTCGGTCGCCGAGCGCAACCTCGACCGCATCACCGTCGTGGTCGGGACGCTGTGGTTCGCCTCCATCATCGTCCTCGGCATCCTGATGAAGACGAACAACTGATCAGCTTCTCACAGGCACGCACATTCCGGTACGTAAGGCCCCATGTTCGGTACGCGCAGCAGAGCGCGGCCTATCATGGGGCTTGCGTCCAGGTGTGGGAGCTGTAACTCCAATCACTGGACGCGCGTTGGGCCTTACGTAGACTGAGGCGCTCGCGGCGAAGCGAAACGCCGACTCGCTTCGCGGCACCATCACGCAGGGAGTTACGACCGTGGCAAGTGGCAACGCGATCCGAGGTAGCCGGGTCGGGGCGGGGCCGATGGGCGAGGCCGAGCGGGGCGAGTCCGCGCCCCGTCTGCGCATCTCCTTCTGGTGCTCCAACGGACACGAGACGGTGCCCAGCTTCGCCAGCGACGCGCAGGTTCCCGAGACCTGGGACTGCCCGCGCTGCGGCTTTCCCGCCGGGCAGGACCGGGACAACCCCCCGGACCCCCCGCGCACCGAGCCCTACAAGACGCACCTCGCCTATGTGCGGGAGCGGCGCAGCGACGCGGACGGCGAGGCGATCCTCGCCGAGGCGCTCGCCAAACTGCGGGGCGAGATCTAGGGCGGACACGCCCTGGTGACGTAGACCGGCCGGGTGCCCGAGGGCGCCCGGCCGAAGCTGTTTCGCGCCCGGGCCGTCAGCCCGCGCAACGGTCCTCCGCGCTGCCCTCCGCCGTTCGCCGCGGCCCTGCCTCGTCGCACACACCGCCGCCGCGCTGATACCCGAGCGCCTGCGGGACGTACCTCCTGTTGCCCCGGGCGCCACGGCACGTCCGCTCGTGCTCACTCCTGATCAACTAGGTTGGGAGCGGCGGGGCAAGGCGTGCGAGGCAGCACGGACAGGTGAGGAAGGGCTGAAGTCCGAGATGAACGCAGACGGCCGTACGAGGCTGAACCAGACGCCCGAGTGGACCGCTCTGGCCGAACACCGCGAGGAACTCGGCGAGGTGCGGCTGCGCGAGCTGTTCGCCGCCGACCCCGACCGCGGCGCCGGTCACACCCTGCAGGTCGGCGACCTGCACATCGACTACTCCAAGCACCTCGTCACGGACGAGACACTGCGACTGTTGCGTGAGCTGGCCGCGGCGGTCGACGTGTTCGGGCTGCGGGACGCCATGTTCCGCGGCGAGCGGATCAACACCACCGAGGACCGCGCGGTGCTGCACACCGCCCTGCGCGCCCCGCGCGACGCGGTGATCGAGGTCGACGGGGAGAACGTCGTCCCCGCCGTGCACGCCGTCCTCGACAAGATGGCCGGCTTCGCCGAGCGGGTGCGCTCCGGAGAGTGGACCGGCCACACCGGCCGGCGCATCCGCAACGTCGTCAACATCGGCATCGGCGGCTCCGACCTGGGCCCGGCGATGGCCTACGAGGCGCTGCGCAGTTACACCGACCGCGACCTCACGGTCCGCTTCGTGTCCAACGTGGACGGCGCGGACCTGCACGAGGCGGTCCGCGACCTGGACCCGGCGGAGACGCTGTTCATCGTCGCGTCGAAGACCTTCACCACCATCGAGACGATCACCAACGCCACCTCGGCCCGCTCCTGGCTCCTCGACGGACTGGGCGGCGACGAGAAGGCGGTCGCCCAGCACTTCGTCGCCCTGTCGACGAACGCCGGGAAGGTCGCCGGCTTCGGCATCGACACGGCCAACATGTTCGAGTTCTGGGACTGGGTCGGCGGCCGCTACTCCTACGACTCGGCGATCGGCCTGTCGCTGATGATCGCCATCGGCCCGGACCGCTTCCGTGAGATGCTCGACGGCTTCCACCTCGTCGACGAGCACTTCCGCACCGCGCCCGCCGAGTCCAACGTCCCGCTGCTGTTGGGGCTGCTGGGCGTGTGGTACGGCAACTTCCACGACGCGCAGTCGCACGCCGTGCTGCCGTACAGCCACTACCTGTCGAAGTTCGCCGCCTATCTCCAGCAGCTGGACATGGAGTCCAACGGCAAGCACGTCGGCCGCGACGGCACGGAGGTGGACTGGCAGACCGGCCCCGTCGTCTGGGGCACGCCGGGCACCAACGGGCAGCACGCCTACTACCAGTTGATCCACCAGGGCACGAAGCTCATCCCGGCCGACTTCATCGGCTTCGCCCGGCCGGTCGACGAGCTCAGCGGCGAACTCGCCTCCCAGCACGACCTGTTGATGGCGAACTTCTTCGCGCAGACGCAGGCGCTGGCCTTCGGCAAGACGCCCGAGGAGGTCCGCGCGGAAGGAGTGCCGGAGGAACTGGTGGCGCACAAGACGTTCAAGGGCGACCACCCCACCACGACCATCCTGGCGAAGGAACTCACTCCGTCCGTCCTCGGCCAGCTCGTCGCCCTCTACGAGCACAAGGTGTTCGTGCAGGGCGCGGTGTGGAACATCGACTCCTTCGACCAGTGGGGCGTGGAGCTCGGCAAGGTCCTCGCCAAGCGCGTGGAGCCCGCCCTCACCGAAGGCGCCGACGTCGCCGGTCTGGACGGGTCCACCCGGGCCCTCGTCGCCACGTACCGGGAGCTGCGCGGCCGGCAGTGAGGCGACCCCGGCCGGAGCGGCCCTGCTGACGGTGCCGATCTGCTGCTGACAGCACTCGACGCCGGGTCCCTGGACGGGACCCGGCGTCGAGTGCTGTCGCGCAGAAGGCGTTACGACGAAGCCGGCGGATACAGCGACCTCGGCAGCCGCGAGGCCGCCGCCGAGTCCAGCAGCCACAGGGTGCGGGCGCGTCCCTGGGCTCCCGCGGCCGGGGCCTGGATCTCGCCCGCTCCGGACAGGGCGATCGCCGCGGCCTGCGCCTTGTCCTCGCCGGCCGCGAGCAGCCACACCTCACGGGCCGCCCGGATCGCCGGGAGGGTGAGCGTGACGCGGGTCGGCGGGGGCTTGGGCGCGCCGCGGACGCCGACCACCGTGCGCTCGGTCTCCCGCACGGCCGGCAGCTCCGGGAAGAGCGAGGCCACATGGGTGTCCGGGCCGACGCCCAGCATCAGCACGTCGAAGGACGGGACCGTGCCGTGGTTCTCGGGACCGGCCGCGCGGGCCAGTTCCTCGGCGTAGGACGCCGCGGCCGCCTCCACGTCGGCGCCGTCGGGACCGTCCGACGCGGGCATGGCGTGCACACGCTTCGGGTCCACCGGGACGGAGTCGAGCAGGGCCTCACGGGCCTGCGTGACGTTGCGCTCCGGGTCGCCCTCGGGCAGGAACCGCTCGTCGCCCCACCACAGGTCGAGCCGCGCCCAGTCGACGGCGTCGCGGGCGGGCGCGGCGGCCAGCGCGGCCAGCAGGCCGTTGCCGTTGCGGCCGCCGGTGAGGACCACGGACGCATGGCCCCGGGAGGCCTGCGCGTCCACGATCTTCGTGATCAGCCGGGCCGCCGCGGCCTGCGCCATCAGCTCCTTGTCGCGGTGGACGACCAGCTGGGGCGTGCTCACTGCTGATCCGCCTTCCTGACCGGGGGCATCTGCGCGGGAGACGGCCGGTCGCCGTCACCGGAGCCCGGTGAGGCGGTGGCCGGCGCGGCAGGGGCGGCCGGGCCGGAGTCACGGCCGGCGGCAGCCGGTTCCGCCACGGCGCGGACCGGCAGGGACGGCGGGGGCTGGGAGGCCGCCTCGGCCCGCTCCGCCACCCGCTCGGCGGCCGACTGCAGGCCGCCCAGCCGGTCCACGCCGAACCGCAGGGCGGACGCGTACGTGTCGTCGGGGTCGAGCCTGCGCAGCTCCTCCGCGAGCAGCTCCGACGTCTCCCGGCGCTTGAGCGCCACCGCCCGGTCGGGCTGGCCGGGCAGCGCCAGGGTGGCCATCGCCCCGTCCGACCGGTGCAGCGTGATCGGGCCGCCGGTGGTCTCCATTCGCACCTGGGTCAGACCGGGGCCGGCCGAGACCGCGCGCCGGACGTGCACATGGAGCCGGTCGGCGAGCCACATGGCGAGCAGCTCGACGCTCGGGTTGGACTCCTCGCCCGCCACCTCGGCGGACACGATCTCGCAGCTGACCTGGTCGAGTGCGGCGGCCAGCATGGAACGCCACGGAGTGATCCGGGCCCACGCCAGGTCGGTGTCGCCCGGCTCGTAGCTCTCGGCGCGGGAACGCAGCTCGTCGACGGGCTTCTCCGCCGTGTAGCTGTCGGTGACCCGGCGCTGGCCCAGGGCGCCCAGCGGGTCGCCCGCCGGGTCGCGCGGAGCGTCCACCGACCACCAGACCACCACGGGCGCGTCCGGCAGCAGCAGCGGCAGCACGACGGACTGGGCGTGGTCGGACACCTCGCCGTACAGCCGGAGGATGACCGTCTCGCCGCTGCCGGCGTCCGCGCCGAGGCGCACCTCGGCGTCGAGGCGGGACTGGGTGCGGCCCCGGGGGGAGCGGGAGACGCGCTTGATGACCACGAGCGTGCGCGAGGGGTGCTCGTGCGACGCGTCGTTGGCGGCCTTCAGGGCGTCGTAGGCGTTCTCCTCGTCCGTGACGACGACGAGGGTGAGCACCATGCCGACGGCGGGTGTGCCTATCGCACGGCGGCCCTGCACCAGCGCCTTGTTGATCTTGCTGGCAGTGGTGTCCGTGAGGTCCGTTTTCATGGCCGGCGCCAGCTCCGTCCGTCTCGCTCGAGCATCTCGTCGGCCTCGACCGGCCCCCAGGTGCCCGACGGGTACTGCGCGGGCCTGCCGTTCTTGTCCCAGTACTGCTCGATCGGGTCGAGGATCTTCCAGGACAGCTCGACCTCCTCGGTGCGGGGGAAGAGGTTCGAGTCGCCCAGCAGCACGTCCAGGATCAGCCGCTCGTACGCCTCGGGCGAGGACTCGGTGAAGGACTCGCCGTAGGCGAAGTCCATCGACACGTCCCGGATCTCCATGGAGGTGCCGGGCACCTTGGAGCCGAAGCGGACCGTGATCCCCTCGTCCGGCTGGACCCGGATGACGATGGCGTTCGCCCCGAGCTCCTCGGTGGCCGTGGAGTCGAAGGGGGAGTGCGGGGCCCGCTGGAAGACGACCGCGATCTCGGTCACCCGCCGGCCGAGCCGCTTGCCGGTGCGCAGGTAGAACGGGACGCCCGCCCAACGGCGGTTGTCCACGCCCAGCTTGACTGCCGCGTAGGTGTCGGTCTTCGACTTGGGGTCGATGCCGTCCTCTTCGAGATAGCCGACGGCCTTCTCGCCGCCCTGCCAGCCGGCCGCGTACTGACCGCGCACGGTGTCGCGGCCCAGGTCCTTCGGCAGCCGGACGGCGCCGAGCACCTTGGTCTTCTCCGCGGCCAGCGCGTCCGCGTCGAAGGAGGCGGGCTCCTCCATGGCGGTCAGCGCCATCAGCTGGAGCAGGTGGTTCTGGATGACGTCACGGGCGGCGCCGATGCCGTCGTAGTAGCCGGCCCGGCCGCCGATGCCGATGTCCTCGGCCATGGTGATCTGCACATGGTCCACGAAGGACCGGTTCCAGATCGGCTCGAACATCGTGTTCGCGAAGCGGAGCGCCAGGATGTTCTGGACGGTCTCCTTGCCCAGGTAGTGGTCGATGCGGAAGACCTGGTCCGAGCCGAAGACCTCGTGGACGACCTTGTTGAGCTCCTCGGCCGAGGCGAGGTCGTGACCGAAGGGCTTTTCGATGACCGCGCGCCGCCAGGAGCCGTTCTGCTGGTCGGCCAGCCCGTGCTTCTTCAGCTGCTTGATGACCACCGGGAAGGAACGCGGTGGCACCGAGAGGTAGAAGGCGAAGTTGCCGCCCGTGCCCTGGGCCCGGTCCAGTTCGTCGATCGTCGCGCGCAGCCGCTCGAACGCCTCGTCGTCGTCGAAGGTGCCCTGCACGAAGCGCATGCCCTGGACGAGCTGCTGCCAGACCTCCTCGCGGAAGGGCGTGCGGGCGTGCTCCTTGACGGCGTCGTGGACCTCCTGCGCGAAGTCCTCGTGCTCCCACTCCCGGCGGGCGAAGCCCACCAGGGAGAAACCCGGCGGCAGCAGACCCCGGTTGGCGAGGTCGTACACGGCGGGCATGAGCTTCTTCCGGGACAAATCGCCCGTGACGCCGAAGATGACCAGGCCCGACGGCCCCGCGATACGCGGGAGCCGTCGGTCGGCGGGGTCACGCAGCGGGTTGCTGCTCGACAAATTCTCAGCCCTCCGAGGGGGCGAGGCGCTGGAGCTCCGCCTCGGTCGACTTGAGCAGGTCGTTCCAGGACGCCTCGAACTTCTCGACGCCCTCGTCCTCGAGGAGCTGGACCACCTCGTCGTAGGAGATGCCGAGCTTCTCGACGGCGTCGATCTCGGCGCGGGCCTGCTCGTAGGTGCCGGCGACGGTGTTGCCGGTGATCGAGCCGTGGTCCTCGGCGGCGAACAGGGTCGCCTCCGGCATGGTGTTCACCGTGTTCGGGGCGACCAGGTCGTCCACGTACAGGGTGTCCTTGTACGCGGGGTCCTTCACGCCGGTGGAGGCCCACAGCGGACGCTGCTTGTTGGCGCCCGCCTTCTCCAGCGCGGCCCAGCGCTCGCCGGCGAAGACCTCCTCGTACGCCTGGTAGGCGAGGCGCGCGTTGGCGAGTCCGGCCTTGCCGCGGGCGGCCTTGGCCTCGTCGGTGCCGAGCGCGTCGAGGCGCTTGTCGATCTCGGTGTCCACGCGGGACACGAAGAAGGACGCCACGGAGTGGATCTTCGACAGGTCCAGGCCGCGCTCCTTGGCCTGCTCCAGGCCGGACAGGTAGGCGTCCATGACCTGGCGGTAGCGCTCCAGCGAGAAGATCAGCGTGACGTTGACGCTGATGCCCAGGCCGATGACCTCGGTGATGGCCGGCAGGCCGCCCATGGTGGCCGGGATCTTGATCAGCGTGTTGGGGCGGTCGACCAGCCACGCGAGCTGCTTGGCCTCGGCGACCGTCGGCTTGGTGTGGTGCGCGAGGCGCGGGTCCACCTCGATGGACACCCGGCCGTCCTGGCCGCCGGTGGCGTCGAAGACCGGGCGCAGGATGTCGGCGGCGTCACGGACGTCCGCCGTCGTGATCATGCGGATGGCCTCTTCGACCGTGACCCCGCGGGCGGCGAGGTCGGAGAGCTGATGGTCGTAGCCGTCGCCCTGGGAGATCGCCTTCTGGAAGATCGACGGGTTGGTGGTGACGCCCACGACGTGCTGCTGGTCGATCAGCTCGGCGAGGTTGCCGGACGTGATCCGCTTGCGCGACAGGTCGTCCAGCCAGATCGCGACGCCCTCCTCGGAGAGGCGCTTGAGTGCGTCTGTCATGGAATTACATCTCCTACGGGTCGTGTGTGAGCGTCAGCGCTGGGCGGCGGCGAGGGATTCCCGCGCCTTGGCCGCCACGTTCTCGGCAGTGAAGCCGTACTCCTGGAAGAGGACCTTGCCGTCGGCGGAAGCACCGAAGTGCTCCAGGGAAACGATGCGGCCGGCGTCGCCGACGTACTTGTGCCAGGTGAGGCCGATACCGGCCTCGACCGACACGCGGGCCCTGACGGACGGGGGCAGGACGCTGTCCCGGTACCCCTGGTCCTGCTCCTCGAACCACTCCACGGACGGCATGGAGACCACCCGGGTGGGCACTCCGTCGGCTTCCAGCCGCTCGCGCGCCTCGACGGCGACGTGCACCTCGGAGCCGGTCGCGAGCAGGATCACCTCCGGCGTTCCCGTGGAGGCCTCGAAGAGGATGTAGCCGCCCTTGGCGGTGTCCTCGTTGGGTTCGTAGGTCGGCACGCCCTGACGGGTGAGGACCAGGCCGTGCGGGGCGCCCTTGCCGAAGACCTTCGTCCAGCGCTTGAGGATCTCGCGCCAGGCGATCGCGGTCTCGTTGGCGTCGGCCGGGCGGACCACGTTCAGGCCGGGGATCGCGCGCAGCGACGCGAGGTGCTCGACCGGCTGGTGGGTGGGGCCGTCCTCGCCGAGACCGATGGAGTCGTGCGTCCACACGTAGGTGACCGGCACGTGCATCAGGGCAGAGAGCCGGACGGCGTTGCGCATGTAGTCGGAGAACACGAGGAACGTGCCGCCGTAGACGCGCGTGTTGCCGTGCAGCGCGATGCCGTTCATCTCCGCGGCCATGGAGTGCTCGCGGATGCCGAAGTGGACCGTGCGGCCGTACGGGCTCGCCTCGGGCAGCGGGTTGCCCTCGGGGAGGAACGACGACGTCTTGTCGATGGTGGTGTTGTTGGAGCCGGCGAGGTCGGCGGAACCGCCCCACAGCTCGGGGATGACCGCGCCGAGCGCCTGGAGCACCTTGCCGGACGCGGCACGGGTGGCGACGCCCTTGCCGGGCTCGAAGACCGGGAGCTTCTCCTCCCAGCCGGCGGGCAGCTCGCCCGCGGCGACGCGGTCGAACTCGGCGGCGCGCTCGGGGTTGTTGTCCCGCCACTGCTGGAACGACTTCTCCCACACGGCGCGGGCCGCCTGGCCGCGGTCCAGGGCGCCGCGGGTGTGGGCGATGACCTCGTCCGCGACCTCGAAGGACTGCTCCGGGTCGAAGCCCAGGACGCGCTTGGTCGCGGCGACCTCGTCGTCGCCGAGCGCCGAGCCGTGCGCGGCCTCGGTGTTCTGCGCGTTCGGGGCGGGCCAGGCGATGATCGAGCGCATCGCGATGAAGGACGGCTTGTCCGTCACCAGCTTCGCGGCCTCGATGGCGTCGTACAGGGCGTGCGGGTCCAGGTCGCCGTCCGGCTTGGGGGCGACCCGCTGCACGTGCCAGCCGTACGCCTCGTAGCGCTTGACCGTGTCCTCGGACACGGCCGTCTCGGTGTCGCCCTCGATCGAGATGTGGTTGTCGTCCCACAGCAGGACCAGGTTGCCGAGCTTCTGGTGGCCGGCCAGCGAGGACGCCTCGGCGGAGATGCCCTCCTGGAGGCAGCCGTCACCGGCGATGGCGTAGACGAAGTGGTCGAACGGCGATTCGCCGGCCGGGGCGTCGGGGTCGAACAGACCGCGCTCGTAGCGCGCGGCCATCGCCATGCCCACGGCGTTGGCGACACCCTGGCCCAGCGGGCCGGTCGTCGTCTCGACGCCCGTGGTGTGGCCGTACTCCGGGTGCCCAGGGGTCTTCGAGCCCCAGGTGCGGAAGGCCTTCAGATCGTCCAGTTCCAGGCCGAAGCCGGCCAGGTACAGCTGGGTGTACAGCGTCAGGGACGAGTGGCCGGCGGACAGCACGAAGCGGTCGCGGCCTACCCAGTCGGCGTCCGCCGGGTCGTGTCGCATCACCTTCTGGAAGAGGGTGTACGCGGCAGGCGCCAGGCTCATCGCCGTACCGGGATGGCCGTTGCCGACCTTCTGTACGGCGTCGGCGGCCAGGACGCGGGCGGTGTCCACGGCCCGCTGGTCCAGCTCGGTCCACTCGAGGTCTGTGGTGGTCGGCTTGGTGCTCACCCTGGGTCAGGGCTCCTCTCCACATGTCACACATGTCGAATACCGGTGCACGCGGCGCCCACCGGCCGTTGTCGAGCCTACCCCCGTCAGAACGTGCATTTTTTCGAGTCATTCCAGACTGCCGGGTAGCTTCGCGATCCGCCCGCCGACCGGCGAGTTTCCTGTTCAGCAAGTGAATACGGACCCGCTCGTACGAGTGCTCAACAGAGTGCGTTCCGGCTCTTCCGCGGGCCCCGTCCAACACGACCCCACCCCCGCGAATATCGGGGTATGGGCAACGTCTACAGTGGCGTGGTACGCGCGAGCCTTTACCCCGTATTCACGTGGGGAGCTCGCTGGGAGTCTCTGTCAGGGGTGTGCGTGACGGCCGTTGAATCCCGTCCAGTGGGGATTGTCGGGGCGAGCCAGAGCCCGAGCCGGCGGCCGGTCGGGGCCCGGGTCAAGGCGTTCGTGGCGCTGACCAAGCCGCGGATCATCGAACTGCTGCTGATCACCACCGTCCCGGTGATGTTCCTGGCGCAGCAGGGCGTTCCCGACCTCGGCCTGGTGGTGCTGACCTGCCTGGGCGGATATCTGTCCGCCGGCGGCGCCAACGCGCTGAACATGTACATCGACCGCGACATCGACGCCCTGATGGACCGCACCTCGCAGCGGCCGCTGGTCACCGGGATGGTCAGCCCGCGTGAATGCCTCGCCTTCGGAATCACCCTCGCGGTGGTCTCGACCCTGCTGTTCGGGCTCACGGTCAACTGGCTGTCGGCCTGGCTCGCCCTCGGCGCGCTCCTCTTCTACGTCGTCGTCTACACGATGATCCTCAAGCGGCGCACCTCGCAGAACATCGTGTGGGGCGGCATCGCAGGCTGCATGCCGGTCCTGATCGGCTGGTCGGCCGTGACGAACTCGGTGTCCTGGGCACCGGTCGTCCTCTTCCTCGTCATGTTCTTCTGGACGCCGCCGCACTACTGGCCGCTGTCCATGAAGGTCAAGGACGACTACGCGCGCGTCGGCGTGCCGATGCTGCCGGTCGTCGCCTCCAACAAGACCGTCGCCAAGCAGATCGTCCTCTACAGCTGGGTGATGGTCGGCGTCTCGCTCCTGCTGCAGCCGCTGGGCTACACCGGCTGGTTCTACACGGCGGTCGCGCTGACGGCGGGCGGCTGGTGGCTGTGGGAGGCGCACGGACTGCAGAACCGGGCGAAGGCCGAGGTCACGGGCGGCAAGCTGAAGGAGATGCGGCTGTTCCACTGGTCCATCACCTATGTGTCGCTGCTCTTCGTGGCGGTCGCGGTGGACCCCTTCCTGCGCTGAGCTCCCGACGGCCGGGGTGCGTGGTGGACGCCACGCACCCCGGCCGTCGCCGTTCGATCTACCCGTCGGTAGCATCCTGGCCATGGCAGACACCAAGCAGGTTGACGAGACAGCCGACGCCAAGCAGGCCGCGAAGTCCGAGCGCGCGGCCGCACGGCTGGCCCGGCGGATCAGCGCCTTCGCCAAGGAGCACGGCGGAGCCGAGGGCCAGGTCGCGCACCTCGGCGAGCGCGGCGCCCGGATCGTCCTGGTCGGCGAGGACGGCGGCTGGGGCGACCTGGTGGCCCCCTCGGTCGCCGTCGCCGAGCAGGCCGTCGGGAAGGCCGGCATCACCGTCCACGAGGCCTTCGACGGCGAGTTCGCGGCGAAGGTGCGGACCGGCCCCTACGAGTGGACGCGGATGGCGGGCATCCAGGTCGGCGGTCCGAAGAACGGCTGAGCGGCGAACGGTCGGCCAGCACCAACACCTGAGGCCCCGGTCACCCGTTAGGACCCGTAGAAGCGACGTGCAAGCGACGTGGTCCATCTCCCGGGGAGTCCGGATGATCGAAACGCCGTCCTTGGTGGACCAGTACTGCCACGGCGTCCTGCGTACGGAGCTGGGTCTCGGCACGTTCGAGGCCCAGCTGGCCCTGACCTCGGGCCCGCCGGCCCCCGGCACGACGCTGTTCGACACGCAGACGGGGTTCGCGGTACGCCGCTGGTGCCCCCCGCTGCTCGGTCTGGAACCGCACGCGCCGCCCGCCCGCTATCTCGCCCGGCGCCGTGAACTCGGCGTACTGGAGGCGGGCCGCCGGCTGCTGCGCGGCAGCGGCATCACGACGTACCTGGTCGACACGGGCCTGCCCGGCGATCTCACCGGACCGGGCGAGCTGGCCTCCACGGGCGACGCCGAGGCCCGCGAGATCGTGCGTCTGGAACTCCTCGCCGAGCAGGTCGCCGACACCTCCGGCAGCGTCGAGTCGTTTCTCGCGAACCTCGCCGAGGCGGTCCACGGGGCCGCCGCGAACGCCGTGGCCTTCACCTCCGTCGCGGGCGTGCGGCACGGCCTCGCGCTGGCGCCCGAACCGCCCGGGCCGGGGGAGGTGCGGGGTGCGGCGGGCCGCTGGCTGGCCGGGCGCAGGGCCGGCGGCGAGCTGAGCGACCCGGTGCTGCTGCGGCACCTGCTGTGGAGCGCCGTCGCCTCGGAGCTCCCGTTGCAGCTGCACGCGGGCCTCGGTGCGCCGGGCGCGCGGATCGACCGCACCGACCCCGCCCTGCTCACCGACTTCGTCCGCGCCACGGCCGGCTTCGGCACCGACCTCGTCCTGCTGCACGGCTACCCCTACCACCGGCACGCCGCCCACCTCGCGGGTGTCTTCCCGCACGTGTACGCCGACTCCGGCGCGGCCCTCGTCAGGACCGGCGCCCGCGCGGCGACCGTCCTCGCGGAGATCCTCGAGCTGGCGCCCTTCGGGAAGATCCTCTTCTCCACCGGCGCACACGGGCTGCCCGAGCTGCACGTGGTCGGGGCCCGGCTGTTCCGGGAGGCACTGGCGCGGGTGCTGGGCGGCTGGGTCGCGGAGGGCGCGTGGTCGCCGACGGACGCGCAGCGGGTGGCGGGACTGATCGCGTCGGGCAACGCCCGCCGGGTGTACGGGCTGGGCTGAGACGCGGGTACGGCCGGACGGCCCGGCCCGGGCGCGCGCGAATCAGACGCGGGTGCCGGCCGTCGCCTCCGGTGCCGGGTGCGGCAGGGCGGTCGGCGTTCCGGCGCGTTCGCGCAGCGCCAGGGGCACGCGCAGGACGGCGATCCACACCAGGCACGATCCGAGCATGTGCAGGGCGACCAGGATCTCGGGCAGGTCGGTGAAGTACTGGACGTAGCCGATGACGCCCTGGGAGAGCAGCACCAGGAACAGGTCCCGGGTACGGTCCAGCGGGCTCTTCGGGGCGTCCACCGCCTTGAGGATGAACCACAGGGCGAACGTCAGCGTCACCACGATCCAGGCGAGGACGGCGTGCAGCTTGGCCACCGTCTCCCAGTCCAGGGGCATCCGCTCGACCTCGCTGGAGTCGCCGGCGTGCGGTCCCGCGCCGGTGACGACCGTGCCGACGGCGATCAGCAGCGTCGAGGCGAGGACCAGGAACCACACCAGCTGCTGCACGGGCCTGCCGACCAGTGCGCGGGGCTCCCCGTCGCCCTCCCTGGTGCGCTGCCACATCACCGCGGCGACCGCGATCAGCGCCGAGGCGGCCAGGAAGTGCGCCGCGACCGTGTACGGGTTGAGCCCGACGAGCACGACGATCCCGCCGAGGACCGCGTTGCTCATCACCAGCCAGAACTGCGCCCAGCCCAGCCGGGTCAGGCTCCGGCGGTGCGGCTTCTCCGAGCGCGCGGCGATGATCGCCCAGCCGACGGCCGCGCACAGCACGTACGTCAGCATGCGGTTGCCGAACTCGATGGCGCCGTGGAAGCCCATCGCGCTCGTCGCGGTGAGCGAGTCGTCGGTGCACTTGGGCCAGGTCGGGCAGCCGAGGCCGGAGCCCGTGAGGCGGACGGCGCCACCGGTGACCACGATCACCACCGACATCACGAGCGCGAAGAGAGCCGCCCGCCGAACCGTCCGGGGAGCGGGGGTCCAGCGCGCGGCGATGAAGGCGAGGGGGTTGCGCACGGCGGCTACGGCGTCGGCACGGGTCACGTTCAGCACGCGTCCCATCGTAAGCGGGCTGCTTGTGCACGCTTTCACGAGGGTCCCCGGTGGCCGGGCGCCCTTATTCCCAGCGGAAGAACCGGCCGGCCGCCGTGAGGCCCACGACGGCCCAGACCGCCAGGATCGCCAGGTCGCCCCAGGGCATTCCCGCGCCGTGCCGGAGCACGTCCCGCAGGCCGTCGGAGAGCGCGGTGACGGGCAGCAGGCCGAGCACGTCCTGGACACCGGACGGGAACTTGTCGAGCGGCACGATCACCCCGCCGCCCACCAGCAGCAGCAGGAACACCAGGTTGGCCGCGGCCAGCGTCGCCTCCGCCTTGAGGGTGCCCGCCATCAGCAGGCCGAGGCCGGAGAAGGCGGCCGTGCCGGCGACCAGCAGCAGCAGGACGGCCGCCGGACTGCCGTGCGGGTCCCAGCCCAGCGCGAAGGCGATCCCCGTCAGCAGGATCACCTGGAGGATCTCCGTGACCAGTACCGACAGCGTCTTCGCCGTCATCAGGCCCCAGCGCGGCAGCGGGGAGGAGGCGAGCCGCTTCAGCACCCCGTAGCGGCGCTCGAACCCGGTCGCGATGGCCTGACCGGTGAAGGCCGTCGACATCACGGCCAGCGCGAGAATGCCGGGGGTGAGGAAGTCCACCGCCTCGCCCGCGCCGGTGTCGACCACGTCCACCGTGCTGAACAGCACCAGCAGGAGGGTCGGGATCACCACGGTGAGCAGCAGCTGCTCGCCGTTGCGCAGCAGCATCCTCGTCTCCAGCGCCGCCTGGGCCGCGATCATGCGGGGGAGCGGGGCCGCGCCGGGCCGCGGGGTGTAGGTGCCGGTGGCGGTCACGAGCGCAGCTCCTTGCCGGTCAGTTCGAGGAAGACGTCCTCCAGAGTGTGGCGTTCCACCGAGATCCGGTCCGGCATCACCCCGTGCTGCGCGCACCACGAGGTGACCGTGGCGAGCAGCTGAGGGTCGACCTTGCCCATGATCCGGTAGGAGCCCGGGGTCAGCTCGGCGGCGGAGCTGTCGGCCGGCAGGGCCTTCAGCAGCGAGCCGACGTCGAGCCCGGGGCGGCCGGTGAAGCGCAGGGTGTTCTCGGCGCCGCCGCGGCACAGCTCCTCGGGGGAGCCCTGCGCGATCACCGTGCCGGCGTCGATGATCGCCACGTCGTCGGCGAGCTGCTCGGCCTCGTCCATGTGGTGGGTGGTCAGGATGACCGAGACGCCGTCCGCGCGCAGGTCCCGCACGAGATCCCAGGTGGCGCGCCGGGCCTGCGGGTCGAGGCCGGCCGTCGGCTCGTCCAGGAAGACCAGTTCCGGGCGGCCGACGACGGCCATCGCGAGCGCGAGGCGCTGCTGCTGGCCGCCGGAGAGCCGGCGGTAGCTCGTACGGCCGCACGAGCCGAGACCGAGGCGCTCGACGAGGGCGTCGACGTCCAGCGGATGCGCGTGCAGCTTCGCCACGTGGCGGAGCATCTCGTCGGCCCGCGCACCCGAGTACACGCCCCCCGACTGCAGCATCACGCCGATCCGGGGACGCAGCTCCGCGGCCTGGCCCACCGGGTCGAGGCCGAGGACGCGCACCGTGCCGGAGTCCGGCCTGCGGTACCCCTCGCAGGTCTCGACCGTGGTCGTCTTGCCGGCGCCGTTGGGTCCGAGGACGGCGGTGACGCCTGCCCGGGCCGTCAGATCGAGGCCGTTCACCGCGGTCTTCGCCCCGTACCGCTTCACCAGGGCCTGGACCCGGACGACAGGCTCACTTCGCATGGCTCAAGAGTCTAGGTTCGCGGTCCGAAAGCCGGACCGCCGGGTAGGGGCACCGGCCGGACGCCGCGCACCCGGCGGGGTCCGGCCCGCGGGGGCGCTCAGCACTCGTCCTCGCGGGAGCGGTGCAGGGGCAGCCACCGCTGCGCGTACGCCACCGAGTCCGCGACCGGGAAGAGCCGGGCGTCGGCCGCCCCGGCCGTGCCCCGCACGACGGGTCGGTCCCGTTCGAAGTCGTGGCCGAGCTCGTCGAAACGGGCGGCGCTGATCGACACCTCGGTGACCTCCGTCCAGCCGTCCGGACCGGGCCGTCCCACCCGCACCAGCGGAGCCGGTATGCGGTATTCGGCGAGGTGGAAGCTTGTGCAGGCGCCGTAGCCCGTGCCGAGCATGAGCACCCGCGCGCCCTCCTGCTCCAGGCGGGCCAGCGGGCTGCGCTCGCCCAGCCGGCAGTCGGGCGCGTGCCCGTGGACGATCTCGGCGGCCCGTGCCCCGAGCGCCGCGAACGAGGCGTGCGGATGCGCGCTGCGCCGGGCGCCCGGCCAGGTGCGGACCGTCTCCGGGATCACGCCGACGCCGCGGGTGGGGGTGATGAGGGGGTCGTAGACGGGCATCGCCGCCCGGATGGTCTCCCACCACGGCTCGGGCACCGGAGGATCGCTCCACGCCGCCGGATCGGACAGCTGCCCGCTGTGGGCCGGGACGACGAGCGTGCCGTCCGGACCGAGCGCGTCCAGCAGCCCGTGCACGACCGCGACGGCGCCCCCGCACACCCAGCCGAGGGCGCTGAGAGAGGAGTGGACCAGGAGGATTTCTCCGGATTCGACACCGAGCGCGCCGAGGTCCGCAGCGAGGGTGCTTCGGGTGACGAGTGGGCCGGTGGGAGCAGGTGTGGGCATGGTCGCGCAGTCTCCTGGAAGACGGCCGCGCCGGCCAGCCGTTTGTCCGCCGGGCCGGGCGCCGCCGGTCGATCAAAGATCGTTTCTCCAGGTCAGATTAGGTATGCCTAAGTGATGCAGGGCACCGCCGGGTGGATCAAGCGTGGCTTGCCTGCCCCTGAGGAATTACGCAACAATGGCGTTGTGAAAAACGTCGGCGAGGCTCGGGAGACCCGCACGGGGACCCCGCAGGAGGAGCTCGCGACCGGAGAGCGCTCGACGCGCAACCGGGTCGCGCGGTCCGTCCTGGACCACGGGCCCTCCACCGTCGCCGAGCTGGCCGGCCGGCTGGGCCTCACGCAGGCCGCCGTGCGCCGGCACCTCGACGCCCTGGTCGCCGACGATGTCGTGCAGCCCCGTGAGCAGCGCGTGTACGGCGCGCGCACCCGCGGCCGTCCGGCCAAGGTCTTCGCCCTCACCGACTGCGGCCGGGACGCCTTCGACCAGTCCTACGACAAGCTCGCCGCGGACGCCCTGCGCTGGATACAGGAGCGCCTCGGCGGGGACGAGGCCGTGGTCGCGTTCGCCCGCGCGAGGATCGCCGAGCAGGCCGCCGGATACCGTCGGGCGATCGAGGCGGCCGCCCCGGAAGAGCGCACCGAAGCCCTGGCCAAGGCCCTGAGCGCGGACGGGTACGCTGCTACGGCGCGCAGCGCACCGGTCGGCGAGCAGCTGTGCCAGCACCACTGCCCCGTCGCCCATGTCGCGGAGAAGTTCCCGCAGCTCTGCGATGCGGAGACCGAGATCTTCTCCCAGCTGCTCGGGACGCACGTCCAGCGGCTGGCGACCATCGCGCACGGCGACGGCGTCTGCACGACGTTCATCCCCAGAATTTCCACAGCCACCCAGAACGCATCCGCAAGCACGGCCGGGAGGAACCCCGCATGACGCTCCCCACGGAGACTGCCCACCCCGAACTCGAGGGTCTGGGCAAGTACGAATACGGCTGGGCCGACTCCGACACGGCCGGCGCCTCTGCGAAGCGCGGCATCAACGAGGACGTCGTCCGGGACATCTCCGGGAAGAAGTCCGAGCCCGAGTGGATGACGAAGCTCCGCCTCAAGGGCCTCAGGCTCTTCGAGAAGAAGCCCATGCCGAACTGGGGCTCGGACCTGTCGGGCATCGACTTCGACAACATCAAGTACTTCGTGCGATCCACGGAGAAGCAGGCGGAGTCCTGGGAGGACCTGCCCGAGGACATCAAGAACACGTACGACAAGCTCGGCATCCCCGAGGCGGAGAAGCAGCGCCTCGTCGCGGGCGTCGCGGCCCAGTACGAGTCCGAGGTCGTCTACCACCAGATCCGTGAGGACCTGGAGGAGCAGGGCGTCATCTTCCTCGACACCGACACCGCGCTCAAGGAGCACCCGGAGCTCTTCAAGGAGTACTTCGGCACGGTCATCCCGGTCGGCGACAACAAGTTCGCGTCGCTGAACACCGCGGTGTGGTCCGGCGGCTCCTTCATCTACGTGCCGAAGGGCGTGCACGTGGAGATCCCGCTCCAGGCCTACTTCCGTATCAACACGGAGAACATGGGCCAGTTCGAGCGGACCCTGATCATCGTCGACGAGGGCGCCTACGTGCACTACGTCGAGGGGTGCACGGCCCCGATCTACAAGTCGGACTCGCTGCACAGCGCCGTGGTCGAGATCATCGTCAAGAAGAACGCCCGCTGCCGCTACACGACCATCCAGAACTGGTCGAACAACGTCTACAACCTGGTCACCAAGCGCGCCGTGGCGTACGAGGGCGCGACCATGGAGTGGATCGACGGCAACATCGGCTCCAAGGTGACGATGAAGTACCCGGCCGTCTACCTCATGGGCGAGCACGCCAAGGGCGAGACCCTCTCCATCGCCTTCGCGGGCGAGGGCCAGCACCAGGACGCCGGCTCCAAGATGGTCCACATGGCGCCGAACACCTCGTCCAACATCGTCTCCAAGTCGGTGGCGCGCGGTGGCGGCCGCACCTCCTACCGCGGTCTCGTCGAGATCGGCGAGGGCGCCCACGGCTCCAAGTCGAACGTGCTGTGCGACGCGCTGCTCGTCGACACCATCTCGCGCTCCGACACATATCCCTACGTGGACGTCCGCGAGGACGACGTGTCCATGGGCCACGAGGCCACCGTCTCCAAGGTCAGCGACGACCAGCTCTTCTACCTGATGAGCCGTGGCATGACCGAGTTCGAGGCGATGGCGATGATCGTGCGCGGCTTCGTCGAGCCCATCGCGAAGGAGCTGCCCATGGAGTACGCCCTCGAGCTCAACCGGCTGATCGAGCTGCAGATGGAAGGCGCGGTCGGTTAAGACCCCGCCCTCCACCACCAGCTAGCGAAATCTGACGCAGGAAAGAGAGCAGACCGACAGCCATGGCTGAGGCTACGAATATCCCGGTGGGGTCCACCACCGCCGGCCAGATCGCGGTGGCCGCCGAGTCGACCGTCGCCACCCGCATGAGCGCGCCCCCGTCCTTCCACGTCGCGGACTTCCCGGTCCCGCACGGCCGCGAGGAGGAGTGGCGGTTCACGCCGCTGGAGCGGCTGCGCGGCCTGCACGACGGCACCGCCGTCGCCACGGGCGAGGGCGTCAAGGTCGCCGTCGAGGCCCCCGAGGGCGTCATCGTCGAACTCGTGGACCGCGACGACCCGCGGCTCGGCAGGGCCGGCGCGCCGGTGGACCGGGTCGCCGCCCAGGCCTACTCGGCGTTCGAGAAGGCCGGCGTGGTCACCGTCCCCAAGGAGACGGTCCTCACCGAGCCGATCCGCATCGCGGTGCACGGCGAGGGCGGGGTGTCTTACGGCCACCAGGTCATCGAGCTGGGCGCGTTCGCCGAGGCGGTCGTCGTCATCGACCACACCGGTGACGCCGTGATCGCCGCCAACGTCGACTACGTCCTCGGGGACGGCGCGAAGCTGACCGTCGTCTCCGTCCAGGACTGGGACGACAAGGCCGTGCACGTGGCCCAGCACAACGCCCTCGTCGGCCGTGACGCCAGCTTCAAGTCGGTCGTGGTGACCTTCGGCGGCGACCTCGTCCGCCTCCACCCGCGCGTGACGTACGCCGGCCCGGGCGCCGAGGCCGAGCTGTTCGGCCTGTACTTCACGGACGCCGGCCAGCACCAGGAGCACCGCCTGCTGGTCGACCACAACGTGCCGCACTGCAAGTCCAACGTCGTCTACAAGGGCGCCCTCCAGGGCGAGGCCGCGCACGCCGTGTGGATCGGTGACGTGCTCATCGAGGCCAAGGCCGAGGGCACCGACACCTACGAGATGAACCGCAACCTGGTCCTCACGGACGGCGCGCGCGTCGACTCGGTGCCCAACCTGGAGATCGAGACCGGCGAGATCGTCGGCGCCGGCCACGCCTCGGCCACCGGCCGCTTCGACGACGAGCAGCTCTTCTACCTGATGGCCCGCGGCATCCCCGCCGACGAGGCCCGTCGCCTGGTGGTCCGCGGCTTCTTCGCCGAGCTGGTCCAGCAGATCGGCGTGGCCGACATCGAGGAGCGGCTGCTCGCCAAGATCGAGACCGAGCTGGAGGCCACGGTCTGATGACGGCCTTCGTACGCGCCTGCGGACTGAGCGAGCTGGAGGACGACACCCCGAAACGGGTGGAGCTCGACGGCACGCCGGTCTCGGTCGTCCGCACCGAGGGGGAGGTGTTCGCGATCTACGACATCTGCTCCCACGCGAACGTCTCGCTCTCCGAGGGCGAGGTGGAGGACTGTCAGATCGAGTGCTGGCTGCACGGTTCCTCGTTCGACCTGCGCACCGGCAAGCCGTCCGGCCTTCCCGCGACGCGCCCCGTCCCCGTATACCCCGTAAAGATCGAAGGGGACGACGTGCTCGTCTCCCTCACCCAGGAGTCCTGAGGCACCCATGGCAACGCTTGAAATCCGAGACCTGCACGTCACCGTCGAGGCCGACAACGCCACGAAGGAGATCCTCAAGGGCGTCGACCTCACCGTGAAGCAGGGCGAGACGCACGCCATCATGGGCCCCAACGGCTCCGGCAAGTCGACGCTCGCCTACTCGCTCGCGGGTCACCCGAAGTACACGATCACCGGCGGCACCGTCACCCTCGACGGCGAGGACGTCCTGGAGATGTCCGTCGACGAGCGCGCCCGCGCCGGCCTGTTCCTCGCGATGCAGTACCCGGTCGAGGTCCCCGGTGTCTCCGTGTCGAACTTCCTGCGCACCTCCGCCACCGCGATCCGCGGCGAGGCCCCCAAGCTCCGCCTGTGGGTCAAGGAGGTCAAGGAGGCCATGCAGCGCCTCCACATGGACACCTCCTTCGCCGAGCGCAACGTCAACGAGGGCTTCTCCGGCGGTGAGAAGAAGCGCCACGAGATCCTCCAGCTGGAGCTGCTCCGGCCGAAGGTCGCGATCCTCGACGAGACGGACTCCGGACTGGACGTCGACGCGCTGCGCATCGTCTCCGAGGGCGTCAACCGCGTCCGCGAGACCGGCGAGGTCGGCACCCTGCTGATCACGCACTACACGCGCATCCTGCGCTACATCAAGCCCGACTTCGTCCACGTCTTCTCGGGCGGCCGCATCGTCGAGTCCGGTGGCGCCGAGCTCGCCGACAAGCTGGAGAACGAGGGCTACGAGGCGTACGCGAAGCAGGACGAAGTCGACACGAAGGGTGGCGTATCCGCGTGACACAGCTGCCGGGCCTCCTCGACGTCGAGGCGATCCGCAAGGACTTCCCCATCCTGGATCGACAGATCCACGACGGCAAGAAGCTCGTGTACCTGGACAACGCGGCGACCTCGCAGAAGCCGCGCCAGGTGCTGGACGCTCTCAGTGACTACTACGAGCGCTACAACGCCAACGTCCACCGCGGTGTGCATGTGCTCGCCGAGGAGGCCACGGCGCTGTACGAGGGCGCGCGCGACAAGGTCGCCGCGTTCGTGAACGCGCCGAGCCGCGACGAGGTGATCTTCACCAAGAACGCCTCCGAGTCGCTCAACCTCGTGGCCAACATGCTCGGCTGGGCCGACGAGCCCTACCGGGTCGACCACGAGACCGAGATCGTCATCACCGAGATGGAGCACCACTCCAACATCGTGCCGTGGCAGCTGCTGGCGCAGCGCACGGGCGCGAAGCTGAAGTGGTTCGGCCTGACCGACGACGGCCGGCTCGACCTCTCCAACATCGACGAGATCATCACCGAGAAGACGAAGATCGTCTCCTTCGTGCTGGTGTCGAACATCCTCGGCACGGTCAACCCCGTCGAGGCGATAGTGCGCCGCGCGCAGGAGGTCGGCGCGCTGGTGTGCATCGACGCCTCGCAGGCCGCGCCGCACATGCCGATGGACGTGCAGGCCCTCCAGGCCGACTTCGTGGCCTTCACCGGCCACAAGATGTGCGGCCCGACCGGCATCGGCGTCCTCTGGGGCCGCCAGGAGCTGCTCGAGGACCTGCCGCCGTTCCTCGGGGGCGGCGAGATGATCGAGACCGTGTCGATGCACTCGTCGACGTACGCCCCGGCGCCCCACAAGTTCGAGGCGGGCACCCCGCCGATCGCTCAGGCGGTCGGTCTGGGCGCGGCCATCGACTACCTGTCCGCGATCGGCATGGACAAGATCCTCGCCCACGAGCACGCGCTCACCGAGTACGCGGTGCGCAGGCTCGGCGAGGTCCCCGACCTGCGGATCATCGGCCCGACGACGGCCGAGGACCGGGGTGCGGCGATCTCCTTCACGCTCGGCGACATCCACCCGCACGACGTGGGCCAGGTGCTCGACGAGCAGGGCATCGCGGTCCGGGTGGGCCACCACTGCGCCCGTCCCGTCTGCCTGCGCTACGGAATTCCCGCGACCACGCGAGCGTCGTTCTATCTGTACTCCACGACGGCCGAGATCGACGCCCTGGTCGACGGTCTGGAGCACGTACGGAACTTCTTCGGCTGAGGGGTTGGCGAGCGAGCGCATGAAGCTGGACTCGATGTACCAGGACGTCATCCTGGACCACTACAAGCACCCGCACGGGCGTGGTCTGCGCGATGGCGACGCCGAGGTGCACCACGTGAACCCGACGTGCGGCGACGAGATCACCCTGCGGGTGAAGTACGACGGCACGAGGATCGAGGACGTCAGTTACGAGGGCCAGGGCTGTTCCATCAGCCAGGCCAGCGCGTCCGTACTGAACGACCTGCTGGTCGGCAAGGACCTGACCGACGCGCAGAAGATCCAGGAGACGTTCCTGGAGCTGATGCAGTCCAAGGGGAAGATCGAGCCCGACGACGCCATGGAGGAGGTGCTGGAGGACGCGGTCGCGTTCGCCGGCGTCTCCAAGTACCCGGCCCGGGTCAAGTGCGCCCTCCTCAGCTGGATGGCGTGGAAGGACGCGACGGCCCAGGCGCTGGGCGCCGACGCCGACGTCGAAAGGAAGACGGCATGAGCGAGACCCTGGAGATGAAACCGGCCTCCGAGGAGGAGGTCCGCGAGGCCCTGTACGACGTCGTCGACCCGGAACTGGGCATCGACGTCGTCAACCTCGGACTCATCTACGGCATCCACATCGACGACGCGAACATCGCGACGATCGACATGACCCTGACCTCGGCGGCCTGCCCGCTGACGGACGTGATCGAGGACCAGGCCAAGTCCGCCACGGACGGCATCGTCAACGAGTTGCGCATCAACTGGGTCTGGATGCCGCCGTGGGGCCCGGACAAGATCACGGACGACGGCCGCGAGCAGCTGCGCGCGCTCGGCTTCAACGTCTGAGAGCCGTCCCCGCGCACCGAGCAACGCGCACCGCACAGGAAAGCGGCGGCACCCCCGGCCGGGGGTGCCGCCGCTTTCCTGTGCGGGTGAGTCGGTGGTTCGGTGACTCGGCGGGTCGGTGGGGCTCAGCCCAGCGGGCCCGCGAGCCGGAACGCGAAGTCCGTCCGGTTCGTCGTGTTGTAGCCGTACGGGTCCAGGCGCAGCTGGAAGTCCTTGTGACGCAGCGCGTAGTTGGGGTAGTTCACCGACTGGAA
Source organism: Streptomyces achromogenes (assembly GCF_030816715.1). NCBI lineage: Bacteria > Bacillati > Actinomycetota > Actinomycetes > Kitasatosporales > Streptomycetaceae > Streptomyces > Streptomyces achromogenes. The sequence continues at coordinate 2,268,697 of NZ_JAUSYH010000001.1, read as the reverse complement.
CAGCACCGCGCCCGAATACCCCGAGTACCCGGGGCAGAAGGTGGCGTCCTGCCGGAACAGCGAGGAGCCGTCGTTGTATTCGGCGCGCAGGAGGAAGTTCCGGTGGCGCAGGTAGCGGCCGTCGTGCGTCGAGAACGAGACGCAGGAGCTGTCGTACAGCCCGCTCACCACGTGGAAGGTGGAGTCCTCGCGGGACTCCGAGCCACGCGGCGCGTCGAGCTTCACCAGCGAGTCGCTCACATGCCAGTAGCGATCGGGGTAGTTGACCGCCTGCACCGACCGTTCGTCACCGGAGGCCGGCGGCTTGGACGGCTTCCCGGGCGCGTGCGCCGAGGGAGCGGTCGAGACGCCCGGCGACGAACTGCCCTGCGGGCGGGGGGAGGAGGACGGCTCCGACGACGCCGACGGGGAGGGGGAGGTGGACAGGTGCTGCTTACCCGTGGGCGTCGGGGATCCGCTGGAGGGCGTGGCGAAGGAGATGAGACCGCCGGCCGTCTCGTCGTCCGACAGCGTCTGCTGCCGGCCGGCCTCGGACTTCTGCTCAACGGGCCTGTCGTTCAAGGCGATCGCGGTCACGCACGCCAGCACGGTGGCGACGGCGAGGCCGCCGGCAAACCACAGGCGTCGTGTTCCGGGGGCCCGGGAGGTGTCCGGGGCCCAGCCGTTCTCCCAGGGCTGCTCCTGGGACGACCGGGACTTGTCTTCTGGCATGCGCTGTTCCTCCAGCGGCGTCCCGGCTGCAAGAGCCGGTGTGTGAACGGTGAAACAGTAGTGGAAGCTGTGGCTCGCGTTCATCCGTTTGGGCGAGCGCTTTCCATAACGCTTTCGAATCTCCCGTCACTTGGGCGCGAGCGGCGGGCATCCGGTGTGCCGGTGTGTGCCGTTGTGCGTGCCGATGTGTGCCGATGCCTGCCGTTGTGCGTACCGGGGCGTACGCGTGGGTGCGTGCCCATGTGTGCGGGGCGGGTGCCGACGGGAACGGGGCGGGCGCGCCGATGTGCGCGGGGGCGGGTGTTCGACGACGACGGGTGCGCGCCCCTGCGGGAGGGGGGTCGGTGTCGGTGGGAACAGGGGAGAGGCTCCATGTGTACGTCCGTACGCATCACTGTGTACGCTCGTACACATGGGATACCTGACACTCGCCGGCGCCATCGCCGCCGAGGTGGCCGCGACGACGGCCATGAAGTACAGCGAAGGCTTCAGCAAGCTCTGGCCCGCGCTGCTGACGGCCGTCGGCTATGTGCTCTCCTTCCTCCTCCTCGCGCAGACGCTCAAGACCGTCGGGATCGGCACCGCCTACGCGATCTGGGCCGGGGCCGGCACCGCGGCCATCGCCCTCATCGGGCTCGTCCTGTTCGGGGAGGCCCTGACACCCGTCAAGATCGCGGGAGTTCTGCTGATCGTCGGGGGAGTGGTCCTGCTGAACCTGGGCGGTGCGCACTGATGGCCCGCCGCTACGATCCCGAGCGGCGCCAGCGGATCATCGACGCGGCGATCCGGGTCGTCGGGGCGAAGGGGCTGGCCGGACTGAGCCACCGCTCGGTCGCGGCCGAGGCCGACGTCCCGCTCGGCTCCACCACGTACCACTTCGCCACCCTCGACGAGCTGATGACCGCTGCTCTGCGGCAGGCCAGCGAGGGCTTCGCCAAAGCGGTCGCGGCGCACGGCGGACTGACGGACGCCCGCGTCGACCTGCCGGCGGAACTGGCCCAACTGCTCGGCGAGTGGCTGGCCGGCGACCGCACCGGCGTCGAGCTGGAGTACGAGCTCTACCTGGCCGCCCTGCGCCGCCCGGCGCTGCGCCCCGTCGCCGCGGAGTGGGCCGAGGACCTCGCCGCCCTCCTCGCCCGCCGCACCGACGCCCGCACCGCGCGGGCCCTGGTCGCCCTGATGGACGGCATCTGCCTCCAGGTGCTGCTGACGGACGCCCCCTACGACGAGGAGTACACCCGCGAGGCCCTGGCCCGGCTGCTCGCCCCCGCACGTCCGGGCACCGCAGGCCGCTGACCGCCGTCACCTCCCGCCGAGTGCCGCCCGGTCCCGGCGGGGCGGTGCGCCCGGCGCGTCGTCAGCGGGCGCCGAGGTCGCGCGCGGCGTCCAGGGCCGCCGTCACGCTGCCCGCGATGTCCGTGACCGGGTACTGCACATGGCGCACGACGCGTTCCCGGTCGACGATCAGCGTCAGCCGCTTCAGCCGGCTCGTCCCGGCGGCCCGGAACGTCGGCAGGCGCAGGGCGCTGATCAGCGTCAGGTCCGCGTCCGAGAGGAGCGGGAAGCCGAGCCGCTCCTTCTCGGCGAACGCCCGCTGCTCGTCCGGACGTTGGGTGGAGACCCCGTGCACCGCGGCGCCCGCCGCGCGGAACCCGGCCAGACGGTCGCGGAACGTGGACGACTCCAGGGTGCAGCCCGACGTGCCCGGGATGTCGGTCCAGCCCGGCGGATAACCGTCCGCGCGGGCGTAGGCGCCGGGAAAGCAGTACAGAACGGTGCAGGAGGCGTCGTCGGACACGGGATCGCGCGGGGTCCCCCGGTCGTCGACCAGCCGGAGCGCGGGAAGCCGGGCGCCCACGAGGGCGTGCACACGCCGTGCCTCGGCGGACGCCTCCTCGGCCGTGGCCGTGGCACTGCCGTCGCCGAGGATCCAGGTGTCGCCCCAGTCCTGGAGGGCGACCAGGACCGGCAGCAGGGCCCGGCCGCGCGGGGTGAGTCGGTACTCGTACCGCGGCGGGCGCTCCTGGTACGGCACCCGGGTGAGCACGTCCGCCTCGACCAGCAGTCGCAGCCGCTCCGTCAACACCTTGCGGGACAGGCCGAGTTCGCGCTGGAGCTCGTCGAACCGGTGCACACCGCGCGCGGTGTCCCGGACGATCAGCAGGGTCCACCAGTCCCCGACGACGTCCAGGGACTGCGCGATGGCGCAGCCGGAGTCCTCCAGACTCGTCCTGCGCGCCATGTGTGTCCTGCCCTCCCTCTCCCGGCCGGCACCGGCCTCCCGCGGCTGCTCCCGGCCTCGCGCGGAGGCCGGAGCGCCATGCTGACACAGTTGGTTCCCACGGGGAACTCAGCAGGCGGGCGGGGTTCCGCGGCCCGTCTCCTGAGACACCGCTGTGCGGGTTGGCCTCCGCGGCCCCCCGCCGGTTAGGTTGCCCACATGACCGACACCACTGCTCCTCGCACCACCGGCGCCGCGGCCACCGGCCTTGCCACGATCGCCGCCGACGGCACTGTTCTCGACACCTGGTTCCCCGCGCCGGCGCTCGTCGCCGGGCCCGGCCCGTCCGGCACCGAGCGGCTCTCCGCCGACCAGGCCGTGGAGCTCCTCGGCGAGGCCGCGGCGAAGGCGATCGGCCCGGACGCCCGCCGGGGCGTCGAGGTGGTCGCGGTCCGCACGGTCATCGCCTCCCTCGACGACAAGCCGCTCGACGCGCACGACGTCTACCTGCGTCTGCACCTGCTCTCCCACCGGCTGGTGAAGCCGCACGGGCAGAGCCTGGACGGCATGTTCGGCCACCTCGCCAACGTCGCCTGGACCTCGCTCGGCCCGGTCGCCGTCGACGACGTCGAGAAGGTCCGCCTGAACGCCCGCGCCGAGGGCCTGCACCTCCAGGTCACGTCCATCGACAAGTTCCCGCGCATGACGGACTACGTCGCCCCGAAGGGCGTCCGCATCGCCGACGCCGACCGGGTCCGCCTCGGCGCGCACCTCGCCGAGGGCACGACGGTCATGCACGAGGGCTTCGTCAACTTCAACGCCGGAACCCTCGGCACCTCGATGGTCGAGGGCCGCATCTCCGCGGGCGTCATCGTCGGCGACGGCTCCGACATCGGCGGCGGCGCCTCCACCATGGGCACGCTGTCCGGCGGCGGCAACGTGATCATCTCCATCGGCGAGCGCTGCCTCATCGGCGCCGAGGCGGGCGTCGGCATCGCCCTCGGCGACGAGTGCGTCGTCGAGGCCGGCCTGTACGTCACCGCGGGCACCCGCGTCACCATGCCCGACGGCCAGATCGTCAAGGCCCGCGAGCTCTCCGGCGCCTCGAACATCCTGTTCCGCCGCAACTCGGTCACCGGCGCGGTCGAGGCCCGCCCGAACAACGCGGTCTGGGGCGGCCTGAACGAGATCCTCCACAGCCACAACTGATCACCGCGGTCGCGGCCCGCGGCCGCCCCGCCACGACGGTGCGTGCGCGGTGACGCCTGGGACGTGGGCGTCGTCGGCTCATTCGTCCTGACGGGTCGTGGCACACGTGTCCGTGGGCGCGTTCGTGGCGCCGTCGGTTCCGGCCGCCCCGGCCTGCGCCGGGGCGGGCGTATCGGCGGCCGCGCGCGCGGAGGCCCGCCGCGCCCGCTGTGCCCGCAGTGCCGCCCTCGCGGCGGCGGCCTCCCGCTGCAGCTGCTCCGTCAGCAGGCGTATCCGGGCCTCGCGCTCCGCGCCGGTCAGACCCGTGAGGCCCAGCCTGGCGTCACGTTCCTCCTGGGACATGACGTCCTTCCTCTCCTCGGCCGCTGTCGGACGGCGCCGACGACGGCCCCGGCGCCGGCCGCCGGGGCACAGGGCCGCCTCCGGCCGGCAGGCCGGCGGCGAACGCGGCCAGCGCCGTGAAGTCCTCGTCCCGCAGACCCACGCGCGGGTTCACATGGTGGAGCAGGGCCGGTCCCGGGTGGTGGGCGGTGACGTACGTCGAGTCGGCGGGCGACTGCTCGTCGTCGACCCAGGCGAACGGGCGGCCTGCGGCGTGCGCGACGATCGTCTCCGTCTTCCAGTGGACGCCGTCGGTCCGGTGGGCGAACAGCACCGCGCCGAAGTCGACGTACGGCAGCTCGGGCAGGCCGATGACGGGGGCGATCCAGCGGTTGGCCTCGGCCATCCAGGTCGTGGCCCAGCACAGCTCGTAGGGAAGACGCAGGAGAGCGGCGCCGTGCTCCGGGTGCAGCCACACCCGCAGGGGGCGCGGCCGGCCCACGGACGCCCTGATCGTCGTATAGCCGGCAGGTCGCTTCGACGGCTTGGCGGCATACGGATTGAGTGGACCGTCGACGTCGAGGTAGAGCAGCGGCCGGCTCATGAGGCCACCGTACGCAACACGGCCGCGCGCCCGCCGGGGAATTCCGGGCTTCCGTGAGGCCGCAGGCGCATCGCAAGGCGGGGAGGCGGGCGGGTGTGGAGCCTCGGCCGGGTCCGCCGGGAGCCCTCCGTGGAGGCGGGCGCGGTCAGGCTGTCAGCCGGTCGTGGGCGGCGCGCAGCCCGGCGACCGTGTCGCGGCCGGCGGGCCGCAGCGGTGGACGGACCGGACCGGCCGGCAGTCCCAGATCGCCGAGCAGCGCCTTGGCGGTGACGGCTCCCGGCAGACCCGACGCCATCATCGACTCCACCAGTTCCGCGGTCCGCCGCTGGAGCCGGGCGGCTTCGGCGGTGTCGCCCGCGTCGAACGCGTCCAGGACGGCGCGCATGTGCTCCGGGACCGCGTTCGCGACCGTGCTGACGTATCCGGCCGCGCCGACCGCGTAAAGGGCGAGGTTGTGTTCGTCGCAGCCCGCGTAGTACGCCAACGCGGTGCGGGCGAGCACCTTCTGCGCGCCCAGGAAGTCGGCGGAGCAGTCCTTGACCGCGACGATCCTCGGGTGCTCGGCGAGCCGGATCAGCGTGTCCGGCTCGATCCGGACGCCGGTACGGCCGGGGATGTCGTACAGCATCACGGGCAGAGCGCAGGCGTCCGCGACCTCCCGGAAGTGCGCCTCGAGGGCGTCCTGCGGCGGCAGGCTGTAGTACGGGCTGACCACCAGCACGCCGTCCGCGCCCGCCTTCTCGGCGTCCGAGGCGAGCTCCACGGTGTGCCGGGTGTCGAAGGTGCCCACTCCCGCCACGATCGTCGCCCGCGCGCCCACCGCGTCCCGCACCGCCCGCACCAGCTCCGCCTTCTCGGTGTCCGAGGTGGTCGGCGACTCGCCCGTGGTGCCGGAGAGCACCAGCCCGTCGCAGCCCGCGGACACCAGGCGGTCCGCCAGCCGCTGCGCACCGTCGAGGTCGAGCCCGCCGGAGCCGCTGAACGGGGTGATCATCGCGCAGAGCGCGCGTCCGAAGGCGGGGGTGGCGGGGGCGGTGGGGTGGGTGGAGTCGGCGGGGGCGTGGGCGGGGGCGGGAGCCGGGGGCGTGGCGGGCTTCGTCATACGCGTAGTCTCGGCCCGGAGATCGTGAAGCTCCACTTAATTCTTCTGTGAGATATGTGTAAGCAATGCTACGTGGTGGAGTGGGGCTGGGGAGCCGCGTCGAGGGTCGTCGTGGGCGTGGGGATGGCTGGGGGCGGCCGGGGTACCCGGAGGTATCGGAATTCACAGGAGGCGGAGTGCCCCGACCCGGCGCGCCGCCCGCCCCGGGGCGCCTCTCCAGGTGGTATCGGGGCCGAACTCGCCGAGATACAGGAGAGGGGTGCGTCGATGACGGACAGTACGGCTGCGGGCCTGCGTCGGCAGATCGAGCGAGCCGGGCGGCAACTGGGCTCTGCGGCAGGGGAGTTGATGACCAGGGCCGATGTGCGCGGCCGCGCCGGCGCCCGCGCCGCCGACCTCCTGGACCGAGCCGGCGCGGTGAGCGTGCAGCTGCGCAGCACGGCGTCCCAGGCCAGGCGGCACCTGCGGGACCGGGCGGGCCGTCCCGGCCGTGCGGGGGACGGGCGTGCGAGCCGCGCAAGCGCCCTGGCGGCCGTCGCGCAGATGCCGTCACGCCGGGCGGTGCACGCTGCACGCACGACGCACCCGACCTTGCGGCGCACGGCGCGCACCGCGCACATCACACGCGCCGCGCACCCCCTGCGCGCCGCGCACGCCGACCTCCCGTTCGCGCTGCGGCGTCCGCGACCGGCGGTGCTCGCGGGTGCGGCGGCCGTGACACTGGTGGCGGCCGGGGCGATCGGGAGGAGCCGGGTGAGGCGGTGACCGGCCTGCCGAGTTCGATCGGCTGCCCGCTGCCCGCTGCCCGCTGCCCGCTGCCCGCTGCCCGCTGCCTGCCGCCTGCCGCCTGCTGCCCGTCTCCCGTCGCCCCCGCGTGCCCCCGCCCGCCGCCTGCTGCCCGTCTCCCGCTGCCCTTCCTGCCGCCGGGTGGCCGAGGCCCGGCACCCCGAACCGCCGGGGTGCCGGGCCTCGGTCGTGCCCGCCGCCGCCCCCGCCCGCCCGTCCCGCGGTCGGCCCACGCCCGCCCTCCAACCGAAAACTCGAACCTCCTGGACAAAAAAAGTTTTCGGTGAGACGGTGGACGCATGCTGGACGTCACCGTGATCGAGGACCCCGAGGCCGCAGCCGCCTCCCTGGACCCCATACGGGCCCGACTGCTCGCCGAGCTGGCCGCCGGACCCGCGTCGGCCGCGATGCTGGCCGGGAAGGTCGGGCTGCCGCGGCAGAAGGTGAACTACCACCTGAAGTCGCTGGAGCGGCACGGCCTGGTCGAGTTGGCCGGCGAGCGACGCAAGGGCAACGTCACCGAGCGGCTGATGCGGGCGACCGCGGCGTCGTACGTGATCTCGCCGCTCGCCCTCGCCCAGGTGCAGCCCGACCCGGACCGCTTCCGCGACCAGCTCTCCGCCCGGTGGATGCTCGCCCTCGGCGCCCGGCTGGTCAGGGACGTCGGTTCGCTGATCACCGGGGCCGCCAAGGCCCGCCGGCGGCTGGCGACCTTCGCCCTGGACGGCGAGGTGCGCTTCGCCTCGGCGGCGGAACGGGCCGCGTTCATCCAGGAGTTGACGGCCGGCGTCGGCGCCTTGATCCGCAAGTACGACGCCCCTGACGCGGAGGGCGGCCGCGATCACCGGATCGTCGTCGCCGTGCATCCGACGGTCAAGGACCAGCAGCAGACCCCCGAACTGGACCGATAGGCAGCAGGAGCTCACCATGTCCAAGGAATTCGAGATCGTCAGCGAGTTCGAGGTCGACGCCACCCCGGAGCAGGTGTGGGAGGCGGTCACCCACGGCACCGGCGCCTATCTGTGGCCGATGGACCCGCCCGAGCCGCGGGTGGGCGGCGCCGCCGCCTTCGGTTCGACCGTCACCGCCTGGGACCCGCCGCACCACCTCACCGTCCGCAGCGAGAACGTCGGTTTCGGCGCCCAGAGCGCGAACCAGCTCGAGCACGTCATCGAGGCGCGCGACGGCGGACGGCGGGCCTGGGTGCGCTATGTGCACAGCGGCATCTTCACGGACGACTGGGACAACCAGTACGACGGCGCGGCCAAGCACACCGACTTCTATCTGCACACCCTGCGCGAGTACCTCACGCACTTCGCGCCCCGGCCGGTGACCTTCGCCTCGGCCGAGGGCCCCGAGGCGTCGGCCACGTCCGAGGCGCTCGCCGCCGTCGGCGCGGCGCTCGGCCTCTCGGCGGACGACGACCGGGGCGCCCGGGTGACCGTGCGCGGGCCGCAGGAGTTCGACGCCGTGCTGGACTACCGCAACCCGTACTTCCTCGGACTGCGCACCGGCACCGCCCTCATCCGTGTCTTCGGCCGCGGCCGCTGGGGCGCCCCGGTCGGCGTCAGCGTCCACGACTTCGCGCCGGACGCCGACGCCGAGGCGACCGGGAAGGCGTGGCAGGGCTGGCTGAACGGCGTGTTCAGCCGGCCCTGACCGCGCCGTCGGTCACGGCTCGAAGCGCAGCACCTGCGGGTCGTGGTCGCTGATCTGGTCGTGGAACTCCGAGTTGATGTGCACGCTGTCGTACGCGAAGCCGCAGCCGCGCCGGATCGACGGGCTCACCAGGATCTGGTCCAGGACCTGCTGGTTGCCCTGGTAGTCGTAGCTGTAGCGCTCGCTGCGGGGCAGCGACTTGATCGCCGACCACAGCGCGCCGTCGCTCTCGAGGATCTGCGCCGTGCCGGAGAACTCGAAGTCGTTGATGTCGCCGAGCGCGACGACGTCCGCGTTCTTCTGTACGTCGAGGATGTCCTTGACGAACGCGTTGACCAGCGTCGCCTGCTGGTGGCGCTGGACCTCCGAGCTGCGTGCCACCGGCTGGTACTGCGAGGTCAGCCCCTGGTCGCCGCCCTTGGAGTTGAAGTGGTTGGCGATCACGAAGACCGTACGGCCGCGGAAGACGAACTCGCCGGCCAGCGGCTTGCGGCTGTTCGCCCAGGCCGCGTCGGCGGGCGCGATCCGGCCGGGGGAGGCGCTGAGCTGCGCCTTGCCGCGCACCTTGGAGACGGCGACGGCCGTGGTGGCGTCGCCGCCCGCGCGGTCGGTGAAGGACACCCGCTGCGGGTTGAACAGGAACACCTGGCGGATGTTGCCGCCCGGCTCGCCGCCGTCCGCGTTGTTCACGGGGTCGATCGAGCGCCAGTCGTACTTCGGGCCGCCGGCGGCCACGATCGCGTCGATCAGCTTGCCGACCGTGACGTCGGCGGCGACCGTGCCGTCGTTGGTCGCGCCGTTGTCGTCCTGGATCTCCTCCAGGGACACGATGTCGGGCGACTTCAGGTTGTTCACGATCGCGGCGGCGTGCTCCTCGAACGTGGCGTCCGACGGGTCGAGGTTCTCGACGTTGTACGTCGCGACCGCCAGCTCGTTCTTCTTCTGCTTCTGCGTCGTCTCCCGCTGCAGGCCGCCGCTCTTGAGCGCGCCGAGCTGGTTCGCGACGAGCGTGTAGCCGCCGAACTGGTTGTAGTCCAGCGGGCCCGCGGTGACGCCGGTGAGGGTGTCGCCGACGTTCGCGACGGGGAAGTCGGCCGTCGCGCCGAGCGACTGGATCTGCAGCCGGCCGGTGTTCTGCGAGGTGTAGGAGCCGTACAGCGTGCCGCCTCGGCGGCTGGTGTTCTCCCGCGGTTTCACCGTGACCCACAGCTCGGTGTACGGGTCGGTGGCGGTGACCACGCGGGCGTCGGCGACCTGGACGTTCATGCCCTCGAGGGACTCGTAGTAGTCCAGGGCGTACGTGCCGGGCCGCAGCGTCAGGCCGTTGACCGAGTTCGCCGCCGCGGCGTCGCCGGCGGGGGTGTAGGCGGCCGGGACCGACCGCGCGTTCACGACGGTCGCCGCCGGGACCGCGTTGCCGCCGGAGACGACCGTGACCGTCGGCTTGGTGATCTCCGTGATCGACTGGTTGCCGGTGGACGTGCCGCCGGGCACGAACTCCGACACCGTGCCGGTGACCGTGACGGAGTCGCCGACGGCGACCTTGGGGGCGGAGCTGGTGAAGACGAAGACGCCCTCACTGGTGGCCGGGTCGGCGTCCGGGTTCGGATCCTGGATCCAGAACCCCTTGGACGAACCGTAGGGGCGCACGCCGGTGACGATTCCGGCCACACCCGTGACCGCCTTGCCGGCGTACGGCGATATCCGGGTGGTGCCCTGGATGTCGTGAATGGCCACCGTCTCCGCGTGCGCGGGTGCGGACAGGGCGACGGTGGAGGCCGCGGAACATACTGCGGCGACGGTGAGCGCGGCGAGACGCGCGGACTTCTTGCTCGGCAACGGAATCCCTCCGGGGACGTACGTGAGCGCCGGGACGAGGGTGGAGCAGGGACGCTGGGGCCGCGACCGGTGGGGCGGTCCGCGACGCGCGTAGAAAATACAGTGAACAGATGTCCATTCGATTTCTACGCGCGTCAATCTCCTGCCTGCTCAGGCCACTTGTCAAGGTTTCGGCCATGTACGGCACCTGACCGGGAGATGAACCGGGCGGCATGCGTCCATATCCGTCTAGGCTGAGTGGCCCCGTGCCCACAGCGGGCCGGTGGCACGAAGCGCCTAGGAGAACCAGCCGATGTCAGACAGCTCCCCCCTGCCGCCGGTGCGCCTGCACCCCGAAGCGGAGCTGGCGCGCGACGCGCTGTCCACGCCGTTGCTCTCCCGGGCCGTTCTGCTCGCCCGCTGGGCCGGGCCCGACACCCGGGTCGACGCCGGCGGCGGGCTCGTCGAGGAGCAACTGGCGTCCGCCGCCGAGTCCCTGGGCCTGACCGGGGAGGACGCCGCCGCCTACGCGAGCGAGGCCTGGCGGGTCGCCGTGGACGCCGGCCTCGTGGAGATCGTCGACGAGGAGGCCGGCACCGTCGCGGCAGGCGAGGAACTGGCCCTGCTCACCGCCGGCTCCCCGCACGACGTCCTCGCCGTCTGGCTCGCCGCCCTCGAGACCGTGCTCGCCGACGCGGCCGTCCCCGACCTGGACGAGCTGATGGACGCGATGGACGAGGGCGGCGAGGTCGACTTCTCCCGGCTCGACTGGAACCCCGAGGCCGAGGCCGAGTTCCTCGACGGCGTGCTCGGCAACCTCTACCTCCTCACCGCCAGCGAGGACGGCCCCGGCGACGGCCCCGTCCCGCTCCCCGCGCTCGCCGCCTCCATGCTCGTGCCCGGAGACATGGACGAGCCCACCAACGACGTCCTGGAGCAGGTCTCCGACGCGATGATGCGGCTCGACGACCAGTTCCGGCTGCTGGAGCCCATCGGCCTCGTCGCCTACCGGCCCGTCGACGAGGCCTTGATGGCGGACCCCGACGAGGAGCCCGCCGCCCCGGTCGACGAGACCGACGTCACCCGCTACGGCATGGTCCGCCTCACCCCGCTCGGCCTCTACGGCATGCGGGCCCGGCTGCTGGAGGCCGGCTTCGACGCCCCGGCCGTCGGCGACCTCGCCGACAAGGGCGCCGACGCCCTCCTCGACGGCAGCGCCGGTTACGGCTCGCGCGCCGCCCTCGCCGAGACCGAGCACTGGCTGGCCCGCCGCGAACCGCTCGCCGCCGCACGGGAGTTGCTGGCCGCCGCCCGCGGCTCCGACCCCGGCGCCCCGCTGCGCCGGCTGCGCTGCCAGCAGGCCCTCTCCCTGCTCGGCGGCCAGGCCGAGCCCGCCGTCCGCGAGGTCCTCGACGACGCCGAACTCGGCGGCCTGGCCCGCGTCTGGCTCAGCGAGCTCGGCGCGACGGACGTGCCCGCACCCTCCGAGGACCTGGTCTTCTGGCTCACCGTCGACACCCTGGCCGCACAGCTCGCCGCCGAGGGCAACTCCGAGGAACTGCAGGCCCTCGTCGAGGGACTGGCGCAGCAGCACAGCGGGTTCTTCGCGGCCGCCTGGCGCGTCGACCACCCGGCCACCCCCGACGTCCTCGAGGCGATGGGACGCCTGCACCCCGACAAGCGCATCGCGAAGGCAGCCCGCAAGGCCGCCTTCAAGGCGCGCTCCCAGCAGGGCGGCTGACCGCTCGCGGGGGGACCTCTTTGAGCTTCCGTGGCCTGATGCGTACGGATTCATGAAAGCAGGTCCCCCGAGGCCGCCCCGCGTTCAACTCCCGTTCAGGCATGGACGGGACGGTGACGCCGAACCGAGGTCCACCACCCTCCCCGGCACATCACCGTCTCAGGAGACACACCATGTCGCTCACCCGCAGGGACTTCGCCAGGCAGTCCGCCCTCACCGGCGCGGGAGTCGCGCTGGCGGGCAGCGTAGGCGCCCTCGCCAGCGCGCCGAACGCCCTCGCCGCCACGGACGCCGACCACACCGCGAACGCCGACCACGCCGAGGACGCGGCGCGGGGGCCGGCGGCCGGCGCGCACCACGGGGTCGGCTACGGACCGCTGATCCCCGACCCCGACGGCCTCCTCGCGCTGCCCGCAGGCTTCAAGTACCGCGTCATCACGTACAGCGGCAGGACGAAGCTGGAGTCCGGCGAGATCACCCCGTCCAACCACGACGGCACCGCCGCCTTCTGCGGCCCGCGCGGCGCGACCCTGCTCGTCAACAACCACGAGCTGAAGGGGCCGCGCTCCGGCTGGCAGTACCCGGTGCCGCTGACCGAGGGCCTGGTCTACGACCCGGCGGCCTCGGGCGGCTGCACGGTCGTCGAGGTGCGCCCCGGCGGGCACGTCGCCGAGTGGGTCGGCATCGCCGGCACCTCCACCAACTGCGCGGGCGGCACCACCCCCTGGGGCACCTGGCTCACCGGTGAGGAGACCGAGGACAAGGCCGGCCAGAACGGCATGACCAAGGACCACGGCTACATCTTCGAGGTCGACCCCGCCGACCGCCGCGCCAACCGCGCTCCCAAGCCGGTCAAGGCGTTCGGCCGCTACGCCCACGAGGCCGTCGTCATCGACCCCCGGCGCGGCCACGCCTACCTCACCGAGGACGCCTCCGGACCCAACGGCCTGCTCTTCCGCTGGACCCCGCCGGCCGGCTTCCACCACGGCCGCGGCAGGCTGCGCACCCTCGCCGACGACGCGGGCGTCCTGCAGGCCTTCAAGTGCTTCGACGCGAACGGGAAGTTCGTCGACGACCTCTCCCGCGCCACCAAGACCGGCACGGTGTACGGCGTCGACTGGGTCGACGTCCCCGACCGCGACGCCCGCACGGTGCCTGTCCGCAAGCAGTTCAGCGCGGGCCAGGTCACCCGCGCCCGCAAGCTCGAGGGCATGTGGTGGGCCGACGGCGGCACGTACATCGTCTCCTCCTACGCCCGTGACGAGAGCCCCGTGCAGCACGACGGCGCCGTGTGGTTCTACGACCCCAAGCGCCGCACGCTGACCCTGAAGGTGCTGCTCGGGGTGAACCCCGACCCGTCCGTCGACGGCGCCTTCGACGGCCCCGACAACATCACCGTCTCCCCCTACGGCGGCCTCGTCATCGCCGAGGACGGCGAGGGCGTCCAGCACCTCTTCGGGGCCACCGACAGCGGCCGCACCTACCCCATCGCCCGCAACGAACTGAACATCGGCACCGAGGACGAGCCGGAGTACAGCGAGTTCACCGGGGTCACCTTCTCGCCCGACGGCCACACCCTCTACGCCAACATCCAGACGCCGGGCATCATGCTGGCGATCACCGGACCGTGGAAGCGCCACAAGCGGTAAACGACGAACGGCATTTAATTCGCTCGCCCGATCCGCGGCCGTCCTCCTAAAGTGATGCACGTCCAGGTGCGAAGGCAGGACCTACTTCCACTCTTAATGGGGAGGCCGCGGGTTCGAATCCCGCCGCCGGCACCACACGCCGGTGTAGCTCAGGGGCAGAGCACCTTGTCGGTTCCGCCGGCCTCGATCTCTGGACACCACAACTTCACAGCACCTCCCGGTGCGCGGGCTGCGGCTACTTCTCTCCAACAGAAACCGATGCCGCCGTCGAACTGATCTCGGGAGGCGCAGCATGAGGTGGGTGCCCGGTGCGCAGGCAACGGTTACTTCATTGGATCGGACGGTCGCGGGTTCGAGTCCCGTCACCGACTTCGGGTCGGTGTAGCTCAGTCGGTAGAGCATCTGGCTAAGTCCGTCGCCGACCCCTGAACTCGGGCACCTTCCCTTTGCTGCGCGCTCCCCGAAAAGCGAGCCGCCGACCGGCGGACGCGATGAATATCGAATTCGGGGGAATTCACCATGGCGCGTTTCAATGTCCGTGCCCGTAAGGCGCAGCCCACCTCGCCCGTGACCACCACGGGCCGGGTGCTGCGCACCCACCAGGGCGGCCGCGGCCACGAGCGGGACGCCCGCTCCGAGCTCTTCCTGCTGGCGCTGGCCAACTTCGTCTCCCAGCAGACCTTCTACGAGGACGGCGCGGCCCGCGACGACCGCTTCGCGAAGCTGGTGCGCGAGCTCGCCGTCAGCGACCCGGACTGGACGGCCGGCCTGCTCGGCTGGCTGCGCGGCGAGGGCAACCTCCGCACCGCCGCCATCGTCGGCGCCGCCGAGTACGTCCACGCGCGGCTCGCGGCGGGCGCCACCGGCGGTCCCTCGAACCGGCAGGTCGTGGACTCCGTCCTGCGGCGGCCGGACGAACCCGGCGAACTGCTCGGGTACTGGACGGCGACGTACGGCCGGAACATCCCCAAGCCCGTCAAGCGCGGGGTCGCCGACGCCGTACGACGGCTCTACCACGCCAAGTCGCTGCTGAAGTACGACACCGCGTCCAAGGGCTACCGCTTCGGCGACATCCTGAACCTGGTGCACGCCGCGCCGGATCCGGCCAAGCCGTGGCAGGGCGACCTGTTCCAGTACGCCCTCGACCGCCGGCACCACCCGGACACGGCCGTGGTGCCGGGGTCGCTGCCGCTCCTGGCGGCGCACCGCGACCTGATGGAACTGCGTCCCGCCAAGCGGCGCAAGGTCGTCACGGGGGCGGGCGGCGCGCAGCGTCTGGCTGAGGCGGGCATGACGTGGGAGGCGCTGGCGGGCTGGCTCCAGGGGCCGATGGACAAGGCGGCCTGGGAGGCGGTCATTCCGTCCATGGGGGCCATGGCGCTGGTCCGCAACCTGCGCAACTTCGACGAGGCGGGAGTCTGTGACGAGGTCGCCGCCCAGGTGGCGGCGAAGATCAGCGACCCGGCGGAGGTCGCGCGTTCGCGGCAGTTCCCGTTCCGGTACCTCGCCGCGTACCAGCACGCGCCGTCGCTGCGCTGGGCGTACCCGCTGGAGCGGGCGCTCGGCCACTCGCTGGCCAACGTGCCCGCGCTGCCCGGCCGCACGCTGGTGCTCGTCGACCGCTCGGGCTCGATGTTCTACTCGCGGCTGTCGGAGCGTTCGGAGCTCAACCGGGCCGACGCGGCGGCGGTCTTCGGCACGGCCCTCGCCCTGCGGGCGGCCGACGCGGACCTCGTCGAGTTCGGCAGCACCAGCAAGGAGATCACGTTCCGTAAGGGGGAGTCTGTGTTGAAGATTCTGGAGCGCTTCGGTGACCTCGGGGGTACGGACACCACCGAGGCCGTGCGCCGGCACTACCGCGGGCACGACCGGGTGCTGCTCGTCACCGACGAGCAGTACGCCTTCAGCCGCCACGGCGGCCCGACCGACCAGGTTCCGGCGCACGTGCCGGTCTACACCTGGAACCTGGCCGGATACCGGGCGGGCCACGGCCCGTCGGGCACGGCGAACCGGCACACCTTCGGCGGACTGTCGGACGCGGCCTTCCGGATGGTGCCCCTGCTGGAGGCCGCCGACGACACGAAGTGGCCGTGGGCGGCCTGAGTCCCGCGGTCGTGCGGCCCGCGCCTTCACCGAAGGCGCGGGCCGCGTGTCTTTCCCCCCGGGCCCTTGTCGCCCGACAGACTGACATCTAACATTTCAGTTCATGGACACTGTGCCACGCACTCTGCTCAGGGACCGCGCCTACACGGCGATCCGTGACGCCATCGTGGCCGGGGCCATCGCGCCCGGCGCGGTGGTGCGCGACGCCGACCTCGCGCAGCGGCTCGGACTGTCCCGGGCGCCGGTGCGCGAGGCGTTCGCGCGGCTGGTCGACGAGGGGCTGCTGGAGAGCAAGCCGCAGAGCTACACCCGGGTCACCCCCGTCGTCGCCTCCGACGTACGGGACGCGGCGGCCGTGGTGGGCGCCATGCACGAGCTGGTCACCCGGATCGCGGTGCCCCGGCTGTTCGCGGCGGACGTCGAGGGGATGCGCGCCGCCAACGAACGCTTCGCCGCGGCCGTTCGCGCCTCAGACGTGGACGCGGCCCTGCGCGCCGACGACGAGCTGCACGACGTCCTCGTGCGCGCCGCCGGCAACCATGCGGCCGCCGCCACCGTCGCCCGCTACACCCCCCTCATCCGGCGGCTGGAGCGACGCCGCTTCGGCGAGGGCGGCACCTGCCGCTCGGCCGGCCTGCACGGGCGGCTGATCCAGGCGTGCGCCGCCGGCGACGTGGACAAGGCGGTCGAGGTCACGGCGGAGATCTGGCGCACCCTCGCGGACCTCGCCGGCTCCGAGGGCGGCGCCGGAATCGACCCCTGCGACGACACCGACGCCGACACCGACGAGGACGGCGCCGACCGACCACGCGAATCGCGGCGACCGACGTGGCCGACCGGCCGTGCGACGGGCCGCGCCGACTCATCACGCGACTGATCACGCCGACCGTTCGCACCGACTGATCACGCCGACCGTTCGCACCGACTGATCACGCCGACCGTTCGCACCGACTGATCACGCGATCGGTCGCGCCGACCCGACGGCACCGACCGATGGTACCGACCGATGGCGCCGACCGAACCCCTGCTCCCGGAGGCCCCGTGTCCCTCTCGTCGTACGAGCGTTTTCCCCTCCTCTTCGGCCCCTCGCCCGTCCACCCGAT
This sequence comes from Streptomyces achromogenes, assembly GCF_030816715.1. Lineage (NCBI taxonomy): Bacteria > Bacillati > Actinomycetota > Actinomycetes > Kitasatosporales > Streptomycetaceae > Streptomyces > Streptomyces achromogenes. The sequence goes on along the minus strand of NZ_JAUSYH010000001.1, from coordinate 2,251,670 downwards.
GGAACGCCTCACCGCGCACCTCGGCGGTGCCGCCCTGTGGGCCAAGCGCGAGGACTGCAACTCCGGGATCGCGTACGGCGGCAACAAGACCCGCAAGCTGGAGTACCTGGTCGCCGACGCCCTCGCACGGGGGTGCGACACGCTGGTCTCGATCGGCGGCGTGCAGTCCAACCACACCCGCCAGGTCGCGGCCTGTGCCGCCCGGGCCGGGATGAAGTGCGTGCTGGTGCAGGAGAGCTGGGTCGAGTGGCCGGACCCGGTGTACGACAAGGTCGGCAACATCCTGATCAGCCGGCTCGCCGGCGCCGACGTCCGGCTGGTGCGGGCCGGGTTCGGGATCGGCTTCAAGGAGAGCTGGGAGCAGGCGCTCCGGGAGGTCGAGGAGTCGGGGGGCAAGCCGTACGCCGTCCCGGCCGGCGCCTCGGACCATCCGCTCGGCGGACTGGGCTTCGCGAACTGGGCTCACGAGGTCGCCGGGCAGGAACGGGAGCTGGGCGTCTTCTTCGACACCGTGATCGTGTGTTCGGTGACCGGGTCCACCCAGGCGGGCATGGTCGCCGGGTTCGCCGCGCTGGAGGAGGCGGGCGGCCGGCCCCGGCGCGTCCTCGGGATCGACGCGTCGGCCGAGCCCGCCAGGACCCGGGAGCAGATCGCCCGCATCGCACACCGCACCGGCGGGCTGATCGGCGTCCGGCGCGAGCTGACCGTCGAGGACGTCGAACTCGACGAGCGCTACCACGCCGGCGTGTACGGCGTCCCGGACGAGACGACGCTGGCCGCGATGCGGCTCGCCGCCCGGACCGAGGGCATGGTCACCGACCCCGTCTACGAGGGGAAGTCGATGGCCGCGCTCGTCGACCTGGTGGCCCGCGGCGAGATCGGCCGCGACGCGACCGTGCTGTACGCGCACCTCGGCGGGCAGCCCGCGCTGAACGCCTACAGCGCCCTGTTCTGACCGCTCGCGGCCGGTGTCCCGCGCCGACGCGGCCCGTTAAGGTGCGAAGGGAGTCCCCGGTGCGCGAGGAGTATGTGGATGCCGCAGGTCAGGCCCATGCGTGCGGACGCCCGCCGCAACTACGAGCGCCTGCTGAAGGTGGCGGCGGAAGCCTTCGCCGAGCATGGTGAGGGCGCCTCCCTCGACGACATCGCCAGGCGGGCGGGCGTCGGGTCCGGCACGCTGTACCGGCATTTCCCGACCCGGCAGGCGCTGCTGGAGGCCGCCTACCTCGACCGTATGGAGGCGCTCGCGGCCCGGGCGGACGAGCTGGCCGCCCGGCTTCCGGCGGGCGAGGCGCTGGTGGAGTGGCTCAACGAACTGTGTGTCGGGACCCTCGAGGTGCGCGGGATGAAGTCGCTGCTGGGGTCCGCCGTGACGGACGGCGGCGCGGTCGCGGTCACCGCCTGCGGCACCGGCATGAAGGAGGCGGCGGCCCGGCTGGTGGAGGCGGCCCAGCGGGAGGGGACACTGCGGGCGGACGTCGCCCCGCTCGACGTGCTGCGGCTCGCCCACGGGGTGGCCACGGCGTCGGAGCTGGCGAACGGTGACGGGAGCGCCGTCCGCCGGTATGTGTCGCTGCTGACGGAGGGGCTGCGGTCCGCGCGGTGACGGCGGCGGGCGCCCCCGTGGTGGCGGGCGCCCCGCGCCGGACGACTGCTCGACGAACCCGGATCAGAGGGACTCGGCGCCCGGCTTGACCATGTTGCGCACGGTCCGCGCCTTCACGAAGGTGCCGATCGCCGTCATCTCCCACTCGCCGGAGTACTGCCGGATCAGCTTGGCCATCAGCACGCCGGTCTGTGCCTCGGCGCCGGTGAGGTCGAAGCGGACGAGCTCCTCGCCGCTGGAGGCGTCCAGCAGACGGCAGTAGGCCTTGGCGACCTCGGTGAACTTCTGCCCGGAGAACGAGTTCACCGTGAACACCAGCCCGCTGACCTCCTGGGGCAGCCGGCCGAGGTCGACGACGATCACCTCGTCGTCACCGCCGCCCTCGCCGGTGAGGTTGTCGCCGGAGTGCTTGATCGCTCCGTTGACGATGGAGAGCTTGCCGAAGTAGCAGCTGTCGATGTGGTTGCGCTGCGGGCCGTAGGCGATGACCGAGGCGTCCAAATCGATGTCCTTGCCGCGGAACGCGGGCTCCCAGCCGAGGCCCATCTTGACCTGCGAGAGCAGCGGGCGGCCGCCCTTGACGAGGGACACCGTCTGGTTCTTCTGGAGGCTGACGCGCCCCTTGTCCAGGTTGATCTTCCCGGTGCCGGGCGCGGGCGGGGGCGGGGCCTGGGGCATCGGCGGGGCGGCGGGAGCCGCGGGGGCTGTGGGGGCGGCGGGCGTCATGGCGGGCGTCGGCGGCGCCTGCGCGGCTGCCGGGGCCGCCGGTTCCTCCACCGTCACGCCGAAGTCGGTCGCGATCCCGGCCAGGCCGTCGGCGTATCCCTGACCGACCGCGCGGGCCTTCCAGGCGCCGTTGCGCAGGTAGATCTCGACGACCACCAGCGCCGTCTCCGTGCCGAGCCGCGGGGGAGTGAAGGTGGCCAGGACACCGCCGTCGTCCCCGCTGCGGATGGTGGCGGTCGGTTCGATGCCCTGGAACGTCTGCCCCGCGGCGTCCGGGCTCGCGGTGACCACGATCTTCTCGATGCCCGGCGGGACGGCGGCGGTGTCGACCACGATGGCGTCGGGGGACGTGCCGCCGCCCGAGCGGTAGGTCACCCCCGGGCCGGCGGGCTGGTTGTAGAAGATGAAGTCGTCGTCGGAGCGCACCTTGCCGTCGGCGGTGAGCAGCAGGCCCGAAACGTCGAGCCGCACCGGGGCGGCGACGTCCACCGTCACGCGCGCGGTGGGGAGAGGGATGTTCGAGCCGGGGGTCATAGCTGTCATACCCGGTGAACGACCGAGCCCACTTTGCCGTTCCCTTACCTGAGCACTCCTCCCGCGGGCGCCCCGCGACGCCGCCGGAACGTCCACCCCGCGACCCCGCGACCCCGCGACCCCGCGACCCCGCGACCCCGCGGCCCCGCGGCCCTGCGGCCCCGCCGTCAGTACGGCCAGATCGGCGGGTCGCTGACGAAGTGGCCGCCGAGGTGGGCGTGGGCGATGTTCTCCGGGTCCAGCTCGCCCTGTTCGGCGATCAGCTTCTCGGCGTACGGCTCGGAGTCGTCCTGCGGTGCGTAGCCGAGCGCCCGCGCGGTGGAGAGGTCCCACCACAGCCGGGTGTTGGCCGAGGATCCGTGGACGACGGTGTGGCCGACGTTCTCGGCGGTGAGGGCCGCGTGGAAGAGGCGGGCGCCGTCGGCCGGGCTCATCCACACCGACAGCATGCGCACGCTCGTCGGTTCGGCGAAGCAGGAGCCGATGCGAACCGACACGCTCTCCAGACCGTGCTTGTCCCAGTACAGCTGGGCGAGGTCCTCGCCGAAGCACTTGGACAGGCCGTAGAAGGTGTCCGGGCGGTGCGGGGTGTCCACGGGGATCAGGGGGTCGTCGCCCTGCGGGCGCGGGGTGAAGCCGACCGCGTGGTTGGAGGAGGCGAAGACGATCCGCTGCACGCCTTCCTCGCGGGCGGCCTCGTACAGGTGGTACGTGCCCTCGATGTTCGCCTTGAGGATCTTCTCGAAGGGGGCTTCCAGGGAGATGCCCGCGAGGTGGATGATCGCGTCGACGCCCCGGACGGCCTCGCGGACCGCGTCCCTGTCGGCCAGGTCGGCGATGATCGAGTCGGGCTCGCCGTCGACCGGGCGCAGGTCGAGCAGGCGCAGACGGTAGCCGTAGGCGGGCAGCAGGTCCCGCATCAGGGTGCCGAGGCCGCCGGCGGCGCCGGTGAGCAGGACGGTGCGGGGAGCGGGCATCCTCGGGTCTCCTTGGCGTCTACGGCCGCGTGTGTGGACGGTATTCACATGCATGGACACGCTAAGGATCTCTCGTGCCTCGCGTCAAGTGTGCCGCGGGCCAGGCCGTTCCGCCTTTCGTGCGGGAGCGCCGGGCTTGACCTGGCGGGAAAGGCCTTCATAGGCTGACCGCGTTCAGAAATGTGGACATTAGTCAGAAGAACGCACGCGCCGTCCCAGGGAGTGTCGTGACGCCAGCCCCGCTCGCCGCCCGCCTCCGCGTCGCCGGCGGACCGCTGTTCTTCCCCGTCACCGCGTACGGACCCGACGGCTCGCTCGACCTCGACGTCTACCGCGCGCACGTCCGCCGGGGCGTCGAGGCCGGCGCCGCCGCCGTCTTCGCGTGCTGCGGCACCGGGGAGTTCCACGCGCTGACGCCGGAGGAGTTCGAGGCCGCGGTGCGGGCGGCCGTCGACGAGACAGCCGGCCGGGTGCCGGTCGTCGCGGGCGCCGGCTACGGGACCGCGCTCGCCGTGCGCTACGCCCTCCGGGCGCGGGCGGCCGGCGCGGACGGCCTGCTGGCGCTGCCGCCCTACCTCGTCGTCGCGGCCCAGGAGGGCCTGCTGCGCCACTACCGCGAGGTGGCGGCGGCGACCGACCTCCCGGTGATCGTCTACCAGCGCGACAACGCCGTCTTCACCCCGCCGACCGTCGTCGAACTCGCCCGCACCGAGGGGATCGTCGGCCTCAAGGACGGCCTCGGCGACCTCGACCTCATGCAGCGGATCATCAGCGCCGTGCGCACCGAGACCCCCGGCGACTTCCTCTACTTCAACGGCCTGCCGACCGCCGAACAGACCCAGCTCGCCTATCGCTCCCTGGGCGTCGACCTCTACTCCTCGGCCGTGTTCTGCTTCGCGCCCGAGATCGCCCTGGCCTTCCACGGGGCGCTCGCCGACGGCGACGACCGCACGGTCCACCGCCTGCTCGACGGGTTCTACCGGCCCTTCGTCGAACTGCGCGCGCAGGGCCGCGGGTACGCCGTCTCCCTGGTCAAGGCGGGAGTGCGGCTGCGCGGCCTCGAGGTCGGGGAGGTCCGTCCGCCGTTGCACGAGCCGGGCGAGGACCATGTCAAACAGCTCGCCCGGGTGATCGAGCGCGGCTACGCGCTGCTGGAGGAGGAAACCGCGTGAAGGCGTCGACATTCGTCTATCCCTGGGACGTCATCGGCGACCCCGGGGCGCCGGACCGGATCGCCGGGCTCGGTGTGGAGCAGGTGACCCTCGCCGCCGCCTACCACTCCACCCGCGCCCTCACCCCGCGCCACCCGCGGCACCGGGTCGTCACCGCCGAGCACGCGGCCGTGCTGTACCCGGTCGGCGACCGCTGGGCGGGCCGCGCCCTGCGCCCGTACCCGGCCGGCGGCTGGGCGCCCGGCGACGCCTTCGGAGAGGCCGCCCGGGCCCTCGCGGGCGCCGGCCTCGACGTCCACGCCTGGGTGGTGCTGGCGCACAACTCCCGGCTGGGCGCCGAGCATCCGCACACCTCGGTCGTCAACGCGTACGGCGACCGCTACCCCTGGGCCCCCTGCATCGCCCAGCCCGGCACGCGCGCGTACCTCGTCGACCTCGCCGCCGAGGCGGCCGTGCGCCCGGGCGCGAACGGCGTCGAACTGGAGTCCCTCGGCTGGTACGGCCTCCAGCATCTGCACGCCCACGACAAGACCGGCGGCGTCGGCCTCGGGGACGCCGGGCAGTACCTGATGGCGCTCTGCTTCTGTCCCGCCTGCCGGGCCGGCTACGGCGAGCAGGGCCTGGACGCCGACGTGCTCGCCGCCGCCGTCCGGGACGCGCTGGAGCCGCTGTGGCGCGGGGAGGCGGACGACGCGCGGGGCTGGGCGGGCGTCGAGAAGCTGCTCGGCGAGGAGACGGCGGCGGCCACGCGCGCGTGGCGCGAGGACAGGGCCCGCACCCTCCAGGAGACGGCGGTGCGCGCGGTGCGGGCCGCCGCGTCCGACGGTTTCCAGGTCCTGCTGCACGCAGACCCCGTGACCCACCACGTCGGCGCCAACCCGGGCGTCGACCCGGCGCACATCCTGTCCGTGGCGGACGGCGTGGTGGTGCCCTGCGCGGGCGGGCCCGGGCTGTTGACGCCGTTCGCCGAGCACCGCCGCGAGGGCACGGTCCTCGCCGCCAACCTCGGCGTCGTCTCCGGCATGGGCGGCAGCCCGGGGACGCTCGCGGCCGACGCGGCGCGGGCGAAGGAGCACGGGGCGACGGAGCTCCGGCTGTATCACGCGGGACTGGCGTCGGACGGGGACCTGGCGTCCGTACGCGAGGCGCTGGCCGCCCGCTGAGCGCCGCCGCGCAGCAGCGGCACGACGGTCACCAGCCGCACCAGCCCGAGGGCGACCAGCAGCGGCTGATACGGCAGCAGTTCCACCAGGGCGGCCCCCAGCGCGAGGCCGACCGCGTTCGGCGCGTACATCAGGGTGCCGGCCGTGGCGGCGACCCGGCCCAGCAGCGCGTCGGGGGTCTCCCGCTGGACGGCCGTCAGCGCGGCGATCAGCACACACGGCAGCCCCGCCCCGATCGCCGCGGCGCACACCAGGGCCACCGCGTCCGAGGGCACCGCCCGCACCGCGACCGCGACGGCCGTCAGGGCGATCCCGCACGCGGCGAACCGGCGCTCCCCGAACCGTCGCATCGCGGCCCCCGACAGCAGGCCCACCGCCGCCGAGCCGGCCCCCTGCACGGCGTAGAGCGCGCCGGCGTACGCGGGCGAGTGGCCGAGGCCCTCGACCACGGCGTAGAGCAGCGCGCCGTTGAGGCCCGCGCACAGCATCGTCGTCCCGCCGGCGGCCACCAGGGGGCGCAGTGACGGGTGCCCCCACAGGAAGCGGACGCCCTCGGCCGTCCCGCCCCGCAGGCCGCGGCCGCCCGTCCGCGGGCGTCCCTCGTGGACCCGCACGCACGCGTAGAGCCCGGCCGCGCACACGAAACCGGCCGCGTCGAGCAGGGCCACGGCCGGACCGCCGTACGCCGCGTAGACCCCCGCACCCGCCAGCGGGGCCACCAGCTTCATGCCCTCCGTCGTCGTGGTGCGCAGCCCGTTGAAGTCGCCGAGCAGCCCCACGGGGACGACGGCGGCGACGAGTGCGGACTCGGCCGCGTCGGCCACGACGGCGGCGGCCCCGTAGACGAACAGCACGCTGTACAGCAGCCACAGCCGGCCGGGGGAGCCGACGACGAGGAGCACCGGCAGCACGGCCGCGGGGCCCAGGTTGACGGCGAGGAGCAGCGGCCGCCGGCGGACCCGGTCGGCGAGGGCGCCCAGCAGCGGGCCGGCCAGGGTCGGCGCCCACAGCGCCAGCACCGTCAGCGCCGCCGCCCCGTTCGACCCGGTGAGGTCCTTGACCCACACACCGGCCGCCAGCCACAGCGCGGAGGTCCCGAAGCCGGAGATCACCGACGCCGTCAGAAAGATCGCCGCGCCGCGGTCCCGCAGGACGCGCACCACGGACCAGTTCTTCGTCATGCCTGGTCATCGTGGGCCTAAGGCCTCCGGCCGGGCATCGGGCAGATGCCCTATCCGGCGGCCGCGGACAACCGCGGAATCCGGCGCGCGCCAAGGCGCTGCGCCAGGAAGGCGCTGCGCCAGGAAGGCGCTGCGCCAGGAAGGCGCTGCGCCAGGAAGGCGCGCGCGCCGCGCCGATGAGTTCTCGCGATGCCGCCGGTCCACCCCGTATGACCGACACCGACGACACGACCCTCACCTTCGACCTCGGCCCCCAGGCCGCCGTCGTGGCGCGCCTCGCGGAGGCCGTCCGCGACGACCGGCTCGACGACGGGACGCCCTGCCCCGGCTGCGCCGTCCGGAACCTGCTGGGGCACCTGACCGGCCTCGCCGTGGCCTTCCGCGACGCCGCCCGCAAGGATCTCGGCCCCACCACCGACACCCCGCCGGACGCCGCCGCGCCCGACGTCGGCCCCGGCTGGCGCGAGGAGCTGGCCAAGGCGCTCGACGCCCTCGCCGAGGCCTGGCGCGACCCCGCCGCCTGGACCGGCACGACCCGCGCCGGCGGCGTGGACCTGCCCGGCGCGGTCGCGGCCGCCGTCGCCGCCGACGAGCTGGTGATCCACGGCTGGGACCTGGCCCGGGCCACCGGCCAGGCGTACGCGCCCGACCCCGCGGCGCTGGCGGCGGCGCACGCCTTCCTCGCCGGCGCGGTCGACCCCGTCACCGGGAACGGAGTCTTCGGGCCCGTCGTCCCCGTCCCCGACGACGCGCCCCTGCTCGACCGGGCGCTGGGACTCAGCGGACGCGATCCGGGAGGGCCGGGCCGGCCGTAGACGCGGGCATCAGGTTGCCGTAGACGGACGTAGTCGGGGGGTGCCCGGCGAGCGCGAAACGTACGCTCGCGACCATGCCCCTCAGCCTCACCGTCCTCGGCACCGCCTCTCCGAACCCGGCCCCGGGCCGCCCCTGCTCCGGGTATCTGCTGCGCGGAGCGGGGGCGGAGGTGTGGGTGGACGCCGGGCCCGGCACGTTCGCCGAGTTGCAGCGGCACACGGATCCCGAGCGGCTCACGGCGATCTGGATATCCCATCTGCACGCCGACCACAGCGCCGATCTCCTCGCCGCCGCCTACGCGTTCGCCTACGGCGGGATGACCCCGCCGGCCCCGATCCCGGTGTACGCGCCGCTCGACTGCGCCCGGCGCGTCGCGGGCTTCCTCGGCCGGTCGGACGTCCGCTTCCTCAGCGACGTCCTCGACTTCCGGGCCCTGTTCGACGGGCACACCGTGCGCCACTGGAACCTGCGCCTCACCTCGCGCGCGATGGCCCACGACACCGAGGCGTACGGACTGCGCGTCGAGTGCCAGGGGAGCGTCCTCGCGTACTCCGGGGACACCGGCCCGTGCGGGGCGCTCACCGAACTCGCCTCCGGCGCCGATCTGTTCCTGTGCGAGGCGGACATCGACAGCCATCGCGAAGGCGAACAGGACGAGCAGGTCCATCTCACGCCGGAGGACGCCGGGGACGCGGCCCGCAGGGCGGGAGTGCGCGAGCTGTACATCACCCATGTGGGTCCCACGCTGACCCGCAAGGCGGCCACCGAACGGGCGGCCGTCGCCTTCGGCGGGCCGGCCCGTACCGCGCGCGAGGGCGAGACCATCCCCCTCTGACCCGGCCCCCTCTGACCCGGCCCCTCCGATCCGGCCCCCTCTGGCCGATCTCTCTCGGTTCCGTTCCCTTTCGGTTCCGTTCCCTTCCGACACTTCTTTGTCAGAAGCATTGACGAAACACAGGGGCGCTTCTACCTTCAACGCGTCGTACTTCGTACGTCATATATGAGACGCGATACGCGAGATCAGATACGCGACACCGAGAGGCGCGCATGACCTCTGTGCCCACGCCGATCCCGTCCCGCACGCAGTACGTGCTGGAGGAGATCAAACGCCGCATCCTCACCGGGCGCCTGACGCCCGGTCAGGCCCTGGTCGAAACCGAGCTCGCCGCGCAGTTCGGGGTCTCCAAGACCCCGGTGCGCGAGGCACTGAAGACCCTGGCCGGCACCGGACTGGTGGTCATGAGCCAGTACAAGGGCGTCACGGTGCGCATGGTGGACGCGGACATGGCGCGCGAGGTGTACGACGTCCGCCTGCTCCTCGAACCCGAGGCGCTCAAGCGGGCCGTGCGCCGGGGCGCCTCCCTGGACGCCGCGCGCTCCGCGCTGACCAGGGCGGACGAGGCGACCGACACCGCCGAACGCTCCCTCGCCAACCGGGAGTTCCACCGCGCCCTGTACCTGCCGTGCGGGAACCCGCTGCTCGGCCGGATGCTCGACGAGGTCCGCGACCAGGCCGCCCTGGTCTCCGCCGTCGCCTGGGCCGCCTCGCCCTCCTGGGAGCGGGAGGCCGGGGAGCACCGCGAGATCCTCCGGCTCGCCCTGGCCGGTGACGCGGACGGCGCGGGCCGCGCCCTGCACGCCCACATCGCGTCCTTCGTGCACCGGGCGTTCCCCGAGACCGCCGAGACGGACCAGTCACCCGAACAGGAAGGCCGGGAATGAGCAGCGTGGCGTTCGAGACCCAGCGTGCGGCCCTGGCCGACGTGGTGGCCATCCCGGTGACCCCGTTCGCCGAGGACGGCTCCGTCGACCAGGACGCCCACCGGGCCCTGGTGCGCAGGCTGCTCGACGGCGGCATCACCACCCTCACCCCGAACGGCAACACCGGCGAGTTCTACGCCCTCGCCCCCGAGGAGCGCCGGCTGGTCCTCGAGCTGACCGCCGACGAGGCGGGCGGACGGGCCGTGATCCTGGCCGGCGTCGGACACGACGTGCCGACCGCCGTGGCCACCGCCCGGTACGCCCGTGCACTGGGCGCGCAGATGGTGATGGTCCACCAGCCGGTCCACCCATACGTCTCGCAGAGCGGCTGGGTCGACTACCACCGGGAGATCGCGGAGGCGGTGCCGGAGCTGGGCGTCGTCCCGTACATCCGCAACACGCAGCTGCACGGTGAACGCCTCGCCGAACTCGCCGACTCCTGCCCGAACGTCATCGGCGTCAAGTACGCCGTGCCGGACGCCTCCCGGTTCGCGGCCTTCGCACGGGACGCCGGCCTGGAACGGTTCGTCTGGGTCGCCGGACTCGCCGAGCCGTACGCGCCCTCCTACTTCTCCGCGGGCGCCACCGGCTTCACCTCCGGGCTGGTGAACGTCGCCCCGGCCGTCTCGCTGAACATGATCGAGGCGCTCCGCTCGGGTGACTACCCGGCCGCGATGAAGGTGTGGGAGCAGATCAGACGCTTCGAGGAACTGCGGGCCGCCGACGGCTCCGCCAACAACGTGACCGTCGTCAAGGAGGCCCTCGCCTCCCTGGGCCTGTGCCGCCGCGAGGTCCGTCCGCCGAGCAGGCCGCTGCCCGAGGACGAGCGCGCCGAGGTGGCGGCCATCGCCGCCGGGTGGTCCATATGAAGGCGCCCGAGGAACTGCGCAGCCACCAGTGGTACGGGACCGAAGGGCTGCGGTCCTTCAGCCACCGCGCCCGCACCCGCCAGCTCGGCTATCTCCCCGAGGAGCACCTCGGCAAGCCGGTCATCGCGATCCTCAACACCTGGTCCGACATCAATCCCTGCCATGTGCACCTGCGCGACCGCGCGCAGGCCGTGAAGCGCGGGGTGTGGCAGGCAGGCGGCTTCCCCCTCGAGTTCCCGGTCTCCACCCTCTCCGAGACCTTCCAGAAGCCGACCCCGATGCTCTACCGCAACCTGCTGGCGATGGAGACCGAGGAGCTGCTGCGGTCCTACCCGGTGGACGGAGCGGTGCTGATGGGCGGCTGCGACAAGTCCACGCCCGCTCTGCTCATGGGGGCGGCCTCGGTCGACCTGCCGACCGCCTTCGTGCCCGCCGGGCCCATGCTTCCGGGGCACTGGCGCAACGAGGTCCTCGGCTCCGGCACCGACATGTGGAAGTACTGGGACGACAAGCGGGCCGGCCTCATCGGCGACTGCGAGATGACCGAGCTGGAGAGCGGCCTGGCCCGTTCGCCCGGCCACTGCATGACGATGGGCACGGCGTCCACGCTGACCGCCGCGGCCGAGGCGCTGGGCGTCACGGTGCCGGGCGCGTCGAGCATCCCCGCCGTGGACTCCGGGCACGACCGGATGGCGGCCATGACCGGCCTGCGCATCGTCGAACTGGTCCACAGCGACCGCCGGTTGAGCGACATCCTCACCGCGGAGGCGTTCGAGGACGCGGTGACGACCGTCCTCGGCCTCGGCGGCTCCACCAACGCCGTCATCCATCTCATCGCGATGGCCGGCCGGGCGGGCGTCCGGCTCACCCTCGACGACTTCGACCGCATCGCCCGCACGGTGCCGGTGCTCGCCGACGTACGCCCCGGCGGCCGGAAGTACCTCATGGAGGACTTCCACTTCGCCGGCGGCCTGCCCGGCTTCCTCTCCCGCATCACCGACCTGCTGCACCTGGACCGGCCGACGGTCTCCCACGACACCCTGCGCGAGCAGCTGGCCGGCGCGCGGGTGCACAACGACGACGTCATCCGGCTCCGGGACGACCCCGTGGCGGCCGAGGGCGGAGTCGCCGTGCTGCGCGGCAACCTCTGCCCGGACGGCGCGGTCATCAAGCACATCGCCGCCGAGGAGCACCTGCTCAAGCACACGGGGCCGGCCGTCGTCTTCGACGACTACCGGACGATGCAGCGGACGATCAACGACCCCTCCCTCGGCATCACCGCCGACAGCGTGCTCGTGCTGCGGGGCTCGGGGCCCAAGGGCGGCCCCGGAATGCCCGAGTACGGCATGCTGCCCATCCCCGACCACCTGCTGAAGCAGGGCGTGCGGGACATGGTGCGGATCTCCGACGCCAGGATGAGCGGCACCAGTTACGGCGCGTGCGTGCTGCACGTCGCGCCCGAGTCGTACGTCGGCGGCCCGCTGGCCCTGGTCCGCACCGGGGACCCGATCACCCTCGACGTCGAGGCGCGCACCCTCCATCTCCATGTGGACGACGCGGAGCTGGAGCGGCGCAGGGCGGACTGGACGCCACCGCCCACCCGTGACGAGCGCGGTTACGGAGCGCTCTACAACGAGCAGGTCACGCAGGCCGACACCGGCTGCGACTTCGAGTTCCTCGCCCGTCCGGGCCGGGTCGCCGACCCGTACGCGGGCTGAACCACCGCACGACGCACCACCGCACCACGGGATCACGGACCACCGCACCACGGGATCGCACCACCGCACCACGGGATCACCGCACTACCGCACCACGCGACAACAGCAGGACAGCGCACGCGTCTGCACAGGGAGAAAGCGCTTCCCGAACGTCGTGATCCCGCACCACGCACCACGCACCACGCACCACGCACGCACGACGCACCGAGAACGGAGAACAGTGATGGCCCAAGCCGCAGCCGTGGCGAAACGGCCCGCGCCGCCCCGGCGGCGCCGTGCCTCCGCCACGCCCCGCAGGCTGCCGTACCTGCTGATCGCGCCGGCGGCCCTGCTGATGCTGGGCTTCATCGCCTACCCGGTCGTCAGCGTCTTCTACTACAGCCTGCAGAACTACAACCCCACCAAGCCCTGGCGCAACGGCTTCGCGGGCTTCGACAACTTCGTCCACGCCTTCACCGACGACCCGCAGTTCTGGGACACGCTGACCTTCAGCGCCCAGTGGGTCTTCGTCGAGGTCGGGCTGCAGCTGCTGTTCGGTCTGGCGCTGGCGCTGATCGTCAACCAGACCTTCGTGGGACGCTCGCTCGGCCGCGCGCTGGTCTTCTCCCCGTGGGCCGTCTCCGGCGTGCTGACCTCCGCGATCTGGGTGCTGCTCTACAACTCCCAGACCGGCATCACCCGTTACCTCGCGGACATGGGGATCGGCGAGTACGGCACCAGCTGGCTGTCGGACACCTCCACCGTCTTCTCGGCGGCGATCGTCGCCGACCTGTGGCGCGGTGTCCCCTTCTTCGCGATCCTCATCCTCGCCGACCTCCAGTCCGTCTCCAAGGACCTGTACGAGGCCGCCGAGGTCGACGGCGCCAGCCGGATCAAGCAGTTCTGGCACATCACCCTGCCCCACCTGAAGGACGCCATCGTCCTGTCCACGCTGCTGCGCGCGGTGTGGGAGTTCAACAACGTCGACCTGCTGTACACGCTCACCGGCGGCGGCCCGGCGGGGGAGACCACCACCCTCCCGCTCTACATCGCCAACACCAGCGTCGACGCCCACAACTTCGGTTACGCGTCCGCCCTGACCACGGTCGCGTTCGTGATCCTGCTCTTCTGCTCGTTGGTCTATCTGCGGCTGAGCAAGTTCGGAGGAGGCGCCAAGTGATCACCAAGGAGGCCCCCGAGGTGGTGCCCGCCCCCGTGCGCGAGCCCGCCGCACCCGCCCGCCGCCCGTCCCGCCACAAGCGTGCCTGGGACGAGGCCCCCCGCTGGCAGATCTACCTCCCGCTGGGGATCTACCTGGTCTTCACCCTGGTCCCCTTCTACTGGATCCTGCTCTTCGCGCTCCGCCCGGCCGGCTCCACCTCGCTGGTGCCCTGGCCGATGACCTTCGACCACTTCGAAAAGGTCTGGAACGAGCGTGACTTCGCCGTCTACTTCCAGAACAGCGTGCTCACCGGCGTGGCGACCCTGCTGCTGACCACCGGCGTGGCCCTGGCCGGCGGCTACGCCCTCGCGCGCTTCGACTTCAAGATCAAGCGTGGCTTCATGCTCGCTCTGCTGTGCACCCAGTTCGTGCCGGGCGCGCTGCTGCTCGTCCCGCTCTTCCAGATCTTCGCCGAGCTGAAGATGATCAACTCGCTGGGCAGCGTCATCATCGCCGAGACGGTCTTCCAGCTGCCCCTGTCGATCATCCTGATCAGCGGCTTCATCCGGAACGTGCCCTACTCCCTGGAGGAGGCGGCCTGGGTCGACGGCTGCAACCGGCTCACCGCCTTCCGGATCGTCGTCCTGCCCCTGCTGCGGCCCGGGCTGATCGCCGTAGGCTCCTTCGCCTTCGTGCACGCCTGGAACCACTTCCTGTTCGCCCTGATGTTCCTCTCCGACCAGAGCAAGCAGACGATCCCCGTCGGCCTCAACACCCTGATGAGCGCGGACAGCGTCGACCTGGGCGCGCTGGCCGCGGGCGGCATCATCGCCGCCGTCCCCGTGGTGATCGTCTTCGCCTTCATCCAGAAGTGGCTGATCACCGGGTTCAGCGCCGGGGCGGTGAAGGGATGAGGAGCCGTCAGGCCGTCACGTCCGGGGGGAGCCGGCCCGTGGGCCTCCTCGCGATCCACCACGCCCACGGCGGCGGGCGCGACCGCACGGCGGACCGCGGCCGGACGCCTACCCTGCACGCAGTGATCGACAGCGCCGCGGCAGCCGACCGCACGGTGGCACGCGGCGCGGGCGCAGGGAGGATTCCATGAGCACCGCTGTACCGATCGTCCTGGCGGGCGCGCGCGGCCACGGCCGCTGGCACCTGGACAACATCCGCAGGCTCCAGGACAAGGGCATCGTCCGCCTGGCGGGCGTCTGCGAGCTGACCCCGCTGACCCGGGCCGAGATCCCCGAGGGCCTCGGCGCGCCCGAGCAGTCCGCGGACTTCGGCGCGCTGCTCGACTCCACCGGAGCCCGGATCGCCGTGATCTGCACCCCGATCCCGACCCACGCCGACCTCGCGCTGACGGCGGCCCGCAAGGGTGTGCACCTGCTCCTGGAGAAGCCGCCGGCGCCGTCGTACGCCGAGTTCCGCCGGATGGCCGAGGGGATCGCCGAGGCCGGCGTGGTCTGCCAGGTCGGCTTCCAGTCGCTGGGCTCGCACGCCGTGCCCGCGGTCCGCGCCCTGATCCGCGACGGGGTGATCGGTGAGATCGCGGGGGTCGGCGGCGCCGGCGCCTGGGCCCGCGCCGAGTCCTACTACCGGCGCGCCCCCTGGGCGGGCAGGCGGCGGCTGAACGGTGTCGACGTCATCGACGGGGCGCTCACCAACCCCCTCGCGCACGCCGTCGCCACCGCCCTCGTGCTGGCCGGAGCCACGCGGGCGCAGGACGTCGCCGGCATCGAGACCGAGCTGGCGCACGCCAACGCCATCGAGTCCGACGACACCTCCTGCGTCCGCGTCACCACGGCGGACGGCCTGCAGATCGTCGTCGCGGCCACGCTGTGCGCCGAGGACCCCGACGACCCGTACGTCGTCGTCCACGGCAGCCGCGGCCGGATCACCTACTGGTACAAGCAGGACCGCGTCCTGCTCCAGCGGGCCGGCCACGGTCCCGAGGAGTTCGAGTACGGCCGCACCGACCTGCTGGAGAACCTGGTCGAGCACCTCGCCGACGGGACGGAGCTGCTGGTCCCGCCCGCCGTCACCGAGTCGTTCATGCGGGTCGTGGAGGCGATCCGGGTCGCGCCCGACCCGGTGCAGCTGCCCGACGACGCCTGGCGTCTGCTGCCCGACGAGGACCGGCGGGTCGTCCCCGGCGTCGACGGCCTCGTCGCGGCCGCCGCCGACACCCTCGCTCTCTACTCCGAACTGGGCGCCCCCTGGGCGTTCACGACCGCGCATCCGAAAGAGGTGAGCCCCTGATGACCGCACCGGCACCCGACTCACCGGTCGTCCTGCGTGTCGCCGGCCGCCCGGTCGGCCGCTACGTCACGCGGCCCGAGCTGCCCGCCCGGCTCTCCCCGCGCCCCTATCTGCACCCCGTCAGCACCCTGGCCGGCGCCACGGTCACCGAGCTCAGCCCCGCCGACCACCTTCACCACCTCGGCGTCGGTGTAGCCGTACCCGACGTCGAGGGGCACAACTTCTGGGGCGGCCGCACCTACGTCCGAGACCGGGGCCCGACCGAGCTGGACGACCACGGCGCGCAGCGGCACGGGTCCTTCCAGCTGCGCGACCCCGACGGCTTCGTGGAGGAGCTGCGCTGGGTGGCGTCGGGCACGGAGCTGCTGCGCGAGCGCCGGACGGTCGCGGCGACCGAACTGACCTCCTCCGCCTGGGCGCTGGACTTCACCTTCTCCCTCACCAACGTCTCGGGCGCCCCGCTGTCCATCGGCAGCCCGGCGACGAACGGGCGTCCCGGCGCGGCCTACGGCGGCTTCTTCTGGCGGGCCCGCAAGGAGGACCGGGCCCCCGACGTCTTCACCGCGGACACGGAGGGCGAGGCGGCCGTGCACGGCTCACGCGCCGACTGGCTCGCGCTGGCCGGCGCGGGCTGGACGCTCGTCTTCGCGGGCGCCACCGACGCCACCCGCCGCGACCCCTGGTTCGTCCGCACCGCCGAGTACCCGGGCGTCGGCTCCTCGCTGGCGTTCGCCGAACGGCTGTCCGTGCCGCCCGGGGAGACGGTCGTCCGCCGGATCGTCACCGTCGTCGCCGACGGCCGCCCGGACCGGGGCGAGGCCGCGGCGCTGGTCCGGAAGGCGGTCAGCCAGTGACGGGGGAGCAGCACGGGACGTACACGAACCCGGTCCTGAACGCCGACTGGTCCGACCCGGACGTCGTGCGTGTCGGCGACGACTTCTACCTCACCGCCTCCAGCTTCGGCCGGGCCCCCGGACTGCCGCTGCTGCACTCGCGCGACCTGGTGAACTGGACGCTGGTCGGCCACGCCCTGGAACGCCTGGAGCCGGTGGGCGACTTCAGGACTCCGCGGCACGACTGCGGGGTGTGGGCGCCCTCCTTACGGCACCACGACGACCGTTTCTGGATCTTCTGGGGCGACCCCGACCAGGGCGTGTTCCAGGTCAACGCGCCCGGGATCCGGGGGCCCTGGACCCGTCCGCACCTGGTCAAGGCGGGCAAGGGTCTGATCGACCCGTGCCCCCTGTGGGACGAGGAGAGCGGCGAGGCCTATCTGGTGCACGCCTGGGCGAAGTCCCGCGCGGGCGTCAAGAACCGGCTCACCGGCCACCGTATGCACCCCGACGGGACGTCCGTCCTCGACGAGGGCAAGGTGATCGTCGACGGGGACGGCATCCCCGGCTGGTTCACCCTCGAAGGCCCCAAGCTCTACCGTCACGACGGCTGGTTCTGGATCCTCGCCCCGGCCGGAGGGGTGGAGACGGGCTGGCAGGGCGCGTTCCGGTCGCGGGAGTTCTTCGGCCCGTACGAGGAACGGATCGTCCTGGAGCAGAAGGACACCGAGGTCAACGGCCCGCACCAGGGCGGCTGGGTGCGCACCGCGTCCGGCGAGGACTGGTTCGTGCACTTCCAGCAGCGCGGTGCGTACGGCAGGGTGGTCCACCTCCAGCCGATGCGCTGGGACGGTGCGGGAGGCTGGCCGGTGATCGGCGACGAGGGCGCCCCCGTCCTGACGCACCGGCGGCCCGCCCTGCCCCCGCAGCCGCCCGCTGCGCCCGCCGTCGACGACGACTTCCCCGGCGGGCGCCCGGGCCGCCAGTGGTCGTGGACGGCCAACCCCCAGGCCGGCTGGGCCGTCCGGCACTCGGCCGACGGACTGCGGCTGACCTGCGTGCGGACGCCGGACGCGCATGATCTGCGCACCCTGCCGAACGTCCTCACCCAGCGGCTGCCCGGCGTCCCGTCCGCCGTCGAGGTGGAGCTGCGGCTGCACAGCGAGGAGCCGGGCGCACGCGCCGGACTCACGGTCCTCGGCGACGCGTTCGGCTGGATCGGGCTCCAGCGGGACGCCGACGGCACGGTCCGGCTCGTCCACCGGTTCGCCGAGCCGGTCGCCGAGAGCGAGCGGGACGCGGCCCGGCCACGGCTCGCCCCCGACGGCCGGGCACGGCTGCGCATCGAGATCGGCGCGGGCGCGCGCTGCCGTTTCGCCTACGACGTCGGCGACGGCCCGTGCCCGTCCGGCCCCGTCTTCGCGGCCACCCCCTGGCGCTGGGTCGGAGCCCTGCTCGGCCTCTTCGCCGTCGCGCCGACCGGTACCGGGCACGTCGGCGCGGCCACGTTCAGCGAGTTCCGCATCCGAACACTCTGACCCACTTCCGCTGTAAGCCTGTTGGGAGCCGCAATGACGCACTTCCCTAGCAAGCGCTTGCCAAGGCCGCCGGCGGTCCTGGCGGCCGTCGCCGGCCTGCTGGCGGCGTGCTGCCTCGGCGCGGCCGGCGAGGCCCGGGCCACCGCCTCCGCACCGGAGGCTCACTCCGCACCGGGGACCCGTTCAGCGCCGCGGACCGCCGCCCCGGCCGCCTCGGCGTCCCGCTGGACGGACCGGGCCCACGGCTTCGCCTCCCTCGCCGGCGGCACCACCGGCGGCGCGGGCGGCAAGGTCGTCACCGTCACCGACCAGGCCTCGCTGGCCCGGTACGCCGCGGCCGAGGAGCCGTACGTCATCCGCGTCAAGGGAGCGGTGGCCGTCGAGCCGTTCGGCTCGGACATCGTCGTGACCTCGAACAAGACGATCACCGGGGTCGGGGACACCGGTGAGATCGTGCACGGCGAGCTGCACCTGAACCCCGGCACGCACAACGTGATCATCCGCAACCTGACGATCCGGGACAGCTACGTCGAGGGCGACTGGGACGGCAAGACCACCGACTTCGACGCCATCCAGATGGACACGGTCGACCACGTGTGGATCGACCACAACCGCTTCACGCACATGGGCGACGGGCTGCTCGACATCCGCAAGGACAGCCAGTACATCACCGTCTCCTACAACCGGTTCAGCAACCACAACAAGGCGCTGGGCATCGGCTGGACGACGAACGTCCTGACCCAGATCACCATGGACCACAACTGGTTCACGGGCACCAAGCAGCGCAACCCCTCGGCGGACAACTGCGCCTACGCCCACCTCTACAACAACTACCTCTCGGCGCAGGTCGCCGACGGGGACCCGGTGTGGACGTACGGGAACTGGTCGCGGGGCCGCACGAAGATGGTCATCGAGAACAGTTACTACGACCGGGTCCAGCACCCGTACCAGGCCGACGCGACGGCCGAGCTGGTCGAGCGCGGGTCGATCCTGCGGAGGACGAGCGGACGGACCGACGAGTGGGGCGCGGCCTTCGATCCGCGGGCGTTCTACGCCTACCGGCTGGACCCCGCGGCGGCCGTCCCCGCGCTGGTCACCCGGTTCTCCGGGCCGCAGAAGCAGATCGGTGACGCGGTCACGCTGAACGTGCCGGGCGACTACCCGACGGTCCAGGCCGCCGTCGACGCCGTGCCCGACGGCAACGCCGTCGGCGTCACCGTCGCCGTCGCGCCGGGCACGTACCGCGAGAAGGTGTACATCCCCGCGAGCAAGCCGAACATCGCGCTGCGCGGCACCGGACACCGCCGCTCGGACACCGTCATCGTGTACGACACGCCCGCCGAGTACGGGGGTTCGACGGGGAGCGCCACCGTCCGGATCGCCGCGAACGACGTCACCGCCCGCAACCTCACCTTCAGCAACGACTTCGACGAGGCCGCGGTCGAGCTGAAGGGCGAGCAGGCCCTCGCCATGAAGACCACCGGCGACCGGATCGTCTTCGAGAACACGGCGTTCCTGGGCAACCAGGACACGCTGATGACCGACAGCCCCAAGCTGACGACCCCCAGTCGGGTGTACGTGCGGGACTCCTACATCGAAGGCGACGTCGACTTCGTCTACGGACGGGCCACGACCGTGATCGAGCGGTCGGTGATCCGGCTGCTGAGCCGGGGATCGGCCACCAACAACGGCTATATGACGGCCGCTTCGACCTGGACGGGCAATCCGTACGGGTTCCTGATCACCCGGTCCGAGGTCGTCAGCGACGCGCCGGAGCAGTCCTTCCATCTCGGGCGGCCCTGGCACCCCGGCGGGGAGCCGGCGGCGGTCGGCCAGGTGCTGATCCGCGACACCGCGTTGCCGGCGGCGGTCAAGTCGTCGCCGTGGACCGACATGAGCGGGTTCTCGTGGCGGGACGCCCGGTTCGCGGAGTACCGCAACCACGGGCCGGGGGCGACCGTCACCGCCGACCGCCCCCAGCTGAGCGACGCCGACGCGAAGGCGCACACCGTCACGGCCTACCTCAAGGGCGCGGACGGCTGGGCGCCGCACCGCCGCACCACCCACTGACCCCCCACAACTTCATATCTCCGCAGGGATCCAGAGAAGAAGAGAGCCGACCACATGACAAGCAGCATCCGCAGAAGCAGGCGCGCCGCCCTGGCCCTCGCCGTCACCACCGTGCTCGCGCTGACCGCCACCGCCTGCGGCGACGACGGCAGCGGTGCGGCGGGAGACAAGGGAGGCGACGGCTCCGGCAAGGGGGAGATCACCTTCTGGGACAACAACGGCGGTGTCCGCACCGACGTCTGGAAGGAGATCATCGCCGACTTCGAGAAGGCGAACCCGGACATCAAGGTCAAGTACGTCGGTGTGCCGGCCGACAGCGTCCAGTCCAAGTACGACACCGCCATCCAGGGCGGCGGACTGCCCGACGTCGGAGGGGTGGGCGCCGCGATGCTCGCCGAGGTCGCGGCGCAGGGCGCCCTCGAACCGCTCGACAGCCGGCTGGAGAAGAGCGGCCTCGGCGGCAAGCTCAACGCGAAGTTCCTGGACAGCGTCAAGGCCGCCGGCATCGACGGCAAGACGTACTCCGTGCCGACCTCCGCCAACAACGGCACCCTCTGGTACCGCACGGACCTCTTCCAGAAGGCGGGCCTGGACGCGCCGACCACCTGGTCGAAGTTCTACGAGGCCGCCGACAAGCTGACCGACAAGGACAAGAACGCCTTCGGCTACACCATCCGCGGCGGTTCCGGCTCGATCTCCCCGGCCCTCGACGCGGCCTACGGGCAGAGCGGCATCACCGAGTTCTGGAGCGGTGACAAGACCACCGTCAACGACCCGAAGAACGTGGCCGCGCTGGAGAAGTACGTCGGCCTGTACAAGAAGGACACCCCGGCCGCCGACGTCAACAACGACTTCACCAAGATGGTCGCCCAGTGGGACTCCGGCACCATCGGCATGCTGAGCCACAACCTGGGCTCGTACAAGGACCACCAGAAGGCGCTGGCCGGCAAGTTCAAGGGCGTGCCCGCTCCGACGATGGACAACGGCACCCGGGTGCAGGTCTCCAACCCGGTGGACGGGCTCGGCCTGTTCAAGTCGAGCAAGAACAAGACCGCCGCCTGGAAGTTCATCGAGTTCGCCGCCTCGCACGCGTCCAACAGCAAGTGGAACAAGTCGGCGGGCTCGATCCCGGCGAACCTGGAGGCCGCGCAGGACAGCTGGGTCCAGGAGTCCGAGCCGACGAAGCTGGCCGCCGAGGCGCTGACGGGCACCACCACGAAGATCGTGCAGCTGCCCTACTACCTGCCCGACTGGAACACCATCTCGAAGGCCGACAACGAGCCGAACTTCCAGAAGGTGCTGCTCGGCAAGATGACCGCGAAGCAGTTCCTGGACACGCTCGCCGACCAGCTGAACACCGCCCAGGCCGACTGGAAGAAGAACCACAAGTAACCGCCAGGGCGATCGTCGTCACGGGGGACTGCCGGCCCGTCCCGGCAGGCCGCGCAGTTCCCCCGTGCCTCCCACGCGAAAGGTGCACGTAGGTGTCGCTCACCCGCAGACAGGTCACCGCCGCGGCGCTCGCCGCCGTTCCGCTCGCCGCCACGGCCGCCGGCCCCGCCGGCGCAGGCGCCCGCCGGCCCCGCACGCTCTACATCGCCGGCGACTCCACCGCCGCCCAGAAGTACTCCGACGCCGCACCCGAGACCGGGTGGGGCATGGCACTGCCCTTCTTCCTGCACGCCGGCCTGCCCGTCGTCAACCACGCGGTGAACGGCCGCAGTTCCAAGAGCTTCATCGACGAGGGCAGGCTCGACGCCGTCCTCGCGGCGATCCGGCCGGGGGACCTGCTGCTCGTCCAGTTCGCGCACAACGACGAGAAGACGACCGATCCCACCCGCTACACCGAGCCCTGGACGACGTACCAGGACTGCCTGCGGCAGTACCTCGCCGGCGCCCGGGCGAAGGGGGCCCGCCCGGTCCTCGCCACGCCCGTGGAGCGGCGCCGGTTCGACGCCGCGGGCAAGGCCCAGCCGACGCACGGCGAGTACCCCGCCGCCATGCGCGCGCTCGCCGCGCAGGAACGGGTCGCGCTGCTCGACGTCCAGGCGCTGTCGCTGGCGCTCTGGCAGCAGCTGGGCGTCGAGGAGACGAAGGCGTACTTCAACTGGACCGCCACCGAGCAGGACAACACGCACTTCAACCCGCCGGGCGCGATCGCCGTGGCGCGGCTCGCCGTACGGGAGCTGCTGCGCACACGGGTGCTGGCCCCGTGTGACGTGGTCCGGCTGAACGAGCAGATCCCCCCGTCCTGGATCACCTGGCCCGACCCGCTGGCGTAGCACCACCCGCCGGCCCGACCCGCCGGCCCGACCCGTCGGCCCGACCCGCCGGCCCGACCCGTCGGCCCGACCCGCCGGCCCGACCCGTCGGCCCGACCCGTCGGCCCGACCCGTCGGCGCGGGCCGACCCGCCGCCGCAACAGAAGGAGAACCGCACAGTGCGTACACAGAGATGTCATGGACGTGTCATTGGTGTCCTGGTGGGCTGCACCGCGCTGGTGCTGTCCGTGACCGGCACGGCGTCCGCCCAGGGCGAGCACCACGGCCGCGCCCGGCACGCCGCCCCCGACCTCGGCCGCCAGGTGCTGCCCGCGAACGACGGCTGGGCCTCGTCCGGCACCGGAACGACGGGCGGCTCGGCCGCCGACGCCGCCCACGTCCACACCGTCACCACCTGGGCCGAGTTCAAGGCCGCCCTCGCCGCCGGGGGCAACACGCCGAAGATCATCAAGGTGAAGGGCGTCATCGACGCCGTCGCCGAGGGCTGCGACGCCTTCGCCGCGCCCGGATACGACTTCGACGCCTACCTCGCGAAGTACGCGCCCGAGGCCTGGGGACTGGACACCGACCTCGCCGCCGAGCCCGCCGGCAGTCCCGAGGGGCTGCGGCGAGTCTCCGCCGCCAACCAGGACAAGGCCATCAAGGCGAACATCCCCTCCAACACCACCATCGTCGGCATCGGGCGGAACGCCGGATTCAAGGGCGTCAGCCTGCAGATCAAGGCCGTCGACAACGTGATCCTGCGCAACATGTCCTTCGAGTCGCCCATCGACTGCTTCCCCCAGTGGGACCCCACCGACGGGGACAAGGGCAACTGGAACTCCGAGTACGACACCGCCGTGGTCTACGGCGCCACGCACGTCTGGCTCGACCACAACACGTTCACCGACGGCGCACACCCCGACAGCGCCGCCCCGACCTACTTCGGCATGCTCTACCAGCAGCACGACGGCGAACTCGACATCGTGCGCGGCGCCGACTACGTCACGGCCTCCTGGAACGTCTTCAGCGACCACGACAAGACGATCCTCATCGGCAACAGCGACAGCGAGTCCACCGCCGCCGGCGACCGGGGGCACCTGCGGACGACGTTCCACCACAACCTGTTCGCGAACCTGGTCGAGCGCGCGCCCCGCGTCCGCTTCGGGCAGGTCGACTCCTACAACAACCACTTCGTCGCGAACGGCGACTACACCTACAGCTTCGGCATCGGCAAGGAGTCCAAGCTCGTCGCCGAGCACAACGCGTTCACCCTGCCGCAGGGGGTCAGCGCGGCCAAGGTGCTCAAGCGGTGGAACGTCTCGCCGCTGACCGCCGCCGACAACTACGTCAACGGTGTGAAGACCGACCTGATCGCCGTCCACAACGCCCAGATCCCCGCCGAGACCCTCGAGTCCGGCGCCGGCTGGACGCCCACCCTGCGCACCCGGGTCGACCCGGCGAAGGCGGTCCCCCGCATCGTCGACTGCGGCGCGGGCGCGGGACGCCTCGGCTGACCTCGTACGACCGTCAGACGGCCGGGGCGACGCCCCTCGTCGCCCCGGCCGCACCGGCAGACCTCAGAGCCACCCCCGCAGAGCCGCACCGTCAAGGAGCACCCGCATGCACCCCGTTTCGAGAAGACGGTTCCTCGCCGTGAGCGCCGCGAGCGCGGGAACGGCCGCCGCCCTGGCCCTGGGCGCCCCGTCCGCGCAGGCCGCCGCGGACGCCCGCGTCTCGGCGGGCGGCCGCCGCCCGTTCGGCCGGTACGGCTCCCCGGCCGCCCGCCGCACCCCGCAGACCCTCTACGTCGACCCGCTCGGCCGGGGCGACTTCACGACCGTGCGGGACGCCGTCGCCGCCGCCTCGGGCAGCGGCTGGACCCTCGTCCTCGCCCCCGGCGTCTACCGGGAGACCGTGGTCCTCGATCCCACCCGCACCGAGGCCACCTGGATCGGCGCCTGCGAGGACCCCCGGGACGTCGTGATCGTCTACGACAACGCGGCCGGCACCGCCAAGCCCGGCGGCGGCACCTACGGCACCACCGGCTCGGCCACCACCACCCTGCAGGCCGCCGGCTTCACCGCCCACCGGATCACCTTCGCCAACGACTGGCTGCGCGCCGACCACCCCGACATCACCGGCACCCAGGCCGTCGCCGTCAAGGTCCAGGGCGACCGCTCCGCCTTCCACCACTGCCGCTTCCTCGGGCACCAGGACACCCTGTACGCCGACTCGATGTCCCTGACCGCCTTCGCCCGGCAGTACTACACGCACTGCTACGTCCAGGGCGACGTCGACTTCGTCTTCGGCCGCGCCACCGCCGTCCTCGAGCGGTGCCACTTCCGCACCCTGAACCGCACCGACCTGGCCGGCGCGCCCTACGGCTTCGTCTTCGCCCCCTCCACGGCGGGCGCCAACCCGCTCGGCCAGCTGGTCACCGGGAGCCGGATCAGCAGCGAGGCCCCCGACGCCTTCTACAAGCTGGCCCGCCCCTGGGTCCCCAGCTCCGACACCACCGCCCGCCCGATGCTCACCGTCCGCGACACCCGCATGGACGCCGGCATCGACGCGGCCGCGCCCTACACGAACATGTCGGCCTCCTTCCCCTGGCAGAGCCAGCGGTTCGCCGAGTACCGCAACACCGGGCCGGGAGCACGGATCACCGTCCCCGAGAACCGCCCGCAGCTCACCCGCGACCAGGCCCGGTCCGCGACCCGCGAGGCCTACCTCGGCGACTGGGAGCCCTGGAAGGGGGAGTGCTGAGATGCTGCCCCGCCGCACCCTCCTCGCCGCCGCCACCGGCGCCGCCCTGCTCACCGGGGCGCCCGCCGCCCACGCGCACTCCCGCCGCGTCCTGCACGTCCGCCCCGGCGACAGCGTCCAGGCGGCCGTGGACGCCGTCTCCGGCCCCGGCTGGACGATCGTCGTCCACCCGGGAACGTACCGGGAGGTCGTCGCCGTCCCGGCGGACAAGGCGGAGCTGACCCTGCGCGGCGCGAGTCGCGACCCACGCGCCGCCGTCATCGTGTACGACAACGCAGGCGGCACGCCCAGGCCGGACGGGTCGGGCCCCTACGGCACCGCGGGCTCCGCCGCCTTCACCTCCGCCGCGCCCGGCCTCACCGTGCGCGACCTCACCCTCGCCAACGACTGGCTGCGCGCCGACCACCCGGAGACCACCGGCACCCAGGCCGTCGCCGCCCACGTCACCGGCGACCGCTCGCACTTCGAGAACGTCCGGTTCCTCGCTCATCAGGACACCCTCTTCGCGGACACCACCGCACTCGACGCCTTCGACCGGCAGTACTACCGCCACTGCCACATCGAGGGCGACGTCGACTTCGTCTTCGGGCGGGCCCGGGCCGTCTTCGACGCCTGCCGCTTCCACACCCTGCGGCGGGACGTGTCCTTCACCCCCAAGGGCATGGTCTTCGCCCCCGCCACCGCCCGGGCCGACCCCTACGGCTTCCTCGCCCTGCGCGGCCGGATCACCTCCGCCGCGGAGGACGCCGCGTACAAGATCGCCCGGCCCTGGGTGCCGTCCTACGAGACGACCGCCTGGCCCTCGCTGGTCGTCCGGGACACCTGGATCGGCCCCGGTGTCGACGCGGTGACGCCGTACGCCAACATGCGCGAGGGCTATCCCTGGCAGACCATGCGCTTTTGGGAGTACGCCAACTCCGGTCCGGGAGCGGTGATCTCGGTGCCGGAGAACCGGCCGCAGCTGACCCCCGCGGAGGCCGCCCTGCACACCCGGGGGACGTACCTGGGCGACTGGAGGCCTTACGGGCGCCGGTGACCCCGGCGGGCTCCCCAAGGGGTCGCGGACCCCGGCGGCGACGCCCTCGGGTCGACGGTCATGAACTGAGCCCGTCGGGGCGCTTGACCCGTTTTTTGCCCGGCGGGTCTCGCGCTCACCCACGTGACGCGCGTAGAAAACGTGTCATGCATAAGCCACTGCGCATCGCGGCCGTCGCCGCGGCCTGTGCCGTCGCCGGCGCCGCCCTCTACGGCGCCGGCGCGGCCACGGCCGGCCAGTCCACGGCCAACTCCACGCACGAGCCCTACAACATCGGGCTCCTGGTGAAGGACATCGACACCTACTACGGCACCGCCCCGGACGCCGACGGCGTGTACCAGGCGTCGCCGACCAGCCCGTACGCCAAGGACCTCGCGAGCATCGACAAGGCCGCGCGGAAGTACATCGACCAGTCCGCCCGCAAGGCGGTCAGGAAGCACCAGCGGCCCGCGGTCGTCTTCGACATCGACGACACCCTGCTGCTCAGCCTCGACTACGAGAAGCGGTACAACTACACGTACAACTCCGCCAGCTGGGCGGCGTACGTGAACAAGGCGGACCGGCCGGCCGTCTTCGGCAGCCCCGAGCTGGTGCGGTACGCGGAGAAGAAGGGCGTCGAGGTCTTCTACAACTCGGGCCTCGGCGAGGCGCAGCGCACCGCCGCGGTCGACAACCTGAAGAAGGTCGGCGCCGACGTCAACCTCGACGCCGCGCACATGTTCCTCAAGAACGCCGCCGCCCCGCCGTCCTACCTGAGCGGCTGCGCCACCCCGGGCGCCTGGACCTGCACGACCGTCCAGTACAAGTCCGGCACCCGCAAGCACATCGAGCGCGACCTCGGCTACGAGATCATCGCGAACTTCGGTGACCAGTACTCCGACCTCGACGGCGGCTACGCCGACCGGACGTACAAGCTGCCGAACCCGACCTACTTCGTCAGCTGACGTTCCGTAGGTTCCGCACGTTCCCTGCGTTCCGTGCGGGGACGGGATCGTCCCGCCCCCGCACGGCCGGCCCGGTCGGTCCATCCGGTCCAGCCGGTTCAGTCCTTCTTGTCGTCGTGGGAGGCGAAGTCGCCGCCCACGACGGTCTGACGGCCGTCCGAGCGGCCGGCGATCGCGTAGGTGTCGTCGTGCGCGTCACGGCCGCCGCGGTCGTGGTCGTACTGCCCGGCGAACACCCACTCGCCCTTGGGGACCGTACGGCCCTGTCTGAGCACCCAGGTGTAGACGAGGAAGCCGTCCCGTTCGGCCACCGTGAACACGAAGTCGCCCTCGGGCAGCGAGCGCCAGGCGCCCGCCGACGAGACCCCGCCGGTCTGCGCGACCTTCAGCTGCACGGTGAGCGCGGTGAGCGCCTCGGACGTCTTCAGCGTGACGTTGCTCTGCGCCCAGAAGTCGTTGCTGTGCGGGTCCACCGAGCCGTCCGACCACAGCGGGCCCTCCGCCTCGTCGGTCGTCACCGGCAGCAGGGACGCCGTGGGCGTCGAGGGCTTGGCCGCGGGACTCTTCGGCGGGGAGACGCCCGGCCCGGCGGGGGTCCGGCCGCCGCCCGGGGCCGGAGTCGGCCGGGGCGAGAGGGGCGGGCGGCTGGTGGCGCCCGGGGACTCGACCGGCGGCGAGGAGGCGGAGACGGACTGCTGCGCCGGGGCGTCGCCCTTCACGGCGGACGCCACCGCGTAACCGCCGACCGCGAGCATGCCCGCGACCGCGGCCGTCGCGCCCACGATCCGCGCCCAGCTCCACAGCGGCGGGCGGGTCGCCCGGTGGGCGGAGCGGACCTGTGCCTGTCCCTGCCCGGCCATGCCGCGCTCGACCCGGGCCAGGATGCGCGCCCGGTCGGGCTGGTGCGCCTCGGCCGCCGCGTGCAGCCGGGTGCGCAGTTCGCCGTGCACGTCCCGCTGCGTCGTCATCGGTCCCTCCCTGCGGCCTGACGGTCGCGTGCCATCGCAGGCACCCTAACCGGAGCCCCTCTGCCGCCCAGCAGCTTCTGCAGCTCGGCCATCCCCTTGGAGGTCTGGCTCTTCACCGTACCCACGGAGACGCCGAGCGCGAGCGCGGTGTCCTTCTCCGACAGATCGAAGGCGTGCCGCAGCACCACACAGGCCCGTTTGCGGAACGGCAGTCTACGCAGCGCCGACTGGACGTCCACGACTCCGGCGACGTCGGGGTTCTCCGTCTTCTCCTCACGCTGCGACCAGAACAGCGCGATCCTGCGGCGCTCGCGGACGGCGCTGCGGATGCGGGTGCGGGCGAGGTTGGCGACCACCCCGCGCGCGTACGCGACGGGATGGTCGGCGGCGCGCACCCGGTCCCAGCGGTTCCACAGCGCGAGGAGCGCGTCCGCCGCCAGGTCGTCGGCGGCGTCCGCCTCGCCGGTCAGCAGGCAGGCGAGACGGGACAGTTCGGCGTAGTGGCGGTCGAAGAAGGCGTGGAACTCCACGGAGGCGGCGTCGTCGACGACTGTGCCCACGGGTTACCTCTTCTCGGTGCGACCTGTGCTGTGCGTGCCATGTGAATGACATGGGGATGTCCCGGGGAGGCGGTCGGGACGAGATCGGGAAGCGTAGCAGTGCGCAACCCCCCGGTTCGGTCGGGGGTTCGAACATCGCATGGCAGACCGAACGTGTCCGGAACCCGATTCCGTAACACGGCGAAAACCTGAAGAGGGTTCAACGGGGGAACAATCCAGCCAGCATCCGCATCGAGATCGTTCCGGCCCCCAGGAGTCGCAGTCATGTCCGAGACGCAGCAGAAGGCCGACCGGCCCACTCGTGAGAGACCGGCGGTGAACAGCCTCGACCGGTACTTCCGGATATCCGAACGAGGGTCCACGTTCGCCCGGGAGATACGCGGCGGCACCGCCACGTTCTTCACCATGGCCTACATACTTGTCCTGAATCCCATCATCCTGGGCAGTGCCGAGGACAAGTTCGGGCACCGCCTCGACAGCGTGCAACTCACCACCGCCACAGCCCTGGTGGCCGCGGTGATGACCGTCGTCATGGGCGTCGGCGGCAACCTGCCCCTCGCCCTCGCCGCGGGTCTCGGCCTGAACGCGGTCGTCGCCTTCCAGATCGCCCCGCTGATGAGCTGGGACGACGCGATGGGTCTCATCGTCCTCGAAGGCCTGCTGATCTGCGTGCTGGTGGCGACCGGACTGCGCGAGGCCGTCATGCACGCCATCCCGCAGCCGCTCAAGCAGGCGATCAGCGTCGGCATCGGCCTGTTCATCGCCTTCATCGGCTTCGTCGACGCCGGCTTCGTCAGCCGCATCCCCGACGCCGCGCACACCACCGTCCCCGTCCAGCTCGGCGGCACCGGCACGCTGGGCGGCTGGCCCGTCCTCGTCTTCTGCCTCGGTGTGCTGCTCACCGTCGGACTGCTCGCCCGCAAGGTCAAGGGCGCGATCCTGATCAGCATCGTGGCGATGACACTGCTCGCGATCGTCATCGACTCGCTCGCCGACATCAAGTCCTGGGGACTGACGACGCCTTCGTGGCCGCAAGACGTCGTCGGCGCCCCGGACTTCGGGCTGATCGGCCACTTCAGCCTGTTCGGCGCGTTCGGCCGGACCGGCGTCGTCACCGTCGTCCTGCTGGTCTTCACGCTCCTCCTGTCCGACTTCTTCGACACCATGGGCACCGTCGTCGGCATCAGCGCCGAGGCCGGACTGCTGAACGACAAGGGCGAGGTGCCCAACCTCGGCCGCGTGCTGCTCATCGACGGCGCGGCGGCGGCGGTCGCGGGCGGCGCGGCCTCGTCGTCCTCCGCGACCTCCTACATCGAGTCGGCAGCCGGCGTCGGCGAGGGCGCGCGCACCGGGTTCTCCAACCTCGTCACCGGCGCGCTCTTCGCCCTCGCGCTGTTCCTGACGCCGGTCCTCACCATCGTCCCGCTCCAGGCGGCCGCCCCGGCCCTCGTCGCCGTCGGCTTCCTGATGATGACCCAGGTCAAGAACATCGACTGGGACAGGTACGAGATCGCGATCCCGGCCTTCCTCACCATCGCGGTGATGCCCTTCACCTACTCGATCACCAACGGCATCGGCGCCGGCTTCGTCGCGTACGTCGTCGTCAAGACCGTGCTCGGCAAGGCGAAGGAGGTGCACTGGCTGCTGTGGGGCGCCTCGGCGCTGTTCCTGGTGTACTTCGCGATCGACCCGATCGAGCAGATCCTCGGCGTCAAGTGACGTGACGGGGGCGGCCGTTCCCCGGTCCGCCCCCGCAACCGCCGGTCACTTCCGCAGCGCCGCCTCCATCATCGCCTTGGCGACGGGGGCGGCCAGGCCGTTGCCGCTCACCTCGGAACGCGCCGCGTCGGACTGCTCGACCACGACCGCCACGGCGACCTGCTCGCCGGACGAGTCGGACTTTCCGTACGAGGTGAACCAGGCGTACGGGGCCTTGCTGTTGTTCTCGCCGTTCTGGGCCGTGCCCGTCTTGCCGCCGACGGTGACGCCGTCGATGAGCGCGTTGGTGCCCGTGCCCTTCTCGACGACCGTCCGCATCGCCGACCGCAGCTGCTCGGCGGTCGAGGAGCTGACCACCTGGGTGGTGGTCGCCTTGTCGTCGTAGTCCTGAAGGACGTCGCCGCCGCCGTTCGTGATCTGCTCGACCATGTGCGGCGAGACCAGCTTGCCGCCGTTGGCGAGGGCCGCCGACACCATGGCCATCTGCAGCGGCGTCGCCGTCACGTCGAACTGGCCGATGCCGGTCAGCGCGGTCGACGAGGCGTTCATGCCGGACGGGTACACGCTCGCGTAGGCCCGCACCGGCACGTCCTGGCTGTCGTCGTCGAAGCCGAACCTGTCGGCCATCGCCTTCAGCTTGTCCTCACCGAGCTGGACGGCCATGTGCGCGAACACGTTGTTGCAGGAGTACTGCAGCGCCACCCGGATCGAGGCGTCCTCGCAGGGCGCGGACCTGCTCTCGTTCGCCAGGTCCGTCCGCGTGCCCGGCAGGGTGTACGGGTCCGCGCTGTCGGTCTTCTCGTCCACGGACGTGTACAGCCCGTCCTCCAGCGCGGCCGCCGCCACCACCAGCTTGAACGTCGAGCCCGGCGCCAGCGGTTGCCGCAGCGCCCGGTTGACGAGGGGCTTGTCGGGGTCCGCGGTCAGCTTCTTCCAGGCCGTGCCGGCGGTGTCGGCGTCGGTCAGCGACGAAGGGTCGTACGACGGCGTCGAGACGACCGCGAGGATCCGGCCCGTCGTGGGGTCGATCGCGACGGCCGCGCCCTTCTTGTCGCCGAGCGCGTCGTACGCCGCCTTCTGCACCGCCGGGTC
Source organism: Streptomyces achromogenes (assembly GCF_030816715.1). Taxonomy (NCBI): domain Bacteria; kingdom Bacillati; phylum Actinomycetota; class Actinomycetes; order Kitasatosporales; family Streptomycetaceae; genus Streptomyces; species Streptomyces achromogenes. The sequence goes on along the minus strand of NZ_JAUSYH010000001.1, from coordinate 2,219,957 downwards.
GATCGTGGTGAGCACGTCGCCCGGGTCCGCCCGCTGGTTCGTGACCGTGTCCAGGACCGTCTTCAGCCGGGGGTCGGTGCCGTTGAGCAGGTTCGCGTACACGCCCTCCAGCTGCGTCGGGGCGTAGCTCTGCGAGGCGTAGCCGGTCACCGCCGCGTACAGCTCGCCGTCGGTGTACGTGCGCTTGTATCTGAGGTCGCTGTCCGAGGTGACGGCCGATCCGGTGATCGCCTTCCCGGCCACGATGATGTTCCCGAGCGGCGCCGCGTACGTCGTGATCGCGTTGCGCCGGTTGTGGGTGTCGTCCGCGAGCGCCCGGCCCTCGTAGAACTGCACCCAGGTCGCCCGCAGCAGCAGGGCGAACACCAGCAGCAGCGTGAAGACCGAGGCGCGTCTGATCGTCTTGTTCATGGCGAGGGGAAGACGAACGGGACGGGGGAGTGCGTTCCCTCCGTCCCGGATTCTCATCGGCTGTTCATCCGCACCCGGCTCACTTCTCCAGCCGCAGGACGACCTCCTCGATCTCCGCCTTCCGCGCGGGGGCGTACCCGGTGGCGCGGGCGGTGGGCACGAAGCCGCACTTGACGAGGACCCGGAGGGAACCGGCGTTGTCGGCCGCCGCCCGCGCGAACAGCGGGCGCTCCGGCACCTCGGTGAGCAGGGCCGCCAGCGCCGCCGTGGCGATGCCCCGGCCCCAGTACGCACGGTCCACCCAGTACGTCACCTCGCGCTCGCCGGGCTCCCCGTACACGGCCGCGCTGCCCACCACGTCTCCGTCCACCAGGATCGTGCGCACCACGGCGGACGAGGCGCGGATCCTGTTCCAGCGGTCGTCGAAGGCGTCCCGGTCGGTCGGGTCCTCCGGGGTGAAGGCGGCCATGGTGAGGGACTCGGGGTCGTTCGTCTGCCGGAAGAACACCGGCAGATCGCTGTCGTGGACCCGGCGCAGAGCGATCGGCATACCGCAGAGGGTAGGGCCTTCGCGCCCTGGGTTCAGAGCCGCCGGGTGGCCAGGGTCAGCCGGTCGCGTGCGTCGAACAGGGCGTCCTTCACCAGCTGCTCGTGCGCCGGCGTGAGCCGCGCCACCGGCACGGAGCAGCTGATCGCGTCCCGGGCCGGCGTGCGGTAGGGGATAGCCACGCCGAAGCAGCGCAGGCCCAGGGTGTTCTCCTCGCGGTCCACCGCGAAGCCCTGCTCGCGGACCTGGTGCAGCTCCTCGATGAGCTTCTCGCGGTCCGTGATCGTGTGCTCGGTGAGCGCCGGGAGCGTCTCCGGGAGCAGCTTGCGGACCTGCTCGTCGGTGTAGGTGCTCAGCAGGGCCTTGCCGAGCGAGGTGGAGTGCGCGGGCAGCCGGCGGCCGACCCGGGTGAACGGGCGCAGGTAGTGCTGCGACTGGCGGGTGGCGAGGTAGACGACGTTCGTGCCGTCCAGCCGGGCCAGGTGGATGGTCTCGGTGGTGTCGTCCGAGAGCCGGTCCAGGGTCGGCCGGGCGGACGCGACCACCTCGTCGCCGTCGATGTACGAGGTGCCGACGAGCAGCGCCCGCACCCCGATGCCGTACCGCGTGCCCGTCGCGTCCGTCTCCACCCAGCCCAGTTCCACGAGCGTGCGCAGCAACATGTACAGACTCGACTTGGGGTATCCGACGGCCTCCTGGACCGACGCGAGGGAGTGCATCCCGGGGCGGCCGGCGAAGTATTCCAGCAGCTCAACCGTCCTTACCGCGGACTTGACCTGCGCTCCGCCCCCCGTCTCGACAGCCGACATCGCCCTTGACCCCTTCGTTCGACGGGAAATACGCTCCGACAGCATATTCATCATCAGAGACAGCGTTCAGCATATCGAACGCCCCTGGTGGATGAGCCAGTACCAAACGTGGAGGGACCCGCGGTGGCAGCAGCACCAGTCTGGAGTGTCGACCCCCGAACCGGGAAGCAGCGTGAACAGGTTGCGGTGGAGGCCACAGCCCAGGAGGTCGACGCCGTCGTCCGTGCCGCCCACGAAACGCGCGGCTCCCTCACGGACCGTGCCGTCCGCGCCGCGTTCCTGCGCTCCGCCGCCGACCGCCTCCAGGCCGCCAAGGACACCCTCGTCGAGGTGGCCGACGCCGAGACCGCGCTCGGCCCGGTCCGGCTGAACGGCGAGCTCGCCCGCACCTGCTACCAGCTGCGCGCGTTCGCCGACATCGTCGACGAGGGCGCCTTCCTCGACGTCGTCGTCGACCACCCCGACGACACCGCCACCCCGCCCGTCCCCGACCTGCGCCGCTACAAGGTGCCGCTCGGCGTGGTCGCCGTGTACTCGGCGTCGAACTTCCCCTTCGCCTTCTCCGTCGTCGGCGGCGACACCGCCAGCGCGCTGGCGGCCGGCAACCCGGTCGTCGTCAAGTCCCACCCCGACCACCCGGGGCTGTCCGAGCTGGTCGCCAAGGTGGTGCGCACGGCCGCCGCCGAGCACGGCATCCCGGCGAGCGTGCTCGGCCTCGTGCACGGCTTCGACGCCGGGGTCGAGCTGATCGGGCACCCGCTGGTCGCCGCCGCCGGCTTCACCGGCTCGATCCGGGGCGGACGGGCCCTGTTCGACGCGGCGGCCGCCCGGCCGACGCCGATCCCGTTCCACGGCGAGCTGGGGTCGCTGAACCCCGTCGTGGTGACCGAGGCGGCCGCCGCCGAGCGCGCCGAGGCCATCGGGACCGGACTCGCCGGGTCGATGACGATGGGCGTCGGCCAGTTCTGCGTCAAGCCCGGGCTGGTCCTGGTGCCGTCCGGCGCGTCCGGCGACGGGCTGCTCAAGTCCCTGACCGACGCCGTGAGCGACACCGAGGCGGGTGTGCTGCTCGACCACCGGATGCGGGACGACTTCGTCGCCGGGGTCGCCGAGCGCGCCGCGCTGCCCGACGTGGAGTCGCCGGTCACGCCCGGCGCGGGCGGGGAGCACACCGTGAGCGCGGGGTTCCTGACCGTGCCCGCCGCCCGGCTCACCGCCGCGGGCACGCACGACCTGCTGCTCGAGGAGTGCTTCGGGCCGGTCACCGTCGTGGCCCGCTACGAGGACGACGACGAGGTCAGGGCCGTGCTGTCGCGGCTGCCGGGCAACCTCACGGCGACCGTCCAGCTGTCCGAGGGCGAGGCGGCCGGTGAGGGACGCGGCGGGGAGATCCTCGCCGAGCTGACGCCGCTCGCCGGGCGGGTGCTGGTCAACGGCTGGCCGACCGGCGTCGCCGTGGCACCGGCGCAGCACCACGGAGGGCCCTACCCGGCCACCACGTCGACCTCCACCTCGGTGGGCGGCACGGCGATCGAACGGTGGCTGCGGCCGGTCGCCTACCAGAACACCCCTGCCGCGCTGCTCCCCGTGGAGCTGCGGGACGAGAACGAGCCGGGTCTTCCCCGGCGGTTCAACGGGCGTCTGGAGCGATAGCGCCTGGGGCTCCGCGTGAACGTCCGATAATCAGACCATGGACTTCTCGCTCCCCGAACTGCCCTTTCCCCTGCGTACCTACGGGCCCGACGGGCACTGGTTCCACGAGGACGGGGTGCTCACCGGCTGGGCCGGAGCGCGGCAGGACCGGTTCGTGACGCCCACCGGGGAGGCGCTGGACGCCGCCGCCGACGCCCCCCGCCTGCTGGGGGCCCCGGAGGGCGACTTCCAGCTGATCGCACGGGTCACCGTGGGGTTCACCGGGGCCTTCGACGCGGGGACGTTGTACGTCCAGGTCGGCGAGCGGGCCTGGGCCAAGCTCTGCCTGGAGTACTCCCCGGACGTGGCGACCGTCTGCACGGTGGTCACCCGGGGACACTCCGACGACGCCAACGCCTTCACCGTGGAGGGGAGTTCGGTCTGGCTGCGGGTGAGCCGGACCGGCCGGGCCTTCGCCTTCCACGCCTCCCGGGACGGCCGCCGCTGGACCTTCGTCCGCCTGTTCACCCTCGGCGACGAGGAGCGGACCGGCGCGGCCCTGGTCGGCTTCATGACGCAGTCGCCGATCGGGGAGGGCTGCGTGGTGACGTACGACCACCTCGAGTTCAGGCCCGAGTGGCCGGCCGACCTGAGGGACGGCAGCTGACCGGTCCTGCGAGTGGGGGACGGAACCGGGGCGACGGCCGTCACGTCCTCCCGGCGCGTGAGCGGCGGCGCCGGGCCGGGGAATGAAGCGGGCTGCTTGAACGTTCATGCACCTGGCGGAGGGAACCTCCGTGTCAGCCGCACGACCTGAAGAGAGCCGAGACATGCGCGTCGAGATCTGGAGCGACATCGCCTGCCCGTGGTGCTACGTGGGCAAGGCCCGCTTCGAGAAGGCGCTCGAGGCCTTCCCGCACCGCGACCAGGTCGAGGTGGTCCACCGTTCCTTCGAGCTGGACCCGGGCCGCGCCAAGGGCGACGTGCAGCCGGTACTCGCCATGCTCACCAAGAAGTACGGGATGAGCCAGGCGCAGGCGCAGGCCGGCGAGGAGAACCTGGGCGCGCAGGCCGCCGCCGAGGGCCTCGACTACCGCACCCGGGACCGCGACCACGGCAACACCTTCGACATGCACCGTCTGCTGCACTTCGCCAAGGAGCAGGGCCGCCAGGACGAGCTCATCCAGCTCCTGTACCGGGCGAACTTCGCCGAGGAGCGGTCCGTCTTCACCGAGGGCGACGAGCGGCTCGTGGAGCTGGCGGTCGAGGCGGGCCTGGACGCCGACGCCGCCCGCACGGTCCTCGCCGACCCGGCCGCCTACGCCGACGAGGTCCGCGCCGACGAGCGCGAAGCCGCCGAGCTCGGCGCGAACGGCGTGCCCTTCTTCGTCCTCGACCGCGCCTACGGCGTCTCCGGCGCCCAGCCCGCGGAGGTCTTCGCCCAGGCCCTGACCCGGGCGTGGGGGGACCGCTCGCCGCTGCAACTGATCGACGACGGCGGCGCGCAGGCCTGCGGCCCGGACGGCTGCGAAGTCCCCCAGCGGTGAAACCTCAGGTCAGCGCCCATCCATAAGCGTTCCTTAGGGGAATCGCGTAAAAATCGGCAATGGACGGGGAGATCCGTGGGGCCCAGAGTGGAGGCATGGAGACCTTCGAGAGCCGTGTCCGTGCCGAGTTCACCCCGAAGACCACGTATCTGAACACCGCGAGCAACGGCCTGCTGCCCGCGAGGGCGGTCGCCGCCCTGCACGAGGCGGTGCTGCTGCGGGCCGAGGGGCGGCCGCTGACCCCGCTGCACGAGGACGTGGAGGCCTGCCGGGCCGCCTACGCCCGGCTGGCCGGCGTCCCCGTGACCCGGGTGGCCCTCGGCACCTCCGTCGCCGCGCACACCGGGGTGATCGCCGCCGCGCTCCCGGCCGGCGCCGAAGTGCTCACGGCGGAAAACGACTTCACCTCCGTGCTGAACCCGTTCCACGTCCGCGGCGACCTCAAGGTCCGGGCCGTCCCGCTGGAGCGGATCGCCGAGTCCGTCCGTCCCGGCACCGCGCTGGTCGCCGTCAGCGCCGCCCAGTCCGCCGACGGCCGGATCGCCGACCTGCCCGCCCTGCGCGAGGCGGCCCGGGCGCACGGGGCACGTACCTACGTCGACTTCTCGCAGTCCGCCGGCTGGCTGCCGACGGACGCCGGCGCGTACGACTTCTCCGCCGCCGTGTCCTACAAGTGGCTGCTCGGCCCGCACGGCGCGGCCTTCCTCGTCGTCCCGGAGGACTTCGGCGGGCTGTCGCCGATCCTCGCGGGCTGGGTCACCGGCGAGGAGCCCTGGGACAGCTGTTACGGCCCGGTGGCCGAACTCGCGCACTCCGCACGGCGGTTCGACCTGGCACCCGCCCTGCTCGGCTACGCCGGACTGCGGCGCTCCCTGGAACTGGTCGAGGAGATCGGCGTCGAGGAGATCGGCGCACACGACCTGGCCCTCGCCGACCGCTTCCGCGCCGGACTCGCCGCACTCGGCCGCGAACCCCTCCCCGCGCCCGGCTCCGCGATCGTCTCGGTGCCCGGACTCGGTTTCCGGCAGCCCGAGTTGGCCGCGGCAGGCATCCAGGTCTCCGACCGCGCGGGCAGCCTGCGCGCCGCGTTCCACCTCTACAACACGGCCGCCGACGTCGACCGCCTGCTGGACGTCCTGTCGGGCTGACGCGACCGACCGCCGCCGGGAGCTTCCGGCGGCGGTCGGTCGCGTCAGCCCGGCGTCAGGGGACCGGGCAGCGGCTCGTCGCGCAGCGGCTCATCGCACCGGGGTGAAGTGAAGTCCCTGGCCCCGATGAACTCCGGACGGCGGATCGGCGCCGCGAACGGCTCCACCGCCGTGTTCTCCACGCTGTTGAACACGATGAAGACGTTGCTGCGCGGGTAGGGCGTGATGTTGTCGCCCGACCCGTGCATGCAGTTGCAGTCGAACCAGGTCGCCGAACCGGCCCTGCCGGTGAACAGCCTGATGCCGTGGGCATCCGCCATCGAGGTGAGCGCCTCGTCGGACGGCGTGCCCGCGTCCTGCATCTGCAGCGACTGCTTGTAGTTGTCCTTCGGCGTGGCCCCGGCGCAGCCCAGGAACGTCCGGTGCGAACCCGGCATGATCATGAGTCCGCCGTTGGTGTCGAGGTTCTCGGTCAGCGCGATCGACACGGACACCGTCCGCATGTTCGGCAGCCCGTCCTCGGCGTGCCAGGTCTCGAAGTCGGAGTGCCAGTAGAAGCCCCCGGCCCCGAAGCCCGGCTTGACGTTGATCCGCGACTGGTGGACGTACACGTCCGACCCCAGGATCTGCCGGGCCCGCCCGACGACCCGCTCGTCACGGACCAGCGCGGCGAACACCTGGCTGAGCTTGTGCACCTCGAAGACGGACCGGATCTCCTTCGAGCGCGGCTCGACGATCGACCGCTCGTCCGCCCGGATCTCCGGGTCGGTGACGAGCCGCTCCAGCTCACGCCGGTACACGGCGACCTCGTCGTCGCCGATCAGCTGGTCGACGGTGAGGAAGCCGTCGCGCTCGTAGGAGTGCAGAGCGGCGGCCGGGATCGGGCCGGGGGCGTCGGGGGAGCCCCAGAGGACGGGGTCCTGGCGGGGGACGGACACCTCGGTGGTGCCACGGGTGGGGTAGAGATCGGTGAGCGTGGTCACGATGCCTGCACCTCCTCGGGCTCGGTCAGCAGGGGGTAGACGCCGTTCTCGTCGTGGTCCTCCCGTCCGGTGACGGGCGGGTTGAACACGCAGAGGCAGCGGAAGTCCTCCTTGACGCGCAGCGTGTGCCGCTCGTGCCCGTCGAGGAGGTACATGGTGCCGGGCGTGACGGTGTGCGTCAGCCCGCTCTCGTGGTCGGTCAGCTCGGCCTCGCCCTCGACGCAGACGACGGCCTCGACGTGGTTCGCGTAGTGCATCGACGTCTCGGTGCCCGCGTACAGAATCGTTTCGTGCAGCGAGAATCCGACACGCTCCCGGGCCAGGACGATGCGTTTGCTCTCCCAGGTGCCGGACGCCGCCCGCACATGCCGGTCGGTGCCCTCGATGTCCTTGAACGAACGGACGATCACGGTGTCGCGATGCCTCCTAGGTAGGTGACGGATGGCCCGGCCGCCGAAGCGGCCGGTGCGCGGGCCGGGCCGGGGTCGCGGCCGGCCCGCACGGGAGCGTCAGACGGTCTCCCGCACGGCCCGGGCGACGATGCTCAGGCCCTCGTCCAGCTCCTCCGGGGTGATGGTCAGCGCCGGCAGCAGCTTGACGACCTCGCTCTCCGGGCCGGACGTCTCGATCAGCAGCCCGAGTTCGAAGGCGCGCCGCGCGACCCGGCCGGCCCGCTCCTTCTCGTGGAACTCCAGGCCCCACACCAGACCGCGGCCCCGGTACTCCTTGACGTCGGCGAGGTTCTCCTCGGTGATCGAGATGAGCCCCTGCTCGATCTGCTCGCCGCGCGTCCGGGTCTGCTTCTCCATGGCCGACCCGTCGGCCCAGTACGTCTCGAGCGCGGCGGTGGCGGTGACGAAGGCCGGGTTGTTGCCGCGGAAGGTGCCGTTGTGCTCGCCCGGCTCCCACACGTCGAGCTCCGGCCGGAACAGGCAGAGCGACATGGGCAGTCCGTAGCCGCTGATGGACTTGGACACCGTGACGATGTCCGGGACGATGCCGGCCTCCTCGAAGGAGAAGAAGGCCCCGGTGCGCCCGCACCCCATCTGGATGTCGTCGACGATCAGCAGCATGTCCTGGCGCTCGCACAGATCCTTGAGCGCCCGCAGCCACTCCGGACGCGCGGCGTTGATGCCGCCCTCGCCCTGCACGGTCTCGACGATCACGGCGGCGGGCTTGTTGAGGCCGGAGCCCTGGTCCTCGAGCAGCCGCTCGAACCAGAGGAAGTCCGGGACCTGGCCGTCGAAGTAGTTGTCGAACGGCATCGGCGTGCCGTGCACCAGGGGGACGCCGGCGCCGGCCCGCTTGAAGGCGTTGCCGGTCACGGCGAGCGACCCGAGGGACATGCCGTGGAAGGCGTTGGTGAACGACACGATGGCCTCGCGGCCCTTCACCTTCCGCGCCAGCTTCAGTGCGGACTCCACGGCGTTGGTGCCCGTCGGGCCCGGGAACATGACCTTGTAGGGCAGGTCACGGGGGCGCAGCACCAGGTCCTGGAAGGTCTGCAGGAACGTCCGCTTGGCGACCGTCGACATGTCGAGCCCGTGCGTGACGCCGTCCCGCAGCAGGTAGTCGATCAGCGCCCGTTTCAGCACGGGGTTGTTGTGGCCGTAGTTGAGCGATCCGGCGCCGGCGAAGAAGTCCAGGTACCGATGGCCGTCCTCGTCGTACATGCGGCTGCCCTGCGCGCGGTCGAAGACGACGGGCCAGCCGCGGCAGTAGCTGCGCACCTCGGATTCGAGGGTCTCGAAGACGCTGAGGTCGGGCTGGGTGAGGGTCACGGCGAAAACACTCCTTGTGTGGGGTCGGCAGGAGAGCGGTACGGGGGCGGGGACGCGGGGGGAGGCGGGAGAGCGCGGGCGGATCAGAAGGAGAGCGGGCCGATCCGGTACAGCACCTCGGGGTCGTGCGGGCCGTCGGGGAACAGCCCGGCGCCGAACAGCACCTCGCGGGTGACGGTCGCCCCGTGCCGTTCGGCGTACGAGGCGAACAGCCGCTCGGAGGCGGTGTTGCCCGGCGTGATGGTGGTCTCGACGGTGGTGAGCGGGCGCTGGGCGGCGAGTCGCGCGGTCAGCCCGTCGAGCAGCGCGGCGGCGAGTCCGCGACCTCGGTGGGCGGCGTCGACGGCCACCTGCCAGACCAGCAGGGTGCGCGGGTCCTCCGGCCGTACGTAGCCGGTGACGAAACCGACCGGCGCGCCGTCCTCCGCGCGCGCCACCGCCGAGGTGCCGGCGAAGTCGCGGCACCACAGCAGATAGCTGTAGGAGGAGTTCAGATCGAGCGTTCCGGATTCCTTGGCGAGACGCCAGAGGGCGGCTCCGTCAGCCACCGACGGGCGGTCGATACGCAGGTCTGCTTGTGCGGCAGTCATGCGGATGGAACTTACCGAGCGAAATTCGATAACGCATGGAGAGGCCGTGGTGATTCCGTGATGCCGGAGAGGCGGGAGCCCTGTTTGTCCTGATTCACACCGCGCAAAAGGTGCATATAGTCGAACTTGTGCAATGCGTCACGCAGTTCCGGGGCACCCGGAAATTACTGCGTTTAGGCATGGGAAAGTGGGGCAGAAGCACTCGGGAAAGCTATCGCGGGGAAGTCCCCGAAAAATATCCGGAATGAATTTCCGAATTACCTTCCGTTCAGGTTCCGGTCACTCCGTCGATGCGCTCGCGGAGAATGTCGGCGTGGCCGTTGTGGCGGGCGTACTCCTCGATCATGTGGACGAGCACCCAGCGCAGGCTGACCTCGAGCCCGGCCATCGGGCCGTCCACGATCCGGCCGGTGTCCTCGAGCGACCGCCCGGCGATCAGCTCGCGCCCGCGGGCGATCTCCCGCCGCCAGACGGTCAGCGCCTCGTCGAGGCCGCGGTCCGCGTCGAGTGCGTAGCCGGTCCTCTCCCCGAAGACCGGCGGCACCTCGAGACCGGCGAACGCCCGCTGGAACCAGTTGCGTTCGACCTCGGCGAGATGCTGCACCAGGCCGAGGAGGGTGAGCGAGGACGGCTCGGCGGACGCCGTCCGCGCCTGCCCGTCGTCCAGCCCGGCGCACTTCAGCTCCAGCGTGGCCCGGTGGAACGCCAGCCAGCTCTCCAGCATGGGGAGTTCCTCGCCGGTCAGCAGCGGGACCGGGCGGCCGTCGGGAAGTTTCCGGTGCGCGTCGGTGGTCATGACGGCAGCATGCCACCGGCCTCCGACACCGACGGCCGATTCCGGCCGCCGTCCGGCCGGTTCGGCCTTCCGATCGGTTCCCGTCGCCCCTCCGGTCGGTTCCCGTCGCCCCTCCGGTCGGTTCCCGTCGCCCCTCCGGTCGGTTCTCGCCGTTCCTCCGGTCGGTTCTCGCCGTTCCTCCGGTCGGTCCTGGTGGTGCCGTCAGTTCCGGCCGCGCTCCGTGGCCCGGCGGGCCGCGTCCAGGTCGACGGGCAGGCCCTTCCCGGTCAGGGCGGCGCCCAGGGCGGCCAGGCATCCCCGCACCGCGCCCAGGGTCGCGTCCGCCCCGTAGTGGTTGACCCGGATCATCTCACCGGCCGGCGCGCCCCCGCCCGCGGCCAGCGGCAGCGCGGGGTCGATCGCCAGCGCCCGGGCCACCAGCTCCGACGCCGGCACGCCCGCCGGCGCCCGCAGCGTCGTGGCGACCGGCGCCGCCTCCGCCGCGTCGTGCACATACGGCTCGAGCCCGCCGCCCAGCGCCGACGCGCCCGCCCGCGTCGCCGCCGCCGCGGACGCGTGACGGGCCATCACCGTCTTCAGCCCCTCGGTCTCGATCCGCTCGACGCACGCCTCGAGGGCCAGCATCTCCAACTGCGCCGGCGCGTGCGGCAGGGCCGTGCGGCCGCCGTCGATCCAGCGCTGCTTCCAGTCCAGCAGGGACAGGTAGGAGCGGCGCGGGGCCTGCGGGTTCGCGGACATCCGCGTCCACGCCCGCTCGCTCACCGAGACCGCCGACACGCCCGCCGGGCCGCCCATCGCCTTCTGCGCGCCGATCACGCACAGGTCCACGCCCCACGCGTCCGGCAGCACCGGCTCCGCGCCGATCGAGGCGACCGCGTCCAGGTAGAACAGCGCGCCGTGCTCCCGCACCACCTCGCCGACGGCCGCGACCGGGTTGGTGTTTCCGGTCGCCGCCTCCGCGTGCACCAGCGACACGAAGTCGATCTCCGGGTGCTCGGCGAACGCCTCGCGGACCTGTGCCGCCGTCACCGCCGTGTGGAAGGGGACCGCCAGGTCGATCACGGTCGCGCCGCAGTCCCGCAGCCAGTCGCCGAAGGTCTGCCCGTACGGGCCGGTGATCACGTTGAGGGCCGTGGTGCCCGGACCCGCCGCGCCCCGGATCGCCCCCTCCAGGGGCAGCAGTGCCTCGCCCTGCATGACCACGACGTCCTGCCGGGTGTCCAGCAGCCGGGCCACCCGGTCCTCGATCGAGGCGAAATGTGCGGCGCTCAGCGGTGCGAGGTCCAGGAACGGGTGTGTCACGACGGTGCTCTCTTCGCTGACGGGGTAGAGGGACGAGAGTAACCGGGACATCCTCCCCCCTCTCCACTGGTGACTTCGTAGGTCGGACGACCTCGTGGCCATCGGATTGGTTTGAGAGACTCAAACTCATCCTTATAATCGGAACCCATAGTTCCCTTACAGGAAGGCCCGCCGTGATCCCCCTCTCCGGGCGCCGGACCCGCATCCTGGCCGCTGTCACCGCGACGGCCGGGCTCGTGCTCGTGGCCGCCTGCACGTCGAGCGACGACGGCGGCAGCGGCTCCAAGACCGCCGCCGGCGGGGTCGAGCTCGTCAAGGCGGGCCGGCTCACCACCTGCACCCATCTGCCCTACCCGCCCTTCCAGTCGGAGATCGACGGCAAGGTGCAGGGCTTCGACGTCTCCCTGATCGACCTGGTCGCCAAGAACCTCGGCGTGAAGCAGGCGATCGTCGACACGCCCTTCGAGAACTTCAAGACCGGCGCCTTCCTGAACTCCGGCCAGTGCGACCTTGCCGCGGCCGGCATGACCATCACCGACGAGCGCAAGAAGAACGTCGACTTCTCCGACCCCTACTTCGAGGCCACCCAGGCCGTCCTGGTCGACAAGGGCGCGGGCGTCACCTCGCTCGCCGACGTGAAGGCCAAGGGCGTCAAGCTGGGCGCGCAGGCGCAGACCACCGGCGAGGACTACGCCGAGAAGCAGGGCTTCGACGCGGTCTCCTTCGAGTCCTCCGACGCCGTCCTCAACGGACTGCGCACCGGTCAGGTCAAGGCCGTCATCATCGACTACCCGGTGGTCCAGGGCTGGCTGAAGGACAAGGCCAACGCCGACGCCTTCAAGGTCGTCGACAACCTCAACACCGGCGAGCAGTACGGCTTCACGGTGAAGAAGGGCAACGCGAAGCTGGTCGCCGCGATCAACAAGGCGCTGGCGGACGCCAAGGCCGACGGCACGTACAAGACGCTGTACGAGAAGTGGATCGGCCCGTACGACGCGTCCGCGGCCTCCCCGTCGGCGTCATGACCGCCGCGGACGTACCGCTCCGGCCGAAGAGGAAGGGACCGACCCGGCGGCAGAGGCGCCGGCTGTCGCGCGGCGCGCAGTACGCCGTGTTCGTCGCCGCCGTGATCGTCTTCGCGGTGACGGCCGACTGGGGCCGGCTGAAGAACCAGTTCGCCCAGTGGGACATCGCGAAGGAGATGTTCCCGGACGTCATCACGCTGGCGCTGAAGAACACCGTCCTGTACACCCTGTCGGGCTTCCTGCTGGGGCTGGTGCTCGGCCTGGTCATCGCGCTGATGCGGCTGTCCTCGGTGGGCCCGTACCGCTGGGTGGCCGGCGTGTACATCGAGATCTTCCGGGGTCTGCCCGCCCTGCTGATCTTCGTGTTCATCGGCGTGGCCGTGCCGTTGGCCTTCCCCGGCACGGAGATCGTCGGCGGCACCTACGGCAAGGCGGCCCTCGCGCTCGGCCTGGTGGGCGCCGCGTACATGGCGGAGACGTTCCGCGCGGGCATCCAGGCGGTGCCCAAGGGGCAGACGGAGGCGGCGCGCTCGCTGGGCTTCTCGCCCGCCCGCGCGATGATCTCCATCGTCATCCCGCAGGCGTTCCGGATCATCCTGCCGCCGCTCACCAACGAACTGATCATCCTCTTCAAGGACTCCTCCCTGGTCCTGCTCCTCGGTGTGACCCTTCAGGAGCGCGAACTGTCCAAGTTCGGCCGGGATCTGGCCAGCGACACCGCCAACTCCACGCCGATCCTGGTCGCCGGCCTGTGCTACCTGCTGGTGACCGTCCCGCTCGGCTTCGTCGTGCGCCGCATGGAGGCCAAGGCCCAGGAGGCCGTGAAATGAGCCGACCCGAGATCGAAGTGCGCGGCCTGCACAAGGCGTTCGGCGACAACGAGGTGCTGCGGGGCATCGACCTGGAGATCGGCCGGGGCGAGGTCGTCTGCGTGATCGGCCCCTCCGGCTCCGGCAAGTCGACGCTGCTGCGCTGCGTGAACCTGCTGGAGGAACCGACGAAGGGCCAGGTCTTCGTCGGCGGCACCGAGCTCACCGACCCCGATGTCGACATCGACGCCGTGCGACGCCGTATCGGCATGGTCTTCCAGCAGTTCAACCTGTTCCCGCACCTGTCGGTGACCGAGAACCTGACGCTGCCGCAGCGCCGGGTGCTCGGCCGCGGCAAGGCAAAGGCCGCCGAGGTCGCGGCCCGGAACCTGGAGCGGGTGGGCCTGTCGGAGAAGGCGCACGCCTATCCCTCCTCCCTCTCCGGCGGCCAGCAGCAGCGCGTCGCGATCGCCCGCGCGCTGGCCATGGGCCCCGACGTGATGCTCTTCGACGAGCCGACGTCCGCGCTCGACCCGGAGCTGGTCGGGGACGTCCTGGCCGTCATGCGCATGCTGGCGAACGAGGGCATGACGATGATGGTCGTCACCCACGAGATGAGCTTCGCCCGCGAGGTCGCCGACCGGGTCGTCTTCATGGACGGCGGAGTGATCGTCGAGGACGGCGCCCCCGCCCAGGTCATCGGCGCTCCGCGGCACGAGCGCACCCGCCACTTCCTCTCCCGCCTCCTCGACCCGGCGATGGCCGACGTGGAGGAGGAGACCTCCGACCAGGTGGGCAAGACCACTGGCTAGGGTGCACGCATGAGCGATCACCCGGTGCTGCACGTGAAGGGCAGGGTCCTGGCCGGACCCGACGACGTCCGCGACGAGCTGTGGGTCGTCGGCGGCCGGATCTCCTACGGCCGTCCCGCCGGGGCCCGCGAGGTCCGGACCGTCGAGGGCTGGGCGCTGCCCGGTCTCGTCGACGCGCACTGCCATGTGGGCCTCGGCGCGCACGGGCCGGTCGAGCCGGACGTCGCGGAGAAGCAGGCGCTGACGGACCGCGGGGCCGGCGCCCTGCTGCTGAGGGACGCCGGCTCGCCCTCGGACACCCGCTGGGTCGACGACCGCGACGACCTCCCGAAGATCATCCGTGCGGGCCGGCACATCGCCCGCACCCGCCGCTACCTCCGCGGCTACGCGCACGAGATCGAGCCCGACGACCTCGTCGCGTACGTCGCCCGGGAGGCCCGGCGCGGCGACGGCTGGGTCAAGCTGGTCGGCGACTGGATCGACCGCGAGGCAGGCGATCTGGCCCCCAGCTGGCCGCGGGAGGCGGCGGAGGCGGCCATCGCCGAGGCCCACCGGCTGGGCGCGCGCGTCACGGCGCACTGCTTCGCCGAGAACTCGCTGCGCGATCTGGTCGAGTCCGGCATCGACTGCGTCGAGCACGCGACCGGCCTGACGGACGATCTCGTCCCCCTGTTCGCGGAGCGGGGCGTGGCGATCGTCCCGACCCTGGTCAACATCGCCACGTTCCCGGAGCTCGCAGCCGGCGGGGAGGCCAGGTTCCCGCGCTGGTCGGCCCACATGCGCAGGCTCCACGCGCGCCGGTACGACACCGTCCGCTCCGCCTACGACGCCGGCATCCCGGTCTTCGTCGGCACGGACGCCGGCGGTTCGCTGCCGCACGGTCTGGTGGCGGCCGAGGTCGCCGAGCTGGTGACCGCGGGCATCCCCCCGCTGCGGGCGCTCTCGGCGACGACGTGGGGCGCACGCGCGTGGCTCGGACGCCCCGGACTGGACGAGGGAGCGCCGGCGGACCTGGTGGTGTACGAGACGGACCCGCGCGCCGACGTCCGCGTGCTGGCGGCGCCCCGGAGGATCGTGCTGAACGGCAGGATCGTGGGCTGAGGCGGACCGCGCGCCGGCCTCGACGTGTCCCTGCTCAACAGATCCGTCGCCGTCCCGCTCGCCGTCTCCCTCAACGAGGTGCACGCGCCGCAGAGCGCCGAGAGGACCGCCGCCGACGGCCGGGTCGGACGGCGTCGCCGGCGGAAGGCCGTTCAGTGGGCCGCGCGCCGACGTCGCCGAGGCCAGGGCGGCGGTGGACGGGAGGAACGCCGAGGCGTCCACCCGCCTCGTCCACGCCAGGCTGCACGTCCCCCGGCTTCCGCTGCTCTGCGTCGCCCCGGCCTTTCCGCTCCTGCGCGCCGCCCGTCCTCGCGCCCTGCCCCTCGTGCCTCGCCCCTCGTGTGGCTTTCGCGCGTTCCGTCCTTCGTGCCCTTTCAGCCGCGCGTCAGCGCCAGCGCCTGGTCCAGCGCCTGGAGAAAGCGGTTGACCGTCACCCGGTCCCGCACCGCCAGCCGCAGCCACTCCTCGTCCAGCCCCGGGAAGGTGTCCCCGCGCCGGACCGCGAACCCCAGGACGCGCAGCTGCCGGCGGACCGCGGCCGCCCGCGGCAGCCGGACGAGCACGAAGGGGCCCTGGGCCGGCCCCGCTACCCGCAGCCCGTCCGAGGCGAACTCCTCGAGGCCGGCGACGAGATGGGCCCGGTCCGCGGCGATGCGGTGCGCCGCGTGCCCGGCTTCCGCCAGCGCCTGCGGTTCCACGCAGGCCTGTGCGGCGGCGAGCGCCGGCGTGGACACCGGCCACAGCGGCTGTGCCCGCTCCAGTTCGGCGATCGTCTCCGGCGCGGCGAGGACGTACCCGATCCGCAGTCCCGCGAGTCCCCAGGTCTTGGTCAGGCTGCGCAGCACCACCAGACCGGGCACGTCCGCCCGCCCGGCGAGGGCCTCCCGCTCGCCCGGCACCGCGTCCATGAACGCCTCGTCGACCACCAGCGTCCGCCCGGCCCGCGCCAGCCGCCGGATCGTGTCCGCGGGGTGCAGCACCGACGTGGGGTTCGTCGGATTGCCGATCACCACCAGGTCGGCGTCGTCGGGAACGGCCGCCGGATCCAGCCGGAAGCCGTCCCGCGCGCGCAGCAGCACCCGGCCCACGTGGTGCCCGGCATCGCGCAGCGCCGCCTCCGGCTCGGTGAACTGCGGATGCACCACCACCGGCCGCCGCACCCGCAGGGCCCGCGCCAGCAGCACGAACGCCTCCGCCGCGCCCGCCGTCAGCAGCACCCGCTCCACGGGCAGGCCGTGCCGCGCCGCGACGGCCGCCCGCGCGGCCCGCCCGTCCGGATAGGCCGCGAGACCGCCCAGGGAGGCCGCGACGCGCTCGAGCAGCCAGCGCGGAGGCGTGTCCGCGCGGACGTTCACGGCGAGATCGACCAGGGCCGAGCCGTCGTCCCGCGTCTCGGCGTCACCGTGGTGGCGCAGGTCGTGCGTGGGGTCGGGAACGCCGCCCCGGCCGTCGGCGTGCTCGTCGGCTTGTCCGTCGGTGTGCATGGGAGTGCGCGTTTCCCTGTCCGTGAGGGTGATGCCCGGGTGGGGGATGTCCGTGCGGCTCGCGCTCGTCGCGGCGACGTCGTCCGGGGGCGCGGCGGCGGATTCGGCGTGGGCGGATTCGGCGGGGGCGCCGGGCAGGCCGGGGCGGCCAGGTCTGCGCGCGACGGCGCAGGTCGCCCTAGCCGGCGTGCCGGCCGACCGGCGTTTGGGCACCACGAGCTCGCCCCCGCCGATCAGCGCGGCCGCCTCCGCCACCGACGCGGTGCCCAGGGCGGCGAACGGCGCGTCGGAGGGGTGGGGCACCCTCACACCCGCCAGCTGCCGCGCGGAGTACGTCACCACGGGCACGCCGAGCCGCCGGGCGGCCTCCACCAGACCCGGCTCGCCGGCCCGGACGTCGACCGTGGCGAGCTCGGCGAGGTCACGGACGGACCGCCCCGCCTCCCGCACCGCGTTCTCCACCAGCTCGACCACCTCGGCGGCGGGAACTCCCGTGGACGCGCCGACCCCGACGACGAGGAACGCCACGCCGTCCCCGCCCACGCTCCCGTGCGTCTCGGGGCAGGCGTCCACCGCGTCGGACGTCGCGGGGGCGGCCGCCGGGGATCCGGACGGCACGGGGGCGTGCGCCGGGGCGGCGGCGGCGTCGGTCATACGGGCACGTCCTCTCACCAGGGTCTGTGCGGCTTCGGTGTTTCCGCGCTTTAGGAGGTTTCGTCCGGGCTTGGCGTCGTCACGTCGCGGCGCGGATGTGCGCGATCGGGGGTCGATCGGATAGCAAGGGTCCATGGCGGTCTTCGTCGCGCTCGGCGCGTTCCTCATGACGCTGGCCGGCGGCTGGACGGCACAGCGGGTGACCGACCGCCGCCACCTCGTGCTGGGCCTGGCCGGCGGCCTGATGCTGGGCGTGGTCGGCCTCGACCTGCTGCCGGAGGCGCTCGACGCGGCCGGCACCGAGGTCTTCGGCGTGCCGGCCGCGCTGCTGCTCTTCGTGGCCGGGTTCCTGCTGGCCCATCTGGTGGAACGGCTGCTCGCGGCCCGCCAGGCGGCGCACGGCGCGGAGGAGACGGCCCTGCGCGCGCCCGAGGTGGGTCTCACGGCCGCCGCCGCGATGGTCGGCCACAGCGCGATGGACGGCGTGGCGATCGGCGCGGCCTTCCAGGTGGACGGCGGCATGGGAGCGGCCGTGGCGCTCGCGGTCATCGCCCACGACTTCGCGGACGGCTTCAACACGTACACGATCACGAGCCTCTACGGGAACGCCCGTCGCAAGGCCCAGGCCATGCTGGTGGCGGACGCGGCGGCCCCGGTCGTGGGCGCGGCCTCGACGTCCTTCGTCTCCATCCCGGAGCAGGTGCTCGGCGGCTATCTCGGGTTCTTCGGGGGCGCGCTGCTGTACCTGGCGGCCGCCGAGATCCTCCCCGAGGCCCACCACGAGCACCCGGCCCGCTCGACCGTGCTGTGCACGATCGCGGGCGCGGTCTTCATCTGGCTGGTGGTCGGCCTGGCGTCCTGAGTGCCTGTGGACCGACCCGCGCCCGGGCCCGTACGGGGGCCGGTGCACGGGCTCCGAGCGGCGGGCGCGCGCCGGACGGAAGCCGGTCAGGGCCCGCGGCCCCGGCTGCCCGACGGCCCGCCTGCCGCTCATGACGTCCGGCACCTCTCCACGAACCGGCGGACCACGCCCGGTTCGGACGCCCAGTGCGTGTGCAGATAGCTCGCGTGCACGCCGCGCTCCACGAACCCCTCGAGCCGCCGCTGTGGGGTCCGCAGCCCCCAGGCGGGGGTCGTACCCGCGCCGGGTTCCACGACGGTCCGGTGGAACTCGTGGCCCCGCATCCGGGTCCCGGCCACGGCCAGCGCGCTGTCGCTCACGGCGACCGCGTCCCGGTACCCGAGCGTGAGCCGTCCGCTCATCCGCGCGCTCGCGTCGAGCACCCCGCACATGGGCTGCCCGTCCAGCTCACGGCACAGATAGAGCAGCCCGGCGCACTCGGCGGCGACGGGCGCCCCCCGGTCCACGAGGACCGCGACCGACTTGCGCAGCGGCTCGTTCGCGGACAGCTCGGCCGCGTACATCTCGGGGAACCCGCCCCCGACGACCAACCCCGCGGTTCCTTCGGGCAGTCGCTCGTCCCGCAGCGGATCGAAGGGGAGGACCTCGGCGCCGGCGGCGGTGAGCAGTTCGGCGTGCTCGGCGTAGGAGAAGGTGAAGGCGGAGCCGCCGGCGACGGCGACCACCGGCCGGCCCGTGCCGCCCGGCCGCAGCCCGCCGGCGTCGGACCGCGGAGCCCGGACGTCGAGAGCAGGCGTGCCGAGGGCCGGCGTGTCGAGGGCCGGTGCGGGCACGGCGGCCCGCAGGGCCTCGGCCGCGTCCCACTGCGCGCAGGACAGGTCTCCCGCGCCGCGTGCCAGTGCGAGCAGCGCCTCGAGGTCGCACCCCTGCGCCACCTGTGCCGCCATCGCCGCGACGGAGTCCACCGCCTCGGCCCGCCGTTCGGCGACCGGCACCAGCCCGAGGTGCCGGGACGGCGTGTCCACCCGCGGGGCCCGCCGCACCACGCCCAGCACCGGCGTCCCGGCCGACTCCAGGGCGTCCCGCAGCAGTTCCTCGTGCCGGTCGGAGGCGACCTTGTTGAGGATCACGCCCCCGACCCGTACCTCCGGGTCCCAGGAGATGAACCCGTGCACCAGTGCCGCCACCGACCGGGACTGCGACGAGGCGTCGACCACGAGCACCACCGGCGCCCGCAGCAGCTTCGCCACCTGGGCGGTGGAGGCCAGTTCGCCCTCTCCCGCGGCCCCGTCGTACATCCCCATCACGCCCTCGACGATCGCCAGGTCGCAGCCGCGCGCACCGTGCGCGAACAGCGGGCCGACCAGCTGCGGCCCGCACAGGTACGCGTCGAGGTTGCGGCCCACCCGCCCGGTCGCGAGCGAGTGGTACCCGGGGTCGATGTAGTCCGGCCCGACCTTGTGCGGGGACACGGCGAGTCCGCGCGCGGCGAACGCGGCCATCAGCCCCGTCGCGACGGTGGTCTTGCCGCTGCCCGAGGAGGGCGCGGCGATGACGAGCCGGGGTACGGAGGACGAGGCCGAAGGCGCCGGGGGCGGAGGCGCGGACGGCGTCGCGGCGGGGGGCGTCAGCACGGCGTCACCACTCGATGCCCCTCTGCCCCTTCTGCCCCGCGTCCATCGGATGCTTGACCTTGGACATGTCGGTGACCAGGTCGGCGAAGTCCACGAGCTTCCCGGGCGCGTTGCGTCCGGTGATGACGACGTGCTGCGTCCCCGGCCGGTCCCGCAACACCGAGATCACCTCGTCGACGTCGATCCACCCCCAGTGCAGCGGATAGGCGAACTCGTCGAGCACGTACAGCTTGTACGCCTCGGCGGCGAGGTCCCGCTTGACCTGCTCCCAGCCCTCGCGGGCCTTCTCCTCGTTGTCGAGCTGTTGGTCGCGCTGCACCCACGACCAGCCCTCGCCCATCTTGTGCCAGTCGACGGAACCGCCCTCGCCGGACGCCCCCAGCACCCGCAGCGCGTTCTCCTCGCCGACCTTCCACTTCGCCGACTTGACGAACTGGAACACCCCGATCGGCCAGCCCTGGTTCCAGGCCCGCAGCGCGAGCCCGAAGGCGGCGGTCGACTTCCCCTTGCCGATGCCCGTGTGCACCATGACGAGTGCCCGGTTGCGGCGCTGACGCGTCGTCAGTCCGTCGTCCGGCACGACACTCGGCTGTCCCTGCGGCATTAAGCGGCCCTCCTCGAAGTTCCCTGCACGTTCTTCACCAATCCGGCGATGGAGTCCGCCCGCAGCTCGTCCAGCGTGACGGCGGTTCCCCCCAGCTCTGCGGCGAGCTCCCCGGCGAGCCCGAGCCGTACCGGCCCCGACTCGCAGTCGACGACCACGCTCGCGACGCCCTCGGCCGCGAACAGCCGGGCAGCCCGTCCGGCCGTCGCGACCGGCTCGGGACCCCCGGTGGCCCGTCCGTCCGTCACCACGACGACCAGGGCCCGCCGCGCCGGATCCCGCAGCCGCTCCACGCGCAGCACGTCGTGCGCCCGCAGCAGCCCGGCGGCCAGCGGTGTGCGCCCCCCGGTGGGCAGCGACTCCAGGCGTACGGCGGCCGCGTCCACCGAGGAGGTGGGCGGCAGCGCGACGTCCGCGGCCGAGCCGCGGAAGGTGACGAGCCCGACCTTGTCCCGCCGCTGGTACGCGTCGAGCAGCAGCGACAGCACCGCGCCCTTCACCGCGCCCATCCGCTGCCGGGCGGCCATCGACCCCGAGGCGTCCACGACGAACAGCACGAGGTTCCCCTCGCGCCCCTCCCGGACCGCCTGCCGCAGATCGTCGCGCCGCACCACCAGCCCCGGCCCGGTCCGTCCCCGCGCCCGCTGGTGCGGGGCGGCCGCGTGCACGGTCGCCGCCAGGTGGAGCTTGGTGAGGGTGCCCCGGGGGCGTCGCGCGCCGGTGGTCCGGCCGTGCTCGGTGCGCGCCCGCGAGCGACGTCCGGCGGCGCCCTCGCCGATGCCGGGCACGCTCAGCGTCTTCGTGCGGAACGGCTCGGCGGCCCGCACGGGGGACTGCTCCCCGGCTCCCGGGCCGGCCGGCTGCGGCTCCGCGCCGCCCCCCTCGCTCCGCCCGGCGTCGGGGCCGGCGCCGTCGCCCTGCGGCGGCACGGTGGCGTCGGCGGCCTCGTCGCCGGACTGCGGCGGCAGGCCGCCCCCGCCGTCGGGACCGCCGTCAGGGCCGCCCTCGGGGCCCTGCGGGCCGGGGCCGGGGTCCTCGTCGTCCGAGCCGCCGAACTCCTCCAGCGTCTCGTCGAGCTTGTCCTCGTCGAGTCCGGGCGCGTCGAAGGGGTTGCGCCGCCTGCGGTGCGGCAGCGCGAGCAGCGCGGCCTGCCGCACGTCCTCCGCGAGCACGTCGGTCCGTCCGGCCCACGCGGCCAGCGCCGTGGCCGTGCGCGCCATGACGATGTCGGCGCGCATGCCGTCCACCTCGAACGCGGCGCACGTCGCCGCGATCTGCCGCAGCGCCGCGTCGCCCAGCCGCACCGACGGCAGCAGTTCCCGCGCGGCCGTGATCCGGGCGCGGACGGCGGCCTCCTCGTCCGCCCAGCGCGCGGCGAACGCCTCGGGGTCGTCGTCGTGCGCGAGCCGCCGCCGCACCACCTCCACCCGCTGGTCGGGCTCGCGCGAGGCCGCCACCTCCACCGTCAGCCCGAACCGGTCGAGCAACTGCGGCCGCAGCTCGCCCTCCTCGGGGTTCATGGTGCCGACGAGCAGGAACCGGGCCGCGTGCCGTACGGAGACGCCCTCGCGCTCGACGTACGAGGCGCCCATCGCGGCCGCGTCCAGCAGCAGGTCGACCAGATGGTCGTGGAGGAGGTTGACCTCGTCGACGTAGAGGATGCCCCGGTGCGCGTCGGCGAGGAGTCCCGGCTCGAAGGCCTTCACGCCCTCCGCCAGCGCCCGTTCGATGTCCAGCGCTCCCACCAGCCGGTCCTCGGAGGCGCCCACCGGCAGTTCGACCATCCGCGCCGGCCGTGTCTCGGACGCCCCCCGCTCGTGCGGTCCGTCCGGGCAGGCCGGGTCGGGCGAGGCCGGGTCGCAGGAGAACCGGCAGCCGGTCACCGCGTCCAGCGCCGGCATGAGCGCCGACAGCGCCCGTACCGCCGTCGACTTGGCGGTGCCCTTCTCGCCGCGCACCAGCACACCGCCCACCGCCGGCGACACGGCGTTCAGCAGCAGCGCGAGCCGCAGGTCGTCCTGGCCGACGACGGCCGTGAACGGGAAAGGAGTACTCACTTCTCGTTGCCTTCCAACTCGCCCTCCGGCGCGGGACGGACGTCCCGCAGCCGTTCGGTGGTGGCGCGCCGCGGCCACCGGCCGGACTCTTTCTGGAACGGGTCGCCGCCGGCCGACGGCGACGGCCCGGCGCCCACGCGGTCGACCACGCGCCCGCTCGTGCGCCCGCTCACGCGGGCGCTCCCGGGGGAACGAACGGCAGTCCCCGCGGCGCGCCCGACTCGATCAGCCGCCAGAGCGCGTCGGTGTCCGCGTGCTCCTCGATCAGGTCGCCGAGCCGGTCCAGCTGTTCCTCGCGCAGCGCGGCGAACGAGGTGTCGGGAGCGGGCACGAAACGCCGGCCCGCGGCCGCGGCCACCTCGCGCAGGAATGCCCGCCGGAACCCGTCCGACTCCAGCGAGCCGTGCCAGTGCGTGCCCCACACCTGCCCGACCCGGCAGCCGTCCAGGGGGTTCCCGCGGTCGTCGCGCAGGAACGCCTCCCCGCCGTCCACGGTGGCCACCCCGTGGTGGATCTCGTACCCCTCGACGGACTCGCCGAGGGCTTCGCCCACCGGGCGGGTGAGGGTCTTCTCCGGGGCGAACCGCACCCGCACGGGGAGCAGGCCGAGCCCGTCGACCCGGCCGAGCCGGCTCTCGACCTCGTCCTCGATCCGCGTGCCGAGGATCTGGTAGCCCCCGCAGACGCCGAGGACGGGCCGCTGCTCGGCGGCCCGGCGCACCAGCGCGTCGGCGAGGCCGCGTTCGCGCAGCCACTGAAGCGCCCGCACGGTGCCCCGGGTGCCCGGTACGACGACCAGGTCGGCGTCGGCCAGTTCCTCGGGCCGGTCGACGAACCGCACGACGACGCCGGGCTCGGCGGCCAGCGCGTCCACGTCGGTGAAGTTGGACATCAGCGGGACCGCGCAGACGGCGACCCGCAGCACGTCCTCGCCGACCGGCGGAGCGGTGTTCGACTCCCGCACGGTCCCCCGCAGCGAGACCCTCAGCCCGTCCTCCTCGTCGATCCCGAGCCCGTGCCGGAACGGCAGCACCCCGTACGTCCGCCGTCCGGTGAGCCCGTGCAGCATGTCCAGGCCCGGCTCCAGCAGGGAGACGTCCCCGCGGAACTTGTTGACGAGGAACCCGGCGACCAGTTCCTGGTCCTCGGGCGACAGCAGGGCGACGGTGCCGAAGAACGACGCGAAGACCCCGCCCCGGTCGATGTCGCCGACGACGAGCACGGGCAGCCGCGCGCTCCGCGCGATCCCCATGTTCACGATGTCGGTCCGCCGCAGGTTGATCTCGGCGGGACTGCCCGCCCCCTCACAGATCACCGCGTCATACGTGCCCCGCAACTCGGCGAGACAGTCGAGAACGGTGCCGAGGAGTCTTTGCTGCCGGCCCCCGTGGTACCCGCGGGCGCTCATCTCGCCCACCGGCCTGCCCAGCAGCACGACCTGGCTGCTGCGCTCCCCGCCCGGCTTGAGGAGCACGGGGTTCATCAGCGCGGTCGGCTCCACCCGGCAGGCCTGCGCCTGCATGGCCTGCGCCCGCCCGATCTCGGCGCCCTCCCGTGTCACGAAGGAGTTGAGGGACATGTTCTGCGCCTTGAACGGCGCGACCTTGACGCCCTGTCGCACCAGCCACCGGCAGATCCCGGCGGTGACGACGCTCTTGCCGGCGTCGGAGGTCGTGCCGGCGACGAGGAGCCCCCCGCTCATGACTGACGTCCCTTCGCGACCAGGCGCGCGGCGACGGTGACGCCGAGCGCGAGCAGACCGACGCGGCGGGAGAGCCGCGCGGCGCGTTCGATGTCGTGCACGGCGACGGGCCGTCCGGCCGCCCCGTTGAGCACCGGGCGGTGTTCGACCCGGCCGCCGTACGCCAGGGTCCCGCCCAGCCGTACCCCGAGGGCGCCCGCGAAAGACGCCTCCACGGGGCCCGCGTTGGGGCTCGGGTGACTGCGGGCGTCGGCGCGCCAGGCCCGCAGCGCGCCGCGCGGGTCGTCCCCCGCGGCGGCGGCCAGCACGGCGGTCAGCCGCGCCCCGGGCCACCCGGCGAGGTCGTCGAGCCGGGCGGCGGCCCAGCCGAAGCGCAGGTACCGCGGCGAGCGGTGACCTACCATCGCGTCAAGGGTGTTGACGGCCCGGAACCCGACCAGTCCCGGCACGCCGCCCACGGCGCCCCACACCAGCGCCCCGACGACGGCGTCGGAGGTGTTCTCGGCGACGGACTCCACGACGGCCCGGGCGATCCCGTCGGCGTCCAGCGCCTGGGGGTCCCGCCCGCACAGACGCGGTAGCCGTGCGCGGGCCGCCTCGACGTCCCCCGCCTCCAGGGCCCGCCCGATCGCGCGGGCCTCGCGGACGAGCGAACTGCCCCCGACGACGGCCCAGGTGGCGGCGGCGGTCAGGGCGACGGAGGCGGCGGGGGAGTGGCGCACACCCCGTGAGGCGACGGCCCCGAGGGCCACGGCGCCGCCCGCGCACACGGCGGTGTGCAGGGCGCCCCACCCCCGGTTGTCCCGCCACAGCAGCCGTTCGACGGCGCCCGCGGCCCGCCCGAACCCGGCGACCGGATGCCCGCGGCGGGGATCGCCGAGGAGCAGGTCGCCGAGCAGGCCGGCGGCGGCGCCGTACGCGTGGACGCGCTCGGCACCCATCGGGTCAGCCGGCTGTGGGGGCGGGGGTCGGGTCGGTGGTGACGCTCGGTCGGCAGCCGCACATGGCAGAGGTCCTCACTCAGGGTGTCCACGCCCTGGTTCGACGAGACCGGCGGCGAGAGTTCCTGGCTCCCGGGGGTTTCCTCCCGGTGACAGTGGCGGGACCGCGCCGGACTCGCACCGGCTTCCTCTTCTGCCGCCGTAATGGCCCGGGCAGTCCACCACGGGCCCGGAAGGGCCGTCAACTTGCTGTTGACCTGCGCGGGGAGGATGTGCAGAACCCCACACGGCGGGGCCGGCGGGGTTCGGGAACGGGGTGCGGGGAGCGGGTACGGGCACGCGATGCGCGGCCGGGCACGGGAACGGGGTGCGGCACGGCGATCCGTCCCGCACCCCTGAGGCCCACGTCCCGTCGGTCCACGACCCGCCGGACGACGGCGCGTCAGACCACGATCAGCGAGATGCCGTAGGCCACCGCCGCCGCGCAGGCGGCGAAGCACGCGTACGCGCCCGTCACCGCGAGGGCGGCCGAGCCGCCCTCGGCCGTCGCGCGTTCCCTGCGCGACAGGCCCATGACGCCGAGGGTGAACAGGGCGACGAGGCCCACGGTGACCACGAGGCTGACGCCGAACACGGAGCCCAGGGCTGCCCAGTCGATCTTCATGCCGGTTCTCTTCCTTCGTTCCGGTGGCGCGGGCTCAGACGGCCGCGGCCGGGGGAGCGGCGGGGGCGGGCGGCGCGGCCGACGCGGCCGGCGCCGGGATGGTGGCCGTCAGGACCGTCGTGACGTCCTCGGCCGGCGTGCCCGTGGGCGGCGGCGCGACCATGGCGATGGCCGTGGTGATCACACCGGCCGGCTCCTCGGACTCGTTGACGTTCGACGCGTCGACGACCTCGCGCCGGGAGATCTTCCAGATGGCCGCGCTGGAGGCGATCAGGAAGACGGCGACCACGGCCGTGCCCCAGTCGCCGAGCCCGGTGACCGACTCGGCGAGCGCGCCCACCAGGGCGGCGGCCGGGAGGGTCAGACCCCACGCGACGAACATGCGGGTCGCGGTCGACCAGCGGACCACGCCGCCCTTGCGGCCCAGCCCCGCGCCCATCACCGCACCGGAGACCGAATGCGTGGTGGAGAGGGAGAAGCCGAGGTGAGAGGAGGCCAGGATGACCGTCGCGGCACTGGTCTGCGCCGCGAAGCCCTGCTGCGGCTGGAGATCGGTCAGCCCCTTGCCCATCGTGCGGATGATGCGCCAGCCGCCGAGGTAGGTGCCGAGCGCGATGGCCAGACCGGCCGAGAGGATGACCCAGGTGGGCGGGTCGGAGTCGGGCGCCACGGCGCCGCCGGCCACCAGGGCCAGGGTGATGATGCCCATCGTCTTCTGGGCGTCGTTGGTGCCGTGGGCGAGGGAGACCAGGCCGGCCGAGGCGATCTGGCCCGCGCGGTAGCCCTTGTCCGCGGCCCTGCCGTCGGCCTTGCGGCCCAGCGTGTAGGAGAGGCGGGTGGCGAACATCGCCGCGACGCCCGCGACGATCGGCGCGGCGACCGCCGGCAGCAGCACCTTGGTGACCAGCACGTCGCCGTGCACCGCGCCCGTACCGGCCGAGGCGATGGTGGCGCCGATCAGACCGCCCATCAGGGCGTGCGAGGAGCTGGAGGGCAGGCCCACCAGCCAGGTCAGCAGGTTCCAGAGGATCGCGCCGACCAGGGCGGCGAAGATGACCTCGGGACGGATGCCGGTCTCGTCGACGAGACCCTTGGAGATCGTGTTGGCGACCTCCACCGAGAGGAAGGCTCCCACAAGGTTCAGCACGGCGGACATGGCCACCGCGACCTTGGGCTTGAGTGCACCGGTCGAGATGGTCGTGGCCATCGCGTTGGCGGTGTCGTGAAAACCGTTCGTGAAATCAAACGCAAGTGCGGTTACCACCACAATCGCGAGGATCAGCGAGAAGTTTTCCATTTACCCAGGCAATCGTTCGAAGTCATTGGCTGATTGACCGTAGGCAACCCGGGTGAACGGAAGATGAACTGAGGCGGGCGTCACGGTGTCCGGATGACACGGGTGCGCTATCGCCCGCGCGCGGGGCGCCGACCGCCCCCGGGAGGGCCTGGCAGGATCGCGGCATGGCTGAGCATCGAGGCGAACGACCGGACGTCCGGCGGCGGGGGCGGCAGGCCTCGCCCGAGGAGGCGCGGGCCTGGGCGGAACTGGTGGCGGCCGCCCGCCCGCACGGTCGCCGACGGGCTGGTCGTCGGCACTTCGGGCAACGTCTCGGTGCGCGTCGGCGACACCGTGCTCGTGACGCCGTCCGGCGTGCCCTACGAGCGGCTGGCCCCGGCCGACGTCACGGGCGTCGACCTCACCGGCCGGCAGGTCCTCGGCGCGCTGGTCCCCACCAGCGAACTGCCCATGCATCTGGCCGTGTACCGGGCCACCGACGCCGGGGCGATCGTGCACACCCACGCCGTGCACGCCACCGCCGTCTCCACCCTCGTCGACGAACTCCCCCTGATCCACTACATGGCGAGCGCGCTCGGCGGACCCGTCCGCGTCGCGCCCTACGCCGCGTACGGCACCGAGGAGCTGGCCGCGCACACGCTCCGGGCCCTCGAGGGGCGGTCCGGCTGCCTCCTGCGCAACCACGGCACCCTGACCCATGGCGCCGGGCTCGACCAGGCGTACGACCGCACGGCCCAACTGGAGTGGATGTGCCGCCTGTGGCTGACCGCTTCCTCGGTGCCCGGCCGCACGCCCGCACTGCTGACGGAGGAACAGGTCGCCCAGGTTGGGGAGCGTCTGCGGGGGTACGGCCAGCCGGACTGACGGCCGCGGCCGAGGGCCCGGCCGACGGTCGTGGCTTCGGCGCGCGTCACCCCGGCCGGCCGCACCACTGGCCGGTCCGCGGGATGGCCGGGACACTGGGCTCGTGCGCACTGTCACAGCGACGGCCGCCGCCGTCACCGCAGCCCTGGCCGCCGGCGCCGCCGGTGTCGTCGCCGGCCGGTTCGCCAGCGACGTCGCGTTGAAGGCGCCGCCCGGCCGGCCCCTGCCCACCGAACCCCGGCTCACCGTGCACGGCACGGCCGCCGGACAGGTCACCCTCACGCGCGACCTCGCGGCCTTGCGCCCCGGCGCCTACGGCCTCTCCGGCGACGGTTCCCACGCCGTCGTCGGCCCGGTCCTGCCCGACGCCCCGCACACCGCCGACACCGTCGTCCGTCGGCTGGAACGCGTCACCCACGGCTCCCTGGACGCCGGTGACGCGGTCCGGCTCACCCCGAACCTGTACGTCGGCGACCCCGGCACCGCCCTCGGTCTCGACCACGCCGACGTCGACGTGCCCGGCGAACTGGGCAACCTGCCCGCCTGGTTCGTCCCCGGAGCCCGTCGCACCTGGGTGATCGCCGTGCACGGTCTGGGGACCACCCGGGAACACGCCCTCAACCTCATCGGCTTCCTGCACGGCGCCCGCTTCCCCGTGCTCGCCCTCGCCTACCGCGGAGACCTCGGCGCGCCCCGTTCCCCGGACGGCCTGAACCACCTCGGCGCGACCGAGTGGCGCGACCTGGACGCGGCGATGCGGTACGCCGTGCGCTACGGCGCCCGGCGCGTCGTCCTGCTCGGCTGGTCCACGGGCGCCGCCATGGCCCTGCGCGCCGCCGCCGACTCCGGCCTGCGCGACCTGGTCTCGGGACTCGTGCTGGACTCCCCGGTCCTCGACTGGCGGACGACGGTGCGCGCCCTCGCCGCCGCCCGGCACACCCCCGCCGTCCTGCTGCCGCTCGCCGTCCGCGCCGCCGAGGGCCGCACCGGCATGGCGGGCGGCGCGCCCGGCGGCACGGGCGGACCCGGCGGCGCGGACGGCAGCCCGGCCCGGCTGCGGGTCCCGACCCTGATCCTCCACGGACCCGACGACACCGTCGCCCCCTGGGCCGACAGCCGCCGGCTCGCCGACCGCCGCCCCGACCTGGTCACCCTCCACACCGTCCCGCACGCCCCGCACGGCGCCATGTGGAACCCCGACCCCGCCGCCTACGAGGAGACCCTGCGCCGCTTCCTGACCCCGCTGATGTGACCCGCCCCCCGGCTCGCGCCCCGGCGCGCCCTCCGGCCTCCTGTGGCTCGCGCCGTGACCTCCGCCGGCTCGCGGGACCGCCGTGGAGCGAACCCGGCCCGGCCGCGGCGTCGCCCGCCGACGTGACGCGACGGCCCGCTCCCGCAGCGGTCCGCCCGGAGCGGGACCGAACATTCCGTTTAACCCGGTACCACTGGCCTGAAGGCGTGTCCCCTGCCTTCACGGCACCCCGTGCGCCGAGCGGTCCCGCGGCCCGCCGTGCCATTCCGTTTGGGTTTTCGGACCGTCAACCGGAAGACTGCACCCGTGACGTCCCGTATCCCGCGCGACTCCAGGCTTCGACTCGTCCGCCCGCGACCCCTGGCCGCCGCCCCCTCAGCTGTGAACGAGCGGCGCCCGCGCCGCCCCGCACCCCGCCCGCCGGAGGGCACTCCGGCGCCCGCGGAGCTGGCCAGAATGGCGCGCTCCGGACTGGCCGCCGCGGCCCGTGTCGCCCGCTGGGCCGACAACGCCCTCGGCCCCGGCCGCGACGCGGCGACGGCCGACGGCAAGGCCACCCTCTCCGAGTCGACCGCTGAACGGGCGGCCTCCGATCTGGGTCTGACGACCGATCGGATCCGCGCCGACTGGGACACCGCCCGCCTCGCCGGCCTGGTCGAGGTGCACGGGGACAGCGCCCGCCCCGGCTGGCGGCTGCGCGCCTGGGACCGTGACGACAGCGCCGTCCTGCGTGGCTGGGTCGCCCTGTTCGACGCCTGGTCGCTCGCCTCCCCGGAACCCGAGGAGCAGGAGCCCGCCGCCGTCGCCGAGGTCGTCTCGGCCATGCCGCAGGTGCTCTCCTTCCTCCAGCTGTCCGCCGGGCCCGTCCCCGTGGAGCAGCTTCTGGACCTGCTGCGCCAGCGCGTCACCGAACTGCGCACCGAACGCTGCGAGGTGCCCTACGGCGCCGGTTCCGAACCCGCGGTCCCGCTCGCCCCGGTCCCCGTCGACGCCGACCCGGCGGAGCCCGCCGAGGACGCCGAGCTGGCCCCCCTCCTCGACTGGGCCCTGAACGCCCTCGCCTCGGTGGGAGCGCTCACCTGCGGCGGCGGGCAGGCCACCCTGACACCGCTGGGCAGCTGGGCGGTCTGGGTCAAGCTCGAGCAGATCTGCGTCGCCGCGCAGAGCCCCGCCGGCAACATCGAGCAGTCGGCCGAGGGCATGCTCCGCGGCTGCGCCCAGCTCCGGCCGAACGCGGCCCGCGCCGAGTACCGCGCCTGGCTCGCCGCCCGGACCGTCGGCAGCGCCGTCAGCGAACTGCTGCTGGCCGCCCGCGGCGACGACGCCCTGCTGCGCGGACTCGCCTTCGAGGCGCTGCGCGTGGTGGGCGCCCCCGCCGAGCCGGACGTCCGCGCGGTCGTCGAGGAGCCGGCCCTGCGGCCGTACGCCCTGCTGTGGCTCGCCGAGCACGACGGCGTCGACCCGGAGGACGCCCACGAGGTGCTCACCCGGCAGGAGGCCACCTGGCTGTGGGTCGACACCGCCGCGGCCGTCGCCGACCACGGCGAGGCGCCCATGCTGGTACGCCACCTGGAGTCCGCGCTGCAGCCGACCGTGCCCGCCCTGCTGACCGAGGTGCGGGCCGTCGGGCACCCGCGCACCGTGCAGGTGCTGGTGGCGCTGGCCGCCGCGCACCCCGATCCGGCGCTGGCCAAGGCGGTCCGCCGGGCCGCCTTCCAGGTGCACACCGGCGGCAGCTGACCGCGAGGCGGGCGGCTGCGGGGGCGCCGGTCCGACCGCGCGCGGCGGTTCGCCGGCGCTCAGCCCTGCGTCTCGGGCGCGTATGTGCCGAAACTCCAGATGTTGCCCTCGAGGTCGCGGGCCATGTAGTCGCGCGAGCCGTAGTCCTGGTCGGTCGGCGGCATCAGGATCTCCGCGCCGTGCTCCGCGGCCCGCCGGTGGTGTGCGTCCACGTCGTCCACCACGACGTACACGCCGGCCGGGCCCGCGTCCTTCATCGCCGTGGCGAAGACGCCCCCGCGGCCCTTCGAGCCGAGCATCACCGCGCCGTTGCCCTGCACCAGCTCGGCGTGCAGGACCGAGCCGTCCTCGCCCTCGTACACGGACAGTTCGGTGAAGCCCAGGGCCTCCGTGAGCTGCCGGATCGCGGCCTTCGCGTCGGCGTACAACACCGTCGGGAAGACGCTCGGGCGCCCGCCGTGCGTGCCTGCCATGCCGATCACTCCTTTGTGACCCGTGCCGGATGCGTGACCTGGCGCCCAGTCTGGCACCCGCCACCGACAACGCCCCGCGACGACGCCTCCCGCGAAGATCGAACACCTGCACGCAGAAAAAGTGCTTGCACGGTCCCGTTAGACTGGCCCCCATGGCCATTCTCCTCGCGCATTAGACGGCGGGAACGTCCTCAGCCGCCCATCCCGCCAACGACCCCGCACTGGAGTCTGTCCGTGATCTCCGCCTCCGGCATCGAGCTGCGCGCCGGCGCTCGCATCCTCATCGAGAACGCCTCCTTCCGTGTGGCCAAGGGCGACCGCATCGGCCTGGTCGGGCGCAACGGCGCCGGCAAGACGACGCTGACCAAGGTCCTGGCCGGCGAGGGCATCCCGGCGGGCGGCACCGTCACCCGCTCCGGAGAGGTCGGCTACCTCCCGCAGGACCCCCGCACCGGCGACCTCGACGTCCTCGCCCGCGACCGCATCCTCTCCGCGCGCGGCCTCGACGTCCTGATCCGCAAGATGCGCGAGAACGAACAGCGGATCGCCAACGGCTCGGGCGCCACCCGCGACAAGGCGATGCGCCAGTACGAGCGCCAGGAGACGGAGTTCCTCACCAAGGGCGGGTACTCCGCCGAGGCCGAGGCCGCCACCATCGCCGCCGCGCTCAACCTGCCCGACCGGGTGCTCGGCCAGCCCCTGCACACGCTCTCCGGCGGTCAGCGCCGCCGCGTGGAGCTCGCCCGCATCCTCTTCTCCGACGCGGACACGCTGCTGCTCGACGAGCCGACCAACCACCTCGACGCCGACTCGATCGTCTGGCTGCGCGACTACCTCAAGACCTACCGCGGCGGCTTCATCGTCATCAGCCACGACGTCGACCTGGTCGAGACGGTCGTCAACAAGGTGTTCTACCTGGACGCCAACCGCTCCCAGATCGACGTCTACAACATGGGCTGGCGGCTCTACCAGCAGCAGCGCGAGTCCGACGAGAAGCGCCGCAAGCGGGAGCGGCAGAACGCCGAGAAGAAGGCCGCCGCACTGCACTCGCAGGCCGACAAGATGCGCGCCAAGGCCACCAAGACGGTCGCCGCGCAGAACATGGCCCGCCGCGCCGACAAGCTGCTCTCCGGCCTGGAGGCGGTGCGCGCCTCGGACAAGGTCGCCAAGCTCCGCTTCCCGGAGCCCGCTCCCTGCGGCAAGACGCCCCTGATGGCCGAGGGCCTGTCGAAGTCCTACGGCTCGCTGGAGATCTTCACCGACGTCGACCTGGCCATCGACAAGGGCTCCCGCGTCGTCATCCTCGGTCTGAACGGCGCCGGAAAGACGACCCTGCTGCGGCTGCTCGGCGGCGCTGAGAAGCCCGACACGGGAGAGGTCGTCGCCGGTCACGGTCTCAAGCTCGGCTACTACGCGCAGGAGCACGAGACGCTCGACCCGGAGCGCACGGTCCTGGAGAACATGCGGTCCGCCGCCCCCGACCTGGACCTGGTCGAGGTCCGCAAGACGCTCGGCTCGTTCCTGTTCTCCGGCGACGACGTCGACAAGCCCGCCGGCGTCCTCTCCGGCGGTGAGAAGACCCGGCTGGCCCTCGCGACCCTGGTGGTCTCCTCCGCCAACGTGCTGCTGCTCGACGAGCCCACCAACAACCTCGACCCGGCCAGCCGTGAGGAGATCCTCGGCGCGCTGCGCACCTACAAGGGGGCGGTCGTCCTGGTCACCCACGACGAGGGCGCGGTGGAGGCGCTGCAGCCCGAGCGGATCATCCTGCTGCCCGACGGCGTCGAGGACCTGTGGGGCGCCGACTACGCGGACCTGGTCGCCCTGGCCTGACCGCCGACCGGCGGTCGGGGCCGACGACCGGGCGACCGCCCGGCGAGAAGACCGGCCCGGCGCGTGATCGCCCGTGGTGGATCATCCGTCTGGATCATTCGGCCTACCGGTGATCCATCATCTGTGTGAGATCTCCTCGTATCGAGGTGTGTCCTACACCCATTTCACGGCCGATCCCTTTGTCGACAGGGGGTCGGCCGTCGCGCGTCTCTGACCTGCTCTTTCGTGCAACAACCCGTTCGGCCGTACGAACGCCGTCGGCTGGAATGACAGGTTCCGTTTGTGGGTGCGTGCTCCCGTCGTCAAAAGCCTGTCGCACGGACCTTGCCGAATGGGTGGCCATCGGGGCGCTGAGGGGTGATCATGAGGAGACCAGAGCGCACTTCCCATGAGGAGGCACGGGTGGCCGAGACTCTGAAGAAGGGCAGCCGGGTGACCGGCGCCGCGCGCGACAAGCTCGCGGCAGACCTGAAGAAGAAGTACGACTCCGGTGCGAGCATCCGGGCGCTGGCCGAGGAGACCGGCCGCTCGTATGGCTTCGTGCACCGGATGCTCAGCGAGTCGGGCGTCACGCTCCGTGGGCGTGGCGGGG
The DNA here is from genome assembly GCF_030816715.1 of Streptomyces achromogenes. NCBI lineage: Bacteria > Bacillati > Actinomycetota > Actinomycetes > Kitasatosporales > Streptomycetaceae > Streptomyces > Streptomyces achromogenes. The sequence continues at coordinate 2,186,011 of NZ_JAUSYH010000001.1, read as the reverse complement.
CGACTCGAGGCAAGAAGGCCGCCTCGTCCTGACCGGGGGCGGCCCATCGGCTTCGACGGTGGCCACCCGGTCGGCGTCCTCCCGAGCCCTGTGAGGGGCCCGGGGGAACCTGAGACCGGCCGGGTGGTTACTGTGCAGTCACTTAGCTGACCGCTAGCTGACCGCACCCACCGGAGGCGCCCCATGGCCACGCCCGACCAGGAACTCGTTCCCCTGCTCGACAAGGACGGCGTACGGCTCACCGTCGACGACACGCTCGCCACGGTGACGCTGGCCAACCCGGCCAAGCGCAACGCGCAGAGTCCCGCCATGTGGCGGGCGCTCGCGGAGGCCGGGCGACTGGTGCCGGGCTCCGTCCGCGTGGTCGTGCTGCGTGGCGAGGGCAAGTCCTTCTCCGCGGGGCTCGACCGGCAGATGTTCACGCCCGAGGGGATCGAGGGCGAGCCGTCCTTCATCGATCTCGCACGCGGTGACGACGCCGAACTCGACGCCGCGATCGCCGGCTTCCAGGAGGGTTTCACCTGGTGGCGGCGCAATGACGTCGTGTCCATCGCCGCCGTCCAGGGCCACGCCATCGGAGCGGGCTTCCAGCTGGCCCTCGCCTGTGACCTGCGCGTCGTCGCCGACGATGTGCAGTTCGCCATGCGCGAGACCAGCCTCGGCCTGGTGCCGGACCTGACGGGCACGCACCCCCTCGTCTCCCTCGTCGGCTACGGCCGCGCGGTCGAGATCTGCCTGACCGGCCGCTTCGTGCACGCCGAGGAGGCGGTGAGCAGCGGGCTCGCCAACATCGCCGTTCCCGTGCAGGACCTCGACGCCACGGTCCGTGAACTGGCCGCGGCGCTCCTCGCCGCGCCCCGAGAGGCCGTCATCGAGACCAAGGCGCTGCTGCGCGGCGCGGGCGAGCGCACGTACGACGCCCAGCGAGCCGCCGAACGCGCCGCCCAGGCCCGCCGTCTGCGCGACATGGCCGGCCTGGGGGAGTGAGCACCGGCTGAGGCCGCCGTCCGGCGTGCCCCGCAACCCGTGAGCCGGTGCGACCCGTCCGGCCGGCCTCTGCGGGGGCGGGCGGATGCCGGCCGACCGCGCTCAGTCGACCGCCGTCACCAGCACCGTGACCGTCGGACGGTCCGGCAGGGCCGCCGACACGGTGGCGCGGACCGCGAGCGCCACGTCCAGCGTGCGGTGGGTGGCCGCCGCCGTGATCTCCAGCTGGGCGTGGCGGCGCGGCAGGGTCGCCGTCATGTCGTCACGCTCCTCGATCCGGACCGCCCGTCCGAGGACGCCGCTCGTGCCGGTCACCCCCGGCACCGCCAGGGCCGCCGCGGCCGCGAGGGCCTCGTCACCCGCCAGAACGGATCCGGCCGGCACCGGGGCCGCCACCGGCACCGGGGGTGGGGCCGGCACCGGGGGCGGGGCCGGAGCCGACGCCGGTGTGACGCCCGGCAGGGGCTGCCGACCGGGCTCGGGCCCCGTCCCCGGCCGCGTGCCCGCGCCCAGGCCCTCCTCGACGTCCGACCTCGTGCCCGCGCCCACGCCGCCCACCTCGACGGCCGGCCTCGGGTCTGCCGCCGTGCCCGACTCCACGTCCGGCCTCGCGCCCGTGGCCTCCCTGACCGGCTCGGTGCCGAGCAGGTCCGTCACCCGCAGGTCGACCTCCGACACCACCAGTCCGAGCCGCTCCGCGGCCGTCGACGCCAGGGCGCTGCGCAACCGTGCCGTCGTCGTCGGCAGCGGCTCGGAGGCCGACGCCGCGCACTCCGCGGTCACTCGCAGCGGCCCCGGCGGCAGCGCGCTCGGCGGAGCCGGCACGGCGGACTCGAACGGCCCGTCCGGATCGGCGAGCCCGAGCCGCAGCACTCCCAGCCGCACGCCCGCAACGTGCCGCGCCGCCCGGCGCAGCACCGCCTCCGCGGCCGCCTCGGTGAGCCACGCACCGTCCCGGGGCCCGCCGAGGGGAAGCAGTCTGCCGAGGCCCGGCCGGTGCCGCACCGCGCCCGTCCATCCGTCCGACGTCATTGCTCCAGCCTGCCGCATTCCCGGGGCGAGGTCGGGCAACCGCGCTTACCGTGGTCGAAAGGGACGACGAAACGAAACGAACCGGACGTAAGGACGTACGGCGATGAGCGAGTCAACGGAGCAGATCCGTACGCAGACCCCCGACGGCGGTACCGAGCCCTTCCAGACCCGCAAGGCGACCCGGCGCGGCGGCGGGGCCCCGGCGAGCCGGGGGCGCACCACCGTCGCCGACGGGGTCGTGGAGAAGATCGCCGGCCTCGCGGCCCGCGACGTCCTCGGTGTGCATGCCATGGGAAGCGGCATAAGCCGCACCTTCGGCGCCGTGCGAGACCGGGTGCCCGGCGGCTCGAAGTCGGTCTCCCGGGGCGTCAAGGCCGAGGTCGGCGAGGTACAGACGGCGCTCGACCTCGAGATCGTCGTCGACTACGGCGTGGCCATCGCCGACGTCGCCCAGGCCGTGCGGGAGAACGTGATCGCGGCGGTGGAGCGGATGACGGGCCTGGAGGTCGTCGAGGTCAACATCGCGGTGAGCGACGTCAAACTGCCCGACGAAGAGGACGAGGAGCCGGAACCCCGGATCCAGTGAGACGCAGATGAGGCGCAGATGAGACGCAGACGGCCGGGTGACCGGACCGCCGAGGGGAGTGCAGCGTGAGCATGGCCGTGGTCGGCATGATCGCCGGCATGGCGCTGGGCTTCGCCGGGTACTTCGGCGGGTTCGGGGCCTTCCTGCTGGTGGCGGCGCTGGGCGCCGTCGGGTTCGTCGTCGGCCGGTTCCTGGAAGGGGACCTGGAACTCGGCGACTTCTTCCGCACCCGCGACGACCGGCGCCGGTGAGCTTGGTGAGCGGGGGAAGCGACGCCGGCGCCGCGCTCGGCGCACGCCGGGCCGCCGTCATCCCTCCGGGCGAACGCGGCGCGACCCGCATCGCCGACCGGGTTGTGGCGAAGATCGCCGCACAGGCCGCGCGCGAGGCGGTGGGTCCGCTGCCGCTCGACGCCGGACGCCCGCACGCCACCGTCGTCGTCCGCCCGCACGTGCACCCCGGCTCGGGCGGGCGAGGCCCCGTCGACGCCGCGCACGTCCATGTGCACCTGGAACTCGACTACCCGAGCGACCTCGGCGCCCGCTGTCGCGCCGTGCGTCGGCATGTCACCGAGCGGGTAGGCGCATTGGCGGGAATGACGGTTCCGGAGGTCGCCGTCCAGGTCGAACGGCTCCACCTGGCGCCGGACCCCGGCGCGGCACACGGGAGGACGCGATGAGCGAGCCCGGAGGCTTGCAGCAGGGCGGGGCGCCCGTCCTGGAGAGGAGCACCGAGGACGCCGCCCCGCCCGGTCAGGGGGATGGTCCCGGCGGCCGGCGCCCCGCCGACCACCGGTTCTGGTCGGCTCGCCGGGTCCCGGGCGGCGTCGTCGCGGTCCTGCTGGCGGCGGTAGCGGGGGTGTTTCTCTACGACGTGGTCGCCGTCCGCGCCCACCGGCCCGCCATGGCGTGGCGGCGCGGACTCGCCCACCAGCTCGCCGAGCGGCCCCTCGACGATCCAGGGGTGCTCGTCGGCGCCGGGGGCGCGGCCGCCCTCGGCCTGTGGCTGGTCGTCCTGGCCGTCACGCCCGGGGTCCGGCAGCTGCTTCCGATGCGCCGCCCCCGCCCCGACGTACGCGCCGGGCTCCACCGTGACGCCGCCGCCATGGTGCTGCGCGACCGGGCCATGGAGGTCGCCGGCGTGCGGTCGGCGCGGGCGCGGGCCGGCCGTCGCAAGGCCGACGTGTCGGTCGTCTCCCACTTCCGCGACCTGGACGAGGTCCGCGCCGACCTGGACTCCGTCCTCACCGAAGCGGTCCACGGACTGGGGCTGGTCCGGCCGCTCGCGCTCTCCGTCCATGTGCGCCGGGCCGGGAAGAAGGGGTGAGGGCGATGCCCGGGACCGTCAACCGTGTGCTCCTCGCCGTCGTCGGACTGGTGCTGCTCGCGGTCGGCGGCGCGGTGCTGGCCGTGGGGCTGGGTGCGCCGCCGCCGTCCTGGTGGCTGCACGACGGCCCGCACGACGCGCTCCTCAGCGTCGCCGAACGCACCCGCTGGCGCGGCGAGGCGTGGTGGTGGCCGACGGTCATCGCCGTCCTGGCCGTTCTCGTCCTGCTCGCGCTGTGGTGGCTGAGCGCGGTCCTGCACCGCCGCCGGCTCGCCGAGGTCGTCGTCGACACCTCAGACGGCGCGGGTGCGCTGCTGCGGGGCCCCGCCCTGGAAGGAGTGCTGTCGGGTGAGGCCTCCCGGCTGGACGGCGTCGCCCAGGCGCACGTCCGGCTGACCGGGCGGAGCGAGGCCCCCGAGGCGCGGGCGCGTCTGCTGCTGGAGCCGCACGCGGAGCCGGTGGCCGTCCTGGACGACCTCAGTGCCCGCGCGCTCGCCCACGCGCGGGACTCGGCGGCGCTGCGGGCCCTGCCGGCCGAGGTCCGTCTGACGGCCGCCAGGCACAAGTCGGAGAGGGTCTCCTGAACGACGCGAAGGCGCGGGCCCGGCCCGGGCGTTCGCGCCGGCGGCCCGTTGCGGGACGTACGCGCTCGGCGGGGTGCCGCTCGGTGTGTGCCGGCGGGCGGCGGTCCGCACGGGTCGGATCGGGTCGCCGTCCGACGGGGAAGGCGCGGGCCCGGCCCGGCAGGCCGGGCCCGACGACGTGGCGTCGCGGGGCGTGCGCGACCGGCCGGGCCTGCCGGTGCGGCGGTGTGTGCCGCTCAGAACCCGTGCCGCATACCGCCGTCGACGGGCAGCATGAGGCCGGTCAGGTAGGAGGCGGCCGGCGACAGCAGGAACGCCGCCGTACGCCCGAACTCCTCCGGAAGGCCGTAGCGCCGCAGCGGAATCCGGGACTCGTTCGCGGCCCGGGTCGCCTCGGGGTCGGCCGACAGGCCGTCCAGCTCCCGCACCCGGTCGGTGTCGATGCGCGCCGGCAGCAGGCCGACCACCCGGATCCCGCGCGGCCCCAGCTCGTCGGAGAGCGACTTGGCGAACCCGGCGAGCCCGGGCCGCAGGCCGTTGGAGATGGTCAGCCCGGGAATCGGCTCGTGCACCGAGCCCGACAGCACGAACCCGATGACCCCGCCCGCCTCCAGCTCGGCGGCGGCCGCCCGGGCGAGCCGGACCGCTCCGAGGAACACCGACTCGAAGGCGCTCTGCCACTGCTCGTCCGTGTTGTCGGCGACGAACCCGGGCGGCGGGCCGCCCACGCTCACCAGCACCCCGTCGAACCCGCCGAAGGCGTCCCGGGCCACCGCGATCAGCCGGGCGGCCGCGCCGGGGTCGGCGTTGTCCACGGCGACGCCGAGGGCGTTCGGCCCCAGCTCGGCCGCGGCGTCGGCGACGCGCTTCTCGTCCCGCCCGGTGAGGACGACCTTCGCGCCGTCCGCGACGAGCTCGCGCGCGGCGGCGTTGCCGAGTCCGCGGGTGGCCCCGGTGACGACGTACACCCGGTCCTTCAGTCCAAGATCCATGGCTCCTATCCTGCCTCCTCCCCGTCGAACAGGGCGAGGGCGGTGTTCACCAGGCCGATGTGGCTGAACGCCTGAGGGTGGTTGCCGAGGTGGCGGCCGGCCACCGGGTCGTACTCCTCCGCCAGCAGCCCCACGTCGTTGGTCAGGCCCACGAGCCGTTCGAACAGCTCCCGTGCCTCCTTGGTGCGGCCCGTCATGTGCAGGGCGTCGGCGAGCCAGAACGAGCAGGCCAGGAAGGCGCCCTCGTCGCCCGGCAGCCCGTCGACGGCCGCGCCCTCGGTGCTGTAGCGGCGCAGCAGGCCGTCGTGCCCGAGCTCCGCACGGATCGCGTCGACGGTGCCGACGACGCGCGGGTCGTCCGGCGGCAGGAAACCGACGCGCGGGATGAGCAGCAGGGCGGCGTCCAGTTCGGCCGAGCCGTAGTACTGGGTGAACGTGTTGCGCCGCGGGTCGTAGCCCTTCTCGCACACCTCGCGATGCACCTCGTCGCGCAGGTCCCGCCAGCCCGTCAGGTCGCCGCTGAGCTTCGGGTACGCCTCCAGCGCGCGGACGGCCCGGTCGGCGGCCACCCACACCATGACCTTGGAGTGCACGAACTGCCGCCGCCCGCCGCGCACCTCCCACAGCCCCTCGTCCGGCTGCCGCCAGTTGTCGCTGAGCCAGTTCATCAGCGCGCACTGCAGGGACCACATGTGCGGCCGCGGCGACATGCCCGAGGTCCGGGCCAGCGACAGGGAGTCCATCACCTCGCCGTAGACGTCCAGCTGGAGCTGCTGCACGGCGCCGTTGCCGATGCGCACGGGCCTGGAGCCCTGGTAGCCGGAGAGCCAGGGCAGCTCGCACTCGGGCAGCCGCCGCTCGCCGGACAGCCCGTACATGATCTGCAGGTCCGCCGGGTCGCCCGCGACGGCGCGCAGCAGCCAGTTGCGCCACGCCTCGGCCTCCTCCTCGTACCCGGCCGCGAGGAGGGCGCCGAGGGTGAGGGTGGAGTCGCGCAGCCAGCAGAAGCGGTAGTCCCAGTTGCGGACGCCGCCCAGCTCCTCGGGCAGGGAGGTGGTGAGCGCGGCCACGATGCCGCCGGTCGGCTGGAAGGTGAGCGCCTTGAGGGTGATCAGGGAGCGGACGACGGCGTCCCGGTGGGGGCCGGTGTAGCGGCAGCGGGCGGCCCATCGCCGCCAGTCGTCGACGCTGGTGGCGAGCGCCTCGTACGGGTCGACGAGCGCCGGGCGGGACTCGTGCGAGGGGTGCCAGGTGAGCACGAAGGCGACCGACTCGCCCTCGGCGAGGGTGAACTCGGAGTACGTGGTGAAGTCCTCGCCCCAGGTGTGCACGCCCGGTTCGCTGCGGAACCAGACCGCGTCGGGTCCGGCGACCGCCACGTGATGGCCGTCGGCGCGGCGCATCCACGGCACGACCCAGCCGTAGTCGAAGCGCAGCCGCAGTGTGCTGCGGACGGTGACCCGGCCGCGCAGCCCCTCGACGACGCGCACCACGTCGGGGGCCTGATCGCGCTGCGGCATCAGGTCGGTGACCCGGATCGCGCCGTCCTCGGTCTCCCACTCGGTGTCCAGGACGAGCGTGTCGGGCCGGTAGCCGCGCCGGGTGCAGGCGCCCGTCACGTCCCGTGGGGCGATGCGCCAGTGGCCGTTCTCCTCGCCGCCGAGGAGGCGGGCGAAGCAGGCTCCGGAGTCGAAGCGGGGCAGACAGAGCCAGTCGACGGAACCGTCCATGCCGACCAGGGCGGCGGTCTGCTCGTCGCCGATGAGGGCGTAGTCCTCGATGCGGGGGTGCACGCCTTGCGGTTTCCCGGCGAACCGGGGAGGCAATCAGGGGTGCGGCCGGGTGAGTGACGTCGGGTGCGCGGGGGCGGCCGTCGACGAGAAGACGACGCCCCGGTCCGACGGCGCCCGGTTCAGCACCCACAGGCCGATCAGCGTGGCCAGGGCGAAGACGACGGCGATCAGCACGGCCAGCACGAGCCGTCGCCGGCGTTCGCGCCGCAGCCAGTCGCCGCGGGCGGTGCGATAGGCGTCCGGAGCCGGCCGCACGCCGTCGGCCAGCGCCTCCAGCGCCTCCCGCAGCTCCCGCTCGGTGCGGTCCGTGGGGTTCATCGCCGGGCCTCCATCGCCTGGGTGAGCGCGGCGAGGCCGCGCGAGGTGTGGGTTTTGACGGACCCGCGGGAGATGCCCATGGCGGCGGCGATCTCGCTCTCCTTCAGGCCGAGCCAGTGCCGCAGCACGAGCGCCTCGCGCTGCCGGGCCGGCAGCTGCTGGAGCGCGTCGATCAGCACGCGCTGGTCGTCGCGCAGCAGCGCGGCGCTCTCCGCGGAGGCGACGGTCTCCTCCGGCAGCTGCGGCGGGCTCTCCACATGCCGGCGGGCGACCTGTAGATGCCGTATCCGCATCCGGGTCAGATTGCAGACGGTGGAGCGCAGATAGGCCTCCGCCGCCTCGACGTCCCGCAGCCGCCGCCACTTCCGGTAGATCTGGTAGTACGCCTCGGCGACCACGTTCTCCGGGTCGTCCGCGCCGAGCAGCACGGCCAGCCGCAGCATCGAGGAGTAGTGCAGTTCGAAGAGCCGGGCGAGACCGGCCTCGCGTTCCAGGTCGGCCGGATCGCCCGGCACGGGGGCGAGCGGCTCCACGGGGGGCTCCTGCACGGGGAGGGGGTGTCTGCGTCTCACGGGTGGTTCGCTCCCGTCTCGGGACGCCGCCTGAGGACCAGGCGGGAGGGCAGGTCGGTGGTGTCGGCGCCGCGGGGGACGCGCAGGCGTTCGAGGACCGCGGTGCCGGCGGCCGCGACGGTCAGGTTGAGCAGCAGGGCCACCAGCCCGGCGTAGACCGTCATCGGCCCGAAGCCGAGGCTGACGGTGGCGGAGAACCCCTCGCGCACCACGAGGTAGGTCCCGGCGGCCATGCCGGCCGCCCAGCCGGCGAGCAGCGCCCGCGGGTGCAGCCGGCCGGTGAACAGCCCGACGGCCACGGCGGGGAAGACCTGCAGGATCCACACCCCGCCGAGCAGCTGGAGGTTGACGGCGTCCTGGTCGCGCAGCCCGAACACGAAGGCCACCGCGCCCGCCTTCGCGGTCAGCGAGACGGCCTTGGCGATCCGCACCTGCCGCTTGGGCGTGGCCGTCGGATGGACGTACTCGACGTACACGTTGCGGACGAAGCTCGTGGCGGCCGCGATCGACATGACGGCGGCCGGGACCAGCGCCCCCACGGTGATCGCGGCGAACACCAGCCCGGCCAGCGCGGCGGGCATCAGCCGGTCGACGAGCATCGGCACGGCCGCCTCGGCGCCCCCGGCCGGGGCCCGCACCCCGGCCGCGACGGCGGCGACGCCGAGCAGGCCGAAGAGGGCGAGCAGCCCCGTCCACACCGGCAGCGCCGCGGCGACCTTGCGCAGGGTGCGCGGTCCGTCGGCGGCGAACCCGGCGGTGAGCACGTGCGGGTACATCAGCAGGGCCAGCGCGGAACCCAGCGCGAGGGTGGCGTAGGCGGGCCGCTGTCCGTCGGTGAGGACCAGCGAGGAGTGCGCCACGTCGGGTGCGCCGGACCGCCGGGCGGCGCCCTCGAAGACGGCGCCCGGCCCGCCGAGCCGCTGGAGCACCAGCCAGCACACGGCGGTCAGCGACACGAACACGGCGACCGCCTTCAGCGCGGAGATGACCGCGGGCGCCCGCAGCCCGTGCCGGTAGGTGGCCACCGCGAGCCCCGCGAACAGCGCCACCATGACCAGGTCCCCGGCCGCGCCGCGCGGATACAGGCCGCCGGCCGTCAGCACCGCGCGTATCCCGAGCAGTTGCAGCGCCAGGTACGGCATCGTCGCGAGGATCCCGGTCAGCGCCACCACGAGGGCCAGCGGCGAGGACCCGTAGCGCCCGCGCACGAAGTCGGCGGCCGTGACGTAGCCCTTGCTGCGGGCCACGCTCCACAGGCGGCTCAGCAGGACGAAGGCGAGCGGGCAGACGATCACGGTGTACGGCACGGCGAAGAACGCGGACGCCCCGTTGCCGTACGCCAGTCCCGGGACGGCGGTGAAGGTGTAGGCGGTGAAGATCGTGCCGCCGAGCAGCAGCCACGTCCAGACGGGGCCGAGGGAGCGGTCGGCGAGCGCCCAGCCCTCCAGGGAGGGCAGCCGGTCGCTGGGGCGAAGCCTGCGCGCGGTCGCGGCGAGCAGCGACGCCCCGCCGATCACGGCGAGGAACGTCGTGGTCATGGCGCCGTCGGCCATGGGTCACCGTCCTTGGTGTGCCTGTCCCTCACCGGTTCAGTTGCGCGGACGGCCGGTTCGGTTGACCGGGAGGCGGCGGAAAATCCACGGGGAATTCGCTGTCAACCGGTTCCGGCGGGCGGGCAACTCTTGCACAGACCGACAGCGAGCGGGGAGAGCCGCCCGTCGCTGATCTCCTGGCGCCCCGTGTCACGAGGCGCGCCGCACCGCCCAGGCGAGGAGCCGCCATGTCTGTGTCCACCCTGCCCGCAACCGGTCTTCCGGGGCCGGAAAAGTCGCGTATGTCACTGAGATCCGTCCTGCTGTGGGCGGCCGTCGCGCTGCTCGGCGCCGTCGCCTGGGGTGTCGTCGCCCTCGCCCGGGGGGAGCGGATCTCGGCGGTCTGGCTGGTGGTCGCGGCCCTCGGCTCGTACGCCATCGCCTACCGCTTCTACTCCCGCTTCATCGCCCGCCGCGTGCTGCGCCCGGACGACCGCCGGGCCACCCCCGCCGAACGCCTCGAGGACGGCGTCGACTTCCAGCCCACCGACCGCCGGGTCCTGCTCGGCCACCACTTCGCCGCGATCGCCGGCGCGGGCCCCCTGGTGGGACCCGTGCTCGCGGCCCAGATGGGCTATCTGCCCGGCACCCTGTGGATCGTCGCCGGAGTGATCTTCGCGGGCGCGGTGCAGGACATGGTCGTGCTGTTCCTCTCCATGCGCCGGGACGGCACCTCGCTCGGGCAGATGGCCCGCGACGAGATCGGCCGCGCGGGCGGAGCGGCGGCCCTCGTCGCCGTCTTCGCCATCATGATCATTCTGCTGGGCGTGCTGGCGCTGGTCGTGGTCAACGCGCTCGCCCACTCGCCCTGGGGGACGTTCTCCGTCGCGATGACCGTGCCCATCGCCCTGTTCATGGGCTTCTGGCTGCACCGCATCCGCCCGGGCCGGGTCGTGGAGACCAGCCTCATCGGCGTGGCGCTGCTGCTGCTCGCGATCGTGGGCGGCAGCTGGGTGCAGAACTCCTCGCTGGCCGGCGCCTTCACGCTCAGTCCGACGACCCTCGTCTTCTGCCTCGTCGGGTACGGCTTCGTCGCGTCCGTCCTGCCGGTGTGGATGCTGCTCGCCCCGCGCGACTACCTCTCCACCTTCATGAAGATCGGCACCATCGCGCTGCTGGCGGTCGGCGTGGTCGTGGCCGCGCCCGTGCTCAGGACGGACGCGGTCAGCGACTTCGCCTCGTCGGGCGCGGGACCCGTCTTCGCGGGGGCGCTGTTCCCGTTCCTCTTCATCACCATCGCCTGCGGCGCGCTGTCCGGCTTCCACGCGCTCGTCTCGTCCGGGACGACGCCCAAGCTGATCCAGAAGGAGTCCCAGGTCCGGCTCATCGGCTACGGCGCGATGCTGATGGAGTCGTTCGTCGCGATCATGGCGTTGATCGCCGCGGCCACCCTGGAGCCGGGCCTGTACTACGCGATGAACGCGCCGGCCGGACTGCTGGGCGCGACGGCCGGGTCGGCGTCCCACGCGGTCGCGGGCCTCGGCTTCACCATCAGCCCCGACCAGCTCACCTCCGCCGCCAGGGCGGTCGAGGAGCAGACCCTGATCGCCCGCTCCGGCGGCGCCCCCACCCTCGCTGTCGGCATGTCGGAGATCTTCTCCGGCGTCTTCGGCGGCACCGCGATGAAGGCGTTCTGGTACCACTTCGCCATCATGTTCGAGGCGCTGTTCATCCTGACCACGGTGGACGCCGGCACCCGCGTCGGCCGCTTCATGCTCCAGGACATGCTCGGCAACGTGTGGAAGCCGGTCGGCCGGGTCAACTGGAAGCCCGGCATCTGGCTCTGCAGCGGTCTGGTCGTCGCCGCCTGGGGCTACTTCCTGTACAGCGGCGCCACGGACCCGCTCGGCGGGATCAACCAGCTCTTCCCGCTCTTCGGCATCGCCAACCAGCTGCTGGCCGCCATCGCCCTGACCGTGTGCACGACGGTGCTGATCAAGTCCGGGCGGCTGCGCTGGGCCTGGGTGACGGGTGTGCCGCTGGCCTGGGTCGTGGCGATCACCTTCACCGCCGGCTGGCAGAAGATCTTCTCCGACGACCCCAGGATCGGCTTCTTCGCCCAGCGCGCCCGGTACGCCGACGCCCTCGACGCCGGGCAGGTGCTGGCGCCCGCCAAGTCGGCTGCCGACATGCACACGGTGGTCGCCAACTCCACGGTGGACGGCGTGCTGATCGCCGTGTTCCTGCTGCTGGTCGCCGTGGTGATCGTGAACGCGGCGGTGGTGTGCGTACGGGCCGTGCGCTCGTCGGCTCCGCTGCCGACGACCGAGGCGCCCTTCGTCGAGTCCCGGATCGACGTGCCGGCCGCGGTGGGATCGTGAGCGTCACCGTGCGCGGGGCGCGGGCGGGGCGCCGGCTCCTGCGGGCGGCCGTGGGCTGGGCGCGGGCCGTGCGCTGGTACCTGCGCGAGCTGACCGGCGAGGGGGAGTACGACCGCTACTGCGAGCGGCGCCGGCGCCACCACCCGCTCGCTCCGGTCCCGACCCCGCGCGAGTACCAGGCGCTGCGCAGCCGGCACCGCGAGGAGCATCCGCAGAGCCGCTGCTGCTGACGCGCGGGACACCGGAGCGCACAGGGTGCGGCGGGCGTGGCGGGGTTCGGCCGGGCCGGCGGTGCTACACCGTCGCCGGCTCGGCCGGCTCCGGCTCCCGGGCGGCCGCCGCGGCCCGCTCGCGCGCCTCGCGGCGGACCAGGATCAGCCAGCCGACGGGGACGCCGGCGGCGAACAGCCACCACTGGATGGTGTACGCGAAGTTCAGCGCCGCGTCCTCGCTGCCGGGCGGGCCCAGCAGCTCGGGGCTGTCGCCCTTGGGCGCGGGGGCCGTCAGCGCGATGTAGCCGCCGAGCACCTGTGTGCCGAGCCGCCGGGACTCCCGCTCGCTGTTGATCAGCATGACCTGCCGGTCCGGGAGCCCCTTGAGGTCCTTGATGCCGCTCGCCGCGGTCGTCTCGTCGGGCATCAGCCGACCGGTGACCGTGACCCTGCCGGCGGGCGGCGCGGGGATCTCGGGGAAGGCGGTCTGGGTCGGGCCGTCCGCGGGGATCCAGCCCCGGTTGACCAGCAGCACCTTGCCGTCCGTCAGGACGAGCGGGGTGAGGACGTGGAAGCCGACCGTGTCGTCGGCGTTGACCCGGCGCCGGACGACGACCTCGTGGCCGGTGTCGAAGACGCCGGTGGCGCTCACGTTGCGGTACCGCTCGCCGCGGGTGACGACGTGGCCGACGGCGGTCAGCCTCTCGACGGGCACCGCGTCGGAGGACAGCGCGTCGGAGACGAGCTGGTTGCGCGCGGTGCGCTCCTCGTAGCGGTGCATCTGCCAGAAGCCCAGCCTGATCATCGTGGGGATGAGGAGGAGGGAGACCAGCGTGAGGATCACCCACTGCCGGGACAACAGGAAGCGGTACACCCCACGACCGTACAACTCGGTCGTGGGGCGCATGCGGCCGGGTGCCGCGGGACGTCCTCGGCGGCCGGCCGCCACGGGCCGCCGGCCGGGCGCGGGCTCAGACCCTGTCGACGATCCCCACCCGGCCCTCCGCGCGGGCGCAGTGCGCGCCGCAGTACCAGTGACCCTCCACCTCGACGCCCTGGCCGATGATCTGCACCCTGCAGTGCTCGCAGATGGGGGCCATGCGATGGATCGCACAGGAGAAGCAGTCGAAGACGTGGACCGCGCCCTGCGCGTGCACCTCGAAGGTCATTCCGTAGTCATTGCCGCAAACTTCGCATCTCGCCATGCGCCACAGGGTGAGCCGTCGCCCCCGCGCGGGCGAGCGGGCGGCGGGCGAGTCGCGCGGCAATCACCCGTACGCACCGGTCGGCGCCGGCGGCTTCGCGCAGCCGTGCCCGCGGGTGCCCAGCCGTCCGCGCCGGTCACTCGTCGGCGGGCTCCACATCCCGCAGGAGCTGCCCGAACGCGGCCTCGTCCACCACGGGCGTGCCGAACTGCCGCGCCTTCACCACCTTCGACGTGCCCGAGTCGGGGTCGTTGGTGACCAGCAGGCTGGTCAGCCGGGACAGGCTGGTGGCGACATGCAGTCCCGCCTCGGCGGCACGGTCCTCCAGCAGCTCGCGCTCGACCGAGGTGTCGCCCGAGAAGGCGACCCGCATGCCCTGCTTGAGCCTCTTGCCGTCCTCGTACCGCCCGGGGTTCGGGTGCGGGCACACCGGCCTCTTGCGGGACGGCCGCCAACTGCTGGGCCGGTAGCCGCCGTAGCCGCCGCCCGGACCGCCCGCCTGCCGCCCGATCAGGGACGCCGGACGGTCGGCCCACTCCGTCAGCGGCCGGCACTCGAGCAGCGGCAGCCGGACTCCGCCCTCCGCCGCGGCCCGCAGGCTCGGCCGGAACGCCTCCGCGAGGACGCGTGCGTCGTCCAGCGCGTGGTGCGCCCGCTGCTGCACGACGCCGAAGTGGGCCGCGAGCGACTCCAGCTTGTGGTTGGGCAGCGGCAGGCCCAACTCCTTGGACAGCGCGATGGTGCACAGCCGCTGCCGCACGGGCGCCTCGCGCTCCGCGCGCGCGTACTCCCGCGCGATCATCTGCCAGTCGAAGACCGCGTTGTGCGCGACGAGCACCCGGCCGTCGAGCCGGGCGGCGAACTCCTCCGCCACCTCGTGGAAGAGGGGCGCGCCCGCCAGCACGTCGCTCGTCAGACCGTGTATCCACACCGGACCCGGGTCGCGTTGCGGGTTGACCAGCGTGTACCAGTGGTCCTCGACCTCACCGCGCGCGTCCAGCCGGTAGACGGCCGCGGAGATGATCCGGTCGTCCCGCGCCAGGCCGGTGGTCTCCACGTCAACGACCGCGTATCCCCGGGGATACGCGGTCGGCCACTCCGTGGGGGACGACGCTGTCGTCGTGTGGTCTTCGAGCATGGTCACTGAGGATACGGGCCCGCACCGACACCCCGCCGCCCCCGCCCCGCGGCACCGGGCGCGGGAAGTCCTCCGGGCCGCACGGGAGTTCGCGGTGCGCACGCACGCGTGCGTCGGAGGGCAGGCCGACGACGGGGCAACTCCGGCCGCGCTCCCTGTCGTTGCGCCTCTCCGTCCCTCGTCCGTCCGTGGCGCCCCTCGTCCACGTCCCGGCCGCTCCGCCCGGACCCTCGCGTGCGGCCCGGCGTCGCAACGCGACCCGCGGCCCGCGAGGTGCCATCCTCCGTCCTGTGACGGAACCCACCCACGCAGAGGCCCACGACGGCTCGCTCGGATCCCGGCTCAACTGGCTGCGCGCCGCGGTCCTCGGCGCCAACGACGGCATCGTCTCCACCGCGGGTCTCGTCGTCGGCGTGGCCGGCGCGACGGACGACCGCTCGGCGCTGCTGACGGCCGGCCTCGCCGGGCTGCTCGCCGGGTCGATGTCCATGGCGGCGGGCGAGTACGTCTCGGTGTCGACCCAGCGGGACTCCGAGAAGGCCGCGCTCGCGCTGGAGCGGCAGGAGCTGCGCGAGCAGCCCGAGGCCGAACTGGAGGAGCTGACGGAGCTGCTGGAGGAGCGGGGCCTGTCCCGGGACGTGGCCCGGGAGGCGGCCGTCCAGCTCACGGAGCGGGACGCCCTGCGGGCGCACGCGCGCGTGGAGCTCGGCATCGACCCCGACGACCTCACCAATCCCTGGCATGCGGCCTGGGCGAGCTTCCTCGCCTTCACGGTGGGCGCCCTGCTGCCGCTGCTGGCCGTCGTGCTGCCCCCGGCCGACCTGCGTCTCCCGGTGACCGTCGTGTCCGTCCTGGTGGCCCTGACCGCCACGGGCTGGTCCGGCGCGCGGCTGGGCGCCGCACCCCCCGGGCGGGCGGTGGTGCGCAATGTGGGCGGCGGGGCCCTCGCCATGGGGGTGACGTACGTGGTCGGATCACTGCTGGGGGCCACGGGGGTGTGAGGCGGCGCGGGCGCGAGGCCGAGGGAGTGCGGGGAGGCGTGCGTGCGGGGCGGCGGGGTGTGAAGGAGGCGTGAAGCGGGCGGGTCCGCCGCCGCGGGTTGGCGGGGATCACCAACAAGCAAGCGCGTACCCCAGGAAATACTTGTCGGTAACACCGTCTAGCCGCAGCCCACCAGCGGTTCTACGGTTCCTGCATGCCGAACCTGCCCGATGTCGTGCTGTGGTCGATACCCGCCTTCGTGCTGCTCACCGTGATCGAGATCATCAGCGTCCGCGTCCATCCCGACGAGGACGCCGCCGGGTACCAGACGAAGGATGCCGTGACCAGCGTCGGCATGGGGCTGGGAAGCCTCGTCCTCGACTTCGTCTGGAAGATCCCGATCGTCGCGATCTACACCGCGATCTACGAGCTCACACCGCTGCGCGTGCCCGTCCTGTGGTGGACGCTCCCGCTGATGCTGCTGGCGCAGGACTTCTTCTACTACTGGTCCCACCGCGGCCACCACGTCATCCGGGTGCTCTGGGCCTGTCACGTGGTCCATCACTCCAGCGAGAAGTTCAACCTCACCACCGCCCTGCGCCAGCCCTGGACCACGCTGACCGTCTGGCCCTTCTACGTTCCGCTCGTCGCCGCCGGCGTCCACCCGGCCGCGCTGGCCTTCTGCTCCTCGGCCAACCTCGTCTACCAGTTCTGGATCCACACCGAGCGGATCGACCGGATGCCCCGGTGGTTCGAGTTCGTGTTCAACACGCCCTCCCACCACCGCGTCCACCACGCCTCCCAGGGCGGCTACCTGGACCGCAACTTCGGCGGCATCCTCATCGTGTGGGACCGGCTGTTCGGCTCCTTCGTACCCGAGACCGACCGGCCCGTGTACGGGTTGACCAAGAACATCAACACGTTCAACCCGATCAAGGTGGCGACCCACGAGTACGTGGCGATCGCCAAGGACGTGAGGGCGGCGTCGGGCTGGCGCGAACGGGCGGGGCGGGTCTTCGCCGGCCCGGGCTGGCAGCCGGCGGCCCCGTCGGAGCCGGCCTCGTCCGAGCCGAACCCGTCCGAGCCGGCCCCGCCCGCGCCCACGCCGCCGGGCGCCCCGGTCGGGGAGACGACCGCCGCGTGACCCGTTCCCGCGTCCCGTCGGCCCTGTTCTGCCTGTTCGCGCTCGCCGCCGTTGTCGACCTGCTCAGCCTCGCCGTCGGCTTCGAGCCCGGACACGCCGTCGTCAAGCCGCTCCTGATGCCTCTCCTCGCCGCCTGGGCGGCCCTGCGCGGCGCGCCCCGGCTCCTCGTCGCCGCCCTGCTGTGCGGCTGGGGCGGCGACACCCTGCTGCTGTTCGACGCCGACGCCGCCTTCCTCGCCGGCATGGCGTGCTTCGCCGCCGGACACGTCTGCTACCTCGTGCTGTTCACCCGCGTCGGCCGGTCCCGCACGGGCGCCCTGCTCCTCGCTCCCTGCTACGCCGTCGCCCTGATCACCACGGTCGTCCTGCTTCGGCCCGATCTGCCCGCCGAGCTGCGCCTTCCCGTCGCCGTCTACAGCACCCTGCTCACGGCCATGGCCTACACCGCCGGCACCCGGCTCGGCCCCGTCGCCGGCGTCGGCGGCGCGCTCTTCCTGCTCTCCGACACGCTCATCGCCACCGGCGTCGCGGACTGGCCGCAGCCGCCGCGCCCCGACCTGTGGATCATGCTCACCTACCTCGCCGCGCAGTTCCTGCTGGTCCGCGGCGCCCTCGGCGAGCGACGCCCGGCGCGGGAACGGGCCGACAGCCTGCCGGTGGCCGCCGGCCCCGGATGACGGGCCCCGCCGTTCAGAGCCAGCGGGCCGGATCGGCTCCCCAGCGGCCCGGCGGGCGCGCCCAGTCGGTCGGCCCGCCGTCGAAGCGCACCGGCGGCAGGGCGTACCGCAGCCGTCCGAGGGGACTGTCGGCGCGCGCGAGCCAGGGCGACAGGTCGACGCCGCCGTCCCCGGTCCGCCGCACGTCGTGTTCCGGGCCCCCTGGCGCGCCGGTCCGGGCGTCCTCGGTCAGCCATGCCGCCGTCCGGGCCAGTGCCAGCCGGACGAGGCGGGAGCCGCCGTCGGCCGACCGGTCGGTCAGCGCCCGCAGCACGCCGGCTGCCAGCAGATAGCCGCTCCCGTGGTCCAGGGCCTGCGCCGGCAGCGCCCCGGGCTGCTCGGCCGAGCCCTCGACGGCCGCGATGCCGGTGGCCGCCTGCACGAGGCTGTCGAAGCCCCGCCGGTCGCCCCAGGGCCCGTACGCCCCCCACGCCGACACCTGCGCGACGACCACTCCGGGCCGGCGTTCGGCCAGCGCCTCGGGGGAGAGCCCGAACCGGTCGAGCGCGCCCGGCCGGTAGCCGGTGACGACAACGTCGGCCGTCGCGAGCAAGTCCTCGAAGGCCCGCCGGTCCGCGGCGAGGTCCAGCAGGGCCGAGCGCTTGCCGAAGCCCGTGTCGGCGTGCTGGTCGGGCAGCTCGGGCAGACCGGGAGCGTCCACACGCAGGACGTCCGCGCCGAGCAGGGCGAGGGTGCGGGTGGCGACCGGCCCGGCGAGGACCCGCGTCAGGTCCAGGACGCGCACTCCGGCGGCCGGCAGCAGGGGGCCGCCGTCCACCGGCGCGAAGGCACGCGCGCGTGCCCCGTCCAGCCTGCCCCGCTCGACCAGGGGCCGGCCGGCGATCGCGGCGGCCTGCTCGTGCGCCGCCCATTGCCGCGGCGTGCGCACCGCGACGGCCAGACCGCCGGCCGCCTGCACCGCGTCCTCGACGTCCTGTGCCCCGCGTCCGGCGAGAACGGCCTCGACGGCGGCGGGCAGGGAGTCCACGCCGTCGGCGTCCGCGGGCAGGCCGAGCGCGCACAGCAGGCGCTCGCGGTGGTGCGGGTAGTTGGCGTGGGTGCGCACCCAGCCGTCGGCGGTCCGCCAGAACCGGGACAGCGGGGCGAAGAGCACCGGAGCCCGGTCGTCGACCAGCGTCTGCCGTTCACTGACGAACGCCGCGGCCACCGCTCCGTCGTCCACCCGCACCTGTGGCGGCTTCGGCAGGCCCGCCCGTCGCGCCCCCAGCTCGGCCGCGGCCAGCGCGCACACGCCCACACAGGCGCTCGCCAGCTGCCGCACGGGCAGACGCGACGGCAGAGCGCCCTCCCGGACGACCGTCGACACATGCGCGAGGAGAGCGGGATCGCCGCCCAGTTCCGACCATGCGAACTTGATGTCAGTCATGACTGTATGATGCATTATTGATTCAATCAATATATGTGGGTCGGTCGAGCCGGCGTCGTCGCACGGGAAAGGGCCGGGCGGATGACCGCCCGGCCCTCGAACCCGTGCGCCGCGGTGACGGCGGCGACGGCGACGCGACTACTTCACGGCGCGCAGCGCGTTCACGACGCCGTGGCCGAAGAAGGCGTTGTACCGCTTTCCGCCCACGCACGTCGCGTCCACGACGCCGTTGCCGTCACCGTCGTACGGCTCGGCCGGGCACGCCGTGCTGTCCGCCTGGAGCTTGAGCAGCGCCCGCAGCTGGGCGGGGCTCGCGTACGGGTGGGTCGACTTCAGCAGCGCGGCCACGCCGGCCACGTGCGGCGACGCCATCGAGGTGCCCTGCAGGTAGCCGTACGTGTTGTTCGGCAGCGTCGACAGGATGCGCCCGTTGGCCGACGGCGTGTCCGGGATCTGGTACTTGTCGCCGCCCGGGGCCGCCACGTCGATCGCGCCCAGACCGTAGGTCGAGTAGTACGACTTGGTGCCCTTGACGCCGGTGGCGCTCACGGTGACGACACCCGGCAGCTGGGTCGGCACGTCGAAGCACTCGTGCGGGTCGATCGTGCGCGGGACCGGCGTGGCGTCGTCGGGGCTGGACTCGTCCACGATGGCGTCGGAGTCGAGGTCGTGGTTGGAGTTGCCCGCCGAGGCCACGTTGAGCGTGCCCTTCTTCTGGGCGTACAACTGGGCCCTGTTGACCGCGTCGACGATGGCCTTCTGGTCCGGGTCGTCCATGCAGTTGTACAGCCACGGGTCGACGTAGTAGCTGTTGTTCGTGACCTCGACGCCGTGGTCGGCGGCGAACACGAAGGCGCAGACGACGTTCTCCGGGTAGAAGAGGCCGTCCTTGGGGTCGCTCACCTTGATGCTCGCGACCTTGACGCCCGGTGCGACGCCGGCGACGCCTACGCCGTTGCGGGCGGCCGCGATCTCACCGGCGACATGGGTGCCGTGGTAGTCCTCCGCGGTGTACGGACGCCAGGCCCCCGCGCTGGTGTCCGCGACGCCGCCGACGCAGTTCGCCGACTGGGACGCGGAGAAGTTCGCGGTGAGGTCCGGGTGGGTGTCGTCGACGCCGGTGTCGATCACCGCGACCGTCACCCTCTTGCTGCCCGGGTTGATCGTGGCGGCCTTGTCGGCGCCTATCGCGCGCAGGTCCCACTGGTCCGCCTCGAGGGGCTCACTCTGGCCCGCCGAGCCGGACGCCTTCGCGACCTTCGCGGCCTCCGCCTTCGACAGGACCTGCACCGCGCCCTCGTCGGTGGTCCCGGCGGCGGTCAGTGGAGTCGTGCGGGTGGCGCCGGCCGACTGCACACCCCGCACCGCGCGTATCCGCGGACCGAAGTCGGGGTTCGCCGAGTGGACGACGAGCACGCCGATCCGCTCGTACGACGCGACGACGGTGCCGCCGACCGAGGCGATCGCCTTCTTCACCGACCCGATCGTGCGGTGGTCCACCCTCGTGTTGACGACGTACGCCAGCGTCGGGGCGTCGGTCGCCCGGGTGGCGGACGTCGTGGCGGGAGCCGCGGAGGCCGCCGTCGGCAGGAAGCCGAGGGAGGCGGTCAGCGACAGCACGACGGGCACCGCGAGTGCGAGGCGGCGTCTGGAAGGCAGATGAGCCATGGGGTCTCCACATCATCCGGAAAGGGGACCTGACCGAGCACAGGTCTGCTCGGCAGGTACATGACGGGTGGTGCTGAGCCGAAGCTATCCAACTGACTCGCCGGCCAGCAACGACCTGGGGCGACGACTTCCGAGCAAGGCCGCCGCCCCGGCCCGCACGGACACGACGGAACCCCGGTCGACAAGTGCCCGATCGAGTTGAACCGCCCCTAGCGCGCCGCCGTGCCCTTGGTCAGGGAGCCCGTGCACGATCGAGCCCCGCCCGACCCGCCGTCCGCAATGCGAGGAGACTCCGTGGCCACCGAGACACCGCCCCCCTCGAAGACCCCCAGCCGGCTCCCCACCACCGAGGAGTTCGTCGCGGTGCAGGAGAGCGCGGAGTTCGGTGAACTGCGCGGCGCCTACCGCGGCTTCGCCTTCCCGCTCACCGTCGCCTTCATCGCCTGGTACCTGCTGTACGTCCTGCTCTCCAACTACGCGGGCGACTTCATGGGCACCAAGCTCTTCGGCAACTTCAACGTGGCGATGACCCTCGGCCTCGCCCAGTTCCTCACCACGTTCCTCATCGCCTGGTGGTACGCGCGGACCGCCGCCGCCAAGTTCGACCCCAAGGCCGACGCGATCAAGTCCCGGATGGAGAGCGGAGAATGAGCACCGCACAGCAGACCCTGCTCGCCGCGGGCGAGGCCAGTGAGCACCGCACACTGATCATCGTCCTGTTCTCGGTGTTCGTCGCCGCGACCCTCGTCATCACCGTATGGGCCGGCCGCCAGACCAAGGACGCCGCCGACTTCTACGCCGGCGGCCGCCAGTTCACCGGCTTCCAGAACGGCCTCGCCGTCTCCGGCGACTACATGTCCGCCGCGTCGTTCCTCGGCATCGCGGGCGCCATCGCCCTCTTCGGCTACGACGGCTTCCTGTACTCCATCGGCTTCCTGGTGGCCTGGCTGGTCGCCCTGCTCCTGGTGGCGGAGCCGCTGCGCAACTCCGGCCGCTACACCATGGGCGACGTCCTCGCGTACCGCATGCGCCAGCGTCCCGTCCGCACCGCCGCCGGCACCTCCACCATCGTGGTCTCGATCTTCTACCTGCTCGCCCAGATGGCGGGCGCGGGCGTCCTGGTCTCGCTCCTGCTGGGCATCACCAGCGACGCCGGCAAGATCGGCATCGTCGCCCTCGTGGGCGTGCTGATGATCGTCTACGTCACCATCGGCGGCATGAAGGGCACCACCTGGGTGCAGATGGTCAAGGCCGTCCTGCTGATCGCCGGGGCCCTGCTGCTCACCTTCCTGGTGCTGCTGAAGTTCGACTTCAACGTCTCCGACCTGCTGGGCTCGGCCGCCGACAACAGCGGCAAGGGCGCGGCCTTCCTGGAGCCGGGCCTCAAGTACGGCGCCAGCGGCACCACCAAGCTGGACTTCATCTCGCTCGGCATCGCCCTCGTCCTGGGCACCGCGGGTTTGCCGCACATCCTGATCCGCTTCTACACGGTGCCCACCGCCAAGGCCGCCCGTAAGTCGGTCCTCTGGGCCATCGGCCTGATCGGCGCCTTCTACCTGATGACCCTCGCCCTCGGCTTCGGCGCCGCCGCGCTCATCAAGCCGGACGAGATCATCGCCTCCAACAAGGCCGGCAACACGGCCGCACCGCTCCTCGCGCTGCATCTGGGCGGCGTCGACTCCAACTGGGGCGCCATCCTGCTGGCCACCATCTCGGCGGTCGCCTTCGCCACCATCCTCGCCGTCGTCGCCGGCCTCACCCTGGCGTCGTCCTCGTCCTTCGCCCACGACATCTACGCCAACGTCATCAAGAAGGGGCAGGCCTCCGAGAAGCAGGAGCTCAACGCGGCCCGCTACGCCACCGTCGGCATCGGCGCGGTCTCCATCCTGCTCGGCGCCCTCGCCCGCGACCTGAACGTCGCCGGCCTGGTCGCCCTCGCCTTCGCGGTCGCCGCCTCCGCCAACCTCCCGACGATCCTCTACAGCCTCTTCTGGAAGCGGTTCACCACGGCCGGGGCCCTGTGGTCGATCTACGGCGGCCTGGTCACCGCGGTCGGCCTGGTGCTGTTCTCGCCGGTCGTCTCCGGCAAGCCCAGCTCGATGTTCCCCGACGTCGACTTCCACTGGTTCCCCCTGGAGAACCCCGGCCTCATCTCGATCCCGGTCGGCTTCCTGCTGGGCGTCGTCGGCACCCTCCTGTCGAAGGAGAAGCCCGACGACGCCAAGTACGCCGAGCTGGAGGTCCGCTCCCTGACCGGCACCGGGGCCCACTGAGGCGACCGGAACCGGGGGCGCGGGCGTCCACCGGTCACGCTCCTCCCGCGGCCGCGTCGTAGGTCCCTACGACGCGGCCGCGTCCCACCTCGTGGGATCGGGCCCTGTCGCTGTCGGCGGCGTCACGTAGGCTCACAAGTGACGGAACAGGCACGCGATCCACCACGAGGGAGGGGGCCCACGTGCTCATCGACACCTACGGCCGAGTGGCCACCGACCTGAGGGTCTCGCTCACCGACCGGTGCAACCTGCGCTGCACCTACTGCATGCCCGAGGAGGGCCTGCAGTGGCTGGCCAAGCCCGACCTCCTCACGGACGACGAGATCGTCCGCCTCATCGACATCGCGGTCACCTCCCTCGGCATCGAGGAGGTCCGCTTCACCGGCGGCGAGCCCCTGCTGCGCCCCGGCCTGGTCGGCATCGTCGAGCGGGTCGCCGCGATGGAGCCCCGCCCCCAGACCTCCCTCACCACCAACGGCATCGGGCTGCGCCGCACCGCCCCGGCCCTCAAGGCGGCCGGCCTGGACCGGGTCAACGTCTCCCTCGACACCCTGCGCCCCGACGTCTTCAAGACCCTGACCCGCCGGGACCGTCACAAGGACGTCCTCGAGGGCCTCGAAGCCGCCCGCGAGGCCGGCCTGACCCCGGTGAAGGTGAACTCGGTGCTGATGCCGGGCCTCAACCAGGACGAAGCGCCCGACCTGCTGGCCTGGGCCGTCGAGAACGACTACGAGCTGCGCTTCATCGAGCAGATGCCGCTGGACGCTCAGCACGGCTGGAAGCGCGAGGGCATGGTGACGGCCGGGGACATCCTGGCCTCCCTGCGCACCCGCTTCGAGCTCACCGCCGAGGGCGAGCAGGAACGTGGCTCGGCCCCGGCCGAACGCTGGCTGGTGGACGGCGGCCCGCACCGCGTGGGCGTCATCGCCTCCGTCACCCGCCCGTTCTGCGCCGCCTGCGACCGCACCCGCCTGACGGCCGACGGCCAGGTCCGCACCTGCCTCTTCGCCCGCGAGGAGACGGACCTGCGGGCGGCCCTGCGCTCCGGCGCCCCCGACGAGGAGATAGCCGGCATCTGGCGCCTGGCGATGTGGGGCAAGAAGGCGGGCTCCGGTCTGGACGACCCGAGTTTCCTGCAGCCGGACCGGCCCATGTCGGCGATCGGCGGCTAGTGCCGTGCCGGGCGTCGCGAGCCGGTGAGCCTTTCCGGTCACGGCACTGGGAGCTCCCTCCGCCCCCGCTCCGGCCGGGTCCGGTGCGCGGGACCGGCTCAGACGGCCCGGTCCCCGGACCCCTCCGGGGGTTCCCACTCGGTCAGCGCGACCACGTCCTTGAGGAAGCCACGGACCTCGAGGAACTGCGACAGATGCTCGCGGTGCTCCTCGCACGCGAGCCACGTCTTGCGTCGCTCCGGCGTATGGAGCTTCGGGTTGTTCCAGGCCAGCACCCACACCGCGGCGACACGGCAGCCCTTGGCAGAACAGATGGGGGTCTCGTCACTCACGGAGTCGTCTCACCACACGCACACAAAGGCGACGCCGAGCAGCCACGGGGGGAGCTGCCCGGCGTCGGTCCGTCGCTCCGACGGGGGATGCGGAGCGCGTACGAAGTATGTCACGGCAGACCACCCCCACGGCACTGGAACAACATGATTGATCTGAGCTTTTCCTGAGCTTGGCGCACAGCCCGCTCACGGCTGCCGCTCAGCCCGACCGGGCGCCGGTTCCTCCCGGCGGGGTTCCGCGAAGCCCTCCTCTTCGGGGGCGGACTGAGCGGAGCCGTCGTCGGCGCGCGGCGGCGTGATCATGGGCCGCACAGGCACGCCGACGAACGTCGAGGGAAGCGAAGGCACGTTCTCCCGGCCGGCGTTGGCGACCACCACCGCGATATAGGGCAGCACCAGGCCCAGGACCAGCGCCACCACGGCCACATGCCGTTCCACGTTCCACAAGGTCGCCGCCAGGATCACCGCCACCGTGCGGACCGACATCGAGATGATGTAGCGCCGCTGGCGGCCCCGCACATCGTCCTGGAGCCCCTGGCGTGCGCCGGTGATCCGGAACACCTGGGCGTTCCCGCCGCCACCCTGCTTCCGCATGACATTCCCCGTCCGCCCGCGTCGTCCTTCCCCCTGCCCTCCACGTTACGCCGCGGCTGCGCAGTCCTGGAGACCGGGGCGTCTGCGGTCCGGGCGACCCTGCTGCGCCGTCCCGCGTACGGCCGTACCCGACATGCGTCGTACGGCGAGCGACCCGAGACTTGAGGCCACTGCTCACGTAGAGCCGGAAAAGGAGACAGCCATGGGCTGGTTGTGGGCGATCATCGTCGGATTCGTGCTGGGCCTGATCGCGAAGGCGATCATCCCGGGCAAGCAGCACAGCCCTCTCTGGCTGACCACCATCTTCGGCATGCTGGGCGCGATCGTGGGCAACGCGGTCGCCCGTGCGGCGGGCGTCGAGTCCACGCCCGGCATCGACTGGAGCCGGCACGTGTTCCAGCTGATCGCCGCCATCATCATCGTCGCTCTCGGCGACATGCTCTACATGGCGACGCTGGGCAAGAGGAAGCACCACCGCGCCTGAGCGCGTACACCGGCGCACACGACGGCGCCCACGGCGACGGGGCGGCCACCCGCGGGAAGCCGCCCCTTCGCCGGTGCTGCCGGTCGGGCGGTCAGCCGGTGACCTCCACGGCGGCGAGGTTCTTCTTCCCGCGACGCAGCACCAGCCACCGCCCGTGGATGAGCTCCTCCGCCGCCGGCACCGCGTCCTCGGCCGTGACCTTGACGTTGTTCACGTAGGCCCCGCCCTCCTTGACGGTCCGCCGCGCCGCCGACTTGCTGGCCACCAGGCCGACCTCGGCGAACAGGTCCACGACCGGTCCGAGCTCCGCGACCTGGATGTGCGGCACCTCGGAGAGGGCCGCGGCCAGCGTCCGCGCGTCGAGGTCGCCCAGCTCGCCCTGACCGAAGAGGGCCCTGGACGCGGCGACCACCGCGGCCGTCTGGTCGGGGCCGTGGACCAGCGTCGTCAGCTCCTCCGCCAGCGCGCGCTGTGCGGCGCGGGCCTGCGGCCGCTCCTCGGTCTGCCGCTCCAGCTCCTCGATCTCGGCACGGGACCGGAAGCTGAAGATGCGCAGGAACTTCGAGACGTCCCGGTCGTCCGCGTTCAGCCAGAACTGGTAGAACGCGTACGGCGTCGTCATCTCGGGGTCCAGCCAGACCGTGCCGGACTCCGTCTTGCCGAACTTCGTGCCGTCCGCCTTGGTGATCAGCGGGGTGCCCAGGGCGTGCACCACGGCGTCGGGCTCGACCCGGTGGATCAGATCGGTGCCCGAGGTGAGGTTGCCCCACTGGTCGCTGCCGCCGGTCTGCAGGGTGCACCCGTACCGCCGGTACAGCTCCAGGAAGTCCATGCCCTGCAGGATCTGGTAGCTGAACTCGGTGAAGCTGATGCCCGCGTCGGAGTTGAGCCGCCGGGAGACGGCCTCCTTGGCGATCATCTTGTTCACCCGGAAGTGCTTGCCGACGTCGCGCAGGAACTCGATGGCCGACAGGCCCTGGGTCCAGTCCAGGTTGTTGACCATGACGGCCGCGTTCGGGCCCTCGAAGTCGAGCAGCGGCGCGATCTGCGCGCGCAGCCGCTCCACCCACTGGGCGACGACCTCGGGCGCGTTCAGCACGCGCTCCGCGTTCGGCTTAGGGTCGCCGATCAGGCCGGTGGCGCCCCCGACCAGGCCCAGCGGACGGTTGCCCGCCTGCTGGATGCGGCGCATCGTCAGGATCTGCACGAGGTTGCCGAGGTGCAGGCTGGGCGCGGTCGGGTCGAAGCCGCAATAGAACGTGACAGGACCGTCCGCGAACGCCTTGCGCAATGCGTCCTCGTCCGTGGAGAGGGCGACCAGCCCTCGCCACGTCAGTTCGTCGACGATGTCCGTCACGGTTCTCGGTCTCCTTGATGATCTTCACGCAGTCGGATGACTGCCGGCTACGAGGTTATACGCCCTGACTGACAGAGCTCATATTGAAGTCCGGCACCCGCAGGGCGGGCATCGCGGCCCTGGTGAACCAGTCGCTCCACTCCCGGGGCAGCGTCTTCTCCGTGCGCCCCGCCTCCGTCGCCCGCCCCAGCAGGTCGACCGGCGACTCGTTGAACCGGAAGTTGTTGACCTCGCCGACGACCTCGCGCGTCCTCGACGAGGTACACGCCGTCCCGGGTCAGGCCGGTCAGCAGCAGGGTCGCCGGGTCGACCTCGCGGATGTACCAGAGACAGGTCAGCAGCAGGCCGCGACCGGTGGCGGCGACCATCTCGTCCAGCGAGCGGTCCGCCCCGCCGTCCAGGATCAGGTTGTCGGCCCCCGGCGCCACCGGCAGCCCGGTCAGCGCCGCGCTGTGCCGGGTGGTCGTCAGGTTCCTCAGCTCGCCCCCGCCGATCCACTCGGTGGACCGCAGCGGCAGCCCGTTGTCGAACACCGACTGGTCGCCGCCGGAGGTGTGCGCGATGACGAACGGCGCCGACTCCAGGCCGGGCGCGTTCGGGTCGCTGCGCAGCGTCAGCGGCAGGTCGGTCAGCTTCTCGCCGAGCCGGGTACCGCCGCCGGGCTTGGAGAACACCGTCCGGCCCTCGGTCGCGTCCCGGCCGGACGCCGACCACAGCTGGTAGATCATCAGGTCGGCCACCGCGGTCGGCGGCAGCAGCGTCTCGTACCGGCCGGCCGGCAGATCGATCCGCCGCTGCGCCCAGCCGAGCCGCACGGCCAGCTCGGCGTCGAGCACCGCCGGGTCGACGTCCTTGAAGTCACGGGTCGACCGCCCCGCCCACGCCGAACGCGTGCGGTCCGGGGATTTGGCGTTCAGCTCGAGCGTCCCGTTCGGCTGGTCGTGCCGCAGCCGCAGACCCGTCGAGGTGCCCACGTACGTCGAGACCAGCTCGTGGTTGGCGAACCCGTACAGCTCGCGGCCGCCCGCACGCGCGCGTGCGAACGCCTCGCCCAGCGCCGGCGCGAAGTCGGCGAACACCGCGGACGAGGTCTCCGCCGGCGCCTCCGTGAACTCGGGAGACGGTGCCACGCCCGTGACCAGGGGCTGGGCGTCCTCGGCGGGGTGCGCACCGCGCGCGGCGGCCTCGGCGGCCCGCACGAGGGGCTCCAGATCGTCCTCGGTCACCGCGGCGCGGGAGACGACGCCGGAGGCGGTGCCCTCCTTGCCGTCGACCGTCGCGATCACGGTGAGCGTGCGCCCGCGCGTCACGCCGTTGGTCGTCAGCGCGTTGCCCGCCCAGCGCAGGTTCGCCGTCGACTGCTCGTCGGCGATGACGACGCAGCCGTCGGCCCGCGACAGCCCGAGGGCGCGCTCGACGACCTCGTGCGGCTTGGTGCTACGGGCGCTCATCGACCGGCCTCCTGCGTGGTGTTCAGAATGTTGACGCCCTTGAACAGGGCCGACGGACAACCGTGCGACACCGCCGCCACCTGGCCCGGCTGGGCCTTGCCGCAGTTGAAGGCGCCGCCGAGGACGTACGTCTGCGGACCGCCCACCGCCGCCATCGAGCCCCAGAAGTCGGTGGTCGTCGCCTGGTAGGCCACGTCCCGCAGCTGCCCGGTGATCCGCCCGTTCTCGATCCGGAAGAACCGCTGCCCGGTGAACTGGAAGTTGTAGCGCTGCATGTCGATGGACCAGGAGCGGTCGCCGACGACGTAGATGCCCCGGTCGACGCTGCCGATGAGGTCCTCGGTGGACATCCCGGCAGGATCCGGCCGCAGCGACACGTTGGCCATGCGCTGCACCGGCACATGTCCGGGGGAGTCGGCGAACGCGCAGCCGTTGGAGCGCTCGAATCCGGTGAGCTTCGCGATCCGCCGGTCCAGCTGGTAGCCGACGAGCGTGCCGTCCTTCACCAGATCCCAGGACTGGCCCGCGACGCCCTCGTCGTCGTACCCGACGGTCGCCAGGCCGTGCTCGGCGGTGCGGTCGCCCGTGACGTTCATCAGCTCCGAGCCGTAGCGCAGCGTGCCGAGCTGGTCGAAGGTGGCGAAGGAGGTGCCGGCGTAGGCGGCCTCGTAGCCGAGGGCGCGGTCCAGCTCGGTGGCGTGCCCGATGGACTCGTGGATGGTCAGCCACAGGTTGGACGGGTCGACGACCAGGTCGTACAGCCCCGGGTCCACGCTCGGCGCGCGCATCTTCTCGGCGAGCAGCTCCGGGATGCGGGCCAGCTCGTCGTCCCAGTCCCAGCCGGTGCCGGTGAGGTACTCCCAGCCGCGTCCCACGGGAGGCGCGACGGTGCGCATCGAGTCGAACTCGCCGCTGGACTCGTCGACCGACACCGCGTTCACCGCCGGGTGCAGCCGCACCCGCTGCTGGGTGGTCACCGTCCCGGCCGTGTCGGCGTAGAACTTGTTCTCGTGGACGGTCAGCAGCGAGGCGTCCACGTGGTTGATGCCGTTCGCCGCCAGCAGCCGCGTGCTCCAGTCCGCGAGCAGCGCCGCCTTCTCCTCGTCCGGCACGGTGAACGGGTCGATCTCGTAGGACGAGATCCACGTCCTGTCCGCGTGCACCGGCTCGTCGGCCAGCTCGACCCGCTCGTCCGAGCCGGCGGCCTTGATCACCTGCGCGGACAGCTTGGCCATCGCCACCGCCTGCGAGGCGACCCGGGCCGCGGCGTCCATCGTCAGATCCACGCCGGACGCGAACCCCCAGGTGCCGCCGTGCACCACCCGCACCGCGTACCCGAGGTCGGTGGTGTCCGAGGACCCGGCGGGCTTGGCGTCCCGCAGCCGCCAGGACGCGCTGCGCACCCGCTCGAACCGGAAGTCCGCGTGCTCCGCACCCAGCGCCCGCGCGCGTGCGAGCGCGGCGTCGGCGAGGGCGTGTAGTGGCAGTGCGAGGAATGACTCGTTGATCTCGTGGGGCACGATGGCCCTCCTCCTCTTCGACCCCGATTCGGCAGGTAACCCGGCCACTCCGGGCAGGGGTACCGAGGTGCAATGATGCGTCACGGCGGCATGCGGCCGTACCGGTTTCCCGGTGGGTGGCGGATGTCGCGTAAAAGACCTCGTCGCCGGGGTGTGTAAGTGCCTCACGGATTGTCAGATGTCCATGGCACTATCTGGACATGGACGGGTGGGGACTCGAATTCCGGACGTGGCTTCTGTCGCTCGACGACTCGCACGTACGACGGTTATTGACGCGCCACGTATGCCTGCGCCAGCGAAGGTGCGCGCACCTGAAGGGGGCCGGGGCGGTTCAGCCCGTCACACGCCAGGAGGTGCAGTCCGGGCGGGTCTGGCTGGCCAAGGCCAAGGAGGCCCAGCTGGTTGAGCTCGCGGTGTGCGCCGTCGCGGGGGCGGCGCAGATGCTGCGGTCGGAGTACGGATTCCCGGAACAGGTGCTGGCTGAGCCGTCCGGCAGTCAGCTCATCAAGATGTTCGAAGTGCTCGATCCCGAGTTCGCACGGTGTGCCGCCTACGGCCTGCTGCATCCACGCCTCGCTGAGATGCCTGCTGCGATCCTCGCCGAACGGAACCCCGAATCGCTCTTCCGCGCCGCGGATCGTGAACCGCCGCGCGACGCGCGGGAGATCGGCCCCGCGCTGTGCGTCACCCTCGCCCGTAACGAGCACGACGAGAAAGGCGAAACCGCCACGATGACGTCGCCAGGGGACCAGAGCTCCAACTCCACAGAGGAAGAGCAGCCGGGAGGCATGCGCAGCGCCGCGAACCGACTGCGCTCAACCGGCGCCGAACTGGCGCGGGCGCTGCGGGAGACGGCGCAGCGGGTCGAGGAGGGGCGTCTGTACGAGGAGGGCGCGTGGACGCCCGGCGAGCTCGCCCAGTGGCGGGAACAGCGGTCCCTGCTGGCCGAGCGGGTGGCCGGGGCCGGTGCGACGTGGCCCTCTGAATCCGGCTTTGCCGAGCTGGAGGCCGAACTCGGACGCCTGGACGCCGAGGCGTACGAGGAGCGCGAGCGCCGGCTCGACGACCTGCGGCGACAGGCCGAACAGCTGAAGTCGATGATCGCCGGCGCCGCGGACGACATCGTCGCCGATCACCTGGGACAGGCCTTGGGCCGGCTGTCGGCACAGCTCGCCGACCTGGAGTCGGCCGGCCGGGACGCCGGGAGCCACTCTGCGGAACCTGAGCTTGCGGAAGACGTCCTCGCCCCACAAGCCGTGGACGAGCCCGAAGCCTTTGCGGCCGGACGCGCCGTTGCCGAGGCCGAGAAGCCGAGCGGCAGAGATTCGGCCACTCCGACTGCGGGTGAGCCGGCTCCCTCGACCATGGAGTCGAACGCCTTCTCCGTACCGGAAATGTCGGAGCACCCGCAGGCAGCGGTGCTGACGGAGGACCCAGCGGCCGCGGGGCCGTCGCGGTCCGCGCCGGCCGTGGTGCCGTCGGAGGCCGAACAGTGCACGGGGCCCAGCCACCCCGCACTCATACCTGCCGCGTTGCTCTCGGATCCCGCGCAGGCGGCCGTACCGCCGGCACCCGCACCGGCGAAGTCCGCCGAGGTTTCGGGGACCCGGCACAGTCACGGGTCCGCCGGCCGGCCGGCGGGCGTGGTGGCCGACACGGAGTCCGCCGAAGTCGGCAGGGGGCCTGCCCTCACGGATGCGAAGCCCGCCGCGGTCGAAGGAGGGCCGGGCGTAGCCGTCCCGGCCCTCGCCGCGGGCGACACGGACCCCGCCGTGGACGAGGCCCTGTCCGCTCCGGAGGACGACGCCGACCCCTGGCCTGTCGGTATGGAGCATGCCGACTGGGCTCCCGCTGCTCCTTGGGAGACCGGGCAGATCCCACCCGTGGCTCAGCTCGTCGCGGCAGGGCGCCTGCCACACGCCTATTGGATGACGGCCGCCTCGCGGGAGCCTGAGATGCGTGCGCAGGTTCTGGCCTTCGCAGCTGCGGCCTTCAGCAGCTTCGGAAGCGACGAGGCCACCCAGGTTCAGATCGACCACGACATCACGCCCGAGCGCGTCGCGGACGACCGAGAGGCCGCCCTCGTGGCCACCACGGCTGCGCTCAGGGCCGGACTGAGCGCCGGCTGGCCGCACGCCCTCATCAGCGACTTCACCCCGCCGCCGGGACTGTCCGCGCCTTGGCAGCAGCTACTGACCGTACTGGTGGCGGCCGTTCGTGACGCCAAGAAGTTCACGCCGGGCGCCATCGAGGACCTCGCAGCCCCCGGCGACGCGCAGACTCTCGAGGAGTTCGGGGAATCCGCGCGTGTGTTGCTGGAGGACCTGCCGCGCCGGAAGATCAAGTATCAGCGGGCTTCGCGTGTGCTGAAGTACCTCGCCGGGCCTTCGGGCGCACTGCACCAGGCGCTCAGGACGGTCCTGGACTGGGTGCAGGGCGGCGATGCCTCGAGGCTGACCCCGCTGAGCGAGAACCTGCGACGGCCGGAGTACGTCGACCGGCTCATCGAGGAGGCGGACAGCCGTTTCCGTACGCCGAAGCAGGCGAAGGAGTCGATCCATTCCGGCGCCCTGCGCCAGCTTCACGCGGCCGTACGCTCGGTGAGCGAGCTGCTGGCCAAGGCCGATGCCGTGGCCGGAGCGATCCGCAACCGCGAGACGGCGAAGGGAACCGAACTGCCGCAGCTGGCGGCAGTCATCAGCGAGCTGGAGGCGTATGAGCCCCCGCCCGGGGTGGGGGGAGCCTCACTGGGGCTGCTGCGGAGCTGGCTCGTAGGCCAGTTCGTCGCCGACACGGCGGCACCGCCCGCCTCGGCGGAGGACCGGCAGCTGAGCCATCGCACCCCCTCCGCCGACTTCCTGCTCCTCGCGCCGTACATCCCAAGGGACACCGACGGGCGGCCTGACCTGCGGGACCCGCGAACCCCGCGCTCGATGGCCGCCCTGCTGGCCCCCGAGTCCCCGGACGTCGCGCTCGGCCTGTATCTGGAGTCGGGGGACCTGAACCTCGCCCGTGCCCTGATCGCGTGGACCGAGCGGAGTCACACCCACGGAACGGACCTCCCGGAGGACTGGGGCGAACTGGCGAGCCGGCGCTGCAGGGAGGCCGAGAAGGCATGGCGGCACCGTACGGCCGAACGTCACCGCGAGGCCGCAGGTCTGCTGGCCCAGATCCGTACCCTCAACCTGATGTCGCCCGACGTCGAGCGGGAGTTCACCGGAAGGCTCCAGGAGTTCGCTGACGGGGACGACGCGGGGCGTTACCGGCACGCGCTTACCCGGCTGGTTCAACTCGTGCGGGATCTTACCGCTCTGGTCGAGGCCTCCACCGAGCGGCTGCGCCAGGATCTGGACCGTCTCCGTCTGGACCCGGAGCGGCCCCTTGCGGAACGCGACCACAACCGCATCCGCGACCTGATCGAAGAGGGCGACACCGTCACGGCGCAGGAGTTCCTGGCTCTGGCCGGCGGCGGGGACGAGCTCCCCGACCGTTCCGAGGACGACGGCGCCGAACTCGTCGAGTTCGTCGCAGGCCTGGTCGGCCCGGGCGTCCCTCAGCCGGGCGGCGATGGCGTCCACGCTTCCTGGTGGGTACGGCGCTACGGCTCCGGCGAACGGCTGACCCAGGCCGAGAAGCAGGCGCTCGACTCCTGGCAGGCGCTGTGCACCAAGTACGGCCGCAGCAGCGAGTGGCAGCAGCACATTCCGCGTGTCCTTCGTCTGCTGGGACTCGAACCGACGGGGCAGCTCAACTCCGACCGGCCCGGCCAGGGCATCAGGCGGCTCAAGGTCCGCGCCACCGTCGCTGAGGGCGCTGGTTACGTGGCGGCGCTCGGCTCCCGGGCTACTTCGTACACGATCCTGCTGGTCTGGGAGGAACAGCGGGCCGGTGGACCGCTGGCCCATTTGGAGGACGCGGACGTCGACGCGAACATAGTGCTGTACCTCCACCCCCTCGGTCTTGCCAGTCGGCACGCGCTCGCCGACGCGGCCTCCGGCCGGGCCCAGCAGGCGCTGGTCATCGACCCGGCGGTCTTCGGGTGGATGGTCGCCCGCGCGCCCCGGTCCTTCCGTTCGCTGCAACGGGTGACGCTGCCGTGGACGTCGTACAACCCGTACACGCCGTTCGTCGCCGGCCTGGTGCCCCCGGAAGTCTTCTTCGGGCGGGACGACGAGATGCGCGAGGTGATGGACGCCAACGGTGGACTCTTCCTCTACGGGGGACGCCAGTTGGGCAAGTCCGCGCTGCTGCAGCGGGTGGCCGAACTGTTTCCCAGCCGTTCGGAGTCCAATGTCGCCGTCTACCTCGACCTGCTCAAGGCCGAGATCGGTCAGGCGGAACCGCCCGAGCAGATCTGGGCCCTGCTGGCGGAAGGGCTCAAGCGGCGTCATGTCTTCGACGCCAAGACGTCCGAGCGCGGCGGCCCGGACGTGGTCGCCAAGCGTATCCGTGACTGGCTCGACGAGGACGACTCACGCCGGCTGCTGATCCTCGCAGACGAGGCGGACGCCTTCCTGACGGCCGACTCCCGCCGGGTCTTCCGCGCGGGCGGCGAGTCGACCTTCCAGAACGTGAAGCGGTTCCAGCAGCTCATGGAGCAGACGAACCGCCGCCTGAAGGTAGTCTTCGCCGGTCTGCACCAGGTCCAACGGTTCGGCGACCTGTCGAACGTCTCCACCGCCCACGGCGGCCCGGACGTCCTGGTGGGCCCCCTCAAGTCGCACGCCGCGGTGCGGCTGGTCACCGAACCCATGGCCGCGCTGGGCTTCGTCTTCGACCGCCCCGAGCTGGTCTGGCGGATCCTCGCCATCACCAACTACCAGGCCAACCTGGTGCAGATCTTCTGCAGCGAACTCGTCCGCACCCTCCAAGGCCGCTCGCGGCCGCAGCCGGGATGGCCCACGCGGATCACCGAGGAGGACGTCCAGGGCGTCGCCGCCTCCGAGACGGTACGGCGGCGGCTCGCGGAGCGGCTGCGCTTCACCATCAACCTGGAGGACCGCTACCGGGTCCTCACTCTGGTCATCGCCCTGCGCAGCATCGCCGACGGCTACCAGGGCGACTACACGGCGGAACAACTGCTCGACCTGGCCCGGGAGGCGTGGCCCGACGGCTTCGACGAACTCGGCGTGAAGCGGGTCGAGATCTACCTCACCGAGATGGTCGGCCTCGGGCTCCTCGTGCAACTCGGCGACCGCTCCCGGTTCGCGGTCCGCAGCCCCAACGTGGTGAACATGCTGGGCACCCGCGAGGAACTTGAACTCGAGCTCAGGGAGAGCGAGTTCAGCCTGCCCTACGACTACGATCCGCGAGCCGCCCGTCGCCTCCTGGGACGTGACACGGGCAATGGCATCCAGCGCTACAGCCCGCTGACCGAGGGACAGTTGCACGAGGCCGCCCAGCCGGGGGTCACCGTGATCGGCACGACGGCCCTGCACCGGCCGCCCTTGATGATCAGGGCGGCCGAAGCGTTCGCGGAGGCTCGCGGGGTGGAGGTGCGCAAGGTCACGGCACCCGACGAACTGCGCCTCGTCCTCAAGGAGGCGTCCCGGCTGCGCCGGAACTACGTCTTGGTCGCCGACCTGTGCGGTCTGGACGCGGCCGAGCTCGGCGCGGCGCTGCAGGCTTGCGTCGAGCACGCGGGACCTGCGGCCGACGTTCGGGTCCGCTCCACCGTGCGCAAACACGCCGGGAACCGTTCCGTGTTCCTGCTGGCCGACGCCGTGCTGGCGGGCAGGCTGGGGGAGGCACGGGAGGGCGCGAGACTTCCTGTGCGCTTCCTGCGTCCCGAGCGGTGGACCGTGGATAGCCTGAGGGCCTGGCCCGAGTGCCCCTTCGTGTCGCGTGTGGAGCGCGGGCGGCTGATGGAGGTCACGGGCGGCTGGGCGCCGTGGGTCGAGCTCGCCATCGCCGAGGTGACGGTCAAGGGTGCCACCCTGGACAGCTCGCTCGACTCGGTGCGACGGGCGATCTCGAAGCCGGGCAACCTGGTCGAGCACTGGCAGCGCTCCGGGCTCGACGCCCAGGACGAGGAGCGCCTTGGCATGTGGAGTTCGTACGTCGACGAGGGCCAGGGGGTCCCGCTCGACGACGTGGCTGCGGCGATCGAGTGCACGCTGAACGAGACGAGACTCTGGCTCGACCGCCTTGATTGGCTCGGGGTGCTGGAGTCGCTGCCCGGCGGCCTGTCCGTGGACCCTGTCACGTTCCAGGCCGCACGCGCCCGTGTCGCCGGGGAGTGACGCGTGGAGCTGAGCGCCCGAACCCTGCTCGAACTGCCGGGGGTACGACGCCAGGTCGACCGGATCACGGCCGATCTGGCGGCCGGGCTGCACTGCCTCTGGCTGCTCCCGGACGACCTGGTCGATGGCGGGTACGCCGAAGAGCTGCACCGGGCCGCGCTGTACTCCTCGCCGGAGCGCCTGGACATTCCCGCCCCGTCCGACGAGGAGACGGCGGCCTCGTCACCGTCACTCGAACCCGGCTCGGTGCCGGCCGGCCGGTCCTGGGACGACCTGCCCGTCCTGGCGGACTACGACGACGGATTCGACATCGGTTGGGCGCCTGAGCTGCCCCGGCAGCGCACCGCACCGCAACAACCCACCGATGTCCCGGAAGGACCCGAGTCCGGTCTGCTCGCCAGACTCGCCAAGGAGCTGTCCGTTACCCCGGGCGAGGCGATCGATACGCTCACCGATCCGGGAGCGCGCTGGCGGCCGGTCATCGGGGTCCGGGCGTGGAAGGAGACGGCGACTGCCGGCGGCCCGGCTGCACCGGAGCGGGACCGTGGCCACGACGTGGCCCGGCTCATCCGTGCGCTCGGCGCCGCCGCCAAACAGGCCGGATTGCCCCCGGAGAACCGGCCACGTCTCCTAGTCACCGCACGCATCGGCGACCTTCCATCGCAGTTGCCCGACGAACTGGAACGCGACCTCGCCTCCTCGGCCGTGCACTGGTGGTGGGACACCCTGGACAGGCTGGACAGTGCCACCGTCGTCGCGGCGGTCGGCGCGCGCGGCGCCCGCCCGGGCAGGCGCCACGGAGAGTTGCTGCGCGACCGCATCCTGCGCGCCGTGCGGGACGAGGTGATCAGCGAGGTCTGCGGACCCGACCTGGTGCTGGGCTGGCGACTGGCCCGACGCTGGGACGGCAGCCAGCGCACGCTTCAGGGCAGCCTTTGGGCCTGCCTCGACGTCGGCGGGGCGGCCCCGGCCGTCCGGCACCAGCCGGTTCACCTGGGCGTCGGCTCGGGCCACCGGCCGCCGGCACGGCTGCGTCCTGTCTGGGCGCGCGGGCTGATCCAGTCCTGGGACGGTCGCGCACGCGTGCACCCGGCGGTCTGGCGCCGGGACGGGAGTGCCCCGGACCAGCTGCGGGTCCTGGTCAGCCAGGCTCAGGCGCGCATCCTCCTGCCGTGGATCGAGGACACCCGCCAGAGACTCGCCCCGCTCGCGCTGGGCGGCGTCACCGGACCGGTGGCGGATCTGGTCGCCCGCTACGTCGGGCGGCTGCCGGCCGAGCATCGCGAGAATCCGGAGGAGGCGTTCCGTACCATTGAGGTAGGGCCCATGCTGACCGCCTGCAGGCAGGGGCATCTGAACCTCGCGCGCGCGGAGCGGCAGCTCCTTGAACAACTGGTCCTGGCCCGGAACGTGCTGTCCCACCGCGGAGTGCTGTTCGACCGCACCCTGCACGCGCTGTGCGACGAGCTGGCCCAAGCGGACCACCGGTGGTCCGGCGACGAGTAGGCGTCGACACGGCGTGCTCGGCGGGTAGGGGACGTGGCCGGTCCTGTAGGGATCCCACAGGACGGGCCGCCTCCCACTGTCGGTGCCCGAATGTCGTCGCGAGGAGGCAGACCGATAGGTTTCGGGGGAAGCCGCCTGCCACCCAGAGTTCGGGCGGGTGCGTCAGACCCCTAGCGAAAGGGTGATCCGTTGAGCCGCTCGGTTCTCGTCACCGGAGGAAACCGGGGCATCGGCCTCGCCATCGCCCGCGCGTTCGCCGACGCCGGCGACAAGGTCGCCATCACCTACCGCACGGGCGAGCCGCCGGCGGCCCTGACGGAATTGGGCTGCCTCGCCGTCAAGTGCGACATCACCGACTCCGAGCAGGTGGAGCAGGCCTACAAGGAGATCGAGGCCGAGCACGGCCCCGTCGAGGTCCTGATCGCCAACGCCGGCGTCACCAAGGACCAGCTGCTGATGCGGATGTCCGAGGAGGACTTCACCTCGGTCGTCGACACCAACCTGACCGGCACCTTCCGCGTGGTCAAGCGCGCCAACCGCGGCATGCTGCGCGCCAAGAAGGGGCGCGTCGTGCTCATCTCCTCGGTGGTCGGACTGTACGGCTCGCCGGGGCAGGCGAACTACGCCGCCTCCAAGGCCGCCCTGGTCGGCTTCGCGCGCTCCCTCGCCCGTGAGCTGGGGTCCCGCAACATCACCTTCAACGTCGTCGCGCCCGGCTTCGTCGACACCGACATGACCAAGGTGCTCAGCGACGAGCAGCGCGCGGGCATCGTCTCGCAGGTCCCGCTCGGCCGGTACGCGCAGCCGCAGGAGATCGCCGCGGCGGTGCGGTTCCTCGCCTCGGACGACGCCTCGTACATCACTGGAGCCGTCATCCCCGTTGACGGCGGACTGGGAATGGGTCACTGATCACCATGAGCGGAATTCTCGAGGGCAAGCGCGTCCTGATCACCGGTGTGCTGATGGAGTCCTCCATCGCCTTCCACACCGCCAAGCTGGCCCAGGAGCAGGGCGCCGAGATCATCCTGACCGCGTTCCCGCGGCCCACGCTGACCGAGCGCATCGCCAAGAAGCTCCCCAAGCCCACCAAGGTCATCGAGCTCGACGTCACCAACGACGAGCACCTCGGCCGTCTCGCGGACATCGTGGGCGAGGAGCTCGGCGGCCTCGACGGCGTCGTGCACTCCATCGGCTTCGCGCCGCAGGACGCCCTCGGCGGCAACTTCCTCAACACGCCGTTCGAGTCGGTCGCCACGGCCATGCACGTCTCGGCGTACTCCCTGAAGTCGCTCACCATGGCCTGCCTGCCGCTGATGCAGAACGGCGGCTCGGTCGTCGGACTCACCTTCGACGCCTCGTTCGCGTGGCCGCAGTACGACTGGATGGGTCCCGCCAAGGCCGCTCTCGAGGCCACCAGCCGCTACATGGCGCGCGACCTGGGCAAGCAGAACATCCGCTGCAACCTGGTCTCCGCAGGCCCGATCGGCTCGATGGCCGCCAAGTCCATCCCGGGCTTCGCCGAGCTGGCGTCCGTCTGGGACGACCGCTCGCCCCTGGAGTGGGACCTCAAGGACCCCGAGCCGGCCGGCCGCGGCGTCGTCGCCCTGCTGAGCGACTGGTTCCCCAAGACGACCGGCGAGATCGTCCACGTGGACGGCGGCCTGCACGCCATCGGAGCCTGATCCCGGGCCTCCCGGTCGGCTTCCCGGCGCCCCGTTCCCCGCATCGCGCGCGGGGGGCGGGGCGTCACTCGTTCGGCGTACCTGTCCGGGCGGCGGAGGACCACGACCGGGCACGCTGGAGTGCGCGCTCCGTACGACGCGCGGTTCCCTCCCCAGCTCGGCCGAGGAGGTATCCCTTGTGCGCCTGTCCCGCAGCCTGGCCCCAGCGACCGTCGTCGCCCTGTGTCTCGTGTTCTCGCTGCCGTACGACGCGTCGCCGCACGCACGCGTGAAGGTGCGCGAAGCCGCCGTGCCGAAGCCGTTCGGCGCGGAGTGCCGCGTCGGCGTCCACGGCTCCCGCGTCGTCGCCCACTGCCACAACCCCTACGCCGACACCGACCGGGTCCGTCTGCACATCGAGTGCGACCGCTGGTGGGACCTCGACACCGACGGCGCCCCCGTCGACGCGGGTCCCGCCCGGACCGTACGGCTCACCGGGCGCTGCTGGAAGGAGGTCCGCTCGGCCTGGGTCAGCCACCAGCGGGTGTGACGGGCGTGACCCCTGCGAGGCGCGGTCAGCCGGGGGGCGAGGTGAACCGGCCGGGCCGGCACGCCAGCGGGTAGCCGGCCGCCTCGACGGCGGCCGCCTCCGCCTCGCCCGCGCGGATCGCGTCCACCAGCCGGGTGTGGTCCATGTACGTCTCCGGCGTGAGCTCGGCGCCCACGTCCTCCCGCAGCCAGTCGCGCAGCACCTCGCCGAGGTCCGCGTACATGGCCGTCATGACGTCGTTGTGGGAGGCCGCCACGACGGCCAGGTGGAAGGTCGTGTCGGCCGTCACGAACGTCTCCGCGTCGCCGGACTCCCACGCTTCCTCGCGCCGCAGCAGGAGCGCGTCCAGCTGCTTGAGGTCCTTCTCGGTGCGCCGTACGGCCGCCAGTTTCGCCGCGCTCGACTCCAGCGTGGCGCGCAGTTCGGCGATGTGCCCGGGGTCGGCGTCGGCGAAGCGGCGGTGCATCACGCCCGCCAGCTCGCTGGTCGCCACGACGTAGGTGCCCGAACCCTGCCGGATGTCCAGCAGCCCGTTGTGCGCCAGCGCCCGGACGGCCTCGCGGACCGTGTTGCGCGCGACGCCCAGCTGCTCGACCAGCTCCGGTTCGGTGGGGATGCGCGCGCCGACCGGCCACTCGCCCGAGGTGATCTGGGCACGCAGTGCGGCGATGACCTGCTCGGACAGCGCCGAGCGACGGGGATGGCTCAGGGGCATGGCACACCTTCGCACGGGCGGGGCGGTCCGGGGACGCCCGGGCATGGACAACCAATCATCCTATGATTCTATGATGGAAGGCATGGCAAGCGAGCAGACACGGCCGACAGCCCCACCGCCCACCCGTGCGCAGCCCACGGACGAGCCGTCGAGCGCCTCCTCGCGCGCGTGGCGGACACGGCTCCTCGTGGTCGGCATCGTGCTCGCCGCCGTCAATCTGCGTCCCGCCATCACCAGCCTCGGCGCGCTCCTCGAAGAGGTCCGCGACGGGCTCGGCATGAGCGGCAGCGTGGCCGGAGTCCTCACCTCCGTGCCCCCGCTCTGCTTCGCCGCCTTCGGCGTCATGGCCCCCCGTCTCGCCCGCCGCTTCGGGGCCGGTGCGGTCGTGTGCGCGGGCATGGCCGCCATCGCCGCCGGACTGCTCGCGCGCCCCTACGTCGGCGGCACCGCCGGCTTCCTCGCCGCCAGCGCCCTCGCCCTCATGGGCATCGCCGTCAGCAACGTCCTGATGCCGGTCATCGTCAAGCGCCGTTTCCCGGACCGGGTCGGCTCCATGACCGGCCTGTACTCGATGGCCCTCGCCCTCGGCACCGCCGTGGCCGCCGCCGTCACGGTGCCCATGACCGGGGCGCTGGGCGGCAGTTGGCAGACCGGCCTCGCGGTGTGGGCGGGCCTGGCGGCGGCGGCCGTCCTGCCGTGGCTGCCACTGGTCCGCGACGGCGACCGCGATCGCGACCACGCCTTCGGCCACGGCCGCGGCACGCTCCCCGGCGGCGCGCGGACGGCTGCGGATCCCGCCCCCGCACCGGCCCCGGCTCCGGAAGGGCAGCAGCCGCCGTCCGGCGAGCACGTGCCGGGTCGGTCCCGGTCCAGGCGGTCGACGGCCGGCAGGGGGTCGTCGGGCGGCCGCTCGTACCGGGGTCTCCCGTCCTCCGGTCTCCCGTCGGCCCGGCCCTCCGCCGCTCCGCTGCGCATCACCCGCAGCCGGACCGCCTGGGCGCTCGCCGTCTTCTTCGGTCTCCAGGCCACCGCCGCCTACATCACCATGGGCTGGATGCCGCAGATCTTCCGGGACGCGGGCGTGCCGGCGAGCACTGCGGGACTGCTGCTCGCCGTCACGATGGCGATGGGCGTGCCGCTGGCCTTCGTCATACCGCGCGTTGCCACCCGGCTGCCGCACCAAGGCCCGATGGTGGTCGCGCTCGGCACCTGCGGTCTCGTCGGATACGCCGGCCTGTACCTGGCTCCCGCCGGCGGCGCCTGGGCCTGGGCCCTGCTGCTCGGCGTCGCCAACTGCGCCTTCCCGCTGGCGCTCACCATGGTCGGGATGCGCGCCAGGACCGGTGCGGGCGTGGCCCAGCTCTCCGCCTTCGCCCAGAGCACCGGCTACCTCATCTCCATCCCGGGTCCGCTGCTGGTCGGAGTGCTCTACCAGCACAGCGGCGGCTGGGGCCTGCCCCTCGCGCTCATGACGGCGCTGATGATCCCGCAGACGGTCGTCGGCGTCCTGGCGGGCCGAGACCGCACGGTGGAGGACGAGGCCGTCCGCTGACCCGGCGGGCCTCCCCGGACCCCCGACGCCACCGCCCGGGCCGCCGGGTGCGAGACTTGCCGCATGCCAGTGCTCGACCCGAACCCGCGCGACGGCCAGAAGAAGATGCTCATCGTCTTCGGCTCGTTCCTCGCCATCTTCGTGATCATCGCCGTCATCGCGACCATCGCCTCCCCCTGACCCCGGGCCTCTCACGTCGGGCTCGCGAGACCTGGCACGCGACGCCGGGTATCCGAGGCCGGGCACGCGAGCCCCGACGTCGGGTGCCTGATGCCGGGTGCCCCGCCGCACCGCCGGGGGTGGGGTTAACCCCCCTGTCCCCTAGGGGGTGAGGGTCAGGGTCAAGTGGGTGGGTCACCGGATGGGTTGACAGCGCTCGTTTCCGTAACTTCGAACTGTGACCGCGCGACGCGGATCACCGGCCACGGCCTGCGGACGACTCGAAGACAGCGGAGGCACCCATGTCGGCCCCTACGCACTCCCGGCCCCACCCGGCCGCCTCGGGCGGCGTCGTCAACCTGCTGCCCTGGTGGGCGCTGGCCCTCCCGACGCTGGCCTTCATCACCCTGCTGGTGCTGATACTGAACCCGGTCGACGCCCACGCCGCGGGCGGCGACCCGGCGATCACTCATCTCGTCGAGCGCGTCCAGCAGCTCATCGCCCGCTAGGGCGGCTCGGGACCGCTGGTGGGACCGCATGTCAACTCCCTGCGCCCCGTGGCCTGTTTCATGCGAAGCTGGGAGTCATGAGCGTCGCAGAACCCCGCAGGATCGTCCTCTTCCGCCATGCGAAAGCCGACTGGCCGCAGGTGATCGACCACGAGCGTCCGCTCGCTGAGCGGGGCCGGAAGGACGCCGCCGTCGCCGGACGCAAGCTGGCCGACACCGGTATCCCCATCGACCTGGCCCTGTGCTCCACCGCGCTCCGCACCCGGGAGACGTGGAAGCTCGCCGTCCAGGAGTTTCCGCACCGGCCGAAAACCGTCTATGAGGAGCGGATCTACGAAGCCTCGCCGGGCGAGCTGATCGCCCTGCTCAACGAAACCCCCGACGACGTGCGCGCCCTCGTCCTCATCGGCCACAACCCCGGAATCCAGGGGCTTGCCGACGTCCTGTCCGGCCAGGTGAACGGCGACGCGGGGGAGCGCATGCACAGCCGGGGCTTCCCGGCCGCCGCCTTCGCCGTCATCTCCTTCGACGGCTCCTGGAAGTCGCTGGAGCCGGGCGTCGCCACGCTGCTCGACTACTGGGCCCCCTCCGAGTAACCCACCCGGCACGCAGGAGGGCCCGGCGCCGTCGCAGCGCCGGGCCCTCCCACGTTCGTCCGCGATCAGGATTCGAACGGATGTGCCCTGGCGAGCGCGGGCTACCTTAGGGCCTCCCGTAGGGCTACCTCCCGTCGGGCTACTTCTCGTCCTGCGTCTCGGCGGCCTCGACCTCTTCGCGCGTGATGCCGAGCAGATACAGGACGGTGTCCAGGAACGGCACGTTCACCGCCGTGTGCGCCGCCTCGCGCACCACCGGCTTCGCGTTGAAGGCGACGCCCAGCCCGGCTGCGTTCAGCATGTCCAGGTCGTTGGCGCCGTCGCCGATCGCCACGGTCTGCGAGAGCGGCACACCGGCCTCGGCGGCGAACCGGCGCAACAGCCGTGCCTTGCCCGCGCGGTCCACGATCTCGCCGGTCACCCGGCCGGTCAGCTTCCCGTCGACGATCTCCAGCGTGTTGGCCTGGGCGAAGTCCAGCCCGAGCCGGTCCTGCAGATCGTCCGTGACCTGGGTGAATCCGCCGGACACGACGCCCACCTGGTAGCCGAGCCGCTTCAGCGTCCGGATCAGCGTCCGCGCGCCCGGGGTCAGCCGCACCTCGGCGCGCACCTTGTCCACGACGGAGACGTCCAGCCCCTCCAGCAGCGCCACGCGCGCGTGCAGCGACTGCTCGAAGTCGAGCTCCCCGCGCATCGCCGCCGCCGTCACCGCGGCGACCTCGTCCTCGCAGCCGGCGTGCGCGGCGAAGAGCTCGATCACCTCGTCCTGGATGAGCGTGGAGTCGACGTCCATGACGACGAGCCGCTGGGCCCGCCGGTACAGACCGGCGTCCACCACGGCCACGTCCACGCCGAGTGCCGCCGCGTCCGTGACCAGCGCGGTGCGCAGCGGCCCGGCCGCCACGCCGGAGACGGCGAACTCGACGGCGGTG
Organism: Streptomyces achromogenes; assembly: GCF_030816715.1. NCBI lineage: Bacteria > Bacillati > Actinomycetota > Actinomycetes > Kitasatosporales > Streptomycetaceae > Streptomyces > Streptomyces achromogenes. The sequence continues at coordinate 2,141,852 of NZ_JAUSYH010000001.1, read as the reverse complement.
ACCGGGTACTTGGCGAGCCGGAAGATACGGTCGATGTTGCCGCCGGCCTTCGTGATCTTCGCGGCGATCGACGCCGTGGCCTCCGCGGTGAGCGGGTGCCCGAGCACGGTGACCAACGACCGGCCGATACCGCGAGGACGGTTGTCGCCGGTGCCGGAGATGATCTCGGCCTGCATCTTCATCGACTCGGCCCAGCTGTGCACGGTCGACCGCAGGTCCCCCTCGAGGCCGGCCGACGGCTCGGTCACGAGCGCGCACAGCACCATCCGGCCTCGCGTGACGACCTGCTCGATGTCGACCACGTCGACGGAGTAGGCGGCGAGGGTGTCGAAGAGGCCGGCCGTGATGCCCGGCCGGTCCTTGCCGAAGATCTTGACAAGAAGCGTGGGCACGTCAGAGGACGAAGTCTGCAAAGCGCTCATGGTGTACCCACCGTATCCGGCACCCAGTGCCGCTCGCCGCTCAGGTCCGCCTGACGGACAGCGAACAGCTCGCGTCCCCCGTGCGACGCCCACCCCGACCAACGGTGACGCTCCGCCCGCCCCATGCGGCCCATCCCGCTCCCGCCGCTCCGCCCCGACGCGCCCTCGGCCACCGTGGACGCGGGCCACCCCGCCCCGCCGCGTCGGCCCCGACCGCGCCCTCTCGGCCACCGTGGACGGTCCCCCTTCCTCACCGGGGCCCGCGCGGTGTCCTCGGCCCTCCAGGCCCTCCAGGCCCTCGAGGGCGTCCAGGCCTCCGAGGCGGCGGAGGCGGTGGGGGCGGTGGGGGCGGCGGGGGAGGCGGCGGGCCCTCCTCCGGTTCCGTCGGCGGGCGCTCGCCCGGGCGCGGGCCGGGCCGTGGGCCCGCCGGCCGTCGGGGAGAGCGGGGCGAGGGCCCCAGGGGGCGGACGACGGTCGGGGCGCCGTAGACGTCGTCCGGCCCCGGCGGCGGTTCGTCCCGCCGCGAGCTCCCGCTCGGCCTCGGCGGTTCGGCCCCGCTCTTCCGGGTGGCCCCCGGCCGCGCGTCCTCCGGCTCGCTCACCTCCTGCGGGTCCCTCAACTCCTTCGGAACGCGCAGGTAGGGGTTGGTCGCCGGGTTCGGCGGCCGGTACGACACGCTCGGCGCGTACGGTCCGGCCAGGTCACCCGCGTCCCCCGGAGCCCCGCGGTCCGGGCCGGCCCCGTGCGCCGTCGGCCGGGTGCGCCCCGCGTCACCCCGTGCCGCCTCCGCCGCCCGCCGCCCCGCGGCCCCGGTGAACCGGGCCAGCAGCGCACCGGCGGCGCCGGCCCCCGCGCCCCACGCTCCGCCCAGCAGCAGTGCCGTGCCGGGCCGCCCGTGCAGCTGGACACCGGCCCCGAACGCGTCGAACCCCAGCACGGAGAGCGAGGCGTTCACGGACACCTCCGTCAGCCGGACGAGCAGGAGCAACGCCAGGGCCGCCACGACCCCCAGCCGCAGGGCGCACCGCCCCACGAACCTGCCCACGCCGACCTGCCCCGCCCCCGCGCCGCCCGCCCCCGCGCCGCCCGCCCCCACCACGCCCGCTCCGCCCACCACGCCCGCCGCACCCACGACACCCACCGGCGTCCGCACGGCGGTCAGCACCCCCGCCAGCAGCATCATCAGTGCCGTGGCCACTCCCAGCAGCCACACCCGTCCGTCCAGCTCCGCGAGGCGGCCCAGGGTCACCGGCTGCTCGGTGCCGACGCGCAGGAGGTCGTCCAGGGGGTGCGGGAGCAGGTTCGTCAGCGCACCCGTGGCCCGGCCGTCCCACGGGACGAACAGGCCGAGCGGCACGCCCAGCCAGACCCCGTTCGGCGCGCCGAGCAGAGCCGCACCCGCGATCCGCCGGGGGTGGTCGTCGCCGATCGCCGCGTACGCCGCCGCGGCGAACCCGGCCGCCACGGCCACCAGCAGCACGGTGACGACGGCCGACGCCGCAGGCCGCACCGCCCGGTGCACCGGCTCCCAGCCCCGCGGCAACGGCGTCCGGCGCGAGGCCAGCAGAGCGATCAGCAGGACGCCGAGCGCCCACCCGAGACCGCCGAGCAGCGTCGGTACCGTGTCCACGCTGAAACCGACCGCGGCCCGCGCGTCGACCAGATCCCCGAGCCGGTCCGGCAGCAGACCGCTGATGTCCCCGAGCCCCGGGATCTCCAGGCCGCCACCCCCCCTGCCGCCGGGAAGGTCGTCCAGGCCCAGCGAACCCCCGTCGAACGTGATGACGTCGTGCCCCGCCCAGGCGAGTCCGCCGAGCATCGCCACGAAGAGCGCGACCACCGAGCCCACGCGCGCGAGGAGTTCGGCCGGGGCGACCACCGCTCCGGCCGTGCGCAGGGACCGCAGGAAGACCCACGACAACAGCAGCGCGCCCACCAGGCCCACCCCCAATGGCGTGATCTCGATGGCCGTGGCCGTCTGCGCGCCGGTGAGACCGAAAGCGGACACATCGCCCGACGGAGTCACCGAACCGCCGGCGCCCAGGACCACCACCGCGGCCGTCATCGGGCCCAACGACCCGGCGGAGTCCGCCTCCAGCAGACGCAGCCCGAGCGCCGCCGTGCCCGCCATCCCGATCAACGCCCAGCTCACCGCGGCGATCGCGGCCAGCGACACGTCCAGCCACGGCACGCCCTGGGCGGCCACCGCCTTCCCACGGCCGTCGACATCCGTGCCGGCACCCATGCAGACCCCCCGATCCGCAGCGCGGGGCGGCGAAGACCGCCGCTTCCGTCCCCCTCGCGTGCGTTTACCACTCTCCGGCCCGTTTTCCACCCCGTCAACGTCAACGGCCGATGCGCCCGCGCACGCTCTTCACAAGGCCCGACTTTCGGTCAGGGGGCCGCTACTGAAATAGTTCCCCCCGATGTTCGACATCCCTAGACTCCCCGTTGATGGGGCTACTCGGGGGACAACTCAGTGGGGCTGGAGTGCCGGAACTCGTACTGGAATTGAACGGACGCACCTGGACGCTCGATCCGTCCAGGTCTTACACCCTCGGACGGGATCCGCAGGGGGACATCGTCCTGGAGGACGCCAGGGTCTCCTGGCGTCACGCCACGGTCAGCTTCAACGGCCGCAGTTGGGTCGTCGAGGACCACGGCAGCACCAACGGCACGTTCGCGCAGGGGCAGCGGATCCACCAGCTGGAGATCGGCTCCGGCTCGGCGTTCCACCTGGGCAACGCGACCGACGGGCCGCGCGTGAACCTCTCGGGGGCGCAGGCGCCCGCCGCGCAGCCCCAACAGCAGCCGTACGCCGCGCAGGGGGCGAATCCGGGCTGGGCCCAGCAGTCGCCGCCGCAGGCGGGCTGGCCGCCGCCGCAGCAGGCCGCGCCGCAGGTCCCGCAGCAGCAGGGGGCCGGCGAGCCCCACATGCGGCAGGTGCCCGGTGGTGGCGCGGGGGCGCCGCCGGTCTACGGCGACCGCAGCCCCACCACGTTCCACCAGTTCTCCCTCGGCCGGGTGATGCGCATCGGCCGTGCGCTGGAGAACGAGCTGGTCGTCTCCGACCTCCAGGTCTCGCGTCACCACGCCGAGTTCCACTCGACGCCCGACGGCCGCATGGAGATCCGCGACCTCGGCTCGCACAACGGCACCTACGTCAACGGCCAGCCGATCCCCAAGGGCGGCTCGGTCCAGCTCGGTCCGACCGACGTCGTCGGCGTCGGCCACTCGACGTTCCGGATCATCGCCGACCGGCTCGAGGAGTTCGTCGACACCGGTGAGGTCTCCTTCTCCGCCCGCCACCTGACCGTCACGGTCGACGGCGGCAAGCAGATCCTCAAGGACGTCTCCTTCGGCGTCCCGGAGAAGTCGCTGATCGCGGTCATCGGACCGTCCGGTTCCGGCAAGTCGACGCTGCTCAAGGCGCTGACCGGCTACCGGCCCGCCAACCAGGGCGACGTCCTCTACGACAACCGCAACCTCTACAAGCAGTTCGCCGAGCTGCGCCAGCGCATCGGTCTGGTCCCGCAGGACGACATCCTGCACAAGGAACTGACCGTCAAGAAGGCCCTCAAGTACGCGGCCAAGCTCCGCTTCCCGGCCGACACCACGCCCGCCGAGCGCGAGTCCCGCATCGACGAGGTGCTGCGCGAGCTGAAGCTGGACATCCACAAGGAGAAGAAGGTCACCTCCCTCTCCGGCGGCCAGCGCAAGCGCGTCTCGGTGGCCCTGGAGCTGCTCACCAAGCCGTCGCTGATCTTCCTGGACGAGCCGACCTCCGGCCTCGACCCGGGCATGGACCGCGACGTCATGCAGCTGCTGCGCGGCCTCGCCGACGACGGCCGCACGGTCCTCGTCGTCACGCACTCGGTGGCCGAACTCGCGATCTGCGACAAGCTGCTCGTGATGGCGCCGGGCGGAGCGGTCGCCTACTTCGGACCGCCCGAGGAGGCGCTGAACTTCTTCGGCTACGACACCTGGGCCGACGTCTTCTCCGCCTTCGAGAACTACCGCGACTACGACTGGGCGGGCCGCTGGAAGGGCTCGCAGCACTACCAGATGTACGCCGCCGACATCGACGCCATCGCGCCGCAGTCCGTACAGATGCCGCCGATGCAGGCGATGAAGCCGCCGAAGCCGCAGGGGTGGATGTCCCAGTTCGTCACCCTGGTGCGCCGCTACGCGTCGGTGATCGCCTCCGACAAGGGCTTCCTGGCCCTGACGGTGATCCTGCCGGCCGTCCTCGGCGCGGTGAGCCTGCTCATCGACTCCGGCAACAGCCTGCTGCCCAACGCGGTGAACCCCAAGACCGGCCGCATCATCCCCAACGGCACGGCCACCACCGTCCTGTTGATCCTCGCGGTCGGGGCCTGCTTCGCCGGCGCGGCCAACTCGGTCCGCGAACTCATCAAGGAACGGGTCATCTACGAGCGGGAACGCGCCACCGGCCTGTCCCGCTCCGCGTACCTGATGTCCAAGGTGTTCGTGCTCGGCGTGGTCACGCTGCTCCAGGGCCTGATGGTCGGCGTCATCGGCTTCGCGAGCCGGGAGATCCCCAAGGAGGGCCTGGTCCTCGGCACCGCCACCATGTTCGAGCTCTCCATCCCGATCATGGCGCTGGGCTTCACGTCGATGATGTTCGGGCTGGTCATCTCGTCGCTGGTGAAGACGGCCGAGAAGACCATGCCGCTGCTGGTGATGTTCGCGATCATCCAGGTCGTCTTCACCGGCTGCCTGTTCACCCTGAACGGCGCGGTCGGCGTCAACGAGTTCTCGTACCTGATGCCCTCGCGCTGGGCCGTCGCCGCCGCGGGCGCCACGCTGGACTTCAACAAGATCAGCCCGCCCAAGGACGGCGGCGGGACGGACCCGCTCTGGGAGCACACCGTCGGGGCCTGGAGCCTGGACATGGCGGCGCTCGTCGTCCTCGGTGTGATCTGCGGCTTCTTCGTGGCCCGCTTCCTGCGCCGCCACGAGCCCGAGGTCATGCGCAAGTAGGTCTCCCGCACCGGTTCGGTGCACGCACACGCCGAAGGGCGGCACCCCTGTGTTGAGGGTGCCGCCCTTCGGCGTGCGGGGGTCTCAGTACGCGCTGTCGACGTTGTCGATCGTGCCGTACTTGTCGGCCGCGTAGTTGGCGGCGGCCGTGATGTTGGCGACCGGGTCGTAGATGTTCCACGAGGTGCCGGCGACGTGGTACGCCTTGAAGGTCGGCGGGATCACCTGGAGCAGGCCCTTGGACGGGATGCCGTTGATGGCGTTGATGTCCCAGTTGTTGATCGCGTTCGGGTTGCCCGAGGACTCCCGGATGATGTTGCGGTGCAGCCCGTTGTAGGAACCCGGGATGCCCTTGGACTTCATGATGTCCAGGGAGTGCTTGATCCAGCCGTCGAGGTTGTTGGCGTACCGCTTGACGGACGCCTTCTTGATCGCGGCGCGCTTGGCGGACCGGCTCGCGGCCTCCTTGGCCTTGTGCGCGGCGGCGGCCTTGCGCTTGGCGGCCGCAGCGGCTGCGGCCTTCTTCTTGGCGGCTGCGGCCTTCGCCGCGGCCTTCTTCTTGGCTGCCTCGGCGGCTGCGGCCTTCTTCTTGGCCGCCGCGATGGCGTCGGCCTTCACACTCTTGGCGGCCAGCTGGTCGGTCACGTCGGCCTTGACGTCCTGCACGGGCTTGGAGCTGTAGGCGACCCGGGCCGTGGACACGGCGTCCGTAGTGGTCGTCTGCGCGTCGGCCGGCACCACGGAGAAGGCGAGGGCGGCTGCACCGAGCGTGGCGGCACCGGCGATCGCGATCTTGTGAGTGTTCTTGGGCATGCGGAAGGACCTCTTCGAATAGCGCGGAGGTCGCTCTCTTCGTCCGACGGCCGGACAGGGTGCTTGAGGCACGAGCACCGCGGGGCGAACCCACGGCGCTGAGCGACGAGAGCAATTCTTAGCGGCCGCAAAATGCCCAGGCAAAGGTGTGACGTACGATCCCCGATAGTGGAGCAGGGAAGGGCAAATCGGGACAGATAGAACCATCTGCCCCGTTCATCGGGTGTCCCTTTGTCTCCTAATGTCCCTAGTACGTGATGTGGACCCTATGTGCGGGCTCACATGGCCCGCAGATCGTTCTCACAGTTGGTTGCCGAAGCAATGCTCTGTGTCAGTGCTCCCCATCCCGTGCCCCACGCCCCGCTTCCGGTGCCCTGCTCCCCGTCCCCCTGCTCCCCGTCCCCGTGCCCCCGTGGCCCCTGCCCCGCGCCCGCGCTCCGGTCAGCGCACCGGGCCGGCGCTCTCCGCGGGCAGGACGAGGTGCACGTCCCCGAACTCGTGCCACAGATAGAGCCCGCGCAGCGCCGCGTCGTAGCCGCGGTCGAGCGCCGCGGACCCCGCCACCGCCTCCAGCATCAGCAGATGCGACGCCTGCGGCTCGTGCAGCCCGGTCAGCAGACCGTCCACCGCCCGCACCCCGCGCTCGGGAGTGACGACCAGATCCGTCCACCCCGCACGTGCGCGGACCACCCCGTCGGCCCCGGCCGCCGACTCCACCGCACGCACGGCGGTCGTCCCCACCGCGATCACCCGCCCGCCCCCGGCCCGCACCGCGTTGACCAGCCGCGCCGACGCCCGCGGTACCGCGAACCGCTCCGGGTACGGCGGCTCGTGCGCCTCCGCCGACGACACCCCGGTGTGCAGGACGACCGGCGCGAACTGCACGCCCCGGCTCACCAGCTCCGCCACCAGCCCCGCCGTGAAGGGCCGCGCCGCGCTCGGCATCTCCGCGCTGCCCGCACCGTCCGGCGAGGGCAGCGCGAACACGGTCTGGTAGGCGGACAGCGGCTGGTCCCGCTCCGTGTAGGCGTAACGGATGGGACGCCCGTGCTCCCGCAGCAGCCCGGGCACCCACGACCCGCCGGGCGACACCCGCGCCCACCACAACCGCCCGCCGCCCGGACTCAGCGGCTCCTCCAGCGTCAGCCGCGCGCCCCCGGGCACCCGGACCTCCGCCCCCGCCGGGCCGCCCGCCCGCGCGCGTGTCGTGCCGGCCCCGTCCGGATCCCGCAGCTCGACGGCCCACCGTCCGTCGTCCCCGCGCGTGGAGAAGTGCACCACCACGCGCGCGTGACCGATCCGCCCGTCCACGGCCGCCGCCAGCGTCGTGGAGGTGTTCACCACGAGCAGGTCCCCGGCCCGCAGCACCCCCGGCAGCTCCCGGAACGCGTGATGCGTCACCTCCGCCCCCCGCGACACCAGCAGCCTTACGTCGTCCCGGCCACGCCCCGGCCCGCGCTGCTCGGGCGGCACCCGCGCCGACAGCTCCTCGGGCACCCGCCCCAACCTCCGGACGTGCCGGTACGGGGCGGCCCCCGCCGCAGGCCTCATCGCCGTACCCCCAGGAGTGCCGACGCGCCGTACCGCCCGCTGGCCGGCCGCTCGTCCAGCAGCCGCACGAAGGCCGGCGCCACCTCGCCCGGATCCGGCCGCGGATCACCGTCGTCCGGGACGGCCGCCGCGTACAGATCCGTCGCCATGTCCCCGGGATCCACCGCCCACACCGCGATCCCCGGCTCCTCGACCCCGAGCACCGCCGCGAGCTGGTCCAGGGCCGCCTTGGACGCCCCGTACCCGCCCCACGTCCCGTACGCCTCGGCCGCCGCGTCCGAGCTGACGGTGATCACCGCGCCGGCCCTCGCCCCGCGCAGCAGCGGCAGGGCCTCCTGCACCAGCCCCAGCGCCGCCACCACGTTCACCTCCAGCGCCCGCCGCAGCCCGTCCAGAGGCAGCCTCTCCAGCCGCACCAGCGGCTCGGCCCCCAGCGCGCTCGCGTTGTTCACCAGCAGGTCGCAGCCGCCCAGCCGCCCGGCGGCTGCCACCAGCTCCCCCCGGTGGACCGGATCCGTGACGTCCCCCGTGATCGCCTCGACCCGCGTCCCGTATGACGCCACGGCCGCCGCCGTCTCCTTCAGCGCCTCCGCCGTCCTGGCGTCCAGCACCAGATCCCAGCCCCGCGCGGCGAGCGCCCGCGCGAGCGCCCGGCCCAGCCCCTTCGAAGCCCCCGTGATGATCGCTACCGGCATGACAACCGTCCCCTCGTCCGACCGCCTCACCCGGCGGTGAGCCCACCGTAGGAACGGGCCGGCGGCTCCCGCGTCGGACGCGGGGCGCAGGCGGCCGGGTCCCTTCGACGTACGCCCGCTCGCCCGCTCGCCCGGTCCCCGGACCTCGGCCGCCGTACCGAGGACCTCCGTCCTAGGTCTCCCGCCCGGGGCCGCGGCCGCCACAGGTCCGATCCGCGCTGTCGGACCCCGCCGGTACCGTGAGGGCATGAGTCAAGGCCCCCGGTCCGGCCTCGCCGCCGTGAGCTCCGCGCTGCTGGCCATGAGCAGGCACCTCGAGGTACGCGACGTCCTCAAGACGATCGTGGCCTCCGCCCGCGAGCTGCTCGGCGCCCAGTACGCGGCCCTCGGCGTCCCCGACGACCACGGAGGCTTCGCCCAGTTCGTCGTCGACGGCGTCAGCGACGAGCAGTGGAAGGCCATCGGTCCGCTGCCCCGCCAGCACGGCATCCTGGCGGCCATGCTGCGCGAGGCCCGCCCCGAGCGCCTCGCCGACGTCCGCGAGGACCCGCGCTTCGAGGGCTGGCCCTCCGCCCACCCCGACATGTCGGACTTCCTGGGCCTGCCCGTCCGCGACGGCGACGAGGTCATCGGCGCCCTGTTCCTGGCCAACAAGAACTGCCCCAAGCCCGACGGCGGCTGCGGCTTCACGGAGGACGACGAGGAACTGCTCTCGATCCTCGCCCAGCACGCGGCGATCGCCCTGACCAACGCCCGCCTGTACGAGCGCAGCCGCGAACTGACCATCGCCGAGGAGCGCTCCCGGCTGGCCCACGAGCTGCACGACGCGGTGAGCCAGAAACTGTTCTCCCTGCGCCTGACGGCCCAGGCCGCCGCGGCCCTCGTCGACCGCGACCCCGCGCGCGCGAAGGGGGAGCTGCACCAGGTCGCCGCGCTCGCCGCCGAGGCCGCCGACGAGCTGCGCGCCGCCGTGGTGGAACTGCGCCCGGCCGCCCTCGACGAGGACGGCCTCGTCGCCACCCTGCGCACCCAGATCCAGGTCCTCGACCGCGCCCACTCCGCGCGCGTGACCTTCACCGGCCACGGCGTCCGCGCCCTGCCCGCCGCCCAGGAGGAGGCGCTGCTGCGGGTCGCCCAGGAGGCCCTGCACAACGCCCTGCGCCACTCCGGCGCGGAACACGTCGACGTGACCCTCGGCAAGCGCGGCCCGGACACGGTCCTGCGCGTCACCGACGACGGCGGGGGCTTCGACCCGACGACGGTCCGCCGGGCCGGCCGCCATCTCGGACTCGTGTCCATGCGCGACCGCGCGAGCGGGGTCGGGGGCACGCTCACGGTGGTATCGGCGCCCGGCGAGGGCACCACGATCGAGATGGAGGCCCCCGGTGGCTGACGCAATCAAGGTGCTGCTCGTCGACGACCACCAGGTCGTCCGCCGGGGTCTGCGCACCTTCCTGGAGGTGCAGGACGACATAGAGGTCGTCGGCGAGGCCGCCGACGGCGCGGACGGAGTCGCCCTCACCGAGGAGCTGAGACCCGACGTCGTGCTGATGGACGTCAAGATGCCCGGGATGGACGGCGTCGAGGCGCTGCGCAGGCTCCGCGATCTGGGCAACCCCGCGCGCGTGCTGATCGTCACCAGCTTCACCGAGCGGCGCACGGTGGTCCCGGCCCTGCGCGCGGGCGCCGCCGGATACGTCTACAAGGACGTGGACCCCGACGCCCTGGCCGGCGCCATCCGCTCGGTGCACGCCGGCCACATCCTGCTCCAGCCGGAGGTGGCCGACGCACTCCTCTCGCAGGAGGAGAACGGCTCGGGCCAGGGGAGGGGCGGCTCGCTCACCGAACGCGAACGCCAGGTGCTCGGCCTGATCGCGGACGGCCGCTCCAACCGGGAGATCGCCCGCGCACTGGTGCTCTCCGAGAAGACCGTCAAGACGCACGTCTCCAACATCCTGATGAAGCTCGACCTGGCGGACCGCACCCAGGCCGCGCTGTGGGCCGTACGCCACGGAGTGGCCGGCTGAGGCCCCGGCCGGCGATGCGGAGGGTTAACTTCCGATCCGAGATTCATACCGTCGTGGGAATGTCCCCCGGATGGCGTATCCCCGGGGGGCTTCCCGCCGTTCTCCCGTGCGTGCCGCGGTGACTGCCGCGGCGATCACCAGGAGGGCTCAGAAGTGAAGAACCTGAAGAAGGCAGCGGCCGTGACGATGGTGGCCGGCGGGCTGATGGCCGCCGGCGCCGGCATGGCCTCCGCCGCCGACGGCGCCACCGCCCTCGGCGAGGCCAAGGGCTCGCCGGGCGTCGTCTCGGGCAACCTCGTGCAGGCCCCGGTGCAGGTCCCGGTCAACGTCGTCGGCAACAGCGTCAACGTCATCGGCGTGCTGAACCCGGCCTTCGGCAACCTGGGCCTCAACCACTGAGACCCCTGCCGGTCCCGCAGTGACCTCCGGCCTTCCCCGGCGCCCACCGGGGAAGGCCGGTCTGCTTGTCGCTCTAATCATCCGAACGAGGAGTCTTCCCGGCCCGCCCCGCACCGTCCCGGGAGCTGCCGCGTTGGGCAGCGCACGACCCGCGGCCGGGTCGGACACGCAACCGCAGGAGGAACCCTTTCCATGAAGATCGCCAAGAAGGCCGCCGTCGCCCTCACCGTCGCCGGTATCGCCGCGGGAGCCTCCGCCGGTGCCGCCGTCGCCGACGCGGGTGCCGAGGGCGCGGCCGTGAAGTCGCCGGGCGTCATCTCGGGCAACCTGGTCCAGGTCCCGGTGCACGTCCCCATCAACCTCTGCGGCAACACGATCAACGTGATCGGCGCCCTCAACCCGGCGTTCGCCAACACCTGCTTCAACGACTGACCTCGCGGCCACACCCCGGAGGGCCCACCCGTCGACACCGACGGTTGGGCCCTCTGCACACCCCAGCAAAATCGGCGCCTCCGCACCCCGGCCGCCGAAATCAGCCCGCCCGGCGCTTGAGGACGCGGCCCCTCCGCACGCCGCACCAGGGCCGTCGAAATCAGCCCGTCCGGCGCTTGAGGACGAGGCCCCTTCAGGGCCGAAGGGGGGCCTGGGGGCACAGCCCCCAGACGCCCGCACCAAGTCGCGCCAACCCGTCGGAGGCGCCGCTCACCGCACCCCCCGCTCCCGCTCCTCCACAACGGAGTTGTACGCGGCGACCAGCGCCCGCCGAGCCGTCCGCTCCACCGGCCGCAACGCCTCGGCACGCGCCGCCATCTCACCGGAGGTGACCGCGCCCCCCGGCCCCTTCTCGTACGCCAGGGACACCAGCAGCCCCACCCGCTGCGCCAGCTCCAGCACCCGCACCGCCCGCGGCGGATACCCCGGCGCCAGCACCTCCCGTCCGGCCTCGGCCCGCGCCCGGTACGCGTCGATCGCCGCCTCCGCGACCGGCCCCGACCCTGCCAGGTCCAGCCGCGACAGCACCGCCGTGGCGTCCCGCAACGCCTCCGCCAGCTCCCGCTCCGCCTCGCCCAGCGACGGCACGTCGGCCGGCGGCGCCTCCCGCACCGGCAGGCAGTGCCACATCACCTCGACGTGCACATCGCCCTCGGGGCCGGCCTCGTACACCTGGGGCACCAGCCCGTACCCGGCACCGTGACCGACCACCGCCTCCTCCGCCTCCAGCGCCCGCGCATTGAAGTCCGGCGGGCCGCTCAGCCCCAGCGGATGCCCCGGCACGGGCAGCGCCACCCGCAGTCCGGTGACCCCGAGCGTCCGCAGCCGGCCCAGCGCGAGCGTGAGCCCGACCGGCCCCGTCTCGCCGGGCAGACCCTCCACCCGATGCACGGCGTCCTCCCCGACGACGGCGAGAACGACGTCGTCGGGCGAGACGAATCCGGCCAACAGGGCATTTCCCCAAGCGGCGAGGCGACCAGAGCGCGGTTCCGAAAGCATCCCCCCACCCTAAGGACCGGACCGATGGAACGGGCCGCCCGACCGGTGGCGTAGATTTTCCCGAAGGGGCCGCGCCCACCCACGCGCGGCGGTCCGAGCCACCGGCGCCCGCGACAGACGACCGGCCACACAGCAAGGGGAGACAACGCGCTCATGAGCGATGTTCTGGAGCTTCAGGACGTATCCGTGGTCCGTGAGGGCCGGGCTCTGGTGGACCAGGTCTCCTGGTCGGTCAAGGAGGGCGAGCGCTGGGTCATCCTCGGCCCGAACGGAGCCGGCAAGACGACCCTCCTGAACATCGCCTCCACCTACCTCTTCCCGAGCTCCGGCGACGTCACCGTCCTCGGTGAGCCCCTCGGCAAGCCCGGCACCGACGTCTTCGAACTGCGCCCGCGCGTCGGCATGGCCGGCATCGCCCTCGCCGACAAGCTCCCCAAGCGGCAGACCGTCCTGCAGACCGTCCTGACCGCCGCCTACGGCATGACGGCCGGCTGGCAGGAGGAGTACGAGGACGTCGACGAGCAGCGCGCCCGCGCCTTCCTCGACCGCCTCGGCATGAGCGACTACCTCGACCGGAAGTTCGGCACCCTCTCCGAGGGCGAGCGCAAGCGCACCCTCATCGCCCGCGCCCTGATGACCGACCCCGAACTGCTGCTCCTCGACGAGCCGGCCGCCGGCCTCGACCTCGGGGGCCGCGAGGACCTCGTACGCCGCCTCGGCCGCCTCGCGCGCGACCCCATCGCCCCCTCGATGATCATGGTGACGCACCACGTCGAGGAGATCGCCCCCGGCTTCACGCACGTCCTCATGATCCGCCAGGGCAAGGTCCTCGCCGCGGGCCCCGTCGAGCTCGAGCTCACCTCCCGCAACCTCTCCCTCTGCTTCGGCCTCCCGCTCGTCGTGGAACAGGTCGGCGACCGCTGGACGGCGCAGGGCCTTCCGCTGTCCTGACCGCCCCCTTCGCGCCCTGTCCCCGGCGGGACGTACGGCCCTACCATGGCCGTGTGAACGACATCGACGCGTGGGTGTGGTGGCTCGTCGGCGCGGCAGCACTGGGCATCCCGCTCGTGGTGACCGCGATGCCCGAGTTCGGCATGCTCGCGGTCGGCGCCGTGGCCGCCGCGATCGCCGCGGGCCTCGGTCTCGGCGCCGTGGCACAGGTACTCGTCTTCATCGTCGTCTCCGTCGCCCTCATCGCCGTCGTACGGCCCATCGCGATGCGGCACGACCGGCAGCGTCCCCAACTCGCCACCGGCGTCGACGCCCTGAAGGGCAAGCACGCCGTCGTGCTGGAACGCGTCGACGGCTCGGGTGGCCGTATCAAGCTCGCCGGGGAGATCTGGTCCGCCCGCGCGCTGGACACCGAACGCGCCTACGACGTGGGGCAGGAGGTCGACGTCGTGGACATCGAGGGAGCCACGGCGATCGTCATCTGACCTTGCACAACTCCCGTACGACGTAAGTGAACCGAACACCTCGCGAGCCGCACGACGGTCTGTCAGACTCGACCAGCAAGATCTTCAACAGACATAAGATCTTCCGAAAGCGCCGAGGCGGAGAAAGGTACGGGGAGCCGCGATGGAACCGGTCATCATCGTCCTGGTCATTCTGGTGGTGTTGGTCTTCATCGCCCTGATCAAGACGATCCAGGTCATCCCGCAGGCGAGTGCCGCCATCGTGGAGCGGTTCGGCCGCTACACGAGGACACTCAACGCGGGCCTCAACATCGTCGTCCCGTTCATCGACACCATCCGCAACCGCATCGACCTGCGCGAACAGGTCGTGCCGTTCCCGCCGCAGCCGGTGATCACCCAGGACAACCTGGTCGTGAACATCGACACCGTCATCTACTACCAGGTGACCGACGCCCGGGCGGCGACCTACGAGGTCGCCAGCTACATCCAGGCGATCGAGCAGCTCACCGTCACCACGCTCCGCAACATCATCGGCGGCATGGACCTCGAGCGGACCCTGACCTCCCGCGAGGAGATCAACGCGGCCCTGCGCGGCGTCCTCGACGAGGCGACCGGCAAGTGGGGCATCCGCGTCAACCGCGTGGAACTCAAGGCCATCGAGCCCCCGACCTCCATCCAGGACTCGATGGAGAAGCAGATGCGCGCCGACCGCGACAAGCGCGCCGCGATCCTCACCGCCGAAGGCACCCGCCAGGCCGCGATCCTCACCGCCGAGGGTGAGAAGCAGTCGCAGATCCTGCGGGCCGAGGGCGAGGCCAAGGCCGCCGCCCTGCGCGCCGAGGGCGAGGCCCAGGCCGTGCGCACCGTCTTCGAGGCCATCCACGCGGGCGACCCGGACCAGAAGCTGCTCTCCTACCAGTACCTCCAGATGCTCCCGAAGATCGCCGAAGGCGACGCCAACAAGCTGTGGATCGTGCCCAGCGAGATCGGCGACGCCCTGAAGGGACTGTCCGGCGCCATGGGCAACTTCGGCCCGTTCGGCGGCAACTCCGGCAACGGCAACGGCAACAACGGCAACAACGGCGGCGGCAACGAGCGCCGTGAGAAGCCGTCCCTCGACTGACCACTGACCACCGATGTGGCCGGGGCCCCCCTTCCGACGGAAGGCGGGCCCCGGCCACATCGGGATGCGGGCTACGCGGCGTCCAGCGTCAGCCACTCCGGCAGCGCGGCCAGGTCGTCCTGCCCCAGCGCCAGCAGCATGGCGTCGGCCGGAGTCGGCTCGAACGGCTGCCGCAGCAACGGCATCTGCGCCTGCTCCGGAGTCCGGTCCGCCTTGCGGTGGTTGTCCTCCGCGCACGAGGCGACCGTGTTCAGCCACGCGTCCTGACCACCCTGTGCCCGCGGCACCACGTGGTCCACGGTCGTCGCCCGGCGACCGCAGTACGCGCACCGGTGACGGTCCCTGATCAGCACACCGCGCCTCGACCACGGCGCTTGTCTTCGGAACGGCACCCGTACGTACCTGCACAGTCTGATCACCCGGGGCGCCGGGATGTCGACCTCGGCGCCGCGCATCCGCAGTTCGGGGTGGGCCTGCTCGACGACGGCCTTGTCCTGGAGCACCAGAACGACGGCTCGGTTCAACGTCACCGTCGACAGCGGCTCGAAGCTCGCGTTCAGCACCAGCGTGTCCCGCATACCAGCCCACCTCCTGTGTGCACCGGCCCACCCCCTGGCAGGCTGGGACCAACTCTGGCCGGGCACGCCGAGATGGACAACGCAATATCTGCTGCTCCACGGGAGGTGATCCCCGCGACCCCCGGCAACAAAAATGCCCGCCCCTGATCACTTCCAAGACCAGGGGCGGGCAAACGTTCCATGAACGATGAGCTGAATCATCCCTCCGTGGGATCTTCGTACTCACCGATCAGCTGGGCGCGGGCGAGCGCGTGGAACCGAAGGTTGAAGCCCACGACGGCGGGAGAGACCTCCGCGTCCGGACCGAGCTTCTCCTGGTCCACCGCGTAGACCGTGAAGACGTACCGGTGCGGCCCGTCCCCGGGCGGCGGGGCGGCGCCGCCGAAGTCCTTGCTGCCGTAGTCGTTGCGCACCTGTACGGCGCTCTCCGGCAGCCCCTCGAACGTGCCGCTGCCCGCACCCGCCGGCAGCTCGGTCACCGAGGCCGGGATGTCGAACACGACCCAGTGCCAGAACCCGCTGCCGGTCGGGGCGTCGGGGTCGAAGCAGGTCACGGCGAAGCTCTTGGTCCCGGAGGGGAAACCCTCCCACCGCAGATGCGGCGAGGTGTTGCCCTTGGCCTGGACCTGGTCGGCCTTGAGCGTGGCTCCCTCCTCGACGTCCTCGCTCGTCACCGTGAACGACGGCACGGGAGGATGGAAGTCATGGGGGAGCGGCCGCCTCTTGAGCTCGGTCACCTCGGTACCTCCTGAACGGTTCTGGAGTCTGTGGTTCCGAGCCTAGAACCAGTTGCGCCTGCTGCCGACCTCGGACAGCCACTGGTTGAGGTACCCGGCCCAGTCCGTCCCGTGGTAATCCTGCAGACCCACCTGGAAGGAGCGGAAGGTGTCGCTGCCCTCGCTGAACAGCCCGGGCTTCTTGTCCATCTCCAGCACGACGTCCATCGTGTGCTCGTCGGCCACGAAGCTCAGCTCGACCTGGTTCAGCCCCCGGTACTGCGACGGCGGGAAGAACTCGATCTCCTGGTAGAACGGCAGCTTCTGCCGGGTGCCCCGGATGTGCCCGCGCTCCATGTCCGCGTTCTTGAACCGGAAGCCCAGCTGGACGAAGGCGTCCAGGATGGCCTTCTGCGCCGGCAGCGGGTGCACGTTGACCGGGTCCAGGTCACCGGAGTCCACGGCCCGGGCGATCGCCAGCTCGGTCGTCACACCGATGTTCATCCCGCGCAGCGCCTGCCCGTCGATCATCGTGATCGGCGTCTCCCACGGGATCTCCAGCCCGAACGGCACCGCGTGCACCGCGCCGGCCTGGAGCTCGAACGCGCCGCCGAGCCGCTGCTTGGTGAACTCGATGTCCTGCTTGTACTCCTGGTCCCCGCTCTCGACCTCGACCTTGGCCTGGAGCCCGACGGACAGTCCCTCGATCTCCTGGTTGACGGATCCGCCCTGAATCCGCACCTCGCCCTGGACCACACCGCCCGGAACGACGTTGACCTCGGTCAGCACGGTCTCGACCGAAGCCCCGCCGGCCCCCAGACTCGCGAGCAGCTTCTTGAACGCCATGACTCTCCCTCTACCTACGACCTTCTGCGGACGGGATCCCTCGATCCCTACAAACGCGATCCGGACGAGGCCGGTTCCGCGTTCCTCACCCTGGCAAGCCGAGTGCCCGCTGACCACCCCGACGCACCCACCGGTCTGCACTACGCTCGGAGGGCATGATCGCGACCCCCGACCGTACGCCCCTGCCCAGGACCTTCTTCGGCCGCCCCGTCCTGGAGGTGGCGCCCGATCTCCTCGGCCGGCTCCTGGTCCGCACGACCCCCGACGGTCCGATCACCCTGCGTCTCACGGAGGTCGAGGCCTACGACGGCCCGAACGACCCCGGCTCCCACGCCTATCGCGGCCCCACGCCCCGCAACAGCGTGATGTTCGGCCCACCCGGCCACGTGTACGTCTACTTCACCTACGGCATGTGGCACTGCATGAACCTCGTCTGCGGCCCGGAGGGCAGGGCGAGTGCCGTCCTGCTCCGCGCCGGGGAGATCGTCGAGGGAGCCGAAGCGGCACGCAAACGTCGACTCTCGGCCCGAAATGACAAGGAACTGGCCAAAGGCCCTGCCCGCCTGGCCACTGCCCTGGGCGTGGACCGAACGCTCGACGGGACGGACGCCTGTGCCTCCGGGGACACCCCTCTACGCATCCTGGCCGGCGCCCCCGTCCCCTCCGACCAGGTACGCAGCGGTCCACGCACGGGAGTCTCCGGCGACGGAGCCGTACACCCCTGGCGTTACTGGGTAGCTGACGACCCGACGGTGAGCCCTTACAGGGCCCATGCCCCAAGGCGTCGCCCGAGTTGACTCGCTGTTGGCCGGCGCGTAACGTGGCCCGAGCCGCTTGAACCGGGTACGGCGATCGCCTGCAGCCGGAAGCGGCCAACCCACTACCTACAACATCCCTCAGCGGGAGCGATTTCGGCATGCCTGCATGCCTGAATTCGAACCCTGTGGAACTCGATTATGAGTTGCGGGGGGAATCGGCTAGCGTAGTGAATGTCGAAAGGCCGCAGGGCGAAAGCCCAAAGCCTTGAAGCATATCCAGCCGACAGGGAATCGGATCGGGAAACGGTCTGATAGAGTCGGAAACGCAAGACCGAAGGGAAACTGCCCGGAGGAAAGCCCGAGAGGGTGAGTACGAAGGAAGCGTCCGTTCCTTGAGAACTCAACAGCGTGCCAAAAATCAACGCCAGATATGTTGATACCCCGTCCCCGGCAGTGATAGCCGAGGATGAGGTTCCTTTGAAACAAACACAGCGAGGACGTTGTGAACGCCGAGCTTATTCCGCTCGACGTTCCGCTCTCGTGTGTGCGATCCCGATCACGGGAAAACATTCACGGAGAGTTTGATCCTGGCTCAGGACGAACGCTGGCGGCGTGCTTAACACATGCAAGTCGAACGATGAACCACTTCGGTGGGGATTAGTGGCGAACGGGTGAGTAACACGTGGGCAATCTGCCCTTCACTCTGGGACAAGCCCTGGAAACGGGGTCTAATACCGGATATCACTTCTGCAGGCATCTGTAGGGGTTGAAAGCTCCGGCGGTGAAGGATGAGCCCGCGGCCTATCAGCTTGTTGGTGAGGTAATGGCTCACCAAGGCGACGACGGGTAGCCGGCCTGAGAGGGCGACCGGCCACACTGGGACTGAGACACGGCCCAGACTCCTACGGGAGGCAGCAGTGGGGAATATTGCACAATGGGCGAAAGCCTGATGCAGCGACGCCGCGTGAGGGATGACGGCCTTCGGGTTGTAAACCTCTTTCAGCAGGGAAGAAGCGAAAGTGACGGTACCTGCAGAAGAAGCGCCGGCTAACTACGTGCCAGCAGCCGCGGTAATACGTAGGGCGCAAGCGTTGTCCGGAATTATTGGGCGTAAAGAGCTCGTAGGCGGTCTGTCGCGTCGGATGTGAAAGCCCGGGGCTTAACCCCGGGTCTGCATTCGATACGGGCAGACTAGAGTGTGGTAGGGGAGATCGGAATTCCTGGTGTAGCGGTGAAATGCGCAGATATCAGGAGGAACACCGGTGGCGAAGGCGGATCTCTGGGCCATTACTGACGCTGAGGAGCGAAAGCGTGGGGAGCGAACAGGATTAGATACCCTGGTAGTCCACGCCGTAAACGGTGGGAACTAGGTGTTGGCGACATTCCACGTCGTCGGTGCCGCAGCTAACGCATTAAGTTCCCCGCCTGGGGAGTACGGCCGCAAGGCTAAAACTCAAAGGAATTGACGGGGGCCCGCACAAGCAGCGGAGCATGTGGCTTAATTCGACGCAACGCGAAGAACCTTACCAAGGCTTGACATACACCGGAAACGGCCAGAGATGGTCGCCCCCTTGTGGTCGGTGTACAGGTGGTGCATGGCTGTCGTCAGCTCGTGTCGTGAGATGTTGGGTTAAGTCCCGCAACGAGCGCAACCCTTGTTCTGTGTTGCCAGCATGCCCTTCGGGGTGATGGGGACTCACAGGAGACTGCCGGGGTCAACTCGGAGGAAGGTGGGGACGACGTCAAGTCATCATGCCCCTTATGTCTTGGGCTGCACACGTGCTACAATGGCCGGTACAAAGAGCTGCGAAACCGTGAGGTGGAGCGAATCTCAAAAAGCCGGTCTCAGTTCGGATTGGGGTCTGCAACTCGACCCCATGAAGTCGGAGTTGCTAGTAATCGCAGATCAGCATTGCTGCGGTGAATACGTTCCCGGGCCTTGTACACACCGCCCGTCACGTCACGAAAGTCGGTAACACCCGAAGCCGGTGGCCCAACCCCTTGTGGGAGGGAGCTGTCGAAGGTGGGACTGGCGATTGGGACGAAGTCGTAACAAGGTAGCCGTACCGGAAGGTGCGGCTGGATCACCTCCTTTCTAAGGAGCACTTCTAGGCGACCGCAAGGTTGTCCAGAGGCCAGTTCATCGGCGAACGTCCGGTGCTGGTTGCTCATGGGTGGAACGTTGATTATTCGGCATTCTCAGTCATCTCGGGCTGCAAGTACTGCTCTTCGGAGCGTGGAAAGCTGATCACGAGTGGCGGGGGTGCCGGGCACGCTGTTGGGTGTCTGAGGGTGCGAGCGTTATGCGCTTGCCCTTCTGATGCCGGCCCCAGTGAACTCCAGCTCAGGTTGGGGGTGATGGGTGGCTGGTCGTTGTTTGAGAACTGCACAGTGGACGCGAGCATCTGTGGCCAAGTTTTTAAGGGCGCACGGTGGATGCCTTGGCACCAGGAACCGATGAAGGACGTGGGAGGCCACGATAGTCCCCGGGGAGCCGTCAACCAGGCTTTGATCCGGGGGTTTCCGAATGGGGAAACCCGGCAGTCGTCATGGGCTGTCACCCATACCTGAACACATAGGGTATGTGGAGGGAACGCGGGGAAGTGAAACATCTCAGTACCCGCAGGAAGAGAAAACAACCGTGATTCCGGGAGTAGTGGCGAGCGAAACCGGATGAGGCCAAACCGTATGCGTGTGAGACCCGGCAGGGGTTGCGCATTCGGGGTTGTGGGATCTCTCTTTCACAGTCTGCCGGCTGTGAGGCGAGTCAGAAACCGTTGATGTAGGCGAAGGACATGCGAAAGGTCCGGCGTAGAGGGTAAGACCCCCGTAGTCGAAACATCAACGGCTCGTTTGAGAGACACCCAAGTAGCACGGGGCCCGAGAAATCCCGTGTGAATCTGGCGGGACCACCCGCTAAGCCTAAATATTCCCTGGTGACCGATAGCGGATAGTACCGTGAGGGAATGGTGAAAAGTACCGCGGGAGCGGAGTGAAATAGTACCTGAAACCGTGTGCCTACAAGCCGTGGGAGCGTCGGGCAAGCACTTGTGCTTGCCTCGTGACTGCGTGCCTTTTGAAGAATGAGCCTGCGAGTTTGCGGTGTGTTGCGAGGTTAACCCGAGTGGGGTAGCCGTAGCGAAAGCGAGTCCGAACAGGGCGTTTCAGTAGCACGCTCAAGACCCGAAGCGGAGTGATCTAGCCATGGGCAGGTTGAAGCGGAGGTAAGACTTCGTGGAGGACCGAACCCACCAGGGTTGAAAACCTGGGGGATGACCTGTGGTTAGGGGTGAAAGGCCAATCAAACTCCGTGATAGCTGGTTCTCCCCGAAATGCATTTAGGTGCAGCGTCGTGTGTTTCTTGCCGGAGGTAGAGCACTGGATAGGCGATGGGCCCTACCGGGTTACTGACCTTAGCCAAACTCCGAATGCCGGTAAGTGAGAGCGCGGCAGTGAGACTGTGGGGGATAAGCTCCATGGTCGAGAGGGAAACAGCCCAGAGCATCGACTAAGGCCCCTAAGCGTACGCTAAGTGGGAAAGGATGTGGAGTCGCAGAGACAACCAGGAGGTTGGCTTAGAAGCAGCCACCCTTGAAAGAGTGCGTAATAGCTCACTGGTCTAGTGATTCCGCGCCGACAATGTAGCGGGGCTCAAGCGTACCGCCGAAGTCGTGTCATTGCGATATATACCCCCAACGGGGATCGTGATGGGTAGGGGAGCGTCGTGTGCCGGGTGAAGCAGCACCGGAAGGTAGTTGTGGACGGTTCACGAGTGAGAATGCAGGCATGAGTAGCGATTCACACGTGAGAAACGTGTGCGCCGATTGACTAAGGGTTCCTGGGTCAAGCTGATCTGCCCAGGGTAAGTCGGGACCTAAGGCGAGGCCGACAGGCGTAGTCGATGGATAACCGGTTGATATTCCGGTACCCGCTGTGAAGCGTCAAACATCGAACCAGGCGATGCTAAGTCCGTGAAGCCGTTCCGGACCCTTCGGGGAATGGAAAGTGGTGGAGCCGACGGACCAGACTTGCAGTAGGTGAGTGATGGGGTGACGCAGGAAGGTAGTCCATCCCGGGCGGTGGTTGTCCCGGGGTAAGGGTGTAGGACGGTGTGTAGGCAAATCCGCACACCACATAGTCTGAGACCTGATGCCGAGCCGATTGTGGCGAAGTGGATGATCCTATGCTGTCGAGAAAAGCCTCTAGCGAGTTTCATGGCGGCCCGTACCCTAAACCGACTCAGGTGGTCAGGTAGAGAATACCGAGGCGTTCGGGTGAACTATGGTTAAGGAACTCGGCAAAATGCCCCCGTAACTTCGGGAGAAGGGGGGCCACGCTTGGTGAGAGGACTTGCTCCTCGAGCTGGGGGTGGCCGCAGAGACCAGCGAGAAGCGACTGTTTACTAAAAACACAGGTCCGTGCGAAGCCGTAAGGCGATGTATACGGACTGACGCCTGCCCGGTGCTGGAACGTTAAGGGGACCGGTTAGTCACTCTTCGGGGTGGCGAAGCTGAGAACTTAAGCGCCAGTAAACGGCGGTGGTAACTATAACCATCCTAAGGTAGCGAAATTCCTTGTCGGGTAAGTTCCGACCTGCACGAATGGCGTAACGACTTCTCGACTGTCTCAACCATAGGCCCGGTGAAATTGCACTACGAGTAAAGATGCTCGTTTCGCGCAGCAGGACGGAAAGACCCCGGGACCTTTACTACAGTTTGATATTGGTGTTCGGTTCGGCTTGTGTAGGATAGCTGGGAGACTGTGAAGCTTGGACGCCAGTTCGAGTGGAGTCGTCGTTGAAATACCAGTCTGGTCGTGCTGGATGTCTAACCTGGGTCCGTGATCCGGATCAGGGACAGTGTCTGATGGGTAGTTTAACTGGGGCGGTTGCCTCCTAAAGAGTAACGGAGGCGCCCAAAGGTTCCCTCAGCCTGGTTGGCAATCAGGTGTTGAGTGTAAGTGCACAAGGGAGCTTGACTGTGAGACCGACGGGTCGAGCAGGGACGAAAGTCGGGACTAGTGATCCGGCGGTGGCTTGTGGAAGCGCCGTCGCTCAACGGATAAAAGGTACCCCGGGGATAACAGGCTGATCTTCCCCAAGAGTCCATATCGACGGGATGGTTTGGCACCTCGATGTCGGCTCGTCGCATCCTGGGGCTGGAGTCGGTCCCAAGGGTTGGGCTGTTCGCCCATTAAAGCGGTACGCGAGCTGGGTTTAGAACGTCGTGAGACAGTTCGGTCCCTATCCGCTGCGCGCGCAGGAATATTGAGAAGGGCTGTCCCTAGTACGAGAGGACCGGGACGGACGAACCTCTGGTGTGCCAGTTGTTCTGCCAAGGGCATGGCTGGTTGGCTACGTTCGGGAGGGATAACCGCTGAAAGCATCTAAGCGGGAAGCCTGCTTCGAGATGAGTATTCCCACCCACTTGATGGGGTAAGGCTCCCAGTAGACGACTGGGTTGATAGGCCGGATGTGGAAGCCCAGTAATGGGTGAAGCTGACTGGTACTAATAGGCCGAGGGCTTGTCCTCAGTTGCTCGCGTCCACTGTGTTAGTTCTGAGGCAACGACTGTTGCCGGTAAGAGCTCGAAACAAGTGAAAAGTGTGCTTGTTCGCTCGAAACCATTAGGGTTTCGGTGGTCATAGCGTGAGGGAAACGCCCGGTTACATTCCGAACCCGGAAGCTAAGCCTTACAGCGCCGATGGTACTGCAGGGGGGACCCTGTGGGAGAGTAGGACACCGCCGAACAATCTTTGGAAGGACCCCTGGTCCCAGCGTTCAGCTGGGACCAGGGGTCCTTTTGTTTTTACAATGTTTGCGGTACCGAAGACAGGAGTCACCGATGTCCACCAACTCTCCCGACGACCGACCGGAGCGCGACCAGCGGCGACGGGACAGTGGGGACCGCGGCGCCAACCGTGGTGAGCGTGGCGGTTTCCGCCGCGACGACGACCGTCGTGACAACGACCGTGGGGGCAACGGCCGTCGCGACGACCGGAGTTCCGCCGGCCGCGGCGAGCGTGGCGGTTTCCGCCGTGACGACGACCGCCGTGACGACAACCGTGGTGGCTTCCGTCGCGACGACAACCGCGGTGGCGGCGGTTTCGGCCGTCGGGACGACCGGCGTGAAGGCGACCGGGGGCCGCGTCGGGACGACCGTGGAGACCGTCCGGCGTTCCGCCGGGACGACCGCGGTGACCGGCCGGCCCCGCGTCGCGACGACCGCGGCGGCGACCGACCCGCGTTCCGCCGCGACGACCGCGGTGACCGGCCGGCCCCGCTTCGCGACGACCGCGGCGGCGACCGACCCGCGTTCCGCCGCGACGACCGTCGAGACAGCCCCCGCGAGGGCGATCGTGACCGTGGCGGCTTCCGCCGTGACAACGATCGGCGGGACGACAACCGTGGTGGCTTCCGCCGGGACGACAACCGCGGTGGCGGCGGATTCGGTCGCCGGGACGACAGCGGTGGGGGCTTCCGTCGCGACGACAACCGCGGTGGCGGCGGTTTCGGCCGTCGGGACGACCGGCGTGAAGGCGACCGGGGGCCGCGTCGGGACGACCGTGGTGACCGTCCGGCGTTCCGCCGGGACGACCGTGGTGACCGGCCGGCCCCGCGTCGCGACGACCGCGGCGGCGACCGACCCGCGTTCCGCCGCGACGACCGTGCTGACCGTCCCGCCTTCCGTCGGGACGACCGCCGCGACGAGCGTCGGGATGACCGTGGTGACCGTCCGGCGTTCCGGCGGGACGACCGGCGGGACGACCGGCGGGACGATCGCGGGGACCGCCCGGCGTTCCGTCGGGACGACCGCCGCGATGACCGGCGTGACGATCGCGGCGACCGTCCGGCGTTCCGGCGCGACGACCGCCGCGATGACCGTCGGGATGACCGTGGCGACCGTCCGGCGTTCCGGCGGGACGAGCGGCGGGACGACCGTGGTGGGGAGCGCGGTGGGTTCCGTGGGCGGGACGACCGGGGTCCCCGTCGAGACGACCGCGGTGGGCGGCCGGGTGGCGGTTTCCGCGGCCGGGACGACCGGCAGGGCGGCGGAAGCCGTTTCCGTGACGACCGGGACCGGGACCGGGAGCCGATCAAGCGGCTGCCGATTCCGGAGGACGTCACCGGTGAGGAGATCGACAAGGACGTGCGGCAGGAGCTGCTGAGCCTGCCCAAGACACTTGCCGAAGACGTCGCGAAGAACCTGGTGATGGTCGCGCGGCTGATCGACGAGGACCCCGAGCGGGCCTACGCGTACTCCAAGATCGCCTTGCGCCTGGCGTCGCGGGTCGCCGCCGTACGGGAGGCGGGCGGGTTCGCCGCGTACGCCAACCAGAAGTACAGCGAGGCGCTCGCCGAGTTCCGGGCCGCACGGCGGATGACCGGCAGCGCGGAGCTGTGGCCGGTCATGGCCGACTGCGAGCGTGGGCTCGGAAGGCCGGAGAAGGCCCTGGACATGGCCGGTGCTCCCGAGGTGCACAAGCTCGACAAGGCCGGACAGGTGGAGATGCGGCTCGTCGCGGCCGGAGCCCGCCGTGACATGGGGCAGTTGGACGCGGCCATCGTGACGCTGCAGAGCCCCGAGCTGGCCTCCAGTGCCGTCCAGCCGTGGACCGCGCGGCTGCGGTACGCGTACGCCGACGCGCTGCTCGCCGCAGGGCGTGAGGGCGAGGCGCGCGAGTGGTTCGCCAAGGCCGTGGAAGCGGACCGGGACGGCAGCACCGACGCCTCCGACCGGCTCGCCGAGCTGGACGGGGTGGACTTTGTCGACGCTCTCGACGAGAGCGAGGGCGAGGGCGACACCGACGAGGTGGTCGTCGAGGCGGACGAGGCCGAGGCCGAGGCCGATGACGCGGGCACGGATGGGGCCGCGGAGAAGGCGGACCGAGGGGACGACCGCGACGAGGACTGACGTGTACGCGCGTCCGTGACGGCGAAAAGGGGCGGGATCCGGGTCACCGGGTCCCGCCCCTTCGTGCGTTCAGGGCACGTCCTCAGATGTCCAGGGCGCGCAGGACCAGGCCAGAGGCCGGTTTGGGGCCGAAGGACGTGGACTTGCGGGGCATCATGACGCCCTGCCGGGCCAGGTCGCGGACGACCTCCTCGCGGACGGGGTGGAGCAGGACGGCCGTACCGCCGTCGCGGCGGGCCTTGCGCACGGTGGCCGCCGTGTCGTGGATGTAGGCGACGCGGGCCGGGTCGTCCTCGGGGACGTGCCAGATGTGCGCCAGGAGCGTGGCGTGCAGGACCGTCGCGTCCAGGGTGCGCCAGGCCTCGGGGCGGTCCGCCGGTACCGTGCTGTCGAGGAGGGCGCGGTCCGGGCGGTCGACGAGGTGGAAGGCGTCGTCGCCCGCCAGCAGGAACGCGTTGCCCGCGGCCGTGGCGTCCGCCAGGGCGTCGAGGGCCTCCGGCAGCGGGACGTCCAGGCGGCGGACGCGGAACCGGCCCTCGAGCGCGGACAGGGCGTCGGCGACCGGCAGGCCGTGCAGGAGACGGTGGATGGCGCGGACGCGCAAGGGGTAACGGGCGGTGTCGACCAGAAGGACCAGGCCCTGGTCCCAGGGGCCGGGCGAGGGGTGCTCCGCGCGGAGTCGGAGGTAGGTCGCCCAGCGGTGGTGGCCGTCGGCGATGAGGGCCTGACGGTGTGCGAGGTCCGCCTGGACGCGGGCCGTCTCGGTGGGGTCCGTGATCGCCCAGAGGCGGTGGCTGTAGCCGTCGTCCGTGGTGGTGGACAGCAGCGGGGGGCTGGCGGCCGTGCGGTCGACCGTCTCCGTCGCGGCGCCGCCGCCCCGGTACGTGAGCAGGAGAGGCTCGAGGTTCGCGTGCGTGGCGCGCATCAGCGCCGCGCGGTCCGCGACGACGTGCGGCATGACGTCCTCATGGGGGAGGACGGTCCCCTCCGACGGGTCCGAGAGGCGCAGGTTGCCGATGAGGCCGCGCTGGAGCATGCCGTCGGCGTGCCGCTGCTCGTAGACGTACAGGGAGGGCTCGGCGTCCGCCGCGAGGACGCCCTCGGCCAGCCAGCGCCGCAGGGTGCCGGCGGCCTGTTCGTTGCGGACGTCGGGGGTGGTGGCCTGAGGGAGGATCAGCCGGACGATGTTGTACGGGTCCGCGTCCTGGAGGTGGTGCAGGCCGTCGGGGCGGACCACGACGTCGTACGGCGGGGAGGTGACGGCGGCGAGACTGCCGACCCGGTCGGGGTCGTAGCGCAGGCCTCGGAACGGGGTGAGTTCCAGGCCTCGGGGCGCCGTCGCTTCCGAGTGACCTGCTGAGTTCATCCCGGCATCGTACGTCTGTCGGTGTCTGTCAGCGCCATGCGGGATGATCGGGGGAAAGCGGAGCGAACGAGGAGCGATGCGGAATGAGCCGAAGCGTCAGGACGAGGCCCGAGGCCAGTGGGCAGGCCCTGAGCGAGGCGTACGACACGGCGCTGCTCGATCTCGACGGGGTGGTGTACGCGGGCGGGAACGCGATCGTGCACGCGGTCGAGTCGTTGGCCACCGCGCGCGCGGGGGGCATGCGGCTCGCGTACGTCACCAACAACGCGCTGCGCACGCCTGACGCGGTGGCGGGCCATCTCACGGAGCTGGGGATACCGACGGGCGCGGAGGACGTCATCACCTCGGCGCAGGCGGTGGCGCGGCTGATCAGTGAGCAGGTGCCGGCGGGGGCGCGGGTGCTGGTGATCGGCGGGGAGGGCCTGCGGGTCGCGCTGCGGGAGCGCGGGCTCGTGCCCGTGGAGTCGGCGGACGACGATCCGGCGGCCGTGGTGCAGGGTTTCGGCGGGCCCGATCTGGCGTGGGGGCGGTTCGCGGAGGCGTCGTACGCGGTCGCGCGCGGGGTGCCGTGGTTCGCGTCCAACACGGATCTGACGATTCCCAGCGGGCGGGGGATCGCGCCGGGCAACGGTGCGGCGGTCGAGGTCGTGCGGATCGCGACCGGCGCCGAGCCGCAGGTGGCCGGGAAGCCGTTGCCCCCGATGCACCGGGAGACGATCCTGCGGACGGGCGCGGAGCGGCCGTTGGTCGTCGGGGACCGGCTCGACACGGACATCGAGGGGGCGTTCAACGGGGAGGTCGACTCGTTGCTCGTCCTCACCGGAGTCACCGACGGGGCGCAACTGCTGGCCGCGCCGCCGCAGCACCGGCCGACGTATGTCGACGCCGACCTGCGCGGGATGCTCACCGGGCAGCCGGAGGTCACCGCGGACGGCGGGGGGTTCCGCTGCGGCGGCTGGACGGCGGGTGCCGGCGCCGAGCGGCTGGAGCTGTCGGGGGAGGGCGAAAACCTGGACGGGCTGCGGGCGTTGTGCGCGGCGGCCTGGGCGGCAGGCGGCGAGGGGGTCTGCGAGCTGGACGCGGGGAAGGCGCTGGCACGGCTGGGGTTGTGACACCGGCCTCCTGCGAGTAAGGGAGGGTAGGCTAACCTAACCGGATGTTGGTCGACAGTGTTCCCGAACAGCGCGCGGAGACCGCCCCCGCGCCCCCGAGCCGTCGGGCGGCGTTGCGGGCCGTGGGGCTCCTCGCCGCCCTGGTGCTTCTCCTGCTGGTGGCGGTGGCGAGCATCGCCGTCGGCGCCAAGGAGTTGTCCGTCGCGCAGGTCTGGCACGGGCTGTTCGCGGATTCGGGGACGTACGCTGACGTCGTCGTGGACGAGCGGCTGTCGCGGACCGTGCTGGGGCTGCTCGTGGGGGCCGCCCTCGGTCTGTCCGGGGCCGTGCTGCAGGCGCTGACGCGCAATCCGCTGGCCGACCCCGGGCTGCTCGGCATCAACGCCGGCGCGTCGGCGGCCGTTGTCACCGCCATCACCTTCTTCGGCGTCACGAGCCTCAGCGGCTATGTGTGGTTCGCGTTCTTCGGCGCGGCGGCGGTCGGTGCGCTGGTCTGGTTCCTCGGCGGCAGCCGCGGGGCCACACCGGTGCGGCTCGCGCTCGCCGGCACCGCGATCAGCGCCGCGCTCTACGGCTACCTCCAGGCCGTGATGATCATGGACGACGCGGCGCTCGCCCGGATGCGTTTCTGGACGGTGGGCTCGCTGTCCTCGGCGACCGAAGGGACCGTCCGGCAGGTGCTGCCCTTCCTGGTGGTGGGCACGCTGCTCGCGTTCGTGCTCGCCCGGCCGCTGAACGCCGTGGCCATGGGCGACGACACGGCGAGGGCGCTCGGCGCCGACCTCACCCGCACCCGGGCGCTGTCGATGCTCGCCGCGACCGTGCTCAGCGGCGCCGCGACCGCCGCCTGCGGGCCGATCGTGTTCGTCGGCCTGATGGTCCCGCACGTCGTCCGCTCGTTCACCGGCCCCGACCTGCGCTGGATCATGCCGTACGCGGCGGTCCTGTCGCCGGTGCTGCTGCTCGGCTCGGACGTCGTCGGCCGGGTCGTGGCCCGCCCGTCGGAGGTCCAGGTCGGCATCGTGACCGCGATCATCGGTGGCCCGGTCTTCATCTTTCTCGTACGACGGCGGAGGACGGCCCAGCTGTGAAGACCGCGCAGAAGACCGCGCAGAAGACCGCGCAGAAGACCGCGCAGCACTCCGTGCAGCAGACCTCTCGCGGCCCCCGTGCGCTGCGTGGGCCGGGCGGGCTGTCCGTCCGGCTGGACGTGCGGGCGCTCGTCGTCGTCGTGCTGCTGGTGGCGGCCGCGCTCGCCGCGAGTGTGGTGCTGATCGGCACCGGGGACTTCCCGATCCCGCCGGGTGACGTCGTGCGGACGCTGCTCGGCGACGGCGACGCCGGGCAGGAGTTCATCGTCGACGAACTGCGGTTGCCGCGGGTCCTCGTGGGGCTGCTCGTCGGTGCCTCGCTCGGGCTCGGCGGCGCGCTGTTCCAGGCAGTCTCGCGCAATCCGCTGGGCAGTCCGGACGTGCTGGGGCTCGGGCAGGGCGCGACGGCCGGCGCGCTCGTGATGATCGTGCTGTTCTCCGGGAGCGCCACCCAGGTGACCGTCGGCGCGCTGGTGGGCGGCCTGGTGACCGGGGCCCTCATCTACCTGCTGGCGTGGCGGCGGGGGGTGCACGGGTACCGGCTGGTGCTCGTCGGCATCGGTGTCTCGGCCGTCGCGACGGCGGTCAACGGCTACCTGATGACCAAGGCCGACTTCGTCGACGCGGCGCGCGCCCTCGTGTGGATGACCGGGACCCTCGACGGCCGTGACTGGAAGCAGGTGTGGCCACTGCTCGCGCTGACCTGCGTGCTCGTGCCGCTCGTCCTCGCCCATGCGCGCGGGCTGCGGATGACGGAGATGGGCGACGACGTGTCCCACGCCTTGGGGGTGCGGGTGGAACGGGTGCGGCTGGTGGTGATGGTCACGGCCGTGCTGCTCACCGCCGCCGCCACCGCGGCCGCGGGCCCCGTCAGCTTCGTGGCGCTCACCGCGCCGCAGCTCGCCCGGCGCCTGACCCGCTCGCCCGGGCCGAACCTCGTGCCGTCCCTGTGCATGGGCGCCGCCCTGCTGGTCACCGCCGACCTGGCCGCGCAGCGGCTCTTCGGTGCGGGGCAGCTGCCCGTGGGCGTCGTCACCGGCGTGCTGGGCGGGGTGTACCTGCTGTGGCTCCTCGTCACCGAGCGCAGGGCGGGCCGGATATGAGCGCCCCCGCCCCGGAGAACCGTGGGCCGGACAACCGAAGGAGCATCGTGAACCGCCTGTCCGCCGAGAACGTCACCCTCGCCTACGACCAGCGGGTCATCGCCGAAGAGCTGTCCGTGCAGATACCGGACCGTTCCTTCACGGTGATCGTCGGTCCGAACGCCTGCGGCAAGTCGACGCTGCTGCGGGCGCTGTCGCGGATGCTGAAGCCGCAGCAGGGGCGGGTGCTGCTCGACGGGCAGGTCATCCAGTCGATGCCCGCGAAGAAGGTCGCGCGGACGCTGGGGCTGCTGCCGCAGTCGTCCGTCGCACCCGACGGGATCACCGTCGCCGACCTCGTCGCGCGGGGCCGCTACCCCCACCAGGGGATCCTGCGCCAGTGGTCGTCCGAGGACGAGCGGGTCGTGCGCGAGTCCATGGCGCGGACCGGGGTCGGCGAGCTCGCCGACCGGTATGTCGACGAGCTGTCCGGCGGGCAGCGCCAGCGGGTGTGGATCGCGATGGCCCTTGCCCAGCAGACCCCGTTGCTGCTGCTCGACGAGCCGACCACGTTTCTCGACATCCAGCACCAGATCGACGTCCTCGACCTGTGCGCGGAGCTGCACGAGGAGCACGGGCGCACGCTCGTGGCCGTGCTGCACGACCTCAACCACGCGGCCCGGTACGCCACCCATCTGATCGCGCTGAAGGGCGGCGAGGTCATCGCGCAGGGTCCGCCGGACGAGGTTGTCACGGCCGACCTGGTGGAGGAGGTCTTCGGGCTGCGCTGCCAGGTCATCGACGATCCGGAGACGGGGACGCCGCTGGTGGTGCCGGCGGCACGCAAGGCACGGGCGCAGGCCGGGCGGGCGGTCGCGGCGGTCGCCGCACCGGCTTCGGCGGTCGCTACAGAAGCTTCCTGAGCTGGAACAGGTCGCGTAGGCCGGCTTCGAGCCTGACCCGCCCGGAGCCCCACGCCTTGGCGAAGTTCAGTTCGCCGGCGACCAGTGCGACCAGGTCGTCGCCGGTCATGGCCAGCCGGATCTCGGCCTTGTCCCGAGGGGGACCCTGAAGGGTGTCCTGGACGGTGATCCGGCCGGCCGTCATCCGGCCGACGAACGTGACGTCGAGGTCGGTGATCCGGCAGCTCACCGAGCGGTCCAGGGCCGCGGCCGCCCGGACGTCCCCTTCGGCGCGGCTCATGTTGTCCGAGAGCTTCTCGAGTGCGGCGCGGCACTCCTCGATCGTGGCCATGGCGACCGACGGTACCCCAGACGTTCGAGGTAGCGTCTGGGCATGAGCGACACAGGGCCGCAGACGGGGACGGAGCCGCAGGCACAGGCCGCGCCCGAGGAGCGGGAGCCGGAGTCCGAGCACGACCCGGCCGCCCCCGCCCCGCTGGGCGTGCCGCGCATCCCCACCGGCCACGCCGAGGCGGACGCGCACCTGGAACGGCTGGCCGACGCCGACCACCTCGCCACCGACGGACACCTCGAGGTGTACGAGGATGTACACCGGGGGCTGCGCGACGCGCTCACCGCGCTCGACGCCCGCCCGGGGCCCGCGGGTCCCGTCGGTCGTCCGACCGTCACCCCCGGATGAGACCCTCCGGTCTCGCCCCCTGAATCGCCGTACGGACAACACAGGAGCTGAACCGAACGTGGCAGGAGTCGCACGTCGCCGTCTGGACGCGGAGCTGGTGCGCCGCAAGCTCGCGCGTTCGCGTGAGCACGCCGGGCAGCTGATCGCCGCCGGGCGGGTCACCGTCGGCAAGACCGTCGCGACCAAACCGGCCACGCAGGTGGAGACGGCGGCCGCGATCGTCGTCTCCGTCGACGCCGACGACCCCGACTACGTGTCCCGCGGCGGCCACAAGCTGGCCGGCGCGCTGGAGGCCTTCGTGCCGCGCGGACTGGTGGTGAAGGGGCGGCGGGCGCTGGACGCCGGAGCCTCGACCGGCGGGTTCACGGACGTGCTGCTGCGGGCCGGGGCCGCGCACGTGGTCGCCGTCGACGTCGGATACGGACAACTCGCCTGGTCTCTGCAGAGCGATGAACGCGTCACCGTCAAGGACCGTACGAACGTACGCGAGTTGACGCTTGAAGCGATCGATGGGGAGCCTGTGGATCTTGTCGTGGGGGACTTGTCCTTCATCCCGCTGGGGCTGGTGCTGCCGGCTCTGGCACGGTGCACCGGGCCGGACGCGGACCTGGTGATGATGGTCAAGCCGCAGTTCGAGGTGGGGAAGGAACGGCTCGGCAGCGGGGGCGTCGTGCGCAGTCCGCAGCTGCGGGCTGAGGCCGTGCGGGGGGTCGCCGGGAAGGCGTGGGACCTGGGGCTCGGGGTGCGGGGCGTCACCGCCAGTCCGCTGCCCGGGCCGTCGGGCAATGTCGAGTATTTTCTGTGGCTTCGGGCCGGGGCTCCTGTCCTCGACCCGGCCGACGTCGACCGTGCAGTTGCGGAGGGGCCGCGGTGACTCTGAACCGAGCTCGTACTGTTTTCCTGCTCGCCCACACCGGGCGGCCGGCGGCCATCCGCAGTGCCGAACTGGTCGTCAAGGGGCTGCTGCGGGAGGGCATCGGGGTGCGCGTCCTCGAGTACGAGGCCGCCGACCTGCCGCTGCCGGACGAGGTGGAGCTGGTCTCCGAGGCCACCCCGCAGTGCCTCGAGGGCTGCGAGCTGCTGATCGTGCTGGGCGGCGACGGCACACTGCTGCGCGGTGCGGAGTTCGCCCGGGCCTCCGGGGTGCCGATGCTCGGCGTCAACCTCGGCTCCGTCGGCTTCCTGGCGGAGGCCGAGCGCGACGACCTGGACAAGGTCGTCGACCGGGTGGTGACGAAGTCGTACGAGGTCGAGGAGCGGATGACCGTCGACGTCATCGTGCACCGCAACGGCGACATCGTGCACACCGACTGGGCGCTGAACGAGGCGGCGGTGCAGAAGGCCGGCGCCGAGAAGCTGCTGGAGGTCGTGCTGGAGATCGACGGGCGGCCGGTCACCGGGTTCGGCTGCGACGGCATCGTCCTGTCGACCCCGACCGGCTCCACGGCGTACGCGTTCTCGGCCGGCGGGCCTGTGGTGTGGCCCGAGGTCGAGGCCCTGCTGATGGTGCCGATCAGCGCGCACGCGCTGTTCGCCAAGCCCCTGGTGACCTCGCCGAACTCGGTGCTCGCGGTGGAGCTGCTGCCGCACATCCCGCCCGGCGTCCTGTGGTGCGACGGGCGGCGGACCTTCGAGCTGCCTCCGGGCGCCCGGGTCGAGGTGCGGCGGGGCAGTGTGCCGGTGCGGCTGGCGCGGCTGCACCACGCCTCCTTCACGGACCGTCTCGTGGCGAAGTTCGCGCTGCCGGTGTCCGGGTGGCGCGGGGCGCGGCACTGAAGGCGCCGCAGGTCCGCGGGGGTCGCGGGGCCGGCGGTGACTGCGGAGGGTGAGCGGCCGGTCGCGCGGACCGCGTGCTGCGGGACATCTCCACTCGCGCGGGTGACAGGGTGCCTCGCACTTCTGCCGCCGGACCTCGTAAGGTCTTCTCCGTGTTGGAGGAGATGCGGATACGGTCGCTCGGAGTCATCGACGACGCGGTCGTCGAGCTGTCGCCGGGGTTCACCGCGGTCACGGGCGAGACGGGCGCGGGCAAGACCATGGTCGTCACCAGCCTCGGGCTGCTGCTGGGCGGGCGTGCCGATCCCGCGCTCGTGCGGATCGGCGCGGAGAAGGCGGTGGTCGAGGGGCGGATCGCCCTGCCCGCCGACTCCTCGGTGGTCGTCCGGGCCGAGGAGGCCGGGGCCGAGCTCGACGACGGGGCGCTGCTCATCAGCCGTACCGTTTCCGCTGAAGGGCGGTCGCGGGCGCACGTGGGCGGGCGGAGCGTGCCCATGGGCGTGCTCGCCGAGCTCGCGGACGAGCTGGTGGCCGTGCACGGGCAGACGGACCAGCAGGGGCTGCTGAAGCTGTCCCGGCAGCGGCAGGCGCTCGACCGGTACGCGGGCGACGCGGTGACCGTGCCGCTCGCCAAGTACACGGAGGCCTACCGGCGGCTGCGAGCGGTGGCCGGCGAGCTGGAGGAGATCGTCACGCGCGCGCGTGAGCGGGCCCAGGAGGCCGACATGCTGCGCTTCGGCCTCGACGAGATCGCCGGCGTCGAGCCGCGCGCCGGTGAGGACGTGGAGCTCGCGGAGGAGGCCGAGCGGCTCGGGCACGCGGAGGCGCTGTCCTCGGCCGCCACGGCCGCCCACGCCGCTCTCGCCGCCAACCCCGAGGACCCCGAGGGCATCGACGCGGCCACGCTCGTCGCGGGCGCACAGCGGGCCCTGGAGGCCGTCAGGTCGCACGACCCGGCGCTGGCGGCGCTCGCCGACCGGATCGGGGAGATCGGGATTCTGCTGGGCGACGTGGCCGGGGAACTGGCCGGGTACGCGGACGACCTCGACGCCGATCCGCTGCGGCTGTCGGCCGTGGAGGAGCGGCGGGCCGCGCTCACCGCGCTCACCCGCAAGTACGGGCAGGACGTGAACTCCGTCCTCGCGTGGGCCGAGCAGAGCGCCTCGCGGCTCACCGAACTGGACGGCGACGACGAACGGATCGACGAGCTGACCGCCGAGCGGGACGCCCTGCGAGCCGAACTGGGCGGGCTGGCGCAGGCGCTGACGGACGCGCGCACGGAGGCCGCGGAGCAGTTCGCCGCCGCGGTGACCGCCGAGCTGGCGTCGCTGGCTATGCCGCACGCGCGCGTGTCCTTCGCGATCCGGCAGACCGAGGACCCGGAGGGTGTCGAGGTCGGCGGACGTCCGGTCGCCTACGGGCCGGCCGGCGTGGACGAGGTGGAGCTGCTGCTCGCCCCGCACCCCGGCGCGCCGCCGCGGCCCATCGCCAAGGGCGCGTCCGGCGGTGAGCTGTCACGGGTGATGCTGGCCGTGGAGGTCGTGTTCGCGGGGACGGACCCGGTTCCGACGTATCTCTTCGACGAGGTGGACGCGGGCGTAGGCGGCAAGGCGGCCGTGGAGATCGGCCGGCGGCTGGCGCGGCTCGCGAGGACGGCGCAGGTCGTGGTCGTCACCCACCTTCCGCAGGTCGCGGCGTTCGCCGACCGGCAGTTGCTGGTGGAGAAGACCAGCGACGGCACGGTGACCCGGTCCGGGGTGAAGGTCCTGGAGGGCGAGGAGCGCATCCGCGAGCTGTCCCGCATGCTCGCCGGCCAGGAGGACTCCGAGACGGCCAGGGCCCACGCGGAGGAGCTCCTCGCCACCGCTCGGGGGGACGGGTAGCGGCGGGGCTGCGGGGCCCGCCGAAGAGCGATCGGCGGGGTCCGATCGCCGTGCGGGCCCGCGATGCGAACGGACTTGCGGCTCCATTCACCCGTGTGGGTGACAGGGAGGGGTGTGTGGCCCCTCGTCGTGAGGCTCCAGGGCACGGAACACCGGTGCGTGCTGGCATCCTTGGGCGGAGTACGTGGAGGAACGTCAGCGGTCCACCCCTCCGCCCGCGGTCCCTCCGTACGTTTCCCCGTGACCGTCCGACGCCGAACCAGGAGCCCCGGCCACGTGAGCAGCCCCTCACCGCGCGGCCAGTCGTCGCTGCGCACCGTCCAGGTGCTCGGCGGAGGCAACGCCGGCAGCAGCGCACACGTGCGCTCCCTGGCAGCGGGGCTCGTCGCGCGGGGCGTGCGGGTGACGGTGTGCGCCCCCGTCGAAGCCGATCACGCCTACGGCTTCACCGGTGCCGGCGCCGAACACGTGCACGTGCCGCGCAGGAGCGATCCGGGGTCCGTGGCGGCACTCCGCGCGGCCTGCACGGGCGCCGACCTCGTCCACGCGCACGGACTGCACGCCTCCTTCCGCGCCGTCCTCGCGCTCAGCGGCCGCGCCACCCCGCTCGTCGTCACCTGGCACAACCGCGCGCACGCCGAGGGCGCCCGCGCCCACCTGCTGCGGCTGCTGGAGCGCCGGGTCGCGAGGACGGCCGCCGTCGTCCTCGGCACCACCTCCGACCTCGTCGACCGCGCCCGGCGCACGGGAGCCCGTGACGCGCGGCTCGCCGCCGTGGCGCTGCCCGGCCCCCGCCGGGACGAGGGCCGGGAGGAGGACGCCGAGCTGTCGGCCTCCAAGCTGCGAGCCGAACTGGGCGCCGTGGGCCGCCCTTTGCTCATGGCGGTCGGCTCCCTGGACCGTCACCGCGGCCACGGCCTCCTGCTGGACGCCGCCCGCGCATGGCGCCGGCTCGACTGCGCGCCCCTGGTGGTGATCGCGGGCGAGGGCCCGCAGTGGGCGGAGCTCCAAGGCCGCATCGAGGACGAGCGACTGCCGGTCCGGCTGCTCGGCCGGCGGGACGACGCGAGCGAGCTGCTCGCCGCCGCCGACCTCGCCCTCCTGCCCGGCGGCGGGGAGTCGCGGTCCGTCCTGGCGCAGGAGGCCCTCCACGCGCGCGTGCCGCTCGTCGCGGCGCTGACCGGCGGTGTCCGCGAACTCGTCGGGGACGCGGCAGAACTGGTGCCCGCCGGCGACGCGGACGCCTTCTCCGCCGCCGTCGTACGCCTCCTCGACGATCCCGGACGGTGCGAGCGGCTGCGGGACCTCGGCACCCGGCAGACCGCCACCTGGCCCACCGAGGACGAGACCGTCGCCCAGGTCCTCAGCGTCTACGACGAGTTGACGCAGCCCCGGCCCATGATCTGACACCGGTCACGCCACCGGTCACCGGCACCGGTCACGCCACCGGTCACCCGCGGACCGTCAGGGCAGGTGCCTGCGCGCCCGCAGGGCCAGGCTCAACGCCAGGACCGTCTGCGGGTCGTCCAGATCGGTGCCGAGCAGCTCGCCGATGCGGGCGAGGCGGTTGTAGAGCGTCTGGCGGTTCAGATGCAGTTCGCGGGCCGTCTCCGCCTTGCGTCCGGCATGGGCCAGGTAGGTCTCCAGGGTCGGCAGCAGCGCGGGCTTGGAGCGGCGGTCGTGGTCGCGGACCGGGCCGATCGCCCGGTCGACGAAGGCCGCGAGGTCCGGATGGCCGCGCAACCGCCACAGCAGCAGGTCGATGTCCAGGCGGCGGGCGTCGTACCAGGGCCGGTCCGGCAGACCCTGCGCGGCCGTCGCCGTCTCCGCCGCGTGCCGCAGTCCCGCCGACGCGGCAGCCCACCCGCCCGCCATCCCGACGACGACCACCGGCGGCTGGGCGCCCGGCCGCTGCATCCCGGCCCGCTCCACGCCCGCCCGCAGCGCCGCCGCTACCCGGTCCGCCACCGTCGGGCGCTCCTGCTCCGCGCGCAGGCCCAGCAGCACCGGCACCCGGCCCTCCACCGGCCGCACGCCCAGCAGCACCGGCACGCCCACCGACGCCAGCTCCTCGGCGACCGCCCGGGCCAGTACCGCCCAGCCCGCACCAGGCGAGATCCCCTCGCCCAGCCGCATGACGACCGGCAGCAACGGGCCGGCGCCGGGCCGGAACCCGAGAACCCGTGCCTGCGCCGGAGCGTCCTGCTCGGCGATCCGCCCCTCGGCGAGGTCCGTCAGGAAGTCGCCCCGGCCGCGCGCGGCGAGCTCCTCCTCCTGACGGGCCTGCATCAGCACCACGGCCAGGATCCCGGCCGTCCGGTCGGCGGCGATCCGGTGCACCGGTGCGAGAGGGGCGCGCACAGGCAGCAGCACGAGCCGGGCGCGTACCGAACCCGCCCCCGGCCCGCCCCCGGGCACGTCCACCAGCACCGAGCCGACGGGCGGCGGGGCGTCCTTGTGCGGGCCGCGCAGCCCCTCCCACACCTGGAGCGGATCGGCTCCCTGCGGTCCCTCGCCGGCCGCGTACAGCAGCTGGCCGTCGGGAGTCTCCAGGAACACCGGATTGCCGGCGAAGTCCGCCAGGATGCCCAGCACCTGCGGGATCCCGCCGCCGCCGAGCAGGGCCTGAGTGCAGCGCCGGTGCACCTCCTCGGCGCGTTGGAGCAGTGCGTGGTGGCCGTTGACGATCTCGGTGTGGATCTCCTCCGTGACCGTCACGAACGCCACCTCCCGGTGCAGTTGGACGAGGGGGAGGCCGGTGGCCCGCGCGGTCTCCACCAGGGCCGAGGGCAGCCGGGTGAAGCGCGGGCCCAGCTCGATCACCAGGGCCGCGATGCCCCGCTCGGCCAGGGTCCGCACGAACGCCCGCTGCTCGGCCGGGCGGGTGCCGAGGCTGTAGCCGGTGGTCAGCAGCAGCTCGCCGCCCTTGAGCAGGGAGGCGATGTGCGGGACCTCGCCGGCGTGCACCCAGCGCACCGTGCGCTCCAGCCGGTCCCCGCCCGCGACGATCTCCGGGAGCCCGCTGCGCAGGCCGGGCAGTTCCAGAGCGCGCTGCACGGTGATGCCGGCGCTGCGGCTGTCGAAACGGTAGTCCGTGCGGCTGTCCATGCAGCGGACGCTACCTGCGCGGACGCCCCGGCAACATCCGCGGGCCCCGCGGCGGACGGGGTGAGTGGTGCCGGTGGGACGGCCCCTGGGGCGGGCGGGCCGATTGGGCGGCCCGGGACCGGGTAGCGGCGGCCCATGGACTTCAGTGTGGTTGCCGTGGCACGTGAGGACGACAGCCCCGTCGACGAGCCGCTGCGGGTGGCGGCGCTCGCCGACCGGCTCGGCTACCGGGAGGTGTGGGCCGGCGAAGGACCGACCTGGGACGCCTTCGTGCTGGCCGCCGCCCTCGGCCGGGTCACCGGACGGGCGACGCTGACGGCGGGACCGGTCCCGGTGTCCGTGCGCGACCCGTACAGCCTCGCCCGGGGCGCCGCCTCCGTCGCCGCCGTCACCGGCGGACGGCCGGTCGGCGTGGCGCTGGGCACCTCCAGCAGGCGGGTGGTCGAAGGCGTGCACGGGCTGCCCCGGACGCGTCCCGCCGCCGTGCTCGAGGAGACGGCCGGGACCGTCCGGGCCCTGCTGCACGCCGAGCCCGGTGAGCCGGTGGTGGTCGGCAGCCCCTTCCGGCGTCGGCTCCCGCCGCCCGGCGGCCCGCTCACCGTGGCCGCGTTCGGAGACCGTGCGATCGCGACGGCCGCCGCACACGCCGACAGGATGCTGCTGGACGTCGTCTCACCCGAACAGGTGCGCGAGCTGCGTGGCAAGCTGGACGCGGCGGCAGAGCGGGCGGGGCGGCCGCGGCCCGCGCTCGCCGCCTGGCTGCCCGCGGCCGTCGACCCGGCGCCCGAGTCGCTCACCCAGGTCCTCGGCGGCATCGCCGGCTATCTGACGGTGCCCGGGTACCGCGAGGTGTTCGCCGAGGCCGGTTTCGGCGCGGCCGTGGACCTCGCGGCGGCCGGCGCCGACCGTGCCGCCCTGGTCCGGGCTCTGCCGGCGGCGGCCGCCGCCACCGTCGGCCTGGTCGGCGACCTGGACGCCGTGCGCGCCCGGATCGACGACTACGCCCGGGCGGGCCTCGACGAGATCGCGCTCGTCCCGGCCACCGACGGCGACCCGGCGGGGGAGCGGACCCTGACGGCGCTCAGGCCGGCCTGATGTTGTGGTTGAAGCGGAACACGTTGTCCGGGTCGTAGCGCCGCTTCAGGTCCGCGAGCCGCCGGGCGTTCTCGGCGCCGACCCCGGCCACGACCCGGTCGGCGCCCTCGTCGCCGATGAAGTTCAGGTAGACCGCGCCCGTGCTCCACGGCTGCACCCCGGCCCGCACGTCCCGGACCCACTGCTCGCACCGGGCGTCGTCCGCCGGGTCCGCCCAGAGCCCGAAGGGGTGCACGCCCCAGGGCGCGTCACGGTAGGGCACGGGGTATTCGTGCGGGCCGGCGCCGATCGCGCCGCCCTGCGGGAACAGCGCGTGCATGGTGCCCGTCGGCACTGGCAGGGACTCCCCGAGTCCGCAGTAGACGTCCAC
This sequence comes from Streptomyces achromogenes, assembly GCF_030816715.1. Lineage (NCBI taxonomy): Bacteria > Bacillati > Actinomycetota > Actinomycetes > Kitasatosporales > Streptomycetaceae > Streptomyces > Streptomyces achromogenes. The sequence goes on along the minus strand of NZ_JAUSYH010000001.1, from coordinate 2,101,616 downwards.
GAAGTCGTCCGGCGCGCCCGTCAGGTACTCCGCGGACCAGTAGTTCCGCATGCCGGGCGGGTCGTCGATCATGCACTGGAGGTCGGCGTACGGCATGGCCCCGACGACCTCCGACTCGTGCGGCAGCGCCAGCAGCGGTTCGGCCAGTTTGCGCAGGTCCTCCTCCGCCCCGGCGTACGTCAGCAGCACCCCGCACAGCAGTGAGCCCACCAGGTGCGGCGGGACGAACTCCTCGGGCGGGCCGGTGAGGTACAGCACCGCGCCGCTCGCCTCGTCGGGGCCTGCGGCGATCACGTCCCGGTAGGTGCGGGTGGTCTCGGGGCCGAATTCGGGCCGGTACAGCAGCAGGGCGATGGAGAACTCGGGCAGTTCGTGCAGCCTCAGGGTGAGGGAGGCGGCGATGCCGAAGTTGCCTCCGCCGCCGTGCAGGGCCCAGAAGAGGTCGGGGTGCTCGTCGGCGCTCGCCCGCACCCGCCGGCCGTCCGCGGTCACCAAGTCGGCGCTCAGCAGGTTGTCCACGGCCAGCCCGTGGCACCGGTCCAGCCAGCCCGTGCCGCCGCCGAGGACGAAGCCGCCGACGCCGGTGGTGGAGGCCCGGCCGCCGGTCGTGGCCAGACCGTGGGGCTCGCAGGCGCGGTCCAGGTCGCTCATGGTGGCCCCGCCCGCGACGCGTACCGTCCGGGCGGCGGGATCGACGTCGACGGCGCGCAGATGGCGCAGGTCCACCACCACGGCCCCGTCGCCCAGGGCCATGCCGGCGACGCTGTGACCGCCGCCGCGCACCGCGACCGGCAGGTCCAGGTCGCGGGCGAAGCGGACGGTGCGGACGATGTCGTCCTCGTCGACGCACTGGGCGATCACCGCCGGCCGCCGGTCGATCATCGCGTTGAAGACGGTCCGGGCGTCGTCGTAGCCCGGGTCCCGCGGGGCGAACACGTCGCCGACCAGATCCTCGCGGAGCGCGGCGAGAGCCGTGCCCGCCTTCGATGGGGAGGCCATGGGGGCGCCCCCTTCCGTGCAGGGGCAGATGACTTCCAGCGTAGGCGGGCGCGGTCCGGCGGTCCTGTTCAGCCGCCCGACCGCGCCCCCATGTCATCGAACCGAAAGGCTCAGCCGCCGTACGCCCCCGACGCCGTCAGGCGCAGCGCGGTGTCGATCAGCGGGACGTGGCTGAAGGCCTGCGGGAAGTTGCCGACCTGGCGCTGCAGGCGAGGGTCCCACTCCTCGGCGAGCAGACCGAGGTCGTTGCGCAGCGACAGGAGCTTCTCGAACAGCTTGCGGGCCTCGTCGACGCGGCCGATCATCGCGAGGTCGTCGGCCATCCAGAACGAGCAGGCCAGGAAGGCGCCCTCGTCTCCGGGCAGGCCGTCGACGCCCTCGTCGCCGCCCGAGGTCGGGTAGCGCAGGATGAAGCCGTCCGGGGTGGACAGCTCGCGCTGGATCGCCTCGATGGTGCCGATGACCCGCTTGTCGTCCGGCGGCAGGAAGCCCATCTGCGGGATGAGCAGCAACGACGCGTCCAGCTCCTTGGAGCCGTAGGACTGGGTGAAGGTGTTGCGCTCCTTGTCGTAGCCCTTCTCGCAGACGTCCCGGTGGATGTCGTCGCGCAGTTCGCGCCACTTCTCCAGCGGACCGTCGGCGTCGCCGGACTCGATCAGCTTGATCGTCCGGTCGACGGCGACCCAGGCCATGACCTTGGAGTGCACGAAGTGGCGGCGCGGGCCGCGCACCTCCCAGATGCCCTCGTCCGGCTCGTCCCAGTGCTGCTCGAGGTAGCGGATCAGCTTCAGCTGGAGGAGGGAGGCGTAGTCGTTGCGGGCCAGGCCCGTCATGTGGCCGAGGTGCAGGGCCTCGGTGACCTCGCCGTACACGTCCAGCTGGAGCTGGTGCGCCGCGCCGTTGCCGACCCGGACCGGGGCGGAGTTCTCGTAGCCCGGCAGCCAGTCCAGCTCGGCCTCGCCCAGCTCGCGCTCGCCCGCGATGCCGTACATGATCTGCAGGTTCTCGGGGTCGCCGGCGACCGCGCGCAGCAGCCACTCGCGCCAGGCGCGGGCCTCCTCGCGGTAGCCGGTGCGCAGCAGCGAGGACAGCGTGATGGCCGCGTCGCGCAGCCAGGTGTAGCGGTAGTCCCAGTTGCGGACACCGCCGATGTCCTCGGGCAGGGAGGTGGTGGGCGCGGCGACGATACCGCCGGTCGGCCCGTACGTCAGCGCCTTCAGCGTGATCAGCGAGCGGATCACGGCCTCGCGGTAGGGGCCGTGGTACGTGCAGTGCTCGACCCACTCGCGCCAGAAGTCCTCGGTGGCCTGGAGCGACTGCTCGGGTTCCGGGAGCGGCGGCGGCTGCTTGTGCGAGGGCTCCCAGGAGATCGTGAACGCGATCCGGTCACCCGGCGCGACCGTGAAGTCGGCGTACGTCGTCAGCGCCTTGCCGTAGGTCTCGCAGTCGGTGTCGAACCACACCGAGTCGGGGCCCGCGACGGCCACCGTGCGGCCCTCGTGCTTGTGCACCCACGGCACGACCCGCCCGTAGGAGAACCGCATGCGCAGCGCGGAGCGCATGGGGACGCGGCCCGAGACGCCCTCGACGATCCGGATGAGCTGGGGGGCGCCGTCGCGAGGGGGCATGAAATCGGTCACGCGGACCGTCCCGCGGGGGGTGTCCCACTCCGACTCCAGGATGAGCGAGTCGCTCCGGTAGGTGCGCCGGGCCGCGCGGGGCGGGGGCGCGTCGGAGGCGTGCGCGGGGCCGAGGCGCCAGAAGCCGTGTTCCTCGGTGCCGAGCAGACCTGCGAAGATCGCGTGCGAGTCGAAGCGGGGCAGGCACAGCCAGTCCACTGTGCCGTCCCGGCAGACCAATGCCGCGGTCTGCATGTCTCCGATGAGTGCGTAGTCTTCGATGCGCCCGGCCACGTGCAACTCCAGTCGAACGGCCACGTCACCCCCAGGGGAAATGGGGGCTGTCGCTAGTGCGGTCAAGGGGTCGTTGGTAATGCGTCGTTGAGCGTTGAAGCAAAGCAGCCGCTCGGCCCTGGGGGCAAAACGCCGATCACTGTTCAACGAACTGACGAGCTCTCGTTGTTCCGGTGGGATACGGGCTGGGGTGTGCCGTCTTGCCGGCCGGGCTCGGCAGCGAGTGTCCGAGCAGGATACGACGCACGTAGATGATCTGCGTGCCGCTCCCGGCAACGCGGGTGGGCCGAACGGGTGAGCAGCGGGTGAGGAACCGGTGCGTGGGCGGCGGTCCGTGTCGACCCGTGCGCGGAGCGTGGCCGGAGGCCATCTCTCCGAGGCGCTGATACCCTGGTAGCCCGTGGACCGGTGGTCTCGAAGCCCCCGAACCGCACCCTCGAATCGCGACCACGGGAGCCCCCTCTTGGCCATGACGCCCAAATCCACGACGACCAAGCACATCTTCGTCACCGGGGGTGTCGCCTCCTCGCTCGGCAAGGGTCTGACGGCCTCCAGCCTCGGCATGCTGCTCAAGGCGCGCGGTCTTCGCGTGGTCATGCAGAAGCTCGACCCGTACCTGAACGTCGACCCTGGCACGATGAACCCCTTCCAGCACGGTGAGGTGTTCGTCACGAACGACGGCGCCGAGACGGACCTGGACATCGGACACTACGAGCGCTTCCTCGACCGTGACTTGGACGGCTCCGCCAACGTCACCACGGGCCAGGTCTACAACACGGTGATCGCCAAGGAGCGGCGCGGCGAGTACCTGGGCGACACCGTGCAGGTCATCCCGCACATCACCAACGAGATCAAGCACCGCATCCGCCGTATGGCGACGGACGAGGTGGACGTCGTGATCACCGAGGTGGGCGGCACGGTCGGCGACATCGAGTCGCTGCCGTTCCTCGAGACGGTCCGCCAGGTCCGGCACGAGGTCGGCCGGGACAACGTCTTCGTGGTGCACATCTCGCTCCTGCCGTACATCGGTCCCTCGGGTGAGCTGAAGACCAAGCCGACCCAGCACTCGGTAGCGGCGCTGCGCAACATCGGTATCCAGCCGGACGCGATCGTGCTGCGCTGCGACCGCGAGGTGCCGACCGCGATCAAGCGCAAGATCTCGCTGATGTGCGACGTCGACGAGGACGCGGTCGTGGCCTGCCCGGACGCCCGCTCGATCTACGACATCCCGAAGACCGTGCACGGCGAGGGCCTCGACGCCTACGTCGTCCGCAAGCTGGACCTGCCGTTCCGCGACGTGGACTGGACGACCTGGGACGACCTGCTCGACCGCGTCCACAACCCCGACCACGAGATCACGCTCGCCCTGGTCGGCAAGTACATCGACCTGCCCGACGCCTACCTCTCGGTCACCGAGGCGCTGCGCGCCGGCGGCTTCGCCAACAAGGCCCGCGTGAAGATCAAGTGGGTCACTTCGGACGACTGCAAGACCCCGTCCGGCGCCAAGGCACAGCTCGCCGACGTGGACGGCGTCTGCATCCCGGGCGGCTTCGGCGACCGCGGCGTGCTCGGCAAGGTCGGCGCGATCCGCTACGCCCGCGAGAACAGGATCCCGCTGCTCGGCCTCTGCCTGGGCCTGCAGTGCATCGTGATCGAGGCCGCGCGCAACCTGGCCGACATCGGCGACGCGAACTCCACCGAGTTCGACCCGGCCACCGCCCACCCGGTCATCTCCACCATGGCCGAGCAGCTCGACATCGTCGCGGGCGAGGGCGACATGGGCGGCACGATGCGCCTGGGCATGTATCCGGCCAAGCTGGCCGAAGGGTCCATCGTCCGCGAGGTGTACGACGGCAAGGAGTACGTGGAGGAGCGGCACCGGCACCGCTACGAGGTGAACAACGCCTACCGGGCCGAGCTCGAGAAGCAGGCGGGCATCCTGTTCTCCGGCACCTCCCCGGACGGCAAGCTGGTCGAGTACGTCGAGTACCCGCGTGACGTCCACCCCTACCTGGTCGCCACGCAGGCGCACCCCGAGCTGCGCTCCAGGCCCACGCGTCCGCACCCGCTGTTCGCCGGCCTGGTGAAGGCGGCCGTCGAGCGGAAGACTTCGAAGTAACACACCAGTTGTACGGTGGCCGGGGTGCAAACCTTCAAGGGTGGGCGCCCCGGTTTTCGTTTGCGCAGGTGGCACGTGGGAGGACGCACGGCATGACGATCAAGGACACCCCCGAGGCGTGGGAGATCCGGGCGACGACGACCCCGTTCACGGGCGCCAAGACCTCCGTCCGCACCGACGAGGTGGTCATGCCCGACGGGTCGGTGGTCCGCCGGGACTACCAGGTGCACCCCGGGTCCGTGGCCGTCCTCGCCGTCGACGACGAGGGCCGGGTGCTGCTCATCAAGCAGTACCGGCACCCGGTGCGGCACAAGCTGTGGGAGATCCCGGCCGGCCTGCTCGACGTGCCGGGCGAGAACCCGCTGCACGCGGCGCAGCGCGAGCTGTACGAGGAGGCGCACGTCAAGGCGGAGGACTGGCGGGTCCTCACCGACGTGTACACGACCCCCGGCGGCTGCGACGAGTCCGTGCGGATCTTCCTGGCCCGCAACCTCTCCGAGGTGCAGGGGCGGCGTTTCGAGGTGGAGGACGAGGAGGCCGACATGGAGCACGCGCGCGTGCCGGTCGCCGAACTCGTCCGAGCCGTGCTGGCGGGCGACGTGCACAACACCTGCCTCGTCGTCGGCGTCCTGTCGCTGGTCGCCGCGGAGAACGGCGACGGGCTCGACGCGCTGCGCCCGGCGGAGGCGCCGTGGCCGGCGCGGCCGTTCGAGGCCTGAGGCACGCCCTCGGGCCCTCTCCCGCACCCCCCGCGGTGTGACGATCGGCTGATCCGATCGGGGGACCTCCGGGCCCTGCCCGACGTGCTCCTCCCGGAACGTCGCAGAGCGTGAACTAGGCTCGGGAACAGCTCGAACCGGAGTCCCGGCGGGCTGGCGCGTGCGGTGGGACGGGAGTGTGGCCCGTGACGGATCAGGCAGTGGACACAGGCGGCGTGCAGCTGTCCGGACACGCTGCGACAGAGGGCCATTTCCTGGGCCGTACCCGGGAGTTGAAGGAACTGCGCGCCGACATCGAGCGCACCGGTCTGGACACCATCTCCGGGCGCAAGGCGCCCCGCGCGCGGGTCCTGCTCATCGCCGGCCGGCCCGGCTCGGGCCGCTCCGCGCTCGCCGGGGAACTCGTACGCCAGGTCGCCGGCCGCTACCCGGACGGCGTCCTGTGCGCCCGCCTCGCCGAGCCCGACGGCACACCCGTGCCGGTCGAGCGCGCCGCCCGTGAACTGCTCGCCGCGCTGGACGTGCCCACCCCGCCCGGCGCGGACCAGGACGACCTCGCGGCCCTGCTGCGGGAAACCCTCGCGGAGCGCCGCGCGCTGCTCCTGCTGGACGACGCGGCCGGCGCCGAACAGGTCGACGCCCTGCTCCCGGACGCCCCGCAGTGCCTGCTCGTCGCCGTGTCCGCCGGCCCCCTCACCGGCATCGCGGACGTCCGTCCCTGCACCCTCGGCGGCCTGGACACCAAGTCCGCCCTCGAACTGCTGACCCGGTACACCGGCTCGGTCCGCATCACCGTGGACCCGCGCTCCGCCGAACAGCTCGTGGAGGCGTGCCAGGGCCAGCCCGCCGCGCTGAAGCTGGCCGGCGGCTGGCTCGCCGCCCGCCCCAAGGCGGCCGTCGCCGACCTCGCCAAGCAGCTCCACGCGGAGGGCGACGAGGGCACCCCGCTCAGCCGCGTCTTCCGCCTCGTGCACACCGCGCTGCCCGCCCCCGCCGCCCGGATACTGCGACTGCTCTCCCTGGCGCCGGCCGGCCTCGCCGACCCGCACACCGCCTCCGCGCTGGCCGGCTGCTCGGTGGGCGCCGCCCGCACCACCCTGGACGACCTCGTCGCCCTCGGCCTGCTGCGGGCCCTGGACTCCCCGTTGCCCCAGTACGAGGTGCCCGGCTGCCTGCACTCCCTGCTGCGGACCGCCGCCGAGGCCTACGAGCGCCCCGCCGAGCTCCAGCTCGCCCGCGCCCGCATGCTGGAGCGCACGGTGCGGCTGCTGCAGTCCTGCCGGGCCATCACCGAGACCGACAGCCCCCAGGCCCGCGAGAAGCTCCAGGTCATGCCCCGGGCGCTGCGCTTCCCCACACCGCGGGCGGCCGCCGACTGGCTGCAGGCCCGTCGCCCGGCCCTGCTCGCCTCGGCCCGCCTCGCGGTCGCCGACGGCGAGCTGGACACCCTCGCCCGCCGCCTGATGTCCCAGCTGGTCAGGGCGATGGTCGCGCATCTCGGCACCCAGGCCGCCGCGCCGGACCTGTACGGGATCCACCAGCTCGTCCTCGACGTCGCCGAGCGTCGCCGGCTGCCCCGGGAGAAGGCCGCCGCGCTGCTGAACCTGGCCGACGTCGACGCGAGGACCGGGCGCACGGCGGAGGCGCTGGTGCGCTACCGGGCCGCCCTTGACGCCGGACGCGAGGCGAACGACCCGTATGCGATCGGCCGCGCGATGGAATCCGTAGGGGGCGCGCATCTCGAGCTCGGGGACTACGACCGGGCCGCGGACTGGTTCGGCCGGGCCCTGGCCCAGCGCCTGGCCCGCGACGAGCGCGCCGACGCCGCCCGCCTCTACGGCCGCATCGCCACCGCGCACACCTACGCGGCCCGCTACGGCGAGGCGCAGCGGGCCTGGCGGGCCGCGGTCGCCGGACACCGCAAGAACGACGATGTGGGGGCGCACGCACGGGCGTTGAGCGAGCTGGCCAGGGTCCAGGAGTACGCGGGCCGGCCCGAGGAGTCGCTGCGCACCTGCCAGGAAGCGGCCGAGTGGGCCGGGCGCGCCGAGGACACGCGCCTGCAGGCCGCGCTGCAGCTGAGGCTGGCCGACACCCTGGAGCGCCTCGGCGACGCGGCGGCGGCCCGCCTGCACCGCGGCGCGGCCGAGCGCATCCTGGGAGAGGAGCCGTCGGACGGCGCCGAAGAGCCCGATCGACCGGAGAACACCGAGGATGCCTGCGAAATCCGTAGCGCATCTCCGAAGGATTGATCCAATGAAAGGCTAGACAGCGGGAACGCCTTCATTAAACTGGCTCTGCCGCACGTTCTCCTGCGGTGCGTCCCGGTGCGTCCTGTATCTCCGGGAATGTCATTGCTGTGCCCCCACACCCTCTGAGCCAAGGACCGTGATCGACGTGAAGGTCGGCATCCCCCGCGAGGTCAAGAACAACGAGTTCCGGGTGGCCATCACCCCCGCCGGTGTGCACGAGCTCGTGCGCCACGGTCACCAGGTCGTCGTCGAACGGGGCGCCGGCGTCGGTTCGTCCATCACGGACGAGGAGTACGTGTCGGCCGGGGCGCGCATCCTGGAGACCGCCGACGAGGTGTGGGCCACGGCGGACCTGCTGTTGAAGGTCAAGGAGCCCATCGCCGAGGAGTACCACCGCCTCCGCAAGGACCAGACGCTCTTCACCTACCTGCACCTGGCCGCTTCCAAGGAGTGCACGGACGCCCTCGTCGCGTCCGGGACCACCGCGATCGCCTACGAGACCGTCGAGCTGCCGAGCCGCGCGCTCCCGCTGCTCGCCCCGATGTCCGAGGTCGCGGGCCGGCTCGCCCCCCAGGTCGGCGCCTATCACCTGATGCGCGCCAACGGGGGCCGCGGCGTGCTGCCGGGCGGCGTCCCGGGTGTGCTGGCCGCCAAGGCGGTCGTCATCGGCGGCGGCGTCTCCGGCTGGAACGCCGCGCAGATCGCCATCGGCATGGGCTTCCACGTCACCCTGCTCGACAAGGACATCAACAAGCTCAAGGAAGCCGACAAGGTCTTCGGCACGAAGATCCAGACCGTCGTCTCCAACGCCTTCGAGCTGGAGAAGGCCTGCCTCGAGGCGGACCTCGTGATCGGCGCTGTCCTCATCCCGGGCGCCAAGGCCCCGAAACTGGTCACCAACGAGCTGGTCTCCCGGATGAAGCCCGGGAGTGTCCTTGTCGACATCGCGATCGACCAGGGCGGCTGCTTCGAGGACTCCCGCCCGACCACCCACGCCGAGCCGACCTTCCCGGTCCACGACTCGGTCTTCTACTGCGTCGCCAACATGCCCGGCGCGGTCCCCAACACCTCCACCTACGCCCTCACCAACGCCACGCTGCCCTACATCGTCGAACTCGCCGACAAGGGCTGGGTCGAGGCGCTGCGCCGCGACGCCGCGCTGGCGAAGGGCCTCAACGCCCATGACGGCAAGGTCGTTTACCGCGAGGTCGCGGAGGCGCACGGACTGGAGCACGTGGACCTGGACACCCTGCTCGGCTGAGCCCGGAGCCAAGTCACCTTTTCGTAAAGGCGATACGTCAACAAGGCGCGTCAACCGCGCTCACGAGGCCGGACCTTGCCCGACAAGGTCCGGCCGGATGTGTGTATGGTCACTTTGCGGCTCTCGGCCAACTCGCCTCGAACGTAACGCTTCGACCGATTCGCACACCGGTGAAACCTGCCGTGCGACGGCCGTACGCCCTTGACAGCGTGATGTTTCATTGCCGACACATCGGGCCGGGTCCGGCGGATTGTGTTGCTGCGGACGCCCGACACGCCATAGAGTCGCCAACCGTCGGCATGGTGCCACGCTGACCTTGTCTAGAAGTTTCCTGGTCACCAAGGAGGTAAGACGACTTGTGAATGAGTCGACATTTGCTCCCGGGGGTGGTCAACCAGGAATGCGTACGCGGGGCCCGGGTTCCGCGGGGCTCGAGGCTGTCGGCTCCGTCGCTGTCCGAACCTTCGCAGCCCACCAGAGCCAGAGCAGCCCCCAGTTGGCTCTGTCAGCACTCCAGAGCATGGATGGCCATTACGTGAACGCCATGGCCGGCGACGGAAGTGGCGCGCCCCACAACCACTTCGCCGACTACGACGAACTGCCCGACGGGCACTTCTACGACCCCGACGCCGAATACGAGCCGGATCCGGAGTACGCGGCCACGCTCGCGCCCGACGCGGCCCGACAGCGCCGTGAGCGCGTCGGTCCGACCGGACGCCCGCTGCCGTACTTCCCGATCCCGGGCCCGCTGACCGAACACGGCCCCGCGAAGATCATCGCGATGTGCAACCAGAAGGGCGGCGTGGGCAAGACCACGTCGACCATCAACCTGGGTGCCGCGCTTGCGGAGTACGGACGGCGCGTGCTGCTCGTGGACTTCGACCCGCAGGGCGCGCTGTCGGTGGGACTCGGCGTCAATCCGATGGAGCTCGACCTCACCGTCTACAACCTGCTCATGGAGCGGGGCATGGCGGCGGACGAGGTGCTCCTGAAGACCGCGGTCCCCAACATGGACCTGCTGCCCAGCAACATCGACCTGTCGGCCGCCGAGGTGCAGCTGGTCTCCGAGGTCGCGCGCGAGTCCACGCTCCAGCGTGCGCTCAAGCCGCTGATGGACGACTACGACTACATCGTCATCGACTGCCAGCCCTCGCTCGGCCTGCTCACCGTCAACGCCCTGACGGCCGCCCACAAGGTGATCGTGCCGCTGGAGTGCGAGTTCTTCGCGCTGCGCGGTGTGGCCCTGCTGACCGAGACCATCGAGAAGGTCCAGGAGCGGCTCAACCCAGAGCTGGAGCTCGACGGGATCCTGGCGACCATGTACGACTCGCGCACCGTGCACAGCCGCGAGGTGCTCGCGCGGGTCGTCGAGGCCTTCGACGACCACGTCTACCACACGGTCATCGGGCGCACGGTCCGCTTCCCGGAGACCACGGTCGCCGGTGAGCCGATCACCACGTACGCGTCCAACTCCGTCGGCGCCGCCGCCTACCGTCAGCTCGCCAGGGAGGTGCTCGCCCGGTGTCACGCCGAGTGAGTCTGCCGGGGGCCGACGAACTCTTCCGTACGACAGGGGGAACGGCGCTTCAGCCGTCCGCGCCCCGGCGCAACGCCAACGGCGAGGCCCGGGTGCCCGCGCCGGCCGGCGAGAGCGACGGGGTGGCGGCCGGCGGTGCGCAGGACGCGCCGCAGGCCGTGCCCGCGCAGGGCGGCGACGGCGAGGGCGCCGAGCACGTGGCGGCCGACGCCGGACCGGCGGACGCCGGGGAGTCCCGTACCAGGGGCGCCCCCGGGGAGCGGGCCGAGCGCCGCCAGGGTGTGCAGGAAGGTTCTGCCTCCGCCGACGACCAGCCGCGCAAGCGCGGACGGCAGGCCTCCCGCCGGCCCAGTGGCCGCGAGCGGCACGACGAGAAGATCACCGTCTACGTCTCCGCCGAGGAGCTCATGGATCTGGAGCACGCCCGTCTGGTGCTCCGGGGAGAGCACGGGCTGGCCGTGGACCGGGGGCGCATCGTCCGCGAGGCGGTCGCCGTGGTCCTCGCCGACCTGGAGAGCCGCGGGGACGCCAGCATTCTCGTACGACGACTTCGCGGGCGGTAGCGGTAGCCTGCGGAGGCCATGACCTCGAACAACGCCTCCGTCCCCGGCCCCGGCGCAGCAGCCGGCCGTCGGCGAGCGCTGGGGCGGGGACCGGGCACGGCATCCGCCGGTCCGGAGCCCGGGCCCGAGCCCGCCGTGACGGATCCGGCCGCAGCGGAAACGGTTCCGGAGCCGGTCACCACGGCGGCGAGCCCGGGACCGGTTGCCGCGGAACCCGTCGCCGGGGAGCCGGAAACGGGCGGGCAACCGGTTGCAGCAGCCCCCTCCACGCCGGAACCGGAAACGGGCCGGGAAGCGGTTTCCCCGCATGCGCTCGTCCGGGATCCGGAAAAAGGCGCGGAACCGGTTGCCCAAGGAGCCACCGCCCCAGGACCCGCTGTCCCGGGGACTGCCGTTTCAGGCACCCCTGCCTCGGGAGCCGCCGCCCCGGGAACCGCCGCTTCACGAGCCGCCGCCCCGCGGGGGGCTGTTCCTGGCGCCGCTGCCGCCGAAACCGCTGCTCCGGGAGCTGTTCCCGGGAGTTCCGTGGCCGTTGTGGAGGGGGTGCCCGACGGTGTCTTCAAGGTCCGGCTCGCCAACTTCGAGGGGCCCTTCGACCTGTTGCTCCAGCTGATCTCCAAGCACAAGCTGGACGTCACCGAGGTCGCGCTGTCGAAGGTCACCGACGAGTTCATGGCGCACATCAGGGCGATGGGCCCCGACTGGGACCTGGACCAGACGACCGAGTTCCTGGTCGTCGCCGCCACCCTGCTCGATCTGAAGGCGGCGCGGCTGCTGCCCGCCGCCGAGGTCGAGGACGAGGCCGACCTGGCGCTGCTGGAGGCCCGGGACCTGCTCTTCGCCCGTCTGCTGCAGTACCGCGCCTACAAGCAGATCGCCGACATCTTCACGCACCGGCTGGAGAGCGAGGGCCGCCGCTACCCCCGCACCGTCGGACTGGAACCGCATCACGCCGAGCTGCTGCCCGAGGTGGTCATCAGCATCGGCGCGGAAGGGTTCGCGAGACTCGCCGTCAAGGCGATGCAGCCGAGGGCCAAGCCGCAGGTGTACGTCGACCACATCCACGCGCCGCTGGTGAGCGTGCAGGAGCAGGCCGGGATCGTCGTCGCACGGCTGCGTGAGCTCGGCGAGGCCAGCTTCCGGGCGCTGGTGGCGGACACCGACGACACCCTCACCGTCGTCGCCCGTTTTCTCGCGCTGCTGGAGCTGTACCGGGAGAAGGCCGTCGCCCTCGACCAGGAGACCGCGCTCGGTGAGCTTCTGGTGCGCTGGACCGGCGGGGACGGGGAAGCGCAGCCCAGGGTCACCGACGAGTTCGACCGGCCTCCCGAGGAGCCCGGGAAGGAGACGAAGACGTGAGCGAGGAGACCGTCGCCGCACTGGATCTCAAGCCGGCTCTCGAGGCCGTCCTGATGGTCGTCGACGAGCCCGCGACCGAGGAGCATCTCGCGAAGATCCTCCAGCGGCCACGGCGCAGCGTAGCGGACGCGCTGCGCGAGCTGGCCGACGAGTACACCGTGCAGGGGCGCGGATTCGAGCTCCGGCTCGTCGCGGGCGGCTGGCGGTTCTACACCCGGCCGGAGTTCGCGGCGGCCGTCGAGGGGTTCGTCCTGGACGGCCAGCAGGCCCGGCTCACCCAGGCGGCGCTGGAGACCCTGGCGGTCGTCGCCTACCGCCAGCCGGTCAGCCGCAGCAGGGTCTCCGCGGTGCGCGGAGTGAACTGTGACGGTGTGATGCGCACCCTGCTCCAGCGCGGTCTGGTGGAGGAGGCGGGCGCGGAACCCGAAACAGGTGCGATCCTGTACGTGACGACGAACTACTTTCTGGAGCGGATGGGCCTGCGCGGCCTGGACGAGCTCCCGGAACTCGCGCCCTTCCTGCCTGAGGCGGAGGCGATCGAGGCCGAGACCCAGGAGGGCGTGCCGTCGTTCGATCCGGACGCTCCGGATTCCGAGGACGCAGACGACAAGACGGAACTTTGATGCGAAGCAGCAGCGGCAGGAACAGCAGCGGAAACAACGGCGGGAGCCGTGGTGGCAACAGCGGCGGCCGCGGCGGGAGCGGCGGCGGTCGCGGCGGGAGCAGCGGCGGTGGTCGCGGCGGAAGTGGCGGCGGCCGCGGTGATCACCGCGGCGCCGGGAACGCCCGCGACGACCAGCAGGGCGCCAGGCCGAAGAACCCGCGCCCGGAGGAGCGCCGCTACGACGTGGGTCCCGGCGGCACCCACGAGGGCCCGAAGTCGGGGCGCGGCGCGTCCGCGCGCGGCGGCGCCAAGGGCGGCCCCAAGCAGGGGCAGGGCACCGGGCGCGGCCGTTGGGTCCCGGCGACCTCGCGGGAGTACGAGGCGCGGGCCGAGGAGCGCAACCGCGAGCGGTACGCGGGCAAGAAGGACGTCAAGACGCCCAAGACCTTCCCGGGCGCCGAGCAGGAGGGCGAGCGGCTGCAGAAGGTCCTCGCGCGCGCGGGCTACGGCTCCCGGCGCTCCTGCGAGGAGCTGATCGAGCAGGCCAGGGTCGAGGTCAACGGCGAGATCGTCCTGGAGCAGGGCAAGCGGGTCGACCCGGAGAAGGACGAGGTCAAGGTCGACGGTCTGACCGTCGCCACGCAGACGTACCAGTTCTTCTCGCTGAACAAGCCGGCCGGCGTCGTCTCCACGATGGAGGACAACGAGGGCCGGCAGTGCCTCGGCGACTACGTGACCAACCGCGAGACGCGGCTGTTCCACGTCGGTCGGCTCGACACCGAGACCGAGGGCGTCATCCTGCTGACCAACCACGGTGAGCTGGCGCACCGGCTGACCCACCCCAAGTACGGCGTGAAGAAGGTCTACCTCGCGCACATCGTGGGCCCCATCCCGCGTGACCTGGGCAAGAAGCTCAAGGACGGCATCCAGTTGGAGGACGGGTACGCGAAGGCGGACCACTTCCGGGTCGTCGAGCAGACCGGCAAGAACTACCTGGTCGAGGTGACCCTGCACGAGGGCCGCAAGCACATCGTGCGCCGGATGCTGGCCGAGGCCGGCTTCCCCGTCGACAAGCTGGTGCGCGTCGCCTTCGGCCCGATCACCCTGGGCGACCAGAAGTCGGGCTGGCTGCGCCGGCTGTCCAACACCGAGGTCGGCATGCTGATGCAGGAAGTCGACCTCTAGGACGCGAATCCCGGACCCCGGGGCTTGTGCGGGACGACACCCCCTTTTTATAGTCGTGATGACTATTAAAAGGGGGTGTTCGTCATGCGGGGCCACGACGAGGACGCCACCAACGGGGACGCCGATGACCGGGACGCCGGCGACCGGCGCGCCTACGACAAGCACGCCTACGAGCCCTTCGCGGTCACCGTCGATCTCGCCGTCCTCACGCTCCGCGCGGGCGCCCTGCACGTGCTGCTCGTCGAGCGCGGCCAGGAGCCGTACGCCGGCCGGTGGGCGCTGCCCGGCGGTTTCGTGCTGCCGGACGAGTCCGCGGAGACGGCCGCCCGCCGCGAACTCGCCGAGGAGACCGGCCTGAAGGACGTCTCCGGACTGCACCTGGAGCAGCTGCGCACCTACAGCGAGCCCGGCCGCGACCCCCGTATGCGGGTCGTCTCCGTCGCCTTCGCGGCCCTGCTGCCCCACGCGCCCGAGCCGACGGGCGGCGGCGACGCGGCACAGGCGCGCTGGCAGCCGTACGACGACGCCCGGCCGCTCGCCTTCGACCACGACCGGATCCTGGCGGACGCCCACGACCGGGTCGGTGCCAAGTTCGAGTACACCTGTCTCGCGACGGCCTTCTGCCCGCCCGAGTTCACCCTCGGGGAGCTCCAGCAGGTCTACGAGACGGTGTGGGGGACCGGCCTCGACCGGCCCAACTTCCGCCGCAAGGTGCTCGCCACCCCGGGCTTCGTCGAGCCCGTCCCCGGCGGCGTGCGCCTCACCGGCGGCCGCGGCAAACCCGCCGCCCTCTACCGGGCGGGGTCCGCCACCGCGCTCCACCCGCCCCTGCTGCGACCGCCCCGGGAAGGACGTTCCGCATGACCACCTCGACCACCGTCCGAAAGCGCGCCACCGGATCCCTGCTGGGACTCGCCCTGGGGGACGCGCTCGGGTTCCCGACCGAGTTCAACGACGTCCCGTCGATCCTCGCCAAGTGCGGGCCCTGGCGGGAGATGGAACTCCCGGGGCGCGCCTTCGTCTCCGACGACACCCAGATGACCCTGGCGGTCGGGCGCGCCCTGCGGACCGCCATGGACCGCGGGCTGCTCGTGCCGGTCTCCCTGGTGCCGCAGCTGCGGAAGGAGTTCGTGGCCTGGTACCGGTCACCGGACAACAACCGGGCCCCGGGGCGCACCTGCCTGACCGCTTGCGACCTCCTCGAGGACGACACGCGGCTGTGGCAGGACGCCACTCAGATCGGCTCCAAGGGCTGCGGCGCCAACATGCGCGTCGCGCCGCTCGGCCTCGTCCCCGGGCTCAGCGACGAGCAGCGGGCCGGCGCCGCCCAGCTCCAGTCCGCCCTCACCCACGGGCATCCCACCGCGCTCGCCGCCTCCGACCTCACCGCGCACGCCGTCCGGCTGCT
Organism: Streptomyces achromogenes; assembly: GCF_030816715.1. NCBI lineage: Bacteria > Bacillati > Actinomycetota > Actinomycetes > Kitasatosporales > Streptomycetaceae > Streptomyces > Streptomyces achromogenes. The sequence continues at coordinate 2,085,697 of NZ_JAUSYH010000001.1, read as the reverse complement.
CGCGCAGGGCTCCGACCCCGCCGCGCTGGTCGGGCTGTTGCGCTCGTACGCCCTCGACAACCGCTCCCGCTACCACCACCGCTGGCTCGGCGACCTGTGGACCCGCAGCCAGGACCCGAGCCCGGAGCACTTCATCACGCGCGGCTGGGACGAGTGCCTCGCCGTCCTGGAGCGCCTCCAGGAGACGCTGCGCCGCCCCTCGCCCGAGACCGACCCGTGCCTGGCGGCGGGGGAGGGGTGGATCGCCGAAGAGGCCATGGCCGCCGGTCTGCTGTGCTTCCTGCTCTTCCCCGACGAACCGGTCACCGTGCTGCGCCGGGCCGCCTGCTCGTCCGGCGACTCCGACTCCATCGCCTGCCTCGCGGGCGCCTTCGCGGGCGCGCACGCCGGCGCCGACGCCTGGCCCACGGCGTGGGCGGACCGGATCGAGTACCACGGCGAACTGATGACGCTCGGGGCGCTCTGGGACCAGTGAGCAGCCTCGGGCCGCCGGCGCAACCCGGGGCCGCCCGGGGTTCAGGCCAGCCGGATCGCGCCGCCCGCGACGGTGATCTGCTCGGGGGGCAGCGGCTTCGGCGCCGGGCCGCGGGCCACCGAGCCGTCCGCGATGCGGAACTCGCTCTGGTGACAGGGGCAGTGGATCAGACCGTCGGCGATGGTGGCGACCGTGCAGCCCTGATGGGTGCAGACCGCGGAGAACGCCTTGAAGTCGTCCTTCGTCGGCTGCGTGACGACGACCTTCTCGTCGGCGAAGATCTTGCCGCCGCCGACGGGGATGTCGCTCGTCTTCGTGAGCTCCTGGCCGGCGGAGGCGTTCGGGGACTTCTTCGACGAGGACGAGCTGTCGTCGCCGTATTCGCTGCAGCCGACCGTGAGCGCAGCTGCCGCGCCGCCCGTCGCCAGGAGGACCGTGCGTCGTGTCGCGGGGGAAGTCATGTCGTCACTCCGAACGTGCGGAAGAACCAGAGGGCCGAGGTCAGCCAGACGACCGTCAGCACGGCGAAGACGAGTCCGCCGACGAGCGGCAGCAGCCATCCCGGGAGTCGCTCCCAGCGGAGCAGCAGCATCTTGGCACTGAAAGCGCCGAAGAAGAAGCAACCCAGGACGGAGTGCCACATCACGCGCGTTTCGTACGTCTGCCAGCCAAGCGCGTACAGGCAGTGCACCGCAACCGGGACCGCGATCAGGAAGGCCGCGCGGCCCGACCAGCGGTGCAGCCCGCCGGCCCAGGCGGGGCCCGGCAGCTTCCCGTACAGCATCAGTGCCGAGACCGGCTGCGCCAGCGCGAGGAGCATCGCGGCCGACGCCAGCCAGGACTTCACCGCGCCCGTGCTGCTGAAGCCGGCCAGGTTGAAGGCCGTCCCGGCCGGGTCGTGGACACGGCCGTACGCGCCCAGCCCGAGCGCCACCGCGGCGGCGACGAGCGCCGGGACCAGATAGCGCGCCGGACGCGGGCCGCGCGGTGCGGGCCCGGGCCCCGGGAAGCCCTGGGTGGCGGCGTTCGGGTCCACGGTCATGGTCGCTCCCTGCGCGTAGGGGGTCAGCGGGTTGTCAGGGCGTCACGGGGCGGGCCGTGAGCCGCTGTCCGTCGACCGTCACCGCGCCGGTCTCCGGGTCGATGCGGGGAGCGGGCGAGGGCTCGCCGTCCCGGGTGACGACGCCGACCTGACTGCCGTCCTTCAGGACGATCCACCCGCCGTCGATCTTCGCGGAGCGTACGGTGGCGGTCGCCCGCCACAGCCCCGACGGCTTCTTCGCCCGGTCCGCGGCGAAGGCGTGACGCGTTCCGTCCACCTCGACCGTGCCGTCGATCCCCTTGCCGTCCTCGAGGGTGCCCTCCAGCTTCGCGCCGTGCTCGCCGGTGAGCCGCAGGGTCCCGTCGTCCTCCACGTCGCCCTTCAGCCACGACTCCCGGGTGCGGCCGTCGCAGAAGTACGCGATCGCCCGGCCGCCGCGGACGGAGACGGCGATCGCCGCCGCGTCGTCGTCCGTGCGCCCGGCGTAGTCGGCGTCGGCGGCCCCGGAACGGGAGGGGGTGGGCGCAGGCGTGGGGGAGGCCTGGCTGCTGCGGACGGGGGCCGGGCTCGGCGACTGCTCCTGGTACGAGGAGGAGGCCGACCTCGTCCCCGTCGTCGCGTTGAGCGTCAGCAGGAACGCCGCGAGCACCAGTCCCGCGAGAAGGGTGAGCAGGGGTCCGGGACGCTTCATGTCAGGCCTTCCCCCGATGCGGGTGTCCTGCCGTCAGAGTGCCATGACAGCGCAGGCGGCACCCGCCGTAAAGGGCGTACGGGGGTGCGGCCGTCTCGGCACGCGGGCTGCGCGCACCGCGCTCACGCGGTCTGACTACGCTGGATGTGGCAGGAGCCGTAGTCAGCCGTAGTCCAGCACTTCAGCAAGGAGCAGCGCCGTGGCGGTACGAGCGGTCCGGGGAGCCGTCCAACTCGAGCGGGACGACGCCGGCCACATGGACGAGCAGGTCGGCGCCCTCCTCACCGCCGTCATGGAACGCAACGCGCTCGGCGCCGACGACCTGATCAGCATCTGGTTCACGGCAACGCCGGACCTGCACAGCGACTTCCCGGCGGCGGCCGCCCGCAAGCTGGGCATCGTCGACGTGCCGCTGATCTGCGCCCAGGAACTCGACATCGCGGGCGCCATGCCGCGGGTGGTGCGGATACTCGCGCACGTCGAGTCGGACACCCCGCGCGCCGAGATCAGCCACGTCTACCTCGGCGCCGCGGCAGCCCTGCGCAAGGACATCGCCCAGTGAGGACCGCGCTCGTCATCGGAACGGGGCTGATCGGCACGTCCGCGGCCCTGGCCCTCGCCCAGCGGGGCGTCGGCGTCCACCTCGCCGACCACGATCCCGAGCAGGCCCGTACGGCGGCGGCGCTCGGCGCCGGCACCGACGAGGAGCCGCAGGGGCCGGTCGACCTCGCGATCATCGCCGCCCCGCCCGCCCACGTGGCCGGCGTGCTCGCCGACGCGATGCGCCGGGGGGTGGCCCGCGGCTACCTCGACGTGGCCAGCGTCAAGGGCGGGCCGCGCCGCGAACTGCAGGCGCTCGGCCTCGACCTGTCGGCGTACATCGGCAGCCACCCCATGTCGGGCCGGGAGAAGTCCGGACCGCTGGCCGCGACCGGCGACCTCTTCGAGGGGCGCCCCTGGGTGCTGACGCCGACCCGGGACACCGACACCGAGGTGCTGAACCTCGCCCTGGAGCTGGTCTCGCACTGCCGGGCCGTCCCCGTGGTCATGGACGCGGACGCCCACGACCGCGCCGTCGCCCTCGTCTCCCACATGCCGCACCTCGTCTCCAGCATGGTCGCGGCGCGGCTGGAGAACGCCGAGGAGGCCGCCGTACGGCTGTGCGGGCAGGGCATCCGGGACGTCACCCGGATCGCCGCCTCCGACCCCCGGATGTGGATCGACATCCTGTCCGCGAACCCCGGGCCGGTCGCCGACCTGCTCACCGACGTCGCCGCCGACCTGGCGGAGACGGTGCAGGCGCTGCGGGCCCTGCAGTCCTCCGACGACGCCGAGCGCCGGGCGGGCGCCGACGGCGTGGCGAACGTGCTGCGCCGCGGCAACGCGGGCCAGGTACGGGTCCCCGGCAAGCACGGGGCCGCTCCGCGTGCCTACGAGATCGTCGCCGTGCTGATCGACGACCAGCCGGGGCAGCTGGCCCGCATCTTCGCCGACGCCGGGCAGGCGGGCGTGAACATCGAGGACGTCCGCATCGAGCACGCGACGGGGCAGCAGGCGGGTCTCGTGCAGTTGATGGTGGAGCCGAAGTCGGCGGTGGTGCTGTCGTCGGCGTTGCGGGAGAAGGGCTGGGCCATCCGTCAGTAGCCGGCGGTCCGCCGGAGCGGCCGGGTGATGCGGGCCCGGCGCCGTGAAGCGGGGCTTGGCCGGCGCCGTGGGGCGGTGGCGCCGGCGGCGTGGCGAAGGCGCGGCCGGACGAGTGACCCGCGGCCGGTAACCTGGTACGGGGCACAGTCGCGCCCCGTACCTCCACCGCCTCGCACCAGGAAGGTGTCCCCCCGTGGAAAACGGCGCCGCCCAGCCCGTGATTGTCGCCATAGACGGCCCCTCCGGCACGGGCAAGTCGAGCACGTCCAAGGCCGTGGCCGCCCGGCTCGGGCTGAGCTACCTGGACACCGGCGCCCAGTACCGGGCGATCACGTGGTGGATGGTGACCAACGGGATCGACGTCGAGGACCCCACGGCGATCGCCGCGGTCGCGGGCAAGCCCGAGATCCTCTCCGGCACCGACCCGGCCGCCCCGACCATCATGGTCGACGGCGTCGACGTCGCCGGACCGATCCGCACCCAGGAGGTCACCTCCAAGGTCAGCGCGGTGAGCGCCGTGCCGGAGGTGCGGTCCCGGATCACCGAGCTGCAGCGCTCGCTGGCGGCCGGCGCCGAGCAGGGCATCGTCGTGGAGGGGCGCGACATCGGCACGACCGTGCTGCCCGACGCCGATCTGAAGGTCTTCCTCACCGCCTCCCCGGAGGCCCGCGCGGCCCGCCGCAGCGGCGAACTGAAGGGCGCGGACCTGCACAGCACCCGTGAGGCGCTGATCAAGCGGGACGCGGCCGACTCCTCCCGCAAGACCTCCCCGCTCGCCAAGGCCGGCGACGCCGTCGAGGTGGACACCACCGAGCTGACGCTCACCCAGGTCATCGAGCGCGTGGTGACTCTCGTCGAGGAGAATCGGGCCGCGAAGTGACTCAGCCGTCCGTGCCCTCCGAGAAGGGCGCCGAGGTCGGCCGGCGCATCGGCGTCGGCCTGATGTACGGGCTGTGGAAGCCGCGCGTGCTGGGCGCCTGGAAGGTGCCGGCGAGCGGCCCGCTGATCTTCGCGATCAACCACTCCCACAACATCGACGGACCGATGGTGATGGGCGTGGCCCCGCGGCCCACACACTTCCTGATCAAGAAGGAGGCGTTCATCGGCCCGCTGGACCCCTTCCTGACCGGCATCGGCCAGCTCAAGGTCGACCGGGACACCACCGACCGCACGGCCATCACCCGTGCGCTGGGCGTGCTCGACAACGGCGGGGTCCTCGGGATCTTCCCTGAAGGCACCCGGGGCGAGGGAGACTTCGCCGCCCTGCGCGCCGGGCTCGCCTACTTCGCGGTGCGCGGCGGGGCGCCGATCGTGCCCGTCGCCGTGCTGGGAAGCACGGAGCGCCGCGGACGGTTGATCAAGGCGCTGCCCCCGCTGCGCTCCCGCGTCGACGTCGTCTTCGGAGACCCGTTCGACGCCGGCGACGGAAGCGGCCGCAGGACCCGCAAGGCACTGGACGAGGCGACCGAACGCATCCAGAAGCAGCTGGCCGCCCACCTGGAAAACGCCAGGCGCCTGACCGGGCGCTGAGCGACACTGAATGACCGAGTAGTGGATCAACCCGGACGAACGGGGCGCTCCACCGATCACCACGATGGAACGACGAGGTACGCACTTCATGAACGACCACAGCCAGCCCGACGGCTCGGACGCCTTCGAGCACGATCACGGGGCGCTCGGCGACGCCGAGTACGCGGAGTTCATGGAGCTCGCCGCCGTCGAGGGCTTCGACATCGAGGACGTCGAGGGGGCCATCGAGGAGGCCGGACACGGGCCGCTGCCCGTGCTCGCCGTCGTCGGCCGCCCCAATGTCGGCAAGTCGACCCTGGTGAACCGGATCATCGGCCGCCGCGAGGCCGTCGTCGAGGACAAGCCGGGCGTCACCCGCGACCGTGTCACCTACGAGGCGGAGTGGTCGGGCCGTCGCTTCAAGCTCGTCGACACCGGCGGCTGGGAGCAGGACGTCCTCGGCATCGACGCCTCCGTGGCCGCGCAGGCCGAGTACGCGATCGAGGCCGCCGACGCCGTCGTCTTCGTCGTGGACGCCAAGGTCGGCGCCACCGACACCGACGAGGCGGTGGTACGGCTGTTGCGCAAGGCCGGCAAGCCCGTCGTCCTGGCCGCCAACAAGGTCGACGGCCCGAGCGCCGAGGCCGACGCGGCCTACCTGTGGTCCCTGGGCCTCGGCGAGCCGCACCCGATCTCCGCACTGCACGGCCGTGGCACCGGCGACATGCTGGACGCCGTCCTGGAGGCCCTGCCGGAGGCCCCCGCGCAGACCTTCGGCACCGCGGTCGGCGGCCCTCGCCGGATCGCGCTCATCGGCCGCCCGAACGTCGGCAAGTCCTCGCTGCTGAACAAGGTGGCGAACGAGGAGCGGGTCGTCGTCAACGAGGTCGCGGGGACCACCCGGGACCCGGTCGACGAGCTGATCGAACTCGGCGGCGTCATCTGGAAGTTCGTCGACACGGCCGGCATCCGCAAGCGCGTCCACCTCCAGCAGGGCGCCGACTACTACGCCTCGCTGCGCACCGCCGCCGCCGTCGAGAAGGCCGAGGTGGCGGTCATCCTCATCGACGCCTCCGAGTCGATCTCGGTCCAGGACCAGCGCATCGTCACCATGGCCGTCGACGCGGGCCGCGCCCTCGTCATCGCCTACAACAAGTGGGACACCCTCGACGAGGAGCGCCGCTACTACCTGGAGCGGGAGATCGAGACCGAGTTCGCCCAGGTGGCGTGGGCCCCGAGGGTGAACGTCTCGGCGCGCACCGGCCGCCACATGGAGAAGCTGGTCCCGGCGATCGAGACCGCGCTGGCCGGCTGGGAGACCCGTGTCCCCACCGGCCGCCTGAACGCCTTCCTCGGCGAGCTGGTCGCCGCGCACCCGCACCCGGTGCGGGGCGGCAAGCAGCCGCGCATCCTCTTCGGCACCCAGGCAGGCACCAAGCCGCCGCGGTTCGTCCTCTTCGCCTCCGGCTTCATCGAGGCGGGCTACCGGCGCTTCATCGAGCGCCGGCTGCGCGAGGAGTTCGGCTTCGAGGGCACCCCGATCCACATCTCGGTGCGGGTGCGCGAGAAGCGCGGCACGAAGAAGAAGTAGCCCCAGCCCGCCGGATGCGGCTGGGCAGGACCGAGCGGAGGGCGGCGCCTGTGACGGGCGCCGCCCTCCGGCCGTGCCGGGCCCCGGTCAGAAGGTCCTGCGGGGGGCCGGCGGCAGCGCCGGGACGTGGTGCGTCGCGGTGGGCTGGTGCTGCTGGCCGCCGATCTGCCCGACCCGCTGCCACTGCGACTGCTGCCCGTTCCCGTGCCGCGCGCTCTGCGCCCCGGCGCTGTAGGCGCTGTACGAGCTGCTGAACGACCCCGGGCGGGGCGCCGGGTACGAGCTTGTGTGGCGCGGGATGTTGCCGAAGGCGGTGAACCCCAGCTGGTCCTCGCCGCTGCGGTCACCCGGCAGCGAGCGGAACGTCTTGACGTACTCGGCGTAGAGCGCGTCGTAGATCGGCGTGGCCGATGGGCCGCCCTGCGCGTCCTGAGCCGGTCGCGCGGACGGGATCGACGGGAAGGACGGGCGGCGGGGAACGTCGTAGGTGTGCACGTATGTCCAAACGAGGTCGGACATCTGGGGATGCGGCCGGGTGACGTGCCGTCGGGCGCGCGGGCCCCGCACGGACACACGGCCGCACGCCCGACGCACATCCGCACGCCCGCCGTACGGGGCGCGGGACGTGTGTGCGGCGCTGGGCGTGCGTGCGGCGCGGGACGGTGTGCGGGGTCCCGCGCCCTGGGGATCTCAGGTACCGGCGAGCGGCAGGGCCGCCCCGACCAACTGACCGCCCGCGGCGGCCTTGTCGAGCGCGTCGCGCAGCAGGTCCTCACGGGGCTGACGGCCGATCGACCCGACCGGGGCGGCGAACATCAGCACCTGCTGGTGCTTGTTGGCGGCGGCGCGCCACCCCTCCGTCACCTGCAGCGGCTGGTGCGCCTGCCACCAGGCCACCGGCTGGCCGCCGTTCGCCGAGGGCTGCAGCACCGCGTGCAGCTGACCCATGGCCAGCAGCACGGACCAGCCGTGCTGCACCGGCGGCACCTCGGACAGCTGGGAGAGCGGCATGAAGCCCTGCTCGATGAGCAGCGGCAGGAAGTCGTCGCCGGCGCCGGTGGTGCCGGGCCGCACGATCGGCGCGGTCGGCTCGACGACCAGGGCCGGGTGCAGCTCCCCCGCGATCAGGACGAGCCCGCTGGTCACGCCGAGCACCGCCTGCTCGGGGACGACCTTGCCGGCGTCCAGGTCGGCCGAGTCGCCGTTGATGGAGCGGACCGCGCCCTGCAGCTGCTCCTCGGTGACCTGGACGACCTGCGAGGGCAGGCAGGTGGAGTGGGCGAAGGCGAGGACGGCGGTCTCGTCCCCGATGAACAGGACGGTGCTGGTGCGCTCGTTGTCGGAGTCGCCCGGGGTGCGGCAGGACGTGCAGTCGTAACTGCCCGGGGCGTTGTCTCCGGCGAGCAGCCGGTCGGCTTCTTCGTCGCCGATCTCGGCGCGAACCTCGTCGCTGACGTCGAGCATGCGCGGCACGGGGGCTCCCTCGGATGCGGTGCTGGGGCGAGTCCGGGTGTCCCCGGCTCGTGGTCCGGGCGGGTCCCCGGCTCATGAAGAAGACAACGGGTGATCTGTGGCGGGAGTCACGCTGCAGGGCGAACGGAATCGAACCGTCCTGCGCACACGGTCACCCTGGGTGCGGAATCGGACACTCCTTGTCAAGTAACGGGGAGGTCACGGAAGTTGATTCGGTGAGCTGGCTCACAGTCGGCCGGGGGTGCTGGTCGACAAAGCGGGAAATGAAGGGATGAAATAGGTGGCCGAAAATCGCCGCTACCCAAGGTAACCGGCAAGTGGCCTGCAACGGAGGGGAGTTGGTTGATAACGACTCGTCAGCATCCCTAGATTGCTCCGCCGTGTGCAACGAGCACCACTCGGGAACGTCCGCCGGCCGCGCACCGGACAACGCGCAGCACGACCGCCGGCGGACGGGACGGAGCACGACGGCCGCGCCCTGTGCGGCAGACGTGCCCGTCCCGGGGGAGCCCGGGTTCGTGGAGAGGGATCTACATGTCCGAATGTGCCGATATCCGCACCCGCACGTCGTCGCGCAAGACGGCGGTCCTCGCCGGGGCGGTACTTCTCGCCCCTCTCGGACTGCTGTCCGCGACCGGCGAGGCCGCAGCGGCCGACAGCGGGGTGTGGGACCGCATCGCCCAGTGCGAGAGCGGCGGCAACTGGCACATCAACACCGGCAACGGGTACTACGGCGGGCTGCAGTTCTCCGCGGGCACCTGGCGCGCGTTCGGCGGCGGCGCCTACGCGTCCACCGCCGACAAGGCCAGTAAGGCACAGCAGATCTCCGTCGCGGCGAAGGTGCAGAACGCCCAGGGGTGGGGCGCGTGGCCGACCTGCTCGGCGCGCGCCGGAGCCTCCGGCAGCGCACCGGGCGCCGGTTCGTCCGAGGGCGGCTCGGGCTCCTCCTCCGGTTCCTCGAAGTCCTCGAAGTCGTCGAAGTCCTCGAAGTCGTCCGGTTCGTCGAAGTCCGCCGGGGCGTCGGGCTTCTCGAAGAAGGCGAGCTCCTGGAAGTCCGGTTCGGGCCCGGGTGCGCCGGCATCGGGTCCGGGTTCGTCGGGTTCGGGTTCTTCCGACTCCGGGGACCGCGCGGGGAAGCAGGCCTCCCGCGGTGACTACACCGTCCGCGAGGGCGACACCCTCAGCACCATCGGGGCCCGGCACGGCATGACCTGGCAGCGTGTCTACGCCGCCAACAAGACCGTCGTGGGCGGCGACCCCGACCTGATCGTGCCCGGACAGCGCCTCGTGCTCTGAGCCGCTCCCCCTCCGGGACACGGCGGCCCCGTCCGGTCCGACGACGGGACGGGGCCGTTCCCCGTGGTCCGGGCGGCGTCCGGCGCATCCGCCGTGAGACAGACTGGGCGCATGCTGGAGACCTCCGCCCGACTGCTGCGTCTGCTCTCCCTGTTGCAGGCCCACCGCGAATGGTCCGGTACGCAGCTCGCCGACCGGCTCGGCGTCACCGCGCGCACGGTGCGCCGGGACGTGGAGAGGCTGCGCGAACTGGGTTACCCGGTCAACGCGACTCCCGGCACCGGCGGCGGGTACCAGCTGGGCGCCGGCGCCGAGTTGCCGCCGCTGCTGCTGGACGACGACGAGGCCGTCGCCGTCGCCGTGGGGCTGCGGACGGCGGCAGGGCAGGGCATCGAGGGCATCGGCGAGACCTCGGTACGGGCGCTGGCCAAGCTGGAGCAGGTGCTGCCGTACCGGTTGCGGCGGCGGGTGGGCGCCCTGAACGCCTTCACCGTGCCGATGCTGCGCGGCCCGCAGTCCTCCGCCGTGGACCCGGCCCTGCTCACCGAGCTGGCCCATCTCTGCCGGGACGCGGAACGGCTGCGCTTCGACTACCGGGGGCACGACGGCGGCGAGACCCGCCGCACGGTCGAACCCCACCGCCTGGTGTGCACCGAGCGCCGCTGGTACCTGGTCGCCTGGGATCTCGACCGGGCGGACTGGCGCACGTTCCGGGTGGACCGTCTCATCCCGAGGCCACCGCACGGCCCGCGCTTCGACCCGCGCGAGCCACCCGCCGAGGACCTCGCCGGGTACGTCTCCGAGGGCGTGTCCACCCACGCGTACGCCGTGCGGGCTACCGTCCGGCTGCTGGCGCCCCTGGCCGTGGCCGCCGAACGCGTCTCGCCCTCGGCGGGCACGCTGGAGCCGGACGGGGACGAGGCCTGCGTGCTGCGCACGGGAGCCGCGAGCCTCGACGTGATGGTGATCCACGTGATGATGGCGGGCCTCGAGTTCGAGGTGCTGGAACCCGTGGAGCTGATCGACGCGATCAGGACCGCCCGCGACCGGCTCGACGGTGCTCTGACCCGGGCCTCGGGGCCCCGCACGCCGGCCGGCGACCGGGCGCAGGCGCCGCGCGCCTGACGGCCGCCCGACCCGCCGTGTGCCGGTTCGGACCCTCCGGACTGCCTCAGCCGGCCCGCCGCCCCGGCCGGGGGACCGGCCGGCCGCACCGGGAGGATGTGTGGAGGGCCCGTGTATTTCCTACGGGCAGTCAGCTCCGCAGGGCGCGCCGGAAAACAGAACGGAACGGGTTCCGACGGTTTCGGAAACGGCGTAGCGGACGCTTTTCGCAGGGTTTTTCGAAGAGCTCGGACGCCGTACGGAAATGACGTTCGAATGCGTGAACAAGTTGTACGAAATCGCTCGTACGTGTGACGGGGTTAGGCCGAAACGCGTGTCGTGATCCTGTGACAGAAGTGTGACCGGGGTGATCCGCGCCTCCCGTACGGGGTTCCCGGGGGCCCGGCGAGCGGCCTAGCGTGGCGGCATGGCACCGAATCCCACTCCGCCAGCGGAGCCGCAGGACAGCCCGGACGGATACGTCGGCCTGGAGGTCGCGCAGGCCGAGCGGCTCGCGCGCGAACGGGGGTGGTCGACGGTGCGCTCGCTGGCCCCGGGGACGATCATCACCATGGAGTACCGCTTCGGCCGGTTGAACTTCGAGGTACGGCAGGGGCGGGTGGCCCGCGCCTGGAAGGGCTGAGCCGTCCGGCGCCGTCGCGCGCGGGAGGTCCCGCCGCACGAACACAGGCCCCGCTTCCCGACGCCGGGAAGCGGGGCCTGGTGGGTGCGGGACCGGGGGTGCGTACCGGGCCCCGCCGTCGTGAGGCGGATCCGCGCAGGTCAGCCTCCGGTCAGAGGGCGGGCCGTCGAGGTCGTGGCGCCGCGGGGGAGCCGGTCGGCGTGCGGGGGCCGGCGGCTGCCGGCCGGGGTGACCGGCGTGCGTTCCGAGCGCGTGGTGTGCGGGCCGGGGGCCAGGTAGACCGGTGCGCGCGGCGGACGGGCCGCAGTGGCCGTCTCGCGGGGTGCGGCGGCCTCGTCCTGGGAGGAGGCCGCGGCGCCCGCCGCGACCGAGACCGGAACGGCCACCGGGGCGGCCGGAACCGGGAACGTGCCGCTGCGACGTTCGCGCAGACGGTCGCGCAGGGCGAAGATCGAGACCTCGGCGCGGGCGATCAGGGGCTCGCACCACGGGAGTGCCAGCAGGACGAGCAGACCCGCGGCCCAGCCCAGCACGACGTCGCTCAGCCAGTGCGTACCGAGGTAGACGGTGGTCAGGCCGACGCCGAGCGAGACCACCGCGGAGACGGCGGACAGCCAGCGGCGGGCCCTCGGCGTGGAGGCCAGATACGCGAGGATTCCCCAGGTCACGACGGCGTTGGCGGTGTGGCCGCTGGGAAATATATCGCCGCCCAGGCCCATCTCGTTCGAGCCGATGGTGGTCGCGTAGTGCGGTCCGAGCCGGCCCATGCCGAGCTTGGCGGCCCCGACGGTGATGTTCAGCAGCAACAGCGAGGCGCCCAGGGTGAGCAGTGGGCGCAGGGTGTGCTGCCGCCAGGATCTCCAGCCGAGCCACGCGGCGACCATCACGGCGGTCGGGCCGCGCTGGCCGAGGACCACGTAGTAGTCGAGGAAGGCGTGGATCTCCGGCCACTGCTGGTACGGCCGGAAGAACATGACCTGCCAGTCGAAACGGACCAGCCACGACGTGACCACCACGAGCCACACGATCGCCAGATAGAAGGCCAGGGTCGCGACCAGCAGCGCGACCCTGTGCCTGCTCATCTTCGGCACATCGATGTGGGCCGGTCGTTCCGGCTCACGGTCGAGCCTGGCGAACACCCGGTCCAGACGGGTGAGGTTTTGTTCGGTACGCACCTAAACGACGTTACAGCGAGTGAGCTCGAGACCCGGCCGATTCCGCGGGTTTGTGATGACGATGTGATGTGGGATTGCTCTCAGAACGGTGACAATTCCCGAGGAATCCGCAATCCATCGACTCTTCTTCCCGCAATTCCTTTGATCATTCCAGGGGATAGCTTTAGGGAAGTTATGAAAGGCTGCACGGAAAAGCCCGTTCCGTGTCTACGGGGGACCGGAGCCGTTCAGCCACCACGCTCCGTACACGGCCGACGCGACCGCGAGGCACCCCGCCACCAGCACCGCCCTCGTGGTCCGCAGCCGGGCCAGGGCCAGCGCGAGCGGGAGCAGCAGCGGGAACGCGGGCAGCAGCAGCCGCGGCTTCGAGCCGAAGTAGCTCGACGCGCACAGGGCGAGCGCGAGCACCGCGCCCCCGTACACCAGCAGCGGCAGCGGCTGGCGCTGCCGCACGCAGACCACGTACAGCCACACCAGCAGGGCGACGCCGACGATCAGCCCGACGCCGGCCAGGGCCGACGGGAACGCCGTGAACTTGTCGGCGACGAAGCGGGCGAACGCGTACCCGCCGTCGAAGCCGTTGCGCCAGCCCGCCTGGACGTCGAGATAGCCGAGGGGGCCGCGGCCGGTGCGGTGGCCGACCCACAGGACGTAGCCGGCGGCGCCGAGGGGCGCGAGCAGCATGCCGAGGGCGCGCGGTGCGACACGGGGTCCGTGGGCGGTGGCCTCGCGCCCCGAGGAGTCCTCGGCGGACGGCCGGGAGGCGTGCTCGGGATCGTGCACGCCGGGCACGAGCGCCGTGCCGCGGGTTCGCACGAACGGGCCCGTCCCCGGGGCCCGGCGGTCACGAAGGAGGGACGTCGATCCTGCCGCCCAGACCGCCGCGACCACCGCGAGTCCCACCGGACGGGTCAGACCGGACAACGACGCCAGTACCCCCGCGGTCACCCACCGGCCGGTGAGCACCGCGTACAGCGACCAGGCGGCCAGCGCGGTGAAGAGCGACTCGCTGTACGCCATCGACTGCACGATCCCGACGGGGAGCACGGCCCACACCAGCACCGCGCAGACCCCGGCCCGCCGCCCGTACACGTGGTCGGCGACGGCGAAGATCCCCCAGGCCGCCGCGAGCGAGGCGACCACGGAGACCGTGAAGCCGGCGCCGGCGTACGACAACGGGGTCGTCGCGTGGAGCAGCCTCTCCAGCCAGGGCAGCAGCGGGAAGAAGGCCAGATTGGAGTGGACGTCGCCGTTCGGCAGGCGGACCTCGTAGCCGTATCCCAGCTCGGCGACCCTCGTGTACCAGAGGGCGTCCCAGCGGGCGGTGAGCAGGGTGTACGCGCTCTTGTCGCGCGCCGCGCTCCACAGCGCGAGGGCGAGCAGGCCCAGGGCGCGCACGGCCGCGTACCCGAGGAGGGCGGGGGCCGCCCGGCGCAGGGCCGCGGAGCCGGGGAGCGTCGCGCGCACGTCAAGATCGGTCACGGGCCCGATTATCGACGGCATGCCCGGCGGCCGGGATCGGCGGGGCGCACGGGCCCGGGCGGGAGCGGCCCGGAGGCGGACGGGAGCGGGTGCGGAAGGGGGTGCGGAGGGGGTGCGGAGGGGGTGCGAGGGACCCTCGCGGGCAGTGTGGCGAAACCCGTCGCGAGTGGCGTACGCCACAGGGTTGCCCCGGAACGGTGAGAGGTCCGCCACGCGGCCCCGGCGTGAACTCGCGTACGCTGCGTGTCACTCGTGTTCGTCTGCGCGGGCCGGAGACCACCGCTCCTCTCCGGCCGAGCCACGGGGAGTCCCCACCTCGTGAGCCCGCCGAACCGAGGGATCACCTGGGAGGTACGTACATGTCCGGGACGACCACGGCCGCCGTCGGGCTGCGCCGTCGGGCGGCCGGGGCCGGTGCCAACCGCTGGGTCGTCCTGGTGGTGCTGTGCGTCAGCCTGCTTCTGGTCGCCGTCGACGCGACGGTGCTGCACGTGGCGGTGCCCGCCGTCACCGAGGACCTGCGCCCCGGCGCCATCGAACTGCTTTGGATCGTCGACACCTATCCGCTGGTCTGCGCCTCGCTGCTGATCCTGTTCGGCACGCTCGGCGACAAGGTGGGGCGAAGACGAATCCTGCTGCTCGGGTACGCCCTGTTCGGCGTCGCCTCCGCGCTGGCCGCCTTCGCGGGCACCGCCGAGGTGCTGATCGTGGCGCGGGCGCTGCTCGGCGTCGGCGGAGCGATGATCATGCCGGCGACGCTGTCGATCCTGCGGCAGGTGTTCCCCGACCGCCGCGAGCGGGCGCTGGCCATAGGCATCTGGAGCGCGGTGGCCGCGGTGGGCGCGGCCGTGGGCCCACTGCTCGGCGGCTTTCTGCTGGAGCACTTCTGGTGGGGCTCGGTCTTCCTGGTCAACATCCCGTTGATGCTGGTCAGCCTGCCGGTGGGGCGACTGCTCCTGCCCGAGTCGAAGGGCGCGGGGGACGGTCCCTGGGACGTGGTCGGTGCGCTGATGGCGGCGGCGGGACTGTTCGGCGCCGTGTTCGGCGTGAAGCGGCTGGGCGGCGGGGAGGCCGGTCCGCTCACCGTGCTCCCGCTGGCGGCCGGAGCCGTGCTGCTCGTGATGTTCGTCCGCCGTCAGCGGCGGCGGTCTCATCCGCTGGTGGATCTCCGGATGTTCGGGCGGCCGCCGTTCAGCACGTCGGTGGGGTGCATCGTGCTGGCGATGCTGGCGCTGGTCGGCCTCGAGCTGATCGCGGCGCAGTACCTCCAGCTGGTGCTGGGGCTGTCCCCTCTGGAGACGGGTCTGCGTCTGCTGCCCCTGACCTTCGCCGCGATGGCGGCGGGGCTGGCCGGGGCGCGGCTGCTGCGGCGGTTCGGGCCGCGGCGGATGGTGTGCGGCGGGTTCGTCCTGACGGCCGCGGCGGTGCTGACGCTGACCGCGATGGGCGAGTCGGACAACACGGGGCTGCTGCTGTGCGGCTTTCTGCTGCTGGGCTTCGGCCTGGAGACGACCCTCTTCGCGGCGTACGAGTCGATGCTGAGCGAGGCCCCGCCGGAACAGGCGGGCGGGGCGGCGGCCATCGGAGAGACCTCGTACCAGCTGGGCGCGGGCATCGGCATAGCGCTGCTCGGCAGCGTGATGAACGCGGCGTACGCGCCCGGGCTCAGCTCCGTCCCCGGGGTTCCCGCGTCGGCGTCGGCCGCGGCGGGGCATTCGCTGGGCGAGGCCTACGAGGTCGCCGGGCGGCTCGGAGGACCTGCCGGAGCGGCCCTGCGCGCCACCGCCCGGGACTGCTTCGTCCACGGACTGCATGTGACGTTGCTGGTCAGCGCCGGGTTGCTGCTGCTCGGGGCGGTGATGGCGCTGCGCCTGCCGCGGACCATGCAGTGCGAGTCGGCTCCGGTGGAGCTGCCCGCTCCCAGAGAGGTCGCTCCGTCCCGCGTCTCGGTGTGAGGGGTCGGCGGGTGGACGTGCGGGGCGTCGCGTCGTAACGTCACCCGGGACATCGTGACTAGCGGTGCTAGTTTTCCATGGCTGGCGTGCTGGTCTTCTTGGTTCCTGCCGGAGGCTGCCGTATGTCCGCGTCCTCGAAGTTGCCGCCCTTCGACCCCGCCGACCCGCTCGGGCTCGACGACCTGCTGGAGCCGGAGGACCTCGCGGTCCGCGACACGGTGCGCGGCTGGGCGGCGGACCGGGTACTGCCGAACGTCGCCGAGTGGTACGAGCGCGGGGAGCTGCCCGTCATCCGGGAGCTCGCGCGGGAACTCGGCGGGATCGGCGCGCTCGGCATGTCGCTCGACGGCTACGGCTGCGCGGGGGCGAGCGCCGTGCAGTACGGGCTCGCCTGCCTGGAGCTGGAGGCCGCCGACTCCGGGATCCGCTCGCTCGTCTCCGTGCAGGGCTCCCTCGCCATGTACGCCGTCCACCGGTTCGGGAGCGAGGAGCAGAAGCAGGAGTGGCTGCCCCGGATGGCGGCCGGCGAGGTCATCGGCTGCTTCGGCCTCACCGAGCCGGACCACGGCTCCGACCCCGCCGGCATGCGGACGCACGCCAAGCGCGACGGCTCCGACTGGGTGCTCAACGGGCGCAAGATGTGGATCACCAACGGCTCCGTCGCGGGCGTCGCCGTGGTGTGGGCGCAGAGCGACGACGGGATCCGGGGGTTCGTCGTGCCGACCGACAGCCCGGGGTTCTCCGCCCCGGAGATCCGGCACAAGTGGTCCCTGCGGGCCAGCGTGACCAGCGAGCTGGTCCTCGACGACGTGCGGCTGCCCGCCGAGGCCGTGCTGCCGGAGGTCACCGGCCTGAAGGGACCGCTCAGCTGCCTGAACCACGCCCGCTACGGCATCGTGTGGGGAGCGATGGGGGCGGCCCGCTCCTGTTTCGAGGCCGCCGTCGGATACGCGAAGACCCGTGAGCAGTTCGGGCGGCCCATCGGGGGCTTCCAGCTCACCCAGGCCAAGCTCGCCGACATGGCGGTCGAACTGCACAAGGGGATTCTGCTCGCCCACCATCTGGGGCGGCGCATGGACGCCGGCCGCCTGCGTCCCGAGCAGGTCAGCTTCGGCAAGCTCAACAACGTGCGGGAGGCGATCGAGATCTGCCGGACCGCCCGTACCGTCCTCGGGGCCAACGGGATCTCGCTCGAGTACCCGGTCATGCGGCACGCGACGAACCTCGAGTCGGTGCTCACCTACGAGGGCACCGTCGAGATGCACCAGCTCGTGCTGGGCAAGGCGCTCACCGGACTCGACGCCTTCCGCTGACCCGAGGGGGCAGGGCCGGCGAGCGGCCCTGCCTCAGCTCTGGTTGAAGAAACCGTCCGTCCGGCGCGCGGACGGGTCCCCGTTCACGATCTCCGTGTTGGCGGGGGTCAGCAGGAACACCCGGGTGGACACCCGCTCGATCGAACCCCGCAGGCCGAAGATCAGCCCGGCCGCGAAGTCGACGACGCGCTTGGCGTCGGCGGGCTCCATGGCGGTGAGGTTCATGATGACCGGCACGCCCTCGCGGAACAGCTCACCGATCGCCCGCGCGTCCCGGAAGCTGTCCGGGGTGACCGTGCCGATCCGGCGGCCCTTCTCCTCGGCCGTGTCCGTGGCCACCTTCACGCGGGGGTCGGTGACCCAGGCGTCGCCGGAGTCGGTCCCCTCGGAATAGTCGTCGTCGTAGTAACGCTCGTCATCGTTGTCGTCGACGAGGCCAAGCCAGGCACTCGCCTTGCGCACCGATCCCATGGACGCCTCCTCTCACAGCGGTCATTCTGCTTTCCGCATTCCCCATGGTCGTCCATGATGCGGATGTCGCGCCAAGTGGATAGACGCCGCGCGGGGGGTTTGTGACGGTACTGGTGCACAGCGCATCCGTCGAGAGCCCGCGTCTCCCAAGGGTCGTACCGGATACGGCTGCTGACTGTGAGTGAAATATGATTCTTCGTGGCGGATGGGTGACGCTCGGTGCGTCCGGGTGAACGAGTGCCCCCGATCCGGCGCGACAATCAGCCGATAACATGCGGCAGCTCAATGTCCCAGGGACGACGGGGGTTGTCGTGTTCGGAATCGTCAGACCGTGCTCTCACCGGCTCGGTGAGAGCCTCAAGACCCAGTGGATGGCGCACCTGTGCGGGCTGTGCCTCGCGCTGCGCGGCGACCACGGGCAGTTCGCGCGGGTCGTCACCAACTACGACGGCCTGCTCATATCGGTTCTGACGGAGGCTCAGGCCGAACGCGCGACGGCCGGCGGGTGGCGGCGCACCGCGGGTCCGTGCCCGCTGCGCGGCATGCGCACCGCATCCGTCGCCCAGGGCGAGGGCGCCCGGCTCGCGGCCGCCGTCTCGCTGGTGCTCGCCTCCGCCAAGGTGCGCGACCACGTCGCCGACGGGGACGGCCTGCTCGCGCGGCGGCCGGTCGCCGTCGCCGCGCGCCGGGTCGCCGCCGGCTGGGGACGGGCCGGCGAACGGAGCGGGGCCGCCGTCGGGTTCGACACCGCCGTCCTGGTCGACGCCGTGGACCGGCAGGTCGGCATCGAGGCGCTCGCGGGGCCGGGCACCCCGCTGCTGACCGTCACCGAGCCGACCGAGACCGCCACCGCCGCCGCCTTCGCGCACACCGCGATCCTGGCGGGCCGGCCGGGCAACACCGCGCCGCTCGCCGAGGCCGGCCGCCTCTTCGGACGTCTCGCGCATCTGCTGGACGCGGTCGAGGACCGGGAGGCGGACGCCGCGGCCGGCGCCTGGAACCCGCTCACGGCCACCGGGACCCCGCTCACCGAGGCCCGCCGGCTCGCCGACGACGCCCTGCACGGCATCCGGCTCGCCCTGAAGGACGTGCGGTTCGAGGAGGGCCGACTGGCGCATCTGCTGCTCGCCCACGAGCTGGAACGGTCGGTGGAACGGGCCTTCGGCACCCGGTCGTGCGGTCACGCGCACGGACCTGAAGGCGCGCACGAAGGCGCGTTCGGCCCCGAGGGCGCGTTCGGGCCGCCCACCGGACCGTACGCCCCGCGGAACCCGGTGGATCCGCACGCGCCCGGCAACCCCTACGGCAACCCCTACGGGGGTGAGCCGCCCCGGCCCGGCAAGCGGGGCTTCCTGGCCGGCTGCGCGGTCGCGCTCGGACTGTGCTGCACCTGCAAGGTGTGCTGCGCCGACGAGTTCGAGGGCCCCTGGTCGCGGAAGAAACGCGAGGGCCTGTGCAACGACTGCGGTGACTGCGGCAACTGTTGCGATTGCGGCAACTGCTGTGACTGCGGTTGCTGTGACGGGTGCGACTGCTGTTCCTGCGACTGCTCCTGCTGACGCGGCCGGCCGCTTTTTGCTGACCCGGCGTCATCCGCGAGGCGGGCGGAGGGCGCAGCGGGGCGTATCGGGCGGGCGGAGCGGGGTGGGGTGGGGTCCTGGGCTCGGGTTACGCCTGCGGCTGCGGCTTCGCCGTGACCGCGACCGCGGCTTCGACCGGCGCGGCGGGTGAGTCCTGTCGGTTCGTGACGGCGCTTCCTGTCACCGGTCCGGCGGGGCCGCCGCTGAGCGGCTCGCCGCCCGCACACGTATCCCTGGGCGAGGACGCGGATCTCGTGCGGCCGGTCCGTCGTCGCCGGCGGGCCGCCCGAGCCGCTCCGGGCGGACCCGCACCGGGGCGCCGCGCCCGCTGCGCGAAAGGATCAGGGACCATGCCCGGGCGCTCCCGCTCCGCCAAGACCGTGCC
The DNA here is from genome assembly GCF_030816715.1 of Streptomyces achromogenes. Taxonomy (NCBI): domain Bacteria; kingdom Bacillati; phylum Actinomycetota; class Actinomycetes; order Kitasatosporales; family Streptomycetaceae; genus Streptomyces; species Streptomyces achromogenes. The sequence goes on along the minus strand of NZ_JAUSYH010000001.1, from coordinate 2,065,868 downwards.
GCTCGCTGTGAAGATCGTGGTGAGCGGGGGGCTCGGGGTCGGCAAGACCACCTTCATCGGGGCCGTCTCCGAGATCGAGCCGCTCGACACGGACGCGGCGATCACCCAGGTGTCGGTCGGGATCGACTCGCTCGAGGGCGTGGAGTCCAAGACGACGACCACGGTCGCCCTCGACTTCGGGCGGATCACCCTCGACACCGCCATCGCGCTGTACCTCTTCGGCACGCCCGGGCAGAACCGCTTCACGTTCCTGTGGGACGACCTGGCCGAGGGCGCGCTCGGGACGGTGGTCCTCGCGGACACCCGGCGGATCAAGGACTGCTTCCCGGCCGTCGACTACTTCGAGGCCCGGGGAGCGCCGTTCGTGCTCGCCGTGAACCGGTTCGAGGGGGCGGTGCCCGTCGAACTGGAGGAGGTCCGGGACGCCTTGGGCCTGAGCGCGGACGTGCCGGTGCTCGAGTGCGACGCCCGGGAACGGGGTTCCGTGCGGGACGTCCTGGAGGCGCTGATGGACCGGGTGATCGGCTTCCGAGCGGCCCCGAGGACGCGGAACGGGAAGCTGCCGCCCCCGGCCCCGGCTGCGCCCCCGGCCGCGGAGGAGGCGCGCGTGTGACGAGGGAGCCGGGCGAGGCCGCGGAGCCGGCGGGGACGCGGACGGGGCCGGACGTGGAGGTGAGCCGCCAGGGGCGGACGGGACGCGGCCGGGAGCGGGCCGTGGAGGTGAGCCGCGTACGGCGTGGGTCCGGGGCGTGACGGCGGACCCGATCGGCCCTTACTGCCTCCGTGCGCCTTGTCGGCCGTTTCCTCCACACCGCCCCCTCGGCGGGGAACACATGGGGCGTGGAGGTCGAGGCAGCACGGCACAACCTGGTCTGAGCTGGGGCAAGAGGGCTGCAAGAGGGCTCAACTCACGCAGTCCGTTCACCGTCTGACGGCCGAAAGGCGCCCTTGCGCCTACCGGCCGTTCGGCCGAATACTCCCCCTCAGCGCTTGTCAGGGTCACGGCGTGTCCGGAAAGCGGACGAACGTCGACCCTGGCTGCGCCTCACCCGGGCCCCGACCCCACACCACGGGCCCCCGACTTCCCCTGGGAGGGAACGAAACGTGAGGATCAAGCGCACCACCCCCACCATCCCCACGCACGGCATCTCGAGACGGGCCCGGCTGACCGCCGTCGCCACCGGACTCGTGGCCGCGGCCGCCATCGCGATCCCCCATGCGAACGCGGCCGACGACGCCGTCTACAGCAGCGCCGAACTCAAGAGCGCCGGCGACTCGGTGCTCCGGGCGGACATCCCGGGCACCGCCTGGGCCGTCGACAGCAAGACCAACCGGTTGATGGTCACCGTCGACAGCACCGTGTCGGACGCCGAGATCGCGAAGATCAAGGAGCAGGCGGGCGACAACGCCGGCGCGCTCACGATCAAGCACACGCCGGGCAAGTTCAACAAGCTCATCGGCGGCGGCGACGCCATCTACGGCGGCGGCTACCGCTGCTCGCTCGGCTTCAACGTGCGCAGTGGCAGCACCTACTACTTCCTGACCGCCGGGCACTGCGGCGAGGTCGCCTCGACCTGGTACTCGAACTCCGGCCAGACGGCCGTGCTGGGCACCAACAGCAACTACAGCTTCCCGACCAACGACTACGCGCTGGTCCGGTACACCAACACCTCGGTCGCCAAGGCCGGCACCGCGGGCAACACCGACATCACCAGCGCAGGCAACGCCACCGTGGGCCAGTCGGTGATCCGGGACGGCTCCACGACCGGCATCCACACCGGCCGGGTGACCGCCCTCAACGCCACGGTGAACTACGGCGGCGGCGACGTGGTCTACCAGATGATCCAGACCAACGTCTGCGCCGAGGGCGGCGACTCCGGCGGCGCGCTCTACACCTCCGGCGGCGTGGCGCTCGGTCTGACCTCCGGCGGCAGCGGCAACTGCTCGTCCGGCGGCACGACCTTCTTCCAGCCCGTGACCGAGGCCCTGAGCCGCTACGGCGTCAGCGTCTTCTAGCTCCTGGTTCCCGGCCGGGTCCTGCGGCCGGCCGCAGGCGAGCCCCCGCACGCAACCGGCGTGCGGGGGCTCGCCCTTGTCCGCGGGGCGGTCGCCGTTCCCGGCGTGTCGCTGCGCTTCACAGGGCGTGCGGGAATGCGGGTGCGCCGAAGCACGGCGGCAACCGCTTCCCCCGACGTCCTCCACACCCTCGACGGTTTCACCACCTGTGCCGCCCGCCGCGGCGGCGGATTCCGGCCAGGATCACCCCCGTCGGAGGTAGGCGCGGCGTGAGGGGTTACTCACCCGTAGCGTTTGCTGTGCGAATTCCCCTGCGGTCGCCCGCCGGTGACCTGCCGAGGTGCGGGGGCGGTGGAGGTGCGGAGGGCGCCCGGTGCCCACCCTGTGCGCGTCCTGAAGTCGACCTTGTGTGCTCCCTGTGAGGTTCGGAAGAGTGAGCGGCCGTCAACCAGCCTTTCGGTGCGTCACGGTCCCCACGACCACCCGCACCGACCCCCCACAGGAGGACCCGAGTTGCAGCACCGACGCATACCCCGGCGACGGGCGGCCATGGCGGGAGCGGGCGTCGTCGCGCTCGTCGCGGCAGGAGTGACCTTCCAGACTGCGAACGCCAGCGAACCTGCGAAGACCTCGCAGCCCGCCCCGCTCTCGGCCCTCGCGGCCGGAAAACTCGCCTCGTCGCTCGGCCGGGACCTCGGCGCCGACGCGGCGGGCACGTACTACGACGCGAAGAGCAAGAGCCTGGTGGTGAACGTTCTCGACAAGGCCGCGGCGAAGACCGTCGAGGCGGCCGGCGCCAAGGCCAGACTCGTCGAGAACTCGCTCGCCGAGCTGACCGGCGCCCGCACCACGCTGACGTCGGACGCGAGCATCCCGGGTACCGCCTGGGTGACCGACCCGACCGCCAACAAGGTCGTCGTCACCGCCGACCGCACCGTCTCCGAGGCCGAGTGGGCGACCCTCGCCAAGGTCGTCGGCGGGCTCGGCGGGACGGTGGAACTCCAGCGCACGAAGGGGGAGTTCACGCCCTTCGTGGCCGGCGGCGACGCCATCACCGGCGGCACCGGGCGCTGCTCGCTCGGCTTCAACGTGGTCAAGGGCGGCGAGCCGTACTTCCTGACCGCCGGACACTGCACCGACGCCATCTCCACGTGGTCGGACTCCTCCGGCGCGCAGATCGGCGCCAACGAGGTCTCCAGCTTCCCGGACAACGACTACGGCCTGGTCAAGTACACCGCCGAGGTCGACCACCCGAGTGAGGTGAACCTCTACAACGGCTCCGCGCAGGCCATCACCGGCGCCGCCGAGGCCACCGTCGGCATGAAGGTCACCCGCAGCGGGTCGACCACCCAGGTCCACTCCGGCACGGTCACGGGCCTCGACGCCACGGTGAACTACGGCAACGGCGACGTCGTCAACGGCCTCATCCAGACCGACGTCTGCGCCGAGCCCGGCGACAGTGGCGGCTCCCTCTTCTCGGGCAGCAGCGCCGTCGGCCTGACCTCGGGCGGCAGCGGCGACTGCACGGCCGGCGGGGAGACGTTCTTCCAGCCGGTGACGGAGGCGCTGTCGGCCACCGGAACACAGATCGGCTGACCCGGCCCGACCCGGTGTGAGGTCCCGGCCCGGCCAGGTGTGAGCCCGCCCCGGCGTGAGGTTCCGCTCCCCGCGCACGCGAGGGGCGGGGCCTCACGCCGTTTTCCGCCGGGTGCGCAGCATCGCCGCGAGCAGCGTGACGCCGACCCCCGCGACCGCCCACGCCGACAGCGCCAGCAGCGCCGCGGTCATGTCGTTGCCCTCGAAGTAGGCGATCGAGCGCGCCGCCCAGGTTCCCGCGCCCGGCGGCAGCGCCGGGCCGATCGCCCGCCAGAACGGCGGGAGCAGCGGGGGCGGCAGCGCGCCGCCCGCGCTCGGGTTGCCGAGGATCACCACGAGCAGGATGACCAGCCCGACGCCGGCGAGCCCGAAGACGCCCTGGAAGGCCAGGGTGGCCGCGCCGACGGCGAAGATGATCAACGCGCCGAGTCCCCAGTAGGCCGCGAGGCCGCCCGGCAGCGCGCCCAGGACCGGACCGACGATCAGGGCGCCGCCGAGTCCGCCGACGATCCCGACGACGGCCATGGCGAGCAGCCGGATCACCGCGCGCCGTGGGGTCGAGCTCCCGGCGCCCGAACTGATCACCATGATCGACGCGCACAGATAGCCGCCCACGCACCAGCCGACGGCCAGATAGAACGACGACAGCCCGTTGGCGTCCTCCCGGTCGGCCGGGACCACGTCGAGGGTCCGCAGGGTGCGCGCCTGCGACTTCTCCAGGGTGGTGGTGAGTGTCACCAGGGTGGCGGCCAGGACCTTTCCGCCGCCGGTGGCCACCAGCAGGGTGTCGGTGGCGCCCGTGGGGGAGACGATCAGGGCCCCGTCGATCTCCCGGTTCATGATCTGCTTCCGGGCGGTCGCGGCGTCGGTCACCGCGCGGGGGTCCAGGGGGCTGCCGGGCAGCTTCTCCAGCCGGGCCACGGTCTGCCGGGCGGCCGCCCCGGGCGCGACGACCCCGAAGGGCACGTCCTTCGGCTTCGGGTCGTGCAGCGCCCCCACGTAGGAGGCGATGAAGAGCAGATGGAGGGCGACCACACCGACGACCAGCAGCGTGGCCCGCGGGGTGACGGCGTCCTTGACCTCGTCGAGAAAGGAGCCGTGGGGGGAGGCGCGGGGTGCGTCGGGCCCGGTCGTCTGGGTCATGTCCCCACGGTCCGGGGTCGAAGGCGTTTCCGCAGGTGGGAGGCGTCCGAACGGCTATCGTACTGATGTTCGAAAATGTGGTCTAGGGTGAGGGTGGGGGGGATGAACTGATGTTCGAATCTAGTCGGCCGAGGTTGATGGGGTTAGAGTAATCGAACGAGCGTACGATGGATGTATCGGGCTTTTGGGTTAAAAGGGGTGGAGTGATGGAGGTGCGGCATGACGGGCTTCGCCCATCTGCACGTCGCGTCCGGTTACTCCGCCCGCTACGGCGCCGCCCACCCCGAGCACCTCGTCCGGCGGGCGGCCGAGCGGGGCGTGGCGGCGCTCGCGCTCACCGACCGGGACACGGTCACCGGCGCCGTCCGGTTCGCGCGGGCATGCGCCGGGGCCGGGGTCCGACCGGTCTTCGGGGTCGACCTCGCGGTGGAGGCCGTCGCGCCACCGCCGCCCGCCCTGCGCCGCCGCACTCCGGCGCGCGGCGGTGCGTACGTCGTCGAGCCACCGCTGCGGTTCGTCCTGCTCGCGCAGGACCGGGCGGGATGGGCGCGGCTGTGCCGCATCACCTCGGCCGCCCACGCCGGCACCGCGTCCGGCGCGGCACCGGTGGTGGTGCCGTGGGAGGCGCTGCGTGAGCACGGCGGCCCCGGCCTGACCGTGCTGCTCGGACCGCTCTCGGAACCGGTGCGGGCCCTGTCGGTGGGCCGGGAGGACGTCGCGATGAAGCTGCTGGCGCCCTGGAAGGAGATCTTCGGGAGGGGAGTCCGACTGGAAGTCGTTGCGCAGAAACGTTCCGGCACCGGCCCGGGGTCCTTGCGTCTGGCCGCCCGCACCCTGGCCCTGGCCGATCGCACCCACACCACCGCGATCCTCTCCAACGCCGTCCGCTACGCCGACCCCGAGCAGCACCGCCTCGCCGATGTGCTGGACGCCGCGCGGCTGCTGCGCCCCATCGACCGGCGTCACCTGGACAGCGGGCAGCGCTGGCTCAAGGACGAGAGAGGAATGGCGAGCGTGGCGCGGATGATCGCCGAGTGCGCGGGGGTGGACGTTCGCCGGGCCCGGCGCCTGATGGCGGACACCGTCGCCACGGCGACCGAGTGCGCCGTCGACCCGGCGGCGGACCTCGGACTCGGTACGCCGCACTTTCCGGAGCCGTCGCTCTTCGGGGCTGAGCCAAGAGCGGGAGGAGCTGCCCGACTGCTGCGCAGACAGTGCGAGGCCGGTCTGGCCCGACGCGGTCTCGACCGGGACGGCGCGGCGCTCGAGCGGATGACCGAAGAGCTGAAAGTGATCTCCACGCTGTCCTACGACTCGTACTTCCTCGCCGTCGGCCAGGTCGTGGCCGACATCCGGGCCAAGGGCATCCGGGTCGCGGCCCGCGGCTCCGGCGCCGGGTCGATGGTCTGCCACGCGCTGGACATCGCCACCGCCAACCCACTCGACCACCGTCTGCTGTTCGAACGCTTCCTGAGCGAGCGCCGGGCCTCGCTGCCCGACATCGACATCGACGTGGAATCCGCCAGACGGCTGGAGTGCTACGACACGATCTTCGAGCGGTTCGGCAAGGAACGGGTCGCGGTCACCGCGATGCCCGAGACCTACCGGGCCCGCCGCGCCCTGCGCGACACCGGTCTCGCGCTCGGGATCGCCCCGGCCGAGGTCGACCGGATCGCCAAGAGCTTCCCCCACCTGCGCGCCTGCGACATCACCGGCGCGCTCGCCGAACTGCCCGAACTGCGGCAACTGGCCGCCGAGGCCCACCGCTACGGACCGCTGTGGGAGCTGGCCGAGGGCCTCGACTCCCTGGTGCACGGCATGGCCATGCACCCCTGCGGCGTGGTGATCAGCGACGCCACGCTCCTGGACCGGCTGCCGGTGCAGCCCACACCGCAGGGCGACTACCCCATGGCGATGGCCGCGAAGGAGGAGATCGAGGCGCTCGGCAACATCAAACTCGACGTCCTGGGCGTACGGATGCAGTCCGCGATGGCCCACGCCGTCACCGAGATCGAACGCGCCACCGGCACGGCCATCGACCTCGACGACCCCGGGCAGGTGCCGCTCGACGACGTCTTCGCCTTCAAGCTCATCCAGGAGAGCCGGACCCTGGGCCTGTTCCAGCTGGAGTCGCCCGGCCAGCAGGATCTCCTGTCCCGGCTGCAGCCCCGCGACGTGCAGGACGTCATCGCCGACATCAGCCTCTTCCGCCCCGGGCCGGTCGCCGGCGGCATGCCCGAGCGGTACATCGCTGCCCGGCACGGGGGTGCGCCGTCGTACGCGCATCCGGACCTGGAGCCGGTGCTCGCCGACACCTACGGCGTGACCATCTGGCACGAGCAGATCATCGAGACCCTGCGTGTGACGACCGGCTGTGACCGGGCCTTCGCGGAGATCACCCGGCGGGCCCTCGGCGACAGGGAGCAACTGCCCAGGATCAGGGACTGGTTCCACCGACGGGCACGCGCGCGGGGTTACAGCGCGGCCGTCCGGGACGAGGTGTGGAAGACCGTCGAGGCCTTCGGCGCGTACGGCTTCTGCCGTGCTCACGCGGTCGCCTTCGCCGTACCGGCCCTGCAGAGCGCCTGGCTCAAGGCGCACTATCCGGCGTTCCTGCTGGCCGGTCTGCTCGAACACGACCCGGGCATGTGGCCGAAGCGGGTCCTGGTCGCCGACGCCCGCCGGAGCGGCGTACAGATCCTGCCCGTCGACGTCAACCGTTCCCGCAGGAGGCACACCGCGGAGAAGACCGACGGAGACCAGTGGGGTGTACGTCTCGCCCTGTCGGCGGTGCACGGCATCAGCGAAGCGGAGTGCGGACGCATGGAGGAGGGGCAGCCGTACGGATCGTTGTCGGACTTCTGGCAGCGGGCCCGCCCCAGCCGGCCGGTGGCCGAACGCCTCGCGGAAATAGGCGCGTTGACCTGCCTTCACGACGGCCGCCTCACCCGGCGTGATCTCCTGCTGCAGATATCGGAGTTGCACCGGCAGTCCCGCACCCGTCATGCGCACGAGGGCCAACTGCCCATCGACGCGGGCGCTGTCGGCGGCGCGGAGCCGAGCGGGCTGCCGGAGATGACCGGACGCGAAGCGCTGAGCGCCGAGTTGAGCACTCTCGGCATCGACGTCTCCAAGCACCTCATGGAGCACCACCACAGGCTGCTGCGCGAGATCGGCGCGACCGACGCGGCCCACCTGTCCGGCTTCCGCGCGGGACAGCAGGTCCTGGTCGCCGGCGTACGCGCCTCCACCCAGACCCCACCGATCGCCAGCGGCAAGCGGATCATCTTCGTCACCCTGGAGGACGGCTCCGGCCTGGTCGACCTGGCCTTCTTCGAGGACTCCCACCCGGCCTGCGCGCACACCGTCTTCCACAGCGGGCTGCTGCTGGTGCGCGGCACGGTCCAGGTGCGCGGCACCCGCCGTACCGTCGTCGGCACCATGGCCTGGGACCTGGACGAGATCGCCGCCGCCCGCCGGGACAACGGTCCCGAGGCCGCCCTCGCGCTCCTCGGCCAGAGCCGCCCGCACCCGACCCCCGCCCAGCCGCACCGCACCCTGGACAACGGCACGACCGGCGCCCGCCTCCACCCGTACGCCGACCTCCAGCCGGCCGGCACCCGCTCGGCCGACCTGAAGAAGTTCGGCCACCGCAGCCCGGGGAGCGCGGGATGAACGAGATGGGCGCGCGTCAGCGGCACATCGCCCACCTGCACCTGCACGCCTCGCTGACGGAGGAGCAGTACGGCGACATCATCGAACTGATGTCCGGTGTGACGCCCCATGTCCAGGCCGTACCGCCCGACGCCGTCCAACTCGACCTGACCTCCGCGCTCAGGTACTTCGACCTGTCTCCCTACGACATCGTCCAGTTGGCGAAGCTCAGGCTGAAAGCCCTCTACGGCGTCGACAGCAGCGCCGGTCTCGCGGGCAACCGGATGCTGGCGACGATGGCCGCCGACGCGTCCGCGCCGGGTGACACCACCTGGGTCCCCGCCGGGCGGGTGGTCGACTGGTTGTCTCCGCGGCCGGTCACGGCGCTGCCCGGGATCGGCCGCGCAACGGCGGAGACGCTCGGCCGATACGGCCTGCACACCATCGGGCAGGTCCTCGACCTGCCCGCGGGGACCCTGCAACGGCTTCTCGGCGCAGGTCCTGCCCGTCTGCTGGCCGAGCGTGCCCGCGGGCACGATCCTCGCCCGGTCCTCCCCTCGGAACCTGCGGCGCGTCTGGTCGCCGACCTCGTGCTGGAACGGGACTGCCTCGATCCGGTGCAGCATCACCGAGCCGTCCTGGGGCTCGCCGACCGGATCGGCCAACGCCTCCGCGGCGAAAGCCGGATCGCCGGCGGGCTCACCCTCACCGTGCGATACGCCGACCGCAGTTCCACCACACGTACACGCGCCCTGCCGGAACCCACCGACCACTCACCCACCCTCGTGGCGGTCGCCCTGGGCCTGCTGGCCGGCCTCGGGCTGCAGCGGGCGAGGGTCCGCGCCTTCGCGATCCGCGCCGACGGCCTGCTGCCGGCCGGCGACGCCTACCGTCAGCTCTCTCTGGATCCCGGTGACGCCCGTGCCCGCGCCGCAGAAGCCGCCGCCGACCGTGCCCGTCGACGCTTCGGGGCAGAGGCCGTGCGTCCAGCCGCTCTGGCCGACCGCTGACACCGCGAGCCGCCGGCTGCCGGTGAAGGCGGCTGCCCGCCGCTGTCCCACGGCCATGTCGGCTCAGTTGGCCCACGGGGGAGTGATCCGGGTTCCGTCGGCCAGCTCCGCCTCCAGGCCGATGGAGGTGGTGACCCAGGAGAGCGCGGTGTGATCCGTCGGGTTCTCGACGGCCAGGGTCGCGCCCGGATTGACGATCATCGTGTCGCCGGCGGTGATCCGCTCGGTGCGGCCGTCGAGGGTGACGAGCAGTTCACCGACGAGCAGATGGAAGATCTCCTCCCTGTTGACGGTGTGCGCGGGCGCCTTCGTGCCCGCCGGGATCTCGCCCCGCCAGGCGCAGAGCTCCTTGCTTCCGGTGAGCGGGGTGGCGTACGAGACGAAGCGGGCGCCGTGGATCTCGTGGGTGACGGCCTCGGACGAACGGACGACGGGCATGGTGACTCCCCAAGGAGAATGGTCAAGCTGCTTGATTAAGTCAATAGTCAAGCTGCTTGACCATCCTGTCAAGGGTGTTTCAATGCAGACGTGCAGAACTCCGAAGCTCTCGCCCTGTCCGCCGCCCTGCTCGCCGCCGCCGGCGAGCTCACCCGGCGCATCAACGACGGCGTCATCGCCCGCGGCTTCGAGGGGCGGCCCTCCTACGGATTCGCCTTCACCCGGCTGGCCCCGGACGGTGCGACGGTCTCCGAACTCGGCGCCCATCTCGGGGTCACCAAGCAGGCCGCGAGCCAGCTCGTCGACGAGCTGGTGCGCAAGGGGTACGTCGAGCGCCGGCCGCACCCCGTGGACGCCCGTGCCCGGCTGATCGTCCTCACCGAGCACGGCTGGGAGTGCACCCGCGCGGCGGAGGAGGCGGCGGCCGAGGCGGTGCGGGCGTGGGTCGATGTGCTCGGCGAGGGTGAAGTGCGCGCGCTGTACGACCGTTTGGCGCGTATCGCCCCCTACGGTCCGATCAGGCCGGTGTGGTGACGGAGCGTCGGCGGCCGGGCAGTCGCCGACTATCACTGGAAGTTTTTACTGACGCGTAACTTCACACTTCACCTACTCGTCCGTAACTTGACAAGTGAACAGCATCCCGTGATCCGGATCACAGGGCGTACGGCCCTCGCACTCCCCTTGAGCCGCAAGGAGATCACCCGATGCTGCCCTGGAATCGCGTGCTCAGACCACTCGCCGCCCTGCTGCTGGCCGCCGCGGCCGCCACCCTCCCGACAGCCGCCGCTCACGCCTCGACCGCCGCGGACGCCACCGCCGCCGCCCCCTCGAGCGGTTGGAACGACTACCGCTGCAAGCCCTCCGCAGCCCACCCCCGCCCCGTCGTCCTCGTGCACGGCACCCTCGGCAACTCCGTCGACAACTGGCTGGCCCTCGCCCCTTACCTGACGGTCCGCGGTTACTGCGTCTTCTCCGTCGACTACGGCCAACTGCCGGGCGTCCCGCTCTTCAACGGCCTCGGCCCCATCGACGCGTCGGCCGGCCAGCTCTCCGTCTTCGTCGACAAGGTGCTCGCCGCGACCGGCGCCGCCGAGGCCGACCTCGTCGGCCACTCCCAGGGCGGCATGATGCCGCGCTACTACCTGAAGTTCCTCGGCGGAGCCGCCAAGGTCAACGCGCTGGTCGGGATCGCCCCCGACAACCACGGCACCACACTCGGCGGACTCACCCGTCTGCTGCCCTACTTCCCGGGCGCAGAGGACCTGCTCTCGGCCGCCACCCCGGGCCTCGCCGACCAGATCGTCGGGTCGGACTTCCTCACCGAGCTCAACAAGGGCGGGGACACCGTCCCCGGCGTCCGCTACACCGTCATCGCCACCCGGTACGACGAAGTCGTCACACCGTGGCGCACCCAGTTCCTCAGCGGGTCGAACGTGCACAACGTCCTGCTCCAGGACCTGTGCCCGCTGGACCTCTCCGAGCACCTGGCGATCGGGCTGCTCGACCGGATCGCCTTCCACGAAGTGGCCAACGCGCTCGACCCGGCCCACGCCACCGCCACCACCTGCGCGTCCGTCCTGAGCTGACGCGCCGCTCGGGTTCGCCGGGGCCTGTCCGGCCTGAGCCGCCGGTCAGGCCCCGGAGTCCGTGTCGTCCGCCGGCTCAGCGAGGGTCGACCGCCGTCGCCACCGGGTGCGCCAGGTCCAGGTCGGACCAGGCCAGGGGCCGGGCCGGGTCGTAACCGGCCTTGGTGGGGTAGACCGTGAAGGTCCCCTTGTGCGGGGCGGTCGCGCGGTATGCGAACGTGGTCGGGCCGCTGTCGACGGCGGTCGCCGGCCAGTCGGCGCGGGCCAGGTCCAGCCCCTCGAACTCCTCGTTGCCCGCGCTGCACAGCCTGCCGTCCGGGATCAGCTCCTGATGGCGCCCGTTCGCGTCGCCGATGCGGATGCCGTTCCCGTCGTACAGCGCCTGGGTGCCGCCCGCCGCGACCGTCGCCCGGCAGGCGCCCGACCTCGGGCTCTCCGGCCCCTCCGCGTAGCACTGCGCCACCCCGCTGACGGGATCGCCCATCGACCCGTGCGCGGCGGCGGGCGCGGCGGACAGCGCGGGCAGGGCCGACGCGGCCAGGCCGAGAGCGACGGCGGCGACGGCCTTGCGGCGTGCGGGCATGGGGGATCTCCTCGGAACCGGAAACGGTCGGCGGCGTGTGGTGCGCCCGGAACCAAAGAAACCCCGAAACGGCCGGCCGAGGGCGGCCGGCGGCGATCTTTAGGGCCGCGTTAAGGAAGCGCTGAGCCTGGGATCAGGTAGGCGCCGATTTCGGTGCGGAGAGCGAGGGGATCCGCCCGCGACGCCGGCCGACGTGCCGGCGGCAGGGGTCCGTCACCGGCGCGAGAGCGTGACCGTCCGCCCGGACGCCCAAGGCCGGGGTGCCGGACGGCTGCTGCTGCACGTCGTGGACGCCACACGCGTGTGCGCGAGGCCTGCTCCGGGCCGGAGGGCGAGGAGGCTGCCGGGGGTGAACAGGCTGTCAGGCGTGAACGGGCTCTGAAAGAAGCGGCCTCAGCCGTCGGGCCACCAGGTGCGGGCGATGTCCTTGCGCACCTCGGGCCGGCCGGCGGGCCGTTCGTCCGCCTCGTCGCGGATCCTGCGGGATTCCGTCTTCTTCAGGGGCTTCTGCACGGTGGTGCGGCGCATGGCTGCCTCCTTCAAGGGCTACCGAGTTCCGCGTTCTCACGGAGGTAGACCCTTTCCGGGAGAGTTCCTCATCAACCCCCGGTCTGTCAGTGGCGGGTGTCACGATTCGACTGTCAGTGGCGGGTGTCACTCTGGGGCACATGAGGGAAAACAGTGACGAAGCGACTTCGCCCGGTGTCGACTGGAACGCGGCGGCGGCCGCGTTCGACGACGAGCCGGACCACGGACTGCGCGACCCCGAGGTGCGCGCCGCCTGGGCCGACCGGCTGCGCGCCTGGCTGCCGGAGCGCGCGAGTGACGTGCTCGATCTCGGCTGCGGCACCGGCAGCCTCTCCCTGCTCGCGGCCGAGCAGGGACACCGTGTGACGGGCGTGGATCTGTCGCCGGCCATGATCGACCTGGCCCGGGCCAAACTCGCCGGGCGTGACGCGGTGTTCCTCCACGGTGACGCGACGGCGCCCCCGGTCGGCGAGGAGCGCTTCGACGCGCTGCTCGTCCGGCACCTGCTGTGGGCGCTGCCCGACCCGGCCCGCGTGCTGCGGACCTGGCGCGCTCTGCTGCGCCCCGGTGGGCGGCTCGTGCTGGTCGAGGGCGTCTGGGGCGCCGTCGCCCCGGTCGGCATACCGGCGGACCGGCTCACCGCGCTGCTGGCCCCGCTGGCCGGGCACACGCGTGTGGAGCGGCTGTCGCAGGACCCACGCCTGTGGGGCGGCCCGGTGGAGGACGAGCGGTACGCGGTGGTGGCGACGGTGTGAGCCCCCGGTCGCCGGCCGTGGCTCTCGCGCCGCGGCCGGCCCCGGTCGCCGGGTCACGTCAGCAGCGACTCCAGGCCGCCCTCGGTGCGGGCGAGCGCCTCCAACTCGTCGAGGGCGGCGAGCGCGGCGGCCGCGGCACGCGGGTCCCGCCGGGCGAGTCCGCTCTCCTCGAACTCGTCCTCGTCCAGGCGTCGGACGTCCGTGCCGTCGGCGGAGCGCCACAGGTCCAGGTCGAGGTCCTCCACGACGAGCTCCGCGCCGGACCGCACGGCCGGCCGGGCGACGTCGCAGTACCAGCCCTTCAGAGCGCCGGACGCGGCGCGGACCTCCTTCACCGAATACCACCGGTCGCGCCAGTAGAACTCGGTGAAGACGTCGCCCGCCTCGAACCGCACGAAGCCGAAGTCGCGTACGCCGTCACCGGCCCACGGGGCGCGCACGGCGATCCGGACGCCGTCGTCGGACAGCAGCCCGGCCGGGTAGCGGATCTTCGTCCGCCCGCCCTTGACCAGGACGACGTCCACCATGCCCACCGGCTCAGCCGAGTTCGCGGACATACCGCACCTCCGTCGCGCGGATCTCGTACCCGAACCACCGGTTGACCGCGAGCATCGGCCCGTTGTCCGAGTCGTTGCTGGTGTGGGCCTGGGTGTACCCGGCTGCGCGTGCGCGGTGCAGCGAGTCGTTCTTGACGAGCTTGGCCAGGCCCCGGCCGCGGTGGTCGCGGACGGTGCCGGTCATGCCGGTGCCGTAGCGAGCGGCGCCGTCGGTGTGGGCCACGCTGAACGCGACGGGACGGCCGTCGGCCACGGCGACCGATGTCAGCTCCCGATCGAGGTGGGGATGCTTCCAGTACTCGGCGATCCACGCCTCGTAGTCCGTGAACTCGATGGCGATGTCGCCCGGTTCGTCGGAGTTCGTTTCGGCGTCGAGGGTGAACAACGGTCGGGGGTCGTCCGCGAAGTCGGCCGCCGTGCGCAGTTCGACGCCCGCCGGCGGCTTCTGCGGCGGCGGCAGCTCGGTGTGCTTCAGGTCCAGCACCAGGAAGTGCGCGGAGCGGCTCGCCCGGTAGCCGTGCCGCTCGGCGAAGGCGCGGTGGCCGGGCTCGTCCAGCACCCAGGCGAACAGCTTGGTCGCTCCGTGCGCCGCCAGGTGCTCCTCGGCGGCGCGCACCAGCAGCGTGCCCGCGCCGCGGCGGGCGCGGGCCGGGTCCACGTACACGTTGAGCCAGCCCTGGCCCGGCTCCGGGCTGTCGTGCGCGAGGCCGACCTGGGCCGTGCCGACGACCTCACCGTCCTCCTCGGCGACCAGCGCGCGGTAGTGGGCGGCGGCCGGGGTCAGGGCGAGGTGGTGGAGCACGGACGCCCGGCTGAAGTACACGTACGGCAGCGCGGCGTGCCGGACGCGGACGAAGCCCTCGATGTCGGCGTCTGCGCCGGGGTGGAGATCGCGCACGATGACGGTCATGTGGGTTCACGCTAGGAGAGGCGGCCCGCGGGTGCCTCCCATTTTCCGGCGGGTACGGGACAATCGGGCCCGTGACCTTGAAGATCCACATCGATGAGAGTGCCGCGCCCTACGAGCAGGTGCGGGCGCAGATCGCCGAGCAGGCGCATGCGGGAGAGCTGCCCGTCGGGTACCGTCTGCCGACCGTGCGGGGCCTGGCCGAGTCCCTGGGCCTCGCCGCGAACACCGTCGCCAAGGCGTACCGGGCGCTGGAGACGGACGGGGTGATCGAGACCCGGGGGCGCAACGGCACCTTCGTCGCCGCCGCGGGACCGGCGGCGGAGCGTGAGGCCGCGGCCGCCGCCCAGGCCTACGCCGAACGGGTGGTGCGGCTGGGGCTCAGCGAGGAGCAGGGGGCGGCCGTCGTCCGGGAAGCCCTGCGGGCGGCCTACCGGGCGTGATCACCGGCGCGCGGCGAGCCCGCGCGGGGTGCGCGTCACCGCCAGCCCCGCCCGTGCCGCCGTCCGCCCGAACAGGGCCGCGTCCGCCACCGCCGCGCCGCCGGGATCGTTGTTGAAGTACGTGTACACGTCGGCGTCGTCCGGCCAGGTCGTCGCGATGCGGTCCAGCCAGGTCTCCAGGGCCCGGCGGCCGTAGTGCGGCCAGGGGTGGGCACGCCCCTGGTGGAAGCGGACGTAACCCCAGTCGGCGGTCCGCCACAACGGCGTCACCGGACGGGAGCGGCTGTCGGCCCAGCACAGGGCCGCGCCCCGGGACCGCAGGACCTCCCGCACCCGCGGCGTCCACCACGACGCGTGGCGGGGTTCGACCGCCACCCGGGCGCCCGGCGGGAAGCAGGCCAGGCAGGCGTCCAGCAGAGCGGGATCGGCCCGCAGGGTCGGCGGCAGCTGGAGGAGTACGGGGCCGAGGCGGCCGCCGAGGCCCGCCGCGTGGGTCATCAGGCGGTACACCGGCTCCTCCGGGTCCTTCAGCCGCTTGATGTGGGTGAGATAGCGGCTCGCCTTCACCGCGACCGTGAAGTCCGGCGGGACGCGCTCCGCCCAGGACGCGAAGGTCTCCCGGGACGGGAGCCGGTAGAAGGCGTTGTTGATCTCCACGGTGGCGAAGTGTCCGGCGTACTCCTCCAGCCACCGCCGTACGGGCACGTCGGCCGGGTACAGGACGTCCTTCCAGTCCTTGTACTGCCAGCCCGACGTGCCGACGTGCAGCGTCATACCTCCATCAAACACCCGGGGCTCCTACGGGCGGGGCCGCCCGGGCCGGCCGGGTGCTCGGAGGCGCCTGGGTGTTCAGACGTGCCGGGTGCTCAGAGGTAGAGTCCCGCGTCCGCCACCCCGCGCGGTTCCGGCAGCGCGGTGGGGGAGATGCCGCGGCGCAGCGCGTACAGCTCCGCGAGCGTCGCGCCGTCGCGTCCCACCCCCTCCTCCGTGCCCAGCCACTCCACGGCCTCCGGGCGGGTCAGCGGACCCACCTCGATACGCGCCAGACAGCGGCCGGGGCGGACCACGGCGGGGTGCAGGCGCTCCAGGTCCTCGTTGGTGGTGACGCCGACCAGGACGTTGCGGCCCTGACCGAGCAGGCCGTCGGTCAGGTTCAGCAGCCGGGACAGCGCCTGGCCCGCCGTGTGCTTGGCCTCGCCGCGGATCAGTTCGTCGCAGTCCTCCAGGAGCAGCAGCCGCCAGCGGCTCTTGCCGGCGCCGTCCTCCTCGCCGATCGCGATGTCCATGAGATAGCCGACGTCCGAGAACAGCCGCTCGGGGTCCAGCACGCAGTCCACCTGGCACCAGTCCCGCCAGGAGCGGGCCAGGGTGCGCAGCGCGGACGTCTTTCCGGTGCCGGGCGGGCCGTGCAGCAGGAGCAGCCGGCCCGCGATGCTCTCCGGGGTCGTGGCCATCAGGCGGTCCATCGCCTCGGCGACGGGGGCCGTGTAGTTGGGGCGCACCTCGTCCCATGTGCCCGCGGAGATCTGGCGGGTGGTGCGGTGCGGGCCGCGCCGCGGGGAGACGTACCAGAAGCCCATGGTCACGTTCTCGGGCTGGGGCTCGGGTTCGTCCGCCGCTCCGTCCGTGGCCTCGTCCAGCACCTGCGCGGCCAGTTCGGCGGTGGTCGCGGTGACCGTGACGTCGGCGCCGCGGTTCCAGCGGGAGACCAGCAGCGTCCAGCCGTCGCCCTCGGCCAGGGTGGCGCTGCGGTCCTCGTCGCGGGCCATGCGCAGCACCCGGGCCTGCGGCGGCAGCAGGGTCGCGCCGGCGCGCACGCGGTCGATGTTCGCCGCGTGCGAGTACGGCTGCTCGCCCGTCGCGAAGCGGCCGAGGAACAGCGCGTCGACGACGTCGGACGGGGAGTCGGAGTCGTCGACGGTGAGCCGGATCGGCAGTGCGTCGTGTGGGAGTGCGGACATGCCCGCCATGATCCGGCACGAGGCCCCCGGGTGCACCCGGTTTCCGAGGTGCGCGGGGTGTGTCGGCTCTGTCGTGTTCGCCTGTTCGATCCGTTCCGTCCCGGGCGGCCCGGGGCGGCCTGCGGCCGAGCGTGAACGGCCGTGCTCGGGCGGTTCCTGACGTTTCGTCCGCTCGATCCTGACTCTCCGTCCGTTCGGCGTCACAGAACGAGGCACTCCGTCGACGGCAAAGTTGGCATGGACACTTCCCGTCAACACGCGTAGTTGCTACGACAGTCATGGCAGAGATCCTGCTAAAGGGAGGTTCCATGAGACGTTCCCGACTTGTCGTATTCGTCAGCTCAGTCCTCCTCGCCGCCGGCGCCGCCCTCACCGGGGCGGCCCCCGCGCAGGCATCCCAACTCGCCGCCACGGGCGGCTACGTGGCGCTCGGCGACTCCTACTCCTCCGGCGTCGGAGCGGGCGGCTACATCGGCTCCAGCGGCAGCTGCAAGCGCAGCACCAAGGCGTACCCCTACCTCTGGAACGCCGCCCACGCCCCGTCCTCGTTCACCTTCGCGGCCTGTTCAGGCGCTCGTACGGGTGATGTTCTGGCCAACCAGCTCGGCGGCCTGAACGCCTCCACCGGCCTGGTGACCGTCACCGTCGGCGGCAACGACGCGGGCTTCGCCGACGTCATGACGACCTGCGTCACCAGCTCCGACAGCACCTGCCTGTCCCGCATCAACACCGCCAGGGCGTACGTCGACTCCACGCTCCCCGGCAAACTCGACACCGTCTACGCGTCGATCCGCGACAGGGCCCCGAACGCGCGCGTCGTCGTCATCGGCTACCCGCGCTTCTACCGGCTCGGCACGGTCTGCCTGGGACTGTCCGAGGCGAAGCGCTCCGCCATCAACGGCGCCGCCGACTACCTGGACGCCGCCACCGCGCGGCGCGCCGCCGCGCACGGCTTCGTCTTCGGCGACGTCCGCGGCTCGTTCGGCGGCCACGAGATCTGCTCCGGCAGCTCCTGGCTGCACAGCCTCAACCTGCTCAACATCGGCGAGTCCTACCACCCGACCGCGTCCGGTCAGGCGGGCGGCTATCTGCCGGTTCTGAACAGCGTGGCCTGATCCGCGCCGGGCCTGACGCCACGCACCGCCGGTCAGGCCCGGTTCACTCCGAAGGCGAGGGCGAGGGGGAGGCCTCGCCCGACGGGGACTCCGCCGTCTCGCAGGTGACCGAGAACGGCACCGAGCCGGACGTCGTCTTCACCGGATCACGCACCTCGACGGCGATCGCGTTCTCGTACGTCCCGCTCTCCGCGTACGTCGACAGGATCACCTTGTCCTGCTTGGACTTCCCGCCGTCCGACGGGAACTCGAGCGTCTTCCAGGTCTGCCCGGACAGTTCGCCGTCCTTCGACACCCAGCGGTACGACACCGTCTCGGGCAGCTGCCCCACCGTGATCGTCGCGGTGAAGGCGGGTGCGTCGGCGTCCTTCGGCGGGCACGCGCCGGAGTACTCCGTGTGCGCGCCGGTCACGGTGACCGACACGGTCTGCTTCGGCGCCTCGGAGCTGGCGCTCGGGCTGGGCTCGGACTCGGCGACTCGGTCCGCGCACTGGTCTCCGGCTGCGTCTGCGGCGAAGTCGCCGCCTCCGGGGCGCTGTTGGTGACCCCGCCGGACCCGTTCTTGTCGCCGTCGTCATGGTGCAGCAGCCCGTAGGTCAGCCCCGCGACCGCCAACGCCAGTGCCAGTACGCCCACGACGAGGACCGTGCCGGCCCGCCGGCCCCGGTCCGGCTCCCCGGCGGCCGTCGACGAGGTGGCGGGCGGCGTCGTCGACCAGGGCTGGGGCGGGGTCGCGGCGGTCGACGCATGACCCATCGGTTCGTCGCGGGGCGCGGGCGCCGGCGGGAACGCCGTGTACGGCGCCGTACGGGCTGAGTCGGTGCCGAAATAGCCTCCCCCGGAGGGGACGCCCCCGGCGGCGACGAGCCGCAGGTCCTGCTCGGCCCGGTCGGCGGGCAGCCGCTCGGCCGGATCCTTGCGCAGCAGGCCCTCGATCACGGGTGCGAGCGGCCCGGCCCGGCGCGGTGGCGGCAGCTCCTCGTCCACGATCGCGCGCAGGGTGCTCAGCGGAGTGTCGTGCCGGAAGGGGGAGTTGCCCTCGACCGCCGCGTACAGCAGCACGCCCAGCGACCACAGGTCCGACTCGGGTCCCGGCGTGCGCCCCAGCGCCCGCTCCGGCGCGAGGAACTCGGGGGAGCCGATGACCTCGCCGGTCATCGTCAGCGCGGAGGTGCCCTCGACGGTGGCGATGCCGAAGTCGGTGAGCACCACCCGGCCGTCGTTCGACATCAGCACGTTCGCCGGCTTCACGTCCCGGTGCAGCACACCGGCCTCGTGCGCGGCCCGCAGCGCGGCCAGCACCTCGGCCCCGATGTGCGCGGCCCGGGCCGGCTCGACCGGTCCCTGCGCGTCCAGCAGGTCGGCGAGGGAGATGCCGTGCACGATCTCCATGACGATCCACGGCCGCCCGTCCTGGGTGGCCACGTCGTACACCGTCACGACGTTCCGGTTCGCGACCCGGGCCGCGGCCCAGGCCTCGCGCTCCAGCCGGGCGTACAACCGCTCGACGTCCGAGGCCGCCAGCCCGTGCGGGGCCCGCACCTCCTTGACGGCGACCTCGCGGTGCAGCACCTCGTCACGGGCCCGCCACACCGTGCCCATGCCGCCCTCGCCGAGCGGCGTCAGCAGCCGGTACCGGCCCGCGATCAGACGTTCACTGCCCGGTTCTTCGGTCACCGCGCCCCCATTTCGCTCTTCCCATCCGGGCGAAAACCTCCGCAACCCCACAAACGTAGCTCAGCCGAGTACGGATGCGGCCCCCTTGAGCACCAGTCCGGCGCCCAGGGCCACCACGAGGAACGCGGACCACAGGGGCATGTTGCGGCGGACGAGGGTCACGGCAGGGTGGCTCGTCCAGCGCGGCTGCCGCTCCAGCAGGCGGGTCGCCCCGGCGCCCAGCCGGACGACGGCGAACCCGGCGGCGGTCAGGGTCAGCGCGAGCCCGACGCCGTACGCGACGACGAGCAGCAGCCCGAACCAGGCGTGGCCGAGCGCGGCGGCACCGACCAGCACGACCACGGCGGACGGACTGGGCACCATGCCTCCGGCGAACCCGAGGAGGAGCGTCCCGCGGAGGGTGGGGGCGACGGCGTGGGTGTGGGTGCGGCCACCGTGCGAGTGCGTGTGGCCCCCGTGAGTGTGCGGACGGCCGTGGTCGTGGCCGTGCGGCAGGGCGTGGTCGTGGCCGTGCTCGTGTTCCTGCCCGTGGTCGTGACCGTTCCCGTGGTCGTGACCGTTCCCGTGGCCGGCGTCGTGATGGGCATGGGTGTGCGGGGTGGTGGCCCCGACGAGGGCGAGTTGACGCGCGGGGGTCTTCGCGGGCTCGTGGGGATGCGGGTGGTCGTGACCGTGACCGTCGCCGTGCGGGTGCGGGTGGTCGTGGTCGTGGCCGTGCGGGGCGTCCGGGCCGCGGCCGCGCCAGGCGCGGCGGGCGAGGGTCGCGCCGGCGAAGAGCACCAGCGTCCCGCTCGCCAGCCCCAGCCAGGCGATCACCGAGGGCGCCGCGGCCGAACCGGCGGTGACGAGCAGGCCGAGCGCGACGACGCCCAGGGTGTGCGTGACGGTGACGGAGGCGGCGAGCGGCAGGACGTCCTTCATCCGTGCCTTGCCGCCCCGGGCGGCCGCCGTCGCCGCCATGATGGTCTTGCCGTGGCCGGGCGCGACGGCGTGCATCGCGCCGAGGACGACGGCGATCACCAGGGCCAGCGCGGCGAAGCCGACGGTGAGGTCCTGCCGGGCGACCAGGTCGTCCAGCGCCCGGGTCCAGCGGTCGGCGCCGCGGGGCAGCACCGACGCGGCCGGCGCGTCCCGGCCCTCCTCGACGAGAGCCGCGCCGCCGGGCCGCACCGTCACGGCCGCGGTCGCGGTGTCCGCCGGCGAGGACAACAACTCCTTCGGATAGGTGGTCAGTTCATGTGAGACCGACTTCTCCGGAACGTCGGAGTCGGCGAGCGTCATCCGGTCGCCGCGCGCGGTGATCTCACGCCAGCCGGGTCCGGTGGAGGCGCCCTCGCTGTGGAAGGCGACGGCGACGGTGCTCCCGTCGGGCAGCGGGGCCGTCAGCCGGCACTCGACGCGCAGCGTGTCGAGGCCCGCCTGACCGGGCCGTACGACCGCCTTGCTCGCGCCCGCCGTGAGCGGGACGCCCCGGCCGTCGACGGTGAGTCTGCTGCCGGCCGCGGCGGTGGCGCAGCGCTCCCGCGCCCAGGCGTCCATCCCCAGCCGCTCGATGTCGGGCTTGGCCTGGGTCGCCGGGATCTCGGCGAGGTCCTCGACGTGGTCGACGCGCAACTGCCCGGGGGCGGCGACGAGACCGTCGTAGCGGTTGACGGTGAAGTTGCCGAGGGGGTGCGCGCTCGCGGCGGCGGAAGGAACCAGCACGAGCGCGCACCCGGCCGTGAACACGGCCGCGCAGGAGGCGAACAGACGACGTGAGATCACTTGGTCGCCTCCAGCGACTTGAGCGCCGTACGGGCCTCGCGGGCGCCCAGAGCGGAGAAGCCGGGGTTCAGCTTCAGGGCGGCGGAGAGGTGGGTACGGGCGTCCTGCGGATGGCCGGTCGCCTTCTCGATCACACCGAGGTGGTAGAGGAAGGACGCGTTGCGGTAGCCGGTGGCCGTGGCCTGACGGGCGTAGGGGAGGGCCTCGGCGTCCTTGCCGTTGACGTGCAGCGCCCAGGCGAGCGCGTCCGCGGTGTGCACGGTGTGCCGGCGGGACCAGTCGTCGCGGGCCGCCCGCAGGGCCGTGGCCCGGTCGCCGTGATCGGCGGCGGCGAGCGCGGTGTCGAGGTCGGCGTTGACGCCGTTGGCGCGGGCGATGGCGGTCCAGGCGTCGACCAGGGCGTACTGGTCGGCGGCCTTCGCCGCGTCCCCGGCCCGGCCCCGGGCCTCGTACAGTTCCCCGAGCTCGACCAGCGGGCCGGGCAGCGGATAGCGGGCGACGATGAGCTCCAGTCCCTTGACGGCCTCCGCCTGCCGTCCGCTCGCCGCCTGGGCGCGGGCGCGGCCCTCCAGCGCGGGGAGGTAGTTCTCGTCGGCGGCGAGGGCGCGGGCGTAGTGGGTGAGCGCGGTGGCGTAGTCGCCCTGGTTCCAGGCGAGTTGGCCGAGCTGGGCGGCGACGTAGGCGATGTCGCCGGGCGAACTGGACGCGGCCAGCGCCCGGTCCAGGACACGGCGGGCGGTGGTGACGTCGCCGCGCAGCTCGTGGACGTAGGCGTAACGGGTGAACACCGGTACTCCGGGCCGCCGTTGGTCGGCCGTGCGGACCGCGGCGTCGGCGTCGTCGTAGCGGCCGAGCTCGACCAGGGCGTCGATCCGGGAGCTCAGGGCGCGTTCGTTGTAGGGGTTCTGCTTCAGCGTCCGGTCGGCGAAGGACAGGGCGCCGGCGAAGTCGTGGCGCGCGGCGGCGAGGGCGGCCCGGCCGGCCAGGGCCTGGTCGTTGTCGGCGCGCAGGGCCAGGGACCGCCCGAGGGCCTGCTCGGCCTGCGGATAGCGGGAGGGGTCGCCCTTGGTGCGGGCCTGCTCGACGTAGGCGAGCCCGAGGGTGGCCCAGCCGCCGAAGTCGCGCGGCTGGGCGCGCAGATGCGTCTGAAGGGCGGTGATGCTCGCGTCGAGGTCGCCGCCGGCGAGCAGCCCGGGGGAGACCGCCGCGGCCGCCGCCACGGGCACCCCGCGCTGTTCGTGCACCGCCCCGAGCGCGACCGCCCCGGCGGTGAGCGCGACGGCCAGCATGGCGGCGCACGCCCCGAGGTGCACGGCCCGCCAGCGACGGCCCGCCTCGCCCACCCGCCGCACGGCGGCGACCCGCTCGTCCCCGGCGACCGGCGCCGGCTCCGGCTGCGCCGGGAGGGCGAGCTCGCGGCCTCCGGCGGCTTCGCGGGCTTCGGTGCGATCGTCGGAGTCGCGGCCTACGGCGGGGTCGCGGGGCTCCCGGCCTTCAGCGGCCTCGCCGGACGCGCGGGCCTCGGTGGGCTCGTCGGAGTCGCGCGTTTCGGCTTCGGCGTCGGATACGGCTTCGGCGTCGGAGACGGAGCCGGTGATCCGGGTCCCGGTCTCCGGCGCGTCGTCCCCGCTCGTGGCGCGCCGGGCCTCCGGCTCCGGCGTCGGCCCGCCCGTGGCGGGCTCCGGTCGCCGTGCTTGAGGTGCCGGCCGGCCGGCATCCGGTTGCCCGGGCTGCTCGCGCTCGCCGTCGTTCGTCCGCGGGGACATGCCCTCTCCTAGGTCGCCTGGGTGGTTCGGTCTGCCGGCGTGGGGGTGTGGGGGTGGCGCGGCCCGCGCCGTGGGGGATGAGTTACGCGGGCCGCGCCAGTCGGTGGGGCAGGGCCGGGGAGCGCAGGATTCTCCCCGGCCCGCTCAGGGAGGGCCTAGTAGGCCCTGCGCCGCCCGCGCCACCACATCAGGCCGCCGCCGATGAGGAGGATGCCCGCCGCACCCGCGCCCGCGGAGGAGGCGATCAGCGCGGTGTTGCTCTCCGAGCCGGTCAGTGCGTCGCCGAGCTGGCTGCGGACGTCGGCGCCGCTCTTGGCGGACGCGCCGCGCGAGCCCTCGGTCGGCAGGGCCACGTACGGGAACGCCTTCTCGAAGCTCTTGTCGTTCTTGTCGACGGCGTCGCCCAGGTCGTTCTTGGAGCCGACCAGTTCACCCTCGACGACCTGCAGGGAGGCGTCGATGACGTCGTCGGTGAGGCGACGGCCGTTCGGGAAGCCCGCGTTGTCGCCGTCCAGGACGCCGAGCCGCTTGGGGCTGGCGGTCGGCTTGATGGAGGTGTTGAGGCGCAGTTCCTCCGAAGGCGTCACGTAGGGCGGCTGGTTGAGGCCCTTGACGCCCTTCAGGAACACGTCGACGAGGTCGTTGCGCGGCTCGGCCGGCGCCTTGATCTTGTAGATCGCCTCGATGAGCTTGGGCAGCTCGGGGTTGGTGACGTTCTTCAGGAACTGGCCGTCGTCCTTCGGCTGGGACGCGTTGAACCGGTCCTTGTCCTTGATCGGGTTGACGACCTCGTTGACCAGCGGGCTGCCCAGGCGGGAGACCTGCGTGTAGTAGCCCTCGGCGTTCTCGCGCTGGGTGGTCGACCAGACGCCGACGATCGGCTGGTGCTTGCCCTCGGTGATCATGTCGCTCGGGACCTGCAGCGCGATCGAGTTGACGTTGTAGCCCTTGAGCGTGTCGTTGCCGACCTCGGAGAGGTCACCGCCGTACAGCAGGTCGAAGACGCGCAGGTCCAGGAAGAACGGGTCGTCGGCCTGGCCGGCGAAGGTCTTCGCGCCGTTGGGAAGCTTGTAGATCGCCTGGTCGCGCAGCTTCTTGTAGTTCGGCATCGACGCCTTGCCCACGTTCGACGGCGCCACCGGCACATCGTCCGCGATCTTCGTCTTGTGCTGGACCTTCCCCTTCTTCAGCTTGAGCAGCTCGAGGTCGTAGGTCTGCGTGACGTTCAGGTCGGGGTCGTACAGACTGTCGACGGCGCCCGTGTTGTAGAGGAACGTCTTCTTGTTCTTCACGTGCGTCTTGAACGTGTAACGGAAGGTCAGGTCCTCCTTCGCGTCACCGTTGTTGTCGATGTGCAGGTCGTACTGGGCGTCCTCGGCGAACGGGAAGAAGTTCGGCCCGCCGGCCGGCTCCTCGAACGGGATCCAGTTGGCGACGATCGTCGTGGTGTCCGCGTGGTCGGGACTGACGAACGCGTACACGTCCGTGTTGTCGTACTGCGGAGTCCCCGAGATGAGAGGAGCCTCACGGTGGCTGGACGCGTAGGCGGCCCCCGGTGCCAGCGTGGCGGCGCCGGCGGCTGCGAGCCCCCCGGCGGCCAACGCACCGCATATGAGGGTCGCGACGCTCCTGCGTCCGTTGCCGCTCCTGGAGATAGCTGTCATGCCGTCCGTCCTCTGTGCCAAGTTGCCTGACGGACAGAGATACGGAGCGGAGGGGCGGTTCGGATTGGTCGAAACCAAAAAACTTTTAATTTCCTGCTCGCCCGCGTTTTCGGCCCTCGGATCCGTACCCCCTCCCCGGAGGTGTGTGCGTTGCGGATGCCGGGTGTGACGGGGCGGCCAGGGTGCGGCGGCCGCAGGAAGGGGGACGGCATGGAGGCGGACGAGCTTCTGGTGCTCGTGGCGGGAGGCGACCAGAAGGCCTTCGAACAGCTCTACGGGCTGGTGTCCGGGCCGGTGTTCGGGCTCGTCCGGCGGGTCGTGCGGGACCCCGCGCAGTCGGAGGAGGTCGCCCAGGAGGTCCTTCTCGAGGCCTGGCGCTCCGCCGGCCGCTTCGACCCGAGCCGCGGCAGCGCCCTCTCCTGGATCCTCACCCTCGCGCACCGCCGCGCCGTCGACCGGGTGCGCAGCGCCCGCGCCGCCGTGGACCGCGAGCAACGTGAGGGACGCCGCTACCACGACCCCGCCTTCGACCAGGTGACGGAGGAGGTCGAGGCCGGACTGGAACGCGAGTGGGTGCGCCGCTGCCTCGACCGCCTGACGGCGCTTCAGCGGCAGTCCGTCACCCTCGCCTACTACGACGGCTACACGTACCGTGAGGTGGCCGACCGGTTGTCGTTGCCGCTCGGCACGGTCAAGACACGGATGCGCGACGGGCTCACGCGGCTGCGCGACTGCCTGGGAGGCGCCGTATGAGCATCCTCGGGATGTTCCGCCGGGAGGATCTTCACTCGCTGGCCGCCCCCTACGCGCTCGACGCCCTCGAAGGGGACGAGCGGCGCCGCTTCGACAAGCACCTGAAGACCTGCGACCGCTGCTCGGCCGAGGTGCGGGCGCTGACCGAGGACGCCGTACGGCTCGCCTGGTCGACCGCCGCCCCACCGCCGGCCGCGCTGCGCGACCGGGTGCTGGCCGCGGTGCAGAGAACCCCGCAGGAGTCCTCGCGCGCCCCTGCCCGGGAGCATGCGCCCCAACTGCCCCCGCACGTCTGGGGCACGCAGCCGCCGCCCAAACGCTCCCGAGCGCCCCGCGCGCGCCGCCCGCTGTTCGTGCCGTTCGCGACGGCCACCGCCGCCGCGGCCCTCGTCGTCGCCTCGCTGTTCGCCGTCCAGGCCGACCGGACCCGGGACGAGCTGAACGCCGAGCGCGCCCAGGCACGTGAGATCGCCCACGTTCTCGCAGCTCCCGACGCCCGGGCGAGCACCGGGCGGGACGCTCGGGGCCGCAGTATCGGAGTGATCGCTTCCGCTGCCGACGGAGAGGCGATCGTGACCTTGAGCGGATACGGCGATCTCCCGACCGGGCAGGTGCACCAGCTGTGGCTCATGCGCCCCGACGCGCAACCGCGCTCCCTGGGGCTCTTCGCCGGCGACACGCCCTTGGTCGCCACCGGTCTCGACAAGGCCGCGACGTCACTGGCTGTGACCGTCGAGCCCGACGGGGGGTCGCCGCAGCCCACTACACAGCCGGTTGTCCAACTCACCCTGAAATCGGTCGGATTCGGAGAGTGATCGCGGAGGCGTCGTCAACCCCCTTACGGGGAAGGTGAATCCTGTGAGCTCGATACATGTGTGCCTCGACGGGGCGATAGGGTTACCCTGCCCGGGCCGGGTGGACTCGTACGGGTGGGGAGTGACATGGAACAGATAACGATGCACAGCAGGGCGAGGGTCCCCGCGATCACCTGCGGGAGCAGCGCGACCAGTTCGCGGCTGGACCGACATCTCTCGGTACTGGGGGGTCCCGCCATTCCGCAGCGCGAGACGCTCGAGGCGACCTCGCTCATGCGGGAACTGACGGCCCGTGAGCCCGTTCGCGACGCCGGCTCGAAGACGGTGCGAGCACGGGTGAGCCGCGTCTCGCTCTTCGCCCCCCTGCGCCGTCTGCGCCGCTCGCTGTTCGGCGGGCACAAGCACTGACCGTCCGGCCCGCCCGTATGTGCTGAGTCCCGCGCTCAGGCGGTCACACCGTCCCGGCGCAGCGCTGCGATCTCCTCGTCCGTCATCCCCACGGCACGCAGCACTGCTTCGGTGTGCTCCCCGAGCGCGGGCACGTCCCCCATTCGCGCCTCAGTCCCACCCGGCAGTGTGACCGGGGGCAGCAGTGCCCGCAGCGGCCCGACCGGCGTCCCCACCTCCCGCCACCGCCCACGGGCCGCCAGCTGCGGATGCTCCGCGACCCCGGGCAGATCCCTCAGGCGTGCGCAGGCGATGCCCGCGCCCTCCAGACGCGCCACCGCCTCGTCGGCGGCCAGCGCGCCGAGCGCCTGAGCCACCAGTGCGTCCGTGCCCTCCCGGTTCGTCACCCGTGCCGCGTTCGTCGCATACGCCGGATCCATCCCCAACTCGGGTCGGCCGAGGACCTGTTCGGCCAGCCGCCGCCACTCCCGGTCGTTCTGCACCGACAGCAGCACCCGTTCGCCGTCCGCCGTCGGGTAGGCGTCGTAGGGCGCGATCACCGCGTGCGCGAGGCCGGTGCGCCGCGGGGGGACGCCCCCGTGCATCGTGTGATGGAGCGGATGGCCCATCCACTCCGCCAGCGACTCCAGCATCGACACCTCCACCGGGCCGCCCCGCCCGGTCGTGCCCCGTCGCACCAGCGCGGCCAGCACCCCCGAGAAGGCGTACATGCCCGCCGCGATGTCCGCCGCCGGGATGCCCGCCTTGACCGGCTGCCCGGGCGTCCCGGTCACCGACACCAGCCCCGCCTCGCACTGCACGAGCATGTCGTACGCCCGTTTGTCCGCGTAGGGGCCGCCGGCGCCGTACCCGGAGACGTCGACCGCCACCAGCCGCGGGTGCGCCGCGCACAGGGTGGCCGCGTCCAGGCCCAGCCGGGCCGCGGCCCCCTGCGCCAGGTTCTGCACGAACACGTCCGCGCCCGCGATCAGCCGGCGCACCACGGCCAGGCCGCGCGGATCCTTCAGGTCCAGCGCGATCGATTCCTTGCCGCGGTTGCACCACACGAAGTGCGAGGCGAGTCCGCCGGCGGCGGTGTCGTAGCCGCGCGCGAAGTCCCCGCCGTCGATCCGCTCGACCTTGATCACCCGGGCGCCGAGATCGGCGAGCTGCCGGGTGGCGAAGGGCGCCGCGACGGCCTGCTCGACGGCGACGACGGTGAGCCCCTCCAGGGGCAGCGGCTCCGGAGGGCGCTGGGGCTGGGGCCGGCGCGGTGGTGGGGACGTGGGCTGGGGCGGCTGGTCCATGGGGTGGATCATGGCCTCTGTTCGCCTCCTCTGTCATGCGGGAGCCGGGGCCGGAAGTGGGGTCCGGGAGCCGGGGCCGCGCGGACGGCACTACCGGAGCACGCCCTAGAGGAGGGCGAACTGGCCCTCCGGTCCCTCCTCGTGGTGGTCGAGGACCGTCGCCGGGTGACGTGCCGCGTCCGGGACCGGCAGGACGCCCGCCGCGCGCAGCTCCGCCGCGGTGACCGTGTCCGGGTCCGCCGCGGCCGACTCGGCCCGCCGCGCGCCGACTTCCGCGAGCAGCGCCAGCACCGTGATCAGTTCCAGGAGTTCGGAGGTCCACGTCTGCTGCCAGGCCGCCGGGCGGATCGCGGCCAGCGTGCCCGGCTCGGCCTCCTGGGCCGTCCGGGCCGCGAACCAGCGCTCCAGGACCCGGACCCCGGGCTCCGACTCGGCGTCCCACGCCTCGGGCGGGACGGGCGAGACCCGGCCCTCGTCCAGCAGCAGGGCCTCCTCGTCGCGGTCGTACCGCAGGGTGAGCGGACGGGCCGGGATCGGGGCGCGGACGTAGGGCCGGCGGCCGCCGGGCAGTTTGGGCCGCTCGCCGTGACGCCTCAGCAGCCACAGCACGCGACGGCCCGACTCGACGCCGTGCGCCCACAGCTCCCGGTCCCGGGTGAGCGGGACGGTGAGATCCGGGCGGACGGCGGTGAGGGTCCACGCCAGGAAGTCCACCGGATCGGGGGAGTGGCCCAGCCGGCGCAGCAGGTCGGGCAGCCCCGGCGCCAGGTTCGGCTCCACACCGCCCGGCCGCCGGTACAGCGGCCGGATCCGGCCCGGCCGCAGCAGGGGCAGCACGGAGGTCGCCAGCAAAGGCCGCGCCGTCGTCTGCGGCGTCTCCACCACGAACACCTGCGCGTCGTCCGCGACCCGCCACAGCTCCGGGCGGGCGGCGTCGAGAAGACGGTGGTCGGGGATGAGCCACTGCTCGTCGAAGGGCGCCGCCAGCACCCGTACGGGCTCGGGGCAGGGGCCGAAGGCGCGGGCCAGCCGCTCGGTGCCGCCGGACCGGCCGGGCAACTGCCCGACCGCCGTGTGCAGGGTGCGCGAGCGCGTCGGCTCGAACAGGGCCTCGCGGTCGGGTCCTTCGGCCTTCAGCAGGGCGTCCCAGCGGGCCTTGAGACACGCCGGGTCGGGGGCCGTCGGCCACCCCCGGCCGAGCCGCGGCGGTGCGACGGACCACGGCATGAGATCCGCGAGCTGCGGAGCGTCGTCGGGCGTCACGCCGGGCATCGTACGACGGCTCGCGGACCGCGTGGCACGGTGCGTCACGTCGCGTCGAGAGTGACCGTGAAGGAGAAACGGTCGCCGCGGTAGTGGATGACGGCCGCGTCCAGGGCCCGGCCGTCGGTGTCGTAGGTGACGCCCGTGTAGTGCAGGATCGGGCTCAGCAGCGGGACCCCGAGCAGCCGTGCCGTCTCCGGGTCCGCGAGCCGCGCCTCGACCGTGTCGGTGATGCGGCCGATGGCCACGCCGACGACGTCCCGCAGCACCTTCGTCATCGGCCAGCGGACCAGGTCGTCCGGATCGATGCGGGCGGCGAGCTCGGGGCGGACGTAGTTGCGGGCGTGGTTGGTGGGCTCGCCCGTCTTCTCGTCGCTGCGCAGGCGGTGGTACGTGCCCACCTCCGCCAGGTCCGGGAAGTGCTCGGCGACCTCGGCGGGGACGGCCGCCCGGCCGTGGTCCAGCAGTTCGGTCGCCATCCCGGACTGCTGGGCCACGATCGCGTCGACCGAGCCCAGCAGCCGGACCGGGGCCCCGCGTCGTGCCGTGGGCTCGATGAACGTGCCCCGGCGGCGGTGCCGGGTGATCAGCCCCTCGTCCTCGAGCTCCTTCAGGGCCTGCCGCATGGTCAGCACGCTCACCCCGTAGTGCCCGGCCAGCTGCTCCTCCGTCGGCAGCCGGAGGGGATCGCGGGGTGAGCGGCCGAGTATCGAGGCGCGCAACGACTGCGACACCTGGTACCAGAGCGGCAGCTTCCGGGTGAGGACGATCGAGTCCGGGGCGAAGGAGGTCACGGGCCTATCCGTACCGGTCGGCAACGTTCAGTGCAATGTGCCGTCGGACGTTCCGGCGGACGGACGGAAGTGACGCTCGAGGCCCTGCCACACGTCGTCGTAGCGCTGCTGCAGATGATCCGCCCGGGCCGCCTGCGGGGTGAGGACGAGCGGCCAGCGCGTCTCGAACATGAACGCCAGCCCGTCGTCGACCTTGTGCGGCTTCAGTTCGGCGGCGCTCGCGCGGTCGAACGTCTCACGGTCCGGGCCGTGCGCCGACATCATGTTGTGCAGCGAGCCGCCGCCCGGCACGAAGCCGCCCTTCCCGGCCGACTTGGCGTCGTAGGCGCCCTCGATCAGGCCCATGTACTCGCTCATCACGTTCCGGTGGAAGTAGGGCGGCCGGAAGGTGTCCTCGCCGACCAGCCAGCGCGGGGCGAAGACCACGAAGTCCACGCCGGCCAGGCCGGGGGTGTCGGACGGGGACGTCAGCACGGTGAAGATCGACGGGTCCGGGTGGTCGTAGGAGACCGTCCCGATGACGTTGAAGCGGCGCAGGTCGTACACGTACGGCACGAGGTTGCCGTGCCAGGCGACGACGTCGAGCGGGGAGTGGTCGTAGGTCGCGCTCCACAGGTGGCCGCAGAACTTGTTGACCACCTCCACCGGCCCCTCGACGTCCTCGTACGCGGCGACCGGCGCCCGGAAGTCGCGCGGGTTGGCGAGGCCGTTGGCGCCGATCGGCCCGAGGTCGGGGAGGCGGAAGGGGGCGCCGTAGTTCTCGCAGACGTAACCGCGGGCGGAGTCGTCCAGCAGGTCGACGCGGAAGCGGACCCCGCGCGGGATCAGCGCGACATGGCCGGGCTCGGCGTGCAGCAGCCCGAACTCCGTGCGCAGCAGCAGCCCGCCGTGCTCGGGGACGATCAGCAGCTCGCCGTCCGCGTTCCCGAAGACGCGGTCCATGCCGGCGTTCGCGTGGTAGAGGTGCACGGCCATGCCGCTGCGCTGGGCGGCGTCCCCGTTGCCGCCGACGGTCCACAGACCGGCCAGGAAGTCGGTGCCCTCGGGCGGCTCGGGCAGGGGGTCCCAGCGCAGCCGGTTCGGATCGGCGACGGTCTGCGTGAAGGGGCCGGTGCGCAGCGCCCCGTCCGGGGCCCGGGTGAAGGCCGGATGCGCGGCCGACGGGCGGATCCGGTACAGCCAGGAGCGGCGGTTGTGGGCGCGCGGCTCGGTGAACGCCGTACCGCTGAGCTGCTCCGCGTACAGGCCGAGCGGCGCGCGCTGGGGCGAGTTGCGGCCGTCGGGCAGGGCCCCCGGGACGGCCTCCGAGGCGTGTTCGTTGCCGAACCCGCAGAGGTGGGCCAGCCCCTCGGCCGTCTTGCGTGCGTCCCCGCTGCTCATCATGGCTCCCTTGCCCGCTGATTCCTCTGCATCACCGTAGGATTGCGTTTTCCCGGACGCAAGAGGTCCGCCGGTGTCCTCCTCTCGGAGGACGATCACGGCACGGCCGGAACCAGACTTCAGGGGGATCCGTGTGCGGCGGCCGGTGCTCTAGTGTCCGGACCATGTCGTGGACGCGCCCCCTGCCCGCCGCCCTCGCGCTCTGTGTCCTGTTGCTGACCGGATCCGCGGGCTGCGCCCCCGGCGACGGGAGCGGACCGGGGACCGTGGCGTCGCCCTCGCCCGTCGGCAAGGTCCTGGACCACACGGACGACGGCGGGCGCCACTACCGCCAGGTGGCGAAGAAGGGGGCTCCCGAGGTCGGCGTGGAGGTCCAGCCGGACGGCTCCGGCGGCTGGAACGTGCGGCTGAAGCTGGCCAATTTCCGGTTCTCGCCCGCGGGGGCGCCGCGCCAGGCGGTCACCGGTCGCGGCCTCGCCCGGCTGTACGTCGACGACCTGCCCGTCGCCGATCTGCGCACCCTGGCGTACCGCATCCCGGCCGGCTACCTCCCGCACGGCACCCATCACGTGACCGCCCGCCTGTACGCGGACGACGCGACGGTCTGGGCGGTGGACGGCAAGCCGGTGGAGGCCACGGCGGACGTCACGGCGTCGGAGTCGTCGGCCGCGTCCGCCGTGCCGACCGGCGGGCCCGCGGCGGGGACGCCGAGCGGGTCGCCGACGGGGTCCCCGACGGGGTCGCCGCCCCCCTGAGCGCGTTGAGTGCATCAGGCATGTTTCTCCGTACCCAGGGGTGAGGTTCACCCGGCCGCGACGGAAGGGCATCATGAAGTCCGTGCCCCCAGCGACATCGCTCCGTCGTGCGCCCGTGCAGCGGCGCAGTGCCGAACGGCTGACCAGGATCCTCGACGCCTGCGCCGACCTGCTGGACGAGGTCGGCTACGACGCCCTGAGCACCAGGGCGGTCGCCGAGCGCGCCGGCGTCCCCATCGGCTCGGTCTACCGCTTCTTCGGCAACAAGCGGCAGATGGCCGACGCACTCGCGCAGCGCAACCTCGAGCACTACTCCGAGCGCGTCACCGAGCGTCTGCGCGGAGCCCGGCCGGGCGACTGGCGGACCGCGATGGACGCCGTGCTCGACGAGTACCTCGCCATGAAGCGCACCGCCCCCGGCTTCTCCCTCGTCGACTTCGGCAACCAGATCCCGGTCGGCGCCCGGCACGCCGAGCCCAACCACCGGGTCGCCGACCGCCTCACCGAACTGCTCGCCGGCCACCTCGACCGCGAACCCGACGACGATCTGCGCCGGGTCTTCCTGATCGCCGTGGAGACCGCGGACACGCTCGTCCACCTGGCCTTCCGGGTGGACCCGGAGGGGGACGCGAAAGTGATCGACGAGACCCGCGAGCTGCTGCGGGCGTACCTGGCGCGCGTGCTGGACTGACCGCCGCGCCGACGGCGGCCCGGGGAGCGCAGGGCGGCCGCCTCCGGCGGAGGCCTCCCCAGAAGTCATACCGGTCGGTATGCTCGGTCGGGACGAGGCAATGCCGCCCCCAGGAGGACCCGTGTCCCGCACCGCCCTGCGAATCTGTCCCCTGTGCGAGGCCACCTGCGGGCTCACGCTCACCATCGAGGGAACGCGGGTCACCGGCGCCCGCGGCGACCGGGACGACGTGTTCAGCCAGGGCTTCATCTGCCCCAAGGGCGCCGCGTTCCCGGCCGTGGACGGCGACCCCGACCGGCTGCGCTCGCCCCTCGTCCGCCGTGACGGCGAGCTGCGCGAGGCCACCTGGGAGGAGGCCTTCGACGCGGTGGCCGCCGGGATCCGGCCGGTCGTCGAGCGGCACGGCCCGAACGCCGTCGGCGTCGTCCTCGGCAACCCCAACGTGCACACGATGGCCGGCGGCCTCTACCCGCCGCTGCTGGTCGGCGGGCTGGGCACCCGCAGTCTGTTCACCGCCTCCACGGTCGACCAGATGCCCAAGCACGTCTCCAGCGGGCTGCTCTTCGGCGACGCGGGCGCGATCCCCGTCCCGGACCTCGACCGCACCGACCACCTCCTCCTCATCGGCGCCAACCCCCTGGAGTCCAACGGGAGTCTGTGCACCGCGCCGGACTTCCCCGGCAAGCTCAAGGCGCTCAAGGCCCGCGGCGGCACCCTCACGGTCATCGACCCGCGCCGCACCCGCACCGCGAAGCTCGCCGACCGGCACATCGCGATCCGGCCGGGCGCCGACGCGCTGCTCCTCGCGGCCATGACGCACGTGCTGTTCGAGGAAGACCTGGTGCAGCTGGGAGCGTTGACCCCGCACGTCGAGGGACTGGCCGAACTCCGGGACGCAGTACGGGACTTCACCCCCGAGGCGGTGGCCCCGGCATGCGACGTCGACGCCGGCGTCGTGCGCGCCCTCGCGCGGGAGCTCGCCGCCGCCCCGACCGCCGCCGTCTACGGCCGCATCGGCAGCTGCACGGTCCCCTTCGGCACCCTCGGCAGCTGGCTCGTCGACGTCCTCAACGTCCTGACCGGCAACCTCGACCGGCCCGGCGGCGCCCTCTTCCCGCAGGCCGCCACCGACCGCACGCCCCGCCCCGCGGGCCCCGGCCGCGGCTTCCGGCTCGGCCGGTGGCACTCCCGGGTCGGCGGGCACCCGGAGGCCAAGGGCGAACTGCCGCTCTCGGCGCTGGCCGAGGAGATCGACACCGCCACCGAGGAGGGCGAGCCGATCCGCGCGCTTGTGGTGGTCGCCGCCAACCCCGTGCTGTCCGCGCCCGACGGCAACCGGCTCGACAAGGCCTTGGAGTCGCTCGACTTCATGGTCAGCGTCGACCCCTACCTGAACGAGACCTCGCGCCACGCCGACGTCGTCCTGCCGCCGCCCCCGCCCTCCCAGAGCCCGCACCACGACTTCGCCTTCAACACCCTGGCCGTGCGCAACCAGGTCCGCTACTCCCGCCCCGCCGTCCCGCTGGAGCCCGGCCGGATGGCCGAGACGGAGATCCTCGCCCGGCTGACGCTGGCGGTGACCGGCATGCACGGCGCCGACCCGTCGGCCGTGGACGAGCTGGTCGTCGGGCAGACCCTCGGCAAGGCCGTCAAGGAGCCGCACTCGCCCGTGCACGGCCGCGAGCCGAAGGAACTCGCCGCGCAGCTCACGGGGGAGAGCGGCCCCGAACGCCGGCTCGACATGATGCTGCGCCTCGGCCCCTACGGCGACGGCTTCGGCACCCGCCCGGACGGGCTGAACCTCGCCCGGCTGCTCGAGAGCCCGCACGGCATCGACCTCGGGCCGCTCGGCCCCCGCCTGCCGCAGCCGCTGAAGACGGCCTCCGGCCGGATCGAACTGCTGCCGCAGCCGATCGCCGGCGATCTCCCGCGGCTGCGCGCGTCCCTGGAACGGCGGCCGGACGGACTCGTCCTGGTCGGCCGGCGCCATCTGCGGTCCAACAACAGCTGGATGCACAACGTCCCCGCCCTCACCGGGGGCACCAACCGCTGCACGCTGCAGATCCACCCCGAGGACGCGGAACGGCTCGGCGTGCGCGACGGCGCGCCGGTACGGGTGACGGGCGCCGGGGGCGAGGTGACCGCGCCGGCCGAGGTCACCGACGGCGTGCGCCGGGGCGTCGTCAGCCTGCCGCACGGCTGGGGCCACGACCGCCCCGGAACGCGCCTGAGCCATGCCGCCGCCGACCCCGGAGTCAACGTCAACCAGCTCCTCGACGGCAGCCTGCTCGACCCCCTGTCGGGCAACGCGGTCCTCAACGGAGTGCCGGTCCGACTGGCCGCGATCCCGGCGCTGTGACCTGAGCAAAGCTGTGACCTGGAGTTTTGCGCTTATTGCTCGCATGTCAACGTCTTGTTAACCCTGTTTGAACGGACCTAACGTCAACGCACCGCCGACCCCCAGGTGGGATGTTCAAGGGCGAACGTTAGGTATCCATTCATGTTGACCATCCTCGGCTTCGCGATGATCGCGACCTTCCTGGTCCTGATCATGCTGAAGAAGATGTCGCCGATCGCGGCGCTCGTCTTGATCCCGGCACTGTTCTGCGTCTTCGTCGGGAAGGGCGCCAAGCTCGGTGACTACGTCATCGACGGCGTCACCAGCCTCGCCCCCACGGCGGCGATGCTCATGTTCGCGATCGTCTACTTCGGTGTGATGATCGACGTCGGCCTGTTCGACCCGATCGTCCGGGGCATCCTGAAGTTCTGCAAGGCCGACCCGCTGCGCATCGTCGTCGGCACGGCACTGCTCGCCGCGATCGTCTCCCTCGACGGCGACGGCTCCACCACCTTCATGATCACCGTCTCGGCGATGTACCCGCTGTACAAGCGCCTGAAGATGAGCCTGGTCGTGATGACCGGGGTGGCCGCCATGGCCAACGGCGTGATGAACACGCTGCCCTGGGGCGGCCCCACCGCCCGCGCCGCCACCGCGCTCAAGGTCGACGCCAGCGACATCTTCGTGCCGATGATCCCGGCCCTCGCCGTGGGCCTCGTCTTCGTCGTCGCGCTCTCCTACGTCCTCGGCCGCCGTGAGCGGGCCCGGCTCGGCGTGCTGACCCTCGACGAGGTGCTGGTGGACGAGAAGGCCGAGCAGACCGAGACGGTGCTCGTGGGGGCCGGCGGCTCCGCAACCGGCGCCGGCAAGGCGGCCGCCCCGGCCGGCGGCTCCGGCTCCGGCGCCGCGGCTCTCGGCGACGCCGGCGAGGACGCCGACGCCGCGGACGACGACGGCTTCCAGGGCCTCGACCCGCACCGCGCCACCCTGCGCCCCAAGCTGTACTGGTTCAACGCGCTGCTCACGGTCACGCTGCTGACCGCCATGATCATGGAGCTGCTGCCGATTCCGGTGCTCTTCCTGCTCGGCGCCGCGCTCGCCCTCACCGTCAACTTCCCGCACATCCCGGACCAGAAGGCCCGGCTCGCCGCGCACGCCGACAACGTCCTCAACGTCTCCGGCATGGTCTTCGCCGCAGCCGTCTTCACCGGCGTCCTCCAGGGCACCGGCATGGTCGACCACATGGCGAAGTGGATGGTGGACGTCATCCCCGAGGGCATGGGGCCGCACATGGCCCTCGTCACCGGCGTGCTGAGCCTCCCGCTCACCTACTTCATGTCGAACGACGGCTTCTACTTCGGCGTCCTGCCGGTCCTCGCCGAGGCGGGCGCGGCGCACGGCGTCACCCCGCTGGAGATGGCCCGCGCCTCGCTCGTCGGCCAGCCCCTGCACATGTCGAGCCCGCTGGTCCCGGCCGTCTACGTCCTCGTCGGCATGGCCAGGGTCGAGTTCGGCGACCACACCCGCTTCGTGGTCAAGTGGGCCGTCCTGACCTGCCTGGCGATCCTCGGCGCGGGCATCCTGTTCGGGATCGTCTGACCGTCCGGTGGGAGAACTCGTGAGGCCCGGCAGGAACCGCGGCTGGCTGCTCCGTCTCGTCATCGCCTTCGGCTTCGCGCAGGGGGCGGTGTCGATGGCGCGGCCCGCCGTCTCCTACCGGGCCCTGGCGCTGGGGGCCGGCGAGGGGGCCGTCGGCGTCGTCGCGGGCGTCTACGCGCTGCTGCCGCTCCTGGCCGCCGTCCCGCTCGGCCGGCGCACCGACCACGGCCGGTGCGCCCCCCTGCTGCCGGCCGGTGTGGTCCTCATATCCGGCGGCTGCGTGCTCAGCGGGCTCGCCGGCTCCCTGACGATGGCCCTGTGGAGCGGCGTGATGGGCCTCGGGCACCTCTGCTTCGTGATCGGCGCCCAGTCGCTCGTCGCCCGGCAGTCCGCGCCGCACGAACAGGACCGCGACTTCGGCCACTTCACCATCGGCGCCTCGCTCGGCCAACTGGTCGGGCCGGTGGCGGCCGGAGCGCTGATCGGCCGTGCCGACATGGCGGGCGGCAGCGCGCTCGCCCTGCTCGTGGCGGGTGCGGGGTGTGCCGTCGCGTTCACGTCGCTGTGGCGCATCGAGCACCGCGACCTCGGGCCGGACTCCCGCGCGGAGCACGGGGACCGCGTCCCCGTCCGGCGCATCCTGCGGGCCCGGGGCGTCCCGGCCGGCATCCTCGTCAGCCTCTCCGTGCTGTCCGCGACCGACATCCTCACCGCCTACCTGCCGGTGGTCGGTGAGCACCGGGGCATCGCGCCGCCCGTCGTCGGCGTCCTGCTCAGCGTCCGCGCGGCGGCCTCCATCGCCTGCCGGCTCGTCCTCACCCCGCTGCTGCGACTGCTCGGCCGGACCGTGCTGCTCACGGTGACCTGTCTGCTGGCGGCCCTGCTCTGCGCCGGCATCGTCCTGCCCGTGCCGGTCTGGGCGCTGAGCGTGATCCTCGCGCTGCTCGGCTTCTGTCTGGGCGTCGGACAGCCGCTGTCCATGACGACGGTCGTGCGGGCCGCGCCGGACGGCGCCCGTTCCACCGCCCTCGCGCTGCGCCTCACCGGCAACCGGCTCGGCCAGGTCGCCGCGCCGGCCGCCGCGGGCCTGGTCGCCGGCCTCGCCGGGGTGGCCGCGCCGTTCGCGATGCTGGGAGCGCTGCTGCTGCTGTCCTCGGGGGTCGCCCTCCGGTCGCCGGGGGAGGCCCGGGGAGGCGAGGAGGCGGAGGCGGACCGTTCGGCCCCTCGCCGGTCCGGGTCGGGACTGCGCCGGTCGAGCGACGTCTGACGGCGCGTCGGGCGGCGGTCCCACCGTCGGAGCCGCCGATGTGAAAGAGAGTCAGGTGCAAGAGCGATTTGTATGAAAATCGTCCTGACTCGGAGGAATGCGCATGTCCAGCTCGACGCTCCCGCCCGCCTTCGGCACCCGCCTCGGCGCCACGGCTCTCACGGTGCTCGCCGCGGCGGGGTTCACCTGCCTCGCGGCACCGTCGGCCATGGCCGTCGGGGAGGCCGGCGACATCAGGATCCACCGTGAGCACGTGCCCCCGGGCGTCTCCAAGGACGACCCGGTGGCCTGCCGGTTCTACCTCGACGCCGCCAACTTCGGCGAACTGACGGCCGTCACCTACACCATCAAGGCACGGCCTCCGCTCAAGGACACGGCCACCGTGACCGGCGCCATCGACCTCACCAACGGCGCCGGCCACACCGACACCCTGGGACTGGCCGAGGGCTCGTACACGCTCGAGTGGACCCTCTCCGCCGGGGCGCCGTCGCCCACCACGAAGGTCTTCAAGATCAACTGCGATGAGGGTCGGCGCGGCGGGAACGAGGGCCCGAACCGCCCGATCACCGACGACGGCCGGGAGCTCGGGGCCGCGAACGGCCAGGGCGGCGGGGGCCAGAACGGCAGGGGCCAGAACGGCGGGGGGCAGAACGCCACCGCGCCGGGCGCCGGCAGCCGGGAGAGCGGCAGCCGGGAGAGCGGCGGCCGGGAGAGCGGCGGCCGGGAGAGCGGCGGCCGGGAAGGCGCCGCCCAGAGCGGCGGCGCCTGGAACGGCGAGAAGGGCGGCCCTGAGGGCGGCGTCCACGCGGGCGGCGGCGGACTCGCCGACACCTCGCAGGCCTTCACCCCGCTGGCCGCCACCGCGGCCGTCGGTCTGGTGGCCGTCGGCGGAGTCGCCTACTTCCGTCTGACCCGCCGGCGCAACCATGGTGCCGCGTAGGCGCGGACGCAGGCCCTGGCACCGGACCCGTCTCTTCCGTCTCACCAGGACGGCCGTACTCGCGGTCGTCCTGGTGACGGCGGCAGTCCGGTGCGGGGGGCACGACGCCCCGGGCGCGCCGCCCGGGGCCGGGCGGACGGCGGCCCACGGATCCGCCGCGGGCCCGGCCTCCGCGGGGGACGCCGAAGAGGGCGGGAAGGGGCCGGAGCGCGCCGGGCCGCCGCCCCGCCCGCTGCCCCGGTCCCCGGCGACCGTCCTGCGGGTGCCGTCCCTGGGCATCGACGCGCCGATCGTCCCGCTGCGGCTCGGCCCCGACCGGCACCTCGGGACGCCGCCCCTCGACGAGCCGGGGCTCGTCGGCTGGTACGCGGGCGGCCCCACCCCCGGCGAGCGGGGCGCCGCCATCGCGGTCGGACACCGTGACACCAGGACCGGCCCCGCCGTCTTCGCCGGGCTCGCGCGCGTGGCCCGGGGCGCCACAATCGAGGCCCGGCGTGCCGACGGCCGTACCGCCGTCTACACCGTGGACCGGGTCCGGGTCTTCGACAAGGACACCTTCCCCGACAAGGAGGTGTACGGCCCGACCCGCCGCCCCGAGCTGCGCGTGCTCACCTGCGGCGGCCTCTTCCGGCGCACGACCGGGTACACGAGCAACGTCGTCGTCTTCGCCCATCTGACGGCGACCCGCTGATCCGGGGCGGGACGCCCCCCACCGTCCCCGCCCGGCCACGGCTCCGAGTCCCGGGGCGCTTCTCCCGACACCCGCCCTCTCCCCGCGCCGTCCCCCTGCGCGAGTCGGCGAGGTCCGCGCCCGAGGCGGCCGGGTCGTGGACCGATTGTCGCCGGACACCGCGCCCGGCGCCCCGCGCCCTCACCGGCGCCTGCCTGCCGCGCGTACCGGCCCCGGTTCGACCTCCGGCACGGCAGGCAGGCGCCGCCCCTCGCCGACATCGGCCCTCTTCGGCGTCGACCCTCCTCGAATCGCCCCTCCTCGTCCTGAACGGCACGGCGACCGGATCGGCCCGGCCCCGACCGGTTGCGGCTGCCGGACCCGGACGACCGGGCGGACGTTCTCCCGTGACCCCTGGTGCCGAAAAACTAACGACGCTAGTTTAGGTCGCGGACGACGAGGACCGCCCGGAGGGAACGCGATGAAGGCACACGACGGCATCTACCTGGACGGCGCGTGGCGCCCGGCCGCGGGCCAGGACGTGATCGAGGTCCTGGACCCGGTGGACGAGCAGGTGATCGGTCGCGTCCCGGCGGGCGGGGCCGACGACGTCGACGCCGCGGTGCGCGCCGCCCGCGCCGCCCTCCCGGGATGGGCCGCGACCCCGCCCGCCGAGCGCGCCGCCCGACTGAGCGCTCTCCGGGACGTCCTGGCGGCCCGCAAGGACGAGATCGCCGAGACGGTCACCGCCGAACTCGGCTCACCCCTCGCCTTCTCCCAGGCGGTCCACGCGGCGGTACCGATCGCGGTCGCGGGCTCCTACGCGGAGCTGGCCGCGACGCACTCCTTCGAGGAACGGGTCGGCAACTCCACGGTCCTGCACGAGCCGGTCGGCGTGGTCGGCGCGATCACCCCCTGGAACTACCCGCTGCACCAGATCGTCGCCAAGGTCGCCCCGGCCCTCGCCGCGGGCTGCACCGTGGTCCTCAAGCCGGCCGAGGACACTCCGCTCACCGCCCAGCTGTTCGCCGAGGCGGTCCACGAGGCGGGCGTCCCGGCCGGCGTCTTCAACCTGGTCACCGGCCTCGGCCCGGTGGCCGGCCAGGCCCTCGCCGAACACCCCGGGGTCGACCTGGTGTCCTTCACCGGCTCCACGGCCGTCGGGAAGCGGATCGCGGCGACGGCGGGCGCGGCCGTCAAGAAGGTCGCCCTCGAACTCGGCGGGAAGTCCGCCAACGTCATCCTGCCGAGCGCCGACCTCGCCCGGGCGGTCAACGTCGGTGTCGCCAACGTGATGTCCAACTCCGGTCAGACGTGCAGCGCCTGGACCCGGATGCTCGTCCACCGCGACCGGTACGAGGAGGCGGTCGGACTCGCCGCAGCGGCCGCGGCCAAGTACGGCGACCGCATCGGCCCCGTCGTCAACGCCAGGCAGCGCGACCGCGTGCGCGGATACATCGAGCAGGGCGTGGCCGAGGGGGCGACGCTGGTCGCGGGAGGCCCCGAAGCCCCCCGCGAACAGGGCTACTTCGTCAGCCCCACGGTCTTCTCCGACGTCACCCCCGACATGACGATCGCCCAGGAGGAGATCTTCGGCCCGGTGCTGTCCGTCCTGCGCTACGAGGACGAGGACGACGCCCTGCGGATCGCCAACGGCACGGTCTACGGACTCGCCGGCGCGGTCTGGGCCGGCGACGAGGCGGAGGCGGTGGCCTTCGCCCGCCGCATGGACACCGGCCAGGTCGACATCAACGGCGGCCGGTTCAACCCCCTCGCCCCGTTCGGCGGCTACAAGCAGTCGGGCGTCGGGCGCGAGCTCGGCGCGCACGGGCTGACCGAGTACCTCCAGACCAAGTCCCTGCAGTTCTGAGGAGCCCGAAGTGGTCCGTGCCGCCGTACTTCCCGCCGTCGGAGCTCCCCTGGAGATCATCGGCATCGACCTCCCGGAACCCGGCCCGGGCCAGGTCCGCGTCCGGCTCGCCGCCGCCGGGGTCTGCCACTCCGACCTCTCCCTGTCCAACGGCACCATGCGGGTGCCCGTCCCCGCGGTCCTCGGTCATGAGGGCGCGGGCACGGTCGTGTCCGTCGGCGAGGGCGTGGCCCGGGTCGCGCCGGGCGATCGGGTGGTCCTCAACTGGGCTCCCTCCTGCGGGAGTTGTCACGCCTGCGGACTGGGCGAGGTCTGGCTGTGCGCCAACGCCCTGAACGGCTCCGCGGACGTGTACGCCCGCACCGCCGACGGCCGGGACCTGCACCCCGGGCTGAACGTCGCCGCGTTCGCCGAGGAGACGGTCGTCCGCGAGTCCTGCCTGCTGCCCCTGCCGGACGGCATCCCGCTCACCGACGCCGCCCTGCTGGGCTGCGCCGTCCTCACCGGTTACGGCGCCGTCCACCACAGCGCGCGCGTCCGGGCCGGCGAGACGGTCGCCGTGTTCGGTGTCGGCGGAGTCGGCCTCGCCGCCCTCCAGGCGGCCCGGA
Organism: Streptomyces achromogenes; assembly: GCF_030816715.1. NCBI lineage: Bacteria > Bacillati > Actinomycetota > Actinomycetes > Kitasatosporales > Streptomycetaceae > Streptomyces > Streptomyces achromogenes. Next base: position 2,023,268 of record NZ_JAUSYH010000001.1, on the reverse strand, counting down.
TCGCGGGCGCCGCGACGATCGTCGCCGTGGACGTCTCCCCGGAGAAGGAGGAGCTGGCCCGGTCGGCGGGCGCCACGGAGTACGTGATCGCCTCGGCGGACACCGCCCGCGAGATCCGCGCCCTCACCGGCCGGCAGGGCGTCGACGTGGCCGTGGAGTGCGTGGGACGCGCCGTCGCCATCCGCACGGCCTGGGAGTCCACCCGGCGCGGCGGCCGTACCACGGTCGTCGGCATCGGCGGCAAGGACCAGCAGGTCACCTTCAACGCCCTGGAGCTCTTCCACTGGGGCAGAACCCTCTCGGGCTGCGTCTACGGCAACTCCGACCCGGCGAAGGACCTCCCGGTCCTCGCCGGCCACGTCCGGGCGGGCCGTCTGGACCTCGGCGCCCTGGTGACGGAGCGCATCGCGCTGGAGGACATCCCGGGGGCCTTCGACAACATGCTGGCCGGCAAGGGCGGCCGGGCGCTCGTCGTCTTCTGACCGCACCGCACACCGGCCGCTGTGCGCGGCGCCGGTGCCGAACGCCGGACCCGCCGGCCTCCGCGACCCTGCCGGCGGGCGCGGCCGCGCACCCACGCCTCCCGGCCCGGGGCGGCCGGGTGCAGCCGGGTGGTGTCAGCCCGACCGGGGACCGACCTCCCGGTCGGACCCCGGCTCGGGAACCCCCGCTTCCCCCGCCGCCTGTGCGGACCCCGCCGCCCGCGTCCGCTGCGTGCGGGGCTTCGACCGCGACACGGCCACGCCCGCCAGGCACAGCACACCGCCGGCCAGGGTGAGCGCCCCCGGCACCTCGCCGAGCGCCAGCCAGGACATCAGGACGACCAGTGCGGGCACCGCGTACGTGGTCGCCCCCATGCGGCTCGCGGTCGTCCGGGCCAGGGCGTAGGCCCATGTGGTGAAGGCCAGCGCGGTCGGGAAGACGCCCAGGTAGACCATGTTGAGCGTGGCGGAGACCGGAGCGTCGGCCGCCTCGTGGACCAGTTGCCCCGCGAACGGCAGGCACACCACCGCCCCGACGACGCACCCGAACGTCGTCACCTGCAGGGCGCTCGCGCTTCCCAGGGCCGGCTTCTGCGCGACGACGCCGCCCGCGTAACCGAAGGCGGCGAGCAGGCACAGCACCACGCCGAGCACCGACGACCCGCCCGCACCCGACATCGACAGCCCCACCGCCACCGCGCCGGCGAACGAGACCGCCATCCCGGCCAGCAGCCGCGGCGGCATCGCGTCCCCGAGCAGACGCGCGCCGAGCAGCGCGATGAGGATCGGCCCGATGTTCACCACCAGTGCCGCCGTCCCCGCGTCCACCTGCTGCTCGCCCCAGTTGAGGACGACCATGTAGAAGCCGAACCACAGCAACCCCGACACGGCGATCCCGCGCCAGGCGGACCTCGGCGGCCGGCCCGCACGCCGTACGGCGCAGATGACCCCCAGCACCGCCGCGCCGGAGAGCAGCCGGCCGAGCGCCAGCGCTCCCGGCGAGTAGGCGTCGCCCGCGCTGCGGATCGACACGAAGGCGGAGGCCCACAGCACGACGGTCACGGCGGCCGCACCGGCGGCGAGCATCTCGGTACGGCGTTCGGCAGGCCGGGGGCTGGTCATCATGGTCCTCAGGCTAGGGGGACGGGCAGAACGCGGGCTCGCGGATTTCGGACGGGGAGCATCGCGTGGACGGTCACGCGGGTCGACGCGGGGGCGGGCGCGGCCGCTGGTCCAGGCCGGGCGGGGACACGGGCGGGGCGTCGGCGGGCGCCGGCCTCGGCTCAGCACAGGGCGGCGGGCTCGACGCCCAGCAGCTCGGCCAGCGCGCGTTCGCCCCGCGCCGTCACCTTCACGGCCCGCTCGGATCCGATGCGCACACACCAGCCCGCGTCGAGGGCGTGCCGGCACAGGGCGGCGCCGGCCGCGCCCGCCAGATGCGGCCGCCGCTCGGTCCAGTCGAGGCAGGCACGGGCCAGGGGCCTTCGGCCGGCGGGGTCGAGGACGATGCCGCAGTCCTCGAACCACCGCATCCCGGCCTCGGTCAGCGCGAACCCGGTGCCCCGCTCGTCGGGTGCGGGTGCGGGTGCGGGTACGGGGCTGTCGGTGGGCGCGGAAGCGGGGGCGGCGTCGGTCTCGGCTGACGACCGGGGGTGCGCGGCGGCCGAGGGAGGCGCGGGCGCCGGGGCGATCAGGCGGCGGGCGGTGAGGGCGTCCGTCAGGGCGATGCCGAGCCGGCCGGCTAGATGGTCGTAGCAGGTGCGGCCCCGGGCCATCGCCGAACCGGCCGTCGTGGCGCGCAGGCCGCGCGGCCGGTGGGCCGGATCCGGGGTCACCTGGGCGGCCAGGTCCTCCAGGAGCTGGGCGACCCGGGTGCCGGCGAGCCGCACGTACCGGTGCCGCCCCTGCCTCTCCTCGGCCAGCAGGCCCCCCGCGACCAGCCTGCCCAGGTGCTCGCTCAGGGTGGACGCGGCCACGCCCGCGTGCCGGGCGAGTTCGCCGGCGGTCCACGCCCGCCCGTCGAGCAGGGCCAGCAGGCACGCGGCCCGTGTCTCGTCGGCGACGAGACCCGCGAGTGCGGCCAGCCCCGCCACCCGGGGATCCCTGCGGCTCCCGGTGTTCGTGCGGCTGCCGGTGTCCATGACGCTCATGCCGTCCAGCATGCGCGACGCACACTTCGGCCGTCGCCGAACCGTGTCGGGGCGGCTGCCCCGACGGATCAGGGCAGCTGCTCGAACTGCCGCGCGAGGCCGTCGAGCAGTGCCGTGAGCCCGGTCTCGAACGCCCGCTCGTCGATCTTCTCCTGCTGCTCGGCGAGCAGGTGGGCCTGCCCCAGGTGCGGGTAGTCGGCCGGGTCGTAGGCGCTCACGTCGTCGACGAAGCCGCCGGCGAACGAGCCGAGCGCGGAGCCCATGATGAAGTAGCGCATCAGCGCGCCGATGCTGGTGGCCTGGGCGGCCGGCCACCCGGCCCGGACCATCGCGCCGTACACCGCGTCGGCGAGCCGCAGCCCGGCAGGGCGGCGGCCGGGTCCCCGGGCGAGCACCGGGACGATGTTCGGGTGGTCGCGCAGGGCGGCCCGGTAGGAGACGGCCCAGTCGTGCAGCGCCGTGCGCCACTCCCGGCCGGCGTCCTCGAACATCGACAGGTCGACCTGGGCGCTCACCGAGTCGGCGACGGCTTCGAGGATCTCGTCCTTGGTGCGGAAGTGGTTGTACAGCGAGGGCCCGCTCACCCCCAGTTCGGCGGCGAGCCGACGCGTGGAGACGGCCGCGAGGCCCTCCGTGTCCACGAGCGCCCGTGCGGTCTCGACGATCCGGTCGGTGCTGAGGAGGGGCTTGCGCGGTCGGGCCATGGCGCACATAGTAGGGCTGCACGCTGGAAACTAGCAGTGCTAATTTAAAGTCCGACTTCCCTGGTCGGTTTCCCGGGCCGACCTTCCGGGGCGCCGTCCGGTCCGGCATCCGGGTCGACCGTCCGGGTCCGGCTTCTCTTCAGTGAGGTGATCTCGTGGTGAACCTGGGGCTCAGCGAGGAGCAGACGGCCGTCCGGCAGCTCGCCAAGGAGTTCGTGGACCGCGAGATCGCCCCGCACGTCGTCGCCTGGGACCGGGCCGAGGAGGTCGACCGGTCCGTGGTGAAGAAGCTCGGCGAGGTCGGCTTCCTCGGGCTGACCGTCGACGAGGAGTACGGCGGCTCCGGCGGCGACCACCTCGCCTACTGCCTGGTCACGGAGGAACTGGGCCGCGGGGACTCGTCCGTGCGCGGCATCGTGTCCGTCTCCCTCGGCCTGGTCGCCAAGTCGGTCGCGGCCTGGGGGAGCGAGGAGCAGAAGCGCCGCTGGCTGCCCGGACTGACGTCCGGCGCGTACGTGGGCTGCTTCGGCCTCACCGAACCCGGCACCGGCTCGGACGCCGGCAACCTCACCACCCGCGCGGTCCGCGACGGCGACTCGTACGTGATCAACGGCGCCAAGACGTTCATCACCAACGGCACCTGGGCCGACGTCGTCCTGCTCTTCGCCCGCTCGACCGACGCGCCGGGACACAAGGGCGTCTCCGCGTTCCTCGTCCCCACGGACACTCCCGGTCTGGGCCGCCGCACCATCCACGGCAAGCTCGGCCTGCGCGGGCAGGCCACCGCCGAGCTGGTCCTCGACGACGTCCGGGTGCCCGCCTCCGCGATGCTGGCGCCCGAGGGCAAGGGGTTCTCCGTCGCGATGTCGGCGCTGGCCAAGGGCCGGATGTCGGTGGCGGCGGGCTGTGTCGGCATCGCGCAGGCCGCCCTGGACGCGGCGGTGCGGTACGCCGGCGAGCGCGAACAGTTCGGCAGGAGCATCGCCCACCACCAGCTCGTCCAGGAACTGATCAGCGACATCGCGGTCGACGTGGACGCGGCCCGGCTGCTGACCTGGCGGGTCGCCGACCTGATCGACCGGGGCCTGCCCTTCGCCACCGAGTCCTCCAAGGCCAAGCTCTTCGCCTCGGAGGCCGCCGTGCGCGCCGCCAACAACGCCCTGCAGGTCTTCGGCGGCTACGGGTACATCGACGAGTACCCGGCCGGCAAACTGCTGCGCGACGCCCGCGTGATGACCCTCTACGAGGGCACGAGCCAGATACAGAAACTGCTCATCGGACGGGCCCTGACAGGGGTCTCGGCGTTCTGAGTACGTACTGAGTACGCGGACGGATGTGGCGCGCGCCCCCTCCGCCGAAGCTTGTCCCCATGAGTGACACACCGGTCAAGCAGCAGAGCACCGCGGCGTTCTACGGACAGGCCGTCGCCTCCTTCGGTATCGCCATCGCGGCCACCGGAATCGGCATCTACAACCTCCACACCGACGGCTGGGTGCGCGGCTTCCTGGCGATCGCCGTCCTGTACCTGGTGACCTCCGCCTTCACGCTGGCGAAGGTGATCCGCGACCGGCAGGAGGCCGGGCAGATCGTGAGCCGGGTGGACCAGGCCCGCCTGGAGAAGCTGCTCGCCGACCACGACCCCTTCGAGAAGCTCTGAGCGGGCAATCTAAGCGAGCGCTCACCTTCGGCGGTATGGTGGAGCCCCTGTACCGAGAGAGGCGACGAGCGATGACTACGGCGGAGGAGACGGCCGGCGGCGAGATCGAGCCGTGGGACGAGGTCACCCCTGACGCGGCCAGGCGACTCCTCGTCGCCGCCGTGGAGGCCTTCGCGGAGCGCGGCTACCACGCGACGACCACCCGGGACATCGCGGGCCGCGCGGGCATGAGCCCGGCCGCCCTCTACATCCACTACAAGACCAAGGAAGAGCTGCTGCACCGCATCAGCCGGATCGGTCACGACCGTGCGCTGGACATCCTGCGCACGGCGGCCGCCGGCGAGGGCAGCGCCACCGAGCGTCTCGCCGACGCCGTCAGCTCCTTCGTCCGCTGGCACGCGGGGCGGCGCACCACGGCCCGGGTCGTGCAGTACGAGCTGGACGCCCTCGGCCCGGACGCCCGCGCGGAGATCCTCGGCCTGCGCCGCAAGGTCGACGCCGAGGTCCGCGGGATCATCGAGGACGGCGTGGCGAGCGGCGAGTTCGCCGTGCCGGACGTGCACGGCACCACCCTCGCCGTGCTGTCCCTGTGCATCGACGTGGCCCGCTGGTTCAACGTGGGCGGGCCGCGCACCCCCGACGAGGTCGGCGAGCTGTACGCCGACCTCGTGCTGCGGATGGTGGGCGCGGCGAAGTAGCCGCGCCGGCGTCCGCGGAAGCCGGGCCTCACAGGTGGGCCCGAGAGGCGGGGACGGCAACGGCAGGCCCCGGAGGCGGGACAGCGGGTCTCAGAGGTAGTAGCGGGACACCGACTCCGCCACGCACACCGGCTTGTCCCCGCCCTCGCGCTCCACCGTGAACGCGACGCTGACCTGCACTCCGCCGGTGACGTCCTCGACGCCGGTGATGGTCGCGGTGGCGCGCACGCGCGAGCCGACGGGCACCGGGGCGGGGAAACGCACCTTGTTCGTCCCGTAGTTGACGCCCATCTTCACGTTCTCGACCGTGATCAGCTGCGGACCGAAGAGCGGCAGCAGGGACAGGGTGAGGTAGCCGTGCGCGATGGTCGTGCCGAACGGTCCGGCGGCCGCCTTCTCCGGGTCCACGTGGATCCACTGGTGGTCGCCGGTGGCCTCCGCGAAGAGGTCGATGCGCTTCTGGTCCACCTCCAGCCAGTCGGTGTACCCCAGCTGCTCGCCCACCGCCGCCCTCAGCTCGTCGGCGGACGTGAAGATCCTCGGCTCTGCCATGTCTGCGGCCCTCTCGCGTCACTGGATGCCCATGCCACCGTGCCATGGGTCTAAGCAACTGCTTAGCATGGTCGGGCGGCGGGCCGATGTCAACGGACCCGGGGCCGGCGCGGGTGGGTAGGCTTCGAGGGGTGCCCCAGATTCCCGAGAAGATCCACGAGCTCACGGTGGGCCAACTCGCCGCTCGCAGCGGCGCCGCCGTGTCCGCCCTGCACTTCTACGAGTCCAAGGGCCTGATCAGCAGTCGCCGCACCTCGGGCAACCAGCGCCGCTACCACCGCGACACGCTGCGCCGCGTCGCCTTCGTCCGCGCCGCGCAGCGAGTGGGCATCCCGCTGGCCACGATCCGTGAGGCCCTTGCCGGACTCCCGGAGGAGCGCACCCCGACCCGTGAGGACTGGGCCGGACTGTCGCAAGCGTGGCGCGCGGAGCTGGACGAGCGGATCAGGCAGCTCAACCGGCTCCGCGACCACCTCACCGACTGCATCGGCTGCGGCTGCCTGTCCCTCGCCACCTGCGTCCTGTCCAACCCGGACGACGTCCTGGGCGACCGGCTGGCCGGCTCACGCCTGCTGGCCGAACGACGAGAGGACGACGGCGGGGGCGCCGGCCGGGGCGGGGGCGCGGGGCAGGGCTGACACGACGGCCACCCGCCCCCGCCCCGGGAGCCGGCGCGGCACGCGAGGCCGGCCGGACCGCAAGGCCGCCGCCCCCGGCCTTGCGCGGCTCCCGGCCTTGCGCGGCTCCCGGCCTTGCGCGGCTCCCGGCCTTGCGCGGCTCCCGGCCTTGCGCGGCTCCCGGCCTTGCGCCGCCGCCGGCCTCGTGCCGCCCAGGTCACGCGCCCCCGGTCCGGCGCCGGTCGCCCCCGGCTACTCGTACTCGGTTCCGCCCTTGCGGGTCAGGTAGGCGCCGCTCACCGCCTTGGCGATGGCCCTGCCTCCGGTCACCGGGCTGTACCGCTCGACGGCCGGGCGGATCACCACGCCCTCGCGCAGATGCAGCCCGCGTCCGGAGACCGTCTCGCGGCCGGAGGCGATCTCCAGCACCCGCGCGCTGTCGTACGGCCCCTCGAACAGGCGTGGCACCAGTGGCAGTTCGCCGCTCAGCAGCTGTTCCGCGTCCAGCCAGCGGATCGTGCCGTCGATCTCCGCGCTGACGTCGAACACGGCGTATCCGAGGGTCTCGCGCCGGCCGTCCGCGCCGTACGTCAGGTCCTGCACGCCCGCCCCGTACACCTCGCCGAAGATGCCGACCCGGCGCGCGCCCAACCGCTCGGCGAGCCGGGCGGCCGCCTCCGGGACGCCATGCCCGCGTACGGCACGCCAGTACAGGTTGCGCGGGTCCTCCGCGAGTGCGAGGGACTTCGCGCCGAAGCCCTTCGAGGAGACGAACACGCGCTCCTCGTCGGCGACGTAGGTGAGCAGGCACGCCGATCCGTGCAGCTTCTCGGTCAGCACCACCTGCTCGCCCGGTTCGAAGATGCCGGGATAGCGCTGGATGTTCTCGATGTCGACCCACGGCAGCAGCTCCGGGGCGGCTTCGACGTCCCCGTTCATGGTCGGCGGGATCGGCGGCACCCACTTGACGATGCCCAGCCGCTCCGCGAAGTCGACGCCGTCCGCCGCGGCCCGCGCCAGATCGACGTCGGCCAGCGCCTTCGGCCGGCACACGATGCCCTGTGACAGCTCGCCCCGCAGCCGAACCGCCTTGACCCGGTCCGACCTGCTGCCCGCGAGCCGCCCGGTCAGCCCCAGCTCCTCGACCAGTTCGAGAGGGAGGACGGACTGCTCGGGGATGTAGAGCGCGGCCTCCCCGGTGCGGTACGCCCCCTTGGCGACGACGGCCCGGTACAGGCCGACCTGGGCCAGTTCGAGGGCGTCGGCGTCGGGGTGTTCGTGGACGGTCAGCACTTCGGCGGTGACGCGCAGCGTCGACATGCGGGGCTCCTTCAAGTCCTCGGGCGAGTCGCTCAGTTGGGTTTCATCGGCCCAACTCTCCCCGCCGGAAAACGGTGGAGCGACCGTATTTGCGGCTGGTACCTTCCGGCCCCTTCCGCCCGTTCGGGACGTGCCCGCCCGTTGGGTGCCCGCCCGCTCGGGCGCCGGTGCGCGGGATGCACGGCCTGTGGGAACGGCGCGTCCGCGACCGGCCGGGCGTCGCCCGGGCCGGGCCGGTGTGAAACAGGGGTGCGTCATCGCCGGCGCACCCCCGCCGTCCTCGCAGGCCGGCCCGGGACCGGCCGCCGGCCTCGGGCGGAGCTCAGGCCGACGTCAGACCGGCGACAGGCCGGTGTCATCCCCACGTCAGGCCGACGTCAACCGGGCAGGCCGGCGTCAGGCCGACACCAGCAGCCGTCCTCGCCGGGCGTGCGCCAGCGCCTCGGGGGTGAGCACGGGGCGCGGGACGAGGATCCCGCAGTCCGCGCAGACCGGCCCCGCCGACGGTTCGTGGTCCAGTTCGTACTTCCAGGGCAGCCGTTCGCCGCCGCACACCGGGCAACCGGAGCCCGGCGCGCGCTCCAGCGCGGCGATCAGTTTGCGCAGCACGTCGGCCAGCGGCTCACGGGGGTGGAGCCGCGGGTCGTCGCACCAGGCGACGCCGAACCCGCCCCAGGTCAGGCGGTGCCAGTCGTCCACACTCCCGGGCCGGCGCAGTCCGTCGTGCTTCTCCTTCTTGCGGCGTTCGGCGAACTCCCCCTCATAGGTCAGCCACACCGCCCGCGCCGCCTCCAGCTCGTCCAGTGCGGCCACGAGCCGCGCCGGGTCGGGGGAGCGGTCCTCCGGACCGAACCCGGCCCGGGAGCACAGATGGTCCCAGGTCGCCCGGTGCCCGTAGGGGGCGAACCGTTCGAGGCACTTACGCAGCGAATACCGCCGCAGTGCCAGATCGCACCGCGGGTCTCGCACCTGTCTCGCCAGACTCCGGAAACCGGCCATCGCCTTGCACCTCCGTCACATCTGCACCTGAGCTTCGGTCACTTCGGCGTCGTCGCACGGACGTCGTCGAATAGACGTATCGACAAGCGATTCGGCTCCATCCGATCTCCGACGACCTCCACAACCCGAAAACTTGACGCATGTTCATCTTCAATCCCGGGGATACCGGCGGTAACCTTTCGGCCACCCCCGTCGCTAGGAGCAGCCGATGCCTCGGCGAACCCCCCGCAACTCTCTCGACAGACTGAGAACTCCCGGCAGATTCCCCGGGTTCCTGAAGACCGCTTCCATATGCGCTCTGATCGCCGGACTTTTGTCACCTCTTTCCCAAGTGGCGGCAGCGGCCGAGGTCACGGCCGCGAACGACTACTGCGGCGGACAGTGTTCCGACATCCTGCCGCCCGGTGAGAACGGCAACGCCACCCTGGCGCAGGTCCTCCTCAACCAGGCGTTCGGCACCCAGCCCGAACACGCGGACGACCAGCTCGGCCCCTACGCCAACCTCGCCAAGGGCTACCCCACCCTCACCAACGCCACGATCAACACCTTCTTCAACGACGCGTCGTTCGGCGTCGCCGCCGACCAGGTCGCCTCGACCGTCAAGCCCGCGAACCGCACGGACGTGACGATCGTCCGCGACAAGAAGACGGGTGTGCCGCACATCACCGGCACGACCCGGTACGGAACCGAGTTCGGCGCCGGCTACGCGGCCGCCCAGGACCGGCTGTGGCTCATGGACGTGTTCCGTCACGTCGGGCGCGGCCAGCTGACCGCGTTCGCGGGCGGCGACCCCTCCAACCAGGGTCTCGAGCAGCAGTTCTGGCGCAACGCTCCGTACACCGAGGCAGACCTCCAGGCCCAGATCGACAACGCCGTCGCCACCAACGGCGCCCGCGGCCAGCAGGCCCTCGCCGACGCGAACGCCTACCTCGCGGGTGTCAACGCCTATATCGACGCCTCCGACAGCGGCCGCTACTTCCCCGGTGAATACGTCCTGACCGGACACAAGGACTCAATCACCAACGCCGGCACCATCGACCACTTCAAGATCACCGACCTGGTGGCGCTGGCCTCGGTCATCGGTGCGCTGTTCGGCTCGGGCGGCGGCGGCGAGGTCAACAACGCCGTCTCGCTGCTCGCCGCACAGGAGAAGTACGGCGTGGCGCAGGGCACCCAGGTCTGGGAGGCGTTCCGCGAACGCAACGATCCCGAGGCCGTCCTCACCGTCCACAACGGCGAGAGCTTCCCCTACGGCGGCAAGCCCGCGACCCCGCAGGGCGAGGCGCTGCCCGACGCCGGTTCGGTGGCCTCGCAGCCGCTGGTCTACGACGCGACGGGCACCGGCGCCGACGCGAGTGCGACCGCCGCCACCGCCACGGCGACCGGGAGCGCCCTCAGCTCGGCCAGGCGCGGAATGTCCAACGCCCTCGTGGTGAGCGGCAAGTCCACCGCGAGCGGCCACCCGATCGCCGTCTTCGGGCCGCAGACCGGCTACTTCGCCCCGCAGCTGCTCATGCTCCAGGAGATCCAGGGCCCGGGCATCAGCGCCCGCGGCGCCTCCTTCGCGGGCCTGAGCATGTACGTCGAACTCGGCCGCGGCCAGGACTACGCGTGGAGCGCCACCACCTCCGGCCAGGACATCATCGACTCCTACGCGGTCGAGCTGTGCCAGGACGACTACCACTACCTGTACCACGGCGTGTGCACGGCGATGGACGTCGTCGAGCAGAAGAACGCCTGGAAGCCGACCACCGCCGACGGGACGGCCGCCGGTTCGTACACCATGCGCGTCTACCGCACGAAGTACGGGCCCGTGGAGTACCGGGCGACCGTGGGCGGCAAGAAGGTCGCCTACACCACCCTGCGGTCGTCCTACATGCACGAGGCCGACTCGATCATCGGCTTCCAGATGCTGAACGACCCGGACTACGTCAAGAGCCCGCAGACCTTCCAGACCGCGGTGCAGCACATCAACTACACGTTCAACTGGTTCTACGCCGACGCCACGCACACCGCGTACTACAACAGCGGCGACAACCCCGTCCGCCCGAGCGGTGTCGACGCCGAGTTCCCGGTGTGGGCGCAGGCGGCGTACGAGTGGAAGAACTGGGTCCCGGCCACCAACACGGCCGAGTACACCCCGGCTTCGGCCCACCCCAACTCCATCGACCAGGACTATTACATCTCCTGGAACAACAAGCAGGCCAAGGACTACACCACGGCCTCCTGGGGCGACGGGTCCGTGCACCGCGGCAACCTGCTCGAGGACCGGGTGAAGAAGCTGGTCGCGGCAGGCGGCGTCACGCGCGCGTCCCTGGTGAAGGCGATGGCGGAGGCGGCGCTCACGGACCTGCGCGCCGAGGACGTCCTGCCGGACCTGCTGAAGGTGATCAACAGCTCGACGGTCACCGACTCCACCGCGGCCGCGGCCGTGACCAAGCTGCAGAGCTGGCTGACGGCCGGCGGCAGGCGCACGGAGACCACGGCGGGCTCCAAGACGTACGCCGACGCCGACGCGATCCGCATCCTGGACGCGTGGTGGCCGCTGCTGGTCAAGGCCGAGTTCGAACCCGGTCTGGGCACCGGCCTCTACAACGCCTTTGGCGCCAACCTGCCCATCGACGAGGCACCGTCGGCGGCCCACGGGCCGACCGGGTCGCACGCCGGCAGCTCCTTCCAGTACGGCTGGTGGAGCTACGTCGACAAGGACGTCCGCGCCGTGCTCGGCGAGACCGTGCAGGGCGGGCTGACGCAGAAGTACTGCGGCGGCGGCACCCTGAGCGGCTGCCGGGACGTCCTGATCAGCACCCTGAAGGCGGCGGCCGGCAAGACCGCGGCCCAGGTCTACCCGGCCGACAAGCTCTGCACGGCCGGCAACCAGTGGTGCGCCGACTCGATCGTTCAGCGCACCCTGGGCGGCATCAAGCACGGCAACATCAGCTGGCAGAACCGGCCCACCTTCCAGCAGGTGGTGGAGTTCACCTCGCACCGGTGAGGCCCTGAGGAACGGCGGCGGGTCAGCGCACGCGGCCCGCCGCCAACACCAGTCGCGCCAGCTCGGGGTGCACGATGTCGCTGTGCGCCCCGGCCGGCGCCCCGCCGCGCCGGACGACCGCGGCAGCGTCGACGTTCACGCACCCCGACGCCGGGAGCGGGCCGGCCAGCGCCTCGGCGAGCGTGCACGCGCGCGTACCGGGGACCGCCTGCACCCCGTCGTGCCCCATGGCCCCCCACTTGGCGCCCAGCACGCTGCCGACGCCGAACTCCTCGACGGCCCCGCGGGCGTCGCCCGCCATCCGGGAGGCCAGCGGATACATCGTGCCGAGCGCCGCGTCGAAGGAGGAGTGGCAGCACACCAGCGGTCCGTCGATCCGGTGCTGCTGTCCCTCCAGCACACCGCCCGCGCGCGTGTCGTGCGGCAGCCGCGCCGCGAACGCGTAGTGCGAGAAGGCCCCTTGGAGCAGCGTCACGGACTTCACCGTGCGCACGCCGTCGGGCAGTCCGCGCAGCGCGAACGACACCAGCCGTCCGCCGAAGCTGTGCCCCACCAGGTGCACCCGTACCGCGGGCGCGACGGCCGCCAGCCGGCCCACGAACGGACCGAGCCCGCGCTCGCCGACCGTCCCCGCCCGCCGCTTCATCGCGTAGTACGTCGCCTGGCGCAGCAGCTCGTGCGCCCCGTCCCAGGGGTCGGGCAGCGAGAACCCGACGACTCCGGGGCCGGTTCCCGGACCGGCTTCGGGTTCGGCTGCCGGGCCGTCGGAGACCGGCCTTCCGGCTTCGAGGACGGCCAGGGCCCGGGCGAACTCCTCGCAGACCTCCGCCGTGGGCGCGGCGAACATCTGCGGCCCGTCCTGCGGGACGCCCTCCGCCAGGATGTCCGCCGCGAACAGCGCCTGCGGCCCGGGCGGCGCCACGTCCACCAGCGACCGCACCAGCCGCCCGAACTCCTCCAGCGGGGCCTCCCCGGGCGGCCGTTCCTCCAGCAGCCGCCCGATGCGGTCCACCACCGCGGCCCGGCCCGGGAAGGCGGCCAGCAGTGCGCGCCGGGTCTCCCCGTCCAGCGTCCGACGCCGGACCGCGCCCACGCCCGTGGCAGCGGCAGCGGACCGCGGGAAGTCCGGGATCGGCTCGTCGGAGAACCGCATCGACGGCCACACCACGCCCACGTAACCGATCCTCGCGGCCGGGGCGAGCGCGGGCATCGGGGCGAAGAAGCGGCTGTAGAGCGCGCTCGCCCCGGAGCGGTCGGTGTTCCAGCCGTGCGCGAAGACGATCAGATCGCGGACGCCGCGCCGCCCCACCTCGGCCGCCAGCCGGTCGCGCCGTCCGCCGTCGACGTCGCCGTCGGCGTCGAAGATCAGCTCCCAGTAGGGCGTCACGCTCATCGCAGGTTCCGCCACGACAGGCCCCCTCGTTCCCGAAGCGGTGCGCCAGGTGCGCGCATCGTCCTGCGAACGGGGGCGATTGGCCATACGTCACGCGCCTCTTCCGTGCACCTCCGCACGGAAGGCGCGCTCCCGGGCTCGCGGAACCCGGTGCGCGCCGAACGGGCCGTGAATCCGGAGCGGCCCTTCCGCCGCAACATACCGACTGGTTAGTCTGAGACGCGGAGCCGGGTGTGCGCCCCAGGGCCGCAGTCCGTGCCGTAGCCGCGTCGAAGGAGACCGAGTGGAAGCCGTGCAGGATGCCGGAGTGGTCGTCACCGGAGCGGGAGGCGGCATCGGCGCCGCCCTGGCCCGCCGCTTCGCCGCCGAGGGCGCCCGGGTCGTGGTCAACGACCTCGACGCGGACCGGGCGCGGGCCGTCGCCGACGAGATCGGCGGCATCGCGGTCCCCGGCGACGCCTCGGCGGTCGTGGACCGGGCCCGCGAGGCCCTCGACGGCGTCGTCGACGTGTACTGCGCCAACGCCGGCGTCGCCTCGGGCGGCTCCGAGGCCGCCGAGGAGGCCGTCTGGGCGCAGGCCTGGGACGTCAACGTGATGGCGCACGTCCGCGCCGCCCACGCGCTGCTCCCGGGCTGGCTGGAGCGCGGCCGGGGCCGCTTCGTCTCCACCGTCTCCGCCGCCGGCCTGCTCACCATGATCGGCGCGGCCCCCTACAGCGTCACCAAGCACGGCGCGTACGCATTCGCCGAGTGGCTGTCGCTGACCTACCGGCACCAGGGGATCAAGGTGCACGCGATCTGTCCCCAGGGCGTGCGCACCGACATGCTGGACGCCACCGGCAGCGCGGGCGACCTGGTGCTCAAGCCGACCGCGATCGAGCCGCGGGACGTGGCGGACGCTCTGTTCAAGGGCATCGCCGAGGACCGCTTCCTGATCCTGCCGCACCCCGAGGTCGCCGGGTACTACCAGGTGCGCGCCGGCGATCCCGACCGCTGGCTGACCAACATGAACCATCTCCAGCAGAAGTGGGAGGCGGCCGGATGACGGCGCCCGCCTCCCACTACGAGGCCAAGCCCTGGCTGGCCCTCCTCGACGACGCCCAGCGCGCCCCGATCGAGCCCGCCGACTCCCTGGTGCACGCCTTCCGCAGGTCCGCCGCCGAGGTTCCGGACCGTCCCTGCCTCGCCTACTTCGACGGCCGGCTCGGCTACCGCGAGGTGGACGAGCTCAGCGACTCCGTGGCCGGGCACCTCGCCGCCCGCGGCCTGCGGCCCGGCGACCGGGTCGCCGTCCTGCTGCAGAACTCCCCGCTGTTCGTGCTCGCCCTGCTCGGCGCCTGGAAGGCGGGTGCGACGGTCGTCCCCGTCAACCCGATGTACAAGGCGGGGGAGGTCGCCCACGTCCTGCGGGACGGCGAGGTCACCGCACTGATCTGCTCCGACCGCGCGTGGGAGGCGTACCTGCGCGAGACGGCGGCCGACTCGCCGGTGCGGATCGTGCTCATCGGCTGCGAGCTGGATTTCCAGACGCGCGGCGACGCGCGCGTGCTCGCCTTCGAACGGCTCCCGCAGGCCCCCGACGCCGACGACCTCACCGCCGTCGCCCGCGCCGGCCACCGGGCCCCGGCGGGCCGCGAGGCCGCCCCCGACGACATCGCCCTGATCAGCTACACCTCGGGGACCAGTGGCGCTCCCAAGGGCGCCACCAACACGCACGGCAACATCATGTACAACGCCGAGCGGCAGCGCACCGGCCTGCGGCTGCCCGAGGCGCCCGTCTACTACGCGCTCGCGCCCCTGTTCCACATCACGGGCATGGTCTGCCAGCTCGGCGCGTGTCTGAACAGCGCGGGCACGCTCGTCCTGACGTACCGCTTCGAGGCGGGCCTGGTGCTGGAGGCGTTCGCCGAGCACCGGCCGCACTACACGGTCGGCCCGTCCACCGCGTTCATGGCGCTGGCCGCCCACCCCTCCTGCACCCGGGACCACTTCGCGTCGTTCGCGCACATCTCCTCCGGCGGCGCGCCGGTGCCGCCGGCCCTGGTGGAGACCTTCCGGGCCGGCTTCGGGCCGTACATCCGCAACGGTTACGGCCTCACCGAGTGCACGGCTCCCTGCGCCTCGGTACCGCCCCAGCACGAGGCGCCGGTCGACCCGGCCTCCGGGACCCTCGCCGTCGGCGTGCCCGGTCCCGACACGGTCGTGCGCATCGTCGACGACCGGGGCGCGGAGGCGCCCTTCGGCGAACAGGGCGAGATCGTGGTGCGGGGTCCGCAGGTCGTTCCCGGGTACTGGCGGCGGCCCGAGGCCACCGCCGAGGCCTTCCCCGGCGGCGAGCTGCGCACCGGGGACATCGGCTTCATGGACGAACAGGGCTGGCTGTACGTCGTCGACCGCAAGAAGGACATGATCAACGCGTCCGGCTTCAAGGTGTGGCCGCGCGAGGTCGAGGACGTGCTGTACACCCACCCGTCGGTGCGCGAGGCGGCCGTCGTCGGGGTGCCGGACGGCTATCGCGGGGAGACCGTCAAGGCGTACATCAGCCTGCGTCCGGGCGCGGACGCGGATGCCGATACGCTCGCGGCCTACTGCAAGGACAGACTGGCGGCCTACAAGTACCCGCGTCAGGTGGAGATCCTGCCCGACCTGCCGAAGACGGCGAGTGGCAAGATCCTCCGTCGGGAACTGCGTTCCCGCCCGCACGACGGTCAGTAGCACGACAGCCGGTGAGACACGCCGACAAGGCATCGAGGAAGGCAGGTGGCGGCAGTGCCCAGGACCACGGACGGCGACGGGACCCCCGTGCCGCAGCGACTGCTCGCCGCCGCCACCCGGCTCTTCGCCGAGCAGGGCTACGACCGCACCTCGGTGCAGGAGATCGTCGAGGCGGCCGGCGTCACCAAGGGGGCCCTTTACCACTACTTCGGCTCCAAGGACGACCTGCTGCACGAGGTGTACGCGCGCGTGCTGCGCGTCCAGCAGGAGCGGCTCGACGCCTTCGCGAACGCCGACGAGCCGATCGAGAAGCGACTGCGGGGCGCGGCGGCGGACGTCGTCGTCACGACCATCGAGAACCTCGACGACGCGATGATCTTCTTCCGCTCGATGCACCACCTGAGCCCGGAGAAGAACAAGCAGGTGCGAGCCGAGCGCCGGCGCTACCACGAACGCTTCCGGGCGCTCGTCGAGGAGGGCCAGGCCTCCGGCGTCTTCTCCACGGCGACCCCGGCCGACCTGGTCGTGGACTACCACTTCGGGTCGGTGCACCACCTGTCGACCTGGTACCGGCCGGACGGCCCGATGGGCGCACAGGAGGTCGCCGACCACTTGGCCGACCTGCTGCTGCGGGCGCTGCGGCCCTGAGACCAGCCGACGGGCAGGCCGACGGGTAAGGGGTGGTCGTCCATGGCGACCGCCCCTTACCCGCGCCACTGGTTCTAGAGGTACTTCTTCAGCTCGCGCCGGGCCAGCGACCGTTGGTGCACCTCGTCCGGCCCGTCCGCGATCATCAGCGTGCGCGCCCCGGCGTACAGCTCGGCCAGCGGGAAGTCCTGGCTGACGCCGCCCGCGCCGTGCAGCTGGATCGCCCGGTCGATGATGTCGACGACCGCGCGCGGGGTGGCGATCTTGATGGCCTGGATCTCCGCGTGGGCGCCCCGGTTGCCGACGGTGTCCATCATCCAGGCGGTCTTGAGCACCAGCAGTCGCAGCTGCTCGACCGTTACGCGCGCGTCCGCGATCCAGTTGTGCACGACGCCCTGCTGTCCCAGCGCCTTGCCGAAGGCCGTACGGGAGACGGCCCGGCGGCACATCAGCTCGATCGCCCGCTCCGCCATGCCGATCAGCCGCATGCAGTGGTGGATGCGGCCGGGGCCGAGGCGGGCCTGGGCGATGGCGAAGCCGCCGCCCTCCTCGCCGATCAGGTTCGTCACGGGCACGCGCGCGTGGTCGAACACCACCTCGGCGTGGCCGCCGTGGTAGTGGTCCTCGTACCCGAACACCTTCATGGCCCGCCGGACGGTGACGCCGGGCGTGTCGCGCGGCACCAGCACCATGGACTGCTGGCGCCGGATGTCCGGTCCTTCCGGGTCCGTCTTGCCCATGACGATGAAGATCTTGCAGTCCGGGTTCATCGCCCCGGAGATGTACCACTTGCGACCGGTGAGGACGTAATCGTCGCCGTCCCGCTCGATGAGCGTGGTGATGTTGGTGGCGTCCGAGGAGGCCACCTCCGGCTCGGTCATCGCGAACGCCGAACGGATCTCGCCCGCCAGCAGCGGCTCGAGCCACTGCTTCTTCTGCCGCTCGTCGCCGAACTGCGCGAGCACCTCCATGTTCCCGGTGTCCGGCGCGGCGCAGTTCAGCGCCGTCGGCGCCAGCTGGGGGGAGCGGCCGGTGATCTCGGCGAGGGGCGCGTACTGCAGGTTGGTGAGCCCGGCGCCGTGCTCGGCGTCGGGCAGGAAGAGGTTCCACAGGCCCTGGCTGCGCGCCTCGGCCTTCAGCTCCTCCACCACGGCCGGGGTGTCCCACGGCGAGGCCAGCAGCGCCCGCTGCTCCTCGGCCACCGCCTCCGCCGGGTAGACGTACTCGTCCATGAAGGCGAGCAGCCTGGCGCGGAGGTCCTCGGTGCGTGCGTCGAACGCGAAGTCCATGCCGGTCAGCCTTCCTGGAGTGTGGTCAGTCCGTGCTCGATGAAGACGGGGACGAGCTCCCCGATGCGGTCGAAGCCGCGCCCGACCGTCTGGCCGAGTGTGTAGCGGTAGTGGATGCCCTCCAGGATCACGGCGAGCTTGAACCAGGCGAAGGCCGTGTACCAGGAGACCGCCGAGACGTCGCGCCCGGAGCCCGCCGCGTACCGCTCGACCAGCTCGGCCGGCGACGGATGACCGGGCGCCGCGGCGGTCGTGGAGATCGGGGAGTTCGGCAGCGTCAGCGGAACGCTGTACATCACCAGCAGCCCCAGGTCGGTCAGCGGGTCGCCGAGGGTCGACATCTCCCAGTCGAGGATCGCGCGGATCGTGTCGTCGGGGCCGATCAGGACGTTGTCGAGCCGGTAGTCGCCGTGCACGACGGCGGCGGCCGGGGAGGCCGGCAGCTCGCGGCCGAGCGCCGCGTGCAGCTCGTCGATCCCGGTCAGCTCGCGGCTGCGGGAGGCGTCCAGCTGCTTGCCCCAGCGGCGCAGCTGCCGGTCCAGGAAGCCCTCGGGCCGGCCGAAGTCGGTCAGGCCGACCTCGCCGGGGTCCACCGCGTGCAGCTCCACCAGGGTGTCCACCAGCGACAGCACCGCGTCCCGGGTGCGCCGCTCGCCGAGCCGGGCGAGCTCGTCGGCCGTCCGGTAGGGCGTGCCCTCGACGAACTCCATGACGTAGAACGGGGCCCCGAGCACGTCGTCGTCCTCGCACAGCAGGACCGGGCGGGGCACCGGCACGCTCGTCGGGTGCAGGGCGCTGATCACCCGGTGCTCACGCTTCATGTCGTGCGCGGTGGCCAGGACGTGCCCCAGCGGAGGCCGGCGCACGACCCACTTAGCCTCGCCGTCGGAGACCGCGTAGGTGAGGTTGGACCGTCCGCCTTCGATCAGCCGTCCGGTGAGGGGGCCGTGGACCAGACCGGGACGCTCGCGCTCCAGCAGGGCGCGCAGCCGGTCGAGGTCGAGTCCGGGCGGGTGGTCGGGGCTCATGCGTCGCTCCTACGGACGGGACGGGTGAACAGGGGCTCGCCCCATGATGCCGACCGGTCGGTATGGAGTCCAGGGGTGATGCCCAACGTGATCGGGGCCACGATAGGCCGACGGCTCCCCGGACAGAACCCGGGGAGCCGTCGGCAGACCCTTTTTCGGCCCGCGCGGGCTGTTCCCCTCCCGGCCGTTCGGGCCGTTGCCCTCCCGGCCGTTCCGCCGTTCCGGCGTTCCCCGAGCTACGGGCCGCCGCGGTCGCATATCGGGTGATCCGGCTTGCGTGGCGTCCGGGGACCCCGGAGGGTCGGACCCATGAAGGCGATCAGTTACGCAGGCTACGGCGGCCCCGAGACGCTCGTGTACGGGGAGGTGCGCGACCCCAGGATCGGCCCCGACGCGGTGCTGGTGAAGGTCCGCGCGGCGGCTGTGAACCCCGTCGACTGGAAGGCCCGGGAGGGATACCTGGACGGGATGCTGGACGCCGTCTTCCCGGTGATCCCCGGCTGGGACGTCTCGGGGGTCGTCGTCCAGCTCGGTGCGTCCGTCCCGGAGTACGCGGTCGGCGACGAGGTCATCGGCTACGTCCGCGAGGACTTCCTCTCCCGCGGCACCTTCGCCGAGTACGTCGCCGCTCCCGTGCGCACCCTCGCCCGCAAGCCGCGCAACCTCACCTGGGAGGAGGCCGCGGGCCTGCCGCTCACCGGGCTCACCGCCTACCAGGTGCTGACCGGGGCGCTCCGGGTCAGGCGCGGCGAGACCGTCCTCGTCCACGCGGCGGCGGGCGGCGTCGGTTCGATCGCCGTGCAGCTCGCGCGTCACCTGGGCGCCCGGGTGATCGGCACGGCGAGCGAGGCCAACCACGACTTCGTGCGCTCGCTGGGCGGCGAGCCGGTGACCAACGGCGACGGGCTGGCGGAACGGGTGCGCGGGCTGGCCCCGGAAGGCGTGGACGCGGCCTTCGACACGGTCGGCGGCGAGACGCTGAAGGTCTCCGCCAACCTGCTGGTCCCGGACGGACGCCTGGCGTCGATCGCCGACGGGGACGTCGTCGGCTACGGCGGCCGCTACTGCTGGGTCCGCCCCGACGCCGGGGACCTCACCCGCCTGGCGGAACTGGCCGAACAGGGCGTCGTCTCCGTGCACGTCTCCAAGACGTTCCCGCTCGAGCAGGCCGCGCAGGCCCACCGTCTGAGCGAGGAGGGCCGTACCCGCGGCAAGATCGTCGTCACGGTGGACTGGGCGGAGGAAGCGGACGACGTGAAGGACGCGGACGACGCGAAGGGAGCGGAAGGCGCGGAGGGAGCGGAAGGCGCGGAGGCGGCGGAGGAAGCGGCTGGGGACGGCGCGTAGGGGCCGGGCCGGGAGGGCGTGGGCGGGAGGCGCGTGGGCGGGGAGCGGCGCGTGGGCGGGGGAGCCCCCGTCGGCGGGCGGGTCAGACCACGAGGACGACGGCGCACACCGCCGTCGCCACGGCGCAGGCGACGGCCGCCGTGGCGTGACGGGCGGTGAGGGCCGCCGGGCTCGGCGTGGCGGCGAGGGCGTGGATGCGCCGGTGGGCGAGCAGCAGGAAGGCGAGCCACAGGGCGCAGCACAGCGTGCCCGCCACGACCCCGAACGCCGACGGACCGTCGTGCAGCGAGGCCTTCAGGGCCAGCACGGCCGAGACGGTGCTCGCCAGCGTCGTACGCCGCCAGGCGAGCCGGGTCCGCTCGGGCTGGAGACCGGGGTCCCGCTCCGGCACCGGGCCTGCGCTCATCCCTCCCACCCCACCAGCACCACCAGCACCATCGCCAGGGCCACCACCGCGACCACGACGCCCAGCAGCGCCGGGAAACGGGAGGACGGCAGGTCCTCGCCCCGGCGCATCGCCCGCTCGCAGCGCACCCAGTGGTTCACCGCCCGCAGGGAGCACAGCACGCCCGCCGCGAGCAGCGCGAGCGCCAGCCCCACCCGCCAGCCCCAGCGCAGGTCCGGCAGGAACTGGTCCACCGCGAACCCCCCGCCGATCAGCGCGAGCGCGGTGCGCAGCCAGGCCAGGAACGTGCGCTCGTTCGCCAGCGAGAACCGGTAGTCGGGCGTGCTGCCCTCCTCCTTGACCTGTTCGGGGGCGAACCACAACCGGACGTTCCGTACGAACTCGATCACCCGCAGGACCCTACCCGTCGCCGCGCGGGGCCCCGTCGGCGCGGCTCATGCCGTGGCCCGGTGCGCCCGGAGCCGCTCGTACGCCGCCAGCCCGTCCGGCACCCACTCCCAGACGGACAGGCGCCGTTCGACCTCCTCCTCGGGCAGGAAGTCGTGCCAGGCCACCTCCTCCGTCTGCGGGGTCACCGGCAGCTCGCAGCGGACCTCGTACACGGCCGACCACCAGCTCCCGGCCGCGCCGTCCTCGTAGAGAAACGTGAACAGGTACTCCGGTCGGGGCAGCCCCCTCACCCCCAGCTCCTCCTCCGCCTCGCGCAGCGCGGCCTCGTCGTAGGCCTCGCCCGCGCCGACCACCCCGCCGACGAACATGTCGTACAGGGAGGGGAACACCAGCTTGGACGCCGTCCTGCGGTGGACGAAGATCCGCCCCTCGGCGTCCCTGACCTGGACGAAGACACAGCGGTGACGCAGGCCTTCGGCGTACACCTGCCCACGCGGGCGCCGGCCGATGACCCGGTCGTTCTCGTCCACGATGTCGAGGATTTCGTCAGCAGCGCTCATCGCCCCATCCAAGCAGCCCCGTCCGAACAGCCCCGTCCAAGCAGCCCCGTCCGAACAGCCCCGTCCAAGCAGCCCCGTCCGAGCAGCCCCGTCCGAGCAGCACATTTCATGCAGCACCGTGCAGGCAGCCCCAAGCAGGCAGCCCCCGTGCGAACCGCTCCCGCCCGGGCAGCTCCGTCCTTGCGGCCGGGAGGACCAGGACCGCCCTGCCGCGGCTGGAAACTACTGCGGCTGGAAATCCGGCACCCTCTCACGAGGGGCTCCGCCCCGGGGCATCGCCGGGTGCAGCCCGAGCAGCACGATGCCCGCGACGATCGCCGCCAGCCCCGTCGCCTCCCAGGCCAGCGCGGCGGTGTCGGCGTGCAACCGGTCGCCCAGGAAGCCGACGCCGCAGACGATCCCGGCGAGCGGCTGTGCCGCCGTCAGCGCGGGCAGCGACATCCGCAGCGGCGCCGTCTCGAAGGCGCTCTGCACCAGCACCAGGCCGGTCACGCCGAGCGCGAGCACCGCGTACGGCTCCCAGCCGGTCATCAGCTCGCCGAGACCGCCGGCCGAGAAGTGCTGTCCGCTGACCCGGGTCAGCGCGTCCTGCACGCCGTACAGCAGACCTGCGGCGAGGGCCAGCAGCACCGGGCCCGCGCTCAGCCGGGAGCGCTTGGCGTAGGTGGTGAGCAGCAGCGCCAGTCCGATCATCGCGCCGATGATCGTCCAGTGCCGCAGCGGATCCGTGACCGCGCTGCCGCCGCGCGGCTCGCCCGCCACGATGAAGACGGTCACCCCGCCCGCGAGCAGGACGAGCCCCGCCCAGCCCTGGCGGCCCAGCGACTGTTTCGTCTGGTGCCGGGAGAGCGCGAGGGCGAAGAGCAGGTTGGTCGCGAGCAGCGGCTCCACCAGGGAGATCTCGCCCTGGCCGAGCGCGATCGCGCCCAGGGCCATCCCGGCCACCATGAGGCCGAGGCCGCCCAGCCAGCGCGGCACCTTCATCAGGTCGAACAGCAGCCGCGGCGAGAGGAAGTCGCCGAGCGGCGCCCGCTGGGCCGCGTTCTGCTGGAGCACGAACCCGAAGCCCAGACAGCAGGCGGCGCTCACGGCGAGAACCAGAACCAGAACCGACACGCTGCGTACCTCGATCATCCGGTCGGGCCACGGACGGGGTGCGTAGTGGCCGACTGTAGCGCCCCGGCGCCCTCGGCACCCTGGGAGTGCCCGAGGCGTCCGCCGCGGGCCCGCCCGGGGCGATGGTTGCGGGAGTACCCCGAACCGGGCGGCTGACTCGGTCGCGGGGCCCGCGGCCGAAGCCGGGGCGTGGGGCGCCCCTACGGCCATGGTGTGGGCTCCGGCCGGGCCGCGCCATGGCGCACGCCACACGGGATTCGGCGGGGTCCCCTCCCGCGCGGCCCGGAAAGGCAAGAAGTGATGACGGAAGTCTGACGGCTGCCGGGGAAACCTGGTCCGGACCGCCCGCGAGTGTTCGAATGGACGGGTGAATCCCGAACCGTCCGAGGAACGCGGCGCCCCCGTCGGCCGCCGGGTGTTCCTCGGCACCCTCGCCCTCGGCGCCCTGGGGGTCGTCGCCGCACCCCCGCTCCAGCGCGGTCTCGAGGCCTTCCTCGGGAGCGCCGCGGACAAGGACCCCACGGGCCTGACCGGGCTGCTCCCCAACGGAGGCGGCTTCCGCTACTACTCGGTGACCTCGTCCGTCCCGCACAAGGACGCCTCGAACTACCGGCTCACCGTGGACGGCCTGGTCGACCACCCGGTCAGCTACACCCTGGCCCAGCTGAAGGCCATGCCGCAGACCAGGATGGTCAAGGACGTGCAGTGCGTCACCGGCTGGCGGGTCCCCGGCACCGCGTTCGAGGGCGTGCGGCTCTCCGCCCTCCTCGACGCGGCCGGTGTGCGGGCGAAGGCCGGCGCGGTCCGCTTCACCTGCTTCGACGGCGCGTACAGCGAGAGCCTCACCCTGGACCAGGCCCGCCGCGCCGACGTCCTGGTCGCCCTGCGCATGCAGGACAAGGACCTCGGTCACGACCACGGCGGCCCCGTCCGTCTCTACGTGGCGCCGATGTACTTCTACAAGTCCGCCAAGTGGCTCTCCGGCATCACCGTCACCGAGAAGGTGAAGCCCGGCTACTGGGAGGACCGCGGCTACGACGTCGACGCCTGGGTCGGCCGTTCGAACGGACGCGACGATGAGCCTACGAGCTGAGGCCCCGCCGGCCGCCACGGGAGTGCGCCGCTTCACCCGCGCCGAGCGCTGGGTGCACCGCAGCACGGCGCTGCTGATGGGCGTGTGCGTGGTGACGGCCGCCTGCCTGTACGTCCCCGAGTTCGCCCAGCTCGTGGGCCGCCGTGAACTGGTCGTACGCATCCACGAGTGGGCGGGGCTGGCACTGCCCGTCCCCGTCCTCGCGGGTCTCGCCTCCCGCGCGTTCCGCGCCGACCTGCGCCACCTCAACCGCTTCGGCCCCTACGACCGCCGCTGGCTGCGGGCCGTCCTGCGCCGGGACAAGCGGCGGGAGTCGCGTCCGGCCGCCAAGTTCAACGCCGGTCAGAAGATCTACGCGGCCTGGATCGCCGGGGCCACGCTGGTCATGCTCGGTACCGGACTCCTCATGTGGTTCACCCACCTCACCCCGATCATGTGGCGCACCAGCGCGACCTTCGTGCACGACTGGCTGGCCCTGACCGTCGGCATCGTCCTGGCCGGCCACATCGGTATGGCGCTCGGCGACCCGGAGGCCCGGCGCGGCATGCGCACGGGCTCCGTGAGCCGCGAGTGGGCCGAGCGCGAACACCGCCACTGGCGGCCGTGACCGGCACAGCCCCCGACGGCTCCGTCCGGTTGGTCAGCCGCCGAAGTCCAGCAGCACCTTGCAGGAGCGGCTGCGGTCGGCGGCGAGCGCGAACGCCGACTCCGCGTCCCGCACCGGGACGATCGCGCTGGTGAGCATCTTCAGCGCGCCCTTGGCGGCCGCGTAGGGCGCGATGCCGGGGCGGGCCACCTCGCTCTGCAGGGAGCAGATGTCGGGCCCGTCGGTGACGTCGAACGCGCTGGTGTGCACCGTGCCCGGGAGCCCGGCGGCCGCCCGCTCGAGGCGTCCGGCGTCGCGCCCGTTGAGGACGACCGTGCAGCCGGCCTCGGCCAGACCCCGGGCCAGGGCCAGGCCGATGCCGCGGCTGGAGCCGGTGACCAGAGCCGTCCGGCCGCTGATGTCGAACAGGGGGTGACTCATCGCCGTGACTCCTCTTCCCGGTGCCCGGCTTCCCGGTGCCCGTCTTCCCCTGCCTGCGGGCGTCGCCCGCCGTCCCGCCCGCCCAGGCCCACGCCCATGACCTGTCGTCTAGATCACGAGGGAGAGGAGCAGGACCAGACCGCCCGCGACCACGGAGATGATCGTCTCCATGACCGACCAGGTCTTCACGTTCTGGCCCACGGTGAGCCCGAAGTACTCCTTCACCAGCCAGAACCCGGCGTCGTTGACGTGGCTGAAGAAGAGCGAGCCCGCGCCGATGGCCAGCACCAGCAGGGCGGTGTGCGTCGTCGACATGTCGGCCGCGAGCGGGGCGACCAGGCCGGCCGCCGAGATCGTCGCCACGGTCGCCGAACCGGTCGCCAGCCGGATCGCCACCGCGATCAGCCAGGCCAGCAGCAGGGCGGGGATGGACCAGTCCTCGGAGATCTCCAGCACCATCCGGCCCACGCCGCAGTCGATCAGCGTCTGCTTGAAGCCGCCGCCCGCACCCACGATCAGCAGGATGCCCGCGATGGGCGCGAGCCCCTTCTCGACCAGCCCCGAGACCCGGTCCCTGGCGAACCCGGCGGGCCTCAGCAGGGTGAAGATGCCGACGAGCACGGCCGTGAGCAGCGCGATCAGCGGGGACCCGACGACGTCGAAGACGCGCTGCACGGTGTGCTCCGGGTCGTCCACCACGAGGTCGACCAGCGCCTTGGACAGCATGAGCACGACGGGCAGCAGGATGGTGGCAAGGGTGGCGCCGAACCCGGGCCGCTTCTCCGGGTCCTCGGAGGGACGCTGGGGGATCATGCGGTCGGGGGCGGGGACGTCCACCCAGCGTGCGGCGACCCGCGAGAACAGCGGTCCGGCGACGACGACCGTCGGTATGGCCACGAGCACGCCGAGCGCCAGCGTCACGCCCAGGTCGGCGCCGACCGCGTCGATCGCGACCAGGGGACCGGGGTGCGGCGGGACCAGCCCGTGCATCACCGACAGACCGGCCAGCGCCGGAATGCCGATCCGCATGAGCGAGTAGTTGCCGCGCCCCGCGACCATCAGCACCACCGGGATCAGCAGCACCACGCCGACCTCGAAGAACAGCGGCAGACCGATCACCGAGGCGATCAGCACCATCGCCCAGGGCATGGAGCGGCCGCCCGCCCTGGCGAGGATCGTGTCCACGATCTGGTCGGCGCCCCCGGAGTCCGCGAGCATCTTGCCGAGGATCGCGCCCAGTGCGATCAGCACGCCCACCCCGGCGACGGTGGCGCCCAGCCCGGTGGTGAACGAGGCGATGGCCTTGTCGAGCGGCGCCCCGGCGAACGCGCCCAGCGCGAGCGAGCCGATGGTCAGGGCCAGGAAGGCGTGAAGCTTGAACCGGGTGATGAGCAGGACGATCACGGCGATGCCCGCCAGGACGGCGATGCCCAGCCGCGCGTGGCCGGCCGAGGTGATCGGCTCGACGGCGTCCGCTGCCAGCATCTCGACGCTGAGTCTGGTCACGGGGATTCCCTTGTCAGGTAGGGGAGGGGGTGGGGGAGGGACACGGGGAGTGCGAGGGCGTGCGGGGGTACGGCCGACGCCGCAGGAGAGCTCCGGAGCGAGTGCTCTGGAGGAGGGTGACGAGGGTGTGTCGACGAGGGCCGGCGACGAGGGCCGGTCCCGGTGGTCGGCCGACGGTGGTCTGCCGGACGGGGAGGCTCAGTCCACGGGACCGGCGAGCGCGCTCAGCGCCGTCACCGCCCGCCCGGTGATGGCCTCCGGGCTGCCGACGACGTCGACGACGACGCCGGCCTCGTCCGCCTCGAGAGGCTGGAGCGTGGCGAACTGGGAGTCCAGCAGCGCCGTCGGCATGAAGTGACCCCGCCGGTGCGCCATGCGGTCCTCGATCAGCGACCGGTCGCCGGCCAGGTGGACGAAGACGACGGCTGGGGCGGCGGCCCTGAGCCGGTCGCGGTACGACCGCTTCAGCGCCGAGCAGCTGACCACGCCGCCGAGCCCGGCCCGCTCGTTTGCCCAGGCGCCGATGGCGTCGAGCCACGGCCACCGGTCGTCGTCGCCGAGCGGGGTGCCGGCCGACATCTTGGCGATGTTGGCCGGCGGGTGGAAGTCGTCGCCCTCGGCGTACGGGACGCCCAGCCGGGCGGCGAGCAGGGGACCGACGGTGGTCTTGCCCGTGCCGGCGACGCCCATCAGCACGACGACGTGCGGGGTACGCATCTCTGCCTCGCTGTCTTCCTCGACATCCGGCGCCGGTGGACGCCGTCGACGACACTGAAACCGATTAGGTAGGACTATTGCAAGGCCCGGTGCCGAATAAGTCTGACTTTTTGACTCCGTGATCTACCCCGTACGCTGAGTGCATGACCACTCCGGACCGGGGGCTCCACGGCCGCGTACTGGACGCCCTGGGGCCCGCGATCACGGCGGGCGAGTACCCGCCCGGCAGCGTCCTGCGCACCGACGAGCTGGCCCAGCGCTTCGACGTCTCCCGGTCCGTGATGCGCGAGGCGGTCCGCGTCCTGGAGTCCATGGACCTGGTCGAGTCGCGCCGCCGCGTCGGTGTGACGGTCCGCCCCAGGTCCGCGTGGAACGTCTACGACCCGCAGGTCATCCGCTGGCGGCTGGCCGGCGCCGACCGCCCGCACCAGCTGCGCTCGCTCACCGTCCTGCGCTCGGCGATCGAGCCGGTCGCGGCGGGCCTCGCGGCGCGGCACGCCACGGCGGAACAGTGCGCCGAGCTCACCGAGTGCGCGCTCGGCATGGTGGCCCACTCACGCGGCCACCGGCTGGAGGGGTATCTGGTCCACGACATGGCCTTCCACCGGGTGATCCTCGCCGCCTCCGGCAACGAGATGTTCGCCCGCCTCGGCGACGTCGTCGCGGAGGTCCTGGCCGGCCGCACCCATCACGAGGTCATGTTCGAGGACCCCGACCCGGCCGCCGTCACCCTGCACGTCCAGGTCGCCGAGGCGGTCCGGGCCGGCGACGCGGCCCGCGCGGAACGGCTCACCCGCGAGATCACCGTCGGCGCCCTCCACGAACTGGACATCCTGGCTCCCTGACGCGGCCGGCGTGCGGCGTCACTCCGGGAAGTCGCCGTCCACGTACGCCCAGGCCCCGTCCACCCGCTCGAAGCGGCTGCGCTCGTGCAGCGAGCCGCCCCGGTACGACGCGCGGAACTCCACCGTCCCCGTCGGGTGGAACGCGCTCCCGTCGGACACGGAGAGGATCTCCAGGCCCGTCCACCGCGTCCCGGGATCGAGTTCCAGCCGCTCCGGACGCGTCCGCGGATGCCAGGTCCGCAGCAGATAGCCCGCCTCGCCCATGACGAACGCGCTGTAGCGCGACCGCATCAGCGCCTCGGCGGTCGGCGCGGCCCCGGCGCCCGCGTGGTAGCGGCCGCAGCACGCCTCGTACGGTGCGGAAAGCCCGCACGGGCAGTCGGCGGGGACGGCGGGGGTGGCGGGCACAGCGGCGGAGGCGCGCTGTCGCGGGCGTGCGGAACGTCGGGCCATGCGGTTCATTGTGCCCGGGCGCCCACCGGTCCCGGTCACGCCCCTGGACGGCCGGAGAGCCTGCGCGACCGCTTGCACCGCCCTTCGGTCCTGCCGCCCTTCGGTCCTGCCTCGCCCCGCGGCCTCGTCACCGCTCCGACGCCGGCGCCGGAGCGGGCCCGGCGCTCAGGCCGATGCCGCGCCCCGCTGCGCCGACGGCGTCGGCAACGGCGGCAGCGCCGTCCCGTACACCCAGGCCGCGAACAGCTCGTCCAGCGGCTCGGACGTGAACCGGGCGGCGTGCGCGGCGAACGTCGCCGTGGTCACCGACCCGCCCCGGTGCACCCCGAGCCAGGCGCGCACCATGTGGAAGAACGCGTCGTCGCCCAGCGCACAGCGCACGGCGTGCACGGCGAGACCGCCGCGCTCGTAGAGCCGGTCGTCGAACATCGACTTGCGCCCCGGATCGGCGAGCCGCAGATCCTGCGGCTGCGTCGCCAGCAACCGGTGGGCGACGGCGGCGAGTTGCTGCGCGCTGCGACCGCCCGACCGCTCCGACCACAGCCACTCCGCGTACTTCGCGAACCCCTCGTTCAGCCAGATGTGCCGCCAGTCGGCGATCGACACGCTGTTGCCGAACCACTGGTGCGCCAGCTCGTGCGCCACCAGCCGCTCCGAACCCCGCGCCCCGTCCACGTGGTTGGCGCCGAACAGCGACAACCCCTGCGCCTCGACGGGGACGTCGAGCTCCTCCTCCGTCACGACCACCGCGTACTCGTCGAACGGGTACGGGCCGAAGAGCTGCTGGAAGAGGTGCATCATGGCGGGCTGGCGCGCGAAGTCCCGCGAGAACTCCGGCAGCAGCCGCGCCGGGATGTGCCCGTGCTGGGGGACGCCGCCGAGCCCCGGGTCGCCCAGCAGGACCGTCTGGTACTTGCCGATCGACAGCCCTATCAGATAGCTCGACGTCGGCGCCGACTGCTCGTAGACCCAGGTGGTCGTCGACGCCTTCGTGGTCCGCGTCAGCAGCCGGCCGCCCGCCACCACCGAGTACGCCGACGGCGTCGTGACCGATATCAGGTACGACGCCTTGTCCGCCGGGCGGTCGTTGCACGGGTACCAGGACGGCGCCCCGACCGGCTGGCTCGCCACCAGCGCCCCGTCGTCCAGCTCCTCCCAGCCGATACCGCCCCAGGGGCTGTTCACCGGCTTCGGGTTGCCCGACCACTGCACCTCCACCGTGAACGCGGCCCCGGCGCGGACCGGCTTGGCCGGCCCGACCCGCAGCCGGCCGCCCCGATGCGTGTAGTGCGCCGGACGACCGTCCACCCGGACCCGGCCGATCTTGAAGTCGGCCAGGTTCAGCTGGAACTCGGCCAGCGCGGACCGCCCCGCGATCGCGTTGATCCGCGCGGCGCCCGACAGCCGGTTCGGGCCCGGCCGGTAGTCCAGCGTGAGCTCGTAGCGGTGCACCCGGTACCGGGAGTCACCGTTGGCCGGGAAGTACGGGTCCGGCCCGACCGACTGCTGAACTGCCACTTCCGCGTCCGCTCCCTGCCCTGTGCTCGAACCGCCCGCCGCCGGTGCGTCGCCGCGCTCCGGGTCCGAGTAGCCCGTCCTCAGGGACGCCATGCCTCGATCGGGTTGCCGAGCCAGCGGGTGTCGTCGGGGACGGACTCCGCGGCCATGACGAGCGACGCGGGACCCAGGGTCGTCCGGGCCCCGATCGTGCTGCCGGGCAGCACGATCCCGCCAGGGCCCAGCGTGGCGCCCTCACGGAGGACCACAGTATCCGTCCGCAAGATCCGGTCGTGGAAGAGGTGAGTCTGCAGGACGCATCCGCGGTTGACCGTCACGCCGTCCTCCAGCGTGACCAGGTCCGACTCCGGCAGCCAGTAGCTCTCCACCCACGTGCCCCGGCCGATCCGCGCCCCGAGCCCGCGCAGCCACGCCGTCATCACCGGCGTCCCCGGCACGGCGCCGGCCAGCCACGGCACGGCCACCACCTCGACGAACGTGTCCGCCAGCTCATTGCGCCACACGAACCCGCTCCACAGCGGATGCTCCCCGCTGCGGTGCCGGCCGACCAGCAGCCACTTGGCGGCCACCGAGACGAGGGCCGCCGCGGCCCCCGCCCCGAGCAGCACGAGCCCCGACAGCAGCGCCGCCCACGCGCCGAGCGCGCACAGCGCCGCCACCGTCAGCACCGCCAGCCCCGCCGAGCAGAACACCGGCACGATCCGGCACACCTCCACCAGCATGCGCGCCCACAGCAGCCGCGCGGTCGGCTCGTACGTCCGGCTCTGGTCACCGCCGGTGGTGTTCCGCGGCAGCTTCACGGGCGGCAGCCCCAGATACGAACTGCCCTTCTTCGCCTTCTTGGGCGTCGCCGACAGCACGCCCACCAGGCCGCCGTCCGGCACGCTCCGCCCCGGCGCGGTCATTCCCGAGTTGCCGAGGAACGCCCGCCGCCCGATCTCCGCGCGCCCGATGCGCATCCAGCCGCCGCCCAGCTCGTACGGCGCGGTCAGCGTGTCGTCGGCGAGGAACGCGCCCTCGCCGACCGTGGTCAGACTGGGCAGCGCGAGCACGGTCGAGATCTCGGCGCCCTTGCCGATCCGCATGCCGAGCAACCGCAGCCACACCGGCGTGACCAGCCCGGCGTACAGCGGGAACAGGGTCTCCCGCGAGCGGTCCATGAGCTGCGTGACCGTCCAGGCCTGCCAGCCCGTCCGGCTGTGCGTCGGGTGCGTGCCCTCCCGCAGACCCAGGCTCAGCAGCCGCACGGCCGCCACCAGCAGCACCGCGTACGCCAGCCCGAAGGCGAGCGTCGCCGGGACCAGGGCGAGCGCCGCGCCCGACAGCGCCGCGGCGAGACCACCGCCGGGCGGCACGAACAGGCCCGCCACCAGCAGCGCCGCCCCGCCGGCCAGCACCGGCAGCGCGGTCAGGGCGAATCCGGTCAGCCCGTACATGAAGCGCCAGTACGTGCCCCGCGCCGGCCGCTCCTTGGGCCAGTTGCGCTTGGCCTTGCCGAGCTTGGCCGCGGGCGCGCCCGCCCAGCGCTGACCGGTGGGGACCTGACCGGTCACCGCGGAGCCCGGAGCCACCTCGGCCCGCTTGCCGACCCGGGCGCCCGGGAACAGCATGCTGCGCGTGCCGACGACCGCGTGCGCACCCACCCTGACCGGGCCGATCTCGAGCCGGTCGCCGTCCAGCCAGTGGCCCGACAGGTCCACCTCGGACTCGACGGCCGCGCCCCGGCCCAGCCTGAGCATGCCGGTGACCGGCGGCAGCGAGTGCAGATCCACGTCCGGCCCCACCTTGGCGCCCAGCGCCCGCGCGTACCGCTCCAGCCAGGAGCCGGTCAGCGAGGTCGCCCCGCTGAACTCGGCCAGCCGCTCCGCCGTCCACAGCCGCAGATGGACGCCGCCACCGCGCGCGTACCGCCCGGGCCGCACCCCGCGCAGCAGCAGCCGCGCACCCCCGGCCGCGATGGCGAGCCGCCCGGGCGGGCTGAACAGCAGCACCGCGCCGCTGACGACCAGCCACCAGGGCGCGGTCGGCAGCCAGGAGTACCCCGGCAGCAGGTTGCCCACCAGGGCCAGCGGCACCGTCCAGCGCAGCCCCAGCAGCGTGAACAGCGGGAGGAGGAGCAGCAGCTGGATCACCTTGGCGCGCACCGGCACCGGCGCGACGACGCGGGCGGCCCCGTCGTCCTGCGCGGACTCCTCCAGGTACCGGGCCAGCTTGCGCAGCGTCGGCTGCTGGTAGACGTCCAGGACGGCCGCGCTCGGATACCGGGTGCGCAGCCTCGTCGTGAGCTGGGCGGCGGCCAGGCTGCTGCCGCCGATCGCGAAGAAGTCGTCGCGGGCCCCGGATACCGGGATGCCGAGCACCTCCGTCCACTGCTCGGCGAGCCAGGCCTCGGTGCCGTACAACTGCTCGGTCCGGCCGCCGGTCTCCAGCCCCTCCAGGGGCCAGGGCAGCGCGTTGCGGTCCACCTTCCCGGACGTCCGGGTCGGCAGGTCGTCGACCGGCGCGAGCAGAGGCACCAGGGCCGCGGGCAGCTCGGCGCGCAGCCGCCGCACGGCCGCCGCCTGGTCCCAGCCCTCCTGGACGACGACGTACCCCACGAGAAGCTGGTTGCCGCTGCGGGCGCTGCGCACGGCCGCCGCGGCCCCCGCGACGCCCGGCAGCGCCTGCAGCGCCGCGTCGACCTCACCCAGTTCGATGCGCCGTCCGCCGAGTTTGATCTGCTCGTCGGCCCGGCCGAGGAAGACGAGCCCGTCGGCGTCGGCGTGCACCAGGTCGCCGCTGCGGTACGCCCGCTCCCAGCCCAGCGACGTCAGCGGCGCGTACTTCTCCGCGTCCTTCCCGGCGTCGAGATACCGGGCCAGCCCGACCCCGCCGATCACCAGCTGTCCGCTGCCGCCCATCGGCACCGGCTCGCCGGCCTCGTCCACGACGGCCAGCTCCCAGCCCCGCAGCGGCAGTCCGATGCGGACCGGCTCCTCGCCGGACATCAGCGAGGCGCAGGCCACCACGGTCGCCTCGGTCGGCCCGTAGGTGTTCCACACCTCCCGGCCCTCCGTCACCAGCCGCTGCACCAGCTCCGGCGGGCAGGCCTCGCCGCCGAAGATCAGCAGCCGGACGTCGTTGAGGGTCTCGGGCTCCCACAGCGCGGCCAGCGTCGGCACGGTGGAGACCACCGTGATCTCCTGCTCGACCAGCCAGGGCCCGAGGTCGGCGCCGCTGCGCACCTGTGCGCGCGGCACCGGCACCAGACAGGCCCCGTACCGCCAGGCCAGCCACATCTCCTCGCAGGAGGCGTCGAACGCCACCGACAGCCCGGCCATCACCCGGTCGCCGGGTCCGATCGGCTCCTCGGTGAGGAACAGCGCGGCCTCGGCGTCCACGAACGCGGCGGCGCTGCGGTGACTGACGGCGACGCCCTTGGGCTTCCCGGTCGAGCCGGAGGTGAAGATGATCCAGGCGTCGTGCCCGGTGCCGGGGCGGCCCGCCGCCGCCCCGGACGCGCCGTGGACGGTGATCTCGTGCCCGGCGCCCACCACCGCCCGCACGTCCGCCTCCCCGAAGACCAGCTCCGCCCGCTCGTCGGGGTCCTCGGCGTCCACCGGCACATAGGCCGCGCCGGCGGCGAGGACGGCCAGGATCGCCACGTACAGGTCGTTGGTGCCGGAGGGCACGCGCACGCCCACCCGGTCGCCCAGCCCGACCCCGGCGGCGGCGAGCCGGCGCCGGAGGTTCTCCACCTCGACGGCGAGGGCGCGGTAGGTCAGGGGCGTGCTGCCGTCGTCCAGGGCGGGCTCGTCCGGGAACGACCGCACGGAGGCGTCGAAGACGTCGACGAGGGTGCGCGGAGAGGCGGCGGGACCGCCGGAGAAACGGGCGGTGTCACCGGATCGGGCGTGGATCTCTTCGTCGAGCAGGCCGAGAGCACTGCTCTCGTGAATGGCTGCCATCGGTCCTCGCGTCTCGAGCCCGGAAGCCTCCGGGGCGCCGGCGGGCCCGCAGGTCTGCCTGGGGTTGTCCGGTCCAGCTCCATGACAAGCCGGAAATTTTAGTACGAAGCTAGGCTCGTCGGCTTGTACCGGCCACTCGAGGAGGCCGTCCGGGGCACGAGGGATGATCATGCGCAGGCCTCTGACCTGGGCGTCCCGCACGGCGGCGAGATATGCCCCACATCGGCGGGAAAGGGTGCGCGGAGGGACCGGGAGGGAAGCCGACGGGGGCGCGGAACACGAAAAGGGCGGCCCGGCCACTGGCCGAACCACCCTTTGCGCTGTGGTGTCCGAGGGGGGACTTGAACCCCCACGCCCGATAAAGGGCACTAGCACCTCAAGCTAGCGCGTCTGCCATTCCGCCACCCGGACAAGGTGTCTGTCGTGCGCGGTTTCCCTCGCGGCGACGTCGTAAACATTACCAGGCTTTCCGGGGTGCCCCGATCACGGCCGGCGGACGGCCGCGGCCGTGCCCGCGTGAACGGCTCGTGACGGGCCGGGACCGGTCTTGGGCGCGGACCCGCAGGCGGGGGAGGATGAGGAGACCCACCAGCAGTCACAGCGGGAGGAAGCAGCGTGAGCGCGACGGACGACCATGCCAGGAGTGTCACCGGCGAGGACGAGGTCGTGGACCTCTGCCGCGACCTGATCCGGATCGACACCAGCAACTACGGCGACCACTCGGGTCCCGGCGAGCGCAAGGCGGCCGAATGGGTCGCGGAGAAGCTCGCCGAGGTGGGCCTCGAGCCCCAGATCTTCGAGTCGCACCCTGGCCGCGCCTCCACCGTGGCCCGGATCGAGGGCGAGGACCCCTCCAGGCCCGCCCTGCTCATCCACGGCCACCTCGACGTCGTCCCGGCCAACGCCGCCGACTGGACCCACCACCCCTTCTCCGGCGAGGTCGCGGACGGGTGCGTGTGGGGCCGGGGCGCGGTCGACATGAAGGACATGGACGCGATGACGCTGGCGGTCGTCCGCGACCGGCTGCGCTCCGGGCGACGCCCGCCCCGCGACATCGTGCTCGCGTTCCTCGCCGACGAGGAGGCCGGCGGCACGTACGGCGCCCGGCACCTGGTCGACCGCCACCCCGACCTGTTCGAGGGCGTCACCGAGGCGATCAGCGAGGTGGGCGGGTTCTCGTTCACCGTGAGCGAGGAGCGGCGGCTCTACCTCGTCCAGACGGCCGAGAAGGGCATGCACTGGATGAAGCTGACCGTGGCCGGCACCGCCGGACACGGCTCGATGATCCACCGGGACAACGCCATCACCGAGCTGTCCGAGGCCGTCGCCCGGCTCGGCCGGCACACCTTCCCGGTACGGGTCACCAAGACGACCCGGGCCTTCCTCGACGAACTCGGCGACGCGCTGGGCACCCCGCTGGACCCCGAGGACATGCAGGCGACGCTGGCCCGGCTCGGCGGCATCGCCAAGCTGATCGGCGCCACGCTCAGCAACACCGCCAACCCCACCCAGCTCGGCGCCGGCTACAAGGTCAACGTCATCCCGGGGGAGGCCACCGCGCACGTCGACGGCCGGTTCCTGCCGGGCTACGAGGAGGAGTTCCTCGCCGACCTGGACCGGATCCTCGGCCCGCATGTGCGCCGCGAGGACGTGCACTCCGACAAGGCCCTGGAGACGTCCTTCGACGGGGCGCTCGTCGATGCCATGCAGTCCTCGCTGCTCGCCGAGGACCCGACCGCCAAGGCCGTCCCGTACATGCTCTCCGGCGGCACCGACGCCAAGTCCTTCGACGACCTCGGCATCCGCGGATTCGGCTTCGCCCCGCTCAAGCTGCCCCCGGAGCTCGACTTCGCCGGGATGTTCCACGGGGTGGACGAGCGGGTCCCGGTGGACGGTCTGCGCTTCGGTGTGCGGGTGCTCGACCGCTTCATCGACGCGTCCTGAACGTCCGGCCTGAACGAGATCTCGCCGGGCTGATGGAATCGGCCGCCTGTACGGAAGCGACTGGGAAGAGTGAATGCGCCGATAAGCGCGTAGCCCCACTAATTCCGCCTCGTTACTGGTGATGCGATCCGCTGCATGGGGTCGCTTTGCCTACAAGGAGGAATAATGATCAAGAAGGTCGTCGCTGCTGCGGCTGCCACTGGTGGGCTGGTTCTCGCGGGTGCGGGCATGGCCGTCGCCGACGCGGGCGCTCAGGGTGCCGCGGTGCACTCCCCGGGCGTCCTGTCCGGCAACGTCGTTCAGGTTCCCGTGCACATCCCGGTGAACGTCTGCGGCAACACGATCTCGGTGATCGGGCTGCTGAACCCCGCCTTCGGCAACACCTGCATCAACAACTGAGGTCGACCCGCTGAGGGGTCGTCCACACCGTCGGCCCCGGAGCGCACGCCATGTGCTCCGGGGCCGACCGGTCTTTTTCCCGAAGGAAAAGCCGAGAAGTCGTAGAGCCCGATGAATTCGAACAGCTGCAATGATGCGAGCGATTCGAGGTGATTCGGGACACAGGCGAGATCGAAAGCAGGGATTCAGCAATGCGACAGGTCACCCGCAAAAGCCTCATGACCGTGGCGGCGGCGACGGGGGTGATCGCTGCCGCCGGCGGCTACGCCCACGCCGACTCCGGCGCGTACGGCGCCGCC
The DNA here is from genome assembly GCF_030816715.1 of Streptomyces achromogenes. NCBI lineage: Bacteria > Bacillati > Actinomycetota > Actinomycetes > Kitasatosporales > Streptomycetaceae > Streptomyces > Streptomyces achromogenes. The sequence goes on along the minus strand of NZ_JAUSYH010000001.1, from coordinate 1,986,454 downwards.
ACCGACTCGCCCGGCGTGCTGTCGGGCAACTCGGTACAGGCGCCGATCAACGTACCCGTCAACATCTGCGGCAACACCGTGGACATCATCGGGGCGCTCAACCCGGCCTTCGGCAACTCGTGCGCCAACAAGGGCGGCGGGGTGCCCCGCGGCTACGGCGACCACCAGGGCCGCGGCGGCGGCCAGGCCGGTCACCAGGGCGGCAGCCACAGCGGCGGTCACGGCGGCGGTCAGCACGGCGGCTCCGGCGCACACGGGGGTTCCGGGGGCGCCCAGGCGGGCGGCCACACCGGCGGGTCGCCCGGCGTCGGCTCGGGCAATCACGTCCAGGTGCCCGTCGACGTGCCGGTGAACGTGTGCGGCAACAGCGTGGACGTCGTCGGCATCCTCAACCCGTCGATGGGCAACGACTGCGCCAACGGCAGCGGCCCGCAGCGGCCCCCGTCCCGCGGCCACGAGACGCCGGGCAAGCCCGGGCACCACAGCCCCGGCAAGCCCGGCAAGCCCGGCGAGTCCACCCCGTCCGCACCCGAGGCGCCGTCCACCCCGGGTCACGTGACGCCGGTCGGCGACTCCTCCGTGCACGGGCCTGCCGCCCACGCGCCGCAGCTCGCGCACACCGGAAGCGAGCTGCCGATGGGCCTCGCGGTGCCGGTCGGCGCGGGCGCACTGCTCGCGGGCGCGGTGCTCTACCGCAAGGCGCGCCCCTCGGCGTGAGACGTCCCGGCGCTCACGACGGAGCGGGCCCCGCCCAGGCGGGGCCCGCTCCGTTTCGTCGTCTCACCTCACCACGTGGCCCGCACCTGACGAATGATCCGCCGGCGCAACCGCACCCTGCGACTGCCGTCGCGCAGCAGGCTCAGGCGGTCCAACTCCCAGTGTCCGTACTCGGCATGGTCGGTCAGCAGCCGTGTCGCCTCCTTGCGGGAGACCCCGCGCGGTACGTACACGTCGACAAATTCGTATTCCGGCATCGCATCTATTGTGCGGGCTGGGGCCCGGTACGGATAGCGTCTGCACTATGTCTGATGCTGCGCAGCCCACCGCTGCCGAGGTACGCGCCGCCGCCGAGGCGGTCAAGACCGCGCTCGACCGCCACCTGGCCGCGGTCGAACGCAGGACGGGAGAGGACGACCCGGGCGTCTACGAGGCGTTCAACGAGCTGGCCGCCGCCGCCGAGGTCTACGACGAACTGCTCTACGACCGCTACGACGAGGTCACGCCCTTCGAGATCCCCGGTGCGGAGGACTCCCTGCCGCCGTACGAGGGCCCCGAGGAGCCGAACGCTCTGAGCGTGCTGATCCGCCGCGACTACGCCGTCGCGGAGCCCCAGCGGCTGATGGCGCAGGCGCAGCGGGTGGAGGCGGCGGAGGACGAGGGAACGGGCGCCGAGGTCTCGGCCACCGTGCACGGGGCGCTGGGCATCCTGTTCGGCGAGTTCGAACCGGACGAGATCGCCTCCCGGCACAAGGAGTTCGGCCTCGAGGAGGCCGACTCGACGCTGTGGGTGCTGGCCGCCGACGACCCGGCCGACCCCGGGGAGTGGCTGGAGACGCCGTTCGACCAGCCCGACCCGGGGCGCGTGATCTGCCGCTTCGACGTCAGCTCGGTCTTCGACGACCTCGACGACGACGCCGACGACGATCTCGTGGACGGGCTCGAGGAGGAAGAGCTGGAGACGCTCGACACGGATCGCTGACCGGCAGCAGGCTGCTTTGGTGAACCACCGACGGCGGCGGTCGCGCAGGGGAGACCCTGAGCGGCCGCCGCCGTCCGCGTCAGACCGGGGCCTGCCCGGCGGCCGCCGGGACCTGGGTGCGCAGCAGCACCGGCAGCCGGGTGGTACGACGCTTCGCGGGGACCTCGGCGACGGCCCGCGCGAGGGCCTGTTCGACGCCGTGCACCACGGAGAGATGGCGCTCCGCCCGTCCGAAGGCCGTGTACACCCAGGGGCGGGAGAGGGCCTGCGCGGCATCCCCGGGCAGCACCACGACCGCCGCGGGCCAGCGGCTGCCCACCGCCTGGTGCGCGGTCAGCGCCCACCCGTGGCGCACGGCCTGCTCCACCCGCTCTCTCGGTACGACCACGGAGCCCTCGGCGCACGAAAGGTGCAGCCCGTCGGCGTCGGCCGTCACCACCCGGCCCGGCACCGTACGGCCCGGCTCGGGGGAGTAGGCGACCCGGTCGCCGGGGTCGAACCCGCCGAAGCGGCCGGGGCCCGGATTGAGCCGTTCCTTCAGGGCGGCGTTGAGCGCGCGCGTGCCGGCCGCGCCGCCGTGGCCCGGAGTGATCACCACGGCCTCCTCGGGCGCGATCCCGAAGGCCCGCGGCACCGACTCGGCCAGCAGCTGCACGGTCCGGTGCACGGCCTCTCCGGCGTCCCGCACCGGCACGACGACGATCTCCTTGCCGGGCGCGTCCACCTGGTTGAGCTCACCGATGCCGACGCCCGAGACGAGCTCGCCGATCGGACCCGGATCGGGCGTCCGTGAGGCGATCTGTGGACTCACCCGCGCCGCGAGCAGGTCGGCGAAGACCCGCCCCGGGCCCGCGGACCAGAGCACTCCCGGATCCCCGCTGAGCACCAGCCGCGCCCCGTCCGGCAGCGACTCCGCCAGCATCGCGGCGCTCTCCACGTCGAGTTGCGGTGCGTCGAGCACGACCAGCAGGTCGAGGGCGAAGGCGCCCTCGACGTCCCGGCCGGGCCCCTCGGCCCCCGAGAGCAGACCGCGGACGGTCACGACCGAACGGTCGTCGCCGGGTCCCGCGCCGCCCTCCTCGCCGAGGAGAGCCGCGAGGCGGCGCCGTCCGTCGGGCGTGTGGCAGGCCGCGACCGCGCGCAGGCCCAGCGTCCGGGCCGCGGTGAGCAGCGCGGCCGGTTCGGCGCGGGCGGCCTCGCCGCCGGTGTGCAGCACCAGACCGTTTCCGGCGACGGCGCGGATCAGCTCGGCCGTGCCGCCGGTCGCGGCGGCCGCCGCCGGCTCCCACGCTGCGGCGGAGTTGTTCGCCGGCGAGTTGACCACGCGGGCCAGCGCGTCGGCGAGGCTCTCCTCCGCGAGCGCGTGACGCTCCAGTCCGACCAGGACGCGAACCGGCCGGCTCGCCTCGTCCTCGTCCTCGTCGGCGTCCGCCTCCGGCACCGGAGCCGGCGACTGACCAGGCGCCGAGGCCGGCCGCCCGGCGCCCGGCTCGTCCAGGGCGTCCTGGAAGGCGAGGGCCTCGCCCTCGGCCAGCGTGTTCTGTACGGCCGTCTCCGCGTCCGGCACGGACTGCCTGCCGAGGGCCGCGGTGAGCGCCGGCAGGTCGAGGGCGGTGTGACCGGCCAGGGCGGCCTGCTCGAGGAGCCACACGGTGACCGCGCGGCCGCGCCGCTCGTCGTCGGGGGAGCAGTCCGGGCCGAGCAGCGCCCGCGCGAACCCGTCGGCCTGCTCGGGGCGCACACCGGCCACGCGCAGGAGTTGCCACGGGTCCTCGCGGAGCCGGCGCCCGGCACCCTCGCCGAGTGCGGCGGCGGTCTGCGGGGCGAGCGCCTCGGGCGCACCGCCGTCGGTCAGCGCGCGCCGCACGTCCTCGACGGCGTCCGGGGCCGGCGCCGCCGGTCCGGCGACCCCGGCGGGCACCTGCTGCGGGCGGCGCACGGGCTCCGGGGCGGCACGGCGCGGGGCGGCTTCCGGGGCGTCGAACACGGTGGCCGGGGGCTTCGCGCCGCCCTCCACGGCGCGCACGGCCGCCAGCAGGTCGGCGGCCTTCCCGCTCAGCTTGGCCCCGGCGGTGATGGGCGCGGCCTTCTCGGCCTTCCGCCGCTCGATCCGGTCCCGTTCGAGCTTCTGCGCCGCCAACTCGGCCTGGGCCTCCGAGAGCTGCCCGGCCGCCTCCCCGTCACCGGAGTCCGCGGTCCCCGAGGCCTCGGCCGCGCCGTCCGCCCCTTCGCCCCCGGTCTCGCGGGCGGTCCCGTCGGCAGCGGGCTCCGCGCCGTCAGCCTCGGTGCCGTCAGCCTCCGCACTCGCAGCCTCCGCGCCCTCGGGGTCCGCGCCCTCCGGCTGCGCGCCGGCCGCCTCTTCGGCGGCTGCGGGCGGTTCCGCCGTCCCGGCGTCGTCCGGTGTCGCGGGGCGTCCGGTGCTCCGCGGCGTCCCCGGTCCGGTGTTCTCCGTCGTGTCCCGGGGCTCCGGCTCCGTGCTCACAGCGTGCTCCAGTCGTGATCGGGATAGCGGTGCACGGGCGCCGACACATCGTCGAGCGCCCGGCAGATCTCGTCGGGAAGACTAAGCGCCTCCACTGACAAAGCCGCCGTGAGCTGCTGCGCGTTGCGCGCGCCGACGATCGGGGCGGCCACCCCGGGACGGTCGCGGACCCAGGCGAGGGCGACCTGCAGCGGTGTCACCGCCAGCCCGTCCGCGGCGGTGGACACGGCGTCCACGATGCGGCTCGCGGTGTCGTCGAGGTACGGCTCGACGAAGAGCCCGAAGTGGTCGGAGGCGCCCCGCGAGTCCGGCGGCAGGGCGTCGCCGCGGTACTTGCCGGTGAGCACGCCGCGGCCCAGCGGAGAGGAGGGCAGCAGACCGATGCCCAGGTCCAGCGCGGCCGGCAGCACCTCGCGCTCGATGCCGCGCTGCAGCAGCGAGTACTCCATCTGCGTCGCCGCGAGCCGCGTCCGCGTGCCCGGAGCGCAGAGCTGCCAGGTCGCCGCCTTGGCGAGCTGCCAGCCGCAGAAGTTGGAGACCCCGGCGTAGCGGGCGCGACCGCTGGCGACGGCGATGTCGAGGGCCTGCAGTGTCTCCTCCAGCGGGGTGTCCGGGTCGAAGGCGTGCACCTGCCACAGATCGACGTGGTCCGTGCCGAGCCGGGCCAGCGAGGCGTCGAGGGCGGCGAGGAGGTGGCCGCGCGAACCGTCGAAGCGGCGGTCCGGGTCGGGCACGCCGCCCGCCTTGGTCGAGATGATCAGGTCCCGGCGCGGCACCAGACCGTCCAGGAGCCTCCCGAGCAGGTACTCGGCGTCCCCGTCCCCGTACACGTCGGCCGTGTCGACGAGGGTCCCGCCCGCCTCCCAGAACGTCTTCATGACGTCCGCGGCGTCGTGCTCGTCGGTGTCGCGGCCCCAGGTCAGGGTGCCGAGCCCGATACGGGACACGCGCAGGCCGGTGCGGCCGAGATGCCTCTGCTCCATGGACGCCGAGATTACTGGCCAGAACTGGGCAGTGGGTTGCCTGTGGACAACCGGATCCCCGGACCGGGGCGGCCGGGGTCGCCGCAGGCGGCGGCCCCGGCCGCGCTCCACGCGACCCCGGCCGTCCCCCGCCGCGCTAAGGTCTGCGGAACAGCGTCGTTACTGATGAGTAAGGGGATCGGCCATGCAGCTCGGGATCAACCTCGGCTACTGGGGTGCCGGAATGGACGGCGACAACCTCGCCGTAGCCCAGGAGGCCGACCGCCTCGGGTACGCCGTCTGCTGGGCCGCCGAGGCCTACGGATCGGACGCGGCCACCGTGCTCACCTGGGTCGCCGCGCAGACCGAGCGGATCGACGTCGGCTCGGCCATCTTCCAGATCCCGGCCCGCCAGCCCGCGATGACCGCGATGACCGCCGCCACCCTCGACTCCCTGTCCGGCGGCCGCTTCCGCCTGGGCCTCGGCGTCTCCGGCCCGCAGGTGTCCGAGGGCTGGTACGGCGTCAAGTTCGACAAGCCGCTGTCCCGCACGCGCGAGTACGTCGAGATCGTCCGCAAGGCCATGACGCGCGAGCGGCTGTCGTACGAGGGCGCGCACTGGACGCTGCCGCTGCCCGGCGGACCGGGCAAGCCGATCAAGCTGACCGTGCACCCGGAGCGCGAGCACATCCCGCTGTACATCGCGGCGATCGGCCCGAAGAACCTGGAGCAGACCGGCGAGATCGCGGACGGGGCGCTGCTGATCTTCCCGTCCGCCGACCACCTCGAGGACACCGCGATCACCTACCTGCGGGCCGGCCGCCAGAAGGCCGGCAAGACCCTCGACGGCTTCGACGTCTGCCCCACGCTGCCGCTCGCGCTCGGCGAGGACAAGGACGTCGAGCGGCTCGCCGACACCTTCCGCCCCTACACCGCGCTGTACGTCGGCGGCATGGGCAGCCGCAAGCAGAACTTCTACAACCAGCTCGCCCAGCGCATGGGCTACGAGCAGGCGGCGGCCGAGATCCAGGACAAGTACCTGGCCGGCGACAAGCAGGGCGCGGCGGCCGCCGTCCCGCACCAGCTGATCGACCAGACGACCCTGCTGGGCTCGGTGGAGCGGATCGCCGACCGCATGAAGGCCTATGCGGCGGCCGGCGTCACCACCCTCACGCTGGCCCCCGCCGGGTTCACCCTGGAGGAGCGCCTCGCCTCGCTGCGGGCGGGCACCCAGGCACTGGAACTCGCCGGTCTGGCATAGCCGGGGGAAGGTCTGCGGCCGTGGTGGGGGCTCGGGGGTCTTCCCCGCCACGGCCGTCACGGGGAACAACGCGCCGCGCGCCGCGCGGTTACGCCTCCGCGCCGGACTCCCGGGATCCCCCGTTCGGCGGAGCCGTCCGGCACAGCTGTTGCACCCTCGTCGCCGCCGCATTTGACTCGTTCCGCATGGAATGCCACGGGATCGCGTGTCATGCGGAGAGGTGATCGACGAGTGCTTTCGGCCAAGAGTCTGTTCCAGGAGATCATCGACGACGACGAGTCCTTCGCACTGTTCTGTTCCATCGCCGCCGGCGGTGAGTCGCAGGGCGGCTGGGAGAACGCCCGGATCGCGGCGCTCGTTCCGCAGAGCGAACGCGACCTCGCCCCCAGGATCGCCCGCCACGGCGCAGACGAGGACAAGCACGGGCGGATCTTCGGCGCGCTGATGAGCAAGCGCGGCCTGGCCCCCGTCCCCGTACCGCCGGAGACCGACTACACGATGCTCCTGGAGCGGGGCGGCATCGGGCTCGCCCACGACCGCCTGACCGCCGACAAGCCGCTGAGCGTGGCCGACATCGTCACCTACCTCGCCCACAGCCGGGTCACCGAACAGCGCGCCTCCGAGCAGATGGAACTGCTGCGCAAGCACTTCGCCGACCACCCGGACATCGGCCGCGCGGTGAAGATGATCTCGAACGACGAGGACAACCACCTCGCCTACTGCCACGAGGAACTGCTGCGCTTCGCCCGCGCGGGCCACGGCCGCGTCATCCAGCGCACCCTTCGGGCCTGCGCGCTCGCCGAGATCCGCGTCTACCGGGACGTCAGCCTCGCGGTCATGGACCACATGGGCCGGATCCTCGGCTGGCCGAGGGCGAAGTCGGCCGTCCTCGCGGCCGGCATCCACGCCGTGTACGCGTGGGAGCGGGTCGCCGGCTGGCGGCGCATGGTGTCCCTGAAGATGCCCGAGCGCCGTGACGCGCTCGGCGGCCCGGCGACCACCGCCGCCGAGTTCGCCTGAGCCGGCCACCGGCAGGCCGGACGGCCGGGCCCACAGCCGGAGCCGGCCGGGCCCACAGCCGGAGCCGGCCGCGCCGTGCCTACAGCCAGCCGCGCCGCTTGAACAGCCGGTACAGCAGCACTTCGAGCACGCCCATCACCGCGATGACCGCCGGATACGACCACACCCAGTGAAGTTCCGGCATGTGCTCGAAGTTCATGCCGTAGATCCCCGCGATCATGGTGGGGACGGCGGCCATCGCGGCCCACGCCGAGATCTTCCGCATGTCGTCGTTCTGCCGGACGCTCATCTGCGCCAGATGCGCCGACAGGATGTCCGACACCAGCCGGTCCAGCCCCTCCACCGACTCGTTCACGCGCGTGAGGTGATCGTGGACATCACGGAAGAAGGGCCGCGCCTTGTCGTTCACGAACGGCACGCCCGAACCGAAGGCGCCGGTGCCGGCCAGCCGGCCCAGCGGCGGCCCCAGGGGGCCGGTCGCCCGGCGGAACTCCAGGATCTGCCGTTTGAAGGTGTAGATCCGCGACGCGGTGTTCCGCGAACCGCCGCCGTCCGGCGAGAACACCTCCGTCTCCAGCTCCTCCAGGTCGGTCTGCAGCTCGGTCGCCACGTCCAGGTAGTGGTCCACGGTGGCGTCGGCGATCGCGTACACCACCGACGTCGGACCCTTGGCGAGCAGTTCCGGCTCGTCCTCCAGCCGGCGGCGCACGGCGGCCAGCGGGGCGCCGTCGCCGTGCCGGACGGTCACCAGGAACGAGTCGCCGAGGAACACCATCACCTCGCCGGAGGAGACGGTGTCGCTCTCGGGCTCGTAGACGACCGGCTTGAACACCAGGAACAGCGAGTCGTCGTAGACCTCCAGCTTGGGCCGCTGATGCGCCTTCAACGCGTCCTCGACGGCCAGCGGGTGCAGCCCGAACTCCCGGGTGACGTGGTCGAACTCCTTCTCGGTCGGCTCGTGCAGCCCGATCCACACGAACCCGCCCGCGGAACGCGCCTCGTCCACGGCGTCGGAGAAGTCCTGCGGGCCCTCTGCGCGGCGCCCGTCACGGTAGATGGCACAGTCGACGATCACGCGTCGGATTCTCCCCTCGCACCCTCACCGGCACACGCGCGCGTGCGCCTACCCTGGGCCGCATGCCCACGTTGATCCTCGTCCGGCACGGCCGGTCCACCGCCAACACCTCCGCCGTGCTCGCCGGCTGGACGCCCGGAGTCTCCCTCGACGAGCGCGGCGCCGCACAGGCCGCCACGCTGCCCGCGAGGCTCGAGGCGCTGCCCCTCGCGGAGGTCGTCGCGAGCCCCCTGCAGCGCTGCCAGGAGACGATCCGGCCCCTCCTCGACGCCCGCCCCGGCCTGCGCGCGCACACCGACGAGCGGATCGGCGAGTGCCACTACGGCGACTGGTCCGGCCGCAAGCTCGCCGAGCTGATGGACGAGCCGCTGATGGAGGTCGTGCAGACGCACCCCTCTGCCGCCGCCTTCCCCGGCGGGGAGTCCCTGCGGGCCATGCAGACCCGCGCCGCGGAGGCGGTCCGCGAGTGGAACGCGCGCGTGGAACGCGACCACGGCGCCGACGCCGTCTACCTGATGTGCTCGCACGGCGACATCATCAAGTCGCTCGTCGCGGACGCCCTCGGACTTCATCTCGACCTCTTCCAGCGGATCTCCGTCGAACCGTGTTCCGTCACCGCGATCCGTTACACCCGGCTGCGCCCCTTTCTCGTGCGTCTCGGCGACACCGGCGACCTCGCCTCCCTCGCACCGCGCGAGGAGCCGCCGACCGGGGACGCCACGGTCGGGGGCGGTGCGGGCGCACCGTGATCGTCGGCCGCAGTAGGGTGAAGCGGTTCGCGTAGGCGCGCCTACCCGCACGGACGAGCCTCATCCGTCCCCCCGACCCACGACGACCCTCGATTCCCATGGAGATCAGGACGTGTCCCGTCAGGTGTTCCTCTACGACCCCCCGGACCGCTTCGTGGCCGGTACGGTCGGACTGCCCGGGCGCCGTACTTTCTTCCTCCAGGCCACCGCCGGTACCCGGGTGACCAGCGTGGCCCTGGAGAAGGCCCAGGTCGCCGCACTCGCCGAGCGGATGGACGAACTGCTCGACGAGGTCGTCCGGCGCAGCGGCGGCAGCGCCGCGGTACCCGCCGTGTCGCCCGCCGAGAACACCGACACGGCGCCCCTCGACACCCCGATCGAGGAGGAGTTCCGGGTCGGCACGATGGCCCTCGCCTGGGACGGCGAGGAACAGCGCATGATCGTCGAGGCGCAGGCTCTCGTGGAACTCGAGGCGGACTCCGAGGAGGACCTCGCGGAGGCCGAGGAGAAACTTCTGCAGGACGAGGAGAACGGACCGCCGATGCTGCGGGTCCGGCTCAGCGGCTCCCAGGCCAGGGCCTTCGCCAAGCGCGCCCTCGACGTCGTCAACGCCGGCCGCCCGCCGTGCCCGCTGTGCAGTCTGCCGCTCGACCCGGAAGGACATGTATGTCCGCGCCAGAACGGATACCGCCGGGGGGCGTGACGACCACCGACCCCGCCACCGCCGCACTCCTCGCGCACGGTGAGCTCACCGTGCGCGGACGCATCCGGGAAGCCTCGAACGCGGCGCTGTACTGCACCGTCGCCCATGAGGGCCGGGAGGCCGCCTGCGTCTACAAGCCCGTCGCCGGCGAGCGGCCCCTGTGGGACTTCCCGGACGGCACCCTCGCCGGCCGCGAGGCGGCCGCCTACGAGGTCTCCGAGGCCACCGGCTGGGGCCTCGTGCCGCCGACCGTGCTGCGGGAGGGACCCTACGGCGAGGGCATGTGCCAGCTGTGGATCGAGACGGCCCCCGAGGCCGAGCTGCTCGCCCTCGTCGAGGCGGAGGAGCCCGGGCCGGGCTGGAAGGCCGTCGGGTTCGCCGACGTCGGCGAGGGCCGCACCGCGCTCCTGGTGCACGCCGACGACGAACGGCTCAGGCGGCTCGCCGTCCTCGACGCGGTGATCAACAACGCCGACCGCAAGGGCGGTCATCTGCTGCCCACCGCCGACGGCAGGCTGTACGGCATCGACCACGGCGTCACCTTCAACGCCGAGAACAAGCTGCGCACCCTGCTGTGGGGCTGGGCGGGGGAGCCGCTGACCGGCGAGGCCGTGGACGTGCTCAAGGGCCTCAAGGGCGCCCTGGAACCGGACGGGCGGCTGACCGCCGCCCTGACCGCACTGATCACCCCCGCCGAACTCGACGCCACGCGCGCGCGTACCGAGGCACTGCTGGAGTCGGGCACCCACCCCGAGCCGTCCGGCGAGTGGCCGGCGATCCCCTGGCCTCCCGTCTAGCCGACCGGCCCCGCCCGCGAGGGAGTCCTCCCGGAGCGCTCTCGCGGGCACGTCGGCCGGGATCGCACAAGAACGCCTTCCCGGCCATCCGGCCCGCTCCGGTTCGTACCCGCAACTTCCGTCCGGTTAGGCTCATGACATGCATGCCTGGCCCGCTTCCGAGGTCCCCGCCCTGCCTGGTCAGGGCCGCGACCTGAGGATCCACGACACCGCGACCGGCGGCTTGGTCTCCCTCGACCCCGGTCCCGTCGCCCGTATCTACGTCTGCGGCATCACGCCGTACGACGCGACCCACATGGGTCACGCGGCGACCTACAACGCGTTCGACCTCGTTCAGCGCGTGTGGCTCGACACCAAGCGGCAGGTCCACTACGTCCAGAACGTGACCGACGTCGACGATCCGCTGCTGGAGCGAGCCGAGCGCGACGGCGTCGACTGGGTCGCCCTGGCCGAGAAGGAGACGGCCCTCTTCCGCGAGGACATGACCGCCCTGCGGATGCTCCCGCCGCAGGACTACATAGGCGCCGTCGAGGCGATACCCGGCATCGTCCCGCTCGTCGAGCGCCTGCGGGACGCGGGCGCCGCCTACGAACTCGAGGGCGACGTCTACTTCTCCGTCGAGTCCGATCCGCACTTCGGCCGGGTCGCGAACCTGGACGCGGCGGCCATGCGGCTGCTGTCCGCCGAACGCGGCGGCGACCCGGACCGCCCGGGCAAGAAGAACCCGCTCGACCCGATGCTGTGGATGGCGGCCCGCGAGGGCGAGCCAAGCTGGGACGGCGGCTCGCTCGGCCGGGGCCGCCCCGGCTGGCACATCGAGTGCGTGGCCATCGCACTGGACCACCTCGGGATGGGCTTCGACGTGCAGGGCGGCGGCTCCGACCTCGCCTTCCCGCACCACGAGATGGGCGCCTCCCACGCCCAGGCGCTGACCGGCGAGTTCCCGATGGCCAAGGCCTACGTCCACGCCGGCATGGTCGCCCTCGACGGCGAGAAGATGTCGAAGTCCCGGGGCAACCTCGTCTTCGTCTCCCGGCTGCGCCAGGACGGCGTCGACCCCGCGGCGATCCGGCTCACCCTTCTCGCCCACCACTACCGCGCCGACTGGGAGTGGACCGACCAGGTCCTGGCGGACGCCGAGGCCCGGCTCGGCCGCTGGCGCGCCGCGGTCTCCCGGCCCGACGGGCCGCCCGCCGAGGCGCTCGTCGACGAGATCCGGGCAGCCCTCGCGAGCGATCTCGACGCCCCCGCCGCGCTGGCCGCCGTCGACCGCTGGGCCGCGCTCCAGCAGGAGCGGGGCGGCACCGACATCGGCGCACCCGGAGTCGTGTCCCGTGCGGTGGACGCCCTGCTGGGCGTGGCGCTGTAACCGTCCGGACGGCGCCGTCCCCTCCGGGAGCGGCGACAGGGGCGGTGCGCACCGGCGCACCGCCCCTGCCCTGGTCGTCGGACGGCCTCAGCCGGCCGACGACCGCTTTCCGCTGTTTCCGCCGCTTTCAGTCCTCCGACGAATCGCCGTCGTCGGAGGCCTCCTCGCTCGGCTTGTCCCCGGCGGCCTCCTCGCTCGGCTTCGGGGGCCTCGGGGGACGGGTCCGCTCCCCGGGGCCGGGCGGGCCGCCGCCGTCCCGCCGCCGCAGATAGCGCTCGAACTCGCGGGCGATCGCCTCGCCCGACGCCTCCGGCAGCTCAGCGGTGTCCCGGGCCTCCTCCAGCGTCTGGACGTACTCGGCGACCTCGGTGTCCTCGGCGGCCAGCTGGTCCACGCCCACCTGCCAGGCACGCGCGTCCTCGGGCAGCTCGCCCAGCGGGATGCGGACGTCGATCAGGTCCTCCAGGCGGTTGAGGAGGGCCAGCGTCGCCTTCGGGTTCGGCGGCTGCGAGACGTAGTGCGGCACGGCCGCCCACAGGCTCACCGCGGGCACCCCCGCGTGCGTGCACGCCTCCTGGAGGACGCCGACGATGCCCGTGGGGCCCTCGTACTTGGTCTCCTCCAGGTCCATCCGCTGCGCCAGGTCCGCGTCGGACGTCGTCCCGCTGATCGGCACCGGCCGCGTGTGCGGGGTGTCGCCGAGCAGGGCGCCCAGGATGACCACCAGCTCCACGCCCAACTCGTGGGCGAAGCCGAGCAGTTCGTTGCAGAACGAGCGCCAGCGCATCGACGGCTCGATGCCGCGCACCAGCACCAGGTCACGGGGCTTGTCGCCGCCGACCCGGACCACGGACAGTCTCGTCGTCGGCCAGGTGATCTTGCGCACGCCCGCGTCCAGCCACACCGTCGGACGGTTCACCTGGAAGTCGTAGTAGTCCTCGGCGTCCAGCGCCGCGAACACCTCGCCCTTCCACTCCCGCTCCAGGTGTGCGACCGCGGTGGAGGCTGCGTCGCCGGCGTCGTTCCAGCCCTCGAACGCGGCCACCATGACCGGGTCGATCAGCTCGGGAACCCCCTCGAGCTCGATCACCCAGCGCCTCCTTCCGACGTGCCCTCGCTTGACCACCCAACCTTACGGCGTTCTGCGGGGGCGCCCGCAGCCCCCTTGCACGGGGGAGTGAACGGATCACTGCCCCGTTCGCCACCCCTGAACACCCCGGAACACCCCGGAACGTGAGCCTTCACAGAGTGGACCGCAGCCACTGCTCCACACTCGCGATGTGGACCGTCGCCCACGATCTGGCGGCCTCCGCGTCCCGGTCGCGCAGGGCCGCGAGGATCGCCCGGTGCTCCCGCAGGGTGCCGGCCACGGCGTCCTCCTGGGTCAGCCCCCGCCAGATCCGGGCCCGGGTGGTGGGCCCGGACAGCCCGTCCAGCAGCGAGCACAGCACCGAGTTGCCGGCGCTCTGCACGATGCCCCGGTGGAACTCCAGGTCGCCCGCGACGAGTTCCTCCACCGAGGGCTCCGCGCCGAGTTTGTCCAACTGGGCGTCCAGAGCGTCCAGCTGCTGCTCGCTGATACGCAGGGCGGCCATCGCCGTGGCGGCCGGCTCCAGTATCCGGCGCACCGCCAGGAATTCCAGGACCGTGTCGTCGCGGTGGAAGTCGACGACGAAACTCAGCGCCTCCAGCAGCAGTTGCGGGTCGAGGCTGGTGACGTAGGTGCCGTCGCCCTGCCGAACGTCCAGGATCCGGATCAGCGACAGCGCGCGCACCGCCTCCCGCAGGGAGTTGCGGGACAGCCCGAGGTCGGCGGCCAGCTCGCTCTCCTTGGGGAGCCGGTCGCCGGGGCGCAGCGCACCCGAGACGATCATGCCCTTGATCTTCTCGATCGCCTCGTCGGTGACTGCCATGACCGGCCTCGCTCTCGTCCGTCGTCCAGACATCGGATGTCTCGTCGTCATTATGAGGCCAGACCGGGCGACTGCCTCCACACCTGCGAAAGGGGCGGCTCCCTAGGGGTGGAGCCGCCCCTTCCCGGTTCCGGCCCCGGTACGGAGAGGGCCGTCCCCCGACGCCGGACCCGGTCAGGGCGGCGGGCCGGCGCAGGGTCGGTGTGCCGTCGGGCAGGTCACTTCTTGTCGAGCAGGTCCTGCACCTTGGCGCGCACGTCGTCCGTGGCGAGGCCGCGGATGGTCAGCGTGGTACGGCGGCGCAGCACGTCGTCCGCCGTCTCGGCCCACTCGTTGTCGCGGGCGTAGACGACCTGCGCCCAGATCTCCGGGGCGTCCGGGTGGACGCGCGCGGCCAGCTCGGGGTTGTCGTTGGCCAGCCGCGCGATGTCGAAGGCCAGCGAGCCGTAGTGGGTCGCCAGGTGCTTCGCCGTGTCGGCGGCCATGCGCGGGCCGGGCGCCGGGTTGTCGACCAGCAGACGGTGGGCGACCGCGCGCGGGTTGGCGACGCCGGGCAGGGGCAGCTTCTTCGGCAGCGAGGAGATCGGTTCGAAGTCGTCGCCCAGCGGGTGGCCCGGCAGCGCCTCCAGCTTCTGCATGACCGTACGGCCGATGTGCCGGAACGTCGTCCACTTGCCGCCGGCGACGGACAGCATGCCGCCCCTGCCCTCGGTGACGACGGTCTCGCGCTTGGCCTTCGCGGTGTCGCCGGGACCGCCCGGCAGCACGCGCAGACCGGCGAAGGCGTAGGTGATCAGGTCGCGGTCGAGCTGCTGGTCGCGGATGGAGAACGCGGCCTCGTCGAGTATCTGCGCGGTGTCCTTCTCGGTGACCGCGACGTCCGCCGGGTCGCCCTCGAATTCCTCGTCGGTGGTGCCGAGCAGCAGCATGTCCTCCCACGGGAGGGCGAAGGTGATGCGGTACTTGTCGATGGGGGTGGCGAGCGCGGCCCGCCAGGGCGCGGTGCGCTTCAGGACGAGGTGCGCGCCCTTCGACAGACGGATGGACGGCGCGGCGTTCGGGTCCTCCATCGTGCGCAGGTGATCGACCCACGGGCCGGTCGCGTTCAGCACCAGGCGGGCGTTGACGCCGAACTCGTCGCCGGAGAGCCGGTCGCGCAGGTCCGCGCCGGTGACCCGGCCCCTGGTGAAGCGCAGGCCGGACACCTCGGCGTGGTTGAGGACGACCGCGCCCGACTCGACGGCCGCGCGGACCGTCATCAGCGCCATGCGCGCGTCGTTCATCTGGTCGTCGCCGTACACGGCCACGGCCTTGAGGTTGTCGGTGCGCAGCTCGGGCACGTCCTGCGCGGCCTTGGCCGGGGACAGGAGGTGACCGACGCCGTCGCCGAACGCCGACAGCGCGGAGTAGGCGAAGACGCCCGCCCCGAGCTTCGCCGCGCCGTGCGGCCCGCCCTTGTACACGGGGAGGTAGAACGTGAGCGGGTTCGCCAGGTGGGGGGCCACCTGGCGGGAGACCGCACGGCGCTCGAAGTGGTTCTCCGCCACCAGCTTCACCGCGCCGGTCTGCAGGTAGCGCAGACCGCCGTGGAGCAGCTTGGAGGAGGCGGAGGAGGTGGCGCCGGCGAAGTCGCCGGCGTCGACCAGGGCCACCCTGAGGCCGGACTGCGCGGCGTGCCAGGCGGTGGAGATGCCCAGGATGCCGCCGCCGATGACGAGGAGGTCGTACGACGCCTTGGAGAGCTGCTCCCGGGTCTCGGCGCGGCTCGGGTTGGAGCCGGACGCCGGGCGCGTCCCCAGGGCAGGCACGGACTGCAGGGTGGACTGACTGGTCATGTGGGGTTCTTACTCCTCGTCCTCGAGCCAGCCCATGGTCCGCTCGACGGCCTTGAGCCAGCTCTTGTACTCACGGTCGCGGGTCTCCGCGTCCATGCGGGGGGTCCACTCGGCGGCCCGTCGCCAGTTGGCGCGCAGGTCGTCGGTGTTGGTCCAGAAGCCGACGGCGAGGCCGGCGGCGTAGGCGGCGCCGAGGCAGGTGGTCTCGGCGACCATCGGGCGCACCACGGGCGCGTCCAGGAAGTCCGAGAGGGTCTGCATCAGCAGGTTGTTGGAGGTCATGCCGCCGTCGACCTTGAGGGCCGCGAGCTCGACGCCGGAGTCCTTCGTCATGGCGTCGGTGATCTCGCGGGTCTGCCAGGCCGTGGCCTCCAGAACGGCGCGCGCGAGGTGCGCCTTGGTGACGTACCGGGTGAGGCCGGCGATCACACCGCGGGCGTCGGAGCGCCAGTACGGGGCGAACAGCCCGGAGAAGGCCGGCACGAAGTAGGCGCCGCCGTTGTCCTCGACGGAGAGCGCGAGCGTCTCGATCTCGGCGGCGGTGGAGATCAGGCCCATCTGGTCGCGCATCCACTGCACGAGCGAACCGGTGACGGCGATCGAGCCCTCGAGGGCGTAGACCGGCTTCTGGTCGCCGATGCGGTAGCCGACGGTGGTCAGCAGGCCGGAGTACGAGTTGATGATCTTCTCGCCGGTGTTCAGCAGCATGAACGTGCCGGTGCCGTACGTGGACTTGGCCTCGCCCTCCGCGAAGCAGGTCTGGCCGAACAGGGCCGCCTGCTGGTCGCCGAGCGCGGAGGCGACCGGGATGCCGCCGAGCAGGTCGCCGAGCCTGCCGCCGGTGACCTCGCCGTAGACCTCGGCGGAGGAGCGGATCTCGGGCAGCATCGCCAGTGGGACGCCGATGGACTCGGCGATCTTGTCGTCCCACTCCAGGGTGTGGAGGTTCATCAGCATGGTGCGGGAGGCGTTGGTGACGTCGGTGTAGTGCTTGCCGCCGTCGACGCCGCCGGTCAGGTTCCAGATGACCCAGGTGTCCATGGTGCCGAA
The DNA here is from genome assembly GCF_030816715.1 of Streptomyces achromogenes. Classification (NCBI taxonomy): domain Bacteria; kingdom Bacillati; phylum Actinomycetota; class Actinomycetes; order Kitasatosporales; family Streptomycetaceae; genus Streptomyces; species Streptomyces achromogenes. The sequence goes on along the minus strand of NZ_JAUSYH010000001.1, from coordinate 1,969,539 downwards.
GAGGATGTCGCCGGCCTCGGCGCGCTCGCGCAGGCCCTCGACGTTGTCGAGCAGCCAGCGGGCCTTGGGGCCGGCGAAGTAGGAGGCCAGCGGCAGGCCCGTCTCCCGGCGGAAGCGGTCCTGGCCGACGTTGCGGCCGAGCTCGCGGCAGAGGGCGTCGGTGCGGGTGTCCTGCCAGACGATGGCGTTGTGGACGGGCTGACCGGTGTTCTTGTCCCACAGCAGCGTGGTCTCACGCTGGTTGGTGATGCCGATGGCCTTGATGTCGTCACGGGTGATGCCGGCCTTCTCGATGGCTCCGGCGACGACTTCCTGGACGTTGGTCCAGATCTCGTTGGCGTCGTGCTCGACCCAGCCCGGCTTCGGGAAGATCTGCTCGTGCTCCTTCTGGTCGACGGAGACGATGCGGCCGTCCCGGTCGAAGACGATGCAGCGCGAGGAGGTGGTGCCCTGGTCGATGGCGGCGATGAACGGGCCGGCGGTGTGCGCGTCGGTCACTGAGTGCTCCTGGGGTTTCCGTGGATAAGAGGCTGTCTGTACGGCGCTGCCGAGTACGCGGTGCAGCTGGTGCTCTTAAGCAAAGGCGACGTTGTAGAGGCCTGCGGCGATCGCGCCGCCGATCAGCGGACCGACCACCGGGATCCAGGCGTAGCTCCAGTCGGAGCCGCCCTTGTTGGGCAGGGGCAGGAGGGCGTGCACGATGCGCGGACCGAGGTCGCGGGCCGGGTTGATGGCGTAGCCGGTCGGGCCGCCGAGGGAGAGGCCGATCGACACCACGACGAGCGCGGTGATCAGCGCGCCGAGGTTGCCGAGGCCGTTGCCCTTGTCGTTCAGGCCCTGCGTGAGGACGGCGAGGACCAGCACGATCGTGCCGATGATCTCCGTGGCCAGGTTCTGCCAGACGACGCGGACCTCCGGGCCGGTGGAGAAGACGCCCAGGACCGGGCCCGCGCCCTGCTCCTGCGCCTCGACGGCCTTGACCTTGGTGGACTGAGCGCCCGGCCCGCCGACGATCTCCTTGTCGGTCAGGTGCGCGTGGAACTGGCCGTAGTAGGCGACCCAGACCAGGGTGGCGCCGATGGCGGCGCCGAGCAGCTGCCCGGCCCAGTAGACCGGAACGTTGCTCCAGTCGTCGTCCTTGATCGCGAGTGCGAGGGTGACCGCCGGGTTGAGGTGGGCGCCGGAGAGGGGCGCCGAGGTGTAGACAGCCGTCAGAACGGCGAAACCCCACCCGAAGGTGATGGCGAGCCAGCCGGCGTTGCGGGCCTTGGAGGCCTTCAGCGTCACGGCGGCGCAGACGCCGCCGCCGAGCAGGATGAGTATGGCGGTACCGATGGTCTCGCCGATGAAGATGTCGGAGCTGGACACCCGCGACTCCTTTGTCCTTCGTCCAGGGAAGCCGAACCCCGGGTCCCGCCGGGGGTTCGAGCGCCCTCGGGGATGAGAGCGATGCCGGCCTTTGGCGTTGTCACACTCTAGCGCGTATTGCCGTTAGGTGTTCGACAATGTCGACCGATGGACGGGAGTCTTGCCCGGCGGTTACGTGTGCGTCAAGAGTGCCGTTATCGAAAACGCGATCGTTATTGATCGATGTGAGTTATCGATCTTCGCGTGGGTGCGCACATAATCGCCCCCGATGTCCACTTCAGTAGGCTTTTTGCAGGGTATGACAGAGGCCGGAACGTCGTCGGACGTCCCGGCCAGGTCTTACGCACTTCTCAGGAACGGCGGCCGCCCGGGCGGCTCAGAACCGCCCGCCGCCCAGGTCCCGGGAGACCGCGCGGGCGCAGTCGCGCACCGCGGCGATCAGCTCCGGACGCAGCTCGCCGTCCCGGCCCAGCCGCTCCACGGCGCCGGTGACGCCGACCGCCCCGACGGGCATGCGCCGCCGGTCGTGGATGGGCGCGGCGATGGACGCGACGCCCTCCCAGGTCTCCTCGACGTCCGCCGCGTACCCGCGCGCGCGGGTCATGTCGAGGATGTGCTCGAACGCCTCCGCGTCGCACACAGTGCGGTCCGTGTAGGGCTTGCGCTCGGCCTCCAGGGCCTCGCTGTGCGCGACCGGGTCGTAGGCCGCCAGCACCTTGCCCAGGGCCGTGGAGTGCAGCGGCTGCATCGCCCCGATCTCCAGCACCTGCCGGCTGTCGTCCGGCCGGAAGACGTGGTGCACGATCAGCACGCCCTGCTGGTGCAGCACCCCCAGGTGCACGCTCTCGCCGCTGGACCGGGCGAGGTCGTCCGTCCAGACCAGGGCACGCGCGCGCAGCTCGTGCACGTCCAGGTAGGTGGTGCCCAGGCGCAGCAGTTCCGCACCCAGCTGATAGCGCCCGGACGCGTCGTCCTGCTCGACGAAGCCCTCCTGCTGGAGGGTGCGCAGGATGCCGTGGGCAGTGCCCTTGGCCAGACCCGTGGACGAGGCGATGTCCGACAGGCCCAGCCGCCGCTCGCCGCCCGCGAGCAGCCGCAGCATCGCGGCCGCACGTTCGACCGACTGGATGTTCCGCGCCATCGCCCTCCCGCCTCCGTCCCCATCGGACCGCCTGCAGGCGGCATCCACCGCCACCGTTCGGCAATGTCGAACACTACCGGTCCATGCCGACCTCCCGCCAATGGTCGGTCGACATGTGTTCCGCCGCCCGTCCCCCGGAAGCAGCAAGGCCGACGCACGGCCGTGGCACCCGCCCGAAACCCGCCGCGGCAGGGCCCCCGTCCGGCCGCCTCACCCGTCCGCCCCGTGGACGCCCCTGACCATAAGGCCTCCGTCCGGCTACCCTGACGGCGTGCGCGCTCCTCGGTAAGCCCCTGCTCCACGCATCCCGAGGTGACGTGAAGCCGACAGCCGTCGCACCTGAGGGAGCCCTTTCATGGCCTCTGTGCCGCCGACCCCTTCCGCCGACAGCCGGACCCGTGTGTCCGCGCTCCGAGAGGCCCTGGCCACCCGTGTGGTGGTGGCAGACGGAGCCATGGGCACCATGCTCCAGGCCCAGGAGCCCACCCTTGAGGACTTCCAGGACCTCGAGGGCTGCAACGAGGTCCTCAACATCACCCGCCCCGACATCGTGCGCTCCGTGCACGAGGAGTACTTCGCCGCCGGCGTGGACTGCGTCGAGACCAACACCTTCGGCGCGAACCACTCCGCCATGGCCGAGTACGACATCGCCGAACGGGTCCACGAGCTGTCCGAGGCCGGCGCCCGCATCGCCCGCGAGACCGCCGACGCCTTCGCCGCACGCGACGGACGCACCCGCTGGGTCCTCGGCTCGATCGGTCCCGGCACCAAGCTGCCCACCCTCGGCCACATCGGCTACGGCACGCTGCGCGACGGCTTCCAGGCCAACGCCGAGGGCCTGCTCGCCGGCGGCGCCGACGCCCTGATCGTCGAGACCACCCAGGACCTCCTCCAGACGAAGTCGTCGATCCTGGGCGCCAGGCGCGCGATGGAGGCGACCGGCGCCGACGTGCCCCTGCTGGTCTCCATGGCCTTCGAGACGACCGGCACCATGCTGCTCGGCTCCGAGATCGGCGCCGCGCTCACCGCGCTGGAACCGCTCGGCATCGACATGATCGGCCTGAACTGCTCCACCGGCCCCGCCGAGATGAGCGAGCACCTGCGCTACCTGGCCCGGCACTCCCGCACCCCGCTGCTGTGCATGCCGAACGCCGGACTGCCGATCCTCACCAAGGACGGCGCTCACTTCCCGCTCGACGCCGAAGGCCTGGCCGACGCCCAGGAGAACTTCGTCCGCGACTACGGGCTCAACCTCATCGGCGGCTGCTGCGGAACCACCCCCGAGCACCTGCGCCAGGTCGTCGAACGCGTCCGCGGCCTCGAGCCCGCCGAGCGGAGCCCCCGCCCCGAGCCCGGCGCCGCCTCCCTCTACCAGACCGTGCCCTTCCGCCAGGACACCTCCTACCTGGCGATCGGCGAACGCACCAACGCCAACGGATCCAAGAAGTTCCGCGAGGCCATGCTGGCCGGCCGCTGGGACGACTGCGTCGAGATGGCCCGCGAGCAGATCCGCGAGGGCGCGCACCTGCTGGACCTGTGCGTGGACTACGTCGGCCGCGACGGCGTCGCCGACATGGAGGAACTCGCCGGCCGCTTCGCCACCGCCTCCACCCTGCCGATCGTCCTGGACTCCACCGAGGTCGAGGTCATCCGGGCCGGCCTGGAGAAGCTCGGCGGCCGCGCGGTGATCAACTCGGTGAACTACGAGGACGGCGACGGCCCCGAGTCCCGCTTCGCCAAGGTCACCAGGCTGGCCCAGGAGCACGGCGCGGCGCTGATCGCGCTGACCATCGACGAGGTGGGCCAGGCCCGCACCCCGGAGAAGAAGGTCGAGATCGCCGAACGGCTCATCGCCGACCTCACCGGCAACTGGGGCATCCGCGAGTCGGACATCCTCATCGACACCCTGACCTTCACCATCTGCACCGGCCAGGAGGAGTCCCGGGGCGACGGCGTCGCCACCATCGAGGCGATCCGCGAGCTCAAGCGCCGTCACCCCGAGGTGCAGACCACCCTCGGCCTGTCGAACATCTCCTTCGGCCTCAACCCGGCCGCCCGCATCCTGCTGAACTCCGTCTTCCTCGACGAGTGCGTCAAGGCGGGCCTGGACTCCGCGATCGTCCACGCCTCCAAGATCCTGCCCATCGCCCGCTTCAGCGAGGAGGAGGTGCAGACCGCCCTCGACCTGATCCACGACCGGCGCGCCGAAGGCTACGACCCCCTCCAGAAGCTCATGCAGCTCTTCGAGGGCGCCACCGCCAAATCCCTCAAGGCCGGCCGGGCCGAGGAACTGGCCGCGCTCCCGCTGGAGGAGCGCCTCAAGCGGCGCATCATCGACGGCGAGCGCAACGGCCTCGAGGCCGACCTCGACGAGGCACTGCTCACCCGGCCCGCCCTGGAGATCGTCAACGACACCCTGCTGGACGGCATGAAGGTCGTCGGCGAGCTGTTCGGGTCGGGCCAGATGCAGCTGCCGTTCGTCCTGCAGTCCGCCGAGGTCATGAAGGCGGCGGTGGCCCACCTCGAGCCGCACATGGAGAAGTCCGACGACGACGGCAAGGGCACCATCGTGCTCGCCACGGTCCGCGGCGACGTCCACGACATCGGCAAGAACCTCGTCGACATCATCCTGTCCAACAACGGCTACAACGTCGTCAACCTCGGCATCAAGCAGCCGGTCTCCGCGATCCTGGACGCCGCCGCCGAGCACCGGGCCGACGTCATCGGCATGTCCGGCCTGCTGGTCAAATCCACGGTGATCATGAAGGAGAACCTGGAGGAGCTCAACCAGCGCGGACTCGCGGCGGACTACCCGGTCATCCTCGGCGGCGCCGCCCTGACCCGGGCCTACGTCGAGCAGGACCTGCACGAGATCTACGGAGGCGAGGTCCGCTACGCCCGCGACGCATTCGAGGGCCTGCGCCTCATGGACGCCCTGATCGGCGTCAAGCGGGGCGTGCCCGGCGCGAAGCTGCCCGAGCTCAGGCAACGCCGGGTGCGCGCGAGCGCCGCCCCCGCCGAGGTCGAGGAGCGGCCCGAGGAGGGCCACGTCCGCTCCGACGTCGCCACCGACAACCCCGTGCCGACGCCGCCCTTCGAGGGCACCCGCGTCATCAAGGGCATCCAGCTCAAGGAGTACGCCTCCTGGCTCGACGAAGGCGCCCTCTTCAAGGGCCAGTGGGGCCTCAAGCAGGCCCGCACCGGCGACGGGCCGACCTACGACGAACTCGTCGAGACCGAGGGCCGGCCCCGGCTGCGCGGCCTGCTCGACAAGCTGCAGACCGACAACCTCCTCGAGGCCGCCGTCGTCTACGGCTACTTCCCCTGCGTCTCCAAGGACGACGACCTGATCATCCTGGACGAACAGGGCAACGAGCGGACCCGCTTCACCTTCCCCCGTCAGCGCCGCGGCCGCCGGCTGTGTCTGGCCGACTTCTTCCGCCCCGAGGAGTCGGGGGAGACCGACGTGGTCGGCCTCCAGGTCGTCACCGTCGGCTCGCGCATCGGCGAGGAGACGGCCAAGCTCTTCGCGTCGAACTCCTACCGCGACTACCTCGAACTGCACGGCCTGTCCGTGCAGCTGGCCGAGGCCCTCGCCGAGTACTGGCACGCACGCGTGCGCTCTGAACTCGGCTTCGCCGGCGAGGACCCGGCCGACGTCGAGGACATGTTCGCCCTGAAGTACCGCGGCGCCCGCTTCTCCCTCGGCTACGGCGCCTGCCCCGACCTCGAGGACCGCGCCAAGATCGCCGAGCTGCTCCGGCCCGAGCGGATCGGCGTCCACCTGTCCGAGGAGTTCCAGCTCCACCCCGAGCAGTCCACGGACGCCATCGTGATCCACCACCCCGAGGCGAAGTACTTCAACGCCCGGTGACGTCAGCGTGCCGCCCAGCACGCTGATCCGATAAGTCGTACACTGGTCGGTCCACTGCAGGCCGGTTCCCCACAGCGGGAACCGGCCTGCTCGTCCCTCAAGGAGGTACGCGGATGACCAGCACGGTTCCCGCGCCAGTAACCCGTACGGCCGAGGGCTCCGCCCTGCAGGCCGTGCTCCTCGACATGGACGGCACCCTGGTGGACACCGAGGGCTTCTGGTGGGACGTCGAGGTCGAGGTCTTCGCCGCACTCGGGCACACCCTCGACGACTCCTGGCGCCATGTCGTGGTCGGCGGGCCGATGAGCCGCAGCGCCGGGTTCCTGATCGAGGCGACCGGAGCCGACGTCACCGTCGGCGAACTCACCGTCCTGCTCAACGAGGGGTTCGAGGACCGCATCACCCGCGCCCTGCCCCTGATGCCGGGAGCGGCCCGGCTGCTCGCCGAGCTGACCGAGCACGAGGTGCCCACCGCCCTCGTCTCCGCCTCCCACCGCCGCATCATCGACCGCGTCATCGCCTCACTCGGCGTCGAGCACTTCCGCCTCAGCGTCGCCGGCGACGAGGTCGCTCACACCAAGCCGCACCCCGATCCCTACCTGTTCGCCGCCGCCGGCCTCGGCGTGGACCCCACGAGGTGCGCGGTCGTCGAGGACACCGCGACGGGCGTCGCCTCGGCGGAGGCAGCGGGCTGCCTCGTGGTCGCCGTGCCCTCCGTGGCACCGATCGCCCCCGCGTCACGACGCACCGTCGTCTCCTCGCTCGAACAGGTCGACCTGTCTTTTCTGCGCGGCCTGATGCCGCTCAACTGATCACCGCGACGACCATTCGTGATCGACCGATGACGGAAATGCAGCGGCCTTCACCCAGCGTGCACCGCCGATAACCAGGAATTCGGAGGATGCGCGCCACACGGAATTCCGATCTTCATCGGCCGCTTCGCGACGGCCGAATTCCGCCCGCCCCGAACCCCGCCAGGCTGTGACGTTCCCCACCCGGCCGGGGCTCGACAGATGACTCTCCGTGTGCGTCCCGGGCTCGCCGGGGACCTCCGGGGGTGTCCTTGTGTCCTGATTGGTAAGCGGCTGTACGAATCCTTCCACGGACGGCTGTTCAGTGCGTCCACAGCCGGTTTCGCTGCGTGATGGGCTTTCAACTCCGGTGGCTGCGAACGCTCCTGCCGACGCGGACTAATCTCGTTGCGAGAACATCGCCTACCCCCGTGATCCGCAGCGCCACCCCTGCATGCCGGGTACACGGACCGACAGCTCTGGAGAAACTCGAGCATGAACCGCAAGACTTTGGTGCTGCCGGCCGTGGTCGGTCTGCTCGCGCCCGTGCTCGCCGCCTGCGGAGGGTCCGACAGCGGCAGCGGCGGCGGCGACGCCATCGTCGTGGGCACCACCGACCGGTTCACCGCCAGCAAGGACGCCCCGGCCCCGCTCGACCCGGCTTACTCCTACGACGTCGGCACCTGGAACATTCTGCGCCAGACCGTGCAGACCCTGATGATCCAGCCCAAGGGCGAGGGCGAGCCCGTCCCGGAAGCGGCCGAGAGCTGCGGTTTCACCGACACCGGCAACGAGCGCTACGCCTGCAAGCTGCGCAGCGGTCTGCAGTTCGCCGACGGCGACGCGGTCACGGCGAAGGACGTCAAGTTCTCCATCGACCGCGCCCGCGCCATCAAGGCCGACTCCGGCGTCTTCGCCCTGCTGTCCACGATCGACACCATCGAAACGCAGGGCGACAACGAAGTCATCTTCCATCTCAAGACCGCCGACGCCACCTTCCCCTTCAAGCTGTCGACCCCGGTCGCCGGCATCGTCAACCCCGACGACTACGACAAGGGCAAGCTGCGCGACGGTTTCGCGGTCGACGGATCCGGCCCCTACATCCTCAAGGCCGACACCGACGGCGACGAGATGACCAAGGCCGTGTTCACCCGCAACCCCCACTACAAGGGGACGCTGAAGGTGAACAACGACGAGGTCGACATGGTGTCCTACAAGGACGCCGACGCCATGGGCACCGCCCTCCAGAAGGGCGACATCGACCTCATGACCCGCACCATGTCGCCGGAGCAGATCAAGAAGCTCGCCGAGAGCCCCGCCGGCGGAGACATCGACCTGGTCGAACTGAACGGCCTCGAGATCCGCTACCTCGCGTTCGACACCACGGACCCGGCCGTCAAGTCCAAGGCCGTCCGCCAGGCCATGGCCCAGATCATCAACCGCAACGAGCTGGTGTCCAAGGTCTACGGCTCCCAGGCCGAACCCCTCTACTCGCTCGTCCCGGCCAGCCTCACCGGTCACTCCAACTCGTTCGTCAACACCTACGGCGAACCCAACGTCGGCAAGGCCAAGGCCCTGCTGGCCGACGCGGACATCACCAAGCCGGTGAAGCTGACGCTGAACTACACGACCGACCACTACGGTCCGGCCACCAAGCAGGAGTTCGAGGTGCTGCAGAAGCAGCTCAACGACAGCGGCCTGTTCGACGTCACCATCAAGGGCACCGCCTGGGACGCCTTCGTCCCCGCCGAGCGCAAGGGCGAGTACGCAGTCTGGGGCATGGGCTGGTTCCCCGACTTCCCCGACGCCGACAACTTCGTCGCCCCGTTCCTCGACAAGGACAACTTCCTCAAGTCGCCCTACAGCAACAGCGACATCATCGACACCCTGATCCCGTCCTCCCGCCGCGAGGCCGACCGCCAGAGCGCCACCAAGAGCCTGACGGAGATCCAGGACATCGTCGCCAAGGACGTCCCGATCCTGCCGCTGTGGCAGGGCAAGCAGTACGTCGCCGCCAACAACGACGTCACGGGCACGGCGTACGCGCTCAACTCCTCCGCGACCCTGCAACTGTGGGAGCTCGGCCGCGGCGCGAGCAGCTGACGAGCCCTCTGCTCGCTGCTCCCCGTTCCCTGCCCTCTGCTCCCTGCCCGGGCCCCGACCGCGGCTCCGGTGCGACGAGAACACGACGACAAGGCACTACGTGAACCTGCGCAACCAGTGGCCGGTCCTGCCGATCATTGCGGGGCTGGCCTCCGGCCTGCTGACCGGCTGCGGCACCCAGAGCGGGGGCGCCGGTGGCGACGGCTCCTCGGTGGTCCTCGGCATGTCCGACGAGGTCCTGGCCACGGACCCCGCCTCCGGCTACGACCCCGGCTCCTGGCTGCTGTTCAACAACGTCTTCCAGTCACTGCTGAGCTTCCCCAAGGGCGGCACCGAACCCGAGCCCGACGCCGCCCGCGAGTGCCGTTTCACCGACACGCGCACCCAGGTCTACAGCTGCACGCTGAAGGACGACCTGAAGTTCAGCAACGGCGACGCGCTCACCTCGGAGGACGTCAAGTTCTCCTTCGACCGCATGCTGAAGATCAACGACGACGCCGGACCGGCGATCATGTTCGCCACGCTCGGCGCGGTCGAGACACCCGACGACAAGACCGTCGTCTTCAAGCTCAAGGCCCCCGACGCCACCTTCCCCAGCAAGATCGCCTCGGGCGCCGGCTCCATCGTCGACCACCGCCAGTACGACGCCGACGGGCTGCGCGAGGACGGCGAAGCCGTCGGCTCCGGCCCCTACACACTCGACTCCTTCAGCGACGACGAAGCCGTCTTCTCCGTCAACGACCACTACCGGGGCACCGCCTCCGACGCCCAGAACACCGGCGTCACCCTCAAGTTCTACGGAGGTGACCAGAAGGCCCTCAAGCAGGCCCTGCTCGACGGCGACGTCGACATCGCCTACCGGGGCCTGACCGCCACCGACGTCGCCGACATCCAGCAGAGCACCGACGCCCGTGCCGAGGTCGTCGAGGGCAGCAGCGCCGAAGTCCAGCACCTCGTCTTCAACATGGACGACGCGGTCGCCGGAAAGCTCGGCGTGAGGCGGGCCATCGCCCACCTCATCGACCGCGAAGCCCTCATCAAGAACGTCTACCAGGGCACCGCCGACCCGCTCTACTCGATCATCCCGGCCGGCATCGCGGGCCACAACACCGCCTTCTTCGACCGCTACGGCGCCCGGCCCTCCCGGACCAGGGCCGCCGCCGCACTCGCCGCGGACGGCATCACCGACAAGGTGCGGCTCACCCTCTGGTCGACCCCGTCCCGCTACGGCCCGGCCACCGACCAGGAACTCAAGGCCGTCGCGGCCCAGCTCAACGCCAGCGGCCTGTTCGACGCCGACGTCAAGTCCGTCGCCTTCGGCCAGTACGAGAAGGACATCGCCGCCGGCAAGTACGGCGTCTACGTCAAGGGCTGGGTGCCCGACTACCCGGACGCCGACAACTTCACCTCGCCCTTCTTCGGCGAGGGCAACGTGCTGAGCAACCACTACACCGACAAGACGATCACCGGGACGCTCATCCCGCGCACCGCCGCACAGAGCGACCGCAGCGCCACCGACGCCGACTACGGCAGGCTGCAGAACATCGTCGCCGCACAGGTGCCCGTCCTGCCCGTCTGGCAGGGCAAGCAGTACGCGGTCGTCGGCGAGAACGTCTACGGCCTGGAGAACTGCCTGGACGCCTCCACCGTGTTCCGCTTCTGGGAACTCAGCAAGAGCTGAGCCCCGCGCACGACAGCCCCCCGCACGACAGCGAAGGGCGCCCCCTGCCGTAGGCGGTTTCCAGGGGGCGCCCTTCGTCGTCGTACCCGTGCCGCGCCACCGGACCCGAACACCGCGGAGCCCGGCTCCCGCAGCTCGCCTACTGGGCGCCGGGACGCACCAGACCGCTCTCGTACGCGTACACCGCGGCCTGCACCCGGTCCCGCAGCCCCAGCTTCGTCAGCACATGCCCGACATGCGTCTTCACCGTGGTCTCGCTGACGAAAAGGTCGGCGGCGATCTCGGCGTTCGACAACCCCCGCGCCACCAGCTTCAGCACCTCCACCTCCCGGTCGGTCAGCGTGTGCAGCGTGTCCGGCACCGTCTCCTCGCCCGACGGCAGATGCGTGGCGTACTTGTCGAGCAGCCGGCGCGTGATGCTCGGCGCCAGCATGGCCTCACCGGACGCCACCACCCGGATCGCCTGCACCAGCTCATTGGCCGGGGCGTCCTTGAGCAGGAACCCGCTGGCCCCCGCCCGCAGCGCCTCCACCACGTACTCGTCCAGATCGAACGTGGTCAGCACCAGCACCTTCGCCGGACCGTCCCGCCCGGGACCGGTGATCTGCCGGGTCGCCTCCACCCCGTCCATCCGCGGCATGCGGATGTCCATGAGCACCACATCGGGCTGCAACGCCCGCACCTGGTCGATGGCCTGCAGACCGTCTCCGGCCTCGCCGACGACCGCGATGTCCTGCTCGGCCTCCAGAATCATCCGGAAGCCCGTGCGCAACAGCGGCTGGTCGTCGACCAGTAGGACGCGGATGGCCACGTAGATCTCCTTCTCTAGCCCGGCCCCATTCTGCCCTGCGCCCCGTCCTGTGACGCGGCCGCCCTCACCGGCGCCGACGTCGGCGCATCGAGTGTCACCGGCAGCGGATACGGCGGGGGAGTACCGCCGAACTCCGGACAGTGCGCCCGGTGATCGCACCAGCCGCACAGCTTCGTCGGCCGGGGCCGCCACTCACCGGTCCGCGTCGCCTCCCGGATCGCCTCCCACAACGCGAGCAGCTTGCGCTCCACACGCTCCAGATCCGCCAGGACCGGGTCGTACGTCAGCACGTCCCCGCTCCCCAGGTACACCAGCTGCAGCCGCCGCGGCACGACGTTCTTCAACCGCCACACGACCAGCGCGTAGAACTTCATCTGGAACAACGCGCCCTCGGCGTACTCCGGCCGCGGAGCCTTGCCCGTCTTGTAGTCGACGATCCGCACCTCACCCGTCGGCGCCACGTCGACCCGGTCGATGATCCCGCGGAGCCGCAGACCCGACTCCAGCTCGGTCTCCACGAACAGCTCCCGCTCGGCAGGCTCCAGCCGCGTCGGATCCTCCAGGGTGAACCAGCGCTCGACCAGCCCCTCCGCCTCCGCCAGCCAGCCGGCGAGCCGCTCGCCCTCCGGATCGTCGGCGAACAGCTCCACCACCTCCGGCCGCGTCTCCCGCAGCCGGTCCCACTGCCCCGGGATCAGCGACTTCGCCCCCGCCGCCGTCCGCTCGGCCGCCGGCGCGTCGAACAGCCGCTCGAGGACGGCGTGCACCAGCGTCCCCTTCGTCGCCGCCGGACTCGGCTTCTCCGGCAGCCGGTCGATCACCCGGAACCGGTAGAGCAGCGGGCACTGCATGAAATCACCGGCCCGCGACGGCGACAACGACGCAGGAGCCACCGCGACGACCCCCGCCGCCGCACCCTCCGGCCCGGCCGCCCCCGTGCGCGACGGCTCCTCCACCACACCGCCGTCGCCCGCCCGGACGACGCCCTCGCTGCTGTTCTCCATGACCACAGACCATACGGCCCGCCACCGACAGTCACCCACAAGCCGGGAAACACAGGGGGTGCCGGGCGGAACACCGCACGACCGCCGCATACCATCGGTCACAGACCCTCCCGCCCGGCACGGGCAGGAGACGCTTCGATCGAGGGGACACCGTGGTGGAAAGCGGCGGGAGCGGGCGGCCGCGGCCGGACAGCGAACAGTCGGCCGAGCACCCCGCGACACCTGCGCCCGCGGCCACCGACGTCCCGCCGAGCGAGCCCCAGGCCGCCGGGCCCACCGACGCCCACCGGCAGCAGCCGGCCCCGCACGCCGACAGCCACACCCCCGAAACGGCCCCCGCCCCCGCCCACGCCCCCGGCGACAAGGCCGCCCCCGGCACCGGTCGGCCCGGAGCGGACCAGGCCGGCCGCGGCGACACGGCCGACGGCGACGAGCCCGCAGCGGACGAGGCCGGAACCGACGAGACCGCCCCCGAAGCCGACGGAACCCACGCCGAGGACACCGGCGACACCGGCACCCGCACCGGACACCACACCGCCGGAACAGCAGCCGACGCGGGCGCCGACGCCGGGCGCCCCGCACCCCCCGCCCTCCCCAAGGGCCCCCCGCCCCAGCGCCCACCCGAGCAGCCCCGCGGCGGCATCCTCATGGGCCGCCCCTTCGGCGTGCCCGTCTACGTCGCCCCCAGCTGGTTCCTCGTCGCCGCCCTCATCACCTGGGTCTTCGGCGGCCAGCTCGACCGCGTCCTCCCCGAACTCGGCGCCGCCCGCTACCTCGTCTCCCTCTTCTTCGCGGTCGCCTTCTACGCCTCCGTCCTCATCCACGAACTCGCCCACACCATCGCCGCACTCCGCTTCAAACTCCCCGTCCGCCGCATCCAGCTCCAGTTCTTCGGCGGCGTCTCCGAGATCGAGAAGGAAGCCGAGACCCCGGGCCGCGAATTCTGGCTCGCCTTCGTCGGCCCCCTCCTCTCCCTCGCTCTGGCCGGCGTCTTCTACCTCGCCATGAACGCCGTCGAACCCGGCACGGTCCCGGGCGTCCTGGTCGCCGGCCTGATGATCTCCAACCTCATCGTCGCGATCTTCAACCTCCTGCCCGGCCTCCCCCTCGACGGCGGCCGCATGCTCCGCGCCGTCGTCTGGAAGATCACCGGCAGACCGATGAGCGGCACCGTCGCCGCCGCCTGGGTCGGCCGCGCGCTCGCCGTCTCCGTCCTCATCGGCCTCCCCCTCCTCACCCAGTCCGGCGCCCTCGGCTCCGGCGCCGAGGACAGCGTCGGCATGGACACCGTCACCGACGCGCTGCTCGCCGCCATCCTCGCCGCGATCATCTGGACCGGCGCCGGCAACAGCCTGCGCATGGCCCGCCTGCGCGAACACCTCCCCGAACTGCGCGCCCGCACCCTCACCCGCCGCGCCGTCCCCGTGGAGACCCACACCCCCCTGTCCGAAGCACTGCGCCGCGCCAACGACGCCGGCGCCCGCGCCCTCGTCGTCGTCGACGCCCACGGCGAACCGCTCTCCCTCGTCCGGGAGGCCGCGATCGTCGGCGTCCCCGAACACCGCCGCCCCTGGGTCGCCGTCAGCGGCCTCGCCCAGGACCTCAACGACGGCATGCGCGTCTCCGCCGAACTCGCCGGCGAGGACCTCCTCGACGTCCTGCGCGCCACCCCCGCCACCGAATACCTCGTCGTCGAGGAAACAGGAGAGATCTTCGGCGTACTCTCCGCCGCCGACGTCGAACGCGCCTTCGTCAAAGCCATGGCCCGTCCCAACTGACCACCGCACTCCCGAGCCGGTGTGCCCGCCCCCGATGGTCGGCGGCCCCGCCAAACGCCGGTAGGCTGTTCACATGTCCGAACCGACCGGTGCCGCCCGCAGGCGCGGGCCCTTCAAGGTCGGGGACCAGGTTCAGCTGACCGACCCCAAGGGCCGCCACTACACGTTCACGCTCGAAGCCGGGAAGAACTTCCACACCCACAAGGGTTCCTTCCCGCACGACGAACTGATCGGCGCACCCGAGGGCAGCGTTGTCCGCACCACCGGGAACGTCGCCTACCTCGCGCTGCGCCCCCTGCTCCCCGACTACGTCCTCTCCATGCCCCGCGGGGCAGCCGTCGTCTACCCGAAGGACGCGGGACAGATCCTCGCCTTCGCCGACATCTTCCCCGGCGCACGCGTCGTCGAGGCCGGCGTCGGCTCCGGCTCGCTCAGCAGCTTCCTGCTGCGCGCCATCGGCGACCAGGGCATGCTGCACTCCTACGAGCGCCGCGAGGACTTCGCCGAGATCGCCCGGCAGAACGTGGAGCGCTACTTCGGCGGCCCGCACCCCGCCTGGCAGCTCACCGTCGGCGACCTCCAGGACAACCTGTCCGACACCGACGTCGACCGCGTCATCCTCGATATGCTCGCCCCCTGGGAATGCCTCGAGGCCGTCTCCAAGGCGCTCGTGCCCGGCGGCATCCTGTGCTGCTACGTCGCCACCACCACCCAGCTCGCCCGGACCGTCGAGTCCATCCGGGAGATCGGCTCGTTCAACGAGCCCACCTCCTGGGAATCGATGATCCGCAACTGGCACGTGGAAGGCCTCGCCGTCCGCCCGGACCACCGGATGATCGGCCACACCGGCTTCCTGCTCACCGCCCGCCGCCTCGCCGACGGCGTCGAGCCGCCCATGCGCCGCCGCCGCCCCGCCAAGGGCGCCTACGGCGAGGACTACACCGGCCCCAACGCCGACGGAGGCAGCAGCCGCTGACCCGGCCCACGCCACCCCGCCCCAGCCAACGACAAGGCGCCGTGACCGAGTTCCCCCAGCACGACGGGAACACGGGCACGGCGCCTCCTCGTTGCCCCCGACCCGGAGTGCGGACCAGGCGCGCACCCCCACCCGCTCCGTACGTCCGAAATCCCGCACCCCGCCGTTCCCCCAC
The DNA here is from genome assembly GCF_030816715.1 of Streptomyces achromogenes. Lineage (NCBI taxonomy): Bacteria > Bacillati > Actinomycetota > Actinomycetes > Kitasatosporales > Streptomycetaceae > Streptomyces > Streptomyces achromogenes. The sequence goes on along the minus strand of NZ_JAUSYH010000001.1, from coordinate 1,953,837 downwards.
CCTGTGACGTGTGGCACGATGCTGGCCAACCCCCACCCCCACCGGCACCGCCACCGCAGGAGAAACTCCTAGTGCAGCACCCCGCCGTCCCGGAACTGGCACACACCCACACCCGGCCGATCCACTGGGTCGCGACCGCCACCGCCATCGCCGGCGTCGTCGCCCTCTCCTCACTCCTGCAACCCAAACCCGCCACCGCCGCCCAGAGCGCCACCCCCGACGCCAAACCGGCCCCCACCACAGCCCCCTCCACGGCGGACGTCGACTTCCCCCTCGACTGCGGCCCCGAACAAGCCCTCGTGGTGAAAAAGGCCACCGGCGACCTCGACGGCGACGGCACCCCCGAAACCGTGGCCGTCGTCCACTGCGACGCCCCCATGGGCACCCCGCCCGACGGCGTCTACGTCCTCACCCACAACCCGGGCCACACCCACGCGCGCGTGGTCGCCACCCTCATCGACCCCAAGGCACGCAACACCGTCACCGGCCTCACCGTCACCGACGGAGCCGTCCTCGCCACCCTCCTCGGCTACTCGACCGCCGACGTGCCCAGTTGCTGCCCCGACGTCAAGGACAGCGCCAGATGGCAGTGGAAGGACAACACGTTCGTCCGCTCCACCCCCGCCGGCGCCCGCAGCATCTGAACCGGACCGTTCGCCCTGTGAGAAATCAGACAGCGCTCACCACACGCAGCCGACACGTCACTCGGCGTCCGGACCGTACACCTCGACCCGGTCCGAAACCCGACGCACATGAATGCAGTCGCCCGGACACTCCCGCGCCGAGTCGACCACATCCGTCAACAGCGGCAACGGAACCGGCGTCGCCGCCCCCACGGCCTGCAACAGCTCGTCGTCCGCACCCTTCACATACGCCAGACCGTCGATGTCCAACTCGAACACCTCGGGCGCGTACTGCGCACAGATCCCGTCGCCGGTACAGAGATCCTGATCGATCCAGACCTCCAGCGCCTCACCGCCGACACCGGCCTCCTGCTGCACGCCCATGACTCCTGCCGTTTATCGTCGAACCGCCGGGGAACCATGCAGGCTCCGACGGGTGTTGAACACTTCGACCCTACCCCCGGCGGCTTTCCAATCATGTTCGGTGGGTATTCCCCTGGCGTGAGGGAGAGCGCAAGGGTGAAGATCGGACACACCCCGACAGTCTTTGTGATCTAGGGGTTTCAATCGACACCCACCCAGGTAGGGTCTGGAAGCGTCCAGCTCCCCTTGGAGGAGGTGAGGACCGTGGCAGCCCACGACGACGACATGAACCGCGGCATCCGCCCGGGACGAGGGTCCGACGACCCGTCCGGGCAGATTGCCTACCTTGAGCAGGAGATCGCCGTCCTGCGGCGCAAGCTCGCCGACTCTCCGCGACACACGAGGATTCTCGAAGAGCGGATCGTCGAGCTCCAGACCAACCTGGCCGGCGTGTCCGCCCAGAACGAGCGACTCGCGGGCACACTCCGCGAGGCCCGCGACCAGATCGTGGCCCTCAAAGAAGAAGTCGACCGGCTCGCACAGCCACCGGCCGGCTTCGGCGTCTTCCTCACGGCGAACGAGGACGGCACGGCCGACATCTTCACCGGAGGCCGCAAACTCCGCGTGAACGTCAGCCCCGGCGTCGAGCTCGAAGAGCTCCGACGCGGCCAGGAAGTGATGCTCAACGAAGCGCTCAACGTGGTCGAGGCCATGGAGTACGAGAGCGTCGGCGACATCGTCACCCTCAAAGAGGTCCTCGAGGACGGCGTACGCGCCCTCGTGCAGGGACACACCGACGAAGAAAGAGTGGTCAGGCTCGCCGAACCCCTCCTCGACGTCGTCATCCGCCCCGGCGACGCCCTGCTCCTCGAACCCCGCTCCGGATACGTCTACGAGGTCGTCCCCAAGAGCGAGGTCGAGGAACTCGTCCTCGAAGAGGTCCCCGACATCGGCTACGAGCAGATCGGCGGCCTCGGCGGCCAGATCGAGATGATCCGCGACGCCGTCGAGCTCCCCTACCTCTACCCCGACCTCTTCAAGGAGCACGAGCTGCGCCCGCCCAAGGGCGTCCTGCTCTACGGGCCGCCCGGATGCGGCAAGACGCTCATCGCCAAGGCCGTCGCCAACTCGCTGGCCAAGAAGGTCGCCGAAGTCACCGGCCAGGCCACCGGCAAGAGCTTCTTCCTCAACATCAAGGGCCCCGAGCTCCTCAACAAGTACGTCGGCGAGACCGAGCGGCAGATCCGCCTCGTCTTCCAGCGCGCCAGGGAGAAGGCCTCCGAGGGCACCCCCGTCATCGTCTTCTTCGACGAGATGGAGTCCCTCTTCCGCACCCGCGGCTCCGGCGTCAGCTCCGACGTGGAGAACACCATCGTCCCGCAGCTCCTCGCCGAGATCGACGGCGTCGAAGGCCTGCAGAACGTGGTCGTCATCGGCGCCTCCAACCGCGAGGACATGATCGACCCCGCCATCCTGCGCCCCGGCCGCCTCGACGTGAAGATCAAGATCGAGCGCCCGGACGCCGAAGCGGCCAAGGACATCTTCCAGAAGTACCTCACCGAACGCCTGCCCCTGCACTCCGAGGACGTCGGCGAACACGGCGGCGACAAGACCACCACCGTCCAGAGCATGATCCAGACGGCAGTGGAACACATGTACGCCGAATCCGAGGAAAACCGCTTCCTGGAAGTCACCTACGCCAACGGCGACAAGGAAGTCCTCTACTTCAAGGACTTCAACTCCGGCGCCATGATCGAGAACATCGTCGGCCGCGCCAAGAAGATGGCCATCAAGGACTTCCTCGACAAGAACCAGAAGGGCCTGCGCGTCTCCCACCTCCTCCAGGCATGCGTGGACGAGTTCAAGGAGAACGAGGACCTCCCCAACACCACCAACCCCGACGACTGGGCCCGCATCTCCGGAAAGAAGGGCGAACGGATCGTGTACATCCGCACCCTCATCACCGGAAAGCAGGGCGCGGACACCGGACGCTCCATCGACACGGTGGCGAACACCGGACAGTACCTGTAAAAGCAGGGCGGCTGCGGGTGCCCACCACGGGTACCCGCAGCCGTTTGCTTTCCGGGCCACGGCTGGAGCAAGGCAATGACGCAAATGATCTCCCCACCAGCGCAGAGGCGTTCTAGGCTCTTCCGTACCGCCGGGTCGCTAGTTGCGGGGACGGGCACCGCACACGCACCGGAGCACCACCGGTATCTGAGCGGCGCCCACGACCGAGGGTGCCGCCGGGCAAGGAGGGCCGCATGACCGTACGGCGAGTAATGGGCATCGAGACGGAGTACGGCATCTCCGTCCCCGGCCACCCCAATGCCAATGCCATGCTCACCTCGTCCCAGATCGTCAACGCCTACGCCGCGGCGATGCACCGGGCCCGCCGAGCCCGGTGGGACTTCGAGGAGGAGAACCCGCTGCGCGACGCGCGGGGCTTCGACCTCGCCCGCGAGGTCGCCGACTCCAGCCAGCTCACCGACGAGGACATCGGCCTCGCCAACGTCATCCTCACCAACGGCGCACGCCTCTACGTCGACCACGCACACCCCGAATACAGCGCCCCGGAGGTCACCAACCCCCGCGACGCCGTCCTCTGGGACAAGGCCGGCGAACGCATCATGGCCGAGGCCGCCGAACGCGCCGCCGCGCTCCCCGGCGCCCAGCCGATCCACCTCTACAAGAACAACACCGACAACAAGGGCGCCTCCTACGGCACGCACGAGAACTACCTGATGAAGCGGGAGACCGCCTTCTCGGACATCGTGCGCCACCTCACGCCCTTCTTCGTCTCCCGCCAGGTCTTCGCGGGCGCCGGCCGGGTCGGCATCGGCCAGGACGGCCACGAACACGGCTTCCAGCTCAGCCAGCGCGCCGACTACTTCGAGGTCGAGGTCGGCCTGGAGACGACGCTGAAACGCCCCATCATCAACACCCGCGACGAACCGCACGCCGACGCGGAGAAGTACCGCCGCCTCCACGTGATCATCGGCGACGCCAACCTCTCCGAGATCTCGACCTACCTCAAGCTCGGCACCACGGCCCTGGTCCTGTCGATGATCGAGGACGGCTTCATCGCCGTCGACCTCGCCGTCGACCAGCCCGTGCGCACCCTCCACCAGGTCTCCCACGACCCGAGCCTCAAGCGGCTGGTCACCCTCCGCAGCGGCCGCACACTCACCGCCGTCCAGTTGCAGATGGAGTACTACGAGCTGTCGCGCAAATACGTGGAGGAGCGCTTCGGCGCGGACGCCGACGACCAGACCAAGGACGTCCTCGCCCGCTGGGAGGACACCCTCACCCGCCTCGAGAACGACCCCATGAGCCTCGCCGGCGAACTGGACTGGGTGGCGAAACGCGAGGTCATGGAGGGCTACCGGCGCCGGGACGACCTCGACTGGGACGCCGCCCGCCTCCACCTCGTCGACCTCCAGTACGCCGACGTACGGGCCGAGAAGGGCCTCTACAACCGTCTGGCGGCCCGCGGACGCATGAAGCGGCTCCTGGACGAGTCCGAGGTCGAGCGGGCCGTCAGCAAGCCCCCGGAGGACACGCGCGCCTACTTCCGCGGCCGCTGCCTCGAGCAGTACGCCGACGACGTCGCCGCGGCCTCCTGGGACTCCGTGATCTTCGACCTGCCGGGCCGGGACTCGCTCCAGCGCGTCCCAACCCTCGAACCCCTTCGCGGAACGCGAAATCACGTCAAGGAGCTCCTGGACCGCTGCCGCACGGCAGAAGACCTGGTCAAGGTCCTCTCGGGCGGCTGAACGGTTATCCGGACGGTACCTGCCCGGCGGGGTGGAAAGCGCCCTGGCCGGGAATCATCGAGATGGTCCCCGTGCTTTGACGCAACTGCGGGGCCGATGTCGGACCCGGCTTGTAGGGTCTGATCATCACCGATCGGCAGGAATGCCGACCTGTCGACCACATCGGGCGAAAGAGCGGGGTGAGGGTTATGGCGACCAAGGACACCGGCGGCGGCCAGCAGAAGGCGACGCGTTCCACGGAGGAGGTCGAGGAGCAGGCCGCGGAGACGCAGGGCTCCGAGGACCTCAAGGAACGCCAGGAGAAGCTGAGCGACGACGTCGACTCGGTTCTTGACGAGATTGACGATGTACTCGAGGAGAATGCCGAGGATTTCGTGAGGTCGTTCGTTCAAAAGGGTGGACAGTAGTCACATCCATGAACGATGCGGTGTCGAAGAAGTGCTCGGCCTGTCAGCAGTTCCTTCCGGTTGGTGCATTCGCGAGCAACAGCTCCAGGCCCGATGGTTTGCAGGCCAATTGCCGCGAATGTGCCGCCGAGTACTACCGGCGTCGACAGGAAGCCCAGGGCAAGACGGTCCGTGTGAAGGTTCCGGTTCCTCGGGGGCACAAGCGGTGCCCTCAGTGCGAACAGGCCAAACCGCACTCCGAATGGGAGCACAACAAGTCGTCGTCGGATGGCTGGTCGAGCTACTGCCGGGAGTGTCGCGCCGAGCGGAACCGGATCAGCTACTTCAAGCGCAAATACGGTTTGAGCCCGGCCGAGTTGGACGCGATGGTCGCGGAGCAGCAGGGCATCTGCTGTATCTGCCTTGCTGCTCCCGCTGAGCATGTGGATCACTGCCATGAGACGGGTAGGGTCCGAGGCGTACTGTGCTTCAGCTGCAATGCCGCGCTGGGGCAGTTCAAGGATCGGCCCGACGTCATGAGGCGGGCTGCGACATACCTGGAAGGAAACGCGTGGAAGCCAACACTCGTAGCACCGGGCGTCTACCAGCTGCCTTCCTGACGCCTGGGTCGTCGTCCTTCATGGACTTCCTGTCCGAGCACCAGCCGGAGATGCTGCCCGGGAAGCGGCAGCTGCCTCCGACGCAGGGTGTGATCGAGGCCCCGCACGGGACGACGATCGTGGCCGTCACGTTCCCCGGCGGGGTCGTGCTCGCGGGTGACCGCCGGGCCACGATGGGCAACGTCATCGCGCAGCGGGACATCGAGAAGGTGTTCCCGGCGGACGAGTACTCGGCCGTCGGCATCGCCGGCACCGCGGGCCTGGCCGTCGAGATGGTGAAGCTGTTCCAGCTGGAGCTGGAGCACTTCGAGAAGGTCGAGGGGGCGCAGCTCTCGCTGGAGGGCAAGGCGAACCGGTTGTCGACGATGATCCGCTCGAACCTGGGCATGGCGATGCAGGGTCTGGCGGTGGTGCCGTTGTTCGCGGGGTTCGACGTGGACCGGGACCGGGGCCGGATCTTCTCGTACGACGTGACGGGTGGTCGTTCGGAGGAGCATCACTTCGCGGCGACGGGTTCGGGTTCGATCTTCGCGCGCGGGGCGATGAAGAAGCTGTATCGGGACGATCTGACGGAGGAGCAGGCCACGACGCTCGTGGTGCAGGCTCTGTACGACGCGGCTGACGACGATTCGGCGACGGGTGGTCCCGATGTCGCGCGCCGGATCTACCCGATCGTCACGGTGATCACCGAGGACGGGTTCCGCAGGCTCACCGACGAGGAGTCGTCGGGGATCGCCCGTTCGATCCTCGAGCGTCGTCTGGAGCAGCCGGACGGCCCGCGTGCGGCGTTGCTGTAGGCGTGGTCCGTGTGTGTTCCAGGTGATCCAGTGACTTCGACAGAAAGGGACGGATAACCGGTGTCGACTCCGTTCTATGTCTCACCCCAGCAGGCGATGGCGGACCGCGCGGAGTACGCGCGTAAGGGCATCGCTCGTGGTCGCAGCCTGGTCGTGCTGCAGTATGCCGACGGCATCGTGTTCGTCGGTGAGAATCCGTCGCGTGCGTTGCACAAGTTCAGTGAGATCTATGACCGGATCGGCTTTGCGGCCGCCGGTAAGTACAACGAGTACGAGAATCTGCGGATCGGTGGTGTGCGGTATGCCGATCTGCGGGGTTACACCTATGACCGTGACGATGTGACGGCGCGTGGTCTGGCGAACGTGTATGCCCAGACGCTGGGCACGATCTTCTCTTCGGCGGGTGAGAAGCCGTACGAGGTGGAGTTGGTGGTGGCCGAGGTGGGTGACACGCCGGACGGTGACCAGATCTATCGGTTGCCGCACGACGGGTCGATCGTGGACGAGCACGGTTCGGTCGCGGTGGGTGGCAACGCGGAGCAGATCAGCAGCTATCTGGATCAGCGTCACCAGGACGGTATGAGTCTTGCGGAGGCCCTGAAGCTGGCTGTTCAGGCGTTGTCGCGTGACACGAACGGGACACAGCGGGAGATTCCGGCGGAGCGGCTGGAGGTTGCGGTGCTGGACCGTACGCGGCCGCAGCAGCGTAAGTTCAAGCGGATCGTGGGTCGTCAGCTGGCGCGGTTGCTGGAGGCGGGCGGCGCTTCGACGGAGGCGGAGAGTTCGGACGATTCCGAGGATGTCGGCAAGGAGTAGGTCCGCGCTCAGGTTCCGCGCTCTTGTGGGGTGGCCTCTCGTTGTCCGGGTGGTTGGCCTCTTTCACGCCCCGGCCGGTGTCCCGGTCGGGGCGTGAGGTGTGTCAGGAGGGTCTGGGCGGGGCTGTGGAGGCGCGGACGACGAGGTGGACGGGGATGTCCCCCGCGTCCGGTGTGCGGTCCTCCAGGACGGCGAGGAGGGCGTGCATGCCGCGTTCGCCGAAGAGTTCGGCGTCGAGTCGTACGGTGGTGAGTTCGGGGTCGAGGGCGGTGGCGAGGGCGAGGTCGTCGAGGCCGGTGACGGAGATGTCGCGGGGGATGTGCAGGCCGAGGCGGCGCAGGGCTTTGTAGGCGCCGGCGGCGAGTTTGTCGTCGTCGCAGACGACGGCGGTGGGGCGGGGGGCCGTGGTGGTGCCGAGGGCTCTCTCGGTGGCGGCGAGGGCGCCGTCGATGGTGACGGGTGTGGTGGCGGTGCGCAGGGTGGTGCCGGGTTGTGCGGCGATGCGGGCGGCGAGTTCGCGTGCGCGGATGTGGAAGGTCCAGGAGGGCACGTCGGCGGCGAGGTGCAGGAAGTGGCGGTGGCCGAGGCCGAGGAGGTGGTCGGCGACCTGGCGTATGCCGTCGGTGATGTCGAGGTTGACGGTGGCGGCGCCCAGGCTGCCGGCGGGGTCGCTGTCGAGCATGACGAGGGGGAGCTGGTCGCCGCGGAGGGTGGTGAGGGCGTCGGCGGCCATGGAGGAGGCGATGACGCCGTCGAGGGCGGCCTGGGCGGAGGCGAAGGGGGAGCGGGCGGGCCCGATGCCTTCGGGGGAGGGGTAGAGGACGACGCCGAAGCCGTGTTCGGCGGCGACGCGCGCGGCGCCGGTGTAGACGCCGGCGAAGAATTCGGTGGTGAGGACGGGGACGACGAGGAGGACGGTGCGGGTGTGGCCGAGACGGAGGTTGCGGGCGGCGAGGTTGGGGCGGTAGCCGAGTTCGCTGGCGGCCTGGCGGACGCGTTCGGCGGTGGGTGCGGAGACGCGGCCGCGCCATTTGTCGCCGAGGACGAGGGAGACGGCGGCCTGGGAGACTCCCGCGGCCTGGGCGACGTCGCGGCTCGTCGGGCGCGTGCTGCCTCGTGGCACGGTGGGGTCGCTCCTTCGTCTGGACTGGTGAACAGCGCACATGGTACGTATGACAGGAGAAGTTATACGTAAAACCTCGGGGGTGGTCGCCGCCTGGGGCGAGCCGACCGGAGGCGGGACATTGGCCGCGGGATACCTGGAGATCCTCAGGGCGAAGCATGCTGCCCGGCTGCTCGTCGGCACGTTGGTGGGCCGGCTGCCCAATGCCACGGCGGCCATCGCGATCGTGCTGTTCGTGCGGGCGCAGGGCGGTTCGTACAGCCTCGCGGGGGCGCTGGCGGCGGTGTACGGGGTCGCGAACGCCGTGGGCCAGCCGCTGCTGGGGCGGCTGGTGGATCTGCACGGGCAGCCGCGGGTCCAGCTGCCGGCGGCGCTCGCCTCGGCCGCGGCGATGACGGTTTTCGCGTTCACGGGCACGGATCCGCTGGCGGGGGCGTATGCGGCGGTGGCGGCTTCCGGGCTTTTCACGCCGCCGCTGGAGGGTGGTCTGCGGGCGTTGTGGCCGGCGGTGCTGCGGCGTGAGGAGCAGGTGCACACGGCGTATGCGATGGACGCGGTGGCGCAGGAGGTGATGTTCACCGTGGGGCCGCTGCTGGTGACGCTGTGCGTGTCGTTGTGGTCGGCTCGGGCGGCTCTGGTGGTGCTGAGCGCGGTGGGGGTGGCGGGTGCGCTGTGGGTGGTGGTGTCGCCGCCTTCGCGTGCGTGGCGTTCGGCTCCGCGTGAGGCGCACTGGCTGGGTGCGTTGCGCTCGCGCGGTCTGCTGGCGTTGCTGGGGGCGTTCCTGTTCATCGGGATGGCGCTGGGTTCGATCACGGTGGCGTCGGTGCCGTACGCGGACGAGCACGGCGGGGACGCGGTGTACGGCTGGTTGATGGCGGCGTTGGGTCTGGGTGCGCTGGTCGGGGGTCTGGTGTACGGGGCGCGGAGGTGGGCGGGGCCGCCGGAGCGGCGGTTGCGGGTGCTGGTGGCGTTTCTGGCGGTGTGTTATCTGCCGTTGACGTGGATGCCGGGGGCGGTGGCGATGGTGGCGTTGACGGCGTTGGCGGGGTTGTTCCTGGCGCCTGTCATCGCGTGTGCGTTCGTCATCGTGGACCGGCACGCGCCGGCGGGGACGGTGACGGAGGCTTTCTCCTGGCTGGTGACGACGTTCACGGTCGGCGCGTCGGTGGGTACGGGGCTGGCGGGTCCGGTGGTGGAGGCGGGCGGGGCACTGTGGGGTTTCGCGGCGCCGGCTGTCGCGGGCGGTGTGTCGTTGCTGGTTTTGCTGGCCACGGGGCGGGTACTGGCAGTTCCCGCCGGGGGTGGGGTTGTTGCGGCTTCATCGGAAAATGATCCAAACCGTGCTGCCGAACCCCGTTTCAGTTCAGGGGATCGGGCGTAATGTTCAGTCATGGACCGCCGCATTTTCGGGCTGGAGAACGAGTACGGCGTCACATGTACGTTCAGGGGACAGCGCCGGCTGTCTCCCGACGAGGTGGCGCGGTACCTCTTCCGCCGTGTCGTGTCATGGGGCCGAAGCAGCAATGTCTTTCTGCGGAACGGCGCCCGCCTCTATCTCGACGTGGGTTCGCATCCGGAATACGCGACACCGGAATGTGACAACGTGACCGAGTTGGTCACCCACGACAAGGCCGGCGAGCGCATTCTCGAGGGACTCCTGGTGGACGCGGAGCGACGCCTGCACGAGGAAGGAATCGCGGGCGACGTCTACCTCTTCAAGAACAACACGGACTCGGCGGGCAACTCTTATGGTTGTCACGAGAACTATCTGGTGGCGCGGCACGGGGAGTTCTCCCGGCTCGCGGACATCCTGATTCCGTTCCTGGTGACCCGGCAGCTGCTGTGCGGCGCGGGCAAGGTGCTGCAGACGCCCCGTGGGGCGGTCTACTGCGTCAGTCAGCGGGCCGAGCACATCTGGGAGGGCGTGTCGTCGGCGACGACCCGTTCGCGGCCCATCATCAACACCCGCGACGAGCCGCACGCGGACGCCGAGCGGTATCGCCGTCTGCATGTCATCGTGGGCGACTCGAACATGTCCGAGACGACCATGCTGCTGAAGGTCGGGGCGACCGATCTGGTGCTGCGCATGATCGAGGCGGGCACGGTGATGCGGGACCTGACGCTGGAGAACCCGATCCGGGCGATCCGGGAGGTCAGCCATGACATCACGGGTCGCCGCAAGGTCCGTCTGGCCAGCGGCCGTGAGGCCTCCGCGCTGGAGGTGCAGCGGGAGTACTACGAGAAGGCCGTGGACTTCGTGGAGCGCCGGGGTGTGCGTACGGGCACCGTGGAGCAGGTCCTGGAGCTGTGGGGCCGCACGCTGGACGCGATCGAGGCGGAGGACCTCGACCGGATCGGCACCGAGATCGACTGGGTCATGAAGTACAAGCTCATCGAGCGGTACCGGGCCAAGCACAACATGACGATGTCGCATCCGCGCGTGGCGCAGATAGACCTCGCCTACCACGACATCCACCGGCGTCGTGGTCTGTACTACCTGCTGGAGCGCAAGGGGCAGGCGGCGCGGATCTGCAACGACCTGAAGATCTTCGAGGGCAAGTCGGTGCCGCCGCAGACCACTCGGGCGCGGTTGCGCGGTGACTTCATCCGTCGTGCACAGGAGCAGCGCCGGGACTTCACGGTGGACTGGGTGCATCTGAAGCTGAACGACCAGGCGCAGCGCACGGTGTTGTGCAAGGACCCGTTCCGTTCGGTGGACGACCGGGTGGAGAAGCTGATCGCCGGCATGTGAGGGGTGCGTCCCGCGCGTGCCGCGTGCGTGGACGGAGCGCAACACGGGCACCGTACGTTTCCCGTACGGTGCCCGTGTCGCGTCGTAGAGTTGCGCGCACGCCATCAGAAGATCGACCGATTACGAGGCTTTCATCGTGCGCCGACGCTCCCTCATCCTTGCCGCCGTACCCGCGGGACTGGTCACGCTCGCCGGGTGCGGCGACGACAAGTCCGACACGAGCAAGGCGAGCGACAGCGCGTCGCCCTCCGCGGGAGCCCCGTCCGCGGCTCCTCCGCCGAAGATCGTCGACGGTCCGCTGCCGGCCATCACGGCGGGGGTGAAGTTCGGTGAGAAGCCGACGGTCGCCAAGGGCAGTGGTGCGCCCTCGGACCAGCTGGCGGTGAAGACGGTGATCGCGGGCAACGGTAAGACCGTCGCGGAGAACGACTACATCCAGGCCCACTGTCTCGGTCAGATCTGGGACAGCGGGAAGGTTCTCCTCAACTCCTACGACTCCAAGAAGATGCAGTTCACCCGGCTTGCCAAGGGCGGCAACCTCGAGGGCTGGACGTATGCGCTGACGGGGAAGAAGACCGGCAGCCGGGTGCTGTTCTCGGTGCCGCCGGCCTGGGGTTTCGGCAAGGAGGGCAACACGCAGGCGGGGATCACGGGCACCGACACCCTGGTGTTCGTGTTCGACATCCAGAACACGTTCAACTCGACGGCTTCGGCCAAGGGCAAGGACGTGCCGCAGAACGAGGCCGGGGTGCCCGAGGTCGGCACGAACACCGACGGCAAGGCGCCCTCGATCGAGATCCCCAAGTCGAAGGCGCCGGCGAAGCTGGTGTCGAACTACGTGATCGAGGGGGACGGCGCCGTGCTCGCGGCGGACGACACCGTGCTGGTGCAGTACAAGGGCGTCGTCTGGGACACGGGCAAGGAGTTCGATTCGACGTACCGCAGCAAGGCGCTGACGTCGTTCTCGCTGCAGCAGGTGGTCCCGGGCTGGGCGCAGGGTCTGACGGGCAAGAAGGTGGGCAGCCGCGTCGTCATCGTCATTCCGCCGTCGCTGGGTTACGGCGACAACCCGCCGAGCGGCAGCGGCATCGAGAAGGACTCCACGATGGTGTTCTCGGTGGACGTCATCGCCAAGGCGTGAGGCGGCCGTCCAAGGTGTAAGACTGTCCGTGTTGTTGCTTTTCCGTGAGACGTGCAGGAGCCAGTGACGTGAGCATTGACAAGCCCGAGATCGACTTCCCGGGTGGCGAGCCCCCGGCGGACCTCGAGATCAAGGACATCTGGGAGGGCGACGGCGAGGTCGCGCAGGCCGGCCACAACGTCAGCGTCCACTACGTGGGTGTCGCCTTCAGCACCGGTGAGGAGTTCGACGCCAGCTGGAACCGTGGGACGCCGTTCCGTTTCCCGCTCGGCGGCGGCCGGGTCATCAAGGGCTGGGACCAGGGTGTGCAGGGCATGAAGGTCGGCGGGCGTCGTCAGCTGACGATCCCGGCGCACCTCGCCTACGGCAACCAGAGCCCGACTCCGGCGATCAAGCCGGGCGAGACGCTGATCTTCGTGGTGGACCTGCTCGGGGTCTGAGCCCGGCGCGTCCGGTCGTCGCCGATCACGGCGTGACCGGTGTCGGTCATCCGGGGCCCATGCCTGCCCGGGCATGGGCCCTCGGCTTTTGTCCGGGCACCGCGGGGCGGTACGGTCGTCGATCGTAAGCACCATAGGGGAGGCGAAGGGCGTCGATGGCCATTGCCAAGGCCGAGCGGCTGATGAACCTCGCGCTGTGCCTGCTGGGGACGCGCAGGCCGCTCAGCAAGCGTGAGCTGCGCGACTCCATCGAGGCGTACGTCGAGACCTTCCGGTCGGGGCACGGCGGGTCGGCGTCGGAGGACTCCTTCAACCGGATGTTCGAGCGGGACAAGGACGATCTCCGTGAGCTCGGGCTGGTCATCGAGACCGTGGAGAGCCTGGACGGCGAGATCGGTTATCTCGCCCGCCGGGACAGCAACCGTCTGCCGCCGATCACCCTGGACGCCGAGGAGGCCGCGGCCCTGGGCCTGGCCGCCAAGGTGTGGCAGCAGGCCCGGCTCGCGGGGGCGGCCAGCGGCGCTCTGCAGAAGCTGCGGGCGGCGGGGCTGCCCGAGGACGTCGACCCCTACGAGGCCCACAGCGCGCTGGAACCCCGGATTCCGGTGCACGAGGCCGCGTTCGAGCCGCTGATGCTGGCCTGCCGCGACCGCCGGCCGGTGGTGTTCGACTACCGCAAGGCGACCGCGCCGCATCCGGAGCCCCGGCATGTCGAGCCGTGGGCGCTGGAGTGCTGGCGCGGCCACTGGTATCTGGCCGGGTTCGACCGCGACCGGGGGGCCGAGCGGGTCTTCCGGCTGTCGCGGATCACCGGCAAGGTGCGCTCGCGCGGGGCGCGTTTCACCGCGCCGGTCCCCGACGTCGTCACCGTGCGCGAGACCGTCGCCAGTTGGGCGGGGGAGACCGCCGACCGCAGCGCCCTGATCCGGCTGCGGACGGACGCCGGGTACCCGTTGCGGGCCAAGGCCACCGCGGTGCGGGAACTCGGGGACGGCTGGGACGAGTTGGAGATTCCGTACGGGCACGGGCTGGACGCGTGGCTGGTGGAGTTCGGGCCGGACGTGGTGGTGCTGGAGCCGGCCGAGCTGCGGGCGGACGTCGTGGACCGGCTACGGGCCGTGGCCAAGGGCTGAGGGGGAGCGAGCAACACAGTGGCAGGCAAACCGGTCAGGCCCACGAACGCGATCGACCAGACCCGGCGGATGCTCTCCCTGGTGACGTACCTCCGGGAACGCCCCGGCGCGCGCATCGAGGACGTGGCACGCGCCTTCGGCATCACCGAGGACGAGCTGGTCTCCGACCTCGATGTGCTGCCCATGTGCGGCACCAGTTTCCGGGGCGGGGACCTCCTCGACATCGACACCGACGGCGAGCGCATCTGGTGGCACAACCCGGCCGCGCTCGGTGCGGACGCCGCCGAGCCGCTGCGGCTGGCCGCCGACGAGGCGACCGCGCTGCTGGTGGCGGCGCGGGCGGTGGCGACGCTGCCCGGTCTGCGCGAGGGCGACCGGCAGGCGCTGCTGCGCGCCACGGCGAAGGTGGAGACCGCCGCGGGCGAGGCGGCCGGGGCCAGTTCCCGTCTGTCGGTGACGTTCGAGTCCGAGGGCGGGGTCTTCGCCGACGTCGACCGGGCGATCTCGGAACGGCGCCGGCTGTGGATCCGCTACTACTCGCCCGCCCGTGACCAGGTCACCGAGCGCGAGATCGACCCGATCCGCCTGGTCAGCGTGGGGCACACGTACGTGGAGGCCTGGTGCCGCCGCTCGGAGGCGCGTCGCACCTTCCGGCTGGACCGGGTGGCCGAGATCAGGATTCTCGACGAGCCGTCCGCGCCGCCGGAGATCGAGCTGCGAGACCTGTCGGAGGGGCTGGTGCAGCCGTCCGCGGAGGATCCGGAGGTCGTCGTCGAGGTCGGCCCCGGGGGGCGCTGGGTCGCCGAGTACTACCCGCACGACAGCGCCGATGAACTTCCCGACGGCGGCCTGCGTATCACTCTGCGCACCCCCGACCCGGCCTCGCTGCGACGGCTGGCCCTGCGGCTCGGGCGCGACGGGCGGATCGTCTCGCCGCCGGACCTCGCCGACAGCGCCCGCCGTGCCGCCCGTGAGGCGCTGACGGCGTACGACGGGTTCGAGGCGGCGGGGGCGGCAGCCGGGCCGGCGGCCGCGCAGGGGGAGCGGCAGCGGGGCGACGGTCGGGTCGACGGGCGGGAGCAGGGGTTGTGAGCGAGTCGGTGACGTCCGGTGTGCGTGCGCTGTCGGTGGCGTCCGCGTTCGCGGGGATGCGCAGTGTGGCGCCGGTCCGTTTCCGGGCGGGCTGCCCGGACTGCCGGGGCCGTTTCGAGCTGACCGCGAGCGCGCTGCGGCTCGCGATCGGCGCCTCCAGCCGTACCACCTTCTACTCGTTCACCTGCCCCGACTGCGGGGCGGCCGTGCGCAAGCCGGCCGGTGAGCGCATCGTCGAGCTGCTCACCGGCGGCGGGGTCAGGACCCTGCGTCTGCAGGCCCCGTAGCGGGGTCTAGGCTCGGCCCCATGTTCTGGCCGATGTGCGCGGTTGCGTTGGGTTTTGCGGGTCTCGCCGTTCTCGCGGTGTTCGCCGTGCGGGTCTTCCTCGAGGCGCGGAGTCTGGGGCGGCAGGTCGCGGAGTCCGCACGCCGTATCGACCGGGCCGCCCAGGACCTGGAGCGGGCGGCGGTGAGCGCGGCGCGCGCCGCGGAGACCCTGTGACCGCGGTACATGCCGGGTGACCGCGGTACATGCCGGTCGGCGCGGAGGACTGTGGCCGTTCTGTGAGCCCGGGGCGAATGCGTTTTGGGCCACTTCGCCCTCCCGCGCAGGTGGGGGAGGCAGGTACGCTGCTGATCGCGGCTCGGATAACGAGGCCCGGACCGCGCACCGGGAGTAGGCACAGGGATTGCCTCACGTTTACCCCTGAGCGTTACGATCGCTGTCAACACGACCGTTCGGACAGTTGTCCGACCGGTCGGACGGCAACCACCCCCGCAGCCTCGGTGAGAAGGTAAAGACTTATGTTCGGAAGGCTCGGCGCCCCCGAGATCATTCTCATCCTCGTCGTCGTCATCCTGCTGTTCGGCGCCAAGAAGCTTCCCGACATGGCGCGGTCGCTCGGCAAGTCCGCTCGCATCCTCAAGAGCGAGGCCAAGGCGATGAAGGAAGACGGCAGCAGCACGGCCACCCCGGCCGGGCCGCCCCACAACGACGAGCAGCCCCCGGCTCAGCGCACCATCCAGGCCTCTCCCGGTGACGTGACCAGCTCCCGTCCGGTCACCGAGCCGACGGACACGACCAAGCGCTGACGCAGGGCCGGTGACCTCCGGCCCGCCGCACGAGATGGGAACGTGGGTTGCTGAAGTCTGCCCGCAAAGAGGAGATGGACCCCGAGGGGCGGATGCCCCTCGCGGATCACCTTCGTGAGCTTCGCAACCGGCTCGCGAAGGCGATGCTGGCCATCGTCGTCGTGACGATCGTGGCCGCCTTCTTCTACAAGAACATCATCGAGTTCTTCACGAACCCGATCCTGCATGCCGTCGGGTGCGACTCCAGTTTCACGGAGCTGGCGCAGAAGCGCAGCGGCACCTGCGCCCGTATCGTGCTGAACGGCCTGCTCACGCCCTTCACGCTCGCCCTGAAGGTGTCCCTGATGGCCGGTGTGATCTTCGCGTCGCCGGTCTGGCTGTACCAGCTGTGGGCCTTCGTCGCGCCCGGCCTGCACAAGCACGAGCGCAAGTACGCCTACGTGTTCGTCGGCACGGGCGTTCCGCTGTTCCTCGGCGGAGCCTTCTTCGCGTACAAGACGCTGCCGACCATGGCCAAGGTGCTGCTCCAGTTCTCGCCCGCGGACTTGGACAACCAGCTGCCGCTGGACGACCTGCTGGACCTGATCGTGCGCATGGTGCTGGTCTTCGGCCTCTCGTTCGAGCTGCCGCTGCTGCTGGTGATGCTCAACCTGACGGGGGTGCTCACCGGCAAGCGCATGTTCGGCTGGTGGCGCGGGATGATCATGGGCATCACCGTCTTCGCCGCGGTCGCCACGCCCAGCACGGACCCGCTGACCATGCTGGCGCTCGCGGGTCCCATCTGGGTCCTCTACTTCTGCGCGACCGCCTTCTCCCTGCTCAACGACCGCCGGAAGAGCCGTCGCGACGCTTTGGGACCGGCCGACGACGAGGCCTCCGACCTGGATCTCACCCCCGAGCCCGTCGGCGAGGTCGAGACGGTCACCGCGAGCCGGTCGCTGCCGGAACAGTCGACCACGGAGCGTGTCAACGGTTATGACGACGTGACCTGAGAGGCGTCGGAGGGCCTTTCGGGGGGATCGCCGTGACCGGCGGGCTCCCCCTCGGCGAGATCACCCTCTCCTCGTCGCTCTCGCGGCGGGCCGCGCCCGGGCAGCGGCTCGGAACGGCTGCACCGGCGGTCGGCCGCGCGGTCTGTGTCGGGTACGGTCCGCGTCGTCGGGGTTGCGGACCGTGACCGGGCTTGTCGGCCGCGGCGACCCGTGGCCCTGCGAGCTGGGCGTACCGAGGTTCGACGGCAGCCGATCCGGATAATGATCGTCCTGTTGTCGGTGTGGGCCGGTACGCTCGAAAGCACGATGACAGAGGATCTCTCCCCGGCCGAGCGGTACGAGGCAGCACGTAAGCGCGCTGTCGAGCAGGCCACCTCGCTCGCGTCCTTCCGCGAGATGTACGACTTCGGTCTCGACCCCTTCCAGATCGAGGCCTGCCAGGCGCTCGAGGCGGGCAAGGGCGTCCTGGTCGCCGCGCCCACCGGCTCCGGCAAGACGATCGTGGGCGAGTTCGCCGTCCACCTCGCTCTCCAGCAGGGCAAGAAGTGCTTCTACACGACGCCCATCAAGGCGCTGTCCAACCAGAAGTACTCCGACCTGTGCCGCCGCTACGGCAGTGACAAGGTCGGTCTGCTCACCGGAGACAACAGCGTCAACTCCGACGCCCCGGTGGTCGTGATGACCACCGAAGTGCTGCGGAACATGCTGTACGCCGGCTCGCAGACCCTCCTCGGCCTCGGGTACGTGGTGATGGACGAGGTGCACTACCTCTCCGACCGCTTCCGGGGCGCCGTGTGGGAGGAGGTGATCATCCACCTTCCCGAGTCGGTCACCCTGGTCTCCCTGTCGGCGACCGTGTCCAACGCCGAGGAGTTCGGCGACTGGCTCGACACCGTGCGCGGCGACACCGAGGTGATCGTCTCCGAGCACCGGCCCGTGCCGCTGTTCCAGCACGTCCTCGCAGGCCGGCGGATGTACGACCTGTTCGAGGAGGGCGAGGGGCACCGCAGGGCCGTCAACCCCGACCTCGCCCGCCTGGCCCGGATGGAGGCCTCCAAGCCCTCGTACCAGGACCGCAGGCGCGGCCGGAACGTGCGCGAGGCCGATCGCGAGCGCGAGCGCCGCCAGCGCTCACGGGTGTGGACGCCGGGGCGGCCGGAAGTCATCGAGCGGCTCGACGCCGAGGGGCTGCTGCCCGCCATCACGTTCATCTTCAGCCGGGCCGCCTGCGAGGCCGCCGTCCAGCAGTGCCTGTACGCCGGGCTGCGGCTGAACGACGAGGAGTCCCGGGCCGAGGTCCGTGCCCTGGTCGAGGAGCGCACCGCCGCCATCCCCCACGAGGACCTGCACGTCCTCGGCTACTACGAGTGGCTGGAGGGTCTGGAGCGGGGCATCGCAGCCCACCACGCGGGCATGCTGCCCTCCTTCAAGGAGGTCGTCGAGGAGCTGTTCGTGCGCGGCCTGGTCAAGGCCGTCTTCGCGACCGAGACGCTCGCGCTGGGCATCAACATGCCGGCCCGTTCGGTCGTCCTGGAGAAGCTCGTCAAGTGGAACGGCGAGCAGCACGCCGACATCACCCCCGGCGAGTACACCCAGCTCACCGGGCGCGCGGGCCGGCGGGGCATCGACGTCGAGGGGCACGCCGTCGTGCTGTGGCAGCGCGCCATGAACCCCGACCACCTGGCCGGACTCGCGGGCACCCGCACCTATCCGCTGCGCTCCAGCTTCAAGCCGTCGTACAACATGGCCGTCAACCTCGTCGAACAGTTCGGGCGGCACCGCTCGCGCGAGCTGCTGGAGACGTCGTTCGCGCAGTTCCAGGCCGACCGTTCGGTGGTCGGGATCTCCCGGCAGGTGCAGCGCAACGAGGAGGGTCTCGAGGGCTACAAGACCTCCATGACCTGCCACCTCGGCGACTTCGACGAGTACGCGCGGCTGCGCCGCGACCTCAAGGACCGCGAGACGGAGCTGGCCAAACAGGGTGCGGCCCAGCGGCGCGCCGAGGCCGCCGTGGCCCTGGAGAAGCTCAAGCCGGGGGACGTCATCCACGTGCCCACCGGCAAGTACGCGGGACTGGCGCTGGTGCTCGACCCGGGGCTTCCGGCCGGCCGGGCCGACGGCCATCGCGGCTTCGACCACCACGACGGGCCGCGCCCGCTGGTCCTGACCGCCGAGCGGCAGGTCAAGCGGCTGGCGTCGATGGACTTCCCGGTGCCGGTCGAGGCGCTGGACCGTATGCGGATCCCGAAGACGTTCAACGCGCGCTCGCCGCAGTCCCGCCGCGACCTGGCCTCCGCGCTGCGCACCAAGGCCGGGCACATTCCGCCGGAGCGGGCCCGCAAGCAGCGTTCCCAGGCCGCCGACGACCGGGAGATCGCCCGGCTGCGCACCGCGATCCGGGCACACCCCTGTCACGGCTGCTCCGACCGGGAGGACCACGCCCGCTGGGCCGAGCGCTACCACCGGCTGCTGCGCGACACCTCGCAGCTGGAGCGTCGCATCGAGGGACGCACCAACACCATCGCGCGTACCTTCGACCGGATCGTGGCGCTGCTGACCGAGCTGGACTACCTGCGCGGCAACGAGGTCACCGAGCACGGCAAGCGGCTCGCCCGGCTGTACGGCGAACTCGACCTGCTCGCCAGCGAGTGCCTGCGCGCCGGCGTGTGGGAGGGGCTGGCCCCCGCCGAACTCGCCGCCTGCGTCTCGGCGTTGGTCTACGAGTCGCGGGTCGGCGACGACGCCATGGCGCCGAAGCTGCCCTCCGGCAAGGCGAAGGCCGCGCTCGGCGAGATGGTCCGCATCTGGGGCCGGCTGGACGCTCTGGAGGAGGACTTCCGGATCAGCCAGACCGAGGGCGTGGGACAGCGCGAACCCGACCTGGGGTTCGCCTGGTCCGCCTACATGTGGGCCTCCGGCAAGGGCCTCGACGAGGTGCTGCGCGAGGCGGAGATGCCGGCCGGCGACTTCGTGCGCTGGAGCAAGCAGGTCATCGACGTGCTGGGGCAGATCGCGGCGGCTTCTCCTGCGGAGGGCTCGACCGTGGCGAAGGCTGCGCGCAAGGCTGTTGATCAGCTGCTGCGGGGAGTGGTGGCCTACTCGTCGGTGGGGTGAGCGGGGGGTGGCGGGGTGCGGGGAGTTCGTGGCTGGTCGCGCAGTTCCCCGCCCCTGGGGGCGTGTTACCCGGGCTCCTGGTTGCGGGGTGCCCGGGGTTTTGGGTGCGCAGTTCCCCGCGCCCTGAGGGCGCTGCCCCCGGGCCCCGTGGATGTGGGGTGTCCGGGACTTGGGTGCGCAGTTCCCCGCGCCCCTCTCAGGCGCTGCCCTCGGTGTGACGCAGTTGCTCGTTGGGGGATTACCGCTGGAGTTGGCTCAGGTAGGAGCGCCAGCTGCCGTGGGACGTGATGTCCTCGGCGTCCGTCAGCGCGCCGGGCTCGCACAGGAATCCGGGGACTTGGCTGCCGTCCGACAGGTGCACGCTGCCCAGCGCCATCGGGCGGGGGAGTGTGGACAGCAGGCGGCCGAGGCCCTCCGCGGGCAGGCGCCACACCTCGGCCTCGACGGCCGCGCCCCCCTCGCCCACGTGCTCCAGACCCGGCTTCGGGGGTGAGGTGCGCAGGGCGTGCAGGCGGTAGAGCGGGGCGGTCGTGGTCGTGACGTCGAGCCGGGCGCCCACCGCCAGCAGTTGCGGGTTCAGCGGCTGGCCCGTCAGATGGGCGCCCACCACGGCCAGTCGGGTCTCCGGCTGGAGCAGCGCGGCGATCCGTGTGAGCCGCTCGTCCGTGTGCGCCGGCCCGACGAGCATCACGCCGAACGGGAGCCCGTTCACCTCGCCGGCCGGCGCGGCCACCGCCGCCAGGTCGAAGAGGTTGGTGGAGTTGGTGAAGCGGCCCAGCCGGGCGTTGGCGCCCAGCGGGTCGGCGGCGACCTCCGCGAGTGTGGGATGTCCCGGGGCGGTGGGCAGCAGCAGGGCGTCCGCGTCGGCCAGTTCGGTCAGGGCGCGGGTGCGCAGCGCGGCCAGCCGGTCCTGGTCGGCGAAGAGCCGGTGGGCGGGGATGTCGCGGGCGGCCCGGATGATGGCGGCGACCGTGGGGTCGAGGCCCGTCCCGCCCTCGGCCGTCGCCTTGTCGACGAAGGCGCCCACGGCGGTGTAGCGCTCGGCCACGAAGGCGCCCTCGTAGAGCATGGCCGCGGCCTCGGTGAAGGGGGTCAGGTCCAGGGGGCGGAGTTCGGCGCCGGCCGCCGCCAGCCGGCGGGCCGCCGCCTCGTACGCCTCGCCCCAGCCCTCGTCCAGCTCGCCGAGCTGCGCGCGCGGCGGGACCGCGATCCGCCAGGGGCCGGGGGCCCGCCCGGGGAGGGCCGGCAGGGGGCCGGTGACCATGTGCGCCAAGGCCTGCTCGGCCTCCGCGAGGGTGCGGGCGAACACCGTCACACAGTCCAGCGACGCGCAGGCCGGGACGACACCCGTGGTCGGCACCAGTCCCCGGGTCGGCTTCAGTCCGACGATGCCGTTGAAAGCGGCCGGCACGCGGCCCGAGCCGGCGGTGTCCGTGCCGAGCGCGAGGTCGACGACGCCGAGGGCTACCGCGACGGCCGAGCCGGAGCTGGAGCCGCCGCTGATCCGGGCCGGATCCCACGCGTTGCGGACCGCGCCGTACGGGGAGCGGGTCCCCACCAGGCCGGTCGCGAACTGGTCCAGGTTCGTCGTGCCGAGCAGCAGCGCGCCGGCCGCGCGCAGACCGGCCACCGCCGGGGCGTCCTCGGCGGGTTCGTAGGCGTACGCCGGGCAGCCCGCGGTGGTGGGCAGGCCGGCCGCGTCGATGTTGCCCTTGACGGCGAAGAGCCGTCCGGCGAGGGGGAGGCGGGCCCCGGCGGCGACGCGTTCGTCGATCGCGCGGGCCTCCGCCTCGGCCTCCTCCCGCGGGCGCAGGGCGATCCAGATCTCGGGGCGGTCCACGGCCTCGACGCGGTCGTAGGCGGCGCGGATCCGGCGGAGCGTCGTCGACATGGGTTCCTCTCAGTTCGCGGCCGGGGCCAGGACGACCAGCGCCGTCCCCGCCTCCACCTGGTCGCCGGGCCGGGCCAGTACCTGCGCCACCACGGCGTCGACCGGCGCCCGCACCCTGGACTCCATCTTCATCGCCTCCAGGGCGAGCAGCGGCTGACCCGCGCTCACCTCGTCCCCGGGCGAGACGTTCACCTGCCACACGGACGCCGCGAACTCCGCCTCGACCAGCCGGCCGCCCGCGGGGACGCTCACCTCGGCGGGGGGTGCGGGCGGCGCCGTCGCCGCCTCCGCCCGCGCGAACTCGCCAGCCGCCTCCCACGCGTCGCGCTCCGCCGCGAACGCCGCATGCTGCACCGTCCTGAACGCGGCGATGGAGTCGGCGTGTTCGGCGAGGAAGGACCGGTACGCGGCGAGCGAGAAGGTGCCCTCCTCGATGCGCGGGACGAACCGGCCCGAGGTGATGTCGGCGCGCAGTTCCAGGAGTTCGCCGGCGTCGACCGGGTACCAGCGGATCCGGTCGAAGAAGCGCAGCAGCCAGGGTGAGCCCGGTTCGAACGCGCCGCGCTGCTGCCAGGGCGACCACACCTGCGTCGTGCGGCCCACGAACTGGTAGCCGCCTGGGCCTTCCATGCCGTAGACACACAGGTACGCGCCGCCGATGCCCACCGAGTTCTCGGCCGTCCAGGTGCGCGCCGGGTTGTACTTCGTCGTCACCAGCCGGTGCCGGGGGTCGAGCGGGGTGGCCACCGGCGCGCCCAGGTAGACGTCGCCGAGCCCCAGGACCAGGTACTCCGCGGCGAAGACCGTGTCGTAGACGTCCGCCGGCGTGCCGAGGCCGTTGACGCGGCGGATGAACTCGATGTTCCACGGGCACCAGGGGGCGTCGTCGCGGACGCCCGCCATGTAGCGCGCGATGGCCTCCCGGGTCGCCGGGTCGTCCCAGGAGAGCGGCAGGTGCACGGTGCGGGAGGGCACGACCAGCTGGTCCGTGGGCGGCAGCGCGGCCACCGTCCGCCGTACGGTTGTGAGAAGTTCGGGCAGCGGGAGACGGTCCGGGTCGGTCCGGATCTGCAGGGAGCGGATCCCCGGGGTGAGGTCGGTGACGCCGTCGGGGCCGGTCTCGGCGACCGCCTCCATCAGGGCGTGCACCCGCATCCGCAGGGCCAGGTCCAGCTGCATCGGGCCGAACTCGACCAGCAGGTTGTCGTCGCCGCTGCGCCGGTACGTCACGTCGCCGTCCCGGGCCAGCACGCCGCCGTCGACGATCGCGGCGCGCGGTGCGCCGTCCACGTCCACCGGCCGGAAGCGGACCGTGTCGCCGGGCCGCAGCTGGCCCAGTTTCCAGCGCTCGGAGCTCAGGACCGTCGCCGGGCACACGAACCCGCCGAGCGAGGGCCCGTCCGGTCCGAGCAGCACCGGCATGTCGCCCGTGTAGTCGACGGCGCCGACGGAGTACGGCGTGTCGTGGATGTTGGACGGGTGCAGGCCCGCCTCGCCGCCGTCGGTGCGCGCCCAGCGCGGCTTGGGTCCGATCAGACGCACCCCGGTGCGGGCCGAGTTGAAGTGGACCTTCCAGTCGGCGGCGTAGAAGTCGCGGATGTCGTCCTCGGTGAAGAACTCCGGTGCGGCGTGGGGCCCTTCGACGGCGCCGACGTCCCAGACGGACCCGAAGGACGGCCGGTCGGCGACCGGGGAGCCCTCGGCGGTCGTCCCGCCGTGCAGGACGTCGCCCGTCCGCAGGGCGCGTCCGCCGTGGCCGCCGAACCGGCCCAGGGTGAAGGTGCTCGCGCTGCCCAGGAAGGCGGGGACGTCCAGACCGCCCGCGAACAGGACGTAGGTGCGCAGCCCGTGGCCGTCCGGCGCGCCGACCTCCAGCAGGGAGCCGGCGGGCACGGTCAGCGGTTCCCACTGGGCGACCGTGGCGCCGTCCACGGTGACGGTCGCGGGCGCGCCCGTCACGCAGACGGTCGTGGCGTGGCTGAACCGCAGGGCCGGACCGCGCAGGGTGCACTCCAGGCCCGGGGCGCCCTCGGGGTTGCCGAGCGCCCGGTTGCCGAGACGGAAGGAGCGGTCGTCCATCGGGCCGGACGGGGGGACGCCCACCTGCCAGTGACCGGTGCGGCCGGGCCAGTCCTGGACGGTGGTGAGGGTCCCGCCGGAGACCACCTCCACACGCGGGGTGGGGTCGTGCACCTCGGCGAGGGTCGCCGTCGAGTGGGTGGCCGAGACCAGGCGGTCGTCGGTCAGCGCCGCCCGCACCAGCCCCAGGTTGGTCTCGATGCCGTCGATACGGGTGCGGGCCAGGGCGGCGTCGAGGCGCCGCAGGGCCTCCGTGCGGTCCGGGCCGTGCGCGATCACCTTCGCGAGCATGGGGTCGTACGACGTCGTCACCTCGGTGCCGGTCTCCACCCAGCCGTCGACGCGCACCCCCTCGGGGAACTCCACCCGGGTCAGCAGGCCGGCGCTGGGCCGGTGTCCGCGGCTCGGGTCCTCCGCGTAGAGGCGGGCCTCCACGGCGTGGCCGCGCGGCGGGCCGGGGTCGCGGACGACGTCCTCCTCGCCGCGCGCCAGCCGCAGCATCCAGGCCACGAGGTCGACGCCGTAGATCTCCTCGGTCACCGGATGCTCCACCTGGAGCCGGGTGTTGACCTCGAGGAAGTACGCCTCCTCGCGGGCCGCGTCATAGACGTACTCGACGGTGCCGGCAGAGCGGTAGCGGACGGAGGCGCACAGGTCGCGGGCGCCGGCGGCGAGCCGTTCGCGCACGTGGTCCGGGATGCCGGGCGCGGGGGCCTCCTCCAGGACCTTCTGGTTGCGGCGCTGCAGCGAGCAGTCGCGGTCGCCGAGGACGACGACGCCGCCCCGGCCGTCGCCGAACACCTGGACCTCGACGTGGCGGGCGTCGCCGACGAGCCGTTCCAGGAAGACGCCGGCGGTGGCGAAGGAGGCCGCAGCGACGCGCTGGACGCGTTCCCAGGCGTCGGCGAGCTCGTCGGGACCGGCGCAGGCCGACATGCCGATCCCGCCGCCGCCCCCGGTCGCCTTCAGCATCACCGGGTAGCCGATGACCTGGGCCTTCTCCTGCGCTTCGGTCAGCGAGGCGAGCAGTTCGGTGCCCGGTGCCAGTGGCACCCCTGCGGCCTTCGCCGCCGCCCGGGCGGTGTGCTTGGCGCCGAACAGCTCCAGCTGCTCGGGCGTCGGACCGACGAAGACGATGCCGGCGTCGGCGCAGCGGCGGGCGAAGGAGGCGTCCTCGGAGAGGAAGCCGTACCCCGGGTGGATCGCGCCGGCCCCGGTGTCCTTGGCGGCCCGCAGGACCAGGTCGGCGTCGAGGTAGGACTCCTTCGCGGGGGCCGGCCCGAGCCGCACGGCCTCGTCGGCGAGCCGGACGTGCGGCGCCGAGCGGTCGGGGTCGGAGTACACCGCGACGGTGCGCAGGCCGAGTTCGCGGGCGGTGCGGATGATGCGGACGGCTATCTCGCCCCGGTTGGCGACCAGCACCGTGTCGAAGGTCATGCGCCGGCCGCCTCGGTGATCGTCATCTCCACCGCCGTCGGATCGAAGCCGTTGCACGGGTTGTTGATCTGCGGGCAGTTGGAGACCAGCACCAGCACGTCCCGTTCGGCGCGCAGCGAGAGGGACAGACCGGGCGCGGAGAGGCCGTCGACGATGCCGAGGGTGCCGTCCTTCTCGACGGGCACGTTCATGTACCAGTTGATGTTGGAGACCAGGTCCCGCTTGCCGAGGCCGTGCCGGGCGCCCTCGGCGAGGAAGTTGTCCACGCAGGCGTGCTGGGAGAAGGTGTGGTGGCCGTAGCGCAGGGTGTTGGACTCCTTGGAGCAGGCGCCGCCGACGGTGTCGTGGCGGCCCACGGCGTCGGCGGTCACCGTCATCAGCTCGGTGTGCTCGTTGGACATCAGCACGCTGCCCGTGGTGAGGAAGATGCCGCCCTGGGCGTGGATGGTGTCGGGGGCGCTGTAGCGCACGGACGTGTCGTGGGCGTCGTACACGAGGAAGTCGACGGCCTGGTTGCCGTGCAGGTCGGTGATGGTGAGGCAGGCGCCGGCGCGGACGACGGACGACCAGGCGGCGCGGGCGGGAACGACGGTCTTCATGCGAGCCCCCGGGCGGTGAGGTGTTCGGCGGTGTTGAGGAAGGCGCGGCGGCCCTCGGGGGTGGCGTCCCAGAGCGGGTCGCCCGGCCGGGTCGGGCCGGCCCGCCAGGCGAGGACCTCCAGCGCGGTGCTGACGTACTGCGGGCGCGGGTCGGACGGGTGCGGCACGTTGGCGATCAGGACCGTCACGTCCTGTTCGGCGCGCAGGGTGACGCTGCCGCCCGGGCCGGCCGAGCCGGTGAAGTCGAGGGCGCCGTCCTCGCCGACCCGCACGCCCTGGAAGAAGGAGAGGGAGGGCGGCAGGTCGCGGGGCTCGAGGCCGTTCTTCGCGGCGGCCAGCTTGAACAGTTCCCGGCCGGCGGGGGAGGCGGACTGCGGGGCGCCGTCGCCGTAGCGCCCGGTGTTGCGCACGAGCGTGGAGGTGCCGCACAGGGCGTCGTGCCGGCCGGCGGTGTCGACGACGACCGAGGCGAGGACGCGCCCCTGGTCGGACAGGAGCAGGACGCCCTCGCCGAGGTAGGCGTTCCACTGCACCTTGACCGTGTCGGCGACGTTCAGCCGCTCCCAGGGCCGGTCGGCGGCGAACAGGAGGAGGTGGGCGCAAGCGTCGCCGTGCAGGTCGGTCAGGCGCAGTTCGGTTCCCCGGGCCAGGACGCGGTGGGTGTAGTTGCCGCCCGCGACCGTCTCCGCCCAGACCAGGAGTCCCGCCTCGCAGGGCGGGGCCGGCCAGTCCCGGGCCGGGACGACCGGCATGGCCTCGGCGTGTGCGCCCTCCTGGGCCCGGGCGTGGGCGCGTGCTCCGTATGTGGTCGCTGTCGCCGCCATGGCGGACCTCCGCAGCTCGGTTCCGGCGCTGTCGCGCTGATTTCTGTCGCCCGACAGAAATTAGGTCCGGGGCGGGTCGCCGTCGTTGCCCTGTGGTTGCGGGCCGGTTACCGACTCCTCACCGAGGACCCGGGCGAAGATCGCCGGACCGGGGCGTGTGCGAGGATCGAACGCATGGGGACGGACAGCGGGCGTCGAGTGGGCCGGCCGCGGGCCGCGCAGCGCCCGGACAGCGGGCTCGCGCCGCGCGCCGAACTGCTCGTGGCGGCCGCGGAGTTGTTCACCACGCGCGGCTACGCCGCCACCACGACCCGGGCCGTCGCCGAACGCGCGGGCATGCGCCAGGCCACCATGTACCACTATGTCTCCGGCAAGGAGGAGTTGCTCGCGGACCTGCTGGAGTCGACGGTCGCACCGTCGCTGACCCGCGCCCGTGAGCTGCTCGCCGACACCGCGCGGCCGGCCGAGGAACGGCTGTGGGAGCTGTGCCGCACCGACGTGGAGCTGCTGTGCGGTGGCCCCCACAACCTCGGCGGCCTCTATCTGCTCCCCGAGGTGCGCGCCGAGCGGTTCGCCGGCTTCCATGCCGTGCGTGCCGAACTCAAGGACGCCTACCGCCGGCTGATCGCCGCGACCAAGGCGGGCGACGCGCTCGACGCGGACGAGCTCGCTGTGCGCACCGACCTGGTCTTCGGGCTCATCGAGGGCGTCATCCTCGTCCGCCGGTCGGGTCCGGCGGGCTCCGCCCCGCGGTTCGCCCGCGCCACCGCGGACGCCGCCCTGCGCGTCGTGCGCGACTGACCGAATCCGTGGCCGGCTGACGTCGGGCGCGCCTGGGCCCTGGGGCAGGCCGTGCGTAGGCCGCGCAGGCCGTGCCGACTGACGCGAGACCCGTGGGTCACTGCGCAGGCTGTGGGCCACTGCGCAGGCTGTGCGCCGCTGGCGCGGCTGTGCCCGGCCGGCCTCGTGGCGGCCGGGCCTCGCGCGGTGCCGCTCGAAGGGCGGTGCCGCCATCCGTCCCGGTGAACTGTTTCGCACGTCCTTGCGTCGCTACACCCCGTGTTCGCACGATTGCACGGCGTGCAAATGGGCCTGAGGTTACTCCACGTACGGGAACGGTTTCAGGCGGTTGCCGAATATGACACGGCGATGATCCGGTCGGACTAAGCTCGCCCGCGGCGCACCGAGTTGAGACGAATTCGTGCGCTTGTTCCCCGATATCCCGAAGATGACGACAGATCCCTACAGAGGGTGCCCACATGGTGAGTGTTCAGTCCCCACCCGGTCGCCGAGAACTTCCCCTTGCGCGCGTGCTGTTGCTGCCCGCGATACTGATGGCCGCGGCGACCGGCGCCGCCGTCGCCCTGGTGGCGGCGCAGGCCCGGTTCGCCGTCGGCGTCTGCGGAGGCGTGGCCACCCTCCTGGTGATCGCGGCGGGAGCCGAGTCGGTCCGGCGCGGCCGCCAACTGCGGGAACTGCGCGCGGAGAGGGACCAGCGCCTCGCGTACCTGGAACGACGCGTCGCCGACCACACGGAGGAGAACCGCCGCCTCGCCCAGGAACACGTGCCGAGCGCCGTTTCGTGGCTGCGCGCCGGAAATTCCCCCAGGGAGGTGATGCGCGACCTCAGCGAGAGTGATCCTTCGTTCCGCGAACTCGACGACGCGCAGCGTGCCGTGGTCCGCAGGATCCTCGACATCGTCGACCACGAGGAGTCCCTGCGCGACTCCGCCCAGCGGTCCTTCGTCAGCGTCGCCCGCCGGGTGCAGGCCATCGTCCACCAGCAGTCCGCGGAACTGCGGGAGATGGAGGAGGACCACGGCCGCAACCCCGAGGTCTTCGACGACCTGCTGCGCATCGACCACGGCACCTCGCTGATCGGCCGTCTCGCCGACTCCATCGGCGTGCTCGGCGGCGGCCGGCCCGGCCGCAACTGGCCCCAGCCCGTCCCGCTGTACAGCGTGCTGCGCGGCGCCATGTCCCGCATCCTCGAGTACCGGCGCATCCAGCTGGACTCCATCGCCAAGGTCAACATCCGCGGGCTGTCCGTCGAACCGCTCATCCACGCGCTCGCCGAGCTCCTCGACAACGCCACCCGCTACTCGCCGCCCAACAGCAAGGTGCACGTCAACGCCGTCGAGGTGCAGACCGGCATCGCCATCGAGATCGAGGACGCCGGCGTCAGCCTCAGCGAGGAGGCCCGCGCCAAGGCCGAACGCATGCTGGAGCAGGCCAAGGCGGGCGTCGACATCCAGGACGTCGGCGGCACCCCACGCCTGGGCCTCGCGGTCGTCGGCCGTCTGTGCACCTCCTTCAACCTCCAGGTCTCGCTGCGCACCTCGGCCTACGGCGGCGTGCGGGCCGTCCTCATCGTGCCGAGCGAGATGCAGACCTCCGACCCGGCCCCCGGCTTCGCGCACGGCATCGGCGCCACCGCCGTACCGCAGATCGACCTGAGCACGATCGGCGAGGGCCCCAAGCGCCCGCCCAAGAAGCGCCGCCCCACCAACGCGCGCATTCCTGCCGGAGTCTCCCTGACCGACGACGTGCCCGAGGTCACCGAGTGGACCGAGCAGGGCCTGCCCCAGCGCCGCAGCAAGACCACCATCCCGATCACCCAGCGCTACGCCGAGGCGTACGCCGCCCAGGAGGCCGCCCGCGAGGGCAAGCCCGACCTGTTCGCGCGGCCCGAGCCGGAGCCCGATCCCGAGCCGAAGCGCGAGCCCGGACTGGCCTTCGAGGCCTTCTGGGAGGGCCTGAAGAAAGCGGCTCCGCCCGGCGTCCACCCCACCGACTTCACCCGCAACCCGACCGCGTACCTGCACCTGCTCGAAGACAAGGCCAAGACCGAGGCCGACGATGAAGGGGACCCCACGTGATCCAGCAGCGCCAAAACTTCGACTGGCTGCTCAAGGAGCTCTACGACGGCGTTCCGGGCATCGAGATGATCGTCGTGCTGTCGGCCGACGGACTGCGCATCGCCCGTTACGCCGGTGACCCCGACGCCGCCGACCGGGTCGCCGCGGCCTGCGCCGGCCTGCAGAGCCTGGCCGCCGCCGTCGGACAGGAGATCCACTCCAGCAGCGGCGAGATGGACATGGTCGTCATCGACCTGAGCGGCGGCTACTTCTACATGATGTCGGCCGGCGCCAACGCCTACCTCGCGGTCCTCGCCGACGTGCGCTGCGAGGCGGGCCGGATGAGCGGCATGATGCGCGACCTGGTCGTCCGCATCGGCGCCCACCTGACCAGTCCTCCCCGCCGCAACGGGCAGAACGTATGACCCCTCCGCAACGCCGGCGGCGACAACCCCTGCCCGTACCTCCCCCGCAGCCCCTGCCGTCCCCGCAGGCCGCGGAGCCCGCGCAGGAGGGGGAGGGCAAGAACCCCGAACGGCTGTACATCATCACGGGAGCGGACGGCGAGCGGGCGCCCCTCGACCTCGTCACCCTGATCGTGGCGTGCGCCGAGACGCCTTCGTCGGCCCCGCCGGAACAGACCGCGGTGCTGCGGATGTGCGGCGCCCCGCTCTCGGTGGCCGAGGTGTCGGCCTATCTGGGCCTGCCGTTCAGCGTGGTGACGGTGCTGCTCACCGAGATGCTGGCGGCCGAGCTCGTCCAGGCACGCGCCCCCATCGTCCGGCAGCAGCTCCCCGACCGTTCCCTCCTCGAAGCGGTGATGCATGGACTTCAACGGCTCTGACACGCTCCCCGGCCCACGGGCCGAGGACCACCTGCCGCACACCACCACAGCCGCGGCGAAGATCGTCATCGTGGGCGGCTTCGGCGTCGGCAAGACCACCATGGTCGGTTCCGTCAGCGAGATCAGGCCGCTGACCACCGAGGAGACCATGACCCAGGCGGGCATCGGGATCGACGACGACTACGGTTCCGAGACCAAGACCGCCACCACAGTGGCCATGGACTTCGGCCGCATCCGGATCACCGACCAGGTCGTGCTCTACCTCTTCGGCACCCCCGGCCAGGAGCGTTTCTGGTTCTTGTGGAACGGGCTCTTCGAAGGGGCGCTGGGCGCGGTCGTCCTGGTCGACACCCGTCGCCTCGAGGTCAGCTTCGAGGTCATGGGCCGACTGGAGGAGGGCGGCGTGCCCTTCGTCGTCGCCGTCAACACCTTCCCCGACGGGCCCCGTTACCCCCTCGACGACCTCAGGGCCGCGCTCGACCTGCCGCCCGAGATCCCGATCGTGGAGTGCGACGTCCGACGCCGCGCCTCCAGCCGCGACGTCCTGATGACCCTCATGCGCTTCCTGCACTCCCTGGCGCTCAGCCGCAGCCTCACCTGACCCGCACGGCATCCCATCCACCGACACCGGATTCAGCACAGCTTCGGAGCGACCCCCTGTGACTCCCGAACACCCCACCCCCACCGGCGCCACCACCGGCCCGCACGACCTCGCCCTCGACCCGCCGGCCGGCTGCCCCGCGCACGTGCGCGGCCCCGGCGGCCTGGCCCGCCTCTACGGCCCAGGAGCGGAGGACCTGAACGAACTGTACGAGCGACTGCGCGAGGAACACGGCCCCGTGGCGCCGGTCCTGATCCACGACGACCTGCCGATGTGGATGGTCCTCGGCCACGCCGAGAACCTGCGCATGGTGCGCACGCCCTCGCAGTTCACCAAGGACAGCCGCATCTGGTCGCAGATGGGGGACGGCAAGGTCCGGCCCGACCACCCGCTGATGCCGCACATCGCCTGGCAGCCGATCTGCGCCCACGCCGAGGGCGACGAGCACAAGCGGCTGCGGGGCGCGGTCACCGCGGCCCTGGCCACCATCGACGACCGCAGCGTGCGCCGCCACATCAACCGCTCGAGCCAGCGCCTGGTCAACCGCTTCTGCGAGAAGGGCGGGGCGGACCTGGTCGGCGACTTCGCCGAACACCTCCCGATGGCCGTGATGTGCCATGTCCTGGGCATGCCCGACGAGTACAACGACACGATGGTGCACGCCGCCCGCGACGCCCTCAAGGGCACGGAGACCGCGGTCGCGAGCCACGAGTACGTCGTGGGGGCGCTCGGCCGGCTCACCGCCCGCCGCCGCGCCGAGCCCGAGGACGACTTCACCAGTCACCTCGTCAACCACCCAGCCGGACTCACCGACGACGAGATCAGGGAACATCTGCGCCTGGTCCTCTTCGCCGCCTACGAGGCCACCGTCAACCTGCTCTCCAACGTGCTGCGCATGGTCCTCACCGACCCGCGTTTCCTCGCCCAGCTCAACGGCGGCCAGATGACGGTGGCGGAGGCGGTCGAGCAGTCCCTGTGGGACGAGCCCCCGTTCAGCACGATCTTCGGCTACTTCGCCAAGCAGGACACGGAGCTGGGCGGTCAGCGCATCCGCCGGGGCGACGGCCTCTTCTTCTCGCCCGCGCCAGGCAACGTGGACCCCCGGGTCCGCCCCGACCTGTCCGCCCACATGCAGGGCAACCGCTCCCATCTTGCCTTCGGCAGCGGCCCGCACGAGTGCCCCGGCCAGGACATCGGCCGTGCCATCGCCGACGTCGGCGTCGACGCGCTGCTGATGCGGCTGCCGGACATCCAACTCGACTGCGAAGAGGACGAGTTGCGCTGGACGACGTCCATCGCCTCACGCCACCTGGTGGAGCTGCCGGTCCGGTTCGAGCCGAAGCCCCAGCAGGACGTCAAGCACAAGCCGAGCCACGCCCCGGTTCCGCCGCAGCGGACCATGCGCCCGGTGAGCACCCCTCCGCAGGCCACGCCCGCTCCGGCCCCGGTCGCCGAGCCGGCCGCCGCGCAACGGCCCACACCGCCCGCATCGCCCGCACCGTCCGTTCCGGCCGCCGCACAGCCGGCCGCGCCGGTCCGCAGGCCGAACGCCTGGCGCCGCTTCCTGGCCTGGTGGCGCGGCTACTGACCCGGTCTCCCGTAACCGCCTACCGAGCGGTTTCCGGCTGCGCGGCGGCGGCCCAGCGGTCGTACGACGCCCAGGCCTGCAGCACACGCCCGCTGCGCAGCCGGTGCTCCGTCCCCGTGACCGGATCGGTGAACTCCAGTTCCCGCGCGAGCAGTTGCAGCGGGCGCCGGAAGTCGCCGGCCGGCACGGGGGCGGCCACCTCGGGGTAGAGCGGATCCCCGAGGATCGGCACGCCGAGGGAGTTCAGATGGACGCGCAGCTGGTGCGTCTGCCCGGTCGCGGGCAGCAGCCGGTAGCGGCCGAGCCCCCGCGCCACGCTGTGCTCGAGCAGTTCCACGCGGCTCACCGCGTTCGGCTCGCCCGCCACCTCGTAGGCGGCCAGGACCCCGCGCTCCTTGACGATCCGGCTGCGCACCGTCCGGGGCAGGACGAGGGCGGGGTCGTACGGCGCGACGGCCTCGTACACCTTGCGCACCCGGCGCTCACGGAACAGTCCCTGGTAGGCGCCGCGCTCCTCGGGCCGCACCGTGAACAGCACCAGACCGGCCGTGAGCCGGTCCAGGCGGTGCGCGGCGCCCAGCGCGGGAAGCCCCAGCTCCCGCCGCAGCCGGGCCAGCGCCGTCTCCGTGACATGGCTGCCGCGCGGGGTGGTGGCCAGGAAGTGCGGCTTGTCGACGACGACGACGTGCTCGTCGCGGTACACGATCTCGAGCGGGAACGGCACGGGCGTCTCGGCCGGCAGCTCGCGGTGGAACCACACGAACATCCCCGGCACGTACGGCGCGTCGGGCGCGACCGGCGTCCCGTCGGCGCCGACGACCAGGCCGGCCGCGAGCATCCCGTCCACGATCGGGGCGCGCGCCTCGCCGAGCCGCTCCACCAGGTGCTCCCGGACGGTGGCCCAGTCGCCCTCACCGGGCAGCCGCACCCGCACCGGGTCGATGCCGTCGCGCTGCGGCAGGGGGGAGGGCGGGGGAGGGGTGCGGCGTCTCATCGGGGTCCAGCGTACGGCGAGGGGTGCCGGGCGGGCCCCGGCGAGAGCCCGCGCCCGTGCAGCGACGCGGAAATCCGGTTGACGGCCCGCGGCTCCTTGGCAGGATGCGGGTCATGCCCTACACCGCCGACCCCGTCCTGCCCGCCGGTACCCTCTCGGGCGCCCCGCAGCCCGTGCTCCGCACCGGCGACGGCCTGCTGCTGCGCCCGTGGCGGGCCACCGACGCGCCGGCCGTCCACGCCGCCTTCCAGGACCCGGCGATGCACCAGTGGCACATCCGGGCCGCCGACTCCGAGGAGGAGGTGGCGGGCTGGATCGAGGAGTGGCGGACGTGCTGGCAGGAGGAGCGCGGCGCCCAGTGGGCCGTCGTCGACGCGCACACCGACGGTCTGCTGGGCCGGGTGGCGCTGCGCGGCGTCCAGCTGGACGAGGGCGTGGCCGAGATCGCGTACTGGACGACCGCGGCGGCCCGCGGCCGGGGGGTCGCGCCGCGCGCCACGACCGCCCTGACCCGCTGGGCCTTCGGCGAAGTCGGCTTCCACCGACTGGAGCTGATGCACGCCACCGCCAACGAGGCCTCCTGCCGGGTCGCCGGCAAGGCGGGATTCGCCCTGGAGGGCACCAAGCGCAGTGCGGCGCTCCACCAGGACGGCTGGCACGACATGCACCTGCACGCGCGCGTACAGGGCGACTGACCGCTCGGCCGCACCCCGCACGCACGCGTGGACGCCCTAGACGGACTCCGTACCAGCGAGGGCGGTCGGCGGCGCGGCGGTGCGCCCGCGGTACGCGCGGAAGGCGACGCCCGCCGCGACCGTCGCGGTCAGGAACAGCACGGTGAACCACTGGAAGTACCAGTGGCCGCCCGCCGGGTCGTACACCACGGCCCGTGGCCAGGCCAGGTTGACCGTCATCAGCAGGCCGTAGAGGAGCGCCAGGGCGTTCACCGGGACGCCCCAGCGGCCCAGGGAGAACAGCGGGGCGCCCGTCTCGTCCGTGCCGGCCGAGGAGAGTCCGCCGCGCAGCCTGCGCACCAGCAGCGGGCCGGTGACCATCGCGTACGCCAGGTACAGCATCACGATGCAGGTGGTGCCGATGGCCAGGAAGGCGTCCGGTGACGCGAAGTTGAGCAGCAGCAGGGCCGCCGCGAGGACGCCGACCACCAGTGCGGGGGCGCTCGGCATGCCGGTGCGGGGGTTCACGCGCGCGAGGCGGGCGGAGAAGGGCAGTTGGCCGTCGCGGGCCATGGAGAACAGCATCCGGCAGGCCGCGGTCTGGATGGCGAGCGTGGCCACCGTGATCGCCACCACCACGTCGGCCAGCAGCAGTTTGCCGACGCCGTCGCCGAGGCTGCTGGTGAGGACGTAGCTGAGCCCGTCGACGCCGAGGCGGCCGTCGCTGAGGCTGGGCGCGGCCAGCAGTCCGCCGAGCACGATCAGCCCGCCGAGCAGTCCGGCCGCGCCGAGCGCGGTGAGGATCGTGCGGGGCGCGGTACGCCGGGGGTGGTGGGTCTCCTCGCTCATCTCGCCCGCGCTGTCGAAGCCGATCATCACGTAGGCGGCCGTGAACGAGCCCACCGCGAGCGCCCCGAACAGCCCAGATTGGTCCGCACCCGTGGTGTGGAAGGTGATGCCGGGGGTCCGCTCGGAGTGGGTCAGCAGCAGGACGGCGATGAGGACCGCGCCGATGATCTCGGCGGTCACGCCCACCCGGTTGACCAGGGACATCACCCGGTTGTCCAGGACGTTGACGAGCGTGGTCAGCACCAGCAGGGCCACGCCGAGCAGGGCCGCGTTGGCCGCGCCGTCGGGTGAGGTGGGCGCCGGGTCGTCGCCGATCAGCTGGAAGCCGGGCCAGATCGCCGGCAGCACCATCTGCAGCGCGAGGGCCGCCGCGGCGACCACCACGATCTGGCCGATCACCATGATCC
This sequence comes from Streptomyces achromogenes, assembly GCF_030816715.1. Classification (NCBI taxonomy): domain Bacteria; kingdom Bacillati; phylum Actinomycetota; class Actinomycetes; order Kitasatosporales; family Streptomycetaceae; genus Streptomyces; species Streptomyces achromogenes. The sequence continues at coordinate 1,917,932 of NZ_JAUSYH010000001.1, read as the reverse complement.
AGCCCGCGAACCAGCCGAACGACGGCGTCGACAGCCGCGAGGACCACTGGTAGATCGCGCCGGAGATCGGGTAGCGCGCCGCCAGTTCCGCGAAGCACGCGGCGACCAGCAACTGTCCGGCCAGCACGATGGGCCAGGCCCAGAAGAAGACCGGGCCGCCGAAGGCGTACCCGAAGGCGAAGAACTGGAAGACGGTCGTCAGAACGGAGATGAAGGAGAACCCGGCGGCGAACGAGGCGTACCGGCCCAGGCTGCGATGCAGTTCCTGGCGGTAGCCGAACTCGGCGAGCGAGCCGTCGCCCACGTCGGAGTGGTGCGGCGGGTCGGGACGTACGTCGGTGGGAGTCGTGGTCGTCGTCACGGCGGAACCTGCCTTGGGCCCAGGGAACGGAATTCCTGTCGGGCGACAGAAATTAGGGACGGGCTGTTTCATCCGCGTCACGCGGGCGTGTCCGGAGCGGGCCCAAGTCCTCACGTCATCCCGCTTTCATCCGATCGCGTTACATCGCGTCTCTTGTGGATTCGGTGCAGTCGCGATATGTTCGTCTACGGATATTCGTGATCGAATGTGCCTGGCTGAGGCCGTGGCCAGGTGTGGCCAAGGGCGTGAGGGCACGGAGTCGACCGACCGGCCGACCGACCGGCGGAGAGTGAGGTGATCGTCGTGGCGGGCAAACGCCGCAAGCCCGGCAACCCGTTGGCGCTCGCCGTGCTGACGACGCTTCTGCAGAAGCCGATGCACCCCTACGAGATCGCCCAGACCCTGCGCAGTCAGGGCAAGGACACCAGCACGAAGACCAACTACGGCTCGCTCTACACCGTCGTGCAGAACCTCGAGAAGCACGGCCTCGTCGAGGTGACCGGCGTCGAGCGCCAGGGCAACCGTCCCGAGCGCACGGTCTACGGACTCACCGGGGCCGGGCGGGAGGAGATGGCCGAGTGGCTGTCCGACCTGCTCGCCGTCCCGGCCAAGGAGTACCCGGTCTTCGAGACGGCCCTGTCGCTGATGGCGGCCCTGCCGCCGGACGAGGTGGAGAGGCTGCTGGAGACCCGGCTGAGCTCGCTCGAGGTGCAGCTGGCGAGCGGGCGCGGCGCGCTGGCGAAGGTGTCGGAGACGGTGCCGCGGCTCTTCCTCGTGGAGGTCGAGTACCAGTTGCACATGGTCCAGGCGCAGGCGGAATGGGTCGGCGGCTTCCTCGAGGAGCTCAGGAAGGGCTCGCTGCCCGGTGTCGACGGGTGGCGACGGTTCCACGAAACGGGGGAGCCGGCCGACTTCAGACCATGAAAGAGCAGACCCCGGAAGGCCTGTTGCAGCAGGCCCGCCGGGGTCTCGAACCCCGAGCTGAACCAGCCGAGAGGCAGTTCCAGGCGATCGAGGTGCGGCACACCCAGGATAGCCCGGCGCTTCTCCGGCGGATCAGCGAGCCATGTCCGCTCACATCCGCTCACCCAGGAGAGCATCGTCATGAGTGCTACCCGTGCGCCCGCAGTGCAGGCGCGTCAGCTCGTCAAGACCTACCCGGGAGGCGTCACCGCCCTGGACGGCCTCGACGTCACCGTGGAGTCCGGCACCGTCTTCGGGCTGCTCGGCCCCAACGGCGCCGGCAAGTCCACCACCGTCAAGATCCTCACCACCCTCGCCCGCCCCGACTCGGGCTCGGCCGTCGTGGCGGGCCACGACGTGCTGCGTCACCCGGACCGGGTGCGCCGGGCGATCGGCGTGGTCGCGCAGAACTCCGGCGCCGACCCGGTCGCCACCGGCCGCGACAACCTCCGCCTCCAGGGGAGGCTCTACGGAGTGAAGGGCGCCGCCCTGGACCGCCGGGTCGACGAACTGCTCGAGCGGTTCGCGCTCACCGACGCCGCCCGCCGCCCGGTCAAGGGCTACTCCGGCGGCATGCGGCGCCGGCTCGACGTGGCCCTCGGCCTGGTGCACCGGCCCCAGGTGCTCTTCCTCGACGAGCCCACCACCGGCCTGGACCCCGAGGCCCGCGGCGCGATGTGGGACGAGATCGGCCGGCTTGCCGGTGAGGAGGGGCTGACCATCCTGCTCACCACCCACTATCTGGAGGAGGCCGACCGGCTCGCCGAACGGGTCGCGATCGTCGACCGCGGCCGGATCGTCGTCACGGGCGCCCCCGAGGCACTCAAGGGCGAACTCCGCGGCGACGCCGTGCACGTGCGGGTGCGCGGCGAGCTCGGCGACGGCGGTCGCGCCCTCTTGCAGGGCGCCCTCGGCGGACTGCCGGGCGTGCACGAGGTGGTGTGCGAGGGAAGGACGGTGAGCGTACGCGCGCAGGACGGCGCGGAGGCGGTGCCCGTGCTGCTCGGGGCGTTGGAGCGGGCCGGGGTCGCCGTCGTCGGCGCGACCGTGGCCCGCCCGTCCCTCGACGACGTCTACCTGCGCTACACGGGCCGCCGTTACGCCGAGGCGGAAGCCGGCGGCGACGGTGGCGCGGCCGGCCCGCTCGTCCTCGCCGGGGGCGCCCGATGAGCACCGTGATCACGCAGACCTGGTGGATGACGCAACGTCAGCTGATGGTCTTCGCCCGTCAGCCCGCGTACGCCGTGATCACACTGATCCAGCCGGTGATCTGGCTGTTCCTCTTCGGCAGCCTCTTCAGGAACGTCGTCGAGCTGGGTGGATTCGGCACCGGTTCCTATCTGGACTACCTGGTGCCGGGCGTCGTGGTGATGAGCGCGCTCGCCTCCAACCTGTGGGCGGGCATGGGCACGTTGGAGGAGATCCAGCGCGGCACGCTCGACCGCTTCCTGACCACCCCGGCCAGCCGGGCCGCGCTGATGAACGGCAACGTCGTCCACAACGGCATCGTCACCGCGCTCCAGTCGGCCGTCATCGTGCTGCTCGGCCTCGCGGGCGGCGCGGACTTTCCGGGCGGGTTCGTGGGCGTCGCCGTCCTGGTCGTCGCCTCGGTGCTGCTGGGCACGGTCTTCGGGGCGCTGTCCAACGCCCTGGGCATGCTGGTGCGGGAGCGGGAGTCGATCATCGGCGTCAACACGTTCCTGCTGCTGCCGCTGACCTTCCTCTCCAGTGCGTTCATGGCGCCGGACCGGATGCCCGGCTGGATCCGGCACGCGGCCCGCTTCAATCCGCTGGACTGGGCGATGGTCGCGGGGCGTTCGGCACTGTCCGCCGATCCCGACTGGGGCGCGGTGCTCGTCCGCTGTGGGGGGCTGCTCGCGCTCGCGGTGGCGGCCGTGTGGCTCTCGATCCGGACGTTCAGGTCGTACCAGCGGTCGGTCTAGTTCCGGTCGCGGCACCAGCCACAGGCCGTCGGGCGGCGGCACGAGCTGCCTGCCGCGGCCGGGAGGCGACCGACGGCGGTCGGGAGGTGTACGGCGGCCCGCTCCACAGGGCGGGCCGTCTTCCGCCGGCTTCATGCGGCCGGGCCGCTGCCGCCGGTTCACGCGGCCGGGCTCGCGCCCTCCTGCTCCGCCTCCACGCGCGCGTTCCACTCCCGCTTCGCGGCCTGCCAGCCGTCCTCGTTGTGGCCGAGCCGCCAGTAGCCGGAGATCGACAGGTCCTCCCGCGGGATCTGCGACTCGACGCGCAGCAGCCTGCGCAGCTCCTTCACGCCGGCCGCCTCGCCGTGCACGAACGCGTGCGGGCGGCCCGCGGGGAACTCCAGAGCCCGCACGGCCTCGACGAGTTTCTCGCCGACCGGCCGCTCACCGCGGTGCAGCCAGACGACCTCGACGTCGGAGTCGATCTTCTGCTCCTCCTCGGGGCCGGTCACCTCGATGAAGGCGTGGGCGACGGCGCCGGCGGGCAGCGACTCCAGGGCGGCGGCGATGGCGGGCAGGGCGCTCTCGTCGCCGGCCAGCAGATGCCAGTCGGCGGAGGTGTCGGGGGCGTACGCGCCGCCCGGGCCGAGGAAACGGACGGTCTCGCCCGGCTGGACGCGCGCGGCCCACGGCCCCGCCAGGCCCTCGTCGCCGTGGATGACGAAGTCGAGGGTCAGCTCCCGGTGTTCGGCGTCCCAGTGGCGCACCGTGTACGTCCGGGTCACGGGCCACTGGTCGCGGGGGAACTCGGCCCGGATGCGCTCCAGGTCGAAGGGCTCCGGATAGGAGACGCCCTCGGGACCGAAGAGGAGTTTGACGTAGTGGTCGGTGCAGTCTCCCGTGGAGAACTCCGCGAGACCCTCGCCGCCGAGCACGACGCGCTGCATGTGCGGGGTGAGCCGTTCGGTGCGGACGACCTGCGCGGAGTGGGGCTTGCGCGGCTTCCGTGCCGGACGTTCTGCCATGACGGCCTCCCAGTCATCCTTGCTTAGGTATACCTAAGTTAGCATCTCTCCCTGGGCGACGCCCTCAGGTCCGGGGTCCGGTTCGCCCCTTCTCCCGAAGACGGCCGGTTCCGTCCGTCAGGCCGTTCCCCGATGCCGGACCCGACGCCCTACGCGCGCCGTGCGCCCAGCGTCGTCAGCAGCCGCTGCAGCGACCCGCCGAGACCCCAGCGCGCCGCCAGCGCCTCCAGCGTCTCCCCGTCCCGCGGTGCGTCGGGGAGGGCGGTGGTCACCTCGGGCAGCGGCACGTCGTCGGCGACCTTGACCACCTTGGGCGCGACGGCGACGTACGGCCGCGACTCGTCCAACCGCCTGCGCTGCGACGGCGTCAGCTTCGCCTTCGGGTCGTCGACCGCCGCCATGATCCCGGCCAGATCGCCGAACTCCGCCAGCAGCTTGGCCGCGGTCTTCTCCCCGATGCCCGGCACGCCCGGCAGTCCGTCGCTCGGGTCGCCGCGCAGCAGCGCCAGATCCGCGTACCCGCGCCCGTCGACCCCGTACTTCTCGCGCAGCCACGCCTCGTCCGTCAACTGCAGCGAGCCGACGCCCTTCAGCGGGTACAGGACCCGCACCCCGCGTGCGTCGTCCACGAGTTGGTAGAGGTCGCGGTCGCCGGTGACGATGTCGACCGGGCCCTCAGCCCGCCCGGTGAACGTGCCGATCACGTCGTCCGCCTCGTACCCGGCGACGCCCACGCGCGCGATGCCGAGCGCGTCCAGGACCGCCTCGATGATCGGCACCTGGGGCGAGAGGGTGTCCGGCACCTCCTCCTCGTCCGGCCCGCTCTCGCGCTCCTCGGCCACGCGGTGCGCCTTGTAGGAGGGGATGAGGTCGACCCGCCACTGGGGGCGCCAGTCGGCGTCCATGCAGGCCACCAGGTCGTCCGGCCGGTGGTCCTTCACCAGCCGGTCGATGAACTCCAGCAGTCCGCGCACCGCGTTCACGGGGGTGCCGTCCGGCGCCCGCACGGAGTCCGGGACGCCGAAGTAGGCGCGGAAGTACAGCGAGGCGGTGTCGAGAAGCATCAGTCGTCCGGTCACGCCACGCATCATGCCGCACGGACGTCCCGCCGACCGCCGACGATCACGGCGGACGTCGTGCCGGGCCGGTCGCTGGCCGGCCCGCGCGTCTACGGGCTGTCCGTCGCCGCCGTCCGGGGGCCTTCGCCTCGGAGCGGGACGCGGTGCGCACCTGGCCGACGGGGAACCCCGGCCCGGCGACACGGGTACCGGCGGCCGGTCCGGGCAGGAGAGCCGGGCGGCGCGGTGACCTGACAGCACCGCGACCGCTCGCGAGGGGCGGGCCCGCCGTACGGCCTTCACGGCGGTCGGCGGGGCCCGGCCCTCGTGTCGTGTTCGTGTCGTGGTCGCGGCGCGGTGGAGGCGCGGGTCGGGGCCGTCCACAGCCTGGATCCGGCCAACCACAGAGCGCTACGCTCAGCCCCGGACCGGCTCTGCCCGAGGCCGAGGACGAGCGGGAACACGGGCGGCCGTCCGCGCATTGAACCGGTAGACCGCCGGGCGGGCCTCCCGCCGGGGTCTCTGCGGTACCCGTCGGCTGGCGTGAACTGTGAGGTCGGATGTCACGCCGGGTGCCGTCGATGTGACAGGCCCGTGAAACGGTTTGCCGAACATGCGTAGGGTGCAGAGAACTCATCAGAGGACGTGTCCGAGGACACACGGAGCCGACGAGCGAAGGAGGGAGCCGGAGCGATGGGCGACCACAAAGAACAGCCCCTGCGGGTCGGCGCGGCCGTGCGCCGCCGCCGCCGCTCCCTGCAGCTCACCCTCGCCGTCGTGGCCGAGCGCAGCGGCCTCTCCGTCCCGTTCCTGAGCCAGATCGAGAACGACCGGGCGCGGCCCAGCACCAGCTCCCTGGAGAAGGTCGCCGACGCCCTGCGCACCACCGCCGTGGAACTCCTCGCCGCCGCCGACCCGGCGTGCAGCGTCGACGTCGTCCGCGCCGAGATCGCCGAGCCGGGCGCGGGCGCCGGGCGGGAGCCGGAGCCGCGCTCGCGGTCCCTGGTCCGCGGGCACCACCAGATGCACGCCTCCGAGTTCACCGGCGACCATGACGCGGGCCGCGAGTTCCAGCACCGCAACGACCAGCTGTTGTACGTCGCCGACGGCGCGGTGGAGATCGAGGCGGAGGGGCGCGCCTACCGGCTGGGCCGCGGTGACACCCTGTATCTCACCGGCGGGGTCCGCCACCGCTGGCGGGCGACCGTGCCGGACACCCGGGTGGTCGTCGTCGCGGTGGCCGAGCACATCGAGGCGGTACGCGACCGGGACCGGGGCCGGAAACGGTAGTGCGGGTCGTCTCGCTGGTGCCGTCGCTCACCGAGGCGGTGGCCGTTTCCGCGCCCGGAGTCCTGGTCGGCGCCACGGACTGGTGCTCCCACCCGGCCGGCCTGGACGTCGCCCGGATCGGCGGCACCAAGAACCCCGACGTGGGACGCGTCGTCGCGCTCGCCCCCGACCTCGTGATCGCCAACGAGGAGGAGAACCGCGGGCCGGACCTCGCGGCGCTGCGCGCGGCGGGTCTCGAGGTCCTGGTGACGGAGGTCCGCGACGTCGCGCAGGCCTTCCGGGAGCTCTCGCGGGTGCTACGGGCGTGCGGCGGACCCGCGCGACCGGAATGGCTCGCCGAGGCGGAGGAGGCGTGGGCGGCGCCCGGGCCGCTCGCCCGCCGGACGGCCGTCGTGCCGGTCTGGCGACGGCCGTGGATGGTCCTGGGCCGCGAGACCTTCGCCGGGGACGTGCTGGCCCGCCTGGGCGTCCACCAGCTGTACTCCGGGCACCCCGAGCGCTACCCGCGGATGGCCCTCGAGGACCTGCTCGCCGCCCGCCCGGACCTGGTCGTCCTGCCGGACGAGCCCTACCGCTTCACCGCCGACGACGGCCCGGAGGCCTTTCCCGGCCTGCCCTGCGCGCTGCTCAGCGGACGGCACCTGACGTGGTACGGGCCGTCACTGGCCGAGGCTCCGCGGGTGCTGGGCGGGGCGCTGCGAGCAGCTCTCCGCTGAGCAGCCGGCGGACGGTGTGCGCCGCGGCCACACCCCAGGCGGCCACCAGGGCGACGTACAGCGCGCAGGCGAGCAGGCCGTAGACGACGAGCCCGGTGTGCCGGGCCAGCGCCGCGGCCCCGGTCACACAGGTGCCGACCGGGAAGGTGAACGCCCACCACGTCATCGCGAAGCCCATCCCGTGCCGGCGGGCGCGCACCACGTGCGCGGCGGCCAGGCAGAGCCAGAGCAGCGCGAACCCCATGACGGGCACCCCGTACAGCACGGCGAACACGGCGAGACCGCGGCCTTCCGGGCCGGGCAGGATCCCCGGAGCGATCTCCGCGAACCGTCCGGCGGCAGTGGTGGACTGCCCGAGCGGGCCGAGGACCAGGAACAGGGTCGGCGTCAGGACGAGCGGCAGCGGTCCGCCGGTCACCAGCCGCGCGAACACCAGCGGCAGCATGACGAAGGTGGCGAGCAGACTCAGTCCGAACAGCGCGACGCATGCGAGCAGCAGGGTCTCCCGGGGCTGCCCGGCCGGCAGGTGCGGCGCCAGCGACGGGCCCACCGCGGCGGACACCATGGGCGCGACCAGCGGCAGCAACCACACCGGCGTGGCCCGGGAGGCCTCCACCCGGTGACGTACGGCCATCAGATACGGGACGGCGACGGCGGCCCCGAGCCCGACCGCCGTGCCCACGGTGAAGAGCACGGCGTCGAGGACCACCGCGGCCGGGGTGCCGATCCAGTCCCGGCCGACGGAGAGCGCGCCGCCCCCGACGGCGAGCAGCGCCATCGCGAGGCAGCCGTAGAAGGGGGCCGTCGCCGGGTCGAGGAGATGGGCGCGGGCCTGGTCGCGGTGGTGGCGCCAGTGCAGCGCGCGGGCGGCGAGCAGGCCCAGCAGGAGCACCAGGGAGAGCGCCCAGAACGCCGCACACAGCGGCCGCAGCCCCGGCGGGCGGACGGGAAGCGCGACGCCCGCCGTGCCGAGGATCGCGGTGCCCATGACCGTGGCGTACCACTGCGGTCCGAGGTGACGGACGGCTCCGGCGCGCGGACGGGACAGGGCGAACAGAGGCTGGGCGGCGGTGACCATGACTCCACGGTCGCCCGGCCGGGCAGCCGCCACCAGGGACGATGACTCTATGGGGGCATAAACTGGGCTTATGGGGAGTGCGGCGGGTGCGCGGGACGCGCAGGAACGGGACACGCAGGAACAGTGGCCCGGCGGCGGGGGCTCGATCGCCCACCGCGTCCCGGACCTGGGCGCGTTGGAACTGCTGCTGGCGGTGGCCCGGCTGGGCAGCCTCGGCGCGGCCGCGCGCGAGCTGGGCATCACCCAGCCGGCCGCGAGCAGCCGGATCCGGTCCATGGAACGTCAGTTGGGCGTGGCCCTGGTGGACCGGTCGCCCCGCGGGTCCCGACTGACGGACGCGGGTGCGCTGGTGACGGACTGGGCGCGGCGGATCGTCGAGGCGGCGGAGGCCTTCGACGCGGGCGCGCAGGCGCTGCGCGACCGTCGCGACTCGCGGCTGCGGGTGGCGGCCAGCATGACCATCGCCGAGTATCTGCTGCCCGGCTGGCTGCTCGCGCTGCGCGCGGGCCGGCCGGACACCGCGGTCTCGCTGCTCGCCGGCAACTCGGCGGCCGTCGCCGAGCGGCTGCTGGCCGGGGAGGCGGATCTGGGCTTCGTGGAGGGCCTCACGCTTCCGCCCGGCCTGGACTCCGCCGTGATAGCCCACGACCGCCTCATCGTCGTCGTGGCACCCGCGCACCCGTGGGCCCGCCGTCGGCGCCCGCTGCCCGCCGCCGAACTGGCGACGACACCGCTGATCCTGCGGGAGAAGGGCTCCGGGACCCGTCAGGTGCTCGACACGGCCCTCGGAGGCCTGGCCCGCCCGCTGATCGAGCTCTCCTCGACGACGGCGGTCAAGGCGGCCGTGGTGAGCGGGGCGGGGCCGGCCGTCCTCTCCGAACTGGCGGTCGGCGAGGAACTGGCGCTGCGCCGGCTCGTCGGCATCCCCGTCGAGGGAGTCTCCCTGGCCCGGGACCTCAGGGCGGTCTGGCCGACGGGCCACCGTCCCACCGGCCCGGCCCGCGAACTGCTGTCCCTCACGCGAGGCTGACGGGCCCGGCGCCGGGACGTCCGCGTGCGAGACGTCCGGGTACGGGACGGCCGGGTGCGAGACGTCCGGGTACGGTACGGCCGCTTGGGAGACGTCGGTGGACGGGGCACACGCGTGGGACGCGCGGGCTTTCGCCGGACGTGGGGCCGGGCCGGGGCTGGTGGGCGTGGGCGGCGGGTCTCAGGCGGCGGAGCGGGACGCGGCTGTCACGAGGGCGTGCACGACCCGCACGTCCTCGCCCATCTCCGGATGCCACTGCACCCCGAGGACCCACCCGGCGGAGGGCAGTTCGACGGCCTCCACGGTGCCGTCGGCCGCGTGGGCCGACGGCACGAGGCCCGTGCCGAGGCGGTCCACCGCCTGGTGGTGGTAGGTCGGCACCAGGGCCTGCGCGTCGACGATCCCGCCGTACAGGCTGCCCGGCACCGGCTCGACCGGATGGCCGCCGAAGACGCCCTCGGCCTCGGCGTGCCCGTCGAGGTGCTGGACCAGCGTGCCGCCGAGCGCGACGTTCAGCAGCTGCATGCCCCGGCAGATGCCCAGCAGCGGGACGTCCGCCGTCAGCGCCGCCTCGATCAGGGCCAGCTCCCACGCGTCCCGCTCGGGAGCCGGCGGCCCGGTGCGGGGATCGCGCTCGGCGCCGTAGCGGGCCGGATCGACGTCCGGGCCGCCCGCGATGACCAGGCCGTCGAGGCGGGCCACGGCCGCCGCCGCGTGTTCGGGCGCGTCCGGCGGGAGCATCACGGCCAGCCCGCCGGCCCGCTGGACGAGCCTCGGATACGCCGCGGGCAACAGCGCCGCCTCCAGCTCCCACACCCTCCAGCGCGTGCCGGGCTCCAGATACGTGCTGACGCCGATCAACGGCCTGCCGCCCGGCCCGCCCGTCCTCTGAGGCGCCTTCGCGCCGTGATCCGTCACCGTCATACGTCCTCCCGGCCGACCTTCAATGGACATCGCTCGAACCTTTGCTCGCCGTCCGGCACGCTTCAGGTCAGGAAGCCCCTGAGCAGGGCCGCCGTGCCCGCGCAGTGCTCCCGCATGATCTCCCGCGCGCCGTCCGCGTCTCCGTCCAGCACCGCCTCCACCAGCGCGGTGTGCTGCCGTTGAGAGTGTTCCAGGTTGCGCACGAGCAGCGGGATGCAGTCGAGCAGGTCGTTCACCGTGGCCCGCACGGCCGCGTACTGCGCCGTCAGCGAGGGTGAGCCGCACAGCTCGGCGAGGGTCAGATGGAGCATCGTGTCGCGTCGACGGTAGTCGGCCGGCGGAGCGTTCCCGGTGGCGGCGAGGGCCTCGCGCAGCCGGCTCCCCTGCTCGTCCGTCAGACCGTGCGACGCGCACAGGCCCGCCGCGCCCGACTCCAGCACCTCGCGGAACCGCAGTACGTCCTCGACGTCGGTCTTCGCGATCCGCCGCCGCAGCTCGTCCTCGCCGCCGGCGTGCGCGCGCGGCAGCACGAACGTTCCGCCGTACCGGCCCCGACGGGACTCGACCAGCCCCTGGTCCTGGAGGACCTTCAGCACCTCGCGCAGCGTCACCCGGCTGATCCCGAGCCGTTGCGCCAGCTCCCGCTCGGCCGGCAGCCGTTCGCCCCCCGGCACCAGACCCAGTCGTACGACCTGCAGGATCTGCTCCAGCGCCTCCTCGAAGCCGTTTCCGGCCCGCACCGGCCGCAGCACCGGCGTCAGCCGGTCGTCCGGTCCGCCGTCAGCGTCCACCGACATCAGGCCGCGCCCCCTTCCCAAGCAATGGTTCTGAGCAATACCTTATGGCTCCCGGCCCGCCCGAAGAAGACGAGGGAGCCGGGGAAGCCGAAGGAGGCCCTTCCCGTGGCAGACCGCACACCCCCGCTCGGCGTCGAGGAGCTGCGCGCCCTCGTGGCGAGCGGTGAGATCGACACCGTCGTCCTCGCCTTCCCCGACATGCAGGGGCGGCTCCAGGGCAAACGGTTCGCCGCCGGATTCTTCCTCGACGAGGTGCTCCGGCACGGCACCGAGGGCTGCAACTACCTCCTCGCCGTCGACACGGAGATGAACACCGTCGACGGCTACGCCATGTCCTCCTGGGAGCGCGGCTACGGCGACTTCGCGATGCATCCCGACCTCGCCACCCTGCGCCGGGTGCCCTGGAACGCCGGCACCGCGATGCTGGTCGCCGACCTCGCCTGGAACGACGGCTCGCCGGTGGTCGCCGCCCCGCGCCAGATCCTGCGCCGCCAGCTGGAGCGCCTCGCCGAGCACGGCTTCACCGCCCAGGTCGGCACCGAGCTGGAGTTCATCGTCTTCAAGGACAGCTACGAGGCCGCCTGGGACGCGAACTACCGCGGGCTCACCCCGGCCAACCAGTACAACATCGACTACTCGGTCCTCGGCACCGGCCGCATCGAGCCGCTGCTGCGCCGCATCCGCAACGAGATGGCCGGCGCCGGCCTCACCGTCGAGTCCGCCAAGGGCGAGTGCAACCCCGGCCAGCACGAGATCGCGTTCCGCTACGACGAGGCCCTGATCACCTGCGACCAGCACGCGATCTACAAGACCGGCGCCAAGGAGATCGCCGCCCAGGAAGGCGTCTCCCTCACCTTCATGGCCAAGTACAACGAGCGCGAGGGCAACTCCTGCCACATCCACCTCTCGCTCACCGACGCGGACGGCGTGAACGTGATGGCCGGCACGGCCGACGACCCGGACGGCATGTCCGAGGTCATGCGGCACTTCCTCGCCGGACAGCTCGCCGCCCTGCGCGACTTCTCCCTCCTCTACGCCCCCAACATCAACTCCTACAAGCGGTTCCAGCCGGGCTCCTTCGCCCCGACCGCCGTCGCCTGGGGGCATGACAACCGCACCTGCGCGCTGCGCGTCGTCGGCCACGGCCGCTCGACCCGCTTCGAGAACCGCCTCCCCGGCGGCGACGTCAACCCGCATCTCGCCGTCGCCGGTCTGGTCGCGGCCGGACTGTACGGCATCGAGCACAAGCTGGAGCTGCCCGAGGCCTGCGCCGGCAACGCCTACGCCGGCGACTACGCGCACGTCCCCACCACGCTCCGTGAGGCCGCCGAGCTCTGGTCGGCCAGCCCGATCGCGCTGGCCGCCTTCGGCGAGGAGGTCGTCGCCCACTACCGCAACATGGCACGCGTCGAGCTCGAGGCCTTCGACGCCGCCGTCACCGACTGGGAGCTGCGCCGCTCCTTCGAACGTCTGTGAAAGGTCCCGCCTTGTCCCACCCGCACGAGCAGTCCCCGCACCGGCACTCCCCGCACGAGCTGACCGTCCTCAACCCGGCCACCGAGGAGGTCGTCGCCGTCGTCCCGGCCGCCGACGCTGCCGACGTGGACCGCGCGGTCGCCCGGGCCCGCGCCGCGCAGACCGCCTGGGCCGCGGCGGCCCCCGCCGACCGCGCACGCCTGCTGCGCCGCTTCGCCGACGTGGTCGACGCGCACGTCGAGGAACTGGCGCTGCTCGAGGTCCGCGAGGCCGGCCACCTCCTCGGCAACGCCCGCTGGGAGGCCGGCAACGCCCGCGACCTGCTGCTCTACGCGGCGGGCGGCGTCGAACGGCTCCTGGGCAGCCAGATCCCGGTGGCCGGCGGCTGGAACGTCACCTTCCACGAGCCGCTCGGCGTGGTCGGCGTGATCGCCCCGTGGAACTTCCCCATGCCGATCGCCGCCTGGGGCGCGTTCCCGGCCCTCGCGGCGGGCAACGCGGTCGTCCTCAAGCCCGCCGAGACCACCCCGCTCACCGCCCTGCGGCTGGCCGAACTCGCCCTGGAGGCAGGCCTGCCCGAGCATCTCTTCCAGGTGCTGCCGGGCCACGGCGCGGTCGCCGGCCGGGCGCTCGTCGACCACCCCGACGTCGCGAAGATCGTGTTCACCGGCTCCACCCGCACCGGCCGCGAGGTCATGGAACGCTGCGCCCGGCAGGTCAAGCCGGTCACCCTGGAACTCGGCGGCAAGAGCCCGAACATCGTGTTCGCCGACGCCGACCTGAAGACCGCCGTCGACCCGTACTCCTTCCTCGACAACTCCGGCCAGGACTGCTGCGCCCGCACCCGGATCCTCGTCCAGGAGTCGGTGTACGACGAGGTCGCCGACCACCTGGCACGGGAACTGGCCGCGGTGGTGGTCGGCGACCCGGCCGACGAGGCGACCCGGATGGGGCCGCTGATCTCCCGTCAGCAGGTGGACCGCGTACGGTCGTTCGTGCCGGACGACGCGCAGGCGCTGCGCGGCAGCGCCCCCGAAGGCCCCGGGTTCTGGTTCCCGCCGACCGTGCTCACCGGCGAACGGCCCGACTCCGCGGCCGCCCGCGAGGAGATCTTCGGACCCGTCGCCGTGCTGCTCCCCTTCACCGACGAGGCGGACGCGGTCCGGCTCGCCAACGACACCCCCTACGGCCTCTCCGGCTCCGTCTGGACCCGGGACGTCGGCCGCGCGCTGCGCGTCTCGCGGGCCGTGCGCGCCGGGAACCTGTCCGTCAACTCCCACTCCAGCGTCCGCTACTGGACCCCGTTCGGCGGCTACAAGCAGTCCGGCGTCGGCCGTGAGCTGGGCCCGGACGCCCTGACCGCCTTCACCGAAACCAAGAACGTCTTCATCAGCACGGAGGGCCCCGCACAGTGACGTCATCCACCCCCCTGCCCGACGAGAACATCTGCCGCCGCCTGGTCGGGCGCACGGCCGTCGTCACCGGCGCCGGCAGCGGCATCGGCCTCGCCGCCGCGCGCCGGCTCGCCTCCGAGGGCGCGCACGTCGTCTGCGGCGACGTCGACGAGACCCGCGGCAAGGCGGCCGCCGAGGAGGTCGGCGGGATCTTCGTGAAGGTCGACGTCACCGACCCCGAGCAGGTCGAGGCGCTGTTCCAGGCGGCCTACGACACCTACGGCAGCGTGGACGTCGCCTTCAACAACGCGGGCATCTCCCCGCCCGACGACGACTCGATCCTGGAGACCGGCCTGGAGGCCTGGAGGCGCGTCCAGGAGGTCAACCTGACCTCCGTCTACCTGTGCTGCAAGGCCGCCATCCCCTACATGCGCCGGCAGGGCCGCGGTTCCATCATCAACACGGCGTCCTTCGTGGCGCGGATGGGCGCGGCGACCTCGCAGATCTCGTACACGGCGTCCAAGGGCGGCGTCCTCGCCATGTCCCGCGAACTCGGCGTGCAGTTCGCCCGGGAGGGCATCCGCGTGAACGCCCTGTGCCCCGGGCCGGTCAACACCCCGCTGCTGCAGGAGCTGTTCGCCAAGGATCCCGAGCGGGCCGCCCGCCGCCTCGTCCACATCCCCGTCGGCCGGTTCGCCGAGGCCGACGAGATCGCCGCCGCCGTCGCCTTCCTGGCCAGCGACGACTCCTCGTTCGTCAACGCCACCGACTTCCTGGTCGACGGCGGGATCTCCGGGGCGTACGTGACCCCGCTGTAGAACCCGGCGGCCCGGGGCGGCGGTCAGAGGAAGGTGTGACCCTCGCCCCGGTAGGTCGGCACGGTCGCCGTCACGGCGTCCCCCTCGACGAGATGCAGCACCTCGAACCGTTCGCACAGCTCGCCGGCCTTCGCGTGCCGGAACCACACCTTGTCGCCGATCAGCAGATCGTCGGCCGGGGAGCCGAGCAGCGGCGTCTGCACCTCGCCGGGGCCCTCCTGGGGGTCGTAACGCAGGCCCTCGGGGAGGTAGGGCGCCGGAAGCCGGTCGGGCCCGGCCGCACCGGAGGCCGGGTAGCCGCCGCCGAGGACCGTCACCACCCCGACGCCGGGCCGGCGCACGACGGGCATGGCGAACAGCGCGGCCGGACGCCCGCTGAACGACGTGTAGTTGTCGAAGAGCCGCGGCACGTACAGCCCGGACCCGGCCGCGATCTCCGTGACCGCGTCCTCCGCGGCGGTGTGCTGCACACTGCCGGTGCCGCCGCCGTTGACGTACTCCAGGTCCGGCACGACGGCCCGTACCGCGCGCACCACGGCCGCGCGCCGCTCGGCGAGCTCCCGGCGGGCGGTGGCCTGCATCAGCCGGATCGCCCGGGACCGCAGGGGCCGTCCGGCGACGGCGTCGCCGACCCCGGCGATGTGCCCCTCGTACGCCATGATCCCCACCAGCCTGAAGCCGGGCCGCCGGGCCACCGCCCGTGCCACGTCGGCGACCTGGGCGGGGGAGTGCAGCGGCGAGCGCAGCGCGCCGACCCGGAACCGGCCGCCGAGCAGCTTCAGCGAGGTGTCCAACTCCAGGCAGACGCGGATGACTTCGGTGCCCCCGGCCCGCGCCGCGTCGATGAGGTCGAGCTGCGCGACGTCGTCGACCATGACGGTGACGGCGGCGGCGAGCTTGGGATCGGCGGCCAGCTCGGCGTAGGCGCCGCGGTCGGCCGACGGATACGCGAGGAGGACGTCCTCGAAACCCGAGCGGGCCAGCCACAGCGACTCGGCGAGGGTGAACGACATGATCCCCGCGAAGCCGTCCTTGGCCAGGACGCGTTCCAGCAGCGTCCGGCAGCGCACGGACTTGCTCGCGACCCGGATCGGCTTGCCGCCGGCCCGGCGGACCAAATCCTCGGCGTTCGCGTCGAAGGCGTCCAGGTCCACAAGGGCGAGCGGGGCGTCGAGATGGGCGGTGGCCCGGTCGTAACGGGCCCGGTCGGCGGCGCGCGCAGTCATGAAGGAAGCCTGCCAGACAGGATTACCGCAGGGTAGGGGGACGTTCCGGGCTAAAGCCCCGGGCGCCTCGGACTGGTTCCCGTTCGACCGGCGACAAGCCGTAGAGTGACGCGCACGTACGGAGGACGGCTCCGGCCGGACAGCCGCGTCGGGATGCCGGTCCGCTCGCGCGGGTATGCCTGCCCGCGACGGACGACCGGGTCGCCCGGGTGCGAACCGACGGCCCGCATACGAGAACGACGGCCCGGGGACGAGGAAACGGGGGGTGCATGAGCACGGAAGCACGCCGCGCCTCGGTCCCCCCGCACCCGGACGTGCCTCCCCACCCCGGCGTCCCGCCGCGCCCGAGCGCCCCGCCCCGCCCGGCCCGGCCGCCCGCCCCCGTCCAGGAGGACGCCCCCGACGCGGCGGCCACGGCGACCGCCCGCGCGAGGACCGCCCGTCCCACCGGCCCCGGCCGGCCGGCGCAGGAGCCCCCGCACCGCCCGGCACCCGACCGTGCGGAACGCGAAGCCGCGCCCCGCGCGACGCCCGACCAGGCCGGACGTCAGCAGTCCACGCGCCGGGCGGCGTCCGCCCCCGGAGCGCCGGCGCCGGCCGCCCAGGACACCGGCACGGCCGAGGACGGCGGCGTGACCGCCTCGGCGGACACGGCTCCCCCCAGCCCCCGCACCGCCCCCCGCTTCACCACCCTGCGGGCCCAGTACACGGACGCCATGACCCCGCCCCCGCCCCCCGCGTCGGCCCGCTTCCCGGACACCCCGCCCCCGCCGAGCCGTCCCGCGCAGCCCCCACGGGGCGACGACACCGCGGGACCCGCCCCGGCCGACGAGCGTCCGCCCGCCGTCCCGCGTCCCGCCCCGCCGCACGACTTCCGTCGCGCCCCCCGCCCGGCGAGGCCCGCGCCCCGCCCCGAGGACGGCCCGGACAGCACCGACGCGGCAGTCTCGCGTCCCTTCACCACGGGCTTCTTCCGCCCCTCCGCCCCGGCCCCCCGCCCCGCGCACCCGGACACTCCCGGTCCCGCGGCCGCCGAGCCCCCGAGGCCCACGGCCGGTGGGACCCGGCCCCCCACGGCCGGTGAACCCCCGCGTTCCCCGGCCGCCGAGACCGCGCCTTGCGCCCCCGTCGACCGTCCGGAAGCGGACAGCCCGTCGTCCCGTCCGGACGGCGGCGGCCCCACCGCCCGCACGGGACCGTTCCGCGCCTTCGACCCGGCCCCTCGGCCCACCCGGCCGGACAGCTCCCGGACCACCCCGCCGGCCCCCACGCGCCCGGCCGACCCCGCCGGCCCGCGCGCCTCGGACCGGCAGGGTCCGCGGCCCGCCCCCGCCGACCGGGACGACCCGCGTCCCGCAGGACCCGAGGGCACCCGTTCCGCCGCCGGTGCCGGGGGTGGGTACACGCCCGACCGCGCCTGGACGCCGTTGCCGCGTGACTGGGTGCCCGCGCCCGAGGCGTCCGGCACCGCCCCGCGCGGTGGCTTCCCGAGGGCCGCGCAGCCGGACGACGGACCGGCGTGGAGTCCCGCCGCGGCCCTGCGGCAACCCGACTTCGCCGTGCCGCCCCCGGCCGCGCCGCCCGCGCCCCCCGTGCCGGAGGCGCCGCGGCGGCCCGGGGCCGCCCCCGACGCGGTCGGCGGACCCGACCCGTCCCTCTCCTGGAGCGCTCCGATGGCCCCGGGCGGCGGCCCGGGCGCACGGCGGCCCGTGGTGACGTTCGGGCGGCCCGAGGGATACCGCGACACGCCCTGGATCCTCGGCCGACGGGGACGCACCGCCGCGGCCGCGGTCAGCGCCGTCCTCGGGCTCGGCCTCATCGGCGGTGCCCTGACCGGCAGTTGGCTCGTCGGCGGCTCGGGGGACGACGCCGATCGTGGTGCCTACGTCACCGCCGGCGGCCTGTGGCACAACGTGCCCGTCGACCAGTTGTTCCCGCCCACGGTGGACGGGCAGGGCGCCGGTCCCGGCGGCGCCGACCGCGCCTGGACGCGGATCGCCGTAGCCCCGGACGGCGGCTGCGCCGACGCCTTCGACCCGCTGCTGCTGAAGGTCCTCGCCCCGGTCGGCTGCGAGCGGCTGCTGCGGGCGACCTACACCGATGCCACCCAGAGCTATGTGACCACCGTCGGCCTGCTGTTCACCACGGCCGACGCACCCGCCATGCGCTCCCTCGACGCCCGCGTCACCAAGGAGGGCCTGGCGAAGCGGGCGGACCTGATGCCCCGTCCGTACGCCGCGAAGGGCACCGTGGCCGCCGCCTTCGGCGACCGGCAGCGCGCCGCGTGGACGATCTCCGTCCTGACGGACGCGCCGGTCGTCGTCTACGCCGTCTCCGGCTGGGCCGACGGCCGCACCGTGGACACCCCGCAGCCCGCGCCCGTGGCCACCGCGAGCGGCGCCACCACCGCCCCTGCCCAGGCGGGACTCGGCAACGAGGCGCAGGGCCTCGCCGACCGCGTCGAACGCGGCCTGCGCAAGACCGTCGTCACGCCGTCCTCGGAGCAGCCCTCATGAGCCGACGCACCACCGCCCGCCGGGCGGGACTCCTCAGCTGCCTTCTCGCCTGCTCCGTAGCGTTCCTGCCGGCCGCCCAGGCCCACGCCGACGGCATCCGCGCCCAGCAGTGGGCCCTGACCGCCCTGCACACCGATGAGGCCTGGCAGACCACCAAGGGCAAGGGCGTCACGGTCGCCGTCCTGGACACCGGAGTCGAGGCCGACCATCCCGACCTCGCCGGCAACGTCCTCGCCGGCAAGGACCTGGTCGGCTTCGGCGCCGCGCCCGGCGACCGCGCCTGGGCCCGCCACGGCACCGCCATGGCCAGCATCATCGCCGGTCACGGGCACGGCTTCGGCGACGACGACGGCGTGCTCGGCATCGCGCCGGAGGCGAAGATCCTCCCCGTCCGTGTGATCCTCGAGGACGGCGACCCGCAGCGCGCCAAGGCCCGCAACACCCGTGGCAACGCCCTCGCCGAGGGCATCCGCTGGGCCGCCGACCAGGGCGCCGACGTCATCAACCTCTCCCTCGGCGACGACTCCGCCTCCGCGCATCCCGAACCCGCCGAGGACGAGGCCGTCCAGTACGCGCTGAAGAAGGGCTCGGTCGTCGTCGCCTCGGCCGGCAACGGCGGCGAGAAGGGCGACCACATCTCGTACCCGGCCGCCTACCCGGGCGTCATCGCCGCGACCGCGGTCGACCGCTACGGCACCCGCGCGTCGTTCTCCACCCGCCGCTGGTACGCCACCGTCAGCGCGCCCGGCGTCGACGTCGTCATCGCCGACCCGGACCACAAGTACTACCAGGGCTGGGGGACCAGCGCGGCCTCCGCGTTCGTCTCGGGGGCGGTGGCGCTGGTCAAGGCCGCCCACCCCGGTCTGACCCCGGCGCAGATCAAGAAGCTCCTGGAGGACACCGCCCGCAACGCCCCGAACGGCGGCCGCGACGACTCCCGCGGCTACGGCTTCATCGACCCGGCCGCCGCGATCAGGACCGCCGGCCGCCTCAAGCCCGAGGGCCTGCAGTCCGCGGCCTACGGCGAGCGGTACTTCGGCTCCGGGCCGGACGAGCCGAAGAAGGACGACGCCACGTCGAGCTGGGCCGGGCTGCTCGCGGGCGGCGCCGGAGGCGTGCTGCTGGTGACGGCGGTCCTGCTGTGGCGCGGCCGCCGCGAACGCGACCCGCACGAGCCGTACGAGGCCCTCTAGCCGGACACGGCCGACGCCGAACCCGTCGTCGGCGCCGACGGCCCGGACGTCGAGCCCGCGGCGTCGCCGCCGCCCGCGACGACCGCCACAGCCGTCCTCGCCACCGTCTCCACCAGGGAGATCCCCGCGGCCTGCGTCGCGTTGCCGTTCGACAGCACGGACACCAGGTAGTCGCGGCCACCGGCGGTCACCCGCCCGATGCTGTCGACGTCCCACAGGCCGGTCGTGCTGCGGGGCAGCCAGCCGTTCTTCAGCGCCCACGAGGAGCCCTCGGCCGCGGCCGAGACGCCCCACCGCTGGCCCACGGCGATCCGCCCCATCAGGCCCTGCAGATACGTCCGCGACGCCTCGCTCAGTTCCGACGTGTCGCCGAACACCTGCTGCAGCAGCGTGAGTTGGTCGGTGGCCGTGGTCTGGGTCAGTCCCCACAGCATGCCCTCGCCGCCCGCGGTGTCCGTCATCCCGAACCGCTCGTTCGCCGCGTCGAGCCCCGCGGCCTTCCCGATGGTCCGCCACAGTGCCGACGCCGAGTCGTTGTCGCTGTTCTCGATCATCGCGGCGGCGTACGCCTTCTCGGCCGCCGTGAGGTGACGGCCCGCGTCCTGCGCCTCCAGCAGCAGAGCCGCCAGGATGTCCACCTTCACGATGCTCGCCGTGTCGAAGGCGCCCTCGCCGTACGCGGCGGCGGCTCCGGAATCCACGGCGAGCACCGCCACGGACACGGCGGCCCCGCCCGGCACGGTCACCGACTCCATCGCGGACGCCAGCAGCGCGTCGTAGTCCTCCTGCGGCACCGCCACGGCCCCCTCCCCGCTGCCCGATCCGGACGCCGGGACGGACGGCGTCGTCGCAGTGGACGACGATACGGCTCCCGAGCGTGGGTGCGCCTGCGTCTTCACATAGACGGTCCCGCCCGCCGTCGCCCCGAGGACGGCCGCCACGGCGAGCGCGACCGGGAGGAACGGACGGCGCCGGGAGGGGCGAGCGCGACGACGGCGGCGTGCTCCGCAGGAGTCCATGCCCGCGATGCTGGAGGCGGTGACTGTGCGGACCGTCGGGCGGGCGTGAGAGCCGGCTCAGCGGAGACTGAGAATCTGGTGAAAGCGGTCACCGCCGCGTTTCCGGCCCGGCACGAGACCGGGGGCATCCCCCCGATAGGGTCGACGACCGTGGCGAACAAGAACATTCCCGACCCCGGCTTCTCCGACGACGACGGCTCCGCCGATCCGCGGCTGAGCGCGGCGCTGGCCGCCTGGGCCGAGGACCGCACCGCCGTGGGACCGGTGCTGGAGGCCCTCAGGGGCGCCCGGCTCCTGGTGCCCGTGGTGGCCGTTCTCGGCGAGGTGGAGGAGGACGAGAACGGGCTGCGCCGCGAGAAGACCAGCGACATGGCCGTGCCGACCCTGAAGGCCGGCGCCCGCACCGCCCTGCCCGCGTTCAGCTCCACCGACACCCTCGCCCGCTGGGACCCCGAGGCCCGCCCGGTGGCCGTACCCCTGCACCAGGCGCTGCAGGCGGCCGCGCACGAGAAGGCGGACACGCTCGTCCTCGACCTGGCAGGACCGGTGCCCTTCGAGCTGACCGGGCCGGCACTCCTGGCGCTCGCCGAGGGCCGCACCTCCACCGACCCGCTCGACGACCCGGCGGTCGTCGCCGCGGTGCGGGCCGCCGTCGCCGCCGGGCCGGAGGTCGTCCGCGCCCACCTCGGGCCGGGCGGGGCGGACGGCATCCTCGCCCTCGTCCTCGACCCGTCGGCCGATCCCGCCGAGGCCGGCCGGGCGGTGGCCCGGCGGCTGGCCGCCGACGAGACGCTGAGGGCCCGCCTGGTACGCGGCCTCGACCTGGCACTGTTGCCGGCCGGTGCCACGCCTCCGGGCGAGCCCCTGTACGTCCGTGGATGAAATGGTCGGTTGATCGAACCGTTCGCGGACGATCTCGTGGACGAACCGGCCGCGGCTCAGCCGTAGACCGGGCCCGTGTACTTCTCGCCCGGGCCCTGCCCCGGCTCGTCCGGCACGACCGACGCCTCGCGGAACGCCAGCTGCAGCGACTTCAGGCCGTCGCGCAGCGGCGCGGCGTGGAAGGAGCTGATCTCGGTCGTGCTCGCGTCCAGCAGCCCGGCGAGCGCGGTGACCAGCTTGCGGGCCTCGTCCAGGTCCTTGTACGTGTCGCCCTCCTCGGTCAGCCCGAGTTTCACGGCGGCGGCGCTCATCAGGTTCACGGCGACCGTCACGATCACCTCGACGGCGGGGACCTCGGCGATGTCGCGGGTCATCTCGTCGAAGTCGGGGGAGCCGGCCGCATCGCCGGGGGAGGTGTCACTCATGCCCCACACGATAGGACCCGCCGCACGGCCTCTTGACAGCAGGAGGCGGACGGCGGCTGATTAGCGCCCGCCTGTCCGAGCTGCTAATCTCGTGTCACGACCGGTCGGACACGCGTGCCATCCAGCAGGCGGACCCGGCCCACAAGTGGAGGCTCCGAACTCCCACCCGATCGTCCCCCGAGGACGGCGGGTCACCCCGGTCAGGCGGTCCCCATCGTTCCGTACGGACGATGGAATCGCCCGGTAGTGCGCCCCGCGATCCTCGCGGCGGTGCTCCGGTAGTGCTTGGAGCCCCGCATGTGATCGTTCGGGGCATTTTTTGTGCGTCGACGTGGTTGGAAACATATCGAACACAGACGTTACGTGGCTGTCCGCCAGACTGCCGTGTGGTGCTACCGAGGAGGATCCATCAGCACCGAGCCCCGCATCAACGACCGGATTCGCGTTCCCGAAGTGCGACTTGTCGGTCCCAGTGGCGAGCAGGTCGGCATCGTGCCGCTTGCCAAGGCGCTGGAGCTTGCGCAGGAGTACGACCTCGACCTGGTCGAGGTGGCGGCGAGCGCACGCCCGCCGGTCTGCAAGCTCATGGACTACGGGAAGTTCAAGTACGAGTCGGCCATGAAGGCCCGTGAGGCGCGCAAGAACCAGGCGCACACGGTCATCAAGGAAATGAAGCTCCGGCCGAAGATCGACCCGCACGACTACGACACCAAAAAGGGTCACGTCGTCCGGTTCCTCAAGCAGGGCGACAAGGTCAAGATCACGATCATGTTCCGCGGCCGCGAGCAGTCCCGCCCCGAACTGGGCTACCGACTGCTGCAGCGTCTCGCGGAGGACGTCCAGGACCTCGGGTTCATCGAGTCGAACCCGAAGCAGGACGGCCGCAACATGATCATGGTCCTCGGTCCGCACAAGAAGAAGACCGAGGCCATGGCCGAGGCCCGTCAGGCGCAGGAGGCCCGCAAGGCCGAGGCGAAGGCCAATCCGGGCCGTTCGCAGAACGCCGCGGACGCCGACGCCGTGAACGCCGAGGCAGACGTCGAAGCCGACGTCGACGTCGAGGCCCCTGCCGAGGCTTCCGCCGAGGCGTGATCCACGGGGCGCGAGTCCCGAGGGCGAATCCGATACAAGCGACGTTCCACCGTGCCCGGTTTCACGACCGGGCACCGGAACGCCACCGACGAGGAGAGAACGGCGCTATGCCGAAGAACAAGTCGCACAGCGGTGCCAGTAAGCGCTTCAAGATCACCGGCTCCGGCAAGGTGCTCCGTGAGCGCGCCGGCAAGCGCCACCTGCTCGAGCACAAGTCGTCCCGCGTGACGCGTCGCCTCACCGGCAACGCCGAGATGGCCCCGGGCGACGCCGCGAAGATCAAGAAGCTTCTCGGCAAGTGACGTCAGGCGCAACCATCGCGTCTGATCCCTGACCGGGACCCAATCGTTTCCGGGTCGTGTGAGTCCAACCGCGGCCCCGCTACAAGGAGTTAACAAGTGGCACGCGTCAAGCGGGCAGTCAACGCCCACAAGAAGCGCCGGGCGATCCTCGAGGCGGCCTCCGGCTACCGCGGTCAGCGTTCGCGCCTGTACCGCAAGGCCAAGGAGCAGGTCACCCACTCGCTGGTCTACAACTACAACGACCGCAAGAAGCGCAAGGGCGACTTCCGTCAGCTGTGGATCCAGCGCATCAACGCTGCGGCCCGCCAGAACGGCATGACGTACAACCGCCTCATCCAGGGTCTGAAGGCCGCGAACATCGAGGTCGACCGCAAGATCCTGGCCGAGCTGGCCGTGAACGACGCCACCGCGTTTGCCGCGCTGGTCGAGGTCGCGCAGAAGGCACTCCCCGCGGACGTGAACGCGCCCAAGGCCGCGTGACGCTGCGCTGGCTCTGAGCCGACGTCAGTGAAGGACCCGCAGGTTCCATCCTGCGGGTCCTTTGCTGCTGACGCCCGCTGAGGCCGTCCGTTCGGGTGCGGGCCGCCGATGGCCGGTCGCGCAGTGCCCCGCGTCCCCAGGTCGGATCACTCGCGCCGGCCGAAAGTCCATTGAATTGCGAAGGTGAACATGCCCCCCGCCAGCCCCGAGCTGATCTCCCCCCGCTCCCCGCGTGTCTCCGCCGCCCGGCGGCTTGCCCGGCGGAACTTCCGGGGGAAGGAGCGGCTGTTCCTCGCGGAGGGGCCGCAGGCCGTGCGGGAGGCGGCCGCGCACCGGGACGGCGGCGAGCCGACCCTGGTGGAACTGTTCGCCACCGTCGAGGCCGCGGAACGCTACGCCGACATCATCGCCGAGGCCCGCGCCGCCGGCGCCCGGGTGCACCTGGCCGCCGAACAGGTCATCGAGGACGTCTCCACCACCGTCACCCCGCAGGGGCTCGTGGGCGTCTGCCGGTTCGTCGACACGCCCTTCGAGGACGTCCTCGCCGCCCGGCCGAAGCTCGTCGCCGTCCTGGCCCATGTGCGCGACCCCGGCAACGCCGGCACCGTGCTGCGCTGCGCGGACGCCGCCGGCGCCGAGGCCGTCGTGCTGACCGACGCCAGTGTGGATCTCTACAACCCCAAGGCCGTCCGGGCCTCCGTCGGCTCCCTCTTCCACCTGCCCGTCGCCGTCGGCGTCCCCGTCGAGCAGGCCGTGGCCGGACTGAAGGCGGCCGGGGTGCGCGTCCTCGCCGCCGACGGCGCCGGCGACCACGACCTCGACGACGAGCTCGACCGGCGGACCATGGGCGGGCCCACCGCCTGGGTCTTCGGCAACGAGGCATGGGGGCTGCCGGAGGAGACACGGGCCCTCGCGGACGCCGTCGTGCGGGTGCCGATCCACGGAAAGGCCGAGAGCCTGAACCTCGCGACCGCCGCCGCCGTATGTCTCTACGCGTCGGCCCGTGCACAGCGCGCCTCCGGAGGGTGCCGCTCCGTCACCGACAGCTAGTAGGGTGGCGTGCTCGGGGCTCCTCGTCTGGGAGGTGGGGTACGGGGATGAGTGTCGGCACGAACAGCGCACCGGAAGCGGCTCGATCCGCCGGTGACCTGGCCGAACTCGGCATAGACCCCGACGACCTGCCCGACGGGCTCGTCGTCGCCGACGAGCACGGGCACGTCGTCTGCTTCAACGCCGCAGCGCAGCGCATCACCGCCGTCGCCGCCGCGGACGCCCTCGGCCAGCGCCTCGACAAGGTCCTGCCGCTGGAGGACCTCGAAGGCCGCCGCTGGTGGCAGCTCACCGACCCCTACGGCGGCCTCGCCATCCGCGTCGGCCAGCCCGAACGCAACCTGCTGCTGCCGGGCGGACGCGAGGTGCTCGTCTCGGTGCGCTACGTCCGCACCGGACCCACCGGACCCGTCCGCCGGGTCGTCGTCTCGATCCGCGACACCGAGGCCCGCCGCCGCACCGAACGCAGCCACGCCGAGCTGATCGCCACCGTCGCCCACGAGCTGCGCTCGCCCCTCACCTCGGTCAAGGGCTTCACCGCCACCCTGCTCGCCAAGTGGTCGCGGTTCACCGACGACCAGAAACGGCTGATGCTGGAGACCGTCGACGCCGACGCCGACCGGGTCACCCGTCTCATCGCCGAACTGCTGGACATCTCGCGCATCGACTCGGGGCGGCTGGAGGTACGCCGCCAGCCCGTCGACATGGGCGCCGCCGTGGGACGTCACATCCAGGCGTACGTGGCCGCCGGACAGCCCGCCGACCGGTTCCTGCTGCGCATCGAACAGCCGCTGCCCGCCCTGTGGGCCGACCCCGACAAGGTCGACCAGGTACTCAGCAACCTCATCGAAAATGCGGTGCGCCACGGCGAGGGAACCGTCACCATTGACGTCACGCCCGCCGCGTCTCCCCGTGAGGGGGAGGAAACCGGTACCTCGGTCACCGTGAGCGACGAGGGCGCAGGCATCCCGGAGGACTCCATGAACCGCGTGTTCACCCGCTTCTGGCGGGGCAGCAAGCGCGGCGGCACGGGCCTCGGGCTGTACATCGTCAAGGGCATCGTCGAAGCCCACGGCGGCGTCATCACCGTCGGCCGCGCCTCGGGCGGCGGCGCGGAGTTCCGATTTACGTTGCCCGTGAGCACCCCGGCATATCTCACCTGAGACGGCCGGACGGCCCGCGGGCGCGTTCGCAACACCTGCACCCCGTTAGACTCGGCCTTTGGCACCTTTGTGGCCCAGGGACGGCCCTCTGACCTCTGCGTGAGTCGGTGACGGGGACATTCAGCCTGGGGGCACCTCCCAGCGGTAGCTGGGGGACAAACGGAAGCACGGGAAGAGATGTCGGCACCGAATAAGTCGTACGACCCGGTAGAGGTCGAGGCCTTGAAACCGGAAGAGATCGAGCGCATGCGGGACGAGGCGCTCGCCGCCTTCGCCGCCGCGGACTCCCTCGACGCGCTCCAGGAGGCCAAGGTCGCCCACACCGGCGGCACCTCCCCGCTGGCCCTGGCCAACCGCGAGATCGGCGCGCTGCCGCCGCACGCCAAGGCCGCCGCGGGCAAGCTGGTCGGCCAGGCCCGGGGCGCCGTGAACAAGGCCCTCGCCACGCGTCAGGAGGAGCTGGAGGCCGAACGCGACCAGCGCGTCCTGGTCGAGGAGGCGGTGGACGTCACACTGCCCTACGACCGCGTGCCGGCCGGCGCCCGCCACCCGCTCACCACCCTCTCGGAGCGCATCGAGGACGTCTTCGTGGCCATGGGCTACGAGGTGGCCGAGGGCCCGCAGGTCGAGGCCGAGTGGTTCAACTTCGACGCCCTCAACATCGGACCGGACCACCCGGCCCGCGGCGAGCAGGACACCTTCTTCGTCGAGGGACCGCAGGGCGGCACCGAGTCCGGCGTCGTGCTGCGCACCCACACCTCGCCCGTGCAGATCCGCTCGCTGCTCTCGCGCGAGGTGCCGGTGTACGTGATCTGCCCCGGCCGCGTGTACCGCACCGACGAGCTGGACGCCACGCACACCCCGGTCTTCCACCAGGTCGAGCTGCTCGCCGTCGACGAGGGCCTGACCATGGCCGACCTCAAGGGCACCCTGGACCACATGGTCCAGTCGCTGTTCGGCGAGGGGATGAAGACCCGGCTGCGGCCGAACTTCTTCCCGTTCACCGAGCCGTCCGCCGAGATGGACATGGTCTGCTACGTCTGCCGCGGCGAGTCCGTCGGCAACCCCGACCGGCCCTGCCGCACCTGCTCCAGCGAGGGCTGGATCGAGCTCGGCGGCTGCGGCATGGTCAACCCCAAGGTGCTGGCCGCCTGCGGCGTCGACCCGCAGAAGTACAGCGGGTTCGCCTTCGGGTTCGGCATCGAACGGATGCTGATGTTCCGCCACAACGTCGAAGACATGCGAGACATGGTCGAGGGTGACGTCCGGTTCACCCGGCCGTTCGGGATGGAGATCTGATGCGGGTCCCGCTTTCCTGGCTGCGGGAGTACGTCGACCTGCCGGCCACCGAGACCGGCCGCGACGTGCAGGCCAAGCTGGTGTCGGCCGGCCTCGAGGTCGAGACCGTCGAGCACCTCGGAGCCGACCTGAAGGGCCCGCTCGTCGTGGGTCAGGTGCTCACCATCGAGGAGCTCGAGGGCTTCAAGAAGCCGATCCGCTTCTGCACCGTCGACGTGTCGACCGCCAACGGCACGGGTGAGCCGCAGGAGATCGTCTGCGGCGCCCGCAACTTCGCCGTCGGCGACAAGGTCGTCGTGGTCCTTCCCGGCGCGGTCCTGCCCGGTGGTTTCGCGATCGCCGCGCGCAAGACGTACGGCAAGACCTCCCACGGCATGATCTGCTCCGGCGACGAGCTGGGCATGGGCGACGACGGCAGCCACGGCATCATCGTGCTGCCACCGGAGACCGAGGTCGGCAAGGACGCCATCGAACTGCTCGAGCTGGTCGACGAGGTGCTGGACATCGCCGTCACCGCCAACCGCGGCGACTGCCTGTCCATCCGCGGCGTCGCCCGCGAGGCCGCCATCGCCTACGGTCTGCCGCTGCGCGACCCGGCGCTGATCGACGTACCGGCGCCGAACGCCTTCGGCTACCCCGTGCAGGTCTCCGAGCCGATGGGCTGCGACCGCTTCACGGCCCGCACCGTCACCGGTCTGAGCCCCGAGGCGCGCTCCCCGATCTGGCTGAAGCGCCGGCTGCAGAAGGTCGGCATGCGTCCGATCTCGCTCGCCGTCGACGTCACCAACTACGTGATGATGGAGCTCGGCCAGCCGCTGCACGCCTACGACCGCAACCTGGTCCAGGGCACGATCGGCGTCCGCCGGGCCGCGGAGGGCGAGCGGATCGTCACCCTCGACGGGGTGACCCGCACCCTGCACGCCGAGGACCTGGTCATCACCGACGACCGCGGTCCCATCGGCCTGGCCGGCGTCATGGGCGGCGCCGACACCGAGATCGCCGACCACGACGCCTTCGAGAACGGCGGGAACGCCACCGGTGACGTGGTCATCGAGGCCGCCCACTTCGACGCGGTGTCGATCGCGCGCACCGCCCGCCGGCACAAGCTGTCCTCGGAGGCCTCCCGCCGCTTCGAGCGCGGCGTCGACCCGCAGGCCGCGGCGGCCGCCGCGCAGCGCACGGTCGACCTGCTGGTCCTGCTCGCGGGCGGCACGGCCGACGCCGGTGTCACCGAGGTCATCGCCCCGTCCGCCCCGCACACGATCAGCGTCCCGGCCAACCACCCGGACCAGGTCGCGGGCATGGTGTACGGCCGGGAGACCGTCGTCCGCCGGCTGCAGGAGATCGGCTGCGACGTCTACGGGCAGGACGAGCTGATCGTCACCGTGCCGTCCTGGCGGCCCGACCTCGCCGCGGCCAACGACCTCGCGGAGGAGGTCATCCGGCTGGAGGGCTACGAGAACCTGCCGTCCACGCTGCCCAAGCCGCCGTCGGGCCGCGGTCTCACCCACCGGCAGCGGCTGCACCGCCGTGTCGGCCGCGCGCTGGCCGGCGCCGGTTACGTCGAGGCGCCGAACTACCCGTTCGTGAGCGAGCAGGTCTTCGACCAGCTCGGCCTCGACGCCGACGACCCGGCCCGCCGAGTCGTGCGGCTCACCAACCCGCTCAACGACGAGGAGCCCGCGCTCCGCACGTCGCTGCTGCCGGGGCTGCTGGCAGCGCTGCGGCGCAACGACGGCCGGGGCTCGCACGACCTGGCCCTCTTCGAGACGGGCCTGGTCTTCCTCCCGCGCGAGGAGCAGGGCGTCGCCGGTCAGCCGCCGGTCGACCGCCGTCCCACCGACGAGGAGCTGGCGTCGCTGGACGCCGTGCTGCCCGAGCAGCCGCGCCATGTCGCCGCAGTCCTCACGGGCGCCCGCGAGCAGGCCGGCTGGTGGGGCAGGGGCCGTCCGGCGGACTGGGCCGACGCCGTCGAGGCGGCGCGCACGGTCGCCCGGGAAGCCGGCGTCGAACTGATCGTCCGCAAGGGCCAGTACGGGCCGTGGCATCCCGGCCGGTGCGCCGAGTTCGTCGCGGTCGTGGACGGCGCGGAGCGGGTCGTCGGTCACGCGGGCGAGCTGCACCCCCGGGTGCTGAAGGCGCTGAGCCTGCCCGCCCGCACCTGCGCGATGGAGCTGGACCTCGACGTCCTCGAGGCGGCCGGCGACGACACCCCGCAGGCGCCGGGCATCTCTGCCTTCCCCGTCGCCACGCAGGACGTCGCCCTCGTCGTCGACGGGTTCGTCCCGCACGCCGAGGTCGAGGCGGCGCTGCGCGAGGGCGCGGGCGAACTGCTGGAGGCAATCCGGCTGTTCGACGTGTACGAGAACGCGGAGCAGCTGGGCGACGGGCGCAAGTCGCTCGCCTACGCGCTCCGCTTCCGCGCCGGCGACCGGACGCTGACGGTCGACGAGGCGTCGGCGGCGAGGGACGCGGCGGTGGCCCTGGCCGGCGAGCGCACCGGAGCCGTCCTGCGCGGCTGACCACGGCGGACCACACCGACGGCGCGGCCCCTTCTCCCCTTGGCGGGGGCGGGGGACCGCGCCGTCGGCCGTGTGACCCGAAATCGCCGGGCCGTCGCTTTTCGAGGGGGAGCCGACGGCCCGGCGAACCCCTTACGAGGCATTCCAGTCGAACCGACCGGAAACACTCGGCGACAGTGCGCAGACCCGATGAGTGCACGCATTCCGTTCGCACCCCGTGTGAAGCCCGGCCCACTAGGCTGACGGCACCGAGGTACCGGGGGGCCATCCATGCAGCCCAACACTCTGCTCGACGCGATCCTGGACGAGGCGGGCATCTCGCACGCGGGTCTCGCCGCCCACGTCAACCAGGCCGGCCGGGCCCGCGGACTGGCCCTGCGCTACGAGCACACGGCGGTCGCCCGGTGGCTGAAGGGGCAGCGGCCGAGGGGCCAGGTGCCGGACCTGATCTGCGAGGTGCTCGCGGGCCGGCTGCACCGTCCGGTCACCCTCGACGCCATCGGGCTCGGCGTCCCCGGCGAGTCGTCCGCCCCGCACGGCACCTCGCTCTCCGGGTTCGTCGAGCGGGCCACCGCGCTGTGGCGCTCCGACGAGCAGCAGCGTCCGCATCTCCTGGGCGCCCCCGCCGTCACCGGCACGCCTGCCGTGATGCCGGTCTGGGAGTGGGAGAACCCGCCGGAGGACGTGGACGTCTCGCGCGGCGGCCGGCATCGCGTCACCTCCGCCGACCTGGAGATGCTGCGGGCCGCCCGCACCCACTACGAGCAGCTGTACCGCAAGGCCGGCGGCATCGCGACCCGCAGCCGCATCGTCGGCTTCCTGAACGCCGAGGCCGCCCCGCTGCTGCGCGGCAGCTACACCGACGAGACGGGCCGTCAGCTGCACCGGGCGACCGGGGGGCTGGTGGCGGTCGCCGGGATCTGCGCCTACGACTCGGACGCGCACGGACTGGCCCAGCGCTACTTCCACCAGGCGCTCCGACTGGCCAAGGCCAGCGGGGACCGGGGACTCGGGGCCTACGTCATCGCGCTTCTCGTCAACCAGTCGTTGTACATGCGGGAGTACCGGCAGGCGGTCGCCTTCGCGGAGGCGGCGCTGCGGGCGGCGGGCAAGCACATCACGCCCGCTCTCGCCTCGGATCTGTACGCGATGCAGGCCAAGGCGTACGCCCACCTCGGTGACGGTACGAGCGCCCTTTCGTGCATCCGGCGTGCCGAGACGGCCGCGGACCGCATCCTGCGCGGACGCGAGCCGGACGAGACGGGCTATGTCCAGCCGGGCCTGGTCAACGTCCAGGTGGCGGAGGCGCTGCTCAGTCTCGGTGAACTGGCCGCGGCCGCCGAGCACGCGGCGGCCGCCGTGGGCACCCCCGCGCACGACCGGGGCCGGGTGCACCGGCTGGCCATGCTCAGCACGATCGAGCTGCGGCAGGGCAATGCCGACAAGGCGGTGGTCACCGCGATGGAGATGGCCGAACAGGCCCGGGGGATGGAGTCGCAGCGACTGCGCGACAGACTCCGGGCGGTGCGAGAACACCTGGTGCGCAGCGGTTGCGCCGGCACCGCCGAGGCGGCCGAACTCATCGACGGGGCGCTGCGCGTACCGCTGTAGACGGGACCGGCCGCCACCGTCGCCGCATGGTTCCTGCTGCGATATTGCCACTACTCGACGGAAGGTGGCAGAACGTGCAGTGGACGAAACAGAACGAGCAAACTGTCTATGAAAACCGCTGGTTCAGCGTCAATCTGGCAGATGTGGAGCTGCCCGACGGTCGGCACCTCGACCACTTCCTCATACGGCTGAGGCCGGTCGCCGTGGCCACGGTCGTGAACGCGGCGAACGAGGTGCTCCTGCTGTGGCGGCACCGTTTCATCACCGACAGCTGGGGCTGGGAGCTCGCGGCGGGCGTGGTCGAGGACGGCGAGGACGTCGCCCGCGCCGCCGCCCGGGAACTCGAGGAGGAGACCGGCTGGCGGCCCGGGCCGCTGCGCCACCTGATGAGCGTGGAGCCGTCCAACGGGCTCACCGACGCCGTCCACCACATCTACTGGTCGGACCGCGGGGAGTACCTGGGGCACCCGGTGGACGACTTCGAGTCGGACCGCCGGGAGTGGGTTCCCCTGAAGGCCGTTCCCGACCTGGTCGCCCGGGGGGAGGTCCCGGCCGCCAACATGGCGGCGGCGTTGATGCTGCTGCACCACCTCAGGATCGGCTGAGCCGCGTGGCGCCGGACCCCGCGGGCCCGCTCGGGCGCCCGTGCGGAGCGCGCGGACCACGAGCGCACCCGGCGGGTGAACGCCGGGGGCCCGGCGCTCCGCGGAGAGCCGGGCCCGTCGCGCACCGCGCCGGCGGTCAGTACGTGTAGAAGCCCGAGCCGGTCTTGCGGCCGAGCCGGCCCGCGTCGACCATCCGCTGGAGCAGCGGGGGAGCGGCGTACAGCGGCTCCTTGTACTCGTCGTACATGCTCTGCGCCACCGAGGCCACGGTGTCCAGGCCGATCAGGTCGGACAGCTTCAGGGGGCCCATCGGGTGGGCGCAGCCCATCTCCATGCCGTTGTCGATGTCCTCGCGGCTGGCGATGCCCGTCTCGAACATCCGGATCGCGGAGAGCAGATACGGGATCAGCAGGGCGTTGACCACGAAGCCGGAGCGGTCCTGGGCACGGATCGCGTGCTTGCCCAGCACCTTCTCCGCGAACAGCTGCGCGCGGCCGAGCGTGCCCTCGGAGGTGGTCAGCGCCGGGATCAGCTCGACCAGCTTCTGCACCGGGGCCGGGTTGAAGAAGTGGATGCCGACGACCTGGTCGGGCCGCGAGGTGGCGACCGCCAGCTTCACCAGCGGGATGGAGGAGGTGTTGGAGGCCAGGATGGCGTCCGGGCGGGTCACCACCTGGTCGAGGACCTGGAAGATCTCCGTCTTGACCTGCTCGTTCTCCACCACCGCCTCGACGACCAGGTCCCGGTCGGCGAACTCGCCGAGGTCCGTGGTGAAGCTCAGGCGCGCCAGCGTCGCGTCGCGCTCCTCCTCGGAGATCTTGCCGCGCTCGGCGGCCTTGGCCAGGGAGTTGAACAGCCGGGTACGGCCGATCTCCAGGGCTTCGCCGGTGGTCTCGGCGACCTTGACGTCGAGACCGGCGCGGGCGCAGACCTCGGCGATGCCCGCCCCCATCTGGCCGCAGCCCACCACTCCGACCCGTTCGATGTCGGTCACATCGTCCCTTTCGCCGCGCTGACTTCGTTGGCAGGGGCACGCCCGCCGGATCCCGGCAGGCCTGCTCCGATCGTGCACGTTACTAGCAAGTATCGATGATCGATCGCCGGGGTGGGGGCATGCTGGGGCCCGACACGATCCGTGACCGTACGGATCCGCGGAGTATGTGGGGATGTGTGCGATGGGGCGACTGACCCGGCGGGCGTTCGCGCTGGCAGCGCTGTCGGCGTTCACCACGACGGGGGCGGCGGCCGCTCCCGCGGGGGAGCGAAGAGCGACGACGACCGAGATGCGGGGGATGTGGGTGGCGACGGTCTCCAACCGCGACTGGCCGTCCCGCTCGGGCCTGTCCGCCGCCGAGCAGCGCGCCGAACTGATCGCGCTGCTCGATCTGGCGGTCAGCAGACGGCTCAACACGGTGGTCCTCCAGGTGCGGCCCACGGCCGACGCGCTGTGGCCCTCGCCGTACGAGCCGTGGTCCCAGGTGCTCACCGGCGTCCAGGGCCGCTCGCCCGGCTGGGACCCGCTGGGCACGGCCGTCACGGAGGCCCACGCACGCGGACTCCAGCTGCACGCCTGGTTCAACCCGTACCGGGTCGCCACCCACGACGACCCCGCGAGGCTCGTCGCCTCCCACCCCGCGCGCAGACACCCGGACTGGGTGGTCCCGTTCGGCGGGAGGCTCTACTACAACCCCGGCCTGCCCGAGGTCCGCGCCTTCGTCCAGGACGCCATCCTGGACGCGGTCCGCAGGTACCCCCTGGACGCCGTGCACTTCGACGACTACTTCTACCCCTACCCGGTGGCCGGCCAGAGCTTCGACGACGAGGCCGCCTACGACGCCCACGGCGGCGACTTCTCCGGCCGGGCCGCCTGGCGGCGCGACAACGTCGACCGGCTGGTGCTGGAGACCGCCGCCCGGATCAAGGCCGTACGGCCCACGACACAGTTCGGCATCAGCCCGTTCGGAGTGTGGCGCAACGCCTCCACCGACCCGCGCGGCTCCGGCACCCGGGCGCTGCAGTCGTACGACGACATCCACGCCGACACCCGCAAGTGGGTGCGCGAGGGCTGGATCGACTACGTGGTGCCGCAGCTGTACTGGAACATCGGGCTGTCGGCCGCCGACTACGCCGAGCTCGTGCCCTGGTGGGCGGAGGTGGCGAAGGGCAGCCGCACCCGTCTGTACATCGGCGAGGCCCTCTACCGGGCCGGCGATCCCACGCAGCCCGCGGCCTGGCAGGACCCGGCCGAACTGTCCGACCACCTCGACCTGGCGGCCCGGCACCCAGAGGTGCGCGGGCACGTCTTCTTCGCCGCCAAGGACGTGCGGACGGACCGGATCGGGGCGATGGCACGGGTGGTCGCCGACCACTACCCGAGACGGGCGGAGCCTCCGCGCTGAGCCGTTGCCGCGGAGCCTCCGCCGGGCGTCACGGCCGGGGCTCCCCGGCCGTCCTGTGGCGGATCTCGGTGTCGGGGCCGGGGGAGCACACGCCGACGTGCCCGTCCTCGAAGCGGACGCGGTACGGGGGGTTGCCCGCCTGCCCCATCACCTCGAGGATCTCGCCGACCTTGTCGTGTTGCCCGACCACCCTGCCGTGCTGGACGAACTGGTCGCCCTCGGTTGCGCGCATCTGTGGGCCTCCTCACCGGGTGCGGGAGCGGCGGCGCGTTCCTGGGCTAACCGCGCGCCCGCTGTGTGACGGCGATGCAGACGAGCACGGCTGCCGCCGTCAGCGGAGCGGCGGCAGTGAGGTGCTCGCCCAGCAGCAGCACCGACCACACCAGTGTGAGCAGCGGCTGGGCCAACTGCAACTGGCTGGCCTTGGGGACGCCGATGGCCGCCATGCCCCGGTACCAGACCACGAGGCCGAGGAACTGCGAGCCCGCCGCGACCCACAGCAGCCCGGCCACGCTGTGCGCGGTCAGGTGGACGCTTTCGTGGGCGAGCGCGAGCCAGGCCGCGGGCACGCCGACGGGCAGACAGAGCACCAGCGCCCAGCCGATCACCTGCCAGCCCGGCATGACCCGGGCCAGCCTGCCGCCCTCGGTATAGCCGGCCGCGCACACCAGGAGCGCCCCGAACAGATACAGGTCGGCCGTGGTCAGGGCTCCGCCGCTCTGCTGCACGGTGAACGCGGCCACCGCGCAGGCGCCGACCAGGGCCGCCGCCCAGAACGTGCGGGACGGCCGCACGCCCGTGCGCAGGGCGGACAGCAGCGCCGTCGTCAGCGGCAGCAGACCGACCACCACGGCGGCGTGCGCGGTGGTGGACGTGCGCAGGGCGAGCGTGGTGAGCAGCGGGAAGCCGACGACCACCCCGCCGGCGACGACGGCGAGCCCCGCCCAGTGCCGCCGGGCGGGCCGCGGGACGCGCAGCGCGAGCAGGCACGCACCGGCGATCAGAGCGGCCAGGACGCTGCGCACGGCGACCAGCGACCACGGGCCGAAGCCTTCGAGGCCCCAGGCGGTGGCGGGGAAGGTGAGGGAGAAGGCGACGACGCCGAGGGCGGCCTGCGGGGTGCCGTAGTGACCGCCTGGTCGAGAGGTGCTGACCGCTATCGCCGGCCGGGTAGTAGCGCTACTCTGTGTTGTCATGCAAGAGCGTAGCAGTGTGGGTGAGCTGGCGGATCGACTGCGAGGAGAGCTCGACCGCTACTCTCCGGGTGGAAAGCTCCCGTCGAGTCGGGCCCTGGTGGAGCGTTTCCGGGTGAGCCCGGTGACCGTCTCGCGGGCGCTGGCACAGCTGGCCGCCGAGGGCCTGGTGGTGACCCGGCCCGGCGCGGGCGCCTTCCGGACCCGGCCGGCCCGCCCCACGGCCGCGCCCGCGGCCGACACCTCCTGGCAGGAGGTCGCGCTGAGCGCGGACGGCGCCGCCGACCTGGTCCCGCGCTCGGTGGACGCCTCGGGCGTCACGGTGTCGCTGGCCGTTCCGCCACCCGGCGTGATCGAGTTCAACGGCGGCTATCTGCATCCCTCGCTGCAGCCGGAACGCGCGATGGCGGCGGCTCTGGCGAGAGCCGGGAGGCGTCCCGGAGCCTGGGGGCGGCCGCCCATGGAAGGGCTGCCCGAGCTGCGCGCGTGGTTCGCCCGGGCCGTCGGCGGCTCGCTCACCGCGGCCGAGGTGCTGGTGAGCGCGGGCGGCCAGGCCGCGCTGACCACCGCCCTGCGCGCCCTCGCCCCGCCCGGCGCCCCGGTCCTGGTCGAGTCGCCGACGTACCCCGGCATGCTGGCGATCGCCCGGTCGGCGGGGCTGCGCCCGGTGCCGGTGCCGGTCGACGCGGACGGCGTGCGCCCGCAGCTGCTCGCCGACGCGTTCCGGGCCACCGGCGCCCGGGTCTTCGTCTGCCAGCCGCTGTTCCAGAACCCGACCGGCGCCGTGCTCGCCGCCGACCGCCGCCCTCAGGTCCTCCGCATCGCCCGGGAGGCGGGCGCGTTCGTCGTCGAGGACGACTTCGTGCGCCGGCTCGCCCACGAGGACGCCGGGCCGCTGCCGAGGCCGCTGGTCGCCGACGACCCCGACGGCGTCGTCGTCCACGTGGGTTCGCTGACCAAGGCGACCTCGCCGAGCTTCCGGGTCAGCGCGCTGGCCGCCCGCGGCCCGGTCCTGGAGCGGCTGCGCGCCATCCAGGTCGTCGACACCTTCTTCGTGCCCCGCCCGCTGCAGGAGGCGGCGCTCGAACTCGTCGGCTCGCCCGCCTGGCCCCGCCATCTGCGCGCCGTGGCGGCCGAGCTGCGGGCCCGGCGGGACGCGATGACCTCCGCGCTGCGGCTGCGGCTGCCCGAACTCGACCTGCCGCACATCCCGTCCGGCGGCTACCACCTGTGGCTGCGGCTGCCCGACGGAGCCGGGGACGCCTCGCGGGCCGTCGGTTCCCAGACGGAGGCGGCGTTCACGGCCGCCGCCCTGCGGGCCGGCGTCGCCCTCACCCCCGGCCGGCCCTACTTCAGCGCCGAACCCCCGGCCGCCCACGTGCGGCTGAGCTTCGCCGCCGTCGCCGGGGCGGAGGAGATCGCCGAGGGGGTCCGGCGGCTGCGGGCCGCGTACGACGAGGCGCTGCCCGCAAACCGTTCGACAGCGTGAACGCCGTCCTGTGAGGATCCGGCCATGACAGCCACGGACGCCATGAACGCCCCGAATGCCAAGAATGCCAAGAATGCCAAGAACGCCACCCCGCCCCTCGCCGAGGGATACGAGATCTCCACCGACCCCGCCCGCGTCGACGCCGAGCGCGTGCACCGCTGGCTGTCCACGGACGCGTACTGGGCGACGGGCCGCGAGCGGGAGAAGCAGGACCGGGCGATCGACGTTTCGCTGAACTTCGGGGTGTACGACACGGCGTCGGGGGAGCAGGTCGCCTACGCGCGGGTGGTGACGGATTTCGCCACCTTCGCGTGGCTGTGCGACGTCTACGTGGACCGGGCGGCGCGGGGGAAGGGCATCGGCACCGCGCTGGTCGCCGCCGTCCGCGACCACCTGCGTCCCTATGACCTGCGCCGCATCCTGCTCGCCACCCACGACGCACACGGGGTGTACCGGCAGGTCGGCTTCGAGGCGCTCGAGAAGCCGGACAACTGGATGGCGCTGATCTTCGACGAGCCCGGTCCGGCGTGACGGCGGCGCTGTTTTCTGGCGACTTGCCCGAAGAGCGCTGAACCCGTCGGCGAGTTTCTTCCGGTCGTCCGCCGACACCTCTTGACCTGCGCAGTTACGCGGCTCACCATCACCGCATGCCACTTCGGGTCACCTTCGTCGCCGCCGCTCGCAGCTCCCCGCTGCTCGCGGAACGCTTCGAGGACGACCGGCCGCTGGACCAGGCGGGCTGGGGCGAGGTGCAGCGCGCGGCCGGCGAGCTGATCCCGCTGGCCGCCGCCGAGCTGCGCTACTGCTCGCCGACCCCGCGCAGCCGGGCCACCGGGGACGCGCTCGGATACGCCCCGCTGGTGCAGTTGGCGCTGCGGGACTGCGACATGGGCCGCTGGCGCGGTTTCACGCTCGGCGAGGCGATGGCGCGGGAGCCGGAGGCCGTGGACGCCTGGCTGGCCGACCCCCTCGCCACTCCGCACGGCGGCGAGTCCCTGCTCGGGTTCATCTCCCGGGTGGGCGGCTGGCTCGACACCCGGCCGGTGGAGGACGGCTGCCGCATCGTCGCCGTCGCCGAGCCGAGCGTGATCCGCGCCGCCCTGGTGTACGCGCTCAAGGCGCCGCCCTCGACGTACTGGAACATCGACGTGCGCCCGCTGTCCACGACCACCGTCACCGGCCGCGGGGGCCGCTGGAACCTCCGCCTCGAAGGGGCTCCGGCTCAGCCCACGCGCGCATAGCCGACGACGAGGAGCAGGCCCCCCGGCACTGGCCGGAACTCGCCCATGG
Organism: Streptomyces achromogenes; assembly: GCF_030816715.1. Lineage (NCBI taxonomy): Bacteria > Bacillati > Actinomycetota > Actinomycetes > Kitasatosporales > Streptomycetaceae > Streptomyces > Streptomyces achromogenes. The sequence continues at coordinate 1,879,324 of NZ_JAUSYH010000001.1, read as the reverse complement.
GACGCCGCCCGCCGTCACACCCGCCGTCGCACGCCCCATTGACGTGCCTCATTCACCTCCCTATCTTGCCGTTCGCAGTGCTGATCATCGTCTGATATTTCGAACGACTCGCAGGACAACTCGCACCACCGAGCCGCGGAGTTATCCATGTCACGCAGCACCACCCCCATCACCCGCACCGCCCGCACGCGCTGGAGAATCGGTCTTCCCGTCACGGCCCTGCTGACCGCCACCGCGCTGCTCCCCGCCCCGGCGCACGCCGAGTCCGTGACCGACTACGCCATCACCGTCGACCCGTCCGCCAAGGGCGCGAAGATCGACGACACGATGTACGGCGTCTTCTTCGAGGACATCAACCGGGCGGCCGACGGCGGCCTCTACGCCGAACTCGTGCAGAACCGGTCCTTCGAGTACGCCCCCGTCGACAACAGGTCGTACACCCCGCTCACGTCCTGGACGGTCGAGGGCGCGGCGCAGGTCCTGAACGACGCCGGACGTCTCAACGACCGCAACCGCAACTACCTCTCGCTGGCCGCCGGCTCGTCCGTGACGAACTCCGGGTACAACACCGGCGTCCGGGTCGAGCAGGGCAAGAAGTACGACTTCTCGGTGTGGGCCCGCGCCGAGCACGGCAGCACCCTCGCCGTGAGCCTCCAGGACGCCGACGGGGCGCTGGCCGCCGCCCGCACGGTGGCCGTGCGCACCGGCGGCTGGGTCCAGTACCGGACGTCCTTCACCGCCGCCCGCACCAGCAGCAACGGCCGTCTGACGGTGGCCTCCTCGGCCGCGGCCGCCCTCGACATGGTGTCGCTGTTCCCCCGGGACACCTACCGCAACGAGCCCAACGGGCTGCGCAAGGACCTGGCCGAGAAGGTCGCCGCCCTGCACCCGGGCTTCGTGCGCTTTCCCGGCGGCTGCCTGGTGAACACCGGTTCCATGCAGGACTACAGCGAGGCCTCCGGCTGGCAGCGCGCCCGCTCCTACCAGTGGAAGGACACCGTCGGACCCGTCGAGCAGCGCGCCGTCAACTCCAACTTCTGGGGCTACAACCAGAGTTACGGCCTCGGCTACTACGAGTACTTCCGTTTCGCCGAGGACGTCGGCGCGATGCCGCTGCCCGTGGTCCCCGCCCTGGTCACCGGCTGTGGCCAGAACAAGGCGGTCGTCGACGAGGCGCTGCTCAAGCGCCACATCCAGGACACCCTGGACCTCATCGAGTTCGCCAACGGCCCGGTCACCTCCACCTGGGGCAGGAAGCGCGCCCAGATGGGCCACCCCAAGCCCTTCCACCTCACGCACCTCGAGGTCGGCAACGAGGAGAACCTCCCCACCGAGTTCTTCGCCCGATTCAAGGAGTTCCGCACCGCCGTCGAGGCCAAGTACCCGGACGTCACCGTCATCTCCAACTCCGGCCCCGACGACTCCGGTTCGACCTTCGACACGGCCTGGCAGCTCAACCGGGACGCCAAGGTCGACATGGTCGACGAGCACTACTACAACAGTCCGCAGTGGTTCCTCCAGAACAACGACCGCTACGACTCCTACGACCGCGGCGGCCCCAAGGTCTTCCTCGGCGAGTACGCCTCCCAGGGCAACGCCTTCAAGAACGGCCTGGCCGAAGCCGCGTTCATGACCGGCCTCGAACGCAACGCCGACGTCGTCAAGCTCGCCTCCTACGCGCCGCTGTTCGCCAACGAGGACTACGTCCAGTGGCGTCCGGACCTGGTGTGGTTCAACAACCACGCCTCCTGGAACTCCGCCAACTACGAGGTCCAGAAGCTGTTCATGACCAACGTCGGCGACCGGGTGGTGCCCTCGACGGCCACCGGCACGCCCTCCCTCCAGGGCCCGATCACGGGCGCCGTCGGCCTGTCGACCTGGGCGACGAGCGCCGCGTACGACGACGTGAAGGTGACCGGTGCGGACGGCGCGTCGCTGCTGAGCGACGACTTCTCCGGCGACGCCTCGCGGTGGACGCACACCGGCGGCGGCAGCTGGTCGCTCCAGGACGGGCAGTACGTGCAGACCGACACCGCCGCCGAGAACACCATGGTCTCGGCCGGTGACGCCGCCTGGCACGACTACGACCTGCATGTGAAGGCCACCAAGAAGTCCGGCAAGGAAGGCTTCCTCGTCGCGTTCGGCGTCAAGGACACCGGCAACTTCTACTGGTGGAACCTGGGCGGCTGGAACAACACCCAGTCCGCCGTCGAGCAGGCCGTGGACGGCGGAAAGTCGACGCTGATCTCCAAGGCCGGGTCCGTCGAGACGGGCCGCGCCTACGACGTCGACGTCAAGGTGCGCGGCCGCCAGGTCACCCTCTACCTCGACGGCCAGGAGTGGGGCAGCTTCACCGACGACAAGCCGGCCGAGCCGTTCCGCCAGGTCGTCACCAAGGACCGGAAGACCGGCGACCTGATCGTCAAGGTCGTCAACGCCCAGCCCTCGGACGCCCGCACGGCGATCGACCTCGGCCGCGCCAAGGTCGCCTCCAAGGCGGAGGCGACCACCCTCGCCGCGGCCCCGGACGCGGTCAACACGGAGACCGGGACGCCGGTCGCCCCGGTGACCTCCACCGTCACCGGGGTCGCGGGGAAGTTCACCTACACCTTCCCGGCGAACTCGATCACCTTCCTGCGGATCAGGCAGCGCTAGCGGACCGGCGGGCGTGGGCGGCCACCGCTCACGCCCGCCGGACGCCACGGCCCCTCCGGGAACCCCCGCGCCGGAACCGCGCCGCCGGTCGGATCCAGGCCGGCCGGCGCCGTCACGGCGATCATCGGGCCGAGGTTAGGCGGGACGGGGGAGCGGGCAAAGATCACTCCGGGCCGACTCCTGCATGGATTGCATAAACGTGCATGGAAACGTATAGTCATGCCATCCAGGAGGAGGAGTCATGGTGGTACGTGCGGCGGTGGCCGGAGCGAGCGGGTACGCGGGCGGAGAGCTGCTGCGCCTGCTCCTCACGCACCCCGAGGTCGAGATCGGCGCCCTGACCGGCCATTCCAGCGCGGGACAGAAGCTGGGCGCGCTCCAGCCGCACCTGCTGCCGCTGGCCGACCGCGTGCTCCGGGAGACCACCCCCGAGGTCCTCGCGGGACACGACGTCGTCTTCCTCGCCCTCCCGCACGGCCAGTCCGCGGCCGTGGCCGAGCAGCTCGGCCCGGAGGTCCTCGTCATCGACATGGGCGCCGACTTCCGGCTGAAGAACCCGGCCGACTGGGAACGGTTCTACGGCTCCGCGCACGCCGGGACCTGGCCCTACGGCCTCCCCGAACTGCCGGGCGGCCGCGCGGCGCTGGAGGGGTCCAAGCGCATCGCGGTCCCCGGCTGCTATCCCACGGCCGTCTCGCTCGCGCTCTTCCCGGCGTACGCGGCGGGCCTGACCGAGCCGGAGGCCGTGATCGTCGCCGCCTCCGGCACCTCCGGCGCCGGCAAGGCGGTCAAGCCGCACCTGCTGGGCTCCGAGGTCATGGGGTCCATGTCGCCGTACGGCGTGGGCGGCGGCCACCGGCACACCCCGGAGATGATCCAGAACCTCAGCACCGCCGCCGGGGAGCCGGTCTCCGTCTCCTTCACGCCCACCCTCGCGCCGATGTCCCGCGGCATTCTCGCCACGTGCAGCGCCAAGGCGAAGCCCGGCGTCACCGCCGAGTCCGTGCGCGCCGCCTACGAGAAGGCCTTCGCCGACGAGCCGTTCGTCCACCTCCTCCCCGAGGGGCAGTGGCCCGCGACGGCGTCCGTCTACGGCTCCAACGCCGTTCAGGTGCAGGTCGCCCACGACCCGGCGGCGGACCGCGTCATCGTCGTCAGCGCCATCGACAACCTGACCAAGGGCACCGCCGGCGGCGCCCTGCAGAGCATGAACATCGCCCTCGGCCTCGACGAGACCACCGGGCTTTCCACGATCGGAGTCGCACCGTGAGCGTCACGGCAGCCAAGGGATTCACGGCGGCCGGCATCGCCGCCGGAATCAAGGAGAACGGCAACCCGGACCTGGCCCTCGTGGTCAACAACGGGCCCCGCCGCGCCGCCGCCGGCGTCTTCACCTCCAACCGCGTGAAGGCCGCGCCCGTGCTGTGGTCCGAGCAGGTCCTCAAGAGCGGCGAGCTGACCGCCGTCGTGCTGAACTCCGGCGGCGCCAACGCGTGTACGGGGCCCAAGGGCTTCCAGGACACGCACGCCACGGCCGAGAAGGTCGCCGAGGTGCTGGAGATCGGCGCGGGCGAGGTCGCCGTCGCGTCCACCGGCCTCATCGGCGTCCTGCTCCCCATGGACAAGCTGCTGCCGGGGATCGAGACCGCCGCGGGCCGGCTCTCCGAGGACGGCGGCGAGAAGGCCGCCATCGCCATCAAGACGACGGACACCGTCCACAAGACGTCCGTGGCCCGGGGCGACGGCTGGACCGTCGGAGGCATGGCCAAGGGCGCCGGCATGCTCGCCCCCGGCCTCGCCACCATGCTGGTCGTCCTCACCACCGACGCCGACCTCGACAGCGCGACCCTGGACAAGGCGCTGCGCGACGCCACCCGGGTCACCTTCGACCGGGTCGACTCCGACGGCTGCATGTCCACCAACGACACCGTGCTGCTGCTGGCCTCAGGAGCCTCCGACGTCAGCCCGCCGTACGAGGAGTTCGCCGCGGCCGTGCGCACCGTGTGCGACGACCTCGGCCAGCAGCTCATCCGGGACGCCGAGGGCGCCAGCAAGGACATCAAGGTCGAGGTCGTGGGGGCCGCCAGCGAGGACGACGCCGTCGAGGTGGGCCGCTCGATCGCCCGCAACAACCTCCTCAAGTGCGCCGTCCACGGAGAGGACCCCAACTGGGGCCGGGTGCTCTCCGCGATCGGCACCACGAAGGCCGCCTTCGAACCGGACCGGCTCAACGTCGCCATCAACGGCGTCTGGGTCTGCCGGAACGGCGGCGTCGGCGAGGACCGCGACCTGGTCGACATGCGCTACCGCGAGGTGCACATCGTCGCCGACCTGGCCGCCGGCTCGGAGTCGGCCGTCATCTGGACCAACGACCTGACCGCCGACTACGTCCACGAGAACAGCGCGTACTCCTCATGAGCAACACGACCCGCAAGCACACCGCGCTCCCCAAGGCCCAGATCCTCATCGAGGCGCTGCCCTGGCTGGTCCGCCACAACGGCAAGACCGTCGTCATCAAGTTCGGCGGCAACGCCATGATCGACGAGGACCTGAAGGCCGCCTTCGCCCAGGACGTCGTCTTCCTGCACCACGCCGGCATCAGGCCGGTCGTCGTGCACGGCGGCGGCCCGCAGATCAGCGCCGCCCTCGACCGGCACGGCATCGTCAGCGAGTTCAAGGCCGGCCTGCGCGTCACCACCGAAGAGGCGATGGACGTCGTACGGATGGTGCTCGCCGGGCAGGTCCAGCGCGAGCTGGTCGGCCTGCTCAACCAGCACGGCCCGCTTGCCGTCGGTCTGACCGGCGAGGACGCGCACACCATCACCGCCACCAAGCACCAGCCGCAGATCGACGGCGAGTCGGTCGACATCGGGCGGGTCGGCGAGATCACCGCGATCGACACGGGCGCCATCGAGGCCCTGCTCGCCGACGGCCGCATCCCGGTCGTCTCGTCGATCGCCAGGAGCCAGGACGACGGACATGTCTACAACGTCAATGCTGATACGGCGGCTGCGGCACTCGCTGCTGCTCTGGGCGCCGAAACCCTCATGGTCCTCACGGACGTCGAGGGCCTCTACGAGGACTGGCCCGACAGCGACGAGGTGATCAGCCGCCTCACCGCCTCCCAACTGGAGAAGCTGCTGCCGGAGTTGAGCTCCGGCATGGTTCCGAAGATGGAGGGCTGTCTGCACGCCGTGCGGGGCGGCGTGAACACCGCCCGCGTCATCGACGGGCGGGTCCAGCACTCGATCCTGCTGGAGATCTTCACCGACGAAGGGATCGGCACGATGGTCGTGCCGGACGGACAGGGGGAGCCGTGAGCGACGCCAACCAGGAACTGACCGCGCGGTGGCAGAGCGCGTTCATGAACAACTACGGCACCCCGCTGCTGCCCCTGGCGCGCGGCGAGGGCAGCCGGGTCTGGGACGCCGACGGCAAGGAGTACCTCGACTTCGTCGGCGGCATCGCGGTCAACGCCCTCGGCCACGCCCACCCGGCCGTCGTCGAGGCCGTGAGCCGGCAGATCGGCTCCCTCGGCCACATCTCCAACTTCTTCATGGCCGAGCCGACCGTCGCGCTCGCCGAACGGCTGCTGCGGCACTTCGGCCGGGACGGCAGGGTCTTCTTCTGCAACTCGGGCGCCGAGGCGAACGAGGCCGCCTTCAAGATCGGCCGGCTGACCGGGCGGACCCGTGTCGTCGCCACCGAGGGCGCCTTCCACGGCCGGACCATGGGCGCGCTCGCGCTCACCGGCCAGCAGGGCAAGCGGGAACCGTTCCTGCCGCTGCCCGGCGACGTCACCCACGTGCCGTTCGGCGACGCCCAGGCACTGGCCGCCGCCGTCACCGAGGAGACGGCGCTCGTCGTCCTCGAGCCGATCCAGGGCGAGCTGGGCGTCGTCGTGCCGCCCGCCGGGTATCTGAAGGCCGCCCGCGCCATCACCGCCGCGACCGGCGCGCTGCTGGTCCTCGACGAGGTGCAGACCGGCGTCGGCCGGACCGGGCAGTGGTTCGAGTACCAGGCCCACGAGGGCGTCCTGCCGGATGTCGTCACGCTGGCGAAGGGGCTCGGCGGCGGACTGCCGCTGGGCGCGACGGTAGCCTTCGGGCGGGCCGCGGACCTGCTGCAGCCGGGCCAGCACGGGACCACCTTCGGAGGCAACCCGGTCGCCTGCGCCGCCGGCCTCGCCGTCCTCGAGACGATCGAGAACGAGGGGTTGCTGGAGAACGTCAAGCGGCAGGGCGAGAGGTTGCGGGACGGAATCGAGGCCGTCGGCCACCCGTTGATCGATTATGTCCGGGGCGCCGGCCTCCTCCTGGGTATCGTGCTCACCGAGCCCCTCGCGCCCCAGGTGCGCCAGGCGGCTCAGGAGGCCGGGTTCCTGGTGAACGTGCCCGCCCCCGACGTCATCCGACTGATGCCGCCGCTGAACCTCGGCGACGACGAGGCGGAGGCGTTCCTCGGGGCGCTGCCCGGCATCCTCGACGCAGTGAACGGGGACCGATCCGGAGAATGAGACGACGATGAGTCAGGCGCAGGACCATGAGCACCCGGGGGTCAACGGGCCCGCCGTGCCGCAGACCCGCACCGCGCGTCACCGCCGGATCGTGGACATCCTCAACCGGCAGGCGGTGCGCTCGCAGAGCCAGCTGGCGAAGCTGCTGTCGGACGACGGGCTGAGCGTCACCCAGGCGACGCTCTCCCGGGACCTCGACGAGCTGAACGCGGTGAAGATCCGCAACACCGACGGCGACCTGATCTACGCGGTGCCCAGCGAGGGAGGCTTCCGCACCCCCCGGGCGCCGCTCGGGGAGTCGGCGAAGGAGGAGCGGATGCGGCGGCTGTCGCAGGAGCTGCTGATCTCCGCGGAGGCGTCCGCCAACCTCGTGGTCCTGCGGACCCCTCCGGGGGCCGCGCAGTTCCTCGCCTCGGCGATCGACCAGGCCGAGCTGCACGACATCCTGGGGACCATCGCCGGGGACGACACGCTGCTGCTGATCAGCCGGGAGGCCACCGGGGGGCAGGCGCTCGCCGACCATCTCCTGCGGTTGGCGCAGAACGGCCACTGACGGCCACCGCCGCGGGGGCCATTGTTGTGTGCCGGGTGCGGGTCGGTGGGGGCCTGGCGCGCGGTTCCCCGCGCCCCTCGAGGGTCCGCCTGAGTGGGGTGAGCGCGGGTCCGGTGGGGCTTGTCGCGCGGTTCCCCGCGCCCCTGGGGGTTGGTCTCGGGGCGGGTTTTCGAGCCGCCCGGGTGTGGGTCAGCCCAGGCGGGATGCCAGGCCGCCGGTGCAGCGGACCTCGTCGCCTGCCGTGATGAGTAAGGCCTCGACGTCCGGGAGGGACTCCAGCCAGCCCAGCGCCTCCCGCGAGCCCATCGCGAAGGCCGCGGTGGCCCAGCAGTCGGCCCAGGTCAGCCGGGGCGTCACCACCGTCACGGCGACCAGGTCCGTCACCGCGGAGCGGCCCGTGCGCGGGTCCACGATGTGGGCGCCGCGCTCCGACGTCCCGGAGGTCGCCACCGCGAGCTCGTCCGCGCCCGCCGCCGAGACCACCGCCGCGAGCCCGCCGGGACGCAGCGGGTCGGAGACGCCGACCCGCCACGGCCGCTCGGGCCCGGGGACGCCCAGCAGCTGCACGTCCCCGCCGCCGTTGACGCTCACCCCGCTCACGTCAGCCGCCGCGATCAGCCGGGCCGCGCGCTCGGCGGCCCAGCCCTTCACGATGCCCGTCGGGTCGAGCCGGCCCTGGTAGCGCATGCTGAACCAGCCGTCGCTCGCCCGCTCCGCCTCGGCTCCCAGCTCCAGCACCTCGGCCACCTCGGGGTCGCACTCCTCGAGGGTCAGCTCGCCGCGTGCCAGCCGGGAGACCTGGCTGTCCTCGCGGTAGGTGCTGAACACCTCGTTCACCCGGTGCAGCGAGGCGACCGCCTCGTCCAGCGCCGCCCGCACCGCTTCGGCGTCGCCGCCGCGGACGTCGAAGGAGAAGACGGTCCCCATGACCTCTTCCGCGTGCCGCACCACGGCCGGGGCCGCCGCCGACTCGGCCACCGTGTCAGACACCGGCCTTGTCCAGGGCTGACTGCAGGGACTTCTTGTAGCCCTCGCTGGTGTAGGTGGCGCCGGAGACGGAGTCGATGTCGGCGCTGCCGGCGGCGACGGCCTCCTGGTTGAGCTTGGGGACGGACAGCTGGGTCTTCTGGTCGCTGGTGCCGCCCTTCGGCGCCTGCACGGCCTCGGCCTTGGTGATCTTGCCGCCTGCCACGGTGATGCGGACCTGCACCGGCCCGTACTGCGTCTGCTCGACGCTTCCGGTGACGGTCTTGGCCTGCGCGGCGCCCGAGGAGCCCGAGGAGCCCGAGGAGCCCGAGGACGAGCCGGCTCCGGAACCGCCCGCGTTCCCGGCGCCCGACGACGGGCCCTTGCCCGCCTTCGCCTTGTCCAGGGCTGACTGCAGGGACTTCTTGTAGCCCTCGCTGGTGTAGGTGGCGCCGGAGACGGAGTCGATGTCGGCGCTGCCGGCGGCGACGGCCTCCTGGTTGAGCTTGGGGACGGACAGCTGGGTCTTCTGGTCGCTGGTGCCGCCCTTCGGCGCCTGCACGGCCTCGGCCTTGGTGATCTTGCCGCCGGCCACCGTGATGCGGACCTGCACAGCCCCGTACTGCGTCTGTGCGGCGTCCCCGGTGAACGTGCCGGCGGCCTGCGCGCTCCCGGAGCCCTGGGAGGCCCCGGCGCTCGCGTTCGCCTTGTCGATCGCGGACTGCAGGGACTTCTTGTAGCCCTCGCTGGTGTAGGTGGCGCCCGACACCGTGTCGATGTTCGCGCTCTGCCGGGCGACCACCGCGGCGTTCAGCCTGGGGACGGCCAGCTCCGTCTTCTGGGTGCTGGTGCCGCCCTTGGGGGCCTGTACGGCCTCCGCCTTGGTGATCTTGTTCTGGACGACGGTGATGCGGACCTGCACGGCCCCGTACTGGGTCTGCGCCGCGTCACCGGTCATCGTTCCCGACACGACCGCGCCCGCGCCGCCCTGGGCCGCCTCCTGCGCCGCCGCGCCGGCGCCCGTGCCCGCCGCCTGCGTGGCGCCCGGGTCGGTCGACGGCTTCAGCGACAGCAGCAGCACGACCCCGGACACGGTGGCGGCGGTGGCCAGTACGACCCGCCGAAGCGGGTGACTCTTCCTCATCGCTTCCTGAGCTCCTGATTCCCTTTGGTGGCGAGGTTCCCGTGCGTACGGGTCGCTCACATCTCGAACGACTCGTGGTGGATGCGGCGGGCGGGGACCCCGGCGCCGCGCAGTGCCTCGTACACGCCCTGGGCGAAGCCGTTGGGTCCGCACATGAAGACGTCGTGGCTGTCGATGTCGGGGATCTTCCGTTGCAGCGACTCCGCCGAGATGTCGGGGCGTTCCCCGTCGGGGCTGTTCACGGCGTACATCAGCCGTGCCCCGCGCTCGTCGGCGATCTTCGCCAGCTCGTCCCACAGGGCCAGGTCCTGCGTGCTGTTGGCCCGGTACAGCAGGGTGATGTCGCCGGCCGCGCCCGGCAGCGTCTCGAACAGCGCCCGCATCGGGGTGATGCCGACCCCGCCGGCCACCAGCAGCACCTTGCCACGGCTGCGCCGGGACGCCGTCATCGCCCCGTAGGGACCCTCGGCCCACACCTTCGTGCCGGGCGTCAGCTCGCGCAGCGCCGCGCTGTGGTCGCCGATCGCCTTGACGGTGATCCGCAGCAGCTCCGGGCGGGGCGCCGCGGACAGCGAGTACGGGTGGGAGCTCATGCGCATCCCCGGCGCCATGAACCGCCAGCGGAAGAACTGCCCCGCCTCCGCGCCCATCCGGTGCAGCTTGCGTCCGCCGATGAGCACCGACACGATGCCCGGCGTCTCCTCGATGACCGCCTCGACGTACAGGCGGTGGCGCAGGTTCAGCCGCACGGGGGTGATGACCCGGTACCAGACGACCAGTGCGGTGACCGAGCCGTACAGCGCGTACCAGGCGGTCTTCGCGGTCGGTTCGACGGCGAAGTCGTTGCCGGTGGTGATCTGGTGCCAGAACGTGAAGAACACGGCCGCGTACGTCATCAGGTGGATGTGGTACCAGGTGTCGTACGGCATCTTGCGCCGCACGGGGCCGATGGACACCACGCCGATGAGCAGCAGCAGACCGGTGCCGATGGCGGCCTTGCCCATGTCGGGCAGCTGGTTCACCGAGTCGACGGTCTGCGAGACGATGTCGCCGAGCGACTTCCCGGCCTGCAGCGCGTACCCCCACATGATGAGGAACACGTGGGCGAACGTCAGGCAGAGCGTGTACCGGCCGCTCATCGCGTGCCAGCGGGCGACCCGGTCCGAGCCCACCCGGCGCTCCAGCGCCGGCACCCGGGCCATCTGCAGCACGACGAGCGCCATCAGGTATCCGGCCAGCAGGCCGGTGATCCGCCCCGCGTTGAGGATCTTGCTGTTGTCGTCCGCGATGTTGGGCGTGTTGTTCCACCACAGCCACAGCACGCCCGCGGCTCCCGCCCAGACGGCGATCAGCAGCGGCACGGCCGGGGAGCGGCGCGGACGGATGCGGCGCATCGTCTGGCGGCGGGCGGCACGGCCGCCGGCGATCGTCGTGGTCACTGTTCCTCCGTGGGTGCGGACCCTTGGCCCTCAGATACGGGCCACGGCCGCGCAGCGTTCAGTCCCGGCGAGAGTCCGCGCGCAGGGTCGCCGACGGACGTGACCCCCGGTAACCGGTGCTGGAGGGGGAGTTACGCCTGACTCAGTACCGCGTGATCGCCGTCCGCCCGCTCGCCGTGCCGATCGCGATGTGCGGCCGCTTCTCCGGCCGGGCCCACGCGAGCAGCCGTCGCATCGCGCCGGCCGGCACCGATACGCACCCCGCCGTCGCCCCGCGCCCGTCGACGTGCAGAAAGATCCCCGCGCCGCGACCGCGCACCGGCTTGCGGTAGTTGAAGCCGATGACCAGGGCGTGCGCGTACGGCGCGCGATAGGCGACCAGGTGCTCGGACTCGCCGGCCCGGCAGTCGGCCGGTCGCGGCTCGGCCCACCGGTTGTAGGCGCGGGAGGCGTTGTCCTGGCACCACCAGGAGTCCTCGCGGACCGGACGGAACGGGTACGACGTCCCGCGCGGCGGCGCCTGGACGCCGAAGGCGAAGGGGAGGTCGTACAGGCCCGTCGGCGTCGTGTTCGTGCCCTGCCGGCGCGCGGCGCCCTCGACGAGGCCTTTCGCGCCGAACCGGGCGGGTGCGGAACCGGCCCGCACCCATCGCCCGTCCCGCAGGTCCCACCAGGAGACGACACCCGCGGTGGAGCCGGCCCCCGGCGCCAGGGCGGTGATCAGCTGGCCGCCGGGGCCCGGGTCCGCCAACCGCGGGGGCAGGGGCGCGGCACGCGGCGCCGGCTCCCCGGCTCCGGGGGCTGCCCTGGCCCCGGGGGCCGCGCCGAGCACGAACAGGGAGGCGGCGGCGAGGCCGGCGGCGACGACACGAGGAGACATGCGAAGACGTTAAGGGCGCACGTCGTCGCCGGCAGTCCGGGAGCGGCCGACCGTGCGTCAGACCGGCGGCAGAGCCTGCAACGGCGGGAGCGGCAGTGGCAGGCCGGGCAGTCCGTCGATGCTCGTGGCGATGTGGTCCTTCTTCGCGAAGTACGCGTCGAGCGAGACGTCGTCCTCCCGGGCGAAGCGCTTGCGGTGCAGCTCGCGGTCCTCGTCGTAGGTCATGAAGGGCACCGCGTATCCGCAGGTGTCCCGGACGAGTTCGGCGTGCACCACGATGATCGCGCGCAGCCCGTGCGCGCTCGGCTCGATGTCCGGGAAGCGGCCCAGGAGTTCGCCGAAGCGGGGATCGTCGCGGAAGACCGGCTCGCCCCGGCCGTGCACCCGCACGATGTTCGGCGGCCCCTGGAAGGCGCACCACATCAGGGTGATCCGGCCGTTCTCCCGCAGGTGTGCGACGGTCTCGGCGTTGGAGCCGGCGAAGTCGAGGTAGGCCACGGTGTGCTCGTCGAGCACGGCGAACGAGCCCTTGAGGCCTTTGGGGGAGAGGTTGACCGTGCCGTCGCCGGACAGGGGCGCGGTGGCGGTGAAGAAGAGGGGCTGCTCCTCGATGAACGAACGGAGTCTTCCGTCTATGTGCTCGTACGTCTTTCCCATGGTCGGAAGTATCCGGGAAAGTCATTCGCGCGTCTAAGGAGATACGTGATCTCGGCTGACGCGCGTGTGCGTGGCGCGTGCGCGTGGTGCGGCGATGCGCGTGCGCGTGGTGCGGCGGTCGCCCGGCCGGTGCTGTCCCGGGGCGGCCGCCGCACCAGTCACGTCACTTGTTCAGCGTGCAGGCGGCGAGGGCGTTCAGGCCCTGCGGCTTGGTGCCCTTGCGGCCGATCGAGATGGCGATGCGGTCGATCGTGGACTCGCGCTTGCCTTGCAGCGGGCCGAGGATCGCGTTCTGCACGAAGTTGGGGCCGCCCTGGCCGACGGTGTTCTGGAGGCGGGTGTTGGCCTCGTTGATCTGCGTCTGGAGGAGGGCGAGGTTGCGGTCGACCTCGGCCTTGGCGGTGGCGGGGACCGCGGGCAGCTGCGAGGCCACGTCCGGGCAGGCGATCGTGCCGACGCCGTTGGCGTTGCCCGCGTTTCCGTTGTTACCCGCGTTTCCCTTGTTTCCGGCGTTCCCGTTATTGCCGGCGTTTCCCTTGTTGCCCGCGTTGCCGTTCGCCGGGGCGGCCGCGCCGCCGTTGTTCGCCGCGCCGCCCGCGTTCAGCGCGCACTTGGCGAGGGCGTTCAGGCCCTGCGGCTTGGTGCCCTTGCGGCCGATCGAGATGGCGATGCGGTCGATCGTGGACTCGCGCTTGCCTTGCAGCGGGCCGAGGATCGCGTTCTGCACGAAGTTGGGGCCGCCCTGGCCGACGGTGTTCTGGAGGCGGGTGTTGGCCTCGTTGATCTGCGTCTGGAGGAGGGCGAGGTTGCGGTCGACCTCCGCCTTGGCGGTGGCGGGGACCGCGGGCAGCTGCGACGCCACGTCCGGGCAGGTGATCGTGCCGGGACCGGCGGCCAGCGTCTGGGCGTTGGTCGCACCGCCCTTGGACGACTCCCCGGCAAGGGCGGAGTTCACGACCACCGCACCGGTCAGGGCCAGAGCGGCGGCCGCGCCGATGACGACCACACGACGCTTGTTGTACTTCGGAAGAGCCCTGGACATGCGGATGCCTCACTTGGGTCAGGAGTGGGTTTGGTTCACGCGGCCGGCGTTCAGCGGTGAGTACGGGTAAGCGGTTGCCGTTGTTCAAGGCATCTTCAAAAAGTCTTCGCAACTCATCCGGACCGCCGCTCCACGCGCGTCGGATTGACGAATCATGCAGAGCTCTGCATAATCATGCAGGTCGGTGAATCAGCGGTGAGGAGCAACGCAAGTGAGCAGCAACAGCGGTGACGTACGGCTCTGGGGCGGTCGTTTCGCCGACGGTCCCGCCGAGGCCCTGGCGAAGCTGTCCGCGTCCGTCCACTTCGACTGGCGGCTCGCTCCCTACGACATCGCCGGTTCCCGCGCACACGCGCGCGTGCTGCACAAGGCCGGCCTGCTCACCGAGGACGAGCTGACCCGGATGGTCGCGGGCCTGGGGAAGCTCGAGGCGGACGTCGCCGACGGCTCCTTCGTGGGCACGATCGCCGACGAGGACGTCCACACCGCTCTGGAGCGCGGCCTCCTGGAGCGCGTCGGCCCCGACCTCGGCGGCAAACTGCGCGCCGGCCGTTCCCGCAACGACCAGATCGCCACCCTCTTCCGGATGTACCTGCGCGATCACGCGCGGATCGTCGGCGGGCTGATCGCCGACCTCCAGGACGCCCTGGTCGGCCTGGCGGAGGCCCATCCGGACGTGGCGATGCCGGGCCGCACCCACCTCCAGCACGCCCAGCCGGTGCTCTTCGCCCATCACGTCCTCGCCCATGTGCAGTCCCTGTCCCGGGACGCCGAGCGGCTGCGCCAGTGGGACGAGCGCACGGCCGTCTCGCCGTACGGCTCGGGCGCCCTGGCAGGCTCCTCCCTCGGCCTGGACCCGGAGGCCGTGGCCAAGGACCTCGGCTTCGAGCACGGCAGCGTCGGCAACTCCATCGACGGCACCGCCTCGCGGGACTTCGTCGCGGAGTTCGCCTTCATCACCGCGATGATCGGCGTGAACCTGTCCCGCATCGCCGAGGAGATCATCATCTGGAACACGAAGGAGTTCTCCTTCGTGACGCTGCACGACGCCTTCTCCACGGGGTCGTCGATCATGCCGCAGAAGAAGAACCCCGACATCGCGGAACTGGCGCGCGGCAAGTCGGGCCGTCTGATCGGCAACCTGACCGGACTGATGGCCACCCTCAAGGCCCTCCCGCTCGCCTACAACCGCGACCTCCAGGAGGACAAGGAGCCGGTCTTCGACTCCTGCGACCAGCTCGAGGTGCTGCTGCCGGCCTTCACCGGCATGGTCGCCACACTCACCGTGCACCGGGAGCGCATGGAGGAACTCGCCCCGGCCGGCTTCTCGCTCGCCACCGACATCGCCGAGTGGCTCGTCAAGCAGGGTGTGCCGTTCCGAGTCGCGCACGAGGTCGCCGGCGAGTGCGTCAAGGCGGCGGAGGCCGAGGGCAAGGAGCTGGACGAGCTGACGGACGACCAGTTCGCGAAGATCAGCGCCCATCTGACCCCCGAGGTCCGCTCGGTCCTGAACGTGCCGGGCGCGCTGGCCTCCCGCAACGGCCGGGGCGGCACGGCCCCGAGCGCGGTCGCGACCCAGCTGGCCGAGGTGAAGGCGAACGTGCGGGCACAGCACGACTGGGCCACCGCGAAGCGGTGACACCGGCGGGGCGCGCCGGCCGGGGCTGCGCCGATCGCGGCGCACTCGCGCGGCGGTGGGCGACCGGGCGACCTCGAAGCGCCCCGCGCACGCGGACGTTCCGCACCCGGTGCACCCCCCGCACCCCGGAGTGAACGTCGTCGCGGGTTACGTTGGTCGTCAGCCGTACCGGAGCCGACCGAACGGAGCCCGCGATGCCCTTCGCCCGCCTCGCATCAGCGACCACCCCCACCTGCCACATCGGCTTCGGACTCGCCGCCGTCGGCCGTCCCGGCTATCTCACCCTCGGCCGTGACCGGGACCTCCCGCAGGACCGCAGCGTCGAAGCCCTCCGCGCCCGTACGCACGAACTCCTGGACGCCGCCTACGCCCAGGGCGTCCGCTACGTCGACGCGGCGCGCTCCTACGGCCGCTCCGAGGAGTTCCTCGCGAGCTGGCTCGCCGCCCGCCCCGACGTCGACGACGTCGTCGTGGGCAGCAAATGGGGGTACACCTACACGGCCGACTGGTCGACGGACGCCGAGACGCACGAGGTCAAGGACCACGGTCTCGCCACCTACGAACGTCAGCGCCGGGAGACGGACGGCCTGCTCGGCGACCGGCTCGACCTCTACCAGATCCACTCGGTGACCCCGGACAGTCCGGCCCTCACCGACAAGGAGCTGCACGCGAAACTGGCGGAGGCCGCCGCCCGCGGCCGCACCGTCGGCTTCTCCACCAGCGGTCCCGCCCAGGCCGACGCCATCCGAGCCGCGCTCGCCGTGACGGTCGACGGCGAGCCCCTCTTCCGCACCGTCCAGTCGACCTACAACATCCTGGAGCCCTCGGCCGGCCCGGCCCTCGCCGAGGCCCGGGAGGCCGGACTCACGGTGATCGTGAAGGAGGGCATGGCCAACGGCCGTCTCGCCGGGCCGGCCGCACCCGACGCCCTCGAGGCGGTGGCGCGGGAGACGGGCCTCGGCTGTGACGCGGTCGCCCTCGCGGTGATCCTGCGCCGGCCCTGGGCCGGAGTCGTCCTCTCCGGCGCGGCGACCGTCGCCCAGCTCGTCTCCAACCTGCACGCGGCGGCCGTCGACCTCGACGACGACCAGATGGACCGGCTCTCCGGACTCGCGGAGGACCCGCAGGCCTACTGGCAGCGGCGCAGCCTGCTGCCCTGGCACTGACCCACTGAGCCTCTGAGCCCACTGAGCCTCCGAGCCCGCTCAGCGCACTCGGCGCACTGAGCGACACGACGTCCGGCGGATGCTCACCCTGACCGCGCCGGGTGAGCCGTACACCCCAAGGGTGAGACATTTATGTCTCACATGCGCTATAGTTGTCTCATGGCTGTCGACCGTGACCATGTGCTGCGCAGTGCCGCGGCCCTGCTGACCCGAAAATCCACCGCGACGATGGACGAGGTCGCCAAGGCGGCCGGGATCAGCCGGGCCACGCTGCACCGCCACTTCGCCGGGCGTGACGCGCTCGTGCGCGCCCTGGAGTCCCTCGGCATCGCGGAGTGCGAGTCCGCCCTGGAGGCGGCGCGGCTGGACGAGGGCCCGGCGCCCGACGCCGTACGCCGGCTCGTCCGGGAGATCGAACCGGCCGCCGCCCTGCTCGCCTTCCTCTACACCGAGAACCAGCTCTTCGAGGGCGAGCAGCAGAACCCGGGCTGGACCAGGATCGACGAGCGCGTCGCGGCCCTGTTCCGGCGTGGCCAGGCCGACGGCGAGTTCCGCATCGACCTCACCCCCGCCTGGCTCACCGAGGCGCTCTACGGCCTGCTGGCCTCCGGCGCCTGGGCGGTCTCCGAGGGCCGGGTCGCCGGCAAGGACTTCACCCACATGATCACCGAGCTGCTGCTCGGCGGCGCCCTGCGCCACTAGGGCCCCGGCACCACCACCGTTCGGTGCCGTCCCCGTTCGGCGCCGTCACCGCTCGGCGCCACCGTCAGGCGGCCCACTGCTCGGTGCCCCACGGCCCGCCGCCGACCGCCCTGCGCCGGTTCGAGCGGCCCTCCATCCCCGTCACCCGATCCTTGGGCTCACCCGGCTCACGAACAGAGGAACCATGACCAGCACCCTGCAGCCGGCGACCACGACCGAGGCGGTGAGGCGCCCCGACCGTTGGCCGGCGCTCTCCGTCCTCGTGCTCGCCGTGCTGCTGGTGGCCGTCGACGCGACCGTCCTCGGTCTCGCGACCCCGTACATCAGCGAGGACCTCGAACCCTCCGGCACCCAGTTGCTCTGGATCGGCGACGTCTACTCGTTCGTCATCGCCGGCCTGCTCGTCTCCATGGGCAGCCTCGGCGACCGCATCGGCCGCAAGCGGATCCTGCTGGTCGGCGCCACCGCGTTCGGCCTCATATCGGTCCTCAACGCCTACGCGACGTCCCCGGAGACGATGATCGCGGCCCGCGCCCTGCTGGGCGTGGCCGGAGCGACCCTCATGCCGGCCACCCTCGCGCTGATCCGCAACCTCTTCCACGACCCGCGCGAACGCAGCCTGGCCGTCGGCATCTGGGGCGCGACGGCCTCGGCGGGCACCGCGGTCGGCCCGATCGTGGGCGGATTCCTCCTCGAACACTTCTGGTGGGGCTCGGTCTTCCTCATCAACCTGCCCGTCATGGTGGTGCTCGTGGTGGTCGGCGTGAAGACGCTGCCCGAGTCCAGGAACCCCGACCACGGCCCCTGGGACCTGGTCAGCGTGACGCTGTCGCTGGTCGGCGTGATCGCCGTCGTGTACGCCGTGAAGGAGGTCGCCGGTCACGGCCCGACCTGGGGGACCCTCGCCGCGGCCGTGCTCGGCGCCGCGGCGCTGTACGGCTTCGTGCGCCGTCAGTTCGCGCTCCCGGTCCCGCTGCTGGACATGCGGCTGTTCCGCAGGCGCGGTTTCAGCGGCGCGGTCCTGGCCGACCTGCTGACCGTGCTGGGCATGTCCGGCCTGGTGTTCTTCCTCTCCCAGTACCTGCAGTCGGTCCAGGGCAGGAGGCCCCTGGAGGCGGGGCTGGCCGAACTGCCGGCGGCGGTGGGCGCGGTGACGGCCGGTCTGCTGGCGGGCCGCGTGGCGCGCCGCTTCTCGGTGCGGGCCGTGGTCTCCGGCGGTCTCGCGGCGATCGGCCTGGCACTGGCCGCGCTGACGACGGTCACCGGGACCACCGGCTACCCCCTGCTGGGCGCGGCCCTGTTGGTGGTGGGCGTGGGCGCCGGGTTCTCGTTCACGGTGACGGCGGACGTCATCCTGAGCTCGGTGCCGAAGGACCGGGCGGGCGCGGCCTCGGCCGTCTCCGAGACGGCGTACGAACTCGGCGCGGCGCTCGGCATCGCCCTGCTCGGCTCGATCGTGACCGGCGTCTACCGGGGCTTCGCGGCCCCGGCGGGCACGCCGGAACAGGCGCACGAGTCGCTGGGCGGTGCGGTGGAGGCGGCGGGGCACCTGCCGCCGGCCGCGGGCGCGGAGATGCTGGCGTCGGCCCGCGAGGCCTTCGTCGACGGCCTCGCGGTGGCGTCCGGGGTGGGCGCGGCGGTCCTGCTGGCGGCGGCGGTCGCGGCGTGGTTCCTGCTCAGGGGACAGCGCCTGGAGACCGCCGGCTGAGGGAGGCGACCGGGGGCGCGGGGAACGGCGCCAGCACCCCCCGGCGGCGGGGTTACGCCGCCTTGGCCTTGGTGGCGTACATGTCCACGTACTCCTGCCCCGACAGCCGCATGACCTCGGTCATCACGGAGTCCGTGACGGCCCGGAGCACATAGCGGTCCCGGTCCATCCCGTCGTACCGGGAGAACTCCATCGCCTCGCCGAACCGGACCGTCACGCGGCCCGGGCGGGGCATGCCCGCTCCGCCCGGCTGCAGCTTGTCCGTGCCGATCATCGCGAACGGCACGACGGGCGCACCCGTCATCAGGGTCAGCCGCGCGATGCCGGTACGGCCCCGGTAGAGGCGGCCGTCGGGAGACCGCGTCCCCTCGGGGTAGATCCCGAAGACTTTGCCCTCCTCCAGGATCCGGCGCCCGGTCATCAGCGCGGCGACGCCGCCGCGGCCCCCGTCCCGGTCCACCGGGATCATGCCGACCCCGGTGAAGAACCAGGCCATCAGCCGGCCCTTCAGGCTCTTGCCGGTGACGTACTCGTCCTTGCCGATGAAGAAGACCTGTCGGTCGCACACCAGTGGCAGGATCATCGAGTCGATGAAGGTGAGGTGATTGCCCGCCAGGATCACGGGGCCGTCGCCGGGGATGTGCTCCGCGCCCTCGACCCGGGGGCGGAACATCAGGCGCATGATCGGTCCGAGCACTGCCTTGATGAGCGCGAAGCGCGACAACGAGCCCTCCGATGTCAAGGGAAAACGGTATGAGTCTGTGCAGGTGAGGACGATACTCGCGGGCCGGGGGCCGACGCACATCGGGTCACCCGGGTCTTACGCACTGTTGACGTTTGTTTACCTGTACGGCCGCAGAGCCGCCCGTCGGCAGTCCGGCGGCAGCACGCCCGTAGCCTGCCCGTCATCCGGACGGAACGAGGAGGACCGCCCCCGGAAACGGGGGAGGAAGGCCCCGGATCCTCCCCGTCGCCGACGGGCCCCGTGCCGGCGACGACCGGGTTCCCCGGCCACGCGCGGCGAATCTCCGCGTCCGACGACCCGTCACCTCGACGTACCGCACGGACCGCATCCGTCGTAGGCGACCTCGCGCACCCGGCGTACACCACGTGCCGTCCGCCGTCCGCCGCGTGTTGGGGCGGAGGTCTCCCGGGGGTCATGTCCACGCCCCTACCATCGGCCCGCACGGACGAGCCGACGGCTGGAGGCCCCTCATGGGAACGCAGGACACGCACGAGTCGAACGAGCAGTCGGGCACGGGCGGCACCGGGCGGCGGGCGCTCCTGGGCGCGGCCGTGCTCGGCGCCGGAGGCGTGCTCGGTCTGTCCGGCACGGCGGCGGCCGCCGCGGCACGCCACGGGGGAGGCGGCCTCAAGAGCCTTCCGGTGCCGACCGTCATCGGTCATCGCGGCGCCAGTGGCTACCGCCCCGAGCACACCTTCGGCTCCTACCAGCTCGCCCTCGACCTCGGGGCCGACATCGTCGAGGCCGGCGACCTGGTCCCCACCCGGGACGGCCACCTCGTCTGCCGGCACGAGCCGGAGATCGGCGGCACGACGGACGTCGCCGCCCACCCCGAGTTCGCCGGCCGCCGGACGACCAAGGTGCTCGACGGCGTCCCCACCACCGGTTGGTTCACCGAGGACTTCACGCTCGCCGAGCTGAAGAGACTGCGGGCGGTCGAGCGCATCCCGGCCAACCGCCCGCACAACACGCTCTACGACGGCCGCTGGGGGATCCCCACCTTCGAGGAGGTCCTGAAGTGGCAGGACGAGCAGACCCGCAGGCGCGGCAGGCAGGTCTGGATCTACCCCGAGACCAAGCACCCCACCTACTTCCGCAAGCAGGGCCTGGGCCTGGAGGAGCGGGTCGCCAAGCTGCTGCACAAGTACGGCAAGGACAGGAAGAACTCGCCGGTCGTCCTGCAGTCCTTCGAGCCGACCAGCATCCAGCGCCTGAACAAGCTGGTCGACAACCCGCTCGTGGTGCTGTTGTCCACCGCCGGCTCCCGGCCCTGGGACTTCGTCGAGACGGGCGACCCGCGCACCGTCGCCGACCTGATCACGCGGGCCGGCCTGCGGGAGCTCGCCGGGTACGCGCAGGGCATCGGACCCACCCTCGACCTGGTCATCCCCAAGGACGCGGACGGCAAGCTGACCAGGCCGACCACCCTGGTGAAGGACGCCCACGCGGTCGGCCTGGTCCTGCACCCCTACACCATGCGCAACGAGAACCCCTTCCTGCCCGCCGACTTCCGCAAGGGTTCGGACGCGGACGCCTACGGGGACTCCTTCGGCGCGTTCCGGACCTACTTCGCGACCGGCATCGACGGGGTCTTCACGGACAACCCGGACACCGCGCTGCTGGCCCGCGCGGACTTCGTCAACGGCTGAGTCCTCGTTGGGGTGACAGTCGGCGGCCCGGGCAACCGACCGCCCGGGCCGCCGCATCGTGTGGCATATGACCACCGACTTGCTCGCCTCCCTGCACCCGCTGCTCAGCGCGGAAGCCTCCGCAGAGGCCCCCGCCGCCGGCGCCGAACCCGGTGACCTGGAGCAGGCGGTCTGGCTCCGGCTGCTCGAACGCCTCGCCGCCGACGGCCCGCCCCGCGATCCCGAGGGCTGGCTGCGCCGGGCGGTCCGGGCGGAGGTCCGCCGCACCCGCCGTACCGCGCGCCGTGAACAGCCCTACGAGCCCTACGAGACCGAGCCCGCCGACGACGCGGAACGCGGACCCGAACACCTGGCCCTGACCGCCGCCCGCCACCGCGCGCTCCGTGCGGCCGTGCACCGGCTGCCCGGCCGCTGCTCGCGTCTTCTGCAGGCCCTCCTCTCGCCCGAGGACCTCACCTACCGGGAGATCGCGGGGAAGTTGGGTATCTCACAGGGCAGTCTCGGACCGGAACGTTCCAGATGTCTGGGATGTCTTCGTCGTTTGCTCGCACCGGAGGTTGCGGCTTCCGAAGTGCGGGGATAGGAGTGAGGGACCATAGGTGATCAGGTGAGCGGGAGGCGTGCGCACATGGGCATGAGCGTGACCATCTCGGTGGCGACCGAGCAGGATGCCGAGCAGATCTTCAGACTGCAGTACCTGTGCTTCCAGAGCGAAGCCGCGCTGTACGGGAACTACCGCATCGCCCCGCTCGTCCAGAGCCTCGACTCGGTCCGGCAGGAGCTCACCGCCGACTGCGTCTTCGTGGCCCGGCTGGGCGACGAGGTGGTCGGCTCGGTACGCGGCACCCTCACCGAGGACGGGGCCGCCGCCATCGGCAAGCTCTGCGTCCACCCCCGCCTCCAGGGGCACGGCATCGGCGCGCGGCTGCTGCGCGCCGCCGAGTCGGCGCTGGGCGGCGAGCGCGGCGCCAAGAAGTTCCGCCTCTTCGCCGGCCACCGCAGCGAGGGCAACCTCCGCCTCTACCGCCGGGTCGGCTACGAGACGGTCGGCACCTCCCAGGGCACCGACGGCGTGCTGATGATCGTCCTGGAGAAGCAGGCCGGGGAGTACGCGGCTACGGCGTAGAAGTGCGGGAGGCGCGCAGCCAGTACAGGGCCGACACCGGCAGCAGCACGGGGATGAAGACGTACCCCGACCCGTAGTCGGACCAGACGGTCGCCTCCGGGAAGGCGGACGGCTGAACCAGGGTCCAGGTCCCGACGACCAGCACGCCCGCGAGTTCGGCGGCGCAGCACAACCGCGCCGCCCTGCGGGCCGTCTCGCCGCCCCGCACCAGCGAGTACGTGATGAAGCCGTACACCACACCCGCCACCGCCGACAGCGTGTACGACAGCGGCGCCCGGTCGAAGTGTGCGGCGATCTCGTACGCCGACCGCGACACCGCCCCGACCACCATCACGCCGTAGAACCAGACCAGCAGCATCCCGGGCCCGCTGATCAGCCGGTCCGGCTTCTCCCGCACCGCCGTCATCTCAGCCTCCCCAGATGTCGAAGAGCCGCACCTCGAGCACGGCGAGCACCACACCGCCCGCGGCGACCGTCACCGAACCCCAGCGGGTCCGCTCGGCCAGCGACATGAACCCCGCCGTCGGCACGCACGCGAACGCGCCCAGCAGATACGCCACGAAGAGCGTCGTGCCCTGCTCCGGCTTCTCGCCCCGCGCCAGCTGCACGATCCCGACCACCAGCTGGACCGTCGCCAGCAGCGAGACCACGGCCATCCCGATGAAGTGCCAGTCCTTGGTCGGCTGGTCGCGGTAGGCGGCCCAGCCGCACCAGGCGGCGAGCAGCAACGCGGCGACGCCGGTGGCCGCCGTCAGGGCATCAAGCATGCAGTGACCTTAATACGGCGTAACAGACACCCCGAGGTCGGCCCCGTGGGCCCGTACGACCGGCGGCGCGGCCGTGGTGTCGGCCACAGCGTGCCGGGTGCGCGAACCGGGCACCGGCCTCGCGGTCGGGGGCCCGTCCGGCCCGTCGGCGCTGGTCACCGGCGCGCGAGCGGAGATCTCCGCGCCGGGGTCGGCGACGCGGGAGGCAGCCCACAGCTGTCCACTGTCGTTCAGCATATGGACAACGGTGTCTTGGTCAGGACCGTACGTCTGCTTTACTGATGCTCATGACCACGACGAGCAGCCGCACCCGTGCGACCGAGGCGACCCTGACGCCCGGTGCTCGTTGTATGTGTCGAATGTGCGCCTTCTAGAGGGCCCCCGCACCACCCCCGAGCTCGCGCCCCGAAGCGAGCCGCCGTGGCAGGTCCGTACGCCGCATCCCCGCCGTACGTGAGCTGAGCCGCGCCCCGCGCACATGTCTCTCCCCGGTTCCTTCCGCCACGGCGAGAACCGTGTCGCGCCCTGACAGCCCGTATCCGTGCGCCCGGGCACACCCACGCCCGCGCACTCGACAGTGACGGAAACCCCCACGTGATCACCACCACGGGCCTGACCAAGGTCTACCGCTCGCGCGGCCGTGAGGTCACCGCCCTCGACGGCGTCGACCTGCATGTACGCGAAGGCGAGGTGTACGGCGTCATCGGCCGGTCCGGCGCCGGGAAGTCCTCGCTCATCCGCTGCGTCAACCTCCTGGAGCGCCCCACCGCCGGCACGGTCACCGTCGACGGGCGGGACCTCACCGCGCTCGCCGGGCGCGGACCCCGCGCCGGCAGGGAGCTGCGGCAGGCGCGCAGCCGGATCGGCATGGTCTTCCAGCACTTCAACCTGCTGTCCTCGCGGACCGTGCAGGACAACGTCGAACTGCCGCTGGAGATCCTCGGCCTCTCCGGGAAGGAACGTGCCCGCAAGGCGCTGGAACTGCTCGACCTGGTCGGGCTCGCCGGTCAGGCGAAGGCCTACCCGGCGCAGCTGTCCGGCGGCCAGAAGCAGCGCGTCGGCATCGCCCGCGCACTGGCCGGCGACCCGAAGGTGCTGCTCTCCGACGAGGCGACCAGCGCACTCGACCCCGAGACCACCCGCTCCATCCTCCAGCTGCTGCGCGACCTGAACCGGCAACTGGGCCTGACCGTCCTGCTCATCACGCACGAGATGGACGTGGTGAAGTCGATCTGCGACTCCGCCGCGCTCATGGAGCACGGCAGGGTCGTCGAGTCCGGGACGGTCAGCGAACTGCTCGCCACCCCCGGCTCGGAACTGGCCGCCGCGCTCTTCCCGGTCGGCGGCGGGGCGAGCGGCGACGACCGCACCGTCGTCGACGTCACCTTCCACGGCGAGGCGGCCACCCAGCCCGTCATCTCCCGGCTGTCGCGCACCTACAACATCGACATATCGATCCTCGGCGCCGCGATAGACACCGTCGGCGGCCTCCAGATCGGCCGGATGCGCATCGAACTGCCCGGACGCTACGAGGACAACGTCGTGCCCATCGGCTTCCTGCGCGAACAGGGGCTGCGGATCGACGTCGTGGACCACGCGACCCGGGATCCCGCGCACCGGGAACCCGCGCTCATCGAGGGAGGCGTCAAGTGAGCTGGTCGGAGATGCAGCCCCTCCTGGCGCAGGCCTGTGGGGACACCCTTTACATGGTCGGCTGGTCCACCCTCGTCGCCGTCGCCGGCGGCCTCCCGCTCGGGGTGCTGCTGGTCCTGACCGACCGCGGCGGCCTGCTCCAGAACGTCTTCGCCAACAAGGTCATCGGCCAGATCGTGAACGTCGCCCGCTCGATGCCCTTCATCATCCTGATGGTGGCGCTGATGAACTTCACGCGCACCCTCACCGGCACCACCATCGGCCGCGAGGCCGCGATCGTGCCGCTCGCCATCGGGGCCATCCCGTTCTTCGCGCGCCTGGTCGAGACGGCTGTCCGCGAAGTGGACGGCGGGCTCGTCGAGGCCGTGCAGTCGATGGGCGGCGGCACCTGGACGATCGTGCGCAAGGTCCTCGTCCCGGAGTCCCTGCCCTCACTCGTCGCCGGCACCACGACCACGGTCGTCACCCTCATCGGCTACTCCGCCATGGCCGGCACCGTCGGCGCCGGCGGGCTCGGCGACATCGCCATCCGCTACGGCTACCAGCGCTTCCAGACCGAACTGATGTGGATCACGGTGGCGATCCTCGCCGTCGTCATCTCCCTCATCCAGTTCGCCGGCGACTACGCGGCCCGCTCCCTCCACCGCCGCGGCGGCGGCTCGGGCGCCGCCCCCAAGCTCCGCCTGCTGAAGGCGAAGGAGCCGGCCGCCGCCGACGTCGGCAAGGTCGCCTGAGCCCTCAGAGAGCCGCCCACCAGACTCCCCGCACCACCCGACGCGGGGCCGCACCACCTTCAGGAAAGGCACTTTTCGTGCGTAACACCGTCAAGATCGCCACTGCTGTCCTCGCCGCGGGAGCCCTCACCCTCGGACTCACCGGCTGCGGCTCGGACAAGGACTCCGGCGCCGACGCGAACGCCACGCTGACCGTCGCCGCCACTCCCACCCCGCAGGGCGAGATCCTCGACTACGTCAAGGACAACCTCGCGGCGAAGGCCGGCCTCAAGCTCGAGGTCAAGGAGTTCACGGACTACGTCACGCCCAACACGGCCGTCCAGCAGGGTGAGGTCGACGCCAACTACTTCCAGCACCAGCCCTACCTCGACGACTTCAACAAGAAGAACGGCACCGACATCGTCGCCGTGCCCGGCGCCACGGTGCACCTCGAGCCGCTCGGCCTGTACTCCCGCAGCGTCAAGAAGCTCGACGCCCTGACGAAGGGCGCCACCGTCGCCCTGCCGAACGACACCACCAACGAGGCCCGCGCGCTGAAGCTCCTGGAGTCGAGCGGCCTCATCGGCCTCAAGCCGGGCGCCGGCTACGACGCGACCCCCAAGGACGTCACCTCCAACCCCAAGGGCCTGAAGTTCAAGGAGCTCGAGGCGGCGCAGCTGCCGCGTTCCCTCTCCGACGTCGACGCCGCCGTGATCAACGGCAACTACGCGCTGGAGGCCAAGCTCAGCCCGGCGAAGGACGCGCTGGCGGCGGAGCCCGCGAAGGACAACCCGTACGCCAACTTCCTCGCCGTGAAGAAGGGCGACGAGGGCGACCCGCGCGTGAAGAAGCTGGCCGGGCTGCTCACCTCTCCCGAGGTGAAGAAGTTCATCGAGGACAAGTACGACGGCGCCGTCGTGGCGGCCTTCTGACCCACGCCCCCGACGCACACGCACGGGGTCCGCGCCTTCACCCGGTGTGGACCCCGTGGTGGGGTTCCGGGCTCACATGCTGCATGCTGGGCAGTTCAGTCGGCCCTGACGGGGCGGCAGGTCTCACCCGAGGTCCCGAAGGTTACGGAGCGGCGCATGACGAGCACCTTCCCCAACATCTCCATCAGCACGGAGCGGTTGGGCTTGCGTCCCCTCGACGAGGACGACGTGCCCGCCCTGGCCGACATGATGAACGACGAGCAGGTCACGGCCTGGACCGCGGTGCCCCAGCCCTTCGACGAGGCGGCCGCCCGCCGCTGGGTCGCCGACTACGCGCCCGGCGAACGCACCGCGGGACGCGGCCTCGACCTCGCCGTCACCGAGTTCCTCACCCAGCGCCTGGTCGGCGTCGTCCAGCTCGCCAAGACCAACTGGCACGTCCGCTCCACCGAACTGTCGTACATCGTCGCCCCCTGGGCGCGCGGCGAGGGCTACGCCTCCGAGGCGGCGCTGGCGACCGCCCAATGGCTCTTCACCGACCAGAAGTTCGAGCGCATCGAGCTGCGCACGGCCGCCGACAACACCGCCGCCCAGCAGGTCGCGCAGAAGATCGGCTGCATCAGCGAGGGCGTGCTGCGCGGCGCCTGCATAGCCCGCGCCCGCGCCGAGGACGGCACCTGGAACGAGGTGCGCACCGACTACATCGTCTACAGCCTCCTCCCGGAGGACCTGGACGGCGGCGGCGAGCACTTCGCGGAGAGCGGCGGATTCACGTCGTACACCGACTGGAACTGACCTCGCCGCAGGCGTCACCGCCGCCGCCCCCGCCCGCCGACCAGGTACCCTCACGGAGCCCGCTGCCTGCGTGAACCCGGGGGAGACTGACGACGATGGCCGACCGCGTCACGGTGATCGGCTGGGACGGCTCGCCGCTGACCGACGCGGCCCGCTCCGCTCTGAGCGCCGCCACGCTGGTGGCCGGCGCCGCCCACCACCTGGCGCTGCCCGAGGTGCCGCCCGGCGCGGAACGCATCCGGCTCGGCAGCGTCGCCCTCGCCGCCCGCCGCATCACCGGCCACCGCGGCACCGCCGTCGTCCTCGCCGACGGCGACCCGGGCTTCTTCGGCGTCGTACGGACCCTGCGCGCACCCGAGTTCGGCCTGGAGGTCGAGGTCGTCCCGGCAGTCTCCGCCGTCGCCGCCGCCTTCGCCCGCGCCGGGATGCCCTGGGACGACGCTCAGGTGGTCGTCGCCCACCGGCGCACCCTGCGCCGGGCGGTCAACGTGTGCCGCGCCCACACCAAGGTCGCCGTCCTCACCTCCCCGGGCGCCGGCCCCGCCGAGCTCGGCCTGCTCATGGAGGGCGTGCACCGCACCTTCGTGGTCTGCGAGGAACTCGGCACCGACCGCGAGCAGGTCAGCGTCGTCACCTCCGACAAGGCGGCCGACCACACCTGGCGCGACCCCAACGTCGTCATCGTCATCGGCCCCGCCGGCCCGGTCGCCGCCGGGGACGGCGGCTGGATCGCCGGCCGTGCCCCGGGCGTGGGCCCGCGCGGCTGGACCCAGCCCGCCGACACCTACGGCGGCGGGCTGGGCGAGGGGGAGGCGCCGCTGCTGCGCGCGGCCCAACTCGCCCACCTCGGGCCGCGGATGGGCGACCTCGTCTGGGACATCGGCTGCGGCGGCGGCGCCTTCGCCGCCGACGCCGCGCGGGCGGGCGCCGCCGTGATCGCCGTCGACCGGGACATGCAGGCCTGCGCCCGCACCGACGCCGCCGCGCGCCGGTACGGGGTCCAGCTCCAGATCGTCCGCGGCGACGCCCCGCACGTGCTGGAGAACCTGCCGGAACCTGACGTCGTCCGGGTCGGCGGCGGGGGAGCGGCCGTCGTCTCCGCGGTCGCCGACCGCCGTCCGCAGCGCATCGTCACCCACGCGGCCACCCGGGACGCCGCCGAACTCGTGGGCCGCGACCTGACCGAGCACGACTACCGCGTCGAGTGCGCCCTCGTCCAGGCCGTCGAACTCGACACCCGGGCCTGGACGGAGACGGAGCGGAGCGTCGCGTTCCTGCTCACGGGGGTTCTCGCGGACCGCAGGCCCTGACCCCGGTCGGCCGCCCGGTGATCCTGTTGTCGTACCGCTCGCGGTAAGCTGGCCGATCGTCGTACCGCTTCCGGTCGCCCGGCGCTTCGTCGGTCAATGTCCGGAAAACACCTCCCTTTTGGGTCGGGTGTGGTACGGCAGAACCGGAGGACGCGCAACGTGGCGCAGTCCACAGCGGAGTGTCGCGGATCAAGCTGTCGCGACGACACGACAGCCGGGACAATGCCACTGTATGGCTTTGTCGCTTTTTCGAGCGGGTCGTTCGTGCCGCTGGGCACGGACGCTCGTTCTCACTGCGGGGCGGTCGGTGCGCCGCTCCGGGCGAGCTGGTCGTAAGAGCACTAACCGATGGGCGAGGGGTACGCATGACCGACACCGGCCAGGTCCCGGGCGAGGCGCTGCCGGAGAACGCAGGCATGGTGGAGCAGCCGGGCGCCCCCGCGCACGGTGCGTACACCTACCTCTCCGAGACCACCGCCGAGGACGCAGACCTGTTGCTGCTGCCGGGCGCCCAGAGCGCGTGGGGCAACGAAGTGGCCCCGCCCGCCCCACTACCGGTGGTCGAGACGGTGCACGAGCCCGGCCCGCACGAGACGGACGGCCGCGACAGCGGCTCGGTCGACCTCAGCGGCGTCCGTCTGCCCGGCGCGTCGGCGCCCCAGGCGGCCCCGCGCCGCCCCCTGCACCTCGGCCCGCCGATTCCCGACGCCTCCGCCAGCCCGGTCCGCTCCCTCGCCGACCGCGGCCCCGCGGGCGCGCCGGTCCGCCAGCCCGGCCCGGCCGCCTCCGGACCCGAGTACCTCGACGTGCCGCAGCTGCGCGAGATGCCGCTGCAGGGCGCGTCCCCCTGGGGCGCCGCGCAGGTCACGGCGCAGGCGCCGGCCGCCTCCGGGGTGACCACCGCGGAACCGGTCGGGCCGGCCCCGGTCGCGGCGCAGCAGCAGGGCGAACCGGCGGGCGTGGCCCAGGCCGTGGTGGCCCGGGTGTCGACCGAGGCGATCGCCGCGACCGCTCCTCAGGAGCCGCAGGAGCCGCAGGAGCCGCAGGAGCCGCAGGAACCTCAGGAACCTCAGGAACCGCAGGCCGGGCACACGGCCGAACCCGAAGGCACCTCGCCGGAGCCGCCGTCCACCGGGACGTACGGCGTCGTCGACCCCGGCGAGCTGCTGGGCGCCGCGATGATGGCGGAGGCCGGACAGGACCTGGCCGAGGCCGCGGACGCCCCCGTGCCCGACGGTGAGCAGCCGGCGGACGCCCCCGCCGAGCCGACGGGTTCACTGCCGGCGGACGAGGACGCCCCGGTGGCCTCCCGGACGCCGAAAGCCGCGCACCCGGCCGGACACAGCGCCGCAGAGGCGGTCGAGCCCGTAGGGGCGGAGACGGCGGAGACGCCGGACGCCGGCGAGGCGGGCCCGGTGGCGGAAGCCGCCCAGGAGCCCGAGCCTCAGGTCCAGGTCCAGGGATCGGACCCGGACGCCGGTCCCGCCGACGCGCCTGCCCCGGCTCCTGAGACGCCGGCCGTCCCGGTCGCCGACGCGCTTCCGGTACCGGAGGCCGTTCCGGCCGTCGAGCCCGCCCCGGCCGTCGAGCCCGCCCCGGCCCCGGAGTCCGGGCCCGCCCTGGGCGCAGAGCCCGAGGAGACCGAGGCTCCGCAGCCCGTCGAGGCCGTGACCGAGGAAGCGGCCGGAGCGCAGGAGCCGACGGCATCCGTTCCCGAGGCCCCGGAATCCGCGCACGTGCCGAACGCCGACGCCGATGTCGTCGCCAGCGCCGATGCTGTCGCCGAGCCGATCGTCCCGCAGGCCGAGCCCGCATCCGCCGAGGAACAGCCCGCCGAACCGGCCGCCGACGCCGGGCCCACGCCGCAGCCGGAGACCCAGCGGGCGGCGGACGCGGAGCCGGAGACCTCGCCCACGCCCGAGCCCCTCCCGGCCGCCGCTCACATGGCGGACCCGGCATCCCACGCCCCGGACGCCCCGCAGTCCGCCCCTGCCCACGGGGAGCCCCCGCAGGCCGACCCCGATGCGGCGGTCACCCCCGAAGCGCCCCTCGCGGAGCCGCAGTCGGAGCCGCAGCCGCACCCGGAGCCGCAGCCGCACCCGGAGCCGCAGCAGCCGGAGGCAGGACCGGAGCCCGGGCCGGACGAGGTGGCGCAGTCCCGGCCGGCGCTCGACCCGGAGACGGTGCCCGACCCGGAGACGCCGGCCGCGTCGGAGCCGCCCGCCGAGGCGCCCCTCGCTTCCGCCGCCGCCCCCGAGCCCGAGCCCGCGCCCGTGACATTCCTCGCGGACGCCGTCCCCACCCCGCTGCCCGTGCCCCCGGCGGCGAGCGACGCGACGGGCGCGGACCTCGCGGCCGCCGCCCCCCAGGGTCCCCAGCCCGCGCCGGAACTGCCGGAGGCGGACCAGGCGGTGCACCAGGCGCAGGAAGCCGTGCCCGGGCACGCCGTGCCGGAGTCCGCGCCGCAGCACCCCCTGGGGCAGTTCGTTCCGGTCGAGGGCGCGGTGCCCACCGCCACGCACCTCGCCCCGACCCCGGCGCAGCCGCTCGTGCTCCCGACCGGGGAACAGCCGGTCGCGGAGCCGGCCCCCGGGACGGCCACGGAGGCGGCCGCTGAGGCACAGCCCGCCGCCGGGGCCGCTGCCTCAGGCCTGCCCGCCGCCATGGTTCCCGCCCCCCGCGAGACCGCGGCCGAAGAGATCGCCCCCGGCGGGACCGGCCCCGCCCCGGCGGCCCAGGACGCCCCCGACGCCCGGCAGGAGACCGGCGCCGCCGCGTCCGGAGCCGTCGACCCCGAGATCGTGCAGAGCCCGGAGGACCTGGAGACCAGAGCCGCCGAACAGGACGACGACCCGGCTGCCGAAGGCGTGCGGAGGGTGTCGGCGGGTCCCGCCGCGCCCGGGTACGACGACGCCGAGCGCGAGGCCGTCCTGAAGGTCATGCGCGAGCGCCGGGACATCCGCAACGGCTTCCGCGACGACCCGATCCCGCACGAGGTGCTGCTGCGCGTCCTGGAGGCCGCCCACACCGCGCCCTCCGTCGGTCACTCGCAGCCCTGGGACTTCGTCGTCATCCGCTCCGCCGACACCCGGCGCGCGATGCACGAACTGGCGGTCCGGCAACGTGACGCGTACGCGAAGTCGCTGCCCAAGGGCCGGGCGAAGCAGTTCAAGGAACTCAAGATCGAGGCCATTCTCGACACTCCGGTGAACATCGTCGTCACCGCCGACCCGACCCGCGGCGGCCGGCACACCCTCGGCCGTCACACCCAGCCGCAGATGGCGCCGTACTCCTCCGCGCTCGCGGTCGAGAACCTCTGGCTCGCCGCCCGCGCCGAGGGCCTCGGCGTCGGCTGGGTCAGCTTCTTCGACGAGCGCGAGATGGTGCGCGCGCTGGGACTGCCGGAACACCTCGAGGTGGTCGCCTACCTCTGCGTCGGCTACGTCGACGAGTTCCCGGAGGAGCCGGAGCTGATGCAGGCGGGCTGGGCCAAGCGCCGTCCGCTGTCGTGGGTCGTCCACGAGGAGACGTACGGCCGTCGCGCGCTGCCCGGCGAGGACCCGCACGATCTGCTCGCCGAGACCGTCGCCAGCGTCCGTCCGCTGGACGCCAAGGCGCTCGGCGAGGCCTGGGAGCGGCAGAAGCGCATGACGAAGCCGCCGGGCTCGCTCGGCATGCTGGAGATCATCTCCGCGCAGCTGTCCGGTCTGTCCCGGCAGTGCCCGCCGCCGATCCCGGAGCCCGCGGCCGTCGCGATCTTCGCCGGCGACCACGGCGTCCACGCGCAGGGGGTCACTCCGTGGCCGCAGGAGGTCACGGCCCAGATGGTCGCCAACTTCCTGGGCGGCGGAGCGGTCTGCAACGCCTTCGCGAGCCAGGTGGGGGCCGAGGTGTGCGTGGTGGACGTGGGCGTGGCCGCCGACCTGCCCGCGACCCCGGGGCTGCTGCCCCGCAAGGTCCGCGCCGGCACGTCCGACATGACCACCGGCCCCGCGATGACCCGCGAGGAGGCCAGGCAGGCCATCGAGGTCGGCATCGAGACGGCCCGCGATCTGGTGGCGGCCGGCAACAAGGCGCTCCTCACGGGCGAGATGGGCATCGCGAACACGACCGCGTCCGCGGCCCTCATCTCGGTGTTCACGGGCGCCGACCCCGCCGAGGTCACCGGCCGCGGCACCGGCATCAACGACGAGACGCTCGCGCGCAAGACCGAGGTCGTGCGCCGCGCCCTCGACTTCCACCAGCCGGACCCGGCCGACCCGATCGGCGTCCTGGCCGCGATCGGCGGCTTCGAGCACGCGGCGATGGTCGGGCTGCTCCTGGGCGGGGCGTCCCTGCGCACGCCGGTGATCCTGGACGGCGTCAGCGCCGGCGCCGCCGCCCTGGTGGCCCGTGCGATCGCCCCCGAGGTCCTCGCGGCCTGCATCGCGGGCCACCGCAGCGCCGAACCCGGTCATGTGGCCGCCCTGAACAAGCTGGGTCTGCGTCCTCTCGTGGACCTCGACCTCCGTCTCGGCGAGGGCACGGGCGCGCTGCTGGCCCTGCCCCTGGTGCAGAGCACGGCCCGGGCGATGCACGAGGTGGCGACGTTCGACTCGGCCGGCGTGACGGAGAAGTAGGACCCCGCGGGGCCGGCGGGCGCGCTTGTGCGCGCCCCTGGCCCCGCCGCATGCTGAACACACCCGAACACACCTCTAAAATGCGCACGTCAGGGCCGCTCCAGAGTCGCAGCGCCCGCTCACTGCACCTCTCTGCCCGTACGAGGAGCCGCACCCTCATGGCCGAACACCCCGCCTACCCCGTAGGTCTCCGCCTCGCCGGCCGCAGGGTCGTCGTCCTCGGCGGCGGCCAGGTCGCCCAGCGCCGGCTGCCCGCCCTGATCGCCGCGGGCGCGGTCGTCGAGCTCGTCTCCCCGAGCGCCACCCCGTCCGTCGAGGCGATGGCCGACGCGGGCGAGATCACCTGGTCCCGCCGCCGCTACGACCAGGGCGACCTCGCCGGCGCCTGGTACGCCCTGATCGCCACGAGCGACCCCGCGGCGAACGTCCTGGCGTCCGCGGAGGCGGAGGAGCACCGCATCTGGTGCGTGCGCTCCGACGACGCCGAGGCCGCGACCGCCTGGACTCCCGCGACCGGCCACAGCGAGGGCGTGACGGTCGCCGTCCTCACCACCGACGGCCGCGGCCGCGACCCGCGGCACACCGCCGCCATCCGCGACGCGGTCGTCGAGGGCCTGCGCGACGGCACCCTCGTCGCCCCCCACCACCGCACCCGGACCCCCGGCGTGGCGCTGGTCGGCGGCGGTCCCGGCGACCCCGACCTGATCACCGTCCGCGGCCGCCGTCTGCTCGCCGAGGCGGACGTCGTGATCGCCGACCGGCTCGGCCCGCGCGATCTCCTCGCCGAGCTCCCGCCGCACGTCGAGGTGATCGACGCGGCGAAGATCCCCTACGGCCGGTACATGGCCCAGGAGGCCATCAACAACGCGCTGATCGAGCACGCCAAGCAGGGCAAGTCCGTCGTCCGCCTCAAGGGCGGCGACCCGTACGTGTTCGGCCGCGGCATGGAGGAGCTCCAGGCCCTCGCCGAGGCCGGTATCACCTGCACGGTCGTCCCCGGAATCTCGAGTTCGATCTCGGTGCCGGGCGCTGCCGGCATCCCCGTCACCCACCGGGGCGTCGCCCATGAGTTCACGGTGGTCAGCGGCCATGTGGCACCCGACGACGAGCGCTCGCTGGTCGACTGGGCGTCCCTCGCGAAGCTCACCGGAACCCTGGTGATCCTGATGGGCGTCGACAAGATCGGGAAGATCGCCGAGGCGCTCGTCGCGCACGGCAAGTCCCCCGACACCCCGCTCGCCCTCGTCCAGGAGGGCACGACGGCAGCCCAGCGCCGGGTCGACGCCACGCTCGCCACGGTCGCCGAGACGGTCCGCGTCCAGGAGGTCAGGCCCCCGGCGGTCGTCGTCATCGGCCCGGTCGTCGGCGTCGGGCCGCGGACCTCAGAGTAACCGCGGGTAACACAACCGTTCCGAGCCGTTGGCACCGCACCCAGGACAAGGCAGTATCACCCCTGTGGCCGATCTCATCACCGTGGAAGATCCCGACGACCCGCGCCTGCGCGACTACACCGGCCTGACCGACGTCGAGCTGCGCCGCAGACGCGAGCCCGCCGAGGGCCTGTTCATCGCCGAGGGCGAGAAGGTCATCCGGCGCGCCAAGGACGCCGGGTACGAGATGCGCTCGATGCTGCTCTCGGCCAAGTGGATCGACGTCATGCGCGACGTCATCGACGAACTCCCGGCGCCGGTCTACGCCGTCAGCCCCGACCTCGCCGAACAGGTCACCGGCTATCACGTCCACCGGGGCGCGCTGGCCTCGATGCAGCGCAGGCCGCTGCCCACGGCCGCCGACCTGCTGCACACCGCCCGGCGGGTGGTCGTGATGGAGTCGGTCAACGACCACACCAACATCGGCGCGATCTTCCGCTCGGCCGCCGCCCTCGGGATGGACGCCGTACTGCTCTCACCGGACTGCGCGGACCCCCTCTACCGGCGCAGCGTGAAGGTCTCGATGGGCGCGGTCTTCTCCGTCCCGTACGCCCGTCTGGACACGTGGCCCAAGGGCCTGGACTCGGTCCGCGAGGCCGGCTTCACCCTGCTCGCCCTCACCCCGGACGAGAAGGCCCGCAGCCTCGACGAGGCCGCCCCGCACCGGATGGACCGCGTGGCCCTCATGCTCGGCGCGGAGGGCGACGGCCTCTCCACCCAGGCGCTCGTCGCCGCCGACGAATGGGTCCGCATCCCGATGTCCCACGGCGTCGACTCGCTCAACGTGGGCGCGGCGGCGGCGGTCGCCTTCTACGCGGTGGCCACGGGCCGCCCCCGCACATAGAGCGTGCTTCGAAAGTCCGGCCTGCCCCGCGACGCCTGGCACGCACTCCCCAGAGGGGGACCCCCAGCCGCGTTGTCGGGATCACCCCGATACCTCCAGTATCAGGGCGACCCTCCGCCTTGCGATCGCACGCACCAGCCGCCGTCGGCGCCGCCCTGCGGGCGGACGACGCTACTTTCGAAACACGCCCTGGTGCCGTGCCGGGCGTCGTGAGCCGGTGAACCGTTCCGGTCACGGCACTGGCTCCAGCCGCCTCGGCTCACGGCGCCGGCCCTCGACCGGCGCCGCGACCCGCAGGTGAGGCCGAGCGCGACAGGACCGGAGCGCCCCCGACGTCGACGTCCACGGCGTAGGCGCGACAGGACCGGAGCGCCCCGACGTCGACGTCCACGGCGTACCGACGCCGGCGCTCCTCCGCGCCGTGCCCGCCGGGTCAGCCGGCCGTCGTACCGCCCGCGTCCGGCGCGGGCGGCAGGTGCGGCTGCTGGTGCCGGACGACGCCGTCGCGTCCGCCGAGCCCGCGTGCCGGTCCCTCGCACCCCTGGACGAGGGCGATGCCCAGCGCCACGAACAGGGTCACCACCACGAACACGAACAGTCGCTGACGCAGCAGACGGGGGTTGGCGGGCCGCAGCCTGCCGCCCGTCGTCCTCGGCCCCGGACGCCCGGCGCCGCTGCGGGGTCCGGTCCGGCTGCCGCCGCCGGGCCGGGTGTTGCGGGTGCCGGGAGCGGGCCGGGCCCCGGACCGCGACGATGCGCCGCCGCCCCCGCGGGCCGGGTTGGTGCCCCGCGCAGGCGCCCCGCCCCGCGCGGGGGCCGGACCGCGCGAGGACGGCGTCCCGCCGCGCGGCGGGGGAGTGCCGGGGCCCGGATGACGCAGCGTGCGCTCCGAGTGACCGGGGTCGGCCAGTCGTCCCGTGGGCCGGTCCGCCTCGGCCGCCCGCGGCGCCGGAGGCCGCGCGTCCGCGAGGCCCTGGGCCTCCCGGGTGGCGATCTCCTTCAGCCGCAGGGAGAGTTCGAGCGTGCTGGGACGCTCCTCGGGGTCCTTCGCCAGACAGGCCCGCACCAACGGGGCCAGTGCGTCCGGCACGCCGTGCAGCTGCGGCTCCTCGTGCACCACGCGGTACAGCATCACCTCCGAACTGCCCTGCCCGAAGGGCGAGTCGGCAGTCGAGGCGTAGGCGAGCGTGGCGCCGAGCGAGAACACGTCGGTGGCCGGTGTGACCAGCGCCCCGCGCACCTGCTCCGGCGCGAGGAACCCGGGGGAGCCGACCGCCGTGCCGACGTGCGTGAGCGTGGACGCCCCCGTCGCCCACGCGATGCCGAAGTCGATGATCCGCGGACCCTTGGGGGAGAGCAGGATGTTGGAGGGCTTCAGGTCCCGGTGCACGACGCCGGCCTCGTGGACGGCGACGAGTCCCTCCGACAGCGCGGCCCCGATCGAGGCGAGCTCCGCCGCTCCGAGCGGCCCCTCGTCGTTCACCTTGTCGTGCAGGGAGGGGCCGGGCACGTACTGCGTGGCGAACCACGGCCGGTCGGCGTCCAGATCAGCCGCGACGAGCCGCGCCGTGCAGCCGCCCCGGATCCGCCGGGCGGCCGACACCTCGCGTGCGAACCGCGAGCGGAACTCCTGGTCCTCCGCCAGATCGGGCCGGATCACCTTCAGCGCGACCCGCTGCCCCTTCTTGTCGGAGCCCAGATAGACGACGCCCATCCCGCCCGCGCCGAGCCGCCGGTGAAGCCGGAACGAGCCGACGACACGCGGGTCCTCGCGCCTCAGGCGCATCATCGCCATGTTCATCCCCGCTGCCCGGTCCGTCTGACGTGGCACAGCTTACGTTTACACGGCCGCTCGCGCGCAGAGGCCGCGCCCTCTCGTCCCGATGGATTGTCAGTGCCGGACGGGAGAATTGAGGAGTGGTCAGGAGGCCGGGGGAAAGACGCACTTTGTCGACCGTGCCTCCTCAACCACCGGTCCCGGAAGGGGGATTGAACTCATGAAGGGTGACCGGCCGCACAGGGCCCCGGATGTCGGCGACACCGCCCGGACCCATGGCGTGAGGGCGGGCGGAGCGGGCCGCCCGCTACCGGCCGCGGTACCGGGAGAGGCACCGGAAGTGAGCGAAGTCACGACCGTGCTCGGGAAAACCGGCCCGGACCGGGCACCCCCTCCGGGAACACCCCGAGACGTAGGACCTTCTCTCCACCCAGGGGAGTACACCCCAGGTGGCGGCTCATCCTCCGGGAGGCCCGCCAATCGGTACGAGGGCATGACGACCGCAAGCCGCCGCACGCCTAGATTTGAGGTCAAGCGGCGGGTGCAGCACTCGTCCCCCGAGGTCAGACACCCGCCGCTGCCAACGACAACTGATCAGGTCAGGAGAGGGACCATGGCCCTTACGGCACCGCGGACGACGATCCGCACACCGGGACGCGGTACGCGCCCCCGTCGCACGGGCCGCCGCCACCCCCTGGTGGCGACGCTGATGGCCCTTCCCCTGGCGGTCCTGCTCCTCGTCGTCTTCGACGGCTGGGAGACGGTGGCCACACAGGCGTCGTCCGTGGGAGTGATGCTGGGGCGCTGAGCGGCGACCCCAGGCCCGGAAGAGCGGTCCGGGCGGGGACATCCACCCATGAAACCCCGTGGGGACGGGGGTGCGGCGGACGGCAAAAGATGCAGGCGCAGCTGGGGAGCTGCGCCTGCATTGTTTTCCTCCCGCCCGAGTCGCTCCTCCTCCCCACCCTTGAAGCCCACAGGCTCGAGGCCCCGACGCCCGGCGACTCCTGTGCGTACCCTCGCGAGGAGACCGACCCGCACGCCGCCGTCCAGGAGCCCCGTGACCTCGCACCCCCTGCTCGCCGCGCTCACCCGCCGGGCCGCGGCCCGGGCGCACGCGGCCGCCGAGACCTGCCCGTGCGGGGCGGTCACCCTCGCCGACCGCCCCGACGCCGTCGTCGTCCGGCACGCCGACACCGTCGCCAAGGCGCACGCGCCCGACACCGATCCGGCCGATCTGGCGCCCCGCCTCGCCGCGGCGGCCGCCCTCCCACACCTTCTCCTGCCGCCGCTCACCCCCGCCCCGACGATGCTCCACGGACGACTGGTCACGTTCTGGCCGTACGGCGCCCCGGTGGACCCGGACGATCCCGACGCGGCGCCCTGGGAGGCGGCGGGAGCTCTGCTCGCCGAGCTGCACCGCACCCCGGTCCCGGCCGGCCTGCCCACGATGCGCGGTCCCGCCAAGGCCGCCCGGGCGGTGGCGCTGCTGCGCGCCGCCCGAGCGCATCCCGCTCGCGCCCCGGTCCTCGGCGCCTGGCGCACACTCCCGGCCTGGGCCCGGGCCGAAGCCCCCATGCCCGGCGCCGGCGCCCTCTGCCACGGCGACCTCCACCTCGGCCAGCTCGTCCGCCGCCCCGCCCCGGACGGCCCGTGGCGGCTGATCGACGTCGACGACCTCGGCGTCGGCGACCCGGCCTGGGATCTCGCCCGCCCCGCCGCCTGGTTCGCCTGCGGGCTGCTCCCACCCGACGAGTGGGGCCGCTTCCTCACGGCCTACCGTGCCGCCGCCGGCCCCGCCGTGCCGGACGCCGGCGATCCCTGGGGCCGGCTCGACGCCTCGGCGCGCGCACTCACCGTGCAGACCGCCGCACGGGCCGTCACCAAGGCGGCTGCGGTCGGCCGTCCGCTCGACGAGGTCGAACAGTGCCTGGTCGACGCCTGCGCGCGCATGGGTTCCCTC
This sequence comes from Streptomyces achromogenes, assembly GCF_030816715.1. NCBI lineage: Bacteria > Bacillati > Actinomycetota > Actinomycetes > Kitasatosporales > Streptomycetaceae > Streptomyces > Streptomyces achromogenes. The sequence continues at coordinate 1,839,934 of NZ_JAUSYH010000001.1, read as the reverse complement.
CCCTCGCAGGTGGCGGCGGACTTCGCGAAGTAGGGTGCAACCGACCGCAGCCGGACAGTGTCTGTCCTGGCGGTAGGCGATACAGCACCGACCGGCGAGGAGTTGAGCCGAACATGCAGTGCCCGAAGTGTCACGCTCAGATGCACACGTACAACCGCAACGGCGTCCAGATCGAACAGTGCAGCAACTGTCGCGGGATCTTCCTCGACTACGGCGAACTGGAGGCGCTGACGCGGGTGGAGTCCCAGTGGTCCCAGCCCGCGCCGCCGCCCCCGGGCGCCCCGCAGGCGTACCCTGCCGCGCCGACCGCTCCCGCCTGGGGAGCCCCGCACGGCGGCGGTCACCACGGCGGTGGTCACTACGGCGGCCACCACCGCCACAAGAGCTTCGGCCACATGCTCTTCTCCAGCTGAACCGGCGCACGCAAGAGCCCCCGACCGCTAAGGCGGCCGGGGGCTCTCGGCGTGTGGACGATACTGGGATTGAACCAGTGACCTCTTCCGTGTCAGGGAAGCGCTCTCCCGCTGAGCTAATCGTCCTCGGGACCACGGTCCGGGGACCGTGACACTGCGTGCGCGATACTGGGATTGAACCAGTGACCTCTTCCGTGTCAGGGAAGCGCTCTCCCGCTGAGCTAATCGCGCGGGTAAGGATCTTCGAGCAGATCCAGTGGACGATACTGGGATTGAACCAGTGACCTCTTCCGTGTCAGGGAAGCGCTCTCCCGCTGAGCTAATCGTCCTTGGAGGTGGAGACGGGATTTGAACCCGTGTAGACGGCTTTGCAGGCCGTTGCCTCGCCTCTCGGCCACTCCACCAGGAGTGTAGGGGGCCGGGAAGACCCCTTCTTCCTTCGAGCGGACGACGAGGCTCGAACTCGCGACCTCAACCTTGGCAAGGTTGCGCTCTACCAACTGAGCTACGTCCGCCTGTCGTTTCGTTCCGCTCTCGCGGCCCGTCGACGAGTTGAACTCTAGCGGATTCCCGGGCCAGTACAAAAACGCGTTTGTGCAGCGTGCTGCGCTGCGCTCGCGCGCGCACCAGGTCGGAGCCCCCGGAGGCCGTGACCTGCGGAACACGCGAGGACGCTCGGCGAGGCGCCCGCCCTACACTCGACCATGTGCTCGACCTCCCTCCTCTCGCCCGTTTCGGCGGCCGCCTCGCCACCGGTCTCCTCGATGTGACCAGCGATCCCGCCGCCCTCGACGGCACCGGGTTCTGGGCCGTCTGCGCGGACTTCGAGGGCCGTCTGGTCTGCGCCCGCTTCGCCGAGGTGCGCGAGGAGCCGGTGCCCGCCCCCGTGCCGGGGGCCTGGCGGGGGCCCGCGGCCGGTGACTGGACGTCCTCCCTCGACCGCGCGGCGTACACGGCGGGCGTGCGCCGGATCCGGGAGCACATCGCGGCCGGCGAGGTGTACCAGGCCAACCTGTGCCGTGTGCTGACCGCGCCCGTGGCGCCCGACGCCGACGTGGACGCGCTGACCGCCCTGCTGGCCCGCGGTAACCCCGCACCGTACGCAGGAACGATTCGCCTGCCCGCGCACGGCGTGGAGACGGCCACCGCGTCACCCGAGCTCTTCCTGCGTCGCGCCGGCCGGATCGTCGAGTCCGGCCCCATCAAGGGCACCGGACGCACCGAGGCGGACCTCCTCACCAAGGACTACGCCGAGAACGTGATGATCGTGGACCTCGTCCGCAACGATCTGGGACGGGTCTGCGCCACCGGCACCGTGACGGTCCCCGACCTGTGCGCCGTCGAGAAACATCCCGGTCTGGTGCACCTGGTCTCCACGGTCCGTGGCGAGTTGCGTGCGGGCGCCGGCTGGCCCGAGCTGCTGGACGGCGCCTTCCCGCCCGGTTCGGTCACCGGCGCCCCCAAGGCCAGCGCGCTCGGGATCATCGACGCGCTGGAGACGGCGTCGCGCGGCCCCTACTGCGGCGGCATCGGCTGGGTGGACGCCGACCGGGGCACGGGCGAGCTGGCGGTCGGCATCCGCACCTTCTGGATCGACCGGGCCGCAGACGGCGTGGCCGTGCTGCGCTTCGGCACCGGCGCGGGCATCACCTGGGGCTCCGATCCCGAGGCCGAGTGGGAGGAGACCGAACTGAAGGCGTCCCGGCTGCTCGCGGTAGCGTCGGGTGCGTACGAGGTCACGGGAACGTGCGAGGCCGAAGGAGAGGGACTGACGTGAAGATCTGGCTCGACGGCGGGCTGCAGGACGGCGAGGCCGCTCGCATCTCCGTCTTCGACCACGGGCTGACCGTGGGCGACGGCGTCTTCGAGACGGTGAAGGCGATGCACGGGGAGACCTTCGCGCTCACCCGGCACCTCGACCGGCTGACCCGCTCCGCACGCGGCCTCGGCCTGCCCGACCCGGACCAGGACGAGATCCGCCGCGCCTGCGCCGCCGTCCTCGAGGCCGACCCGATGCCGCTCGGCCGGCTGCGCATCACCTACACCGGCGGCCACGGCCCCCTCGGCTCCGACCGCGGAGACCGGGGCCCCACCCTCGTCGTCGCGCTCGGCGGGACGACCCGGCGCGCCGACTCCACGGCCGTCGTCACCGTCCCGTGGACCCGTAACGAACGTGGGGCGCTCACCGGTCTCAAGACGACCTCGTACGCCGAGAACGTCGTCGCGCTGGCCCGGGCCCACGAGCAGGGCGCCACCGAGGCGCTGTTCGGCAACACGGCCGGGCGGCTCTGCGAAGGCACCGGCTCCAACGTGTTCGTCGTCCTCGACGGCGAGATCCACACCCCGCCGGTGGCCTCCGGCTGCCTCGCGGGGATCACGCGCGAGCTGACCGTTGAGTGGACCGGCGCCAGCGAGACCGACCTGCCGCTGGACGTGCTGGAACGGGCCGACGAGGTCTTCCTCACCTCCACGCTGCGCGACGTCCAGGCCGTCCACCGGGTCGACGACCGTGAACTGCCGGGCGTGCCCGGTCCGGTGACCGCCAAGGCCATGCGGATCTTCGCCGAGCGCGCGGCGGACGACCTCGATCCGTGAGGCCCCGGGCCGGACATCCGGGGCCCGCGCCCGAACCCCGCGGAAATCGAGCTGACGTGGCGCTCCGCGTTGGGTAGAAAGCCCCTGATGACCACGACCCTGCGGCCGACCGAGCCGCTCCAGCGCGCAGCCGACGGGGCGCTGTCGCGCCACTACCAGGTGTGCGTGAACAGCCGTCCCGTCGGAGCGGTCCATCTCTCGACGTCCCTTTCCTTCGGGCCTCGCGTGGCCGTGATCGCCGGTCTGCGCATCGAGGAACCGGACCGCGGGCGCGGCCGGGGCACGGTGGCCGCGCTGGCCGCCGAGGAGGTGGCCCGCGGCTGGGGCTGCAGGCGGATCGACGTCCGGGTGCCGGCGGACGCGTCGGCCGCGCTGCGGCTGGCGACGGCGCTCGGCTACGTCCACCGCAACCGCGGCATGGAGAAACCGCTCGGCCCCGCGCCTGCCCGGCTGCCCGAAGGCAGCCGGGGCCGGTCGATGACGGAGGCCGAGTACGACACCTGGCAGAGGCACGCCGTGGCGGAATACGCCCGGGACTGGCAGGAGCGCGGGGTGCCCGAGGACGAGGCCTTGGCCAAGGCGCGAAACGACCACGAACGGGAGCTGCCGCAGGGCCGCGCGACGCCGAACATGCGGTTCAGCGTGCTGGAACACGAAGGCGTCCCGGTGGGCAGGCTCTGGCTGGCGAGCGTCGGTGACAAGGCGTTCGTCTTCGACGTCGAGGCCGACCAGGCCTTCCGCGGCCGGGGGCACGGTCGTTCCCTGATGCTGCTGGCCGAGACGCAGGCGGCCGAAGCGGGCAAGCGGGTCCTCGGCCTCAACGTCTTCGCCGGCAACACCCCGGCGGAGCGGCTGTACGAGTCGCTGGGATACGTGCCGGTGGCCTACTCGATGTACAAGGCCCTGATCTGAGTACAAGGCCCTGATCTGAAACCGGCCGACTGACCTGCCTGCCTGCCGTCCTGCCGGCTGATCGGGCCTCGGGCACCTCGGACGTCCCCGGCCGGCGGGCGGCCGGGCCACGGACCGGGCATCACGCCTGCTCGGCCAGCAACCGGTCGGCGATCTCCTCGATGCGCTCGCGCAGTCCGTCCTGGCTCTTGCCGCCGTCGAGACGCTCGCCGCCGATGACGTACGTCGGGGTCCCCGTGACGCCGATCGCCTTGCCCTCGGCCTGGTCGGCGTCCACTATCAGCATGTGCCGGCCGTCGATCAGAGCGGTGTCGAACTCCTCCGCGTCCAGACCGAGTTCACCCGCGATCTCGACCAGGAGGGGTTCGCCCCTACGGGCCAGCTCCTCGACCTGGGCCAGCACCGCCTCGACGTACGGCCAGCCCTGCCCCTGTTCCAGAGCCTCCTCGGCGGCCTGGGCGGCGGCGAAGGCGTGCTGGTGCTTCTCCAGCGGGAAGTGCCGCAGCCGCAGTTCCAGGCGGTCGCCGTAGCGCTCGCGCAGGGCGTGCAGGTCGCCGAGCGCGCCACGGCAGTCGGGGCACTGCAGCTCGCACCAGACGTCGAGGACGACGGGCGGCCGGGCGTCGGCCGGGGAGGAGGCGGACGGGGAGGCCGGGGACGAGTGTGCCGGGGACGAGTCGCTCATGCCGCCAGTCTTCCAGCCCCTGCCCGACCGCCCCAATCCGGAGGGCTTCCGGCTCGCCGCCCCAGCGCGCCACCGGAGCCCGCCCCACTGCACCCGGAGCGGCAGCCGGGGGCAGGTGCTACGGCACCTGCGGAGGAGCCGACCCGGAGATGTCCCTGATGTCCGGCTGCGGCATGGCCCGTGAGTGGTGCCCAGGTGCAGGATGGAGGGGGACGAGGCGCAGGCCTGCCGGCTGTGCCGCCGAGTCCGTTCGACCGTGCCCGCACGTTCTGCCTGGAGGACCGGATGATTGCCGAGACCGTCTGTTCCGCCGTCGCCGCGGCCGGCCTCGGCATCGCGGTGGTCACCGCCTACCGCAAGCGTTACCTCGCGGCGGCCCGTATCGCCGCCTACGCCCTCGTGCCCCTCGGCCTCGTGATGACCGGCATCGTCGAGTGGGTCGCCGACACCGCCTTCAGCCCCACGGCCTGGGCCGGTTTCGCCGTGCTGGGCGGGGCCTGGGCCCTCTTCGCCACGACACGCGCCGTGGAACGCCGCCGGGGCGGGACCCGCAAGGAGCGCAGAGCCGCTGCCCGCGCCGCGCACTCCGAAGCGGTGGCGCCCGCGGCCTCGGCGCCGTCCCTGGGGCAGTCCGCCCGGCCGGCCTCCGGACCGGCCTCCCGCCCGGCTTCCGCGCCGCGGGCTAACGGCGCCTCGGACGACTTCAGCGACATCGAGGCCATCCTGAAGAAGCACGGCATATGAAGCCGGCCCTCGACCCGCGGCTCGTGCGGCACGGCAGGTCTCGTGCGGCACGGCAGGTGAGAGGCGGTCCGGGCGGTGCGGTGGTTCCACGGTGAAACGACACAGTCGGGCCGCCCGTGCGCGGAAGTGATCACAGCCTGGACACGGCCTGAAACCGACATCACGGAATCCAGCGAAGTCCCGCTCATTCCGTGCGTGTTGATCGCGCGGAAGATCCTCCCTGCGTCATCATCGCGGCGAGATGCTGGACACGACACAGAGCGACGCCGCGCCGCCGAAGGACGAGCCGCGCGGGTGCCTCTTCGCCCTTTCCCAGCCACCGCTGATGATCTTCCTTGCGGTGATCGGGTGTCTGCTGCTCATGGCCTCGCTGCATGATCTGCTGCTGCTCTGAGCCGTACCCGCGGTCCCCGGCGCCACCCGCCGGGGCCGCGTCGGCGCCAAGCATTCCGACGGAGTCCTGCGCGCGGGGCGTGGGTCAGCCCGCCGTCAGCCCGCCGCCTCCTTGCGACGCGCCCGGTAGGCGGCCACGTGCAGCCGGTTGCCGCAGGTGCGGCTGTCGCAGTACCGGCGGGACCGGTTGCGGGAGAGGTCGACGAAGGCGCGCCGGCAGTCCGGGGCCTCACAGCGCCGCAGTCGCTCCTGCTCACCGGCCACCACGAAGAACGCCAGCGCCATCCCGCAGTCGGCGGCCAGGTGGTCGGCGACCGAGGCGCCGGGGGCGAAGTAGTGGACGTGCCAGTCGTAGCCGTCGTGATCGGTGAGGCGCGGGGTGGTGCCCGCGGCGGCGACCAGCTCGTTGATCAGCTGGGCGGCCGTCCGCGGGTCCTGCGCCGCGAAAACCCCGGCGAACCGTCCACGGACCTTGCGCACGGCGGACAGATCGAACTCGGAGAGCGTGCCGACATCGCTGATGTCGTGCTTTCGTACGAAGTCTCCGAGGGTGGCGACATCCGGCAGCCCGTCCGGAGTCGTGTCGTCCTCCGGCGCGGAGTTCACCAGATCCACCACGGTGTCGAGCGCACACCGGGTGTCGTGGGTGATCAGCACGTTTCGCTCCCTGGCCTGACGGTCGGGCGGGCGCCCGCCGATGCTGGCCGATGGTAGCCGCACCGGGGCCCCGGGCAAGGGGCGGTCGTGCGCCGGATCCCCTGGGGGCGACCCGCGCAGGGGCGGGGCGGCGGGTTCCGGGGCCCCCGGGCGACGGGCGTCCGCATCCGCCCGACAGGTCGGCGGGGGTCGCTCCGGCGAAGTCCTGCCCCGCCGCCCTGAGGACGCACGCATGCCGACGACGCATGCCGACGCACGCATGCCGACGCCGCTCCACGGGTGCCCGTGGAGCGGCGTCGGCGCATGCTCTGTGCGATGGTCTGGCCCGAGCCGTCTCCCCGAGTTGGACGGCGCCGGGCGGCTCGGTGTGAGCCCCTCGTCCTAGCTCTCCGCCAGGATGTGCGAGAGCTCTTGGTCGAGATCGAAGTGCCGGTGTTCCGTGCCCGGAGGCACGGCTGCGTCCGTTCGCTTCAGGAAGGACTCCAGGGCCCGCGCCGGGGCCTCGAGCAGGGCCTCGCCCTCAGGAGAGCTCAGGGCGATGCAGACGACGCCCTGACCGTGACTGCGCGACGGCCAGACACGGACGTCGCCGGTACCCGTGGGCCGGTGCAGGCCCTCGGCGAGGAGGTCGCGGGCGAACACCCACTCGACGGTTTCCTCGGCTCCGGTATGGAAGGTGGCGTGCACGGCGTAGGGGTCGGCCGTGTCGTACCGCAGGCCTGCGGGGACAGGCAGGGAGGACTCGCTCGACACAACGAGGCGCAGGTGCAGCTCGCAGCTGACCGTGGTGTTCATAAGCGCCAGGGCCTTTCGCTCAGTGTGCGCTCGGGGATTCGCACGTCGGCGAAATCGACATGCCACCTACGGTGCCGTTGTAAACCCCTCTGCGTGTTTTGCGTGCCTTTACGTAACTCATCCGGCCGACAGTGCGTTCGCGAAGTACCACCATTCCGGTGACCGGAATCTCTCGGGTAGGGTCTGGCTGTATGAACACGGGGAGTAACGAGCCGGGTGAGGCCTTCGTGGCCGCGGACGACTCGGTGCCGGAGGGCACGGCGGACGACCAGCAGGGGCAGGGGCTCGGCTCCCGGGCGCCGGAATTCGTCAAGGCGCGCCGCATGCTGCACCTCAGCTGGCAGGTCGGCGTCTTCGTCATCGGCCTCGCCGTGGTCGGCGCCGGCATCGTCATGCTTCCGCTGCCCGGTCCGGGCTGGGTCGTGATCTTCGGCGGCATGGCGATCTGGGCGACCGAGTTCGTCTGGGCCCAGCTGGTTCTCCGCTGGACCAAGCGCAAGGTCACCGAGGCGGCACAGCGCGCTCTCGATCCGCGGGTCCGGCGCCGCAACATCATCCTGACGTCGGTCGGCCTGGTGATCATCGGCGCGCTGGTGGGCTTCTACCTGTGGAAGTTCGGTCTGACCATGCCGTGGAAGATCAAGGATCAGTGACCGCCGTCCGGTCATGGGCCGCGAAGGCCTTGCGATCGCCGGTCCACGGTCCGCCCCGGCATCGCTGAATCGCGGGTTGTCCCTGGTCACGGCCACCCCCTGACATGGGGTAATGTTCTTCCTGCGTCCGGGCGATTAGCTCAGTGGGAGAGCGCTTCGTTCACACCGAAGAGGTCACTGGTTCGAACCCAGTATCGCCCACCGGAACGTCGGCCCGTCTGTGAATCCCGCAGACGGGCCGAGGTCGTTCCGGAGCGATCGCCGCACCGTCCGTGCGACCCGCCCGACGGACCGTGACGGCCTGGGCGAGCCGCGACGGGTGTGCGTGCGCTCCCGCCTCGTGAAACCCGCAGGCCGCACGGTGAGCCGCCCGCCGTGCCAGGCCGGCAGCTCCCGGCATGCGCACGGACTCGCTGCTCCACCCCGGCCGCTGCCCTCTTCGAGCCGACGGCTCCGCACCTGGCTCCGCCCCGGCGGCTCCGCCCCGACGGCTCCGCCCCGGCGGCGGCCTCCGCGTCTTCACGCCCTCGATCGACCCTGCCCCACCCTCCTGCCGCCGATTGCCCTCGCCCGGCCCGAGCGCCTCGCCCTTCGCCCGTCCGGCAGCCCACCGCGATCGCCCGGCAGCCGGCGCCTGCCACCTGCCCCGTCCCTCGCCCTCCCGGCAGCCGGCGCCTGCCACCTGCCCCGTCCCTCGCCCTCCCGGCAGCCGGCGCCTGCCACCTGCCCCGTCCCTCGCCCTCCCGGCAGCCGGCGCCTGCCACCTGCCCCGCCCTTCGCCCGTCAGGCACCCCGCGCCTCGACCACCTGCCCCGCCCTTCGCCCGTCAGGCACCCCGCGCCTCGACCACCTGCCTCACCCCTCACCCGTCCTGCCCCCCGCCCTCGCCCGCCCGGCAGCCCGTGCCCCAACCACCCCTGTGCGCCCCACCCCGGCCCGCAGCTCCCCTCCTCGATCCGCGCCACAAGCCTCCCCTCGTGGACGGCGCGCCTCAACTGCCGTGCCGAGTGGCGTCCTTCGTCCCGCACGCCTCTCATGTCCCGCTCGCCCAGCCGGATTTCGGTGGCCCGTGCAGGAGAGCGCCGCCCGCGCCTGCTGTTCGAACCTCCGAACTGACCGACCTGACCAGGGATTTCATGGTTCTCGGGCCGACGGTCGACGGCCCTGCCCGCACCCGGCTCCTTTGCCCGCTCACAAGAAATTCCTGTCCGAATCATTGACGCTCCCTCAAGCCCCTCGTACCTTGTGCCAGCAAGCGCTTTCTTGAAACGATTCATGCAAGCGGTGACGCTGCGGGGAGGGGCCCGACTGTGGGAACCAGCAGGAATGTTGAGAGGCGAACGATCCTGAAGGCGGCCGGAGCCACGGCGGCCACGCTCGGGCTGGCCGCGACGACGACGGCGTGCGGGGGAGACAGCGGGACCTCGGCGGACGGGACGGTGACGATCCGTTACGCGTGGTGGGGCGGCGAGCCGCGCACCATCGCCATCAAGAAGACGATCGCGCTCTTCGAGAAGAAGTATCCGAAGATCAAGATCAAGCCCGAATTCACCGACTACGAGGCGTTCTGGGAGAAGTTCCAGACCCAGGCTTCCGGCGGGAATCCGCCGGACGTTTTCCAGAATGCGGTCGGATTCCTGCGCAAGTACGACAAGCGCGGCGTTCTGATGGACCTCAAGGCGCAGGCGGACGCGGGGAACCTGAACCTGGAGAACTTCCGCAACGGCGTCCTGGCGAACGGTCAGGTCGACGGCAAGCAGATCGGCATACCCGTCGGCGCCAACACCATGGCGCTCGTGATCGACCAGAAGGCTTTCAAGAAGGCCGGCGTCGAGGCGAAGTTCGGCTGGACCTGGAACGACTACTTCGCCGCGCTGCAGACGATCCAGGACAAGCTGAAGATCGCCGGCGACACCGGTTACTTCGCCATCATGTACCTCTACGACCTGTACCTGCGGCAGAACGGCAAGGCCTTCTTCACCGACAGCGCCCTCGGGTTCACCGAGGCCGACCTGACCCAGTGGTGGGAGGACGGCTACAAGCGCGTGAAGTCCGGTCTCGTCGCCGATCCCAAGAAGATCGAGCAGGCCAAGCCGAAGTCCGGTCTCTCGGCGGGCCTGGCAGCCTCCGAGTTCACCTGGGACAACTTCTCCATCCGCTACCAGGGCGAAGGCGATTCCGACTACGGGCTCGCGCCGATCCCCACCACGGACGGCAAGAACACCGGCCAGTACCTCGGTTCGCTGATGCTGAGCGCCTTCTCCGGGACCAAGCACCCCAAGGAAGTCGCCCAGTTCATCGACTTCATGGTCCACGACCCCGAGGTCGGCAAGATCATGGGTTACGACCGCGGCATCCTCGCCACCACCGAGCAGTACGACGCCTTCAAGCCGACCGACCCCAACAACAAGGGCGTCGCGGCCTACGAGGACGAGGTCGCCAAGGCGGGCGTCCTCGGCAAGATCACCCCGCACCCGTCCGGTGCGGACGTCGTCGAGGCGGCCTTCCTGCGGATCGGCGCTGAGGTCGCCCAGGGCAAGACCAAGCCGGCCGATGCGGCGAAGGCGCTGTTCAGCGAGGCCAAGGCCGCGTTCGCGGGCTGAGGGGACGTACCACCATGACGCTCGTCAAGGAAGCGCCCGTGCGCCCGGCGAAGAAGCGGTCCGCCGCTCCTGCCGCCGGGCGGCGGGGGCGGCGCCGCGAGAACCTCGCCGGCTATCTCTTCATGTCGCCGTGGATCGCGGGGTTCCTGCTGCTCACGGCGGGGCCGATGATCGCGTCGCTCTACTACGCGTTCACCAGCTACAACCTGTTCACGCCGCCGAAGTGGGTGGGCCTGGACAACTTCACGACGATGTTCCAGGACCCGCGCTGGCAGAAGTCGGTCGAGGTCACGCTCAAGTACGTCGTCGTGGCGACGCCGCTGAAGCTGCTCCTCGCCCTCGGGGTGGCGCTGCTGCTCGCGCAGAAGCGGCGCGGACAGGCCCTGTACCGGGCGGCGTTCTACATGCCGTCGCTCATCGGGGCGAGCGTCTCCGTGGGCTTCGTGTGGCGGGCGCTGTTCTCCGACGACGCCGTGGTGGACCGTACGCAGAAGGTCTTCGGGGTCGACGTCGGCGGCTGGATCGGCAACCCGGACTACGTCCTGTACTCCCTGGTGGCGCTGAGTATCTGGCAGTTCGGCGCGCCGATGGTCATCTTCCTCGCGGGGCTCAAGCAGGTGCCCCAGGAACTGTACGAGGCCGCCGAGATGGACGGGGCCGGCCCCCTGCGGCGGTTCTGGAACATCACGCTGCCGATGATTTCCCCGGTGCTGTTCTTCAACGTGCTGCTGGAGTCCATCCACGCGTTCCAGGTGTTCGGCTCGGCGTACGTGGTCTCCGACACCCGGTGCGGACCGGCCGACGCGACCCTCGTCTACACCTGTTACCTGTACCAGAAGGGCTTCAAGGAGGCACAGATGGGCTTCGCCTCCGCGATGGCCTGGACGCTGGTGGTGGCGGTCGCGCTCGTCACGGCGGTCCTGTTCTGGTCACAGAAGAAGTGGGTGCACTACGAGGAGGCCGCCAAGTGACCAGTGCCACCAGTCCCGTCGTGCGCACCGCGAGCGAGCGGCGGCGCACCGGATCCCTCGCCTGGCACGTGGGCGCCCTGCTCGTGCTCGCGGTCGTCCTCTACCCGGTGGTCTGGGTGCTCGGCGCCTCGTTCAAGCCGAGCAAGGACATCATCGCCAGCCTCGACCTGCTGCCGGCCAAGCCGGTCTGGGCCAACTTCTCCGGGCTCGCCGACGGCATCTCCGGCATCTCCATCGGCAGCTTCTTCACCAACTCGCTGCTGTACGCGGTCCTGGCCGTGGTCGGCGTGGTGCTGTCCAGCTCGCTGACGGCCTACGCCTTCGCCAAGATCCGGTTCGCCGGCCGGAACCTGCTGTTCACGCTGATGATCGGCACCCTGCTGCTGCCGTACCACGTGCTGCTCATCCCGCAGTACGTGCTGTTCCGCAACCTCGGCTACATCGACACGCTCGTGCCGCTCGTCGCGGGCAAGTTCCTGGCCACGGAGGCGTTCTTCGTCTTCCTGATGGTGCAGTTCATGCGCGGGCTGCCGCGGGAGCTGGACGAGGCCGCCAAGCTCGACGGCTGCGGGCACCTGAGGACCTACTGGTCCATCGTGCTGCCGCTGAGCCGCCCCGCCCTCATCACCAGCGCCATCTTCACCTTCATCAACGCGTGGAACGACTTCATGGGGCCGCTGATCTACCTCAACACCCCCTCCAAGTACACCGTGTCGCTGGGGCTGATGATGTTCCGCGACCAGGAGGGCATCTCCAACTACGGCAGCATGATCGCGATGTCGTTGGTGGCGCTGGTGCCGGTCATCGCCTTCTTCATGGCCTTCCAGCGCTATCTCATCGACGGAATGGCGACCTCCGGACTGAAGGGCTGAGGCGGTCACCATGGCGCAGACAGGGGTGAAGGCGCGCTCCACGCGCAAGGAGTCGGTGTTCGGCGAGCGCTTCGCGATCTTCGCCGAGTGTCTGCTCACCGGGGTGTGGATCGCCGTGGCCTGTCTCGGGGTCGTCACCTATCCCGCGGCCTTCGCGGCCGGCGCACGGCATCTGCGGCGCCGTACGCGCCACGAGAACGGCGGGCTGCGGGAGTTCGTCGCGGACTTCCGGGCGGCCGTACGCGGCGGGTGGGCCGTCGGGCTCGCCGGCTGGGCGGCGGCCGCCGCGGTCTGGACGGACGTCCTGGCCGTGCGGGCCGGTCTTCCCGGTGGGCCGGTCGTCGGAGCCGTCGGCGTCCTCGCGCTGATCGGGCTCGCTGTGGCCCTGCTGCGGGCGGCGGCCGTCTGGACACCGGGCTCCGCCTGGCGCGCGCTGGTCGCGGAGGCCGGGCGGCGGACCGTGCTCGACCCCGCCGGGTCCTTCCTGGTCGTCTGCGGGCTGGCCGTCGTCACCCTGTCCGCCCTGTTCGTCCTGCCCCTGGCGGTCCCGGTCCTCGGGGCCGTCGCGGCGGCGGCCGTCGCCGTCGAGCGGCGGTACCGGCACCGCTGACGGCGGTGCCCCCGCACCAGGTCGGCGCCGCGGGCGCCGCACCTCTCTCTGTCATGCCCCTGACCACCCTGCTTTTCGCACGGAAAGGAAAGGCCATGTCCCCCATCCCCCGCAGGTCCCTCCTCAAGGCGGCCGCGGTCGCCGGCGCCGCCGCGCAGTTCAGCTGGGCCCTGGGAGCCAAGGACGCCGAGGCCGCGCCGAGAACCACGGCCGCGGACACGGATCCGGTGACCCTGGACTGGCTGGAGGACGGCGGCCTCGGCGCCGCCCCCGGCTCCACCCTCGGCGTGCCCTGGCCCATGGGCGCGTACCGGGAGGACCAGACCTTCGCGCTGACCGACGCGGCGGGCAAGGACGTCCCCGTACAGTCCTGGCCCATCGCCTACTGGCCGGATGGCTCCCTCAAGTGGACTGCGCACGCGGTGAGTTCGGGTTCGGGCAAGCTCACCCTCGCCGCCGGCGCACCGGCCGCTCCCGCCAAGAAGGTCACCGTCGACAAGCGCGGCGGCACCATCGAGGTGTCTACGGGCGTCATCACCGCGAAGATCGGCAAGTCCGGGGCGACCCTCATCAAGTCCGTCACCCGTGGCTCCACCGAGATCGCCAAGAACGGTCGTCTGGTCCTGATCCGGCAGCCCGAGATCGAGGACGAGGACCAGGGCGCCGTCAGGACCGAGCGCTTCGAGGGCTCCATCGACGGGGTGAGCGTCGAGCAGTCGGGTCCGGTCCGCGCGGTCGTCCGCATCGACGGCAAGCACCGCAAGGGCAGCCGCAGCTGGCTGCCGTTCTCCATCCGTCTCTACTTCTACGCGGGCGCCGACTCCTTCCGCATGGTGCACACCATCACCTACGACGGCAAGCAGGAGCCCGGCAAGGCGAGCGGCGACTTCATCAGAGGCCTCGGCGTCCGCTTCACCGTCCCCATGCGCGACGCGTCCTACGACCGGCACGTCCGCATCGGCGGCGAGGGCACCGGTCTGCTGCGCGAGGCGGTCAAGGGCATCACCGGACTGCGGCGCGACCCCGGCGCGGCGGTGCAGGCCGCCCAGTACGCGGGCCAGAAGCTGCCCGACCCCGCCACCTGGGACCAGCGGGTCACCACCCGCCTCCAGTACATCCCCGAGTGGGGCGACTACACGCTCTCCCAGCTGTCCGCCGATGGCTTCACCCTGCGCAAGCGCACCAAGAAGGGCCACGGCTGGATCGGCGCCGGCGGCGGCAGGCGGGCCTCCGGCTTCGGGTACGTCGGCGGCGTGAGCGGCGGGTTCTCCTTCGGCCTGCGGGACTTCTGGGAGAAGCACCCCGCCCAGCTGGACATCCGTGACGCGCACACCGACGCCGCCGAGGTCACCCTCTGGCTCTGGTCGCCCGAGGCGCAGCCCATGGACCTGCGCTTCTACCACGACGGGATGGGTCAGGACACGTTCCCCGAACAGCTCGAGGGCCTCAACATCACCTACGAGGACTACGAGCCCGGCTTCGGCACCCCCTACGGCATCGCCCGCACCTCCGAACTCCTCTTCTGGGCCAACGAGTCGACGCCGACGCCCGAGAAGCTCGCCGAACAGGTCGAGGCCGTGCGGGTGCTGCCGCAGCTCGCGGCCCCGCCCAAGCAGCTCATCAAGGCCAAGGTGTTCGGGCCGGGCCTGTACTCCGAGCCGGACCGCTCGACCCCCGCCAAGGCGAAGATCGAGGACCACCTCGACTTCCTCTTCACCTACTACAAGGGCCAGGTGGAGCAGCGCCGCTGGTACGGCTTCTGGGACTACGGCGACATCATGCACACGTACGACACCGTCCGGCACCAGTGGCGGTACGACATCGGCGGGTACGCCTGGGACAACTCGGAGCTGTCGCCGGACCTCTGGCTGTGGCTCGCGTACCTGCGCAGCGGCCGTGCGGACATCTTCCGCTTCGCCGAGGCGATGACCCGGCACACCGGCGAGGTCGACGTCTACCACCTCGGCAAGTGGGCGGGCCTGGGCACCCGGCACGGCGTCCAGCACTACGCCGACAGCGCCAAGCAGCAGCGCATCGCCAACACCACCTACCGCCGCTACTACTACTTCCTGACGGCGGACGAACGCGTCGGCGACCTGATGCACGCCAACGTCGACTCCGACGAGACGTTCCTCGCCCTGGACCCGTTGCGCAAGATCCGCACCGAGCCCTACACGCCCGACCGGCACGCCCTGTCCATCGGCTTCGGAACCGACTGGAGCGGGCTGGTGTCGGCGTGGCTGACCGAGTGGGAGCGCAAGGGTCCCAAGTGGGAGAAGGCCAAGGCGCGCGTGCTGTCGACCATGGAGACGATCGCCGCGCAGCCCAACGGGTTCGTCCAGGGCAGCGGCCTGTACGACCTGGACACCGGCAGGTTCGCCGTCGCCGACAAGCCCAAGGTCGAGGTCTCCCACCTCTCGGCCGTATTCGGCCTCAACGAGCTGTGCGCCGAGCTGATCCACCTGGTCGACATGCCGAAGTTCAACGAGGCCTACTTCGACTACTGCCGCTACTTCAACGCCACCAAGGCGGAACAGACGGCACGCTACGGCTCCAACTTCGGCACCCTGCTGCTCTTCCAGGGCCACTCGCGTCTCGACGCCTACGCCGCCGTCCAGACCGGTGACGCGGCGCTCGCCAAGCGGGCATGGGCGAAGTTCTACAGCTCCGACGGCTACACCGAGTCCTCGCCGTGGAAGACGGAGCCGCTCAGCGGTCCCGCCACCTTGGTCGCGGGCAGCGAGGCCACCTGGGTCGCCACGAACGACACGGCGCTCTACGGCCTCGCCGCCATCGAGAACCTGGCACTGCTCGGCGACAAGATGC
The DNA here is from genome assembly GCF_030816715.1 of Streptomyces achromogenes. Classification (NCBI taxonomy): domain Bacteria; kingdom Bacillati; phylum Actinomycetota; class Actinomycetes; order Kitasatosporales; family Streptomycetaceae; genus Streptomyces; species Streptomyces achromogenes. The sequence goes on along the minus strand of NZ_JAUSYH010000001.1, from coordinate 1,824,205 downwards.
CGTGACGGACGCCCGGCCCGTCCCGGGGGCCGTCCCGGGACGGCCCCCGGGACGACTCGCGCCACCGCTCTAGTGCATGCGGTCCAGTACCTCCCGCACCCGCCGGACGTCCCGCAGTCGCTGCTCGTACGTCGCACCGAGGGCGAGCAGCAGCAGTCCGGCGAGGGCGGGAGGCACCCAGCGGGGCAGCGCGTCGCCTACCTGGGCGAGGTACGGGGCGAGTTGGCGCAGCGCGTCCAGCGTGAGCACCGCGCCGCCCAGAACCAGCGGCGCCCGGAGCCGGCGCCGTGCGCCTGACAGGGTGAGCGCCAGCGCGGCCGCGCCCAGCAGCAGGGGGCGGATCCACTCCGGGTCGTACCAGGCGACGGCCAGGCTGGGCAGGAGGGTCGCGGCGAGGCCGGGGCCGTACGCCGTCCAGGACGACGTCCGCGGGTCCGTGCGCCGGCGCAGGACGCCCGCGAGCAGCGCCAGGACCGTCACCGGAAGCGTGTACGCCTCCGGTGTGTCCACCCGCCAGTCGGCCAGCCGCACCCACGAGGCCAGGACGAAGAGCACCGCGGCCACGTGAGCGGCGACGCGGCGGTCCGGACGGACGGCCGTGCCCGCGGCGATCACCGCGCACAGCGACAGCACCAGGGCGAGCAGGGGCAGGTCGGACACCGCGAGGCCGACGGCGACGAGGCCCGCGACGGCGCCCGTCGCCTCGACGGCGAGTGTGGTGGCCGCGTCGCCGGTCCGGGCCGCGACCAGTGCGGCGACGGCCGGGACCACCAGTACCAGCAGCGCGATGTGCTCCGGCCGCCAGCCCGCGGCGGCGCCTGCCGCGCAGGCCAGGGCCGTGGCGTAGCCCAGGGAGGCGGCCGCGGTCACCGGCGCCGAGCGCCCACGCCAGGCGGCTGCCGCGCACACCACGGTGAGCGAGCCGAGCACGGCGAGCGTGGCGGGCTCGGCGGCCAGTGAGAGGAACGTGAGACCGAGGGACGAGCCCAGGGCGAGCGCGGTGGCCGTCCGCGACGCCGGCGCCAGCAGGGCCACCGTCAGCGCACCCTGCACCGACAGACCGACGACGTACGGGAGTTGGAGGGCCGCCGGGGTGACGAGCACCGCGGCCCAGGTCAGCGCCGACGCGGCGGTCCGTGCCTGGGCCCGCCACTCCTCGTCGCGGACCGCGGTCGCCGTGACCGCGGCGACCGCGAGGAGGACGAGGGGGACCGTGACGGCGTACGGCGGCCAGAACGCGTCGGTCGCCGCCGCGGCCCGGGCGTCGGCGGGTGCGCCGGACCACACGCGCCCGAGCCACGAGACCGGCCCCAGCAGCGCGACGCCGACGGCCGGCACCGACCACAGCACCGCGCCCGCCTGCACGGCACCGGAGGCCCGGAAGAAGCCCCGGCGCACCGCCTCCGGGCCCCGGGACCCGGCCAGCAGGGCGATCCCGCAGGCCAGATACGCCGGCACCGCCCAGTCACCGGGCAGCGAGACCCGCAGGACGCCGCCCAGGCCGACGACCGCGCACAGGGCGCCGGCCGCGGCCGTGCCCGTCGCGAGACCGGTCCCCGGGGCGAACCGGGTCACCGCCAGGGCGATCACCGCCGCGAGGGCGAGGAGCGCCGCGGCCCGTGCCGCATCGCCCGGACCGGAGGCGTCCACCGAGAGCAGGCCTGCCGTCAGCACCGCCCAGCCACCCGTCCCGGCGGCGCACACCACGGCGACGACACGCACCGCCCGCTCGGACGCCCGCAGCGCGACCGTCGCGTCGAAGGCGGCCGTCAGCAGCACCGCGACCGTGATCGTGCGCGGTCCCCCGCCGGCCGCCACCGACCACAGCGGCAGCACGAGTTGAGCAGCCGTCACGGCGGCGGGCCGGGGGAGTCGCAGCGCGGCCGAGCCCGGCAGCGCGGCGAGGGCCGCGCCGTAGACCGCCCACAGCGCCGCGAGCGCGGTGAAGGCGAGCGCCGCGTACGTCGTCCCGTCCGCCGCCGGGAACGCGGCCTCGTGCAGGGCGTACGCGTCCAGCAGCGTCAGCGCCAGACCCAGGCCCGCGACCGCCTCGGCGGTCGAACGCAGCCGTCGCCGCAGCAGCGGCACGGGCGCGGCGAGCACCGCGGAGGTGACCGCGCCCAGCACCGCGGAGCGGCCGACGATCCCGAGATGACCCCAGCTGACCAGGGTGAAAACCATGGCCGCGACGGTGAGCAGGATGCCGCCGAGCAGGAGGAGGACGTTCTGCACGCCCGGCGCGGTGGCCTCGGGCGGGGCGGCCGGAACCCGAGGCGCCGGCGGGCCCGGCAGGACCGGGGCGGCCGGCTGCACCGGGTGCGCCGCCGCGTGCTGCAGGGCGGCGACCAGCCAGGCCCGGCGGGTCAGCAACTGAGCCCGGCGGGCGTCCAGTTGCCACAGCTCCGCGTCGAGCAGCCGCAGCTCGTCGGCCGGGGGCGGAATATGCGTCATGCCTGGGAGTGTGGCTCGCGTCACGTGCCCGGGCATGAGCGCACGTACTCAGGGACGTACTCAGATACGGTCGGCCGCCCCCGCGGGCGGGCACACTCGGCCCATGGACTGGACCCGCTACCGCTTTCGCAGCCTTTGGCCGCTGGACGCGCCGCCCACGCGCGTGTACGAGGTGCTGGAGCGAGCCGAGGACTACCCACGCTGGTGGCCCCAGGTGCGCGAGGTGAACCGGATCGACGACACCACCGGCGTCATCCGTATCCGCTCCCTCCTGCCGTACGACATGACCTTCACCGCGCGTGAGGTGCGGCGAGATCCCGCGGCCGGAATCCTTCAGACCGCGCTGTCGGGCGACATCGACGGCTGGGCGCGCTGGACCGTCACCGCCGACGGCTCCGGCAGCCTCGCCCGCTACGACCAGGCCGTCGAGGTGAACAAGCCACTGCTGAGACGGCTCGCCGTGCCCGGACGGCCGGTGTTCCGCCTGAACCACCGGCTGATGATGCGGGCCGGGCGGCGCGGCCTGACCGCGTACCTGGAAGCGGTTTGAAGGATGCGTGCGGGGACCTGTATTGTTCGGTGCGTTCCCGGGCGATTAGCTCAGTGGGAGAGCGCTTCGTTCACACCGAAGAGGTCACTGGTTCGAACCCAGTATCGCCCACCGGGAGAGGCCGGTCCGCGTCGAGCGGACCGGCTTTTTCGTGCCCGGACGCAGGGCCCGGACGAGTCGCCGCACACGCCCCTGGGACAGACCTTCAGGCCGCTGCCGGCATCCCGGGACGCAGGGGCCACGAGGTGTCCACCGTCTCCGGTGAACCGCTGCGCGCGAACCACGCCTGGAGCCCCCGCGCCTGAGCGGCGTGCCAGGACGTCTGCAGGGCGTGCAGCTCGGCCGGGGACAGGCGTTCCAGGCGCGCGGCGAAACGGCGCCCCACCGCGCGGACGACCTCCAGCGCGGCCAGCGCGTCCGCCGCCGCGTCGTGCGCCTCCGCCAGGGTCACGTCATAGTGCGCGCACAGGTCGGTGAGCGTGCGACGCCCCTTGCGGTAGCGGTCCAGCTGCTTGTCCAGGACCCGCGGGTCCAGCACCCGCAGCGGCGTCGCGTCCAGCCAGTGGCCCAGCGACGAGGCCCGGTGCCGGCGCAGCTCACGGTCGAGCAGCGTCAGGTCGAACGGCGCGTTCATCACCACCAACGGGCGTCCAGCGGCCGCCTGTTCGGTGAGCAGCTGGGCTATCTCGAACATCACCGGCGCCGGCCAGCGGCCGTTGCGCTGCAGGTGGTCGTCCGTCAGTCCGTGCACCTCCGTCGCCCCCGCGGGCACCGGCACGCCCGGGTTCACCAGCCATCGGCTGACCCGCGGCCGCGCCCCCGGCGCGTCCTGGACGACGAGGGCGGCCGACACGATCCGGTCGGTCTCCACGTCGACACCTGTCGTCTCCGTGTCAAAAGCGGCCAAAGGGCCCTCGTACCAGTACGTCATACCAATCCAACCCCTCGTTCACCCACGGCAGCTGACGCACCGTCTTCTGCCAGTTTGGTGATACCCGGGCTGTTTGCGCCGTACGCCGGAAGGACACAACACGAGTACGGGTCTTTGCAGTTCAGCGGCCCGTCACGGGGAACGGCTCTGCGGGGAAGGCTGTTGGCCATGGCGATAGCGCAGCCCGAGCGGAGCGGGCTGCTGCCCGAGCGCGCGGGCGTACAACGCGGCACGCTCGCCACCACCGCCTGCATGGAGACCCTGCAGGTGGGCTATCTGCACGCCGTCGCGGCCGCCGCGGGATGCTCGCTGTCCCAGCCCTTCCCCGACAACGGCATCGACTGGCACGTCAGCCACAGCGCTCCCGGGCACACCGTCGACGACGAGGTCACCATCAAGGTGCAGCTGAAGGCCACCTACCAGGTGCGGCCCGACCCGCCCGGCCGCTCCTTCTCCTTCACCCTCGACAACGATCACCTGCGCAAGCTCGCCCGCACCCCCGTGACGGTGCACAAGATCCTGGTCGTGATGATCGTTCCCCGGGTGCGGGACCAGTGGCTGCGGGCCGGCCACGACCGCCTCGACCTGCGGCACTGCTGCTACTGGGTCAATCTCGCCGGCCACCCGATCACCGGCCGGACCCGCACCACCGTGCGGATACCGACCGCACGCATCTTCGACGACCGGGCGCTGTGCGAGATCATGACGCGAGCCGGGACGGGAGGCAGACCGTGACCCACCGCCCCCTGGACGAGCGCCTGCGGCCGGTGCGGCCGCACCCCGAGGCCCACTGGAACCGGCACCCCGAGACCGGCGAGGTCGACCCGGCCGTCCTCGGCGCCCTGCTGCGCCGGCACGGCTGGCAGCGGCGCGGCGGAGCCGCCGGACGCTACGGCCGCTGGACCCCGCCCGGCCCCGGCGGCGCGGGGACGAGCCTGCTCGTGCCGGAGAGCCGGGCCTTCCCCGACAGCGACGACCTGCTGGGGGAGGCGCTCCTGGCGCTCGCCCGCAGCGGCACGCCCTCCGCCCGCGAGGTGCTCCTCGGGCTCGCCGTGCCCAGCGACGAGGTCCGCTGGTGGCGGGACGCGCCGGACGGGCCCGCCGGGGCCGCCTCCTGGGCCGTCGAGGAACAGCTGCGCGGCGCGGCCCGCCAGATGCTGCTGGCCGGCGCCCTCGCCACGCGCGCGCGTGCCGGCTACTACGGGGCCCGGCACCGACGCGCCGCCCTGGCGACCCTGGACGGCGTCCTCGTGGGCCCCGCGGCCGGTGGGCGCCGCCTGACGGCCTTCGCGCCGGTCGCCGGCGCCCGCCCGCTCGCCGTCCGGCTGCACCAGGCCCTGTACGCCGTGCGCGAGGCCATCGACTACCAGCGGGCGGCCGGGGCCATGGACGCCTTCGACGGCGCCGTGGAGGCGGGCGCCAGCCGCGAGCTGACCGAGGCGCTGATCGCCCTCGTGCGAGGGACCCAGGGCGCCCGGATCGCCGTCGAATGGGCGCCCGCGGCCGGCGTCCCCGAGGACTGCGCCCCCGGCGGCGAGCCGGTCGAGTTCTCGCCCGGCGATCTGCCCGTGCTGCGCGAGGCGGGCGCCCGCTATCTGCGCGAGGAGCCCTCCGTGCCGGTGCGGATCACCGGCACGGTGGTGCGGATGCGCAGGTCGGGGCCGCGCGGCGAGGGCAGGGTACGACTGCGGGTGCTGGCCGGCGCCGAGATCCCGCACGTCCGGCTGACCCTCGACGAGGAGGACTACCGCATCGCCGGGCAGGCCCATCTGGTGGGGCTGCCGGTGCGGGTGCGCGGCCGGCTGGAGAGCCGGGGCGGGTTCCGCAGGGTCACCGGCGCGTGCGGGGTCGTCCCCGTGCAGGTGGACGAGGAGGAGCGGGACCGTCTGCTGAAGTCCCTCCAGGAGAACGTCGACTTCTTCGAGGAGGCCTGCGGCGGGGAGTAGCGCCCGGCCGGGACGGCGGGGGCTGATTTCGCGGTCGACGGGTGCGGGTCGGTACGATCCCCTATTGCGCGCGCCCACGGTACGGCGCCCGCATCCGCCTTCAGTCAGGAGAGACCGGTGTCAGACGTCCGTGTGATCATCCAACGCGATTCCGAGCGGGAAGAGCGCACGGTGACGACGGGCACCACGGCCGCCGACCTCTTCGCCGGCGAGCGCTCGATCGTCGCCGCCCGCGTGGCCGGCGAGCTCAGGGACCTGGCGTACGTGCTGCGGGACGGCGAAGAGGTCGAGGGCGTCGAGATCTCCTCCGAGGACGGTCTGAACATCCTGCGCCACTCCACGGCGCACGTGATGGCCCAGGCCGTGCAGGAGCTCTTCCCGGAGGCCAAGCTGGGCATCGGCCCGCCGGTCAAGGACGGCTTCTACTACGACTTCGACGTCGAGAAGCCGTTCACGCCCGAGGACCTGAAGGCCGTCGAGAAGAAGATGCAGGAGATCCAGAAGCGGGGTCAGCGTTTCTCCCGCCGCGTGGTCACCGACGACGCGGCCCGCGAGGAGCTCGCGGACGAGCCGTACAAGCTGGAGCTGATCGGCCTCAAGGGCTCGGCCTCCTCCGACGACGGCGCGGACGTCGAGGTCGGCGCCGGTGAGCTGACGATCTACGACAACCTCGACGCGAAGACCGGCGACCTGTGCTGGAAGGACCTCTGCCGCGGTCCCCACCTGCCCACCACCCGCAACATCCCCGCGTTCAAGCTGATGCGCAACGCGGCCGCCTACTGGCGCGGCAGCGAGAAGAACCCGATGCTCCAGCGCATCTACGGCACCGCGTGGCCGACCAAGGACGAGCTGAAGGCGCACCTCGACTTCCTCGCCGAGGCCGAGAAGCGCGACCACCGCAAGCTGGGCTCCGAGCTCGACCTGTTCTCCATCCCGGAGCAGATCGGCTCCGGCCTCGCGGTCTTCCACCCCAAGGGCGGCGTCGTCCGCCGGGTCATGGAGGACTACTCGCGCCGCCGTCACGAGGAGGAGGGCTACGAGTTCGTCTACACGCCGCACGCGACGAAGGGGAAGCTCTTCGAGCAGTCCGGGCACCTGGACTGGTACGCCGACGGCATGTACCCGCCCATGCAGCTCGACGAGGGCGTGGACTACTACCTCAAGCCCATGAACTGCCCGATGCACAACCTGATCTTCGACGCGCGCGGCCGCTCCTACCGCGAACTGCCGCTGCGTCTCTTCGAGTTCGGGACCGTGTACCGGTACGAGAAGTCGGGCGTCGTGCACGGCCTGACCCGCGCGCGCGGCTTCACCCAGGACGACGCGCACATCTACTGCACCCGCGAGCAGATGGCGGAGGAGCTCGACAAGACGCTCACCTTCGTCCTCGGCCTGCTGCGCGACTACGGCCTGACCGACTTCTACCTGGAGCTGTCCACCAAGGACCCGGAGAAGTTCGTCGGCTCGGACGACGTCTGGGAGGAGGCGACCGAGACGCTCCGCCAGGTCGCCGAGAAGCAGGGTCTGCCGCTGGTCCCGGACCCGGGCGGCGCCGCCTTCTACGGTCCCAAGATCTCCGTCCAGACGAAGGACGCCATCGGCCGCACCTGGCAGATGTCGACCATCCAGCTCGACTTCAACCTGCCGGAGCGCTTCGAGCTCGAATACACCTCGCCGGACGGCTCCAAGCAGCGACCGGTCATGATCCACCGGGCGCTGTTCGGGTCGATCGAGCGGTTCTTCGCGGTGCTCCTGGAGCACTACGCGGGCGCCTTCCCGGCGTGGCTGGCCCCGGTGCAGGCGATCGGCATCCCGATCGGCGACACGCACGTCGACTACCTGGAGAAGTTCGCCGCGGCGGCCAGGAAGCAGGGGCTGCGGGTCGACGTCGACTCCTCCTCCGACCGGATGCAGAAGAAGATCCGCAACGCCCAGAAGCAGAAGGTGCCCTTCATGGTCATCGCGGGCGACGAGGACATGGCGGGCGGTTCGGTGTCCTTCCGCTACCGCGACGGCTCCCAGGAGAACGGCATCCCCTTCGACGAGGCCATCGCGAAGATCGCGAAGGTGGTCGAGGAGCGCACGCAGGTCTGATGCCGTGGTGCGCGGGCCCCCGGGGGATTCACCCCGGGGGCCTTTCGCCGTTCCGGGGGCCCGGAGCGCCCTGGCCGCTCGCGCTGTCGTCCTCCCGGGAGAACACCTGGATCAGCCAGGACGAGAACGACCCGGTGACCGCGCCCAGCAGGGCCAGCCCGCACGCCATCATCCCGACCGCGATCAGCCGGCCCCGTGAGGTGACGGGGGTGATGTCGCCGTAGCCGACGGTGGTGAGCGTCTCGCAGGTCCACCACAGGGCGTCGCCGAAGGTCTTCATGTTCGCGCCCGGTGCTCCGCGTTCCTGGCTGTACACGGCGAGCGCGCCGGCGAAGCCGAGGAGTCCGGTGGACAGCCCGGCATAGGTGATCACGCGTGCGTGCAGCGAGAACCGGGGCCGTCCGCGCCGGCGTTGCACGGCCTCGTAGAGCTTGACGATCCGCAGCGGTCGCAACAGGGGAAGCACGACGACCAGTCCGTCCAGCCAGTGGGAGCGGACGAAGCGCAGCCGTTGTCCGCTGAGCCTCCAGCGCACCCCGTAGTCCGCGGCGAACATCGCCCACGCCGTCAGCATCACCGCGAAGCACAGGTCCCGCCAGCCGTCCGTGATGGCCTGGGCGAGGACGTGGACCGCGTAGCCGACGAGGAAGGCCAGGGATGCCAGTGCGAGGGGCACCTCGGTGCGCTGATCCCAGCGGGCGAGGCGGCTGTCTTCGTCCATCGGCCCAGCTTGGCTCGCACCGATCGCGCGCGAACCCCGCCGACACGCCGCGAACGGGCGAAGCCATATGCTGCCCTGCATGACGAGTGAGCCGGAGCAGCAGATCGGAGTGGGGACGCAGGACGCGTTCCAGCGCCTGTGGACGCCCCACCGGATGGCCTACATCCAGGGCGAGAACAAGCCGACCGGCCCCGGTGCCGGCGACGGCTGTCCGTTCTGCTCCATCCCGGCGAAGTCCGACGAGGACGGGCTGGTCGTCCGGCGCGGGGAGCACGTGTACGCGGTGCTGAACCTGTACCCGTACAACGGCGGCCACCTGATGACCGTGCCCTACCGTCACGTGGCCGACTACACCGATCTGACCGGGCCGGAGACCGCCGAGCTGGGCGAGCTGACCAAGCAGGCGATGACGGCCCTGCGCCTCGCGTCCGGCGCACAGGGCTTCAACATCGGCATGAACCAGGGCGCCGTCGCGGGCGCCGGGATCGCCGCCCACCTGCACCAGCACATCGTGCCCCGCTGGGGCGGCGACACGAACTTCATGCCGGTGGTCGGGCACACGCGCGTACTGCCGCAGCTGCTCGCGGACACGAGGAAAATGCTGGCAGGGGCCTGGCCCACGACGTGACACACGTGACGGTCGGCCCGTCCGGCGTTTGAGGACGAGGCCGTTCAGGCCGAAAGCGGGGGGTCTGGGGGCGCGGCCCCCCAGGGACGGCGAGCCGGACACCCGCACGATTCCGGCCGACCGCCGGCGGCCTACGCGTCGTAGCTGTCCGCCTTCCTCGGCGCCACGTCCTGGACCGCACCGCTCAGGATCGACGACCGCGAGGTGAACTTCTCGATGTTCACGTCGTGCTCCTTGAGCACCTTGAGCGCGGCCGAGTGCACCACACGCAGCACCGGGGTGGCCGCCCGCAGGGCGTCGTCGGCCATGAAGCGATGACGCCAGGGCTGGTCCGCCCACGCGTGCCGCAGGCCGAAGGGCTCCGGCAGGCCTATCGAGCCGCCGAGCCACTTCAGCAGCGGCGGATACCAGCTGATCGTGGCGCGCGCGGCCACCCGGACCACCTCGTCGGCGGTGACCAGCGGCAGCTTGACCGTCCGGGTCTCCCAGAACCGGACGCTCTTGGCGACCTCCTTGGTCGGGGCCTCGGGCTTGGTGGTGAACAGGCCGTTCACCGGGCCCAGGGCGTGCCCGGTGACCTCGATGCGCAGCGTCTCGTGCAGCACCGTCACCGTGATCAGCATCGTGATGATCAACTGGCCGTCCCACAGCGGCCACTGGACGCCCAGGTAGTGCCGGTCGCCGCCGCCGAACTGCTGGTTGTTGCAGATGTCCTCTATCGCCCGCGGCTTGACCTGGTACGCCTCGACGTCGGTGCCCTCCGGCCGCGCGACCGCCTTGGCGTTCTCGCCGACCGGGGTGACGATCCAGTGCCGGACCGTGGGCGGCGGGAAACCGCCGGTCTTCAGGCTCTGCCGGTTGAGTACGGAAAGCTGGTCGTGGATGGCGCGTACGACGGTCCAGCTGCGGAACTCGTGGACGCCCTTGTTCGGGTCGCTCGGCACCAGCTCCTCGGCCAGGTGCCAGGCCCCCCACCGCGTGCCCATGCCGAGTATGCCCTTGGGGCCGGCGTAGAAGACCGAGTTGGACTGCTGCTCCGCGCTGAGCCGGGCCAGGGACTGGCGCAGCTGTTCCGCCGCCGTCTGGTTCGGGCTGGTCGGCACGGCCTCGGGGACCTTGGCGCCGACGCTCCCGCCGGACAGCAGGCTGTCCCAGCGCTCCCGGAGGTCGACCGCGGTGCCCTCGCAGATCCGCTTGGCCAGGAACCAGCCGACCACGGGCGCCACGACGCACCCGCGCGCGTACCACCCCACGACGCCGGTGAACGGCATCTTGACCAGGAACAGCACGGCCAGCGCGCCCATGGCGACGAGCAGACCGGTGCCGAGGCCGGAGACCCGCTTGTCGTCCAGCTTCCCCATGCTCGCCCGCAGTTGGAAGACCAGCAGCCACACCAGCAGGCCGGGCAGGAACAGCACGCCGCACAGCAGCATGACGCCGGTCAGCTTCTGGTCGCGTTCCCGGCGGATGCGGTTGGCGGCGAGGCAGTGCTCGACGACCACCTGCGGCTCGCTGCCGAACGACTGGATGAGCGGCTTGCGGCCGACGCCCAGCATGCGGTCGATCACCGCCTGGGAGAACGCCTCGCCGAGGTTGGGCCGGAAGATCCGGGCCCAGCTGCGGCCGCCGTTGACCGCCGTCTCGTGCCACTCGTTGTCGGCCTTCTTGATGTCCTCGACCGGGTTGTCCCGGTAGGCCGCCGACGCCAGGCCGAACGTCGGCGTCTGCCCTCCCTCGCCCTGTTGCGGCACCTGCGGTCCGAAGATGTCCGCGTAACCGCTGCCAACGGTCATTCCCGCCCCCGATCGCCGCTGCTCTCGCTTCTGCGGCTTTCCCGACTTCCGTGCTCCGCACACCTGTTGATCAGGTCATCAGCGTATCGGCAGGCGCCGACATGCGTCGGCGGACGACCGAAGCCGCCCGCCGAACCGGAAGAAAGTCCTCCGCGCGGTGCCGCACCGGCCACTCGGGACCGGTGCGGCACCAACCGTCAGCCTGCCTCCGTCTGTTGGCGCACCTTCTCGGCGACCTGGGGCGGCATCGGCTCGTGCCGGGCGTACGCGCGGTGGAAGCGGGCCGTGCCGTGCGAGAGGGAGCGTAGATCGACCGCGTACCGGCCGATCTCGATCTCGGGCACCTCGGCCCGCACGAGCGTGCGGCTCCCGCTGGTCTGCTCGGTGCCCAGCACGCGTCCGCGCCGCCCCGACAGGTCGCTCATCACGGTGCCCACGTACTCGTCGCCCACCAGCACGGACACCTCGGCCACCGGCTCCAGCAGATGGATCCTCGCGTCGGCCGCCGCCTCCCGGAGGGCCAGTGCGCCGGCCGTCTGGAAAGCGGCGTCGGAGGAGTCCACCGAATGCGCCTTGCCGTCCAGCAGCGTGATCCGCACGTCCACCAGCGGATGCCCCGCCGCCACCCCCTTGGCCGCCTGCGCCCGGACGCCCTTCTCGACCGACGGGATGAACTGCCGCGGCACCGAACCGCCGACGACCCGGTCCACGAACTCGATGCCCGAGCCGCCCGGCAGCGGCTCCACCTCGATCTCGCAGACGGCGTACTGGCCGTGCCCGCCGGACTGCTTCACGTGCCGCCCGCGCCCGGCGGACTTCGCCGCGAACGTCTCGCGCAGGGAGACCCGGTGCGGGACGACGTCGACCTGGACGCCGTATCGGGAGCGCAGCCGCTCGAGCGCGACGTCGGAGTGCGCCTCGCCCAGGCACCACAGCACCACCTGGTGGGTGTGCTGGTTGTGCTCCAGGCGCATCGTGGGATCCTCGGCGACCAGCCGGCCCAGGCCCTGAGACAACTTGTCCTCGTCGGCCTTGCTGTGGGCCCGGATGGCCAGCGGGAGCAGCGGGTCCGGCATCTGCCAGGGCTCCATGAGGAGCGGGTCGTCCTTCGCGGAGAGGGTGTCGCCGGTCTCCGCGCGGCCGAGCTTCGCCACGCACGCGAGATCGCCTGCGATGCAGTGGGTCAGGGCCCGCTGCTGTTTGCCGAACGGCGCGGACAGGGCACCGATGCGCTCGTCGACGTCGTGGTCCTCGTGACCGCGGTCGGCGAGGCCGTGCCCGGAGACGTGGACGGTCTCTTCGGGGTGCAGCGTCCCGGAGAACACGCGGACCAGCGAGACCCGGCCGACGTAGGGATCGGAGGAGGTCTTCACGACCTCCGCGACCAGCGGACCGTCCGGATCGCACGGTTTCAGCTCCCGTGGCCGGCCGTCGACCGTCGTCACGTGCGGCGCCTCGCGTTCCAGAGGCGTCGGGAAGCCCCTGGTGACCAGTTCCAGCAGTTCGACCGTGCCGAGGCCCTGCCGGGCGCCCTCGGCGGCGGGGGCGGCCGCGAGGACGGGGAAGAAGGCGCCGCGCGCGACGGCCCGCTCCAGGTCGTCGATCAGCGTCTTGACGTCGATCTGCTCGCCGCCGAGATACCGGTCCATGAGGGTCTCGTCCTCGCTCTCGGCGATGATCCCCTCGATCAGCCGGTTGCGGGCCTCCTCGATGGCCGGCAACCGGTCCTCGTCCGGCTCGGACTCGCTGCGTTCGCCGGAGGAGTAGTCGAACAGCGTCCGGGACAGCAGGCCGGTCAGCCCGGTCACCGGCGCGTGCCCGTCGGGCCCCTCGGGCCCGCGCAGCGGCAGGTACAGCGGCAGGACGGCGTCCGGGTCGTCCGCGCCGAAGGCCTCCGCGCAGATCCGCGTCATCTCCTCGAAGTCCGCGCGGGCGGCCTCCAGGTGCGTGACGACGATCGCGCGGGGCATGCCGACGGCCGCGCACTCCTCCCAGACCATACGGGTCGACCCGTCCACGCCGTCCGCCGCAGAGACGACGAAGAGGGCCGCGTCCGCGGCGCGCAGACCGGCCCTGAGCTCCCCGACGAAGTCGGCGTATCCGGGGGTGTCGAGAAGATTGACCTTGATGCCGTCGAAGGTGACGGGCACCAGCGAGAGCTGCACCGAGCGCTGCTGCCGGTGCTCGATCTCGTCGTAGTCCGAGACGGTGCCGCCGTCCTCCACACGGCCCGCCCGGTTCACTGCTCCCGCGGTCAGCGCGAGAGCTTCCACCAACGTCGTCTTGCCCGATCCGCTGTGGCCGACCAGCACCACATTCCGTACGGACGCGGGTTGGTCGGCCGCCGTAGCCCTGCCGGCGGCTCCGGGGTGTGCGTTCGCCTTGTCGCCCATTTTCCTTGCCTCCCGTGCACGGTGAGGTCACTGGGGGCGCGGGCACGACGGCCCCGCGTGCGATGGCGGCTCCGGCGACGCCCACGGTCCTTCGAGCTTTCCACTCCCGTCACGGCGCGTCCATACGACGGACGCGACCCCGCCGCCCCCCGGACACCGTGCGGCCGTGACACGGGGCGGGGGCCGGGTGCCCGACCGTCGCACACACACGCGCGTGGCTACGATGGGCCAGCCGGCGGCCAGCAGGGGCCGCACGGCCACACCGACCCTCGGGAAGGCCATGCTGAACAAGTACGCGCGTGCATTCTTCACGCGTGTCCTCACACCGTTCGCCGCGTTTCTCATCCGCAGGGGCGTGAGCCCCGACACGGTCACGCTCCTCGGCACCGCCGGCGTGATCGCGGGCGCGCTGGTCTTCTACCCCCGGGGCGAGTTCTTCTGGGGCACGATCGTGATCACGCTCTTCGTGTTCTCCGACCTCGTCGACGGCAACATGGCCCGCCAGCTCGGCCGTACCAGCCGCTGGGGGGCCTTCCTGGACTCCACGCTCGACCGGGTCGCCGACGGCGCGATCTTCGGCGGCTTCGCGCTCTGGTACGCGGGCCACGGCGACGACAACGCCCTGTGCGCCGTCTCGATCTTCTGTCTGGCCAGCGGTCAGGTGGTGTCGTACACGAAGGCCCGCGGCGAGTCGATCGGCCTGCCGGTCGCCGTCAACGGGCTGGTGGAACGCGCCGAGCGCCTGGTGATCTCGCTGGTGGCGGCGGGGCTCTCGGGTCTGCACGCGTTCGGCGTGCCCGGCATCCAGGTGCTGCTGCCGATCGCGCTGTGGATCGTCGCCGTCGGCAGCCTCGTCACGCTGATCCAGCGCGTCGTCACGGTCCGCCGGGAATCCGCCGAGGCGGAGCAGGCGGCCGCGGCCGACGCCGCGGACGTCGCGGAGCGGGCGGACGAGGCGCGGGACAGCGGGGCCCGGGGGAGCGAGGCCGCGAAGTGAGCGCCCAGGAGCGTCTGGCGGACGCGTTGTACGGTCTCGGCTGGAGCGCTGTCAAGAGGCTCCCCGAGCCCGTCGCCGTGCGTCTCGGCCGCACCGTCGCCGACCTCGCGTGGAAACGGCGCGGGAAGGGCGTGCTGCGGCTGGAGAGCAACTACGCGCGCGTGGTCCCGGACGCGGGCCCGGAGCGCCTGGCCGAGCTGTCCCGCGCGGGGATGCGCTCCTACCTGCGGTACTGGATGGAGTCCTTCCGGCTGCCGGCCTGGAGCGCCGAGCGCGTCGCCGACGGCTTCGACCCCAAGGACCTGCACCACCTGACGGACGGCATCGCCTCGGACCGGGGCGTCATCCTCGCGCTGCCGCACATGGGCAACTGGGACCTGGCCGGCGCCTGGGTCACCACGAAGCTGCGCACGCCGTTCACCACCGTCGCCGAACGCCTCAAGCCCGAGACGCTGTACGACCGGTTCGTCGCCTACCGGGAAGGGCTCGGCATGGAGGTGCTGCCGCACACCGGCGGCTCCGCCTTCGGCACCCTGGCCCGGCGGCTGCGCGACGGCGGACTGGTCTGCCTGGTCGCCGAGCGCGATCTGTCCGCCTCCGGCGTCGAGGTCGACTTCTTCGGGGACACCGCCCGGATGCCCGCCGGACCCGCGCTGCTCGCCCAGCAGACGGGCGCGCTGCTGCTGCCCGTCACGCTCTGGTACGACGACTCGCCCGTCATGCAGGGCCGGGTGCACCCGCCGATCGAGGTGCCCGAGGCAGGCACCCGGGCCGAGAAGACGTCCGTCATGACACAGGCGCTGGCAGACGCCTTCGCCACCGGCATCGCCGACCACCCGGAGGACTGGCACATGCTGCAGCGACTGTGGCTCGCCGACCTGGAATCCCGCCCGTCGCCGCCCCGCCCGTCGGACGGGGCGACCGCGTGAGAATCGGCATCGTCTGCCCCTACTCCTGGGACGTCCCGGGCGGCGTCCAGTTCCACATCCGCGACCTCGCCGAGTACTTCGTCCGGCTCGGCCATGAGGTGTCCGTCCTCGCCCCGGCCGACGACGACACCCCGCTGCCGCCGTACGTCGTCTCGGCCGGCCGCGCGGTCCCCGTGCCGTACAACGGCTCCGTCGCCCGGCTCAACTTCGGGTTCCTGTCCGCCGCGCGCGTGCGCCGCTGGCTGCACGACGGCACGTTCGACGTCGTCCACATCCACGAGCCGACCTCTCCCTCGCTCGGCCTGCTGACCTGCTGGGCGGCCTCCGGCCCGATCGTGGCGACCTTCCACACGTCCAACCCGCGCTCGCGGGCCATGATCGCCGCGTACTCCATCCTCCAGGCCGCCCTGGAGAAGATCAGCGCGCGGATCGCCGTCAGCGAGTACGCCCGCCGGACCCTGGTGGAGCACCTCGGCGGCGACGCGGTCGTCATCCCCAACGGCGTCGACGTCGACTTCTTCGCCAAGGCCGAGCCCAACCCCGACTGGCAGGGCGGCACCATCGGCTTCGTCGGACGCATCGACGAGCCGCGCAAGGGCCTGCCCGTGCTGGTGCGGGCCCTGCCGAAGATCTTCGCGGAACGCCCGGACGCACGGCTGCTGGTCGCCGGCCGCGGCGACGAGAAGGAGGCGGTGGAGAGCCTGCCGAAGGAGCTCCACGCGCGCGTGGAGTTCCTCGGCATGGTCAGCGACGAGGACAAGGCGCGCTTCCTGCGCAGCGTCGACCTCTACATCGCGCCCAACACCGGCGGTGAGAGCTTCGGCATCATCCTGGTCGAGGCCATGTCGGCGGGAGCACCCGTGCTCGCCTCCGACCTCGACGCCTTCGCCCAGGTTCTCGACCAGGGTGCGGCCGGCGAACTGTTCGCCAACGAGGACGCGGACGCGCTGGCCGCCGCGGCGGTACGGCTCCTGGGCGACCCGGAACGCCGGGGGGAGCTGAGCGAGCGGGGCAGCGCGCATGTGCGGCGCTTCGACTGGTCGACCGTCGGCGCGGACATCCTGTCGGTCTACGAGACGGTGACGGCGGGAGCGGCGGCGGTCGCGGCCGACGACGAACGGGGATCGACGGGCCTGCGGGCTCGGCTCGGGCTGGCCCGCGACTGAGCCGCCCCGCCGCCGCGGGGATCACGGGTAGCCTTGCCGCCCGTGACCGCAACCCTGATCTGGATTCTGGTCGTCCTCGTCGCGATCGGCCTTTACCTGAGCTGGACGGCGGGACGGCTCGACCGGCTGCACGCCCGCATCGACGCCGCCCGTGCCGCACTCGACGCGCAGCTGCTGCGCCGCGCGTCGGTGGCCCAGGAGCTGGCCACCTCCAAGGTCCTCGACCCCGCTGCCTCCATCGTCCTGTACGAGGCGGCGCACGCCGCCCGGCAGGCCGAGGAGGAGCAGCGCGAGGTCGCCGAGAGCGAGCTCAGCCAGGCCCTGCGGGCCGTCTTCGCGGACGTCCAGCAGCTCGAGGTGGTGCGCGAGGCGCCCGGCGGGGAGGAGGCGGCCCGCGAGCTCACGGAGGCCGTCCGCCGGGTCCCCATGGCCCGGCGCTTCCACAACGACGCGGTGGGCGCCGTCCGCAGACTTCGCGAGCACCGCAAGGTCCGCTGGTTCCGCCTGGCCGGCCACGCCCCCTTCCCGATGGCCTTCGAGATGGACGACGAACCCCCGTCCGCGCTGGCCGACCGGGCCGCCTGACCTGGGACGGGCCGAATCCTCCAGGGCTGCGCGGCGGTGCGCTTCGGGGGCTTCCTGGGCGTCGCCCCGGGAAAAGGATCCACCGACTGCCCATTGGCCCTTGCTGTGGACTGGTCCAATCGCGTTTCCTCAGTGCCGAAGAATCCTCTTTTCGACTAGTGAGGTCACCCGTGTCCAGCACGATCTCCGAAAACCAGACCCCCGAGACCGGCACCGCGCGCGTGAAGCGCGGCATGGCCGAGCAGCTCAAGGGCGGCGTGATCATGGACGTCGTCACGCCGGAGCAGGCGAAGATCGCCGAGGACGCGGGCGCCGTCGCCGTCATGGCGCTGGAGCGGGTCCCGGCCGACATCCGCAAGGACGGCGGCGTCGCCCGGATGTCGGACCCCGACATGATCGAGGGCATCATCGAGGCCGTGTCGATCCCGGTCATGGCCAAGTCCCGGATCGGCCACTTCGTCGAGGCCCAGGTCCTGCAGTCGCTCGGCGTCGACTACATCGACGAGTCCGAGGTCCTCACCCCGGCCGACGAGGTCAACCACAGCGACAAGTTCGCGTTCACGACCCCGTTCGTCTGCGGCGCCACCAACCTGGGCGAGGCCCTGCGCCGCATAGCCGAGGGCGCCGCGATGATCCGCTCCAAGGGCGAGGCCGGAACCGGCAACGTCGTCGAGGCCGTGCGCCACCTGCGTCAGATCAAGAACGAGATCGCCCGTCTGCGCGGCTACGACAACAACGAGCTGTACGCCGCCGCCAAGGACCTGCGCGCCCCCTACGAGCTGGTCAAGGAGGTCGCCGAGCTCGGCAAGCTGCCGGTCGTGCTGTTCTCCGCCGGCGGCGTCGCCACCCCGGCCGACGCCGCGCTGATGCGCCAGCTCGGCGCCGAGGGCGTCTTCGTCGGCTCCGGCATCTTCAAGTCCGGCGACCCGGCCAAGCGTGCCGCCGCCATCGTGAAGGCGACCACCTTCTACGACGACCCGAAGATCATCGCGGACGCGTCCCGCAACCTGGGCGAGGCCATGGTCGGCATCAACTGCGACACCCTCCCCGAGGCCGAGCGCTACGCCAACCGCGGCTGGTAACACCTCATGAGCGACACAGTCCCCGTCATAGGCGTCCTGGCCCTCCAGGGCGACGTACGGGAGCACCTCGTGGCCCTGGCCGCGGCAGACGCCGTGGCCAGGCCCGTGCGGCGCCCCGAGGAACTCGCCGAGGTCGACGGCCTCGTCATCCCCGGCGGCGAGTCCACGACCATCTCCAAGCTGGCCGTCCTGTTCGGCGTGATGGAGCCCCTTCGCGCGCGCGTGCGGTCGGGCATGCCCGTCTACGGCACCTGCGCGGGCATGATCATGCTCGCGGACAAGATCCTCGACCCGCGCTCGGGCCAGGAGACCGTCGGCGGCATCGACATGATCGTGCGCCGCAACGCCTTCGGACGTCAGAACGAGTCCTTCGAGGCCACGGTGGACGTCGTGGGCGTGACGGGTCCTCCCGTGGAGGGCGTCTTCATCCGCGCCCCCTGGGTCGAGTCCGTGGGCGCCCGCGTCGAGGTGCTCGCCGAGCACGGCGGTCACATCGTGGCGGTCCGCCAGGGCAACGCGCTCGCCACCTCGTTCCACCCGGAACTGACCGGCGACCACCGGGTGCACGCCCTGTTCGTCGACATGGTGCGCGCGAACCGGGTGGCGGCGTCCTTGTAGGATCTGGGGGTCCCCTCAGGCTCCGCAGGCCCGGGGAGTTCGTCCAGGTTGGGTTACGCGAAGGAGACAGGCAGATGTCCGGCCACTCTAAATGGGCTACGACGAAGCACAAGAAGGCCGTGATCGACGCCAAGCGCGGCAAGCTCTTCGCGAAGATGATCAAGAACATCGAGGTCGCGGCCCGTACCGGTGGCGCGGACGTGTCCGGCAACCCGACGCTGTTCGACGCCATCCAGAAGGCCAAGAAGAGCTCGGTCCCGAACAAGAACATCGACTCCGCGGTCAAGCGCGGCGCCGGTCTCGAGGCCGGCGGTGCCGACTACGAGACGATCATGTACGAGGGCTACGGCCCGAACGGCGTCGCGGTCCTCATCGAGTGCCTCACCGACAACCGCAACCGCGCGGCCTCCGACGTCCGCGTCGCCATGACCCGCAACGGCGGCTCCATGGCCGACCCGGGCTCGGTGTCGTACCTGTTCAACCGCAAGGGCGTCGTCGTCGTCCCCAAGGGCGAGCTGGCCGAGGACGACGTCCTCGGTGCCGTGCTCGACGCGGGCGCCGAAGAGGTCAACGACCTCGGTGAGACCTTCGAGGTCCTCTCCGAGGCCACCGACCTGGTCGCGGTGCGCACCGCGCTCCAGGAGGCCGGCATCGACTACGACTCCGCAGAGGCCAACTTCGTCCCGACCATGCAGGTCGAGCTCGACGAGGACGGCGCACGGAAGATCTTCAAGCTGATCGACGCGCTCGAGGACAGCGACGACGTGCAGAACGTCTTCGCCAACTTCGACGTCAGCGACGAGGTCATGGAGAAGGTCGACGCCTGAGCCGACGCTCCACCGCGTCTTCGAACGGGCCGACGGGACACCCCCGTCGGCCCGTCGCGTTGCCGGGGCGTGAGCCGGGGCGTGTGCCGGCAGGCGTTGTCGGTGGCACCCGATAGCCTGCACGAACCGGTGGGCGACCCGGCCGGGCCGGGGGAGAGCGAAGGGAGGCGGGCGTGCGGGTACTCGGGGTGGACCCCGGACTGACACGGTGCGGTGTCGGCGTCGTCGAGGGAGTCGCGGGCCGGCCCCTCACCATGCTCGGCGTAGGAGTCGTACGGACGTCCGCCGACGCCGAGTTGGGGCAGCGCCTCGTCGCCGTCGAGCAGGGCATCGAAGCGTGGCTCGACGAACACCGGCCCGAATTCGTCGCCGTGGAACGGGTGTTCAGCCAGCACAACGTGCGCACGGTGATGGGCACCGCCCAGGCCAGCGCCGTCGCCATGCTGTGCGCGGCCCGCCGTGGCATCCCCGTCGCGCTGCACACCCCCAGCGAGGTCAAGGCCGCCGTCACCGGCAGCGGGCGCGCGGACAAGGCCCAGGTCGGCGCGATGGTCACCCGTCTGCTGCGACTCGACGCGCCCCCCAGACCGGCCGACGCCGCCGACGCCCTCGCCCTCGCCATCTGCCACATCTGGCGCGCCCCCGCGCAGAACCGGCTCCAGCAGGCGGTCGCCCGGCACACCGTCAAGCCCACGCACCCCGTGACCGCACCGATCACATCGAAAGGCCGTACGGCATGATCGCCTTCGTCAGCGGCACCGTCGCCGCACTCGCCCCGGACACCGCGGTGGTGGAGGTGGGCGGTGTGGGCATGGCCGTCCAGTGCTCGCCGAACACGCTGTCCACGCTCCGGCTCGGCAAGCCGGCCAAGCTCGCCACCTCCCTCGTCGTACGGGAGGACTCGCTGACCCTCTACGGCTTCGTGGACGACGACGAGCGCCAGGTCTTCGAACTGCTGCAGACCGCCAGTGGCGTCGGCCCCCGGCTCGCCCAGGCCATGCTGGCGGTCCACGCCCCGGACGCCCTGCGCCGCGCGGTGGCCACCGGAGACGAGAAGGCGCTGATCGCCGTCCCCGGCATCGGCAAGAGGGGCGCGCAGAAACTGCTGCTGGAGCTCAAGGACCGGCTCGGCGAGCCGATCGGCGCCCCCGCGGTCGGCGCACCGGTCACCAGCGGCTGGCGCGACCAGCTGCACGCCGCCCTGATCGGCCTCGGCTACGCCACCCGCGAGGCCGACGAGGCGGTCGCCGCCGTGACCCCGCAGGCCGAGGCCGCCGACGGTGCGCCCCAGGTGGGCCGGCTGTTGAAGGCCGCCCTGCAGACCCTGAACCGCGCCCGCTAGGAGACGTCAGTGAACTGGGACGACACGACCGAGGAGACCACCGCCGAGGAGCGGCTGGTGGGCTCGGTCGCCGACCGGGAGGACCAGGCCGTCGAGGCCGCCCTGCGTCCCAAGGACCTCGGCGAGTTCATCGGCCAGGAGAAGGTCCGCGAGCAGCTCGACCTCGTCCTGCGCGCTGCCCGCGCGCGGGGCGCGACCGCCGACCACGTGCTGCTCTCCGGAGCCCCCGGCCTCGGCAAGACCACCCTCTCGATGATCATTGCCGCGGAGATGGGCGCCCCGATCCGCATCACCTCGGGCCCCGCCATCCAGCACGCCGGCGATCTCGCCGCGATCCTCTCCTCGCTCCAGGAGGGCGAGGTCCTCTTCCTCGACGAGATCCACCGCATGTCCCGGCCCGCCGAGGAGATGCTGTACATGGCGATGGAGGACTTCCGCGTCGACGTCATCGTCGGCAAGGGCCCCGGCGCCACCGCCATCCCCCTCGAACTGCCCCCCTTCACCCTCGTCGGCGCCACCACGCGCGCGGGCCTGCTGCCGCCGCCGCTGCGCGACCGCTTCGGGTTCACCGCGCACATGGAGTTCTACGAGCCCGGCGAACTGCGACGCGTCATCCACCGCTCGGCCGACCTCCTCGACGTCGAGATCGACGCGGAGGGGGCGGCCGAGATCGCCGGCCGCTCCCGCGGCACGCCCCGTATCGCCAACCGTCTGCTGCGCCGTGTCCGCGACTACGCGCAGGTCAAGGCCGACGGGAGGGTCACCCGCGAGATCGCCGCGGCGGCGCTGAAGGTCTACGAGGTGGACGAGCGGGGGCTGGACCGTCTGGACCGGGGAGTCCTGGAAGCCCTGCTGAAACTCTTCGGGGGCGGACCGGTCGGTCTGTCCACGCTCGCCGTCGCCGTGGGGGAGGAGCGTGAGACCGTGGAGGAGGTGGCCGAACCCTTCCTCGTCCGGGAGGGCCTGCTCGCCCGCACACCTCGCGGACGGGTGGCGACCCCGGCCGCCTGGACGCACCTCGGTCTCACCCCGCCCCGGGCCCCGGGCCAGGGCAGCGGGCAACAGGACCTGTTCGGGACGTGACGCCGGGGCTTCGGCGAGGACATTGGCCGGGTCAGGAACCCAGGTGCCATGCTGAGCGTTGTTCCATGCGCGCGGACTCGCTTAGACTCCGCCGATGCCGCCCCAGTCGGCAGCACACAACCCCCATCCATGAGGCCGCTCCACCGCCGCGGTCGTTTGAAGGAAGTTCCGACCCGTGAGTCCTTTGACCCTCCTCCCGTTCATCGTGCTCATCGGGGCCATGTTCCTGATGACCCGGTCGGCCAAGAAGAAGCAGCAGCAGGCGGCCGCCATGCGTAACGAGCTGCAGCCCGGCAGTGGTGTCCGCACCATCGGCGGCATGTACGCGACGGTCAAGGAGGTCAACGACGACACGCTTCTCCTCGATGCGGGACCGGGCGTGGAACTCCTCTTCGCGAAGAACGCGATCGGCGCCGTCCTGACCGACGACGAGTACAACCGCATCGTGCACGGCATCGAGCACGACCTGAAGTCCGACTCCGACGTCGTCCCGGACGACGCCTCCTCCCTGGCCGAGACCGACGACTCCGTCGACGAAGCTGCCGCCTCCGACGACAAGGTTGTCGACCTCGGCAAGAAGGACGAGACCGGCGAGGTCCGGGAGAAGGCCGCCGAGGCCGAGCAGGCCGAGGCCGGCGAGGAGCCGAAGAAGACCGAGGGCGACTCCGACGAGAAGAAGTAGCCACGACCCCGGCGCTCAGGGTGCACACCCGTCGGCGCCGGGGCGCGCGCATCTCGCCAGGGGATCCCACACCATGTCATGGCCGCCGCCGCGCTGACCCGGCGCGAGGCGGCCCGAGAGGGAGTACGAGAAGGTGGCAGCACCCAAGAAGGGCCGGAGTGCGAGTGCCCAGAGCAAGCCAGGGCGCTCGCTGGCCCTGATCCTGATCGCCATCGTGGGGCTCACCGGAGGCATGTTCGTCTCCGGTCACACCACTCCGCGTCTCGGCATCGACCTTGCCGGCGGTACCAGCATCACGCTGGAGGCGAAGGCCGACCAGGGATCCGCGATCAACAAGGCCAACATGGACACCGCGGTCGACATCATGAACCGCCGTGTCAACGGGCTGGGCGTCTCCGAGGCGGAGGTGCAGACCCAGGGCGACCGCAACATCATCGTGAACATCCCCAAGGGCACCAACTCCGCGGAAGCACGCAAGCAGGTCGGCACCACCGCCAAGCTGTACTTCCGTCCGGTCCTGGCCCAGGAGGCAACCGGCTCCGCCGCCCCCTCGCCGAGCGCGTCCCCGAGCGGCTCGTCGAGCGCGTCTCCCAACCCCTCGGCGAGCGCCTCCGCCAAGGGTGAGAAGGCGACCTCCTCCTCGTCCCCCTCGGCCTCCGCCACCTCGCAGGGCCGCGCAGTCACCGACGCGCTCAAGGCCGACTCCACCCCGTCGGCGTCCGCGAGCACCAAGGCGAAGACGTCCCCCAGCCCGTCGGCCTCCGCCAGCGGGGGCGCGGCCTCCGCCGGCGCCGCCGCGCTCCAGGCCAAGTACGCGGCCCTGGACTGCACCGACCCGGAAGTGCGCCGCAAGGTCGCCGAGGGCGTCAAGCCCGAGGACACGACCGTCGCCTGCGGTGAGATCGACAAGGTCTGGTACAAGTACCTGCTCGGCCCGGCCGCGGTCGACGGCACCGACGTCAAGAAGGCCGCGGCCGTCTTCGACACGCAGGGCGCGGCCGGCTGGCAGGTCACCATGACCTTCACCAAGTCGGGTGGCAAGAAGTTCGCCGACATCACGGGCAAGCTCGCGCAGAACCAGCAGCCGCAGAACGAGTTCGGCATCGTGCTCGACGGCGACGTCGTCTCCAGCCCGTTCGTGCAGGGCGCGATCACCGGCGGCCAGGCCCAGATCTCCGGCAGTTTCAAGCAGGAGGAGGCCCAGGGCCTCGCCAACATGCTGTCCTACGGCGCGCTCCCGCTCACCTTCAAGGAGCAGAGCACGACCACCGTGACGGCGGCCCTCGGCGGTGACCAGTTGCACGCCGGTCTGCTCGCGGGAGCCATCGGCCTCGCCCTGGTCGTCATCTACCTGGTGGCGTACTACCGCGGTCTGGCGCTCGTCGCGCTCGCCTCGCTGCTGGTCTCGGCGGCTCTCACCTACGTGCTCATGGCCCTGCTCGGCCCGGCCATCGGCTTCGCGCTGAACCTGCCGGCCGTCTGCGGAGCCATCGTCGCCATCGGCATCACGGCGGACTCGTTCATCGTGTACTTCGAACGGGTCCGGGACGAGATCCGCGAGGGCCGCACCCTGCGACCCGCCGTCGAGCGTGCCTGGCCGCGGGCCCGGCGCACCATTCTGGTCTCCGACTTCGTGTCGTTCCTCGCCGCCGCCGTGCTGTTCGTCGTCACGGTCGGCAAGGTGCAGGGCTTCGCGTTCACGCTGGGCCTGACCACCGTCCTCGACGTGGTCGTGGTCTTCTTCTTCACCAAGCCGCTGATGACGCTCATCGCTCGGCGGAAGTTCTTCGCGAACGGCCACAAGTGGTCCGGCCTCGACCCGAAGAGCCTGGGTGCCCAGCCGCCGCTGCGCCGCACCCGCCGTCCCGGCGGTCCTGTCGCCGGTCCCGTCGAGACGAAGGAGGCGTGAGCGATGTCCAAACTCGGTAACCTCGGCGCCCGGCTGCACCGTGGCGAGATCAGCTACGACTTCATCGGGCACCGCAAGCTCTGGTACGGCATCTCGATCCTGATCACCATCACGGCCATCCTCGGTCTGGCGGTGCGCGGCCTGAACATGGGCATCGACTTCCAGGGCGGCGCCGTCTTCACCACGGCGAAGCACGGCAGTATCTCCGTCTCCCAGGCCGAGGAAGCTGCGAAGACGGCCTCGGGTCACGACGCGGTCGTGCAGAAGCTCGGCGACGGCTCGGTGCGCATCCAGATCGCCGGCATGGACATCGAGAAGTCCGACGAGATCAAGAACGACCTCGCCAAGGACTTCAAGGTCGACCCGGAGACCATCGCCGCCGACCTCGTCGGTCCCAGCTGGGGCGACCAGATCGCCGGCAAGGCCTGGCAGGGCCTAGCGATCTTCATGGTGCTGGTCGTGATCTACCTGGCGATCGCCTTCGAGTGGCGGATGGCCATCGCCGCCCTCGTCGCCCTGATCCACGACATCACTATCACCGTCGGCATCTACGCCCTCGTCGGCTTCGAGGTCACGCCCGGCACGGTGATCGGTCTGCTGACCATTCTCGGTTACTCGCTGTACGACACGGTCGTCGTCTTCGACTCCCTCAAGGAGCAGACCAAGGACCTCACCAAGCAGACCCGCTTCACCTACAGCGAGGTCGCCAACCGCTCGATCAACGGCACCCTGGTCCGCTCCATCAACACCACGGTCGTCGCTCTGCTGCCGGTGGCGGGCCTGCTGTTCATCGGCGGCGGCTTCCTCGGCGCGGGCACGCTCAACGACATCTCGCTGTCGCTGTTCGTCGGTCTCGCGGCGGGCGCGTACTCCTCGATCTTCATCGCCACGCCGCTCGTCGCCGACCTCAAGGAGCTTGAGCCGCAGTACAAGGCCCTGAAGAAGCGCGTCCTCGCCAAGCGGGCCCAGTCCCCGGCCGAGGGGGAGCGCGGCGACGAGACGCGCACCGCCGACGGCTACGACGACGACGCGGAGGACGCGGCGCCGGCGGTCGTCGGCCCGCGCGCCCAGCCCGCCTCCCGCGGCCGAGGCCGGGGCCGTCCGTCGGGGAAGCGACGGTGACCGGCGTCGAGGAGCTGCTCCTCAGCCGCATCCGGGACGTGGCCGACTACCCGGAGCCGGGCGTGATGTTCAAGGACATCACCCCGCTCCTGGCGGACCCGGCGGCGTTCACCGCGCTCACCGACGCGTTCGCGCAGATCGCCGAGCGCACCGGCGCCACCAAGATCGTCGGCCTGGAAGCCCGGGGATTCATCCTGGGAGCCCCGGTCGCCGTCCGCGCCGGCCTCGGTTTCATCCCCGTGCGCAAGGCGGGCAAGCTCCCCGGAGCGACCCTCAGCCAGGCCTACGACCTGGAGTACGGCTCGGCCGAGATCGAGGTGCACGCGGAGGACCTGACCGCCGGCGACCGCGTGCTGATCGTCGACGACGTCCTGGCCACCGGCGGCACCGCCGAGGCGTCGATCCAGCTCATCCACCGTGCCGGGGCCGAGGTGGCCGGGGTCGCGGTCCTGATGGAGCTGGGCTTCCTCGACGGGCGTCCCCGTCTGGAGGCGGCCCTGCGCGGGGCGCCCGTGGAGGCGCTGCTCACCATCTGAACGCGGTCTGCGCACCGCCGCACGCGAACGGGCGGGCCCGGAGGAATCCGGTGCCCGCCCCTCGCGTTTCACCGGTAGACGGCTCTCACATCGGCCTGAAGGCGATCCCGGGGCGCAGGATCGCTACGATGGGTGCTCCGGAGCCTGACCGGGGACCCGGATCGCGCACGAGGAGTCCTCTTGCCAGACGAGGCCCAGCACCTGACAGCCGCCAAGCCCGAGTCCGCCTCGGCGCCGGCGGCCACTCCCGCGTCGCAGGCGCAGGACGACAGCCGCGGCCCGGCGGAGCACGACCGTTCCGCGCCCGCCGGGCCGGCCGAGCAGCCCCGTCCCGAGTCGGCTCCGCCCGAAGGCACGACGGCGGCGCCCGCCGGCCGTCAGGCCGCCGCCCCGCAGCAGGCCGCCCGCTCCGGCTCCTCCAACCGCGTCCGCGCCCGTCTCGCCCGGCTCGGCGTCCAGCGCCAGAACCCGTACAACCCGGTCCTGGAGCCGCTGCTGCGGATAGTGCGCAGCAACGACCCGAAGATCGAGACGGCGACCCTGCGCCAGATCGAGAAGTCCTACCAGGTCGCCGAGCGCTGGCACCGCGGCCAGAAGCGCAAGAGCGGCGACCCGTACATCACCCACCCGCTCGCGGTGACCACGATCCTCGCCGAGCTGGGCATGGACCCGGCGACCCTCATGGCCGGTCTGCTGCACGACACCGTCGAGGACACCGAATACGGCCTGGAGGACCTGCGGCGCGACTTCGGCGACCAGGTCGCCCTGCTCGTCGACGGCGTCACCAAGCTGGACAAGGTGAAGTTCGGCGAGGCCGCGCAGGCCGAGACCGTGCGCAAGATGGTCGTCGCCATGGCCAAGGACCCGCGGGTGCTGGTCATCAAGCTCGCTGACCGCCTGCACAACATGCGGACCATGCGCTACCTCAAGCGGGAGAAGCAGGAGAAGAAGGCGCGCGAGACCCTCGAGATCTACGCGCCCCTCGCTCACCGCCTGGGCATGAACACCATCAAGTGGGAACTGGAGGACCTCGCCTTCGCGATCCTCTACCCCAAGATGTACGACGAGATCGTCCGCCTGGTCGCCGAGCGGGCCCCCAAGCGCGACGAATACCTGGCCATAGTGACCGACGAGGTGCAGGCAGACCTGCGGGCCGCCCGTATCAAGGCGACCGTCACCGGCCGCCCGAAGCACTACTACAGCGTCTACCAGAAGATGATCGTCCGCGGTCGCGACTTCGCGGAGATCTACGACCTGGTGGGCATCCGCGTCCTCGTGGACACCGTCCGCGACTGCTACGCGGCGCTCGGCACCGTGCACGCGCGATGGAACCCGGTCCCCGGCCGGTTCAAGGACTACATCGCGATGCCCAAGTTCAACATGTACCAGTCGCTGCACACGACGGTCATCGGCCCCAACGGCAAGCCGGTCGAACTCCAGATCCGCACGTTCGACATGCACCGCCGAGCCGAGTACGGCATCGCCGCGCACTGGAAGTACAAGCAGGAGGCCGTCGCCGGCGCCTCGAAGGTGCGCTCGGACCAGCCGAGGACCACCGGCAAGGACGACCACCTCAACGACATGGCCTGGCTGCGCCAGCTTCTCGACTGGCAGAAGGAGACCGAGGACCCCGGCGAGTTCCTGGAGTCCCTGCGCTTCGACCTGTCGCGCAACGAGGTCTTCGTCTTCACGCCGAAGGGTGACGTGATAGCGCTGCCGGCCGGTGCGACGCCCGTCGACTTTTCGTACGCGGTGCACACCGAGGTGGGCCACCGCACGATAGGAGCCCGGGTCAACGGGCGTCTCGTGCCGCTGGAGTCGACCCTGGACAACGGCGACCTGGTGGAGGTCTTCACCTCCAAGGCCGCCGGGGCGGGGCCGTCCCGGGACTGGCTGAACTTCGTCAAGTCGCCGCGCGCCCGCAACAAGATCCGCGCCTGGTTCTCCAAGGAGCGCCGCGACGAGGCGATCGAGCAGGGCAAGGACTCCATCGTCCGCGCCATGCGCAAGCAGAACCTGCCGATCCAGCGCATCCTGACCGGTGACTCGCTGGTGACGCTCGCGCACGAGATGCGGTATTCGGACATCTCCGCGCTGTACGCGGCGATCGGCGAGGGCCATGTCTCCGCGCAGAACATCGTGCAGAAGCTGGTCCAGGCGCTCGGCGGCGAGGAGGCCGCCTCCGAGGAGATCGACGAGACGGTCCCGCCGTCCCACAGCCGCGGCCGCAAGCGGCGCAGCAACCAGGACCCCGGTGTCGTCGTCAAGGGCGTCGACGACGTGTGGGTCAAACTGGCCCGCTGCTGCACGCCCGTGCCCGGCGATCCCATCATCGGCTTCGTCACGCGGGGCAGCGGCGTATCGGTTCACCGCAGTGACTGCGTCAACGTGGAGTCACTGTCACGCGAGCCCGAACGGATCCTCGAGGTCGAGTGGGCGCCCACGCAGTCCTCGGTCTTCCTCGTCGCGATCCAGGTCGAGGCGCTGGACCGCTCCCGGCTCCTCTCGGACGTCACGCGCGTCCTGTCCGACCAGCACGTCAACATCCTGTCCGCGGCGGTCCAGACGTCCCGCGACCGGGTGGCCACCTCCCGCTTCACCTTCGAGATGGGTGACCCCAAACATCTGGGGCACGTCCTGAAGGCCGTGCGCGGCGTCGAGGGCGTCTACGACGTGTACCGGGTGACGTCGGCGCGCAGGCCGTAGAACGGCCGCCGGCGCGCGGGCCGCAGAACGGCGCGAGAACGCGAAGCAGCCCCCGTACACCAGGTACGGGGGCTGCTCGCCGCGCGCGGTCCTCGGAGGGAGCCGGCCCGCCTCAGCCGCCGAACTCGTGCAGACCCTTCAGAGCCTGGTCCAGCAGCGCCTGACGGCCCTCGAGCTCCCGCTCCAGCTTGTCGGCCTTCGCCGAGTTGCCCTGGGCGCGAGCCTGCTCGATCTGCGTCTTCAGCTTGTCCACGGCGCCCTGGAGCTGACCGGTGAGGCCCGCCGCACGCGCGCGTGCCTCCGGGTTCGTCCGGCGCCACTCCGTCTCCTCGGACTCCTGGATCGCCCGCTCCACGGCGTGCATCCGGCCCTCGACCTTCGGCCGGGCGTCCCGCGGGACATGGCCGATGGCCTCCCAGCGCTCGTTGATCGAACGGAACGCGGCCCGCGCCGCCTTCAGGTCGCCGATCGGGAGCAGCCTCTCGGCCTCCTCGGCCAGCTCCTCCTTGAGCTTGAGGTTCTCCGTCTGCTCGGCGTCCCGCTCGGCGAAGACCGAGCTGCGGGCGGCGAAGAAGACGTCCTGGGCGCCGCGGAAGCGGTTCCACAGATCGTCCTCGTGCTCGCGCTGGGCGCGGCCGGCGGCCTTCCAGTCCGCCATCAGCTCGCGGTAGCGCGCGGCGGTCGGACCCCAGTCCGTCGAACCGGACAGGGCCTCGGCCTCGGAGACCAGCCGCTCCTTGATCCGGCGGGCCTCCTCACGCTGCGCGTCCAGCTGCGCGAAGTGCGCCTTGCGGCGCTTGGAGAACGCCGAGCGCGCGTGCGAGAACCGGTGCCACAGTTCGTCGTCCGACTTGCGGTCCAGCCGGGGCAGCCCCTTCCAGGTGTCCACCAGGGCGCGCAGCCTTTCACCGGCGGCGCGCCACTGGTCGGACTGCGCGAGCTGCTCCGCCTCGGTGACCAGGTCCTCCTTGGCGTGCCGGGCCTGGTCGGACTGCTTCGCCCGCTGCTGCCTGCGCTCCTCGCGCCGCGACTCGACGGTCGCCACCAGCTTGTCCAGCCGCTCCCGCAGCGCCTGCAGATCACCGACGGCGTGGTGCGCGTCAACCTGCTCGCGGATGTGGTCGATCGCGGCCTGAGCGTCCTTCGCCGAAAGGTCGGTGGTCTGCACTCGCTTCTCGAGGAGGCCGATCTCGACAACCAGGCCCTCGTACTTGCGCTCGAAGTAGGCCAGCGCCTCCTCGGGGGAGCCTGCCTGCCAGGAACCGACCACCTGCTCGCCGTCGGCGGTACGCACGTACACGGTCCCCGTCTCGTCGACGCGGCCCCACGGGTCGCTGCTCACAGCGCCTCCTCCACATGATGCCTCCGAGGGGCCTCAGGGCCCCTGGGCATCGTCCACAGTTTCGTCACGGCCAACATAGGCGACCGGCAGGCCGCCTGTCCGCATCCCGCACGACCGAAATTGGGCAGTTGACCGCCCTGGCCACCGGTTCGTCGTCAGGACTTCGTGACCGTCGCCTTGTCGATCACGACCGTCGCGTTCGGGGCGCCGTCGCCCGCGCCGGTGTTCTCGCCCGCGGCGGCGATCTTCTTCAGGACCTTCATGCCGTCGGCCGACACCGTGCCGAACGGTGTGTAGCTGGGCGGCAGCTGACTGTCCTGGTAGACGAGGAAGAACTGGCTGCCTCCGGTGTGCGCCTGCCCGGTGTTGGCCATCGCGACCGTGCCCGCCGGGTAGACGTTGGCCTTCAGGGAGGCGTCCTTCAGGTTCTCGTCCGGGATCGTGTAGCCGGGGCCGCCGCTGCCGCTGCCCGTCGGGTCGCCGCACTGCAGCACGTAGATGCCGTTGGTGGTGAGGCGGTGGCACTTGGTGTGGTCGAAGTAGCCCTTGCCGGCGAGGAAGCTGAACGAGTTCACCGTGTGCGGCGCGGCCTTCGCCTTGAGCGCTATGCCGATGTCGCCGCAGGTCGTCGCGAGCGTCATCGTGTACTTCGCCGACGGGTCGATCGTGACCGCCGGCTCCTTCTTCCAGGTCTGCGTCTTGACCGCGCCGGCGGCCGGCTTCTCGCACGGGTCCTTGGCGGCGGTGGGCGCGGCGGACGGCGTGGTCTGCGAACTCGCGTTCGTCTTGTCCTTGCCGTCGTCCTTCAGGACACCCGTCGTGTACAGCGCCAGGCTGCCGATGACGACCACGCCGAGCACGGACGCGATCACCGAGTTGCGCATACGGGCCTTGCGTCGCGCGCTCGTGCGCCGCTGCTGCTGCCGCAAGAACTTCTCCCGGGCGAGCTGACGCTTCCGCTGTTCCTGGGTGACCACCGGGTTCTCTCCTCATGCGTCTCGTACGTCGACTGGGACGCGTGCGTCTTGTGAGCCGACCGCCTGCGTGTGTCCCGTACCGTATATGGGATCGCTGAGGAAACGGCAGCGCCGGTAGGCTCTGACCACTGGCGCAGCCGCCCAGAAGCCCACGCGTATCGACACAAACGAAGGACGATCGTGCTCATTGCCGGGTTCCCCGCCGGAGCCTGGGGGACGAACTGTTATCTCGTCGCCCCGGCCGCGGGCGAGGAGTGCGTGATCATCGACCCGGGCCACCAGGCGGCCCCCGGCGTCGAGGAAGCGATCAGAAAGCATCGGCTGAAGCCCGTCGCCGTCGTCCTCACCCACGGTCACATCGACCATGTGGCCTCGGTCGTCCCGGTGTGCGGCGCACACGACGTGCCGGCCTGGATCCACCCCGAGGACCGCTACATGATGAGCGACCCCGAGAAGGCGCTGGGCCGGTCCATCGGGATGCCGCTGATGGGCGAGCTCACCGTGGGAGAGCCGGACGACGTCCGCGAGCTCACCGACGGCGCCGGGCTGGACCTGGCCGGGCTGGAGTTCTCCGTCGCGCACGCGCCGGGCCATACCAAGGGGTCGGTGACCTTCCGGATGCCCGAGACGACCGACGTCCCGTCGGTGTTCTTCTCCGGGGATCTGCTGTTCGCCGGCTCCATCGGACGCACCGACCTGCCCGGCGGTGACATGGCCGAGATGCTCGACTCGCTGGCCCGCGTGTGCCTGCCGCTCGACGACTCGACCGTGGTGCTGTCCGGCCACGGCCCCCAGACGACCATCGGCCAGGAGCGCGCCGCCAACCCGTATCTGCGGCAGGTGGCGGCCGGCGGCCAGGGAGCGGGTTCGCCCACCTCTCCCCGACGAGGAATGTGACAAGAGACTTCCGTGAGCACCTTTCAGGCCCCCAAGGGCACGTACGACCTGATCCCGCCCCGTTCCGCGCAGTTCCTCGCGGTCCGCGAGGGCATCGCCTCGCCACTGCGCAGCGCCGGTTACGGCTATGTCGAGACGCCCGGCTTCGAGAACGTCGAACTCTTCGCGCGCGGTGTCGGCGAGTCCACCGACATCGTCACGAAGGAGATGTACGCCTTCGAGACCAAGGGCGGCGACAAGCTCGCCCTGCGTCCCGAGGGCACCGCGTCCGTGCTGCGCGCCGCGCTGGAGGCGAACCTGCACCGGCAGGGCAACCTTCCGGTCAAGCTCTGGTACTCCGGTTCCTACTACCGCTACGAGCAGCCGCAGGCGGGCCGCTACCGCCACTTCTCCCAGGTGGGCGCCGAGGCGATCGGCGCGGAGGACCCCGCGCTCGACGCCGAGCTGATCATCCTGGCCGACCAGGCGTACCGCTCCCTGGGGCTGCGGAACTTCCGCATCCTGCTCAACAGCCTCGGCGACAAGGAGTGCCGCCCGGTGTACCGGGAGGCGCTCCAGAACTTCCTGCGCGGCCTCGACCTGGACGAGGACACGCTGTGCCGCGCGGAGATCAACCCGCTCCGGGTGCTCGACGACAAGCGCGAGTCGGTCCAGAAGCAGCTCGGAGAGGCGCCCCTGCTGCGCGACTACCTCTGCGACGCCTGCAAGGCGTACCACGAGGAGGTGCGCGCGCTGATCACCGCGGCGGGCGTCGCCTTCGAGGACGACCCCAAGCTGGTCCGCGGTCTGGACTACTACACGCGCACGACCTTCGAGTTCGTCCACGACGGGCTGGGCTCGCAGTCCGCGGTGGGCGGCGGCGGCCGCTACGACGGCCTCTCCGAGATGATCGGCGGCCCCGCGCTGCCCTCGGTGGGCTGGGCGCTGGGCGTCGACCGCACGGTGCTGGCGCTGGAGGCCGAGGGTGTGGAGCTCAGGCTGCCCGCCTCGACCTCCGTGTACGCGGTGCCGCTCGGCGAGGAGGCCCGCCGGGTGCTCTTCGCCAAGGTCACCGAACTGCGCAAGCTCGGCGTCGCGGCCGACTTCGCCTACGGCGGCAGGGGCCTCAAGGGCGCCATGAAGAGCGCCAACCGCAGCGGGGCGCGCTACACCATCGTCGCCGGCGAACGCGACCTCGCCGAGGGCGTCGTCCAGCTCAAGGACATGGAGTCCGGCGAGCAGACGGCGATCGCCGTCAACGAGATCGTGGCCGAACTGGAGTCGAAGCTCGGATAGCGCTTCACGGGGGCGCCGGGACGCCGGGGCTTCTGCCCGGCGTCCCCGCCCGCCGTCAACTCTTCGTGCCCCGGTTCCCCTTCCGGGTGAGGGTGAGGCGTGAGCGCCCCACGCGAGGCTCACCTCCGGGTCTGCCCTCGGCGCCGCGCGGCCCGCCCGTCTGCGGATCGGGTACGTCCACCGCGAGGGGTTCGAGGTGTGTTGTCATGCTTCGAGCGTCGGCCGGAACCGAACGCCAGGGGGTGGCCGCGCGTACTTCCTTATGTCCACCGAACGGTGGAGGGTCGGCCCTGTGCGGCACAATGGCCCCAGCCCGAAGATGGTCCAACTCTCAAGTGACGGATCGGCGTGATGAGCAAGACGACAGTGAAAGACGCCTCCACGGAGTCCGAGCCCGAGCACGTGGCCGCGATCGAGCCACGGACGGTGGGCGGCAGCCGTGCGTTCGCGATCCTGCTGCTGATCACCGGCGCGGCCGGTCTGCTCGCCGCGTGGGTCATCACGATCGACAAGTTCAAGATCCTCGAGGCCAAGGTCGCGGGCACGACCTTCACGCCGGGCTGCAGCATCAACCCGGTCATCTCCTGCGGCAGCATCATGCAGAGCAAGCAGGCGTCCGTCTTCGGGTTCCCCAACCCGATGCTGGGCCTCGTCGCCTACGGCATCGTGATCTGCGTCGGCATGAGCCTGCTGGCCCGGGCCCGCTTCCCGCGCTGGTACTGGCTGACCTTCAACTTCGGCACGCTCTTCGGCGTCGTCTTCTGCACCTGGCTGCAGTACCAGTCGCTGTACAAGATCAACGCCCTGTGCCTGTGGTGCTCGCTGGCGTGGGTCGCGACGATCACCATGTTCTGGTACGTCACCTCGTTCAACGTGCGCAACGGCTTCCTCCCCGCCCCCGCCGGACTGAAGCGGTTCCTCGGCGAGTTCACCTGGGTCCTTCCGGTCACGCATGCCGGCATCATCGCGATGCTGGTCCTGACCCGCTGGGGCGCCGACCTCTGGGCCTGAGCCCGCAGCCGGACGGGCGGCCGAAGGGGACTGTCGTACCCCTGACGTAGGCTCCCAGGTGTGGAGCCCGACCTGTTCACCGCCGCAGCGGAAGACCGCCAGGAGAAGGACCCCGCCGGGAGCCCCCTGGCGGTCCGGATGCGCCCGCGCACCCTCGACGAGGTGGTGGGCCAGCAGCACCTGCTGAAGCCGGGCTCACCCCTGCGCCGCCTGGTCGGCGAGGGCGCCAAGGGCCCGGCCGGCCCCTCCTCGGTGATCCTCTGGGGACCGCCGGGCACCGGGAAGACGACCCTCGCGTACGTCGTCTCCAAGGCCACCAACAAGCGGTTCGTCGAGCTCTCCGCCATCACCGCCGGCGTCAAGGAGGTCCGCGCCGTCATCGACGGCGCCCGTCGCGCCATCGGCGGCTTCGGCAAGGAGACCGTCCTCTTCCTCGACGAGATCCACCGCTTCAGCAAGGCCCAGCAGGACTCCCTCCTGCCGGCCGTCGAGAACCGCTGGGTGACGCTGATCGCGGCGACCACCGAGAACCCCTACTTCTCGGTCATCTCGCCCCTGCTCTCCCGCTCCCTGCTGCTGACCCTCGAGCCCCTCACCGACGACGACCTCCGCGACCTGGTCGGGCGCGCCGTGGCCGACGATCGCGGCCTCAAGGGCTCCGTCACCCTCCCCGCGGACGCCGAGGCCCATCTCCTGCGCATCGCCGGCGGCGACGCCCGGCGCGCCCTGACGGCCCTGGAGGCCGCCGCCGGCGCCGCCCTCGACCAGGACGAGACCGAGATCAGCCTCCAGACGCTGGAGCAGACGGTCGACCGCGCGGCCGTGAAGTACGACCGGGACGGCGACCAGCACTACGACGTCGCCAGCGCCCTCATCAAGTCCATCCGCGGCTCGGACGTCGACGCGGCCCTGCACTACCTGGCCCGCATGATCGAGGCGGGCGAGGACCCCCGCTTCATCGCCCGCCGCCTGATGATCTCCGCCAGCGAGGACATCGGCCTCGCCGACCCGAACGCGCTGCCGATCGCGGTCGCCGCCGCCCAGGCCGTCGCCATGATCGGCTTCCCCGAGGCCGCCCTCACCCTCAGCCACGTCACCATCGCCCTCGCCCTGGCGCCCAAGTCCAACGCCGCGACCACGGCAATCGGCGCCGCTCTCGACGACGTCCGCAAGGGCCTGGCCGGGCCCGTCCCGCCGCATCTGCGGGACGGCCACTACAAGGGCGCCGCCAAGCTGGGGCACGCGCAGGGGTACGTGTACCCGCACGACCTGCCCGAGGGCATCGCCGCCCAGCAGTACGCGCCGGACGCGATCCACGGCCGGGAGTACTACACCCCCACCCGGCACGGCGCCGAGGCCCGCTACGCGGACGCGGTCGAGTGGACCAGATCGCACCTCGGTCGGAACGGGTCCTGAGCACCCTGTAGAATCCCTCGGAGTGCTGCGTCCCGTGCAGTCAGAACGGGACAGTCAGCCGGAGCACCGGTCCCTCGGACCGGCTCCAGGAGCGTCGCGCACCGTCGAAGGTGTCGCGGGCAGCCCATCACCACCCGGAACTCCGGGAACGGTCGGTGGGCAACTCGCGTGCTGCACGTATGTGCCCAGACCAGGGGAGCGGCTGCCCGACAGGTCCCACGCGGACCCGGCGGGTTTCCCCGGCTGCGGATTGCGACCTCCCTCAACCCTGACAAGCCGAAACCAGGAAACGAGAGACAGTGGCGAACCAGTCCCGCCCCAAGGTGAAGAAGTCGCGTGCCCTCGGCATCGCGCTGACCCCGAAGGCCGTCAAGTACTTCGAGGCCCGCCCCTACCCGCCGGGTGAGCACGGCCGCGGCCGCAAGCAGAACTCGGACTACAAGGTCCGTCTGCTCGAGAAGCAGCGTCTGCGTGCGCAGTACGACGTGTCCGAGCGCCAGCTCGTCCGCGCCTACGAGCGTGCCTCCAAGGTCCAGGGCAAGACCGGTGAGGCCCTGATCATCGAGCTCGAGCGCCGTCTCGACGCGCTGGTCCTGCGTTCGGGCATCGCCCGCACGATCTACCAGGCCCGCCAGATGGTCGTGCACGGCCACATCGAGGTCAACGGTCAGAAGACCGACAAGCCCTCCTTCCGTGTCCGTCCCGACGACGTCGTGATGGTCCGCGAGCGCAGCCGCGAGAAGACCCTCTTCTCCATCGCCCGTGAGGGCGGCTTCGCCCCCGACGGCGAGACCCCGCGCTACCTCCAGGTGAACCTCAAGGCCCTGGCGTTCCGCCTGGACCGTGAGCCGAACCGCAAGGAGATCCCGGTGATCTGCGACGAGCAGCTCGTCGTCGAGTACTACGCCCGCTGATCCCCGCCCGGATCGGCCCGCGGCGGTCCCAGGACTTCCGCACCCGGCCCGTCGTCCCCCTGCCCTTCGTGGCGGGCGGGGCGACGGGCTTTTGCACGCCCCTAATCCGGTACGGAACGCCGGTGGCGGCGCGATAGGCTCGCCTCCAGAGATAGGTGTTCGTCGGCCGAGGGAGCGGGTGCGCAGTGTCCGGTGGAGAGGTGGCCGGCATTCTGGTGGCCGTGTTCTGGGCGATCCTGGTCTCCTTCCTCGCCGTCGCGCTGGCGAGGCTGGCCCAGACGCTCAGGGCGACCACCCGGCTGGTCGCGGACGTGACCGAACAGGCGGTCCCGCTCCTGGCCGACGCCTCCGCCGCCGTGCGCTCCGCGCAGACCCAGATCGACCGGGTCGACGCGATCGCCAGCGATGTCCAGGAGGTCACGTCGAACGCGTCGGCGCTGTCCACCACGGTCGCCTCCACCTTCGGCGGACCCCTGGTGAAGGTCGCCGCGTTCGGCTACGGCGTCCGCCGGGCCCTCGGCGGCCGCAAGGACGACGCGCCCGCGAGGGAGCCCCGGCGGACCGTCATCGTGGGCCGCGCGGTCTCCCGGCGGGAGAAGCGCAAACCCCGTGGAAAGAGGGACTGAGACCAGCGATGTTCCGCCGTACCTTCTGGTTCAGCACGGGCGTCGCCGCCGGTGTCTGGGCCACCACCAAGGTCAACCGCAAGCTGAGGCAGCTGACCCCCGAGAGTCTCGCCGCGACCGCGGCCGACAAGGCCCTCGAGACGGGAGCACGCCTCAAGGACCGCGCGGTGAATTTCGCGCTCGACGTCCGCGACAACATGGCCCGGCGGGAGGCGGAGCTGGGGGAGGCGCTCGGGATCCACGAGGACCCCGCACTGCCCGCCCCCAGGCGCTACCCCGCCATCGAGAACCGCACCCACCCGCAGCACCGCGACAACCCGCAGTACATCGAGAACACGAAGTACATCGACGACACGACGTACTCGAACGACCGGAATGAGGACCACTGATGGAGTCGGCCGAGATCCGCCGCCGCTGGCTGAGCTTCTACGAGGAGCGCGGGCACACCGTCGTCCCTTCGGCGTCGCTCATCGCGGACGACCCGACTCTGCTCCTGGTCCCCGCCGGCATGGTCCCGTTCAAGCCGTACTTCCTCGGCGAGGTGAAGCCGCCGTGGGCGCGCGCCACCAGCGTGCAGAAGTGCGTGCGCACGCCCGACATCGAAGAGGTCGGCAAGACCACCCGGCACGGCACGTTCTTCCAGATGTGCGGCAACTTCTCCTTCGGCGACTACTTCAAGGAAGGCGCCATCAAGTACGCCTGGGAGCTGCTCACCAGCCCCCAGGACAAGGGCGGTTACGGCCTGGAGCCGGAGAAGCTCTGGATCACGGTCTACCAGGACGACGACGAGGCCGAGCGCATCTGGCACGAGGTCGTCGGTGTGCCCAAGGAGCGCATCCAGCGCCTCGGCATGAAGGACAACTACTGGTCCATGGGCGTCCCCGGCCCGTGCGGTCCGTGTTCCGAGATCAACTACGACCGCGGCCCCGACTTCGGCGTCGAGGGCGGCCCCGCCGTCAACGACGAGCGGTACGTGGAGATCTGGAACCTCGTCTTCATGCAGTACGAGCGCGGGGAGGGCATCGGCAAGGACAACTTCGAGATCCTCGGCGAGCTGCCCAGCAAGAACATCGACACGGGCCTCGGCCTGGAGCGCCTCGCCATGATTCTGCAGGGCGTGCAGAACATGTACGAGATCGACACCTCCATGGCCGTCATCAAGAAGGCCACCGAGCTGACCGGCGTCGCGTACGGCGAGGCCCACGACTCGGACGTCTCGCTGCGCGTGGTCACCGACCACATGCGCACCTCCGTCATGCTCATCGGCGACGGCGTCACCCCCGGCAACGAGGGCCGCGGCTATGTGCTGCGCCGCATCATGCGCCGCGCCATCCGCAACATGCGCCTCCTCGGCGCCACCGGCCTGGTCGTCAAGGACCTCATCGACACGGTCATCGAGATGATGGGCCAGCAGTACCCGGAGCTGGTCACCGACCGCGAGCGCATCGAGAAGGTCGCCCTCGCCGAGGAGAACGCCTTCG
The DNA here is from genome assembly GCF_030816715.1 of Streptomyces achromogenes. NCBI lineage: Bacteria > Bacillati > Actinomycetota > Actinomycetes > Kitasatosporales > Streptomycetaceae > Streptomyces > Streptomyces achromogenes. The sequence continues at coordinate 1,785,175 of NZ_JAUSYH010000001.1, read as the reverse complement.
TCAAGACGCTCAAGGCCGGCACCAACATCCTCGACACGGCCATCACCGAGGCCAAGGCCGCCGGCGGTCAGGTCCTCGCCGGAGACAAGGCCTTCCTGCTCCACGACACGTGGGGCTTCCCGATCGACCTCACCCTGGAGATGGCCGCCGAGCAGGGGCTGTCCGTGGACGAGGACGGCTTCCGCCGCCTGATGAAGGAACAGCGGGACAAGGCCAAGGCCGACGCCCAGGCCAAGAAGACCGGGCACGCCGGCGTGGGCGCCTACCGCGAGATCGCCGACAAGGCCGGCGAGACCGACTTCATCGGGTACGCCGACACCGAGGGCGAGTCCACCATCGTCGGCATCCTCGTCGACGGCGCCTCCTCCCCGGCCGCCACCGAGGGCGACGAGGTCGAGATCGTCCTCGACCGCACCCCGTTCTACGCCGAGGGCGGCGGCCAGATCGGCGACACCGGCCGGATCAAGGTCGACACCGGCGCCGTCGTCGAGATCCGCGACACCCAGAAGCCGGTCCCCGGCGTGTACGTGCACAAGGGCGTCGTCCAGTTCGGCGAGGTGACGGTCGGAGCCAAGGCCCACGCCTCGATCGACGGCCGCCGCCGTACGGCCATCGCCCGCGCCCACTCGGCCACCCACCTCACCCACCAGGCGCTGCGCGACGCCCTCGGCCCGACGGCCGCCCAGGCCGGTTCCGAGAACCAGCCCGGCCGTTTCCGCTTCGACTTCGGCTCCCCGTCCGCCGTTCCGACGGCCGTGATGACCGACGTCGAGCAGAAGATCAACGAGGTGCTCGCCCGCGATCTGGACGTCCAGGCCGAGGTCATGGGCATCGACGAGGCCAAGAAGCAGGGCGCCATCGCCGAGTTCGGCGAGAAGTACGGCGAGCGCGTCCGGGTCGTGACCATCGGCGACTTCTCCAAGGAGCTGTGCGGCGGCACGCACGTGCACAACACCGCCCAGCTGGGTCTGGTGAAGCTGCTCGGCGAGTCGTCGATCGGCTCGGGCGTGCGCCGCATCGAGGCCCTGGTCGGCGTCGACGCCTACAACTTCCTGGCCCGTGAGCACACGGTCGTCGCCCAGCTCCAGGAGCTGATCAAGGGCCGTTCGGAGGAGCTCCCGGAGAAGGTCTCCGCCATGCTCGGCAAGCTGAAGGACGCCGAGAAGGAGATCGAGAAGTTCCGCGCCGAGAAGGTCCTCCAGGCCGCCGCCGGTCTCGTGGAGTCCGCCAAGGACGTCCGTGGGATCGCCGTGGTCACCGGCCAGGTCCCGGACGGCACCACGCCGGACGACCTGCGCAGGCTGGTCCTCGACGTGCGCGGCCGCATCCAGGGCGGACGGGCCGCCGTGGTCGCCCTGTTCACGGTCAACAACGGTAAGCCGCTGACCGTCATCGCCACCAACGAGGCCGCCCGTGAGCGCGGGCTCAAGGCCGGTGAGCTGGTCCGCACGGCCGCCAAGACCCTCGGCGGCGGCGGTGGCGGCAAGCCCGACGTGGCCCAGGGCGGCGGCCAGAACCCGGCCGCGGTCGGGGACGCCGTCGACGCCGTCGAGCGGCTCGTGGCGGAAACGGCCAAGTGAGCGCTCCCATGCGCAAGGGCCGTCGACTCGCGATCGACGTCGGGGACGCCCGGATCGGGGTCGCCTCGTGCGACCCCGACGGGATCCTCGCCACTCCGGTGGAGACGGTCCCCGGCCGGGACCTGCCGGCGGCCTACCGGCGGCTGGGACAACTGGTCGAGGAGTACGAGCCGATCGAAGTCGTGGTGGGTCTTCCTCGCTCCCTCAAGGGGGGCGAGGGCCCGGCCGCGGTCAAGGTGCGCGGTTTCGCACAGGAACTGGCGAACAAAATCGCGCCCGTATCCGTACGTCTGGTGGACGAGCGGATGACGACCGTGACGGCCAGTCAGGGACTGCGGGCATCGGGGGTGAAGTCGAAGAAGGGCAGATCGGTCATCGACCAGGCAGCCGCTGTGATTATCCTTCAGCAGGCGCTGGAATCCGAACGGGTGTCAGGTAAAGCACCGGGCGAGGGCGTCGAAGTGGTCATCTGATCGCGGTACGGTAACGTTCCGCGCGATGCGGGACTGTTCGAACAGTCACCGCACAGAGAGAGGCGGAACGGTGACGGGCTCGCGAAGGCTTCGTGTCCACCGCCTCGCGGCTCTAGGGGATCGATGACTGAGTATGGCCGGGGCTCCGGCTCCGAACCGTGGCATCCGGAGGACCCGTTGTACGGGGACGGCGGATGGGAAGGGCAGCAGGCCCAGCCGGGTCATCAGCCTGCCTACGGCGGCCAGCAGCAGCACCACTACCCGCAGGGTCAGCAGCCACAGGGTCAGCAGCCGCAGCAGCAGGGGTACGGCGACTGGAGTCAGGGACAGGCGCAGCAGTACGACCCGCAGTACCAGGGCTACGGCCAGCAGCAGTACACGGGTCAGGACCAGCAGCAGTACGCCCAGCAGGACCAGCAGCAGTACGCCCCCCAGAACCAGCAGCCCTACCACGAGGGGTACCAGGAGGGCGGCTGGGACGGCACGGGCACCCACGCCCACGTCCCGTACGCGGCCGATCCCGGCGATCCCTATGGTCAGCAGGCCGCTGCCTACGGCGCCCAGCAGCCCGACCTCTACGGCACCCCGGACGCGTATCCGCCGCCGGAGCCGCCCAACCGGCGGCAGGCGGCGCCGGAGCCCGAACCGGAGGCGGCGGCCGCGCCGGGACCTGAGCCCGGGCAGAAGACCGACTGGGATCCCGGTCCCGACCAGGGCGAGCACGCCTTCTTCGCGGGTGGCGCGGGCCGGGACGACGAGGACGAGGACGACGGCGACGCACCGGAGGGGCGCGGCGACCGGCGGGGACGCGGCGGCAAGGGCGACAAGGGGTCCAAAGGGGCCAAGGGCAAGAAGAGCCGTAACGGCGTCGCCTGTCTGGTCGTCGTCCTGGTGTTCACCGGTGGTCTCGCCGGCGTGGGCTACCTCGGTTACCACTTCTACCAGAATCGTTACAGCGCGGCCCCGGACTTCGCGGGTGCGGGCACGGGTCAGAGTGTGAGCATCGAGGTGCCCAAGGGCTCCGGTGGTGCGGCCATCGGCCGCCTGCTGAAGGACGCCGGCGTGGTCAAGAGCGTCGATGCCTTCGTCTCGGCGGTGACCAACAACCCCGACGGGGCGAAGATCCAGGCGGGCGTGTACATCCTGAAGAAGGAGATGTCGGCGAAGAGCGCCGTCGCGATGATGCTCGACGGGGACAGCCAGGCCAACGTGCTGGTCAAACCCGGGCAGCGAAATGCCGAGGTCTACAACGTCATCGACAAGAAACTCGGCTTGTCCTCCGGGAGCACCAAGAAGGTCGCCGAGAAGGAGTACAAGACCCTCGGACTGCCCAAGTGGGCGAACTCGGACAGCGACATCAAGGACCCGCTGGAGGGCTTTCTCTTCCCGGGCACCTATCCCGCAGCCGAAGGCATGAAGCCGCAGGTGGTGCTGAAGGAGATGGTCGCCCGCGCCGGCGAGGCGTACGAGAAGTACGGTCTGGAGGCGAAGGCCAGAGAGCTCAAGCTGGACAGTCCGCTCCAGGTCGTCACGGTCGCGAGCCTCGTCCAGGCCGAGGGCAAGACCGTCGACGACTACCGCAAGATGGCGGAGGTGGTCTACAACCGCCTCGACCGTGCGAATCGCCAGACGTACGGTTTCCTTCAGTTCGACTCGACCTTCAACTATCTGAAGAGCGAAAGCAAGATCAATATCAGCGAGTCGGAGATCACCAAGAACAAGGATCCCTACAACACTTACACCAACAAGGGTCTGCCGCCCGGTCCGATCGGGAATCCCGGCGAGGTCGCGATCAAGGCGACGCTGAATCCGACCGCCGACGGCTGGTATTACTTCGTGGCGACCGATGGCGTGAGCAAGACCGAATTCGCCAAGACGCATGAAGAATTCCAGAAACTCAAGGACAAGTTCAATGCGAGAACGGGCAACTGACGCCCGCCGGGCCGCGGTACTCGGCAGCCCCATCGCCCACTCCCTCTCCCCGGCGCTGCACCGCGCCGCGTACGAGGCGCTGGAGCTGACCGGCTGGACGTACGACCGCTTCGACGTCGACGAGGAGGCCCTGCCCGCCTTCGTCGACGCACTCGGCGCCGAGTGGGCCGGACTCTCGCTGACCATGCCGCTGAAGCGCGCGGTCATCCCGCTGCTCGACGAGATCACCGAGACGGCGGCCTCCGTCGAGGCGGTCAACACGCTCGTCCTCACGGAGGACGGCCGCCGGGTCGGCGACAACACCGACATCCCCGGCATGGTCGCCGCGCTGCGCGAGCGCGGCGTCGAGCAGGCCGACTCGGCCGCGATCCTCGGCGCGGGCGCCACCGCGTCCTCCGCCCTGGCCGCCCTGACCCGGGTCTGCACCGGCGAGATCGTCGCCTACGTCCGCAGCGAGGCCCGCGCCGCCGAGATGCGGCAGTGGGGTGAGCGGCTCGACGTCGAGGTCCGGATCGCCGACTGGGCGGACGCCGCCGACGCCCTGCGCTTCCCGCTGGTCGTCGCGACCACTCCGGCCGGGGCCACCGACGCCCTGGCGGCCTCGGTGCCCGAACGCCCGGCCACCCTCTTCGACGTGCTCTACGACCCGTGGCCGACCGAGCTGGCCGCCCGCTGGTCCATGTTCGGCGGTGCCGTCGTCAGCGGCCTCGACCTGCTCGTGCACCAGGCCGTGCTCCAGGTGGAGCAGATGACCGGCCGGGTCCCGGCGCCCGTCGAGGCCATGCGCACGGCCGGTGAACACGCGCTGAGCGCCCGGCGGCGCTCGCCCTGACCGGCTCGGCCGGCCCACGCGGGTCCGTGCCGGTGACGCCCCAGCGGCAGGCCGCGTGCCGACGCAGCCCGGCGTCCTGCCCGGAGCGCGCCCGGCCGCCGTGCCGCCGTCCGTCCGGTTGGTGGACCGACGGCCGGGTTCGCCCCCCGGACGTGGGAGGATCGAAGACGGCGGGCCAGGGCCGCGCACCCGGTCACGCCGACGACGTACGCGACGGACGCGCGTGCGCAGAGCAGTACCAGGGCGCGAGCACTGAGGAGCATCGTTGAGCAGGCTGCGTTGGCTGACCGCGGGGGAGTCCCACGGTCCCGCACTTGTCGCGACGCTGGAGGGCCTTCCCGCCGGCGTGCCGATCACCACGGAGATGGTCGCCGACCACCTCGCGCGGCGGCGGCTCGGCTATGGGCGCGGTGCGCGGATGAAGTTCGAGCGCGACGAGGTCACCTTCCTCGGCGGTGTCCGGCACGGCCTGACCATGGGCTCCCCGGTGGCCGTCATGGTGGGCAACACGGAGTGGCCGAAGTGGGAGCAGGTGATGGCCGCCGACCCGGTCGACCCGGAGGTGCTGGCCGGCCTCGCCCGCAACGCCCCGCTCACCCGGCCGCGCCCCGGCCACGCCGACCTCGCCGGGATGCAGAAGTACGGCTTCGACGAGGCCCGGCCGATCCTGGAGCGCGCCTCCGCGCGGGAGACGGCCGCCCGGGTCGCGCTCGGCGCGGTGGCCCGGTCGTACCTCAAGGAGACGGCCGGAATCGAGATCGTCAGCCACGTCGTCGAGCTGGCCGCCGCGAAGGCGCCCTACGGCGTGTACCCGACCCCCGCCGACGTCGAGAAGCTGGACGCGGACCCGGTGCGCTGCCTCGACGCGGACGCCTCGAAGGCGATGGTCGCGGAGATCGACCAGGCCCACAAGGACGGCGACACCCTCGGCGGCGTCGTCGAGGTGCTGGCGTACGACGTCCCGGTCGGCCTCGGTTCGCACGTGCACTGGGACCGCCGGCTGGACGCCCGCCTGGCCGCCGCGCTGATGGGCATTCAGGCGATCAAGGGCGTCGAGGTCGGTGACGGCTTCGACCTCGCGCGCGTGCCCGGCTCGAAGGCGCACGACGAGATCCTCGCCACCGGCGAGGGGATCAGGCGCGCCTCCGGCCGTTCCGGCGGCACCGAGGGCGGCCTGACCACCGGCGAGCTGCTGCGCGTGCGCGCGGCGATGAAGCCGATCGCGACCGTGCCGCGGGCCCTGCAGACGGTGGACGTCGCCACGGGCGAGGCGACGCAGGCGCACCACCAGCGCTCCGACGTGTGCGCGGTCCCGGCCGCCGGGATCGTCGCCGAGGCGATGGTCGCGCTGGTGCTGGCGGACGCGGTGGCGGAGAAGTTCGGCGGCGACAGCGTCCCCGAGACCCGCCGCAACGTGCGGTCGTACCTCGACAACCTGCACATCCGATGAGCGGGCCGCTGGTCGTCCTGGTCGGTCCCATGGGCGTCGGCAAGTCCACCGTCGGGCAGCTGCTCGCCGAACGGCTCGATGTCGGCTACCGGGACACCGACGACGACATCGTCGCCGAGCAGGACCGCAGCATCGCGGAGATCTTCGTCGACGACGGCGAGGAGGCGTTCCGCGCGATCGAGAAGCGGGCCGTGCGGCGCGCGCTCGGCGAGCACGACGGCGTCCTGGCGCTCGGCGGCGGCGCGATCCTGGACGCCGACACCCGCGGCCTGCTGGCCGGGCGGCGCGTGGTCTACCTGGCCATGGACGTCGAGGAAGCGGTCAGGCGCACCGGTCTGGGCGTGGCCCGCCCGCTGCTCGCCGTCAACCCGCGCAAGCAGTGGCGCGAGCTGATGGACGCCCGCCGTCCCCTCTACGAGAGCGTGGCCACGGTGGTGGTCGCGACGGACGGCCGTACGCCCGAAGAGGTCGGACAGATCGCCCTGGACGCTTTGGAGTTGAAGGAAGCATGAGCAGCGAGTCAGTGACCCGGATCCAGGTCGGCGGCAGCGCGGGCACCGATCCGTACGAGGTCCTGATCGGCCGCGCCCTGCTGGGTGAGCTCGCCGGGCTGATCGGCGACCGGGTCAAGAGGGTCGCGGTGATCCACCCCGAGGCGCTGGCCGAGACAGGCGACGCGCTCCGCGCCGATCTCGCCGGGCAGGGGTACGAGGCCGTCGCCATCCAGGTGCCGAACGCGGAGGAGGCCAAGACCGCCGAGGTCGCCGCCTACTGCTGGAAGGCGCTCGGCCAGTCCGGCTTCACCCGCTCGGACGTCGTGGTGGGCGTCGGCGGCGGTTCGACCACCGACCTCGCCGGGTTCGTCGCAGCGACCTGGCTGCGCGGGGTGCGCTGGATCGCCGTCCCGACGACCGTGCTCGCCATGGTCGACGCGGCCGTCGGCGGCAAGACCGGCATCAACACCGCCGAGGGCAAGAACCTCGTCGGCTCCTTCCACCCGCCGGCCGGGGTGCTGTGCGACCTGGCGGCGCTGGACTCCCTCCCGGTCAACGACTACGTCTCCGGGCTCGCCGAGATCATCAAGGCCGGATTCATCGCCGACCCGGTGATCCTCGAGCTGATCGAGTCCGACCCCGAGGCGGCGCGCACTCCGGCGGGCCCGCACACCGCGGAGCTCATCGAACGCTCCATCAGGGTCAAGGCGGACGTGGTGTCTTCGGACCTGAAGGAGTCGGGCCTGCGGGAGATCCTGAACTACGGCCACACCCTCGCGCACGCCATCGAGAAGAACGAGCGCTACAAGTGGCGGCACGGCGCGGCGGTCTCCGTCGGCATGCACTTCGCCGCGGAACTGGGCCGCCTCGCCGGCCGGCTGGACGACGCGACGGCCGACCGCCACCGCACCGTGCTGGAGTCGGTGGGTCTGCCGCTGCACTACCGCCACGACCAGTGGCCCAAGCTGCTGGAGACCATGAAGGTCGACAAGAAGTCCCGCGGCGACCTGCTGCGGTTCATCGTCCTGGACGGACTGGCCAGGCCCACCGTCCTCGAGGGTCCCGACCCGGCCGTCCTGCTCGCCGCGTACGGCGAGGTGGGCGAGTAGGACCGCCGGGCGGCCGGGCAGGTCCGCCCGGATCCGCTTCCGCCCGATTCGCCGTCCACACCGGGCACTTCGGACTGCCCCCGGCCGTTCACCGAACGACAGCCGGGGGCGATACCGTTCGGACGAGGGCACCTCCCACGCCCTTTAGGCTGTCGTGAGAACAGGGGGGTCCGCGCCCCCAAGACCAGCGCCCATCGCCTGTACGAGACGGAGTGGCACCGGATGCAGCACGCAGTGGGTTCTCCGCTGCCGCCGCCCCACCAGCCGGGGCACGGTCCGGCCGCCGGCTGGCCGCCGGCCGCACATCACCCGGGCCCGCACCAGCCGGGCAGCGCCCCCGCACCGCAGCCGGGTCACGCCGGGGTCCCCTCGGGCCCGGTCCCGCCGGCTCCCCAGCCGCCGGTGCCGCCCGTGCCGCACCCGCCGGCCCCGCAGCACGCCCCGGCCCCGCAGCACGCCCCCGCCCCGCCGGGACCCGACGTCACCGGGCATGTGCCGCTGCCCCCGGGCGGCCCGGTCCCCATGCCCAGCGCGCCGCCCGCCCCGATCGTCCCCGACCCGGCGGCGACCACCCTCGCGGTGCTGCTGATCGGCCCGGCCGGCGCCGGCAAGACCAGCGTCGCGAAGTTCTGGGCCGATCACCGCCGGGCGCCGACCGCGCACGTCAGCCTCGACGACGTGCGTGAATGGGTGCGCTCGGGCTTCGCCGACCCGCAGTCCGGGTGGAACGACCACTCCGAGGCCCAGTACCGCCTTGCCCGCCGCACCTGCGGCTTCGCCGCGCGCAACTTCCTGGCCAACGGCATCTCGTGCATCCTGGACGACGCGATCTTCCCCGACCGCCCGGCCGTCGGCCTCGGAGGGTGGAAACGGCATGTGGGCCCCGGCCTGCTGCCCGTCGTCCTGCTGCCCGGACTGGAGGTCGTCCTGGAGCGCAACGCCGAGCGCTCCGGCAACCGCCGCCTCTCCGACGAGGAGGTGGCCCGGATCCACGGCCGCATGGCCGGCTGGTACGGCTCCGGCCTCCCGATCATCGACAACTCCCAGCTGGACGTCCCCACCACGGCGAGGGTCCTGGACGACGTCCTGGCGCGGGCGATCGCCAGCCCCCCGCAGTGGTAGCGGACCGGGCCGAGGGCCGCTGAGGGGCGCCCCTTCCCCCGAACGCCTCTCCAACCGGCGTGATCCGGCCGGCGCTCCTAGGCTCGACTCATGTCAGAGGTCTACGCGTCCCGCCGAACCCGCCTGCGCGAGCGCTGCAACGCGGCCGGAAGCACGGCTGCGCTCGTCTCCTGCCCGGCCAACGTGAGGTATCTCGCGGGCGCCGCCCCGCGGGGCGCCGTCCTGCTGCTCGGCCGGAGCGAGGATCTCCTCGTCTGCTCCGGACCGCCCGAGGACCGCCCGGGCGAGGGCCGGCCGGACGAGTCCCTGCGGGTCCACAGCCTGCCCCACGCCGGAGGGGATCCGGCGGTGGCCGCCGCCGACCTGCTCACGGCCCAGGGCGGCGACTCCCTGGCGCTCGAGGAACATCACCTGACGATGGTCCGCCACCGCGAACTCCGCTCCGTGGCGCCCCGGCTGCGCCTCGCCGACCTGGGCTGCGCGGTCGAACAGCTCAGAGTGGTGAAGGACGAGGAGGAGATCTCCTGTCTGCGGATCGGCGCCGAGATCGCCGACCAGGCGCTGGGGGAGCTGCTGGAGTCGATCCTGGTCGGGCGCACCGAGCGGCATCTCGCCCTCGAACTGGAACGGCGCCTCGTCGACCACGGAGCCGACGGCCCGGCCTTCACCACCTCCGTCGGCACCGGACCGAACTCCGGCCGCCGCGGCCACCGGCCCACCGACCGGCGCGTCGAGGAGGGTGACTTCCTCTCCGTCTGCCTGGGCGCGGCCTACCGCGGGTACCGCTGCGAGATCGGCCGCACCTTCGTGATCGGCACGTCCCCCGCCGACTGGCAGATCGAGCTGTACGACCTCGTCTTCGCCGCTCAGCGGGCCGGACGAGAGTCCCTGGCACCCGGCGTCGCCTGCCGTGACGTGGACCGGGCGGCACGCCAGATCCTGGACTCCGCGGGGTACGCCGACGGCCTTCCGGCGCTCACCGGACACGGCGTCGGACTGGAAATCGAAGAGGACCCGCAGTTGACCCCCGCGGCCATGGGTAAACTGGACGCTTGCGTGCCGGTCACCGTCGAACCCGGGGTACACCTCCCGGGCCGGGGCGGCGTCCGGATCGATGACACGCTCGTCGTACGCCCCGAGGCGGACGGCGGACCCGAGCTACTCACCATCACGACCAAGGAGCTGCTCGCGCTGTAGGAGTGCGTGCCCCGGGGTCGTCGTCAGTCCAGGAGATTCCGCAACCGTGGCTTCCACGAACGACCTCAAGAATGGCCTGGTGCTCAAGCTGGAAGGCGGGCAGCTCTGGTCCGTCGTCGAGTTCCAGCACGTCAAGCCCGGCAAGGGCCCCGCATTCGTGCGCACCAAGCTCAAGAACGTGCTTTCCGGCAAGGTCGTCGACAAGACGTTCAACGCCGGCGTCAAGGTCGAGACCGCCACTGTCGACAAGCGCGACATGCAGTTCTCGTACATGGACGGCGAGTACTTCGTCTTCATGGACATGGAGACCTACGACCAGCTCATGGTCGACCGCAAGGCCGTCGGAGACGCGGCCAACTTCCTGATCGAGGGCTTCACGGCCACCGTCGCGCAGCACGAGGGCGAGGTGCTCTTCGTGGAGCTGCCGGCCGCCGTCGAGCTCGTGGTGCAGGAGACCGAGCCGGGCCTGCAGGGCGACCGCTCCACCGGCGGCACCAAGCCCGCCACCCTGGAGACCGGTCACCAGATCCAGGTCCCGCTCTTCATCACCACCGGTGAGAAGATCAAGGTCGACACCCGCACCAGCGACTACCTCGGCCGGGTGAACAGCTAACCGTGGCTGCCCGCAACACGGCCCGCAAGCGCGCCTTCCAGATCCTCTTCGAGGGCGACCAGCGCGGAGTCGACGTCCTGACGGTCCTCGCGGACTGGATCCGGCTCTCCCGGGCCGACACCCGGCAGCCGCCGGTCAGCGAGTACACCATGCAGCTGGTCGAGGGCTACGCGGAGCACGCGCGGCGCATCGACGAGCTGATCGCCCAGTACGCGGTCGGCTGGACGCTCGACCGGATGCCGGTCGTCGACCGCAACCTCCTGCGTCTCGGCGCCTACGAGCTCATCTGGGCCGACGAGACCCCGGACGCGGTCGTCCTCGACGAGATGGTGCAGCTGGCGAAGGAGTTCTCCACGGACGAGTCGCCCTCGTTCGTCAACGGTCTGCTCGGCAGACTGAAGGAGCTCAAGCCGTCGCTGCGCCGGACCGGCGAGTAGGTCCACGGGAAAACCGGCGAACCGCGGGCCCACGGGGGCCTGCGGGCCGCCTGTGGCTGCCCGCGCGGCCTTTCCGCGCCCTCGCGGGGGCGCGGACACGCCGGAGGGCCCACAGCGCAGGCTGTGGGCCCTCCGGCGTCGTACGAAGCAGGCCGGGGTGGCCGGAACCATCAGGTTCCGGCCACCCCGGCGGCACGTTTCTGCAGAGCTCTGCGGGCCCGCTGGGCCTCAGCCCTCCTCGTGGGCGACCGCGCGCCGCGCGTCCGCGTCCAGCACGCCCCAGTTGATCAGCTGCTCGGTGAGGACCGAGGGCGACTGGTCGTAGATGACGGCGAGGGTGCGCAGGTCGTCCTGGCGGATCGACAGCACCTTGCCGTTGTAGTCGCCGCGCTGGGACTGGATCGTGGCCGCGTACCGCTGCAGCGGACCGGCCTTCTCGACCGGCACGTGGGCCAGCCGCTCCAGGTCCAGGACCAGCTTCGGCGGGGGCTCGGCCGCCCCGCCCGGCGTGGTGCCCGGCAGCAGTTCCTGCACGGGAACGCCGTAGAAATCCGCCAGCTCGGCAAGACGCTGCACGGTCACGGCACGGTCGCCGCGCTCGTACGAACCGACCACGACCGCCTTCCAGCGTCCCTGGGACTTCTCCTCGACACCGTGGAGGGAAAGGCCCTGCTGGGTGCGGATGGCCCGGAGCTTGGCCCCGAGCTGCTTGGCGTATTCGCTGGACATATAGCTCCCGGCAATGGGTCGACGCGGCACGAGCCGCGTGCTGGTAACTCACTGTGAGGTTACGCAGCGTGATTCTTCTGCGTCAAGCCGAATGGTCCACACCGACTCTTCCGTGGTATCGATGGCCGATTGAGCCAAGGGGGTGATCAGGGGCGCCCCTCGGGCCTGGTAGCGTGGATGGCGCAAATCCGACGTCCTTTAAGGTCCGTCCCGTGAGGCGGAGAAGGAGGTCCGTTTCTTATGGACAAGCAGGACACCCAGCAGGATCCCCGGCAAGCCGATGCCCGGCCCGTACTCGAGGGCCCCGACATCGCGCGTGTGCTGACCCGCATCGCCCACGAGATCGTCGAACGCGCCAAGGGCGCCGACGACGTGGTGCTGCTCGGCATCCCGACCCGCGGCGTCTTCCTCGCCCGGCGGCTAGCCGACAAGCTCGAGCAGATCACCGACCGCAAGGTTCCGGTCGGCTCCCTCGACATCACCATGTACCGCGACGACCTGCGCATGCACCCGCCGCGTGCGCTGGCCCGCACCGAGATCCCCGGCGACGGCCTGGACGGCAGGCTGGTCGTCCTCGTCGACGACGTGCTCTTCTCCGGTCGTACCATCCGCGCCGCCCTCGACGCCCTGAACGACCTCGGGCGCCCCCGCGCGGTCCAGCTCGCGGTCCTCGTCGACCGCGGCCACCGGGAACTGCCCATCCGCGCCGACTACGTCGGCAAGAACCTCCCCACGTCGTTGCGGGAGACGGTCAAGGTCCAGCTCGCCGAGGAGGACGGTCGCGACACCGTGCTGCTCGGTGTGAAGCAGACCGCCCAGCAGTAGGCACGCGCGCGTGCGGCCCGTGGCCGCGCGTCGCGCAGCCGTGCCCCCTGCACGCCCGTGATCTCCCACATGTCTGAACTGCCTTACGGAGCCTGACAGATGCAGCGTCATCTCATCTCGGCCGCCGACCTCACCCGCGACGACGCCGTCCTGATCCTCGACACCGCCGAGGAGATGGCCCGGGTCGCCGACCGGCCCATCAAGAAACTGCCGACCCTGCGCGGCCGCACGATCGTCAACCTCTTCTTCGAGGACTCCACGCGCACGCGCATCTCCTTCGAGGCCGCCGAGAAGCGCCTCTCCGCGGACGTGATCAACTTCTCCGCCAAGGGGTCGAGCGTCTCCAAGGGCGAGTCCCTGAAGGACACCGCGCAGACCCTGGAGGCGATGGGCGTCGACGCGGTCGTCATCCGGCACGGCGCCTCCGGAGCGCCCTACCGCCTGGCCACGTCCGGCTGGATCGACGCGGTCGTCGTCAACGCGGGGGACGGCACCCACCAGCACCCCACCCAGGCCCTCCTGGACGCCTTCACCATGCGCCGCCGGCTGGTCGGCCGGGACGCCGGGATCGGCCAGGACCTCTCCGGCAGGCGCATCACGATCGTCGGAGACGTGCTGCACAGCCGGGTCGCCCGCTCCAACGTCGACCTGCTGCACACACTCGGCGCCGAGGTCACCCTGGTCGCCCCGCCCACCCTCGTGCCGGTCGGCATCGAGACCTGGCCCTGCGAGGTGTCGTACGACCTCGACAGCACGCTGCCCAAGTCCGACGCGGTGATGATGCTGCGCGTGCAGCGCGAGCGGATGAACGCCGCGTTCTTCCCGACGGAGCGCGAGTACTCGCGGCGGTACGGCCTCGACGGCGACCGGATGGCGCGGATGCCCGAGCACGCGATCGTGATGCACCCCGGCCCGATGGTCCGCGGCATGGAGATCACCGCCGAGGTCGCCGACTCCGAGCGCTGCACCGTCGTCGAGCAGGTCGCCAACGGCGTGTCCATCCGGATGGCCGTCCTCTACCTGCTCCTGGGCGGCAACGAACCCGCCGTCAGCCACGCCCGTACCACCGAGGAGAAGTAAGCACATGAGCAAGATCCTGATCCGCGGTGCGAAGGTGCTCGGCGGCGAGCCGCAGGACGTCCTGATCGACGGTCCCACGATCGCCGAGGTGGGCACGGGCCTGAGCGCCGAGGGCGCCGAGGTCGTCGAGGCCGCGGGCAAGGTGCTGCTGCCGGGCCTGGTCGACCTGCACACCCATCTGCGCGAGCCGGGCCGTGAGGACTCCGAGACAGTGCTGACGGGCACCCGCGCGGCCGCTTCCGGCGGCTACACGGCCGTCTTCGCCATGGCCAACACCTTCCCGGTCGCCGACACCGCCGGCGTGGTCGAGCAGGTCTACCGGCTCGGGCAGGAGCACGGCTACTGCGACGTGCAGCCCATCGGCGCGGTCACCGTCGGCCTCGAGGGCCGCAAGCTCGCCGAGCTGGGCGCCATGCACGAGTCCGCCGCCGGCGTCACCGTCTTCTCCGACGACGGCAAGTGCGTCGACGACGCGGTGATCATGCGCCGGGCCCTGGAGTACGTGAAGGCCTTCGGCGGGGTCGTCGCCCAGCACGCTCAGGAGCCGCGGCTGACCGAGGGCGCCCAGATGAACGAGGGCGTCGTCTCCGCCGAGCTGGGGCTCGGCGGCTGGCCCGCGGTCGCCGAGGAGTCGATCATCGCCCGGGACGTCCTGCTCGCCGAGCACGTGGGCTCCCGCGTCCACATCTGCCACCTGTCCACCGCCGGGTCGGTCGAGATCGTCCGCTGGGCCAAGTCGCGCGGCATCGACGTCACCGCCGAGGTCACCCCGCACCACCTGCTCCTCACGGACGAACTGGTCCGCTCGTACAACCCGGTCTACAAGGTGAACCCGCCGCTGCGCACCGAGAAGGACGTGCTGGCCCTGCGCGAGGCGCTCGCCGACGGCACGATCGACATCGTCGCCACCGACCACGCCCCGCACCCGCACGAGGACAAGGACTGCGAGTGGGCCGCGGCCGCCATGGGCATGGTCGGCCTGGAGACCGCGCTGTCCGTGGTCCAGGAGACGATGGTGGAGACGGGCCTGCTGGACTGGGCCGGGGTCGCGAGCCGGATGTCGTTCAGGCCCGCCCTCATCGGGCAGGCGACGGGCCACGGCCGCCCCGTCTCGGCAGGTGAGCCCGCCAACCTCACGCTCGTCGACACCGAATACCGTGGGTCCGTGGACCCCGCGGGCTTCGCCTCGCGCAGCCGGAACACCCCGTACGAGGGTCGTGAGCTGCCGGGCCGTGTCACGCACACGTGGCTCCGGGGCAAGGCCACGCTCGTCGACGGGAAGCTCACGTGACATCTGCACTACTGCTCGCGGCCGAGAAGGAATCGGCCCAAGTGACCGACTGGTCCGCCCGGGCCGGCTGGGTGGTCGGCCTCGGACTGTTCGTCGCGCTCGTGTACTGGCTGATGCGCGAGGGCTGGAAGTGGCGCGGCACGCTCCAGGGCGACCTGCCCGAGCTGCCCGCCCGCCCGTCTCCCACCACCGCCCTCGACGGAGGCGGCGAGCCGCCGCCTGGAATGCCGGACGAGCCCGGTCCGGTGAGACTGAGCATGAGCGGCCGCTACCACGGCTCCACCACCGCCGGGCAGTGGCTCGACCGCATCGTGGCGCACGGCCTCGGCGCCCGCAGCCGGGTCGAGCTCACCCTGACGGACGCGGGACTCGACGTCGTACGCCCCGGCGCGAGCGACTTCTTCATCCCGGCCGACGCGCTGCGCGAGGCCCTGCTCGGCAAGGGCATCGCCGGCAAGGTCCTCACCGAGGGCGGACTGCTCGTGGTGACGTGGGCGCACGGCGACCGGCTGATCGACTCCGGCTTCCGCTCGGACCACGCGGCCGAGCACGGCGCATGGGTCGACGCCATCAACTCAATGATCAAGAACGACACGACGGAAGGCGCACGATGACGACCTCCACCAGGGGAGCCGCCAAGGCTCCCGCCGTACTCGTCCTGGAGGACGGCCGCATCTTCCGCGGTCGTGCCTACGGGGCCGTGGGGGAGACCTTCGGCGAAGCGGTGTTCTCCACCGGCATGACCGGCTACCAGGAGACCCTGACCGACCCGTCGTACGACCGTCAGATCGTCGTCGCGACCGCCCCGCAGATCGGCAACACCGGCTGGAACGACGAGGACGACGAGTCCGGCCGCATCTGGGTCTCCGGTTACGTCGTACGCGACCCCGCGCGCGTGCCCTCCAACTGGCGCGCCAGGCGCTCCCTCGACGACGAGCTCGTCGCCCAGGGGATCGTCGGGATCTCCGGCGTCGACACCCGCGCCCTCACCCGCCACCTGCGCGAGGGCGGCTCGATGCGGGCCGGCGTCTTCTCCGGCGAGGCGATCGCCCCGGACGCCGAGCTCCTCGCGCGTGTGCGGGCCCAGCCGCACATGAAGGGCGCGAGCCTGTACGAGGAGGTCGCCACCAAGGTGGCCTACGTGGTGCCCGCGGTCGGCGAGAAGCGCTTCACCGTGGCCGCCATCGACCTCGGCATCAAGGGCATGACCCCGCACCGCATGGCCGAGCGCGGCATCGAGGTGCACGTGCTGCCCGCGACGGCGTCGGTGGACGAGGTGTACGCCGTGAACCCCGACGGCGTGTTCTTCTCCAACGGCCCGGGCGACCCGGCCACCGCCGAAGGCCCCGTCGCGCTCATGACCGAGGTGCTGGAGCGCAGGACGCCGCTGTTCGGCATCTGCTTCGGCAACCAGATCCTCGGGCGCGCCCTCGGCTTCGGCACCTACAAGCTGAAGTACGGCCACCGCGGCATCAACCAGCCGGTCCAGGACCGCACGACCGGCAAGGTCGAGGTCACCGCGCACAACCACGGCTTCGCCGTGGACGCGCCGCTCGACAAGGTCAGCGAGACGAAGTTCGGCCGCGCCGAGGTCTCGCACGTCTGCCTCAACGACGACGTCGTGGAGGGGCTGCAGCTGCTCGACCAGCCGGCCTTCTCCGTCCAGTACCACCCCGAAGCGGCGGCGGGCCCGCACGACGCCGCCTACCTGTTCGACCGCTTCGTATCCCTGATGGAGGGCCAGCGTGCCTAAGCGCACCGATATCCAGTCCGTCCTGGTCATCGGCTCCGGCCCGATCGTCATCGGCCAGGCCGCCGAGTTCGACTACTCCGGCACCCAGGCGTGCCGCATCCTGCGCGCCGAGGGCCTCAGGGTGATCCTGGTCAACTCCAACCCGGCGACGATCATGACCGACCCGGAGATCGCCGACGCCACCTACGTCGAGCCGATCACCCCGGAGTTCGTCGAGAAGATCATCGCCAAGGAGCGCCCCGACGCGCTGCTGCCGACGCTCGGCGGCCAGACCGCCCTGAACACCGCGATCTCCATGCACGAGCAGGGTGTGCTGGAGAAGTACGGTGTCGAGCTGATCGGCGCCAACGTCGAGGCGATCAACAAGGGCGAGGACCGCGACCTCTTCAAGGGCGTCGTCGAAGCCGTCCGCGCGAAGATCGGGCACGGCGAGTCCGCCCGGTCCGTGATCTGCCACTCCATGGACGACGTCATCGCCGGCGTCGAGACGCTCGGCGGCTACCCCGTCGTCGTCCGCCCCTCCTTCACCATGGGCGGCGCCGGCTCCGGCTTCGCCCACGACGAGGAGGAGCTGCGCCGCATCGCCGGCCAGGGCCTCACCCTCTCGCCGACCACCGAGGTGCTCCTGGAGGAGTCCATCCTCGGCTGGAAGGAGTACGAGCTGGAGCTCATGCGCGACAAGCACGACAACGTCGTGGTCGTCTGCTCCATCGAGAACTTCGATCCCATGGGCGTCCACACCGGCGACTCGATCACCGTGGCTCCCGCGATGACCCTGACCGACCGCGAGTACCAGGTGTTGCGCGACGTCGGCATCGCGATCATCCGCGAGGTCGGCGTGGACACCGGTGGCTGCAACATCCAGTTCGCGGTGAACCCCGAGGACGGCCGCGTCATCGTCATCGAGATGAACCCGCGCGTGTCGCGCTCGTCGGCCCTGGCCTCGAAGGCTACCGGGTTCCCGATCGCCAAGATCGCGGCCAAGCTCGCCGTCGGTTACACCCTCGACGAGATCCCCAACGACATCACGCAGGAGACCCCGGCCTCCTTCGAGCCGACGCTCGACTACGTGGTCGTCAAGGCCCCGCGTTTCGCCTTCGAGAAGTTCCCGTCCGCCGACTCCACCCTCACCACGACCATGAAGTCGGTCGGCGAGGCCATGGCCATCGGCCGCAACTTCACCGAGGCCTTCCAGAAGGCGCTGCGCTCACTGGAGAAGAAGGGCAGCCAGTTCACCTTCGTCGGAGAGCCCGGCGACAAGGACGAGCTGCTGCGGGAGTCCGTCCGGCCCACCGACGGCCGGATCAACACCGTCATGCAGGCCATCCGCGCGGGCGCGACCCCCGAGGAGGTCTTCGAGTTCACGAAGATCGACCCCTGGTTCGTCGACCAGCTCTTCCTCATCAAGGAGATCGCCGACGAGCTGGCCGCAGCCGACCGCCTGAACGCCGGCCTGCTCTCCGAGGCCAAGCGGCACGGCTTCTCCGACCAGCAGATCGCCGAGATCCGCGGGCTGCGCGAGGACGTCGTGCGCGAGGTCCGGCACGCCCTGGGCGTCCGCCCCGTCTACAAGACGGTAGACACCTGCGCCGCCGAGTTCGCCGCGAAGACCCCGTACTTCTACTCCTCCTATGACGAGGAGAACGAGGTCGCACCCCGCGAGAAGCCCGCGGTCATCATCCTGGGCTCCGGCCCGAACCGCATCGGCCAGGGCATCGAGTTCGACTACTCCTGTGTCCACGCCTCCTTCGCGCTGTCGGACGCCGGGTACGAGACGGTGATGGTCAACTGCAACCCGGAGACCGTCTCCACCGACTACGACACCTCCGACCGCCTGTACTTCGAGCCGTTGACGCTCGAGGACGTGCTGGAGATCGTCCACGCGGAGGCGCAGGCCGGGCCGATCGCCGGCGTCGTCGTGCAGCTCGGCGGCCAGACCCCGCTGGGCCTGGCCCAGGCCCTCAAGGACAACGGCGTGCCGATCGTCGGCACGCCCCCGGAGGCCATCCACGCGGCCGAGGACCGGGGCGCCTTCGGACGCGTGCTCGCCGAGGCCGGTCTCCCGGCTCCCAAGCACGGCACCGCCACCACCTTCACCGGGGCCAAGGCCATCGCCGACGAGATCGGCTACCCGGTCCTCGTGCGGCCGTCGTACGTGCTCGGCGGCCGCGGCATGGAGATCGTCTACGACGAGACCCGGCTGGCCTCCTACATCGCCGAGTCGACCGAGATCAGCCCCACCCGGCCGGTACTCGTCGACCGCTTCCTCGACGACGCCATCGAGATCGACGTCGACGCGCTCTACGACGGCGACGAGCTGTACCTCGGCGGCGTGATGGAGCACATCGAGGAGGCCGGCATCCACTCCGGCGACTCGGCGTGCGCCCTGCCCCCCATCACCCTGGGCGGCTTCGACATCAAGCGGCTGCGCGCCTCCACCGAGGCGATCGCCAAGGGCGTCGGCGTGCGCGGACTGATCAACATCCAGTTCGCGATGGCCGGCGACATCCTCTACGTCCTCGAGGCCAACCCGCGCGCGTCCCGCACCGTCCCCTTCACCTCGAAGGCGACCGCGGTACCGCTGGCGAAGGCCGCCGCCCGGATCTCGCTCGGCGCGACCATCGCCGAACTGCGCGCCGAGGGACTGCTCCCGGCGACCGGCGACGGCGGCGAGCTGCCCCTGGACGCGCCGATCTCCGTCAAGGAGGCCGTGATGCCGTGGAGCCGGTTCCGGGACACCTCAGGGCGCGGCGTCGACACCGTCCTCGGCCCGGAGATGCGCTCCACCGGCGAGGTCATGGGCATCGACTCCGTCTTCGGCACGGCGTACGCCAAGTCCCAGGCGGCCGCGTACGGCCCGCTGCCCACCAAGGGCCGCGCGTTCATCTCGGTCGCCAACCGGGACAAGCGCTCGATGATCTTCCCCGCGCGCGAACTGGTCGCCCACGGCTTCGAACTGCTCGCCACCTCCGGCACGGCCGAGGTCCTCAAGCGCAACGGCATCAACGCCACGGTGGTGCGCAAGCAGTCCGAGGGCACCGGCCCCAACGGCGAGAAGACGATCGTCCAGTACATCCACGACGGCGACGTCGACCTCATCGTGAACACCCCGTACGGCACCGGCGGCCGGCTCGACGGCTACGAGATCCGTACGGCGGCCGTGGCGCGGTCCGTGCCGTGCCTGACGACGGTGCAGGCACTCGCCGCCGCCGTCCAGGGCATCGACGCCCTCAACCGCGGGGACGTGGGAGTCCGCTCGCTCCAGGAACACGCGGAACACCTGACCGCGGCTCGCGACTAGCACCTGAAGAGGGGGACACCGGAAACGGTGTCCCCCTCTTCATGAGGCCCCCTCTTCATGAGGATCCCTCTGCACGAGGCCCGCGCTCCACGGGGCTCATGAGGCTCTCCGAAGGACACCTGAGACATGTACAAGCTCTTCTTCCGTCTGGTCTTCACCCGGATGGACCCCGAGAACGCCCACCACCTGGCCTTCCGCTGGATCCGCCTCGCCGCCCGCGTGCCGGTGCTGCGCACGTTCCTCGCGGCGGCGCTGGCGCCCCGCTACCGGGAGCTGCGCACGGAGGCCTTCGGGCTGCGCATGCACGGCCCGTTCGGGCTCGCGGCCGGCTTCGACAAGAACGCCGTCGCGATCGACGGGATGTCGATGCTGGGCTTCGACCACGTCGAGATCGGCACGGTCACCGGCGAGGCCCAGACCGGCAATCCCAGGAAGCGACTGTTCCGGCTCGTGCGGGACCGCGGGCTCATCAACCGGATGGGCTTCAACAACGACGGCTCGCTGGCCGTAGCCGCGCGCCTGGCCTCCCGTACGCCCGTTTTCAAGCCCGTCGTCGGCGTCAACATCGGCAAGACCAAGGTCGTACCGGAGGAGGAGGCCGTCGCCGACTACGTGAAGTCGGCCGAGCGGCTCGCGCCGTACGCGGACTACCTGGTCGTCAACGTGTCCTCGCCTAACACGCCGGGCCTGCGGAACCTCCAGGCCACCGAGGCGCTGCGGCCGCTGCTGAGCGCCGTGCGCGCGGCCGCCGACCGTGCGGTCGCCACGCGCCGTGTCCCGCTGCTGGTGAAGATCGCCCCGGACCTCGCCGACGAGGACGTCGACGCGGTCGCCGACCTCGCCGTGGAGCTCGGTCTGGACGGGATCATCGCCACGAACACCACCATCGCCCGCGAGGGCCTCGGCCTGACGTCGGAGCCCTCCCTGGTGAAGGAGACCGGCGGCCTGTCCGGAGCGCCCCTCAAGGCGCGCTCCCTGGAGGTGCTGCGTCGTCTCTACGCGCGCGTGGGCGACCGCGTGATCCTGGTCGGCGTCGGCGGCGTGGAGAACGCCGAGGACGCCTGGCAGCGCATCCTGGCCGGCGCGACCCTGGTACAGGGGTACAGCGCCTTCGTCTACGAGGGGCCCTTCTGGGGCCGGGCCATCCACAAGGGCCTCGCCGCCCGCCTGCGGACGAGCCCTTACGCCACACTCGCCGACGCGGTCGGCGCCGACGTGAGGAAGACGGCATGATCATGGAGCCCTTCGGCGCGCGCCTGCGGCGGGCGATGGACGAGCGCGGTCCGCTGTGCGTCGGCATCGACCCGCACGCCTCCCTGCTCGCCGAGTGGGGTCTGAACGACGACGTCGCCGGTCTGGAGCGGTTCAGCCGCACGGTCGTCGAGGCGACGGCCGACCGGGTCGCCCTGCTGAAGCCGCAGAGCGCCTTCTTCGAGCGGTTCGGCTCGCGCGGGGTGGCCGTCCTGGAGACGACGGTGCGGGAGGCGCGGGCGGCGGGCGCCCTGGTCGTCATGGACGCCAAGCGCGGCGACATCGGCTCGACCATGGCCGCCTACGCCGAGTCGTTCCTGCACAAGGACGCTCCGCTGTTCTCCGACGCTCTCACCGTCTCCCCCTACCTCGGCTACGGATCGCTCTCGCCGGCGGTCGCGCTGGCCCGGGAGAGCGGCGCCGGACTGTTCGTGCTGGCGCTGACCTCCAACCCGGAGGGCCGCGAGGTCCAGCACGCGGTGCGGGCCGACGGACGCGACGTGGGCGCGACGATGCTGGCGCACCTGGCCGCCGAGAACGTGGGGGAGGAGCCCCTGGGTTCCTTCGGCGCGGTCGTCGGGGCGACGCTGGGCGACCTCTCGACGTACGACCTGGACATCAACGGCCCGCTTCTCGCGCCCGGCGTCGGCGCCCAGGGGGCGACGCCGGCCGATCTTCCCCGGGTCTTCGGGTCCGCGGTGCGCAACGTCGTCCCGAACGTGAGCCGGGGCGTCCTGCGGCACGGTCCCGACGTCGTCGCTCTGCGTGACGAGGTGGAGCGGTTCGCGTACGAGGTCCGGACCGCCGTGAGCGCCGCCTGACCGTCCTCCGACCGCCGCCCGGGGCGCGCCGGCCGCCCGACCGGGGGTTCGGTGGGGCGGCTCCGGGGCGACTTGAGCCTGGATACATCCTCAAATCCAGGGCAGTATGTCTCAAATGTCCGGCCCTGCGGAGGCTGACCAGGACTTTTCCTCTGTTCTCGCTGACTCTGGCGGAGTTGGCCGCTAGTCTCCGACGGAGAGTGAACGGGCAGCGCGTGTTGCTCGTATCTCACCAGGTGTGGGGCCACTAGGTTCCTCACCGGTCCGTATCCGACAGTTCGACATCCGAGGTGACGTAGGCGTGGCTCTTCCGCCCCTTACCCCCGAACAGCGCGCAGCCGCGCTCGAAAAGGCCGCCGCGGCTCGCCGGGAGCGGGCCGAGGTCAAGAATCGACTGAAGCACTCCGGCGCCTCCCTTCACGAGGTCATCAAGCAGGGTCAGGAAAACGACGTCATCGGCAAGATGAAGGTCTCCGCCCTCCTGGAGTCGCTCCCGGGCGTGGGCAAAGTCCGCGCCAAGCAGATCATGGAGCGGCTCGGCATCTCCGAGAGTCGCCGCGTGCGCGGCCTCGGCTCCAACCAGATCGCTTCCCTGGAGCGTGAGTTCGGCAGCACCGGCTCCTGATCCCCGGGTCCTGCCGGAAGGGAGTCCCGGGCACTCCGGGATTGCTGGAATAATCGCTGCATGGCAGTAAACCTCCGGGGGACGACCCCCGAACCCCCGGACGCACGTCCGCGGCTGACCGTGCTCTCCGGCCCCTCCGGGGTCGGCAAGAGCACGGTCGTCGCTCATATGCGCAAAAAACATCCCGAGGTCTGGCTCTCGGTGTCGGCGACGACCCGTAAGCCCCGGCCCGGCGAACGGCACGGCGTCCACTATTTCTTCGTCACCGACGACGAGATGGACAAGCTGATCGCCAACGGCGAGCTGCTGGAGTGGGCCGAGTTCGCCGGCAACCGCTACGGAACTCCGCGCGCCGCCGTGCTGGAGCGCCTGGAGTCGGGCGAGCCGGTGCTCCTGGAGATCGACCTCCAGGGCGCCCGTCAGGTCCGCGAGTCCATGTCGGAGGCCCGGCTGGTGTTCCTGGCCCCTCCCTCGTGGGACGAGCTGGTGCGCAGGCTCACCGGGCGGGGTACCGAACCGCCCGAGGTGATCGAGCGCCGCCTGGAGGCGGCGAAGATCGAACTCGCGGCCGAGCCGGAGTTCGACGTGACCCTGGTCAACACCTCCGTCGAGGACGTGGCGCGCGAGCTGCTAGCCTTGATGGATGTTGTGTGATCACGAATCTGTGATCATGACCTATTTTTTCCCATCCATCGGAAGGTAGAGCGTGTCCTCTTCCATCTCCGCGCCCGAGGGCATCATCAACCCGCCGATCGACGAGCTCCTCGAGGCAACCGACTCGAAGTACAGCCTCGTGATCTACGCGGCCAAGCGGGCCCGCCAGATCAACGCGTACTACTCGCAGCTCGGCGAGGGCCTCCTCGAGTACGTCGGTCCGCTCGTCGACACCCACGTCCACGAGAAGCCGCTGTCGATCGCCCTCCGCGAGATCAACGCCGGTCTGCTGACGTCCGAGGCCGTCGAGGGCCCCGCGCAGTAGTATTTTCGGCTCACCGTGGGTTTTTCCACAGGCCCGGCAGCGCGACTGCCGGGCCTGTGGTGTGTGATGGACCCGTACGCCGGGAGCCGCGGCGTACCCGCGCCGAGGTCCGGGGAGAAACGGTGGACAAGCCGAAGGTCGTTCTGGGGGTCAGCGGCGGCATCGCCGCCTACAAGGCCTGCGAGCTGCTGCGCAGACTGACGGAGTCGGGCCATGACGTGCGTGTCGTGCCCACCGCCTCCGCGCTGCACTTCGTCGGCGCCGCCACCTGGTCCGCCCTCTCCGGCCACCCCGTCTCCACGGAGGTGTGGGAGGACGTCCACGAGGTCCCGCACGTCCGCATCGGCCAGCACGCCGACCTGGTGGTCGTCGCCCCCGCCACGGCGGACATGCTCGCCAAGGCCGCCCACGGCCTCGCCGACGACCTCCTCACCAACACCCTCCTCACCGCCCGCTGTCCGGTCGTCTTCGCCCCCGCGATGCACACCGAGATGTGGGAACACCCGGCCACCCAGGAGAACGTGGCGACACTGCGCCGCCGGGGCGCCCTCGTGATCGAGCCGGCCGTCGGGCGCCTCACCGGCGTCGACACCGGCAAGGGCCGGCTGCCCGACCCGGCCGAGATCTTCGAGGTCTGCCGCCGGGTGCTGGCCCGAGGCGTCCGGGAGCCCGATCTGACCGGCCGGCACGTGGTGATCAGCGCCGGCGGCACCCGCGAGCCCCTCGACCCGGTCCGCTTCCTCGGCAACCGCTCCTCCGGCAAGCAGGGGTACGCCCTGGCCCGCACCGCCGCCGCCCGCGGCGCCCGCGTCACGCTCATAGCGGCCAACGCCGGTCTGCCCGATCCCGCGGGGGTCGACGTGGTCCCCGTGGGTACGGCCGTGCAGCTGCGGGAGGCGGTCCTCAAGGCCGCGGCCGACGCCGACGCGGTCGTCATGGCCGCAGCTGTGGCCGACTTCCGGCCGCAGACCTACGCGGCCGGCAAGATCAAGAAGAAGGACGGCGAGGAGCCCGCCCCCGTCGTCCTGGTGCGAAATCCGGACATCCTCGCGGAGCTGTCCGCCGACCGGGCGCGCCCCAACCAGGTGGTTGTCGGCTTCGCCGCCGAGACCGACGACGTCCTGGCGAACGGCCGGACGAAACTGCGGCGCAAGGGCTGCGACCTGCTAGTGGTGAACGAGGTGGGGGAGCGCAGGACCTTCGGCTCCGAGGAGAACGAGGCCGTCGTGCTGGGGGCCGACGGCAGCGAAACCCCCGTGGCCCATGGTCCGAAGGAGGCCTTGGCCGACATCGTGTGGGACCTGGTGGCACAGCGTCTGAGCTGACCGTCCGGCCCGCCCGCGAGCACGCCGGTCCCGGCCGGATTCGGGTCCGCGTCCCCTGGCCAAGGGTGGCGGGCATTCGGCAGAATGCCCGTGCCGCAGGTCACAGCGCTCCCGAGAGGCGAGACGGGTGGGCCGGTGGCGGGGCACGACCGATAAACTGTTCTCGGACGACGCCGGGCGCAGCTCCTGTCGCGTCCGCCAATGATCAGCCAGCAGCCGCTGCAACCCCAGGGAGCGTTGTGTCCCGTCGCCTGTTCACTTCGGAGTCTGTGACCGAGGGTCACCCCGACAAGATCGCTGACCAGATCAGCGACACCATCCTCGACGCCCTGCTGCGTGAGGACCCGGCCTCCCGGGTCGCCGTCGAGACCCTGATCACGACCGGTCTGGTGCACGTGGCCGGCGAGGTCACTACCAAGGCCTACGCGCCGATCCCCCAGCTGGTGCGCGACAAGATCCTCGAGATCGGCTACGACTCCTCCAAGAAGGGCTTCGACGGCGCCTCCTGCGGCGTCTCGGTGTCCATCGGCGCGCAGTCCGCGGACATCGCCCAGGGCGTCGACACGGCGTACGAGGCCCGGGTCGAGGGGTCCGCCGCAGGTGAGGAAGGGGACGAGCTGGACCGGCAGGGGGCCGGTGACCAGGGCCTGATGTTCGGCTACGCCTCCGACGAGACGCCGACGCTGATGCCGCTGCCGATCTTCCTGGCGCACCGGCTGTCGAAGCGCCTGTCGGACGTCCGCAAGAACGGGACCATCCCCTACCTGCGCCCGGACGGCAAGACCCAGGTCACCATCGAGTACGACGGGGACAAGGCGGTCCGGCTGGACACCGTCGTCGTCTCCTCGCAGCACGCGTCCGACATCGACCTGGACTCGCTGCTGGCCCCCGACATCCGCGAGTTCGTCGTGGAGCCGGAGCTGAAGGCGCTCCTGGACGAGGGCATCAAGCTCGACACCGACAACTACCGCCTGCTGGTGAACCCGACCGGCCGCTTCGAGATCGGCGGTCCGATGGGCGACGCCGGCCTCACCGGCCGCAAGATCATCATCGACACCTACGGCGGCTTCGCCCGGCACGGCGGCGGCGCGTTCTCGGGCAAGGACCCCTCCAAGGTCGACCGCTCGGCCGCGTACGCGATGCGCTGGGTGGCGAAGAACGTGGTGGCGGCGGGTCTGGCGGCCCGCTGCGAGGTCCAGGTCGCGTACGCGATCGGCAAGGCCGAGCCGGTCGGTCTGTTCGTCGAGACCTTCGGCACCGCCAAGGTCGACGTCGAGAAGATCGAGAAGGCCATCGACGACGTCTTCGACCTCCGCCCGGCCGCGATCATCCGCGATCTCGACCTGCTGCGGCCGATCTACGCCCAGACCGCCGCGTACGGTCACTTCGGCCGCGAGCTGCCCGACTTCACGTGGGAGCGCACGGACCGCGTGGACGCGCTGCGCGAGGCCGCCGGCCTGTAAGCAGCCGGTCGCGTCAGCGACTCCTCGAGGCCCGGCTCTCCCCTGGAGCGCCGGGCCTCGACGCGTCCCGGGAGAGGGCGGCCAGGGCGGAGAAACGGCTCGCGGCAGGGCGCGTGATCTCCCTAGGCTGGTGATCTTCCGGTGCGAAGACCGCGGCTACTTCGGTGGAGCGCGCCTTTGGGCGTGCGGTGAAACCGGGCAGGACCCCTGCCGCGGCCGGCCTGATCTCGGGAGGACTACTTGGGGGCGCCTTCGGGGCGCCCTCCGCTGTCAGTGGGGTTTGGTAAGAATGCAGGTGTGAGCAGCGAGAACGGGCAGGGGGGCGGTGGTGCGGCCGGGGAGGGCGCGCCGCCGGAGCAGCTCGCGCTGATCCGGGAGAGCGTCCGGCAGGCCAAGGCGCCGCGGGCCAAGCCCCGGACCTGGCGGGGAGCCGCGCTGGCCGAGGAGTTGCCGGTCGCGCGGGTGCTCGTCGACAAGGGCGTGCTGCATCTGGACCGGTACTTCGACTACGCGGTGCCGGCCGAGCTCGACGCCGACGCTCAGCCGGGGGTGCGGGTGCGGGTCCGCTTCGGAGCGGGACGCGGGCGGGTGCGGGAGGGCCGCCGCGAGGGCGGAGGCCTCATCGACGGCTTCCTCGTCGAGCGGCGCGCCGCGTCCGACTACTCCGGGCCGCTCGCGGCGCTCGCCCAGGTGGTGTCGCCCGAACGGGTGCTGAGCCAGGAACTGCTGGGGCTGGCTCGTGCCGTGGCCGACCGGTACGCCGGCAGCCTGGCCGACGTGTTGCAGCTCGCCGTGCCGCCGCGCAACGCCCGTGCCGAACAGCGGCCCTCGCCCGTGCCGTTGCCGCCGCCCGCCCCGCCGACGCCCGGTTCCTGGGACCGGTACGAGCGAGGCGGCGCGTTTCTCGAGTCCCTGGCGTCCGGCGGCGCGCCGCGCGCGGTGTGGAACGCGCTGCCCGGGCCCGAGTGGAGCGAGGAGCTGGCGCGGGCGGTCGCCGCGACACTCGCCTCGGGACGCGGAGCGCTGGTCGTCGTCCCCGACGGACGGGCCGCCGCCCGGGTCGACGCCGCACTGACGGCCTCGCTCGGGGAGGGGCGGCACGCCCTGCTCACCGCGGACGCCGGCCCCGAGAAGCGGTACCGGGAGTGGCTCGCCGTGCGGCGCGGGTCCGTGCGGGCGGTCGTCGGGACCCGCGCCGCGATGTTCGCGCCGGTCCAGGACCTCGGACTGCTCGCCCTGTGGGACGACGGGGACGACAGCCACAGCGAGCTGCACGCGCCGCAACCCCACGCGCGGGAGGTGCTCCTGCTGCGAGCGGCTCAGGACAGGTGCGGGTTTCTGATGGGCGGCTGGAGCTGCACCGTGGAAGGCGCCCAGCTGGTCGAGAGCGGGTGGGCCCGGCCGTTGGTCGCCCCGCGGGAGCAGGTGCGGCGCACCGTCCCGCTGGTGCGGACCGTGGGCGACCAGGATCTCGCCCGGGACGAGGCGGCCCGGGCAGCCCGGCTGCCGACCCTCGCCTGGCAGGCGGTCCGGGAGGGGCTGAAGAACGGTCCGGTGCTCGTGCAGGTGCCCCGGCGCGGGTACGTGCCGCGGATGGCCTGTGCGCAGTGCCGGGCCGCCGCCCGGTGCCGGCACTGTTCCGGACCGCTCGAGGCGCGGGGCGGCGGCGCGGGCGGCGCGCTGTGGTGCGGCTGGTGCGGGCGTGAGGAGGGGGCCTGGCACTGTCCCGAGTGCGGCTCGTTCCGGCTTCGGGCTCAGGTCGTGGGCGCACGGCGGACGGCGGAGGAGCTGGGGCGGGCGTTCCCCGCCGTCGCGGTGCGCACGTCGGGGCGTGAGCACGTACTGGACACCGTGCCGGGGGCGCCCGCTCTCGTGGTGTCCACGCCGGGCGCCGAGCCGGTTGCCGAGGGCGGGTACGCGGCGGCCCTGCTGCTGGACGGCTGGGCGATGCTGGGCCGGCCCGACCTGCGGGCAGGGGAGGACGCGTTGCGTCGCTGGGTCGCCGCCGCCGCCCTGGTCCGGCCGCAGGGCGACGGGGGGACGGTGGTCGTGGTCGCCGAGCCGACGTTGCGTCCGGTGCAGGCACTGGTGCGCTGGGATCCCGTGGGACACGCGGTGCGGGAGCTCGCCGAGCGGGCCGAGCTGGGTTTTCCGCCGGTGTCGCGGATGGCGGCGGTGTCGGGGACGGCGGAGGCGGTCACCGGGTTCCTCGCCGCCGTCGACCTGCCCGGCGAGGCGGAGGTGCTGGGGCCGGTCCCGGTTCCGGCCGAGCCTGCCGGGCGGCCCCGCCGTCCGGGGGCGCCGCCGCCGGGGGAGCAGTGGGAGCGGGCGTTGATCCGGGTGCCGCCGGGGAGCGGAGCCGCACTGGCCGCCGCGCTGAAGACGGCGCAGGCGGCGCGGATGGCCCGGACGAGCGGGGCGGGGCGTTCCGGGCGGGGCGCGGAGGAAGCCGTCCGGGTGCGGATCGATCCGCCGGACATCGGGTGAGGCAGAGCGAGGACGAGCCCGAGGCCGAGACCGAGGAGAAGCACAAGGAGACCCGAGGAAGTGCGTGAGGCCCGGAGTGGGCGGGCCGCGGCCGCGTGGCCGGTGGGCCGGGGCAGTGGTCCTGACGGC
Source organism: Streptomyces achromogenes (assembly GCF_030816715.1). Taxonomy (NCBI): domain Bacteria; kingdom Bacillati; phylum Actinomycetota; class Actinomycetes; order Kitasatosporales; family Streptomycetaceae; genus Streptomyces; species Streptomyces achromogenes. The sequence continues at coordinate 1,755,877 of NZ_JAUSYH010000001.1, read as the reverse complement.
GGTGGAGCCGAGGCGGCGACGGGGCGGCGGGGGATGGCGGTGTGCCCGGGACCGGCGACGGCGCGGCGCGGGAGGGTGGCGTGCCCGGGACCGGCGCGCGGCGTGGCAGGGGCGGCGGGGTGGCCCGGGGCCGGTGGCGGCGGTATGGGGACCGGTGGGGCGGTGTGCGACTGCCCTCTCGGAGGGGGCCCGAGAGGGCAGGTGGGAGGGGGAGGTGCGGTGGTCGCGTCAGCCGTTGCGGGGGCCGGGGAAGGCGGTCGGTCTCACCTCGTCGCGCAGGGACGGGCTGCCCGCCGTCGGCTGGGTCGGCATCGAGCGGGCGGCCGGGACCGTGGGAACGGTGGGGATGCTCGTGGTCACGCTGACCGTGCGCGCGCCGGCCGGCTCCGTCGGCCGCTCCGTCTCGGCGGTGGCCGCCTGGGCGGCGGCAGCGCGGCGGGCGCCGTACCGACGGTGCACCGCCTGCTTGGTGACCCCGAGCGCGGAGCCCACCGCGTCCCACGAGAAACCCAGCGAACGGTCGAAGTCCACCGCCGCGGTCACCAGGGTCTCGACGCTGTCCCGCAGTTCCTGGGCGAGGCGGACCGTCGGGGCGGGGGCGCGTCCGTAGACGACGAACCCCGTGGAGGGGCCGGAGCGGCGGGGGCGGTAGACGTTGCCCAGCTGCGCGGTGAGGGTGCGCAGTGCGTCCACCTGCCGGCGGACGCGCTCGATGTCCCGCACCAGCAAGTGCAGGCTGGCCCGGGCCTGGGCGTCGTGGGTTGCATGGTCGGCCATGAACAAGCCTCTCGAACCGGCGTTGAAGAAGGTGTGTCAACTCTTTCTTGACCAACGCGGGTGCGCTCCGCTGGTCACGGTGTGGGGGCGTATGGGCATATGCGTACGCCCCCCGTCGGGACGGGGTGGGTGGCCGTCGGGGGCGGGTTCCGGGGTTTCGTGGGCGGCATAAACTTGTGCGTTGCCCGTCGTTCGTCCTTTCGAGAGGCACCGCCCACTCATGAAGCTGGTCTTCGCCGGTACCCCCGAGGTCGCCGTTCCCGCCCTGGACGCTCTCCTCGCCTCCGGGCGGCACGAGGTGGCCGCTGTCGTCACGCGGCCCGACGCGCCGTCCGGGCGGGGACGCAGGCTGGTCGCCTCGCCCGTGGCCCAGCGGGCCGAGGAGGCCGGCATCGAGGTGCTGAAGCCCGCCAGGCCGCGGGAGCCGGAGTTCCTGGAGCGGTTGGGGCAGATCGCGCCCGACTGCTGTCCCGTCGTGGCCTACGGGGCGTTGCTGCCCCGGGCGGCGCTGGACATCCCGGCGCGGGGATGGGTCAACCTGCACTTCTCGCTGCTGCCCGCCTGGCGCGGCGCGGCTCCGGTGCAGCACGCCGTCATGGCCGGGGACGAGATCACCGGCGCCTCCACCTTCCTCATCGAGGAGGGGCTCGACTCCGGGCCGGTGTACGGGACGGTCACGGAGGAGATCCGCCCCACCGACACCAGCGGCGATCTGCTCACCCGGCTCGCCTTCGCCGGGAGCGGCCTGCTCGCCGCGACCATGGACGGCATCGAGGACGGCACCCTGAAGGCCGTGCCGCAGCCCGGCGACGGGATCACCCTCGCGCCGAAGATCACCGTCGAGGACGCCCAGGTCGACTGGACCACGCCGGCTCTGCGGGTCGACCGCGTGGTGCGGGGCTGCACCCCGGCCCCCGGGGCGTGGACCACCTTCCGCGGCGAGCGGCTCAAGCTCATCCAGGTCCGGCCCGTTCCCGAGCGGACCGACCTCGCTGCGGGCGCGCTCGCCGTCGGCAAGAACAGCGTGCACGTCGGCACCGGTTCGTACGCCGTCGAGCTGCTGTGGGTGCAGGCGCAGGGGAAGAAGCCGATGCGGGCCGCCGACTGGGCGCGGGGCGTCCGGATCGGGGACGAAGAGGCCGTCGGGGTGTAGCGCCGGCCGCCGACGTACGCTGGACGCACCGTTTGCAGCCGTCCGTTCCCCCCCTCGGCGCGCCTTCCCCGGCGCGCCTTCCCCCGCCGCACCTTCCCGGCGCGGCTCGGGGCGCTTGCCCGAGCCGTCGTCCTCGATGTCCCTCTCGACGCACCTTTCCCTTCTGTCATCCGGAGCACCTTTCCCGTGAGCGAGCAGCCCCAACGTCCCCGTAAGCCGGGCAAGCCCTACCGCCGGCCCCAGAAGGACCCCGTCCGTCTGCTGGCCTTCGAGGCCCTGCGTGCCGTGGACGAACGGGACGCGTACGCCAACCTCGTGCTGCCGCCGCTGCTGCGCAAGGCACGCGAGAAGGAGGGGCCCGAGAAGTTCGACGGGCGCGACGCGGCTCTCGCCACCGAGCTGGTCTACGGGACGCTGCGCCGGCAGGGGACGTACGACGCCGTCATCTCCGCGTGCGTCGACCGGCCGTTGCGCGAGGTGGATCCGCCGGTCCTCGACGTCCTGAGCCTCGGTGTGCACCAGCTGCTGGGGACGCGCATCCCGACCCATGCGGCCGTGTCCGCCTCGGTGGACCTCGCGCGGGTCGTGCTCGGCGACGGGCGCGCCAAGTTCGTCAACGCCGTGCTGCGCAAGGTCGCCCAGCACGACCTGGACGAGTGGATCGAGAAGGTCGCACCGCCCTACGACGACGACCCCGAGGACCACCTCGCCGTCGTGCACTCGCACCCGCGCTGGGTGGTCTCCGCGCTGTGGGACTCCCTGGGCGGCGGGCGGGCCGGCATCGAGGACCTGCTGGAGGCCGACAACGAGCGGCCCGAGGTGACGCTCGTCGCCCGGCCCGGGCGCGCCACGACGGAGGAGCTCCTCCGGGAGGACGCGGCGGTCGCCGGGCGCTGGTCGCCGTACGCCGTGCGGCTCACCGAGGGCGGCGAGCCCGGCGCCATCGACGCCGTACGGGACGGGCGGGCGGGGGTGCAGGACGAGGGCAGCCAGCTCGTGGCGCTCGCCCTGGCCGCCGCGCCGCTCGACGGGCCCGACACGAAGTGGCTGGACGGCTGTGCCGGACCCGGCGGCAAGGCGGCGCTGCTCGCCGCGCTCGCCGCCGAGCGGGGGGCCCTCCTGCTCGCCTCCGAGAAGCAGCCGCACCGGGCGGGTCTGGTCGCCAAAGCCCTGGCCGGGAACCCCGGGCCCAGTCAGGTCATCGCCGCCGACGGCACGCGTCCGCCGTGGCGGCCCGGGTCGTTCGACCGGGTGCTGATGGACGTGCCGTGCACCGGGCTCGGCGCGCTGCGCAGGCGGCCCGAGGCGCGGTGGCGGCGTCGGCCGGAGGACCTCGACGGGTTCGCCCCGCTGCAGCGCGGGCTGCTGCGTACCGCGCTGGAGTCCGTCCGGGTCGGCGGCGTCGTCGGGTACGCCACCTGCTCGCCGCATCTCGCCGAGACCCGGGCCGTGGTCTCCGACATCCTCAAGCAGTACCCGCAGGCCGAGCTGATCGACGCGCGGCCGCTGCTGCCGGGCGTGCCGGCGCTGGGCGAGGGCCCGGACGTCCAGCTGTGGCCGCACTTGCACGGCACCGACGCCATGTACCTGGCCCTGATCAGGAAGACCGGCTGAGCTCCGCGCCAGCCGTGCGAGCCGTGCGCAGGGCGGCCGGGGGCCGACGGGCTCGTGCGGGCTCGTGCGCAGGGGCGGGCTGACGGGCGTACGGGCTCGTGCGCAGGGGCAGCTGGGGTCCGTACGGGATCACGCGGAAGGCCGGCCGCACACCCACGGTGTGCGGCCGGCCTTCCGCGTGGCCGGGTGCCCCCGTAGGGGTCAGTCCGTGCCGAACTCCATCGCGGCGCGGTCCAGCAGCGCGTCGTCCTCGGAGACCTCGCCGCGCGACGCGATGGCCTCGGCGCCGCCCTCCGGCATCTCCGGCATGGTGCCGATGAGGCCGGTCGCGGCCGCCTGGGCCGCGCCGATGGCGGGGCTGCCGGTGCCGATCAGACCGAGGCCGGCGTACTGCTCCAGCTTGGCGCGCGAGTCGGCGATGTCCAGGTTGCGCATGGTGAGCTGGCCGATCCGGTCCACCGGGCCGAACGCGGAGTCCTCGGTGCGCTCCATCGACAGCTTGTCCGGGTGGTAGCTGAACGCCGGACCGGTGGTGTCGAGGAGCGAGTAGTCCTCACCGCGCCGCAGCCGCAGGGTCACCTCGCCGGTGACGGCCGCGCCGACCCAGCGCTGGAGCGACTCGCGGATCATCAGCGCCTGCGGGTCCAGCCAGCGGCCCTCGTACATGAGGCGGCCGAGGCGCCGGCCCTCGTTGTGGTACTGGGCGACGGTGTCCTCGTTGTGGATCGCGTTGACCAGGCGCTCGTAGGCCGCGTGCAGCAGGGCCATGCCGGGCGCCTCGTAGATGCCGCGGCTCTTGGCCTCGATGATGCGGTTCTCGATCTGGTCGGACATGCCGAGGCCGTGCCGGCCGCCGATGGCGTTGGCCTCCATCACCAGGTCGACGGGGGAGGCGAACTCCTTGCCGTTGACCGTCACCGGGCGGCCCTGGTCGAAGCCGATCGTCACGTCCTCGGCGGCGATGTCCACCGACGGGTCCCAGAACCGCACGCCCATGATGGGCTCGACGGTCTCGACGCCGGTGTCCAGGTGCTCCAGGGTCTTGGCCTCGTGGGTGGCGCCCCAGATGTTGGCGTCGGTGGAGTACGCCTTCTCCGTGCTGTCCCGGTAGGGCAGGTCGTGGGCGACGAGCCACTCCGACATTTCCTTGCGGCCGCCGAGCTCGGTCACGAAGTCCGCGTCCAGCCAGGGCTTGTAGATCCGCAGGTGCGGGTTGGCGAGCAGGCCGTAGCGGTAGAACCGCTCGATGTCGTTGCCCTTGAAGGTCGAGCCGTCGCCCCAGATCTGGACGTCGTCCTCGAGCATCGCCCGCACCAGGAGGGTGCCGGTGACGGCACGGCCGAGCGGGGTGGTGTTGAAGTAGGAGCGCCCGCCCGAGCGGATGTGGAACGCCCCGCAGGTGAGCGCGGCAAGGCCCTCCTCGACCAGCGCGGCGCGGCAGTCGACCAGGCGGGCGATCTCCGCGCCGTAGGTCTTCGCGCGGCCGGGCACCGAGGCGATGTCGGGCTCGTCGTACTGACCGATGTCGGCGGTGTAGGTGCACGGGACGGCGCCCTTGTCGCGCATCCACGCGACCGCGACGGAGGTGTCGAGCCCGCCGGAGAAGGCGATGCCGACGCGCTCGCCGGCGGGAAGGGAGGTGAGGACCTTGGACATAGGAAGATTATGCATGAACTCGCATGGTCATGCAAAGGGCTCGTCCTTCCGGGCTGCCTCGGGTTGCCCGCCGCTCCGCACCGCCTCCGGATGCCCGCCCGGCTCCCGGGACAGCCGGTGCGGCCACCACACCTTCGGGCCGATGTCCAGGAACAGCGAGGTGACCAGCACCGACCGCACGATGAAGGTGTCCAGGAGCACGCCCAGGGCCACCGCGAAGCCGATCTCCGCGAAGGCGACCATCGGCAGCGTGCCGAGGGCGGCGAAGGTGCCGGCCAGCACCAGGCCCGCCGAGGTGATCACGGCGCCGGTCGCCGCCAGGCCCGTCACCACGCCCGCGCGGGTGCCCTGCCGGGCGGCCTCCTCGCGGATACGGGTGGTCAGGAAGATGTTGTAGTCGATGCCCAGGGCCACCAGGAACACGAAGACGAACAGTGGGAAGTCGGTGGCCTCGCCCGCGTAGTCGAAGACATGGCGGAACGCCAGCGCGCTGATGCCGAGGGCCGCGGCGAAGGACAGGATCACCGTCCCCACCAGCACCAGCGGGGCGATCAGGGCGCGCAGCAGCCCGCAGAGGATCAGCAGGACCACGACCAGCACCAGCGGAATGATCAGAAGGTTGTCGTGCGTGGTCGCCTTGTCCATGTCCAGCAGGGCCGCCGTGCCGCCGCCCACCAGGGCGTCGGCGTCGGATACCTCGTGCACGGCGTCGCGGACCCGCTCCACGGTCTGCTTCGCGGCCTCGCTGTCCGCCGGCGCGGTCATGGTCGCCTCGAGGAGCACCTGGCCCTCGTGGACGGGTTTCGCGCCCGGCGGCACACCGAGGGAGGCCGGCACGACGCCTTCGGTCCCGGCGACCGCCCGGCGCACCTCTGCGGCCCGGTCCTGGTCGGAGACGATCATCAGCGGGTCCCCGCTGCCGGCGGGGAAGTACCGGCCCGACACCTTCTGGCCGGTGATCGAGTCCGGTGTGCCGGTGAAGGCGTCCGCGTTGCTGATGCCCTCCGCGCGCAACTGGATCAGGCCGAGCGAGCAGACCGCCAGCACGAGGGCCGTCACGGCCCAGATCATGCGAGGGCGGCGGGCGAAACTCCGGCCCGTACGGGCCCAGACGCCGTGTTCGGTCGGTTCGTCCGAGCCGAAGTGCGGGATCACCGGCCAGAAGATCCAGCGACCGCAGATGACCAGCAGGGCCGGGAAGAGCGTCATCATCGCGATCAGCGCCACCGCAACCCCGATGGCCGCGACCGGGCCGAGGCCGCGGGTGGAGTTCATCTCGGCGGCCAGCAGCACCAGCATGCTCAGGACGACCGTGGCGCCCGACGCCAGGACTGCGGGGCCCGCGCGGTGCAGGGCCAGGGCCATCGCCTCGTGCCGGTCCTCGTGACGGCGCAGCTCCTCCCGGTAACGGGCCACCAGCAGCAGGGCGTAGTCGGTGCCCGCGCCGAACACGAGCACGGTGAGGATGCCGGCGCTCTGCCCGTTCACCGTGAGGCCCGCGTGCTGGGCGAGGAAGTAGATGAGCGCCTGTGCGGTGAACAGGGCGGCGACCACGCCGATCACCGGGACGAGCAGGAGGCTGGGGCTGCGATAGGTGATCAGGAGCATGACGACGACGACGGCCATCGCCGACACCAGCAACGTGGAGTCGATGCCCTCGAAGGCCTCCGAGAAGTCCGCCGACGTGCCGCCGGGGCCGGTGATGTGCACGGCCAGTCCGGCGCCGCCGTCGCCGACGACGTCACGGATGGAGTCGACGGCCGGGGCGATGCGCTGCCAGCCCTGCTCGTCCATGGTGATCGGCACGAAGATCTGCGCGGCCCGCGGATCGGCCGCACGGTCGTAGACGGGACCGCGGGTCTCGGCGCCGCGGATGCCGTGGTCGCCGAGACCCCTGAGCTCGGCGGCGTCCCGGTCGATCGCGGCCCGGTCCTGCGTGGTCAGGCCGCCGTCACGGGCGTAGACGACGACGGCGGGGATCTGTTCGGGCCGGAAGTCCTTCGAGATCTCCAGGACCTGGGTGGACTCCGCCGAGCCCGGCAGCCAGGAGGCCGCGTCGTTGTCCTGCGCGTCGGCGAGCTTCTGCGCGAAGGGCGCGGTCAGGAACAGCACCACCACCCACAGCGCCAGCACCAGCCACTTCGCACGCCGCCCGCAGACGAGGTGGGCGATACCGTGGTTCCCGGCCATGACTACCCCCCGAACCGGTCTGTCGCCGCCGCGTGGGACCGCGCCCGGTGCGGGGCGCGGGGAGGTGTGCGATCGGCCGGGGCGGGCCCGCGGACGACGCACCACGTTCCCCCCGCGGAACCGGTGCCCGCAACCCCTGAGGGGCATGGCAGGCTTGGGTCATGGCCCCGCAGATCAACCCCAGCATCCTGTCCGCCGATTTCGCCCGCCTCGCGGACGAGGCGAAGGCGGTCGAAGGAGCCGACTGGCTCCACGTCGACGTCATGGACAACCATTTCGTCCCGAACCTCACGCTCGGTGTGCCGGTCGTAGAGTCACTGGCCCGTGCGACGGACACTCCGCTGGACTGCCATCTGATGATCGAGGCCCCTGATCGATGGGCCCCGCAGTACGTCGAGGCGGGCGCCTCGTCCGTCACCTTCCATGTCGAGGCGGCCGCCGCGCCGGTGCGGCTCGCACGCGAGATCCGCGCCAAGGGCGCCCGCGCCTCCATGGCGCTCAGGCCCGCGACGCCCATCGAGCCGTACGAGGACCTGCTGCCCGAACTCGACATGCTGCTGATCATGACCGTCGAACCGGGCTTCGGGGGTCAGGCCTTTCTCGACATCATGCTGCCGAAGATCCGCCGCACCCGCGAGTTGATCAGCAAGCACGGACTCGACCTCTGGCTGCAGATCGACGGCGGGGTGTCGGCCGCCACGATCGAACGGTGCGCCGAGGCGGGCGCCGACGTCTTCGTGGCCGGATCCGCCGTCTACGGGGCCGACGACCCGGCCGAGGCGGTCCGTGGCCTGCGGGCTCAGGCGGAGAAGGCGACCGCGGGAGCCTCATGGGCGTGCCGCCACTGAACCGACCAGTTACCGACAGGAATGTGAACGGCTCTCATCAGAGCTGATCAAGTGCGCCGGATCTGCGAGGATGAACGGCGTATCCAGAGTGTGAACAGCAGTGAGGAGATCGCCGTGTCGGGTATGTCGGCGGGCCGGTCAGCCATGCGGATGGGACCCGCTGAGCTGGTGCAGGCGGCGGCCATGGCCCGCCGCTTCTACCTGGAGGGAAAGTCCAAGATCCAGATTGCGGAGGAGTTCGGCGTCAGCCGCTTCAAGGTGGCCCGGGTGCTGGAGACCGCCCTCGAACGGGATCTCGTACGAATCGAGATCCGCGTGCCGGCCGAACTGGACGCCGAGCGCTCCGACGCGCTCCGCGCCCGTTACGGCCTCAGGCACGCCGTCGTGGTCGAGTCCCCGGCCGAGGCCGAGGAGGCCACGGATCCCGAGAACCTGGGAGAGGTGGCCGCCGACCTGCTCGGCGAACTGGTCGACGAGGGGGACGTCCTGGGGCTGGCCTGGGGCCGGTCCACCATCCACATGGCGGCGGCGCTGGACCGGCTGCCGCCCTGCACGGTCGTGCAGCTGACGGGTGTGTACGACGCCGGCACCGCCGAGCGCGGCTCGGTCGAGGCCGTCCGCCGCGCCGCCCAGGTGTCCGGCGGCGACGCGCACCCCATCTACGCGCCGATGCTGCTGCCGGACGTGGCCACCGCGACCGCGCTGCGCCACCAGACCGGGATCGCCCGGGCCTTCGAGTACTTCGACAAGGTCACGGTCGCCTGTGTCTCCATCGGCTCCTGGGAGCCGGGCATCTCGACGGTGCACGACATGCTGAGCGACGAGGAGCGGGCGCACTACGCCTCGCTCGGCGTCGCCGCGGAGATGTCCGCGCACCTCTTCGACGCCGACGGCCGCAGGGTCGGACGTGACCTCGGGGAGCGGTGCATCACGGTCAAGACGGACCAGTTGCGGAGGATTCCCGAGGTCGTCGCGATCGCGGGCGGCCAGCGCAAGGCGGCCGCGATCGACGCCGTGCTGCGGTCCGGGCTCGTCACCAGCCTGGTGACGGACACCTCCGCGGCCGACTATCTGATGACGGCGGGGCCGACGCCCAAGCCGGCCCTCAACCGGGCGGATCCGGACGGGAGCTGACGGACGATCAGAGGGGGCGGTCGCTGGGGCCGTCCCCTCTGCCGTTCCCCTCACCCCGCCGTTTCCCCCCGCCACCCCCCCCACGACTGGCTCAGGACGGTGCCTGAATGACGGAGCACGTGCTCACGCTGGACCTCGACGGCGTCACGGACAAAGCAGGCCTGATGGAACGCTGCGCCGGCCACCTGGAGCTGTCCGACCGGTTCGCGCGCAACTGGGACGCCCTCGCCGACAGTCTCGCCGGCCTGCCGGACGGACCCGAGTCGGGACCCGTGCTGGTGGTCGTGCGGAACTGGCGCCCGTACGCCAGGACGCGGCCGGAGGAGTGGGAGATCGCGCAGGAGGTGTTCGCCGCGGCGGCGGACCGGACCCCCGCGCTGTCGGTCGTGCTCGCCCTCGGAGGATCCTCCTAACACCCCGGTGAGCTGCTTGGACGTTCCGTCCGGGCATCACATCGCCGCCTTCGTGGGAGAATGAAGTACGTGCTTCTCCCCCTGGCTGACCTGTCCGGGGGTCACCTCTGATCGACCGGGATGTGCAGCACGTGCGTTTCCTCAACGACATCCAGCCCGCCCACGACCTCACCTACGACGACGTCTTCATGGTGCCGAGCCGCAGCGCGGTCGGGTCACGGCAGAGCGTGGACCTCAACGCTCCGGACGGCACGGGCACCACGATCCCGCTGGTCGTCGCCAACATGACCGCCGTGGCGGGCCGCCGGATGGCCGAGACCATGGCCCGGCGCGGCGGGCTCGTCGTGATCCCGCAGGACATCCCCATCGACGTCGTCGCCGACGTCGTCGGCTGGGTCAAGAGCCGGCACCTGGTGCTGGACACCCCCATCGTGCTCGCCCCGCACCAGACGGTGGCGGACGCCCTCGCCCTGCTGCCCAAGCGCGCCCACAACGCGGGCGTCGTCGTCGACGAGGACTTCCGCCCCGTGGGCGTCGTCACCGACGCGGACCTCACCGGCGTCGACCGCTTCACGCAGCTCGAGGTCGTCATGTCGCGCGACCTGCTGCTCCTGGACGCCGGCATCGACCCGCGCGAGGCCTTCAACACCCTCGACGCGGCCAACCGGCGCTATGCCCCCGCCGTCGACCGGGAGGGCAAGCTCGCCGGCATCCTGACCCGCAAGGGCGCCCTGCGCGCCACCCTGTACACGCCGGCCGTCGACGCCGACGGCAAGCTGCGCATCGCGGCGGCCGTCGGGATCAACGGCGATGTCGCGGGCAAGGCCAAGCAGCTGCTCGACGCGGGCGTGGACACACTCGTCATCGACACCGCGCACGGTCACCAGGAGTCGATGATCAGCGCCGTCCGCACCGTGCGCGCGCTCGACCCGCAGGTGCCGATCGTCGCCGGCAACATCGTCTCGGCCGAGGGCGTCAGGGACCTGATCGAGGCGGGCGCCGACATCATCAAGGTCGGTGTGGGCCCCGGCGCCATGTGCACCACCCGCATGATGACCGGCGTGGGCAGGCCGCAGTTCTCGGCCGTCCTGGAGTGTGCGGCCGAGGCCAGGAAGCACGGCAAGCACGTGTGGGCCGACGGCGGTGTCCGCCACCCCCGTGACGTCGCCATGGCGCTCGCCGCGGGCGCTTCCAACGTCATGGTCGGGTCCTGGTTCGCGGGCACCTACGAGTCCCCGGGCGACCTCCAGCACGACGCGAACGGGCGTCCCTACAAGGAGTCCTTCGGCATGGCCTCCGCGCGGGCGGTCCGCAACCGCACCTCGGAGGAGTCCGCCTACGACCGGGCCCGCAAGGCGCTGTTCGAGGAGGGCATCTCCACCTCCCGGATGTTCCTCGACCCGGTCCGCCCGGGCGTCGAGGACCTGGTCGACTCGATCATCGCGGGCGTCCGCTCCTCCTGCACCTACGCGGGCGCCGGCTCCCTCGAGGAGTTCGCGGAGAGGGCCGTCGTCGGAATTCAGAGCGCGGCCGGCTACGCGGAGGGCAAGCCGCTGCACGCGAGCTGGTAGGTCCGAGCCGGTAGGTCTGCGCGTCGCGGCTCCGCCGGTGGGGCCGGCCGTCGGGTGCCGGTCCGCCGGGGCCGGTCGCGCCCGCCCCGGCGGAGCCGCGAAGCGGAGGCCTCACGGCCCCAGGACGGGGTGCGTTCAGCCGGCCTGCAACGAACACGCACCTTCGTGCGACAGACGCAACGATCTTGCGTGTGCGCGCAAGGTTGCAGCATTACGAGCGCTACGGCCCTGCTCGTACAGTCGTGCGCTGTACGTGGCGTGGCGGGGACCCCGCTCGGTGGGTTCCCGCTCGCGCGGGTGCGCCGCCGGTCCCCGTCGCGCCGAGAGGCAGCGACGAAGGAGTCAGCGCGTGCTCGACCAAGGCGCACCCGCGCAGCAGAGCAGTCACACCGCCTCGGCACGCCCGGGGGCCGTCGCGCGGCTCATGCGGCGCAAACCCGTGGAACGCCTGGTGGCCGAGGGCGGCCAGGGGGAGGGAGGCACCCTCCGGCGCACCCTCGGACTGTGGCAGCTCACCATGATCAGCATTGGTGCCACGCTCGGCACCGGCATCTTCGTCGTCCTCGGCGAAGCCGTCCCCAAGGCCGGTCCGGCCGTCACCCTCTCGTTCGTGATCGCCGGTCTCACCGCGCTCTTCTCCGCGCTGTCCTATGCCGAGCTGGCCGGCACGATCCCGGTCGCCGGGTCCTCGTACTCGTACGCATACGCAACGATGGGCGAGCTGATCGCCTGGGTCTGCGGCTGGTGTCTGGTGCTGGAGTACGGCGTCTCGGTCGCCGCCGTCGCCGTCGGGTGGGGCGAGTACCTCAACGAACTGCTCGACGGGACGATCGGCGTGACCATCCCCGACGTGCTGTCCGCGCCGCCGGGCGACGGGGGCGTCTTCAACCTGCCCGCCCTGCTCGTCGTCCTGCTGGCCATGGCGTTCCTGCTGGGCGGCGCCAAGGAGTCGGCACGCGCCAACACCGTCATGGTGGCCGTGAAGATCGCCGCGCTGGTGCTGTTCTGCGCCATCGGCGTCCAGGGTTTCCGCTCCGGCAACTACGCGCACTTCATGCCGCTCGGCATGGCGGGCGTCAGCGCGGCCGGAGCGACGCTGTTCTTCTCGTACATCGGCTTCGACGCCGCCTCCACCGCCGGCGAGGAGGCGAAGAACGCGCAGCGCGACCTGCCCCGCGCGATCATGCTGTCGCTCGTCATCGTGACGGCGCTGTACGTCCTCGTCGCGGCCGTCGCCGTGGGCGCCAAGCCCTGGCAGCGGTTCGGCGACTCCGAGGCCGCGCTCTCGCAGATCATGCGGGAGGTGACCGGCCAGTCCTTCTGGGGCACCCTCCTCGCCTTCTGCGCGGTCATCGCCATCGCGAGCGTCGTCCTGACCGTGCTGTACGGCCAGACCCGCATCCTGTTCGCGATGTCCCGGGACGGTCTGGTGCCCCAGGTGTTCTCCCGCGTCCACCCGAGGACCGGCACGCCCCGCGCCAACACGGTGATCGTGTCGCTGTTCTGCGGGGTGCTGGCCGCCGCGATCCCCTTGGGCCGGCTGGCGGACGCCACCAGTATCGGGACGCTGTTCGCGTTCGGCCTCGTCAACATCGCGGTCGTGGTGCTGCGCCGGACCCGTCCCGAGATGCCGCGGACCTTCCGGGTTCCGCTGTCCCCGGTCCTGCCGGCCCTGGGCTTCGGCTTGTGCGTCTGGATGATGGGCAGCCTGTCGGCCGTCACCTGGGTGGTGTTCGGTGTCTGGATGGGGGTCGGGCTCGTGTTCTACTTCCTTTACGGCCACCGCCGCTCCCGACTCGCGACCCCCGCGCCATCCGAGAAGTGAACGACCCACTGTGCTGAACGATCTCGACGAACGCATCGTGCACGCCCTCGCCGAGGACGCCCGCCGCTCCTTCGCGGACATCGGGCAGCTGGTCGGCCTGTCCGCGCCCGCCGTGAAACGGCGCGTGGACCGGCTGCGGGCCACCGGCGCCATCACCGGCTTCACCGTGCGGGTCGACCCTGCCGCCCTCGGCTGGGAGACCGAGGGCTTCGTCGAGATCTACTGCCGGCGCAACACCTCCCCGGAGACCATCCAACGCGGTCTCGAGCGCTACCAGGAGGTCGTCGCCGCCTCCACCGTCACCGGGGAGGCGGACGCGGTGGCCCAGGTCTTCGCCGCCGACATGCGCCACTTCGAGCGCGTGCTGGAGCGCATCGCGGGCGAGCCGTTCGTGGAGCGGACGAAGTCCGTGCTGGTGCTCTCCCCGCTGCTGCGCCGCTTCTCCGCGGGCTCGCCGACCTGATCCGATCCGCGTCGAGCGGGCCCGCGGCGGCCTACTCGGCCGTCTTGCGGGCCAGGGCGTTGTTCCCTATCGAGTTGTGCACGCTGAAGCTGACGGCGTCCGGGCGGTAGCGGTCGTCCGACCACTCCACCGGTCGGCCCTCGCGGGTCGTCGTGACCCGGCGGACCCGCAGCAGGGGGCTCGTGCGGCGCACGCCGAGCAGGTCGGCGTCCCGGGCGCCCGCCGCCACCGCGTCGATGACGTGCTCGCCGTAGGCGAAGACCAGGCCGGTGTCGTCGAGGAGGCGCTGGGTCACCGACGGGCAGTCCGGCTCGATCGCCTCGACGGCCGGGGAGATCCAGTCCGCGTACACGGTCCGCTCCACGAGCACCGGCTCGCCGTCCAGGCCGCGCAGCCGCAGGACGCGCAACAGGGGCGTGCCGGCGCGCAGATGGAGATGCACGGCGTCCTCCGCGGTGGCCGGGCGGTACTCCTGTGCGACCACCCGGCCACTCGCCTCACGGCCCATCGCGCGCGCCCATTGGGCGAAGCTGCGCAGCTCGGCGAAGCTCTGGCTGCGGCGGCTGGCCAGGACCACCCGGCGGGCGCCCTGGCGGGAGCCGATGAGTCCCTCGGCGGTCAGCGCCGCCACGGCCTGGCGGACCGTGCCGCGGGAGACGCCGTAGTGCGCCGCGAGGTCGGTTTCGGCGGGCAGCCGCGCGCCGACCGCGTACTCTCCGCGGTCGATCGCCCGGCGCAGCTCGTCGGCGATCTCCTCGTGTCGCGCGGCCATGCTTCCCCTCTGCGTCGACGGCTGTACACAGTTTGACCAGCCTAGTCGACCTGTCGGACCGTTCGGCGGACGTCGCAACTGTCCGTGAAATCAGGGCACAGGGTTTCGCCGGTGTTTACCGAGGGGACATCAGCGGCGTGCGTACTGGGGCCAACTTGTTCAGACAAGTTCGTCTCATCCCGCCCTGTCTGCTGCATTCTCGCGCGTCCCCTGGAGAAGCCGTGACCGTGCCCCTGCCGAGAACCGCCGTCCGTGGCGGCGCCCTTGCCGCCGTCGCCGCACTCGCCCTGAGCGCCTGTGGCGCCGCCCCCGACACCACCTCCACCACCGCCGACGGCAAGAACGCCGCCACCGCCACCTCCGCCGCCGACTTCGGCGGACTCGAGGCGCTGGTGAAGGCGGCGAAGAAGGAGGGCACGCTCAACGCCATCGCGCTGCCCCGCGACTGGGCCAACTACGGCGCCCTCATCGACGGGTTCCAGAAGAAGTACGGCATCAAGGTCGCGGTCGAGAACCCGGACGGCGCGAGCCAGGACGAGATCAACGCCGTCACCTCCCGCAAGGGCCAGGACCGCGCGCCGGACGTCCTCGATCTCGGGAGCTCCTTCGCGCTGAGCGCCGCCCAGCAAGGGCTGCTCGCCCCCTACAAGGTGGCCTCCTTCGCGGACATCCCCGAGGGCCAGAAGGACGCGCAGGCCCGCTGGTACAACGACTACGGCGGCTACATCTCCATCGGCTGCGACGCCAAGCGCGTCAAGGCCTGCCCCACCACCTTCGCGGACCTCCTCAAGCCGCAGTACAAGGGTCAGGTCGCCCTCAACGGCAACCCCACCAAGTCCGGCTCCGCGTTCGGCGGCGTCTACGCGGCGGCCCTCGCGGGCGGCGGCTCCTTCGACGACATCCAGCCCGGCCTCGACTTCTTCGCCAAGCTGAAGAAGAACGGCAACTACACGCCCGTCGAGTCGACCCCGGCCACCGTCGAGAAGGGCGAGACGCCCATCAGCATCGACTGGGACTACCTCAACGCCGGATACGCCGACGAGTTCACGTCCAAGGGCGTCGACTGGAAGGTGTCCGTGCCGAGCGACGGCCAGTTCTCCCAGTACTACTCCCAGGCGATCAACAAGGACGCCCCGCACCCGGCGACGGCCCGCCTGTGGCAGGAGTACCTCTACAGCGCCGAGGGCCAGAACCTGTGGCTCAAGGGGTACGCCCGGCCGGCCCTGATGACCGCCATGGAGAAGGCCGGCACCCTCGACAAGGCGGCGGCCGCCAAGCTGCCCGAGGTGTCCGGGACGCCCGCCTTCCCGACCGAGGCCCAGCAGAGCAAGGCCAAGACGGTCCTCGGGCAGGGCTGGGCCAAGGCCGTCTCCGGATGACCACCACCGCCGTACGGGTCGACACGGCGGCCGCCGCTCTGGTGAAGCGGCGGCGCCGTGCCCTCGGCTGGCTCGCCGTCGTCCCGCTGCTCGCCTTCACCGCGCTCGCTTTCGGACTGCCCGCCGTGGCCATGCTGGACGGCGCGTTCACCGCCAAGGACCCGGCCACGGGCGCCACGTCCTACACGGCCGACAACCTGACGGCCTCCCTGCGGGGCGCGTATCTGACGGCCCTGCTCGGCAGCGTGAAACTGTCCGCCGTGTCGGCCGCGCTGGGGGCCCTGCTCGGGCTGCCGCTCGCCCAGGCCGTCGTGACCTCCCGCTTCCGCGCGCTGCGCGAGGCCGTGCTCACCGCCTCCGGGGTGCTGGCCAACTTCGGCGGGGTCCCGCTGGCGTTCGCCTTCGTCGCCACGCTCGGCAACGCGGGTGTGCTGACCCGGCAGTTCGGTCTCACCGACCGGGGCTGGGACCTGTACAGCTTCTGGGGACTGGTGATCGTCTACCTGTACTTCCTCATCCCGCTGATGGTGCTCACCATCACCCCCGCCCTGGAGGGACTGCGCTCCCAGTGGCGTGAGGCGGCGCAGAACAACGGCGCGACGTCCGCGCAGTACTGGCGGCACGTCGCCCTGCCCGTTCTGCTGCCCTCGCTGCTCGGCGGCCTCGTGCTGCTCTTCGGCAGCGCCTTCGCCGCGTACGCCACCGCCGCGGCCATGGTGGGCAGTTCCATCCCGCTGGTCACCCTCCAGATCGCCGACGCCATCTCCGGCAACGTCCTCGTCGGGCAGGAGAACGTGGCGCTGGCCCTCAGCCTCGACATGGTCCTGGTCGCCGGACTGGTCATGGCCGTGTACCTGCCCCTGCAACGACGGAGCGCGCGATGGCTCGCCTGAACCTGTGGCGGTGGGGTGTCCTCGGCCTCGCCGGACTGTACTTCCTGGTGCCGCTGGCCGCGTCGGTCGTCTTCACCGTCGACGTGCCCGGGCAGGGCGTCACCTTCGACGCCTACACGCAGATCTTCGCCACCGACGGCTTCGGGGCCAGTCTGCTGCTCTCGCTGGAGCTGGCCGCCGCCACCATCGCCGTCGTCCTGCTGCTGATGGTGCCCGCCATGGTGGCGCTGCGGCTGGGCTCGCCCCGGCTGCGGCCGGTCGTCGAGGTGGTGTGCTCGCTTCCGCTGGTGGTGCCGCCCATCGCGTTCGTCGCCGGCATCGGAACGGTGCTGAAGTGGGGTCCCGAGCATTTCTCGCGCACCCCGCTGTTCCAGACGTTCGTGGCGATCCAGGACCCCGGTTTCCCGGTCGTCCTCGTGCTGGCGTACGTGGTGATGGCGCTGCCGTTCGTGTACCGCGCCCTGGACGCGGGACTGCGCTCCGTCGATGTGCGCACCCTCGTCGAGGCCGCCCGCAGCTGCGGCGCCGGCTGGCCGCAGGCGCTGGTCAGGGCCGTGCTGCCCAACCTGCGCGGCGCGCTGCTCAACGCCTCCTTCCTCACCCTGGCCCTGGTGCTCGGTGAGTTCACCGTGGCGCAACTGCTCGGCTTCCGGCCCTTCGCCGTCTGGATCGTGAACGTCAGCGGCTCGCAGGCCCAGCTGTCCGTCGCCGTGTCCGTGCTCAGCCTGCTCGTGACCTGGGCACTCCTCCTCGTCCTCGCCGGTTTCGGCGGGCGCACCCGTCCTACTTCCCGGGGATGAACCCATGACCGTGCTCGATACGACAGCGACCAAGGCCGCGATGCAGGCGGCGACCGTCGAATTCCGGGGGCTGCGGCGGGAGTTCGGTCCGACCGTCGCCCTCGACGGCCTCGACCTCACCGTCCGGCCGGGTGAACTCCTCGCCCTGCTCGGCCCCTCCGGCTGCGGCAAGACCACCGCGCTGCGGGTGCTCGCCGGATTCGAACACCCCGACTCCGGTGCGGTGCTCGTCGACGGCGAGGACGTCACCCGGGTCCCGGCCCACCGCCGGGACGCCGGAATGGTCTTCCAGTCGTACAGCCTCTTCCCGCACCTCGACGCGCTCGACAACGTGGCCTTCGGGCTGCGGATGCGCAAAGTGCGCGGTCCCCAACGGCGGGCGAGGGCCGCGGAGTTGCTGGACCTCGTGGGCCTCGCCGACAAGGGCGCGCGGTTCCCGCACCAGCTCTCCGGCGGTCAGCAGCAGCGCATCGCGCTGGCCCGCGCGCTCGCCCTGCGCCCGCGGGTCCTGCTCCTGGACGAGCCGCTCTCCGCGCTCGACGCCAAGGTGCGGCTGACCCTGCGCGAGGAGATCCGGCGGCTCCAGCAGGAGCTCGGCATCACCACCCTGTTCGTCACCCACGACCAGGAGGAGGCCCTGTCCATGGCGGACCGGGTCGCCGTGATGCACGCCGGACGCCTCGAACAGTGCGCCGCCCCGGCGGAGTTGTACGGCAGGCCCGTCACGGCCTTCGTCGCCGAGTTCGTGGGCACGACGAGCCGGATCCCGGGACACCTGGACGGCGACGGAGTCGAGGTGCTCGGGCGGCGGCTGCCCGTCGACGGCCGGGTGCCGGCCGTGACCGAGGTGGACGTCCTGGTGCGGCCGGAGGCGGTGCGGGTGCGGGCCGAGGCCGCCGGAGACGCCCGCGTCGTCGCCGGCTCCTTCCTGGGCGCGGCCGTCCGGCTCACCGTGCGGCTCGCCGACGGCACCGAGGTCAAGGCCGACCTGCCCGCCCACGAGGCCGCCGAACTCGCGGCGGGGACGACGGTGACCGTGTCACTGCCGGACCGCCCCGTGCTCGTGGCCGAACGTGCTTCCTGATCCCGTGCCGAAAGAGGAAACCGTGACCCGACTCCCGCTCCAGGCCGCCCTGTTCGACATGGACGGCACGCTCGTCGACACCGAGCGGGTGTGGTGGGAGGCGGTGGAACGGGTCGCCGGACGGCCGCTGACCGAGGCGGACCGGCCGGAGGTGCTCGGCCGCCCCGTCGAACACACCGCCCGCTGGCTGGCCGCCGGCACCGGCCGGCCGGCGGCGGGCCTCGCCGGGGCGCTGCACCGCGAGTTCGCGGACCGCGTGCGCGCCGGCGTCGTGCCGCGCCCCGGCGCGCTCGCCCTGCTCGACGCCCTGGCCAGGGAGCGCGTGCCGACGGCGCTGGTGACCGCGTCGCCCCGGGCGGTCGCCGACCTCGTGCTCGACGCGCTCGGCGCGAGCCGGTTCGCCGTCACCGTCACCGCCGACGACACCGAGCACACCAAGCCCGCCCCCGACCCCTACCTCGCGGCCTGCGCCGCCCTCGGCGTCGACCCCGCGGCCTGTGTCGCCGTCGAGGACACCGAGACCGGGGTGGCCTCCGCCGAGGCGGCCGGGTGCGCGGTGCTGGCGGTGCCTTCGCTCGCGCCGATCGCGCCGGCCCCCGGACGGACCGTCGTGGCCGGTCTGGAAGGCGTCACCCCCGACCGGCTCCGCTCCCTGCTGCCGCGCCGGCTTCGCGTCATGACGTGGAACCTCTGGTACGGGGGAACCAAGGTCCGCGACCACCGGGCCAAGCAGCTCAAGGTACTCACCGAGGCCGACGTGGACGTGGTCGGCCTCCAGGAGACGTACGGCAGCGCCGCCGAGGAGCTCGCCGAGGCCCTCGGCTGGCACCACCACCGGGCCGGGGAGAACCTGGGGATCATCAGCCGCCACCCGGTCACGGCCGCCCTCGGCGACCCGGACGTGGGCTTCTACGGAGCGGCGGGCGCCCGGATCCGGGTCCGTGGCGGCGAGGTGGACGCGGACGTGGAGGTGGAGGTGGACGTGTGGACGGTCCACCTGGACTGCGCGCCCTACGGGCCCTACGAGGCCGCCTTCGACGGGCTCGCCGCGGACGCCCTGACCGCCCACGAGGAGGGCCGGCTCGCGCGGCTCGGGGACGCCCTGCGCCGGATCGAAGAGGGCCCCGACCTGCCCGTCGTCCTCGTCGGCGACTTCAACTGCCCCTCCCACCTGGACCGGCCGGACGTCGGGTGGCCGGTGACGAGGGCCGCCGAGACGGCGGGCTTCGCCGACTCCTACCGCGAGGCGCACCCCGACCCCGTGCGGGAGCCCGGTCACACCTGGTCCCCGGTGCACGCCGAGCACGAGGACGGCAGCGGCCGACCGGAACCGCAGGACCGGATCGACTTCGTGCTCCACCGCGGCCTGCGGGTGCTCGACTCGCGGACCCTGGTGACCGGCGGCATCCGGCCCTGGCCGGACGTCGAGGACAACGACTGGCCCTCCGACCACGCCGCGGTGATCACCACCTTCGCGGTCACCCCCGCGGCCGTCTGCGGAAAATCGGTGGGCGACGGGGCGTGAACCGCCTACCATCGACGGCATGACCTGGCGACATTGATCCACGACCGGCTCCGGCGTCCGTCGACTGACCGCCACGCTCTACGCGTACGCGTTCCTCGACGAGTTCGTGCTGCTCTACCCGGTGTACGCGTTGCTGTTCGCGGACGCCGGGCTGTCCGTCGGGCAGATCTCCTCCCTCTTCGTGCTGTGGTCGCTGACCGGCGTCCTGCTCGAGGTGCCCTCGGGCGCCTGGGCGGACGCCGTCTCCCGGCGGCTGCTGCTGTGGACCGGCCCGCTCCTGGGCGCGGCCGGCTTCGCGCTGTGGGTGCTGTTCCCCTCGTACGGGGCCTTCGCGGCCGGCTTCGTCCTGTGGGGCGCCCGTGGCGCGCTGGGCTCCGGCGCGCTGGAGGCGCTGGTCTACGAGGAGCTGGACGGGGCCGGCGCCGCCGACCGGTACGCCGCGGTCATGGGGCGCGCGCACGCGGTGGGCCAGGTGGCCGTGATGGCGGCGACGGGGCTGGCCGGCCCGGTGTTCGCGGCCGGCGGATACCCGGCCGTCGGCGCGGCCAGCGTGCTGGCGTGCCTGCTCTGCGCCGCGACGGCGGCCTGCTTCCCGGAGCACCGCACCCGGCCGCCCGCCGGGAGCGGCACCGTCGGCGGTGAGGGCCCCGGCGGTGAGGGCCCCGGCGGCGGTGAGGGCGAGGACCAGCGCACGGCCGCCGACGGGGACGAGCCCGACGAGGGCTGGACCCGGCGGATGCGCACCGGTCTCTGCGGACCGGCCGGACTCGCCGGACTGCGCCGGGACCGTCCCCCGCTCGGCGCGCTGCTGCTCGTCCCCGCCGTCACCGCGGTGTGGGGCGCGCTCGACGAGTACACCCCGCTGCTGGTCAGGGAGACCGGCGCGGCGGACACGGCCGTCCCCTACCTGCTCATGGTGATCTGGGCCGGTGTGACGGCGGGCAGCCTGCTGGCCGGTGCGGCCGAGCGCCTCGGCCGCACCGGCCTGGCGGCGGTCCTCGTCTGCGCCGCGCTCGCCCTCGCGGCCGGCGCGCTGACGGGCGCGCAGGCCGGCATCGTCCTCGTCGGCCTCGCCTTCGGCGGCTTCCAGACGGCGACCGTCCTGGCCGACGTCCGGCTCCAGCAGCGCATCGAGGGCACCGCACGGGCCACCCTGACCTCGATCGCCGGCCTGGGCACCGAGCTGGTGACCGTCGCGGTGTACGGCGCGTACGGCGTCCTCGGTGCGCGGTTCTCGCACGGCACCGTGTTCGCCCTGTGCGCGCTGCCGTATCTGCTCACGGCCCTGGCGGTGGGCCTGCGGCGGAAGGGGACGGGTGCGCTGCCGCGGGGCCGGGGGAGAGGGCGGTCGCGTGCCCTGCCGCAGGGCCGGGGGAGAGGGGACTGAGGACGAGCGAGCGCTCTGTCGGCGGGCCCGGGAGAGGGGAACGCGGGGAGACGCGCAACGAATCGCCGTCCCACCCGTCGCGCACGCAACGAACCGCTCACCGTCGCGCAACGGCTCCTCCTTGTCCGGCCCGCGCGGCCGCCCGTACCGTCTAGGTGGCCCCCACAACCACCCTTTCGTCCGGTGAGGATCACGCATGCGCACCGCCCTGCTCCAGAGCTCCGGCCGCCCCGGCTCCGTCGTCGAGAACCTCAAGGTCCTCGACGAGGCCGCCGACCGGGCCGCCGCCGCGGGCGCCGGGCTGCTCGTCACGCCGGAGATGTTCCTCACCGGGTACGCCATCGGCGACGACGTCGCCCGCCTCGCCGAACCCGCCGACGGCGACTGCGCGGACGCCGTCGCCGGGACCGCCGCACGGCACGGCATCGCGATCGCCTACGGCTACCCGGAGCGCTCCGGCGGGACCGTCCACAACGCGGTCCAGCTGATCTCCGCCGACGGCGGCCGCCTCGCGAACTACCGCAAGACCCACCTCTTCGGCTGCTTCGAGCGCGACCACTTCACCGAGGGCGGGCAGCCCGTCGTCCAGGCCGAGCTGAACGGCCTCACCGTCGGCCTGCTGATCTGCTACGACGTCGAGTTCCCGGAGAACGTGCGGGCGCACGCGCTGGCCGGCACCGACCTGCTCGTCGTGCCGACCGCGCAGATGCATCCCTTCCAGTTCGTCGCCGAGTCGATGATCCCGGTGCGCGCCTTCGAGAACCAGATGTACATCGCCTACGTCAACCGGGTCGGCCGGGAAGGGGAGTTCGAGTTCGTCGGACTCTCCACGCTGGCCGGTCCCGACGGGATCGCCCGGGCGCGCGCCGGCCGCGCCGAGGAACTGGTGTTCGCCGACGCCGACCCGGTCGCCCTCGCCGCCTCCCGCGAGGCCAACCCCTACCTGCGGGACCGCCGCCCCGGCCTCTACGGGTCCCTGGTCTGACCGCCGGCCCGTCGGCCCGCCGTACGCCGCACACCCTCCGCTCATCTTTGCCGCAAGGAGTCCGCACCCCATGACGTCCACCGTGCCCAACGCCGTCGAGCACGCAGACGAGCAGCAGCCGCCGATCACCATGTTCGGTCCGGACTTCCCGTACGCCTACGACGACTTCCTCGCCCATCCGGCGGGCCTCGGCCAGATCCCGGCGACCGAGCACGGCGCCGAGGTCGCCGTCATCGGCGGCGGGTTGTCCGGCATCGTGGCCGCGTACGAGCTGATGAAGATGGGGCTCAAGCCGGTCGTCTACGAGGCCGACCGGATCGGCGGACGGCTGCGCACCGTCGGCTTCGAGGGCTGCGACCCCTCCCTCACCGCCGAGATGGGCGCGATGCGCTTCCCGCCGTCCTCCACGGCGCTCCAGCACTACATCGACCTGGTGGGACTGGAGACCCGGCCGTTCCCCAACCCCCTCGCGGAGGCCACCCCTTCGACGGTCGTCGACCTCAAGGGCGAGTCGCACTACGCCGAGACGATCGGCGACCTGCCACAGGTCTACCGTGACGTCGCCGCCGCCTGGAACACGTGCCTCGAAGAGGGCGCCGACTTCTCCGACATGAACCGGGCCATGCGCGAGCGGGACGTGCCGCGCATCCGCGAGATCTGGGCGAAACTCGTCGAGAAGCTCGACAACCAGACCTTCTACGGCTTCCTCTGCGACTCCGAGGCCTTCCGGTCCTTCCGCCACCGGGAGATCTTCGGCCAGGTCGGCTTCGGCACCGGCGGCTGGGACACCGACTTCCCCAACTCCATCCTGGAGATCCTGCGCGTCGTCTACACCGAGGCCGACGACCACCACCGCGGCATCGTCGGCGGCTCCCAGCAGCTGCCGCTGCGCCTGTGGGAACGCGAACCGGAGAAGATCGTCCACTGGCCCTACGGCACCTCGCTCAGCTCGCTGCACGAGGGCGGCGAGCCGCGCCCGGCCGTGACCCGGCTGCACCGCACCGCGGGCGACCGGATCACCGTGACCGACGCCAACGGCGACATCCGCACCTACCGGGCGGCGGTCTTCACCGCCCAGTCCTGGATGCTGCTGTCGAAGATCGCCTGCGACGACTCGCTCTTCCCGATCGACCACTGGACCGCGATCGAGCGCACCCACTACATGGAGTCCAGCAAGCTGTTCGTGCCCGTCGACCGGCCGTTCTGGCTCGACAAGGACGGGACCACCGGCCGGGACGTCATGTCGATGACCCTCACCGACCGTATGACGCGCGGGACGTACCTGCTCGACGACGGCCCCGACCGGCCCGCCGTCATCTGCCTCTCGTACACCTGGTGCGACGACAGCCTGAAGTGGCTGCCGCTGTCCGCGAACGAGCGGATGGAGGTCATGCTGAAGTCGCTCGGCGAGATCTACCCGAAGGTCGACATCAGGAAGCACGTCATCGGCAACCCGGTGACGGTGTCCTGGGAGAACGAGCCCTACTTCATGGGCGCGTTCAAGGCCAACCTGCCCGGCCACTACCGCTACCAGCGGCGACTGTTCACCCACTTCATGCAGGACCGGCTGCCCGAGGACAAGCGGGGCGTCTTCCTCGCCGGCGACGACATCTCCTGGACGGCCGGCTGGGCCGAGGGTGCCGTGCAGACCGCGCTCAACGCCGTCTGGGGCGTCATGCACCACTTCGGCGGGGCGACCGACGCCGCCAACCCGGGCCCGGGCGACGTGTACGACGAGATCGCGCCCGTGGAACTCCCGGAGGACTGAGCCCCCACCCCCACCCGGCGAGCCCCCACCAGCACGCCTTTGCGGGTGCCGCGCCCTCCGGCGCCTCACAGCGGGGTGAGCATCATCCGCCCCGCGAAGCCGACGGCCGTGTCGAGGCGCTCGGTGAACTCCACGGCCACGTCGGGGAGTCGGCGCAGCGCCCACAGCGCCCGGGCCGCCGTCCAGGTGGCGTCCCGGGCACGCTCCAGGCTCCAGGCCCCGAGCAGATGGGTGAGCGGATCGGCGATCTGCAGCAGATCGGGGCCCGGCATCAGCTCTTCGCGGAGTCGCTCCTCCAGCGAGACGAGGAGATCGCCCACGCGGTCGAACTCGTCCTCCAGCGCGGCCGGTTCGCAGCCGAGGCTACGACAGGCGTCCACGACGGCGAGCGCGAGGTCGTGCCCGATGTGCGCGTTGATGCCCGCGAGGGCGAACTGCAGCGGGCGTACGCCGGGGTGGCGGCGGAACTGCAGCAGCGGGCGCCAGCAGGCGGGCGGACGCCGGACGCCGGGCGCCGGATCCACCGCGTCCAGGTAACGCTCGGCGAACCGTACGTCCAGCGTGATCGCGGCGTGCGGGTCGGGGAAGCGGCCCCGGTCGACGCGCCGGCCGACCTCCTCGGTCACGGCGAGATAGACGCGGTTGAAGACCGCGACCCCGTCGCGCGGAGGCAGGGCCGCGTCGAGGGCGCGCATCCGGGCGAGCACGCCGTCGAGGCTCGGGCCGGCCGGGCCGGGCCCCGCGTCGAAGGGAGCGGTGAACTGTTCCAATTGCGGCATGGGGGCAGGGTGGCAGTCCTAGGCTGGCCCGCGTGCCGGCGAGCCCGACGCTTCCCCGGAACGGGGGAACGGGTCCGTCGCGCGGGAGGGGGAACAGCACCGTGTCAGGGGTACGTGAGCGACGGGCCGGCCGACGCACCGCCATGGCCGCAGTCGCCTCGGCCGTGGTCGCCCTCGGCGCCGCGGCCGGGATGGTGACCGCGCTCGGCGACGGCGACGAGCGGAGTCACGGCCGCGGCACCGACGGCGCCCGGCCGCGTGCCGGCGCGACGCTGCTGTCCCCCTCCCCACCGCCCTCCCCGTCCGTCTCCGCGGCGCCCTCCACCGCCTCGCCCGTCGCGACGCCGGCTCCCCCGGCCGGCCGCCGCGCGGCGCGCGAACCCCGGGCGGTGGCCGCGTCCACCGGCCTGTACCGCCACTCCGAGTCCCAGGTCCTCGACTGGGTCCGAGACCACCCGGCCGACCCGCGCACCCCCGTCATCGAGTCCCGGATCGCGAACCGGCCGGCCGCGGTCTGGTTCGCCGACTACGCGCCCGGCACGATCGCCGCCCGGGTCCGCGCGGTCACCTCGGACGCCGCCGCCCAGGGCCGGGTCCCCGTCCTCGTGGCGTACGCGATCCCGGACCGCGACTGCGGCGGCGCCTCCGAGGGCGGAGCGCCCGACAGCGACGCCTACGCCGGCTGGATCGACCGGTTCGCCGCAGGCCTCGGCTCCCGCGAGGCGGTCGTCATCCTGGAGCCGGACTCGATCGCCCAGGCCGACTGTCTCGACGCGGGCGCGCGGGCCGACCGCTTCGCCGCCCTGGCCCGAGCGGGGCGGGTGTTGAAGGCGGCGAACCCGGCGGCCCGGGTCTACTACGACGCCGGCCACTCCCACTGGAACCCGCCGGCGGAGCAGGCCGCGCTGCTGAAGCAGGCCGGCGCCGCCTCCGCCGCGTCCTCCGACGGGATCTTCAGCAATGTGTCCAACTTCCGCGGCACCGCAGACGAGGCCGCCTACGCGCGCCGGGTGCTGGACGCGCTGGGCGGTCCGGCGGGCCTGGGCGCGGTCATCGACACGAGCCGCAACGGCAACGGCGCGCCGGCCGACGGCGAGTGGTGCGACCCGGACGGCCGCAGGATCGGCCGGGCGCCCACCTTCGACACCGGGCAGGCACGGATCGACGCCTATCTGTGGGTGAAGCTTCCGGGGGAGTCGGACGGCTGCAGGGGGGCGGCGGGCGAGTTCAGCCCCGCGTACGCCTATGAGCTGGCGTCGTCGTAGCTGCTGACGCCCTCGTCCAGCAGCGGCCGCCGGGTTCTGAGATGGGCGGGCGCGAACGCGCGCAGCGCGTGGTAGCCGACGATGACGACGATCGTGCCGAGCGCGATGCCGCTCAGCGAGAACGTGTCGGTGAACTTCATCGTGACGTTGCCGACGCCGATGATGATGCCCGCGGCGGCCGGGACCAGGTTCAGCGGGTTGCGCAGATCGACCCGGGCGTTGAGCCAGATCTGCGCGCCGAGCAGGCCGATCATGCCGTAGAGGATGACGGTGATGCCGCCGAGGACGCCGCCGGGGATCGCGGCGACCACCGCACCGAACTTCGGGCACAGGCCGAACAGCAGGGCGAAGCCGGCGGCCGCCCAGTAGGCGGCCGTCGAGTAGACGCGGGTCGCGGCCATCACGCCGATGTTCTCGGAGTAGGTGGTGTTGGGCGGCCCGCCCACCGCCGTGGACAGCATCGAACCGACGCCGTCGGCGGCGATCGCCGTGCCGAGCCGGTCGTCCAGGTTGTCGCCGGTCATCTCGCCGACCGCCTTGACGTGCCCCGCGTTCTCCGCGACCAGCGCGATGACGACCGGCAGGGCCACCAGGATCGCCGACCACTCGAACGAGGGGCCGCGGGGCGTCCGGGTCCTCGTCCGGCTGGACGCCGCGACCATGCGCCCGGCGCCCTGGAGCGAGGCCTTCAGGGCCGCGGGCCGGGCACTGCTGCGGCCTGCGGACTGACCTTCCCGCCCGTCCGCTCCCCGCCGCGCAGCACGCCCGCGAAGGCCACGAGCCCGCACGCCAGCACCGTCACCACGACGAACGACGCCGTCAGGCTGGTCGCCTGGGCCACCCCGCCGATCAGGCTCGGAGCGATCAGTCCGGAGGTGTACGTGATCGTCGCGACGCCCGCGATGGCCTGACTGGCGTTCGGACCGCCGTGGCCGGCCGCGGCGAAGCACAGCGGTACGACGACCGCGATGCCGAGCCCCATCAGCCCGAACCCGCCGATGGCCACCGCCGGACGATCCGCGACCACGATCAGCAGCCCGCCGAGTGCGGCCAGCACCCCGCCCGCCCGTACCGTGCGCACCGCGCCGAACCGGTTGACCACCGCGTCTCCCACGATCCGCGCCACCGCCATCGTGAGCATGAAGCCGGTCGTGCAGGCCGCCGCGACCCCGGCCGACGACTCGAGCCGGTCGCGCAGGTACACCGCCGACCAGTCCAGGCTCGCGCCCTCCGCGAACACCGCGCAGAAGCCGACGGCGCCGATCAGCAGCGCCGAGCGGGGCGGCAGCGCGAACCGCGGGGGCGGCTCCTCGCCCGCCGCCGGCCGGATGTCCAGCACCCACTGACAGGCCAGCAGCCCGAGCCCGGTGAGGACGGCCGCGGCCAGGGCGTGGTGCACGCGGGCGTCCGCGCCGAGGTGGGCGGCGAGCGTCCCGCCGGCCGAGCCGATCAGCGCGCCCGCGCTCCACATGCCGTGCAGCCCGGACATGACCGACCTGTGGAGCAGCCGCTCCACCTCCACACCGAGGGCGTTCATCGCGACGTCCGCCATGCCGGCGGTCGCGCCGTAGGCGAACATCGCCAGGCACAGCGTCAGCAGGTTCGGGGCGAGGGCGGGCAGGACGAGCGACAGCGTCCACAGCGCGAGCAGCCCGCGCAGGGCCGTACGGCTGCCGAAGCGGTGGATGACCGAGCCGGCCAGCGGCATCGCGCAGGCCGCGCCGAACGCGGTGAAGGCCAGGGCGAAGCCGAGCTGGCCGGTGGAGACGTCGGCGTGGTCCTGGATCCACGGCACCCGGGTGGCGAAGGACCCGGTGACGGCGCCGTGCACGGTGAACACGGCCGCCACGGCGTACCGGGCGCGCTTGACCTCCGCCGGTGTACAGACCTCGTCGTCCACTGCGCTCATTCTCCCGCCCTCCCGGCTCCCTCGGCGGCGACCGCGCACCGCCGACGTAAATTATCAGGGACCCTGCCTGATAAATAGAGGGCCTCCGGTCGATCCGTCGACCGGGTCCCCCTCGGCCGTGGGAGGATTCCCGCCATGCCCGCAACCCCGAGCACCGCCCGGGCCATCAACGACCGGCTCGCCCTGCGGCTGCTGCAACGCGAGGGCCCGTTGACGGCGGGGCAGCTGAAACAGCTCACCGGCCTGTCCCGTCCCTCGGTGGCCGACCTCGTCGAACGACTCACCGCCGCCGGACTGATCCAGGTCGTCGGAGAGTCCGGCGAGGAGCGCCGGGGGCCGAACGCCAAGCTCTACGGCATCGTCGCCGACCGCGCGCAGCTGGCCGCGCTGGACGTGCGGACGGAGGGCGTCGCCGTGCTGGTCTCCGACCTGGTGGGCCGGGTGCTCGCCGAGGCCTCGGTGCCGATCGACGGCGACACGGGCACCGGAACGGCCGTGGAACGGGCGGTCGCGCTGGTCGAACGCGTGGCGGCCGAGGCGGGCGCCGACCGGCTGCACACCCTGGGCATCGGCGCGCCCGGCCTGATCGACCCCGCGAGCGGTGAGCTGCGCGACTCCAGCGGCCTGCCCGAGTGGCACCGCCGTCTGGTCGCCGCCCTCCAGGACCGGTTCCCGCAGGCCCCGCGCGCACATCGAGAACGAGACCAACCTGGCCGCCCTGGCCGAGCAGCGCGAGGGCGCGGCCCACGACCGCGACACGTTCGTCCTGCTGTGGCTGGGCCACGGCACCGGCGCGGCGGTCGTCCTGGACGGAACCCTGCGCCGGGGCGCCTCCGGCGGCGCCGGCGAGATCGGTTTCCTGCCGGTCCCCGGCACGAGCGGACTGCCCTCGGCGACCGACTGCGAGGGCGGTTTCCACTCCCTGGCCGGCTCCGCGGCGATCGCCGGCCTGGCGCAGACGTGTGGACTGACGCCCGGACCGCACACCGAGGAACCGGTGGCCGCCGCCCTGGTGCGGGCGGCGGTGGCCGCGGTACGCGGGACGGAAGGGGAGCACGCCGGGGAACCGGCGTCCGCGGCGGGGGAGGCGGCGGCCCGGGCGGCGGTGTTCGCGGCGGGTGACGGACCCGCGCGGCGCGCCGCCGCCGCGCGTTTCCTCGACGCCCTCGCCGACCGGCTGGCCCTCGGCGCGGCCTCCGTCGTCGCCGTCCTCGACCCGGGCTGCGTGGTGCTCGGCGGCGAGGTCGGCCAGGCCGGCGGGGACGTGCTGGCCGACCGGGTGGCACGGCGGCTGCGGCACATGGCCCCGCTGCCCACCGAGGTGCGCCCCGGCGTGCTGGGCGGCGGCGCGGTGCTGCGCGGGGCGCTGCTCACGGCCCGCGAAAGCGCCCAGGAGGACCTGTTCGCGACGGCGGCGACCGGCAGCCCCGAGGCGCCCCGGGTCTCAGCGCCGGACGCGCGTGGCCAGATAGTCCTCGAACGTGCCCTTGCCCACCGCCCGTTCCGGGGCTAGGTGGCCCCCGGAGCGGAAAGCCCGGTAGGCCGCACCCCACAACGGCACGTTCACCACCGCGCACCGCCGGCCGCTCGCCTTCAGGAACGCGCGGGCCAGGGACTCGGCCGTGCGCACCTCGGGACCGCCCACGTCGTCGACCCGTCCGGCGGGCGCCCCGACCGCCAGCTCGGCGAGCCGGTCGGCGACCTCCCCGACCGCCACCGGCTGGTCGCTCACCCGGGCGGGCAGCAGCATCACCGGGACCTTGGCGAGTACCTGGAACGCCTGCACCAGCAGATCGTGGAACTGGGTCGCGCGCAGCACCGTCCAGCCGAGCCCCGACTCCGCCACCTGCTTCTCCACGGCGAGCTTCGCCCGGTAATAGGGGTACGGCACCCGGTCCACGCCGACGATCGAGATGAACACCAGGTGTGCCACGCCGGCCCGGCGTGCCGAGGCGATCAGGTGTGCGGCCGCCCGCTCGTCGCCGCCGCGCGGCGAACTCGCGCAGTGCACGACCGTGTCCACGCCCGTCACGGCGGCGTCCAGGCCGGGTCCGCCCTCGCGCAGGTCGACGGCGTACGGTTCGGCGTGCCGGCTGAGCACCCGCACCTCGTGCCCGCCTGCTCGCAGCCGCTCCACGACGAGCCTGCCGAGGGTTCCGGTCCCGCCGGTCACCAGGATCACACTCATGCTGTTCAGCCCTTCGGACAGCGGACGCTCCCGACCGGAACGTCCTCCGGCAGCACAGACCGCCCGGCCCCCGAGGAATGTGACAGCGTCGGCGGAACCGCTGCGCGCGCCGCGCTACATCCGGCCGAGCTGACGGCCCACGAAGTTCAGTTTGTCCGGGTTCATCATGACCTGCACGGCTGTGATCTCCTCACCGGAGCTCTCGAAGCCGAGCGTGGCGACGAGCCCGCCGCCGCCGTGGACGAGTGCGCCCGGCGCGGCGTTGAGCTCCACGGCGGTGTAGGAGAAGCCGGCCGCGAACGTCCGGGACCCGGCGTCCAGGAAGCGCAGCACCTTGTCGCGGCCCAGGATCGGCCGCAGGGCGGTCTTCACCCGGCCACCGCCGTCGCTCCACCATTCGACGTCGGCGGCGAGCGCCTTCTCCAGGGCCCCCAGGTCGCCGTCCCGCGCCGCCCTCACGAACGACGCGACCAGCTCCGCCCGGCGGGCGGGCACGGCCTCGAAACGCGGGCGTGCCGACGTCACCCGCTGCACCGCCCGCCGGTGCAGCTGGCGGCAGTGGGCCTCGGTCAGGTCGAGGACCTCGGCCGTCTCCCGGTGCGGGTAGGCGAACGCCTCCCGCAGCACGTACACCGCCCGCTCCTGCGGGGTGAGCCGTTCCAGCAGCACCAGCATCGCCAGGGACACCGCCTCGCGCTGCTCCGCGGACTCCAGCGGGCCGAGCGTGCCGTCCGAGGTGAGGACCGGTTCCGGCAGCCATGGCCCGACGTACGTCTCGCGCCGGGCGCGGGCCGAGGTGAGCCGGGTCAGGCACAGACGGGTGACGGTCTTCGCGAGCCAGGCCGCGGGGTGCGCGATGCCGGCCCGGTCGGCCCCGCTGAACCGCAGGTAGGCGTCCTGCACCGCGTCCTCGGCCTCGTGGGCCGAGCCCAGCATCCGGTAGGCCAGCCCGAACAGCCGGGACCGGTGGGCCTCGAACTCGTCGGCGCCCGCGGCCGTCCTGGGATCACCCTGCTCCATGAGGACACCCTGGCAGAGCGGGCAGTCGGCCGGGGTGGGGGCCCGGCGGCGGGCAAGGGCCGTCGTCACCGCCGCCGGGCCGTACGGCTCGAGCCTAAAAAGGACTAGACCAGTCCGTCAATAGGTATGGACCAATGGGGTGTTGAAGGGAGGAGTGACGCCCTGTGAGCCAACCCACACCCTTCACCTGTATGGACGCCTACCCGCCGTGGCACACTGACCCTGTACCAAAAGCAGCGCACTCCGGGGTCGGTGAAAGTCCGAACCGGCGGTTACAGTCCGCGACCCGTCCGCTTCCAGCGGTCGGTTGACCAGGTGAAATTCCTGGACCGACGGTTAAAGTCCGGATGGGAGGCAGTGCGCGGCGGGCGGGCATTCGTGCGCGTCGTCGTATAAGAACTCGTCGGTGGACGGGTCTGTCCGGCGTCGTCCCGGTGCCGCTGCCCGTACCTGCTGTCGTCCACGACAGGCCCCGGAGTCCGTGCCCTATGAGGCAGGAGGACCCGGGAAGTGTTCACCGGAATCGTCGAAGAGCTGGGTGAGGTCACCGCCGTCGAGAATCTCGGCGACGCCTCCCGCTTCCGGCTGCGCGGCCCCGTCGTCACCGACGGCGCGAAGCACGGCGACTCCATCGCCGTGAACGGGGTCTGTCTCACCGTCGTCGAGCACGAGGGCGACGAGTTCACCGCCGACGTCATGGCGGAGACCCTGAACCGATCCAGCCTCGGCGCACTCGCCGTCGGCTCCCGGGTCAACCTCGAGCGCCCCACCGCCGTCGGCGCGCGCCTCGGCGGACACATCGTGCAGGGGCACGTCGACGGCACCGGCACCGTGCTGGAGCGCAGGCCGTCCGAGAACTGGGAGATCGTCAAGGTCTCCCTGCCCGCCGAACTCGCCCGGTACGTCGTGGAGAAGGGCTCCGTCACCGTCGACGGCATCAGCCTCACGGTCGTCGAAGCCGGCCCGGACCACTTCACCGTCAGCCTCATCCCCACCACCCTCGCGCTGACCACGCTCGGCCTCAAGCAGCCCGGCGACCCGGTCAACCTCGAGGTGGACATCGTCGCCAAGTACGTCGAGCGCCTGCTGGCCACCACACAGCAGGGAGCGGGCAAGTGAACTGGCTGAACTCCGAAGCGTTCGTCGCGTTCGACCAGCACATCATCTGGTCGGACATGATCGGGAACATCCTCGGCCTGATCACCCTCGCCCTCGGCTGGCGTCGCTCGCTGCTCACCTGGCCGGTGCAGTTCCTCTCCGGGCTCGTCCTCTTCGTCGCCTTCTACGGCCACCTCGCCGGCAGCGCGGGCAAGCAGGTCGTCGTCATGGTCGTCGCCCTGTACGGCTGGTGGCAGTGGAACCGCAGCAAGGGGCGGTCCGCGGACGGCCAGATCACCCCACGCTTCGCCACCTGGCCCGAGCGCGCGGCCATGATCGGCGCCGCGGCGCTCGGCACGGTCGCCGTCGCCCTCCTCTTCAAGGCCAACCCGTCCCTGTCCTGGGACCCCTGGCCGGACGCCTACATCTTCGTCGGCACCATCGTCGCCATGTACGCCCAGGCGCGCGGCATGGTCGAGTTCTGGATCGCCTGGCTCCTCGTCGACGTCGTCGGCGTCCCCCTCAACTTCGCCAACGGCTACGCCTTCTCAGGCTTCGTCTACGTCATTTACGGCGCGCTCGTCCTGTGGGGCATGCGCGACTGGTGGCTGCGGTCCCGCAAGGCCTCGCAACCCGCTCTGGAAGGAGCGCCGGCATGAGCACGGCACCGATCCTGTACAGCACCGAAGGCCTGGAAGACCTCAGCCTCGACCCCGTGGAGCAGGCCGTCGCCGACATCGCGGCCGGCCGCCCCATCGTGGTCGTCGACGACGAGGACCGCGAGAACGAGGGCGACCTCGTCGTCGCCGCCGAGAAGGTGACGCCCGAGATCGTCGCCTTCATGATGAGCGAGTGCCGCGGCCTGATCTGCGCCCCCATGGAGAGCGACGAGCTGGAGCGCCTGAAGCTCCCGCAGATGGTCGACGACAACACCGAGTCGATGACGACCGCGTTCACGGTCTCCGTCGACGCCTCGGCCGCCCACGGCGTCACCACCGGCATCTCCGCCGCCGACCGCGCCGCCACGCTCCGGCTGCTGGCGAGCGGCGACGCCGGGCCGGCCGACTTCGTGCGCCCCGGCCACGTCTTCCCGCTGCGCGCCCAGCCCGGCGGCGTGCTCACCCGCAACGGCCACACCGAGGCCGCCGTGGACCTCGCCCGTCTCGCGGGGCTGCGCCCGGCCGGCGCGATCGTCGAGATCGCCGGGGAGGACGGCCGGATGCTGCGGCTGCCCGAACTGATCCCGTTCGCCCGCAAGCACGGCCTGACGATCATCTCCATCGAGGACCTGATCGCCTACCGGCGCAGCGCCGAGCCGACGGTCCGCCGCGAGGCCGAGACCCGACTGCCCACCGTGCACGGCACGTTCACCGCGTACGGCTACCGCTCCACGGTCGACGGCGTCGAGCATGTCGCCCTGGTCCACGGTGACATCGGCGAGGGCGAGGACGTCCTGGTCCGCGTCCACTCCGAGTGCCTCACCGGTGACGTCTTCGCCTCCCTGCGCTGCGACTGCGGCCCCCAGCTCGACGCGTCCCTGGAGCGCATCCAGAGCGAGGGCCGGGGTGTGATGGTCTATCTGCGCGGGCACGAGGGCCGGGGCATCGGCCTGCTGTCCAAGCTGAGGGCGTACGAACTCCAGGAACAGGGCCACGACACCCTCGACGCCAACCTGGAGCTGGGCCTGCCCGCCGACGCCCGCGACTACGGGGCCGGGGCGCAGATCCTCGAGGACCTCGGCGTGCGCAGCGTCCGCCTCATGACGAACAACCCCGACAAAAGCGAGGCGCTCGTCCGGCACGGCATCGAGGTCATCGAGCGCGAGCCGATGCCCGTCCAGGCGGGCGAGCACAACATCCGCTACCTGCGCACCAAGCGGGACCGGATGGGACACGACCTGCCCTGGCTGGACGCGGCCCCCGTGTCCCCCTGCGGCAACCAGTAAGCACGACCGGCACCGAGGAGAGACGAGAACGTGAGCGGCAAGGGCGCACCGGAGCTGTCCGTACGCAATGTGGGTGACCTCAGAGTCGCCGTCATCGCGGCCCAGTGGCACGAGAAGGTGATGGACGGTCTGGTCGACGGCGCGCTGCGCGCCCTGCACGACCTCGGCATCGACGAGCCGACCCTGCTGCGGGTCCCCGGCAGCTGGGAGCTGCCGGTGGTGGCCAAGGTGCTGGCCGGGCGGGGCTACGACGCGATCGTCGCCCTCGGCGTCGTCATCCGCGGCGGCACACCGCACTTCGAGTACGTGTGCCAAGGGGTCGTCCAGGGCCTCACCCAGGTGTCCGTCGAGACCGGCGTGCCCGTCGGCATGGGCGTCCTCACCTGCGACACCGAGGAGCAGGCCCTGGACCGGGCCGGCATCGAGGGCTCCAACGAGGACAAGGGCCACGAGGCGGTGACGGCGGCGGTGGCGACCGCGGCCACCCTCCGTTCAGTATCCGAACCCTGGCGGTAGACGGACCGGGAGAACGGCTAGGGTGGGCAGCACCATGTCCAAGAAGACGTTCGAGGAGCTCTTCTCCGAGCTCCAGCAGAAGGCCGCCAGCGGCGACCCCGCCACTTCCCGTACCGCGGAACTCGTCGGGAAGGGCGTCCATGCCATCGGCAAGAAGGTCGTCGAAGAGGCCGCCGAGGTGTGGATGGCCGCCGAGTACGAGGGCAAGGAGGCGGCCGCGGAGGAGATCTCGCAGCTGCTCTACCACGTCCAGGTGATGATGGTCGCCCGCGGAATCTCGCTGGACGACGTCTACGCCCACCTGTAGAACCGCATTCCCGAAACCGCCCCATTCTCCCGTTCACGCGAAGGAAGCCGACCTCATGCTGCGCATCGCCGTCCCCAACAAGGGTTCCCTGTCCGGCCCTGCGGGGGACATGCTGCATGAGGCCGGCTACCAGCAGCGCCGGGAAAGCAAGGAACTGCGGATCGTCGACCCGGTCAACGAGGTGGAGTTCTTCTACCTCCGCCCCCGCGACATCGCGATCTACGTCTCCTCCGGCCGCCTCGACATCGGCATCACCGGCCGTGACCTGCTGATCGACTCCGGCGCCGACGCCGAGGAGATCCTGCCGCTCGGCTTCGCCCGCTCCACCTTCCGCTTCGCGGGCAAGCCCGGCGCGGCCACCGGCGTCGAGGACCTCAAGGGCAAGACCGTCGCCACCTCCTACGAGGGCATCGTGGCCGGTCACCTCGCCGACCACGGCGTCGAGGCCTCCGTCGTCCACCTCGACGGCGCCGTCGAGACCGCGATCGAGCTGGGCGTCGCCGAGGTCATCGCCGACGTCGTCGAGACCGGCACCTCGCTGCGCAACGCGGGTCTGGAGGTCTTCGGCGAGCCCATCATGAAGTCCGAGGCCATCGTCATCCGCCGCACCGGCGCGGACGCCGAGGAGCTCAAGGTGCAGCAGTTCCTGCGCCGCCTCCAGGGCGTCCTGGTGGCCCGGACGTACGTGATGATGGACTACGACTGCCGCGTCGAGCAGCTCGAGAAGGCCGTCGCGCTGACCCCGGGCCTGGAGTCGCCGACCGTCTCCCCGCTGCACAACGAGGGCTGGGTCGCCGTCCGCGCCATGGTCCCCGCCAAGGAGGCGCAGCGGATCATGGACGACCTGTACGACATCGGCGCCCGCGCCATCCTGACCACGGCCATCCACGCCTGCCGCCTCTGACCTCCGCCGGGAACATGTCCGACCTGCCTGCGCTCCCCGTCGTCTTCCGGCCGGGCCGCACCCGTGTGGTGCTGCTCACGGCCGGAGTGGCGATCCTCCTCGTCATCTCCGCCGTCGCGATGCTGCTGGAGCAGCTCGGCCCGGGGGAGCGACTCAGTTTCATCCTCACCGGCGCCCTCGTGTTCTGGGTGCTGGCCCGGCTCGCCCGGGTGCGGGTGATCGCCGACGACTCCGGCGTCACCGTCGTGAACATCGCCAGCACCAGGCGTCTGGCCTGGGCGGAGATCCTCCAGGTGAACCTCCGACCGGGCGATCCGTGGGTGTTCCTGAACCTCAGCGACGGCACCAGCCTGCCCGCGCTCGGCATCCAGCCCGGCATCGACAAGCAGCAGGCCATCCGCGACGCGCGGGCGCTCCGGGCGCTCGCCGAGGCCCGCGCGATCAGCGACCCCGAGACGCCCCCCGAGCAAGATCAGGGCTGACTCGGGGCCCGCTGCCCTGCCGCAGAACCCGCTGTCTTGATTAATCTGGTGACGGAGGCGCACCCTTGCGCCCCCGCCCCTGCTGTGCCCTGCCGGGCTCACCGGGGGTTCCTGCTACCCGAGGAGTGACTCCCTCCGGCGATGGACGGTTCGTCCTGTAGTACCTGCGCCGCCCCCACCCGACCTGGTTCGGAGGCGGCGGCATCATGACCACCCCCCTGCTGCTCCTGGCAGCCGCGTTCCTGCTCATCCTCGCCAACGGCTTCTTCGTCGCCGCCGAGTTCGGCCTTGTCACGGTCGAGCGTCCGGACGCGGAGCGGGCCGCCGCCGAGGGCGACAGGCGAGCCCACACGGTCGTCGAGTCGCTGAAGGAACTGTCCTTCCAGCTCTCCGGCACCCAGCTGGGCATCACCATCACCTCCCTCGTCGTCGGCATGCTCGCCGAACCGGCGCTCGCGGAACTGCTCAGCGGCCCGTTCACGGCGATCGGCGTCCCCGAGGGCGCCGTCTCCGGGGTCGCCGTCGTCGTCGGCATGCTGCTGGCGTCCGCCGTGCAGATGGTGATCGGCGAACTCGTGCCCAAGAACTGGGCGGTGTCCAAGCCGTTGCAGGTCGCGCGTTTCGTCGCGGGCCCGCAGCACGTCTTCGCCCGCCTCTTCCGGCCGGTGATCGCCGCCCTCAACACCGTCGCCAACCGCCTGGTCCGGGCCCTGGGCGTCGAGCCCGCCGACGAGCTGGCCTCCGCGCGGACCCCCGGCGAGCTCGTCTCCCTGGCCCGCCACTCCGCCCAGGCCGGCGCCCTCGAACAGGACACGGCCGACCTCTTCGTGCGGACCCTCTCGCTGGCGGAACTGACCGCGCAGCACGTCATGACCCCGCGCGTGAAGGTCAGTGTCCTGCAGTCCACGGCCACCGCCGAGGACGTGGTGAACCTGACCCGGGCCACCGGCCTGTCCCGGTTCCCGGTCTACCGCGAGAAGATCGACGAAATCGTCGGCATGGTCCATCTGAAGGACGCTCTGGCGGTCCCCGTCCACGACCGGCTGCGCACTCCGGTCGTCCGCATCGCCCGCCCGGCCCTGCTGGTCCCGGAGACGCTGCCGGTCCAGCCCCTGCTGGCCCGGCTGCGCAGCGAGCAGCCGATCGCCGTAGTCGTCGACGAGTACGGCGGCACGGCCGGCGTGGTCACCCTGGAGGACATCGTCGAGGAGATCGTCGGCGAGGTCCGCGACGAGCACGACGGCCAGGATTCCCCCGAACTCGCCGCCGCCCCGCCCGAGGAGGGCAGGCCCGCCTGGGACGTGGACGGCAGCTGCCGCGTCGACACCCTCCAGCGGATAGGCCTCGAGGTCCCCGAGGGACCGTACGAGACGGTCGCCGGCCTCGTCGCCGACCTGCTCGGCCGTATCCCCGCCGTCGGCGACCGGACGGAGCTGCCCGGCTGGCGGCTCTCGGTGCGCCGGGTCGGCCACTACCGGGCCGAACGGGTCCGGCTGGTGCGCACCGGCGAGGTGGCCCGATGAGCGCCCTGCAACTCGTCTTCGCCGCGCTGCTCGTGCTCGCCAACGGCTTCTTCGTCGGCGCCGAGTTCGCGCTCGTCTCCGTCCGCCGCAGCCAGGTCGAGCCGCTCGGCACCGCCCGGGCCCGCCAGGTCCTCTACGGGCTGGAGCGGCTGCCGCAGATGATGGCGGCGGCCCAGTTCGGCATCACCGTCTGCTCCCTCACCCTGGGCGCGGTCGCCGAGCCGACCGTCGCCGAGCTGCTGGAGCCGCTGTTCGAGTGGGTCCACCTCCCGCAGGGGGTGATCCATCCGCTGGGCTATGTCATAGCCCTCGCGGCCGTGGTCTTCTTCCATCTGGTGATCGGCGAGATGGTTCCGAAGAACCTCGCCATGGCGGCACCGGAGAAGACCGCCCTGTGGCTCAGCCCGGGCCTGGTCGCCTTCGCCCGGCTGTGCCGGCCGATCACGGTCGCGCTCGGCGCCTGCGCCCGCGGCATCCTGCGGCTCTTCCACGTCGAGCCGAGGGACGAGGTGGAGGCCGTGGTCACCAGCGAGCAGCTGAACCGTCTGCTGGAGGACTCCGGCCAGGCCGGTCTGCTCGGCCCGGAGGAGCAGGAGCGCCTGGAGGACGCCCTCGAGCTCGGCTCCCGTCCCGTCACCGACGTCCTGCTCCGGCGCGAGTCCCTGGTCACGGTCAGTCCGGCGGTCACCCCGGGCGAGATCGTCGAGCTGACCGCCCGCACCGGCTACTCCCGCTTCCCCGTGGCCGCGGAGACCGGCGCCTTCATGGGCTACCTGCATGTGAAGGACGTCCTCGACCAGGAGGACTCCGAGCGGGCGGTGCCGCAGCAGCTGTGGCGTCCCATGACGACCCTCCGCTCCGAACTGCCGCTGGACGACGCGCTGACCGTGATGCGCCGGGCGGCGACCCATCTGGCGCAGGTCGCCGACGCCTCCGGCAAGGTCCTCGGCCTGGTCGCCCTGGAGGACGTGCTGGAACTGCTGGTGGGCGAGGTCACCGACCCCGCGCACCGCGAGGTTCCCGAGGTGCGGCTGACGGAGCCGAGGGCGAGCGACGAGCCGGAGGAGGCGCTGGCGAGCTGACCGGCACCCGGCGTCCCGGCCGGGCACGGTCCGGCACACGGCGCCCCCCCGGGCGGGCCGTCCCGGTCCGGCGTGTCGTCCCGGCCCGGTGATTCTTCTGGGCGACGGCCGAAGGGCCCCGGCGCCGGGCGGGAGCAAGCCGTGCCGGCAGTCGTCCGGGCAGCCGGTGGCCGTCCGGCCCGGCGGGCCCGCGCGGCCGGCGATCCTGCCGACCGGGGAGCGAACACCCTCTCGGCGAGCGGCCTCGGGCCAGGCGAGCCGTACCGGGCCGGGAGAGTGCGCGTGCCCCCGGCGTTCGGCCTCGGCGCGGCGATCCGCACCGGTGCGGGCCCGGAGGCCGGAGCGGGTGCGCCGGCGGGATGCGTCAGGTCGCCGACGGGTCCTGCGGCCCCCGCCCCGACAGCACCTCTCCGTACGCCTGCATCAGGTCGGGCAGCCGCAGCGTCGCCAGGTCGTGCCGGGTCAGCGCGCCCGGACAGACCGACAGACGCAGGTCCCGGTAGGCGCAGCTCTTCTCGTACAGGGTGCGCAGAAAACGGCCGTTGCCGAGCTCGTCGATCCAGCCCTGGTCGACCACGTGCCCGGCGATCGAGCGCAGCTCGTCCAACGCCTCCTCGTCCCACGCGTCGCCGTTCTCCGCGGCCAGCACCTCTCCGATGGAGGTGAGTTCGAGGGGACGGTAGGAGGGGAAGTCGACGCGGGTCGTGAAACGCGAGGACAGCCCGGGATTGGCCGCCAGAAGGCGGTCCATGCCCTCGGGATAGCCGGCCAGTATCACCACCAGGTGGTCCCGGTTGTCCTCGGCTCGCTTCAGCAGCACCTGCAACGCCTCGTCGCCGTACGCGTCGCCCTTGCCGTAGCCGGAGTTCGAGAGCGAGTACGCCTCGTCGACGAAGAGCACGCCGCCGAGAGCGGAGTCGATCAGCTCGTTGGCCTTCACGGCCGTCTGGCCGAGGTACTCACCGACCAGGTCGGCCCGCTGGGCCTCCACCAGATGGTCGCCGCCCAGCAGGCCGAGGGCGTAGAAGACGCGGCCGAGGATGCGGGCCACCGTCGTCTTGCCGGTGCCGGAGGGGCCGGAGAACACGAAGTGCCGCTTCGGAGGCTGGACCGGAAGGCCCTGCCCGGTTCGCAGCCGCGCCATGTTGAGCTGCGCCGAGAGCGCCTTGACCTGGCGTTTCACCGGTTCCAGCCCCACCATGCGCTCCAGCTCGGCGAGCGCCTCCTCGAGTAACGCGGGATCGGTGGGACCGGCCGGCAGCGGTGACGAGGAACG
The DNA here is from genome assembly GCF_030816715.1 of Streptomyces achromogenes. NCBI lineage: Bacteria > Bacillati > Actinomycetota > Actinomycetes > Kitasatosporales > Streptomycetaceae > Streptomyces > Streptomyces achromogenes. The sequence goes on along the minus strand of NZ_JAUSYH010000001.1, from coordinate 1,715,346 downwards.
GACGGCGTGTTTCTCGCGCACCGCCGGGTCGGTCACCGAGGGCAGGGGCACGACGGGCGGCAGGTCCGAGGGCTCGATCCGCAGATCTCGGCCCTCCGTGCCGAACAGCGGGTCGAAGCCGTCCGGCCCGTCCGCCGTGTCCTGCCCCAGCCCGCTGAGCGTGATCGCCGCCAGATCCGCCGTGTCGTCGTATCCGTCGCCCTCCGCGATGGCGGCGAGCCGCGCCGAGGTGTCCATGAAGGCGGCGTCCACTCGGTGCACCGCCCGGTACAGGGGGAGCGCGGCCGCCGAACGGCCGGTGCCCTCGTGCGCCCGGGCCAGCCAGTACCGCAGCTCCTTTCGCTGCGGCTGCTCGCTGCGGCAGCGCATCAGAGCCGCCGAGAGCAGCGGCTCGGCCTGGCCGTACATCTCCAGCCGCACCCGGGCCATCCCGCCGAACAGGCCGGCCTCGATGCACAGCAGCGGGTCGTCGAGGAGCGAGTCGGTGTACCGGACGAGCTGCTCCCAGTCCTTCACCAGGTACGCGCGACAGGCGTGCAGGAAGCGGACCTGGTGGTCGGTGTCGACGGGCGGGAGCCCGGCGAGCGCCCGGTCCAGTTCGGGCACATGGCGGCCGTCGAGCCAGTGCGAGGCGTGGGCGAGCAGCAGGTCACGGGGGCTCTCCAGGACCGGCTGCACCCACCAGCCCAGCCAGTACCAGGAGTTGAGGGTACGGCGGTGCCGTGAGCGCTGCTCCCCGAACCGTTCGCGGTGGCGGAACATCCGCAGCAGCGCGGTCGTCGTGTCGACGCGCAGCGCGTGCAGTCCGAGCCAGCCGTCGGCCATCCCGGGATCGATCCGCACCGCGGTGCGGAACTCCTCCTCCGCCTGCGGATAGGCGCCCATGGTGTAGGCGTCCACGCCTCGAAGCCAGGCGAGGTCGGCGGGAGCCTCGGGGCCCTGCGTTCCGAAGTCCATCGCGTCCCCCACAGACCGTGCCCCCGTCGGTGTGCCGCCGGGCCGTCACCCGTCGGCTGCCTTGGTCGAACCGCTGTGCCGCGGACCGGAGTTGCCAGGTGCGCGCAGCAGCCGTCCCGGTCGCACCGAGGGCATCGTACCTGCGGGAGAGGGGCCCGCCGTAGGGCGCCGCACAGGTCGTTCGACGAGGTGGGAGCAGACGGGGCGCATACCGCGTGGTGACCCTGGGTGAGCGGATCAGGTCGGTTCAGGCCCGGAAAAGTCGCCGGGAACGGCGTCCGGGCAGAACGAAGCCCCCGATCACGGGGGAACAACCGGGGGCTTCGCGTCCGAGGGCGGCCACGATCGCCGCGCATTCAGAACGTAAGTCCTGTACGGGCCGCCGGTCAAGCAGAGTTGAAGCACTTGGCGAAGTTCGGACGCAAGGGCCTTCACGAGTTCACCACATCGCGGGTGGTTCCTCACGGTGGGTGACATCGCGGTTCGGACCGGAACCCTTCGCAGGCCCCGGCAGCACCTCGTACCTCTGCTCCAACTGCCGTACCAGCAAGGCGGCGTGCGGCCGCGACGGGTCCTCGGCGAAGTGACGGACTTCGGCCGGAACCCACCCGTCCCAGAACGCGCGCTGTTCCGCTCCGTCGCGCGCCCGGCCGCGCGTCCAGGACTCCTCGGGGGGTACCTCCATCCACAGCAGGCACGCCAGGAACGGCCGCAGGGCACGGCGGCCCGCGCCGACCCCCTCGACCAGCACGACGGGGGCGGCGGGCAGGGTGCGGGGCGCGCCGAAGCGGTGGGCACGCCAGTCGTAGGGCGTGTAGTGCGCGCTGTCGCCGCGGCCGAAGGGCTCGATCACCTGGGAGAGCAGACGGCCGGTCCACGAGAACAGCTCGTCGTGGGACGCGATGTCGTCGAGGTGCAGCACCGGGGCGCCGTCCAGTGCCTGCGCCAGCCGTCCCGCGAAGGTGGACTTCCCCGAGCCGGCGTGCCCGTCGACGCCGATCAGACGCACCGGCCCGCAGGACGGTGACAGACGGCGTAGCCGGGAGGCGAGCTGGCGGATGACGGATCCTGGGGTGCGCGAGGCCGACGGGGCGTGGGGCGGCGGGCGGTGCTTCGGTACGGAGATGCTTCGTTGTGGCGGTGCTTCGTTGTGGAGGTGCTTTGTGGTGGCGGTGCTTCGGTACGGCGGGTGAGTCTACGGGGCGCGGCCGCCGGCGGTGGGCCAGACCGATGGTGGTGGGCGCGGCACGGGCCCACCTGCTGGAAGCCAGGTGCGGCTCGCCCCATAGTGGCCGAACAGCCGCAGAGCGACACCGGCCTGTACGGAGTCGTACGGACCGCACGGACCCTCGGGAGCCTCCCCCCATGAGCAGACCCTTGAGCAGAGTCGAACAGCCGTCCCGCAGGACGGTCCTCGCCGCCGCGGTCGCCGCCGCGGTGGCCGCGGCGCCGTCCCCCTCCGCGTCGGCCGCTGCCGGCGGGGCGGCCGAGGCCACGGACGCCGAAGCGGCGCCGGCCCGAACCGTCGACTACCGCGGCTGGACGACCTACGCCGACTGGCGCTCCGGCGTCGCCGATGGCGCCCGTGTCCTGGCGGGGATCCGCCCGGGCGTCGCCATCGCCGCCCCGCTCGGCGTCGTCGAACACACCGACCGGCACAGCGGCACCACCGCGTCGTGGGAGTACGCGACCTGGACGTCGCCCCTCCACCGGCTCGCCGCCCCCGCCACGGAGGTGATCCCCTCCTGGAACGCGAGCACCCCGGCCGGCAGCTGGCTCCAGGTCGAGATCAAGGGCACGTACTCCGACGGCACGGACAGCCCCTGGTACGTGATGGGCCGCTGGGCCTCCGGGGACCAGGACATCAAGCGGGCCTCGGTCGACGGCCAGACCGACGGCAGAAGCACCGTGTGGACCGACACGCTCGCGATCGACGATGCCGCGAGCGGGCTGCGTGTCGACGCGTACCGCCTCCGCCTCACCCTGTACCGCCGTCCCGGCACGAAGGTCACGCCGACCGTGTGGCGGCTGGGGGCGATGGGTTCCGACGTGCCGGACCGTTTCACCGTGCCGGCCTCCGTGCCCGGCCTCGCGCGGGAACTGCGCGTGCCCCGCTACTCGCAGGAGATCCACCAGGGCCAGTACCCCGAGTACGACAGCGGCGGCGAGGCCTGGTGCAGCCCCACCTCCTCGCAGATGATCGTCGAGTACTGGGGCGGTCGGCTCACCGACGAGCAGCTCGCGTGGGTCGACCCCTCCTACGCAGACCCGCAGGTGTGCCACGCGGCCCGGCACACCTACGACCACGAGTACGCCGGCTGTGGCAACTGGCCGTTCAACGCGGCCTATGCGGCCACCTTCGAGGACCTGCAGGGCGTGGTCACCCGGCTCGGCTCCCTCACCGACCTCGAGACGCTGATCGGCGCGGGGATCCCGGCCATGACGTCGCAGTCCTTCCTCAAGGAGGAGCTCACCGGAGCGGGGTACGGGACCTCCGGGCACCTGATGACCGTGATCGGCTTCACCGCCGAGGGCGACGTGATCGCCAACGACCCGTTCTCGGCGGACGACGCGGCGGTGCGGCGGGTGTACCCCCGGCGGGAGTTCGAGAACATCTGGCTCAGGACCAGGCGACGCGACGCGACGGGAAAGGCGGTCTCCGGCACAGGCGGCGTCTGCTACCTCTACTTCCCGGCGCGTCCGAGCGCCCGCCAGTGCCAGGCCCTGACGGCGGTGGGAATCCGGATGTGAGCAAGATCTCTGCCACAAAAGGCCCGGCGGGTGGCAGGGTGGACGGATCGGTGGGGGGATCCACCAGTACGTCCGACTTCAGCGAGACACCATGACCGCTCAGACAGCCACTGTCACCCGCACCCGTACCGGCGGCCCCGAAACCGACGGCCCGAAGATCCTGGAGCACGCCCTGGGCTGGGTCCTCGTCGCGGTTTTCGCGATGCTGGTCACCCAGCTCGGACTGCTCTGACGGGTGTGATCTGACACACGGTTGACCTGACATACCGCGGATGTCCCGCCGACTGCCCGAGACCAGGGTCGAAATTGAATATCAGTGAACAGCGCGAAGTGGTACGTCCCCGGGCGCGCGGCACCGAGCGCTCACTGGCGCGTCGCGCCGAACTCATCTCCATCGGCCGGAAGTTGTTCGCCGACACGTCCTACGACGCGCTCTCGATGGACGACATCGCCCGGCAGGCGCATGTCGCCAAGGGGCTGATCTATTACTACTTCCAGTCCAAGCGCGGCTATTACCTGGCCATCATCCAGGATTCCGTCGCGGATCTGGTCACCTTCGCGGCGAGCGGTCTCGAACTGCCCCAGGTGGACCGGGTGCAGCGCACCATCGACGGTTATCTGCGCTATGCCGAGCACAACCAGGCCGCCTACCGCACGATCGTGAGCGGCGGCGTCGGCTTCGACACCGAGGTCCACGGCATCCGGGACGGCGTGCGCGCGGCGATCGTGGCGACCATCGCCGAGGGCGCGTACGGCCGCAGTGACGTGCCGCCGCTGCCGCGCATGGCTCTGCTCGCCTGGGTGTGCAGCGTCGAGGGGGCCACGCTGGAGTGGATCGACCGTCCCGAGTTCACCCGTGAGGTCATGGTCGAGCTGCTGGTGAAGACCCTGGGCGGCGCCCTGCGCGCCATCGAGGACCTCGACCCCGCCTTCCCGGCGCCGAAGCCGGCCCGGCGCGAGGGCTGACAGGCGCGCCCGCGTCGAGTCGCGAGTGGGCTGCCCGATCGCCGTGACGCCGTTCGGCGGGTCATCGCCCGTCGCCCACCGGATTCGCGAGCCCGCTGAACTGCCCCCGCCGCACCTGCGGCGCGACCAGCCGCACCCACTCCGGGTCATGACGCCCCGGCAGGGTGCGGCCCCGGTCGGCCCAGGTCCGCAGCAGGTCACGGTAGATGGGCGGGTCCTGAGGGGGCGGCGGAGCCAGCGGAACCGATTCTGCGTGCACGGGCTCCGGATGTACCGGTGCGGCGAAGAGCTGGCGGTGACGCCCGGGAGCTGCCGAGTAGGTGGGGGTCATACCGGGGCAACGCGGGTCCGCGCGACGGAGTCACCGGCGGGCAGGGGCGCGCGTGAGTTCGGGATGTGCCCCCGGAGGCGGTCCCGCCGTCCGTGTGGAGGCCGGCCCCCAGGTCCTTCGAAGGGGGGCGCCGGCCCGGTCGGTGAGGCGCGCCGATCCTGCACCACGGCCTGCCGGCCATGGTGCAGTCCTGTTGCGGGAGTCGAGCCGGGGCGACGGGTGCGGCGACGCCGCTCAGGCGGCCGCGCGGCGCGTCGTCGGGACGCGTATCGCCGGCACGCGCATCGGGCGGGAACCCGGGCCGCCGACGTGCGAGAAGGGCTGCGTACGCCAGTCGAGTCCCTGAGGGAGCGTCAGCAGGAGTGCGGTGTCCTGCTCCTGGAGTCCCGCGGACTCGTCCGCGGGACGGGCCTCGGCCGCCGTGCGTCCCGTGCCGGCGCAGACCGTGAGCCCGAACGGGTTCCACGGAGAGGCGCACAGCGCGTGCTCCGGCAGGCTCTCCTCGTCCGCGAGCAGCGCGATGGGCTGCGCGCAGTCCGGGCAGATCACCCGGTACATCTCGAAGGTGTCGTACGCGTCGACGTGCTCGGCGGCGTCATCGTCGAAGCCGTCGGCGTCGAAGGGTTCGACGCCCTCCGGCTCGGGCTCGCCGACGGACTGGAGCCGCTTGGGCACGGTGCGACCAGGGCGCTTGGGACTCTGCATGTGATTCTCCCCCTCGGGCTGGGTCGTGACGGCAGTGCGGCCTCGACCACAGCAAGCACTTCCCATGCCGTCCCGGCGGTAACCACCGGGGCATCACGAAGCGTTCACGAGTGCTGTGGCATTCGTCACATGCCGCTTGCAGGTGCCCCACGCGCGAGCGCCCCCGGGCGGTGCCCGGTCGTCGCGCGGGACCGCTCCGGACACATCACAAACGGGGTATGACCTGCGCTGCATAGGTATACGCGGAGATCGCGCTGCCTGTAAGTTCTTGCGTCATGGAGGAGCTGGACCGACAAATCGTGCAGCTGCTCGTCAAGGACGGGCGGATGAGCTACACCGATCTGGGCAAGGCCACGGGCCTGTCCACATCTGCCGTGCACCAGCGGGTGCGCAGGCTGGAACAGCGCGGCGTCATCCGCGGATACGCGGCCGTCGTCGACTCGGAGGCCGTCGGGCTGCCCCTGACCGCGTTCATCTCGGTGAAGCCGTTCGACCCCAGCGCCCCCGACGACATCGCCGAGCGACTGGCGGACGTGCCGGAGATCGAGGCCTGCCACAGCGTGGCCGGCGACGAGAACTACATCCTCAAGGTGCGCGTGGCCACCCCGCACGAACTGGAGGAACTGCTGGGGCGGCTCAGGGCGCTCGCGGGAGTGTCGACGCGCACCACGGTCGTCCTGTCCACCCCCTACGAGGCCCGGCCGCCGCGGATCTGAGGAGCCCCTGGGGGCGGTCGCCCCCGGGGAGGCGCGAGACTGTTCCCATGAGTGAGCACGCCCCCGAGCCGAAGACCGTCCTGCTCCGCCGAGGAGAGGTCCACAGCCCCGCCGATCCCTTCGCGACCGCGATGGTCGTCGAACGCGGCCAGGTCGCCTGGGTCGGCTCCGAGGGGGCCGCCGACGCCTTCGCCGGCGGTGTCGACGAGGTGGTCGACCTGGACGGCGCCCTCGTCACCCCGGCGTTCACCGACGCCCATGTGCACACCACGTCCACCGGCCTCGCGCTCACCGGACTCGACCTGTCCGCGGCTCCCTCCCTGACGGCCGCGCTCGCCCTGGTGCGCGAGTTCGCGGTGTCCCGCCCGCGGGACAAGGTGCTGCTGGGCCATGGCTGGGACGCCTCCCGCTGGCCGGAGGGCCGCCCGCCCCGGCGCGAGGAACTGGACGAGGCCGCCGGCGGCCGGCCGCTCTACCTCAGCCGGATCGACGTCCACTCCGCCGCGGTCACCACCGCCCTGCTGGCACTCGCCCCCCGGGCCCGGGACGCGGCCGGCTTCGCCGACGGCGAGCCGCTCACCCGCGACGCCCACCACACGGTCCGCGCCGCCGCGTTCGCAGCCGTGACGCCCGCCCAGCGCACCGAGGCCCAGCGGACCGCCCTCGCCCACGCCGCCTCGCTCGGCATCGGCTCCGTCCACGAGTGCGCCGGCCCGGAGATCTCCTCCGAGGACGACTTCACCGGCCTGCTGCGGCTCGCCGCCGAGGCGTGCGGCCCGCGCGTCGTCGGCTACTGGGCGGAGCGCGACGTCGACAAGGCCCGCGAGCTCGGCGCCCTCGGGGCGGCGGGAGACCTGTTCGTCGACGGAGCCCTCGGCTCCCACACCGCCTGTCTGCACACCCCGTACGCCGACGCCGGGCACACCGGAGCCGCCTACCTGGACGCCGACGACGTCGCCGCCCATGTGGCGGCCTGCACCGAAGCAGGGCTCCAGGCGGGCTTCCACGCCATCGGCGACGCCGCCGTCACGGCCGTCGTCGAGGGCGTCCGCGCGGCCGCCGAGAAGGTCGGCCTCGCCCGGATCCGCGCCGCCCGCCACCGGGTGGAGCACGCGGAGATGCTCACGCCCGAGACCGTCGCCGCCTTCGCCGAACTGGGCCTCACCGCCTCCGTCCAGCCCGCCTTCGACGCCCTGTGGGGCGGCGAACAGGGCATGTACGCGCAGCGGCTGGGCGAGGACCGGGCGAGGACCCTGAACCCGTTCGCCGCCCTGCTGCGGGCCGGCGTTCCGCTCGCCTTCGGCTCCGACAGCCCGGTCACCCCGCTCGACCCGTGGGGGACCGTGCGCGCCGCCGCCTTCCACCGGACCGCGGAACACCGCGTCTCCGCGCGCGCCGCGTTCACCGCGCACACCCGCGGCGGCTGGCGCGCGGTCGGCCGCGACGACGCGGGGGTGCTGGTCCCGGGCGCGCCCGCCGACTACGCGGTCTGGCGCACGGACGAACTCGTGGTCCAGGCCCCCGACGACCGGGTCGCCCGCTGGTCCACCGACCCCCGTTCCGGGACCCCGGGACTGCCCGATCTGACGCCCGGGAACGACCTCCCGGTGTGTCTGCGCACCGTGGTCGGCGGCCGGACGGTGTTCGTGCGGCCGAGCGAGTGATCTCCCGGGGCGACCCGGGAAAGATCACCCGTCCGCCGTCGTCGTGCGCCCCGGGTCTCGTCCCGGCTGACCTGCGCGTTGACAGAAGACCCGCAGGTCGAACCGCTGTTGACAGCTGACGGCGGAAGGCCGGTAGGTTCGGCGGAGTCCACCACCGGACGCCCCGCCGAGGAACATCCGCGCACTCGCCGCGGCGCCGCTGGGTCAGGGACGGTGTGCCGAACCGGCGCACCTCCACTGGCAGCCAGGCTCAGCGCCCGCGCCGCAGCGAGGGAACGTTCCGGCCGGTCGGGGAGGTGTGACCCGGGTGGGGCCCGGGTGCTCAGTAGACAACGGCTTTCGGTCGACCCGCAGCCAGCGGGTCCCGGGCCGGCCCGAAGGGCGCCGGGCCCCCATCCGCAGCGCCCCCGCACGCGTGCGGGGGCAGGGGGCGTACCTCCGGCAGGGCCGGTGCGTACATACGGGCCCAAAAGCACATAGCTACCCCGCTTTCGTGGATTCGACACCGCCGTTCGAACGTCCTGTCACGTCATCCCAGGCTGGGGCCACTAAGGTGGTCTCCGGCGTACGGACATGAAGGGGCAGCAGTGAACGACGGCGACGGGACCCTCGCGGCACAGGACCGGGGGAGGACGTTCGGTCCGCTCGGCACGGCCTTGGTGATCATCCCGACCTACAACGAGGCGGAGAACATCAAGAGCATCGTCGGCCGGGTGCGGGAGGCTGTTCCCGAGGCCCACGTCCTCGTCGCCGACGACAACAGCCCCGACGGCACCGGGCGGCTCGCCGACGAGCTGGCCGCCGCGGACGACCAGGTCAGGGTGCTGCACCGCAAGGGCAAGGAGGGCCTCGGCGCCGCCTACCTCGCGGGGTTCCGCTGGGGCCTGGACAACGGCTACGGCGTACTGATCGAGATGGACGCCGACGGATCCCACCAGCCCGAGGAACTGCCGCGGCTGCTCACCGCGCTCAAGGGCGCCGACCTGGTCCTCGGCTCGCGCTGGGTGCCGGGCGGCCGGGTGGTGAACTGGCCCAGGTCCCGCGAGGTCATCTCGCGCGGCGGCAGCCTCTACTCCCGCCTCGCCCTCGACCTGCCGCTGCGGGACATCACCGGCGGCTACCGGGCCTTCCGCCGCGAGACCCTCGAAGGGCTGGGCCTGGACGAGGTCGCCTCCCAGGGCTACTGCTTCCAGGTCGACCTGGCCCGCCGCGCGGTCAAGGGCGGCTTCCACGTCGTCGAGGTCCCCATCACCTTCGTCGAGCGCGAGCACGGCGACTCCAAGATGAGCCGCGACATCCTCGTCGAGGCCCTGTGGCGGGTCACGGCCTGGGGCGTGGGGGAGCGGGTCGGCAGGATCACCGGGCGCACAGCCGACCAGCCCGAGCGTCCGCAGGCGCCCGCCAAGTCGCACAGCGAAGGCTGATCGGCCCCTTACGCCGCTCTGAGCCGGGTCCGGGCACACTGGACGCATGACGACTGGAGCCCCGACCCCCGTACACCCGACCCCGGACCGACCCGGCCGTCCTCAGCAACAGCCCCGCCGCTCGCGACTGCGCACGTTCGTCCCGCTGGGCCTCGCCGGCTGGCTGGTGCTGGAGATCTGGCTGCTGACGCTGGTCGCCGGAGCGTCCTCGGGCCTCGTGGTGTTCCTGCTCCTCCTCGCCGGCGTCGTGCTCGGCGCGGTGGTCATCAAGCGGGCGGGCCGCCGTGCCTTCCGCAACCTCAACGAGGCCCTCCAGCGGGGCACCGCGCCCAGCCGCGGGGGTAACGGCCTGATGATGCTCGGAGGGCTGCTCCTGATGATCCCGGGCCTGCTCTCCGACGCGGCCGGGCTGCTCCTGCTCCTCCCGCCGGTCCAGAAGGCGGTCGGCGCTTTCGCCGAGCGCCGGCTGCGTGTGGCGGCGGCCACCCCGGGCACCCTGGGCGACGCCTTCCAGCAGGCGCGCATCCACCGCCCCGACGGCAAGGTGGTCCAGGGCGAGGTCGTCCGGGACGAACGCTAGACCGTGCGGCAGGCGCCGACGCGCCGCCCCTCCCACGCCGGGCTTCGCCAGGCGGACGGCAGGCAGCACGAAGACCGCGGGCGCCGTACGCGTGTTCACGTACGGCGCCCGCGGTCATTGCGTGCGTGTGGTGCAGCCGGCCTCAGCCGTGCGGGGCTATGCCGACTTGCGGCTGTCCCGGGGATGCACCGCAAGGTTCATCGCCCCGGACCGCAGAACGGCCAGCCGCTCCTCGAGGACCTCTTCGAGTTCCTCGCGGGTCCGCCGCTCCATCAGCATGTCCCAATGTGTACGCGCGGGCTTGGCCTTCTTCTCCTCAGGGCCGTCGCCGTCCACGAGGAGTGCAGGGGCTCCGCAGACCTTGCACTCCCACTCCGGCGGAATCTCCGCCTCGACCGAGAAGGGCATCTCAAACCGGTGCCCCTTCTCACATGCGTACTCCACGGCCTGGCGCGGGGCCAGGTCGATGCCGCGGTCCGTCTCGTAGCTGGTCACCACGAGGCGCGTGCCGCGAAGAGCTCGCTCACTCATGAATCGTGCCTCCCGGGCTTGTCGCCCACAGGACAGGTGTCGCTGTCGTCGTCATCCGGTCAACGTCCGGTCGGCGGTAAAGATTCCCGTACCGAGTCCCGTTCCGGGTCGTGGGTCGCCGTCGTAGCCGCAGCCTTGTCAACCAGTGCAGTACCCACCGGCGCCCGGTTTGTCACATCTGAAAGGAGATGTCACCCAGCGTTTCGGCATCTTTGACGCGCAGTAACGGTACGCCTGGCAGGCCAAACGCGTACACTACCGCCCTTTCGCCCTGAGTGCTAAATCTTCTCGGGCACCGGGTTCCCCGCCTCACCGATCGCCCGCCGCACGGGCACCCGCGCCAGCAACAGGAACCCGATGACGAAGAAGGCCACCAGGGAGACGATCGCGTCCCGGTAACTGCCGGTCAGCTGGTAGGTGAGACCGAACAGCAGCGGCCCGAGCCAGCTCATGCCGCGGTCGCTCATCTCGTACGCCGAGAAGTACTCGGCCTCCTTGCCGGGTGGGACGAGATGGGAGAAGAGGGAGCGGGAAAGGGCCTGGCTGCCGCCGAGGACCAGTCCGATGGCGCCGGCCAGCAGGAAGAACGCCACCGGCGCTCCCGCCGGCAGGAAGTACCCGGCGCCCAGGGTGAGCGTCCACGCCACCAGCGATCCGAGGATCGTCCGCTTCGCGCCGTACGCCCGGGCCAGGCGCCCCATGCCGAGCGCGCCCGCCACGGCGAGCACCTGCACCAGCAGGACCGCCCCGATCAGCGTGGCCTGGCTGAGGCCGAGCTCCTCGGAGCCGTAGACCGAGGCCTGGGAGATCACCGTCTGGATGCCGTCGTTGTAGACCAGATAGGCGAGGAGGAAGGCGAGCGTCAGCGGGTGGCGGCGCATGTCGCGGACCGTCGCGGCGAGCTGGCGCAGCCCCGGGGCCGTGGCCTCCCGCACGACGGCCGGCCGGTCGCGCAGCCGCAGCAGCGGGATCACCGTGAAGCCACCCCACCACAGACCGGCCGAGGCCAGACAGATGCGGACGGCGGCGGACTCGGAGACGCCGAAGGAGTCGTGGGCGAGGTAGAGCACCAGGTTCGCGACGAGCACCAGCGAGCCCGCCGCGTAGCCGAAGGCCCATCCCCGGGAGGAGACGGCGTCGCGTTCCTCGGGCGGGGCGATCTGCGGCAGATAGGAGTTGTAGAGCATCATCGCCACCGACTGGGCCGCGTTCGCCACGACCAGCAGCGCGCCGCCCAGCAGATAGCGGTCGCCGCCCAGGAAGAACATGCAGGCGGTGGCCGCGGCGCCCGCATAGGCGGCGACGCCGAGCAGGGGCTTCTTGCGGCCGGACCGGTCGGCCGCGGCACCCACGAGGGGCATCACGAGGACGGCGACGATCACGGACAGGGAGACCGAGTACGCGAAGAAGGAGCCGGCGCTGACCGGGATGCCGAGCGGATGCACGTACCCGTCGGCGTCCGCGGCCTTCTTCGCGACCGAGGTCAGGTACGGGCCCAGGAACACGGTGAGCACGCTCGTCGAGTAGACGGAGCACGCCCAGTCGTAGAAATACCAGCCGCGCTGCTCGCGCCGCCGACCGGCGGCCTCGTCGGACGCCGCCGTCCGCACGGTGTCGATGTCCACCCGTGCCCTCGCTTCCCGCTCCCGGAACCCGCGCGCGGGCGACGGGCCGAGGTCAGACCCAGACGCCCCGGTCCTGCATGACCTCGCGCAACGTGTCGATGTGATCGGTCATGATGCCATCGACCCCCAGGTCGAGGAGCCGGTGCATCCGATCCGGTTCGTTGACCGTCCACACGTGCACCTGCAGCCCACGCGCGTGCGCGGCGCGGACGAAACGCCGGTCCACCACCTGGACCCCCGACCGCGCCTCGGGCACCTGCGCGGCGACCGCCGAGCGGCGCAACGGCGCCGGCACACCCCAGGACCGCAGCCGCAGGCCGAGCACGCCCCGGGTGCCGTACGACGTCGCCAGGCGCGGGCCGGCCAGCCGCCGGGCACGGGCGACGCGGGCCTCGGAGAACGAGCCGACGCAGACGCGGGCCCACGCGTCCGTGCGGCCGATCAGATCGAGCAGGGGGTGCAGGGCGGATTCCGCCTTGACGTCGATGTTCCACCGCACCTCGGGGAACGTCTCCAGAAGTTCCTCGAAGAGCGGCACCGGCTCCGTGCCGCTCACGCGCGCGTGGGCCACGTCCGACCACGGGAGGTCGGCGATGCGTCCCGAGCCGTCGGTGACCCGGTCCAGCGTCGCGTCGTGGACCGCGACGAGCCGGCCGTCCCGGGTGGCGCGCACGTCGGTCTCGATGTAGCGGTAGCCCGCCTCGACCGCGCGCCGGAACTGCGCCACGGTGTTCTCCAGGCCGTCCGCGGCCCCGCCTCGGTGGGCGATCGGTATGGGCCGCGGGTGATCGAGGTACGGGTGGCGCATGGAGCTGGTCACGGACGCAGTATCGCTCCCCGGGGTGCCCCTGCGGCAACGATCGTGCTGCCGGCGGCCGGCGTGGGGACGGCGAACGCCCGCAGGAAGAACTGGGCGAGCGGGCCGATCGCGACCGCGTAGAGCACGGTGCCGACGCCGATGGTGCCGCCGAGCGCGAACCCGGTCACGACGACCAGCGCCTCGACCGTCGTGCGCATCAGACGGATCGAGCGCCCGGTGCGCCGGTGCAGTCCCGTCATCAGCCCGTCGCGCGGGCCGGGGCCGAAGTCGGCCGCGATGTACAGGCCGGTGGCGGCCCCGTTGAGCACGACGGCCGCCGCCATCAGGGGAACGCGCACGGCCAGGGCGTGCGCCTCGGGGACCAGGGCGAGCGTGCCGTCCATCGCGACGCCGATGACCAGCACGTTGGAGATCGTGCCGAGGCCCGGGCGCTGGCGCAACGGGATCCACAGCAGCAGCACCACCGCGCCGAGGAGGGTCGTCACCACCCCGATCGTCATTCCGGTGAGCTCGGCCAGGCCCTGGTGCAGCACGTTCCACGGCTCCAGCCCGAGGCCCGCCTTGACGAGCAGTGCCGAGCTGGCCCCGTAGAGCGCGAGTCCGGCGTACAGCTGGATCAGCCGTCGCGGCAGTCCTCCCGGCGCCGGACGTCGCCGCGCCGGACGCCGGAGAAGTCCTGTGGTCTCCAAGAGGTGCCCCCTGTGGTGGTAGTGGCCTGACTCGTGACACTCTGTGGCTGGGAAGCGAAAGGCATCCATGGCCAATTCGGGGAAGGTGGACTGATATCCATGGCGCAGTGGACCTCAGCGGTGGGGGCCGCCCAGCTCGCGCGGCTCCTCAAGTCCCAGCAGGACCGCCCGGCGGGCCCGGGCTCGCGCCGGCCGCCCGCCTACCGGGCACTCGCGGACGGCGTCCGGCTGCTGGTGCTGGAGGGCCGTGTGCCCGTCGCCGCGCGCCTGCCCGCCGAACGGGAACTGGCCCTCGCCGTGTCCGTGAGCCGGACGACCGTCGCCGCCGCCTACGAGGCGCTGCGCGCGGAGGGCTTCCTGGAGTCCCGGCGCGGCGCGGGGAGCTGGACGGCCGTTCCGGCGGGCAACCCGGTCCCGGCCCGCGGCCTGGAACCGCTGCCGCCCGAGGCCCTGGGCTCGATCATCGACCTGGGCTGCGCGGCCCTGCCCGCCCCCGAGCCGTGGCTCACCCGCGCCGTGCAGGGCGCGCTGGAGGAACTGCCTCCGTACGCCCACACGCACGGCGACTATCCGGCGGGCCTGCCCGCGCTGCGGACGATGATCGCCGAGCGGTACACGGCGCGCGGGATTCCCACGATGCCCGAGCAGATCATGGTCACGACGGGCGCGATGGGGGCCATCGACGCCATCTGTCACCTGTTCGGCGGGCGCGGGGAGCGCATCGCCGTCGAGTCGCCCTCCTACGCCAACATCCTCCAGCTGATGCGCGAGGCGGGCGCCCGTCTGGTGCCGGTCGCCATGGCGGACGGACTGGCCGGGTGGGACATGGACCGCTGGCGGCAGGTGCTGCGGGACGCCGCGCCGCGCATCGCGTACGTCGTCGCCGACTTCCACAACCCGACCGGCGCGCTCGCCGACGAGGACCAGCGGCGCCGCCTCGTGGAGGCCGCCCGATCCGCCGGGACGGTCCTGGTGGCCGACGAGACCATGAGCGAACTGTGGCTCGACGACGTCGAGATGCCGCGGCCGGTGTGCGGCTTCGACCCCGCGGGCTCGACGGTGATCACGGTCGGGTCCGCGAGCAAGGCCTTCTGGGCCGGCATGCGCATCGGCTGGGTCCGGGCCGCCCCCGACGTCGTCCGCAGCCTGGTCGCGGCCCGCGCCTACGCCGACCTGGGCACGCCGGTGCTGGAGCAGCTTGCGGTGAACTGGCTGTTCAGCACCGAAGGCTGGGAGCAGGCGGTGGAGCTGCGGCGCAGCCAGGCCCGGGGAAACCGGGACGACCTGGTCGCCGCGCTGCGGCGCGAGCTGCCGGACTGGGAGTACACCGTGCCCAAGGGCGGTCTGACGCTCTGGGTGCGGGCGGGAGGGCTCTCCGGATCGCGGCTGGCCGAGGCGGGCGAACGGGTGGGTCTGCGGGTGCCGTCGGGGCCCCGCTTCGGCGTCGACGGCGCCTTCGAGGGTTACGTCCGGCTGCCGTTCACCGTGGGGGGCGCGGTGGCGGAGGAGGCGGCCGCCCGCCTGGCCGCCGCCGCGCGGATCGTGCGGAGCGGGGGCACGGCGGGCGGCGAGGGGCCGCGTACGTTCGTGGCGTAGGACGTAGCACGTCGTCGGGAATGGGGCGGCGTAGGGAGTGGGGCGGCCGGCGTAGGGGGTGGGGCGCGGGGCACAAGGGCGTCGGCCGGGCTGCGGCCGGGCGCGGGCGAAGTGCAGGCGGGGTGCGTCCGGCCGTGGGTCACGGCGGCCGCGTGACCGACACCCGCCACTGCCGCCGTACGTCCGCCTCGCGTGCGGTCTCCGCTACTCCGCGACCGCCGCTTCGGCGACGGCGGTTTCCGGCGCCGCGGTGGACGACGACGGGGCGTCCTGGACGGCGGACTGCGGGGCGGCTTTCTGCGGGTCCGCGGTCGGGGCGGCCGCATTCTTGGTGATCACGACCTTCGCGACCGGGGTCTCGACCGGCTCCGGCAGCGGCTCGGTGTCGGCGGGCGCGGAGCGCGGCGGCAGCAGATCGAGCACGGCCGACCGGTGCGCGTCGCTCGTCGCGTCGTCGTACGGGTCCGGCGTGGCCGGGACCTGGAGCCGGTGCACCGCCCCGGAGCCCAGCCGGGCGTACCCCCGCCCGGACGGCACGTCGTCGACGGGAGTGGTGTGCGGGGGTGCGCCGAGGACCGTCTCCAGCTGCTCCCTCGACGCCGGGCCGAGCACGACCCGCGCGCGCGTGTGCTGTCGTACCGCCTCGCTCAGGGAGTCCAGGGCGTCGAACTCTTCGGCCACGACGACCGTGACGGCGGCCGCGCGGCCGTGCCGGAGGGGAACCTGCAGCAGGGACTGCGGATCCCGGCGGCCCTCCGCGTCGGCCAGATGGGTGAAGACGGTGGGCCGGTCCAGGACGATCCACAGCGGGCGTTTGGTGTCCTCCGGCGCCGGTTCGCCGGCCTGCCGGGCGATGTTGGCGGCGACGAGCCGGCGCTCGGTCTCGCCCGCCGCCCACTCCAGGCCGGCCAGCGCCCCGGAGAGCCCGACCTCGACGCCGAGGACGCCGTCCCGGCCGGCCAGGCAGGCGTATTCACCGGTGCCGCCGCCCTCGACGACGAGCACGTCACCGTGCTGGAGGGCCTGCAGCGCGATGGAGCGCAGCAGCGTCGACGTGCCGCTGCCGGGTCGGCCCACCGCCAGCAGATGCGGCTCGGTCGAGCGGATGCCGGTGCGCCAGACCACCGGCGGGACGTCGCGCCGGTCCTCGCCGAACGAGAGAGGCAGCGTGCGCTGGACCCCGGCGGGGTCGGTGAAGCCCAGGACCGTCTCACCGGGGGCGGTGACGAAGCGCTGGGCGGAGATGCCGGTCGGGAGAGGGGACAGCACGCTGAGGGTCAGTTCGTTGCCCTCCTCGTCCCAGACGAAGAGGTACTCGCGGCCGCGGCCGGACTTCGCGGCGAGCAACTGCTCGATCCGCGCGCGCGGGCCGGGCTCGCCGTCCGGGAAGTACGCGGGGTAGCGGATCACGAGATGGGCCACGCGGCCCGAGTCGTCGAACTCCTGCGTGGGGAAGGCCTCCTCCCAGTCGCCGCCGTGGGCGTACAGGGGGGTGGGGTCGTCGGCCGTCGAGAAGTACGGGACCAGGGCCTCGTACAGCACTTGGAGCCGCTGGATCTGCGACTCGTCGGGGCCTTCGGGAGCCGTTGGGGTGCGGTCCCTGCCCTGCCAGGCCGCCGCTGCCGCCAGGGTGACGACGGCGAGCAGCGGGCCGTACGGCACGAGTACGACGACAAGGACCACCGAGGCCGCCAGGAACAGCAGCGGCCCGCGTTTGTCCTTGGGCGTCTCGGCCCACCTGCGCCGCCCGGCCGAGGCCAGCCGGCGCAGTCCGCGGGACATGGTGATCAGCGGATGGAGGACGTCGGTGGCGCTGTCGGCTGCCGTCCGGGCCAGCTCCCTGCTCCGGGCGATCTGTGCGCTGCCTGTGCTCAGGATGCGGGGGAGGGGGCGCCGGGCCACTTCTGTCTCCTGGTGGTGCGTACGGACGGGACGTGCGGCGTCAGAACTTGATGCCGCCGAGGAGGCTGGCCAGACTCTCGCCGCCGGCCATGATGCTCGGGGCGATGGCCGTGCTGGCCATGTAGAAGCCGAAGAGGGCCGAGACCACGGCGTGCGACGCCTTGAGCCCGTCCTTTCGGAAGAAGAGGAAGACGATGATGCCGAGCAGGACCACGCCTGACATGGACAGGATCATTTGGGTTTCTCCTGGTTCGCGGGGACAGTCACCATGAGTACTTCCAGGATCACAGGATGTATCCATACGACAAAAGGTGCAACTGAGTGAAAAGCGGGCGTTTTCCCTCAGTCGGCGGAAGGTCCGCAGAGCTGCCTGAGCAGGAGAATCACGTCGAACGGGGCTGTCCGCGAGCTTCGCAGCCGGCGCGACCGGCCATGTTTGCGACGAGCCAGTACGCTGACGATTCACCTGAACGGTTGTAGCGAGAGGCGGATCGGCCGATGACTGAAGCCCCCGACCCCGAAGTCGTGGAGCTGGCGACCAAGATCTTCGATCTGGCCCGCCAGGGTCAGACCGAGGAGCTTGTGGCGTACGTCGACGCGGGCGTCCCGGCCAACCTCACCAACGACCGGGGCGACTCCCTCGTGATGCTCGCCGCGTACCACGGGCACGCCGACGCGGTCCGGGCCCTGCTGGCCCGCGGCGCCGAGGCCGACCGGATCAACGACCGAGGGCAGACCCCGCTGGCGGGGGCGGCCTTCAAAGGTGAGACGGACGTGATCAAGGCATTGCTGGAGGCCGGCGCCGACCCTTCCCAGGGCACGCCGTCGGCCGTCGACACGGCCCGCATGTTCGGCAGGACAGAGCTGCTGGACCTGTTCGGCGCGCAGTGAGCCGACGGTCCAGGGCAGGTCAAGGGAATTTTCCCACCAGGTAAATCGACGACCACGGGGGAGGCGGTACAAGGCCGCCGGAAATTTCGGTCGCGGCAGGTAGAAGAGCCGGGTCATCATGACGTCGTGATTCACGGACGCGATGGCTGGGCAGGTGTTGCCGCACCGCGCGGGCCGTGACGCGGTCCGCATGGGCCACCGACGAGAGGCAGAGGAAAATGGTCTACAGCAAGCAGGAAACGGCGGGCGCCCCGACGTGTTGTCACGCGGCCAGGTAATGCACGTCCCCGGTTGCGTCGACGCTTGATGTGAGGCTGTTTCCCATGTTCGATCCGGTCATAGCGCCCAGCGGTACGCTGCTCGGCCTGCTCCAGAGAGGCCGCGGCGACGGCACGCTGCACGCGCTCACCGCCCCGCGAGCCGAGGCGCTCGCGGCGCTGAACCACTGTGTCCTGCGGGATCCCCGCCACGACTGGCAGGTGGAGAACCGCTCCCTCTACTACGCCCGTCTCTACCTCGACCTGCACGGCGAGCTGGACGAGATCGAGGCCCACCTCTTCGACGTCGAGGACGTCTTCGACGGCGAGGAGTCACGCACGGGCCTGGCCCTGGCCGTCCTCGGCCACCTCGCCTCCTACGGCCGGCGCGACGCCCTCGACCTGCTGCGCCGGTACGCCGCCACGGGGACCAACTGGGCCTGGGCCCTGGACGAACTCGCCCTGCGGGACGACGATGCCGGTCTGCGCGCCCTGGCCGTGCCCGTGCTGGCACGGTTCGCCACCGACGCCGAGGGCGAGGCCGAACTCGCCGCGGTCGTACGGGACGCCTTCGAGCCACGGCCCTGGCGGTTGTGGGCCGAGGACGCCCGGGACTACGTCTCCACACGGGTGCGGGCCGCCCACGAGGCCGGCTGTTTCGACCGATGGCAGCGGCAGATGAGTCCCAGTGGACCTCGTCCGGGCTGGAGTGTCCACGCCGTGTTCGAGTGGGCCCAGCAAGGGGTCGAACGCGGAGCCGCGCTCCATGTCCCCGCCGCCCGCTGCCTCTCCGCCGTGGCCGGCCCCGAGGACCGGCCCGAGATCGTCCAAGCGGCCAAGGACGGCGACGAGGGGGCGCGATGTACGGCTCTGCGCTACCTCGCCGACTGCAATGATCCCGACGCCCTGGTCCTCATCGAACAGGCCGTCGCCACCGGCCCCGTCGCCGTGGTGGAGGCCGCCGTCGACGCCTTCGAACGGATGCGCAGCGTCGCCGCCGTCGACCGGGCTCGCGGCTGGGTCCACCGCCCCGACGCCCTAGGCGGCGCCGCCGGCCGCATGCTGGCCTGCCGGGGCGGCGTCCAGGACCGCGACCTGGTCCTCGGCGCCCTGCGCGAGGCCGTCCGCGGCGAGGGCTGCGACGCCCCGAGCCTGTGGACGCTCGTCGACGGTGCCGGACGGCTCGGTATCGCCTGCGCGGCGCCGGTGCTGCGCCACATCTACCGCGAGACGGCCTCGTCCCATCTGCGTGGCCGCTGCGCCCGGGCACTCGCCGCCACCGACCCCTCCTACGCCACCGGCTTCGCCGTCGAATGCCTGTGGGACTGCGAGGAGGGCACCCGCGAGATCGCCGCCCGGCACGCCGAGACCGGTGACACCCGGGTCGTCGAGCGCCTGCGCCGGCTGGCCGCCGACCCTGCCGAGGAGGCCGAGGTCCAGACGGCCGTACGCAGCCGGATCGGCCCTGACGCGACGTCCGCCATGTGAACGCGGGGCAGGCCGCCGCCCGATGCGCGGCCGGCGGCGGCTGCCGGGGACGGGCGCGAGCGCGCCTGCCGAGGCGACCGCCGACGGCCCGTCGGCCTCCTGGCCTCCTGTCCGAATGCGACCCGGTGACCCGGGCCCCTCGCGGCCGCGGGCGCGCGGGGCGCGGGCAGCAGCGCAACGGATGTGCTCACGCAGGCGTGCAGGCGCGCCGTGGCGGGGCCATGAGCGCGCTGAGCGGAACGGGCGATCGTCATGCCCTCGATGCCGTGGATGGCGTCGCCGTTTCGCCGAGCCCGGTCGCGTAGGAAACGGTCGTCCCGGCGTTGCAGGCCGTCTGAGCGGAGGACCGCGCCTCGGGCAGAGGTTCGTGGTCCTTTTCGGCGTCCTGGCGCGCTGCCGCGTCACCGTCGCCGTACGGCCACGAAACGGACGGGCGTTCCCGGCGCGGCCTGGGCGGCGGCCGGCAGGTCGGCCCTCCGGACGACCCCGATCACCGGGTAGCCGCCGGTCGTCGGATGGTCGGCCAGGAAGACCACCGGGCGGCCGGCGGGCGGGACCTGCACGGCCCCCAGGACCATGCCCTCGCTGGCCAGCTCCCCGCCCCGGGCCCGTTCCAACACGGGCCCCTCGGTGCGCAGGCCGATGCGGTTGCTCGCCGAGGACACGTGGAAGGTGCGGGCGGTGAAGGCGCGCAGCGCGTCCGGGGTGAACCAGTCGTCGCGGGGGCCGAGCGTCACCCGCAGGACGAGCTCGGCCGGGGGCGCCGGCTGCGGGGCGGCGTCCACGCGCGCGTGCGGCGGGCGTTCGCGCCCCAGGGGGAGCACCGTACCGTCCGTCAGCGGCGGGGGGCCGAGGCCCGAGAGGAGGTCCGTCGACCGGCTGCCGAGGACCGCCTCGACGACGATGCCGCCGGACACCGCCACGTAGCCGCGCACTCCGCGGATCGCCGGCCCGACGTCCAGCACCGCTCCCGCGGGCACCCGCACGGGCGCGCCCCAGGCGGCCGGACGGCCCCCCACGGTGACCCGGCAGGGAGCCCCGCCGACCGCGACCGTCACGTCGGAACGCGGCGCGAGGGCGCAGCCGGTCAGCGTGGTCTCCAGGACGGCCGCGTCGGGCGGATTGCCCACCAGCCGGTTGACCAGGGCCGCCGCGGGCCCGTCGAGCGCACCGCTGCGCGGCACGCCGAGATGCGCGTGCCCGGGTCTGCCCCGGTCCTGAACGGTGGTCAGCGCCCCGGCGCGGACGACGGACATCGCACGGTCGCTCATGCCCCGTCCTCCGGCACGAAACGCACCCGCGTGCCCGGCGACAGCAGCGCGGCCGGCACGCGCGTGTGGTCCCACAGCACCGCCTCGGTGGTCCCGATGAGCTGCCAGCCGCCCGGCGACGCCCGGGGGTACACGCCCGTGTACGGCCCCGCCAGCGCCACGGAGCCGGCCGGCACCGCCGTCCTCGGGGCCGCCCTGCGGGGGACGTCGTAGCGGGCGGGCAGGCCCGTCAGATACCCGAAGCCGGGCGCGAAGCCGCAGAACGCCACCCGGAACTCGGCGGCCGCGTGGATACGGGCCACCTCCCGCTCCGGGACGCCCCACAGGGCGGCGACCTCGCCCAGGTCCGGGCCGTCGTAACGCGTCGGGATCTCCACGACCTCGCGCTCGCGCGGGGGAGCGGGCGGCACGTGCGCGGCGGCGAGCTCGGACGCCACCCGCCCGGGGTGGGCCAGGCCGTCCAAGAGGACGGTGCGGGCCGCCGGGACGATCTCACGGGCGCCGAGCAGACCCGCCTCGCGCCGACGTACCAGCTCGGCGTGCAGGGCCTCGGCCTCCGCCCTCGACGCCACCTCGACCAGCAGGGCGTCGTCGCCGACGGGCAGGATGCGCATGCTCATGCGAAGGCCTCCACCCGCACGCCCGACTCCTCGAGCCCGCGCCGCACCCGCAGCGCCAGATCCACCGCACCGGGCGTGTCCCCGTGCAGGCACAGGGAACGCGCGCGGACGTCGATCTCGGTCCCCGCCCCGGAGACGACCCGGCCGAGGCGAGCCAGGCTCACCGACCGCGCGACGACGGCGTCCGGGTCGGTGACCACGGCCCCGGCACGCCCACGCGGCACGAGCGTGCCCTGCTCGGTGTACGCGCGGTCGGCGAAGGCCTCCGGGACGGCCGGCAGCCCCGCCGAGCGGGCCAGCTCCAGCAGCCGGGAGCCGGGCAGCCCGAGGACGGGCAGCGCGGCGTCGGCGAGGAGCACTCCCTCGACCACCGCGCCGGCCTGTTCCTCGTCGTGCACGACCCGGTTGTAGAGCGCGCCGTGCGGTTTCACGTACGCCACGCGCGCGCCCGCCGCCCGGGCGAACACCTCGAGGGCGCCGATCTGGTACGCCACCTCGGCGGCCAGTTCGGCGGACGGCACGTCCATCGCGCGCCGCCCGAAACCGGCCAGGTCCCGGTAGGAGACCTGGGCCCCGATGGTGACCCCCCGCTCGACGGCCAGTGAACACACCCGCCGCATGGTGACCGCGTCGCCGGCGTGGAAGCCGCAGGCCACGTTGGCGCTGGTGACGACGGACAGAAGCCGCTCGTCGTCGGTCAGCTGCCAGCGGCCGAAGCCCTCGCCGAGGTCGGCGTTCAGATCGATCGCGGTCGTCGCGGTCATGATTCCTTCGTACCTCTTTCTCAGGCCACGCGGTACTGCTCGTCGCGGGCGTCGGTGAGGAACATCTGTCCCGGGGCGTGGGTGAGGGCGAAGGGCGGGCGCGACGCCATGACCGCGGCCTGCGGGGTGACGCCGCAGGCCCAGAACACCGGGATGTCGTCCGGCTCGGCGTCCACCGCGTCGCCGAAGTCGGGACGGCCGAGGTCGACGACGCCCAGCCCCGAAGGATCACCGCAGTGCACGGGGCCGCCGTGCACCGCCGGGAGCAGACCGCTCTCCCGGATCGCCGTCGCCAGGTGCCGCGGCGGCACCGGCCGCATGGACACCACCAGGGGCCCGTGCAGCCGGCCCGCCGGGCGGCACTCACGACTCGTCACGTACATCGGAACGTTCCGCCCCTGCTCGACGTGCCGGATCGGGACGCCGGATTCGGACAGGGCCCACTCGAAGGTGAAGCTGCAACCGATCAGGAACGACACCAGGTCGTCGCGCCAGTACGCGCGCACGTCCGTCGGTTCGTCGACGAGCTCCCCGTCCTCCCACACCCGGTAGCGCGGCAGGTCGGTGCGCAGGTCCGCGCCCTCGGCGAGGACCGTCGTGAAGGAGCCGGCGTCCGTGACGTCGAGGACCGGACAGGGCTTCGGGTTGCGCTGGCAGAACAGGAGCATGTCGTACGCCCAGTCCGCCGGCACCGAGATCAGGTTGGCCTGGGTGTGCCCGGCCGCGACCCCGGCCGTGGGGCCCGCCAGGCCCGCCCGGAAGCGGGCCCGGGCCGCGGCGGGGCTCCACGCGTGCGCGTGCTCCTCGGAGAGGGTGACGGGACGGTCCGCGGCGCTCGGCGGACGGTGTTCCCGCGTGAGGGCAGGTCGGTTCACTCCAGTTCCTTTCCACGCGTCTCCGGCAGCCCCAGCAGCGCCAGGGCGGCGATGGCGTACCCGATCGCGCCGAAGACCAGCGCGCCGCCCACACCCCAGCTGTCGGCCAGGAACCCGACCGTCGTGGGGAAGACGGCGCCCACGGCGCGGCCGGTGTTGTAGGTGAAGCCCTGACCGGTGCCGCGCAGGGCGGTCGGATACAGCTCGCTCAGATACGACCCGAAGCCGCTGAAGATCGCGGACATGCAGAACCCGAGCGGGAAGCCGAGCACGAGCAGCAGGGTGTCCGCGCCGCTCGGGATGTTCGCGTACGCCAGGATGCACACCGCCGACAGCAGGGCGAACAGCCAGATGTTGCGACGCCGGCCCAGCCGGTCGGTGAGGTACCCGCCGGTCAGGTAGCCGAGGAAGGCACCGGAGATCAGGAACGTCAGATAGCCGCCGGTGCCGACCACCGACAGACCGCGCTCCGACTTCAGGTAGGTCGGCACCCAGGTCGCCAGCGTGTAGTAGCCGCCCTGCACACCGGTCGAGAGCAGTCCGGCGAACACCGTCGTCCGCAGCAGCGGCCCCCGGAAGATCGCCGGGAACGAGCCCTTGTCGGCGCTCCGCGCGCGTGCGGCCTCGGCCTGCGGCGCGTCCTTCACCCGGCGCCGCATCCACACCACGAGCAGGGCGGGCAGCGCGCCCGTCCAGAACATGATCCGCCAGGCCATGTCGTCGCCGACGAACGAGAAGACGAGCGTGTACGCCAGCGCCGCGAGGCCCCAGCCGACGGCCCAGGAGCTCTGGATCGCGCCGAGGGTGCGGCCCCGGTGCTTCGCGCTCGCGTACTCCGCGACCAGGATCGCGCCGACCGCCCACTCGCCGCCGAAGCCGAGGCCCTGGAGGGAGCGGAAGACCAGCAGCGTCTCGTAGCTGGGCGCGAAGCCGCAGGCGACGGTGAAGACGGCGTAGGTGATCACCGTGATCATCAGCGCCCTGACCCGGCCGATCCGGTCGGCCAGTACGCCCGCGGCGGCGCCGCCGACGGCGGAGGCGACCAGCGTGACGGTGGTGAACAGGCCCGTCTGAGCGCTGTCCAGACCGAAGTACGCCGCCAGCGCCACCATGCTCAGCGGCAGCGTGAAGTAGTCGTAGGAGTCGAGGGCGTAGCCGCCGAACGCGCCGGCGAAGGCGCGCCTGCCGCGCGGTCCGAGCGCCCGCAGCCAGGCGAACGCCCCGTCGTCGGGGGAGTGTTCGGCGGTGGTGTCGAGGGCGTCGGCGGCTGGGACCGGTGAGGGAGGAGTCGTGCTCATGGGCACCTCGCTGAGGGATGACGGACGGTGCTGAGAGGTGAGCCGTGCCGTGCGGGAGGCGGGTCGCCGCGGTGGGGACGGGCGGTGCCATGAAAGGAAGGTAGAGGATCGTTGAACGATCCTTCAATACCCCTGTTGTCTCGTTCTTCTGTCTGCGATTGAATTCCGTGCATGGCAGAGCAGCTGGCCGCACTGGCCGACGACCGCGCCCTCCTGGGCCGTACGAGCACGGCCGAGCGGGTGTCGGACATCCTCAGGAGTCGCATCGCCGAGGGCTACTTCCCGCCGGGCACACGGCTCTCGGAGGACAGCATCGGCGGGGCGCTGGGGGTCTCCCGCAACACGCTGCGCGAGGCGTTCCGGCTGCTCACCCATGAGCGCCTGCTCGTCCACGAGCTGAACCGGGGGGTGTTCGTCCGGGTCCTGACCGTGCAGGACGTCGAGGACATCTACCGCACCCGCGCGCTCGTCGAGTGCGCCGTCGTCCGGGGGCTGGGCGAGCCCCCGTACGCGCTGGAGGCCCTGCGGGCGGCGGTCACCGAAGGGCAGGTGGCGACCCTCGAGAACGACTGGAAGGGACTGGGCACCGCCAACTTCCACTTCCACCGGGAACTGGTGGCCCTGGCCGAGAGCGCACGCACCGACGAGCTGATGCGCAGCGTCTTCGCCGAGCTGCGCCTGGCCTTCCACCTCGTCGAGGACCCGCGCCGGCTGCACGAGCCCTACCTCCAGCGCAACCGCCAGATCCTGCAGGCCCTCGAGGCCGGCGACCGCGCCGAGGCGGAGAGGCTGCTCGAGGTGTACCTCGCCGACTCGCTCCAGCGGGTGGTCGAGGCCTACCGGCGGCGCGTGGGCGAGGAGCCCCCGCACGACGACCGCGGTCCTCTCGCGGCCTCGTGACGGCGGTCGCTCTGCGTCGTTTGGGTCGATGTCAGACCGAGGACCTAGTCTGTGCAGCGTGACTTCGCCTGCTTCGACGGACCGTGTTCCGCCCCAGCTCAGCGCGGCGCCGCGCCCCGCACTGGGCCCGGCCGCCGACGAGGGGCTGGCGCGGCGGCTGCGCGCGCTCGCCTGCACCGCGCCGATCCACGACCTCGACGCGCGCAAGGCCAACCTCGCGGGCGAGTACTCGGTCTACGGCATGGCGGAGATCGCGCTCGCCGCCATCGACCTCGTCACGCTGAACATGGACTTCGACACCGGCGCCGACCACGAGCAGATAGTGGCCCGTCTGCTGCCGCGCATCGCCGCCCAGGCGCCCCGGCGGCCCGTCGCCGAGCACGAGCGGGTGGCCCGCTGGGTCCTGGAGAACCTGATCAACGTGGGCAGCGTCGACCGCGGCTTCCGCGCCGCCTACGGCACGTTCGCGCCCGACGGTACCTACGTGCGCCGTGACTACGACTTCAAGCTGATCGAGGAGGTCCCCGGCTACGGCGGCGCGGTCTACCTCCGGACGACCGACGAGGCCGTCAACGTCCTCGTCGGGGCCTTGGACACCGATGTCACCAGCGCGCAGATCGCCGCCGAGGTCAAGCTCGAGGTGCTCATCCGCCGCGGCCGTCTCGCCGACGCCCAGCTCGCCGCCGAACAGGCCCGCTACCGCACCGTGCAGTACTCCGAGACGCTGCGCCGCGCCCTGGAGGCGACCCGGCGCAACGTGCGCGCGGTGGACTGGCTCAACGCCGTGCCCGACATGATCGCCGAGGCCCTCGACCACGTGGCCGACCGCTACCGCCACGAGAACGCGATCCTCACCAACATCCGCAAGGCCCGCGACGAGATCGAGGACGCCGAGAACAAGCGGCGGGCCGCCGAGCTCGTCGACATCGTCAAGGACTGCATCCGCCGCCACACCCAGCTGCAGTCCCGGTTGTTGGAGGCCGGCCCGCTGTTCCGCGCCGAGCAGGACCGGCAGGCCTTCGCCACCCCCATGACCTCGTCGGGGATAGACCTCTACGGGCACCTGGTCAGCCCCGTGCTGCCGTTGCCGCTGGAGCAGGCCGTCCGCGTCACCGACGCGTTCTTCGCCCGGGGGACCGGTCTGCGCACACCGGGAGCCGTGCGGATGGGGGATCTCGTCGACCTGCTGCTGACCCCGCCGGTGGAGCGCGAGCCCCTCGGAGCGGAGATGCCGGAACCGGATCTCATCGCCACCCCGGACGACAGCCGGTTCAGCGAGGAACAACTGGCCGCCGCCATGATCCTGCTCGACCTGCCCGCGGACGCCCCGCGCCGGTTGTCCGGGCTGCTGGCCGAAGCGCGTCGATCCGACCCCGAACTGCCCTACCTGGTGGCCCTGCTGGCCGTGCACGCGGCCAGCCCCGCGGTCGGCACCGCCTACCGGCAGGGCGAGGAGAGACTGCTCTTCGCCGTCGACGACGGGACGGAGCTGGACGACCCCGAATTCGGCGGGGCCGACCTGATCGTCGGCACCGCGCTGCTCGACTCCGCGGGGATGGCGGCGGACCGCACGGAGGCGGCATGAGCCGGCCCGGCCACCGCAGGCACGAGCCCGCGCCCACGCCCACGTATACGCACATGCCCACGCACACCGAGGAGCCGAAGCCGTGACCGAGCACGTCGAGTGGAGCGACACGGAGGCACCCGCTCCGGCGGCGCACACCGCCGTCACCCCCGCCGACGCCGCCGACGCGGCGCGGCTCGTCGCCTTCGGGCTGCAGCCCAGACTGCAGCCCGCGCGCGACCAGGAGTACGCCGAGCTGCTGCGGCGCCACCGGGAGGACCCGGCGTTCGCGCGGCTCGCCGACGCCGTCGCCGCGGGGCTGGGGCTGATCGTGCTGGAGGTGTCCCCGCGCGCGGGCATGGCGGTCACGGCCGCCGAGGACTCGGTCTTCGCCGTCCGCATGGGCGACTACGCGCGTCGTACCTCCGCCGACGGCGGCGACCGCTTCCTGCACGGCCTCGCGCACCTCGCCGTCGCCGCGATGGCCTATCCGCGACCCGAGGACCTGGCCGACGACGGCTACATCGGGCGGGTCAGCGTCAACGGCGTCGACGCCTTCGTACGGCAGGCCTGCCGCCGGCTGGAGGAACGGGCGGAGCAGCAGGGCGAGAACACCGACCCCGCGAGCGACGCCCCCGGCCTGGAGGCCGCCTGGCGGATCTGGGCCAGACGCAGCGCCACCGGCGCCACCAAGGACGCGCGCAGACTCGCCGGTTCCACCACCGGCATCGTCGGCAAGGCCGTCGCCTTCCTCACCGACTCCGGCTTCCTGCAGCGGACCGGCGACGACAGCGGCGGCACCTACCGGACCACCGCCCGCTACCAGCTCCAGGTACGCGACATGGCGGGCGCCGCCGCCATGGCCGAACTGCTGGAGCTGGGCGTCGTCCCGGTCACCGACGGCGCCCCGACGCTGCTGCCCGCCGAGGAGAGCGACGATCTGGAACTGGTGGCCGACGCCGGCCTGCCGTTCCACTCCTGAGGCCCCGCACCCGCGAGGCCCCGCCCTCTCCTCAGGGCTCCTCAACCCCCCTGTTCTGCCGAAGACTTACGAGAGTCCGCCATGTACGAGCTGTCCCGGGTCCGCCTCTACTCCATCGGTCCCGCCGGTGCGCGCTACGCCGACACCGTGCTTGACCTGCGGGGCGTCGGCGACGTCGTGCCCGACCCCGCGCCCACCCAGGCGGAGTTCTTCGAGGAGGAGCCGGTCGGCCCGCCGCGCCGGCCCGCCCCGGCGGGCGTCCTCTTCCTGGAGAACGGCGGCGGCAAGTCCGTCCTGCTCAAGCTGATCTTCTCCGTGATGCTGCCGGGTCACCGCAACACCCTCGGCGGCGCCAGCTCCGGGGTGCTGCGCAAGTTCCTGCTCGCCGACGACTGCGGGCATGTGGCGCTCGAGTGGCAGCACGTGCTCACCGGCGAGTGCGTGGTCGTCGGCAAGGCGAGCGAGTGGCGCGGGCGGCAGGTGTCCAACGACCCGCGGAAGTTCGCGGAGGCCTGGTACTCGTTCCGGCCGGGGCCCGGGCTGAGCCTGGACAACCTGCCCGTCGCGGAGGCCACGGCCGTCCGCCCGCCCGTCGAGGGCGCCTCCGGGGCGCAGGGCCGCCGGCGCACCATGAAGGGCTTCCGGGACGCCATCACCGAGGCCGGAAAGGCGTATCCGCACCTGGAGGTGCACTGGGAGGAGATCCACGACCGCTGGATCGAGCACCTCGGCGAACTGGGCCTCGACCCGGAGCTCTTCCGCTACCAGCGGGAGATGAACGCCGACGAGGGCGAGGCCGCCGGCCTCTTCGCGGTCAAGAAGGACTCCGACTTCACCGACCTGCTGCTGCGCGCGGTCACCGACACACGCGACACCGACGGACTCGCCGACCTGGTCAGCGGCTTCGGCAACAAGCTCGGCCGACGTGCCGAGCTGATCGCCGAACGGGACTTCACCGCCGGGTCGGCGGACCTGCTCGGGCGGATCGTCGAGGCTGCCGCATCGCGCTCACGCGCGCGTGAGGTCCACACCGCGGCCGAGCGGCGCACCCGCGCGCTGGCCCGCCGGCTGTCCGCGCGGGGCGGGCGGGAGAGGACAAGGGCGGGAGACCTCGCCCAGCGGGTCACCGCCGCCGCGTACGCCGTCACGCACTCCGAGGGCGCACGGGAGCGCAGCGCGCTGATCGCCGCCGAACTCGCCTTCCGGCACGCGTCGCTGGCGCTCGCCGCCGCGGAGAAGTCCGCCGCCGCGCAGAAGCGCGAACTCGCCGACGCCCGCACCCTGCACTCTGCCTGGCAGGCCGCCGAGGCCGTGCTGCGCCACCGGGCCGCCGCCGACCGTGTCGCGCGCGTGTCCGCCGCGATCCAGGAAGCGGAGCGCGACGCCGCCCCCGCGCTCGCCGCCCGCGCCAGGGCCGCCGTCGACCTCGTCCGTGCCCTGCACGCCGCCGCCGACAGCGCCGAGACCCTCGCCAACGAGGAGGAGGAGCGCTCGGCCGCACTCCAGGAGGTCGGCGAGTCCGCCCACCGCGACGCCACGTCCGCCGCGACCGACGCCCAGCGCGCCCGCAGCGAGGTGGGGCACCTGCGCCAGCGGCTCTCCGAGGTCGAACAGGAAACCGCCGAAGCCGTACGCGCGGGCTGGCTCGACGACAGCGCCCCCGACGCCGACCCGGCCCGCGCGGCCCTCGCCGCCAGCGACGCCGAGAAGACGGCCGTCGCCGCCTGGGACACCGCCCGCGAAACCTCGGCGCGGGCCGCCGAACACGCGCGCGAGGCCGCCTCGGCCGAGTCCCGCGCAGAGCTCACCGCCGCCCGGGCCGCCGACGCGGCCACGGGCGCGGGGCGCTCCTACGAGGCCGAGCGGCGGCTCGCCGAATCCCTGGCCGACGAGGAACGCCTCGCGGAACTGCTCGGGCTGACCGGCCGCGGAACACGCCCCCGGATCCCCCAGCCCCGGCAGGACGGCGAGCCGGACGGCGGCTCCGCGCTGACCCCCGAGGACCTGGACCGCTGCGCCGACGAACTGCGAGAACTCCTCGACGACGCCGTCTCCTCCGCGGAACGGCAGCTCTTCGACCTGCGGACCGCCGCCGCCGACGACTCCCGCATCCTCGGCGCCCTCGGCGACGGCGGACTGCTGCCGCCCGGCCCGGACGTCCTGGCCACCGTCGAATTCCTCGGCGAGCACGGCATTCCCGCCCTGCCCGGCTGGCGCTACCTCGCCCAGGCCGTCGACCCCGCCGACCACGCCCGTGTCCTCGCCGCCCGGCCCGAACTGGTCGACGGCGTGATCATCACCGACCCCGGCTCCCACGCACGCGCGCGTGAGGCGCTCGGCGACGCCGCACTGCTGCCGCGTTCCGCCGTGGCCGTCGGCACCGCCGCCGCCCTGCTCGCCCCGACCCCGCCGGCCGACCCCGACGGCGGTGCCCTGAGCGAGGTCTTCCTCGTCCCGCCGAACCCGGCCATGCACGACGAGCACGCCGCCGACGAGGAGCGGCAGGCGCTGCGCGCGCGGGCGACCGAACGCGACGAGGACATCCGCCGACTCGCCGGGCGGCTCGCCAAGGACCGCGAGCTGTCCGCGCGCCTCGCGTCCTGGCGGACCGGCTGTCCGGCCGGGCGGCTCGCCGAGCTGGCCCGGGCCGCCACGGAGGCACGCGCCTTCGCCGAGGAGGCCGAGGCCGAGCTGGCCGAGGCACGCAGCGTGCGCGCGGAGACCGAGGAGAGCGCCGCCGAAGCCGCCCAGGCCCGCGACGAGCACCAGGAGGCCGCGCAGCGCGCCAGGCGGACCGCCGACGCCCTCGCCGGACTGGCCTTCCGGCTGCGCGAACGCGCCGGCTGGCAGGTCAAGGTCCGTGAACTCGCCGACGAGGCAGCCGAGTCGGAGGCCCGCGCCCAGTCCTGCCTGGAGCGCGCCCGGGCCGCCGACGAGGACCGGCGCGGCGCCCAGCGCGCCGCGGACGACGCCCGCCGCACCGCGCGAGCGCTGCGCGCCGAGCGCGCCGAGATCGCCGGCGCCCCCGACGACGTCCCGCAGGACGGCACGGCCGCGCCCACGACGTCCCTGCCCGCGCTGCGCGAGGCCTACCGGGCCGCGTCCCTGCTGTACGAGAAGGTCGGCGTCGGCGCCGACCTGCGCGCCGAACAGGCCCGGGCGGAGAGCGACGAGAGCGCCGCCCGCACCGAACTGGACCGGCTCAGCAACAAGGTCCGCACCCGCGCCGAACAGCTGCTCCAGTCGCCCGACGGCTCCGACGGACCCTCCCGGCAGGCCGCCGCCGCACGCGCGGAGGAGCTGGTGCAGCTCTTGGAGACCCGCATGTCCACCGCCAGCGAGCAGCTCGGACGGCTGCGCGGCGAACACGAGCGGCTCGCGCCCGAGGACGGCGAGGCGCACACCGAGCTGGCCGAGGAACTCCGACCCCGCGACGCCGAGCACGCCCAGGCTCTGCTGCGCACCGCGACCGCCGAACTCGCCGCCCGCGCCGAGGCCCTGGACCGGTCACGCGAGGCGCACGCCGAACTCCTGGCCGCCCACCGCGCCGCCGAGGACGCGGCCGGCGGCTTCGACGAGATCGCCGCGATGCTCCGCGACCTGCTGCGCGAACACACCCCGGAGGAAGAGCAGGAGGAGACGGAGCCCTACCCCGGCGCCTTGGAGGAGGCGCGCAGGACGGCCGCCGAGGCCCGCCGCTCGCTGCGCGGCTGCGCCGCCGACCTCTCCGCCGCGGAGTCGGCGGTACGCGAGGCGAGTGACGTGCTCGTCCGGCACGCCAACTCCACACGCTACGAGCAGGTACGCACCCCCGCGCGCCAGCAGATCCGCGAACTTCCCGCCTCCGCGCTGCCGGAGCACGCGCAGAAGTGGGCGGACGCCTTCGCCCCCCGGCTGCGCGTCCTCACGGACGAACTGGCGCAGTTGGAGCGCAACCGGGACTCGATCGTGGACCGCCTGCGGGGGCTCGTCGAGTCCGCGCTCGCCACGCTGCGCTCGGCCCAGCGGCTCTCCCGGCTGCCCGAGGGGCTCGGCGAGTGGTCCGGACAGGAGTTCCTGCGGATCCGCTTCGAGGAGCCCGACCAGGCCACCCTGGTCGAGCGGCTCGGCGAGGTCATCGACGAAGCGACCCGCGCGGCCGTGAAGAAGAACTCCGACCTGCGGCGTGACGGCATGTCGCTGCTGCTGCGCGGGGTCGGCGCGGCCCTGCAGCCCAGAGGAGTCGCGGTCGAGATCCTCAAGCCGGACGCCGTCCTGCGGGCGGAGCGCGTCCCCGTCGGACAGATGGGCGACGTGTTCTCCGGCGGCCAGTTGCTCACCGCGGCCATCGCCCTGTACTGCACGATGGCGGCCCTGAGGAGCAACGACCGGGGCAGGGACAAGCACCGGCACGCCGGCACGCTGTTCCTCGACAACCCCATCGGGCGTGCCAACGCGACCTATCTGCTGGAACTCCAGAGGGCGGTCTCGGACGCGCTCGGAGTGCAGCTCCTCTACACCACCGGCCTGTTCGACACCACGGCCCTCGCGGAGTTCCCGCTGGTCATCCGTCTGCGCAATGACGCCGACCTGCGGGCAGGCCTGAAATACATCAGCGTCGAGGAACATCTGCGGCCGGGTCTGCCGCAGCAGACCCCGGCGGCGGACGGCGACGCGGTGCAGGCGCACAGCGAGATCACGGCGACGCGGATGTACAAACGGCCCGCACCGAACGCCGGCTGACCAGCCGTACGGCTCAAGGAGATCCGCAGGCTTGCTCTCCCCGGAGAAGGGCCTGCGGCATCAGGGGTGAGACAGCTGTCCGGCGCCGCTCTGCCGGTGTATCCGCTCCTGCGCCCGCTGCGCGGTCCGTTCCTGTCGCCGTGCCCTGCGCTGCTCGCGTCGCAGGGCACGCGCGGTGCTGCTCGGCGTCGACACCACACCGTTGCGCTGGTTCCACACCTGCCGGGTCACCCAGACGTCGAGCGCGCCCCAGGTGGCCAGCACCGTGCTGACCACACTGCTGATCACCATGGGGAAGGCCAGCCAGGACCCGGCCAGCGTGCACAGGAAGGCGACCATCGCCTGAATCAGCGTCACGGCGATGACGAGCACCGCGCGCACGGCCGCCGTACGCACCGGGTCGGGCATGCGGCGCCGTTTCGCCGGCTCCTCCACCCACAACGGCCGGTAGGCGACCCGCGCTTGTCGCGCAGTGGAGTCCGCCCCGGCGCCGGCGGCCGCCCGCCCGCCCCGGTCTGCCGACCCGCCCGCGCTCGCCGCGCGCTCCGTACGCACCTGCCTGTTCGGGCTGTCGTCCTCCGGTGCCACGGGGTCCCGCAGCGCCGTACCGCCCGCCGCCGCACCGTCCTCGGACGCCTCACGCCGCTCCGCCGTGCCCATCACCGTGTCACTC
The DNA here is from genome assembly GCF_030816715.1 of Streptomyces achromogenes. Lineage (NCBI taxonomy): Bacteria > Bacillati > Actinomycetota > Actinomycetes > Kitasatosporales > Streptomycetaceae > Streptomyces > Streptomyces achromogenes. The sequence continues at coordinate 1,681,784 of NZ_JAUSYH010000001.1, read as the reverse complement.
CCCACCGCCAGCAGACCGCTCGCCTCCGAGTCGAAGACCCGGCTCCCCAGTGGCTGCCCGGCTTGCGCTGAATTACGCCGCCCAGGTGCGGCCCACGGCTCGTGTGGCCGATTCCGCCCCCAGCTCCCATGGAGAAGGACGATCGACGTGCCCTGATTGTTCCCTCGTTGCGAAAAATTCTGGCCAACTAGTGTGCGGAGTCGACCGGATCCGTCCGGGCTCGACAGGCCTTTTCCGGGGATGTCATCTCCCGTAATTTTCGGACAACACGCCATGTCTCGCCCTCGGTGCGGAAGTTCAGGTTCCGGACGGCTCTTCGAGTTAACTGTGTGTCGGTAGTAGGCTCTCGCCGTTTGTTGACGCACATGCGTACCCCCGACCGGTGGGGGTTCGAGCTGGGGGAGGCCATGCGCTTTCGCGGGAAGTCGATCCGCCGGAAGATCGTGGCGCTGCTTCTCGTGCCGCTGGTGTCCCTGACCGCCGTCTGGGGCTTCGCCACGGTACTCACAGGCCGCGAGGCGAGTCGGCTGTTCACCGTGTCGGCCGTCGTGGAGAAAGTCGGTTACCCCCTCGAGGACACCGTCCGGGTCGTCCAGCAGGAACGCCGGCAGACCCTCGTCTACCTCGCCGACCCCCGCGCCTCCGACGCGCTGACCGCGCTGCGCCGTACCCGGACCTCCACCGACGAGGCGCTCGCCGAGATCCGCAGCAACGCGCAGGACCCCGACGTGCGCGACGTCCTGGACCAGGACGACGCCGAGGGCCTCACCGTGGTGCTGGACGGGTTCGACGGCATCGACTCGCTGCGCCGGAGCGTCGAGGAACGCACCGTCAGCCGGAACCAGGCGCTGAACCTCTACACCCAGCTGATCGACCCGTGTTACACCCTGCTGTCCAAGCTGGACGTGGTCGACAGCGTGGAGATGGACAAGCAGTACCGGGCCCTCGTCAGTGTCGCCCGCGCGCGTGAACTGCTCTCCCGGGAGGACGCGCTGCTCGGCTCCGCCCTGGTGGTGGGCCGGCTCCGCCGCGAGGAGACCCGTGAGGTCTCCGACCTCGTGGCCCAGCGCGAGGTGCTCTACGAGATCAGCCTCGCCCAACTGCCCGCCGCGGAGCGCCAGCGCTACGAGAGCTTCTGGAAGAACGCCACCACCGCCACGCTGCGCGCGGCCGAACAGGCCGTCATCGGCGGCACGTCCGACGACCTGCCCCGCGGGGTCAGCGCCCGGAACTGGGACACCGCGGCCGGAAACGTCCTCGCCGAACTCGGCGCCCTGGACGAGCAGGCCAACGACCGCTACCAGGACCGTGTTCGGCCGGTGGCGATCGAGGTCATCGTCAAGGCGGTCGTCGCGGGCGTCTTCGGGCTGATCGCCCTGCTCGTCTCCCTCGTCCTGTCCGTGCGCATCGGCCGCGGCCTCATCCGCGACCTGCGTCAGCTGCGACTGGACGCCCACGAGGCGTCCGGTGTGCGACTGCCCAGCGTGATGCGCCGTCTGTCGGCGGGCGAACAGGTCGACGTCGAGACCGAGGTGCCGCGGCTGGAGTACGACAAGAACGAGATGGGCGAGGTCGGCCAGGCCCTCAACACCCTGCAGCGCGCCGCGGTCGAGGCCGCCGTCAAACAGGCCGAACTGCGCTCCGGGGTCTCCGAGGTGTTCGTCAACCTCGCCCGTCGCAGCCAGGTACTGCTGCACAAGCAGCTCACCCTGCTCGACACCATGGAGCGCCGCACCGAGGACACGGAGGAGCTCGCCGACCTCTTCCGCCTCGACCACCTCACCACCCGCATGCGCCGGCACGCCGAGGGCCTGGTCATCCTCTCCGGCGCAGCCCCCTCCCGGCAGTGGCGCAAGCCCGTCCAGCTCATGGACATCGTGCGCGCCGCGGTCGCCGAGGTCGAGGACTACGAACGCATCGAGGTCCGCCGCCTGCCACGGCTCGCCGCGACCGGCCCCGCCGTCGCCGACCTCACGCACCTGGTGGCCGAACTCCTGGAGAACGCCACGGTGTTCTCCCCGCCGCACACCGCCGTCCAGGTGTTCGGCGACCGGGTCGCCAACGGCTTCACCCTCGAGATCCACGACCGTGGTCTCGGCATGGCGCCCGAAGCGCTTCTGGAGGCGAACCTCCGGCTCGCCGAGACACCCGAGTTCGAACTGTCCGACACCGACCGCCTCGGACTGTTCGTGGTCAGCCGCCTCGCCCAACGGCAGAACGTCCGCGTCTCCCTGCAGCCCTCGCCGTACGGCGGTACGACCGCCGTCGTCTTCATCCCCGACGCCCTGCTGACCGACGACGTCCCCGACACCAACGGCATCGGGTTCCGGCTCGACCGCCCCCGGCCCCCGAAGGAGGCAGAGCCGGCCGAGTCCCGCAGGCCCGCCTTGTCCCCGGCCGCGGCGCAGCTCCCCGGCATGCCGGTCTCCATGCTCGACGGCCCCGTCGAACTGGAGGCGCCGGTCGACCTGAACGCCCTCGGCGGCTTCCCCGCCGCCCTGGACGACGAGGACGACGACCACGGCGGGTTGTTCCGCCCACGCCGCTCCCTCACCCGCGACGACGACCCCGCGGCCCACGCCGTCGACCACTCCCGCGCACCGGCCGGCGGTCTCGGCGACCCGGCGAAGCCCGCCGACGACCCCGCCGCGCCGGTCCCGCTGCTGCCCGGTCGCCGGACGCCCAAGCTGGTCAGCTCGCACGGCCGTCCGGTGCCGGAACCGCGGCCGCTGCGTGCCGACACCGACGCGGAGACCCCGGTTCGGCAAGGCTCCCGCCGCCCGGTGGACGAGGGTCCGGCACCCCTGCCGTCGCGCCGCCGCGGCACGACGGCCCAGATACCCCGCAACGGCGGCGCGCCCGAGCGTCCCGCCCTGCCGGAGCATCCGGGCCGTGGTCCGGCCCAGTCTTCCCCGCCGCCGCTGCTTCCGCGCCGTGTCCGTCAGCCGTCGGCGTCCGAAGGCGGCCCCGACGGCGTCGCCGGAAGCACGGAACCGGCCGCTGCGCCGACGGGCGCCACCGGCGCCTCAGGGACCGGAGCACTGCCCCGACGCGTGCGGCAGGCGAACCTGGCGCCGCAGCTGAGGCAGGGCCAGGCTCCCCAGGCGCCGAAGCCGGCGGATCCCGCCGACCGCGACGCCGACGAGGTCCGCAGCCGCATGGCCTCGCTCCAGCGCGGCTGGCAGCGCGGCCGCGTAGAGAACGCCGCGGGCGACGACGCCCACAGCGGCACAGCACCACGAGGAACGACAAAGGGGGACGGTCGATGACCGCACCGAAGGCGACCGACCACACCACCCACAACGGCGAGCTGAACTGGCTCCTCGACGAGCTCGTCGACCGGGTCGCCGGCATCCGCAAGGCAGTCGTCCTCTCCGGCGACGGCCTGGCGACAGGGGTGTCCAAGGACCTGACGCGGGAGGACGGCGAACACCTGGCCGCCGTCGCCTCCGGATTCCACAGCCTCGCCAAGGGCGTGGGCCGCCACTTCGAGGCCGGCAGCGTCCGCCAGACCGTCGTCGAACTCGACGACGCCTTCCTGTTCGTCACGGCGGCCGGTGACGGCAGTTGCCTCGCCGTCCTCTCGGACGCCGACTCGGACGTGGGCCTCGTGGCGTACGAGATGACGCTGCTGGTCAAGCGGGTCGGCGTACATCTGGCCACCACTCCGCGCACCGATCTGCCCTCCGGCGGGTAGTGAGACGGCATGAGCACAGAGGGTCAGGGAAGAAGTCACTGGTTCGACGACGAGGCCGGACCGGTCGTCCGTCCGTACGCCATGACGCGCGGCCGCACCACCAGTGCGGTCCAGCACCGCCTCGACCTGATCGCGCTCGTCGTCGTCGAGCCCCACGCCGACGATCCGGACGCGGACTCCTCACTGTCCCCCGAGCACGTGGACATCGTGGACCTGTGCAGGGAGGCGCCCCAGTCGGTCGCCGAACTGGCCGCCGAACTCAATCTGCCCATCGGCGTGGTGCGGGTTCTCGTCGGCGACCTCGTGGACGCCGAGTTCGTCCACGTGAACCGGCCGGTGCCCCCGGCCGAACTGCCGGACGAGAGTATTCTGCGCGACGTGATCAACGGCCTCCGGGCGCTGTGAGCACCACCGAAGTGGAACGCGGACGACGACGTGACCGGCCGGCGGCCGCGGGCCGGGGCCCGCGGCGGAACACCCCCCAGTCAAGCCACCGAGCAGGAGAAGCAACCGATGATCTTCGGGCGTTCTGAGCGCGGCAAGCCGCCCGTCGAGCCCGTCACGCTCAAGATCCTGGTGGCGGGTGGTTTCGGCGTGGGCAAGACCACCCTCGTCGGTGCCGTCAGCGAGATCAAACCGCTGCGCACGGAGGAGTACCTCACCGAGGCGGGCCGTCCGGTCGACGACACCACCGGCGTCGAGGGGAAGCACACGACCACGGTGGCCATGGACTTCGGGCGCATCACGCTGCGCGAGGACCTGGTGCTCTACCTGTTCGGGACACCCGGCCAGGAGCGCTTCTGGTTCATGTGGGACGAGCTGTCCGAGGGGGCCCTGGGAGCCGTCGTGCTCGCCGACACCCGCCGGCTGGGGGACTGCTTCGCCGCCGTGGACTACTTCGAGCGGCGCTCCATTCCCTTCCTCGTCGCCGTCAACTGCTTCGAGGGCTCCGCCCGTTACCCGGAGCAGGACGTGCGTGGGGCCCTCGACCTCGACGACGGTGTGCCCGTGGTGCTGTGCGACGCCCGCGACCGCAGGTCGGTCCGCGACGTCCTGGTCGGCGTCGTCCAGCACGCCATGGACTTCGGCGCCGAACACCGCCAGACCGTCACCACCTGAGAGCGGGCCCCGGCTCACGACCGCCCCTCACCGCACCGCGACCACCGCCGAACCGTGACCGAACAGCCCCTGGTTCGCGGTGAGGGCGACACGGGCGCCCACGACCTGACGATCGCCCGCCTGCCCCCGCAACTGCCGCGTCACCTCGCACACCTGGGCGATCGCCTGCGCCGGCACCGCTTCCCCGAAGGAGGCCAGCCCACCGCTCATGTTCACCGGTATCCGCCCGCCCGGCGAGGTCGCGCCCTCCCGGAGCAGCTTCGCGGCCTCACCGCCGCCGCACAGCCCCAGATCCTCGTACCACTGCAACTCCAGGGCGGTGGAGAGGTCGTAGACCTCGGCGAGCGACAGGTCCTCAGGGCCGATGCCCGCCTCCTCGTAAGCGGCTCGGGCGATCGACGCCCGGAAGGGCTCACCGGCCGGCTCGGCCCCCGCCGCCGAGTCGGTCGCGATGTCCGGCAGGTCCAGCACGGTGTGGGGGTACCGGGGCGTCACCGTGGACACGGCCCTGATCCGCACCGGGTCGGCGACACCCCGCCGCCGGGCGAACTCCATGCTGGACAGCACCAGCGCGGCCCCGCCGTCCGAGGTCGCGCAGATGTCCAGCAACCGCAACGGATCGCAGACCACCGCGGACGCGGCGACCTCCTCGGCCGTGACCCGCTTTCGGTAGCGCGCGTTCGGATTCAACGCCCCCACAGCCGCGTTCTTCACCTTGACCTGCGCGAAGTCCTCGAGGGTGTCCCCGTGCACCGCCATCCGCCGACGCGCGTACAGCCCGAAGTACGCCGGGTTGGTCGCGCCGAGCACACGGAACCGCAGCCAGTCAGGGTCGTCCTGACGGTCGCCTCCCACAGGCCGGAAGAATCCCTTGGGCGCGGCGTCGGCGCCCACCACGAGCACCACGTCCGCCATCCCGGCGAGGATCTGCGCCCGCGCCGTGTCGATCGCCTGGGCCCCCGACGCGCACGCCGCGTACACACTGGTGACCTTGGCCCCCTGCCACCCCAGGGCCTTGGCGAAGGTGGCCCCGGCCACATAGCCCGGATATCCGCCCCGGACCGTGTCCGCGCCCACGATCGAGCCGATCTCCGGCCAGTCCACCTCCGCGTCCGCGAGGGCCGCACGCGCCGCCTGCACGCCGTACTCGACGAAGCCGCGCCCCCACTTCCCCCACGGATGCATCCCCGCGCCCAGCACCGCCACGTCCGCCGTCATCGCGCCACCCCCGCAGGCCGCCACCACCAGGTCGTCCAGGTCGTCCCCGTGTCCTCGTCGAGCACACCCGGGACGACCTCCACCTCCATGCCCACCGTCAGATCGGCGACGGTGATCCCGGGAACCGCCTGTCCCAGCACCACGATCCGCTCGGACTCCAGCTCCACAGCGATCAACGCGTAGGGCTCCCACGGAAGTTCCGGATCGGTCACATACGGTGACGGAGGCCGGTACCGGCTGTCCGTGTACGACCAGACACGTCCGCGCCGCGACAGCGGGACCTCTTCCAGGTCGCCGCCCGAACAGCCCGGGTTGCGGCAGTACGTGTCCTCCCGGGGGAAGAAGACCGACCGGCACGCCGCACAGCGCGTCCCGAGCAGCCGGAAGCCGTCTCCCTCTCCGGTGAACCACCCGGCGACCACGGGCGTGCGTGTACGTGACAAGAATGCCTCCCGGACACGGAACTGACGGAACGTCAGATTGTGCCACGCCCACCCGCGATTGGGCAGGGACAAGGCAGGACGCGGACTTCGCGGGGCTCGGCTCCCCCGCCGCGGTCCTCACGGGTTCCCGGCGCCCGACCGCCCCCGTACCCCACCCTCCGCAAGATCGGATACGCTCCGCCGCGTGTCCGAAAATCTGCACGCTACGTCGAACTCCGCGCGCGACTCCCACTGTTCGAGCTGCGGAGCGCCCTACGGGGAGGGTGCCACCGGCTGGCCCCGCACCTGCCGGGCCTGCACCGCCGTGGCCTACCGCAACCCGCTGCCGGTGGCCGTCGCGCTCCAGCCCGTGTACGACGCGAAGGGCACCGCCCTGGTCGTCATCACCCGAACCATCGATCCCGCGCGCGGAGGCATCGCCCTGCCCGGCGGATTCATCGACGACCGTGAGGACTGGCGGCATGCCGTCGCGCGCGAGCTCAAAGAGGAGACCGGCATCGACGCCGCCCCCCGCGACGTGCGGCTGGCCGACGCCATGAGCTCTCCCGACGGCCATCTGCTGCTGTTCGGGCTCCTCCCGGAGCGGCCCGCCGACCGGCTGCCCGCCTCCGCCGCCACGGACGAGACCGAGGGCTGGCACCTCCTGCGCCGGGCGGAGGAGGTGGCCTTCCCGCTGCACACGCTCGCCGTGCGGGCGTTCTTCGAGGGCCGCTACATCTGAGGCCCGCGCGGTCCGTCGTCAGCCCAGCCCGCGTACGCGCACCGGGCAGGACGGTGTGTGCACGCCGTCCTCGCCCTCCCGCTCGACGACCACCCGGGAACCCTCCCAGCGGACGGCATACCGCTCGATCTCCGGCTCTCGCCGGCCGTCGCCCGGCTCCCGCACCACCAGGCCGCCGCCCGTCCGCCCACGGGCCGGCGCCCACACCTCCAGCTCCAGTCCACCGCCGTCCCCCCGTACCGGTACGACGGCCCCCGCGCGCGCGAGCACCGGGATACGTGACAGCGGAGCGTCCACCACCACCTGACCCGGTCCCCGGTAGGCCCGTCCCGTCGCCGTGTCGTACCAGCGCCCCCTCGGCAGCTGCACCGGCCGCCGGTCGACCCCCGGTGCGAGCACGGGGGCGACCAGGAGGCTCTCCCCCAGCAGGAAGGCGTCCTCGCAGTCCCGCAACGCCCGGTTCCGGGGAGACCCCCACCACACCGGCCGCACATACGGAGCACCCGTACGCCGGGCCTGATGCGCCAGCGTCACGAAGTACGGCAGCAGCCGCAGGCGCCCGACGAGGGCCTCGCGCACGTGCTCCAGCATCTCCGGACCGAGCTCCCACGGCTCCCGCAGCCCCACGCGCGGATGCGCGTACGTGCGGAACAGCGGCAGGTAAGCGCCCAGCTGCAACCCGCGCAGATACAGCTCGGGTGTCGAACCGCCGTCGACGCCGCCCACGTCCGTCCCCGAGTACGGCACCCCGCACAACCCGAGCCCCATCACCAGAGACAGGGAGGCCCGCAGCCCGGACCAGCCCGGGGCGACTTCCCTGGACCAGGTGCCGCCGTACCGCTGCAGGCCCGCCCATCCGGACCCCGCCAGGACGAACGGCCGCTCCTGCGGGACCAGCTCCCGCAGCCCCTCGTAGGCCGCCCGGGCCATGCACAGCGCGTACACGTTGTGCGCCTCCCGGTGATCACCGCCCCGCCCCTCCAGCGCGTGCCGAGCCGACCGGGGCAGCGTCGACTCCCCGAACGCGGCCCACGACGCGGGCTCGTCCATGGAGTGCCAGAAACCGGCGAACCCCTGCCCCACCCGCTCGGCGTAGAGACCTCCCCACCACGCACGCACCCGCGCGTGCGTGAAATCCGGGAACACCGACTCCCCGGGCCCCACGACACCCTCCACGAGCCGCCCCGACGGCTCCCGCACGAACGCGTCCTCGGCGACCCCGCCGTCGTACACCGCGCTGCCCGCCTCGGCCCGGACCGCGGGGCCGACGACCGACACCAGATGTATCCCGTCCTGACGCAACTCCTCGGCCAGCACCGGCAGTTTCGGGAAGCGGTCCTGGTCGACCGTGAACACCCGGTGCTCATCCGTGTGGTCGATGCCGAGATGCACGGAGTCGAGCGGCAGACCGTGCTCGCGGTAGCCCGTCACGATCTCGCGCAACTCCTGCTCGCCGCCCCGCCCCCACCGCGCGTGATGATGACCGAGCGCCCACGCGGGCGGCACCGCCGGCGGACCCGTGAGCGACGCCCAGGCGAGGAGTACGCGCGCGGGGGTGCCCACGATCACCCAGCAGCGCAGCGGGCCCCCGTCCATCCGCACCTCGCAGGCGCCGGGACGGTCGTGCCCGGACCCCGCCCCCTCCGCACCCTCCCGCAGCGTCACCGTCCCGTCCCACGACGTGTCGTGGAAGACCAGATGGGTGGAGGCGTCGGCCACCACCAGGTGCACCGGCATCGTGAGGTGGAGCGGGTCGTCCCCGCGATCGACCGCAGCACCGGGGTCCGTGTTCCACAGCCGGTACGACCCGTCGCGCAGCCGGGGCCCGGACGTCCTGGCGCCGAGACCGAAGAAGCGGGCGTCCGCCGCCACCTCCGAGCGCTGCAGCCAGCGTCCCGGCCCACCGTCCAGCGGCTCCCACCACCGGGGCGGCAGATCGCGGCGCAGCAGAACGCCCCCCGGCGTGCACACCTCTACGGCGCCATGCCGTGAGACCACGATCGTGACCCGCTCGGCGACGACCCGCCAGCCGCCGTCCTTGTCGGGCTCGAGCACCGCCCGCGGGTCCGGCTCCGGACAGCGGCCGGCCAGCGCGTACGACGGTTCCGGCTCCGCGCCGTCCCAGCCCCAGAAGACGGCCCCGTTCACGGCGACGTGGATCCTCAGCACGGAGCGGCCGAACCGCAGCGTCCCCCCGCCGGGCCCCGGCTCCGCCTCCAGCACCTGGCCCGGCACCCGCGCCCGCTCGGGTCCTCGTCCCGGCAGGGCGGCGGCGTCGACCCGCCTCCTGCGCCACGCGGCCCGGACGGTGCGCAACCCTTGGGCGGCTCCCGAGGAGCCGACCGCCTTCATCGAACGCACCAGGTCACGACCGTCCATGCTGTTCACCCTGTCACTGACCGCGCCGCACGCGCGGGTCGTTCAACTTCCGTTCATCCGTGGCCGGACCACATCTTCACGACACGGACTGTGTGGAGGTCACCCTGGTGCTGAAGTCGATCACATGGCATCGTCCGTGTCAGCCGCGTCACGCGCACCACCCCAGCTCGTGCGCGGGTGACGCACACGACGCGCCGAGTCCGGGAGCCGCCCCATGCCGACAGTGAACCCCGAGCCGCTGTGGCGGCCAGATCCCCAGCGCATCGCCCGGGCCCAGATCACGAAGTTCCAGACCTGGGCGGCCGAGCACCACGGAGCCCCGTCCCAGGGCGGGTATCCGGCCCTGCACCGCTGGTCGGTCGACGAGCTGGAGACGTTCTGGACGGCCGTCACCCAATGGTTCGACGTCCGGTTCTCGACGCCCTACGCGCGCGTGCTCGACGACCGCTCCATGCCCGGCGCCCGGTGGTTCCCCGGCGCGACGCTGAACTACGCCGAGCATGCCCTGCGCGCGGCCGCCACCCGCCCGGCCGAACCGGCCCTGCTGTATGTCGACGAGACCCACGAACCGACGCCGGTCACCTGGTCCGAGCTGCGCCGCCAGGTCGGCTCTCTGGCCGGCGAACTGCGCGCCCTCGGCGTCCGCCCCGGGGACCGGGTCAGCGGCTACCTCCCGAACATCCCGCAGGCCGTGGTGGCCCTCCTCGCCACGGCCGCCGTCGGCGGCGTGTGGACCTCCTGCGCCCCCGACTTCGGCGCCCGCAGCGTCCTCGACCGGTTCCAGCAGGTCGAACCCGTGGTCCTGTTCACCGTCGACGGCTACCGCTACGGCGGCAAGGAGCACGACCGCCGCGACGTCGTCGCCGAACTGCGCGCCGAACTCCCCACCCTGCGCGCGGTGGTCCACATCCCCGTGCTGGGCACGGAGCCTCCCCCGGGAGCCCTGGACTGGGCGGCCCTGACCGCCTCGGAAGAGGAACCCGTCTTCGAGCAGGTCCCCTTCGACCACCCCCTGTGGGTGCTCTACTCGTCCGGCACGACGGGACTTCCCAAGGCCATCGTCCAGTCCCAGGGCGGCATCCTGGTCGAGCACCTCAAGCAGCTCGGCCTGCACTGCGACCTGGGCCCCGAGGACCGCTTCTTCTGGTACACCTCGACCGGCTGGATGATGTGGAACTTCCTCGTGTCCGGCCTCCTCACCGGCACGACGATCGTTCTGTACGACGGCAGCCCCGGCTATCCCGACACGGGCGCCCAGTGGCGCATCGCCGAACGCACGGGCGCCACCCTCTACGGCACCTCCGCGGCCTACGTCATGGCCTGCCGCAAAGCGGAGGTGCACCCCGCGCGGGACTTCGACCTCTCCACGGTCCAGTGCGTCGCCACCACCGGGTCCCCCCTGCCGCCCGACGGCTTCCGCTGGCTGCACGACGAAGTGCGCGACGACCTCTGGATCGCCAGCGTCAGCGGAGGCACCGACGTGTGCTCCTGCTTCGCCGGAGCCGTGCCCACGCTGCCTGTCCACACCGGCGAACTCCAGGCGCCGGGGCTCGGCACCGACCTGCAGTCCTGGGACCCGAACGGCCACCCCGTGATCGACGAGGTGGGCGAACTCGTCGTCACCAACCCCATGCCCTCGATGCCGGTCCGCTTCTGGAACGACCCGGACGGCAGCCGGTACCACGACAGCTACTTCGACACCTACCCCGGCGTGTGGCGCCACGGTGACTGGATCACCATCACCTCACGCGGCTCCGTCGTCATCCACGGCCGTTCCGACTCCACGCTCAACCGCCAAGGCGTGCGCATGGGCTCCGCCGACATCTACGAGGTCGTCGAACGGCTCCCCGAGATCAAGGAATCCCTGGTCATCGGCGTCGAGCAGCCCGACGGCGGCTACTGGATGCCGCTCTTCGTCCACCTCGCCCCGGGAGCGGCCCTCGACGATGCCCTCCTCGGCCGCATCAAACAGTCCATCCGCGACCAGCTCTCGCCGCGCCACGTCCCGGACGAGGTCATCGAGGTGCCCGGGGTGCCGCACACCCTCACCGGCAAACGCATCGAGGTCCCGGTCAAACGACTCCTGCAGGGCACGCCCCTGGAGAAGGCCGTCAACCCCGGCTCCATCGACAACCTCGACCTTCTGCACTTCTACGAGAGCCTCGCCCGCGAGCGGGCCTGAACGCCTGCCGGTGCGGCGCCCCGTCCGACGACGCCGCCGCACCGCCCCCCGTCGACGGACCATCACGCTCGGCCACATCCTCCGATCCGGCCGTCTCGAGCCCTCAGATTACTTTGACCTGCATGTTCCCCTCGATCGCCGACGGGTGTCGACTCAGCGCCGGTCTCACTGTCAGTGCCCTCGATTACTGTGAGTGAGCATAGATCGACCGCTCACACCGGGGGAGAACATGGCACACACCGATCACCAGGCCATGCGGCGCGTCCTGCGCCGCGAGATCGCCGGCACCATCGGCCTGCTCACCGACGAACACGACTTCCGAGCCATGCGGCACTACCGCACCTTCACCTTCGACGATCACGCCACCTACCTCCAGCAGGTGGAAGACCTCCTGAGGACACGCGCCCTGCAGGGCACCCACACCACCGTGGCCCTGTTCGACCCGCAGGAATACGCCGAGTACTGCGCCGACAGGGCGCTCGACCCCGACACCCCCGCCCACCGCACCCGCTTCACCGCCGAACTCGCGACCACGGGCCCCACCATCCCCTACGAGGGGCAGCCCCTCGCCGACCTCGTACCCGCCCTCGTCGACGAAGCCGTCCGACGGGCGACCTGGGAGTACGCGGCCACCCTGCTGGCCCGCCTCGGAGCCTGCGCGACCTGCGGCGAGGACATCGGCCGCGCCGCCTTCACCCGGGCGACGGCTCTTGTCGCCCGCATCCTCGACACCGCCCCACCCGGCGACCGACACCTCGTCTGCAGCGTCACGGCGGCCCCGGAAACCCTCGTCGCCGTCCTCCACGCGGACGCGGAGAGCTGCGGCGCCACACAGTTCGACGAGGCCGAAGCGCTCGAGTTCACCACCGTCCTCGCCCTCGGCCTCGCCAACCAGGGCCCGGGCGGCCTGGTCATGCGCACCACCGCACCCGGAGCCTCCGACCAGATCTACGGATGGCGCCTGCGCGGGGACGGGCTCGAACCCCTGACCGCCGGGGAGGTCTTCGACGCCTACTGCACCGACGTCGAGTCGGGCGACCTCATCTCGCCCGAGTCCGGCGTGGACTACTGCTTCCCGCCTCCGCTCGGCACAGAAGGCCCGACACCGGGCCACCACCACTGAACGAGGACCGCTCCACGCGGCAGGGGCGCCCCACCCGAAGGCGGAGCGCCCCTGCTCACCCGGCAGACCCGTAACCGGAGCCGGCCACCGTGCTACTCGCCGGACAGGACGGCCTGCGCCGCCTGCCGAGCCTCCTGGGCGCTGTCCGCCGCTCGCGCGGCCGCCGCGGCACGCTCGCACTGCGCCATCGTGTACTTCGCCAGGGCGGCCCGCACATAGGGAATCGACGCCGACCCCATGGAGAGAGAGGTGACCCCCAGACCCGTGAGCACACACGCCAGCAGCGGATCAGCAGCGGCCTCGCCACAGACACCGCAGCTCTTGCCCTCGGCCCTGGCCGCCTCGGCGGACAGCGCGACGAGGTCCAGCAGCGCCGGCTGCCACGGGTCCTGCAGCCGAGAGACGGCACCCACCTGCCGGTCGGCGGCGAACGTGTACTGCGCGAGGTCGTTCGTGCCCAGGGACAGGAACTCCACCTCCTGCAGAATGGAGCGAGCCCGCAGAGCGGCCGACGGGATCTCGACCATCGCGCCGAACTTCGCGCGGAGCCCCGCCTCCCGGCACGCGTCCGCGAAAGCCTTTGCGTCGGCGCGGTCGGCGACCATCGGAGCCATGACCTCGAGGTAGACCGGCAGACCGTGGGCGGCCTTTGCCAGCGCCGTCAGCTGGGTCCGCAGGACGTCCGGGTGGTCCAGCAGCGTCCGCAGTCCGCGCACGCCCAGCGCCGGGTTGGGTTCGTCGGCCGGCGTCAGGAATTCGAGAGGCTTGTCCGCGCCGGCGTCCAGCACGCGCACGACGACGCGGCCCTCGGGGAAGGCCTCCAGCACCTGACGGTAGGCCTCGACCTGCTTCTCCTCGGTCGGCGCGTTCTTGCTGTCGTCTAGGAAGAGGAACTCGGTGCGGAAGAGCCCCACACCCTCCGCCCCGGCCTCGACGGCGGCCGCGACGTCCGCCGGCCCGCCGACGTTCGCCAACAGCGGCACCTTGTGGCCGTCGGCGGTCGCGCCCGGTCCTGTCGAAGCAGCCAGCGCGGCCCTGCGCGCTGCGGCGGCCGCCCCGAGCTCCGCCTTCTTCTCGTGGCTCGGGTTCACGAAGATCTCGCCGGTGCTGCCGTCGACCGCGATCATCGTGCCCTCGGCCAGTTCACCCGCTCCGGGCAGGGCCACGACAGCCGGCACTCCCAGGGCACGGGCGAGGATCGCGCTGTGACTGGTCGGGCCGCCCTCCTCGGTCACGAAACCGAGCACCAGAGTGGGGTCCAGGAGCGCCGTGTCCGCGGGCGCCAGATCCCTCGCGACCAGCACGTACGGCTCGTCACTGTCCGGGACCCCCGGCATGGGGACCCGCAGCAGACGGGCGACGATACGGTTCCGCACGTCATCGAGGTCGGCCACACGTCCGGCGAGATACTCCCCGGCTCCCGCGAGCAGTTCGCGATAGGCGGCGAAAGCGTCGTACACACCGCGCTCGGCGGTGCTGCCGACGGCGATTCGCCGGTCCACGTCGACCATCAGCTCGGGGTCCTGGGCCATCATGGCCTGGGCCTCGAGCACCGCCTGGGCTTCGCCTCCCGCCAGATTGCCCCGCGCCGTCAGGTCGGCTGCCACAGCTTCCACGGCCTTGCGGGCGCGCCCCTGTTCGCGTTCCGCCTCCTCCGCCGGTATCTGCTTCGCGGGCGGTTCGAGCACCGCCGTACCCATGTGCCGAACCTCGCCGATCGCCACACCGTGACTCACGCCGACGCCTCGCAGCGTTGTCTCCATCTCACCCGTCTCCGTTAGTGCGGCGGGCCCCGCCGCCGCGGTGGTTGTCCTGCGCGCCTTCGTCATGAGGACGGCGGTGTCACTGCCAGGAAAAGAGAACGTCGCCGGATTTCACGTCGCCGTCTTCGCGGAGCTCGCGAAGCGAGTCGGCGGTCGCCTCGAGGGCGACGACGGGGCAGACCGGGGACTTGCCGGCCTTCTCGACCGCGTCCGGATTCCAGCGCACGATGCTCTGCCCACGCGTCACGGTGTCGCCCTTGTTCACGAGAACCTCGAAGCCCTCGCCGTTGAGCTGCACGGTGTCGATCCCGAGATGGGTGAGCACGCCATGCCCCTCGGAGTCGACGACGACGAAGGCGTGGGGGTGGAGGGAGACGATGACCCCGTCCACGGGGGCCACGGCCTCGGAAGGCTCACGCACGGGGTCGATCGCCGTTCCCGGGCCGACCATGGCCCCGGAGAAGACCGGATCCGGCACAGCGGCCAGTCCGATGGCGCGTCCTGCGAGAGGGGACATCACGGTGGTCATGGGGGGCCTCCCAGGGGTGGAGATGTACATGGGCCGTCACTGCCTGTCCACGAAGGCGCACTCTGGAGCAGCGTATGTCATAGGAAGTACCTGTTCCGCACGAGAGCTCCCGATCCGTGGTCTAGACCACTAGCCTAGTCGATTTGCAGCCCCTCTGGGACCGCGTGTACAGTCGTACTCCTGCCTGAGGGTGAGCGACGCGATCAAGCACGCTTCCCGAGCAGCATCCAACTTGTCAGATCCCTTCTCTGGATCTTCTTTCGCATGCCTGCGGAAGAGTGGTCGGAGAGCCGGAAAAACCCTGATAGAGTCGGAAACGCAAGACCGAAGGGAAACTGCCCGGAGGAAAGCCCGAGAGGGTGAGTACGAAGGAAGCGTCCGTTCCTTGAGAACTCAACAGCGTGCCAAAAATCAACGCCAGATATGTTGATACCCCGTCCCCGGCAGTGATAGCCGAGGATGAGGTTCCTTTGAAACAAACACAGCGAGGACGTTGTGAACGCCGAGCTTATTCCGCTCGACGTTCCGCTCTCGTGTGTGCGATCCCGATCACGGGAAAACATTCACGGAGAGTTTGATCCTGGCTCAGGACGAACGCTGGCGGCGTGCTTAACACATGCAAGTCGAACGATGAACCACTTCGGTGGGGATTAGTGGCGAACGGGTGAGTAACACGTGGGCAATCTGCCCTTCACTCTGGGACAAGCCCTGGAAACGGGGTCTAATACCGGATATCACTTCTGCAGGCATCTGTAGGGGTTGAAAGCTCCGGCGGTGAAGGATGAGCCCGCGGCCTATCAGCTTGTTGGTGAGGTAATGGCTCACCAAGGCGACGACGGGTAGCCGGCCTGAGAGGGCGACCGGCCACACTGGGACTGAGACACGGCCCAGACTCCTACGGGAGGCAGCAGTGGGGAATATTGCACAATGGGCGAAAGCCTGATGCAGCGACGCCGCGTGAGGGATGACGGCCTTCGGGTTGTAAACCTCTTTCAGCAGGGAAGAAGCGAAAGTGACGGTACCTGCAGAAGAAGCGCCGGCTAACTACGTGCCAGCAGCCGCGGTAATACGTAGGGCGCAAGCGTTGTCCGGAATTATTGGGCGTAAAGAGCTCGTAGGCGGTCTGTCGCGTCGGATGTGAAAGCCCGGGGCTTAACCCCGGGTCTGCATTCGATACGGGCAGACTAGAGTGTGGTAGGGGAGATCGGAATTCCTGGTGTAGCGGTGAAATGCGCAGATATCAGGAGGAACACCGGTGGCGAAGGCGGATCTCTGGGCCATTACTGACGCTGAGGAGCGAAAGCGTGGGGAGCGAACAGGATTAGATACCCTGGTAGTCCACGCCGTAAACGGTGGGAACTAGGTGTTGGCGACATTCCACGTCGTCGGTGCCGCAGCTAACGCATTAAGTTCCCCGCCTGGGGAGTACGGCCGCAAGGCTAAAACTCAAAGGAATTGACGGGGGCCCGCACAAGCAGCGGAGCATGTGGCTTAATTCGACGCAACGCGAAGAACCTTACCAAGGCTTGACATACACCGGAAACGGCCAGAGATGGTCGCCCCCTTGTGGTCGGTGTACAGGTGGTGCATGGCTGTCGTCAGCTCGTGTCGTGAGATGTTGGGTTAAGTCCCGCAACGAGCGCAACCCTTGTTCTGTGTTGCCAGCATGCCCTTCGGGGTGATGGGGACTCACAGGAGACTGCCGGGGTCAACTCGGAGGAAGGTGGGGACGACGTCAAGTCATCATGCCCCTTATGTCTTGGGCTGCACACGTGCTACAATGGCCGGTACAAAGAGCTGCGAAACCGTGAGGTGGAGCGAATCTCAAAAAGCCGGTCTCAGTTCGGATTGGGGTCTGCAACTCGACCCCATGAAGTCGGAGTTGCTAGTAATCGCAGATCAGCATTGCTGCGGTGAATACGTTCCCGGGCCTTGTACACACCGCCCGTCACGTCACGAAAGTCGGTAACACCCGAAGCCGGTGGCCCAACCCCTTGTGGGAGGGAGCTGTCGAAGGTGGGACTGGCGATTGGGACGAAGTCGTAACAAGGTAGCCGTACCGGAAGGTGCGGCTGGATCACCTCCTTTCTAAGGAGCACTTCTAGGCGACCGCAAGGTTGTCCAGAGGCCAGTTCATCGGCGAACGTCCGGTGCTGGTTGCTCATGGGTGGAACGTTGATTATTCGGCATTCTCAGTCATCTCGGGCTGCAAGTACTGCTCTTCGGAGCGTGGAAAGCTGATCACGAGTGGCGGGGGTGCCGGGCACGCTGTTGGGTGTCTGAGGGTGCGAGCGTTATGCGCTTGCCCTTCTGATGCCGGCCCCAGTGAACTCCAGCTCAGGTTGGGGGTGATGGGTGGCTGGTCGTTGTTTGAGAACTGCACAGTGGACGCGAGCATCTGTGGCCAAGTTTTTAAGGGCGCACGGTGGATGCCTTGGCACCAGGAACCGATGAAGGACGTGGGAGGCCACGATAGTCCCCGGGGAGCCGTCAACCAGGCTTTGATCCGGGGGTTTCCGAATGGGGAAACCCGGCAGTCGTCATGGGCTGTCACCCATACCTGAACACATAGGGTATGTGGAGGGAACGCGGGGAAGTGAAACATCTCAGTACCCGCAGGAAGAGAAAACAACCGTGATTCCGGGAGTAGTGGCGAGCGAAACCGGATGAGGCCAAACCGTATGCGTGTGAGACCCGGCAGGGGTTGCGCATTCGGGGTTGTGGGATCTCTCTTTCACAGTCTGCCGGCTGTGAGGCGAGTCAGAAACCGTTGATGTAGGCGAAGGACATGCGAAAGGTCCGGCGTAGAGGGTAAGACCCCCGTAGTCGAAACATCAACGGCTCGTTTGAGAGACACCCAAGTAGCACGGGGCCCGAGAAATCCCGTGTGAATCTGGCGGGACCACCCGCTAAGCCTAAATATTCCCTGGTGACCGATAGCGGATAGTACCGTGAGGGAATGGTGAAAAGTACCGCGGGAGCGGAGTGAAATAGTACCTGAAACCGTGTGCCTACAAGCCGTGGGAGCGTCGGGCAAGCACTTGTGCTTGCCTCGTGACTGCGTGCCTTTTGAAGAATGAGCCTGCGAGTTTGCGGTGTGTTGCGAGGTTAACCCGAGTGGGGTAGCCGTAGCGAAAGCGAGTCCGAACAGGGCGTTTCAGTAGCACGCTCAAGACCCGAAGCGGAGTGATCTAGCCATGGGCAGGTTGAAGCGGAGGTAAGACTTCGTGGAGGACCGAACCCACCAGGGTTGAAAACCTGGGGGATGACCTGTGGTTAGGGGTGAAAGGCCAATCAAACTCCGTGATAGCTGGTTCTCCCCGAAATGCATTTAGGTGCAGCGTCGTGTGTTTCTTGCCGGAGGTAGAGCACTGGATAGGCGATGGGCCCTACCGGGTTACTGACCTTAGCCAAACTCCGAATGCCGGTAAGTGAGAGCGCGGCAGTGAGACTGTGGGGGATAAGCTCCATGGTCGAGAGGGAAACAGCCCAGAGCATCGACTAAGGCCCCTAAGCGTACGCTAAGTGGGAAAGGATGTGGAGTCGCAGAGACAACCAGGAGGTTGGCTTAGAAGCAGCCACCCTTGAAAGAGTGCGTAATAGCTCACTGGTCTAGTGATTCCGCGCCGACAATGTAGCGGGGCTCAAGCGTACCGCCGAAGTCGTGTCATTGCGATATATACCCCCAACGGGGATCGTGATGGGTAGGGGAGCGTCGTGTGCCGGGTGAAGCAGCACCGGAAGGTAGTTGTGGACGGTTCACGAGTGAGAATGCAGGCATGAGTAGCGATTCACACGTGAGAAACGTGTGCGCCGATTGACTAAGGGTTCCTGGGTCAAGCTGATCTGCCCAGGGTAAGTCGGGACCTAAGGCGAGGCCGACAGGCGTAGTCGATGGATAACCGGTTGATATTCCGGTACCCGCTGTGAAGCGTCAAACATCGAACCAGGCGATGCTAAGTCCGTGAAGCCGTTCCGGACCCTTCGGGGAATGGAAAGTGGTGGAGCCGACGGACCAGACTTGCAGTAGGTGAGTGATGGGGTGACGCAGGAAGGTAGTCCATCCCGGGCGGTGGTTGTCCCGGGGTAAGGGTGTAGGCCGTGTGATAGGCAAATCCGTCACACATTAAGGCTGAGACCTGATGCCGAGCCGATTGTGGCGAAGTGGATGATCCTATGCTGTCGAGAAAAGCCTCTAGCGAGTTTCATGGCGGCCCGTACCCTAAACCGACTCAGGTGGTCAGGTAGAGAATACCGAGGCGTTCGGGTGAACTATGGTTAAGGAACTCGGCAAAATGCCCCCGTAACTTCGGGAGAAGGGGGGCCACGCTTGGTGAGAGGACTTGCTCCTCGAGCTGGGGGTGGCCGCAGAGACCAGCGAGAAGCGACTGTTTACTAAAAACACAGGTCCGTGCGAAGCCGTAAGGCGATGTATACGGACTGACGCCTGCCCGGTGCTGGAACGTTAAGGGGACCGGTTAGTCACTCTTCGGGGTGGCGAAGCTGAGAACTTAAGCGCCAGTAAACGGCGGTGGTAACTATAACCATCCTAAGGTAGCGAAATTCCTTGTCGGGTAAGTTCCGACCTGCACGAATGGCGTAACGACTTCTCGACTGTCTCAACCATAGGCCCGGTGAAATTGCACTACGAGTAAAGATGCTCGTTTCGCGCAGCAGGACGGAAAGACCCCGGGACCTTTACTACAGTTTGATATTGGTGTTCGGTTCGGCTTGTGTAGGATAGCTGGGAGACTGTGAAGCTTGGACGCCAGTTCGAGTGGAGTCGTCGTTGAAATACCAGTCTGGTCGTGCTGGATGTCTAACCTGGGTCCGTGATCCGGATCAGGGACAGTGTCTGATGGGTAGTTTAACTGGGGCGGTTGCCTCCTAAAGAGTAACGGAGGCGCCCAAAGGTTCCCTCAGCCTGGTTGGCAATCAGGTGTTGAGTGTAAGTGCACAAGGGAGCTTGACTGTGAGACCGACGGGTCGAGCAGGGACGAAAGTCGGGACTAGTGATCCGGCGGTGGCTTGTGGAAGCGCCGTCGCTCAACGGATAAAAGGTACCCCGGGGATAACAGGCTGATCTTCCCCAAGAGTCCATATCGACGGGATGGTTTGGCACCTCGATGTCGGCTCGTCGCATCCTGGGGCTGGAGTCGGTCCCAAGGGTTGGGCTGTTCGCCCATTAAAGCGGTACGCGAGCTGGGTTTAGAACGTCGTGAGACAGTTCGGTCCCTATCCGCTGCGCGCGCAGGAATATTGAGAAGGGCTGTCCCTAGTACGAGAGGACCGGGACGGACGAACCTCTGGTGTGCCAGTTGTTCTGCCAAGGGCATGGCTGGTTGGCTACGTTCGGGAGGGATAACCGCTGAAAGCATCTAAGCGGGAAGCCTGCTTCGAGATGAGTATTCCCACCCACTTGATGGGGTAAGGCTCCCAGTAGACGACTGGGTTGATAGGCCGGATGTGGAAGCCCAGTAATGGGTGAAGCTGACTGGTACTAATAGGCCGAGGGCTTGTCCTCAGTTGCTCGCGTCCACTGTGTTGGTTCTGAAACCACGAACAGCCCCATGCCATGGTCACGGTGTGGTGCGGCTGGACAGTTTCATAGTGTTTCGGTGGTCATAGCGTGAGGGAAACGCCCGGTTACATTCCGAACCCGGAAGCTAAGCCTTACAGCGCCGATGGTACTGCAGGGGGGACCCTGTGGGAGAGTAGGACACCGCCGAACTCCTTTTAGAGCTCTGGCTCTTGGGCACACAGCCCGAGAGCCAGAGCTTTTTTGCGTTGGGGTAGGGTCAGGGGGAATCGTCGGCTCATTTCCTACTGGAGGCCCCCGGGTGGAGGTCCAGGAGACCCGTGTCCAGACAGACCGGGTCCTCACCATCCCCAACATCCTCAGCATGGCCCGCCTCGTCGGCGTGCCGCTGTTTCTGTGGCTGATCCTGAGGCCCGAGTTCGGAGGTCCGCAGAGCGACGGCTGGGCGCTCCTCGTGCTTGCCTTCAGTGGGGTCAGCGACTATCTGGACGGCAAGCTCGCGCGGCGTTGGGGCCAGATCAGCAGCCTCGGCCGGCTCCTCGACCCCGCGGCGGACCGGCTCTACATTCTGTCGACACTGGTCGGACTCACCTGGCGGGAGATCCTGCCGCTGTGGTTGACCGCTGTACTGCTTTTGCGTGAGCTGGTTCTGCTGGTGATGGTGGGGATCCTCCGTCGGCACGGCTATCCGCCGCCGCAGGTGAACTTCCTGGGCAAGGCGGCCACCTTCAACCTGATGTACGCCTTCCCACTGCTTCTGCTGAGTGACGGAAGCGGGTGGTTGGCGTCACTTGGTGCTATTTTCGGATGGGCGTTCGCCGGATGGGGTACAACGCTGTATTGGTGGGCAGGAGTCCTCTATGTGGTGCAGGTCCGCCGCCTGGTTCGAGCGGACACCTTGGCCGGCTGACCTCGCCGATTGGACCAGTGGCTCGTTGGCCCGCGGTGGAAAAGTGCGGGACAATCTGGATGAGCGAAGTCGGCTAGACCGTCATCTCTTTTAGGAGGACGCTTCCGACATGAAGGCCGTCGTGATGGCCGGAGGCGAAGGCACGCGCCTTCGCCCTATGACCTCGAGCATGCCCAAGCCGCTCCTGCCGGTGGCCAACCGGCCGATCATGGAGCACGTACTGAGGCTGCTCAAAAGGCATGGGCTCAATGAGACCGTCGTTACTGTCCAGTTCCTGGCATCGCTGGTCAAGAACTACTTCGGTGACGGCGAAGAGCTCGGAATGGAGCTCAGCTATGCCAACGAGGAGAAGCCACTCGGTACCGCCGGAAGCGTCAAGAACGCAGAGGAGGCGTTGAAGGACGACGCCTTCCTCGTCATTTCCGGTGACGCCCTCACTGACTTCGACCTGACCGAGCTGATCAACTTCCACAAGGAAAAGGGAGCGCTCGTCACGGTCTGTCTGACGCGTGTGCCCAATCCGCTGGAATTCGGCATCACCATCGTCGATGAAGAGGGCAAGGTCGAACGCTTCCTGGAGAAGCCGACCTGGGGTCAGGTTTTCTCCGACACCGTGAACACGGGCATCTATGTCATGGAGCCCGAGGTCTTCGACTACGTGGAGGCCGATGTTCCCGTCGACTGGTCCGGTGATGTCTTCCCGCAGTTGATGAAGGAGGGCAAGCCGGTCTACGGCTTCATCGCCGAGGGTTACTGGGAGGACGTGGGCACGCACGAGAGCTACGTGAAGGCCCAGGCCGATGTGCTCGAGGGCAAGGTCGACGTCGAGATCGACGGTTTCGAGATCTCGCCCGGCGTCTGGGTCGCCGAAGGCGCCGAGGTGCATCCCGACGCCGTGCTCCGCGGTCCCCTCTACATCGGGGACTACGCGAAGGTCGAGGCCGGCGCCGAAATTCGTGAGCACACCGTGATCGGATCGAACGTCGTCGTGAAGAGCGGGGCCTTTCTGCACAAGGCCGTCGTGCACGACAACGTCTACGTCGGGCAGCACAGCAATCTGCGTGGCTGCGTCGTCGGGAAGAACACCGACATCATGCGTGCCGCCCGGATCGAGGACGGCGCTGTCATCGGCGACGAATGCCTGATCGGTGAAGAATCGATCGTTCAGGGAAATGTGCGGGTCTATCCCTTCAAGACCATCGAAGCCGGCGCGTTCGTCAACACGTCGGTGATCTGGGAGTCGCGGGGGCAGGCACACCTGTTCGGCGCCCGCGGGGTGTCCGGAATTCTGAACGTCGAGATCACGCCCGAACTCGCCGTGCGTCTCGCCGGCGCCTATGCCACGACGCTGAAGAAGGGATCCACGGTCACCACGGCCCGGGATCACTCCCGAGGCGCCCGTGCGCTGAAGCGGGCCGTCATCTCCGCGCTGCAGGCCAGTGCCATCGACGTACGGGACCTGGAGAACGTACCGCTGCCCGTCGCACGGCAGCAGACCGCGCGGGGGAGTGCCGGCGGAATCATGATCCGGACCTCGCCCGGGGTACCGGACTCGGTGGACATCATGTTCTTCGACGGACAGGGCGCCGACCTGTCGCAGGGCAGTCAGCGCAAGCTGGACCGGGTCTTCGCACGGCAGGAGTACCGGCGGGCCTTCCCGGGAGAGATCGGGGACCTGTACTTCCCGGCCAGCGTCTTCGACGCTTACACCGGATCGCTGCTGCGGAACGTGGACACTACCGGCATCGCCGAGGCGGGGCTGAAAGTCGTCGTCGACGCCTCCAACGGCAGCGCCGGCCTCGTTCTGCCGAGCCTGCTCGGAAAGCTCGGGGTCGATTCGCTGACGATCAACCCCGGTCTGAACGAGGCGCGGCCCACGGAGACGGGCGATCAGCGGCGCTCCGGGCTGGTGCGGCTCGGCGAGATCGTGGCGTCGTCCCGGGCCGCGTTCGGTGTGCGGTTCGACCCGGTGGGCGAGCGGCTCTCCCTCGTGGACGAGAAGGGCCGGATCATCGAGGACGACCGGGCGCTCCTCGTGCTGCTCGACCTGGTCGCCGCCGAGCGTCGCAGCGGACGGGTCGCCCTGCCCGTGACCACGACGAGGATCGCCGAGCAGGTGGCGGCGTACCACGGGACGCAGGTCGAGTGGACGACGACGTCGCCCGACGATCTCACCCGCGTGGGTCAGGACGAGTCGACCATCTTCGGAGGGGACGGCAAGGGCGGGTTCATCGTCCCCGAGTTCAACAGCGTCTTCGACGGCACGGCGGCCTTCGTGCGGCTGATCGGGCTGGTGGCCCGCACGCAGCTCACCCTCAGCCAGATCGACGCGCGGATTCCGCGGGCGCACGTCCTGAAGCGGGATCTGGCGACCCCGTGGGCCGTCAAGGGACTGGTGATGCGGCGGGTCGTCGAGGCGGCCGGAGATCGCTTCGTGGACACCACCGACGGCGTTCGGGTGGTGGAGACGGACGGGCGCTGGGTGATGGTGCTGCCCGACCCCGCCGAGGCCGTCACACATCTGTGGGCGGAGGGGCCGGACGACGCGTCCGCGCAGGCACTGCTCGACGAGTGGTCGGCGGTCGTGGACAGCGCAGGGCGCTGAACCGCGCGCACGCCTGCGTGCCGGACACGTGTCCCCGAGGGGGCCTGTCCGGCACGCCGGTGGGGCCATTCGGAGGTACTGGGCATGACGTGCGACGATGTGCGGCATGCCGCAGCCGCCCCCCGTTCGGAGCACACCCGCGCGCGCGTCGCGTCCGGACGCGTCCATGTCGCTGCTCACCAACGTCATGGACCACAGCCTCGACGACGGTTATGCCGAGGCCGCCGTCCGCAAGCAGGCCGACGGGTCCGGAGGCCTGCCCAGGACGGTACGGGCGAAGCTCGGGCTGGCCGCGGGGCTGGTGCTCGCGGCCCTGGTGGTCACCGTCGGCGCGGCCCAGGCGCGGGTCGCGGCTCCGGTCGTCGCCAAGGAGCGCGAGGAGCTGATCGACCGCATCGACCGCGAGACGGAGGCGGCCGAGGAGCTGGAGAGCACCGTCGACAAACTGCGCAGCGATGTGAGCGCCCGGCAGCAGGAGGTGCTCAAGCAGAGCGGCGGGAGCGATCAGGCGGACCTGGCCGGACTGCTGTCGGGCGCCGTCGCGGTGCACGGGCCGGGCGTGAAGCTCGTCGTGGACGACGCCAAGGAAGCGAGCACCGGCGGCGACGGCGACCCGCGCGAGACCTCCGGGTTCTCCGACACCGGGAGGGTCCGCGACCGTGACATGCAGCGGGTGGTCAACGGACTGTGGGCCTCGGGCGCCGAAGCCGTGTCGATCAACGGCCAGCGGCTGACGGCGCTCTCCGCGATCAGGGCCGCGGGTGACGCGATACTGGTGGACAACAAGCCGCTGGTGCCGCCGTACACCGTGCTCGCGGTGGGGGACGGGAAAAAGCTCAGCACCAGGTTCCAGAACAGCGCGGACGGGCTGTATCTCAACGCCCTGCAGGAGAACTACGGCGTCCGGACGGCCATCTCCGTGGCGAGCGACCTCCGGCTGCCCGCCGCACCGAGCGTGATCGTACGCACAGCACAGCCGAGCACTGAGAAGGGCACATCGTGATCGCCGTACTGGGTCTCGTCGTGGGAGTCGTGGCCGGCCTGTTGGTCCAGCCCGAGATTCCGGCAGCCGTCGTCCCCTATCTGCCGATCGCCGTGGTGGCGGCGCTGGACGCCGTGTTCGGCGGGCTGCGGGCCATGCTGGACGGCATCTTCGACGACAAGGTGTTCGTGGTGTCGTTCCTGTCGAACGTGGTGGTCGCCGCGCTGATCGTCTTCCTGGGAGACGAGTTGGGCGTGGGATCGCAGCTGTCGACGGGTGTCGTCGTCGTTCTCGGCATCCGCATCTTCTCCAATGCCGCGGCGATCCGCCGGCACGTTTTCCGGGCGTGACGGCGATGAGCGACGGGGACGAGACGCCCGAGAACCGGCTGCGCAAGGAACTGCCCGACGAGGTCCCCGTGACGTCGTCCGGGGACGGACCGGCCCGGGAGCCGGCCGAGACCACGTCCAACGGCCGCCGGCGGCTGGTGGAGGGACTTTGGCCGCCTCGGGTCACGCGGGCCCAACTCATCGTGGCCCTGCTGCTGTTCGGTCTGGGCTTCGGCCTGGCCGTGCAGGTCGCTTCCAACAGCGACAGCGGAAACGCGCTGCGTGGTGCGCGTCAGGAAGATCTTGTACGCATCCTCGATGAACTCGACGACCGCAGTCAGCGTCTTGAGGACGAGAAGCAAGGGCTCGAGAAGCAGCAGCAGGAGCTGGAGAACAGCTCCGACCAGGCTGAGGAGGCCCGCAAGCAGACGGTCGAGAAGGAGAGGCAACTCGGCATTCTGGCGGGCACGGTCGCTGCTCAGGGACCCGGCATCACCATGACCATCGAGGACACGAAGGGAGCGGTCGAGGCGGACATGTTGCTCGACGCGATCCAGGAGCTGCGCGCGGCGGGTGCCGAGGCGATCCAGGTGAACGGTGTGCGGGTCGTTGCCGGCACCTTCCTGACGGAGTCCGGTGGGGGCGTGAGCGTCGACGGGAACAAGATCAACGCGCCCTACCGTTTCAAGGTCATCGGCAACCCGCAGGACCTCGAGCCGGCGCTGAACATCCCCGGAGGCGTCGTCCAGACCCTCGAAAAGGAGCAGGCCACCGTGGTCGTGGAGCGATCGGACAAGATCGTTGTGGACGCCTTGCGAGAGGCGAAGCGGCCTGACTACGCTCGGTCGTCGGCGCCGTGAGCGGGGGGCGCATGGGGGGCGTCCGGCAGGGGCATGAGGTTGCGGGGGGTCGACGCACCGATCGGGTGGTGCGTGGTGGAAACTGTCTGGTGGGCACGGACGTTGTGAAGGTGTCCGGGTCGGCCGGTGTATTCAGTCAGGGTTCGTCCTGCCCCACGGGCGGGTCTGTTTCGGTCAAGGGGAATCGCCCGTGAAGTTGTTTGCGAAGTTGTTCGGCAAGAGCCCGCGTGAGGGTGGCGACAACGCGACCGCCCGTCATCGCGCGCAGCCTGACGCAGAGGGTCAGCGACCGCTGTTCAGGGACCAGGTGGCTGGTTCGGGCGGTGACGTTCCCGGAGGTCAGGGCGCGGCGTCTGTTGACCCTGCGCAGTCCGGCGGCATAGGTTTCGGCCAACCGTCAACCTCGAGTACGGGTGGAGGGTTTTCCCCTATGTCAGCCCTGGTGTGTACGAGGTGCGGTAACCGCAACGCGGAGAACAGCCGCTTCTGCTCGAACTGCGGTGCGCCGCTGCGTCCCGGGCTGACGCCCGAGCGTGCGTCGGAGACGACCTCCACGATCTCGATCTCCGGTCTTGAAGCCTATGACTCCGAGGTCACCGGGCAGACGCAGTTGCCGGCGCTCTCTCCCGAGGCGCAGGCCGCCGTCGACGCGCTGCCGGTGGGCTCCGCGCTGCTGGTGGTGCGTCGTGGCCCGAACTCGGGCAGCCGTTTCCTCCTGGACGGCGACCTGACCACGGCCGGCCGCCATCCGCAGAGCGACATCTTCCTCGACGACGTGACGGTGTCGCGTCGCCACGTGGAGTTCCGTCGCAACCCGGACGGCACGTTCAAGGTGGCGGACGTCGGCAGTCTGAACGGTACTTACGTCAACCGGGAGCGGATCGACGAGATCCCGCTGTCGAACGGTGACGAGGTGCAGATCGGCAAGTACCGGCTGGTCTTCTACGCGAGCCAGCGGGGTTACTGACCCGCCCCCGGGCTCCGTCCGGGGGGATCCGAGGGAAGGTCCATGCTGCAAACACCGAGGGGCGGTGCCGGAGCCGGCACCGCCGCCACGGACGGTGTGCTGATGAGCATCGGCACCGTGCTGAACGCCCTGCGGGACGAGTTCCCGGACGTCACGATCTCCAAGATCCGTTTTCTGGAGTCGGAAGGGCTCATCGAGCCCCAGCGGACCCCTTCGGGCTACCGCAAGTTCAGCGTGCGCGACGTGGAGCGCCTCGGTCACGTCCTGAGGATGCAGAGGGACCACTATCTGCCCCTCAAGGTCATCCGTGAGCATCTGGAGGCCATGGAGCGCGGCGAGGCCGCACCGCTGCCGACCGTGGGCCGGCAGCGGGACGGAGAGCCCGCCCTGGAGCTGTCGGACGGGCCCACGGTCGCCCGGATCGGCAGGACCGAGCTGCTGGCGGCCGCGGGCATCGGGGAGCGGGAGCTCGAGGAGTGGGAGTCCTACGGGCTCGTCGTGCCGATCGAGGACGGGGTCTATGACGCCGAGGCGGCCACGGTGGCGGCGCTCGTCGCCGAGCTGGGGCGGTACGGGATCGAGCCGCGGCATCTGCGCGTGATGAAGACGGCGGCCGACCGTGAAGCCGGTCTCGTCGACCAGGTGGTCGCACCGCTCAGACGGCACCGCAACCCGCAGACCCGGGCGCACGCGGAGGCCCGCACGAAGGAACTGGCCGGGCTCGCGGTCCGGCTGCACGCGGCGTTGGTGCAGACCGCGCTCGGGGTGCGCCTGCCCTGAGCGGGCGGTTCGCCCGGGGCGGATCGGTCGCCCGTTCCCGGCCCGACTACCCAAACGTCCCGGGCACGGCCTAGGGTTGCTGTGTGAACGAGCTCGATGTCGTAGGTGTCCGGGTCGAGATGCCCTCCAACCAACCGATCGTGCTGCTGCGCGAAGTGGGAGGCGACCGCTACCTCCCCATCTGGATCGGACCTGGGGAGGCGACGGCCATCGCCTTCGCCCAGCAGGGCATGGCCCCGGCGCGACCGCTGACCCACGACCTGTTCAAGGACGTGCTGGAAGCCGTCGGCCAGGAGCTCACCGAAGTGCGCATCACGGATCTGCGGGAGGGAGTCTTCTACGCGGAGCTGGTCTTCGCCAGCGGCGTCGAGGTGAGTGCGCGCCCGTCCGACGCCATAGCGCTGGCCCTGCGCACCGGAACGCCGATCTACGGCAGCGACACGGTGCTGGACGACGCGGGAATCGCCATCCCGGACGAGCAGGAGGACGAGGTCGAGAAGTTCCGCGAGTTCCTCGACCAGATCTCGCCTGAGGACTTCGGCACCAGCAACCAGTAGGGACCCGAGCGGGGGCGCACACGTGCGGCGACCTGCGCGGGGCGTCTCGCCCTCTTCGGCAAATGCCAGCGGCGACTGAGAGCGTCCTACGGCTACTTCTCAGCGCATTCGGCTAGCCTTTCCCCGCGGTGAGGTGCGGGAAACCACTCCTAGGGTGATTATCACTCGGCGTGCCGAGTGTGGCGATCGTTGACGCACCCCTGGCGACTGCCTACCGTCGAGAAGGCAGGTCTAGGACGGAGGTCGGCGTGAGAAGCAGCGGCGACGGTGCGGTTGGGGGTGCCCCCGGACTCGGTGTCGGGGGAAGCGGTCCGTACCCTCCCCCAAGCTCTCGGCTGCGCTCGGGCTTGGGGTATCCCCAGCAGAGCAGCGCGGCCGATCACGCTCCGCAGCGACCGGCGGCCGTGCCGAGCAGCGGAGGGACGACGTCCATGGCGTCCGAGCAGATCGGCTATCGCGGTCCGACCGCCTGTGCGGCGGCGGGCATCACCTACCGGCAGCTGGACTACTGGGCGCGCACCGGGCTCGTCGAGCCGAGCGTGCGGCCCGCGCACGGGTCCGGCAGCCAGCGTCTCTACAGCTTCCGCGACGTCGTCGTCCTGAAGATCGTCAAGAGGTTCCTCGACACCGGGGTGTCGCTGCAGAACATCCGCAGCGCCGTGCAGCATCTGCGGGAGCGCGGGTTCAGCGATCTGGAGCGGATGACGCTGATGAGCGACGGCGCGACGGTGTACGAGTGCACCTCGCCGGACGAGGTCCACACGCTGCTCCAGGGCGGTCAGGGGGTCTTCGGGATCGCCGTGGGCGTGGTGTGGCGGGACGTCGAGAGCGCGCTGTCGCAGCTGCACGGGGAGCGCGTCGACACCGGCGAGACGCTCGTCGGGCCCAATCCGGCGGACGAGCTGGCACGCAGGCGCAACCGGGCCGTCTGACGCGGCCTCCCGGGCGCGAGGGCGGTCGTACGACGTCGTTGTCAGTGGTGTGGTGCAGCATCGGACATGTGAGAAACGCGCCCACGATCCTGCATCTCGACATGGATGCCTTCTTCGCCCAGGCGGAGCAGGCATCCAAGCCGAGCCTGCGCGGGAAGGCCGTGGTCGTGGGAGGCCTCGGGCCCCGCGGTGTGGTCGCGACGGCCTCCTACGAGGCACGGGTCTTCGGGGTCCACTCGGCGATGCCGATGGCCCAGGCGCGCAGGCTGGCACCGAACGCCGCTTACCTCGTGCCCCGGTTCGCCTTCTACCGGTCGATCAGCGAGCAGGTCATGGCGCTGCTGAGGGCGTTGTCGCCGCTGGTGGAGCCGCTGAGCCTGGACGAGGCCTTCGTGGACCTGGAGGCGGGCGAGGCGGCCTGGGACAGGGATTCCGCACGGCTCGCCGGCGTCAGACTGCGCACGGACATACGGGCCGTCACCGGTCTCACGGGTTCGGTGGGACTGGCCTCCTGCAAGATGCTCGCGAAGATCGCCTCGGAGGAGGCGAAACCCGACGGCCTGGTGCTCATCGAGCCGGGCACCGAGCGGCAGCTGCTCGGGCCCATGCCGGTGCGGACGCTGCCGGGGGTGGGCCCTGCCACGGGGGACCATCTGCGGCGGGCCGGGATCACCACGGTCGACGAGATCGCCGAGGCGGGTGAGGACGAGCTGGTGCGGCTGCTGGGCAAGGCGCACGGGCATGCCCTCCACGCCATGGCGCTGGCACGCGACGACCGGCCCGTGGTGGCCGAGCGGGAGACCAAGTCCGTCTCGGTCGAGGACACGTACGACGTGGACATCCACGACCGGGTCCGGGTGGGGCTGGAGGTCCAGCGGCTCGCGGACCGGTGTGTGCGCAGGCTCCGGGAGGCCGGTCTGTCGGGCCGGACCATCGTGCTGAAGGTGCGCCGCTACGACTTCTCGACGCTCACCCGGTCCGAGACGCTGCGCGGGCCCACGGACGATCCGGCGGTGATCAGGGAAGCGGCGGCCCGGTTGCTGGACTCCGTCGACACCACGGGCGGGGTGCGGCTGCTCGGGGTGGGCGTCAGCGGTCTGGCGGACTTCACGCAGGAGGACCTGTTCGCGCAGGCCGCGGAGGCGCGGGCGGACGAGTCCGCGGCCGGGCCCGTGGAGGAGCCCGCCGCCGAGGAGTCGGCGCCGGCCCACGCCGCTGTCCACGCCGAGCATCAGTGGCGTCCGGGGCACGACGTGCGGCATGCCGAGCTCGGACACGGGTGGGTGCAGGGCAGTGGGCTGGGCCGGGTCACGGTGCGGTTCGAGACGCCGGAGTCGGAGCCGGGCCGGGTGCGCACGTTCCGCACCGACGATCCGCGGTTGGCTCCGGCGGACCCGCTGCCGCTGGTGCGGCGAAGACCGGGAGAGGACGAGGAGGCGGAGGCGGCGGGCGGCACGCGGGAACTCTCGGTGGCGCCGGACAGCGGCACGGAGTGAGGCTGTCCGAGGTTCAGGAGCTGTCGGCTGCGGGAGTCAGCTTTCGTCCGTGCCCGCCAGACGGCCGAAATCGTGGTCGGGCAGCGGGGGAGGGGCCGCCACGTCCAGACCGTAGTGGTGGTAGAGCTGGAGTTCCTGCTCCGGGGAGAGATGGCGGCCCACGCCGAAGTCGGGGGCGTCCTTGATCAGCGCGCGGTCGAACGGGATGTGCAGGGTCCCCTCGACCAGCTCGCTGGGCTCCAGGGGGACGAAGGCGTCACGGGAGAACAGGCCCGTGCGGATGGCGGCCCACTCCGGTACACCGGTCGCGTCGTCGAGGTAGACCTCGTCGACGGTGCCTATCTTCGCCCCGTTGCGGTCGAACGCCTTGCGGCCGATCAGGTTGCGCGGATCGATGTCGGTCTGCACGGGCCCTCCTCTTGGTCGCAGCTCGTCCGTAAGGACTACAAAAGAGCACATCGGGGCGAGCGGCCACTCGAGAGGCCCGTTGACCTCGCTGGTAGTCTGACAAAGGCTGCTGACCCCGTGCGGGAGAGTCCTCCGGAGACCACCGGAGGCGCCGAAGGAGCAAATCCTCCCCGGAATCTCTCAGGCTCACGTACCGCACGGACGAGGTCACTCTGGAAAGCAGGGCGGGTGCCGACGGCGTCGACGGTGTCCGCTCTCACCGACGGTGAAAGCCGGTCGTCCGCTGGCGGCCGGTGAAGCTCTCAGGTTGAGATGACAGAGGGGGAGGCCGTCCGGGTACCCGCCGTGGTGACCCTCGAAGGTCGTGTCAGACCAGGAGGCCTCCGTAATGACCGCCCACCGCATTCCGCTCTCCGAGCTCGAGCAGGGAATCCCCTTCGAGCAGCGCCACATCGGGCCCGACCACGAGGCGATGGCCAAGATGCTCGCGCACGTCGGCTACGGCTCGCTCGACGAGCTCACCGCCGCCGCGGTCCCTGACGTGATCAAGAACGCCGACGCGCTGGACCTGCCGGGCGCCCGCACCGAGGCCGAGGTGCTGGCCGAGCTGCGCTCGCTGGCCGACCGCAACCAGGTGCTCGCCCCGATGATCGGCCTCGGCTACTACGGCACCTTCACGCCGCCCGTCATCCTGCGCAACGTCATGGAGAACCCGGCCTGGTACACCGCCTACACGCCGTACCAGCCGGAGATCTCCCAGGGCCGGCTGGAGGCGCTGCTGAACTTCCAGACGATGGTCGCCGACCTGACGGGTCTGCCGACCTCGGGCGCGTCGCTGCTCGACGAGGGCACGGCGGCCGCCGAGGCGATGGCGCTGTCACGGCGTATGGGGAAGAACAAGAAGGGCCTCTTCCTCATCGACGCGGACGCGCTGCCGCAGACCATCGCCGTGATCGAGACGCGTGCCGAGCCGACCGGCGTCGAGGTCGTCGTCGCCGATCTGAGCGGCGGCATTCCGGCGGAGATCGCGGAGCGCGAGATCAACGGCGTGCTCGTCCAGTACCCCGGTGCGTCCGGCGCCGTGCGGGACCTGAAGGCGCTCATCGACCAGGCGCACGGGCTCGGCGCGCTCGTCACCGTCGCCGCGGACCTGCTCGCGCTGACGCTGCTGAAGTCGCCCGGTGAGCTGGGTGCGGACATCGCGGTCGGCACCACCCAGCGGTTCGGTGTGCCGATGGGCTTCGGGGGGCCGCACGCCGGCTACATGGCGGTGCACGAGAAGTTCGCGCGGAGCCTGCCCGGCCGTCTCGTGGGCGTGTCCGTGGACGCGGACGGGAACAAGGCCTACCGGCTCGCACTGCAGACGCGTGAGCAGCACATCAGGCGCGAGAAGGCGACGAGCAACATCTGCACGGCGCAGGTGCTGCTGGCGGTGATGGCCGGGATGTACGCGGTCTACCACGGCCCCGACGGGCTGCGCGCGATCGCCCGGCGCACGCACCGGTACGCCGCGATCATCGCCGCGGGGCTCGAGGCCGGGGGCGTCGAGGTGGTGCACGGGGCGTACTTCGACACGCTGACCGTGCGGGTGCCCGGGAAGGCCGCCGAGGCCGTCGCCGCCGCGCGGGACCGCGGGGTCAACCTGCACCTCGTCGATGCCGACCGGGTGGCGCTCTCCTGTGACGAGACCACCGCGCGTGCCCAGGTCGCCGCGGTCTGGGCGGCCTTCGGCGTGGACGGCGACATCGAGTCGCTCGACGCGGCCGTCGAGGACGCCCTGCCCGCCGGACTGCTGCGGACCGACGACATCCTCACCCACCCCGTCTTCCAGCGGCACCGGTCCGAGACCGCGATGCTGCGCTACCTGCGCAGGCTGGCCGACCGGGACTACGCGCTCGACCGGGGCATGATCCCGCTGGGCTCGTGCACCATGAAGCTCAACGCCACCACCGAGATGGAGCCGGTCACCTGGCCCGAGTTCGGGCAGCTGCACCCCTTCGCCCCCGCCGAGCAGGCCCAGGGCTACCTGACGCTCATCCGGGAGCTCGAGGAGCGGCTCGCGGAGGTCACCGGGTACGACAAGGTGTCCCTGCAGCCGAACGCCGGGTCGCAGGGGGAGCTGGCCGGGCTGCTCGCCGTCCGCGGGTACCACCGGGGCAACGGCGACGCGCAGCGCACCGTGTGCCTCATCCCGTCCTCCGCGCACGGCACGAACGCGGCGAGCGCCGTGATGGCCGGCATGAAGGTCGTCGTCGTGAAGACCGCCGAGGACGGCGAGATCGACGTCGAGGACCTGCGGGCGAAGATCGAGCAGTACCGGGACGAGCTGTCGGTGCTGATGATCACCTACCCGTCCACGCACGGCGTGTTCGAGGAGCACGTCGCCGACATCTGCGCGCAGGTGCACGAGGCCGGCGGGCAGGTGTACGTCGACGGCGCCAACCTCAACGCGCTCGTCGGGCTCGCCAAGCCGGGGCACTTCGGCGGCGACGTCTCGCACCTGAACCTGCACAAGACGTTCTGCATCCCGCACGGCGGTGGCGGCCCGGGCGTCGGGCCGGTGGCCGTCCGGTCGCACCTGGCGCCGTATCTGCCCAACCACCCGCTGCAGCCCGCCGCAGGGCCGGAGACCGGCGTGGGGCCGATCTCGGCGGCGCCGTGGGGCTCCGCGGGCATCCTGCCGATCTCCTGGGCGTACGTGCGGCTGATGGGCGGTGAGGGCCTCAAGCGGGCCACGCAGGTGGCGGTGCTGAGCGCCAACTACGTCGCCAAGCGCCTGGAGCCGCACTACCCGGTGCTCTACAACGGGCCGGGCGGGTTGGTGGCGCACGAGTGCATCATCGACCTGCGGCCGTTGACCAGGGCGACCGGTGTGACGGTGGACGACGTGGCCAAGCGGCTCATCGACTACGGCTTCCACGCGCCGACGATGTCGTTCCCGGTGGCGGGGACGCTGATGATCGAGCCGACCGAGTCCGAGGACCTGATCGAGCTCGACCGGTTCTGCGACGCGATGATCGCGATTCGCGCGGAGATCGAGAAGGTCGGCGCGGGCGTGTGGCCGGCCGACGACAACCCGCTCGCCGGCGCCCCGCACACCGCGGCCGCGCTCGGCGGCGAGTGGGCGCACGCGTACGCGCGTGAGGAGGCGGTCTTCCCCGCCGGGGTGTCCGCCGCCGACAAGTACTGGCCGCCGGTGCGCCGTGTCGACCAGGCCTTCGGCGACCGCAACCTCGTCTGCTCGTGCCCGCCGCTGGACGCGTACGAGGACTGAGCCGGAGCGCGTGTGGGCCCCGTCCGTCGTGGACGGGGCCCCTCGCCGTTCTACGCCGTCGCCAGGGACACCTCGGTCGACTTGATCAGCGCGATGACGTCGGAGCCCACGAACAGACCGAGGTCGGTGGCCGCCTCCCTGGTGATGGCCGCGGTGAGTTCGCCGTCGTCCACCCTGATCCGCACGGCGGCCATGACCGCGCCGAGGGTGAGGCCGGTGATCGTGCCGGGCAACCGGTTGCGGATGGAGAGGCCGGCGACCTGGCCGGTGGAGAGAGAGACCTCCGTCGACTTCACCAGGGCGTGGACGGCGGCACCGGGTGCGAGGGCGAGTTGCTCCGAGGCCTCCAGGGTGATGGCCGCCGTGAGGTGCTGCCCGCCGTCGAGGCGGATCTTCACGAGGGCCATGACCTGGCCGGGGTGGACTGCGGTGACGGTGCCGGGAAGCTGGTTGCGGATGCTCAAGGTCATGGGCGTCAACGGTACGGCCCCAAGGGTTTTTTGGTGCGGATGACCGCTTTGTGCCGCCCCTGGTCACGCTCGGTCGATGTGTACGTTTGTCGACTTCACGCGGGCCGTCGCCTCCATGCCGACCTCGAGTCCGAGTTCCTCGACCGCCTCCCGCGTCAGCAGGGAGACCAGGCGGTGCGGGCCGGCCTGGATCTCCACCTGGGCGGCCACGTCACCCAGTTTGATCGCGGTGACGATGCCGGGGAAGGCGTTGCGGACCGAGGTGTGGGGGGTCTCGTCCTCCGTGCCGTCAGATCGGGCGAGTTCCACGCAGAAGGCGGCGAGGGCCTTGCCGTCCACCAGGCGTCGTCCGGTCTCGTCGCGATGGGTCGCCACGCGGCCGGCGTCCGCCCAGCGGCGCGCGGTGTCGGGGCTGACGCCCAGCAGTCGTGCCGCCTGGCCGATCGTGTAGCTCTGCATGCGGTCACGATAGGGCCGGGAGGCGGCATGGCGGACCGCGGGGGACGGCCTGGCGGGTGCCGGGCGGCATGACGGGGCGGGCGTCGGTCGGTGCCGCGGCGGCGCGGTGTCTCGGTGCCTGACTGCCCGCCCGGTCCGGGGTGGCGAGCCGGAGGGGATCCGGTCGGGGTCGGCTTCCGCCGTGGCCTTCCGGCCCTCGCCCCGTGCCGGGAAGGCTGATCTCGGCCAAGGTGTCGCGTCGGTCTCCACTTCGTAACGTTCGCCGCTTGATCCGAATGTTTCGCTCCCGCTGGAAGCCTCCTCGAGTGGTCCTTCGTGAACAGGCCACCGGATTCTCTGTGTTCAAGGGGTTGCCACCCGTCGGAGGGTGTCTCTAGGGTGCGGCAGCAGCGAACCTTTCTGGATCTGGTTCGAAACTTTCGATCTCTCAAGGAGCGCATGATGGGCGACCCGGCACTCTCCCGCCGAGGCTTCCTGGCGGCCTCCGCCGCGGCCGGTCTGGGCATGACGGCACTGAGCGCCTGCGGCGGCGACTCGGACGGGGGGTCGTCGTCGGGGACGACCACCATCGAGTGGTGGAACATCTCCACCACCCAGCCGACCAAGGACGTGTGGGCCGCCTTGGCCAAGAAGTTCGAGGCGCAGAACCCCAAGGTGAAGGTGAAGATCGTCCAACTGGAGAACGACGCCTACAAGTCGAAGATGACGGCGCTGACCGCTTCCGGGAAGCTCCCCGACATCTTTCACACCTGGGGCGGCGGGGTCCTGAAGCAGCAGGTCGACGCGGGGCTGGTCGAGAACCTCACGGAACGCACGAAGGACTGGGGGGAGAGCCTGCTCTCCGTCGCCCGCCAGCCGTACCTGCTCGGCGACAAGGCGTACGGCATACCGTTCGACATCGGCATGATCGGGTTCTGGTACAACAAGGCCCTCTTCAAGCAGGCCGGCATCCCCGCGCCGCCCACCACCTGGAGCGGCTTCCTCGACGCCGTGCGCAAGCTGAAGGCCGCCGGGATCACCCCGCTCGCCCTCGCCGGCAAGGAGAAGTGGCCCGGCATGTACTACTGGGCCTACCTCGCGATGCGCACCGCCGGAGTCGACGCCCTGCAGAAGGCCGGGGACGACAAGGACTTCACCGGGGACGGATTCGTCCAGGCCGGACAGCACCTCCAGGACCTCGTCGATCTGCAGCCGTTCCAGAAAGGCTTCCTCGGCGCCGCGTACTCCAGTCCCACCGGTCAGGCCGCGGCCGTCGGCAACGGCAAGGCGGCGATGGAGCTCATGGGCCAGTGGGCGCCGGTCGTTGAGGCCGACGCGGGCAAGGGGCTCGGCGCGAACCTCGGCTTCTTCCCGTTCCCGGCGGTCGAGGGCGGCAAGGGCGTGATCACCGAGGTGTTCGGCGGTGGCGGCGGGCACGCGCTGCGCAAGGACGCCCCGCAGGCGGCCGTCGACTTCCTGAAGTTCTTCGCCTCCGCCGCCACGGACACCGAACTCGTCAAGAAGACCGGGGTGCTGCCCGTCGTCCCGGCCGCCGAGAGCGCCCTGACCGACCCGAACATCAAGGCCGTGCAGGCGCAGCTGAAGGGCGCCACCGGATTCCAGCTCTACCTCGACCAGGCGTACGCGCCCGCCCTCGGCCAGGAGGTCAACGACAGCGTCGCCGCTCTGATCGCCGGTTCGAAATCGCCCCAGCAGGTCAGCCAGTCGATCACCAAGGTCGCGAAGGAAGAGCAGTAGCCGGCGATGACCTCCACCTTCCTCCCGGACAAGCGCAGCGGTCCGGACGTCGAGCCCGCGCCGCCCGCCGTCGTCGCGGGCCGTGCGCGGGCCCGCCGACGGGCCCTGCACTGGCTCACCGCCGTCGGCTTCCAGGTGCCCGCGCTGGTGCTGTTCGGCACGCTCGTGCTGCTGCCGATGCTGTTCGCGGTGTACGCCGCGTTCTTCCGCTGGGGCGGCTTCGGCATGCCCGAGAACTTCGTCGGCGGCGACAACTTCACCCGGCTCTTCAAGGACCCGGTGTTCCTCGGCGACCTCTGGCGCTGTCTGCTCCTGGTCGGCCTCTCGCTCCTGCTGCAACTGCCGTTCGCGCTGGCTCTCGCCGTCGCGCTGAACCAGAAGATCCGCGGCCGGGCCGTCTACCGGATGCTGTTCTTCGCGCCGTACATCCTCTCCGAGGCGATCACCGGCGTGCTGTTCAGCATGATCTTCGCGCCGGACGACGGCCTGGCCGACCACGTGCTGGGCGCCGTCGGACTGGACGGGGCGGGCGGGCAGTGGTTCTCCGATCCCTCCACCGTCATGGCCACCCTCTTCCTGGTCATGACGTGGAAGTACTTCGGCTTCCACATGATGCTCTACCTCGCCGGACTCCAGTCCATCCCGGCCGAGTTGACGGAGGCCGCGCTGATCGACGGAGCGGGGCCCTGGCAGCGCTTCCGCAACGTGACGCTGCCGCTGCTCGCGCCGACCCTGCGGATCAGCGTCTTCCTGTCGGTCATCGGCGCGGTCCAGCTCTTCGACCTGGTGTGGGTCGTCACCGCGGGCGGCCCCGACCACCACTCCGAGACGATGGCCGTGACCATGTTCCAGTACGGCTTCAAGCGCTACCAGGTCGGCTACGCCAGCGCGATCAGCGTCGTCATGTTCGGCATCTGCCTCGTCTTCGCCCTCGCCTATCAGCGGTTCGTGCTCCGCCGCGACCTCCAGGGCGCCACCACGACCATGCGAGGAGGCGGCTCGTGAGCATCGCCAAGACCGACCCCGGCACGAACCCCGGGACGGGGCGGGGCGCGCGCCGGACCGGCAGGACCCTGCCGCTGCACCTGGTCCTCGGGATCGTCGGCGCGGTGATGGCCGTACCCCTCGTGTACGCCGTGCTGTCCGGCTTCAAGTCCACCGACCAGCTCTCGCGCAACCCCATCGGCCTGCCTGACCCGTGGGTCCCCTCCAACTACACCGACATCCTCGGCTCCGGCTCGTTCTGGCAGCTGGTCGGCAGCAGTACTCTCATCGCGGTCGGGACGACCGTGGTCGTCGTCGCGGTGTCCGCCCTCGCGGCGTTCTCCTTCGCCCGCTTCGCCTTCCGGGGGCGGGAGCTGCTGTTCACCCTGTTCACCATGGGGCTGATGTTCCCCTTCGCGGTGGCGGCGCTGCCCCTGTTCCTGTTGCTGCGCTCCATCGGCCTGCTGGACAACCCCCTCGGCGTGATCCTGCCGCAGGCCGCGTTCGGACTGCCGATGACGATCGTCATCCTGCGCGGGTTCTTCCGCGAGATCCCCGCCGAACTGGAGGAGGCGGCCACCCTCGACGGCTGCGGGCCGCTCGGCTTCTTCTGGCGGATCCTGCTGCCCATGGCCAGGCCCGCCCTCGGCACGGTCTCGGTCCTCGCCGTGGTCGGCAGCTGGAACAACTTCCTGCTGCCGCTGCTGGTCTTCAACGAGCCCACCTGGTGGACCATCCCGATCGGGGTCCAGCAGTTCCAGGGGCAGTACTCCGCCGAGTACGCG
Organism: Streptomyces achromogenes; assembly: GCF_030816715.1. Classification (NCBI taxonomy): domain Bacteria; kingdom Bacillati; phylum Actinomycetota; class Actinomycetes; order Kitasatosporales; family Streptomycetaceae; genus Streptomyces; species Streptomyces achromogenes. The sequence continues at coordinate 1,642,536 of NZ_JAUSYH010000001.1, read as the reverse complement.
CGCGTCTTCGCCTATCTCGTCCTCGCCATGGTCCCCGCCCTGGCCTTCTACTCCGTCGCCGAGCGCCAGCTCGTCGGCGGCCTCTCCGCCGGCGCCACGAAGGGATGACCCGCGCCCGCGGACCCGTACGGCTCGCCCACCCGCCCACCGTGAGGAGTCGCACCATGCCCAGCACCGCCCGCACCCGGCTCAGACTCGCCGGCGCCCTCGCCACCGTCCTGGTCGCCGCCGGCGTGGTCACCGGACCGGCCGCACAGGCCCACGAGCAGCCCGCGCACGGAAAGCCGCGGGCCACCCTGGCCGACCTCGCCCACCGCCACGGCCGCTACTTCGGCAGCGCCACCGACAACCCCGAACTCACCGACACCGCCTACACGAAGATCCTGGGCCACGAGTTCGACATGATCACCCCGGGCAACGGCATGAAGTGGTACGCCACCGAGCCCCAGCAGGGCGTCTTCGACTGGACCGCCGGCGACGAGATCGTGGACCTCGCCCGCGCCCACCACCAGAAGGTCCGCGCCCACACCCTGGTCTGGCACAGTCAGCTGCCGGACTGGCTGACGGCCAAGCAGTGGACGGCCGACGAGCTGCGGGCCGTGCTGAAGAACCACATCCAGACCGAGGTCCGGCACTACCGGGGCAAGGTCTACGCCTGGGACGTCGTCAACGAGGCGTTCAACGAGGACGGCACCTACCGCGAGACGGTCTTCTACAAGACCCTCGGCCCCGGCTACATCGCCGACGCCCTGCGCTGGGCGCACCAGGCCGACCCGAAGGCGAAGCTCTACCTCAACGACTACAACATCGAGGCCGTCGGCCCGAAGAGCGACGCCTACTACGCCCTCGCCCGGCAGCTGAAGGCGCAGAAGGTCCCGCTCGACGGAATAGGTCTACAGGCCCACCTCGCCCTCCAGTACGGCTATCCGACGACCCTCGAGGACAACCTCCGCCGCTTCTCACGGCTCGGCCTGGACACCGCGCTCACCGAGGTCGACGTCCGGATGCTGCTGCCCGCTACCGAGGAGAAGCTGGCCCAACAGGCCGACTGGTACCGGGACATGACCGAGTCGTGCCTCGCGGTGCGGAGGTGCGTCGGCATCACCGTCTGGGACTACACGGACAAGTACTCGTGGATTCCGGCGTTCTTCCCCGGCGAGGGCGCGGCACTGCCCTGGGACGAGCAGCTCGCGCCGAAGCCGGCGTACCGGGCGATCCGGGAGGCGCTCAGCTAGCGCCTGTCGGCTCCCGCGTCTGCGGGGTGTTCCGAACGTCGGGCCCTGGCACTACGGGGCGGCGCGGTGCTGGCCCGCACCACCAGGTCCGTGCCCAGCTCCACCCGCGGCGAGTCGGGGCGCTCGCCGCGGGCCAGGCTCAAAACCGTGCGGACGGCGAGTTTGCCCATCTCGGCGAGGGGCTGGCGGACGGTGGTCAGGGGCGGGGCCGACCAGCGGACCTCCGGCAGGTCGTCGAAGCCGACCACGCTCATGTCCTCCGGAGTCCGCAGGCCGCGCCGGCGCAGCGCCTCGATCGCCCCGAGCGCCATCTGGTCGCTGGCCGCGAACACCGCGGTGGGCGGTTCGGGCAGGTCGAGCAGGGTGTTGCAGCCGGTGAAGCCCGACTCGGGGTGGAAGTCCCCGGGGACGACGAGGGCGTCGTCGACGGCGAGGCCCGCCCCTTCCAGGGCGGCCCGGTAGCCGTCGAAGCGGGCGCGCGAGCACAGCAGCCGGGACGGGCCCGCGATCAGGCCGATCCTGCGGTGGCCCAGCGACAGCAGGTGCTCGGTGGCCGCGAGACCGCCGGACCAGTTGGCCGCGCCGATGGTCGCCGTGTCGGCGGCGGGGGAGCCGGTGGGGTCGACGACGACCAGCGGAACGCCCAGCACGCGCAACTGCTCGTGCAGGGTGGGTTCCAGGGCGGAGGTGACGAGGACGACGCCGTCGGAGGCGCGGGAGCGCAGGTTGCGCATCCACTCGCGGGCGTCCCCCGAGCGTCCGTGGATCGCCGACACCACCGTGCCGACCCCCGCCGCGTGGGCGGCCTCCTCCACCCCGCGGATGATCTCCACCGCCCACGGGCTGTCGAGGTCGTTGAAGACCAGGTCGAGCAGGGAGGCGCGGGACGGCGCCGAGGCGGGACGCTTGCGGTAGCCGTGCAGCTGCAACAGGTCCTCGACCCGGGCCCGCGTCCGCGGCGACACGTCGGAGCGGCCGTTGACCACCCGGGACACGGTCGGCACCGAGACGCCGGCCTGCCGGGCGATCTCGGTGATCGTGACCCGGACCTCGATCCGGGACGCGCGCGTCGCATCGTCCGTCGTCACTGCCCACCTCCGCCGCCATCCGCTCCGGACGCCGCCGCCGAAACTTCCAGGAGTCTTCCGGAAAAAGGGCCGCCACGGGAGACGTTCACGCCGTCGTGTCGCGTGGAGACCGGGGTGCTACCCGGAGTGACCGGCTCCGGACACGCGTCGGGGCCGGTTCGCAGGTGTCGCTGCGGCCGGCCCCTCGAGTCTGCGGACGGCGGTCCCGCGCCGTCCGTGGGTGCTGCGCCTGTCCGGCCCCGCCGGTCAGGAGGCCTAGGCGGCGGTCACGACCCGGTGGGGGGCGATGACCTGGCCGTCCGGCAGGAGCTCACCGGTGTCCTCGAAGAGCAGGACGCCGTTGCACAGCAGGCTCCAGCCCTGTTCCGGGTGGTGCGCCACGAGGCGGGCGGACTCCCGGTCGGCTGAGGTCGCTGTCGGGCACGGTGGCTGGTGCTGGCACATGGATGGGAACTTCCGCTCTGGCGTGAGATGTGAGATGGATGTGGTGTCTGTCCCGCGGCGTGAAACGTCGTTCATGGCCGCCCCCCGTTGTGATAAGTCGGTCGGAACCAGTGTTGCCCCACGGAGGCCGATCCGCAGGGATTTCGCGGCACCGCTTCTCACAGGTTCAGGACGCGTCACCCGCGCGAGCGGTTCATCCCCACCACACCGTCCCTTCGGGTGGTTCCGGGTGGCCGGATGGGGCTAGTCCAGGCCGGAGGCGCGCGGCGCCGTACCCCCTCGCCGGGGCCGCGGCGACGGGGTACGGGGGCTGGTGCGGAGGCGGAAGGGTCAGGCGGGCGAGCCGAGGAGCGGGGGCGGTGCGGGCGTGACCCTGAGGGTGAGGACCGGGAGCAACTCGGCGACCCGGTGCGGGCGGTGGGCGGCGATCCCGGGCGGCGCCGGGGCCAGCGGAACCAGCAGATCGGTCGGATCGGGATGACCGGTGGTGCCGTCCGAGCCGCTGTCACCGTGCAGCCACAGCGTGAGCATGTAGAGCCCCGGCACCGACAGCAGCCGCGCCTGGCAGGGCTGGGCGACGGACTCGGCCTGGCGCAGGGCCCGCTCCGTGGAGGCGATGTAGGGGCCTTCGAAGAAGTGCGAGAACGCCCAGCCGTCCGGGGTGAGCCGGGTCTCGGCGGCGGCCACGGCCCGGTCGCCGCAGCGGATCAGGAAGCGCCAGCCGGCCAGCCGGGTCGCGGCCAGGCCTTCCGGGGTGATCGCGTCCAGGACGTACAGAGGCAGGGGGAGGTCGGGAACGGCGTCCTGCTGGGCGGTGCGCAGGGACGGCGTACGGGCCTCGCGGACGGCGGTGGGGGAACCGAGGGCCGTGAGGACCGAGCGCAGGGCGGGCGCGGGAGCCGGGGGAACATGCAAAGGCATGGTGGGTCGCCTCTCAATTCGACAGGCACGGTGGCGCGAGGGCGTGGGCAGACGGCGCTGTCAGCTAGCTCTCGAGGTCGGAGAGGCGGGGGCCGGGTCTGGGGGAGAGTGCGGGGGTGCGCGAGCGGCCTGCCGTCTCCTCGACGACAGGCTCCTTCGACCGTGGGCGCCAACCTTCTCTGCCTTGTTCGCGGAGTTTATACGACACGTGTTCAGACGGTGTTTCGTCTAGTCGATTCCGGGACACTCGGCAAGGGTTCTACCGGTCGGCGATACGTGTGAAAAATCCCGATTCCGAGTGGCGCGCGCGTCGATGACCTCGGGTTGTGACACGCGGGACGGTCGGCCCATTCTCGTCGGAGTTTTTCACGACTTCCCGATTTCACCGAAAGGGCGTCCGGAACCATGCCCGGTGAATGTGCCACCGGTCACTTCCGGTGGCTTTGGGCCAGCGTAGCGGCCGATGCTCCCCGCCGAGGACGTTATCGATCGGCCGGGCTGGGCATCATTGCACCTGACCCCGGGACCACCGGCGGCCGCACCGCCGGCCCGCCACACGAGGAAGGACGCTTCGATGGGGGAGAAGGTCGTGGCAGGCGCGTTCGACCTGTCCGATCGTCAGGACTACCGGGACAAGCTCCGGAAGTGTCTGACGGGGCTCGAGCGACTCCTGGCCCAGAAGCGCTTCGATCGGCCCAAGAACTTCATGGGTCTCGAGATCGAACTGAATCTCGCGGGTGCCGACGGTCTGCCGAAAATGTTGAATGGCGAGGTGCTGGAGCGGATCGCGAGCCGTGATTTCCAAACAGAACTCGCCATGTTCAACCTGGAAGTCAACATAGCTCCACACCGATTGGGCGGCCGGGTATTCGATCGACTCGCGGAGGAAATCCGCACGTCACTGGCATATGCCCACCGAAAGGCGGGCGAGGTCGACGCGGGAATCGTGATGATCGGTATTCTGCCGACGCTCGACCGTGACGACCTGGTCTCCTCGAACCTGTCGAACGTCGATCGTTACACCCTCCTCAACGACCAGATCGTGGCCGCCCGCGGCGAGGACTTCGTGCTGGAGATCGACGGGGTGGAGCGGCTGTCGTGCACGTCGAAGTCGATCGTGCCGGAGGCGGCCTGCACCTCCGTGCAGCTCCATCTGCAGGTGACGCCGGGCCGTTTCGCCGCCGTGTGGAACGCTGCGCAGTCCGTCGCCGCCGCGCAGATCGCCGTGGGCGCCAACTCGCCCTTCCTGTTCGGCCACGAGCTGTGGCGGGAGTCGCGGCCGCCGCTCTTCCAGCAGGCGACCGACACCCGGCCGCCGGAACTCCAGGCGCAGGGCGTCCGGCCGCGGACGTGGTTCGGCGAGAAGTGGATCAGTTCGGCTCAGGAGCTGTTCGAGGAGAACGTGCGCTTCTTCCCGCCGCTGCTGCCCATCTGCGACGACGAGGACCCGCTCGAGGTCCTCGAGGCGGGCGGGGTGCCCTCGCTCGCCGAACTCGTCCTGCACAACGGCACGGTCTACCGCTGGAACCGGCCCGTCTACGGCATCGCCGACGGCGTCCCGCACCTGCGGGTGGAGAACCGCGTCCTGCCCGCCGGACCGACCGTGACCGACGTGATCGCGAACGCCGCCTTCTACTACGGCGTCGTCCGGGCCCTGGCGGAGGATTCGCGGCCGGTGTGGACCCGGCTGCCGTTCGAGACGGCCGAGGCCAACTTCGACGCGGCGTGCCGGCACGGGATCGAGGCCCGGCTGCAGTGGCCGCGGCGCGGGCGGCTCGGGGGTCTGGTCGAGGTGGACGCGGTGAGTCTCGTACGGGACGAGCTGCTGCCGCTGGCCGAGGCGGGGCTGGACGCCTGGGGGGTGGATCCCGCCGACCGTGATCTCTACCTGGGGGTCATCGAGGAACGCTGCCGGCGACGGACCAACGGGGCGTCCTGGCAGGTGGCCACCTTCCACCGGGCGGTGGAGGCCGGGTTGTCGCGGGACGCCGCGCTGGCCGCGACCACGCGGCGGTACGCGGAGCTGATGCACGCGGGCGAGCCGGTGCACACCTGGCCCGTGGGGCTGCCCGAGCTCGCGACGAGCGGCGCGTGAGTGCGTGAGCGGCTGAGTGTCGCGAGCGGCTGAGCGCCCCCCGGCGGCTCGAAGCGCCCCGGGCGGTCGAGCGCCGGGCGTGCCGGGCCGAGGGCGGGGAGCGGCGCGACCGGGTTCGGGGTCCTCGCGGTCCGTGCCCGGCCGCTGGTCCGAGGTCGGTGCGTCGGCGTCCGGGGCGCGTCCCGTGCCATGGGTGGTACCGCTGGGCGCGATCCCTCGCGGGGTGGGGGGTCGGGGGCGGTCGTGACGGCCGTCGTACGGCGGAGCGCGTGCGGGGACGGGGGTCGCTGCTGCCCGCCACGTGCCGATCGGGCAAGCTGTGACCTCCCACGACGGTGACGTCCCTTCCCGGCGGCCGGCGGCGGATCTCCGCCGCGCGGCCCGCGAGGCGGAGGGCGCTCTGTACGGGGCGCCCGTCCTTTCGCCGGCCCGCCACGCACGGTCTTCACAGCTTCGTTCGAGAGCATGGCGGGGCGGCGGAGGGACGCGGGGTCACGCAACCGGAGGCAGGTGTGCAGGTGGAGGCAGGGTTCTCGTTGGCTGATTCTTTTCCGCAGGAACGGCTCTCGCGACGGATTTTCCGTGACGAGACACTGCTCGTTCTGGGGGTCTCGCTCGGCGCGAGCGGTGTGTCCGCCCTGATCAGTTTTGTCGGCTCGGTCACCAAGCCGGGGGGTCTGAAGGACCAGGCGGCGACCCTCAACGCCTCCGCCGCGCCCGGCCGCCCATGGCTCGATCTCGCCTGGCAGCTGTTCGGGATCGCCACGGCGCTGGTCCCGGTGGCCCTCGTCGCGCACTTCCTGCTGCGCGAGGGGCAGGGGCTGCGCACGCTGGGCTTCGACCGCACGCGGCCCTGGCCGGACCTCGGCCGCGGGGCGGCCGTCGCGGCGGTGATCGGCAGCACCGGCATCGCCTTTTACCTCGCGGCCCGAGGCCTCGGTTTCAACCTCACGGTGGTGCCGGAGGCGCTGCCCGACGTGTGGTGGAAGTACCCGGTGCTGGTCCTGTCCGCGCTGCAGAACGCGATCCTCGAAGAGGTCATCGTCGTCGGGTATCTGCTGCGCAGGCTCGGCCAGTTGGGGTGGACGCCGGGCACCGCGCTGGTGGCCAGCGCCGTGCTGCGCGGCTCGTACCACCTCTACCAGGGCATCGGCGGCTTCATCGGCAACATGGTGATGGGCGTGGTGTTCGTCTACCTCTACCGGCGCTGGGGCCGGGTGGGTCCCCTCGTGGTGGCGCACTCGCTGCTCGACATCGGGGCCTTCGTGGGATACGCCCTGCTGGCGGGAAAGGTGGGGTGGCTGCCCACGGCGTGAGCCGCGAGCTCAGAGCAGCAGCTCGCCCTCGATGACGGTGACCGCGCGGCCGTGCAACAGCGTGCGGTCGCCGCGCAGTTCGGTGCGCACGCGGCCGGAGCGCGGGGAGGCCTGGAGGCCGGTCAGCGCGGTGCGGCCGAGACGACCGGACCAGTACGGGGCGAGAGCGGTGTGGGCGCTGCCCGTCACCGGGTCCTCGTCGATGCCGACGTTCGGGAAGAAGCAGCGGGAGACGAAGTCGTATCCGCGGGCGGGGTCCTCGGCGCGGGCGGTGGCGATGACGCCGCGGCGGGAACAGCCGGCGAGAGCCCTGTGGTCCGGCCGCAGGGCGCGCACGGTCTTCTCGTCGGCCAGCTCGATCAGCAGGTCGCCGACGCGCGGGCCGGTGTCGAGACAGGCGAGCGGTTCGGCGCCCAGCGCCCCGGTCAGACCGGCCGGGACATCCACCGCGGTCAGCGGGGCGGTCGGGAAGTCCAGGGTGATCGAACCGTCCTCGGCGGGGGTGGCAACGACGACGCCGCTGCGGGTCGCGAACCGCACCGGGCCGGTGTGGACGCCCGTCGTGTACAGGACATGGGCCGTGGCCAGCGTGGCGTGACCGCACATGTCGACCTCGGTGACGGGGGTGAACCAGCGCAGGGCCCAGTCCGCGTCGCCGCCCTCGGGGAGGGGATGGGCGAACGCCGTCTCGGCGTGGTTGATCTCCAGGGCGACGTTCTGGAGCCGGCGGTCCTCGGGGAAGGCGTCCAGGAGCAGGACCCCGGCCGGATTGCCGGTGAAGGGGCGGTCGGTGAAGGCGTCGACGATTCGGATCCGCATGCCGCTGACGTTAGGAGGCGGGCGGCGCCGTCGGCCAAGGCCAATCCGCGGGTTGTGGCCCGCTTTCGGCGGGTCCACGGCCGAAACGGCGAGCTGACGCCGGTGGCGGAGACGGCGCGCTGACGTCGGCGGGCGGGTCCGGTGAGCGGGTGCCGATCCCGCAGGGCCGACGTGGGCGGGCGGGTCCGGTGAGGTGATGTCGGGACCGGAGGGCTGACGTGGCGGGCGGGTTCGGAGGGCTGATGTCGGCGGAAGGGCACCGGTGAGCAGATGTCGGCGGGCGGGCGGGTCCGGTTGCCGGTTCCGCATGCCGGCTCCGCCCGTCGAAGTCCGTCCTCCGCCCTGGCCGCGTGGCGGCTCGGCGAGGGCGCGGCCGGGCTCCGGGGCGTCCGTACGGCGTCGTCGCCGTAGGTCGTCCACATCGCCCGAGCCGGCGTCGCGCCTGCTCGCAGGGCTCTCGCGGAGCGGCTGGGGCGGAACCCTGGGATGCTGGGAAAAGCGTTACGCATGACCGGACGACCGGGGCGGTGAGCGCCATGGCCGGGCTCGAGGAGAGCGACGCGCAACAGAAGGGCCCGTATGTGCCGGCGGGCCCGTACGCCGATCCCCAGGGAGATCCGTTCCTGCGCACGCGGTTCGTCGTCCCGGCCCGTCCGGTGACGTTCCTGCGGCGCGAGCGGCTGGTCACACACCTCGACGGGGCTCTGGAGACGCCGCTGACCATGGTCAACGGCGCGGCGGGCGCAGGCAAGACACTGCTGGTCGCCGACTGGGCCGCGGCACGCGAGCATCCCGTCGCCTGGCTCACCACCGACGCGGCCGGACAGGGCCCGGGCATGCTGTGGGCCTATCTGCTCGAGGCCCTGCGCGCCGCCGGGACCGACCTGCCCGCCGAGATCGGCTGTCCCGCGGACGCGGGCCGGGTGCCCGCCGCGCTGCTGGCCCGGCTGGCCGCCGGGCTGAGCACCCGGGACCGGCCCGTGATCGTCGTGCTCGACGAGTACGACCGGGTGGCCGACCCGGAGATCGCCGAGCAGCTGGAGTTCGTCCTGCACCACGCGGGCGGAGGCCTGCGCCTGGTCCTCGTCACCCGCACCGAGCCGCTGCTGCCGCTGCACCGCTACCGGGCGGCCGGCGAGTTGACGGAGATCCGGGGGGCGGAGCTGGCCTTCACAGCGGAGGAGGCGGCCGAGCTTCTGGAGCTGCACGGACTGCGGCTTCCCGCGCACGCGGCGCAGAGCCTGGTGAACCGCACCCGGGGCTGGGCCGCCGGTCTGCGGCTGTGCGCCCTCGCCGCCCGCGAGAGCCCGGACCCGGAGTCGTACCTGAAGAAGTTCGAGGCCGACCGCACGGCGGTCGCCGACTTCCTGCTGGCGGAGGTGCTCCGCCGGCAGCCTCCCAAGACGCAGGACCTGCTGCTGCGGGTCAGCGTCCTCGACCGGTTCCGTCCCGGGCTGGTGAACGCCCTCACCGCACGGACCGACGCCGGGCCCATCCTGGCGGGGCTGCATCGCGAGAACGCCTTCGTCGAGCATCTCGAGCGGGACTGGTACCGCCTTCATCCGCTGTTCGCGGAGATCCTCCGCGCTCATCTGCGGATGCGCTCACCCGGCCTGGAGCCCGAACTGCACCGGCGGGCCGCGCACTGGCTGCGCGGCTCGGGATCCCTCGCGTCGACCCTCAGCCACGGCGCGGCGGCGGGCGACTGGGAGTTCACCGCGGGCGCTCTGGTCGACGACCTCGCGATCGGCTGGCTCTTCACCGGGCTGCGCGTCGACGCGCTCGCCGAGCTGTTCTCCCGGATGGGGCCGGAGGCGGCGAGCCCTGCCGCCCACCTCGTCCGTGCCGCACGCGAGCTGTCCCTGCACGAGCTCGACCGCGGCCAGGCGCATCTGCGCCACGCGGAACGGACGCTGGAGGCGGCCGGGCGCGGGTCGCCGGCCCGCGCCGGCGCGGGGGAGGAACCGGCGGGGGAGCAGCCCGCGCTGGCGGCGGCACGGTTGAGCTGCGCGTTGCTCGAGGCGCTGGCCGCCCGGCTGACCGGTGCGCCGGCCCGGGCGGAACTGGCCGCCGCGGCCGCCGACACGCTCCGGCACGAGGTCCCCGCCCAGCTGCTGGAGAAGCACCCCGAGCTCACCGCGCTGCTGCTGGCCCATCTGGGTTCGGCGCGGCTGTGGGCCGGACGGTTCGAGGAGGCGTGCGCCGCCCTGTCGAGCGTGGCCGGCTCCGCCGCGGGGGCCGCGACGGCACTCGCACGCGAGGACGCCCTGGGCCGGCTGGCCCTGATCGACTACCTCGACGGCTGGCCCGGCAGAGCGGAACGCAGGGCACGGTCCGCCGCGGCCGAGACGGAGCGCTACGGCCTGCCCCAGTCGTCCGGCTCCGGCATGGCGCGGCTGGTCCTGGCCGCAGTGGCCGTCGACCGCGACGACCTGGGCCGGGCCCGGACGCTGCTCGACGAGACCGCCGAATCGCCCTCCGCGTGGTGCGACCCGGTCATGGAGGCGGTCCGGGCCATCGCCGCCGCCCGGCTGTACCTGGCCCGCGGCGACACCCGGGCGGCGCTCGCCGTGGTGGAGCCGGCCGTTCCGACCGCGGTGCCCTCGCCCTGGGCGGAGGGACAGACGGCGCTCGTCGCGTCCGCCGCGCATCTCGCCGAGGGCCGCCCCGAGACGGCGGTCAAGGTGCTCCTGGCGGTCCCCGACGCGCAGCCGGCCTGCGAGGTCGCGGCCGCACGGGCCCAGCTCGCCGCCGGCAGGCCGGACGCGGCGATCGACCTCCTCGACGCCGTGCGTCAGGACGGACGCTCCGGGCCGGCGGTGATCGTCCGGGCCCTGCTGGTGCGGGCGCAGGCGGCGAGTGAGGCGGGGGACACGGCCGCCGCGCACGGATTCGTCGGCCAGGCACTGCGCGAGGCGCGCCGCGACGGCCTGCGCCGCCCCTTCACCGAGGCCGGGCCGTGGATCCGCCGCTTCCTCGCCCCGGCGTCGCTGCGGGGGACGGCCGGGGAGTGGCTCACGCCGGGCGCGCCGCCGTCCGACGACCGGCCGCCGCCGGTGGTGGAGGAACTGAGCGGACGCGAACGCGACGTGCTGCGCAGGCTGGCCCTGACGATGTCGACGGAGGAGATCGCCGCCGACCTGTACGTGTCCGTGAACACGGTCAAGACGCACCTCAAGAGCGCCTACCGGAAGCTGTCGGTCAACCGCCGCAACGAGGCGGTGCGCCGGGCCCGCGAGCTGGACCTGCTCTGACGGCACCGACGCTCCGGCCGGCGTGGCCGGGGCCGTACGGCCCGAGGCTCGCCCGTGGCGGGTGAGGCGCCGACCGGACCGCCCGGCTTCCATGAACCCGTGGACACCGTGAAGCGCTGGCGCGCTCTGATAGTCCTGGGCACCGCCCAGTTCCTGATGGTCCTGGACACCTCCGTCATGAACGTCTCGATCAGCCAGCTGGTCGAGGACTTCGACACCGAGGTGACGGCCATCCAGGCGGTCATCACCCTGTACGCACTGGTCATGGCGGCGTTCATGATCATCGGGGGTCGGCTGGGGGACATCCTCGGCCGGCGCCGGCTGTTCCTCCTCGGCCTCGTCGTCTACGCCACGGGCTCGGCCCTCACCGCTGTCGCACCCACCCTGTGGGTCCTCACGCTGGGCTGGTCGGTCGTCGAGGGACTGGGCGCCGCGATGGTGCTGCCCGCCATGGCGGCGCTGGTCGCCGAGTCCTACCGGGGGCGGGACAGGGCCGTCGCCTACGGGGTGATCGGCGGCCTGGCCGGTGCGGGGATCGCGGTCGGCCCGCTGCTGGGCGGCTGGGTGACGACGTACCTCACCTGGCGGCTGGTCTTCGCAGGCGAGGTCGTCGTCGTGCTGGTCGTGCTGTGCTTCCGCAAGGCGGTCACGGAGTCGCCCCGGACGGGAACACGGCCGCGTCTGGACGGCGTCGGCGCCGCGCTGTCGGCGGCCGGGCTGGCGCTCGGGGTGCTCGGCGTCCTGCAGAGCGGCACCTGGGGCTGGCTGCAGCCCCGCAACCCGCCGTTCACCGTGTTCGGCTTCTCGCCGACCCTGTTCGTCGTCGGCGCCGGAGTGGCCGTGCTGGCCGTCTTCCTGCACTGGGAACGGCGCAGGGAGGCGAGGAGCGCCGATCCCCTCTTCCATCTCGCGCTCCTGCACAGGCCCGTGCTGCGGTCGGGCCTGATGTGCCTGCTGAGCCAGAACCTCATCCTGCTCGGCCTGTTCTTCACGATCCCGCTGTATCTGCAGGTCGTGCAGGGCTTCGACGCCTTCGAGACGGGCCTGCGCCTGCTCCCCGTGTCGGTGACCATGCTCGCCGCGTCCCTGGGCGCCGCCCGTCTGGGCCGGCTGGCGGGAGCGCGGCGGGTGGTGCGACTCGCGCTGCTGACCCTGGCCGCGGCCGTCGTGTGGCTGCTGGCCACCATCGACCCCGTCATCGACGACGCGCAGTTCGCCGGGGCGATGGCGCTGCTCGGCGTGGGGATGGGCCTGCTGGCCTCGCAGCTGGGCAACGTCGTCCAGTCGAGCGTGGACGAGGACGAGCGCAGCGAGGTGGGCGGCCTGCAGTTCACGGCTCAGAACCTGGGCTCCGCGCTGGGTACCGCGCTCATCGGGTCGCTGCTGGTCGGCTCCCTGGCGCAGGCCTTCACCACCCGCGTGGAGAGCCACCCCCAGCTGTCGGAGGAGACCAGCCGCCAGGCAGGCGTGGCCCTGGAGGCGGGCATCAGCTTCGTGCCCACCGACCAGGTGCGCGCCGCCGCCGAGGACGCCGGACTGCGGCCGGCCGAGGTCGACGCGCTCACGGAGTCCTACGCCTCGGCGCAGCTCGACGGATTGAAGGCGGCGATCCTCGCCGCCGGCGGGATCACGCTCGCCAGTTTCCTGGTCACGTCGCATCTGCCCACCCCGAGGACCGAACGCCCGGGAAAGCCCCGTGGCGGCATGCCGAGCGGTCCCGTCGGGCCGACGCGTTGACGGTCCCGTCCGCTCGACGTGCCCGACACGTCCTTCGTCGCCCGATCCCCGAAGGGAGGCCGCCATGACCGCGCCGGGACATCGGGAGGCGGCCCGCGCCCGCGCCGCCGAGCGCCGGGCCACCGCCGACTACACCGGCGGCGTCTACGGATCCATGCTCGCCGCCTCGGTCGTCGTCGGGGCCGGTGCCTGGGGGTCGTTCCCGCGCGTGGAGCTGGTGCTGCTGCTGTTGCTCACCGGCCTCGTCTTCTGGGTCGGGCATGTGCACGCCCAGCTGTTCGGGGCGCGGCTGGCGCAGCGGAGCCTGGACCGCCGGGTCGTGCTGCTCGTCTGCCGCGACGAGTGGCCGATCGTCAAGGCCGCGATACCGCCGGCCGCCGCCGTGGCCGTCAGCCCGCTGCTCGGTCTCGATCTGTCGGGCACCCTGTGGCTCGCGCTGTCGGTCGCCGTCGCCGGGCAGGTGGGCTGGTCGGCGGCGGCGGCACGCCGGGCCGGCGGTTCCTGGCGTCTGGTGTCCACCGCCGCCTCGGTGAACCTCGTACTCGGCCTGGTGATCATCGTGTTCAAGCTGTACCTGACGCACTGACGCACTGCACTGACTCACTGACGCACCGAGGCACTGACGTACAGACGCAGCCTCGTTCCTGCGGGTGACGCGGGCGCGGAGCGGGAGGTCGACTCACCTGCACCGGGTGAGGCCCACGGCTTCACCGGGGCGGACCATCGCGGTAGAGGGCGTGGTCCGCCTGTCCCAGGCCATCCCGGGGAGAGAGCCCATGCGCTACGAGATCCGTGTGGAAGGACAGATGTCGGACACGCTGACCAGGGCGTTTCCGGAGCTCGAGCATGTGGTCATGTCCGGCCAGACGGTTCTGTTCGGGCGGGTGATCGACGAAGCGCACCTGTACGGGCTGCTCGCCCGCTGCCAGTCCCTGGGGCTGCGCGTCATGGAGATGCGCCAACTGCCCGAGTGAGGTGCCGGGGCGCGCCGTCCCGGCCGGGCGCGAGGAGGAAGTCATGAGCGTGCCGCACGGTTCCGCACCGCAGTCCGGCCGCGACCCGCTGTCCGACGGTCCCGACCCGCTGTCCGGCGGCGGCGACCGCCCGGGTGACGACCGGGCCGTGCGCGGGCCCGCGGGCGGCGATCCCGCCGACGTCCTGGGCGTGCTCGGGCGTTCCTGGACGTGGATCCTCGGGTCGGCGATCGCGGCGTTCGTGCCGGGCATCCTGATCCTGGTCTGGCCGGACGAGACCCTGCACGTCCTCGCCGTGCTCATCGGCCTGTACCTGCTGGTGACCGGCGTGTTCCGGTTCGTCGCCGCCTTCGGCGGGGGCGACCACGGCGAGCGGGCGACCGGGCTCCTCCTGGCCATGCTCTACGTGGTGGCCGGGGTGCTGTGCCTGCGGCACCCGTTGCAGACCATCGCGGCGCTCTCGCTGATCGTCGGCGTTCTGTGGCTGGTGTCGGGCATCCTCACCCTCTTCACCGCCCTCGCCGCCGAGGACCTTCCGCACCGGGGCGTCGTCATCGGCGCGGCGGTGTTCGCCGTCGTCGCGGGGATCGTGGTGCTCGCGCTGCCCACCGAGTCGGCTCGCGCGCTGACCCGGCTGCTCGGCCTGTGGCTGGTCCTGCTCGGACTGGTCGAGGCGGGCGTCGCGTTCGCCTGGCGGGCGGCGCTGCGCAGGGCCCGCACGGCGACGGCGCCGCAGGGCCCGGCCGGCCGTCCCTGAGTGTCGGCGCGGCCCCGGCCGACGGTCATTCCTCACCCGTCTCGGGTGAGGACGACGGACTCCCGGGCGCGCAGTCTGAGAACGGCACGCAACGGCCTGCCGGGTGTCGGGCGAGAGCCCGGGACGGAGGAGACAGATGAGTGGCGACACCTACCTCGCGTACGACTACCCGCTGCTGAGCGCCTTCTGGACCATGATGGTGTTCTTCCTGTGGATCATGTGGTTCGTGCTGCTGTTCCGGGTCGTGGTGGACATCTTCCGCGACGACGACCTCAGCGGCTGGGCCAAGGCCGGCTGGCTGGTGTTCTGCCTCGTCCTGCCCTTCCTGGGCGTGTTCGTGTACGTGGTCGCCCGCGGCAAGAACATGGGACGCAGGGAGATCACCCAGGCGCAGGAGCAGCAGAAGGCCTTCGACAGCTACATCCGCGAGACCGCCAAGGGCGCGGACCGTCCCACCAGCAGCGTCGACGAACTCGCCCGCCTGTCGGAGATCCGTGCCCGGGGCGACATCACCGACGAGGAGTTCGACAAGGCCAAGCAACACGTCCTGAGCGGCACCGGCCGCTGAGCCGGCGTACTCCGCCGAACCAACACGAATCGAGGCACCGGGATGACGACTCACTCCACCCACACGCCGTCGGCCGAGCGGCACACCGCCAAGCAGCAGTGGGCCGAGGGCCTGATGGTCTTCGCCGCCGTGACGCTCATGCTCGCCGGACTTCTCGACATCTTCCGCGGGATCATGGGGATCGCGGAGGACGACATCTTCGTGACGACCCGCGACTACGTGTTCGCGTTCGACCTCACCGGCTGGGGCTGGACCCACCTCGCGCTGGGCGCGGTCGCGGTGATCGTCAGTCTGGGACTGTTCACGGGAGCGACGTGGGCGCGCGTCCTGGGCGTGGGCATCGCCGCCCTCATCGTCATCGCCAACTTCCTGTCCCTGCCGTACTACCCGGTCTGGTCCGTCGTGATGATCGCGTTCTCCGCGTTCGTCATCTGGGCCCTGTGCGTGGCGAAGCCGAACAGGTCGGTCTAGTGACGGCGCCTCGCGCGGCGCTTCCAGGAAGGCGGTAGACGATGTGCCGTTGGCTCGCCTACTCGGGCACGCCCGTCCTGCTGGAAACGATCCTCTACCGGCCGGCGCACTCGCTCATCGATCAGAGTCTGCACTCCAAGATGGGTGTGGAGACGACGAACGGCGACGGCTTCGGCGTCGGCTGGTACGGGCTCGAGGCGGACGACGGCAATCCGGCCGTCGTACGGGAGATCGGCCCGGCGTGGAGCAACCGCAACCTGCGGGAGATCGCCGGCCACGTCCGCTCACCGCTGTTCTTCGCCCACATCCGGGCTTCGACGGGCACGGCGGTGCAGCAGACCAACTCGCACCCCTTCCGGCACGGCCGCTGGATGTGGATGCACAACGGGGCGATCGCCGAGTTCCACCGGGTCCGCCGGGACCTGGCCCTCGCCGTCGATCCACGGCTCTTCCTCGACATCGAGGGGTCGACGGACTCGGAGCTGATGTTCTACCTGGCGCTCACCTTCGGCCTGGAGGAGGACCCGCCGGGCGCCGTGGCGCGGATGGCGGGCCTGGTCGAACGGGTCGGCCACGCGCACGGCGTGGAGTATCCGCTGCAGATGACGGTCGCCGTGACCGACGGCGAGCGGCTGTGGGCCTTCCGGTACTCCAGCCAGGGAGACTCCCGGTCGCTCTTCTACAGCACCCGGGTGGAGACACTCCGGTCGCTCCATCCCGACATGGCGTTCCTGCGCGAGGTCTCCGACGACACCCGGCTGATCGTCTCCGAACCCCTGGGTGATCTGCCCGGCGCCTGGAACAGGGTGCCGGAGAGCACCTACGGCGTGGTGCAGCCCGGTGCGGACGAGATCATCCAATTCACCCCACTGGCAGCATGACGCGTGACGTCCCCCGGGCGTCCGCCGGGCTCGACCCGGCGGCCCCCGGGGGGACGCCGTGCCCGGGGGACGCTCGCTCAGTGGACGGAGAAGCCGCCGTCGACGAAGATCGACTGCCCGGTGACGTAGCCGGCGGCGCGGCTCGCGAGGAAGACCGCCGCTCCCGCGAAGTCCTCGGCCAGCCCGTTGCGTCCGACCATCGTGCGCGCCGCCAGAGCCGCCACCCGTTCCGGGTCGGACGACAGCCGGGCGTTGAGTGCCGTCATGACGAAACCGGGGACCAGGGTGTTGCAGGTGACGCCGTGCGGCGACCAGGCCTCCGCCTGCGAGCGGGCCAGCGACTCCAGCGCTCCCTTGGACACCCCGTACGCGCCGCTCTGGACGAACGCCCGGTGCGCCTGCTGCGAGGTGATGTGGATGATCCGGCCGAAACCCCGCTCCGCCATCCCGGGGCCGAACCGCCGGCCGAGGAGGTAGGGCGCCTCGAGGTTCACCGCCATCGTGGCGTCCCAGACGTGCTCGTCCAGCTCGCCCATCGGCGGCCGCAGGTTGATCCCGGCGCTGTTGACGAGGATGTCGGGCTCGCCGAAGGCGCGCACAGCCTGCTCCGCCGCCGTGCGGACCCCGTCGCGGGTGCCGAGGTCGCCGCTCACCCAGGCCGCCCGGCAGCCGGCCGCCGTCAGCTCGTAGGCCGTCGCGGCCAGCTCCGCCTCCTTGCGGGCGACGACCACCACGCTCGCCCCCGCACGCGCCAGCGCCCCCGCGATGCCCCGCCCGATTCCCGAGCTGCCGCCGGTGACCACGGCCACCCGGCCCTCCAGCGAGAACAGCTCGGCCAGATAGGCGTCCGAGGCGCGGGAGGCGGCGGAGACGCGGGGGTGGGCGGAGGCTCCGGGCGGAGTGCCGTCCCAGGCGCTCGGGGTGGCGGAGGTGGCGGCGTCGGCGGATGCGGTGCTGTGCGGGCGGCTCGGGGATGTCATGTCCGCAGCCTAGAGGCCATGACTTGGGCGGGTCTTGTCAGGCGAGCTATGCCGATATATCGTTGAAGCATCGCGACAGATCAACGATGGAATGAAGGAGTGGTTTGCGATGCGTACCCACGGATTCGAGCGTGGACATGGCCAGGGACCCCGACGCGGTCGCGGGGGTTTCGACGGGGAGCGGGCCGCCTTCGGGCCCTTCGGTCCGGGGGGCCCCGGCGGTCCGGGATTCGGTCCCGGAGGTCCCGGCTTCGGCCCGGGCTTCGGCGGCCCCTGGGGCGGACGAGGGCGCGGCGGTCCCAGGGGCCGGGCACGGCGGGGTGACGTACGGGCCTCGATCCTGGCCCTGCTGAAGGACCGGCCCATGCACGGCTACGAGATGATCCAGGAGATCGCCGAACGCAGCGGCGGCGCGTGGAAGCCCAGCCCCGGCTCGGTGTACCCGACCCTCCAGCTGCTGGAGGACGAGGGCCTGATCAGCAGCCGGAGCGACGGCGGCAAGAAGCTGTTCTCGCTCACCGAGGAAGGCCGCACGGCGGCCGAGGAGGGCCCGGAGGCTCCCTGGGAGGAGGCCACACGCGGGGTCGACTGGGAAGCCCTCGGTGAGATCCGCCAGGCCGGCTTCGGACTGATGGAGGCCTTCGGCCAGGTCTGGAAGACCGGCAGCAAGGAACAGCGCGAGAAGGCGCTCACGGTCATCAACGATGCCCGCAAGAAGCTGTACCTGATCCTCGCCGACGAGGACTGAGCGGCTCCCGGCACGGGAAGGCGCCCCACGGAACGGAAACGTCCGCGGGGCGCCTTCGTGCGCCGTGCGGCTCCCCGTGCGGGACTTCCTGCGCGGGCCTTCCTCTGCAGATCTTCTGTGCGGACCTGTCTGTTCGGGCCTGTCTGGGCCGGCCTTGTGCGGGCCGTCCGTGTCTCTTCCCGCGCGGGTCAGGTCACCAGGCCGCCCAGCTTGCGCAGCGACTCGTTGAGGGCGGCCGTCCCCGAGTCCTTGAGCTTGCCCGCCATCAGTGACACGGCCGCGCCCGTGAACTCCCCGTCGATACGCACCGTCGTCGCGTCCCCGTCCGGGGTGAGGGTGTAGCGGGTGGCCACCGACACGGCCATCGGGCCCTTGCCGCGGATGGCGAGCACCCGGGCCGGCTCCAGTTCCGCCACGGTCCACTCGACCTCGGCCGGAAAGCCCATGAGCTTCATGTTCTCCTGGAAGGTCGCGCCCAGTTCCAGGGCCTCCGGGCCGCCCCCGGGGAAATTGGTGTGGGTCGCGTTCCACTCCCCGTACGCCGGCCAGTCGGTGAGCTGGGCCCACACCTTCTCGGCCGGTGCCTGGATGCGTGCCTCGGCGCTGACTTCGGCCATGCGACCACCTCTTCGTGTCGGGCAACTCGGGCTGGCAACTCGGGCTGCGGTGCGCGGAACGTAGCTCCAGGGCCGCCAACATTCAATACTGACGAACCGTCAGAAGTGTGGAGCGGAAAGGTCCGGCTCCGCAGGCGCCACCGCCCCGCGCGGTCGGCGAGGCGGCGCGCGCTCCCGCCAGGGACCGGCCCGATCTCATCCGTAGGGAGGAGACGCCGACGGCTCCGCTCCGCTCTTCGTGGGACGGGAAGATGGTTCCTGCCGGGGATGACGGCACCCGGGTGGGACTGATGGGGTGAGGGGTGTGCCACCCCGTATCCCACGGCAGTCCTCGCACGACCGAACGGCGCACGACCGAACTGCGCACGACCGAACGGCGCAGGCCACGGACGGCGCTCCCGGGCTGGGCGCAGAGCCCGCCGCGGCGCTGGTGTCCGCTCGCCGCCGGGCGCTGCGCGACGGGGACCGGCAGATCGACACCGCTCATCTGCTGCACTCGCTCGTGGAACACGATCCGGAGGTCCGGGCCGTCTTCGACGGCGGACCCCAGCTCGCCCGGCTGCTCGGCTACCTCGTCCAGCGCAGCATCGGTTACGGCCTGCGCTGGCAGGGTGGCGTCGAGGACTCCGGCACGCTGCCCGCCGTACCCGCGCCGCCCGCCGCCGGGGGCCCGGGAGGGTCGTCCGGCCCGTCGCCCGTCGAGGGCCTCCGTGAGGCGCGCTTCCTCGCCGCCGCCGACGGCTGCTCTCCGCTCGCCGCGGCGGCGCTGGAGCACGCGCGCGTGCGAGCGGGGCGGCGTGACGGCGCGCCGGCCCGCGGAGTCGACCTGCTCGCGGCGATCATCGCGGACCCGGAGGCACGGGCCGTCGAGGTCCTGACCCGTGCCGGCGTCGACGCCCACGAGCTGCGGGCGCGGATCGAGAACGGCCTCGTCGAGCACGCTCCCCTCGGGCGCGCCGCCCTCGGGCGGGGTCTCCTCCAGGAGGACGGCTAGGAGGACGGCGCGACGCAGCCGGCTCCCGAGAAGTGCGGGACATGCGGCGGCGGTGGCGAGCCCCACCCCTGACCGGCTCGCCTGCCGACCTGCCGACCTGCCCGCCGGGTCGTCCCGCCCGCCTGCCGTCCGACGCTCCGCAGTCCGCCGGCTCACACGTCGGCCCCCCCTTCCGTTGGCCGGCTCGCCTGCTGCTGACCGACCCGTCCTGACCGGCTCGCACATCGGTCGGCTCGCACGGCGGCCGGATCGCTCGCCGACCGACCTCCCGTCGACCGGTCCACCCGTCGATCGGGCCGCCCCCTGACCGGGTCGCTCGCGGACCGTTCCTTCACCGACCGGCCAGGCTCTCGGGGATCGGTGCTCGTCCGACGGCTGAGACAGGTGTCATCAGGGATGACGGTCATGTCATCCCCTGTCATCATGGGCCGGTGCGTACTTCTGTGAGCAGTCAGAGCAACCGCGGAAAGGGCGTCGGGCTCGGTCTGGCGGTCGCGTCGGCCATCGCCTTCGGCGGGTCCGGGGTGGCGGCCAAGCCGTTGATCGAGGCGGGCCTCGACCCGCTGCACGTGGTGTGGCTGCGGGTGACCGGCGCGGCCCTGGTCATGTCGCCCCTGGCCGTGCGCCACCGTGCGCTGCTGCGCAGTCGGCCTGCGCTGCTCGCCGGGTTCGGACTGCTCGGCGTGGCCGGAGTGCAGGCGTTCTACTTCGCCGCGATATCGCGCATCCCCGTCGGTGTCGCGCTGCTCGTCGAGTACCTCGCGCCCGCCCTCGTGCTGGGCTGGGTGCGGTTCGTGCAGCGGCGGCCCGTGACGCGCGCCGCCGCGCTCGGCGTGGTCCTCGCGGTGGGCGGGCTGGCCTGCGTCGTCGAGGTCTGGTCCGGTCTGGGCTTCGACGCCCTCGGACTGCTGCTCGCCCTCGCGGCCGCCTGCTGTCAGGTCGGCTACTTCGTCCTGTCCGACCAGGGCGCCGACTCGGGCGACGACGCTCCCGAGCCGCTGGGCGTCATCGCCTACGGGCTCCTCGTCGGCGCCGTCGTGCTCACCGTCGTCACCAGGCCGTGGGGCATGGACTGGTCCGTGCTCGGACACGCCGCCGGCATGAACGGCGTCGAGGTCCCGGCCTGGCTGCTGCTCGGCTGGATCGTGCTCGTCGCCACCGTCGTCGCGTACGTCACCGGCGTGGTCTCGGTGCGCCGGCTCTCCGCGCAGGTCGCCGGTGTGGTGGCCTGCCTCGAGGCGGTCATCGCCACCGTGCTGGCGTGGGTGCTGCTCGGCGAGCACCTCTCGGCGCCTCAGATCGTCGGCGGGGCGGTGGTCCTGCTCGGGGCGTTCATCGCGCAGTCGTCCGCGCCCGCCAAGGGCTCCGCGGAGCCGGTGGCCGCAGGCGGCCCGGAAAGGGAGTTGTCCGCCCGGGGGACGGCGGCCTAGGGTTCCGCTCATGCCTCTCGACGCACGCGTTCTTCCGCCTCCGGCCCGCTGAGGCGGGCCCTCCGGTGAACCACGCCCGGCACACGGTGCCGGGCCGAACGGTGCTGCCCGCAGACGAAGTCCGAGGTCCGCCGCCCTGCGGCGGCCCCTTCCTGAACTTCTGTGCGGAGAGAACGCGTGTCCTCCTCGAGTGTGCCGTCCTGTGTGTCTTCCTCCGGCGGCCCCGCCGCCGTTTCCCCGCCCGTCGCACGGGCTCTGCTCTGTCTGATCGTCGCGGGCGCGGCCTGGGGCACGGCCGGCGCCGCCGCGTCCCTGATCTACCGGATCAGCGACCTGGGCGCCGTCGCCCTGTCGTTCTGGCGCTGCGCCGCCGGACTGGCCCTGCTGCTGGCCGCCCGCCCGCTGCTGCGGCGTGCCCGGTACGCTCCGGCGTCCGCGAGGGCCACGGATGCCCCGCTCCTCGGCGGGCAGGCGCCGACGCCCGAGCCGCCGCGTCGCCGGGCTCTGCGCCGCAAGGCCCTGCGGACGGCGATCACGGGCTTCGGCCTCGCGGTCTTCCAGACGGCGTACTTCGCGGCCGTCTCCGCCACCGGACTCGCCGTGGCGACCGTCGTCACCCTCGGCGCGGGGCCCGTCCTCATCGCGCTCGGCGCGCGCCTGACGCTGGGGGAGCGGCTCGGCCGCGGCGGAGCGCTCGCCGTCGCGGGGGCGCTCGCCGGGCTGGTGGTGCTGTTCGCGGGTGGCGGCTCGACCGTGGACCCGCGGGGCGTCCTGCTCGCCCTGGTGTCCGCGGCCGGGTACAGCGCGATGACCCTGCTCACCCGCCGGTGGGGGCGGAACGGGGGTTCGGACGCCTCCGCCGGCGCCGTGGGGGCGTTCGCGGTCACCGCTGTGTGCCTGTTGCCGTTCGCCGTGGCCGAAGGGCTGTTGCCGCACAGCGCCGACCCCGTGCGGGTGCTGGTTCTGCTGGCGTACATCGCGGCGGTGCCCACGGCGCTCGCCTACGCCCTCTATTTCGCGGGCGCGGCCGTCGTACGCTCCGCCACGGTCTCCGTGATCATGCTGCTCGAGCCGGTGAGCGCGGCGGTGCTGGCCGTCGCCGTCCTCGGCGAACCCCTCAGGGTCACCACGCTCGCCGGCACCCTGCTGCTGCTGGTCTCGGTCACCGGCCTCGCCCTGACAGAAGCGCGGGGAGGTCCGGCGCGGGGCTGAGGCGCGAGCGGGACGGCGGTGTCACCCCCGGCGGCGCAGCAGGTGTGCGCGGGCCGCGGCGTCGCCGGGGGCGTCGCGGGTGGTCAGCGCGGCGGCGATGCGGTCCTGGGTCTCGGGCGGGCGGTGCGCCGCGTACTTGAACTTCGCCCGCACGTCGGTGACATGGAGCCGGATGCCGCGGATGCCCGGGAGCAGGCGGCCGAACGGGGCCTCGCCCACGGTGGGTCGGGCGGAGCCGCCCTCGGGCTGGAAGTGCGCCATCTGACGCGCGAGCAGGTCCGCCTTCGCGGCGGGATCGTCCACGATGTGCGCCGTGCACCGCAGTTGCACCGCCGTGTAGAAGCTCGTCGGGGTGCCGTGCTCGGCGGGGGCGCCCGGCGGGGCCTGCCACGGGCCGGGGACGAAGACGTGGTCGTCCACCACGCTCAGGGTCACCGTCGGGTTCGCCTCCAGGGCGGCCCACAGCGGGTTGGGCCGGGCGAGGTGGGTGACGGCGTCGCCCTCGGCCGGGTCGTAGGCGAAGTGCAGGGGCTGGACGAAGGGGGGTTCGCCCGGCGGGCCGTTGACGGCGAGCTGCCCGAAGTCGTGGGCGGACAGCCAGTCCTGCCACTCGGCGTCGTCGCGGGGCGCGTCCCAGGGGTGGACGAGCATCACAGGGTCGCGAGGTAGCCGGGGAACGCGGTGCCGGGTGCCAGGTCGGCCTCCGGGACGGGAGCGTCGTAGCCCTTGCGCAGCGGCAGCACGCCGGCCCAGTGGGGGAGGGCGAGGTCCTC
Source organism: Streptomyces achromogenes (assembly GCF_030816715.1). Taxonomy (NCBI): domain Bacteria; kingdom Bacillati; phylum Actinomycetota; class Actinomycetes; order Kitasatosporales; family Streptomycetaceae; genus Streptomyces; species Streptomyces achromogenes. The sequence goes on along the minus strand of NZ_JAUSYH010000001.1, from coordinate 1,619,222 downwards.
CGGCTCGTCGTTCACCCCGCCGGTGCGGGTCTTGGCCGAGACCTCGTTCAGGTCCAGCCGGATCACCGCGGTCGCCGCCAGTTCCTTCCGGTTGGCGGGGCGGGAGTCGGCGGCCCGGCCCGGCACGACGTGGTCCACGAGGGCGTCGAGCGCGGCCAGCTTCTCCGCCGGGTCCGTCACGTCGTGGGCGACGCCGTGCACCACGACCGAGCGGTAGTTGATCGAGTGGTGGAAGGCGGAGCGCGCCAGGACCAGCCCGTCGACGTGCGTCACGGTCAGGCACACCGGCAGTCCCGGGTCGGCCTGTCCCGTCATCCGCAGGGGACGCGAGCCCGTCGAACCGTGCACATAGAGCGTCTCGCCGACCCGGCCGTACAGCGTCGGCAGCACCACGGGCGCTCCGTCACGGACGAACCCGAGGTGGCAGACGTAGCCCTCGTCGAGTATCGCGTGCACCAGGTCCCTGTCGTAGGAGGCCTTCTGCGCGGACCGGGTGGGGATCGTGCGGTCGGTCGGGGTGTAGGCGGCGGCCCGTGTCGTCGTCTCCGGTGTCCCCTGCATGGCGCTCTCCATTGCACTAGTGCATAATGATGTTTGTGCTAGGAGAGTATCCGATCAAAGGCCGGCGCGCAGCCGAGATTTCCGCGAGCGTCGAGGCGGCAGTCAGCGCCGGTGAACTGCGGCCGGGGCAACTGCTGCCCCCGATGCGGGAGTTGGCGTCCACGCTGGGGGTGAACCCGAACACCGTCGCGGCCGCCTACCGCACCCTGCGCGAGCGCGGAGTGATCGAGACGGACGGCCGGCGGGGGAGTCGGGTGCGGTCGAAGCCCGCCACCACCGGGCGCGGGTTCATCCGGGTGGACGCGCCGGAGGGGGTACGGGACGTGGCGTCCGGCAATCCCGACAGGGCTCTGCTGCCGCCGCTGGCGCCGGCGTTCGCCTGGGCCGCCGAGCAGGGCGACCGGGAGCCCGTCCTGTACGGGCATGCGCCGGTCGAGCCCGAGGTGGCCCGGCTGGCCCGCGCCGACCTCGACGCCGACGGCGTGCCCGCCGGTCCGGTGGCGGTCGCCTCCGGCTCGCTGGACGCGATCGAACGCGTCCTGGCCGCACACCTCAGGCCGGGCGACACCGTGGCCGTCGAGGATCCCGGCTGGGGTTCCCTCCTCGACCTCGTGCCGGCGCTCGGGCTGCGCACGGTACCGGTCGGCCTCGACGACGACGGTCCGCTGCCCGACGACCTGCGCCGAGCCTTCGAGTCCGGGGCGCGCGCCTTCGTCGTCACGGACCGGGCGCAGAACCCGACCGGCGCGGCGATCGGCGCCGCACGCGCGCGTGCCCTGCGCGCCGTGCTGCGGGACCACCCGGAGACCCTGTTGCTCGAGGACGACCACGGTCACCGGATCGTCGACCTCCCCCTGCACCCGCTGGCGGGCGTCACCCGGCACTGGGCCTTCGTCCGCTCGGCCGCCAAGGCCTATGGCCCGGACCTGCGGTTCGCCGTCCTCACCGGGGACGACGTCACCCTGGACCGGGTGCGCGGACGGCAGCGGCTCGGGCCCGGCTGGGTCAGCCGGATCACCCAGCGGGCGGTACTGCGCCTGTGGGCCGACGGCGCGGTGGACGCGCGCGCGGTGGCCCGGGCGTACGGCCGCCGACGCGACGCGCTGCTCGCCGCGCTGGCCGCGCGGGGCGTCGAGGCGCACGGGCGCAGCGGGATGAACGTGTGGGTCCCCGTGCCGGACGAGACGGGGGCGGTCGCCCGGCTGCTGCACGCGGGGTGGGCGGTCGCACCGGGGGCGCGGTTCCGGATCGGCTCCGCGCCCGGAATCCGCATCACGGTGTCGACGCTGGACGCGCGGGAGATCGAGCCACTGGCCGATCTCGTCGCCGGGGCGGCCGGCCCCTCCCCGACGCGGAACTACGTCTAGCGATCAGATCGGAAAGCGCCCCCGGCAGCCCGGCCCCCCCCCGCCGACGGTCCGACGGTCCGGCAGCCCGACGGTCCGGCAGCCCGGCAGCCCGGATGCCCGACGGTTCGACCGCTCGGTCGCCCGGCCGCCACGCTTCGCCCCCCGCCGCGCTTCCCCCGGCCGGCTACGACCCGGAACGCCGCGCCTGGGTCAGTGCCGCGCCCGCCAGGACGATCACCGCGCCCACCGGCGTCGACCAGCTCAGGGTCTCGCCCAGCAGTGCGACGCCCGCCGCCGTGGCGACGACCGGGATGAAGTAGGTGACCATCTGGGCCGTCGTCGGGCCGACCTCCGTCACCAGGCCGTACTGGATGAGGAGGGCCAGGCCGGTGCCGAGCGCGCCCAGGGCCGCGGTCGCGAGCAGCGGGACGAGCGGGAAGCGGGTCGGGAGATCGGTGAACAGCGGTGTGACGACGGCCAGTTGCAGGGTGGCCAGGAACAGCTGGGCGCCGGTCATCGACAGGGCGGAGGAACCGGTGTGCGCCAGGGTGCGGCGGAGGTAGATCCAGCCGACCGGGTAGCTCAGCGACGCCAGCAGCGCGAGGGTCGTGCCGCGGGCGTCGAGGCCGTCGAATCCCTGCCAGGCGCCGAGGACGGTGAGGACGCCCAGGAATCCGAGGCCGAGGCCCGCGACGCGCAGCCGGGTCGGCCGGTCCTCCGACAGCGCGACCAGCGAGAGCGCCATGCCCCACAGCGGCGACGTGGCGTTGCAGATGCCGGCCAGGGTGGAGGGGATGGTCAGCTCCGCGAACGCGAAGAGGGAGAAGGGCACGGCGTTGAGGAGGAGCGCGGCCACCGTCAGATGCGCCCAGGTGCGGGCTCCGCGGGGGAGCCGCTCCCGCTTCACCGCCATCGCGACCGCCAGCACCGCCGTGCCGAACGCCAGCCTGCCGAGGGTGACCTGGAACGGCGCGTAGCCCTCGGTGCCCACCTTGATCAGCAGGAAGCTGAAGCCCCAGATCAGCGACAGCGCGCCGAAGCGCAGACGCCAGTCGAGGGAGCGGCGGGCGGGGGCGGGGGCGTGGCCCCCGGCGGACAGCTCGGGATCGGGAGCTGTCGCCGCGGGGGCCGGCGGCGGGGTGGTGTGTGCAGGGGGCGGCGGGGCCGATGCGGTGGGCGCGGTGCTCATGACCTCCACGATCGTCGACACCATCTCGTAGCACAATCGAGATTTTTCCAGCAATACCTCGTAGCATTGCTTACGTGTTGAACTTGGAGCGCCTGCGGACCCTCGACGCCCTCGCCCGGCACGGCTCGGTCAGCGGCGCCGCGACGGGCCTGCACATCACCACCTCGGCCGTCTCCCAGCAGCTGGCCAAGCTCGAGCGGGAGGTCGGCCAGCAGCTCCTCGCCAAGCACGGCCGGGGTGTGCGGCTGACGGACGCGGGACGCCTGCTCGCCGACCACGCGTCCCGGATCCTGTCCCAGGTGGAGCTCGCCCAGTCCGATCTGGAGGCCCAACGCGGCCAGGTGGCGGGGGAGTTGCGGCTGTCCGCGTTCCCGACAGCGGCCCGTGGGCTCTTTCCCGTAGCGCTCGCCGAACTGCGCAAGGCGCACCCCGCGCTGCGGGTGCGCTCGAGCGAACTGGAACCGGAGCGGGGCGTGGCCGGCGTGGTGCGCGGTGACCTCGACCTCGCCGTCGTCCTGGACTGGTACAACAAGCCGATGCCGGTACCGGACGGACTGGTCAAGGCGCCCATCCTCGACGACCCGGCAGACGTCGCGATGCCGGCCGATCACCCTCTCGCCGGCCGGGACGAGGTGGACCTCGGGGAGTTCGCCGAGGACGAGTGGATCACCTGGGGCGAGGGCGAGTTCTGCCACGAGTGGCTGATGTTCACCCTGCGCTCGCGGGGCGTCGAGCCGATCGTGGGCCACCGGGCGGCCGAGACGCACACCCAGCTCGGGCTGGTGGCCGCCGGACTGGGGGTGTGCATCGCCCCCGTGCTCGGCCGCCGGCCCGTGCCCGAAGGCGTCGTCACGGTCCCGTTGCGGCAGCGGGTGCGCCGGCATGTGTACGTGGTCTGGCGGGCGGACGCGGACCGCCGCCCGTCGATCAGAGCGGCGGTCCGGGCGCTCAAGTCAGCCGGGGACGCCGTCGGCTGAGAGCCGCCGGACGGCCGGGCCGTGCCGACGCCGGGGGCCGGCGGAAAGGCGCTGACGCGGCCTACGCGCCGCCCAGTTTGCGGAAGTCCCAGGAGACGATCTTCTCCGGCCTCAGTCGCACCCAGGCGTGCCGGCCGTCGTGCGGCATCGCGTCCAGACCGAAGTTCTTGCGTGCGAACAGCGTCTCCACCGCGTCGAGTTCGGCGCACAACTCCCCGGTGCGCGGGATCTCGCCCACGAACTCCACGGCGCCGGACAGCTCGACGCCGCGCAGTGCGTCGTACTCCTCGCCCGTGTCGATCACGATGGCCACCCGGGGGTCGCGGCGCAGATCCGCCCAGCGCTTGCTGCGCACGACCGAGTACAGCCACAGCGCGGCGCCGTCCCAGAGGAACCACAGGGCGCTGACGTGGGGCGCGCCGTCGACGGACACGGTCGCGACCCGGCAGGTGCGCTGGACGGTGAGGAACGCGTCCAGCTCGCCCGGCGACATCATGATCTTTCGGCCCCGGCGCTGTGTGACGGTCATCCGGCCCCCTCATTCTGCTCTTGTGCGTATCTGTGCTGCCTTTTCTGAAACTCCGTCAGAAAAGGATGGGTCTTCTTCCTTCTCCACGCAATGGCGGTTACTGTCGCCCGCCCCACACCGACGCCAGGGGGAGCCCATGCCGTCGCACGAAGAGCTCAGCGACCTGCTCGACCCCGCGAGCACCGTCCTGATCACGGTGGAGTGCCAGCAGGGCGTCGTCGGACCGGCCGCGGCGCTGCCCCAACTCGCCAGCGCGGCAAGGGAGTCGGGGGTCCTCGACAACATCGCCAGTCTGGTGACGGCGGCCCGGGCGAGCGGTGTCCAGGTCGTGCACGCCGTCGCCGAGCGCCGCCCCGACGGGCGCGGCGCCAACCGCAACGCGCGGCTGTTCCGGGCGGCCGAACGCCTCCCGGTCCAGCAACTCACCGGCACCGACGCGACCCGCCTCGCACCGGAGATCGAGGTCGCCGAACAGGACCTCGTCGTACGGCGGCTGCACGGGCTCTCGCCCGTCCAGGGCACCGACGTCGACGCCCTGCTGCGCAACCTGGGCTGCCGCACCCTGGTCGTCACCGGGGTCTCCGCCAACGTCGCGATCCCGAACACCGTGTTCGACGCCGTGAACCGCGGCTACACGGCCGTCGTGCCGTCGGACGCCATCGCGGGGGTGCCTGCCGACTACACCCCCGCGATGATCCGTCACACGCTCGCCCTGGTCGCCACGGTCGCGACCACGGCCGAGGTGCTGGCCTGCCTCCGGCGGACTCCCGGAGCCGGGCCGGGACTCAGGCCAGGCTGATCGAGTCGCCGCTGACGCTGATCGGCACCTCGGGCAGCGGCTTCTGCGCGGGACCGCTCTTCACGCTGCCGTCAGCGATCGAGAAGTTGCTGTTGTGGCAGGGGCAGTTGATGACGCCGTCGGAGATGGACTTCACCGCGCAGCCCGCGTGGGTGCACACGGCGGAGAACGCCTTGTACGTGCCCGCCGCCGGCTGGGTGACGACCACCTTCTCGGACGCGAAGACCTTCCCGCCGCCCTCGGGTATGTCGGCGGTCTTCGCGAGCGCGGCGCCGGCCCCGGCGTTGCCCGTGCCGCCGGTGCTCGCGGCCTCGCTGCTGCCGGTGGAACCGGTGGAACCGGTGGAACCCGACGTGCCGGACGACGACGTGCTCGACGAGTCGTCGTCGGAGCCTCCGCACGCGGTCAGCGCGACGGAGAGCCCCGCGGCTCCCGCGGCTGCCACGACGGCACGGCGGGCAGGCCCCGACGCGGACTTGATCGATGCGCTGGTCATGCTGGGGGGTCCCTTCCAGAGGGGTGCGTGGATCTGCCGAGAGGTACGAGTGGCGGACGCCCCGTGTTCAGCGCCCCCGCCAAGTCCGGACAGTGTCGAGATACTGACCCGTTCGACATGAGTACGGCGTAAGCCCGAGCTGTCGTCAAGCTGTCGGTCGCACAACGTGCCAGGCCCAGTAACCTGGGGCGATGCTCAAGGAAGTCACCGCCACCCGCTATGTCACGCCCCTGCGGGAGGGCGGCTCCCTGCCGGGACTCGTCGAGGCCGACGACCTCGGTCTGTACGTCATGAAGTTCACCGGCGCAGGCCAGGGCCGCAAGACGCTCGTCGCCGAGGTCGTCTGCGGCGAGCTGGCCCGCCGCCTGGGCCTGTGGGCCCCCCGCCTGGTGACCGTCGAGCTCGACGTGCTGCTGGGGCTCGGCGAACCCGACCAGCAGGTACAGGAGTTGCTGAAGTCCAGCGGCGGGACCAACCTCGGCATGGACTTCCTCTCCGGAGCCCTCGGCTTCGACCCCCTCGCCTTCGCGGTGAGCGCCGAGGAGGCCGGCCGCGTCGTCTGGTTCGACGCGCTCGTGAACAACGTCGACCGGTCGTGGCGCAACCCCAACCTCCTGATGCACCGCGGCGACCTGTGGCTCGTCGACCACGGCGCCACCATGATCTGGCAGCACAACTGGCCCACCGCCGGGACCTCCGCGGCCCGTCCCTACGACGCCCGCGACCACGTCCTCGCCGCCTTCGGGCCGGACGTCCGGGCCGCGGCCGCAGAGCTCGCGCCGCTGGTCACCGCCGACCTCCTCGCCGAGGTCACCGCGCAGATCCCGGAGGTCTGGCTGACGGACGAGCCGGGCTTCGACACCCCGGACGCGCTCCGGCGCGCCTACGCGGCGCCCCTCCTCGCGCGCGCCGCCGACGTCCACGAACGCATCGAGGGGCTCAAGTGACCGACCGCCACATCATCCGGCCCGGCCAGGGCGGCGACCGGGACGTCTTCGAGTACGCGCTGCTGCGGGTCGTGCCGCGCGTCGAGCGCGGCGAGTGCATCAACGCGGGTGTGCTGGTGTACTGCCGAGGCCGGGACTACGTGGGCGCCCGCACCCATCTGGACGAGGCCAGGCTGCTGGCCCTGGACCCCGGCGCGGACGTACCCGGGGTGCGGGCCGCCCTGCGGGCCGTCGAGGGCGTCTGCGCGGGCGGCGCGGCGGCCGGGCAGGCGGCCGGCGACGACGCCGGACGGCGCTTTCGCTGGCTGATCGCGCCACGCTCGACGATCGTCCAGCCGGGCCCCGTGCACACCGGGCTCACGGCCGATCCGGACGCCGAGACGGAGCGGCTCCTGGAACTGCTGGTGAGGTAATGGATCACACCGGCGTCGTGTGGCGTTGACACCGGGTGCCAGGGCTTCTAGCGTCACGTCTGCCGAAGGTACTAAGCGGTCGCTCACCAGTAGGGCGCATCCGGCGCCCGGCACCCGGGCGCATCAGGCTTTCTCAAGGGCGAGGAGAACCAGCAATGTCCACCACTGAGCAGCGGGTCGCTGTGGTCACGGGCGCGGCGCGCGGCATCGGAGCCGCCACCGCCGTACGGCTGGCCGCCGAGGGCCGCGCGGTCGCCGTCGTCGATCTCGACGAGGCCGCCTGCAAGGACACCGTGGAGAAGATCACCGCGGCGGGCGGCAGGGCCGTCGCGATCGGCGCCGACGTCTCCGACGAGGCCCAGGTCGAGGCGGCTGTCGCGCGGATCGTCGACGAGCTCGGCGCGCCCACGATCCTCGTCAACAACGCGGGCGTGCTCCGCGACAACCTGCTGTTCAAGATGAGCGCCGCCGACTGGGACACCGTCCTGAACGTGCACCTGCGCGGCTCGTTCCTGATGACGAAGGCCGTCCAGAAGCACATGGTCGACGCGGGCTTCGGCCGGGTCGTCAACCTGTCGTCGTCCTCGGCGCTCGGCAACCGCGGCCAGGCCAACTACTCCGCCGCCAAGGCCGGTCTGCAGGGCTTCACCAAGACCCTCGCCATCGAGCTCGGCAAGTTCGGCATCACCGCCAACGCCGTCGCCCCCGGCTTCATCGCCACCGACATGACGGCCGCGACGGCCGCCCGCGTCGGCATGGGCTTCGAGGAGTTCAAGGCCGCGGCCGCCACCCAGATCCCGGTCGCGCGCGTCGGCGAGCCCGACGACATCGCCAACGCGATCGCCTTCTTCACCAACGAGGCCGCGGGCTTCGTCTCCGGCCAGGTGCTGTACGTCGCCGGCGGACCGCTCGACTAACGCCCACTAGGGACACCTGGGGATCACCGACATGACTGAACTGCCCGCACTCTCCGGCAAGGTCGCCCTCGTCACCGGCGCCAGCCGCGGCATCGGCTACGGCGTCGCCGAGGCGCTCGTCGCCCGCGGCGACCGGGTCTGCATCACCGGCCGGGGCGAGGACGCCCTCAAGGAGGCCGTCGAGAAGCTCGGCGCCGACCGGGTCATCGCCGTCGCCGGCAAGGCGCACGACGAGGAGCACCAGGCGGCCGCCGTCGAGCGCACCATGGCCGCCTTCGGCCGGGTCGACTTCCTGGTCAACAACGCCGGCACGAACCCGGTGTTCGGGCCGATCGCCGACCTCGACCTGAACGTGGCCCGCAAGGTCTTCGAGACCAACGTGGTCTCCGCGCTCGGCTTCGCCCAGCGGACCTGGCACGCCTGGCAGAAGGACAACGGCGGCGCGATCGTCAACATCGCCTCCGTCGCCGGGCTCTCGGCCTCGCCCTTCATCGGCGCCTACGGCATCAGCAAGGCCGCCATGATCAACCTGACCGTCCAGCTGGCGCACGAGTACGCGCCGCGCGTGCGGGTCAACGCGATCGCCCCGGCCGTGGTGAAGACCAAGTTCGCCCAGGCGCTGTACGAGGGCCGCGAGGAGGAGGCGGCCGCCGCCTACCCGCTGGCCCGGCTCGGGGTGCCCTCCGACATCGGCGGCACCGCCGCGTTCCTCACCTCCGAGCAGTCGGACTGGATCACCGGCCAGACACTCGTCGTCGACGGGGGCATCTTCCTCAACGCCGGCGTGGGCTGAGACCGACGCCGGCCGGACCCGCCCGGGCCGGGCGGGAGCTCTTCCACGGGCGCCGTTTCCCTGACGGAAACGGTGCCCGTGTCGTCGTATTCAGGGACATATGGATCGCGGACACGCGGATGACAACGTCGTCATACCGAGAGTGATCAAGAACGCCCGACGGGCGCGGGTTCACGTCGCCCGGCGCTGCGGTATGGTCTGCCAACCCTTGGCATGGCAGATCGAGGAGCGTGCGCGTGTTCAACCGGAACCGATCCGTGCAGCAAATGGCGGCAATCGTGTCCATATCCCTGGTGGCCGGGTGCAGCCTCCTGGGAGAGGAGAGCTCCGACGATGCCGGACCGATCGTCGTGGGCACCACCAGCGCGCCCAGCACGCTGGACCCCGCCGCGGCCTGGGACGGCTCCTGGGAGCTGTTCCGCAACATCTACCAGACGCTGCTGAGCTATCCCACGGGTGCGACGACGCCCCAGGCGGACGCCGCCGAGTGCGTCTTCACGGACAGCACGAACCGCACCTACAAGTGCGTACTGCGTGAGGGCCTCACGTTCTCCAACGGCGACAAGCTCGACGCGAAAGCCGTCAAGTACTCGATCGACCGGATCAGGGCGATCAACGCGAGCACCGGGCCCAACGGGCTGCTCGGCACCCTGGAGAGCGTCCAGGCGAACGGCGAGCGCGAGGTGGTCTTCCGCCTCAACAAGGCCGACGCCACCTTCCCCTTCGTGCTCGCCACCCCCGGCATGGCGATCGTCGACCCCGACGACTACCCCGCGAAGTCCCTGCGCAAGGACGACGGCATCGTCGGCTCCGGGCCGTACCGGCTGCAGTCCTACGAAGAGGGCAAGCAGGCGGTGCTGGTGCGCAACGACAACTACAAGGGCTTCGCCGAGCGCAAGAACGACGCGGTGACCATCCGCTACTTCCAGGACTCCGGCAAGATGGTCAAGGCCCTGCGCGCCAGGGACATCGACATCACCTACCAGGGTCTCGCCGCCGACGACATCATCGACCTCGGGCGCAAGGGCGGCGACAACGAGGGCCTGCAGCTCATCGAGGCCGCCGGCAGCAACATCAACTACCTGGTGTTCAACCCCAAGGACCCGTGGTCGAACAAGCTGGCCGTGCGCCGCGCGATCGCCCAGGTCGTCGACCGGGCCGCGATCGCCCACAAGGTCTACAAGGACACCGTCGACCCGCTGTACTCCATGGTCCCGGCCGGTCTCACCGGCCACACCACCGGGTTCTTCGACTCCTTCGGCGACCCCGACGCCAAGAAGGCGCGCCAGATCCTCAAGGACGCGGGGATCAACGAGACCGTCCCGCTCACCTTCTGGTACACCTCCGACCGCTACGGCTCCGACACCGCCCTGGAGTTCAAGGAGCTCAAGAGCCAGCTGGAGGCCTCCGGCCTGTTCGCGGTCACCCTGAAGAACCGCCCCTGGAACAGCTACGTGCTGGGCTACCAGAAGGGCGAGTACCCGGTGTTCGGGCGAGGCTGGGCGCCGGACTTCCCCGACGCCGACAACTTCATCGCCCCCTTCGTGGGCGACCAGAACGCGCTCGGCACTCCCTACCCGGCGCGGGAGATCACCCAGGTGCTGCTGCCCCGCTCGCGCGAGGTGAGCGACCGCGCCAACGTGGCGAAGGACTTCGAGGAGGCCCAGCAGATCCTCGTCAGGGACGCCCGGCTGCTGCCGCTGTGGCAGGGCAAGCAGTACATCGCCTCGTCCGAGGACGTCTCGGGCGGCGAGCGGGCCCTCGACCCGTCGACGATCATGATGGTGTGGGAGCTGTCCCGCAAGACCAGCTGGTAGTCCGTGCCGTCGGGACGGTCCCCGTCCCGTCGTCGGCGGTCCCGTCGTCAGAGGTCCCTCAGCGGTCCCGTCGTCAGTGGTCCCGTTGTCAGTGGTCGCCTGTAGGTTCTGTGCTCTGAGAAAGTGACCGCACAACGAAGGACGTTGACGTGACCGACATCGCCATGCTGCCCGAGTCCTGGCGCGGGGTTCTGGGCGACGAACTGCAGCAGCCCTACTTCAAGGAGCTGATGGAGTTCGTCGAGGAGGAGCGGGCGAACGGCCCCGTCTACCCGCCGCGCGAGGAGGTGTTCGCCGCGCTCGAGGCGACGCCGTACGACAGCGTGAAGGTGCTCGTCCTCGGCCAGGACCCGTACCACGGCGAGGGCCAGGGGCACGGCCTGTGCTTCTCGGTGCGTCCCGGGGTGAAGACCCCGCCGTCCCTGCGGAACATCTACAAGGAGATGCAGCAGGAGCTCGGCACCCCGATCCCGGACAACGGGTATCTGATGCCGTGGGCGCAGCAGGGCGTCCTGCTGCTCAACGCGGTCCTCACGGTTCGCTCCGGTGAGGCGAACTCGCACAAGGGCAAGGGCTGGGAGAAGTTCACCGACGCGGTGATCCGCGCCGTGGCCGACCGGCCCGACCCGGCCGTCTTCGTCCTGTGGGGCAACTACGCGCAGAAGAAGCTCCCGCTCATCGACGAGACGCGGCACATCGTCGTCAAGGGCGCGCACCCCTCGCCGCTCTCGGCGAAGAAGTTCTTCGGCTCCAGCCCGTTCACCCAGATCAACGAGGCGGTGGCGCAGCAGGGCCACGAGCCCATCGACTGGACGATCCCGAACCTGGCCTGACCACCTGGCCCTGCCTTACCGCCCCGCCCTGCCTTACCGACCCGCCTGGCCGGCCCGCGCGGTGCCGCCCCCGCCGGGCCGGAGGGCGCGCGCTCCGGCCGCCGGGCCGGTTCCTCCGTGGACCGGCCCGGTGCCGCCTGACCCGGTTTGCCGCACCCTGCGGCTAGCGTCGTCGCAACGACGCAAGGAGGCCGAGGTGGCGGAGCGACAGGGGCAGACGGCGCCGGACGCCCTGCTGACGCGGATCGGGCAGGTCGTGATGCTGCACCACGGGGGAGACCGCGAGGAGGCCCGCAGCCGGCTGCTCGACCTGTGGTCGGAGCTCGGCGAGGGCGGCGATCCGCTGCACCGCTGCACCCTCGCCCACTACCTGGCCGACACCCACGACGACCCTTCGGACGAACTCGCGTGGGATCTGCGGGCGCTCACGGCGGCGGAGGAGCAGGCGGGCTCGGCCGCGGCCCGCGCGCTGTACCCGTCGCTGCATCTCAACCTCGCGGCGGACTACGTCAAGCTCGACCGCGCCGAGGCCGCCCGCACCCACGTCCGCAGGGCGCGCAGAGCGGCCGTGGCCCTGGCCGACGACAGCTACGGGGACGGCGTGCGGGCTGCGATCAGCAGGATGGAGCTCAGGCTGGGGGAGGGGCGGGGCGACTGGGACCGGGACGGGACCGGATGAGGCGGAGCAGGGGCGACGAGCGGGGGAGGTGGGCGAGCGAGGGGGCGACGAACGGGCGAGGGCTCGCGGCGTTGCGTCACCGCCGGTAGGTCTGCTCGCAGATCACCGCCTCGGGACTGTCCTCCCGCCAGCCGCCGTAGGTCTCGCCGAGTGCGCAGACGTCGGTGTTGCGGCGCACCTCGGCCGCCACGTCCGGGATCTCCACGCGCGGCTGTGAGCGCCGCCGATGCTCCGGCCGGTCCGGCCGCGCGTGCGGGCGGGAACGGGAGCCGGACTCGAGTCCGCCCGCCGCCGTCCGCGGCCGCTCGGCCGACGGGGCGGCCGGCTCCTGCTCGCGGGGCGGGCCCGCCATCTCCAGCGCCTCACGGGCCGGCGCCTGCACGACCTGCGTCCCGGGCCGGCCGTCCGGCCCCGGCAGGGGCGGCCGGGCCGGGGTGGCGGCCGGGCCGGGCGCGGTCGGATGCTGGACGGTCACGCATCCGGACAGCGCCGAGAAGGCCATGGCGGCCAGAAGCGTCGCGGTGGTCGTCGTCGATCGATGCACCCGCGCAACTCTGGTGGTTCCGGCCGCCCGCGCGACAGCGGACGGGCGTAGGTTGCCCCGCACGGGTGATCTCGGACCTCTTGCGAGGGAGCCGGTCCGCCCGTGCTGACGTCATTCCCCCGTGGCGCCGTCGACGCGCTCGCGGAGCAGGTCGGCGTGGCCGTTGTGCCGGGCGTACTCCTCGATCATGTGCGTGTAGATCCACCGCAGGTTGAACGGCTCGTCGGTGGACCTGCTCTTGCCGTGGGAGAGATCGTCGAGGGCGAAGCCTGCCGCGTTCTGCCGCGCCACCTCGATCTCGGCCTGCCAGACGGCGTGCGCGTGGTCCCAGGTGTCCTGCTCGGTGAGGTGGAACTCGCCGTCGGGATCGTCCTCGCTGAAGTAGATGGGGCCGGGGTCGTCGCCCACCAGGACCTTGCGGAACCAGCCGCGCTCCACCTCGGCCATGTGCCGCACCAGGCCCATGAGCGACAGCTCGGACGGCGGCGCCGACGCGGTGCGCAGCTGCGCGTCGCTGAGACCCTCGCACTTCCACGCCAGCGTCTGCCGGTGGTAGTCGAGCCAGCCTTCCAGCATGGTGCGTTCGTCGGCGTTCTGGGCGGGTTCGGTGCGCTGCGTCGTCATCCTCGTATGGTCGTTCACGCAGGCCGCCGTCACCACGGGTTTTCAGGCGACCGCGGGGGCTGTGTGCGGCTGTCGAGGTCGGCCCGCCCCGCCCCGCGTCCCCGCTCGCCGTGCGGGTGCCGTCGGCGGTACGGCGTTACCCGCCCCGGCGGACCGGCGGTCCGACGCCCGGGACGGGGTCGTATGCTGCCGTGCAGGCGGACAAGCAGTGAGGGAGCTCCCGTGAAGGTCGGCTGCATCGGACTCGGAGACATCGCGCAGAAGGCGTATCTGCCGGTCCTCGGCGCGCGGCCCGGGATCGAGCTCCACCTGCAGACCCGCACCCGGGCCACCCTCGACCGGGTCGCCGACACCCTCCGCGTGCCCCGCGAGCAGCGTCACCGCGACCTCGACGCGCTCCTCGCCGCCGGTCTGGACGCGGCCTTCGTGCACGCGCCGACCGCAGCCCACCCCGAGATCGTCGCCCGGTTGCTGGAAGCGGGCGTCCCGACGTACGTCGACAAGCCTCTCGCCTACGAACTGGCCGACTCCCTACGGCTCGTGGAGCTCGCGGAGGAGCGCGGCACGACTCTCGCCGTCGGCTTCAACCGGCGCTTCGCGCCCGGCTACGCGCAGTGCGCCGACCATCCGCGTGAGCTGATCCTCATGCAGAAGAACCGGATCGGGCTGCCCGAAGAGCCGCGCGTCATGGTCCTCGACGACTTCATCCACGTCGTCGACACGCTGCGCTTCCTGGTGCCCGGACCGGTCGACGACGTGACCGTGCGCGCCCGGGTCGAGGACGGGCTGCTGCACCATGTGGTCCTCCAACTGGCCGGCGAGGGCTTCACCGCGCTGGGCGTGATGAACCGGCTCAGCGGTTCGAACGAGGAGATCCTGGAGGTGTCCGGGCAGGACACCAAGCGGCAGGTCGTCAATCTCGCCGAGGTCATCGACCACAAGGGGCAGCCGAGCGTGCGCCGGCGCGGCGACTGGGTCCCGGTGTCCCGACAGCGCGGCATCGAGCAGGCGGTGTTCGCGTTCCTGGACGCCGTGCGCGAGGGCAGGGTGCTCAGCGCCCGGGACGCGCTGGCGACTCACGAACTGTGCGAGCGGGTGGTCCGAGCGGTGCGGCAGCGGTCCGCCGCAGCCTGACCGTCCGCGCGCCCTCCGAGAGCGCCATGGCGGCGAGCACCAGCAGGGCCAGATGCACCGGCCAGTCCCCGTAGCGCACGTACGGGGTGACGCCGTCGGCGAGCGGGACCTCGTAGACGGCCGTCGCGCTCGCCTCCGTGCCCAGCCAGGAGCCGATGCGCCGGCCGCTCGCGTCGTACACGGCCGAGACGCCGGTGAGCGTCGAGTGGACGAACGGCCGCCCCGTCTCGGCCGCGCGCAGCGCGCCCAGCGAGGCGTGCTGAGCGGGCGCCCAGCTGTGCTGGAACGAGGAGGTCGACGACTGCGCGACGAGGACGTCCGCGCCGTCCTCGGCGAGGCTGCGGCTCATGTCGGGGAACGCCGTCTCGAAGCACACCATCGGTCCGACGCGCAGCCCGGGGCCGGCGTGCATCACGACCTGTCCGGCGCCGCGCCGCCGGTCCTCGCCGGCCGCCTTGCCGACGGACGTGGCCCAGCCCAGCAGGGAACGCGCCGGTATGTACTCGCCGAACGGCACCAGTCGCATCTTGTCGTACCGGTCGCCGGTCGGGCCGTCCGGGCCGACGAGGATCGAGCTCTTGTAGATGCCGGGCCGGTCGGAGCGGCGGGCGTCCACGTTGACGAGGATGTCGGCGCCGGTCGCCCGGGACAACGTCGCGAGCCGCTCGGCCAGATCGGGCCGCTCGGCGAGGTCGTACCCGACGCTGCTCTCGCCCCAGACGATCAGATCGACGTCCTGCCCGACCAACCGGCGGGTCAACTGCTCCTCGCGGTCGAAACGCAGGTCGGGTCCGTCGATCACCCCGGGTTGCACGACCGCGATCCGGGCCCGCCCCTCGCCGTCGGGCTGCGGCGCCCACACCCACGCGGCCGAGGCGGTGGCGGCGGTGGCCACGAGCCCGGCGACGGCCGGCGCCCGGGAGGCGGGCAGCGCGATCAGCACGGCCGCCGCCACGTTGACCGCCACCACCAGGAAGCTGAGCAGCCACACCCCGCCGGCCGAGGCGAGCCGCAACGCCGGCTCCACCTGCCACTGGCTGGCCCCCAGCATGCCCCACGGCCCGCCGAGCCCCTGCCAGGAGCGGACGAGTTCGACGGCCAGCCAGCCGGAGGGCAGGACGAGGAGCGCGCCCAGTACCCGGCCCCGGGTGGGGACGGCGTCGTCCGCCAGGAACCGGTGCACCAGCCAGCCCCACGGCGCCCACAGGCCGCCCAGCAGCGCGGCGATGACGAGCGTGAACACATGCAGGTCCGGCAACAGCCAGTGGTGCATGGCCAGCATGAATCCGAACCCGCCGCTCCAGCCGTCGTACGCGGCCCGCCGCAACGTCGGCGCGGAGCGGATGAGCAGGATCCAGGGGACGAGCGCGAGATACGCCCACCACCACAGGGCGGGCGCCGGGAAGGCCGCCACGGGCAGCGCGCCCGCGAGGGCCGCCACGGCCGTACGCCGCCGGGGGGAGGTGAGCCAGTGTCCGAGCGTCTTCATACGACACCTCCCTACCCGCGCTGAGCTTCAGTGTGCGCTCCGCGAACGATCTCGGACAGGGCGTTTCCCGGACTTGGCCGAACCCGGCACCTCGCATCCACGCGATCCTGGCCCGTCGGGACGCCTGGCCCGTCGGGACGCGGCGGCTCGTGTCGACGCGGCTCAACCGGACATGCGCCGCCACTTCTCCTGTACGGCGACCTCCCGCACCCGCCAGCCGTCGTGCGTCCGCAGCAGAAAGAAGGAGTACCGGCCCCCGCACACGAAATCCGGCTCCCCGGGCGGCGACCCGTTCTCCTGGGCCGCGAACCGCATCGGATTGACGTAGTCGGCCTGCACCCGGGCGGTGTCGCCCGCGTCCTGCTCCAGGATCCCGAAACGCACCCGGCGGTTGACGATGAGATGCTGCCGCATCGCGAACAGCCGCAGATTCTCCGCGAGCCAGGAGGCGACGCTCCCGGCATCCCCCTCGATGCCCCCGGCCGAGCGGTAGTCCGCCCGCCCGTCAGGGGTGAACAGGTCGCGGTACGCCGTCCAGTCCCCGTCGTCGACCGCCACCGCGTAGTCGGTGAGCAATCCGTCGACGGCCAGCCGGTCCATCACGGCGGCGAGCTCCACACGCTGCGTCATGGGCCCGAGTGTTGGGCATGCGGGCTGCTCAGCCAAGGTCTGTGCCGGGATCGGTGCGGGCATGGCGTAATTCGGTGGCCCGACGGACGAGCGGGCGGTCAGGCTGCCACCGTGAACGAGGAGAACAGACCGAAGAACGCGCCCGACCGGAACCACGGTGATGACCGAACCGCCCAGCAGGAACCGAAGTTCCGTATCCGCGCGCTCCACACCGAGGCGACCGTCACCGTCTACCAGGCCTACCGCCCGGGCGTCGGCCTCGCGGCGGCCGCTTCCCCCCGGCCTGGAGCCGGGAACGCATGACGTGGGTCACCAAGCCGCGTTCACAGACTCCATCCGTGACCAGGGTGCATCGTGTCGTCCTGGTGACATAGGTGGACCTTCACAGCTCTCCCGAAGCCTCGGCTCGTCGGGCTTGCCAGAGGGTTCGCAGTGTGGCGACCGCTCGCTGCGCTGCCTCGCGGGGCTCGGGACGCGGTGCGGGGGTCCTTGGGCCAGCCAGGTCCCGACCGCTGAGTGACCGGGCGGGGACGGCCGTCCAGTCGGCTCGGTCCACCACGGCGACGTGTCCGTTCTCGTGCGCCGCTTCGTCCTGCCAGTCGTCCGGCGGTGCCATGAGGACACGCAGCGACCGTTCGTCGAGCCACTCCAGCCCGAGAACCTGACGACCGAACTCGTTCTCGATGAGAGAAGTGACCGCGCCTGTTTTCAAGTGCAGAAGTAGTAGCTCCCCCTCGAAGAAGTAGCCACCGTCGTACCTGCCGGTGCCTATCGCGAGCAGGGGACGCCGAGGGTGGAAGGCCAGTGCGTGCACGGGGAAGCGTGAGCGAATGAACACACGGCGGGTAAATGAACGGATGTTGTAGACCGCGACCGGCGTGGCTCTGGTGTGTGCGTCCGTGCCCGCCACGGCCAGAAGGCCGCGCTGTTCGTCGTGGACAACCAGGAACGGGTCTCCGACTCCGAGGAAGGCCCAGCCGTCGGGGGGATGTTCGTCGGACGCTGCCATGCCCTGATCCTCTCGACTGCCTGGCTCCGGGCGGTAGCCGCGTCTCTGCGGGTGGTGACTCAGCGGACCTCTGAGAGGATGCCGTGTGATTCACCATCTGCGGTTCTTCTTCGAGGCCGGCGTAGACACTCCGTTGTGGCCGGAGGACATGGGCAGCCCGTACGGGTATCCCTGCGAGCTGGAGCGACTGCCCATCAGCCCGGCTACCCGGGCCGAGCTGGCGAGGTTGTCCAGGTCGTATCAATCGTCGATCGACTGGGACTACCCACCGAATCCGTCGCCGTGGTCCGATGAGGAATGGCAGGTCTTCAAGGAGCAGGCGCACACCGCCTTGGAGGCTCTGCGCCGCGAGTTGGGTGCGGGCTGGGTGGTCCGGGACGAGAGCCAGCTTTGAGAACGGCAGGATCTCCGCGCAAGCGGCACAGAGTCGGCGTCGCGGAAAGGTCTGTGAGCAAGGCTTGACGTGAGTCATCAAGCCGCGTTCACAGACCTATTCATGCTGCTGACATGACTGTGAACGGCTGCCGGCGAGGTGCTCTTCGACGGACAGCGTCCCCGCGGTGGGAAGCCACCTTGTCTGCCCCCGACCTGGCGAGCATGTGGTGCGGTGTGACCCGTGGGTGATGCCGGCCGTTGTGGCCGGACTGCCGGTCAGGGACGCAGGTGGGCCAGTAGTTCGTCACTGGCGGGGTATTCCTGTTCCCGGGGGAGAAGCCGGGTTGCTGAGTCCAGTTCACCGCTGCTGACGAGCGCGTGCATCTCGTGGGCGAGCGGGGTCACGTCACTGATGGACACGATCCACTCGTTCGCGTAACGCGACGATGCCTCGCCCGAGAGCCCCAGTTGCAGCGAGCGGTGCGGCAGGGGACGCAGATGCAGATCGCGTTCGGGATCCCATTGGACACGGGCCGGTGTGCGCTTGAGGTCACGCTGCCAGGTGCCGCGATCGGGATGAAGTCCGCGGACGTAACTCGACAGGCAGGCGTGGCGCAGCGCCCAGTCGAAGCCGTCGCGAGTGATCTCGATGGCAAGGACGGTCTCCTGCCCGGTGCTCGTGCCCCAGTTGGATCGGTACATCATCCACATGAAACTGGGCTTGATCCAGGTCATGCGGTCAGGCTTCCACGCGGCGGGAAAACGGCCGTCGCGGATGGCGGGCAGTCCGATTTCAGGGGAGTACGCCTGGTAGACGGTGATGGTGGATGCCGTGTGAAGCGCGCGGATCCTGTGGTGCGGTTCTTCCATGGCGTACAGCGTGGAGTCGGCCAGGTCAGGAGGCCACCGATTTTCGACCGCCGCTCGTGCCGACGAGGCACCTGTCGGCGGCAGCAGCGTCCGAGGTGTTGGTGCCACGCCGTGTCTTCAGGCGCCCGAATTCACGCGGTGGTCATTGGTGGTCTTCGGTGCCAGGGCGATCCTTGTCGGGACAAGGCGCCCTGGGTTCGTTCCGGCCGGGGTGATCAGCCGCGTGTCGTCAGGTTCCACGGATTTTCATGCGGCGCAGCAGCTCTGGAACCAGGCCGAGCTACTCCACCTCGATGCCGAAATCCTGAACGAGTTCCCCCAAGCCACCCGTGTAGCCCTTGCCTCCCAGCACGAAGTCCCAGTCTCCGTTCGTCCTTCGGCGGAAGGAGCCAAGCACCAAGGCGGTTTCCTGCGACCGGCCGTCCGAGACCTCAAGCCGTCCCATCTCGGCTAGCTCCGGGTCGAGCAGGCGGATAAACGCGTCCGTGAAACCAGAGAGGTCGGCGTCCGGGTTGACCTCCGGGTCAATGGCTGCCACGAGTACGAACCGGTCGGCCTCATCGGGCAACCCGTCGAAGGAGACACAGATCGCGGCCTTGTCAGGCGCAGTGGCGGGTAGAGCACGCACTGAGCCGTCCGGCGTCTGAGGGTTGTTGAAGAAGACGAAGTGATCGTCACTGAGAACCCGGTTGCCACGGCACACGAGAGCACACACGTCCAAGCCGACGCTTCCGGTCCACGACATACCCAAGACCTTGTGATCATCGGGCAGCCGAGGCCCATCTGCGGCGATAGATTCGCGGGCGCGCTGCGTCCTGACGGACCTCTTCGTGACCGGTGCCCCGCTACTCGTCCAGGGGGCAGGTGCCGCGTGCCGTGAGCAGCGGATGAGCGAGTGATCGCCGGACGGCCAGTGAGCCGGGCGGCCGCCGCGGGGGTACGACGCCTCAGCAGAGGGCGAGCCCAGAACGCCGGTCGCCCCCGCCCTGCAAGGCCTGATGTGCCGCCCCGCGCGGGCGATGTCGTCCGTGCGCCTCTTGGCGGCTCGGCACCGCGCCGGTGGGCACCGCGATGCCGCCGAACGACACAGGTGAGCGGTCGCGCGGGAAACGTTTTGGAAGAACTCAGGCGCGGCTGTCGATTCGGCCACGGCCCGTTCGACATCCTGACGTAGGGCGCATCGCCTTACGAGGAGGCGACAGGACCTGATGAGGAAGCACATGGATCAGCTGCTGCGAGTGCAGAACTTCACCATCTCGAGCGACGGCGTCGCCGCAGGCGAGGACCAGAGCCTGGAGCGGCCCTTCGGCCACGACATCGATCCGGGAAGGCTCTTCGCCTGGGCCGGCGCCACGGCGAGCTGGCCCAACCGCACCGAGCCCGGGGGAAGCCGGGGCCTCGACGACTACTTCGCCCGGGACTTCAGCCACAACATCGGCGCCGAGATCATGGGCCGCAACAAGTTCGGACCCCAGCGCGGCCCGTGGCAGGACCACGATTGGCGCGGCTGGTGGGGTGACGAGCCGCCCTTCCACACGCCGGTGTTCGTCCTGACCCACCACAAGCGTCCGTCGTTCACGCTCTCCGACACCACGTTCCATTTCGTGGACGGCGACCCCGTCACCGTTCTCGCAGAGGCACGGGAGGCCGCGCAGGGCAAGGACGTCCGGCTCGGCGGCGGCGTGACCACCGTCCGGGAGTTCCTCGACGCCGACCTCGTCGACACCATGCACGTGGTCGTCGCACCGGTGAAGCTCGGGTCTGGGCTCCGCCTCTGGGACTCGCCCGAAGAGCTGCTGGACCGGTTCCACAGGGAAGTCGTGCCCAGCCCGAGCGGAGTGACGCATCACCTGTTCTGGCGCAAATGACAGAAAGGGTCGCGAGCGAGGCCTGACGTGGAGCTGAGGTCGTACGGGCGCGGCACGCGTGCGACCTGAGGCTGACCGGGCGTGCACCGTCGCGGGGCGGTGCCGTACGGAGCGCCTTGTGGAACGTCATGCGTCAGGCGTTTCGCCGTCGTTCGAAAAGAACCACGGTCGAGTCCTCCCCGTCCTACGATCGCTCGCATGCTGATGCGTCGGACCGTACGGATGATCGTCGTGCTCGCTGTGACCCTCGCCGGAGCGATCGGGGGTGGCGTGGGGACGGCACAGGCCGACGGGAGCAGACCCGCGAACGACCGGCAACTGCTGTTCTACAACCACTCCTACGGGGTCCTCGACCGGGAGACCGCCGACGCCATCGAACACTCCGCCTATCTCCCGGGCTTCGCCGACTTCCAGGTCCGCACCACGACCGGGACCGGCGGTCAGACCTGGACCGGCCGCTATCTGATGGGCCGCGAGACCTATCTGGAACTGTTCGGAGTCGGTGACATCGCCGGCCAGGACGGCACCCTCGGCTCCGCCGGACTGGGCCTGTCGACCGAACGAGCGGGAGACCTGGCGACGGTCACCGAGCGACTGAAGAGCGAGGGGGTCCCCGACCCCGTCGGATTCCTCCAGACCCGGGACTTCGGTGACGGAGTGCCCGTGCCGTGGTTCGACGCCGTCCTCACCACCACCGAGTACGACGCCTTCGGGGCCTGGGCGATGGAGTACCGGCCGGAGTACTTCGCCGATCCTCGCGGCCACACCGAGCCGGCGAGCTTTCCCGGTGACGTCGGCAGGGAGCGCTACCTCTCCGACGACTACCGCACCCACCTGATGCGAGACGTGACCTCCGTACGGCTCGCGGTCACCGAGGGCGACCTGGCCGACACCGTGCCGCTGCTCCGGGCCGGTGGGTTCGCCGTGCGGACCGTGACGGACGGCGGGGTGGTCGCGGAGCGGGGCGGCACCACGATTCGACTCGACGCCGTCCCGCGCGATCAAGCCGGTCTGCAGCGGGTCGACATGTCACTCAACCGGCCCGTGCAGGAACGGCACATCGAGCGGATCGGTCACTCGACCCTGGTCGTCGGCCCCGGCAGCCATGCCGTGTGGACGTTCAACGGCGACGGCACCGACGCCAACGGCACCGACGCGCCGGGAGCCGTAGCTCGCTGAGGACGCGTTCCCGCTGAGGGCCGATGCCGTGTGACCCGAGGGTCGCCGAGGAGGTGCCGGTCCTCTGCGGCGACGCGTGCCCGGGCCCGCCCGGCCGTCGCGGAGTCCCGCCGGCGACTGCCGGGGGCCGACGATCACCCGGCGGTCGGCCGCTCGCCGGTGGGCATGCCTCCGTGCGGGCTTTCGACCACCAGGGGCAGCGACCCCTCGGCGAGGTAGTGGTGGCCGGGGAAGTGGTCGACGTGAAGATGACCGCCGTCCTCCGCGGTGGCCATCTCCCGCAGGTTGTGCGCGAGCACGGCTCTGCCGGCCAAGTCACCGCTGATGACGAGGAACTGCCGCCCGGCGTCCCGGCGGATCAGGACGCCGGGACCGTGCGTCCCTTCGACCGCGACGCCGGCCAGGGTGTAGCTGCCCGGTGAAGTGTCGGAGCGGACGATTCCGTCGCCCTGCGCCACCGCGGTCGCCAGCCGCGTCAGCTCCTCCGCGGATGCGGAGAGGATCACTTCGCTGTACCCGGCGTCGCTGATCAGTCTCACGGATTCGGCTCTCTCGGCTCGGACAGGGTGTCTCGAGGGCGGCCGGGGGCTCAGGCCGCCTTGACCACTTCGCCGCGGATCGCCGAGGCCCACTCCACGACCAACAGCTCGTACTCCGCCCGCTCCTGGGTCGACAGCGACCCGCCGGCGCGCATCCAGAGCGCCCGGATCCGCTCGTTCACCTCGGCAGCGGACCGCACGGAACCAGGGGAGACAGAAGTGGGGGACATGCGCCAAGCCTAGGCGCAAGCACTGACACTGCGCTACCGGACGGCTACGCCGGCCGATATGGGCTTGGTCACGGTTGATCGATCAACCGGGCCGCCGCTGCGGCGAGTTCACCCCTCTCCCGGCCCGGTGCCCCGAGTCTCTCCTGCCCGGCAGGGCGGACGCGTCAGCCCGCCGACTCCGCCGCGTGCGGGCTCAGCGCGCCCGTCGCGACCAGGGCGATGATGACGATGCCGAGGACGACGCGGTAGTAGACGAACGGCATGAACGACTTGGTGGAGATGAACTTCATGAACCAGGCGATGACCGCGTAGCCCGTCGCGAAGGCGATCACGGTCGCGAACAGCGTCGGCCCCCACGCCACATGGCCACCCTCCAGGGCGTCCTTCGTCTCGAAGACCCCGGAGGCCAGCACGGCCGGGATGGCGAGCAGGAAGGAGTAACGCGCCGCGGCCTCGCGCTTGTAGCCCATGAACAGGCCGCCGCTGATGGTGGCGCCGGAACGCGAGACGCCGGGGATCAGCGCGCAGGCCTGGCAGAGGCCGAAGATCAGGCCGTCCTTGACGCCCAGGTTCTCCAGGGTCTTGCGCTGCTTGGGCGCACGGTGCTTCCCGCCCGTCTCGTCCCGGGCCGCGAGGCGGTCGGCGACGCCGATCACGACGCCGACGACGACGAGCATGGTGGCGGTGATCCGCAGGTCGCGGAACGGTCCCTCGATCTGGTCCTTCAGGGTCACGCCCAGCAGGCCGATCGGGATGGAGCCGACGATCACCAGCCACCCCATCTGGGCGTCGTGGTCCTTGCGCACCGTCTTGTCGAACAGCGACCGGCTCCACGCCGCGATGATCCGCCCGATGTCCTTGCGGAAGTAGATGAGGACCGCGGCCTCCGTGCCGATCTGCGTGATCGCCGTGAAGGCGGCGCCGGGGTCTTCCCACCCGGAGAACGCCGCGGTCAGCCGCAGATGCGCACTGGAGGAGACGGGGAGGAACTCGGTCAGCCCCTGGACGAGTCCGAGGATGAGGGATTCAAACCAAGACATGAGGTTACGGAGTCCAAGTGCCGATCGGAGCGGGGCGACGGCGACGGCGGGCCGCCGCGACCGTTGATTCAAGAGTGTGCAAAGGAAGCGTAGCGGTCTCGTGTGCCGCCTCGTTCACAGGGGTTTCGGGGGACGCCCCGGCCGGAGACCGGGCAGCCGCCCCAACGGACCGCGGCGCGCGTGCGGCGTACGGCCGGGCCGCAAACGCGGGGCTGCGGGGGCAGGCCGACGGTGGGCTGCGGGGGCCCGCCGCGCGTGGTCTGCCGAGGGGCCGGCGGCACGGGTGCGCACGGTTGACCGGCCGCCCGGCCGCCGCATACGTTGCTGGCGACGGGAAAGCGCTTGCTGTGCCCACGTACTGCACCCCACGTACTGCACGCTTCCCCCTCGTCGCTGGCCCGCCCGGCTGAACGGCCGCACGTCACAGGAGTGCTGATCACGTCCATGTCCCCCTCCACTCCGCCCCGGATCCCCCTCGACGGCCGCCGCATCCGGGCCGCTGTCGTCGGCGTCGGCGCCATCGGCCGCGGTTCCCACCTGCCCGCCCTCCAGCGGCTCGCCGCCGAGGGCGAGACCGAGGTCGTGGCGGCCGTTGACATCGATGCCAACGCCGTCCGGGCCTTCTGCGCCGACGGCGGCGTCCCGCACGCCTACACCGATCTGGAGCGGATGCTGGCGGAGCA
The DNA here is from genome assembly GCF_030816715.1 of Streptomyces achromogenes. Taxonomy (NCBI): domain Bacteria; kingdom Bacillati; phylum Actinomycetota; class Actinomycetes; order Kitasatosporales; family Streptomycetaceae; genus Streptomyces; species Streptomyces achromogenes. The sequence continues at coordinate 1,594,709 of NZ_JAUSYH010000001.1, read as the reverse complement.
GCGCCCCGACCTCGTGACCATCTGCACCCCGCCGACCCTGCACCGCGAGCAGAGCGTGGCCGCGCTGCGGGCGGGCGCCTGGGTGTGGTGCGAGAAGCCTCCCGTGCCGACCCTCGCCGACTACGCGGCGGTGGAGGCGGAGGAGGGCACGCAGGGCGGCCCGTACTCGTCGATCGTCTTCCAGCACCGCTTCGGCTCGGGGACGCGGCACGTGCGGCGGCTGCTCGCCGAGCGGGCCCTCGGACGGCCGCTCGTCGTGCACTGCCAGACCACCTGGTACCGCGACACCGCGTACTACGCCGTCCCCTGGCGCGGTCGCTGGCAGACCGAGGGCGGCGGCCCGGCCATGGGCCACGGCATCCACCAGATGGACCTCATGCTCGACCTCCTCGGCCCGTGGAGCGAGGTGCGCGCGATGGCCGGCCGGCTCGTGCACGACCTGGAGACGGAGGACGTCTCCACCGCGCTGGTCCGCTTCGAGAGCGGAGCCCTGGCCACGGTCGTCAACAGCGTCCTGAGTCCCGACGAGGTCAGCCGCATCCGCATCGACTGCGAGCGCGCCACCGTCGAGCTCACCCACCTCTACGGCCACTCCAACGCGGACTGGCGCGTCACCCCCGCCCCCGGTGTGACGGGCGACGAGGCGGCGGCCTGGCAGGACTTCGGCGCGGACGTCCCCAGTTCACACCTCGCGCAGCTGCGCGAGCTGGTCGCGAGCATGCGCGCCGGGCGCAGGCCGCGCGGCAGCGGCGCCGACGGACGCACCAGTCTGGAACTGGTCACCGCGCTGTACAAGTCGGCGTTCACCGACACGACGGTACGGCGGGGCGAGATCGGGCCCGGCGACCCCTACTACACGGCGCTGCACGGCGGCGCCCCGGGATGGGCTCCCGGCACGGGGAAGGGCACGGGCACGGGCGCCGACCCGGACCCGGCGCAGGCGGAGGTGCCCGCATGACGGGGGAGCTGAGGCTCGTCCACGCCCACGGCGACCGCGTCACGGTCACCGACCCGGCCACCGGCGTGGAGCTGCTCGCCTACGTCTACCGTCCGGAAGCCGCGTGGGAGGCGCCGAAGCCGTACCTCCACCCGATGCGGACCCTGGCCGGCGACGTCGTCACCGACTACCGCCCCAACGACCACCGCTGGCACAAGGGACTGTCGCTCACCGCCTCCCACCTCTCCGGGGCCAACCTGTGGGGCGGCAACTCGTACGTCCACGGCGACGGTTATCTCGAACTGCCCGAGCGCGTCGGCTCGATGACGCACACGTGCTTCGACGAGGTCGCCGCCAGGGACGGCCGGGCCGTCATCGCCGAGTGCCTGGACTGGCGGCCGCACAGCGGGGAGCTGTGGGCGCGGGAGTCCCGCCGGATCGAGGTGCACGACGTCGACCACGCCTCCGGCTCCTGGGCGCTGACCTGGACCAGCGCCGTCGTCAACCGCCGGGAGGAACCGCTGCGCTTCGGCAGCCCGACCACCGCGGGGAGGGAGATGGCCGGCTACACGGGCCTGTTCTGGCGCGGCCCGCGCGCCTTCCGGGACGGCCGCATCATCGGCCCGGGCGGGGAGGGGCCGGGGCTGATGGCCTCGCAGAGCCCCTGGCTCGCCCTGTCCGGCGAGCACGACGGCGCCGACGGCCACGCGACCGTCGTCTTCGCACACGCGCCCGAGAACGACCACGACGGCGCCCGGGGCGGGCACCCCGCCCACTGGTTCGTCCGCAACGAGCCCTTCGCGGGCATCGCCCCGTCCTGGGCGTTCTTCGACGAACTCGAGCTCGCCCCCGGCGAGACGCTCACGCGCCGCTATCGCGTCGTCGTGGCCGACGGCGCCTGGGAGCGGCCGGAGATCGCCAAGTACCTCGAGGAGCATCCCTGGTGAGCGGGTACGCGGGCCTGCCCGGCGGCGTCGCGGTGTCGCGGCTGCGCGTGCACGACTGGCCCGCGTCCGACGGGACGAGGACGACCCGCGCATCACGGTGCTGATGCGGAACAGCGGGCTGCCCGAAGCGGGCGACGCGGTGCTCACCCTGCCCCCTCGGTACCTCGCCGACCCGCAGACGTACGCCGCCGTGACGGCGATCCCCGCCGACGCCCCGGAGGCGGAGCAGGTCCGGATCGCCCGGGCCCGGCGGGGTCTCGCGCCGGAGGGCTACCGGGCGCTGCGCGAGGGGCCGGACATCGCGGCCGTCCTGGCCGCCTTCCACCGGGCCGCCGCCGCGCTCGTGCGGCCGCGGCTCGCCGAATGGCGTGAGCGCCGGCTCCGCGGTGCGCGGGCGGCGGCGCAGGCCACGGCGGAGCAGTCGGACCGGCTCGCGGACGGGGACGTCTCCCACCTCGCCGAGGCGGTCGTACGGGCCGAGGAGCCGTCTGCGTACGGGAAGTTCGGGAGGTGCGGCCGGCTGGACGTGTACCGGGCGTAGTGGCCGGACGGACCGGTCACCGCGTCACGCGCGGGGACCGGTCACGGCGTCAGGCGCGGCGCAGGTGGTGGCGCTTGCGCCAGGCGACCGCCGCGCCGCCGAGCGCCGGCAGGGCGATGCAGCCCAGGGCGATCAGGAAGGCCGGCGAGGTGGGGGAGGAGGCGCGGGCCCCGGCCACGACGTACGCGGCCGTGTTCGGGACCGAGCCGAGCGCGGTCGCGATCAGGAAGGACGGCCAGCTCATCCGCGAGACCGCGGCGCAGTAGTTCGCGGCCGCGAACGGAACGCCGGGAAACAGCCGGGCCGCCAGCATCGAGCGCAGGCCGTGCCGGCTGAGCTGCCCGTCCGCCGCCGTGAGCAGCCGTCCGCGCAGCAGCGGACGCAGGGCGTCCTGGCCCAGCAGGCGGCCCAGCCCGAAGGCCGTGCCGGCCCCCAGCACCGTGCCCGCCAGCGCGGAAGCGATGCCCCACTGCGAGCCGAACAACGCGCCCGCGGCCAGGTTCAGCAGTGGTCTCGGCACGAACGCCACCGTGCACAGCCCGTACGCCACCGCGAAGACGACGGCAGCCGACGGGCCGCTCAACTGTGGTGGCCAGCCGTCCGCGATCAGCTTCTGCGGCTCGAAGAGCAGCACGCTCGTGGCGGCCGCGACGAGCAGCGCGACCAGCAGAGCGAGTCGGGACCAGGGCGAGAGCAGCACTGCCGTGCAGCGCGCGCCGAAACGGCCGGGCGCGGGGACCGCGGCCGTGACGCGGTCGACGACGGGTGGGACGGCGGGCGTGACGACACCCGTGACGACGGGCGGGACGGCGGGGACGGCGAGCTCCGTGGCGATGGCCCGGGGAGGGGCCGTGGCGGTGCCGCCAGAGCGGGTGGTGGCATCGAGCATCCAGCGACAGTAACCGAAGGAGATGTGTGATCGCCGTATGGTGCGTTTCATGACCGTCACAAGTGCGGGTGCTCCCGGCGTGCCGGACAGCGCTCTCGCCGACACCGTGCTGGAGCGGCTGACGACCGTGTACGGCGCTGCGGCCGACCCCGCCCGGGCGGCGGCGATGCGCGCGTACATGAAGGACGTCGCCCCGTTCCTGGGCCTGCCCACGCCCGACCGCCGGGCCCTGTCCCGCACCGTTCTGGCTGGCTCCCCGCGCCCCGGCGAGGACGACTGCACGGCGATCGCGCTGCGCTGCTGGGCGCTGCCGCAGCGCGAGTACCACTACTTCGCCGTCGACTACCTGCGCCGCCACGCGGGACGGCTGTCCTGCGCATTCCTGCCGACGGCCCGCCGGCTCGTCGCCACGACGTCCTGGTGGGACACCGTCGACCTGCTCGCCGCCCACGTGGTCGGCGCCCTCGTCGCGGCCGATCCCCGGCTCACCGCCGACATGGACGCCTGGATCGCCGACGAGGACCTGTGGGTCGCCCGCACCGCCCTGCTGCACCAGCTGACCTACAAGGACCGCACGGACGCGGACCGCCTGTTCGCGTACTGCTTGCGCCAGTCCGGGCACCCCGACTTCTTCGTGCGCAAGGCCATCGGCTGGAGCCTGCGCGAGTACGCCAAGACCGACCCGGAGGCCGTCCGCGCCTTTCTCGCCCGCGAGCGGGGCAGGTTCGCGCCGCTGAGCGTGCGCGAGGCGCTGAAGAACATCGGCGGCTTCCCGGCAGGATGACGACCGGGCGACGGCCGAACCCGCCGAAAACCCTTCGACACCGACACGAACCGTCCGCGATGATCGACGACATGTTCCGGTACGCCTTCCTCCTCGCCGCATCCGCAGTCGCGGATGCCCCGAAGGCTGCCGTCCCGCCTTTCCCGGCCGCTGTCGACGGCGCCCGAAGCTGACCCTCTCCGGATCGTCCGGCGGACCCCGCAGGGGGAGGGTCGGGAAGTGATCCGGGGTCCGCGTTCCTCTGGAACTCCTACGGACACGCTTCGAGGTACAGCCATGCCCAAGACCGCCTACGTGCGCACCAAGCCGCACCTCAACATCGGCACCATGGGTCACGTCGACCACGGCAAGACCACCCTGACCGCGGCCATCACCAAGGTCCTCGCGGACCGCGGGACCGGCGCCTTCGTGCCGTTCGACCGCATCGACCGCGCCCCGGAGGAGGCCGCGCGCGGCATCACCATCAACATCGCGCACGTCGAGTACGAGACCGACACCCGCCACTACGCGCACGTCGACATGCCGGGTCACGCCGACTACGTCAAGAACATGGTCACCGGCGCCGCGCAGCTCGACGGGGCGATCCTCGTCGTCTCCGCGCTCGACGGGATCATGCCGCAGACCGCCGAACACGTCCTGCTCGCCCGGCAGGTGGGGGTCGATCACATCGTGGTCGCGCTCAACAAGGCCGACGCCGGGGACGAGGAGCTCATCGACCTCGTCGAACTGGAGGTCCGCGACCTGCTCACCGAGCACGGCTACGGCGGCGACGCCGCGCCCGTCGTCCGGGTGTCGGGACTGAAGGCGCTGGCGGGCGACCCGCGGTGGACGGCGTCGGTCGACGCGCTGCTCGACGCGGTGGACACCTATGTGCCGCTGCCCGAGCGGTATCTCGACGCGCCGTTCCTGCTGCCCGTGGAGAACGTGCTCACCATCACCGGACGCGGGACCGTCGTCACCGGGGCGGTGGAGCGGGGCACGGTACGGGTGGGCGACCGGGTCGAGGTGCTCGGCGCGGACGTCGACAGCGTGGTGACGGGTCTGGAGACGTTCGGCAAGCCCATGGACGAGGCGCAGGCCGGCGACAGCGTCGCGTTGCTGCTGCGCGGTGTGCCGCGCGACGCGGTGCGCCGGGGTCATGTGGTGGCCGCCCCCGGCAGTGTGACGCCCCGACGCAGGTTCTCCGCCGAGGTGTACGTGCTGTCGACGCGGGAGGGCGGCCGTGCCACGCCCGTCTCGACCGGCTACCGGCCGCAGTTCTACATCCGCACGGCGGACGTCGTCGGGGACGTGGACCTCGGGGAGACCGCCGTGGCGCGGCCCGGTGAGCGGGTCGCCATGACCGTCGAACTGGGCCGCGAGGTCCCGCTGGAGCCGGGGCTCGGCTTCGCCGTCCGCGAGGGCGGGCGGACGGTGGCGGCGGGCACGGTGACAGCCGTCCTGTGAGCACGGCCCACGTGCAGGGGGCGGGCCGCGGACGCGTGCCGCGGTCCGGCAGGCACGGCGGGGGGACCGCGGACGCGCGTCGCGGTCCCCCCGGCACAATGGGAGCGTGAACGACCAGGTGAGCCGGCAGGCGAACGACGACCCCGTACCCGTGTCCCGAGCCGTCGACCACGGCGTCGCCAAGCTGATGCCCGACGTCGACCGGGAGCGGGCCTGGCTGCTGACGGTCGACGGCGCTCCGCAGTCGTACGTCGACCTGGACGAGCCGACCCACCTGGAGTTCGAGTACGCGCGCCGCCTCGGCCACGTCCTGGACACCGTCGCCGGGCCGGGGCGGCCGCTGGACGCGCTGCATCTCGGCGGCGGCGCGCTCACCCTGCCCCGGTATCTGGCCGCGACCCGGCCGGGCTCCCGGCAGGACGTCGTCGAGTTCGACCACGGCCTGCTGGACCTGGTCGCCGAGTGCCTGCCCCTGCCGGCGGGGGCAGGCATCGCCCTGCACGCCGCGGACGCGCGGGCCTGGCTGGAGGCGGCGCCGGACGACTCCGCCGACGTACTCGTCGCCGACGTCTTCGGCGGCTCGCGGGTCCCCGCCGCACTCACGTCCCTCGCCTACGCCCGGCAGGCCGGACGGGTCCTGCGCGGTGACGGCGTCTACCTCGCGAACCTCGCGGACTCGGCGCCGTTCGGCTTTCTGCGCTCCCAACTCGCCAACCTGGCGGCGGTGTTCGAGGAGCTGGTGCTCATCGCGGAGCCGGCCGTGCTGCGCGGCCGCCGGTTCGGCAACGCGGTGCTCGCCGCCGCGCACCGCCCTCTCGACGTGACCGCCCTGGCCCGCCGCACGGCCTCCGACGCGTTCCCGGCCCGGGTCGAGCACGGCCCCGGCCTGCGCCGCTTCGTCGGGGACGCGCGCCCGGTGCGGGACGAGGACGCCGTCCCCTCTCCCGAGCCGCCCGAGGGCGCGTTCGGCATCGGCTGATCGTCGCCCCCGCCCCGCCTTGCCGGCACCGCGCGCCCTCCTGGCACGGGCTCGTCAGTTGTGCGTCGGCGTTCCGTGGAGGCGCACGGTGCTGAGGATCTGCATGATCGTGGCCGTCGGGAGCTCGTCCTTCACGCCCTTGGCTCCGTAGAGGTTCCATGACACGAAGTCGCCGGTGGAGTTCTTGAAGCCGAACGTGATCGCCTTGCCGTCGCTGTCGCACTTGCCCTTCTGGGGCGTGTTCGTCGACTGGGCCCAGGCGTAACTGCCCTTGATGCCCGAGGCGGTGGTGAAGGCGGTGGCCTTCTTGTCGAAGGTGAGGCTCTTCTTGTCCGGCTCGGTGTAGCCGCCGAACACCCACCAGGCGGGCGTGTTGATCGCGATCTCGTCGGTGGTCTTGGCGCCCTCGGCGCCCTTGGAGCCGACCACGGCCAGCGCGGTGTCCTCGGTCTTGCCGTCCTTGTCGGAGTCCGTGGAGCACCACTTCGACTTGAACTCCGCCGTCCCCCCCTGAAGGATCCGGTCGTAGCCGTCGGACTTCTTCTTGTCCTCCCATTCGAAGCCCTGGCTCAGGCCCGGCGACTGGACCTCCCAGTCCGCGGGCACGTCGTAGGCGAGGCCCCACTTGGGGTTCACGACGACCTTCCAGCCGGCGACGGTCGGCTTCTCGGTCTCGTTGCCGCGCGGGTTGTCGTCCGTGCCGGACGAGGCGGAATCCGAGGCGGACGTGGAGGTCGTCGGGCTCGGGCTGCTCTTGGTCACGTCGGTCTTCTCGTCGTCACCGCCGCCCAGCACGAGGAAGCCGGTGACTCCGGCGGCCACGACGACGGCGGAGGCGGCGACGATCGCGACCAGCTTCGTCCGGTTGCCTCCGCCCCCGGGCCCGCCGCTGCCGCCGGGCGGCGGGGACACGACCGTCGGCGCCGGAGCGCCCCACTGGGGCTGCTGGGCATAGGGGTTGGGCTGCTGCTGGTAACCGGGCTGCTGATACGGATTCGGCTGCTGGTATCCCGGCTGCTGGTACGGGTTGTTCTGCGCCTGCGGGTTCTGCTCTCCCCCGGGGGGCTGCTGTCCTGGCCACATGGCCAGAAACCCTAGTGCCGTGCGGGACACGATTCGGTCACCGCCCCTTGTCAGGGACGTACCGAATCGGGGTTCCGCCGGCCGGAACACGCGCACTGTGTCCGTGAACTCCCGGATTGCGGCGACGGCCCGGCAGCGCCCGGATCCCGTCCAGGTCACCGGACGTCGGGCGTGCGGGGCTCGTCACACCGGTCTGGTCAGCTGAAGCTACTCGCAGGTAACCTCCGGGTATGAGCGCAGACCAGATGTCCGTCGGCGAGATGCTCGCCGCCACCGTGCCGATGGCCCGGACCCTCCACCTCGAGTTCCTGGAGGCCGGCCCGGAGAAGGCCGTGGTCGTCCTGCCGGACCAGGGCGAGTTCCACAACCACGTCGGCGGCCCGCACGCCGGGGCGATGTTCACGCTCGGCGAGTCCGCCAGCGGCGCGATCGTCCTCGCCGCGTTCGGCGACCAGCTCTCCCGTGCGGTGCCGCTCGCCGTCGGCGCCGAGATCGCCTACCGCAAGCTCGCCATGGGACCGGTCACCGCCACCGCCACCCTGGGCCGTCCGGCCGCCGAGGTGGTCGCGGAACTCGACGCCGGGGAGCGCCCCGAGTTCCCGGTCGCCATCGAGATCCGCCGTGCCGACGGGGCCGTCACCGGCGAGATGAAGGTCATCTGGACCCTGCGTCCCAACGGCTGACCCCGCTCGGCGCACCTGCGGCGGCCGTCGGAGCCGCGTCCCGCGGATGCGGTGCCGTGTGCGACCACGTCATGCCGCCGACCGCTGCGCCGGTTCCCGTTCCTGCCTCTTTTCCGGTTCCTGTTTCTGCTCCCGTTCCCGTTCCCGTCCCTGCTTCCGCTCCTGCTCCCGTGTGACGTCGCCGTCCTCCGGGCTCGCGACGAACTCCTTGAGCCAGGCCGTGAACTCCGGTCCCAGGTCGGGCCGGTCGCAGGCGAGGCCGACGACCGTGCGCAGATAGCCGGCCTTGTCGCCGGTGTCGTAACGGCGGCCCGAGAAGACCACGCCGTGCACCGTGCCGCCCGCCGCGAGTTCCTGGAGGGCGTCGGTCAGCTGGATCTCACCGCAGCCGTAGAGGTGGACCTGCTCCGGCGGGACCTCCATGAGGGCGACCACGCCGCCGGCGTACCGGTCGCGGACATCGAGCATCCTGCTGAGCAGGGTCTCGCGCGGGTCGATGAGGTCGTCGCCCAGCAGCACGGCGAACGGCTGGTCGCCCACGTGGTTGCGGGCGCAGAGCACCGCGTGGCCGAGGCCCAGCGGGTCGCCCTGCCGGATGTGGTGGATGTCGGCGAGGCGGGCCGGGTCGCGCACCGCGTCCAGTCGCACGGTGTCGCCCTTCGCGGCGAGCGCCTGTTCCCGTTCGAAGGCGTGGTCGAAGTGGTCCTCGATGGCCCGCTTGTGCCGCCCCGTGACCGTCAGCAGGTCGTCCAGGCCGGCGGCCGCCGCCTCCTCGACGACGTACCGGATGGCCGGCTTGTCGACGACCGGCAGCATCTCCTTCGGGGTCGCCTTGGTGGCGGGGAGGAACCGGGTGCCGAGACCGGCGGCGGGGACGACTGCTTTGCGGGCCCTGGGTGCGCGGCGGGAGGCGCTCATGGCGATCATGCTGACCGACGGTGACGGGAGTACGCCGAGAGCCGCCTCGGAGAATCCCGTGGATCGTTGGCTCCGGCTCCCGGGCGGGTGGACGAGGCCGCCGAGACGGACCCGAAGTCGGAGATTCGGTGCACCATCCCACTTTCCACGGGCACAAGTTGAACCCGGCCGTCCGGTGGATTTTCGAAAACGGGTACGGATACCGCCGGTAACTTATCTGAAATTGCCGCGCTTTGAACTTGGGTCACTCGAACTCCTTGTTTCCCGTGAGGCGCGTGTGCGAAGGTGAGCCTCCCCTTACGGAAGGGTCGGATCCGGCCAACGCGCCTGGTCAGGCCAAAGGTACGCACCAATCAGGCACCTGCTTTCCGACGACGTCCTATTCCGTGCCGTTCGTCGGCTTGGAAGGAATTGGTTCCGTGCAATCCCCCAACCCCCCACGCCCGCCCCACCCGCCCCGGCCCGGCTGGACCCCCGGGGATTCCGACCCCCAGCTCGTCGCCCGGCTGGCCGGGGACGACGGACGGCACCGCGCGATCGCCCTGCTCTTCGCCCGCCACTGGCGAGCCGCTCACGACTACGCGACCGTCTGTCTGGCCGGTACCGAGGACACCGCGCGACTGGTGGCCGCCGCAGCGTTCCACGAGGTGCTGGGCCGCCTCGCGGGCGGGCGCACCGGAGGGGCCCTGCGTCCCCAGCTCCTCGTCGCCGTCCGTGAGACGGTCCGCGAATGGGCCGGCGCCGAAGGCGTTTCCGCGGTTCTGCCGGAGCTGCGGAAAACCGTAGGCGGCCGTGGACTGCGCGCCGCGCGACCGGTGACCGCAGAAAGGCGGCAACTCGCGGAACGGGCTTTCCAGTTGCTCCCGGCGGCCTCCCAATGCCTGTTGTGGCACACCGAGGTCGAGTCGGAACCCATAACCGTACCGGCCGGTCTGTCGGGCATGGACGCCGTGACCGCCGCAGCCGTCCTGGAACAGGCACGGGAACAATTCCGGGCGGCCTGCGTACGCGCCCACCGGGAACTGGCGCCGACCAGCGAATGCCGCTTCTACAACCGCCTCCTCGACGTCCCCCTGCGCCGCGGCGGAACCCTGCTGCCCGATGTCCGGCAGCATCTCGCGCACTGCCGCTTCTGCCGCCACGCCGCCGAACAGCTCAGCCACTTCGACGGCCAACTGGACGTCCTGCTCGCCGAGACCGTGCTCGGCTGGGGCGCGCTGCGCTACCTCGAGTCACGTCCCGCCCGTACGGCCGCCGCCGACGCCGCTCCCCGGCCCGCCCCCGGGCGTCCGCTCGCCGGGACCGGCCGTCACCGCACCACGTCGGCCGGCCTGCTCGCCCTGCCGGGCAGGCGGCCCACGACCGTGCTCGTGGGCGCCGGACTCACCGCCCTCGCGCTGGTCGCGACCGTCTTCGTGGCCAGGGGCTGGACGGACGACACCGGCGTCCCCGCACCCGGGGCCACCTGGGGCGCGCCGGCCGGCGGCATCAGCGCCCCGGGCACCGCCGCGCAGGGCGGCCCGGGCAGCCGTTCGTCCTCCGCCTTTCCGTCGGCCGCGTCCGCCTCGCGGTCCACGGAGATCGCGCGCGGCAGGCTGCGCGGCCCGGACACGGAACTCTGCCTCGACGTCCGGGGCGGCCGGGCGGCGACCGGAGCGGCGATCGTCCTCACGTCGTGCTCGCAGGCCGCGACCCAGCAGTGGTCGTACGAAGAGGACGGTGTGCTGCGCAGCTCCGCCGATCCCACGCTCTGCCTGGCCGCCGATCCGCACCACCGCACGACCGCCCTGGCCGGCTGTCTGGTGCACTCCGGCGAGACGTTCTTCGACCTGACCGTCCGTGGCGAGCTCGTGCTGCGCCGGAACGACGATCTCGTGGTCGCCCGCGACGCCGACGGCTCGGGCAGGAGCCTCGCCGTCGCCCCGCGGGACGGTTCCGCCGGACAGCGGTGGCTGTTCGACACGGCCGCCCCGTCGGCGGGGCAGCCCGGCCCGCAGGTCCGCGGCTCGGCGGAGCCGCCGGACCCGAAGGCCGTGGTGCCGCCGGACGCACCCGCCCCCGGGGACGCCGCACCCGGCGCCCCCGACCCCGCTCCGAAACCCGCCGAACCCACGCCGTCGGCACCGCGGTTCCACACGAGAATCGTCCAGGTGGACTGCTGCGACCCGACAGGTGACACGGGCGCCTCGGACGGGTCAGGCACCGCAGGCGCCGCGGATGCCGCGGATGGTTCGGATGCCCCAGGCACCCCAGGCACCCCAGGCACCCCAGGCACCCCAGGCGCTCCAGGCACCCCAGGCGCTCCAGGCACCCCAGGCGCTCCGGGCGCTCCGGGCGTTCCGGGCACCTCACGCGTCGCGGGCGACTCGAGCGGCCGGCCGGTCTCCGCGGCGCTCCTCCGGGTCCTTCCCGTCAAGCTCGGCGGACAGCGGGCGCCGGGTGGCCCCGTCGCCGGCGTCACGAGGGCCCTCGGCCGCTGAGCGGCGGGCCGGGCCGGGGCGGGGAGCGCGAGGACGAGAAACCGGCCGCCGGCCGGGCCGCGGGGTGCGGACCGTCCCGCAGCCCGGCCGTGACGATGTCGATCACGTTCGTCGGCCCGTCGGCCCGTCGGCCGCCGCGGGGTCCGGGTGGTGGGCCGACCGGTGCCCGGTCGCCGTCGTCGACTGCCCGAGCGGAACCTGTGGTTCGTCCTGCGCGTCCCGGATATGGGGAGGCGGTGCGCCGCACCACCGGACGGCTTCGGGCCCGGCCGACCCGGTAGGCTTCGCCGGAGCCCGCAAGCCAAGGGACGTCGAACGGGAGGAACCGCGGTGCACGTGCAGGAATGGCTGGACTCGGTGCCCGCGATCGCCGTCTACGCGATGGTGGGCCTGGTCATCGGCCTCGAGAGCCTCGGCATCCCGCTGCCCGGCGAGATCATCCTGGTCTCGGCCGCGCTGCTGTCCTCCCAGCACGGCGGCATCAACCCCGTCGTGCTCGGCGCCTGCGCCACCGCCGGCGCCGTCATCGGTGACTCCATCGGCTACGCCATCGGCCGCAAGGGCGGACGTCCGCTGCTGGCCTGGCTCGGCGCGAAGTTCCCCCGGCACTTCAGCGAGGGGCACATCGCCACCGCCGAGCGGTCCTTCGAGAAGTGGGGCATGTGGGCGGTCTTCTTCGGCCGGTTCGTCGCCCTGCTGCGCATCTTCGCCGGCCCGCTCGCGGGCGTCCTGCACATGCCGTACTGGAAGTTCCTCGTCGCCAACGTCCTCGGCGGCATCGCGTGGGCGGGCGGCACGACCGCGGTCATCTACTACGTGGGCGTCGTCGCGGAGTCCTGGCTGAAGCGGTTCTCCTGGCTGGGGCTGGTGCTCGCGGTGCTGATCGGCCTGACCTCCATGCTGGTGATCAAGCGCAAGGCCAGGAAGATGCAGACGGCGCAGCCCGCGTCCGAGCCGGAGCCGGTGACCGCCGGGGAGTGACGCCCCTCTCGCACGAGGGGCGCGAACCGCGGTCTACTCCCCGTGGATCGCGTCGTGCGCCTTGGCCAGATCCGCGTACAACGTGCCGTTCAGCGTGACCCCTTGACGCTCCTCCGGCGTCAACTCCCGCCTGACCTTGGCCGGTACGCCTGCGACCAGTGACCCCGGCGGGACCTGCATCCCCTGCGGCACCAGTGCCTGCGCGGCGACCAGCGAACCCGCCCCGATCACCGCCCCGTTCAGCACCGTCGCGCCCATCCCGACGAGGCAGTCGTCCTCGACGGTCGCGCCGTGCACGACGGCGTTGTGGCCGACGGAGACCCGCTCGCCGATGGTCACCGGAAACCCGGGGTCGGCGTGCAGCGTCACGTTGTCCTGGACGTTCGCGTCCCTGCGCACGGTGATCCGCTCCACGTCGCCGCGCACCACCGCCCCGTACCAGACGCTCGCGCCCGCCTCCAGCGTCACGTCCCCGACCACCGAGGCCGTCGGCGCCACGAACGCCTCCGCGTCGACCTGGGGTTCCCTGCCGCCGATGCCCACGATCAGCGCCCTGTGCGTCATCACCGTCTCCTCGTGTCCGTCGTCTCCGCGCACCGTACGCCACCCGGTGGGGCGAAGATCACAGGGCTGTGGTCCCGTGGCCCCGGCGCCGCTGAGTACGGTGAGCGGGTGCCCAAGCGCAAGAACACGTTCTCATCATGGCGGCGCCGCCTCGTGCAGCGCGCCGTCCACGCGGGCTGGGCCTGGGTGCAGCGCACGGGTTCCGTGACCGCCGAGCGCCCCGGACGCTTCCGCTTCGGCTCGATGGGCGCGGGCACCCGGCTCGCCTTCCCGCTCGGCACGGTGTTCGGGGAGCCGTGGATCCATCTGGGGGCGCACTGCATCGTCGGCGAGCAGGTCACCCTGACCGCCGGTCTGATGCCCGACCTCGATCTCGGACCCGACCCGATCCTGCGCCTCGGCGACGGCGTGGTTCTCGGCCGGGGCAGCCATGTCATCGCCGACACCACCGTCACCATCGGCAGTGACTGCTACTTCGGCCCGTATGTGTACGTCACGTCCACGAACCACTCCTACGACGACCCGCACGAGCCGATCGGCAAGCAGTGGCCGCGGATGGAGCCCGTGGAGATCGGCCCCGGCTGCTGGATCGGCACGGGCGCGGTGATCCTGCCGGGTGCGCGGATCGGCCGCAACGTCGTGGTGGCGGCCGGGGCGGTGGTGCGCGGCCCGGTTCCCGACCACTCGGTGGTCGTGGGTGCCCCTGCCCGGGTCGTACGGCGCTGGACGTCCGCCGACGGCTGGCAGCCGCCGCTGCGCACCCCGCCCCCGGTGCCGATACCCGACGGCGTCACCCCGGACCAGCTGGTCGCGCTGTCGGAGCTGGACGAGGAGACGGTGGAACGCCTCGCCCAACTGGAGCCCGAGGGCTGAGACGGGTTCGGAGGCGGCCACGAGGTTCGGGGCCACGGCAACGCGGTTCGGGGCACGGCCGGCGGGCGGCTCAGCCGGTCGCCAGCAGCAGCGTGCCCACGAGGGCGAGCCCCGCGCCGGCCGCCTGGAGCCCGCGGAGCCGTTCGCGCAGCAGGCCGCGCGCGGCGAGGGCGGTGACGACCGGGTAGAGGGATGCGAGCACGGCGGCCACCGTGACCGGCCCGTGCTGGGCGGCGACGACATAGGTGCCGTTCGCCGCGACGTCGGCGAGGCCGACGAAGGCCAGGGCCGGCAGCGAGCGCCACGGGAAACCGCCGTCCGGGAGGGCGCCGGCGCCCCTCCGCACGGAGACGTACAGCGCCAGACCGCCGACCACCACACTGACCGCGCGCTGGACGAAGAGGGCGAGAAACAGGCCGGTGACCGTGGTCGACGCCTCCGCGATCAGGGCGAACACCGCGCCGAAGCCGAAGGCCGCGACGAGCGTGAGCAGGATGGCCCGCCGCTGCACGGGCGCGCCCCGCAGCTGCGGTCCGCCCGCGAGGACGACCCCGAGGACGGCGACCGCGATCCCCGCGATCTGCAGCAGTCCGGGCCGCTCGCCGAGGAGGAGGCCCACGCCGACCGGGACGGCCACGCCGACCGTGCCGAGCGGGGAGACCACCCCCATGGGGCCGAGCGCGAGCGCCTTGTAGAAGCAGAGCAGCGCCACCGGGCCGACCGTCCCGGCGGCGACCGCGAACCACAACCGGGGCCCGGCGTCGTCCCAGCCGCCGGTGGCGAACACGATCGCGCCGAGGACCGCCGCCGCGATCGCCTGCGAGACGACGACCACCGTCAGCGCGGGGGTGCGCCGGGTCAGCAGACCGCCGCCGAAGTCGGCCAGTCCCCACAGCAGGCTGGTGGCGAGGGCGAAGAGTGCTGTCACGGATCTCTCGCAGTACAGTTCGGTGGACGATCGGGTACACCACACCGTAGTGCAGTGGAGTGAACCCTGTCATTCAACATATTGCCCTCATCTCCTGGATGGAATGTGTCGGACCTCGACCTGCTGACCCAGTCCCTGGCGCGCAATGTCAAGCGATGGCGCACCGAGCGCGGATTCACCCTCGACGCGCTCGCGGCCCGCGCGGGCGTCAGCCGCGGCATGCTGATCCAGATCGAACAGGCCCGCACGAACCCCAGCATCGGCACGGTCGTCAAGATCGGCGACGCCCTCGGGATCAGCGTCACCACCCTGCTGGACTACGAACGGGGCCCGAAGGTCCGCATCGTCCCCGCCGACCAGGCGGTACGGCTGTGGCACACCGACGCGGGCAGCTACAGCCGCCTTCTCGCCGGCGCGGAGGCGCCGGGCCCGCTGGAGATGTGGGACTGGCGGCTCATGCCCGGCGAGGGCAGCGGCTCCGACCCGCACCCGGCCGGCACGGTCGAGATCGCCCACGTCACCGCCGGCGAACTGACCCTGACCGTCGACGGCGCCGAGTACCGCGTCGGGGCGGGGGCGAGCGTCACGTTCGAGGCCAACACCGCGCACTCCTACGCCAACCGCGGGGAGGTGCCGACGGAGATGGTGCTGACCGTGTCGGTGCCCCCGCCCGCGCACTGAGCCGGCGGACGGAGGGCCGGGAACGGGCTGTTAGCGTGCGGCCATGCGCGCACCCATCGGACACTTCGACACCGCCGCCCCGGCCCCCTACCGCCTCGACGAGCTCCCCGGCCCGGTCGCCGACGCCGTACGCCGCTGGAGCGGCAGCGTGCCCGCCGAGCGGATCGTGCACGTCGACACCGATCCGCAGTGGGCGGACACCGCCGTCTTCGTCGAGCACTACGGCCGTGAGCTGCTGGAGCAGTCCGCGAACTGCGTCGTGGTGGCCGGCAAGCGGGGCGGTGAGACGACGCTCGCCGCGTGCGTGGTCCTGTCCACCACGCGGGTCGACGTCAACGGCGTCGTGCGCCGGCGACTCGGGGCCCGCAAGGCCTCGTTCGCCCCGATGGACCTGGCGGTGGGCGAGACCGGCATGGAGTACGGCGGGATCACGCCGATCGGGCTCCCCTCCTCCTGGCCGGTGCTGGTGGACGCCGCGGTCGTCGACCTGCCCTATGTGCTGGTGGGCAGCGGGCGCCGGCGCGGGAAGCTCCTGGTGCCGGGCAAGGCGTTCACCGAACTGCCGGGCGCGGTGGTGCTCGAGGGTCTCGGGCTGCCCGTGGGCTGAGGCCCGAGGCGTGCTCGGGGTTGCCGGGTGCGCGTGGGTTGCGGGGTGTCGGCGGGCTGAGGCCTACGGCGTGCTCGTGGCGGCCGCGTGGTGGGCGAGGGCCCGGTGCGGGTCCTCCTCGCCGGGCACCGCCAGCGGGTCGGCGTGCACCAGCGCGGCCGTCAGGCGTGGCACCGCGTGCAGCAGGGCGTGTTCGGCCGCCACGGCCACTCCGTGCGCCTGACGTACCGTCAAGTCGCCGTCCACGACGACCGCCACCTCGGCACGCAGCCGGTGCCCGATCCAGCGCAGCCGCAACTCGCCCACCCCGCGCACCCCTTCGACGCCCCGCAGGGCCCGCTCGGCCCGGTCCACCAGCGCCGGGTCGACGGCGTCCATCACCCTCCGGAACACCTCCCGGGCGGCGTCGCGCAGCACCAGCGCGATCGCCGCCGTGATCGCCAGCCCCACGACCGGGTCCGCCAGGCGCCACCCGAGCGCCGAGCCGCCCGCGCCCAGCAGCACCGCGAGCGAGGTGAACCCGTCCGTGCGGGCGTGCAGTCCGTCCGCGACCAGCGCGGCCGAGCCGATCGAGCGGCCGACCCGGATGCGGTACCGCGCGACCCACTCGTTGCCCGCGAAACCCGCCAGCGCGGCCAGGGTGACGGCCCCCAGGTGGTCGACGGGCCGCGGGTCCAGCAGCCGCTCCACCGCCGTCCAGCCCGCGAAGGCCGCGGAGGCGGCGATGGTCAGGACGATCGCGATGCCCGCCAGATCCTCCGCCCGCCCGTAGCCGTACGTGAAGCGGCGGGTGGCCGCCCGCCGGCCCAGGACGAAGGCGATGCCGAGAGGGACGGCCGTCAGCGCGTCCGCCGCGTTGTGCACCGTGTCGCCGAGCAGGGCCACCGACCCGGAGAGCGCGACCACGACCGCCTGCGCCGCGGCCGTCACGCCGAGCACCGCGAGGGAGACCCAGAGCGCGCGCATGCCCCGCGCCGAACTCTCCAGCGCCGGGTCCAGTTTGTCGGCGCTCTCGTGGGAGTGGGGGGTGAGGAGATGCCCGAGGCGGTGGCGCAGACCGCGGGCGCGGGAGGCGACGGAGGCGGCGGCGGTCGCGGAGGGCGGAGGGGAGCCGGTGTGGTCGGCATGGTGGTGCGGGTGGTCATGGGCGTGATGGTGGGCCCGGTGGTGCGCGTGGCCGTGGGCATGCGCATGGGCCTGATCGTGGGCGTGGGGGGTGGAGTGGTGGTGCGCGTGACCGTGACCGTGCGCGGGGTGGTGCTCGCCGTCGGTGCGGTGCTCGCCGTCGGTCCGGTGTCCTCGGTCGTGCCGCTCGCTCACGTCGATCCCCTTCCGGTGTGCCGGGGTGGACGGGTGCGCGCCCACCCCGTCATTATGTGCGTATGAGCGCACGCATGCACCTGTCATCTGCACACCATGCGCATCCGCGTACCCCCGGCGAGGAACAGTTCGCCCTCGCCGCCGAGCTGCTCGCCCTCCTCGGCGACCGCACCCGTCTCGCCCTGCTGCACGAACTGACCTCGGGCGAGGCCGACGTGAGCACGCTGACCGAGGCCTGCGGCGCGGCCCGGCCGGCGGTCAGCCAGCACCTGGCGCGGCTGCGGCTGGCCGGACTGGTCAGCACCCGCAAGGACGGCCGCCGCGTGGTCTACTCGCTCTCCGACGGGCATCTGCGCCGCCTGGTGGACGAGGCGCTGAACGTGGCGGACCACCGGCTCGGCGACGAGCCGCCGCACGACTGACCGGCGGCTCAGTAGCGCTCGGCCGTCCCGAGGTACTGCTCCGCGAAGGCTGCGGCCGCGGCCGGCGAGGTGAACAGCCGGCGCAGCCGGGCGGACGTGGCGCCCGCGCGGAACGGGTCGCCGGCCGCCGCCCCGTGGTAGACCTCGGACAGCCACTGCGAGAACTCCTGGTAGTCCCACACCCGGCGCAGACAGGCCCGGGAGTAGCCGTCCAGGCCGTCCCCGTCGCCCGCGGCCACGGCGGCGACCAGCGCGTCGCCGAGCAGGAACGCGTCGTGCAGGGCGAGGTTCATGCCCTTCGCGGCGATGGGCGCGACGAGGTGCGCCGAGTCCCCGGCCAGGAAGAGCCGCCCGTATGTCATCGGCTCGACCACGTAGTCGTGCAGGTCCAGCACCCGCTTCTCGATCAGCGGACCCTCGGTGAGCGGCGGGGCCCCGGCCCCCTCGAGCCGCCGGTGCAGCTCGGACCAGATCCGGTCGTGCGACCAGTTCCCGGGGTCGTCGCCGGGCGGACACTGGAGGTAGTACCGGGTCACCTCGGGGCTGCGGGCCATGTGCCCGGCGAACCCGTTCGGATGGACCCCGAACAGGACGCAGTCGGAGGACGGCGGCGCCTCGGCGAGCAGGGCCAGCCAGCCGACGCCGTAGTCGTGCCGTGCGATCCGCGCGTGGCCGGCCGGCATCGCGGCCCGGCTCACCCCGCGCGCGCCGTCCGCGCCGACCACGAAGTCACAGGTCAGCAGCCGCCGTTCGCCCGACTCGGGGCAGGTGTACGACACCGAAGGACGAGCGGAGTCGAGGCCGTGGAGCTCGACGTCGCGGACCGCGAAGCGCGCGTCGCCGCCACGCACGTCCACGTACTCGCGAACGAGGTCGGTCACCAGCAACGGTTGGGGGCACACCCAGTGGTGATGCCCCGTCAGTTGGGTGTAGGAGAGGCGGTGGCGCTCGCCGCCGAAGCGGAACTCGCACGCCGAGTGCCGCTGCGCCCGCTCCACCAGGCCGTCGGCCAGGCCGCGTTCCCGCAGTCCGCGGACGGCCCACTCCTCGATGACTCCGGCACGCGGCCGTCGCTCGATGGCCGCACGGCTCTCCGCCTCCAGTACGACACAGCCGACGGACGCGGCGCGCAGGATGTTCCCGACGGTCAGACCCGCGGGTCCCGCGCCCACGACGACGACCGAAGTGTGCTGAGCGGGGGAGGAGTCGGTGGTCACCCGCCCATTATGGGCGGGCCCCCAGCCGGGGGATCTCGATGGCCGGGCAGCGGTCCATGACCATCTTCGGGCCGGCCGCCCGCGTGCGCTCGTAGGCCGCCTCGTCGACGACGCCGAGCTGGAACCACACCGCCTTCGCGCCCTTGGCCACCGCCTCGTCGGCGACGGCTCCCGCGAGCTCGCTGTTGACGAAGACGTCGACGACGTCCACCTCGAAGGGGATGTCCACGAGGGACGCGTACCCCCGCTCCCCGTGCACCGTCTCCGCCTTCGGATGGACGGGCACCACCCGTTTGCCGAAGCGCTGCAGCACCTCGGCGACGCCGTAGGCCGCGCGGCTGCGGTTCGTCGACAGGCCGACCACGGCCCAGGTGTCACCGAGTCCGGTGAGGATCTCGCGGATCGTTGCCTCGTCGCCGTACACCGGCGGCCTCCTCTGGGTAGTGGGTCGTCACAGCCTGCCCCCCGCTGCAACACCGCACGGCGCACCCTCATTCCGGCTCCTGCCTGCGTACCGCGCTCCGCCCGCCTAGGCTCGCCCTGTGCTGAGCATCATCGACGCCCGAACCGGCGAACCCGTCGTCGCCGCCTCCGTCCATCGGGGCCCCACCCGGGTCGAGGCGCATGCCCGCGGGTACGGCGCGGCGTCGCTCCGGGTCCTGCTCGTCGCGGATCTGCTCGTCCGCGCTCTGGAAATGGGCGGCACGCCCGCGTGGGCGCTGTTGAGCGGCGGGGCGAGCGATTCGGCCGAGCTGCGCGCCGGAGCCGCCGCCCTGGGCATGCACCCCTTCGAGGACGGCCGCGACGCCACGGCGGGAACGGGTGCCGCGCAGGTGCTGCACGTGGTCGGGGCGGACGGCCCGGCCACGGACGGCGTACGGGTCGCCGTCGCACCGGCGGAGGGGGCCGTGCCCGACTGGGCGGGCCCGTCCGGAGTCCGCGGCGGACCGGCCGCGGGCGGCGCGACACCGGGTCCCGACCCGGCCGTCCTGCGCCTCGCCCTGCTCGCGGTGGGGCGCACCGAGCCCCTCCGGCTCGACACGGCGGCGCTGGACGAGGCCCGCGACACCCTCGCGCGCTGGCGGCGGGCCGTCGCCGCATGGGCGCGACAGCCCTCACGGCCGGTCCCCGACGAGGTGCGCGGGCGGCTGCGCGCCGCGTGGGAGGACGATCTGGACGTGCCCGAGGTTCTGCGGGTGCTGCGCTGGACGGAGGACGCCGCACCGGAGCTGCCGGACGGCGCCCGCTTCGAGACGTACGCCTACGCCGACCGGCTCCTCGGCCTGGAACTCACCCGCGACGTGGGAGCCCCGGCATGAGCCGGCCGGGCGGCGTCGCGCCGCGCCGCCTGGTTGTGCTGCGGCACGCCAAGTCGGCCTGGCCCGCCGGGGTCCCCGACCACGAGCGGCCGCTCGCCCCGCGCGGCCGAAGGGACGCCCCGGCGGCGGGCCGCGCGATCGCCGCGGCCGGCTGCGTCCCCGACCTCGCGCTGTGCTCCACCGCCGTGCGCGCCCGCGGGACCTGGGAGCTGGCGTCCGCCCAGTGGGACGCGCCCGCGCCGGTCCGCCTCGACCCCCGGCTGTACGGGGCCGACGTGCCCGAGCTGCTGGACGTCGTCCGTGAGTCGCCCGCCGAGGTCGGGACACTATTGCTGGTCGGACACAATCCCGGCCTGGAGGAACTGGTCCTCGACCTGGCCGGGGACGGGGAGCGCGCCGCCCTGGACGCGGTGCGGCTCAAGTTCCCGACCTCGGCGCTGGCCGTCCTGACCTGGCACGGAGCCGACTGGCGGTCCCTGGTCCCCGGCGCGGCCCGGCTGACGTCGGCGACCGTGCCGAGAGGCGACCGCACGCCGTAGCCGCCCGCACGGCCTCCTGCGGTCGGGCGGGATCTTGGCGGTGCCGCCGGCCGCCGGGCGCGTCGCCCGCGCCGACGGCGACCGGGAGCGCACCGCATAGGCTGGCCGGATGCAGGAGGAGTACCGCACCGTCGCCCGCGCGGGCGTGCACGAGACCGAGGTCAACCGCTCCCGCTTCCTGTGCGCCCTCGCCCCCGCGGCCACCGAGCAGGAGGCCCAGGACTTCATCGCGTCCGTGCGCAAGGAGCACGCCGGCGCCACCCACAACTGCTGGGCGTACGTCATCGGCGCCGACGCCGGTGTGCAGAAGGCGAGCGACGACGGCGAGCCCGGCGGCACCGCGGGCGTGCCGATGCTCCAGATGCTGCTGCGGCGCGAGATGCGGTACGTCGTCGCCGTCGTCACCCGCTACTACGGCGGCGTCAAGCTCGGCGCGGGCGGTCTCATCCGGGCGTACGGCGGCGCGGTCGGCGAGGCGCTGGACGCCCTCCCCGTACGCACCCGTCGCCGGTTCCGCCTGGCCACCGTGACCGTCGACCACCAGCGGGCCGGCAAGGTCCACAACGACCTCCACGCGACCGGGCGCGACGTGCGCGAGGTCGCCTACGGCGAGGCCGTCACCCTCGAGATCGGCCTTCCGGAGGCCGAGGTGGACGCCTTCCAGGCCTGGCTGGCGGACGCGACGGCGGGCACGGCAGGGTTCGAGCTCGGCGGGGAGGCGTACGGGGACGCGTGACGCGTCGGACGCACGCAAGGGCGCAATGTCCGTAACGCACCTTTGTGTCACCTGTCATGACGGTGCGATACGGGAGTAACCGCCCGTGCTGTCGGACCCGGCCGTTAGTCTCGGGGATCATGAGGCTCCTGCACACTTCCGACTGGCATCTCGGCCGGGCGTTCCACCGGGTGAACATGCTCGGCGCCCAGTCCGGGTTCATCGGTCACCTGGTCGCCACCGTGCGCGAGCGCGCGGTCGACGCGGTGGTCGTGTCGGGGGACGTGTACGACCGTGCGGTGCCCCCGCTCGCCGCGGTCGAGCTGTTCGACGACGCCCTGCACCGGCTCGCCGAGGTGGGCGTGCCCACGGTGATGATCTCCGGCAACCACGACTCGGCCCGCCGGCTCGGCGTCGGCGCCGGACTCATCGGCCGCGCCGGCATCCACCTGCGCACGGACCCGACGGCGGCCGGCGCCCCGGTCCTCCTGCGGGACGCCCACGGCGACGTCGCCTTCTACGGCCTGCCCTACCTCGAACCCGCCCTGGTGAAGGAGGAGTTCGGAGTGGAGAAGGCGAGCCACGAGGCCGTGCTCGCCGCCGCCATGGAGCGGGTCCGCGCCGACCTCGCCGCACGCGCGCGAGGCACCCGATCCGTCGTCCTCGCCCATGCCTTCGTCACCGGCGGCGAGCCCAGCGACAGCGAGCGCGACATCACCGTCGGCGGGGTCGCGTCGGTGTCCGCCGGCGTCTTCGACGGCGTCGACTACGCCGCCCTCGGCCACCTGCACGGCAGCCAGACCCTCACCGAGCGCGTCCGCTACTCCGGGTCCCCGCTGCCGTACTCCTTCTCCGAGGCGGAGCACCGCAAGACCATGTGGCTCGTCGACCTCGGCCCCGACGGCGAGATCGCCGCCGAACGGATCGACTGCCCGGTCCCGCGTCCGCTGGCCCGCCTCCGCGGCCCCCTGGAGGACCTGCTCGCCGATCCCGCGCTCGCCCGCCACGAGGACGCCTGGGTCGAGGCGACGCTCACCGACGCCGTCCGCCCGGCCGACCCCATGGCCCGGCTCACCGACCGCTTCCCGCACACCCTGAGCCTCGTCTTCGCCCCCGAGCGCGCCCCCGACGACCCGGACGTGTCGTACGCGCGGCGGCTGGCCGACCGCAGTGACCAGGAGATCGCCGAGGACTTCGTGGCGCATGTGCGCGGCGCGGGGCCCGACGCCCGCGAACAGGGCGTGCTGCGGGACGCCTTCGACGCGGTGCGCGCGGACGACACGGCACGGGAGGTGGCCCGATGAGGCTGCACCGGCTCGTCCTCGCGGCCTTCGGCCCCTTCGGCGGCACCCAGCGCGTCGACTTCGACGAGCTGTCCGCCGCCGGACTCTTCCTGTTGCACGGGCCGACCGGCGCCGGCAAGACCTCGATCCTGGACGCCGTCTGCTACGCGTTGTACGGCTCCGTGCCCGGCGCCCGTCAGAGCGGCCAGGGCCTGACCCTGCGCAGCGACCACGCCGCCGCCGGCGCCCGCACCGAGGTCACCCTCGAACTCACCGTCGCCGGACGCCGGCTGGAGATCACCCGGCAGCCGCCCTGGGAGCGCCCCAAGAAGCGCGGCGCCGGCACGACGGTGGAGAAGGCGCAGAGCCGGCTGCGCGAACACGACGCGACCGCCGGCGCCTGGAAGGACCTCAGCCGCTCCCACCAGGAGATCGGCGAGGAGATCACCCAGCTGCTCGGCATGAGCCGCGAACAGTTCTGCCAGGTCGTGCTGCTGCCCCAGGGCGACTTCGCACGGTTCCTGCGCGCCGACGCCGAGGCGCGGGGCCGGCTCCTGGGCCGCCTCTTCGACACCCGGCGCTTCGCCGAGGTCGAGAAACGGCTCGCCGAGCGCCGCCGCACCACCGAGGCACGCGTGCGGGAGGGCGACACCGCGCTGCTCGCCGACGCCCACCGGATGCAGCAGGTGGCGGGTGACGCCATGGAGCTGCCCGAGGCGGCCCCGGGCGAACCGGGTCTCGCCGAGGCGGTGCTGGCCGCCGCCGCCGTCGCCCGCAGCACCGCACGCGAGCGGCTGACCGTCGCCCACTGCGGCCGGCTCGCCGCCGAGTCCGCCCAGGCCGCCGCCGAACACACCCTGGCGGACGTGCGCGAACGTGCCCGGCTGCAGCAGCGGTTCGCCGACGCGCGGGAACGCGCCGCCGCCCTCGAGGAACGGGCCGGCGCGCACCGGGAGGCGCAGGCGAGGATGGAACGGGCGCGCAAGGCGGAAGCGGTCGCGCCGGCCCTGGAGCTGCGGGAGTCCGCGGACGCCGAGCACCGCGAGGCGTCCGCACGGGCCGCACGCACGCGTGCCCTGCTCGCCGAGGGGTTCGCCGACGCGGGCGCCGCGGGACTGGCCGCCGCCGCCCGCCGGGCCGCCGAGGAGCTGGGCGGGCTGGAGTCCGCCCGCCGGGGCGAGCGCCGGCTGGCCGACCTCGTCGCCGAGCGGACCGAACTGGACCGGCGGGAGCGGGACGACGACGAGGTCCTGACGGAGACGGAGACCTGGCTCGCCGGGTGGGACACCGTGCGCGACGGCCTGCGCGCCGCCGTCGAGTCCGCCCAGGAGGCCGCCACCCGCGCCGAACAGCTCGACGGCCGACGTGAGCCCGCACGCCGCCGCCTCGAGGCGGCCCGGCGGCGCGACGAGCTGACCCGTGACCTGGAGGCCGCCCGGCGCATTTCCCTCGCCTACGGGGAGCACGCGCAGACCGCCCGCGCGCACTGGCTGGCCCTCAAGGAGCAGCGTCTCGACGGCATCGCCGCCGAGCTGGCCGCCACCCTCGCCGAGGGCGCGCCGTGCGCCGTCTGCGGCGCCACCGAGCACCCCGCTCCCGCCCGCAAGGTCGCCGGCCACGTCGACCGCGAGGCCGAGGAGCGGGCGCTCGCCGCGTGCCGGGTCGCCGAGGAGGACCACGCCGGGGACGAACGCCGTGCCGGCGTCGTGCGCGAGGCGCTCGCCGCCGCGACCGCCGAGGCCGGCGACGCGCCCACGGACCGGCTTTTCGCCGAGGCGCAGGAGCTGGAGGAGGCCTACGCCCTGGCCCGCCGGGAGGCCTCGGCGCTGCACCCCGCGCGGGAGGAACTGCGGCAGGCCGAACGGGAGCACGAACGCCGTACGGCGGCCCAGCGCGAGGCCGCGGTGCGGGCCGCGTCCCGGGTGGGCCACCGGGACCGCCTGGAGCGGGAGCGCGCCGCCCTGGAGGCGGAGCTGACGCAGGCCCGGGGCGCGGCCGAGAGCGTCGCCGCACGGGCCGCCCAGCTGGAGCGGCAGGCGGCCCGGCTCACCGAGGCGGCCGAGGCCGCGCGTGCCGCAGAGGAGAGCGCCGCCCGCCTCAAGCAGGCCGACGGCCGCCTCGACGAGGCCGCGTTCCGGGCCGGCTTCGACACCCCGCGGGCCGCCGCCGACGCCCTGCTCGACGCCACCGCCCACCGGGACCTGCAACGC
Source organism: Streptomyces achromogenes (assembly GCF_030816715.1). NCBI lineage: Bacteria > Bacillati > Actinomycetota > Actinomycetes > Kitasatosporales > Streptomycetaceae > Streptomyces > Streptomyces achromogenes. The sequence continues at coordinate 1,569,363 of NZ_JAUSYH010000001.1, read as the reverse complement.
AGGCTGGACGTCCGGCAGGTCGAGGAGGCCGCCGTCCGGGCCCTGCTCGCCGAGCCCGACACCGTGGCCGCCGCCGGACAGCCGCCCGCCGACCTCGCGACCGCGCAGGCCGCGGCGGCCGCCGCCGCCGAACGGCTGCGCGCCGCCGCCTCCGCGCAGGACGCCGCGGCCCGCCGCTGCGCCGAGCTCGACCAGCTCTCCGCGCGCGCGGCGACCGGCGTGCGCCGGCTCGCACCGGTGCGTGAGGAGTACGACCGGGTGGCCCGCCTGGCCGGCCTCACCGCGGGCACCTCCGCCGACAACGAGCGCAAGATGCGGCTGGAGGCGTACGTGCTGGCGGCCCGCCTCGAGCAGGTGGCCGCCGCCGCGACCGTACGGCTGCAGCGGATGTCGTCCGGTCGCTACACCCTCGTGCACTCGGACGACCGGGCGGGCCGTGGCCGCAGCGGGCTCGGGCTGCACGTGGTCGACGCCTGGACCGGGCGCGAACGCGACACGTCCACGCTGTCCGGCGGCGAGACCTTCTTCGCCTCGCTCGCCCTGGCGCTCGGTCTCGCCGACGTCGTCACCGACGAGGCGGGCGGCGTCCGGCTCGACACCCTCTTCATCGACGAGGGGTTCGGCAGCCTCGACGACCAGACGCTCGACGAGGTCCTCGACGTCCTCGACTCACTGCGCGAACGCGACCGCAGCGTCGGCATCGTCAGTCACGTCGCCGACCTGCGGCGGCGTGTCCACGCCCAACTGGAGGTGGTGAAGGGCAGGTCGGGGTCGGTGGTGCGGCAGCGGGGCTATCTGCCGAGCGGGCGCCGGGGGAGCGGTGAGGAGTAGACGACGCTCGTCGTGACCGACCCTAGCGCGCCGATCTTCCCCGACACCTCCTCCAGATGACGCATCGAACGGGCAGCGACCTTGAGCACGAAGCAGTCGTCGCCCGTCACATGGTGCGCCTCGAGGACCTCGGGCGTGACGGACACCAGATCGTGGAAGGGCTTGTAGTTGCCGTGGGGGTAGCGCAGCCGCACGAACGCCAGGATGCCCAGGCCCAGCCGCTCCGGGTCCACGACGGCCGCGTAGCCCTGGATGACGCCCGCCTCCTCCAGTCGCCGCACCCGCTCGGTGACGGCGCTCGCCGACATCGCCACCGCACGTGCCAGGTCGGCGAAACTGGCCCGGCCCTCCCGCTGGAGGACCTCGAGGATGCGCCAGTCGGTGGCGTCCGGGGAATACGCGGTCATGGGCGGAAGAGTGCCGGGAAATCCCCGGCGAGGCAAGGCTCACGCCGTGGAACTCCCCTTCAAGGGCGGTGATCGCCGCCGTAGGTTCTCGGTTGTGGCGAATCCGTCGCCCCCTGTGGAAAGGCCCCCCGCGATGACTGCCTCGACCTCGCTCGACCCCGTACTGCGCGTCGCCCCCGCCGCCCCGGCCGAGGCCGCCGCCCACTTCCGGGCGAGCCTCGCCTTCCACGCCGACGTGTCCGACGTGGCCGCCGCCCTCGCCGCCGGCGACCCCGGCTTCGTCGTCCTGGACTCCCGCTCCGCGGCCTCCTGGGACCAGGGGCACATCCCGGGAGCCGTCCACCTGCCCACCGCGCTCATCGCCGAGCAGGCGGAACGGCTCCTCGACCGGGAGGTGCCGGTGGTGACGTACTGCTGGGGTCCCGGCTGCAACGGGGCCACCCGGGCCGCCCTCGCCCTCGCCGAACTCGGCTACCGCGTCAAGGAGATGCTCGGCGGATTCGAGTACTGGGTGCGGGAGGGTTTCGCGTACGAGACCTGGGAGGGCGGCGGGCAGCGCGCCGCCGACCCGCTCACCGCCCCGGTCGACGCGCCGAACTGCGGCTGCTGACACGCCCTCCGAAGCGACGGGCCTCTTCGCGGCGGCGTGAACCGCCCGTGCGGGAGCGCCCGTTCGCGACCGTCGCCGCTCTCGCCATGGGCGTGGGCCGCGATCCCGCCCCAATGACCCACCCCGGGCCCGGGCGACCCGGGGCCCCGGCCCGCCGACCCCGATCCCGGACAGCCCCCGGATCGTCCCGGCCTCGGACGACCCCCGGCTCCGGCCCCCGGCCTCGGCACTGGTCGGGGATCGGGGTTCGGGGCCGAGGGTCGGGGAGCCGGGAGCCTGCCTGGCCGGGGTCGGAGCGAACCGCAAAGCCGGCGGGTCAGGCCGGCTCGCAAGCCGGCGGGTCAGGGTCGGCCCGCAAGGCGGCGGGTCAGAGCTGCGCCAGTTCGTCCACCAGGTCGTCGAGGCCCAGCGAGCCCTGCGAAAGGGCCGCCATGTGCCACGACTTGAGGTCGAAGGCGGCGCCCCGCCGCTCGCGGGCCTTCTCCCGTCCGAGCAGCCAGGCCCGCTCGCCCAGCTTGTATCCGATGGCCTGGCCGGGGATCGTCAGATAGCGGGTGAGCTCGCTCTCGACGAAGTCCGCGGGGCGGCTGCTGTGCGCGCCGAAGAACTCCTGCGCCAGCTCCGGCGTCCAGCGCTCGCCCGGGTGGAAGGGCGAGTCGGCCGGGATCGGCAGCTCCAGGTGCATGCCGATGTCGATGATGACCCGCACCGCCCGCATCATCTGCGCGTCCAGGTAGCCGAGCCGCTGCTCCGCGTCCGTGAGGAAGCCCAGCTCGTCCATGAGCCGCTCCGCGTACAGCGCCCAGCCCTCGGCGTTGGCGCTGACGATCCCGACGGACGCCTGGTAGCGGGAGAGGTCCCCGGCGACGTGCGCCCACTGCGCCAGCTGGAGGTGGTGGCCGGGAACGCCCTCGTGGTACCACGTGGAGACGAGGTCGTAGGCCGGGAAGCGGGTCTGTCCCATGGTCGGCAGCCAGGTGCGGCCCGGCCGTGAGAAGTCCTCCGAGGGGGGCGTGTAGTAGGGGGCGGCCGCGCTCCCCGCCGGGGCGATCCGCGACTCCACCTTCCGTACCCGCTCGGCGAGTTCGAAGTGGGTGCCGTCGAGGGCCTCGATCGCCCGGTCCATCAGGTCCTGCAGCCAGTCGCGGACCTCGTCCACGCCCTCGATGTGCCGGCCGTGCTCGTCGAGGTGGGCCAGCGCGACCCAAGGCGTCCCGGCGCCCGGCAGGATCTTCTCCGCCTCCTTCTTCATCTCGGCGAGCAGCCGGTGGTACTCCGCCCAGCCGTACGCGTAGGCCTCGTCGAGGTCGAGGTCGGTGCCGTTGTAGTAGCGCGACCAGCGGGCGTAGCGCTCCCGGCCGACGGCGTCCGGCGCGCCCTCGGCCGTCGGCGCGTACACGTCGCGGACCCAGTCGCGCAGCTGCACGACCGCCGCCGTGGCCGCGCGGGCCGCCTCGTCCAGCTCGGCGCGCAGGGCGTCCGGCCGCGACTCGGCGCCGGCGGACACGAACTCCTCGAACCAGCCGCGGCCCTCGCCGTCCGCGTCCGACCACTGCGTGAGCTGCTCGACGAAGGTGGCGGTCGGCCGCGGAGCGGCGTAGAGCTTGCGTTCCAGGCCCAGTGTCAGCGACTCGCGGTAGCCCGCGAGGGCCGTCGGCACGGCGCGCAGCCGCTCGGCGATCGCCGTCCAGTCCTCGTCGGTCCGGCTGGGCGTGACGGTGAACACCTCGCGCACATGGTGTGCGGGCGTGGCCATGTTGCCGACGGTGCGGAGCGCCTCGTCGGCGTCGTGCACGGCGAGTTGCGCGGTCAGGCGCTCCCGCAGCAGGCGTGCGCACCGGCGCTCGATGTCACTGTCCGCGCCGGGCCTGCTCTCCGCCTCGTCGAGCTTCGCCAGGGTGTCCCGCGCGAGCTGCGCGAGCGCCTCCTGGCCCGCGGGCGAGAAGTCGGGCAGACGGCTCGAGCTCTCCGGCACGCCGAGGTAGGTGCCGGTCACCGGGTCGAGGGCGATGAGGTCGTCGACATAGGCGTCGGCGATCTCGCGGGGAAGCGGGTTGGTGGTGTGTGACATGCGCTCCATCCTCGTACGACGGGGCGGCGCGCGTCACGGTGTCTGTCCCGAACCCGTCGGCGGCAGCAGCGGTCCGCACTCCCACTGCTGGAAGATCAGCCGCGTCTCCACTCGGGCCACCTCACGCCGCGACGTGAACTCGTCGAGCACGAGGCGCTGCAGATCCGCCATGTCCGCGACGGCCACATGGACCAGATAGTCGTCGGGCCCGGTGAGGTGGAAGACGGTCAGCGCCTCCGGCATCGCCCGGATCCGTTCCACGAACGGCCCGACCAGCTCCCGCCGGTGCGGGCGGACCTGCACCGACAGCAGCGCCTGCAGGCCCCGGCCCAACTTGGCCGGATCGAGCCGCAGCTGATGCCCGAGGATCACCCCCGAGCGGCGCAGCCGCGTCACCCGGTCCAGGCACGTCGACGGAGCGACGCCGACCTGCGCGGCGAGGTCGCGGTAGGTGGTCCGGGCGTCGTTCTGCAGCAGCCGCAGCAGCTGGAGATCGACCGGGTCCAGTACGACGGATTCGGCCATCGGCCGAACGTAGCACGGAGTCTGGATCCGATCACCCGTCCGATGTTCACTCTGCCGTCCATGGACTCAACCGCTGCGAGCACGCACGCGTACGACGGCGTACGCACGTACGGAGCGCCCCGCGCACGGGCACGGGCACTGGCCACCGAGGCCGTGCACGCCGGACGGGACGACCTGGCCGGGCAGGGCCTGCACGCCCCGCCGATCGACCTGTCCACCACCTACCCCTCCTACGACAGCCGCGCCGAGGCCGCCCGCATCGACGCGTTCGCCGCGACCGGGGCGGAGCCGGACGGCCCGCCCGTCTACGGGCGGCTGGGCAACCCGACGGTGGCGCGCTTCGAGACGGCGCTGGCCCGCCTCGAAGGCGCCGAGAGCGCCGTCGCCTTCGCCAGCGGGATGGCGGCGCTGACGGCGGTGCTGCTGGCGCGCGCGTCGGCCGGACTGCGGCACGTCGTCGCCGTGCGCCCGCTCTACGGGTGCAGCGACCATCTGCTGACGGCGGGGCTGCTCGGCTCGGAGGTCACCTGGACCGACCCCGCGGGGATCGCGGACGCGCTGCGCCCCGACACCGGGCTGGTCATGGTCGAGTCGCCGGCCAACCCGACGCTCGCCGAGGTCGATCTGCGGGCGGTCGCGCACGCCTGCGGCTCGGTCCCGCTGCTCGCCGACAACACCTTCGCCACGCCGGTGCTCCAGCGTCCGGTGGAGCAGGGCGCGCGACTGGTCCTGCACAGCGCCACCAAGTACCTCGGCGGCCACGGGGACGTGCTCGGCGGCGTCGTCGCCTGTGACGAGGAGTTCGCGGGGCAGCTGCGGCAGATACGTTTCGCCACCGGTGGCGTGCTGCATCCGCTGGCCGGCTATCTGCTGCTGCGCGGCCTGGCGACGCTGCCGGTACGGGTGCGGGCCGCCTCCGCGACCGCCGCCGAGCTGGCCCGCCGGCTGGCCGCGGACCCGCGGATCGCCCGTGTGCGCTATCCGCGGATCGGCGGCGCCATGGTCGCCTTCGAGGTCGACGGCGACCCGCACGGGGTGATCGCGGGCGTCCGTCTGATCACCCCGGCGGTGAGCCTCGGCAGCGTGGACACGCTCATCCAGCACCCGGCGTCGATCAGCCACCGCATCGTGGACGTGGCGGAACGCCGGGGCGCGGGCGTCAGCGACCGGCTGCTGCGGCTGTCGGTCGGTCTTGAGGACGTCGAGGACCTGTGGGCGGATCTGGACCGGGCGCTCGACGGGGCCGGTCCGGTCCACGAAGGGGGAGCGGAAGGCCGGGACGGACAGGCGGGGGAGACGGTTCCCCGGCCGGGGCGGAACGCGGCCGCGGTGTGACGGTGAACGGCCCTCGAGGAGTGTCCCCACGGTATTGGCGGTAGTGGCCGACCCGGATCAAGGTCCGGCTGCGCCGAGGGCGCTGACGCGGTCCTCGCACTCGCGGCGGGCCTTGCGCCGGGCCGGGACGCCTGCCGGGCCGTGGGCGTCATCGAGGGGCCGGGCACGAGCGAGGAGCCCGCGGTGCACCGCCGGGACGGTGCTGATACGCAGGGCGCCGCCCTGGCCGCTTGAGCTCTCCATCGTTCGCCGACAGGGCGAGAGCCGGTCAGTGGACGGGTGGGGAACCCGTCAGGGGCTTGGTGGAGTGGGCAGTCGCCCGGCCAGGCGGGGTCGGGCGGACTGCTGATCCTCAGCCGTCGTGGGTTCGCGGTCCGGTAGCGGTGGTCGTGAGCCGGTCGCCGAGCGTGCTTCTCCGGTACAACACATGCCGTCCGTCACGTGTCCGGGTGACCAGTCCTGTGGAGTGCAGGACACGCAGGTGTTGGGAGACAGCGCTCGGGGTGACCCTGAGACGACGGGCGAGCTCTACGGTGGGCAGCGGCTCCTCCAGGAGGCTGAGCAGTCTGGCTCGGGACGAACCGAGCAGAGACACCAGGGCGGTGGTGTCGACGGTCGGCATCTCCGAGTCCCACAGTGTGGCTACTCCCCGGCTGGGATAGACGAGGCTCGGCGGCTCGTCCGGGCTTACGGGGGGCGCGGGCTTGTGCGCGAACACGGACGGCAGGAGCAGCAGCCCCCGGCCGGATGCCGCCACCCGGTGCCTGCCGATCATCTTGTGGATGTACAGCTCTCCCCTTTGCCAGCGCAGGTTCGGGTGCATGTCGGCGAACAGCAGTCGGGCGCCCCCCAGGGCGAGCCGGCGGGCGCGGTAGGTCATGTCGGCTTCCAGCACCAGTCGCATCTGCGGCCACATCGGCTCGATGGCCACCGCCCAGTACCGACGCAGAAGATCGCAGATGGCGTCGCGGAGTCTGGCGACAGGTGCGTCCTCGGCGGCGGTGGCGTCGCGGAGGGCTTCGGGAACAGGGTCGGGTGCGTGCGCGAGCAGCAGGTCGTGGCGGACCCGAGCGCAGGACGCCCGGCGGACGACGGAGAGTTCCTCTTCGAAGGCCGGTGCGAAGCTCGCGGGATTCGGGGTCAGGAAGTCGGGGAGGGTACGCCGCTGGGCGACCAGGGACATGAGCAGACCGGTGTCGAGCGTGCCGAGTCTGCCGAGTACGGACCTGCGCCAGGGCAGATGCAGCGCCGAAAGGCCGGGATCCTGGAGCACCCGCAGGCTGAACAGGGTCTCGTGCAGGGGCGAGAGGGCGAAACGGGTGTCCGCGAGGTCCTCGACGCCGAGCACAAAGCTGATCATTAAGCCATACGCTACATCGATTGGCGACGCAACGCCGATGCCGTGGACTTCCACCCATGACACCCACAACTCATGTGCGGAGGACGGCGGTTTCCACCGGTGCTGCCCGCGGTATCGGCGCCGCTGTCGCCAGGCGCCCGGCGGGCGACGGCATGGCGGTCGGCGTGATCGATCTGGACGAGGCGGATGCCGGCCGCGTCGACCACGCCGGTGCAAAGGCGGGTTTGATCGGATTCACCAGATCCCTCGCTCTCCGGCTCGGCCCGCATGGCGTGAGCGCGAACGCCACCGCGCCGGGATTCGTCGTGAGGGACATGACCAGGGCCTCGGCCCGGCGGCTGGGCCTGAGCTTCGAGGAGTTCCGGTACAGGGCGGAGCAGTCCATCCCGGCAGGCCGGGCGGGCCTGCCGGACGACATCGCCCCTAGCGCCTCCTTCCTCGTAAGTCCCGGGGCGGGGCTCGTCTCCGGCCAGGTCAGCTACGTCGCGGGCGGGCCGGTGGACTGAAGGATGAGCCGCCGGATGGTCTTGATCCTGGCTGTCACATGCGCCGTGGCGGTGGGCAACATCTACTTTCCCCAGGCCATCGGCCCACTGGTCGCCGCCGGGCTGCACGTGTCGCCCGATTCGGCCGCTGCGGTGGCGACCGCCACACAGACCGGCTACACGGCCGGGACGGTCTTGCTGGTGCCGCTCGGCGACCGGCTCCCGCACCGCCCGTTCCTCGTCGTCCTTCTCGCCCTGGCCGGTCTGGCACTTCTCGCAGCGGGTTGTGCTCCGGCTCTGCCGGCCCTCATCGCCGCCGCCACCCTTGTCGGCCTGACCACCGTGGGCGCGCAGATCGTCGGCCCTCTGGCGGCTGGTCTCGTGGCCGCCGACCGCCAAGGAGCGGTGATCGGCACCCTGTTGAGCGGATCGACCGGCGGCATGCTGCTGGCCCGGACCTTCAGCGGCACGCTCGGTGAGTGGCTGGGCTGGCGGGCCCCCTACCTGGTCGCAGCGGTCCTGGCCCTGATCCTCGCCACCGTCTTGGCGTTCGCGGTGCCGACCACGACCCCGTCCTCCCGCCAGCCGTACACAGCACTCCTGGCCGCGCCGCTGCGCCTGCTGCGTACCGAGCCGGACCTGCGCCGCTCGTGCTTCTACCAGGCAACCGTCTTCGCCGGGTTCTCCGCGGTCTGGACCTGCCTGGCGCTCCTGCTCGCCGGACCGGCCTACGGGCTGGGTGCCCAGGCGGTGGGAATGATCGCCCTGGTCGGCGCGGCGAGCATGGTCTGCACCCCGCTCGCCGGCCGTCTGGTGGACCGCTACGGCCCCGATCCGGTGAACCTGGTCTGCATGCTCGGTGTCCTCGTCTCGGCCGCGATTCTCACCATGGGCGCCCGGGGCGGCACGCCGGGTCTGACCTCCCTGACACTCGGCACGCTGCTCCTTGACGCCGCGATGCAGTCCGGCATGGTCGCCAATCAAGTCCGCGTCTACGCCCTGCGCGTCGATGCCCGCAGCAGGCTCAACACCGCCTACATGACCTGCGCCTACCTGGGCGGCAGCGCAGGTTCCTGGCTCGGGACACGCGTCTGGAGCCAGGCCGGCTGGTGGGGCGTGTGCGTGCTCGTCGCGCTGCTTGCCGCGCTTGCCCTGGCCCGCCACCTACTGGCGCTGTACAAGGTCGCCCGATAGTGGAGCGGCCGTGGCTGATGTTCCGCCATGACGTGTCGGAGCTCGACGGTCTGCTGCCCAACGCTGGCGCACGCCGTTCAGGAGATTGCGGCCAGGCACCCGGGCTCGTGGGGAGTCGCGTTTCAGGATGCCAACATCTGCGCTGTGCACCTCTGGCGTCGCGTCACCACGGAGATCCCCCTCGCTTCCCCCGAGAACTGGCGACAGTCGAATACGCGAGCCCACCAGCACCGAGGGCCTGTGCGGGCGGCCCGGCGGCACCGCACCGCCGGGCCGCCCGCCCTGCCGTTCACGGACGGACGTTCAGTCGCGGCGGGCGCGTTCCTCGTAGCGCTGCTCGGACGTCGCCCGTGCCGCTCCGGCCTTCTCCAGACGGGCGGTGACGACCAGGGTTCCCTCCTCGATCTGGTAGTCGAGGGGCAGTCCGAGGCCGCGCATCGCGGCGACCATGCCGGTGTTGGAGGCCTGCGTCACGGCGTACACGCTCCCGCAGCCCGCCTCCCCGGCCATCGCCACCAGCCGGCCGAGCAGTTCGGCGCCGATGCCGCGCCGCTGCCAGCCGTCCTCGACGAGCAGCGCGACCTCCGTCTCGTCGCCGTCCCACAGCAGGTGGCCGAGGCCGACGATGCGGCCGGACCGCGTCTGCGCGGCGAGAGTGCGGCCGAATCGCGGGCTGAGCAGGTGGTTGAGATAGCGGTCCGCGTCGCCGACCGGCCCGTGGTAGCGCATCCGGAGCGTGCGCGCGGAGCACCGCTCGTGCATGTCCCTCGCCGCCGTCACGTCACCGGTGTCCGCCCGGCGGACGGTGATGTCCTCGCCCTCGGACAGCGTCAGGACGTCCTGGCCGCGCGGGACCCGCGGGCCGAGCCGCGCGTCCAGCTCCACCAGCGCACGCGCGCGGGCGAACTCGGTGGGGGTGAACGGCAGATACGGCCGCTCCACCGTGATCACACCGCCGTCCGGTGTCGGCAGGCGCAGCAGGGTGTCCTCCAGCACGCCTTCCACCGGCACGCCCGCCGTTCCCGCGTCGTCGTGGCCGGACGCCGCGGGCAGCGAGCGGATCGTGCAGCGGCCGAGCAACTGCCGCAGCGCGAGCGGCAGTTCCGCGGCGTCGAGGGCGGTACGGGTGGCCAGCTGGAGGACCCGGGTCGGCGCGTCGACCAGATCGTGGGCGTCGGCCCGCTCGATCCAGGTGGCACGGCCGCCCCCCAGCGCCACGGCCCGGTTGATCTCGCCCGCCGCGAGCCCGCCGGGGGCCCGCAGCAGGAACTCGTCCACGGTGTCCGCGCCCAGCGGGTGCGTCTGCAGGCTCAGAATGTCCACCCGGCGCCCGGCCAGCGCCGCGCAGAGCGCGGCCAGTGACCCCGGGGCGTCCCGCACCGTCGTCCGCATCCGCCACAGGGTGCTCGCCTCGTCGTCCGGCGAGGGGAGCGCGGACGGCCCGGCCTGCGGCTCCTCGGAGCGCGGCCGGGCGCCGGTATCGCCGGCGGGCGGCGCATGGCCGTGGCGGCGTGCCCACCAGGTGTGGAACCCGGCGGTGGCGGCGAGTGCCGCCGCCGACACCGCCAGCAGCACCGGGCCGTCCGGACCGTGGCCCACCAGGTTCGCCACTCCGTCGGCCACCGCGACGGCCGTGAAGAGCGCGGCGAGTTCCACGACGTCCCGCCGCCAGTGGTGCACCGGGCGTCCGTGCCTCGCGCGCACATGAGTCAGGTCTCGAGTCATGCGGCCACTGTGGAGGAACTGTGTTGCGTGATCACGAACGGTGTGTGACCGGTGGGTAAAGGATGCTAATGCCCGTTTTGTTTAGCATTCCATCACCCTAGGGCACATGGCACAAGCCCCGCCGCTCCGCCGCCCGTTGCTTGCTGCTCGTCGGCCGGCGGCCTCCGGCCGCGCGCCCCGCGCGTCACCCGCTCGCGACGGCCTCCGCCATGAGGCGTACGCCCTCCTGGATGCGCGGGGGCGACAGGTGCGCGTAGCCCAGCACGAGGCGTACGGGCCCGTCGTCGTGCGGCACGCGCGCGTGTGCGTACTGGTTCAGGGCGCGGACGCCGACGCCCGCGGCGGCCGTCCGGGCGAGGAACCGCTCCTGCGGCCCGTAGCGCTGCGGGAGTTCGGCGATGGCGTGCAGTCCCGCCGCGACGCCCGACACCAGCGCCCCGGGGAAGTGCTCGCCGAGCGCGTTCACGACGGCGTCCCGCCGTTCGCGGTAGGCGCGTTGGCAGCGGCGCAGCTGGCGGTCGTAGTCACCGCGCTCCACGAACCGGGCGAACAGCGCCTGGTCGAGGGCCGGATGACCCAGGTCCGTCGTCCGCTTGCGCTCGACGACCGCCTCGGTCAGCGCCTCGGGCACGAGCAGCCAGCCGAGGCGCAGCCCCGGCGCGAGGGACTTGCTGACCGACCCGGTGTAGGCCACGCGCTCCGGGTCCAGGCCCTGCAGGGCGCCCACGGGGGCGCGGTCGTAGCGGAAGTCGCCGTCGTAGTCGTCCTCGAGGACGAAGCCGTCCACCGACCTCGCCCAGTCCAGCAACTCGGCGCGCCGCCGCGCGGAGTACGCGATCCCGGTGGGGAACTGGTGTGCCGGCGTCGTCACCACGGCCCGTACGCCCGACGACCGGAGCGGGCCCAGGGCCAGGCCCTCGTCGTCCAGCGGCAGGGGGACGGCCGTGACGCCCGCCCCTGCGTACAGGGCGCTGTGCTGGGGACTCCCCGGGTCCTCCACGCCGACGGCGGCCGTCCCGCGCGCGTGCAGGGCGAGGCCGAGCAGGGCGCTCGCCTGCGCCACGCCGGAGACGACCACGAGGCGCTCCGGGTCGGCGACCACGCCCCGGCGGCGGGCGAGGAGTTCGGCGAGCGCGAGGCGCAGCCGGGGCAGCCCGCGCGGGTCGGGATAGCCCAGCTCGTGGTGGGGCAGTTCGGCCAGTACGGCCCGATGCGCGGCGCCCCACGCGGCCCGCGGGAACAGCGACAGGTCCGGCGTCCCCGGCACGAAGTCGGCCCGCGCGCCCGGTGCGCGGGGAGCGAGGTCACGCGCGCGTGGCCGGGCGGCCCGGACGGCGCCGCCCACCCACGTGCCCGCGCCGCGCCCGCTGCGCAGATACCCCTCGGCCGTCAACTGCTCGTACGCCTCCGTGATGAGCCCGCGTGAGACCCCGAGGTCGGCGGCCAGGTCCCGGCTCGACGGCAGACGGGCGTCCTGCGCGAGCAGGCCGGAGCGCACCGCGTCCCGCAGCGCGGCCCGCAGGGCGCGGCCACGCGCGCGTGCCGGCGCGGAAGCGGCCGGCAGCAGCACCTCCCAGGCCGCCGACGGCGTGGGCCCTTCGGGATTGGTCCCCGATGACGTCATGGAAGTGGACCTTAAACCGTGCCGCCCCCGCTCCTAGCGTCGGATTCCATGAACGTCACCGCTCTGCGCGGGTCGCTGCTCGCGGCGCTCGCCTGCGTCCTCGTCGGAGGATCCTTCACCGCCAACAGCGTCCTGGGCGCCTACCCGTACGCGGGCGGCCAGGCCCTGCGCTACGGCCTCGCCTGTCTGCTGCTCGTGCCCCTCGCCGGGGCGGGCGCGGGCGCCCGGCTGCGCACGCTCACCCCGCGCCTGTGGGTGCGGCTCGCGCTGCTCGCGGCCGTCGGGATGGTCGGCTTCAACCTCGCGGTGCTGGCCGCCGAACGCTCCGCGGAACCCGCCGTCCCGGGCGTCCTCGTGGGCTGCGCGCCGATCGTGGTGGCCGTCGTCGTGCCGGCGGCGGAGGGGCGACGGCCCCGGCGCACGGTGCTGTACGGGGCGACGCTGGTCGCCGTCGGCGCGCTCACGGTGCAGGGCTGGGGCCGGACGGACGGCGCGGGTCTCGCCTGGTCGGTGTGCGCGCTGGCCGGGGAGGTCGGCTTCGCGGTGCTCGCGGTGCCCGTTCTGCGGCCGCTGGGGCCACGGTTGCTGTCCGCCACGGTGTGCGGGCTCGCCACGGTGGAGTCGGCGGCGGCCGGACTGCTGCTCGACGGCGGCGGGTGGCTGCGGCGGCCGGACGGCGGGGAGAGCGCCGCGCTGCTGTGGCAGTCGGCGGTCGTCACCGTCGTCGGCTTCGTGTGCTGGTACATGGGCGTGCAGCGGATCGGCGCGGAGCGCGCCACGCTCTTCTCCGGTCTCATCCCGGTGGCGGCCGCCTGCACCGCCCCGCTGGTGGGAGCGGGGTCGTACGGCCCCGGCCAGGCCGTGGGGAGCGCCCTGGTCGGGGCCGGCGTCGCGGTGGGCGCGGGCGCCCTGTCGCGCGTCCGCGCGGGGTCAGCGGCTGCCGTCGAGGATCACGCGCGCGACGAGGGCCGGGTCGTCGTTCATCGGGCAGTGGCCGCAGCCGGGCAGCCGCACGAGGCGGGCGGCGGGGATGACCTGCTTGGCGCGGACGCCCTGGCGGCGCACGAGCAGCCAGTCGCGGGCGCCCCAGCCGACGGTGACCGGGATGCCGGGCAGGTCGTCGGTGAACCGGACGGCGGTGCCGGCGCGCAGCGTCTGGTCGAACCCGGTGGCCTGGGCCAGGGCCAGCGTCTCGGCGACCACGGCCTCGGGTGAGCGGCGGCCCGGGCGGGCGTAGATGGTGCTGGTGAGGGCTGTGCGGCCGGCCGCGGTGCGCGCCAGTCGCTCGACGAGGGGCAGCGGCAGCCGGCGGGAGATCTGCCGCATCGCGACCAGCACGCCGAAGGCGTAGCGCCGCTCGGCCTCCGACCAGAACCCGGCCGGGGACAGCGCCGTGACGGACCGTACGAGCTTCTCGCGGCCGAGTTCCAGGGCGAGCAGACCGCCGAGCGAGTTCCCCGCCACATGGGGCCGGTCCAGCTCCAGCGCCTCGCAGAAGGCGCCGAACACCGCGGCCGTGGTGGGCAGGTCGTAGGCGAGCCCGTCCGGCAGGGCGGGGGAGACGCCGAAACCGGGCAGGTCCACGGCGATCACGTCGCGTTCGGCGGCCAGGATGTCCACCACCGGGTCCCAGGCCTGCCGGTGATGCCCGATGCCGTGCAACAGGAGGAGCGGTTCGCCCCGGCCCACGCGCGCGTAGGAGACCGTGACGGGCAGCGGGCCCTCGGCGGAGGGGACCGTGAAGGAGACGGTGGCGGGCATGGGAGCTCCTCGTTCTGACAGCGGGCCGGCAGACGCCGTAGACAGTTTGTCAGCAATTACTACCGGCGGGTAGCCCTACGCGTAATCCTGCCATTCCGGACGTGTAGCGAGCGCTTTCCCCTCGGCCGCCACAGGGTTGGAGGATTGGTATTGACCAAGGGTGGGGGCCGTCCTATGGTCGCGAGAGAAGTACAACAACCTTTAATAAACAAAGGCGCGAAAACGCCGCCGGACCACGGCGATTGCGGAGGACAGGGTGGGGACCACGCAACTGGAATCGGTGCCGGAACCGAAGTACTGGCATCTCAAGACCGTGCTCAGCGAGGCGCTCGACTCCGAGTTCTCCGTCGGCGAGATCCTGCCCAACGAGCGTGAGCTGGCCGCCCGCTTCGGCGTCGCCCGCGCGACGCTCCGGCAGGCCCTGGAACAACTCGAGCTGGAGGGCCGGCTGCAGCGCCGCCGAGGTGTCGGCACCACCGTCGCGCCGCCCCGGATGGGCGTCGCCGTCGGCACGGAGCAGCGGGTCTGGCCGGGCGTGGGGGAGGACGCCTGGCAGGCCGTCGGCTGCACGCTCGCGGCGCCGCCCGCGGCCGTCGCCGCCGCCCTGGAGACCCCGCGCGAGCAGAGCGTGCACATCGTGCGCCGCTCACGGGTGTCGCACGGTCAGCCCGTGGCCGCCGAGCTGCTGTACGTCCCGCAGACGTCGGCGCCCGAACTCAGCGCGATCGACGCCTCGTCCGAGGCCGCACGCGCGCGCGTGGTGCTGCGCGAGCTGCACCGCCTCGAACTGCAGGGCCAGGACAGCGCCGTGGAACTGGGCTCGGCCCGCGCGGACGACGCCAGGCAACTCGACCGGCTCCCCGGCGCGCCCGTCCTCGTGGTCACGACCCGCTACTTCGCCGAGGGCCGTACCGCCGCGCTCTCCGTGGCCACGTACCGCGCGGACACCTGCCGGCTGACGTTCGGCGCGTCCGGCGTGGAGATCCTCCACGGTCAGGAGCGGCAGGCCTCCTGAGCGCCGCGTCCGTCGCGGACCGCGTGCCGCAGGCTCCCTGAACAGCCTGCGGCGGGTCCGACCGGACCACCCGCGAACGCCACCGGCCACCCGCGGACACCATCGGCCACTCGCGGACACGGACACCATCGGGCCACCCGCGAAGGCCCCCGGCCACCCGCGGACGCCGCCCGCCGGTCGAGCAGCCGCCCTCCCGGGCGCCCCGGAACTCCCCCGGGGCGCCCGGCGTTTCACCCGTGACGGACGGCGGTGCTCCGAGCCGGGTCTCACCGCCGCGCCGTGACCGTCCCCTCCACCGCGAACAACTGCTCCTCCACGTGATCGAGGGCGAGCCGCAGCGCCCCCGTCGCCACCGCCGCCTCCCCGAGCATCGACAGGGCCACCCTCGGCGGCCGCAGACAGTAGCGTGCCAACTCGGCGCGCAGCGGCTCCAGTACACCGTCCAGACCGGCCGCCCAGCCACCGACCACGACCAGCTCGGGGTCGAGCGCCAGCACCAGCGCGGCCACGTCGTGCACCAGCCGCTGGATGAAGCGGTCCACCGCCGCCCGGGCCCGCCGGTCGCCTCCCCGGGCCTGTGCGAACACCTTCGCGACGGCCTGCTCGTCCAGCGGGTGCAGTGGCTCGTCCGTCGTGGACAGCAGCGTCTCCGGGGTCGCCTCACGGCCCAGCAGATGCAGCGCGCCGATCTCCCCGGCCGCGCCGCCGTACCCGCGGTGCAGCCGCCCGCCGATCAGCGCGCCGGCCCCCGGGCTGAGCCCGGCCAGCACGAAGACGACGTCGTCGGACTCGGTGGCCGAACCCTTCCAGTGCTCGGCGACGGCCGCCGCGTTGGCGTCGTTCTCCACCAGCACCGGGCACTTGAACGAACGGCTCAGCCGCTCGCCGAGGCGCAGCCCCGTCCACTCGGGCAGCGCGGTGCCCAGCCGTACCGTGCCGTCCGCCTCCACGATCCCGGGCGTGCCGACCCCGACCGCCCGCAGCGAACTGCGCGGGACGCCCGCCCGGCGCAGCAGTTCGGCGACCGCGTTGCGCAGCCGCTCCAGCCGTTCGTCCGGCGGGGCCGCCTCGTCGACGTCCCTGACCTGGGCGCCCAGCACGCGGCCGTCCAGGTCCGAGAGCAGCGCGGCCACCCGGTGCGCCCCGATCTCCAGACCCAGCAGATGCCCCGCCTCCGCCCGGAACCGGAACCGTCGCGCGGGCCGCCCCTGGCGCCGGGCGACGCTCTCGTCCGCAGCCTTCTCTACGACGAGCCCCGCCGCGATCAGATCCTCGACGACACCCTCCACCGTCGGCCGGGACAGCCCGGTGACGCGGGTGATCTCCGTGAGCGTCGCGCAGTCCGCGGCACGCAGCGCGTGCAGCACCACCGCGGAATTGATCCTCCGCAGCAGCGAGGGGTCCCCGCCGGTCAGCCGCCCCAACGTCCGTCCTCCCAGCTCGTGCGCGTGTTGGGCGGATCGTACTCGGCGCGGCGCACCCCGGCGAGTGCCCGGCCGGCCCCGACACCCCCGCGCCCGCTCAGCGCGGCTCCACGAACCCCGACTCGTACGCCGTGATCACCGCCTGCGTCCTGTCCCGCGCCCCGAGCTTCGCCCGCAGCGCGCTGACATGCGACTTGACGGTCTCCGACCCGACGACGAGCCGTGCGGCGATCTCCGCGTTCGACAAGCCCCGGGTCATCAGCCGCAGCACGTCCGTTTCCCGCTCGGTCAGCCGGGCCCGTTCCAGTTCCCGTCCATCAGCGGCATCTGCGCCGCCTACCTCGCGTTGATGGCCTTGTTCGCCGCAGGCCTGACGGCAGTCCTGCGCAGCGGAACGGCGACGCTCGCCCTGCTCGTGCCCTCCCTGCTGATCGTGTCCTTCGTCGTCGGCGGCGTGTCCGGGACTGTCGCCGACTTCCTGCCGGACCGGGCCGGTCAGGCGGTGCTGCACGGCACGGCGGACGGGGACCCTGGGCCCGTGGCAGGGGCTCGCGGTGACCGCCCTGTGGAGGGCGGCCGCAGTCGCGGCCGGGGCGTGGAAGATCCGACGGCGTGACGCCTGAGGCGGGACGCCACGGCACGTACGAGGCGGGAAGGCGGCTGACGGCGCGCCACTTGTCGGTGGCGGGCGGTCAGGGCGAGATCCGTCTGTGGAGGATGGAGGAAGAGGGACGGCGGGGCCGGTGGGCGGCCTGGGTGTGGTCGGTCTCGATCCCGGCGACGGGATACAGCTCCTCGTCGTCGTCACGGAGTCCGACCCGCCCTGACGGCAGTCAGTCCTCCTCCTCGGCCGCCCGCCGCAGCCGTGCGAACTCCTGGGCCATCGTCGCGGTGGTCCAATGCGCGTTCAGCCCGCTGGGGTTGGGCAGCACCCACACGCGGGTGTCGCCGATGCGGCGCTCCTGCGGGCCCACCACGGCCTTGCGGTCGTCGAACGCCGCCCGGTACGCGGTGACGCCCACCACCGCCAGCCACCGGGGTCTCCGCCGCGTCACCTTGTCCGCGAGCACCCGCCCGCCGTCCCGGTACTCCCGCGCCGTGAGCTCGTCGGCCCGGGCGGTCGCCCGCGCCACCACGTTGGTGATGCCCAGCCCGTGGGCGAGCAGCTCCTCCTGCTCCGCCGGCTTCAGCAGTCGCGGAGTGAAGCCGGACAGGTGAAGCACCGGCCAGAAGCGGTTGCCCGGGCGGGCGAAGTGGTGGCCGGTGGCCGCCGTCATCAGACCCGGGTTGATGCCGCAGAACAGCACACGGAGACCGTCCGCGATCACGTCCGGTACGAGACGGTCGCGGGCGGCCTCCAGCTCGGCCTGGGTGAAGCGCGTCAGAGGATCGCTCCGGGCGTGTAACCGGCCGCCTCCGGCCGCTGCTTCACGATCTCCTCGATCCGGCCCACGACCGTGGCCACCTGGGCCGCCGCCGCGCCCGTGAACGACAGTTTGTCGGCCATGAGCGCGTCCAGCTGGGCGCGGTCCAGCGGCAGACGCTCGTCGGCGGCCAGCTTGTCCAGCAGCTCGTTGCGCTCGGTGCCCCGCTCCCGCATCGCCAGCGCCGAGGCCACGGCGTTCTCCTTGATCGCCTCGTGCGCCACCTCACGGCCGACGCCCCCGCGCACCGCGCCCATCAGCACCTTCGTGGTGGCCAGGAACGGCAGGTAGCGGTCGAGCTCCCGCGCGACGACGGCCGGGAACGCGCCGAACTCGTCGAGCACCGTCAGGAAGGTCTCCAGAAGGCCGTCCAGCGCGAAGAAGGCGTCCGGCAGCGCGACCCGGCGCACCACCGAGCAGGACACGTCGCCCTCGTTCCACTGGTCGCCCGCAAGTTCGCCGGTCATCGACGCGTAGCCGCGCAGGATGACCATCAGGCCGTTGACGCGCTCGCAGGAGCGGGTGTTCATCTTGTGCGGCATGGCGGAGGAGCCGACCTGGCCGGGCTTGAAGCCCTCGGTCACCAGCTCGTGCCCGGCCATCAGCCGGATGGTCTTGGCCAGCGAGGAGGGGGCCGCCGCGAGCTGCACCAGCGCGGTCACGACCTCGTAGTCCAGCGAGCGCGGGTAGACCTGGCCGACGGAGGTGAAGGCCTGCGAGAAGCCCAGGTGGCCGGCGATCCGGTCCTCCAGCTCGGCCAGCTTCGCGGCGTCGCCGCCCAGCAGGTCCAGCATGTCCTGGGCGGTGCCGACCGGGCCCTTGATGCCGCGCAGCGGGTAGCGCACGAGCAGCTCCTCGACCCGGCCGTACGCCACGAGCAGCTCGTCGGCGGCGGTCGCGAACCGCTTGCCGAGCGTGGTGGCCTGGGCGGCCACGTTGTGCGAGCGGCCGGCGACGACCAGCTCGCCGTACTCGCCGGCCAGTTTGCCCAGCCGGGCGAGGACGGCCACCGTGCGGTCGCGGACCAGCTCCAGCGACAGGCGGATCTGGAGCTGCTCGACGTTCTCCGTGAGGTCGCGGGACGTCATGCCCTTGTGGACCTGCTCGTGCCCGGCGAGGTCGTTGAACTCCTCGATGCGGGCCTTCACGTCGTGGCGCGTGACCTTCTCGCGCTCGGCGATCGAAGCCAGGTCGACGGTGTCGAGGACACGCTCGTAGTCGGTGATCGCCGTGTCCGGCACCTCGATCCCGAGGTCCTTCTGGGCCTTCAGCACGGCGAGCCAGAGCTGACGCTCCAGCTTCACCTTGTGCTCGGGGGACCAGAGCGTGGCGAGCTCGGCGGAGGCGTAGCGTCCGGCGAGGACGTTGGGGATGCGGGGCTTGGCGGCGGCAGCGGAAGTCACGTGGAGGGATTCTACTGGCGCTTCGTGCAGGTCGGCGCAGCGGTCCGGTTCGGCGGAACCTACGAGACCGGCGTCACCTCCGCGCGCGCCCCGGGCGTCACCCCGCGCGCGGCCCGGCGCCACCCCGCGCGCCCCGGGGCGTCATCCCGCGCGCGGAGCGGCTTGGTCCCGCGTGCGGAGCGGCTTCGTCCGCCTACGCCTGGCTCTCGTACGGCAGGAGGTCGGGGCGCTTGGGCGGCAGGCCGTCCCCGGAGGACCGGCCCGTCAGCCTGCGGCCTATCCACGGCAGCAGGTACTGCCGGGCGAACCGGGCGTCCGCGACGCGCCGGGCTGCCCAGCCCGGGGGCAGGGTGGCCGGCATCGGCAGGTGCCAGTCGGCGTCCTCGGCCTGGTGCCCGAGGGTCTGCCAGACCGCCTCGGCGACCCGGCGGTGGCCCTCCGGCGTCAGGTGCAGCCGGTCGACGTCCCACATGCGCGGGTCGCTGAGCGAGGGAGCGCCGTACAGGTCGGCGACGAGCGCGCCGTGCCGCTCCGCCAGCTCCTCGACGCACACGAACAGCTCCTCCATGCGCGCCCGGAACCGCTCGAGGACGGGCCCCTGCCGGCCCGGACTGCGCATCAGCACGAGCTGCTTGCAGGACGGGGCCAGCTGCTCCACCGCCTCGGTCAGCAGGCCTTTGACCCGGCCCATGTCGCACTTGGGGCGCAGGGTGTCGTTCAGGCCGCCGACCAGGGTGATCACGTCGGCGCCCATCGCGGCGGCCACCGGCACCTGTTCCTCGACGATCTGCCCGATCAGCTTGCCGCGCACCGCCAGGTTGGCGTAGCGGAAGCCGGGGGTGCGGGCCGCCATCCGCGCGGCGAGGAGGTCGGCCCAGCCTCGGTAGGAGCCGTCGGGCAGCAGGTCCGACATGCCCTCGGTGAAGGAGTCGCCGACGGCGACCAAACTGGAGTACGGGGGAATCGTGTTCGTCTGCATGGCGACACCGATGGTAGCCCGAGTCTCATACCCGTCGGTCGGTCGGATGCCGCCCGAGGCCGACGGACGGCTACGCCCGCTGTCCGAACAGCTCCTGGAGCACGTCCTCCATGGTGACCAGGCCGGCCAGCCTGCCGTCGGAGCCGAGCACGGCCGCCAGATGCGTCCGGCTGCCCCGCATCGCGGTGAGCACGTCGTCCAGCGGCGTCGCCTCCCGTACCCGCGCGATGGGCCGCATGTCCCGCAGCGCGAACGCCAGGTCCCGCGGTGAGGCGTCCAGCGCGTCCTTCACATGCAGGTAGCCGACGATCCGGCGACCCTCGTCCACCACGGGGAAACGGGAGAACCCGGTCTCCGCCGCCAGTTGCTCCAGCCCCTCCGGAGTGACGCCCACGCGCGCGTAGACGACGCGTTCCAGCGGCAGGACGACGTCCCGCACCGGTCGGCGGCCCAGCTCCAGCGCGTCGTGCAGACGTTCCTGGGCACGGTCGTCGATGAGGCCGGCCTCGCCGGCGTCCCGGACGATCTGCGCCAGCTCCGCGTCCGAGAAAGTCGCGGTGACCTCGTTCTTCGTCTCGATCCGCAGCAGCTTCAGCAGCCCGTTGGCGAAGGCGTTGATCGCGAAGATGACCGGCCGCAGCGCCCGGGCGAGCGTGACCAGCGGAGGCCCCAGCAGCAGGGCGCTGCGCACCGGCTCGGCGAGCGCGATGTTCTTCGGCACCATCTCGCCGAGCAGCATGTGCAGATAGGTGGCGGCGGCCAGCGCGATCACGAAGGACACCGCGTGTCCGGCGCCCTCGGGCACTCCGACCGCGTGGAACACCGGCTCCAGCAGGTGCGCGATGGCCGGCTCGGCGACCACGCCGAGGACCAGCGTGCACAGTGTGATGCCGAGCTGCGCCGCGGCCATCAGCGCGGACACGTGCTCCAGTCCCCACAGCACGCTGCGCCCGCGCCGGTCGCCCTGTTCGGCGTACGGCTCGATCTGGGAGCGACGGACCGAGATCAGCGCGAACTCGGCGCCGACGAAGAACGCGTTGACGACGAGTGTCGCCAGCCCGATGAGCAACTGGACGGCGGTCACTGTGCGGTCCCTTCCACGCGGGTGGCGTCTGCGAGCGGGGCGTGCAGCAGCACGCGCGCGGCCCGGCGGCCGGAGGCGTCCACCACGTCCATCCGCCACCCGGTGATCTCGACGGTGTCGCCGACGGCCGGTATCCGGCCCAGCTCGGTGGCGACGAGCCCGGCCAGCGTCTCGTACGGTCCCTCGGGCGCGTGCAGGCCGACGCGCGCGAGCTGGTCGGTGCGGGCGGCGCCGTCGGCCGAGTACAGGGCGCGGCCGTCGTCGTCGGTGCCCGCGTGCGCCAGTTCCGGCGTCTCGTGCGGGTCGTGTTCGTCGCGGACCTCGCCGACGACCTCCTCCACGATGTCCTCCAGCGTCGCCACGCCCGCGGTGCCGCCGTACTCGTCGATGACGACGGCCATCGTCCGCTTGCCGGACAGCCGGTCCAGCAGCCGGTCCACGGTGAGCGACTCGGGGACGAGGAGGGGGTCGCGCATGATCTCGGCGACGGGCACGCGCGCGCGTCGCCCGGCGGGCACCGCCAGCGCGTCCTTGATGTGCGCGGTCCCGACCACGGAGTCGAGGTTCCCGCGGTACACGGGGAAACGGGACAGGCCCGTCGCCCGGGTCGCGTTGGCGACGTCCTCGCAGGTCGCCGTCGCGTCGAGGGCGATGACCTGCACGCGCGGGGTCATCACGTTCTCCGCCATGAGGTCGGCCAGGTTCAGTGTCCGCACGAACAGCTCCGCGGTGTCCGCCTCCAGGGCGCCCTCCCGCGCGGAGTGCCGGGCCAGGGCCGCGAGCTCCTGGGGACCGCGGGCGGCGGCGAGCTCCTCGGTGGGTTCCACGCCGAAGCGGCGCACGATGCGGTTCGCGGTGTCGTTGAGGTGACTGATGAAGGGCCGGAAGGCGGCGCTGAACCAGCGCTGCCCGTTGCCCACGCTCTTGGCCACCGCGAGCGGGGAGGAGATCGCCCAGTTCTTCGGCACCAGCTCGCCGACGACCATGAGGAACACGGTCGACAGGGCCGTGCCCAGCACCAGCGCGACGGAGCTCGACGTGGAGTCGGACAGACCGAGCGATTCCAGCGGCCCGGCGATCAGCCGGGCGATCGACGGCTCGGACAGCATGCCGACCACCAGGTTGGTGACGGTGATGCCGAGCTGGGCCCCGGAGAGCTGGAAGGTGAGGTTGCGCACCGCCTTCAGCGCCCCGGCCGCGCCGCGTTCGCCGCGCTCCACCGCCCGCTCCAGCTCGCTGCGCTCGACCGTGGTCAACGAGAACTCGGCGGCGACGAAGGCGCCGCACGCGAACGACAGCAGGATCGCCACCAGGAGCAGCAGCACTTCGGTCATCGGGTCTCCTCCGTCCCAGGATCGGGCAGGGCGGGACGGAGCGCGCGACAACGGGCGCGGGAACGCGCGCGGGTTCCCGAGCGTGCACGGGAACGGGTGCGGGGAGGCTCGCCCATGGGCGGACGCTCACACCTTTCATGAGGTCGTCGGGGACCGTGCGGGTGATCCGCACGACCCCCAAGGGTAAAGGATCGGCAAAGTGGTCCGGGCGGGCCGGGTCAGCCGGTGAGCGGCTTGACCCAGCGCCGCCACTTCTCCTCGGGCGCGTACCCCGCGGCGCGCCAGGCATGATGTGCCGTCTCGTTGCCGGTGAGCACCATCGCGTCCCCGCGCCGCCCGCCCAGCCGCGCGAACCGCTCCTCCGCGGCCGCGAGCAGCGACGTGCCGATGCCCTGACGGCGGCGCTCCGGGTGCACCGCCAGCCGGTACAGATGACACCGCCACCCGTCGAACCCGGCGATCACCGTGCCGACGAGCTCGACGCCCTGCGCGCCGTCCCGTTCGGCGCCCTCCTCGCCGTCCTGCTCGGCGAGGATCAGCGCCTCGGGATCGCGGGCGACGAGCCGTTCCACCCCGCTGCGGTCGTCGCTGATGCTCGTGCCCTCGGCGGCGGCCTTCCAGAAGGCCAGCACGGCGTCCAGGTCCTCGGGCGTCGCCGCCCGTATACGCAGATCAGACATACGGCGATCCCATCACGGACGACGCGCCCGGACCCGGGATTCCAGGATCCGGACGCGCTCCGGGGCGGCCCGCGGCGTCACTCGTGCGCGATCGCCGCCAGCACGTTCATCCGGGACGCCCGCAGGGCCGGCAGCATCGCCGCCACGACGCCGACGACCGCCGAGCCGACGACCACCGCGACGATCGTGCCCCACGGAACGGCGAAGGCCTTCATCCCCTGCAACTCCAGCACCTGCTGGATGCACACGCCCCAGACCAGTCCGAGCGCGAGCCCCAGCACCGCGCCGAACACCGCGATCACCACCGACTCCAGCCGGATCATCCGGCGCAGCTGCCGCCGGCCGAGCCCGATGGCGCGCAGCAGCCCGATCTCCCGGGTCCGCTCCACCACCGACAGCGCCAGCGTGTTGACCACGCCGAGCACCGCGATGACGATGGCCAGCCCGAGCAGCGCGTAGACCAGGTACAGCAGTACGGCGATCTGGTCGTGCACCAGCTTCTTGTAGTCGGCCTGGTCGCGCGCCTGGACCTGCGGATACGCGTCCAGCGTCTTCTCCAGCCGGGGGCGCAGCTGCTCGCCGCTCGTGCCGGAGCCGGCGTTCACGTACAGGGCGGAGTCCTGCCCGCCGGGCACGTACTTCTCGACGGCGGCGATGCCGAGGAACAGCCCGCCCTGCATGCCGAAGCCGTCACCCGTCTCCTGGTCGGTGAGCGCGCCGACCTTCAGCGACGTCGTCCGGCCGCCGGGGAACTCCACCGGCAGCACGCTGCCCAGCCGCACGCCGTGCTCCTTCGCGAAGTCGACGTCCATGCCGAGCGCGCCGTCGGCCAGCGCGGCCGCCGTGTTCCCCTCGGCGTAGGGGATGTGCGCCACGTCGTCGACCCGGTCGTCGTAGCCGGCGGCGGTCGTCTCGACGCGCTTGCCGTCGGGCAGCCGCACGGCGAGCGGGGCGAACCGCTGCCGCACCACGAGGCCGACGCCCTCGGTGCCGCGCACCGCGTCCGTGACCTCCTGGGAGAACGGCGTGAAGTTGGCGTTCTGGACGACGAAGTCGGCGCCGAGCGTTTTGTCGATCTGCTGGTCGAACGACTTGGACATCGAGGCGCTCGCCACGGACATCCCGCCCACCAGCGCGAGGCCCACCATCAGCGCGGCGGCGGTGGCTCCCGTGCGGCGCGGGTTGCGCAGCGCGTTGCGCTGGCTCATCCGGCCGACGGAGCCGAACAGCGCGGGGAAGGCGCCGCCGAGGACCCGGATCACCGGGCGGACCAGGAGCGGGCCCGCGATGACGGTGGCGACCAGGGTGAGGACGACGCCCAGGCCCAGCAGGGACGCCGCGGACGACGTCGTCGACGAGGCCGCGCAGCCGGCGAGCGCGGCCACGCCCAGCGCGCCGACGACCGCGCCGACCACGGCGCGTGTCTTCAGCGGGCGGCCCACTCCCGCGATGTCCGCGTCCGCGAGGGCCGCCATCGGGGACACGCCGGCCGCACGGCGGGCCGGGAGATACGCGGCGACGAAGGTGACGCCGACGCCGACGACGTACGCCGACACCGGAGTCGCCCAGCCGACGACCATCTCGGTGGTCTTGAGGTTCATGCCGAACGCGCCCATGAGCTTGATCAGCCCGGCCGCGAGACCGATGCCCGCGGCCAGCCCGAGCGTGGAGCCGACGAGCCCGAGCAGCACCGCCTCGGTGAGGACCGAGCGCCGCACCTGGCGGCGGTCGGCGCCCAGGGCGCGCAGCAGGCCCAGCTCACGGGTGCGCTGGGCGATCAGCATGGAGAACGTGTTGACGATGAGGAACACGCCGACCAGGACGGCGATCCCGGCGAAGCCGAGCATCACGTACTTGATGACGTCGAGGAATCCGCCCAGGGCCTCGGCCGACGACTTCGCCCGCTCCTCGGCGGTCTGCACGTCGTACCGCCCCGCGCCGAGCGCGGCGGAGACGCGCCGCTCGAGCACCGCGTCGTTCACCCCCGGGGCCGCGTCGACGGAGATGGCGGTCGCCTTGTCCGCCGACCCGAGGAGCTGGGCGGCGGCGGTGCGCGGGTCGAGGTAGACCAGGGCCGCGCCGGGGTTGGTGGTGGTGAAGGTGGCGATCCCGACGACCTTCACCTTGAACGAGCCAGGCTGGGCCATCACCGTCAGGGTGTCGCCGATCCGCACGTGCTTCTTGTCGGCGGTGTCGGCGTCGAGCATGGCCTCGGCGGCGCCGCGTGGGGCGTGTCCGGAGGTCAGCTTCACCGGGCTGCGGTCGGTGACGTACCAGTCGGTGGCCACGGTGGGCGCGCCGGTGGTCGGACCGACCGACTCGTTGTCGCCGTCGACGACGGTGATGTTCTGAACGCTCACGTCCGCGTGGGTGGACGCGACCCCCTCGACCCGGGCCAGCCGGCCGGCGAGGGATGCGGGGACGGTCTGGACCGCGCCGGTCGGCACGGAGGAGCTCAGGTCGTCGGCGGGTTCCACCGTCACGTCCGCCGACGTGGACGCGAAGAGCCGGTCGAAAGTGCGCGTCACCGTGTCGGAGAAGATCAGGCTGCCGGCCACGAACGCCACCGACAGGACGACGGCGAGGGCGGACAGCAGCAGCCGCCCCTTGTGCGCCAGGAAACTTCTGAGGGTCGCCTTCAGCACCGGGTCAGTCCTCCTCGGGGGCGCCGGCGAGAGGGCCTTCGGCCCTGCCCTCGGACGCGTCGTCGGCCGTACCGTCGAGGGGGCCGCCCGCCCGAGGGGCGCGGCCCACGTCGAAGCGCTTCATGCGTTCCAGCACGGCGTCCGCCGAAGGCTGTTCCATCCGGTCCACCAACCGGCCGTCCGCCAGGAAGAGCACCAGGTCGGAGTGGGCGGCGGCGCCCGGGTCGTGGGTGACCATGACGACCGTCTGACCGAGGTCGTCGACGGCCTGCCGCAGGAACGCGAGAACCTCGAGCCCGGCCCGGGAGTCGAGGTTTCCGGTGGGCTCGTCGGCGAAGATCAGCTCGGGACGGGAGGCGAGCGCCCGGGCGCAGGCCACCCGCTGCTGCTGTCCGCCGGAGAGCTGGGCGGGCCGGTGCCCGAGCCGGTCCCGCAGGCCGAGCGTGTCGATCACCTGGTCCAGCCACTTCTGGTCGGGCTTGTGGCCCGCGATGTCCATGGGCAGGGTGATGTTCTCGACCGCGTTCAGCGTCGGGATCAGGTTGAACGACTGGAACATGAACCCGATCCGGTCCCGCCTGAGCCGGGTCAGCTCCCGTTCCTTCAGCCCGGTGATCTCGGTGCCGCCGAGCCACACCTGACCGGCCGAGACGGTGTCGAGGCCGGCCAGACAGTGCATCAGCGTGGACTTCCCGGAGCCGGACGGTCCCATGACGGCGGTGAAGCGGCCGCGGGCGATGTCCACGTCCACCGAGTCGAGGGCGATCACCGCCGTCTCGCCTGAGCCGTACGCCTTGGTCAGACCTCGGGCCCGCGCCGCGACCCCGTCGGCCGGGGCCGGACCGGGGGCGTGCTGCGCAGCAGGTGTGGACAAGGCTGCCTCCTCGCTCGGTGATCGTGCTCCTGGTCGGTGAACCGCCCGGCCGAGCGTAGTGTGATGCGCCGCACAGCCGGTATCACTTTTCGATTCCGGCCCGCCCTTGCCGTGCTAGCACATCGGCGCTAGCTTCGAGGTATGGCGAAGACCCAGCTGAACGTGCGCGTCGACGAGGGCACGGCCCAGGTCGCCCGCGAGCGCGCCACCGCCCGCGGCATGAGCGTCAACCGCTATATAGAAGAGCTGGTCAGACAGGATGCCGGAGAGGTCGGCCATACGTTCGTCGAGGCCGCCGGTGACTTCATGAAGCAGTACGAGGCGCTCTTCGCCGAGGAGTTCGGCGCCGAGCGCGAGGGCGGCACGCGCGAAGGTCGCCGCTGAACCCTTGAGCGACCTCAGCATCGACCTCGCCTGGCTCCTCATGCTCGCCGAACAGAAAACCCCGGGAGACCCTCAGGTCACCGACTGGGGCGCGCTGGTCGCGGCCGTGGCACGCCATCAGGCGGAGATATTCGACGTCCCCGTCTACGACGACCCGGCGGCCCGCGCCGCGGCACTGCTCCAGCTCCTCATCCACGTCCCGGCCCTGGAACGCTCCAACGCGCTCTTCGCCTGTGCGGTCGCCTACGCCTACCTCGTGGCCAGCGGCCTGAAGGTGGTCACCTCGCCGGAACAGGTCCGTGACCTGGCCCGGCTGGTGAAGAACGGAGAGGCGTCCGTGGCCGACATCGCGCGGGAGCTGCGGGAGTGGAGCGGGTGACGCAGCCCGTGAGCCGTCGGGTGACCGAGCGACGGATTCCGCCCGTGACGCGGAGGGCGATCGAGCGGGCCGGGCCTCAGCCGGGCGCTCCGGGCCGCCACGCGGTCCCCGTCACGCAGTAGGAGAACGGCAGCCGCGGCCCGTTCTCCGGCAGCCGCATCCGCCGGTAGGGGCCCAGCTCGAAGCGGGCCTCGCGCAGCGCGCCGACCGTGTCCCGGGTGAGCCGGCAGCCGCCGGCCAGGTGCGGCCACACCGTACGGTCCAGCGCGCGCTGGGCGAACCGCATGGCGGGGCCGCCACCCGGCCCGTGCTCGAGGAACCGCACCTCGCCGCCGGGCCGCAGCACCCGCCGCAGCTCGGCCAGGGCCCGCGGCACGTCCCGCACACTGCACAGCACCAGCGACAGCACGGCCGCGTCGAAGGATGAGCAATACCCCTGTTGGGTGTCGGCTGCCCTACTCGGGGGCGCAGGGCAGCCGACGGTCCGCTACCGGCCTGGCCGGCGCTCGGGCCGGGAGCGGAGAACGAGGGCCTGCGCTACCGGTGGGCGGGGTGTCGGCTGGCGAGCTCGTCGACGTCGACGAGCTCGATGCCGTGCAGGCTCACGAGTAGCCGGGCGGCGAGAATCCATCGGAGCCCCTCTGAGTCCGCGTACGGCACGTGCTCCAGGCCGCCGCCGTCCTCGTCCGGCCCGGGCAGTGGCGTGAGAGTGCGGGGCTCGTAGGCGACGCCAGCGACTCCCCACAGAGGCGCGCTGAGTACGTGGGCAGCGACCCACCCTCTCCGCAGGTGCGGGCATTCAGCAATGGCTCGTCGAGCACAGTCCGGGTGCACGGGCGGGACGGCCGTGACTTCCCCCTCCCGAATCGGCATGCCGACCCGGGAGTGCATGAGGAACAGGGTGCGCTCGTCCGCCAGGGTCAGGACGGTCGTGCCACAGACCTGGCACAGCATGTGCACCATCGCCTGTCTCTGGCGCAGCGGGTGCATGCTGCGGAGATCAGGACGGCCAACGCCGGGCGTGGCAGCGTGACGCACCCACAGGACGTCGCAGCGACGGTCGGTGTCGGCCTCATCCGCATAGCCCAGCCCGACGCCGCCCATGCCGTGTCTGATCACGAGCTCGGCTACGGGGCGTCCTTCGCTGGACCAGGGAGTGATCCACGGCACCTGAACGCCCTGCCACTGCAGCGGCCTCCTCATGCCCCCTCCGGGCATCCGCAGTTGAGGATCCCCCACACCAGCGCGACCCCCAGGACGAGCAGCACCGCGAGGTAGGTCACGGCGCGCCAGTCGATCCGTCGTCGGCTCATCGCGGCGGCTCCCGGTGGGTGACGGCGCGGTACAGGTCAGCACCGAGGCGGGCCATCAGGGACGGGTCGCACGGCGCCGGCGGGTCGGCCACAGGCACCGCCCAGTACAGGCTGTAGGTGTCCGGATCGAGGGCGTCGCGCGCCGGACCGGGCACGCCCACCCATGAGCCGTCGCCCTGGTAGATGATGCCGAGCTCCCGCCAGGCGGCGGCGGCCCGGTGCCAGGCGGCGGGCAGGCCTGACGGGATGATGACGTAGTAGTGCAGGCTGGCGGGGTCGCAGATGACGGGGCCGCCCTCGAGGGCGCGCGCGAGGTACTCGTCGATGGCGGCGGACGGCGTTTCGGGCTGACCCGTCAGCGTACGGAGCGGCGCGCTCGGGATCCTCACCGCGGACAGCCCCTCGCCGAGCGGCAGCATGGCCGTCAGCTTGCGCTGCCACAGCGAGAGGATGCGGGCGTGGGCCTGCTCGGGCAGCGTCTTCAGCAGCCAGTCCGCAGCTGTCTCTTCGGGGTCTGTGCAGGGGTCCGTCTGCATCAACGACGGTGCGTGGTGGGGCATCGTTCTTTCCTTCCGACCCGACTCGGGATGGCTGAGTCGTCATGGTCGGCAAGATCCGTGAGCGATCCGATACACACTGTGTATCGCCCGGCGTATCGTCCCCTTATGGCTAGTCGGGAAGTCTGGGCAGATGTCCGTCTCCGTGCCGCTTGGGCACGCCAGGACTGGGCTGCCATCCTCCGCGAATACCGGCGCGCCGCAGGCCTCTCTCAGCGGGGCCTCGAGCCGATCGTGGGCATGCCGCAGCCCCACATCTCCGCGATCGAATCGGGCCGCCGGCAGGTCACCTCAGCCGAGCTCATGGCCCGCATCACCGAAGGGCTGCACGTGCCGGAAGAACTGACCGGGGTCCCGAGACCACAGGGGCCCGATGCGTGGGCGCCACAGGCCGAGCTGCGTGAACGCATCGCCCACGCCCACTCGGCAGGCCGCGCCGACCTGCGCACCGCCGACTGGATCGCCCGCGTGCTCGCCCAGCACCGGCGCGCAGAGGACGAGGTCCTCGGCACAGCGCTGTGGGGCATCGTGCGCCAGCAGCTCGACGCGGTGACCGGGCTCATCCCCCATGCGGCCGGGGCCGCTGCAGACCGGCTCATGCTGCTCGCCGCCGAGCACGCGCACTGGCTGTCCTGGGTGGCCTGGCAGTCCGAGCAGCGCGGGCCGGCGCTGGCATGGATCGACCTCGCACACGGCTGGGCCGTCGACGGCGGCCATGCCGACATGGCGTCCTGGGCGCAGCGCATCCGCGCCTACTACTCCCTGAGCCACGGAGACCCGGTCCGAGCCCTACGCACCGCCGAGGCCGCGCGCTACGTGGGCCCCCGCACCCTGTCCCCTGCAGCCGAGGCTGCCGCGGTGCACCAAGAGGCCATGGCGGCCGCGCAGGTCGGCGAGCGGGACCGGGCCAGCCGGCTCGCCGAGGAGGCCTGCAAGCTGGCGCTGCGGGTGCCGGCCGAGGAGGAGCGTCCGGGCTGGCTGTACTGGCTCGACCCGACGCGCGCCAGGCTGCAGGTCGCCGATGCCGCGTACGCATGCCAGCGGTGGCGGGATGCCGCCGACGGTTTCCGGACTGCGCTGCCGTCGCTCGTGGCCTTCCCACGGGATCACGCCTACTACCAGGCGCGGCTGGACGACGCCGCGAGGCGGTCCTAGTCCGCGGTCTCCTTGAGATCCACGCTGCGGATGGTGCCTTCACGTCCGTCGGCCAGACGCTGGCGGATCGCCAGCTGCAGGTACCCCAGCGCCGGGCTGTCGTAGGAGGCGACACCCTTGGCGTTCACCCTCGTCTCGAAGAGCCGGGCGGGCAGGTGGAACACCTCGCGGCGAGGAGGCTCGGCCTCAGCCTCGTCGGCATCCGGGTCCGCCTCCGGCCGGTACGGCACGTACGTGATCCACAGCGGGATCGTGGGGCCGCCGTCCAGCGGGTCCTCGGCGGGCTCCTCGTCGACCAGGAGCACGGCCTCCCGCAGAGTGCCGGCACCGTCGCTCACCTTGCGGACGTACTCGTGCGCCGCGGCGATGCCCTCGCCGAGGATGTCGTCGAGCTCGACGTCAACGGACCGCGGGCGCGCCGGCGTGCCGAGGTAATACTGCAGACTCCAGCGCGCCATGACTCCAGCTTCCATGATCTCGACAGCACGACGCCCCCGGGTGTCGGGCCTCGGGGGCGTGTGCCACGAGGATAGCGGCCCCTGCCGACAGCAACGCACCGAACGCGAGAAAGCCCCCTGCACGGCCCGTATGGGGCCGTACAGGGGGCGTCTGTCATGGGTACTGGCGGCGTGTGGGGTCGAGGCCGGCGGCGAGCGGCGCCGATGGTGTGCTGCCGCCCGGGTCGGGGGCGTCGTCGCGGCGGCAGACCAGCGCGTCCGGATCCCAGGCGGGTGTCTGCAGGCTGTAGCCGGCGGGGCACGGAGGCCCGGGTGGTCCCTGCTCGCCGCGAGGGCCCGTCTCGCCGCGCGCCCCCTGCTCACCCGCCGGCCCCTGCTCGCCCGCCGGTCCCGGTTCCCCCTGCGGGCCTTGCGCGCCGTCGGTGCCGGGAGCCCCGTCCCGGCCCGCCGCTCCGGGCGCGCCGGTTGGCCCGGCGGTGCCCGGCTCGCCGTCCTTGCCCGGGCGTCCCGGGTCGCCCTTGGGGCCCGGGATCGGCACGGGCACCTCGGCCCGCGCGGGCAGGTCGTCGACTGCGTCGGACGGGTCCGGAGCGACAGGCGTCTGCCCCTCCCCCGACACCTGCGTGCGCAACTGCCGTACGTCCGTGGCGAGCGTGCTGACGGCCTGGCCCCGCCGGTCGGCCTCCGCGGCCAGCTCGTCGGCGCGGGACGTCTCGGCGTCGATGCGCGCCCAGATGATGATGACCGCGCCGGACAGCGCGATCAGCCAGCACAGCAGCGTCAGCGGACGCCAGCGTCGGGCCAGTGCCCGTTCGGTACGGGTCACGGGGTTCCTCCGGGTGGGATCTGGGCGCGGAGCCGGGCTATCTCCGCCTGGTCTGCGGCCCGCAGCGCCGCCTGCTGGGCGAGCTCGGCGTTCAGCTCGCTCACCTTGCGGTCGAGCCGGTCCCGCTCTTCCTGCAGGTCGGTGGTGAGCGAGCTGTAACCGGTCAGGGCAGTCTCGGACCGCTTACCGAGGTACGTCACCACCGCACCGACCACCGCCCCCACACCGACGAGCAGGGTTCCGAGGGTGGTCGCGTCCAAGGTGGCTCCTCAGGTCGTGCCGTGGGACGTCAGGAGGCGCTGCCCCCGCCCCCGTTCTCCGCCCGCTTCAGCGCAGCACGGACGTCGTCGTCCTTGCCGCCGTACACCGGCGGCTGAGCCCAGCCGAGGAAGATGCCGGCGGCGCGTTGCAACGGCGCCCAGGACAAGCGCGCGGCCAGCCACTCCAGCCCCCGGAAGACCAGGTAGTAGACGGCGGCGAGACCGAGCGCCACAGCGCTCGCCGCGGCGTTGCTGTCGACCGGGATCCCCAGGCGTCCGGTCCAGCTGAGGACGAGGGCGGCGACGATCGGGACGAACGTCCGCATCATCGAGACGAACAGGTTGCTGGGCATGGGCCAGACCTTTCAGGAGAGGAGGAGCTTCCAGGTGAGCGGGCCCGGGTAGCCGTCCGCGTCGCCGGCGAGAGCCGGGGTGGCGCGCTGGAAGTCGGCCACGTTCAGGCGGGTGTTCTCGCTGAACAGCGGTCCCGGCGTGTAGGTCGCGCCTGCGTGGTGGCGGGCGTAGCCCTTCCGGACCAGGCCGCCGTCCAAGGTCGTGACGGCCGGGTTCGACTTGCCCAGGACGAACGCGGACCGTCCGGGAAACACCGGCACCTTCGACGGGGCCTTGCCGGGGAGGTGACCGAGGAGCTTCTGCAGGCTGACCGGGCCGGGCACGCCGTCGGCGTCCTCATGCGGGGCCGTGCCCCGGTAGCCGAGGCTCACCTGGAAGTCCGAGAAGCACCTGGTGTCTGCGTCGGTCCACCGCGGCCCGGGCCCCTCGGTGTAGTGCCGGCCGAACCCTGCGGCGACGAGCGCCCGCCCGACGGCGGTGACGTGCGCGCCCTCCGCGCCGTACCCGTACGCCAGCTCGTTGATGACGACCTGGTAGCGGGCGATCGACGACCCGCCACCCGCACCGCCGGGGGGCGTCCCGTCCGGCCGGTGCGCGCCGGCCTTCACCCACGCGTACAGCGGGTCGCCCGGGCACGAGGTCGCGTACCCGTCACGGTGCCCGAGGATCTCGCCGCCCGCACCGCCCCCGGACCGCAGCCACTGGACGGCGTCGACCAGGCCGTCGAGCATCGCGTTCGTCGGCTGCACGAGACCGGAGTCGCCGAGCATCGC
This sequence comes from Streptomyces achromogenes, assembly GCF_030816715.1. NCBI lineage: Bacteria > Bacillati > Actinomycetota > Actinomycetes > Kitasatosporales > Streptomycetaceae > Streptomyces > Streptomyces achromogenes. The sequence continues at coordinate 1,536,114 of NZ_JAUSYH010000001.1, read as the reverse complement.
GCACACCGCGTAGTCCTTGGCGTTCAGCGGCTGGTTGCCGTTCGCGCCCGTCTTGCGGTGTAGCCCTCGCCCCTCGAAGACGCTGCCGTGCGGGCAGACCATCGCGTTGTAGGCGATGTCGCTGTAGTCCTCCTTGGTGTTGGCGAGGTGGCTGGCCTGGATGTCGCGCACGTGGCCGGGGCAGGAGCCGTGCGCGTCCGCGGCCGCGAGCGACTTGGGGACGTAGGTCCCCTCGTAATGGATCTTCACGCCCTCGGTGCCGGCGATGTAGACCAGGTCGTAGCGGGACGGGCGCGCCCCCCAGGCCGATCTGACGATCAGCTTCATGAGCCCTCCAGGGCATAGAGAAAGCCCCGTGCCGGCGGCGCGGGACTGGAGTGGGTGTGGCGGGGACCGGTCAGACGATCTCCTTGATGTCGACCGTGACGGAGGAGTTCACGCCCTGCACCGTGGTGACGGTCGACGTGCTCGCGATGAGCTTGAAGGTGTGGCTGCCGGCCGCGCTCAGGGTGCCCTCGTACACCTGGGTGATCGTGTCCCGGTCGCCAGCGCCGCTGGCGTTGAACACCGCGAGCGGGCTCTGTGAGACACCGTCGATCACCAGGCGGCCGTTCGATGACGCCGCCGGCGCTCCGGTCGCGACGAAGTCCCACACGCAGATGACCTTGTAGTCGGCCGCGGTCTCGGTGGTCATGGTGACCGTGGCGGACGGAACGTCTGCGTTGGTCGAGGAGGCGGCGACGACGCTGGACCCGATCGCCCCGTCGGTCTTGGTGCGCAGCCTGTTGAGACGTTCCGCGGTGAGCGTGTCACCGGCCAGGAACCCCATGGATGCTCCTTACAGTGCGGCGATGGCGGGTCGGGCCAGGCTCACGGCCGTGCCCGCGGTCTGTGCCTTGACGGCCCCGTTGACGGACCTGGTGGCCGTGATGACTTGCGGGTTGAGGACCTCGAAGAGGTCGTAGCGCACGACCGGGCTGACGTTGGTATTACCGGCGGCGGTGATGGAGCGGCAGCCCACGAAGTTCGACGTGGTGAGGGCGGTGTCGATGATGTCGACGTGCCAGGCCTCGGGCTCGGTGGCCGAGGCCGCCCAGAGTTTCGCGCGCACCCTGCTGCCCTGGACCTGCAGGCGCACCCGCACGTAGGTGCCGGCGACGTGCGTGATGCCGCTCGCATACGTGCCGAGCGACGTCTCGGAGGCGACGGCCCGCCTGCGCAGGTCCAGGTTGACCGCGTTGCCCGTCGTGAACTCGACCCGCGCGTGGTACAAGTTCGAGCTGTCGATGTACCGGCCCACGGGCCCGCCGTAGAGGGAGCCTCCGGTGGCGGTCGCCGAGGTGGTGACGGAGACGACGACGTCGACGTCGGGGTGGGTGTGGTCGATGCTGCAGCGGCGGGAGACGTCGACGGTGCCGAGCAGGTGTGAGCCGTAGCCGGAGCCGACGGCGAAGTCGGATGCGCCGGCGCCGCCGACGACGGTCCAGGCCTGCCCGGTGTCGGCGCTGCCCCAGCCGTTCGCCACGGTGCGGCCGAACGCGTCTGTGGCCCAGCCGGCGATCGCCGTTGCCTGCACCTCCTCGCCGCCCACCTTCAGGTTGACCGGGAGCTGGACCGGGTCCCGCGTCCAGATCGGGCCCTGCGTGGTGACCACGCTCAGCGCGGTCGCGGTGCTCGACGCCGCGGCGTAGACCTCGCAGCCGGCCGTGTCCGCCTTCACCGGCGCCAGGCCGGTGAAGGACAGGTCGTCGATGTGCACGGCGTCCTCGCCGGACGTCGAGGAGTTGTCCTTCGCGTACCGGAAGGTCACCGTGCTGGCCCCGGCGAGCGACACGATCTTCTGCGTCCACCCGGTGGTGCCCTGCGCGCGCAGCACCTGCGCCCCGTCGACGAGGACCAGGAGCCGGTCGCCCTCGAAGCCGGGGCCGCTGGCCTCGCTGCTCGTCCAGTACCAGAACCGCATCTCCGTCGACCCGGCCGGCACGCTGACGATCCAGTCGCTGGTCTGGTTGTTGCTGATCGAGCCGGAGCGCAGCGACCAGCCGCCGTTGTTGAAGTGGGCACTCGACCTCGCCCAGGAGGCGTTGCCGCCGTTGGTGAACGAGACGGCGTAGGTGGTGTCTTCGAAGTCCTCGTAGACGGCGACCGCGCCGACCGTGTACGGCCCGTAGGGCACGCAGTTGAGGGTGACGTCGAAGACGCCCTCGGCGTGCGTCTCCTTCATGCCGCGCACCAGCAGGTCGAAGCCGTCGGGCCCGTACCGCTTCGGCGTGTTGACGACCCGGATGCGCGAGCCCTCACGCAGTGCGAGGACCGTGTCGAGGAGGCCGCGCAGGCGCTCGTTGGCCATCGTCAGCGTGAGGCTGGCGACCCGCATCTCGTCCCACGTGCCCAGGTGCAGCCGCCAGCCGGCCTGGTGGGGCAGCTGGTCGTCGCTCTGCACGATGGTGTCGGCCGAGGTGTCGCTGATGCCGATGCCGTCCGGCGGGGCCTGCGTGGACAGCGGGCCCTCGGTGAGCTCGGCGGTGGCCTCGCTGCCGCTCGCACGCCTGGCGGTGACCTGGTTGAAGAGGGCTTTGTCGTCGTCCTTCGGCTGGAACGGCGCAAACACCATGCCGCTGGAGTAGTCGAGGACGAGGTCGACAGGCCGGTTGTAGAGGGACTGGCGGCTGATGTACTGCAGGGCGAGCTGGTCACGCCGCTCGACGAGGAGGCCCATATCGGTGTCGGCGGCCGCCCGCACGAGGGACACGAAGTTGCCCTCGGGGAACGGCCCCAGCACGGTCTCGCCCGGGCCGTAGGCCTCAAGGGCTGCGGCCTGGTCGCAGGAGAGCAGGGTCATCCAGTCACGCGCCTTCAGCCCGGGCGCGCCGAGCTCGAAAGCTACGGCCGGGCCGGCCGACGTCGTCAGGGACGTGTACGCCGAGTTGAAGGCGATGCCCCAGATGGTGAGGTGGCCGATGCCCATGCCCTTGACGCCGGTCCCGAACGTCGTGGTGATGGAGCGCACGCGGTCCGCGCTGACCGCGACCGCGCCGACCGAGCTGGTGAGCCCGAGGGTGTCGGGGTCCAGGAGCGCCAGCACGAAGGCGGTGTTCGCGCCGGACGGCTCGGCGTAGATCTTCACCTGCTGCCACCGGTCGAGGAGGCCGAGCCGGCCGGCCGCGACCATGCTCTCGTGGCTGACGCCGGCGGTGACGCCGAGGGCAGTGCCGTCGGCGGCGACCGCGTCCAGCATCAGGTAGTGCTGGCCTCCCGACAGCTGCGCGGACAGCGTGAGGGTCGTGTTGGCGGTGGCGAACCGCAGGATCTGGTGCTTGGACGCGTCGGTGGGGAAGCCGCTCGAGGTGAGCTTGACCATCAGGTAGACCGACCAGTAGCCCGTCGTCATGCCCGTGATGCCGGACGCCAGCAGCCGCCCGCCCGCCTGCACCGTGGGCAGCGGTCCGCTGCCGACGAGGGTGGTGTCCTTGGCGAAGTCCAGGCCCGACACGCGCAGCGGCCCGACGGCGGACTGCGCGCCGACCTGGGCGACGTAGGTGTCGCCCTGGGCGCCTTCCTCGAACGCCCAGTAGGCCACCGGCCCGTAGTTCTGCAGGCGCCGCCGCAGCGCCGACTTGATCGGTTTGCTCGGGCCGTCGTAGCGGCGCAGCACGCCGGCTACGTCCAGGTCGACGTAGCCCGACGCGGGGCCTGACTCGGGCTCGTAGGGGTCAACGGCGGCGACCTCGCCGCTGATGCGCACGGCGTCGGCGGCCGCCGACAGCGGGCGGATGGTCAGGTCGGTCCAGGACGCGGTGACGGGCACGGGCGTGTCGTCGCCGCGCACGGAAGCGCCGAGGCCGAACTCACCGGCCGTGTAGGTGTCGTCGTAGCCCTGCCAGTGCCAGTGCCCCGGCTCGGCCTCGCCGTCCGGCCACACCCGCGCGCGCAGCTCCGGCCCCTCGCAGCGCACCCGCACCCGCAGCCGGCTGCCGGCCGCGTAGCTCAGGGACGGGATCTGCCGGTGGTTGGCGACCGGAGCACCGGCGCTGAGGGAGTCGAAGCGGGAGCCCAGGAGCAGCACCCGCAGGCCCGCGTTGTCCGGGAGGCCGGTGTTGTTGAGCAGGTTGATCTCGACGATGTAGAGCGTCGTGGCGGTCCGGTTGACGCGCAGGAGGACGGGGAAGGCGACGCCTTCCTCGGCGCTGCTGTCGACGGGGACGGTGTCGGTGGCGATGGTGAAGGTGGCCTCGAAGTCGCCGAACGATGCGCCGTTGGTGGTGATGTAGCGGGCGCTGTTGTAGGTGGACGTGGTGACCTTGGCGGCCCCGCCGGACACGGAGTACTCGGACGCGGGCGGGGACACCCCTACGGGGTCGTAGATCGTCCACGTCTGCCCGCTGTCGGCGCTGCCCCAGCCGTTGGACGCGGTGCGGGCGAACGTGTCCGTCATGGTCGCGGCCGGCGTGGCGGGGACGTCGCCGACGCGGAAGCGGAAGGGGGTGCCGCGGCCGAACTTGCCGTACAGGTCGCTCTCGACGTTGCGCGGGCTGTACACCGCGTCGGGGTCGTTGACCTTCACGGTCATGCTGCCCGGGCGTGCCGAGCTGCCCTCGGATCCGATGCCGCGGGTGATGGTCACCTGCGTCGACTCGCGCAGGGGCATGCTCACCCACTGCCCGTCGATGTACGCCTCGCCGATGCGCTGCGGCGGCCACGAGACCATGGGTCACCCTTCTGCGAGTTGGACGATGGAGCCCCCGCCCTTGGTGCGGGTGATCTCCTGCAGGAACGTGATGAACGGGTCGCCGGCCGGGTTGTCGAAGCCGATCACGACCCGGCTCACACCGCCGGAAGACTTGTTCAGCAGGCCCTGCAGCTTGCTCAGGGGGAGCACGGCTTCCTGCTCGGGACCCTCGCCGATCATGGCCATGGTGGGGCCGGTAGTGATGCCGCCCTCGGCGAGGTAGGGGATCGTGGGGATGTGCGGGATGCTCACGCCCGGCACCCGGTTGGCGCCCGAGATCAGGCTGTTGATGCCGCCGATGGCGCTGTTGATGAGCCCGATCGCCCCGTTGAGGGCTCCGCGCAGTCCCGCGGTGATGCCGTTCCACATGCCGCCGAGGAAGCCGCCGATGCGGCGCACGCCGGCGGACACGGCGTCGCCGGCCGCCTTCCACGTCTGGCTGATCCAGCCGGTGATCCCGCCCCAGTTCGCGATGATGATTCCCAGCGGATGGAACGTGAAGAAGATGCTCTTGATGACGCCGAAGGCCGTACTGAGGCCGGACACGATGTCGCTCCACAGCCCCTGAAGCCACGTCCACACCGCGCCCCAGATCCTGACCGTGGCGTCTCTGATCGTGTCCCAGTTGGCCACGATGACCGCCGCGACACCGATGACGGCGGCGATGATCAGGGCGATCGGCCAGATGGAGAGCAGCCACGCGGCCGCCATGGTGATCGCGCTCAGCGTGGCGGAGGCGGCCATGGCGATCCAGCCGCCCACCCACGCCGCGGCCGTGGCGACGGCCGATCCGACCGCGGTCGCCGCGGTGGCGACGGTCTCGGCCCCGAACAGCGCGAACGTGCCGATCAGCCCGAACAGCGCCGTGCCGACCTGCGAGACGACGCCCAGCCAGGAGCCCATGACGCCCGCACCGACCTGGGCGCGCTGCGCCTCGTTGAGGTCCAGCTGCGCGTTGCTGGCGTCGATGACCGCCTGCTTGCCGTCGACCTGGGCCTGGCTGTAGTCCTCGGTCGCCTGCTTGCCGTCCAGCTTGGCCTGCTTGGCGTCGGCGTCCGCCTGCGCCAGGTCGATCTGCGCCTGCTGAGCCTCCAGCGACTTCGGGCCGAACTCCTTGACCGCGTCGTTGTAGTCCTTCTGCGCGGTCTTCTGGTCGAGGAGGGCCTGCTTGAGGTCGATGCCCGCCTGGGTGCCGTCCTGCTGAGCCTGGTTCGCATCGATCTGCGACTGCCGCATGTCGACGTTGGCCTGCTTGACATCGAGCGCGGCCTGGGCGACGTCGTTCTGTGCACGCGCGAGGTCGTCGGCCCGCTGCTCTCCGGTGTTCCACAGATCAACCGCGCTGTCGACGATGTCGCCCATGCTGGCGAACGCGGCGGCGGCCCCGAGCGATGCGGCGCCGACCTTGTCCATGCTGCCGGCGAGGCCGCCGGACTCCGTGTCCGCCTGACCGAGGCCGTCGCTGGCAGACGTGGCTGCGTCGTCGATTTTGTCGAGGCTGTTGGCCGCGTCGTCGAGCGTTGCGGACGTGTTGCCCATGTCCGCGGCGATCTCAATTTTCACCTCGTCCGCCGGCTGGCCCATGCTCTTCGCCTCCCATCGACTGGTTGATGCCGCGGATCTTCGCGAGCAGTTCCTCGGGGCCTTTCTGCTCCGCCCCGTAGGGCAGCAGGAAGTCGGACACCAGGAATTTCTTGCCGCCCTTGCCCCGGTTGGCGTTGGCGATGGTGGCCGCGATGGTGGCCGCCTGGATGTCCTGCCGGCGTCTGCCGAGCGGGCCGGTGATCCTCTCGAGCGCCATCCACTCGGTCAGCTCGGCCGAGCCCAGCCGCGAGTCCAGGTCGGCCACCGTCATCCCGAGGTGTTCCGCTAGCCGGAAGCGGAAGAGCCGCTCGGGGCGGCGTCGGAGTTTCCCTCGGCTTCCTTCACGGCGAACCGGCCCATACCCGACAGCTCCTGGACCTTGGCCGCCAGCCGCTCGATCACCGCTCCGGACTTCTTGTCCAGCTCGCTGATCTCCTTGTTGGAGTACAGCCGCTCGAACTTCTCGTCGACCAGGGCGAACGCGACGAGCTTTTGCCGGTAGACCTTGAGGGACTCCACCTTGAGCTGGGGGTTCTGCCCCTGGGCCACGACGGAGCCGGCCTCGATGTATCCCCGGTCGGCGGCGGACAGCTCCATGAGACGGACCTGCGCGCCCTCGCCCCATTCGGGCACGGGCACGTCCTCCCACTTGCGGTCCACGGCGTCGTTAATCTGAGCTCTCGTCAGCAGTGCCACGGTGTGTTCCTCCCCCTTCCCGTCAGGCGCCTGTCGCGGTCAGCGACGGCTTGCCGGAGATCTTGAACGTGACGCTGCGCTCCATCTTGTCGTCGTGCGGGAACTCGTCCCCGAGATCGGTGATCAGGGCGGTGAAGTCCCATGTGTGCTCGGCCGCCTTGCCCGGCAGGATGACGACCTGGTAGTCGCGAAGGTCGTCCTCCTCGAAGTCGTCGTCGAGCGCCTGGTGGGTCGTGGCGGCGGGGTCGTAGTTGATGGTGATCTCAACCTCCCCGCCGTCCTTGAGGCCCTTGACGAACTCCCGGTACTGGTCGGGGGAGTCGTGGGCGGTCACCTCGATGGCCTCACGCGACCTCGACGGCCCGGAGACGTCCGAGACGTTGGCGACGGCGGTGAACGAGCCGCTGCCCGTCGTGTCGCGCTTGAGTTGCGTGCCGAAGGCGTCAAGGCCGGCCATGGCTTCCTCCTTGCTGGATCCGGCCGGGGCCGGGGTGAGCGGGTCTATGCGGGGTCGGCCTCGGTGCCGATGCGGAACGTCATCGGCACATGCCGGATGTCGCCCGGGGGCTCGGGGTCGGTCAGGGTCTGCAGGGACACGAACCGCGTCCATGTCCACCGGTGCCCGGGGATCGTCAGCGGAGCGTGGTCGAGGACCTGGCGCACGCGCGCGGCGATCGTCAGGGCCTCCGCGTAGCCGCGGTACTTCGACCACACGTGCAGGGTCAGCAGCGTCTCGCTGCCGAACCGGTCGTGCGCGTCGGCGGGCGTCTCGACGACGTCGCCGAGGTGGATGTATGGGAAGGGCTGGCCCTCCGGGACGGCGTCGAGGACGCCCTGCAGCATGCCCGCCAGCAGGGCGTCGGCCAGGAGCACGGTGCGGACGGCGTCACGGACGGGCAGCGCCGCCAGGTCGGGCACGGGCGAGGTCACCGCAGCACCCTCCGTACCTCTTCCGTCAGCCGGGCCTCGTACTGCCGGCGCTCGCGCTCGAAGGCCGGGACCAGCGACGGCTGCGCGGGCCGGCGGCGGGTGCCGTACTCGAGATAGGTGGCGTAGGAGTCGTCCGGGTCGAACCAGCCGACCTCTGCGACCAGGCCGCCCTCCCGGTAGCGGATGGCGACAGAGTCCCGGAGGTGGTGGCCGTCATCGCCGCGGGCGTCGACGGGCACGGTGCGCCTGACGTCGTCACGGACGGCTTCGGCCGACTCCTGCACGGCTTTGACGAGCCCGGCCTCGATCTCGTCGGGCAGGTCCTGCAGGCGCTTGCGCAGCCGATCCAGGCCGGTGATCGTGACGGGTGCACGGGAGCGGCGAGCCACCAGGTCACCTCCTCCCGCGCTGTCGGCGGATCTCGTGCAGTTCGCCGGCGACGGCGAGCAGTGCCCATGCGAGAGCCCGCGACTCGTCCGCTCTGGCGCCGTCGAGGAGGGTCTCTTCGGCGCGGGCCCGGCATTCCTGCGGCTCGATCTGCGGCATCGGCGGCCGCTGGGGGGTGGCCATCAGGTGCCCAGCTCGAACGGGCGGACGGTGAGGGAGGTGACGGCGCTGTAGGTGATCGCCGCCCTGCCTGTCGACCCGCGGAAGACGTTGGTCAGCGGGATGATCGCGGTCTTCCCCGCGGCGACGGCATAGGCGCCGTCGGCGATCGCGAAGCCGGACGCCGAGCCCGGGGTGGCGACCGTGACCGTGATCGATCCGCCGCTGCCGTTGTTCACGTACAGGAAGCGGTTCGGGCCGACGAGCGCGGTGTCGCCTCCCGCGGCCGCGGCGGTGGCCGCGGCCGCCAGGTCGAGGTTGCCCGCCGCTACGGTGATCTTGGTGGTGGAGAGGTCAGCCATCAGCGTTGTCCTTCTGTCTGGATCAGCTCGACGAGAGCCTTGGAGTACACGGGCGTTGACGGCTGCACGACCGCCTGCACGCGGAACACCTGGTCGGTGCCCAGCGCGTCGGTGCCGCGCAGCTCGTCGCCGCGGCGCACGTCCGCGCTCGGCAGCAGGTACACGTCGTGCGAGTGGCGCGAGCTCGTCGAGGCGGCCACCATGCGCTCGGTCGGCGAGGGCTGGTCGACCTTCGCCCGCACGCCGCCCACCTCGACCAGTACGGTGCTCTGTCCGCCGTGGCCGTCCTCGGCGGTCTGCGGCCGCCACACAGTGAGCGTGCGGTTCAGGTAGCGGCCGATGCTCGGGCGGCCCCTCACCGCAGCCTCAGCAGTGCGGCGCCGCCGCCGAAGCGGGCGGCGAGCCGCTCGCGCAGGTAGGCGGGCAGCTCCATGGACGTGATCAGCCCTTCACCGCCGTAGGTGACGGAGTAGTCCCCGATCCGTTCGGCGCGGACGTCGCCGGCGGCCACGCCCGCGCCCTCGCTGTCGGCCCGGTAGTCGGCCAGCGCCGTCCCCGTGATCCGACAGACCAGGTCGACGATGTCCGCGGGCACGTCGGCCAGGCCGTGCGTCTGGGTCACCTCGACCTCGGCGGGCCCGCAGCCTGGCGACCAGCCGCACGCCCGCCACAGGCGGTGTGAGCTCAGCCGCCAGTCGGTGACCGCCTCGCCGTCGACCGCCACCGAGGCCACCGAGATGATCGGCGGCCCAGGCAGCGTCAGCCACTCGGAGGCCGGCCCTTCCAGGGTGACCGTGGACGCGGTCTGCGAGATGGGCACGCCGGCCGCCTCGCGCACGGCGGTCGATGCGACGTCGAGATAGGTCTCGGCGACCGTGGTCTCCTCGACGCTCACGGTCAGCCCGCGCGCGGCGAGGTCGGCCGTGGTCGCCAGAGCGGCGAGCGCCATGACGCCCCCTTTCCGTGGCTCAGGCGAACAGGGCGATCAGGTCGTCCTTCGTGTACGCCTCGGCGTCCTCGCGGGACATGCGGCCGGCCTTGACCGTGTAGTCGATCCAGGCCGACTTGTCGGCGCTCTCGTCCGGCCGCCCGTCGCCCGGGCGCGCGGCCGGGGCGGGATGCTCGGGCAGCTCCTGCAGCTGCGTCTTGGTCATCGCCTCGGCGTCCGCCTCGGGGACGGCGTGCACGGCCATGGCCCACAGCACCCAGTCGTCCTTGTTCGCCCGTGCGCCCGGGCGCGGGACGATGCCCTGGGTCAGCGCGCTGCCCTGCGGGACGGCGGCCGCCGGCGCAGGCGCCCGCGCGGGTGCGGCGTAGTGCGGGGAGCCGTCCGCGTTGACCCGCTGGATCGCGCCGCGGTCGAGGCGCTCCTGGATGCCCTCGGGCAGGGGCAGGTCCATCGCGATGACGGCCCCGCCCTCCCCGCGCACGTAGATCGTCTCGGCCATGTCAGGTGTTCCTCGGGACCTTGAGGGCGGCGATGGTCCCCGTCGTCGTCGACGACGTGATCATCAGCGAGCCGTCGGACTGGATGAACCGGCCGGACTCGAACGGGCCGATGAAGTGCGTGGTGCCGAACGCGACGGAGACGGCGAGGTCTCCCTGCCCGGCCGCGATCGCGGGCGGGTTGTCGCCGGCCTTGACCGTGATGGTCAGGGCCGTGTCGTCGTCGGTGTTCGTGACGCGCAGGACGGTCTTCTCCGCCTCTGCGTTGGCGAGCTGCATGTCGTTGGTCGGCGCGGCCACGAGGGTCGTGCCGGTCGGGTTCACCACACCGCTGTTGGGCGGAAGGCTGGTGTAGCTCAGCTGGGTCGTGGCCATGGTCAGCTCCCGTTCAGGAGGAGGTTGTCGATGAAGTCTTCGGCGGCCTGAACCGACGAAAGATCCTGCGCGACGACGCCCGCAGACCCGTCTACGGCGCGCGCCGTGACTGAGAACGTGGTGCTGCCCGTGATGAGCAGCGAGAACGTCTGGTCCAGGTTGATGCGGCCGCCGCTGTTGCTCGTCGTCTTCACCCAGTTCGGCATCAGGCGGCCGTGGGGTTGATGAACGCGGCGGCCAGGTGGTCCGGGCGGATGACCTTCGCCCCGTACAGGGCCAGGCCCTTCACGGCGTCGCTGAAGGACGACTCGGGGCGGTATGCCTCGGTCTTGTTGATCTGCTCGGCGAAGGTGATGGCCTCCTTCACCCCGGCCAGGACGACGGTGGTGTCGCCGGTCGGGACGGGGCAGTTGTTCGACTCGTAGATGTCGAATCCGGCCGCGCGGCCGACGAGCCCGTTGCGCAGGCCCGCGTCGGTGCCGGCGTTGTCGGCCTTGATGAACCGGTCGTCGAGCAGCAGGGACGCGTAGCCGTCCGGCGGGACGATCACGTACCGGCCCGACGTCGGCACGTCGGACTTGGTGAGCTTCGTACGCAGCGGCACGAGGATCTTGTTGTAGAAGTCCGTGGGCGCGGTGTACGTGTCGATCGGCGAGCCGACCACGTTGAGGAAGTTCGACGCCTGGATCTGCGTGTACAGCCCGGCGACGTACTGGTCGATGACGTCGGCCAGGCCGTAGGCGGCCTCGCTCATGGCCTGCGGGATCAGGTTGGACTTCGCCTGCCGCTTGTCGACGTCGTCGATGCTGAACGCCCAGTATTTCGACTGGTCGACGACGAGCGTGCGCTGACCGGTGGTCAGCTTCTCCGGGGTGATCGTCGTCGTGCCCGGGACGTAGGTGCCGATCGCCGGCCGGGACACCGACGTGATGCGGACGGTGTCACCCGCCTCGCTGATCTCGCCCTCGTAGTCGCGGTTCACGACGTTGGGCGCCGCGTACACCAGGGCCTTGCGGGTCGCGACGAGGAGCTTGCTGCTCCAGATCTCGGGAACGAAGTTCCGGACGGTCATGGGATACCTCCTGGCTATTTGCCGTTGAGCACGTCGTCGAGGCGGCCCTCGTTGGTGGCCTTGTCGATCTGCTCGGCGGTCATGGTCTTCAGGTCTGCTCGGCTGAGCTGCTTGGGCCGGGACGCCTTGCGCGCCGCTCCGCCGTCGCCGGTGCCCTGGAACCTCTTCGCCGTTGCGGCTGCCAGGTAGGGCTTGTTCTTGAGGAGATCGGAGATGGCCTCTTCGATCTCCTCGGTGTCGATCTCGCCGTCCTCGCCGACCTCGAACTGCTCGAGGTCGAGGAACGTGAGAGCGTCCTTGGGGTCGTTGAGCCGGCCCTTGGCCGCGGCTCGGATCTCGGCGCGCAGGATGCGGCCGTTGGCCTTGGCGATCGCGTCGGCCTCCGCCTTGCGGCGGGTCTGCTCGGCCTCGTCGGCGCCGTCCTTGGCCGCCAGCTGCTGCTCGAGCTCGCGGCGCTTGTCGCGCTCGGTGCGCCACTTGCCTTTCATGGACGCGAGCGCGCGCTTGCCCTTGTCGCCGAGTTCGTCGGCGCCCTCCGGGTCGTCGTCGTCCTCGCCGTCCTTGCCGTCGTCGGAGTCGTCGGAGTCGTCGGAGTCGTCGCCCTTGCCGTCGTCCTCCCCGTCGCCGTCCTCGTCGTCGCCCTTGCCGTCGTCGGCGTCGTCGTCCTGGCCGTCGTCGCCGTCTGCGTAGAACACGGGCGACCAGGGGCCGGCCGGGTAGGGGTGGGACCAGCCGGCCGCGTGGCGGCGGGCATGGCGGGGCAGGGTGAACAGGTTCATCGGTGTGCTCCCGTTGCGGGGTGGGGACCGGGCGTTGCGCGCGGTCAGTACAGGTAGCCGTGCAGGCGCAGCAGCCGCACGGCGTGCGCCCGGTCGTCGGCGATGCGGAAGATCTCTTCCGGCATGAGGCGCGGCCGCTGGGCGATGCTGAGGCGCTGGCCGGGCACCTTCTGGAAGTCGCCGAGGCGTTTGCCCGCCAGGCCGCGGCGGGTGACGCCCTCGGACGTGGTCTGCAGCGTGCGCCCGTAGGCGGTGGCCGAGGTCATGCCGCGGCGGGCGTTGACCACCTGCGCCGGGTCGGCGCCCTCGGCGATGGCCTTTGCGCCGGCCTCGCCGAAGGTGGCGCGCCGCTGCTCGGCGCTCATGTCGTCGACCACCGTCTTGGGGTTCTGCGGTGTCGGGCGGTGCTCGCGGGTGACGGGCTCCATGCCGCAGTGGCAGCGTGGGTGCCGCGCGAACGCGGTGGACACGCCGTACTCCTTCCCGGCGAGGATCAGGCACCGTGAGCACGCGCCCGCCTCGACGACCCGGATGTACGACGTCACGGCCGGGCGACTGATCATCGCCACGGAGTCCGCGGCACGCCCGGTGTCGGCGATCGCCGTGCGCACGACCGCGTCGAGGAGCAATTGCCCGCGGGCCATGGCCTGCACGATCGGCGCGCCCGCGGTCACCAGGCGCAGCGCCGACCAGAGCGGGGCCATGAGCACGCCGCCGAGCGGGCGGCCGGTGCCGTCGAAGCCGACGAGCGAGGCGGGGTTGAGACGGTCGCTCTGCGGCTGTCCGGGGTCGTTGCCGAGCAGCTGCTCGAGCCAGGGTTCCGAGGCCTGCGCCGCACTCATCTGGCTCGCGGCGACGACCGCCAGGACGCCGCCGAGCAGCCCCGTCCAGGACGACAGCAGGTTGCTGCGGTCGGTCTGCAGCCACATGTGGCGGACCGCCTTCGAGGTGGCGGCCGCGAGCTTCAGCCGGGACTCGGCGTGCCGGTCGGCGAGTGGTGTCGGGCTCATGCCGGCTCCTCGTCCGGCTGGTCCTCCTCGTCGCCCTGGTCGTCGCCCTCGGCGGGGCCGGGGCCGTTGGTCATGATGCGGGCGACCTCGGCCACCGGGTCCATCTCGGCCTCACGCTCGCGCAGCGCGACGACGTCGGCGACCTCGGTCGGTGTGAGCCCGTAGCGCAGGGCCAGCCACTCGAAGGGGAACCCGAGTTGCTTCAGCTTCAGCAGCGCGTCCGCCATCTGCGCATGGGAGCGCGACTCGGTGTCGGCCCACAGCACGCGGCCGGAGCGCAGCGCCTCGGCCTTGCGGTCGTCGCCCTTGGCGAGCGCGATCAGCCGGGCGACCTCGCGCAGCCCCTGCCCGTACCAGAGGATCTTCTCGTCACACCGCTTGACCAGACCCGTCTCGGCGGCGAGCAGCGTCCCCTCGGCGATGTTGGCCATCTGGCTGATCAGGTAGTGCTGCGGGGTACGGGTCTGCGCGGCGAGGTGCCCGACTCCCACTTCGATGATGCCCGTGTACATGGCCAGGTTCGCGGCCGGCCAGGAGTCGATCCGGGCGTCCTTGCCGGTGATCCACGCGACCCGGTCCACCATGAACTTGTCCAGGTCGACGGGCTGCTTCCCGACGATCTCCCCGGCGCTGTTGAGCTTCGGGATCGTGGGCCGCTCGGCGCCCATGATGACGCGCTGCGGAAACGACGCCGCGTCGCTGGCGGTGAACAGCTGAGCCCAGACCAGGTTGATCGCGTCCTGCATGGCGACGACGCCGGCGACGTCGCTGATGGGGTCCTCGACGAGCATCGGCTTGTTCGGCAGCTCCACCATGGGCACCACGCCCATCGGGTTGGGCTGCGGGTTGGGCTCATCGCCCAGTTCCCGCGGCGTCCACCGCTTCAGCTCCTCGTCGACGTCGGCCATCTGCGGAGACTTGTCCTGCTGCGCCAGCGGCCGGCTGAACTTCCACACCTCGGTCTTCAGATACAGCGTGGCGTAGTCCTGGTTACCGTCCTGCCACCGCTTCAGCGCCGCCCGCCGCAGCCGGCGTGAGCCCGGCTCGTAGGCGACGATCGACTGTGAGGCGTCCTCGAACGTCACGCACGGCATGTCCGGGTCGTCCGGGTCACCCCACACCAGCACGAAGCACCGCGACCCGGTGACCGCGCCGAGGAACCCGAGCTGGCTGTCGGCGTCGAGCCCGTTGACCTGCCACACCCGCCACAGGTCTCGGTCCGCCTCCACCTCGCCCTCGGCCTGGAAGCCGGTGACCGTCAGCCGCTCGACCGGAGCATCCGCGACCACCTGCACCCAGTTGTCGGAGAAGTCGCGGTAGCGGTCGCCGTGGAACTTGGCGAACTCCTGCGAGGCGAACCGCAGAGGGTGCTTGCCGCGGTAGTAGTCGTTATGCCGGTCGATGGGCCCGCGCCGGCGGATGAGCTCGTTCTCGAGCAGAGCCACCAGCTGCAGCGCCTGCGCTTCCGTCGCCACCAGCCCACCCCCCTTTTCTCAACTGCCGTAGTAGTAGGACGTCTCGGGCTCGGCGAGGCCCGCGGCGATCACGTCGCCGAGCGCCTCATGGGCGAGGATCGACGGAATCGTGGCGTCGATCTTCTGCGAAGGGCTGGCCTTCTTCAGCACGTACCGGTCCGGTGGGCGCGCGGCCGCGCGCGTGTGCCCGATGTGCTCGTACGTGGTCGGGCATCCGTCGTGCGTGAAGCCGGTACCCGTGCCGGCGTTGCGCTTGAGCACGTCCGTCTTCAGCCGCTCTGCGGCCGAGTGCATCGCGATGATGCGGCGGGTGTGCCAGCGGATGACGCGCTCCTCGCCGTACGCGTCGACCAGGTCGTCGATCTCCGTCTCCCAGTACGGCGGGTCCGCGTACAGGCGCACGACGTCGTAGCGGCGGAACAGCTGGTCGAACGCTGCCCTGACTTCGGCGCGCGGGACCTGGCCGTCGTAGTCGGCCGGGTTCCAGATGGTCGGCTCGTCGTTCGGCCCGTACAGCGGGGTGAACTGGTAGCCGTCCATCGTCTCGGCGCGGATCGCGGTCCAGTCGTCGACGTCGGAGCCGTCGAAGCCGAGGACGATCCGCGTCGACGGAGGTACGCGCCGCTTCTTGGCCTTGGCCGCCCACTTGGCGACGTCCAGCCATGAGTCGGAGCCCGCGACGCAGCGGTTGCCGTAGAACCGCTCGGCCTGCGCCGGGTCGGTCTCCATGATCTCGGCGCACTCGGCCTCGATGGCGTCGAGGTCGACGTGCACGCTGCCTGCGTACACGTGCCGGAAGATCCGGCGGCGCTGCCGCTTGTCCTTGAAGGACAGCGACTTGGGCGCCTGGGGGTGGTACTTGAAGACGTCACGCCGCTTGGACTCGTGCGTGGTCTGCGCGACGGACTTCTCCCCGGGGTCCCACGCGTTCGTCGTCTCCATCGACCGGCCGCCCATGCCGGCCACGCCGCGGCGCTGGGTCTCGGCGACCCGGCGCAGCTTGTTCTCCCTCGTGTACAGGCCGGTCTCGTCCTGCATCGCGAAGATGATCGGGTTGCCGAGTCGGCTCATGGCCGACGACGTCACGGTGTCGATCAGGCCGTCCTCACCGATGCGGGTGAACTCCTCGCCCACCCGCATCCGCTCGGCCAGCGGCCCCTTCTTCACCATCGCCTGCAGCGGCCGGTAGACGTTCGCGACCTGGTCCTCGGACGTGGCCGTGAGCTGGATCAGCGGCGTCGGCCACGGCGTCCCCATCGGCTCGCCCGGCTCGTACGCGTACCACCAGCCGCACCCGCAGCCGTGGTCCGCGCACACGAACCGCTCGCCGCCGCGCGCCCAGCCGTTGAAGACGACCGGTCCGACGCCCTCGGCGAGAACGATCGTCGCCGACCACGGGCCCTTGCCGGTCTTCTGCGGTGCCACGATCTGGCTGCGCCGGTTGTGGAATGCGGGCGCCAGCTGCCCGACGTGCGCTTCGGGGCGCACCCGGTAGTGGTTGACCGTGCACCACAGCTGCCACGGGTACAGCTCGAGGTCCTCGCCCGCCCGGAACCCGTCCGGGACCGGGCAGTGCCTCTCGATCCAGTCCGGGACAACCCAGAGGGTGGGGAAGTCGACGACGAACTCGGCGGCCTGCGGCTCACGCCCCCGGGCCACGGAACGGCACAACCTTCATGCGGTCACGCGCCGACTTCCGCCGCGGCGCCGGCGCATCCGGCTCCTCCTCGAGGACCGGCGGGACCGGGAGCGTGCCCGGCTCGCCCGGCGAGATCTTCCACCGGTTGCGGAGCATGCCCTGAACCGACAGGCCCAGGCTGTCGAGGTACTGCCGCGCCAGCTTGCGGACGTCGACCTTGGCGTCGGGCTGCTCGGCCTCGGCGAGGCAGCGGACGAACAGCGCGACCTCGAGCTCCTGGCTGAGCTCCTCCCACATCACCGCCTGCGGCCGCTCCCACAGGTCGTCCCACAGCCGCAGCTCGCGGTCGGTCGGCTCGGTCAGCGGCCACTCGGGGGCCAGGCCGGGGCGCCCCTCGTAGGGGAGCAGGGTCCAGCCGGCCTTGTCCGAGGGCCGGTTACGGCGCAGCGCGAGCGGGTCGGGCGCGGGTCCGGAGACGACGCGGGCTCCTCCACGGGCCATGTTGATCACTCCTCCGCGCCGCGTTGCGCAGCGTCGAATGTCGTCACCTTGCGTGACGACAGGGACCCTTTGAACCTGACGGACCATCCAGCGCCCTCCCCCGCGCTGTTCCGCCCCCAGCCGGTAGGGGGTCACCCCCCTGGGTCGTTGACCGTGCGTCACGTTCCCCATGTCTCGGCTGCGGTTTTGCGGGAGTGGTGCCGTTTGCTCATGGCCTGCCAGTTGGCGGGGTCGAAGCCGCGCGGGCCGAGCGGCCCGAGGCCGTCGATGTGGTCGACCTCGGTGGCCAGGTCGCGCTGCAGCATGGGCAGGGCCGAGCAGTCCTCGCACTCGCACCACACGTGATCACGCAGGTAGGCGGCGCTGGCCTTGCGCCATGCCGCGTTGTATCCGCGCGTGTTCGGCGCCGGCCTCGCCGCCCTGGCCTTGGCAGCGCAGGGGGGGCACTTGCCCCCGGGGGTGAGCGTGGGGCAGCCAGGGGTCGGACAGACCTGCAGCGCCTTGCGCACGGTCAGGCCAGGTCGACGGGGAAGGGGAAGACACCGACGGCGGACGCGCCGCACTGCTCGGCGAACGCTTCGAGGGCCTCGCTGCGAGAGAGCAGTGCGTCGGCGTCCTGCTCGTCGAGGCCGTCGAGGATCAGGGCGAACGGCGGCCGTGCCGGGTTGCTGTCCATCGTGGCGGTGTCGGGGTAGGCCGTGGGGAGTTCGAGGATCTGAAGGCGTGCCATGGTCAGCTCCTGTGCGGGCATCAGGTGTTGCCGCAGTCGATGATGTCCGGGGTGCTCAGCTCGTCGATCAGGCTGGCGGGCGGCGGACTGGGTGGCCCCACACGTCGGCCGGTACGTCCCGGGGCCGCGGGGTCGGGGTGCGGGGCCGCCGGAGTCTCGTCGGCCCGTGACGGCCTTGCCCGGTAGCAAGCCGTACGGCGCGCCGTCCAACGGGCCGGGAGGGTCGGACGCGGCCCCGCACGTTCAGGGTGCGCCGATGCCGACGAGGCGTAGGGCGCGGCTGCGGGTCTTCTTCTCGGCGCGGGCGAGGTCGGGCAGGGCGTAGAGGGGGTGGTTGTGCTCGTCGAGGCCGCAGGGTGTGAGGTGGCCGCGGCTGGCCCATTTGCGGATGGTGGCGGGGGTGACGGCGGCCGCGCCGGCGGAGACCAGGCGTCGCCATGTGGTGGCGAGCTCGGCGGCCTGGGTGGTGGTGTAGCGCAGGGGGGTGCCGATGGTGGGTCACCCCCCTGCGCCTGGCGATGGCGACAGCCCCGGGCCTGGGTGGCTCGGGGCTGTCGCGTGGGCGCCGGGTCGCGAGGTCCGACGCGGTGAATTCTCGGTGGGCACACGTGTGGTGCTGGCACGAGTGTGACGCTAGGTGGCGATCTTGTCCAGCTCGAACATGCTTGCGGTCTTCTCCTGGAGGGTGTGCCGGTATGCGTCGGCGTGCTGGTCGTAGTCGTCGGGGGTGAGGTTGTGGCCGCAGTCGGTGCAGTGGATGTGCCATCGGCCGTCGGTGCGCAGGAGAGCGAAGCTGTCGCACTGGGGGCAGGGTGCGGCGCGGGGGTGGGCGCGGGGTTCGGTGTGGGTGAGTCCGCGGAGGCGGTGGACGAGGTCGCCGAGCTGCTCGTGGAGGCCTGCGGCGGCCGGGAGCGTGAGGGTGTAGGGCAGGTAGGCGGTGTGCCATGTGCACCAGGCGGTGATGGTGCGGCCCTTGGCGGGCCAGGCCTGCTCGCAGGGCTGGGTGTGGGCGGTGCCGTGGGGGTCGCGGTGGACGGCGGGGTAGGTGTAGGCGATGTGGCCGGCCCATCCGGCGAGGAAGGCGTGGATGGGGACGCTGGGGTCGGTGTCGTCGGCGGGGTCGCCGACGGGGCCGGGGTGGCCGGGGGCGAGGAGGACCAGGACGCGGAGGTCGACGGGCACGGGCGAGTGGGCGCGGCCGGTCCCGCCGATGCGGCCCTGCCGTGGTGCGGCGCCGGGGGTGAGGAACTCGGCGGCGAGCAGCTCGGCCTGGCCGGGGAGTTCGGCGAGCCAGCCGCGGACGTCGTCGGCGCACAGCAGGCACAGGCGCTGTCCGTCGGGCGCGGTGCGGGGGCAGACGGCGCACGCGGTCATCGCTGCCTCTGCTGGCGCTCGGTGCGTGCGGCGTCGAGGACGCTGCGGGCGCGGAAGAGGTCCGGGAGGGGGACGGCGCCCTTGCGGCGGCTGGCGCGGTCCTCGCCGAGGAGGGTGGCGGCGAGGTTCTCGAAGGACGTGTTGACCTTCGTGACGGCCCGGTCCATGGCCTCCTTGGTGGCCTCGGCGAGCTCGGCGACCTGCTTCTTGACCTCGGCCTCGAAGCGCTCCTTGGCGAGCAGTGGAACGAGTTCGCGGGCGGTCTTGATCTCGTGGCGGAGGTCCTGCAAGAGGCCGCGGGCCTCGCGGACCTCGTCCTGTAGCTGGGCGCGGGTGCGCTCGAGGTCCTCGGTGGTGGGCTCGGGCATCGTGTGTCCTTCCGTGCTGGTTCGTGTCGTCGCGGGTCAGGCCTGGTCGCGGCTGCAGGTGGCGTCGGTCATGGGGTGGGGGCTCCTGTGTAGGTGTGGCAGTTGGCGCAGTAGCCGTGGCGCTTGTCGTCGGGGTGGTGGGAGGTCTTGCGGCAGCGGGGGCAGGTGAAGGGGAGGGGCCCGAAGTGCTGTTCGAGTCGGGCGACGATGTCGGCTTCCGTGCGGCCTGCGATGAGGGTGACGGTCAGTCCGGGGATGCCGAGTTCAGCGAGGTTGATCTTGATGGGCTCGTCGGCCATGAGGCGTGTGACGTTCTCGCCGGAGAGGCCGAGGAGGATGACGGGTGCGCCGGTGCGGTCGTGGAGGCGGGCCTTGATCATTTGCGGCGCGTTCCTTCCTGGTCGTTCTTCGTGGTGCGTCCCCAGCGCTGTTCGACTTGGTCTTCGGTGATGGGGACCTCTCGGTATGGCTTGGCGGGGAGGGGTTCGCCGGTCTTCAGGGCCCACCATCCGGCGCAGACCATGGCGCCGAGGGGCAGGCCTCGGAAGGTGGCGACGGGGGTGTAGGCGCCGAAGGCGCTGACGGGCATGCCCTGGTGGCAGTAGAACGGCTCGGCGTCGGGCAGCTGCGCGCCGGCGTTGTCCAGTTCGGGTGAGCCCTGCCGGAAGGCGCAGTCCGCGCAGGGAGCGCGCATCACGCCGGGCGGCCGCGGTGCCCGCTCGGCGTCGCCGCACGGGTCGTCGGTGAGGCCGACGCCTGAGCAGTGGTAGCAGCGCTCGCGGTCCTGGCCGCCTTCGCTCGGGGCGATGCCTCCGACGCAGAAGGGGCACTTGAAGGGCAGGATCAGAAGGCTGGTCATGATCGTTCTTTCCGGTCCGGGGTTCGGGGCCATGTGTACTGGCGGGTAGGGGTGGTGGGGTCTCGCGCGCGCCTGCGATTGCGCGCGCGTGAACGCAGGCGCGCGCGTGCGCGAGGGGTCATGGGTTGGGGGTGATGTGGTAGCCGCTGCTGCGCAGGTACATCTCGACGTAGGCGGCGAGGTGGGGTCCGGTGGCTGTGTCGGCGACAGGGTCGGTGGTGCGCCACCAGTCCTCGACGGCGGCCGCCATGACGTCTTGGTGGGGTCTGGGGGGCGCCGGGTCGGGGGGTGTGCCGTGGCGGTCCTCGCAGCCGGGGCCGCAGGGCGGGCCGGCGAGGAGGCAGAGCGGGTGGCAGGGCCAGAGGGTGCCGCAGGCGTCGCATCGGCCGTCGGGGGTGCGGGTGTGGCCGTGGCGGACGCGGGCGATCGCGGCGGCGGCGTGGTCGAGGGCGCGGCGGTGGCGGGTGGCGTGCCAGCGGATACGGCGCACGCCGGCGTCGGCGACGGCGACCAGGAGCACGGCGGCGGCCGCGAAGAGGACGATGCCGAGGATGCCGACCGCGGCGAGGAACCAGGCCCAGGGGGCGTGGGGGTGCTCGGGGCAGAAGGTTCCGGGCTCACAGCTGGTCATCGGGGGTCCCTGGGGTCGTGGACGGGCAGGGCGGTGATCGCGTCGAACTGACGGCGGTCCTCCTCGGCGGCGCGGACGGCCTGTTGCAGCGCACGCCGGTCGTGGCGCTGCTGCCGCCATTCGGTCGCGTGTTCGAATGCCTTGTTGCCGAGGACGCCGGCGGCGGCTGAGAGGACTGCGAGGACGACCACGGTGAGGACGCCGGCGGCTCCGCCGAGGGCGGCGATGGTGAACACCTGGTGCGGGGTCATGGCGTGTCGTTCCCGAAGATGGCGTTGTAGAGGCGGTCGGCGTCGCGGATGGCGCGGTCGGCGAGGTGGGGGCCGGCGAGGCATCCGGGGTAGGTGCAGGTGGCGGTGACGGGGCCTATGGGGGCGCGGCCGTGGTGGGCGCGGAACGCGGCGCGGTGGGGGGCGTGGCGGCGGTTGTGTGCCCAGAGCTGGGGTTGGCCGGTGCCGTCGGCGCGGGAGGTGGGGCCGGTCCAGCGGGCGTGTCCGTCGCCGGCCGGCTGGACGTAGCGGGCGAGGGTCTCGGCGATGGTGCGGGCGCGGCGTTCGCCGGGGAGCTGCAGGACGGCGCGGACCTTGTAGACGGTGCTGCTCGACGCGACGCCGGCGGCCACGATCTCGGCGACGGGGTGGCCGTCGCGGAGCATGGCTGCCACGTGGGGGTAGCGGGTCTCGATGGCGGCGCGCTGTTGCTCGGGTGGGAGTTCGTCGATCGCGCGGGGCGGGACGGGGATGTGGTGGGCGGCCCTGACGGCTTTGATCGCGCTGGTGCTGACGTGGAGTGCGTCTTTGATCTGCAGGTAGGTGGCGCCGTCGCGGAGCATGGCGGCGATCTGGTCGCGGCTCTCTGCCAGCTCGCGGCCGGCGCGGCGGTGGCGGGGGCTCACCACTGCCACCGGACGGGGCGGACGCCGGTGGTGGCGCGGCTGGTGGTGCGGCGGCGGGCGGCTGCGCGGGTGCGGTCGGCGGTGGCGCGGGCGACGGGGCAGGTGACGACGTGGGGGACGTAGAGGGCCTCGGCGCCTTCGGGGGTGGCGCGGTCCTTGGTGAGCTGGCGGGCGATCCAGCGGCCGGTGCGGTCCTGGTGCACGGCTTGGTTGCCGCGCGGGTCGCGGTCGGGGTCGACGGCGATCGGGACCTTGTTGGCGGTGGTGATGCACCAGATGACGGCTTCGTCGCATCGGGGGCAGGTGCCGGGGCCGTTGGGCGGGGCGGGCCGGGTGGGGTAGGGCATCGGGGTTCTCCTCTCGGGTCAGGCGGTGATCGGGCCGGCGGGTCTGCAGGTGTCGCAGAGGCCGGCGGGCAGAGGCCGGCGGGCGGGGCGCTGGCACTCGGTGCACTCGTGCCAGGTGGGCGGTGGTGGGTGGGCGCGGGCGTCGGCGCAGGCCTTGCAGGGCATGCCGGTGTGGTGCTGGAACCCGTAGTGACAGCCGGGACGCCCGCAGGGTCCGGGGCGTGCGGGGAGGGCGGCGCCGTAGATCCAGCGGCCGGGGTCGCGGATGTCCTCGGGGGGCGTCCAGGCGCGGAGGCGCTGCAGCTGGTCGCGGATGTCGTCCGGCCAGATGCCGGAGTCGAGCTGGCGGCCGACCTCGCGGGCGATCTTGCGGACCATGAACGTCGTCGCGGCGGGCAGCAGGTCGCGTACGGGCTCCAGGACGTCCCAGACGCGGGGGCTGAGGGCGAGAGCCGGTCCGTCGTACGTCGGGCCGCCCTGGGGGCGCACAGCGGGCGTGGTGGGGGCGCGCAGCGCGGCGGGAGCGACCGAAGCGAGTGACGGTCCGGAGTTGTCCACAGGCGGCGCGACCCACTTACGGTCACCTCGCCTACGGCGGAAAGAACCACCCACCTGCGTGGTTCTCACGTCGTTCAGCTCTAGGTATTCCCTATACGCGAGGGATCCGTCACCAAGATCGGGACCCGATCCGTCACCAGGATCAGGGGTCGCGTCGGGCTCCTCGACCGGGTGGACGGGGTGGTCGTGGACGGTGATGAGGTGGCGGCCGCGGTACCCGGCGCGCCGCTCGAGGGTGATCCAGCCGAGCTCGGCGAGCTCGTCGAGGAGGCGGGAGACGGAGGCCTCGGCGAGCGGCTGTCCGGCCAGCTTGCCGCCGTGGTGGCGCAGCAGCTGCGCGAGCTCGGCGAGGGTGGGCTGGTGGCCCCGGACGCCGATCGCGTAGCGCAGCCCGAGGTACAGGCGGTGCAGGATGCCGCGCATCGTGTCCGCGGCCAGCACGGGCGCCCACACGTACGCCTCGCCCTTGTCGAGCTCGCGGCACCAGCGCTCGGCGGTCTGCCCGGTCCCGGTCCCTTTGTGGGTCTGCCGCTTGGTGAACACTTCCGTCACGCCGTCCGTCGGGGCCGGCGTGCCCAGACGGCGGGTCGAGCGCTCCACCGTCGACTTCGACGCCACGATGTAGCCGGCGACCTTCGCGACCGACGCGGTCGCCCGCCGGCCGGACGACAGCGCACGCCACTTGCCGTACACGTTCGTGTCGACCGGGGCGTAGGTGTCGGCGTCGAGGACCAGGCGCAGCGGGTAGGGGACCTGCTGCCCGCGCCCAGCACCACCAGCCCCGCCACGAACGTGGCGGGGCTCAGCAGCGGAGGACGCGGGCAGGTGGGTCACGGAGCGGCCGTGCCTCCCGTGGCCTGCCGGACGCAGGCCTCGACACGGCTGCGGACTCGCCGCTCGATCTCAGGCCACGGTGTCCACTCGTCCGGGTCGTCCGTGTGCTCGGTGGTGATGGCGTCGGTGGCGGTCAGGATCTCCCCCGGGTCTGGCGTCGGCGTGTGACCGATGGCCTTGGGCAGGACCCAGACGGGGTGCGAGTGGATGCCGACGACCTGGTCCACGGCTGCGATCTCGCCCGTCGCTTTCAGGCGTGCCATCGCCGCCAGCACCGTGTTGCGTGAGGCACCGGTGCGCTGCATCAGCCAGGTGCTCCCTGCGACGACGAGGCACTCCGGGCCGGATGCACGCTCAGCCATGGCGAGCATCACCAGCCGGGCCACGCCCTTGGACTGGGAGTGCTCCCACACCCAGTCCCGCGCGTTGTCGCTCATGCTCTGTTCTCCTTCGGTTCGAGCCGATGTGAGGTGCCATCACATCGGCTGGCCGGGGCGTCTAGGGGTCGGATTCCTGATCGGGTTCGGGGACGGTGTAGGTGGCTCCGCACGGGGCGGTGCGCACGCCGGGGGTGATGTGGCGGTGGACCATGCCGCAGCCGTTCTCGCCGTCGCAGCGGACGGCGAACTCGATCCGGTTGCGCGTCTTGATCGGCCCGGCGGGCACCGCGGCGGGGCCGCCCCAGCGGGGCGGGTCGGCGGGCAGCAGCGGTAACTGCCCCTCGACGGCGCTCACCGCGTCTCGCCGGGATGGGCCGGCTCGGTGCGCACCGCGCCCTCGGCGGCCTCCGACCCGGGCCGAGTACGGGGTGTGGTGAGGGTGAGCGGGCGAATGCCCCGGCGCGTGTCCCATCCGTGGATCGGGGGGCGGGAGATCAGCCCGTAGTGCTCGAGCTGGGTCAGGGACTGGCGGACGAGCCGGCCGCTCAGCCCTGTCCCGGAGGACAGCGATTCGACGTGCTGCGGGCCGCCCGGGGGCAGGTAGCCGGCGTCGTCGGCGTAGTGGGAGAGCAGCAGGGCGACGTGCCGGGGGTTGTGGTGCAGGCTCGACGTGATGACCGTGCGCTCCCACCCGTGGCGGTCGAACGGCGGGCGCGTCTGGGCGGGGACCGCCGCGGCGGTGGGGGTGGCTTCTCTGGACGTCATGCGGGTCACTCCTTCGGTGGTGGACCGGGGCAGGTTCGGGCGTGCCTGTCGGCAATGGATTGGGCGAGGTCGGCGACGTCGGCCGCGCCGACCGCGGTGTGCTCGCAGCCCCAGCGGCAGGTGAACGTCGCGGCCGGCAGCGCGAGCCATACCGCGCGCTTGGTGTGGTAGTCGCCGAGGTCGACGTGCAGCCCGAAGTGCTGGGCTGCGGGCGGCCAGAGGCCGGCCACCGGCTGTCAGCCCTCGGCGGCCGCGGCCGCGCCCGGGCGCGCCGCGGGTTCCGGGTCGGAGGCCGGCGGTCCCCAGTGCAGGACCGCGAGGAACAGCGCCAGGGACAGCAGGAGCCAGATGCGGTACACGAGCGGCCTCCGTATGGGATGGGTGGGTGGTCCGGCCGCCCCAACGGGGGTGAGCGGCCGGGCGGCCGGACCAGTTCTCAGGCGCCCTCGGGCGGGGCGGGTGTGCGGGGTGTGAGGCGGGCGGGCATCGGCGGCCCGACGTGGACGTCCCGCACGACGAACGGGCCGGGCACGATGACGTCCTGGGCGAGGCCGCGGCGGTAGCCGGCCGCCAGGACGGTGACGGCCTGGGCGATCGCCTCCTGCGCGGTGAGGCCGGTCGACGCCAGGACCGCCAGGTCCCGGCGCAGCGCCGGCGACTGGCGCAGGTCGATCTCGAGTCGCTCGGGCGACACCCGGCGCGGCAGCTGCGCCACCGGCGCGGCCGGCGCACCCGGCGCAGCGCCGGACGGCTCGTCCGCGCAGACCGGCTCATCCGGTGGCGCATCCTGCGGCGCGCTCACCGGCTCGGCCGGGTCGCTGACCTGCGGCGCATCCGTCCCGTCCGGCGCATCGTGCGGCGCACCGTCCGGCTCGTCCTCGCGCGCGATCGCGTCCAGGTCGCGGCGCACCGTGTCCTTGCCGATCTTCAGACGGCCCGCGATCTTGCGCTGGCTCAGGCCCTGCTCGCTCAGCTGGCGCACCAGCGTGCGCCGGTCCGTACGCGTCACTGCGCCACCTCCGAGGACTGTGCGTCCTCGGCGGCGCGCCGGGCGGCGAGCTGCCTGCGGTACTCCTCGCGCGGGCCGAGCAGGACGAACCCGAGGGCCTGGCGCAGGAGGGCGCCGTACGCGTACGCGGCGTCCGCGGTGCCCTCGGCGACCGCCCAGCACTCGGCGGCCTCGGCGTCGTCCCGCTCGCTGACGTAGTCCTGGTTGCCGATGTCCTCGGCGTGCCGGCCCGCCGCGAGGCACTCCAGCAGCCGCTCGTAGGCCGCCTGCAACTTGTCCGCGTGGCTGTAGCCGTCGGTCTCGAGCGTCCTGATGTTGGCGCCGAAGTCGCCCGGAACCAGGTCGCGCTGTCCGTTGTCGCCCTCGTCGTCCACGCCGAGGACGACGAGGGCGGGCTGCTCGCCCGCGCGCACCCTGCACACGGCCCAGGCCGCGCCGGAGGCGTACAGCAGGGCGGCGTGCTGGTACTCGGCACGCAGCCGGTACTTGGCCTCGGTGTGCAGGCGCTCGAGGGCGTAGACGGCCTTGTAGTGCGGGGAGCGGGTGAACGGCTTGGCGTTCCAGCCGACCGCTTCCGGGCTGGGCTGGCCGGTCACCTTCCCGTCGTGCAGGACACGGCGCATCGGATCGCTCTGTTCGCACGCCAGCTCGGCGGCGCCGGCCGCGAGCTTCCACTCACGGGCGGCGTTGCGGAGGGCATCGACGCTGTCGGTCAGGTGCTCGAACCACGGCGCGGTGCCGGGGGCCAGGTTGTAGGTCATCGGGCACCCCCGGCGTGGACGGGGCGGCCATCGCGGACGATCGTCAGCAGGTGCGGGCCCGCCTCGAACCACAGCTCGTACAGCGGCTGGTCGGACGCCTCGGAGGCGAAGCACCCGACGATGCCGTCCGCGTCCTCGGTGGCGGGCAGCGTGTGCGCAAGGAGTTGCAGGCTCAGCAGGCCGTCGCCGGCGTCGCCGACGATGTACGTCTCCCCGAACTCGGGGAAGTCTCCGGCCTGCGGGTAGTGCAGGTGGACGAGGTCGCCGGGACGGGCCGGGTACCAGGGCGCGGAGGTCAGCGCCTTGTCGGCCGCCGTGAGCGCGTTGATCTCGCCGACCAGGCCGAGGGCGCGCCGGGCGTCCTCGGCGCGCGCGAGCGGGCTGGGCGGCTCCTCGGTGCGGGGGCGGCCGTACAGGGCGGTGAACACCTTGGTGGCCAGGCCCTCGGGCTTGCCGCTCCAGGTGTTCACGCTCGTCTCGCCCGTGCCGGGCAGCTGCTCGACGACGGTGACGAGGAGGAACGCCGGCGTGGCGCCGGGGATGAGACGCTCGATCGCCTCGGTGATGATCTCAAGTCGCGGATCGCGACGGTGTACGACGGGGCGGCGCATGGTGTCCTTCGGTGAGGTGGTGGTGGCCGGGCGGGCGGGACGGTTGTCAGGGCACGTGCCGCCCGCCCGGGGACTGGATGGGGCGGGTCAGGGCTGCTGTCGGCGGCGGGCGCGGGCTGCACGGACGCGGCGGCCGCGCTGCAGGTGGAAGCCGGGGTGCCACGGCCCGGACGGGGAGGCCTGCGGCGGGCTCGGCGCTTGCGGCCGCCGCTGGGTCACCGGCGGCAGACGACGGTGATCCCAACGGGCGTCGTCCGCGGCGAGGACCACGAGAGCGGCCAGGACCGCGCAGAGCAGGACGAGCCAGATCATCCGGCCACCCCGTCCACGCGCTCGTCGTAGGCGACCAGGGCGATGTCCAGGTACACCGCCTGCTCCCACCGGCCGTCAGTGGTGTCGGGCTTCTCGCAGGCGCAGCGCAGACCGTGCAGGGCGGCGTGCATCGCTGCGTCGGCGACCAACGCCGGGTTGGCGAGGTCGGCGAGAGCGAGGGCGACCAGGTCGTCACCGGCCCGGGCCGACCAGCCGGCCAGGTGCGACCACTGCACGACCAGACCACTCGCACACATCGCGTCGGGCACCAGGTCGTCGTGGCCGGGCAGCCACTCCAGCCGTAAGAACAGCTCCCGCCGTCCGGTCGGCCCGGGTTCCTTGCGCATGCCCGTCTCGATGGTGTCCGGGAGGAACTCCATCGCTGCGAGGGCGCGGTCGATTGCGTCGCCGTAGAACTGCTGCGGCAGGGTGGCCCGGGTGGCGTCGTCCACGGACAGCCGGCCGCTGTCGTGGATGCTCTGCCCGGACACGCCCGCCGCCTGCTGCTCATCGATGGCGCTCACCGCGCACCGCCAGCGGCGAGCTCGGCGGCCGGCTTCTGCTCGGCGAGGCGAGCACCGATCCAGCGCGCGGCCGCGGGGACCGTACGCAGGATGGAACCGCCGCGGCCGCGGCCGTCGTTGGCGTGCGCCCACCGCAGCCGCTGCCCGTACCCGAACTGGCCCTGCGGGTCGGGCACGGCGAGAGCCGTCCACACCACGCCACCGCGCCCGCCGCGGGACTGGGTGATCTGCCCCACGACGGCGTCCTCGGTGACCTGCTTGACGCCGGTCCGGGTCAGGACGAAGTCGTGCGGCTCCTCGGCGAGCGCGCGGCCGTAGGGCAGCCACGGCTGACCGGGCCACAGCAGCAGCTCGGCCACCTGACGCGGTGGCAGGCCGTAGCCGAGGACCTTGGTGCTGGTCGTGGACGTCCCCGTGTCCTCGGTGTGCTCGCCCGTGACGACCCGCGCCGCGCCGCACGACGTGCACACGATCCGCACCACGACCTGGTCGTAGGCGTTGCCGTGCGAGCAGCACTCGTCCGGGCAGGAGTGCCGGCAGGCGCTGTCCCCGCGGCCGACGTAGCGGGCGGCGCGCTCCTCGGTACGGATCCCGACGTCCCACGCCGGCCGCTTGCAACCCGCGTGGTGCTGCGGCTTCTCCCACCCGAGGTAGGT
Organism: Streptomyces achromogenes; assembly: GCF_030816715.1. Taxonomy (NCBI): domain Bacteria; kingdom Bacillati; phylum Actinomycetota; class Actinomycetes; order Kitasatosporales; family Streptomycetaceae; genus Streptomyces; species Streptomyces achromogenes. The sequence continues at coordinate 1,507,356 of NZ_JAUSYH010000001.1, read as the reverse complement.
GTCAAGCGTTGAGATCACGAGGCACCGCCCTCGGCGTCGGACGCCTGCTCGGTGGCCTCGGAGTCGGTCTCGGCGAGGGTGATCCTGGCGGCCCAGTGGGCGTCGTCGCCGTACAGCGGTCCGGAGTCCTGCTCGTCGGGGTCGCCGGCGGCGGCCCGGTCGGCGGCGGCGACGTCGTGGCCGGCCCGGGAGAGGGCGTCCATGACGCACATGTCGCTGCAGTACCAGCGCGCGCCCTCGCCGAGAGAGGCGATCTCCAGGCGGGACCAGCCGAACAGGTCGCCGCCGCCGAGGTCGTGATCGGTGCCGCACCCCTCGGTGGCGCAGGGAGCGTGGGGGTCGCGGAGCTCGAGGTCGAGCTGACTCGCGAGGTTGCGGCGGGCGTCGCCCTCGACGACCAGGACCGCGCGGCCGCCATAGGAGGACATGCACTCGATGACGGCCTTCTTGCGGGTGTCGCCCGGGCCGGGGATGTCCACTCCGCCGGTCCACCCCAGCGTCATCGGGGCGGAGTCGAACGGGGTGGTGGCGTACTCGGCGGCCGCCGCGATCTCCGCGACGGTCAGGAGGTGCGTGCCCGGGCGGCCCTCGAGGAGACGCATCACCGCGGTGAGCTTGCGGTGGTCGCCGGCCACGCGGGCGAGCTGGCGGCCGCGCTCGCTGATGGCCGCTTGGGCCTCGGCGTGGGCCTGCTCGGCGGCCGCGTCCGCGATGTCCTGGGCGGCCTGCGCGTCGAAGAGGAGGCCGGCGTCCTGCTCGGCCTGCGCGAGCTCGCGAGGAGTCGCGGCGCCGCGCTTCATGGCGGCCGCGATGACGCCCTCAGCGGCCACAAGGGCGCGCGTGGGCTCGGGGGGCAGCGCCTCGGGGGCGGGGGTCTGGGATGCTGTGGTCACGGTTCTGCCACTCCAGGGAAGGGTTTGGGTGTGGTGTGCCGAGGGGTCGCGATCCGGGGGGCCACCCGGGCGCGGCCCCGAAGTGTGTGGTCAGGCGGCTTTCGACTCAGTCGACCGCCGCACAGGGGTCTCGACGGCCTGCGGCTCGGGGCGCAGCAGGACGGCCAGCCGTGCGCTCTGCTGCGGGGTGAACGGCGGCCAATCGTCGACCTGGCGACGGATGCGCTCGCGCCGCTCTTCTCGCGTCATGCCGAGCTCCGAGGACGGCGGTACGCCTCAGGTCCGCTCTCGTCGAAGGTGTCGGGGTCGATCTCAAGGACCTGGGCAAGGACCGCCCGCAGTCGGGGCCGCGGTCGGAAGATGCCTCGTTCGATCCTGCTGAGGTGCGATTCGTCGACTGGAGCGCCAGCCTCCGCGCATTTTTCAGCCAGATCCTGCTGAGTCATGCCTTGACGGAGGCGCGCCCGCTTCACTGAACTTGTGATTGTGCGGGGCATGGGCCACAAGCTAACGCAGGACAACACAGGCTGACAATGCCCAGAGCACAAGTAAACACAAGTTTCAGGGTAGTAAGGCGCACCTCACTCGCGTTGCGCTAAGTTGCGTTAGCCTGTGTTTGGCTGGTCAGAAGGGGTGCAGATGACGCAACCGGAACCGCACGAGCGCCTCGATGCCGCGATGAGCGAACGACGCCTCGAGCTCCGCCTCAACTGGCGGGAGGTCGCGACGATGGCCGGCATCACCTACGAGGCGCTGCGCGGCATTCGGCGCGGCGACTACAAGCCGGCCGAACTGACCGCGCGCGGACTGGACGACGCCTTGCAGTGGGTCCCAGGATCCGTCCTCGCCATCCTGCAGGGCGGACACCCAAGGCCGGCCGTCGAGGTCAACACTGAAGCCGTCCAGCCCGACGCCGCCGAGCTGCCGCCGCTCGACGAGGAGTTGTCGCTGGCGCAGCGTCTACTGGCCGCGACGCTGCGGGAGATGCGGCTGTCGCCGGAGGATGCGGACGAGGTCTGGCGGCGGGTGCGGCTGGATATCGAGGCTACTCACCGGTCACAAAGGGGCGGAACAAGCCATGATGACCGGAATGACCGCACCGGATAGTCACGTTCGTGTCACAAGCGGTTTCTATGTCTACCTGTGTGACAGACGTATTACGGAGGGTGTTCCCCAGTAGTCGCATATGCACAGAGCGAACTGGGGGAGTGGTCAGGTGTGACGAATACTGGCCAGGTAGTCGCCGCCCTCGCCGGCGGGGTACTGCTCACGATCGTGGCCGTACAGGGCCTGAGACTGTGGGCCATCGAACGCAGGGCCGAGCAGAAGCGCAGAATCGATACTGCCGTGCGGGCCGTCCTGGAAGGCGTTGAGGCGCGTCGCCGGTGTCCGCCTGGCCAGGACCCGCCGGCCGAGCCACCGGATGACGCAGTTGAGGTGCACGCGAAAGCACACCTGCGGCTGCTCTCCTCGCCGCGCTCCCGGCGCTCGTCGGAGAAGCGGCAGCCGTCGCCCGGCCGGAGACGGGCATCAGGGCACGGCCGGTAGCGGGTACCAGCGTGCCCCGTCTGCCCTTACTGGCCGGGGCGCTTGGGCTCGATGCGCACCGACTCCTCGTCGAAGTACGTGTCGCCCGGGCGGAAGCCGTCCGGCCGGCCCCGGCGGGCGGGGAGGATCGTGACCGTCATGATCGCGTCGATGATCGCGCGCTTGCGGTCCAGGCTGTAGCCCTCCCAGTCCTCGGCGACCTGCCGACTGCCCAGCCGCACGCTTCGGAGCACGGGCACCGTGCTGCGACGCTCCCACTCCGCCTCGAGCTCGCGCAGCTTGGCGCGCAGCCGGGCGTTGCTGTCGAGGTACTGGGCGCGCGTCTTCAGGTCCTCGTCGTAGTCCCGCTGGTTCTCGGCGAGCTTGCCGCGCAGCGCCTCTTCCCGTGCCACCAGCTGCTCGACCGGTTCCTGCGCCGGCGCGGGCGGCAGCAGCAGCACGGCGGCGTCCGGTCGGCTGAGACGCTCGATGGCCATGTCCTGAACGTAGTCGTCGACGTACTTCGCCACCCGCGACACGTGCCCGCCTGCCTGGCACCGGTACGCCGCGTCCAGACCGGCACCGCGGCCCTGTGTCTGCACGGCCTGCCCGCAGTCCTCCCAGCCGCACAGGTAGAGGCCACCGCCGAGCCACTTGCGAGCCGTGCTGGTCGTGCTGCGGCGTTCGGGCCGCTCAAGGATCGCCTTGCAGGCACGCCACTTGTCCTCGGAGACGAGCGCCGGCCATGCAGCTTTGCCGACGACCTCACCCGCGACCTCGAGCAGTCCTGCGTTGCGCGGCCGGAGCAGCAGGCGGCGGAGGGGGGTCGGCGAGAACTCGCCGCCGCGCGGCTCTGTACGCGTGCCGTCCGGCAGGCGGCGGCGCCGCGCCGGGGAGGTGATGCCCTGGGCCTTCCAGGCGCGGCAGACGCTGCGCAGCGAGTCGCCAGCCAGGATCAGGTCCATCGCTTTGTCGACGTGCCAGGCCTCGGAGCCATCGGTGACGCGGGCGTCCGCTCCGCACGCCCGGCAGACGGCTTTCGCTGTGAAGTGGTCGCCGCTCTCGCACCGCGTGCAGTGCCGGTCCGGGGTGACGTCGTCGCCCGCCCCGCAGCGCATGCACCACAGCACGACGGTGAAGGCCTCGGAGGGGCAGCGCGGGCAGTCCAGTCCGCGGGGGGTCGTCCCGTCCGCCTCGTAGCCGAACGGCCTCGGTCCTCCGCGGTAGGTGCCCTCACGGACGTTGTCGCCCTTGGCGTCGCGCACGCGCTCGGCGGTCTCTTCCGCTTCGTGCTGGTCGTCGACGGCTTTGCGTCGTGCCTCGCGCCGGCCGTCCGCCGTCGTGAGGTCGTACGTGCCGCCCTTCACCGTGGCAACGAGCAGGTCCTTCTCCTCGACCAGGTCGAGGAACTCGAACGCCTCCCGGAAGCGGCGCTGCAGCCGTCGCGAGGTCAGCGCCAGCACGCCATCGGCCTCGCCCTCGCGCAGCATCCGGATCAGCTCGGTGTACTGCGGGCGCGGCTTGCCGGAGTAGGCGGAGGTGTCGTTCTCGACGAGCACCGCGACGATCTCAGCGGGAGTGCCCCGTCGGTTGAGGTCCTCGGCGAGCTTGCGACAGTCGCGCTCCTGGCGCTTCACGCCGTACTTGCGGCCCTCGCGGTCGTCGCTGATTCGGCAGTAGATGACCAGGCGCCGCCGCCCGCCCGACCGGGCTTCTGTCTTCATGCCCGGTGACGGTAGGGGCTCAGCAGGGGTGTACGCAAACCTTTGACGCGTCGAACGCCTCGCTCTTGACCGGCAGTGCCTCCGCCGCTCCCGGAACCACGTCGACGGGCATGCCGGCGCGCAGCGCCGCCTCCAGCGCCAGGGTCCGCATATGGCGCTCCGGCTCGATCGCGACGACCTCCGAGACGGTGCGCGGGTAGTGGGCGAAGTTCAGCCCGTTGCCCGCGCCGATCTCGACGACCCGGCCCGACAGCCCGGCCAGCAGCCGCTCTCGCGCCGCCGCCAGACCGCCGCGGGTCTCCGCGGCCGAGCTGACCGCGGGATACCAGCGGGCGAACAGCGGGTGGTGGACGAGATCACCGGACACCTTGCCGGAACTCGTGGACCGTATCGGCATGGCGACCTCCCAGGCAGGACGGGCCTACCCGGATCCTTCCCCGTACCGGCCCGCCGCACCCCCGCTGTGCCGCCCGCGCCGGTCACTCGACGAACGCGCGCACCTGTGCGTAGACGCCGTGGTCGTTGTTCATCTCGTCGTGCGAGATGCAGCCGACGCCCACGTTGGTGGCCCCGCTCAGCAGCGCGGAGGAGTCCGGGTCCACGGCCGCGTCGCAGTTCGACCAGTAGGTCGCGTAGTTCACGCTGCCGGGCGTCTCGTCACCGGAGTTGAGGGCCGTCACGAACGAGCTGCCGGTGACCATCTCGGCGCAGGACCTGTACAGCCAGCTGCACAGCGAGGCGACCGACGTGCCGTGGTTGGTGCCGGCGACGGAGACGAAGTCGTCCACGAAGGCCGTCCCGCCGAGGTTCTTGAGGTAGTAGCGGGAGCTGAGCGCGCCCATGGAGTGGACGACGACGTCGACCTTGCTCGCGCCGGTCCTCGCGCGCAGGTTCTTGATCTCCGTGGCCAGCTGTGCGGCCGTGGTGGCGTTCGACTGGGACCAGCTGTACGTCCACGCGTCGAGCTCGGCGGCCGTGTAGCCGTCGGCCTTGAAGTAGGCGACCCAGTCGTCCCAACTGCTCGACGAGCTGCTGATGCCGTGCACGAAGACGATCGGATCATGGGTCGCCGCGTGGGCGGTGGGGGCGGAGACGGACAGTGACAGAAGGAGCGAAGTGACCGCGGCCGAGAGGACCGCGGCGATGCGACGCTTGCGGCGCTGCATGATGCCTCCTGAAACAGGTGGGGTTGCCAGGAGTGTCCGGTCGGGTCTACGCGCGCCGCATCGGTGATATCGCCGGTCTTTACGGTTCAAGTAACCCGCCAGTAACGTCATGTGTGTGGTGACTCCGGTGAACCCCCCACCTCTGGACCGCACTTCGCCACCGAGGCCTTCGGACGCGGGTCCGCGCCCGGTCGCCGCGCTGCCCGAAGGCGTCCGGGTGCGCGCCCTGCGCCTCGTGCACGGCGACCCGCGCGCCGCCGTCGAACTCGCGGCCCGGCTCACCGAACGCCAGGCGGCCGGCCTCGACCCGCTGCCCACCGACCCGGCGGAGCAGGCCCCGGACGTCCTGCGCGCCCACCGCCTGGAGGTCCGCGCCCTGCCCGACGACACCCGGCGGCTGCTCCTGCTCGCCGCCGCCGACCAGTACCCGGTGGCCACCCACGCCTTCCTGCGCGCCGTCGCCGCCGCCCGGCTCGACACCCGGCCGCTGGAGGCCGCCGAGACGGCCGGACTGGCGTACGCCACGGCGGGCGGCGTCGGCTTCCGCGACGCCTGGACCCGGATCGCCGCCTACGAGAGCGCCGCCCCGGCCGACCGGCGCGACGTCCACCTGCTGCTGGCCCGTGTCCTGCACGACGCCGCCGAACTGCCCCGGCGCTCCTGGCATCGGGGCGCCGCCGCGCTGGGCCCCTCCGGACGGCTCGCCGCGGAGCTGGCCACCGCCGCCGACCGGGCCCGCGCCGCCGCCGACCCGGCCCTGGCCGCCGCCCTCGCGGAACGTGCCGCCGTCCTGTGCCCGGCCCCACGGGACCGCTCCCGCCTGCTCGCCCGCGCGGCGGCCGACGCCTGGAACGCCGGTGACGCAGACCGCTCCCGCGCCCTGGCCGCCCGCACCGACGCCGACGCCCTCACCGGCGTCCTCGCCCTGCGCACCGGCCACGCCGCCGAGGCCTTCGACGCGCTGCTGACGGGAGCGTCGGCCTGCGCCGACCCCGCGCCCCTGCTGGCCCGCGCCACCGAGGCCGCCGTCTACACCGGCGACCTGAGGCGCTGCCGGGAGGCGGTGGCGGCGGCACGGCAACTGGGCGTCGACCCACCGGGGGTGCTGAGCGGGATCGCCGCCGCCGTCGACGGACGCTACGAGGACGCCCGTGACCTGCTGGAGGCGACCGCGGGCAGATGCGGCCCCGGCGGGGACCCCACCGACCTGCTGCACGCGGGCGTCGCCGCCCTGATGCTCGGCGACCACCCCCGGGCCGCGACCGCCACCGTGCGGGCGGCGGCCGCAGCCCGCACGCGCGGTCTCACCGCCCTCGTCTCGCAGGCGCTGGAGTTCCGTGCCCACGCCGACTTCTGGACCGGCCGGCCGCGCGCCGCCGAGGCCGCCGCGCTGGACGCGCTACGGCAGGCGCAGGCCACCGGCCAGGACAACGGCGCCTGTCATCTCCAGGCCGCCCTCGCCATGTTCGCCGCGCTCACCGGCGACGGCGACCTGTGCCGCAGGCGCGCCGCCGCGGCCCGGTCCCACGCCCTCGCCCACGGCCTGGGCCTGCCCGCCGCGCTCGCCCAGTGGGCGCTCGCCCTCCTCGACCTCGGCACCGGACGCTACGGCCCCGCCGCGGCCCGGCTGCGCGCCCTCGCCGCCTTCGGACCCGGACACGGCCACCGCGCGGTCCGCCACTCGGCCACCCCGCACTACGTCGAGGCCGCCGTGCGCACCGGCGACACGCGCGTCGCCCGGGCCGCGCACGCCGACTACGACCGCTGGGCCCGTGCCGTCCGCAGCGCCGACGAACTGGCCCTCAGCGCCCGCTGCCGCGCCCTGCTCACCCCGGGCGCCGACGCCCTCGGGCACTACCGCACCGCGCTCGAGCTGCACGCCGAGGGCGCCCGCCCCTTCGAACACGCCCGCACGGAGCTGCTGTTCGGCAGCGCCCTGCGCAGGCTCCGCCACCGTGCCGAGGCCCGCGACCGGCTGCACAGCGCCCGGGAGGCGTTCGAGGCCTTCGGCGCCCCGCACTGCGCCGAAGCGGCCCGTGCCGAGCTCCGCGCCCTCGGCGCCCCCGCGACCCCGGCCCGCGGGGCGGACAGCCCGGCCGTCCTGCTGACGGCCCAGCAGTTCCTGATCGCCCGGATGGCCGCCGAGGGCGCGACGAACCGGGAGATCGCCGTCCGGCTCGCCCTCAGCCATCGCACCATCGACCATCACCTGCGCGGCGTCTTCAACCGGCTGGGCATCCGCTCCCGCATCGAGCTCGTCCGGCTGATCGCCCAGGCCGACGCGCAGGGGACGACGTCCGGGCCACCGGAGGGCCGAGGCGCCCCGGACGACGCCCGCCCGTCGGGTCCATGAAGTCCCACCGCCGCGCGACGCCCGGCCCGCCCGCTCCCGAGGGTCGAACGCACGCTCACCCCGGCCCGAAAACACTCACGCGTCCCCTCGCCGCCCCCGGCGAGCCCGTGCCGCGGGACAGCCGGCGGTGTCTCGCGGACGCGGCTCGGCCTGCGGCCCGCACCCGGAAGGCCCGTGGTCCCTTCGTGAGAGCTGCGAACGCCGAGTCGCGGGCCGGCCGGCCGGTGTCTCGCGGACCCGGCTGAGCCCGCCGCCCGCACGTGGAGGGCCGCGGGCCCCTTGCCGGACCCGCGAGCGCTGCGCGACGGAAAGTCGGCGATGCCGCGCGAACCCGACTCAGTGCGCGGCGCCGGCCCGGAAGGCGTCGGCGTCCCACGTCCCGTCCAGCCGTGGCGCCAGCCAACCCGGGGCCGCCGCGCGGAAGACGGCGGGAGCGAGCGCCCCCACACCCGCCGGCAGCGCCCCCAGAAGCGGGGCCCCGGCGACGTCCGGCAGGTCGGTGACGTTGCAACGCATCGCCAGGTCGGGCGAGTCGGGCCAGTCGCCGATGACCACGCCCAGCAACTCCAGCCCGCGCGCCCGCAGTTCACGAGCTGTCAGCTCCGTCGTGTTCAGTGTGCCCAGCCCCGCCGAGGACACCACCAGCACCGGGGCCCGCATCAGCCGAGCGGCGTCGGCGAGCGTGCCGCCCGCCTCGTCGAACCGCACGAGCAGCCCGCCCGCCCCCTCGACGAGCACCAGGTCGTGCTCCACGGCGAGTTTCCGCGCCGCCTCCACCACGTCGCCCGGACGCACGGGCGCGAGACCCGCCCGCCGCGCCGCGGTCGCGGGAGCCAACGGCTCGGGGAAGCGGGCGACTTCGACCGCGGTGAGCGCGCCCGCCAGCCGCGCGACCTCCTCGGCGTCCCCCGGCTCGCCCGGTGCCACACCGGTCTGCGCCGCCTTCAGCACGGCCACCGACCGGCCCGCCGCCAGCGCCGCAGCGGCGACCGCCGCCGTCGTGACCGTCTTGCCGACCTCCGTGCCCGTCCCCGTGATCACCAGGATCGGCATGCTCACCCCTCCCGCGCCGCGGCGCACACCGCGCGCGTGATCCGTGCCACGTCCGCGTCACCGGTGACGTACGGCGGCATCGTGTAGACGAGGTCGCGGAAGGGCCGCAGCCAGACGCCCTCGCGCACGGCCGCCGCGGTGGCGGCCCGCATGTCCACCTCGTGGTCGAGCTGGACGACCCCGATGGCGCCGAGGACCCGCACGTCCCGCACGCCCGGGAGCCGTGAGGCCGGCGCGAGGCCGTCCCGCAGGCCCGACTCGATCCGCTTGACCTCCGCGAGCCAGTCCTGTCCGAGCAGCAGCTCGATCGAGGCGCAGGCGACGGCCGCGGCGAGGGGGTTGCCCATGAACGTCGGCCCGTGAGCCAGCACCGGCACCTCGCCCCGCGAGATCCCCTCGGCCACCCGGGAGGTGCACAGCGTCGCCGCCATCGTCAGATAGCCGCCGGTCAACGCCTTGCCGACGCACATCACGTCCGGCGTGACCGCGGCGTGCTCCGCCGCGAACAGCGCGCCCGTACGGCCGAAACCGGTCGCGATCTCGTCGAACACCAGCAGCACGTCGTGCGCGTCGCACATCTCGCGCAGCACCCGCAGATACCCGGGGGAGTGGAACCGCATCCCGCCCGCGCCCTGCACCACCGGCTCCACGACGACCGCGGCCAGCTCGTCGGCGTGCCGCTCGACGGCCGCGCGCAGCTGATCGGCGTACGTCTCGTCGTACTCCGCCAACGGCGCGTCCACGAACACCTGCCGGGGCAGCACCCCGGTCCACAGGTCGTGCATCCCGCCGTCGGGGTCGCACACCGACATGGGCTGCCAGGTGTCGCCGTGGTAGCCGCCGCGCCACGTCAGCAGGCGCCGCTTCGCCGGACGGCCCAGCGAGCGCCAGTACTGCAGACACATCTTCACGGCGACCTCGACCGACACCGAACCCGAGTCGGCGAGGAAGACATGCTCGAGACCGTCGGGCGACATGTCGACAAGATGCTTCGCCAGCCGGACGGCGGGCTCGTGGGTGAGCCCGCCGAACATGACGTGGCTCATCCGTCCCAACTGCTCGCGCACGGCGTCGTTGAGCACCGGGTGGTTGTAGCCGTGGATCGCCGACCACCAGGACGACATGCCGTCGACCAGCTCGCCCGAGCCGTCCGCCATCCGCAGCCGGACCCCGCTCGCCGACTCCACGACGAGCGGTTCGGCCCGGCCGGGCATCGGACCGTAGGGATGCCACACATGCCGCCGGTCGAGCTCCAGCAGCTCCGGCACGGCGAGCGGGGACGGCTCAGGCATTGGGCGCGAGATCGGTGCCGGCGCCGCGGCGGCGCACGGCGACCAGGTCGGTGCGGGCCTCGCCGGCGGACGCGGCGGCGGGGGCAGCCGAGGCGGCCGTCGCCGCGGGGACGGAGCCGCAGACGCCGCCGCCCTCGTGCGAGCCGCACCCGGAGCCCTCGTGCGCACCGCACCCCGATGCCTCCCGGGAGCCGCAGCCGCCGCCCTCGTGGGACCCGCAGCCGCCGCCCGCCGCTGCCCGGTGCTCGGGCAGCGTGACCTGCTCCGCGCCCTCCACCTCGAACCCGGCGTCCGCGATCATCTCCAGGTCGGCCTTGCCCGCCTGGCCCTCGGTCGTGAGGTAGTCACCGAGGAAGATCGAGTTGGCCAGGTGCAGCGCGAGCGGCTGCATCGTGCGCAGATGGACCTCGCGCCCGCCCGCGATGCGGACCTCGACGTCGGGGCAGACGAACCGCACCATCGCCAGGATCCGCAGACAGCGCTGCGGGGTGAGGTTCCACTCCTTGGCCAGCGGCGTGCCCTCGACCGGGATGAGGAAGTTGACCGGCACCGAGTCCGGGTCCAGCTCGCGCAGCGAGTAGACGACGTCCACCAGGTCCTCGTCCGTCTCGCCCATGCCGGCGATCAGTCCGGAGCAGGCCGACAGGCCCGCCGCGTGCGCCTTGGTGACGGTGTCCACCCGGTCGGCGTAGGTGTGTGTGGTCGTGATCTCCCCGTACGTCGACTCCGACGTGTTGAGGTTGTGGTTGTAGGCGTCGGCGCCCGCCTCGCGCAGCCGCTCGGCCTGGCCGTCGGAGAGCAGGCCCAGACAGGCGCACACCTCGACGCCCTCGTTCTGTTCCTTGATCGCCTTGATGGTGTCGGAGACCCGGTCGACGTCCCGGTCCGTCGGCCCGCGCCCGGACGCCACCAGGCAGACCCGCTTCGCGCCGCCCGCGAGACCCGCCGCGGCGGCCTGCGAGGCCTCGTCGGGCTTGAGCCAGGTGTACTTCAGGATGCCGGCCGTCGAGCCCAGCCGCTGGGAGCAGTAGGAGCAGTCCTCGGGGCACAGGCCCGACTTGAGGTTGACGAGGTAGTTGAGCTTCACCCGTCGGCCGAACCAGTGCCGGCGCACCTTCCCGGCCGCGGCCACCACGTCCATCACGTCGTCGTCGGAAGTGGCGAGGACGGCCAGAGCCTCCTCGCGGGTCGGCAGCTCGCGCCGAAGCCCCTTGTCCACCAGCGTGTTCAGCAGGTCCATGAGAGCCGATCCTGTCCTACGCACCCGCTCCGGGCCAAGGTAGGGATCACACAACACACCCGGTTCGACGTGTGGGTATTGCCACACCGTGGGCGGGCGGCCCTGCCGCTAGTGTCTGTCCGCTACCTACAAAAGCCCCGGAGGACCCATGGCGTTCGGCTGGATCGACGAGCAGGCGGAGCTGCGCCGCCGGGCCGGACTCGTGCGGACGCTGCGGCCGCGTCCGGCCGACTCGCCGCTGCTCGACCTCGCCAGCAACGACTACCTGGGTCTGGCCCGTCATCCCGAGGTCGTCGAGGGCGCCGCGGCCGCCGCCCGCACCTGGGGAGGCGGCGCCACCGGCTCGCGCCTCGTCACCGGCACCACCGAGCTGCACGGCGACCTGGAGCGGGAGCTGGCGGACTTCTGCGGCTTCGAGGCCGCCCTGGTCTTCTCCTCCGGCTACGCGGCCAATCTCGCCGCCGTCACGGCGCTGGCCCCGCACGGCTCGCTGATCGTCTCCGACGCGGGCAACCACGCCTCGCTCATCGACGGCTGCCGGCTGGCCCGCGGCGCCGTCCAGGTCGTCGGCCACAACGACCCGGAGGCCGTGCGCAAGGCGCTCGACGCCCACGACGGCCCGGCCGTGGCCGTCTCCGACGCGGTCTTCTCGGTCGACGGCGACGCGGCCCCGCTGGCCGGCCTCGCCGCCGCCTGCCGGGAGCACGGCGCCGGCCTCGTCGTCGACGACGCCCACGGACTGGGCGTGCTCGGGGACGGCGGCCGGGGGACCGCGCAGGCTACCGGCCTCGCGGGCGCCCCCGACGTCGTCGTGACGCTCACGCTGTCCAAGTCGCTCGGCAGCCAGGGGGGCGCCGTGCTGGGCCCCGCGCGGGTGATCGAGCATCTGGTGAACGCGGCCCGCACGTTCATCTTCGACACGGGCCTCGCCCCGGCGGCTGCGGGCGCCGCGCTGGCGGCCCTGCGGCTGCTGCGCCGGGAACCGGAGCGCGCGGCACGTGCGCGTACGGTGGCGGGCGAACTGCACACGCGGCTGACGGCCGCGGGATTGGAAGCGGTGCGTCCCGACGCCGCGGTCGTCTCGGTGCGGGCGCCGTCCCCGGAGGAGGCGCTGCGGTGGGCGGCGGACTGCCGGACGGCAGGCCTGGCCGTGGGCTGCTTCCGGCCTCCTTCCGTGCCCGACGGCATCTCACGCCTGAGGCTCACCGCCCGTGCGGACCTCTCCGGGGCCGAGCTGGAACGCGCTGTGCGGGTGATCGGCGAGACACGGCCATGAGTCGGCGGGACAGGACCGTGGGTCGCCGGTGACGGGTGGGGGCGCCGTCAGGTGCGGCGTGGTCGGCCAAGCGAGTCGGTGAAACCCGTCCAGCTCTCGGGGGAGAAGAGCAGGGCGGGACCGGCCGGGTCCTTGGAGTCGCGTACGGCGAGCAGACCGGCCCAGGGGCCGCGGTCCGGCCGGGCGGTCTCGACGCAGTTGTTGGCTCCCGTGCTGTAGCTGCTGCGCAGCCACCGCACCTGCGGGAGACGGTCGGGATCGGTACGGGAAGGTACGTTCCGCGGTACTGCGGACATGGTGCCTCCTTACGCGCCGCCGGCGATCGCGGCGATGTAATCCGATGATTCCCCGGGCGAAAGTGCGTGCGCCCGAAGGGCGTTGAAGGCCTGGGCATAGGCCTGGAGGTCTTCTTTCCGTTCGAGATAGAGGGTACTCGTCAAGTGGTCGAGAACAACCACATCCAGATCAGAAGTGCGCGAAAATGAAAAGATAACGAACGGGCCGGTTACCCCGATATGCGCACCCGCGGTGAACGGCAGCACCTGAAGGCTCACTTGCGGCAAACGGGAGGCCTCCGCCAGCCGTCGCAGCTGGCGCGCCATCGCCTCGGGGCCGCCCACCTCGCGGCGCAGCACCGACTCGTCGAGCACCGCGTTCAGCTCCAGCGGCGGCTGCGCACGCAGTACGTCCTGGCGGGCCAGCCGCACCTCCACCAGGGTGTCCAGCTGCTCCTCGTCGAGGCCCTCGACGGCGGCGCCGGTCACCGCGCGCGCGTACTCGGGCGTCTGCAGCAGGCCCGGCACCACGGTCGTCTCCAGGGTGCGCATCGCGCTGGCCTGGGACTCCAGGCTGATGAAGTCCCGGTAGGCCGGCGGCAGCACCCCACGGTAGGCGTGCCACCAGTGGTCCCGGCCGCCGCCGTCGCCCGCCAATGCCAGCATCAGCTCCCGCAGTTGCTGATCGGCCACACCGTAGGCGTCGAGGAGTAACCGCACATCGGCCGGTTTCGATCCACTGACGCCGGTCTCGATGCGGCTCACCTTGGACTGGTGCCACCCCACGAGCCGGGCCGCCTCACCACTGGTGAGACCCGCCCGGGCGCGTAAAGTGCGCAGTTCGGCGCCCAGCTTGCGGCGGCGCACCGCCGGTCCGTGCTGCATGGGCTCCTCCTTACTCCTGACAGGCCGACCAAATACGCTCTGTCGTCGCAGAGTTCACCGCATCGGGCGACAGATATATGCACATCTTGGTGGATCGCCACCCGTGACCGGCGTGGTGATGGCAGTCTGGCGAAGAAGCACCAGTCCGGGACCGTACTCGAACCAATCCACACCGTGTCGGGCTCCGGTCCCGTGGGAAAGGGACGACGTCGCCATGGCAGATCACCTGGAAGCAACCCTCACTCTGCCGAGCGATCCCGCCTCGGTCTCCACGGCCCGGGCCTTCGTGGCCGGCACCCTCGGCGAGTGGGGCCTGCCCGCGGACGCCGAGGCGGCAGACGCCGTCCGTCTGATCGTCTCGGAACTCGCCACCAACGCCGTACAGCACACCTTCGGCCAGTCGCCCACCTTCACGGTGGACCTGGCCCTCGACCGCGACGAACGGCTGAGCATCGGGGTCACCGACAGTCATCCGCGCTTCCCGCAACGACTGCCGGCCGCCGTCCAGCAGGACAACGGCCGAGGCATGGTGATCATTCGCTGGCTGACCGCGGAAGCCGGCGGCAGACTCAGAGTGCGGCCCACGAGGGAGGGCGGCAAGACGGTCGTCGTCGAGCTCCCGTGGACCGTCCCGGCGGCGGAGCCGGCAGCCGGGGTCCTGGCGGTCCCGGCGGAGGGTGAGCTCCCGGGACGGTGAAGGCGTGTCAGGACGCCCTGCACGGCCCCGGGAGGTCAGTGGGCCCGACAGCTCGGCGGACCCGGCAGATCGGCGCCCAGGTACCGGCCCGGCGGACCGGGCGGATCAGTACCTGGGCCGGCCCCTAGCGGACCCGGCCGTACCAGACGCTCTTGGTCCAGATCTTCTGCAGCTTCACCACGTCCCCGGTCTTCGGCGAGTGCCAGATCTTGCCCTTGCCCGCGTAGATCCCGACGTGGTACACGTTCGACCCCGAGTGGAAGAACACCAGGTCGCCCGCCCTGCGGCTGGACGCCGAAATGTGCTTCGTCTTGTTGTACTGCTGGGCCGCCGTCCGCGGCAGGCTCTTGCCCGCCTTCTTGAACGAGTACAGCGTGAGTCCCGAGCAGTCGAACCTCTTCGGCCCGGTGGCCCCGTACTTGTACGGTGCACCCTTCTTGGAGGCCGCGATCTGCAGCGCCTTCGTCGCCGGTGTGGCGGCCGCGGCGTCCGGAGCGAGCCCCGGGACCACGACCGTGCCGCCGACGGCGGCGATGGCGAACGCCGAGGCCGTACCGGCCCGGGCCATGAGCGACGGGACACGATTGAGCGCAGTCATGCGCAACCCTTCGTCAGCCGCCTGTGAAGGATGACCTGTCGGATTCGGGCTGGCGAAGTTGCCCGGCCGCGTCAGCGGCTTCACCCCAAGGGCTGCTCGGCCCGGTCATGGCGTGACCGTTCCGGCGACCCGTCGTGCCTGGGTCCTCCACTCCTGCCGATGCACTCCTGTCGACCGGTCATCCGGGAGGCGGCAGGACTCGGCGTCCACCCGGACCGCCCCGCCGCTTGTGGCGGGGGCTTGTCGTCAGACAGGGATCTTGGCTCACGGATGTCCGAAAATCCCAACGGAACCGGGGATTTGTGGGGTTACTCACCACTCAGCCGTTCGGGTGAACACTCTGACGGGTGATCAGCTGGCGAGTCCCCTCAGGGCCTCCCACCAGCGACGACGCCTCCTGTTCCACCCGCGGAGCGCCCTTCTGCGCAACTTCTGGGCGTCCGGGAGAACAGGAGGGGTTCTGCCGAACGGGGGTACGCCTTCTGGGTCGTTTCGACTCCGGCCCGGACGTCACGTCGGGGCCGGGGCCGTGCGGACCGGTGCCGCCCCGGGTCAACTCTCGGCGAGCGGCGGCAGCGTGACGCGCGCCGTGCGGCGCTCCCCGTCCAGGACGCGCAGCGCCCGGGCGAGCGTCTGCGCGTGCAGCTCGCTCTCGCCCCGCTGGTGCATCAGCGTCAGCGCGTCGCGCAGCGCGGCGGCCTTGCTCACCAGCGCCTGGGCGGCGCGCAGCCCGCGATAGGTGTCCCCGTGGTGGGCGGGGTTGATGCGGCCGAGCATGTCGACCACGTCGAGGTATCCGTCGATCAGCTCGGCCTCCGCGCGGGTCAGCGCGGGCAGCGGCGGCAGCTCGGGCACCATCGCCGGCTCACCTCCCGCCCTGCGCCCCGGCGGACGCCTTGCGGCTCGGGATGATCCCGTCCACCAGGCCGTACGCCACCGCTTCCGGGGCGGTGAGGAACGTGCCCCGCTCGATGTCCGCGGTCACCTGCTCCGGCGTCCGCCCGGTGTGCCGCACGAGCATCCCCTCCAGGGCCGCGCGGGTGCGGGCCAGCTCCTCGGCCTGGAGGGCCAGGTCACTGGCCTGGCCCTCGACGGGTTCGGGCAGCGACGGCTGGCGGACCGTCATCCGCGCTCCCGGCAGGGCGAACCGCTTGCCCGGCGTGCCCGCGGCCAGCAGGACCGCGGCCGACGGGCCCGCCTGCCCCAGACACGTCGTCGACACGTCGCAGGTGACGAAGCGGATCGTGTCGTACAGGGCCGTCATCGCGCTGAACGAGCCGCCGGGGGAGTTGATGTACAGCGCGATGTCCCGGTCCGGCTCCTTGTGCTCGAGGTACATGAACTGGGCCGTCACGTCGTTCGCCGAGACCTCGTCGACCGGGGTGCCCAGGAAGATGATCCGCTCCTCCAGCAGCTTCGCGTACGGATCCATCGTGCGGTGTCCCGAACTCGTCCGTTCGGTGAACTCGGGCAGGACATGGCGGGCGGACGGTCGCTGCATGGGTGCCCCCTCCTTCTGCGTCCGGCGCGTCGGACGCCTCTGTAAGAAATGTACAGGACGTACGTGACGTTAGAATGGGGTCATGGCCTACGAGATTCCGGTGACGCAAGCCAGGGCTGAACTCGCCGACCTGATCAACCGCGTGGTGTACGGCGGTGAGCGCGTCGTCGTGACCCGGCACGGCAAACCCCTCGTCGCCCTCGTCTCCGCCGCTGACCTGGAACGACTGGACGAACTGGACCGTCCGGCCGAGGAGCAGGTGATCCGCTCCGTCTCCGCCGTGCGTGAGGTCGCCTCCGCTCCCCGCGAACAGCAGCGGTTCGGCATCGCCGCGGAGCACCGGGGGGCCGGCCCGTCGTAGGCGCGAAAGGCCGTACGAAAAGTACGAACGGCCGTGCGCCGTGCCGGGCCGCCGTTCGGCCGACGATCGCCGGCGCGCGTTCCCCGGAGGAGGCAGCGTCCGCCGGCGCCCGGCGGCAGCCACTGCCCGAGCACGCCGACGGGCTCGGGCGGCACCCGCGGGGCCGCCCGCCGAGGTGCTCGCTGACGGGCCGGGCGCGTAGAGGAGCGTGTCGCCCCCGCTGCCGCCGGCCTGAATGATCACAGGTTGGTTAACGTGCTCGAAATGCGGTCCAACTAGCCTGCCGATCCATGCCACCAGGGGCGTTCCCCCGTGGCCGCGGCAACCGGACCCCGCACGGTCCGGAGCGAGGATGTGAGGTGGGACGTGCAACTGACCCCGCACGAGCAGGAGAGGCTGCTGATCCACGTGGCGGCCGACGTCGCCGAGAAGCGCCGGGCCCGCGGGCTCAAGCTCAACCACCCCGAGGCCGTGGCCCTCATCACGTCGCACATCCTCGAGGGCGCGCGGGACGGTCGTACGGTCGCCGAGCTCATGTCCTCCGGCCGCAAGCTGCTCACCCGCGACGACGTCATGGAGGGCATCCCCGAGATGATCCACGACGTCCAGGTCGAGGCCACCTTCCCCGACGGCACCAAGCTCGTCACCGTCCACGACCCGATCGTCTGACGGGGGAGACCGCCATGATTCCCGGAGAGATCCTCTTCGCCGACGGGCCGATCGTGTACAACGAGGGCCGTGCGGTCACCCGGCTCACCGTGCTCAACGCCGCCGACCGGCCCGTCCAGGTCGGCTCCCACTACCACTTCGCCGAGGCCAACCCGGGCCTGGACTTCGACCGCGCCGCGGCGCGCGGCAGGCGGCTGAACGTCGCCGCCGGCACCGCCGTGCGCTTCGAGCCCGGGATCCCCGTCGAGGTCGAACTCGTCCCCCTGGCGGGCGACCGGATCGTGCCCGGACTGCGCGGGGAGACCGGAGGTGCCCTCGATGCCTGAGATCTCGCGTGCCGCGTACGCCGACCTGTTCGGCCCGACGACCGGCGACCGCATCCGGCTCGCCGACACCGATCTGCTGATCGAGGTCGAGGAGGACCGCTGCGGCGGCCCCGGACTGGCCGGCGACGAGGCGGTGTTCGGCGGCGGCAAGGTGATCCGTGAGTCCATGGGCCAGTCGCGGGCCACCCGCGCGGAGGGCACGCCCGACACGGTCGTCACGGGCGCGGTCGTCGTGGACCACTGGGGTGTGGTGAAGGCAGACGTCGGCATCCGGGACGGGCGGATCACCGGCATCGGCAAGGCCGGCAACCCCGACACGATGGACGGCGTCCACCCGGACCTGGTCATCGGCCCGGAGACCGAGATCATCGCCGGCAACGGACGGATCCTGACGGCCGGCGCGGTCGACGCACACGTCCACTTCATCTGCCCGCAGATCGCCGACGAGGCCCTCGCGTCGGGCGTCACCACGCTGGTCGGCGGCGGAACGGGACCGGCGGAGGGCTCCAAGGCGACCACCGTGACCCCCGGCCCGTGGCACCTCGCGCGCATGCTGGAGGCGATGGAGCAGTACCCGCTGAACATCGGCTTCCTCGGCAAGGGCAACACCGTCTCGCAGGAGGCGATGCTCTCGCAGATCCGCGGCGGGGCGCTGGGACTGAAGCTGCACGAGGACTGGGGCTCGACCCCGGCCGTCATCGACGCCTCGCTGACCGTCGCCGACCGCACCGGCATCCAGGTCGCGATCCACACCGACACGCTCAACGAGGCCGGATTCGTGGGCGACACGCTCGCCGCGATCGCCGGACGCGGCATCCACGCGTACCACACCGAGGGTGCGGGCGGCGGGCACGCGCCGGACATCATGACCGTCGTCTCCGAGCCGCACGTGCTGCCGAGCTCGACCAACCCGACGCGGCCGTACACGGTGAACACGGCCGAGGAACACCTCGACATGCTGATGGTGTGTCACCATCTCAACCCGGCCGTCCCGGAGGACCTGGCGTTCGCCGAGTCGCGGATCCGGCCCTCGACGATCGGCGCCGAGGACGTCCTGCACGATCTCGGGGCGATCTCGATCATCTCCTCCGACTCCCAGGCGATGGGCCGGGTCGGCGAGGTGATCCTGCGGACCTGGCAGACGGCGCACGTGATGAAGCGGCGGCGCGGCGCGCTCCCCGGCGACGGGCGGGCGGACAACCACCGTGTCCGCCGCTACATCGCCAAGTACACGATCAACCCGGCCCTCGCGCAGGGGCTGGCCCGCGAGATCGGTTCTGTCGAGAGCGGCAAGCTCGCCGACCTGGTGCTGTGGGAGCCGGCGTTCTTCGGTGTCAAGCCGCACCTCGTCATCAAGGGCGGGCAGATCGCGTACGCCCAGATGGGCGACGCCAACGCCTCGATCCCGACGCCGCAGCCGATTCTGCCGCGTCCGATGTACGGCGCGATCGGCCGGGCGCCGGCCTCGAACTCGTTCAACTTCGTGGCGCCGCTCGCGATCGAGGACGGCCTGCCCGAACGTCTGCAGCTGGGCAAGAAGTTCGTCGCCATCGACTCCACGCGCGGGGTCACCAAGGCGGACATGCGGGAGAACGACGCCAGGCCGCGCGTCCGGGTCGACCCGGACAGTTTCGCCGTGTACATCGACGGGGAGCTCGTCGAGGCGGCTCCGGCCGCCGAACTGCCCATGGCACAGCGCTACTTCCTGTTCTGAGAACGAGAACTGAGGACTGAGGACCGAGGACTGAGGACGTCACCGTGACCAGAGCGGCACTGCTCGTCCTCGCCGACGGCCGTTTCCCCGCCGGAGGGCATGCGCACTCCGGCGGGGCGGAGGAGGCCGTCAAGGCGGGACGGATCACCGGCGCGGCGAGCCTCGAGGCGTTCTGCCGCGGCAGGCTGCACACGGCCGGGCTCGTGGCGGCGGCGCTGGCCGCGGCGGCCGCCGCCGGGGCGGACCCCGCGCGGCTGGACGCCGCGGCGGACGCCCGCACCCCCTCCCCGGCGCTGCGGCTGGTCGCGCGCAGACTCGGCCGGCAGCTGGTGCGGGCCGCCCGGGCGGCCTGGCCGAGCGCCGAACTGGACGCGCTGGCCGCGGAGTTCCCCAAGGGCGCGCATCAGCCGGTGGTGTGGGGGCTGACGGCGCGGGCGGCCGGACTGGGGGCGGCCGACGCGGCGTACTGCGCGCTCTACGAGAGCGTGAGCGGACCGGCCACCGCCGTCGTGCGTTTGCTGAGCCTCGACCCCTTCCAGGCGACCGCCGCGCTGGCGCGGCTGGCGCCGGAGCTGGACCTGGTCGTCGACCGGGCGGTGGCCTGCGGGACGGCGGTGCCGACGGAAGGCGTCGACGTGCTGCCCTCCGCGTCCGCTCCGCTGCTGGAGATCGGGGCGGAGGTGCACGCGGCCTGGCCCATGCGGCTGTTCGCCTCCTGAGTTTCCCGCCCCCGCCGCCCCTTCCCGACCCGACCCCGGGGGCTGCCGCCCTCGTACCCCCGCTTCGGCCCTGAACGGGCCTCGTCCTCAAACGCCGGACAGGCTGGAACGACCACCCCGGCCGGATAGGAGCCGCTGTGCATCTCGACCACACCCATCAGGGTCCCGCCGCCGTCAGCGCCGACGCCCGCCGGCCCGACGGCTCGCGGCGTGCGCTGCGCATCGGGCTCGGCGGGCCCGTCGGGTCCGGCAAGACCGCCACCGTCGCGGCGCTGTGCCGGGCGTTGCGGGACGAACTGTCCCTGGCCGTCGTCACCAACGACATCTACACCCGGGAGGACGCCGAGTTCCTGCTGCGGGAGGCCGTGCTGCCGCCCGAGCGGATCACGGCCGTCGAGACGGGCGCCTGCCCGCACACCGCGATCCGGGACGACATCTCCGCCAACCTCGAAGCCGTGGAGGACCTGGAGGACGCCGTGGGGCCGCTGGATCTCATCCTGGTCGAGTCGGGCGGGGACAATCTCACCGCCACCTTCTCCAAGGGGCTGGTGGACGCCCAGATCTTCGTCATCGACGTGGCGGGCGGTGACGACATCCCGCGCAAGGGCGGCCCGGGCGTCACCACCGCCGATCTGCTCGTCGTCAACAAGACCGACCTCGCGCCGTACGTGGGCTCCGACCTCGCCCGGATGGCCGCCGACGCGAAGGCGCAGCGGGCCGAACTGCCCGTCGTCCTGCAGTCCCTGCGCGGCGAGAGCGGCGTCGCGGATGTCGCCGCATGGGTGCGTTCGCGGCTCGCCGCCTGGACGGCGTGACATGAGCGGGGTGTTCGCCACCGCACGGATCAGGGCGAGCGCCGACGGGCGCGGGGGCACCTCCCTGCCCGTGCTGGAAAGCGACGGACCGCTCGCCCTGCGGCGCACCCGGGCCGTCGGCGACGAGGCGCGCGTCCTGCTCGTCGGGGCGATGAGCGGGCCCCTCGGCGGTGACCGGTTCGCGGTGGAGGCGGACGTCGGCGGCGGGGCCCGGCTGCGGGTCGGCTCGGCCGCCGCCACCATCGCCCTGCCCGGCCAGACGAAGGACGAGGCCCGTTACGACGTCCGCCTCACCGTCGCCGACGGCGGCGAACTGCACTGGCTGCCCGAGCAGTTGATCTCGGCCGGCGGCAGTGACCTGTCCGTCTCCACACGCGTCGACCTCGGGGCCGACGCCCGCCTGGTGCTGCGCGAGGAGCAGGTGCTCGGGCGGGTGGGGGAGGAGCCGGGCCGGCTGACCAGCCGGCTGGTCGTGAAGGTCGCCGGACGGGCCGTCCTCGATCAGGAACTGGCCTGCGGACCCGGCGCGCCTGGCGGCTGGGACGGCCCCGCCGTTCTCGCAGGCCACCGCGCCGTCGGACAACTCGTCGTCGTCCGGCCGGAGTTCGCGGAGCAGCCGGCCACGGCACGGACCCTCGGCGAACAGGCCTGCGTGATGCCGCTGGCCGGCCCCGCCGCACTCGTCACGGCCCTCGCGCCCGACGGCCTGCGGTTGCGCCGCGTACTGGACGAAGCCCTCGCCGACCTGGGCATCCGGTGAACGGTACCTTCCTCTCCGGTTATCGGATTGGCAAAGAAGGTCAACGACACCTTTTCTCAGACGCCTCACAGCAGCGAGGATCCACCCTGCCGCCATAACCAGGTAGGGGGAGTTCCCACTTGAAGGACATACGACCGAACAAGCGCGTCGCAGCGCTGGGCTCGGCGGGCATACTCGTCACCGCGACTCTGCTCGCCGGCGCCGTCACCGCGCCCACGGCGAGCGCGACCAGCAGTCGTCCGGGACAGGACCGTGAGGCGCGGGGCGCGGCGATCGCCGCCGAGCGCGCCGCGAAGGCCGGCATCGACTGGCAGGACTGCCCGGCCGACTGGGGCCTGGAGAAGCCGATCAAGTGCGGCTGGGTCACCGTTCCGGTCGACTACGCCAAACCGAACGGCAAGCAGATCAAGCTCGCCGTCGACCGCATCGGCAACACGGGCACGGCTCAGGAGCGCCAGGGGGCGCTCGTCTACAACCCCGGCGGCCCCGGCGGCTCCGGCCTGCGCTTCCCGCGCCGCGTCACCACCAAGGCGCCCGTCTGGGCCAACGTGGCCAAGGCCTACGACTTCGTCGGCTTCGACCCGCGCGGCGTGGGCCACTCCGCACCCATCTCCTGCATGGACCCGCAGGAGTTCGTCAAGGCGCCCAAGGCTGACCCGGTCCCGGACACCACGGCCGACAAGTACGCCCAGCGCAAGCTCGCCCGTGAGTACGCGCAGGGCTGCGCCGAGCGCACCGGCAAGGCGATGCTCCAGCAGATGACCACGCCGAACACCGTGCGCGACCTGGACGTCATCCGCGCCGCCCTCGGCGAGCGGGGGCTCAACTTCCTCGGCGTCTCCTACGGCACCTACCTCGGCGCCGTGTACGGCACCATGTTCCCGGGGCACCTGCGCCGCATGGTCGTCGACAGCGTGGTCAACCCCTCCCGCGAGAAGGTCTGGTACCAGGCCAACCTCGACCAGGACGTGGCCTTCGAGGGCCGCTGGAA
Source organism: Streptomyces achromogenes (assembly GCF_030816715.1). NCBI lineage: Bacteria > Bacillati > Actinomycetota > Actinomycetes > Kitasatosporales > Streptomycetaceae > Streptomyces > Streptomyces achromogenes. The sequence continues at coordinate 1,484,521 of NZ_JAUSYH010000001.1, read as the reverse complement.
GGACTGGCAGGACTGGGTCGCCGCCAACGACGCGACCTTCCACCTCGGCACGACCCGCGCCGCCGTCCAGGCGAAGTGGCTCCAGCTGCGCGCCACCGCGAAGAAGAACCCCATCGGCGGCGTCGTCGGCCCGGCCGAGCTGATCTCCTTCTTCCAGAGCGCCCCGTACTACGACTCCTCGTGGGTGCCGGTCGCCACCGTCTTCAGCGCCTACTTCGCCGGGGACACCAAGGCCCTCGTCGACGCGGCCTCTCCCGACCTGACGGACACCGCCGGCAACATCTCCTCGGAGAACGGCAACGCCGTGTACACGGCCGTCGAGTGCACCGACGCCAAGTGGCCCACCAGCTGGAAGAAGTGGGACCGGGACAACACGGCGCTGCACAAGAACCACCCGTTCATGACGTGGGCCAACGCCTGGATGAACCTGCCCTGCGCCACCTGGCCGGTCAAGCAGCAGACGCCGGTGCACGTCACCACGCACAAGGGTCTGCCGCAGGTGCTGATCGTGCAGTCCACGAACGACGCGGCCACCCCGTACGAGGGCGCCGTGGAGCTGCACAAGCGCTTCCAGGGCTCCCGCCTGATCACCGAGAAGGGCGCGGGCTCCCACGGTGTCACCAGCCTGGTGAACACCTGCATCAACACCCGGGTCGACGCCTACCTCCTCACCGGCAAGCTGGACCGGTCGGACGTGACCTGCGCACCGCACGCCACGCCCAAGCCGTAGGGCTCGAGCGGCAGGGCTCGACCAGTAGGGCTCGAGCTTCAGGGAACCGCCCGTAGGGCGACGAGGGGCGGCCGGATCGATCCGGCCGCCCCTCACCCGTGTCCCGCTCCGCCCCGGCGCTCCGTCACCTCGACGGCAGCCGGGGGAACTTGCGTCCCTTGCCCGACTTCTCTGCCTCCGCCTTCGCGGCGGCCTCCTCCGCCTTGGCGACGGCCGCGTACTGGTCGACGTACTCCTGCTCGGAGAGCGAGAGGATGGCGTACATGATCTCGTCGGTGATCGCGCGCAGCACGGCCTTCTCGTGCTCCATGCCGAGGTAGCGGGAGAAGTCGAGGGGCTTGCCGAAGCGGATCACGACCGGGTGCAGGGTCGGGACGATCTTGCCCGGCGGCTGCGCCTCGAACGTGCCGATCATCGCGCAGGGGATCACCGGCACCTGCGCCCGCAGGGCCATCACGGCGACGCCGACCTTGCCCTTGTAGAGCCGCCCGTCGTGGGAGCGGGTGCCCTCCGGGTAGATGCCGAGCAACTCGTCCTTGCTCAGCACCCCCAGACCCTCGCGGATCGCGGCCTGGCCGGCCTCCTTGCCGGAACGGTCCACCGGGATCTGGCCCGCGCTGCGGAAGAACGCCGCGGTCAGCCGGCCCTTGAGGCCCGGACCCGTGAAGTACTCGGCCTTCGCGAGGAACGTGATGCGCCGTTTGAGGATCGCGGGCATCAGGAAGTGGTCCGAGAACGACAGGTGATTGCCCGCGATGATGGCGGCTCCCGAGTCCGGCACATGCTCCAGACCCTCTATTCGGGGGCGGAAGAGCAGTCTCAGCAGCGGCCCCAACACCACGTACTTCAGGAGGTAGTAGAACAAAGGGTGTCGCTCCTCGTGTCCGGCGGCTTGGCTCGAGGCCGTGTTCCAGCAGGTCAACCGACATGGTGTGGGGTGTCAGTGTAGGGGCAGGCGGCAACCGCCGGAACCGTGCCGTTCCGGATGCGTCCCCCTCGCCCGGTCACAGCCGTACGACGACCAGGGCCGTGTCGTCGGTCGCGCCGCCCGGCGGCAGGAGCTCCCACAGCACCGCGTCGGCCAGGCTCTCGGGGTCGGCGTCCCGATGCCGGGCCAGCGCGTCCGCCAGACGGTTCAGCCCCGTGTAGATGTCCTCCCGGCGCCGCTCGATCAGACCGTCCGTGTACAGGGCCAGCGTGGCGCCGTCGCTGTACGTGGTGCGCGCCTCGGTCCGCGGCGCGGGGTCGGGCCGGGCGTCCAGCGGGGGATCGGTCGCCCGGTCGAGGAACTCCACCCGCCCGTCGGCGTGCACGAGGACGGGCGGCGGGTGCCCGGCGCTGCTGTAGGTGATCGTGTGATGGTCGAAGTCGATGAACGTGGTGACCGCGGTGGCCGACTCGGCGCCGTCCACGACGTGCGCGTACCGCCCGAGGACGTTCAGCGCCTCGCCCGGCCCCCGGGCCACCCGGGAGGTCGCGCTGAGCGCGCTGCGCAGCTGGCCCATCACCCCGGCGGCCTCCAGGCCGTGTCCGACGACGTCGCCGACCGACACCCCGATGCGGTTGCCGCCGACCAGGTCGACCAGGTCGTACCAGTCCCCGCAGACGTTGAGCGCGCCGACCGCCGGCCGGTAGCGCACCGCGGCCCGGTGATGCCCGACCTGCATGCGGGCCGGCAGCATCGCCTCCTGGAGGGCGAGGGCCACCTCGCGCTCGCGGGCGTGGGCCAGCCGCAGCCGTTCGTTGAGCTCCTGCAGCTCACGGGCGCGCGTGTACAGCTCGGCCTCCAGCACCCTACCCCGGCTGCCGGCCCGCGCGCCGCCGGCCGCCGACCCGCGCCCGCCGCGGGCCCGGATCAGCTCGGTGACCTCCTCGACGCGGTGCACCAGCAGCACCACCGACCCGTCCGGGCCGTACACCGGGGCGTTGACCGGGCTCCAGTAGCGCGCCTCCCACTCGCCGGGCCGCTCGGCCGACTCGACGTCGTAGCGCTGCAGCGCCATGGTGTCCCGCTCGCCGGTGGCCAGCACCCGGTGCAGCGACGCCTCCAGGTTGCGCATGCCGCTCGCGCCGGGGTTCTCGGGGTTGTCGGGGAAGACGTCGAAGAGGTGCCGGCCGACCATCTGCTCGCGCTTGCGGCCCGCCACCCGCAGGAACTCCTCGTTGGCGTCCGCGTACACCAGCCCGGGCGTGAGCAGCGCCACCATGCCCGGCAGGGCCTGGAACACCGCCGCGTAGTCGATCGCCGTGTCGTTCATGGCTTGCGCCCTATCTGCCGGTATTGCGCCATTTTCTCATGCGATGCGACGAATGTTCCTCGCCGATCACACGCCGGGGTCCGTGAGCGACTGCTCCGCCCAGATGACCTTCCCCTCGGGGAGGAAGCGGGTGCCCCAGCGCTGGGTGACCTGGGAGACCAGCAGCAGCCCCCGGCCGCCCTCGTCGGTGGCCCGCGGATGGCGCAGATGGGGTGCGGTGGCACCGCCGTCGAAGACCCCGCAGAACAGGCTCCGCCCGCGGATCAGCCGGAGCCGGATCGGCCCGGTGGCGTACCGGATGGCGTTCGTGACCAGTTCGCTGACGACCAGCTCGGTGGTGAACGACAGCTCCGGGAGCCCCCACTCCGCCAGCCGTCGGCTCGCGGTCTTGCGGGCCTCGGCGACGGCCGCCGGGTCCGCGGGCAGCTCCCAGTCGGCGACCTGGCCGGCCGGCAGACGGCGGGTGCGGGCCATCAGCAGGGCCACGTCGTCGTACGGACGGGCCGGGACGAGGGCGTCGATCACCGTCCGGCAGCGCAGGTCGAGGGCGTCGGCCGGCCGCTCCAGGGCGCCCCGCAGCCGCTCCCGGTCGGTGTCCGGCGCCCACCGCTCCCCGTCCGCCAGCAGACCGTCCGTGTGCAGCGCGAGCGTGCTGCCCTCCGGCAGGACCAGCTCGGCCGACTCGAACGGCGGCCCGCCCACACCGAGCGCGGGCCCCTGGGGCAGATCGACGAACTCGACGCTTCCGCCGGGCAGCACGACGGCCGGCGCGGGGTGCCCGGCGGCGGCCATCACGCACCGCCCGTCGACCGGGTCGTACACGACGTACACGCACGCCGACCCCGCCGCCCGCCTGCCGTCGGTCCCGGACCGGGCGTCCGCCGGGACGCGCTCCTCGCCCTCGGCGTCCGCTTCCTCGTCGTCCATGCGGGTGACCAGGTCGTCGAGGTGCGCGAGGATCTCCGCGGGCGGCAGGTCCAGCGCGGCCAGGGTGCGCACCGCGGTCCGCACCCGTCCCATCGCCGCCGCGGCGTCGATGCCGTGCCCGGGGACCTCGCCGACGACGAGTGCCACCCGGGCCCCGGACAGCGGGATCAGGTCGTACCAGTCCCCGCCGAGGCCGGTCAGCTCGTCGGCCGGCCGGTAGCAGGCGGCCACCTCGACGGCGTCCTGCTCGGGCAGCCGGCGGGGGAGCAGGTTGCGCTGGAGGACCAGGGCGGCGTCCCGTTCGCGGGTGTAGCGCCGGGCGTTGTCCACGCAGACGGCGGCCCGCGAGACGAGGTCCTCGGCGAGCGCCAGGTCGTCGTCGTCGAAGGGCTCGCGCCCCTCGCGCCGCAGGAACGTGGTGACGCCCAGGACGGTGCCCCGTGCCCGCACCGGCACGATCAGGGCGCTGGGCGGCCCGGACCCGGCCGGCAGCACGGCTGCCCACTCCCCGGCGAGCGGTCCGCGCGAGCCGTCCCGATCCCGGGGGCCGCCCGGATCCCGCAAACCGTCGGGGGCCTGCGGGGCCTGCGGGGACTGCGGGTCGGCCGGGTCGGCGGGGTCGCCAGGGCCCCGCGCTCCCCGTGGGCCGTCCGGCTCGAGCCGGTCCACCCGCCAGGGGCGTCCGTGGGCCAGGCAGCGCATCGGCGGCGAACCCGCCGGGTAGACCACCGCGGCGATCCCGGGCGGACCGCCCGGAGCGTCGGCGTCCGCGGTCCGGCCGGCCTCCCCGGCCCGCCGCCGCCCCGCCCTGCGCAACGTCACCGAGTCGTCGGGGCCGCCCGTCCACCGGGCCGGCGCGGGCTCCGCGCCCCGCAGCACCGGCTCGAGCAGGTCCACGGTGACCACGTCGGCGAAGTCCGGCACCGCCACGTCCGCCAGCTCCTGCGCCGTCCGGGTGATGTCGAGGCTGCTGCCGATGCGCCGGCCGGCCCGGTCGAGCAGGGCGAGCCGCTGCCGGGCGCGATGTCGCTCGGTCATGTCCACGACCGTGTAGTAGACGCCCATCGGGCCGCCCCGCTCGTCCTCCAGCCGGGTGAAGGAGAGCATGTGCGCCGTCTCCCGGTGTGGAGCCGCCTGCACCGTGCCCAGCAGCTCGTAGCCGATGACGGGCTCCCCGGACTCCAGCACCCGGCGCATCTGCGCCTCGATCGACACGGAGTCCAGGCCCGGCTGCACATCCGCGAGCCGCAGCCCCAGCCGGCGCTCGGGCGGCCCGCCGCCGAATCTCGCCAGGGCCGCGTTCGACCACACGAAGCGCAGATCGGTGTTGACGATCGCTATCCCGATCGGGGAGTCGCCGACCATCTGCTCCAGCACCGAACGGCTCATGTTCCAGCCCGGGGCGTCGGACATCTCGTTGAGCAGCGCCAGCCAGCGTGCGGGACCGCCGGGCTCGTGGGCGGAGGTCACGCGCGCCATGACGGGCACCGGCCGCCCGTCCCTGCGGCGGGCCGACAGCAGCCCCGCCCAGCCGCCGTCCTCGCGGCACCGCGCGAGGACGTCCGCCACCCGTCCGGCGTCCGCGGGGGTGAGCAGTGCGGCCAGGTCCCTGCCCACCGCCTCGGCGGCCGGATACCCCAGCAGCCGCTCGGCGTCCCTGGTCCAGCTCGTCACCACGCCCCGCTCGTCGAGCAGCAGGGGCGCGGTGTCCGCCACGTCGAACCGCCGGCGGGCAGTGTCGTCCTCGTCCTCAGTGCCCACGGTCGGCCTCTCTGTCGCTGAGAGTGGTCTACCACCTCCCGACCCAATCTTCACCCTGCCTGCACAAGTGCGGCCGAGCCACCCGGGGCGACGCGGGACGCGCCCGCGCCGGCCCCGGGGCGACGGCAGACCCGTCAGGCGCCCCGCGTCAGGACCCGCTCCAACGCGCCCAGCGCCGCGGCCAGTTCCTCGCCTGTGATGGTCAGCGGCGGCGCCAGCCGGATGGTCGAGCCGTGGGTGTCCTTGACCAGGACGCCCTCCCGCATGAGGCGCTCGCTCACCTCGCGGCCCGTGCCGAGGGCCGGGTCCACGTCGACACCCGCCCACAGCCCCCGAGAACGGAAGCCCACGACGCCCTTGCCGACCAGCGCGGTCAGCCCCTCACGCAGCACGACGCCCAGCTCGGCCGCCCGGCGCTGGAACTCACCCGTCTCCAGCAGCTCCACCACCGCCGTGCCGACCGCGGCGGCCAGCGGGTTGCCGCCGAACGTCGACCCGTGCTCGCCGGGCCGCAGCACCGACAGCACCTCCCGCCGGGCCACCACCGCCGACACCGGCACGATCCCGCCGCCCAGCGCCTTGCCGAGCAGCAGCACGTCGGGCACGACCCCCTCGTGCTCCACGGCAAGCGTCCGCCCGGTCCGCCCGAGCCCGGACTGGATCTCGTCCGCGACGAACAGGCAGTTCGTCCGGCGGGTCAGCTCCCGCACCCCGGCCAGATAGCCGTCGTCGGGCACCACGACGCCGGCCTCGCCCTGGATCGGCTCGAGCAGCACCGCCGCCGTCGTCTCGTCGACCGCCGCCTCCAGCGCGGCCAGGTCGTTGTACGGGACGATCCGGAATCCCGGTGTGAACGGGCCGAAGCCCGCCCGGGCCGTCTCGTCCGTCGAGAAGCTCACGATCGTCGTGGTGCGGCCGTGGAAGTTGTCGGCGGCGACCACGATGGTCGCCCGGTCGGCGGGCACGCCCTTCACCTCGTACGCCCACTTGCGGGCCACCTTGACGCCGCTCTCGACCGCCTCCGCGCCCGTGTTCATCGGCAGGACCATGTCCAGACCGGTCAACTCCGCGAGCCGCTCGGCGAACTCGGCCAGGCGGTCGTTGTGGAAGGCGCGGGAGGTGAGCGTGAGACGGTCCAGCTGGCGGTGGGCCGCCTCGATCAGGGCGGGGTGCCGGTGGCCGAAGTTGAGGGCCGAGTAGCCGGCCAGCATGTCGAGGTAGCGGCGGCCCTCGACGTCCCGCACCCACGCGCCCTCGGCGCTCGCGACGACCACGGGCAGCGGGTGGTAGTTGTGCGCGAGGACCGGCTCCTCGGCGCGGATCAGATCGGCGGAGGAGCGCGTCGGGACGACGGGTGCGGTCATGAACGGATCTCCTGAGTGCAGCACTTGATGCCGCCGCCGGCCTTCTGGAACTCCGAGAGGTCGACGGGGACGGGGACATAGCCGCGCTCGCCGAGCCGGGCGGCGAGCGCCTCGGCCCGGGGCGCGATGAACACGTGACGGCCGTCGGACACCGAGTTCAGGCCGAACGCCATGGCGTCGTCGCGGGTGGCGAGCACCGCGTCCGGGTACAGCCGGGCGAGCGCCGCGCGGCTGCCCTGCGAGAACGCCTCCGGGTAGTACGAGATGTTGTCGTCGTCGAGGACGAACAGGGCCGTGTCCAGGTGGTAGAAGTGCGGGTCCACCAGGGTCAGGCTGATCACCGGGTGGCCGAAGAACTCCTGCGCCTCCCGGTGCGCCTCACGGGTCGTGCGGAACCCCGTGCCGGCCAGCACGTACCGGCCCGTCCACACCAGGTCGCCCTCGCCCTCGCAGACGGACTCCGGCCGGTGGACGTCGTAGCCCGCCGCCTTGAACCAGGATTCGTAGTGGACGGACTCGGGGCGCCGCTCGGGCGCGTGGAACAGGGAGCCGAAGACACGGCCGGCGACGACGACCGCCGAGTTCGCGGCGAAGACCATGTCCGGGAGGCCGGGGGCCGGCTCCACGGTGTCCACGGTGTGACCGTGGCCGCGATAGGCGCTGATCAGCCCCTGCCACTGCTCCTGGGCGAGGTCGACGTCGACGGGGGTGTCGGGATGCATCCAGGGATTGATCGCGTACTGCACCGCGAAGTGTCTGGGTTCGCAGACGAGGAAGCGCCGGGGGCGCCGCACACGGCTTTGGGACACAGAGGGGTTCCTCCGTTTTCCTGCGGTGTCGACCCTCCTGCGGAGTCGACTGAGGGTTGACACCACGGTAGGAACCGACGGGGAGGCCCGACAAGCAACGAGCGTTGCGTGTCCGCGCACGAACGCTGCGTGATTTCCCTGGGCGACGCAGGTTCGCTGCGTCGCCGCAGGACCCTTCGCAGGTTTATTCGGGAGCAGGGTGCGTCGCGCCCGCCTCCGGGCTCTCCGGCAGCAGATGCGACAGCACCATCACGCTGATCGTCTTCCGGATGAACGGCTCGACCCGGATCCGCTCCAGCACCTCCTCGAAGTGCTCCACGTCCCGCGCCCGCACGTGCAGCAGCGCGTCCGCACCGCCCGTCACCGTCATCGCCGCGGTGATCTCCGGATGGTTGCGCACCACCTCCGCCAGCCGCCTCGGCGGGGCGGCCCCCTCGCAGTACACCTCGACGTAGGCCTCCGTGCTCCAGCCCAGCGCCGCCGGCTGCACGGTGGCCGTGAACCCCGTGATCACCCCGGTGTCCCGCAACCGGTCCACCCGGCGCTTGACGGCCGTCGCCGACAGTCCGACGGCCGTGCCGATCTCGGCGAAGCTCGTCCTGGCGTTCGCCATCAACGCGGTGATGATCTTCCGGTCGAGATCGTCGAAAAGGGCGCCGCCGTCGTTCATGCCCGCACTGTATCCAGCGGGAACGTCCAGGCCCCGTACGTGTCCCGCCGCGCCGATCGCCCCTACACTCCACCTTCATGCTGCGCGCCCTCGCCGTCGACGACGAACGCCCCTCGCTGGAAGAGCTGCTCTACCTGCTCTCCGCGGACCCCCGCATCGGCAGCGTGGAGGGCGCCGGCGACGCCACCGAGGCGCTGCGCCGCATCAACCGCGCCCTGGAGTCGGGCCCCGACGGCCCCGAGGCCGTCGACGTCGTCTTCCTCGACATCCAGATGCCCGGCCTCGACGGCCTCGACCTGGCCCGCCTGCTCACCGGCTTCGCCCGGCCCCCGCTGGTCGTCTTCGTCACCGCCCACGAGGACTTCGCCGTCCAGGCCTTCGACCTCAAGGCCGTCGACTACGTCCTCAAACCGGTCCGCAAGGAACGCCTCGCGGAGGCCGTCCGCCGCGCCGCCGAACTGCGCGGCGCCGCGCCCCGCATCCGGGTCCACGAACCCGACCCCGACCACATACCCGTCGAACTCGGCGGCGTGACCCGCTTCGTCGCCGTGGACGACATCACCCACGTCGAGGCACAGGGCGACTACGCCCGGCTGCACACCGACCGCGGCAGCCACCTCGTGCGCATCCCGCTGTCCACCCTGGAGGACCGCTGGAGCGCCCGCGGTTTCGTCCGCATCCACCGCCGCCATCTCGTCGCCCTGCGCCACATAGGCGAACTCCGGCTCGACGCGGGCACGGTGAGCGTCCTCGTCGGCGGCGAGGAACTCCAGGTCAGCCGCCGTCACGCCCGCGAACTGCGGGACCTGCTGATGAGGAGGCCCTGACCGTGCCCCATCAGGACCCCGTCGAACGACGTGTCGTCGTCACCCGCCCCGGCCGCCGCGCCCTTCCCCACGCCCGGCTCCGCTCGCGCGGACGGTACCCGCACACCTCCGGCTACTACCGCCCGCGCACCGAGATCGACGAGCAGACCACCCTGGGCGACACCTACGTCCGCTCCCTGATGCGCTCCCAACTGCGCGCCGCCCTCACGGTGTTCGCCGTCCTCGCGCTCCTCGTCGGCCCGCTGCCGCTGCTCTTCGCGGCGATGCCCGACGCCCATCGCCTCGAATGGGCGGTCCTCGGCTTCTGCCTGTACGCCCCGCTCGTCCTGCTCGCCCGGTGGTACGTGCGCCGCGCCGAGCGCAACGAACGGGACTTCGTCCGGCTCGTCGAGGACCGGTGAGGGCGAGGCGACGATGAACTCGACCTTCGCCGTCCCCGCCGTCGCCCTGGTGGTCGTCGCGACCGTGCTCGTCGGCGCCTTCGGCCTGCGCATCTCCCGCACCACCTCCGACTTCTACGTGGCCTCCCGAACCGTCGGCCCCCGCCTCAACGCGGCCGCCATCAGCGGCGAGTACCTCTCCGCCGCCTCCTTCCTCGGCATCGCGGGACTCGTCCTCGTCCAGGGCCCGGACATGCTCTGGTACCCGGTCGGCTACACCGCCGGCTACCTGGTCCTGCTGCTCTTCGTCGCCGCCCCGCTGCGCCGCTCCGGCGCCTACACCCTCCCCGACTTCGCCGAGGCGCGCCTCGCCTCGCAGGCCGTGAGACGGCTCGCGGGCGCCTTCGTCGTCGGCGTGGGCTGGCTCTACCTGCTGCCCCAACTCCAGGGCGCCGGACTGACGTTGACGGTCCTCACGGGCGCCCCCGACTCCCTCGGCGGGCTGATCGTCGCGTTGGTCGTCACGGCCACCGTCGCCGCCGGCGGTATGCGCAGCATCACCTTCGTACAGGCCTTCCAGTACTGGCTCAAGCTCACCGCCCTCCTCGTCCCCGTCCTCTTCCTGGTCCTCGCCTGGCAGAGCGACGGCGCGCCCCGCGACGCCTTTGAGGAGCCGGCGGCCTTCCGCGACCAGCGGGTTGTCCGGGTCGGCGACACCCTGGACCTGAAGCTGGACCGCCCCCTGACCGTGACCGTGGACGGCACGGTCGACGGCCGCCCGCACGAGGACGCGGTGCTCCGGCTGCCGGCCGGCACCCACCGCATCGAGCGCGGAACCAGCCTCACCTTCACCGAGGGCGCCGCGGTCCCCGCCGCCGAACGCGGAACCAGCGGCGGCATGTCCACCTCGCTCGCCGCGAGCCGCGAGGAGCGGCCCCTGTACGCCACCTACGGGCTGATCCTCGCCACGTTCCTCGGCACCATGGGCCTGCCGCACGTCGTGGTGCGCTTCTACACCAGCCCGCACGGCGTCGCCGCCCGCCGCACCACGGTCGCCGTCCTCGCCCTGATCGGCGCGTTCTACCTCCTGCCGCCCGTCTACGGCGCCCTCGGCCGCCTCTACACGCCCGAGCTCGCCCTCAGCGGCGACGCGGACGCGGCCGTCCTGCTGCTGCCCGACCGGATGATCGGCGGCCTCGGCGGCGAGCTGCTGGGCGCGCTGGTCGCCGGCGGCGCCTTCGCCGCGTTCCTGTCCACGGCGTCCGGACTGACCATGGCCGTGGCCGGGGTGCTCGCCCAGGACGTCCTGCCGACCCGCGGCGTCCGGCACTTCCGGCTCGGCACCGGACTCGCCATGGCCGTCCCGCTGGCCGCCAGCCTGCTGGTGGGCGGACTGCCGGTGGCCGACGCCGTGGGGCTGGCCTTCGCGGTGTCGGCGTCCTCGTTCTGCCCGCTGCTGGTGCTCGGCATCTGGTGGCGCAGGCTGACGCCGCCCGGCGCGGCCGCCGGGATGCTGGTCGGCGGCGGGTCGGCGTTCGTCGCCGTCGCCGCGACCATGGCCGGCCTGCCCGGCGCGGGCCCGGCGCACGCCCTGCTCGCCTGGCCCGCCCTGTGGTCCGTGCCGCTCGGCTTCCTCACCATGATCCTGGTGTCCCTGGCCACCCCGAACCGCATCCCGTCCGGTACCTCCGCGATCCTGGCCCGCTTCCACCTGCCGGAGGAACTCGGCACCGCGCAGGCGGCGGAGGCGAAGCCGTGAGCGGCTTCCTCGCGGGCGTCTGCATCGCGATCCTGCCGTTCCTCGCCGCCGGCTTCTGGCTCGGGCGGCGGACCGGGCGCCCGGAACGCCTCGGCGGCCTCGGCACCCCCGTCGAGCACGCCACCTTCCAGACCCTGCACACCGCCTCCCTCGCCGCGCCGCCGCTGCGGGCCGGACTCACCGAGGAGACCGCCCGCAGGTCGGCCCGCAGGCTGCGCACCCTGCTCGGCACGGACGCACTGTGCCTGACCGACGAGGAGCAGGTGCTGGTCTGGGACGGGGTGGGCTCCCATCACCGCGCCGAGATCATGGAACGGCTGGCCGGTCCGCTGGAGAGCGGCCGCGGCGAGGCCTTCGGGCTGGCCTGCGAGCACGCCGACTGCCCCGTCCGCTGGGCCGTGGTCGCCCCGCTCACCGTCGACGACCGGGTGCACGGCGCGCTCGTCGCCTGCGCGCCCCGCGAGTCCGCCGTGCTGGTCCGGGCGGCCGGCGAGGTGGCCCGCTGGGTGAGCGTCCAGCTGGAGCTGGCCGACCTCGACCAGTCGCGCACCCGGCTGATCGAGGCGGAGATCAAGGCCCTGCGCGCCCAGATCTCCCCGCACTTCATCTTCAACTCCCTCGCCGTGATCGCCTCGTTCGTCCGCACCGACCCCGAGCGCGCCCGCGAACTGCTGCTGGAGTTCGCCGACTTCACCCGCTACTCGTTCCGCAGGCACGGCGACTTCACCACCCTCGCCGACGAGCTGCACGCCATCGACCACTACCTGGCGCTGGTGCGGGCCCGCTTCGGCGACCGCCTCGCCGTCACCCTGCAGATCGCCCCCGAGGTGCTCCCGGTGGCGCTGCCCTTCCTCTGCCTCCAGCCGCTGGTGGAGAACGCCGTCAAGCACGGCCTGGAGGGCAAGGCCGGCACCTGTCACATCCAGATCACCGCGCAGGACGCCGGCGCCGAGGCCCTCGTCGTGATCGAGGACGACGGCGCCGGCATGGACCCGGTGGCGCTGCGCCGCATCCTGGCCGGCGAGGTCGGCCCCTCCGGCGGCATCGGCCTGTCCAACGTGGACGACCGGCTGCGCCAGGTCTACGGAGACGAGCACGGTCTGGTCATCGAGACGGCCGTCGGGGCGGGCATGAAGATCACCGCCCGGCTGCCGAAGTACCAGCCGGGCGTGCACTCGGCGGCCCGGCTCGGGCCCGGATGATCAGGTGGTCCGCATCACGACCAGGGTGAGGGTGATCAGCCCGAGCACCACCCAGCCGAACCACAGCCAGCCGTTGCTGCCGAGCGCCACCGTGTAGGCGGTCACCGCGACGAGTCCGCCGACGGTGAGCACCCCCATGGTCTTCGTGGAACCGTCCGTGGTACCGGCCATCGCGACACCCTCCTCAGGGCCGCCCTCCGCCGGGCGGGTCCCCCTCCATGGTGCCCCGGGATCAGCGCCCGCGTGCGTCGAGTGACGCAAGATAGGCGTTGTAGGCCTCGAGCTCCTGGTCTCCGTCGCGGTCGGCGGCCCGGTCCTTGCGCCTGGCCTGGCGCTGCTCGGAGCCGTACCACTGGAACAGCAGCGCGATCAGCACCAGCACGGACGGGATCTCGCTGAACGCCCAGGCGATGCCGCCGGCCGCGTTCTGGTCGGCGAGCGCGTCGATGCCGAGGGAGGCCGGCGGGTTCTCGAACGTCTCCACCATCGGCTGCGAGGCCATCATCAGCGCGATGCCGAAGAACGCGTGGAACGGCATGCCCGCGAACAGCTCCAGCATCCGCATCAGATAACCCGGCCGGTTCGGACCCGGATCCACGCCGATGATCGGCCAGAAGAACACCACGCCGACGGCGAGGAAGTGCACCATCATCGCGAGGTGCCCCGCCCTCGAACCCATCAGGAAGTCGAACAGAGGGGTGAAGTAGAGGGCGTAGAGGCTCGCGATGAACAGCGGGATGGTGAACGCGGGGTGGGTGATGATCCGCAGGTAGCGGCTGTGCAGGAGCATCAGCAGCAGCTCACGCGGCCCCTTGCGCCCTCGGCCGGCGGCCGGCAGCGCGCGCAGCGCGAGCGTCATGGGAGCGCCGAGCAGCAGCAGGATCGGCGACAGCATGCTGATCACCATGTGCTGCACCATGTGCACGCTGAACATGACCATGCCGTAGTCGTTCAGTCCGGTGCACATCACCAGCATGACGGTCAGCACGCCGACGGTGAACGACACCGTGCGCCCGACCGGCCAGGCGTCCCCGCGCCGGCGCAGCCGCAGCACCCCCCACCCGTACAGTCCGAGCCCCAGGAGACAGGCGACGAGGAAGAACGGGTCCGCCGACCACTGAAGGCCCCGTCCCAGCGTGAACGGCGGCAGATCCATCGTCATGCCGTGCCCGCCGTGGTCCATTGCGCCGGCTCCTGATTCGTGGGGGGTTGTACGTTTCCTGCCGCCCCAAGAGTAGAACCGCCCCCGGCGATCACCGTCACCGGGGGCGGCCGGAGCCGTGGCCCCCTACAGGACGGTCTCCGCCTCGGCGTACCGCTCCTCCGGGACCGTCTTCAGCGTCTCCACGGCCTCCGCCAGCGGCACCATCACGATGTCCGTGCCGCGCAGGGCCGTCATGTGGCCGAACTCGCCGCGGTGCACGGCCTCCACGGCGTGCCAGCCGAACCGCGTGGCCAGCACCCGGTCGTAGGCGGTCGGCGTGCCGCCGCGCTGCACATGCCCAAGGATGACCGGCCGGGCTTCCTTGCCGAGCCGCGACTCCAGCTCGATGGAGAGCTGCCGGGCGATGCCGGCGAACCGCTCGTGCCCGTAGACGTCCTTGGCGCCCTCGTCGAAGGTCATGCCGCCGGGCGCCGGCTTGGCGCCCTCCGCCGCGACCACGATCGCGAAGCGCTTGCCCGCCTCGAACCGCTCGCCGACCCGGCGGGCCAGCTCCTCGATGTCGAAGGGCCGTTCCGGCACGACGATGGCGTGCGCGCCGGCCGCCATGCCGGAGTGCAGCGCTATCCAGCCGGTGTGCCGCCCCATGACCTCGACCACCAGCACCCGCTGGTGCGACTCGGCGGTGGTCTTCAGCCGGTCCAGCGCGTCGGTCGCGACGCCGACGGCCGTGTCGAAGCCGAAGGTGACGTCGGTGACGGCGATGTCGTTGTCGATGGTCTTCGGCACGCCGACGACGGGCAGCCCGCTGTCGGACATCAGCCGGGCCGCCTTGAGGGTGCCCTCACCGCCGATCGGGATGATCGCGTCCAGACCGAGGTCCTGGACATGGCCCTTGGCCCGCTCCACGCCGTCCCGCAGATGCGAGGGCTGGACCCGCGAGGAACCGAGGATGGTGCCGCCGCGGGCGAGGATGCCGCCCACCGCGTCGAGGTCGAGCTTGAGGTAGTCGCGCTCCAGGAGGCCCTTCCAGCCGTCCCGGAAGCCGATGACCTCGTCGCCGTGGTCCACGACGGCGCGGTGCACGACGGACCGGATGACGGCGTTCAGGCCGGGGCAGTCGCCGCCGGACGTGAGGACACCAATGCGCATAGCCCGAAACAACCTTCTCCACGGGGGCCTGGTCCGGACCACACTGTCCGGCTCGAATCCCCGCCACCCTAGCGGCAGGAGGGGGCGGGGCCGAAGGACGCGTCCGCCTGCTGGACGCACCTGCTCACCTGTGCGGATGCGCCGTCAGACGGGCTGCTGACGGCGCCCTGAAGATCAGGTGAACGCAACGGTCACGTGGGCTGTCAGGTCACGCGGGCTGCTGAGCGGCGGCGATGCGCTCGCTGCGCAGTGCCTCGTACCAGCGGTCGTCGATCGGCGGCAGCGCGTTCACGTCGAGCGCCAGCTTCAGCAGCAGGTCCGCGATCAGCGGGTTGCGCGCGAGGACCGGGCCGTGCATGTACGTGCCGAACACGGTGTCGTTGTACGCGCCCTCGGTGCCGTCGCCGGTGCCGTTGCCCTTGCCGAGCTGGACGCGGGCCAGCGGACGGGCGGTCGGGCCGAGGTGGGTGACCCCCTGGTGGTTCTCGAAACCGGTCAGCTGCGGCAGGCCGAGCCGCGGGTCGATGTCGCCGAGGACGTCGCCGACGCACCGCTCGCCCTCGCCGCGCGTGGTCGTCACGTCCAGCAGGCCGAGGCCCGGCTCGCGCTGGCCGAGGTCGTTGACGAACTCGTGGCCGAGGATCTGGTAGCCGGCGCAGACCGCGAACACGATCGCGCCGTTGTTCACCGCCTGGTAGAGGTGCGCGTCCCGGCGCAGCCGCTCCGCCGCGAGCCGCTGCGGCCGGTCCTCGCCGCCGCCGATGAGGTAGATGTCGCCGGAGGTCGGGATCGGCTGGTCGCTGCGCACGTCGAGCCGGGCCACGTCGAGACCGCGCTGGCGCGCGCGGCGCTCGACGACGAGGGCGTTGCCCTGGTCCCCGTAGGTGCTCAGCAGGTCCGGGTAGATCCACACCAGCCGCAGTTGGTTGTCGCTCATGGAAACGTCCTTCGAAGTCAGTTGCCGACGCGGCGGCGCAGGTCCTGGAACGCGGTGTAGTTCGCGATGACCTCGATCCGGCCGGGCGGCGCCTGCTGCACGGCCTGGTCGAGGTTCTCGCAGACCTGGAAGTGCTGGTTCGCGACCTCGAGACGCACCGCGAGGTCCAGCTTCCGGTCGCCGACGACGAAGATCGGGTGGCCGGTCAGCCGCGTGTAGTCGACGTCCCACAGCCAGGAGGTGTCGGTGCCGTCGGCGCCGCGCGCGTTCACCGAGAGGATGACCGGCGTCGGCGGCGGGTCGATCAGGCTGAACGTCTCGAGCCAGCCCGCCGGGTTCTTCGCCAGCAGCAGCCGGAGGTCGCGGCCCTGGAACTGGACGACGTCGTAGCGCCCGGCGACGGCCTGCACCGCGTACATCCGCTCCAGCGCCACCTGCGGCGGCACGCCGAAGACGGCGGCCACGGCGGCCGAGGAGGCGGCGTTGGCCTTGTTGGCGCGGCCCGGCAGCTGGAGGTGGATCGGCCAGGCCGACCCGTGCGGGTCGATGACGTGGTCGCCGGAGAGCGCCCAGCTCGGCGTCGGACGGCGGAAGCCGCACTCGCCGCAGAACCAGTCGTCACCGGGCCGCTGCATGACGCCGCCGCAGGACGGGCACGACCAGGCGTCGTCCTTCCACATCTGGCCGGCGGCGACCCAGACGACGTTGGGGGAGGAGGAGGCCGCCCACACCACCAGCGGGTCGTCGGCGTTGGCGACGACGACGGCCTTGGAACCGGCGAGCCCCTCGCGCCAGTTCTCCGCGAGCATCCGGGTCTCGGCGGCGCGGTCGAGCTGGTCGCGGGAGAGGTTGAGCAGTGCGATGCACTTGGGCGCGGTGTCCCGGGCGACGCCCGCGAGGTACTTCTCGTCGACCTCGATGACGCCGTAGCGGGCATCGGAGCCGCCCGCGAGGGCCGAGGTGATGCCGGCCGGCATGTTGGCGCCGAGCGCGTTGGACACGACCGGGCCGGCGGCGCGCAGCGCCTCGGCGATCAGCCGGGTGGTGGTGGTCTTGCCGTTGGTCGCCGAGACGAGGACCACGTCCAGGTTCTGGGCGAGCCGGGCGAGGAGGTCGGGGTCGAGTTTGAGCGCCACCCGGCCGCCGATCACCGAACCGCTGCCGCGCCCCGCGGCGCGCGACGCCGCCGCGACCGCCTTGCCCGCGGTCACGGCGATCTTGGCCCGCGGCGTGAGCGGGTCCGAGTTGCCTGCCATCAGTTCTCGATCCTCCTTGCGTACGCGCCGCGCCTCTGCCGTACGGCAACGTGGTAGGCGGTCAGCCTATCGAGATCCATTCGCACTCCCGAATCCCGGCACCGCTTCACGTCGCGCGCGGCATGCGCGTGTCAGAAAGGACCGTACCCTTGCCGCCATGCGACACGGCTCCATCCCGGGCGCCCGCGGGCGCGTCCGGCCCCTCACCCTGCTCGGCGATCCCGCCCTGCACACCCGTTGCGAGGACGTCACCGACTTCGGCCCTCAACTCGCCCGTCTCGTCGAGGACATGTTCGCGACGATGTACGCGGCCCAGGGCGTCGGCCTGGCGGCCAACCAGGTCGGCGAGGCGCTGCGGGTGTTCGTCTACGACTGCCCCGACGACGAGGACGTCCGTCATGTGGGCCATGTGGTGAACCCGCGCCTGGTCGAGGCCGACGGCCTGGTCCTGCGCGGCCCCGAGGGGTGCCTTTCCCTTCCGGGCCTGGAGGCGGGGACGGAGCGCCACGACCACGCGGTGGTCGAGGGCCGCACGATGACGGGGGAGCGGGTGCGGGTCCACGGCACGGGATTCTTCGCCAGGTGCCTGCAGCACGAGTGCGACCACCTGGAGGGCATGGTGTACGCGGACCGGGTCTCGGGCTGGCGCGGCAGACGGCTGTCCCGCCAGGTGCGCAAGGCCGCCTGGCGCAGCACGCCCTAGGGGAGCGGGCCGGGCGGTACCGGGCCGCGGTCGCCGTGCCGTGCGGGGGGTGACGGGCCGCACGGGCCCGCGCCCACCCGAGGGCCCGGCGGGCCCGGCGTCAGAAGCCGGGGCCGCCGACCTTGTCGCCGGCCGCCGCGAGGCGGCCCCACAGCAGGTCGGCCAGACTCCGGACCAGTTCGGCGCGCGAGCACGGCCGCTCGCCCAGCCACCAGTCGCCCGCCGCGTGCATCATCCCGACGATCCCGTGTCCCCACACCCGGGCGAGCTGCTGGCTGCCGGGACCGAGATCCAGCCGCTCCTCGATCACCTGGGCCAGCTCCTCGCCCATCCGGCGCAGCAGGGGCGCGCTGTGCTTGCCGACGTCGAAGCCCTGGTCCGGGCCCGTGCCGGTGTCAGAGGGGTGCATCAGGAACCGGTACACCTGCGGCCGGGCCTCGATCGCGGCGAGGTAGGTGTCCAGGGTCGCCTCGACCCGTTCACGCCGTTCGGCGGGGGCGTCGAGCGCGGCGCGCAGCGAGTCCAGCAGGGCGTCCGTGTGCCGGGTGGCGAGAGCGGCGTAGAGTCCGCCCTTGTCGCCGAAGTGGCGGTAGAGGATCGGCTTGGTGATGCCGGCCTCCGCCGCGATGGCGTTCATGGACGCCTGTGGGCCGTCGCGCAGCACCACCCGGTCGGCGGCCTCCAGCAACTCGCGCCGTCGGCGGTCGGCGGACCGTTGCTGCTCGGTCCGCTGCGTGGTGTCCATGTGCTCTCCCCACCCGTGCTGTTTCGCTGACGCCTGCGCAAACTAACACCTGACAGCAGCCTGACATCGAACGGGTGGAAGGGCTCCTGTGCCGTCGTGAGGAGTTGACTTTTCCTACCGACCGGTAACAGACTCGCGTTACCGCTAGTAACACGCACCGCCGCTGGAGGGGACATGGCCGAGTTCACCATGGAGCTCAACGACGAACAGAAGGAGGTCCGGGACTGGCTGCACGGCTTCGCCGCCGACGTCATCCGCCCCGCGGCAGCCGAATGGGACGAGCGTGAGGAGACTCCCTGGCCGGTCATCCAGGAGGCCGCGAAGGTCGGCATCTACTCCCTCGACTTCTACGCGCAGCAGTACTTCGACCCCCACCGGCCTCGGCATCCCGATGGCCATGGAGGAGCTGTTCTGGGGCGACGCGGGCATCGCCCTGTCCATCGTGGGCACCGGGCTGGCCGCCGTGGGCGTCCTCGCCAACGGGACCGAGGAGCAGATCGGCACCTGGATCCCGCAGATGTACGGCGACGCGAACGACGTCAAGGTGGCCGCCTTCTGCTCCTCCGAGCCCGACGCCGGCTCCGACGTGGCCTCCCTGCGCACGCGGGCCGTGTACGACGAGGCCAAGGACGAGTGGGTGCTCAACGGGACCAAGACCTGGGCGACCAACGGCGGCATCGCCAACGTCCACGTGGTCGTCGCGGCCGTGGACCCCGAGCTCGGCTCCAAGGGGCATGCCTCCTTCATCGTCCCGCCGGGCACCCCGGGGCTGGCCCAGGGCCAGAAGTTCAAGAAGCACGGCATCCGCGCCTCGCACACCGCCGAGGTCGTCCTCGACAACGTGCGGGTCCCCGGCGCCTGCCTGCTCGGCGGCAAGGAGAAGCTGGACGAGCGGCTGGCGCGGGCCCGCGAGCGGGCGAAGACGGGCGGCGAGCGGGTGAAGAACGCGGCGATGGCCACGTTCGAGGCCTCGCGCCCCGCCGTCGGCGCGATGGCCGTCGGCACGGCCCGCGCCGCCTACGAGGTCGCCCTCGACTACGCCAAGACGCGTGAGCAGTTCGGCCGCCCGATCATCGACAACCAGGGCGTCGCCTTCCAGCTGGCGGACATGCGCACCCAGATCGACGCCGCGCGGCTGCTCGTCTGGCGTGCCTCCTGGATGGCGGTCAACGGGAAGCCGTTCACCGCCGCCGAGGGCTCGATGTCGAAGCTGTACGCCAGTGAGACGGCGAAGAAGGTCACCGCGCAGGCCATCCAGATCCTCGGCGGCAACGGCTACACCCGCGAGTACCCGGTGGAGCGCATGCACCGCGACGCGGCCATCTACACCATCTTCGAGGGCACGAGCGAGATCCAGCGGCTGGTGATCGCCCGCACGCTGTCGGGAATGCCGATCCGCTGACGCGCGGGACGGCGACGCGATCCGGCCTCCGGGGAGGAATCCCCCGGGGGCCGCTCGCGTTCCGGACCGCCCGCCGGTCCGGCTTCCCGCCGGTCCGGCGTGCCGTCGGTCCTGCTGGCCGCCGGTCCGGCTGCCTGTCAGTGTCTTCGACGCCGCGGGCGCGACCGTGCGCCGGGCGCGGCTACGGCGCGCCTCCGCTGCTGTGCGCGATACAGGCCACGTCGATCCGGTCGGCGAGCTTGGCGAGCTCGATCGTCAACGCGGCGACGGTGTCCTCGTCGAGCCCGTCCGCCCCGGCCTCGACGAGATGCAGCCACCGGCCCCCCAGCGTGCGGAGCAGCTTGCTCACGTCCGCCGCGGTCACCTGCAGGGTCCCGCGGTCGTCGACGATCAGGGGCAGGGTCACTTCGCGGTTCACATCCGGGATCGTAGCCGCGCGGCGGTCACGCACCGTGCCAAACCGTGGTGATGTTGCAGAACTCCCGGATTCCGTGCCCGGACAGCTCACGGCCGTATCCGGACCGCTTCACCCCGCCGAACGGGAACCCCGGATGGGACGCGGTCATCCCGTTGACGAACACCCCGCCGGCCTCCAGATCCCGGACGAACCGGTCGACCTCGGCCTCGTCGCGGGTCCAGACGTTGGAACTCAGGCCGAACGGAGAGTCGTTGGCGATGAGGACCGCCGCGTCCAGATCGGCCGCCCGGTACACGGTCGCCACCGGCCCGAACGCCTCCTCGCGGTGGATGCGCATCTCCCGCGTGACACCGGCCAGGACGGTCGGCGGGTAGTACCAGCCGGGCCCCTCGGGCCGTTCGCCCCCGCACAGCACCTCGGCCCCCGAGCGCCGCGCGTCGTCCACCAGTTCCTCCAGGTCCGCCCGCCCCTGTTCGCTCGCCAGCGGGCCGACCTCCGTCTCCTCCTCCAGCGGATCCCCGACCTTCAGCGCCGCCATCCCCGCGACGAACCGCTCGGTGAAGGCGTCGTACACGTCCGTGTGAACGATGAACCGCTTGGCGGCGATGCACGACTGCCCGTTGTTCTGCACCCGCGCGGTCACCGCGACCTCGGCCGCCCGGTCGACGTCCGCGGACGGCATCACCACGTACGGGTCGCTGCCGCCCAGCTCCAGCACCGTCTTCTTGATCATCTCGCCGGCGGTGGCGGCGACGGCCCGTCCGGCCGGCTCGCTGCCGGTCAGGGTGGCCGCCTTGACCCGTTCGTCGCGCAGGATCTCGTCCACCGCGCCCGAACCGACGAGCAGGGTCTGGAAGCAGCCCTCGGGGAAGCCGGCCCGGTGGAACAGCTCCTCCAGGTACAGCGCGGTCCGCGGGACGTTCGAGGCGTGCTTGAGCAGGCCCACGTTGCCCGCCATCAGCGCCGGCGCGGCGAACCGCACGACCTGCCACAGCGGGAAGTTCCACGGCATCACCGCGAGCACCGGGCCCAGCGGCCGGTACCGGACCACGGCGCGCGAGCCGCCGGAGTCCTTCACGTCGTCGGCGGCCGGCTCCTCGTCGGCGAGCAGTTCCTGCGCGTGTTCGGCGTACCAGCGCATGGCCCGGGCGCACTTCGCGGCCTCGGCCCGCGCCTGCGCGACCGGTTTGCCCATCTCGACGGTCATGGTCCGGGCGATCTCCGGCCGGTCCTCGTCGAGCAGGTCGGCGGCCCGGTTCAGCAGCCGTGCGCGTTCGGGACACGTCGTCGTCCGGTACGTGCGGAAGGTGGCCTCGGCGAGCTGGAGCCGGCGTTCCAGCTCCTCCGCGTCCATGGCCTCGTACGTCTCGAGCGTCTCGCCGTTCGCCGGGTTCACCGTCGCGATGGGCATGACCGACCTCCTGGGGAGCTGGCTGTGCTTTGACCTTCGCGCGCCGCACCGGACACCGCAACGCGTACGCGTCCGCTCAGGCGCTCGGTGACGAGTGCTCCGCCAGCCGGTCCAGAAACGCGGCCTGCGCCGTGACGATCACCTCACGCGCGCGTGCCAGGCCGTACCAGGCCACTCGGTCGAGTTCCGGGAACTCCCGGGTGCGTCCCGAGCGGGGCGGCCACTCCATGGTGAACGTGCCCGGCTCGACGTCGGCCGGGTCGAGATCCGCCTCGACGGCCCACACCGTGACGGTCTTGCCGCCGGTCTGCCGCACCTCGCCGAGCGCGATCGGCTCACCGTCGGGCGGCTCCAGCCCCAGCTCCTCGCGGAACTCGCGCCGGGCCGCCTCCCAGGCGGGCTCGTCGGACGCGTACTCGCCCTTGGGGACGGTCCACGCGCCGGCGTCCTTCTTCGCGAAGTAGGGGCCGCCCATATGACCCAGCAACACCTCCAGGCCCCCTTCGGCGTGCCGGAACAACAGCAGGCCGGCACTTCTGCGCGCGGTCACGGGCGCACCTGCGGGTGGGCGGCGAGCAGGGTCTCCACCGTGTCCGCCTCGTCGGGCCGCTTGTCCTCGCGGTAGCGCAGCACGCGGGCGAAGCGCAGGGTGACGCCGGCCGGGTAGCGGGAGGAGCGCTGCAGTCCGTCGTAGGCGACCTCGACGACGAGTTCGGGGCGGACGGTCACCACGTACCCGTTCTCCTCGACGGCCAGCCCCCGCAGGCGCTCCGTCTGCCAGGCCAGCATCGCGTCGGTCATGCCCTTGAAGGTCTTGCCGAGCATCACGAATCCGCCGTCCTGCGCGCGGGCGCCGAGGTGCAGGTTGGAGAGCTTGCCGGTGCGCCGCCCGTGACCCCATTCGGCGGCCAGGACCACCAGGTCGAGCGTGTGCACGGGCTTGACCTTCAGCCAGGACGCGCCCCGCCGGCCCGCGCTGTAGGGCGCGTCCAGCGCCTTGACCACGACGCCCTCGTGGCCGCGCAGCAGCGTCTGCCGGGAGAACTCCTCCGCCGCTCCGGCCTCCTCGGGGCCGGACACGAGGGTGCGGCGCACCCGCATCGGCTCGGGCGCCAGCCGGGCCAGTTCCGCGTGCCGCTCGGCGAAGGGCAGGTCGAGCAGGTCCCGTCCGTCCACGGACAGCACGTCGAAGAAGACGGGGGAGACCGGCACCGCCTGAGCGGCCGTCGCCACGTCCACCCGGGAGCCGACCCGGCCGGCGGTCTCCTGGAAGGAACGCGGGCGGCCGGCCTCGTCGAGGGCGAGGACCTCGCCGTCCAGGATGAAACGCGAGCCCGCCAGCTCCCTCGCCGCACGGGTCACCTCGGGCAGCCGGTCGGTGATGTCGTCGAGGGTGCGGGTGTACAGGCGCACGTGGTCGCCGTCGCGATGCACCTGGACGCGGATGCCGTCCAGCTTCTCCTCCACCGCGCACGCGCCGAGCCGGCCGACCGCCTCGGTCACGGAGGACGCGGTGTGCGCCAGCATCGGCTGCACCGGGCGGCCCACGGTGAGCCGGAACGACTGAAGCGCCGCGGGTCCGTCCGCGAGCAGCGCCCGCGCCACCGACTGCAGCGAGCCCGCCAGCATCACCGCCCGCCGCACGTCCCCCGCGGGCGCGCCGGTCGCCTGCGCCAGGCCCTCCACGGCGACGGCGTCCAGTGCGCCCTGCCGGACCTCGCCGGTGATGAGGCCCAGCAGGAACCGCTGTTCGTCCGCGGTGGCGGCGCTCATCAACTCGCCCACCAGCCGTGCCCGTTCGGCCTGCGATCCGGGGCCCGACACCGTGCCGAGCTCGGTGAGCAGGGCGTCCGCCTCCCGTACGGAGAGGGTGGGCTCGCCCGCCGGGGCGACGGGACGGCTCAGCACCTTCCACCCGACGCCCAGGCGGCCCTGGGGGAGCCGTCCGGCCAGGTAGGGGATGACGATGGGGACGTCCTCCGCGTCCGCCTCCCGGAAGAGTTCGGCGAGCAGGGCGATCTTGCGGGAGCGCGCCGGGACGGCGGCGACCTCCCGGGACACGTCGGCGAGCCGGGTCAGCAGCATGCAGCCATGGTGCACCGGTGAGTCGGTCACTACACCCCGGCCGTCCCGCCGGTCCCGCCGGTCCCGCCGGCCGTGGCGGCCGAGCCGAGGTCCGCCGTCAGCGGCTCCCCGTCGGTCGTGTTGCCGATTCTGCAAGATGGGGACATGACTACCGATGACGTTCTCGCGGAGGTCGGGCCCAGGCTCCGCCGGATCCGCAAGGAGCGGGAGGTGACGCTCGCCGCGCTGTCCGGCGCGACCGGCATCTCCGTCAGCACCCTGTCGCGGCTGGAGTCCGGGCTGCGCAAGCCCAGCCTGGAACTGCTGCTGCCGATCGCGCAGGCCCACCAGGTGCCGCTGGACGAACTGGTCGGGGCGCCCCCGGTCAGCGACCCCCGGGTGCGCGCCGAGCCCCTGGTGCGGCACGGGCGCACCTTCTGGCCGCTGTCCCGGCAGCCCGGCGGACTTCAGGCCTTCAAAGTGCTGGTGCCCCAGCGCGACGAGGAACCGGAACCGCGAACCCACGAGGGTTACGAGTGGCTGTACGTGATGTCGGGACGGCTGCGGGTGGTGCTCGCGGAGCACGACGTGGTGATGACGGCGGGGGAGGCGGCGGAGTTCGACACGCGCGTGCCGCACTGGTTCGGATCCACGGGTGAAGGGCCGGCCGAGTTCCTCAGCCTCTTCGGGCCGCAGGGCGAACGGATGCACGTGCGGGCGCGGCCGTCGCGGAGGTGACGCACCCAACGGTTCCCCGAATGACAAGCGACCGCTTAGTATGCACGGGACCAGGGTCCGACGACGCAGTCCCGTGGAGGCTCCGCATGCAGGCATGGCAGGTGCACGAGAACGGCGAGCCGAGCGAGGTGATGCGGCTCGCGGACGTGGAGCGGCCCACGCCCGGCGACGGCCAGGTCCTGCTCAGGGTGCGCGCCGCGAACATCAACTTCCCGGACGTGCTGATGTGCCGGGGCCACTACCAGGTCCGGCCGCCGCTGCCGTTCACCCCGGGCGTGGAGATCTGCGGCGAGACCGAGGACGGCCGCCGTGTGATCGCCAACCCGGCCCTGCCGCACGGCGGCTTCGCCGAGTACGCCGTCGCGGACGCCGCCGCCCTGCTGCCCGCCCCCGAGTCGCTGGACGACGCCGAGGCCGCCGCCCTGCACATCGGCTACCAGACCGGCTGGTTCGGTCTGCACCGCAGGGCACGCCTCGAGGCGGGCGAGACACTTCTCGTCCACGCCGCCGCCGGAGGCGTCGGCAGCGCGGCCGTACAGCTCGGGAAGGCGGCGGGCGCGACCGTCATCGGCGTCGTGGGCGGCGCCGGGAAGGCGGCCGTCGCCCGGGAACTGGGCTGCGACACGGTGATCGACCGGCACACCGAGGACGTCGTCGCCGCCGTCAAGGAGGCCACCGGCGGCCGGGGCGCCGACGTGATCTACGACCCCGTCGGCGGCGAGGCCTACACGCAGTCCGCCAAGACCGTCGCCTTCGAGGGCCGGATCGTGGTCGTCGGCTTCGCGAGCGGGACCATCCCGAGCCCCGCGCTGAACCACGCGCTGGTGAAGAACTACGCGATCCTCGGCCTGCACTGGGGCCTGTACAACACGAAGAACCCCAAGCTGGTCCAGCACTGCCACGAGCAGCTCACCGACCTGGCCGCCCGGGGTGCCATCAAGCCGCTGATCAGCGAGCGCACACCGCTCGACGGGGCCGCGGCCGCCGTGCAGCGGGTCGCCGACGGCGTCACCACCGGCCGGGTCGCCGTCGTACCGCAGATCGGAGCCGCCGTATGACCGACACAGCCGAACTCCAGCGCCGCACAGCGCAGTTGCTGGCGGACCACCCGCCCGCCACGACCGGCCGGCTGGACTTCCTCAAGGCCCGCTTCGACGCGGGGCTCGCCTGGGTGCACTACCCGGAGGGCCTCGGCGGCCTCGGCGCCCCCCGCTCCCTCCAGGCCGTCGTCGACGCCGAGCTGGAGGCCGCGGGCGCCCCCGACAACGACCCCCGGCGCATCGGCATCGGCCTCGGCATGGCCGCGCCGACGATCCTCAAGTACGGAACCGACGAGCAGAAGCAGCGGTTCCTGCGGCCGCTGTGGACGGGCGAGGAGGTCTGGTGCCAACTGTTCAGCGAGCCCGGCGCCGGCTCCGACCTGGCCGCGCTCGGCACGCGTGCCGTCCGTGAGGACGGCGGTGACTGGATCGTCAACGGGCAGAAGGTGTGGACCTCCAGCGCCCACGTCGCCCGCTGGGCCATCCTCATCGCCCGCACCGACCCGGACGTGCCCAAGCACGCGGGCATCACCTACTTCCTCTGCGACATGACCGACCCGGGCGTCGAGGTGCGCCCGCTGCGCCAGATCACCGGCGAGGCCGAGTTCAACGAGGTCTTCCTCACCGGCGTGCGCATCCCCGACACCCGCCGCCTCGGCGAGGTCGGCGCGGGCTGGCGGGTCGCGCTGACCACGCTGAACAACGAACGCGTCGCCATCGGCGGGATGCGGCTGCCCCGCGAGGGCGGCATGATCGGCCCGGTCGCCAGGACATGGCGCGAACGGCCCGAACTGCGCACCCACGACCTGCACCAGCGGCTGCTGAAGCTGTGGGTGGAGGCCGAGGTGGCCCGCCTCACCGGTGAACGCCTGCGCCAGCAGCTCGCGTCGGGCCAGCCCGGCCCCGAGGGCGCCGGCATGAAGCTCGCCTTCGCCCGCCTCAACCAGGAGATCAGCGGCCTGGAGGTGGAACTGCGCGGCGAGGAAGGCCTGTTGTACGACGACTGGACGATGCGCCGCCCGGAGCTCGTGGACTTCACCGGCCGCGACGCGGGGTACCGCTACCTGCGCTCCAAGGGCAACAGCATCGAGGGCGGGACCAGCGAGGTCCTGCTGAACATCGTCGCCGAGCGCGTCCTGGGCCTGCCGTCCGAGCCGCGCACCGACAAGGACGTCGCCTGGAAGGACCTCGCCCGATGACCGATCTTCTCTACTCCGAAGAGGAAGAGGCGCTGCGGTCGGCGGTCCGGGACCTGCTGACCGACCGCCTCGACCCGGCCGGCGTCATCGCGCGGACCGAGTCGGACGCCCCGCACGACGTCGCCCTGTGGAAGACGCTCACCGGCGACATGGGCCTCGCCGGCCTGCTGATCCCGGAGGAACTGGACGGACAGGGCGCCACGCACCGGGAGGCGGCCGTCGTCCTCGAGGAACTGGGACGGGCGGTCGCGCCCGTGCCCTACCTGACGAGCGCGGTGGTGGCCACCGAGGCGCTGCTGGCGTGCGGCGCCGACGACCTTCTCGCGCGACTGGCGTCGGCGACCACGGTCGCAGCGCTCGCCGTGGGGCTGCACACCGCGCCCGGCGCCGACTTTCCCGCCGTACGACTCGAGAACGGGCTGCTGTCCGGCGAGCTGACCGGCATCGCCGACGCCGTGGCCGCCGACCTGCTGCTGGTGCCCGCGGACGACGGAGGCCTGTACGCGGTCGACGCCTCGGCCGTGACGGTCACCCCGCAGGTGTCGTTCGACCTCACCCGGCCCCTGGCGACCGTCACCCTCGCCGGGGCGCCGGCCGGCGTGCGGCTCGGCGACGCCGGACCCGCCGTGCGGCGCGCCCTGCGTGCCGGGGCCGGACTGCTCGCCTCCGAGCAACTCGGGCTGGCCGAATGGGCGTTGACCGAGACCGTGCGTTACCTGAAGGAGCGCAAGCAGTTCAACCGGTCCGTCGGCGGCTTCCAGGCCCTCAAGCACCGGCTGGCGCAGCTGTGGCTGGAGGTCGTCAACCTCCGGGCCGCCGCCCGCGCCGCGGCCGACGCGCTGGCGAACGGCGAGGACGCCGACCTCGCGACGGCCGTCGCGCAGGCCTACGCGGCGGGAGTCGC
Source organism: Streptomyces achromogenes (assembly GCF_030816715.1). Taxonomy (NCBI): domain Bacteria; kingdom Bacillati; phylum Actinomycetota; class Actinomycetes; order Kitasatosporales; family Streptomycetaceae; genus Streptomyces; species Streptomyces achromogenes. Next base: position 1,456,703 of record NZ_JAUSYH010000001.1, on the reverse strand, counting down.
CGTGCGCGCCGCCGAGGAGGCGCTGCAACTGCACGCCGGCCTCGGCATGACCTGGGAGCACCCCGTCCACCTGTGCCTCAAGCGGGCCAAGGCCGACTCGATCGCCTACGGCACCGCGGGCGCCCACCGCGCGGCCGTCGCCGAACTCGTCGACCTGCGGGCCCCCTGACCCCGGCCGTCACCCGGTGAGGCCCGCCCCCAGAGGTGTTCCAGGGGGCGGGCTCTTCCGTGACACCACTCCTTCGGCGGACGGGTCAGCCACCCGGACGAAACCTCCGCTACGCCACACTTGCGGCCGAACGCTGTGAAAACGGACGTGGAGGAGGTTGACGGTGGCCGTTTCGATTTCCCTGGTGCTGTTGCTGCTGGTTCTGGCGGTGATCTTCATGCGCAACGGCGGACTGAAGGTCTCGCACGCCCTGGTCTGTCTGCTGCTCGGGTTCCTCCTGGCCGGCACGAGCATGGCTCCCACCATCGCCGGCGGCCTCACGGCGACGGCAGACATCGTCGGCGGCCTGCGGCCGTGAGGCTCCGCGGCGCCGGGACCATCAGGGGCGCCGGGATCACCGGGCGCGTCCGGTGGTCCCGGGTCAGCTGACGAAGACCCCGACGCCGTTCGCCACGGGACGCTCCGCCCCGTCGGACGGATGGTTGCGCACGGTGACCCCGGCGGCCGCGCCCGGCGGACGGGCCACCAGGGTCGAGGATCCGCCGCCGTCCAGGCTGAAGCCCTCCGTCGCGCCGAGGCTCCTGAGGGCGGCGGCGACCTCCGAGATCGTCAGACCCCCGCGGTACCGGGCGGCGCCGTCCAGCGTGAACAGGAACACCCGCCGTCCGCCGTCGCCGATGCCGACGGCCGTGCGCACCGCGGAGACCGACGCGTCGAGACCGGCGAGCGGCCGGCCGCCCGACAGCACCGGAAAGCCGCCGACGGCGAAACGGTAGGCCGACCTCGACGCGGACGCCAGCGCGTAGCGCACCGCCACCCGCTGCCCCGCGACGAGCCTCCTCAGGCGGTGGGCGCCCGCCTCCCGTCCGACGAGGACCGTGCTGCCGGCGGCGATCGCGCCGCTGCCGGGCGTGACCGAGGCCGACACCACCCGGCCCCTCTTCAGCGTCACCTCGTAGGTGCGGCTGCCGCACGGCGCGGCCCGCGCGGTGTCCGAGCCGCAGACGGCCCGCCGGCGCGAGACGTCGCCCCACTCCGGGGTGTACGCGCCGACCGAGTTCTCCGGCAGCGCGTACTGGTTGACGCCGCCCAGCGGCATGCGCCGGCCCTCGACGGTGTACGAGCCGTCCAGGGTCAGGCTGTCCAGCCTCGCCCTGCCGTCGGCGCCGACGCCGACCACGGCCCTGGTGTCCGCTCCCGGCGGCGGCGTGGGACCGAACCGCTGCGCGTTCGGGACCGCGCCCTTCAACGCCCTCCCGCCGGCGACCGCCGGACCGACGCTCGCCCCGGTCGCCGCGACGCCCGGGTGCTGCGCCTCGGTGATGTCGAAGAAGTCGCCGTTGACGCCGGCGACGGCCCCCTGCCGGCCGGCCAGCGAGGAGACGGTCGAGCGGGCGGTCATCACCCCCGGGTACAACAGGCCGAGGCGGACACGGGGGTCGGCGAGGTCGACGCCGAGCACGTGGGCGTGCGCCGTCCCGGCGGCCGCGGCCAGGTCGTACTGACGGTACGTCACGCCGGGCGCCACGCCGGTCCAGGTCGTGGCGTGGGCCGGGGCCGCTCCCGCGAGCGTCGCACCGGCCACGAGGGCCAGGGCGGCGGACAGCGCCGGGAACCTCCGGCGCGGAGGCGTTCCGGCTGCCCCGGACCGTTTCTGTCGAAGCGTCACAGGCCCCCCTGTCCGATTCCGGCCGTCACTCTCCCACGACCTGCGGGAACGACCCGCGGGAGGTGGACGGGGAGTCCACGAGAACGGGTGAGGAAAGGCACGATTCCGGGTGACTCGCTCCGCCGTTCGGCCGCGCCGTGGCCGCCTTTGTGCTATCGCCCGCCCCCGCCGCATCCGCGCCCGACGCCCGGGGTCGGCGGCGGGCGCCTGATGCGTACCGCCGTCCCGTCAGGGGCTGTAGGGCGTGAAGTGGGCCGGGGCGTGGTCGATCGGCAGGTCCGGCCGCCACGCGGTGAGGGACTGGGCGCTGCACTCGAACAGGGACGGCGGCAGGCGGTCGAGGGAGTACCAGCGCCAGTCGCCGACGCTCTCGTCCGGCTGGTCGGCCGGCTCGCCCTCCCAGCGGGTCACCACGGCGCCGACCGTCATCCGCACGATGCCGCCGGCCTCGTCGACGAGCGTGCCCAGCAGTCGGACGCCGGACGGGGCGGCCCGCAGCCCGGTCTCCTCGCGCAACTCCCGCACGACCGTGTCCCGCAGGGACTCGCCGGGTTCCACCGTGCCGCCGGGCAGTTCCCACGTGCCCCGGCGGTGGCGGCCCAGGAGCAGTCCGCGGGGGCCGTGCACGATGGCGCCGACGCCGATCGCGGCGTGCGCCGCGGGCGGCCGGCCGCCGCGAGGGCGGGCGCGGACGCGCAGGGGACGCCGGGCCCGCACGAGGCGGTAGCCGTTCCGGCCCGCGGGGCCGGACGCGCGCACCGTGACCGTCTCCTCCACGCGCAGCCCGTGTTCGGCGAGCAGCGTGTCCCACGCGTCGGGGGCGGGCGTCTTCGGGTGGGCCGACGGCGGGACCGTGGGCCGGGCCGGCGTCGGGTCACCGGCAGGCACGGAGAGGCAGAGGGTCCCCCCGGGGACGAGCGCGGTGGCCAGCGAGGGCAGCAGCCGGCGCAGATCGCCGGCCGGGACGCCGCCCGCCGAGTAGATCGTGTCGTAGGGCTCGGCGGTCCGCAGATGCGCGTCCAGGGCGCGATGGAAGAGCCGAAGCCCGGGCAGGGACCCGTGTCCGGCACGGGCGTGTCCGATCGCGTCCGCCGCCGGGTCGACGGCGTCGACGACGGCGCCGTGGGCCCGCACGAGCCGGGCGGCGCGACGGGCCGTTCCGCAGCCGAGGTCCAGCACGCGCCGCCCCGTCAGCTCGCCCAGGAACGCCTCGTCGGGTCCCGGGCCGGGCAACCCCCAGTCGAACGGCGCACCTTGCGGCTCCGGGTCCACGAACTCCCGTGCGCCGCGGGCGTCGGAGTGGGGCATGGACGGGACCTCCAGAGGCGGACGACGGTCAGCGGACCCCACGATTCTTACCGGACGCGCCGACGGCCAACCTCCCGACCCCGATCGGCTCAGCGCACGGACGCTCGCTGAGGACGGACACGCGGTGGAAGGCGTCGACGGTGACGGCCACCCAGCGCCGTCATGGTCGGCCATTCGCCGCACCGGGGTCGTCGTCTGCCGCCGGCCCCCGGACGCCGGTGCAACTGGTCCATACCAAACTCTTGACACTTGTATTGCTCACTTCTTAAATCAGGTAGTGAACTAAGCCTTGGTCACGGCCGGTTCACCCACCCCCCCGTCCGGTCGGCACGGCATTCGGCGGCCCGCTCCTCGGCCGCGGCCCTTCGTGATCTGTCATGGGCATGCCTAGTCGGCCCTTCGTGCCCTGAAGGGAGAGTCATGAACTCTCCGCGCCCGACCCGGCGCCTGCTGGTCTCCCTCGCCTCGCTCATGGCCTTCGCCTCGCTGTCCGCCCTGCCGGCGCACGGCGCGTCACCCTCCGCCGCGGAACCCGCGGCACGCTCCGTCGGGGCTCCCGCGGCCCGGGCGGCGGCGGCCGTCACGTTCGCCGACGAGTTCGACGGGCCGGCGGGCGCGGCCGTGGACGGGACGAAATGGCAGACCGAGACCGGTGACAACGCCGACAACCACGAGCGGCAGTACTACACCGCGGGCAACCGCAACGCCGCCCTCGACGGACAAGGACACCTGGTGGTCACCGCGCGACGGGAGAACCCCGGCGACTACGCCTGCTGGTACGGGCGGTGCGAGTACACCTCCGCCCGGCTGAACACGGCCGGCCGGTTCACCACGACGTACGGCCACGTCGAGGCCCGCATGAAGATCCCGCGCGGCCAGGGCATGTGGCCCGCGTTCTGGATGCTCGGCGACGACATCGGCCGCGTCGGCTGGCCCGACTCGGGCGAGATCGACGTCATGGAGAACGTGGGCTTCGAGCCGTCCACGGTGCACGGGACGCTGCACGGACCGGGCTACTCGGGCTCCGGCGGCATCGGCGCCGGGTACACCCTGCCCGGGGGACAGGCGTTCGCCGACGCCTTCCACACCTTCGCCGTCGACTGGAGCCCGAACGCGGTCACCTGGTCCGTCGACGGCGCCGTCTACCAGCGGCGGACCCCAGCCGACCTGGGCGGACGGCGATGGGTCTTCGACAAGCCCTTCTTCCTGATCCTCAACCTGGCGGTCGGCGGCTACTGGCCCGGCGACCCCGACGGCGGCACGGCGTTCCCTCAGCAGCTCGTGGTCGACCACGTCCGCGTCAGCACCGGCACCGCCCGGCCGGGTGCCGGCCCGATCACCGGGATCGGCGGCAGGTGCGTGGACGTGGCAGGGGCGAGCCCCGCCAACGGCACGGCCGTGCAGCTGTACGACTGCAACGGCACCGCCGCCCAGCGGTGGGCGGTGGGAACCGACGGCACGATCCGCGCGCTCGGCAAGTGCCTCGACGTCGCCTCGGGCGGCACGGGGGACGGCACCCCCGTCCAGCTCTGGGACTGCAACGGCACCGCGGCCCAGCAGTGGGCCCTCCCCGCCGCCCGGGACGTCGTCAACCCGCAGGCGAACAAATGCCTGGACGCCGCGGGCGGCGGCTCCGCAAACGGCACCCGGCTGCGGATCTGGACCTGCACCGGCGCGGCCCAGCAGAAATGGACGGTGACCCGATGACCACGTGGTTCCCGCACGGCCGCACGGCACGCGGGGGAGCCGGGCGGCCCCTCGTCACTGCCGGGTGACGGCTCGGATCGCCGGAGCCTGTTCGGGCAGCACGTGGTCGCCCGTCTTGTCCGTGCTCAGGCACAGGGAGCAGACGACCGCGTCGTGGGTCGGGCAGGCGGCCACGTCGGGGCGCTCGTAGGGCTGGTGGCAGACATGGCAGTCGTACGTCGTCGCCGCCGGGTTGCCGTCGGCGTCGAGCAGGGCCTCGTCGATGCCGTCCTCCGCGCGGCGCAGGTAGTACCGGCCCTTGGTGACGGCGGCCATGAAGGGGGTGAGGACGAAAGCGATGACGGCCGCGGCGACGGGCGAGTACGGCTGGAGCGTGTCGCCGAGGGCGTGGAAGTACATCGCGATGGAGAGACCGGACGCGGCGACGAAGGCGACGACGCCCACCGGGTTCACGGCGTGCAGCATGCCGCGGCGGAACTCCGGCTGCAGCGGCGACAGTTTCAGCAGGTACTTGTTGACGCCGATGTCGGTGGCGACGGTGACCACCCAGGCGATGGCGCAGTTCGAGTAGAAGCCGAGGATGTCGTTGAGGAAGCTGAACATGTCGGCCTCCATCAGAGCCAGCGCGAAGCCGAGGTTGACCAGGACGAAGACCATGCGGCCGGGGTAGTGCCGGGTGACGCGGGTGAAGGAGTTGGTCCAGGCCAGCGAGCCGGAGTACGCGTTGGTCACGTTGATCTTGATCTGGCTGATCACGACGAGTGCCACGGCCAGCGGGATCACGAGCCAGGACGGCATCATCGCGTCGAACGCGCCCTTGAACTGCTGGATCGGCTCGGGCGCGGCGTCCGCGCCGACCTCGGCGATGATGTACACGGCGAGGAACACGCCGATGGCCTGCTTGAGCGCGCCGAGGATCACCCAGCCGGGTCCGGCCATGATGACGGCGGTCCACCAACTGCGCTTGTTCGCCTCGGTCTTGGGCGGCATGAAACGCAGGTAGTCGATCTGCTCGCCGATCTGCGCGATGAGCGACAGGCACACGCCCGCGCCCAGCAGCACGGACGCGGTGTCGACCCCGCCCTCGCCGTCGGTGCCGGCGTAGGCGAGGAAGCGGTCGACCGTGCCCGGGTCGGTGGCGACCAGGTAGACCAGCGGGCCGACCATCAGCAGCAGCCAGACCGGTGTCGTCCACACCTGGAGCTTGCTGAGCGCCTTCATGCCGTAGATCACCAGCGGTATCACCATCAGCGTGGAGACCAGGTAGCCCAGCCACAGGGGGAGTCCGAGCCCCAGTTTCAGGCCCTGCGCCATGATCGAGCCCTCGAGGGCGAAGAAGATGAAGGTGAAGCTCGCGAAGATGACGCTGGTCAGCACCGAGCCGTAGTAGCCGAAGCCGGAGCCGCGGGTGATCAGGTCCAGGTCGATGTTGTAGCGGGCGCCGTAGTAGGCGAGCGGGAAGCCGGTGACGAAGATGACGACCGCGGCGACGGCGATCGCCACGAGCGCGTTGCCGGTGCCGTGGGCGAGTCCGATGCCGGCGCCGATGGAGAAGTCGGCCATGTAGGCGATCCCGCCGAGGGCGGTCGTCGCGACGACCATGGGAGTCCAGCGGCGGTAACTGCGGGGCGCGAAGCGGAGGGTGTAGTCCTCCAGGGTCTCCTTCGTCGCCTGACTGGTGGGGGACGTCGGCAGGGCGGTGGGGGATGACTCGGTGGTCGTCATGATCAGCCCTTCGAGAGCCGGGGCGGGGATCCCCGGACTGCGGAGGCGGTGGAGGAGCGGGACGGTGTCCCGGCGTGCTCGACCGGATGCTAGGAACCGCGTGTTTCCCCCGGTCCATCAGGCGGTGAACGGCAGGTTTCCGCGCTCACCGCTCGTGAACGTCAAGTCGAGCCGCGGGCACGGCGGTCGGGTGGCGCTGAGCGGCCCGAACCCGGCCTGTCGCCGCCCCGTACGGGGTGGCGTAACAGAGATCACGACCCGGGGAACGTACGGAATGCACGGGGTGAAGCGGTTGTACGCGGAGAAGCAGATGCACGCGTCAGGTGGAAGGAGCGCGGTCGACCAAGCGCGAGCCGGCGGGGCCCACGGACAACCCCCTGGTGGCGAGGCCGCCGCGCTGACGGCGGCGGCCCTCGTCTGAATCCGGTCCGCCGGCCGGCGTCCCGGGTCCCGGGTCTCGGGTCTCGGGACACCGTTCAGCGCGGGCGCGCTGCGCGTGGGGCGTCGTGGTGGCCGGCTTCGCGATCCGGGGCCGCCCCGGCCTGTGGACGTGGGTGCGGCTGCGGACGCGGGTCCGGCGAGTTTCCGCGTCCGGTGGGCGAGGGGCCGGCCGGGCAGCCGGGTCGGCCGGCCTCGGAGCCCTGGTCGCGGCCCTTCGGGCCTTTCCCGTGCCCGCCTTTCCCGTGCCCGCCTCCGGCACCGTCGTGCCCGCCTTTTCCCGGCCCGTCGTGCCCGTCGTCACCGTTGTGCCCGACCTCACCGGCGGGGTGCGGATCGTCGGGTTCGGGGTCCGTCGTCTGCGGGAGCTCGGGATCGGGACGGTCGGCGGGCGGGGTGGGTTCCGGCGTGCCGGGCGTGCCACCGGGGACGTCGTCGCGCGGCGTCTTCTGCGGGGGCTCCGCAGGAGTCTCGTCCGCCGGAGCGGGTGTGGGTCGCGCCGCGGGTTCCGCGGCGGGCGCGGGCTGTCGCGCCGCCTGGTCGGCCGCGCCGGTGCCGCCCCGCGGCGCGCCGACCCTCTCCGGTGCGCGCGGGGCCGCTCCCTCGACGTCGGTCTCCTGCGCCGAAGGGCCGGCGTCCTCGGCCCGCGCCGCGGTCGGTGACGGCGGCGGTGACACCGCTGTCCCGGCCACCGGACCCCGGTCGAGCGGGGCTTCGGCCGCCGGCGCCCCGGCCGCCGGCGGGTGCGGCGCCGGCGCGGAGTCCGGCCAGCCGAGGACGAGACACGCCACGGCGGCGCCCACCACGAGCGCGCCCGCCGTCGCCGCGGGTGTCCTGGCACCGGCCGACACGGCATGACGCATCCCGTGCAGCACGCCCGCACCGTGGCCGCCGACCAGGCCGGTCGCGCCGGCCGGCGCCGCGGTGAAGACCGGCAGGAACTTGGCGCCACCGCCCAGGGCGAGGACGAGCAGGGCCGGGCCGACGAACGCGGGCAACCGGTCGTTGGCGCTCATCAGCGCGGCGAGCGCCGTCCGGCACGCGTCGCACGAGTCCACGTGCCCGAGCAGCCGTTCGCTCTGGCGCGCGGTCGCGGCGCCACGGACGTACGCCGGCATCCGGGCCCAGTGGACCTGGCACGCGGGGTCGTCCGGAGCGCCGGTCTGCGCCCGGAGGAAGGCCTGGCGCATGCCTTCGCGCGCCCGGTGCAGGAGGACGGCCGTCGCACCGTCCTTGGTGCCGAGCTGCGGCCCGATCGCCGCCAGCGGCTGCCCCTCCGCCTCCGCCAGCCACAGCGCCTTCGCCCAGCGCTCCGGCAACTGGCCCAGCACCCGGACCACCAGATCGATGCCGGCCACCCGCTCGGCCGGATCCTCCCCGTGCGTGCCCGTCTCTGCCCGGTCCTGTGCCTGCGGGTCGCTCGGGGCCTCGCGCGTCGTGGTCCCGGACGCGATCGCGAGATGCCGCACCGTCGTCCGCAGGTAGGCCGGCACGTTGTCGATCTCGTGCCCCGCGGCCAGCCGGCGCCACACACGGAAGTGGGCCTCGGCGACGAGGTCCTCGGCGGTCCAGGCGTTCCTGGTGAGCGAGCGGGCGTACGCGACGAGCCGGGGCTGCTGCTCCGCGTAGATCCGGGAGTACTCGGCGGTGGCGGCAGCGGCAGCGTCAGTAGTGGCGCCGGTGGCCTTGGAGGGCGGGGCGGGCACCGTGGAAGACCTGTCGGTCATGGAGGAAGGCTCCAGTCGCCGGGCGAGGGGCGGAAGGCTCCGCGGAAGGCTGTGTGAGCCTAGATGCCAGAACTTTCAACTAAAGTTGCGATCGGCCAGAGATGTGACTCACCTCACCTCACCTCACCTCACCGCGACGCGACCGGGCGGGGCGGGGCGCGCGGGTCCAGCCGAGCAGCAGCACCGAGCACACCGCGGCGAAGGCGCACCAGGTGGACACGAACTCCAGCCGCCACAGCGCGAAGCACCCCGCCGCCCCCACGGCGACCACCGCGCCCAGGGCCCGCAGCCGGCGGTCGCCCGACAGGAGCAGCGCACCGACCGTCGCCACCAGATAGCCCGCGACCAGGACCGGCGGGTACGGCAGATCGACGAGGTAGCCGACCCGGTGCCCGCGGATCTCGGCGGTCACCGAACCGGCGGCGATGCCGTACGCGAGCGGCACGGCGGTCGCGAGGCCGACGGCCAGCGCGAACGAGGCGCCGCGCCGGGCGGACGGCGGGGCCGCGCACCACACCCCCGCGGGCACCCACACCGCCAGCAGCGGCAGCGCGATCACGGTCCAGACGACGGTGGCGGCTCCGCCGCCCCCGCCCGCGTCCCAGACGAGGGCCTCCACGATCTGGTGCGCCCCGAGGAGCAGCGGCAGCGCGGCCAGCGGAAGGTCCCGGCGGCCGCGGACCCGCGCCACGCCGACCCCGCCGAGGGCGAGCAGCCCGGCACCCGCCACCACATCGGCCGTCGCGCTCCAGCACATCGCGTCCCCAGGGTTCGACCGTCCTCCGCCTGCGTTGCCCCGTGCATGCCACGCTACGTCCGGTTGCCGCAACGCACCCGCAGGAGCGGCGTTAGGCTGCCGTGGACGGGTAGGGGCCGCCCAAGGGCGGTCCGAGAGAAGGCGGCGGCCGACGGCCGCACGGTCGCCGGGACACGCCGGCGCACAGCGAAGGAGGCCGCGGGTGGTGAACGCCCCGCAGAGAGCGGGCGGATTCGGGCTGCCGCACGGCGGGACCGCCGTACTGGAGGTGATTCCGCTGCCCGGCCGGCCCGGCATCCGGGCCCGGGGCGAGATCAGCTCGGTCACCCGCTCACCGTGGGAAGAGGCCCTGGCGGGCCTGGCCCGGCGACACGCCGACGTGTCCTACGTGGAGCTGTCGGAGGTCGGGTTCGTGGACGTGGCCGGAGTCGCGGCGCTCGCCGTCACGGCCCTGGGCCTGCCCGGAGGCCGGGTGGTCGTCGAGCATCCGCCGCCGCAGGTTTCGAGGGTGCTGAGCCTGTTCTGGCCGGGCCTGCACCGGATCGAGGTGTCGCCGCGATGAGCACGGTCGCGATCCACGAGAAGTTCGAGCACCCCGCGCTGTTCTACCGCTCCGCGCGGGAGTACGTGGACCGGACGGTGTCGTTCGTCCAGGAGGGCCTGGACGTCGGCGAGCCGGTCGCGGTGGCCGTGCCCGGCCCCAACCTCGAGCTGATCAGGGAGGCCCTCGGCGCGGACGCGCGGGCCGTCCTCCTGCTGGACATGGCCGAGGCGGGCCGCAACCCGGGCCGGATCATTCCCAAGGTGCTCCGCGGATTCGCCGACGGCCACCGGCACGGCCGGGTGCGGATCATCGGCGAGCCGGTCTGGCCGGGCCGCAGCGCCCTGGAGTACCCCGCGTGCGCACAGCACGAGGCCCTGATCAACGCGGCCTTCGAGGGCCGGGCGGTGACCGTCCTGTGCCCTTACGACGAGACCCGCCTGGACGAAGAGGTGCTGGCCGACGCGCGCATCACCCACCCGACCGTACTGACCGGCGACACGGAGTCGGCGAGCGACGTCTACGACTGGCGTTCCGTCGTCGCCCGCTACAACCGGCCGCTGCCGCCCGTGCCGGACGCCGCGACGTTCTCCTTCGGCGCGCAGGAGCTGGCCGCGGCCCGCGCCTTCGCGGCCGACGCGGCCGGACGGCTGGGCCTGGCGGGGCAGCGGCTGACCGACGCCGAGCTGGCGGTGGCGGAGCTGACGACCAACAGCGTGGTGCACGGCGGAGGACGCGGAACGCTCGCCGTCTGGGCGGACGGGGGACAGGTCGTGTGCGAGGTCCGGGACGCGGGCCGGATGATCGACCCGCTGGCCGGCCGCAGGCCGCCCGAGCACGGTCAGATCGGCGGCCGGGGCCTGATGCTGGTGCACTACGTGGCCGACCTGGTGCGGACGCACACCGCCGACGACGGGACGACCGTTCGCTTCTACCTCGACCGGGTGGACCGCCTCGGCGATGCCGACCCCCTCGGCCGCGTCGGCCGCGTCGGCCGCGTCGGTCGCTGAGGGCGCGAACGCTCCGCCTCCTCCGGGCCGGCCGCGCGACCGCGGCGGCCCTTCCGCGCCGCGACGCAGCCGGGTGAAGCCTGAAGCGCCGTCAGCTCCACGGGGCATGCATGTGGTCTCCGCCGTATCCGGCCGGGTCGGCGGACACGACGCGCTGGAGGCGAGAGTGATGAACGAACGAGCCGGACAGGCCGGTCCCCCCACCCTCAGGGTCCCGGTCCTCATCGTCGGCGGCTCCCTGGTGGGTCTGGCGACCTCGCTGTTCCTCGGACGGCTGGGAGTGCCGCACCTGCTGGTGGAGCGCCACGCCGGCACCTCCATCCATCCGCGCGGCCGCGGCAACAACGTCCGCACGATGGAGCTGTTCCGGGTGGCGGGCGTGGAGCGGGGGATCCAGGACGCGGCGGCCACGCTGGCCGACAACCACGGCATCCTGCAGGCGCCGACCCTCGTCGGCGACGCCGGCGAATGGCTGTTCCGGGACATCGACCCGGGTGGCGGCCTGGCCCGCTTCAGCCCCAGCTCCTGGTGCCTGTGCAGCCAGAACGACCTGGAGCCGGTGCTGCTCGAGCACGCCCGACGGCTCGGCGGCGACGTGCGCTTCTCCACCGAACTCATGTCGTTCGAGGCCGACGCCCACGGCGTCAGCGCGGTGGCCAAGAGCCGGGAGACCGGCGAGCACCTCGCCGTCCGCGCGGACTACCTCGTCGCCGCCGACGGCCCTCGCAGCCCCGTCCGGGAGCAGCTCGGCATCGGGCAGAGCGGCCCCGGCGACCTGTTCCACAACGTCAGCCTCACCTTCCGCTCCCGGGGCCTCGCCGACGTCGTGGGAGAGCGCCGGTTCATCGTCTGCTACCTGACCAGTCCGGACGCCGACGGCGCCCTGCTGCCGGTGGACAACCGCGAGAACTGGGTCTTCCACGCTCCCTGGCACCCCGAAGACGGTGAGACGCTCGAGGAGTTCACCGACGAGCGGTGCGTCGAGCACATCCGCCGCGCGGTCGGGGTCGCCGACCTCGACGTGGAGATCACCGGCAAGGCGCCCTGGCACGCCGCCCAGCGCGTCGCCCGCAGCTACCGGTCCGGCCGGGTGTTCCTGGCCGGCGACTCGGCGCACGAGATGTCGCCGACCGGGGCGTTCGGCTCCAACACCGGCATCCAGGACGCGCACAACCTCGCCTGGAAGCTGGCCGCCGTGCTCGACGGCTGGGCGGGGGACGAGCTGCTCGACACCTACGACGCCGAGCGCCGCCCCGTCGCGGAGGCCACCAGCGCCCGCGCCGCCGCCCGGTCGGCCGAGCACAGCCACCCCGGCTTCGCCCCGCCGCCCGGCTCCGGGGGCGGCCCGCAGCGCGGCATCCTGAACGTGGCCCTCGGCTACCGCTACCCGCAGGGCGCCGTCGTCGGCGCCGACGACACGGTCCCGGTCGTCCCGGAGAGCCTCGACCTGAGCGGCGCACCCGGCAGCCGGGCACCCCACCTGTGGGTGCGGCGCGGGGACGAACGGATCTCCACCCTGGACCTCTACGAGCGGTCCCTGGTCCTGCTCAGCGACGCCGCCCGGCCGAGCGGCTGGCACGAGGCCGCCGGCCGCCTCGCCCGGGAGCTGTCGCTGCCGCTCAAGTCGTACCGGATGGGCGACGGCCCCGACGCCGACCTCACGCCCGAGGGCGACGCCGACTGGGCGGAGCGCCACGGCACGCCCCGCGGCGGCGCCGTGCTGGTACGGCCCGACGGGTTCGTCGCCTGGCGGTCGCCGGGGCCGGACCCGGACGCCGAGTCCACGCTGCGCCGCGTCCTGCAGACCGGTCTGGGGCTGGGCTGACCCGGCGTCCTTCACCCGTGTGAACGTCCCGAGTGGTGCCGCGGCGACCGTCGGCTGACGGTTGATCACGTCCCGGTCGGGTCGGACGAGCTGACGAGGTGTCGGTTGCCCGGCCGTGACGGAAAGGCCATCAGATGCGCACTGCCCGGATGATCCTGGCCACCGCGGCGGTCTCGGCCGCCCTCGCCCTCGGCGCCCCGGGCGCCCACGCGGCCGGCGTGGACCCGGACCACGGCTCCTCCGTCAGCGAGGAGGAGGGTTCCTGGTCCGGCAAGGAGGACCACGGCAAGGCAGAGCACGGTAAGGACGAGCACGGCAGGGGGGGAGCACCAAGGACCGCACGGCGGCATGCACACCGGCGGCGGCGCCCTCGCCGGCCCCTCGGTGACCGCGGCCGGACTCGCCGTCCTCGCCGTCGCCGGCGCGGGCCTGTGCGCCCTGCGCCGCCGGACCGCCGCCGACGCGGCCTGACCATGCCGGACGCGATAGCGAAACCGCGGCCGCCGCCCGCGTAGCCGTGCGGCGGCCCGGCCCGCTCCCCGCACCCGCCCGCCCCGCTGCCGCGCCCGAATGAGGTGTTCCACCTATGGCAGTCCCCCCGTCACCGTCCTCCCCTCCTCCCTCTTCCTCCCCTTCGTCCTCCGACGCGCCCGACGCCTCCGCGCCTTCCGCGCAGTCGGCGGAGGGAGGCTCCCGCACCGGCGTGATGATGCTCTGCGCCACCGTCGCCGTCTTCCTCGCGATCAGTCTGTGCGGCGGCAACGAGCCGTCGTCCGGCGCCGGACGCCCCCCGCACGCCCCGCCCGCCGCCTCCGGTCCGGCCACCCGTGCCGACGCGCCACCGGCCCCGTCCTCGTCGCGCGCCCGTGACGAGGAGCCGTCGGGCAGGCACCTGCGCCGATCGCGACCGGTACGCCTGCTCATCCCGAAGATCTCGGTCGACGCGCCCTTCACCGACCTCGCCATCGGCCGCAGCGGCCGGCTGGACCCGCCCCCCGCGGACGACGTCAACCTGGTCGGCTGGCACGCCAAGGGCGCCTCTCCCGGCGAGGCGGGCACCGCGATCATCGCCGGGCACGTCGACACCAAGACGTCCCCCGCCGTCTTCGCCGGGCTCAGCTCGCTCACCGAGGGCGACGTCTTCCAGGTCCGGCGGGCCGACGGCAGCAAGCCGTCCTTCCGGGTGGACAGCGTGGAGACGTTCGAAAAGGACGACTTCCCCGACGAACGCGTGTACGGCGACACACCCGACGCCGAGGTGCGGCTCATCACCTGCGCGGGGGAGTACGACCGCCGGGCCAAGGACTACACGGACAACCTGGTGGTCTTCGCGCATCTCCTGTGACGTCGGCCCGCCCAGTCACCCACGTAGTTCATCCCCGGTCGCGCGCTCACGGGGACGGGCACACGATCGAGGAACGCTGACGTCGCATCACGCGGCCGACGTTCCCTTCCCCCTCCGTGAAGGAGATGTGCGCAGGATGACCACCACGTCCGAACGTGTTGCAGGCTCGCGGGCGCGACAGGCGTCGCAACGTGTCTCCCAGTCCGTGTTCGACGGCTCCCGGCTCCGGGTCGTCCTGCTGGTCGACGTCTACGACGGCGCCCAGCAGCAGTTCCTGGAGGCCTACGAGCAGCTCTGCAACCAGGTCGCGTCCGTCCCCGGGCACGTGAGCGACCAGCTGTGCCAGTCCATCGAGAACCCCTCCCAGTGGCTCATCACCAGCGAGTGGGAGAGCGCGCCGCCGTTCCTCGCCTGGGTGAACAGCGAGGAACACGTGCGGATGGTGGAGCCGCTGCACAGCTGCGTCCGCGACACCAGGTCGCTGCGCTTCCACGTGGTCCGCGAGACCGGCGGACCCGCGGCGGACGCGAAGGCGAACGGCCGGCGGCTGCAGACCTCGCCCCGGATCGGCGACGGCGTGATCCGCCACGCGCTCACCTTCACCGTCAAGCCGGGCAGCGAGGACATCGTCGCCAAGATCCTGGCCGACTACGCCTCGCCCGAGCCGCAGGTCGACGATACCACCCGGCTGTGCCGCACTTCGCTGTTCATGCACGGCAACCGCGTGGTACGGGCCATCGAGGTGCGGGGCGACCTGCTGTCCGCGCTGCGCCACGTCTCCCGCCAGCCCGAGGTGCGGGCCGTCGAGGAGGCCATCAACCCCTATCTGGAGCAGGACCGGGACCTCAACGACCCCGAGTCCGCGCGGGTCTTCTTCACCCGCGCCGCGCTGCCCGCCGTCCACCATGTGACGGCGGACCGGCAGGACCCCCAGGCCGAGCGGTACGCCCTGTACTACCCGGCCCGGCCGGACCGCGGCATGAAGCTGGCCGAACTGCTCGCCCGGCAGGACGAGGCGGCGGCCGACGACCCGCGCAACCCGGTGCTGCGCAGCACGATCTTCCAGCGCGACGACGTCGTCGTACGGCTGATCGACGTGCGCGGCGGACTCGACGGCGCCGACCCCGGCCAGGCCCTCGGCCTCTCCGACCCCGCGCAGGCCGCCGAGCTGACGACCCTTGCCGAAGGCGTCGCCGGCGCGGCCCCGGCCGGCGCGAAGGACGCCCCGCTCGCGCGGTTCCTCGAGCGCGCGCGCATGGACCTCGTCACCGACCGTCGGTCGCCCGACGCCTGATCCGCCATCACGTGGGCCGGGGCGGCGACCCGCCCCGCCCACCTCGGTGCAGTACACCATCGGAGGAACGTCGTGATCACATCCCGTCCCAGAGTCGTGGATCTCAGCGAGGTCGAGCCCAACACCCGCCGCGGCGGCGACCTGCGCGCCATGCTCACCCCTGCCACCGTCGGCTCGACCAGCGGTTTCATGGGCGTGGCCATCATCAAGCCCGGCGACCGCATCGGTGAGCACTACCACCCGTACTCCGAGGAGTTCGTGTACGTCGTGTGCGGGCAGCTGGAGGTCGACCTCGACGGCGAGGCCCAGGCGCTGCAGCCCGAGCAGGGTCTGCTGATCCCGCTCGGCATGCGCCACCGCTTCCGCAACGTCGGCAAGGTGGAGGCCCGGATGGTCTTCCACCTCGGCCCGCTGGCCCCGAGCCCGCCGCTCGGCCACGTCGACACCGAGGGGACCGGCGCCGAGGCCGTGGTGGTCGGCGCCGAGGCCGCCGGCCGACGTCAGGTCCGGTCATGACGAGACGGGTGGCGGTCACCGGCATAGGCATCGTCGCCCCCGGCGGCATAGGCGTCCCCGCGTTCTGGAACCTCCTCGTCGAGGGCCGCACGGCGACGCGGGGCATCACGTTCTTCGACCCGGCCGGTCTGCGGTCGCGGATCGCCGCCGAGTGCGACTTCGACCCGGCGGCGCACGGACTGGACGCCGGGGACGTCGAACGCTGCGACCGCTACATCCAGTTCGCCATGGTCGCCGGCGACGAGGCGGTCCGCGACGCCGGTCTCGACCTCGCTGCGCAGAACCCGTGGCGGGTCGGCGTCTCCCTGGGCACCGCGGTCGGCGGGACCACCCGGCTGGAGAACGACTACGTGCTGGTCAGCCATCACGGACAGCGCTGGGACGTCGACCATCGGCAGGCCGCCCCGCAGCTGCACCGCGCGTTCACGCCCAGCACCCTCGCCTCGACGGTGGCCGAGCGGTTCGGTGCGCGGGGGCCCGTGCAGACCGTCTCCACGGGGTGCACCTCCGGCCTCGACGCCGTCGGGTACGCCTTCCACACGGTGCAGGAGGGCCGGGCCGACATCTGCATAGCCGGCGCCTCGGACTCGCCGATCTCCCCGATCACCATGGCCTGCTTCGACGCGATCAAGGCGACCTCCTGCAACAACGACGACCCCGCGCACGCCTCGCGTCCCTTCGACGCCGACCGCGACGGGTTCGTGATGGGGGAGGGCGGCGCGGTGCTCGTCCTGGAGGAGCTGGAGCACGCGCGGGCCCGTGGCGCGCACGTGTACTGCGAGCTCGGCGGGTACGCCACCTACGGCAACGCGTACCACATGACCGGCCTGACCGGTGAGGGCCTGGAGATGGCCCGGGCCATCGAGGACGCCCTCGACCACGCGCGGACCGACGCCTGCGCGGTCGACTACGTCAACGCGCACGGGTCGGGCACCAAGCAGAACGACCGCCACGAGACCGCCGCGGTGAAGCGGGTCCTGGGCCGGCACGCCTACGACACCCCCATGAGCTCCATCAAGTCGATGGTGGGCCACTCCCTGGGCGCCATCGGAGCGATCGAACTCGTGGCCTGTGTCCTGGCGTTGGCGCACCAGGTGGTACCGCCGACCGCGAACTACGAGACGCCCGACCCCGAGTGCGACCTGGACTACGTCCCGCGCGTGGCCCGTGAGCGCAAGCTCTCCAGCGTGCTCTCGGTGGGCAGCGGGTTCGGCGGATTCCAGTCCGCGGTGGTCATGAACCGGCCGAGGGAGAAGACACGATGAGCGAACCCCTGCCACGGCGCGCGGCCGTCACGGGAATCGGCGTGGTCGCGCCCAACGGAGCCAGCACCGAGACCTTCTGGAAGTCCGCGAAGGAGGGCATCAGCGTCCTGGAGCGGATCACCCGCGAGGGCTGTGAGCACCTCCCGCTGCGGGTGGCCGGCCAGGTCCGCGACTTCGACCCGTCGGCGGCGATCGAGGAGCGCTACCTCGTCCAGACCGACCGGTTCACGCACTTCGCGATGGCCGCCGCCGACCTCGCGCTGGACGACGCCGGCCTCGGCCGGCCGGAGACCGACGCCGCGCCGTACTCCGTCGGCGTGGTCACCGCGGCCGGCTCCGGCGGCGGCGAGTTCGGCCAGCGCGAGCTCCAGCAGCTGTGGAGCTTGGGGAGCCGTTACGTCGGCCCGTACCAGTCCATCGCCTGGTTCTACGCCGCCAGCACCGGACAGATCTCCATTCGCCGCGGGTTCAAGGGCCCCTGCTCGGTCGTCGCCGCCGACGAGGCCGGCGGCCTCGACGCCCTCGCCCACGCGGCGCGGGCCGTGCGGCGCGGCACCGACGTGATCGTGGCCGGCGCGACCGAGGCGCCGATCGCGCCGTACTCGATGGTCTGCCAGCTCGGCTACGAGGAACTCAGCACGGTCGACGACCCGGCCCGTGCCTACCGCCCGTTCACGTCGGCGGCCTGCGGGTTCGTACCGGCCGAGGGCGGCGCCATGGTCGTGGTGGAGGCGGCGGAGACCGCCCGGGCGCGCGGCGCGCGGGTGCGGGCCTTCCTCGCCGGGCACGCTGCCACCTTCACCGGCGCCTCCCGCTGGGAGGAGTCCCGGCAGGGCCTCGCCGAGGCGATCCGGGGAGCACTGGAGGAGGCGGACTGCGCCCCGGAGGAAATCGACGTGGTCTTCGCCGACGCGCTCGGCGTCCCGGCGGCGGACCGCGCCGAGGCCCTGGCCATCGTCGACGCACTCGGCCCGCACGGCGCCCGGGTGCCCGTCACCGCGCCCAAGACCGGTATCGGCCGCGGCTACTGCGCGGCGCCGCTGATGGACACCGCGGCGGCGGTGCTCGCCATGGAGCACGGCCTGATCCCGCCCACTCCCAACGTCTTCGACATCTGCCATGACCTCGACCTCGTGACCGGCCGCGCCCGTACCGCGCAGGTGCGCACGGCCCTGGTCCTGAGCCGGGGGCTCATGGGCTCCAACTCGGCGCTGGTGCTGCGGCACGGCGTCGCCGACGCCTCGTAGCGGGGCGTCGCGCAGCAGGGAAGCAGCAGAGGAGAGGAACCCCATGACCGACCGCATCACCGTGGAAGAGCTGGCCGAACTCATGAAGAAGTCCGCCGGCGTCACCGTCGCGCCGGACGAGCTCCGGCAGCAGGACACCGCCTTCGCGACCCTGGGCGTGGACTCGCTCGGGCTGCTGGGCATCGTGGGCGAGCTGGAGAACCGGTACGGCACGCCGATGCCCCCGGACGCCGAGCGCTCCAAGACGCCCCGGCAGTTCCTCGACCTCGTCAACAGCGCACTCATGACAGGAGCGTGAGATGTCCGGACACACGCAGAACGAGATCACCATCGCGGCGCCCCTGGAACTGGTCTGGGAGATCACCAACGACCTGGAGAACTGGCCTCGGCTGTTCAGCGAGTACGCCTCGGTCGAGATCCTCTCCCGCGAGGGCCGCAGGACCACCTTCCGGCTGACCATGCATCCGGACGAGAACGGCACCGTGTGGAGCTGGGTCTCGGAGCGGGAGCCGGACCGGGACACCCGCACGGTCAAGGCCCGCCGGGTCGAGACGGGACCCTTCGACCACATGGACATCCACTGGCGGTACGAGGAGGTGCCCGGGGGCACGCGGATGGTCTGGACACAGGACTTCGCGATGAAGCCGCAGGCGCCGGTCGACGACGAGTGGATGACCGACAACATCAACCGGAACTCCAAGGTCCAGATGGCCCTGATCCGGGACCGCATCGAGAAGGCGGCCGCCGAGCGCGGCGCCACGCCCGGTCTGACCGACTGACCCGGACGGAGGACAGCCCCCCATGCCCCCCACGCACCAAGCACTGATCGTCGCCCGGATGGCCCCGGGATCGGCACCCGACATCGCCAAGGTGTTCGAGGACTCCGACCGCGGGGAGCTTCCCCGGCTCGTCGGCGTCGTCCGGCGCAGCCTCTTCCAGTTCGGCGACGTCTACATGCATCTCATCGAGTCCGAGCGCGACCCCGGGCCCGCCATCGCCAAGATCACCGGGCACCCCGAGTTCCGGGACGTCAGCGAGCGGCTGTCCTCGTACGTCAGCGCGTACGACCCCGAGACCTGGCGGTCCCCCAAGGACGCCATGGCGCAGCGCTTCTACCTCTGGGAGCGCGAGCCGGCCCGCTGAACCGTGCCGGACCACACCGGTCGCCGGGCCCGCGACGCTGCGGGCCCGGCGACCGGTGGTCTGTGGGGTACGGGGTGGCGGTCGCGCGGGGGTGGTGCGCGGACGCGACCGGATCAGCCCGGGACGTGACAGTCGAACGCGTGCAGATACGGGTTGACCGGGCTGATGTCGTCGATGACGAGCCCGGCGTCGGTCAGCCGGGAGACCATGCTCTCGGTGGTGTGCTTCGCCCCGCCGACGTTGAGCAGCAGCATCAGGTCCATGGCGGTGCTGAACCGCATCGACGGCGTGTCGTCGACGAGGTTCTCGATGACCACGACCCGGGTGCCCGGGCCGCCCGCCTCGCGGACGTTGCGCAGCGTGCGGGCGGTGCTCTCGTCGTCCCACTCGAGGATGTTCTTGATGACGTAGACGTCGGCCTCGACAGGGACCGCCTCGCGCACGTCGCCGGGCACGATCCGGGCCCGGCCCGCGAGGTCGCCGCCGGCGCGCAGCCTCGGCACCGCGTTCTCCACCACCCGGGGCAGGTCGAGCAGGGCGCCCCGCATCGCCGGGTACTTGTCCAGCAGGCTCGCCACCACGTGCCCCTGGCCGCCGCCGAGGTCGGCGACCGACGAACAACCCGACAGGTCCAGGAACTCCGCGACGTCCCGCGCCGACTGCACGCTGGACGTCGTCATCGCGCGGTTGAAGACGTCGGCCGACTCCGGGGCGTCCTCGTTGAGGTAGGAGAAGAACTCCTTGCCGTACAGGCCCTCCACGACGTTGCGCCCGGTGCGCACCGCCTCGTCCAGCAGCGGCCAGGCGTCCCAGGTCCAGGGCTCGGTGCACCACAGGGTGATGGCGCGCAGGCTGTTCGGGTCGTCCTCGCGCAGCAGCCGGGAGACGTCGGTGTGCGCGAACGTCCCGTCCGGCCGCTCGGCGAAGACGCCGTAGCAGGACAGGGCCCGCAGCAGCCGCCGCAGCTGGCGGGGCTCGGCCTTCACCGCGGCCGCGAGGTCCTCCACGGGCAGCGGGCTGTCGCCGAGGGCGTCGGCGACGCCCAGCCGGGCGGCCGCGCGCAGGGCGGCGGCGCACGCGGCCCCGAACGCGAGCTCCCGCAGCCGCATGGAGGGCGGTGGGGCGGGGGGCGGGTCCTGCTCGGGCGGGTCCGACAGCTTGCGGGACTGAACGGTCGTCATGTGCCGCCTTCCTTCGTTCTCGGATGCCGGGGGTTCGTCCTGCTTTTGGTGCTTCACGTGCTTCACGTGCTTCACGTGCTGCGGGTGCTGCGGGTGCTGCGGGGGCTGCGGGTGTCAGGGGTGCTTCGGGGCCGGGTGCGGCGCTGTCCGGTCAGCGACGGGTGCGGTCGGCCGGGCGGCACAGGCCGGCGGGCTTCGACGCCGCGCAGGCATTGCCCTCGAAGGTGTTGCCCTTGCCTGCGGTGTCCGCGTTGACCAGGTCCGCCGGGGCGTTGCCCTCGAGCGTGTTGTCGCTGATCCGGTTCCGCTCGCTCGGGGTGCCGACGAAGCTCTTGAACAGGACGATGCCGCCGGACAGCGGTGACGCGCCGACGTTGTCCCTGATGACGTTGCGGGTGATCAGACTGTCCTCGGCGCCGGTGAGGACGATGCCGGAGCCCTGCAGGGCGTCCAGCCGGGCGGTCTTCGGGCAGGACTTGTTGTTGCGCTCGATGCGGTTCTCCGTCACCGTCACCCGTCCGGCCCGCGGCTTGTTCTCGTCGCCGACGACGAACACCGCGGCGCAGTTGCCGGTGAGGCGGTTGGCCGCGAGGGTGAGGTTGCGCAGTCGGCGGACGGTGACGCCGATCCGGTTGCCCTCGAGCCGGTTGTGTTCGACGACTGTTCCCTCGGTGTCGACGGCGCCCATCTCCTCCTTGACCGAGTTGGCGAGGAAGAGGCCCGCGTCACCGTTGTCCCGTGCGGTGTTGCCCCGGAACACGCCGTGCAGGGAGCCCTCCTGGGCGATGCCCCACACCCCGTTCTTCTCGGCGGTGACGTTGCGCACGGTCAGGTTGTCGGCGGCCATGGCGTAGACGCCGGACCTGGTGAAGCCCGTGACGGTCAGGTTCGCGACGGTGACGTCCTCGACGTTGTGTTCCTTCGTGCCGAGCACGCAGACGCCGTTGCCGCTCTCGGCGCAGCCCTCGGCGGCCTTGGCGGCGGGCTCGGCGGCGGGCTTGGCGGCCGGCTTCGCGCCGGGCTTCGTCGCGGGCTTGGCCGCGGGCTTCGGCGCGGGCTCGGCGGCGCCGGCGCCGGTGGCCGTGCTCCCTGTGCCCGCCGTGGCGGCGGAGGCGGCGGCCGGTCGGATGACCGTGCCGCGGCCCATGCCGCGCAGGGTCAGTCCGGGCGTCTTCACCGTGACGCTCTCGCGGTACGTGCCGAAGGCCACCAGAACGGTGTCGCCCGGCGCCGCGGCGTCCACCGCCTGCTGGATGGATTGTCCTGGATGCACCAGGTGCACGTGGTGCGCGGTGTGCCCGGCGGTGGCGGGGGAGGCCGCGCCGAGCCCCGTCCCGAGAAGGGTCGCTGTGCACGCCAGGTACGCGATATGGCATTTCTTCATATTGCGCACGCTATGACCCGATGTCGGGTTAACCGGCGGGATGGGCCATCCAAGGGCGTGTCCGGCGTGTCCGGCGTGTCGTTCCCCCGTGACCGGGCCCACGGGGAGCCGCTCGGGCTGCGGCCTCAGCGGCCTCAGCGTCCGTCGCCCCGGCCCCGCCGGCTGCCTCCGGGCGAGCGGCGGGGGAGCCGTCGCGGACGCTCGGACGCGGGCGCCTCCTGCGCCGGGTCCGCCCTGCCGGGATCGTCCTGCCAGGCCTCGTAGTCGGTGAAGGCGTCGCCGGAGTCCGAGCCGCCGAAGGGCCCCGCGCCGCCCGCGCTCCGGGACGTGGGGAGGTTCCTGATCATGGCCAGCGCCAGGGTGTCGGAGTCGGGCATCGCGTCGGCCGGGCGCTGGGCGACCGTGTGGGGCAGCATGACGAGGCACGTGGTGCCGGACTTCTCGGCGGACGGGCGCAACTGGACGCGGATGCCGTGCCGTTCGGCGAGCCGGCCGACCACGAACAGCCCCATGTGCTGGGCGATGTCGACGTCGACGGTCGGCGGGTTGGCCAGTTTGTGGTTGATCACCGCGAAGTCGTCCGCCTCGAGGCCGATGCCCTCGTCGTGGATCTCGACCATGATCCGGCCGTCGGGAAGCCGGGAGCCGGTCACCTGCACCAGCGAGTGCGGGGAGGAGAACGCGGTGGCGTTCTCCAGCAGTTCGGCCAGCAGGTGCACGAGGTCGGTCACGGCCTCGCCCTGGACCTGCGCCTCCGGCAGGCCGGCGAACCGGATGCGCTCGTACTGCTCCACCTCCGAGGAGGCGGCCCGGACGACGTCGACCAGCGGCAGCGGACGGTCCCACTGCTGGGCGGGCCTCTCCCCGCCGAGCACCAGGAGGTTCTCGCCGTTGCGGCGCACCCGGGTGGCGAGGTGGTCCAGCTTGAAGAGGTTCTCCAGCTGGTCCGGGTCCGTCTCGTTGTCCTCCAGGCTGGTGATCATGGCGAGTTGACGTTCGATCAGGGACTGGCTGCGGCGAGAGAGGTTGGTGAAGATCGCGTTGATGTTGCCGCGCAGCAGCGCCTGCTCGGCCGCGAGCCGGACGGCCTCTCGGTGGACGTGGTCGAAGGCCCGGGCGACCTCGCCGATCTCGTCGGTGGTGTCGATCGCGATGGGGGTGACCCGGGTGTCCACCTTGCCGGGGTCGCTCTGTGACAGCTGGTCGATCAGGGCCGGCAGCCGCTGTCCGGAGATCTCGATGGCGGAGGCGCTCAGCCGGCGCATGCCGGTGACCATCGTGCGGGCCACCCAGGTGGCGAGCAGGAAGGCGACGAGCACCGCCGCGAGCACCAGCGCGGCGTTGGTGATCGCGTCCCCGCGCGCCTGGTCGGCGATGTCCTGGGCGCTGGCGAGCGCCGCGTCGGTGAGGTACACCTGGACGCCGCGGTAGGCGTCGAAGCCCAGGGTGGACGCGGCGAAGAAGGACTCCGGGGTGATGCCCTGCTCGGCGAGGTCCTCGGCGGGCTTTCCGGTGGCGATCGCGGCGATCATCGCCTCCATCGAGGGCGGCGCGACGAACTTCTTCCCCGCCGCCGCGGCCTCGGCGGCGGCCGCGGCGGTCTGCTGCTTGCCCCGGGCGCCGGCGTCGGCCAGCGCCTTCTGCAGCCGTGCCATGTCCTCGGTGGTGGCGGCGCCCGCGAACTCCTGCAGACCCACCTGCTCGAGGTAGGCGTACGAGCGGAAGGAGGCGAGCTGGGTCTCCAGTTCGCCCGGGGCGAGGGCGTCGCGGTCGTCCACCAGCAGATGCGTGCCGATCGCCCGGATCAGGGACTCGGCGGCCTGCGTCAGGGACACGGCGTAGAGCGTCCGGCCGAAGCTGGCCTGGTTGTCGCTGCCGTACCCGAGTTCGTTGGAGATCTCCATCAAGGGATGCTGGACGGTGTGGTAGCTCTCCTCCGTCTGCACCCCGGTCATCCGTGAGGTGAACGCGTTGGTCCGTACCGTGGTGAGCTGCTTCTCGCCCTCGCGCACCAGCTGCACGCGCCGCAGCAGGCCGCTGGTCTGCGGCATCCGGGCGACCGCCGCGTCGAACGCCTTCGCGTCCGCGTCGGTGATCTTCCGGGCCTGGACGACGGCGGCCGACTCCTTCTTCTCCGCGACGAGCGGGATGACCGACACGTCGCGCTCGTTGATCGCGTCGCTCGCGTACTTGTTGGCGGCCTGGACGAGTTCGGCCACGCGGACCGCGTCGTCGGCGTCCTGCCAGGTGTCCACCGAACGTTTCACCCGGACGCCCCCGAACACGAGGGCCACCAGCACCGGGATGAGGAGAACGGCGCGCAGCCGTCTGCCCACGGGCCAGTTGCGGGTGAGGGATCTCCGTCCCTCCGCTGTGGGTGAGTTGTTCGGCACTCTGTCCTCATCGCCTGTGGAACGCCCCGCGCGGGATGCGCCGGTACCCCTCACTACGGCGCGTCGGCAGCACTGCGTTCAGAAGTGGTGCAACTTTCACCAAACTAGTGCCGTTCGCGCCCTGTTCGCCACCGGGGACGCCATGACTTTGCACACGGCTTCGACCGCGGCGTGGCCGGGGCGCACAGCGTCACGCGCGGCCGTGGGACTCCTGCGAGCGGCGCGACAGGGCGTCGATGACCACCGCGGCGAACAGCACGCCGCCGGTGATGATGAACTGGACGGCCGGGGGGGTGTCCGTGATGGCCATGCCGGACGCGATCGACTGGATCACCAGCATGCCCAGCACCGCCGACCATGTGGTGCCGCGTCCGCCGAACAGACTGGTGCCGCCGATGACGGCCGCCGCGATGGCGTTCACCAGCAGCACGCCCGACCCCGAGCTCTGGCTCACCGAGGTGATGCGCGAGGCCAGGAACAGGCCGCCGACCGCGGCCATCGTGCCCGAGACCGCGAGCACCGCCGTCTGCACCCAGGTCACGCTGAGACTGGCCCGGCGGGACGCCTCGACGCTCCCGCCGAGCGCGTAGACCTGCCGTCCGTAGTGCGTGCGGCGCAGCATCACGTCGAGACCGGCCACCACCACGAGGAAGACCAGCAGGGCCAGCGGCAGCCCCTGGAACCGGTTCAGCAGGTAGGCGACGGTGAAGGCGACCGCCGCGAGCCCGGCCGTGCGCACGACGGTGCCGCGCAGCGAGCGGTGCGGCATGTCGACGGCCCGGCGGCGGCGCCGGTCCAGGTCGCAGGCGAGGAAGTACGCGCCCGCGGCGAGTGCCGCGAGGCCGTAGGCGACGGCGGGCTGCGTGAAGTAGTAGCTCGTCAGCCTGGCGATCAGGCCGTTCTCGTCCAGGTTGACGGTGCCGCTGTCGCCGAGGATCGCGAGCATGAGGCCGTTCCAGGTGAGCAGGCCGGCCAGCGTGACCACGAACGCCGGCACCCGGGTCCGGGCGATGGAGTAGCCCTGTACGGTCCCCGCGACCGTGCCCGCCAGCACCGCGACGATCAGCGCGAGCCATTCCGGCGCCCCGTGGTTCACGTTCAGCACGGCGAACACGGCCGCGGCCAGGCCGCTGACCGAGCCGACGGAGAGGTCGAGTTCGCCGAGCAGCAGCACGAAGACGATGCCGACGGCGATCAGTCCCGTGCCCACGATGTCCACGCTGAGATTGGACAGGTTGCGGGGCGAGAGGAAGTTCTCGTTGAGGGACTGGAAGGTGATCCAGACGACGGCCAGGACGAGGACGACGGGGAGCGAACCCAGTTCTCCGGCGCTCAGCTTGCGCCGGAAAACCGCCACCCCGCTCTCCATCGCGCGGGCGACGGCCCGCATGCTCTTCACCACCCCGCCTCCCGGCCGGCCGGCCGGCGCGGAACGTTCTCCGTGGCGCCGGTGATGGACGAGACGATCTGCTCCTGCGACGCGGTGTTCACGTCGAAGAAGCCGTTGTTGCGCCCCAGACGCAGCACGACGGCACGGTCGGCGAGCGCCTTCACGTCGCCCATGTTGTGGCTGATGAGCAGCACGCCCAGTCCGCGGTCGCGCAACCGGTCCACCAGGTCGAGGACCTCGGTGCTCTGCTCGAACCCGAGGGACGCGGTCGGTTCGTCCAGGAGCAGGATCCGCGGGTCGCCCAGGAGTGAGCGGGCGATGGCCACCGTCTGCCGCTGACCGCCGGAGAGCGAGACGACGGGGCCGCGCAGATCGGGCAGGCCCCGGGTCAGGCGTTCCAGCAGCTGCCGGGTACGGCGTTCCATCTCCACCTCGTCGAGGAACCCGAACCGGCGGATCTCCCGGCCGAGGAACAGGTTGCCGACGACGTCGAGGTTCCCGCACAGCGCCAGGTCCTGGTAGACGGTGGCGATGCCGAGGTCCCGGGCGTCGTGCGGCCGCCGGATGTGCACCGGCGCGCCCCGCCACTCGATGACGCCCTTCTCCGCGGGGGCCACCCCGGAGATCACCTTGACGAGGGTGGACTTGCCGGCCCCGTTGTCGCCGAGCAGGGCGACGACCTGACCGGAGTGGATCTCCAGCTCGATGTCGTCGAGGACCTTGACGACGCCGAAGCGCTTGCACACCCCGCGCAGCGCCAGCAAGGGGGGATCCGGCACGCAAACCACCTTCTTCCCGGGAGCGGGGGACGCGGCGTCAGGTGAGTCCGGCCCTGTCGCAGGCGGCCCGCAGCTGAGGCGTGCAGATCTGCTGGACGGTGTGCAGGCCGTCCTTGACGACCGTGTCCCCGATGTTGTCGACCGTCACGGACACCGGCGTGAGCAGCACGGACGCGACGGCCTCCCCGTCGCGGGTGGGCACCTCGCCGGTGGCGACGGGTTCGAGGCTCTCCCCGCGCGCGGCCGCCACGGCCATGGCGCCGCCGGCCGCCGCCTCGGGCCCGAACGGCTTGAAGACGGTCATGTACTGGTCGCCGCCGACGATGCGGCGCAGCGCGGGAAGTTCGGCGTCCTGCCCGGTGACCGGCGGCAGCGGGGTGACCTTGTTTGCCTTCAGGGCGGAGACGCTGCCGCCGGCGAGACCGTCGTTGGCCGCGTAGACCCCGTCGATGGACTCCGGGCCGAGCGCCGCCAGCGCCCCGGACATGTTCATGTGCGCGGTCTCCGGCCGCCACTGCGGGGTGTCGTACGCCTTGCCGATCTTCACCTTCCCGGCGAGCACGGACAGCGCGCCCCGCTGGAACGCCTTGGCGTTGGGGTCGCTCGGGTCGCCGTTCATCATGACGATCTGCGCGCCGGGCACCTTGTCGCCCATCGCCCGCAGCAGGGCCCTGCCCTGGAGCCTGCCGACCTCCACGCCGTCGAAGGAGACGTAACCCGAGATGGGGCCCTCGGCGAGCCGGTCGTAGGCGATGACGGGGATGCCGGCCTCATGGGCCTTGGTGACCGCGGGTCTGAGCGAGCGCGCGTCCACGGCCACCAGCACGATGGCGTCCACACCCTTGGTGATCATCGATTCCATCTGCTCCTGCTGGAGCGCCACATCGCCCTTGGCGTTGGCGTGTTCGACCTCGCAGTCGGCGCACAGCCGGGCGATCCGCTTCTCCAGCAGCGGCCTGTCCTGGGCCTCCCAGCGGGGTGTGGTGGCGTCCGGCAGCAGCAGACCGATGCGCGGCCCGTTCCCGCCGCCGCGGGGTTCGCCTCCGGCGTCCGCCCCGCAGGCGGCCAGGACCGCAGCCGTGCAGAGCACGGTCAGGGCCATCGCCGTGTCCCGAATGCAGGCCTTCATATGCGATACCTGCCGTAGACGACAATAGGGTGGATATGTTCGGCTGATCCTTATATGCGATTCTGGTGGGTGGGTGCCCCGATCTCAACCTGTCGGCACCTGCGGCAGGACGGGAGGTACGTTGCGGACATGCCTCGACCGGGCCCTGACCTTCGCCGGAGCGACGCTGGCGGCGGTGTACGCGCCCGGCGCCGCCGAAGGAGAACTGCGGCTGGTGGACGCGTCCGGAGGAACCATCTCCGGACAGCCCCCGCCGGAGCGCCTGCCGCTGTCCGGTGACTCGCCCGCGGTCCTCGCCTTCCGCGCCGACCGCCCTCTCTGGCTGCCCGCCGACACCCCTCCCGGACCGCTCGGGGCGCTTCCCCTGGACGCGGAAGGCCGGCGGCTGGGCTGC
The DNA here is from genome assembly GCF_030816715.1 of Streptomyces achromogenes. Lineage (NCBI taxonomy): Bacteria > Bacillati > Actinomycetota > Actinomycetes > Kitasatosporales > Streptomycetaceae > Streptomyces > Streptomyces achromogenes. The sequence goes on along the minus strand of NZ_JAUSYH010000001.1, from coordinate 1,428,367 downwards.
CTCCTCGTTCTCGGCTCCTCGGCGGACGGCTTCGAGAACGAGCAGCGCCGGTTCCTGGAGCGGTACGCCGACGCCGTCGCCGCTCTGCTCGAACCGGCCGCCGACCCGCCCGGCACGGCGTCCCTGCTGGGGCCCGCCCTGCACAGCCTGCGCGTCGGCTCCTTCGTCCTCTTCCCCGACGCCGGACTGATCGAGGCCGACAACACCCTGCTCGACCTGGTCGGCATCACCCCCGACGACTTCGACGGCAAGGTCGACACCCTGCTCGCCCACGCCCTGCCGGAGGACATGCACGCCCTGATGACCGTGCTGGAGCCCGCGGACCTGGAGTACGGCCGGCGCGACCTGGAGTTCCGGGTCCGCGGCCCGAAGGGCGAGATGCGCTGGCTGAGCCTGAGCTGCCGGACCGCGCCGGCCGCCGACGGCCGGCCGGACGGCGTGCTCGGCGTGGTGACGGCGACGCCGGTGCTGCGCGGCGGAGCCGACGACGTCTCCCGCATCCAGTGGCTGACCGCCGCCCTCGACGACGCCGCCACGGTCCGCGACGTCGGCCGCGTGGTGGTCGCCGCCCTGCGCGAGCCGCTGGCCGCCGACCGCGTCGCCCTCGCCGCACTGCAGGACGACCGGCTCATGGTCACCGTCCTCGACCCGCCCCAGCCCACCGCCTGGCCCGAAGCCTGGCGCTCGGAGTGGCGCACCGAATGGCCCGACGCCCCGCTGCGCGCCCTGCCCACCCTGCGCGACGCGCTGCGCGACGGCCGGATGGACCTGTGGCCCACCGACACCGACCTCGAACCCGGACTCTCCGGCATCGGCCCCGGCGGGCTGGCCGTCCTGCCGTTGCCCGCCAAGGGCAGCGTCGCCGGCGTGTGCCTGGTCGGCTGGGACCGGCCGCACGAGTTCGTCCCCGAGGAGCGGTCCCTGCTCACCGCGACCGCCGCCCTCGTCGGCCAGGCTCTCAAACGGGCCCACGCGCACGACGCCGAGCAGGAACTCGCCACGATGCTCCAGCGCAGCCTGCTGCCCCGGCGCCTGCCCGAACTCCCCGGCGGAACAGCCGTCGCCCGCTATCTGCCGGCCCGCCGCGGCCTCCAGGTGGGCGGCGACTGGTACGACGTCATCGCCCTCTCCCAGGACCGGGTGGCACTGGTCATCGGAGACGTGCAGGGACACAGCGCCGGAGCCGCGACGATCATGGGCCAGATGCGGACGGCGGTCCGGGCCTACGCCATGGAGGGCCACCCGCCCGACGTGGTCGTCTCCCACGCCAACCGGCTCCTCGTCGGCATGGAGACCGACCTGTTCGCCACCTGCTGCTACGCCGAACTGGACATGGAGGAGGGCAACATCCTGTTCGTCCGGGCCGGCCATCTGGCGCCGCTGCTGCGCCGGCCCGACGGCGAGACCGAGGAGGTGGAGGTCGCGGGCGGCCCCCCGCTGGGCATCCTCGCCGAGGCCGACTTCCCCATGACGGCCGTCGAACTGACCCCCGGCACGGTCCTCGCCCTGGTCACCGACGGCCTGGTCGAGGCAGCCGACCTCCCGCTCGACGAGGGCATGCGGCGCACCCGCGCCGCGCTCGGCGCGGCCGACCCCGCGGACCTCGGCCGCACGGCCGACCTGCTGCTCGGCGACGCCGGCCGCCGCGAGGACGACGTGGCGCTGCTGCTCCTGCGCTACGACGGCATGAAGACCCGCCCCATCCGGGCAGGCTGGATGGTGTGGCGGCTGCCCGACGCCGTGATGCACGCCCGCCGCTTCACCGCGCGCACCCTGCGCCGCTGGCAGGTCCAGGAGGCGGCCGACGCCGTGCTGCTGGTCGTCTCCGAGCTCGTCACCAACGCCCTCGTGCACACGCAGGGGCCGGTCCGTCTCGACCTGATCCTGCGCGGCGACCGGGTGCGCGTCTGCGTGAGCGACTCCTCGCCGCGCGCCCCCGCCAAACCGGTGATCGTCGACTGGGAGTCCACCGGCGGCCGCGGCCTGCTGCTGGTCGAGGCGATGTCCGACACCTTCGGCTCGGTCCCGGTGGCCGGCGGCAAACAGGTGTGGAGCGAGATCGTCGTACCGGAGGCAGTGCCGTGAACACCCGACGCAGATACGCCGCCGCGGTGGTCGGCGCGGCCCTTCTGACCCTGCCCCTGGCCGCCTGCGACGGCGGAGGGCAGAGCGGTTCCGGTGAGGGCTTCACCGTCGGCCTGCTGCTCCCCAGCCGGGCCGTCCCGCGCTGGGAGCACTCGGACCGGCCGCTGATCGAGGCGCAGGTGAAGAAGCTGTGCCCGGCCTGCACGGTGGAGTACGCCAACGCCGAGAACGACGTGACCAGACAGCGCCAGCAGATGGTGTCCATGGTCACCAAGGGCGCGAAGGTCCTGATCCTCGACGCCGCCGACACCCGGGCGCTGCGCTCCTCCATCCAGGAGGCGCGTCGGGCGGGCGTTCCCGTCGTCGCCTACGACCGCCTCGCGGAGGGCCCCGTGACCGGCTACGTCGGCTTCGACGGACACGAGGTCGGCCGGCTCCAGGGCCAGGCGCTCCTCGACGCCCTGGGCAAGCGGGCCGAGGACGCCGACGTCGTCATGGTCAACGGTGACCCCACCAGCCCCAACGCGGCCCTGTACCGCAAGGGCGCGCTGTCCGTCCTCGCCGGCGAGGTGACGATCGCCAGGTCCTACAACACGCTGGACTGGAGCGCGCAGAACGCCCACGCCAACATGTCCGCCGCCATCGCGGCCCTCGGCCCGGACCGGATCGACGGCGTGCTGGCCGCCAACGACGCCATCGCCTCGGGTGTGATCTCCTCGCTCAAGAGCGCCGGCGTCACCGAACTCCCGCCCGTCACGGGCCAGGACGCCGACCTCGACGCCGTACGGCGGATCGTCAAGGGCGAGCAGTACATGACGGTGTACAAGCCGTTCAAGGACGAGGCGTCCGCGGTCGCCGCCATGGCCGTCGCCGTGGGACGGGGCGAGGATCCCCACGACCGCGCCACCACGACCGTCGACAGCCCCACCACCGAGGGCATCCCGTCGGTCCTGCTCACCCCGACCGCCGTGACGGCCGAGGACGTCGAGCCGGTCCTCGTCGACCGCGGCGTCTACACCGTCGCCCAGATCTGCCCCCCGCGGCTGCGCGCGGCCTGCGACCGGGTCGGGCTCACCCCGTGAGCCCGGACGCCCGGACGGACGTCAGTGCTGGTACGGCTGCTGCTGCGGCTGCCCGTACGCCTGACCGCCGACATGACCGGCGGCCTGCGCCTGCAGCTGCTCGGCCTGCTCCTTGGCGATCTTCTGTTCGGCGCCGCAGAAGGTGCACTGGGTCGCGTACTTCGAGGAGATCGGGAAGAGCGGCACGAAGAACAGCGTGAACTTCGTGACCCGCTTCCTGAGGGTGTGCGCGGCGGGGTTGCCGCAGCGGCCGCACACCAGCGTCAGTATCGCCAGCTGGTAGAGGTATCCCTTGGTGCCGAAGATGATCACGTTGTGCTTCCTTCTGAGGTGGGTGTCCGTCCGGGCGGGTGTTCCGTCCGGGTGTCCTTCCGGACGGCTGTCGCACCGCACAGTCTGCTGCATCGCGGGTCACCCGGGTGAGCGGCAGGCGGGTCGATGCCCTGGGCCACGCGGGCGATCTCCCGGCCGCGACGGCGGCGGTCGCCGCCGGGACGCCGCGATGGTCGTCTGGCCGCCGCACAGCGGCGGTCCAGACTTCCCCGAAGAGAGGTCCCATGCCCCGACTTCCCCGTTCGGCGGGTATCACCGCCGCCGCCCTCGCCCTCGGGCTGCTCGCCACGGCTCCCGCCGCCGGAGACGAGCCGGCCGTGTCCGCCCCGCGCGTCGTCGCCCACTTCGACCTCGCCAAGGGCGAGACGCCGGAGAACATCGCGCTCGAACCCGACGGCTCGGCCGACCTGACGTTCTCGACGGCACGGCAGGTCGTCAACGTCACCCGCGAGGGCCGCGAGCGGCTCCTCGCGACCCTGCCCGCCGTGCCGGACGCGTCCACGCCCGTCGTCGGCAGGGCCGTCGTCCTCGGCATCGCCCGCGCGGAGAACGGCACCCTGTACGTCACCTACGCCACCGGCACCCGCGCGACCGGCATCTGGCGCATCCCCGCCCGCGGCGGCAAGCCCCGCCAGATCGCCCAGCTGCCGGCGAACGGCTTCCCCAACGGTCTCGCCCTCGACGAGCGCCGAGGCGTGCTGTACGTCGCCGACTCGGTGCTGGGCACCGTCTGGCGCGTCCCGCGCGCGGGCGGCAAGCCCACCGCATGGGCCCGGGGAGCCGCACTCGAGCCGCGCAACGCGCGGCCCGCGGCCAAGGTCGGAGCCAACGGTCTGCGCCTGCACCGCGACGCCGTGTGGGTGTCCAACACCAACGCCGGAACGCTGCTGCGCATCCCGGTCGGCGAGGCCGGCTCGGCCTGCGCGATCCAGACCCGGGCGACGGGCCTCTACGCGCTCGACGACTTCGGGTTCGTCGACCGGCACCGCGATGAGGCCCTCGTCGCGCTGACCGGCGGCAACGAGGTCGCCCTGGTCCGCCCGGACGGCACCCATCAGGTCGTCCTCGACCGTCAGGACGGACTGTCCAACCCCACTGCGGTGACCGTGCGCGGCAGGACCGCCTACGTCACCAGCGCGGCGTACTTCACCCAGAAGGACCCCAACCTCCTCCTGGCCCACGTGAGCCGGCGCGCCCGGGGCTAGGTCCCGGGGCGGGAGGTCGGCGGGGCCCCGTGCCCGAGGGCGGGTGCGGGGCGTCAGAGGGCGGGTGCGGGGCGTCAGCGGTCTCAGGCCGAGTCAGGCCGCCGGCCGCACCAGGCCGTACTCGTAGGCGAAGGCGACCGCCTGGACGCGCGCGCGGGCGCCGATCTTGGCGAGGATGTGGCTGACGTGCGACTTGACGGTGGTCGGGGCGATGGACAGCCGCGCGGCGATCTCCGCGTTGGACCAGCCGGAGGCGACCGCGACGAGGACGTCGCGTTCGCGCTCGGTGAGGGAGTCCGGTCCGGCCGCGCCGTCGCGGGGGAGCGCGGCGGGCTCGTGGCGGACGGTGTCGATCAGCGCACGGGTCAGTTCGGGCGTGATGACGGCGTCCCCCGCCGCCACCACCCGGACGGCCGCGGTCAGTTCGTCGGGGGTGGCGTCCTTGAGCAGGAAGCCGCCGGCGCCCGCGCGAAGTGCGGCGCAGGCGTACGCGGCGTCGCCGGTCGAGGTCAGGACCAGCACCCGCGGCGGGCGCCCGAGCGGCCGGGCGGCCCGGCCGACCGCGGCGAGGGGGGCGGGACGGGTGATGCGGCGGATGGTCTCGATGTCGTCCGCGAGCGGACGGCGACCGTCCATCAGGACGACGTCGGGACGGAGCGCGGCGCTCAGGCGCACGGCTTCGGCGCCGCCCGCCGTCTCGCCCACGACGGTGAGGTCGGGCTCACCGGCCAGCAGCATGCGCAGGCCGACACGTTGGAGGGACTGATCGTCGCCGATGAGTACGGAGGCCATGGTGGTCGTTCTCCATGCGGTGGGGGTGAACGCCTCTTAGGAACGAAACTGTTTCGTTCACTTGGCGCCCAGAATAGCCCTCAGGGCCATCGAAACGGCATCGTTTCCTTGTGGTGTGCGTCACTAGGGTTCGGTGCGGCGGTCGGCCGCCAGGGGCGGGGCCGGCGGTCGGGCGGGCGCAAGGCGAGAGGGCCGGCACCTTTCCGGTGGCCGGCCCTCTCGTGCTCCTGCCCGGCGACAGGTCAGGCCCAGCAGCCGTTCACGGTCGCGGCGAGACCGTCCATCGCGTCCTTGATGTCGTTCGGGTTGGCGGTGGAGCCGTTCTCCACGAAGGAGAACACCTTCCACTTGCCGTCCTTGCCCTGGGTGAGGCCGCTCAGCGCGACGGCCCCGGTGAGGGTGCCGGTCTTCGCGTGCACCTTGCCGACCGCGCACTTGGAGTTCACGTCGTCGAAGCGGCCCCACTCCGGTCCGAGCGTGCTGCCGGCCTCGCCGGAGACCGGCAGCCCGTCCAGGATGGAGCCGAGCACGCGGGCGTGACGCGGCTTCGTCAGCAGTTCGAGGATGTCCGCGAGGGTGGCGGCCGGGATGCGGTCCGCCCGGGACAGGCCGCTGCCGTCGTACATCTCGAAGTGGTCGAGGGACACCCCGTACCGCTGGCTCAGCACCTGGCGCACGACCTGCGTGCCGCCCTCGAAGGTCGCCGGACGGCCCGCGCCCAGGGCGGTCATCCGCAGCAGGGTCTCGGCGATGTTGTTGTCGCTGGTCTTGAGCATCGTGTGGACGATGTCCGACAGCGGCGCCGACCGGTGCCGGGCGACCGGGAAGTCCGTCGCCTTCGCCGTGGCCCGGGTGACGGCGCCGTCCACGGTGACCCCGGCCGCGGTCAGCTGCCGCGCGAACGCCTGCCCGGCGTCCAGGGAGGTGTCCTGTACGCCGTGCCCGTCGACGACGAGCGCGCGCACCGGCGCGACGGAGTCGGGGTAGTAGCCGGTGTTCCAGCCGTTGGCCAGAGTGGGTTCGGGGAAGAGGCTGTCGTCCACGGCGACCTTCACCGACGTCAGCCCGGCCGCTTTGAGGCCCGCCACCGCGCTGCTCGCCAGCTCGCCGAGGTCCGCGCCGGTGAGCGTGCGGTCGCCGCCCCCGACGAGAGTGAGGGTGCCGTCGCCGTAGACGACCTTGGTGGTGAACCGGTGGTCGGGACCGAGCACGGTGAGCGCGGCGGTCGACGTGGCGAGCTTGACGTTGGACGCCGGCATCAGCGCCGTCGCCCCGTTGTGGTCCCAGAGGGAGTTGCCCGAGTCGGCGTCGAGGACCACGCCGCTGACGTCGGAACCCAGTCGCCGGTCCAGGACCCGGGTCGCGAGATTCGCGGCCATCTGCTGGTCGTCCGCGTCGGGGCCCTTGGACGGAGAGGTGTCCTTGGCCGTCGTGCCGACGCCCTTGTCCACGGCGAACGCCGAAGGGCCGGCCAGGGCGGCGGACGTGACGGGCACGGCCAGCGCGATCACCAGCGCCCGGCGCAGGCCGACGCCGCTCTGCCGGGCCTTGCGGTGTCGTCGCCGACCGCCCGGCGCGAAGGAGGGTGTGGGGGAGTCCGGCATTATCTCGGTCATGGGGTTTTCTCAGGGCTTTCGTGGGGGGTCTGCGCAAGGGAATTCCGGCGCACCTTATCACCTGTCACATGTGACCCATAGGTAATGAATTCGGAAGCTGACGGAAATTCAGCGAACGGAATTCCCCGCACGTTTCCCCCACGTTCAGGAGAGCGACCCCAGGCGCTGCGTCGTATAGGCGCATTCCGTGTAGATGTAGCCGGATTCGAGCTTGGCCGTGTCCGAAGCGGGCGTGTCGAGGCTGTCGCCCATCGGCTTGTGCAGGAAGAAGGTGGTGCCGACCGGCAGGCTGATGGTCCGTTCCGGATACTTCTTGCTGCTGTTGCTGCAGGGCTCGAAACCCGGGCTGAGGGTGCTGCCGAGGGAGTACGCCTTACAGTTGCCGCATCCCTTGAGGGTGAAACTGCCGGTGACCGGGCCCGTGTAGAGAACCGTGATCTGGTCGGGGCTGTCGTTCTGCACCGTCACCGAGATGCTGCCGCCGGAACGCGTCGTCGGCAGCTTCTTTCCCGCGGCCGGCACGGTCTGGGCGATCTCCGCCGCTATCGCGATCTTCTTCGCCAGGGCCGCGTTCCCGGCGCTCTTGTGGCTGGAGGCGTACTCGGTCATGGTCGTCTGCGCCGACTTGAAGTCGCCGTCCCGGTACTGGTCCACACCGCAGGTGTACGCGCCCGTGTCCGCGCTCGCGGTGGCCCGGGCGGCGTCCTTGTCGAGGGTGGCGGCGAAGGCCGTCCGCTCGGCCGGCAGCCCGTCGATCTGCGAGCTCAGCGTGGACAGCCGCTCGACGGCCGAACAGGGCTCGGCTCCGGCCAGGTCCTTCTCCGTCCTCGCGACGGCCGCGGCCACGGCCGGCTCCACCTTCGCGGCCTGCGCCGAGGCGGGGAAGGTCGTCAGCAGTTCCCCGAACTGTCCCGTCCAGCCCGCCTCGCCCGCCGTGAGCGACGTGGACGCGCACTCGTACAGCGAGGTGGCGAGCCGGTCGTCCGGCCAGGTCTTCAGATCGGCGAGATCCGTCTCGGGCAGGCTCTTGGGCACCGTGCGCAGGAACTTCAGCGGCGCGGTGGCCGCACAGTGGTCGCCCTGGTCGTAGGAGGCGCCGACCGTCCTGTAGAAGGTCTTCATCTGCGCGGGCACCCGCTCGGCAGCCCGGGAACCGGGGTGGTCGGCCTGCAGGCCGGCGTAGGCGGCAAGGGCCTTGCGGTAGTCGGCCTGCGCCGAGTCGAAGGGCCGGTCGCCGGCCGCCTCCACCAGGCGGTTCGCCTCGTCGAGCCGGTCGAGGAGCATCTGCTGGACCGCTTCGTCCCGCGCCCCGTCGTACAGCACCGCTCCGCCGGCCGGGGCCACGAGAAGGAGCAGCCCGAGTCCGAGCGCGAGGGGCGCGTTGCGCAGTCCCGTCAGCGGCGTGCGCAGGCCCACCCGCGCCCCGTGCGCCGCCACGGCGACGAGGAACACGCCGTACAGCACGAGGGCGAGGCCGGGGACGCCGTCCGGGTCGGCCGGCAGCGCCACGAGCAGCAGGGCGGCGGTGGCGGCCCAGCACAGCGCCGTCAGCACCCAGCGCCGCGTCAGCGCGTACCCCAGCCCCAGTCCGCTGAGGTTGAGCACCGCGACCGCCACCGCCCGCACGCCGTCGGCGGGGGCCGGCGGCGGCGCCGGCGGCATGGGTGGAACGGTGAAGGTGTGGTCGTATCTGCCGTACTGGTCCCCCGACATGGCGGCTCCCCCCGCTGAACTGCGCCCGCACATCTGCGATTTGTCAGTGTACGGGCGCAGCGGCACGGCCGACAGGGGGATCGGCGGCGAAGCGTACGGGGCCGGCGCCGACGAGGACGCCGGCGCCGGGTGCCGCCGGCCGTGACCGGCAGCCGGCCGGACCGCCACGCGGGGCGAGCGTGGCGGCCGCGGCTGCTATCGCGTCAGGCATGATCAGGCCACACCCCCCGCCGTCTTCCTGCGGCGCAGGGCGTAGACGCCGGTGCCGGCGACGGCGAGAACGCCGAGTCCGGCCGCGGTCACCGAGGGGCCGGCGAGGGCGCCGCCGCCGGTGTGCATGCCGCCGCTGGGCTTCTCGTGCTTACCGCTCCAGCCGCCGGACTCCTCCTTGCCGCCCTTCCAGGAGCCCGAGCCGTGCTCTTCCTTGTCCTTGTCCTTGTAGGTCTCCGGGTCGAACCGGGGGTCCTTCGCCGCGCCGCGGTCGCCGTCCTGGTTCACCGCGGTCAGCGCGCCGCCGCCGGTGTGCATGCCGCCGTGCGGTCCGTCGTGCTCCCCCTTGCCGTGCTCTTCCTTCCCGTGGTTCTCCTTGCCGTGCTCCTTGCCGGACCAGGAGCCGTCCTCCTTCGCGGAGGAGCCGTCCTCCTTGCTGTAGGAGGAGCTGTCGTGGTCCCAGTCCCCGTCGGTGGCGAAGGCGCCCGGGGCGCCGATCGCCAGGGCGGCCGAGGCCGCCGCGGTGGCCAGGATCATTCGAGCAGAGCGCATCTGATGGTCCTTCCGTCCCGACCGGGCAGCCGACACCTCGTCAGCTCACCTGACCCGGCCTGACGTGATCCACCGTCAGTCAGGGCACGCCGACGCACCACTCAGGGCGGTCAGCCGGGTGAAACCGGCCCGCCCTCCCCCGGATCGGGGCCGTCGAGTCGTCGCACAGGGAAGATCCACTCCAACGGCGGACCGGCGAAACGATTCACGGGGTGAACGGGACGCGACCTGCGGCCGTCCCCGGCTCCTCGCCCCGATCCTGAGGCAGGCAACCGCCTACCGGCCGGGCGGGGGGTCCGACCGTCCCGCTCACTCGATTTGTTCGATCTGTTCGATCCGTCAAGGAGTTCTGTCGTGCGCTTTCGTCGTACGGTGCTCAGCACCATCGGTTCCGTCGCTCTCGTGGTCGCCTCGCTGGGCGCGGTGACCGCCGCCACCGCGAGCCCCGCGGCCGCGGACCCGTGCGGCTTCTACAAGACCGGTTCCGACGCGTTCTACAACCACTGCACGTCCGACGGCTCCCGGGTGGTCGTCAAGGTCGAGGTCGCCCTGGCGCCCGACTACGAGCGCTGTGTCGGCCCCGGCAGGACCTGGCTGGGGCCGGCCGGCAAGATCCAGGGCGCCTACTACGTCGGCCGTCTGTGCTGAGGCCCGTGCCGACGTCCGCGCTGAGTTCCGTGCCGAGGCCTTGCTGACGAACGCTCACGCGAAGTCGTCCAGGACGTCGGCGAGCCGGGCTTCGATGGGGTTGTCGAGTTCGTCCGTCTCCCAGAAGAGGAGGTTCAGCGCCGCCATCGGGTGGGCCGACCCGCCCTCGCGCAGACCCGGCTGCGCCACCCTCGGCGTGTCGAGGTAGATCTCGTCCGCGGCGTGGAACATCGCCGTCCCGAGGGGCTCGTCGAAGCGGGTGCGGGGCCGGTACTGCCACACCACGCCGTCCCTGGCGCGGCGGACGACCTCGCCGAGGTACCAGACCGCGCCCTGCACGAAGGCGCCGCTCTTCGCGCCGAGAAGGCCGGCGCTGCCGTCGAACCTCTCGCGCAGCACCGTCTCGAGCAGGTCCAGGGAGGCGGGGGAGAAGTCCCAGTGCCGACCGCCGTCCGCCGCGGGCCCGGCCTCGTCCGTCCAGTGGGCGAACTCCCGGGCCCGTACGCCGAGCCAGCGCAGGAGTTCCGGATGGTCCGCGCCGGCCGTACGGGGGTCCTGTCCGGGGTGGGTCGCGACGGCGGGAGCCCAGCCCGGCTTGTGCCGTCGCAGTTCGGCCACCGCCTCCGCCGAGCCCGGCCGCCTCCTCGGTGAAGACGCTTCCGGTGCGGGTGCGGACGGCCCGCGCGACGAGGGAGAGCGGGGAAAGGGGGGCGAGGCCGAGCGCGGGGTCGGGGTGGACGACGGGCCGGCCCGCCGGGGAGCCGGGGGCGCCACGCGGCTGCCAGTCCCACCGTCCCCCGGCGACGTCCAGCAGGACCTCGCCGAGGTAGACCGCGGCACACCGGGTGGGCCGGAAGTCCAGATCCGGCTTCTCGTCGGCCGACCGGTACTCGGCGAGCAGATGTGCCTCCAGCGCGGCCAGGGAGGCGGGCCCGAAGTCGAACGGGAAGTCCTCGTCGAGGATCTCGCCGCGCAGCTCCCTGAGCGTCTCGGGGATCTCGGAGATCCACAGGCGGAGCCGCCGCTCCGTCGTTTCGTCGCCGTCGTCGGTACGGGTCATGGGGTCACTGTAGGGAGCGTGGTCACGCTTCGGTGAACTCCCTGTGGAAGACCGTGAGTTGTTCTGCCGTCCCTGTCGAATCGCTGTGCGCTTCCGCTGCGGACAGGTCTATGGTGACCGCGCGACGGACGTCACGGGGGCCTCACCTGTCGCACCCGAACCCCTCCATGGCCCCATCCGCGAGGGAAGAGGAACAGCATCTTGAGTTCGCTCACACGACCGACCCGCAGATGGCGCCTGATCGGGCGCCTCACGGCCGCGTTCGGCGCGGCCGGCGCGCTGACCCTGACCGGTCTGCCCGGCGTGGGCGTGGACAGCGCCCAGGCCGCGACCACGATCAAGGGCCAGCGCTGCGACCAGAAATGGCTGAAGAAGACGTACGGCAGCACTCCGTCCACCTCCGGCTTTCCCGCCGGGGCCGACCCGTACCAGAAGTGGGCGGGCAACCCGAAGAACTACAACTTCCCCTTGCAGGGCAAGGCGTTCGACGGCCTGAAGGCGCCCACCAGGGCCGAGGCGCAGAAAGCCGGGTCCAAGACGGTCGACCAGTGGAAGAAGCAGGCCGCGGCCTCGGGTGCGCCCGCCGACAAGGCCATGGAGATCTACGCCCGGTTCCTGTCCACCGGGCGGCCGGTCGCGGAGTTCACCAACTGGTTCGACAAGATCTACATACGCAACGAGATCAACAACCACAAGGGCAGCGCCTTCGAGCAGCGCGTCGTCAAGGACTTCAACCTGATCGGCCCGGACTGGCTGTGCGAGGTCAAGGTCGAGGTCCGGGACGCGAACGGCAAACTGCTGGCCACGCGGAAGTACGACGCGTACAACCAACGGATCAAGGAGTTCAACGAGTTCAAGTCCAACGGCACGCACCGGCCGGACCAGCTCGCCGCGGACAAGATCATCGCGCGGCAGCCGGAGACCAAGGACCACACCTTCCGCATGGTCGGCGGGAAGAAGGTCCCGAAGAACACCATCGACAAGCTCCGTGAGTTCAACGACGAGTTGTCCCGCGAGCGCGGCAAGCCCAACCAGGTCCGGATCTTCGAGCGGCAGTACAACGGCGTCCCGCAGACCAAGCCGATCCGCGGCTACAGCCGTTACGACACCTGGTTCAGCCCCGACCCCGCCCAGGGCACCCGGGGCCCGGCCAACGACCGGGTCCGCGACTCGGCGCCGACGCCCGAGGACGCCCGTCGCCAGCAGGGCGCGGCGCGGAGGATCGACACCCGCGGCACGCTCCCGCGCGGCGGGCCCGGCGGCATCGACTTCTCCACGCTCGAACTCCGGTACGTCGGGGCGCCCGTCAAGGGCAAGGGGATGGCCTACTCGATGAAGGCCGACTACGTGCCCGACCCGGACAACGCGCCGGGCTGGGGCGGCGAGGCCACCATGAACCTGGCCTCCGACAGCTTCTTCACCTGGCTCGCGCTCACGCCGGAGAAGTTCTGGGTGAACCTCAACCCGGACGAGCCCGACCGGATCATGGACAGCGCGTTCGCCGCCACCGACGCCGGGCGCGTGCTGCTGGAGGCCGACCTCCGGATGAAGCACGACTTCTACAAGGCCATGGACCCCAAGACCGACCTCGGCAAGCGGTACTGGGCGGCCCTGCCGAAGGAGGGCGGCCGCCCGTGCATGCCGGGCCTGCGGAACTGGATCGAGCCCAAGCCCGCGCAGGTCCGCGAGCAGGACGGCGGCATCTACATCCTCGACGCCCCGCTGGCCCTGAAGTCGACGGCGCAGACCACCGTCACCCCCGGTCCGGGCGAGCCGATCTGCACTCCGGACGCGGCGCAGACCAAGGCGGCGCAGGCCGTCATCGACGGCATGATCGTGCCGGCGGTCGAGAAGACCATCAACACCGCGCCCCAGTACGCAGATCTGCGACGCGTCTACACCTCGCGGGTCGCCGCGGAGTGGATCCGCCAGCAGGACGCGACCGGCGCGACCGACTTCCGGAAGATCATCAACAGCAACGACGTCAAGCGGTGGCCGCTGCGCGCGCCGCACCAGAACTGGGACAGGAACGAGCTGTTCAAGAAGTACCGGAAGATCTACACCGAGGGCGAGTTCCAGTACGAGGTCCCCGCGGGCGGCACGACGCAGATCTACATCGTCGGGGGGGTCGACTTCTCCAAGTCCCCGAAGCGGAACATCTCCCGCACCCGGTTCACCGTGGAGAACCCCACTCTGGACCAGACCACCAAGACGTCGATGAAAGCCGACGACACGTCCTACCGGGACACCGACACGACCTATCTCGGTGCCGACGCGGGTGGAACCGAGGACACGGGCGGCGGCGGTGACGACCCGTCCGGGTCGCCGGAGCCGAGCCCGTCGAAGCCGGGCGGCGGTTCGCACACCCCGGCGCCCGGCCCGTCCACTCCGGGCGGTGGCGACCACGCCACGCCCGCCCCGCCGGCCCACGACCCGGACGGCAACCTCGCCGACACCGGTTCGAACGTCCCCGTCGGGCTGATCGCCTGGCTGGCGGCGGCGCTGGCCGTGGCCGGCGGAGCCCTCGTCTGGTGGATCCGCAGGCGCAGGGCGGCCGCCGGCTGAGCCGACGGCGCGCGCATGCGGTGAACGGCGGCCCCGCCCCCTGTCCTCAACAGGGAGGCGGGGCCGTTCAGTTCAGTACGGTCAGCAGGCGTCCGGCGAACTCCTCGGGGTCCTCGACGGCGCCGAGGTGGCCGCCGGGGAACTCCGTGAACGTGGATCCGAGGAGCTCCGCGAGCCGCACGGCCGGCCCGTGCAGAGCGGTCTGCCCGCGGGAGTCCTGCCCCGCGGCGGGCGTCAGCCGGTCGGCGACCGGGCGGAGCGCCGCGAGGTCGGGCACGGTCGAGGAGAAGGGGACCAGGACACGGCCGAGGAAGACCGGCAGGTTGGCGTGCATCCGCCCGGCCATCTCCCGGATGCCTGGCGGCAGTTCCGTCGGCCGCTCGGGCGCCTGTCGCCCCGTCTCGTCCGACAGGCCCTCGCCGAGCCGGGCCATGGCGGCTTCGGCTCCTGCCCGGTGGAAGGTCTCGCGCACTTCGGCGAAGAGCGCTCGGTGCGGAGCGGGATCGTCGAGGAGTTCCACCAGCGGCGGTTCGTGCGTGACCACCCGGCGCAGCCGCTGCGGCCGTCGGGCCAGCAGATCGAGCGCCACGACCGCGCCGGAGCTGCAGCCGAGCACGGCCGCCTCCGCGTCGGGGGCGAGCAGTTCGAGCAGGCGGTGGGCGTCGTCGCTCCACACCCGGACCTGTTCGTCGGCGTGCGGGGCGTCGGACGGGTCGTCGAGCGGACTGCGGGACAGGCCGCGCGGGTCGTAGGTGACCACCGTGTGGTGAGCGGCCAACCGCGGCGTCATGCCCGCGTACATCCCGGCGTCGCCGGCTCCGCCGGAGATGAGGAGCAGGACCGGCCCCTTGCCGGCCGTCTCGTAGTGGAGGGTGGCGCCGGGCACCTTGAGCGTGCCGGTACGGGTCGCGTTCAACGCTTGCTCCTGTCGGACTGCGGCAGTCATAGCTAGAGAGTCTAGGTTTTAGCCTAGCTGACCTAGGCAGATGAGCGCGTCGGATTTCTGACCGGACGAAAGGGAGTCGGTCTCCCGGAGTCGGCGCGGGGCGCGCCGTGCGGCCGGATCCGGTCCGGCGGGCCTCCGGGACGGTGCACCGGGGAGAAAGCGACGGTGCGCGGACGGCCGAATCCCGGGCGCCGGCGTGGTTACCCGAGACCGCGCCCCCGGTGACCGACACGGCCTTCGACACCGGTTCCTGCCACCGGTTTGCGGAGGGCTGCTTCTTGCGCCGCGACGCGATGCGGTGGTTCCGGGACCAGTGCACGACCGGTGAGGCCGAGCGCGCGGATCACCGCGTCACCGCTGCGGGCGACGCCGCAGCAGCTGAAGGACCTCCCCGGGGCGGGAGGGCCGCGCGGACGTGCACCCGCACCCGGGTGTGCGCCTGCGCGGCCCTCGCCACGCAACGGCCATCGGCGGTTCGAGGCCCCCGCGCCCGGCCGAGCCGCACACGGGCGCGTCGGCCTCTCTGTCGCGGGCGCCGGAGCCGTCCGTCAGCGGCTTCGCACCCGGCGTACGAGGTCGGCGGCGGCCTGCGGCCACTGCGGGTGGTCGAAGACGAAGCCCGCCTCCAGCAGCCGGCCGGGGACCACGCGGCGGCTCTTGAGCAGCAGTTCGGTGTCCGACCGCAGGGCGAAGGCGCCGAGTTCGGCCATCCACCGCGTCGCCGGCAGACCCACCGGGACGCCCCACGCGCCGCGCAGGTCGCGCATGAACGCGCGCTGGGGGAGCGGGGCGGGCGCGGCCAGGTTCACCGGGCCGGAGAGGTCGTCCCGTGCGACGAGGAAGTCGACCGCGCGGACGAAGTCACGGTCGTGGATCCACGACACGTACTGCGCGCCGCCCGCCACCGGGCCGCCGAGGCCGAGCCGGGCCAGCATCAGCAGGACGTCGAACACCCCGCCCCGGTCGGGGCTCATCACCATGGCGGACCGCAGGGCCACCTTGCGGGTGTGCGGGGTGTCGGCCTTCTCCTGCTCGCCCTCCCAGGCGGTCGCGATGTCGACGCTGTAGCCCCAGTAGTCCGGCACGTCCGGCTCCGATCCGCCGATCACACCGGTGGCCTCGTCGTTGGCGGCGTCGAACCGGTGGGCGTAGACGGTGGCGGTGCTCATCTGCAACCAGAGCCGCGGAGGCCGGGCCGAGCCGGCGATCGCCTCGCCCACGACCCGTGCCGACTCCACCCGGGAGGCCATCATCGCCTCGAGGTTGGCGGGGGTGTAGCGGCAGCTGACGCTGCGCCCGGCCAGGTTGACGACGACGTCGCTGCCGTCGATCTCCTCGGTCCAGGGTCCGGGCGTGCGGCCGTCCCACGCGATCTCGCCCGCGCCCGCGGGCCGCCTGCTCAGCACCACCACCTGATGTCCGGCCGCGGTCAGCGCGCGGCGCAGGACCGTTCCCACCTGTCCGGACCCGCCGGGCAGCACGATCTTCATGGGCAGGGCCCCCTTCTCTCTCGAAGAGGACCCTATCCCGGTTTTGAACACGTTCAAAACTGTCGGTGCGGTCACGGCCCGGCCGGGCGGTGCGGTCACGGCCCGGCCGGCCGGGCCCCGCCTCGCGCGTTCAGGCCAGGTGCGCCTCGAGTGCCGCCCGCACCCCCGACTCCAGCGCGCCCTCGATCCACGACGGCTTGACGGAGGTGTGGTCGCCCGCGAAGTGCAGCGGCCCCTCGGGGGAGCGGATGGCGCTCAGCAGTTCCGTGTGCTGACCCGGGAGCAGCACGGAGGCCTCCCCGTAGGCGTACGGATCGCGCAGCCAGCTCTGGGTGCGGCCGACGCCCGTGTAGAAGACCTCGATGCGCCGGCCGTAGACCTGCTGCAGCCCGCGCAGCGCGTGCGGGTAGCGCGCGTCGTCGTCGAGGGAGTCCCAGCGGGAGGCGTCGTCGGCCCAGCTGTAGGAGGCCAGGACGACACCGCCGCGGCTGCCCGCGACCGGGTGCGACGGGTTGATCATGAACCGGTTGGCGTTGTCGGAGACCGAGCCGCCGCCGACGATGTGCGCCGCCTCCGGCTGGTCGCGCGCGGCCCATCGGTGGGCCGCGTGGTGCACGCGCTGCCCGGGCGTGATGTGCCCGGGCGGCACGGACGGATGGGCGCCGAGCAGGCTCCCGTCGCCCGGCGCCTTCCCGGCCCGGTACTCCTCGTGCAGACCGGGCCGCACGGCGTCGAGTTCACGCTTCCAGTCCGCCTCGGTGAACTCCCACCAGCGGCGGCTGAACTCGAGCAGCACCTTGGTCGCGCTGTCGTAGTGCAGCTCCGCCACGGCCCGCCGCTTCTTGTACGACATCAGCGGACCGACCTGCACCTGCCGCAGCCCCGAGAACGGCACCGTGACGATCGCGAGGTCCGCGGTGAACTCCTGGCGCACCGGCTTGCCGTCGCGCCCCTCGGAGACGGTGTCGATCCAGACGTGCGGCCCGTCGGCGCGGACGTGCGAGGTGTCGGCGGCGCCCTGCCGGTCCGGTGCCCAGTACTCGATGTGCGTCACCCGCCGGTCCAGGCGCAGCACGTCGGAGACCTCCTTCAGCAGCGCGTCCGGCAGCGTGGCCGTGCCGCCGACCAGCTCCCAGAACTCGGTGTCCGGGCTGATCAGGGAGGCGCTGATGAAACTGTGGATGAAGGACAGCGGCAGCCGGGAGGTGAGGTTCTCCAGGGTGCCGACCAGGTCGACGGTCCGTTCGTCCAGGCCCGCCTCGTCGGTCAGGAACCGGTACATCGACCAGTCCCCGAACCTGTGCACCACCCGCGCCCAGCCGCGCACCCGCTCGGACAGCGGCTTGTCCACACGTCGGCCGTCGGCGCCGCGGGTGCTGAACTCGTCGCGGACCGGGTCCAGGGCCCCGCGCAGAATGGCCGCGGACGGCACGTCCCAGTACTTCCGGGGCACACCGAAGGACCGGTTGACCCGGCGCGGGGACCTCGCGTACGCGGAGCGGCGCACCTGGACGCCGTTGACGTGCAGCCAGGCGTTGTTGACGGGCTTGCCGTCGGCGTCGACGTCCACGAGGTGGAACCGCCTTTTGGCGACGCCGAGTTGGTCGATCAGACTCATCACCAGAGGGTGGCTGCCGGGGATGCGCATGGCGCCCGCCTCCGCGTACTGGCGGGCGTCGGCGAAGGCCTGCGGCGCGTTCTCGTGACCGCCGGTGCGGAAGGTCTTGACGCGGCCGCCGACCCGGTTGCCGTTGGCCTCCACGAGGGTGACGTGGTGACCGGCCCGCTTGAGCAGCCAGGCGGCGACCAGCCCGGCGGGTCCGGCGCCGATCACCAGCACCTTCTTCCCGGTACCCGTCCGGGCCCGCGGCAGCCCGCCCTCGAGGATCTTCGCGTACCCCGGCACGAGCGGCCGGTCGTGCTCGTCGACCACGAGCAGGGCGCGGGCGACGGTCAGGCAGGTCGCCCAGTCGGCAGCGGACCTGGACGGGTTGGCGGGCTGCCGGGGGACGGCCCTGGCCGGGGCCGCGGTCGCCGTCAGCGCGGCGGCGCCGGCGGTGGCGGCCGTTGCGGCTGTGGCGGTGGCGGCCGCGGTGGCGGTGAACCGCCGTCGGGAGAGCCGGCCGGGGTCTACAGAAGGATCGGAAATGTCCATGATCCCTGGATAGGGGGCGCGCGAGGGGCGGGGAGCGGGTTGCCGTGGATCATCACCTGAACGTGTAGGCGCATCGGGGCGCGGGCGTGCGCGCTCGGTGACTCCGACGCAACTGGCGGGCGGATGTGGGAGGTTTGGGCCGGTCCGGTCGTGTCACCGGCCGGGCCGGCTCATCAGGTCAAGCGTCCCGGACTATTGACTCGCAACGGAGTCTGTCGCGATCCTCGTCCCACTATCTTGCGCCGGTCATGACAAGCTCACGGGCAGCCGAAGAGCCCACGTCGACCGCGCGATCCCCCCGACCGAGGGACGTGGGCTGTGACCATGACCGGACGCCCGTACCGCAGACGCAGAGACGCCACCGTCGTCTCGCTCCTCCTTCTCGTGCTCGCCGCCGTCCTCGGGCCCACGCCGAGCTCGGCGGCCGGCGCGGACTGGTGGACGCCGACGGCCCGGCCGGCCCCCGACTCGCAGATCGGCGTCACGGGCGAACCGTTCACCGGCACCGACGCGGCGGGCCGGGTCCGCGGGTTCGTCGACGCGCACAACCACCTGTTCTCGGGCGAGGCCTTCGGCGGACGGCTGATCTGCGGCAAGGTGTTCTCCGAGGCCGGCGTCGCCGACGCGCTGAAGGACTGTCCCGAGCACTACCCCGACGGCACTCTCGCGATCTTCGACTACATCACCCACGGCGGCGACGGCAAGCACGACCCGACCGGCTGGCCCACCTTCAAGGACTGGCCCGCCTACGACTCCATGACCCACCAGGCGAACTACTACGCCTGGGTCGAGCGGGCCTGGCGCGGCGGACAACGGGTGCTCGTCAACGACCTGGTCACGAACGGCATGATCTGCAGCATCTACCCGTTCAAGGACCGCAGTTGCGACGAGATGACCTCGATCCGCCTGCAGGCGAAGCTGACGTACGACCTCCAGGCCCACATCGACAAGATGTACGGCGGCCCCGGCAAGGGCTGGTTCCGGATCGTCCTCGACAGCGCGCAGGCGCGTGAGGTCGTCAAGCAGGGCAAGCTGGCGGTCGTCCTCGGCGTCGAGACCTCCGAGCCGTTCGGATGCAAGCAGATCCTCGACATCGCGCAGTGCAGCAAGTCCGACGTCGACAAGGGACTCGACGAGCTGTACGGGCTGGGCGTGCGCAGCATGTTCCTGTGCCACAAGTTCGACAACGCGCTGTGCGGCGTCCGCTTCGACGAGGGCGGTCTCGGAACGGCCATCAACGTCGGGCAGTTCCTGTCGACCGGCACCTTCTGGCAGACCGAGAAGTGCACCGGGCCGCAGCACGACAACCCCATCGGCACCGCCGCCTCGAAGGCGGAGGCGGACCTCCCGGCGGGCACCGACGTCCCGTCGTACAAGGCCGACGCGCAGTGCAACACCCGCGGACTCACCGCGCTCGGCGAGTACGCCGTGCGCGGCATGATGAAGCGCAAGATGATGCTCGAGGTCGACCACATGAGCGTCAAGGCGACCGGCCAGGCGCTCGACATCTTCGAGGCCGCGAACTACCCCGGCGTGCTGTCCTCGCACAGCTGGATGGACCTCAACTGGACCGAACGCGTCTACTCCCTCGGCGGGTTCGTCGCCCAGTACATGCACGGCTCGGAAGGGTTCGCCGCGGAGGCGAAGCGCACGAACGCGCTGCGCGACCAGTACCACGTCGGATACGGCTTCGGCACCGACTTCAACGGCATCGGCGACCACCCCGCCCCCCGCGGCGCCGCCGCAGCGAACAAGGTCACCTACCCGTTCAAGAGCGTCGACGGCGGGTCCCTCATCGACCGTCAGACGACCGGCACGCGCACCTTCGACCTCAACACCGACGGCGCCGCGCACGTCGGCATGATCCCCGACTGGATCGAGGACATCCGGCGCGTAGGAGGCCAGGACGTGGTGGACGACCTCTTCCGCGGCGCCGAGTCCTACCTCGGCACCTGGGGCTCGACCGAGCAGCACCAGGCTTCGGTAGACCTCGCCAAGGGCCGCACCGCCACCGCCAGTTCGTCCGAGTCCAATCCGTTCACCAGCTACCAGCCCGGCCGGGCCGTCGACGGCGACGACGGCACCCGCTGGGCCAGTGACTGGAGCGACGACCAGTACTGGCAGGTCGACCTCGGCGCCACCAACCGCGTCTCCCGCGTCACCCTCGACTGGGAGCGCGCGTACGCCGGTTCGTACCGCGTCGAACTGTCCACCGACGGCGTGAACTGGACGACCGCCTGGTCGACCACGTCCGGTGACGGGGGCCTGGACACGGCGAAGTTCGCCGGCGCCCCGGCGCGCTACGTCCGGGTGCACTGTCTGGGCCGCGGCACGGACTGGGGATACTCCCTGTACGAAGTGGGCGTCCACAGCGCCTAGGGCGGTCACGGCACCAGCCGCGGCATCGACACTCGGGGGAGACGGATGGCGCGCATGCCGTCGGCGGAGCGACGACGACAGCTGACGGAGGCGGCGATCAGAGCGATGGCCCGGGACGGCGTCCCCAGGACGACGACCCGGTCCATCGCCGCCGAGGCGGGTGTCTCACTGAGCGTCTTCCACTACTGCTTCGACTCCAAGCAGGCCCTCGTCGAGTCCGTCATCACGACGCTCACCGCCCAGTCGGTGAGCGTCGTACGGGAGGCGATCCGCCCCCGGGCCACGCTCGAGGAGACGGTCCGCGCGGGGTTCGCGGCGTACTGGGACCACGTCCGCGCCCACCCCGACGCGCACATGCTGACCTACGAGCTCACTCAGTACGCCCTGCGCCAGCCCGGGTTCGAGCATCTGGCCCGCCGTCAGTACGAGCTGTACGGCGAGGCCTACGCCGAGCTCATCGGGGAGCTGTGCCGCGGCATGGGGCTGCGGCTCGGCGTGCCCGTCCCCGTCCTGGCCCGCTATCTCGCCGCCATGACGGACGGACTGACCCTCAACTACCTCGTGCTCGGCGACGAAGCGGCCTGGTCCGACATCCTGGACACCGTCACGGCCCACGTCGCGGGGCTGGTCACGGCCGACCTCCGGCAACCGGGCACGTCCCCCGTCCGGCCGTCCGGCGAGCGGACGTAGCGCCGCTCCGTCCGGCCCGCCGGGTGCGGCACGTTCGGCGGCTACAGGGCGCGTGCCACCAGCAGTGCCACGTCGTCGTGGTCGTCGGGATGGCGCAGGCCGTACAGCAGGAGGTCGCAGATCTCCTCGAGCGGCCGGTGCGGCTCGTCCAGGAAGCCGAGCAGGACCGCCAGACGGTCGTCGATGGGGTGCTGCCGGGTCTCGACGAGGCCGTCCGTGTAGAGGACCAGGAGGTCGCCGGAGGTCAGCGCCGTCGTGCTGGCCTCGAAGGGGACGCCGCCGACGCCGAGCGGGGCCCCGGACGGCAGTTCGAGCAGCGTCGCCGGATGCCCGGGCCCGGCCAGCGCGGGCGGCATGTGCCCCGCGTTGGCGATCCGGCACTGTCCGGTGCGGGGGTCGTACACGGCGTAGAGGCAGGTGACGATGTAGTGCTCCAGATCGCAGGTGATCTTGTCCAGGTGCTGGAGCACGGCGCCGGGTTCGAGGTCGAGGTCCGCGTAGGCGCAGGTCGCGGTGCGCAGCCGGCCCATGGTGGCGGCCGCGTCGATGCCGTTGCCCATGACGTCCCCGACGACCAGCGCGGTCTTGTCGTCGGCCAGCGGGATGACGTCGTACCAGTCGCCGCCGACCTCGCTGGTGGCCTGAGCCGGCTGGTAGCGGGAGGCGAGGTCGAGGCCCAGGTGGTGGGGCGGGTGCTCCGGCAGCAGGCTCCGCTGCAGGGTGAGGGAGGTGTTGCGCACGCTCTCGAACCAGCGGGCGTTGTCGATGGCCACGGCCGCCCGGCCGGCCAGCTCGACGGCGAGGAGGACGTCGTCCTCGTCGAACGGGAGCGGGTTGCGGGTGCGCTTGAGGTCGAGGGCGCCGAGCACCTCGCCGTGGGCGATCAACGGCACGGCGAGATACGAGTGCACCCCCGCGCGGGCCAGCAGGGAGCGGGCCTCGGCGTCCCGGGCGATGCGCGGCAGGTCCTGGTCGCCGACGTGACTCACCAGGACCGGCCGGCCGGTGTGCACGCACAGGGTGACCAACTGGTCGCCCTGGTACGCGGCGACGTCGCCCGGCGGGTCGGCGGCACGCAGCGCCACGGTGGGATGCGCCGCCTTGAGCGCGAGCGCGCGGAAGAGCTCGGGCCCGTCGTCCGGCCGGCGGGCGCGACGGCAGGCCAGCGCGGAGTCCAGGACGTCCACCGCGACCACGTCGGCGAGCTGGGGCACCGCCACCTCGGCCAGCTCACGCGCGGTCTGCTCCACCTCCAGTGTGGTGCCGACCCGCGTGGAGGCCTCGGCGATGAGGGCGAGGCGGCGGCGGGCCCGGTCGGCCTCCGCGGCCACCCGGTGCCGTTCGGTCACGTCGACGACCGAGGCGGCCGCGCCCAGCACCCGCCCGCCGGGGTCCTCCAACCGGTAGAACGACAGCGACCAGGCGTGCTCGTGATCGGGGTCGGTCCGCGGCCGTCCCACGTGGTACTGGTCGAGGAGCGGCGTGCCGGTCGTCAACACCTGGCGCAGCGCGGACTCGATGGTGTCGACGTCGGGCAGCGGCAGGGTCTCCCGCAGACGCCGGCCCACGTGGTCCTCGGCGGGGACGCCGTCGATGCGCTCGAGCGCCGGGTTGACCAGGAGATATCGCAGGTCCGGGTCGAGCAGCGCCAGACCGATGGGGGACTGGTTGATCAGCCGCTCGCACAGCGCCAGGTCGGTCTCGACGCGCTGCAGCAGCTCGTGGTCCGCGGCGATGCCCAGAGCGTAGACGTCCCCGAGATCGTCCTGGAGCCGCATGTTGCGGAACTCCATGAGACGGCTGCTGCCGTCCTTGTGCCGGATGGGGAAGGCGCCGGCCCAGCTCCGGCCGGTCTCCAGCACCTCCGTGAACAGCCGCACCACGGACTGCAGGTGCTCGGGGTGGATGAACAACCGTGCCGCGTACTTGCCGAGGGCCTCCTGCGCGGTGTAGCCGAACAGTTCCTCCGCCTGCGGCGTCCAGAACACGATGCGGCCCTCGGCGTCGACGACCATCGCGGAGACGCTCAGCACGTCCAGCAGACCGGTCGGCGGGGGCGCCTCCCGACGGTACGCGGTCCCGTCGGACCGGATGGGTTCGGCTGTCATCGCGGATCCTCCTCCCGCACCTCCATGCTGCCCCTCATCCGGCGCGCCCGGTAGCGGGGCCCCGTCGCGCGCCCTCGGCGCGGACGGTCCTGCGCGGACGGTCCTGCGCGGGCGGTCCTGCGCGGGCGGTCTGCGCGCGGAGCGCGGGCGTGCGGTGCGGTGCCGCCGGGGCGCGGCGACGCCGTGCGCATCGGGCGGACAGGCAGCACCATGGCTGTAGAGGACGGCACCCATGGATCCAGCGCGAGAAGTCTCCGAGGCCCCGACGCCCGCGGGACCACGCGATCTCCTCGACGCGTCCACCGACGCGGCGGCGATCGTGACCGCGGACGGCGTCGTACTCGCCTGGACGAGAGGCGCGCAGGCACTGCTCGGCCACCCGGCGTCCGAGGTCGTCGGCCGTTTCGCCGGCCGTCTGGTGGCGATGCCGCGGGACCCGGCGCGGGTGGCGGCGGTCGCGGCCCGGTGCCGCGCGGGAAGGGGATGGAGCGGTCAGCTCACGGCACGGCACCACGACGGCCGCTCCGTCGACGTCGCCCTGCGGGTCTCCGCGTCCTTCCGGATCGGCGGGGACGAGTGCTTTCTTCTCTCGGCACGCGAGCAGAGCCGGCAGTGGACGCTGGGGCAGTCCGTCCTCGACGGGTTCCTCGTCCGCTCCCCGGTCGGGATGGCGGTGCTGGACCTGGAACTGCGTTACGTGTGGCTGAACGACACGCTGGAACGCCTCGGCGGCGTGCCCCGTGAACAGCGCCTGGGGCGGCGGCTGAGCGAGCTGCTGCCCGGCCTCCAGGCGGACGCCATCGAGGGCCTCATGCGCAAGGTCCTGAAGACCCGAACCCCGGTCAACGACTACGAGTACCTCGGGTGGAGCTGGGCCGATCCGCACCGCCGGCGCGCCTACTCCACGTCCTTCTTCCCGCTGGTCGGCTCCGACGATTCGGTCACCGGGGTCTGCTACATGGTGCAGGACGTCACCGAGCGGTGGTCCGCCCGCCGGCTGCTGTCGCTGGTCAACGAGGCCTGGGCGCGCGTCGGCACGACCCTCGACGTCGTGCGCACCGCCCAGGAGCTCGCCGACTTCGCCGTCCCGCGGTTCGCGGACTTCGTCATCGTCGACCTGCTGGAGCCGGTCCTCAGCACCGAGGGACACGGCACATGGCTCACCGACGCCGGGCCCGCCCCGGCCAGGCCCGTGATGCGCCGGGCCGGCCTCAGCTCGGTGCGCGAGGGCTGCCCCGAGGCCGTGGCCCGGCTGGGCGAACGGGTGGACTTCCTGCCCCCGCCGCACGACGCGCAGCTGCTCATCGACGGCGAGCCGATCCTGCTTCCCGTCCTGGACCCCACCGACGAACTGTGGCTCGCCGAGCAGCCCGAGCGGACGGCGACGATCCGCAGGTTCGGGCTGCACTCCCTCATCTCCGTGCCGATGCGGGCACGCGACACGGCACTCGGTCTCGCCACGTTCGTGCGGTCGCTCAACCCCGTCTCGTTCGGCCCCGACGACGTCCTGCTGGCCCGGGAGCTGGTGGCCCGGGCGGCGCTGTGCGTCGACAACGCCCGCCGCTACACGCGGGAGCACACGGCGGCCGTCACCCTGCAGCGCAGTCTGCTGCCGCACGCCCTGGCGGGCGGAACGGCGGTGGAGGTGGCCTCCTGCTATCAGCCGGCGGACCCCACGGACGGCGTGGGCGGCGACTGGTTCGACGTGATCCCGCTGTCCGGGGCCCGGGTGGGGCTGGTGGTCGGCGACGTGGTGGGGCACGGCATCGCGGCCGCGGCGGCGATGGGCCGGCTGCGCACCGCCGTGCAGACCCTCGCCGACATGGAGATGCCGCCGGACGAGCTGCTGGCCCATCTCGACGACCTCGTGCTCCGGCTGAGCACGGAGCGCACCGACGACCCCGCGGCCCAGCAGGGCACCACCGCCTTCCTCGGCGCGACCTGTCTGTACGCCGTCTACGACCCGGTCACCCGGCGCTTCACCATGGCCCGGGCCGGGCATCCGCCGCCCGTCGTCGTCACGCCCGAAGGCCGGGTGTCCTTCCCGGAGCCGCCGGCCGGGCCTCCGCTGGGACTCGGTGGGATGGCGTTCGAGGCCGCCGAGATCACCCTCGCCGAGAACAGCCTGATCGGCCTCTACACCGACGGCCTCGTCCGGGGAGCCGAGCACGACATGGAGCTGGGCATGTCCCGGCTCGGTGAGGTGCTGTCCCGGCCCGACGCCGACCTGGACGCCCTCTGCGCGTCGGCGGTCCACCTGCTGGCGCCGGCGCCGCAGCCCGACGACGTGGCCCTGCTGCTGGCCCGCACGCACGCCTTGGAGGCCGGGTACGTCGTCTCCTGGGACGTGCCGGCCGACCCGGCCGCCGTCTCCGAGGTCCGCGCCCGGGCCACCCGCCAGGTGGCGGCCTGGGGCCTGACGGACCTTGCCATGACGTCCGAGCTCATCGTGAGCGAGCTGGTCACCAACGCCGTGCGGTACGCGACCCCGCCCATCCGGCTGCGGCTGCTCCGTGACGCCCGCCTGACCTGCGAGGTGACCGACGCCAGCAGTACGGCCCCACGGCTCAAGCACGCCCGGATCACGGACGAGGGCGGGCGCGGCCTCTTCCTGGTGGCCCAGCTCGCCCACCGCTGGGGCACCCGGTACACGGCCGACGGAAAGGTCATCTGGGCGGAGCAGGAGATCCCGTGACCCGACGGACGGGCGTGACGGACGGGAGTGGTGGCGCGGACGGGAGTGGTGGGCACCGCCCCCGTCGCGCTCTCCTGGTCAGTCCTGGACGAGCTGATCGGCCAGCCGGTGCGCCTGGGCCAGCAGCGCTCCGTACGTCAACAGCGCGTCGGGGTCGTCCCGCACGGCGCCCGGCAGCTGCCGGCGGAACGCGTCGAGCGTGTGGTGCAGTTCCTCGACGGCCTCGCGGAGCTCGTCGGCGGCGGCGTCGGCATGGCCGCCCGGCGTGAAGCGCGCGCTGCCGTAGAGCCCGATGGCGTGGGCGGTGCGGTGCAGGAAGTCCGCGTACGGACGGGCGATCTCCGCGGCCGGCTGTGCGGCCTTGCTGCCGTGGTCCACGGCCTCCCACACCGTCCGGGTCACGCCGGCGGTGTGCACGGCGATGTAGTCGAGCACGACCAGGGCGTCGGCGTACGCCTTGTCGGGCTGCGCCGCGGCGTACAGACGCCGGCCGCGCGGGTTGCCCCGCATGCTCTCCGTGCTGCGGCCGATCGCCGACCGCGCCTGGTCCACCAGACGGCCCAGACGCAGGGCGCGAGCATGCCACTCGGCGGCCGCCCGGTCGTCCCCCTCGCCGTCGGCCAGTCCGTCGGCCACCGCGTCGAGGATCTCCCGCGCCTCGCGGACCGCGTCCTCCAGCGCGGTGCGGGTGTCGCGCAGATAGAGCGGCGGACGGACCAGCGCGTTCACCGCGACGCCGACCGCCGCGCCGAAGACCGCCTCCGCGACCCGGGCCGCCGACGAGGCGATCGTGACGTGGCCGCCGGTCAGCACGAAGAGCGCGCCGGTGGCCGCGTACACGCCCTGACTGCCCAGACGGTGCCACTGCCCGAGGAGCAGCACCGCCGGCAGGACCAGGGCCATCGTGACCATCGTGTTGCCGTCCAGCAGCAACGCCACCGCCGTGGCCACCACGGTGCCCGCCGTGATCGCCGCGAGCTGTTGCAGACCGTGCGCCACCGACCGGTAGACCGTCGCCTCCACCAGCACGACCGCCACCCACGGCGCCACGAACGCCATGGGCGCCGCGAGCCACCAGCCCGCCACCGCCCAGGCCACCCAGGCGGCCAGCGCGGCCTTGCCGGCCTGCGCCACGAGATCCCGTTCCCGGCCCGGCTCGGCCCACGCCCGGCGAGCGGTCCGCACGACGTTCCCGCCGCTCAGCCGTACCGCCCGCGCCAGTCGAGCCGGCCATGCCGCCTGTGGCGCCCGTGTCGTCGCGTGAGTGCACTCCATGGCACATCAAGTGCCACACCAGGCCCGCAACGCACCTACCGTGCGCGACATCACAGCGCACCGTCCCGGAACGACCGCCCTGCCGTCACCCCGTCGTCCTGTCAAGCAGTTCATGCCCGACCGTGATCCCCATGTGATCAGCGCCGCGTAGTCTCCAGCCGACCGGGGGACTCGACTCACGGGGCGCTCGACCAGTACGGGGGACACACATGAACCATCGGCGTGCGGCCATACCGGCAGTGACGGGCGGGGTGCTGCTCACGGCGCTCCTGTGGTGGGCCGGGGCGAGCACCGAGGCGCTGCACCTGCAGGGCGCCACCGACGCGCTCGGCGGCCGGGTCGTCGCCGATCTCCAGCAGTGGCTCGCGCCCTGGTCGTACGACCCCCCGACGTCGGTCCGGTTCGGTTCCGGAGCGCTCGGCGAGGTCGGGGACCCGGCCGGCGGCGACGCCCCCCGCTATCTGTCGCTGTACGAAACGGCGTTGCAGATCCGGTTCGCCGCGCTCTTCGCCTTCTTCGTGCCGGGGGCGATGCTCCTGGTCCGCAGGCTGCCGCCGGTCGACGGCCGGCTGCCGGCCGCGCTGCTCGCGCTGTGGGGCTGGGGCGTGGTGGCCGGGACGCTGGCGGTGACCGTCTCCGCGCCGTGGCTGATCGCCTCGCAGGGACGCGGCAGTTACCGCTTCCTCCCGCAACTGGCGGGCGTGATCTCCTCCGGGCGGCAGATGCTGGTGGTGACCGCGCTGTTCGCGTCGCTGGCGACGGTCCTCGTCGCGCGGGTGATCGCCAGGAGCGCGGATCCGCTGCCGCGCGAGGCCGTCCCGGCGCGGGCGGCCCGGCTGGCGGCCACCGTCGGGACGGCGGTGATCGCGCTGTCCCTGGTGGTCCTCTCGTACCAGTCGGTCGCCGCCGAGCTGCAGACGTCCTTCTCGGGCAGCGGACTGCTCTCCGAACCGGGTGACCTGCTCCGCCAGTGGCTGCTTCTCGGCGCCTGGTCCGCTCCGGCGGGAGTGTCGTTCGGGGACTGGCTGCTGTACCGGGCCGTGGACGTCCTGCTGCTCGCACTGGTGTGGACGGCGCTGCGGCGGCTGCCCGCGATGCTGACGCGGGTGACGGTCCCGGCGATGGCGGTGACCACCGTGTGCCTGACCGTGGTCGGGCTCCTGGCGAGTCAGCTGCTGCGGGTGGCGCTGGACGGGTCGACCCTGAAATGGGACCTGATGTACCTGTCCGCGGCCATCGGCGGCGGAGTCCCGGCAGCCCTCGTCTGGGGCCTGACGGCGGGAGCCGCGGCCACCGTCACCCTGCGGGCGGTCGCCGGGGGACACGGGCCGACCACGGACGCGCCGGCCGGGGAACCGGAACCCGCCCGCCCGTGAGGTCAGGGGGACCGGCCGGCGCAGTGCCGGGCGGCCCCCCGTGTCCGGGCGTCACTCAGCCGAGGCGGCGGACGACCGCCTCGGCGACCGCCCTGGCGCTGCCCGGGTTCTGCCCGGTGATCAGGCGGTCGTCCTCGACGACGTGGGTGTCGAAGGGCTTCGCCGCGACGCTGTACTTCGCGCCGAGTTCCTTCAGCCGGTCCTCGAGGCTGTAGGGGACGGCGTCGGCACGCTGGGCGAGTTCCTCCTCCCGCCAGGAGAAGCCCGTGACGTTCCTGCCCTTCACCAGCGGTTCGCCGTCGCTCAGGGTGACGTCGAGCAGACCGCACGGGCCGTGGCAGACCGCCGACACGATCCGGCCGCTCTCGTGGAAGCGGGCGACGAGCGTCTCCAGCGCCCGGCTCTGGTGGAAGTCGAACATCACGCCGTGACCGCCGGTCAGGTAGACGGCGTCGTAGTCGTCGACGTCGACCTCGCTCACGGCGACGACATTCCGCAGCGTGTCCATGAACGCGCGGTCGGCGTACCGCTTGTCGGTGCCCAGGTCGCCGAGGACGTCGTGGGCGAGGCTCTCCGGGTCGAGCGGCACGGCGCCGCCCTCGATGCTCGCGACGGTGAGCTCGAAGCCCGCCTGTTCGGCGACGTCGTAGAAGTGGGTCAGCTCGCCCAGCCAGAGACCGGTGCGGTAACCGACCTTCTCGTACTCGCCGGTGCTGGTGACGATGATGAGAATGCGCTTCGTGGGGGACATCCGTGTCTTTCTGTTCGGAGGGTCGGGGCCGCCGTGCGGACACCTGCGGCCCCGTGCGCGGCCTCGCCGGCGGCACCAGGTCGGAGCGCTGTTCCCTTCAGGCCGGTACCACGATAGGAGGTGATCACCCATCAGACCCGGAACCGGGGAAGTACATCGGCGGCCGGTGACCAGTACCGCGGCACTACGGGAACGCGGCGACGTGGCGCGGGACGTGTCAGCGCCGCCAGCCTCCGCGACTGTCTCACGGTGTGCGGCACTCGTGAGAAAACCCTGTGGAAACGGTGTCGGTGGGGCCGCTTATGCTGCCCCGGACGACCACGTGGGGATCAGGGGAGGACGCGGCATGTTCGGCAAGCTGTTCGGAAGGGGCGTGGAGAGATCCGCGACGGATCCGCACGCCCTTCCCCCGCGAAAGCAGAAGCACGGGACATACGCGCTGCGCGCGCTGGGGGACACGCGGGTGCTCGCGCTGGTCGAGGCGGCCGACGCGGGCGACTGGTCGGCGGTCAAGGCGGCGCTGGCCCCCTTCGACCTCGGCCGCGAGCAGGCGGTCCTGGGGGAACTGACCGATGTGGACGGTCTGGAGGAGTGGATCGTCCGGGCCGCCGAGGAGGACAAGGACGACAAGGAACTCCGGGCGACCGCACTGCTGATATCGGGTGCGCGCCATGTCGCCTGGGGCTGGGAGGCGCGTACGTCCGCCCGTGCCGTGGACGTCGGCCGCGAACAGTGGCAGACGTTCTACGAGCGGCTGCGCATCGCCGAGGAGCACCTGCTCGAGGCCGCCGAACTGCGGCCCGACTGGGTCACACCGTGGCGCCATCTGCTCACCTCCGGACGAGGCATGTCCGTCGACGACAGCGTCCAGGATGCCCGGCTCGCGGCGGGTCTGCGCCGTGATCCGCTGAACCTGGACCTCCACCTGGAGTGGGTGTCGCACCTCCAGCCCCGCTGGGGCGGAGAGCCGGGCCAGGCCCTGGAGTTCGCCCGGAAGGCCTTCGCCGCCGCGCCCGACGGGCACGGGCTCGGCTGTGTCATCGCCATGGCACATATCGAGGACTGGGTGGAGTCCGACGACCGCGACTGTCTGCAGCAGCCCCGGATCCGGAGCGAGTTGAGAGAAACCGCGGAGCGCAGCATCCTGCACCACGCGTACGAGCGCCGCCTGGGTTGGCAGGGCGACTACAACATCTTCGCCATGGCCCTCTCGCTGGCGGGCAGCAGCACGGCCTCGAACGTCTTCCGCGAGCTGGACGGTGTGATCACCCAGTGGCCGTGGACCTTCATGTCGGACCCCGACAAGGCGTACGCGCGCTTCCGCAAGGTCTTCTGAGCCACCGGCCACACCGGCTCCGGCCGGTCCTGCGGACCACCGCCCACCCCTGCCGTTCCCTTCACCCCGGATGCCTCATGCCCCTGCGCGACACCTCCGCCCACCAAGCCGCCACCGACCGCACGTTCCAGGTCGACCTCCGCGGCCTGGTGGACCTCCTCTCCCACCATCTCTACTCCAGCCCCCGCGTCTACCTGCGCGAACTCCTGCAGAACGCGGTCGACGCCCTCACCGCACGGCACGCCATCGAGTCCCACGGCGCCTTCGGCATCCGTCTGTACGCCGACGGCTCCGTCGTACGCGTCGAGGACGACGGCGTCGGTCTCACCGAGGCCGACGTGCACACCTTCCTCGCCACGATCGGCCGCAGCAGCAAGCGCGCCGACGGCATCGCCGAACAACGCGCCGACTTCATCGGCCAGTTCGGCATCGGCCTGCTCTCCTGCTTCCTGGTCGCCGACGAGATCCACGTCCTGAGCCGCTCGGCCCGCACCCCCGGCGCCCCCGCCGTGGAGTGGCGCGGACGCGGCGACGGCAGTTACACCGTGCGCACCCTGCCCGCCTCCGCCCGCCCCCGGCCCGGCACCACCGTCACCCTGACGCCGCGCGCCGACGCGGGCGAGTGGACCCGTCCGGCACAGGTGCACGCGCTGGCCCGGCACTTCGGCTCCCTGCTGCGCCACCCCGTGACCTTCGACGACGGCACCGGCGGACCGGGCGCCCCCGTCAACCCCGAGCCCGCCCCCTGGGCCCGCACCCACCCCACGCCGGGTGCCCGCGCCCGGGCGCTGGCCGCGTACGGGGCGGACGTCTTCGGCTTCACCCCGCTCGACACCATCGAACTCGACCTGCCGGCCGTGGGCCTGAAGGGCATCGCGTGCGTGCTGCCCGAGGCGGTGCCGGCCGGACGCCGCCACGGGCATCGCGTGCACGTCAAGGGGATGCTGCTGTCCGAGCAGGCCGAGGAGATCCTGCCCGAGTGGGCCTTCTTCGTCCGCTGCGTCGTCGACGCCGAGAGCCTGCGCCCGACGGCGTCCCGCGAGTCCCTGTACGAGGACGACACGCTCGCCGCCGTCCGCGACGCCCTCGCCGAGCGGCTGCGCGCGTGGATCGCCCGGGCCGCCGCCAGCGATCCCGACCTGCTCCACCGGTTCCTCCAGGCCCACCACCTGGCCGTGAAGTCGCTCGCGGTGCACGACGACGAGATCCTGCGGATGCTGCTGCCCTGGCTGCCGTTCGAGACCACCGACGGCCACTGCACCCTCGACGAGTTCGCGCGCACCCACCGCACCGTGCTCGTCACCTCGAGCGTGGAGGAGTTCCGCCAGGTCGCGGCGATCGCCTCGGCCGCCGGGCTCGGCGTCGTCAACGGCGGCTACACCTACGACCGCGAACTGGTCCACCGGCTGCCCGAGATCAGGCCCGAGGCCACCGTCGCCGACCTCGACCCGGCGACCCTCACCGCCCACCTCGACCCCGTCGACCGGGAGACGGAACTCGCCGCCGCCGCCTACCTCGCGCGGGCCCGCGACGCCCTCGCCGTCTTCGACTGCGACGTCGCGCTGCGCACCTTCCAGCCCGCCTCCGCCCCCGCCCTCCTCGTCGACAGCCGGGAGGCCCGCCACGAGCGCACCCGCTCCCAGCTCGCCCGGGAGCAGGAGGGCGGCCTGTGGGGCGACATCCTCGGCGCGCTGCGCCAGGAGGCGCCACGGGCCCAGCTGATCCTCAACCAGCTCAACCCGCTGGTCCGCACCGCCGTCACGATCGACGAGCCCGAGCTGGCCCGGACCAGCGCCGAAGCCCTCTACGGGCAGGCCGCGATGCTGTCCCGGCGCCCGCTCAGGCCCGCCGAATCGAGCCTCATCAACCGCTCCTTCCTCGACCTGCTCGCCCACGCCCTCCGCAAGGACAGCTGACGATGCCGACCGCACCCGCACCCCAGAACACCGACGAGCTGCACCAGGCGCTCCAGGAGAACGACCGTCGCCCCTACGGCCGTACCCGCACCGTCACGGCCGAGGAACTCGTCGACGCCGCCGAGCAGTTCGACGACCCCACCACCCTCGTCCACGCCCTCCTCGAACTCCAGGAGGCGTACACCTACGGCTCCGAACCCCGCAAGTCGCCCGTCGTCTTCGCCCGCCTGCTGAACCTCCTCGACGAGCAGCCCGACGTCTTCGACGAGCGCCTGCGCCACATGCTGTTCTGGCGCTTCAAGTGGGTCGCGGGCGCCCTGCGCGCGCTGCCCGAGGTGCCCTTGGCGAGTCTGCGCCAGTGGCTGACCGAGATGCGCGACCGGTACGAGAAGGCCGGCCTGGGCCTCCAGCCCTACTACGGCCAGGCGTACCAACTGGCCGCCCACGTCGGCGAGGGCACCACCCTCGCCTACGAGCTGTGGGCGGCCCGCGCCCGCACCCGGCTCAGCGACTGCGAGGCCTGCGAGATCTGCGAGCGCGCCCTCCACCACCTCGCGGCGGGCGACGACGAGCGGGCACTGCGGACCTGGGAGCCCGTCCTGGAGGGCAAGGAATCCTGCCAGGAGGAACCGGCCCGCTCCGTCTCGTACGCGCTGCTGCCCCTGCTGCGCACCGGCCGCACCGACCGGGCCCGCGAACTGCACCTCTCCGGCTACCGCGGCTGCCGCCGCAACCCCTCGATGGCCCAGGAGGTCGGCCGGCACCTGGAGTTCTGCGCGCTCACCGGCAACGAGGCACGCGGCCTGGAACTGCTCTCCGAGAACCGGAGCCTGTTCGACGAAGTCGACTCGCCGCTGGACCTGCTCGGCTTCCTCACCGGCGTGCAGGTCCTGCTCCAACGCATCGAACGACTCGGCCGCGGCGAACTGCCCGCCGCCGGATACGCGGGCCGCATCTGGACGGTGGCAGGCCTGCGCGCCGAGATACACGCCCGCGCCGACGACCTCGCCGCCCGTTTCGACGCCCGCAACGGCACCACGGCGCACACCGACCGCCGCCGCGCCCGCCTCGACCGAGCGCCGCTCCTTACCGCACTGGAACTGACCCTGCGCGTCCGCCACCTCGACGACGTCGCCCCGGCCGCGCCCGTCGCCGCGCCCGCCGCCCCTGCCGCCGGCGCCGTCCCCGAATCCCTGCCCGAACTCATCGTCCGGGCCAGGGATCTGGACGAGCAGGGGCACCCGGACGCACAGGCCTGCTGGGCGCGGCTGCGCACCCTCGCCGCAGCGTCCGACTACCGCCACCCCGACGACCCGGCCGTGGGACCGCTCGCGCGACTGCGCGCGGACCTGCTGTCCGACGAGGCGAACCGCGCGGACGAGAAGGAGGAGACCGACGCCGCATCCCTCCACGAGGATGCCGCCGCCCTGTACGAGGACGCCGGTCTCCCGGGACACGCGGCGCTCGAACGCGCCTGCGCCCAGCTCCCCGCCGCGGACGCCACCGGGCAGGGCTCCGAGTCGGCAGAGGAGAAGGCCGCCGCGCTGACCGACGCCCACACGGCCGTGGTCCGTCTGCACGAGGGGACACCCGGCCTCGCCCCGTACCTGGAGGCCCGCATGCTGCGGCTGCGGGCGACGGCGCTCGGACTGCGCCTGCAGACGACCGGTGACAAGGCGCACATCGCGCCGGTCCTCGCCGAGGTGGACCTGCTGCACGCGTTCGCCACCCGGCACGATCTCCCCGGCCAGATCTCCGGGTCGCTGCTGCTGCGGGCCAGCACCTACGCCCTCTCCGGCGACCTGCCCGCCGCGGTCGCCGAGATCGACGCCCTCCTCGACCGGCTGAAGACACACGGCCCCGCCTGGCACCTGCCCCGCACGCTCGGTCTGCGCGGCCGGCTCCAGCTCGCCCTGCGGGACGCGCAGACCGCGCACACCGACCTGACCGAAGGGCTGCGCCTGGCCGCCGACTGGCCGGCCGACGCGGTCGACGCCGCCCAACTGCACGCCGATCTGGCCGAGGCCTGCATGCGCCTGGGCCGACCCGACGAGGCCCTGCGGCACCTGACGCGCTCCGCGGAGCTGGAGCTTCGCCGCGGCAGCCGGACGGAGGCGTTCTGCGCGTACAGCAACGCCGCCCGGCTCAGCCTGGACCTCGGCCGCGTCGAGGACTGCATCGCCCTGCTCGACTCCCTGCTGGCGGAACCGGAGGTCGCCGCCGGTGAACTGGACGACCGGCTCGTCGCCCAGCTGCGCCTGACGCGCGCCCGCGCGCTGCACGCGGGGGA
Organism: Streptomyces achromogenes; assembly: GCF_030816715.1. Lineage (NCBI taxonomy): Bacteria > Bacillati > Actinomycetota > Actinomycetes > Kitasatosporales > Streptomycetaceae > Streptomyces > Streptomyces achromogenes. Next base: position 1,393,099 of record NZ_JAUSYH010000001.1, on the reverse strand, counting down.
GGACCTCAAGGCCGCCACGGTGGAGTTCGTCGCCCTCGCCGCCGAATCGGCCGGCTGGGACGACGACCCCGCGAGCCATGTGATGATCGCCGCGGAGACGGCACTCCTCCTCGGCGAGTCCGGCGACTTCGCCCGCGCCCGCGAGGTGGCGGACCAGGCACTCGTCGCCCACGCCAAGGCCCCGAGCTACGACCAGCTCAGCAGCTGCCTGCGCGAGATCGCCCGGGTCCAGGCCGAGCGGCAGGGCTCCGACGGCCTCGCCGGCGCCCTCGGCTTCCTCGCCGACGCCGGCCGGATCGCCGACGAGGCCCGCGCCGCCGGACACCGGCCCGACGGCCGCTCCCTGGACACCGCCCTGGCCTACGAACACGGCAGGGTCAACGCCTACGCCGGCGAGTACGAGACCGCTCTGGCCGCCCTGGAGAAGGCCCTCGCCCTGCTCGGAGACCTGGGAGCGGACGACGACCGTGTCGGCGAGTGGGCCGAGAGCATCCGCCTCGCGGGCGTCGTCGAGGGCCTCTACCTGCAACGCCCCGCCCCCGCGCTCACCCGGCTCGACGCGGCGATCGCCCGTCTGACCGCTGGGGGCCACACCGAGGAGGCAGAGGCGCTGGCCTCCCTGGCGGCCCGGCTGCGCGACGAGGGGTGACCCCGGCGAAGCCGGAGCGGCGCCGGGGCACCGACCCGCCCCGGCACCGCTCCGGCGCACCCACCACCACGGCACTGAGGAGGACGACGCAGGTGGCGGCCCGTCGGCATACTGGTGTCATGGTGACGGCCAGGAACATCTTCTGGGGCTGCGGTGACGGCCGGGAACACGGCGACGGCAGGAAAGGGGACGCTGTGACACCGTTGCGCGGCACCCGCATGCGGTCGCCCCGGACCGACCCGGTCTCCGATCCCACGTCCCGGTCCCGACCGGCGGCAGGGCCGCATCGGGCGGGACAGGTCCATGAGTGACGCCCACGCCGCCCCCGGAGAGGACGGCGCTCCTCGGCGGGATCCTTCACCGCGGGACCGGACGCCGGCCCCCGTCGCGGGAGTCCTCTGTGACGTCAGGGAGCTGTCCGGGCTTCCCCCGGCCACCTCCGGCGCCCTGTGGAGGCTCGCCGAGTCCGGACGCCAGCTCGACGCCAATCTCGTGCATGTTCCGGCCGGTCAGAACGTCCCCGTCCACATCGAGCCGGAACTGGACGTCCTTCTCCTCGTCGTCGCCGGCGACGGCACCCTGGGCACGCCCGACGGGGCGGAGGCCCTCGACGAGGGCAAGCTCGTCTGGCTGCCGAAGGGCTCCAGCCGCAGCATCACGGCGCACGGCGAGGGACTGTCGTACCTCACCGTCCACCGACGTCGCCCGGGCATGCAGATCCGCTCCCGGCCGCCCGGGGACCAGGCGTCACCCCCGACCCGCTGACGACGGCCCCCCGGCCACCGTCTCACCCGGCTGCCCGCCCCGGGGCGCGGACAGCAGTTCGCACCCCCGCTCCGGGGTCAGCAGCGGCCCGAGCAACGGGTCGGCCACCCACCCGAGCGGCGCCAGGTGGTACGGCCCCAGAGGCTCCCACCAAGGCAGGGCGTCCATCAGGGTCCGCCACGCCCCGTCGGTGTCCCCCGAGCGCGCCAGCTCCCGTGCCCGCTCGACCGCTTCCCCGAACGGTCCGGCCGCGGTGTACCGGTAGGCGCCCTTCCGCACCTGATCCAGGATCTCGAAAGCCAGCGACACGACGCCTTCGTCGGCGCCTCGCAGGTGGAAGGTCAGCGCGGAGTCGTCCCGGGACGCGTTCGCCGCGTGTTCGGCGACCAGCGGCGGCAACAACTCGTGAGCGTACCGAGGGTCCGTCACCAGGCCTTCGAAGTACACCATGTACGTCTGCCCGCGCAGGCGGCGTATCTGATCGCCCAGCCCGGCGGCCCTCGGCCTGCCGTACTCCTTCGCCTCGTCCAGCGCCTTCCCGGCCCGTTCCCAGCCGCCGCGCAACGCCTCCAGCCGGGCCTCCTCCACCCGGGCGTCCAGCTCTCGCGTCGTGTCGTTGGCGAACACCGGCTCCGCCTCACTCCCGTGCGCCCGCAGGCTGTGGAACTCCCGGTGCATCTCCCGCATGAACGCCAGGAAGTTCGCGTGCCGCTCGGGCGCTTCGCCCCGCCAGCTCGCCCACGTGAACACGGCCCACTCGCCGTCCTCGTCCACGTCATCGGGATCCAGGAGGACGTGCGTGATGTCGGACTCCACGTCGAGTTGGAGCCCGCGCCGCCAGATGTCCGCCTCCTGCCGCTCCTCGGGGCTCGCGTCGTCGTCCAGGTCCTCCTCGAACATCTCCGCGAGTCCCGACGCGTCGTTGTGCCAGTGCGCCGTCTCCGTCCCGGCCAGCAGCCAGACGAACCCGCCCGCGTGCCGCCATCCGTCACTGACCTCGAGGAACCGCCGGTACGACGGGGGCATGCGGTGGCCGAGGCGCTCCTCCATGGCCGCGATCCGCTCCTGCGACGCGGGCGGGAAGCCCAGCCACCGCGCCCGGCGCGCGGCCTCGTCGTCCTCGTCCCGCGTCTCGTCGTCCCGCAGGGAGTCCGCCCACTCCCCGCTCCACTTCCGCAGGAAGGGCCGCCAGTCGAATGCCGTGCTGTCGTCCGTCATGCTCGCGATGCTGTCACCCACCACTGACAACAGCGACCCGCACCGAGGAACCGCCGGCGCCCGTGGAATCGACTTTTGCGCGGAAGCCTCCCCGGCTAGTCTCCGGGTGCAGCGAGTGACCTGCGAACGAGGAGCGAGGAGCCGGGACATGATCGGTCGTCCGAGCGCGCGTTGACGCCGTAGGCCGTGACCGGCCCGTCATCGCGTGCTGCCCCCACCGGTGCGGCACCGCGAGCCCTCTCCCGCCCGAACCGTCGGTGCGCCTGGTGTGCGCCGGGTGACGGGCCTCGTTGTCGGCAGCCCAGGGGATCCTCGTGCCGTCCGCTTCTTCCGCTTCCTCTGCGTCCTCGGTCCACTCCGCCGCGTCGGATTCCCGCCGACGGGTTCCGCCGGGTCCGTGGCGGGACGGCGACTTCCGCAGGCTCTGGGTGGGCCAGACGGCGTCCCAACTCGGCGAGCACACAGGCCTGGTGGTCCTGCCGCTCTTGGCCGTCCTGACGCTCGGCGCCGGTGCCGGCCAGTTGGGCGTCCTGCGAGCGGTGGGGCAGACGCCGGTCCTGTTGCTGTCGCTCCTCGCCGGCGCGTGGGTCGACAGGTGGCGGGCCCGCACGGTGATGGTGCTGACGGACGCCGGCCGGGTCCTGGCACTGGGTGCCGCCGCCCTGGCGGGGCTTCTCGGTCTGCTCGGCCTGCCGGTGCTGTACGCGGTCGCCTTCGCCGTCGGAGCCCTGTCCGTGTTCTTCGACGTGGCCTACCAGGCGTCTGTCGTACGGCTCGTGGAACGCGATCAGTTGGTGCGCGGCAACAGCGCTCTCGAGGGCAGCCGGTCCGCCGCGCAGATCGGCGGACCCGCCCTCGGCGGTGCGCTCGTGTCACTGCTGTCGGCGCCGGTCGCCGCCGCCTGCGGCGCGCTGTTCTTCGCGTGCTCGGTCCTGTCGGTCGGACGCATCCGTCGGACCGAATTCGCTCCCGGAGAGCTCCGAGCGTCCCCCTCGGGTCTGGCGCCGTATCCGCGAGGGTCTCCGCTTCGTCGCCGGCGACGCCCGTCTGCGTTCCGTGTGCCTCGCCTCGGCCGCCTTCCAGTTCTCCTGGGCGGCCGTGATGACCGTCTATCTGCTCTTCCTGCCGCGCGAACTGCACCTGTCGGGCACCGCCGTGGGGCTGACGCTCGCCGCGACGGGGCCGGGTGCACTCCTCGGCTCGGTGCTGGCCGCCCGCCTGCCGCGCCGGTTCGGCCACGGCGTGGTCCTCGTGTCCGCGGCGGTGGCGGCTGACGGGGTGTTCCTGGGCGTGCCCGCGCTGCACGCCTCCTCCGCGGTGACCGTTCCCGCGCTGCTCGCCGTCAACTTCGTGTTCGGTGCGGGCGGCCAACTGGTGAACGTCACGGTCATGGCCGTCCGGCAGGCCGTCACTCCGGACGGGATGCAGGGCCGCGCGGCCGCGACGATCACGTTCGCCGGGCTGGGGGCGGCCCCTCTCGGCTCGCTGCTCGGCGGGTATCTGGCGCAGGAGTGGGGACTGCGTACCGGGCTCCTGGTGGCGGCCACGGGCATGATGCTTTCCCCTGTGCTGATGGCGGTGTCCCCGCTCGCCCGTCTGGGACGGGCGCTTCCGGCTGCGCGTCCCGGACCGGGCGGCAGGTGCGAAGCGTGAAGCGTGATGAGGCCCCGGCCCAGCGGGACTCCGGAGCGGTGGCGGGGACTCAGGAATGACATCAGCGGCTCTCCTGAGGAGGGGGGTGGGCACTGCGGGCACGGCGACCGCAGGGGTTCCTGCGGGCACTTCGGGTGGCGCGGGAAGTAGCGGTGAGTGGCGTGGTGCCGTCCGGCCGGTCCCAGGGGAGGGGCGCGTGGACGGGAATCGAGCCCTCGCCTCCTGACAGGTGAGAGCCGGGCGCTTGTGCGTGGGGGGCGGAACGGGGTGCGGCGGGGCAGGGCGGACCGCGCCCCCGGCCGGTCGGCGGACCGGGGGCGGTGGGCATCGGGAGTCAGTCCTTGACGGCGCCCGCGGTGACGCCTGCGGCCACATAGCGCTGGGCGAGGACGAGCAGCACGGCCGCGGGGAGGGAGGCGACGACGGCGGTGGCCATGATCGCGTTCCATTCCTGGTTGTTGTTGCCGATGTAGTGGTAGATGCCGAGCGTGATGGGGCGCCAGTCGCCGCCGCTGTCCAGGGTGTTGGCGAAGACGAAGTCGGACCAGGCCCACAGGAAGCTGAAGAGGGAGACGGTGACGAGTGCGTTGCGGCTGACGGGCAGGACGATCGACCAGAAGGTGCGGAAGGTGCCGGCGCCGTCGATGCGGGAGGCGGCGATCAGTTCGCCGGGGATGCCCGACATGAACGCGGTGAAGATCATGACGCCGAACGGCACGGCGATGGTGGAGTCGGCGATGATCAGTCCCCACCAGGAGTTGAGCAGGCCGAGGTCGAGGTAGATGCCGTAGAAGCCCATGGCCATGACGATGCCGGGGATCATCTGGGCGATCAGCAGGAACAGGCCGAGGGCGCCGCCGCCGAGCGGGCGGAGCTTGGCCAGCGCGTAGCCGGCCGGGGCGGCGAGCACAAGGGTGAGGGCGACCGTGCCGAGGCCGATGAGCAGGCTGGTGCCGAGGTAGGGCAGCTGGTCGTCGAGGACGGCCCGGTAGCCCTCGAAGGTGGGGTGCAGGGGCAGCAGGTCGGGCGGGCTCTTGCGCATGTCCTGCTGCGGGGTGAGGGACACGTTGAGCATCCAGTACACCGGGAACAGCATGACGGCGGTGAGCAGGACGCCGATGACGGTGTGCAGACGCGAGCGCCGGGCGGGGCGGTGGGCGGCGGTCATGCGTGCTGCCTCCTTTGGACGCGGATGTACAGCAGCCCGAAGGCGAGGGCGATGAGGATGAGGATGTTGCCGACGGCGGCCCCGGGGCCGAACTTGGGCAGCAGGGTGCCGAATCCGAGCTGGTAGGACCAGGTGGCCAGGGTGGACGAGGCGTCGCCGGGGCCGCCCTTGGTCATGATCCAGATGAGGTCGAACACCTTGAGGGTGTAGACGAGCCCGAGGAGCAGGGTGATCGCCGAGACCGGGCGCAGCAGCGGGAAGGTGATGCGCCAAAACTGCTGCCAGGCGTTCGCCCCGTCCAGCGCCGCGGCCTCGTACAGCTCGCCGGGGATGTTCTGCAGTCCGCTGTAGAGGATGACGAGGTTGAACGGAACGCCGATCCAGATGTTGGCGACGATGACCGAGGTCAGCGCCCAGTCGGGCGAGGTCAGCCAGTCCACCGGCCCGACGCCCACCAGCTGGAGGGCGTAGTTGAGTACTCCGGACTCGCTGTTGAACATCCACGACCAGGTGGATGCCGACACGATCAGCGGCAGCAGCCACGGGATCAGGAACAGCGCTCTGAGGGTGCCCGCGAGGCGGAAGCGGCGGTTGAAGAAGACGGCGAGGGCGAGACCGGCCGCGTACTGGAAGGCGATCGACACGAACGTGAAAACCATGGTGTGGCGCAGCGCCGGGCCGAACGTGGGATCGTCCAGGACGGTCCGGAAGTTGTCCAGTCCGGAGAACGGCGCGTCGCCCGCGACGAACGACCGGACGGTGTAGTCGCGCAGACTCAGGTCGAGGTTGCGGTAGAGGGGATAGAGGTAGAACGCGGCGAGGTAGACGGCCAGCGGCACGAGGAACGCCAGGGCGGTCAACCGGCTCCTGCGGCGCTGCCGGCGCCGCAGTGCCGGGGCGTCCGTCCGTTGTCCGGCGCCGGTCGCCCCAGACCTGACCGGGGACCGCTGCGGTCGGCGGTCGACGCGGGCGGTGGTCATGCGAACTCCTGGATGCGGGTGGCAGGAATGCGGTGGACTGCCCGGGCCGGTGACGGTGTCCGGGCGGTTGAGGGCTGTCGTGCGGTCTCCGGGGCGTGCGTGGGCGAGGCGGACGTCAGCTGCCCGTCTTGCCGGCGGCCTTCTGGGCGGCGTCGAGGGCCGCCTGCGGGCTCCGGCCGCCGGACAGGGCGGCCTGCACGGCGGTCCACATGGGCTGGGAGATGGTCGGGTACTTGGTGCCCAGACCGCCGCTGGTGCGACCGCGTGCCGCTGCCACGGCGTCGACCCACGGCTTGAGCGCGGGGTTCGCCTTGACCTGTTCGGCCTGCACCGCCGCGGTGGGCGCCACGTACGCCAGGGTGGTGTCCGTGGACAGCAGGTTGGCGCCGCTGGTCAGACAGGCGACGATCTTCTTGCTGACGTCGTAGCGGGCGGTGTCCTTCTGCACGGGCACGGTGACGAACTCGCCGCCGGTCGGCACCGGCGCCGAACCCCCGTTCTGCGCGGGAACGTTGATGACGCCGTACTCGAAGCCGGCCTTCGCCGCGTTGCCGAGCTGCCAGGTGCCGTTCTCGCCGAACGCGTAGTCGCCGGTGGCGAACTCCTGCCAGCTGGTGGTCTGGGTGTTCTGCAGGACGTCCTTGGGGGCGAGTCCGTCGTCGACCCAGCCCTTCCACAGCGACAGCGCGGCGACGCCCTTCGCCGAGTCGAGCTTGGTGAGGTCGGCGCCGGCGCCCCAGAACCACGGCAGGAACTGGAAGCTGCCCTCCTCCGTGCCGATCGCGGAGAACGTGATGCCCTTCTTCCCGGCCGCCTTGACCTTCTTCAGGGCCGCTGTGAGCGAGTTCCAGTCCTTGATGGCGGCCGGGTCGACGCCGGCGGCCGAGAGGACCTTCTTGTTGTAGTAGAGGGCGAGCGTGTTCGCGCCGATCGGGACGCCGTAGGAGGCGCCGTCGATGGTGCCCGCGCCGAGGATGTTCTGCTGGATCGACTTCGTGTCCAGGCCGAGGTCGCTCGTCTTGTTGACGATGCCCGCCTCCACCAGTGTGGAGACGACCGGGTTGTCCACCAGCATCACGTCGGGCGCGTTGCCCTGCTGGGCGGCGAGCAGCGCCTTGTTGCCCAGGTCCGTGGTGTCCATGGCGGTGCGCTTGATCTTGACCCCGGCGTCCGTGCCGCACTTGCTGACCAGCTTGCCCCAGTCCGAGGAGGCGTCGAACTGCGGGTAGGGGTCCCAGAAGGCGTACGTTCCGCCGGCGCCGCCGGACCCGGAGGCGGAGGAGTCGGAGTCGCCGCCCCCGCAGGCGGCGACGGAGGTGAGCGTGCCTATGGCGGCGATCGCGGCGACAAGGGTGCGGCGGGCGTTTCTCACGGTGACCTCGTTGTCTGGGTGCGGCTCGTGGCGAGCGAGGGGAGGAGCAGAGGGGGCGGGAAGAGGGGGAAGGCGGGAAAACGGGAAAACGAGACGGCAGGTAAGGAGGAGAGGCGGGAAGGTTGAGAGGAGCGACGGGTGGGGCGGGGTCAGGAGGTGGGCAGCCAGACGCGCATGCTGCCGTCCTGGCGGTTGGCCCACGCGTAGTAGGGGATCGCGGTGAGCTCGAGGGGCTCGTCGGCGGGCTGTCCGTCGTCGCCGGCGGCGGCGTCCGCGGTCCGGTACGGCCACCAGCCGGCGTCGGCGATGTTCCGGCGGCGCCCGGCGGCGAGGACGGTGACGACGCCGCCGAGCAGGTCGGGACGGTGCTTCACGGCGAGCGGCCGGGTGGTGTCGAGCACCATGTCGTCCAGACCGCCTCCGGGGTGGTCGACCCCTTCCAGGCAGTAGACGAGCGGCCCGCGCTCGATGGCGACACAGCCGCGTACGGCGTCCACCCGCGGGTCCGCGGCGGTGAGGCGCGGCTCGATGCCGAGGTCGAGGACGATCCGGTCGCCGGGCGCCCAGGTGCGCTCCAGGCGCAGCCAGCCGTCGGTGACGGGCGCGTCCGTCTCGTCGTACACGCTGTCGCCGACGCGGACCCGGTAGTCGCCGCACCACTGCGGAATGCGCAGCGAGAGGGTCCAGGGCCGGTCCGCGGGACTCTCCTCGACGGTCAGGCCGATCGTGCCCTGCCATGGGTAGTCGGTCTCGGCGCTCACGACGATCCCGGTCCCGTCGAGAAGGCCGGTGTAGCGCCCGGTGACGTACTGGTGGATCTGCAGTCCGCCGTCGTCGCCGGAGGCGAGGTAGTGCTCCAGTCCGGCCAGCAGCCGCATCACGTTGGGCGGGCAGCAGGCGCACCGGAACCAGCGGGTGCGGCGGGCCGACTGGTCGCCGCCGGCGTCTGTGTGGCCGTCCCGGACCTGGAGCGGGTTGACGTACAGCCAGCGCTCGCCGTCGAGGGAGACACCGGCCAGGAAGCCGTTGTAGAGCGTGCGCTCGACGAGGTCGGAGTAGCGGGCCTCACCGGTGAGCAGGGCCATGCGCCAGCTCCACTGGACGGAGGCGATGGCGGCGCAGGTCTCGCAGTAGGCGCGCTCGTTGGGCAGTTCGTACGGGTCGCCGAAGTCCTCCTCGTCGTGGTGGGCGCCGAGTCCGCCGGTGATGTGGGTCTTGGTGGTGGTCATCGCCTCCCACAGCCGCTCGGCGGCGGTGCGCAGTCCGCCGTCCCCGGTCTCGACGGCCAGGTCGGTCGCGGCGGCCAGCAGGTACAACTGCCGTACGGCGTGCCCCTCGACGTTCGTCGCCTCGCGCAGCGGGACGCGGTCCTGGCAGTAGACCTCGCCGCCCAGCAGGCCGTGGCCGAAGCGGTCGACGAAGTAGCCGGCGAGGTCCAGGTAGCGGTGCTCGCCGGTCTCCCGGTAGAGCTCGACGAGGGCCGTCTCGACCTCGGGGTGCCCGTCGACGCCGTCGAGGGGCTTGCCGCTGCCGGGGAGGCCGAAGACCGAGTCGATGTGGTCGGCGAACTTCACGGCCACGTCAAGGAGTTCACTGCTTCCGGTGGCCCGGTGATGGGCCACCGCGGCTTGGATGAGATGGCCCGCGCAGTACAGCTCGTGACCCCACCGCAGGTCCAGGTAGCGCTCGCCGCCCTTGAGCAACTGGAACCAGGTGTTGAGGTAACCGTCGTCCTGCTGCGCGCCGGCGACGAGGGAGACGATACGGGCGACGTCGTCGGCGAGGTCGCCGTCCGGGGTCCGGGCGAGCTGCCAGGCAGCAGCCTCCAGCCACTTGTAGACGTCCGAGTCGACGAACGGGTACGCGCCCTGGAACTCCCCCTTGTCCGTGCCGGCCGCGAGCCGCAGGTTGCGCAGGTTTCCCGCCGACTCCAGCAGACCGGGGCCCTGGGGGATGGAGACGCGTCCGTTCACCTCGCGGCGGGCGTCCCAGAAACCGCCGTCCACCGCGACGGCGGCCGGAGCGAACGCGGCCTCGGCGTCCGGGCTGTGACGGACCGGGCCCAGGCGAGTGTCTCCCCGTTCGGACGCGGCCGACGGCGAGGAGGAGGGCGTGGCGGAAGGCGCTGCGGAACGTGGGCGGGGCATGGCTCTCCGGAGCGTTGGAGGGGAACCGGGCTCGAGGTCCGACGCGTGCGGGGTGTCGCGGCGCTTCAGGCTGCGGACAGGCGGTGCCCGTCTCTCGTACCCGTTTGAGAAAACGTTTTTCTGTCCGGAAAGGTAGAAAGGTGAGGAGCGTGAGTCAAGAGGTACGCGCAAGTATCTTCGGTGCTGGGAACAGGGCTGTTCAGCAGCTGTGAACAGTGTCAGGATGGACGTCGTCGAGGTCGTCCAGGAAAAGGGTTGCGCGTGACCGCCGTTCCAGGTTCTCCGCCGAGCGGGCGGGCCAAGCTGGCCGATGTCGCCAAGCTGGCCGGCGTCAGTGTCGGGACAGCCTCGAAAGCACTGAACGGCGGCGGCAGGATGCGGCCCGAGACCCGGGAGCGGGTCCTCGCGGCCGTCGAGACGCTCGACTTCCGCCCCAACCAGCATGCGCAGAGCCTGCACACCGGCCGCAGCTGGACCGTCGGGCTGATGACCACCGACGGCATCGGCCGTTTCAGCACCCCCGTGCTGCTGGGCGCCGAGGACGCGCTCGGCGCCGGCAAGATCTCCGTCCTGTTGTGCGACACCCGTGGGGACGCCATCCGCGAACAGCACCATCTGAGCAACCTCGTGGACCGGCGGGTGGACGGCATCATCGTGACCGGCCGGCGCACCGATCCCCGGCCGCCCCTGAAGGGCATCGACCCGATCCCGACGGTCTACGCGCTCTCTCCGTCCACCGACCCGGACGACATCTCCGTGGTCTCCGACGACCGGAGCGGGGCACGGCTGGCCGTCGAGCATCTGCTGGCGACCGGCCGCACCCGGATCGCACACGTCACCGGCCCGGCCCACCACGCCGCCGCCCGCGACCGCGCCCACCACACCGTCGACCTGCTCGAGCGCTCCTCCCTGGAGCTCTCCACCGGCCGGGTGCACTTCGGCGAGTGGAGCGAGGCGTGGGGACGCCGCGCCGCCGAAGCGGTCCTGCGGACGGCGCCCGACACGGACGGCTTCTTCTGCGGCAACGACCAGATCGCCAGGGGAGTCGCCGACGCGCTGCGCGAGAACGGGCTGGACGTTCCCGGCAGGGTCGCGATCGTGGGCTACGACAACTGGGACGTCATGGCCCTGGCCTGCCGCCCGCCGCTCACCACCATCGACACGGACCTCGCCGAGATCGGCCGCCAGGCAGCCCTGCGGCTGCTGGATGCCATCGGCTCCGAACCGGCACCCGGCCTGCACACCGTGCCCTGTCGGCTCGTCGTCCGCGAATCGACCTGAGCCGCCGGTTCCCGCTGCCCCCCGCCGTCCCCGCCGCCCCTGTGATCCGGCAGGCCGCGGGGGACGACGGTCGACACGGAGTGACACGGACCGGCGATGACCGCCGATTCGCGCACGGCCGCACAGGGGGCGAGCCTTCCTCGGTCCGTTCGAAACAGGGCGAGACCAGCGGGTTCTTCCTTCACGCGGCACGCGCCTTGCATGTGGTTGATCTGTGGAAATAGCCTCTGCTCAAGCCGGTGGGGGTTGCCGGCCCGGGATGTGGTCCACAACATCGTGGTCGGAGGCGCGAGCCGGCTGTCGTCCGTGGCCTGCTCGGGCAGGAGGCCCGAGTCCGGGTCCTCCACCGATTCCGGAGCAGTTCAGTGCATGAAGTCGGCCTCCTGGTGCTGGCGCCGTCAGCGAGTTGCGCACTCCGCGCAGCGTGGTCCCACGCTGCCGCAGTGGACGGGAGACTCACCGACGGGGGCCTGCTGCGCGACCACCGCGGGCTGAGGAACCGGCCGCCGGGCGAGGTCGGGGTGGTGCCGCTCCCGGTGCCGACGTCGTGCGCGTCAGGCGCGTGGGCGCGACGGACGGGAGATGCCCGGCCGTGACGCCCGCGCAGGTCCGCGAGTTCCAGGAGCCCTCGGGGCCACGAACTCCCCGGCGGACCTGTGCCGCGTCCGTACCGCCTCGGGAAAGCCACCATGCCTCCACGGACCTCCACCCTGTCGGCCCCCGCCTCACTGCGACCACTGCTGCCGGTACTGCGCCGGGAACGCCGGTGGCCCAAAGCGGCGAAGTACCGCGTCCCGCTCCTCGCCATCGTCGCCTTCCTTCCCCTGTACTGGGGGTGGGACGCCGTTCTCGCGACGGACGGCGGTGACCTCGCCGCGCAGTACGCGTGGGCGGGGTTCGTGGGCAGGCATCCGGCCACGCCGTACGGACTCTTCTGGTTCGGCGGCGTCCACACCGTCAACTACAGCGTCATATCACCGCACTTGATGGCCCTGTGCGGTGTCCGCGCCGTCTCCGTGCTGTCCGGGATCAGCGCCACCTGGGTGCTGGCCACCCTGCTGGAGCGCACCCTTCCGCGCGTGTCGATGTGGCCCGCGCTGGTCGGTGCGCTGGGCCTCTGGTACAACGTCGTGCTCGGCCGCACCACGTTCGCCCTCGGCCTGGCCTTCGCTCTCGCGGGCCTGCTCGCCGTCGCCGACCGCGCGCCCCGGCCCGCCCGGCTTGCCGCCGCCGCCCTCGGGGCGCTGTTCGCGACCATGGGCAGCCCGGTGGCCGGGCTCTTCCTGCTGGTGGCGGGCGCCGGATATCTGGCCGACCGGCAGTACGCCAAGTGTCTTGCCCTGACGCTCCCGCCCGTCGCCGTCGTCGGCGTGACGACCTTGCTGTTCCCCTTCCAGGGCGAACAGCCCATGGCCGCCGGCCGCATGATCCTGCCCGTGCTGCTGTCCGCCGCCGTGGTGTGGGCGTCGCCGCGGGAGTGGCGGGTGGTGCGGGCAGGCAGCGCCGTGTACGCCGTCGGGGTCGTCCTGACCTGGATGGTCCCCTCACCGGTCGGCAACAACGTGGAGCGGCTCGCCCTGCTCTTCGCACCCGCGGTGTTGCTCGCGGCCGCGCTGCAGCGCCGCGCCGGGGCCGTCCGTCACGACGGGCGGCGAACCCGTATGCGGGCGATGGCCCTGGTGACCGCGCTGTCCGTCTCCTACCTCTGCGTGACGTCGCTGACGCACCTGCGGCGACCGGACCCCGTTCCGGGCTGGGTCACGCACACCGACGGCGTGATCGCCGCGCTCGACCGGCTGGGCGCGGACCGCGGCCGGGTGGAGCTGCCGACGGACGACGACCATCGCGGGGCCACCCTCCTCGGCCCCCACTTCGAGCTGATGCGGGGCTGGAACCAGCAGTTGGACGTCGAACGCGGACGACTCTTCTACGAGGGCGACCTCGACGGGCCGCGGTACTACGCCTGGCTGCGTCACTGGGCGGTCGGTTTCGTCGTCCTCCACGACGGTAAGCCCGATCGGTCAGCGGAGCGCGAGACGGCTCTCATCCAGGAGGGGCAACGCTGGCTGGAGCCCGTCTGGCAGGACCAGTACTGGAAGATCTACCGGGTCCGCGACACGCTGCCGCTGGTCTCCGCCCCGGCCGAGCTGCTGCGCGCGGGAGAGGCGGATCTGACGCTGAGCATGCCCGGCGCCGGGACGAGCACCATCCGGATCGCGTACTCGCCGTGGTTGCGGGCCGAGGGCGCGTGCGTCAGCGCGGACGGCCCGTGGACCCGGCTGACCGTGCCCCGGGCGGGCGTGTACCGGCTGACGTCGGAGTACGCCGGAGAGTCCACCGACGAACGCGGCTGCCCGCAGGCCGGGTGAGGGATGCCTCCGTGTTCGCCGGGTGGGGATCCGGCGCACACGGACCGGCCGAGGCCGCCCGCGTCCACCGGCGGATCTCCGCGGCGGAGGTCCGGTCACCGCGCGCCGAGAGCCTTGCCGCGCTGCTCGACACCCTGCGCGGAACCGGTGACCGCCGCCGGGTCCCGCCCGCCGGCCCGGCCGAGGCGGGTTGCCGTCCGGGCGTGGCGCGCCGCCGTCCGGCGTGGAAGGCCCGGCGCGTGCCGCCCGGGTCAGCCGTCGGCGGGCTCGTAGTCGAACCAGTCGAAGTGGACGGCGCCCGTCGCGGCGTACATGCCGATGACCCGGCCGGTGAAGCCGCCGGCGACCTCGGTCGACAGATAGCGGCCGTCGAGTGTCGCGAGCTCGGTGACCGTGCCGTCCCGACGAGGGCCTTTCGGAAATCGTCTGGGAGGACGAGAGTGGGCGGATCGCCAGTACGGTGGTGGACGAGACCGGGTACGAGGCAGTGACCAACCGGCTCGCCGGCGCGTCTTCCGCCGCCGTCGTATCCCTGTACGCCGATGAGCGTCAGCCTCTGCTCACCGCTGTACTTCCCGACGGCGACGGTGTTCTCCGCGCACGATGGCAGACCGAACCGGCCCCGAGCGACCGGGCCTGGGCCTTCCTGAAGACGCTGCGGCGCGGCCAGATCGTCACCGGCACGGTGACGCTCATCGCCGACTTCGGCGTCACCTTCGTGGACATCGGCGGCTTCACGGCGATGATCAACACTCCGGAGCTGTCCTGGCGTCCGCTCGACCACCCGTCCGACGTAGTCGGTGTCGGTCAGGAGACGCCGCGGCCACGAGGTGACACGTGGCAGGTCACGGAGTCGTCCCGACGACTCTGCGTCGGCTTGTGGTTAAGGGCTTAATCACCCAGCGTACCCAGCGTCGGCGGCCTTGACGGTCACGGGACGAGGAGTGATCGGACGCCCGGCGTCGCTGATCGCGCCCCGCGCCCGTGAGGACCCGCGTCCTCGCCCGGTACGGCCAGGGCCTCGGTGGGAACGCCGGAACCCGGCCTGTAGAGCATCGACCGTGGTGGTGCCGCGATCGGCACCGGTACGTCACATGAACAAGAGGGGAAGCGGTGGAGGCGACGATTTCACGGGTGCGGCAAGGCACCATACCTCCGGTCGTTGCGGCGCGATGGGCGCTGTGGACGTTTGTCGTCATCAACTCGGTGATCGTCGAGGCCTTGTTCCTCACCTCCGGGACCGGCAAGAACGGCGTGCTCACCGTCGCCAAGTTCTTCGGGCTGCACGCCGCCGTGCTGATGCTCCTCCAGCTGCTGCTGGTCGCACGGCTGCCATGGCTCGACCGCCGTGTCGGCATGGACCGGCTGACGGTGTGGCACCGGTGGGTCGGCTTCACCCTGCTGTGGACCGTCCTCACCCACGCCGTGCTGGTGGTACTGGGCTATGCGAAACTCAGCGACACGTCGATGACGAAGACGTTCTTCTCGCTGGCCGGGGTGCCGGCCTCCCTGCTCGGGATGTGCGCCGCTGCGATCCTCGTCGTGGTCGCCGCCGTGTCCGCCCGGTACGTGAGGCGGCGGCTGCGGTACGAGACCTGGCACGGCCTGCACCTGCTGCTGTACCTGGCGCTGGGGCTCGCGTTCGTCCACCAGTTGCAGGAGACCACGACGTTCAGCTCGTCCCTGCTCGCGAAGATGTACTGGTGGGCCCTGTGGTTGTTCGCGTTCGGCGCCCTGGTCGCGGGCCGGATCGTCATGCCCCTGTGGCGCAACTCGTACCACCGGTTCCGGGTCGCGGAGGTGGTGGTGGAGTCGGACGACGTGGTGTCCGTGCATGTCACCGGCCGGCACCTCGACAAGCTGCCGGCCCGGGCCGGGCAGTTCTGCGTCTGGCGGTTCCCCGACCACCACCACTGGTGGCTGGCGAACCCGTTCTCGCTGTCGGCGGCGCCCGACGGCCGCACGTTGCGCCTGACGGCCAAGGCGGCCGGAACGGCCAGCGCCGGACTGCGGCATCTCCCGGTCGGCACCCGCGCGTTCGTCGAGGGCCCCTACGGGGCGTTCACGTCGTTGCACCGCGGACGCCCCGGCGCACTGCTGATCGCCGGAGGAGTGGGGATCACGCCGGTTCGAGCCCTGCTCGAGGAGGAGCCGCCGGGCGACGTCGTCGTGCTCTACCGGGTACGCAGCGAGGTCGACGCCGTACTCGTCGACGAGGTGCGGGCTCTTGTCGCGGACCGCGGTGGGCAGTTGCACCTGCTCACCGGCCGCACGGGGGAGGGCAGCACGCCGTTCGAGCCGCAGAGTCTGCGGGCCATGGTTCCCGACATCGGCGAACGCGACGTGTACGTCTGCGGCCCGCCCGCGATGACCGCGGCCGTGCTCAGTGCCCTGCGCAACCTGGGGGTTCCCCGGCGGCAGGTGCACGCCGAGCGGTTCGGCCTGGCCTGAGTCCTGCCCGAGGCGGTGCCCGGCCGCCGGTTCACGGCGTGCCGTAGGAGCACCGCCGTCTGACGATCACCGAGCTGCATGCGGAGCGCCGAGCGCCCGCGTGCAGCTCCGGTCGTCCCCTCGGCCGCCGCAACCGTGGCCGGGGAGGACCACACCGACGCCGTCCCTCACGTCCTCCCACAGCCGCAGTGCGGCGAGGCGGTTCTCGATCGGGCCGGCGGTGTCGATCAGGTCGCGCGTCGAGATCGGCGCATCGCAGAGCCGTCCCCCGGGGGGCCTCGAGCCGTGCCGCGGGGGATTCGAGCCGTGCGTCGCGGGCCTCGGCGGCCGCCGCGGTGACTTCACGTCCCGCGGCGGGGCCTCGAGTCCTCGGTCAGACCGAGTCGACGTCGGTGGTGGCGAGCCCGGCGTAGACGTCGGGCCGGTTGCGGCGGATCCGCAGGGCGAGGACCACCCCGGTCGCGAAGACGAGCGGGGTGAGCGCGACCAGCGTCCAGTTCACGACCGGTGCGGCGCCGGTGAAGAGACTGAGGCGCGTGCAGACCAGTGCGGTGATCACGGCGAGGAGGACCGCGGCGGCCACCGGTGCGGCGACCGTGCGCAGGCGTCCCGCCGTGTGGGCGCCGGTGTTGCGGCGGAAGAACGCGGCCACGGCGCAGGCCGCGAGCGTCTGCAGCGCGAGGATGCCGACCACGCCGGGGGTGTTCACCCACAGCAGGAACTCGTTGTACGGGTGCACGCCGATCGCGGCGAACACGGCCGTGACGACGACCGCCAGCACGGTCTGTGCGATGCCGGCGACCCAGGGGGAGCCGTGCCGGGGGTGGACGCGGCCCAGGGCTGCGGGGGCGACGCCCTCGGCGGACAGCGCGTAGCCGTACCGGGTGATGGCGTTGTGGAAGGCGAGGAGGGAGGCCAGCAGGCTGCTGACGATCAGCACACGCTGCAGGTCCGTGGCCCAGCCGCCCACATAGCGGGTCATGGCGGTGAAGAACATTTCGGCGGGGTTCTGTGCCGCGGCCCCGACGGCTC
This sequence comes from Streptomyces achromogenes, assembly GCF_030816715.1. Lineage (NCBI taxonomy): Bacteria > Bacillati > Actinomycetota > Actinomycetes > Kitasatosporales > Streptomycetaceae > Streptomyces > Streptomyces achromogenes. The sequence continues at coordinate 1,376,014 of NZ_JAUSYH010000001.1, read as the reverse complement.
GGTCGTCGCCGAAGGCCTGGACGACGACCCAGACGACGAAGGTGTAGAACAGGCCGAGGAACCCGACGGCCAGGTAGGTGGCGCGGGGCACGGTGCGGTCGGGGTCACGGGCCTCCTCGCGGTAGAGGGCGGTGGCCTCGAACCCGATGAAGGCGGCCACGGCGAGGCCCAGCGGCGCGCTCATCTGCGAGGTGAAGACGTGGGAGGGGGCGAACGAGGCCAGGCTCAGCCCGTTCGCGCCGCCCTTGACGAGGATCGCGCCGGCGAGCAGTGCCAGGACGGCGGTCTCCGCGATCAGCAGGGCGGCGAGCACCTTGGCGCCGACGTGGATCGACCGGAAGCCGAGGAACCACACCGCGGCGATCCCGGCGAAGGCGTAGACCGGCCAGGGCAGGTCGACGCCCAGGAGATCGTCGGCGGTGGCGGCCGCGAAGAAGCCGAACGCCCCGTAGGTGCCGATCTGCAGGGCGTTGTAGGAGAACACGGCGAGCAGGGCGGCGCCGAGCCCGGCCGGGCGCCCCAGTCCCCGGGCGACGTACGAGTAGAAGGCGCCGGCGTTGCGGATGTAGGGCGTCATGGCGGTGAACCCGACCGCGAACAGGCACAGCACGACGCCGACCGTCAGATAGGCGACGGGGGCGCCGATGCCGCCGAAGAGGATCGCGAGCGGGGCGATGCCGGCCATGACGGTGAGGGGCGCGGCGGCTGCCACGACGAAGAAGACGATGTCGCTGACGCCCAGGGCGGCGCGCGGCAGACGGCCGGTCGGATCCGTCCCGGCGGCCACCGGGGGCTGCTGGGGAGTGAGGGAGGTGCGGGGCTCGGTCATGAAGGTCTCCGCGTGATGCGTGATGCGTGAGGTCGACGGGGGAGGTGACTGTCCCTGGCACGCGGACCCGGCCGTGACGACGCCGAGAGGCTATCGCCCCACGGCGGGCACGGGGTCGGTGGTGCCGGAGTCGTACGTGCGCCGGCCGGCGAGCCAGGTCCCGAGGACGGGCAGGCGTGCGAGGTCGCGGGGAGCGGTCTCGACCGGGTCGGCGGCGAGATGCACCAGATCGGCGCGCATTCCGGGGCGCAGAACGCCCCATTTCTCCTCCTCGAACGCCTGGTAGGCGCATCCGGCGGAGTAGGCGGCCAGGGCGGTCGCGGTGTCGATCCGCTCCTGGGGAAGCCAGCCGCCCTCGGGGTGTCCCTCGGGTGTCTGGCGGGTCACTGCGGTGGCGATGCCCCGCAGGGGTTCGTGATCGGTGACCGGCCAGTCGCTGCCGAACGCGATGTGCGCGCCGGCGGCGAGCAGGGCGGCGATCTGGTACTGGCGTGCGCCGCGCTTCGGGCCGATCTTCGGCAGGATGAGGTCGGTCATCAGCCGGTCGGGCTGTGCCCACAGCGGCTGCAGATTGGTGATCACCCCGAGTTCCGCGAAGCGTGGCAGGTCGGCAGGGTGGATCAGCTGCGCGTGGGCGATGACCGGACGTCGGTCGCGGGGTCCGTTGGTGCGGGCCGCGGCCTCGATCGCGTCCAGGGCGACCCGGACACCGCCGTCGCCGAGCGCGTGGATGTGCGGCTCGAAACCGAGGGCGTCGATCGCGGTGACGGCGTTCGCCAGTTCCGCCGGGGTCCAGTTGGCGATGCCGTGGGAGTGCGGGCAGTCGGTGTACGGCTCCAGCAGAGCGGCCGTGCCGGACTCGATCACGCCGTCGGCGAAGAACTTCACGGTGTGCGCGGTGAGCAGTCCGGGGGCCGCGCCCTCCACACGCCTGCGCTCGGCGGCGAGCCGGCCGACCCGCTCGCGCCAGTGTTCCGGGCCCAGGAAGAAACCGAGGTCGGCACGGATCGGCAGCCCCGGACCGCTGGTCGCCGCGGTGATCCAGACGTCGGCGTGGTGCGGTTCCACCCAGGCGTCCTGCACCCAGGTCACCCCGGCGGCGGCGAACCGGGCGGCGGTCGTGCGCAGCGCGTCCACCTGCGTGTCGTGGGACGGCTGCGGGACGAGGCCGAGCACGGGAAGCACGGCGGCGAACTCGCGCAGGGTGCCCAGGGGTTCGGCCGAGCCCGTGCGGCGCACGATCTCCCCGCCGTCCGGGTCGGGTGTGTCGGCGCGGAACCCGGCCCGGCGCAGTGCCTCGCTGTTCACCCAGGCGGTGTGGTGGTCCATCGTGCGCAGCACCACGGGCCGGTCGGGGACGGCCTTGTCCAGCCAGTGGGCGTCGAACCGGCCGTCGGGGGCCAGCCAGGCGTCGAAACCGTCACCGGTGATCCACTCGGCCTCGGGGTGCTCGTCCGCCCAGTGCCGTACGGCCTCGACGATCTCCTCCACGGAGGCGCACTCGCGGACGGGTGCTCCGAGCAGTCCCAAGCCGCCCATCACGGGGTGCGCGTGCCCGTCGCCGAACGCGGGCAGCAGGGCGCCTCCCCGCAGATCGACCACGGCGGTGCCGCTGCCGCGGGCGTCGAGCGCCCGCGCCCCGAGCGCGCTGATCCTGCCGTCCGTGACGGCGAGCGCGTCGAGCACCGGGCCGTCGGCGCCCCCGGTCCTGACGGTGCCGCGGATGAACACGATGTCGGCCTGCATGGCGGTGATGCCCTTCCCGTCGCCCACAACCGAAATGAAACCGATTCGGTTTCGGTAATGTAGGCGGCATCAGGACGGCCCGGAAGGGTTTTACTGAAAGTCATTCGGTAAAGTTCGGATGACGACACGCGGGCGGCGACGCCGCCGCCCGCCCGGGAGACCGAGGAAGAGGAGCCCACGTGGCGAGGCCGCGCACCCCTCTGCTGGACCGCCGGCGCATCGGCGCGGGAGCACTGAGAATCGCCGACGAGCAGGGGGCCCTCAGCATTCCCGCCCTGGCCCGCGAGCTCGGAGTCGCTCCCTCCGCGCTCTACCACCATGTATCCGGTCGCGAAGAGATCATCTCGCTCATGAGGGAAGAGCTGGCCCTGGAGACCGGGCCTGACGACTGGGACCCGTCACGGCCCTGGGAACAGGCTCTGGAGGCCTGGGCCCGCTCCTATCGCGGGGCCTTCGCGACCCACCCCGGGGCGGTGCCCCTGCTCGCGACGGCCCCGCTGGCCGAGCCCTTCATGCACGCGATGTACGAGCGGGTCGCCGAACTGCTGCTGACCGCGGGCTTCGGCGCCGGCCAGGTCATGCCCCTGATCAACGCGCTGGAGAACTTCGTCCTCGGCTCGGCCCTCGACCTCGTCGCGCCGCCGGTGATGGTCTCCGACGTGACCCGTGAGGCGGCCCCCCACCTCAGCGCCGCCCTCGACGACACCCCCACCGACAACCGCCGGGCCGAGCTCGCCTTCGACACCGGGCTGCGTGCCCTGCTCACCGGCTTCCGGGCGCTGCTTCCCCGGTGACCCGACCGTCCGCCGCCCGCCGTCCGCCGCCGCACCCGTCACCCGAGGAGCCCTCGATGACCGCCGCCTTCCACGTCCTGACCACCGGCTACGCCGACGAGCGGGTGGCCGGCACCGTCACCCTGCTCGTCGACGGCGAGACCGTCGTGATCGTCGATCCCGGTATGGTCGCCGACCGTCGGCTCATCCTGGACCCGCTCGCGCCCCACGGCCTGAGCCCCCAGGACGTCACCGACGTGATCTTCAGCCATCACCACCCGGACCACACGCTGAACGCGGCCCTCTTCCCCGAGGCCCGCTTCCACGACCACATGGCGATCTACCGGGACGACGTCTGGGAGGACCGTGACGCCGACGGATACCGGCTGTCGCCCTCGATCACCCTCATGACGACCCCCGGCCACACCGCCGAGGACGTCAGCACCCTGGTCACGACCGCCGAGGGCCTGGTGGTCCTGACCCATCTGTGGTGGACCGCCGAGGGACCCGCCGACGACCCCTTCGCGCCCGACCGTGACCAGCTGCGGGTGGCAAGGGAGAAGGTTCTGGCCCTCGGTCCGGCGCTGATCGTGCCGGGACACGGGGCACCCTTCACGCCGTCGGCGTCCACGCCCGTCTGACCCGACCCGCCGCCTCCCCGCCTCGCCCGGCCGGCGGCCCGGCCGGGCGGGACGCTGCGGGCATCGGCGACGGCCCGGGCAAACGCCCGCACCGATGGGCCCCGCCGGGCAGCGACCCGGACGGGGCAAGTGATCTGCGGCCGCGCTCCTGCGGGAGCATCCCCGCGGGCGCGGGCACGGGCCCTGTCAGGAGCGGGTCCGCGCGATCCGCCTCGTGAATCGGTCCGTCCGTCGATCCTCCCCCGATCCGCCCCTCGACGGTGAGGCCGCCGCGCCGCGTGAGCGGCTCCGCGGGGCGGACGTCGCGGGGCGGAGGGGACTCTCGAAACACGCCCTCTAGGATGCCGTCGAAGACATCCGGCATCCGAACACCCATCGGGCCCGGCGACCGTCCGACCGTCGTCGCCCGGCGGGTCGAGTGACCAGTTCTTCACCACGAGCGGTCACACGGCGGTTGGGGTGCCCATGGAGAGCTCACGTGCCTGGCGGCGTCCGACACTCGACGCCGTGGCCGCACGGGCCGGCGTGTCCACCGCCACGGTGTCGAACGCCCTCAACGGCACCGGACGGCTCTCCGAGGCGACCAGGCAGCGCGTGCTCGCCACCGCGCGCGAACTCGGTTACGCCCCGGCGAGCACGGCCCGTGCCCTGGCTCGCGGCAGCACCGGCGTGCTCGGCCTGACCATGACCACGTACGGCGACCTCCCGGTCTCGTACACCGAGATCCCGTACTACGCCGCCCTGACGCTGAGCGCCATGGCGGCCGCGCACGAGCGCGGCTATCTGCTCCTGACGATGCCCAGCACGATGTCACCGTGGATGTGGCTCAACACGCCGATGGACGGCGTCATCCACGTCGAGCCGCGCGCTGACGACCCGGTGGCCGCCCTCCTGCGGGAGCGCGGCATCCCCATGGTCAGCGAGGGCCGGCCGCCGCGGCCGCATCCGTGCGACGCGTGGGTGGACTCCGACCACGAGTCGGGCCTGCGCCTCCTGCTCGACCACCTGGCGGAGTCCGGGGCCCGGCGGATCGGGCTTTCCCTGCCCGTTCACGACGACGCGTACCCGCAGCTGGTCGCGCACGCCTACCGGTGCTGGTGCGAGGAACACCGCAGGCCCGCCCTGGTCGAGGAGTACCACCTGCTGCCCGACTACTTCACGGCCGAACAGGAGGCGGTCGGCCGGCTTCTCGACCGCGATCCGCGACCGGACGCCGTCATCGGCGTGTACTCCGACTCCGGTCACAACATTCTCGCCGTCGCCCGCCGCCACGGTCTGCGGGTGCCGCGGGACCTGCTGGTGGCGTGCGTCAGCGAGGATCCGGAGTACGCGAGCACGGCACCGCCCGTCACCACCCTCGGTCTCCGACCGGATCTCGTGGGCACCGAAGCGGTCGACCTCCTGATCTCCGTCATCAACTCCCGCAGCGTTGTGAACCGGCGTCGGCTCGTGCCACCGGTGCTGCTGCCTCGCCGGTCCACACGGCGCGAGGCGAGCCGGGCGAGCGCCGCTCCGTGACCGCGGTGAGGCCGGAAAAGCCGTCGTCCTCCGGCCGCATCAGTAGCTGTAGATCATCTTGAGGTGCCGATGACGCCGCTCCAGGAGCCGAACCAGTGGGCCGGGGGCGCCCCCGACGGGGGCGCCCCCCTCGATCCGGTCGGTCAGCAGCTCGCGTTGGTCTGGGTCAGGAGGCCGAGCCGCCACGGCAGGCTGTTGTAGTCGCCGCTCGCGTTGGGATTGAGGCCCTGGTACAGGTATTGCAGACGGCAGTTGGGGATCGTCAGCGTCTGGTCGTACCCGGCGCGGATCATCTCACCGTGACTGATGTCCCGGGTCCACGCGCCGGAGGGGAAGGACACCTTGTTGGCCCGTGCGAACGGGTTGTTCTCGGACGCGGCGAGCGGCGTCCACGAGCCGGCGAGGCTGCCCGACGTCCACGAGCGGAAGTACCGCCTGCCGTCCGATCCGATCGCCTCGACGATCAGGAGGTACTGGTTGGTGCCCTGCACCTTGTAGACGTTGCTCGCCTCGAACAGGTTGTTCCTGCTGTCCTGCGCGGCGATGACCGTGTTGGTGAACCCGTTGGGGAACTGGCCGACGGTCGTCTGCGAGCGGTACAGGTGCCCGTTGTCGTCGGAGGAGAACAGGTAGCAGTTGGCGCTGTCGCAGATCACCCACATGTCGACCCAGTAGCCGTTGCCGATGTTGCGCCGGATGATGTCCGGCATCGACGCGTAGAAGTTGCGGGGCGCGCTCCACCCGTTGGGGTTGTTGATGTCGGGGTTGGTGGAGTAGGACGCGTTGCCGGTCTGGTAGACGAGGTACCACAGGCGCTGCTGCGTGTTGTAGAAGACCTGCGGCGCGGCCCGGTACCCGGAGCCGACGGCCGTGCGGTCCAGGTAGTGGTGGGTGGCCGAACCGGCCTGCGACCAGTCGGAGAAGCTCAGGTACACGAGGTTGTACCCGGCGGCCCTCGCGGTGCTCGCGAACACGTGGTACTTGCCGTTGTAGTAGACGACCGTCGGGTCCTTGATGCCCGCGATGTTGTGGGTCGAGTCCGGCTTCGGCGCGATCAGGGGGCCGCTGGAGCTCCACGAGAAGCTGGAGGGCAGGGCGGCCGCGGACCGGGGCGCGACCGCGGCGCGGGCGGCGGGCGTGCCGCCCATCGCGGTCAGCGCCGACCGGTAGGCGGCCTTCTTGTTGCCGTTGCGGTCGAACAGCAGCGGGTTCTCACCCGAGCGCCAAGAGTCGCTGTCGCGGATGCCCCAGACGGTGATGCCCTTGCAGCGCGAGACGTTCAGACAGGCGCGCACCGTGTTGGCGTACGCGCCTGCCGGCGCCTGCGCGATGTCCAGTTCGGTGATCTGCACGTCCACGCCGAGCGCGGCGAAGTTCGACAGCGTCGTCTGGAAGGTGCCGGGCGGTCCGCCGGCGCCGAAGTGGGACTGGAACCCGACGCAGTCGATGGGCACGCCGCGCGCCTTGAAGTCGCGGACCATGCGGTAGACGCCCTGGGTCTTCGCGGAGTTCCAGTCTTCGATGCTGTAGTCGTTGTAGCAGAGCTTCGCCGCCGGGTCCGCCGACCGGGCGGTGCGGAAGGCCTGTTCGATGAAGCCGTCGCCCAGGAGGTTCTGGAACACCGACGGGCGGTGCTGACCGCTGCCGCCGTCGGCGAAGGCCTCGTTCACCACGTCCCAGGCGTAGACGCGGCCCTTGTAGTGGTTGGCCACGGTGGTGATGTGGTTGTTCATCACGCTGCGCAGCGTGTTGGCGTCCCTGATGGAGCCGACCCAGCCGGGCAGTTGGCTGTGCCACACCAGCGTGTGGCCGCGCAGGCGCTGGCCCTTCGAGGCCGCGCGGTTGGCGATCTGGTCGCCGGGGCCGAAGTTGAACGAACCGCGGGACCGCTCGACGGTCTCCCACTTCATCTCGTTCTCGGCGGTGACCTGGTTGAACTCGCGGTCCAGGATCGAGGTGTACGCGCCGTCGCCGAGCCGTCCGGCGGCCACCGCGGTCCCGAAGTACCGTCCCGACTCGGCGGCTTGGGCGCCGAGCGTGGAGGCCCGGACGGCGTCGGGTGGTGCGGCGGTCGCGGCCACTGGCGTGACCAGGGCGGTCACGGCCAGCAGGGACAACACCGTGGCTCGGCGGCGGCCGAGCCGTTTGAGCGGGTTCATGTGTCTCCTCGTACGGTTGCGGGGGGTTGGGTGATGCGGTCGGTGGAAGCGGGTCAGGGCGTGGACAGCTCGAACCGCAGGACGCGGATCGCGCCGCCGAGTGCCTGGGTGGCGTGGTTGAAGAGGGCGAACCGGTAGCCCATGAAGAACCGCCAGTCGTTGCCCAGGGAGAAGGCGGGGCCGAAGCGGACGAAGGCGCCGCCGTCGGTGCTGTGGGAGAAGGTCGCGGAGCGTGCGGCGCCGGGCCGGATGTCCGCCGTCGCGCGCAGCCGGACCCGGCTGCCGGACACGCGCGCGCTCGCGACCTCGACGCCCGTGCCGGTGGTGTTCCAGTTGCCGTCCATGGTCAGCCCGTTGACCATCACGAGCCGTGTCACGCCGCCGTCGCGCTTGAGGCCGATCCAGGCGGAGGAGTCGCGCAGCAGGGCCAGTCCGGCCCGGTCGCCGTCGCGCATCGCCGAGACGTCGAGCTCGGCCGTGGCGGTGGAGGTGGGCCCCTGGATGCGGTGGGTGAGCGTGTTGCGCGCCGCGTACAGGTCGTTGGTGACGGTGGCGGTCTGCAGGGTCAGGCCGTTGTTCACCGACCACTTGGAGTTGTCCGGGTTGTGGTTCCACTCCCACCTCGGTTTGAGGGCCGTGCCGTCGAAGGTGTCCACGCCGGTCATCGGGGTGACCTGACGGGGTGGCGGGGGCACGTCCGGGCGGGGATACGTGGTGCCCCACGCGCCGTTGACGAGTTGGACGACCGGCCAGCCGTCCGCGGTCCAGCTGACCGGCGCCAGGGCGGGCATCCGGCCGCCGGGGTAGGCGTCGACGAAGGCCAGGTAGTACCAGGCGCCGCCCCGCGTCTGCACCAGCCCGCCCTGGTGCGGTACGCCGCCGCCGGGGATGGGCCCGCGCAGGTCGAGCAGGACCTGCCGCATCGTGTAGGGGCCGAAGGGGCCGCTCGACGACTTGAGGATGTACTGGCCGTTCGCCGGGCGGGTCAGGAAGATGTAGTACTGCCCGTTGATCTTGTAGAAGCGGGAGCCCTCCAGGGTGCCGACGCTCGACGGTGTGGTGAACACCCGCTGCGTGCGGACCTGGGTGCGGCCGTCGGCGGACAGCTGGGCCACGTTGATGGTGCTGTTCCCGTAGGCCACGTACAGGGTGTCGTCGGTGTCGACGAGCAGCCCCGCGTCGTAGTACGGGGTGCTGATCGTCGTGAGCCGGTTCCACGGCCCCTCGGCGGCGGTCGCGGTGTAGACGTACGTGCGCGCGAAGTCGATCTGACCGAGCCAGTAGAACGTCCTGTTGCTCGGCCGGTAGGCCAGGGACGACGCCCAGATGCCTCGGACGTAGCCGCGGCCGCCGTTCAGGTCGTACTTGGCGCCGAAGTCGAGCACGGGCACCGAGTGGCCGGCGATCTCCCAGTCCACCAGGTCGTACGACCGCAGCACGGGCGCGCCCGGCGAGTAGTGCATGGTCGAGGCCGAAGCGTAGAAGGTGTCACCGACGCGGATGACGTCGATGTCGGCGAAGTCCTGCCAGATCACCGGGTTCGTGAACGCCGCCGCGGTCGTGAGGTCCGCCCCTCGGGCGGGCGCGGCGCCGATGATCCCCACCGGAGGCAACAGGGTGCCGGCGGCGAGTCCGGTGGCGGCCGTCAGCGCGCGACGGCGGGACCAGGTATGACGGGGCCATGACATATGCATCCTTGGCGTACTCCCTCTGTGGCCCGGCCGTGGGCGGCTGGGGTGTCCGGAGGTGCCCTGCTGGAGCGCGTGGAGCGGCTGTCAGTCGTACGGAATGTCGAACATGGATCGACTTGGCGAGCATTCAGGATGATAGGGAGACCGGGGGTGGCGTCAATCCTTCTCGCACGAATCGTCGAAAACTTCGAAACATTCGAAGAAATCCATCCCATGTGCGGAGAGGCCTTATGTGCGGATAATGGCTATCTATCCCTTTTCTTGTGCCTGAATGGCCGGATCGCGGGCTCGTTCGGCGGCAGGTGTTGACATGTCTGTCCGCCTCCCTAGTATCCGTGAGGCCCATAGTTTCCGAATGGCATGCGAACGTTCGAATCGTTCGCCTCACCCTTTGCGTGTCATGCACCTGACTTCACACGTCATGTGCCGTGACGCCTGCCGGGAAAGGATCCCTCGGTGCTCAGACGATCAGGCGGACGCCTCCTGCGCCTCCTCACGGCGGTCGCGTTGGCGGTCACCGCGTCCGCGACGGCTTCCGCGCACACCACTGCCTCGGCCGCCCCCGGCAGCCCGGCGCTCACCCCGCCCCTGGGCTGGAACAGCTGGAACAGCTTCGGGTGCGGGATCACCGAGGCGCAGGTCCGCCAGGCCGCCGACGCGATGGCGTCCTCGGGCATGCGGGACGCCGGCTACCGGTACGTCGTGGTCGACGACTGCTGGTTCGACCCGCAGCGCGACGCGGCCGGCAACCTGCGGGCCAGTCCGGCCAAGTTCCCGAGCGGCATGAAGGCGCTGGGGGACTACATCCATGGCAAGGGCCTGAAGTTCGGCATCTACCAGGTGCCCGGCGAGCGCACCTGTGCGCAGACCACCGGCGCCTATCCGGGGTCCACGGGCAGCAGAGGGCACGAGGCCCAGGACGCCGCCGCGTTCGCCTCGTGGGGAGTCGACTACCTCAAGTACGACTGGTGCTCCTCCAGCGGCACCCGTGACGAGCAGGTCGCACGGTTCACGCTCATGCGCGACGCCCTGCGCGCCACCGGGCGCCCGATCGTCTACAGCATCAACCCCAACAGCTTTCACGCCATCACCGGCGCCGGCTACAACTGGGGTGAGGTCGCCGACCTGTGGCGGACGACCGAGGACCTGCTCGACATCTGGCAGAACGGGAACACCAACAGCTACCCCATGGGCGTCGGCAACGTGCTCGACGTCACCGCGCCGCTGGCGGCCCAGTCCGGGCCGGGACACTGGAACGACCCCGACATGCTGGTCGTCGGCCGTCCCGGTCTGTCGCTGACCGAGTCCCGCTCGCACTTCGCCCTCTGGTCGCTGCTGGCGGCACCGCTCATGGCCGGCAACGACATCCGCACCATGTCCGCCGACGTGAGCGCGATCCTGCGCAACCCGCGGCTGCTGGCGGTGAACCAGGACCGGCTGGGCGCGGGCGGGCGCCGCGTGCGCGACGACGGCAGCACCGAGGTGTTCGCCAAGCCCCTGTCCGACGGCTCGGTCGCCGTGGGCCTGTTCAACCGGGGCGGCGCCGCCGCGACGGTCAGCACCACGGCGGCCGGGGTCGGGCTCGCCGGCGGGTCCTTCACCCTGACGGACCTGTGGACCGGCGCCACGTCGAGCACGTCCGGGGCGATCTCGGCGAGTGTCCCCGCGCACGGCGTGGCGGTGTACCGGGTGTCCGGCGGCAGCCCGCTCGCCGCCACCACCTCGCGGCTGCGCGGCAACGGCTCCGGCCGCTGCGTGGACGTGGACAACGGCTCCACCGCGGCCGGGGCCACCGTCCTGCTCTGGGACTGCCACACGGCCGCCAACCAGCTGTGGACCACATGGGCCGGCGGTGAGATCCGCGTCTTCGGCGACAAGTGCCTGGACGCCTACAACCAGGGCACCGCCAACGGCACCCGGGTCGTCACCTGGCCCTGCAACAACCAGAGCAACCAGAAGTGGACCGTCGGCTCCGACGGGTCGGTCCGCAACGCCCTGTCCGGACTGTGCCTCGACGTCGACCGGGCCGGCACGTCCAACGGCACCCCGCTGGTCCTGTGGACGTGCGACGGCCGGGCCGGCCAGAAGTGGAGCCGGACATGAGGGAGCGGCATCCGTCGCCCGGCCTGCCGCGGTCGCCTGCCGGCCGTCGCCCACCGGGGACGACGACCACGCCCGGGGCCGGGCCCGCAGGCGCGAGGCTCACGCGGGCGGCCGCCTGGATCGTGGCTCTCGTGCTCGCGTTCGCGGTCGTGCCCGCCGCCGTGCAGCCCACCGCGGCCAGGGCCGACAACCCGATCGTGCAGCACGTCTACACCGCCGACCCGGCCCCGCTCGTCCACAACGGGCGGGTCTACCTCTACACGGGACACGACGAGGACGGCTCCACCTACTTCACCATGAAGGACTGGCGGGTGTGGTCCTCCGCCGACATGGTCAACTGGACCGACCACGGCTCACCGCTCAGCCTGACGACCTTCAGCTGGGCGTCCGCCGACGCGTGGGCGGGTCAGGTGGTCGACCGCAACGGCCGGTTCTACTGGTACGTGCCGGTCAAGAGCCGGGCGACCGGCAGGATGGCCATCGGCGTGGCGGTGTCGGACAGCCCCACCGGCCCCTTCCGGGACGCCCTCGGCCGTCCACTGGTGGAGAACGGCGAGATCGACCCGACCGTCTTCGTCGACGACGACGGCCAGGCCTACCTGTACTGGGGCAACCCCAACCTGTGGTACGTGCGGCTGAACGCCGACATGACCTCCTATGCCGGCAGTGCCACCAGGATCCCGCTCACCACCGCGGGCTTCGGCACTCGCACCGGCGACGCCAACCGTCCCACGCTGTACGAGGAGGGCCCCTGGGTCCACAAGCGCAACGGCCTGTACTACCTGGTGTTCGCGGCCAAGTGCTGCTCGGAGTTCATCGCCTACTCCACGGCGCCCGGCCCGACCGGACCGTGGACCTATCGCGGGACGATCATGCCCACCCAGGGCGGCAGTTTCACCAACCACCCCGGGATCGCCGACTTCAAGGGCAACTCGTACTTCTTCTACCACAACGGCGCACTGCCGGGCGGGGGCGGCTTCACCCGCTCGGTCGCGGTGGAGCGGTTCGCCTACAACGCCGACGGCACGATCCCGGTGATCAACATGACGAACGCCGGGGCGCCCCAGGCCGGCACGCTCGATCCGTATACGCGCCAGGAAGCCGAGACGATCGCCTGGGGGGCCGGGATCGAGACCGAACCGGCCGCGGAAGGCGGAATGAACGTCGGCTGGATCGACAACGGCGACTACCTCAAGGTCAAGGGCGTGGGATTCGGGGCGGGCGCGTCCTCGTTCACCGCACGCGTGGCGTCGGGCAACGGCGGCGGGACCGTCGAACTGCGCCTGGGCTCCACGAACGGCACGGTCGTCGGCAGGTGCGCCGTGCCGGGCACCGGCGGCTGGCAGAAGTGGACGACGGTGACCTGCCCGGTCAGCGGGGCCACGGGAACGCGGGATCTCTATCTGCGGTTCACCGGCGGCAGCGGCTATCTGCTCAACATGGACTGGTGGCGGTTCGCCGCCGGTGCCGCCGCGACCGCACCGCGGTGAACCCGACCCCTGTCCGTGCACGACGAGGATCCGACAGAGAAAAGGGAGTGGCATGGCGAGCGAGGGCAGTGGGAACGGCGAGGGAGAGGCCACCGTCGAGGGCGGGCGTGCGCTTATGGGGGGCCGTCATGGCCGTGCTGCTCATCCTGACCACGGGGGGAACGGCACTGGCGGACGGCCACGGCGCGGACACGCCGAGCGCGGTCTCCGGCACGGACGCCGCGCACGCCGGCGCCGCAGCCCCGACCGCCGGCTGCGGCAAGGCCCCTACCCTGACGAGCGGCACGTACACGATCCAGAGCAACGGCAAGAACCGGACCTTCATCCTGAAGCTCCCCGACGGCTACGACCGCAACCATCCGTACCGTCTGGTCCTCGGATTCCACTGGCTGGGGGGCACCTCCACGGACGTCGCGACGGGCCGGACGGTGGAGACGGGCACCTGGGCCTACTACGGACTCCAGCGGCTGGCGAACAACAGCACCGTCTTCGTCGCGCCCCAGGGCCTCAACAACGGCTGGGGCAACGCAGGCGGCGAGGACGTCACCCTCGTCGACGACATCCTCCGGCGGATCGAGGCGGACCTGTGCGTCGACACGACACAGCGCTTCGCCCTGGGCTTCAGCTACGGCGCCGCGATGTCGTACGCCCTCGCGTGTTCCCGGGCGACGGTCTTCCGCGCGGTCGCGGTGCAGAGCGGCGGGCAGCTCAGCGGATGCAGCGGCGGCACGCAGCCCATCGCCTACCTCGGGGTGCACGGCCTCAGGGACAACGTCCTCGGCATCTCCGGCGGACGGGCGCTGCGGGACAGGTTCGTCAGGAACAACGGCTGTGCCGCCCAGAACCCGCCGGAGCCGGCCCAGGGCAGCCTGACCCACCGGGTCACCGCCTACGCGGGCTGCTCGGCCGGGCACCCGGTCGTCTGGGCCGCGTTCGACGAAGGACACATCGCCGCTCCGCAGGACGGGGCCGCCGGTGACAGCGGCTCCAGGACCTGGGTGCCGGCGGAGGTGTGGAAGTTCTTCACCCAGTTCCAGACCTCCGACCCGTCGCCGGGGCCGGGGACGGCGACCTGCCGGGTCACCGCCACCGTCAACGCCTGGAACACCGGCCTGACGTCGAGCCTCACCATCGCCAACACCGGCACGACGGCGATCGACGGCTGGTCCCTGCTGTTCACCCTGCCGGCCGGCCAGACCGTCACCTCCGGGTGGAACGCCGACTATGCGTCCGCCGCCGGACAGGTGACCGCCAGGAACGTCGCCCACAACGCGAGGATCGCCCCGGGCGCGTCCGTGGACATCGGATTCCAGGCGACCCACACCGGCAACACCGCTCCGCCGAGCTCCTACACTCTCAACGGCGCCGCCTGCACGACGACCTGAACGCGCGGAGGTGACCCGCGATCCGTCGGCGCCGGCCCCTCCCCGGGGGCCGGCGCCGACGCCGGTGCAGGGAGCGCGGGCGCAAGGCGCGCGGGTGCAGGGTGCCGGGCGCGGGTGACCTCGTGAACGGCCGCTGTCCGACGGTCGATCGTCGATGCCGGCGGACGTGTCACGTGGGATCGGGCTCGGAAGCACCGCTCTCCCACGGCCACTGCGCGTCCCGGCCGGCCTCGATGAGCGGGATCAGCCGGAACGCGGCGTCGCTCAGACCGCCGAAGGTGTGGTGGTGCGGGCCGGCCGGGGCGTGAGCCGGGGCGTAGCCCGCCAGGTTCCAGGTGTAGACGGGGACGCGGAAGGGAATCGTGAGCAGCGGGTTGGCCCACTGGGTCGCCCCGGTCTGTTCGTCGGTCACCAGGACCACCCGGTCGTGACGGTCGTAGTTCCGCTTGAGCGCCGCGGCCGTGTTCGTGCCGCCGAGGTCGTGGAAGCGGTCCAGGACGCGCAGCACGGGCTCACCCGGGGTGAGTGCCACGCGGCGGCTGTCGGTCCCGAACTCCACCAGGTCGGCCCGCTCGGCCCGCAGCGCCAGCGCCGTGCCGAACACGGCCGCCGTGTCCGCCCGGTTGAGCTGGGTGTGCTCGCTGGGCCGGTCGAACATCGAGCCCGAGCGGTCCACCAGGACCAGCGTGCGGCCGGTCAGTGCGGGGACGTTGGCGAGGGAGTGCCCGAGGGCCGCCTCCAAAGGCTCCTCCCAGCGGTGTGAGGGGGTGTTGCGGTGGGCGGCGAGGTAGCGGAACGGGAACTGGCGTGAACGGCGCACCTCGTCCGGGTCGGAGATCCGCGAGGCCACCTCGGCGGCGACCTCGTCGCTCACGCCGGCCTGGTCGAGGTTGCGCAGATTGCGTACGAGGGCCATCGGCCCCATCGAGGGGACCAGGGCCTCCCACACCGCCGCGTCGAGCGGCCCCTGAAGCCAGCCCGCCACCGACTCCCAGGTCATCCCGGCCGCGTGGAGACGCTCCGCGCCGTTCCGAGCGGTCACCAGGGCACGCCGGTCCGCGACCGGCATGGTCATCAGCTCCCGGTGTGCGGCGAGCAGCGTCTGGCCGGGCGGGGGCAGGGCGCGGTCGGCGCGGTGGCGGCGGTCGATCGCGTGCCTGAACAGGTCGCCCTGCCAGGGACGTCGGGGGTCGGGAGTGGGGTGGGTGAGTTCGAGGACGTCACCGAAGCGGTAGGCGCGCGAGGCGGTGTCGTACTTGAGGAGCGCGCGCCCGGTGTAGAGACGCCGTACGGCGTCGGCGATCCCGCGCTTGAGCGGCTGCGGAATCCGCCGGCCGTACCGGGAGGTCCAGTAGGCCAGCAACTCGCCCGGCTCGTCGGCCCGTTGGAGTACGGCGGCCACGGCCTGCCGTGAGTGGCCGACGGCCCCGGCGTCCAGCCTGGCGCGCACGAACTCGGCGGCGCCCACGAGGGAGGCGGTGCGCATGTGGGCCTCGGTGCGCAGCCAGCCCAGCAGGCCGAGGGTCCACTCGGGGTCGCTGACGGCGAGGGTGCGCACCAACTGCTCGAAGCGCTCGTCGCGGGCGACGGCGTCCTCGTAGAAGCTGTGGTGGCCGACCATGTGGGACATGGCCAGCAGGAAGAGTTCCGCCTTCGGGGTGCGGGCGTAGCCGGCGCCGCCCTGGTGGGTACGGTGGTGAGGCCGGAGGGCGGCCGGGTGCCGCAGGTTTCGCGTGGTGGCGGACGGCGGGAGCAGCCACCGGCCGTGGGTGGAGAGCGACGACGTCGCTCCGCCTGCGGTCAGGCCCGGTATTTCCGCCTGGATCTCTCTCCTGGCTTCGGACTTGGCCCGCTGACGGTTGAAATGGGGCATGCAGAAGGTCCCTTGGGAGACGTTCCGGAAAGTAGAGGGGACGCCTTCCGAGATCAGTAGTGGCACCGGGTCGGTGTTGCGCGTCAGATATGAAGTAACCGGGGCACAGCGCATCGGAAGGCGTCGAACACGCACGCTAGTGGGTGCGGTGGGAGCGCGCACGCGAATAAACGGGGCCGGCTGCCCGACCCCGCCCTCCCCGCCGTACGAGCGCCGGCCTCGTCGCGTGGCGAGGGCGGGCCCGGCCTTCGCCGAGCCCGCCACGCCGGTTCCCTGTCGGAGCCGGACTCGCCTCACACCGTCAGCGCTGCAGTGTCAGCAGACCCGGACGATAGGGCCAAAGGCCGTAGTCGCCACCGGAGTTGGGGTTGCGCCCCTGGTAGAGCAACTGGAGGTGGCAGGGGTCGACGGTCATGGTCTGATCGGGGCCGGTGCGGATCAGTTCGCCATGGCTGATGTCATTGGTCCATGTGGCGCCGCTGTTGGCCTTGCCGGCGAAGGGATTGCTCTCGGTCGCGGCCTGGGGTGTCCATGAGCCGTTCAGGCTGGTGGCCGTGAACGAGCGGAAGTAGCGGCCCTGCGATCCGATCGCCTCGACGATCATGAGGTAGCGGTTCTGGCCCTGCAGCTTGTAGACCTGCGGGGCTTCGAACAGGTTGTTCGTCGTGTCGCTCATGACCACTGTCGAGGTCGAGCCGAAGCTGCCCGGGAAGTTCCCGATCGGCATGCTCGCCCGGTAGATCTTGCCGTTGTCACCGGCGTAGAACAGGTACATGTTCGTCCCGTCACCGATGAGCGTCTGGTCGATGGGGCCGGTTCCGGGGCCGGGGATGCTTCCGGAGAAGAGCACCTGCTGGGAGGACCAGCCGTTCGGGTTGGTGGGGTCGCTCGAGGTCCGGTAGGAGAAGGCGGTCCCGCCCCACTGGTACGTGAGCACCCAGATGTTCTTCGGTGCGAAGTAGAAGAGCGTGGGTGCGACAGTGGAGTTCGACATCGCGTTCTGGCCGGCCGAGGCCATCTCCGACCAGTTGGTGAACGGGCTGAAGTTCATCGAACCCCACTTCGACCCGGTGTCGTGCGTCGTCGCGTAGACGAGCTGCTTGCCGTTGTAGGGGACGACGGTGAAGTCCTTGAGCGAGACCCAGCCCGACTTGGGCTGGGCCAGAGCGCCTGTGGACGACCAGCGGTAGGACGACGGAAGATCACAGGTGCCGGAGCCGTCGGCGCCGACCTTGACGAGCTGCCACTGCTGGTTGGTGCCGCCCCAGTCGTCGTACTGGACGACGTTCGCGTTGTCGGCGGTGGAGGCGCCCTGCACTTCGAGGGCCTTGTTGCTGTGGCGTGCGATCAACCTCACGTAGCCGTCCGGGCTGTCGGCCAGCCGCCACTGCTGGTTGGTGGCGTTCTGGTCGGCCCACTGGACGATCGCGCCCCCGTTCGCGGTGGACCGGTTCTGGACGTCCAGGACCTTGCCCGAGTGGCGGGACAGGATGCGGTAGTAGCCGCCCCCGGAATCGACGAACCGCCATTGCTGCTGGCTCTGATCGTTCCTGGTCCACTGGGTGATGCGGGCGCCGTCGCCGGTCGCCATGTTGTAGACGTCCAGGGCCTTGCCGCTGTTGCGGTTGACCAGCACATACGAGGCGTTGGGATCTACGGTCGCCGCGCCGGCGGGCTGGGCGCCGAGGAAGGTGACCACGAGCAGCAGAGGCGCGAGAACGGTGAGTAACCGTCTCAGGTGGGCCGGGGACGGGTGGGGGAACCGCACAGGAGGGCCTCCTTCGGGGGGCGGGGGTGAGGTGCCCCCGAGAACCACGGAGCGGACATGCCGGCGAGAGGGATTCCGAAATATTTCGAAGAATTCCCGGAAGCTTCGACGCCACAAGTTAGGAATCCGGCGCTCATTGGTCAAGGTCTGTCGCCGATCTGTCCACAAACAGCGCCTCCTTCTCGGGTCCGGCCGGCTGTCGATCCGGCCGGAGCACCTCGAAGTCCGCGACGCGGCCCGCAGGTCCGAGGCCTCCGCGAGCGGAGAACGTGCGGATAAGTCGAGCATGCGGGAGTGGGCGGCGGTCGGCCACGGGTTCCGTGCCGGTCCCGGCCCTGCGGCATCCGATCGGTGGCGGCACCGGTTCGGCACGGTCGGCCCGCCGGGATTCCGGAAGTTTCGGACGAGAATCAGAAACTTTCTGCGGGGAGTATTGACGAGCCATCGTCAATGCCTCAATCATCCGAGCCTAGGAGCCGATCGCCGTTCGAGATGTCGAACCAAGCCTGTGCTGCACGGCAGATCCACGCACGGCCGCACGCCAGATCCGCGCACCAGATCCGCGCCACCCCGTCAGTACCGCCGCCGTACGTCCCCCGGCAACCGGCCGGGTGCCGTGCGTGCCGGGTCGAGATCGTCCCGGTCCCATGACCGCGGTCTCCGGTGATTCCGTGCTGCCCGGGCTCCGGCCCTTCGTCGGCCGAGGGGGAGCGGACGACGCGTCCCCCTGCGCTTCAGTCCTTCCGTGATTCCTACCCTGGAGGCACCGTCATGGGCTCGTACGCCCTTCCCAGACCCGCTGTCCGCCGGAAGATCCGCGCCCTGCTGCTGGCGCTCGTCGCCGGCGTCCTCGCGGTGGTCGCCGCACTGGCCGCGCCGCCGACCGCCCAAGCCGCCGAGAACACGCTCGGCGCCGCTGCCGCGCAGAGCGGACGCTACTTCGGCACCGCCATCGCCTCGGGCAGGCTGGGCGACTCGGCGTACACGTCGATCGCCGGCCGTGAGTTCAACTCGGTGACGGCCGAGAACGAGATGAAGATCGACGCCACCGAACCACAGCGGGGCCAGTTCAACTTCTCCGCCGGTGACCGCGTCTACAACTGGGCGGTGCAGAACGGCAAGAAGATGCGCGGCCACACCCTGGCCTGGCACTCCCAGCAGCCCGGCTGGATGCAGAGCCTCAGCGGCAGCGCCCTGCGCCAGGCGATGATCGGCCACATCAACGGCGTGCTCGCCCACTACAAGGGCAAGATGGCCCAGTGGGACGTCGTGAACGAGGCCTTCGCCGACGGCAGTTCGGGAGCCCGGCGCGATTCCAACCTGCAGCGCACCGGTAATGACTGGATCGAGGTCGCGTTCCGCACCGCGCGCGCCGCCGACCCGGCCGCCAAGCTCTGCTACAACGACTACAACGTCGAGAACTGGACCTGGGCCAAGACCCAGGCCATGTACTCCATGGTCCGGGACTTCAAGCAGCGCGGCGTGCCGATCGACTGCGTCGGCTTCCAGTCGCACTTCAACAGCGGCAGCCCCTACAACAGCAACTTCCGTACCACCCTGCAGAACTTCGCCGCCCTCGGCGTCGACGTGGCCATCACCGAACTCGACATCCAGGGCGCCTCGGCCACCACCTACGCCAACGTGACCAAGGACTGCCTGGCCGTGTCACGCTGCCTCGGCATCACCGTCTGGGGAGTGCGCGACAGCGACTCCTGGCGGTCCGGGGACACGCCGCTGCTGTTCAACGGCAACGGCAGCAAGAAGCCTGCCTACACCGCCGTCCTCGACGCGCTCAACGGCGGTACCTCCACGCCCCCCGCGGAATCCGGAACGATCAAGGGCGTCGGTTCGGGCCGCTGCCTGGACGTGCCGGGCACCAGCACCGCCGACGGCACCCAGCTCGCCCTGTGGGACTGCCACAGCGGCACCAACCAGCAATGGGCGTACACCACCGCCGGCGAGCTCAGGGTCTACGGCAACAAGTGCCTGGACGCCGCCGGGACCGGCAACGGCACCAAGGTCCAGATCTACGGCTGCTGGGGCGGCGACAACCAGAAGTGGCGCCTCAACTCCGACGGAACCATCGTCGGCGTCCAGTCCGGCCTCTGCCTCGACACCGTCGCGGGCGGCACCGCCAACGGCACCCTGATCCAGATCTCCTCCTGTTCGAACAGCGGCAACCAGCGCTGGGCCCGCACCTGATGGGACCTGTCACGGCCGAAAGGGTGAATCGATGAAGACCAACGGTGCGGATTCTCCAGCCCCTCCACCACGACGACGCTGGTGGTCCCGGGTCGCCGGGGTGGTGGCGGCGGCCCTCGCGATCGGCATGCTCGCCGCGGTCAACCCGGCGCCCGC
The DNA here is from genome assembly GCF_030816715.1 of Streptomyces achromogenes. Taxonomy (NCBI): domain Bacteria; kingdom Bacillati; phylum Actinomycetota; class Actinomycetes; order Kitasatosporales; family Streptomycetaceae; genus Streptomyces; species Streptomyces achromogenes. The sequence goes on along the minus strand of NZ_JAUSYH010000001.1, from coordinate 1,355,680 downwards.
CGCGGCGGCGACGGTGGACACCAACGCCTGGTACGTCCTGGTCAACCGCAACAGCGGCAAGGCGCTGGACGTCAACGGCGCGCCCACCGCCGACGGTGCGCGGGTCAGCCAGTGGACGCGCAACGACGCGGCCGACCAGCAGTGGCAGTTCGTGGACTCCGGCGGCGGCTTCTACCGGCTCAAGGCCCGGCATTCGGGCAAGGTCCTCGACGTGGCGGGCGCCTCGAGTGCCGACGGCACCGCGATCCAGCAGTGGACCGACCACAACGGGACCAACCAGCAGTTCCGGCTGGCCGACTCCGACGCGGGATACGTACGGCTGATCAACCGCGCCAGCAGCAAGGCGGCGGAGGTCCAGGGCGCCTCCACGGCCGACGGCGGCAGCGTCGTCCAGTACACCGACTGGGGCGGCGCCAATCAGCAGTGGCAGATGATCAAACTGTCGTCCGGTGGCGGCGGCGGTGGCGGTAGCGGCGCATGCGGCAGCGCCCCGACCCTGGCGAGCGGTACGTACACGATCCAGAGCGGCGGCAAGAACCGCAGCTTCATCCTCAGGGTCCCCGCCAACTACGACAACAGCCACCGCTACCGGCTGATCTTCGCGTTCCACTGGCGGGGCGGAACCGCCGGCGACGTCGCCTCCGGCGGCACGAGCGGGGCCGCCTGGTCCTACTACGGCCAGCAGGAACAGTCGAACAACTCCGCGATCCTCGTCGCCCCCCAGGGCCTCGGCAACGGCTGGGCCAACAACGGCAATGAGGACGTCACCTTCGTCGACGACATGATCCGGCGTATCGAGGGCGGTCTCTGTGTCAACCCGGCACAGCGTTTCGCCACGGGATTCAGCTGGGGCGGCGGCATGAGCTACTCACTCGCGTGCAGCCGGGCGAACGTCTTCAGGGCCGTAGCGGTCTTCTCCGGCGCTGAGATCAGCGGGTGCGGCGGCGGTACCCAGCCCATCGCGTACTTCGGGATCCACGGCGTCAGCGACTCCGTCCTCAACATCGCGCAGGGACGGTCCCTGCGGGACAGGTTCGTCCGCAACAACGGCTGCACCGCACAGAGCCCGCGCGAGCCCGCGCCGGGCAGCCGCACGCACATCACCACCGCCTACTCGGGCTGCCGCGCCGGCTACCCGGTCCAGTGGGCCGCCTTCGACGGCGGCCACCTGCCCGGCCCGGTCGACGGCTCCTCCGGCGAAAGCGGCGTCACCACCTGGACCAAGGCAGAGATCTGGAGGTTCTTCACACAGTTCCAGTGACACGCCCGCACCATGGAGTGGGGCCGGGATCACCCTGGCTCCACTCCGTCGATGTCCGTCCCGCGTCCGAGGGCTAGAAGAAGCCGAGTTTCTGCGGGCTGTAAGAACAGAGAAGGTTCTTCGTCTGCTGGTAGTGCTCCAGCATCATCTTGTGCGTCTCGCGTCCGATCCCGGACTGCTTGTAGCCGCCGAAGGCGGCGTGCGCCGGGTAGGCGTGGTAGCAGTTGGTCCACACGCGCCCGGCCTGGATCGCCCGGCCGGCGCGATACGCCGTGTTGATGTCCCGTGTCCACACCCCGGCGCCGAGGCCGTACGACGTGTCGTTGGCGATCTTGATGGCGTCGTCGAAGTCGTCGAACGAGGCCACCGAGACGACCGGGCCGAAGATCTCCTCCTGGAAGACCCGCATGCGGTTGTCGCCCTCGAAGATCGTCGGCTGGACGTAGTATCCGCCCTTCAACTCCCCCTCGTGCTGTATGCGTTCGCCGCCGGTGAGAATCCTGGCACCCTCGTTCCGGCCGATGTCGATGTAGGAGAGGATCTTCGCCAGCTGGTCGCCGGAGGCCTGCGCGCCGATCATCGTGTCCGTGTCGAGGGGGTGGCCGGGCGTGATGAGTTCGGTGCGCGCGACGGCCGCCCGGAGGAAGTCGCCGTAGTTGCCGCGCTGTATGAGGCCGCGCGAGGGGCAGGTGCAGACCTCGCCCTGGTTGAGCGCGAACATGGTGAACCCCTCGAGGGCCTTGTCCCGGAGGTCGTCGTCCTTCTCCCAGACGTCGTCGAAGAAGATGTTCGGTGACTTGCCGCCGAGTTCCAGGGTGACCGGCTTGAGGTGCTCCGCCGCGTACTGCATGATCAGTCGGCCCGTGGACGTCTCGCCGGTGAAGGCGACCTTCGCCACCCGCGGGCTGGACGCCAGCGGTTTGCCCGCCTCCGGTCCGAACCCGTTGACGATGTTGACCACGCCCGGTGGCAGCAGGTCGGCGACCAGGCTCATCCAGTAGTGCAGCGACACCGGGGTCTGCTCGGCGGGCTTGATGACCACCGCGTTGCCCGCGGCGAGGGCGGGCGCGAGCTTCCATGTGGCCATCAGAATGGGAAAGTTCCACGGGATGATCTGCGCGACGACGCCGAGCGGCTCGTGGAAGTGGTACGCCACGGTGTCGTCGTCGACCTGGCTGAGCGAGCCCTCCTGGGCGCGGATGGCGCCGGCGAAGTACCGGAAGTGGTCGATGGCCAGGGGGATGTCCGCCGCCAGCGTCTCCCGGACCGGCTTGCCGTTCTCCCAGCTCTCCGCGACGGCGAGGGGCTCCAGGTAGGCCTCCATCCGGTCGGCGATCTTCAGCAGGATGTCGGAACGCTCCGTCGCCGAAGTGCGCCCCCAGCCCGGCGCGGCGGCGTGCGCCGCGTCCAGCGCCCGCTCCACGTCCTCCGCGGTACCGCGTGCCACCTCCGTGAAGGTCTCCCCGTTCACCGGCGACGGGTTCTCGAAGTACCGCCCGAGAGCCGGGGGGACGTACTCGCCGCCGATGAAGTGGTCGTAACGCGTCTGGTAGGAGACGATCGCGCCTTCGGTGCCGGGCGCCGCGTAACGGGTCATCCTGTTCTGCCTCCTTCAGCAGCGCTGCCCGCCGTTGGACAGCTCTTCGCGCGAGGCTAGGGAAGCGGACGTTGCAACCACGTTGCGCGCGAGCAGGGCACGCAGGCACGTGGCAGGCAGGCACCTGGCAGGCAGGGCAAAGCGCCCGGTACCGAGCGTCGACGGCATGGTGCGATGGGCCGTGGTCCCTAGGGGCGCGCCCACCCCGGTGGGGTCGTCAGCTCCGCCTCGAGTGAGGCGAGGCGCGTCCGTGTCGCCGCCGTCGGACGGGCCTTGGCGAGTGCCCGCCACACGTCGATGTCGTCCTCGCCCCACGGCGCGTGCGCCCAGTCCGCCAGCAGGTCGGGGTCGCCGCAGGCGATCAGTGCGGCGCGCAGCCCCTCGGTGAGCCGACGTCTGAGCCGGACCACCGCCGGCGCCTGCGACCCCGGCAGCGGTGGTCCGGCATACGCCGTCGCCGCCGCCGTCACGGCGCCGGTCGCGAGCCGTCTCTCGACGACGGCCAGGTCCGACTCGCAGGCGACCGTGAGGCGGTAGGGGCGCGACGCGAGCAGACCGGGGCCGAGGATTCCGCGCAGCCGGGCGAGTTCGGCCCGCAGGGTCACCGGCGTCACCGACTCGTCCTCGTACAGCGCGCACAGCAGCTCGTCGCCGGTCAGTCCTTCGGGGTGCCGGGCCAGGAGCAGCAGGATCTCGCTGTGCCGACGACTCAGCCGCAACTCCCGGTCGCCGGTGACCAGTCGCGCCTCGTCCCGGCCCAGCACGCTCAGCCGCGGAGTGTCGGCACCGGGCCGCGCCGGGGCGAGCAGGGCCAGATGGGCCTCGGCGGCCCGGGCGACGGCCTGGACGAAACCCAGGCTGTGCGGATGCGCCAGCCCGTTGCCGCCCGTGATGTCCACGGCTCCCAGCACCCGACCGGTGCGGGGGTCGTGCACCGGCGCGGCCGCGCACGTCCACGGTTGCACCCGTCGTATGAAGTGCTCGGCCGCGAACACCTGCACCGGCCGGTCCAGGGCGACAGCCGTGCCCGGGGCGTTGGTCCCGACCGCGTTCTCCGACCACCGAGCCCCGGGCACGAAGTTCATCCGCCCCGCGTTCCGCCGGGTCTCCGCGTGGCCCTCCACCCACAACAGCCGTCCGTGCGCGTCACACACCGCCAGAAGATGCTCGCCGTCCGCGGCGAACGTGCCCATCAGCTCGCGGAACAGCGGCATCACCCGCGCCAGCGGATGCTCCGACCGGTAGGTTCCGAGGTCGCCGTCGGTCAGCTCCACGTCGGCGGTGCCGTCGGGGCCGACGCCGGCCCGCGCCGAACGCCGCCACGAGTCGGCCACGACGGCACGCACCGGACGCGGCACGGTGCCGGCCTCCGTGAACGTCTCATGGGCCCGGCGCAGAATCCGCACCCGCTCGGCGGGGTCGGCCCCCGGTTCGAGGGCCACCCAGGGATCGGTCAACTCGTCCTCCTGGAAGGCGATACGGCTGGAGACATCGTCACGCCGGGTACGCGGGCCGACAACCGTCCGGACGGCCCTCACCGAAACCAGTTCCTCCGGTCCCGTCCGTCCCGGTCCCGTGCGTTCCGGGTCGCCCGGGCTGGCGCGGCCGAGGAGCCGCCCGGAATGCTCCGGTGTCGGTCCGGACCGGGATCGGGGCGATCGGCGTCCGACACCTCATGGTGTCCCATCACCCGCGGCCGTGTGCCCTGCGTCCGGAATCCGTGGACGGCCCCGCGTTTGTGGACAACCTCCTCACGCGAACGGGGAGTTCCGCTGTCCGGCGCGTCCACCGGTTCCGTCAGGTTCACCGGTCCGGTGCGGTGGCGAGGGCGTCCTCGGCACGCCGGCAGACAGGGCCTCCTCGGCGCGCCGCCCGGCACGCCCAGCAGACACGGTGTGTTCGGCAGGGCGGGTCGATCGGTTCGCGGGAACGAACACCGCGCACGCAACGGCCGCGGTCCGAGCCGCTCAGCCCCGATCGGCGGCCGGCCCGTTCGGCCCTCAGTCCGCTCGGACCCGCTCCGCGACCGCCGCCGGGTCGTCCAGCACGGCCCGCACCACCGAGTGCGCGGCGCCGAGCAGCGGTCCTTCGGGACCCAGACGCGAGACGGAGACAGGACGAGCGGGCCCCGCGGTGCGCCGGGAGAGCTCGGTCTCGAGCGACGGGAGGAGCCAGGGCGCGAGGCCGGCCAGGGCGCCGCCCAGCACGACTCCCTCCGGGTCCAGCAGGTTGAGCGCTCCGGTCAGGGCGATGCCGAGCGATGTTCCGGCCTCCCGCAGGGCACGCCGTACGTCCGGATCGCCTTCCGCGGCCCGTCCGGCGAGGAGACCGACGCGGTCCTCGCCCGGTTCCAGCCCGGCTGCGCGCAGCACCGCCTCCTCGCCGGCGTACTGTTCCAGACACCCGCGCCCGCCGCACACGCACGCCGGGCCGTCGGGGTGCACCGGTACATGGCCGAGCTCGCCCGCGAAACCGCGGGTGCCGCGCAGCAGGGCGCCGTCCACGACGAGCGCGGCACCGATGCCGATCTCGGCCGACACGTGCAGGAAGTCCCTCGGCGTGTCCGTGCCGAGCCAGAGTTCGGCCAGGCCGCCGAAATTGGCCTCGTTGTCCACGGTCAAGGGGTACTCCCCGGGCAGCAGCGCGCCGAGATCGACGTCCTGCCAGTCGAGGTTCGGCGCGCGCACGACCGTACGGGCGTCCCGGGCCACGAGGCCCGGAACGGCGACGGACAGCCCGGCAGGCCACAGCCCCGCGCGTTCCGCGGCCCCGACGACCTGGTGCAGGAGTTCAGTCAGCTCCCCGACGACCGGCTCGGGGGAGCGGCCGCGGTTCGTGCCGTGTCGCACGGCCCGCGCCCGCACCTCGCCGCGCAGGTCGACGGCACAGACCGCGAGGTGGTCGACTCCGATCTCGGCGCCTATGCCCGCCGGACCGTGCCCGCTGACCGCGAGCGCCGAACCGGGCCGGCCCACCCGGCCGGGGCGTTCCGGGCCGAGTTCCTCGAGCAGGCCGGTGCGTATGAGTTCGTCGACGAGGGTCGACACCGCTGCCCGGGTCAGACCGATCCGTGAGGCGACCGCGGCCCGCGAGAGCGAGCCCTCGGCACGGACGGCGTGCATCACCCGGGCCAGGTTGCGGCGGCGCATGCCCTGCTGGGTGTCGGGAGTCGCGCGCCCCCGGCCGGCCGGCCGGGCCTCGTGCAGCGGTGCGGTCATGCCTCCGTCGATTCGTCGATTCGTCGATGCCGGTCTGTCGAACGGGTCGGATTGTCGAGCGGGTCGGTTTCCTCGGTGGTCAGTGGGCGTTCGTGCTCCGCTCCAGCAGCGGGGACGCGTCGGAGAGTACCCCGGCGATTCTCGTCAGCGTCGCCTCGTCCCGCTCGACGGCATCGAGGACCGGGCCCCGGGCGGTGTTCCAGCGACGGGCGACGGCGGCCGGGTCCTCGCCGGTCAGCAGCCCCGCCGCCTGCGCGGCGGCCCCCAGCGCGACGAGTTCCTTCGCCTCCGGAACCTGCACCGGACGCCCCGACAGCCGGCGTACGGTCTGCTGCCAGGCCGTTCCCCGGGCGCCGCCGCCGATCAGCAGCAGGGGTGCCGAGCGGTCCGCGTCCTCGTCGAGGACGAGGTCGAGCGCACCGAGCAGGGAGTGCACGGCCCCGTCGTAGGCGGCCTGAAGCAGTTGGCCGGCGGTGGTGTCGTGACGCAGACCGTGCAGCACGCCCGACGCGTTCGGCAGGTTCGGGGTGCGCTCCCCGTCCAGATAGGGCAGGAGCGTGAGGTGTGCGGCGGGCTCGACGGCCTCGCGGCCCAGACCCAGCAGAGCGGCGACGCGGTCGACGGCGAGCGTGCAGTTCAGGGTGCAGGCCAGCGGCAGCCAGTCGCCGTGGGCGTCGGCGAAGCCGGCCACGGTGCCGGTGGGGTCGGTGGGGCGGCGCTTGGCCACCGCGTACACCGTGCCCGAGGTGCCGAGGCTCAGCACAGGCGTGCCGGGACGCAGCCCGAGGCCGAGCGCCGCCGCCGCGTTGTCCCCGGTGCCCGGAGCGACCAGCGTTCCCTTGGCGAACGGCAGGTCGTGGCTGTCGCGCACGGTGCCCGCCACCTCCCCGGGCCGCACCACGCGGGGCAGCAGGGCCGGGTCGAGCCCCACATGGGCGAGGATCTCCTCGTCGTACGCCTCGGTCCCCGAAGCCCACCAGCCGGTGCCCGACGCGTCGCCGCGATCGGTGGTCCCCTCGCCCGTCAGGCGCTCGGTGAGATAGTCGTGGGGGAGGCGTACGGCCTTGGTCGCGCGCAGAGCCTCCGGCTCGTTCTCCGCCAGCCACGCCCACTTCGTCACCGTGAAGGAGGCAGCCGGCACGGATCCGGTGCGCTCCGCCCAGAACTTCGCCCCGCCCAGCTCCTCGGTCAGCCGATGCGCCTGCGGAGCCGAACGGACGTCGTTCCACAGCAGCGCCGGGCGCACCGGCTCGCCCCGCTCGTCCAGCGAGACGAGTCCGTGCTGCTGGCCGCCGATCGACACGGCCGCCGCTTCGCGCGCGGCGTCGCCGCACTGGTGCAGCGCCTCGCGCAGGGCGTCCCACCACTGGCGCGGGTCGCTCTCGCGGCCGGCCCCCGAGGACACGGTGTGCGGTGCCTGACCGCTCGCCACAACGGCCCCGGTGGCGGCGTCCACGACCAGGACCTTCGTGGACTGGGTGGACGTGTCCACGCCGACGACGAGCGGACCCTCGGCTGCTGACATCGGGTTCTCCCTCAACTTTTTCCGCGGCTCTGCGGGATCTGTCTTCCCAGAGATGCGTCCGCATACTAATTTGTAAACGGCCATGACGAAATAGTTCGCCACCGCCCCGCACGACAGACTTCGAGCAAGGAGCCCGGCATGAGCTACCAGCCCACCCCCGACGACAGGTTCACCTTCGGCCTGTGGACCGTCGGCTGGCAGGGAAGGGACCCGTTCGGGGACGCCACGCGGCGCGCCCTCGACCCGGTCGAGACGGTGACGCGCCTGGCCGAGCTGGGCGCCTACGGCGTGACCTTCCACGACGACGACCTCATCCCGTTCGGATCCTCCGACAGCGAGCGCGAGGAGCACATCAAGCGCTTCCGGCAGGCCCTGGACACCACCGGCATGACCGTGCCGATGGCGACCACCAACCTCTTCACGCACCCCGTCTTCAAGGACGGCGCGTTCACCGCGAACGACCGCGACGTGCGCCGGTACGCCCTGCGCAAGACGATCCGCAACATCGACCTGGCCGCCGAGCTCGGCGCGAAGATCTACGTCGCCTGGGGCGGCCGTGAGGGCGCGGAGTCCGGTGCCGCCAAGGACGTCCGCGTGGCGCTCGACCGCATGAAGGAGGCCTTCGACCTCCTCGGCGAGTACGTGACCTCGCAGGGTTACGACCTGAAGTTCGCCATCGAGCCCAAGCCGAACGAGCCGCGCGGCGACATCCTGCTGCCCACCGTCGGCCACGCCCTGGCCTTCATCGAGCGCCTGGAGCGTCCGGAGCTGTACGGCGTCAACCCGGAGGTCGGCCACGAGCAGATGGCCGGCCTGAACTTCCCGCACGGCATCGCGCAGGCCCTGTGGGCGGGCAAGCTCTTCCACATCGACCTCAACGGCCAGTCCGGCATCAAGTACGACCAGGACCTGCGATTCGGCGCCGGAGACCTGCGTTCCGCGTTCTGGCTGGTCGACCTGCTGGAGAGCGCCGGTTACGCGGGTCCGAAGCACTTCGACTTCAAGCCGCCGCGCACCGAGGACCTCGACGGCGTGTGGGCGTCGGCGGCGGGCTGCATGCGCAACTACCTGATCCTCAAGGAGCGCGCGGCCGCCTTCCGCGGTGACCCGGAGGTCCAGGAGGCCCTGCGCGCCTCCCGCCTCGACGAGCTGGCCCAGGCCACCGCCGCCGACGGCCTGGAGAGCCTGCTCGCCGACCGCAGCGCCTTCGAGGACTTCGCCCCCGAGGCGGCCGCCGCCCGCGGCATGGCCTTCGAGCAGCTCGACCAGCTCGCGATGGACCACCTGCTGGGCGCCCGGAGCTGAACCGCACGCGCGTGTGTGTGGCTGTGCGGCGCAACTCGGGGCCACACACGCGCGTGTGCGAACGCCGAGCGGTCACACGCACGCGTTCCGCCCGGTGTTCCCCGTCCGGTCGGCCTCCGTACGCAATACGCCGGAATCATGCCCTCCATGCCATGAACCGGTATCAAGTCGCGTGCGGGGGTCGCCCTCCGAGCGGGTTCACGGCCACGCTGGGCGGTATGGCCATGCCGCCCGTACCGCCTCAGCCGCCCGGACCGCCGGGTGACATGCCGCCTCCCGGCGGCTTCGGACCGCCCACCGCCCCCTACGGAACCGGTGCGGCCGGTGATCCCGGTGGCCCCGGCCGGCGCCGCAGGAGCCCGCTCTTCGTGGTGTTCGCCCTGCTGGTCCTCGCCGCGGCCGTCGTCGCCGTCGTGCTGATGGCCTCGGGCGGCGGCGACTCGCCGGACGACCAACCGACGACGGGGGGCAGCGCCACGAGCTCTCCCGAGCCGTCCGCCGACCTTCCGTCGGGCCTGCCCAGCGACTTCCCCAGCAACCTCCCCAGCGCGCTGCCGAGCACGCTGCCGACCGAGCTGCCCAGCGAGCTGGAGTCGCTGCTGCCCTCGCTGGGGGATCTTGTGCCGTAGCCGTAGCCGTAGCCGTAGCCGTAGCCGTAGCCGTAGCCGTAGCCGTCGGCGTCACCCGCCCTGCGGCCGACGCGCGTGAGGCACGACGCCCGCGCGCCTACGGTGTGACCGCGGGAGGCACCTCCGCCGGGGAGGACGCCTCCGCCGGTGAAGACCCTGCCAGGAGGGAAGGCGTCTTCGTCGGCGAAGGCGCTTCCTCGCCGTCGGAGCGAGCTGCGGCCAGGGCCGTCGCCGGGTCGTCGGCGGCGTCCCCGGCCGGTGTCCAGCGACCGCCCTCCTTGCGGTACGGCCACCAGCGACCGTCCCGTCCCCACCGCAGTTGGCAGGCCTCACCGACGACCGTCCAGCGGTTGGCTCGCGCCCGCAGCGCCGGCCGCTCGTCGTCCTCCCAGGCGGTTTCCAGTGCGGCCCGCGCGCGGGCGAGCGCGTCGCCTTCGACGGCCCACTCCTCCTCCCACACCGACAGAGCCGCCGCCCCGCCGTGCTGCCAGGCCCGTACGGCCGAGGCCAGTTGTTCACGGCTGCGCCCCGACCCGGCGGCGAGCCGTCCGACCACGGCAGCGAGCCGATGCGCGTCCGGACGGCCGCCGACGGCACCGGTCGCCAGACGTACGGCGTCCTGCCCGGCCGACAACCGTCCCGCGTCCGCACACGGCCCCGGAGGTTCGTGCAGCGCCTGCGCGAGCAACAGGTGTGCCGCGGCGGCGGTCCTGGCGGCCAGGTGCTCCAGAGCGGCGGGCTCCACCCCGGGCGGGGGCGGCGTGTCCGTGTCCAAGGCGGGCGGAACGCCCGGCTCCGGCGGGAGTGCGGGCGCGGCGGGCAACGCGGGCAGGATGTCCCCGGCCGCGTACGCCTCCGCCGCGTCCACTCCTTCGGCTCGGGGTTCCGCCGACGCCGATGCCGCCGGAGTGCCGGCGCCGCGGTCCTGGAGGCCGTCCAGGAGGACCCGTTCGGCCCGGCCCCGAAGCAGCAGCAGGACGAACGGATCCTGGTCGAGCAGCCTTGCCACCTGGTAGCAGACGGCCGCCGTGTGATCGCAGTGGTCCCAGGCGCCGCAGTCGCACTCCGCCTCCAGGTCGCCGAGCCCCGGCAGCAGGTGGACACCCGCGGCGCCGGCGTCCTCGACGAGATCGGGCGGCATCTCGCGGTCGAGCAGCGCAGCCGTGTGGCCGGCCCGTTCGGCCGTCAGATCCAGGAAGCGGTCCCACTGCGCGTCCGAAAGGGTGTCGAGCAGCACGTCCGCCCGGTGCGGCGTGCGGTCACGGCTGCGGACGACGGCCGTGATGCGGCCCGGCCGCACGGTCACCGCGCCCACGGAGCCCGCGCGCGCGAGTCGCCGGCCCGCCCTCACCTGCTCCCCGTCCATGGCCCCGTCCTCGAGGGCCGTGAGCCACGCCCTGCCCCACCAGGTCTGCGCGAACCCCGTCCCGTGCGCGGGAGGCAGGGCCGCGAACGTGCGCTCCTCGATTCCCTTGATTCCCTCGATGTGTCCCTCGTCGCGCCGCCCGGCGCTGTCGTGCCGGTTCATCGCGTGCTCCCTCGCAGCTCCACCAGGTCGGCCAGTTCGGCGTCCGTCAGCTCCGTGAATGCCGCCTCGCCGGCCTTGAGGACGGCGTCCGCGACAGCCTGCTTGCGTCGCAGCATGTCGGCGATGCGGTCCTCGATCGTCCCCTCGGCGATCAGCCGGTGCACCTGAACGGGCCGGGTCTGGCCGATGCGGTACGCGCGGTCGGTGGCCTGTGCCTCGACGGCCGGATTCCACCAGCGGTCGTAGTGCACGACGTGCTCCGCGCGCGTGAGGTTGAGCCCGGTGCCCGCAGCCCGCAGGGACAGCAGGAACACGGGGACCTCGCCGTCCTGGAAGCGCCGGACCATGGCCTCGCGCTCGGCGACCGGTGTGCCGCCGTGCAGGAACAGGGTGGGCACGCCCCGCGCGGCAAGGTGGTGTTCCAGCAGCCGCGCCAGGCGCACGTACTGCGTGAAGACCAGCACGCTCGCCCCCTCGGCGAGGAGAACGTCGAGCAGTTCGTCGAGGAGCTCCAGCTTCCCGGAGCGTCCGGCGGTCCTCGGCCGGTCCTCCTTGAGGTACTGCCCGGGATGGTTGCAGATCTGCTTGAGACCGGTCAGCAGTTTCACGATCAGGCCGCGCCGCGCCATGGCGTCGGCTTCGGCGATCGCCGCCAGGGTCTCGCGTACCACGGCCTCGTACAGGCCCGCCTGCTCGTCGGTGAGGGAGACGGGCCGGTCGGTCTCGGTCTTCGGCGGCAGCTCCGGCGCGATACCCGGGTCCGACTTACGTCGGCGGAGCAGGAACGGTCCGACCAGCCGGGCGAGCCGCTCCGCCGCCGCCGGATCCCCGCCGCCCTCGACGGCTCGCGCATAGCGCGCGCGGAAGGGGCCGAGCCGGCCCAGAAGGCCCGGTGTCGTCCAGTCCAGGATCGCCCACAGCTCCGACAGATTGTTCTCCACCGGGGTGCCCGTGAGGGCCACCCGCGCGCGTGTGCCGATGGTGCGCAGCGCCCGCGCGGTCGCCGAGTACGGGTTCTTCACGTGCTGGGCCTCGTCCGCCACGACCAGGCCCCAGGGGACCGCGCCGAGCCGTTTCGCGTCCATCCTCAGCGTGCCGTAGGTCGTGAGCACGAACTCCCCGTCGGCCGGCTCCGCGAGGTCACGACGGGGGCCGTGGAAGCGGCGCACCGGTGTGCCCGGGGCGAACCTCTCGATCTCCCGCTGCCAATTGCCCATCAGGGACGTCGGACAGACCACGAGGGTGGGGCCCGCGGCCGCGGCGTCCGTCTGGCGGTGCAGGTGCAGGGCGATCAGCGTGACGGTCTTGCCCAGCCCCATGTCGTCCGCCAGGCAGCAGCCCAGGCCGAGGGCCGTGTTCCGGGCCAGCCAGTCCAGCCCGCGCCGCTGGTAGTCGCGCAGGGTGGCGTCGAGGGCGGCGGGCTGCGCCACCGGCTGGTGCCCCTCGGGCCGCGTCAGCCGCTCCCGCAGGGCCGCCAGCCACCCGGCGGGCTCCACGTCGACCCGACTGCCGTCCACCTCCGCGGAGCCCGTGAGAGCCGCGCTCAGGGCGTCCACGGGCGTCAACTCGCGGTCCTGCCGGGCGCCGGCCCGACGCAGCTCCCCGGGGTCGATCAGAACCCACCGGTCATGCAGCCGCACCAGGGGCCGCTTCGCCTCGGCCAGGCGGTCCAGCTCCTCACGCGTGAGCTGCTGTCCGCCGAGCCCGAACCGCCAGGTGAACGTCAGGAGTGCGTCCGCGGACAGGAACGACGGCGTGTCCGACCCCGTGCGTGGCGACGCCGGGCCCTCCTCCGGGGGGCCCACGACCGCACGGGTGGTCAGCGTGCGGACCAGTTCCCGGGGCCAGTGCACGTCGACCCCTGCCTTCGCCAGCGCGCGAGAACCGTCTCCCAGGAGATCGATCATCTCCTCGTCGACGAGATCGACGGCCTCGGGGACCGTGGTCGACAGCAGTGGGGTGAGCGCGGGCCAGGCCCGCGCGGCACGGCGCAGGGCGAGCAGGGCGTCCGTCCGCGCGCGGGGTCCGAACGCCTCGCGCGTCACCTCGGGGCCGCCCCAGAGCGCGGCGGCGTCGGCGACGAGCGCGGGATCGCCGACGCTGTGCACCTGCGGCACAGCCCGGAAGCCGGGCGCTGCTCCCCCGAGGTCGAGGTCGAGGCCGGGGCCGAGGTCGGCGGTGGCGGATGTCGGCGCACCGGTTCCGCGGACGCCGGTTCCGGACTCGGCCGCGCCGCTTTCGCCGACGGCCGGTTCGCCGACCGGCGGTTCGTGTCCGGTGACCCCCGACGCCCCGATGCCCGACACCTCGATCCGCAGCGAGACCCGTACGCCGGCGTCGTGGCCCGCGGCGACGTCGGCCGCCCAGCCGCGCAGCTCCGGCACGGCCCGCGGCTCCCGCGCCGCATACGCGGGTCCGCCGGTCACGAACTCCGCGGCGGGCGTACGGGGCAGCGCGTCCGCGACGGCGTCCAGAAAGGCGCGCAGCAGCCGCTCGGGGCCGGGGAGCCGCGGCGGCAGGGCGTCGTCGACCGGTACGGCGTGCGCCTCGGGCGGCATGGAGGCGGCCAGTCGGCGTACCTGCTCGACGTCGTCCGGGCCCAGGGGACCGGCCCGCCAGGCGTCGTGATCCTGCGCGGACAGGCCGGGCAGCAACAGACCGCGTGCCGTGAGAGCCAGGGACAGCAGGGCGGCCGCACCCCAGAACGCGGTGGAGCGGTGGGCGTCCGGGGCGGCACGCGCGTGGACGAGGACGGGAAGGGCGTCCGGCACCGGCAGCAGCAGGACGGGTACGCGGGTGACCGCCACGCCGGAGTCGGTCGGGCGGACGACGGCCAGGCTCGCGGACGGATCCTGCGCCCCCCGCGACCCTGGAACGGGAGGGGTCTCGCCGTCGGATCGCCAGAACGCGACGCTGCCGGGCCGGCCCTGGGCGCAGGGCACGAACAGGGCGCAGCAGCGGACCAGTTCGGAGGTCCGAGGTGATACTTCCGTGGGAACCCTCTGCACGGTGATGAGCCTGCTCCTCAAGTTTGACTACCGGGGCGGAGTCGTCGAGGGTACAGCACTCGGGAGGGGAGCGCGCACGGTATTCCGGCGGGCCGGCCGGGGCCCCCGCGGCACGTCCGGAGTCGAGGGACTCTCAGGCGCCTCGGGGGCGTCTCGGGGGCGCAGTTCAGGGACGTCTCAGGGTCCCTTCCGGAACCGCGGGCGGCGCGGAGCCGTTTTCATGGCAGAGAGCGGCAACGGCCGCGCAAGGAGGCGACGCATACATGTCGAAGAACGCGAAGATCGCCGCAGGGGGTGTGGCGGTAGGGCTCCTCCTGCTGATCTGGCTGCCCTGGTGGGCCGCCCTGCTGATCGTGGTGGGGGTTCCCGCGGCGGCCTACCTCACGCTGGATCCGTCGCAACGGCGCAGACTACGCCGTGTCACGCGCAAGGAGCTCGGCCGCTGAGCGACGGGGACCGCGCGGCGGTCCCCGTCGTCCGGTCGGGAAGGCTCGACCGCCCTCACAGAGGTCGTACGGCCATCTTGTCGAGCGCCTCCAGCAGTCCGGGCAGTTCGGGGCCGCGCCCGACCGGCAGCACCTCGCCGGGCTCATCGTCGAGCAGCACGAACGCGATGTCGTCGGTCCTGGCGACGAGCGACCAGCCGGGGCCGTCGGCGCGCAGTGTCCGCGCGTCACCGGGAGCGAACGAGGACCGCACCCGCCCGAGCGGAGGCGGGCTGTCCACGTAGGCGCGCACCTCGGCCAGGACCCGCCGGATCCCGCTGTGCCCGCCACCCGGCGAGGCCTTGCCGGCCGCGTCGGCCCCTGCGGCCTCCGCGGCCCGGTCCGTCTCCGCCGTCAGCCGTCCGGACCGCCCGGCCTCGGCGTCGGACCGGTCGGACCGGTTGGACCAGTCGGTCCCGGCCAGGTCGGCCTCACCGTCGCGGCCGGCCTCGCCCGCGGCCCCTGCGGCTGCCTCCGCGCGCTCCCGTGACGGCGCGAACTCCGCGTCGTCGATCTGCTCCCGCCACAGGGCCCACTGGAGCGCGATCTCGTCTGCGCCCAGCCGGCGCTGCGCCGGACCCCAGGTGCTGGTGTCCGGAGGCGTCAGTGCGGGACCGTCCGCGATGTCCGGGGCGGGGTCGTGCGGCGCGGGCACGCCCGGAGCCGCGACGGCGACCGCCAGCGGCCAGCCGGGCAGCGCGGCGACGACCGTCCGCTCGTCGGGCGACAGGTCGTACTCCATGCCGCAGTCCCACGAGGCGATGGCGACGGCCACCAAGGACACGTCGTCGATGACGACGGTCCACCGTGCCCCTCCGCCGTCCTGGCCCAGCACCAGGCCGTACCCGTCGGCGAGCGGCGGCATGCCGAGCGCCGCGCAGGCCTCCGGATAGTCGTCGCCCAGCGCGCTCGGGAACTTCGCCGGCGTCAACAGCACCGCCGTGAGCACATAGAGCGCGTCGTCCGCGGCGGCGACGGTGTCCTCGTCCGTCCCGGCCATCCCAGCCTCCCCATCGGTTCGTCCAACCGCGCGCACCCTAGTGCGGCGAGAAGGCGCTTGTCACGACCGGCCGACATACCCGGAGCTGCAGGTTTCCGACCGGACGGGGCGAATCGACCACGGGCGACCGTCGGATGCGTCACGCTGCCGGCAGTCCGAGGAGTTCGCGTGCCACGGTCTGCGGCGATTCGTCGCGTTCCCGCGCCAGGGCGATCACGGCGCGACAGGCCAGTTCGTTGACCCCGAAGGACAGCGCCTCCGGCGACACCCAGTCCGCCGCCTCGTCGATTCTGTCCTGATCGTCCTCCGCGCAGGCCGAGACGTACACGGCGGCTGCCTCGAACAGATTGTGCGTGCGCTTTCCGCCCGTGCGCGCCGTCCCGCCCGGACCTCCCGCGTCACCCGGACCGGACCGCGCGCGCCTCGCGCCGAGGAATCCTCCGTAGGCCTTGCGTATCGCACCGAACATGCCGACCGCCTTCCCAGTGCCTCAATGCGTCGACGGGCCGTTTATCTCCCGCTGCTCACCCTGGAGTTGCCCGTCCGGCGGCCGAAGGGAACGGAGTTGCGGTCACGGTTCAGGCGTCGAGCGCGTCGAGCGCGTCGAGCGTGTCGCGCAGCCAGGTGAGCTCGGCCTGTGAGGTGGCCCGGGCGATGGTCAGGATGCCGCGCCGGAACGGGTCCGTCAGCTCCTCGGCCCGCACCGGCCGGTCGCCGTCGTAGAAGAAGCTCGCAGGTTCCTCGAGGAAGGCCAGCCGGCGGCGCAGCACCGCGGCCTGGGCGGCGGAGTCGTCCAGGTGCCGCAGGAAGGCCAGCACCGTGAACCATCGGTTCTCGTCGGTGATGTCGCGCGGGTCGGGTTCGGCGAGCCGCCTGCGCAGCTCGCCCCGGCCGTCGGCGGAGAGGCGCAGGACGTGCCGTGGAGCGGCTACCGCGCCGGGCTCCGTGGCGCGCACCAGGAGGCCCGCCTTCTCCAGGCGCTTGATCGCCGGGTACAGGGTGCTCTCCGCCACGGGGCGTACGTGGCCGGTGAGCGCGGTGATGCGCTTGCGCAGCTCGTAGCCGTGCAACGGGGCGTCGAACAGGAAGCCGAGGACGGCGAGCTCCAGCATGCCCGCATTCTGCCGCAGGCCAGGTGTACCTCGCCGACTGGGTACCCCGAGTTATTAATACCCTGTTGACGCAATACATCGTAGCCGATGTATTGTCGTCGCGATCCTCATGGTGATCGATCCGGACGGACGGACGACGACGAGGACCCGAGGGGGAGCGATGCAGCAGACCGAGTTCGACGACCGGGGCAGCCGAGTGCGCTGGACGGAGGCCGGGGGCGGCGGGCCGGCGCGGGTGTACGTGCACGGACTGGGCGCGGCCTCGACCGTGTATCACGCACACGTGGCGGCGCGGCCGGAGCTGGCCGGCCGTCGGAGCATGTTCGTCGACCTGCCGGGTCACGGCATCAGCGACCGCCCCGCGGACTTCGGCTACACGCTCGAGGAACACGCCGACGCCCTGGCGGCCGCACTGGACGCGGCGGAAGTGAGCGGCGCCGAACTGGTCGCCCACAGCATGGGCGGCTCCGTGGCCGTCGTCCTGGCCCACCGCCGGCCCGACCTGGTCGCCCGGCTGGTGCTGACCGAGGCCAACCTCGACGCCTCCCCGCCGCCCGCCGCAGGCAGCAGCGGCATCGCCGCGTACCCGGAGGACGAGTTCGTCGCCGGCGGGTACGCGCGCGTGCTGGACGAGGTCGGACCCCTGTGGGCCGCGACGATGCGGCTCGCCGACCCGCGCGCACTGCACCGCAGCGCCGTCGGTCTGCGGCGCGGATCCGATCCGGTCATGCGCGAGATCCTGACTGGGCTCCACTCGGTGGAACGCGTCTACCTGCAGGGTGAGCTCACCGGCCCGCTCGACGGAGCGGACGCGCTGGAGGCCGCGGGGGTGCGCGTGGTCACGGTGCCGGGTGCCGGCCACAACGTCATGTTCGACAACCCCGACGCGTTCGTCCGGGCGATCACCGGCGGCGAGTGACCCCTCAGTCCCCGCGTACGGCCACTGCCAGGAACCGCGCGTCCTCGTCGACGTAGGACGTCATGCGCCACCCCGATCCCGCCAGCAGAGGGCGGAGGCTGGGTTCCGCCCGCAGATCCTCCGGAGTGATCCGCCGGCCCTGGCGGGCGGCGAGCGCTGCCCGGCCGATGGGGTGGAACAGCGCCAGTGTGCCGCCCGGACGCACCACACGCGCCAACTCGCGCAGGTTCTCCGCCGGCCGGGGCAGATGGGCGACGAGGCCCGCGCCGAAGACGGCGTCCAGGGCCCCGGAGCGCAGTGGGAGGGCCGTGACGTCCGCGAGCACCAGCCGCCCGTCGCGGTCGCGTCCGGCCCGTACGGCGGCCTCCAGCATGGCCGGCGTCAGATCGACCCCGACGACCACTCCCGAACGCCCCACGGCGGCACGCAGCGGCGTCAGAGCCCGCCCGGTGCCGCAGCCGGCGTCCAGCACGCGGTCCCCCTCGCGCAACCCGAGGCCTTCGACCGCGGCCGCGTAGGCGGGACCGTCGTCGGGGAACCGGTCGTCCCAACCGGCGGCACGGGCACCGAAGAACTCCTGAACGTGTGTGTGATGGTCGCTCATTCCCCGCATGATCCCTCACCTGTCCGGAGGACGCCTCGGCGCACATGTTCGAGCGTGACCCGATCGTTCAGGCGCATCTCTGGGTCATATTCCAACAGCTTTCGAAATGCGCCGCCCTTGTGCTCCCGTGCCCCGGCTAGCGTCCCTTGGCCATGGGACACCTGGACCACGCCGCCTTCGGCTGGCTGACCCCCGTGCTGTCGTACGCGATGGCCTGCATCGGCGCCGCCCTCGGGCTGCGCTGCACCATGCGCGCGCTCGGCGCCTCCGGGCGCTCACGCCGCAACTGGCTGATCACCGCCGCGTCGGCGATCGGCACCGGCATCTGGACCATGCACTTCGTGGCCATGCTCGGATTCGGCGTCACCGGCACCGACATCCGCTACGACGTCCCCCTGACCGTCCTCAGCCTTCTCGTGGCCATGGTCGTGGTCTGCGCCGGCGTCTTCGCCGTCGGCTACGGCGCCGACCGCACGCGCGCGTTGCTGATCGGCGGGCTCACCACCGGCCTGGGCGTGGCGAGCATGCACTACCTGGGCATGGCAGCGGTCCGGCTGCACGGCGAGGTCACCTACGACGCGGTACGGGTGGGACTCTCCGTCCTGATCGCCGTCGTCGCGGCGACCGCGGCACTCTGGGCGGCGCTCAACATCAAGTCGCCGATCGCCGTCACCCTCGCCTCTCTCGTCATGGGCCTGGCGGTGAGCAGCATGCACTACACCGGCATGTTCGCGGTGCGGGTGCACGTCACTCCCTCGGGCGAGGCGCTGCCCGGGGCCACGGCGATGCAGTTCATCTTCCCCCTCGCCGTCGGCCTCGGGTCCTACCTCTTCCTGACCTCGGCCTTCGTCGCGCTGTCGCCCACCACGGGGGAGCGCGCGGCCTCCGCTTCGGCACAGCAGGCGGAGAACGCACAGGGCCTTCCGGGACGACAACAGGCACGGACCGTCTGACCGGCACACACCCGCCCCAGTCCCCCCTTCCGAGCGAGGAGGCCATGCGCACACCCCGCAGGACCCCGACGGCCGGCGCCGACGCGCCGCCCCCCGCGCGCGGGCGGCGCGCCCACGCCGGACCCCCGGCAGACGAAGGGCCGGACGAACGGACGGACCCGTCGACGGACCCGTCCGTGGACGCGCCGATCCTGCGCGCGGAAGGCTGGCGCCTTCGTCCGCGCACCGTACGAGCCAAGATCGTCTGCCTGCTGATGGTGCCGGTCGTGTCCCTGCTCGCCCTGTGGGCCTACGCCACGGTCAGCACCGCGCAGGACGTCTCCCGGCTGCGCCAGTTGCAGCGCGTCGACTCCCAGGTCCGCGCCCCGGTCGCAGCCGCCGTGGCCGCCCTGCAGACCGAACGGACGGCTGCCGTGCGGTATGCGACCCGTCCCGCACCCGGGCAGGACGCCGGCCTGAGGACGCTCGCCGAACGCACCGACCGGGCCGTGTCCGGCCTGCGGCTCGGCGACGACAGCACCGTCGCCGACGGCCAGGACCTGCCCACAGGCGTGGCCCGGCGTCTCGAGACGTTCGTCTCCGACGCCGAACGGCTGTCCTCGCTGCGAACCGCGGTGCTGGACGGCAGCGCCGGCTGGGAGGCGGCCTACAGCCGGTACACCGGCGTCATCTCCTCCGCCTTCGCGGTCGGCGGCGCCCTCTCCGGCATCCAGGACGCCGAACTCGGCTCCGACGCGCGCGTGCTGCTCGAGTTCTCCCGCGCAGGAGAGGCACTGGCCCAGGAGGACGCCGTGCTCGCCGGCGCACGTGTGCACGGGCGCCTCGACGGAACCCGCCTACGGCTGTTCACCGGCGCCGTCGACACGCGTCGCGCCCTCACCGGATCGTCCACCGCGGACCTGCGCGGACCCGAGCACACCGCCTGGCGTCGTCTCGCCGCCGGCAGCGCCTACGCGGCCCTGAGGGCCTCCGAGGACGGGGTGCTCGCCGGGCGGCCGGGCGCGAAGGCGATCGCGGCTGCTCCGGCGAGCACCTGGGACTCGGCCCACGCCCGCGTGCAGAACGGGATGCGGACCATCGAGGCGGACGCCGGCAGCGACGTCGCCGGCCGCGCCGACCCGCTCACCCGCGGTCTGCTCACCGCAGCCGGAGCCGCGGTCCTGCTGGGCCTCGCCGCCGTCGTCGCCTCGCTCGTCATCTCCGTGCGCATCGGTCGCGGGCTCGTCGTCGAACTGGTCGGCCTGCGCAACAGCGCTCTGGAGATCGCCCGGCGCAAACTCCCCGAGGCGATGGGGAAACTGCGCGCCGGGGAGCAGATCGACGTCCACACGGAAGCTCCGCCCGGGCCACCCGCCGAAGACGAGACCGGCCAGGTCGCCGAGGCCCTGAACACCGTGCACCAGGCCGCTCTGCGCGCCGCCGTGGAGCGCGCCGAACTCGCCAGCGGCATCTCCGGGGTGTTCGTCAATCTGGCCCGCCGCAGCCAGGTCCTCGTCCACCGCCAGCTGAGCCTCCTGGACAGCATGGAGCGCCGCTCCGACGACCCGGACGAACTCAGCGACCTCTTCCGGCTCGACCACCTCACCACCCGCATGCGACGCCACGCGGAAAGCCTGATCATCCTCTCCGGCGCGGCGCCGGGCCGGGCCTGGCGGATGCCGGTCTCCCTCACCAACGTCATCCGCGCCGCCGTCTCCGAAGTCGAGGACTACGCGCGCGTGGAGGTACGGCAACTCCCGGAAACCGCCGTCATCGGCACGGCCGTGGCCGACCTCACCCACCTGCTCGCCGAGCTCGTCGAGAACGCGGCGCAGTTCTCGCCCCCTCACACGCGTGTGCGCGTCACCGGCGAACCCGTCGGCAACGGCTACGCAGTGGAGGTCGAGGACCGCGGCCTGGGCATGGGCAGGGAGACCCTCGACGAGGCCAACCGGCGCATCGCGCAGTCCGAGGCCCTCGACCTGTTCGACAGCGACCGGCTCGGCCTGTTCGTGGTGAGCAGGCTCGCCGCCCGGCACGGCGTCAGGGTGCATCTGCGGACCTCGCCCTACGGCGGCACCACGGCGGTCGTCCTGCTGCCGACGACCCTGCTGCACAGCGGCACGCCGGAGATCTCCGCCCCAGAGGTGACGGCGGGGCAGCCGACGGAACGCGCCTACGCGCGCGTGACCGCAGGCGACCGGCACCCGTCCGGCGACCACGCGTCCGACACCCATGCGTCCCACCTTCACGCGTCCGACGTCCGCACTGCCGACGTGTACGCCTTCGGACCGCACGATGCGCCCGAGCGACCGCTCGACCACCGGCAGGCGGTCGACCCGAGCCCTTCCGGCCGGCGCCGCGAGTCCGTCCCCGCGCCCGTCGAACGTCCCGCACTCGCGGCACCCTCGCAGAGCGCCGCTGAACCGGCCGCCGCCGGTCCACCGCCTCCCGGAGTGACAGCCTTGCGCCTGCACCGTCCCCCGGACGACGGCGAGAACGCCGAAGACGCCGGACACGCTCAAGACACGGACGACCTTCCACGCCGGGTCCGTCAGGCCAGTCTCGCCCCGCAACTGCGCCGTTCGCACTCGGAGGAACAGGCCCGGACGCCCGCCCCGCGCGCCGACGAAGGACGCACTCCCGAGCTCGTACGGAACCGCATGGCCGCGTACCGGGAGGGCTGGGCCCGAGGCGGCGGAAGACAACCCGGCCGCGCCGCGGCCCCGGATTCCGTACCGGGCAGCGAAAGCAGTGAAGGAGACCACGCATGATCCACGACCCGAGCACGAGGTCGGCCCAGCGGTCCGGCGAACTCGACTGGCTGCTGGACGACTTGGTGATGCGTGTGAGCGAGGTACGGCACGCGGTGGTGCTGTCCAACGACGGCCTCGCAGTCGGCGCCTCCACCGACCTCAGACGCGAGGACGCCGAACACCTCGCCGCCGTCGCCTCCGGCTTCCACAGCCTCGCCAAGGGCGCGGGCCGCCATTTCGGCGCCGGCGGCGTACGCCAGACCATGGTGGAGATGGACGACGGCTTCCTGTTCGTGGCCGCCGCGGGCGACGGCTCCTGCCTGGCCGTGCTCACCGCCGTGACCGCCGACATCGGCCTGGTCGCGTACGAGATGGCACGCCTGGTCAAGCGCGTCGGCGAGCACCTCTACACGCCTCCGCGCCTCGCCGCGCGGCCGCCCGCCGTCGGATGAGGCGAGAGTCCGCGCTGATGACCGAGGACATGACCGGCGCCCCGCACGAAGCGGGCAGCCAGTGGTTCGACACCGAGGCCGGCCCACTCGTCCGCCCGTACGCCATGACGGGGGGCCGGACGAAACCCGGCCCCACGGGAGTGCGCTTCGACCTGATCGCCCTGGTCACCCTGGATCCGGGTGCGCCCGGCACGGAAGGCATGGCGATCGGACCGGAGCACCGTACCCTCGTCGGTCTCTGCAGCGAGGACACCCAGTCCGTCGCGGAACTCGCGGCCGGCGCCGACCTGCCCGTGGGCGTGGTCAGGGTGCTCCTCGGCGATCTGCTGGAACTGGGATGCGTCACCGTCAGCCGCCCGGTCCCGCCCGCGCAGCTGCCCGACGAGCGGATCCTGCGCGAGGTGATCGCGGGGCTGAGAGCCCTGTAGACGAACCTCTCCGACCGCCCCGGAGGCGCACGGAACCCACGGCGCCTCCTCCGTACCGAACCTGCTCCTACCGAGCCTGCTCCGTACGGAGTCTCCTCCGTTCCACGTCGGCCATGGCCGACGCCCCGAACCCGATCCGCGAACCCGAAACCCCAACCCGAAACCCGAACCCGACCCGAACCCGAGAGAAGTGATCCATGGTCTCCGAGCACTCCCACGCCGCCGACGGCGAATCGGCCCCCATGGCGTTGAAGATTCTGGTCGCCGGCGGGTTCGGCGTGGGCAAGACCACCATGGTGGGCGCGGTCAGTGAGATCAAACCGCTGCGCACCGAGGAACTGCTCAGCCAGGCAGGCCAGTCGGTGGACGACACCGACGGCGTGGACCAGAAGGTCACGACCACCGTCGCGATGGACTTCGGCCGCATCACCATCCGTTCCGGGCTCTCCCTCTACCTGTTCGGCACTCCGGGGCAGGACCGCTTCTGGTTCCTGTGGGACGAACTGTCCCAGGGGGCGCTGGGCGCGGTGGTTCTGGCCGACACCCGGCGGCTCGAGGACTGCTTCCCCGCGGTCGACTACTTCGAGCACCGCCACATTCCGTTCGTGGTGGCCGTCAACTGCTTCACGGGCACGCGGACGTACGGCGCCCCGGACGTGTCGCGCGCGCTCGACCTCGACGCGGGCACCCCGGTGGTCCTGTGCGACGCCCGAGACCGCGACTCGGGGAAGGAGGTGCTGATCCGGCTGGTCGAGTACGCCGGGCGGATGCACACGGCCCGCTTACTGGACTCGGTCGGCTGACCTCCCCGTCGGCTGCGACATCGGCTCGCGATGCCCTGCGCCGGCACGGACCGTCGGAATCCGGCCGGTGCACAGGGTGGAGACAGCCGACTTCTCGCCATGCCGCCGTGCTCCTTGCTCCGGCGGCCGTCCCTGGGGAAGGCTGATGGGCGGATCCTCCGGTGAGCCGGGCGATCGCACGGGGACGGCATACGGGGAATGTCACACGGGGAGCGGGGCATGGCGGGCAACCAGGGAATGGGCCGGCTGTTGGACGATCTGACCGAGCGCGTCGACCACGTACGGCACGCGCTCGTCCTGTCCGACGACGGGCTGGTGGCGGGCGCGAGCACCGGAATGCGCCGGGAGGACGCCGAACACCTCGCCGCCGTCGCGTCCGGCCTCCACAGCCTCGCGAAGGGCTCGGGGCGTCACTTCGGGGCGGGCCGGGTACGTCAGACGATGATCGAGTTCGATGACGCGGTGCTGTTCGTCACCGCGGCGGGCGCCGGCAGTTGCCTGTGCGTGCTGAGCGGGGTGGACGCCGACATGGGACGCATCGCCTACGAGATGACCCTGCTCGTCAACCGGGTCGGCGAACACCTCACCGTGGACGCCAGGCACCCCGACCGCGCCCCGCTGACAGACATCTGACCTGCGCTTTCACCCTCCCCTCCGGAGTTATCCACAGGCCGCCACGAATTCGGCGATCGCGGGTACGGTTTTTTTCCGAGGCCGCCGCGGACGACGCGGGCCTGCTTCACTCCACTCACTCCACGGGGAGATCGACCATGTCCGGAAACACCGTCGCACGTCTGCACCCCACAACCCTCGCGCCCGGTCGGGCGGCACGCGAACTGGGCCTGAAGCGCAGCGAGTTCGACCTCGGCGTGCACCTCGGGCGCATCAGGACGACACCCGACGAAGGAGGAGGGGGCCGACGGGTGGCCCGCGCCGAGATCGACCGCCTGCGGGCGGAACCGGGCTTTCCCGAGACACTGCGCCGGCGGGTGCAGGCTGTGGGCACCGGCGAGGGCGCCGCCGTCCTGGAGGTGCCGCCCACCCGGTTCACCCGTCTCGCACGGGTGGGGCTGGTGGTGCCCGTCAAGTTCTACCTCAACAGGTACCGGGCCGTCGTATGGCTGTATCTCGCCGAAGAACTGCGGCAGTTCGCGGCCGACCGGACGAACGCGTTCCTGCTCACGGGCCGGACGCCCGAGGTGCTGCGCAGCCAGCTGGCCGCAGGCGTCGACCTGCGGCCCCGGAACTGGCGGGGACGCCACCTGGGCTTCCTGCTCCGGCAGACGGACGACCCCTGGCAGCGTGCCGGAGTGCTGGCGGCCTTCCTCGGCCCGCCGCATGTCGCGGAGATCGTCGACGACCCCTACGAGCGCTCGCACCTGAACAGGTTCCGGCCGGTGCCGCCGGCGTACGGAGCCCCGGGTTCTCCCGCCGCCCAGCTGATCGAGAAGATCATGACCGCACAGGACCGCGACGAGATCGACTGGCTGAGCTCCGACCTGGCGAACACCCTGGCCGAGGCCCGTACCGGGCAGCCCGCGCCGCGCCCCCTCCCGAAACCCGCCCGGCAGGGTCCGTCACCGCGCTACGGCCGGCCTGACGCACCGGACACGCGGGACCGGTCATACGCATACGGCGGGTCCGACGGGTCCGTTGCGTCCGATGAGCCGAGCCCGTCGACGCGCGGCCTGTTCGGCTGGCTGCGCCGCCGCAACGGCTGACGCGCGGCCTACAGCGCGCGGAAAAGACCTTCCTGGACGACGGACACCAGCAGCCGCCCCTCCAGGTCGTAGATGCGGCCCCGGGCCAGCCCACGCCCGCCCGTGGCGATCGGCGACTCCTGGTCGTACAGGAACCACTCGTCCGCGCGGAACGGCCGGTGGAACCACATCGCGTGGTCCAGCGACGCCATGTCGAAGTTGCGCGGACCCCACAGCGGCTCCACCGGGAGGCGGACCGCGTCCAGAAGCGTCATGTCGCTGGCGTAGGTGAGCGCGCAGGTGTGGACGAGCGGATCGTCGCCGAGCGGCCCGACGGCACGCATCCACACCGCGCTGCGCGGCTCGGCGTCCTTGACGTCCTCGGCGGTCCAGCGCAGCCGGTCCGCGTACCGGATGTCGAAGGGTTGACGGCGCGCCATCCGCTCCAACTGCTCGGGCAGCGCCCCCAGATGAGCCCGGATCTCGTCCGTGACGGTCGGCAGGGACTCCGGGTCCGGCACCTCACGCGCCGGCGGCAGCTGGTGCTCGAAAGGACCTTCCTCAGGCTGATGAAAGGAGGCGGTGAGATTGAAGATCGTCCGCCCTTGCTGCACGGCGGTGACCCGGCGGGTCGTGAACGACCGGCCGTCGCGCACCCGTTCCACCTGGTACACGATGGGGACGCCCGGCCGCCCCGGGCGCAGGAAGTACGCGTGCAGCGAGTGCACGGGCCGGTCGCCCTCGGTGGTCCGGCCGGCCGCGACGAGCGCCTGGCCGGCCACCTGGCCGCCGAAGACCCGCTGCAGCGACTCGTGCGGGCTGCGGCCCCGGAAGATGTTGACCTCGATCTGCTCCAGGTCGAGCAGGTCGACGAGTCTCTCGGCCGGATTCGTCATCGGTGCGCTTCTCCTGTGCCCTCTGCTGTGCCTGGTCCCATTCCGGCGGCCGCGGCCGCCGCTGCGCTCACAACTGGCCGACGGACGTGACGCGGACGACCGCGCGGCCCTCGGCGTCGGAGGCCGTGAGGTCTACCTCCGCGCTGATGCCCCAGTCGTGGTCGTCGTTCGGGTCGTCGAAGATCTGACGGACGCGCCACAGCGCGTTCTGCGGCTCCTCCTGGATGACGAGCAGCTTGGGACCCCGCGCGTCGGGGCCGGTGCCGAGGTCGTCGTACTCGTCCCAGTACTTGTCCATCGCCTCGCCCCAGGCGTCGGCGTCCCAGCCGGCGTCCGCGTCCAGCTCGCCGAGTTGGGCGACGTGGTCGAGTGCGGCGAGCTCGACACGGCGGAACATCGCGTTGCGGACCAGGACCCGGAAGGCACGCGCGTTCGCCGTGACCGGCTTGACCTCGTCGGCCTTCTCCTGCGCCTCCTCGGCGGTCATCTCCTCCGGGTTGGCGAGCTGCTCCCACTCGTCCAGCAGACTCGAGTCCACCTGGCGCACCATCTCGCCCAGCCACGCGATCAGATCCTGCAGGTCCTCGGACTTCAGATCGTCCGGGACGGTGTGGTCGAGCGCCTTGTAGGCGCCGGCCAGGTACCGCAGCACGATGCCCTCGGTACGGGCCAGCTCGTAGTGGGAGACCAGCTCGGTGAACGACATCGCCCGCTCGTACATGTCACGGATGACGGACTTCGGCGACAGCGGATGGTCGCCCACCCACGGATGGCTCTTGCGGTAGGTGTCGTACGCGTGGAAGAGCAGCTCCTCCAACGGCTTCGGGTACGAGACGTCCTGGAGGCGTTCCATGCGCTCCTCGTACTCGACGCCGTCCGCCTTCATCGCGGCCACCGCCTCGCCGCGCGCCTTGTTCTGCTGGGCGGCCAGGATCTGGCGCGGGTCGTCCAGGGTGGACTCCACGACGGAGACCATGTCGAGGGCGTAGGAGGGCGACTCGGGGTCCAGCAGCTCGAACGCGGCCAGCGCGAAGGTGGACAGCGGCTGGTTCAGTGCGAAGTCCTGCTGCAGATCCACGGTGAGGCGCACGACACGGCCGGAGGCGTCCGGCTCGTCGAGCTTCTCCACGACGCCGCCGTCCAGCAACGACCGGTAGATCGCGATGGCACGCCGGATGTGCCGCAGTTGCTGCCTGCGCGGCTCGTGGTTGTCCTCCAGCAGGTGCCGCATCGCCGCGAAGGCGTTCCCGGGGCGGGCGATCACGGACAGCAGCATCGTGTGCGTGACCCGGAAGCGGGACGTCAGAGGCTCCGGATCGGACTCGATGAGCTTGTCGAAGGTGCTCTCCGTCCAGCCCACGAATCCTTCCGGCGCCTTCTTGCGCACCACCTTGCGGCGCTTCTTCGGGTCGTCGCCGGCCTTGCTGAGGGCCTTCTCGTTCTCGATGACGTGCTCGGGCGCCTGCGCGACCACCAGTCCCGCCGTGTCGAACCCGGCGCGGCCGGCCCGGCCCGCGATCTGGTGGAACTCACGGGCCCGCAGGGTGCGCACCCGGTTGCCGTCGTACTTGGTGAGCGCGGTGAACAGCACCGTCCGGATGGGCACGTTGACGCCGACGCCGAGCGTGTCCGTGCCGCAGATGACCTTCAGCAGACCGGCCTGGGCGAGCTTCTCCACCAGCCGCCGGTACTTCGGCAGCATGCCGGCGTGGTGGACGCCGATGCCGTGCCGCACGTAGCGGGAGAGGTTCTGGCCGAACTTGGTGCTGAAGCGGAAGTTGCCGATCAGGTCGGCGATCCGGTCCTTCTCCTCACGCGAGCACATGTTGATGCTCATCAGTGCCTGTGCCCGCTCCACCGCCTGCGCCTGGGTGAAGTGCACGATGTAGACGGGGGCCTGCCGGGTGTCCAGCAGGTCGGTGAGGGTCTCCGTCATCGGGGTGTACCGGTACTCGTAGGACAGCGGCACGGGCCGGGTCGCCGAGCGGACCACCGCCGTGGGGCGGCCGGTGCGCCGGGCGAGGTCCTTCTCGAAGAAGGACACGTCGCCCAGGGTCGCCGACATGAGCACGAACTGTGCCTGAGGCAGCTCCAGAATGGGGATCTGCCAGGCCCAGCCGCGGTCGCCCTCGGCGTAGAAGTGGAACTCGTCCATGACGACCTGGCCGACGTCCGCCTGCTTGCCGTCGCGCAGCGCGATCGAGGCGAGCACCTCGGCGGTGCAGCAGATGACCGGGGCGTCGGAGTTCACGGACGCGTCGCCGGTCAGCATGCCGACGTTCTCCGTGCCGAAGATCTTGCACAGCTCGAAGAACTTCTCCGACACGAGCGCCTTGATCGGAGCCGTGTAGAAGGTGACCTCGTCGCGGGCGAGGGCCGCGAAGTGCGCGGCCGCGGCGATCATGCTCTTGCCGGAGCCGGTGGGCGTCGAGACGATCACGTTCGCCCCGGAGACCACCTCGATCAGCGCCTCCTCCTGATGGGGGTAGAGCGTCAGACCGCGCTCCTGCGCCCAGGACTGGAAGGCTTCGTACAGGGCGTCGGGATCCGCGGTCGGCGGGAGCTGATCGATGAGGGTCACGACCCCATCTTGCCTGCCCCCGGTCCGGAGAGGGGAATCGGATCCCGACGAGAAGATCATGGCAGCTACGCTGTGTCGCCGACGGAGCGTCATCGCGCCCGGTCAACTGGACAGCGGTACATGAGGGATAGGGCGGGCAAGGGCCATGATGGGACCAGCACACTCACTGTCGGGCGCCGCCGCCTGGCTCGGCGTCGGTGCGGCCGCGGCCGCGGCCGGACACACCATGCCGTGGCCGGTCCTGCTCGCCGGTGCGCTGATCTGCGCCGGCGCCGCGCTCGCGCCGGATCTCGACCACAAGGCCGCCACCATCTCCCGGTCCTTCGGTCCCGTCTCACGCTGGCTGTGCGAGATCGTCGACAAGCTCTCCTACGCCGTCTACAAGTCCACCAGGAAGCAGGGCGACCCGCGCCGCTCCGGCGGGCACCGCACGCTCACGCACACCTGGCTGTGGGCGGTCATGATCGGCGCGGGCGCCTCGGCGCTGGCGATCACCGGTGGCCGCTGGGCGGTGCTGGGTCTCCTCTTCGTGCACATGGTGCTGGCGATCGAGGGCCTGCTGTGGCGGGCCGCCCGGGGCTCCAGCAGCGACGTCCTGGTGTGGCTGCTCGCCGCGACCAGCGCGTGGATCCTGGCCGGCGTTCTGGACAAGCCCGGAAACGGCTCGGCCTGGCTGTTCACCCAGCCCGGCCAGGAGTACCTGTGGCTGGGGCTGCCCATCGTGCTCGGCGCCCTGGTGCACGACATCGGGGACGCCCTGACCGTCTCGGGTTGTCCGGTGCTGTGGCCCATCCCGATCGGGCGCAAGCGCTGGTACCCGATCGGCCCGCCCAAGGTGATGCGGTTCCGGGCGGGCAGCTGGGTCGAGCTGAAGGTGCTGATGCCCGTGTTCATGGTGCTCGGGGGAGTGGGCGGGGCAGCCGCCCTCAACTACATCTGACCCGTAACGCCGTACATCCGACCGGTGGCTCCGCCGGGGCGGCCGGCCGCGGCATCGTCCGGCGGCCCGGCGGCGGGACCGTCCGTCCACCCGGCTGCGACACCGTCCGTGGACCCGGCGGCCGCCGCGGCTCAGGTCATCGCCCCACCGTCGCCGTAGCGGCGCTCGAAGCGGGCGACGCGCCCCTCGGTGTCCACGGTGCGCGACTTGCCGGTGAAGAAGGGGTGGCTCTCCGAGGAGATCTCCACGTCCACCACCGGGTAGGTCTCGCCGTCGTCCCACTCGATCGTCTGTTCGCTGGTCGCGGTGGACCGGGTCAGGAAGGCGTAGCCGGCGGTGCGGTCGCGGAAGACGACCGGGTGGTAGTCGGGCTGCTGGTCCTGCTGCATGCGCGCTCCTCGTGCGGTGGCGGTGGCGGTGGCGATGGCGGTCGCGGCGGCCCGCCGCGAACGGGCCGGTCGACCCGGCGGGGGTCAACCGGACAGGGCGTCCTCGTCGACGATGTGCATGGCGGCCTCCTCCGCCGACGCGGCCGCCCCGTCGATGCCCACGTCCGTGGCGACCAGCGCGCTCTCCTCGTCCTCGTGGGCCCCCTCGTCGGGCGCCACGAGCCGGCCGGAGCGTGCGGCTCCGACCTCGTTGTCGAGGAGTTCCCCGTCGGTGCCGTCGCAGTCGCCCAGACCGTCACCGTCGGGTACTGCGAGGTCGGGGCGTTCCTCCGCGAGCCGCTGGTCCAGAGTCTCTCCCCGGTGGCGCTCCGCGGCGGTCACCCCGTCGTGTTCCACGGCCCAGGGCCGGTCCGGAGGGGACCAGCCGCGGTCGAGCGGGTCGTCGACGCCGTCGTCCTCCAGGGTGTCCTCCGCGTCGAGCAGCCCCGCGTCGTCCTGGATGTCGGAGGAGTCGGGCTGGTAGACATCGTCTCCCCATCCGTCGGCGCTGGTCACGGCTACCTCCAGGGGGTGACTGGCCCGATCTCACCGCGGTCGGCGACGGGCTGCCGCCGCACGGGGCACCGGCCGGTCTCGTCGTGTCTTTCCGGATGGATCCCGACGGTCGCCCGCACGGGTGCCGATATCCAGCGTTCCACCCCTGATCGGTTCCCCGCAACGCCAGACCGCTCGGCGCGGCGCCGCCACCGCGCCCGCTCGGCGGCGGCGCGGCCGCGACCAGCGAGTGCTCGCGCCGAGCCCCGCTCCTTCGGTGCCCCCGGAACCGGCGCGGGTGGCACCCGCGCCGGGGACACCACGGGCGCCTGCCGGTTCACGTACCGCGGCGGCGGGTTTCCGGGCGAGGCGCGTACCTCCTCATCCGTGCCACGAACGCCAGAGGGCCGCGTAGGCCCCGTCCGCCGCGACCAGCTCCGTATGGCTGCCGAGCTCGCTGATCCTGCCGTTCTCGACGACGGCGATGACGTCGGCGTCGTGCGCGGTGTGCAGACGGTGGGCGATGGCGACCACGGTGCGGCCCTCCAGGACGCGGGCCAGGGACCGTTCGAGGTGGCGTGCGGCGCGGGGGTCGAGCAGCGAGGTCGCCTCGTCCAGGACCAGCGTGTGCGGGTCGGCCAGCACCAACCGGGCCAGTGCGATCTGCTGGGCCTGCGCCGGTGTGAGCAGCACGCCGCCGGAGCCGACCTCGGTGTCGAGACCGTTGTCCAGGGCCCGCGCCCAGCCGTCCGCGTCGACGGCGCCCAGGGCCGCCCACAGTTCGGCGTCCTCGGCGTCGGTGCGGGCGAGCCGGAGGTTGTCGCGCAGGGCGCCGACGAAGACGTGGTGCTCCTGGTTGACGAGCGCCACGTGCGAGCGAACCCGTTCGGCGGTCATCTGCGACAGCTCGGCCCCGCCCAGGGTGACCCGGCCGTCGCGGGGCGCGTAGATCCCGGCGAGCAGCCGACCCAGGGTGGACTTGCCCGCGCCGGACGGGCCGACCAGCGCCAGCCGGGTGCCGGGGGACACTTCGAGGGACACCTTGCGCAGCACGTCGACGCCCTCGCGGTAGCCGAAGTGGACCTGGTCCGCGAGTACGTCGCGACCGTCCGGCGCCACCCCGGTGTCCCCGGCGTCCGGCTCGATGTCGCGCACACCGACGAGGCGCGCCAGCGACACCTGGGCCACCTGGAGCTCGTCGTACCAGCGCAGGATGAGGTTCACCGGGTCGACGAGCATCTGCGCCAGCAGTGCGCCGGTCGTGAGCTGACCGACGTCGATCCAGCCCTGCAGCACGAACGCCCCGCCGAGCATGAGGACCGAGCCGAGCACGGTGACGTGCACCATGTTGATCACCGGGAAGAGCACGGACCGCAGCCACAGGGTGTAGCGCTCCCACGCCGTCCACTGCTGGATGCGCTGCTCCGAAAGCGCGATGCGGCGCTCGCCGAGACGGTGGGCCTCGACGGTGCGGCCCGCGTCCACGGTCTCGGCGAGGGCGGCGGCCACAGCCGCGTAGCCGGCGGCCTCGGAGCGGTACCCTGCCGGCGCCCGCCTGTAGTACCAGCGGCATCCGACCACCAGCAGCGGCACCGCGATGAGCACCGCGGGTGCCAGCGGAGGCGAGGTGATCACGAGTCCGCCGAGCAGCAGCAGGGCCCACATCACGCCGATCGTGAGCTGGGGCACGGCCTCCCGCATCGCGTTGGCCAGCCGGTCGATGTCCGTGGTGATGCGGGACAGCAGGTCGCCCGTTCCCGCCCGCTCGAGCACGCCGGGCGGCAGCCGGACCGACCGGACGAGGAAGTCCTCGCGCAGGTCGGCCAGCATCCGTTCGCCGAGCATCGCGCCGCGCAGCCGTACCTGCCGTACGAAGGCGGCCTGGACGGCCAGGGCGAGCACGAACAGCGTCGCGGTGAGCCCGAGGTGCAGTTCCGGTGCTCCTTCCGACAGCCGTTCCACCGTGTCGCCGAGCAGCCAGGGGCCCACCATGGAGGCGACCGTCGCGACGGTGTTGACGAGCAGGAGGAGCAGGAAGGCGCGCCGGTGCCGACGCAGGAGTTCGGCCACGTAGGCGCGTACGGTCGCGGGGGCTCCGACGGGCAGGGTGTTCGCCGTCGTCGGTGCTGCCGGGTCGTAGGCGGGCGGCGCCACGCCGATCATGCCGTCTCCTCGATCTCTTCGAGCTCGTCGCGTGCGAGTTCGTCGGCTTCCAGGTTCTTCAACACATCGTTCAGGGGCGCCTGCCCGGTGTCCGGTGCTCCGCCCGCCACGGATACGGGGCCCGTTCCCCGGGCGGCCTCCTCGTCGGTCTCCCGGGTCACCACGGCCCGGTACCGGGGCTCGGAGTGCAGCAACTCGCGGTGTGCGCCGATCGCGACGGCCTCGCCCTCGTGCACGAGCACGACGCGGTCGGCACGGTCCAGCAGCAGCGGAGAGGACGTGAACACGACGGTCGTGCGTCCCTCGCGCAGGTCGCGCATGCTCTCGGCGATGCGGGCCTCGGTGTGCGAGTCGACGGCGGAGGTCGGCTCGTCGAGGACGAGAACCTCGGGGTCCGTGTACAACGAGCGTGCCAGTGCGAGGCGTTGGCGCTGCCCGCCGGACAGGGACCGGCCGCGTTCGGTGATGCGGGCGTCCATCGGGTCGTCGGCGTCGAACGAGCCCTGGACGAGCGCGTCGAGGACGTCGCCGCACTGGGCGGCGGCCAGCGCGGCCTGCGTGTCGACCGCGCCGGAGGCGGGTACGTCGAGCAGGTCGCGCAGCGAACCGGACAGCAGCACGGGGTCCTTGTCCTGGACGAGGACGGCCGATCGCGCCGAGTCCAGCGGCAGTTCGTCCAGCGGGACGCCGCCGAGCAGGACCGACGGGCCGTTCTCCGAGGGGTGTCCGCCGAGGCGTTCCGCCAGCCGTCCGGCCGCGTCCGGGTCGCCGCACACCACGGCGGTCAGCTGCGAGGCCGGGGCGAGGAGACCGGTCGCCGGGTCGTACAGGTCGCCCGAGGGGGCGTCGGCCGGCCGCGACCCGCCGATGTCCTTGGCCCGCTCGAGGGACAGCACGCCGGCGGCCCGGGTCGCCGACGGGCGGGAGAACGAGTAGGCCATCGCGATCTCCTCGAAGTGCCTGAGCGGGTAGGTCAGGACCATCACGGAGCTGTAGACCGTGACGAGTTCGCCGACGGAGATACGACCCTCGCGGGCCAGGTGGACGCCGTAGACGACGACCGCGATCAGGAGCAGGCCCGGCATCAGTACCTGGATGGCGCTGATCAGCGACCACATGCGTGCGCTGCGCACGGCCGCGTGCCGGACCTCCTGCGAGGCGCTGCGGTAGCGCTCGAGGAAGAGTTCCTCGCCGCCGATGCCACGCAGCACCCGCAGGCCGGCCACGGTGTCCGAGGCGAGTTCGGTGGCGCGTCCGGCCTTCTCGCGCTGGTGGTCGGCCCGCTGGGTCGCCCTGGGCAGCAGGGGCAGGACCGCCAGGGCCAGAGCGGGCAGGCCCACGGCGACCACGACGCCGAGCGCCGGCTGGTACACGACCAGGCCGACGCAGACCAGCAGCACCGTGATCGCGGCGGCGGTGAAGCGGGACACGGCCTCCACGAACCAGCCGATCTTCTCGACGTCGCCCGTGGAGACCGCCACGACCTCGCCGGCCGCGACGCGCCGGGTCAGCGCGGAGCCGAGGTGCGAGGCCTTGCGGGCGAGCAGCTGCTGGACCCGTGCGGCGGCGGTGATCCAGTTGGTGACGGCGGCGCGGTGCAGGAAGGTGTCGCCGATCGCGGTCGCGGCACCGCACAGAGCCATCACGCCGCCGGTGAGGGCCAGTCGGGTTCCGGAGCGGTCGACGACGGCCTCGATGGCGAACCCGACGCAGAACGGCTGCGCGGAGACGGCGACGAAGTGCAGCAGACCCCAGGCGAGGGCCTTGAGCTGGCCGCCCAGCTGGTTGCGGCCGAGCCACCACAGGAAGCGGGGGCCCGAGCGTACGTCCGGCACACCAGGGTCGGGATACGGAAGGTCTTGGATCTGCATGACGTCCCAGTGGCTCGAGTCAGAGGGGGGATGGGGAGGGGGCGGGGAGGGGGGAGGGGGGAGGGGAGGGACAACCGGAATGGCGACGGACGGCTTTGCGGGAAGCGGCAGCAAACCGTGCAAGGTTGACGGCGCAGGGTGGTCAGAATCAACCGGTTTTCCATCGCGGCGGCGGAATCCGGCAGCCGTCCGATGGAGTCATGATGTCCGTAACCTTCCCCGAAAGTCCGGAAAGTGATGCGAGCCTGACCCGATGCGACATGGTGAAGTGCGGAGCGCGGGAACCGCCTTGGCGGTGTTCGCTCTCCTGTTCGCGGCGTCGTTCGCCTGCGGCGACGCGACCGGTGGCGACCCGACGGGCGGCAATGGGGGCGACGGAAGCGGCGGCGGTGGCGGCGGTGGCGGTGACGTCCCGCCGAAAGTGACCGCCGCTCCCCGGATCCCGGGCGTAGGGACCCGGTGGCAGCGGCGGATTCCCACGGATACACGTCAGGTCGTGGCGGTCTACGGCGACGGGAAGGACGCGGCCGGCTCCACCGTCGTCCTCTACGTCAAGCGTGGCCCGAACTGGGTGCGCGTCCGAAGCTGGCCGGGGCACAACGGCAAGAAGGGGTGGACGCCAGGGCACCGGGCCGGCGACAACCGCAGTCCGGTCGGCGTGTTCACCCTCACCGACGCGGGCGGCGTCCTGGCCGACCCGGGGAGCAGGCTCCCCTACACGCGGTCCGCCGCCTTCGCGGCGCCACGCTGGTGGGCGCGTTCGCACTGGCACGACTTCGACTACGTCATCGCCATCGACTACAACCGCGTCAAGGGCGCCCCGCCGGACGATCCGACGCGGCCCGAGGGTGAGGAGAAGGGCGGCGGCATCTGGCTGCACATGGACCACGGAAGCGGCACGTCGGCCTGCGTCAGCCTGTCCGGGGCCGCGATGGAGTACCTGTTGCGCACGCTCGACCCGGAGCGGCATCCGGTGGTGGCCATGGGTGACAGGGCCGCGTTGAAGACCTAGTGCTTGCGGTGGAGACAGGGCCGGCCGTACGGCTCCACGAGCTGCCGCGGCCCCCGACCGGCGGCGGGGGAGGGGGCGCAGACGGGGGATCGTCGGGTGTCCCGGACGGTGGTGCGAGCGATGAGTCTCGGGCGACGGGATTTACAGATTGGCAACACGGGGGTCTTGTGCGCTGTCGTCATGGCCTCCAAAGTGATCGCTACGGAATTCGCTTTCCGTATCGCAGAAGTACCCCTCCTCGCTTCTGTGTGCCACCGCGCCCCTAGGAGTGCCCGTGCCGTCGTCCGTCCCGTCCCCGCCGCGACGCGTCGCACGCATACTGCGTACCTCACTCTTCGCGCAGGTCGCCTGCGCGCTCGTGCTCGGCGTCGTCGTCGGAAAGCTGTGGCCCGACGTGGCCACGGATCTGCAGCCGCTCGGCGACGGCTTCACGCGGCTGATCAAGACGATCATCTCGCCTCTGGTGTTCTGCGTGGTCGTCGTCGGCATCGCCAAGGCCGGAGACCTGAAGGCGTTCGGCCGTATCGGGCTCAAGGCCCTGATCTGGTTCGAGGTCGCGAGCACGCTCGCCCTGCTGATCGGACTGCTGGCCGCCAATGTCGTCCGGCCGGGTTCGGGGATGAACGTCGACCCGGCCACGCTCGACGCCTCGGCGGTGGACGCCAAGACGGGCGGCGGGTCGCTGCCCACGACCACCGAGTTCATCGTGCACTCGCTGCCCACCAGTTTCGTCGGCGCCTTCGCGGAGAACTCTCTGCTCCAAGTGCTCATCCTGGCCTGCCTGGTGGGTGCCGCGCTGCTGCACCTCGGCCACACCAAGGTGCCCAAGGTGCTGCCGGCCGTCGAACAGGCCCAGGAGATCATCTTCGCGATCGTCGGCTTCGTCATGCGGCTCGCGCCGATCGCCGTGTTCGGTGCGATGGCCGTCCTGATCGGCAACTACGGCCTCGGCGTGATCGAGACCTACGGCAAGCTGATCATCCTGTGCTACGCGGCCGCGGCCCTGTTCGTCACGCTGCTGGCGGTCGCCCTGCGCCTGGTCACGGGGCTGAGCCTGTGGAAGTTCCTGCGCTACATCCGCGAGGAGCTGCTGCTCGCGCTCGGCACGGCCTCCACCGAGTCCGTCATGCCGCGCGTGATGCAGAAGCTGCGTAAGGCGGGCGCCCGCGAGGACGCCGTGGGCCTGGTGCTGCCCACGGGGTACTCCTTCAACCTCGACGGCGCGTCGCTCTACCTGTCCATCGGGACGCTGTTCATCGCCCAGGCCGTCGGCGTGGACCTCAGTATGAGCCAGCAGATCACCGTGGTCCTGGTCCTCATGCTCACCAGCAAGGGCATGGCCGGCATCCCCGGGTCGGCCTTCCTCGCCCTGTCCGCGACCGCCTCCTCGCTGGGGGCCATCCCCGCCGGCGCCGTGGCCCTGTTGCTGGGCGTCGACCGCATCATGGACTCGATGCGCGTCGTCACCAACCTGCTCGGCAACTGCGTGGCGGTCTTCGCCGTCTCCCGCTGGGAGGGCGCGCTGGACGTGGAGCGGGCGAAGAAGGTCCTGGACGGCGAGGTCGTCGCCGAGGCCGAAGAGGAGCCGGCGGAGCCGGAGACGACGGAGGGAGCCGCGAGCCCGGCGGGTCCGGTGAGCCCGGCGTCTTCTGCGGGCCCGTCGGGTTCCGTGAGCCCGGAGGCGTCCGACGGCGTCCCGGTCGTGGTCGTCCCCCCGCCGCTCGGCAAGGAAGCCGCCTCCGAGAACAGGTGACGCACGGCGGCTCCGCGACGGGCCGCGGCGCTTCCCCGGCACTGCCGGAGAAGCGCCGCGGCCCGTCGCGCGTCGTTCAGCAGTTCGGGCCCGGGGGCCGCTCCGCGTGGGGCGCCCCGCGCCCCGGTTCCGCCGGGTCGCCCACGCCCACCAGGGCGTCCAGCAGTCCGCTCAGGACCTGGCGCTCGAGGTCCGTCAGCGGATCCAGGATCTCCTCCGCGGCGGACCTCTTCGCGCCCTGCAACTCCCGCAGGGCCGCGCGGCCGTCGTCGGTGAGCTCGATCCTGATGACCCGGCGGTTGGTGGGGTCGGGCGCCCGCCGCACCTTGCCGCTCGCCTCCAGCCCGTCGACCAGTGTCGTGACGGCCCGGGGCACCACCTCCAGCCGCGCGGCGAGGTCGGCCATGCGCGGCGGCGCGTCGCAGTGCGCCAGCGTGCGCAGCAACCGGGACTGGGCCGGGGTGACGCCGAGCCCGCTCTGCTGCAGATGGCGCTTCTGGATGCGGTGCACCCGACGCGTGAGCCGCAGCAGCTGCTCGGCTAGCAGGCCGTCGGAATCGGGGGTGGTCATGGGGGAACAATATCAGGATGCCGTTCATTGTGAGTATAGGTAACAATGAGCTATGCTCCGTCCGTTCTCACCGTCTCACCCTCCGTAGGAGCCATGCCCCGCGACCACATCGACTGGACCCCCTCGCCCGGCGCCGCGCCCGACCAGCCCCGGCAGGTGCGCCGCATCCTCAGACTCTTCAAGCCCTACCGCGCCCGCCTCGCGGTGGTCGGCCTCCTGGTCGCCGCCTCGTCGCTGGTCGCCGTGGCCACCCCGTTCCTGCTGAAGGAGACGCTCGACGTCGCCATCCCCCAGGGGCGCACCGGCCTGCTCAGTCTGCTCGCCCTCGGCATGATCTTCAGCGCCCTCCTCAGCGGAGTCTTCGGCGTCCTGCAGACGCTGATCTCCACGACCGTGGGCCAGCGCGTCATGCACGATCTGCGCACCGCCGTCTACGGGCGTCTGCAGCGCATGTCCCTCGCCTTCTTCACGCGTACGCGTACCGGCGAGGTGCAGTCCCGCATCGCCAACGACATCGGCGGCATGCAGGCCACCGTCACCTCCACCGCCACGTCCCTGGTATCCAACTTCACCAGCGTGGTCGCCACGATCATCGCGATGGTCGCGCTCGACTGGCGGCTGACGGTCGTCTCCCTGGTCCTGCTGCCCGTCTTCGTGTGGATCAGCCGCCGCGTCGGCAACGAACGCAAGAAGATCACCACCCAGCGGCAGAAGCAGATGGCCGCGATGGCCGCCACGGTCACCGAGTCGCTGTCGGTCAGCGGCATCCTGCTGGGCCGCACCATGGGCCGCGCCGACTCCCTCACCCGGTCCTTCGCGGCGGAGTCGGAGCAGCTCGTCGACCTCGAGGTGCGGTCGAACATGGCCGGCCGCTGGCGCATGGCCGTGATCGGGATCGTCATGTCCGCCATGCCGGCCGTCATCTACTGGACGGCGGGCATGACGCTCCAGGTCGGCGGCCCCGACGTGTCGCTGGGCACCATCGTCGCCTTCGTCTCGCTCCAGCAGGGCCTGTTCCGGCCCGCCGTCAGCCTGCTGTCGACCGGCGTGCAGATCCAGACCTCCCTGGCGCTCTTCCAGCGCATCTTCGAATACCTCGACCTGCCCATAGACATCACCGAGCGCGAGGAACCGGTCCGCCTCGACCACGTCAAGGGCGAACTCCGCTTCGAGGACGTCACCTTCCGGTACGACGACAAGGGCGAGCCCGTCCTCGACGGCGTCGACGTCACCGTCCCGGCCGGCGGCAGCCTCGCCGTCGTGGGTCCGACCGGCGCCGGCAAGTCGACGCTCGGCTATCTGGTGCCGCGTCTGTACGACGTGACCGGGGGCCGGGTCACCCTCGACGGCGTCGACGTGCGCGACCTCGACTTCGACACGCTCGCCCGCGCGGTCGGCGTCGTCTCGCAGGAGACGTACCTCTTCCACGCGACGGTCGGCGACAACCTGCGCTTCGCGAAGCCGGACGCCACCGACGAGGAGCTGTACGCGGCGGCGCGAGCGGCGCAGATCCACGACCACATCTCGGCGCTGCCCGACGGCTACGACACGGTCGTCGGCGAACGCGGTCACCGGTTCTCCGGGGGCGAGAAGCAGCGCCTGGCGATCGCCCGCACGATCCTGCGCGATCCGCCGGTGCTGATCCTCGACGAGGCGACCAGCGCCCTGGACACCCGCACGGAGCGCGCCGTCCAGGAGGCCATCGACGCGCTCTCGGCCAACCGCACCACGCTCACCATCGCCCACCGCCTGTCCACCATTCGGGGCGCCGACCAGATCGTCGTCCTCGACTCGGGCCAGGTGGCCGAACGGGGCACGCACGAGGAGCTGTTGGCGCTGGCCGGCCGGTACGCGGCCCTGGTGCGCCGAGACGCACGACTGGAGCCGACAAGATGAAAATATGCCCGGTTATGCCAGATTTGTGAGGTTATCGGGGTTACCGTGCCCGCATGCACATGAACACTCCGCCACGGAGCACGATTCGACTGACGCGCCGGGGCCGTCTCGTCCTCATCGCGACCGGAGCCGTCGTGGCCGGCGCCGCCGTGGCGGTGCCGCTGCTGAGCGTCGAGACGCCGCAGGAGAAGGCGGCCGAGGCGCCGCCCACCCTGGTCGTCCCCGAGGGCTGGCGGGCGAGCCAGGTCTACGAGGCCGTGGACAAGGCGCTCGCGCTGACCCCTGGCACCACCAGAAAGGCGCTGCCGGGAGCCGGTCTGAAGCTGCCGAACGATGCCGCGGGCAACCCCGAGGGCTATCTCTTCCCGGCGACGTACCCCCTGGACAAGAACTCGACGCCGCAGACGCTGCTCACGTACATGGTCGCCACCGCGAACAAGAGGTTCAGCGGAGCGCCCGTCGCGGCCGGCGCCCAGCGCAACGCCCTGAACGTCTATCAGGCGGTCATCGTCGCCAGCCTCGTCCAGGCCGAGGCCGCCACCAAGGCGGACATGGGCAAGGTGGCCCGGGTCGTCTACAACCGCCTCGAACGCGGCATGCCGTTGCAGATGGACTCGACCATCAACTACGCGCTGAACCGCTCCACCCTGAAGACGACCGAGAGCGACACCCGCATCGAGAGCCCCTACAACTCCTACCAGCGCATGGGTCTGCCGCCCACCCCGATCGACAACCCCGGCGAGGAGGCGATGCGCGCCGCCCTCAGTCCGACGCCGGGCGACTGGCTGTACTTCGTCACGGTGAGGCCCGGTGACACGCGTTTCACGTCGAGCTTCGTGGAGCACCAGCGCAACGTCGCCGAGTTCAACCGCCGGCAGAGCCCTCGGGCGACTCCGCAAATGAGCCCTGCGAAGACTCCGAGGAGCACTTCGGCGGCGGCGCGATGAGCTGATCGGAGCCGCTGCTGCCGGGCGGCCCGGCGGGCCGTCAGGCAGCAGCGACCGGCTCCCGCGCCAGCAGCCGCCGGATGTCCCGTACGGCGGAGCGCCCGGCCCGGTTGGCGCCGATGGTGCTGGCCGACGGTCCGTAGCCGACGAGGTGGACGCGTGGATCGGCGACCGCGCGCGTGCCCTCGAGGCGGATCCCGCCGCCCGGCTCCCGCAGCCGCAACGGCGCGAGATGGTCGACGGCGGCGCGGAAGCCGGTCGCCCAGACGATCACGTCGGCGGCGACCTGCCGGCCGTCGTCCCAGATCACGCCGTCCGGGGTGATCCGGTCGAACATGGGCAGCCGGTCCAGCACCCCGTCGGCCAGCCCCTGCCTGATCGCGTCGTTCAGCGGCAGCCCGGTCACCGAGACCACGCTCTTCGGCGGCAGCCCCTGCCGCACCCGCTCCTCCACGAGCGCGACGGCGGCGCGGCCCGCGCCCTCGTCGAAGGGTCCCTCACGGAAGACCGGAGGCCGCCGCGTCACCCACGTGGTGGCCGCCGCGTACGGCGCGAGCTCCAGGAGGTGCTGCGTGCCGGACGCGCCGCCGCCCACCACGACCACCCGCCGTCCGGCGAAC
The DNA here is from genome assembly GCF_030816715.1 of Streptomyces achromogenes. Taxonomy (NCBI): domain Bacteria; kingdom Bacillati; phylum Actinomycetota; class Actinomycetes; order Kitasatosporales; family Streptomycetaceae; genus Streptomyces; species Streptomyces achromogenes. Next base: position 1,314,245 of record NZ_JAUSYH010000001.1, on the reverse strand, counting down.
GGCTCGGGGCCCGGGTAGCGAGCGGTGTGCAACTGCCGTCCGCGGAAGGTCTCCTGACCCGGATAGCGCGGCCAGAACGGCCGGTCCCAGGTGCCGGTCGCGTTGATCAGCGCCCGCGTGGACCATGCGCCGTCGGAGGTCTCGACCAGCAGCCGCCCGTCGGCGCCGTCCCGTACGGCCCGCACGTCGACGGGCCGCCGCACGCGCAGGCCGAAGGCGCGCTCATAGGCGTCGAAGTACTCGGCGACCACCTCGGAGGACGGCCGGGACGGGTCGGCGCCGGTCAGCTCCATGCCGGGCAGTGCGTGCATCCCGTGCACCTTGCCGTAGGTCAGCGACGGCCACCGGAACTGCCACGCGCCGCCCGGCGCGGGGGCGTGGTCGAGCACCACGAAGTCGCGCTCCGGCTCGAAACCGCTGCGCCGTAGGTGGTAGGCCCCGGCCAGACCGGCCTGACCCGCCCCGATGACGACCACCTCGACCTCACGCACGTTGTTCACGTTTCTACCAACGGCGCGACGGGCGTGGATCTTCCCCGAGCGCCGACGGCCTCCGTCAGGTGCGTGCGCGGCCGGCTCATGCGCCAGGATGGAGGGCATGTCAGACGCGTTCACCACCCGAGTCCTCCATGTGTCCTCCGGCTCCCGGGAGAGGGTCGTCGACCTCACCGGTGACTGTGAGGAGTTCCTGCGTGAGGCGGCCGACGGTCGCGACGGCCTCCTGAACGTCTTCGTGCCGCACGCCACGGCCGGCGTCGCGATCATGGAGACGGGCGCCGGCAGCGACGACGACCTGCTGACCGCCCTGCACACACTCCTGCCGGCCGACGACCGTTGGCAACACCGGCACGGAAGCCCCGGCCACGGCCGCGACCACGTGCTGCCGGCCCTGGTCCCGCCCCATGCGACCCTGCCGGTCGTGGACGGGAGGCTGGAACTCGGCACCTGGCAGTCCGTGTGCCTGGTGGACACGAACCGTGACAACGCGGACCGCCAGGTGCGTCTGAGCTTCCTGGGTCGGTGAGCTTCCTGGCTCACCGAGCCGCCGCGGACGGCCTCCCGGGCGGAGTGGCGCCCCGAGCCGATCGGCCGAAGGAGTGCCCGGGGGTTAGTGCGGCCGCTGCGAATCGTGCGGCCCGTGTGATGCGCGCGGTCTCTGCGGTCCGTGCAGTCCCCGCGGCCCATGGGGCACGCGCGGCACGCGCGGTGAAAGGTAGTGCGCCTGTGCATGCCGTGGTAGTCTGGACCTAGTTGCAGTTGTGGTTCCCGAATCTTCAAGTGCCTCTACGGCCGTAGCCGTGGGGCGTTTTTTGTATCTCCGGTGCTTATCCGGACGGGGTTCATTTGTGGCAACACAAGAGGTTCACACGGTGTGAACCTCTGGGCACTGCCCCGAAGGAGATGTGACATGGCTACTGGCACCGTCAAGTGGTTCAACTCGGAAAAGGGCTTCGGCTTCATCGAGCAGGACGGCGGCGGCCCCGACGTCTTCGCCCACTACTCGAACATCGCCACCCAGGGCTTCCGTGAGCTCCAGGAAGGCCAGAAGGTGAACTTCGACGTCACGCAGGGCCAGAAGGGCCCGCAGGCGGAGAACATCACTCCCGCCTGATGCCGAAGCGCGCGCGATAGCTGGGGTCCCACCGTTCGGTGGGACCCCAGCTTCCTGCTTTCTGCGTTCCGTTGGAATGCTGTCATTCTTGTATTCGGCTCGTACTTGCAATTCATCCGGCTCAAGCCTGTCGGGAATTCCTCGATGCGTGCCCCTCGAGGAAGGTTCTCCGTGAGCCGTTCAGCTCGCACGAACGACCGTTTCCGGCCGCAGGGCCGCGGGCGCCCCGGCGCCGCTCCGGGTGGCGGCGGACGTCGTCCCGCCGTGCAGCAGGGGGAGTTCGCGCCGCCGGACACCCTCACCCCGGCACTTCCCGCCGTCGCGACCTTCGGCGAACTGGACCTGCCCGCCGAATTGCTGAGCACGCTCACCGAACTCGGTGTGCACGAGCCGTTCCCCATCCAGGCCGCCACCCTGCCCAACTCCCTCGCGGGGCGCGACGTCCTGGGCCGCGGGCGGACCGGGTCCGGCAAGACGCTCGCCTTCGGCCTGGCGCTTCTGGTGCGCACGGCGGGACAGCGTGCCGAGGCGCGCAAGCCGCTGGCCCTGGTCCTCGTCCCGACGCGCGAACTGGCCCAGCAGGTCACCGACGCGCTCACCCCGTACGCCCGGTTGCTGAAGCTGCGGCTCGCCACGGTGGTCGGCGGCATGTCGATCGGCCGGCAGGCCGGTGCGCTGCGCGCCGGGGCCGAGGTCGTCGTCGCTACGCCGGGCCGCCTCGCGGACCTCGTCGAGCGCAAGGACTGCCGTCTGGACCGGGTGAAGATCACCGTCCTCGACGAGGCCGACCAGATGGCCGACATGGGCTTCATGCCCCAGGTCACCGAACTTCTGGACCAGGTACGCCCCGACGGCCAGCGCATGCTGTTCTCGGCCACTCTGGACCGCAACATCGACCTCCTGGTCCGCCAGTACCTCCATGACCCGGTCGTGCACTCGGTCGACCCCTCGGCGGGTGCGGTCACCACGATGGAGCACCACGTGCTGCACGTGCACGGCGCCGACAAGTACGCCGCCGCCACCGAGATCGCCGCGCGCGACGGACGCGTGCTCATGTTCCTGGACACCAAGCACGCGGTGGACCAGTTCACCAGGCACCTGCTGGGCAGCGGCGTGAAGGCCGCGGCACTGCACGGCGGCAAGTCCCAGCCCCAGCGCACCCGCACCCTGGCCCAGTTCAAGACCGGTCATGTGACGGTGCTGGTGGCCACCAACGTCGCGGCCCGGGGCATCCACATCGACGATCTCGACCTCGTCGTCAACGTGGACCCGCCCGCCGACCACAAGGACTATCTGCACCGCGGCGGACGCACCGCCCGCGCCGGCGAGTCGGGCAGCGTGGTCACGCTGGTGCTGCCCAACCAGCGCCGGGACATGGCCCGCCTCCTGTCCGACGCGGGCATCAGGCCGCAGGTCACGCAGGTCCGTTCGGGCGAGGCCGAGCTCAGCCGCATCACCGGCGCCCAGGCTCCCTCCGGCGTCCCGCTCCCCGGCAGCGGATCGGCCGCCGAGCGACCGAAGCGGGGCGGGGCCCCCTTCCGCGGCATGGGCGCCCGGCCCGGGAGGGCCGGCGGCGACTCCCGCCGGTCCGCCGAGGCACGCCAGATCGCCGAGGCGCGCAAGGCGGCCCGGATCCGCCGCGGCGCATAGGACACGCGGACCGGCACGGGCGGCCCCGGACCGGCCGCCCCCGGTTCTCGACTTAAGCGAGAGGCCGGCCGGGCCGCCGTGCACCACGACGGGCCGGTCCGTGGTCGTCAGCGGCACGACGGGCCGGTCCGTGGTCGTCAGCGGCACGACGGGCCGGTCCGTGGTCGTCAGCGCCGCGGACGCTCCAGGGTGAGGAGCAGGCCCTCGACCGCGCCGGGACCGATGCGGCCCTTGACGTCGGCGGAGGTGATCGCCTTCAGGGCCCAGCCGTCCTCGGCGTGCTTGTTGAGCACCTTCTCCAGCTTGTCGCTGTCCAGCGCGTCGCCGATCAGCGACTCCCGGAAGGTGACGACCTTGTACTCGAGTGCGTGCGGGTTGCTCATGGCGGGGGCCTTCCTGCGGATGGACTGGCTGCCGGAACGGGACCAGCCAATCACCGGTCGGCGTCACCGGCCACGGCGGGGTGCGGCTGCCGTTCCCTCGGCCGGGTGACGCCGGCGACTGCGGGCCGGTGACAAGGACGCCGTGGAGCACTGCGTTGTTGTGAGCACTCCCCGACGGGGCGCTTCCCGCCGTCCTACGGTCCGCCCATGAAGTCCATGACGTCCCTGAAGCCCATGACGTCCATGACGTCGCTGAAGACCGTGAAGACGAGTTCCGGCAGAGGAAGGACATGGCGCGGCGCCGCGCTGGCGGCGCTGCTGACCGCCGGGGCCCTCACCGGAGCCGTCCCGACCGCCCAGGGAGCCGGCACGCGCACCGAGACGCCCGTGGCGTCGACGCATCCGGCCGACGGGGTGACCGAGTCGGTGGTGCGGGTGAAGGCGCCGTTGCCGTCGGCGTTCGGCAGCCGTCCGGCGGCGTGCGACTGGCTGTCGTATCTGCGCTACCGCTCCGCGGAGGGGCCGGCCGCGTCCGCCGACGCCGACCGGATCCTCGTGGCCCAGCCGGGCATCCTGGAGGGCGCGGGAGCTTTCGACAGCGTCGCCCGCGGCACCGTCGCCAAGGCCGCGGCCCAAGGGCGGCACATCGAGTTCTGGGCGCTGGACAGGCGCTCCAACTGCCTGGAGGACCGCACCGGCATCGCCTCCGGCGACCAGCACGCGGCCGTCGACTACTACTACCGCGGCCGGCCGGTCGGCGGCCGCACCTTCGACGGGTTCGCCGGCAACGGCCGGCTCGGGTGGCTGGCGAAGCTCGGCATCGAGCAGACCGTGCGGGACCAGTACGACCTGCTCGTCGCCGAGTTGCCCGATCCCGGCCTGCGCAGGAGCAGGCTGCTGTGCGGCGGGCACTCGCTGGGCGGCGTGATCACCGGGTACTTCGCCGCCGCCGACTTCGACGGCAACCCCGCCACCACGGCGGACGCCGGGCAGAACCAGTGCGCCGGCTACTTCGCCCTGGACACGACGGTCTCCACCTCCCTGGACGACCTGAGCGGCAGCATCCCCGACGACACCGGCCTGCCGGACATCGGGCTCGGCTACGCGGCGGTGCAGGCGGGGCTCGACACCGGGGCGCTCCCGCGCTCACTGTCCGCGCCGGTCCTGCTCAACCCGGAGACCATGACTTTGCTCGCCATCGCCGGCCTCGGAGCCGTGCACGACCCGGACGCCGAGGCGGACCTGCCCGCCTACCTGCCCTCCGGCCTCAACATCGAGGCCACCAACCGGTTCCTGTTCTCGAAGGACGCCGCGGCCTTCCTCACCGGCTCACCCGCGGTGAAGGACTTCCGGCTCACCAACGCCGCCGTGCTCGGGGCGCTGATGGACGACCAGTCCGTACCGCTGGCGTTTCTGCAGAGCAGTGTGGGCTTCTTCGACGGCGGGCCGGTCGTGGACAAGGACTTCCCCGCCGCCAACGGCAGTGCGCAGCCGACGCAGTTGTTCGGCGTCGAGTACAAGGCCATCCCCGGGCAACCCCACGGGCCGCTGTACACCTGGCGGAACTACGACCGCGTCGGTGACGCCGACGACCCCGGGTACCGGTCGGCCGACGGCACGCCGTTCACCACGGCCGGCAAGGAGGTCACCGACATCCGGGAACTGGCCCGCAGTCTGGCGGAGCAGCCGCTGGACTTCACCGAGCAGTACTTCCCCACCAAGCTCCTCACCGACATCCAGTTGGGCACGTCGCCTCAGGTGAAGAGGCTCGTCGTCCATCCCGGCGGGCTGACGGCCAACCCGACGCTCACGGTGCTCGCGGGCGACGGACTGCTCGCCGGCCGCATCCCGGCCGACCTGCATCCCGTGGTGGCGGCCGGCTACCAGCATCTCGACGTGCTGACCGCGGCCCCGGTGCAGAACGACGGCCGGCCCGAGCCGGTGTCCGCCGGCCTCGCCGCGTTCGCCCGCGCTCCGCGATAACGGGCGGCGGGGTACAGGTGGCTGCCGCCGGGGCCGGTCGAGCCCGGTGGCAGCCACCGTCCCCCGCACACACGACGGGCCCGGGAGGAGAACCTCCCGGGCCCGTCAGTGCGTCTTTCCGAGTATTCCGAGTGTTCCGAGTGTTCCGAGTGTTCGCGTGTTCCGCGTGTTCCGCGTGTCAGACCCTGCTCGCGGCGAACGTGGCCGCCGCGCCGGCGTCGGAGGTGTAGCCGAGGTGCGCCAGCACGTCGTCCCCGCCGTTCTCGCAGATGGGGTCGCCGTCGGCGCAGAAGTCGATGGTGCGGCTCTGGTAGACGCCGGTGACGCTCTTGCCGAGCGCCCGGATCGGGTTGCCGAACAGCAGGACCGCGGCGACCTTCGGCTCGACGGCCGCGGGGAGGGTCGCCACGATGGGGCTGCCCACCACCGCGCCGGCGCTGCTGATGCCGAGGGAGTTGTCGACGACGTTCGCGCCCTGCGAATATCCGACGAGCAGGAAACGCTGGGCGGGACAGGCTGCGGCCTGCGCCTTGACGTGGTTCACGAGATCGGCGTTTCCCTGCGCGGCGGACGTCAGGGAAAGGTCGGCGGGATAGTTCACCGCATAGCTGGAGAGTTTCTTTCCCGTCAGTTTCCTCTGCAGGGCGGAATACACCGGGTCGCCGACGATCAGGCCGAGCGTGCCCGGCTCGAAGGTGCCGCGAGCTGCCACGACGTCGATGTCCGAGCAGGCGGCGGCGGATGCCGCGGGTGCCGAGAGGGCGGTCAGTCCGACCCCGCCGACGAGGGAGAGCGCGGCGAGGCACAGGCGAATACGCATGGGGATCCTTTGGGGGTGCGGCGCGTTGTGCGCCTACGGAAAAGGACAGTCCCGAAGGTATTCGCGTTTCCCGGGCAGGTGTTATGGACGGGAATTCAGAAATCCCGCGTTTTATTGTTCCGAAGTTAGTGTCCGCCTTGTGTCGCCGTGTGCGGCCGTGGAGCGCAGGGCGAGGATCAGGTCCAGCCGGGCGCCGGGGTCGTGCAGGGCGTCGCCGAACAGCTTCTCCAGTTGACGCAGCCGGTAGCGGACCGTCTGCGGGTGGATGTGCAGCCGGGCGGCCACGTCGGGCACGTTGCTGCCGCTCAGCAGCCAGGCCAGCAGCGTCTCGGCAAGCCTGGCCCGCTGCCCCTCGGAGACGGCGTCCAGGGGTGAGAGGGTGCGCTCCGCGAGGTGGCCGAGCAGCGGTTCGTCGCTGTGCAGGAGCAGCGTCGACAGATGGTCGGCGCAGCGCACCACGCCCTGCCGGGGCAGCACCCCGCGGCCCATCAGCCCGAGCGCGCGGGTGGCCCAGCGCAGCGAGTGCGCGGCCTCGGCGACCGGGACCGTCGGGCCGATCGCCGCCGGGCGTCCCTGCAGACCGAGGACGAACGCCCGGCCGCCGAACCGGCCCGCGCCCTCCGGGTCCGGGACCAGCACCCGCGGCGGCCGTGACCCCATGTCCACCAGCGCCCCGGGCGTCGCCGGCGGCGGGTCCTGTGCGTTGGGGTCGGCGCTTGCCGCGAGCACGACGACCGCGACCTGCGAGGGCACCCGCCAGCGTGCGGCGTGCGCCAGCTCCTGCACCGCCTCAGGGGACACCGGCCCCTCGCCCAGCAGGAGGTCGAGCAGGCGCCGGCGACGCCGCTCCAGCTCGTCGGCGCTGCGGGACCGGGCTTCGGCGTATCCGGCGGCGGCCGCCTCCGCGACCTCGTGCACCGTCCTGAAGGCCAGTTCGCCGAGGGCGGCCACGGCCGTCGAGTCCAGCCCGACCTCCTCGGCCGTGCGGCTCAGCCGCCGCCAGGCGTGCAGGCCGCCCACGCGCAACGCCGACTGCAGCGCGTCGAGGCTGCGTCCCTCGAGGGCTTCACCGCGGCCGAGTTCGTAGTACGTCGCGGCGATAGCGGCGTCCTGGCCCCGCGGGTCGGCGATGTGGTCGACGAACAGGGTGAGCGCCTGGACCACGCCGGACCTGATGTGGCGGCCCTGGACCGCGGCGGCGGGCCCCCCGTACTCGGGGACCTGTCTGCGGACCTCTTCCTCCACTTCGTCGGCCACGCCTTCGAGGTCGGAGCGAAGCAGCTCGGCCAGGTCCGGCGGAACCGGAGCGGTTCGGGGGCCGACGGGTTCGCCGCGCGGAGCGGGGACAGCCACGACGGACACTCCTTTCACCCGGAGACGGCTCGCCCACGCACCGGTGCCCGTGGGACGAGAGGGCCGTCCTGTGTTGGACGGGCGACCCCTGCGCTCCGTTCCGTGCCCCGGCGGCACCGACATCATTCCGGCACCCCCAGCGCACGGGCGAGCATCGGCCAGGAGGCGGTGAACTCCCGTCGCCAGTAGGTCCAGCTGTGTCCTCCTCCCGTGTAGAAGTGGGTGGTGACCGCGACGCCGAGGAGCGCCAGCGCGCCGGTGAAACCGTGCGCCGAGGGCCACAGCGCGCTCTCCAGCGCCTCCGGCAGCCAGTCGCCGGCGCCGCCGACCACCCCGCTGCCGCTCGACACGTACAGGGGAGTGCCCCGCAGTCCGGCCGCGCGGGCCCGCGGATTGAAGTCGCGCCAGGTCGGGGCGTTGAGGATCGGGTTGCCCCACAGCGACGGGGGGAGCAGGTTCTCGCGGGCCACGATGGCGTCCACGAGGGGCGGCACCCCGGGGGCGGTGGTGTCGAGGATGCCGCTGTAGGAGGCCGCGGCGGCGAACGTGCCCGGGTGCCGGGCGGCGTGCGCCATCGCCCCGTAGCCGCCGGTGGAGACCCCGGCGACGGCCCGCACCCCGGAGGCCCGGTAGTCGCGGGCGAGGAGCGCCGGGACCTCCCGCACCTGGAAGGTCTCGTAGTCGGGGCCGCCGCGCCACGCGGACGGGATGCCGGTGGGGCCGGCGTCGGGCATGGCCACGATCAGGTCGCGGCCCTCGGTGAAGGCCTCGATGTCGGTCTCCCGGGTCCAGGACGTGTGGTCGTCGTGGGCGCCGTGCAGCAGATACAGCACGGGGTAGGTCCGCTCGGGCCGGGCGTCGAAGCCGGTGGGCAGGATCAGCCGCAACGGCGCGCGGCGGCCCAGCGCGGGGGAGGCGACGGAGACGTCGACGGTGCGCGGTCCCAGCCGGGTCGCGGTCCGGGCCGTCGCCGTGGCCCGGTCTGTCGTGGTGGCGCCGGCCGTCGTGGTGGCGCGGGCACCGAACAGGGCGGCCAGCCCTGTGGCCGCGGCGGCTTTGGTGACGGCGCGTCGGGACGTTGCGGCGGTGCGGTGCGGCATGGCGGCTCCTCAGTGCGGTTCGGCGGTTCCGCCCGGCGCGGCGAGCGACTGCCGCAGGTGGGCGGCGATCTCGTCGACGTGCGGGGGGTCGAGCAGTGACAGGTGGTGCCCCGGGACCGGCACCACTGTCAGATCCGGGCACACGGCGTCCCAGCCGAGGTGCTCGTCGTCGCGTTCGTAGGCCGGGTCGCGCACGGTGTGCGGAGCCGGCTCGGTCGCCCGGTACAGCACCACACGACCGTCATAACGGCTCGGGCGGTGGGCCTCGCCGATCCTCAGATCCAGGTAGGAGGCCCGCTGGTGCTCCAGCGCGGCGGACGGCACGTCCGCTGCGGCGCGCAGGGCCCGCAGGACGAGGTCGATGCGCTCGCGGTCGTCGTCCGTCGCCGCGAGCTCGTCGTAGGGCAGCCGAAGACGGACCCCGTACACGTCCGCGACGTGCCGGGCGAACCCCTCGAAGTGCGCGCGGACGCGGTCGGCCCGAGCCGGACCGGGCCGGGGGAGCAGCGGGCGCACCGAGTCGATGAGCACGACCAGCGGTACGGCCCGCCCGGCGTCCGTGAGCAGCCGTGCCGTCTCCTGCGCCAGGAAGCCGCCGAACGACCAGCCACCCAGCAGCAGGGGCCCGGCGGGGTGGGCTGCGTCGATCGCCTCGGCGTAGCGGCGCGCCTTCTCCGGCACGGTGCCGGCCTCCTCCAGCCGTTCCACGCCCAGCACGGGGCGGACGTCCCCCAGCCGTTCGGCGAGGGTGCGGTAGACGTCGGGGGCGCCCCCGGCCGCGTGGAAGAGGAACAGCGGCGGGCGCGCGCCGCCGGGGCGCAAGGGGCGCAGGAGGCGCTGCGGTGAGGGGCCGTCCGGGCCGTCCTCCGGGGTGGGCAGGGCCCGCCGGATGCGTTCGGCCGCTTCGGCGACCGTGGCGGCGCCGAGCAGGTCGCGCAGCGGCAGTGCGACGGCGAACTCGCGCTCCACGGCGGTGCGGATGCGGACCGCCATCAGCGAGTCCAGACCGAGGTCGGCCAGCGCGGTGGAGGGCGTGATCCGGGCCGCCGGGTGACCCGTGACGTCCGCGATGTGACGGCCGAGACGGGTGGCGACCGATGCGGCGCCGCCGGCCTCCGCGACGGGTGCCGCCTCCCCGACGGTGTCCGCGTGCCCGGCCGGTTCGGCCTCCTGGGCAGAGGCAGTGGCAAGGGCGGGAACCCGCGCCGCAGGGTCGGCCCACGTGACGGGAGCGGCGACGGCCGTGGGGCCGTGAGCCGGTCCGGGGTGCCCGGCCGGGCGGCTCGCCGCGGGACGCGGGGCGCGGGGCCGGCCGTCCGTCCACCAGTGCCGGGTGTGCCGCCAGCGCGGTGCGGGCACGTCGACGACGCGGCCCGCCGGCGGCGGCAGGGGCAGCCCCGCCGCGTACAGGGCGCCCACCTGCGTGAGGAACGCGGCGCCGCCGTCCGCGTCGCGACGCAGGGAGCCCACCGCGAGCGCGCCGGGCACGGTGTCGGCGATCGGCCCCGCCAGGACCGGATGCGGCGAGATCTCCACGAACACGGTGTGGCCGTCGGCCGCCGCCGCAGCGACGGCCCGGTCCAGACGCACCGGCCGACGCAGGTTGGCGGCCCAGTGGGCGGCGTCGAACGCGCAGTCACCGCGCGGGTCGTCGAGGACGGTGGAGTACACCGGCACCTGCGGACGCCGCCCCCGGACCTCGGCCAGGGCCGCGGTCAGCTCCGGCAGCAGCGGATCGACCTGGGACGAGTGCCCGGCGCCGGCCACCCGCATCACCCGCGCGGCGCGTCCCTCCTCCTCGAGCCGGCGCACGAGCCCCGCGACCGCCGACCCCTCCCCGGTGACCACCTTCTGCCCGGGCGAGGAGTGGACGGCGACCTGAACGCCGGGGAAGTCCCTCTGAAGGGCGGCGAGTTCGGCGTCGTCCACCTCGACCACGGCCATCGCGCCGCCCCGCAGCCCGCCCAGCAGACGGGCGCGTACGGCGATGACCCGGGCGGCCTCCGGCACTTCCAGCGCGCCCGCACAGACGGCGGCGGCCACCTCGCCCATCGAGTGGCCGATCACCGCGGCCGGTTCCACCCCGTACGCGCGCCACGTCTCGGCGAGCGCCACCTGCACCCCGAACAGCACGGGCTGCGCGATCTCCAGGCAGTCCAGGGGGTCTTCGGAGGTCAGCCGGTCGTGCAGGGAGAACCCGCATTCCCCGGCGAGCTGCGCGTCGAGTTTCTCCACGGCGGCGGCGAACACCGGTTCCTCGGCCAGCAGCCGGCGTCCCATGCCCGGCCACTGGCTGCCGTATCCGGAGAACACCCACACCGGGCCGCGCCCGACGAGATCACGGTCACCGGTCACCGCGCACGGATGCGGGCGGCCCTGCGCCAACGCGCCCATGGAGTCGGCCAGTTCGTCGCCGTCGTGGGCGACCACGGCGGCGCGCACGGGACCGCGGCCGGTGCGTCCGGCGAGCGTCCGCGCCACGTCGGCCGGGCGGGCCGCCCTCCCCTCGGGCGTGCGGAGCCACGCGGCCAGCCGGCCGGCGGTGTCCCGGACCCGCTCGGCGTCGACGTCGGACAGCAGATGCAGCCGGGCGACCGGCTCCTCGACCGGCGGCGGGAGGACGTCGGGCCGCCATTCCTCCAGCACCGCGTGGGCGTTGGCGCCGCTGAAGCCGAAACCCGACACGCCGGCGGTGGCCGTGCCGCCGTAGCGGGGCCACGGCTCGGGCTCGGTCACCACCCGCAGCCGCGCCTCGCCCACGGCGCTTCCGCGCGTGCAGTGCAGGGAGGGCGGGATCAGGTCGTGGTGCAGCGCGAGAACCGTCTTCACCAGCCCGGCGAGGCCCGCCGCGGCCTCCAGATGGCCGAGGTTTCCCTTGACCGAGCCGAGCAGCAGCGGCTGTTCGGGGTCGCGGCCCGCTCCCAGCACCGCGTCCAGCGCGCCGGCCTCGATCGGGTCGCCGAGCGGGGTGCCCGTGCCGTGCGCCTCGACGTAGTCGACGTGCGCGGCGACCAGCCCGGCCCGCCCGTACGCGGTCGTCAACAGGGCTTGCTGCGCTGCGGGGTTGGGGGCCAGCAGCCCGTTGGAGCGGCCGTCGGAGTTGACGGCGGTGGCCCGCACGACGGCGAGGACGCGGTCGCCGTCCCGCTCGGCGTCGGAGAGCCGCTTCAGGAGCACGGCCGCGCAGCCCTCGCCCCGGCCGATGCCGTCGGCCGCCGCGGAGAACGGCTTGCAGCGCCCGTCCGGCGCGAGGGCGCCCGCCTGGCCGAACGCCACGCCGACGACGGGTGACAGGAGCAGGTTGACCCCGGCGGCGATCGCCGTGTCGCTCTCGCCGGTGCGCAGACTGACGCAGGCGTGGTGCAGGGCGACCAGGGAGGACGAGCAGGCTGTGTCGACGGCCATGCTCGGCCCGCGCGTGTCGAGCGCGTAGGCCAGCCGTCCCGCCGTCACGCTGAGCGCCGCGCCGGCCGGCGCCCAGGGGTCGACGTCCGCCGCGTCGGCGCCGGTGAGCTGTCCGTACTCGGCGGCGCTGACGCCGACGAAGACGCCGGTGGCCGTGCCGGCGAGGGCGGTGGCCGGCACCGCGGCGTGGTCGAGCGTCTCGCGGACCACCTCCAGGAGGATCCGCTGCTGCGGGTCCATCACCGCGGCCTCACGCGGGGTGATGCGGAAGAAGTCGGCGTCGAATCCGGCCACGTCGTCGAGGTAGCCGCCGTGCGTCGGAGCCTCGGCCGGCGGGAACGCGGCGAAGTCGCGCCAGCGGTCCGCCGGGACCCGCCCGATCGTGTCGACGCCCTCGCACAGCAGCTGCCAGTAGCCGGCCGGCCCGTGCACCCCTCCCGGCAGCCGGCACCCCACCCCGATGACCGCGACGGGCTCCCCGTACCCCGCCGGGACACCGGCCGCGACCGCTGCGGGAGCATGCGTCGCGGCGGTGTCCCGCGCCGCGGTGTGCTGCGCTGCCGTGGCGCACAGGTGCGCCACCAGCGCCTGGGCGGTGGGCGCTTCCCAGAGCAGGGTCGCCGGCAGCTCACGGCCCGTCAGCCGGGACAGCTCCCCGGCCAGCACGACCGCGTCCCGCGAGGACATCCCGAGATCGGCCAGCGGCACGTCCATGGGTACGGCCCTGTGCAGGTCCTCCGGCGCATCCGCCGGCCTGCCCGCCGGCCCGGCGTCCGCGAGCCCGCCCTGCCAGGCGGTCACCCGGTCCGTGATCAGCCGGCGCAGCGCCTCCTCGTCGGCGGCCCTCATCCCGCGCTCCGCGCCGCGAAGGCGCCCTCCAGATAGCGGGCGCGGGTCAGCGCCCGCGACACCTTGCCGCTGGACGTGCGGGGCACCGCGCCCGGGGCGACGAGGACGACGTCGGCGAGCCGCAGCCCGTGCCGGGCGGAGACGGCCGCCCGCACAACCCGCGCCAGCGCCGGCACGTCGATGTCGTCGAGGCGCGAGGTCCGCGCGTGCTCGGCGACGAGCACCACCCGCTCGCCCTCGCCGCGCCGGACGCCCGGGACGCCGAAGGCGGCGAGCCGGTCGCGTCGCACGGCCGGATGCGCGTCCTGGGCGGTGCCCTCCACGTCCTGCGGGTAGTGGTTGCGGCCGTCGACGACGATGAGGTCCTTCAGCCGTCCGGTGACCGTCAACTCCCCTTCCAGCAGTGTCCCCAGGTCGCCGGTGCGCAGCCAGCCGCCCGGGACGCCGGCGAGCTCGGCGCCGAACACCCGCCGGCTCTGCGGCTCGTTGTTCCAGTAGCCCCGCCCCACGTTGGGGCCCCGCACCCAGATCTCCCCGACCTCGCCCTCGGACAGGGCCGTGCGGGAGACGGGATCGACGATGCGGACCTGCTGGTCCACCGGAGCGCCGCAGCCGGTCAGCAACACGGCGTCGGCGTCGTCCGGCCGGGCGGGCAGGGCCTTTCCGGCGGCGAGGGCGTCCCGGTCGAGGGCGAACCGGCGCAGCGGCTCGCCGGGGGCGGACGCGCTGACGAAGACGGTGGCCTCGGCGAGCCCGTACGACGGGCAGTGCACGTCGGCGGCGAGCCCCTGGGCGGCGAACGCGGCGTGGAAGCGGTCGGCGGTGCCGGGCCGCACCGGTTCGCTGCCGTTGACCAGCGCGGCGACGCCGTCCAGCCGGAGGTCCGCCTTCTGCGCGTCGGTGACGGCGGTCGCGCAGTACTCGTAGGCGAAGTTCGGCGCCGCGCTCACCGCGCGCGGATGCGCGGCGAGCAGCCGCAGCCAGCGGGCGGGTTCGTGCAGGAACGCGGCCGGGTCCATGAGCACCGACAGATGGCCTCCGACGACCGGCGCCGCGACGCTCAGCACGAGCCCCATGTCGTGGTAGAGCGGCAGCCAGCCCACGCACGTCACCGGATGCCTGTCGGCGCCGTAGGCGGTGAGCGCCTGACGGGCGTTGGCGACCACGTTGGCGTGGGTGATCTCCACCCCCGCCGGCGCGCGGGTGGAGCCGGAGGTGTACTGGAGATAGGCGGTCGCCCCGGCGTCCGGCACCGCGGGCGGCGCGGTCCCGGCAGAGGCGCCGGACACCGGGTCCGCGGTGATCACCGACACCCGCGACGGCCCGCAGAAGGCCTCCACCTCCGCCAGGACGTGGCCCGAGGTCACCACGACCTCGGGGCGCGCGTCGGCCAGGACGCCGGTGAGCCGGTCCGCGTGCCCGGCCAGGCCCGGCGGATACAGCGGCACGGCGACCATCCCCGCGCTCAGCGCGGCGAGGAAGGCGGTGACGTAGTCCGTTCCCTGCGGGCACAGCAGCGCGACCCGGGACCCCGGCTCGGCCCGGCCGGCGAGCCGGTCCGCGAGCGCGCGCACCCGCCGGTCCAGGCCCTGCCAGGTCAGGGTGCGGTGCACGCCGCGCGAGCGCGCGGCGGGATGGTCGACGAAGGTGAACGCCCGGCGGTCGGGAGTGGTCTCGGCCCAGTGGCGCACGTACTCGGGCAGTGTCCGGTACGCGGGTATGAGCGGGGGGCGGCTGTCCATCGGGCGTGGCTCCTCACGTCACGGTTCGGCCGGCGGTCCGGGGGGATCAGAGCGGGATGTTCCCGTGCCGGCGCTCCGGCATCGGGGCGCGTTTGCCGCGCAGCGCGCGCAGCGCGCGGCACAGCTGCGCACGCGTTTCCCGGGGGGCGATGACGGCGTCGACGTATCCGCGCTCGGCGGCGGGGTACGGGGTGCCGTGGACGGACTCGTACGCGGCGACGAGACGGGCCCGCAGCGCCTCGGGGTCGTCGGCGGCCGCCAGTTCACGCCGGTGCAGCACGCCGACGGCGCCCTCCGCGCCCATGACGGCGATCCGCGCCGTCGGCCAGGCCAGGTTGAGATCGGCGCCCAGGTGCTTGGAGCCCATCACCGCGTACCCGCCGCCGTACGCCTTGCGCACCACCACCGTGACCTTCGGCACCGTCGCCTCGGCGTACGCGTACAGCAGTTTGGCGCCGCGCCGGATGATGCCGGCCCGCTCCTGGTGGACTCCGGAGAGATAGCCGGGGACGTCGGCGAAGGTCACCAGCGGGATGCCGAAGGCGTCGCAGAACCGCACGAACCGGGCGGCCTTCTCGGAGGCGTCGATGTCGAGGACGCCGGCCGCGTGCAGCGGCTGGTTGGCGACGACGCCCACGCTGGCGCCCTCGAGCCGTGCCAGCGCGCAGACGATGTTCGGCGCGAACAGCTCCTGCACCTCGAGCAGTTCACCGTCGTCGACGACGGCCCGCAGGATGTCGCGCATGTCGTAGGCCTGACCGGTCCGGTCGGGCACCACCTGGTCGAGCCCCGCCCCGCCGGGGGCGGGCGCGGGCGCGTACTCCGGGGGCCGCGCGAGGTTGTTGGACGGCAGGTACGACAGCAGGTCGCGGACGATGTCGAGGGCGTCCTCGTCGTCGGCGGCGAGGAAGTGGGCGTTGCCGTTCACGGAGTTGCTGGCCCGGGCGCCGCCCAGCTCCTCCGCGGTGGTGCGCTCGCCGGTGACCGCCTCGATGACGTCGGGCCCGGTGACGAACATGTGCGAGACACCGTCCACCATCACGGTGAAGTCGGTGATGGCCGGCGAGTACGCGGCCCCGCCCGCGCAGGGCCCGAGGACGACCGAGATCTGCGGGATGACCCCCGACGCCTTCACGTTGCGCCGCACCAGCTCGGCGTAGAGGGCGAGCGAGGCGACGCCCTCCTGGATGCGGGCGCCGCCGGAGTCGTTGAGTCCGATGACCGGACAACCGGTCTTCAGCGCGAGGTCCATCAGGGCAACCGTCTTCTCGCCGAAGGCCTCGCCCATGCTGCCGCCGAAGACGGTGGAGTCCTGCGCGAAGACGCAGACGGGACGTCCGTCGACCGTGCCGTACCCGGTGACCACCCCGTCGCCGTCGGGCCGGCGGGCGCCGTCGCCCGTCGGCCGGGCCCGGACGAACAGGCCGGTCTCGGTGAAGGAGCCCTGGTCCAGGAGCCGTTCGATCCGCTCCCGCGCGCCGAGCGCCCCGCGTCTGCGCGGCGGGACCGCCACCGCGGCCTGCTCCTGACGATGCGCCAGGTCCGCGATGCGTGCGGCGGTGCCGTCCGCCGAACCGGTCTTGGTCGCCTGGGGCGTTGTCGCCTCTCGCGTCACAGCCACCTCCGAAAGTGGTTCTCGAATATGGCAGCGATGCCGCTGTGGCCCCCAGTGATCGCCGTTGCGTTTGCGTGAGATGAGTCCCGGCGGGCGTGGATTCGTCCTGCCGTGACAAGCAATCGCCGGCCCGGCCCCCTCCCGTGGCCCGCCGGCCGCGCCCTCCTTCGTGAGTTCGGGTCGCGCCCCGGTCGTTCCCCGGGGCGGGAGCCTGGGATAGGGTCCCCCCGGTTCCGGCTGCCGATGACGACGCGCCGGTATGGGGAGTGCCAAGGGGGCGGCAGAGCAGTGGAATCGCAGGTGGACGGCGGCGGATCCGTGGACCTCGACGGCGCGCGGTTGGAGTCGATGACTCTCGAACCGCTTCTGACCCGGGACTACGAGACGCGTCCCTCCCTCGTGTACGAGCGGCTGCGTCAACGCCACGGCCCGGTCGCGCCGGTCGACCTGCTGGGCGTGCCCGCCTGGCTGGTCCTCGGCTACCGCGAGTCGCTCGAGGTGCTCCAGGACGACGCCGCGTGGCCGAAGGGGCTGGAGAACTGGCGGGCCCGCTCGGAGGGCAGGGTGCCGGCCGACTGGCCGCTCGGACCGTCCCTCGAGGTCAACCACGTGCTGATCCAGGGCGGTCCCGGCTACCCGGCGCTGCGCACGGCGTGGGACGCGGCGCTCAAGCCGTTCCAGGACCCGCGGCACCCCCAGGCCAAGCGCCTGAAGACGGCCGTCACCGCCTACGCCGACGAGCTGATCGGTCTGGTGGGCCAGGCCGGCGGCACGGGCCTGGCGGATCTGTCCGCCCAGTTCGCCCGTCCGCTGCCGCTGATGGTCGCGAGCCGCCTGCTCGGGTTCCCCGGGTCCCAGGGCGACGACGCGCTGATGGACATGTGGCGGGTGCTGGACGCGGGCCCGGACGCCGAACCGGCGCTGGACCGCCTGTTGGCGGCGCTCGCGGAGCTGGCGGCGGTGAAGTTGAAGACGCCGGGGGAGGACTTCCCCTCGTACCTGTTGGCGGCGCACCCCGACCTGTCGCTGGACGAGCTGGCCCGTGAGCTGTTCATGCTGCTGGGGATGACCTCCGACCACGTCGGCATCCTCATCTCCAACACCGTGGTCGAGGTCATCTCCGGCGAGGGCGGCGGCGCGCGGGCCAGCCTGTCCGCGGGAATGGTCCGGGAGAGCATGAACCGGGTGGTCATGCGCAAACCGCCACTGGTCAACTTCGTGCCGCGGTTCGCGGCTGAGGACACTCCGCTGGGCAACCACGTCATCCGGGCGGGCGACCCGGTGTGGGTCTCCTCCGCGGCGGCGCACGCCGACCCGCTGTTCGCCGGTCAGGTGGAGTCCGGCACCACGGTCAGCACGCGGGCGCATCTCGCCTGGGGCGCGGGCCGCCGCCAGTGCCCGGCGCGCGAACTCGCCTCGACGGTCGCGGCGGTCGGCGTGGGCCGGCTGTTCGAGCGGTTCTCCCACCTGGAGCTCGCCCTGCCCGTCGACCAACTGCCGTGGCGTTCCTCCCCGTTCATGCGGGGACTTCGCTCGCTGCCGGTGCGGTACGAACTCGCCGCGACGCCCGGGCCGCAGTCGAGCCCGGTTGCGGAAACGGAACCGGGCGAGCAGACGGCGGCGGACCCGACGCCTGCGGACCCGGCGATCCGGCAGCGTTCCTCGCTCTGGCGCTACCTGACGGGCCTCATCGGCGTGGGCCGCTGAGCCGGCGGCGGGTGGCGGGGACCGCCGCGCGGGGGCGGCGCCTCAGCCGTCCCGCCCGGCGAGGAGCCGTCCCGCCCTTCGACCCGGCGGGCGCACGCCGACGAGACCGGCCGGCCTCAGCCCATGCTCTTCGCCCCGTCGATGGCCTCGCGGATGATGTCCGCGTGCCCGGCGTGCTGGGCGGTCTCGGCGACGATGTGCAGCAGGACCCGACGGGCCGTCTGCCGTGCGCCCGGCTCGAACCAGGGGGCCGGCGGCAGCGGCTGCTCCGCGTCCAGGTCGGGCAGCGTGGCGAGCAGTTCGTCCGTGCGGTAGGCCGCCTCGGCGTACTCCTTCAGCACGCCGGTCAGCGTCTCGCCCGGCAGCATCCGGAACTCGGCGGCTCGCGCGGCCCAGTCGTCCTTGGTCATCTTGGTGAAGTCGGGCATCGCCGACGGGCCTTCGAGGATGAAGCCGACCCAGTTCCGCTCGACGGAGGTGACGTGTTTGATCAGGCCCCCGAGACACAGCTCGCTCACCGTGGTCCGCTGTCCGACCTGCTCGTCGGTGAGGTCACGTGTGGTGAAGCGCAGGAAGTGCCGGGCCTTGGTCAGCGCTGCCAGCAGGTCGGCGCGCTCGCCGGTGAGGGACGGGGTGAGGGTGGGGGAGTCGCTCATAGTTCTGTCCTCGGTCGATCCTGTTCCGCGGTCGAGGACCACACTAGGAGCGATTGAGGTCAGATCCTGACCTAAAACGCCGGGGTGGTCACCTCCCTGCCGGTACCCCATGCCGCCGCGCACAGTGCCCGTTCGACCTCGCCCGTGTAGAGGGCCGAGGCCAGCCACGCGCGGGCGAAGCGGCCCGTGTCGGCGGGGAGCAGCCGGCCGAAGGCGTCGCGGGAGCGGTCCGCGGCGGCGGCCCCGAGTTCGTCCAGGAGGTCGCCCGCGGTACCGAGGCCCGCACGACGCAGCCGCGGCCCGTCCCCCGTCCCGCCGCCGGGGAACGCCAGCACCCGGCGGCCCCCGGACACGGTCTGGTGCACGCGCCGGCGCAGCAGATGCAACGGGGCCTCGTCGGCCACGGGTGCGACGGCGGGTGCGGGGACGGCCGTCCCGGTGGGCAGGTCGGCGTGGCGCAGACGGTCCAGGCCCAGGTCGACCCGGGCGTCCGACCTGCTCGGGTGTTCGGCGGCGAGCAGCAGCGCGCGGGGAAGCGGCCCCTGGGTGAGCCGGGCGACGATCCGCAGGCGGCTGCCGCGGGCGGCGGCCAGCAGCCGGAGGTTGTCGCGGCAGGGCAGGGCCGGGTGGTCGTGCGCCGCGACGAGCCGCAGGGCACGCCCCTCGCAGTCGGCCAGCAGGCAGTCGCCCGTCGCCTCCCGGACCGGCCCCGCGAGGGTCACGGTGAGGAACAGCAGGTCACGACCACCGGCCAGGGCGCCGGCGACCTGCTCGGCGACGGGGACCCTCCACAGCCGGTCGAGCGGCTCCGCGCTCCAGTCGGCGCCCGAGGCGCGCACCGCCCGCACCCGGGCCCCCGCGCCGAGCCGGCCGGCCGGGGAGACGGTCGCGCCGGACACCGCGAGGCCGGCGCGCGCCAGCTCACGGTGGGTCAGAGCGGTGTCGCCGATCCGCACGGTCCGGTCGGCGGCGCCGGTCGCCCGGCCGGGCCCGCCGGGAGCCACGTCGGAGACCGTGTACAGGCGCCCTGCGGCGTCGGCGGTCCAGGTGACCGCGCCCGCGTGACCGGTCGCCGTCAGGACGGGTTCGGAGAAGACCCCGTACAGGCGCAGCGAACCGTCGGGGGTGTACGGCTGCCGTACCGTTCCCCGCAGTTCGGCCAGCACCGGGCCGCTCGCGGACGGCAGACGGTGCGCCACGGCGAGGACGTCCCTCAGCGCGTCGGCGAGTTCGGGCAGCCGGTAGGCCGGGTCGGCGCATCGGGCCGCGCGCACCCCGGTGACCACGGAGACCGCCGCCGCTGCGGCCCGGGGCAGTCCCGCGAGTCGCGCGGTGTGCGCGGCACGCAGCAGCGCCGCCTGGAGCACCGCGCCGGACCCGTCCGTCCCGGCGTCGAGTACGTCGGACGCGGCGTCGAACACGGCTTGTGCGGCGGCGAGTTGAGCGGGAGAGGGGAGATCGGCGGCGGGCGCTTCGCTGACGGCGGGCGCATCGGGAGCAAAGGACGCGTCGGGAGCGGTGGTCCCTGCCGAGGAGCCCGGCCGCGGTGACCGCCCTCGTCCGGGCCCGCCCTCCCGTGCCGGCTCGGACTCCTGCCCGGCCGGGGCCGGCGTCGCGGCCGTCGGGGCGTCCTGCGCCACCGGCGCGGCGGAGGCCGCCGCCGCGCGGTGCAGACAGCCGGGCGCCAGCAGACATCCGCAGCGGATCGCGTCCGCGCTGGTCACCACGCCGCCCGGGGCGTGCAGTTCGAGGTCGGTGTCGTCGTCGACGGCGATCCGCACGGTGTCCCCGTCGCGGACGAGCGGCCGGGCCGCCAGTTTGGCGATGCCGGCGTCCAGACGCCCCCGCAGCCTCGGCGACAGCGCCTCGACCAGGTCGGCGGTGACGGACGGGGCGACCGGAGGCAACAGGTCCGGGCTCATGCGATCTTCTCCCCTACCCAGCGGGCGAGTTCTAGCGGACTGAGGGCGGCGACGGGCATGCCCGCGGCGACGAGCTGCCCGGCGACGCCCGTGGAGTAGCGCGGCCGGCCCGTGTCGTCGAGACTCGCGCAGCCCAGCACATGGCAGCCCGACCCGACGAGCGCCCGCACCTCGGCGAGCAACCCGCCGAGCGGATAGCCCTCCTCGAAGTCGCTGACGACCACGACGAGGGTCCGGGAGGGCACCGTGACGAGCTCGCGGGCCTGTCGCAGACCCGCTGCGATGTGCGTGCCGCCGCCCACACTGACCTCCAGCAGCAGCGACAGCGGGTCCTCGACATGGCCCGTGAGATCGATGACCTCCGTGGAGAACGCCAGGAAGTGCGTCGACAGGGTCGGCACGCCGGCCAGCACCGACGCCGTCAGCGCGGCCCACACCGTGGACGCCTCCATGGACCCCGACACGTCCGTGACCAGGATCAGCCGCCAGTCCGCAGCCCGCCGCGCCCGGCTGCGGAACACCGGCCGCTCGGGGACGACCCGCACGACGCCGTCCGGGCCGCGCCGCGCCGTCGTCAGGTTGGCGCGCAGGGTGCGCGGCAGGTCGAGGCCGCCGCCGGGCCGTCGGCTCGGCCGCGGCAGGGCCGTACCGTGCAGGGCGGGACGCAGCCGGGTCGCCAGCTCCCGGGTCAGCTCCTCGACGAGCCGTCGTACGAGCGGGCGCAGCGCGGCGAGCCGGGCTTCCGCAAGCCCGCCCGCGTGCCGCAGCACGGTCTGCAGAAGTTCCACCGACGGGCGCACGCTGTCCGCGTCCAGTTCCGCGAGGACGTCCTTGCGGCCCGCCGCAGCGGCCGCCGCCAGCACCTCCTCCCGGATGCCCGGGCCGAACAGCGCGGCGAGCTCCTGAGACCACTCCCGCGCCCCGGGATACGGCGCCTCCCGCCCGCCGCCGGCCCCCGGACCCGTCAGGTCCCCTCTGCTGCCCTCGCCGCGTCCGCTGCCGTACAGCTCGTCCAGGGCCGTCGCCAACGAGCGGGCGGACGCGGGCAGTCGGTCGGCGCGCCGCCCCAGCACGAGCCGCCACCGGTCGTCGGCGGCGAGGCGACGGTCCTCGCCGGGGGACGTGTCCTCGTCGCCCCCGGCCGGGTGGGGGCCGGTCTCGGCGGCGACGGCGTCAGGAGCGACGGCGACGGCCGCGGGGGCGGAGGCCGCCTCCGCAATGGGCGACGTCCGGGCGTCGACGCCCCGCGCCGCCGGCAGCAGGCCCAGTGTGCGCAGGGCGTCGCGCGCGGCGAGGTCCGCCCCGGCCCAGATGGAGAGCGCGACCGGGTCGACGCCCTCCGTGTCCCCGACGTGCCGGACGCCGAGGCGCTCCTCGACGGAGGCGAGGAGCCGGTCGCGGGCCGCCGGGCTCAGGGTCTCGAAACCGCCCCGCAGCGCCGGAAGCCGGTCCAGGAACTCCCGGTCGGGCAACGCGGCGACACGGTCGAGCAACGGCGTCAGAGCGGGTTCCGCGGCCTCCAGCAGGGGGCCCGCGGCGGTCAGCAGCCCGCTCAGCCGGGCGGTCAGGGCCGCGCGGGAGTCGGGATCGACGGCCCCGTCCACCCAGGACGCGACCCGGTCGCCGAAGGCGCGCGCGTCCTCCTGCCCGAGCAGCACCCGGACGGCTCCCGCGGCGCCGCGCATCAGGGGCGAGCCGCCGGCGGCCAGCCGGGCCAGCGCGTCGGTGAGCCGGACCCCGCCCGACAGGTCGGCCCGGTGGGCGAGTTCCAGCAGCGCGTGGGCGTCGGCCGGGTCCTCGGACCCGGTCAGTCCGTCCACCTGACGCACCGCCGCCGAGGTGAGCAGCTCGGCCACGGCGGCCGCCCGCGCCGTCCGCCCCTCGTCGGCGCCCAGCCCCGGCACGTGCCCGGCGCGCAGGCGGTCCGACAGAGCGAGACCGGCGAGGAGTTCGGGAAGCGTGCCGGCCTGCGGCAGCACCCCGGCGATGGCGTCCAGCCGTTCGTCCGCGAGCACCGGCAACCCGCACTCCGCGGCCTCCTCGAGCCCCCGAAGGACCTGGGCGGCGGTCGACCCGCCCTCCTCCCGTTCGGTGCGCAGGCGCTCCCGGAGCACGCCCTCGGCGGCCTGGGCCGCGGTGACGCCCCGTACGCCGGCCGCCGTCAGCATGGCCGCCGTCGCCGGCGTCCAGCGCACGTCCCAGCGCGAGGTGAGAGCCTGCGCGCCGCCCGCGCCGACCACCTCCTTCGCCTCCCCGTACGGCACCCCACACACCGTGAGCCGGCGCAACAGCAGTTCCCGGCGCCGGTCGAGGTCGGACCGCAGCGGGTCGAGCCGCAGGTCCCGGGCCGGGCCGGCGCCGTCCTGCGGGCCCGGCAGGCCCAGCGCGGCCGTCTCGGCCTCGACGGCCGGGGCCAGTCCGCAGCGCGGCGCGTCCGGTGCGGGCCGGCCGGTGCGCGACCCGACGAGCACCCGTTCCATCGCCCGTGCGACGGCCCGCCCCCGTCCGTACGGCTCGCCCTGCGCGAGGACCGTCTGCACCGCCTCGACCAGCTCGCCCCGGCCCGGCGAGGGCAGCCCGCGCAGCCGGGCGAGGTCCGAGGCCAGCCGGCTGATCTCGCGCGCGTCCGCCGGCCCCGACGGATGTCCGAGCGCGCGCAGCTCCGCGCAGATCCGCACGGCGGCCCGGACCAGCGCCTCCTCCAGCGCCGCCGGATCGCCCGCCGCCCGCAGCACCGTCTCCTGCCACCGCGGGTCCCGGATTCCCGCCGGGTACCCGGACCGTTCGTCGAGGAGGGCGTAGGTGTACGGGACGAGCGAGGTGATCCAGGCGGTCGCCCGGCCGGTCGTGTCGCCGACCCGGCCGCCGTCCGTCGAAGGGGATGCGTCGCCCCGCTCGGCTCCGGCCCGGCGCTCCTCCGCCCGCCCTTCGGCGTTCCCGCCGCCGTCGGCGAGGGCCGCTGCGGTCAGCGCCGGCGCGTGGAAGGCGCCGACGACCACGGCGGCCCGCTCACCGTGCGCGGTGGCCTCCGCGATCCGCGACCGCATCCACCGCTCCCGCCGCAGGTCCAGCTCCGGAACCCCGCCGCCGGCGGACGCCTCCG
Source organism: Streptomyces achromogenes (assembly GCF_030816715.1). Classification (NCBI taxonomy): domain Bacteria; kingdom Bacillati; phylum Actinomycetota; class Actinomycetes; order Kitasatosporales; family Streptomycetaceae; genus Streptomyces; species Streptomyces achromogenes. The sequence goes on along the minus strand of NZ_JAUSYH010000001.1, from coordinate 1,290,346 downwards.
CGCGCAGCGCCCACCCCGTCAGCAGGGCCGCCCGGCGCAGCGCCTCGGGCGGTGAGCCCGGCGCGGCGGCCTCGACGAGTCGGTCCCACAGATCGTCCCCGGGGCGGCCGGTGAGTCCGGCCCGCAGCGCGCCGGTCAGCCCGAGGGCCTCGCCCTGAGCCGCGCCGCCGCGCCCCTCGCCCCACGCCCGGTCCGCGAGCGGCAGATCGCAGGCGATCAGCGGGACGCCGCGCCGGGCGGCCCAGCGCACGGCGGCCAGCTCCGGCGAGAAGTCGGCGAACGGGTAGAACGCCGGGCCCACGCCCCGCCCGTCGCCGGGCGCGGCGGCGAGCGCGACGGGGGCCCGGGTCTCCTCGTGCCCGAGCCAGCCCAGCCACTCCTGCATCTCCGCCGGCAGCTCCACGAGCACCACGTCCGGCCGCGCCTCGTCCAGGAGCGCGGGCACGGCGGCGGCCAGCGAGGGCGCGTGGTGCCGGACGCCGATGAGACAGGGCCCGGCGGAGTCGGTGAGGACGGCGAGAGCCTCGCCGGGGGAGCCGATGCCGCTGACGGAACCGAGGGGACCGGGGGAGCCGGCGGAGCCGGGCAGGTCCGGGAGGCCCGCGGAGTCCGGGGGGCTCGAGGAGTCCGGCAGGTCCGCGGTGGGGTGGAGGGACACGGTCGTCAGCCCTCCAGGACCGTGCGCAGGTCCCACAGGGTGCGCCAGGTGGCCGACCCCTGCTCTGCCCGGCGTCGGACGGGCCCGTCCCAGTAGCCGCGCAGCCGGGCCGCGTCGGCCGGATCGTCCTTGCGGACCACGCCGAGCAGATGGCCCGGCAGCAGACCCAGCACGTCGCGGTCCCCGGGGAAGTAGGCCGCGGCGAGGGCCAGCGCACCCGCGACGGACACCGCCTCCGCGGTGCTCATCACGGTGGACGGCCGCTCCACCTCCCAGCCCTCCGCCGACCGCCCCTCCCGCAGGTCACGGAAGGCGGTCACCAGCGCCTCCAGCACCGCGTCGTCGACCTGGAAGGGCGCGCCCGCCCGCTCCACCGAGGCCCGCGCCTGGCTGCGCACCAGCGCCGTCTCCGCGTCGAGGTCCGGGATCGGGCCGACCGTCTCGAAGTTGAAGCGGCGCTTGAGGGCCGCCGACATCTCCGACACGCCCTTGTCCCGCAGGTTGGCCGTGGCGATGATGTTGAAGCCGGGCGCGGCATGCGCCAACGCGTCACCGGTGCCCGCCAGTTCGGGAACGGCCATGCGCCGCTCGGACAGCAGGGAGACCAGCGAGTCCTGCACCTCGGGCAGGCACCGAGTGACCTCCTCGACGCGCGCTATGGCGCCCCGGGACATGGCGGTCAGCACCGGCGACGGCACCAGCGCCTGCCTGCTCGGTCCCTGCGCCAGCAACAGGGCGTAGTTCCAGCCGTACTTGAGCTGGTCCTCCGTCGTGCCGGCGGTCCCCTGCACGACCAGGCCGCTGGTGCCGCACACGGCGGTGGACAGCAGCTCGGACAGCATCGACTTGGCGGTTCCGGGCTCGCCGACGAGCAGCAGCCCGCGCTCGCCGGCCAGCGTCACGACGCACCGTTCGACCAGCGCACGGTCGCCGACGAACTTGCCCTCCACCGTCATCCGGCGCGGCACCCCTTCGGGCGTCTCCGCGTCGTCGGGGAGCTTCAGGGCACGGCCCGCGCTGCCCATGACGAACGTGACCACCGCACGCGGGGTGAGTCGCCAGGCAGGCGGCCGCGGCCCGTCGTCGTAGGCGGCGAGGAACGCCAGTTCGGCGGCGTACCGGTCCTCGGGCGGGACGATCTGCCGTACCGGGTCGGCGGACGGGACGGGGGAGGACGGGGCGGTGACGGTCATCGGCTCGCGCTCTTCCAGGGGGGACGGGGCGGTGGTCATCGGCGGCGGCCCTTGCGGGTGGCGCGGGTGGTGAGCTCCTCGTAGGCCGGGGCGTCGCCGGAGCGGACGCGTTCCCACGCGCGCGTGAACAGCTCGGGCACCGGCACCAGCGGCACGGCGCGCCCGTAGGCGGGAATCGGGTAGAGCCCCTTCTTCCAGAGCTCCACCGGCAGCGCGGGGGACTTCAGGTCGAGCCAGCCGCAGGGCAGGAACAACGTACGCCCGGCGCGCGCCCGTTTGGCCTCGACGACCAGGCCGCTCGCCGCGAGTTCGGCGCGGGCCCGCTTCGTCCGGGCCGGCTTCCAGCCGGTCCAGCGGACGCAGTTGCGGTCCGTGGGGTCCGGCAGTGCCAGCAACTGGAGGTAGAACGCCGCCGCGTCCTCGCCCAGCCCGTGGTGTGCCGCGACCTCGGCGACCAGCCCGGGTACGCCGACGGTCGGGTCCTGGGCGTATCCGAAAGCCCCCGCGGGATCGGCGCCGGCCGTGACCGCGCGGGTGAGCTCCTCGCCGAGGAGGGTCCGCAGCGCCCGCATGCCGTGCCCCCGGCCCTCGCCGACGAGCCCCTCCACCAGGCCGAACACCGGGTCGTCGGGGGTGCGCAGCGCGCCCGGCCGGACCAGCACGGTCTCCCGCTCGCCGTACCAGGGGCGCAGCACCAGCGCCTCGCCCGCGTGCGTCAGACCGTGCGCGTCGGCGCCGCCCACGGCGGGCAGCCCGTACGCCTTGCGCAGTTCGACCGCCGCCGAGGCGCCCGTGTCCGTCCAAGCGACGTCCAGGTCGAGCAGCAGCTCCGGATCGGCGAAGCGGCGGCGCAGTGCGGCGAGAGCCCCCGGCAGGAGCGCCCGCAGCGGGTGCGCGTACGGCAACGAGTAGGCGAGGCCGGCCAGCGCGGCCACGGCGCGGGTCAGCTCGCTGCGGCCGGGCAGCGCCGCCGGGTCCTCCGCGACGAGGTTGCCGTCCTTGTCCGGCCGTTGGACGGTGGTGCGGCTGATCCAGGGGGTGCGCTGCGGGTTGAGGACCTCCTCGACGGAGCCCGTGGGCAGTCCGGCGAGGGAGAGTTCCCCGGCGAGGTCCTCGGGCAGCCGGACGACCCCGGCGAGCCGCTCGGCCCACTCCCGGCCGGCTGCCTCCGTGTCCGGTCCGGCCGTCCACAGGTCGCCGGGGCGCACCGGCAGCAGCGCGCCGATCAGCGCCATCCGGTCGGCGTGCCCGACCGAGGACAACAGGGCGTCGCCGAGCCCCTTCTGACGCGGCTTCAGTCCGGTCGCGGCGATCACCTCCGCCGTGAGCTGCGCCGGCCCGCCGGCGACCAGCAGAGCCGCCTGCAACGGTCCCAGTCCGCCGCCCGTCGCGTCGGCGAGCGCGGCAGTCGCTCCCGGCTGCCAGGGCGCCGGGCCCTTGTCCCGGACGAGTGCGGTGACCGCGCTCAGCGCCTCGGCGGGGAACACCGCCGGGTGCGGGGTCTCCTGCGTCAGGGTGAAGTGGGCGATCGCGCCGAAGGCGCAGGCCGGGTCGTGGTCCAGGGCGAGCCAGTGCACCCGTCCGGACTGCCGCTCGATGCTCTGGCAGCCGAGCACGACGACGGTACGGCCGTCCCGGCGCAGCACCTGCCCGGCCCGCTCCTGCTTCTCGTGCGGCTCGCTCAGCACGACCTCGCGCAGGGCGCCGCCGGCGGCGGCGAGCGGCCCGTCCGCGACCGCCTCGCACAGCAGGAGCAGCGCCTCGCGGTGCGCCTCGGTCACCGTAGGCGACGCGGCGCGGTAGGCGAGCGGTCGCAGCACGTCCAGCAGAGGCGTCCACGCCAGGCCGATGCCGGGCACGGTGAACTCGTCGCTGCGCCACCCGTCGGCGGCGCCGGCGGACCGGCAGGCCGCGCCCAGCGGTGTGCCGTCGGCGGGCTTCCCGGACAGCACGTCGTTGACGGAACGGATCTGGCGCAGTGCGCTCCAGCGCACCTCGCCGCCCCACCAGCCGTGCGTCTGGGCGAGTCCCGCCGCGGCCTCGCGCAGCGTCTGGTCGTCACCGTGTTCGGGCTTGAGGTCGGCGTACATGCCGAGCACGCGTCGGCTCTGCGCCTTCGGCCGGTCGACCGGCGGCGCCACGAACGAGGCGGTCGACTCCGCGAGCCGCAGCACCGCGCGCACCAGCGCGACGACCCCCGTGACGATCCCGGAATCGCCGAGCGAGGGCAGGGCGGCGGACACGACCTGGCGGAGGACCTCGTCGGCGGTCGGCACGGCGGCCCGGGCCTCCGCGGTTCCGTCGACCGCCCCGGCCGCCGCCAGGGTCGCCCGCCGTTGTGCCAGCGCCTCGGTCGCGGCCCGCACCAGGCCGGCCGCCTGCTCGTCGGTCAGCGCCCGGAGCACGGCCGACGCGGCCTCGTCGCGCGGACGCAGCGCGTGCCAGAAGTCGACCGGCGGGACGAACCGGGTGCCGGCGGCGAACTCGCTGCCGCGCTCCATCGGCGTCACCCGGCCGAGCTCACCGGCCGCGGACGAGCCGTCGCCCGCGTACAGGGCGACCTGCCGGTGCAGGCCGACGGCCACCGGCTCGGCGCCCCCCGGCAGGCGCAGCGCGCCCAGCAACTCGCCCGGCGTCCGGCCGTCGGTCCAGGGCAGGGCGACGGTCCGTCCGTCCGGCGTGCCGGCGACCGTGCGTGTCTCGGCGCCCTCGCCCTCGGTGCGCACCCAGCGTCCGAGCACCGTGCCGTCCGTACCGAACGGGCTCTGTTCCAGGCCCGGTTGCAGCGGCAGCACCTGGCACTGGTCCTGGCGCAGGGTCGCGTCCTCCCGGATGCCGGACCGCAGGAACGCGGGCAGCGAGGCACGCCCGTGCGTGCCGGTGGCCGGGTCGTACTCGAGCCACACCTGCTGCCGGCCCTGTCGGCCCTGACGCCACAAGGAGACACCGTCGCCGAGGACGCGCCGGCCGGCCGGCAGGACGGTGTCGCCGGCGTGCAGGGTGCGCCCGCCGGTGGCCCGGCCGCCGCCGGGCAGCGGGATCGACGGGGCGCCGGCGTCGGAGCCGCCGTACCAGTAGTGCGGGATCTGCTCGCCGCCGAGCGGGAACACGTCGGACGGGCGGGCGGACCAGTACCCGAACTGCTTGCCGTCCTGCCGCCACATCACCAGCAGTTCGCCGTCCGTGTAGCGGAACGCCGGACGCTGCCAGCGGTCCGGCTCCACGGGCAGCCGCAGGTCGTGCTCCAACAGGATCTCCTGCGGGCCGACGACGAACACCTTGTGCTCGCGCGAGACGATCAGCGCCGGCCACGCCTCGTGGACGGTCATCGGGTTGTCGTGGTTACGGCCCGGCTCGGTCTCGGCGTCGAGCCGGCGCAGCGCCTCGTCGAGCGCGGGCCAGCCCAGTTCGTCGAGGATGCCCGCCCGCAGCGTGTGTCCGAGCAGGGGGGCGACCTCGTGGGCGGCGACCGCGGCCACCGCCGCCGGGCTCACCCGGGCGGCCACCGCCCGGAAGGGACGCAGCCGTTCCAGGGCGGCCCGCGCGGCGGGCAGGCCGACCGCCGCCGTCAGTTCCCCGGCCGCGTCCTCCAGCCACTCGCGCAGGACGTCGCCGAGCACGGGGTGCGCGGCCAGACCGTCCAGCACCCCGCCGGCGATCCGGTGGTCCTTGAGGGTGCCGATGTCGGTGTACAGCAGACGCCGACAGCGCGGGTCGGCCGCCATCGCCGTGAGGTCGCGCCGTTCGGGACCGGGTTTGCCGATCCAGTCGTCCAGGGAGAGGAAGACCACCTCGTCCGGGCCGGGCAGCGTCAGCGGCACGCCCCGCGCGACGCACAGGTCCAGCAGGTCCACGTCGGCGCCGGACCGCCAGCGTCCCGTGCACAGGTCCACGGGACGGCCCTGCTCGCGCAGGTGCGGCGCCATCCGCTCGACGAGGGCGAGGGTCGCCGGGGAGCGCCCGCTGACGTTCCCGCCGTGCTTGCGGTGCAGCGCCCAGCGGCCGAGCCAGTCCGCCGCGTCCACCTCGGCCGCCGTCCCGCCGGTGAGGAGCAGGTCGGCGCCGCACTCCGCGAGCAGCGCCAGCCAGAACTCGTCGTCCTCGACGGAGCGGCCCAGGCCGGCCGGCATGATCTCCAGCAGGCGCCCGCGGACCTCGGGCCGCTGCCCGGCGAGGACGGCGAGCGTCGGCCGGTAGGCGTTCCAGAAGGACGCGGGGGCCCGGACCGCCGCGGGCGACGCGAGCAGGTCGGCGACCAGGGCGCACTCCTCGGCGACCCGGTCGAGACCGGCGGCCTTGATCAGCCCGCGCGCGTCCTGCGGCAACGAGGCGTAGGGCGGCATGCCGGCCGCGCAGCGTTCCACCGTCAACTGCCGGAACTGCGCCCAGGCCGCGGCCGGGTCGAGCCGCGCGGCGAGCGCCTTGACGTGTTCCTTGAGCGCCTTGACGGTCAGCGCCCCCGCGAAGGCGAATTCCAGGAACACGGCCCGCTGCCGCTCCTCGTCGACCGTCAGCGCGTGCACCCGCTCCGCCTCGCGGGCCTTGCCGAAGAACGCGGAGGCGTACGTCGTGTTCTCGTACTGCAGGAAGACGCGGGCCGCCTGCTCGTAGAAGGTGGGCAGGAAGTGCGGCACGGCCCGGCCGAGCCGGGCGCCGAGCTCCTCGAAGCCGTCCTTGGCGGTGCCGGGACGGGACTTGGCCTGCCGTGCGAGCCGCTCGACGTCCTTGACCAGCGCCAGTGCGTGGTGACCGTTGGCCGGGTCGTTGACCAGCGCCCAGGCGGGGAAGCCGAGCGTCTCCCGGCGCACCTGGCCGACCTCGGGCGTCTGCGCCCGGCGGGTCAGCCCGAGGAAGTCCAGAGCGAGGTCCTCGGCGTCGCCGAGGGTGTCCGGCACGAGCCGCACGACCGTCCGGTCGCCCAGAACGGGATGGGTGTACGAGCGGACGGTGAGGGTGTCGGCGTCCTCGCGGACCGTGCTGCCCGGGGGCAGCACGGCGCCGGCGTCGAGCAGCGCGGCCGCGGTGGCCTCGTCGTAGGTCGTCATGCCGCCCGCTCCTCGTCCTCGACGTCGCGGCCCGCGTACAGGGCGGCCGCCATCCGCATGCCCTCCGACCAGGCCACCGGCCCGACCTGACCGAGTTTCAGCACCCGGCCGGCGGAGTCGGTGAACACCAGGGGGCCGGTCTCCGTCTCCTCGTAGCCCTCGTAGTCGCCGACCCACACCCGGGCCTCGACGGTCCGGCCGTCCTCCAGCACGGAACAGACGGCGTGACCGCCGCGCACCCGGTAGCCGAGCTGGGTCACCCGGCCGTGCAGGAAGCGCTGCTCCTTGAAGGCGCCACCCGCGTACTCCTCGACGGCCGTGTCCTGCGCGTCGAGCGCGGCGGGCCGCTTCCACACCTCCCGGAAGAGCTGCTGGGCGCGCTGCTCGACGCCGAGTTCGACGGCGAACTCCCGCAGCTCCTCGAGGTCTTCGAGGAGCACGGGGTGCGGGAGACGGACCAGGTCGGGGACGATGCGCACGGTGTCGCCGTCGAGGTCGACCAGGCCGAGTCCGCGCTCCACGTCGGCGTCCCGCAGGAACCCCGCGACCTCGCCGTCGGCCCCGGTGACGACGAGGTCGCGCAGGGCGGCCTGCCAGGCGGGGTCGGGCCACACCCGCGCGACGACCTCGAACGGCACCGGCAGCGAACGCACCATCCACCGCTCGACGTCGGCCAGACACCGGCGTTCGTGCCGTTCCAGCCACTCGGTGAGCTGGCGCAGCCCCACCACCGCCGGATCGTCGGCGATCTTCGGCGGCACGGACTTCAAGCGCCGTCCGGCCGCGTTGCGGCACACCACCTTGCCGTCCTCGAGGGCGACTTCGTAGTCGCCGGCCGACACCCACCCCATGCGTGCCTCCCGCACCCGCAGTGATCAAGTGACGGGAACTGTAGAGGAGGCCACTGACAGCGGGCCCGTACGGGCGCCGACCTGGAGAAAGAGCCCGGTGAGGGGGCTTGCGGGCGGTCTGGTCAGCCCTCGACCCAGCCGTGGTTCTTGGCGAACTGCGCCAGCCCGGTCCGCACCTGCACGATCTGCTCGCCGGTGAGCGAGGGCGCCGCCGTCAGCAGCGCCTCGGTCACGTCCCGGACGAACTCCTCCGTGCTGAGGACATCGCACAGGACGTCGTCGTCGGCGGTGAGGGGCTTGCCGTCCTCGCCGCGCGCGAGCCGCACCCCGGACGCCTTGGGGCCGCGCTCGCCGTCCTCGATCTCGAACTCCACCACGATGCCCCGGCGGACCTGGGACTCGGGCATCAACATGTCGTTGACGTGCAGGAAGACATCCTCCCCGCCGTCGTCGGGAGCGATGAACCCGTACCCCCGCTGGCTGTCGAAGCGCACCACACGACCAGCAACCATCCCAACCCCCAGCAACCTCGAAACACCCACGTCGGTGAACCTGCCCAGATCGTAGTCACAGAGACGGCGCGGGGGCGAGGCTCGGTGCCGATAAGGGGGAACGTCAGTCCTCGGCCCGCTCGGCGTCCCGCTTCTTGAGGCGCGCGGACTCCTTGCGGACCTCGGCCTGCGTGGCGCGCTCCTTCTCCAGCCACTGCGGCCTTGCTTCCTTGAGCGCGTCGATCTGCTCGGAGGTCAGCGCCTCCGTCACCCCGCCGCGGGCCAGACCCGCGATGGACACGCCCAGCTTGGCCGCGACCACAGGACGGGGGTGCGGACCGCTCTCGCGCAGCTTCACCAGCCACTCGGGCGGGTTCGCCTGCAGCTCGTTCAGCTCGGCGCGCGAGACGTCGTTCTCCTGGAAATCGGCGGGCGTGGCGGGGAGGTACACACCCAGCTTCTTCGCCGCGGTGGCGGCCTTCATCGTCTGGGTGCTCTGCTGCGACTTCATGCGGCCCAGGGTATCGGCCGCCGACGAGACCGCCGACCAGGGCCGGTGACCGCAGCCGGTAACCTTGCGGGATGACCGACTCGGCGGACTCCCCCTCGTTCCGGCTCGCGTACGTCCCCGGAGTGACGCCCGCCAAGTGGGTGCGGATCTGGCAGGAGCGCCTGCCCGACGTCCCCCTCACCCTCCTCCAGCTCACCCCCGCCGAGGCCTCCGACGCCCTGCGCGAGGGTGTCGCCGACGCGGCCCTGGTGCGCCTTCCCGTCGACCGGACGGTGCTCAGCGCGATCCCTCTCTACACGGAGACGACCGTCGTCGTGGTCCCCAAGGACCACGTGATCACCGCAGCCGAGGAGATCACCCTGGACGACCTCGGCGACGAGGTGGTCCTGCATCCCCTCGACGACGTCCTCGGCTGGGACCGGCCGCCCGGCGAGGCGGCGTTCGAACGCCCCGCGACCACCGAGGACGCGATCGAGCTGGTCGCGGCGAACATCGGCGTCCTGATCGTTCCGCAGTCGCTGGCCCGCCTGCACCACCGCCGAGACCTGACCTACCGCACGGTCGTCGACGCCCCCGGGTCGGAGGTCGCGCTCTCCTGGCCCGAGGAGGCGACCACCGACCTGGTCGAGGACTTCATCGGGATCGTCCGCGGCCGCACGGTCAACAGCACGCGAGGGCGGGCCCAGCCGACGCCCGCGAAGGAGCGGCAGCCGCGCAAGCCGCAGCCGGGCGGCGCGCCCCGCAGGGCCGGCGGGGGAGCCGGCGGAGCCCGTGGCCGCAGCGGCGGGGCGAAGGCCGGAGGCGGCGGCAGGAGCGGCGGCGGCACGAAGGGCGGCGCCGGACGGCGCGGCACCGGCGGCGGCAAGCCCCGCCGCCGCTCCTAGGGCGTGTTTCAAGAGTCCCGCCTGCCCGGCCGGGCGGACCACGCTACTTTCGAAACACGCCCCAGAGCGCCCGCGGCCGGTCGGCACACCGGGGTCGCACCACGCGCCGGGTCCATCGCCGCGTCAGGTCGCGGCGGAGCGCTACCGCGCGGCCGTCCGCCCGATCGACCGCACCAGCGGCAGGAGCCGGTGCGGCACGCGTTCGCGGAGCGCCACCTCGGTGCGGGTGCGGACCACCCCGGGCAGGCTGATCAGCTTCTGGATCACGTCCTCGAGGTGCGCGTTGTCCCGGGCGACGACCCGGGTGATGAGGTCGCCGCCGCCGGTGACGGAGAAGGCCTCGACGATCTCCGGGACGGCGGCCAGCGCGTCGCCCACCTCGTCGAGGTGGCCCTGGGTGACCTCGATGTGCACGAACGCGAGAACCGGGTGGCCCAGCGCGGCGGCGGAGAGCGTCGGTCCCGTGCCGGTGATCACACCGTCCCGCTCCAGCCGGTCGAGGCGGGCCTGCAACGTGCCTCGGGCGACGCCGAGCAGGCGGGCGTACTCCCGCACGCTGGTCCGCGGCTGTTCGATGAGCAGCCGCAGTATGCGGGTGTCCAGCTCGTCCACGGCCATGTGGTCGCCCGGTCCCTTCGTGCACACACTGATCAGCGACGACAGTACCAACGGCCCGGCGGAGCGCGACTCGGCGACTCCCGACGGCCACGGCGGCCCCCGTCGGCCGGGACGGTGGCTGAACCGTGTGGCCGCGCGAGTGGGCCGTTGGCCGGTCCGCGGACACGGTGGACCCGGCACGACTGTGCCATTGGCGCAGTGTTCCCGTTGCCGGTTGAACCATTCACCCCTGTGATGCTGAGATGACCCCGTCGATGGCGCTGCGGACTCCGCGGCGCCTTTTCCGTGTCGTCGGCGTGTCCGGGTGGGAAAGGGCGGGACCAGCTTGCTGAAGAGGGCTTTCGTGGCACCGGATCCGGGGCGGGTACGGCTGCGGTTCGCCTCCCGGGCGGTGCTCGGCGTCGGGTTCGCCGTCGCCCTGTGCGGAGCCGCCGGGCACACGCTGACGGCGGCCGTCACAGGAGGGCTGGCCGCGCTGCTGGCCCTGTTCACGGTGACCGACCAGACCGTGCGCGGTCAGGCCGTGACGACCGCGCTGCTGCCCGCCGTCGGGCTGCCGGTGCTCACGCTCGCGGCCTTCCTGCACGACCTCCCCGTCGCCCGCGACCTGGCCTTCCTCGCCGTCGTGGGCACCGGAGCCTATGCGCGTCGGTGGGGCCCGCGCGGACACGCGCTCGGGGTGTTCGCCTTCATGACCTACTTCGCCGCGCAGTTCCTCCACACGGTCCCCGCCCGGCTGCCCGAGCTCTGCGCGGCCGTGCTGCTGTCGCTGGCGGCGTCGTCCGCGGTGCGGTTCGGGGCGTGGTGCTACGAGCGGCGCTCGCCCGCGCCGTCGCCTGTCGCCGCGCCGGCCGGCGGGCGCGGGCTCGCGCGCGTCACGACCCGGCAGGCCGTCCAGGCGACCGTGGGCGCCGCGATCGCCCTGTTCGTCGGCCAGGCGCTCTCCGACCAGCGGTGGTACTGGGCCGTGGGCGCGACCTGGTGGGTGTTCGTGAACACCGCCTCGCGCGGCGAGACGCTGGTGCGCGGGTTCCGGCGGTTCCTCGGGACCGTCCTCGGGATCGCCCTGGGACTCGTGGTGGCCGTGCCGCTGCACGGGGAGCCCGTGGCGTCGGCCGTGGTCGTCGGCGTCGGCGTCTTCGGGATCTTCTACACGGCCGCCGTCTCCTACACGTGGATGATGCTGTCCGTCACGGTCATGGCCAGTGCGCTGTACGGGCTGCTGGGCCTGCTCGACCCGGCGCTGCTCGCCCTGCGGGCGGCCGAGACGGCGGTGGGCGCGCTGGGAGCCGTCCTGGCGGTGCTGCTGGTCCTGCCGGTGACCACGCACTCCGTCACCGACGCGTGGGTGGAGCGCGCCCTGCGCTGCGTGCACGCCTGCACCGCCGAGGCGGCGGCGCGGCTCGCGGGCGCGACGACCGCGGACCCGTCCCGGCGCGTGGCCGAACTCGAACAGATTTTGGCCCGCGTCCGGATGTCGCTGGCGCCGCTCGTGCATCCGCTCAGCCCCCTGCGCGCCCGCCGGGACCGGGCCCGGCAGGTGCTCGCCCTCCTCGACGACTGCGCCCGCGAGGTGCGCGGGCTCGCCGCGGTCGCCGCGGACCCGGAGGCCTCGCACGACGCCCGTCTCGTCGCCGCGTGCTGGCGGGTGGAGGCCGCGGTCGAGGCGCTCACCGCCCCGGTGGCCGCCAAACGTCGCTCCGGCGCGACCGACGCCGCCCCGCCCGTCGCGCCGGCCGAGCCGGTGCTGGCCCACCTGCACGCCCTGGAGCGCGCGCTCCTCGAACTCGCCGTCCCGCTGCGCCGCGCCGGCCACGTCCCGGCCGACGCCTGACACGCGGGCACTCCCGGCCCCCGGCGGCTGCCGTGAGGCACCGAGGGTCGGCGGCCGGCGGGCCGTGGCCGGCGTGCCGCGCGGCGGAGGTCGGCGTGCCGCGCGGAGCACGCTTGGTCTAGACCGCTGGTGATCGACTGCTACCGTCACCCCCGAGCGGCAGCGTCAGCGGCGGCAGCGGCGACCCGGGAGGCGACAGCGGTGGCAGACCTCGGCGGAAGACGACGGCGGGCGTTCATCGGCTCGTTCACGGCGGCGGGAGGGCCCGGCATCGTGGTCGCCGTCGTGGACCGGGCCAGTGGCGCCCTGACGCTCGTGGGCAGCGTGAACGGAGTCCCGGATCCTTCCTACCTCGCCCTGTCGCCCACCGGGGAGACGCTGTACGCGGTCAGCGAGACGACGGACGGCGCGGTGGCCGCGTACCGGGTGACGGGGGACGTGCCCGAACAGGCCGGGCCGCCGGTGCCGGTCGGCGGCAGCGGACCCACCCACCTCAGCGTGTTCGACGGGCACGTCCTGACCGCCAACTACGGCTCCGGGAGCGTCACCGCCGTCCCGGTCCGGGCCGACGGCAGCCTCGCCCGCGTCGCCTCCGGCGTCCTGCGGCACACCGGCTCGGGCCCGCACACGCGGCGCCAGCAGGGCCCGCACGCCCATCATGTGCAGCCCGACCCGAGCGGCCGCTGGGCGGTCAGCGTGGACCTCGGCACGGACTCGGTGCGGGTCTGCGCGCTGCGCGACGGCGCGCCCGTCCTGCACCGGGAGCACGCCCTGCGCCCGGGGTCCGGGCCGCGCCACCTGGCCTTCCATCCGGCGGGCCGGCACGCCTACGTCGTCAACGAACTCACGCCGACGGTCACCGTCTGCCGCTGGGACGCGGCGGACGGCTCGCTCAAGCCGCTGGCCGAGGCCGCCCTGCTGCCCGGCGCGCCGGCCGGGGACGCCTACCCCTCGGGCCTCGTCGTCTCGCCCGACGGCCGCTTCGTGTGGGCCGCCACCCGCGGCGAGGACGTGCTCTCGGTGTTCGCCGTCGAAGCCCAGGGCGAGGTGCTGCGCCTCGTCGGGACCGTGCCCTGTCACGGGCGGTGGCCGCGGGCGGTCGCCCTCGCCGACTCCGGAGACTTCCTCTACGTCGCCAACGAGCGCTCCGGTGACGTCACCTGGTTCAGCCTGGACCCGACGACCGGCCTGCCCCGCCGCGCGGGCTCGGTCGAGGTACCCGCCGCGTCCTGCGTGGTCCTCGACTGATCCGGTCGTCGGTCCGCCCGCGGGAGCGTGACGCGAAGGGCCCCCTCCCGGCCGGGAGGGGGCCCTTCGTCGGCGTCCTGAGGTGGTGCCGTCGGTTCAGCGGACGGGCGCGCCCTGCTGCTGCGGCGGTGCGATGCCGAGAGCCGTCGTGTACTTGGCCAGGGCGAGCTTGCCGATGGCCGGGTAGGGGCCGAGCGCGTCGGCTGCGGGGCAGCCGGCCTCCTTGGCCGCCTCCTCGATCAGCGTGCTGTCGATCTCCGGGCCGATCAGGTACGGCGCCAGCGCCAGTTGCTGGGAGCCGGAGGAGCGCAGCTGCTCGGCGACGGAGGCGATGGAACCCTCCTGGTCGAGAGCGGCGGCCATCACCGGAACGGCGAGACGCGCGGCGAGCAGCATGCCGGTGATGCCGGCGGCCTGCACGGCCTCCTCGCCGCCCACAGAGGCGAGGATGATGCCGTCCGCGGCCGTCGCCACGGTGAACAGCCGGGCGCGGTCCGCGCGGGCCAGACCGGCCTCGGACAGCCGCACGTGCAGCGCCTCGGCGAGCAGCGGGTGCGGGCCGAGCACATCGGTCAGCTCGGCCGCGATCCGGCTCTCCATGACGGCCTGGCGGACCTGGCGCAGCAGCGCGCTGTCCGGACCGGCCAGCAGCGGCACGACCACGGCGACCGGGCCGTCGGGCTCCTTGACGTCCAGACCGGCGGCGCGGGCCTGTTCGAAGCGGGCGGTGCGCTCCTCGGCGGCGTACGTCAGCACGGACTGCAGGGTGGGGAACTCGGCGTCGTCCCCGTCGAGGTAGCCGATGCGCGCGTCCAGGCCGGGGAGCTCGGAGCGGGCGATGCTCACGACCTCCTCGGCGAGACCGCGGATGGCGACGCTCGGCGAGCCCGGCACCGCGAGGACGAGCGCGGGCGCGCCCTCGGGAGCCGCCAGCGGCTCGGGTCGGCGGTGCCGCCCGGGCTGGCGAGGTCGCGGCATTCGTACTGGCAGGCCGGACGCGGGCCCAGTGGGGGAGCTCATGGCGACGCATGTTACTGGCTTCCTGGGCTCCCCTGTTCGGGGAGGGTGCACGTGAGCGGTATCCGTCCGGTTTTGTCTGATGAGTTACGTACGGATCAGAAGTGATCAGCGTGTTTTCCAGGTGACTTGCCCTCGAAGGGGGTAATTCCCCTTTTGGGGCATGACGTACGTTCCCTACGCACCATGCATTACCCGGACGGCATCACCGACAGCAGCGTCTCCTCATGCGGCAACCCCAGGGCGCCCGCCGCCAGGCCGGCGGCGATGCGTACGGCGCCGTCCAGCGCATCGCCCTCGGCGGGCGTCCGCAGGGCGTGCGGCAGCCGTCTCGCCAGGTCGTCCTCCAGGGGGACGAGGAGGGGGTCGCCCAGTGCGAACAGGCCCCCGGTCAGTGCGATCCGGGGCTCACCCCCCGGCGGGCACACCGCGGCGACCGACTCCGCGACGTGCCGGGCCGCCGCCCGCAGGATGCCGCCCGCCACCGGGTCGTCCTGCGCGCACTCGGCCACCGCCGGCGCGAACGAGGCGAGGACGGCCGGGCGGTCGGGGCGTGGATACAGCTGCCCGGGCAGTGCGGCCAGCGGCCCGAACCGCTGCTCGGCGCGGGCCAGCAGCGCCGCGGATCCGCCGGGGCGTCCGTCGTGGGCGCGCAGCGCGGCCTCGAGCCCCGCCCGGCCGATCCAGGCGCCCCCACCGCAGTCGCCCAGCAGATGTCCCCAGCCGTCCGCCCGCCGCCAGGCCCTCAGATCCATGCCGACCGCGATCAGACCGGTGCCCGCGGCCACCACCGCTCCCGGCCGCGCCCCCAGCGCCCCGGCGTAGGCCGTGACGGCGTCGGCGGCGAGGGCGGTCGTGCGGACGCCGAACTCCCGCGCCAGGGCGGACGGGAGTTCGGCGCGCAGCGCGTCGCCCAGGGTGGCGAGGCCCGCCGCGCCGACGACCGCCGTGGTCGGCGGCGGCGCTCCGGTCTCGGCCGCCAACGCCCTGACCAGGGGGACCAGTTGTTCCATCAGATGCACCGGGTCGATGCCCCGCGCCCCGGTGCGCACGGGCACCGGGGACGAACGCCGGCCCAGAGCACCCCGCCCGGCCGATCCCAGAGCGACCCGCAGTCCCGAACCGCCTGAATCCACGGCGAGGATGCCCGTGACGGCGTAGGCGCCCGCGCCCGAGGTCCCGCTCCGCCCGGTGCCGGAGGTCACGGCAGACACCGGACCGCGGTCCGACCCGCAGGCCCGACCGGCAGGTCGGCGGTGAGCTCCCGGTGCATGTCGACGCTCCTTCCCGGTGAGCGGCGACACGATCCGCCCGAGGGGACAGGTCATGTGCCAGTGCCCGGGACAGGTTATGTGCCAGTAAGGTGACGCCCTGTGGCACCACGACCTCTGTATGAACTTGTCGAAGCGGGCTGGGCTAAGGCTCTTGAACCGGCGGCCGAACGCATCGCGGCCATGGGGGACTTCCTGCGGGCCGAGATAGCGGCCGGCCGGACCTATCTGCCGTCCGGGGCGAACGTCCTGCGGGCCTTCCAGCAGCCTTTCGACGACGTCCGCGTCCTGATCGTCGGCCAGGATCCCTACCCGACGCCGGGAATGGCGATCGGGCTGAGTTTCGCGGTCTCGCCGGAAGTGCGGTCGTTGCCGGGGAGTCTGGAGAACATCTTCCGGGAACTGCACTCCGACCTCGACCTGCCCAGGCCGTCGAACGGCGATCTGACGCCCTGGACCGAGCAGGGTGTGCTGCTGCTCAACCGGGCGTTGACCACGGCTCCGCGCAAACCGGCGGCGCACCGCGGCAAGGGCTGGGAAGAGGTCACCGAGCAGGCGATCAGGGCGTTGGCCGGGCGCGGCAAGCCGCTGGTGTCCATCCTGTGGGGGCGGGACGCCCGCAACCTGCGACCGCTGCTGGGCGACCTTCCGGCGATCGAGTCCGCTCACCCCTCCCCGATGTCCGCGGACCGCGGCTTCTTCGGCTCACGACCGTTCAGCAGGGCCAACGACCTGCTGCTGCGGCAGGGCGCCCAGCCCGTGGACTGGCGACTGCCGTAGGCGACCGTGCCGGGGTGAAGGACGATGATGATTGGGAGCGCTCCCGAAATCGCCACCGCCCCGGCGTGGCCGCCTGTCACCCAGCGCCCGGGCATGCGGGCGCCCGGGCATGTGCAGGGACCCGCGCTTGCAGGCCGTACGCCGTTGGTGGGTGGTTGCTTCGGGCCTCGTCAGGCTGATTCCCGGACCACCAGCTCCGTCCGCAGGATGACATGGCGGTAGGCCACCGACGGCTCCTCCATGTCCTCCAGCAGGAGTCGGATCATGGCCCGGCCCATCTCCTCCAGCGGCTGACGCACCGTGGTCAGGGGTGGCTCGGTGCGCTCGGCCAGCGGAAAGTCGTCGAAACCGATCACGGCTACGTCCTCCGGCACGCGCCGCCCCGCGGCTCTCAGCGCCCGCAGCGCCCCGGCGGCCGTGGTGTCCGAGGCGGCGAGGACGCCGTCGATCTGCGGGTGCCTCTCGAGCAGGTGGGCCATGGCGCGACGCCCGCTGTCCTCCGTGAAGTCGCTCTCGGCGACCAGGGAAGGGTCGCTGTTCAGGCCGGCCAGCGCCAGAGCGTCCCGGTAGCCGCGCAGCCGGCACCGGGCGACGTACATGTCCAGCGGCCCCGTCACGGTGGCGATCGCCGTGCGGCCCTGTGACAGCAGGTGGGAGACGGCACTGCGCGCACCGCCCACGTTGTCCGCGTCCACGTAGCTGACGTACTCGTCGCCCGAGCGACGCCCCAGCATCACGGTCGGCAGCCGCGCCTCGGCGAGCATGTCCGGCAGCCGATCTCCCTCGTGCACGGACATCAGCAGGACTCCGTCGACCCGGCCGCCGCGCGCGTACTCGAGGAAGCGCTGCCTCTCGTCGTCCGACCGGACCAGGGTCAGCATCAGCTGCATCCCGGTGTCGGTCAGCGCGTCGCCGAGCGAACGGACGATCTCCGAGAAGAACGGCTCCGCGAACACCCGCCAGTCGGGCTCGGTCAGCACGAGAGCGACGGCATCGGTGCGCCGTCCGGCCAGGGAGCGGGCCGCGAGATTGGGGACGTACCCCAGTTCCGCGATGGCCTGCTGCACGGATCGGCGCGTCGAGTCCTTCACGCCGGCCGCGTTGTTGATGACGCGGGAGACGGTGCCCCGCCCCACCCCGGCGTGAGCGGCCACCTCTTCCAGCGTCGGCGTGTCGGGCCGTCGCCTGCCCATGCCCACCTCCCCCAAGAGATCACCGATCTTACGGGCCGAGGGAACCCGGGCACACGGCTTCCGCGCGTGCCCCGTGCATTGTCGGCCATGACGGCGTCTGGTTCGGGTGGTTCATGAGTGATTGCGTCGCGCGCTCGTCGCCGGTTCGGGGCCTTGCGGTCGGCCAAGTTCCGGTCGGGCGTCCGGCGTCCGGCGTCCGGCATCCGGCGTCCGGCGTGCGGGGGGACGGAGCGGGACCCGCCCTGTCGGCGCGGAGGCCGGACGGGCGGGTCCCGGGTGGGCGGACGGGCACGACCCGCCGCGGATCCGGTGCGTGGTCGGCGGTTGACGGGCCGGGCCGGGATCCGGGGCCGGGCGAGCCGTTCCGCCTGCGTCAGGCGGTGGTGCAGGCGGTGCCGTTGAGGCTGAAGGCGGCCGGCTTGACGAAGCCGCCGCCGTAGGAGGCCTGGAATCCGAACGACACCTGACCGCCCGGCGCGATGTTCGCGTTGTGTGCCGCGTTGGCGGCCGTCACCGCTCCCGAAGAAGGCGAGATGCCGGCGTTCCACGCGTGGGTGATCTGCTGCCCGGAGGGCAACGTGAAGGCGAGATTCCAGCCGTTCACCGGGGACGAACCCGTATTGGCCACCGCGACGTCGGCGGTGAAGCCGCCCTGCCACACACTCGTGCTGTAGGCCACCCTGCACGCCGCGGGACCGCTGGGGCCGCCCGGGTCGCCGGGGGTGCCGCCGCCGAGGTTCACGGTGGAGGAGAACGACGTCACCGCCAGTCCCGCGCCGTTCTGCCACGGCTCGAAGCCGGCCTGAATGCTCGTCAGATACCAGTCTTTCTCTGCGAGTCCGCGGGAGACGGCGTTGCGGGCGAAGTCCATCACGTCGAAGCTCCAGCTGTCGATCGCCGACGGCGCCACGAAGGACAGGACGTCGTTGGTGCCGTTGTTGCCGGACCACACCTGCCACTGGCGTCCGGCGACGGTGGCCGAGCCGACCGGCGAGCCCACCGGCTGCACCGCCCCCACGCGGTTGAACCAGATCATGATCTCGGTGCGGTTCACACCGTCGGTGCGGGGCGTCGGGTCCAGCCAGATGTCGTAGGCGGCGTCGTAGACCGCACCGCTCACGTAGCCGTAGGAGATGCTCGTGGGGGCCCCGGAGATGGCGCTGAGCCGGGCGGGGAGGTTCGTGCCGGGCGAACAGTTGGTGTAGTGGCAGCCGTTGTACACGGACGGGTAGGACTTCGGGGCGCCGTTCGTGGGGACGGAGCCGTCGGCCTGGGCGATCCGGAAGCCCGAGTCCGTGACGGTGATGCACTGCGGCGCACTGGTGCCCCAGCGGTTGTTCTGAACGACGTAACGGCCCTTGATCGTGGTGGAGCCGAACGTCTCGCAGATCGTCGTGTCGGCGTGGGACGTCGAGGCGCCGGTGAGAAGTGCGGCCAGCGCGGCGAGTGAGGTGAACAGCGCGCCGAACAGAGCGCGCACCCTGCGGGCTTGGAGAGGTGACGGTTGCATGGGGTCCTCCGCGACGGGTGTGGGGGCCAGGCCAGGAGTGCCCCACCGATTGGGAGCGCTCCCATCCGTTCTCCGCTGGGACTGTAGGAGAAGATCATGCCCCTGACAAGATGACGGGTGCGGGTGTCTCCGGCCGTTCCGCGCCCCGAGCTACTTCAACCGACCCGGCGTCGCGGACGCGGAGTTCGCGAAGGAACCGCGCACGACGCTGCGGAAGTTCTTCTTCATGGCCTCCGGCGACGCCCCCGACGCCGGTGAGGGGAAGCAGCCGCTGGTCGAGCCCGGTCGGGGTGGCTGGAGACGATGCCCGATCCCGCGGCCCTGCCGGAACGGCTCACCGAGACCGACCTGGACGTCCTCACCGAAAGCTTCTCCAAGGGCTTCACCGGCGCGCTCAACCGGTACCGCAACCTCGACCGGAACTGGAGCTGACGGCTGCCTGGCACGGGACGGTCGTGAACGTGCCCGCGCTGTATGTATATGGGGACCGGGACCCGGTGCCCGCGTTCCCGGGGACGCCCGAACTCATCGCGGCGCTCCCGGACCTGATGCCGAGTCTGCGGTGCGACCCGGTCAGGCTGGAGGCGTGCGGGCACTGGACGCAGCAGGAGCGCCCGGCGGAGGTGAACGCGGCGCTCCTGGACTTCCTCACCGACCTGCGTGGCTGACCTCGGGCCCGGGACGGCCAGGCCGGCTCAGTGCAGGGGCTCGGCACGGCGTACCGGCCCGTCCTGCCCGGCGCGGCCCGCCGGGCAGGCGCGGGGGACCCGCCGGTCCCCGCGCGTCCGGTCCCTCTCATCCGATCACCGCGGCTCGTACGCACAGCACGTCCGGCAGGTGCGAGGCCACCTGCTCCCAGCTGTCCCCGTCGTCCGCCGACGCGAACACCTCGCCGTTGCGGTTGCCGAAGTACACGCCGGCCCGCTCCGCGACGTCGTCGGTGCACAGCGCGTCCCGCAGGACCGTTCCGTAGTGGTCCTCCTGCGGCAGCCCCGCGGAGAGCGGCTCCCAGCTCTTGCCCGCGTCCGCGGTGCGGAAGACCCGGCATCGGCGGTCGGCGGGCACCCGGTCGGCGTCGGCGTTGATCGGGAACACGTACGCCGTGTCCCCGCGGGTCGGGTGCGCGGCGACGGCGAAGCCGAAGGTGGAAGGCAGGCCGGGGCCGATATCGGTCCACTGCCCGCCCGCGTCGTCGCTCCGGTACACCCCCCAGTGGTTCTGGAGGTAGAGACGGTCCGGGTTCGCCGCGTCCCTCGCCACCTTGTGCACGCACTGGCCGAACTCCGGATTCGGGTCGGGCAGGAACACCGCGGAGACACCCGAGTTGGCGGGTGCCCAGTTCGCCCCGCCGTCGGCCGTGCGGAACACGCCGGCCGTCGACACGGCCACGGTCACCGATCGCGGGTCGCGCCGGTCGGTGAGGATCGTGTGCAGCCCTTCCCCGCCGCCGCCCGGCACCCACCGGGAGCGTGTCGGGTGTTCCCACAGGGGGCGGACCAGCTCGAAGCTCTCGCCGCGGTCCTCCGAGCGGTAGAGCGCCGCAGGCTCGGTGCCCGCGTAGACCACGTCCGGCTCGGCCACGGCCGGGTGCAGCTGCCACACCCGCTCCAGCGAGGCGCCGGTGTCCTGAGGGAACCTGACGGCCGGCGCGGCCGGTTCGGTCCACGTCCGCCCGAGGTCGTCGGAGTGGAACACCGACGGCCCCCAGTGCGCGCTGTCGCCGCCGGCGAGCAGCCGCGGGCGGTCGCCGCGGGTGTCGAGGGCGACCGAGTAGATCGCCTGTGCGTTGAAATAGGGGGCTTCGTCGAACTCCCACGTGCCACCACGCCGACGCCCGACGAACAGGCCTTTGCGCGTGCCCACGGCGAGCAGTACCTCGGTCATGCCGATCACCTCCGCTGCGTCTTCGACGCCTTCGTCCCAGACACCGGCCAGTCTGCACCCCGCCACTGACAGTCACCTCCGGAAACGCGGTCGCCGCAGGTCACAGCGGCCCTGACGGCCCTGGACCGCACGAATTCGGCCACCTCCGCCACGACGCCCGCGGGCCGAGTGGACGCCGTGGGACGGCCGGCACGCGGACTCGCCCTGAGCATCGGGCCCGCCCGCCCCGTATGGGAGGGCGGCCGGGATGTACATGTGCTCACGAGGAGGATGCCTTCGATGGCGTTCCGTGGTCCGAAGGTGTGGCTGTGGCGCTGGCGGCGCAACCCGCTCAAGCGCCGCGCCGACATGGTGGAGTCCTGGGTCGTGCTCGGTGTGTGGGCGCTGACCGTACTCGCCGGGGTGCTGGCGGGATGGGCGACGGCGGGGTCCGTCGAGGACGGTCTAGCGCGTGAGCGCGTCGAGTGGCGGCCGCTGATGGGCCGTCTGACCGACCGGGCTCCCGGCAAGCCCGCCGCGAACGGCTCCGCCAGCGGCGACCGCGTGTGGGCGAAGGCGGGCTGGACGGGGCCGGACGGCTCCGCGCACACCGGCCAGGTCAGGGTCGGACCGGGGAGTGCCGCCGGCACGCCCGTCACGGTCTGGACGGACCCGCGGGGCCGTCTGGTGACCGAACCCGTCGGCGCCGCCCAGGCCAGACTGCGCGCGTCACTCGTCGGCGGTGTGGCGGGCCTCGGCGTGGCGCTGCTGCCCTTCGCGGGCGGCCGCGTCCTGCGCGGTCGTCTGGAACGCCGCCGAGTCGCCCAGTGGGACGTCGACTGGGCCCGCTTCGACGCGCTGCGGGGCCGTCCGGCGGCTTGACCGCGAGTCGACCCGCCCGTCGGGGCGGCTCCCCCCGGCCCTCGCCCTCGCAGGGCTCCGGAACGGGCCGCTCCGCTGGGTCCCTCCTGCGTCCTACGTCCTTTCCACCACCCTGCGGCACAGTCGCAGCAGTGGCCAGAAGTGCCGACTGACCACGAGTCCGCACCGCTTCACCGACGACGAAGCGGAATCGCGCGATGACTCACCGGCGGGAGGAACCGTCCGGAAGGCTCCGCTCGAGGATTCCGCCGAGATCCGCGCCGTCCGGAAGGGTGCCGAAGGCGTGTCCCCAGTCGCCGCCCAGCCGGGTCGCGCAGAAGGCGTCGGCGACGGCCGGCGGGGCGTACCGGACGAGGAGGGAACCCTGGAGGGCGAGCGCCATCTGCTCGACCAGCCGGCGGGCGCCGGCCGGCGTCGCCTCTCCCAGCCGGGTGCGCAGCCGTGCGACGGCCGCGTCGAGACGGGCGTCCGCCCCCTGCGCCAGGGCGAGTTCGCCGAACAGGGCCTCCGCGGTCGCCGGCTCGCGGGTCAACGCCCGCAGCACATCGAGGGCGTTGACGTTGCCCGAGCCCTCCCAGACCGACAGCAGGGGCGCTTCGCGGTAGTGCCGGGGCATGCCCGAGTCCTCCACATAGCCGTTGCCGCCGAGACACTCCAGTGCCTCGGCGGTGAAGGCCGGCCCCCGCTTGGTCACCCAGTACTTGCCGACGGCCGTCGCGATCCGCCGGAAGGCCTGCTCGCCGGCGTCTCCGCGCACCGCGCGGTCGGCCGCGCCCGCCAGCCGCAGCGTGAGCGTGGTGGCTGCCTCCGATTCCAGCGCCAGATCGGCCAGGACGTTGCGCATCAACGGCTGGTCGAGCAGCCGCGCCCCGAACGCGCTGCGGTGGCGCACATGATGCCCTGCCTCGACGAGCGTCTTGCGCATCAGCGTCGCCGACATCATCACGCAGTCCAGCCGCGTGCAGTTGACCATCTCGATGATGGTCTTGACGCCCTGCCCCTCCGGCCCGACCAGCCACGCGACGGTCCCGTCGAACTCGGGCTCGGAGGACGCGTTGGAACGGTTGCCGAGCTTCTCCTTCAGCCGCTGGACGCGGAAGGTGTTGCGCGTGCCGTCCGGCAGCACGCGCGGCACGAGGAAGCAGGACAGGCCGCCCGGCGCCTGGGCCAGCACCAGGAACAGATCGCACATGGGCGCAGACGTGAACCACTTGTGCCCGCGCAGGGTGTACAGCCCGGGCTCCGCCGTCGGCGTGGCCGCGGTCGTGTTCGTGCGGACGTCGGAGCCGCCCTGCTTCTCGGTCATCCCCATGCCGGCGAGCAGCCCGCGCTTCTCGGCCGGCGGTCGCAGCCCCGGGTCGTACGCGCGGCCGGTGAGCAGCGGTTCGTAGACGGCGGCCAGCTCCGGCCGGCGGCGCAGTGCGGGGACGGCCGCGTACGTCATCGACGTGGGGCAGCCGTGCCCGGCGTCCGTGTGCCCCCACGCCAGTCCGCCCGCGGTACGCGCCACGTGGGCGCCGGGCCGGTCGTCGGCCCAGGGCGCCCCGGCCAGCCCCTCGGCGACGGCGACCCGCATCAGCTCGTGCCAGCTGGGATGGAAGTCGACCTCGTCGACGCGATGGCCGTACCGGTCGTGCGTGCGCAGCACGGGCTCGTGCCGGTTGGCCAGCTCGCCCCACTCCTGCGCCTCGACGCCGCCGGCCAGCAGACCGATCCGGCGCACGTCCGCCTCCGCCCACCCCGCGCCCTCCCGGCGCAGCCCCTCCAGCAGGGCGGCGTCCTCGGCGGCGTCGTACGGAGCGAGCGGCGGCGGCTGATTGGTGACGTCGTGCGTCACCTGCGACGAGACGGACGACGGGCGCGCCGACGACTGTGACGGCGACTGCGACTGCGACGGCGACTGCGGCTCCGTCCGGTCCTGGTCCCGGTCCTGGTCTTGTTCTCGGTCCTGGCTCTGGCTCTGGCTCTGGTTGCTCTGGCTCTGGGCGAGTGTCTGGGACATGAGGTCCATGTTGCACTTTGCCAACAGCCGCAGCAATAGTGCAATAAACGGAGGCGCACGTACAGTACGGCCCTATGCGGAGCAACGTGTCGGCGCAGTCCGGTGAGGTCGAGGTCGACCTGCCCCCGCTGTCCGCGCGGTCGGTGGTCCTGAGCCTGCTGCTGGGCTCGCACCCGCCCGAACTTCCCGCGAAGGATCTGGTGCGCGGGGTGGAGCCGTTCGGCGTC
Organism: Streptomyces achromogenes; assembly: GCF_030816715.1. Taxonomy (NCBI): domain Bacteria; kingdom Bacillati; phylum Actinomycetota; class Actinomycetes; order Kitasatosporales; family Streptomycetaceae; genus Streptomyces; species Streptomyces achromogenes. Next base: position 1,266,268 of record NZ_JAUSYH010000001.1, on the reverse strand, counting down.
GGCGGCTCGACGGTGCGGGCGGCGCTGAGCCGGATGGTCGCCGCGGGCGATCTGCGCCGGACGGACGGCGTCTACCGTCTGAGCGACCGGCTGCTGGAGCGTCGACGACGCCAGGACGACGCCCTGCACCCGGACACGCGCGCGTGGGACGGCGACTGGGAGATGGCCGTGATCACCGCGACCGGCCGCGGCCCGGCGGAACGCGCCGAACTGCGCACCCGGCTGAGCGCCCTGCGGCTCGCCGAGCTCCGCGAGGGCGTCTGGCTGCGCCCGGCGAATCTGAGCCGGTCCTGGCCTGTGGAGCCGGACGCGGTCCTGCAGCACTTCGTCACCCGGCCCGCGACGCCCGCCCGCGACCTCGCCGCGCGTCTGTGGCCGCTCGGTGCGTGGTCGCGGACGGCCCGGGGACTGCTGGCCCGTGTCGAGCGGGCGCGAACGCCCGCCGACCGGTTCACGGCGCTCGCGGCGGTGGTACGGCATCTGCTGGCCGACCCGGTGCTGCCCGCCGCGCTCCTGCCCGCCGACTGGCCGGGTCAGGTCCTGCGCACCGCCTACGAGCGGTACCGGCGTGAGATCGCCGCCACGGCGTCCGGGCCGGGCGGGTAGACAGGGCGGCCGTGCGAAGCATCGTGCGGGGACGCTCCGTACGGCCGCCGTCTCACCGTGGGGGGTCGTGGGGCAGCCGGCGGGCCCGGCGGCTCACCTGTAGGTGATGTCGGAGGACGAGTACTTGCAGTACGTCCCGTCCGCGTTGCTGCCGTTGGTGGTCGGCTCCTTGCCGGTGTTGTTGCCGATGTACTTCTGGCAGGGAGTGATCTTCTTGCTGCTGTCCCCGACGATGGTGATCTTCCTGAGCGTGGCGCTGTCGCCGTAGTTGGTGTTGATGCCGACGAGCTTGTTGCCCTTGTACGTCGCCTCGATGGTGTTGAGGTTGATCGTGCGCTTGTACTGGCCGCTCTTGCAGTTGCCGCAACTGCGCACGAAGGTCCCGAAGTTCTTCACGGCGAAGTTGGAGACGTTCAGCGTGCCGCCGCCGTTGAACTGGAACACCTTGTCGCTGGCTTCCTTCGCCCCACCGCCGGAGACGGTGTAGACGTTGGACGACGAGGAGCCGAGGAAGGTCGCCGCGTCCTCGCCGACGTCCTCCCACCAGACGTTCTGCAGGGTGCAGCTGCCGAGGCAGTGGATGCCGTCGGCGGCGGGCGCGCCGATGATGACGTTCTTCAGGACGGCGCCGGGCTTGAGCTCCAGGATCGGGTCCTGGTCCTCGTTCTGGCCGCCGCTGCCGAGGTCGCCGCTGCCGTAGAGGCGCTGCATCCCGTAGTCCTTGGTGCCGGAGACCGAGATGGTGGCGGTCACCGGCTTGCTGCTGGTGGGGGTGGGCCAGGTGGCGGCGGCCGCGGGGGTGAGTGCCCCGCTAGTCATGATCATGCCAACCGTAAGGCCGATGGCGGCCAGCCCTCCGGCGAGTGCGCGCCCGCGGGCCCGAAGTGGTGCGGGAGTTACCGGTGAAGTCATGTCCCGATGCCTTCTTCCAAGCGGTGAGGAGGATCAAGTATGTGAATTACTTGCGAGACTCTGAACAACTTGATCGAACAGTGTGCCCTGTGTGGGGTTCAGCTGAGCGGCTCGGTCACACTGCTGAACGGAACGTAGGGGGCAAGCGCTTTCTAGTCAACGTCTCGCGCAGAACGTGTTCCCGTTGACGGGGCTCCCCCCGGCCAAGTCGCGACGCCGCGCGGGAGTTGGCGTGGGAGCGCTTCCATGGCGAGCATGTGCATGCCACCATGCGAGGCGGGCCACCCCGGAACCTCCCAGCGGGGGCCGGTGAGCGTGGCCCTGACGCCGCCATCGGCAGCCGGACCCGTCGACCCCGCGGCGGACCCGCTCTGCCGAGCCTGCCCGCTGCCTCCGCTTCGCCGTCCGTCTCCCGCGCACCTCGTACGACGTCCCCCGAGCCGCTACCAGAAAGGGACAGCCACATGATCGATCGGGTCAACTCCCTCGGCAGGGCGCTGCGCCCCCTGTTAGGCGCCCTCCTGCTCCTGCTCACGGCCGCCGTCCTCACCGCTCCCGCGGCCGCCGTCCTCACCGCTCCCGCGGCCTCCGCCGCGCCGCGTGCCGCCGCGCCGGTGCCGGCCGCCACACTGACCGAGGTCACCGGCTTCGGCGCCAACCCCAGCAATCTCCAGATGTACGTCTACGCACCGGCGAACGTCACCGCGCACCCGGCCGTGCTCGTCGCGGTGCACTGGTGCGGAGGGTCCGGACCCGCGATGCACTCCGGCACCGAGTACGCCCAACTGGCCGACCGGTACGGGTTCGTGATCGTGTACCCGTCCGTCACCCGCAGCAGCAAGTGTTTCGACGTCTCCTCGCCCCAGGCGCTCAGGCGTGGCGGCGGCAGCGACCCCGTCGGCGTCAAGTCGATGATCGACTGGGTGACCGCCGCGTACGCGGCCGACACCGCCCGCGTCTACGCCACCGGCATCTCCTCCGGGGCGATGATGACCAATGTCCTGCTCGGCGACTACCCGGACGTGTTCGCCGCCGGGTCCGCCTTCTCCGGCGTCCCCTTCGGCTGCTTCGCCACGGCCGACGGCTCCGAGTGGAACAGCGCCTGCTCCGGCGGCACCGTCGTCCACACCGCGCAGGAGTGGGGCGACCTCGTGCGAGGGGCCTATCCCGGCTACACCGGGACCCGGCCGCGCATGCAGGTGTGGCACGGCACCGAGGACGACGTGCTGCGCTACCCCAACTTCGGCGAGGAGATCAAGCAGTGGACCAACGTCCGGGGCGTGAGCCAGACCCCGGCCGCCACCGACTCGCCCGCCTCCGGCTGGACCCGCACCCGCTACGGCGGCACCGGTGACCAGGCCCCGGTCGAGGCCGTCAGTCTGCAGGGGGTCGGGCACAACCTGTACGCCTGGGGCATGGCCGCCCGCGTCCTGACCTTCTTCGGCCTGGACTCCGCGGGGCCCACCCCGCAGCCGCAGCCCACCGGCTGCAAGGTGACCGCGACGACCAGCGCCTGGAACACCGGTCTGACCGCCTCCGTGACCCTCACCAACACCGGGTCGGGTGCGATCGACGGCTGGCGGCTCGGTTTCACGCTGCCCTCCGGCCAGACCATCACCAACGGCTGGGGCGCCACGTACGCGCCGGTCTCCGGAGCGGTCACGGCCACGAACGCCACCTACAACGGCACCCTCGCGGCCGGTGCGAGCGTCACCGTCGGCTACCAGGCCAACCACACCGGGAACAGTGCGGCGCCAGGCACTTTCACGCTCAACGGCACTACCTGCACGCGGAGTTGACGTCTTCGGAGCGGCCGGTGCCCCCGGCCGCTCCTGCGGCACGCGTACGATCTGGGAAGTCCGGAGAAACCGCCCGACCACGGCGGACGAAAGAAAAGGGCGACGGAGAAGACCACACTCCTTGCCACTCTCAACGTATAGCGCACCCGGGGGCTTGCGGCAAGGCCCCCGTCGTACCGCAGAATCGCAGGCCGAGGCCCGAACCTGCGGAAATGAGTGATCTACGAAGTGCATGTCGACCACATGACCCCCTCGACCGCCGGCGCGTTCGCTCTTCCCGACCGGCTGTCCGCCAAAGCCGACCCGAAGCTGATCGCCCGCGACGAGCAGCGCTTCGCGGCGATCGCGGAGAGCCTCGAGCAGACGATCGCCGAACTCTCCGCCCGTCTCGACGCCGAGCGCCGGGCCCCGGGCGGCCTCGGCCGGGAGGCGATGGACCGCGACCAGGAGATCCACCGGCTGACGGGCCGGCTGCGCTCCCTGAACCGCTTCGGCCTGGACCTGTGCCTCGGGCACATGGTCGGCGCCGACGACCCCGAGCCCCTGTACGTCGGACGCATCGGCCTCACCGACAGCACGGGCCGCCGACTGCTGATCGACTGGCGTTCCCCCGCGGCCGAGCCGTTCTTCGCGGCCACCCACGCCGACCCGATGGGCCTGGTGAGCCGCCGCCGCTACCGCTGGACCCGCGGCCGGATCAGCGACTACTGGGACGAGGTGTTCACCGCCGAAGGGCTCGAAGGGCACGCCGCGCTCGACGACCAGTCGGCCTTCATCGCCAGTCTGGGCGGCCGGCGGTCGGGCCGGATGCGCGACGTGCTCGCCACCATCCAGGCGGACCAGGACGCCGTCATCCGCGCCGGTTCGCGGGGCGCGCTCGTCGTCGACGGAGGTCCGGGCACCGGGAAGACCGTCGTGGCCCTGCACCGGTCGGCCTACCTCCTCTACTCCGACCCCCGCCTCGGGCACCGTCGGGGCGGTGTGCTGTTCGTCGGCCCGCACCGGCCCTACCTGGCCTATGTGGCCGACGTCCTGCCGAGCCTCGGCGAGGAGGGCGTGCAGACCTGCGTCCTGCGCGACCTCGTCACCGAGGGGGCCGACGCGGCGCTCGAGGCAGACCCGACGGTGGCCCGGCTGAAGTCGTCCGCGGACATGGTGAAGGCGATCGAGACGGCCGTCCGGTTCTACGAGTCGCCGCCGACGGAGGGGATGACGGTCACCGTCTCGGACGCCGACGTCCACCTCGGCGCCGACGACTGGGCCGAGGCGTTCGACGCGCCGGCGCCGGGCACTCCGCACAACGAGGCGCGCGACCTGATCTGGGAGGAACTGGTCACGATCCTGCTGGACAAGCACGGCGGCGACGTCTCACCGGCGCTGTTCCGCAAGGCGCTGCGGCACGACCGTGAACTGGTCGGCGCCCTCAACCGGGCATGGCCGTTGCTGGAAGCGGCCGACCTGGTGGGCGACCTGTGGTCGGTGCCCGCCTATCTGCGGATGTGCGCCCCCTGGCTGACCCCGGACGAGGTGCGCGCGCTGCAGCGGGCGGACCCCCAGGCCTGGACGGTGTCCGACCTGCCGCTCCTGGACGCGGCACGCCAGCGGCTCGGCGACCCGAAGGAGGCCCGGCGCAAGGTCCGCCACAAGGCCGTCCTCGCCGCCCAGCGCGAGCGCATGACGCAGGTCGTCGACAACCTGATCGCGGCGGTGGCCGACTCCGGGGCCGACGGCGACGACGGCGAAGGCCTGGTGACCATGCTGCGCGGCGAGGACGCCCAGGTCAGCCTGGTCGACGAGAGCGAACTGTCCCTCGCCGACCCGGACCTGCTGGCCGGCCCCTTCGCCCACATCGTGGTGGACGAGGCGCAGGAGCTGACCGACGCGGAGTGGCAGATGCTGCTGCTGCGCTGTCCGTCCCGGAGTTTCACCATCGTCGGGGACCGTGCCCAGGCCCGGCACGGATTCACGGAGTCCTGGCAGGAACGGCTCGAGCGGATCGGGCTCGACCGGATCAGCGTGGCGTCGCTGACCGTCAACTACCGGACCCCGGAGGAAGTCATGGCGGAGGCCGAACCGGTCATCCGGGCCGCGCTTCCGGACGCCAACGTCCCGACCTCCATCCGCAGCAGCGGCGTCCCGGTCGCCCATGGGGACGTCTCGGAGCTGGAGCCCATCCTTCAGGCCTGGCTCGCCGAGCACGACGACGGGATCGCCTGCGTCATCGGCGACCCTGCGTTCCGGCCGACCTCGCGCGTGCGGTCGCTGACGCCGGAACTGTCGAAGGGGCTCGAGTTCGACCTGGTCGTCCTGATCGACCCGGAGACCTTCGGGACGGGCGTCGAAGGCGCGGTCGACCGCTATGTCGCGATGACCCGGGCCACCCAGCGCCTGGTCGTCCTCACGAGCTCCTGACGCGGCCGGCCGCCGCCCGCGGTCACGTGCGCCCCGTGACCGCGGTGCCCGCCGAAGGGACGACCGGAGTGTTCACCGCAGGGGCGGCGGATCCTGGACGCCGACGGCGGCCGGGCCCGCCGCCGCCCGCAGCGACGGCCAGTCCGGCAGCTTGACGACCCCGCGGCCCAGCGAGGCCCCGAGCTCGGCCTCCGCACGTTCGATCGCCTGCCAGCCCGCCCACCCGACGGGCTCGGCTCCGGCGGCCCGCAGCAGCGAGAGCGGGTCGCCGGGCAGCTCCCGTCGCACGAGGGCGGGAGCGTCCGCCAGCAGGGACGTCGCCGTCTCCTTCGCGCACGGCCGGTTGGTACCGATGACACCGGTGGGGCCGCGCTTGATCCAGCCCGCCACGTACTCGCCCGGCGCCACCTGACCGTCACGCACCACCCGTCCCGCCAGATGCGGCACGGTGCCGTGCCCCGCGTCGAACGGCAGACCCTCCAGCGGGGTGCCCCGGTAGCCCACCGACCGCAGGGCCAGCTGCGACGGGACGTCCTCGTACCGGCCGGTGCCGGTCACCCCGCCACGCCCGTCCGGTGCCGTCCGCTCGAACCGCACCACGCCCAACCGGCCCCCGACAGCACGCAGTTCGACGGGCCGCAGGAAGAACCGCAGCCGGATGCGCCGTCGGGCGCCGCGCGCCGGCGACGCCGCCCAGCCGCGCAGCACCTCCACGTTGCGGCGCTGTGCCGCCGCAAGCCCGGAAGGATCCCCGTACGCCGGATCGAGCGCCAGTTCCGCCTCGTCGACGACGACCTCGGCGTCCGGCAGCGTGCCCAGCTCCCGCAGCTCCTTGGTGGTGAACCGGGCCTGCGAGGGGCCGCGCCGTCCGACCATGTGGATCTCCCTCACCTCGCTCGCCGCGAGTGCGGCCAGCGCCGCCTGAGGCATGTCGGTGGGGCTCAGTTCGGCGGCGCCCCGTGCCAGGATCCGGGTGACGTCCACCGCGACGTTCCCGATGCCCACCACCACGGCCGAGTCGACGCCGTGCAGGAACCTTGCGGGGACGGCGTCCGGGTGGGCGCTGTACCAGGAGACGAACTCCGTCGCCGACCAGCTGCCGGGCAGCTCCTCGCCGGGGACGCCGAGGTGCCGGTCGGTCGCGGCGCCGACGCAGTACACGACCGCGTGGTAGAGCTCGCGCAGCCGGGCCGTCGGCACGCCGTCCGCGCCCACCCGCACGCCGCCGAGGAACCGGACCCGTTCGTGCTCGAGCACGGCGCGCAGGTTCTGCTGCAGGGACTTGATCTTCTCGTGGTCCGGGGCGACGCCGTACCGCACCAGCCCGTACGGGCAGGGCAGGCGGTCCAGTACGTCGACGAGGACGTCCGGATCCAGCTGGACCAGACTCTGGGCGGTGTAGACACCACTCGGCCCGGAGCCGACGACGGCGACACGGAGCACGGCGGAACTCCTTACCCCGGAGGTCGGAGGAGATTCGCTGGTGCCTCCAGCATCGCACCGTCACGGCTCCGCTGACAGGGTGCCGTGCGGTCGCGCCGCACGCGTGTCCGTTCGTATGGAAAGTGATCATGCGGTTACGTTGTGTATGTGCTGGAAGCATCGTTTCTTGATCTTTCTGATCGTTCCGCCGAGGACGGCACGGTGTCCGTGCGGCCGGCGTGGGAGGTCCGGGAGGGGGGAGGCGCCACTTCCTGGTCCCATGTCCGGCTGTCGTTCACCGACGGGGCGCGTGTCGACCTGCTCGCCGTCGTCAGCGGAGGCCGGGTCTCCATCGAGGACATCCGGGCCCGGCCCGCCCTCTCGCTCGTCGACCTGACCCTGCTCGCGGACTGGATCGAGGAACCCCTCTTCGACGGGTCCGACGACGAAGACGGCGACGAAGGCGACGGCGAACCCCTGACGGACGCGACGCCGGACGTGCACGACACGAGGGCCGCGGACCGCACGGGGACCGAGGACCACGCAGAGGCCGCGGACGGTATGGGGGCCGCGGACCGCGCGGAGGGCGACGGGGGAGCCGGCCACCCGGCGGTGGCGGAGGCCGGGCACGGCGCCGAGGAGCTCTTGGGCCCCCGGCGGGCCCGCCCGGTGTGGCCGCGCGGCGTCGAAGGGCTGTGGCTGACGGCGCAGGAATACCGCGCGGCCCAGGAGGAGGGGGCAAATCCCGTCCTCGCGGTGATGTACGCGACGGGGCACGGCAGGCGACGGTCGCTGCGGCTGATCGCCCGGGCACGCGACGCCGGATACCTGACGCCGCGTCACGCCCGGCGCTGACGTTCCGTCCGGCGCGGGACATCGCGTCCGGCGCCGGGCGTTGCGCTTCCCTCCGGTGCGGTGGTGGCCCCTCGCGGGGCGTCGGAAGGCGTCAGCGCATCCCGTTCATCCGCGTGATCTCGCTCGTCTGCTGCGCGATCACGTCGTCCGCCATCTCCTCGACCCGTATGTTGTTGCCCTGCGCCTTGACCTCCGCGGCCATGGTGAGCGCACCCTCGTGGTGAGTGATCATCAGAGTGAGGAAGAGCGTGTCGAACGCCTTCCCGCGGGCCGCCCGCAACGCGGTCAGTTGGGCCGCGGTCGCCATGCCGGGCATCGCCGTGTGCGTGTGCGTGCCGCCCGTCGTCTTTTGGCCATGAGTGGTGAGCCAGCCCTCCATGGCCTTGATCTCCGGCCCCTGTGCCGCGGAAATGCGCAGCGCGAGGCGTCTGACGTCCCCCGATGCGGCGCGGTCCGGCACGAGTTCGGTCATCTCCAGTGCCTGGGCGTGGTGTTCGATCATCTTCCGCGCGTAGGCCACGTCGGCGGAGTTGGGTGTGTCGTCGTCGGCGCGCTGCTCGGCCGCGTCCTGTGCCGAGAGGGTGCGGTTCGCCTCGCCCGGCTTGCCCGGCGCGATCACCGAAGGGCCGCTCACCGCGCCCGACCCGGCGTCCGTCCCCGAGTCACAGCCGGCGAGGGCCAGGGCGAGGAGCAGCGAGGCTGACACGAGGGGCACGCGGCGGACGAGCACAACGACCTCCTGGAGCAGGCGAGTCGAGGGCGGGCCCGCCCTCGTCCGAATCCATGCACCGCCGACAGCACCGCCGAACCGATTCATTCATGACGAGTACGTTGCCGACCCTTGATATGTGCATGATGAAGACGATACTTCGGAGCACCGTGAACCGTTCCCGCCTGAACGGTGACTAGGGAGGATGCAGTGACCCTGTCGAACGATCCTCGAACACGACGCAGACGGTGGAAAGCCGCCGCCGCCTGCACCGGGCTCCTGGCCGCGCTGCTCACCGCGGTCCCGGCGGCCGCGACCCCCGACCCGGGGGACGGCCCCGCCGTCGGGCGGGAGGTGACCCGCGACGCCCGGACCCGGGCGGGCGCCGCGATCGCCGCCGGCGAGATACCCGGGCAGGACGAGATCGTCCACTCCGGCAACATCCAGCACCTGACGAACATCCCCAAGGACGTCCTGCCGGGCACCAATTCGGACCTGGCCTTCCAGGGCCGGTACGCCTTCGCCGGCAACTACGACGGGTTCCGCATCTTCGACATCGGCAACCCGAAGGCGCCGAAGACCGTGGCCCAGGTGCTCTGCCCCGGCTCGCAGAACGACGTCTCCGTCTCCGGCAACCTGCTCTTCCTGTCGACCGACTCCTCGCGCAGCGACAGCAGTTGCAACAGCACCACGCAGCCGGTCACCGAGAAGTCCTCGTGGGAGGGCATGAAGGTCTTCGACATCAGCGACAAGAGGAACCCGAAGTACGTCGCCGCCGTCGAGACCGCGTGCGGTTCGCACACCCACACCCTGGTGCCCCAGCGCAAGAACGTCTACGTCTACGTCTCCTCGTACTCGCCCAACGCCGCCTACCCCGACTGTCAGCCCCCGCACGACGGCATCTCCGTCATCAAGGTGCCGCGCGACGCGCCCGAGAAGGCGGCTGTCGTCGGCTTCCCCGTGCTGTTCCCCGGCGAGGGCCCGGACGGCGGCGGCAACCCGGGTGGTCCGACCAACCCCGGCGTCTCCAAGACGACCGGCTGCCACGACATCACCGTGCTGCCCGAGAAGGACCTGGCGGCCGGCGCCTGCATGGGCGACGGCATCCTGTTCTCGATCAAGGATCCGGAGCACCCGAAGGTCATCGACCGGGTGCAGGACAACGTCAACTTCGCCTTCTGGCACTCGGCCACCTTCAGCCAGAAGGCGAACAAGGTCGTCTTCACCGATGAACTGGGCGGCGGCGGCGCGGCCACCTGCGACGCGGCGACCGGCCCCACCCGCGGCGCCGACGGCATCTACGACATCACCGGAAAGGGCGACAAGCGCAAGCTCGTCTTCCGCAGCTACTACAAGATCCCGCGCTACCAGGCGGCCACCGAGAACTGCGTCGCACACAACGGCTCGCTGATCCCGGTCAAGGGCAAGGACCTCATGGTCCAGGCCTGGTACCAGGGCGGCGTCTCCGTCTGGGACTTCACCGACTCGGCGAAGCCCAGGGAGATCGCCTACTTCGAGCGCGGTCCGCTGAGCACCACGACCCTGCAGACCGGCGGCGCGTGGTCGGCGTACTACTACAACGGCTACATCTACTCGAACGACATCGCCAAGGGCTTCGACGTGCTCAAGCTCAGCGACCGGCGCACGGATCCGGCCGGGCGAATCCGGCTGGGCGAGCTCAACGTCCAGACCCAGCCGGACTACTTCGACTGATCGCCGGGCGTCGGACCGGTCGCGAAGAACCGAGACAGATCGGCGCCGCACCCCCCGCCGGGCGCCTCGGCGTCCGGCGGGACCCCCAGCTCCCAGTCGAGCCGGTAGCGCGCGAAGAGCTCGGCGCGCAGCGTCGTCAACGGCAGGGGCACGTTGGGCAGGACCAACGCGTAGACGGCGCCCATCAACTGGGAGCGCAGCAGCGGATAGTCGTGGTCGAGATCCTGCGCCCCGTGCCGGACCGCGGTCTCCCGCAGCAGCTCGGCCAGCCGCTGCTGCTCCGGGCACTGTACGAAGCCCTCGGCCTGCAGGAGCCCCGCCATGTGCTGACGCATCAGCACGGTACGGTCCCGGGCCAGCCCCATGATCGCGTCGATGGCCCGCGCCATCCGCTCCCGGCCGTCCTCGGTGCGCGGCTCGCGCTCCAGCGCCTCTTCCAGCGTGCGGTGCATCAGCCGGTGGACCGCCGACTGCACCAGCTGCCGCTTGCCGGGAAAGTAGTACGACACCAGACCGCGCGCCGAGCCGGCCCGGTCCGCGATGTCGCCGAGCGTGGTCGCCTCGTAGCCGCGCTCGCCCACCAGCTCGACCGCCGCCTGCAGGAGCCGCTCCCGGGAACGACGCCGCAATTCTTCATTGACCGAGGCGCTGCGCGGGGACATCCTGTAACTCCTGTGTTGACTGGCTGCCAGCCAACTATACTCAGGACGTCCCGGTCGCTCTGGCGGAGCGCACCGGGCCGGCGCCTGCTCTGGGCGACGCGGGGGATCGTCCAGAGTGGGCGCACTGTTCGTCCGATGGTGTCCTCATGGCCACTGTCGCCGGCGTTCCGACGCCGCCGTGCTGCGGTCAGCCCAGGAGGTCCAGCACCGGGCGCAGCCCGTCCGGACGCTCGGCCGCCGGCAGATGATCCACGAAGTGCACCGCGCAGCCCAGCGCCGCGGCGCCGCCGTCCGCCCGGCGGTCGTCGCCCACCATCAGCGTGTCGCGCGGATCGGCGTCCAGTGCCTCGCACGCGACCTTGAACAGCCGCCGGTCCGGCTTCTGCACGCCGTGCTCGTACGACAGCACGTACGCGTCGACGTACCGGTCGAGACCGTGCGCCCGGAACACCGGGCGCAGATCCCAGCCGATGTTGCTGACGACGCCGATCCGGGACCCGCGCTCGCGCAACCCGCTCAGCACCTCGCGGGCGTCGGGATACGGCGACCAGGCCGCCGGCGTGCGGTGCCGGTCGTACAGGGCGTCGTGCAGCGCCGGGTCCGGCAGCGGCACCTGGCGGGACAGGCCCGTGTACGCGGCCCGGTGCAGCTCGGCGCTCTGATCCCGGACCCGCCACACCCCGGCGATCTCCTCGGGCAGGCGCACCGGAGTCGCCCCGCCCGGCAGCGCGCCCGCCGCCTCCAACGCCCGTGCTGTGTCGGCGAGTTCCGGTTCGGCGAGTGCGATGCCCGCGGCGTCGAGCACCGCGCGGAGCCACCGTTCGGTGGACTCGATGCGGAAGAGGGTCCCGGAGAAGTCGAACAGCACGGTGGTCATGCGGAAATCCTAGGAACCCCGTGCGGGGGGCGGCTGCCGAGAAGCGGCCATGTTCCAGGCCGAAGGGAGATCCTCGTCGCAGAAGACGCAGACGAAGACCGCCTCGCGCACCACGTTGTGCTCCCCGCATCCCTCGCAGCGCCGGAAGACCAGGGCGTGCGTGAAACCGTCCGGCCGGGCGATGCCTGCCCGGTCCAGCGCGGCGGCCACGGCCGGCCAGGAGTCGGGGTCGGGGCAGTATCCGGTGGACTGGTTGCTGACCTCGTGCACCTGCGGCCCGTCCGGGGTGCGGCGGAAGGAGATCTCGCCCGCACCGAGGACGTCCTGACCCTCGGCGCAGGCCACGTGTTCGCTGCGGCGGGGCGCGAGCCGCAGCAGCCCGTCGAGGCCGACGACGTAGGTGAACGGTTCCCCGCCGTCGTCCGCGGCCGCGCCGCCGTCCCCTCCCGCCGCGCCGTCCAGGTCCGTGGCGCTGCGGATCACCCCGCCGCCTGCCCCGTCGACGACCGTCCGGCGCAGGTCCGGCGGTCCCACGTAGGCGTATCGCCGTCCCGGTGCCGTCACGGGCGCCACCGCAGCTGTACCGCGATCGCCAGGGTCACCAGCATCGCCCCGAGCATCCAGCCGCCCAGGACGTCCGAGGGCCAGTGCACGCCCAGCCAGATCCGGGTGAGGCCCACGCCCGCGACGGACAGCGCCGCCAGGGCCAGCGCCGCCCGCCACACCACGCGGCCGACGCCATGCCGGTGCAGCAGCCACAGCAGCAGCCCGAGGACGACGGTGGCGGTCAGGGCGTGCCCCGAGGGGTACGCCGCGTAGTGGGCGGAGTCGACGGGGTCGGGCCAGACCGGCCTGGCGCGCCCCACCGCGGCCTTGAGTCCCTGCTGGAGAAGCGTGCCCAGAGCGGCCGTGGCGACCAGCCATCCGGCCGTCCACCAGTCCGCGTGGCGCCACACCAGCCACACGGCCACCGCGGCCCCCAGCAGTCGCATCGTCACCGGGTCCCAGACCCAGTCGGTGAGGATGCGGCAGGCCTGCGTGACGTCGGGGTCGGCGACCGCCCAGCGATGCGTCGTGCGGGAGACGTCGTCGTCGGCGGAGATCAGGGGACGCCACTCGACCGCCACCAGCACGAGCAGCAGCACGGAACACAGCCCCAGTGCCGCCGCGGCGTGGCGGAACGTGGGCAGGGCCGCGGGACGGGGCGGGGAGTCGTGGGGCGCGTGGTGCATAAACAGATCCTCGCCGACCCGTGGGACCGGAAACCCACGCGGGGTGGCCGACACGGGGCCCCGAGGGCCCGATCCGGGAATGTGGGCCCCTCGGGAGAGGAGATCCCCGACCGGGAGCGGGACTCCGACCCGGCGGCGACCCGACCCGGCGGCGACCCGACCCGGGAAGGGGCCGGCACCGCGCACGAGCCGGCGCCGACGCCGCTGAGTGCCGGCAACGCTCATTCCAGCGCCGCCCCCGCGTAGGAGGACGCTCAGACCAGCGCCCGCAGACCCGGTACCAGGGTCACCAGCACCGGGATCACCGGCAGCAGCGCGGCCGCGGCCGTCAGCCCGAGCCGACGGGTCGCGGTGAGGCGGTCGGGCGGTGCGAGCAACCGGCCCACGCGCCGCGGCACATGGGCCTGCGGGGCGGGAGCGGGGCCGAACACGCCCCGCGCCTCGTTGAGTTCGACCAGTGCCAACGCGGTCGTCCGCCGGCCGAAGCGGCGCGACGCCGTGTCGTCGGCGGCGAGCTCGACCAGCCGGTGCATCTCGGCGCGGAACGCGGCGAACACCGGCACCCGCGGGAACCCGGTGGCCAGCGCCGTCGAGCAGCGCAGCAGCCAGTCGTGCCGAGCCCGGGCGTGTCCCTGCTCGTGCGCGAGGACGGCATCGAGCTGACGACCCTTCAGGCGTCGCAGCGCGGCCGTGGTGACGACCAGTCGGGGGCGTGCGCCCGACAGCCACCAGGCGTCGGGGCGTTCACCCTCCACCACGAGCAGCCCGCCGGACGAGGCCGACTCGCCCGGCAACAGCGGTGCCCGCAGCCGCAGTTCGGCCTGGCGGGACCGGTGTCCGGCCCGGCCGCGCAGGACCTCCCGCACGAGCATCGTCCCGCTCCACACCCCGCCGCAGGCCAGCGCCAGCGCGGTCGCCGCGGCCCAAGGGCCGGTCCCGCCCGCCGTGTACGCCTCGACGACCGCCTGCGGAGCCGGCGCGAAGACCTGTCCGCGCACCCCCTGCCAGGCGGCCGCCGCACTCAGCGTCATGGACAGCGCACAGCACAGCAGGATCGCGGCCACCACGCACTGCCACGCCCACAGGGCGACCACCGGTTCACGGTCCGGCCAGTCGGCCCGGGCGATCAGCCGGGGGGCGACCACAGCGGTCAGAGCGCCGAGCAGCAGCAGGACCGCGGTGACCGTCATGAACAGCACCCTATGAGCGTGGCGCCACCCGGAGCACTGCTGTGCACGGCGAAGTGACGCAGGCCATGGCCGCCGTCCCGCGCATCACATCGTCAGAAGCATCGCCAGCATGCCGATCCCCATGGACAGCCGGCACGCCCGGACCACTTCCGGCCGGTCGCTCCAGGCGACGGCGGACGTGCCCGTCCCGGCGACCGGCAGCAGCCGGACCCCCGACACGAGGACATAGCCGGCGAAGTACAGCAGCAGCACGCCCGTCAGCAGCGGCACCCCCGCGCCGCCGTGCTCGTGCGCGTGGGCCGGGGCGGGGGAGACGGCCATCGCGGCGGCCATGTAGACCATGGCCCCGGCGCCCACCAGGTGATGCAGGTGGCAGGCGCTCACCCGGGCCGCCCACAGCGCCCGCAACGCGGCTGTGCCGAAGACGGCGGCGTACGCGGGCCAGGTCCAGGCCGGCGGGGTGAACACGGCCGGGGGCACGGCCATCGCGGCCATCCCGAAACCCATCAGCGCCTCGCCGCCCGCGGCCCGGCGCTGCTCCTCGACGCTGCTGCGCATCCGCAGCAGGCAGTACGCCCCGGTCGCCGCACACAGCGCCACCAGCAGCCAGCCGGGCGAAGCCGGTCCGTGCACGCGCACCTCCCCGCTCGACGTCGCCAGCACCGAATGCCGCCGATCACCGAATGCAATGCCCACACCACGCAGCGCGCACGCGGGCGCAAGGAGGTACACGGGGAGCGCCGGGCGGAGCGCGTGAATCGTTCGCGAGTGAAAAACGGAAAAAACGTATCGAAACGTGCAGTGCGCCTTGTCGGCGGCCCAGCCGCCTCCGAGCCGATTCCGAGCCGAGGACAGCCCGGCCCGGGTCCCTTCCGGCGCACTGGTCGAACTGCGTTCACCGCGGACGCCGCGTCCGGCCAGTGGTGGCGGGGACCGCCGCCCGAGGAGCGGGTCGTGACGGCCGGGCGGTCGGGACACCGTACGCTCGCGGCGACGGTACGGCGCCAGGGACTGCTCCTGGACCGGGACGCGAAGGCGAGAGCGGAGGACGTACGGGGATGACGGGGAAGCAGGGGCGTGCGGCGGCCGGGGACGGAACATCGGAAGGGTCCACGACCGGGGAAGCGCCGCGACGGACCCCCGCAGCCGGCGCCCCGGCCACGCCCGAGGAGCGACCAGGCGACGGCAACGAAAACGGGAACAGGAACAGGAACAGGAACGGGGAAGGAAACGGGCAAGGAAGCGGAGACGGAATCGGCGGCCCGGCGAGGACCGACAGGACCGACACGGTGTCGGCCGTCGTCCGGCAGTGGCAGGCCGTCCGGCCGGACCTGGACACCGGGCCCATGGAGATCATCGGCCGTGTGAACCGCTGCGCCGCCCTCCTCCAGCAGGCCGAGGACGCGCCCCTGCGGCGGGCCGGACTGAGCCGCCCCGAGTTCGACGTGCTCGGCGCGCTGCGCCGCCAGGGCCACGAGCTGACCCCCGGCGAACTGGCCCGCGAGACCTACTCGTCCGGCGCGGCCGTCACCAAGCGCCTCAAGCAGCTCACCGAACGCGGTCTGGTGGAGCGCCGGGGCGACAGCCGCGACCGTCGTGTCGCGCACCTCCGGCTCACCGACGCCGGCCGTGACCTCGTCGACGGCATCATGCCCGAGCAGCTCGCCTACGAGAGCGCCGCGCTGTCCGCCATGGACGACGGCCGACAGGGCGAACTGGCGGACCTGTTGGGGGAGTTGCTGAGCCGGCTGGAGGGGCAGATGCGGTCGCTGGGCGTCTGACCGAGCCGCGGGAGGTGCGCCGAGGGGGTGCACCGACGGGGTTGCTCCGCCACGTCCCGGCTCGGAGCGCAGCCCCCAGGCGTTGTCTGTGCGCAGCCCCCAGGCGTCATCTGTCGTGTCCGGCGACGTACACCCCGAACACCGCGCCCTGGGGATCGCGCAGCACGGCGATCCGCGGGCCGTCCGGCACCGTGGTCGGCTCCATGAGCGCGGCACCGCCGGCCCCGAGGGCGGTCTGCGTGGTGGCGTCCACGTCGGCGACCGCGAAGTACGGCAGCCAGTGCGGGGGCACCTCGGGCGGGAACTTGTCGTCCATCCTGATCATGCCGCCGAAGTCCGCGCCGCCGACGCCCCATTGCAGGTAGTTCTCCGACGAGTGGACGGTCCAGCCGAAGACCGTGGTGTAGAAGGTCTCCGCTCCGTCGGGATCACGGGTCAGCAACTCGACCCAGCCGAGCGAGCCGGGCGCGTTGAACAGGCCCGCGCCGGAGAAGGACCGCGCCTGCCACAACTGGAACGCGGCCCCGGCGGGGTCGAGGACGACCGCGAACCGGCCCACGTCGAAGACGTCCATCGGTCCGACCGGCACCCTGCCGCCGGCCTCCGTGGCCAGCCGGGAGCTGACGTCCGCGTCGGTCACGGCGAACGACACGCTCCAGGCGCAGGGCTGTGCCTTCTGGTACCGGGGACCGAGCGCGGCGACGGCCGCGTCGCCGAGGTGTGCGACCGAGTAGCCGCCGGCCTCCTGCCGCGGATCCGTCTCCGCGCGCCAGCCGAACAGCTCCGCGTAGAACCGCTTCGCCGCTTCCAGGTCACCGGTCCCCAGCTCGGCCCAGCAGGGGCCGCCCGGCACGGGCGCGTCGAGCTTCATGGCGTTCCTCCGAAGGGTCGCCCCCTCAGCACGCTATGCCCCGCCCGGCCGCACCGCATCCACTGACCTCTTCGCCCCCGCCCGCCCGCCGGACCGGCTCCGACGGCACCCGAAGTCCGGCCGGGTCCCTTCGGACCGCCGGCGTCCGGCCGGACCCGTCCGCCGTCGCGCGGGGCGCTGCCCGCAGTTCCCGGGGAAGCCGGCCCGGCCGTGCCCGGCGGGGGCTCTCAGATGCCCGGCCGGTACCGCATCGGGTGGTCCGCCGGTACCTCCACGAGCACGATCGGGATTCCGTCCGGGTCGGCGATCCACATCTCGATCAGACCCCAGGGCTCCTTCACCGGCGGACGCGTGATCTCGACGCCCTTGGCCCGCAGCTCGTCGTGTGCCGCCGCGGCGTCCGCCACCTGGAGCCACAGCCGCACGGGAGCGGCGGCGCGCTCGGCCGGTGTCGGCGGGTTCTCGGCGCGGCCCGAGAGTTCCAGGTGGCCGCCGCCGAGGAAGTAGACGGTCCCGCGGTCCGGGCCCGTGCCGAACTCACGGGAGACGGCCAGGCCCAGCTGTTCCCCGTAGAAGACGCGGGAACGCTCGGGATCGGCCGGTCGAAGCAGGGTCCTGCTGCTCAGTACGTGCACCATGCGGCGGCAGCCTAGCCGGACGGGGTTAGGCTCGGGCGAACCCCAGCCCGTGTCAGAGACCGGAGACCGCACGCATGGACACCGCAGCCACCGACCTCGTCTTCCGCACCGCCACCGACGCCGACGTGGACGAGCTGGTCGCGCTCATCGAGTCCGCCTACCGCGGGGACTCCAGTCGGGCGGGGTGGACGACGGAGGCGGACATCCTCGAGGGACAGCGCACCGATCCCGAAGGTGTGCGCGCGGTCATCAAGGCGGCGGACAGCCGGCTGATCACCGTCGAACAGGACGGCCGTGTGGTCGCCTGCTGCCAGCTGGCCCACCGCGGCGACCACGCCTACTTCGGCATGTTCGCGGTGAGTCCCGCGGTGCAGGGCGCCGGCCTCGGCAGGACGGTCATGGCGGAGGCCGAGCGGCAGGCCCGCGAGGACTGGGGCGTCGGCGAGATGCAGATGACGGTGATCTCCGTGCGCGAGGACCTCATCGCCTGGTACGAGCGGCGCGGCTACCGCCGTACGGGACGTATGACCCCGTTCCCGTACGGTGACGAGCGTTTCGGCATTCCGCGGCGCGACGACCTCCAGTTCGAGCTGCTGGTCAAGCCGCTGGCCGTGCCGCCGGCCTGAGCACGCCGCCGGCCCGGTTCCCCAGGACCCCAGGGCTCCGCCGAACCCGCAGGACCCCCAGGGCCCCACTGAACCCGCCGGTCTCCGGCGAACCCGCAGGACCGGCGGGGCCCCGCAGGGCTCCGCTCAGGCGGTGAACCGGCCGGTGCGCCTGATGTCGGGGTAGTCGGTGGTCGCGCCGTCCAGCTCCAGGGCGCGCACCAGCCGCAACTGTTCCTGTGTGTTCACCACCCAGCCGATGATCCGCAGATCTCGCTTGCGTGCCTCCTCGACGATCTCAAGGGTGAGCCGCCGCAGATTGAGGCAGACCGTCGCGGCGCCGGCCGCGACGGCCCGGTCCACGATGTCGAGGCCGTAGCGGCTGCCGATGAGCGCGGTGCGCACCCCGGGCACCAGCCGTGCGATCTCCGCGACGGCCTCGTCGTGGAAGGAGGACACCTCCACCCGCCGCACGAGGTCCCGTGCGAGCATCACCTCGGCCAGCGCCCGCGCCGCCTGCACGTCCTTGATCTCGGCCTGCAGGGGCGCCTGTACGACGTCCAGCACCTCCTCGAACCGCGGGACGCGTTCCCCGCGTCCGGCGTCGAGGGTGCGCAGTTCCGCGAGCGTCTGGTCGGCGATGGGGCCGGTGCCGTCGGTCGTGCGGTCCACCTCGGGGTCGTGCATGACCACGAGGGCGCCGTCCTTGCTCAGATGCAGGTCGAGTTCGATGGCGTCGAGGCCGGCCTGCTCGGCGGCGACGAAGGAACGCAGGGTGTTCTCGGGCTCGACGCCCATGACGCCACGGTGACCGATGGTGAGGAAGTTCAAGACGCGACTCGCTTCCGACGACGGGGACTTGAGGGGCAGGCCGCGTGGCGGCCCCGGGCGGGGTGAGGACAGGTGTGTGCACGGGCGCGTGTGCACGGGCGTGTGCGCACCGACGTGTTCCCTACCCGCCCTGGTCCGCCGGAAGCCGACACTCCTCCCCTGCCCGGCAGGAAAAAGTGCGGTGAAGGAGCGGCTGGGCGGGATAATTTCCCGATAGGTCACTTGCTGAAGGAAACCTCATATGTCTACGGTGTGATGACGCGAGGTTCTTCAGCGGAGGATGGGACATGACGGAAATTCTTGTGCAGGCAGCATCGGGGGAGCAGGTTCCTCCGGCGTCCAGGGTGGTGGAGCACCCGGCGTGGCGCGTGCTCAAGGATGCCGTGGAGCAGGTCCGGCCCTGGCAGGCGAAGGACGGGTCGATCGACTTCTCGGCCGAGGGCGCTCCGGCGCGGGGCGAGGCCGAAGAGGCCGTGCGGCGGGTGATCGAGGCCGTCGAGGAACTGTCTCCGCTGCTCCCGCACGACGCCGACTACCACCGCGCCGTGGTCAAGGATCTGCGGATGTGGGCCGAGGGCGGTTTCGAGGTGCCGGACTTCCTCGACTCGCTGCTGGCCTTCCAGCCCGCCGCGAGCCGCGCGGACGGACTCCAGCACCTGGTCGTCTTCGCGATGTACACGCAGAACGGCAACCCGGACCGCAACCTGGAGGCGGTCGTGCTCCGGATGGTCTGGCCGGAGTGGCTGGCCGAGCTGGAGCGCACCCGGTACGACAACCC
The DNA here is from genome assembly GCF_030816715.1 of Streptomyces achromogenes. NCBI lineage: Bacteria > Bacillati > Actinomycetota > Actinomycetes > Kitasatosporales > Streptomycetaceae > Streptomyces > Streptomyces achromogenes. Next base: position 1,246,375 of record NZ_JAUSYH010000001.1, on the reverse strand, counting down.
GCTGTTCTGCGGCATCACCTTCGAGGACTTCACGTCCGGCTACGACACCAACTCGGCCGTCCTCTTCCCGGAGACCATCGCCGTCCGGGAAGCGCCGGAACGTTTCTCCTGGGGTGGCATCTTCTGTGACCGCGAGGCCGCCCGCTTCCGCCGTGTGACCGACGCCGCCGTCGACATCCTGGGCCTGGAGCTGCCCGAGGACGTCGCCGACATGGTGCACGACCAGAAGCGCTGCGAAGAGGCCTTCGTGCTGTGGGACATGGTCCACGACCGCACCCACAGCCACGGCGACCTGCCCTTCGACCCGTTCATGATCAAGCAGCGCCAGCCGTTCTGGATGTACGGCCTCGAGGAGCTGCGCTGTGACCTCACCGCCTTCAAGGAGGCCGTGAAGCTGCAGGCCGACGGCGTCCCGCAGGCCCGTGACGTGCAGTACGCGGTCCTCTTCGACCGGATGTTCCGCTTCCCGGTCACCGGCGAGCGCGTGCGCAACTACGACGGCCTCGGCGGCCAGCTGCTCTTCGCCTACCTGCACAAGCACGAGGTCGTCCGCTGGACCGACAACCGGCTGCACATCGACTGGGAGCGCGCCCCGCAGGTCACCAACCAGCTGTGCGCCGACATCGAGACGCTGTACCGCGACGGCATCGACCGCCCCAAGCTCGTGCACTGGTTCGCCGGCTACGAGCTGGTCTCGACCTACCTCGCCCCGCACCCGGGTTCCAAGTGGGCCAAGGGTCCCGACGCCCTCGATCTGGCCCAGCCGCCGCGCAGGCTCGTCGATGACGTGCTTCCCGACGAGTTTCCGCTGAGCATGTTCTATGAGGCACTGTCCAAGAAGCTGAAGAACGTGATCGCCTCCACCAAGGGCATCACGGCGGACGGCGCCGAGCGGATCGCCGCGTGAGCGACCTGCGAACCGAGAACACTGCTCCGCGGGGCACTGCGGAGCAGAACACTGCTCAGGAGGCGAGGACCATGGGGAACGGGGCTCTCAGCGGTGCGGTGGTCGTGGTGGCAGGCGCGGGCGGACCCGCCGGCCGGGCGGCGCTGCTCAGGCTCGCCGAGGCCGGCGCGACCGTCGTCGGTGCGGACAACGATCCCGAGCGCCTGGCCGAGGCCGTCGACGCGGCCCGCTACGGGGCCGGCGGCGCCGCCGTCACCGGCGAGCCGGTCGACCTGCTCGACCTGGACTCGACCCGGGACTGGGCGCAGCGCGTCGAGAAGGACTTCGGCCGCATCGACGGCGTGGTCCACCTCGTCGGCGGCTGGCGGGGCAGCGAGACGTTCATCAAGACCAGCCTGGACGACTGGGACTTCCTGGAACTGCTGCTGGTCAAGACCGTGCAGCACACCTCGCTCGCCTTCTTCGAGGCCCTCCAGCGCAGCGATCTGGGCCGGTACGTGCTGATCAGCGCCTCCGGGGCCACGAAGCCCACCGCGGGCAACGCCGCGTACGCCGCCGCCAAGGCCGCCGCCGAGGCCTGGACCCTCGCCCTCGCCGACGCCTTCCGCAAGGCCGGGGGCGCCGAGGGCCCGACCTCCGCGGCTGCGATCCTGGTGGTGAAGGCGCTGGTGCACGACGCGATGCGCGCCGACCGCCCCAACGCGAAGTTCGCGGGCTTCACGGACGTCAAGGACCTGGCCGAGGCCATCGCCGGCGTCTGGGAGAAGTCCGCCCGGGAAGTGAACGGACAGCGTCTGTGGCTCACCGAGAAGCCGTGAACCCCGCGAAGACCGACGCCCGTCGCCGTCACGACCCCGAGGTCCGCGGTTTCGCCAGCGACAACTACGCCGGGGCCCACCCGGAGGTGATGGCCGCCCTGGCCCTGGCCAACGGCGGTCATCAGGTGGCGTACGGCGAGGACGACTACACGGGGAACCTCCAGCAGATCGTCCGCAGCCACTTCGGGTCCACTGCGGAGGCCTTCCCGGTCTTCAACGGCACCGGGGCCAACGTCGTGGCGCTCCAGGCGGTCACCGACCGCTGGGGCGCGGTGATCTGCGCGGAGAGCGCCCACATCAACGTGGACGAGGGCGGCGCGCCCGAGCGCATGGGCGGCCTCAAGCTGCTCACCGTCCCTACGCCCGACGGCAAGCTCACGCCCGAGCTGATCGACCGGCAGGCCTGGGGATGGGAGGACGAGCACCGCGCGATGCCGCAGGTCGTCTCGATCACCCAGAGCACGGAACTCGGCACGCTCTACACGCCCGACGAGATCCGGGCGATCTGCGACCACGCCCACGAGCACGGCATGAAGGTCCACCTCGACGGCTCCCGGATAGCCAACGCGGCCGCCTCCCTGGACGTCCCGATGCGGACGTTCACCAACGCGGTCGGCGTCGACATCCTGTCCCTGGGCGGCACCAAGAACGGCGCGCTGTTCGGCGAGGCCGTCGTGGTCATCGACCAGGACGCCGTGCGTCGGATGAAGCACCTGCGCAAGCTGTCCATGCAGCTCGCCTCGAAGATGCGCTTCGTGTCGGTGCAGCTGGAGGCCCTGCTCGCCAAGGACCTGTGGCTGCGCAACGCACGCCACGCCAACGAGATGGCGCAGCGCCTCGCCGAGGGGGTGCGGGCCGTGCACGGCGTGGAGATCCTGTACCCGGTGCAGTCCAACGGTGTCTTCGCGCGGCTCCCGCACGACGTGAGCGAACGGCTGCAGAAGAAGTTCCGGTTCTACTTCTGGGACGAGGCGGCGGGCGACGTGCGGTGGATGTGCGCGTTCGACACGACCGAGGAGGACGTGGACGCGTTCGTCGCAGCCCTGAAGGAGGAGATGGCCCGGTAGGGCCTCCCGCCCGGCGGCAGGACAACGGCGCTCACTGCATAGGTATGCGATCACCTGAAAAGTCATTGACTCTCAGGTGATCGTTTTCCTATGCTCTCCAGCCATGGAGCTGATCCAGGAGAACCCCGACCTGTCCGCCTATCTGGCTGCCGACGAGGTCATCGACCACGGTCACCCGGTGGTGCGGGCCACCGCCGAACGCCTCGCGCGGGACGCCGAGGACTCGTATGTCTATGCACGACTGGCCTTTGAGTTCGTGCGCGACGCCATCCCTCACTCGCAGGACGCCGGAGACCCGCGGGTGACCTGGCGCGCCTCGGACGTCCTGGAGCGGCGGACGGGGATCTGCTACGCCAAGGCCCACGCGCTGGCCGCGCTGCTGCGGGCCGAGGACATCCCGACCGCGCTGTGCTACCAGCGGTTCGCACGCGACGAGGGGGACGGCCACGTCCTGCACGGACTCGTCGCGGTGCGCTTCCGCGGGGCGTGGCACCGCCAGGACCCGCGCGGCAACAAACCGGGCGTGGACGCGCGGTTCTCCCTGGACGGCGAACGGCTCGCCTTCCGCACCGACGCCGGGGCGGGCGAGGCGGACTACCCCGGCCTCTACGCCGCGCCGCATCCGGGCGTCCTCGAAGCGCTGCGCACCGCCGCCGACCGGCCGCAACTGTGGAAGAACCTCCCCACCGCGCTGTGAGGCCCCCCGTGCTCGCCCGGCGTGCTCCGTCCGGCTCCCGGAAAACGCGTAGGCCCTCTCCGGGGAGAGGGCCTACGTCGCGGGAGGGGCGGGACTCAGCTCGCCTCGGCCGCGCGCACCTGCTCCGGGGTGGGCGCGGCGCCGCCCAGGTGGGCCGGCATCCACCAGGTGTCGTTCGCGTCCTTGGGGCGCACCGGGTAGGCACGCTGAGCGGCCTCCAGCAACTCCTGGACGCGCTCGCGCAGCTGACGGGTGAGGGCGCCCGCGTACTTGTCGCGGGAGGCCTCGACGGCCTCGCCGACGCGGATGGTGATGGGGGTGTGGCTGCGCTTGAAGTTGCGCGGGTGGCCCTTTGTCCAGAGCCGCTGCGTACCCCACAGGGCCACCGGGATCAGCGGGACGCCCGCCTCCTGGGCCATCCGGGCCGCACCGGACTTGAAGCTCTTCAGCGTGAAGGACTGGGAGATGGTCGCCTCGGGGAAGACCCCGACGATCTCGCCGGAGCGCAGCGACTCCAGCGCGTGCTGGTAGGCCGTCTCGCCCTGGTTGCGGTCCACCGGGATGTGCTTCATTCCGCGCATCAGCGGACCGGAGATCCTGTGGCGGAAGACGGACTCCTTCGCCATGAAGCGAACGAGACGTTTCTGCGGGAGGGCGGCCAGGCCGTCGAAGATGAAGTCGAGGTAGCTGATGTGATTGCTCACCAGCACGGCTCCACCCGAGCGCGGGATGTTCTCCGACCCCTTGCAGTCGATCTTGAGGTCCCAGACCTTGAACAACGTCTGGGCGAGGCCGACGACGGGGCGGTAGACAAGCTCTGCCATGGGTGGGGCGGACCCTTCCTTCTCTCTGCCGAGGAGACCTCCGACGGCAAAGTTACGCTGCCGTAGGTTTGCGGCATCTCGCAGATCGTGCCCCAAGAACGGCCGGGGAGCCAGCCCTGGTGCCCGGGAACGGCGAGATTCTCGTCACGTCAACCCCTTTGATCCTCCTCTCGATCCACCTCGCTCTTTTAGATCGTCTTTACGTACTTATTCCGCACGCACCGCGACCCGCCGTACGAGCAGGTACATCTCGCATCCCAGGCAGTACCCGAAAGCGGCGTTGAGGAACGCGGCCGCCAGAGCCGCGCCGGTCGCGGCGATACCGAGCCAGTGCGGCCCCAGGGCGAATCCGGTCAGGCCGACGCAGGCGAACGCGAGCCCCACCGCCTGGGCGAAGCGCGGCGGCTGCGGCGCCTCGAACTCCGTGGGCGGACCGATCCAGGGGCGAACGGCCGTGCGGAACACCCAGCCGTAGGGCGAACGCCCCGGCCCGCCCGCCGCGCCGAGCGCGAACGCCAGCGTCTGCCAGGCCAGCAGCCAGACGTTCCCGGTGATCAGGACGACCGCGAGCACTACGGTCGTCACGGTGGCCCCGAAGCGCGGGCCCCTCGCGTCGATGTCCATGAATCAAGCATTCCGCAACGGAGACGATTCCCGGGCTCGGGAATCTTTGCGGTCTCGTGAACGCTGGAGCGGCAGATGACCGGACTGGTGGTGTGCGTGGCGGTGCTCGCGGCGGCGAGCGCCTTCGGAGTGCTGCAGCGGCGGCGGAGCGGGAGGGTGCGGGTGCGCGGGCGCGACGAGGGCAGACGGATCGGAGCGGACCGCCTCGGGGCGGAGCTCGGGGAACGCGCCACGCTCGTTCAGTTCTCGAGCGCGTTCTGCGCGCCCTGCCGGGCCACCCGCCGGATCCTGGGCGAGGTGGCGGCGGCGGTCCCCGGGGTCGCCCACATCGAGATCGACGCCGAGGCGCACCTCGGCCTCGTGCGCGAGCTCGACATCGTCAGGACGCCGACGGTCCTGGTGCTCGACGCCGAGGGTCGGATCGTCCGGCGCGCCGCCGGTCAGCCCCGCAAGGCCGACGTCGTCGCGGCCCTGGGGGAGGCGGTGTGACCGCCTCGTGGGGGACGGTGAGGCATCTCCCAGATGCCGCTGCGCACTTGACTGCGGCCGCCGCCCCTCGTCAGCCTGGCCCCATGTTTGAGGAACTCCTTCTCCACGGACGAGCCCACGTCGACCTGGGCCGTACCGCGAGCGCGTGCTGTCCGGCCCGTTGAGCATCCACGGACCCCGACACCCCTCCCCGCAGAAGGACAACTTCATGACGGCCGTGCCCGGCCTCGGCGCCCCCCAGCTCGCCTCGCCCGATCTCCTGCGCTCCGTCTTCCGGCGGCACGCGGCCGGAGTCGCCGTGATCACCGCGGCCGCGCCGGACGGTCCGGTGGGCTTCACCGCCACCTCCCTCAGCTCCGTCTCCGCCCAGCCCCCGATGCTCTCCTTCGGCATCGGCACCGGCGCCTCCAGCTGGCCGGCGGTCTCCCGCGCGCGGCATGTCGGCGTCCACATACTCGGCGAGCACCAGCAGGAGCTCGCCGCCACCTTCGCCCGCAGCGGCGCGGACCGTTTCGGCCCGCCCACCGCCTGGCGCGAGGGGCCGGAGGGCGTACCCGTCCTCGACGGCGTGCTCGCGTGGCTGGTGTGCCGCGTCGTCACGCGGGTGCCCGCCGGAGACCACCGGATCGTGCTGGCCGAGGTGGTGCTGGGGGACCCGGAGGGAGCGGGTCGTCCGCTGCTGTACCACCAGGGGCGCTTCACGGCTCTGCGGGATTGATCACGGCCGCGGTCCGCTGCGGAGTCGTCGGGTTCCGGTTACGCTGCGTTGCGAAGGTCACAGTTCAAAGCGCTTGCTTAGCGGGAACGCACTGGGTGTACTGACGAGTAATATTTCGCTCGGGAGCGCAGGCCGCCCCAACCGGGATCGGCCGCTTGTGACGCCTATGCTGCCTGGAAGAAGGCAGCCGTAACTGACGATGCAGTAGGAGAGCCGGCGTGAGCTTGAGGATCGTTGTCACTGTGAAGTACGTGCCCGACGCCACTGGCGACCGGCACTTCGCCGATGACCTGACCGTCGACCGGGACGACGTGGACGGTCTGCTCTCCGAGCTCGACGAGTACGCGGTCGAGCAGGCGCTGCAGATCTCCGAGAACTCCGACGACGACGTGGAGATCACCGTCCTGACGGTGGGCCCCGAGGACGCCAAGGACGCGCTGCGCAAGGCCCTCTCCATGGGCGCCGACAAGGCGGTCCACGTCGAGGACGACGACCTGCACGGCACCGATGCCATCGGCACCTCCCTGGTGCTGGCCAAGGCGATCGAGAAGGCCGGCTACGACCTGGTGATCTCCGGTCTGGCCTCCACCGACGGCACCATGGGCGTCGTCCCGGCCCTGCTGGCCGAGCGCCTGGGAGTCCCGCAGGTCACCCTGCTCTCGGAGGTGTCGGTCGAGGACGGCACGGTCAAGGGCCGCCGCGACGGCGACGCCGCCTCCGAGCAGCTCGAGGCGTCCCTGCCGGCCGTCGTGTCGGTCACCGACCAGTCGGGTGAAGCGCGCTACCCGTCCTTCAAGGGCATCATGGCGGCGAAGAAGAAGCCGGTTCAGTCCTGGGACCTGTCGGACCTGGACCTGGAGGCCGGGGAAGTCGGTCTCGAGGGCGCGTGGACCGCGGTCGAGTCCGCGACCCAGCGCCCCGCCCGCACCGCGGGCACGATCGTCAAGGACGAGGGCGAGGGCGGCAAGCAGCTCGCCGAGTTCCTCGCGGGCCAGAAGTTCATCTAAAAAGCCCCTCGCCGACCGCCCCCTCAACTTCGTTTCGCAGGAGAGCAAATCCCATGGCTGAAGTCCTCGTCTACGTCGACCACGTGGACGGCGCCGTCCGCAAGCCCACCCTGGAGCTGCTGACGCTGGCCCGCCGCATCGGCGAGCCCGTCGCGGTCGCGCTGGGCGCCGGCGCCGAGAGCACCGCCGCCGCGCTGGCCGAGCACGGCGCCACCCGGGTCCTCACCCACGACGCCTCCGAGTACGCCGACTACCTCGTCGTGCCGAAGGTGGACGCGCTGCAGGCCGCCGTCGCCGCCGTCTCCCCGGCCGCCGTCCTCGTCCCGTCCTCCGCCGAGGGCAAGGAGATCGCCGCCCGTCTGGCGCTGCGCATCGGCTCCGGCATCATCACCGACGCCGTCGACCTCGAGGCCGGCGACGAGGGCCCGGTGGCCACACAGTCGGTGTTCGCCGCGTCCTTCTCGACCAAGTCCCGCGTCTCCAAGGGCACCCCGGTCATCACCGTCAAGCCCAACTCGGCCGCGGTCGAGGCCGCTCCCGCCGCCGGCGCGGTCGAGGCCCTCGCCGTCACCTTCTCGGCGCAGGCCACCGGCACCAAGATCACCGGCCGTACCCCGCGCGAGTCGACCGGCCGTCCGGAGCTGACCGAGGCCGCGATCGTCGTCTCCGGCGGCCGTGGCGTCAACGGCGCGGAGAACTTCGGACTCATCGAGGCCCTCGCCGACTCGCTCGGCGCGGCCGTCGGCGCCTCCCGCGCCGCGGTGGACGCCGGCTGGTACCCGCACACCAACCAGGTCGGCCAGACCGGCAAGAGCGTCTCCCCGCAGCTCTACATCGCCAACGGCATCTCCGGCGCGATCCAGCACCGCGCCGGCATGCAGACCTCGAAGACCATCGTCGCCGTCAACAAGGACGCCGAGGCCCCGATCTTCGACCTGGTCGACTACGGCGTCGTCGGCGACCTCTTCGACGTCGTCCCCCAGCTCACCGAGGAGATCAAGACCCGCAAGGGCTGATCACCCGGCGGTCGCGGAACCGCACCGGGCCCCCGTGACCTCCCCGGTCGCGGGGGCCTTCGCTCATCCCAGGGTCAGCGAGGCCTGCACGGGAAGATGGTCGCTCGGGTACTGACCGTCCACGCTGAAGGTGTCGGTCCACTCCCGCTGGACGCGGACGCCGGGCGTCGCGAGGATCCAGTCGATGCGGCCCCCGTTCGGCGTCAGCGGCTTGTACCCGTGGTACGTGGCGTACGCGTCGCCCCGTGTGCGGGCCGTGTCCCAGGTGTCCACCAGGCCGGCGGCGAGCAGCCTGTCGTAGACCGGGTTCGCGTGCGCGAGGGTGTTGAAGTCGCCGGTCAGCAGCAGCGGCAGCGAGGGGTCGAACCGGGAGATCCGCGCGGCGATGAGTGCGGCGGATCGTTCGCGCGCGTACTGGCTCGCGTTGTCGAGATGGGTGTTGAGCACGCAGAACTGTCGCCCCGAGTCCAGGAGATCGCGGAAGCGGACCCAGGTGACCATGCGGGGATGGCCACCGCCCCAGGTGTTGGAGCCGCGCACCCCTGGAGTGTCGGAGAGCCAGAAGTGCTCGTACTCGGCCGGGGCGAGCCGGCGCCTGTCGTAGAAGACGGCCACCGCCTCGTCGGCGCCCACGCCGCGGCTGGTACCGATCCAGTCGTAGTGCGGTGCGAGGTCGGCCGCGATGTCCCGCAACTGCTTCGGGCGGCCCTCCTGGGTGCCGATGACGTGCGGGGCCGCCCGCTGCAGCAACGCCCGCATCACGGGGCGGCGGACGGACCAGCTGTGGGGCCTGCGGGCGGAGGCGAAGCGAAGATTGAACGTCATGACCTCGAGCGAGGGGACGGGCACGGGCCGGAGCAGCTCGCGGGGCAGGCTCTCCTGCCGGGCCGCGGACGCCCCTGCCGTGCCGATCAGAGGAGCGGCGGCCACGGCGGCCAGCACGGTCCTCAGCCCCGCCCGCCGGGTCGGCCTGCCGCTCCTCGTCATGCGTCCCCCTCGTCTCCGGTCCCGCGCGCGCCCCGTGAGACAGGATGAAGGGGGGAACTGTCGTACGGAAGAGGGCGTGGGTGCGGCGAGAGGCGCGGGGGCGACACCGTGGACAGGGTGTTGACCCACCGGAAGACGCCCGGATAACTTCATTCTACGGATTGTTGATTCCGTACAGCGGAAAACTGGAGGATGCGGAATGGGTCAGGGCAGGCAGGAGACGGTGGCGACGAGCCTCGCGGGCGCCGTCAGCGAGAAGATCAGCGCGTCCCTGGCCCCGGTCGACGCCGAACTCGACCGCCGCTATCCCGGCGACCCCGGCACCCGCCAGCCCGTCCACACCGTCTACGTCCCCGGCGACGTCTTCGACGGCGGCACGATCCGCTCCTGGGGCGACCAGGCCCTCGCGGCCCTCGACGAGCACGCCCCCGACGCGGCCTCCTTCGCCGCCTGTCTCGGCCTGTCCGACGACCTCGCCGAGCCGGTGTACGCGCGCGTGCGGGCCAAGCTGGAAGGCGAGCCCGTCGAAGACCTGAGGGTCGACTTCGAGGACGGCTACGGACCCCGCCCGGACGCGGAGGAGGACGAGGCGGCCGCCAGGGCGGCCCGGCTGATCGCGCGGGCGTACGCCGAGGGCGCCGCCGCCCCCTACATGGGCATCCGCATGAAATGCATGGAGGCCGCGGTACGCGACCGGGGCATCCGCACCCTCGACGTCTTCCTCACCGGCCTGGCGGACGCCGGCGGCCTGCCCGACGGTCTGGTCCTCACCCTGCCGAAGGTGACGTACCCGGAGCAGGTCACCGCCATGGTCCGGCTTCTGGAGGCCTTCGAGGAGGCGCGCGGTCTGACCCCCGGGCGGCTCGGCTTCGAAATCCAGATCGAGACCAGCCAGTCCATCCTCGCCGCCGACGGCACCGCCGCGGTCGCCCGCATGATCCAGGCGGCCGAGGGCAGGGCCACCGGCCTGCACTACGGCACCTTCGACTACAGCGCCTGCCTCGGCGTCTCCGCCGCCCACCAGGCGAGCGACCACCCCGCCGCCGACCATGCCAAGGCGGTCATGCAGGTCGCGGCCGCGGGCACCGGTGTGCGCGTCTCGGACGGCTCCACGAACGTCCTGCCGGTCGGCCCGACCGCACAGGTCCACGACGCCTGGCGGCTGCACTACGGCCTCACCCGTCGTGCCCTGGCCCGCGCCTACTACCAGGGCTGGGACATGCACCCGGGCCACCTGCCCACCCGTTACGCGGCCGTCTTCGCCTTCTACCGCGAGGGCTTCGTCCAGGCCGCCGAGCGGCTGTCCCGGTACGCCGCCCGGGCCGGCGGCGACGTGATGGACGAGCCGGCGACCGCCAAGGCCCTCAGCGGCTATCTGCTGCGCGGTCTGGACTGCGGCGCACTCGACCCTGCCGAGGTGGACGAGGCGACCGGGCTGACCCGGCCGGCGCTGGAAGCGTTCGCCTCGCCGCGCCGCGGGGATCTCACCGTCGCCGCGCAGTAGTACCCGGAGCGGGGCGGACGCGGGCCTTCCCAGGGGCGAGGAGGCGCCCGGCCGGTGGGGCGGGGCCTCCTCGCCGAGGACCGGCGCCGCGCGACGACACGCGCGGCCCCCGCCCCGCCCCCCTCCCGGCCGCTGCCGGGCGGCGACTACTGCTGCGGGAACTCGTACGGGCGCGTGATGATCTCCATGCCGTGCCCGGCGGGATCCATGAAGTACACGCCCCGGCCGCCGTGGTGATGGTTGATCTCACCTGGTTGCCTGCCGTGCGGATCGGCGAAATAGGTGATCCCCGCCCGCTCGATCCGGTCGAAGGCGGCGTCGAACTCCTCGTCGGAGACGAGGAAGGCGTAGTGCTGCATGACGATCGACTCCGCCGGGATCGCGGCGAAGTCCAGGGTGACCCCGTTGCCGGTGGCCACCGGGACGAACGGGCCCCACTCGGCCCCGACTTCGAGTCCCAGGATGTGGGCGAGGAACTCGGCGGACTCCCGGTTGTCCCGGGAATGGATGATGGTGTGGTTCAACTCGACTGACATGTGTGATTGCCTCCGTAAGGCAAACTCACGGGCGCCTCCATGCCTCACCCGGCCGGTGACCGACACGCGACGCCGTTCGATCACCCTAACGGACGCGCAGGTGCTCCAGGCCGGAAGCGGTCACTCTCTTCTCCAGTGCGAACAGCCGTGTCCCCTGCTCGCAGCGCCGTGCGTCGGCTCGGGCCCGGGCACAGAACTCCTCCGGCGTGGCTCCGAACAGCCGCCGCAACTCCGCCGACTCTGCCAGGAGTTCCGTGATCAGGGCGCGCTGTCCGGGATGTCTGCGCGCAACGCCCGAGCCGTCGTGCAGCACGCCGTGGTGATTCACATAGGCGAACGCATCGAGGAGTGCCTCGCCGTTCTCCAGCTCGACCCGGAACCCGGGCGCCGGCAGCAGGACCCGGTCGTAGTTCGGCTCGGTCGCGTCGAGCACGTCGAGCTGGCCGGCGTCCAGCCAGATGACGAACAGCTCCCGGGTGACGGCGGGGGCGTGGACGGGAGACGCGGACACGTATCCGGCCCGGCTGATGTGCGCCGACACCCCCACCTCCACGCCCGTCACCCGCGCCCTCGTCATCGGGACGGCTGCGGAGACGTCGAACGCGGCCAGCTTGAGCCGCAGTTGGGCGGGGCTGGCGTTGGAGCCGACGGCCACCACCGGAGTCCGGCCCGGATGCGTCAGCCGGTCCAGCGGCAGCCACTCGTCCCCGTCGAGCAGGCCGGACCGGTCCGGCCACACCCCCGGATAGCTCAGCGGGCGGTCGCGCGGCGCCTCGGCCAGCCCCAGCGCCTCCAGGGTGCGACGCGCGCCGCGGGCGTCCACGACCGGCTCAGTCCGCCGGCGGCAGCTCGCCCGAGCCGCGCGCGACGAGCCGGATGGGCACTTCGATCCGCTCGGGCACCAGCAGGGTGCCGTCCAGTTGCCGGAACAGGCGTTCCGCGGCGGTACGGCCGAGCGTGGCCGCGTCCTGGGCGACCACGGTGACACCGGGCTGCAACAGGTCGGCGAGCTCCAAATCGTCGAAGGCCACCAGCGCGGTCCGGCGGGTCTGCTCGGCGAGCACCCGGATCACGGTGACCGTCACCCGGTTGTTGCCGGAGAAGACCGCCGTCACCGGCGCGGGACCGGCCAGCATCTCCTCGGCCGCCCGCCGCACCCGCACCGGATCGGTCGCACCCAGGGACATCCAGGCGTCCTCGACCGGTATCCCGGCCTCCTCCATCGCCGCGCGGTAGCCGCGCAGACGCTCGGCGGCGGTGTGGATGCGCGGCATGTCGCCGATGAAGCCGATCCGGCGGTGCCCGTGCGCCAGCAGATGGGCCACGCCCTCCCTGGCCCCTCCGAAGTTGTCCGACAGGACGCAGTCGGCGTCGATCCGCCCGGCCGGCCGGTCCACGAACACCGTGGCCACTCCCGCCTTGATCTCGGGCTCCAGATAGCGGTGGTCGTCCCCTGCCGGGATCACCACCAGTCCGTCCACCCGGCGTGCGCAGAGCGCGAGCGCCAGTTCCTGCTCGCGGTCCGGGTCCTCGGCGCTGGAGCCGTTGATGAGCAGCGCCCCGTGCGCCCGGGCCACCTCCTCCACCGCGCGGCTGAGCTGCCCGTAGAACGGGTCGGCGAGGTCCTCCAGGACCAGCCCGATGCTGGCCGTGCGGCCCTTGCGCAGCACCCGCGCACTGTCGTTGCGGCGGAAGCCGAGCGCGTCGATGGCCTCCTGGACGCGCCGTTCCGTCTCGGGCGTGACCCCCGGCTCGCCGTTCACCACGCGCGACACGGTCTTGAGGCCGACTCCGGCCCGAGCTGCCACGTCCTTCATGGTGGGACGGTTGCCGTAACGATTCTCGGGCCGGCGCTGCGTCTCGGGCACGATGCTGTGTCCTGTCCTGTCGTCCACGGGGGCGGTCACGCACGCCTTCCACAGAATGTTGCGCACGGGGGGTGCGTGGCCCCTGGGTCTGTATGAGGATGTGGCGTCGAGCATAGAGCCTGGACAACGTTGTCAGGTGCGGGGGACACTGTCCGTCGCAAACTCCGGCCTGCGTCCCCCATACCGCTGGACCGGCAGCTCTTTTCCATGGTGGACGGGGAGAACCCAGACTGATGCAGACCGACCTCGTGGCCGCGCTGGACATCGGCGGCACCAAGATCGCCGGTGCGCTGGTGGAAGGCGACGGAACGATCCTGGCACGCTCCCAGCGTCCCACTCCGGCGCAGGAGAGCGGCGACACCGTGATGCGCGCCGTCGGGGAGGTGCTGGGTGAGCTGACCGCGTCGCCACGGTGGGAGCGCGTCCACGCCGTGGGCATCGGCAGCGCCGGGCCGGTGGACGCATCCGCGGGCACGGTCAGCCCGGTGAACGTGCCGGGCTGGCGGGACTTCCCGCTGGTCGAGCGGGTCCGGGCGGCGACCGGAGGGCTGCCGGTCGAGCTGATCGGCGACGGCGTCGCGATCACCGCGGCGGAGCACTGGCAGGGCGCCGCGCGCGGCCACGACAACGCGCTGTGCATGGTGGTCTCCACCGGCGTCGGCGGAGGCCTGGTCCTGGGCGGCCGGCTGCACCCGGGGCCCACGGGCAACGCGGGACACATCGGCCACATCAGCGTCGAACTCGACGGCGACGCGTGCCCGTGCGGGGCGCGCGGCTGCGTGGAACGCATCGCGAGCGGCCCCAACATCGCCCGACGGGCGCTGGAGAACGGCTGGCTGCCCGGCCCCGACGGCGACGTCTCCGCGGCCTCGGTGGCCGCCGCCGCCCGCGCGGGCGACCCGGTCGCCGTGGCCTCCTTCGAACGGGCCGCCCAGGCCCTGGCCGCCGGCATCGCGGCCACCGCGACCCTCGTCGAGATCGACATCGCGGTGGTCGGCGGCGGTGTCGGCAAGGCGGGTGAGGTGCTCTTCGCGCCGTTGCGCCTGGCCCTGCGGGACTACGCCACCCTCTCCTTCGTCCGCCGCCTGACGGTGACTCCCGCGCAGATGGGCACCGACGCGGGCCTGGTGGGAGCGGCGGCGGCCGCCCTGGCGGCGCAAGGAGCGGGGGCCGTCACCACGACGGCAGCGGTCTGACGGGACGAAGAAGGAACGTTCCGGCCAACGTCTCTGCGCTTGCTGGAGGTGCCGGTGCCGGTGCCGGTGCCGTTGGTGCTGGTGGCGGGGTCCGTGCCGTTGGTGAGGGGGCCGTGCCGTCCTCCGTCACGGCGCCGCCGGTTCCCGCGGCGGGGGCGGGCCTCAGCCCACGCCCACCTCTGTCGCGACGAGCGGGTCCCAGCCGCTGCGCGCGGGGATGTCCTCGCGCGCCGCACGCCAGGCGGCCGGAACGCCCGCGGTGCCGATGCGGGCCGCGACGACTCCCCCCACGATCGCGCAGGTGGTGTCGCGGTCACCCCATCCGCCCACCGTCTCCCACAGGGCCTCGGGCAGGTCGTCCAGATGGCCCGCGGCGCACCAGAGGGCGAACGGCACGGTGTCGGGAGCGGAGATCAGCCGCCCCGACCCCAACACCGACGCCGCGTGGCGCACCGAGGTGTGCCCGGGCAGGCCGGCGGCCACCAGCAGCCCGGAGCGGACGTCGCCGTCCGTCAGATGACCGGCCACCTCCCGCAGGAACGCGGCGCGCGGCGGAACGTCCCGACCGTCGAGGCCGGCGGCCAGCGCGGCGGCGACCGCCACGGCCACCGCGCCCGCCACCGCCTCCGGATGGGCGTGGGTCGCGAGCGCGGACAGCCGGGCCTGCTCGCGGGCCGTGCCCGGGTCGCCCCGGAACCAGGCGCCGAGCGGGGCCACCCGCATGGCGGCGCCGTTGCCGTGCGAACCCTGTCCGCCGAACTGGCCGGTGGTCACCGCGCGCCAGTCCTCGCCCTCGGCGACGCGCCGCAGCACGCCGTGCATGGACGGGCCGTACTTACGCCCCGGGTCACGGCCGTACTCGGCGGCGAACTCGGTCGCCAGATCGCCCGGCCGGACCTCTCCGTGGGCCGTCAGGTGGGCGAACAGCACGAAGGCCATCGCCGAGTCGTCCGTCCACAGCCAGGGTGCGGGACGCGGCTCGCGAGCCGCCCACAGTTCCTCCGCGGGCTCGTCGGAGCGGGTGAACCAGGCGTCGCCGAACGCGTCTCCCATCACGAGCCCGTCCAGGCCGGCGTGGGCGTGGGGCGGACCGTTCATGGCACAACTCCTCGATGACGTCGGCGATCACGGCATTCTCGCCGCCGGCCGGTGGTCCGCGCGAACGGATTGCCGGGCCGGGCGTGACTCCGGGCCCGCTCGCGCAGTTGATCCGCGCATGAAGAAGCGCAGCATGCTCGCCATCGCCTCCCTCGCCACCGGCTTCGTCGTCGCGGCGATCAGCCCCTCGCACGGCCTGGCCGCCGACGACCTCGACGGACTGAACGTAGGAGACACGCTCAGCTCGCTCGACCACACCCTCTCCAGCGACAGCCTCGCCGTGGACGACGATGCCCTCGGGCAGACCGACTGACGGACCGCCCCCGAGGCCACGACGCCGGCGCCCCACCGCGAGGGGCGCCGGCGTCGGCGCGTCCGCGCGTTCTCAACGCGAACTGGTTTCCGGGGCAGGGTGGAGCGGGCAAGCCACAGGGGGCCGACAGAAGAGGGGGAACCGTGACCGTCGTCTGGATCAACGGCGCGTTCGGTGCGGGAAAGACGACCACCGCACGGGAGCTGATCGACCTGATCCCGAACAGCACGTTCTTCGACCCCGAGGTCGTCGGCGCGGCGCTCCCGCACCTGCTGCCGCCCAAGCGCCTCGCCGAGGTCGGCGACTACCAGGACCTGCCGATCTGGCGGCGACTCGTGATCGACACGGTGGCCGCGCTCCTCGCCGAACTGGGTGGAACCCTCGTCGTCCCCATGACGTTGCTGCGGCAGGAGTACCGCGACGAGATCTTCGGCGGTCTCGCGGCCCGCCGCATCGCTGTCCGGCACGTGCTTCTCGCTCCGGCGGAAACGATCCTGCGCGAGCGGATAGCCGGCCGGGAGATCCCCGTGGACCTCCCCGACGGTGAGATACGGGTGCGGCAGTGGTCGTACGACCACATCGAGCCCTACCGCGCCGCCCTCGCGTCCTGGCTCACCGCCGACGCCCACCTCGTGGACAACGGCGCCCTCACCCCGCACGCGACCGCCGTCCGGATCGCCGAGGCGGTCGGCAGCGGCGCCGTGTCCGCGTGCGACATCGTGCAGACCCCCGAGCCCACCGCCGAGACGCTGGCCGCCGGGGTGCTCCTTTTCGACGACCGGGACCGGGTGCTGCTCGTCGACCCGACCTACAAGCCCGGCTGGGAGTTTCCCGGCGGTGTGGTGGAACCCGGCGAGGCGCCCGCGCGCGCGGGCATCCGCGAGGTCGAGGAGGAGACCGGGATCCGGCTGGCGGACGTTCCCCCGCTGCTCGTCGTCGACTGGGAGCGGCCCGCGCCGCCCCGCTACGGGGGCCTGCGGCTTCTCTTCGACGGCGGCCGGCTCGACGCCGCTGCCGTCGACGGGCTGCTGCTGCCCGGCCCCGAGCTGCGGGCCTGGCGCTTCGTGACGGAGGAGGAGGCCGCCGACCTGCTGCCGCCGGTCCGCTACGAGCGGCTGCGCTGGGCGCTGCGGGCCCGTGAGCGCGGGGCCGCGCTCTACCTCGAGGCCGGCGTTCCGCAGGGGTGAGCGCGGCGGTCGGGCGAGGACGCTCCGCGCGGCCGCCGCCGGGACACAACCTCCCGGCCCTTCTGCCCGGACAGCCGTGTCAGGACAGCGGCGTCAGGAGGGCCGTGTCCCGACAGCGGTGTCTCCCGTCCGGACGGCCGTGTCTCCTCCCGGGACAGCTGTGTCTCTTGTCGGGACAACCGTGCGACGGCGTCCGAACCGTGCCTCGGCGGCCGAAGCGGCAGCCGACCCATGGGCAGCCGACCGACGGGCGGTCCGTCGTCGAGGGGGGCCCACGGGTCGGCCGCCGGCCGTCGGCACCGATCCGCCGCCCCCATTACCTTCTTCGTGGCCCCGCACGACACCGCGCGAAGCCGCGTGCTCCTCGCTCCCCGGGATGCCCGTCCCGGGGGGCTCAGCTCGCCGCGTAGTGGCGCAGGAACAGGGCCTCGGCCACCGACAGCCGCTCCAGCTCCTGCGGGGACACGCTCTCGTCGACCGCGTGGATCTGCGCCTCGGGCTCGCTCAGGCCGATGAGCAGGATCTCCGCCCGCGGATAGAGGCCCGCGAGGGTGTTGCACAGGGGAATGGAGCCGCCCTGGCCCGCGTACTGCATCTCCTGGCCCGGGTAGGCGACGGACATGGCCTGCGCCATCGCCGCGTACGCCGGGCTGGTGGTGTCGGCGCTGAACGCCTGCCCCTGGCCGATCTGCTCGGTGCTCAGCCGCGCGCCCCACGGGGTGTGCGCCTCCAGGTGGGCCTGGAGCAGCTTCGTGGCCTCGGCGGCGTCCACGCCCGGCGGCACGCGCAGGCTGATCAGCGCGCGGGCGCCGGCCTGTACGGACGGGGTGGCGCCGACGACCGGCGGGCAGTCGATGCCGAGGACCGTCACGGCGGGCCGGGCCCAGATGCGGTCGGCGACCGTGCCGGAACCGATCAGGCCGACGCCGTCCAGCACCTTGGCGTCCTTGCGGAACTGCGCCTCGTCGTACTGCAGGCCCTCCCACCGCGAGTCGTCGGTGAGTCCGTCGACCGTCGTCGAGCCGTCCTCGGCGCGCAGCGAGTCCAGGACGCGGATCAGCGCGCCCAGCGCGTCGGGGGCCGCGCCGCCGAACTGGCCGGAGTGCAGATTGCCCTCGAGGGTGTCGACCCGCACCCGCAGCATGGTCATGCCGCGCAGGGTGGAGGTGACCGTCGGCAGGCCGACGCGGAAGTTGCCCGCGTCGCCGATGACGACGGCGTCGGCCGTCAGCAGGTCGGGGTGCTCCTCCGCGTACCGCTCCAGGCCGCCGGTGCCCTGTTCCTCGGAGCCCTCGACGATCACCTTGACGGTGACCGGCACGCCGCCGTTCGCCTTCAGGGCGCGCAGCGCGAGCAGGTGCATGACCACGCCGCCCTTGCAGTCGGCGCTGCCGCGGCCGTACCAGCGGCCGTCCCGCTCGGTCAGCTCGAAGGGCGGGCTGGTCCAGGCGGCCTCGTCCAGCGGCGGCTGCACGTCGTAGTGCGCGTAGAGCAGGACGGTCCTGGCGCCGGCGGGGCCGGGCAGACAGCCGTAGACCGACTGGGTGCCGTCGGGAGTGTCGAGGACGGCCACGTCCTGGAAGCCCTCGGCCCGCAGGGCCGCCGAGATCCAGTCGACGGCGGCCTCGCTCTCGCTCCTCGGGAACTGGTCGAAGTCCGCCACCGACGCGAAGGCCACCAGTTCGGCGAGTTCCGCCCGTGCCCTGGGCATCAGCGAGGCGACGGTCTCGGCGACCGGATTCGACGACATGGGCACGCTCCTTGTGGGTGCGACGTTGTACAGGGTGGCACTGGTCCGTTCGAGGGACCGTGCGAGCGTACGCGTCTGCCGGGTGGGGGCGCGCACGCCGCCGATCCTGCCACAGCGGACCGTCATCGGGCCGTGACGATCTCCGCCGTAGGATGCGGGGAGACAGGTGCGGCAAGCGGCTTGATCGGGAGCAGTAGACCATCGTGAGCAGCCAGAACTCTTCGGCGGACGACGAGAACTCTTCGGCGGACGACGCCCGGCAGGTGTGGGACGTCGTGGTGGTGGGCGCGGGGCCCGCGGGGGCCTCGGCCGCCTATGCGGCCGCGGTCACGGGGCGGCGCGTGCTGCTGCTGGAGAAGGCGGAACTGCCCCGCTACAAGACGTGCGGCGGCGGCATCATCGGCCCCTCCCGGGACGCGCTGCCGCCCGGGTTCGAGCTGCCCTTCCGTGACCGCGTGCACGCGGTCACGTTCTCGAACAACGGGCGCTTCACCCGCACGCGCCGCTCCCGGCAGATGCTGTTCGGGCTGATCAACCGGCCCGAGTTCGACCAGCAGCTGGTCGAGCACGCCCAGAAGGCGGGCGCCGAGCTGCGCACCGGCGTGACCGTGCAGCGGGTCGAGCAGCACGGCTCGGCGGTGCCGGACCGGCGCTCGGTCGCCGTCGTCCTGCAGGGCGGTGAGACGCTGCTCGCGCGCGCGGTGGTCGGGGCGGACGGCAGCGCCAGCCGGATAGGAGCGCACGTCGGCGTCAAACTCGACCAGGTGGACCTCGGCCTGGAGGCGGAGATCCCGGTCCCGGACACGGTCGCCGAGGACTGGAAGGGCCGGGTACTCATCGACTGGGGCCCGATGCCGGGCAGCTACGGCTGGGTGTTCCCCAAGGGGGACACGCTGACCGTAGGCGTGATCTCGGCGCGCGGCGAAGGCGCGGCCACCAAGCGCTACCTGGAGGACTTCGTGGGGCGGCTCGGCCTCGCCGGGTTCGAACCGAGCATCTCCTCCGGTCATCTGACGCGCTGCCGGGCGGACGACTCGCCGCTCTCGCGCGGGCGGGTGCTGGTCTGCGGGGACGCGGCGGGGCTGCTCGAGCCGTGGACGCGCGAAGGCATCTCCTTCGCCCTGCGCTCCGGCCGGCTCGCGGGCGAGTGGGCGGTCCGGATCTCCGAGGCGCACGACGCGGTCGACGCCCGCCGCCAGGCGCTGAACTACGCCTTCGCGGTCAAGGCGGGCCTGGGCGTGGAGATGAGCGTCGGCAAGCGGATGCTCGCCGCGTTCGAGCGCCGTCCCGGGCTCTTCCACGCGGCGCTCACCGGGTTCCGGCCGGCCTGGCGGGCGTTCACCGACATCACACGTGGCCGGACAACGCTGGGCGAACTCGTCCGGTCCCATCCGATGGCCCAGCGGGCGCTGACCGCGATGGACCGGCGGATCGCGGCCACCGCGGAGCCCGCGCAGGCGGCCGACGAGAGCGGTTCCTGACCGCTCCCGGTCAGCGGCGGTCGGTGACGGTGATCCGGAACACCGGGTGGTCCGGGGCGATACGGCGCAGTTCGGCCTCGGGGGAGTCCGGGCCCACCCCGTTGAAGAAGACGCCGACCTCGGCCTTCCAGCGCTTGAGGTAGGCGCGCAGCAGCGGCGCCTTGTCGTCGTCGGTGACCTCGGTGGCCGTGAACTCCTCCACGGCTCTGCCGAGGTGGAGTTCGCCGCCGCCCGCCGCGCGCATGTTGTGCGTCCACTGGACGTGGCCGCGCGGGGCGACGAGGTACTGCTGTCCGTCGACGGTCAGCAGGTTCACCGGGGTGGTCCGCCAGGCGCCGCTCTTGCGGCCGCGGACCGCCAGCACCCTGGACCCCCACACGCTGAGACCGCGACGGGTCAGCCAGGCCACCGCACGATTGAAGACGTTGACGGTGAACCAGCCTGGCTTCTGCACGTGGGTCGACATCGCTGCTGCCTCCTGAGGCGGAAAGTGTGAGCACTGCTCTCGCTCGAGAACGAGTGTGCCCGAGTGCGGTACGTCATGGCAAGAGCGCTGCTCTCTTTTCGGTGCGCCGCTCGCGAATGTGCGCACCGATCCGTTTCCGTGGGACACTGCGGACATGAGCAGCGACACCGTTCGAGGCGCACGGGCCCGGGCCAGGGCCGAAATCACCGCGGCCATCAAGGAGGAGGCCCGCAGACAGCTGGCGTCCGAGGGTGCCGCCAAGCTTTCGCTGCGCGCCGTGGCCCGTGAACTCGGCATGGCCTCGTCGGCGCTCTACCGGTACTTCCCGAGCCGCGACGATCTGCTCACCGCGCTCATCATCGACGCCTACGACTCCCTCGGCGAGAGCGCGGAAGCCGCGCACACGACCGTCGCGGGGACCGCGCCCCTGGAACGCTGGGTCGCGGTCGGCGAGGCGGTGCGCGCCTGGGCGCTGGCCCATCCGCACGAGTACGCGCTGATCTACGGCTCACCGGTGCCCGGCTACAGCGCACCCCGGACGACGGTCCCCTCCGCCGCCCGGGTCGGCCTCCTCCTCATCGGCATCGTGCGCGACGCGCGCCGCGAGGACCGGCTGGACGTACCGCTCCTGACGGACGATCTGGTCCCCGAGGCGGTGCGGATGGCGACGGACCTCGCGCCCGACCTCCCGCCGGGAGCGGTCACCGCCCTCGTCGCCGCCTGGGCCCAGCTGTACGGGCTGGTCGGGTTCGAGCTCTTCGGGCAGTTCCACCGCGTCGTGGAGGAACGCGAGCCCTTCTTCCGGTACGCGGTGACCCGCCTGGCCCGCGACGTCGGCCTGCGCTAGACGCGCCCCGCCGACCCGGCCGGCCGGTCTGACTCCGGTGACTCTGATGGTGCGACGGCTTCGACGACCCGGCCCGCCTCGCGGACGCCCGGGCGCTTCGGCGCCGGACCCGCCGCGGTGCGCGTGCCGCCCGCCGGGCCCTCGTCTCCCGTCGCCATCCGTCGCCCGGCCGTACTTCCGGGGGAGTACGGCCGACCACCTCGTCCGGCGGACGTCGGGCGGGGCGGGCGACGTCTAGCGTGGCGGGCATGGACGGAGAGCAGGTGAGCGGGCCCCCCGGCGCGCAGCGGCGGGGCCGGCGCTCGCGTGGGCTGTCACCGTTGCCGCGCCGCTGGAGGGGGCGCGGCGAGGCGCGGTGGGCGGGAGGGCCGGGCGGCCCGGACGACACGGAGCCCGGCCCCGCCCGCCGGCCGCCGTGGCCCTCGACCCTGCTGATCACCGTGGTCGTGCTCGCCGGCTCGACCTTCGCGGCCCACGCGCAGGAGGGCGAGCGGGCCCCCCTCGACGTCTTCGCGCGCGTGCTGCTGGTGGTCGCCTCCGGGCTGCTGCTGTGGCGCCTGCGGCACCCCGTCGCCGTCGTGTTCGGCACCGCGGCGGTCGCGGCGCTCTATCTCGGCGTGGGCTACCCCTACGGACCGGTCTTCCTGACCGTGGCGGTGGCCTGCTTCGCCGCTGTCGTCTCCGGACACCGCCGGGCCGCCTGGACGGCCCTGGGGATGCTGTGGGCCGTGCATCTGCTGGTCGCTCACTGGTGGTACCGCTGGCTGCCGCCCGCCGGCGACGACGCGGCACCCTTCGGGCAGGAACTCGTCGTCACCGGATGGGTCCTGGCGATCGTGGCGCTCGCGGAGCTGGTCCGGAGCCGGCGTGAGCAGTGGGCCCGTGAGCGGGCCGAACGCGCGCAGGCCGCCCGGCGGCGCGCAGGGGAGGAGCGGTTGCGCATCGCGCGTGAACTGCACGACGTCCTCGCGCACAGCCTCTCGGTGATCAACGTGCAGGCGGGCGTGGGCCTCGCGCTCCTCGACTCCGACCCCGAGCAGGCGCGCACCGCGCTCGGCACCATCAAGTCCGCCAGCAAGGAGGCGCTGGGAGAGGTGCGCCAGGTGCTGGACACCCTCCGTGCCCCGGGGGACGCGCCGCGAGCCCCCGCACCCGGCCTGGACCGGCTGCCCGAACTGGTGGAACAGGCGGCGCGCGCGGGCCTCACGGTCGAGGTGACCGGACAGCCGCCGCGGCTGTCGCCGCACACGGATCTCGCCGCCTTCCGCATCGTCCAGGAGGCCCTGACCAACGTCGTACGCCACTCGGGCTCGCGTCACGCGCGCGTGCGGCTCGACGCGAGCGGTACGACGCTGCGGCTGCGGATCGACGACGACGGCCCGGCCACCGGCGCCGACGCGGGCGGCGGCGGCAACGGTCTCGCCGGAATGCGGGAGCGGGCCGCGGCGCTGGGCGGCACGATCGAGGCGGGCCCGCGGCCCGGGGGCGGATTCCGGGTGCTGGCCGTGCTGCCCGCGACGTCCGGGGACGACCGTGGAGCGAGGGAGGACCGGTGATCCGCGTACTGCTCGCCGACGACCAGGCGCTGGTCCGGGCGGGATTCCGGGCGCTGCTCGACGCGCAGCCCGACATCGAGGTGGCCGGGGAGGCCGCGGACGGGCGGGAGGCGGTGCGGGCGGTGCGCGAACTGCGGCCCGACGTCGTCCTGATGGACATCAGGATGCCCCTCCTGGACGGCCTGGCCGCCACCCGCCGGATCACCGACGACGAGACCCTCTCCGAGGTCAGGGTGGTCATGCTCACCACCTTCGAACTCGACGAGTACGTGTTCGAGGCGATCCGCTCGGGGGCTTCCGGATTCCTGGTCAAGGACACCGAGCCGGACGAACTGCTGCGTGCCGTGCGGGCGGTGGTGGCCGGCGACGCGCTGCTCTCACCGGGAGTGACGCGCCGGCTCATCGCCGAGTTCGCCGCCCGCTCCAAGCAGCCCGCCGCGGACGACGCGCTGGGCCGGCTCACCGAGCGGGAACGCGAGGTGATGGCCCTGGTGGGCATCGGTCTGTCCAACGAGGAGATCGCCCGCCGGCTGGTCGTCAGCCCGCTCACCGCCAAGACGCACGTCAGCCGCACGATGGTGAAGCTGCGCGTCCGGGACCGGGCCCAACTGGTCGTCCTCGCCTACGAGTCGGGCCTGGTCCGGCCGGGCTGGCTGGGCTGAGCGCCCGGCCGGAAGCGGACCAGCACGGAGATCACCCGGGCCGCGAACAGCACCGGAGCGAGGACGAGGCCTGCCCGCACCAGCCAGGTCTCCGCCAGGCCGGGCAGGTCGAACAGCAGCGCCGGACCCGCGATCGCCCCGAAGGTCACAGCCGCCGCGAACACGGCGCTGACGAGCGCGTACCCGATCTCGACGGTGATCGCGTCCCGCTCGGCCTGGGTGCGCCGCCCCTGTCCTCCGTGGCCGTCCATGCGGTGAGTGTCACAGTCGGCCGCCCGGCGGGGCAATCGGCCCCGCCGGGCGGCCCGGTGCGGACGGCGCTCCGGGCGCCGGCTCAGTCGCGGACCCCCACCGGCTCCATCGGCGCCTCGAACTCCGCTTGCACGGAAGGGGACTTGGCGACGACGACCGCGTTGCGGGCGCGCCGGGTGCGCAGGCCGGGGAGGGTGATGAGCAGACCCGCCGCGGCGACGATCGTCACCACCGTCAGTCCGGGGCGGTAGCTGTCGAGGACGGCCTGCGGGGTGGGGTCGGCGGGGGCTCCCGCGGTCACCACCGCCGTCACGACGGCGAGGAAGATCGCACCGCCCACCTGCACCGAGGTGTTGAGCAGACCCGAGACCATGCCCTGCTCGTGGTCCGCCACGCCGTTGGTGGCCTGGATGTTGAGCGAGGGGAAGACCAGCGCGCAGGCCGCGCCGATCAACAGCATCGACGGCAGGATGACGGCGGCGTAGACCGGGTCGAGATCGACGCGGAGGAAGAGCGCGTACCCGGCGACCATGAGGGCGAAGCCCGCCGCGATCAGCCGTGGCGTGCCGAACCGGTCCACGATCGAGCCCACCTTGGTCGAGGACACCGCCACCAGCGCGCCGGCCGGGAGGAAGGCGAGCGCCGTGTGCAGCGCCGACCAGCCGAGCAGCGTCTGCATGTACAGGGTGGCCAGGAACTGGAAGCCGACGTAGGAGCCGAAGAAGGCCATCGCACCGAGCTGGGCGCGGATCTGGCTGCCCGAGCGCAGCACGCCGAGCCGGATCAGCGGGCCGGCGGAGCGCCGCTCGACCTGGACGAAGACGGTCAGCATGACGGCCACGGCGAGGAAGGACAGCAGTGTCCGGGCGGACGTCCAGCCGGCCTCGGGGGCCTGCACCACGGTGAAGACCAGCAGCAGCATCGACGCGGTGCCGAGGACGGCGCCCGGGACGTCGTAGCCGTTGTGGTTCTTCTCCCGTTCGCTGCGCGGCAGGAGCCTCAGTCCGGCAGCCAGCGCGACCAGGGCGATCGGGGCGGGGAGCAGCATGGTCAGGCGCCAACTGGCCTCGGTGAGCAGGCCGGAGAGGACCAGGCCCATCGAGAAGCCGGTCGCGGCGCAGGTGGTGTAGATGGAGAGCGCGCGGTTGCGCAGCGGGCCCTCCGGGAATGTCGTGGTGATGATCGACAGGCCGGCCGGGGCGGTGAAGGCGGCGCTGAGACCCTTGATGAACCGGCTGGCGATCAGCAACGGACCCGAGTCGACGAGTCCGCCGAGGAGCGAGGCCAGCGCGAAGACGCCGAGTGCGATCAGGAACACCTGGCGGCGGCCCAGCAGGTCGGCCGTGCGGCCGCCGAGGAGGAGCAGCCCGCCGTAGCCCAGGATGTAGCCGCTGACGATCCACTGCAGCGTCGAGGTGGAGAGCCCGAGGTCGGAGCCGATGGACGGCAGGGCGACGCCGACCATGGACACATCGAGCGCGTCCAGGAACATCGCGGCGCACAGCACCAGGAGCGTGCCCCAGAGCCGGGAGGTCCAGCGGCCCTCGGGGAGGGTGACCGCGGGGGAGGTGAGCGGAGAGGTCATGCCGACGACAGTACATGCGCGTGCATCGAATGCAAACGCATTTAATTCGGGTGCAACAAATTCCGTGCTCTGCTACGGTGCGCCCCATGGCGGTGGAGAAGGGCGGGTCCGAGGCCGAGCAGGCGCTCGTGGACCAGTGGCGGGACATGCTGGCCCTGCACGCCCGCACCCAGTGCGAACTCGACCGGGCACTGCACCGACACGGGTTGTGCGCCAGCGACTTCGAGGTGCTCGACGTCCTCGCCGAGTCGCCTGCGCGAGACGTCTCGTGCGGCTTCCGCGTCCAGGAGATCGCCGAACGGGTCCACCTCAGCCAGAGCGCGCTGTCGCGGCTCATCGCCCGTCTGGAGAAGGACGGTCTCGTCGAGCGGGGCCTGTGCGCGGAGGACCGCAGAGGCGTCCGGGTGGCGCTCACCGGAAAGGGACGCGCGCTGCACGGCGACGTACGGCCGGTGCAGCGCGCGGTGCTCACCAGAATGCTGACGGACTGACGGCCGCCCGCCGCCGGACCGGGGCCGCCGCTCAGCTCACCCCGGACGTCTCCCGCCACAGCGTCGCGAGCGCGGCGTCACCGGTCACGGCGGGCAGCGGCAACCGGTTCCACAGCGAGAGGTAGAGCGGGGCGGCAGGTCCGGACACCTCGCAGTCGGCGGGCCCGTCGGCGTCGCGCCGCGTCATCGGCGGCTCCGACGACACGCGCACCGACCACACCGCGTCGGCCGTGTCCGTCGCCCGCACCCGCAGCGTCCGCGGCACCTCGCTGCGCACCCTGCTCCGGTCGCGCGCGTGGAAACCGCGCAGCAACTCGTCGACGCCGTCCGCGGCGAATGCGGCGGTGAACTCCCGCGCGACCTCCTCGAGATCGCGGCCGCGGGCCGACTCGGCGTCCACGCGGTGCACGGCCGTCTCGTGCGCCTGTCGCCTGGCCCAGAACGCCAGCGGCGTCGGCCCGGGCAGGAAGTGCCAGCACCGCACGTCCGGCGGCGCGGTGGAAAGGGTGTCGACGAGCCGCCGGTGTCCGGCGCGGAACCAGTCCCGCAGCGCATCGTCGTCGAGCTCCGGCGGCTCCTCGATGGGGCGGAAGGCGGCGTGGCCGTCGGCGACGAACGACGTGGCCCAGCGGTGCACCGCGCCCGTGTGCCGCAGCAGGTCCCGTACCTGCCAGCCCGGGCAGGTCACGACCTTGGCATCGGGGCCCGCCTCCGCCGCGGCGTCGGCCAGGGCCCGGCCCTCGCGGTCGAGGATCTCGAGGAACTCGGAAGTCTCCATGTGGGGAAGTCTGCCCGACGGAGTGCGGACGCGGGGAGGGGGGCAGCGCACCGGCCGGAGGCGCCCGGCCGTGTCGCGCGGCGTCGTCGCACGTGGCGAGGAGTGCACCATGGGGGAATGCGCATGAGCGGAGATCGGCTGCGGGCCTCGGCCGCGGTGGCGATGGTGGCGGGCCTCGCGGTGGCCTGCGGCGGGCCGACGGGCACGGGGAGCGCGACCGCGGGGGCGACGGACACGGAGGCCGGGGCGACCGCGACGCCGACGAGGTCCGTGGCCGAAGCCTCGCCGACCCCGTCTCCGGACCCGCGCTTCGACGGGGAGATCCGCCTGCCCGACGGCCGGCGCGTGGGCATGTCGTACGTCGCCGGACGCGGACTGGTGGAGCGGCACCGGGACGCGGACACAGGCGCCTGGAGCGCGCCGCGCCTGGTGTACGCGACCGCGACGGACCGCTGTCACAGCCTCACGCTCAAGGCGTTCGGCGACACGGTCGCCGTCATCGCGGACTGGGGCGTCTACTGCTACGACGGCGAGCCGCCGACCGAGTCGATCGCCGCGGTCGGCACGGCCGGCCTCGGACGCTGGGACACCAAGCTCACCAGGGACTTCGACGGCTGGACGAAGGTCGCCGCGCAGGGCGAGGGCGACACCCGGCGCCTGCGCTTCACCCGGAACTCCACCGAGACGCTCACCCGGCTGGACTGGCACGCGACGGGAGGCTTCGCACAGGTGGAGGAGATTCCGCGCTGATCCACCCGTGGCCCGACGCCGGGGAGATGCGGTCGCTAGGCTTCCGCGCGCATCTGTCATCACCGCTGTGATCACCGCAGTGCCTCGGGGGAGCCGTCACCATGAACGCCTGGAACCAGCAGGGCGGACAGCCGCCGTACGACCCGTACCACCCCTACGGGCCGCAGCCCTTGCCGCAACCCGTGCCCCGCGTGGGCGTGTTCCGGCGGCTGTGGCGGGCCGTCGGCCCCATCGCGGTGGGCCGTACGGTGTTCCGGCCGTCCCGTCCGGGCCGGGTGGACGATCCGGTGGTCGCCCGCATGCAGCGGATCCGCACCGCCGTCGGACTGGCCGCCGTGGTGTGGGTGATGGTCTCCTACCGACTCGTCGCGTCCGTCGGGGACTTCGCCGACGACCGGGTGGATCAGACCTGGAACAACGTCCTCGTCCTCGCGGTGACCTTCCCCCTGGCCGTCGGCGCGCTGATCGGCGCGGCGCGCCCGCCCGCCCGGCGTGAACTGCTGCGTCGGGCGGCCAGACCGCTCGGCTCGGTCGTGGCGATCATCGCCGCGGTCGCCCTGTTCCCGGCGGCCGTCCTGACCGGCCTGCTCGACGGCCGTTTCGCAACCGGTCCCGCGACAACGGTGATCACCGCCGTCGTCGCCCTGTTCATGGTCGTGTGGGTTCTGCCGTTCGTCGTCTACGGCGTCGGGATGTCCCTCGCGCACGTGTTCCGCACGGCGGACATCCACGAGACGGTGCCGCCGCTGCTGGCGCTGGTGCTCGTGTGGGAGATGGCGCTGATCGACGTGTTCACCGGCGCCTACGAGGGCGTCCCGGTCCCGGTGCGGATCCTGCTTCTGCTGGGCGCCCCGCTGTCGGTCACCGCGGTCGCCCTCTGGGAACTGCGCCGGCTCCGCGTCGGCCACGGCCTCACCCTGCGCGCCGCTCTCCTGCGCTGACGACCCGCCGCGTTTCGCGGGAGGCATCCGCACCACCGGCCCGCGCAGCGCGAGAACGTGTCCTAAAGTGGCTTCCGCCAGTTCAGGAGACTCTTTCGGAACCTGTGAGGAACACGCCAACCATGTCGACCGAAACGTTTGAGTTCCAGGTAGAGGCCCGTCAGTTGCTGCAACTGATGATCCACTCGGTCTACTCGAACAAGGACGTCTTTCTGCGCGAGCTCGTCTCCAACGCCTCCGACGCGCTGGACAAGCTGCGCCTCGCCGCGCTGCGGGAGGACGCGCCCGACGCCGACGTCTCCGACCTGCACATCGAGATCGAGACCGACCCCGAGGCCCGCACCCTCACCGTGCGGGACAACGGGATCGGGATGTCGTACGACGAGGTCGGACGGCTGATCGGCACGATCGCCAACTCGGGCACGGCCCAGTTCGTCAGGGAGCTGCGCGAGGCGCAGGACACGGGCAGCGCCGAGGGGCTGATCGGCCAGTTCGGCGTCGGTTTCTACTCCGGTTTCATGGTGGCGGACGAGATGACCCTGGTGACCCGGCGCGCGGGGGAGGCACAGGGCACCCGCTGGTCGTCGCGCGGCGAGGGGACGTACACGCTGGAGGCCGTCCACGACGCGCCGCAGGGCACCTCCGTCACCCTCCACCTGAAGCCGGCGGACGACGAGGACAAGCTGCACGACTACACCTCGGAGTGGACGGTCCGGGAGATCGTCAAGCGCTACTCGGACTTCATCACCTGGCCGATCAGGATGACCCCGAAGAGGGGCGAGGGCGACGACGCCGCGCCCGCTGCCGAGACGCTCAACTCGATGAAGGCCCTGTGGGCGCGCTCGCGCGACGAGGTGTCCGACGACGAGTACCACGAGCTGTACAAGCACATCAGTCACGACTGGCGCGAACCGCTGGAGACCGTCCGGCTGCAGGCCGAGGGCACCTTCGAGTACCAGGCGCTGCTGTTCGTGCCCTCCCACGCCCCGCACGACCTGTACAACCAGGGCTACAAGCGCGGTGTCCAGCTGTATGTGAAGCGCGTCTTCATCATGGACGACTGCGAGGCGCTGCTGCCGCCGTACCTGCGCTTCGTCAAGGGCGTGGTCGACGCCGCCGACCTCTCGCTGAACGTGTCCCGCGAGATCCTCCAGCAGGACCGGCACATCCGGATGATGCAGCGCCGGCTGACCAAGAAGGTCGTGTCCACGATCAAGGACATGATGACCGCGGCGCCCGACCGCTACGCCACGTTCTGGCGGGAGTTCGGCGCCGTCCTGAAGGAAGGCCTGCTCTCCGACTCCGACAACCGCGACGCGCTTCTCGCGGTCTCCTCCTTCGCGACCACGCACAGCGAGGACGAGCCGACCACCCTGCGGGGCTACGTCGAGCGGATGAAGGAGGGCCAGGACGCCGTCTACTACCTGACAGGCGAGTCCCGGCAGAGCATCGAGAACTCCCCGCACATGGAGGCGTTCCGGGCGAAGGGCGTGGAGGTCCTGCTGCTCACCGACCCGGTCGACGAGGTGTGGGCCGACGTGGTGGGCGAGTTCGACGGCAAGCCGCTTCGGTCGGTCGCCAAGGGCGAGGTCGACCTCGACGGGGAGGGCGGCGAGCAGGCCGACGGCGAGCGCGAGAAGCAGAGCGAGGAGTACGCGGGGCTGCTCGCCTGGATGAACGAGCGGCTGGACGAGGACGTCAAGGAGGTGCGGCTGTCCTCCCGGCTCACGGTCTCGCCGGCCTGCATCGTCTCCGACGCGAACGACCTCACCCCGGCGCTGGAGAACATGTACCGCGCCATGGGGCAGGAGGTGCCGCGGGCCCGGCGGATCCTCGAGCTCAACCCCGAGCACCGGCTCGTCAAGGGCCTGAACAAGGCCTACCAGGAGCGCGAGGACCACTCCGGCCTCGCCGAGACCGCGGAGCTGCTGCACGGTCTGGCAGTGCTCGCCGAGGGCGGGCGGCCGAAGGAGCCCGGCCGGTTCGTGAAGCTGGTGGCGGACAGCCTGGAGCGCACGCTGTAACGGGCGGGAAAGGGGTTCCGGGCAGGGTTTCCCTGCCCGGAACCTTCACACGTCGCACACCGGACATGCTAGTTGCTTGAGTCAATCAAGCGGGCCTAGGATGCTGCCAGTCGTGCAGTACCGCACCCCCCACGGAGGCCCGGCCCATGTCCCCTGCGCAGACCCGGTCCGTGCGGATCGAGGAGGGGGCCGCGGCGCCCCGGGCCGGCGTCGGCGTGGCGGTGCTGGCCTTCGGCGCCGCGGCCGGCGCGATCCTGGCCCGCATGACCACCGACGTCGGCGGCGTCGCACTGCCCTCGGAGAACGGCTTCGAGGTGGTCATGGCGGCTGGGGCCGGAGCGGTGGTCCTCGTCCTGGCCTTCGCCGCGTTCCTCCCGGGACGGCGGACCGCGGCCATCGGAACGCAGGCCGCACCTTCCTCCGGCGAGGAGGCCACGCCTGCCTCCGGCGAGCAGGGTGAGCAGGGCACACCGCCCTCCGGCGAGCAGGCCTCGATCGAACCGGCGCCGACGGAACCGAACCCGGAGCAGTCGGGTGTCGGCGTGCCCGGGGACGGGGCGGTGGGCGCGGCCGTGGCCGCGCCGCTGGCCCGTGCCGTCGCGGAGCTCGTCGCGACCGTTCCCGGGCTGACCGACGGCGGTCCGGCCGGCGGCGGCCGGGCGGTGCGCGGGCTGGTGCGGGGCGCCGAGGGCGCACCGGTGTGCGGCGCCGCCGTCACGCTGGTCTCGCTGGGCGGGCGGCAGTTGGGCCGGGCGGTCACCGGCCGCGACGGCTGCTACGCGCTCGAGACGCCGGGAGAGGGCGCCTACGTGCTCATCGCCTCGGCCGACGGACACCAGCCGCAGGCCGCGACCGTCGTGGTCGGGGCGGAGCCCGTCAGCCACGACGTGCTGCTCGGTGTCGCCGGCGGTCTGGCCGGCACGGTGCGGTCCACGGACGACGGAGCGCCGGTGGCGGACGCGGTGGTCGTCGTCACGGACGTCCGCGGCGATGTGCTGGCCACCGCGCGGACCGACGGCGAGGGCGAGTTCGCCGTCGCCGACCTGGTACCGGGGGCGGTCGTCCTCGCGGTCAGCTCTGCGAGGCACCGGCCGCTGGCCCTGCCCGTCGAGGTCGGCGTCGCCGGTCTCACCCGGGTCGACGTCGAGCTGCGGCCCGGCGCACAGGTACGGGGCACGGTACGCGGCGCGGGCGCTCCGCTGGCCGATGCCCGGGTGACCCTCATGGACGCCGCGGGCAACGTCGTGGCGACCGCCACGACCGGCGGCGACGGGGCGTACGCCTTCACCGACCTGGACCACGGCCCGTACACGGTCGTCGCGGCCGGCTATCCGCCCCGGGCCGGACGCGTCAGCCTCGATGGCGCCGACGTGGGCGACCACGACATCGAACTCGCCCACGCGGAAGGCTAGTTGCCGCACTGGTTCGCCGCGCTTCGGCGGGAAGGCGCGGATCCCTCCGAGGCGCGGCGTTCCCGGGGGATCCCCGCCCGCGGACCGCCCGGCCGACGAGGGACGATACGCACCGGCGAGCGGATCGTCGCGCAGGGGCGAGGACTCACCCTTGCCTGACCGCTTTCAGCACCACGAACTTGCGGTCGCCGGCGACCAGTTCACTGTTGCCGAACAGCCGCTTCAGCTTCACGTGGTAGCCCAGATGCCGGTTGCCCACCACCCACAGCTCGCCTCCCGGCCGCAGCGCGCGCCGGGCCCCCGTGAACATGCGCCACGCGGTCGCGTCGGTGGTGGCCTGGTGGGAGTGGAACGGCGGGTTGTTGAGCACGACGTCCACACTGCCGTCCGCGACGCCCGCCAGCCCGTCCCCGACCCGGAACTCGGCGTGCCCCGGCACCCCGTTCGCCCGGTAGGTCGCCTCCGCCGACGCCACCGCCTGGAACGACTCGTCGGTGAACAGCACCTCCGCCCGCGGGTCGGTCAGCGCCACCGCCGTGCCGACGACCCCGTTGCCGCAGCCCAGGTCGACGACCCGGCGGCCGCCCCCGGCGCTCGGCAGATGCCGGAGGAAGAACCGGGTGCCGACGTCGAGGCGGTCGGCGCAGAACACCCCGGCGTGATTGACGACCGGCCGGCCGGAGAGCGGGGAGCCGAGGTCGCCGGGCAGGTCGTACACGTAGGGCCACGGGGTGACCGGCGGCTTCAGCGCCGGGTCGGGGGTGCAGAAGACCAGCCGGGCCTTCTGCTCGGCGAGGGAGGTCCGGGTCGGCCCGAGGATCCGCTCGAACAGTCTCAGCGTCGAGGTGTGGATCTCCTTCACCATGCCCGTGCCGACGACGACCGTGCCCGCGTGCACGGCGGGCGCCAGCCGCAGCAACTGGTCCTCCAGCAGCGCGAGGCTCTTGGGGATGCGCACCAGCAGCACGTCGATCCGCTCCGGCACCGGATCCTGCGTGGTGAGCAGCCGCACGGAACCGGTCTCGGCGCCGGCCCGCGCCAGATTGGCCCGGGTCGCCTCCTGCCCCAGCCAGGAGTCGGTGATCTGTGTCGGCCGGTGCGCCGCCAACGCCGTGACCAGCGCGCCCCAGCGGTCGCCCAGCACCACCACCGTGCCGGTCAGCGGGACGTCCTGCGCCGCGAGGTGTCTGAGCAGGTAGGCGTCGGAGGCGTCCCAGGCGCGCAGCTGATCTCGGGTGTCCTCGGGGTGGCGGGCCAGCTCGACCTCGCCCCACGGCGTCGTCATACGGTCGTTCATCATGGTCAGGCTAGCCGAGCCGCAGCTCAGGCGCGGTGTCGCCGCCGGACATGGCACCACGGCGATGCGGGAGGATGGGTTCATGGACGCGGAGCTGTTCCCCCGTGGGCGCGCGGAGGTCGCGCCGGGGGCGGTGCACCTGCCCGACTGGCTGGACGCGGCCCGCCAGCGCGAGCTGCTCGGGTCGTGCCGGGACTGGGCCCGTCCGCCGGCCGGGCTGCGCACGGTCCGCACGCCCGGCGGCGGCACCATGACCGCCCGCCAGGTCTGCCTGGGCTGGCACTGGCACCCGTACGCCTATGCCCGCACGGCCACCGACGGCGACGGCGCGCCCGTCAAGCCGTTCCCGGACTGGCTGGGCGAGCTGGGCCGGCGTGCGGTGGCCGACGCGCTCGGACCGCAGGACTCCAGGGCCGCCGCATACGACATCGCGCTGATCAACTTCTATGACGGCGACGCCCGGATGGGCATGCACCGGGACGCCGACGAGAAGTCCGACGCACCCGTGGTCTCCCTCAGCCTCGGCGACTCCTGCGTCTTCCGCTTCGGCAACCCGCGGACCCGGACGCGGCCCTACACCGACGTCGAGCTGCGCAGCGGTGACCTCTTCGTGTTCGGGGGCCCCTCCCGGTTCGCGTACCACGGGGTGCCGCGCGTGCTGCCGGGCACGGCTCCGCCCGCGCTGGGCCTGACGGGACGGCTGAACATCACGTTGCGGGTGAGCGGCTTCCCCGACGCCGTCTGAGCAACGGATCATGGGAGACTCGCCCTCATGAGCGGCAAGGCGGACCCCCGGCCGGCGGGGGAAGGGACCACCTCGAGGGCGCGGTTGGACCGGGGGCGCGGTGCGCTCGGGCCCGCGCTGGAGCTCGTGCACACCGGTCGGGCGCCCACCCGCGCGGTGCTCACGGCCGAGCTCGGCGTCACCCGCGCGACGGCCGGCGCGGTCGCCGCCGAACTCGTCGCACTGGGCCTGATCCGGGTGGACGCGCGGCCCGGCGCCGCCGCCGGTTCGCAGGGCCGCCCCTCCCACCGGCTCGAAGTCGCGCAGGACGGCCCGGTCGTTCTGGCCGCACAGGTCCACGCCGACGGTTTCCGGGCCGCGCTGGTCGGTCTCGGCGGCCGGATCGTCGCCACCACGCCCAGCTGTGAGGCCGTCGACGCCGACCCCGCGAAGGTGCTCGGGGCCGCCGTGGACGCGGGCGCGGAGCTGCTGCGGCGGACCGGCCGGCGCTGTGTGGGCGCCGGCCTCGCCGTGCCCTCCGCGATCACCGAACCCGACGGGCTGGCGCTCAACCCCCTCCATCTGGCCTGGCCCGCGGGCGCGCCCGTGCGGGAGGTCTTCGCCGAGCGGATCCGCGCCGCCGGTGTCACCGGCCCCGCGTTCGCGGCGAACGACGTCAACCTCGCCGCCCTGGCCGAACACCGGCACGGGGCCGGGCGTGGCGCCCGTGACCTGCTGTGCGTGGCCACCGGGCACCGGGGCGTCGGCGGCGCGCTCGTGCTGGACGGTCGTCTGCACACGGGCAGTTCGGGACTCGCCCTGGAGGTCGGGCACCTCACCGTCAACCCCGAGGGACGTGCCTGCTACTGCGGCAGCCGCGGCTGCCTCGACGTGGAGGCCGACCCGCTCGCCCTGCTGAACACCGCCGGCCGGCAGCCCGGCCCCGAGGGCTCCCTGCTGCAGCAGGCCAACCAGCTGATCCGCGAGGAGTACGGCGACCCGGTCGTCCGCATGGCCGTGGACGCCCTGATCGACCGGCTGGGGCTGGGCCTGGCGGGTCTGGTGAACATCCTCAACCCCGACCGCATCATCCTCGGCGGACTGCACCGCACCCTTCTCGCCGCCGACCCCGACCGGCTCCGCGCGGTCGTCACCGACCGGAGCCTCTGGGGCCACAGCGGCGGGGTGCCGATCCTCGCCTGCTCCCTCGACCACAACAGCCTGGTCGGCGCGGCCGAGTTGGCCTGGCAGCCGGTCCTGGACGACCCGCTGCGGGCGCTCACCGCAGCGTGAGGCGCGGCGCGCGCCCCCTGCGCCGGCGGCTCCGTGCCGCGGTGCACGACGCGGCCGCGCCGACGCGCTCATGACGGCCCATCAGCCCGTCCGTCGACGGAAGCCGCACCCGGCTGCCCGCCGTGCCCCGGGAAAGGCGCCGGTCGCCGACCCGCCGACGTAGGTTGACGCCATGACAGACCACCTGAGCGTCAGCGTCCTGGGCACCGGCATCATGGGTGCCGCGATGGCCCGCAGCATCGCCCGAGCCGGCCACACCGTCCGCGTCTGGAACCGCACCCGTGCCAAGGCCGAGCCGCTCGCCGCGGACCGCGTGCACGTCGCCGCCGCCCCCGCCGAGGCCGTCGAGGGCGCGGACGTCGTCCTGACCATGCTCTATGACGGCCCCACCACCCTGGAGGTGATGCGCGAGGCGGCTCCGGCCCTGCGCGCCGGGACGGCCTGGGTGCAGTCGACGACCGCCGGGATCGAGGACGTGGCCGAGCTGGCGGCCTTCGCCCACGCACACGGTCTCGCGTTCTTCGACGCCCCCGTGCTGGGCACCCGTCAGCCGGCCGAGGCCGGGCAGCTGACCGTCCTGGCGGCGGGCCCGCCCGCGAGCCGGGCCGCGGTGAGGCCCGTCCTGGACGCCGTGGGCGCACGGATCGTGTGGACCGGCGAGGACGGCGGCGAGGGCACCGCCACCCGGCTCAAGCTCGTGGCCAACAGCTGGGTCATCGCGGCCACCGCCGCGACCGGTGAGGTCCTGGCCCTGGCGCAGTCCCTGGGCGTCGACCCGAACACGTTCTTCGAACTGATCGAGGGCGGCCCGCTCGACATGGGGTACCTGAAGGCGAAGGCGGCCCTGATCCTCGACGAACGGCTCACACCGGCCCAGTTCGCGGTCGCGACGGCCGCGAAGGACGCCCGGCTGATCGTCGAGGCGGGGCGCGGGAACGGCGTCCGCCTGGACGTGGCGGCCGCGAGCGCCGAGCGGCTGGAGCGGGCCGCCGCGCAGGGCCACGGCGACGAGGACATGGCCGCCGCCTACTTCGCCAGCTTCGACGGCGCCCCCTGATAATCGCGCTCGTCGTGGACGAGGCGGGCGTCGCCCTTCGAGAGGCACGACGTCACCCACCACACCGGCGGCCGGTACCCCGACCGGGTCCGCAACCACGTGAGCGCCTGGACCGCGGTTGATCCCCGGCACGGCCGGGGGCGTTGGAGCACAGCGACCAGGCGTCCCCGCGAGTCGTCGGACGCGCCGAGCCGTCAGCCGGCGGCTCGGCGCGGCCGGGGGACCAGCTCCCCGCCGCAGTTCGGGCAGACGTCCCCCATGACCTCCCCGCACGGCACGCAGAACGTGCACTCGTAGGAACAGATCCGGGCCTGCCCGTCGGGCGGCAGGGCGGCGGTGGTGCAGCGTTCGCAGCGGTCGCGCATCTCCAGGGCCATCGCGGCAGGTGCTCCTCACTCGGGGGTTCGTTCGTCGCCCTCCATGGTGCGGCGGGTGCGGGCGTCCGTCGGCGGCTCGGCCGGCCACACATCCACCGGATCGGGCCTGCCGGGTCCGCCGCGCGCACCGCCCGGCTCGAGCACTCGGGAAGCACCCGGGGCACGTACGCGTACTCCCGGGGACGTACACGCACCGCCGCCGGCCGTACGACGACGTGGGCCCCCTCCGGGCGGGACGCTCGAGACGTCGAGCGGATCCGCAGATCCGCAGATCCCCTTGCAGATCCCCTGAGGAGATGACCAGAGATGAACACCCTGGCTGACTGGCACGGCGGCGGCCCCGGACCGTGGATCCTGTTCCTCCCGCTGATCTGGGCGGCCGTGGTGATCGGCGCGGTCACGCTGCTGCGCCGCACCGTGTGGCGCGGCCGCCCCGGTCCCAGGGGCGCGACGGGTGACCCGCGCCCCACCGGGGACTCACCCCTCGCCGTCCTCGGCCGCCGCTTCGCCTCCGGCGAGATCGACGAGGACGAGTACTGGCGCCGGCTGTCCGTCCTGGACGAGCAGTTCGGCCCCGTGGGCAAGGGCGGCACGGCTTGAGCACGGAGACCGCTCCGCCCGGACACGTGACGCCGCACGGGTCGTCGACCCCGTGAACGTGAACGTGCACGGCGCCGGCGCACCGTCGGCCTCGCGGCTCTCCGGCGCTCGGCGGCGCGTCACCGTGGCGACGGCCGCCCGGCCAAGAACGCCTGCGCCCGGTGTGCCGGCCCTCGGCAGGGGCCGGCGCACCGGGCGCGGGAGCGCCTCTCCGCGGGGGACGTCACCGCCCGGTCAACCGACGACGGCCGACCGGGCGGGGGCATGCGCGGGCCGCAGATCCTCGACGGAGACGACCTCCGTGAACCGGGGCGCGGCCTGCTCCCGCGGCGTGCGGCGCGGCGGACGCGCCGTGAGCTCCCGCGCGGCGACGGGCGCCGGCAGCGTGAACCACACGACCTTGCCGGACTCGCCGTCCGGCCGGGCGCCCCAGCTCTCGCTGACCGCGGCCACCATGGCCAGCCCGCGTCCGCAGGTGGCGAGGGTCTCGGCGGCCTTGACGACCGGCAGCCGCGGGTCGTGGTCGCGCACGGAGACGGTCAGCCGGTCGAGCAGCAGCTCCATCTCCACGACACAGGTCTTGTCGGGCTGGGCGTGCAGGTGGACGTTGGTCAGGAGCTCCGTCACACCGAGCGCGGCCCGGTCTATCAGCGGGTCCATGTGCCAGTAGCGCAGCTGCGCCGATACGATTCTGCGGACCTGACCGATCCGCGACGGCAGGGCCTGAAGCTCCACCATGCAGTGCCTGCTTGGGTTGCTGATCACGGCTGCGACTCCCCGACTGAGGTCCGGAAGAACACGGAGTTCGGATCGAGCAGGGCGTCTGCGCGAGGCGGCCGCCTGCTGTCTTGGCCGGCGGGCTGGTTCGCAGCGTTATCGCCGGTAAACCCAGAGTGACGTGAGACCAGAGTGACGCAGCGGATGCGGTAGCGCAACTCGCGGTGATTCGGCCACCCGGGCCGGTCTCGCGCCCCCTGCGGCTCAGCCGCCGCGCCCCGCCGCCCTGCGCACGGCCTCGATGAAGCGGCGCGCCGCCGGCGGTCCGGGTTCGCCCGGCGCCGGGTCGTGCTCCCCGAGCGTCAGCAGGTACCGGTTGCCGTTGAGGTCGGCCAGCGCCCGGTCCTCCGGGACGAACCACGGTTTCGAGGCGCGCACCGCCTGCACGGGCGCGCTGTCGATCTCGCTGCCGTAGCTGGTCAGCAGCTCCAGCCTGCCGTCGCTGATCCGGACCTGCCCGGCACGGGTGAGCGAACGCAGCCGCTTCCCGATACGCACGCCCGTAGCCGTGAACTCCGGCTCCGCCATGCCTTCCCGCCCCCTCGCGTTCGAACTCGTCGCGTGATCCGCTGTGCGCCCCCGTCCGGGGCTCGCCCCGACCCGGTGCAGTCTGCCCGCGCCCGCCGTCGAGCACCAGTGCGTCCGCAGGTCCACCAGGGGCCGTCCGGAGCATTCGGGTGAATGCGCCCCCCGGCGTCCGCGCCTGCCCCCAGGGCCGCCTTTGAGGGTCTCAAAGGTGTGTTTATGCAGGTGAGAAGCGTGTTGAAGGTGTTTATGATCGGAGTGTCGGCCGCGCGGACCACCGTCGGCGCGAAGCCCGAAGGAGCACCGCCGTGACCACTTCCCCGCCCACCAGGACCGGCGCCACCCTCGACGTCGACCACAGCGACGCCGCCTACCGCGACTGGCTGAAAGAGGCCGTCCGCAAGGTCCAGGCGGACGCCAACCGCTCGGCCGACACTCATCTGCTGCGCTTCCCGCTCCCGGAGAAGTGGGGCATCGACCTGTATCTCAAGGACGAGTCGACCCACCCCACCGGCAGCCTCAAACACCGGCTCGCCCGCTCGCTCTTCCTCTACGGACTGTGCAACGGCTGGATCAGGCCGGACCGCCCGGTGATCGAGGCGTCCAGCGGATCGACGGCCGTGTCCGAGGCGTACTTCGCCAAGCTGATCGGCGTGCCCTTCATCGCCGTCATGCCGCGTACGACGAGCGCCGAGAAGATCCGACTGATCGAGTTCCACGGCGGCCGGTGCCACTTCGTCGGCGACTCGCGCAGGATGTACGAGGAGTCGGCACGTCTCGCGACGGAGCTCGAAGGCCACTACATGGACCAGTTCACCTACGCGGAGCGGGCCACGGACTGGCGCGGGAACAACAACATCGCCGAGTCCATCTTCCGGCAACTGGAGCTGGAACGGTTCCCGGAGCCCGCTTGGATCGTCGCCACGGCCGGCACCGGCGGCACCTCCGCGACCCTCGCGCGCTTCGTCCACTACACCCAGCGCGACACCCGCATCTGCGTCGCCGACCCGGAGAACTCGTGCTTCTTCGAGGGCTGGACCACCGGCGATCCGGACGTCACCTGCGACTGCGGTTCACGCATCGAGGGCATCGGCCGGCCCCGCATGGAACCCAGCTTCGTCCCCGGCGCCGTCGACCGCATGATGAAGGTCCCCGACGCCGCCAGCGTCGCCGGGGTGCGCGCCCTGGAACGGGCCATCGGCCGCAAGGCGGGCGGCTCGACGGGCACCGGGCTGTGGAGCGCGCTCAAGATCGTCGCCGAGATGGTGGCCGACGGCCGCCAGGGCAGCGTGGTCACCCTGCTGTGCGACCCGGGAGACCGCTATCTGGACAAGTACTACTCCGACGACTGGCTCGCCGAGCAGGGTCTGGACATCGCGCCCTACACCGCGGCGATCGAGACGCTGCTGGCCACCGGCGTGTGGCAGGGCTGAACCGCAGGGCCGCCCACCTCGCGGCGCTCAGCCGGAGAGCCCGCGGTCCAGCCGCGTCACGGCCTTGCGGAAGGACTGCCCGAGGCCTGGCCGGGCCAGCCGCAGCACCACCCGGAACACTCCGCTCCCGTCAGCGGCGAACGTCCACTGCACGCGCGTCCCCGCCCCGGCCGGCGCCAGCCGCCATTCCTCGACCAGCGCCCCCATGCCCGGAGCGTTGGTGACGTCGACGCGGTAGGCGTACACCTGCGGCTCCTCCGCCGCGAGGACCGTCTCACGAAAACGCGTGCCGCCCCGCAGGCGCACCTCGCGCGCCGCACCACCGTCCAGCGGCTGCGCGGACGTCACGGCCGGAAACCACCGCGCCCACCCGGGCACGTCCTCGGCGAGCGCACGGAACACCCGCTCAGGGGGAGCGGACATCTCCGTCGCGAAGACCAGCCGCACGGGAGCGGTCCGGACGAAGTCGAGCCCTTCGGGACGCAACCGGCGAGGCATACGCGCGACCTCCGCATGGCGGGGAAACGGGTGCGCCACCCTAGCCGCCGCCCGCTCAGATGTCTGCACCCTCGTCGGGCTCGCCCGCGACCGTCAGCCGGCGCAGGTGCTCGGAGATCTCCGCGCGCGCCGCC
The DNA here is from genome assembly GCF_030816715.1 of Streptomyces achromogenes. Taxonomy (NCBI): domain Bacteria; kingdom Bacillati; phylum Actinomycetota; class Actinomycetes; order Kitasatosporales; family Streptomycetaceae; genus Streptomyces; species Streptomyces achromogenes. The sequence continues at coordinate 1,205,809 of NZ_JAUSYH010000001.1, read as the reverse complement.
TCCGGCAGTCCGGCATCCGTCACCAGCGTGTCGACCTGCTCCAGCGCGGCGAACGAACTCAGGCCCACCACACCCCACTTGGTGTGGTCGGCGACCACCACGACCCGGCGCGCCGACTGCACCAGCCGCCGGTTGGTCTCGGCCTCCGCGAGATTCGGCGTCGACAGCCCGGCCTCGGACGATATGCCGTGCACGCCGAGGAACAGCACGTCGAAGTGGAGTGCCGCGATGGCCTGGTCGGCGACCGGCCCCACCAGCGAGTCCGACGGTGTGCGCACCCCGCCGGTCAGCACGACGGTGGCCGCGCCCTGCCGGGGGCCCGCGGTGCGCTGCGCCACGTGGAAGACGTCCGCGACGCGCACGGAGTTCGTCACCACGGTCAGGTCCGGCACGTCCACCAGGTGATGGGCCAGCGCATACGTGGTCGTACCGCCGGACAACGCGATCGCGCTGCCGGGGGCGACCAATTCCGCCGCGGCCTTGGCGATGTCCTCCTTGGCGGTCAGCTCCAGACCCGACTTCGCCTCGAAGCCCGGCTCGTGGGTGCTCGCCTCCACGACCGGCACCGCGCCGCCGTGCACCTTCTCCAGTACGCCCTGCCGGGCCAGCGCGTCCAGATCACGCCGGACCGTCATGTCCGACACGCCGAGCTTGCGGGTCAGCTCGTTGACACGGACGCCGCCACGGCGTCGCACCTCGTCCAGGATCAGGGAGCGGCGCTGCTCCGCGAGGAGGTTCTGATTCTCACTCACGTACGCTCCGGTCCTTTCCCTCAAGCCGTCCGACAGGCCCGTTCACCTGGTCCGACGAGGACGTTTCGCCCCGACGCCGGTGTGCGGGCGTCCCATCCTCGCACGGCCGGGTCACCGCTGTACCACCGCCCCGACGCGGGCATGCCACGCAGGTGGGGTGCGCGTCCGTCGCGCACCACGGGGAGATTCCGTGACCGGAGGTGTATCACGCGTCCGAAGTGGCGATCCTTATGCCCGCACGGACACATTCGAAGGCGTGTCATGGGGGAAGTGCGCATCGTGAAACCTGCCTCTGCGGGCGGAGTCGCCCTGGAACTGCTGGTACACGGCGTCGGCGGTGCCACGCCCGAGAAGATGCTGAACGATCCTCGCACCGTGCGGATCACCGGCGACGGGACGGCGGCCGTCTACCGGCGCACCGACGACGTCGCCGCCGACACCGGCCCGGGCGACGACCGCGGTCGCGGCGTCCCGGTCCCCGAGGCGTACGTGTGGTCCAACCTCACGTCCGGCAACGGCACCCGTGCCCTGTGGCTGCTGCTGTTGCCGTTCATGGTCGTCAACCTCGCCCACTGGATGCGCCCCGCCGCACGGGAGCGCACCCGCGCGGTGCGGGTGTACGGCCTGCTGGTGCGGCTCGCGGCACTGAGCCTGACGGTGCTGCTGGTGGCCGCGGCCTGCGAGGTCGCCCTCGACCTGACGGCCTGGCAGTGCGCGGGCACGACCGCCTGCGCCGAACGCCACACCTGGCTGGGCTTCCTGTCGCCGGCCGTCTCGGACGGCGGCTGGTGGAGTCTGCCGGGCCGCCGCGTCGCCCTCGCCGCCCTGCTGCCGACCGCGCTCACCGCGCTCCTGTGGTACCTGTCCCACCGCACCTGGCGGGCGTACGAGTCCCAGGAACCCCTCGACCGCGCGCCCGAGCCCGAGACCGGCCCCGCGCACACCGCGCTCGGCCGGCCCGGCTTCTGGTACGGACGCCGCCTCGTCGCCCGGCTCCGCGCCGCGCACACCGCGGCCGGCCTGCTCACGGTCGCCGCGGCGGTGGGCACGGCGGCCGTGCGCGAGGACCGCAGGCCCGGCGGCCCCGCCCTCCTCGACCTGCTGGGCCGCGCCCTGGAGGCGTCCCTGGCCGCGGGCGCGCTGGCCACGGTCTGGGTGGTGTGCCGCCGGGGCCGCAGCGAGCGCCGCCTCGACCGGCGCGTCGACGCCCACCTCGTACGCGGGCTGCCGCTCGCCGCCCTCGTGCTGCTCGCCCTCACGCTCGTGTACGCCGGATGGGACCGCCCGGGCTGGAGCTCCGAGGGCCGGCTCCCGGGCGACGCGGCCTTCGGCGCGCTGGCCCTCGCCCAGGGCGCCCTGGTGATCGCCCTCGCGGTCGTCGCCCGCACCCTGCACCACTGCCCGCGAAGGCGCGACCCCGGCGCGCCGCCCGAGCGCTGCGCACTGCACGGCCTCGGCGGTCCCGCCGTCGCGATGCTGGCCTGCGCGCTGGGCGGCGTCATGTCCGGCGGGGTGTCGCAGCGGGTGTCGGACTGGCTCGACGGCACCGGCTCCTCTCTCGACGGCCCGCCGGTGCTGCTCACCTGGCAGGCGGCCGTCATCCCGGTGCTGCTCCTGGTGGTGCTGGCGCTGTGCGCGCTGCTCGCCCGGCGCACCCTCCTGCTGATCCGGGCCGAGGAGAAAGAGGTCGTCCGGACGTACGGGGTGCGCTCCGGCGACGCGGCGCGCACCCGGCTCATCGCCCGGGCCCGCGCGATGGCCGCGCTCACCGACCGCGGTCCGCTCCTCGTCGCCGTCGTCGCCACCGCGACCCTGCTCCTCGGCGCGGGAGCGCTCGTCGGCGCCTTCGCCACCGGACGGACCCCGGCCCGGGCGGCGCAGACGGCTCAGCCCTTCGTGCAGGGCGCCGCCCAGACCGCCCAGGCGCTGGGTTCCTGGCTGATAGGGCTCGGCTTCATCCTGTTCGTGACCTGGGGCCGGCGCGCCTACAAGGACGTCTCCGCGCGGCGCACGATCGGCATCCTCTGGGACGTCGGCACGTTCTGGCCGCGCGCCGCGCACCCCTTCGCCCCGCCCTGCTACGCGGAGCGCGCGGTGCCCGACCTGACCTGGCGCATGGCCACCTGGACGCGTGCCACGGGCGGACGGCTGGTCATCTCCGGCCACTCCCAGGGCAGCGTCCTCGCGGCCGCGGCGGCCTGGCAGCTGAAACCCTCCGACCGCGCCCGAGTCGCCCTGCTCACCTACGGCTCCCCGATCGAGCGCCTCTACGGCCGCTGGTTCCCCGCCCACTTCGGACCTGCCGCGCTGGCCGCCCTGCACGAGGACATCGACTGCTGGCGCAACCTGTACCGGCCGACCGATCCCATCGGCGGCCCCGTACGGCTGTCCGGCGACGGCTGCGGCCCCCGGGTGGACCGCGAGCCGCTCGCCGACCCCCTGGCCTTCGGCCGCAGCGAGGACCATCCGCTGCCCACGCCCGTTCTCGGGCACTCCGACTACCAGGCCGACCCGGCGTTCGCCGAGGAGCGCGAACTGCTGCTGGGGCGGCTGCGGCCCGAGACGCCCGCCGGGGAGGTGCCGGTGCAGCGGTCGTGAACCGTCAGGGCAGGTCCGGCAGGTCCTCCGCGTACAGCAGGGTGAGGTCGTCCGTGCTGGGCTCCGTCACCTGCGCGACCCGGCTCGCGTGCCGCTCCACCATCGCCTCGAACGTCTGGCGGGCGGTGCGGCCGTTGCCGAAAGCGGGGCCCTTCGGGAGTTCCGTGAAGTACTTCAGCAGTGCGTCCGCGGCGCCCGGACCGAGCCGGTACTCGTGCTCCTCGGCCTGCTGCCGCACGATCCGCAGCAGCTCGTCGGGGCCGTAGTCACCGAAGGTGATGGTCCGTGAGAAACGGGACGCCACGCCGGGGTTGACCGACAGGAACCGCTCCATCTCCACCGTGTAGCCCGCGACGATCACCACGACGGAGTCGCGGTGATCCTCCATCAGCTTCACCAGGGTGTCGATGGCCTCCTTGCCGAAGTCGCGGCCGGCGTCCTCCGGCGACAGCGCGTACGCCTCGTCGATGAACAGCACGCCGCCGTGCGCCCGCTGGAACGCCTCCTGGGTGCGGATCGCCGTCGAACCGATGTGCTCGCCGACCAGGTCCACCCGGGACACCTCGACGAGATGGCCCTTCTCCAGCACGTCGAGCGCGGCGAGGATCTCGCCGTACAGGCGCGCGACCGTCGTCTTGCCGGTGCCGGGGGAACCGGTGAAGACCAGATGGCGCTTGACGGACGCCGCCTTGAGCCCCGCCTGCTGACGGCGCCGGCCCACCTCGATCATGTCGATCAGGGCCCGTACCTCGCGTTTGACGCTGTCCAGGCCGACCAGGGTGTCCAACTCGCCGAGCACGTCCTGCGAGGTCCGCACCGACGCCTGCGGCTGCGCGGCGGCCGGCTGCGGTTCCGGCACGGCGACACGCTGTTCGGGCAGCACGCCGAGCAGACCCGGGGAATGGACGGTCGTCTGCACGACCGTCTCCAGGGCCGCCGGGGCCCCGGGCGTGCGCACGCCCGCACTCTCGTCGCTGCTGCAGTCCTCGACCACCGGCGCGGAGCCGGACGCGGATTCCGCCCCGGCGTCGGCGAACTCGTAGCCGCCGCGCGCACAGCGCTCGGTCCGGCACTTGCGCAGTGTCGTACGGCTGCCGTCTATCACGTGGAAGCCGTAGCCCCCGCTGTTGGTCACCCGGCAGTTCAGGAAGCTTCCGCGGCCGCCGGCCGACACGTAGAACCCGGCCTCGGCGGGGGAGTCGACCGTGCAGCGCTCGACGGTCGGGTCGGCGCCCTTGGTGACGATCACGCCGGTCTGCGTGCCGTCGATGGTGCAGTTGTCGAGGGTGCCGCCGCTGCCGTGGTCGCGGAACCAGGCGCCGGTCGCCGCGTCCCGGATCCGGCAGTCGTCGAGCTGGGCCGTCGCGCCGTCGCTCACCGACACCGCGGTGTTGCGCACCTGGGAGAGATCGCTGTCGACGACGTCCGCACGGGAGCCGCGGTCGAGGACGAACAGGGCGTCCGGCACGTCGTGCACCCGGCAGGAGTCCAGCACGGCGGTCGCGCCGTCGCTGACCCAGACGGCCGGGTAGTCGCCGGTGCTGTCGAAGATCTCGCACTGGTTGGCGTCCACACGCGTGCCCGGGTCCCACACCGACAGCCCGTTGCGCCCGAACTGACGCACCGTCGTGCGGGTCAGCGTCAGGACGGAACGGGAACGCAGGTCGACCGCGTTCTCCGGGATGTCGTGGATACGGCAGTCGGCCAGGGTGAGCACGGCGTCGGTGTCGAGGGTCACGCCGTCGGCGGTGGTGCGGTGCACGTCGCAGTCGGTGAGGTGGGCCGTGGCCCGCGCGCTGACCTGGACGCCGCTGCCCCTGACCTCGTACACCTCGCAGCCCACCGCCTCGAGCGCGGTGTGGTCGCCGGTCGCGCTCAGGCCCGCCCCCGCGGTGTGGTGCACCCGGCAGCGCTCGAACCGGGGGCGCGCGCCGCCGCGCACCGCGACGCCGGCCTGGCCGGCCGCGAGGATCTCGCACTCCTCGAAGACGCCGCCGCCGCCGTCGACCACGGCGATGCCGATGCCCGCCGGGTTGTCCACGGTGCACCGCCGCACCGTGGGGCGGGCGCTGCCGCGCACCTCGACGCCCGCCGCGGACCGGGTGACGATCCGCAGGTCCAGCAGCTCCGGGGTGCCCTCCTCGACGAGCACCGCCGGCGCGGCCGCGTCCTGACCCTCCACGTGCAGGTCCTGCACCACGGCGGAGGCGCGAACGGTCAGCGGCACTCCGTCCAGGGGAGCCAGGCGCACGGAGCCGGGCGAGCCTTCGGGACCGCGCAGGGTCACCGACCGGTCCACGACCAGGTTCTCCCGGTAGGTGCCGGGAGCGATGGTGAGGACGTCGCCCTCCGCCGCGGCCTCCAGGGCTGCGGCGAGCGATGCGTACTCACCCGTGCGGCGCCGCCACCGCGATGTGCCGGTGTGCGTCACCTGGACCGTGCCCTGTGCCATGGCGTTGCTGTGCCCCCACCTCGTGGTACGCGGGTTGATGCCGAAAGCCTCGGCCGGACCACCGTAGCGTGCGCGCGGGCAGTGGGTTGACCAGAGACGAAAGGCCGTCAGCTGCCGGCGCCGGTGCGCCCCCAGTCCGGGCCCGCACGCTCCCAGGCCTGGTCCCAACGGGCGTGCCGGCGGCGGACCATGCGCCAGACGACCAGCCGCCGGGCGCCCTCCACGGCGCCCGCGGTGAACAGGGCCGCGCCGAAGCCGGCGAGCACGGCGTGCGTCGTGGCGGTGGCGGAGTCCAGGGGACGGGCCACGAGTCGGCCGTGTCCGTCCGTCCATATCGCGAAACGGTCGCCGGGGTGCGGGGTCCTGAGACCCGCCAGGACCGTGCCGTGCCGCGTGATGCCGTCCGGCGCGGTCCAGTCGGCCACGACCCGGGTCCGGGTCTCCCGGCCGGTGGTCGTCTCCGGATCCACGTCCAGCGGCGAACCGGTCGCCCTGCGCACCACGGTGGCCGTGACCTCGTGGCGCGACGCGTGCTGCGCACGGACCGACTGCTGCAGAGCGCTCTGGGCCAGGGCACCGACCACGGAGCCCACCACGGGCGCGACGAGGAGGATCAGGACCAGGGCCGACAGCGCCACCCACGCCTCGACCAGATCCGTCCCGCGGCGCAGCGGGTTGTGTCGCCAACTCCAGATTCCGCCGATCGCTCGCATCGACCGCACCCCCTTCCCGCTCCGAGACAACCCCCGTCGGAGCCGTTCGCACGCGCGTCCCGTGAAAGAGAGAGCGAAATCACCAGGGCCGAGGGCCCTGGTGAACCTCTCACGCCCTTCCAACGCCCTGGAGCCGGGCGGGGGTTCCCGCCGAGGTCCCGCCCGTGACCGGGCGAACCGGGCGGACCGGGGCGGAGACGGGGACGGGTCTCAGCCGGTGACGCGCACCGGGTCGCCGACCCTGACCGTGCCGCGGGACAGGGGCACCAGGTTCTGGCCGAAGACCAGCGCGCCGCCGATACGCCGATGCCGTCCGAGGGTGTGCAGCGGTTCCTTGCCCCGTGCCGCGGTGTCCTGGTCGGTGGTGGTGACGACGCACCGTCCGCAGGGTTTGGCGACCCGGAACTCCACCTCGCCGACCACCAGACGCGACCAGCCGTCCTCGGACCACGCCTCGGTGCCCGACACGACCAGGTTCGGCCGGAAACGGTTCATCGGCAGCGGACCCTCGGCGGGGTGCTCGCCGTTCGCGACGAGCGAGTTGAGGGCGTCCAGGGACGCGGTCGTGGTGACCAGCAGCGGATATCCGTCGGCGAACGCCACGGTCTCGCCGGGCAGCGCGTACGCCGGGTCGACGGGCCTGCGGGTGGCGGGATCGTCCATGTGGACCAGGCGGACGTCCGCGCCGAGGTAGGCACTGCACCAGGCGTGCGCGTCGGCGTCGGCGAGAACCCCCTGCACCTTGTCGCGGAAGATCTCCAGGGACACCGCGGCCGCGGGATCGGGCACGGCGACCGTCAGCGGCCGCCTGCCGGGCGCGGACAGACGCACGCCGCCGCCGGGCAGGAGCTCGGCGGCGGCCAGTGCGAGGCGCGGCTGCTGGCGTTGGGTGACGACCTTTCCCCCGTCGTCGATCAGCGCCCAGCGTCGGTCCCCGGCCAGCCCCCAGGGCTCCACGACGGCCTCACGGGGCGCCTGGCCCCGCAACGCCTTGACCGGATGGACGTGTATCGACAGCAGTTCCGCGAGAGGCATGGGGTCATTTTGCCAGGTGGCGCCGGTGACCCCGGGTCGGCTCAGTAACCGCGGTACTGCTGCTGGTTGTACGGATCCTGGTACTGGGGCGCGGCGGGCCGGGGCGCGGCCGGGCGCATCGCCTCGTAGTTCATGCCGGGACCCGCGGGGCGCGGCTGCTGCTGCGCCTGGGGGCCGGGGTAGCCGCGCGGCGCGACGGCCTGCGGCGGGATGTAGGCCGCCGGAGCCTGCTGCAGCGGCGCGGGCTGCTGCGCCTGCGGGTAGCCGTAGGACTGCTGCGGACCCGCCGGAAGGGCGGGCAGCGCCGACGGCAACGCGGGCAGGTTGCCGCCGCCCATGTCGTACGCGGCGGGGACCCGGATCGGGGCGATCTGCGGGGTGCCCCGCTCGGCCACGAGCGAGTCGTAGATCGGAGTGTCCGGGAAGGCGGAGTAGTAGCCGCCTCCGTAGGTGGAGCGGGGGGAGGTCATGGCACATAAGGTAAGCCCACGATGTGCTGGTTGGGGAGACCGATAAGAGGGTTGATTTCCGTGTCGGTAGGAGCCTCGGATCCCCAATGCGAGCGAACTTGGGAAAAAAGGACGGCGAACGACGCGCAGATCGTGTAAAAGCCGAGTTCTGAGTGGGTTACCCGGGAGTCGGCCACGGCTGATCCTGCGCTCCCGATGGGCGTCCGCCGCCCCTCGGAATAGGTTGGCCGGTAGACAACCCGAGGGGCGCAGGGGCCTACGGCCCGGTGCACCGACACGCGATGGGGGGCGTACATGTCAATGTCGAAGGGTTCCAATGTCCCGGTGCCGACCACGGCGCTGCGCGTCGAGCTGGGATGGCGCTCCGGACCGGGCGTTCCCGACGCGGACGCCTCGGCGCTGCTGCTGCTGGGCGGAAAGGTCCGTTCCGACGCCGACTTCGTCTTCTACAACCAGCCGGCGCACTCCTCCGGCGCCGTACGCCACGAGGGCAAACGCGACGCCGGGGGCCGGGTGACCGACAGCGTCCTCGTCGACCTCGCGCGCGTGGAGCCCTCGATCGAGACCGTCGTCCTGGCCGCTTCGTCGGACGGCGGCTCCTTCGGTCAGATCCCGGACCTCTACATCGAGGTGCGGGACGCGGCGCAGGGCGCGGTGGTGGCGCGGTTCGACAGCGCCGGCGCCACGGTCGAAACCGCTTTCGTGCTGGGCGAGTTCTACCGCCGTCAGGGCGCCTGGAAGTTCCGCGCCGTCGGACAGGGTTACGGCAGCGGTCTGGGGGGCCTGGCCACCGACTTCGGCATCACCGTGGACGAGCCGCAGCACACGGCGGCCCCCGTTCCGCCGGCACCCGCCCCCGTTCCGCCGGCCCCGGCCCCCGTGACCCCGACGCCGCCCCAGCAGCCGACCATGCCTGCCTTCCCGGTCACCGTGCCCCCGCCCGTCCACCAGGTCCCGCCGCCCCCGCCCGCCCCGCCCGCGGTGCCGGGCGCGCCGGTCAGGCTCACCAAGGTGACGCTCACCAAGGCCGCCCCTTCGGTGTCCCTGACCAAACAGGGCGGCACGTCGGGCTCCCTGCGCGTCAACCTCAACTGGGAGGTGCGCAAGCAGTTCTCCGGGTGGGGCAGCAAGCGCGGGCGGGCGGTCGCGATGCACAACGACCTCGACCTCGACCTGTGCGCCCTGTTCGAACTCGCCGACGGCCGCAAGGGCGTGGTCCAGGCCCTCGGCAACGCCTTCGGCTCGCTGCACCAGCCGCCGTACATCCACCTCGACGGCGACGACCGCACGGGCGCCGTGTCGAGCGGTGAGAACCTCACGGTCAACCTCGACCGCAAGAACGACTTCCGGCGCATCCTGGTCTTCGTGACCATCTACGAGGGCGCCCGCTCGTTCGCCGACCTGCACGCCACCGTCACGCTGCAACCCCAGTTCGGCGCACCGGTCGACTTCTCCCTGGACGAGTGCACGGTCCCGTCGACCGTCTGCGCGCTGGCGCTCATCACCAACCAGGGCGGCGACCTCGTCGTCCAGCGCGAGGCCCGCTATCTGGTGCCCGAACGCGGCGTGAGCCCGCAGCGGACCGTGGACTACGCCTACGGGTGGGGCATGAACTGGACGCCGGGCCGCAAGTAGAGACGGGCCGGGGCCCGAGCCGGCTCAGCCCTCGTCGGCGACGGCGTCCGGACGCGTGTAGGTGCGGCCCTTCCAGGCCGCGCCGCGCCCCCGGTAGTGCTGCACCGCGGAGTCGACCGTCATCAGGAGGTAGAGGAACGCGGTGAACGGGAGCAGGGGAGCGAGCCACAGCGGCTGCCGGTAGTGGCGCAGCATCGGGACGTACGTCCCCGCCATGACCAGCCAGGCCAGCGCGCCGCACACCGCCGTCGGCGCGCTGCCGGCCGTGAGCCCGAAGAGGAGGGCGAGCGGCGGGACCAGGTACACCAGCGCCAGGCCGAGCACCGTGCCGAGCAGCAGGGCCGGGCTGTGACGCAGTTGCGCGTAGGCACTGCGCGACACCATCCGCCACAGATCGTGCAGCCTCGGGTACGGCCGCACGCTGTCCACCCGGTCGGCCAGCCCCAGCCAGATGTGTCCGCCCGTGCCCTTCACGGCCCGCGCGAGCGCCACGTCGTCGATGACGGCCTGCCGGATGGCGTCCGGGATCCGCACCCGCTCGGCCGTCTCCGCGCGCAGCAGGACGCAGCCGCCCGCCGCGGCCGCCGTGCGCGCACCACGCCGGCCGATCCGGCGGAACGGGTACAGCTGGGCGAAGAAGTAGACGAACGCCGGCACCACCAGCCGCTCCCACGGACTCTCCACCCGCAGCCGCGCCATCTGCGAGACGGCGTCGAAGCCGCCGGTGCGGGCCGCCGCCACCAGCTCCCGCAGACTGTCGGGCGCGTGCGCGATGTCGGCGTCCGTAAGAAGGAGGTACTCGGGCTCACGCGCGCGTGCCAGACCGATCCCGTGCCGCACCGCCCACAGCTTGCCGGTCCAGCCCGCCGGCGGTTCGCCGGGTGAGTCCACGGTCAGCGGGAGCCCGCCGTGACGTCGGGCGAGGGCGCGCGCCACGTCTCCCGTGCCGTCCCGGCTGCCGTCGTCGACGAGGAAGACCTCGGCCGGTCCCGGATAGTCCTGGGCGAGCAGCGAGGGCAGGCTCGCGGGCAGCACCGCCGCCTCGTCGCGCGCGGGGACGACGACACAGACCGACGGCCACTCCCGCGGCGGCGTCCGGTCCGGCAGCCTGATGTCCGTGCGCCAGAAGAACCCCTGACAGAGCAGCAGCCACAGCCAGGAGGCAAGGGACAGGGCGGCGATCCACACGATGGCGCTCACGTGCGCAGTCTTCCCCACCCGAAGGGGCGACAGGCGCACATCGTCTATGGTGGCCGGGTGAAGATCGCGCTCATGGACTCCGGAATCGGCCTGCTGGCGGCCACCGCCGCGGTACGGCGCCTGCGACCGGACGCCGATCTCGTGCTCTCCCTCGACCCCGACGGCATGCCCTGGGGGCCGCGCACCCCGCAGGACCTCACCGCGCGTGCGCTGGCCGTCGCCGAGGCCGCCGCGGCACACCGGCCCGAGGCCCTGATCGTCGGCTGCAACACGGCGACCGTGCACGCCCTGCCCACGCTGCGGGCCACCCTCGAGCCCGGCATCCCGGTCATCGGCACCGTTCCGGCGATCAAACCGGCCGCGGCCGGCGGCGGCCCCGTCGCGATCTGGGCCACGCCCGCCACCACGGGAAGCCCCTACCAGCGGGGCCTGATCGAGGACTTCGCCGGCGGCGTCACGGTCGCCGAGGTGCCCTGCTGGGGGCTGGCCGAGGCCGTGGAGCACGCCGACGAGACGGCGATCGACGCGGCGGTCGCCGCAGCCGCGGCGCTCACCCCCGCGGACGTCACGACCGTCGTCCTCGGCTGCACCCACTACGAGCTCGTCGCCGACCGCATCCGGGCCGCCGTGCAGCGCCCCGGCCGGCCGCCGCTCGTCCTGCACGGCTCGGCCGGCGCGGTGGTCGCGCAGGCGCTGCGCAGGATCGGCGCCCGCCCCGAGCCGGAGAGTGCGGCGCTCGGCGCGGTGACGGTTCTGCTCAGCGGTCGCCCGGGCGCTCTGCCGCCGCCGGCGCTGGCCTACGCGGAAGGCCGCCTGCTCCAGGCGGTCAGCCCCGCTCCGTGACCGTCCCGCGCCCGGCCCCGTGACCCGCCCGGGACCGTCGCACCGAAGGGCCCCCCGGGCGGAGCAGTCACCCTGCGCTACGGACTACCGGCGCAGCGAAACCTGAGTAACCTCATGGATATGAGGGACCACCCCCAAGACGAGAGCATCCCGCTTCCCGACGTCCCGCTTCCCGACGTCCCGCATGCCGACGTCTGGACGGGTCGCGCCACCAACCGCTTCCAGTGGCTGCTCGCCCTGGTCGGGGCCGCCTGCCTGGCGCTCGGCGTCGAGCTCGCCGTCGAATCGGCCTGGACGTCCGGCGTCGCCCCGCTCGTGATGTCCGTCGTCGGCTGCATCGCCGCCGGGCTGCTGGTGCTCTTCGGCACTCTCGCCTTCGTCCACGTCGACCTCAAGCTCGACAAGGAGTCCCTCGAGGTGCGCTGCGGCCACATCGGGCTGCCGCGCCGCCGTATCCCGCTGGCGCACGTCGCCGGCGCCGACTTCGAACCGCACGTCACCCCTCGCCACTGGGGCGGGTGGGGCTATCGCTGGCGGCCGGAGAAGGGCACCGCGGTCGTCGTCCGCAAGGGCGAGGGCGTGGTGCTGCGGCTGTGGGACGGCCACACGTTCACGATCACCGTGGACGACGCCGAGTCGGCGGTCCGCGTCATCCGGGAGCGGCTGCGCACCGGAGCCGCGGGCCCGGCTCGCTGACGGTCCGCTCCTCGCCGCCTCGCTGCCTCGGCGCGTCAGACCGCCGGGCGGTCGCCGTGGCGCAGGTCCCGCTCGCACGTCGACGGAGCGCCGGGCACCGCGGGCTCCACGGCGAGCGGTCGGGCCGTGGCCAGGCCGGCCAGCAGCCCCGCGCCCACCGACACCGTCGTGAAACTCAGCGCGTTGCCGATCGCGGCGATCGCGGCGACCGCCGTCAGCGTGGCCCCCACGGTGAGGACGACCGGTGTCGGACGCCGCGGCCGCCACAGCGCGAACAGCACCCAGCAGAAGACCGCCGACAGCAGCAGTCCGCGGACGACATCCCGGTGGAACCCACCCCGCCCCCCGAACCCGGTCGCCCCCCCGACCGCGGACCTGAACCGTGACGGACCTGAACCGTGACGGACCTCGGCCGCCTATGGCCGAAGAACTGGCACACCGTAACCGCTGATGCGCGGTTTGTGGATGAGTTGCGCCGGGTTGTGCGCCGGGCGCGGGGCCCCCGGCCGGCCAGGTCCTCGGCGCCCGAGGATCGAGTTGTCGGCCAAATGGTGACTCGCCGTACACTCCCGGAGTGACCGTCACCGCAACTTCCGTAGACCGGCCGGACCGGCTGGAGCCCTCGGCCGCGCCGGCCTCGCGCGGCGCGCGGCTTCTGCGCCGCCTCGTCCCGGCCGTCACCGCGGCGCTCTCCGGAGTGCTGCTCTACGTCAGCTTCCCGCCGCGCACCGTGTGGTGGCTGGCGCTGCCGGCCTTCGCCGTCTTCGGCTGGGTGCTGCGGGGACGCAGCCGCAAGGCCGCCTTCGGTCTCGGTTACCTCTTCGGGCTGGGTTTCCTGCTGCCGCTCCTGGTGTGGACCGGCGTCGAGGTCGGGCCCGGCCCCTGGCTCGCCCTGGTGGCCATCGAGGCGAACTTCGTCGCGCTGGTCGGCGTGGGCGTCGCCGCCGTGTCCAGGCTGCCGGCCTGGCCGGTGTGGGCGGCCGCGCTCTGGATCGCCGGCGAGGCGGCACGCGCGCGTGTGCCCTTCCGCGGCTTCCCGTGGGGCAAGATCGCCTTCGGCCAGGCGGACGGCGTCTTCCTGCCCCTCGCCGCCGTCGGCGGCACACCCGTGCTCAGCTTCGGCGTCGTCCTGTGCGGCTTCGGCCTGTACGAGATCGTGCGCCTCGTGCTCGAGCGGCGGCGCTCGGGCGAGGTGCGCCGGTCGGCCGCCGCGGTGGCCCTGCTCAGTGTGGCCGTCCCGGTCGTCGGCGCGCTGGCCGCCCGCACCCTGGTCAGCGACGAGGCGCAGGACGGCACCGCCACCGTCGCCGTCATCCAGGGCAACGTGCCGCGCCTCGGTCTGGACTTCAACTCCCAGCGCCGGGCCGTGCTCGACTACCACGCGCGCGAGACGGAGCGTCTGGCCGCAGAGGTCAAGGCGGGCAAGGTCGCCCGGCCCGACTTCGTGCTGTGGCCCGAGAACTCCTCCGACGTCGACCCCTTCGCCAACGCCGACGCGGCCGCCGTCATCGACCGGGCCGCCAAGGCGATCGGCGCGCCCATCTCGGTCGGCGGCGTCGTCGAGCGGGACGGCAAGCTCTACAACGAGCAGATCCTCTGGGACCCGGAGAAGGGCCCCACCCAGACGTACGACAAGCGACAGGTCCAGCCGTTCGGCGAGTACCTTCCGCTGCGGTCGCTCATCGGGGCGATCAACAGCGACTGGACGTCGATGGTCCGCAAGGACTTCAGCCGCGGCACGAAGCCGGGCGTGTTCGACATGGACGACGCCAAGGTCGGCCTCGTCACGTGCTACGAGGCCGCGTTCGACTGGGCCGTGCGCTCCGAGGTCACCGACGGCGCACAGCTGATCTCCGTGCCCAGCAACAACGCCACCTTCGACCGCAGTGAGATGACCTATCAGCAGCTCGCCATGTCCCGGGTCCGCGCGGTCGAGCACAGCCGGACCGTCACGGTGCCCGTGACCAGCGGTGTCAGCGCGATCATCATGCCGGACGGGAGGATCACCCAGAAGACCGGCATGTTCGTGGCGGACTCCCTGGTGCAGAAGGTGCCCCTGCGCTCCTCGCAGACTCCGGCGACGAAGCTCGGCATCCTCCCCGAGACGGCTCTGGTGCTCGTCGCGGCGGGCGGCCTCGGATGGGCGATCGGGGCCGGAGTGCGGAGCCGGCGGAACGCGGCGGGCTGACCGGGACGCCCGGATAGGGTCGGACCATGCCTACTCCCGAGTTCATCACCGAGATCCGGGCCTCCGCCGGACACAGCCTTCTCTGGCTCCCCGGCGTCAGCGCCGTCGTCTTCGACGACGAGGGCCGGGTGCTCCTGGGGCAGCGCGCGGACAACCGGCAGTGGACCGTGATCAGCGGCATCCCTGACCCCGGGGAGCAGCCCGCGGACTGCGCCGTGCGTGAGGTCCAGGAGGAGGCCGGGGTGACGTGCGTGCCCGAGCGCGTCGTCCTGGTGCGCGCCGGGAAGCAGGTGCAGTACCCCAACGGCGACACCTGCCAGTTCATGGACATCACCTTCCGCTGCCGGGCCGTGGGCGGGTCCGCGCGGGTCAACGACGACGAGTCGGTCGACGTGGGCTGGTTCGCGCTGGACGCCCTGCCGCCGCTGCGCGACCGGCAGCTGTTCCGCATCAAGCAGGCGCTCTCCGACGAACCCACATGGTTCGAGACCACGACAGCGGAATGAAGTATGGGTGCTGACCACATGGGTGCGGCGCGGGGCTCTGCCTAGGGTCGAGGCATGACTTCGCCCCAGGCCGTCCCTGCCGGCCCCGCCGCGCCCTCGCTCGACCTCGGTGGCCGTACCGCCCTCGTCACCGGCGCCGCCGGCGGCATCGGACGGGCCTGCGCACTGCGGCTCGCGGCAGCCGGGGCCGCAGTCCGGGCCGTCGACCGCGACGCGAGCGGTCTGGAGAGGCTCGCCGCGAGCGCGGCCGGTCTGCCCGGCCCGCTCGAACCCCGCGTACTGGACCTCACCGATCTGGACGCCGCCGAACTCGCCGCCGCCGGGACCGACGTCCTGGTCAACAACGCGGGACTCCAATGGGTGGCTCCCCTCCAGGAGTTCCCGCCGGACGTCTTCCACACCGTGCTCACCGTGATGCTGGAGGCGCCCTTCCGCCTCGTCCGCGGCGCGCTGCCCCACATGTACCGGCAGGGCTGGGGCCGCATCGTCAACGTGTCCTCCGTGCACGGGCTGCGCGCCTCTCCCTACAAGGCGGCCTACGTCGCCGCCAAGCACGGACTCGAAGGCCTGTCCAAGACCGCCGCCCTCGAAGGCGCACCCCACGGTGTGACCTCCAACTGCGTCAACCCCGGCTATGTGCGCACGCCTCTCGTCGAACGGCAGCTCGCAGACCAGGCCCGGACGCACGGAGTCCCCGAGGAACGGGTGCTGGCCGAGGTGCTGCTGCGCGACAGCGCCGTCAAACGGCTCATCGAGCCGGCGGAGGTCGCCGAAGCGGTCGCCTATCTGTGCGGCCCGCAGGCCTCCTTCGTGACGGGCACGTCGCTGGTCCTCGACGGGGGCTGGACCGCCCACTGAACACGCCGCGCGCTCCGAAGAAGGCCCCGGTCGCGCCGCGGAAAGGCCCCCGGGAACGCGCCGGGAAGGCCTCGGGCGGACCCTCGGTGGAGTTGTCCACAGGGCTGACGGGGCGGCCCGGCGATGAGGAATCCTGTGAGCATGTCCCGCGACCACGTGGAGGGCGCCGCGGCCCCCACCACCGCCCACGACGCCGACGCGCCGTTCCTCGAGCTGCTCGCCCGGGGAGCGGCCGCCGAAGCGTACGACCGGCCCGTGCTGCTGGCGCGCGCCGAAGGAGGTTCCGGCGAGCGGATCGCGGCGCTCGAGCACGCCAAGGGGGTCGCGCTGCGGGTGCGCGCGGAACTGGAGGGCCGGCGGCGCAGGGAGGCCGAGTTGTCGGCACTCTTCGAGACCGCACACGACCTCGCCGGCCTGCGCGACGTGGACGCGGTTCTGCGCGCGATCGTGCAACGGGCCCGCTCACTGCTCGGCACCGACGTCGCCTACCTCAGCCTGAACGACCCGGCCCGGGGCGACACCTACATGCGGGTCACCGAGGGATCCGTCGCCGCCCGCTTCCAGCAGCTGCGCCTCGGCATGGGCGAGGGGCTCGGCGGCCTGGTCGCCCAGACGGCCCGACCGTACGTGACCGACGACTACTTCCAGGACGAGCGCTTCCGGCACACGACCGCCATCGACACGGGCGTGCGCGACGAGGGCCTGGTGGCGATCCTCGGCGTCCCGCTGACGCTGGGCCCCAACGTCATCGGCGTCCTGTTCGCGGCCGACCGGCGCGCCCGGGTCTTCGAACGGGAGCAGATCGCCCTGCTCGGCTCCTTCGCCGCGCTCGCCGCCGCCGCCATCGACACCGCCAACCTGCTCACCGAGACCCGGTCCGCGCTGGCCGGTCTGGAACACGCCAACGAGATCATCCGGGACCGCAGCGCCGTCATCGAGCGGGCCTCCGACGTCCACGACCGGCTGGCCGAACTGGTGCTGCGCGGCGGGGGTGTCCACGACGTGGCCGCCGCGGTGTCCCAAGTGCTCGACAAGACCGTGGAGTTCTCGGAGACGGCGGAGTCCGGAGCGCTGGAGGCGTCCCGCGCGGAAGGCCACGCCGTACGGCACCGGGACGACTGGATCGCGGCGGTCGCGGCCGGCGAGGAACTCTTCGGAGCGCTCGTACTGCGTGGCCACCCCGGCCTCGACCCGGTCGACCAGCGCACGCTGGAGCGGGCCGCGATGGTGACGTCCCTGCTGCTCCTGGCCAGACGCTCGGCCGCCGAGGCGGAACAGCGCGTGCGCGGCGAACTCCTCGACGACCTGCTCGAGGCCCGCGACCGCGATCCACGCCTGCTGCGCGAGCGGGCGGAGCGGCTGCACGCCGACCTCGACGCGACCCACGTCGTCCTCGCGGCCCGCCTCGCCGCCGCACCCGACGCCGACCAGGAGGCCACCGCCCGCCGTCGGCTGTGGTCCGCCGCCTTCCACCTCGCCGCGACCCGGCAGGGCCTGGCCGCCGCCCGCGACGGCGGGACCGTGCTGCTGCTTCCGCTGGAGTCCGGCGACACCGCGACGGAGCTGGCTCGCCGCACCGCGCGGCATCTGGGCGCCGCCGTCCACGAGGCGGTCACCGTCGGCGCGTCCGCCCCGGTACGCGACCTCACCGCCGGACCGCACGCGGTGGTCGCCGCCTACGAGGAGGGCCGGCGCTGTCTTGACGCCCTCGGGCTGCTCGGCCGCTCCGGCGACGGAGCCGCGGCCGAGGACTTCGGCTTCCTCGGGCTGCTCCTGGCCGGCGACCGGGACGTCAGGGGGTTCGTGGACCGGACCATCGGCCGGGTCGTCGCCTACGACGAACGGCGCGGAACCGACCTGCTGCGCACCCTCGACGCCTACTTCGCCGCGGGCATGAGCCCGGCCCGCACGAAAAACGAACTGCACGTGCACGTCAACACGGTGGCCCAGCGCCTGGAACGCGTGGGGCGCCTCCTGGGCGAGGACTGGCAGAGTCCCGCCCGCGCCCTGGAGATCCAACTCGCGTTGCGCCTGCATCGGTTGGCGGCGCCGACCGCTGATGCGGGGCTCCGCTGACCGCGGCACGGCGCTGATCGCCGTGCGCCGAGCGGCACACGGCGGTCGGTACAGCGGGTCGGCGCCGGAGCTGGAGCCGGATTCGGCGCCGGAGCCGGTCTGTGTGATCAGCGGTCGGCCCGGAGGGCCTGCGCGTCCGCCGCCGCGGAGGTCTTCCGCGCGTCGTCGTCCTCGGCCTCCGCGCCGTCCTCGGCCTTCGCGCCGTCCTCGGTGTCCGTGGCGGGCTCGACGTCGGCCAGGTCGCGGTGGCGGGTCTCCTCGGCGACGCCCACGGCCAGAACCGTCAGCAGGACGGCGGCGATCACGTACAGGGCGATCGGCGTGGAGCTGTCGTAGTCGGCCAGCAGCGCCGTGGCGATGAGCGGGGCGGGGGCGCCCGCGGCGACGGAGGCGAACTGGGCGCCGATCGACGCCCCGGAGTAGCGCATCCGGGTCGCGAACATCTCGGAGAAGAAGGCGGCCTGCGGCGCGTACATCGCTCCGTGCAGCACCAGGCCGACGGTCACCGCGAGAAGGAGGCCGCCGAAGTCGCCGGTGTCGACGAGGGCGAAGAACGGGAACATCCACAGGCCGATGCCGACCGCGCCCACCAGGTACACGGGACGTCGTCCGACCCGGTCGGACAGCGCCCCCCAGGCGGGGATCACCGCGAAGTGCACGGCGGACGCGACGAGGACGGCGTTGAGCGCGGTCTGCTTGGAGACGTCGGCCGAGGTGGTCGCGTACACCAGGATGAACGCGGTGATGACGTAATAGGAGATGTTCTCCGCCATGCGCGCGCCCATCGCGATCAGCACGTCGCGCCAATGGTGCCGCAGCACCGACACCAGCGGCAGCGGCTCGACGTCCGCGGTGCGCGCCGCCTTGCGGGCCTCGGCGCGTGCCAACGCCTGCCGGAAGACGGGGGATTCGTCGACGGACAGCCGGATCCACAGTCCGACGAGCACCAGCACGCCCGACAGCAGGAACGGTATCCGCCAGCCCCAGGAGGCGAAGGCGTCGTCCGAGAGCACCGCGGTGAGCAGGGACAGCACACCGGTCGCGAGCAACTGCCCGGCGGGTGCGCCGGTCTGCGGCCACGACGCCCAGAAGCCGCGGCGCCGCGCGTCCCCGTGCTCGGACACCAGGAGCACGGCGCCACCCCACTCACCCCCCAGCGCGAAGCCCTGGACCAGTCGCAGCACCGTCAGCAGGACGGGCGCGGCGGTGCCGACCGTCGCGTGCGTGGGCAGCAGCCCGATCGCGAAGGTCGCCCCGCCCATCAGCAACAGGCTCAGGACCAGGAGCTTCTTGCGTCCGAGCCGGTCTCCGTAGTGCCCGAACACCAGCGCCCCGAGCGGGCGGGCGGCGAACCCGACGGCGTAGGTGAGGAACGACAGGAGTGTGCCGACGAGCGGATCGGAGTCCGGAAAGAACAGCTTGTTGAAGACGAGCGCGGCGGCTGAACCGTAGAGGAAGAAGTCGTACCACTCGATGGTGGTGCCGATGAGGCTGGCGGCGACGATGCGCTTGAGGTTGTTCGGGGCCGCCGGTGGAGCGGTTGCGGGCGACGACATCGGCACCACTTCCTGGGGTGTGACGGGGACGTTTGCGTGTCGCCACACCGTAGGAATCCGCAGGTCAGGCGCACATGTGGCGGGGCAACATAGTTCGAGGGTTCGCTATGCGTGCGGCCACCATGCCGGCTCGCGGAAAGGCGGTTCAGGGGATCGATGTTGTCGAAACGAGTGCCGTCCGGGACGCGCAGTTCAGGGTGATTTGACGGTGCGGTGCTGACTCCCGTGCTGGTTTGGTGCTGACTAAAAGCCCACGTCATCACCCGTCTTCACCTGTCCCGTGCTGACTTGGTGCTGACTACGCTCCGTTGAACTCGGACATCTTGGGGCTGATCGGCTCAGGGCCGTTGCGCGGTAGGCGACCTGACTGGATAGGCCGACCCGGCTTTGCCGCTCGGCTCTGCGGGCACGGACAAAGCGCTGCGCCTGGGTGTGGTGCGCGTTCGCCCCAGCAGATTCTTCGTCTGCTGGTGGTACAGCGCAAGCAGCTCGCTGACCTGCGAATATGGCAGCCGTGGGAACGTTGCCGGGACCGCCGGCCCGGGACTGGTCCGGATCTTGACTGATGCCGATCTCGGGGCGGTGGCTCTGTTGGAGTGGCCGCATCCGCCTGCCCCGCGTTGACGGTCCCACCTGGCACAGGTTGTAGAGACCGTCCAGGGGCGTCTATGCCAGTCCACTGCGGGCATGAAATTGCAGGTCGGAGCCTCTTGGTCCGAGAGCGTCTGCCCAGTTGGTGATGGCTGTGTGATACGCGGGTGATATGGCGAGGCCCCGCCGAGGTCCGTCCTGGCGGGGTCTCTGCCCGGATCCGTGAGACGTCGAAGCCGCACCGGAGCGCTTTGGTGCGGCTTCGACGTGAGGTCGAACGCGCTGGCGCGCACGATGCGGTCGGTGCCTCGAAGGAGTCCGTGTGCCTGTGACTCTCTCGGGTGCCTGATTTGCGATCGCACCCGCTCATCCGTCCGTACCGGGGTGCGTTTTCCTCCCAGCGCGACTGGGACGCGTGAGTGCGGGAGCGGTTACGGCCGGATCGACTGGCTGGACACCGGCAACTGAACTGGCCATCTCGGCCTGTGCAAGACCACGGCTGCATCGCTGTCGCGTGTGACGTCCATGTGGGCGTCGATCCGTACTCCCGTAACTACTACGAACGCCGCATCGGGAACCCGCACGAGACAGTCTCATGCGTCTCGATCGCTACTTTGCCCGAGAGGTCGGCCACTTGGTCAGGCTCACACGGCCATGATGGCCACTAGAGGCGCAGTCGTAGGCTATGAAGCATGAAGATCAGGGTCCGTGACGCTCATCCAGCCGACGTCGAATGGATGAGCAACAACACCGAGGGCTGGACGGTCACCGTCGAGAAGCAGGAGGGGGCCGCCTCCCTGGCGGAGGCGCTGCACGCCCTGATCGCAGAGGATTCCGACCAAGACGTGCGTATGGGATGGCTTCACTCCAGTCTGCAGCGCGCGGCAGGCGGCGAGCCCGGCTACGTCAGGCTTTATGAGCTCCACGTTTCTCCCGAGTTCCGACAAAGGGGAGTGGCACGAGCTTTGGTCGATGAGTTGTTTGCTCGGGTGCCCGATCAAGAGATCATCTTGTCTGCGTGGGACCGGGAGCTGTACGGAGTGTGGCTTAAGCTCGGATTTACATACGTCCCTGAACCCGACGAAATGTCAGGGGATTGCAGTTACCCCGGTGACATGGTGCGCCCACCGGTAGAAGCATCGTCCTGAAGGATCAGGCATCGTCTGTCGGCCTAGTCGTCCAGGACCGCTTCCTCAGGAGCCGGCCGTGTCCGCCATGAGCAACAGCGGCAGCCCTCAGTCTCCGACAGCCGGAAGCGATCAAGCCCTATTTCCACCGCGGCGCCCTGGTGCCTGTAGTGGCAGGAGCACGACGATGTTGTGTGCCGTGATCGAACTCGGTCTACATGGTGAAGCTGGCCACAAAGTTGATGCGACCGACGTAGCCGTGCCCCTGTAACAGCAAGGGAATGAGGCGGGCAGCGGTGAGAGGGCCCCGCACCCTCTGACGGGCACGGGGCGGGAACTTCCAGTACTACTTGCCCCGGCCGGTCGTGCACGCGCTCCCCCTGGCCCGCCAGACACGCGTCGACTGGCTGGAACGATCCCGCCGCCGCGGCGCCCTGCTGGCGCCGCCGGAGCTGCGCAGCCCGTTTATCCGGCCCTGAGACGCGCTGGTACTCGCCGATGTTCACCGACCCGGCGTGCGGCCCGTGCCCCTCGACATGGCGCCCAGCTCTCGGAGAAGACAAGCGCGGGCGCCTGCGGGCAAGCCGCATAGGAGTGCCGAGGGGTGTCTGAGCCCTCGGGTGCTGGGATGGCGCTCCCGCGCTGGGGTCGTCCTGGGGTGGCCCCCGGCAGAGCCCCATCGTCACAGCACCACCACCGAGCGCAGCACGTCGCCGTGATGCATCCGCTGGAACGCAGACTCCACCTCGCCCAGTTGGATGGTCTCGGTGACGAACTTCTCCAGCGGCAGGCGGCCTTGCAGGTGCAGGTCGATGAGCATGGGGAAGTCGCGGGAGGGCAGGCAGTCGCCGTACCAGGAGGACTTGAGCGCCCCGCCGCGACCGAAGACGTCCAGCAGCGGTAGTTTGAGCTTCATCTCGGGTGTGGGGACGCCGACGAGGACGACGGTGCCGGCGAGGTCGCGTGCGTAGAACGCCTGCTTGTACGTCTCCGGGCGGCCCACGGCCTCGATGACCACGTCGGCGCCGAAGCCGCCCGTCAGCTCACGGGTCGCCTCGACGGGGTCGATCTCCTTGGCGTTGACGGTATGGGTGGCGCCCATGGTGCGGGCCGTCTCCAGTTTCCGCTCGTCGATGTCGATCGCGATGATCTTCGCCGCGCCCGCCAGGTGTGAGCCGACGATCGCCGCGGCGCCGACACCCCCGCAGCCGATGACGGCGACGCTGTCACCGCGGCCGACGCCGCCGGTGTTGATGGCGGCACCGATGCCGGCCATCACGCCGCAGCCGAGGAGCCCGGCCACCTGCGGGGCGACCGCCGGGTCGACCTTGGTGCACTGCCCGGCGGCGACCAGGGTCTTCTCGGCGAAGGCACCGATACCGAGGGCCGCAGACAGCTCCCGGCCGCTGCCCGCGAGGGTCATCCTCTGCTCGGCGTTGCGGGTGTCGAAGCAGAACCACGGGCGCCCCCGCAGACAGGCGCGGCACTGCCCGCACACCGCACGCCAGTTGAGGATCACGAAGTCCCCGGGCGCCACATCGGTGATGCCCTCGCCGACCGACTCCACCACGCCCGCCGCCTCATGGCCGAGCAGGAAGGGGAACTCGTCGCTGATCCCGCCCTGTTTGTAGTGCAGGTCGGTATGACACACCCCGCACGCCTGGACACGTACGACCGCCTCCCCGGGCCCTGGGTCGGGCATGACGATCGTCTCCACCCGCACCGGCTCGCCCTTGCCCGGTGCGATCACGCCACGTACTTCCTGCGCCATGAGGTCAGTCGCCCTTCTTCGATTCCGAGTAGTCGTGGAAGCCGCGCCCGGACTTTCGTCCGAGCAGGCCGGCCTCCACCATGCGCAGCAGCAGCGGAGGCGCGGCGTGCAGCGGTTCCTTGAAGTCGGTGTACATCGCGTCGGCGATGGCGGCGAGGGTGTCCAGGCCGATCAGGTCGGCCAGTCTCAGCGGGCCCAGGGGGTGGGCGCAGCCGAGGACCATGCCGGTGTCGATGTCCTTCGCGGAGGCGAAGCCGGACTCCAGCATGCGGATCGCGGAGAGCAGGTACGGCACCAGGAGGGCGTTCACCACGAACCCGGCCCGGTCCTGGCACCGGATCACCTGCTTGCCGAGCACGTCGGTGACGAACTCCTCCGCGCGCTGTTGGGTGTGAGTGCTCGTCAACAGGGACGGCACGATCTCCACCAGGCCGAGTACCGGGACCGGGTTGAAGAAGTGCACCCCGATCACCTGCTGTGGGCGTGTGGTGGCCATGCCCAGTTTCATGATGGGCAGGGACGAGGTGTTCGACGCGAGCAGCGCGTCCTCGCGGGTGACGACCCGGTCGAGCTCGGCGAACAGTTCGACCTTGGTCTTCTCATCCTCTGTCGCCGCCTCCACCAGCAGGTCCCGGTCGGCCAACTCGGTGAGGTCGGGGGTGACCCGGACCCGGGCGAGTGCGGCGTCGTGTTCCTCGCCGGTGAGCTTGCCGCGCCGTACGCCCCGGTCGAGCGAGGCGGTGATCCGGACCCGTCCGGCATCGGCCGCGCCCGGACTCACCTCGTGGACCACCACGTCCAGCCCGGCCCGGGCGCACACTTCGGCGATGCCCGCGCCCATCAGACCGCAGCCGATGACACCGACCCGACGGATGTCGGCGCCGGGCGCACCGCTCACCGGAATGCCGCCTGCCCCGTCAGCGCCTGGCCGATCATGAGGGTGTGCATCTCGACGGTGCCCTCGTAGGTGAGGATCGACTCCAGGTTGTTGGCGTGCCGGATCACCGGGTACTCCAGTGAGATGCCGTTGGCGCCCAGGACGGTGCGGGCCGTGCGGCAGATCTCCAGTGCGGCACGGGTGTTGTTGAGCTTGCCGTAGCTGACCTGTTCGGGGCGCAGACCTCGGTCGTCCTTGGTGCGGCCCAGGTGGAAGGCCAGGAGCGTGCCCTTGGCCAGCTCCAGTGCCATGTCGGTCAGTTTGGCCTGGGTCAGCTGGAAGGAGCTGATCGGGCGGCCGAACTGGACCCGGTCGCCCGAGTAGGTCAGCGCCGCCCGGAACGACGACCGTGCGGCACCCATCGCGCCCCACGCGATGCCGTACCGCGCCTCGTTGAGGCAGGACAGCGGCCCGCGCAGTCCTCGTACCTCAGGCAGCACGGCGGATCCGGGCAGTCGTATCGAGTCGAGCACGAGCTCGCTGGTCACCGAGGCCCGCAGTGACATCTTGTGCTTGAGGGCGGGTGCCGAGAAACCCGGGGTGTCGGTGGGGACGACGAAGCCGCGTACGCCGTCCTCGGTGCGGGCCCAGACGACGGCCACGTCGGCGACCGAGCCGTTGGTGATCCACATCTTGCGCCCGTCGAGGAGCCAGTCGTCGCCGTCTCGGCGGGCGGTGGTGCGCATGCTGCCGGGATCGGAGCCGGAGTCGGGCTCGGTGAGTCCGAAGCAGCCGATGGCGGTGCCCGCCGCGAGGCGCGGCAGCCACTCCTCCTTCTGCTCCTCGGAGCCGAAGGCGTGGATCGCGTACATGGCCAGCGACCCCTGGACCGACACCAGGGAACGCAGCCCGGAGTCGGTGGCCTCCAGTTCCAGACAGGCCAGGCCGTAGTCGACGGCGCTCATCCCCGCGCAGCCGTAGCCCTCCAGGTGCATGCCCAGCAGGCCGAGTTCGCCGAGCTCCTTGGTGAGGCCGCGGATGTCCTCAATCTCGCCCTGTTCGAACCACTCGGCGATGTGCGGTTCGACGCGCCGGTCGCAGAAGGTGCGCACGGCGTCGCGTACGGCGCGCTCGTCCGGCGTCAGCAGGCTGTCGAGTTCCAGCAGGTCGAGGGGGTCGGCCGGGCGCGGCGAGTGTGGGGTGTGCATCAGGTCTCCAGGGATCGGGAGGAGGAGAGGAGGAGGCCGCCGGTCAGGGGAGGACCGACGGCCCCCGGTCAGAAGGTGGCAGTCAGATCGTCACGTCGCTCACGCGGTGGCGGTCGGGCTGATGATGAAGTTGCTGAAGCCGCCGTTGCGTCGGGCGATTCCGCCGATGGCGTCGTTGACCTGCTCCAACGGGAACACCTGGTGTTCCAGCGGGCCGAGATCCAGCAGGCCCCCCTCGACCATGTCGGCCATGGCCTGCCCCTCGCCGGAGGTGAACCAGGCCGAGCCGATCAGCCGCAGCTGCTGGTCCATCATCCGGTGGATGTCGATGGGCAGGTCACCGGCGACGGCGCCGATGTTCACCGCGATGCCGCCGCGCGCCATGGCGCGCATGCCGGCCCGGAAGGTCTCGTGCGGGGCGCCGGGGCCGAGCGCGTCGATGTAGATGTCGACGCCGTAGCCGTCGGTCTGTTCGTGGATCCACTCGTCGACCGGGCCGTCGTCGAGGGAGTGCAGGCGCAGGCGGCCGCCGCCCAGCTTGCCGACTTGGTCGAGCAGGTCCTTGTCGCGGCCGGTGCCGTATACGTGGGTCAGGCCCAGGGCGGGGGCGAGGAGCGCGGCGCCGATGCCCAGGGTGCCGCTGATGCCGTTGATCAGAATCGTCTTGCCCGGGCCTGCCCCGGCCTTGCGGAGAGCGGAGTACATGGTGCCGAGGTAGCCGAAGCGGGCGGCTGCGTTGAACGACAGTGCGTCCGGCAGCTTCACCAGGCTGTAGGCGGGCGCCACCATGTACTCGGCGAGGCCGCCCTGGTAGCGGTCGAGCAGGTCGAGCGCGGTCGGTGAGAAGCCGAAATACCCGGCGAAGGCGTAGCTGGCGCAGTTGATCGAGTCGTTGTTGCGACAGGACCGGCACGACCCGCAGGAACGGCCCGGGTTGACGTACACCCGGTCGCCCGGCTTGAACGCCTGGACGCCCGCACCCACGGCCTCGACCACGCCCGCCGGGTCCAGTCCGAAGATCGCCGGCAGGGTCGGCAGAGGGCTGTGCGGGAACCAGGTCGTCCACATGTTCAGGATGTTGGCCAGGTTCGGAACGATGTTGACGGCGTGGACGGCCACGCGGACGTCACCGGGGCCGGGCTCGGGAACGGGGAGTTCCTCGATCCTCATCGGCTCGCCGACGGCGTGCATCCGCGCGGCTCGCATGGTCGCACTCATGGCGTCTCCTCGGGTATGGCTGGGGGAGACGGCGCCCACTGCGGCGCGGTCTCTGGGAGGTGTGGAGGGTGGGTCAGTTGTCCAGCAGCGTCGTCAGCCGCGCGCGCTGCAGCTTTCCGGTGGCCCCGCGGGGCAGTGCGGGGACGACGCACAGGCGCCGGGGCCACTTGTGCCGGGCGAGCCGGCCGTCGAGGTGACCGCGGACGTCGTCCAGGGTCGGCGTACCGGAGTCGGTGACGAGGAAGGCGGTCACGACCTCACCCCAGACCGGGTCCGGCGCCCCGGACACGGCTACCTCGACGACACCGGGGAAGTTGGCGAGGGCGTTCTCGACCTCGGCGGGATCGACGTTCTCCCCGCCGGTGATGATGGTGTCCTTGAGCCGGCCGACGACCGAGAGGCGGCCCTGCGCGTCGAACCGTCCGCGGTCCCCGGTGTGGAACCAGCCCTCCCGGTCGGTCACGGGCACCGTTCCGGCGGCGGTCCAGTACGCGTCCGCCACCGACGGCCCCCGCACCCAGATCTCACCGGAGGAACCGGCCAGGGCGGTCGACCCGGTCGCGTCCACGACTCTCAACTCGACGTCGGGGACCGGCGATCCGGTGGAGTCAGCCGTCTCGTCGGGCGCGGAGTACGTGACCCCGGCCGCGGTCTCCGTCAGCCCGTAGGAGTTGACCACACCGATCCCGCGCGCCCGGAACTGCTCGCGGGTGGCGGTCTGGGCCGGCGATCCGCCGGACAGGATCCACCGCAGCGTGTCCAGGTCGCCGCTGCCGAAGCGGGGGTGGCGGGCCAGCAGGGCGGACATGGCCGGCACGGCGAAGGCACAGGTGACCTTGTGGCCGAGGACCAGGTCGATGAACAGGTCCGGGTCGAAGCGCGGGGCCAGGATCACCGTCCCGCGCCGTGCCCAGGTGTACTGCGGAAGCCCGCCGAGCACGGCGACGTGGGCCAGCGGCGTGGAGACGAGGGCGGTGTCGTCCTCGCCGACGGGCAGCCGCGACAGGCCGCCCGCCATGCTCCAGTACAGGTTGTCGTGGGTCAGCGCGACGCCCTTGGGACGGCCCGAGGTGCCGGACGTGAATGCGATGATCGCGATGTCCGAGCCGGTCGGGGGCTCTCCGGCGACGGGCGCGGACGGCTCGTCGTCGACGTGCAGGTCGTCCCACGTCAGGCGGATGCCCGTCCCGTCCGGGAATCCATCGCCGCCCACCACCGCACGCGGCGCGGTTTCCTCGCAGACGACGGTGAGCTCGCCCTCGGTCACCTGCGGGTGCAGCGGCACGAGCACCGCCCCCATCCGCGTCACCGCGAACAGCGTGATCAGGGCCTCGGGCCGGGCCGCGCCCTGCATCACCACGCGATCGCCCTTGCGCACCCCGTACTTGTCGAGGCGGGCCGCGGTCCGCCGGACGGCCTGGTCCAGTTCGGCATAGGTCCAGGTCCGGTCCTCGAAGACGAGGGCGGTCCGGGATCCGGCCTCGACCGCGGTGGTGAGGAGGTGGGCGCCGAAGGTGCTCGTCATGCCCTCACCTCCGCCGCGCGTCTGGCCCGGGCGAGCGCGCCGAGAGTCGTCCCCGCCAGGTCGCCGGCCAAGACCGGCGTCCGACGCTCCAGCAACCGGCGGGCCGCCAGATGTTCGGCGGGCCAGTTCAAGGTCTCCACGGCCACCAGCAGACCGTCGCGGAAGGCGTACCCGGCCAGCCGCTCCGGGGAGTCGCCGGGCACGAGGCGCACCTCGTCGGCAGGGGAACGCAGCCCGGCGATCTGCAACCTGAGGTCGCCCTGGTCGCTCCAGAACCACGGCAGACTCTCGTAGGAGGCGGGCGAGCCGGCGATGCGTCGGCCGACCAGCGTCCCCTGGTCGATGGCGTTCTGCACCGACTCCAGCCGGACCAGCCCCTCCGCGTGCGGATGCGGATGGCGGGCGCAGTCACCGACGGCGGAGATCCGGGGATCGGTGACCGAGCGCAACTGCTCGTCCACGACCACGCCGTCGTCCACGGCCAGTCCGGCCTCCCGTGCCAGGTCGTCGCGAGGAATGGCGCCGATGCCGTAGACGACGAGGTCGGCGGCCAGCACCTCGCGGTCCGTGACGACCCGATCCACCCGGCCCGGCCCCTCCAGGGCCCGTACGCCCGTCCCGGTCAGGACCCGGACACCGGCATGCTCGTGCCGTTCCCGCAGAGGGAGCTCCAGCTCCCGTGACACGGCCCGGCTCAGCAACCGATCGGCCAGCTCCACCACGGTCACCCGTGCGCCGCGGGCCAGCGCGACCCGGGCCAGCTCGAGGCCGATGAACCCGCCGCCCACGACGACCACGTCACGGGCCGTCGTCAGTGCCCGGCCGATGGTCAGGGCGTCGTCGAGCGAGCGCAGGGCGTGGACGCCGTCCAGCTCGGCGCCGGGGACGGGCAGCGGACGGTTGCGCGCACCGGTCGCCAGCACGAGATGGGCGTAGGGAACGCGGGCCCCGGTGCGGGTGACGACCGTGGCGGCGGCGGTGTCGAGGGCGACCACGTCGTCCCCGAGCCGCAGGTCGATGTTCCGCTCGCGGTAGAAGGACTCCGGCACCAGCTCGACGCGGAGACCCTCCGGCTCGGTGTGGGCCTTCTTCGACAACGGCGGCCGCTGGTAAGGCAGATGGGGCTCGGCGGCGAACACGGTGACCGGAGCGGCGTAACCGGATGCGCGCAGTGTCGACACGACGCTGAACGCGGCCTGCCCGCCGCCGACGACGACCACGCCCGCCATGCTCGTCATACCTGCTCCTCGGGTACGTGGACGACCAGGCCGTCGAGGGCGTCGGAGAGGTGGATCTGGCAGCTGAGCCGGCTGGTGGGCCGGCGTTCGGCGGCGGTGAAGTCCAGCATCTCGTCCTCGACGTCGTTCGGGGGGCCTGCCAGCCCGGACTGCGCGGCGTCGACGTAGACGTGGCAGGTGGCGCAGGAGGCGTTGCCGCCGCACTCGGCGACGATGCCCGGGACGCCGTTCGAGACAGCCGCCTGCATGAGCGCGGTCCCCGACGCGGCGGTGACCTTGCGTTCGGTCCCGTCGGGCAACTGGAAGATGACGGTGGGCATGAAGTCCTCCCGATGGGGACGGCTCAGGCTGCTTGCCAGGTGACGTTCAGCGAGGTCAGCCCGCGGAACACCCAGCCGTCCATGCGGCCCGCGGCGGAGTCGCTGTCGGATGCTGTCGCGCCTTCGGCGAGGCGCAGTCCCTTCAGGCGGCTGAAGACGAGGGGCCAGGCGATCGCGCTGACCTCGTGGCGCGCGACCCACGCGCCCATGCAGAAGTGCGGACCGCCGCCGAAGGCGAGGTGCGGGCGGTGCGGCCGGTCGATGTCGAATTCGTCGGCCCGCTCGAACACCGCCTCGTCCCGGTTGCCAGAGGCGATGACGAGGGCGACACGGCTGCCGGCGGGGAGGGTCACCCCGGCGATCTCGTACTCCTGGGTGAGCTGGCGCGGGTACATGCCGATCGGCGAGACCCAGCGGGCCGTCTCCTCGAAGACCCGCTTCCAGCTCGCCGGATCCTTCAGGACGCGGTCCAGCACCCCGGGGCGGTTCAGCAGGGCCCAGGCGCCGACCCCGAAGACGTCACGTGGCTCGTTGACGCCCCCGCCGATGATGACCTTGACGTTGTTCTGGATCTCCGCGAGTTCCACCGGCCCGTCCGCGTGGACCATGGAGGAGATCACTGAGCCGTCGGGCTCACGCCGGGCGGCTTCGGCGACTTCGGCGACCGCGCCCTCGATGGCCCGGGTGGCCCGCTCGGCGCGGAGCCAGACGTCGGGGTCGTCGGCGTAGTTGCTGTTGCCGGCCATCATCGCCCGCGACCAGTCGGCGATGTCCTCGGCGCTCGCCGTGCGCAGGCCCAGGACCAGGGCCAGGTTGGCGGCGACGAGCGGCTCGGCGAAGTCGGCGATCAGGTCGGCCTCGCCGCGGCCGGCGATGCGCTCGAGCACTTCGTGCGCGGTGCGTTCGAAGGAGGCTGCCCACAGGTCGCGGACCTGGCGCGGGCGGGTGGGCGGCTCGGCGGCGGATCGCAGCCTGCGGTGGTTCGGGTCGTCCTCGCGGAGCATGTTGGGGCCGACCGTGCGCAGCAGCAGCGAGCCCTCCTCGAGGGAGCTGAACACCTCGGGCAGCTTCTCCGCTTGGACGATGTCCTCGTACCGGGTGAGCAGGTGCCGGCCGACCGAGGGCACCCAGGCGAGCGGGGCGGTGCGGCGCAGTTCGGCGTAGGCGGGGTAGGGGTCGCGGCGCAGGTCGGCGAGGTCCAGGTCGACGACCGGAGCGCCGGGCGCCGCCGTCGTCAGGGGGCTCATGAGATGCCGCCCGCGCCGATGAGGACGAAGAACATGGTGGCGGGCTCGGTGCCGTTGTTGCGCCAGGCGTGCCGGGTGGCGTTCTGCACGACGATGTCGCCGGGCCTCAGGACCGCCGTCTCGCCGCCGTCGAGGTCGAGGACGATCTCGCCGCTCAGGACGACGCCGTAGTCGACGGTCGGGGTGGTGTGCATGCCGGGACTGTCGGGCTCGAAGAGCTCGGCGAGACCGGGGCTGGCCTCCAGCTGCTCGGCCGCCGCGGCGATCGGGTCCCAGGACGGGTCGGCGTAGACGCTGCCCGGCGCGAAGGTGACGGTCAGGGCGACCGTCTCGCCGGGAGCCGGGACGAAGTTCGCGAGGCCGGCCGTCGGGTCCTCGGACGGGACGGCGGGAGAGGCCGTGTTCCACACCACGGAGCGGGCGAAGCCAGGGGTGTGGATGAACTGACGGCTGCGCGGCGGCTCGCCGTCACTGACGATCACGGGCTTGCCGCTCGGGCTGACACCGGTGACGACACGACGGACCATGACTCTCTCCTTTGAGGAACCGACGCGAAGGGCGTCAGGGGAAGGTGGCTGAACGTTAAAGGGCCTCGGGAAAATTCGTTAGAGGTTTGACGGTAAAAGTTATGACGATCTGGAGGGGGTGTCGGCCTATGCCACACGGGCTCCGTGCGGGGGTCGGCCGGGCTCGCCGGACTCAGGCGTCGTCGGCCGGGGTCTCCTGGTTGACCAGCGTACGCAGGAGATGAACCAGCTCACTGAGCTGGTCGTCACGCAGGACGCCGGTCCAGGCGCGCTCGCGCTTTGTCTGGGCCTCGATGGCCTGCCGCAGCGTGTCGCGCCCCTCGGAGGTGAGCTCGACGAACAGCTGACGGCGGTCGGACTCGACGCGTTCACGGGTGATCAGGCCGCGGCTCTCCAGCGTCGCCAGCGCGCTCGAGATGCTGGCCCGGGTGGATCCGGAGACCCGCCCGATGTCCTGCTGGGCGAGGGGGCCGTAGACCCACAGGGCGTTCAGGATCCGGAAGCCCGCCCAGGTCAGGCCCAGGGGCCGGTGGACGTGTTTCTCGAAGTCCTTGGTGAGCCGGGCTTCGAGGCGGGTAAGGTCGGTGACCATCTCGATCGCGTCGAGGTCCCGGGGATCCGTCGTGCCCAGCTCGCGATGGTGGTGGCGCAACAGTTCCGAGAACTCCCGGGTCCGGCTGGCGACCGTGGCCTCTTCCCGCACGGTATCCGTCACGATGTCCCACCCTTCCTCGGCCGGCCCGGCCGGCATCAGCCGGCGACGACCGGATTGACCATGGTGCCCACGCCAGTCACCTCGGTCCGCAGGACCTTACCTTCGGTGAGGTAGAGGCGAGGAGTGCGGCGGACACCGCAGCCGGCCGGGGTGCCGGTGAAGATCAGGTCGCCGGGCTCGAACGTCACCCGCTTCGACAGCCAGGCGATCAGCTCGGGCACGCTGAAGATGAGGTCCGAGGTGCGGCCCCGCTGCACCTCGAGGTCGTCGACCCAGGCGGCC
The DNA here is from genome assembly GCF_030816715.1 of Streptomyces achromogenes. NCBI lineage: Bacteria > Bacillati > Actinomycetota > Actinomycetes > Kitasatosporales > Streptomycetaceae > Streptomyces > Streptomyces achromogenes. Next base: position 1,173,585 of record NZ_JAUSYH010000001.1, on the reverse strand, counting down.
ACCTCGATGTCGTCGGGGTCGGCGAACTCGTCCGGCGTCACCAGGTACGGGCCGATCGGGCTGAAGGTGTCGTACGACTTGGGCAGCGTGAACTGGTTGATCGGCTTGCGCCACTGCTCCTTGCGGTCGCTGATGTCCTGACCCGCCGTGACCCCGGCGACGTGGGACCAGGCGTCGGCCTCGGGAATGTTCTTGCCCGCCCTGCCCATGACCACGACGAGCTCGGCCTCGTAGTCCACCTTGTCGTACTGCGGCTCCACCACGATCGAGTCATAGGGGCCGACCACGGACGAGGCGAACTTGGCGAACACCGACGGCTCGTCCGGCACGGGGAGGTTGGACTCCTCGGCGTGCGCGCGGTAGTTCAGGGCGACCCCGATCGCCTTGTACGGCTTGGCCACGCGGCCCAGGTCGTGCTGGTCGAACGGCTTCCAGTCGGCCTCGGTCGCACGCTCGGCGATCGCGCGCAGCTCGTGGTGGAGGGCGAGGTCGCAGAGCACCTCCAGACGCGGCTCGATCGCTCCCTTGCTGGCGTCCGCGATGTCGAGGGCGAGGTCGTCGCGGACGACGACCGGGCGGCCGGCGAGGTTGGCGAGCTTCATGCGGCTTCTTCCTTCAGGTCACGGGGCCGGGGCAGCGGAAGGGCGAGCTCGCCCTCCACCGGCACCCCGAGCGTGTTGATGACGGTGGCGATGGTCAGGTACTGGCCGACGGTGTAGAGGACGTCTATGACCTGCTCGGTGCTCAGGTGGGCGGTCAGTCGGCCCCACAGCTCGTCGTCCACGCCCTTGCGGTCCAGGAGCGAGTCGGTGGCGGTGAGCAGCACCCGGTCCAGCTCGTCGAGCCCGTCCCAGTCGCCTTTCACGGCGGCCAGGACCGTCTCGTCGGCGAGCCCGGCGCGGCGGGCGATCCGGACGTGTTGGTCCCACTCGTACGCGGCCTGCGCACGGGCCGCGATCCGCAGGATCATCAGCTCGCGAGACGGCAGCGGCAGGGTGTTCTTCCCCAGTACGTGGTTGCCGAAGACGATGAAGCGGCGCAGCGCGTCCTCGTGATGGGCCAGGGTCGCCCAGATCGTGTAGATCCGGCCGTCCTGATCGCGGTACGGCGCCAGCGCCGCCAGTGTCTTCTCGTGCAGCTCGCCCTCATGGACGGGCTGCAGGCGGGCCTTCACGGGCACTTCTCCCGGCATCGGAGACCTCCTCGGCTCGATGGCGTCAACGTATTCGTATGAGCCTTGACCGTCAAGGGTCTAACAAATACCGTCTTCGTCATGACGATCCAGAGCCTTGGGTACGTGGGCGTTGGTGCGCCCGACCCGACAGCATGGGCGGACTACGCCCGCACAGTGATCGGCCTCGCGGTCGAGCCCGGCACCGCATCCGACAGCGGTTCAGCCGCGGGCGGCGACAGCGTGCGCTACCGCCTGCGCATGGACCAGCACCCCTTCCGCATGTGGCTGACCGAGGCGCCGACGGGCGGCGTGACGGTCATCGGCTGGGAGGTCCGCGACCCGGCGGCCATCGACGAGATGACGGTGCGCCTCAAGGAGGCCGGAGTCGACGTGTCCGTCGGCACCGACGAGGAGTGCCAGGACCGCCAGGTGGCCCGGATGGTGCACTTCACCGGCCCCCTCGGCATCCGCACCGAGCTGTTCTGCGGTCGCCGCCTGGCCCCCAGCCAGTTCGTCTCGCCGCTGGGCGTCGACTTCGTGACCGGAGAGCAGGGGCTCGGGCACGTGGTGATGAAGACGCCGCACGTGCAGGCGGCGGTCGACTTCTACTGCGACGTCCTGGGATTCCGGCTCAGTGACACCGCCGACTACCCCTGGGGCACCTTCTACTTCCTCGGCTGCAACCCACGGCACCACAGCATCGCGTTCATCCGGTCGTACAAGAACGAGGGAACCCACCACATCCTGTGCGAGGTGACCAGCCCGGAGGAGGTCGGCCGCGCCCTCGACCGCACGCGTGAGCACGACGTGAAACTCATGGCCACGCTCGGCAAGCACGCCAACGACGGGATGTTCTCCTTCTACATGACCTCGCCGGCCGGCTTCGGCATCGAGATCGGCGCGGGCGGCGTGCAGGTCGACGAGAGCACCTGGGTCAGCCGGGTTTATACCGCCGACATCTGGGGCCACCACCCGGCCGAGTGAACGACGCAGCTTCCGTGCCCCTCCCTCAGCAACCCTCCCTCTACGTTCTCGAAGAAAGCGGGCCCCATCCCATGCTCCAGAGCCATCTGCAGGACGCCTGGGTCACCCCCACGGCCACGGACGGGTCCGCGACCGACGTGCACGACGCGGTCACGGGGGACCTGGTCTGCCGTGTCTCCTCCGCCGGCCTCGACCTCACCGGAGCGTTCGCCCACGCGCGCCACGCCGGCGGTCCCGCGCTGCGGGCCCTGACCTTCCACCGGCGGGCCGACCTCCTGGACGCCGTCGCCGTCGCCGTCCGCGCCCGCCGCGAGGAGCTCTACGCGCTTTCCGCCCGCGCCGGAGCCACCTTGAACGACGCCCGCTACGACATCGACGGCGGCATCCGCGTCCTGCGCGACTACGCGGCGCGGGCCCGCGCCGAACTCCCGGACGCGCCCTACCTGGTCGAGGGCCCCGCCGAACGCCTCGCGCGGGGCGAGGACTTCCTGGGCGTCCACATCGTCACTCCCTCCCCGGGCCTGATGCTCCAGGTGAACGCCTTCAACTTCCCCGTCTGGGCCCCGCTGGAGAAGCTGGCCCAAGCAGTGCTGGCGGGCATGCCGAGCGTGGTGAAGCCGGCCACCCCGACCGCGTATCTCACCGGGCACCTGGTCCGGGTCGTGACGGAGGCCGGTGTCCTGCCGCCGGGGACCCTCCAGCTTGTCGTGGGCTCGGTACGGCCGGCCCTCGACCTGCTCGGCGAGCAGGACGTCCTCTCCTTCACCGGCTCCGCCGCCACCGCCGAGACCCTGCGCACCCATGCCCACCTGGTGTCCCGCTCGGTCCGCTTCAACGCCGAGGCGGATTCCGTCAACGCGGTCGTCCTGGCCCCCGACGTCACGCCCGGCTCACCGCTCTTCGACGCGTTCGTGCGAGAGGTGGTGACCGAGATGACGGTGAAGGCGGGCCAGAAGTGCACAGCGATCCGTCGCGTCCTCGTTCCCCGGGAGCAGGAGTCCGCCGCCCTCGACGCGATCTCCGCCGAACTGGCCGGAGTGACCGTCGGTGATCCAGGCGCCGAGGGCGTCCGGATGGGCCCGGTCGTCAGCCTCGCCCAGCGCGACGACGTACGGCGCGCGGTACGCCGTATCGCGGAGTCCGGCCGCTTCGTACACGGCGACCCTGCGAAGGTACGGGCGGTCGACGCCGACCCCGAGCGGGGCGCCTTCCTTGACACCCTCCTCATCTCCGCCGACCCCGAGGCCGCCGCGCCCCACGAGGTCGAGCCGTTCGGACCGGCGGCGACGGTGCTGGCGTACCGCGACACCGGGCACGCGGCGGATCTGCTGGCGCGGGGGCGGGGCAGCCTCGCCGCGTCGACGGTGAGCGACGATGTCGACTGGACCAGCGCGTTTGTACGCGAGACGGCGGCCTGGCACGGGCGGCTGCACCTGCTCGACTCGCTGAACATGGGGCAGACCACCGGACACGGGTCACCGCTGCCGGGGCTGCGGCACGGCGGCCCCGGGCGGGCCGGTGGAGGGTCGGAGATGGCGGGTGTCAGAGGTGTGGTGGACCTGATGCAGCGGACGGCGGTGCAGGGGTCCAGGCGGGCACTGGACTCGCTGGGAGCGTAGGCGCGCTGATGGTGCGGGCGGCTGAGGCCGCCCGCCGCGGACGGTTGAGCTCGGACTCACCGTCGGTCAGCGCATCGCGGTCCACTGCCGAATCCGCCTCCGGCGGAAGCTCGGCTCGCGAGGTGGTGACCTCACCGCTCGCGCTGCTCCGAGGATCGACCCATGCGGGAGCGAGGATCGACCCATGCGGGAGCAGGGTCAAGTCTGAACAGCCCCGCTGGCGCTGTGCCGGAAGGTTGCGAAGAGAAGAGGACCCGTTCGGGTGACGGCCGGCGCGTCTCGGTCTCCGTCGCATGCCTCGTTGGCCTCCAACGAGTACGGGTCGGCAGTACCTGCTCGGGGTCTGACGACGCGGGGTCGCGCGCAGCAACGCTGAGCCATGAGTCGTCCATGAGAGGAACCGACGGTGACGAAGATACGACCTCGCGACTTCCACAATCCCTACTCCGCGTACAGCTCGACTTTCTCGTCGCTCGACGAAGTCATCGTCATGGCGCAGATAGGCATTCAGTACCTCCCGGGAACTGATGCGAAGGACGTGCATGAGCGGCTGCAGGGGGCCTTGGCAGCAGAGTCCTGTGTCTATCAGGCCGAGGCCGGACGCCATGTGGACGCAGCCGGCCGCGCAAACGAGGTTTTCATGACCTACTGGACCTCCGATGAGGATTACCAGCGATGGCGTGCAGAGCACCCGCTGGAGTCCTGGGCGCCGAGCTTGGTTGAGCGAGGCATCGGCCTGTGGGTCGAGACGATTCAGGTGCCGGCGCGCCGACTGGAGACGTCCTTTTCGACCGAGGACGTCCGATGGGGTATCGCCGAGAGTCGATCGACGCAGCTCAATCCGTTCCACTCCTACTTCGGGTCGATGCGCGACCGCATCCACGACGCCGAGGACGGCGGCCTTCAGGCGACCGTGCAGGACGTCTCGATGGGCGCCGTGATTTCGCTTGACCGCCATATCTGGTTCGAGGTGCCGGAAAACGCCTGCTTTATCAGGTCGCCTCAGGGTTGGCGGCACTGTCCCGATGCAGAGCGCGACTGGTTCGAGGAGCGGATGCTCCCCGTCTATCAAGCAGGCGCCGACTACCTGGTGGACAACCCCCTCACGACCGGGTGTCTCAGTATCCGCAAGCTCGACGTCGACTTCCCGGCCGGATCGCAGGTGCAGACGTCCTCTCTGGCTTGGTGGCAGTCGCTGGCGCACCTCGAGGCATGGGCCCATGAGCATCCGACTCATCTTGCGATCCTGAAGAGCTTCGGCGAGCTGGCGGCGCACTTCGCGCCAGACGTGACCGTGGTGCTCGGTCACGAGGTCTATGTGGTGCCGGAGGGCGGCGCCCGAGCCGAATACGTCAATTGTCACGACCGTACCGGGCTGCTGCCGTTCTTCGGCCATCTGAGCACCACTGAGTCCCATCCCCTCACCCATCACTGAGCGGTCCGGGTCCCTGGTCCGAATATAAGACGCGATGTCGAACACGATCGTTGACTACGAAGTCGGCGGAATTCATATTGCCGGGAGGCAGCCCGGGGGTGAGTCGTCGGCTCGGTCAACTCCGGTGCTGCTCGTTCACGGCGAACTCCGAGGTGCACATGGCCGGAGCGTCCGAGGCGCGGGGCTCCGAGGAGTGCCGCGCTGCCTTCGGGTTCCTGCTCGAAGCCCGGCCCGACCAGCAGTTCGACATCCAGGAGATCGAGGCCCACGACGGGGGCTACGTGTGCCGCTCGATCCTCACCGGCACCCTGGCCAAGCCGTGGAACCTGGGCGGCACGGTGGTCGAGCCGCGCGGGCAACGCGTGAGCTTCGGCATCCTCGACGTCATGACGTGCCGCGAGGGTCTGATCGTGCGCAAGGAGGCCTGGCTCGATGGCGGGGCGATGATGGCAGCGCTCATGTGAGGCGAACCCGCGAGGTTTGGTCGGCGTCCGCACGCACCCCAGAGGCGTTCGAACGAGGGTTGATCAAGGTCTTCGCCCGGCCTGAGCGAGGTCGGGGCTTGCGAGCGGGCAACCAGGCGCATGCCACCCACGGGGCCGGCTCTCGAGTCGTTGTCCAACGCCGTTCACCATCCAGGTCTCGGTGGATGGTGGGTCCGCCGTGCTCGGGTCAGTACGAGCGGTGAACTCCGCTCGGTCACGACTGCCACGCATTGCTTGATGAGAGGACGTTCACCCATGCAGAACCCGCGCCCTGCTCGACCAGATGTGCACCACGGGGTGTTCACGACTGCCACGCACTGGGGGAGGTATCGAGTCGTCGTCAAGGGCGGGGAGTGCCGCTGGATCTCACCCCTGGACGACCCGGAGCCGGCCACGATCGGCTACCGCCGAACGAGTTATGACCAAGGTCGAGGTCGTGTCCTTCGTCCCATGGTTCGGACCAGCTACCTGCAGAACAGGGATGCGCCCGCGCGACCACGGGGCGACGACACCTTTACACCTGTCTCGTGGGAGCGCGCGCTCGACCTGGTGGCAGAAGAGATCAAGCGCGCCCACAACACGCGCGGGCCCAGCTCGATCTTCGGAGGTTCCTACGGGTGGGCAAGCGCTGGGCGCTTTCACCATGCGCAAAGTCAGGTGCATCGCTTCCTCAACGGGGCAGGTGGCTACACGCCTTCGATCGACAGCTACAGCTACGCCGCCATGGCGCGGATCGTCCCGCACGTGCTTGGCACCTCAGCCAATGAGCACTTGCTGTCCCTCCCGACGTGGGAGGAGATCGCGGAGCATGTCGACCTCCTCCTGGCTTTCGGTGGCCTTCCTGCCAAGAACGCTCAGGTCAACCCCGGCGGTGTGCACGTGCACCGGTCGCGCTCGGGCCTGCGGATGTGCGCCGAGGCCGGCGTCGAACTAGTCAACATCAGTCCACAGCGGGGCGACCTCGACATCGACGATGCGCAATGGGTCCGCGTCAGGCCCAACACAGACACCGCGTTGATGCTGGCCCTGACCTACGAGGTGTGGGCCGCCGGCGACCACGATGCCGAGTTCCTGCGGGAGTGCTGCGTGGGGGCCGAGGATCTCGTGGCCTACCTGTCCGGGGCTCTGGATGGCGTCGTCAAGGACGCGAGCTGGGCGGCCGCGGTGTGTGACATCCCTGACGCCACCATCCGCGACCTTGCGCGCCGGATCGTGGGCGGCCGGACGTTGATCACAGCGAGCTGGTCCATTCAGCGCGGTGACCATGGCGAGCAGCCCTTCTGGGCCGCCATTGCTCTCGCCGCCATGGCTGGTCACCTGGGTCGGCCCCACAGGGGGGTCGCGCTCGGGTTCGGCACCCACCACAGCACCGGCGCGCGTCAACGCAAGCTTCCGGTCGCCTCGCTCCCGCAAAAAGTGCGTGAGCTTCCCGAGATCGCGCCCATCCCGGTTGCTCGTATCGCCGACATGCTGCTGGGTCCCGGGCAAGAGATCGACTTCGACGGCCGCCGCCTGACCTTTCCCGACATCGACCTCGTCTACTGGTGCGGGGGAAACCCGTTCCATCATCACCAGGACCTCAATCGCCTGGTGGAGGCCTGGCAGCAACCCCGTACGATCATCGTGCACGAGTCCTTCTGGACCGCCACCGCCAAGCATGCCGACATCGTGCTGCCAGTCTCCACCTATCTCGAACGCAACGACGTGGCGTTCGGCCGCCACGAGTCTCACCTCTCTGTCATGCACGCCGCGGTAGACCCCCCGGGAGAGGCTCGCGACGACTATGCGGTGTTCGCGGACTTGGCAGACCGGCTTGGATTCCGCCGCGAGTTCACCGAAGGTCGGTCTGCCGATGAGTGGGTGCGGCATCTCTACGACACCACGCGAGACGGCCTGGCCGCTGCCGGCATGCCGATTCCTGACTTCCGGACCTTCTGGGCCGCCGGCGAGGTCACCATTCCCCTGCCGGAGCCCGATCGGCGGGCCGACCCGTTGGCGTTGTTGCGTGAGGACCCGATGCGAAACCCGTTGACCACGCCTTCCGGCAAGGTTGAACTGACCTCGGCGACGATCGACTCCTTCGCCTACGACGACTGTCCGGGACACCCCACCTGGCTTGAGCCTAAGGAGTGGTTGGGCTCGACGGCTGCGGAGCGCTTCCCCCTGCACCTGCTCTCTCCGCAGCCGCGAACCCGTCTACACAGCCAGTACGACCAGGCAGACCACAGCGCTGAGTCCAAGGTCCGGGGACGCGAGCCGATACACGTGAACCCCGACGACGCAACAGCCCGCCACATCCGCGCGGGTGACGTCGTTCGGGTCTTCAACGACCGTGGTCAGTGTCTCGCCGGTGCGGTGGTCGATCCAGGAGTCCGCAGCGGCGTCGTCGTGCTCCATGCCGGAGCGTGGTACGACCCCGTCGAGCCCGGTGGGCTCGACGCGCACGGCAACCCGAACGTGCTCACCTTCGACAAGGGCACCTCGAAGCTCGCCCAAGGCCCAAGCTCAGGAACGGCGCTTGTGCAGGTCGAACGCTTTGACGGACCACTCCCGCCAGTGCGGGCCTTCGATCCTCCTGCGCAGGACACCTAGTAGGACTCCGTTACGTCCGACTCTCGGTCCTTTTCGGGGGCAGGGTGGGGGTATGGACGCACATGAAGTCAACCGGGCTCGCGCGAAGTTGGCGTTATTCGTGGCTGATGTGTTCGGGCCGGTGCCGCGCAAGGATCAGCGGGCGAAGGGCGACTGCCATCTGCGGGGGCTCGCTGGACGGGCGGCGCAAATCCAGCCGATGGCGGAGCTGCTGGAAGACGGCAACGAGCAGAACCTGCAGCAGTTCGTGAACCGATCGACCTGGGATCCGCTGCCAATACGGCGGCGGATCGCGGAGCGGATGCTGCGGATGGATGGCGCTGATGCGGCGCGACGACGGCCTACGATCACCGATGTGGCGCGGCAGTCGGTTCGGCAGGTCACCCGCCTTCGATCACGACGCCCACCGGCAGCACAATACCTCGGGCGGTCCATCAACCGCTGAAGCAGTGACGTGACCCGCGGCGCCGGCATCAGTTCTCGTAGACGTCGAGTCGGCCGCACATCCCGAACTTCCCACAGGTAGCGGGCTGTTGAGATCTCACGATGGCATCAGCGAGGTGCGGGAACTCGCCCCGCTCCAGTGAGTCGAGCTGCACCCCGGTGGCCGCGGCGGAGGCCTCGGCGCCCCGGCGCCACCGCTCGCGCCACTCTTCGATACGCGGCCGTACGAGCGCGGCGGCGGCCCGGTGGAACGCTGCCAGGGTCTCGGGCCCCTCGGCCTCGCGCAGTGCCCGGTAGCCCTCCAGGGCGAGATCCCGCCGGGCCCGGGCGACGCGCTCCTGCTCCTCCTCGGGCGCGTCGGCCGGGATGACGGTGGCGCGTGCGTACGCCTCCGGATCGATCAGATACTCCGGGGGCAGCGTGAGGACGGCGTCCCCCGCCTCCGGCAGCCCGCTGTTCTGCATCAGGACGGTGATCCGCAGATCACCCTCGTTGACCAGTCGGTGGATGGTGCCCGGCGTGAACCAGGCGACCGTGCCGGCCTCGAGCGGGGTGACCTCGTATTCGGATGGGGTCAGCGTCTGCACGGCACCGCGTCCGCCGGTGACGACGTAGGCCTCGGAACACGCCAGGTGCATGTGAGGAGTGCCGCCGCACACCCCGTCGGCGGCAGGCCAGTCGTGCACCGACACATGTGAGATGGCGACGCCCCCAGGCAATCCTGGTTGGTTGCAGTCATGCGTGCGCATTCCATTTCGTGAGACAGTAAGCGCTTTCTGTTTCTCCTTAATTTACATGATGCTCACCCGTCGGGTTAATATTCTGCTTAAAATCGAACCTCGCTGGTAGAGATACAAGGAGGATTACGTGGACAGTGGGTTGGCGGGCAAGAGTGTTTACGCTTTCGGCGACAGCATTGTGTACGGACACGTGTATCCGCGCAGTTTTGCGGACATCGTCGCCGAGCAGGAGAGCATGACCCTCACCAAGTTCGCCCGAAATGGTGCCACCATCGGCACCGACCCACATGCCTCCGGTGGGCAAATACGTGCGCAGGTCGAGGATGCGCCCGACGTCGCGCCCGACTTCGTTATCTTCGACGGAGGCACCAACGATGCGCAGTCGATCTACCGGGATCGGGCGTACGACGTCGGCACCTACGTGGAAGCGCTGGAGAGGACGCTGAAGACGATGAAGCGGAAATGGCCGACCGCTCACACCGTGTACGTCGCAGCCCACAAACTCGGCTCGCGGAACTGGGACACTCAGATAGCCCTGCGCGAGGTGACCTTGCAGGCCTGTAGTCAGTGGGATGTCGCCATTGCCGACGTTTTCGGGGAGGCCGCGTTCGACACCCGCGATGATGCTCACCGGGCGAAATACACATTCGACGACCTGGTCGACGGTCTTCCTGGTACAGAGGGATCGGGAACGCACCCCAACGTGGCCGGTATGACCGCATTCTATGTGCCGGTGGTAGCCGCCGGACTGCAGCAGATTTCATCACGTTGATCGATGCGCGGAAATCAGGTCTGTCGGGCCGGCGCCAGCCCGACAGACCTGATTTTGTCTTTCCAGGGCCAATATTATTGGCCGTACGCGGGACCGCGCGCGATCCGGACGTCGTCCACGTGCACCGACCCTCGCTCACCCCCGTTCGAGTACCAGGCGATCTTCGCGATCCCCGGCATCGAGGTGCGGAACGTGGCGTCGGTCAGGATGCGCTCGCCGTCGATGTCCAGGTCGAAGCGCTGGTTCACGGTGTCCACGGTGAGCGTGATCCGGTACCACTTGCCGTTGGTGTACGTGCCGAGCACTGTGTCGGTGGTGCCCTGATAGGCGTGGATCTGGCCGCGGGCGAAGGCGACGCTGACGGCCTGGACGCCGCTGGAGTTGTATACGTACGGCAACCCGAACCAGCCGGCTTGCGTGTCGTTGCGCATCACCTGCGCGTCGATGGTCACCAGGCCCTGCATCGGGGTGCTGAAGAGCCGGGCGAGGTTGGTGCCGTCGGTGCCGCCGCCGTCGACGGTGCGGGTCAGCCGGACGCTCTTGTCGGTGGCGGACGGAGTCTCCACCACGGAGATGTCGTTGTTGGTGGAGATGACCCGCCAGCCGTTCGTCCCGTTGGTGAGCGTCCCGGTGGGCAGGCTGTCGAAGGTGTCTGTGAAGGCGATGTTGGGCGCTCCGCGTTCGAAGGCGCCGATCTCCGGAGCGCTTCCGAGCGGCACCGTAGCGCCGGCGAAGTCGAGGCCACCGTTGTTGACGACGGTGACACCGGCGTCGACGAAGGGGGACCCGGCCTGGAGTGCGAAGTTGGCCGCGGTGTCGAGTCTGGGACCGTTCTCGTCGCCGTAGGGTCCGGTGACGGCGGCGTTGACGAACAGCGGGTTGCCCTTCTTGGGCGTCGTTTCGGGCAGGCTGGACAGCGTGTCCGAGTACCCGTTGTTGGTGTAGATGATGCTCGACTCGAGCCTGAAGGTGGCGTCCTTTGTGGAGCCGAACAGGTTGTTGGTCAGCGTGGCCTTGCCGGGGCTGGTGACACCGCCGTCCACCATGGCCGCTGCCGCGGTGTTGTAGAAGGTGTTGTTGTAGATGTCCGCCGTCGTGCCGGCCGACTGCGACAGGTGAAGGGTCCATCTGCTGCTGCCCGTCACGACGTTGTAGCGCAGGATCACGCTGCCGAACTTGACTGCGGAGTTGCACGCGCACAGCAGGATGCCGTCGCCGTTGTCGTGGAGGTAGTTGTACTGGAACACCTGGTTGGTGGTGCCGATGTCGGGGTCCAGGGCGTTCTGGTCGGCGCCGCCCGAGGAGAGGTGGGTGCCCATGATCTCGTTGTGCTGGACGGTGACGTTGTCGGCCATGTTGGTCTCGACGCCGGAGACGCCGACCCGGTCGATCACGTTGCCTTCGATGAGTCCGCCGCGGACGCCGGTGAGGTAGATGCCGTTGCAGCCGTAGGGGGTGTTCGCCTGCGTGATGTAGTTGCCGCGGAACGTGACGTCGGTGTACGGGGTGTAGGCGGGGTCGGTGGCCGTGGCGCGCTTGCCCCAGCCGGTGTAGACGGCGCCGGGGGCGTCACCGGCGTACTGCTTCGTGACGATCCCGCTGAACGAGGTGTTCTTGATGGTGGAGTTCTCCACGGTGATGTCGTCGAGCACCGTGGGGGCGCCGGGCGCGGTGATGTCCTGCACGCTGGTGAGGAAGGCGATGCCGCCGGTGTCCTTCGAGCGGTCCCAGCCCTGCGCGAAGGAGATGCCCGGCTTGTTGTTGGCTGTGCTGCCGCCGACCCACTTGACCTCGCCGGTGACGTCGTGCACGTCGACCGAGTCGATCACGAAGTGGTGCAGGGTCTGGCCGTTGTCGCCGTGCACGCCGATGCCGCGGAAGTCGCCGAGCTTCGAACCGTCCGTCGTCCCCGTGGGCACCGCGTTGGATACGTCGAGGTTGCGGATCTCCCAGTACTGCTGGTTGTTCAGCCGCACCGCGTCGCCGACGGTCCCCTGACCGGCGATCTTCGGCTTGGCACCCGTCCCGTAGCTGTCGATGGAGATCGGGGAGCCGTCGACGCCGGACCCCTTCGGCCACAGTTGCCCGGTCCAGCTGTCACCGGCCTCGAAGCGAATGATGTCGCCGGGTTGGAACGTCGTCGCGTTGACCTTGGTCAGCGAGCGCCAAGGCGCGCTGCTGGTAGTGCCCGCGTTACTGTCGCTGCCGTTCGTGCTCACGTAGTAGGTGGTGCCCGCGGCGAAAGCCCGCTGCGCGGGGATGAGCACGATCGACGCGATCACGACGGCCAGCACGCACAGTACGGCGGCGGTCGATTGTGGCAGAAGTCTTCGATTGACGGTCATGGTCCTCTTCTTGTCGTCCGGGGTCTGGTGCTGGCTCCTGTCATGACGCCTGTGGGCGGGCCTGCGGGTAACGGCTCGGGGCCCGGACGGCCCCGGTCCGTGCGGTGGACGTACCAGCGAGTGCGCGACGACATCCGGGGGAGTCCGGGCGGACATGGCTCTTCGGCGGCCGGATCCTGCGGAAGTTCCGACACCTCGAACGCGGCGTGGCGCGAGTCCTCGTGGTCGCCGTTCTTCCGCCACCGCGGTTCGCCGAGAATCCTCATGTCTGCCTCTCCGGAATGTTCTGGAAAGCCTGCGGGAAAACGTATTCCGCTCAGGGTGCCCAGCGGTTGTCAAGTGCGTCAAGGCTTTGAGCGGGCCGGCTCTCGTGGGCCGGTCCGACACGCGCGCCGTCGCTTCCGGCGCCCGTCGGGGGCAGGCCCGGGGGTCGGGCCTGCCCCGCTCACGGTCTTTCGCTGCTCAGCCGGTCAGGCCACCTTCACCAGCTTCCACCGCTGGTTGCTGCTGCCGTTGGTGAACCACTGGTCGATGGGGGTGTTGTCGGTGGTCCCACCCTTGTACACGTCGGCCTTGTACCCGTTCGAGCGGGACTCGATGGTGTACGTGCCGCTGCCGGCCGGGACGATCAGCCACTGCTGGCTGACGCTCCCGCTGGGGGTCCCCACCTGCAACTGGGTGCCGGGCCAGGTGGATGCCGCGTTGATGTCGAGGGCCTTGCCGCTGGTGACACCCGTGACGGTGAGGTAGCCGCCGCTGGTGTAGGCCAGGTTCCACTGCTGGCTGCCGCTGTTCGCATCGGTCTTCTGGACAACGGGCGTGCCGTCGCTGGTTCCACCGTTGTAGACGGTGAGCACCTTGCCGCTGCTGAGGCTGACGATCTTGTAGGTGCCGGACAGGTCGCTGACCGGCTCGTGGGTGACGGAGAAGTTGGAGTACTCGACGGGGTAGTAGCCGGCCGTGCCCAGGCCGGCCAGGCCCGCGCCGTAGCTCGCGTCGGTGACCGTGCCGACGGTGTTTCCGTCGATCTTGGCCGTGATGGTGCTGTCCTGGAAGGTCAGGGAGAGCTTGTGCCAGGTACCCGTGCCGGGCGCGGTGACGGTACCGCTGGCGAGGGTGGTCCAGTTCCACGCGTTGTTGCCGGCGGTGTCGGTCTTCAGCAGCGACCAGGACCCGGTGTCGGACAGGCGCAGGTGATAGGCGTTCATCCCCCCGGCGCTGAACTTCGTCTGGGTGCCGACACGGCCCAGAAGCTCTGCGGAGCTGCCGCTCTTCTCCAGCAGTACATCGGAGCTGGCCGTGTAGTTGCTCCAGCCGACGTCGCCCATGAGGGTGTAGGGCTGGACGGCGTTCGAGGCCGGATACCACCAGACGATCGGCTTCTGTGGTGCGGTCTGGCGCAGGCACTGGCCGGTGCGGCCCCCGGTGCAGGGGGCGGCCTGGAACGCGCCGTTCATGGAGGCGAAGTACTTCGCCTCCTGCCCCGTGCTGTAGCCGGCGAAGGAGTCCGAGTACGGCATGACGAGCCGGTTGCGCGCGGGCGAGGTGACCGTGCCGGCACCCTGACCGGTGGTGGTGGTCACCGTGTAGACGTGACCGGGGTCCAGGGTGAGGCTGTACGTGCCGTTGGTGGCGGTCAGGTCACTGTTCTGCACCATACGCGGGGTGGCGCCGCCGGGCTGCGACAGGTCGGTGGACCACACGTGCAGGGCGCCGCCGGGCAGGCCGCCGGCCACGTTCAGGGTGACCGTCTGGGACGCGGTGGCGTCCATGGTCTCGAAGACCGTGCTCCAGGCGCTTTTGTCGGGCGCGGCGTAGCTGACGTAACTGCCGTTGGCACGGTCGCCGCCGAGGTAGCCGGAGGCGGTGTCGAGGTACTTCCAGCCGGGCGAGGTGAACTGCGTGGTCTGGGCGATGGACCAGGCGGTGCGGGAGACGCTGTAGGCGCCGGACCACGGCTGGTTGGCGGTGACCAGGCCCTGGTCGTGGAAGTAGAGGTTCTGGTAGTCGGCGGCCAGCAGGGGCCAGTTGATGTACGCGCTCAGCTTGGCGTCGAGGTAGCCGCGGTTGATGGCGCGGGCGACCGGGGCCGCTCCGGTTTCGGCGTTCTCCGAGCCGTTCTCGCTGGCCCAGAGCTGCTTGCCCAGCGACTGGGCGTCGGCGGAGGAGGAGCAGGTGGTCATCGCGGACGCGTACGTGCAGGGATAGTGCGCGCCGACGATGTCCACGGCGTTGTTCAGGGTGCTGTCGGTCTTCATGGCGGTGGCGATGTTCCAGTTGGTCTCATCGCTGCCGACCAGCTTGGTCGAGGTGTAGCCGTTCGCCGCCATGGCGGACTTGAGCTGCTCGTAGAAGCCGGCGTTGTACGTCTTCTCGTTCCGGCCGCCGATGTAGTCGATGGTCAGGCCGTGCTGTTTGGCGCAGCCCAGCCAGTCGATCAGGTAGTTGATCCCGTCCGTCGAGTAGAAGCTGCCGTTCCCGATCCAGCCGGGTGCGCCCCAGGCCAGGGCGAAGAGCTTGATGCCGGGATTACGGGCCTTGGCCTGCTCCATCATCCACCACTCGTAGCCCGCGTTGCAGTCGATCTCGCCCCTCGCGTGCTCGAAGCTGGCCTCGGAACCGTCGGTGGAGTTGGTGTCGCCGCCGATCTCGACCTTGAGGATCTGCAGGGCCGCGCCGTAACCGGGCTTGAACAGGTAGTCCAGCACCTGGCTGCGCTGGGTGGCCGGGTAGTCGACGAGGAGGCGGCTGTTGCCGCCGCCACCGCTGATCGCTCCGACACCGTCGAAGGTGCGGCCGCCGCTGGCGCCGTCCACGGTGATAGCCGTGTCGGTGGCGGCATACGCCGGCGACACTGCTCGCCCGGTCAGCAGGGCCAGTGCCATGAGTAGGGCGGCCAGGGCCGCCAACCGTCTGATGTGCCTGTCAGGCAGGCTCAAAGCATTGTGCACGGGGGCCTTCCTTGGGGGCGGTGCGGGTGTGTGACTTGCACTGAGACGCGGTCCTGGACCCTGTTGCGTGGGACCGCGCGTCCGGCAGGGGGGCCAAGCTGGGGAGGTCGTACTCGCATTGGGCTTGATCGGTCGACTGCGCATCGATCGCCACGGGGACGCCGAGGCAGCTCGGGCAACCGCTGGAGTTTGCGGAAAGCTCAGATGTCTGTACTCGGAAACGGTCGGGAAATCGTATTCCGCGCGGGCAGTGTGGCCGCCTGTGACCGAAGGCGTCAAGGGTTTGTGCAGGGGTTCCTGGAGGTCCTGCGTGCGTTGGCCCGGCCTCCACCGGGCCGCACCCCGGCTGAGTGGCGGTTCAGGCCACGCGGATCGTCGTGCTGTCGCGCACCACGACCTGGCCGCGCATCATCAAGTGCTCTTTTTCCGCACGAGCCCTGAGTGCGAGGCGGACCGCTTCGGCACCCGCCTGTGCCAGCGGCAACGACACGGTCGTCAGCCGCGGTGTCACGTCGGTCGCGAGTTCGATGTCGTCGAAACCGGTGAGCGAGACGTCCGCCGGCACCGCCACTCCGGCAGCCCGGAAGGCGGACATCGCACCGATGGCGATGGTGTCGTTGGCTGCGAGCACCGCATGGGACGGCTCCCGCCCTTCGGCGACCAGCCTCTGCGCCGCGTCGAATCCACCTTGGCGGCTCACCGCACCATGCGAGATCCGGATGTGTCGCTCCTCGACACCGCCGTCGCGGAGCCCGGCCATGAAGCCCGCGGTGCGGGCGGATACGTTCCCCCGCCCCCGGGCGCCGGCCAGGATCGTCACGTGCCGATGCCCCAACTCGGCGATGTGATGGGCGAGTTCCTTTGCCGAGCCGTAGTTGTCGAAGCTGATGGAGTCGAACGGCATGTCGGTGTCGCCGACGATCACCACCCGGCCGCCCTCGAGTTCGTAGCCGAGCAGCTCGTCGAGCAGGCGCCCGTCGAGCGCGTTCGCGTCGAGGCGGCTGGAGGTCAGGATGAGCGCACGGGGCCGGAGGGCACGCTGCAGCCGGACGGTTTCCAGCTGGCGCGTGGCGGTCCCGTGGGTCGACGAGACGGTCACGAACGCACCGGCGTCGCGCGCCCGCCGTTCCATCGCCGCGGCGGCCATGCCCATCGACGGGGTCGTGAGGTCGTCGCCGACGACCGCGATCGAGTCGTTCGCGCGCCGCATCGCCCGGGCCGAGGCGTCCGCGCTGTAGCGCAACGCAGCCGCAGCGGCGAGGACCCGCTGCCGGTATTCCGCCGCCACCGTCCGGGAACTGCCGCCCAGGACTCGTGACGCAGTCGGCACCGACACACCGGCAGCCGCCGCCACATCACGCAGAGTGACTGTAGGTCTGGCTGGATGAGGCATCGTGCCGTTCCCTCCCGCTTGACGAGGCGAGCCGCCGTGGACGGTATCCGAGAGAATATCCGTGGCCGGCCCTCTACGGGATACGGCCGGTTTCGCCGAAGTTTCGCCGATCGCGGTTCCGCAACGGCGCGCACCCAGGGCGACATATCCGAAGGCGCGAGCGTTCTGCCGTGGAGTGACCTTCCGTGATCACCCCGCACTCCCAGACGCTGTGCGGCTCGGTGCACAATATGCGGCATGGAAGATGGGTCGGCAGCGCCTCCTCCGCCCCCCAGCGGGAAGTTCGTGTCCGGGGAGCGCAAGGCGACCCTGCGTGATGTGGCGCGGGCGGCGGGCGTCTCGCAAGCCACCGCGTCGCGCGTGCTCAACGGCAGCGTCCGAAACGTCCAGCAGGAGAACGCCGCCCGTGTGCTCGCCGCAGCCGCTGAACTCGACTACACCCCGCACCTGTCCGCCCAGGCGATCGCGCGGGGCTCGACCAACACCGCCGCGCTGGTCGTCAACGGTGTCGACGACCCGTACTTCTCCTCCATCGCGGGAGGGGTGACGCAGGCGGCGGAGGCCGCCGGACTCATCGTCACCATGGCGGTCGCGGACCGCTCCCCCGAGCGGGAACTCCAGATCGTCAGAACCCTGCGCGGCATGCGGCCCCGCGCCATCATCCTGACCGGCAGCCGCATCGAGGGCACCGACACCCGCGCCCCCCTCATCGAGGAACTCGACGCCTACCGGGAAGCGGGCGGCAGCGTGGTTCTGATCAGTCGGCACGACCTGCCGTTCCACACCGTCAGCATCGACAACTACGGTGGAGCGCGGCAACTCGCCCGCGCACTGGTCGGCCTTGGCTACCGTCGGTTCGCGGTGGTCCGCGCAGGCGCCGGACTCAAGACGTCCCGTGACCGGTGCGACGGCTTCGTGGAGGGCCTGCGCGAGTTCAACATCGACGTGGACGAGCGGTACGTGGTCGAAGCCGAGTTCAGCCGCCGAGGCGGCTGTGCGGCCGCCCGCGAGCTCGTCCGGAGGGGCCTGGCCGGCGCCGAACTCGTCTTCGCCGTCAACGACGTCATGGCGATCGGCGTCATGACCGCCTTTCGCGACGCCGGGCTGGTCCCCGGCCAGGACGTCGCCGTCGCCGGCTTCGACGACATCGGCCCAGCGGTGGACGTCCACCCGGCGCTGACCACCGTGACCGTACCCCTGAACCAGGTCGGGCTCTTCGCGATGGAACTCGCGCTCTCCGACGACGATGCCCCGCGGATCGTACCGGTCTCCACGAACGTCGTCCTGCGGGACAGCACACCCCGTCGATGACACGCCTTCGGGTTGGTCGTCGGCGCTTCCGGGACACGCGGCGGCGGGAACGGCCGGCTCCCCTGGGCGTTCAGTCCGCACGTTACGCGCGGCGTCACCATCGTCGACACCACCTCCGACGAACTCGGTGAGCAGGCATACGCAGACCACGATCTCGCTGGGCAGACGTCTCAACGGTCAGGTCCACGGACGTGGTGTACGGCGGTTCGTTGAGGCTGTCGCTCAGTCGGGGAAACGAGACACAGCGCGGAGCGCTCATCTTCCGGCCGTGCCCGCTCGCACCACGCCGAACGTTCTCGGCCTTGAGTCGCTTGATCTCCGCGGCCTCCTCGAAGGTGGCGCCAGGCCGTTGCCCGCCGACCTGGGATCTACGGACCCAGGTCTGCACCGTTTCGGCCCGCACGTACCCCAAGCCACCCACCGCATTGGCAAGAAGCTCAGCAAGCTGCGCTCGGTCACGTTCAGCTTCAAGGTGACCGTCCCCTCCAGCGGTGCGTACACGACGGCGTACGGCATCTGGGACCCCAACAACAGGTACGAGATCATGCTCTGGATGAACAAGACCGGCCCCGTCGGCCCTCTGCGCAGCTCGCAAGGCCCGGCCCCCGTCGGTGGCAGCACATCTACCGTGAGTGACAGCGAGCCGTATCGAGTCCTGGGTTCCGCACGCGGTTCGTGCTGGTCAGGGCGCTCGCTCACGGCAGAAGCACGGTGACGTGTGCACTCCGAGTCTGACTTTTCAGGGTGTCGGGTGGGTGGTGTGGGTGTGTCGGTGGTGGGCGTAGTCGCTGGTGTGTTCTTCGGCCCAGTTCTGCAGGTGTTGCAGTGCGGGGGTGGCGTCGCGGGCGAGGTCGGTCAGGGCGTACTGCACCGTCGGTGGGCGGTCGGCGTGCACGGTGCGGGTGATCAGTCCGCCGGTTTCGAGGTCGCGCAGGGTCTGCGCGAGCATTTTGTCGCTGACGCCGCCGGCCCGACGGCGCAGCTCGGACCAGCGTTGCGGGCCGTCCATGAGGTCGACCAGGACCAGGGCGGCCCACCGGGCGGTGACCAGGTCGAACAGCTGCCTGCCGGGGCAGGCCGGATTACGGACGTTGCCGCGCGTGCTTTCCTGCACGTGCTCACCTCACCTAAAGGTATGTACTTCCCCATAGGAAGTAACTCGGTCAGAGTGAGGGGACCAACCCCTGATCGTCAAGGAGTAACCCGTGGCAACCGACGACGCCGTGACCCGCGCCGTGAACAACGTGACGGTGCTCGGCGGCCCCACCGCGCTGATCCGCCTGGCCGGCTGGACGCTGCTGACCGACCCGACCTTCGACGCCGCCGGCACCGAGTACCAGGACGGCCCGGTTTCGGTGCGCAAGACCGCCGACCCGGCGCTGAAGCCCTCGCAACTGCCCGCTCTCGACGCCGTCGTGGTCAGCCACACCGGGCATCTGGACAACCTCGACACCGCCGGGCGTGCGGTGGCCTCCGCTGCCTCGCAGGTGTTCACCACCGTCGCCGGCGCCACCGATCTGGGGGGTGCGGCCGTCGGCCTGGAGCCCTGGCAGACTAGGACCCTGTCGACGCCGGGCCGTACGCCGCTGAACATCACCGCGGTCCCCGCCCGCCACGGTCCCGTCGGCACCGAGGAACTCACCGGCCCGGTCACCGGCTTCCTCCTGCACACCGACGACGGCTCCACGCCGAGCGTGTACGTCTCCGGTGACACCGTCGACCTGGACGCGATGAGCGCCCTGGCCGGCCGGTACCGCGTCGACGTGGCGCTGCTGCACCTGGGCGCGGCCGGATTCGAGGCATTCGGTGACGTTCGGCTGTCGCTGACCGCGGTCCAGGCCGTCGAGGCCCGCCGCCTGCTCGGTGACCCCCTCGTGGTGGCCGTGCACGCCGAGGGCTGGGCGCACTACACCGAGGACCGCGGCCACGTCCAGCAGACCTTCGAGACGGCCGGCGTCCCCCTGCACTGGCCCACCCTGGGCGAGCCCCTCACCCTGCCCGACCCGCACACCCGCTGACACCTCACCCAGGGCCGCTGCCGGCACACCAACCCGCTCCTCCTGTGCCGCCGCAGACGCGGGAGCGGCTGTGGTCACCGCACCGTACGAGGGCCTCGCCACCGTGCCGGACAAGATCATCAGCGCGCATGACAGCGCCCGGCAGCTTGTGGGGCTGACGCCGCGCACCACCGGTCAATGGCTCACGCAGATCGGCCTGTAGCCGACCGGCCCGTCCGCAACGAAGAAACGAATAGAAAAGAAGAGGAAAGAACATGAAGCCGGAAGTTGTGCACGAGCGCTTCGCCCAGTACCTCAAGGACCGGGACCTCGACGGACTGGGTTCCCTGTTCGCCGAAGACGCCATGTTCGTACCGGGACCGGGGCAGGAGCCGGTCTACGGCAGGGAAGGCATCAAGGAAGCGCTGAAGCCCTACCTCGCCTCGCCCAGCACTATGGAGGTGGTGGCCGCGTCGGTCCATCAGAACGGCGACCTGGCGATGGTTCAGCCGTCCTGGCGGATCACGAGCGAAGACGGCATCGTGGAGGGGAAGGCGGTCGAGGTGATGAAGAGGACGAGCGAGGGGGACTGGGTCTACATCATCGACAACCCCTACGGCGTCTGATTCTCGTCATCCCGGCATCACCCTCGGGCGACCGAGCCTCGCCACGGCAGCGACGGCCGCATCGACTTTCACGATGCGGCCCCCGCTTGCTTTCCGGCGTCGATGCCACGGTCATGATCCGGTGTGGTACGGGCGCGGTCGGCCGGTGAGGTTGCGCAGGTCTTCGACGTGGCGTTGCGCGGTGAAGGCACCGCTGCCGGTGGCGAACAGGTCGCGGAACCACCCCTCATCGTCTCCCACAGCATGGGCGCACTCGCGACCATGAAGTACGTCGAGAACCACCGGCACGCGGGGGTAGCGCTGCTGACGCCCGGCCTCCCCGTTGAGACGGAGCCCGAAACGATCGAGATGCCCATCGATTTCACTCAGATGTGGCGTCCGCCGTTCGAGTCGGCAAAGGAAGGCCGCAGAGTCCCCGGTGGCGGCGTCCCGGCTCAGCACGGACTGGAACGTTCCGATCGATCCGGTGAAAATCTCGGGGCCGCTCCTCGTCCTCGGGGCGGAGCACGACCTCTTGTCCGATCCAGCCTGTGTTCACCGGCTGGCCCGGATGCTGGGCGCGGACTACCACTACCCGGCTGACTTCGGTCATGGCGTCACCCTCCACCCGCGGTGGGCGGAGATCGCGGAGATCACGCACCGCTGGCTCTGCAAGAACACTGGTGAAGGGGCAACTGGCCCCCGTCCGTAGTGGAAAACCGTTGACCGGAAAAGCAGTGCGCGGTTGCCGGTGGCGCGTAGCCGGCTGCCTTCGTGGCGGCCGGATCCGCGATGGGGTGCGTGGGCATGATTGCGCGTAGAAGTCCTTTCAGAGCCTCTCGCTGTCAGCAGTGGGAATACCGCTCGTAGGCTGGGCAGAGGCCCGGTCGCCTGTGGTGACGAGCGGAAAGTTCGTCACCACAGCGGCCGCCCGGCCGAGTACGCCAAGACCCCGCAGGGATCGCGCGTGCCTGCTATCACAAACGTGGCCACGTAGGGCTGGGCGGAGATTCGCAGGTTGTATCTGGCCGAGCAGTTGCCGATCCGGGCGATCGCGAGGCACCTGGGGAGTTTCCTCTGTCCCTGCCTGGATCGGTGCGGTGCCGGTCGGCCCGGGAGACGGCGTTGAGAACGACAGCGGCGGCGATGGCGAGTGCCATGAGCGCTGCGCTGGAGACGACGAAGGCGGGGCCGACGCCGATCCGGCCGATGACGCCGGAGGCCAGGAACGGCGACACCGCCAGGGCGCCCGCGACGCCTGCCTCCCACAGGCCCAGGGCCTTGGCGAGGTGGGCCTCGGGAATGCGTTGCTGGACCAGCGCGATCAGCGGGATGTCGGTCAGGGCGGAGGCGAGTCCGGTGACGATGAGGAGCACGGCGATCGCCGCGGTCGAGTGGACCAGGCCCAGAGGAAGACGGAAGGCGCCGAGCAGCCCCCACGCCAGGACCGCGGTCACGGCGAGGCGGGGCAGAGGCAGCTTGGTGAGCACCAGCGCGCCGGCGATCTCGGCGAGGCCGGCGATGCCCAGCAGGAGCCCGTACGGACCACCCTGGCCGACCAGGGCGACGAGACCGACGGCCAGGAAGCCACTGGCCACGGCGAGCGCGAACACGAAGGTCGTGATGACGACCAGCACATCGGGGGCCGAGCGTATGGCTGCGAGGCCCTCGGCGAGGTCCGTTCCCAGCCCTCGGCGAGGCCCCTCCGGCGCAGGGTGGGGGACACGCAGGGCGGCCACGGCCGCGGCGGAGACCAGGAACGTCAGCACGTCCAGCGCCAGGACCGCGGGGAAGGACGCGTAGGTGAGCAGCGGGGTGAGCAGCAGCGGCCCGACGAAGAAGGCGGCTCGGAAGGCGACCTGCAGGATGCCGTTGGCCTGCTGCAGACGCTCGGCCGGCACGATCTGCGGCACGATGGCGTTGCGGGCCGGGGCGAACGGAGCGCCGATCAGCGCCAGCAGGGCCGTTCCCAGCACCAGGACCGTCAGGTCCCGCACCCCCGCGAGCAGCATGGCGGCCCCGGCAGCCACCACGGCGGCGCGGGCTAGATCGGTGCCGATCATCAGGCGTCTTCGGTCGTAGCGGTCCGCGTAGGAGGCGGCGACGAAGGTGGCCAGGAACGCCGGGGCATAGGCGGCCACGGTGACGAGTGCGACCGCCGACGGGTCGTGGGTGAGGGCCCAGGCCTGCCAGGCGACGGCGGCGGTGTACAGGCCGTCACCGAGGCGGGATACGCCCTGGCCGACGAAGAGCAGGATCAGATTTCGGTCGTTGAGAAGCGGCATGCCGCAACTGTGGGCGTCGGTGAATTCACTGTTCAACTTATTCGTCGAAACGCTAATCAAGCGTCGGCGGGGCGCTGTTCTCGCCGAGAAAGCCTTCCAGGCCGGGCGCGAGCTCGGCCACTTTCCGGGGTACGAGCCGGTACAGGACGTAGTAGCCCTGGCGGCAGCGCTCCAGCAGTCCCGCCTCGGCGAGCACCCGCAGGTGCTTGGACAGGGCGGCCTCGCTGACCCCGACGAGCGGGGCGAGTTCCTGGGTGCTGCGGGGCCGCTCGGCGATCAGGCGCAGCGCCCGCAGGCGGGTGTCGTCCGCCAACGCTCTCAGGACGCCGACCAGTTGGGCCGGGGGGATGCGCGGACGGGCCTCCCGCACGATGGAGGAGGCGGGGAAGACCAGTCCGAGAGGCCACGGGCCGTCGCAGTTGACGCGGATGTGCGGCCATACGAAGGCGCTGGGTACCAGGGCGAGTTGTTCGTGCGGGCCGATGGCGACCTGATGGTCGTGCGGCCGCTCCAGCCAGAACCTTCCGGCCACGGGATCACATCGCACCTCGGGCCACAACGCGCGCAGCATGCCGTACAGGCCGTGCTCGGCGATCTGCCGGCCGGCCTCCGTGACGCTGTCGGCCAGTTCCGGCTCGATTCTGCGCCACTCCTCGGCGAACGCCTCCTCCCAGTAGCCTTCCAGCAGCCGCAGGAAGCGCTCCAGAAGGGCGCCCGGGTCGTCGAGCAGCAGCGTGGCCAGCGTCTCTCCGCAGACGGCTGCCGCCTGTTCGGACAGCCGGCGGCGCACGACCGGCTCAGCGAGCACGTCGGGGTCCCTGACCGGGCCGTCCGCCGGCCAGGGGGTGAGCAGGGGCAGGGCGAACTCCAGACGGGCCAGCTCCGGGTCGATCCTCCGCAGGCGCTCCAGTTCATCGGCGAAGTCGAGCAGCTCGCCCGTCGGCGAGGGGAAGAAGAACTCCGGGAAGTAGGACCGGAAAGCGAACGAGAACGCGTCGATCTCGCGTTTCAGCGCCGGCGGGAGTCGGCGCATCGCCCTCACCCACGGGTGCTGGACCGGGTGGTGTTTGGGTTCCACGAGGACGTGCAGGCTCAGAACCGCCTCCAGGGCGGGCGAATAGGAGAAGCCCACCAGTTCCGTGGCGGTGGCCGGGACACGGAATTCGATCGTCATGGTCCGCCCGTCCGGTCCAGGTCGCGCAGGCGCAGGTGCAGCTCCGCCAGGAAACGCGTCTGCGCGTCGCGCGGGTCGAAACCGCTGAGCTCACGGATGCGTTGCAGGCGGTAGCGGAAGGTGTTCGGGTGCAGATGCAGTTGCGCGGCCGCGGCGTTGGTGTCGCCGAAATGGTCCAGGTAGCAGCGCAGGGTCGCCAGGAGCTGGGTGCGGTGCTGCCGGTCGTGGCGTTCCAGGAGGGATACGGCGCCGCCCAGTATCTCGTCGTCCTGGCGGAGGGCTCCGCGCAGACGGGAGAGCGCGTACAGAAGCTGGACATCCTCGAAGGAGGCCACACGGGGAGCTGCCGGGTACTGCTGTTGCAGTCCGGTGACCCGGTCGGCCTGGGACCGGGCGGCCGGGATCCGGCCGGGATCCCCGACGCCGGTACTGACGGCCAGCACGATGCGCTCGCGTAGTGCCGCGCGGTCCCACAGGTCCCGGGCGATCTTCAGGGAGCGGCCCATGGCTTCGGCGTCGTCCGTGGACTCCGGCCACAGCAGCACCGCGTAGGTGGCGTGATCGTGCCGTGCGATGAAGGAGCGAGGGTGCGCTGTCGTCAGGTACAGACGCAGGACGTCCGACGGGATCTCGGCGAACGCCGTATCGTGCGCCGGCCGGCACGACGCGGCGGCGAGCACGGTGACCTTGGCGTCCGGCAGCCCCAACCGGCCCGCGGCCTGTTCGGCGGCCTCGGTACCGAGCAGGACGGCCCGCAGGTCGTCCTGCTCGGTGGCGCCCTGGCCGCCCGAGCGGCTCATACGGACGGCGATCGCCTGTGCGGCGGCGCGAAAGTGGGCCGCCTGCCGCGAGTCGAAGGGAGTCTCCGTACTGGCCCACAGATAGCCCAGATGCGGACCGTCGTGCTGGACCCGGCAGGCCATCCGGGGCTTGGCCTGGTCGGAGGCCGGCTCCAGGAAGACGGGTTCCGGGGAGCTGATCAGGCGGGCGATGTCCCCCCGCGAGCGCAGCACCTCGACGAGCCAGGGCTGGGCCTGCCGCTCGAGGATCCCGGAGACCCGTTCCTCGTCGGCGGCGTGCTGCCCTCTCGACCAGGCCAGGACACGGAAGTCGGTGTCCTCCAGGACGATGGGCACGTGAAGGAGTTCCCCGGCCGCGTCGATGATCGAGAAAAGGTCTTCCCGCTGACCGGCGGCCGCGGTCTCGGGTTCCGGCTGGAACATCACACCCACCTCCCCGGCTCCGACAGCCATGCTAGGCGGCACCTGCGCGGCACCATGTGCGGCTCTGGTCAGCCGACGAGCCCGAGGAAGCGCTCGGCGTTGCCCCGGTGGATCAGCGCCTTCTCCTCGGGGGTGAGAAAGGCACTGGCGCGTACCACCTGGCCGACGGGCCGTTCCCCCAACGGGTAGGGATAGTCACTGCCGACCATGACCTGCCGCGGGCCGTAGGTGTCCACCAGCAGACGCAGGGCGCGGGGGTCGAACACGACGGAGTCGACATGGAACCGGCCGGTGTAGTGCGAGGGCGGGTGCTGGGAGGTGCCGACCACGTCGGGGCGGCCCCGCCAGGCGTTGTCCATGCGGCCGAGCCAGAAGGCGAAGGATCCCCCGCCGTGCGCGAAGCAGATCCTCAGCCGGTCGTCGATGCGGTCGAAGACCCCGCCGAGGACCATCGCCAGCAGCGACAGATGGGTCTCGGCGGGCATGGCGGTCAGCCATCGCGCCATCCAGCGGCGCAGGCGCGGTGAGTCGTCCATGTCCCAGGGGTGGACGAAGACCGGGACCTCCAGCTGTGCGCAGTGCTGCAGGAAGGTGACGATGCCCTCGCTGTCCAGGTCTCGGTCACCGACGTGGTTGCCGATCTCCACTCCGCGGTGTCCGTTGGCCAGGCAGCGTTCCAGTTCGCGGCAGGCCGCGTCGGTGTCCTGCAGGGGCACCTGGCAGAAGGGGATGAGGCGGTCGGGTGCCGGGGCGACGATGTCCAGGGCCAGGTCGTTGAAGATCCGTGCGATGCGGGCCGCCTCCGCGCCGCTGCGGCCGTAGTGGAAGAAGGCCGGCGTCGGTGAGACGACCTGCCTGCCGATGCCGTCGGCGTCCATGTCCTTCAGGCGGGTCTCCGCGTCCCAGCACTGCGCGCCGATCCGGCGGAACTCCTGCGACCCGAGCATGATCATGGCATCGGTCTCCGACTCGATGCGCAGCCAGGGGGCGAGGGGGCCGGCGTCCGCGCGGAGGTCGGGCCATCCCTGGGGGACGTAGTGGGTGTGGATGTCGATCGTGTCGTACCCGGCCTCGCGCTGTGGCGGGTCCGCTGTCGGGTCGTGGTCGTGCACCGG
Source organism: Streptomyces achromogenes (assembly GCF_030816715.1). Taxonomy (NCBI): domain Bacteria; kingdom Bacillati; phylum Actinomycetota; class Actinomycetes; order Kitasatosporales; family Streptomycetaceae; genus Streptomyces; species Streptomyces achromogenes. The sequence continues at coordinate 1,146,941 of NZ_JAUSYH010000001.1, read as the reverse complement.
TCATCCCTTCCCGGGGTGCTCGGTCCCGCAGGCGCCGCAGACGCGCGCCTGCGGGTCGTCGTAGAAGGCGGCGAAGACCGGAGGCAGGTCGGCCATGATGTCGGTCACCTGGAGTTCCACCTCGTGGATGAGGGCGTGGCACTGGGGGCAGTACCACTGGAACTTCTCCAGGGTGCCCGGCTCACGGACGCGTTCGATGACCAGGCCGATGCTGTCGGCTTCCGGGCGCTGCGGGGAGTGCGGGAGGTTCCCGGGCAGCAGCCAGGTCTCTCCCTCCCGGATGGGCACGGAGTGCGGCCCGTCCTCGGTCATGACGTTGACGTACATGCTGCCGCGCAGCTGGTGGAACCACTCCTCGTACGGGTCGACGTGGTAATCGGTGCGCTGGTTGGGGCCCCCGACGACCTGCACGATGAAGTCCGTGCCCAGGGCCATGGTGCGGTTGTTGACGGGCGGCTTGAGCAGGTGGGCGTGGTCAGCGATCCACTTCTGGAAGTGGATGACCTCGGGGATGGTGGTCATGACGGTGTCCTTCCGGGATGAGCGGGTCAGTGGCCCTGGCGGTGGTGGGTGAGGGTGGCGATGGCCTGCATCTCGATGAGCAGGTGCGGGTGCGGCAGCTGGTGGACGGCGACCGTGGTGCGGGTGGGGCCGTCGACGTCGAAGTACTCGGCGAAGACCTCGTTGTAGCCGCCGAAGTCGTTCATGGAGACCAGGTAGGTCGTGATCTGGGCGATGTCCTCCAGGCCGGCGCCCACGGACTTGAGGATGGCCCGCAGGTTCCCGATGACGGCGCGGGTCTGGGCACGGATGTCCAGGGTGGTCGTGCCCAGGGCGTCGGCCTCGGCGCCCTCGAAGGTGTTGTCCGGCCTGCGGGAACTGGCGCCGGAGACGAAGACGAGGTCACCGACGACCTTGACGTGGGGGAAGCGCCCCCGGGGGGTGGCCAGTCCGTCGACGACGTGTGCGGTGTGCATCAGCGGCCTTTCAGCGTGACGATGCCGAGCCCCGCGATGTGGCACGCGGTGACGCCGGCGGTGAGCGGCAGGGCGGCGGTGGCGGCGCCGGCCAGGACGATCTGTCCGGGTGCGAGGGGGATGCGGCGCTTGCGGCAGATGGCGAGCAGGGCGTGCAGGGCGGCCAGGGGCGCTCCGAGGATCGCCGCGGTGGATCCGACGGCCTCCCGCTGTGGGGTGCGCAGCCGCACCGCCTTGTTCGCCACATCGCCCAGCGGACGCCAGGCGCCGACGGCGTAGGCGGCGGCCGAGGTGTTGTCGGCGACGACGTCGGTGACGGTGAAGCGGAAGTCCTGGTACCGGGAATCGATGACCTCCAGGGCCGGGGCCACCGCGTCCACGCACGCTTCGATCTCCGTCGTGGGGTCGTCGAGATCGACGTACTCGCTCAGCCGGAACGCCACCTCCGGCTCGACCCGGGGATGGATGAGGTCCGACAGGTCCAGCTCCGCGCCGTCGCCGATCCGCATGGCGTCGGTCAGACGTCCCACGATGACCTCGGAGACGCCCATCTGCGCCATCTTCGCCTTGCTCGTGAAGCCGAGTTTCACGCCGGTGAGCCGCTCCCCCGTGGCCTTCCGCAGGCCGACCAGGGCGTCCTGTACGGCGTAGGCGTCGTCGATGGCGAGGGGGTGGGTGTCGGTGATGCCGGGGATGGGGCTCCGGCCGTTGCGGGCAGTGTCCAGACGATGGGCGAGTTCCAGATGGCTGGGGTTGGTCATGCCGCACCTTCTGCCGTGACGCACTGGTCCGTGGCCGTGGTGGAGGCCCGGACCAGGTCCAGGGCGATGTCGGTGAGCAGGTCCTCCTGGCCGCCGACCAGGCCACGGCGGCCGGCCTCCTGCAGCAGATGACGGGAGTCGATCCCGTGTCGCGCCGCGACCCGGGCCGCGTGCAGCAGGAAGCTGGAGTACACGCCCGCCCCGGCCGAGCGTCAGGGTGTCGCGGTCGACCTGGACGGGCCGTTCCCGCAGGGGCCGGACGAGCTCCTCGGCGGCGTCCTGGAGGGCGAGCAGATCGCAGCCGTGGTGCCAGCCCATCAGGTCCGCCACGGCGACGAACGGCTCCGCGGGGCAGTTCCCGGCCCCGGCTCCCTGTCCGGCGAGGGCGACGTCCACGCGCAGCGCCCCGTGCCCGACGGCCGTGAGGCTGTTGGCGACCGACAGCGACAGGTTCTCGTGGGCGTGGATGCCGATCTGCGTGTCCTCGGCGAGGACCTGGCGCAGGGCGTCGACGCGTACGGCGACATCGGTCATGGTCAGCCGCCCGGCGGAGTCGGTGACGTAGACGCAGTGGGCGCCGTAGGACTCCATCAGCCGTGCCTGCTCGGCGAGCCGGGCCGGAGTGGCCATGTGACTCATCATCAGGAAGCCGCAGACGTCCATCCCGTTCTCGCGTGCCCAGGCGATGTGCTGCGCGCTGATGTCGGCCTCGGTGCAGTGGGTGGCCACGCGCACGCTGCCCACCCCGAGGTCCCTGGCACGGCGCAGGTCGGCGATCGTGCCGATGCCCGGCAGCAGCAGAGTGGTCAGGGTGGCGTTCTCGATCACCTCGGCCGCGGCCCGGATCCATTCGTCGTCGGTGTGGGCCCCGAACCCGTAGGTGGCGCTGGAGCCGCCGAGACCGTCGCCGTGAGCGACCTCGATGGCGTCGACCCCGGCGCGGTCGAGGGCGGCCACGATGTCACGGACTTGGGCGGTGGTGTAGCGGTGTCCGACGGCGTGCATGCCGTCCCGCAGGGTCACGTCCTGTACGTAGATGTGCATCAGCTCACCCATCCTCGGAGTTCGGCCATGCGCTCGGCCGTCCGCAGGGCGGCGGAGGTCATGATGTCGAGATTGCCGGCGTATTCCGGCAGGTAGTGGCCCGCGCCGCGGACCTGCAGGAAGCAGGTGACCTGCGTGCCCGTCACATGACGGCCCAGGTGCGGGATCCACACCTCGTGCAGGGCGTCGAACTGCACGTCCTGCACGAGTTCGTAGCCGGGCACGTACTCCTGGACGTCCCGCACGGTCTGCCGCACCGAGTCCTCGATGGCCTCGAGCGTGCCGGCCGTGGCGTCCTCGACGACGCAGAGGACGGTGTTGCGCATCACCACCGGCGGGTCGGCCGGGTTGAGCACGATGACGGCCTTGGCCGTGTCGGCGCCCGCGACCTCGCGCAGCGCCCGGCTGGTGGTCTCGGTGAACTCGTCGATGTTGGCACGGGTGCCGGGGCCGGCGGAACGGGAGGAGAGGGAGGCCACGATCTCGGCGTAGGCCACCGGGACCACCCGGGAGACGGCCGCGGCGATGGGTACGGTGGCCTGCCCGCCGCAGGTGACCATGTTGACGTCGTCGGCGGCGAGGTGCTTCTCCAGGTTCACCGAGGGGACCGTGAGGGGCCCCGACGCGGCCGGAGTGAGGTCGATGATCAGCTTGCCGTGTTCGCGGCAGACTTCGGCATGGCGCCTGTGGGCGCCGGCCGAGGTCGCGTCGAACACGATGCGGACCTCGGCGAACTCGTCCATCGCGGCGAGACCGTCGATCCCCTCGTGGGTGGTGGCCACCTGCAGGCGCCGGGCGCGGGCCAGGCCCTCGGAGGCCGGGTCGATACCCGCCATGGCCGCCGTCCGCAGGATCTCCGACTGCCGGAGCACCTTGATCATCAGGTCGGTGCCGATGTTTCCCGAGCCCAGGATGGCGACCTTGACGCCGCCGGCCGCGGTCGCGGCTTCGGTGCTCATACGTTCTCCTCGATCCGCGACTCGACACTGCCGAGTCCATCCAGTTCCAGGCGGTACCGGCCCCCGCCGGTGATCTCCACCATCGGGCCCAGGGCACCGGACATCACCACGTCACCGGCGCGCAGGGGCTGCCCCCGTCGGGCCAGCTCGCGGGCCAGCCAGGTGACGGCGACGACCGGAGAACCGAGGCAGGCGTGGCCCGCGCCGAAGGAGACGGGCTCCTCGTCCCGGTACAGCGTCATCCCGACCTGGGCCAGGTCGAGGCCGTTCAGGGTGTGCGGGACGGTACCCAGCACGACGGCGCCGCTGGAGGCGTTGTCGGCGACGGTGTCGGCGATGGTCAGGTCCCACCGGCTGATGCGGGAGTCCACGATCTCGATGGCCGGCACGACGAAGGCGGTGGCCCGCAGGACGTCCGCGACAGTGGCACCCGGCAGGTCCAGGTCGCTGTCGAGGACGAAGGCGATCTCTCCTTCGGCCCGCGGCTGCACGAACCGGTCCAGCGCCACAGGCTCACCGTGGGCGAACACCATGTCGTCGAAGAGCATCCCGAAGTCGGGTTCGAAGACGCCGAACTGCTCCTGCACGGCGGGCGCGGTCAGGCCGATCTTGGCGCCGACACGGCGTGCTCCCGCGGCCGTCCGCGCGGCGGCCAGGCGGCGCTGAACCTCGTACGCGGCGTCTATGCCGGTATCGCTCAGTAGGTCGCGTACGGGTGCGCAGGGCGTTCGGGTGGCCGCAGCGCCGGTCAGGCGGGACACGGCGGCCTCGACCGCGTCGCCGGGGCCGTCTCCGGCCCGTGGGCCCGAGGCGTCGGGGTGGGTGTCGATGTCGGTCCTCACAGCTGCACGCACACATTCGTCGGTTCGGTGTAGAAGTGGAGCGAGGAGGCGCCGCCCTCCCGGCCGATACCGGACAGCCCGGCACCGCCGAACGGCGAGCGCAGATCGCGCAGGAACCAGGTGTTGACCCAGGCCATGCCCACCTCCATGCGCTGGGCGACCCGGTGGCCGCGGCGCAGGTCGTTGGTCCACACCGCGGCGGCGAGACCGTAGGGGGTGTTGTTGGCCAGGGCGACGGCCTCCTCTTCGGTGTCGAAGGGGATGAGGGCGGCGACGGGTCCGAAGATCTCCTCGCGTACGGGGCGGTCGGCGTTGGTCAAACCGGTCCACAGGGTGGGTTCGATCCACGCGCCGCCGTCGAGGTCCGGCCCGAGGTCCGGTGTCCCGCCCCCGGCGACCACCTTGGCGCCGGCGGCTTCTGCCAGGTCGAAGTAGCGCAGTACCTTGCGCCGGTGCTCGTGGGAGATCAGCGGGCCGGTGGTGGTGCGGGCGCTGAACGGGTCGCCGAGCCGCAGCCGGGCGGCTCGCTCGGCCAGGCCGTCGACGATGTCCGTGAACACGGCCCGGTGGACGTAGAGCCGCTCGGTGCACAGGCACACCTGACCTGTGTTGGTGAAGACCGACCGGGAGAGGCCGTCGAGTGCCTCCTCGACGTCGACGTCGTCGAAGACGATCGCTGCGTTCTTGCCGCCGAGTTCGAAGGACACCGGGCGAACCCCGGGCGCCGCCGCCCGCATCACCTCGGATCCGGTGGCGGACGATCCGGTGAACGTGATGCCGTCCACGCCCGGATGGGTCACCAGGAACTCGCCCGCGGAGCCGGGGCCGAAGCCGTGCACGACGTTGTACGCCCCGGCGGGCAGACCGGCGTCGGCCAGCACCTCGGCCAGCAGGGTGGCGGTGGACGGGGTTTCCTCACTGGGCTTGACGACCACCGCGTTGCCGCAGGCGAGCGCGGGGGCGACCTTCCAGGTGAGCAGCAGCAGAGGCAGATTCCACGGCACGATCACGGCCACCACGCCCAGTGGCTTGCGCACCGCGTAGTTCAGGGCGCGGCGCCCGCCCGGCAGGTCGGTGAGGAACGAGTCCTGGCCGGCGGCGGCCACGATGTCGGCGAACGCGCGGAAGTTGGCGACAGCGCGGGCGACGTCGAGTTCACGGGCCTGCGTCACGGGCTTGCCCGTGTCGCCGACCTCCGCGGCCACGAAGTCCTCGAAGCGCTCCTCGATCAGGTCGGCGACCCGGCGCAACAGCGCCGTGCGCTCCCGGACGGGAGTATCGGCCCAGCCGTCCTCCAGTGCGCCACGGGCCGAACGGACCGAGCGGTCCACCAGGGCCCGGTCCGCCTCGTGCACGGTGGCCAACGGCGTGCCGGTGGCCGGGTTGGTCTTGGTGAAGCAGCGTTCGGGGTCGGGTTCCGCGAAGGCGCCGCCGACGAAGTTGCGGATGACGGGCACGGTTTCAGTGGGCATGGGGTGCCTCCAGCGGGGCGGGCGCCGCGGTGGTCCGGAGGGAGCCGGATGCGTGATCGAGCCGCATCGGCCTGCGGCGGCCGATCGTCGGTGGTGAGTGCGGGGTGCTGCCTCCGGCGGCTGTCGCGTCTGTCCGGGGCTCCGGTGGGAGGAACGGCTGATCACGCATCGACGGCCTCCTCGCTAGGCGCGGCCCTCGTGTGGCGGTTCACCACGTGGCGCACCCTGAGGGCGTACACCAGCAGCAGGGCGAGGGTGAAGCCGGTGCCGACCCAGGCGGCCTGCGCCATCACGGGCACCACCGCGGCGGTCGCGGCCACCGCCAGCACACCCGCGATACCGGCCCAGGCCGTCCACGCCCCGCCCCACACCCGCAGGCCCTGCCCCGTCGCCGGGGCGTCGGAGCGACGGAAGGCGAGATAGGAGGCGAGGATCAGCAGCCACACCAGGAGGACGGAGAAGATGGCGACGGAGACCAGCACGTTGAAGACGCTGTCGACCCCGAATGCGGCGAGCAGGGCTGCCGCGACGATGCCGGCGGCGGAGACCACCAGGGCCCGCACCGGGACCCCGCGAGTGTCCACACGGGCCAGCACAGCGGGGGCGCATCTGTCGTGGCCGAGCGAGTGCAGGAAGCGGCTGGCCGCGTAGAGCTGGGCGTTGGCCGAGGAGATCGCCGCGATCAGCACGATGGCGTTGGTCAGTGAGGCGGCGGCAGGAATGCCGATCTGGCTGAAGACGCGGACGAACGGGCTGCCGGTGATGCTCCCGTCGCCGCCTGCGGTGTCCCGCCACGGCACCAGGGTGACGATGATGCCGATGGACAGGATGTAGAACAGTCCGAGGCGCCAGACGAGTGCGCGCATCGCGGTGCGGATGGACCGCGTGGGGTCGGTCGTCTCCGCCGCCGAGATGGAGGTGGTCTCGAAGCCCACGAAGGCGAACATCACGACGGACAGGGCCGCCCAGACGGCCTGCGGTCCGTGGGGGAAGAAGCCGCCATCGGAGGTGAGGTTGCCCAGGCCGGCGGCCGGTGTGTGCGGCAGCCCGACGAACACCAGCAGCAGACCCGCGGCGATGAACACCACCACCGCGGTCACCTTCACGCTCGAGAGCCAGAACTCCGCGAGGCCGAAGGACCTGACGCTGACGATGTTGACCCCCAGCACCAAGGCGGCCACGGCCGCGATGAGCAGGAGCATCGGGGCCTGCGGCCACCAGTAGCGGATGTAGATCGCCGCCGCCACCACCTCACCGCCGATGGCCACCGTCGTCCCGGCCCAGAACAGCCACCGGACGAGGAAGCCCGCCCACGGGCCGAGGTAGAGGTGGGCGATGGTCCCGAAGGTGCCGCGCACGGGATGGACGATGGTCATCGCGCCCAGCACCCGGGCGATGATGGCGACGAGTACCGCCCCGGCGATGTAGGACAGGATCACGGCGGGACCGGCTGTGCCGATGGCCGAGCCGGATCCCAGGAAGAGGCCGGTGCCCAGGGCACAGCCCAGGCCGATCATGGTGGTCTGGCGGTGGGTGAGTGAACGGGTGAGCTCGCCCGTGGGCTGCCGGTCACCGCGTGTGGTGGGGGGCGGTCCCTGCGGGACGGGCGTCACGTTGCCGGTCTGGGTCATCTCTCCTCCGATACGGAGTGGGCCAGCGCGTCGGCGACCCGCCAGCAGTCGTGGAAGGTGGAGTACAGCGGCACCGGAGCCAGCCGGATGATGTCCGGCTCGCGGGCGTCGGCGATGACTCCGCGCTCGTGGCGCAGCGTCCGGGCGAGAGCGCCCGCCGTCGTACCGCCGACGCGCAGCGACAGCTGGGAGCCCCGGCGCCGCGGGTCCCTGGGGGTGATCACCGTCAGCGGACGGGTCGCGGTGACCTCGTCGAGCAGCCCCTCCAGGTATCCGGTCAGCTTCTCGCTGCGCTTGCGCAGCGCCACCATGCCGACGGTGTCGAAGATGTCCAGGGAGGTGCGCACGGGTCCCATGGCGAGGACCGGCGGGTTGGAGATGGCCCACGCGTCGGCCGTGGCGGGCGGGCTGGAGACCGGTTCCATCAGGAACCGGGTGGTGGCGTCGGTGCTCCACCACCCCTCGAAGCGGTGCAGGGTGCGGTCGGTGACATGCCGTTGGTGGATGAACACCCCGGACAGGGCCCCCGGGCCGGAGTTGAGGTACTTGTAGGAGCACCAGGCGGCGAAGTCGACGTTCCAGTCGTGCAGATGGAGCGGGACGTTGCCGGCCGCATGGGCCAGGTCCCAGCCGACCGTCGCACCCGCGGCGTGCCCGGCGGCGGTGATGGCGGGGATGTCCATCAGCTCGCCCGTGAGGTAGTTGACGCCGCCCAGCAGCACCAGCGCCACGGTGTGTCCTTGGCGGTCGAGGAAGTCGACGACGTCCTCCGTGCGCAGGCAGTCCTCTCCCGGGCGCGGACGCAGCCTGATGACCGCCTCGTCCGGGTCGAGCCCGTGAAACCGTACGTGGCTGCGCACGGCGTAGCTGTCGGAGGGGAAGGCGCTGTCCTCGATCACGATGTGGGTGCGCTCGCCCCGGGGGCGGTAGAAGGAGACCATCAGCAGATGCAGGTTCACCGTCAGGGAGTTCATGACGACGGTCTCTTCGGGCAGCGCCCCGACCAGACGTGCGGCCGGTTCGGTCAGCAGCCGGTGGTAGCCGAACCACGGGCGGACGGCGTCGTGGTGGCCCTCGACGCCGAAGCGGCTCCAGTCCGCCAGGTCTTCGATCAGTTCGGTCCGGACGGCCTTCGGCTGCAGGCCGAGGGAGTTGCCCGCGAAGTACGCCGCCTCGGGGTATCCGCCGCCGTCGGCGGGCGGTAGGTGGAACAACTCCCGGTGGCCCGGCAGGGCTTCGTCGAGTTGGTGGGCCTCGCCTTCCGAGGCGGTCAGGTGAGTGAGCAAGGTGTGCACTTCCTCAGATGTCTAGCCGGTGGACCGGCGCGGCCGGACCGGGCGGTGTGGCCGTTCGCGTGGACTGCGGGCCGACGCGAACGGCGGATCTGGATGGACGGCTGAGCCAGGTGGGCGGCAGGCCTTACGCGGACGGCAGGCCCAGCAGCCGGCGCGTCTCGGCGTGCGCCCGGGTGGAGGGCGTGCCGAGGTCCATGGGTGAGTCGAAGTGGTTGCGTCCGGGCTGCTCGAACGCGGTGACGTGGCACCCCTGCCGGCGCAGATGCGCCGCGTACACAGAGGACTGCCGCTTGAACTCGTCCGTCTCACGCTCTCCCCAGGCGATCACCACGGGGCAGCGCACCCCGGTCAGGAACAGGGGGCTGCAGTCCCGGACTTCGCCGGCGTCGATGCGGACGACGTCGTTGACGTAGGTCTGTCGCACCGGGGCCAGGTCGTAGATGCCGCCGAACAGCAAGGCGCCCGCGATGGGGGCGGCGGGCAGACCCCACTGCCGCCAGCGCGTGGCGAGCAGCATGGCGGCCAGATGGGCCCCGGCCGACGACCCGGCGACCACGATCCGCCCGGGGTCGATACGGTGGTCAGCCGCGCGGTGCCACAACCAGGCGAAGGCCCTGCGTACCTGGTCGACGATGTCCGAGAGCCTGGCCCGCGGGGCCAGCGTGTAGTCCGGGGTCGCGTAGACCGCGCCCGCCTCCACCAGGGCGGGAGCCGGGAACGCGGAGTCCTCCTTCGACAACTGCTGCCAGTACCCGCCGTGCACGAAGAACAGGGCGGGCCGGCTGTCCTTGCCCGGTCCCGAGGGACCGTAGACATCCAGCAGGTCGTCGGGGCTCGGCCCGAAACGAAGGTCTCGACGGGCCACGGGGGCCAGCTCGTGCCGAGCCAGACGACTGCTCTGGGCGTAGTCGTCCAGGAACGGCTGGATGTCGCCCACCAGGCTGCTGGGGGAGTACTGGGCGTCCAACTGCGCCTGGTCGAAGTCCCCGTACACCCGCGCCGTCATGGCAGCAGCCGTTCGGTGGTCTCCTCGCGCGACTTCCTCAGGAAGCTGACGAAATCACTGCCGCCGGTGCCCTTGGCGGTCTCCTCGTCGCGCTGGAACCGCTTGATGTAGCGCCCGGTGATGCCGATGTGCTGGGCCCTGAGCCGGACGAGGGACTCCACCGCCCCGTTGTAGGCGACGCACAGGCGCGGAGAGATGCTGCGGTGCCGTGCTACATAGCCGCGTACCGACGGACCGGCCTCCAGGTCCTCGAGGAAACGTCGGTGCGGCGCGGGCATGTACGCGCGCATGCCGGTCAGGAAACCCGCCGTCGACTCGTGCTCGTGCGGGATGTCGAGTCCGGCGTCGAAGGCCTGGATGAGGGAGCTCTGCGCGGCGCTTCCGCCGGCCAGCACCAGCGGTTCCCGGTCCACGCCCTCGAACCGCAGTCCCGGCGCGGACCAACCTGTGAGGAACGGCCTGATCCGGTGGTAGAAGACGTAGTGGTCGCACCAGCTCTCCACGTCGAGGAACGCGTCCGTCACCTGGTCGACGACACTGCGGATGCCGAACAGCGCCTCGGTGAGGCGGGCATGGTCCTCGGCCGCTACGGCATGCTGCGCCTGGACCAGCAGGGACAGCCCTGGGGCGCCGGCAAGCTCGACACCCACCGTCGCCAGGTAGAACCACTTCTCGTCGACACCGCCGAGGAACGTCACCTGGGTGTCGATGTTGGACATGCTCAGCGGTTCACCGGCGTCGATGCGCCGCCAGTTGTTCAGGACGATGGAGGCGTGGGCGGCGATCGGTGCCCGGTCCAGTTCCCGGGCGAGTGCGTGCAGGGGCCGCGCCACCGGTGCCGGAAGCGTGTCCACGGGGCTCTCGGCGCCCCAGACGTACGCGTTCGCCAGACAGCACAGCAGCAGCATGGCCCGCTCCTGCTCCCCCGCCGACCGGAGCCGGTCCGGAATCAGGACGGGCAGCGACTCCACCGCCGGGCGCAGACGTCCGGTCATGATCAGGGCCGCGATGTTCCGGCCGAGCCGTTCCCAGGGCTCGTAGTACACGGGCAACGCGTCCACCGGGTCCTCGCCGGGCACGAACCCGCGCTCGGCGTCGATGGCGTACTCGCTCAGCGTGGCCACCCGGGGCCTTGTGGCCCGGATGCGCGTCGTCTCAGGAATCGTCGTCTCAGGAATCACTGCACTGCCTCCTCGTGTGCCACACGAGGTTCGCCCCGCGTACGTGGTGGGGCATATGGGCGGCAGCACGAAGCCCAAGCGTTCTGATTGGGCTCGGGCACTACGCCGCTTCCGCTCCGGTCGCGAACGTAGAGGTCAGGGGCGGCGGGGGAGCATCCCATCGCCGGGTCGGCTCCGCCGTCCCAGTTTCTGCGTGTCCGCGGCCACTCGGGGACTCAGCGCAGGCGTGTGCCATGGGATGGAACGTTCTCCCCTGCGGCGCACAGGGCGTCATTGCGGGGCAGAACGGCACGGAGCCGAACAGCACGGAGCCGGTCAGGGCCGCAACCACGAAGACCCTGAGCCCGGCGGCGAGAAGCGGTCGAAGAACCAGCGGTCGAAGAAGCAGCGGTCGAAGAAGGGCGAATACCACGCAGTCTCGTCGGAGTCGAGATGGACGAGACGGCGGGGGCGCTGGTGGGGTCGCCGACCGGCGCCGTCGGCGATGTCGTTCAGCTCGGTCTGAATCCCCACAGGGGCTCTGGTGCGGGCGGTCACGTGCCGGCACACCCGGTTCACCACGACAACGGACTCCACCGTGCGGGCACTGGCCAGTTGGCACGGCAGCACCTGCGCGAGGGACTCACCGTCCGGTTCCCTCTTGACCGTCGCCACTTGTGGGCGCGTCGGCAGGGCCTGCCACGCCCCTCCGGCATACACGACACTCTCGGACATGGACCGGGACCACGGGCCCAGCGCTACTGAGAATCCGGCAGCAAGGAGTTGGCGATGCCGGCCGGCCGGGCCTGCGCCGTCTGGTTCCGATCGTAGGGACACATCGATACACGCCGTCCGAACTACCGGTTCGCAGCGGCTGCGCAGCCGGTCCTACCGTGCCCGCACCGTGCCGGACTCCCAGGCCCAGGCGGCGATCTCGACGCGGTTGCGGGCGTGGATCTTCTGCTGGATGTTGGCCAGGTGGGTCTTGACGGTGGACAGTGACACCACCAGTTGCTCGCAGATCTCCTGGTTGGTGCGGCCCACCGCGACGAGCCGGGCCACGTCCAGCTCGCGGTCGGTGAGGGGACTGTCGGCGTCCGGGGCGGGTCGCGTGGCGGACAGTTGCTTCAGCAGCCGGACGGTGACGGCGGGGGAGACCAGCGCGTCGCCGCGGGCGGCGGCACGCACCGCCTCGATCAGCAGGCTGGGCGGAGCGTCCTTGAGCAGGAAGCCGCAGGCCCCGTTGCGCAGCGCGGTGTGCACGTAGTCGTCCTGGTCGAACGTGGTGATCACCACGACCCGCGTCGGGTGGTGGACTCCGGGTCCCGCCAGGGCACGGGTGACGTCCAGGCCGTCCAGTTTCGGCATCCGGATGTCGACCAGGCACACGTCCGGGCTCAACCGGCGGGCCAGCTCCACGCAGGCGGCGCCGTCGGCGACCTCGGCGACCACCTCGATGCCGGGCTGTGCGTCGAGGATCAGCCGGAAGCCCATGCGGACCAGTTCCTGGTCGTCCGCGATCAGTACCCGGATCGCCGTGTCGTTCACGCCGGTGATCCTGCCACAGCGGCCAGCACGGGGAAGTCGGCGGTCACGCGCCAGCCGCCGTCGTCGGTGGGGACGGCGGTCAGCGTGCCCTCCACCGCTTCGACGCGTTCGCGCAAACCGACCAGCCCGAAGCCGCCGCGCCCGCCCACCGGGCCCGAATGGCGACCACCTGGCGCGGTGTTGTGCACCTCGACCCGCAGCCGGGACCCGGCCAGGTCGACCCGTACGGCCACCGCGGCACCGTACGCGTGGCGGCGCACGTTGGTCAGGGCCTCCTGCACGACGCGGTGCACGGAGGTCTCAACCTCGGGGGCGAGCCGTACCTCGCGGGCCGCCGCGCCGACGTGGAAATGGACGCCCGCCTCGTCCTCGGCGAACGCGGAGACCAGGCGGGCGATCTCCGCCCACACCTCACCGGGCCGGATGCCCTGGTGGTCGTCCTCGCGCAGGACCCGCACCAGGCGGCGCATCGAGTCCAGCGTCTCCGATCCGGACCGGCTGATGTTCTCCAGCAGCGGCCCGACCTGCTCCGGCGCGGTGTGCTGAAGGAGCAGCGCGGCATTGGCCTGGACGACGATGCCGGTGACGTGGTGGGCGACGAAGTCGTGCAGGTCGTGGGCGAGTTCCAGGCGCTGACGCTGGCGTACGGCGGCGATGTCGCGAGCCCGCTGCTCCTCCAGCAGCCCTGCCCGCAGGCCCCAGGCGAGAGCCAGGCCGACGGCGAGCGTCATCAGCAGGGACCCGGTGACGGAGTTGTCGCTGCCGTAGTGGATGTCCGTCGGCAGAGAGCGCAGCGGCATCGCCATGACCGCCACAGCCAGGGCTGCCGCCGCGACCGCCGCGGTCTTCGTGCGCGGCACGGCCGCCACCGTGCGGGAGAGCAGCACCAGCAGAGCGGCACTCTCCAGCAGCCCGAACGTACCGTTGCTGTCCGGGCTTGCCAAGGTGGCGATCACGGTCGTGAGGACGAGCGAGCCGCCGGCGACGACCGCGGCGCGTACCCGCACGGTCGCTCGGCGAGCGGGCCACAGCAGCGCCACGCAGATGAGCGGCCCTGACATCATCGGCAGCAAGCTCGTCCCGTGGTAGTCGGGCACCCCGTTGGCGAACACGTCGAGCAGCCCCAGCAGGCCTAGGACGATCCAGCCGACGGCGATCAGCGCCCTGCCGGGCAGCGGACTTTCGGAGTTCACGCCTCGCAGGATACGGAATGGGCGCTTCCCAGGTGCCTCGGCCGAATGGCCGATGTCCGGCCCCCACAACCGGCCGTCCGGCCGAGCCGGCCGGTCGCCGCGCGCGCCGAAAGTGAAGGCATGCAACGGCTGAACACCGCCTCCCCCGGGGAGAGCAACCGATGAACACCTCCTCCGCAGTCCTGGCCGGCACCGGCCTGTTCAAGTCCTACGGCACGGCCCGCGCCCTGGCCGGGGTCGACCTCGACGTGATGGCCGGCCAGTCACTGGCCGTCATGGGCCCGTCCGGCTCCGGCAAATCCACCCTGCTGCACTGCCTGGCCGGCATCGAACGACCCGACTCCGGCGAGGTGCTGCTGGACGGCAAGCGCATCGACCGGCTCGGCGAGCCGGCCCGCAGCGAGCTGCGCCGCACCGCGTTCGGCTTCGTCTTCCAGTCCGGCCAACTCCTGCCGGAACTGCCCGCCGACGAGAACGTCGCCCTGCCGCTGATGCTCGGCGGCACGGCACGCCGGACGGCCGTCGAGGAAGCCCGGCAGTGGTTCGGGCCGCTGGGCCTGCAAGGTCTGGAGGGCCGGCGTCCGGGGCAGCTCTCCGGCGGCCAGGCGCAGCGGGTGGCCATCGCCCGGGCCCTGGTCGGCCGCCCGAAAGTGATCTTCGCGGACGAACCGACCGGCGCACTGGACCAGGCCACCGGCATGGAGGTGATCCACCTGCTGACGGACGTCAGCCGCCGCCAGGGCGCCGCCCTCGTCCTGGTCACCCACGACGCGAACGTGGCCCGCTGGTGCGACCGCACGGTGCAGGTCCGTGACGGCAGGCTGGCCGAGTCTCACACAGAGACAGAGACAGAGTCCGGGGCCCGGACGGCAACCGGGACCGACGCGGAGGCGGGGATCCGGTGATGAGGGCACTGGACCGCACCACCTGGGCACTGACCTGGGGGCTCACGCGGGCCGGCGGCCGCACCGGCCTGCTCGCCACTGGGCTCGCGGTCGCGGCGGCGGCCGTGTCCACCACACTGCTGCTGCTGTGCGTCGCGCTGAACCTCGGCTTCCAGCACCGCGCGGACCGCACCGACTGGCGCAACCCTGTGGAGTCCTCGCGCCCGGTGGCGGTCGAGGCGGTCGGGACCACGTTCACCCGGGGAGTAGCCGTCACCGTCGTGGACGTCGCCCGACTGCCCGGACGTGCCGTTCCCGCTCCACCCGGTCTGGACCGCTTCCCCGCGCCCGGCGAACTGTGGGTCTCCCCGGCGTTCGGCGCCCTGCTCGACCGGCTGCCCGCCGACCGGCACCCGGTGTCCGGCACACCCACCGGAACCCTGGGCCGCGCGGCACTGGCCCACCCCGGTGAACTCGTCGCGGTGATCGGACACCGCCCCGGCGACCCGGCGGTCACCGCCGAGCGAGCGCCGGACCCGCGCCGGGTGGGGGACATCGTCTCGCCCACCCGCATCGCGTCCTTCACCGGTGCGCCGCTGACGGACGGCACGGGCAAGGCGTACGAGTCCGTGGCCCGGGTCGCCACCGTCCTTGTCATCGTTCCGCTGCTGGTGCTGGCGGCCTCCGCCGCGCGGCTGTCGGTCTCCCGCCGCGACCAGCGGCTCGCCGCGCTACGCCTGATCGGCGCCACCCCGGGCCGTGTCGCCGGGCTGACCGCCGCCGAAGCGTTGCTGACCGGAACGGCCGGGGTGCTGCTCGGCGCCCTGGGGTACGCCGTGCTGCTGCCGGCCGAGGCGAGCCTGCCGCTCGCGGGCGGCTCCTGGTACCCGGCCGACCTGTGGATCGGCGCACGACCGTTGCTCGTCGTGACGGCCGGGGTGATCGCGCTGGTCGTCGTCAGCGCGCTCGCCGGGCTCAGGCAGGTGGTCGTCGGTCCGCTGGGTGTGACCCGCCGCTCCCTCGGCCGTGGCGCGAGCGCCGTGCGGGCGGTGGTCTTCGTGGCCGTCGTCGCCGGATACGGCTGGATCAGCAAGCAGTACGGCAGCGACGACTCGATGGCGCTGTACGCGTTCGCCGCGGTTTTCCTGGCGCTGGCCGTGATGGGGCCCTGGGTGGTGCGAATCCTGGGCAGGATCGTCACCGCCCTGGCCAAGCGGCCCGCGACGCTCCTGGCCGGGCGTCGGCTCCTGGACGATCCCAAGGCAGCGTGGCGGATCGTCTCCGGGCTCACCCTGGCCGGTTTCGTCGCCGGCTTCTTCGCCCTGCTCACCCTGAACAGCGCTCCCCCGTGGGGGGGACGCCCCGACCAACTCGCCATCGCCGCACCGGTCCACACGGTGACGCAGGTGCGGAAACAGGCCGAACAGCGTCTGCGGGCCGCTGACGTGAGCGCCGTGGTCGGCGTGGACGACGGCTTCGTGGCCACGGCTCCCTACGACAGCCGTCAGGTCACCGTCACCGTCTCCGGCGGCCCGGCCGAACTGGACCGCGCCCGCACCGCGCTCTCCGGCCTGACGCCGGACCAGTACCCGCTCACCACCACCGACGTGAACTGGTCCGAGACACAGTTCACCCAGGACTTCACCACCCTCACCCGAGTGGTCCTCGTGGTGACCTTCACGATCGCCATCACCTCGGCCGGGATCACCGCGGCCGCCTCCGTCCTGGACCGCCGCCGCACCTACGCCCTGCTGCATTTGGCAGGAACCCCGCTACAGGTCCTGGACCGCGCCCGGAACCGGGAGACGCTCATCCCGGTCACGGTGCTGGCCGGCGGGGCCGTCGCGGCAGGGCTGCTGTGCGGGGGCTCGATGATGCTGGCCGGCGCCGACTCGTCGTTCGACGCACACGGCCTGACCGTTCTCGCGGTGTGCTGCGTCGCAGGGATCGGCGGGATTCTCGCGGCCGGCGGCCTGAGCCGTCCCCTGCTGCGCTCGGTCACCCGGCAGGCAGGAGCGCGCGACGAGTAGACGCCGTGGGGGCGGGCCCTCACCTCGCTTGACATCGACGACCCTTCGGCGTCTTGGTTCACGTCATCCCGGCATCACCGTCGGGCGACGGGACCTCGCCACGGCCGCGACGGCCGATCGGCAGCGGGTCGCCATCGCGCGGGCGCTCCCGCTGCGGCCGGAGCTGCTGCTGGACGAGCCGGTGTCGGCCCTCGGCGTGTCCATCCAGAGCGTTGCTGAGTGCCTCGCCCGGTCGCTCCACGGCCGTGGACCTCGACGACGACGCTCTCCCCGAAGCCGTCGCGGGCGAGACCCCCCGCCCCTCCGGACGGTTGGCTGCTCCTACCGCACCCGCTGCCCCAAGCGCGTGACATCTTCGCCACCGAGAGACCCGAGATGGAACCAGCACGCACCTGAGCGCCTGCCACTTCTCCGGTGGTCAGAATCGTGTTCTCCATCGTTGCGACGTAGGTTCTCATTTGGAGAGAGCGCCCCTATGCTGAACCCCGCCGTCGGCGGTCTCACACACCCGCGGCAAGCGGCCGCCATTGCTTCATGGAAGCGAGGTTCTCCCTTATGCACCCGAGTACGAGACTTCCCACCCGGCGAGGATTGCTGGCCGGAGCGGCCGCTTCGCTGCTGGCCGTGACGTCTGTCCAGTCCGTCGCGGCTCAGGCGGCCGAACCCCCCGCCTCGCTCTCCCCGGCTGCGGTTTCGGTCGACTTCGGCTCGCGCGAGGGCCAACTGCCGCGCCCGGAACGGCTGAACAACTTCGGCAACGTGACGGCGTGGCCCGACCAGCGCGCCGGCGACGCGAAGTTCCTGAACAGGCAGGGCCTGCACGGCGACGTCTACCGCATCTGGCTCAGCAGCCCGAACGCGGCGGACGGCCTGGACGTGTTCAACCTGTGCGACCTGAAGACCCGGCGGTGCGACCTGTCCACACTGGACGCCTACCTCACCGACGCGAGCACGGTGTCCGACTCGGTGCTGATCAACCTCAATCCGACGGACTTCGTCGAGGGCAAGCGGCCTCTGAAAGACCTCGAGCCGATGCTCGAACTGATCGTGCGGAGCGTCAAGGCGAAGTACCCGCGCGTCAAGTACGTGGAAGCCTTCAACGAGCCGGACTGGCAGTTCTACGGCAACCAGCGCAGGCAGGGAATCCCGCCGGACAGGACGACACTGCAGCCGGGTGACCTGTACCGCTTCTACGAGCCGTACTACGACGCGATCAACAAGGTCAACAAGGGCCTCAGGCGCGCGGACCGTATCGAGCTCGGCGGACCGGCGCTGTCGTGGCTGGACCCGAAGTGGATGAAGCCCTTCCTCGACGACTACGCCGCCGACGAGAACCCGCACAAGCGTCTGGACTTCCTCGCCTACCACGCGTACCTCACCTGGGGTGACGACACGTACAAGTCACCGACGATGTACAAGGGCGACCTGAGGGTGGTGGCGTCACAGCGGGAGACCCTGCTGGGCTGGCTGAAGGAGCGTCGCATCCACCAGCGCATCCCGAGTTACGTCACCGAGACGGGCATCTACCCCGGTCCGGCCTACGACGACACCGACCCCAGGAAGGACTACGTCCGGCAGGCCGCCGGCATGGCCACCTACGCCTACTACTTCGCGAACCAGCCGGACACCTACATGTTCAACTGGTGCGTCCGGCACCGGGTCGAGGAGCGCAAGGACCAGCTCGTGACCCGCACCCCGAACGGTCCGATCAACGACACCTTCACTCCCTACGGCAACACCATGCTGATGCAGTCCCGGATGAAGGACACCAGGGTGTCCGCCGGCGTGTCGGGCGCGCTCGAAGGGGACAACGGCGTCTACGCGATGGCGTCGAAGGACCGGACCGGCGCGTCTTTGATGGTCTGGAACTGGCAGCACGTGGGCGACCGCAGCTACCGGGCCACCATCGACATGTCCCGGATGCCGTCCGAGCTCAGGAACCGTCCCGTCCGCCAGCTCATGTACCGGATCGACCAGAACACCAGCAACTACTTCTCCGACCCGGCCAAGGCCGGCCTCCAACTGGTCGACAAGAAGATCGTCAGGCCCGGCAGGACCCACACCGCGACCGTCGATCTCGCGCCGAACGCCATCTACCTGATCGTGCTGGAACGGGCCTGAGCCCGAGGGTGGCGCCCTGTGCCACCACCGGAGCGTGCCGCCCCGTTGCCGACGGTCACGGGACGGCACCGCATCCGCAGCTCTCGCGGATCAAGAGCCACTGCCGGTCCGGATGTCCAGGGCCCGGCGTCCTCCGGCATGCGCCCAGCGCTTCCCGGAGGGAGCCGCGGCTGACCCGCAACCGGCTCGCCGGCGTCCGTTCCGCCGGCAGCGCGCTGCCCCGTGGAAGAGCGCGGACCGGATGCCGGCCAAGGATCTGCGCCACGGCCGAGGCGTACAGCATGGGCGGTCCGACGGCCTGGAACGCCCCGCCTGGTCGAACCCGAGCGTCGGCCTCCGGTCCTCGGGGCTCGGCAGCCGGTCCCGGCACGGGGCACGCGGCTGGACCAAACGTGCGCATGAGCTACCGAGCATGCCGGGGGAGCGGCTACCCGGTCGGCTGCGGCGCGGCGTCACAGGGTCGCGGCGAAGGCCCGCAGTTCCCGCCGGACGTCGGGTCCCGTCGGTGTGTAGACGACCTCCTGGAAGCCGAGCTCACCAAGCCGCGTCAGCTTGCGGCCGATGCGGGCGGCATCGCCGACCATGGTCGCGGTGTCGATGTGTTCCAGCAGCAGCCGGTCACGGTCCGTCAGGTCGGTTACGTGCCCCTCGAAGGCGAGCAGGCGGTGTTCCCCGGCCTCGGCGACCTCCTCCAGCGCCTCCCGCCAGGCGCGCCCTCCCGGCTTGGCGTCGACCGCCTCGGCACCGCCGCGCGCGTAGGCGTCGTGCCAGTCGACGACCCGCCAGGGCCCGATGGCCTCCCGCACGCGTGCGCTGCCGGCGTCCTCGCCGTCGTCGAGGACCGTGCCGGACACGATGGTCGCCGTGGGGAGGCCGGGATGTGGCCTTCCGATGATCCCGTCGGCCAGTCCTGTGGCCAGGGCGCTGCCCCGGGGGCCGAAGACGCTGAGCCACACCGGCACGTCCAACGGGCGGGCCGCCGTCAACCCGGGGGCGTGCAGCATGCGTGCCGGCTCGCCGTCCAGCAAAACGGTGTCACCCGCCAGGAGCCCGCGCACGGCGCGGACGTACTCGGCGAAGGCGTCGAGCCGCATCGGCGGCTGCCCCAGGGCCAGTCGGGCCGTGAAGCCGGTGCCGAAACAGGCCCGGAAGCGGCCGGGCGCCAGCCGGGCGAGGGTGGCGATCCCGGACGCCATGGACATCACTGAGCGCTCGTCCGGCACGAGCACCGAGGTGGCCAGGCCGATGCGGGTCGTCCGGCGGGCCGCCAGGGCCAGGTGGACGAAGGGGTCCTCCCACAAGGGCGCGGAGTCGTAGATCCACACCCGGGCGTAGCCGAGTTCCTCGGCGAGAACGGCCAGATCGGCGAAGTCGGGGCCGGGAGGGAAACCGCACGACAACTCGGGGACACTCACCGGGCGCCCGCAGAGCCCGGAGCGAGGGCCGCAGGGGCCCAACTCGTGTGCGCGGCATCCGAGTTGAACGGGGTTGTGTTATAACGCGTATACCGCATAAGGCGAATGACGCTCATAAAACGTACACCACCCAATCATTGTCATATGTAGCGCATAGGAGATGCCCATGCCCAAGGGGTACGTGATCCTGACCGAGGCCATCCGCGACCAGGCCGGGATGAACGCCTACAGTCGGGCGGCCGCCCGGTCGATGGCTGAGGCAGGCGCCCGCGTGCTCGCCGTCGAAGGAGAGCCCGAGGTGCTGGAGGGTCAGTGGCACGGCGACCGGACGGTCGTCCTCGAATTCGGGTCGGTCGAGGCGGCACGGGAGTGGTATGAGTCGGCCGAGTACGCGAAGGCCAAGCCGCTGCGGCACGCGGCGGCGGAGACCAACGCCGTACTGGTCGCCGGGTTCGAGATGCCACCACGGCCGGCCTGAACCGCGTCAGTGGCAGGTGATGGCGCGCTCGGGGCAGCTCTTCGCCGCCGAGCGCGCCGCCTGCTCGAACTCCTGCGGTACGTCGGGCTGTTCGGTCACGGCGTAGCCGTCGTCGCTCAGGTCGAACACCTCGGGACTGACGGTGCAGCAGACGCCGTGACCGCGGCAGCGGTCCTCGTCGATGGTGATCTTCATCGGGTGCTCCCCTCGGCGGGTGTGAACTCCAGGTTGAGGTGTGTCAGGCCCCGCAGGATGTAGGTCGGGAGGTATTGGTAGCGGCGCGCGTGGGCCGGTCCGTGCACGCGCTCGGAGATCCGGATGTCGCCGGTGCGGGCCAGGAGACGCTCGATGCCGATCCGTGCCTCGGCCCGGGCGAGCGGTGCGCCGGGGCAGGTGTGGATGCCGCGGCCGAAGGCGATGTGGTGGCGGGCGTTCGGGCGGGCGGGGTCGAAGGTCGCCGGGTCCTGGAAGCGGCGCGGGTCGCGATTGGCCGCGCCGTTGACCACCATCAGCGTGGTGCCCGCCGGGATCTCCACCCCGCCTACCGCGGCCGGGACGCGGGAGAGCCGGAAGTCGCCCTTGACCGGGCTCTCCATCCGGAGCGTCTCCTCGACGAAGTTGGGGATGCGGTCCGGCTCCGTGCGCAACAGCGTCTGAATGTCGGGGCGTTCGGCGATCACCTTGAACGCGGAGCTGAGCAGGCGGACCGTGGTCTCCTGCCCTGCCGAGAACAGGTTGGCAGCCACCCGGACGGCGTCGGCGACCTCCGGCAGGGAGCCGTCGGGGAACGTGGCGGTGGCCAGGCCGGTCAGAACGTCCTCGCGCGGCTCCCGGCGCCGGTCCTCGATGTAGTCCGAGAACCGACCGTACAGGAACTCCAGTGGCGAGTGGGCGAGGGAGTCCTCGCCGGTGCTGCCGATGCCGCCCCCGGCCCGCGGCCGGCGTTGGAGCTTGTCGAGGAACTCCTCCCGGTCCTCCTCGGGCACGCCGAGCAGGTCCGCGATGACGAGCAGCGTGAACGGACCGGCGAACTCGCTGATGAACTCGCCCTCCGCCCGGGTCAGGAAGGTGTCGAGCATGCGGTCGGCGATCTCCCGGACGGCCGCTTCGTTCTCCTTGAGCCGCTTCGGGGTGATCAGCCGCATCAGCAGCCCGCGGTGCGCGGTGTGCACGGGCGGATCGAGGGTCGGCAGCTGATCGCTCATCGGCAGCTCGTCGCGGTGCCGCTCGATGAGCTCGCTGACGTCGTCACCCTCCAGCGGAACCGGAAAACCCGGGAAGGGGCCGGTCACCGACAGGCAGGACGAGAAGGTCCGCGGGTCCTGCGCGATCTGGACCGCCTCGTCGTACCCGGTCACCATCATCACGCCGTGGTGGGGTTCCCGGGTGACCGGGCAGCGTGCGCGCAGGGCGTCGAAGTAGGGGTACGGGTCCGCCACGGTGCTGTCGTCCCGAAAGAAGTCGATCGCGTCGATGTCCTCGGGCGGCTCGTCGTGGGCCACTGGCCGGTCTCCTTCGTTAGCGAGGAATGCGAGTATTCTTCTCGTGTGCGAGAATTTAGTTCTCACTACTGTGTATGGCTAGTGCCCCACCCGCGTCGGCGTGACCGCTCGCTGTCTCGTCGGCCAGACCCCAGCGCCGGGCCTCCGTCGCGCTGAGCGCGGCACCGGTCAAGGCCAGGTAGGCGGTCCGTTCGCGGCCGATGCGCGTCGGCAGGCTCGCTGTGCCGCCCGCCCCCGGGATCAGCCCCATGTCGATCTCGGGCAGCCGGATCACCGTGTCCGGCGCAACCGTCACCCGGCCGGCGAAGGCGGCCAGTTCGATGCCCGCGCCGACACAGGCGCCGTGCAGATGCGCTGTCACCTCGGCAGTGCACCGCTGGAGCAGGGCGGCGGGGCTGCGGTGCACGCGCACATGGTGGGCCCGCGCCGGGTCGGTCGAGGAGCCGAACTCGGCGAGGTCGCCGCCGCTGCAGAAGGAGGGGCCGTTGCCGCGCAGGTCGACGCGGGTGACCGTCGGGTCGGACACGGCGACTTCCAGCGCCTCGCACAGGGCGTCCCGCGTGGCGGCGTCGAAGGCGTTGTGCACCCGGGGGCGGTTCAGTGTGATGGTCAGCCGGTCGCCGTCCCGGTCGAGCAGGACCGGCTCGGTGGACGGGCGGGCGGCACGCGGGCGCTTCCCGGCGAGCCAGGACCGGAAGGCGGCCCCGGCCTGGAGGGTGGAGTAGGCGAGGGACTCCATGATCAGCCGGTCGGGCGGCGGCAGGCTGGGGCCCATGCGGAGCACCTGCACGAGGGCCAGGCAGGCGTCGGGGCGGGTGGTGACGATGTCCCTGAGTCGCTGCGCGGTTACGTACGGATCGGCGCACCCGACCCAGGGCCGGGGCGGGTCGGGCGACACGGTGAGCAGCAGGTCGAACTCCCCGGTCGTTTCCGCGGGTTCTGCCGCCACGGCGACGCGCACACAGGAGGTTTCCCGTGAGGGGTGGGAGGCCGGGCCGTCGAGGTCGACCAGGAGGAAGGGTGGCTCCATGACGCTCGCAGTGTAACCTTGCTTCACCTTTGAGAAGAAGGGTGTTTGCGTGATGAAGAATGCCGCTCTCGCCCGCTGGATGGCAACCGTGGAGGGCAGACTCGGGCCCCTGACCGCCGTCGCTGACGACTTCGCCACCCTGACCGGCGTACCCGTCGACCTCGCCGGTGCGCTCTTCGAGCGGGCCGAGCTCGCCGGATTCCGCCTCCCGGCCAGAGTTTCGGCAGGTGGCTCCTGCCAGCTCCTCGCCACCGCCGACGGTTGGGCCGCGGTCAATCTGGCCCGCCCCGACGACCATGTCGCCCTCCCGGCCCTCCTCGCGCTCCTCGGCGCACCCCGCGCCGGGCTGCGGACCGCCGCGCGCCGGACCGGCGCGACCGAACTGGTGCGATCCGCCCAGATGCTGGGCATGGCCGCCGCGGCACTCGGATCCGAGCGCGGCGACCGCGTGCCGGTGCGCGCCGAACGGCACGGGCAGCCCCGCCCGCGCGACCTCAACGGTCTGAAGGTCGTCGACCTGTCCGCGCTCTGGGCGGGCCCCCTGTGCGCACGTCTGCTGGGGCTGGCCGGTGCCCGGGTCGTGAAGGTGGAGAGCACCACCCGGCCGGACGGGGCCCGCTACGGCCACCCGGACTTCTACCGCCGCCTGCACGACGGGCACGAGAGCCTGGTCCTTGACTTCGCCTCCGGCGCACTCGCCGGGGCGCTCGCGGACGCCGACGTGGTCGTGGAGGCGTCCCGGCCGCGGGCACTGCGGCGGCTCGGCGCGCATGCGGAGGAGCTCCTCGCCGCCCGCCCCGGCCGAGTGTGGGTGAGCATCACCGGGTACGGCCGCGACGACGACCGGATCGCCTTCGGCGACGACGCGGCCATCGCCGGCGGCCTGGCGGGCCGCGACCGGCACGGCGACCCGGTGTTCCTCGGCGACGCGCTCGCCGATCCCGTCACCGGCCTGTACGCCGCCCACGCCGTCGCCCGCTCACTGGCCCGGGGCGGCGGAGAACTGCTGTGCGTGTCCATGGCGGCCTGCACCGCGGCACAGGCCGGGACACCGGCGGCGACATGCTGATCAGGGACGTGGAGGTCGAGGGGCGGGGACGGGTGGACGTCCGTGTCGAGAGCGGCCGGGTCGCCGGGATCGGACGCCGACTGTCCGGGGACGCCCAGGTCGAAGGGCGTGGCGCGGCGCTGCTGCCCGGACTCCACGACCACCACGTCCACCTCACGGCGCTGGCGGCCGAGGCGGCCTCGGTGCGGGTGGGGCCTGCCGAGGTGCACGGACGCGACGAACTCACCAAGTCCTTGCGGGCCGGGGCGCCGGGGGAGTGGGTCCGCGCCGTCGGCTACCACGAGAGCGTCGCGGGTGAGCTGGACCGGTGGACGCTGGACGCCCTCGTCCCCGACCGGCCGGTCCGGGTGCAGCACCGCAGCGGCGCCATGTGGGTCCTGAACAGCGCCGCGCTGCGGGCGGCCGGGCTGGAGAGCGCCGACGGGCGCCTGTGGCGTGAGGACGGCCGCCTGCGCGCCCTCCTCCGGCCTGTGCCGCTCGACCTGGCCGGCGTCGGGCGCCGCGCCGCGGCCCTCGGCGTCACCGGGTTCACCAACGCCGACCCGCACCCCGCCGACGGTCTCACGCAGACGCTGTCCGTCCTGCCCCAGCGGCTCGTCGTCATGGGCGTCGACCCGCCGGTGAAGCTGATGCTCGACGACCCGACCCTGCCCATCCCCGCAGATCTGGCCGCCACGGTGGCCGCGATACGGCCCCGGCCAGTCGCCGTGCACTGCGTCACCCGCGTGCAGTTGCTCGTCACACTCCTCGCACTGGAGGAGGCGGGCGCGGTCGAGGGAGACCGGATCGAGCACGGGTCCGTGATCCCGGCCGAGGCTCTCCCACGCCTTCGCCGGCTCGGCGTGACCGTGGTGACGCAGCCCCACTTCCCGGTCGAGCGGGCTCGGGCCTACGCCACCGAGGTACATCCCGACGACCGGCCGCACCTCTACCGCTGCCGGAGCCTCGCCGAAGCGAGCGTCCCGGTCGCCGCCGGCACCGACGCGCCGTACGGCACCCACGACCCCTGGGCCGTCATGCGGGCCGCCGTCGCACGCGACGCGGCAGAGCGCCTCACCCCGCGCACGGCACTGGGACTGTTCCTGGGCAGCCCGCACCGGCCGGAACGCCCCCGACGGGTGACGGTCGGCTCGCCGGCCGACCTGTGCCTGCTCCACGTACCCCTGCGGGAGGCGCTCGACGCGCTGACCGCCGACACGGTACGGGCCGCCTACGTACAGGGCCGGCCGATCACCGAGCCCGCGCCGGACAACGGAGGAGCGCAGTGAACGAGACGCCCGACGAGGACTTCCGCAAGCCGTAGCCCGGGTCCGTGTGGTCGTCGTCGGCACGGACGGCCCCACCCCTGGCCGCAACCGCTGACGGCACTGCTGCGGAGGGCCTCCACAGCAGTGCCCGCGGGGCGGCACCCTCGCCCCGCCGCTTCAGACGCTGTACCCGCCGTCGACCCCCAGCGCCTGCCCCGTGACGAACCGGGCCCGGTCCGAGGCGAGGAACGCGACCGCCTCCGCGATGTCCTGGGCCTGCCCGAACCGGCCCAGGGGGATGTTGCGGCGGGTGACGGCGAGGGTCTCCTCGTCGAGTTCGCCCGTGTCGATCAGCCGGCCCGCGATGCCGTCCGTGAGCATGCCCGGGGCGACGCAGTTGACGCGGACGCCGTAGCGGCCCTCCTCGGCGGCCAGGGCACGGGCGACGGCCTCGACCGCCCCTTTGGCGCCCGAGGAGAGCCCGTCGCGGACGGGGTAGCGGCGCGTGGCGACGGTGGTGACGGCGACGATGCTGCCGCTGCTCTCCCGCAGCAGCGGCAGCGCGGGATGGACGAGGTTGAAGAACGCCACCGCGTCGGCCTCCAGCTGGGCGCGGTACCGGCTGGGCGTGACCTTGCTCAGGTGGGTCATGGGCACGTGCGGCCCGGCCGCGTACACCAGCGTGTGCACACCGCCGCATCCGCGCACCCCCCGGGCCGTCTCCGCCTCGTCGGTCAGGTCCAACCGGACGGCGGTGACCTGGCGGCCGTGGCTCTTCATCTGCCGGACAAGATTCTCCGCGGCTCCCTGGGAGGAGCGGTAGGTGAACACGACGTCGCTGCCGCGTTCGGCCAGCGTCCTCACGATCGCGGCGCCGATGCCACCGGTACCACCGGCCACGAAGGCCGTGCCCGGCCTGGCGGAGAAGTCCTCCATGGACATGTGTCACAACCCCAGGGACTTGGCGATGATGACCTTCATGACCTCGCTCGTCCCGGCGTAGATACGGGTGATGCGGGCGTCCGCGTACAGCCGGGCTATCGGGTACTCCAGCATGTAGCCGTAACCGCCGAAGAGTTGAAGACACCGGTCGACTGCGCGAGCCTGCATCTCGGTGCAGAACAGCTTGACCCTCGCGGCGTCCGCGCCGGACAGCCGCCCGTCGACCAGCTCCAGCACGGCCCGGTCGAGCACGGCCTGCGCGGCCTCGATCTCCGCGTCGACGGCGGCGAGTTCGAACTTGGTGTTCTGGAACGACGCGACCGGCGTCCCGAACACGTTGCGTTCCCTGACGTACGCGATCGTCGTGTCGAGCGCGGCCCGCGCCTGCGCGACCGAACCGACGGCGACGGTCATCCGCTCCTGGGGGAGGTTGTGCCCGAGGTAGGCGAAGGCCCTGCCCTCCTCGCCGAGCCGGTTGGCGACGGGCACCCGGACCTCGTCGAAGGCGAGCTCCACGGTGTCCTGGACCTTGATGCCCATCTTGTCCAGCACCCTGCCGCGCGTGAAGCCGGGCATGCCGTCCTCCACGACCAGCAGCGTGAGCCCCGCCCGGCGGTCGTCCGGGTCGGTCGACGTGCGCGCCACCACGATCACCAGGTCGGCGAGAAGTCCGCCGGTGATGAAGGTCTTGGCGCCGCTCACCACGTAGTGGTCGCCGTCGCGCACGGCGGTCGTACGGATTCCCGCGAGGTCGGAGCCGGTGCCGGGCTCGGTCATCGCGATCGCGGTCAGCAGCCGGCCGGAGGCCAGCCCGGGGAACCAGCGCCGGCGCTGCTCCTCGTTCGCATAGGCGAGGAAGTACGGCAGGACGACGTCGAGTTGGGTGCGGACCGTACCCAGCGTGACCAGTGCGCGGGCGGCCTCCTCCTGGAGGACGACGTTGTAGCGGTAGTCGGGCTGCCCGCCTCCGCCGTACTCCTCCGGAACGGCCACCCCCAGCAGCCCGAGCGAGCCGAGCCGCTCGAAGAACGACCGGGGCAGCCACCCGGCCTTCTCCCACTCGGCGTAGTGCGGAACCACCTCCTTGGCCACGACGTCCCGGACCAGCTCCCGGAACGACTCGTGGTCGGCGGTGAAGACATCGCGGCGCACGTCAACGCCCCCCGTCAGCCGACGAGTTCGACGAGTGTGGCGTTCGCGGTCCCGCCGCCCTCGCACATGGTCTGGAGGCCGTAGCGGATGCCGCGTTCACGCATGTGGTGGACCATGCGGGTCATCAGGACGGCTCCCGAGGCACCGAGCGGATGGCCGAGCGCGATGGCGCCGCCGAGCGGGTTGACCAGCTCCGGGTCGGCACCCGTCTCGGCCAGCCAGGCGAGCGGGACGGGCGCGAAGGCCTCGTTCACCTCGAAGACGCCGACCTCCGACAGCGCCACCCCGGCCTTCCCCAGCACCTTCTCGGTGGCCGGGATCGGCCCGGTCAGCATCAGCACCGGGTCCGAGCCGACCACCGCGGCCGCCCGGTGGCGCACGAGCGGCGTCAGTCCCAACTCCCGTGCTCTGTCCGGGGTGGTGACCAACAGCGCCGCCGCGCCGTCGGAGATCTGGGAGGAGTTGCCGGCGTGGATCACGCCGTCGTCCTCCAGGAAGGACGGCCTGAGCTTCGCGAGCGTCTCCACACTGGTGCCCCGGCGAACGCCCTCGTCGGCGGTCACCCCCACCACCGGCACGATCTGCTCCTCGAAGACCCCGCTGTCCTGCGCGGCGGCGGCCCGCTCGTGCGACAGAGCCGCGTACGCGTCGAGCCGGGCCCGGGTGAAGCCCCACTTCTGTGCGATCTTCTCCGCCGAGATGCCCTGGTTGAAGGAGAAGTCCTGGTACCGGCCGAGGACTTGAGGGCCGTACGGCATTCCGCTAGCCCTGGCCGAGCCCAGCGGGACCCGGCTCATGACCTCCACCCCGCCCACCACGACCACGTCCTGCTGCCCGGACAGCACCGCCTGTACGGCGAACTCCAGCGCCTGCTGGCTCGATCCGCAGGCCCGGTTGACCGTCGTCCCGGGGATGCTCTCGGGCCAGCCCGCGGCCAGCACCGCGTAGCGGCCGATGTTGCTCGACTGGTCGCCGATCTGGGAGACGCACCCCCAGATCACGTCGTCGACGGTCTCCGGGTCGACCCCGGCCCGCTCGACGAGCGCGTTCAGCACCGCACCGGACAGGTCGGCCGGGTGTATGCCGGCCAGCCCGCCGTTGCGCTTTCCCACCGCGGTGCGGACCGCTGCCGCGATCACCGCTTCTCGTGTCACGTGTCGTCCTCCGGTCGGCTCGGCACGGCCCAGCGGCCCGTGAAGAGTGGTTCGCGTCGCGCGGCGAACGCGGCGTACGCCTCGCGGACGTCCGCGCCCGCGAAGTTCACCGCCTGTGCCTTCGCCTCGTTCGCCAGGGCGTCCCGCAAGGTGCGGTCGATGCCCTCGTTCAGCAGGGCCTTGGTCTGGGCGTGGGCCACCGGGGGACCGGCCACCAGCCGGGCGGTCAGGTCGTCGACGAAGGTGTCCACCTCCTCGGTGTCCGTCACCCAGGTCACCAGGCCCAGCGCCTTCGCCTCCTCGGCGTCGATCGTCTCCGCGAGCAGCGCGAGCCGCTTGGCCTGCTGCAACCCGACGAGTCTCGGCAGCAGCCAGGAGCCGCCGCAGTCCGGGGACAGCCCGCGTCGGGCGAAGATCTGCGAGAAGCGCGCCTGGGGCGTGGCGACCACCAGATCGCAGCCGAGCGCCAGGTTCCAGCCCGCTCCCACCGCCGCCCCCGTCACCTTGGCGACCGTGGGCACGGGCAGTTTCGTGCAGCAGCAGCGTCACCTCGGTCAGGGGCCGCATCCGGTACAGCGGGTGGGCGCTGCTGACCCGCTCGGGAATGTCCGCACCGGAGCAGAACGCGCCGCCCGCCCCGGTCAGGACCAGCGCCCGGACGGACCGGTCGCCGCCCGCCGCCGCGAGGGCTTCACGCAGGGCCTCCCACAGCTCGGCGTCGATGGCGTTCCTGCGGTGCGGCCGGTTCAGGGTCAGTGTCCGCACGCCGCCGGCGTCGCTCGTCAGCAGCACGCTCACCTGACCGCCCCCCGCGCCCGCAGGGCGGCGATCTCCGGCTGTGTGTAGCCGAGTTCGGCCAGCAGGGCGTCCGTGTGTTCGCCGAGCCCGGGGACCGCGCCCATCGGCGGGTCGAACCCGGCGATCACGGGCGGCGGCAGCAGCGCGGGCACCGGCCCCGACGGTGTGCCGACCTTCCGCCAGCGGTCGCGGGCAGCCAGATGGGGATGGTCGAGAACATCGGTGACCGTGTTGTAGCGGGAGTTGCCGATCCCGGCCGCGTCGGCCCGCTCCTGAACGTGACCCAGGTCGTACCGCGCACACCAGTCGCCGATCGCGGCGTCGAGAACCTCGCGGTGCTCCACCCGTCCGGCGTTCGTGCGGAACCGCTCGTCGTCCGCCAGGTCCGGCCGGCCCAGCAACTCCTTCGCCAGCCGCTGCCATTCGCGGTCGTTCGTGGTGCCGAGCACGACCGTCTGCCCGTCGGCCGTGCGGTAGGCGCCGTAGGGGGACACGGCGGGCGAACTCATACCGAGCGGCTGCTGCTCGACCCCCGAGTGGCGGGTGTAGGTCAGCGGGTAGCCCATCAGTTCGGCCATGGTGTCGAACAGGCTTACCGCCACCTGCCCCGGCCGCCGGGCGTACAGCAGCGCCAGCACCGACAGCGCCGCGTACAGCCCACTGCACACGTCCGCGACCGGGGGGCCCGGCTTGGCGGGAGCACCCTCCCGGCCGGTCACCGAGCAGGCTCCGGACTCTGCCTGGACCAGGAGGTCGTAGGCGCGTTTGTGGGAGAGGGGCCCGCCGGGGCCGTATCCGTCGATCTCCACGGCGATCAGGTCCGGGTGGCGCACCTCCAGGTCGGCGGGGGCCAGGCCCAGCTTGGCCGTCGTGCCGGGGGTGAGGTTGGAGACCAGGACGTCGGTGCGCTCCAGCAGCCGGTGCAGGACCGCCTGCCCGCCGTCCGACTTCAGGTCCAGGGCCACCGACTCCTTGCCCCGGTTGGCCCAGACGAAGTGGGCCGCGAGGCCGCCGACCACGTCGTCGTAGTGCCGTGCGAAGTCACCGCCCTTCGGGTTCTCCACCTTGATCACCCGGGCACCGAAGTCGCCGAGCGTGCGCGTGCACATCGGGGCCGAGACGGCCTGCTCCAGTGCCACCACCGTGATCCCCGCGAGGGGGCCGCCGTTCGTCACCGGGTCAACTCCCCAGCCGCGCGCGCAGCTCGTGCTTGAGGACCTTCTGGCTGGCGTTGCGCGGCAGGTGGTCCACGAAGCGTACCCGGCGGGGCACCTTGAAGTTGGCCATGTGGTCCCGGGCCCAGGAGATCACGTCCTCCGCCGTGACGTCCGCGCCCGGCCTCGGCACGACGAAGGCGCAGCCGACCTCGCCGAGCCGCTCGTCCGGAACCCCGATCACCGCCGCCTGCGCTATCGGCTCGTAGTCGAGGAGCAGCTTCTCGATCTCGGCCGGGTAGGCGTTGAAGCCGCCCACGATGAACATCTCCTTCTTCCGGTCGACGATCGCCAGGTTGCCGTCCGGGTCGAGGCGGCCGATGTCGCCGGTATGCAGCCAGCCGTCGCGGTCGATCGTCTCGGCGGTGGCCGCGGGGTCGTCCCAGTAGCCGCGCGTGACGTTGTAGCCGCGAACCAGGACCTCCCCCTCCTCGCCCGCCGGCACGTCCTGCCCGGTTTCGTCGGCGATCCGGACCTCGACGTCCGGGATCGGACGCCCGGTGGTGCGGGCCACCGTCTCCTCGCTGTCCCCGACCCTGGTCGTGGTGACCAGCGCCGTTGACTCCGTGAGCCCGTAGGCGCTCAGCACGATGTCGAAGGACAGATCCTTCTTCATCGCCCGGATCAGCGACTGTGGGACGGTCGTGCCGCCCGTCATGGACACCCGCAGGGACGACAGGTCGTACAAGGACCGCTGCGGATGGTTCAGCAGGTCGTGGAAGATGGTCGGCGGGCCGAGGACGATGCTCACCCGCTCTCCTTGAACGATTTCGAGGGCGCGCCCCGCGTCGAAGACGGCCATGGGGATCACGGTCACCCCGTGCATCAGCGAGGCGAGCCAGCCCGCCTTGTAGCCGAAGCAGTGGAAGAACGGCGGGATGACCAGGAAGCTGTCGGATGCGTCGAAGGTGTACTCGGTGGACATCCAGCCGTACGCTCGCAGTGTCTGCCCGTGGGTGAGGATCACGCCCTTGGGGTGGCCGGTTGTGCCGGAGGTGAACATCACGTCGGAGACGTGATCCGGGGTGAGCCGGTCGATGGACTCCTGGGCGGCAGCCTCGGGGCACTCCTCGCCATGCGCGAGGAACTGACTCCAGTACAGGCCCTCCGCGCCACCCGGCATCGACACCGCGGTCCGCAGCGCGGGCAGTTCGGGGTCGGCGCGCCTCAAGTCCGCGATGTAGTCGGTGCCGAGGAACGACGCGGCCGCGAACAGCGCCTTCGCGCCGGACTTCCGCAGGATGTAGGAGATCTCGGTCGCCTTGAAGCGGGTGTTGAGCGGTACGACGACACCTCCCGCGCCCTGGATGCCGAGGGCTGTCACGATCCACTCGACCGAGTTCGGTGCGCACAGGCCGACCCGGTCACCCGGGCCGATGCCGAGCGCGAGCGCCGAACGCACCGCCTGGACCATCCGGGCTTCCAGTTCCCGGAAGGTGAGGCGCAGTTCGCCGTCGATGAGGGCCGGGGCGTCACCGAACCGCCGCGCGGCGACTCTCACCACGTTCGGAATGGAGAGAAATTCCAGGTCGTGTCGCATGACGGGGCTCCGATCAGGCACGAGGGCCGACGGGCAGGCCCAGCAGCCGCTTGGCGATGATGTTCCGCTGGATCTGGGACGTGCCGCCGTACACGGACGCGGCCCGCGAGTAGAAGTAGTCGCCCAGGACCTCGCCGCCCTCCCCGTACAGTTCCTCGGGGAAGACCTTCAGCGCCGTCTCGTACAGGCGCTGTTCGGCGCGGGTCATGAGCAGCTTGTCCACGGAGGACTCCGGTCCCGCGCTCTGCCCGGCGAGGCGCTCGGCGGTGCGGCGCCGCGCGTGGGCGACAAGGACCTGGTAGTCGACGGCACAGCGGCCGATGTCCGACAGCAGTCCGTCCGGGAGCGTGCCGCGACGCTCGTGCGCGGCGCGGCGCAGCCGTTCGATCAGCAGCCCGTACTTCGACAGGTGGCCGGTGTCCTGCGCGTTGCGCTCGTACGCCACCGTGGTCATCGCCAGTGGCCAGCCGTCGCCCTCGGCACCGATCCGTTCGAACTCCTCCAGGCGCACGTCGTCGAGGAACAGTTCGCAGAACTCGTCGTCGCCGTTCGCCGCACGCAGCGGCCGTACGGTCACGCCGGGGCGGTCCAGAGGCAGCAGGAAGGCCGAGATGGAGGTGTGGGCCGGAGCGGCGCGATCAGTGCGGGCCAGGAGCAGGCAGAGGCCGGAGTACTGGGCGTAACTCGTCCAGAGCTTCTGGCCGTTGACGATGTAGTGGCCCTCCGGGCGGCGCTCGGCGTAGGTGCTCATGCCGGCCAGGTCCGAGCCGGCGCCGGGCTCGCTGAAGCCCTGGCACCACACGTCGTCACCGGAGAGCATGCGCGGCAGCAGCCGGCGGCGCTGCTCCTCGGAGCCGAACCGCAGCAGGGCGTGGGCGAGATAGCCGATGCGGGGGACACCGGGCGCGCCCCGCGCCCCCAGTTCGTCGCTGACCGTGACCTGGTGCAGCGCGGTCAGACCCCGGCCGCCGTACTGCTCCGGGACGTCGAGGCCGACCCAGCCGCCGGAGTGCAGTTGGCGGTGCCAGCGGTGCAGGAACACGGGAAGTGGTTCGTCGGCGGGCCGTTCGGGCAGCGGGTGGCCGGCCAGCCAGGCGCGGAAGTCGTGGCGCAGGCGTTCCAGGTCCTCGGGGTCGCCGAAGTTCAGGGGAGTGTCCGTCATCGCGTCCCCTCCGGTGCGGCCAGGACGGTCAGCAGGTCGGACGTGGTCGCGAGCGTGGTCGCTCCGACGAGGGCTCGGCGCAGGTACAGGTGGGCTACGTGCTCCCAGGTCTGGGCGATCCCGCCGAACACCTGCATCCCGGCGTACACGGCTTCCACGGCCGAGGAGTTGACCTCTGCCTTGGCCACGCGGGCCGCGGTCAGCGCACGGCCCGGCGTTTCGCTGTCCAGGCACCACGCGGCGTAGCGGGTGGCGCTGGTGCAGGCCTCCACGAGGACGGTGGCGTCGGCGATCTGGTGCTGCACGGCCTGGAAGGAGCCGATCGGCTGTCCGTACTGGTGGCGTTCGCGGGCGTAGTCCACGCTCTGCTCGACGAACGCACGGGCTGCCCCCACGAGTTCGCTCGCGACCACGACCAGGGCGTATGCCTGCCAGCTCCGGTGTGCGCCCGGGGTGATCCGGCCGACGGGCCGGCCCTCGGCCGAGGCCCGCCGCACACCGCGCAGCAGGTCCGCGGTCGGTGCCGGGCTTCCCAGTTCGTGCTCGGTCACGCGGCCTTCGGCATGTACGAGGAGCGCCGTGTCCGCGCCGTCGCAGTCCCAGGCGACGAGGCCGACCGCATCGCGGTCCGGGAAGCGCAGGTCGCCGGCGAGGGCGACGGTGGGGCGGGCGCCGTGGACGGGCTCGGCCCGCTCGCCCTCGTCGAGGAGACGCAGCAGCTCGGGGGCGAGCAGCGCCGTGCCGAGCAGGGACGTGGTCAGGGGCTGCCGGCCGTGCTCCTCGGCGAGAAGGGCGCACTCCTGCGCGGTGGCGGCCGGCGGGGAGGTGCGGCGGAGGCCGGTCAGGCCGAGCTCGTCCAAGGCCCGCTGTGCGTCCGTGCGAGTCTGGGCCTTGACGTCGTCGGCTGAGCCGCTGCGGAAGCGGGTCGCGAATGCCCGCAGCATGTCGCGAACCAGCGTGAACTCGTCGCGTTCCACGCTCAGCCCTCCTCGGCGGCGCTGGGACGGCGGCTCGCCCGGGCGGCGAGGTCGCTCACGATGCGGATGTGGTCGGGGCTGGTCATGGTGGAGCGCTCGGCCAGCAGCGCCGCCTCCATGCCGCCCCGCGAGACCTGCTCGACCACCGCCGCGAGCGCCGCCTTCGTGGCGCGCAGCGCCTCCGGGGGCTGCGCGGCGAGCCGGTGGGCCAGTGTGAGGGCCTCGCCCATGAGGTCGGGGCCCGGGACGGTCCGGTTGGCCAGGCCGAGTTCGACGGCGGTGGCGGCCGGGATGCGGTCCCCCGTGAACAGGTACTCCTTCACGCGCAGCAGGCTCGTCAGCAGCGGCCAGAGGGTCACTCCGCCGTCGCCCGCCACCAGGCCCACCGAGATGTGCGGGTCCGCGAGGTAGGCGTCCTCGGCCATGAGCACGAGGTCGCACCCCAGCGCGAGAGAGCAGCCCAGACCCACCGCGGGGCCGTTGACGGCCGCGACGACGGGCAGCGGGAAGCGGATCATGTCCGTCTGGATGGTCCGGTCGAGCCGGATGGACCGCTCGCGCAGCTCCGGGTCGTCGTGATGGCGCAGCAGATGGTCGAAGTCGCCGCCCGCGCTGAACGCCCGGCCCGCCCCGGTGAGGACGACCGCCCGCGCTCCGGCGTCCTCCGCGAGCTCGCGCCAGACCTGGGACAGCCGGAGGTGGAGCTCCGCCGAGACGCCGTTGAGGCGGTCGGGGCGGTTCAGCGTGACGATGCGGACATCTCCGTCGGCGGCCACGGTCAGAACGGGGCTCACGTCGGTCATACCGCTGATGCTATTAAAGGTCAGGCCGAAGGTGTCAATGGTGTTGCGCTAAATAGAGAATATCATTCTCGCCCTGCGATGTGGCGGATCAGTCTTCGGGCTCGGTCAGTTCGACGCGTTCCCGGCCGTCCACCTCGGCGGCGGCCCGTGCGAACCCGCACACATGGCGGCTCATCCGCCTCCGGGCCGCCGCCGCGTCACCCGACCGGATGGCCTCGGTGATCTTCGCGTGTGCCTGGGCGGTGACCTCGCGGATACGGGTGTCCATGAACCGTTCCAGGTTCGTGGCGGCGTAGATCGACTCCGAGAGCGCGCTGAGGAACCCGATGAGCAGTTCGTTGCCGCCCGCCCTCGCCACCGCGTTGTGCCAGCGGACGTTGGCCCGCAGGAAACGGCGGATGTCGTCACCGGCGTCGACCAGCTCGGCATGGGCGGCGTCCAGGTCGGCCAGATCCTGCTGGGTGCGCCGGCCGGCCGCGAGCGCGGCGCACGCGGGCTCGATGGCCTCACGGGTCTCGTGCAGCGCCTCCAGCCGGATCTGCTGGCCGCGGATGACCAACTGCACGGTGTTCGCCAGGGATTCGCGGCCCGGCCGGTGCACGAAGGCCCCGCCTCCGCGTCCCGGCCGGATCTCCACCAGCCGCTCGACCTCCAGGATGCGCAACGCCTCCCGCACGGTCGCCCGGCTCAGTCCCGTCTGCTCCACCAGTTGTCGTTCCGGCGGCAGGGGTGTGCCCTCCGCGAACTCCCCGGACAGGATGCGCTCACGCACCTCGGACGCCAGCACGTCCGAGGCCTTGGGGACGGTGAGCGTGTCGAAGCGCGGGGCGGGGGGAGTGGAGTGAGCGCTGGGCACGGTTCAGGCCTCTCGTCGTGCATCCGTTTCGGCCCGACCATTCAACACCGCACCCGGCGGTCCGTCAGATGACCAGTCCGCCGTCCACCGGCAGCACCTGCCCGGTGATGAAGGAGGCCGCGTCGGAGGCGAGGAAGACGAACGCGCCCGCGACCTCCTCCGGCTCCGCCCAGCGGCCCAGCGGGATCCGGGCGAGCATCCGCTCCGCGAACTTCGGGTCGGTGCGGATGGTCTCGGTCATCGGCGTCGCCGCCAGTGGTGCGAGCGCGTTGACCAAGATGTTCTTCCGGGCCAGCTCACGAGCCAGCGATTTGGTGAGTCCGATGATGCCCGCCTTGGCCGCCGAGTAGTTCACCTGGCCCAGGGTGCCGGTCAGGCCGGCCGACGACGTGACGTTGATGATCCGGCCGGTCCCGTTCGTCGGCAGGAACGGCAGCGCGGCCTGGGCGCAGTGGAACGCTCCCAGCACATGGATGTCGAGGAGCCGCCGGAACGACTCCTCGTCGAGCTTCTCGAACATCGCGGGCGCGGTGACGCCCGCATTGTTGACGAGGATGTGCAGTGTCCCGCCGGTGAGGCAGGCGGCCCGGGATGCCGCGGCATCGGCTGCCGCCCGGTCCCCCACATCCAGGGCGGCGCCCTCGGCGTGCAGTCCTGCGGCGGTCAGCTTCCCGGCCACGGCCGTTGCCGCCGCCTCGTCGACGTCGGTGACGAGCACCGCGGCACCGGCCCGGGCGAGCGCCCCGGCCACCGCCGAGCCGATGCCGCCGGCCGCCCCGGTCACCAGCGCCGAACGCCCGGTGAGATCGAACAGTCCCGTTCCCTCGGTCATGACCGGCTCCTCAGTAGCTTCTCGGCAGGCCCAGGGTGTGGGACCCCAGGTAGTTCAGGACCATCTCCTGGCTGACCGGCGCGATCCGCATCAGTCGTGCCTCACGGAAGAAGCGGGCCACGGGATACTCCTCGGAGTAGCCCATGCCGCCGTGTGTCTGCAGGGCCCGGTCGGCGGCCGTGAACCCGGCGTCCGCGCACAGGTACTTGGCGGTGTTGGCCTCCCGCCCGCACGGCCGGCCCTGGTCGTACAGCCAGGTCGCCTTGCGCAGCACGAGTTCCGCCGCGTCGAGGTGGGCGAGGGCGTCGGCCAGCGGGAACTGGATGCCCTGGTTCATGCCGATGGGCCGCCCGAACACCTCCCGCTCGCGTCCGTAGCGCACGGCCCGGTCCAGGGCCACCCGGCCGATGCCGAGGGCCTCGGCGGCGATCAGCATCCGCTCCGGGTTGAGGCCGTCGAGGAGGTAGCGGAACCCCTGGCCCTCCTCGCCGACCCGGTCCTCGACCGGCACCCGCAGGTCGTCGATGAACACCTCGTTCGAGGAGACGGCGTTGCGGCCCATCTTCGGGATCGGGCGGATGTCCACCCGGTCGCGGTTCAGATCGGTGAGGAACAGCGTCATGCCGTCGGTCGGCTTCTCGACCTCGTCACGCCTGGCCGTACGCGTCAGCAGAAGGATCTTCTCAGACTCCAGGGCCTTGGAGATCCACACCTTGCGTCCGCTGACGACGTAGTGGTCGCCGACCCGGCGGGCGAACGTGGTGATGCTCGTCGTGTCGAGCCCGGCGCCCGGTTCCGTCACCCCGAAGCACACGTGCAGGTCGCCGCGTGCGATGCGCGGCAGGGTGCGGCGCTTCAGCTCGTCGGAGCCGTGCACGACCACCGGATGCATGCCGAAGATCGACATGTGGATCGCGCTGGCGGCGTTCATGCCCCCGCCGGAGCGCGCGACCTCCTCCAGCAGCAGTGTCGCCTCGGTGATGCCGAGTCCGTGGCCGCCGTACTCCTCCGGGATCGTGATGCCGAGCCAGCCGCCATCGGCGACGGCGGCGTAGAACTCCTCGGGGAACGCGTGGTCCCGGTCCTTCTCCATCCAGTACCGGTCGTCGAAGTCACGCAGGAGACCGGCCACGGCCTTGCGGATCGTCTCCTGGTCCTCGGTCAGCTCGAAGTCCACAGCGGGGGACCTCTCTGTCGGGAGGCTGGTGAGAGTTGCGAACCATTTCAAAGGTCAGACCGATAATATGTCAAGGATCTGCGGTCCTTCGCCCATTTGTGACCGTACTGACCGCCCCCGGGGTCAGGTTCTGGTCCACACGTGCGGACGTCGTTCGGAATGTCCGATGGCTGCTTCAAGGAGCCGCCACGGGGGTCCAGCCGGGGCCGACCGGGCTCACGTTCGCCACCCTCGCAGCCGGCTTCGGCCCGACCCTGCCGGCGACCTTCGTGCCCGCCGCCGCGGCGGCCGACGCAGTGGGCGCATGCTCGCCGTCGGCGTGCCCGGCCTGGCGAAGCTGGACCGCGCGGCGGACGTCGAGGTGGCCTGGCCGAAGGTCTACCGCTCGATGTCACGCCGGCTCTGGCGGTGCTGTCTGCCGGGCGACACCGGCGGGGCCGGGCGAAGTGACGCCGGCGCTGCCGGGGCGGGCCACGGGTGGGATGCAGGTCGTGCCGGTCGAGTCCCCGGGCGCCTGAACCTCGGGCACGGCCTGACTGCCGGGCGGCCCTGCGACAC
This sequence comes from Streptomyces achromogenes, assembly GCF_030816715.1. Taxonomy (NCBI): domain Bacteria; kingdom Bacillati; phylum Actinomycetota; class Actinomycetes; order Kitasatosporales; family Streptomycetaceae; genus Streptomyces; species Streptomyces achromogenes. The sequence goes on along the minus strand of NZ_JAUSYH010000001.1, from coordinate 1,108,112 downwards.
GGGAGCTGCCTGAGAGGAGGGGCCGAGGGCCGGGTGACTCCCGCCCTCGGTCGTCACCCTGAGCGGCGGATCGTCAGCCGTGCCTGGGCGGACTGGCTGCCGCGCCCGTCTTCCTGGCCGCGGTCGTGGCCGAGGCGGACTTCTTGGCGGACGCCTTCTTCCTCGTGCCGGTCTTCGCCGCGGTCTTCTTCACCGGCGGTGCAGTCGCCGGAGTGCCGTCGGGCACCGGGCCGCCACTGATGCCGCCCAGACAGAAGGCCCACACCTCCTCCACCGTGATCGGCGAGGGATGGGCGCCGACCCGGGCCGAGGGGGCCTGGGCCGTGAACATCGCCGTCTGCATGATCAGGGAGGCGGTGCGCCGCGGCTTCGGGGCCACGGCCTGGCCGGTCTCGACGGCTTCTTCCACCATCTCGGTGAAGAAGTCGAGCAGCGGCAGGTGGGCGCTGGCCACCTGTTCAGGGTGGCTGACCAGCAGCTGGACGGCGAAGTCGGTGAAGAGCGGGGACTGCCGGCCCTCGCGCGGCTTGGAGGCGTCGTAGAGCCACTCGACCGCGATCTTCAGACGCTCCAGCGGATCCTGCCCCGCGGTGACCTGCTCCCGTAGGGTGGCGGCGGACTTCGACAGCGCGTCCTCGAACAGGGCGAGCAGGAGTTCGTGCTTGCCGTCGAAGTGCTGGTAGAAGCTGCGCAGTGACTGGCGGGAACGCTCGACGATCTCCTGCACGGTGAAGTCGGTGGTGCCCTTGTCGGCGATGAGCTCCTGGGCGGCGTCCAAAAAGCGCTGGACGCGTTGCTCGGCGCGCAGCTTCGCCGCCCGGGTGGAGCGCTCGACGGCGCGCTGCCGCCACGCGGGCTCGGGGGTCTTGACGGATTCTGCGGGGACGGCACTCATGGAAGAACGGTACTCCACGCAGGCGGAAAGATGAGCCCTACGCCCTACCGAATCGCGCTCTGCCAAAAGCGAGAGCCTTACTCCCTCTTAGTGAGAATGCTATTCTCGCTTCTGATCCGGGCCCGCGCCCGGTGTGCAGCCACCGGTACGGCGGAGGGGGCCGGGCGTGGAGTTCGAACTCGACGAGGAGCAGCAGCTGCTGCGGCGCACGGTGCGTGAGACGGTCGCCAAGGTGCGGAGCAGGCCCGCCGGCCAGCAGTGGGACACGTACCTACGACTGGGCTGGCTGGAGGCGCCCCCGCTCGAGCTCGCCCTGATCCTCGAAGAACTGGGATACGCCGCCGACCCCACTCCGTTTCTGGCCACCGCCACCTGGTTCGCACCGCTCACCGGCCGGCTCCCCGAGGGCAGCGGCACCGCCGTGTTCGACGGCGTCGGGCGCTACGTCCTGGACGCCGACCGGGCCGATGAGGTCGCGCTTCTCACACACCGGGGCGTCATCGTCGTCCGGGGAACGGAGCTGGCCGCCGAACGGGTCCCCGTGCTCGATCCGCACCTGCACGCCGCACACGTCGGCGCCGAGGACCTCGCAGCCAAAGTGCCCGATCTCGCCCTGGTGGGACTCGCCGCCACCTGCGTGGGTGCCTGTCGGCGCGTCCTCGATCTCGTCCTGGACCATGTGAAGCAGCGGGTGCAGTTCGGCCGGCCGCTCGGCTCCTTCCAGGCCGTCAAGCACAAGGCGGCCGACATGCACGTGGCGATCGAACGCGCCCGCGCCCTCACCCACTTCAGCGCCCTGACCATCGCCGAGGACGACCCGCGCCGCGCCGACGCCGCGCACATGGCCAAGGCCGCGGCCGGCGAGTGCCAGCGCCTGGTATTCCGGCACGGGCTGCAATTGTCCGGCGCCATGGGCTTCACCTGGGAGAACGAACTGCAGTACCACCTCAAACGTGCCCAGGCCTGCGACTTGCTCCTCGGCACCGCGTCCGTTCACAGGAAGGCGCTGCTCGCGTGATGAAGCTGGCCGACGACCCCGAGGTGGAGGAGTTCCGCGCACAGTTCGCCGCCTTCCTCGACGCCCACCTGCCCGAAGAGGCCGAGGCCCGCGAACGTGCCGGCTCCAGCGCCCACGTCCCCGCATGGGCCCGCCGCTGGCAGCGCACCCTGTTCGACGCGTGCTGGCTGCTCCCGGGCCAGCCGCCCGAGTACGGCGGCCGCAACGCAGGCCTGCCCCAGCAACTCGCCCACCTGGAGGAGCTGGCCCGCCGCCGGATCTACCACAGCTTCAACCCCCAGGGCCTGGGCATCATCGCCGCCTCTCTGCTCACCTTCGGCACCGAGGAGCAGAAGCGCCGCTGGGCCGTGCCGATCCTGCGCGCCGAGATCACCGCCGCGCTCGGCATGAGCGAACCCGAGGCCGGCTCGGACCTCGCCTCCCTGCGCACCCGTGCCGTGGCGGACCGGGACGGGTTCGTGGTCAACGGCCAGAAGATCTGGACCTCCGGCGCCCACGACGCCGACGTCCTGCTCACCTTCGTCCGCACCGACCCGGAGGCGCCGAAGCACAGGGGCATCAGTGCCCTGCTGATCCCGACCGGCGCCGAGGGCGTCGTACGCCGCCCGTTCGGGTCGATCGCCGCCGAGGACGACCTCGACTTCAACGAGGTGTTCCTCACCGACGTCCGGGTGCCCCGCGGGAACCTCATCGGGAACGTGGGTGAGGGCTGGCGGGTGGCCAACGGCTCCCTCGGCCACGAGCGCACCCTGTTGTGGCTGTCGTACGCCGAACGCCTGGAGGACCTCCTGCGCGACGCGGCCGACGCGGGCGCCGGCCAGGAGTGGTACGCCACCCTCCGCATGGACCTGACGGCGCTGCGGCTCCTCGGTTACCGCCAGCTCGGCCTGGACCGCGACCCGGCGGAGATCTCGGTGCTCAAGCTGCTCGGCTCCGAGGCCGTCCAGTCCGCCTCCCTGCACGCGCTGGAGGCCCACGGCGCCGAGGGACTCGAGCATCCCAAGCGCACGGGCCCGTACCACCACATGCACCACGAGCACTTCATCTCCAGTTGGTTCGAGCGGTACGCGCGCAGCTTCGCCGGCACCATCGCCGGCGGCACCAGCGAGATCCAGCGCAACATCATCGCCGAGCGCATCCTCGGCCTGCCGCGATAGAAGCCCGCCGCGACAGAACCCTGCCGCGATAGAAGAGGGACAGAGGACACCCGCCATGGACCAGATCCTGTACGAGGCCCAGAACGGCATCGCCACGATCACCCTCAACCGCCCCGAGGCAGCCAACGCCCAGACCATGGCGCTCCTCGACGACCTCGACGCGGCCTACACCCGGGCCGCGCGGGACGCGCACGTACGGGTCGTCGTGCTCAGGGCGAACGGCCGGCACTTCTCGGCCGGGCACGACCTGAAGGACCGCTGGCCCGGCCCCGGCGAGATCACCCTGGAGTGGATCTACGACACCGAGACCCGCCACTATCTGGAGTACTCGCTGAAGTGGCGCAACATCCCCAAGCCGACCATCGCCGCCGTCCAGGGCAAGTGCATCGCCGCCGGGCTGATGCTGTGCTGGCCGTGCGACCTGATCGTGGCCGCCGAGAACGCCGAGTTCTCCGACCCGGTCGTGCACATGGGCATCGGCGGCGTCGAGTACCACGGCCACACTTGGGAGCTGGGCCCGCGCAAGGCCAAGGAGATCCTGTTCACGGGCCGGCCGCTGACCGCCCGCGAGGCCGAGCAGGTCGGCATGGTGAACAAGGTGGTGCCACTCGACGAACTGGACAGCGGCACCTACGAGTTGGCCGACCGGATCGCCGCGATGCCCCCGTTCGGCCTGCGCCAGGCCAAGCGCGCCGTCAACCAGACCCTCGACGTCCAGGGCTTCCACACCGCTCTCCAGGCCGTCTTCGACATCCACCAGACCGGGCACGGCAACGCGCTCAGCGTGGACGGCTTCCCGATCCTGACCCGCCTCGACGAGATGAAGCAGCATCTGAAGCAGGGCTGAGCCCCGGGGCGGCCCCGGCTCAGCCGAGCACCGCGGTGAACGGGGGAAGATCCGCCGTGGTCCGTAGTCCCGGGGTCGCCGCGCAGACGGCGGGAACGGCGTTGACGGCCCGGTGGGCGGTGTAGCCGGGGGAGACCTCAGCCAGCCGCTCCAGCGGCACCGGGAACCTCATGGCCACGTCGAGGGGCGTGTCGCCGTCGACCGTCAGATGCCACCCGGTGGGACGCAGGTCCCAGGCAGGGTCGAGGTCGTCGGTGCAGTACCAGGTCGCGTTGAACTCCAGGAGCGTGCGGCCGTCGCGCCGGCCGGACACCGTCATCCGCTGCGCCGCCACGGTCCCGGCGCGCAGGACACCGGCGGCGACGCGGGTCGTGCGGGCCGCCGTGGCGAACCTCCCATGAGCCTCCACCGCGTCCAGGGGCAGTCCCAGGGCTTCGGCCACCAGGCGCAGCGAGGGCCCGAAACTGCCCTCGACGTGTACCAGGCGGCGTTCGTCGAACACAGTGGCAGGAGCCCGGCCGAAACCCATGATGTCGAACAGCAGTTCAGGCGAGTCCCGCCGGGACAGATCGGCGTACTCGTGGACGGTCAGGTTCTCCAGCCGCCGCTGCACCGAGGCCAGCACGAGCGGTACGGCCTCGGTGATGAAGCCGGGGCTGCTGCCGGTGTCGTGGAGCGAGGTGCCACCCTGCTCGCAGGCCGCCTCGACCCTGCACCGGACGGTGGGGTCCAGGCCGGCCGGGTGGTGGAACCCGCCGGTCGTGGCCACGACGTTCGCGCCGGACGCGAGCAGAGCGCACAGCTCGTCCAGGTCGGCCGTGCGCGGCATGTACAGCACGCAGTCGGCCCCCAGGGCGAGGACGTCGTCGAGACGGTCGGTGGTAGTGACGCCCGTGGGGCCACTCCCGCACAGCTCGCCGGCGTCACGGCCGGCCTTGCCGGGGGAGTGGACGTGAACTCCCGCCAGCACCATGTGCGGATGGTCGACAACGGCACGCAGCGATCGTGTGCCTATGGTCCCCGTGGCCCACTGGACGACGCGAAGCGGCTGGCCGGGGTGTACGGAACGCGGCATGTCCATCCCCCCCGCTACGCGGCCGGTCCGCGGTCGCTCATGCCCCCGTCGTCCATCCCCGGATCGGGTTCCACCTCGAAGGTGTTGTAGGCCAGGGCCTGCATCCGGTACGCGCCGACCGTGAACACGAAGTCCATCAGCTGCCGTTCGTCCATCCGCTTCGCCAGCTCCTCGTACACCTCGTAGGACAGGTAGGAGGCGGTCTCGAGTTCGTCCACCGCCCGGTTCAGCAACGTGCCGGCACCCTGGCGGACCTCATCCAGCTCCTCCTCGGTGACGCCGGCCTCGCGTGCGATCAGCACGTGATGGGCCCACTCGTAGCGGCACCGGTGACGCCAGGCGACCCTGAGGATCGTCAGCTCGCGCGTCCTGGCGGGCAGTGTGCTGCGGTACAGCAGGTGGGTGCTGAAGGTCAGGAACGCCTTGGCCAGCTGCGGGTGGTTCAGCAGCAGGCCGAGGGCGTTGGACGGCGGGACGGTGCGCCCGCCCGTCAGCGGACGCAGCACCTCGCCGTCCCACTCCTCGTACGGGACGGGGCGCAGTCTCGTCATGTGTTGCGGCCCCCGTTCACACCGATGATCTGCCCGGTGATGTAACCGGCCTCCTCGCTGACCAGGAAGGAGCAGGTCGCGGCGATGTCCTCGGGGCGGCCGACCCGGCGGACCGGCGTGCGCGCGATGTGGTCCTCGATGGTGCCGCCGAGCCGCTGCTCCCGCTCGGCGGTGCGCAGCATGGGGGTGTCGATGAAGCCTGGCGGGATCGCGTTCACCGTGATGCCCTTCGGCCCGAGTTCGAGGGCCAGGGACTTGGTGAGTCCGTTCACGGCGGACTTGGCCGCCACGTAGTGCGCCATGAACGGCTGGCCGGAGTGAGTGCTGGAGGAGGAGATGTTGACGACCCGGCCCCAGCCGGCGTGCACCATGTCCGGCAGGGCCGACTGCACGCAGTGGAAGACACCGTTGAGGTTGATCTCGACCACGCGCTGCCAGTCGGCGAAGGTCAGGTCCGCGAAACGGGTGAAGCCGTCTTTGCCGGCCGCGTTGACCAGGACGCCCACGGGGCCGAAGCGCTCGCGTACCGCGTCCATCGCCTTGTCGACCTGGGCGCGGTCGGCGACGTCCGCGATCAGGCCGAAGCCCTCCTCGGCAGGGGAGAGGTCGAGGACGGCCACGTTCAGGCCGTCCTCGATGAGCCGTTGTGCGATCGCCCGGCCGATGCCGGAGGCCCCGCCGGTCACGACGGCCGTCGGTGCCTGCGCGGCGCTCATGCGAACGCCTCGTCGCCGACGACGGTCGTGCGGTGCAGCAGCCGCTGGGAGTTCTCGTCATAGGGCAGGGCCCGGTGCAGGATGCCGGTGTTGTCCCAGACCACCAGGTCACCGACGGCCCAGTCGTGGGTGTGGCGGAAGCGCTCCTGCGTGGTCCAGTCGAGCAGTTCCTCCAGCAGGGCCCGGCTGTCCCCGGGGTCCATGCCGACGACGTGGTCGGCGGTGGCGCCGGTGACCAGGGAGCGGCGGCCGTCGCGGCGCCGCCACACCAGGGACACCTCGTGCGTGCGCTGGGTGCGCCAGGCGGCCAGCTCCTGCTCGCCGGGGTCGGGGTTCACCAGCCGCTGGGCGGCCTCGAAGCTGTGCACCACCCGCAGTGACGCGTAGCGCTCCCGGTCCTTCTCCGGCAGGGCCTCGTACGCCGCGTAGGTACTGGCGAAGTCGGTGCCGCCGCCGGTCATGGCGACCTCGCGGGCGGTGAGCGTGGTCGCCTTGACCGGCACGTCGTCGGTGGTGCCGTCGAGGTGCCAGAAGAACGCGCCCTTGAGGTACTTGGCGGTCCTGCTCTTCTCCGGATTGATGGAGATCGGGAAGATCTCCTGGCCGTTCAGTGCCACCACCTCGCCCAGACGGCGGCTGAACGCCAGCTGCCGCTCGTCGTCGAGGTGCAGCCCGCGCACCAGCAGGACGCCCCGCCACTTGAGGGCCTCCGCGCAGCGGTGGACGAAGGAGTCGTCGAGCGGGTCCGTGACCCCGGTGAACTCGACCCCGAGCGCCGGGCTCAAGGCTTTCGATTCGATCATGGAAACATCCCTTCCGAATTAGAGAATCGTATTCTCATGTGGGCGGAACGAAAACCCTTATGCGTGCAGGGGTGTTGGAAGGTGACCCCAGACGCTGTGAGCATCCGATTCTCATGTCCGAATCCTTGCTTCGCGCAAAGAGAGAATGTAGTTTCCGAGCAACCGAGCGAGGAGGCTGGGATGCGGTTCAAGGACAAGGTGATCATCGTCACCGGGGCCGGCCAGGGCATCGGCGAGGGGTACGCCCGGGCGCTGGCGGCCGAGGGCGCCCGCGTGGTGGTCGCGGAGCTGAATGAGCAGCAAGGGCAGCGGGTCGCCAAGGAGATCGGCGGCGCCCTGTTCGTGCGGACCGACGTGGCCGACCCCGCCTCGGCCGAGGAGCTCACCGGCACCGTCATGAGTGAGTACGGGCGCATCGACCACCTGGTCAACAACGCGGCCATCTTCCACGGCATGCGCCGCGAGGGCATCGTCACCGTCGACTACGACTACCTCGACAGGTTCCTGAAGGTGAACCTGCTCGGCGCCCTGCACGTCACCCGCGCCGCCCTGCCGCACCTTCAGGAGGGCGCGGCCGTCGTCAACCAGTCCTCGACCGCCGCCTGGCAGGCCACCGGCTTCTACGGGCTCGCCAAGGCCGGCATCAACCACCTCACCGCTTCCCTGGCCGCCGAACTCGGCCCGCGCGGCATCCGCGTCAACGCGATCGCGCCGGGCCCGACGGACACCGAGGCGGCCCGCAGCATCATCCCCGAGGAGTACCGCACGGCCATGGTGCAGTCCTTCGCCCTCAAACGCATGGGCACGGCCGCCGACCAGGCGGGCGCCCTGAAGTTCCTGCTCTCCGACGAGGCCGCCTGGGTCACCGGACAGGTCGTCGCCGTCGACGGCGGATCGGTGGTGCGGCTGTGAGCGGTCTCGTCGTCAAGTCCCAGCTGATCGACGGCAAGCTGGTCGCCGCGGACAGCACCTTCCCCTCGTACAACCCCGCCAACGGCGACCTGCTCGGCCACGCTCCGGACGCCACGAAGGACGACGCCGGGGCCGCGATCGCCGCCGCCCGCCGCGCCTTCGACACCACCGACTGGGCCACGGACAAGGACCTCCGGCTGCGCTGCCTGCGCCAGCTCCACCAGGCCCTCGACGACCACCGCGAAGAGCTGCGCGAGCTGACCATCGCCGAGGTGGGCGCACCGCGCCAGCTCACCCACGGCCCTCAGCTGGATGATCCGATCGGCCTCGTGACGTACTACGCGGACCTCCTGGAGACCTGCGAGTTCACCGAGGACCTCGGAGTCAAGGAGAGCCGAGGGCAGCGCCACCACCGCTGGGTGGAGAAGGAGGCGGCCGGGGTGGTCGCCGCCATCCTGCCGTACAACTTCCCCAACCAGCTCGCCCTCGCCAAGCTCGCCCCCGCGCTCGCGGCCGGCTGCACGGTCGTCCTCAAGGCAGCCCCGCAGACGCCGCTGACCACTCTCGCTCTCGGTGAACTCATCGCGGAGCACACCGACATCCCACCCGGTGTCGTGAGCGTCCTCAGCTCCTCGCGCACCGAGGTCGGCGAACTGCTCACCACCCACCCCGACGTGGACCTGGTCACGTTCACCGGCGCCACCACCACCGGGCGGGCCATCATGGCCGCTGCGGCCGGAACCGTGAAACGGGTCTTCCTCGAACTCGGCGGCAAGTCCGCCATGATCGTCCTGGACGACGCGGACTACACCAAGGCCGCCATGTTCGCCGCGTTCACCATCTGCTCCCACTCCGGCCAGGGCTGCGCCCTCACCTCCCGCCTCCTCGTCCCGCGGGCCGACCACGACCGGATCGTGCAGCTCGTCGCGGCCGGCATGGAACGCGTCCGCGTCGGTGACCCGAGGGCCGCGGAGACCGCCATGGGCCCGCTCATCAGCGAGCAGCAGCGCGACAAGGTCGACGCCATGGTGCGGCGCGCCGTCGAAGAAGCGGCGACCCTCGTCCGCGGCGGCAAGCGCGTCGACCCCGGCTGGTTCTACGAACCCACCCTCCTCGCCGGTGTCGACCCCGACAGCGAGATCGCCCAGGAGGAGGTCTTCGGCCCCGTCCTCGCGGTCATCCCCTACGACGACGAGGACGACGCCGTCCGCATCGCCAACCACTCGAAGTACGGCCTGTCCGGCGCCGTCCACAGCGCCGACGACGAGCGCGCCATCCGCCTCGCCCGCCGCATCCGCACCGGCACCTTCTCGATCAACGGCGGCAACTACTTCTCCGCCGACGTGCCGTTCGGCGGATTCAAACAGTCCGGCATCGGCCGGGAGAGCGGACGCGCCGGGTTCGAGGAGTTCCTGGAGGCGAAGGCCTTCGGCCGCGTCGTACCCCCCGAGGAGGCGGCATGAAGCCGCTCGAGGGCATCCGCGTCCTCGAAGTCGCCATGTACGGCTTCGTGCCCTCGGCCGGGGCCGTGCTCGCCGACTGGGGCGCCGACGTCGTCAAGATCGAGCACGCCGTCACCGGCGACCCGCAGCGCGGGCTCCGCCGGACCGGCTCGTTCCGGGTGGAGGGCGACCCCAACCCCAACGTCGCCCACGCCAACCGCGGCAAGCGCTCCCTGGGCCTGGACATGTCCCGCCCCGAGGGCCGCGAGGTGCTCTACGAACTGGTCAAGGACTCCGACGTCTTCCTCACCAGCCTCATGCCCGGCGCCCGCGCCCGCCTCGGCATCGACGTCGACGACATCCGCGCCGTCAACCCGCGCATCGTCTACGCCCGCGGCACCGCCCTCGGCCCGCGCGGCCCCGAGGCGGACAAGGGCGGCTACGACATGACCGCCTTCTGGGCGCGCGCGGGCACCGCCGCCAGCATCACCCCGCCCGGCAGCGACGGCATGATCAGCCCGCCCGGACCCGCCTACGGCGACACCGTTTCCGGCACCAATCTCGCCGGTGGCGTCGCCGCCGCCCTGCTGCGCCGGGAGCGTACCGGCGAGGCCCCCGTCGTGGACGTCTCGCTCCTCGGCAGCGGCCTGTGGGCTCTCGGCCACACCATCGCCGTCTCCGTCCACCTGGACCGCCCCTGGGAGGGGGTGGCGCCCAGTGCCCACGGCTCACCCACCAACCCGCTCTCCGGGCTCTACCGCACCGCCGACAACCGGTTCATCGCCTTCGTCATGCTCCAGCCGGCCAAGTTCTGGCCCGACGTGTGCCGCTGCATCGGCCGGCCGGAACTCGCCGACGACCCCCGCTTCGCCACCGCCGAGGCCATCGCCGAACACACGAAGGAGGCGGTGAAGATCCTCCGCGAGGTGATCGCGAGCCGCACCCTGACCGAGTGGTCCAAGGACCTCGCAGCGCTCGACGGACCCTGGGCACCCGTCCAGGACACCCTCCAGGCAGCCGCCGACCAGCAGGTCCGCGCCAACGGCTACCTCGGGCGGGCCGGCGACCTCGAACTGGTCACCAGTCCCGTCCAGTTCGACGTCGAGGACACCCGCCTCGGAGCCCTCCCCGAGTTCGCCGCCCAGACCGAGGAGATCCTCACCGAGCTCGGCTACGACTGGGACCGCATCCTCGCCCTCAAGGCGAGCGGCGCGATCACCTGACCGTCAGGCCAGGGCGCCCGGCCCACGCCACCCCCCGCACTCCCTCACCTCCCTCGGACGACGGCGTCCGAGCTCCCCGAGGAGGCACCACCATGCGCAGGATGCTGATCGGCACGGCCACCGTGGTCGCGGTACTGCTGGCCGGCTGCTCCACCCGGTCGGGTGACGGCCCCGACACCGACTCCGCACCGCGGTCGAGCCCCGCCGCCGAGAAGAGCTCCGACTTCGGCACGCTGAAGGACCTCTGCGGCCCCGGCACCGCCAGATCCTCCTCCGTCCAGGGCGTCACCGACGACAAGATCCAGGTCGGCGTCATGTCCGACATCGGCTTCACCAAACGGTCCGAGTTCGTGGACGCCGCGAAGGTGTTCACGTCCTGGTGCAACGACGCGGGTGGCATCAACGGCCGCGACCTCGTCCCCGTCACCCGCGACGCGAAGCTGATGGAGGTCCGCCAGCGGGTGCTGGAGGCCTGCAAGGCGGACTTCGCGCTCGTGGGCGGCGGCTCGGCACTGGACAGCCTCGGCGTCAAGGACCGGCTGAAGTGCCTGCTGCCCAACTTCCCCGCCCAGTCCAGCCAGATCGGCGCCATCGGCTCCGACCTCCAGGTCCTCGCCTCCGGACCCACCGCCGGGTACTTCCAGTACGCCGGCTACTACTCCTGGCTGCTGAAGGACAAGTACCCGGACTCGGCACGCAAGGTCGGTGTCATCGCGGGCGACGCCCCCGTCACCAAGGTCATGGCCGCCCAGTTCAAGGAAGCCGTTGCCGGTCTCGGCGGCACGGTCTCCTACAGCGACCTGTACCCGGCGGCCGGAGTCTCCGACTGGACGCCCTACGCCCAGTCGATCAAGAAGGGCGGCGTCAAGGGGCTAGTCTTCCTGGGCGACTTCGCGAGCCTGGCCAAACTGGAGCAGGCCCTCACCGGCATCGGGTACACCCCCGACTGGATCGACGCCAACAGCAACGCATACGGCCCCGCCTTCCCGCAACTGGCCGGCGCCGCCCTGGGCAAGCAGCACAACTACGCCGAACTCTTCGCCACCGCCCCGCTGGAGAGCGCCGGGGACAACCCGGCCGTCCAGCAGGTGATCGACCTGTTCGAGAAGTACGCCCCCGGCAAGCAGGTCACCTACCCGGCCATGCGCGCCTTCTCCGCCTGGCTGCTGTTCGCCACCGCCGCCCGCGACTGCGCCGAGCTCACCCGCAAGTGCCTGTACGAGAACGCGATGAAGAACACCGCCTTCACCGCCGGTGGCCTCCAGGCCCCCTTCGACCTCACCTCGAAGGAGCCGCCCGAGTGCTACGTCATCGTCGAGGCGACCGCCAAGGGCTGGCAGGCGGCCGACTTCCGACCCGACCACGGCGCCTACCGCTGTGACGCCCCCACCTACAAGTACAAGGGCGACTACGGCAAACCGGTCACCCTCGCCGACGTCGGCAAGTCCCTGGCCGACCTGACCTGACATGAACCGGAGGTGAGTGACGTGAAGGTACGCGTCGACCCCGAGCGCTGCCAGGGGCACACACTGTGCGCCATGCGCGCCCCCAAGGTCTTCGAACTCAGCGAGATCGACGGACACTCCTCGCCGGTCGCCGAGGACGTCCCCGCAGACCAGGAGGGCGCCGTGGTCGAGGCCGTCCGATCCTGCCCCGAACGCGCGATCGGCGTGTTCTGAGCCGTACCCGGCGGACCGAGAGGAAGCACAGCCCATGACCGCACCGGACACCACCGGCGACGAGGCCCGCAAACAGCCCCGCGTCCACTTCGACCGGCACGCACCGGAGTACCGCGACCAGTTCGAGGAGCAGACCCGGGCGTTCCACTCGGGCTGCCCGCTCGCCTGGACCGACACCTACGACGGCCACTGGGTGGCCGCCGGCAACCGTGAGCTGCTGGCCTTCGCCCGGGCCGGTGAGAAGCTGTCCAACGACCACGACGTGCACGGCGAGCGCCGCGGTTACCGGGGCATCAGCATCCCGGCCCCGCCCCGCGGCAGGGGCCTGCGCGGCGGCTTCCTGGAGATGGACCCGCCCGAACAGCGCGCCTACCGCACCGCCCTCAACCCCTACCTGTCCCCGGCGGCAGTCCAGCGGTGGGTCCCGTTCATCGACGACGTGGCCCGTGCCTGCATCGACGAACGCATCGAGACGGGCCGGATCGACTTCGTCGACGACCTCGCCAACATCGTTCCGGCCGTCTTCACGCTCGCCATGATGGGCATCCCGCTGAAGAAGTGGGAGCTGTACAACGAACCCGCCCACGCCGGCGTCTACACCCCGCCCGACTCGCCGGAGATGGCACGGGTGGTGGAGGGGCACATGGCGATGATCCGGGACATCGCCGCCACGCTCCAGGAGGTCCGCGCCCACCCACGGCCGGGCCTGGCCGACGCACTCGCCCGTCTGCAGATCGACGGCAAGGCCCCTCCCGAGGAGGACCTGATCGGCGCCCTCGCCCTGCTCATCGGCGGCGGCTTCGACACCACCACCGCGCTTACCGCGCACGCCCTGGAGTGGCTGTCCCAGCACCCCGGCGAGCGGACCCGGCTGAGCCGGGAGCGCGACACCCTGCTGGACACCGCCACCGAGGAGTTCCTGCGCTACTTCACCCCCGCTCCCGGCGACGGCCGCACCGTCGCCGAGGACTGCGAGATCGCGGGCGCCGAGCTCAAGGAGGGCGACCGGCTGTGGCTGTCCTGGGCGATGGCCAACCGCGACCCGCGGGTCTTCACCGACCCCGACCAGGTCGACCTGGCCCGAGGCGGCAACCGCCACACCGCCTTCGGCCTGGGCATCCACCGCTGCATCGGCTCCAACGTCGCGCGGACCGTCTTCAAAAGGATGCTCCTCCAGGTCCTCGACCGGATGCCCGACTTCGTGTGCGACCCCGAGGGCACCGTCCACTACGAGACCATCGGCGTCATCCAGGGCATGCGCCACCTCCCGGCGACCTTCACGCCGGGCAACCGCCTCGGACCCGGACTGGCGGAAACTCTGGAGAACCTTCAACAGGCCTGTGACGAGCAAGGACTGGCGGAGCCGGTCACGGTCCGCAAGGCGGAGGCGAAGATCCGTTGAGCGGGGACGGGGACGTTGTCCGTCCACAGCCGGAGATCCGCCAGGAGACCGAGTTCTTCTGGACCTCCGGCCGGGACGGACGGCTCCGCTTCCAGACCTGCACCGCGTGCCGGGCACTGATCCACCCGCCGCAGCCCGTCTGCCGCCACTGCCGGGGACACGAGACCGAGGTCGGGGAAGCCTCGGGCTTCGCCACCCTGATCGGCTTCACCGTCAACCACCGTTTTCCGTTCCCCGGCCTGCCCTTCCCGTTCGTCGTCGCCCAGGTGGCGATCGAGGAGGACCCGCGCGTCAGGCTGACCACCAACGTCGTCGGCTGCGCGCCGGAGGACCTGCGGATCGGCATGCGCATGGAGGTGGTGTTCGAGCAGGCCGGCGAGGCATGGCTGCCCCTGTTCCGGCCGTGCGCCGAGCAGCCCCCGCCCGCACCCCTGCCCGAGGACCCCCCGGTCACCACGCATCTGCGCCCGGCGCTGAGCGGAGTCCGGTTCGAGGACCGTGCGGTCATCAGCGGCACCGGCACTTCGCGCATCGGCCGCCGCCTGATGGTCCCGCCCCTCGACCTCACCGTCGAGGCCTGCGAGAAGGCCGTCGCCGACGCGGGTCTCACCCTCGACGACATCGACGGTCTGTGCACCTACCCCGGCGGCGGCGCCTACGGCGGCTTCGCCGAGGGCGGTGTGACCGCGCTGGAGTCCGCGCTCGGGATCCGCCCGGTGTGGCACAACGGCGCGGGGGAGACCCCCGGCCCGGGCGGTTCGGTGATCGCCGCGATGCTCGCGGTCGCGGGCGGCCTGGCTCGGCACGTGCTGTGTTTCCGCACGGTGTGGGAGGCGACGTACGGCGCACTCGCCCGGCAGGGCAGGATCTCCGTGCCCCGACGGGCGGACGCGGAAGGCTGGTTCAAGCCCTTCGGCGCCGTCTCGCCCGCCGTCATGCTCGCGATGAACGCCCAGCGGCACATGCACCGCTACGGCACCACTCGGGAGACCCTCGGCTGGATCGCCCTCAACCAGCGCGCCAACGCGGCCCGCCACCCGGACGCGATCTACCGCGACCCACTCACCATGGACGACTACCTCACCGCGCGCACCGTCACCACCCCCTTCGGCCTCTACGACTGCGACGTCCCCTGCGACGCCTCCGTCGCCGTCGTCGTCTCCGCCGCCGAGACCGCGCCCGACCTCCCCGGGCAACCGGTCCGCGTCGAGGCCGTCGGCACGCAGATCGTCGAACGCCCCGAATGGGACCAGTCCACCCTCACCCACGAACCCCAAGTGCTTGGCCAGTCCGCCCATTTGTGGACCCGCACCGACCTGCGCCCCGCCGACGTGGACCTGGCACTGCTCTACGACGGCTTCACCTTCAACTGCCTGTCCTGGATCGAGGCGCTCGGCTTCTGCGGCATCGGCGAGGCCCGCGACTTCCTGGACGGCGGCAAGAACATCGCCCCCGACGGCGCACTGCCCTTGAACCCGCACGGCGGTCAGCTCTCCCACGGCCGGACCCACGGCATGGGCCTGCTCCACGAGGCCGTGCTCCAGCTGCGCGGCCAGGCGGCGCAGCGGCAGGTCGCGGGTGCGCGCACCGCAGTGGTCTCCAGCGGCGGGCTCACCCCCAGCGGCGTACTCCTGCTCAGGACGGACGCATGACTTCCAGGACCATGACGTGCGGGACCGTGCCGGTCAGGATCATGGCATGACCTCACTCGAACCCGAACTCGCCACCGCCGTACGCCGGCAGGTCGTCGACGTGCACGGCGTCCCCGCCTCCGCACTGGTGGCCGAGGTACCGCGACCCCAGGCCGTGATCGTGGCCCTGCACGGCGGCGCCACCACTTCCGCCTACTTCGACCACCCAGGGCACCCGAGGCTCTCCCTCCTGCGCACCGCCGCCGCGGCCGGCTTCACCGTCCTCGCCCCGGACCGGCCCGGCTACGGCAGTTCCGCCGGGCACGACGACCACATGCGCACGCCCGACCAGCGCACCGACTTCGCGTACGAGGCCGTCGAGGCGCTGCTGAAGGACCGTGAACGCGGTGTGGGCGTGTTCCTGTGGGCACACTCGGCGGGCTCCGAACTCGCGCTGCACATGGCAAACGACCCGCGGGCCGGGGAACTGCTGGGCGTGGAGCTGGCCGGCATGGGCCGGGTGCACCACCCCCGGGCCGTGCGGGCGATGGAGGAGTGGCGGAGCGACCCGACCCGCACCCGGCCCAGCCTGCGCCACGCGCTGTGGTACCCGCCGCAGGCCTACCCGCCCGATGTCCACGGCGGACAGCGCATCGGTGCGGCCTCGCCCGCCTACGAGGGACACCGGGAGGGCTGGCAGGAGGACCTGATGCGGCTCGCGGCGCGCGTCGCGGTGCCGGTCCACATCACCCTCGCCGAGCACGAGCAGGTGTGGATCAACGGGCCGGAGGGCCTGTCGGACCTCGCCTCGCTGTTCACCGGCTCACCTCGCGTGGTGCTCCACGAACAGGCGGGCGCGGGCCACAAC
This sequence comes from Streptomyces achromogenes, assembly GCF_030816715.1. Lineage (NCBI taxonomy): Bacteria > Bacillati > Actinomycetota > Actinomycetes > Kitasatosporales > Streptomycetaceae > Streptomyces > Streptomyces achromogenes. The sequence continues at coordinate 1,091,893 of NZ_JAUSYH010000001.1, read as the reverse complement.
ACCAGCGTCGGGCGGACGGCCCTCGCCTACCACCTGCACGTCCTGGCCTTCGTCGAGGAGTGCGCGCTCGGCGTGCCCGCGCTGCCCACGGAACGGGGGCGGCGCGATGGGTGATCCTTTCGACGCCGCGCTGCTGGTGGTCCGGCTCGTGCTGGGCGCGGTCATGGTGGCGCACGGCTGGAACCACTGGCGGGGCGGGGGCGGCATCACCGGCACCGCGCGCTGGTTCGCCGGCCTGGGGCTGACCCGGCCGCGGCTGCAGGCATGGCTCAGTGTGGTCACCGAGATCGGCGCGGGTGCGCTCCTGCTGCTCGGACTGCTCACGCCGCTGGCGTGCGCGGCGGTGCTGTCGGTCATGCTGGTCGCCGGGCTGCTCGCCCACCGGCCGCACGGGTTCTTCGTCTTCAAGGAAGGCTGGGAATACGTCCTCGTCCTGGCCGTGCTCTCCCTCGCGCTCGGCGCCTGGGGCCCGGGGGAGTACTCGGTGGACACGGCGGCCGGCACCGCGGTCACGGGGTGGGCGGGCGCCGGTGTCGTACTGGGACTGGGCGTGGTGGCGACCGCCGGACTGCTCGCCGCGTTCTGGCGCCCCCGGAGGACTGCATGAGCAGACCTCCGCTGCGCGTGGGATTCATCGGACTGGGCAGTCAGGGCGCGCCCATGGCACGCCGCATCATCGCCGCCGGACACGAGACGACCCTGTGGGCCCGCAGACCCGCCACGCTGATTCCGTTCGCGGACAGCGGTGCCAAGATGGTCTCCTCGCCCGCCGAACTGGCCATGACCGGCGACCTGGTGTGTCTGTGCGTCGTCGATGACGCCGATGTCGAGCAGGTGGTCACCGGACCGGACGGGGTTCTCGCCGGGCTGCGCCGGGGCGGAGTGATCGCCGTCCATTTTACGGTGCACCCCGAGACCTGCCGTCGCCTGGAGACGTCGGCCCGCACATGCGGCGTCTCTCTCGTGGACGCGCCGGTCAGCGGGGGCGGCCGGGCGGCCGACCAGGGCTCCCTGGTCGTCATGGCGGGCGGGGACCCGCAGGTCTTCGCCTACTGCCGCCCGGTGTTCACCACCTACGGTGAGCCCGTCGTCCACCTCGGCCCGACCGGCTCCGGCCAACTGGCGAAGATCCTCACAACCTGCTGTTCACGGCCCACCTGGGGCTCGCCGCGGACGTGCTCGGGCTGGGGACCACCCTCGGTCTCGACCGAGCCTCGCTGAGCCGCGTGCTGTCACGCTCCAGCGCGGCCAGCTTCGCGCTGGACCGGGTCGCCGACGCCGGCGGCGGCCTGGACCGCATCGCTTCCCACGCGGGGAGCCTGCTCGCCAAGGACGTGCGCCTCTTCGCCGAGATCGCGGACAGGGCCGGCTTACGCGACGGGGCGGTACTCCGGGGGGCCGCCCTGGCCGCTCTCGCCGCGATGGGACGGTGAGGGGAAGAAGACGAACGCACTCTCGCCCCCGGGCCGCGCCCGTGCGTACTGTGTGCGAGCACCTCTCCACCGCAGGAAGGGGCAGGACATGGTGTCTGACCGGCGTGAGCAGATTCTGGAGGCCGCGCTGGAGGTCATGGCCGCCCACGGCTTCAGGGGCACCTCGATCGACGCGGTGGCCGAGCGGGCCGGCCTCACGCGTCAGGGCGTCCTGCACTACTTCCCCAGCAAGAAGCGATTACTGCTGGAGATCCTCAGTTTCCGTGAGGAGCTCGCCCGGGCAAACCTGGCAGGACGGCGGGTCGGCGAGGACTGGGCCGGCGACTTCGCCGAGACCGTCGCCTTCGAACAGAGCCGTCCGTCGCTCGCCACCGTGTACAGCGTGGTGCTGGCCGAGGCAGTCACCGGTCAGGAACCCGCCGCCGGTTTCGTCCGGCAGCGGTGCCGCTCCATGCAGGACCACCTTGTCGAGAGTTTGATCGAACGGTACGGGGAGCGTGTGCCCAGCGGACTGAGCGCGCCGACCGCCGCGGCCGCCGTGCTGGCGCTGATCGAAGGCGTCCACCAGCTCTGGCTCGTGGACCCGGAGGCGGAGCGCTATCCGCAGATCGTCCGGGAGGCCATGGCGGTGCTCCTCGGCACCGGCACGACTGCCACGGAGGGTCAATCCCCTGCGACGAAGGGGTAGATGCGGGTGAAGTCGGCGTCGGGTTCCGCGGCCGTGAACGCCTCCCACACCGAGCCCGTCACCGCCCCCAAGGTCAGGGAACTGCTCAGCCGCCGCACCTCGTCCAGATAGAGCCGGACGTCCTTTGCCATCAGCGTGTTGCTGAACCCGGCGGCGTAGCGACCTGTGAGCACCTCGCTGGGGAACTTGTCCGCACTGGCACCGCTGCGTCCGCTGGAGGCGTTGAGTACCTCCAGCATCACGGTCGGGTCCAGCCCGGCAGCTCGCCCGAAGGCGACGGCTTCGCTGGTCGCGGCGAGCGCGGTCGCGGACAGGAAGTTGTTGGCCAGCTTCAGCGCCTGTGCCTGCCCGGGCCGGTCGCCGACCCTGCGCCGCCGGTCGCTCAGCCCGGCCAGGACCGGCTCCACCCGGGCGCAGTCCTCGTCCGTCCCGGCGTACATGACCATCAGGGTGCGCCGACGCGCCCCTGCCACCCCGCCCGACACGGGCGCGTCCACGTACGCCAGCCCCATCGCGGACAGCACGCGGGCGGCCGCCACCCCCACTGTGGATGTGTCCACGACATGGGTGACCTGCCGGTCCCGAGCGGCACCGAGGTCCCGTACCACCTCCTGGCAGACCTCTCCGTCCGGCAGGCTGAGCACCACGGTTGCCGCTGCCCGCGCCACGTCCGCCGGGCCCGGCGCCCAACGGGCCCCCAGTGGGGTCCGCGCAGGACCGGCGGCGTCGTACGCCACCACCTCGAACCCGGCCCGGACCAGGTTCGACGCCAGCACGCCGCCCATGGCGCCCAGCCCGACGCAGCCGACCACGGCCGGCCGGCCCGTCACTCCCCCTCCCGGGCGCCGCGGACCTCGCGGACGGCGGTGCGGGCGGAGTTCCCGGCCGGGGCGCCGCAGTAGGCGGCGATCTGGAACAGCAGCTCGTCGACCTCGGCGTCGGTGACCCCTGCGCGCGGCCCGGCACCGAGATGAAGACGGAACTCGTCCATCCGCCCGAGCGCCGCGGACATGGCCAGCACCAGCAGGCTGCGGTCGCGGTGACTCAAGGGCCCGCCGCGCGCCCACGCGCCCCACGCCATGGATACCAAGTAGTCATGGAACTCGGCGGGTACGGGATCACCCGGAGGCAGACGTGTGCCGTCGTCGCCGAGAACCTCCGCCCGAGCGGCGCCCGCGGCCCGCCGCCATTCGCCGTCGTACATCCGCGCTCTCCGTCTCCGACCCGGCACGGGGCAGGGCCTGACCGTGATGAGCTGATCCGTCCTCGGGTCCTCGGGAACACGAGGGAGGCTGGGCGTGGACGCGGCCGTCCAGGACCGTCGCCATCGAGGCCGTCCGGGACGCCACCACCGTAGCGACCCGACAGAATGACATCAACATATGCGGCAGCAGTCGTTAGGCAGATTCGGAAACGCTATTCTCCATTATAGAGACTGTTGTTATCGTGTCCGGGTCACCCCTGAGCGGAGGTTCCGACCCATGGCGCACTTCCCCAAGCCCTCCGAGGGCAGTTGGACCGAGCACTTCAAGATCGACACCGGGCCCGTCTCCTACGCGGACTCGATCTCGCCGGAGTTCTACGAGCTGGAACGGGACGCCATCTTCCGCCGGACCTGGCTGAACGTCGGGCGCGTCGAGCAACTCCCGCGCAAGGGAAGCTACTTCACCAAAGAGCTGGACGCCGCGCGGGCCTCCGTCGTCGTGGTCCGCGGCACGGACGGCGAGGTGCGCGCCTTCCACAACGTGTGCCGCCACCGCGGCAACAAGCTCGTGTGGGACGACTACCCGCGCGAGGAGACCAAGGGCACCTGCCGGGCCTTCACCTGCAAGTACCACGCCTGGCGCTACGACCTGGAGGGCAAGCTCACCTTCGTCCAGCAGGAGTCCGAGTTCTTCGGCATCGACACGTCGAAGTACGGGCTGATGCAGGTACAGACGGAGGTGTGGGAGGGGTTCATCTTCGTCAACCTCGACCCGGAGAACACCACGCCCCTCAAGACCTACCTCGGCAAGTTCGCCCAGGGCATCGACGGCTACCCGTTCCACAAACTGACCCAGGTGCACAAGTACCGCGCCGAGATCGGCAGCAACTGGAAGCTGTTCATCGACGCGTTCGCCGAGTTCTACCACGCGCCGATCCTCCATGCCGGCCAGTACGAGTCCGGCGAGGCCGCCAAGATCAAGAAGTACGGCTACGAGGCGCTGTCGTACGACATAGACGGCCCGCACAGCATGGTCTCCTCGTGGGGCGGTATCGCGCCCCCCAAGGAGAAGGCCATGGTCAAGCCCATCGAACGCGTGCTGCGCAGCGGCCTGTTCGGGCCGTGGGACGCCCCCGACATCGGCATGACGACCGAGGAGCTGCCGCCGGCGATCAACCCGACGCGCAACGAGGTCTGGGGCATGGACTCGTTCGTGTTCTTCCCGAACTTCATGCTGCTGATCTGGCGGCCCAACTGGGTGCTGACGTACCACTACTGGCCGACGTCGTACAACACCCACATCTTCGAGGGGACCTGCTACTTCGTTCCGCCGGAGAACGGCTTCCAGCGGCTCCAGCAGGAACTCGCCGCCGTGACCTTCAAGGAGTACGGCCTCCAGGACGGCAACACCCTGGAAGCGACCCAGACGATGCTGGAGTCGCGGACGGTGGACCAGTTCCCGCTCTGCGACCAGGAGGTCCTGCTCCGCCATCTGCACAACACCACGCAGAGCTACGTGCGCGAGTACCAGCAGCGCAACGCCCCGGCACCCACCTCCTGAGACGCCCTCCGCCCGAAGACGCCCGCCGAACAGACACGGAGACCTTAGACATGGGCAACGTCTTTCCCCCCGACTTCGCCGCGCTGGAGCCGTTCGCGGACTGGGCGGTCCGCGGCGAGCGGGCCCGCTACGCCAAACGCGTCAGCAGCACCATGGAGGAGCTTCAGGCCTTCTACGACGTGGCGTATCCACTCCTCCAGCAGAACACCGATTATCTGGAGAACCTCCGCCTCGACGGGATCAGCGAAGAGGACAAGCACCTGCTGTGGGCGTTCTGCGCACTGGTGACCGTCGCCTTCCCGGTGGAGGCGTGGGGCCAGCCGAGGGTCCCGGACAGCGGCCCGTCCAGTATCGACGCCGTCATCGAACCCGCCGTGTGATGACCGCCCGGAAACGAGTGACGGCCACCAGGGAAAAGGCGCCGCACCCGCCCGTGCTGCTGCGGGCGGCGCGACTGCTGGACGTCGACAAGGGCGAGATCGTGGAGCCGGGCCAGGTGCTGGTGGTGGGCGAGCACATCGCCGAGATCCAGCCCACCCGGCTGTCCGAGGGCGCGGTCGTCCGCGACCTCGGGGACGTCACCCTGCTGCCGGGCCTGATGGACATGGAAGTCAACCTCTTCCTCGGCGGTCCGGACCACCGCAGCCCGCTGATCCCGGTCCAGGAGGACCCGGCCGTACGGACCCTGCGGGCCGCCGCCAACGCCCGCCGCACCCTGAGCCGCGGCTACACCACCGTGCGCAACCTCGGCCTGTTCGTGCAGACCGGGGGAGTGCTGCTGGACGTCGCGCTGAAGAAGGCGATCGACCTGGGCTGGGTCGAGGGCCCGAGGGTGGTGCCCGCCGGGCACGCGATCGCCCCGACCGGCGGGCACCTGGATCCGACCATGTTCCAGGCATTCGCGCCGGGCGTGCTCCCGCTCACCGTGGAGGAGGGCATCGCCAACGGGGTGGCGGAGGTGCGCAAGGCGGTGCGCCACCAGATCAAGTACGGGGCACGGGTCATCAAGGTGTGCGCCTCCAACGGCGTCATGTCGCACACCGGCCCCGCCGGTGCGCAGCAATACTCCGACGAGGAACTGTGCGCCATCGTCGACGAGGCACACCGCGCGGGGCTGAAGGTCGCCGCGCACTGCATGGGCGACTCGGCGATCCGGGCCGCCCTGGAGGCCGGCATCGACTGCATCGAGCACGGCTTCCTGGCCAGTGACGCCACCCTCGACCTGATGGTCGAGCGCGGCACCTTCCTGGTGGCCACCACCTCGCTCACCGAGGGCATGGACACCGCGCACGCGGACCCGGCGCTCCGGGCGAAGGCCGCCGACGTCTTCCCACGTGCCCGCGAGTCCACCGCCCGCGCGATCCGGCGCGGGGTCAAGGTCGCCCTCGGCACCGACGCCCCCGCCATTCCGCACGGCAAGGGCGTCATGGAACTCCTCGCCCTCGCCGACCGGGGCATGCGACCGGTCGACGCCCTGCGCGCCGCGACCACCGTCGCCGCCGAACTGATCGACGCCGACGACCGGGGCCGAATCGCCCCCGGACTCCTCGCCGACGTCATCGCCGTGCCCGGCGACCCGCTCACCGACCTGTCCGTCACCGGGAAGGTGTGCTTCGTCATGAAGGGGGGCCGGGTGTACCGCGACGACACAGCGGGCTCCTGACCCCGCCGAAACCACCGGGCCGGCTCCGCACGGAAAGCCGAGGAGGGGACGGCGCGGCACCGTCGAGGCCTCGCGCGCCCACAAAGGACCGTGATGTACGACTACGTCGCCGCGGGCTCCGTGGCCGAGAGCGGCGTGCCGGCCGCACGGCTCTCGAGCCACCAGGTCCGCGTGCTGCTCGCCGAGGCGGGCGACGCCGACCGGCGCCCGTACCTGCGGATCACGCGCTGGACGGGCGGGCCCGAGAATCACGCGGCGCTGGTGCAGCACCTGCGCGAGAACGACTACCCCAACTGAGAGCGCGTCAGGCAGGTCGGCACTGGCGTGCGTTCACATCCGTCAATGCAGTGGAGGCGAATTCCGTGGCCCGAAGGCTGAACCTGTTATCGACCGCGGTCCTCACATGTGGCGCCCTGTTGGGTGTCAGCACACCGGCCGGCGCGGCCGAACCCGCACCGGAGGTCATCCCGATCGACCTGCTGCTGGCCGGCTCCTATACCGACGCGGCCCGCGAGGCGATCGCGATCTGGAACACAGCCGTCCCGACGATCAAGCTCGTCGAGCAGGACACTCCGGCGGCGCTGCGGGTCATGGAGTACAAGACGGCCAGGGGTGTCCAATCCCACGTCAACATCAAAGGCGCGGGACGCGGCTGGGTGTACCTGGAGGTCGGGGACGCCCAGTTGTACAAGCCTTCCCGCATCGTCGTCCACGAACTGGGTCACATTCTGTCGCTTCCCGACCTGGGCCCGGGCAGCCCCTGCTCCAAGGTGATGTCGGGCGCCTGGGGAGGAGCGGACTGCGTCAACGATCAGCCAGACGCGAGTGAGAAGACCGCTGTCAGGGACTTCTTCGCCGCCAACGACGTCGGTGACCGGGTCCCGTGGTGGGGGTCAGGACTCGCTGCACGGTAGGGGTGATTGTCGCCGGGCCGCCAACCACGGCCCGGCTCTCCCTCGCCGGCGCCGGGGCTGGAGACCGTTCACCTCCCTGACGGTTCCGGTTCCACGGGCCTCGTCATACCGGACAGGTGCTGCGTGCCGTCGGCGTGGTGGTACGACTGGACCGTCCGCACGTCGGTGTCTGGCTGCGCGAACTCCGCTGCCTGGTGGGGCGGTTCCGTCCCGACGCTCCGTCCGGCGCCCACCGAAACCTGGCCACCCGGCCTCCCAGGTCCGCACCGCGCGTGGCTGCTGCTTACCCTCCGGACCCGCCGGCCGGCCCGGCCTACGACGCGATGGCCTTCCTCAAGTCGCGCGCTGACCTGGAACGGCCCGACACCGTGGTCATGCTGGGTCCCTCGCCGCCCTCTCCGAGGGGTCACCGGCCATCATCTCGCCCGCTCGGCGCTCGACAGCGGCTGTTGCGGCATCCATGCCGTCAGCGTGTGCTCGTCGGGCCGCGAAGGCGTGGCGCGCCGCGGAGTTCATCCGCGGCGCGGCATGACCGCCCCGTCCGGGCACCAGGCCCGCAGGAACTGCGCCGTCGCCTCCAGCTGCCGTAGGCCCTGCGCGGCGGAGTCCTCGTGGATCCGCATGTCCACCGCGACGCCGGAGTGCGCCGCCCGGGTCGCGAAGGACAGCGTGTCGTCGAGCAGCACCTCTGTGCCGGCCGCGTGCAGTTGCAGCGGCGGCAGGCCGTGGAGATTGCCGTGCAGCGGGCTGAGCAGCGGATGGTCGCGCGGGGTCGTCCCCGCGTACGTGGCCGCCCGGACCGGCAGCGCTTCCGCGTCCACGGTGCGGTCGGCGGCTGCGTTGAGCAGCAGGCTGGGCGAGTCCAGCGTGAAGTCCAGTATCGGTGAGGCGAGCACCGCGCAGGTCGGCAACGTCGCGCCCGCGTCGCGCAGCCGCAGCAGCAGGCCGGCGGCGAGGGACCCGCCGAGCCGTTTGCCCGCCACCGTGGCCGGACCGCCGGCGTGGCAGTGTTCCCAAGCCGCCCACACGTCCTCCAAGGCTTGCGGGAAGCGAGGCCGGTAGCGGGCGCAGACGACCGCGTACCCGGTGAGCCGGGCCAGTTCCCGGGCGGTCGGCAGTGCGTCCTGCGGAGTGCCCGCGAGCCGCGGATCGCCATGCAGATACAGCACCGTCTGTGCCACGGCTGTGCCCTCGGGGCGGACCTCCGGCCCGAACGGCCCCTCGTCGACGCGTACTTCACTTACCACGGGACATCACCTTCTCCGCTGCTTCCCAGTGCTCCTCGGACACCCACAGCCGGGCGAATGCCTCGGCGGCCTCGCGTGCAGGACGGGTCCGGGTGGTGAGGTTCTTGATCTCGCGGGCCTGCGGGGTGGCGAGGGAGTGGGCCACCTCCCGCCAGCGGTCGGCGAACTGCGTGCGGGGCAGGACCAGATCGACCAGCCCGAGCCGCTCGGCCTCGGCAGCCTCCAGGACCCGCCCGGTGCCGGCCAGCAGCAGTGCCCGACCGGGCCCCACCAGCCGCGCCAGCCGCTCGGCACCGCCCCATGCGGGCACGATGGCGAGCTTGGTCTGGTTGAACCCGATCCGGATGTCGTCGGCGGCGACGCGGATGTCGGCAGCCACCGCGACCTCGGCGCCGCCGCCCAGCGCGTGCCCGTTGAGCGCTGCCACCACCGGTCCGGGGAACGCGGCGATCCGGTCGCACAGCGCCCGCATCCGCAGCGCCATGTCCGAAGCCTCGCCCTCGGTGCGGAGCCGAGCGAGTTCCTTCAGGTCGCCGCCGGAGACGAACGCCTTCTCGCCCGACCCGGTCACCGCCAGGGCCCGCGCGCCCTCAGCCGCTTCCAGCGCCTTTTCCAGCTCGCCCATGGTGTGCGGGTCGATGGCATTGCGGGCGTGCGGACGATCGATGGTGACGACCGCCAGGCCGTCCTCCAGCTCCAGCTCAACCATGTGCGGCCTTCCGTCGGTCGTCGGGCGGATGCGGATGCGGATGCTGCCGGGTCAGTCCTCGTACACGACGGTCACGTCGGGGGTCGTCGGCTCGGCCTGGCAGGTGAGCACATGGCCCTCGGCGACCTCGTCGGCGTCCAGGGCGTTGTTCACCCGCATCTTGGCCTCGCCGTCGGTCAGCCGGGCCATGCAGGTGGCGCAGTCCCCGGATTCGCAGGAGAACGGCGGCGTGAAGCCGGCCCGGCGGGCGCTCTGCAGCAGCGTCTCGCCGGGCCGTTGCGGCACGGTACGACGCTCGCCGCGCAGGTCGACGGTGACGGTCCCGGCGACGGGCTCCGAAGGCCCGGCGGGCGCCTCCTCGGCCGCCTCCACGGGTGCCGTCGGGGTGAACCGCTCGACCAGGATCCGCTCGGGAGCGATCCGGTGGGCGGTCAGGGTCTGCTCGACCAGGGCCATGAACGGCTCCGGCCCGCAGACGTAGAAGTCCGCCCCCTCGTCGGCCAGGGCCCGTATCTCCGCCGGGGTGACCAGCCCGTCCCGGTCGTCGAAGTGATGGCGCAGGTCAAGCCGGCCGGGGTGGCGCGCGGCGAGGGCGTCCAGCGCCTGGCGGAAGATGGCCGCCCCGGCGCTCTGATGTGCGGTCAGCAGTCCGACGTCACGGCCCGTCGTCGCCAGCGTGCTCTTGACCAGCGAGAACACCGGAGTGATGCCGCTGCCGCCGGCGTACGCGACGAGAGGCCGGTCGCCTGCGTCCCCGCGCAGGCAGAACGAACCGCCGGGCAGGGTGGCCTCCAGCGAGTCGCCGGGCCTCAGCCGCTCGTGCATCCAGCCGGAGACCAGCCCGCCCGGCACGCGCTTGACCGTGACACACACCTCCCCTTCCGTGTCGGGCGAGGAGGACATCGAGTAGCTCCGCAGTGTCCCGCACACCTTGAAGGTCAGGAACTGCCCGGCCCGGTAGGGGAAGCGCGCGGTCGAGGGTGAAGGTGCGGGTGTCCGGTGTCTCGTCGACGACCCGGGTGATCCGCACCGGATGGAAGCCATGGTCCCGTGCCATGTATGGAACTTACCTTCTCGCTGTGCGAGAGTGCAATTCTCCATACGAGGGAGGAGTATCCGGCATGACGACGATTCCCCCCGGCGCCCTGCGGTCGATCCCGCCCGGACTCGCGGCGCGCTACGAGTCCGAGGGCTGGTGGACCGGGGAGACCCTGGGCGACCTGCTGGCGGCCGGGCTGGGCAGGTCCGGGGACGTGGAGTTCCGCGTGCACTCCGAGGTGCGGCCCTGGAAGGGTACGTTCGCCGACGTGGAGCGTACGGCGCGGCGGCTGGCCGCAGGTCTGCGGGCGCGTGGCGTGGGCCCGGGCGACGTGGTGGTCATGCAGCTGCCCAACTGGACGGAGGCGGCGGCCGTGTTCTGGGCCTCGGCCTTCCTCGGTGCCGTCGTCGTCCCGGTGGTCCACTTCTACGGGCCCAAGGAGGTCCGCTACATCGTCGAGGCCACCCGCCCGAAGGCCTTCTTCGCCGCCGAGCGCTTCGGGCGGACGGAGTTCCGACCGGACCTGTGTGCCGAGGTGCCGGTCGTCGGCGTCGTCGGGCGGGACTTCGACGAGCTGCTCGCCGACGAGCCGCTGGCCGGTGTCCTGTCGGTGGACCCGGACACCCCCGCCCTCGTCGCCTTCACTTCCGGCACCACCCGGGACCCCAAGGGCGTCATCCACAGCCATCGCACTCTCGGCTTCGAGACCCGGCAGCTGGCCGCGAGCTATCCCCCGGACCGGGGACGGCAGTTCACAGTGGCGCCGGTCGGCCACTTCATCGGCATGATCAACGCGTTCCTCATCCCGGTCCTCGACGGCACCCCGGTCAACCTCGGCGACTCCTGGGACCCGGCCCGGGCGCTCGCGCTCATGCGAGCCGAGGGGCTCACCGTCGGCGGCGGCGCGACGTACTACATGACCAGTCTGCTCGACCACCCCGACTGCACCGAGGAGCACGTGGCGCGGCTGAAGTACGCCGGACTGGGGGGTGCCTCCATCGCCTCCGCCGTGACGAACCGGCTGGAGTCCCTCGGCGTCACCGTCTTCCGGGCCTACGGCTCCACCGAGCACCCTTCGGTGACCTGCACCCCGTACGACGGCCCCGCCGCCAAACGCCTGCACACCGACGGCCTCCCGTTGCCCGGCGCGGAGGTCCGGCTCGCCGAGGACGGTGAGATCCTCACTCGCGGCCCCGACCTCTGCCTCGGTTACACCGACCCGGAGCTCACCGCCGCCGCCTTCGACGCCGACGGCTGGTACCGCACCGGCGACATAGGCGTGCTCGACGCCGACGGCTGGCTGACCGTCACCGACCGCAAGGCCGACGTCATCATCCGGGGCGGGGAGAACATCAGCGCCCTGGAGGTCGAGGAGGTCCTGCTGGGGCTGGGCGGTGTGGCGGAGGCGGCCGTGGTGGCCGTGCCGGACCCGCGCCTGGGGGAGCGGGCCGCCGCCGTCCTGCGCATGCTGCCCGGCTGGTCGGCGCCGAGCCTCGCCGAGGTGCGCCTGCACTTCGGCCGCGCGGGCCTGGCCCGGCAGAAGTGGCCCGAGGTGGTCCACAAGGTCGAGGACTTCCCGCGCACCCCGAGCGGCAAGGTGAAGAAGTTCGTCCTTCGCAAGCACATTGCCACTCCCTCGATGCGAGAATACGATTCTCGCAAACGGTGAAGGAGGATCTCATGCCCTCTCGTGAACTCGCGTATCCGCTGTTCGACGCGGACAACCACCTCTACGAGACGCAGGAAGCGCTCACCAAGTACCTCCCCGAGGAGTACCAGGGCGCCATCCAGTACGTGAACGTCGGCGGTCGCACCAAGATCGCGATACGCGGGCAGATCAGCGAGTACATCCCGAACCCCACCTTCGAGGTCGTCGCCCGCCCCGGCGCGATGGAGGAGTACTTCCGGGTCGGCAACCCCGACGGCAAGACCCGCCGGGAGATCTTCGGCGAGCCCATGCGCTCCATCCCGGCCTTCCGCGAACCGGCCCCGCGCCTGGAGCTCATGAACGAGCTCGGCATCCAGCGCAGCCTGATGTTCCCGACGCTGGCGAGCCTCGTCGAGGAGCGGATGAAGGACGACCCGGAGCTGATCCACGTCGTCGTCCACTCCCTCAACCAATGGCTGCACGACACCTGGGGCTTCACCTACAAGGACCGCATCTTCACCGTCCCCGTCATCACCCTCCCGATCGTCGACAAGGCGATCGAGGAACTGGACTGGGTCGTGGAGCGCGGTGCCCGCGCCATCCTCATCCGCCCTGCGCCGGTCCCCGGCTTCGGCGGCACCCGGTCCTTCGCACTGCCCGAGTTCGACCCGTTCTGGAAGCGGGTGGTGGAGACCGGCGTGCTTGTCGCCTTCCACTCCTCCGACAGCGGCTACTCGAACTATGCCAACGACTGGGAGGGCCGGCGGCGCGAGTTCCTGCCCTTCAAGCCCAACGCCTTTCGGCAGGTCAACGAGTGGCGGCCGATCGAGGACGCCGTCTCCTCACTGATCTGCCACGGCGCGCTGTCCCGCTTCCCCGAGCTGAAGGTCGCCGTCATCGAGAACGGCGCCTCGTGGGTGGAGCCCCTGCTGAGCAGGCTCGCCGACGTCCATAAGAAGATGCCCCACGAGTTCCGGGAGAACCCGGTGGACGTCTTCAGGCGGCACATCCACATCAGCCCCTTCTGGGAGGAGGACATGGCGGAACTCGGCGACCTCATCGGCATCGAGCGCGTCCTGTTCGGCTCCGACTACCCCCACCCCGAGGGCCTCGCCGACCCCGTCACCTACGTCGACCACCTCCCGAAGCTGTCCGAGGAGGACAAGGCCAAGGTCATGGGCGGCAATCTGGCCCGGCTGATCGACGCATGACCACCGCCCGCACCATCCCCGAACTGGTGCTGAGCACGGCGGACCGGTTCGGCGACGCCGAGGCGGTCGTAGACGGCGAAGTGCGCCTCACCTTCCGCGACCTGGCCGACCGGGTCCGGCGCACCGCCGGGGCGTTCGCCTCGGCGGGCGTCGGCCCGGGCGACCGGGTGGCCCTGTGGGCGCCCAACTCGGCCGAGTGGATCGTCGCCGCCTTCGGACTGCTCACGGCCGGCGGGGTGCTGGTGCCGGTGAACACCCGCTTCCTCGACGAGGAGGCCCACGACATCGTCGTACGCAGCGGCGCCAAGGTGCTGCTCGTACAGAACGGCTTCCTGGACCGGGAGTTCACCGGCCCGCCCGGCGTTCCGGTCATCGACCTGAAAGCCTCCGGTTTCCTCGACTCCGGCGATCCTCTTGACCCCAAGGCCGACGAGGACGACCTGGCGGACATCGTCTTCACCTCCGGGACCACAGGGCGGCCCAAGGGCGTGATGACGACGCACGGCCAGACCCTGCGCCTGTACACCGAGTGGTGCGATCTCGCCCAGCTCCGGCAGGGCGACCGGTACCTGATCGTCAACCCGTTCTTCCACATCTTCGGCTACAAGGCGGGCCTGGTCGCGTCGATGATCCGGGGCGCGACCGTCCTCCCGGTGGCCGTCTTCGACGTGGACCGGGTGCTGGACCTCGTGGAGAAGGAGCGGGTGACCGTCCTGCCGGGACCGCCGACCCTGTACCACGCCCTGCTGGAGGCCGGCGCGGGTCGCGACCTGTCCTCCCTGCGGGTCGCGGTGACCGGTGCGGCGGACATCCCGGTCGAGCTGGTCCGGCGCATCACCACCGAACTGCCGTTCACGCACCTCATGACCGGCTACGGCCTCACCGAGGCCGGCACCGTCACCGCGTCCCGGCCCGGCGACCCCTACGAGGCCGTCGCCACGACCGTGGGCAAACCGTGCGAGGGCTTCGAGGTGCGCGTCGCCGAGGACCAGGAGGTGCTCGTGCGCGGCTACTCCGTCATGCGCGGCTACCTCGACGACCCCGAGGCCACCGCCGAGGCCGTGGACGCCGATGGCTGGCTGCACACCGGCGACCTCGGCGCACTGGACTCCGAGGGCCGACTGCGGATCGTAGGCCGCAAGAAGGACATGTTCGTCGTCGGCGGCTTCAACGCCTACCCCGCCGAGATCGAGGGCTTTCTGCTGAGGCACCCGGCGGTCGCCCAGGCCGCCGTCATCGGCGTGCCCGACGAGCGGCTCGGCCAGGTCGGCAAGGCCTTCGTCGTCCCGCGCGCCGAATTCGCCGGGATCACGGAGGCCGAGCTGATCGCCTGGGCGCGCGAGCGGATGGCCGGCTTCAAGGTGCCCCGCCACGTCGCGTTCCGCACGCAGCTGCCGCTGAACGCCACCGGAAAGGTGATGAAGGACCAACTGACATGACCCAGGACTTCCGCACTCCCTCCGGCATCCCGCTCAACCCGGTGTACGGCCCCACGGACCTCCGCGCCGACCCCCCCGACCCGGGCACCTTCCCCTTCACGCGCGGCAACTACCCCACCGGCTACCGGGGCCGCACCTGGACCCTGCGCCAGTACTCCGGTTTCGGCACCGCCGAGGAGTCCAACCGCCGCTACCGCTACCTCCTCGACCAGGGCGGTACGGGCCTGTCGGTGGCGCTCGACCTGCCCACCCAGTGCGGCTACGACTCCGACGACCCGGAGTACACGGACGAGGTGGGCCGGGTCGGAGTCGCGCTGGACACCCTCGCCGACGCCGAGATCCTCTTCAACACCCTCCCGCTGGATCGGATCAGCACCAGTTTCACCATCAACGGCACCGCCGCCATCCTGCTCGCCTTCTACGTCGCCGCGGCCGAGAAGCGCGGCATCCCCCGCGCGAAACTCACCGGCACCATCCAGAACGACATCCTCAAGGAGTACGCCTCGCGCGGCACCTGGATCTGGCCCCCCGAGCCGTCGCTCAGGCTCATCGCGGACACGATCGAGTTCTGCGCCGAGCAGGTGCCCCGCTTCAACGCGATCTCCGTCGCGGGGGCGCACTTCCGCGACGCGGGCGCCAACGCCGTACAGGAGATGGCGTTCACGCTCGCCGACGGGGTCACGTACTGCGAGACCGTCCTGGAACGCGGCCGGATGACCATCGACCAGTTCGCCCCGCAGGTCTCCTTCTTCTTCTACACGCACGGCGACTTCTTCGAGGAGGTCGCCAAGTACCGTGCGGGGCGCAGGCGCTGGGCGACCATCGTGCGCGAGCGGTTCGGTGCGACCACCGACAAGGCGTGCATGTTCCGCTTCGGAGTCGTGGCCGGCGGAGCCTCCCTCTACGCCCCGCAGGCCCGCAACAACACCGTACGCGTCGCCTACGAGGCGCTCGCCTCCGTGCTCGGCGGCGTGCAATCGATGTTCACCGCCGCCTGGGACGAGCCGTTCGCCCTGCCGAGCGAGGAGTCCACGACGCTCGCCCTGCGCACCCAGCAGGTGCTCGCCCACGAGACGGGTGTGACCAAGGTCGCCGACCCGCTGGGCGGCTCGTACTTCGTGGAGGCCCTCACCGACGCCACCGAGGAGCGCATCGTCGAGATCATGGCCGATCTGGAAGCGCACGGCGGCATGGTCCGCTGCATCGAGGACGGCTACCTCCAAGGGCTGATCGCCGACGAGGCGTGGCGGCTGCACCAGGAGACCGCCTCCGGCGAGCGGCCCGTCGTCGGCGTCAACCGGTTCACCGTGGACGAGCCCCCGCCCGACCTCGCCACCTACGAACTCGACGCCGAGGGCCGAGAGCGCCAGCTCAAGCGGCTCGCACGGGTCAAGGCCGAGCGCAGCGCGGCTGAGGTGCGCGCCCGTCTCGACGATCTGCGGCGCGCCGCCGAAGGAGACACGAACCTGATGGATCCGCTCGTCGCGTGCGCGGGCGCCTACTGCACGGTCGGCGAGATGGCCGACGCTCTGCGCGCGGTGTGGGGCGAGTTCCGGCAGCCGGTGGTGTTCTGATGACCACACCTGTGCGCGTTCTCGTCGCCAAGCCCGGGCTCGACGGACATGACCGTGGCGCCAAACTGGTCGCCCGCGGGCTGCGTGACGCCGGCTTCGAGGTGGTGTTCACCGGCATCCGGCACCGCGTGGACGACATCGCCGCCACCGCCGTGCAGGAGGACGTCGCCCTGGTCGGCCTGTCCATCCTTTCCGGCGCCCATCTCGCCCTCACCCGCCGCACGGTCCAGGCGCTGCGCGCCGCAGGCGGCGACGACATCCCCGTCGTGGTCGGCGGCACCATCCCGGCCTCGGACGTGGCGCGGCTGCGGGAGGCCGGAGCCGCCGGGGTGTACCCCACGGGTACCCCGCTCGACGCGATCGTCGCGGACATCCGCGCCCTGACAGCCCCGGAGGACTGACATGCGAGTCGGAGTGATGAGCGGCCCCGAACGGGGCGACGCCGCCCACAAAGCCGCCCGCATGGTCGACGACGCCCGGTGGGCTGAGGAGGCCGGGTTCGACACCGTGTGGGTGCCACAGGTGCCGACCGACTTCGACGCCCTGACCGCCGTCGCCCTCATGGGTCAGGCCACCGAGCGCGTCGAACTGGGCACGGCCGTCGTCCCCGTCCACGCCCAGCACCCCATCGCGCTGGCCCGTCAGGCCGTGTCCGCGCAGGCTGCGGCGGGCGGACGGCTCACGCTCGGCGTCGGTGCCTCCCACCACTGGATCGTCCGCGACATGCTGGGCCTGCCGTACGAGAAGCCCGCGGCGTACACCCGTGCCTACCTGGAAGTACTCGACTCGGCGCTGTCCGGGGGTGGTTCGGTGGACGTCGAGAACGACTTCTTCCGCGTCCACAACCCGCTCACCATCGCTCCTGTCGCCCCCCTGCCGGTCCTGATGGCCGCGCTCGGCCCGGTGATGCTGCGCATCGCGGGGGAGTACACCGACGGCACGGTCCTGTGGATGGCGGACGAGCGGTCGGTCGCCGAGCACGTCGCCCCGACGATCACCAAGGCTGCCGAGACCGCGGGCCGTCCGGCACCCCGCATCGTCGCGGGAATCCCGGTGTGTCTGTGCGCACCGCACGAGGTCGACGCCGCGCGCGAGCGCGCCAACCGCATCCTCGGCGAGGCCGAGGTGTCCCCCAACTACCAGCGCCTGCTGGAGTACGGCGACGCCCGCGACGTCGGTGACCTGTGCGCGGCGGGTGACGAGGCGGCCATCAGGGCCCGCTTCAGGCGGTTCGCGGACGCGGGCGTGACGGATCTGTCGGTGCGGCTGCTGCCCCTGGGGAACGGGCGGGACGAACTGGTCGCCTCGAAACTGCGCACCCGTGACGCGGTGGCCGCGATCGCGGCGGACCTGCGGTGAACGGCCCGCTGGCCGGCCTGCGCGTGCTGGAGGTCGGCCACATCCTGGCCGGCCCGTACGCCACCATGCTGCTCGCCGACCTGGGCGCCCGGGTCACCAAGGTCGAACCGCCCTGCGGCGACCTGTCCCGGCAGGTCTCCGACGCCTACTTCGCCAGCCTCAACCGGAACAAGCGCTCGGTCCGCGTGGACCTGAGCGCCCCCGCCGGCCAGGACCGCCTGCACGAGCTGGTGCGCGACGCCGACGCCCTGCTGGTCAACCTCAAGCCGTCCGCCATCGAGCGCTTCGGCCTGACCTACGAGGCCCTGAAGCCCTACAACGAGCGGCTGGTGTGCGTGGCCCTCACCGGCTGGGGCATGGACGCGGGCGACATGCCCGCCTTCGACTACGTCGTCCAGGCGGCCACCGGCATCGCGGCCATGACGGGCGACCCGGACGGCCCGCCCGCGCTGCCCGGCTACTCCTCGGTCGACAACTCGGCCGGAATGGCGGCCGCGCTGGGCCTGCTGGCCCAGATCGTCTCCGGACGCGGCGGCCAGATCGAGGTGTCGCTGCGCGACGTGATGCTCTCGCAGCTGAACTACCACGCCGCGGCCTGGCTCAACGACGGCAAGGCTCCGCGCCGCCTGGGAGGTGCCCACGCCCACTACGTCCCCGCCCAGCTCTTCCCCACCGCCGAGGGACACCTGGCTCTCTTCATCACCCACGACGGCTTCTGGCGCTCCTTCGCCGCGGAGGCCGGCATCGAGGGCTACTTGACGATGGCCGAGCGCGCGGCCCGCCGCGAAGAAGTGGTGGCCGCGGTGACGAAGGCGCTGGCCGCCGACTTCGCGGTGAGCTGGGAACGCCGGCTGCGCCCGCTCGGCGTTCCCGCCGCCGCCGTACGCACGCTGCCCCAGGCACTCGTCGAATTTCCCGACGCGGTCGTGCGGGCCGGCGAACACCGCCTGGTCGCAAGCCCGTTCCGGATCGCCGGGCACCAGCCGTCGTACGGCCCGCCGCCTCGCCTCGGGGAGCATGACGACACGGCTTAGCAGCCGCCCGGGCTCAGGGGGGCCGCTACGGCATCCCGCCGTCCACCCGCAGCGTCGCCCCACTGGTGTACGACGAGGCGTCCGACATCAGGTACAGAGCGGCGCCCACCACTTCGTCGGGGGCGCCGACACGTTGCAGCGCGTGCGGGCGCACCCCCTCGGCGAGCTGCTCAGGGTTCTCCTGCCAGCCCCGGGTGGCCCACGTGGCGAACGGGCCGCACATCAGCGTGTTGACCCGCACCGTCGGCCCGAGCGCCTGTGCCAGACCCACGGTCACCGCGTTCAGCCCGGCCTTGGCGGCCGCGTACGGCACGATCGCCGGGCGCGGCCGGATCGAACCGGTGGAGCTGACGTTGACGATCGCACCGCCGCCGGCCTCGGCCATGCACTTCCCGGCCAGCACGGACAGGCGGAAGGGACCCTTGAGGTTGAGGCCCAGCACCGAGTCGAACATCTTCTCCGTGACCTGGCCCAGCTCCTCGTACACGGGGGACATGCCCGCGTTGTTGACCAGTACGTCGATCCTGCCGAACCGCTCGTGGACCGCGTCGACCAGACCGGGCAGTTCGTCCCAGCGGCCCACGTGTACGGCGTACGGCAGTGCCGCACGCCCTGTCTCCTTCTGGATCTCCGCACTCACCGCGGCGCAGGCGTCGTATGTCCGGCTGGCGACGACGACGTCGGCTCCGCAGTGTGCCGCCGCGAACGCCATGGCGCGTCCGAGCCCCCGGCTGCCGCCGGTGACGAGGACCACCCGGCCGGTCAGGTCGAACAGCGCGTCTGCGTACCCCATCCCATTCCCGTCCTGTTGAAGTGCCCGAAGCCGCTCGTTCCCTGGCGCACTCCGCTGCGAGATTAGTATTCTCGTCATCGTAGAACAGCATTCCCGCATTGTGATGATGGGCGTTCGCGGAAAGTTCAGGCACTCGCCTGCTCAGGGGCGTCCAGGAGAGCGGAGGCGGACATCGTGCGAGGTCTGAAGGGCAAGGTCGTCCTGGTGGCGGGTGCGGCCACCGGGCTGGGTGCCGCCTCGGCGCGCAGGCTGGCGGGGGAGGGGGCCAGGATCGTCGTCGGCGATCTGAATGCGGACGGGGCCGAGGAGACGGCCGGCGTCATCCGTGCAGGGGGCGGCGAGGCGGTCGCGGTGGAGTTCGACATATCCGACGACAGGTCGGTCGAGCACCTGGTCGAGGCCGCGCTGCGAACCTATGGCGGTCTGGACGCCGTGCATGTCAACGCCGGGGACATGGGCGCGGTCCAGAAGGACACCGATGTCGTCGACATGGACCTCGCGATCTGGGACCGCACCGTCGCCGTCAACCTGCGCGGTCACATGCTGGTCTCCCGTCACGCCGTGCCCGCGCTCCTCGCCCGCGGCGGAGGCGCAATCGTCTACACCTCCTCCATCGCCTCGTTCACGGGTGATGCCAAGCGGCCGGCGTACGCCGCGACCAAGGCGGGCATCAACGCGCTCACCCGCCACGTGGCCTCGCGCTGGGGACGGGACGGCATTCGGGCCAACGCGGTCGCACCGGGACTCGTCCTGACCGCCGACATCGAACGGGGCGCACCCCCGGAGATGTTGCGGAGCATGCTCGCCCGGACCCGCAGCACACGTCATGGCCGGGCCGAGGACATCGCAGGCATGGTGGCCTACCTGCTCTCCGACGAAGGCGAGTGGATCAACGGGCAGGTCGTGAACGTCGACGGCGGGACGGTCCTTCGCTGACGCCGCTGGTCTGCGCTCCGATCGCCCACTTCCCGGACGGTGTGCGCCTGTGAAATCCGAGACCGACTCATCCCGGCCGGTCCGACCGGCTGCGCCCGGCCGAGTTGGGGAGCCGGAAGAAGCCACGGGTGACGAGGCTGCTCTGGCGCTGCTGGACGCCGGGCTGGCGCTCATGGTGGCGGCCCCCGGGCGGCGCCCGCGCGTGGCCGACATCGTGGCCGCGGCCGGTCTGTCCAACGACGCCTTCTACCGCTTCTTCGCAAGCAAGGACGCCCTGGTCGAGGCCATCGTCGAGCGGGGCGCACGCACGGTCGTCGGCTATGTGCGCCACCGGATGGCGCGGGCGGCCGACGGTGGACCGGAGGCCAGGTTGCGCGCCGGGATCGAGGCGGTGCTGCGACAGGCCTCCGACGAGGATCTGGCCCGGCAGACCCGGGCCGTCCTGTCCAACGCGACCGGCCACACGCCCCGTGCCGCGCACGTCACCGTCGCCCTCGTGGACGCCCTCGCCGCGCTGTTCGCGCAGCCCGCGGCCGAGTTGGGTGCGGGTGATCCGATGCGTGCCGCCCGCACAACGGCGGGTGGGGTCGTAGCGGCCTTGCAGTACTGGTCGTTCACTGAAGAGGCACCCGGGCGCGTCGAGGCCGAACACCTGGTCGGCTTCCTCCTTGCAGGCGTGCGAGCCCCCGACTGCCGTCGGCGGTAAGGGTGATAGCTGTACGCGAGAATGGCATTCTGCTAAGTTCAGAATCGTATTCTGATGGAGGTGGGTGCGTCATGTGGGACTTCAGTACCGATGCCGCGTTCCAGGAGAAGCTGGACTGGGCCGCGGCGTTCGTCCGTGAGGAGATCGAGCCGCTCGACGTGCTGTTCCCGGGCAACGCCGAGCCGTACGACCGGGGCAGCGAGGTCTTCCGCGAAGTCGTCCGGCCGCTCCAGCGGCGGGTGCGAGACCAGGGGCTGTGGGCCGCCCACCTGCAGCCGTCGCTGGGCGGCATGGGTATGGGTCAGGTCAACCTCGGCCTGCTGAACGAGATCCTGGGCCGTTCGGGCTGGGCCCCGATGGTGTTCGGCACCCAGGCCCCCGACTCGGGCAACGCGGAGATCCTCGCCCACTACGCCACCGAGGAGCAGCGAAAGGAGTACCTGGAGCCGCTGCTCGACGGACGGATCGTCTCGACCTTCGCGATGACCGAGCCCACCGGCGGCGCCGACCCGGGCGGTTTCACCTGCCGCGCGGTCCATGACGGCGACCAGTGGGTGATCGACGGCGAAAAGTGGTTCGCCTCCAACTACCCCCACGCCGCCTTCGTCATCGCCATGGTGGTCACCGACCCGGACGTGCCCGTGCACAAAGGCGCGTCCATGATCCTGGTCCCGGCCGGCACTCCGGGCATGGAGATGGTGCGCGGCACGGGCCTGGCCGGCGAGCCGCTCGGCCAGGGCGTCCACGCCTACCTGCGGTTCACCGGCTGCCGCGTACCGGCCGAGAACCTGCTCGGCGAGCCCGGCTCTGGCTTCCTGATCGCGCAGACCCGGCTCGGCGGTGGCCGGTTGCACCACGCCATGCGGTCGGTCGGCCAGTGCCGGCGCGCCCTGGAGATGATGACCGAGCGGATCGCCTCCCGCCGCACCCGGGGCGGCCCGCTCGCCGACCAGCAGTCCGTGCGCCACCAACTGGCCGACACCTGGATCCAGATCGAGCAGTTCCGCCTTCAGGTCCTTCACGCCGCCTGGCACATGGACCGGGCGAACGACACGGGGGACCCGGCGGACGCCCGCAGCGCCCGGCTCCACGTCTCCGGGGTGAAGGTCGCCACGCCCAAGGTGCTCGTCGACGTCGCCTACCGAGCCCTGCACCTGCACGGCGCGCTCGGCGTCTCCAACGAGCTGCCGCTGGCCAGGATGTGGCAGGCCGGTCCCACCCTCGGTGTCGCCGACGGCCCCACCGAGGCACACCAGGACGTCGTCGCCCGGCTGTTGCTGAAGGAAGCGGTCCCGGCGGACGACCCGCTGTTCGGCTCGGAACATCTGCCCACCCGGCTGGCCGCGGCCCGCGCGAAGTACGCGGACCGCCTGAACGAGACGACGGTGACCCGGTGACCTCGCAGAAGGAAAGCACCGCCGACGACACCACGCCCGACCTCGACCGCCTCAACGCCTGGGCCGGCCTCGCCGACCTTCCCGGTGACGGCCCCGTCACCGCCCTCGACACCCTCACCGGCGGCGCCCAGAACCTCCTGTTCACCCTCCGCCGGGCCGACGGCACCGAGCTCGTCCTGCGCCGCCCCGGCCGCCACCTCCGGTCCGGCGCGTCCGACGCCTTCCGGCGCGAGAGCCGCGTCCTGACGGCTCTCGCCGGCACCGACGTACCCCATCCGCGCCTGTACGCGAGTGTGCAGGAGGACGCGGTGCTGGGCGCACCCTTCTCCGTCCTGGAGAAGATCGACGGCTTCATGCCCCGGGGGCAGCTGCCCGGCCGGTACGCGCAGGACGCCGAGTGGCGGCGCTCGGTCGCCTTCGCCCTCGTCGACGGCGCCGCGCGCCTGGCCGCCGTGGATCCGTCCGCGCACGGGTTGGCCGACCTCGGCAGGCCGGAGGGCTGGCTGGAGCGGCAGACCCCCAAGTACCTGAGGATGCTGCACGGCTACCGCACGGAACCCGCCTACCGCGAGACCGAGAACCCGCAGGTGGACCTCGTCGCCGACTGGCTCGCCGCGCACACCCCGAAGCAGGGCGAGACCGGGATCGTCCACGGCGACCTGCAGTTCGCCAACGTCATGTTCGCCCACGACGCCCCGCGCCTCGCCGCCATCGTCGACTGGGAGATGGCCTCCCTCGGCGACCCCCTCCTCGACCTGGCCTGGATCCTCACCGCCTGGCGCGAGAAGGACGACCCGCCCGGCAGCGACCCCCAGTTCCAGCCCTGGGACGGAATGCCCGGCCGTGCCGAACTCGTCGCGTACTACGCCGAGTCGACCGGCCGGGACGTCTCCGCCTTCCGGTGGTACCAGGTCCTGGCCTGCTTCCGCCTGGCCGCCCTTCTGGAGGGCAGCTACGCCCGCGCCCTCGCCGGGAAGATGAACCGCAAGCTGGGCGACGGGCTGCACGCCTACGCGGGATGGCTGTGGGCCAAGGCCCGCCAGGAGATGGAGCGTGACTGAGTCCTGAAAGGTCTCAGGCGCCGTTCGCCGGCGGTGCTGCGTCCGGCCGCCGACCGTCGTGGTGGGCGGCCCGTACGGCCTCGCCGGCCTGCACCCCGGTGGTGATGCCGGCCAGGGCCACCAGGACGATGAGCCTCTGGCGCCGGCACCCAGAGACTCCTTCAGGGAGGCTATTTCGGTGGGAACCTCAACGCGCCGTCCAGGCGGATCACCTCACCGTTGAGGTAGTCGTTCTCGCACAGGTGCTGGACCAGTGCGGCGTACTCCTCCGGGCGTCCCATGCGCCGCGGATGCGGCACCTGGGGGCCCCAGTGCGCCTCCAGGCGGTCGGCTGCCTTTCCGTACGCGGGAGTGAGGACGGTGCCCGGGGCGACGGAGACCACACGGATGCCAAGGGGCGACAGGTCCCGGGCGGCGACCAGCGTCATGGCACTCACCCCGCCTTTCGCGGCGGCGTACGGCAGTTGGCCGATCTGGCCCTCGTGCGCGGCGATGGACGACGTCGTGACGATCACGCCGCGCCCGCCGTCCGCGTCGTGGGGGGTGGTGCGTGCGAGTGCCGCCGCGGCCATGCGCATGACGTTGAAGACGCCGGTCAGATAAATGTCGACGGTGGCGCGGAAGCCGGCGAGATCCAGAGGTGAGCCGTCCTTGCCGACGAGCCGGCCGCCGCTCGCCGGGCCGCCGTGACAGTCGACGGCGATCCTGAACTCGCCCGCCTGCTCGGCCGCCGCCACCGCGGTCGCCACCGAGTCCTCGTCCGTGGCATCGGTGCGGACATATCCCGCGCCGAGTTCCTCGGCCAGGGCCTTGCCCTTGTCGTCGGCGAGGTCGGCGATCACCACCCGGGCGCCCGCCGCGCGCAGTCGCCGCACCGTGGCTTCACCGAGGCCGCCCGTGCCTCCGACCACCAGGGCCGCCGAACCTTCGATCCGCACGTCATTCCCCTCCCTTGCGAGTGATGCTCTGAGTGTATGAGAATGGCGTTCTCATGAATATAGCCGTGATCCTGGAAATGGCCGCCTCCGCGGGGAGTCGGCCGGCCGTCACGGAGGGCGGCCGCTCGCTCTCCGCGGCCGAGCTCCATCGTCTCGCACAGCACGCGGCCGACCGCTTCCGTGGCCGCACCGCGGTTCTTTACCTGGGGCCGAACCACCTCGCCTACCCCGTCGCCCTGTTCGGCGCGGCGCTGGCAGGTATCCCCTTCGTCCCTCTCAACTACCGCCTCGCCGAAGAGCAGTTGGATTCCCTGGTCCGCCGGCATCCTGGAGCCGAGGTGCTGCACCCGGCCGATCTCGACGCGCTGCTGACCCCGCCGCAGGGGGAGGCCGAGCGACGACCCGTCCCCGAGGACCGCGACGCCACCGCAGTCGTCCTCTACACCAGCGGTACCACCGCCGCCCCCAAAGCGGCCCTGCTGCGCCACCGCCACCTGCTCGCCTACGTGTTCAACACCCAGGACTTCGGCTCGGCGGAGGTGACCGACGCGAGCCTGGTGGCCCTCCCGCCCTACCACGTGGCCGGCCTGATGAACCTGCTGACGAACCTCTACGCCGGCCGTCGTGTCGTCTACCAGTCGGCCTTCGCTCCCGCCGACTGGCTGGCCACGGTGCGCCGTGAGGGCGTCACCCACGCCATGGTCGTCCCCACCATGCTCGCCAGGATCACGGCGGAGCTGGGGGACGCGCAGGCCGGTGTGCCGACCCTGCGCAGTCTCGCCTACGGCGGAGCGCGCTGCCCCCGCCCGGTGGTGGAGCGGGCCCTGTGGCAGTTCCCGCAGACCGGCTTCGTCAACGCCTACGGGCTGACGGAGACCGCCTCGTCGGTCTGCGTGCTAGGGCCCGACGACCACTGGCGGGCGGTCGCCTCCGACGACCCGGCGGTGCGGGCCCGCCTCGGCTCCGTGGGCCGTCCGCTGCCCGGCGTCGAGGCCGAGATCCGGGGCGAGGACGGAAAACCCCTCGGACCGGGCGAGACAGGACTCGTCTTCGTGCGCGGGGAGCAGATCTCCGGCGAGTACGCGGAGACGAGCGGCAGCGACACGGACGGCTGGTTCGCCACCCGCGACCGGGGCCGGCTGGACGAGGACGGCTACCTCTTCATCGAGGGCCGCGCCGACGACACCATCATCCGGGGCGGGGAGAACATCGCCCCCGCCGAGATCGAGGATGTACTGCTCCAGTACCCGGGCGTGCGCGAGGCCGCCGTGCTGGGGCTGCCCGACGCGGAGTGGGGCCAGCGCCTGGTCGCGGTGCTGGTCGGGGTCGGCGATCCGGACGAGATCCGGTCCTTCGCGAAAGAGCGACTGCGCTCCTCCAAGACGCCGGACACAGTCGTCTTCCGCCCCGAACTGCCCCGCACGCCCACCGGGAAGCTGCTGCGCCGCACCCTGATCACCGAACTGGAAGAGGCCACCGATGCCTGAAGCCGTGCTCGTCGCCGCCCTGCGCACCCCGATCGGCACCGCCTTCAAGGGGAGCCTGCGTGACACGTCCGCCTACGACCTGGCGGACCGTGTGGTCACGGCCGTCGCCGAAGGGCTGGACCCGGACCTCGTGGACGACCTGATCCTCGCCGAGTCGCACTACGGCGGCGGGGTCGTCGCCCGCCACGCGGCCGTGACGGCGGGCCTGCCACAGGTGCCGGGGCTCGCCCTGAACCGGCACTGCGCGGCCGGACTCGCCGCGGTCTCGACCGCGGCGGCATCCGTCCGGGCAGGCATGGACCGGCTGGTACTCGCCGGTGGCGTCAACTCCGCCTCCACCGCGCCCAGGCTGTCCTACCTGGGCGGTGAACGCTGGGTGCCGCCCTCCCACCCGGACCGCCCGGACGCCCCCAACCTCGACATGTCGATCACGGTCGGCTGGAACACCGCCGTACGGGAGGGTCTCACCCGCGAGGAGATGGACGCGTGGGCGCTGCGCTCGCACCGCAACGCCGTCCGGGCACTGGACGAAGGCCGCTTCAAAGACGAGACCGTGCCGGTCGCCACCTCACACGGCCCCTTCGAGAGCGACGAGCACCCGCGGCGTGACACCAGCCCCGAGAAGCTCGCCGCGCTCAAGCCCCTCCACCCGGAGATCGAGGGCTTCTCGATCACGGCGGGCAACGCGTGCGGCGCCAACGACGCGGCGGCGGCCGTGGCGGTGGCAGACGAGCGTCTCGCGCGGGAGGACCTCGGACTGCCCACCCTGGCCAGAGTGCGGTCCTGGGCTTCCGTGGCCAGGGACCCGGCCGAGACCGGCCTGACCCCCACGCACGCCATCCCCAAGGCGCTCGGGCGGGTGGGCATGACGCTGTCCGACGTGGATCTGTTCGAGATCAACGAGGCGTTCGCCTCGGTGCCACTCGCCGCGGTCCGCCGCCTCGGCCTCGACCCGGACACCGTCAACGTCAACGGCAGTGGCTGCTCACTGGGCCACCCCGTCGCCGCCACGGGCACCAGGATGGTCGTCACGCTCGTCCACGAGCTCCGTCGCCGGGGCGGGGGTGTGGGCGTCGCGTCGATGTGCGCGGGCGGGGGGATGGGTTCGGCGCTGGTCCTGGAGGTGCCGGGGCTGTGACGGTACCTGAGGAGGCCGGGCGTCAAACGATCAGCAGGCTGGATGCGACCGCAACCTGCGGTTCCCACGGCGACTGTCGTGATCTCCAGTGCCGAGGCCGCTCATGCAGGCAGATGGTTCTTTCCCCTCTCGTCGGCCCTCGACGGTTCCCGGTTCGACGTGTGAAGCTCCGCTGATGTTGTGATCAATGTTGCCGGTCCGGGACCGCCCGGAGAGCGGGTCCGGTAGGAACGAGGACTGTGACGCGCAGGCAACTCGCCGATGATCAGTGGGCCGCCCGGCGAGCATCGGCTGCAATTACGCCACCGACAACACCGGTCAGGTGCAGACAGGACGGGTGCACAACCTGTTGCCCGACGGGGCAACCGGCCGGCACAAGATATAGGTCACGGTTGCCTGAGCGCTTCCCGCCGGGCGGGGGTACCCCACCTGAAGAAGACTCGAATTTTCAGGCGACGCCGAGAGCCGGTGTGATGGTTTGCGTAACACCCGCCCCGGCCGCGTCGTGCGCTGTCCCTGCCGGGAGCGTTTACCGACCGATCATGGCCGTACCGTGTTCGTCCAGGCCGCGACCGTTCACTCTCATGTCGTCGAGCGGGACTTCGTCGCATCTCTGGCCTGCGGCGACTACACCCGGCTGACCGGCGCGCTGAGTGACATCGACGAGGCGCTGCACGACGCCGCCGACTGACATGGCACGCGGCGGGGTAACGTCCGGGCGGTCCGACCGGGCGAGAGCGACCACCCGACACGGCTCCCGCACTCGCGGACGCGGTGCGCGGGGTGGTGACACGGCCCGACGCGTCCGTCGCGGCCTGGGAACCCGCCTGAGTCACACGAAATGGTGGCCGGAGTGCCGGGAAAATCCCGGCACTCCGGTTCGACGTGTCCTCAAGAACCGGATTCCGCTGGGTCTCGCCAGCTCGACGTGCTTGCCCGTGGCGAGGCCACAGGCGGGCCCGAAGTCCTGGCGGGCGGGCAGCGTGTATGTCTCGTCGGGGCCGGTGAGTCCATTGGGGGCCGCTGCCGAGGACCGTCGCCGTTGGGGAGCGGTCCACGCATGCCTGACGATCACTCAGGACCCGCTTCAGGAAGGCGAACTCGGAGCAGGCTGGCGGAGCCACCCCGCCGAGCGGTCGGCACCAGCCCGTCGGACGCGGTCCTTCGCCCCGCGACCCCCTTGCGTGGCAGCGGCCAGGGCGTCCCGGGGGCTGTCGCGCGGGCGGCGCGGGTCAGCGTTCGAAGGCGCCGAGGTCCGGGGCCGAACCGTTGTAGGGCAGGCCGACGTTGACGCCCTTGTCGATCAGGGTGCTGTTCGACGCGAGGCGCAGATACGGCAGTACCGGCAGGCTCCCGTCGGCTTGGCGGGACGCGTCCCAGCCTGATGTCGACACGCTCTGGAACTGGGAGTTGGACAGGTTGACGTTCAGATTCCAGGAGTTGTACGAGGCGCTGGTCCCGGTCATGTTCGACAACAGGGTGCCGGTGTAGGCGATGTTGTTACGCAGGTTGCCCAGGCCGATGGCGGCACCGGTCCGGGAGATACCGAGCATGTTGAAGTCGGGGTGGTTTTCGTAACTCGTGTTGTTGAAGAAGTCGTTCGCGACGGTGTGGTGGTTGGCGTAGAAGCCGGAAGACCGGTTGTTGAACGCCACGGAGGAGCGGACGGTGTGCTTGACCCCGTTGGAGACGTACTTGCCGCCGTAGCCGCCGGCTTTGAAGCCGTTGCCGTTGCCGGACGGGGTGGTGGTCCCGGGCAGGTAGCCGTTGAGCCATGCCCAGGAGTTCTCGATGGTGACGGACGAGAACGCGTTGATGAGGTCGAAGCCGTCGTCGGAGTTCCACCACGCGCGGTCGCCCCGGAAGACGTTGCCGGGATGGTTGGCCGAGATGTGGGCGCCGAAACCGTCGGCGCTCTCGCCGGCCCCGTTGGAGGTGTGCGGGTCGTAGTTGTGGTGGGAGTCGGAGTTGAGGACGAGGTTGCCGCCGCCGTCCTGGATGAACAGACCGGGGCCCATGTTGTGGTGCAGGTCCAGCTGTTCGAAGGTGTTGTTGCTTCCGGAGATCCAGATTCCCCAGGACTCGTGGTTGAGGTTGTTGTTCTGCGGGACCCCGGTGACCGTCAGCCCCTTGAGTCGGATCCAGTTGCCGGTGACGTCGATGCCCTTGATCCGGCAGTCGTCCTTCATCTGCGAGAAGTCGAAGACCGGCTTTTCTCCCGGATAGGCCACGTAGTTGATGAGACTGCTTGAACTGCCGCTCTTGTTCAGGGTGATGGCGTCCACTCTGTCGGTCTGGCTCTTGCAGCCCGCGTTCGCGCGGGAGTAGGCGTACGTGCCGCCGCGGAAGTAGACCGTGTCACCGGCCTGCGCGACGGACTGGGCGTGGGCGAACGTCTTCCAGGGAGCCGCTTCGCTTCCGGCGGCGCTGTCGCCGCCGGTGGGGGAGACGTAGAAGACCTTCCCGGCTGCCGCGTTGCCGGATGCCGCCGACCCGACGACCGTCGTGGCGACGGCCGCCAGGACCGCGGCGGCCGGGAGAGCGAGCCTCCCGTGCTTGGAACGTTTCATTCTCTTCTCCAGTTTGCTCGGAACGCAGGTGGGTGAACTCGGGTCCGGCGCCGCGCCGTTGTGGGTCAGTCGCAGGTTCCCGAGCACGGCACGAAGGGTGCCGTTGTGCCGGTCAGCGTGGTCGTGCCCAGGGTGAGGCCGTCCGCTCGGGCGGTGACGGTGATAGTGCCCGGCCCGGTCGCCCGGACGAGGGCGTACGCGAACCCGTGGTAGGCCTTGCGTACACTGCCGCGGTAGCTCTCCTGCGTCTGGCTGCCGCTGTCGACCGCCACGATCACGCCCGGCCCGCTGATGCTGAAGGTGACCGGAGCGGACGAACCGGTCACGACCCGGCCGGAGGAGTCGGTGACGGCGGCCTGTGCATAGGAGATGTCGTCGGTGTCCGTCGATACGGTGCCGTGGTCGGGCTTGAGCACCACCCGGCTGGCCGTCGTCCCCGTAGGTGGCGGTGAGGTGTGGGGAGCACCCCAAGCGCTCTGCCACGCATACCCGATGGGCCGTACCGTGCCGACCGCGTCCATGAGGCCGGAGCTGCTTCCCACGGTGGGCCACAGACCGTCGGCCTCCCCGAGGTAGTCGGCGCCGGTCCAGAGGAACTCGCCGAGCAGGCCCGGGTTGTTCTTCACCGTCGTCCAGGACGAGGTGTCGGTGCCCATCTCGGTGAGCAGGCCTGGTCGCTTGGCCGACATGCCCATCGCGGCCACCACCTCGTCGGCCGGTAGTTGCCGCCGAAGGTGTCCAGCGTGGTGCGGGTGGCGCCGGTGACGTCGCCGCTGTCCTTGGGCCGGAAGAGCGCCTGGGTGACAGGGCGGGACGGATCCAGGGCGTGCGAGATCGACACCATCCTGCTCAGCAGCGGCTGCCGGGTGGAGAGCGGGTCGCGGATCTCGTTGCCGGCGCTCCACATCACCACGCTGGGGTGACCGCGGTCGCGCATGACGATGCCGGTGGTGTCGACCTGGTACCAGGGCGCCGATCCGCTCGCGCCCGGGACGGCCGGTGTGCCGGTGGGCGAGGACGCCGTGCGGTTGAAGTAGGTGGCGTAGTCGCCGGCGTCGCTGTACTTGTGCTGTGTCCAGGTGTCGAAGAACTCGTCCAGGACCAGGAAGCCCATCCGGTCGGTGAGTTCCAGGAAGGCCGGGCTGGGGGGTTCGTGCGCGGTGCGGATGGCGTTGACCCCCAGGGCCTTGAGCTGGGCGAGCCGCCGCTGCACTGCGCGCTGCGGGGCGGCGGTCCCGAGGGCGTGGTAGTCCTGGTGCAGCGCGGTCCCCTGCAGCTTGACGCTGTGGCCGTTCAGACTCATCCCGCCGATGGGGCTGAAGGCGAGGCTGCGGATGCCGACCGGAGTGAGGTCGTCGTCGACCGGGATGCCGCCGACGTTGACGTAGGTCGCCAGCTCGTACATGTCCGGTGTTTTCAGGTCCCACAGCCTGGGGTTGGTGACGGGGATGTCGTAGCCGAAGGCGGCGGAGGCGCCCGCGGGGACGGTCCTGGCGGCCGTGGTGACGGCGGGGAGCGCGGTGCCGTCAGGATCGCTCAGCACCCCTCGGACGCTGACGCTCGCAGCGGTGGTGCCGTTGTTCACCACGGTGGTCTGCGCGTGGACCGTGGCGGCGGAACTGCGCACGTTCGGCGTGGTGACGTAGGTGGCCCATTGGTCGATGTGCACCGGGTCGGTCGCGATGAGGCGCACGTCGCGGTAGATGCCGGCCCCGGTGTAGTACCGGGAGGCCGGCTGCAGGCTGGTGTCGGTCTTGACGGCGATCAGGTTGTCGGTATCGCCGGCCTTCACCGCGCCTGTGATGTCGTAGCGGAAGCTGGTGCAGCCGTTGGGATGGGTGCCGATCAGTTTGCCGTTGACGTACACGCTGGCATTGGCCATCACGCCGTCGAACTCGATGTACACCTTGCGGTCGGCGGGCACCCCGGCCAGTGAGAAGTGCTTGCGGTACCAGCCGATGCCCGAGGGCAGATAGCCGCCGCGGCCCGTGCTCGACGCCGACTGGGAGTACGGGTCTGACGGCGGGGTCCGGCCCTCGATGCTCCAGTCGTGCGGCACACTCAGCCCGCGCCAGCCACTGTCGTCGTAGGAGGCGCCGCTCGCGCCGCTCGCGTCGCCATAGTGGAAGTGCCAGCCGGGGTCGAAGTCCGTGACCGTGCGGTACCTGGTCGCGGTGCCGGTGCTGGTCACAGCCACGGAGGTGGCGCCGGCCGAGGCGGCGTCTGTCGTGCAGGCGAGGGCCAGCGGTGCCATCAGCAGGAAAGCGAGCGCGCAGACTCGGGCTCTCCAGACCAGGGAATCGGCGGGTGGGGTGCGAACTGCGAGCAGGGTTCGGCGGGTGATCCGCCCGGAACCTGCAGAGGGGGATGGAGAAGGCACATCGGGTCCTTCCTGCCCGCCGATCGCGCGAGAGTTGCGCGGGCGGCGGGCAGTTGGTCAGCGGGAGCCGGAACGTCCGGAGTCCGGTCCGGCTCAGTGTGGGCCGCTGTCGTCAGGGCGTGGCTACCTGAGGTATGTGGCGAGCGGGAGGTCCTTGCGGCGTGTGTCGTCGGCGACAAGGCGGGCCATACGCTGCGCGCCGTAGGTTTCGAAGTGGGTGTGGTCGTTGCAGAAGAACGCGCCCAACGGGCCTGATCCGTAGTCACCGTTGTTCGGGCAGAGCGCAGGCTGTTGTAGAGCGAGACGCTCAGTGTCTTGAGGTCGACGACGGGTGCTTCGGTGGCTGTTCCGGCCGCGAACGTCTGGGGGACGAAGGCCGGGTTCTTGGTGGCCGTACCGCCGGAGCAGGTGATGGCGGCTACCGAGGTGAGCAGGATGAGGTGCGCGCCCCGGGCCAGGGCGGCCTGCGCGATCATGGTCATCACTTGGAAGCGGGGCCTGCCGACGTGCTGCGGGCAGGCCGAGGCGGTGTCGTTGATGCCGAACTGGATGAAGAGGTGGTCGCCGGGCTTCATCCCGGTGGTGGCGTTCAGCATCGACTGCCGGCGCGACGAGTACGCGTTGGACCTGAGCCGGCACTCGCCGTCGGGGCCCTTGGTGTTGCTCACGTTCGACTCGTACAACCAGGTCTGGATGCTGCGACCGCCGACGGCCCGGTTCTTGACGACGACTTCGCTGTTGAACAGGGCGTCGAACTGGCTGCCCCAGCCGACGGGGCAACGGCTACTGGGATTGGCCATGGTGGAGTCACCGGCCAGCCACACGGTGATCGGCCGGGCAGGCGCCCGCCCCGCCGGTGCCGCGGCAGGGCGGTACCGGAACAGTGTCCCGCGGCGCTGCCGGCCGCTGAGGCACCGGATGCCGCAAGGCGACCACCATCGTGGTCGTGAGAAGGATCCGAAGGCTCTTCATGGGTTCTCCGGGCGCGGGCACGGGTGCCGGTCTGTGGAGGCTGGACGGTCAGCGGCGCAGATTCAGCCCACCCAGGTCTGTGTTCGTTCACAGATCGGGGCCTGACGGTGGGGCAGAGCCCTAGGCGTCGACGAGCGTGGGATGTGTCACGCAGCTTCCCGGCAGGACGCGTACCTGTCAACGGGATCTGGCGGATTGGCGGGTAGCGCAATGCTTGAGAGCTGCTGACGCAGCGCGGTGGCATGCGGCCTGACCGGCTGCGATCAGGAGAGGGAGGCGCAGGTCAGATGCACTTCGCAGGAGCACGGGATGATGGTGGGGCGTTGTTCTGCCGGGTGTCCCGAGTTGTCGCATTCGAACATGACCGAACAGCAGAGTCGGACAAAATCCTTGACGACGCGTCGGAGCCTTCCTACTCTCGCCGACGTGGGAACGCTCCCACGCCTCCAGAGTGAACGATCACCTCTCACCTCGGGTGCCGTGTCCACTCGCCCCCACATCGGAGGTCATCGTGCCTGATTCACGCGGGCGTTCACGCACGGTGTCGCGTTGGGCGCGCGCTGCGCGACGCGGCAGGTGGAGAACCTGTTCGCTCTCGACCCCGCCGGCGTGTGGATCGCGACGACGCTGACGCGCCGGGACATGGCGTTGACGAGCCAGGACATGACGCTGACGGCCGGCACATGAAGCTGGCACGACATGAGTCCAGCACCGCGACACGACAATCGACTGCACACCGGTCCGCACTCAACTCGACGTCTGCGACCACGGATCACCTGTGACGACCGGATCACCGCATCATCCTCGGCACGTCCGTCGGCAGTAGGTGACGGGTGGCCGGAGAGACCGGTGCCGAGGCGGGCTCGCCGGCCATCGACACCGGCGTCAGCGTGACCGACAACGGCGGTGTCAACTACACGGGGGCTACGGTCTGCAACCGCCTGCCGAACATCGGGTCCTTCGAGAACCAGACCGGTACCGCCCACCATCTCGGAACCTCGACCGAACAGCCTGGAGAGCAACCGAAGCGGAGGATGTGAAATGCTGGGAAAACTTCCCCGATGGACGATCGCTGCACTGCTGTTCCCCTTCGTGATCGCCTTGGCCTTCTTCGGCGACTTCGCCGACGCGAGAGCCGCGGCCCCTCTGCCCCAGAATGCAGCGGCCGCTGCCGCCCCGGTGCTGCAGAACGACGTCTTCTGGAAGGACACCTCCGGGAACCCGATCTACTCCCAAGGCGGAGGTGTGCTGAAAGTCGGCAACACGTACTACTGGTACGGCGTGAAGTACAACGGAGCCGTCAGCTACTACAACAACCCCGCCGGCGGGAAGAACAGCAACACGTCGTTCAACGCCATCACCTGTTACTCCTCCACCGACCTGGTGCACTGGAAGTTCGAGGGAAACGCGATGACCTCCTCGGACATCGGTGGATCATCCTGGGTCGGCCGGGTGGGTGTCGCACACAACCCCAACACCGGCAAGTACGTGCTGGTCTCCCAGCTCAACAGCGGGCTCGTGTTCGGCACGAGCAGCACTCCGGCGGGCCACTTCAGCCGCGCGGGCACGCAGTCGAGCATCGGCAACGTCAGCACCGGCATGTCCGGCGACCAATCGGTCTTCACCGATGACGACGGACGGGCCTACCTCATCTTCAGCAACAAGAGCGGCCGCTCGAACCTGTACGTCGCCCCGCTGCGCTCCTCCGACTACCTGCACGTCGACAACGCCACGCGGATCTACAGCAGTTCAGCGGGCGGGCGTGAAGGCAACATCATGTTCAAGCACGCCGGGACGTACTACTTCTGCTCCTCGGATCTGCACGGCTGGAACGCGTCCCACACCTACTGCATCAAGTCGTCGAAGATAAGCAGCGGATATTCTTCGGAGTTCGTTCTGCAGGGCACGGACGCCGACTTCTCACATGTGACGCAGACCGGCCTGGCGTTCGAGGTGAGCGGTTCATCGGGATCGTTCGTCATGTTCGGAGGCGACCGCTGGAGCGACTTCGCCGGCAACGGCATCGGCTACAACCAGTGGGTTCCGGTCACCTTCGACGGGACGACGCCGGTCTTCCATTCACTGAACCAGTGGAACGTCGACGCCGCCGCGGGCACATGGTCCGTCGGCAGCGGCAACAACCACGTCCTGAACCCCAGCGTCGAGGCCGACCGGGTCTCCCAGAAGGAGCTCGCCGGATGGACGAACTCGTCGAACGTCAGCAGCGATCCGAACAGCAACCACCTCGGCGGACACACCGGACGCTGGGCGATTGCGCAGTCCTACGCCTCCGCCTACAAGGCCGCCATGTACCAGACCATCACGGTCCCGAACGGGACGTACACTCTGTCGGCCTGGGTCAAGAGCAGCGGCGGGCAGAAGGCGGCGGACATCTTCGCCAAGAACTTCGGCGCGGGCGAAATGGACCGTGCTGTAAACCAGCCGATAGGCACCTGGACGAAGGTCGGCATCTCCGGCATCACCGTGACCAAAGGGTCGATCCAGGTCGGTGTGGCCTCCGATGCGAATCCGGGCAACTGGGTGAACGTCGACGACTTCGAGCTGGTGCAAACCGGCCAGTGATCTGGTCCTGAGTTCGCGTCTCGCCAGGTGAGGCGTGGTTCGTCTCGGTTCGGCCCGGTCGGTCGCGGCAGCTGTCGGCTGCGGTCTGCTGGAGGAAATAGGCGACAGCAGGCTGAATCCGCTGGTGTTGACCGAGGGCGAGCGGCGGACATCGCAGGGGTGAGCCGACCGCCGGCCAACCGCACAGGGTCCGGTTCTGTTGTTCGACTGGCGTGGGAGCGTTCACAGACATGTGGCGGGCGAGGCATCTCCATGCGTGTGTCACGGCAGGTCGGCTCGACCGTTGCGGTCGCGCCTGGACCGGCGAGCGCGCTGGAGAACGACGTCGTGACGGACTCCCTCAAGCGCGACGGGTGCTCACCCAAGAACCAGGCGCACGTTTCCCTTCCGAGCAATCCCCCCACTCACACAGGAGTCATCTATGAGCATGCAACGGCGTACTTTCCTGGCCCTGAGCGCGGCCGGAGCTGCAGGCGTGGGCGCGTCCCTGCTCGGCACCGGGCAGGCAGGCGCCCTCGTCAGGCCGCAGGGCGCACCGACCACGCCGTATGCGGTCGGCGTGCGCCGGTATGACTGGACCCGCGGCAGCCGCCGGTGCACCACCTATGTCTACTACCCCGCCCCCGGCGCCCCCGGCGGCAGCCCGGTGACGGACGCCCCGGTCGCGAACGGTGTCTTCCCCGTCTACAACTTCACCCACGGCTACGGAAGCAGCCCGCAGGACTCCCTGTTCATCATCCGGGCCCTGGCCGCGGCGGGCTTCGTCGTCCCCGCCCCGTACTTCAACCACAACTTCAACGACGTCAACAACGGCAACTCCTCCAAGGATGTCTCGCAGATCCTCACCAACACCCTCGCACTCAACGCGAGCGGACCGCTGGCCGGGCACCTCAACACCGGCATCGGCGTCGGCGTCTCCGGCCACTCCTTGGGCGGCATGATCACGCATGGCCTGCTGACCTCATGGCCCGACAGCCGGATCATCTCCGCTAACCCGCAGTCCTGCGTGGACATGGGCAACCCGTCCCGTTCGGTCTCCGCCAAGGTCCTGTTCGTCCACGGTGACCGGGACTCGACCACCTCGTACAGCTCGGCCCGGCAGGCGTATAAGGAGATCACCTGGCCCAAGGCGTTCCTCACCTTCCTCGGCGGCAGCCACACCAGCTTCTGGAGCGACAACCGCTTCCCGAACACCGTCGTCGACTGGGCGCGCTGGAGCATGTATGGCGACACCGCCGCACGGGACCGCCTCCCTGCCGACGCGGCCGGGCCCAAAACCAAGTGGGAATCCGTCCTCGGCTGAGGGGTAAACCGCTCACCGCCCCTGATCGTTGGGTTGTCATGATTTGGTCAACATCAGGTCTCGGGCTGCCGGCTGCATCCGGTGGTCTACGCCGGCAGCCCGACGTCGACTCACGGTCCGCCTCCGACACCACCCTGCGCGCGACCGCCGGCGCCTCCCTGGGCCGGGAGCCGTCCAGCACGAACTTCGTCAGCCGGCGGCACGGCGACACAGTGCGCGAACTTCTCAACGGCACCCACATCGACAGGTACGGCACGTCCAACGACACACGCCCGCTGACCGGATCCGGGGTCCACTCAAACAGCGGCACCAAGGCCAACCGTCCACACCCCTGAACCCCGCCGTGTGGCCGACCGTGCTGCACCGCATGGGCGGCCGACCAGGTGCGGGGCAAGGCCGGTTCGCAGTGAGACCCGCTGCGGCCGTCGTGTGGACGGCCCCTCGGACGAGCAGCTCCGCCCTATCGGTGCGAACACCTCCCACGGCGACCACCGCCCCGCTCATCTGCACCAAGCCCTCGAAACACGCACCCCCAACTCCCGACCCAACCCAACACCCCAACCCACTACCAACCGCCCGTCGGCCGCTACGACTCACGTGCGGTCGTCGGGTGGAGAGGAGCGACAATGTCTCCGAGCCAGTCATCCTGCTCTGGTTCGATGAGCCGCCGTACTCTGCTCAAGGCCACCTCCGCGACGGCCGGTGCGATTGCCACCGCCGCCGCGCTCGCCGAACTAGAGACACCGGCCAACGCCGCCGCAGCGCCTTTCGTGAAGGGCGTCGACGTCAGCTGGGCGCCGCAGATGGAGGCGCGCGGCTTCTCCTGAAAGAACGCGAGCGGTCAGAAGCAGGACCTGCTGACGATTCTCAAGGGGTACGGAATCACCGCCGTGCGATTGCGCACGTTTGTCAATCCCTCCAGCAGCCCGACCGACGGGCACTGCGGCATCAACGAGGTCGCCGCCTTCGCCAAGCGGGTCAAGGCCGCAGGAATGTCGATCATGCTCGACTACATGTTCGGCGACACCTGGAACTCCGTGGGTGTGCAGAACCCGCCCGCCGCGTGGAGGGGCATGAGCTACAGCCGGATGCTCACCGCGATGAGTACGTACGTGAACCAGAGCATGACGGTCATGAAGAACAACGACGTGCTGCCCACCTGGGTGCAGATCGGCAACGAGACCAACAGCGGGATCTGCCGCCCGTCGGCAGCGTCTCCAACCCGGCGCAGATGACCGGGCTGTTCAACGCCGCCTACACCCAGGTCAAGGCGGTGTCGCCGGCCTCGACGGTGTGCATCCACCTGGCCCAGCCGCAGAAGTACGACTCGATGACGACGTTCTTCAGCCGCTACGCCGCGGGCGGCGGCAAGTGGGACATGTCGGTGTTCTCCTCCTACGGCAGCGCCGGCCTCGCCCCCGGGATCGTGGCGAACACGAAGAAGATCTCGGCCGCCTACGGCAAGCCCTTCATGCAGACCGAGTTCGGCGGACGGGTGGACAGAGCCTCCTCCACTCAGGCCGCGCTGGTCGCGTACATCAAGGCCCTGAAGGCCAACGGTGGACAGGGCATCTTCTATTGGGAGCCGGAGTGCATGTCCCCGTTCACCGGCTACGGCAACGGTGCCTGGGACTCCTCCACGCAGCGGCCCACCGTCATTATGAACGGCTTCACCCAGGCCTGAGCGTCGACCGTGAACCTCGACTCGGGCATCCCTCCGGTCAAGGATTGGAACTGGTGATTGAGATGCATATGACATTCAGCCCGGAAGGGGACGTGGTCAGGCTGGGAGCAGCGGGTCTCTTGACCCTTGCGACGCTGGTCGCCACCGGTGCGGCGCATGCCGACGCGGCCACGCGGGCTGTGCCGGCCGGCTGTTCAGGCACCTCGCCGATCAAGTGTCACTACGCGGTCTCACCCGGCAAAGACGACGTGACGGTCTCCATCGGGGGCGCCGCCTCCGCCGGGCAGACCGAGATGTGGGTGGAGGCCCGGCGCCTGATGCTTCCGGCGACCAAGACGGCGGCCGGTGCCGTCGCCACGTACTCGTTCGGTCAATGTGCGGCAGCCGGAAGGACAGCCGACCGGTCAGGGCGGCACCGGAAACCCCGGGCTGGACATCCGGTTCGCAGGATCCAACCCGCAGGTGCCGGCCGTCTCGGTGAGGCCGGCGACCCAGCCGCTGGTCGCCTACCTGGCCGGTGACTCGACCGTGTGCGACCAGCCGGCCGCCCCGTACACCGGATGGGGCCAGATGATCACGACTGCGGTGGGTCCCGGCGCCGCCGTCGCCAACTACGCCGACTCAGGGGAGAGTTCGGGCAGCTTCCTGTCCAACTCGGCGCTCCTCCCGGCCCTGCTGGCGAAGGTCAGGGCGAACGACGCGGTCTTCATCCAGTTCGGCCACAACGACAAGCAGACCAGAGCGTCCGCTTTCCGGAGCAACCTCACCTCCATGATCACGCAGGTCCGTGCGAAGGGCGGCGTCCCGGTCCTGGTCACCCCGCCGGTCCGCCGGCTGTTCAACGGCAACCGGCTCACGCCCACGGCGCTGCACATCAACGGGGTCGGTGTGAACCTGCCCGCCGAGATGCGCGCAGTCGGCGCGGCACAGAACGTGCCGGTGATCGACCTGACCTCCAAGAGCCAGACGCTGGTCGAGTCCCTCGGCCCGTCCGCCTCCGCACAGCTCTACCTCCGCTCCTCCGTCGACGGCGTCACGGACAACACCCACTTCTCGCAGTACGGTGCGACGCGGATCGGCGGTCTGGTGCTCCAGAGCATCCGGGAGCAGCGTCTGCCCCTGGCCGCGTACCCGCGCTGACCGACGCTCGGCGGCGCCCGTCCGTGGGAAGGGCCCGACGCGGAACATTCGAATATCCGACGAAGGACCTTCGGACACTCGTCACGACCGCTCCTATCACGGCGACTCCCTGCGGTCTGGGACGCTGAGGCCCCGACGGCCGCCATTCCGCCTAGGGATGACGGCCGTCAGATGGGGGAGGGCTCTCGGTTCCGATCGAGCATCGTTGCGTCGGGAGGCTGGTGCGAGCGACTGCGAGATGTGCACCGAGTCTGACTTTTCAGGGTGTCGGGTGGGTGGTGTGGGTGCGTCGGTGGTGGGCGTAGTCGCTGGTGTGTTCTTCGGCCCAGTTCTGCAGGTGTTGCAGTGCGGGGGTGGCGTCGCGGGCGAGGTCGGTCAGGGCGTACAGCACCGTCGGTGGGCGGTCGGCGTGCACGGTGCGGGTGATCAGTCCGCCGGTTTCGAGGTCGCGCAGGGTCTGCGCGAGCATTTTGTCGCTGACGCCGCCGGCCCGACGGCGCAGCTCGGACCAGCGTTGCGGGCCCTCCATGAGGTCGACCAGGACCAGGGCGGCCCACCGGGCGGTGACCAGGTCGAACAGCTGCCTGCCGGGGCAGGCCGGATTACGGACGTTGCCGCGCGTGCTTTCCTGCACGTGCTCACCTCACCTAAAGGTATGTACTTCCCCATAGGAAGTAACTCGGTCAGAGTGAGGGGACCAACCCCTGATCGTCAAGGAGTAACCCGTGGCAACCGACGACGCCGTGACCCGCGCCGTGAACAACGTGACGGTGCTCGGCGGCCCCACCGCGCTGATCCGCCTGGCCGGCTGGACGCTGCTGACCGACCCGACCTTCGACGCCGCCGGCACCGAGTACCAGGACGGCCCGGTTTCGGTGCGCAAGACCGCCGACCCGGCGCTGAAGCCCTCGCAACTGCCCGCTCTCGACGCCGTCGTGGTCAGCCACACCGGGCATCTGGACAACCTCGACACCGCCGGGCGTGCGGTGGCCTCCGCTGCCTCGCAGGTGTTCACCACCGTCGCCGGCGCCACCGATCTGGGGGGTGCGGCCGTCGGCCTGGAGCCCTGGCAGACTAGGACCCTGTCGACGCCGGGCCGTACGCCGCTGAACATCACCGCGGTCCCCGCCCGCCACGGTCCCGTCGGCACCGAGGAACTCACCGGCCCGGTCACCGGCTTCCTCCTGCACACCGACGACGGCTCCACGCCGAGCGTGTACGTCTCCGGTGACACCGTCGACCTGGACGCGATGAGCGCCCTGGCCGGCCGGTACCGCGTCGACGTGGCGCTGCTGCACCTGGGCGCGGCCGGATTCGAGGCATTCGGTGACGTTCGGCTGTCGCTGACCGCGGTCCAGGCCGTCGAGGCCCGCCGCCTGCTCGGCGACCCCCTCGTGGTGGCCGTGCACGCCGAGGGCTGGGCGCACTACACCGAGGACCGCGGCCACGTCCAGCAGACCTTCGAGACGGCCGGCGTCCCCCTGCACTGGCCCACCCTGGGCGAGCCCCTCACCCTGCCCGACCCGCACACCCGCTGACACCTCACCCAGGGCCGCTGCCGGCACACCAACCCGCTCCTCCTGTGCCGCCGCAGACGCGGGAGCGGCTGTGGTCACCGCACCGTACGAGGGCCTCGCCACCGTGCCGGACAAGATCATCAGCGCGCATGACAGCGCCCGGCAGCTTGTGGGGCTGACGCCGCGCACCACCGGTCAATGGCTCACGCAGATCGGCCTGTAGCCGACCGGCCCGTCCGCAACGAAGA
The DNA here is from genome assembly GCF_030816715.1 of Streptomyces achromogenes. Classification (NCBI taxonomy): domain Bacteria; kingdom Bacillati; phylum Actinomycetota; class Actinomycetes; order Kitasatosporales; family Streptomycetaceae; genus Streptomyces; species Streptomyces achromogenes. The sequence continues at coordinate 1,050,317 of NZ_JAUSYH010000001.1, read as the reverse complement.
AACGAATAGAAAAGAAGAGGAAAGAACATGAAGCCGGAAGTTGTGCACGAGCGCTTCGCCCAGTACCTCAAGGACCGGGACCTCGACGGACTGGGTTCCCTGTTCGCCGAAGACGCCATGTTCGTACCGGGACCGGGGCAGGAGCCGGTCTACGGCAGGGAAGGCATCAAGGAAGCGCTGAAGCCCTACCTCGCCTCGCCCAGCACCTTCGAGATGGGAGCCGCGTCGGTCCATCAGAACGGCGACCTGGCGATGGTCCAGGTGCCCTGGCGGATCACGAGCGAAGACGGCATCGTAGAGGGGAAGTCGGTCGAGGTGATGAAGAGGACGAGCGAGGGGGACTGGGTCTACATCATCGAAAACCCCTACGGCGTCTGATTGGCGGTGCATGCCGCACGCGGTGGCCGGGACGAAGACCGCGTTCCGGATCTGGTGGCCATGCAGTGTGCCGCGCACGGGCACGAGGCGGTAGTGGTGGTCGCCGGTGGTTTGCTGGTCCTGGTGGGCGGATCGGCACCGGACGCCGAGCCCGCCGCGGCACAGGTGGCACGGCTGGGCGAAGCCCTCGCCGGGTTGCTGTCAGCGATCCTCGCCGCGCGGGTGTGCGTCGGTGTCGGGGAGGGGGCGCACCCGCAGCGCCAGGTGGCCGAGTCCCGGCGGGCGGCCGCCTGGCGCTGCGGGCACTGCTGTCCCGCGACGGACTCGGCACCGTCGCGCGGGTGGGCGAGGTCGCCGAGACACTGGCGATGATGTGCATCCTCGACACGCTGCGCGAGGTGCCGCTGTCGCCGGAGCTGCTGGTGACACGTTTGGCCGCGTACGACGCCGAGCACGGCGGAGCCTTGATCGACACACTGCGGGCCTACCTCGATCACTTCTCGACGTGCCCGCGGCATCCCGGGCGCTGGGTGTCCCCCCAACACGTCCCGCTATCGCATCCGGCGGGTTCGTGAGGTGTGCGGCATGGAACTGGACGATCCCGAGGCCCAGCTTCTGGCCCATGTGCAACTGCGCCTCATCCACCAAGACCGCAGGGGACGCCCGATCGCCATCAGCCATGCCGGCGCCCAGGTCGCCGCACGCACCGTGTTCCAGCCCGACTCGTGACCTCTGCGGGTCACGGCCCACCACCCCACCGTAGCCCGCAAGGCCGGACCACTGGTGGCACAGGACAGCGCCGGCCCTCTCTGCTTCGCCGGTGACCTGATCGCCCGAGCCCGTCCCCTGCCCGCTCTCGCGGCGGGCGATGTCATGGCGATTCTCGACATCGGCGCCTACTGCTTCTCCCCCCTACCACTTCAACACTCTGCCTGAACCCGCCGTCTACGGAGTCCGCACCGGTGCTCGCGGAGATGTCCGATTCGAACTCCTCCGGTCTGCCCAGACCATCGACGACCTCCTCACCCGGAGCCGATGACCCACCTCGGCCCCGACGGGGAGCCGCACGGCGTTCGCCACTCTTCACGCGGTGAACCGCAACAACGCCTCCTGCGCGTACGACGCGAGCAGCGTGCCGTCCGCCGTCAGGACGTCCCCGCGGCCGAAGCACCGCCCGTGCGCGGCGAGCGGGCTGTGCTGGCGCAGCAGCAGCCAGTTCCCGGTGGTGAACGGCCGGTGGAACCACACGGTGTGTGCGGTGACGGCCGAGGTGAACGCACGGCCCGCGTCCGCCTGCGTCACGCCCTCCACGGGACGCAGCGCGGTGCCGATGGGCGTGAGGTCGGTGGCGTAGGCGAGGAGGCCGGGGGCGAGGGCCCGGTGAGCGTCCGGGATGAGGGTCCACAGCTCGTACTCGGATGGCTCCGACTTCGCGGTGTCGAGATCGGCCGCCGCCCTCGACTCCCAGGGCAGCAAGCCCAGCGCGACGGCGCGTTCGGGCCCGGGCAGCGTCGGCACGGGGGTTGCCACCTGCCGGTCGGGCCCCTCCTCCCACACGTGCAGGCTCGCGTTCGCCACCGCGACGACTCCCCGCTCCTGGTGGGCGGTCAGCCGTACGGTCGCGAAGGTCCGCCCCTGCTGCGGCACCTCGGTCTGGTAACGCACCGATTCACCCGTGCGCCCTTCCCGCAGGAACTGCGTGTGGAGCGACTTCAGCCCCTTGCCCGGCGCGGCGAGCTGTGCCGCCCCTGCGAACTGGGCGAGCAACTGTCCGCCGAACAGCCGCCGGTACTCCAGTTGTTGCGAGCGTCCCTCCCAGGTGTCAGGCCCGCAGGGAGCGAGGTCGAGACAGCCGAGCAGGTCGTTCCACAGGTCGGACACAGGGCGCCCCTCACAGGTCGATGAGGCGAGGGGCGCGCGTCTCACGCAGCAGCAGCCGACCGGCCTCGCGGGTCAGTTCACGGGTGGAGCCGAGCAGCCCGTCGAGCACCAGGGCACGTTTGACGTGCCGGTGGAGGGCGTGCTCGGCGGTGAAGCCGATACCGCCGAGCGCCTGCTGGCAGTGGCGGGCAGCGGTGAGCGCGGCCCGGCCGGCGGCGGCTTTGGCGAGCAGCGCGCTGGTGTGATCCAGGGCATCGACGCTGTCCGGCGCTTCGGTGTTCTCCCCGGCGGAGCGGTCCGTCTCCGGAGCCGCGGCCGCGACCAGCACCGCCTCCGCCGCCTCCAGCGCCACGTACGTCTCCGCCAGCCGGTGCCGCAGCGCCTGGAAGGAAGCGAGGGGGCGGCCGAACTGCTCGCGGTCCAGCACATGTTCGCGGGCGAGCGCCAGCATGGCCCGTCCGGCGCCCAGCAGCCACCAGCCCAGAGCCCGGCGGCCCGCCGCCACGGCAGGTGCGGGAAGGTCACCGGGTTCGGCGTGGCGCAGCGGAAGTCCGGGATCCAGCGGACCGGTCGGCGCACGGTCCCCCCGGGCCCACCGCACCCAGGCCCCGCCCGCGTACGGCAGCGGCGGCGTACCCCCGAGCGGGCGACCCGCCGCCAGCAGGACGACGTCGTTGAGGACCGGCGCCTGAGCGCCGGTCTCCCCGAGCAGCCGGAACACCAGCGGGATCGCGGTGTCCGGTTCCTCTGCGAGCATCTCCGCCCAGCCCAACTCGGCCAGGGCGGCGCCCGGTTCGGCTTCCGGCCCGCAAGTCGTCAGGGACTTGCGCAGGGCATCTTCCAGCAGTGCGCGTTCAGCCGCGTCCACCGCGTCTCACTCCTTCCCGAGGTCCAGCAGACGGCGGGCGACGATGTTGCGCTGGATCTCGGCGGTGCCGCCGTAGATGGTCGCGGCCCTCGAGTAGAGGTACTCGGTGCGCCACGTCCCGTCCGGCGCCAGCTCCACCGACCCCGGCAGCAGGTCCCGCGCCGTGTCGAAGAGCCGTTGCTCGGCACCGGCCAGCAGTATCTTGTCCACGGAGGTCTCCGGGCCCAGCCGCCCGCCGTCCGCCAGGGCCCGTTGTGTGGCGGCCGAGCGGCAGCGCACGCTGTGCAGGTCCAGCCAGACCGCACCCAGCGCGTCCGCGTCCGGCTCGCAGCCGTCGGCCAGGAGCCGGTCGAGGCGGCTGTAGAGGTGAGCCACGCGGTGCCAGAAGCAGGTGGACCGCTCGTGCGGCAACAGGTCCATCGCGAGGCGCCAGCCGTCGCCGGGGGAGCCCAGCAGCCGCCCCGCGGGGACCCGCACGTCGTCGAAGAACACCTCGGCGAACTCGTCCACGCCGTGCATCGTGCGCAGCGGCCGTACGGTGATGCCGGGGGAGTCCATGTCGACGAAGAAGGCGCTGATGCCGCCGTGCCCCGGCCCTCCCGTCCGGGCGAGCAGGACGCAGCGGGCCGCGTACTGGGCGAGGCTCGTCCACACCTTCTGCCCCGTCACCACCCAGTCGTCCCCCCGCGGGACCGCACGCGTGGACAGGGACGCCAGGTCGCTGCCCGAGTCGGGTTCGGAGAAGCCCTGGCACCACTGCTCCTCGCCGCCGAGCAGCCGGGGCACCATCTCGGCGGCGAGCGCGGGCGGCGCGTAGTCGATCAGTGTGGGGACCAGCACCTCGACCATCGACCACAGGCCGGGCTCGGCGAGGTCCCGCGAGGCGACCTGCTCGCCCAGTACCGCCCGCAGCACGCTCGGGCCGCCGAGTCCGCCGACCGCGTCCGGCCATCCGTGCCGCATCCAGTCCGCCGCCCACAGCTCCCGCCGGACGCGGGCCAGCTGCGCGACCTGGGCGTCCAGGGCGTGGTCCGTATCGGGGGACAGGTCGTGACGGTCCAGCCAGGCGCCCAGCGCCCGGCGGAACTCCTCGACCCTCACGAGCGGGTGCCCTCGAAGGCGTGCGGGCGGCCCGAGTCGTGGGCGCCGCTGCGGCGGATGAAGGTCATGGCGCGGGTGCGCAGCCGCCAGCCGTCCGGGGTGCGGACGTAGGTATCGTTGTAGTAGCCGATGCGCAACTCGTGCGTGGAGTGCTCGACGAAGCACAGCGGCTGAGTGCCGGTCGCCGCGTCACCGTCCAGCTCGATCACCGGCGTGCCCACGAGGAACAGCCCCTTCGGGGCGGCGGAGACGAGTGCCGGAAACTCGTCGAGCGGGTAGGTGTCGCCGAAGGCGCTGTAGCTGCCGTCCGGCGCGAACACGGCGAGCACCCGGTCCACGTCACCGCGGGTCATGGCGACCGCGTAACGGGCGAGGAGCTGTTCGATCTCCACCAGGTCGTCGGTGACGCTCAAGGGCCTCGTCCTCTCGTACGAGAATGTAATTCTCACTGAAGGAGTATTGCTCCGGATGGTTGCTTCTCCAATAGGGAGAAGCTAATTTCCAAGACATGGATCAATTCCTGGCCTTCACGGTGGTCGGCCTGAGTACCGCCGCCGTCTACGCCGTGATCGGCACCGGTCTGGTGGTCACCCACGCCACCACCGGTGTGTTCAACTTCGCCCACGGCGCCGCCGGGATGCTGTCCGCCTTCGCCTACTGGCAGCTGGCCGTCGGCTGGGGCTGGCCGGTCCCGCTCGCCCTCGCCTTCGTCCTGCTCGTCCTGGCCCCCGCCTTCGGCCTGTTCGTGGAACGTGTGCTCATGCGGCCGGTGCAGGCGCTCGGCGAGGCCGAACGCCTCGTGATGACCGTCGCGCTGCTCACCGGGTGCATCGCGCTCGCCCGCTGGGTGTGGGACCCCAACACCGCGCGTCCGCTCACGCCGTTCTTCGCCGAACGGCCCGCACTGCGCCTCGGCCCGGCCGCCGTCACCTGGCACCAGGCGATCACCATGGCCGTCGCCCTGGCGATTGCCGCGGCCCTCTGGGCACTGCTGCACCGGACCCGCGCCGGCACGGAGATGCGCGCCTCCGTCGACGACCGGGCTCTCGCCGGCCTCACCGGCGCCGATGCGCTACGTGCCACCCGGCTCGCCTGGGTGCTCGGCATCCAGCTCGCCGCCGTCGGCGGCATCCTCATCGCGCCCGCCGTCGCGCTCGACGCCCAGCAGCTGTCGCTGCTCATCGTCAGCGCCTACACCGCCGCCGTCTTCGGCCGACTGCGCAGCCTGCCGCTCACCTTCCTCGGGGCCCTCGTCGTCGGCCTGCTGGAGGCCTATCTCGCCGGCTACCTGCCGCAGAACGACTACCTTCCGGGCCTGCGTCTGGCAGCCCCCGCGCTGCTGCTGTTCCTGGCCCTGCTCGCCTTCCCACACCGCAGACTGCGCGGCCGTGACCGCACCCCCGTACGGGTGCCGCTGCCGTCGGCACGCGGGAGCCTCCTCCTCGTGGGCTTGACCGTGCTGTTCGCGCTCGTCCTGGTGACGGTCCTGGCGGAGGACGCCGTCCTCTCCTACGGCACGCTCTTCCCGCTCGGCGTCATCGCCCTGTCCTTCGTGCCCCTGGCGGGATACACCGGGCAGATCTCCCTGTGCCAGCTGTCCATCGCCGGCATCGGCGCCGTGGTGTGGGGACACCTCGGCGCGCACGGCGAGCTGTGGGCGCTGCCCGCCGCCATGCTGGTCACCGCGGCCGTCGGCGCGCTGATCGCGCTGCCCGCCCTGCGCCTGTCGGGCATCTACCTCGCGCTCGGCACCGCCGCGTTCGCCGTCGTCCTCGACCGCTGGATCTTCACCTTGCCCGCCTTCGAGGTGCTGGGTGTGCGCGTCATCTTCTTCGACCAGGGTTCGGTGACCGTCACCGGCCCGGACCTGTTCGGCCTGCACCTCACCTCACCGGCCCAGCTGCTGGTGTTCTCCGCCGTCTGTCTCGCGCTCGTCTCGGTCGGCGTCGCCACACTGCGCCGGGGCCGGTTCGGCCGCCGACTGATCGCGCTGCGCGACAGCGAGGCCGCCTACGCCACCCTCGGCGGACGGCTCCTCGTCACCAAGACAGCCGTCTTCGCCCTGTCCGCCGGGATCGCGGGACTGGGCGGTGCCCTGTACGGCATGCAGCTGCAGACCGTCACCGCCGACCAGTTCAACCTCGTCGCCGGGCTGCCGATCTTCCTGATCGCGGTCATCGGCGGCCTCGGCGCGGTGGGCACGGGGCTGTTCACCGGCATCGCCTTCGTCCTGTCGGCGCAGCTTATGAGCGGCCTCGGCTCCTGGGTGCACGACGTGACCGCCCTGCTCGTCGCCCTCGCGGGCATGGGACTCGCGCACAACCCCAGCGGTGTCCTGGCCCGGATGCGCGCCGAATGGGCGCCACTGGGACGCAACCGGCCGCTGCTGAGCGGGCTGCTCGGCGTCCTCGGCGTGTGCTGGCTGCTCGCGGCCCTCGACGTGGCGAACGGATGGCTGCTCCTCGCGATCGCCCTCGTCACGGCCCTTTTGCTGCGCGTCCGCGCCGCCGCCGCACAGCGGCCGCCCACCGACATCCCGCCCGAGTGGTGGGGAGTACGCCGCCCCTGGCGGGCCGAGGACGGGGAGGTGCTGAGCCGTGCCACCACTGTTGCGGGCTGAGAAGATCACCGTCTCCTTCGGGGGACGCCGCGCCCTCGACGGCGTGTCGCTGACGGCCGAGGCGGGCCGGGTAACAGGCCTCATCGGCCCCAACGGTGCGGGAAAGTCCACGCTGTTCGACGTGGTCTGCGGGCTGCGCCGACCCCGCACCGGCCGTATCCGTCTCGACGGCCGCGACATCACCCGGGAAGGCCCCGCGCGTCGCGCCCGCCGCGGGATGTCCCGCACCTTCCAGCACCTGGAGCTCTTCGGCCGTCTCTCCGTGCGCGACAACCTGCTCGTCGCCGCCGAACTCGGCTCGGGGCGCCGCCACGCCGCCCGCACGGCCGACGCCGTACTGGCACGGCTCGGCTTGACCGGTGTGGCCGACGACGCGGCCGACGCGCTCCCCACCGGCCTGGCCCGCCTGGTCGAGGTCGGCCGCGCCCTCGTCCTCGGCCCACGTGTCCTGCTCCTCGACGAACCCGCCCGCCGGTCAGGACGCGAAGGAGACGGAGCGGTTCGCCGCGCTGCTGCGCTCCCTGGCCGACGAGGGCACGGCCGTCCTGCTCGTCGAGCACGACATGAGCCTGGTGATGAGCGTCTGCGACGAGGTGCACGTCCTCAACCTCGGCTCCGTCGTCGCCAGCGGCCCGCCCGCCCGAGTACAGACCGACGAGTCGGTCCTCGCCGCCTACCTGGGGGAGACACGGCCATGAACGGACCGCTGCTGCAGCTGGACGGCATCCGCGCCGCCCACGGCGGCATCACCGTGCTGCACGGCGTGGACCTGGCCGTCGAGGAGGGCCAAGTGGTTGCCCTCCTCGGCCCCAACGGCGCCGGTAAGACCACCCTGCTGTCGGTCGCCGCCGGTGTGCACCCGCCCAGCGCCGGCCGGTTGCTGCTCGGTGGCCGGGACGCCACGGGCATCCACCCGCGCGCCCTCGCCCGCGCCGGCGTGTGCCTGGTGCCCCAGGGCCGTGGTGTCTTCCCCAACCTGTCCGTGCGCGACAACCTCCGGATGATGACCTTCACGGGCCGCACCCACGAAGAGATCGAGGAGATCGCCTACGCCCGCTTCCCCGTCCTGGGCACCCGGCGCGCCCAGCCCGCGGGCACCCTCTCCGGCGGCGAGCAGCAGATGCTCGCCCTCGCCCGCGGCCTCGCCACCGACCCCGCCGTCCTGCTCCTCGACGAACTCTCCATGGGGCTCGCCCCGCTGGTCGTCGCCGAACTCTACGAACTCGTCGCCGGCATCGCCCGGCAGGGCGTCGCCGTGCTCGTCGTCGAGCAGTTCGCCGCCGCCGTGCTCAAGATCGCCGACCACGCCGCCGTCGTCGTAGGCGGCCGAATCCAGTGGCAGGGGCAACCCAACGGCTCCCTGCACGCCGAACTCTCCTCCTACTACCTGGGGAGCCCGATATGACCGCACCTCCCGACGCGCGTGCAGAACGGTTCGTCCGCGAACTCGCCGAGCTGAAGATCCCCGACCCGGCCGCCGCCCGCGCCACGCTCTGGCTGCGGCTCGGCGGACTGCTCATGGCCGCGGGACTCGTCCTCGGCGCGCTCGCCTTCCCCTTCGCCCACGCAACCGACAACTCCCTCGCTCAGGGCGACGCCCTCGCCATCGGCCTCGGCGGCATCGCCGCCGCCGTGGTGGGCGGAGCCCTGTTCCTGCGCTACTCGCTCACCGGCTTCCTGCGCTTCTGGCTCGCCCGCCAGTCCTACGACCTGGACCGGCTGGGGGAGAGGCTCACCCCACCGGCACCGGCACCCGCACCCCAAGGAGAACCGCGCCATGCCGTCACCCCGCATCCCGGCCCTGCGCCCCGGTGACCAACTGGCCTCGGCCACCGGCACCACCCGCGTCATCGTGATCCGGGCTCCGCAGGAGGTCACGGGCCCGGTCGAATGCGGTGGCAGCCCGATGGTCCCGGTCCAGGACGCCCCTGCCGCACAGCCGGCCGGTCAGACACCGGACACCCTCATCGGCAAGCGCTACGTCGACCCCGCCGACACGCTCGAACTCCTCTGCACCGCCTCCGGCACCGGCCACCTCACCTACGGAGGAAAGCCCCTGGCGGTCAAACCGCCGAAGGCCCTGCCCGCCTCGGACTGATCCGCCCACAGTCACAAGGAGTCCCATGGACCGCGATGACATGATCCTCATCAGCGTCGACGACCACATCATCGAACCGCCCGACCTGTTCGCCAACCACCTGCCGGCCCGCTACAAGAAGGACGCGCCGCGGCTGGTGCACCGCGAGGACGGCAGCGACGTCTGGCAGTTCCGGGACGCCAGGATCGGCAACGCCGCGCTCAACGCGGTCGCGGGCCGTCCCAAGGAGGAGTACGGCATGGAGCCCCAGGGCCTGGACGAGATCAGGCCCGGCTGCTACGACGTCGACGAACGCGTCGCCGACATGAACGCCGGTGGTGTCCTCGCCCAGCTGAACTTCCCCTCCTTCCCCGGCTTCTCCGCCCGGCTGTTCGCCACCGAGGACTCCGACTTCTCGATGGCCCTGGTGCGCGCCTACAACGACTGGCACATCGACGAGTGGTGCGCCGCCCACCCCGGCCGTTTCATCCCCATGGCCCTCCCGGCCATCTGGGACGCCGGGCTGTGCGCCCAGGAGATCCGGCGCGTCGCCGAGAAGGGCTGTCACGCCCTCACCTTCCCGGAGAACCCGGTCCCGCTCGGCTACCCGAGCTTCCACTCCGAGTACTGGGATCCGGTATGGCGGGCGCTGACCGACTGCGGCACGGTGATGAACCTGCACATCGGCTCCTCCGGCCGCCTCGCCATCACCGCGCCCGACGCCCCGCCGGACGTGATGATCACCCTCCAGCCCATCAACCTCGTCCAGGCGGCGGCCGACCTGATGTGGTCCCGCGTCCTCAAGGAGTACCCGGCCATCAGGATCGGGTTGTCGGAGGGCGGCACCGGCTGGATTCCCTACTTCCTGGACCGGCTGGATCGCACCTACGAGATGCACGCCACCTGGACGCTCCAGGACTTCGGCGGCAAGGTCCCCTCGGAGATCTTCCGCGAGCACTTCCTGACCTGCTTCATCAGCGACCCGATCGGGGTGAGGCTCCGCCACGACATCGGCATCGACAACATCTGCTGGGAGGCCGACTACCCGCACAGCGACTCGATGTGGCCCAACGCCCCCGAGGAGCTCCACGAGGTGCTGACCGCCAACTCCGTGCCGGACGACGACATCAACAAGATGACGCACGAGAACGCCATGCGCTGGTACTCCTTCGACCCGTTCGCCCACGTTCCCCGCGAACAGGCGACCGTGGGAGCCCTGCGCAGGGCCGCGGGCGACCACGACGTGTCCGTGAAGTCCCGCAGCCGTCAGGTCGTCACCCCCGCCGAGAAACTCGCCGTCTACCGCAAGAAGGCCGAGGCGGCGCTCGCCGCAGCGCAGCCGAAGTGAGGCCGACGGCGCGTCCCTCCCGCGTGTTCCCCGGGAGACCCGGGCACCGGTCGTGGCCGTCCGGTGCCTCAGCCCTGTCGTTCTCCCGCGCGTACCAGGCCGGTCTCGTAGGCGATGACGACGAGCTGGGCGCGGTCGCGGGCGCCGAGCTTGGCCATGGCACGGTTGGCGTGCGTCTTGACGGTGACCGGGGTGACGAAGAGGCGTTCGGCGATCTCGTCGTTGGCCAGGCCGGTGCCCACCAGTGCCAGTACCTCCCGCTCCCGGGGAGTCAGCATGGCCAGGCGACGGGGGTCGACGAGGTCGCCGGGTGAGGGCTGGGAGAGAACCCGGGAGATCAGGCCCTTGGTGGCTGCCGGGGAGAGAAGCGCCTCTCCGCCGGCCACCAGGCGGACGGCGTCGAGCAGTTGCGCCGGTTCGACTCCCTTGCCCAGGAATCCGCTCGCGCCTGCCCGGAGGGCCTCGATGACCAGGTCGTCCTCCTCGAAGGTGGTGAGGACGAGGACCTTGACCCCGGCCAGGTCCTCGTCCTGGGCGATCAGCCGGGTTGCCTCGATGCCGTCGACCTCGGGCATCCGGATGTCCATCACCACCACGTCGGCGCGCTCGGACCGGGCCAGTCGGGCTGCCTCCCGCCCGTCGGAGGCCTCCGCGACGACCTCCATGTCCGGTTGTGCGCTGATGAGCAGCCGGAAGGTGCCGCGGAGCAGAGCCTGGTCGTCGGCGAGCAGGACGCGAATGGTCATGTGCGGTGTTTCCTCACGGGGTGTCAGGCAGGTGCGGGAGAGAGCGAGACCGGCAACTCGGCTACGACCTGGAAGCCGCCTTCGGAACGCGGGCCGGCGGTGACGGTACCGCCGATGGCGGTGGCCCGCTCGTGCATGCCGATCAGTCCGTGGCCGGTGCCCGCGCCCTTCGGCGCGCCCGGGCGTCCGTCATCCGTCACCGTGACCCGGAGTGAGTGCACGCCATACTCCAGGACCACCGAGGCCGAGGACGTGGACGCGTGCTTGTGGGTGTTGGTGAGGGCTTCCTGGATGATGCGGTAGGCGGTCAGGTCGGTTGCGGGCGCCAGCGGCGAGGGGCCGCCCGTGCGGGTCACCGACACGGACAGGCCGCTCGCCTCGAAGCCGGTGACGAGGGCGTCGAGATCGGCCAGGCGCGGGATGGGGGCCCGCGAGCCCGGTGCGTCGTCGGGCTGGCGCAACAGGCCGACGGTGGCACGCAGTTCGTCGAGGGCGGCTCGGCTGTTGTCCTTGATGTGGGCGAGCGCCTCGTAGGCCTGGTCGGGGTTGGCGCGCATGAGATGGTGCGCCACACCGGCCTGGGCGTTGACCAGGGTGATGTGGTGGGCGACGACATCGTGCAGATCGCGCGCGATACGCACGCGTTCCTCGGTGACCCGGCGCCGGGCCTCTTCCTCCCGGGTGCGTTCGGCGTGTTCCACGCGTTCCCTGGCCGCCGCGAGGTTCTCACGGCGGCTGCGGACGGTGCGGCCGAGCGCGGTGGCCGCGATCGCGAAGTCCAACCGCAACAGACTGGCCCCCGCCACCAGGGACTCGGAGTGAGTGGCGGCGTAGACACCGTTGATCGCCACGGCCGAGGCCACCCCGACCGTCCACGCGGTGCGTCGGCTGCTGAGGAAGGCGAGGGTGTACAGGGCGATCAGGCTTGCTCCCGGGGCCGGCGAGATGTGTGAGGCGACGGCCATCAGCGTGAGGTCACCCGCAAGGGTGAAGAGGGCGACGCCCAGGGGCCAGCGGCTTCGGAAGGCCAGCGGCACGCACGACAGCGTCGTCCACACGACCTCGTGCCAACGAGGCTCCTGCCAGCCCTTGCCGACGGCGGCGGTCGCCGCCGCGGCGATCACGATCAGCGGTACCGCCGGCAGCGCGTCTTTGATCCGGTCATGACGGGCCAGCCACTGTCGCCACACCATGGGCAGTTCCATTCCCTCACTCTAAGCAGCGCCGGCCGGTGGAAGGCGAGGTCCCCCCGCCTTCCACCGGCCCGCGTGCGATGTCCGCCCGTCGATGGTGACGGTCAGTTGGCCAGGCCGGAGGTCTCCGGTTCCCGCACGGCGTACAGCGGATGCGCGGGCTCGTCGGCGGGGCCTTCCACGGACACATTGGGCAAGGCCTTGTCCAGCCGGCGGGGCAGCCACCAGTTGGCCCGTCCGCACAGGTGCATGAGTGCGGGGACGGCGATCATGCGGATCAGCAGGGCATCCACAGCGACCGCCACTGCGAGGCTGACGCCGAACTCGGAGATGACCCGCATGCCGCCGAAGACGAAGGAGCCGAAGACACAGACCATGATGGTGGCCGCGACGGCGATGACCTTGCCGGTCTCGGCCTGGCCGACCCGGACCGCGCGGTGGCTGTCGCCGGTGTGGGCCCACTCCTCGCGCATGCGGCTGACGAGGAAGACCTGGTAGTCCATAGAGAGGCCGAACATGATGCCGACGACCAGGATCGGCACGAACGACTCGATCGGTCCGCCGGCGCCGAGACCGAGCAGTCCGGCACCGAAGCCGTACTGGAAGACCACCACGATCGCGCCGAAGGCCACTCCGATGCTGAGGATGTTCAGCAGTGCGCCGACCGCCGGGATGAGCAGGCTGCGGAAGGCGACGGTCAGCAGCAGGAAGCCGAGCGCGGCGATCACCAGCACGAAGACGGGCAGCTTGCCCATCAGGACCGAGGCGAAGTCGTCGTTGCTCGCGGTGACGCCTCCCACGTAGACCTTCATCGACGTGCCCTGTTCGGCTTGCGGGATCACGTCGTCACGCAGGTGGTGGATCAGGTCGGAGGTGGCCTCCGACTGTGGGGAGGTCGTCGGGACGACGGAGACCACCCCGACGGTCTGCCCGTCCTTCATGGGCGCGGAGTTGGCACTGGCGACTCCGTCGACCTTCTCGAGGGCGGTGACCAGTTTCCTCTCGGCGGCCTTGCCGGCGGCGTCGGGGGCCTGGACCGCCAGGACGAGCGGGCCGTTGAAGCCGGGCCCGAACCCGTCGGCGATCATGTCGTAAGCCTGACGGTTCGTCGAGGTCGTCGGCAGGTTGCCGTCGTCGGACGCGCCCAGACGCAGCGACAGCGTCGGCAGCGCGAGCGCTGCGAGCACGGCCAGGGCGACGAGGGCCAGCGTCTTGGGCCTGGCCTGCACCCGCTCGGCCCACCGGCCCCACAGCCCGGCCCGGCCCGCGGAGCGCGGCCGGGCCCAGCCGGACATCTCGCGGCGCTGCTTGCGGCTGAGGACGCGCGGGCCGATCATGCCGAGAAGCGCCGGGAGCAGGGTGATGGCGGCCAGCACGGTCAGTGTGACGGTGATCGCCGCGCCGATCGCCATGCCGTTGATGATGCCGACGTTCAGGGTGAGCATGCCCAGCAGCGCGATGACGACGGTCAGCCCGGCGAACACCACGGCCCGGCCGGAGGTGTTGAGGGCCTTGGCTGCCGATTCGGCGACGCTCATGCCCGCCATGAGGTTGGTGCGGTGCCGGTTGACGATGAACAGCGCGTAGTCGATGCCCACGCCCAGACCGATCAGCGAACCCAGGGTGAGCGTGGTGTCGGAGAGCGTGATGACGTGGCTGAGCAGGATCACCGTGACCGCGGAGGTGCCGACGCCGACGATGGCTGTGATGATCGGCAGCGCCGCCACCCAGACGGCCCGGAAGACGAACAGCAGCACGATGAAGGCGAGGACGATGCCCATGACGTCGGCGACCGGGTTGGGAGCGGGGTTGATGGTGAACGCCTGCCCGTTCAGCGCGATGTGCAGGGTCCCCGACTCCGGGCCGGTGGCGATTTCCTTCACGTGGTCGACCTGGGCGTCCTCCACCTCCCGGTCGAACGCGACCGAGGCGTAGGCCGTCTGGCCGTCCTTGCTGATCTGCCCCTTGCCGAGCGGTGTGTAGGGGCTGGTCACTTCGGCGACGCCCGGTGCCTCGGCTATCTCCTTCAGAGTCCGGATCATCACCTGCTTGGCGGCGGGCTCGGTGACCTCACCGCCGTTCACCTGCCAGACCACCCGGCCGCTCTTGCCCGCCGCACTGCTGGAGGCTTGCTGGAGCAGTGCCGTCGCCTTGGCCGAGTCGGTGTCCTGCGAGGTCGGGCTGTTGCCGAAGGCGCTGCCGGCCGCACCGACTCCGGCGCCGAGAGCGAGCAACAGGCCCACCCAGACCAGGACGACGGCGAGCCGGTGCCGGTGGCACCAGCGGGCGAGAGGGGACATCGACGAGCCTTTCCAGGGGACTGGCATGCGTGCGGGCCGACGATCACGGCCCACTCGAACACTCGCAGTTCTCCGGTCTCTCGTCATTGGCCGTTCGCAGACACTTGCGTCTACTGCGATCGCAGCAGAGAGGGGGCAGGCGTCTGCCGTCGACGGCTCCGATCGGAGCACCAGAACGGCCCTTCCATGCGGCTGATCACGCAGGTGATGCCACGGTTGGGGATGTGAGGTCACCGACGAGCCGGCGTTGCCGGATCTCCTCGTCCGGGGCGGCGCGACAGTGATCGTGGTGAGCTGGTGTACGGCCGCTTACGAGGCGAGGTATGCCGACTGCCAGTGCGGCCGGTTGACGGGTCGAACTCCGCTGGCTCCACGCCTCCCGCAGGGTCGACGACCGCATGGTGACCCTGGACAGGCTCCGTTCGCGCGAGGAGTCAGGTCGCCACGCAGCGACTTGGGCACCGTGAACCGCTACAGCATCCGTTCGTCGACCAGGCGCGAGCCGCTGTCGGCATGCTCCCCGTAAGGCGTCGGGCCTCGCCGGGCGTCGGTTCATCTCAGTGATCTCCCAGCGCCGTGGCGCCGTGGCTCCCCTAGGCTGAGGCCGTGATACGCCGATCAGGTCAGGTGGCCGCCCTCAGCGAGGTGGCCGACATCATCGCCGCTCAGCGGCAGTCGCTGGCCGAGGCGGCTCTGGAAGCCATGCGGACAGAGATTCCCGGCTACGCCGCCCTCGCGAACAAAGCGCTGCTGGCCGACGTGGTGGCCCACGTGACGGAGGCGGTCGACGCGCTCAGCGACAGCCTGGCCCGCCGCCGTCCGGTCACGGACGACGACGTGGCGTTCGTCCGCCCGCATGCCGCGCGGCGGGCACGGCAGGGTATGCCCCTGGTGGACTTCATGCATGCCCTACGCATCGCGCACCGCGTGATGTGGGAGGCGATCGCCGACTGGGCGGTGCACACGACCGGCGGGCGTGACGTCGCGCTGGAAGCGTGCGGACTCGTCATGGAACTGATCAATCGGGGCAGTACGGTCGCGGCCCGGGCTTATCTGGACGAGGAGCAGTTCCTGGCCGTGGAAGGCGACCGGGTGCGCCGGGACCTGCTCGAAGACCTGATTGCGGGGCGGGAGCCGGCGCCGGGACCACGGCTGACCGCGGCCACGAAGGCCGGGCTGCATCCCGACACGGCGTGCGCCGTGGTGGTCGCGGTCCCCGCGGGTCCCGTCGACGACCCCTACAGCCTTCGCTCCGCCGCCTCGCTTCTGGGGCAGGCCACAGGCGACCCGGCTCGTGCGCTGACCGTGCTGCGGCAGGACGAGATCGTGATCGTACGAGCCCTGCGTGACGGCGTCGGAAGCGTGTCCGGGGAACCCGTGGGGACGGCCTGGCGGACGCTCGCCGACCGGGGGACACGGCTGGCGGTGGGCATCAGCACGCGGTACGACACCGTCATCGACCTGGGGAAGGCGTACCACGAGGCCGTCTCCGCGCTGGGCACTCTTCCGCCGGAGGGTGGTGTTGTCTGCCTGTCCGATCTCAGTGTGCTCGACTATCTGACGCTCCGAGCGGACGAGACCGCTGCCCGGATCGTGCCGGCGGCGCTCCGCACCTTCGTGACCGACGACTCCCGGACGGACGGCATCCTGATCAGAACCGTGGAGGAGTACGCGGCCTGCGATCTGAACGTGAAGGCCGCAGCCCAGAGACTCGGTGTCCACATCAACACCGCACATCACCGTCTGGCTCGTGTCGAGGAACGGACGGGGTGCGACCTGCGCAGACTCACCGACCTCCAGCAGTTGCTGATCGCGATCAAACTGTTCGGGTGCGGCTCCGGGGGGTGACCCGATCACCTCAACCGGTGGAGGCCCGATCACTTCCCTCCAAGGCGGTGTGATCCGATCACAGCGCATCGGCCGCTTTGTTGGGTGTCATGCCCGATGCCCTGCGCACCACGGATGCCTAGCGTTGCCGTCGTCGAACCCGAGCGCTCACGCCGCGGCTTTGCCGGCGCCGCCGTACAGGTGCGCGTCGGGCCTGTCGAGTGTGAGTTCCGGTACGAGCCGATCGACGGGAACCGAGCCAGATGACCGACCTCACCCCCATACCCGCCACGCTGTGCGATGCCTTCCAGCGCACGGCAGCCGTCGCGCCCGACACGGTGGCTCTGCGCACCGTGGGCGCGACGCGCACCGTCACCTGGCGGGCCCTCGCCGAGGACGTGCGCCTCCTGGCGGCCGGACTGGCCGAGCTCGGAGTCAGGCGTGGTGACACCGTCGCACTGCTGATGACCAACCGGGTCGAGTTCTTCCCCGTCGACCTCGCGGCCCAGCATCTGGGCGCCATCCCGTTCTCCGTCTACAACACCCTGCCGGCCGCCCAACTCGCCCACGTCTTGCGCAATTCCGGAAGCAGGGTGATGGTGTGCGAGACCCAGTACCTCCCCGTCGTCCGAGAATCCGGTGTGGCCCTCGAGCACCTCATCCTGGTGGACGGCGAAGAGGCGAAGCCGGCGGCAGGCACCCTCAGCCTGGAAATCCTCCGCGCTCGAGGCCGGGCGAATACCTCGTTCGACTTCGACGCGGCCTGGCGGGCCGTCCAGCCGGACGACGTGCTCACCCTGATCTACACCTCGGGCACGACCGGCCCATCGAAGGGCGTCGAGATCACGCACGCCAACGTGCTCGCCCAGGCCGCGGGAGTGGCACAAGTACTGGACTTCCGCTTCGGCGACCGGACCACCTCCTACCTCCCTTCCGCGCATGTCGTCGACCGCTTCACCTGTCTGTACGCACAGGCGATCTTCGGTGTGCAGGTCACGGTGGTGCCCGACATCAAGGAGATCGGCAAGGCGCTGCCGGACTGCCGGCCGACGATCTGGTGCGCTGTTCCCAGGGTCTGGAACAAGATCAGGCAGGCCATGGAGCTCGGTATCGAGAACGAGCCGGACACGACCCGGCGGGGGGCTGTCGGGGCGGCGCTGGAGACAGGCCTCAGGCGTACGCGCCTGCTGCAGGCGGGCATGCCGGTAGATGACGAGCTCGCCGCCGCGTATGCCGAGGCGGACGCCGGTGTCCTGTCCGCCCTGCGGTCCCGTCTGGGGCTGGACCAGGTGCGGTGGGCGGTGACCGGCGCGGCCCCCACGCCGCCGGCGACCCTCGAATTCTTCGCGGCGCTCGGCGTCCCCATCTGCGAGGGCTGGGGCATGTCCGAGCTGAGCTGCTTCGGTGCCGTCAGCCCGCCCGCGCGGGCACGCTTCGGCACCATCGGCATGCTGCTGCCCGGCCTGGAAGCATGCCGGGCCGCCGACGGCGAACTCCTGGTGCGGGGGCCGTCGGTGGCGAAGGGATACCGCAACGACCCCGACCGGACCCGCGAAGCCTTCGACCGAGACGGCTGGTTCCACACCGGCGACGTCATCGTGTCCGACGCGGACGACTACCTGACCATCGTCGACCGCAAGAAGGACCTGATCATCAACGAAGGGGGCAAGAACATCTCGCCCGTCACGGTCGAGACGGCCCTCACCACCGCCAGTCCCCTGATCGGCACCGCTGTGGCCATCGGCGACAGCCGCCCCTACATCACCGCGCTGCTCGTCCTGGACGCCGAGGCCGCGGCGGCCTTCGCCGCCGAGTACGGGCTGCAGCCGGACCCGCGCTCCCTGGCCCGCAACCCCCTGCTGATCGACGCCTTGCGAGCCGCGGTGGCCGAGGGCAACAGCCGGCTGGCACGCGTGGAGCAGGTCAAGCGCTTCCGGGTGATTCCCGCGTACTGGGACGCGACGAGCGATGAACTCACCGCCACCTTGAAGCTCAAGCGGCAGAAGGTCGCCGAGAAGTACGACGCGGACATCGCCGCACTGTACGCCGGCCCGATCCCCTCCGACATCCACGAGCCGGCCGACCGCTGACCGGCCCCATCCGCCCAGCCAAGAAAGAAAGAGGGAGGTGAGCGGGCATGAAGTGGAAGTCTTCAGCCGGCAACGCCGAGCATGCACCATCCCCGCGAGGCCCCGTCCGCCGCCGGCTCGCGATCTCAGGATCTCTGATCCTCGCGGCAGGGCTCTGCGCCATGCCGGTCCACGGGGCGAGTGCAGCCGACACCGTGGGCTCCGGCCGGCCGGTCCGGTCCTGCGAGAGCCTCACGGCTCTGCGCTTTCCGGACGGCACGACGGTCACCAGCGCCTCGCAGACCACCGCCACTCCGGTGATCTGCAACGTCGAACTGCTGGTTCCCCAGAACATCCACATGCGCGTGTCACTGCCCGTCGGCACCTGGAACGGGCGCTTCCAAGGGGTGGGAGGCGGTGGCTTCGACGGCTCCATCCCGGACACGGAGAGCGCGGCGAAGGCCGGTTACGCCGCCGCGGGTTCCGACTCCGGTCATACCGCCGACTCCAGCGACGCCTCGTGGGCCTGGTCCCCGACCGGCATGAACGCGTCCCTGATCAACGACTTCATCTCGCGTGCGCTGCACGAGACGACTGTCAAGGGCAAGGCCGTCACCCAGGCGTTCTACGGGAAGTCGCCCACCTACTCGTACTGGAACGGCTGCTCGAACGGCGGCAGGGAAGGTCTCCAGGAAGCGCAGGTCCAGCCCCGCGACTACGACGGCATCCTGGCCGGCGCGCCGGCGATCCAGGCGGACCGGTTCCTCCCCGCGGCGATGTGGCCCCAAGTCGTGATGCACGAGCTCGACGACTTCGTGCCCTCGTGCAAGTTCGACGCGGTCAACAAGGCGGTCACAGCAGCGTGCGACAGTCGCGACGGTGTGACCGACGGCGTCATCGCGGACCCCCGGACCTGCCGCTTCAACCCCACCTCGCTGGTCGGCACCGTGACCCCCTGCGGCACGATCACGGCCAAGGACGCGGCCGTGGTGAAAAAGATCTGGGACGGGCCGCGACGCCCGGACGGTCGCCGCTTGTGGTACGGAATCCTGCCCGGCGCCTCGTTCGCCAGACTCGCCGCCACCGCGAACGGCGACGGAGTCCCGACGCCCCTCGCGTCGGGCTGGTTCACCTACTGGCTGGCGAAGGACCCGTCTTTCGACTGGCACCGCCTGACCACGGCCGACTTCACCCACTACTTCGACCGCTCCCGTCAGGAGTGGGGCCCCGTGGTCGGCACGGACGACCCCGACCTGAGCGCCTTCCGTGGCGCCGGCGGCAAACTGCTTCTCTGGCACGGCCTGGCCGACCAGCTGATCCCTTCCCAGGGAACGATCAGGTACTACGAGCAGGTCACCGCCGCCATGGGCGGCCGGGCGAAGACCGAGCAGTTCGCCCGCCTCTTCACGGCCCCCGGCGTGGGCCACTGCAGGGGCGGCTCCGGCGCCGCCCCGGCCGACCCACTGGCGGCCCTGGTGAAGTGGGTCGAACACGGCAAGGCCCCCAGCACACTGCGTGCCGAGAACGGGCCCATGAGCAGGCCACTGTGCCGGTGGCCGGCCGTAGCCCGCTACGACGGACACGGCAGCACGAACGACGCCGCCAACTTCCGCTGCAGCGGCCGCCAGTGACGCGCTGAGCGTCTCGGCCGGGGCGGACCTCTGGAAGGTGACGATGAAACCCCCACGTCTTCGACCTGGGGGTTTCATCGTGGTGCGGGTGACGCGAATCGAACACGCGCGCTCTTGGATCGGCAAGCGATCGTCCCGCTCTGGTTCCTGCCACGCGCCGTCGGGCTGGAGACTACGCCTGCGCAATTCCGCGCGTGGGGCTCGAACCCGGGCAAGGCGACAGAGGGCCCGGCAACACCGGTTGGCATCCGAGTCGGCCGAAGATCAACAGGGCCTCACTTCCGTGCGGTGTGGATACGGTGATCCACCAGCCCGAGCGAGGCCCCGGTGTCGCCTCAGGACGATCCTTGTTCTTCAGGCGCGTTCGAGGAGAATCAGGTAGATCGCGTTGGGCGCGAGGTCGACCGTCTCGGTGTAGGTCCTGCCCGGCCTGACGATCTTCTCCTCGACCAGTTGGAGGTCGGCCTTGGCCGGGTCACCGAAGTAGTTGCTTGTCGTCTGGTCGATCCGGTACACGCGCTCGCGGACCTGGTTGTGTCGGAGCTCCGACGGTATCCGGGACATGTTGACGGTGGCCCGATAGCTGCGGTCGCCTACGTGCTGCCAGTTCCAGACCATCAGCGACGCGCCCGTGCGGTCCTTCGATGCCATCGTATAGAGGCCGTTGTCTCCCTCGAGAGCGTCTTCCACGACGGCGGACACCCTGGTGTCCTTCATCTTGGACTGCATCAGCATCATGTTCCCGTAGGGGGTGAAGGTGTCCTTCAGCGGCCCGTTCGGGGTGCGGGTCACGAACTGGTCCTTGCGTTCCTCGACCCTGTGTCGGACGCACCAGTTGAACAAGTGAGTGTCGGGCTGGTTCGCGTACAGGTAGCCGTACGTGGCCATGGCGGCTGCTTGCCGGATGTAGTCCTTCTTGGGGTCGGTGTCGTCGTAGCTCGGTCCGGGGTAGATGCCTGTTTCGGTGATGAAGGCCGGGAGGTGCCGGTCGAGTCGGCGCTCCGCCAGCCATCCCCGGAGGACCTTCCGCTGTGACGCCACCACTCGGAGGTCGTCCTTGTACGGCTTCGCCACCTGGTAGGCGTCGTCCCACTCGAGGTAGGAGTGATAGGAAAGGAAATCCAGACGCTTGTGCGGGTTCCGGTCGACCGCGTACGCGTCGAGGAAGGGCTTCACCCACTTGGGGTCCATCAGCGAGAGACTCGGCCCGCCGACCTTGATTCGGTCTGCAGGTCGCAGTCCCTTGTTGACCTTGCTGACGGCCTCGTAGAACGGCGCGTAGTAGCGATACAGACCGTCGGGCTGCAACGTCGTCTCGTTCGCGGGGTGTCCGTTGTGGCGCTGCTCTCCGTGGAACTGCCAGTCCGGTTCGTTGAACGCTTCGATGTACTTGACGCGCGGATACTTCTCTTTGAGGCTGCGGATGATCAGCTCGAGCGTCGGTGCCAGGTCTTTCCAGGGCTTCTTGCCCTCGACGAAGGCCGTGGGGTTCACATTCACCAGCAGCTCATCGGACACGGTGCTCGCGTCGGTGAGGTAGTCGTCCAGTATGGACAGGTCGCAGGACTGCGTCTCCAGGTGGCACAGGTTGAAGACGTTGCTCTCGGGCGGCGCCTTCGGACTGCTGACCCACACGCGGTAGATCTCGCCGTGCAGCCCCTGCTTGTTGAGGAACGCAACATCGTCGGCACGCTGCTGAGGCCATGAGTTGAGGCTCCCGAAGTTGTTGTGCTTCTCCGGTCGCGGCAGTTGGCCTTCCGTCGAGCCGAAGTCGACCCGAACCCCGGCGGGCGACTCAGACGTATCTGCCGCCAGAACCGCATCGGGTTGCGTGGAGATGAGGAGGATCGCTGCTATGCCTCCGGCCAGCGGCACTCGTTTCAAGGGGCGTCGCGTACGTAAGGGCATCTGTTGAGGACCTCGCTTCTGTGAACGGTGAAACCGCTCTGCCCGGGGAGGACAGACTGGTCGATGGTGGGATCTCCGGCTCCCTGCGAGAAGATGAACACCGGGGCTGATGGCGGCAGTGTCCGGCAGGCCTGTCAGGCGTCGTTCGACGGCTTGTGGCCGGAGAGAGAGATCCAACGCGCCCGCAGTGCGTGAGCGGCGGCCTTGGGACGGCGGTCACGGGTGAAGACGCCCTTGCGGTTGCCGTCGACGCGGTGGATACCGGGGGAGGTCTGGAAGTCGGCGAAGTTCCACACGTGTTCACCCACGACGGCGTCGCAACGGTCGAAGGCACGGTGGTGGGCCGCCAAATGGGCCACCTGATACTCCTCTGTCCACGGCTGGTCCCACACCGAGTGAAGCCCGGGCAGCGTGTCGGCGCCGTACTCGGTCATCAGGATCGGCTTGCCGAGCTTCTCGACCCAGGCCCGCAGCTCGGAGTCCATGAGCGCTTCCGCGGTGACAAGGTCACCGTTGGCGATGTACCAGCCGTAGTAGCGGTTGAGGCACACGACGTCGAACAGGTCGGCGATACGGTCGTTCTCGTGCGTGGTGAGCAGTGAGGCCGTGCTGCAGACGGGACGGGTCGGATCGAGCTTGCGGGTGAGTTCGACGAGCGGTTCGAAGTAGTCGCGTGCGCCGTCCTCGTGGGTGGACGGCTCGTTGGCGACGCACCACATGACCACACTGGGGTGGTTCTTGTCGCGGCCGATCAACTCCCGGATGGCTTGCGCGTGCGCCGCACGCGTGTCGTCGTTGAGGGTGTCGTCCGAGTAGGTGGGCGGGTGCGGGCGGCCGGTGAGCCCTCCTTGAACGGCGAGGTTGAGGCCGACGGCGGCGGTTTCGTCGATGACGACGATCCCGTGCCGGTCCGCGAAGTCCAGCACCTCCTCGGCGTACGGATAGTGCGTCGTACGGAAGGAATTGGCGCCCAGCCACTCCATGAGCTGGAAGTCGTGCACCAGGTAGGCGTCGTCGTGCCCCTTGCCGCGCACAGGGGTGTCCTCGTGCTTGCCGAAGCCCGTGAAGTAGAAGGGCTCGCCGTTGATGAGGAACTTGGTCCCCCGGACCTCGACGGTGCGCACGCCGAACGCCTGGTGATAAGTGTCGCGGACCGCTTCGCCGTCCACGATCTCGGCGACCAGGTCGTACAGGTACGCGGCCCCCGGCCGCCACGGCGTCACGTCCTCGATGCTCAGGGTGCCGCTCGCGCCCTCGCCCGCGGCCACCTCGGTGCCCGCGGCGTCCAGGACGCGGACGCGCACGGCGGCGGGTGCGCTGGTCCCGATCTCGTACTCCACCGTCCCGGTCGTCGAGTCGAGGCCGGGGACGACGGTGATGTCCTCGATGTGGACCCGCGGCACGCTGTGCAGCCACACCGAGCGGGCGAGGCCGGCGTAGTTGTAGAAGTCGTGATGGTACTTCTGCTGCCGACGGCCGTCCTCGGTGATGGTGATCGTGCCCGGCGGGATCGTCAGGTTGGTGAGTTCGTTGTTGACGCCGATCGTCAGGCGGAACTCCTGCCCCGCTGCGACGTGTTCGGTGATGTTGGCCTCGAACGGCGTGTATCCGCCGACGTGTTCGGCGACCAGGGTGTCGTCGACGTACACCCTGCCCTCGTGCGTGGCGGCGTCCAGACGCAGCATCACCCGTTCGTCCGACCAGCCACGGGGCACACGCACCAGGCGCTGGTACCAGACCCAGCCGACGTGGTCACGGATCGCGCTGTCGGTGAAC
Source organism: Streptomyces achromogenes (assembly GCF_030816715.1). Classification (NCBI taxonomy): domain Bacteria; kingdom Bacillati; phylum Actinomycetota; class Actinomycetes; order Kitasatosporales; family Streptomycetaceae; genus Streptomyces; species Streptomyces achromogenes. The sequence continues at coordinate 1,026,594 of NZ_JAUSYH010000001.1, read as the reverse complement.
AGGTCGTTGTAGCTGGCGGGCACGGCGGCTTCCAGACGGGTGTCGAGCGGCCCGGTCCAGGGGTGTTCGCCCGCGGCGGTGCCGACGGCGAAGTCCCACAGGCCGTCGAGGTTCACCAGTTCACGGGTGGCGGTGGAGAGGGGCTTCAGCATGGGTCCTCCGAATTCCTGTTCCTTGTCCGCGCCGGGCCATCGCGCGGAGATGTCCGCAGGCTGGATGAGCAATCACCGATGCCACCGCTCATGAACCGAACTGCCCCGGATCGGTGCCCTGCTCGACGCGCCGAACCGCGCCCGTTTCCGCCCGTTCGCGCGCCAGAAGTCGGTGACGCTCCTCGCGGCGCTCGCGCTGTGCGACAGGGTCGGGGACGGGTGCGGCGAGCAACAGCATCTGGGTGTAGGGGTGTCGGGGCAGTGAGGTCACCTGCCCGGCGTCTCCGGTCTCGACGATCTCACCGCCTCGCATGACGCTCACGCGATGGCTGACGTGCCGGATGACGGCCAAGTCGTGCGAGATGAACAGGTAGGCGACCGAGGTACGTCGCTGTATGTCGACGAAGAGGTCCAGCACGCGGGCCCGGGTCGTCAGGTCAAGGGCGGAAACGGGTTCGTCGCAGACGATCAGGCTCGGCTCGGAGGCGAGGGCACGGGCGATCGCCACCCTCTGCCGCTGTCCGCCGCTGAACTCGCGCGGCAGCCGACGGGCCGCGTCCTTGGGCAGACCCACCTGATCCAGCAACTCCGCGATGCGGGCCCGCGCTTCGCGCGTCGTGGCACCTTGCGTCGTCAGCGGCTCGCTGAGGATGTCGCCGACGGCGAGGGCCGGGTTGAGTGAGCTGTACGGGTCCTGGAAGACGACCTGGATGTCCCGGGCGAGCGCGCGGCGTTCCTTGCGGGAGGCGTGGGTGATGTCCCGGCCCCGGAACCGGACGTGTCCGCCGCTGGGTGTCACCAGTCCGAGGACGGCCCGCCCGAGGGTCGTCTTCCCGGAGCCGGACTCGCCGACGATCCCGAGGGTCTCGCCCTCGCGGGCCAGCAGGGACACCCCGTGCAGCACCTCGTGGGGGCGGGCCCTGAAGCCGCGGCCGGGATAGGTGACCCGCAGGCCGCTCAGGTCGAGCAGTGGCGCCGTCATCGCGTCTCCTTCTGCCAGGACTCGTCGGCGACACCGGGCTGGTCGGTGCGCATCGAGTGCTCGTCGGGGAGCGAGTCGAGGAGCGTGCGGGTGTACGGGTGCCCGGGCGCGGTGAACAGGTCGAGCACGTCCCCGGTCTCGACGATCTCGCCCTGCCGCATGACGGCGACGCGGTCACAGCTGTCGGCGACCACGCCGAAGTCATGGGTCACGAGCAGCAGCGCCATGTTCAGTTCCTTGCGCAGGTCGCGCAGCAGGTCGAGGATCTCCGCCTGCACGGTCACGTCCAGGGCGGTGGTCGGTTCGTCGGCGATGAGCAGCGACGGCCGGCTCGCGACGGCGCCCGCGATGAGGACGCGCTGCGCCATGCCGCCGGATATCTGATGCGGGTACGACGCGAACACCCGCCGGGGATCCGAGATTCCGACTCGGTCGAGCAGGGCAAGTGCGCGTTCGCCGGCCTCACGCCGCGACATCGGTGTCGCCGTGCGGATCCCCTCGACCAGTTGTGAGCCCACGGTGGAGGAGGGGTCGAGGTTGGACATGGGCTCCTGAGGCACGTACGCCACGGCCCTTCCGCGCACGTTGCACAGTTCGCGCTCGCTCAGGCCCAGGAGTTCGCGCCCGTCGAGGCGGACCGAGCCGCGGGTGACGACCGCTTCCGCGGGCAGTACACCGAGGATCGCGAACGCGGTCTGTGTCTTGCCCGACCCCGATTCGCCGACGAGCCCGAGCGTCTCTCCCGCCTCCAGGCTCAGGGTGACCCCACTGACCACCTCTTTCAACTCGCCCGAGGAAGTCGGGTAGGCGAGGGCAAGGTCCTCGACGGTCAACAGTCCTGGAGGCCCTGCCCCGGTCGTGAGTCCGGTCGCCGGCCGAGGCGCGGGCGCGGTGATCCTGGACGGCCCTGGCCGCCCGCCCTCCAGTACGTCCCGCAGCGAGTTGCCGAGCAGGACCAGAGAGGCGGTGATGACACCGAGCGTCAGACTCGGCCAGAGGAACTGGAGGGGTTCCTCGTAGAAGTTGGTGAACCCGTCGGCGATCATCGCGCCGAAGCTGGGGACCGTGCTCGGCCCGACGCCGAGGAAGGCGAGGCCCGACTGCACGCCGATGGACGCTCCGGCGAGAAACGCGGTGGCGATGACGACCGGGCCTCGGACCGTGTAAAGGATATGCCGCGAGAGGATGCGCCGGTCCGGCAGACCCGACACCCGGGCGGCGTCCACGTACAGCTCGTTCCTGACGCCGAGGACCAGGTTGCGGACCAGGCGGTAGACACCGGGTGACAGCAGCACCCCGAAGATCATCATCGTGACGCGGTAGTCGCCGTTCGTCACCGGGAGCAGCACGATGAGCAACAGCAGCCCCGGGAAGGTCATGACGAGACTGAACACCCACTCGGTGACAGCCCGCAGGCGCCGGTCGTAGTATCCGCCGATCAGCCCGAAAGCGACGCCGATGGCGAGAGCGATGCCGGTGCCGATGAGTGCCGCGACGACACTGGTGTTGACGGAGCTGAGGAGCCTGGCGAAGATGTCGCGGCCGCTCTTGTCGCCGCCGAGGAGATAGCCGTGGCTGCCGGCGTCGGCGTTGATCGCCTCGAGCGAGGCCTGGTTGGGGCCGTGATCGGTGATCAGTGGGGTGAGCAGGCCCAGCGCGACGATGACCAGCAGGATGCCGGCGCTGATGACTGCCTGCGGGTCCCGCAGCAGCCGGCGTAGGGGTGACCTGCCGCTCGCTGCGGCCTCCGCCGGGTCTGGCCGGTCTCCCTGGTCGCGGGCGGGCGTGGCGTTGCTCGGTGCGGTGCTCATCGAATCCTCGCCTTCGGGTTGAGCCATCCGTTCGCGAGGTCGACGAGCAGGTTGACGCAGACCACGAGCAGAACCGCGAAGAGCGTGATGCCCATGATGATCGGGATGTCGCCCTGGAGAGACGCGTTGAAGGCGTACGAGCCGAAACCCGGCAGCGCGAAGACCTGCTCGATGACCAGAGCTCCCCCGAACATCTGCACGAACTCAAGGGACAGCACCGTCAGTGCCGGACCCGCGGCGTTGCGCAGGGCGTGGCGCAGCAGGATCGAGCGGAGGCGAATGCCGCGTGTCCGGAGGGTACGGACGTAGTCCTTGCGCAGTTCGTCGATCATGGCCCCGCGGACCTGGGATGTGAGACTGGCGGCCCCGGCTGCCGTCAGGGCTAGTACGGGGATGGTGATCGAGGCCGCCCAACGGGCGGGATCCTCCGCCAGTGGCGTGTATCCGGTGGCCGGGAGCCAGTGCAGGCGCAGGGCCAGGAGCCATACGAGCCCGATGGCGATCAGGAGGTTCGGCACGAGGTGGCCGAACAGCGAGGCACCCTGTGCGATCCGGTCGACGACTCCGGCACGGGTGGCCGCCAGCACACCGAGCGTCACACCCACGACGGCGGTAAGGAGAAGCGCCACAAGCACCACGGACAGGGTGACACCGAGGCGCGCGGCGATGGCCGACCGTACGGGCTCGCTGGTGAAGTAGGAGAGTCCGAAGTCGCCCCGCACGGCGTGGGACAACCAGTCCAGATACTGCACGAGCACCGGGCGATCCAGTCCCAGCTGCGCCTTCTGCTGCTCGATGCGGGCCGGCGTCGCGGAGCTTCCGAGGATGCTGCCTGCGATGTCGTCCAACGACGTGCTCAGCAGCAGAAACGTGATCATGGTCACCAGCACCGCCAGTACCAGTCCCGCGGTCAGGCGGCGCAGCACATAGAGGATCATGCCAGGGCTCACCCACCGGCCTGGCCGGCGAGACCGAACTGCCGCAGACTGTTCTGCGTCGAGGAGCCGTCCCCGCGGAAGACGATGCCCTTCTTGGTCACCCAGTGGACGCCGATGTAGAAGACGGGCGCCGTCCAGGCGTTGTTCACCGTGAACGCGTCGATCTGCTTGTACACCTCTGCCGCCTTCGAGGCATCGGTTTCGCCGTTCGCCTTCAGCAGCAGCCGGGTCAGCCGGGGATCGGAGGAGGCGAACACGTTGCGGTACCCGTTCGGGGAGAAGTAGTCGCGGGTCTGCACCGGGACGGGGTCCAAACCGTCGATGACCAGGGCCATGGGGTATTTCCTGGTGGCCAGGGCCGAGATTGTCTGCTGGGCGGGTGCGGGGTCCCAGGTGACCTTGATGCCGATGTCCGCGAGCGACTGCGAGATGGTGGGCTCGAAGGGCTTGGTGAAGTACAGGCTCGGCATGTGCACCGAGAATCCGTCCGGGTATCCGGCCTCGGCCAGCAGCTTCTTCGCGCCGGCCGGGTCGTGGGGGTAGGTGTGGTCGAGCGCGGGGTCGTAGCCCTCGTCCAGGGGGTGGTAAAGCTGTTCCGTCGCCCTGCCGGAGCCCTTGAGGAAGAGCCGGACCATCTTCTCCCGGTCGAAGGCCATGTTGATGGCCTTGCGCACCCGTACGTCTCCGAGCGGCTTGAGCACTTCACCTTTGCGGTCGAACAGCAGGAGCGTGGCCACCGAGGTCGCCTCGATGAGCTTGGTGGTGAAGCCGGCTGCCTTCAGCGAGCTCAGTTGCTGCGCCTCCACGGAGCCGGCGTTGATCTCACCGGCCTTCAAGGCGTTGACCGAGGCAGCACGGTCGGAGATCACCTTGATCTTGACGGTGGGAAACGGATAGGCCTGCTTGTTCCAGTAGTCGTCGCGCCGCTTGAGCACGTAGACCGACCCGTTGACCGTCGCGCCCTTGTCCAGGGTGTAGGGCCCCGAGGAGACCGGATTCAGCGCGGAACCGCTGGTCCTCATGGTTTGGGGATCGGCGATCACCCCGCCGGCCCCGGCCAGGGCGTGCAGGAGCGACGCGTCCGGGTTGCGGAGCTTCAGCACCACTGTCCGGTCGTCGGGAGCATCGATGGAATCCACGGCGGCGAGTTGTGTCTGGTTCTGGCCGGACGTCCTGATCAGGTTCAGGGTCGCCTTTACAGCGGCCGCCGTCACCGGGGAACCCGAGCTGAACTTCATGCCCGTGCGCAGTGTCAGGGTCAGGGTCCGGCCACTGTCGGAGTATGTCCAGCGCTGCGCCGCGCCCGGCCGGAGGTCGCCGTCGTCGTTGACGAGGAGCAGTGTGTCGTAGAGGGAGCTCCAGACGTAGGCCTGCTGCCCCTCGGTGAGCTGGGCGGGAGCGAACGAGTTCGGGGTGCCCATGATGGCCAGGGAGAGCGTCGAGGTCGTGGACGACGAGGATGCCGCCTGGCCGTCGCACGCCGTTGTCGTGAGCAGCACGGCCGTGGTGGTCAGGGCGACCAGAGCGAGAGACCGGGGTGAGGTGTGCGGGGGTCGAATACGCATGGTGGCTTCTTTCGTCCGCCGACCGGAGGTGCTGGGGCCATCGCCGTCGCCCTCAGCGGGGTGGAGCGCGCAGCGGTGATCCCGAGGGGGAGCAAATTCCTAACACCCGTTTGGCTTTCGATCGGACGCTAGGGTCACAAAGCAAGGACGAGAAGACTGTGGACGCCGTTCGTTATCGGAATGTTATATTGCGGGCTTGGCTCGATGCGTAAGGTGAGGCGAAGTCCGCCGGACTGCTGTCGGACAGTTCGCGATAAGGGGTGACCACACCGTGAGTGAGGCGAAGGCACGCGGGCCGTACGCCAAGTCGGCGGCCCGGCGGGAGGAGATCCTGCGCGCGGCACGCGAGAGCTTCGCCGAGCACGGGTACGCCGCTGCTTCCCTGCGTGACATCGCCGAACGCGCCGGCATAACGGCCGCCGGGCTTCTCCACCACTTCCGCGGCAAGGAGGAACTCCTCGGCGCGGTCCTCGCGCAGCGCGACTCCGAGGAGTGGGCGGAGGGTACGGCTCGGGTCGCAAGCCTGGAGGATCTCGCCCCCTACTTCAGCGCCCGGCTCCGCAAGCACCAGGAACACCCCGAGCTGATGTGCCTGTGGATCGAGCTCGCCGCCGCCGCCTCACGCCCGGACCACCTCGCGCACTCCTACTTCGTCGATCGTCAGGCCCACGGGCTCGCGCACCTGACGGAGGGGCTGCGGGAGTACGCGGAGCGCGGCAGGCTGCGCAAGGGCATCAGCCCCGGAAGTGCGGCCCTGATGATCGAGGCGATGCTGAGCGGCCTCCAGGGGAAATGGCTGCTGAATCAGGACTTGGACATCATCGAGCCCCTCAACGACCTGCTCCGTCTGCTCATCGAGGCGGATGACGCGTAGGCGTTCTGGGCCTCGGTGAAGTTCTCGATGAGCCCCGGCGTGCCTCTCAGGCTCCGTACGCCACCATGGCGGCCTCGTGGCGTCGGCGACGTGACGGCGTACGACGGTTTTCGGGCCGACGGGAAGTCGAAGACCTCGACGAGGCCGAACACCGCCGGATCGCCGAGTGAACGGCTCGCGCTGTCGGCTGAGCCTCGGCGGGCGTTTTCTCGGTGTCGGATGTATCGAAGCGGCGTACACGCGCCATGCGCCCCACAACGTCTGGTCGGCTCTTACCTAGTTCGCCCAGGACGCATGCCACGGCCTCTTCGACGTCCCGCAGCGCCGACGTGTCTTCGTGCCTCCGAAACCGCGCCTCTCGAACATGTTGCGCACAGCATCCTCGATCCCGGCCTCTGCGGAAAGCCGCAGGCGCCCTCGGGAGTCGTGGCTTGTCAGTGAGCGTTTTCAGCTCGGCCACCGATCGGGTGACGCCGACAGGGTGCGCAACGCACGAGGCTCCCGTGCCGATGGGGGAGGTGTTCGAATTCTCAACCCGCAGGCACAGGAGCCGCGTTGGTTCCGTCAATCGCAGCCGCCATCCTCACCCTGGAGCGGCACCGCTGCAAGGCTCCCTTAAAAGTCATGTCGCGCCCAAGCATGGACCGCTGGTGAGTAAAATCCCACTGACGTGCCCCTGACGTCTCTCCGTGAGGCGCACTCATTCTGTTGACACCCTGGCCGGGCGGGGAAAGAATAGGCCATTCTCTCGGGCTAGCTGACGCGGTCTCCAACGCGAACTCAGCACACAGTAAAAGGTGATCGAGAAAATGCAGTCACAGACATCCGCGACCATCGATACCCGTCAGCAGTATGTCCGTGCCCTGCAGTCGGCCCTTAGTGTGGACGAGGTCACCGACGCGTTCATGCGTGCCGGAGCACCCATGATCCCTTCAGATGCCCACGCGGCGTACCGGCTCCACGCAGATGCCGACCGGGTCGGCATCATGGGAGTTTCGGCACAACAACGCTTTCTTGACGATTACGAGGACTACGGCAGACGAGATGACCCGGTCCTCGAATTCGCGCTACGCGAACTAAGAGCCATCGATTCGTCTCGTGTCCCCGTTCCCGAGGTATGGGAGTCGAGCGGCGCGCACGCGGCGCTGGGCGTGGCTGGTTTCGTCCACTCGCTGGAGGCGCCGGTGATAGTGGGCGGGGCTGTCTTCGGCACTCTGAACTTCGCGCGGGCGCAGAGCCGTCCCAGGTTCAGCCGGAGGGACCTTGTGGCAGCCGGGTTCATGGGTGAGCAGCTTGGCCTGGCCATGGAACGGGCTTTGCGCTTCGAGGTCACCGGCCGCCGTGTCGGCTTCCTCGAGCAGGCGCTGGACTCGCTTGCGCAGCCTGTCGTCGTCACCGACCTGGACTGTCGGACGTTGTTCCGGAACCGGGCCGCACGCAAACTGGAGGCGGGCGGTGCCGACGGGTTGGGCGGTCCCCTCGACGTGCCCATCGCCGAGGCGATGGAAGAATTCCGCACGAACGGCCGGCGCGTTTACACCGGGAGTGTCCACGACCCCGGATCCGGCGAGCATCTGATCACGAGATCCCTTAACGTGTCGCAGACGCAGGACGTCGCGGTCACCTTGGTGTTCAAGGCCGATAGTGAAAGGACGCGAACCCTGCCGGCCTGGAACGTGCTGTCCCGGCGAGAGCAGGAGATCGCCGAATTGGTCGCTCAGGGTCTCAGCACCAGACAGATCGCGGAACAGGCCTTCATCACCGAGAACACGGTGAAGCAGCATCTCAAGCGCATGTTCGCCAAAGTGGACGCGCGCAATAGGGCGGAACTCATCCAGCGCGTTTGGGCGCATGGCGGTAACGCGGTCAAGCCTTTGCCGTGATCCACAGTGCCACTCCCCACGGAGCGTCGGGACCACGCCCGTGGTCCACATCGTCGACGAAGATGAGGACCTGCGCCAGTCGTTGGTGTTCCTCTTCGAGAGCGTCGGCATCCAGACCCTCACCTATCCCGACGCGGCGTCCTTCCTCTCCGAGTTCGATCCGGCGGAGCCCGCCGTACTGATCGTCGACGTGCGCATGCCCGGGCTGAGTGGGTTCCCACCGCAGGAGCAGCTCCTCGCCCGGGACTTCCCGGCACCGGTGATCTTCTGCTCGGCTCACAGCGACATCCCGATGTCTGTGCTGGCCCTGCGCCAGGGAGCCGTTGACTTCCTTGAGAAACCCTACGAGCCGCGGAAGATGCTGGAAGTCGTTCAGGAGCAACTTCTCGAAGCAACGCGGCTCTTTGCCCGGCACCGTCGTCGTCTGGAGATCCGTTCCCGGCTGGAGACCCTGACGCCCCGCGAGCGAGAGGTGCTACGACTGGTGATCAGCGGACTTTCGAGCCAGGTCATCGCCCGGCGGCCGGGCACCAGCGTCAAGACGGTCGATGTCCACCGGGCTCGGATCAAGGTCAAGACTGAGTCGGAAAGCCTGGCCACTCTGGTCCGGGATGTGCTCCAGAACCAGATCACCGTCTGAGCGTCGGCTGCCCCGGGTGCGTAGCCGGGGTTCCTGCACTGACCAGCGCAGCGAAGCCGAGCGGGGTGCGCATGGGCGCCCGGCCCGGTCGATCACGGTCGAGATCAGCCGCGAGGTGGCCGCCTCCTCCACGGCGGCGGTCACCCTCACTTCCCTCTTCGGAGCGGTCATCGTGACCCGATGATCTGGCCCATCCCCCCCGGTCAACGCGAAGGACGAGACGGTCCAGACATGCTCCCTTTCCGGGTCAGGTCCGGAGGCGTTCCGGGCCACAGCACAGCCGCCGGCCGTCCCACGACCTCGGTCGTCCTGTATCCGAGGAGCTCCTCCGCCGCGGGGCTCCACGCGGTCACGATGCCCTCGTCATCCAGAACGAAAGTGGCCACAGGTCCGACGGCATGAGAGACCGCGATGCGGCCGGTTGAGGACGCGCTCACCGGAGTATCCGTCCGTCCGACCCTGGCCATGGATGCTTGAGGTCTGGCCGTAGGCATTTCATCCCGTTTTCCACTGTACTGGACATCCGGGAGCCCGACGGGGCGGGAACCGTGGCTGTCCCAGTCGATCATTGGATCAGCGCCTCCCTTTGTGGCTCGCCCTCGCCCTCACCAGCGATGTTGCAGAGCCATCGGTGCGTCATCTCCGCGATGTCCGCCCACTTCCGGTCGAGGGTGACGCCATGACCGAAGCCAGCCGCGTAGCGGTAGTCCGCGCCCAGCAACCGGGCCAGCCGGTGCACGGCGGCCGGATCGGACAAGGCGTCGTGCTCAGCCGCGAGGACGAGGAGCGGCCCCGAGATCCTCACCGGATCGACAGTGACGCTCCACTCCGTGGTGACTTGGGCCACCGCCCGTGGGGACTCCGGGATGAGGAGCTCGTAGTACCGCCGGGCAAGCTCCTCGTCGGCTCCGGAGAAGAACAGTTGTTTCGTCAGCTCGAACGGCGGCGGACCCCACATCTGAGTGGGATCGGTCGGTACCTCGAGATTGTCGGGGGTCACCTCCCTTGGGAGACCGGGTGTCAGGAGCACCATGCCCGCGTGCCGATTGCGTTCGGCGTACTTCAGGCTCGCGAGTGCACCCATGCTGTGAGCGATGATGATCGGTGGCTCCTGGAGCCCGGAGGCCACTGCTTCGATATCGGGGGCCACGTCTTCGATGGAACGCCGGAGAGCCTCTTCCGGCGGCAACGGCTGTGACTTTCCGTGACCTCTCCAGCTCAGAGCGTGGCAGTCCCAGCCTCTGGCTGACAGGTACTCGGTGAAATCGTCCCAGCACCACGCCCCGTGGAGTCCGCCGTGTACCAACAGCACGGGGTTCGGCCTGGCGGTCGAAGCGGGGTCAGGTCTCCGCCTGGCAACGTGCAGGCCGGCGACTTCGTAGTCGACGATGTGGTTCGGCATCGCGCTCTCCTTCGCCCCGGGCGATCCGGGACGCTCAGTGGTCGGAAACGAGATCGGAAACAGCGCCGCTCAGGTGTCCCAAGAACGGCAGGAGACCCGTGCGGTCGTGACAGTTGAGGTATTCCGCCCGGGCACCGCCCGCCGGCACGACGTAGACCTCGTGACCGAGAACCACGGTGACGTCGGGCGCGAAGTGCCGGGCCAACCCGCCGAAGCTCTGCAAGATGGCGAGATGGGTGGGATGCTCGTGCGCCCAGGCCTCGAGGTGCGCGAGCGACTGCCACCAGGCCAGCGTGGCAGTCTGGACCTGCGCATCAGCAGGGTGGTGGACGTCGATCTTGCGGATGCTGAGACACCCGGTGTCGAGGGGGTTTTCCGACAAGTAGTCGACCCCCGCCTGATACACCGGAAGCATCTTCTCCTCGAACCAGTCGCGCTCCGCATCGGGGCAGTGCCGCCACCCTTGAGGTGACCGGATGAAGCACATGTTCTCCGGTACCTCGAACGAGACGAGACGGCTGCCGGACATCACGGCGCCCGGTGACACATCCGTTACTGTTCCGGGCAGCCCACCGTCCTCTGCGTCGTGGATGCGGTCGCGCATCGACCCGAAGTAGGAGTGGTACGGGTTGAGCTCCTTCGACCGGTTCTTCGCCATGCCCCACCGGGCATCCTGCGTGGAATACGACGTCTCCAATCGGCGGGCCGGTACCTGCAGCGACTCGACCCAGAGCCCGACGCTTCGTTCGCCCGGTTCCGGCACCCAGGATTCCAGCGGGTGCTCGGCATGCCATCGGCGGTAGTCGTCCCCCGAGACCCAGTACGCCAGGAACACGTCGTTGACCTGGCCGGCCGCGTCCAGGTGTCGTCCGGCCTCGATCTGATACACGGAGGCGTCTGCTTCCAGGGCGTGCAGTACCTGGTCGCGCATGTCCTGGACGTCGGTTCCTGGGTCGTACTGGATGCCGATCTGCGCCATGACGGCGGCGGCGTCCAGTGACGAGAACTCCGAACTGTATGCCGAGTAGGGGTTCTGGAATTCACTGGCTCGGATCTTCGTCACCGCTGGTTCCTCTCGTGGTTCCTCTGGTGCTCATGAGTCAGCGTGGCTGCCCCCCACCGGATGGGGCAGACCTCAAGCGAGTACCGTTGCCGGGGTGGGTACTCGTCGGGGTCCACCGAGCCTGGTGCGCCCTGCCGCGTCCGCGCCCGAGTGTCACCCGAATGGGTAATCTTCCGGACACGGCGGTCCCCCGTGGCTGCTACGGGGTCAGCACACTTGACCGCTCTCCGGCATTGGGTTGATCCTCGGATCAAGCGTGAGCGGTGAGACCGTCACGTGCCGGCCTTCCGGGGGACCGACTGGACACGAGGTTCTCGGGACACAGGCGAATGACGACGGAGCACCGAAACGAGCACTTGATGGTGGCCAGCCAGGCGAGCATCGGTCGTTTTACCAGCGAAGGGCTTCAGACGTGAACTCTTCGGTGAGCAGCAGGCTGCTTCGATTCACTGCCGAGGCGGGGGCCTGCGCGGAGCAGGACCTCCAGGCGAAGGTCCTTGATGAGCTCGGCCGCGTCGTTCCCGGAAAGGCCGCAGGGGCGTACCTCTTGCGCAGCGTGGGGAACGCGGCATCGAGCGTCCAGGCCTATGGAGTGGGCGACTATTTCCTGGCCAAGTATGAACATCAGGGTCGTGACTCGGACCTGGTGCTGGAGGCGGTGCTGACCAGTCGTTCAGCGGTGACGGAAGCTGAGATCTACGAGCCGGCCGAGTGGATGCTTCTCCCTCTGTACCGGCAGGTTCTCGCCTTGCACAGCATCGCTCATACGTTGCAGGCGCCCCTGATCGTGGCGGGGGAGGTACGGGGCACCTTGAACGTAGCTCGTACGTCGGACCAGGGCGCTTTCGCCGTGGGAGAGCTGGCCGTCGTCGAGGCACTTGGCCGTCTCTCCGGCCTGGCGATGGAAAGTGCCAGGATTGCCGAAGAGATCGGCAGGCGACTCGCTCGCGCCTCCGCGGCTCTCGACCTGATCGACGAGCCGGTGGTGGTGACCGACATCCGCACCGCCGAACGCACCGCGAACGCTGCGGCGCAGCGCATCATCGGCGGTTTCTCCGACGGCCGGACGTTCGACGACCTCCTGGCCCGGTCACGCGACGGAGCGGCAAAGGCACCCGAGGGGACGATGCGTCCCTGCGAAGATCCAGAGACCGGTCTGAAGCTACGGTCGACGCAGTTGCCTGACGACATCCTCATCACCATCATGCACACCCCGGCTGAGGCACCTACCCATGCACGGGCTTTGATTCAGGAGGCCCTGAGCCCGAGGGAGTACGAGATCGCGGACCTCGTGGCCTCGGGCTTGAGAGACGGGCAGATCGCCGAGCAGCTCTTCCTCAGTCCCCACACAGTCAAGAAGTACTTGAAGAGCACCTACCGCAAGCTGTCACTGCGGTCACGTGTGGAGCTCACTCGTGCCATGCACGGCGGCGACTGAACCGTCAGTCGGCAATACGTCCGGCGGCGTCGGGCAGCGACAGCAGGCCCAAGGCCGACCGCAGCAACGATGCTCCGAAACACGGCCGTCATCCCAAGCCGCTTTATGACCCGTGCGAACGGGGCAGCGAGGTTGCTCGCCCGGCGGCCCGGGCTCTGGATCGCACAGATCCGACCTCTCGATCAGCCTGCCGCTGGGCCGCCGCGTCGCAGCAGGGCGGGCAGGCCAAGGCCGTTCTGGGTGAACAGTCCCTCCGCTGCGGCGAGTTCATCGGCCGCAGCCGAGTCCGATCCCGCTCGCAGGCCTCGCATGTACCGCACGATGGCCAACACGCGCGGGCTCTCGCTCCTTGTCGCCACCTGCTCCGCGGCCCCCAGGGCGGCGGCGAACTGGGGGCTGTCCTGCTCGGCGAGGAGCACGACCCGCGCCCATGATTCCACGGCCTCGGCATACAGGCCCACATCTGCCAGGCCGACTCCGGCGTCCAGGTGGCGGCGGATCGCTTCGGCCGATCTGCCGTCCGCATCGGCGAGGATGGCCTTGCACTGGGCGAGCTGTGCGGCCGGGACGTCCAGCGACAGCACGGTAGTCGACCGGGTCAACTCATGGACCATGTGTCGGCCGGCGTCGATGTGCCCGGCCAGCAGCGTCACCCGTGCCAATGCAACCTTCGCCGGTACGGCGACCTCCGGCAGAACGAGTTCCTCGACGAGTTGAACCGCTTCGGCGAGCAGCACGGCGGCGCCGCGGAGATCGCCCCGGGCCTCGCAGGTCATTGCCCGTCGCAACAGCGCTCGCTGTTGGGCCCAGTTGTCGGCGCACCGACTGTACTGTTCGGCAGCAGTCATGAAGGCCGTTTCGGCAGCGGTAATCCGTCCGCGCGCCAGCAAACCCAGGCCACGCACCATCGAGGGTGCGGCCATGGTCCACGGGTCGCCTGACGACAGGGCCAGACGCCGCGCCTCCTCCAGGACCGCGTCCCCTTGCTCCCAGCGGCCGAGTCGGTGCAGCGCGTGCGCCTTGCCCACGTATGCGAGGGCCAGGTCCGCGATCCGGATGCTTTCATGCCCCCGGGCCGCCTCTGCAGCCTGTACCCCGAACTGCACGGCCTCCCGAAGGTGACCGAAAACAGAGCCTATGTTCGCCGCCCATGCCAAGGCCCGCACTCGGATCTCCGCGTCCTGTGCGGGCAGGGAAAGCGATCTGGTGATCAGCTCCCAGTCCGCTGTGCGGCCGCCACGCATCCAGGTCGTGTATCCGAGCGCACCGACGAGCTGGTGGGCGCGGTCACCAAGGCCGCGGTCCAGCGCACGCTGGAAGGCCGCACGGATGTTGCCCTCTTCCAGCATGAGCGTGCGCACGGCCTGCGCCTGACCGGTTCCCACAAGCCAACGACTGCAAGAGGTCGCCAGAGAAACATAGACGTCCACCTGGGCATGTACGACGCGTTCGGTCCCACCTGTGGCCTCCAGCTTCCGGCCGGCGTAGAGACGGACGGTCTCCAGGAGCCTGAACCTCTCCGGAAAGCCCTCCGCCGCCTCGGCCTGCACCAGCGACCTTGCCGCCAGCCGTCCGAGCAGGGCCCGGACGTCGGTGTCGTCCTGGCCCAGATGAGTCCACAGTCCCCGCACCTGCTGGGGCAGAAACGGTCCACGGAACACCGATAGGCGGTCCAGAGCCTGCTGCTCCCGGCGGTCGAGCAGCTGGTAGCTCCAGCCGACCACCGACTCCAGAGTGCGGTGCCGGTCCGGGCCCCTTCCCGGGCCCCGGTCCAACTGCCGGAACCGATCGTCCAGCAGACGCTCCACGCCGGCCAGACCCAACGCACCGGCACGTACCGCCGCCAGTTCTATCGCCAAGGGGATGCCGTCGAGTTGATGACAAACACGGCTGATGGTCCGTACGCCGGCGGCGTCAACGGTCAGACCCGGCCGTACGGCCTGCGCACGGTCGAGGAAGAGCCGGACGGCAGGCAGTATGGCCAGAGCCACGACGTCGTCGAGGTCCGAGGGCACGGCCAGCGGCGCGACCGGATGAACGGCCTCACCGGGAATACCAAGCGGCTGCCTGCTGGTGGCCAGGATCGTGGTCCCCTCTGTGCCCGCGTTCAGCGCGGCAGAGAGTGCGGCAGCCTCGTCCGCGACGTGTTCACAGTTGTCCAGGACCACCAACACCCGACGACCCTTGAGCGCGTCGCACAGCATCTGAACGGGGTTGCGCCCTCGGCCGGATGTCCCGCCCGGCAGCGTCGCGGCACACAGCGAGTCGAGAACGGCCGTGGCCAGATCATCGCCAGGCGCGTACGGCACAAGATCGACCACAATCGCGTCCTGAGCCACCGCCGGTGCCCGGCGGTCGACCAGCGCCCGCGACACCTCCAGCGCGAGCCTTGTCTTGCCTACGCCACCCGGGCCGGTCAACGTGAGGATCCTGGTACGACCGAGAATATTCAGCGTCGCATCGACTTCCCCCTCGCGGCCGAGGAAGGACGTGGCGGGCAGGCCTACGCTCGTCGGCCCGGCCGGCTTCGCTCCAGAGACAGTTGCTCCCGTACCCCGCAGGATGAGTCGCTCCATCTCCTGCAAGCGAGCCCCAGGTACGAGCCCGTATCGGTCGTCCAGCACGCGCCGAGCCTCCTGGTAGACGGCCAGGGCATCGGCCTGCCGCTCCAGCCGGGACAGAGTCAGCATCCGCAGCGCCCAGAACTCCTCGACCTGCGGATGCTGCCTCGTCAGCGTCAACAGCTCTACAGCAGCAATGTCGTACGCCCCCTCGTCCACCTCTGCGGCCAGACACTCCTTGAGTGCCTGCAATCGCAGCTCAGCGAGGCGGTCGCTTTCCTCCCCGAGCGCAGGGACGTGCCGTACATCGGTGTAGGCGGACTCGGACCGCCACTGCGCCAGCGCACACCGATACGCCTCGGCCACGCCATCCACCCCGCTCCGCCGGCGCAGTCCCCTGGCCTCGGACAATGCGGTCTCGAACCGCGCCGAGTCCACGGCCTGGCCTGGAAGGTCGAGGAGGTAGCCGCCAGGCACGGCACACAACACGCTCGGGTCGAGCACGCGCCTCAACGACGACACCCGGGCCTGTACGGCGTTACGGACCCCTGGCTTGTGCGCCTCCTTTTCCGCCAGCCCCCATACCTGTCGCACGATCTCCGTGGTTGCCACAGGCCGCCCCACGGATCGGGCAAGCAGCCCGACGAGACCTCGTGCCCGCCCTCCCGCGATCTCCAGCCGCCGGTCGCCCGCGTAGAGCTCCAGTGTTCCGAGGACACGCACGTCGAGGGCGTCACTGTGAGGTTCACCTGTCTTCACGGCATCCTCCTGGTTCTGACGTCCCACAGGGAGCCGGAGCGCCCCGCGTCGCCACCCTTAGGACGTTGGAGAGGTCGCCCATCGCCGCATCATGTACCTCCTGTCACGGCTCCGCTGAAACCGGTGGCGTTCACCCCACAGCTTTCCGATGCGCCGCCGCTACGGGGAGGCTCGGTCGCCTCAAAGTGTGTGAAGCCGCCTCACTGGTCGGCTCTCTCGGCCTCGGCCTCGGTCTCGGCCGCGGCGGAGACCTTGCGTTGATGTGCGCGGAGTCCGAGGAAACCGGCAGCGAATCCACTGATGAGGCCGCTCAGAGCATGATTCAAAGCATTGGCCGTGGCGCTACTCGGCACACCGATCAGCGCATAGTTGATGAGGGCGCTCACTACGGCCCCCATCAGTCCGCCGGTGAGACCGGAGATCAACGACGCGCGCATTGCGGACGGCCCGTTGGTGGCCGGCAACGGTGTACTTGGCGTGGTCATTGTCGACTGCTCCTCTTGGTGGGAATCACATCTACTGGGCTGACTCAGTGGTCACTGATGCATTGATCAGGCGCCTCGGGTCAGCGCCTGTGGCGGACGGCTTTTGCTGGCCGTGCCGTCGGGCGAAGCACCTCAGACCTCGATCCTTGGTGATCGGTCCAGCCGGTCGTGGTTTGTCCAGAAGGGCCGGGGGCGAGGATCGGGGTTGCCGACGGCCCGCCAAGGCCAGTCCTTGGACGGCCTGGCAGCCGAGCAGGAGCGCGGGTACGTGGGCCGGGCATGCGCTGGTAGGGGAGGCTCATGCCGGTGACGTGGTGGGCTACTACGTCACAGTGGGCGGCCCTTCGGCTGCTCGCGTCTCATGGCCGGGTTGACGACGATTGTCAGGGGTCCACACCGCCGGCAGTGTCACCCGGACGGGGACAATCGGTTCTTCTCAGCCTGAGCTCCTGCGACCTCCAGCATCAAAAACCTTGCGCCCGAGGTAGGCAGTTCCAATACACCTGAAGGGGGACAGCGCGACGGCGTCGCTGTTCCCACGGTCCGTCGCCACGCTGTCGGCGGGCGGAGCTGCGTTGGAGTAGAGCAAGCGCCTTGAGTCGCCGGTTGTCCCTTGGCCCTTCGCCCAGACAGGAGGAGACCAGTCCCGCCGACGCCGAGCGCTGCCCGTACAGCGTCGGCGGGACGTCGCACTGAGTGCCGACCCGAAGTGGGCACAGGGGGAGTCGTCGCGGCATCACCGGAACGGTGCTCGCCCTCGGCGGTGCGGTTGCGACCGGCAGCGCATCCTTGGCGAAGAACCGCCGGACCGCGACCCAACGCAACCCGGTCGTCCCGGCGTTCGCCGCTTGCCATGCGGTTACTTCGTGGCGGCGTTGCTCGGTCTCATCGGCATGTGGCGGTGTCCGAGCCTCGCGTTCCGCCCCCTGTCCGGACCTCCGGCGGGAGCGACGACGCACCGGCAGCCCCCTCCATGCGGTAAACGCCCTCCGCGCTGAAGGTGATCTTCAGCAGGCCGGCTCTGCCCATCGGACCACGCCGCCGGCGTCGTCGTACCCGCCGTGATCACGAGCCAGAGAGCACACGATGGCGGAAGCTCGGCCATTGGTGACCAACTCGGGGACGACCAGGACGGCCGCGTCCACGGTGCCGACTGGGCTGTCCCACCCTACCCGCGGGGCCTGGACCCGGCGCGGTGTTAGGCCCACACCCGCCGGCGTGGGACCGGGCAGTCGTGCACGAGTGCCCGGGCTCCGCGACGTCAGCGCGCGGTGAAGACAAGCTCCGCGGCTTGACCAGACAGATGGTGGCAGACCGACGGCACATCGAAGCTCCGTTGGGCGCAGGCGACTTGGCGAGGTCACCTCCACAACGGAGCTTCGTTGCGTCCGGTCGCGCGCCCTCCCTGCCTCGTCACCCCGCTGTGACCTGCACACTCACGAGGTCACCGCAACTTTGCAATCGCCCTGCTGGGCTCATGGCGGTGCCGCAAGCACGCAGGAATGACCCCTGTGCCTGTGGCTCGCGGCCGTACCCTCGCCGTACGCTGCACACGAGGCGCGGCCGCAAGCCACACATGCCTCGTCAGCCCTCGGTGTGCCCGCCGTCGCTGTTGATGACGACTCCCGTGACGATCCGTGCGGCAACCGGGTCGGCCAGGTAGACAAAGGCACCGGCGTGGTCCTCGGGAGTCGGCTTCACCCGGAGAGCGGTGCCGGCTCTGATGCGCTCGTCGCGGCCAACCCTGGCGTCGACGGTGGACTCGCCCTGCCCGAGAGCGTCCAGGCCGGAGAACCTGGTGCCCGTGGTACCTCCCGGTGCGACCCCGTTCACCCGCACATGTGGGGCAAGATCCACTGAGAGGTGCTGTACCACGCCGCGCAGAGCCCACTTGGAGCTCCCGTAGAGAACACCTCCTCCGGCAGGGCGGAAGGCCGATTCCGAGAGCGTGAGGGTCACGGAACCGCCGGTGTCGCGCAACGCCGGCCACGCCGTGGCGACCGCGACCAGAGTGCTGAGGACATTGAGCCGCCACGTCTCCTCGGCGGCACCGACGAGCTTGTCCACGGGCAGCTCACGGAGCGAGGCGTAATGATCGAACACACCGACGCAGCAAGTGAGCTGATGGAGTCCTCCGCCGGCCAGGACCGCCTCTTCCACTGCTTTCGCGAGGGTGTCGGCACGGGTCGCGTCTCCTTCGACCACGTGCAGGGGCGAGCCCTTGCCCTCGTGGCGCAGTGCGGCAGCGTGCTCGGCGGACCGCTCGATCGCGGTGACCGTCGCGCCCTCGTGCAGGTAAGCCAAGGTGGCAGCCCTGCCGATGCCGGAACCGGCACCGGCGACGAGCATGCTCAGCCCGGCGAGGCGCCCGCTCACGGTGCCGGCCTCCTCTCCAGCAGCTCCGAGATCAGCTCCGGCTCTTGGAAGGTGAGGCAGTCGAGGGCCACCGCGTCCAGAAGGATCCTGCTGCCCCGGCGAGGCGACCAGATGTCCAGCCGCATGCCGTTGCGCGTCTCGACCTTGCGGATCACGACGTCGGCGAACTCGTTCGCGATGACGATCGGCCCCTCGGCCGACTGCTCCGGATACTGCGAGACGTCACCGACCGGCGGACGCTCGATGGTGGGTTGCTTGCTGATCTCGTCCACGTCGTGCCTCGCTAGATCAGGATGGACAGGTTGTGCGCGTTGATCAGCGCCTGGTCGAAGGCCGCCCATCTGCGCGCCAGTCGCCATCCGTCCTCCGTGCGACGGACGACGTCCTTGCGGGACAGCGAGTAGAGACTCGGTGTCGGACTGGTGCCGCGGCTGCGGTAGATGAGGCAGTTGGAGCGAACCTCGTACTCGTCCGGGTTGTCGCCCGGGTCGGCCAGAACGTTGGTGACGAAGTGCCGCGTCTGGGAGGGCGGTTGCTCCGCCCACGCGAAGTCGGTCTCCAACCGCTGGATCCGCACCTCGAGGGTCTGCCGGTCGTCGTCGAAGATCCGCGACGTCGGCGAGAGATCCCAGACTGCTAGGCCTTCCCGGATCACTCGCAGTGGCGCTTCGTAGCGGATGTCGTCGGTCAGCATCGCCAGCCAGTCCCGGAAGCGGCGTTCGTCGAGCGCCAGCGCCTCACGGAACATGAACTCCTGGATCTCGGAGGCGGTGTCGCGGTCGACGGGTTGCTCGCCCATCACACCTCCCCTGCCAGGTAGTCCGCCCAACGGCTCCACAGGTTCCGGAAGTTGGTGTCGTTGACGTAGGGGACGACCGCGTGGCCCGGGCCCGGGAACTCCGGGTCCGGCGCGCTGTCCATGCCCATGATGTAGGGGAAGTCGACATCGCGGACCATCGTCATCCCTGCTGCCTGGGTGACCTTCGTCCAGTTCTCGAAGTCGTCCTGTTCGAAGGTGCCCGCCTGGCCGAACGCCAAGGTGT
Organism: Streptomyces achromogenes; assembly: GCF_030816715.1. NCBI lineage: Bacteria > Bacillati > Actinomycetota > Actinomycetes > Kitasatosporales > Streptomycetaceae > Streptomyces > Streptomyces achromogenes. The sequence goes on along the minus strand of NZ_JAUSYH010000001.1, from coordinate 1,006,622 downwards.
AGGCGCGGTAAGCCTCCTTCTTGTACTCCTGAGAGGCGTTCTTGGGCACCAGGCACCAGGAGTACATCTCCATCCGGCCCGGGCCGACGGGGTGGTAGAGCCTCATGGTGACGAATCGGACCCCGATCTCGCCGGGTTCCAGGCTGAACGGCTGCATCAGGAAGGAGAGGTTGGGGAAGACCGACCCGACGGCCGTCCGGGTGCGGGAGAACACCTCCACCTGCTCCGGGCTGAGCGACTGCTTCATCTCCGCCACCAGGTCGTCGGGGAAGCCCCCGAAAGGCGGGAAGTTCGGACCGTGTCCCAGACCGATGCCGTGGCCCTTTCCGGGAATGCTGACGGCCCAGCCCTGGCTGTGCGTCGAGCCCGAGGAAGGGAAGTAGCCGAGGTGGAATCCCCATTGGTGGGCCACCGGGGTGTGGTAGCCGTCGCCGGCGAAGTTCTCGGTACAGATCTTCCAGTCGGTGTCGGCTATCCAGTGGTCCGGCGGCCCGTGGACCTCGACCCCACCGAGCCCGTGCTTGAGGTAGAGGTCCAGGTAGAACTGGAACCCTCCCAGGTATTCGTCCAGGGGCGGCGCCTCCGGGTCCAGGCAGCCGAAGACAAGCCCCTCGTAGGAGTCCACCCTGACCCCGACCAGACCCCAGTCCTTGCGCTTGAGCCGGCCTTCGTAGCCCTCCTTCATGTAGGGCACGCCCACCAGTTCGCCGGAGTTCTTGTAGGTCCAGCCGTGGTACGAGCACCGGAAGTGGGAGGCGTTGCCCATCTCCGCCTTGCACATCACGTTGCCGCGGTGCCGGCACATGTTCAGGTTGGCGTGGATCTCGCCGTGTTCGTCCCTGGCGACGATGAGGTTGTTGTTCCCGATGTACCGGGTCACATAGTCCCCGGGATGGGGGATCTCGCTTTCGTGTGCGAGGAAGCACCACGTCTTCGAGAACAGCCGTTCCTGCTCCAGGTCGTAAACGGCCTGGTCGTTGAAGGCGCGGACCGGGAACCGGCCGCTGTCGATACCCTCGCGGGTCTCCTCGACCCACGCGGCGAGGGACTGGGATTCCGGTTTCGTGTTCATCCCGTCACACCTGGCTCAGAGCCTGCTTCGGGGTGCGCTTGCCGAACCGCTGCTCGATCTCGGTCCGGATCTGCAGGTAGCGCTTCACATGCTCGTCGGTCGTGGTCACGTGCTCCTGCGGGACGAGGTCCTCGGTGTACGGCGGGCGGCACTTGCCGACGTTGAGGTAACCGGCGCCGTTCACCCGGATCTTCTCCAGCGGGATGTTGTACTTGGCGAACTCCATGAAGTCCTGGCCCACCAGGAAGGGTTCGTGGGCCCATCGCAGCCGCTCGGTGAGCCAGCGGGCGTCCTCCATCCGCCCCTGCTGGAGCGCGTCACGCAGTTCCAGGACCGGGCCGGGACCCATCGCGGTCGTGGACGACCAGGCCATGCCGACGAGCTCCTCGCCGTACATCTCCCAGGCCGGGTACCAGTCGGTCTCGATGGACATCAGAGGGAAACTCGTCCCGGTGTGCGCCATGTCGTTGTGGTAGCGGAAGCCGACCGACGCACCGCCTGCGTACTTGACCGCCACCACCTGCGGCAGCTCCACGAGCGTCTTGTACACCCGCCGGGGGATGATGCCGCGGAAGGCCGCGGTGTTGTCGTAGACGACGATCGCCAGCTCGGGTACGGCGGTGGCGACGTCGCGGTAGAAGCGCTCCATCACCGGGGCGACCATCTCTCCCCACATCGGCCGGCCGAGCAGCGTGCCGGTGATTCCGAGATCGGCCAGGTACTTCATCCGGGAGACGGTGTCACGGGTGTTGAGCGTGGTAGCGCCGATGAAGACCGGGAAGTCCTCGTCGACGCTCCGGACGGTCTCCGCGACACAGGCCGCGTACGCCTTCCACTCCTCCAGGGTGAGGGTGGCCATCTCGCCGAGGGTGCCGTTGAGCGCGATCGCGTCGACGCCGTCGTTGATCAGGTTGCGGATCATGCGCTCGGTCTCGTCCAGGTCGACCGTGTCGACCGCGTCGACGCGCTCGGCGCCGGGCAGGGCCGGGGTCGGGGGGTAGGCCATCACACCGCGCATGTCGCGACCGGTGATCTTGGGAAGCTTGCTCACGGTAACTCCTTCTAAAATTCTTGAATTCCTGGAGACAGTGCGTTTTCTTGTGGGGCCTGTGCGGTGGTCACAACCGGGCTGCGGCGACCGCGGTGCCGGTGAGCCAGACGGGTACCGGCGCGTAGGCGAGCACGTCGAAGCCGACCCCGGCCGCGCCGGCGGCGACGAGCCAGGTACGGATCTCGTGGGCGCCGTTGCCGGCCCGGTCGATCTCCTCGCCGGTGTAGTCCGTCAGGCGCTCCGGATCGCCCGACTCCAGCCGGGACATGAAGTCGCGGTCGAACTCCTCGTTGATGTGGCCGGACTCGGGCAGTCCGACCCAGTGCGACAGGCCACCGGTGGCGAGGACCACCACCCTCTTGACCTCGGTCTGGTTCTCGACGGCACCGCGGATCATGCGCCCGAAGTCGTAGCAGCGCTTCGGCGTGGGCCACGGAGGGTTCACTCCGTTGACGATCACGGGGACCAGCGGATATTTGGAGCCGGGGTCGAGATGCTTCAGCGGGACGCAGAAGTTCTCGTCGAACTCCAGCCCCCCTTCGACCAGGGCGGGATCGAACTCCGCCCCGAGCGCGAAGGAGTACAGGTGGCTGCCCAGGGCGGCTGCGCCCGGGTAGGAGTGCTGCTCGACGTTCACGAAACGGGCCATCTCCGGGGTCGAGGGCCCGAGGTAGGAATCCCCGGTGGCGATCGCGAAGGCGGGCAGGTTGCCGAGGTGGAAGTTGGTGAAGTGCTCGACCGACACCGCGATCACGGCGTCCGGTTCGAGTTCCTCGATGCGATGACGTACCTCGGTGAACGCCTGCTCCACCGCTGCGCGGGCGTCCGACGCGGCGCGCTCCGGCCACCCGGTGATGCCGGGCGCGTGAGACGCCGCGAAGGCGCCGACGATCCGGCCGTACGTGCTCATCAGGACTTCTCCCCTCGGATCTGCGCCTGGTAAGCGGCGCGGTCGACCTCCAGCTGGATCGCGCAGAAGAACATCAGGTACGGGTTGACCCCGTGCTCGTACATCGACTTGAAGTCGAGGTCCTTCATCCAGGTGCGGAACTCCCCGGTGATGCCGTAGGCGTCGAGAACCTCGTCGGGGCTCGATCGGTAACGGGCCGCCACATCGGGATGCCGGCGGATGTCCCACAGGAGTCGGTGGATTGAGTACATGGCGTTCTCCGTGCCTCAGCCGAGCCGCTGGACGAACCAGTCGGCGAGGCGCGCGGTCGCGACGGAGAAGTAGTCGTAGCTGCAGTGCAGCGATCCGGCGCCGTCGTAGATGTCGGCGGTCACGTCGTCCGTGGTGAGGGCGTCGATGAAGCGCCGGGCACCCGCGATGTCCATGATGATGTCGTCGGTGCCGTGCATCACGTAGACCGGGATGCTGAGCTTCTCGGCCACGCCGTCCAGCGTGAAAGCGGCCAGCTTGCGGCGCGCCTCGGCGTCGTCCTTGGACCCGGTCAGCCACTGCAGCTGCTGCTGCAGGGGCGGGTAGAACGCGTAGAAGTCGGTGAGGATGCTCCACGTGCCGCACCAGGCCGCGACCGCCTTCACCCGCGGCTCGAAGGCAGCCGCCCGGGGAGCGTAGTAGCCGCCGAAGCTCACGCCGGCGAGTCCGATGCGGTCGGCGTCGACGTCGGGGCGCTGCTCCAGGAAGTCCAGGACGGCCGCGACGGGGACTTCGTAGTCGGGACGGCTGTAGAGCTGCTTGAAGCGCAGGGAGCTGCCGCGGCCGGGAGTGTCCACCAAGACGACGTTGATGCCGCGGGCCGGGAACTCGGAGCCGCCCAGGAAGTGGAGTTCCTCGGCCCAGGAGTCCGCGCCACCGAGGAAGAGGACCGTGGGCCGGGGCGTGTCCGAGGTGTCGGGCCGGACGAAGTAGCCGTCCATCGTCGTGCCCTCGAAGGGGACCTGGATGCGCTCGATCAGTCCGTCGGTGAGCTCGGCTGCCTTCTGGAAGTTCGCCGTCCCCTTCCTGTACGCCTGCTCTCGGCGCGGGTCGGAGGACGCAAGGAAGAACTCCGAGTGCCGGTAGTAACTGCACGACCGCTGCAGGGACCGTTGCGCGGTGGTGATGTCACCGCGTTCCAGAGCCGCCTCGCCGGCAGCCGCGACCTCTTCGGCGGTACGGCTCCATTCCCGCTGCCAGACCTCGCCGTCGGTCGTCGTGCGGCCGATGCGGGCGGCGGTGCGCGCGCATTCGAAGAGGTCGGCTCCGCCTACGGCTACCTGCGCGAGCAGACGCATCGTCTGCAGTGACCAGTCCTCGTCCTGCGGGAACAGTTCGATGATCGACAGGGCGTCACGGTTCTGGGTTATGGCTGTGCTGGTCATCTGTGTCCTTGGGTAGTGAGGCGTGGTGCCGGGGCGGGTCAGGAGGAGACCAGGCCGGCCCCGGCCACCTCGGCAAAGGGTGTGCGGGCGGCCACCGCCTGGCGCAGCGTGGCGAGTTGGCGTGGAGCGTTGACGCACACGGCGCCGCTCAGGAGTCCTCGGCGGCCGTAGACCGCGACGAGGGTGGTGTCGTTCTCGGTGAGGATCTCGACGTCGTCCGCTGCCCCCGGCCGGCCGACGCAGCGCAGCTTCGCGTCGAACTGGTCGGTCCAGAAGAAGGGGACGGACTCGAAGGGGCGTCGCTCGCCGAGCAGGGTCGCGGCAGCGTGACGGCCCTGCTCGACGGCGTTGGTCCAGTGCTCGACGCGCATCGACTCGTCGAATGTCCGGTTGTGCCATCGGGCCACGTCCCCGGCGGCCACGACGTCGGGGACACTGGTCGCGAGGTCCGGTTCGCAGAGGATTCCGTCTCCGACCGACACCTCGGATCCGTCCAGCCAGGACGTGGCGGGTGCGGCTCCGACGGCGACGAGAAGGGCGTCGGCTGCGAGGGTCTCGCCGTCGGCCAGCCGGACCAGGGTTCGGGGGCCCTGCTCCTCGATCTGTGCGACACCCGTGGCACACAGGATCCGGACCCCGTGTTCCTCGTGCCGACGCCGGAACCAGTCGCCCACCTCGGGGCCGAAGGCCCGGTGCATCGGCGACGCGGCGATGTCCACGACCGTCACGTCGAGCCCCAGTCCTCGCGCGGTGGCAGCTGCCTCCAACCCGATGAAACCCGCGCCGATCACGACGAGATGGCCGGAGTTCCGCAGGGCACGGAACAGCCGTTCGGCGTCATCGACGCCGCGGAGCTCGTGGGCACGGGTGATCCCGGCCGTCAGGGCGGATCTGCGCGAGGACGAGCCGGTCGCGATGACCAGGCCGTCGTACGCGATCGTCGTCCCGTCGTCCAGTACGACGACTCGACCGCGGGGGTCGAGGCCCGAGGCGGCATGTCCGAGGCGGAGGGTGACGCCTCGCTCCGTGTACCAGCCGGGGGGCCGCAACGCCAGTTGCTCATGGTCGATTCCGTCGGCCAGCGACTCCTTGGACAGCGGCGGTCTGGTGTACGGAAGGTGCGGCTCGGCGCCTACGAGGACGAGGTCGCCGGAGAAGCCGCGTTCCCTGATCTCCTCCAGCGCGTTGACGCCGGCCAGCGAACCGCCGACCACCACGATGCGCTTCACGGGTTCAGCTCCTCGACGCGTATGGCCTGGGCCGGGCAGCAGCGGGCGGACGCCTCGGCCTTGGCTCGCAGGGCGTCGCCGGGGTCGCTCAGGCGTAGGACCGCTCTGTTGTCGTCCTCGTCGAAGTCCCAGATCTCGGGGGCTTCGATGAGGCAGTTGGCGTACCCCTGGCACTTGGCCGGTTCGAAGATCACCTGGACGGACATGACACTCTTCCTGTTCACGCGGGGCACGTTCCGCTGATGGCCCCAGTCGGAGATTGCTCTAGTGACCGGTGGCGGCGAGGTGTGGCATGGCCGGCTCGACGTGCACGAGGCGCGCCGCCCTGGGGGTGTTGCGGCTGGTCAGGTTGCGCAGGACACCGGCGGTGATCACGGCGGTGATACCGGGGATGTCCCCGATGGCCAGCGCTCCGAGTGCGTCGTCGGCGGTCGATCCCCAGGGCGCGTCCATCACGACGATGTCCGCGGCCGCCCCGGCGGCGACGAAGCCGGCGGGCAGGCTCCAGGTGCGGGCGTTGTTCCCGGTGGCGGCAGCCCACACCTGGGCCGGGTCGATACCGGACAGGGAGGAGAGCTCCGCGACCGTCTTGATGACGCCCAGCGGCATCACTCCGGTGCCGGTCGGGGTGTCCGAGCCGATCACCACACGGTCGAAGCGGTCCTCCGCGTGGCATTTCTCGATGATCCGGACCGCGGACCGGAGATTTCCGGCCTGTACCAGCTGCAGGGCCATCCCGGTCTGCTCGATGATCGTGTCCACGCCCGTAGCCGGCAGCGACGTGGGGCCGCCGTTGATGTGTCCGCACACGTCGGGCGCGAGGTGGAGCAGGTGTTCCGGGGTGATCGGCTTGCTGCCGGGGATACTGGCACCGCCGGAGTGGCACATGACCGTGATGCCGTGCTTCTGCGCGGAGCGGACCTGGTCGTATCCGTCGGCCGGATCCTCGTAGAGCCCGAACCCGAACTTGGCGAGGCGGACACCGGCGGCCTGGAGGTCCGCGAAGTCCTGGTCGGTCAGGCACGGTTCCAGGACGACGGACCCTGCGTGCACGGTCATGCCCCCGGGGTTGAAGCCCGCGAAGCAGGACCTGGCGGCGATGGCCAGCGCCTTGACGCCTGCGGCGTCGTGCGGTCGTCCGGGGGCGTGGATCTCGCCGGGCGAAACCACGCTGGTGATGCCGCCGTGCACGTAACTGGCCAGGAAGTCGACGGTCTTCTGACGAGGTGTGTAGTCCCCCAGTACGACGTGGCAGTGCGAGTCGATCAGCCCTGGGGCGATTGTCGCGCCCTGGGCGTCGACGACGACCTCGCTGGCCTCCACCTGTGCGGCCAGTTCAGCCCTCCGGCCGACCGCTGTGATCGTGCCGTCGACGGCGATCACGGTGTCGGCGTCCGCGATGACGGGTTGCCGGTGGTCGCCGGACAGGATCGTGCCCGCGCCGGTGACGGCGATGCTGCTCACGACGTCGCCTCGGAAGTGTCCGTGGCGTTCGCCTCGGCGGCGGTCATTCCACCCACCCGGGCGTTGATCCGGCCCCGGTTGGCGACCGCCGCGATGATGACCAGTTCGTCGGGGTGGGGGGCGTCAGGGAGGTGCACGGTGATCGCGTCGTAGTGGCTGCGGACCCAGATCTCGTCCTTGAAGGCGAGGGGTACGTCGATGGTCGTGCCGGCGGCCCCCGTCTTGGTGACGGACGTGATCCACGCCTTGCCGCCGCCGATCGCGTCGCGCAGGGCGTTGCCGAAGGTGGAGGTGAGTGCGGCGTTGATGTGCTCCTGCTCGCCGTCGGTGCCGACGACGCCTGCCTTGCCGTAGCTCTGCGGTGCCTGGCCGAGCAGACGCACGGCCTCTTCACCGAGTCGGGTGCCGATCTCCTGGGACGCTTCTACGAGCTCGGAGAGATCGGCGACGTAACCGCGGCCGGCGAACGGGTTGGTGACGACGGCGCAGACCGCGATCTTCTTCAGCGGCCCCTGGTCGTCCGTCCGGCCGGCGGCGAGATGGGTTTCCTCTATCTGGGCGAAGGTCCTACGGACGATCAGACCACTCACGGCGCTTTCCTCCATTGCGGCTCTGCCTGCAGACGCTGCAGCGATGGCAAAGACACTAGGAAAGCTGCTGCCGCCACACAGTCCCCGTTCGGGTGTATTGGGCCTGGCAGCCACAGTCAGGGCCGCGGGCGGCAGAGATTCACGAGCACTCCGTGGGCTGCCCGTGGTCGGCCTGAAGACGAGACTTCCCGCCGCTGCGATGGCCACCCAGGGAGCCGGGCTCGTGTCACTGTGATCGGCGGCGGCTTCGTCGGGCTCGATGGTTGTTGCGGCGACGAGTTCGGAGTGCTCACGACGGTCGTTGAGGTGGCGCCGGTGCCGACGGTTCGGGTCCTCGGCGATGAGGTGGTCAAGTGGTTCCGGCGACTGCACGAGCAGCATGGTGAGGTGATGCTCTGCGCGGGCATGACACGGGCGTCGACCGTGCCAGTGAGGAGCAGGTCGTCTCGGTGCCCGGTCGGGAGTCGGTCCGTGCCGACCTTGTGGTCGGTGCCGTCGGTGCGGTGCCAGTCGTTGATTGGCTCTCCAGGCCGTCTCCGACGGCATCGTCTGCGACTTCGCCCGCGAACCACGCCCCCCCCCGTCGTCGCTGCCGGCGACGTGGCCGTGTGGTATGAACCGCTCTTCGCATGCGGGTCCGAACAGTGGACCAACGCGGCGGGAACAGGGACACCACGCCGCACTGACACTGCTGGGCGCAGAGGACGGCCTACGCCCCCGTCCCCTCTATCTGGTCCAACCAGTTCGACAGGAAGACGCGGTTCGTCGGCCGAGTCACCGCCGCCGACGAGATCGCATCCAGACCAGCACCGATCGCAGTCTCGTCGCTGTCTTTGCCCGCCACGGGCACCAGATCGGCGCCCTCCAGGTTCCCAGGACCTCCGAATTGCCCCGTGCGGGTGACACAGAACTGCCTGCTTCGTAGGGACCATCAGCAAATGCCAAACGAGACTCTCTCCACAAAAACCGAAGTCGTCGACGGAATCGCGTTGACGCACGTCGAACCGGATGGCGGAGCCAGCCACGCCAACCCGATCGTCTTCGTCCACGGTGGGTGCCACGGCGCGTGGTGCTTCGCCGAATGGCAGGGTTGGTTCGCCGCGCGCGGCTGGCGCAATCTCGCGTTGGACTGGCGCTCACACGGCTCCTCGGCACCCATGGAGCAGCAGCAGTGGCTCAAGCGTCCCATCACCGCAGTCGCCGAAGACATCGAAGTCGCCGTCGCGCGCCTGGCTGAGACGACCGACACTGCACCGATCGTCGTCGGACAGAGCATGGGTGGACTCGCCACCTTGGCCTACGCCGCGACCGCCGGTCGAAGCCTGGCTGCGATCGCGCTCATGGCACCGGTGCTGCCGGGGCGTTTCGCTCCAGAGCCGGTGGATCTCGCGATCGACATGGACCAGCCATGGGGGCCGCCGCCGCTGGAAGTCGCCCACGAACTGTTCTGGCCGCGCGTCAACCAGGAGGTCGCGAAGACGTACTACGCGCGGCTCCAACCGGAGTCGCCGACGGCCGCCTGGCAGGCTACACGCTGGACTGCTGAGGTCGACGTCGCTGCGGTCCGGGCGCCGGCACTCGTAGTCGCCGTCGGCGACGACGTTCTTGCGCCGGCCGACCACGTTCGTGCCCTCGGCCGCGCCCTCGGGGCGTACGAGATCTATCGCGAGGACGCCGGCCATTGTCTGTCGCTCGACCCGGTCTGGAAGGAAGTCGCCGAGCAGATCGAAGCCTGGCTTCTCGACGTCGTCACCGGACCGCAGCTGTAGCTCCCGCCCGTACAAGCGGTGGCCTGGATCGAGAGTGCGATCCTTCTGTGCCCGGTGGTTCGAGGTCCGGTGGGTAGCCCTTTGCACGGAGCCATGCGTCAAGGGCGAGAACGACGACGTCACCGTGAGAGATGTCGGTGTCGGCGTTGCACCGGCGGATCCGGCCTGGAACTGAAGAACTTCAGGGACGGTGTGGTTGAGCTGCCCTCGTCGGTGTGCCCGTTGCAGGTCTCCGGGTGCGGCGGAAGAGCGTCGTCGTTCGGCTGGAACCCGGCGTCGAGCCCGTCGGCGATTTCACGCAGCGGCGGGCGTAGGGGGAGTGATCAGGCACGAGAGCCGCTCCGGTCGGCCAGGCGGATAGCCACCCGTCCCATTGGGCCACTGGAACGGTCGGCGCGAGGGGCTGCCGTACCCCGGCGTGGGGCGGCAGCCCCTCGCGCACTGCTGTCAGGCGCAGAGCCCGCAGGCGGTGAGCCATCCGTCCAGCGAGACTGAGACGATGTCGCCGATGGACGGGTGAGCACGTCGCGGAGCCGGTTGAGCATGCGGGCCCGGTCGGCGGTCAGATTGGTGCGGTGGGCGGTCAGCAGAGCGAGGTCGGCTGCCAGTTGGGCGGGGACTTTGATGAAGGTGAAGTCCCGCCGCAGCCGGGCCGTGTCTGCGATCACTTAGGCATCCCGCGCGTCGGTCTTGGCTTCACCGCGGTAGGACCCGGACATCCGGCTGACCGTCCGGCCGGGAACGTTGACGGCCTGTTGGCCGCGGGCGGCGAGTATGGCCAGCAACAGCGCGGACGCGGTACCGGCGATGTCAACGGCCCTGTGCACAAGGTCGGCGAGGGCGAGGATCTCGCCGAGGGCGGTCAGGATCGCGTTCTCGTCGTCGGCAACCCTCTTGCTCCAGACCGTTGCCCCGGTTTCGTCGACCGCGGCAAGCCAGCGATGGATTTTTACCGGCGTCGATCCCGACCCAGAGGCCGGTCAGCTGCTCGGCCATGTACGTCTCCTCGGTTCAGGCAGCATGCCGTTCGGCCCGAGGAACACGCCGCCAGCTCCGTAAAAACAGCGATCAATGCGCAGATCTCAATCAGCGGCCAGGCGTCCCGAAGCGGGGCGGCCACTCCGCCGGAGCCACCGGGGGGCAAGCGACCTTAGAGCCACACCCCACTCTTCCGGACCGCCAAACAACTTACGGAGCGACTTTGCCGGAGCATCGACGCCGGTGTCTTCCCGGCTTTCGACTGTGTCGGGCGGTTCCGTGACCAATGCGGACGGTGACCACATGGAAAACGAGTCGCCTGTGAGACGGGAGCCTGACTACTCTCTGTGAGACCTGCTGGCCTCCGGCCCCTCTCTCGTGCGGTGGAGCTCTCGTCTTGCTGTCCCGACCAGCACGGTTGGGTTCCGGTGCTGGTTCGGTGCTGACTTTCAGGCCGCTGATGAGGCAAAACCGCAGGGCCTAGCCCCGATCGAATGAGTTGTCGTACCACTCGATGGTGGTGCCGATGAGGGACGCGGCGACGATGCGCTTGAGACTGGCGGGGGGTGGGGGAGCGGTGGTTCCGGAGGCCATGTGCGCCACTTCCTCGTGTGCCGTGGGGACGGGTCTGTGTCGGAACACCGTAGGAACGCGCAGGCCAGGGGCACATGTGGTGGGACTACATAGTTCGCGGGCGGTGTGTGCGTGCCGCCCCTATGAATGTGTGTCGTGGGCCGTTTCGAGAGCTTGATCGGTGGCAGATCGGACAGTGTCCGGGTTGCGTGTTCGGGCACCATGCCGGGGCACCGCCCGCCCTGTTGTCCGAGCGGTGCCCCGCCACGCTCCGGTCAGACGCGGCGGCGGGTGAAGCGCTGGTTGGGGTTGCCGCTGTAGGTGTACTGGGCGATGCGGGCGCCGTCGGCGGTGGAGTACTCCCAGACATCCATGGCCAGGCCGGACTCCCGGTTGACGAGGCTGATCACGCCACCACCGTGATCGACCACCCGCCACTGCTGGCTGGTGGCGCCGGTGTCGGCCTGCTGGACGATGTCCGCGCCGGTCGCGGTGCCCGTGGGCTGGAGGAACAGGCCACTGTGCAGTGCCTTGACGCGGACGTGGCCGTTACCGGCGTCGACGAACTCGAACTGCTGGTTGGGGCGACTGTTGGTGGTCCGCTGGACGAGCAGTGCGCCGGCGGCGGTGGAGGCCCCGTTGATCTCGGCGGCCTTGCCGCTGTGCTGGGCCAGCAGGGTGTAGATGCCCGGGCCGCCGGGGGAGTCGCCCAGCTGGGCTTCCCACCTGGTGTTGGACCCTGACGCGTCAGCCGGGAGGCGGTCCCGTGCGGCGGTGTCGCCGTACATGGTCCAGCGGGCCCAGTCGACGACGGTCCTCGGGAAGCGCTGGTCGCTCCAGAAGCTGGTGTGGCTGCCGCCGACGAAGGTGAGGAACGCCTTGGGCCAGGTGATCTCCGCGTACGCCTGCCGGGCCGAGGAGTACTGCGTGGTCGAGTCCCGGTCGCCGTGGACGAACAGGACCTTGGCCGAGACCGTGCTGGACGGGTTGCCCATGTCGACGCAGGACTGCGGGTTGGCGGAGATGATCCGGCTGTCGGGCCAGGAGGTCAGCAGACCGTGGGTGACCATGCCGCCCAGGGAGTGGCCCGAGACGCCGACGCCGATGCCGGTGTCGATGTGCCCGGCCAGCGGTCCGCTCGCGTTGAGCGCGAGGGTGTTGGTGAGGATCTGCGAGACGTCCTTGGAGGTGTTGCCGTTGTTGACGTCGGTGAAGTTGTGGTTGAAGTGCGGGGCGGGGACGACGAAGCCCGCCGAGGCCAGGGCCCGGATGATGAACAGGGAGTTCTGCGGGCTGCTTCCGTAGCCGTGGGTGAAGTTGTAGACGGGGAAGACACCGCTTGCGACCGGGGCGTCCGTCACCGGGCTGCCGCCGGCGGCGCCGGTGGCCGGGTAGTAGACGTAGGTGGTGCACGGGCGGCTGCCGCGGGTCCAGTTGTACCGGCGTACGCCGACCGCGAACGGCGTGGTCGGCGCGGCGTCCAGTGGCCCGGCGACGGCCGGTGCCTGTCCTGCCCCGAGCAGGGACAGGCCCACGCCCGTCGCTCCGGCCGCGCTCATGCTGAGGAAGGTCCGTCGTCGCAGGGTCACGGTGACTCCTTGGGTGCGGGGATGGGTGGGGGGTTCGGTGTTCGGCTGGTCCCGTTGCCGGGTGCGTCCCGCCGGCGACAGAGCGGAGCACTGCTGGGAAGCGGTGATGATGTCGCCGGTGCCGTCGTGGCCGCGGCGGTGCGACGTCGGCGAAGCAGGCTATGAGGTGGTCACGTCGTGTTCGCCGTGTCGGGGCATGACGTCGATGACCGCCGTGACCGGTCCTGTGCCGGTCGTCCCGGTGACGGTCACCTCACCCGGCCTGTCGGTCGCGCCAGGTGGCAACGGCTGCCAGCGGACGGGGACACTGGTGATCTCGTTGTCGGCGGTGGTGAGCATGCGGATGGAGGAGGGCAGCTTCGGGGCGGCTCTCACCATGGTGCTGGTGTAGACGGTGTCCTGGAGGATGTGCTTGGCGCGGGCGGCGTTGAAGACGTTGATGGACGCGTGCGGCTCCCACGCGTTCGCCAGTCCGGGCACGGCCCGGAACATCGGCTGGTAGCCGGCCGGCTCCCACACCAATGCCCCTGAACCTCGGTTGTCGACCACGTCGTTGGCGGCCTGGAAGACCCTCCGGATCGCGTCCGCCTGCCCTTGAACGGTCCGCGGGTACGGTGAGTTGGGCAACGGCGAGCCGTCGCCGCCCGACGCGGGGTAGGCGGTTTCGGCGATGTCGATTTCGTAGCCGGGGTACGTGGTGGCCATGGTGTTCAGGTTGAGATCCAGCGCGTCGGGCGTACCGTGCCATTCCGGGTAGTACGAGATGGCCAGCACGTCGGGGTTCTGGCCCTTCGCCTTCACCCGGGTGAGGAACTGGTGCCAGAACTCCATGGTTTTGGCGAGCTTGTCCTTGTCGACGATCACGTGTATCTCGACCTTGGATGTCGGTGACGCGTCGCGGACGGCCTTGATCCCGGCCGCGGCCAGGGTGGTGAACCGGTCCCACGACTGGTCGTAGAGTTGTTGCTCCACCGGGTCGGTCGACCGCCAGTACTTCCACAACAGGCCACCGCCGGGCTGGGACTGGTAGACATCGGCCTGGTCGACGAAGTACGGCGGATCAGTCGTGCCGATGCGGGCCGCCTCGCTGCCGTACATGAAGCCATTGATGATCTCGTTGCCGACGGCCACCTTCTCCGGCGTGGTGCCCTGCCGGATCAGCCGCTTCAGACAGTCGGCGGTGAAGTCGTACACGGTCTGGGACAGGTCCGCGAACTTCAGCTCGGCCCAGGCGCGAGGTTTTGGCTGCTTGCTCGGGTCCGCCCACGAGTCCGCGTAGTGGAAGTCGATCCCCAGGCCCATGCCCCGCTGCTTGATCCACTTGGCTGAGACCAGTGAGCGCTCCGGGCCCTGGCGCGGTATCGGCGTCGGTTGACCGGTGCCCTCGCTGCGCGGCTCGTTGAATATCCGCAGCCGGCTGTACTCGATGCCACGGTCCTTGGCCACGTCGAGCAGGTGTGGCCCGGCCCCGCGGTTCTCGGCCAGGGGGTCGACCCAGTACTGCTGGTCCTGGACGTCGTCCATCCAGGACAGATCGGCGCCGAGGGTGAGGTCCTCGCGCAGGTAGTTGAAGACCTGGAGCTCGCTGACACCTGCCCGGGTCCGGCCCGGCCCACCGGTGAAGGTCAGCCGGACGAAGCGTGTTGCCGGCCGGGTGAACAGGTGCACCTCCCCTCGCGACACGGCTCGGTTGTGGGATCTGTCGGCGATGGTCTTCCACCGGCGACCGTCGGATGAGGCCTCGACGACGTACTGGTGGGCCACACCACGGTCCGGGAACAGCACCTTGACCTTGCGCAGGTTGTCGTAGGTTCCACCGAGGTCGACGGTGAGCCACTGACGGGCGCCGGCACGATCCGGGTGCCAGGACGTCGCCGGGTCGCCGTCGATGGCCAGACGGGCGTTCGACGAGCCGGTGGCAGCCGTCGCCGCGGCCCAGGGCTTGGCGGCGATATTGCTCTCGATCGGTTTGATGTCCGCGGTTCCGAAGGTCGCGTGGGCCGGCTCGGGCACCATGAGTAGATTCGCGGACACCATGGTGACCAACGTCGTCGTGACCGCGATGGCGCGGGGCAGACGCTTGCTGCTCATGTCCTTCTCCTGACGATGTGACGTACGTGCGGCAGGGGCTGTTCCGTACGCTCCGCCGGTCGAGAAGACCGGCGGAGCACGGGATGTCAGCCGGCCGCGGCACCGACATCGAGGCAGTCGACGTTGGGCAGTCCGGCTGCCGTGGTCGGATCCCACCGGATGGTGTTGCTGCCGGCGTTCAGCGAGACGGTCACGGTCTTGGTCGACCAGGTCGTCCACGCACCGGTGGACTCGAACGAAACCGTTCCCACCGTGGATCCGTTGACGACCAGGTTCGCCGGCCTCGCACCGCTGGTGGCGCCATGGGCGAACCGGACCCCCAGCGTCGCCGTACGGGCGGTCTCGGAGTTCACGGTGAACTCCGCGAAGGCCCCCACAGCGGGGTCGCCGTTGCAGAACCCGCTGCCGGAATAGCCGGCTTGATTGGAGTCGATCGTGCCCCGGCACTGCGCCGGAGCGGTCTCTGCCTCGTAACGCCCCGGTGGCTGTGGTGCGCCGGCCGAGGTCTTGACGAGTGAGAGCTGGTCGACGGTGACGCCGCCCGAACCCGACGCCCGCACAGTGACGGTGGCGGCCCCGCCGGGCAGCTCGATGCCGGTGAGCTCGCGCTTGGCCCAGCCGCTCGACGACGGGATGCCGAGGGTGCGTTGGCTGCTGTCGGCACCGGTGATCACGACCTGTCCGGCGCTACCCCGAGTGTGCAGTGACAGGGTGTAGGCGCCTGCGGGCACCGACTCGACCCGCTGCTCGACGCCGCCGCTGTTGCTCACCTGGAGGGCGAAGCGAGAGCCGTTCACACCACCGTTGACGTTGGTCACCGAACCGCCCAGGTTCCGCCACCCCCGTACGCTGGAGACGATGACGCGGTCGGCCTGGATGTCGGGGTTGAGGAGGTAGTTGTTCGCCGGCCCGACGCGCCACTCGCCGGTCGTGGCGTTGAACTGCCACTGGCTCACCGAGTGGAACTGTGGCCTCGCGCCGGTCCTGGTCACCGGCATCCACTGGTTGTACCCGATGCCGTTCCAGGCGAAGTCGGCCCAGCGGTCGCCGGCGAAGATCACCGTGTTCTGCTTGGTGCCCTTGACCGTCACGAAGAACCCGGTCTGGGTCACGTGGCTGTAGTCCATCTCGGTGCCGGCCAGCGTGTACTCGCTGGTGTAGGGGCCCTGGATGTTGCCGCTGGTCGACTCCAGGACGTGCGCGACCGAACTGTTCCAGCCGTGCAGGTCCGAGGCCGCGTGATAGTACTTGCCGTCGAGTTTGAACATGGCGTTGCCCTCGCGGCCGGAGGAGTTCTGGCCGATCTGCACGCCGGGCTCCGCCCGCAGCGAGTCGGACTCCCTGAGCTTGCTGACGAAGGCGCGAGAGCGTCCCTCGCGGTTGGAGAAGATCAGGTAGTCCTTGCCGTCGTCGTCGGTGAAGACGGTCTGGTCTCCGGTGCCGGTCGTGGGCGAGTTGGTGATCTGGGTCTGGAAGTAGCCGTAGTCGAAGGTGTCGGTGGGTGAGTCACCCTGGAGGAAGAGGACCCCGTGCCCGCCTCCGACGTAGGCCTGGGTGGCGAGCACGTACTTTCCGGTGTTCTCGTTGTACGAGACCCCGAGCCGCCCGACCCACCCCGCCTGACCGAGGGTGGCGCCGTTGTTGATCGCGGTCGAGCGCGTCGCGACGTTGTTCTCGAACTTCCAGTTCACCAGGTCCTTGGACGAGTACACGGGGATCGAGACGAAGCCGACGTTCCCGTCGTACTTCCTCGTCGGATTGGCCCGGTAGAGCTCGGCGCCGCTGTAGTGCACGCCGTACCAGTAGTAGGTGTCACCGAACTTGAAGACCCCGCCGCCCTGCGAATAGATGGGATTGCCGCTGGTGTCGCTCCAGAAGCTGTTGTTCGTGATGGTCTGGAACGTGCCCTCGTCGGCGGCCTTCAGATCGGCGGCGGTGGTCATCAGTGCCGTCTTCGCGCCGGCGACGTCCGACGTGGTGGCCGAAGGGTCGCCGGCGACCTTGGCCGCGTTGGTCAACGCCTTGGCGAAGGGCTTCCAGGAGTCAGCCGTGTACTTCGTCGGAGTGCGCGTCCGGTAGTCGGACACAAGGTACTCGAGGCCGCGCTCCACCACCGGTCCAGCGGCCGCCCCCTGGTCTCGGAGCTCCGTTGCCTGTCTCTGCGTCGCAGGTGTCTCCGCCGCGGCGGTGCTCGCCGAGAGCGGCGCCGCCAACGCCACGGACAACACGGTGGCGGCGACCGACTTCCAGTACTGCCAGACGCCACGCGATCTTTGCCTCAAGAGGTCACCTTCCGTCATTCTCAAAGGCACCGAGATCCGGCGCGCTTCCGCTGAAGGGCAGTCCCACGTCGGTGCCCTTGTCGATCAGGGCACTGTTCGCCGCGGGACGGAGGTGGGGCAGTACGGGCAGACTCCCGTCGGTCTGGCGGGGCGCGTCCCAGCCGGACGTCGACACACTGCGGAACTGGGAGTCGGTCGGGGGGACGCCGAGATTCCAGGAGTTGTACGCGGCGCTCGTGCCGCTCATGTTCGACGTCGCCGTTCCGGTGTAGGCGATGTTGTTGCGCAGGGTGCCCCGGCCGACGGCGGCGCCGCGTGAGTCGATGCCCAGCATGTTGAAGTTGGGGTGGTTTCCGTAGCCGGTGTTGTTGAAGAAGTCGTTGGCCACCGGGTGGTGGTTGGCGTAGAAACCGGCCGCCCTGTTGAGGAAAGCCACCGAGAAGCGGACGGTGTGCTTCGGCGCGTCCGCCTCGTAGTCGCCCCCGTAGCCGCCGGACTTGAAGCCGGCTCCGTTGCCGGAGGGCGTCGTCGTCCCCGGCACGTACCCGTTGCGCCAGGCCCACGAGTTCTCGATGATCACGGGTGAGTAGGTGGAGATGAGGTCGAACCCGTCATCGGCGTTCCACCACGATCGGCAACCCCGGAACACGTTCGCGGGGCGGCCGGCCGGCGTGTAGTGCGAACCGAACCCGTCGGCGTTCTCGCCGGGCCCGTCGTTGCTGCGCAGGTCGTAGTTGTCGTGCGCGTCCGAGTTGAGGACGAGGTTGCCGCTTCCGCCGCTGATGAACAGGCCGGTGCCCATGTGGTGGTGGGTGTTGATCTGCTCGAAGACGTCATTGCTGCCGGAGACCCAGATCCCCCAGGACTCGGCGTTGCGGTTGTTGTTCTGGGGAACGCCCTTGACTTCCAGTCCTTTGAGGTGGATCCAGCTTCCGGTGACGTCGAAACCCTTGATGCGGCAGTTGTCGGTCATCCGCGAGAAGTCGAAGACCGGTTTCTCGCCCGGCTGGGCCCAGTACCGGATCGGGTTGCCCGAGCTGCCGCTCTTGTTGAGGGTGATCGCGTCGACCTTGGCGGTCTGGCCCGAACAGGCGCCGTTCGCGCGGGTGTAGGCGTAGGTGCCGCCTCGGAAGTAGACCGTGTCGCCCGCCTTGGCGACGGCCTGTGCACGGGCGAACGATGCCCACGGCGCGGCCTGCGTGCCTGCCGCGCCGTCGTTCCCGTTCGGGGCGACGTAGTAGGTGCTTCCGGCCCCCGCGGCGCTCGCGGACGCCGAGCCGGGGGCCATGGCGACGGAACTCGCCGTGACCACCGAGAGCAGGAGGGCAGTGGTGCCGAACTTCGCGGTTCTCACAGCGTCATCTCCCGAGTCAGGTGATTTCCCGTGCGGCAGTAGGGCTCGTGCCTGCCTGAAGAACTCGGCGCAGGCGTGCTTGAGCAGCCCGGGCCCGAAGCGCGAACTGGCGGGCGTGCTGTGTGCGGCTGGGCCGCGTCGGCCTTCGGGGGGTTCTGGCGGCGCACGTCGGGACTGGCGCCGGGTAGCGGTCAGCGCAGGTATGCGGCCAGGGGCAGGCGCTGCTCGCGGATGCTCCGGAGCACCAGCGCGCCGATCTGGGTCGCGCCGTACTGCGAGAAGTGGGTGTTGTCCGTGACGCCGTCGACGGATGAGCGCAGGAAGAGCTGTGCGGAGGCGGACGGGCCGAGGGACTCGACCAGCGTCTTGCTCTTGGTGGTCAGATCGATCACCGGCACGTTCTGCGCCGTGCCGACCGAGCGCATCTCGGCGGGCAGGTTCACTCCGAGGCCGTTGACGTGCAGTGCTGTGGGCGTGAGCCGGCTGCCGTTGAACTGCCGGCGGACCGGCGGGGTCACCAGAACCGGGACGCCGCCCTTCGCACGGACCTGCGTGATCATGGAGGTGAGGTTGCTCCGGAAGGCCGACGCGCTGGTCTGCTTGTCGTTGTGGCCGAACTGGATGAAGACCGCGTCGTTTGCCTTGACCTTCGGCAGCAGCGACGGGAAGAGCGCCGAGTTCCTCAGGAAGCTGCCCGAACTCTCCCCCGAGTCAGCGTAGTTGGCGATGGACGCTCCGGGTCCTACCGCCGGCGTGATCATCTGGCCCCATCCCGTGTACGGGGCCGCGGGCTGGTCGCACACGGTCGAGTCGCCGGCCAGGTAGGCGACCAGTGGCTGGGTCGCCGGCTTCACGGAGACGGCCGACACCTGCGGGTTGGTCCCCGCGAACCGGATGTCCAGACCGGCGTTTCCGGTGCCGCCCTGGCCGGTCGGCTGACCCTCCGGCTGCCGCACGTTGACCGTGAACGAGTACGTGGCGGCGGCGCCTGACGCCGTCTTCGTCGCCGGAAGCATCAGGCGACGGGCCTCCACCCACATGTCGGTCTCGGCGGCAGTGGCGCCGCCACCGATGGAGACCGTCACGTCGTAGTTGCCGGGTGAGACCGCGTAGTGACACTTGATCGGCGCAGTGCCGGAACAACCGGCCGGCAGTGCCCGCGTGGCGGCCCCGGCATGTGCCGCACCGGTGCCGACCAGCGTCGCAAGGGTCAGCAGACCCACTGCTCCCAGCCTGACCCCGTGACCGTCGAGACGCGATGTCATGCCCATTACAATCACCAATCCCAGTCCTTGGCCGGAGAGTTGTCCGGGTTGAGGTCCATGGCCCGTCGCTCAGGCCTGGGTGAAGCCGTTCATGATCGCGGTGGGCCGCTTGCTGGAGGAGTCCCAGGCGCCCATGTTGTAGCCGGTGAACGGGGACATGCACTCAGGCTCCCAGTAGAAGATGCCCTGCCCGCCATTGGCCTTGAGTGCCTTGATGTAGGCGACCAGCGCGGCCTGGGTGGAGGAGGCGCGGTCCACGCGACCACCGAACTCGCTCTGCAGGAACGGTTTGCCGTAGGCGTCGGAGATCCTCTTCATGTTCCCCACGATTCCGGCCGCGAGGTCGGCGCTGCCGTAGGAGGAGAACACCGACATGTCCCACTTGCCGCCGTTCGCGGCGAAGCGGCTGAAGAACGTCGTCATCACGTCGTACTTCTGCGGCTGAGCCAGGTGGATGCACACGGTCGAGTTCGGTGACACCGCCTTGACCTGGTCGTATGCGGCGTTGAGCAGTCCGGTCATCTGCGCCCCGTTGGAGACGCCGCCGACCGGGCGGCAGATCCCGCTGTTGATCTCGTTGCCGATCTGCACCCAGGTGGGGAGCACGTCGTTGTTCCTCATGACCGTCATGGTCTGGTTCACGTACGTGCCCATTGCCGTGCGCATCTGGCTGTAGCTCATGTTTCTCCAGGCCGCGGGCGGGTTCTGCACGCCGACGGAGTTCCAGGTGTCGCCGAACATGTAGTCGAGCATGATCGACATGCCGGCGGCCTTGACCCGCTTGGCGAAGGCGGCCACCTCGTTGATGCCGCAGTGCCCGTTGGCCGGGTCGTTGGAGGGGTTGACGAACGTGCGCAGGCGTACGGCGGTGATGCCGTATCCCTTGAGGATGGTCAGCAGGTCCTGGGTCTGCCCGCCGGCGTTCTTCCAGGAGTAGCCACGGGCCTCCATCTGAGGTGCCCAGCTGATGTCCACGCCCTTGACGAAGCTCGCCGCAGCCTCGGCGGGCGTCTCGAGTTCGGCGAACGCGACAGCGGTGGCGAGCGCCCCGGCGGTGGCGGTGGTGGCCTTGAGCAGGGTTCGCCGGCTGATGCGCCCGGCAGCTGGTGTGGGGGGTCGCGGGGACATGGTCGGTCCTTTCCTTCCGTCGGCCGTGGGCAAGGCGTCGCGGTCGGCGGAGAGCGGGTCAGTGAGAAAGAGACGCTCAGAGGCGAGGCGGGTGATGGGGGCAACTGACGCTCGAACTCGAGCTGTTGGTGAAGCCGCGTGCGATCCAGCCGATGCTGCCTCCCTCGGTGGGGCGACAACTACGGCAGGAGTGCTCACGTGTGGCCCGTGTCGAAGGGGGCGGCCCAGGCATGCCAGGGACGCTCCTCCGGCCGGAACTGTGAGCGATCACAGACGTGCTGCGACGGAGGTGCGCAATCGCATCACAATGAACCGGAGGTACATCACGCAGCTTCTCGATCGGGCACGAAGCTGTCAACCGTTGCTCACCGATCCGTGCAAGGAGCAGTGCGATCCTGTGGACGGGGGGCTCGCCGTGCCTCGGCCGTGGGTTGCCTGAGCTGGCGGGAGTCGGCCCAGTTCAAGTGCCCTTTGGAAGGAATGCGGCGACAGGGACGAGGCTGCGCACGGGGCATCTAGCCGACTCGCATCCGAACACGCTCGAACAGAAAGGGCCACCAGGATGCTTGACGGGCCATCAGTGAATTTCTACCCTCGCAGCGAATGGGAGCGTTCCCATGCCTGTGGTCAGATCGCCGTTCCGCGATCTTCACACCACCCCCCACATCGGAGGTCATCGTGACCGACCCGCACCGGCATCCACGCACCGCATCGCGCCCATCGCGATTCCAACGCCGGTCGAACAATCGGCTGTTCGGCGGCTTGACGGCCGCCACCGCACTGGCCCTCTCCGCACTCACCGGACTGCCGCAGACCGCGCACGCCGCGACCGCGCGGCAGGTGGAACGCCTCGATCGGGGCCTGACCAGCGTCCACACCGGCAGTGGGAACCTGGTGTCGTGGCGGTGGCTGGCCACTGACCCGAACGACGTGGCCTTCAACGTCTACCGTGGCGGCACCAGGCTCAACTCCTCCCCCCTGACTACCTCGACGAACTACTTGGACGGCGGGGCCCCGGACTCGGCCGACTACACGGTGCGCGCGGTGGTGAACGGCGTCGAGCAGGCGCCGTCCGAGCACGCGCTCCAGTTCCGCACCGGGTACAAGGACGTGCCGATCTCCCCGCCGCCCGGAGGCACTTCACCGGGCAACTCGCCGTACACCTACGAGGCCAACGACGCCTCCGTCGGCGACCTCGACGGCGACGGCGCCCTGGACATCGTCCTGAAGTGGCAGCCGACGAACGCCAAGGACAACTCCCAGTCCGGCTACACCGGCAACACGATCGTCGACGGCATCAAGCTCGACGGCACTCGCCTGTGGCGTATCGACCTGGGCCGCAACATCCGCTCCGGCGCGCACTACACACAGTTCCAGGTGTACGACTACGACGGCGACGGCAAGGCCGAGGTCGCCATGAAGACCGCCGACGGCACGAAGGACGCAACCGGCGCGGTCACAGGCAGTTCCTCGGCCGATCACCGCAACTCCTCGGGCTACGTGCTGTCCGGCCCCGAGTACCTGACGATGTTCAACGGGCAGACGGGCAAGGCGATGCAGTCCGTCGACTACGTCCCCGCCCGAGGCACGGTGTCGTCCTGGGGGGACTCCTACGGCAACCGCGTGGACCGGTTCCTGGCGGGCACGGCCTATCTGGACGGTTCCCGCCCCTCGGTGATCATGGCCCGTGGCTACTACACCCGCACGGTGATCGCGGCCTGGGACTGGCGGAACGGGCAGTTCACCCGCCGGTGGACCTTCGACTCCAACGCCCACAGCGGTT
Source organism: Streptomyces achromogenes (assembly GCF_030816715.1). NCBI lineage: Bacteria > Bacillati > Actinomycetota > Actinomycetes > Kitasatosporales > Streptomycetaceae > Streptomyces > Streptomyces achromogenes. The sequence continues at coordinate 984,079 of NZ_JAUSYH010000001.1, read as the reverse complement.
ACGCCGGCCAGGGCAACCACCAGCTGTCGGTCGCGGATGTGGACGGAGACGGCAAGGACGAGGTCGTCTACGGCTCGATGGCCGTCGACGACAACGGCAACGGCCTGTGGACGACGCGGAACGGCCACGGGGACGCGATGCACGTGGGCGACCTCGACCCGTCCAGGCCGGGTCTGGAGGAGTTCAAGGTCGACGAGGACGGCTCCAAGCCGTCCTCCTGGATGGCGGACGCGAGGACCGGCCAGATCCTCTGGTCCACCCCGGCCGCGGGTGACAACGGCCGGGGCGTGTCCGGTGACATCTGGTCCGGCAGCGCGGGCGCCGAGTCGTGGTCGTCGCTCGTGAGCGGCGTCCGCAACCCCCAGGGCGCGGTGGTCGCCAGTCGTAAGCCCGGGTCCAGCAACTTCCTGGCGTGGTGGGACGGCGACACCACCCGCGAACTCCTCGACGGCACCCACATCGACAAGTACGGCACCTCCGGCGACACCAGGCTGCTCACCGGCTCCGGGGTGCACTCCAACAACGGCACCAAGTCGACGCCGTCCTTGTCCGGCGACATCCTCGGCGACTGGCGCGAGGAGGTCATCTGGCCGACGTCCAACAACACGGCCCTGCGGATCTACTCCACGCCGTACCAGACCAATACGCGGATCACGACCCTCCTCCAGGACACCCAGTACCGCACGGCCCTGGCCTGGCAGAACACTGCCTACAACCAGCCCCCGCACCCCAGCTTCTTCATCGGCGGCAGCATGCCCACGCCACCCCGCCCCACCGTGGCGCTGCCGAACAGCCCCTGAGCCGGACAGCCGACTTCTCTGATGCTTGAGCGAGTTCAAGCATCAGAGAAGGGGTGCTCGCCGAATGCTCGTCGAGCGAGTGGAATCCGGCATGGGCGGCGGAGCACTGGCAGTGGTGCACGCGGCCCGCTGAGTGTGTTCGTCGGGTCCAGGACCTGTCGGAGGCGGTCGCACGGACCGGGCCGGCGTCCGGGTACCCGGCGCCGCCTTCTTCTGGCCTCTGGTGGTGTGCGCCGATCCCGTCAGGGAAACCCTGCCGCGTAGCCGACAGCCCACCTCGCGCAGGTCCGGCCGGTCGGGCCGGTGAGGCGCTCAACACCACGTCCGCACCTGGTTTCGCCCCGGCCCTGTTCCGCGCGTGCGCAGTACGCGTATGGCACTCCCGCCAGCTGCGCCAGGTCCTCGCGCCGCAGGCCGGGTACCCGCCGCCGCTCGGAGGAGGGCAGGCCGACGTCCTCGGGATTGAGCCGGGCTCTGAGAGACACCTCGTCGTCGGTCGCTCCATGTGGAGACATCGCTGTCCACCGTCGGTCAAACGTGCTCCCGGATGCGGAGCAGCGCTGTCCGGCTGGTCGGCGCGCAGTTGACGAGATCGCACACCGTGTGGCGTCGCCACCCGGTCCAACTGCGCGCCCACGAGGTAGGGAGAGGTGTGTACCGGTCGCCGGGACTCGGGTCCTGCTATGTGCCGGACGGAAGGCCGGAGCCGGCGACACTGCCGCTGACACCGGTCATGATGGCGTTGATGATGCCCTGCTGGGTGACCGTGAGGGAGCGCCGGTCGAAGAGCCCGAACCCGTACCGACCGGTTGCACCGTTGTCCCAGTAGACGGTGGCCGCTCCGTATTTCTTGGCGGTGGCCGCGACGGCACGTGCGAAGTCCGCACGATACCTGTTGTTCGACGAATCGAACGATGACTTGTCGATGGAGCCGTATTCGCCCACCACCACCGGGTACCCCTTGGTGACGAACACGTCGCGCATGGTCTTGAGCTGCGCGTCCAGATAGTCCTCCTGTCCCCAGGTCGACTTCCTCGACGGGTTGGTCGCCGCCCGTCCCCATTGCGTGATGGTGCCGCTCTCCTCTCCGGCGAAGTCCCACGGGCTGTAGTGATGAACGGAGATCATGATCCGCCGCTCATTTGCGGGAACAGAGGGGGAGCGGTACTGGTCGGACGGAAGGGCGAAGCCGTAGTTCCCGGCGGTGTAATCGATGTTCGTGTTCCATCCGGCTACGAGCAGCCACCTGGAACTGTTGTTTCCGCCCGTTTTCCGGACGGTGTCCACGAAGATCTGGTTGTAGCTGTTGATGTTTGAGTAGCACGGTTGGGTCGGGCGGCCGTACTGCCCGTCGAACTCTTCGTTCATGGACTCCAGGATCAGGCGCTGGTCGTAGTTCTTGAACCTGTTCGCGATCTGCTGCCAAGCTTTCTCGTACTTGGCCTTGATCGTCGTCTGGGAGGGTGAATCGCAGATCAGCCAGGAGCCGTTGACGCTCTTGTAGCCGTCGCCGTGCATGTTGATCAGCACATGCAGGCCCCTGTTGTAGGCGTAGTTGACGACTTCCTGGACTCTGTTCAGCCAGGAGGCGTTGATCGTGTAGTTCGGACCGGACCCTATGTATCCCAGGTAGGAGACCGGGATCCGGATCGTCTTGAACCCTGCCGCCCTCACTTTGTCGATGAGGGCCTGCGTGACCGTCGGCTGGCCCCACGCTGTTTCGCTGGGGTATCCGTTGGCGGTGGCTTCGAGTTGGTTCCCCAGATTCCATCCCGCGCCCATGTCGGCCACGATCTGCGAAGCGCTTGACTGTGCCACGCTATCGGCCGATGCCTGATGCGCGGCGCCGTACACAGATGCGGCAACTGCCAACAGGACGGAAAGGAAAATTACTCTGACCTTCCCTGCTAGTGAAACCATGAGCTTTCCTCTCTTGCGTTCTTGAGGGTGTGGGGCCCCCAGGTGGATCTATCGGTACGAGTGGGAGCGGCCGGAGCGGTCCGTTGTTCGGGCGGTGGTGTCCACGCCGGCCTGGAAACGAACACGGTCGATGGCGCGGCGGCCGACCTCGCGGGCGTCGTTGGGAGGCCACCCTGCACTGCCCGGCCCGCCCACCCTGCACGGCCCGGATGCGCGGCGATCACGGCAGACGCGCCCACCCGGGCCTTGCGTGGCTGTTCCTCAACTCAGGGCGGATTCCCAGGTGGTCGTACGGGAGGTGGCGTCGGCGCGAAGGCGGTCGCGGGCCGCGGTGTCGCCGTACAGACTCCACCGCATCCAGTCCACGAAGGTGTTGACGGTGCGGGAGTCGCCGAAGTAGTTGCTGTGGCCGGCGCCGCGGAAGGTGAGGAAGGCCTTGGCGGCGGGCAGTTCGCGGTACGCCTGGCGGGCGGAGGAGATCGGGCACGTGCCGTCCCGGTCGCCATGCGTGAACAGGACCTTGGCGCGGACCGCCGGGCTCGGGTTGCCCATGTCCACGCAGGACATGGGGATCGCGGCGGTGATCCGTGTGTCCGGCCAGGCCGTGAGCAGGCCGTGGGTGGTCATGCCGCCCATCGAGTGGCCGGAGACGCCGACGCCGACCGCGGTGTTGATGTGGCCGGCCAGCGGGTCGCCGGCGGTGTTGAGGGCGAGGGTCCGGGTGATGACCTCGGAGACGTCCTTGGACTGGTTGCCGTTGTAGACGTCCTGGCCGCTGAGGTCGGCGAAGTGGGGGGCGGGGACGATGAAGCCGGCCTCGGCCAGGGGGCGGATGATCGCCAGGGAGTTCTGCGGGCTGCTGCTGAAGCCGTGCATGAACTCGCAGACCGGGAAGACGCCTTGGGCGACGGGGGCGTTGGTGACCGGGGAGCCGCCTGGGGCGCCGACGGCGGGGTAGTAGACGTAGGTGGTCCACCGGCGGCCGCCGCGGCTCCAGGCGTACGGGCGCACACCGACCGCGAACCGCTGGGTCGGAGCTCCCGCCCGCGCGGTGGCGCCTGCCTGGCCCGTGCCGAGCAGGGACATGCCTACGCCCGCTGCTCCGGCCGCGCTCAGGGTCAGGAAACTACGCCGTCGCATGGTCATGAAGACTCCTGGTGTGGGGGGGGGGTGCGGAGCGCTGCTCGGTCAGGTGCCGGGAAGAGGCGTCGGTGATGCCGCGGCGGTGGGACTGACCCAGGTGGTGGGGGAGGGGTCGTGGGGGTGGTCAGGTCGGCGAATCACGCACGGCGGAGAACGTTCCGGTCCAGCCCGTGGTGGTCGTCGGCGTGGTGTGGTCTTGCCGGCAGGGACGCGGAGAGCCGCTGAACACCGGCCCTACCGTGGCTCATTGAGGGAGCAGCCCTTCCCGCCCACCTGCCCGCCCATGGGAGGGGGAGGTGTTGATTCTGCGGAAGCGGCGCAGGGGTGCCTCTCCTTCCACTCGTCGTGCGCTGCACCTCTGGGAGCGTTCCCACATGTCCTGCAACAGGTACATTCCCGATCGGGTGCCGATCTGTCAATCATTGGCGCCCAATTCTGTTGTCTTCGACGCGCATTCGACAGATCGCGGGCGCAGGGGGCACGGTGGGACGTCCTCGAAGGCCACCCGATCACACTCGCGGCGACCCGCCGTCAGCCGTGGCCGATGCCCGCACTCATGCCGGCGATCGTATGGGCCCTGATGTCGGGGTGCGGCCCCTGCGCGAATCGGGTCACTACGGAGCGGACATGGTCCTGGGCCGGCTGGAGCAGTCCGTCGTACACCGCGACGCAGACTTCCCGCGCCCGCGACCGGGGCCAGTCGGGCGGCAGCAGTCCGATGGGGAGCAACGGGTCCAGGATGGGGAAGTGCCGGTAGGCGTGCATGACCTCGGTCCGGGCGCGCACCGCGTCGGCACCGATGACGCCGTCGGCGCCGATGTGCGGAAGCAAGCCGCTCCAACGGCTGATGAAGGCCTGGTAGTGCTCGGCGATGCCGGTCAGATCCCACGCCCCGACCGGGTTGCGGTCGACCTCCGTGTCCAGTTCCTCCTGCCGCGCGCGGAACACGGTCACCGCTCCCCGCGCCAGGTCGGCCACCTCGATCCGCCCCTTGGGGGTCAGGGGGTGCGGCGACACCCAGAGCGCGTCGTACAGCGGCGCGAATCCGCGCCAGCGCAGCGCGGTGCGCAACGCGCGCCGCCGCGTGCTTTCCTGCTCCGGGACGGAGAAGGCGATCAGTGTCCACCGGCCGTCCCATGAGTCGGGCTGGGTGGTGAAGGTGGCGATCGAGCTGGCGCCGCTCCACAGATCGACGGCAGCCCGCGACGTCAGCCGGTAGGAGCTGTAGCGCCCCTGCCGGCTGCCCTCCAGCACCCCACGGCGCATCAGCCTGCTGATCGTCGTACGGGCGGCGCCCGCGGTCACCTGGAACTCGCCGAGCAGTGCCACGATCGCCGCCGACGGCAACCACGCCCGGACGGGGAACGTGTAGTCGGCGATCAATGTCACCGCGAGTCCCTGCGGCGATACGTTGCTCTGCCAGCCTGGCGATCGTACGGGGCCGACGGCGCCGTCACCCTCGTCGGAGAAGATCTCCTCGAGTTGGGACAGGTTCGGCAAGGTCGGCTCCGACGCGGTGGACAGGGTCCACATCACTGTAACGGTTGTGGAATCACCGGGTGCGGCTCCGCCGGGATTGCTCCACCGGGCGGGATCTCCGCGCGCAGGCGAAGGCGCCTGGCAGTGCCCGGGTCGATTTCGTGCAGGAACCAGCGCAGCTGGTCCGCCATCGTGCTCGTACGTGTCCGGTACTTCCTCGCCGCCATTCGCAGACACTGCGTCCACGGCGATCGCAGCAGCCGGGGTGGCGCAGAAGGCGTGCACTCCCTGGTGAGCGGGGAGTGCACGCCGGAGGGTTGCACAGCGAGCAGGTCGGATCACTCCGTCGCGAAGCGCCCTGCAGCGGATTCCGCGCCGCGTGCGGACGGCGTGTCCGACCGGGTGAGCACCCGGCGTACCGCGTCGGCGAGTGCGGGAGCCGCGTTCGCGTCGGCATCGGCGATCCCGACGCCGTAACGGAACCGCACGGTCGCGCCGTCCTCGACGGTCAGCTCCTCGCTGAAGAACGGTGCCGGGTTGAGGCAGGCGAACTCCTCGGTCCGGGCGAACCACTGCGGCGGGTGACTCGGGTTGGCCGCGTCGTCGACCATGAGCACGAGCGACTGAGCGTCCGTCTCGTCGTGGTGGCCCGCGAAGCCCATCCACTCCATGCGCCGCCCGCGGACCTCGTCGCCGCCCAGGCCTTCCTCGGTCACGAACTGTCCGCCGGTGAACGACCGAGGGCCCCGCCAGAACAGGCCGCCGTAGCCGGCGTTCTCCCGCCCCTTGGTGGTCGGGGACCCCATGGCGACGTCCGTTCCGGAGACGTTGGTCATCTGCGTCTCGAACGTCAGCACCCAGGCGTGCGGGGAGACCAGGCTCGCCCGCAGCGTCCTGCGCTCGGTGAAGAACAGCGCGCCGGATTGGGTGGTCCAGTCCAGGTCGTGGGCGAACGTCGCCGTTCCGTCGGCCCTGTCCAGGTCGACGACCCGGCGGTGGGCCTGGGTTCCGTTGTTCTGCAACTGGACGTAGAAGCGTCCGTGGATGTACGTGGGTCCGCCCCAGAAGTTCTCCTCGCCCACGTGAGGCAGGGACCACGCGATGCCCTTGTGCCACACGTGGTCGTGGGGACGGAACAGGCTGACCACCTTGCCGGCCCGGGTGCGCAGGGGGTGGATGTAGGGTTTGGGCGATTCCAGTTGGACGGTGTCCGGCTGGTACACGTAGCGGAACAGCTCGGTGCCGCCGTCGCGGACCGTGACCGAGGCGCCCAGGTCGTGGCGGATCTCAAGAGCGTTCATACGAGGGCCTCCTTGACCCGTTCCCACGGCACGGCGCCGCCGTCCATGCTGAGCGCGAACGGGTCGTCGTCGGTCAGTTCGCCCGCGGCGACGCGGACACCGCGGAAGGCGGAGGCGTACGTCGCCGCCGCGAACTCCAGCGTGCGGCGCGCCTCTTGCAGACAGACGCCGGGTTCCTGTCCGGCCTCCCAGGCGTCGAACACGGCTTCGATCTGTAGCCTGTGGCCGCTCGTGACGTCCGGCTCGGCGCCGTTGGCCCAGAGCTCCGAGAGACCCTCGTGGCCGGGGGCCGGGGTGAACCGCCAGTGTTCCTCGCGGTAGCCGTAGAGGTGCTCGAGTTCGACCGTGGCGTATTCGAAGTCGAAGCGCAGGCGCGAGGTCTCGCGGGGGGACAGCAGCGAGTTGACCACCGTGGCGAGGGCTCCGCTGTCGAACCGGACGGCGGCGATCGAGACGTCCTCGGTGTCCGTGGGCCGGGCCTGGCGCTCGGCGAGTGCAGCGATCTGGGACCAGGGCCCGAGGACCGACAGCATGAGGTCGAACTGGTGGATGCCGTGTCCCATCGTGGGGCCGCCGCCCTCGACGTCCCAGCGTCCCCGCCACGGCACCTCGAAGTACGCGTCGGGCCGGTACCAGAGTGTCTCGCAGGTGGCGACCAGCGGCCGGCCCAGTGCGCCGGAGCGGGCCAGCCGGCGCAGGCGTACCGCCGCCGGGCCGTAGCGGTGCTGGAAGACGGTCAGGACCTTGGAGCCGGTCTGCTCCTGCACCGTGGCCAGTTGGTCCATCTCGCGCAGGCTCAGTGCCGTCGGCTTCTCCACCAAGGCGGTGACGCCGGCCCGCATCACCATGGACGCCAGCGGTACGTGGGTCTGCGGAGGTGTACAGATGTGTACGAGATCGAGGTCTTCGCGCTCCAGCAGAGCCTGCGGGTCGTCGAAGACGTGCGGCACGGAGAATCGCTCGGCGAACGCGGCGGCACGGCTCGGGTCGAGGTCGGCGACGGCGACCAGCCGGGCACGTTCGGAGAGTTCGGTGAGGGCTTCGGCATGAGCGTGGGCGATACCGCCGGTGCCGATGATGGCCACGCGGTACGGCGGCCGGGGGCTGGGCATGAGTGGTTTCTCTCTCTTGGTTCCTGACCCACTTCTCGTGGGGCTACCGGGGGCCGTGGGCAGCGGCGACGGCCCCCGGAGGGAGGTCACTTGGCCGCGTCGATCTCGCCCTGAAGCTCCTTGATGAAGGCCTTCGCGGCGGCTTCGGGCGAGGTCTTCTTGAAGTAGACCTCCTGGCTGTAGCGCTGCAGCTCCGGTTCGATGCCGCTTCCGCCGTTGGGGGTCACGACCGGCGACTCACCCGGGGTCACGGCGTTCATGTAGTCGGCCGCCGCCTTGTCGGTCCCGCCCAGAGTCGGCTGGAGGTGCTTGAGCATCTCCTTGTTGGCGGGGATTCCGCGCTCCGTCTTGAGGATGTCGGCGGCCTTGGGGTCGTTGAGCATGAAGTTGACGAACGCGGCCGCCTCGGCCGGGTGCGCGCTCTGGCTCGAGACCGCCCAGTACATGGAGGGCTTGAAGAAGTTCGCCTTGGTGTCGCCGACACGAGGCATCTGCAGCAGTTGCACATGGGCGCCCGCGGCCTGCTGGATCGCGGTGATCTGGGTGTTGTAGGCCCCCATCATGGCCGCCTTGCCGGTGGCGAAGCTGCCGGCGGTCACACCGGCGGTCAGGTCCTCGACCATCGTCGACGTATTGACGCTGGCCCCGGAGGAGAGCAGGTTCAGACCGTACTTCCACATGCCGGCGAGCGTCCCGGGCTTCAGGGAGACGTTGCCGTCCTTGTCGAAGAGGTTCTCACCGTGCTGACGAGCCCAGTACTTGACGTCGCCTGCGGAGAAGCCGGGCGCGCCGGCCGCGCCATGGATCTTGCCGCCGCTCTTGTCCGTCAGCTCCTTGGCGGTCTTGGCGTAGTCGTCCCACGTCCAGGTCTTGTCGTCGGGAACCTTCACGCCGTACTTCGTGAACATGTCGGTGTTCACGAGGATGGACATGACGCCGACGCCGACGGGAAGGGCGTACTGCGTTCCGTCGATCTGTCCGGTGGCCAGGGCCTGGTCGTCGAACTGCGAGGTGCTGAGGATCTTCTTGGCCTTGCCGAGGTCGTACAGCGCCCCGCGGTCGGCGTACGAGGCGAGATACAGCTCGTCCATCTGGACGACGTCGGGGGAGTCCTTGGCAGCGGTCGTCGTGGCGAGCGCGTCCCAGTAGCCGTTCCAGTCCTTGTACTGGCCCTTGACCGTGATGTTGGGGTACTTCTTCTCGAACGCCTTGATGACCTGGTCGGTGAGCTGGGCGCGGGTGTCCGCACCCCACCAGGTGGCGCGGATGGTGACCGGCTTGTCGCCGAGCTCGGGAGCGCTTCCGGTGCTGCCGCCGGAGCAGGCGGTCAGTACGAGCGAGAGTGAGGCGACCGCCCCGATCGCGACGCGTCTGAAGGGGCTGGGGTTCATGTGGTTCTCCTGTGGCTGATGAGTGGGTCGGATCGGTGACTGCGGTGCTCCCGAGCGGTCATGGCTCGGTCGCCTCCGCGTGTCCGGCAGTAGCCCCCGCGGTTACTTGCCGCCGGTGGTCGCGATGCCTCGCAGCAGGAAGCGCTGCCCTGCGAGGAAGACGAGGAAGACGGGAACGAGCGACACGACACTCATGGCGAACACCGAGCCCCAGTCCGTCGCGCTCTGCTGGTCCACGAAGGTGCGCAGCGCGAGAGGAGTGGTGTACATGTCCGGGTCGGTCAGGTAAATGAGCTGGGTGTAGAAGTCGTTCCAGGTCCAGATGAAGGTGAAGATCGCGGTGGTCGCCAGCGCCGGGACCATCAGCGGCAGGATGACGTGGAAGAAGATCCGCGCGTGCCCGGCGCCGTCGATCCGCGCCGCCTCGTCGATCTCGCGCGGGATGCCGCGGATGAACTGCACCATGAGGAAGATGAAGAAGGCGTCGGTCGCCAGGAACTTCGGCACGATCAGGGGCAGGAACGTGTTGACCCAGCCGAGCTCCGAGTAGAGGACGTACTGGGGCACGATGATCACGTGGATCGGCAGCATGATGGTGACGAGCATGATGGCGAACAACACGCGCTTCGCCCGGAATTCCAGTCTGGCGAACGCGTACGCGGCCAGGGAGCAGGCGAGGAGGTTCCCGAGGATCGCGCCGGTGACGACGATCGCCGAGTTGATCAGGTAGTGACTGAACGGTTGGGAGAAGGCGTTCCAGCCGTTGCTGTAGTTCTCGAAGCGCGGGTGCGTCAGGGCGAGTCCCGCGCTGCGGAAGATCTGACTGTTGGGACGCAGCGAGCTGACCAACATCCACAGGACGGGGTAGAGCATCGTGAGGGCGCAGAGGGCCAACAGGCAGTGCTTGAGAGGGGCGCGCACGGCGCGCTTGACCCGGCGTATCGCGTGAGGGCGGGGGGCGGGCAGCGAGGAGGGCACGGCTTCGGTGCGGTCAGTCATCGTAGAACACCCAGTACTTTGAGGCCCAGAAGTTGACGGCGGTGAAGGCCGCGACGATGAGGAGCAGGACCCACGCGAGCGCGGACGCGTAACCCATGTCGAAGTGGCCGAACCCGCGCTGGTACAGGTACAGCGAGAAGAAGAGGGTGGAGTCGGCGGGCCCTCCGGTACCGCCGGAGACCACGAAGGCCTGGGTGAAGGTCTGGAAGGCGTGGATGATCTGCAGCACCAGGTTGAAGAAGATGATGGGTGTCAGCAGCGGAATGGTGATGCTGCGGAACTGGCGCCAGCGCTTCGCGCCGTCGACGGAGGCCGCCTCGTAGAGGGAGGTCGGAATCTGCCGCAGCCCGGCGAGGAAGATCACCATGGGTGAGCCGAAGGTCCAGACGTTCAGGACGACGAGGGTCGACAGCGCCGTTCCCGGCTCCGAGATCCAGCCCTGCCCCTGGACACCGACGAGGGCCAGGGCCTCGTTGACCAAGCCGTTGGTCCCGAACATCGCGCGCCACAGCACGGCGATCGCCACGCTGCCGCCGATCAGTGACGGCAGGTAGAAGACGGAGCGGTAGAAGGCAAGTCCCCGCACTCCCTTGTCCAGCACCAAGGCGAGACCGAGGGCCATCGCCAGCTGCAACGGGACGGAGACGAGGACGTAGCTGAACGTCACTTCGAGCGACTTGTGCAGACGCTCGTCGTCGAGCATGCGCGTCCAGTTCTCGACTCCGTTGAACTGCGGCGGCTGCAGCAGGTTGTACTTGGTGAAGCTGAGGTACAGCGAGGCCAGCATCGGGCCGAGAGTGATCCCGAAGAGCCCGACGAACCATGGCAGTAGGAAGAGGAACGCCGCCTTGTTCTGCTGTCGCGCGCCCCGTTGGGACCCGCGCAGCCGGCGTAGTTCGTTGATGGAGCTCACGGCACTGCTCCCTTGAGCGGCGGCATCGGCACACAGTGGTGCGGGCCCGTCCCGGGCCACGCGTCCCCGAAAAGTGATCGTTCACTTTGTGGGTTGCGAGGACCATAGTGAACGATCACTTTTTGCGTCAAGAGTGTGTAGTCTCTGACTTCACCGAACGTTGGCGAAAGGGTGGGGGAAGCGGATGGATGGCGCTGACGCGGCGCGACGACGGCCTACGATCACCGATGTGGCGCGGCTCGCGGGTGTGTCACCCCAGACGGTGTCGCGGTATCTGCGGTTCAACGGCGGGCTGAAGCCCGCGACCCTGGAACGCGTGGAGAAGGCCATACGGGACCTGGACTACCGTCCCAACCTGGTGGCGCGGTCGATGCGCACGCGGAAGACCGGACGGCTGGCGATCCTCATGCCCGCCATGGCCTTCAACCCCTCACGCATGCTGGCGGGCGCCAGCGCGACGGCGCAGGCCGCAGGGTTTTTCGTGGATGTCGTGAGCGCCGGGGGCGGCGTACGCGCGAGGAGCGACCGCCTGCTGGAGCTCGCCGACTCGGGACAGTACGAGGGCCTCCTCTCCCTCGCCCCCGTGCTTCCCGCCGTGGAGAGCAAACTGCACCAGAGGACGGCCGTGGTGATCTCGGCCGACTTCGACGACGAGATGCGCGGCATCGGGCAACTGGCCGACGCCACGCCCCTGGTGCGGATGATCGAGCACTTGGCGGCGCTCGGTCACTCCCGGTTCCTCCATGTGGCGGGCGACACTCAGTTCGCCTCCGCCAGGGCGCGCAAGCAGAGCTATCTGGACACCGTCGAACGCCTCGGGGTCGAGTCCGTCGGAGTCTTCGACGGAGACTGGTCGGGAGACTCCGGCATCCAAGCGATACGGATGCTCCCGAGTCATGCGCGGCCGACCGCGGTGATCGCGGCCAATGACCTCGTCGCCGCCGGCGTCGTCCGGGGCGCCCGGGAGCGCGGCTGGGACGTGCCTGGCGACCTCAGCGTGACCGGTTGGGACAACGCCGGGGTCGGGCAGTTCATGACCCCGTCCCTGACCACCGTCGACGTGGAGCTCGAACAACTGGGCAGTACGGCCATGGCCAAGCTGATCGCGGGTCTGAGGGGCAGCGCGCCCGAGACGACCGAGGGCTCCCTGTTCCGGATCGTCTGGCGGGAGTCGACGGCCGAGCCGCCTGCGGCCGGGCGTCTCAGCCGCAGGCGGTGACCGGCCCGGGTGGGCGCGGAGCGGGCGGACCGTCTCCGTCCCCCGTCCCTGCACCGCCCGTCCGGCCCGGCCTTGGGTGCGGGCCGAACCGGCCGCGCACGCCGCGCTTCCTCAGGTGCGCATCGCCCTCAGTTCGCGTAGACGTCAAGCCGACCGCACATGCCGAACTTCCCTCGGGCAGACGGCTGTTCGGAGCTCACGGCGGCATCTGCGAGGTGGGGGGACTCCCCCCGTTCCAGCCAGTCGAGCTGCGTAGCAGTGGCCGCGGCGGAGGCCTCGGCACCTTGTCGCCACCGCTCGCGCCACTCGGCGATGCGGGGCCGTACCAGCGCGGCGGCGGCACGGTGGAACGCGGCCAGGGCATGTGGCCCCTCGGCCTCCCGAAGTGCCCGGTATCCCTCCAGGGCGAGGTCCCGCCGGGCCCGGGCGACGCGCTCCTGCTCCTCCTCGGGCGCGTCGGCCGGGATGGCGGTGGCACGGGCGTACGTCTGCGGATCCTTCAGGTACTCCGGGGGCAGCGTGAGGACCGCGTCCCCCGCCTCCGGCAGCCCGCTGTTCTGCATCAGAACGGTGATCCGCAGATCACCCTCGTTGACCAGCCGGTGGATGGTGCCCGGCGTGAACCAGGCGACCGTGCCGGCCTCGAGCGGAGTGACCTCGTACCCGGAAGCGGTCAGCGTCTGCACGGCCCCGCGTCCGCCGGTGACGACGTAGGCCTCTGAACACGCCAGGTGCATGTGAGGCGTGCCGCCGCACGCCCCGTCGGCGGCAGGCCAGTCGTACACCGACAGATGCGAGATGGCGACGCCCCCGGGCAATCCGGTGTTGGTGGTGCTCATGTGCGTGTCAACACTCCAGTTCCATATAGTAAGCGCTTTCTGTCCCCCTTAATTTACGTGCCGGTCGCCCAACTGGTCAATGTTCCGTCTAACATCAGACCCGAATGGCGAAGCCGCAAGGAGGACGATGTGGGCAATGGGTTGGCAGGCAAGAGCGTCTATGCCTTCGGCGACAGTATTGTGTACGGACATGTGTATCCGCACAGTTTTGTGGACGTGGTCGCAGAGCGCGAGGGCATGGCCCTCACCAAGTTCGCCCGGAACGGCGCGACCATAGGCGCCGACCCGCATGCGTCCGGAGGGCAGATACTCACGCAGGTCGAGCAAGCGACCGACGACGCGCCGGACTTCGTCATCTTCGACGGAGGCACCAACGACGCGCAGTCCATTTTCCGGGACCGTGCGTACACACTCGGTGGCTACGCCGAAGAGTTTGAGAAGACGCTGCAGGCCATGGAGCGGAAATGGCCGACCGCCCGCACCGTGTACGTAGCCGCCCACAAGCTCGGTTCGCGGGACTGGGACACTCAGGTGGCGCTGCGCGAGGCGACCCTGGAAGCCTGCCGCAAGTGGGACATCGCCGTTGCCGACGTCTTCGGGGAGACCACGTTCGACACGCGTGATGACACCCAGCGTGCGAAATACACATTCGACGGCCTGGCCAACGGATTCCCTGGCACTGAGGGATCGGGAACACATCCCAACGAGGCGGGTGTCACCACTTTCTATGTGCCGGTGGTGAGCGAGACGCTGCAGAAGATTTCCTCACGTTGATCAGTCGGCAATCGGATCTGCCTGGCCGATATCGGCCAGGCAGATCCGATTCTTCATTTCCATGACGTCAGCCTGAGCCGAGCATCATGGCCGAGAGGAAGCGCTTACTGGATCGGCACACTTACCGAAATGCTCACGCCACCAGACTGGCCCTGGCTTTCACTGGCCGAATCCGGTGCCGCGCGAGATCCGGACGTCGTCCACGTGCACCGCCCCGCGCTCGCCCCCGTTCGAGTACCACGCGACCTTCGCGATCCCCGGCATCGAGGTGCGGAACGCGGCATCGGTCACCATGCGGTGGCCGTCGATGTCCAGGTCGAAGCGTTGGTTCACGGTGTCCACGGTGAGCGTGACCCGGTACCACTTGCCGTTGGTGTACGTACCGATCACCGTGTCCGTGGTTCCCTTGTACGCGTGGATCTGGCCGCGGGCGAAGGCGACGCTGACGGCCGGGGCGCCGCCGGCGTTGTACACGTAGGGCAGCCCGAACCACCCGGCTTGGGTGTCGTTGCGCATGACCTGCGTGTCGATGGTCACCACGCCCTGCATCGGGGTGCTGAAGAGCCGGGCGAGGTTGGTTCCGTCGGTCCCGCCGCCTTCGATGGTGCGGGTCAGCCGGACGCTCTTGTCGGTGGCGGACGGCGTTTCCACCACGGAGACGTCGTTGTTGGTCGAGATGACTCGCCATCCGTCGGTCCCGTTGGCGAGAGCGCCCGTCGCCAGGCCGTCGAACGTGTCCGTGAACGCGATGTCGGGCGCGCCGCGTTCGAAGGCACCGATCTCCGGACCGTTCCCGATCGGCACGGTCGCCCCGGCGTAGTCGAGGCCGCCGTTGCCGGTGACTGTGGCTCCGGCGTCGACGAACACCGATCCCGACTGGAGCGCGAAGTTCGCCGCCGTGTCGAGCCTCGGGCCGTTCTCGTCGCCGTAGGGCCCCGTGACGGCGGCGTTCACGAACTGCGGAGCCCCGACCACGGCGTTCACGTCGGACGCGGGCCGACTTGTCAGGTTGGACGAGTAACCGTTGTTGTTGTAGGTGATGCTCGACGGTTGTATGAACTGGGGGGCGGACTGACTGGAGACGAACAGGTTGTTGGTGAACGTCGCCTTGCCGGAGACACCGCCGGTCACCATGTTCTGCGAATTGGTGTTGGCGATGGTGTTGTTGTAGATGTTCGCCACCGTGCCGCTCTGCTGCGACATGTGGATGTTCCACCGCGTGCTGCCGGTGATGACGTTGTAGCGGAGCACCACGCTGCCGAACTTGACCGCGGAGTTGCACGCGCACAGCAGGATGCCGTCGCCGTTGTCGTGGAGGTAGTTGTACTGGAACACCTGGTTGGTGGTGCCGATGTCGGGGTCCAGGGCGTTCTGGTCGGCACCGCCCGAGGAGAGGTGGGTGCCCATGATCTCGTTGTGCTGGACGGTGACGTTGTCGGCCATGTTGGTCTCGACGCCGGAGACGCCGACTCGGTCGATCACGTTGCCCTCGACGAGTCCGCCCCGGACGCCGGTGAGGTAGATGCCGTTGCAGCCGTAGGGGGTGTTCGCCTGAGTGATGTAGTTGCCGCGGAACGTGACGTCGGTGTACGGCGTGTAGGCGGGGTCGGTGGCCGTGGCGCGCTTGCCCCAGCCGGTGAAGACGGCACCGGGCGCGTCGCCGGCGTACTGCTTCGTGACGATCCCGCTGAACGAGGTGTTCTTGATGGTGGAGTTCTCCACGGTGATGCCGTCGAGCACCGTGGGGGCGCCGGGCGCGGTGATGTCCTGGACCCCGGTGAGGAAGGCGATGCCGCCGGTGTCCTTCGAGCGGTCCCAGCCCTGCGCGAAGGAAATACCCGGCTTGTTGTCGGCGGTGCTGCCGCCGACCCACTTGACCTCGCCGGTGACGTCGTGCACGTCGACCGAGTCGATCACGAAGTGGTGCAGGGTTTGGCCGTTGTCACCGTGCACGCCGATGCCGCGGAAGTCGCCGAGCTTCGAACCGTCTGTCGTCCCGGTGGGTACCGCGTTCGACACGTCGAGGTTGCGGATCTCCCAGTACTGCTGGTTGTTCAGCCGCACCGCGTCGGCGACGGTGCCCTGGCCGGCGATCTTCGGCTTGGCGCCCGTTCCGTAGCTGTCGATGGCGATCGGGGAGCCGTCGACGCCGGACCCCTTCGGCCAGAGCTGTCCGGTCCAGCTGTCACCGGCCTCGAAGCGAATGATGTCGCCGGGCTGGAACGTCGTCGCGTTCACCTTGCTCAGCGAGCGCCAGGGCGCGCTGCTGCTGGTTCCGGCGTTGCCGTCGCTGCCGTTCGCGCTCACGAAGTACGTGGTGCCCGCGGCGAAGGCCCGCTGCGCGGGTACGAGCACGATCGACGCGAGCACGACTGCCAGGGCGCACAGTGCGGCGGCTGTTGCTTGTGACACAAGTCTTCGGTTGACGGTCATGGTCCTCTTCTTGTCGTCTTCGGTGGTGAGGTACTGGCTCCTGTCGTGGCGCCTTCAGTCGAGACGTCGCCTAACGCCCCGGGGCGCGGACAGTTCGGGACCGTGCGGTGGACGCACCAACGGGTGCCCGACGACATGGGAACCGGTCCGGCCGGACATGCCCCGTCGGGGGCAGAGATCGGCGGCGGCTTCAGGTGCCTTGCTACCGGTGTCACAGGTGCCCTCCCGGAGGTGAAGCCGACCGTCTGGAAGCCTCGTGCTTGTCCTGGCGGACGTGCTGGGAAAACGTATTCCGCGCAGTGTGCCCAGCGGGCATCGTGTGCGTCAAGGTTTCGAGCAGATGAACGCGGAAGCGTTGTGGAGGGCCCTGCCGGAACCCGACGGCACCACTCGACAGCCGGCCGCGCGGCAGCCGGTCTGCTTCGGACGGCGCTGTGCACTGGCCGCTCGAGTACCCGTCCTCCGGCCGGGCGCGGGAGCGCGGGCCGATCTCAAGGTTCCTGGCGCATGGGCGGGGAGGCCGGGGATGGGGACCTGCCCCGCCCATGGGATCGCTCGGGTGCTCAGCAGATCACGAGACCTTGACCAGCTTCCATCGCTGGTTGGTGCTGCCGTTGGTGAACCACTGGTCGATCGGTGTGCCGTCGGTGGTCTGAGCCTTGTACACGTCCGCCTTGTACCCGTTGGAACGGGACTCGATGGTGTAGGTGCCGCTGCCGGCCGGGGCGATCAGCCACTGCTGACTGACGCTCCCGTTGGACGTCCCCAGCTGCAGCCCGGCGCCGGGCCAGGTGGAGGCTGCGTTGATGTCCAGGGCCTTGCCGCTGGTGACACCTGTGACGGTGAGGTAGCCGGCGCTGGTGTAGGCCAGCTTCCACTGCTGGCTTCCGCTGTTCGCGTCGGTCTTCTGGACGACGGGCGTGCCGTCGCTGGTTCCACCGTTGGAGGCGGTGAGCGCCTTGCCGCTGCCGGCGCTGATGATCTTGTAGGTGCCTGAGAGGTCCGGGACGGATTCGTGGGTGACGGACAGGTTGGAGTACTGGACGGGGTAGTAGCCGGCCGTGCCCAGGCCGGCCAGGCCCGCGCCGTAGCTCGTGTCGGTGACCGCGCCGACGGTACTCCCGTCGATCTTGGCGGTGATCGTGCTGTCCTGGAAGGTCAGGGCCAGCTTGTGCCAGGTGCCCGTGCCGGGCGCGGTGACCGAACCACTCGCCAGGGTGGTCCAGTTCCACGAGTTGGTGCCGGTGGTGCCGGTCTTCAGCAACGCCCAGGATCCGGTGTCGGACAGGCGCAGGTGGTAGGCGTTCAGCCCGGTGCTGAACTTCGATTGAGTGCCCACGCGGCCGAGAATCTCCGCGGAGCTGCCGCTCTTCTCCAGCAGTACGTCGGAGCCGACCGTGTAGTTGCTCCAGCCCACGTCGCCCATGAGGGTGTAGGGCTGGATGTCGTTCGAGGCCGGCGCCCACCAGATGATCGGCTTCATCGGTGCGGTCTGGCGCAGGCACTGGCCGCTGCGGCCCCCGGTGCAGGGGGCGGCCTGGAAGGCGCCGTTCATCGAGGCGAAGTACCTCGCCTCCTGCCCGGTGCCGTATCCGGCGAAGGAGTCCGAGTACGGCATGGAGAGCCGGTTGCGGGCGGGCGGGGTGGTCGTTCCGGCACCCTGACCGGTGGTGGTGGTCACGGTGTAGACCCGACCGGGTTCCAGGGTGAGGGAGTACGTGCCGCCGACGGCGGTCAGGTCGCTGCCCCGCAGCATGCGCGGGGTGGCGCCGCCGGGCTGCGACAGGTCGGTGGACCACACGTGCAGGGCGCCGCCGGGCAGGCCGCCGGCGACGTCGAAGGTGACCGTCTGGGACGCGGTGGCGTCCAGGGTCTCGTAGACGGTGCTCCAGGCGCTCTTGTCGGGCGCGGCGTAGCTGACGTAACTGCCGTTGGCACGGTCGCCGCCGAGGTATCCGGAGGCGGTGTCGAGGTACTTCCAGCCGGGCGAGGTGAACTGCGTGGTCTGCGCGATGGACCAGGCGGTGCGGGACACGCTGTAGGCGCCGGACCACGGCTGGTTCGCGGTGACCAGGCCCTGGTCGTGGAAGAAGAGGTTCTGGTAGTCGGAGGCCACCATGGGCCAGTTGATGTACGCGCTCATCTTGGCGTCGAGGTAACCGCGGTTGATGGCGCGGGCGACCGGGGCCGCCCCTGTCTCGGCGTTCTCCGAGCCGTTCTCGCTGGCCCAGATCGGCTTGCCCAGCGACTGGGCGTCGGCGGAGGAGGAACAGGTGGTCATCGCGGACTGGTACGTGCAGGGATAGTGCGCGCCGGCGACGTCCACGGCGTTGTACAGGGCGGTGCTGTTCTTCATGCCGGTGGCGATGTTCCAGACGGTCTCGTCGCCGCCGACCAGCTTGGTAGAGGCGTAGCCGTTCGCCGCCATGGCGGACTTCAGGGTCTGGTAGAACCAGGCGCTGTACGTCTTCTCGTTCCGGCCGCCGATGTAGTCGATGGACAGGCCGTGCTGCTTGGCGCAGCCCAGCCAGTCGATCATGTAGTCGATGCCGTCCTGCGTGTAGAAGTCGCCGTTTCCGATCCAGCCGGGGGCGCCCCAGGCCAGGGCGAAGAGCTTGATGCCGGGGTTGCGGGCCTTGGCCTGCTCCATCGCCCACCACTCGTAGCCGGCGTCGCAGTCGATGTCGCCCTTCGTGTGCTCGAAGCTGATCTCGGAGCCGTCGGTGGAATTGACGTCGCCGCCGATCTCGACCTTGAGGATCTGCAGGGCGGCGCCGTAACCGGGCTTGAACAGGTAGTCCAGGATCTGGTTGCGCTGGGTGGCCGGGTAGTCGACCAGGAGGCGGGTGTTGCCACCGCCGCCGCTGATCGCGCCGACGCCGTCGAAGGTGCGTCCTGCGCTGGCACCGTCGACGGTGATCGCCGTGCTGGTGGCGGCGTACGCGGGGGACAGCGCTCGGCCCGTCAGCAGGGCCAGTCCCATGAGCAGGGCGGTCAGGGCCGCCAACCGTCTGACGTGCCTGTCAGGCAGTCCTGTGGCGTGGTGCACGGGAGATCCTCCTAGGAGGGAGTGCGGGTGTGGGTGCGGCTTGCGCTGAGACTCGGCGCGGGGCCCGTCGCGCGGATCGCAGAGGCGGGGCCCGCCCCGGGGGAGGAGTCTTTTCTGAGTGGGAAATCGTATTCCGCGCAGTGTGCCCGTCCGTGATCGAAGGCGTCAAGCGTCGGTCAGCTGGTGAAAACGCGGCTTTGAGCGGCAGGTTCCGGTGGCCCGAAGGCGCTGTGCGCGTCGGTGGGAATGATCGGTTCAGGGGGCGGTTCAGACGACGCGGATCGCCGTGCTGTCGCGCACCACGACCTGCCCGCGCATCATCAGATGCTCTGCTTCCGTACGGTCCGCGAGCGCGAGGCGGACCGCCTCGGCACCTGCCTGCGCCAGCGGCAACGACACGGTCGTGAGCCGCGGTGTCACGTCGATCGCGAGCTCGATGTCGTCGAAACCGGTCACCGAGACCTCGTCCGGCACCGCCACCCCGGCAGTACGGAAGGCGGACATCGCGCCGATGGCGATGGTGTCGTTGGCGGCGAGGATCGCGTGGGGCGGCTCCAGCCCTTCGGCGACCAGCCGCCGCGCCGCGTCGAACCCGCCTTGGCGGTTCACCGTGCAGTGCGAGACCCGGATGTGCCGCTCCTCGATGCCGCCGTGGCGGAGACCGGCGATGAACCCCGCGGTACGGTCCGAGACGTTCCCCTGCCCGCGCGCGCCGGCGAGGATCGTCACGTGCCGGTGCCCCGCCCCGGCGACGTAGGTGGCCAATTCCTTCGCAGGGCCGTGGTTGTCGAAGCTGATGGAGTCGAACGGCATGTCGGTGTCACCGACGATCACCACCCGGCCGCCCTCGCGTTCGTAGCCGAGCAACTCGTCGAGCAGGCGCCCGCCGAGGGCCTTCGTGTCTAGGCGGCTCGAGGTCAGAATGAGCGCACGCGGCCGCAGAGCACGCTGCAACCGGACGGTTTCGAGCTGCCGCTCGGCGGTGCCGTGGGTCGACGAGACGGTCACGAACGCCCCTGCGTCGCGCGCCCGCCGTTCCATCGCCGCGGCGACCATTCCCATCGACGGGGTCGTGAGATCGTCGCCGACGACCGCGATCGAGTCGTTCGCGCGCCGCATCGCCCGGGCCGCGGCGTCAGCGGTGTAGCGCAACGCGGCCGCGGCGGAGACGACCCGCTGGCGGTATTCCTCCGCGACCGTCCGCGAACTGCCGCCCAGCACTCGCGACGCGGTCGAGACCGACACGCCGGCGGCCGCCGCCACGTCACGCAGGGTAACGGTCGGCCTGGCTGAATGGGGCATCGCGCCGTTCCTCCCGCACCACGAAATCGAGCCGCCGTCGACGCTACCCGAGGATATCCCCGGCCGGGCCCCGGAGGTGTGGACGAAAGCGCCGGTGACCGACTCGGGATCCGGTCGCCCGGCTGGAAGGTGGTCGCGTCGGCCCGGTTGGATTCCGCAAGGCATGTGCGGCGCAGTAGGCGCACCGGCCCGCGGAGTGACCGTCGGTGGTGACTCCGCGACTTCCGGGCGCTGGGCGGCCCGGTGCACAATGTGCGGCATGGAAGATGGAGCGGCAGCGCCTGTACGGCGTCGCGGGGAGGCCGCATCCGAGGGGCGCCAGGTGACCCTGCATGATGTGGCGCGGACAGCGGGCGTCTCACAGGCGACGGCGTCGCGGGTGCTCAACGGCAGCGTCCGCAACGTCCGGCAGGAGAACGTCGACCGCGTGCTCACCGCGGCCGCGGAACTGGACTACGCACCGCACCTGTCCGCCCAGGCGATCGCGCGGGGTTCGACGAACATCGCCGCGCTGGTCGTCAGCGGTGTCGACGACCCGTACTTCTCCTCCATCGCGGCAGGTGTGACGCAGGCAGCCGAGGCCGCCGGACTCATCGTGACCATGGCGGTCGCGGACCGCTCCCCGGAGCGGGAACTCCAGATCGTCGGGACGCTGCGCGGCATGCGTCCCCGCGTCATCATCATGACCGGCAGCCGCGTCGACGGCGCCGATGCCCGCGACGCACTCGTCGAGGAGCTCCACGCCTACCGGGAAGCGGGCGGCAGCGTAGTCCTGATCAGCCAGCACGACCTGCCGTTCCACACCGTCAGCATCGACAACTACGGTGGAGCGCGGCAGCTTGCCCGCGCGCTGGTAGGGCTCGGCTACCGGCGGCTCGCGGTGGTCCGCGCAGGATCCGCACTCAGGACGTCCCGTGACCGGTGCAGCGGTTTCGTGGAGGGCCTGCGCGAGTTCGGCATCGGCGTCGACGAGCGGCTGGTGGTCGAAGCCGAGTTGAGTCGCCGAGGGGGGTGTGCGGCGGCCCGGGAGCTCGCCCGGCGGGGACTGGACGGCACGGAACTCGTCTTCGCGGTCAGCGACGTCATGGCGATCGGTGTGATGACCGCTTTCCGCGACGCCGGGCTTGTCCCTGGCCGGGACATCGCCGTCGCCGGCTTCGACGACATCGGCCCGGCGGTGGACGTCGTTCCGGAGCTGACGTCCGTGAACGTTCCTCTGCAGCAGGTCGGGCTCCGTGCGATGGAGCTCGCGCTCTCCGACGATGACGCCCCGCGGATCGTACCGGTCGCCACGAACGTCGTTCTGCGGGCCAGTACGCCCCCTCGATGACCGGCCTGCTGGTCGCGTGGTGAGCGTCGGCCGTCCGGCCCCGAGCTGCTCCGCGGCCCGGCCGACGCGCTGGACCATCGACCGGGACCCCGGTCGGGCCCGGCCCCATCCGTGTGCCGATGGGCGGGGCGAGTGGACCCTCGCTTCGCATCCGCGGCGCGCTCCGTGGGAGTGACCTGAACGGCCGGCGTGCCCGGTGCGGCCGCCGGGAGCCATGTGTTCTGATGCTGAGTATCAGATTGAGTCGCTGTTGTATCCTTCAGTCATGACCGACTCCGCCCACACCTCCGCCCCGTCCGGAACCAAACCGCCCGGCCTGCGGGAGCGTATGCGCGCGACGGTCCGGAAGGAAGTCGTCGAGGTCGCGCTCCGGCTCTTCATCGAGCAGGGATTCGACGGGACGACCGTCGACCAGATCGCCGGTGAGGTCGGGCTGTCGCGTGCCAGCCTGTTCCGGTACTTCGGCACCAAAGAAGACATGGTCCTGCAGGGCTTGGAGGAGACCGGCCGTCAGATCGCGGAGGCGTTCGCCGCCCGCCCCGACACCGAGCGTCCCTGGGAGGCGCTGCGCAGGGCGTTCGACGTTCTGACGCAGGCGAACGAGCAGGCGCCCGAGCAGGCGCTCAGCTATCTGCGCATGCTCCAGGAGACTCCGTCACTGCGCGCCCGACACTTCGAGAAACAGCTGAGCTGGCAGGCGATGCTGGAGCCGGAGATCGCCCGGCGGCTGGGCGTCAGCGCCGACCAGCCGGAGGAGGTCGGGCCGAACGCGCTTTCCGGGGCCGCCCTCGCCTGTCTGGACGCGGCCGCGACGGGCTGGGTGGCCTGTGGGGGCACCGTTCCCCTGGCCGTGCTGCTCGACCGTGCGATGGGCACGCTGACGGAATAGCTTCGCAAGGCCCCCTGCCTCCTGGAGCCACCGGGCAGGCGCCGGGGCTTGAACGCTTGGCGCTCTGCGCCGGGGAGTGCGCCCGGCGGCCTGCTGTTCTGGGATTGCGCCAGCCCGGGGCGGGCGCGGCCGCGTGGTTGAGGAAGCGGTGTCGTGTGTCTCGCCGAGGCCGAGGAGCGCGGTGAAGCGGGCTTCGGCCCGGTCGATCTCACCGAGCTGAGTGAGGATCGAAACGGGGGTGGAGTCACTGACCACCTTCTGCATCAGTACCGACCACCTTCTGCATCAGTGGGGTGCGGTCCAGGATCGCGTCCCGGATCGGTCGCAGAGCGCGCGGCGCGTGATGGAAGACCTGCCCGAAGGCGTAGGCGTGCTGGGACTGCCGGGCGGTGTGCGCTTTGCGGGGGGCCTCGAAGGCGTCGAGTGCCTGGCGGACAGCGGCGTGGTCGCCCAGGTCCACCCCTGCCAGGCGGCGGTGAGGGCGAGGGCCCGCTGGACGAAGACGCCAGGCAGATGGATCGCGTCTGGGGGCAGCTCGCAGGGCACCACGAGTTCCGAGGAGGACGACGGAGTTGAGTACCTCGTCAGGGAAGCCGGTCCGGCGGAGCGGGATGTGGGCGGCGCCTCGACCGTGCCCTGCCGCGTGCGGTCCCGGTGACGGCGACCTTGTCGGCCGGCCCGCTCTTTGCCACGCGGTTCACGGGCGCGTTCGCGGGCGCGTACGGGCGCGGGGGACGGCCACCGGTTCGGCACCGGGTACCACGGTGTTGGAGACGGTGCCGATGCCCTCGACGGTGAGGGTGACGGTGTCGCCGGGCTTCAGCGGCGGTGGGTCCTGGCGGCCGCGTACGCCCCAGAGTTCGGCGAGGCAGCCTCCATTGCCGCAGGTGCCGGAGCCGAGTACGTCGCCGGGGCGTACATAAGTGCCCCTGGAGGCGTATGCGGTCATCTCCTCGAAGGTCCAGCTCATGTTGGACAGCAGATCCCTGCCGACGACCTCGCCGTTGATCTCGGCGGTCAGCGCCAGGCGAAGGAATCCGTCGCTGTCGCGGTAGGGCTCCAGCTCGTCCGCGGTGACGAGGTGGGGGCCGAGAGTGGTGGCGGTGTCCTTGCCCTTGCAGGGGCCGAGGCCGACCTGCATCTCGCGGGACTGGAGGTCACGGGCGGACCAGTCGTTGAAGATCGTGTAGCCGACGATGTGGTCGCGGGCCTGCCCGGGGGTGAGGTCGCGGCCCTCGCGGCCGATGACCGCGGCGACTTCGAGCTCGAAGTCCAGCACCTGGCTGCCGGGCGGCACGGGGACGTCGTCGTGAGCGCCGATGACCGCGTAGGGGTTGGTGAAGTAGAAGGTGGGTGCGTCGTACCAGGCGTCCGGGGCGCCCGTGATTCCGTCGATGCTGCGCCGTACACCCTCGACGTGCTCCTCGAACGTGACGAAGTCGCGTACGGACGGCGGTCGGAGCGGCGGCAGCAGTCGCACCTCGGAGACGTGCGGCCCGCGCGGCTCGTCCAGGCTTGCGTCGCCCGCCTCGCGCAGCGCCTCGGGACCGGCCTGGATCAGATCGAGAAGCGAGGCTCGGCCGGCGCAGGGGTAGAGGACGCCGTCGTCCTCGACGGTGGCGAGACGGCTGCGGCCGTGCTGTTCGTACGTGGCGAAACGCATGGCTTTCCTAGGGAGCTGGGTGGGTTGACACAGGCCGGGGGCCCGGCGGCATGGCAGGCGGGGGAGAGTGCGCCGAGCCCCCGGGGTCAAGGGGTCAGACCGGCGGAGCGACGAAGACGCCGCGGTCGACGTCGTTGAGCATTTCCTTGGCGACCATCTCGTTCATCGGGTTGGACGTGCCCCACTGGTCGGCGTTCTCGGGCTTCGTCAGGTCGTAGATGTGCGGGTGCCAGGTGTCCTCGTCGAGCTTTTCGAGCTCGGTGGTGTACTCCACGGTGTTGCCGTGCGGGTCGAGGAAGTACGTGAAGGTGTTGTCGCCCGCCATGTGCCGCCCGGGGCCCCAGATCTTGCGGGCGCCGGAGCGCATCACGCGGCCGGAGCCGCGCATGTACTCGTCGATGCCGCGCATCTCGAAGGAGAGGTGCTGCAGGGAGGTGTGCGGACCGCTGGCGACGGCCATGGAGTGGTGCTGGTTGCTGATCCGCATGAAGTGCATGACCTCGCCCATGTGCGGCAGGGTCATCGTGTCGGACAGCCGGAAGTCGAGGTGCTGCTCGTACCAGGCTCGGGTGGCGTTGACGTCGGGGGAGTTCAGGACGACGTGCGAGAGACGGACGGGGATGGACTCCTTCTCCTCGATACGACGGTGCCGGCGCGCCTCGACGTCGGCCGAGACCTCGACGGTGCGGCCGTCGATGTCGAAGAAGCGGAAGCCGTAGCCGCCTCCGGGGGTGTCGATATTGCCCGGCTGGGAGATCAAGCGCACTCCACCCGCGAGGAGTTGCTCGGCGAGTGTGTCCACGTCGGCGGGGTTCGCCGCGCCGTAGGAGATGAGGTCGAGGCGCTTCTCCTCGGCCTTGCGGAGCCGGACGATGTACTGCTCGGGGGAACCCTCGGCGGCCAGGAAGGAGATGCCGGAGTCCTCTGCGACCTTGGTCAGACCCCAGACGCCGGCGTAGAAGTCGAGCTGCTTGTCGTAGTCCGGCACGGCCAGGTCGACGTGGCGCAGGTGGGTGAGCAGACGTGTGCTCATGGTGGGGGTTCTCCTCTGTGCGGTCAGGCGGTCAGGCGGTTCAGGCGGTTCAGGCGCGGTCCGGCGCGGGTCATGCGCTTCGGACAAGGCGGAGCAGCGCTGCGGCGTTGCCGCCGCGTACGGCGTGGAAGTGGGGGGCGGGCAGGTCCGAGACGTCGCGCAGCGCGCCGAGCGGATCGTCGGTGCCCATGTCGAAGGGGAAGTCGGAGCCGAGCAGCACCCGGTCGGGGCCGGCCACCCGGATCAGCTCGCGCAGGACGTCCGGGTCGTGGACGAGGGAGTCGAAGTACAACTGCTTGAGGTAGCTGCTGGGCGGGTGCGCGCAGCCGCGGGTGTCGGTGCGGGCGAGCCAGGCGTGGTCGGAGCGGCCGATGTGGGTGGGCAGATAGCCGCCGCCATGGGCGGCGACGACGTGCAACCCCGGGTGCCGGTCCAGGACTCCGGAGAAGATCAGATGGGACAGGGCGACGGCGTTCTCGGTCGGCTGGCCGACGGTGTTGGACAGGTACCACCGGTCGAGGCGCTCGTCGAGCGTGCAGCCGAAGGGGTGCAGGAAGAGGATCGCGCCGGATTCCTCGGCCCGTGTCCACAACGGCTCGTACGCGGGGTCCGACAGTTCGCGTCCCGGTGCGTGGCTCGAGACCTCGACACCGCGCAGGCCCAGGCCGAGGGCGTGTTCGAGGGCTTCGACGGCGAGGCCCGGGTGCTGGAGCGGGACGAGGCCGAGGCCGTGCAGCCGTTGCGGGGCCTGGGCGACGTGCGCGGCGGTGCCCTCGTTGGCCAGCTCCCACACCGTACGGGCCAGGTCCTCCTCGGCCCAGTAGTGGTAGTGCGACGGCGACGGCGAGACCAGCTGGACGTCGATCCCGGAGGCGTCCATCGCGGCGAGCCGGGCCTTGACGTCGGTCAGTTTCGGGAAGCGGTCGCGGAACATCGGGCCGCTGACGGCGATGGCCTCGGGGCCGTTGCGGCGGGCGTCGAGTTCGCGGGCCGCGGTCAGCCCGGGGTGTCCGGCGACGGCGTCCTCGACCTGAGGGAGCAGGACGTGCGCGTGGACGTCGATCGTGGGTGCGTCGTCCTGGGAGCCCACGGGGTGCACGGCGTTCACGGGGTCTCCTTCAGGACGGACATCGTGCGGCCCATCAGACCGGGTGCGTCGGCGTCACGGGCGCCGTCCAGCTGCCACTGACCGAGTTGCACGGACGCTTCGACCACCATGCGGACACGGTCGATCCGGCGTTCGTAGAAGTCGGTCAGCAGGGCGTCGAGGGAACTCCAGTCCTGCTCCTCGCTCAGCATCTCGGCCAGTACGGAGGCGTCCTCCAGCGACATGGCCGCGCCCTGGGCGAGCGTGGGGGGACAGACGTGGGCCGCGTCACCGATCAGGACGACCCGGCCGCGGTGCCAGGAGCCCTCGACGAGCAGCCGCTCGAACCAGGTGTAGTTGACCTCGGCGGGGTCGGTGATGCTCGCGGCGATCTCCGGCCACGCACCCCCGTAGGGCGCTGCCAGCCGCCGCATCTCGTCCGCGTACGAGGCCGGGTCGATGGACGCGCGGTCGCGGTTGGCCTCGACGAGGTAGGCGTAGATGGTGTTCTCGCCCGTGGGGCAGTAGCCGGCGATGTAGCACGGTCCGCCGTAGGACAGGTCCTTGCGCTGCACGATCTCGGGGCGGGGCGCGGGGGCGCGCCAGATGGCCATGCCGGTCGGTTCGGGCTTGTCGCTGATGCCGATCATCGCGCGTGTGCGCGAGCCGACGCCGTCGGCGGCGATGACAAGGTCGTAGCGGCCCTGCGTGCCGTCGCTGAACCGGGCGGTGACGCCGGACGCGTCCTGGAGCAGTTCCTCGGCGGTGGTGCCGAGGCGTACCGCCGCGCCGCTCTCGAGAACGGCCTCACACAGGATCTCCTGGAGCCGGGGCCGCTGCATGCCGAAGATCGGGGGCAGGTCGTCCCCACCGGTGCGGATGTCCTGCTGGACATGGAACACGGTCCCGTCGGGCGCGGCCAGGCCGACGGCGTCGACGGCGTAGCCGCTCTCCCGGACCTTGTCCCATACGCCCACTTCGCGCAGCACGCGCAGCGCGTTGCCCTGGAGGGTGATGCCGGAGCCGAGCACGTTCCAGTCGGGCTTGGCCTCGATCAGTTCCACGGTGATGCCCGCCCGCCGCAGCAGCACGGTCACGGCGTTGCCGGACGCGCCGCCGCCTATGACGAGGACGGTGCGGGGACGAGGGTCGTCCATGGGTTCTCCCTGAGACGGTGCCGCGCGACGTCGAGCGGCAGAGGGGGTGTTGCAGGCCGGGTGGGTGAGGGTGGGCGTAGCCGTCCGGGCGCGGCCCGCCCGGCAGCCCAGGGCGGGCGTTACTTGACGGCGATGGGGTTCACCGGTGAGCCGACGGACCCGGTGATGGGCAGGGGCGCGGCGGTGAGCCAGAACTCGTACCGGCCGTCGGCGGCGCAGTGTGCGGCGAGGGCGTCGAGGTCCCACATCTCCCCGATGAGCAGACCGATGTGGGGGATGGCGACCTGGTGCAGCGGCTGGAAGGCGTGGTCGAACTCGTTGGGTCGCACCTCGAAGCCCCAGGTGTCGGTGGCGATCCCGGCGATCTCGCTGTGGTGCAGCCAGCCGGCCGTGCTGAAGCTCAGCCCCGGCGCCGGCCCGCCCGCGTAGTCGCCCCAGCCTTCGTGACGGGCGCGGGTCAGCCGCCCGGTGCGCACGAGGACCAGGTCGCCCCGACCGACGGCCACACCGTGCGAGGCGGCGGTCGCGGTCAGGTGCTCCTCGGTGATGGCGAAGCCGTCGGGAAGTTCTCCGTCCCGGCCGACGACCAGGCCCACGTCGAGGAGGACGCCCCTCCCGGCGACGTGCGGAGCCATGTGCTCGATGCCGGTGACCAGGTCGCCTTCGGAGGTGACGACCTTCTCCGCCGGGCGGCCGTTCCACGCCTTGCCGTGGTCGAAGATGTGCCCGAGGCCGTCCCATTGGGTGGAGCACTGCAGGGGCATGGCGATCACGTCGTCGGCGCCACCGAAACCGTGCGGGAAGCCCTGGCCGCCCAGAGCGGCGTCGGTGCCGGTGGCGAGCATCGTGTGCACCGGGTTCGTACGCCGCCGCCAGCCTTTCTGCGGGCCGTCCATGTCGAAGGCCTGTGACAAGGAGAAGCTGACGCCGTCGCGGATCAGGGCCGCGCCCTCGCGGCGCTTGGCCTCGTCGAGGAAGTTGAGCGTGCCGAGCACGTCGTCCTCGCCCCAGCGGCCCCAGTTCGAGTACGCCTTCGCGGCCTCGGCGATCGCCGACTCGGGATCCGCACGGTCGATGCCGTCGACACGGTCGGCGCTCATCGGGCCTCCTCCGCGACACAGCGGGTGCGCTGGGCGCCGAGCCCGGTGACCGAGCCGTCCATCACGTCGCCGTCGCGCAGCAGCCGGCCCCAGTGGATGCCGTTGCCGGCCGGGCTGCCGGTGAGGATCAGGTCGCCGGGGAGCAGTCGGGCGGTCCGGGAGATGTACGAGACCAACCGTGCGACGCCGAAGATCATGTCCTTGGTGGACTCGTCCTGCATGGTCTCGCCGTTGAGTTTCAGCGTGACCCGCAGGTCGGACGGGTCGGCGAGGGAGGCGGCCGGGACGATCCACGGGCCGAGCGGGGTGAAGCCGGGGGCGTTCTTGCTGCGCAGCCAGTCGGTGCCGATCGGCGGCATGTCCCGGCGGAAGACGCTCGCACGGTCGGTGAGGTCGTTGGCGATGGTGTAGCCCGCGACGTACTCCAGCGCCTCCTCCACGGTGACCCGGTAGGTGGGGCGGGAGATCACCGCGGCCAACTCCAGCTCCCAGTCGGGTTGCTGGGCCCAGGCGGGCAGCACCACGTCGTCGTAGGGACCGTTGATCGTGGTCGGCAGGCCGATGAACACGTACGGGAGATCCTCGGCGGCCCGCTTGTCCATGACCGCCGCTACCTCGGCGCGGGCCTCCTCGACGGTGCGCGAGTCGTCCGGGGCGCGGTGCGCGACCGCCAGGTCGATCACGTGCTGCCGGTAGTTGGCCCCGGACTGGAAGATCTGCCGGGGCTCGACGGGCGCGTGCACCGCCAGGTCGGACGGCGGCCGCCAGTCGCGCGTCGGGTCCCCGGCGAGGGTGTGCAGGCGTGGCAGCTCTTCGTCCCAGCGCTCCAGGAGCGTCAGGGTCGTCAGCGCGGGTTCACCCAGTGCCGCGCGCAGGTCGAGCACCCTGCCGTCCGGCGCCACAAGGCCGGGGAACGCGGTTCCGCCCGATGCGGAGAAGGTGCCGATGGCGAAAGGGCCCGAGAAGGGTGCGAATGGTGCCGACGCGGCAGCGGATTTCACGGAGATGTCCTCCCGATTGCGGTGCCACCAATCTGGCCCGTAGATTGCAATCAGGGAAATCGATTCTCTGTATATAAGAATCCAGCCGGTGAATACCGATGGGGGCCGGCTCCGGAACTGGGACGCTTCGTGAACTTGGCCGGCCTGGACCTCAACCTCGTCGTTGCCCTGCGCGCCCTCCTGCAGGAGCGCAACGTCACCAGGGCCGGCCTGCGCATCGGGCTCAGTCAACCCGCCATGAGCGCGGCCCTGGCCCGGCTGCGCCGTCACTTCGACGACGACCTCCTCGCCCGGGTGGGTGGAGGGTACGAGCTGACCGCCCTCGGGCAGGCCCTCCTCGACCGGACCGCCACCGCATGCGACCTGCTGGAGCGCGTCTTCGCCAGTCAGGCCGAATTCGACCCCTCCTGCGAGGAACATGAGTTCACGCTGATCGCCTCGGACTACGCGGTTGCCGTCTTCGGCGTCGAACTCGCCCGCACCGTCCAGGCCGAGGCGCCGGGCATCCGGCTCAGGTTCAAACAGGTACCGAACGAAATCATCGACAGTACCGGGTCGCTGCTCAGTACCGTGGACGGGCTGCTGTTGCCCCACGGCATCATTCGCGGCTTCCCCACGGTCGAGCTCTACCAGGACAGCTGGGTCTTCCTCGTCGCCGACGACAATTCCGAGGTCGGTGAGCAGCTCACCCTCGACGACCTGGCCCGACTGCCGTGGGTGACGTACCAGCGAGCCTACGACGCCCCCGCCGCCCGTCAGATCGCCACGCTCGGCATCGAGCCGCGCGTGGCGGTGTCCGTCGACAGTTTCCAGCTGATGCCACTCCTGGTCGCAGGCACCCGCAGGGTGGCTCTCCTCCAGAGGCGTCTCGCCGACGAGCTGGACGGACTCGCACACGTCCGCATCATGGAACCGCCCTATGACGCCGTGCCGATCCAGCA
Organism: Streptomyces achromogenes; assembly: GCF_030816715.1. NCBI lineage: Bacteria > Bacillati > Actinomycetota > Actinomycetes > Kitasatosporales > Streptomycetaceae > Streptomyces > Streptomyces achromogenes. The sequence continues at coordinate 953,204 of NZ_JAUSYH010000001.1, read as the reverse complement.
GGCCCTGTGGTGGCATCCGGTCCACATGCACGACGCGGCGCACACATGGCTGCGGGAGACGATGGGCCGGGCCGCCGAGATGATGGAAGCCCGTCGGCCTACGAATTCCCGTCCGCCGGAATGAGGGTGGAGTCATGCCCTGCACTGGCAGCTGACACTGCCAGGCCGCAGGCGACGCCGGACGGGCGGCCGCCGCTTGGAGCCTGGCTGAGCGACAAGAGGTCCAGCGCGCGACGCCTGTCCTCGATGCCCGTGCACCTTCCCCGTCGGCGTCCGGCATCCCGGACACGGCACCGCCGCATTCCGAGTGCGAGCCGTGACCGCCACCGCGCACGAGATCATGGCCAAGTTCCGGTCCGGCCTGGCCCCGACAGCGCACACGTGGTCGAGCGTCAGGTCGGCCGGTCAGCGCAGGAGTCTGCGGATGATGGCGGTGGCGGCGCTGATGTCGGTGGGCTGCCCGGTGAGGAGCTCGCGGTAATAGAAGGACTCGGCGACCCGGACGACGGCGTAGGCGAGGGTGGGGGCGTCGATGTCGTCGGGTTCGCCGATCTCGGACTGGATGAGCCGGCTGACGGTCTCGACTACGCGGTCCTGGATGACGCCGTCACGCGAGGTCATCACCCGTAGCGCAGTGTCGGGGTGTTCGGCGACGAACCGACGCATGGCCGGCAGTTGTGCGCTGGTGGTCAGCATGGCGTGAACGAGGTCGGCGACCTTGTCGGCGCCTTGCCCGTGGCTTTGGGGGTAGATCTGGGCGAACTCGGTCGTGGCGATCGCCCAGATCGCCTCGCCGATCAGGCGGTCGCGGTCGCCGTAACGCCGATACAGGGTGGCGCGGCCGATGCCGGCCTCGGCGGCCAGCGCCCGTGCGTCGATCCAGCCGTCCCGCAGGAACATCGTGACCGCGGCGCGCAGCACCGGCTCGTCCGGGGGCAGCGGAGGCGGAACCTCTTGCATCTGAGACATCACCGCCCTAGTGTCTCACTCATTCTGACGAGACACATGCGCATCGGTGTCTCATTTTTGGAGGGAGTCGCCGTGGCCGCAGTGAGGCGGACAATGCCGTTCGCGATCTACGTCGTGCTGTTCGCGGCCCTTGCACTTCAGGGCGACCTCACCGGGTTCATGGTCTGCAACCTGCTGGTGCAACTGGCCGTCTTCGTCGTGGGTGCGTGTCTGCCGGCCCACCGCACCGGGTTCATGTCCTACGTGGATGTGGCCTGGCCGTGGGGCCTGGCCCTGATCGGGGTCCAGGTCCTGGCGTTCGGCGGCCTGGCTTCGCCTGCGGCTGTCGCGACTGCGGCGATCTACCTGCTGATGGGCATACGTATGGGCGCCTGGGCGCTGCGGTTCATGGTGTTCAAGCGGTTGCCCGGCGAGTTGCCGCGGTACCAGTACCAGCGGCGCCGCTGGGAGCGAGACGGGTTCCGCAACGAGAAGGTCTCGCTCCAGGTCGAGATCATGGTCCAGTGCGGCGCCAACATCGCTGTACTCGCGGTCCCGGCCGCGCTCGCCACCGTGCGCCCGGCCGGCCTTGATGCCGTGAGTGTCGTGGCGATCGCGCTGTGGGCGGTGTTCTGGGTCTTCGAATCGGTGGCGGACCTGCAGAAGGCCCGTTTCGCCGACCGCACCCGACGAGACGGTGCGCGCCGCACCTGCGACGTCGGGTTGTGGCGCTACAGCCGCCACCCCAACTACTTCGGTCAGTGGATGCAGTGGAACAGTCTCATCCTGTTGTCGCTGCCCGTGCTGATCGACCGCCGGCCACACCATCACATCGTCTTCGGCCTGCTCACGGCCCTCGCCCTGGCCTGGATCTCCTGGACCACGTACCACATGCTCGTGCACTACACCGGTGCCGTTCCCGCCGAGTACTTCAGCCGGCGACGACGCCCCGACTACATCCGCTATCAGCGCGTCACCAACCGATTCTTTCCCGGGCCCCGACGGACCACTGATCAGTGAGCCCTTGCGAGTGCCCCCACCGTGACGAGGCGAGCGGCGGGCACGTGCGCCGTGCGCGACGTCCCGCACGCGAAGATCACCGGTGTGGTGAGGTGAGGACGCCGCGCGACAGAGCGACGGTGACGGCTGCCGTGCGGTCGTTGACACCCAGTTTGACGAACGTTCGCAGCAGGTGTGTCTTCACCGTCGCTTCGCCGATGTACAGCTGCCGACCGATCTCGCTGTTGGACAGACCCCGTGCGACGAGGCCGAGTACCTGAACCTCGCGTGGGGTCAGTTGCTCCCCCGCCGGCGCCTGAAGGTGAGTCACCAGCCGGGCGGCCACCGGCGGGGCGAGGACGGTCTCACCGCGGGCCGCCGCCCGGATCGCGTCGGTCAGGCTACCGATCGGGGTGTCCTTGAGCAGGTAACCAGTGGCGCCGGCCTCGATGGCCGGCAGGATGTCGGCGTCACCTTCGTAGGTGGTCAGCACGAGCACGCGAACGCCGGGGTGCTCCTGACGGATGCGCGCCGTCGCGGAGGCGCCGTCGGTACCCGGCATCCGCAGATCCATCAGGACGACGTCCGGGCGCGTCGTGGAGGCGAGGACGATCGCCTCGTCGCCGGAGCCGGCCTCGCCGACGACCCGCAGGTCGTCGTAGGCCTCGAGCATGCCGCGGAGGCCGAAGCGTACGACGGGATGGTCATCGACAATCAGGATGCGGACAGTCATCGGGTCGGTTCCGCCCGCTCAGTGGTCGGGTGTGGAGCTGAGATCAAGTACAGGATGCAGGCTACGCGCCGCCTGCTCGGCCGAGGGCTGCGGCAGCTCGACCCGCACCGTGGTGCCCTGGCCGGGAGCCGATCGCACCGTGCAGGTTCCGCCGAAGCCGGAGGCGCGGGTGCGCATGCCGAGCAGGCCGTATCCACCCCGGACGGTGGCCGGGTCGAAGCCCTGGCCGTCATCGGTGACGGCCAGCGCCATGAGGCCGGAACCGTGGCGTAGCTCGATCCGCACCGTCGTGGCGGCGGCGTGCCTGCCGACGTTGGCCAGGGCCTCCTGCGCGGTGCGCAGCAGGGCGATATCGGTGCCGGTGGATGTACCGGACCGCTCGCCGACGATCGAGACCTCGACGCGCGTACCCGTGTCGCGAGTATGCCGGGCGGCGAGCCGGTCCAGCGCATCCGCGAGCCCGCGGCCGGTCAGGTCGACCGGGGCCGATGCGGCGATCAGCGAGCGTGCCTCCGCGAGGTTCTCGCGGGCGGTCTTCTCCAGGATGTCGAGCTGGCCGTCGGCGGCCGTCGGATCACGGAGCAGGGTCGTCCGCGCGACCTGAGCGAGCATGAGGACGCTGGTGAAGCCCTGTGCCAGGGTGTCGTGGATCTCGGCAGCCAGGCGTTCACGTTCGGCATGGACGCCAGCCTCGTGGCCCGCGCGTTCCAGTGCGGCCCGCGTCCGGGTCAGTTCCTCGATCAGCGCGGCCCGCTTGCGGTTCTGCTCGCGGATGCCGGTCAGATAGGCGCCCACGAGGATCGTCACGGTCAGGGGTACCAGAACCGTCACGCCGGCCATCGCCAGCGTGTAGCGGCTGACTCCGGCCCGCGCCACCATGGCCCAGGCGAGTTCGGCGTAGAGGATCAACAACAGCGGTAGGCGTACTCGCCACCTCGCGACCATCACGAACAGCTGTGGGCAGAGCGCGAACAGCAGTGCGCCACCGATCGGGGCGATGGCGAGCAGGAGCGGGAACGCGACCGCCAGGACGGCGAAATAGGCCGCACCCCAACGCTCGTCGCGGTTCTCCATGGCCCGCGGAGCGACCAGCGCGTAGCAGGCGACGATGACAGCGAGCGTACCGAGGGCCAGCAGGCGTTGTCCGAGCGCCACGGAGACGTCGGCTGCCAGGGCGACGGCAAGAGGTATCGCGACGGCGCCGACGAGGACATGCCATCCGACGCGGTAGCGGTAGCCGAAGTCGACGGTGCTGCGCACTGCCACGCCCTGCCCACCTTCGCCCGCCGGATCTGGCCGCCAGTTTACGGGCGTCCACGTCCACAGTGCCGGACTCGGCGCCGAGGAAGGTCCATGCACCAGTGGAGCCGTGCGTACGTCGATCGGTTGACAACGGGGTCCCACCAAGCGTTGTCGCCGCCGCGCCTCAGAACCGGCACGCTCGACATCGAGAACTTCGGCTCCACACCTGGAGGTACCCCATGAAGAAGAACTGGTTCGTCCTCGGCCTGGGCGCACTGCTGGCCTTTGTCGGCGTGGGCTGGACGTTGCAGGGACTCGACGTCATGAAGGGCTCGGCGATGAGCGGCGTGACGCTGTGGGCGGTCGTCGGGCCGCTCGTGGCGATCGTCGGTCTGGTCGTGCTGGGTGTCGGCTTCGCCCGGCTACGCCGGGTGAGCCGATAAGCGCCGATCAGATGTCGGGTATCGACATGGAGACTCAGAAGACAGATCGGCCGGCACCGGGAAGACCGCCCAAGCAGTGGTACGGCGAGCTTGCCGGCGTCGCGGCCACCGCACTCGCCCTGGGCCTCGGTGAGCTGGTGGCAGCCGCGACGGGCGGGCCCTCAGCGCCCCTCGTGGCGGTGGGTGGCGTCGCCGTGGACGCCGCGCCGACCCCGGTCAAGGAGTTCGCCGTCGCGGTGTTCTACACGTACGACAAGCTGGCGCTGCAGGCTGGAATCGTGCTGGTGTTGGCGGTGTTCGCCGCGTTCATCGGTGTAGTGGCCATGCGTCGCCTCTGGTTCGGGCTGGCCGGCGTCGCTGTGTTCGGGACGATCGGCGTACTCGCGTCGGCCACCCGGCCCAGCGCCACGTGGGCGTACCCGCTGCCGACGGTGGCCGGTGCACTGGCCGCTGCCGGCCTTCTGGTGCTGCTGCGCCGCACCCTGCCGCGCCGTGCTGCGGTATCGGCGCAGGACCTGGGGGACGACACCGGCCCGGATGCGGACGTGGCGGCACAGGGAACCCACACCCTCGTGCAGGGAGCCGGTTCACCGTCGTCGGACGCCGGCGTCTCGGTGCTGGACGGCGCGGGACGGCCGCCGGGCCGACGACGGTTTCTCGCGCTGGCGATCGGGGCGATCGGCGCGGCCGCGGTGGCCGTACCGGGCGGACGCGGACTCTGGGCACAGCGTGTGGCCGCGGCCCGGGCCGCGGTGGTTCTGCCTTCGCCGTCGATCCCGGCAGCGCCCTTGCCCGCCAAGGTCTCCGTGGGCGTGCCCGGAGTGGAGCCGTTCGTGACCAGGGCTTCGGACTTCTACCGGATCGACACTGCTTTGACGGTGCCGCAGACGGAACCGAAGGACTGGCGGCTGAGGATTCATGGCCGGGTGAAACGGCCGCTGACACTGACGTACGAGCAATTGCTGGCACGGCCGATGGTGGAGCGCTACATCACGCTGGCGTGTGTGTCCAACGAGGTCGGTGGCCGGTTGGTCGGCAACGCGCGGTGGTTGGGGGTGCCGATCAAGGATCTGCTGGATGAAGTCGAGCCGCACGACAGGGCGGATCAGGTGGTGAGCCGTTCCGTGGACGGATACACGGCAGGTACACCGACGGCAGCGTTGCGTGACGGGCGGGGCGCGTTGCTGGCGGTCGGGATGAACGGGGAGCCACTGCCGGTCGACCACGGGTTTCCGGTCCGGATGGTGGTGCCCGGGCTGTACGGATACGTATCGGCGACGAAGTGGTTGACGGAGCTGGAGCTGAGTCGTTTCTCGGACTTCAGCGCCTATTGGGTACGGCGGGATTACGCGGCGCTGGCTCCGGTGAAGACGCAGGCGCGGATCGACACACCGGCCTCGGGCAAGCATCTGACGCAAGGTCTGGTGATGGTGGCCGGGGTGGCGTGGGCACCACATCGTGGGGTGTCCGCGGTGGAGGTCCGCGTGGACGACGGACCATGGCAGCAGGCACAGCTCGCGGCGGTGCCGTCGGTGGACACATGGCGGCAGTGGCGCTGGCCGTGGCAGGCGACGCCCGGCGAGCATCGGCTGCAAGTACGCGCCACCGACAACACCGGACAGGTGCAGACAGGGCAGGTGCACAGGCCGTTGCCCGACGGGGCGACCGGCAGGCACACGATCAGGGTCACGGTCGCCTAGCCGTTCCCGCGTGAAGACTCGAATCCGCAAAGGGCTGCGGCAGTCGGCGCGGTGCGCGACGCGGTCAGGAGGAAGGGAGGCAACGCCGTCGAGCCGGTACCGGGGCCGGGCGCCCGCGCAGGCAGCGGAGGCGCCCGCCTGCGCGTCGCGGTCCGGCGGCCCAGTCCCCCCTCACATACCGATCCGCGCCGCGATGACCGGTGCCAGCCGGTCCGCGATGACGCGGTGCCCCCGGTCGTTGGGGTGGACCGAGTCCGTCAGGTCGCCCGAACCCAGCCAGCCGGTGGTGTCGACGAAGGAGACCCGGGAGTCGCCGCCGTCGACGGCCGCCTTGACCGCTGCCTCGGTCTGCGGGACGTACCGGCCGCGGAAGGTCTCCAATGCGAAGATCCACGCCTGCGGGTACGCGGCGCGGACCTTGCGCAGCAGGCTGGTGTACGCCGCCTGGAACTGCGCGGAGCTGACTTGGTGGCCCACGTCGTTGGTGCCGAGGTTGAGGACGACCGCGTTCGCCTGGTAGCGGGAGAAGTCCCAGTCGGGGGTGGCCGCGTTCGGGTTGAGTTTGGTGAACTGCCGCTCCAGGCCGACGCATCCGTCCGCCGCGGCGACCAGACAGGCGCCGCCCTGGGCGATCTGGGTGTGCGCGGTTCCGAGTCGTTCCCCGATCAGCCAGCCGTACGCGGTGCGGGCGTTCTGCGACGACGTCGTCCCCACCGTGATCGAGTCGCCGACGAACTCGATCAGCTTGCCGGGCGCCGGCGGTGCGAACGTCGTGGCGCCGGTGTCGAGGACCAGTCCCTGAAAGACGGCGTCACCCCGGTAGGAACCGGCGACCACCTGGTAGTTGACCTGAAGGGTGTGGTTGCCGGAGGACAGCGGGGAGGGGGTCAGGTTCACCGTTGCCTTGACGTCGTCGTAGAACTTCACCGGACCGTTGTCGATCCTCGCCCAGAAGTCGATCGTCCCGCGCTGCTTGAGCTGGACGGTCCGGCCGGTGAAGCCGACCCGGTAGTAGGCGCCCGCCCAGTACGGGGTGTAGGCGGTGGAGGTCCTGGTGTCCCAGCGGCCCACGAACTTGATGTTCGGGTCGCCGGGTTGGCCGGGAGCGGCCGCCAGGGTGGACGCGGGGCTGCCGAGTCGGGCGGCGATGACGGGGGTGAGGCGGTTCGCGAACTTGGTGTGGCCCGCCTCGTTGGGGTGCCCGTTGCCGTCCTCGTAGTCGGTGCCGTCGGTCAGCCAGCCCGTGGTGTCGACGTAGTGCACCCTGCTGTCACCGGCGTTGGTGCGGGCGGTGACGGCCCCCCTGGTCTCGGTGACGTAGCGTTTCTTGAGCGTCTGCACGGCGAAGAGTTGCGCGTTCGGGTAGGTGGCGCGCAGGTCGGCGAGGAACTTGGTGTAGGCCGACCGGAAGGCGGGGCCGGTCACGCCGTGGCCGATGTCGTTGGTGCCCAGGTTGATGACGACGGCGTCCGCCCGATAGCGGGAGAAGTCCCAGTTCTGACCGCCTGTGGCGGCCGTCCTGAAGAACTGCGTGCTCAGGCCCGTGCATCCGGACTGGGCGACGAGGCAGTAGCCGGATCGGGCGATCTGGGTGTGGCGCGCCCCCAGTTGCTCGCCGGCCTTCCAGGCGTACGAGTCCAGTGCGAGCCGGTCCGTGAGCGCGCCGGCGGTGATGGAGTCACCGACGAACTCGACGAGCCGGGAGGGGGTGTTCGGCGCGACCGTGCGCGCACCGGGGTCCAGCACCAGTCCCTGGAAGACGGTGTCGCCGGAGCGGTACGAGACGCGCAGGGTGTGGGTGTCGGCGGACAGGGGCTCGGGAGTGAGGTTCACCGTGCCGCGCACGCCCGCGTGGAAGACGTCGGGGCCGCCGTCGATGCTGGCGTACAGGTTGACCGCGGCTCTTGCCTTGACCTTCACCGTGGTGCCGGTGAAGGCCGTCTGCAGATACGCACCGGTCCAGGAGGGCACCGCCGCCGTGCCTGCGCTGGTGTCCCAGCGCCCGACGTAGACGATGTTGGGGTCGGAGACCGCGCCGTCACCCGGCGCGGCCTGGGCGGGGGAGCTCCCCGTCCAGGACAGCAGGCAGGCGACGAGGACGGCCGTGACGAGCGCAGGGAGGGCACGGGCGAGGCGGCGTAAAGAGGTGACGTGGGGGGCGGCGTGGGGGGTGGTCTGCACGGGGATCCCTTTCGGCGTGGGGTGGGAGCGCTCCCATAGGCAGCCTTTCGAGAGAAGCAATGAAACGGTTCAGCGTCAAGGGTCCGCGCGGGTTCGCGTGAGGCGGGCAACCCACCGACAAGCAGCGGAAGTTGATCGACTGTGGCATGCCGCATGGAAGGTGGCGGGCGTCTCGCCGAGGATCACCACTCACCGGCCTCTCCGTTTGTTCGCCTCCGGCGACCTCGGCCTTGTGCTCGGAAACCGATCGGTTTACCATGATGGAAACCGGTCGGTTTCACAATGAATCCAAGGGCTGGTCCGCGGTCACGCCCCTTCCGGGCAGGCCCTGTCCGAATCACCCGTCCGCAGCAGTTCACACAGAGGGAAGCCAGCGAGATGCCCAGCTCAGAGCCACGTCCTACGATTCACCTGCCGGGAACCACCAGCCACGTCATCGCCCCGCGCGCAGGACACCGCAGCCACGAGGGGACCCTGCGGTACCTCACAGCGGGCACCGGCGCTCCCGTGGTCCTGCTGCACACCGTGCGCACCCAGGCCGAGCACTTCCGCTCCCTCATCCCGCTGATCGCGGACCGGTACACCGTGTACGCCCTCGACCTGCCGGGGATGGGCTACTCCGAGATCGTGCCCGGTGCGTCGTACGACGAGCCGGCCATGCGCGCGGGCGTCAAGCGGCTCCTGACCGAACTCGACCTCCGCGACGTGACCCTGGTCGGGGAATCCATGGGGGCGGTGCTCGCCCTGACCACCGCGGCCGACCTGCCCGAGCGGATCCGGCGCGTCGTCGCGGTGAACACGTACGACTTCCGCGGCGGTATCGCCCGGTCCGGTCTTCTCGCCCGTGTGGTGGTCGGCGGCGCCCTGGCTCCGGGGGTGGGCCCGGTGATCGCCGGGGTGGAGCCCAAGGCCGTCTTCCGCAGGATCCTGCAGGGCGGGCTGGTCGACAGGGCCGCGCTGCAGGAGGACTACATCGACGAACTTCTCCAGGTGGGCCGCCGTTCCGGCTACGCGAGCGTCGCCCGGGCCGTGTACCAGAGCCTGCCCAGTCTCATCGCCGCCCGCTCGCGCTACCCGGAGGTCAAGGCGCCCGTCCACCTCGTCTACGGGGAGAAGGACTGGTCGCGGCCATCGGACCGGCAAGCCAACAAGGAGCTGCTGCCGGCCGCCGATTTCACGCAGGTGCCGGGAGCAGGTCACTTCATCGCCTTGGAACGGCCCGACCTGCTGGCCGACTTGCTCAACACGGTGGAGTGACGGTCCCGGGAGCGCCGTAGCCACCCTCGTTCGGGGGCAGTACTTGACGAGGACCAGGTTCGACCATGTGACTGACAGCGTCGTGGCATGCAAAGGAGCAGTCGCGTGGCAGAGATTCAGGTCGAGTTCGACGTCCCGGCTCAGATGCGTGACGGCACGGTGCTGCGCGCGGATGTCTACCGGCCGGGCGGTACGGGACCGTGGCCTGTGCTGCTGAGCCGACCTGCCCACCTTCCCACTCGGCGGCTGGTACGACATCTTCGCCCAGGGCGCGCTCGACAACGTCACCGCCGTGCGCCGGGCCGGCCGGTCCGCCACGTTGATCACGGGCCCGTGGACCCACACCGACTGGCAGCACGTGGTCGGTGACGTCAACTTCGGATTCGCTGCGCACTCCCCAGTTCGACTGGTTCGCGCGCACGCTCGGCGAGGGGGCGGCGCCGGAGCCGGACACGGGCACGGTGCTGCTGTTCGTGATGGGAGCCAACCAGTGGCGAGAGGAGACGGAATGGCCGCTGTCGCGGGCGGTGGACACGGACTTTCCACCTGCGTGGGGGCGGACGCCTGACGCGGGAGCCGCCGTCCACCGCCGAGCAGGCCGAGGAGTTCACCTACGACCCGATGGATCCGGTGCCCACCACCGGCGGCGCGCTCCTGATGACCGACGACTTCCGTCCCGGACCGCTGGACCAGACGGCCGTGGAGGCGCGTGAGAACGTCCTGGTCTTCACCACCGAACCGCTCGCCGAGGACCTGGAGGTGACCTGTCCGGGCTCAGCGACTGCTGGGGCTGGACCTGCTGGTAGTAAGACGTCTCCCATGTGCCCGGTCACCGTGACAAGCCTTGCTGACCTGCGCAAGGGCAGTCTGCCTCGGTGGATGAGGCAGTGCGCGCCGCATTTCCGTCCCGTGCTTGACACAACGTCCGAACAGCGGGCCCGTACCGGACAGATCGAGCGTTGGCTCGCCGCCTGGCGGCGGGGATGCTCGGCAGAGCGCACCAGTCCGACGACCCACGCCGGGAGACGAACATGACCGCACTGTCGCCGCACCTTCGCCAGGCCACGCCCGTGGTGGCGGTCCGGGGCGAGGGCGTCCATCTCTTCGACCAGGACGGCCGCCGCTACCTCGACTTCACCGCCGGCATCGGCGTCACCAGCACCGGCCACTGCCACCCCAAGGTGGTCGCGGCGGCTCAGGAGCAGGTGGGCACCCTGATCCACGGCCAGTACACGACAGTCATGCACGAGCCGCTGCGCCGTCTGGTCGGCAAGCTCGGTGAGGTGCTGCCGGCCGGTCTGGACAGCCTGTTCTTCACCAACTCCGGCAGCGAGGCCGTCGAGGCCGCGCTGCGCCTGGCCCGCCAGGCGACCGGTCGGCCGAACGTCATCGTGTGCCACGGCGGCTTCCACGGTCGTACGGTCGCCGCCGCCTCCATGACCACCTCCGGTACCCGCTTCCGCTCCGGTTTCTCGCCGCTGATGAGCGGTGTGGTCGTCACCCCGTTCCCGTCGGCCTACCGCTACGGCTGGGACGAGGAGACCGCCACCCGCTTCGCCCTGCAGGAGCTGGACTACACGCTCCAGACGATCTCCTCGCCCGCGGACACGGCCGCTCTCATCGTCGAGCCGGTGCTCGGCGAGGGTGGGTACGTGCCTGCCAACCGGGTCTTCATGGAGGGGCTGCGGGAGCGCGCGGACCGCCACGGGTTCCTCCTGATCCTCGATGAGGTGCAGACCGGCGTCGGCCGCACCGGCCGCTTCTGGGGGCATGACCACTTCGGCGTCACGCCCGACATCCTCGTCACCGCCAAGGGTCTGGCCAGCGGCTTCCCGCTGTCCGGGATCGCCGCCTCCGAGGAGCTGATGGCCAAGGCGTGGCCGGGCTCGCAGGGTGGCACGTACGGCGCCAACGCCGTAGCCTGCGCCGCGGCCTGCACCACTCTCGACGTCGTACGCGACGAGAGGCTCGTCGAGAACGCCGAGGCGATGGGCAAGCGGCTGCGGCAGGGCCTGGAGGCGGTCGCCGACCGCACCCCGGGCATCGGGGACGTACGCGGCCTCGGGCTGATGCTGGCCACCGAGTTCGTCACCGAGGACGGCAGGCCCGACCCCGAGACCGCCGCCCGCGTCCAGCGCGCCGCGATCGACGAGGGCCTGCTCCTGCTGCTGTGCGGTGCCTGGAACCAGGTCGTCCGCATGATCCCGGCGCTCGTCATCGACGAGGCGGCGGTGGACGAGGGCCTCCAGGCGTGGGCGACCGCGGTGGAAGCCGGTACCGCAGGAGCATCGCCGCGATGAGCGACAGCGCGGCGCGGCTGACCGCCCGCCTGAGCGAGACGGCTCCCGGCCTGCGGGTGGAATCCGGCCCGGGCGCCCTCGGCCAGTACGCCTACGACGCCTCCAACTACCGTGTCCCCCCGCAGGCTGTGGCCTTCCCCCGCTCCACGGACGATGTGGTCGCCGTGCTGCGGGCCTGCAAGGAGACGGGCGTCGCGGTCACCGCTCGCGGCGGCGGCACCAGCATGGCGGGCAACGCGGTCGGGCCGGGCGTCGTCCTGGACTTCTCCCGGTACATGAACCGGGTCCTGGACATCGACCCGGCCGGCGGGACCGCGCGTGTCGAGGCCGGAGTCGTCCTCGACGCGCTGCAGAGCGCGACCGCCCTGCACGGGCTCTCCTTCGGCCCCGACCCGTCCTCGCACAGCCGCTGCACCATCGGCGGGATGATCGGCAACGACGCGTGCGGCAACCGGTCCGTGCGGCACGGGCGGACCAGCGGCCACATCGAGGCGCTGGAGATCGTGACGGCCGACGGTGTGCGGGCCGTCGCCGACCACGTGGGGCTGCACCCGGTGGACCCCGCGGAGTCGGAGCGCGTCGCCCGCCTCGAAGCGGACGTACGACGCCTGATCGGCGACAACCTGGCGCCGATCCGGACCGAGCTGGGCCGCATTCCCCGCCAGGTCTCCGGCTATCAGCTGCACCATCTGCTGCCCGAGCGCGGCTTCGACGTGGCCCGCGCCCTGGTCGGCACCGAGGGCTCCTGTGCGGTCGTCACCGCCGCGACGGTCCGCCTGGTGGCGACCGCACAGGCTTCGGCACTGCTCACCCTCGGTTACGACGACGTCGTCGACGCGGCCGAGGACGTGGCGGAGATCCTGCGGTGGAATCCGACCGCCGTCGAGGGCATGGACGAGGCGATCGTCGCCACCATGCGAGCCCGCCGCGGCCCCGACTCCGTCACCGGGCTGCCCGAGGGGCGCGCCTGGCTGTACGTCGAACTCGACGGCGACGACCAGGCCACGGTCAACACGCGCGCGGCCGAGCTCCTCGGCGTGCTCAAAGCACAGGGCCGGATGACCGGCGGGCGGGTCGTGGAGAGCGCGGCCGAGCGGCGCTCCCTGTGGCGGGTCCGCGAGGACGGGGCCGGCCTGGCCGCCCGACTCCTCGACGGCGGGGAGTCGTGGCCGGGCTGGGAGGACTCTGCGGTCGCGCCCGAGAACCTCGCCGGCTACCTGCGGGACTTCCGCAAGCTGCTGGCCGACCACGGGCTGACGGGCGTGATGTACGGGCACTTCGGCGCGGGGTGCGTCCACGTGCGCATCGACTTCGACCTTGCCTCGGACGAGGGCCGCGCCGCCGCCCGCCGCTTCCTGCACGAGGCTGCGGCCCTCGTCGTCGCGCACGGCGGGACGCTGTCCGGCGAGCATGGCGACGGGCGGGCGCGCGGTGAGCTGCTGGAGGTCATGTACAGCCACCGGATGATCCGGGCGTTCGCCGCCTTCAAGGAGGTCTTCGATCCCGAGGGGCTGTTGAACCCGGGGGTCATCGTGGCTCCGGCCCCGCTCGACGCCGATCTCGCGCTGCACCAGATTCAACCCTTGGCAACGGAGTTCACCTTCCCGCACGACGAGGACGGCTTCGCGGGCGCGTCCCGCCGTTGCGTCGGCGTCGGTCGATGTCGCAGCGACGCGGGCGGTGTGATGTGTCCGAGCTACCGGGCCACGGGGGAGGAGAACGACTCCACGCGGGGTCGAGCCCGCATCCTCCAGGAGATGGTGCGCGGGGAGACCGTGCAGGACGGCTGGCGCTCGACGGAGGTCAAGGACGCGTTGGATCTGTGCCTGTCCTGCAAGGCGTGCTCCAGTGACTGCCCGGTGGGCGTCGACATGGCCACCTACAAGGCCGAGTTCCTGCACCAGCACTACAAGGGCAGACTCCGGCCCCGCTCCCACTACTCGCTGGGTTGGCTGCCCCTGACCTCCGCCCTCGCCGGGTACGCCGCCCGCCCGCTCAACGCGCTGCTCCGCGGACCGCTCGGCCGACTCCTCGCCCGTCTCGGAGGCGTCACCACGAAGCGCACTATCCCTGCCTTCGCCTCCCGGCACGCCCTGCGCAGGGTCCTGCGGCATGCGAAGGCCGGCGAACCAGCCAAAGCCCTGCTCTTCGTCGACAGCTTCACCCGTGCCTTCCGTCCCGAGGTGGCGGGAGCCGCGAGCCGTGTCCTCGCCGAGGCGGGAATCCCCTGCACTGCGGAGGACGGTCTGTGCTGCGGTCTGACCTGGGTCAGTACCGGCCAGCTCTCCGTGGCCCGCCGCATCATGGCCCGTACGGTCGCCCACCTGGACAACGGCGACGAGCGGCCCATCATCGTGGCCGAGCCCAGCTGTGCCGCGGCCCTCAAGCGCGACGTGCCCGAGCTCCTCGGGACTGACGCCGCCCGGCGGGTCGCGGACCGCGTCCACACCTTCACGGGTGCCCTGACCGACCTGGCCGCCCCGGACTGGAGCCGGCCCGCGTTGCCGGACAACGTCGTCCTGCAGACCCACTGCCACGAGTACGCCACCTTCAAGGGCCGCCGCCCGGCCGATCTGCTGCGCCGACTGGGTGTGGGCAAGGTCGACGAGGCCGAGGGCTGCTGCGGACTCGCCGGGAACTTCGGCTTCGAGGAGCAGCACTACGACACCTCGATGGCCGTCGCCGACCTGGCCCTGAGGCCACGCCTCGACGGCATCGACCCGAACACTCCGAGCGTCGTCGTGGCCGACGGTTTCAGCTGCGCCACCCAGATCGACCACCTCGCCGGAGACCGGGGCATCCGCGCCCTGCATCTCGCGGAACTGCTCGACCGCGCCGCCGATCAACCAGGAGAGACCTCATGACCGACACACCTACGCAGTTGTTCATCGGCGGCGCCTGGGTGGACGCCGCGGACGGCGCCACCATGCCCGTCGACGACCCCGCGACCGGCGAGATCCTCTGTCATGTCGCCGACGCGGGGCCGAAGGACGCCCGACTCGCGGAGGAAGCGGCCGTCCAGGCACAGGAGGAGTGGGCTCGTACGGCGCCCCGCGTGCGCAGTGAGATATTGCGGCGTGCCTACGAGATCGTCCTCGAGCGCACCGACGAACTCGCCCACCTGATGACGTCCGAGATGGGCAAGCCGCTCGCTGAGGCCAGGGGAGAGGTGGCGTACGCGGCCGAGTTCTTCCGCTGGTTCTCGGAGGAGGCCGTGCGCATCGACGGCGGCGCCGGCGTCCTGCCCGACGGCCGCAACCGCATGCTGCTCTCCCGCCGCCCGGTCGGCCCCTGTCTGCTGATCACACCGTGGAACTTCCCGCTGGCCATGGGCACCCGCAAGATCGGCCCCGCCGTCGCCGCCGGCTGCACGATGATCCTCAAGCCCGCCCCCCAGACCCCTCTCTCCAGCCTGGCCCTCGCCGCGATCCTCAAGGAGGCCGGGCTGCCGGACGGCGTGCTGAACGTCGTCACCACCTCCCGTGCGGGGGAGGTGTGCGAACCGCTCCTGCGCGGCGGGCGGATTCGCAAGCTCTCGTTCACCGGCTCCACCGACGTCGGGCGCCTGCTGCTCGCCCAGTGCGCCGACGCCGTCGTACGGACCTCGATGGAGCTCGGCGGCAACGCGCCGTTCATCGTCTTCGACGACGCCGACCTCGACGTGGCGGTCGACGGGGCGATGCTCGCCAAGATGCGCAACATGGGCGAGGCGTGCACCGCCGCCAACCGCTTCTTCGTCCACCGGTCGGTGGTCGAGGAGTTCGGACGACGCCTGGCCGAGCGCATGGGCACCCTCGTCGTGGGGCCCGGCACCCGGGACGGGGTCGATGTCGGCCCGCTGATCGACGCGGCCGGGCGGGCCAAGGTGGCGGAGCTGGTCGGCGACGCGGTGGAGCGCGGCGCCCGGGTGCTCGTCGGCGGCCGCACGCCCGAGGGTCCGGGCTGCTTCTACCCGCCCACCGTGCTCACCGACGTCGACCCGGGCAGCCGCCTGATGGACACGGAGATCTTCGGTCCCGTCGCCGCGATCCTCACCTTCGACGACGAGGACGAGGTCGTGCGCCGCGCCAACGACACCCCCTGGGGCCTGGTCGGCTACGTCTTCACCGAGGGCCTCGACCGCGCCCTGCGCGTCAGTGAACGCCTCGAAGTGGGCATGGTCGGCCTCAACACCGGTCTCGTCTCCAACCCGGCTGCCCCCTTCGGAGGGGTGAAGCAGTCCGGGCTCGGCAGGGAGGGCGGCCGGGTGGGGATCGACGAGTTCCTGGAGTACCAGTACCTCGCGGTGCCCGTGCGATGACGGTGGTCATGCCCTGACTACCCCGCGTCCCGCACCGCGACGGCTGCCCCGTGCCAGGTTTCCACGCCACCGGGCACGGGGCGGCGGCTTTTCCTCCACCTGGCGGCGGGCGCAGGTCTCCCGCTGTGCGCAGTGAGGCTGCGCATGCGTCGCGTGGCGCAAGGATCGGACGCTGGTCCGGTGGGCCGCTGCGTGGCCCGGGCGGCGGACGCGGCTGACAAGTAGGCCACGACGTGCGGCCCTCTGCTCCGCCCGAGGGGCGGGCGTTTGCCCGAACGGTTCGCCGCCCGCCCGTGAGGGATGAGGGGCGGTCACCGGAAGGCTCGCCCCATGCGCTCAGGGCGCCGTACGCCGTGAGGAGGCCGGCGCTGCCCGGCACGGCTCCGCTCTCCGGGAGGAGAGAGCGATGCGCTGCCGTTCGGCCGACCGCTGCTCTCAGCCCAGGTGGCGGGCGGTGATTTCCGCCGCGGTGTCGGTCACCAGCTGCCCCAGCTCGGCGAGTCGGCCGGGGTCGAAGCGTGAGTCGGGCATGGAGACGGCCACGCTGGCCAGCGGCGTGCCGTCCTCATCCAGGACGGGTGCCGCGATGGCGCAGACGCCCGGGCGGTACTGGTTGTGGTTGACGGCGTATCCGCGGTCTCTGACGCGGCGGAGCTCGGCACGCAGCTCCGCCGGGTCGGTGATGGTCTCCTGGCCGTAACCCTCGAGCGCGCCCGCCGTGAGCTCGTCGATCTCGGACTTCGGCAGATGGGCGAGGACTGCGTGTCCGGTGGCGGTGGCGTGCAGGGGGGAGATGTCGCCGATGGCGTGGAAGGTTCGTACGGCGTGGTCGCAGTCGACGCGGTCCACCACGACGATGCCGTGCAGGGCGTCCGGCACCGTCAGGTGGATGGTCTCGTTCAGGGTGTCGCGGAGTCGGGACATGGGCTCGCGGGCGGCGGCGAACAGGCTGGACCCCTGTAGGGCGGCGGGTCGTACGGCCAGCACTCGGGCGCCGACCTCCCAGCGCGTGGTGTCCCTGCGATTCGCCCGCAGCCAGCCCGCCTCGTCGAGCGTCACCAGGGTGCGCTGCACGGTCGACTTGGGCAGCCCGAAGATCTTCGTCAGCTCCCCCACGGTCACCGGCTGGTGCTGCGCCACGGCCTCCAGGATGCGTAGCGACCTGGTCAGGCTCTTCAATTCCATTCGGGCCCCTCAGTTCTGCGGATTCGTCGCGCTGTCCGCTTGACTCGCTTCCGGAGCCACAGGCATGATCATGCCGTATTTTAGCATGCCGTTCCACAATGCGGCATGCACCTTGCGTCTCCGGTGGCCGACCCGGCGTCAGCGGTGTGCCGTTCCGATGCTCTGCGGCGTCTGACGCCGCGAAGCATCGGAGCGGCGTCCGACGCCGGTCGCGCCCTGAACGTGCCGTACCGCGCCGCCGCGTGAGGTGGCCGCCCTGCACCCGGCGCCCTCCCCCGGCCGGGCGCAAGGTCGGTCCTGCCGCGAAGCGAACCGAGGGTCGGCTCCCGTGCGGGGGGAGTCGACCCTCGGTGATGCGGGGCCGAAGGCGGGCCGCCGTGACAGCTCAGGCGCCCAAGCGGCGCCCCGTGATCTCCGCGGCCGTGTCGGCGACCAGGCGGCCCCACTCGGGCAGCTCGTCGGCGTCGTACCGCGAATCGGGCATGGAGATGGCCACGGTGGCCAGCGGCGTGCCGTCCTCGTCGAGGATCGGCGCGGCGATGGCGCAGACTCCAGGCCGGTATTGGTTGCGGTTGACCGCGTAGCCGTCTGTGCGGATCTGCCGCAGCTCGGCGCGCAGGTCCTCGGGGTCGGCGGGTGTCGTCTCGCTGTAGCGCTCCAGGCCCTGGGCGATGAGCTCCTCGATGTCCTGCTTCGGCAGGTTGGCGAGGACCGCACGCCCGGTGGCGGTGGCGTGCAGGGGTGAGGTGTCGCCGATGGCGTGGAAGGTTCGTACGGGGTGGTCGCAGTCGACGCGGTCCACCACGACCATGCACTGGAGTGCGTCCGGCACCGACAGGTGGATGGTCTCGTTGACCTTGTCCCGCAGCTGCACCATGGGGTCGCGAGCGGCGGCGAACAGGCTGGATCCCTGGAGGGCGGCGGGGCGTACGGCCAGCACCCGGGCGCCGACCTCCCAGCGCGTGGTGTCCTTCCGGCTGGCTCGTAGCCAGCCGGCCTCCGCCAGTGTGACCAGCGTGCGCTGCACGGTCGACTTCGGCAGGCCGAAGATCTTGGTCAGCTCGCCAACGGTCACCGGCTGATGCTGGGCGACCGCCTCCAGGATGCGCAGCGATCTGGTGACGCTCTTCATTTCCATCCGGTTTCCCCCCGTTAATCCTCGGAATTCTTTGCGGACACCCTCTTGACTCCCCTCTCCGCCGCTGTCATTCTCGTGCCAGATTCTAGCACGGCATTCCACAATGTGGCACGGCATCGGGGGATCCCCCGCGAAAGTGAGCCGGAGCTACGAGATACGGACGATTGCGAGCTGTGGTCCCGCCGAAGGGCCCGGCCCCGTCCAAACCGCCTCGAATCGATCAGCCTCACGCCGGGGGCTCAGCATGCGCCGCGGCGATACGAAAGGAAAGCCCTGTGTCAGCTGCCAGGAAGCGCGTCGCCGTCGTCGGCGTCGGAACGATGGGCAGCCAGGCAGCCTGGCGCCTGGCCGCCCGTGGAGCCGAGGTGGTCGGCTACGACCGCTTCGCCCCGGGCCACGACCGCAGCGCGGCCGGCGGCGAGACCCGGATCTTCCGCAGCGCCCACTTCGAGGACTCCCGGTACGTGCCGCTGCTCCAGCACGCCGACGCCCTCTGGGAGCAGCTTCAGCAGGAGACCGGCCGTGAGCTGCGCCGCCTGACCGGCTGCCTGCTCATGGGGCCGACCGATCACCACCAGATGGCCACGGTCCTCGAGTCGATCGCCGAGCACGGCCTCGACCACGAGGTCCTCGACGCCGAGCTGCTCGCCAAGCGCTTCCCGCAGTTCCGGATCGAGGACGGCGACGCGGCCGTGCTCGACCGCCGCGCCGGCTTCATCCGCCCCGAGCTGACGATCCAGACCGCCGCCCGCCGCGCCGAGGAGCTCGGCGCCCGTATCCACCGCTACACCACGGTCCGCGAGATCGTCCCCGTCGCGAACGGCGTCGAGATCCGCACCGACGCCGGCAGCGAGCGCTTCGACACCGCAGTCGTCACGGTCGGCCCCTGGGTCAACGACCTGCTCCCCGAACTGCCCTGGGAGGTGGACATCCGCCGCCTCATCAGCGCCTGGTACGTGCCCACCACCGACGTCTGGTTCGGCGAGGAGCGCCCCGCCTTCATCCGCACGGCGCCCACCCACTGCTACGGCCTGCCCTCCCCGGACGGCGTCTCCGTCAAGCTCGGTCTCTCCCGCGCCCTGCACCGCCCGGCCGGTGACCCGAACCGGCTCGACCGAGAGGTGGCCCCGGAGGAACTGGAGATCTTCACGGAACTGATCGAGCGTCACATGCCGGACCTGAACCCCGATCCGACCCGGCTCTCCGTCTACATGGAGGGCTACACCGAGAGCAGCCGCCCCCTGGTCGGGCCGCTGCCGGGCGCGGAGAACGTCGTCCTGCTCGCCGGGTTCTCCGGACACGGCTTCAAGCTCTCGCCCGCCTTCGGCGACATCGCCGCCGACCTCGCGCTGGACGGCAGCTCGCCCCGGCCCATCGACTTCATCTCCACCCTCGACCGAGCGGAGGCGTGACGACCATGACCGCCACCCTGTCCGTCGGCGTCCTGCACGCCGAGCCCGGGACCAAGACCCGCGGCACCGTCCCGGCCGACCTCGGCACCCTCACCGTGGACATCCCGCTGACCCTGGTCAACGGCGCCCACCCCGGCCTTCGCGTGCTGATCACCGCGGGCGTGCACGGCGGCGAGTTCACGGGGGTCGACGCGGCCACCCGACTGGCCGCTCTCCTGGAGCCCGGCGAGGTGCACGGTCAGGTGATCGTCTGCCCGGTCGCCAACCCCCCGGCCGTCTACCAGGGTCGCCTCGGCGTCTCCCCGCTCGACGGCGTGAACATCAATCGCGTCTTCCCCGGCGACCCCGACGGCAGCCCCACCGAACGTCTCGCGGCCTGGCTGTTCACCAACCTCGTGGACGGCGCTGACGCCTACGTCGACCTGCACTCCGGCGGCATCGACGAAGTCCTGACAGATTTCGTCGGTTACCGCCTCACCGGTGACCCCGAACGGGACGCACAGACAGCGGACATGGCCGGCGCGCTCGGCATCGAGGACGTCATCTTCGGAATGAACGCGGACGGCGGCAACAGTCACGCGGCCGCCGCCCGCCAGGGCGTCCCGGCGATCCTCGTGGAGACCGGCCAGCTCGGCGAACGCGACGCGGACACCGCTCGTCGTCTCGTCGAAGGTCTGCATGGGGTCCTGGGTCGGCTCGGCGTCCTGGACACCAAGCCCCAGGGCGACACGGCCGTCCGGGCATGGGTCTGGGCCGCCGGCGTCACCGCCGAGGCGACCGGCCTGTGGTATCCCGAGTTCGCCGCAGGCGACTACGTGACGGAGGGCCAGATCCTCGGCCGTGTCATCGACCCGGCCGACGGCCAGGAGCACAAGGTCCTCTCCCCGGCCACCGGCCGGATCTTCTACGGCATGCGCGGACTGACCGTCGCCCCCGGCGCCGAACTCGCCGCCATCGCCGCCCCGGCTCCCCAGGACTCCGGCGGCCACTGACCCCACCACCCTCAGCAAGTCCCCTCCCCGCACCACCAGAACGAGACCCCACCAGCACGCACCCCCACGCTCCCCTTCCTCACGTACCGCACCACCAGGAGGCACCCGGTGAGAGATGTCCGGATAGACCGCAGAGGGTTTCTGCGCGGAGTCGGCGGCGTGGCCGCAGGCGTCGCCGCCGCCACATCGCTCAGCGCCTGCGGCACCGGCACCAGCCGGTCCGTCGGCAGCGGCGGCAAGAGCTCCAAGACCCTCGTGGTTCGCAACAGCGGGGGCTCCTACGGCGACGCCAACCAGCAGGCGATCTACGAGCCGTTCACCAAGGAGACCGGCATCCAGGTCAAGGTGGTGAACATCGAGTACGCCCAGATGCTCGCCCAGATCAAACAGGGCCGCCCCCAGTTCGACGTCATCGACGACTCCATGGCCGACTTCGTGCTCTTCAAGCAGCAGGACGCCACCGAGGACCTCGACCACGACCGGCTGAAGAACTTCAAGAACGCGGGCATCGCCAAGGCACTGGTGACCTCCAACGCGGTCGGCAAGAACTACTGGGCCAGCGTGATGGCGTACCGCACCGACGCGTTCGACGGAAGGAAGCCGGCCTCGTGGGCCGACTTCTGGGACGCCAAGACGTTCTCCGGCAACCGCGCCCTGCAGGCCCTGGACGCCGACCTGCCCGAGCTGGAGTTCGCCCTCCTCGCCGACGGCGTGGCGCTGGACAGGCTCTACCCGCTCGATGTGGACCGCGCCTTCAAGGTTCTCAGCGAGATCAAGCCCCACGTCCGCAAGTTCTGGGACACCGGTGCTCTGCCCGGCGTGCTCCTGGGCCGCAAGGAGGTCGACGCCTCCAGCGTGTGGCATGGCCGCCTGGACGCCCTGATCAAGGGCGGCGCCCCGCTCGCCTACCAGTGGAACGGTGCCCGCCGGCAGAGCAACGCCCTCGGCATTCCCAAGGGCGCGGCGAACCTCGACGCCGCCTACCAGCTCATCGACTTCGCGCTGCGGCCCGAGGTACAGGCGGCCTACGCCGAGATCTACCCGATGGCCCCGTCGGTGCCGGCCGCCTACAAGAAGCTCTCCGCCGGCACGGCCGCGAACCTGGCCAGCTCCCCCGAGCACCTGGAGTCGGGCTTCGACCTGGACGTCGAGTGGTGGATCAAGAACCAGGACGCCGTGTCCAAGCGCTGGCAGGAGTGGACGCATGCCTGAGATCGACGTGATGCCCGAGCTGTCCCTGGCCTCCGCGGCCGGCCTGACCGGTTCCGGCAAGCCCCTGTCCGTGACACGGCTTCGGAAAACGTACGGGGGAGTGACGGCCGTCGACGAGGTCTCCATGGAGATCGCGGCCGGCGAGTTCGTCACCTTCCTCGGTTCCTCCGGCTCCGGCAAGACCACCACCCTGATGATGATCGCCGGGTTCTGCGAGCCCGACTCCGGCAACATCGTCGTCGGCGGCCGTGACGTGACCCGCCTCGCCCCGCAGAAGCGCGGCCTGGGCTTCGTCTTCCAGCAGTACCTGCTCTTCCCCCACATGACCGTGTGGGAGAACGTCGCCTTCCCCCTGCAACTGCGGGGTGTGTCCAAGGCGGAACAGCGCCGCCGGGTCGGCGAGACGCTGGAGATGGCGGGACTGTCCGCCATGGCCCGCCGCCGCCCCCGCGAGCTGTCCGGCGGCCAGCAGCAGCGCGTCGCCCTCTGCCGGGCCCTGGTCTACCGCCCGCCCGTCATCCTCATGGACGAGCCGCTCGGCGCCCTCGACAAGAAGCTGCGCGACCAGCTCCAGACCGAGATCAAGCGTATCCAGCAGGAACTCGGCCTGACCGTCATCTACGTGACGCACGACCAGGAAGAGGCCCTCGTCCTCTCCGACCGGATCGCGGTGATGCGGGACGGGCGGATCGACCAGTTCGACACCCCGCAGGAGCTCTTCGAGCGCCCGCGCACCCCGTTCGTCGCCGACTTCCTCGGCGCCGCCAACTTCCTGCCGGGCCACGTGGAGCAGCAGACGTCCGGCCACACCCTGGTGCGTCTCGACACCGGCGGCGTTCTGAAGGCCCGCCCGCAGGCGGGGACCGAAGGAGCCCGGGTCCGCGCCGCGGTCCAGCCCGGCCGGCTCGCCCTGTGTCCGCCCGACGACGGATTCTGTACCGGGACGGTCGAGACCGTCACCTACGTCGGCACGCTCGTCCGCGTCACCGTCCGCCTTCTCGGCGGGGCGGCCACCGAACTCGTACGGCTGGAACTGCCCGCCGGCCGAGCCCCGGACCTCGGCGAGCGCATCGGCCTCACCGCGGATCCCGCGAACGTCAGCGTCTTCCCGGACACGGAACACGGGGGATGACGATGGCCGCGACCGCACTGGCGCCCACCCCGGCGCCCGCCGCACCCACACCCGCCCCGGGCAAGCGCGGCCTGGGCCGCGCGCTGTCCGAACGGCGCACCCGCTTCGGACTGCTCAACGCCACCCCCGTCGTCGTCTACCTGCTGATCCTCTTCGTCTATCCGATCTTCAGCACCCTGATGCTGAGCCTGAAGGGCGAGGAGGGCGGCTTCACCCTCCACTGGTACACCGACGCCTTCCAGGGCGCGAACCTGGAGATTCTTCTCACCACCCTGCGGATCTCCGCCGAGACCTCCCTGCTCGCGCTGGTCGTCGGGTTCGTCCTGGCCTCGGCCATCTCGCGGCTCAAGCCGCTGTGGGCCGGCCTGGCGATGCTCGTGGTGGTCGTCCCGCACTTCATCAGCGCGCTGGTGCGCACCTACGGCTGGATCATCCTGCTCGGTGACAACGGCGTGGTGAACAACGCCCTGACGGACATGCACGTCCCCGGCGCGCCCGTCCAGTTGCTCTACAACGAGATCGGCGTCGTCATCGGCACCACCGCCGTGATGCTGCCGTACACCGTCCTGCTGCTGTACGCCGTCATGCGCGGCATCGACCGGCGGCTGCTTGCCGCGGCGGCCAGCATGGGCGCCGGACGGATCACCATCTTCCGCCGGGTCTACGTCCCCCTGGTCGCCCCCGGCCTGGTCAACGCGGGCGTGCTGTCCTTCATCCTCTGCCTCGGCTACTACCTCACCCCCGCCCTCATGGGCGGCGAGAAGCAGACCATGGTCGCCTCGCTCATCGACGAGCAGGTCATGAAGCAGAACCAGTGGAACGGCGCCTCGGCGCTCGGCATCATCCTGCTCCTCCTCACCTTCGCCGGACTGCTGCTGCTCAGGCTGCTGAAGTCGGCGGCCGAAGCCCTTCGGAATCGGGGTACGGCGTCATGATCGAGCTCCGTTCCACGCTGGCCGGACGCATCACCCTGGCCGTCCTGTCCACGCTGATCCTGCTGTTCCTGGCCCTGCCGATCATCGTCATCGTCGTCACCTCCTTCGGCAAGGACGCCTTCGGTTCCTTCCCACCGGAGGCGTGGACCCTCGGCTGGTACAGGCAACTGTTCGCCGACGGCAGCAAGTGGCCCGCCGCGCTGTCGCTCAGCGCTCTGGTGGCGGCCATGACCACGGTCTTCTCGCTGGTCCTGGGGATGACCGCGGCCACCGCCCTCGTCCGCAGCGAACTGCCGCTGCGGTCGGCGGTCTACGGCCTGGTCCTCGCCCCGCTGGTGATCCCCCAGGTCGTCATCGCCCTCGGTCTGTTCCTGCTCTTCGAGCCGGCCATGATGCTCGGCAGCCCGATCGCCATCGCTCTCGGCCACACCGTGCTGGCCTCACCGATCGCCGTGATGATCCTCATGGCCACCCTGAAGGGCATCGACGAACGGCTGGAGGACGCGGCCGCCAGCATGGGCGCGAGCCGGCTGACCGTCTGGCGGCGGATCACCCTCCCGCTGGCCATGCCCGGCCTGGTCGCCGCCGGCATCTTCTCCTTCATCACCAGCTTCGACGAGTTCTTCGTCTCGCAGTTCCTGTCCTCCGTGGACACCGTGACCCTGCCCGTGCAGGTGTTCAACGTCCTTCAGTACAACGTCGACCCGTCGGTGACCGCCGTCAGCGCGATCCTCATCGCCGTCGCCGTCGTGGCCCTCGCCCTGGTCGGCGTGGTCCGCAAGCTCAGCGGCTCCGGCAAGCAGGACGGCCTGCTGCCCACAGAACCCGGACTGGGCCTCCCCGCCGGAAGTGAGACCGCATCATGACCACCAGCACCAGCACCAGCACCAGCACACCCGCGGGCGAACTGTCCGCCACCGCGGCCAGACATCTGCTGCTCAACATGACCCCCAACGGCTCCCTCGGCCAGGACGGCGAGAACCTCTTCGTCGTCCAGCGCGGCGAGGGTCCGTACGTCGACGACGCAGACGGCAGGCGCTACATCGACGGCCTGTCCGGCCTGTACTGCTGCCAGCTCGGCTACTCCTACGCCCCCGAGTTCGCGGAGGCGGCGGCCAAGCAGCTGCGCGAGCTGTGCTTCAGCCCGCTGTGGTCCTCCTCCGCGCACCCCACCGCCATCGAACTCGCCGAGCGGCTCTCGCGGATCGCGCCCGTCGACGTCGAGCACACGTTCTTCTCCGGCGGCGGGGCGGAAGCGGTGGAGACCGCCTGGAAGATCGCCCGCCGCTACCACGCCCTGCGCGGGGAACCGGGCCGGGTGAAGGCGATCTCCCGTCGTGGCGCCTACCACGGGCTGACCATCGGGGCTCTCTCCCTGACCGACGACCCCGGGCTGCGCGAACCTTACGGGCCGGGCGCGATCGAGACACGGTTCGTGTCCAACACCAACCGTTTCGGCCTCGCCCCCGAGTACGTCGACGACGACGTGTACACCTCCCGTCTGCTCGCCGAACTGGAGTCCGCGATCCTGGCGGAGGGCCCGGAGAGCATCGCGATGCTGATCGCCGAGCCGGTGCAGAACCGCGGCGGCTGCATCACCCCGCCCCAGGGCTACTGGCAGGGCCTCCGGGCACTCGCCGACCGGTACGGCTTCCTCCTCGTCGCCGACGAGGTGATCACCGCCTTCGGGCGGCTGGGGGAGTGGTTCGGCGGCGACCGCTACGGCGCCCGCCCCGACATCGTCACCGTCGCCAAGGGCATCACCGCCGGATACGCGCCCATGGGAGCAACTCTGGTGAGCAACGGCGTCGTCGAGGTCATCAATCAGCCGGGCGCGGTCCTCAACCACGGCTACACCTTCGCCGGGCACCCGCTGAGCGCGGCCATCGCCCTGCGCAGCCTGGAGATCATGGAGCGGGACCGGATCCTGGACAACGTCCGTGGTCTCCAGGACCACCTCGCGACGCGCATGGCCTCCCTCGGTGAGCTGAGAATCGTCGGTGACGTCCGGGGCGCCGGGTTCTTCTACGCCTGCGAACTCGTCGGCGACCTCGACGGCGGCGGCTTCAGCGACAAGGCCCGCGCCGATCTGATCGTCGACCTCATCCCGCGTCGGCTGCGCGAGGCCGGACTCCTGGCCCGCGTCTACAACCGCTCCGCCCCGCTGGTGCAGATCGCGCCCCCGCTGATCAGCGACCGGCACCTCCTCGACCGAATCGCGGACATCCTCGCGGAGACCCTCGCCGAGGCGTCAGCCCGCCTGTGAAACCCGCACCCGCCCCGCATGCGAAAGGAACCACCCTCATGTACTCCATCGGTCCGCTGACCGTCGCTCCCGGCGAGCGCGCCCAGGGCCTCATCCCGGTCGGCATCAGCAGCTACGGCGTGGAGCTCGGCATTCCGCTGATCGTCGTCAACGGCGCCCAGGACGGCCCGGTGCTGTGCGTGGACGCGGGTGTGCACGGCGACGAGTACGACGGCCAGGAGGCCATCCGGCGCGTCCTCGCCGAAGTCGACCCGGCCACCCTGCGCGGCACGCTCGTCGGCATCCCCTGCATGAACACCCCGGCCTTCGAGGCGGCGGCCCGCACGAGCGGCCTGGACTACCTGAACCTCAACCGGATCTTCCCGGGTGACGCGGACGGCTCGTACTCCCTGCGCCTGGCGGCCACCTTCGTCGAGCAGGTCGTCCCGGCCATCGACGCCTTGGTGGACCTGCACACCGGCGGCACGTTCGGGGAGATCGCCCCGCTCGTCATCCTTCAGGGCGGCTACGAGGAACTGGCCACCGACCTCGCCCTCGCGGCCGGGCACGAGCTGGTCTGGAAGGGCGGCAAGTGGGGTGGCACGGTCCGTCACCCCACTCTTGCGGCGGGCAAGCCCGCGATCACGATCGAGGCCGGCGGTGGCACCTACCGCGAGGCCAACGTCGAGCTGCACATCGGTTCGATCCGCAACATCATGCGGCAGCTGAAGATGATCGACGGCGAGGCGGAGCTGCGGGAGAAGTACACGACGACCTCCGGCACCTTCGCCCGTTCCGCCGCCGGCGGCTTCTTCCTGGGACACGCCGAGCCGGGGGAGACGTGCAAGGAAGGCGACCTGATCGCCCACATCGTGGACCACTACGGCAACACGCTGGAGGAGGTCCGCGCCCCGCAGGACGGCATCGTGCTCTGGGTCCGCCGGATCCGTACCGTCCGCCCCGGCGACGAGGTCGTCATCTTCGGCGAGGTGCAGGGAGAGATCCAGCCATGAGCGGCGACACGCGGTTGCTCCTCGTCGACGGCGAACGGGTTCCCGCCGCCGACGGCCGTACCTTCACCGTCCTCGACCCGTCGGACGGCACGGCCTTCGCCCAGGTGGCGCTGGCCGGAGCGGCGGACGTGGACCAGGCGGTGGCGGCGGCACGCGCGGCCTTCGTCTCCCCCGAGTGGGCCCGGATGCGCGCTGCCGACCGGGGCAGGATCCTGTACCGGATCGCCGAGGCCATCCGCTACCAGGGCGAACGCCTGGCCCGCCTGGAGAGCCAGGACGTCGGCAAGCCGCTCAGCCAGGCGAAGGCCGATGTCGAGGCCGCCGCCCGATACTTCGAGTTCTACGCGGGCGTCGCCGACAAGCTCGGCGGCACGACGATTCCCCTCGGCCCCGGTCTGATCGACTACACCGTCCGCGAGCCGATCGGCGTCTCCGGGCAGATCATCCCCTTCAACTACCCGCTGCAGAACACCGCGCGCGGTTCCGCCCCCGCACTGGCCGCGGGCTGCACGGTGGTGCTCAAGCCCTCTCCCGAGGCACCGATCACCCCGTTGGAGATCGGCCGGATCGCGCTGGAGTGCGGCCTTCCGCCGGGCGTTCTGAACGTCGTCCCCGGCGACGGCGAGACCGGGGCGGCCCTCGCCGGGCACCCGGACATCGACCAGGTCACCTTCACCGGCTCGGTGCCCACCGGCATCAAGGTCGCCCAGGCCGCCGCCGCCAACGTGGTGCCCTCGGTCACCGAGCTGGGCGGCAAGTCGCCGATCGTCGTCTTCGCCGACGCCGACTTCGACCTGGCGCTGACCGCGATCCTCGGGGCGTCGTTCAGCAACGCCGGACAGATGTGCTCGGCCGGGACGAGGCTGCTCCTCCAGCGCGGCGCCGAGGAGTTCCTGGACCGGCTGGTCGAGAAGATCGCCGGCCTGCGCGTTGGCCCCGGCCTGACGGACCCGGACGTCGGCCCGCTGGTCGCCGCCCGGCAACGCGACCGGGTCCTGGGCTACCTGGATCTGGCACGGCAGGAAGGCGCGACGGTCCGCGTGGGCGGTGGCGCACCCTCCGACCCGGAGCTGGCGGACGGGTACTACGTGGAGCCGACCGTCCTGACCGGTTTGACGAACGACGCCCGTGCCGCCCGCGAGGAGATCTTCGGCCCCGTCATCACCGTCATCGACTTCGACCACGCGGACCAGGCTCTGGAGATCGCCAACGACAGTCCGTACGGTCTCGCCTCCTACGTCTGGACCCGCGACATCGACAAGGCGATGCGCCTCGCCGAAGGGATCCGGGCCGGCCAGGTCTACGTCAACGCCACCGGCGTCGGCACCGGCGTCGAGCTGCCCTTCGGCGGCTACAAGCACAGCGGCTGGGGCCGGGAGAAGGGCCTCGAAGCCCTGGCCAGCTACACGCTGACCAAGAACGTCTGCATCGGATTCGGGAGCCGGACATGAGGTACCGCACGCTCGGTGAA
The DNA here is from genome assembly GCF_030816715.1 of Streptomyces achromogenes. NCBI lineage: Bacteria > Bacillati > Actinomycetota > Actinomycetes > Kitasatosporales > Streptomycetaceae > Streptomyces > Streptomyces achromogenes. The sequence continues at coordinate 924,366 of NZ_JAUSYH010000001.1, read as the reverse complement.
CGCGGGCCGGCCGTCTCGGTGGTGGGTGTCGGCGGCAACAACTTCGGCTCCCGTCTCGACGAGGACGGCACGAAGGCCGTCGTGCACGCTGCCCTCGACGCGGGCGTCACCCTGTTCGACACGGCCGACATGTACGGCGGGTTCGGCGACCAGGGCGGCTCGCGCGGGGACGGTGAACGCCTCCTCGGGGCTGCCCTCAAGGGGCACCGCGACGAGGTCGTCCTCGCCACCAAGTTCGGCATGGAGATGGGCCGGGATGCCGACCTTTACGGGCCGCGAGGAGCACGCGGCTACATCCGCCACGCCGTCGAAGCCTCGCTGCGTCGCCTGGGCACCGACCGGATCGACGTGTTCCAGTACCACGAGCCGGACGGCGTCACCCCGCTCGACGAGACGGTGACCGCCCTGCGGGAACTGGTCGACGAGGGCAAGATCGGCCACATCGGTTGCTCCAACCTGCCGGCCGAGGACCTGTCCGAGGCGTTCGTCAGCACCCAGGCCCGCTACCACCTGCTCGACCGCAGTGTCGAGGCGGACCTGATCCCGGCCTGTCTGCGCCACGGCATCGGCCTGTTGCCGTACTACCCGCTGGCCAACGGCCTGCTCAGCGGCAAGTACCGGCGCGGCGAACAGCCCCCGCCCGGCAGCCGCCTGTCCTGGCGGCAGGGCTGGCTGACCGACGCGGCCCTCGACCGGGTCGAGGCGCTCACGGCGTATGCCACCGTGCGCGGCCTGTCCCTCCTCCAGGTCGCGGTGGGCGGACTTGCCGCCCTGCCCGCCGTCGGCTCGGTCATCTGCGGCGCGATGACCCCCGAGCAGGTCACCGCCAACGCGGCGGCGGCCGACTGGCTCCCCGACGCGGCCGACCTGGCCGCACTCGACGCGATCGTCACCCCCGGCGAGCGGATCGTCTGACCCCCCTCCCCCTGTAAACACCGGAAACCGAGGTTGAACACCATGCGAGAGATCGTCACCTTCGACGCCTACGGCACCCTGGTCGACTTCCAGCTCGGCCCCACCACCCTCAAGGTCCTCTCCGATCGGCTGGACCTGGACAATCTGGACGTCGACGAGTTCCTCGACGACTTCCGCGTCATGCGCTTCCAGGCCGTACTGGAGGCATACCGCCCCTACCACGAGATCCTGCACTCCAGCCTGCGGATGGCCATGCGCCTGCACGGCCTGGAGTACCGCACGTCCGACGGCGACGCTCTCGTCGAGGCCGTCCCCACCTTCGGCCCCTTCCCGGAGGTCCCGGACGCTCTGCGCGCGCTGAAGACCAAGTACGAGATCGCCATCATCACCAACAGCGACGACAACCTGATCGCGCGGAACGTCGAGAACATCGGCGTCGACTTCGACTACGTCATCACGGCCGAGCAGGCCGGCGCGTACAAGCCGGACCGGCAGACCTTCGAGCACGCCTTCAAGACCATGGGCGTCGAGCCGTCCCAGGTCATCCACACCGCGCAGGGCTGGGAGTACGACCACATCCCCACCCGTGACCTCGGCCTGAAGCGCCGCGTGTGGATCAACCGCTACGGCCGCCCCGGCAGCGCCGACTACCAGCCCTACGACGAGCTGACCGACCTGTCGGGCCTGCCGAAGCTGCTCGGCTGCTGACAGCACGGCAACACGGCGACACAGGACAGAGAACACAGAGGACGCACGCAATGAAGCAGATCCCCTACTGGCTCGACACCGCCCCCGCCCTGCCCGACCGGTCCGGAAAGGACCTGCCCGACGAGGCGGACGTGGTGGTCATCGGCGGCGGCCTCACCGGCCTGTCCACCGCCTACCACGCCGCCCGCAAGGGCGCCCGGGTCGTCCTCGTCGAGAAGGACAAGGTCGGCTCGGGCGCTTCCGGGCGCAACGGCAGCATGTGCACCCAGGGCATCACCATCGGTGTCGGCGAGGCCCGCAAGCGCTTCGGCCAGGAGCGCGCCCGCGAGCTCTACGACGCGTTCCGCGAGGCGGTCGACGTCGTTGAGGAACTCACCCGCACCGAGAAGATCGACTGCGACTTCAACCGCGCCGGACGCCTCGGAGTCGCCTTCAAGCCCCAGCACTTCGAGTCGATGAAGGTCACCCAGCGCGACCTGGCCGACAACTTCGACCACGAGACCCAGCTCCTGACCCGCAGCGAGCTGAAGGCCGAGCTGGGCTCGGACTACTACCACGGCGCCCTGCTCGACCCGCTCAGCGCCGCCCTGCACGTCGGCAAGTACGTCCACGGCCTGGCCGAGGCCGCCGAACGCGCCGGCGCGCAGATCCACGAACGCAACGCGGCCACGGGCCTCACCCGCCTTCCCGGCGGCGGCTTCCTCGTCGAGACCCTGCACGGCACCATCCGCGCCAAGCAGGTCATGGCCGCCACCGACGCCTACACCGACAAGGCCCTGCCCTGGTTCCGCAAGCGGCTGATCAACGTCGGCAGCTTCATCATCGTCACCGAGCCGCTCGGTGAGGCGCGCGCCAAGGAACTGATTCCCAACGCCCGCCTGGTGGTCGACTCCAAGAACGTCGGCCACTACCTCCGCCTCACCCCCGACAACCGTCTCGCCTTCGGCGGCCGGGCCCGCTTCGCCCCCTCCAACCCCGCCTCCGACGTCAGGAGCGGCGACATCCTGAAGCAGGAGATGACGGAGATATTCCCGCAACTGGAGGGAGTCCGCGTCGACTACGTGTGGGGCGGCATGGTCGGCTTCTCCTGGGACCGCCTCCCGCACGCGGGCGAGGTCAACGGCCTCTACTACTCCATGGGCTACTGCGGCCACGGCGTCCAGATGGCCACCTACATGGGCCGCGCCGTCGCCGAGATGATGGACGGCAGGCCGGAGGCCAACCCCCTGCGCGGCCTCGGCTTCCCCAAGGTCCCCGTCCCCTTCTACAACGGCACCCCCTGGTTCCTGCCGTTCGGCGGCGCCTACTACAAGGCCAAGGACCGCCTGCGCTGAGCCGCTGCCGACCTAGGTGACACTGCGGGGGCTTTCCGCGAAGTGGTCTCGGGAAGCCCCCCGCCGTTACGGGACACCGCGTCCCCCTGAGACGTTCGTGTGGCGGTTGACGCCCCGATGACTGCGGTGCGCCCCGTTCGCCATGCCTGAAACCGCCCCCAGAGAAGGTCCGCACAGCCATGACCGCCGTCACTCGCAGCGAACACGACCTGCTCGGAGACCGGGACGTTCCCGCCGAGGCGTACTGGGGCGTGCACACCCTGCGCGCCACGGAGAACTTCCCCATCACCGGGACGCCGATCTCCACCTACTCGCATCTCGTCGAGGCCCTCGCCGCGGTCAAGGAGGCCGCCGCCGTCGCCAACGAGGAGCTGGGTCTGCTGGAGTCGGAGAAGGCGGCCGCGATCGTCGCCGCGTGCCGTGAGATCCGCGCGGGGAAGCTGCACGACCAGTTCGTCGTGGACGTCGTCCAGGGCGGCGCGGGGACCTCGACCAACATGAACGCCAACGAGGTGATCGCCAACCGGGCGCTGGAGCTGTTGGGCCACGCGAAGGGGGAGTACCGGTACCTGCACCCCAACGAGGACGTCAACCTCGGCCAGTCCACCAACGACGTGTATCCGACGGCCGTCAAGGTGGCGACGGTGTTCGCGGTGCGCGGACTGCTCGACGCGATGGCCGTCCTCCAGGACGCCTTCGGCCGCAAGGCCGTCGAGTTCCGCGAGGTGCTGAAGATGGGCCGTACCCAGTTGCAGGACGCGGTGCCGATGACGCTCGGGCAGGAGTTCTCCGCGTATGCCGTCATGGTCGACGAGGACCGCAGCCGTCTCGCCGAGGCCGTCGAGCTGGTCCATGAGATCAACCTGGGGGCGACGGCGATCGGCACCGGTCTCAACGCGCCCGCCGGGTACGCGGAGTCGGCCCGCGGCCACCTCGCGCGGATCACGGGGTTGCCGCTGGTGACCGCGGCGAACCTGGTCGAGGCCACCCAGGACTGCGGCGCGTTCGTGCAGATGTCCGGCGTCCTGAAGCGGATCGCGGTCAAGCTGTCGAAGAGCTGCAACGACCTGCGGTTGCTGTCGTCGGGGCCGCGCGCGGGCCTGGGGGAGATCAACCTGCCGCCGGTGCAGGCGGGTTCGTCGATCATGCCCGGCAAGGTCAATCCGGTGATCCCGGAGGTGGTCAACCAGGTCGCCTTCGAGGTGATCGGCAACGACGTCACGATCACCATGGCCGCGGAGGCGGGACAGCTCCAGCTGAACGCTTTCGAGCCGATCATCCTGCACTCCCTGTCGGAGTCCATCACCCATCTGCGCGCCGCCTGCCTGACTCTCGCCGAGCGTTGTGTGGACGGCATCACCGCCAACACCGAGGTGCTGCGCGCGAGCGTGGAGAACTCCATCGGCCTGGTGACCGCCCTCAACCCGCACATCGGGTACACGGCGGCCACCGAGATCGCCAAGGAGGCCCTCGTCACCGGCCGCGGCGTCGCCGAACTCGTCCTGGAACGACGCCTGTTGCCGGCCGAGATGCTCGCCGACCTGCTCTGCCCCGAGGTCGTGGCCGGTAGAGGCCAAGCCCTGGCCTGACATGCCCCGCGCACCCGCGCACCCGCGCACCCGCGCACCCGACTCGGGGCTCGGGTCGGGCCGTGAGTCGCCGGGAGTCGATGGGCCGCCATCGGCACGCTCAGGGCGTGAGGCCGAAGCACTCAAGATCGCGCAGCTCGTCGGACACGGAAGGCTCGACCGGGTTCCGGGAGCGAAGTGGCCTGCGGCCGCGGGCCGAAAGCTGGGAGGCGGATGTGGCTTGCGGGCGGGTTCTCGCCCGCCCGGCCGCGCTCTAAGCTGCGACCGCTCCGAAATCCGGCGATCTTTTGGAGGGTGTACAGGATGATGCGAGCTCTCATGACCGCATCGGCGGCAGCAGCGTTGGTCGTGTCCGCGGGTAGCATCCCCGCCTCCGCTTCCGATGCCCCGCCGCGCACCACGCACGGTCCTTGCCAGTACACCCAGACCCCGGACGAGCCGGCGGCGCGGCCGGTTCCCCTGCCGCCCGACCCGCGGCACACCCCCGGTCACGGCACGGTCGATATGGCGGTCCCGACCAGCCAGGGCCCGCTCCCGCTGCGTCTGGACCGGGCGAAGGCGCCATGCACGGTCCAGAGCTTCGTGCACCTGGCGCGGCACCGGTTCTACGACCGTACGGTGTGCCATCGGCTGACGGCGTATCCGACGCTGAAGGTCCTGCAGTGTGGCGACCCGACCGGCACCGGCGAGGGTGGGCCGGGGTACGCGTACAAGGCCGAGCTGCCGGTGGACCTGCCGCCGGCACCGAGCGATCCGACCGGCGTCCGTCGCCTTTACGGGCGCGGTGTGCTGGCGATGGCCAACGCCGGGCCGAACACGAACGGTTCGCAGTTCTTCGTCGTCTACGGCGACTCCGCGCTGCGACCCAACTACACGGTGTTCGGCACCGTCGGTGCCGCCGGCCTGAAGACCCTCGACAAGATCGCTGCTGGTGGTATCGAGCCGACTGCGCAGGACCCGGCGCCTGTCGACGGCACGCCCGTGCTGCGGACCGAGCTGCTCAACGTCCGGCCGTCCTGCCGGCCCTGATCAACTGCGGTGCGGTCACCGTGGATCCGGCGTGCCCGGTCTCACGGTGATGTGAGGGAGCCGTTGCCTACGTCCGCCCAGGTGACGTCCGTCGCCGAGGCGGTCGTAGAAGGTGACCGGGTCGGCTGGGAGGCGGCTCACTTGCAGGCCGGGCCGCCGCCGTTCAGGCCGGCACGCTGCACGTCCGGCTCGGCCTCGGCAGGATGGACGTGCGGGCGCCTTGCGATGATTCAAGTCGCCGAAGGGCCTGGGGAAGCACACGACAAGCAGCCGTGTTCGTGAGCCCGGGACGCGAGCCGGGCCGCGTTCCTCGCTCCGCTTCAGCGCGGCGAGGGCATGACAGGAATGTCGATACAGAGCCCCCGCCGGCTCTGGCGGGAAACGGCTGCCCCCGGGCGCTCACCGAGTCCCCGGCCGGCGCCGGGACGGCGAAGAAATTTGGTGTGCGGAGCCGACGGGACCGGGTAACGTCTTGGTCATGTTCTTCCAGACGCCGATTTACGAGTGAGAGCGTGACGGGCCCCTGCTGACGTCCTTCGACGTAGCCGCGCCCGTCCCCCACCGATGAATCCGTAGATCACTTCACAACATTCCGGGAGAACCCGTGAGCAAGAACATCAACAACCCCGTGGGCATGGGCGGCGGCCAGCGCAAGAAGCTGTCCCGCGCCGAACGGCAGAACAACGGTCCGCACCGCAACCTCGACCGCCAGAGTGCCGCCGACCAGAAGGCGGAGCTGGTGCGCAAGATGCGCGAGAAGGCAGGCGCTGCCGAGGGCGCCGGGCAGACGGGCGACGACACCGCTCAGAGCTGACGCACCGCCACCGCAGGGTGGCACCGCACGGGGCAGGGCCCGGACCGCGACACGTGGTCCGGGCCCTGCTGCCGTACCGGGCGCGGCCCGCCCCGCTCTCGGCCGAGCACCCGCGTCTCAGCCGACCAACCGGGGCAGCCGCAGATTCAGCAGCCCCGACGCCGCCACCACCCCGAGCTGCACCGGCAGCGTCACCACCAGGGCGTTCCCCGTTCCCAGCCCGGGCGACACCGCCTCGCCGAGTCGGCCGGCGTCGACGCGCGCCAGCGGCCTCTTCGAGTCTGAGTCGCGGGTGCAGGCAGCCGTGGAGAGAGCTTCGAGTGCCTCCGGCGGCAGGCCCGGTGGGCGGCTGGTCGACACCCGCATGTCGGGCGGTGTGTGCGGCGGGAGCGTCTCTGGCACCGGCAAGACGGGTGGCGGCGGCGAGAGCGGCGGCGGCAAGCTGATGCTGCTGACCAGACTCGACGCCCGCGACCGTGTTCAGCTGGTGATCAGCGCTTACCGAGCGGGCCTGGTGATGGTTGCCGCGGTGCGCGGCCTCGGGCCAGTGCCGCGCGCAGTGCCGGGACGAGGATGCGGCGGATCTCGGACGGGGCGAGGGCGGCGGGGGTGGGGAGGGGGTTGAGGTAGCGGGTGTAGATGAGACCGCCCAGGATCGTCACCACGGCGGTGGCGCGAGCGGTCGCGTCCCGGCCGCCGAGAAATTCAACAAGCCGGGCCAGCAGCTCGCGTTCCAGGTATTCGCGGATCACCTCGGCGGCCTCGTCGCCCTGATGGGTGAGTCGGCGGAAGCCGGCGTCTTCCCACAGGTCCGTCACCGCGTCGATCAGGCGGTCGGGGAGGGTGGCCGGGTCGCCGCCGAGGACGTCGTCCACCACCAGGGCATTGGCGCACTGGAACTGCATCACGTCCGCGAACAGGCCCTTCTTCGATCCGAAGTGGTAGGCGATCAGCGCCGGGTCGACGCCGGCGGCCGCGGCCACCGCGCGCACCGTGGTGTGCCGGTATCCGTGCTCCAGGAACAGCGCACGGGCCGCCGAGACGATCGACTCGCGGGTCGGCGGGTTGCCGCGCGGGCGGCCTCTAGTGCGGGCGGGAGCAGGGGTGGCGTTATTCATCAGCGTTGAGCCTGCGTTTCGTGATCGGCACAGTCAAGGCGTTCCGCGAACCACATGAAGGGATGACCCGACACCATGCGTATCGCAGTCTTCGGCGCCAACGGACCGACCGGCCGCCACCTCACCGATCAGGCCCTCACCGCCGGCCACGAGGTCGTCGCCGTGACTCGCCGCCCCGGCTCCCTCCTCCCCGGGCGGCCCGGCCTCGCCGTGGCCGTCGCCGACGCGACCGATCCGGCGGCCGTCGACGCCGTGATCGCCGGGACGGACGCCGTCCTGTCCGCGCTGGGCGCGCGCTTCGGCAAGGAGACCATCACCGTGTACTCGGCCAGCGCCACGGCCATCACCCGGGCCATGACCCGCCACGGCGTCAAGCGGCTCCTCACCGTCAGCTCCAGCATCGCCGACCCGAACTGGCGACCCACCGGCGCGCACCTTTTCAACCATGTCCTGGACCCGCTGGTGAACCGACGTCTCGGCCGCACCCTCCACGAGGACATGCGCCGCATGGAGGCCTTGATCCGTCGGACGGACCTCGATTGGACCCTCGTGCGGCCCTCGGGCCTCTTCGAGCACCCCGTCGTCACGGAATATCACACCGCCGAGACCAGCGCCGACGGCGTCTTCACCGCCCGCACCGATCTCGCCGCGAGCATGCTGCGCGAACTGGACGAACGGCGGTACGTCCGTACGGCCATGGGCGTCATCACCACCGCCGTGAAGCCGAACGTCGCCAAGCTGATCTGGCACGAGGGCGTGAAGAAGAAGTGAGCCGGGCGATCGTCGAACTCCGGGCCGCCACCAGGGCGTTCCTCACCAGCCCGCACCCGGCCGCCTTCACCACCCTCCGCCCCGACGGCACCCCGCACGTCACCCCGGTCCGCTTCACCTTCGACGCGGCCACCGGCCTGGTCCGGGTGACCACCCGGGCGGGAGCCCGCAAGGCCCGGAACGTGGTGGCGGGCGGCCCGGCGGCTCCTGTCGCGCTCTGTCAGGCGGACGGCTTCCGCTGGGTCACCCTCGAAGGCCGGGCCGCCGTCACCGACGATCCTGCGCGGCTGGCCGAGGCGATCCGCCGCTACAGCGACCGCTACGGCGCGGACCCGCCCGCCCCGCCGGACCTGGTCGTCGTCGAGATCGCCGTCGACCGCGTCCTGAGCCGCGATCCCTGATGCCGGTTACTTCGTCTTGCGGTTCGCGGAGAAGGCAGGCTCTTTCCCCAGCGCTTCGATCGTCTCTTCCATGTCGCGGACCTTACGGCGCAGTCGCACCAGTTCCTCGCGCTCGTCCGTGGTCAGAGCGCCCGCCGGCTCTTCGCCTCGCTCCGCCGCCAGCTCCTGCGCAATCGCCGCCGCGAAGGTGTCCACGTCCTCCTCGGTGGTGTCGAAGGAGGTCATCCAGCGGACCTCGGCGGCCTGTTCGTCCCAGGTGTAGAAGCGGAAACGCTTCTGGAGACGCTCGGTGACGGCCGGCGGCAGGACGGCGAATATCTGGTTGGCCTGCACCGGGCGGGGGATCTCCACGCCCGGCAGTTCGCGCACCGCCTCGTACAGCCGCCGGGTCATCGCGTTGGAGCGGGCCGCCGAGCGCAGCCAGAGGTCGCCGCCGAGCAGCGCCTCGAACTGCACCGACACGAAACGCATCTTGGAGCCCAGCTGCATGCTCGCCTTGCGCAGGTGGGCCATGCCTCGCACCGCGTCCTCGTTGAGCACGATCACCGCCTCGCCGAAGAGCAGCCCGTTCTTGGTGCCGCCGAGCGAGAGGACGTCCACGCCGGTGTCGGTGGTCATCTCGCGCAGGGACACGCCGAGGGTGGCGGCGGCGTTGGCGAGCCGGGCGCCGTCCAGGTAGACGAGCATGCCGAGGTCGTGCGCGTGGTCGCAGATCGCACGGATCTCGTCCGGGGTGTAGCAGGTGCCGAGCTCGGTGGACTGGGCGATCGAGACGACCCTGGGCCGGGCCCGGTGCTCGTCCTCGAAGCCCCATGCCTGGCGGTCGATCAGCTCAGGGGTGAGCTTGCCGTCCCATGCGGGCACCGTCAGGAGCTTGATCCCGGCGACCTTCTCGGGCGCCCCGCCCTCGTCGACGTTGATGTGGGACGACTCGGCGCAGACCACGGCGTCCCAGCGGTCGAGCATGGTCTGCAGCGCGACCACGTTCGCGCCGGTGCCGTTGAAGACCGGATACGTGTGCGCGGTGGGGCCGAAGTGGCCGCGCACCACTTCCTGGAGGCGCTCGGTGTAGACGTCGGCGCCGTAGCTGACCTGGTGGCCGCCGTTGGCCAGGGCGATCGCCGCAAGGATCTCGGGGTGTGCGCCCGCGTAGTTGTCGCTGGCGAAGCCGCGCTCGTCCGGGTCGTGTCGTCGCTGTACGGTCATGGTGCTCGCCTACTTGTTTCGGTCGGACGGGTGTGAGACATGTGGTCGGGACGGGGGCCCGCCGGTCCGCTCAGGTCGGCGCCGGTTCCGTCCGCGCGCGGGCCTTCTCCAGGCCGCGCAGGAAAGAGAGCCGGGCAGGGCACCCCCCGAAGGGTGTCGCCCTGCCCGGTTCGTAGGTCGCTTCGTCACGTCAGGGCATCGACGTGGGGGACCTGGTTGAGTTCTGCCACGAGGTCGCGGTAGCGGCGAAGTCCCTGCGCGCCGTCCTCCTCGGCGGCCGGGTCGGGCTCGGTCACGAACCGCACCCGGGAGGCCAGCGACCGGGCCGACTCCAGCGCGGCCTGTGCCGTCTCGGCGGTCACCACCACATACCCGGCCCGGTCCAGCGACCAGCGGACGCGCGGGATGAGCTGGCCCACCTCGAAGTTGAGGTGGAACTCGGCGACACCGGCGTGGGCGCGCGCCTCGTCGGCGCCCTCGATGGCGACCAGTCGGCCGGGCTCGGCCTCGAAGAAGACGACGGCCGCACCGCCGTTCGCCGTGGGACGCTCGGTGAGCGGCTGGAGCAGACCCGTGGCCCAGGCGAGGCCGGCCTCCTCCAGGTCGATGCCGTGGACGGCATGCGTCATGGTGTTGATCCGGTCGCCCCCGCGCCGGTTGTGGCTCTCCACCACCCGGGGTCCGGTCGGCGTGAGTTTCAGTTCGGTGTGCGACAGACCGTTGCGGAGGCCGACCGCGTCCAGGAAGTCGGACACGGTGCGGCACACCTCCTCCTCCAGGGAGGGGTCCAGCTGGGCGGGAATGACGTGTCCGAACTCGACGAAGCCCGTTCCGGTGATCTTGTCCGCGATGGTGATCGGCACATGACGGCCGTCGAAGGAAAGAGCGTCCACGCTGATCTCCGGGCCTTCGAGGTACTCCTCCAGCAGGAACTGCCTCAGGTCGAGCCCACTCAGCGCGGCGTACGCGGACTCGGCCGCCTCGGCGCTGTCGATCTTGTGGATGCCGATGCTCGCGGAGCCGCCCAGGGGCTTGGCGATCAACGGGTATCCCTGGGCCGCACCGAACTCCCTGATGTCCTCCAGGCTCGACGCGACGGCCGCGCGCACGGTGCTGACGCCGCGCTCCGCGGTGTGCCGGCGCATGCGCCACTTGTCGGTCAGCAGCGCCACGGTCTCGGCGGAGACCCCGTTCAGGCCCAGGGCGTCGTTGAGCAGGGCGGTGGTGATGACGCCCTCCTCCTGAACGGTCACCACGGCGGAGAACGGCGTACGGTCGTGCAGCGCGCGGACGGAGTCCACCAGCTCCCGCGGGTCGGACTGGTGCCGCAGCACCAGGCAGATCTCGTCGTGCACGGCGTCGACGGGGAGCTTGCGGAACTCCTCGGGGGTGTACACGCAGACCACGTCCAGCTTCAGCCGCCTGGCCCGCTGGAGCATCGGGGGTTTGGGCGAGACGAGACAGACACGCGTGTTCATGGTCGTTCCTTCGTGTGGTCGGGGTGCGGAAGACGCCTGGCGAGCGCCACGGCGTCCTGGGCCAGTGCCGTGGTCGGGTCGAAGACGGGGAGGTCCTCGACCCGGTGACCGAGCACCAGGGGGAGTTCCGTGCATGCTGCGACGATCATGCCTGCTCCATCCCCGGCGACGCTTCTGACCGCCGGGGCCAGTGCCTGCTCGGCGGCCTCCAGCTCTCCGGCCTTGATCAGCCGCACGGCCCGCATCACGGACCGCTGTTGAAGCAGCGGCGGGGGGACGATCGCGTCGATACCCTGCTCGCGCAGACCCGCCTGGTACAGGCCCGTCACCAACGTGCCGGTGGTGGCGAGGAGCCCCACCCGGGAGACCGACGGCGCGGCAGCGCGCAGCCGGCGCACACTGGCGTCGATCATGCTGAGGATGGGGACCGCCGAGGCCCGCCGCAGGTCCGGGAGGAAGGCATGCGCGGTGCTGCAGGGCATGGCGATGATCGCGGCCCCCGCGCACTGGAGCAGGTGGACCCCTTCGAGCAGGCGGGGCAGCGGACTGGGCCCGTCCGACAGGATGGCGTCGGTGCGGTCCGGCACAGTGGCGTCGGACCACACCAGCGTCCGCAGATGCTCCTGGTCACTGACGGCGGGCGTCTCCCGTACCAGCTTCGCGAAGAAGTCCGCCGTGGCGGCCGGCCCCATGCCGCCGAGCACACCGACGATGCCGGACGCCGCCGGATCGGGTGCCTGCGTCGCGGTCCGGTACCCGGAGGTGACCGCGCTCACCGCGCCGGCCGCCCGTTCGCGGCGAGCGCGTCGTCCTTGAGGAGGGCCCACGGCACGAGGCCGCCGAGCAGCACGACCACGCCGACCAGGAGCCACACGGGGGTGCCCCGGTCCACGAGCGGCCCCACGATCAGCAGCGGCCCGACGAGGTCCTGGCCCACCCGGCCCAGGTTGTAGAAGGACAGATACCGTCCGAGCGACTCCTTCGGGGCGAGCTCGAAGGACAGCGGCGTGCTCGCGATGAAGAGGCTCTCCCCGGCCGTGTGGGCGAGCATGGCGACCACGAGGATCGCGAGCGCCACCCAGGCGTCGCCCACCGCCCCGGCCCCGGCGTAGGCGAGGCACGCGGCGCAGACGGCGACACCGCCGAGCGCCGACGCGCGCAGGGCGGCGGAGAAGTCGGCGAACATCCGGTTCACCGGCACCTGAGCCGCCATGGCCAGCGCGCCGTTGAGGGCGAGCAGCGCGGTGAGGCTCCACTTGGGCGAGCTGGTGGCGTGGACGATCCACAGGGGCAGCACCAGGGACAGGATCGTGTTGTGCGTCTGGGCCACGCCGTTGACGACCGTGATGGCCAGGTACCGCCGGTCGCGCAGGGGGGAGGCCTCGCCGCGGCGTTCCTTGTCCCCGCCGGCGGCCGCGGGCTCCGCCTTCGGGACGTGCAGCCGGCCCACGAGGAGCGCGGCGACGATGAAGGACGCGGCGTTGACCCCGATCCCCACCAGGTACAGGGCGCTGGAGCCGGTGACGACGGGCAGGGTGGCGGCCAGCGACCCGAGCACGATCGCCCCGTTGCGCGCCGAGAACACGGTGCCCAGGATCGTCGCCCGGTCCTTGGCCTCGAACAGCCGGCCCATCAGGGCCTGGTTGATGGCAGGGCTGGCCCGGTCGGCCGTCGTCACGACGCAGGCGAGCATCACGAACAGCCAGTACTGCTCGGCGAGCAGGTACAGGCCGTAGCCCACGGCGCGTATGCCGAACAGCACGATGAGGCTCTTCTGCGGCCCGACCCGGTCCGCGAGGGCGCCGATGCGGGGGCCGAGGAAGAACGCGCAGAGGCTGCCCAGGGAGATCGCCAGGCCGACGGCGGACACGCTGAAGCCCCGGACGGTGGTGAAGAACAGGACCGAGGTCGCCGTGAAGATGCCGGTGCCGAAGGAGTCGGCGGTCACACTCGCCAGGAGCAGTCTGGTCTCACGCCGTTGCAGCATCAGCACATCGCGCAGACGTGTCCACAGGGCGAGGTCAGTGCTCACTCTCGACGACCTCACGTCCGGGGCCGCTCGCGCCGGCGAGCGCGGCGATCAGCGGGATCACCGCGGGGATCCGCTCGCTGGGCACGCCGAAGTCCAGCAGACAGGCGATGTCGTCGACACCCGCCGCCGCCACCCGGTCAGCCGTGCCCCGGCAGGTGTCCGGGGAGCCGATCAGGGAGCCGCCCTGCAGATAGCGCTCGTAGGTCGCGTCCAGCAACTCGTCGAGGAGGTCCTCGGGGATCTCGTCGTCGGGCAGGACGTGCCCGCCGCTGATGGTGCCGCCGCCCTGGGCGGCCCGGAGCTCCAGCTTCACCGCGGAGCGCAGATAGTCGCGGAACGGTGCGCGGCTGCGGGCCTCGGCGGCCGCCGGGTCGTCGTCCAGGTGGGTGTGCAGCATCAGGGAGACCGTTCCGGTGGCCGGGTCGAAGCCGGCGTCCGCGCGGGCCTTGCGGTAAAGGGCCACCTTCTCGGCGAGCTGGTCCAGGTTCTGGCCGATCAGGTGGGTCAGCACGTTGAGGCCGCGGGCCCCGGCGTCCTGGAAGGTCCGCGGGTTCCCCGACGAGGTGATCCAGATCGGTAGTTCCGGCTGGACGGGCCGGGGGTGCAGGCGCGCCGCGAAGGGCTGCCCGGTGCCGTTGGGGAGTTCGACGTCCTCGCCTCGCCACAGGGCGCGCACAGTGTCGATCTGCTCCAGCATGACCTGGTGCCGCGACTCGTAGGCGTCGGGGGCCAGCACGAAGTCGTTCGCGTTCCAGCCGGAGCCGAAGGAGACCGCCGCACGGCCGGACGACCAGTTGTCGACGACGGACCAGTCCTCGGCGATGCGCACCGTGTGGTGCAGCGGAGAGATGAGGCTGCCGGCCCGCAACTGGATGTGTTCGGTCGCGGTGGCCAGCGCGGCGCTGGTGAGCGCCGGGTTGGGGAACACGCTGCCGAACTGGTCGAAGTGCCGTTCGGGAGTCCACACCGCGTCCAGGCCGTGTCGGTCGGCCAGACGGCTGGTCTCCAGCACCGTCCGGCAGGTCTCCTGCGGGGCCGCCTCACCGGAGGCGAAGAACATGACGCTGAAGCGCAAGGGGACTCTCCTGTCTTTCGGAACGCAGAGGCGGCGGTCAGACCGTGGCGGGCACGAGCCGGATCGCCGACCAGTCGTGGACGTGGCCGTGGACCGGGTGACTCGGGACGTTCTCGCCGCACTCCAGACGGGCCGGGGCCCCGGCGACGAGCGTGTCGGTGCCGTCGCCCCCCTCCGGCCAGTGGATCTCGACGGTGTTGCGTCCGCGGCGCAGGATGTCCGGGCGCACGGTGAACTCCCAGGTCGTCCATGCCGTGCCCGCCTCGGCCGTGCCCACCTCGTGTCCGTTCACGGCGACCGACACCGACCCGGCCGGGACCTCGGACGGCAGCCGCCAGGTCACTCGGAGGACGAGTGGGGCCGGTTCCTCGACGACCAGGGTGGACCGGGTGCGGGGGGAACTCGCCCGCAGGTATGCCACCCGCGGGCCGACGCCGGCCCCGTGGCGCTCGTTGAACGTCGTGGCGAGGTTCGCGTCGGCCAGCAGGTCGGTGGTGCCGCGGTGTTCGGCGACGAGCAGGTCCTCGTAGCGCCGACGCGCCGGGACGCCCCTGCTCTCGAGTACGTCGAGCATGACCTCGCGCAGGCCGTGGTCCGCCAGTTTGCCGTTGAGCCGGCCGTCGCCGACCACCATGTAGCGCCGGAACGCCGGGTCCTGGGTGGAGCGCTCGTAGGAGGAGCACATCCAGTTCGGGGCGATCCTCGTCTGGTAGTCGAGGTAGTCCTCGAAACGGTCGGCGACCGAGGCGTCGGCGTCGAGCGCTCGGCTCAGGTGGTGGCGCAGCACGTCCTCGGGCTGACCGTAGTGGGCGTTGTGCACGGCGGCGAGGAAATGGGCCAGGGCGAGCCGGTCGGGGGCGGCCCGGACCGGTACGCCGTCGGTGCCCGGCCGTTCGGGCAGCTCCAGGGCGGCGCCGAGGGTCTCCGCCACGGCCAGGGCCGTGGCACGCAGGCCGTCGAAGGTGAGATGGCAGTAGTCGAGGAAGTACCGGCGGCCGGGTGCGCCCGCCTCGCCCTCCCGGAACAGGACGGCCTGGTCGACCAGGTGGAACCCGGCCTCGTCGGCCTTGCGGCGCATCACCTCCTGCACGGAAGCCAGGGTGCGCGGGGAGTGGATGGCGAAGGGGCTGACCACCGCGTCCTTGGCCGCCCGGAGCGCGCTGAGCGCCTCGTCGGGCGAGACCGCGCAGCGTGCCGCCAGGCGGTGGGAGACGGGACTGGAGCCGCCGTCGAGCCCGGTCATCTCGGCGACGAGCGTACGGGCGCCGGCGAGGTCGCCGTCCCGCAGAGCCCGCTCGGCCTCGTCCCGGGCACGGAGCCAGCGCCGCATCCGTCCGGCGGGCAGGGCGGGGCAGTCGAGGATCGGCTCGTCCGTCCAGTCGCCCAGGTTGAACTCCGGGACGACCAGGACGACGGGGACGTCCCCCGCGAGTTCGCGCAGCACGCCCAGCGCGCTCGCGGCGACCTCGGTGACGAGATCCCGGAAGGACGCCGCGGCCGCCGGGAAGCCGCCCTTTTCGAGCAGCAGGGCCAGTTCGTGGCGCTCCGTGGGCGTCGGGTCGACGTTGTTCCAGTTGTTCCCCGCGTGCACCACGAGGGCAGAGGCGCCGAGAGCCAGGGCTTCGGCGGCCGTCCTGAGGAGTTCCGCCAGGGAGCAGTTGGTGCGGGCGAGGTCGAGGACGTCCACGCCGGTGCCGTCGAGGGCCGTGTCGACGAGGCCGGCCAGCGAGTACGCCGGGTCGAAGAAGTAGCCGCGGGTCGCGGACTCCCCGAGTACGGCGACACGGCGGTGCCCGGGGCGCAGGGGTATCTCCGGCCGGTCGGCCCAGTAGCGCCATTCGTCCCGGCGTCCGGTGTCCCGGCGCAACCGCCCGTCCGCCAGGCGCCACACGCCCACCTCGGTTCCCGACGGTGTGGGCGCGGTCAGCTCCGTCGAGCGCTCGACGGGCCGGCCCAGCACCTGCATCCGGGCCAGGGCGAGGGTGCCCTCCGGCCCGGACAGGGAGCGGCTGAGTCGCTCGGTGATGCTGTGAGTCGGATCGGTCGGCGGCATCCGTTGTCCCCCTGGCAGTTGGTCCGGGCAGGGCTGCCCGGCGCCCGCCTGAGTTGCCGTCAGGCGGAGTACGCGGGCAGGTCGTAAAGGTCGAGGAGCAGATTGAAGGTGAGTACGGTCATCAACAGGTCGGTCTCGAAGGGAACGTTGATGCGGAAGCCGGGCGTGCCGTACTCACGGACGAGCCGCTCCACGCGGTCCGGATCGAAGTAGCCGTCCGCCTCGATGCGTTCGCGGGACAGCAGGGCCTCGATGGCGGGGTCGTCCTGCCGGATCAGGTGCGGGCTGCCCGGTGCGGTGAAGCCGAACTTCTCGCGGTCCACGATCCGGCGCGGAATCCAGTCCCGGGCGACCTGCTTGAGGAGGTACTTCTCCTCGAGTCCCTTCAGCTTCAGCTCGGGCGGCACGGTCGCGAGGAACTCGACGAGCTCCCGGTCGAGGAACGGATGACGGGACTCCACCGAGTTGGCGAACACCATGCGGTCGCCGTGGTCGCCGAGCAGATGGTCCGCCAGCCGGAGTTTGAGGTCGAGGTAGGAACGGCGGTGCAGATCGTGCAGGCCGGCCAGCCGCTCGCGGTCGACCAACGGGTGGCCGAGGCAGTCGATCTCGTCCTGCCGCTCGCGGACGGGCGCCGAGTAGAGCCCGGCCTTCGTAGCCCGGAATCCGGCGTCGTTGCGTTCGTAGAAGAAGTTCTCGTCGCCCCACAGACCTTCACGAATCCTGGCCTCCCGCAGGTCGGTGACGCCGCCCGCGGCCTGGGTGCGCCGGACCTGGTCGAAGCGGTAGCCGATGTAGCCGCCGAACAGCTCGTCCGCGCCCTGTCCGGTGAGCACCACCTTGACCCCGGCGCCGTGCACGGCCTCGGACAGCGCGTGGGCGGCCGAGTTGAACGATTCCTTCAGCGGGCACTCGGTGTGCCGTACGACCGTGCGCAGCCGGGAGGCTATCTCCTCGCCGTGCACGAAACGCTCGGTGTGGCGGGTGTCGAGGACACCGCTCATCAGCCTCTGGTAGTCGCTCTCGGAGAGCTCCCGCTCGGGGAAGGCCGCCGCGAACGACTGGATCTCGGCGTCCGGCATCAGATGCCTCATGATCGCGCCGACCAGGGAGGAGTCCAGACCGCCGCTCAGGTACAGTCCGACCTCCACGTCGGACTGCAGACGCTTCTCGACCGAACGGACCAGCAGGTCCTCGACCCGGCGCACGTAGTACGACTCGTCGTGGCGTTCGAAGTCGGCGTCGGTGCGCGGGTATGCGAGGTCCCAGTACGTCCGGAGCTTGGGCCGGTCGCCGGGGCGGAACTCCACGGCGGTGCCCGGCGGCACGCTGTGGACGCCCTCGAACATCGTCCGCGGGCTCACCAGGCCGGGCAGGGTGAACACCTGGTCCAGGCCGACGAGGTCGACACGGCGCGGCATCGCGGGGTGCTTCAGCATGGCCTTGATCTCGGAGCCGAAGACCAACTCGCCGCCCTGGTGGGCGTAGAACAGCGGCGTGACCCCGAAGTGGTCGCGGGCGCCGATGAAGAGCTGCTCGCGGTGGTCGTAGAGGACGACCGCGAACTGCCCGTCGAGTCGGCTGACGAAGTCGCGGCCGAACTCCTCGTAGAGGTGCGGGATCACCTCGGTGTCGCAGCGCGTGCGCAAGGTGTGGCCCCGGCCGACGAGGAGGTCACGCAGTTCGCGGTAGTTGTAGATCTCGCCCGTGGTCATGGCGACGATCTGCCGGCTCTCGTCGTACATCGGCTGGTCGCCGGCCCCGAGGTCGTTGATCGCCAGCCGGGTGAACGCGAACGCCACGTTCTCGTCGACATGGAATCCGGTGGAGTCCGGTCCCCGGTGTCCGATGGCCGCGCTCATGGCGTCGAGCGTCTCGCGCGCCGCCCGGGAATCGTGCCGTGGCCCGACGAAGCCCGCGAGTCCACACACCGTCAACACCCTTTCCGGAGTCGGTACGGCTCTACGCCCACACGTCAACAACCGCCCTGGCGGGACAGGTTGCCGCCGGGACTGAGGCAGATTACATCACCAATTGATCAACGCAAGAAAAGATTCCTTGACCAAATAAAGATCTTCCTAAATGGCGTCTGACGTGCGACAGTTCCGTGTCGTGCATCGCCGGGGCGATCTTGGTCCGTCCGCCGGCAAGGTATTCACGAAGGGGACAGCACCGTGTGTCGTACCGGTCCGGAGTCGCTGGGCGCGGCGCTGGTCGAGCAGTTCCGCCGGACACCCGACGGGCGTGCGGTCTCCGACGACAGACAGGTCCTGACGTACCGCGAACTCGACGCCCGCTCGGCCGCCCTGGCCGAGTCGCTCGTGGCGGCGGGAGTAGGGCCCGATCGGGTCGTGGCGCTCCAACTGGAGCGCTCGGTCGACCTGGCCGTGGCGATCGTCGGGGTCGTGCGGGCGGGCGGGGCATGGCTGCCGCTGTCCACCACCGACCCGGACCGGCGGCTCCTCGGCCTGCTGCGGGACGCCGCGCCCGCGGCCGTCGTGACCGAGGAGTCGTCCCGGCTGTGGTCCCTCGCCGACGGCGGCGTGCCGCGCCTGACGCCCCGCGGCCACCGGGCGCCCGGCCAGGCGCCGCCGATCGACTCCGCCGCGCCCCACCACCTGGCCTACGTCATCTACACGTCCGGCTCCACGGGCCGCCCCAAGGGCGTGATGATCGAGCACGCCGCCATCGTCAACCGCCTGCGGTGGATGCAGGACCGCTTCGGTATCGGGCCCGGGGACGTGGTCGCGCAGAAGACGCCGTACACCTTCGACGTCTCGGTCTGGGAGTTCATCTGGCCCCTGATGACCGGAGCGGAACTGGCCTTCGCCGCGCCCGACGGGCACCGCGACCCCGGCTACCTGGCACGGTTCCTGACGGAGCGCCACGTGACCGTCACCCACTTCGTGCCGAGCATGCTCACGGAGTTCCTGCGCCAGGTGCGGCCCGGGGACTGCCCGCGGCTGCGCTCGGTCATGGTGAGCGGCGAGGCGCTCGGCCAGTCCCTGGCCCGGCGGTTCTTCGAGCGGCTGCCCCACGCCGAACTCCACAACCTCTACGGCCCCACCGAGGCCGCCGTCGACGTCACCCACTGGCAGTGCGCCGCGAACGCCTCGCCCACCGCTCCGGTCCCCATCGGCCGCCCTATCACCGGCATCGAACTGCTCGTCGTCGGCGAGGACGGCACCCAGGTGCCGGCGGGCGAGGTCGGCGAGCTGTGCATCGCCGGCGTGGGCATCGCCCGTGGCTACCTCAACCTGCCCGAGGTCACGGCCGAGCGCTTCGTGCCGCACCCGGCCGACGCGACCCGCCGCATGTACCGCACGGGCGACCTCGCCAGTCGGCGTCCGGACGGGGCGTACCTCTACCACGGCCGCAACGACCGCCAGGTGAAGATCGGTGGCGTCCGTGTCGAGCTGGGCGAGGTGGAAGCCGCCCTGCAGTCGCTGCCCTGTGTGGAGGAGTGCGTCGTGCTGACGCGCGTCGACGGAGCCGGCGTCGTACGCCTGGACGCCGTTGCCGTCCTGGTCCCCGGCGTGCCGTGGTCCGGATGGCGTGACGACCTGCTGGGCATCCTGCCGGCCGGCTCGGTTCCGGCCGGCCTGACACCCGTGGACTCCCTGCCGAAGACCGAGCACGGCAAGGCCGACGTCGCGGCGCTGCGCGCGATCCTGGCGGAGCGGTCCGACAGGAGCAGGCAGGCCGCCGCCGGCGCCGACCCGCTGGAAAGCCTCTGGGCCAGGGTGCTCGGCACCACCGAACCGCACTTCCTGCACGCGGGCGGCACATCGCTGCACGCCGTGCGGCTGCTCGCCGACGTCGCCGAGGAGTTCGGCGGCACCCCCGCCCTGTCCGACTTCTTCGCGGAACCGACTCTCGACCGGCTGCGCGCCCTGGTCGCCGCCGCGGGCACGGTGACGACGAAAGCGCCCTCGCGCGTGCCGCGCGAGGGTGGGCTGCCGCTCAATCGCTACCAGGAACGCCTTTGGTTCCTCCAGGAGTTGGAGCCCGAAAGCACCGCGATGAGCGCCCCCACCGCGTTCCGGATCACCGGGGTGAGCGGCGAACGTGTGTCGGAGGCATTCGCCGCGCTGGTGCGGCGGCACGAGGTGCTGCGGACGACGTTCCGCTCCGCGGACGGTGAGCCGCGGGCCGTCGTCGGCGCAGAACCCCCGGCCCTTCAGTGGACGGACGGGAGCGGCCTGTCCGCGGATCCCGCGGCCGTGCGCCGACTGGTGGCGGAGACGGCGTACGAGCCGTTCGACCTCGCCGCCGGACCGCCGCTGCGGGCCCACGGGGTCAGCTTCGGCCCGGCCGACCACCTGCTCGTGATGGTCACCCACCAGATCATCGCGGACGGCTGGACCTGGTCGCTGCTGACCGAGGAGCTGAGCCGGCTGCTGACCGGTCCGGACCGCGAACCCGAGGACGCACGGTTGCAGATCGTCGACCACGCGGCCTGGCAGCGTACGCAGGAGACCCGCCCGGAGCACCGGGCCGCCGTCCACGAGTCGCTGCGGCACTGGCGCACCGTGCTGGCGAACGCGCCGGACGGGCTCGACCTGCCGGTGGACGAGCCGCGCGTTCCCTCCCTCAGCGTGCCCGCCGACAGCGTCGCGCTGCGTTGGTCGCCCGACTTCCCGGTCCGGCTGAAGAGCCTGTGCCGCGAGCGCGGCATCACCGAGTTCATGGCCCTGCTCGCCGGCTACACGGCATGGCTGGCCCGGCTCTCCGCCCAGGAGACCGTGGTCGTCGGCACGCCCATGGCGAACCGGACGCCGCCCTGGGTCGCCGACCTGGCCGGCTACTTCGTCACGACCGTCCCGCAGTGTCTGGAGATCGACGAGGACGCGACGGTCGCCCAGGTGCTGGACCGCGCCCGGACCGCCGTCGTGGCAGGTCAGCGGCACTCGGTGGTGCCCATCGAGCGCATCGTCGCCGAGGTCGGAGCGGCCCGGGGGGCCGACCGGCTGCCCGTCTTCCAGAACCTGTTCGTCTTCCAGAACATGCCGGCGTGGCAACGGCAGGCCGACGGCGTCACCGTGCGGGTCCACCAGTTCCCACCCCGGCACACGCACTACGACCTCAAGTTCGAGGTCTTCCCGCTCACCGAGGGATACGAGGCCCGCCTCGTGTACGCCCGGGGCCGTATCTCGGCCGAGCGCGCCGCGCTCATGGCCCGCCAGCTCGCCTCCTTCGTCGAGGCCGCGGTGGACAAGCCCGACGCGTACGTCGACGAGATAGACCTCTGACCTGCCCGCAGGGCAATCCTGACCACACGATTGGACTGACACTGAGATGACGTACGCCGACGACCACCCCACCACGTCGCCGACGCCGTCACGGCACCTGGCCGAAAGCACCACCGTCCCCGCCCTGATCGAGGCCACGGCCTCCCGGTTCCCGCACGCCGTCGCACTGGTCCGAGGCACTCGGTCCCACACGTACGAGGAACTCGTGGAGCGGTACTCCGCGACGGCTCGGGCGTTGCGCACCCGGGAGGTGACCCCTGGGGACGTGGTGGCGGTCCGTGGTGGCCGCTCGCCGGAGACGGTCGTGGCCATGCTCGGCGTCCTGCGGGCAGGTGCGGTCCTGGTGATGATCGACGTCACCCAGCCGGAGGGGCGGGTGCGTGACGTGCTGGAACGGGCGCGCCCGTCGCTGCTCGTCGACACGACCGACCGGACGTGGGACCCCGGCGCCGACGCCATGCCGGTGGTCCGGCTCGCCGAGCTGGAGAAGCCGGCGGCGGAGGACGTGGAGTTGCCCGTCGTGGCCGCCGCCGCGGACGCGTACGTGTGCTTCACGTCGGGCACCACCGGCGAGCCGCGCGGTGTCCTGGGCTGGCACGGTGCGCTCGCCCACTTCTGCGCCTGGGAACAGGAGGCCCTTGCCATCTCCACGGGCGACCGCGTCGCCCAGATGGCCGCGCTGACCTTCGACGCGGTCTTCAAGGACTTGTTCCCGGCGCTCATCGGAGGTGCCACCGTGTGCCTCCCACCGACCGATCGTCCCTTCGTCGATGTGGCACGGGTGCTCGCATGGCTGCGCGAGGACGAGGTGACCGTCCTGCAGACGGTGCCGAGCGTGTTGTCCACGCTGCTGGCCGAACAGCCCGCCGGCGCGGGCTTCCCGGCGCTGCGTCTGGTCTGCCTCGCCGGCGAGCCGCTCGCGGGCAGCCTTGTCAACCGCTGGCGGAATGCGACCGGCGACGCGGGGACGCGGTTCGTCAACCTCTACGGGACGACCGAGGCCACCATCCTCAAGTCCTGGTACCCCGTTCCGGACGGCGAGGTCCCGGCGGGCATCCTGCCCGTGGGCAAGGCCATCGACGGCGCCGAACTGCTCGTGGTCAACAACCGAGGCCGGCGGTGCGGTGTCGGTGAGCCCGGTCACGTGCTGATCCGCACCCCGCACCTCACCCGGGGCAGCTGGCGCCCGGCTGCGGGAGAGGCCTCGCTCTTCGAGGTGAACCCGCTCAACCCCGACGACCCCACCGACCTCGTGCAGCGCACCGGTGACCTGGGCCGCATCGGCCTCCAGGGCGACCTGGAGATCCACGGCCGGGTGGACGACCAGGTCAAGGTCCTCGGCGTCCGCGTCCACCCGGCTGAGGTCGGCGCGTTGATCACCCGCATGCCCGAGGTCGAGGACGCGGCCGTCGTGGTCCGCGCCGGGGACGGCGGTCCCGCCCTCGTCGCCTATGTCGTGCCGGCCCGGGGCGCGGACGTGGACGCCGCCGCCGTGCGGCGGCACGTGGCCGCGGCCGGCTCCAACGCGATGGTCCCGGCCCACGTGGTCCTCCTGGAGCGGCTGCCGCTCACCGGCCACGGCAAGCTGGACCGGTCCGCGCTGCCCGACCCCGACGACACGGCGGAGCCGCAGCCGGAGGAGGCGGCGGACGCCGGCGAGTGGACCGAGACGGAGCGGCGCGTCGCCGAGCTGTGGTCCGAGGTGTTCAAGAAGGAGATCACCTCCCGGCACGCCAACTTCTTCGATCTCGGCGGCCACTCGCTGATGCTGGCCCGGCTCCTCGCCCGGATCCGCCGGACGTTCGAGGCCGACCTGAATCTGCCGACCCTCTTCCGGTCGGCGACGATCGCCACGCTCGCCCAGGCCGTGGACGACGCGCTGCGGGAGGGCGCCCAGGCCGAGGAGGAACCGGCGCCCGTGCCCGTCGCGCGCGAGGCCGACCAGCCGCTCTCCCCCGAGCAAGAGGGCCTGTGGTTCCTCCAGCAGCTGGACCCCCACAGCTCCGCCTACAACATGGCCGGCGTGTTCCGGCTGCCCGCCGGCGTCGACGAGCAGGCCGTACGCACGGCCTTCCTCACGGTGTGCCGCCGTCACGAGGCGTTGCGGCTGCGCTTCAGCGAGGTCGAGGGGCGCCCCGTGCAGTCTGTGGGTGAGGCAGCCGTCGACTTCACCGCCCTTCCGGCCGCGGCCGACCGGCCGGCGGCCCTGGCCGCGCTGTCCGAGGCGGCGGCCGTCGCCTTCGACCTGGTCGCCGGGCCGCTGGTACGGGTCCGGACGGTCCGGGTCGGGGCCGACGAGCTCCTCGTCGGCCTGACCGTCCATCACCTGTGCTGTGACGGTGTGTCGTGGAGCCTCGTCGCGCAGCAGGTCGACGAGCTGCTCGCCGGCACCGACCGGCACACGTACCTGGAGGGCGACACCTCCCGGCTCCAGTTCGGTGACTACGCGGCCTGGCGTGC
The DNA here is from genome assembly GCF_030816715.1 of Streptomyces achromogenes. NCBI lineage: Bacteria > Bacillati > Actinomycetota > Actinomycetes > Kitasatosporales > Streptomycetaceae > Streptomyces > Streptomyces achromogenes. The sequence goes on along the minus strand of NZ_JAUSYH010000001.1, from coordinate 900,131 downwards.
CCGCCGGACGACCGGCGAGCGCGCCGAGGCCGACCTCGCCTACTGGCGCGACCTGCTCGCCGACACCCCCGACCCGGACGTGCCGTGGGGACGTCCCCTGCCCGGCGAACGGCCGCACCAGGCACGGGTGCTGCGGGTTCCGGTCGCCCGCGAGGTGACGGACCGCCTCGCCGAGCTGTGCGCGAAGTCCGGGGCCACCGAGTACATGGCCATGATGACCGTCCTCGCCTACGCCCTGTCCCGGGCGTCGGCACAGGACCGGGTCGTCATCGGCAGCGACAGCGTGGGCCGGGACCGCGAGGAGTTCGAGGACGTCATCGGGTTCTTCGTCCGGACACACGCCTATCGCTTCGACATGGCGGGCGACCCGACGTTCGAGGAGGCACTCGGCCGGGTCAGGGCGACGCTCGTCGAGGCGTCGGGGCACCGCGATGTCTCCTACGCGCAGGTCGTGGAGGCCGTCGCGGCCGCCCGGGACGGGGACCGCAGCCCGCTGTTCTCCGTGATGCTGCGGATGCCGCCGCGCGAGGAACTGCCGCGCGAGGCGGCCCTCCTGCGTCCCGTCGACGTGGTCGCCGACGCCGGTGACGGCTCCGGCACCGCGCCGACGGCCAAGTTCGACCTCACCGTGGTGGTGCGCCCGGGGGAGGCCGGCACCGTCCTGGACCTCGAGTACGACGCCGACACCGTCCAGGCCGAGTTCGCGGCCGCGCTCGGCGAGCGGTTCACGCGCCTGCTCCGCTTCGCCGCCGAGCAGCCGACGAGCCCGCTGGCCGGAGTCGGCCGTGACGGCCACCCGTTCTCCGAGCCGCTTCCCGCGCGGGACCTCGTCCCCGTCGCCGAGCGGTTCCGACGCCGGGCCGCGGCCACTCCGGACGCCGTCGCGGTCTCCTGGGCGGAAGGCGAGGTGACCTATCGTCAGCTCGCCGCCGCGGTGGCGGGCGCCGCGCAGGAGCTTCCGGCGGGACAGCGCGTCGGTGTGCTGGGCGGCAAGTCGCCCGCCACCGTGGCCGCCCTCGTCGCCGCGCTCGGAACCGGCGCCACCGCCGTACTCCTGGACGACGGTCTGCCAGGACCACGGCGCGCCTCCATGGTGGCCAGGGCCGGCGTCCGGCAGGTTCTGCTCACCGAGCCGTCGACCGCGACGGAGGTGCCGGGCGACGTCACCGTGCGACGCCTCTCCTTCGAGGAACTCGCCAAGAGCGCGGACGACGCGCTCCGCCCCGTCCCCGCCCGGCCCCTGGAGCCGGCGTACGTCTTCTTCACTTCCGGCACGACCGGCGAGGCCAAGGCGGTCGTCGGGTCGCACCGCGGCCTCGACCACTTCATCGACTGGGAGGCGACGGAGTTCGGCGTGCACGCCGGGGACCGCGTGGCACAGCTCACCACGCTCTCCTTCGACGCGGTCCTGCGCGACGTCTTCGTGCCGCTCACCCAGGGAGCGACTCTGTGCCTGCCGCCGACGAGCGCCCTGGACGACACGGCGCGGATGGTGGACTGGCTGGCGCGCGAGCGCGTCACCGTCGTCCACACGACACCCAGCGTGGTGGCGTCGTGGCTGCGGGACACCGACCGGGGCACCGCGCCCCTCACCGACCTGCGGCTGCTCTGTCTCGCGGGCGAGCCCCTCACCGGCCGGCTCGTCCAGGAGCTGCGTGAGCGGCTGCTGGGCCCGAACACCGAGGTCGTCAACTTCTACGGGCCCACCGAGACGACCATGATCAAGACGTTCCACCGGGTGACGGCCGAACAGGACGCGGGACCGGTGACCGTCGGCCGTCCGCTGCCCGGCGCCCAGGCGGTCGTCCTCGGCGACGACGGCTCCGTCCGAGGCCCGGGCGAACGCGGCGAGATCGTCATCCGGACGCCGTACCGGACGCTGGGCTACCTCGACGACGCCCGCACGGCCTCGAACTTCCGCCCCAACCCGCTGTCAAACGACCCGGACGACCTCGTCTACCACACGGGAGACCTCGCCGTGGTCGGCGCCCTCGGCGAGATCCACGTCGAGGGGCGCAGCGACGACCTGCTCAAGGTGCGAGGCGTCCGGGTGCACCCCGCGGAGGTCGCGGCGGAGCTGACGACGCATCCGCAGGTGCGCCAGGTCCACGTGGAGGCGGACAAGGAGGCGGACGGCTCGCTCGTCGCCTACGTCGTGCGCTCCCCGGGCTCCGGCCTGACCACGGAGGAACTCCGCCGGCACGCGCGCGAGCGGCTGCCGCTGGCCGTCGTCCCCTCGCTGTTCCTCTTCGTGGACCGGTTCGCCCTGCTGCCCAACGGCAAGCTGGACCGCTCCTCTCTCCGGGGCACCTCGTCCCCGGCCGCGCAGGAGCGTGTCGCGCCCCGGGACGACACCGAGTCCCTGATCGCGTCCATGTGGTCCGAGCTCCTCGGTCACGAGGACTTCGGCGTCACCGATGACTTCTTCGCGGTCGGCGGGCACTCTCTGCTCGCCACCATCCTGCTCACCCGGATCCGCAAGAAGACCGGCCTGTCGCTGTCGCTGCGCAAGCTCCTCGAAGGGCCGCGCGTCGACCGTCTGGCCGCGTCGGTACGCGAGTTGCGGGAGGAGTCCGACGACCAGGCGAGCGAGCTGTTGCTGACTCTGCGTCAGGGGGTGCCGGGTGGACCGCGGTTGTTCCTCGTGCACCCGATCGGCGGCGACGTGCTGTGCTTCCGGGAGGTCGCGTCGGCGCTGCCCTCCGAGTTCACGGTGATCGGGGTCCGCTCACCCGGCCTGGACGGCGGGACCGCCTTCACCTCGGTCCAGGAGATGGCGGCCGCCTACCTCCACGAGGTGCTCAAGGTGCAGTCCGAGGGGCCGTACCACTTCGCCGGCTGGTCCATGGGCGGCGCCGTCGCCTACGAGATGGCACGCCAGCTGTCCTTCGAGGGGGTGCGCACCGCGTCCCTGGTGCTGCTGGACAGCTATGCGCCGGGCTCGAAGGCCTTCGAGCACTTCGCGGGACCCGCCGCCGACCGGGTGGCGTCCTTCGCCCGCGACCTGGAGCGCATGACCGGCGAGCGGGTCGACACCGCGCTGCTCAGCGGTGAGCGGCCGGCGGCCGGCGAGGAGCAGGAGTCGCTGCGCCGCAGATTCACCGTGTTCGACGCCAACGCCACCGCGCTCGTCGACTACCGGATGCGGCGCGCCCGCCTCAGGGACACCCGGCTCACGCTGGTGCTCGCCGGTGACCAGACGCGCCCGGAGGGGACCTCCCCGGCCCTCGGCTGGGAGGAGGCACTGGGCACGCCGGTGGAGACCCGGACCGTGCCCGGCGCCGACCACTTCACCCTGGTACAGCGGTCCCATGCCGCCGCCACGGCCGCGGAGATCACCCGCGCGGTCGTGCCGGGCACCGCCGGCCAGGAGGAGGGGCGCGGATGAACGACGTGACGGCGCCCCGCTTCCGGGCGTACTCGGCACGCGACCTGGACGCGCTGCTGGACCGGTGCGGGGCGGACTCCGAGACGAAGCTCCAGATACGGGCCGTGGCCGCGGTCCTGCCGTTCCGGGCCAACCAGTACGTGGTCGACGAGCTCATCGACTGGGACGACGTGCACGACGATCCCGTCTTCAGGCTGGTCTTCCCGCAGCCCGACATGCTGGCCGCGGACGAGCTGAAGACCGTCACGGACCTGCTGCGCGAGGAGGCGGGCCCCGCCCGTCTGGCGACCGCCGTGCGGGAGATCCGCGCGGGGCTGAACGCGCACCCGGCGGGCCAGACGGACCAGAACGTCCCCGCCTGGCAGGGACAGCGGCTCTCGGGCGTGCAGCACAAGTACGAGGAGACGCTGCTCTACTTCCCGCGTCAGGGCCAGACCTGCCACGCGTACTGCACCTACTGCTTCCGCTGGGCACAGTTCGTCGGGGTACCCGAGCTGAAGATGGCCGCGGAGAAGGACGACGCCGACGCGCTCGCCGCCTACCTGCGGCACCACACGGAGATCACCGACATTTTGGTGACCGGCGGCGACCCGCTGATCATGCGCACCGACAACCTGCGGCGCGCACTGGAGCCCTTCCTCGCCCCGGGGATGGAGCACATCAGGAACATCCGGATCGGCACCAAGGCCCTGACCTACTGGCCGTACCGGTTCACCGACGACGAGGACGCCGACGACGTCCTGCGCCTCTTCGAGGAGGTCCGCGACCGCGGTCGGCACCTCGCGGTGATGGCCCATGTGACGCATCCCCGCGAGCTCCGACCGGAGCCCGTGCGGCGCGCGGTCGAGCGGATCCGGTCGACGGGCGCCGTGATCCGCACCCAGGCGCCCCTGGTCAGGTCGATCAACGACGACGCCGCCGTCTGGCGGGAGATGTGGACGCGTGCCGTCGCCCTCGACGCCGTGCCCTACTACATGTTCGTGGAGCGGGACACGGGCCCGCGCCAGTACTTCGAGGTTCCACTCGTCCGCGCCTGGCAGATCTACCGGGAGGCGCTGGCGTCCGTGACCGGTCTTGCCCGCACGGTACGCGGCCCGTCCATGTCCGCCACCCGCGGCAAGGTGGTCGTCGACGGGGTGACGGAGGTCGCGGGACAGTCCGCGCTCGCACTGCGCTATCTGCAGGCCAGGGACCCGGAGGTGGTCGGGCGGCCCTTCTTCGCACGGTTCGACCCGCAGGCGACCTGGGTGACGGACCTGCGGCCACTGTCGCCGTCGGACGCGCCCTTCCTGGACCAGACGGCCGGGGCCCGTCCGGAGGATCGGGTCGCCGGACAGGCCCCGGGGCCCACCGGGACGACGGCGCCCGCCTCCGACGTCCCGCACCGGCCCGTCTGAGCCCTCTGCCCGCCCGCAACACCGTTACGTCAGGAGACCGCATGGCCCAGCCGGCAGTGCTGCCGCTGGTGGTGGAAGCAGGTTCCACCACCGACCTCATCGACCTCATCGAGCACGATCGTGACGAGCTCCGATCGGCGCTCGACACCCACGGGGCGCTTCTCTTCCGGGGATTCGACATCGACGGCGTCGACGGACTGCAGTCGACCGTCAACGCGCTGTCCGGGGAGACGCTCACCTACACCGAGGCGTCCTCACCGCGCACCTCGATCCAGGGCAATGTGTACACGTCCACCGACCACCCGGCCGAGGAGGAGATCTTCCTCCACAACGAGTGTTCCTACCAGGACACCTGGCCGATGACCCTGTACTTCTACTGCCTGCGGGCGCCGCGGACGCTGGGATCGACACCGCTGGCCGACACCCGGCGGCTGTACGCGGCGATCGACCCCGCCGTACGGGAGGAGTTCGCGCGCCGGCGCTGGAGTCTGGTGCGCAACTACCACCCGCACTTCGGCGTCCCGTGGCCCAAGGTGTTCGGGACCGACAGCCGGGCCGAGGTGGAGGCCTACTGCAAGGAGCACGGGCTGATCCCCGAGTGGACCGGCGAGGACGGGCTGCGCACCCGCGTGGTGCGGGACGCGCTGCACCGCCACCCGCGCACCGGCGAGGAGGTGTGGTTCAACCACATCACCTTCTTCCACGTGACCACGCTCCCGGAGGACGTCCAGGAGGGCCTGCTCGCCCTGTTCGGCGAGGACGGCCTCCCCACGAACACGTACTACGGCGACGGCGGACGCATCCCCGACGACGTGATGGACCACCTGCGCAGCCGCTACGCGGAATGCCGGGTCCGCTTCGACTGGCAGCAGAACGACGTCCTCGTGGTGGACAACATGCTGTCCGGCCACGGCCGGGAGCCCTTCACCGGCGACCGGAAGATCGCGGTCGCGATGGCCGAGCCGCACACCGCCGGACAGGGAGAGCCGCGATGACGGTGCAGAACACGCGTACCCCGGCCTCCGCCGGACCCGTGATCCTCGGGATCTCGGCCCACTTCCACGACTCGGCGGCGGCGCTGCTGGTCGACGGCCGGCTCGTGGCCGCCTCCCACGAGGAGCGCTACACCCGGTGCAAGCAGGATCCCGATCTGCCGCTCGCCGCGGTGCGCGACTGCCTGGACCAAGCCGGTCTGCGCATCACCGACGTGGACTGCGTGGCGTACTACGAGGACCCGGCGAAGAAGCTCCACCGCCAGCTGTGGACCGGGCTGCCGGCCTTCCCGGACAGCAGCCCGAGCGCCCTCTACCGCCTCGACGCCGACCGGCCGCTGCGGGAGATCCGGGACCTGCTCGGCTGGGAGGGCCGTGTCGAGTCCGTCGACCACCACCTCTCCCACGCCGCGAGCGCCTACTACTTCTCCGGATTCGACGACAGCGCCGTGCTGACGGTCGACGCGGTCGGCGAGTGGGCCACCACCAGCTGGGGGGTCGGCCGGGGCGCGTCGCTCGAACTGACCGAGCAGGTCGAGTTCCCCCACTCCCTGGGCCTCCTCTACAGCGCGGTCACCGGCTACCTCGGCTTCGAGGTGAACGAGGGCGAGTACAAGGTGATGGGCCTCGCCCCCTACGGCGAACCGCGGTTCCGGGACGAGATCGGCCGGCTGATCCATGTCACCGAGGACGGGTCGTTCCGGCTCGACCTGGACTACTTCGACTTCACCGACCCGGACGGCATGCTCGGTGAACGCTTCACGTCCCTGACAGGCGTGCCGCCGCGGGTGCCGGAGTCGGAGATCGAGAAGGTCCACCACGACCTCGCGCGCAGCATCCAGGTGGTGACCGAGGAGACCCTGCTGCGCATGGTCGACAAGGCTCACCGCATGTCCGGCAGCGAGAACCTGTGCATGGCCGGAGGCGTGGCCCTCAACGTCGTCGCCGTGCGCCGCATCGTCGAGGAGGGCCCCTTCGCCAAGGTGTTCGTGCAGCCGGCCGCCGGCGACGCGGGCGGCAGCCTCGGGTGCGCGGCGGTGGCCCACCAGCGGCTGACCGGGCAGCGGCCCCGCCAGGACCGGCTGACCTCGGTGCTCCTCGGCTCCGGCACGGACTCCGACGGCATCGCCCGGCTGCTCGGTGCGCACGCCGGTGGGTCCTTCGCGGACTTCCGCGGCGACGAGGCAGGTCTGCTCGACGCCGTCGCGGGGCGACTGGCCGACGGCAAGGTGATCGGCTGGTACCACGGCCGGGAGGAGTTCGGGCCCCGTTCCCTCGGCGGACGGTCGATCCTGGCCGACCCACGGGGCGACGACACGCGGGACCGCATCAACGCCTCGGTCAAGATGCGCGAGGCGTTCCGGCCGTTCGCCCCCGCCGTGCTGGCCGAGCACGCGCACGAGCACTTCCGGCTCGACCACGAGTCGCCGTTCATGCTGGAGACCTGCGAGGTCGTGTCGCCGCTGTCGCTGCCGGCCATCACCCACGTGGACAAGTCGGCCCGCGTCCAGACCGTCACCGAGAAGACGAACGGCCGCTTCTACCGTCTCGTCCGGACGTTCGCCGACCGAACGGGCTGCCCGCTGCTCCTGAACACCTCGTTCAACCTCCGAGGAGAGCCGATCGTCCACACCCCCGTCGACGCGCTGCTCTGTTTCCTGAGGTCGGACATCGACTGCCTGGTGCTCGACGACTTCGTGCTGGACCGCGAAGCCCTGCCGCAGTCCTGGGTGACGTGGTTCAAGGGCACCCGGCCACCGCGCCGGAGCCGGGTGAGCGACAGCGTCTACACCCTGCTCTGACAGCGCTGGGCACTTCGTGGGGTCGCCGTAGTAATGGCCGCGAAAACAACGGATATCGCTGACCTGGGACTATGCCGCTCGGGGCGCAAGGGTGTCGGGGCCGCTCGTACCGGCGGAGACCTCGTCGAACGCCGTGTTATCCAGGGTGCCCGGCAGGTGTCAGGCAAGTCAGGCAAGTACTCCGGAGCGAACTTGCCTGACTGATGTCGGTCCGTAAGGCACGTTCGTGGTCTCGGTGCCATCGCACGTCGTCGGCAACCCAGTCGGCTCGGGTCCGTTGGAGTGCTTGGCACAGCCGCTCGGCAGGTACCTCGAAGGCGCGTTCGTGCTCGGGCTTGCCGTACTCGTGCGGCCCGTACACGGGCGGCCGCCGCCGATCCGTCGGCGTAGCGACGTCGTGTCGGACATTCAGCAAGACCGCCGTCGGCGTCATCACCGCGAAGTCCGCCGGGCGCACGGCCTTCGGCCTCGCCACCGCAGGCGTCCGTCTCGCTTGAGCTCCTGCGCGTCAGTCCGACAGCCAGTGCAGCTCGTGCGCCAGGGCTTTGGCGACGGCACGGATGCGGCGGTGCAGCGGCGACTGCTCGCGTGGGAGGACCAGGTGGATCGTCAGGCTGGGCGCGCCCCGCAGCGGCCGCCAGGTGAGACCGGCCGGTTGTGCCGTGACCGCGGCTTCTCCGGCCGGGGCGAGGGTGACCCCGTCGCGCAGGTCGCGCTGAGACATGTCGAAAGAGACTGCGGGCGTGTGGAATCGGGGGTGTGGTCGGGTGTCTCGGAACAGTGCGGACAGCTGGTCGTGGATCACGGGGTTGGCCGCACGGTCCGGGAGTCGTAGCGGATACGCGGCCGCGTCGGCGATCTCGATCTCCGGGTGTTCGGCCAGCGGATGGTGCTGCGCCAGCTGGACCCCGACGCGCGCACGCCGCAGCAGGTACCGGCGCACGCCACGGCCCGGCTGTTCACCGCGGGTGATTCCGGCATCGATGCGGCCGTCGGCGACCGCGGGGGAGATCTCCGGTGTCGCCATCGGGACCGCGCCGACCTCCAGTCCGCCGTTGCCGCGAATCAGCCTGTCCACCAGGGCCGGTGCCGTCTCGGCCCCGGCGCTGAGGCTGTATCCGATGCGCAGCGTGCCCAGTTCACCGGCCGCCGCGCTCCGGGCGGTGTCCCATGCCCGGTCCAGCGCCGCCAGCGCGGGCGGCGCGGAATCCGCCAAAGCCGCACCGGCCGTGGTCAATACGACGCTACGCGTGTTGCGGACCAGCAGGGCCGTACCGAGTTCCGCCTCCAATCGGCGCATCCGGGCGCTGAGGGCGGGCTGTGCGATACCGATCCGCGCGGCCGCGCGGGTGAAGTTCAACTCCTGCGCCAGCACCAGGAAGTACCGCAGGCTCACCGTGTCCGGCGCCACGTGCCCTCCCTGCCGATTGATAACGATCCGTTCTGAGCCTATCCCGTACCGGTCTTTCCCTCGACCGCACATCAAGCCCTAACCTGCGCATACGCCGATTCAACTGACCGCAGTACCGGTCGCCGGAATCGATTGATCCGCGTGTCGATTCGAAGTCGGACGTGTCCGGCCGAACAGAGGAGGTTTCCATGGCTAAGGGCTACTGGGTCAGTGTCTACCCCGCCATTTCCGACCCTGAGGGGCTGACTGCCTACGACAGGCTGGCCGGTCCGGCTGTCCAGGCTGGTGGCGGGCGTCTCCTGTCCCTCCTCCCGTCCCGTGGCGGTCGAGTCGTCGCCCACGAGGCCGGAATCACGCAACGCGTCGTTCTGATCGAGTTCGACAGCTTGGAACAGGCCGTCGCGGCATACGAGAGCGAGGCCTACCAGAAGGCGCTGGTGGCCCTCCCCGACGGCTTCGAGCGCGACTTCCGCATCATCGAAGGCATCGACTGACCGGCGGGCCCAGCCATCGCTGAGCATCCGTCACCTGAGAGGCACACGGTGCTGTACGACGACTCACGAGACGAGTTCGAAGCGATGCCCCGCGTCCCAGTTCGTCCTCGACGTTCTCGACGTTCTCGACGTTCTCGACGGCCTGATCCCTGTCGGCGGCTCGCCGCGCTACCCGACGTCGAGCAACATGCCTGACGTGCCTGACACGGCGATCAAGCTCTGACCTGCCACAACGGCGATTCGCCCTGGATAACCGGGGCGCCGCGCGGCCGCGCCTGCGGTGGCGATGTCGTTCTTGGCGTAGAAGGGCTGGTTGAGCACCTCGACGCCGGCGGCGACGACCCACGGCTTGGTGATCAGGCAGGTGCAGGCGGGGATGTCGCCGGTCACGGCATCGATCAGCAGGTCGTCGCCACGGATGCGGTCGACCTCACCTTCGACTGTCCGTCGCTGCCCGGCCAAGCCGATCTCCTACGGCAGGCCCTGCGAGAGGTGGCCACCTCCGGTGATCCCGACTGGCTCCGCGCTGCCAACCACATCGAGGGCGTCCCCAGGACAGAGCCTCGATCGCACGACACCTGAGGCGCCGAGGAATCCCCACAGACGCGGACCGGATCCGGCCATGCCCGCCACCTGCGGGAAGACGCCGCCGGGGTGGATGCTGACGGTACGCCAGGTCGCGGATGTGGGGACGCGCCGAAAGTCCTCTTTGTCGGGGTGTGTGCCGTATCACGCACTTCAGGGGTCGCCCAAGTTGTCTGAGTCACAGCAGAAATGTCCCTTTGGCGTCCATGCTCGACACACACAGCGGCTCCCGAAGCGGAGCCTCTCGGCATGGGCGCGAAGTTGTGAAGTGGCCCATGACGCCGTCCTCGTGACGTTCCTCGCCCCTCGAAAGGTGCCCATCATGGCCGCTTACCTCTGTCCCCCTGCCGTGATACACGGTGAGCACACCGTGCGGACCAGCCAGATCGTGGCGGAGGTCCGCGACCGGCATCCGCACGCGCCGTGGGCGCCGCGGATCGACGGCATCGCCGCGAGCACGGGCATCGAGACCCGCGGCTGGATGCTGCCGCTGGAGACCGCCGTCGCGTCCGGCGACGGCGGCGGCCTGCGGGCCTGCGGAGTCGGGCCCGCCCAAGAGGCGCTGGCACGCGACGGGTTCACCCCGCGGGACGTGGACCGCGTGATCGCCGCCCTGGAGGCGATACCCGCGCCGCAGACCGTCCAGGAGCGCACCGCGCCGGCCTGGGAGGCCGTGCAGTCCTACGGGGAGCGCGCGGCCCGCGGGGCCCTGCAGATCGCCGGCCTGGACGCCGCGGATGTCGACTGTCTGATCACCAGTCACTCCACCACCCCGGCGCTGCCGGGTCTGGACCTCGCCCTCTCCAACAGGCTCGGGCTCCGCGGCGACGTGATGCTGCTGCCGGCCACGCAGTGGGCCTGTGTCGCGGGGACCCGCTCCCTGGCGCTGGCGGCGGACCTCGTGGCCGCGGACCCCGACCGGGTGGTCCTGGTCGTGATCTCGGAGGCGCTGAGCACGACCTACCAGCCCGCGGACGACACCCTGGAGTCCCTGATCGTCCGGCTGCTGTTCGCGGACACCGCGGTCGCCGCGGTGGTCACGGGCCGGCCGAGGCACGAGTCGGTGCTGCGGCTCGACGCCGCCTGGCACCACACCCTGCCCGGCACCCAGGACCTGCACCGCCTGGAGACGCGGGCGGACGGAGCCCACTTCGTGATGGACCGGCGCGGGCCGCGCGCCGTGCAGGAGACGGTCACCGCGATGTGGGAGTGGCTGCGCGTACGGTACGCCGACGCCCCCGACGCCTGGCACCCCGACGTGCTGCTCGCGCACCCCGGCGGGACCCGGGTGCTGGAGTACATGGAGCAGACGATGCCCGACACCTGGCCGTCGGGACTGCTGGACCACAGCCGGGAGAGCTACACCAGCGGCAACCGCGGAGGCGCCGCCGTGTTCGACATCCTGAGGCGGGCGCACGACGCCGGGCAGAAGTCGGGCGATCGCGCCGTCCTGTACGCGGCGGCGCCGGGCCTCACCGCCACCGCCCTGGAAGGGGAGTGGCTGTAGGGAGCCCCGCCCGGTGCCAGCCAGCCGTGCGAGCCGCCGGGACCGCCCGTGTCACCGGGTTCGCGTCATCGGCTCCGCGTCACGTGCTCCCGGTCCGGCGCCACCGCTCCCGCCCGGCCGCCCGGTGCCTCACCGCTCCCCGCCCCGCCCGGCCGGCGCCTCACCTCGCGACTTCCGCCCAGACCACCTTGCCGGTGTCCGTCCACCGCACCCCCCACCGGGTGGTGAGCCTGTGCACGATGTGCAGGCCGCGCCCGCCGTCGTCGAGGAGGCCGCCCCGGCTCAGCCGCGGCCTGCCGTTGCCGGTGTCGCCCACCTCGCACAGGAGGCCGTGACCTGCCCTGATCAGTCGCACCGTGACGGGGCCCGCGGCGAACCGCACGGCGTTCGTGACCAGCTCGCCGACCAGCAGCGTCACGTCGCCGCGGATGTCTTCCCTGGTGTGCCACTGCCGCAGCAGCGCGTCGACGTGCGCGCGGGCCCGCACGGGCGCGTCGTCGCGGGCGGGCAGCCGCCAGGTCGCCGTGTCCTCCTTGCGGTAGCCGATCGTGCGCACCAGCAGCAGGGTCACGTCGTCGCGGCGGCGCGCGGGCGCCAGCGTGGCGACGACGTGCCGGGCGGCCTGCTGGAGGGTGTCCCACGGGTGCACCGTGGACAGGGTGTCGGCCAGCCTGTCGATCCCCTCGTCGATCGACAGGGCCGGATCCTCCACCAGGCCGTCGGTGTAGAGGGCGAGCAGGGAACCCGGCGGCGCGTCGAAGGCGTGGACGTCGAACGGCTCCCGCAGCGCGAACTCGGCGCCGAGGCCGGGGTGAGGGGTGACCGCGAGCGGGCCCGCGTGGCCGTTCGGCAGCACCAGGACCGGGGGGAGGTGGCCGGCGCTGGAGAGTGTCACGTGATGGCTGACCGGGTCGTAGAGCGCGATGCAGCAGGTGGAGCCGAGGGCGCTGTAGCCGGCCGTGAGCCCCGATTCGGCGTCGTCCAGCAGTGTCACGGTCTCGTCCAGGTGTTCCAGCACCTCGTCGGGCGCCAGCCCCGCGGACAGCAGGGCGCGTGCCTCCATGCTCAGCTGGCCCATGGTCGCCGCGGCCCCCAGACCGTGCCCCACGACGTCCCCGACCACCAGTGCGGTACGCCCGTCCGGCAGCGGAAAACTGTTCACCCAGTCGCCGCCGACGCCCGCGCTGTCGGGTGTGGCGGGCTGGTAGACGCTGGCGATCTCCATGGTGTGGCCGCTGGTCCGGGGCAGCAGCCGGCGCTGCAGCGCCAGCACCTGAGTGTGCTCGCGGTGGTGCTGACGGGCCAGGTCGACGTGGTGGGCGGTCCTGGCCACCAGCTCCTGCAGATCGAACAGCTCGCTGTCGCGGAAGGGGCTGTCCGCCCGCCGCCACACCTCCGCCACGCCCAGGACGACGGGCGGCGTGCCGTCCAGGACCAGCGGGATGCACGCCACGCTCGCCGACCGGTCGCCGGGCACCAGGGCCCGGATCACCCGCGGACTGCCGAGCAGCCGCTCGACCGCATCCCGGTCCGGTATGACGATGGCCTGCGGCGCGTCGTCCCGTCGCACCGCCTGCGCCAGGAGACGGCTCGCGTCGTTCGGGAGATCGTCGCCGGGGGTCGTGTAACCCTCGGGCCACACCCGGTCCGGCACCAGGGCCGCCCGCCGCAGGCGGATGCGCCCCTGTGCGTGCTCGGTGACTCCCTCGCCCGTCCACACGGCGAAGTCGAGGTCGACGGCGGCCACGTCTCCCCACGCCAGCAGGGACTCCGCCAGTGACTGCGCGGTCTCGCCGATGTCCAGGGAGGTGCCGATCGCGGTCTCGGCGGCGTACAGGTGCAGCCGCCTGGCCATGGCGATCAAGGAGACGGTCAGGCCGTCCTGGGGCGCCGCCGCGGGGAGGATGCTCATGGAGACCACCAGCTCCGACCCGTCGCGGCGCCGCAGACGCTGGATCCGGGCCACGTGCGCCTCACCGATCTCCAGGACCTGCCGCAGCCGCCGGGTGACCGTGGGCACGTCCCCGGGGGGCAGCAGATCCGCGAAGAGGCTCCCGGTCACGGCGTCCAGACCCGCGAACACGGCGGCGTCCAGGTTGCAGCGGGTGATCCGCAGGTCCCCGTCCAGGCCGACCACGCCGAGAATCTGGTCCTGCCGGTCGGCCGCCCGGTCGTCGGGCGGGTACGGACGGGCGGTACGGCCGCCCTGCGCACCTCCGGGACCGGCGGCCGCCGCCGGTCCGCCGCGCGGCGAGTAGCGTCCCAGGGCGCTGCTGAGCAGGTCGAACGGGGATGAGGACGAGGGCGACGGCGTGGAGTCCATGCTGCTCTCTCGGCATTCCCCGGCCCAGCGCCGGGTGCGTTACTCGGTCCCGTGCGACGGGGCCCCGAGATCCCTGCTCGCACACCTCATTGAATAACACCGGGCGTCGCTTCGCCCACACCAGCGGATCGCGCGACGGACACGGAGGGTGAGGTGGCGCCGCGGGCGCGCGGGGGCCCGCGCCAGCGTCGGCGGCCCGGCGTCCGGCCTCAGGCCGGTTTGCGCCACACCGAGACGTGCTTGGCGGAGTCCTGGGTGAACGGCGACCCGTCCCAGTCGGCGACGCGGCGTTCCCGCTCGAGCCCGGCGATCCGGGCCATCAGGTCGAGCTCGGCCGGCCAGGCGTAACGGTGCCGGGAGGCGTCGCGGCGGTAGCGGCCGTCGTCGCCGTCGAGGGTGAGGTGGTGGGAGACGAGGACCTGCTCGACGAGGTCGAAGGTGTCGAATCCGAGATGCCGCTCACAGACGTCGAACGGCACCGCGACCTGCCCGGGCGGCAGGAACCGCAGCGGCGGCACGTTCAGCTCGACGACGAATCGGCCGCCGGGCGCCAGATGGCGTGCGGCGTTGCGGAAGCACTCGACCTGCTCGTCCTGCGTGAGCAGGTTGCTGATGGTGTTGTAGACGAGGTAGACCAGGGCGAACTCGCCGTCGACCACGGTGGTGGCCATGTCTCCGAAGGCCACCGGGAGCGTGTCCTCGTCGATCTTGCGGCGCAGCACCGCCGCCATGTCCTCGGACAGTTCGATGCCCACGACCGGCACGCCGCGCTCGCGGAGCGGGACGCCGACCCGGCCGGTGCCGATGGCGAACTCCAGCGCCCGGCCGTCTCCGGCGAGCTCGGCGAGGAAGTCGAGCGTGGGGCCGAGGACGGCGGCCGAGGACATCTCGGTCTCCTCGGCGTCGTAGCGGTCGGCGGTCGCTCGCGTCCACAGCTCACTGCTCGTCATGGGCCGCCACTCTGCCGCGCGTACCTCGGTGCTGTCGACCGGTTTCAGCGCCCGTCGCACCGGGGGGTAAGCGCTTTCCGGATGAATCGGACGCCGGGGGAGCGGGCCCGGGATCCCGACTCGTCCATCGTCTTGACGAGTTCATGGCCATCCTTGAGCATGCCCAGAGCGCGATTCTTTCTGTTGGGTTCTGTTCGCCTCTGTGTTGTGAAAGGGAGTGTCGTGTCCCCTCGGCATCGCATCGTCCGGGCGCTGGCGCCCGCGGTTCCCCTGGTGCTCGGCGCGAGTCTCGTGGCCGCGCCCGCCGCGAGCGCTGATCCGGCACCGCAGGGCGCGGTCACCGTACACATCGACCCGTCCTACCGGCAGCAGGCGTTCGAGGGCTGGGGCACCAGCCTCGTCTGGTTCGCCAACGCGACGGGCGGTTACCCCGACCCCATCCGAAGACGCCTCGTGGACATGCTGTTCGGTGCGGACGGCCTCGGCCTCACCATCGCCCGGTACAACATCGGCGGCGGCAACGCTCCGGACGTCCGCACGGACTACATGAAGCCGGGCGCCACCATGGAGGGCTTCTGGAAGGCCCCCGCCGGGACCACCCGGCAGGACGTCGACTGGTGGGACCCCAATGACCCCGACCACTGGAACTGGGACGCCGACGCCGGACAGCGCTGGTGGGTGGACCAGATCAAGAGCAAGGTCAGCCGGTGGGAGGCGTTCAGCAACTCGCCGCCCTGGTTCCAGACCGTCAGCGGATACGTCTCCGGAGGCCTCGACGCGAGCACCGACCAGATCCGAGCCGACCGCGTCGACGACTTCGCCACGTACCTGACCAAGGTGACGGAGCGTCTGGAGCAGGCGCACGGCATCGAGTTCGACACGATCGACCCGCTCAACGAGCCCAACACGCCCTACTGGGGCACCCAGATCGGAGCCAACGGCCAACCCACCGGCGGACGCCAGGAGGGCGCCCACGCGGGCCCGGAACTCCAGCAGAAGGTGGTCCTCGCGCTCGACAAGGCGCTCCGGGGCGCGAAGACGGACGCCCGGATCTCCGCGATGGACGAGACCAACCCCACCCTCTTCACCCAGAACTGGAACGCCTACGACGCTCCCGCCCGCGCCGCCGTCGACCAGCTCAACGTGCACACCTACGGCACGGGCATGCGCACCAGCGCCCGGGACATCGCCAAGGGCGCGGACAAGAAGCTGTGGATGAGCGAGGTCGAGGGCACCTGGGGCACCGGCACCGACTTCACCGGCATGGAACCGGGGCTCGGCATGGCCACCCGCATGGTCGAGGACATGCGTGAACTGGAGCCCTCGGCCTGGGTGTTCTGGCAGCCGATCGAGGACGCCATCCCGCAGGCCGCGGCGGGCAAGAACTGGGGCAGCATCCACGTGCCGTTCAACTGCACGGCCGACGACACCCTGCAGACCTGCCCGATCCGCACCAACTCCAAGTTCCACACCATCCGCAACTTCACCCACTACATCCGCCCGGGCGACCACTTCGTGAAGACCGACGATCCGTCGAGCGTCGCCGCGGTCCGCAAGTCAGGCCGCACGGCGACCGTCGTGCACGTCAACAGCGCCACCTCCGCCCGCTCGGTGACCCTCGACCTCTCCCGCTTCGGCACGATCGCGCGCGGAGCCTCCGTCACACCCGTCGTGACGAGCGCCGACGGCGCCCTCGTACAGGGCACGCCGGTCCGGGTGACCGACCGGTCGGCCACCCTCGCCGTCCCCGCCAAGTCGGTCACGACCTTCCTCGTCCAGGGAGTCGGCGGGGTGGCGAAGGACGCCGCGCTCGTCCAGCCGGGGCACGTCTACCGGCTCCAGGGGACGCAGAGCGGTAAGTCGCTCGCGCCGGCGGACACCGGCAGCGGCGTCGTGCTGCGTACCGACGACGCCGGCAGTGCCCAACAGCTTTGGTCCGTTCGGAAGTTGACGCGCGGCACCGGCAACCGTGAGCGCTACGCGCTCGCCCGCACCGGCACCGGCGAACTGCTCACCGTGCGCGACAACCAGGCCGTTCTGGAGAAGCCGGAGAAGGGCCGGGTCGCCGAAGCCGCACAGTGGATCATGTCGACGACCGGCGACGGCACATGGACGTTCGTCAACGCCGCCACCGGCCGGCTGCTCGACGTCGCCGGACAGTCGACCGCGGACGGCGCCAAGGTGTCCACCTACACCCCGACCTCCGCGGCGAACCAGCGCTGGTCCGTGATCGACGAGACGGTTCTGCGTACCGAGCCCGCCGACGCCTTCACCGTCCCGGGTCTGCGGCCCGAACTGCCGAAGACGGTGACGCCGGTGTTCCCCGACGGCGCCCGCGGCGCGCTCCCCGTCGTGTGGAAGCTCCCGTCCGACCGGACGTGGCGCGCTCCCGGGACGGTGCGGGTCAGGGGCGAGGCGACCGACGCTCTCGGACGGACGGTCCCCGCGGTCGCGGTCGTCACCGTCGACACGATCGCCTCGACCCTCGCGGGTCGCGCCAAGACCTACCTCGGCGGCACGCCGAACCTCCCGGCCACCGTCGTCGGCGTCGGCCGCCACGGAGGCAGGGTCGATCTGCCGGTGGCGTGGGACCCGGCGGCCGAGGGGGCGTTCGACGGGACCGGAGTCGTCACCGTGCGCGGCGTCGCCCGGGTCGTCGGCGGCGGCACGGTCGACGCGACGGTGCGCGTGCAGGTCACGCAACCCGTGCAGACCAACATCGCCGCGGACGACGGCGTCGCCGTCGCGGCCACGTTCACCGAGAGCGGGTACTCCGCGGAGCGCCTGCGCAACGGGGACCTGTCGGAGAAGGCCTGGTCCAACTGGAAGCCGGGGACCGCCAAGAACCCCTCCGACACGATCACCTTCACCCTGCCCGAGGCACGCGACCTGAGCCGGATCGTCACGCACTTCTACCGGGACGGGAACGGCGCCTCGTTCCCCGAGACGCTGAAGGTGCAGGTCCGGGCGGCCGGCACCGGGACATGGGAGGACGCGGGCGGCCCTGTCGCGGTCGGCGGAGAGGGAGCGCCGGTGGTCGACGTCCCGGTGTCGGCGAAGGCGGCGTCCGCGGTGCGGGTCGTCATGGCCGCGCGCCCCGGGGGCTACCTCACCGCGAGCGAGATCGAGGTGTTCGCCAAGGCCCCGGGAGTCGCCTCCGACGCCGCCGCCGCGTCCCTCGAGGTGTCCGGCACGCCGATCGCGTCGTTCGACCCGGACACCACCGCCTACCGGGTCGTCACCGGCGCCCCGGACCGCAGCCGGGTCACGGCGACGGCCCGCGACCCCTACGCGAAGGTCGCCGTCGAATATCGCGACGAGCGCGGCGGACGGTCGGCGATCGTCACCGTGACCGGCGAGGACGGCTCGCAGACCCGGACGTACCGGATCCGCCTCGTCCGCCGCTGAGACCGTGCGGGCGCGGGCCGTGCGGCCGGGTGGCCGGCGGGTGGGCGCGGACCTGTGCCGTGGGTCCCGTGCCGCGGGCCGGAGCCGTGACCCGGCGGCTCCGGCCCGCGGCGGTCTGCTTTTACGCCATCGTGTTCAGGGGTGTCCGCGAGGCGGCGGCGCGACGCCCGGGCCGGGGGAAGCGCTGAGGCCGTGCGGGCGGGTCCGTGCGGCCGGGCGTCCGGCGGACCGGCCGTGACGCGCCGTCGCGGATCTCTCCCCGGGTCCCCCGGGCGGACGGCCTAGGCGGCGGCCTTCGCGGCGGCCGCCTTGCCCTTGGTGACGGCCTCCTCGTGGGCCCTGGCCTTCGAGGCCTCGGCGAGCGGGACCAGCTCGGCCATGGCGGGGTTGGAGTGCGCGAGGGTGAGCTCGGGGACGATGAACTCGACCGTCATGCCGAGCATGTCGCCGAGCACCGCCTGCAGGTAGTTCTGCACGTACTCATAACCCTCGCGCGGGGTGCCCGGGGCGTAGGAGCCGCCGCGGCTGGCCACCACGTAGACCGGGGTGCCCCGGACCGAGGAGCCCTCGGCCGGCGCGGTGCGGCCCATGAGGATCACCTGGTCGAGCCAGGTCTTCAGCGTCGAGGGAACCGTGAAGTTGAGCATGGGCGCGCCGATCAGCACGGCGTCCGCGTTCTCCAGCTGCTCGATCAGCTCCAGCCGCGGAGCGAAGGCCGCGGCCTGCTCGGGGGTGCGGTCGGCCGCGGCGGCGAACCCGGCGGCCGCGGTGAGGGCGTCCAGGTGCGGCACCGGGTCGGTGGCGAGGTCCCGGTGGATCACGGTGCCGTCGGGGTGCTGTTCCTCCCATGCCCGGCGGAAGGCCGCCGTGACCGAACGCGAGGTGGAGGCGGACTCGGGGAAGAGGGACGAGTCGAGGTGCAGCAGCGTGGCCATGAGAGGACTCCAGAAAGAGGAGGGACGGCATGACTGAACGTCGGTATGGAGCTGCCGTTCCGTGTGTACCTATTGATAGCACAGTCCCTTACTTTTTCTCAGCTACTAGCACGGTTGCCGTACACTTTCGGCATGGACGAATCGGCCATGGGGCCCTGCAAAACGGTGGACGGCGGGATCACGCGCGTCTTCGTGTTGCTCGGCAAGCGCTGGACCGGTCTGATCGTTGCCGTGCTGATGGAGCGCCCGGTGCACTTCGCCGACCTGCGCCGGGCCATCCCGGGCATCAGTGAGCGCATGCTGTCGGACCGGCTGAGCGAGCTGGGCGCCGCCGGGCTCGTGGTGCGCGAGGTGGACGCGGGGCCGCCGCTGCGCGTCGCCTACCGGCTGACTGAGGCCGGCGCCGCCCTCGGGCCGGCCCTGGCCGAGTTGCGGGACTGGGCGGAGCGGTATCTGCCCGACGGGCAGCACGGTGCATGCCGCGGCGCGGAGGCCGCCGCGCCGGGGAAGTGAGCCCGCCCTCGGTGGGAGCAGCGTCGACCGCGCGGGTGACGCCGGGCTCCGCTCCGGGGCGTGCGGGTCAGCCCGCGTCGGGGGTGCGGATCGCGGCGATGTCGAACTGCAGACGCACCTTCTCGCTCACCATGGCGCCGCCCTCGGCCAGACGCGCGTTGTACGTCAGGCCCCAGTCGGAACGGTCGATGGTGGTGGTGCCGTCGAAACCCGCCCGCTCGTAACCGAACGGGTCGACGACGTGGCCCAGGTAGGTGAGTTCGAGGACCACGGGCCGTGTCACGTTCCTGATGGTGAGGTCCCCGGTCATGCGATAGACGTCGGAGCCCGCGAGCTCTACGGCGGTGCTGGTGAAACGCATCCGTGGATAGGCGGCCGCGTCCAGGAAGTCACGGCCGGCCAGATGGGCGTCGCGTTGTTCCACGCCGGTGTCGACGCTGGCGGTGGACAGCACGATCTCCGCGCGCGAGCGGGCCGGGTCGCGGCCGTCGAAGTGGAGACGGCTCTCGTACCGGGTGAAGGCCCCGCGCACCGTGGTCACCAGGGCGTGCCGGACGGAGAAGCCGACACGGCTGTGCGCGGGGTCGATCATCCACTCGCCGGTCAGCGCGGCCAGCGCGGGGTCCGGCGGGCCGCCGGAGCCGGAGGGGGCGAACGCGGCCGGGCCGGCGGGCCGTCGGGGAGCGGCGGAGGGCGCCGAACGCCGAAGGGACGCGCCGCGGGTGAACAGGTTCATGATTCACGTGGTTACTGCACGGTTGACAGCGCTGCAAGCCCGTGCCCCGGGCGCCGGCGGTCCGAATCAGTACCGAAGGGTTCATAGACGTCCATCGGCGGCCGGGGGGTCACGACATCCACACACGGCCGTCACCGAACGAGAAGGAGCCGATCCGGCTTCACAGGCCACGGGGCCGGTGTGCGCGTGGTGGATCCTGGTCGGGAAGTGCGGTGACGGCCGCGGTGGCGGCCTACTGGGTGTAGAACGTGGCGTCGGCCCGGTCGGTCGTCGTGCTCACAGCCTGGACGTACAGCAGGTAGTTGTAGTGGCGGATGTAGCGGCCCGGGAGGTTGTACGACTCGTAGGAGACCCCGGCGGAGTCCGCGAGGCCGGACCGGGCGGTGAAGGAGGCGGCGCCGGCGAACAGCGCCGTCCCGTCGTTCTTCTCCACCCACACCTCGTTGTTCTTGTGGCGCAGGAAGTAACCGGGGAAGTTCGCCGACTCCAGGGAGACGGTTCCCGTGCCGGTGAGACCGGTGACGACCCGGAACTGCGAGTCGGCCAGCGGCGCGACGTTCGCCTCGATCTTGGCGCGGTAGTCCCAGTGCCGGATGAACCGGTCGGGGAAGTTGTACGAGGACAGCCGGATCGGAGTGAGACCGTCGGCGACCGGGATGCCGAAGTCGGGCGTGCCGTCGGCCTTCCAGTAGATCTTCTGGACGCGGGTGCGGCGGTTGGGGTCGTTGAGCGGGGAACCGCTGATGTCCTTGTAGTTGCGGTCGTGGTAGACGAGGATGTCCGACTTGCCGTCCTCGGAGACCGTGAACTGGTTGTGCCCGGGGCCGTACTGGCTGGTGGCGGCGTTGCTGGCGAAGACCGGGCCGGCGGACTTGGCCCAGGACGAGGTGCTGAGCAGGTCGGCGCCGGCGGACGCGGTCAGCATGCCCATGCAGTAGTTGGCGTCGGTGGCGCTGGCCGAGAAGGTCAGGAAGACCTTGCCGTTCCGCTGGATCACGGCCGGGCCCTCGTTGACCGTCTCCCCTCCGGCGGTCTCCCATGCGGCGGTCGGCCGGCTGATCATGACCGGGGTGCCGGTGATGGTCCACGGACTGGACATCTGCGCCAGGTAGATGTTGGTGCCCGGGCCGACGGCCGGGTCGTTCTGCGCCCAGGCGAGGTAGCGGGTGCCGTTGACGGCGAAGGTCGTCGCGTCCAGGGAGAAGGTGTTGAGCGGCAGGGCGATGCGCCCCTTCTCCGTCCAGGGCCCCGTGATCGGGTTCGCGGCGGTGGACTCCAGGACGTAGGGCCGGATGTTCCAGATGTTGTTGGCGTCGCCGGCGGCGAAGTAGATGTACCACTTGCCGTCGATGAAGTGGATCTCCGGGGCCCAGATGTGTGCGCCCATCGCGCCGCTGGCGTGCTTGGTCCAGATGGTCGTCTCGGCGGCCGAGGTCAGCCCCTGGATCGTGGTGGCACGGCGGAGCACGATCCGGTCGTACGCCGGGACCGTGGCGGTGAAGTAGTAGAAGCCGTCGGTGTGCTTGTAGATGTGCGGGTCGGCCCGCTGCTCGGCGATGCTGTTCGTGTAGGTCACGCCGGGTGACGCGGGCACGGCGGCGTGAGCGGTACCGGCCGAGACGCCGGTGACGGCGGCGGCGGCCGAGCCGGCGATCATGCCGAGGACCGTTCGGCGGGTGAGTTCAGGTCTCACGGACTACTCCCTCAGGTGCGGGTGCGGGTGCGGGTGCGGGTGCGGGTGCGGGCGGCTGTGGCTGCGGCTGTCGCGGAGATGCCGCTCCCTTTACCCGTTGCCGATATGTCGAACGGCGTTCGTAAACTCGGCCAAAAGATAAGTTCTGTACTTGCCCCGGTCAACACTTCCGTCACATGAGCATCCCGCACCACCCATGACGTCGCCGTGGCGCAGGGGCGGAACGTCAGCGGGCCGGCATGCGTTCGACGAAGTGCTCCAAATCCTCCGTCGTGGGCCGCAGCAGACCGTCGCGCAGGGCGAGCGCCGTCGCCTCGGCGCGTGAGGCGCTGGCGGTCTTGCGGAGCAGGTGCTCGATGTGGCTGTGCACGGTCCGCGGGGACAGGAACAGCGCCTGGGCGATGGCCTGGTTGGTCTGGCCGCGGGCGGCCCGGGTGAGGACCTCCAGTTCGCGCGGACTCAGGCCGTACGGCAACTCGGTGGGTGTCGCGGTCACCAGCACCGCGTCCCTGGCCAGCGGCGACCCCGCGGTGCACCGGCTCAGCACCACGCGCCGCCACTCCCGGCCCACCGGCCACAGTGCCCGCAGCCGCAGTCCGCCGACAGCCGTGAAGGCCCCGACCAGACGGGCGAACGTTTGGTCCGCCAGCACGTCGGCGGGCTCACGGCCGGGGAGGTCGATGATCCCCGCCGCCGTGACCAGGCTCGCGCCCGCTCCGGGCGGCAGGTCCTGCACGTCGCCGGTGTGCGCGACCGGGTCGGCGAGGGCGCCCAGGGCGGGCAGCACGGAGGAGAGCAGCCGTCGTGCGTCCGTGTCGTACGCGCCGGGACCCTCGACGGACAGGTTGATCAGGCCGACCAGACGCCCGTGATGGCGCAGGGCTCCGGTCAGCGCGTCCCGGAAGCCGGCCGGGCGGACCCGCTCGGCGTAGAACCAGCCGTTGCGGAAGCGCTGTCCGCCGGACGTCGTGTCCTCCACGTCCTCGGTGATGGACGGGGGCAGCGTCTGCCGGACGACGTTGGCGTACCAGGGGGTCGCGGTGAACTCGGCGGCGAGCGACTCGGACGTCCCGGCCGGGTAGCCGATTCCCGCGAGCTGCACGTGCGCTCCGGTGCGCGGGTCGATCGCCAGCAGGGTCGCGGCGTCGAGGGGCAGGGCCCGGCCGAGTTCGTCCAGGGCCTGGGCGCAGGCCGACGCGGTGTCCCGTTCGCGGGTGAGCATGCCGATGCGGGCGGCCGCGGCGAGCTGCTGGTGGCTGATCATGGCGGGCCTCCGGGAACCCACGACCAGGAGTGTCGTTTGGTCCCTAACGGTATGACCCTTCGGGCGGTCCGACAAGCCGTTCGCCGTTTCGTGACCGAAGTGCGCCGACGGCCCGCCCGCCGCGGCCGGTCGGTATTTGTACGGATGGCGGGCCGGGCCGCCCGGGTCTTTCCTGTTCGGCACAGCCCGACGCCCGATGCCAGCGAGGCCGGGCCGCGACCCTCGGAGAGCGCCGCCATGAACAGATTCCCGTCCCCGCCCCCCTCCTCGCGCCGGCAGTTCCTCGGTCTGTCCGGCGGGACCGTCGCCGCCGCCCTGCTGGGCGCCGCGGGCTGCTCGGCGCCGGGCGGCGGCGCCAGCTCCGCACAGGCCGCGGGGGCGTCGGGCACCGGGGCGAAGACCCTCACGAAGATCGGTCTGGACTACCCGTTCACGCAGATCCCGCTCTACTCGGCGCTCGTCAAGCTGTCCACCGCCGCCGGCAAGAAGCGCGGCGTCTCCCTGGTGACCACCAACGACGCCGCGAGCGCCGACGCGCAGGCCGGCAACCTGCGTACCTGGGTCGCCCAGAAGATCCCCGCCATCGTGTCGTTCCCGATGGTCTTCGAGGCGACGGAGTCGATCGCGAAGGCCGCGACGGACGCCGGCCTGATCTGGGTCACCTACGGAGGGTCCCTGGAACACCAGAGCGCCGACATCCAGTTCAACTTCCTCAAGGGCGGCACGCTCCTCGGGGAGGCCGCCGCCCAGTGGGCCCAGGAACAGCTCGGCGGCAAGGGGAAGATCGCCTTCCTCACCGACGACACCATCCAACTGGGCCGCGAACGCACCAAGGGCATGATCGACGCCTTCACCAAGGCCGCGCCCGGCGTCGACGTCGTCGCCCGGGAACAGGCCATCGACCCCGACACCGGTCTGTCGAAGGCGCGGGCGGTGCTCGCCAAGCACCCCGACCTCAACCTCGTCCTCGGCGTCACGGACGCCGCCGCGTACGGCGCGTACAAGGCGCTCCAGCAGACGGGCCGCGCCACGACCGACGCCAAGACCTTCGTCGGCGGCCAGGACGGCGCAGCCCCCTCGCTGCTGGCGATCAAACAGGGCACCTTCTACCGGGCGTCGGCCGCCCTCGCGCCGCAGGACATCGCCGACGCCGTCGTCGACGTGCCCCTCGCCGTCGCCGCCGGGAAGGCGAACCCGAGCGTTCAGGTGCCGATCACCCTCGTCGGGCCGGGCGACACCGCGCGCATCGACGTCCTGCTCGCCCAGAACGCCTAGGCGCGGCCCCCATGACCGAACCCACGCTCCGCATCCGCGGCCTCGGCAAGTCGTTCGGCGGCGTCCGCGCCCTCGACGACGTGGACCTCACCGTCCCGGCGGGGCAGGTGCACGCGCTTCTCGGCCACAACGGCGCCGGCAAGTCGACCCTGATCAAGTGCCTCGGCGGTGCCTACCCGCCGGACACCGGCACCATGGAGATCGACGGGACCGTCCACACGCGGCTGAGCCCGCGCGAGTCCATCGCCGCCGGGGTGGCGATCATCTTCCAGACGCTCAGCGTCGTCGACTCCCTCACGGTCGCCGAGAACATCTTCCTCGGCCAGGAGTGGACCCGGTACGGGACCGTCCACCGGCGCGCCCAGGAGGAGGTGGCGGCGGGCCTGCTGGAAAGGGTCGCCGCGACCTGCTCACCGCGCGACCGGCTCGGCGAACTGTCCATGGGGCAGCGGCAGTTGGTGGAGATCGCCAAGGCGCTGAGCCGCAGCGCCTCGGTACTCGTCCTCGACGAGCCCACCGCCGCCCTGTCCGGGGCCGAGAGCGACGCCCTCGCCGCACGGGTGGAGCACCTGCGCACCCAGGGCCTGGCCATCGTCTACGTCACCCACCTGCTCGGCGAGGTGGAACGCCTCGCGGACGCCGTGACGGTTCTGCGCGACGGCCGCGTCAGCCATGGCTCGACGATGGCGGGACGGACCCGGCAGGAGCTCGTCGAAGCCGTCGCCGGAGCCGCGCACGGCCCCAGACGTCGGCCCGGGAAGGCCGGCGCACGGAGCGGCCGGGCCGGGACGACCGCGCACGCGTCCGACGCCGCGCGGCCCCCGCGCCCGGTACGTCCGCGCCCGGCCCGTCTCGCGGTGACGGGCCTGCGCGGGCCGGGCTTCGGCCCCGTCGACCTGGACGTCGCCGAGGGCGAGATCGTGGCGCTGTACGGCCTCATCGGCGCGGGCCGCACCCGCATCCTCGAGACCCTCTTCGGAAGGCGCCCCGCCGAAGGAGGAACCGTCCGCGTCGGGGACCGGGCCGTCACGGTCGCCCGGCCGGCGGACGCGCTCGCCGCGGGAATCGCCCTGGTCCCGGGAGACCGGCGCCGGCAAGGCGTGTTCGCCGCGCTGAGCGCACAGGACAACGCCCTGCTCCCGTCGGTGCGCCGGCTGGCCAGGCGCGGGGTGCGGGCGCTGCGCGCGGAACGGCGGGTCTTCGCCGGACTGTCCGGCGCGGTGGGACTGCGCCCGGCCGACCCCCGGCTGCCGGCGGCCGCCTTCTCCGGCGGCAACCAGCAAAAGCTCGTCCTCGGCCGGTGGATCAACGAGGCCCACGACGTCGACGTCCTGCTGCTGGACGACCCGACCCAGGGCGTCGACGTCGGCGCCCGGCACGAGATCTACCAGGTGGTGGCCTCGCTGGCCGCACAGCGCGGTACGGCCGTGCTGTGCGCCTCCAGCGACCCCGAGGAGGTCGTCGCGCTCGCCCACCGCTGTCTGATCGTCTCCGGCGGCCGGGTGACCGGCGAGCTCTCCGGCGCCGAACTCACCGAAACCGCCCTGCTCTCGGCCGTCCACGAGGCCGCCCGGCCGACGACCCCGGCCCCCGGGTCGGTCCCGGTTTCCGGGGCGGCTCCGGTTTCCGGGTCGGCCCTGGCCTCGGAGTCGGCCCCGCCACCCGCCTCGACCCCGGCATCCACCACACCCCCGGCATCCCCCACGACCCCGAACGGAGTGGCATGACCACCGTGACCAGCGCCCCCTCGGCCGACCGTCTGCTGCCCGCCCCGCGGACGCGGGCGCACACCGCGTTCCAAGCCGTACGGCGGCAGCCGCTGCTGCCCGTCCTCGTCGTCATGGTGCTCGTGTTCCAGTCGACGACCGGCAGCTTCCTGGACGCCGGCAACCTGCGGGGGATCGCCACCGACGCCGCCGCGGTCGCCATCGTGGCCGTGCCGCTGGCCCTGCTGGTCATCAGCGGCTACCTCGACCTCTCCGTCGGCTCCACGCTCGCCCTCGGCGGTCTGGTTGCCGGCTGGCTCGCCGGGGAGCAGCACCAGTCGCCGGTCGTCGCCGTGCTCGGCGCGCTGGCGGCGGGCGCGGTGGTCGGCGCCGTCAACGGCGTGCTGTGCTGCTACCTGGGACTGTCCGCGTTCATCGTGACCCTCGGCATGCTGACGGCGGTGCGCGGATTCGCGCAGCAGCTCTTCCCGCTGCCGCTGAGCGGTTTCGGCTCCGGGTTCGCCTGGCTCGGCGGGGCCCGGGTCGCCGGGATCGACGCCCCGGTCGTGATCGCCGCCCTCGTCCTCGTGGCGGGAGCGCTGTTCCTGGCGCTCACCCCGGCCGGCCGGCACGTCTTCGCGA
The DNA here is from genome assembly GCF_030816715.1 of Streptomyces achromogenes. Classification (NCBI taxonomy): domain Bacteria; kingdom Bacillati; phylum Actinomycetota; class Actinomycetes; order Kitasatosporales; family Streptomycetaceae; genus Streptomyces; species Streptomyces achromogenes. The sequence continues at coordinate 873,110 of NZ_JAUSYH010000001.1, read as the reverse complement.
TCGGCGTCAACCGCGAGGCCGCATACCTCTCCGGCATCGGCGTCCGCCGCGCCCCGTTCGCGCTGTTCGTCGTGACGGGCGTCGCGGCCGCGCTCGCCGGCGCGATCAAGGCCTCGGTGCTGGACAGCGTCGTCGCCGGCACCTCGGGGGCCGGATTCGAGCTGACGGTGCTCACCGCGGTGCTCCTCGGCGGGGTCGCGCTGACCGGGGGGTCCGGCTCCGTTCTCGGCGTCCTGCTCGGCGTGCTGTTCCTCGGCTGTCTGCAGAACGGGCTGACACTGCTGAGTGTGCCGACGTTCTGGCAGCAGATGGCCCAGGGCACCGCCCTCGTCGCCGGCGCGGCGCTCGCCTTCTTCGGGCCCCGGCTCAACCGTTGAGCCCCGTCCGCCCCGCCGCCGGCCCTCCCGCGACTCCCCGTCCGCCCGCGCACCACCTCCCCTGATCCACCTGCTCCACCCAACCCCCCGCTCCGAGAGGACCCACGTGAACGACAGCGCCCCCTCCCTCGTCCTGACAGGCGGCCAGGTTCTGACCGTCGACGGCGACTTCACCGTGACCGAGGGCGTGGCCGTGCGCGGCCGGGACATCGTCGCCGTCGGCAGCGACGCGGAGATGCGCGCCCTGGCCGGACCCGGCACCCGTCTCGTCGAACTCGGCGGCCGCACCGTGCTGCCCGGCATCAACGACTCCCACCTCCACGGAGCCGCCTACGGCATGACCAAGCCGCCGTTCGCCCTCGACGTCGGCCACCCGGCGGTCGGTTCGATCGCCGACATCGCCGACGCGGTCGGCCGGGCGGCCCGCGCCGCCCGGCCCGGCGACTGGATCGTCGGGCTGGGCTGGGACGCCGGCTATCTGGCGGAGTGCCTCGCCGACCCCCGGCGCTTCCCGCACCGCCGTGACCTGGACGCCGTCGCACCCGACAACCCGGTCTGCCTGACCCACTTCTCCTCGCACCTCGTCTGGGTCAACAGCGCCGCGCTGCGCCGCTGCGGTGTCGACGCGGACAGCGTGCCGCCGCCCGGCGGCGTCATCGACGCCGACCCCGACGGCCGTCCCGCAGGCATCCTGCGCGAAGCCGCCCAGGAAATCGTCAACGTCGCTCTGCCCACGCCCAGCGTCGACCAGCGCCGCCGGGCGATCCAGGGCGTGGTGCGCGAACTCCACTCCCGCGGCATCACCAGCTACACCGAACCCGGCCTCGGTCCCGGCGGCGCCGGCACCTTCTTCGGAGGGCTGAGCACCGACAACTGGACCGCCTACGCCGATCTCGCGGCGAGCGGCGGACTCGAGGCCCGGGTCAGCGTGCTGCTGCTGCCCGCGCCGATGGGCGGCTCGGCCGACGACGTCCGCAAGGGCCTGGCCGAGCTGCGCCGCCCCGAGTCCGCAGACCCGCGCCTGCTGAACGCCATCGGCGTCAAGATCTTCGCCGACGGTGTGCCGCCCAACCGCACCGCCTGGATGAGCGAGCCCTACTCCGGCGGCGGCCACGGCGCGCTCTGCGTGCACGGCGACACGCCCGCGCTGCGCAGCGGCGAACTGCGCGAGATGATCAGCGTCGCCCATGAGGCCGGCTTCCAGCTCGGCGTGCACGTCACCGGCGACCGGGCCATCGACGAGGTCGTCGACGCGTTCGTCGCCGCGAACGCCGCCGCGCCGCGGCCCGACGCCCGGCACTACGTCATCCACGGCGACTTCGTCGGCGCGCGCAGCCTCGCCAAGCTCGCCGCCCACGGTTACGGCGTCAACATGAACCCGGCCATCAAGTGGACCATCTCCGACCTGATGGACGAGGTCGTCGGCCCCGAGCGCTCCGCCTACCAGTGGCCCGTGCGGTCCGCCGTCGAAGCCGGGGTGCGGGTGTGCGCGAGCTCCGACGCCCCGATCACCGAGCCCGACTGGCGGCAGGGGGTGAGCGCGATGCTGCTGCGGGAGTCCAAGGCCAGCGGCCGCGCGAGCGGACCCGAGCAGTGCGTGCCGCTCGCCGAGGCGCTGCGCGCGTACACCGTCCACCCGGCCCGTCAGGACTTCGCCGAGGAGTGGAAGGGCTCGATCGAGGTCGGCAAGGTCGCCGACCTGTGCGTCCTGGACCGCCCGCTGCTGGACCGCGACCCGCACACCGTCACCGACGCCGAGGTGGACCTGACGGTGTTCGACGGCCGCGTCGTCCACGAGCGCTGAGGAGAGGGAAGGAACAGGCAAGGAGACGACATGACCACCGCACCCCGCATGCTGCTCGTCCTCAGCGAGAACTGGACGCTCACCGGCGGCCGGGCCGACCTGCCCGCCGCGATCCGCTGGGCCCGCGAGGCCGAGGACGCAGGCTTCGACTCCGTCATGGTGAGCGAGCACATCGTGCTCGGCCCGGACGCGGCCGCCGACGGCGTCATGGGCAACCCCCGCGACTACGCCCTGCCGGGCAACCAGGACCCGTACACCCCCTGGCCCCACTCACTGCTCCTGCTGGCCGCCATCGCCTCGGTCACCGAGCGGCTGCGGCTGGCCGCCGCCGCGGTCCTCGCGCCCCTGCGTCACCCGCTGCTGATGGCCCGGGAACTGGGCACCCTCGACCTGATCAGCGAGGGGCGGCTGCTGGTGCAGCCGACGGTGAGCTGGAGCCGGGACGAGTACGACGCGCTGGGAGTGCCCTTCGCCCGCCGCGGCCGGCTGCTGGACGAGCACCTCGACGTCTGGGCCAAGGCCTGGGGACCGTCGCCGATCTCGCACCAGAGCGCGCACTACCCGTTCCAGGACGTCTACTTCGAGCCAAAGGCGTTCCGTCCCGAAGGCCCCCGGCTCTGGTTCGGCGGACAGCGCCTGGCCGGGCCGGTGCTGCGCCGGCTCGTGCGGCACGGCCACGGCTTCCACCCCCTCGGGCGGCCGACGCCGCAGGACCTGCGGACGCTCGAGGAGGCCATGACCGCCGCCGGCCGGGACCTCGCCGACCTGGAGATGATCGGCGGCGCGCAGGGAGTCTTCCCCGACGACCGCTCCACCGCCGACCTCGGCGCCGCGCTCGCCGGGATACCGGAACAACTGGAGCAGGGCTTCACGACGTTCTGCGTCAAACCGAACCAGTTCACCGACGACCCGGCCGGGGTCGGCGCCTTCTGCCGTGAGGTGATGCGCCGCGTCGAAGCGCTCACCCGCTGAGCCCGCGCGCCTCCGTTCGCCCCGCTCCTCGCCCCCGTTCCTCGCCCCCGCTCCCGGACGGCCTGTCGCTTCGTACAATTTGAGCCCGAACAACACGACGATCCACCGACCCACGCACCACGTGGCCGAAGGAGTGTGCCGATGCCCGGCCAGCGATCCATCGCCGAAGCCGAGAAGCTCGCCGAGGCCAAACTCGGCGGCATCCCGCTGCGCCGCGAACAGATGGCCGTCGTCGCCAACATCTACCGCGCCGCCTCGGCGGTACGGCAGCACCTGGAGAACTCCGTGCTGCGCGGTTCCGACCTCACCTGGACGGCGTTCGTCGTGCTGTGGGTGGTGTGGGTGTGGGGGGAGTCGGAGACCCGGCACGTCGCCGAGGAGGCCGGGATCTCCAAGGGGACGCTCACCGGCGTGGCGCGCACGCTGGAGGGGCGTGGTCTGGTCCGGCGGGCCGGGCATCCCACCGACGGCAGGCTGGTGCTGCTCAGCCTCACCGACGAGGGGGAGGCGCTGATGCGGCGGCTGTTCCCGGCCTTCAATGAGGAGGAGGCCTTCGTCGCGGGCCGGCTCAGCGACGAGGAGTGCCGGACCGTCGCGGACGGGTTGCGCCGCGTCGTGCGGCAGGTCGAGGAGGAGGGCGAGGAGCGGCGCGCCGTCCTCCTCGACGGCGCCGCACCGGCCCCGCGCCGCAGCGGACGCCGTCCGAAGGCCTGACCCGGGCCCCGAGCCCCCGGGTGCGGCCACGAGGCGGGAGACGGCTTCCTCCGCCTGCGGGCACCCGGGGCGGCGGGGCGGCGGCCCGAGGGGCGGCGGCGAGCGAGGCCCCGGGGGCGCGTGTCACCGCGCCGACCGCGACGGCTGTCGGGACGGTCTGTGCGCGACGTCTTGACGTGTACTTGGCATAGTGGCTTCATGGGAGCGCTCCCATGCTCGGTGGCCCCCACACCCTCTCGACCTGCTCCGTGTTCCTCCCTGTTCCTCCCCACCCCTCCCGCCGTCGGAGTTCCTCGGCCTCACCCCTGGAGTCGCAGTGAGCACTGTCCCCACCCCACGAACCTTCCCCTTAGCCCGGTTGCTGACCAGGCTCGCGGCCCTGCTCGGCCTGGTCCTGCTGGGCGCCCTGGTTCCGGCGGCCGCGCAGGCACAGCCGCAGCCGGCCGCCGCTCTGGCGACCGGCCTGCACATCAGCGACGGACGTCTCGTCGAGGGCAACGGGAACGACTTCGTCATGCGCGGCGTCAACCATGCCCACACCTGGTACCCGGGCAGGACGCAGCAGTCGCTGGCCGACATCAAGGCGATGGGCGCCAACGCCGTGCGCGTCGTCCTCGCCGACGGCCACCGCTGGAGCGCCAACAGCCCCTCGGACGTCGCGAACGTCATCGCCCAGTGCAAGGCCAACCGGCTCATCTGCGTGCTGGAGGTGCACGACACCACCGGCTACGGCGAGGACGCGGCGGCCGGCACGCTGGACCAGGCGGCCGACTACTGGATCGGCCTGAAGGACGTCCTGGCCGGCCAGGAGGACTACATCATCGTCAACATCGGCAACGAGCCGTGGGGCAACACCGACCCGGCGGGCTGGACGGCGCCCACGGTCGCCGCGGTCAAGAAGCTGCGCGCCGCCGGATTCCAGCACACGATCATGGTGGACGCCCCCAACTGGGGCCAGGACTGGCAGGGCGTGATGAAGGCGAACGCCCGGTCGGTGTACGACGCCGACACCACCGGCAACCTGATCTTCTCGATCCACATGTACAGCGTCTTCGACACGGCGGCCGAGGTCACCGACTACTTGAACACCTTCGTCAACGCCAAGCTGCCGCTCCTGATCGGGGAGTTCGGCGGCCCCGCCGACCAGTGGGGGGACCCCGACGAGGACACCATGATGGCCGCCGCCCAGCAGCTCAAGCTCGGCTACCTGGCCTGGTCGTGGAGCGGCAACACCGACCCGATCCTCGACCTGACGCTCAACTTCGATCCCGCCCAGCTCAGTTCGTGGGGCAAGCGCATCTTCAACGGCGTCAACGGCATCGCGCAGACGGCGAAGGAGGCCACCGTCTTCGGCGGCGGCTCGCCGGGCGACACCCAGGCGCCGACCGCCCCGGGCGCCCCGGCCGCCTCGGCGGTGACGGCGACCTCCGCGACGCTCTCCTGGTCCGCGGCCACCGACGACGTCGGCGTCGCCGGATACGACGTGGTGCGGGTCAGCGGCGCCACCGAGACCAAGGTGGGGGCGTCCACCGGAACCACCGCCACCCTCACCGGGCTCACCGCGAACACCGCGTACACCTTCGCCGTGTACGCCCGCGACGCCGCCGGGAACCGCTCCGCCCGCTCGGCGACGGTGAACGTCACCACGGGCACCGCGCCCGCCGTGGCCTGCTCCGTCGCCTACCGCGTGGTGGGGGAGTGGCCGGGCGGCTTCCAGGGGGACATCACCCTGCGCAACACCGGCGCCGCCCCCATCAGCGGCTGGAAGCTGGTCTTCGCCTTCGCCGACGGCCAGACCGTCGCCAACATGTGGGGCGGCACCGCGGCCCAGAGCGGCGGCACGGTGAGCGTCACGCCCGCCGCCTACACCTCCACCGTCCCCGCCGGCGGCTCGGTCACCGTCGGCTTCATCGGCAGCAAGGGCGCAGCCAACACCGCGCCGACCGCGTTCAGCCTCAACGGCGGTGCGTGCGCCACGTCCTGACGTCACGTCACCGGCGCTTCGGCCACCTTCGCCGGGGCGGGCGTCGGTGAGGGCGGCGGCTTCCGCGCTTGCCGGGAGCCGCCGCCCGGCGTCGCGGGGGCGCTGTCCCGGGGAAGACGGGCGCCCGGCCCCGGGGACGCGGGCGCCCGTCCGGCGGCCTCGTCCCCGCCCCGAGGCGGGCCGCCCTGGCAGGCCTCGGCCGGCCCGCGGTCGCCCGCCCGCGGAGAGCGGACCGATCGTCGGAAAGCACCCCGTACTGTGTGCGCATGTCCACGACGCCCCGGTGGCTCAACGCCGACGAACGACGAGCCTGGCTGGCCTATGTCGAGTTCTCCACGCTGCTGTCCGACCACCTGAACCGGCAGCTCAGGCGCGACGCGGGCATGACGCACGCCGACTACAGCCTGCTGGCCTACCTCTCCATGGCGCCGGAGAACACGCTCGGCATGTCCGACCTGGCGCAGCGACTGAAGATCACCCGCAGCCGGCTCACCCACGCGGTGAGCCGGCTGCGCGACGTCGGCCTCGTGGACCGCCGGGAGGACCCCGCCGACGGCCGCGGCCAGCTCGCCTTCCTCACCGACGCGGGCAGGGCCCTGCTGGAGGAGGTGGCCCCCGGTCATGTCGAGGCCGTGCGCCGGGCGGTGTTCGATGTGCTCACCCCCGAGCAGGTGCGGCAGTTCGCGGAGATCGGCGAGGCGATCAGCGAGGCCCTGCACCGGGCCGAGAACACCGAGGCCGACCCCGCGGCCCTGCCCTGGCGACGCCGGTAGACACGGCCGGGCGATGCCGGTGGACCAGGTAAGGACGCCCGTGGGCGCGGCCCGGAGACGCCCGCGGGACCCGGCCCTGCGACGCCGGTGGAGTCGACCCGGGGGAGCGCGGCGTGAGGGTCCAGGCGGCCGGCTGTCCAGCTTGTTCGGCGGGAATCGAGAAGAACCGGCCGGCGGTCCGTACCTGGGGGTACCGGGGGCGGCGCCCGCCCTCCGGCCACGCCACCGATCCTAGGGACACCTCGTGAACGCAACCGCCGCCATCGGCGTCACCGGCCTCGGCGTGATGGGCCGCAACCTCGCGCGCAACTTCGCCCGCAACGGCTACACCGTCGCCGTCCACAACCGCACCGCCGGACGCACCCGCGCGCTCGTCGAGGAGTTCGGGCACGAGGGCGCGTTCGTGCCCGCCGAGTCGGCCGCGGACTTCGTGGCGGCGCTGGAACGCCCCCGCCGACTGATGATCATGGTGCAGGCGGGCGCCGTCACCGACGCGGTCATCGAGGAGTTCGCCCCGCTCCTGGAGCCCGGCGACATGATCATCGACGGTGGCAACGCCCACTACGCAGACACCCGCCGCCGCGAGGAATCCCTGCGCGAGCGCGGGCTCCACTTCGTCGGCGCCGGCGTCTCCGGCGGCGAGGAGGGCGCGCTGAACGGGCCGGCCGTGATGGTCGGCGGCTCCAGTGAGTCCTACGACGTGCTCGGCCCCATGTTCGAGTCCATCAGCGCCAAGGTCGACGGCGAGCCCTGTGCCACGCACATCGGCACCGACGGCGCCGGGCACTTCGTCAAGATGGTGCACAACGGCATCGAGTACGCCGACATGCAGCTCATCGCCGAGGCGTACGACCTGCTGCGCCAGGTCGCCGGCTACACCCCGGCCGAGATCGCCGGCATCTTCCGCACCTGGAACGAGGGCCGGCTCGGCTCCTACCTCATCGAGATCACCGCCGAGGTCCTCGCCCACACGGACGCCGCCACCGGCCGGGCGTTCGTCGACGTCGTCGCCGACGCCGCCGGGCAGAAGGGCACCGGCCGCTGGACCGTGCAGACCGCCCTGGACCTCGGCTCCCCGGTCACCGCCATCGCCCAGGCCACGTTCGCCCGGGCCGCGTCCGGGCAGCGCGAACTGCGCGCCGCGTACGCGGGCCTGCCCGGCGGCACCACGCCGCCGCTCAGCCGCACCGAGGCCACCCGCTTCACCTCGCAGGTCGAGCACGCCCTGTACGCCTCGAAGGTCATCGCCTACGACCAGGGCTGGAAGATGATCCAGGACGCGGCCGGCGAGTTCGGCTGGAAGATCGACCTGGGCGCGGTCGCCCGGATCTGGCGCGGCGGCTGCATCATCCGCGCCTCCTTCCTGGACCGCATCCGCGCCGCGTACGCGGCCGACCCGGACCTGGTCAGCCTGCTCGGCGAGATGGAGTTCGCCATGGAGATCACCGACGCGCAGGTGCCCTGGCGCGAGACCGTGGCCTCCGCGGCCCGCCGCGGCATCCCGGTGCCGGCCTTCTCCGCCGCGCTCGCGCACTACGACACCCTGCGCGCCGAGCGGCTGCCCGCGGCCCTGCTCCAGGGCCAGCGCGACTACTTCGGCGCCCACACCTACGGTCGCACCGACCGGCCGGGTGCCTTCCACACCCACTGGGCCGAGCCGGGCCGCCCGGAGACGTCCGCCTGACGGACCGCGGAGACGGCCGGGGCGGGGCACTCGACGAGTGCCCCGCCCCGGCCGTCTCCGTACCGGCGACCGCCTGTCAGGCGCTCGTCGCCGGGAAGGTCGGGTACTCCACGCCCGAGACGTGCTGGACGACGCGGACGACCTGGCAGGAGTAGCCGAACTCGTTGTCGTACCAGAGGTAGAGGATCGCGTTGTCCCCGTCGACCTTGGTGGCGCCGGCGTCGATGATCGAGGCGTGGCGCGAGCCGATGAAGTCCATGGAGACCGCGTCCGGCGCCGTGGTGAAGTCGATCTGCCGGCGCAGCGGCGAGGTCAGCGAGACGCCGCGCAGGTACTCCAGGACCTCCTCACGGTCCGTCTCCCGGCCGAGCCGCAGGCTCAGGATCGCGATCGAGACGTCCGGCACCGGGACCCGGATCGAGCTGCCGGTGATCGGCGCGTCGAGGTCGGGCAGCGCCTTGGCGACCGCGGAGGCGGCGCCGGTCTCGGTGATCACCATGTTCAGCGGCGCCGAACGGCCCCGGCGGTCGGCCTTGTGGTAGTTGTCCAGCAGGTTCTGGTCGTTGGTGAACGAGTGGACGGTCTCCACGTGGCCGCGCAGCACGCCGTACTCGTCGGCCATCGCCTTCAGCGGCGGGACGATCGCGTTGGTGGTGCAGGACGCGCAGGACAGGATCCGCTCGTCCGGCTTGACCGTGTCGTGGTTGACGCCGTGCACGATGTTCGGCACGTCGCCCTTGCCGGGCGCGGTCAGGACCACCTTGTCGACACCGGGCCGCAGATGCTGGGACAGGCCCTCGCGGTCGCGCCACTTGCCCGTGTTGTCGATCAGGATGGCGTTGTCGATGCCGTACGCCGTGTAGTCGACCTCGGACGGGTCGTTCGCGTAGATGACCGTGATCTCGTTGCCGTTGGCGATGATCCGGCTGTTGGCCTCGTCGACCGTGATGGTGCCCTGGAACTGGCCGTGCACGGAGTCGCGGCGCAGCAGGGACGCCCGCTTGACGAGATCCTGCTCGCCGCCGCCGCGGACCACGATGGCCCGCAGCCGCAGGCCGTTGCCGGAGCCGGACTTCTCGATGAGCAGCCGGGCCACGAGGCGGCCGATGCGGCCGAAGCCGTAGAGCACGACGTCGCGCGGTTCGCGCCGGTCGATCTTGTTGGCGCCGGTGGCGCCGGCGACGGCCTCGGCGGTGAAGTCCCGCACCGAAAGTCCGCGGTCGTCGGCCCGGTGGCTCTCGGCGAGGATGCCGAGGTCGATCTGGGACGGGCCGAGGTCGAGGGAGGTGAGGGCCTCCAGGTACGGCAGCGTCTCGGTGACCGAGAGCTCCTCGCCCGCGATCTGCCGGGCGAACCGGTGGGTCTTGAGGATGCTGACCACCGACTTGTTCACCAGGGAGCGGCTGTGCAGCAGGATCGTCACGTCCCGCTCGCGGTGCAGCTTCCCGATCATCGGGATCATCGACTCCGCGATCTCCTCGCGGTTCTTCCAGTCAGTGAACGAATCGTCGTTGAGCGTCACGGGCCTATCTTTCGAGCTAGGTGGCGCTCATATGCTAACCCTACCGTTTTTTGATCATTCCAGCGGGCTCGCGCTCAGGTGTGCGGGGCCGTGTGTGGCGGGGGACGGCCGGGGCGGGCGCCTCGGCGGGAGAACGTCAAGGCGTCCGCCCCGGCCGCCGGTCGGGGACGTCAGGACTGCTCGGAGGGCTGTGCGGAGGGCTGCTGCCGGCGCGGGATGCCGAGGGCGCACACGGCGCCGGCGAAGACGACCGCCACGCCCGTCCAGACCGCGGGATGCAGCCCGTCCACGAACTGCCGCGGTCCCTCGGTGCTGCCGTGGGCCACGAAGACCGTGCCCAGCACGGCGATCCCGAGGGCGCCGCCGATCTCGCGGACCGTGGTGTTGGCGCCGGACGCCTTGCCCGCGTGCTCCTTGGCGACCGAGCCGAGCACCACCGCCGCCGTCGGCGCGAACACGAAGCCCATGCCGACGCCGGCCACGATCATCGGCCCGACCAGTGAGGAGTACGCCGTGCCGACGTCCGCGACCACGTTGATCCAGCCCAGGCCGACGCCCTGGAGGAAGAGGCCGAGGGCCATCAGCCGGCCCCCGCCCACCCGGTCGGTGAGCAGACCCGCCACGGGGGCGACGAACATCGGCATCAACGTCCAGGCCAGGGTGCGCACACCGGCCTCCAGCGGGGTGCGCGCCGGCACGATCTGGAGGTACTGGGCCAGCAGGAACAGGGAGCCGAAGACGCCGAAGTACATCGCTGCCGAGACGACGTTGGTGAGGGTGAAGGACCGGACCCGGTAGAACGACAGCGGCAGCATCGGCTCCGCCACCCGGGACTCCCAGCCGACGAAAGCGGCCAGCAGTACCGCGCCCGCCGTGAACGCGCCGAGCACCTTCAACGACGTCCAGCCGTCCGGCTCGCCGTGCACGATCGCCCAGACCAGCGCACACAGCCCCGCCGCCGCCAGCACCATGCCGACCAGGTCGAGGCGCACGCCCGGCAGCGAGCTCTCCCGGAGGGCGAAGAGCACCAGCGGAATCGCGATCAGGCACACCGGGACGTTGATCCAGAAGATCCACCGCCAGTCCAGACCCTCCACCACCGCGCCGCCCACCACCGGGCCCATCGCGACGGCCAGCCCGCTGACCCCGGACCACACGCCGAGCGCCATGCCGCGCAGCCGGTCCGGCACCGCCTGGGACAGCAGCGTCAACGACAGCGGCATGACGGCCGCCGCCCCGAAGCCCTGGACCGTGCGGAAGGTGATCAGCTGGGCGCTGGTGTCGGCGAGGCCGCAGCCGATGGACGCCAGCGTGAACAGGGCGATGCCGGCGACGAAGACCCGCCGTCGCCCGAAACGGTCGCCGAGCGCCGCGCCGGTCATGAGCAGACAGGCGAAGCTCAGCACGTACGCGTTGACGAACCACTGCAGTTGCTGCGTGTTCGCCTCCAGGTCCACTGCCAGCGTGCGCAGGGCCGTGGAGACGACGAGGTTGTCGAGCGCGACCATGAACATGGGCACGCTGGCGGCGACGATCGCGAGCCACAGGGGTGTGCGGCGGCGCTCGGCCGCCGGAGCGGAGAGGACCGGCGGGGCGGCGGCCGACCGGTCGAGGGCCGGGCTCTCTTGGGGCGGTGTCATGGCGGGGATCTCTCCTGGGTGGGTTTCAGGCACCGGTGCGTGACTGCTCGGCGAGACGGCGGCGGGCGTCCGTCCAGTCGACGGGCAGGTCCGCCGCCGGGACCTGCCAGAAGGTGAAGACCGAGTCCTTCATCGTGGACCGGAGTCCGGTCATGATCGATTTGTGCGGTTCGGTCCGCGCGTATCTGTAGAGCGCGTCCTTGTCCTCCCAGGCCGACAGGGTCCAGAAGGTGCGCTTCAGCGGCTGGGCGATCAGCGAGGCGCCGTGGGCGCCCGGCGCGCCGGACACCTGCTTCCACGCGGCCAGCGACTTGAGGAAGAAGCGCGGGACGTCCTTGAACGAGCGGACCTCGAACCGGGACGCCATGACGAACGACTCGGCGTCGGGCGCGGGGGTGCTGACGGTGGTCCAGCGCAGGGTGGGCATGGCTGATGCCTTCTCTCCGGTGGCACGAGGGAATACTGGATACCTTCACTATCTATGTTAGACAGTAGAGGTATCCAGTTTTTCGGGCAAGGCCCACCATCGAACCGGAGCCGATCGCATGCGTATCTCCGAACTGAGCCGCCGCAGCGGCGTCTCCGTGACGACGATCAAGTACTACCTTCGCGAAGGGCTCCTGGCGCCCGGCCGTCACACGGCCGCCACCCAGGCCGAGTACGACGACCAGCACCTGCGCCGGCTTCGCCTGATCCGCGCGCTGACCGGCGTGCGCGGCCTGTCGGTCAGCACCACCCGCGAGGTGCTCGACGCCCTGGCCGAGCACGCGGGAGACACCCACCGGCTGCTGGGCCTCGCCCTGGGATCCGTCCGGGTGGGTGAGAAACCCGCCGAGGCGGGACCGGAGGCGGCCGAGGTCGACGAACTCGTCGAGGAGATGGACTGGGACGTGCACCAGTCGGCGCCCGCCCGCGCCGCCCTCGCCGAGACCCTGGGTTCCCTGCGCGATCTCGGCGTCCCGCTCGACTGGCGGACCCTGCTGCCCTACGCGCGGCTCGCCGAGCGCACCGCCGTCCTCGATCTCGACCAACTCGAGCATCTGGAGGACCCGTTGGAGGCCGCCGAGCGCGCCCTGCTGCTGACCGTCCTGCTGGAGCCCGCGCTGATGGCGCTCAGGCGCATGGCCCAGGAGAACGAGTCGGCCCGCCGGCACACTCCCTAGCGGCCCTCGCGGCTGGTCGTGCAGTGCCGCGGACGCTCCCGGCCCGCCCGGTCGGGCGCCGCCCGGGGGATTGAGCCCCGCCCTCTCGGGTACGCGAGCCGAACCGCCGCTACCAGGGGAGATGTCATGGAGACGCCCGCACACGACCGCAACCACAACCCGGCCGCACTGGCGCTGGACGCGCTGGCCCGGGACACCGAGGACACCGCGGCACTGGACACGCTCGCGCACTGCGACGTGCTCGTGCCGGTGCCCGACGACGCCGTCGACGAGGACATCACCAACCCGGCCACCGTCGCCCTGCCCGTTCTCGAACAGCCCGGGGGAGCGGCCGTGGTGCCGGTGTTCACCTCCGAGCCGGAGATGGCCGACCTGCTGCCCGAGATCGACCGCTACCGGCTCGTGCCGCTCGGCGCGCTCGCCGCGCAGTGGCCGGCCGGCGAGCTGTCCCTGTCCATCGACGCGGCCGGCGAGCATCCGCTGACGCTCACCTCCGAGGGGGTGCGCACGCTGCTCGTCCGCTGACCGGAGCAGGCCGGGTCCTTCCGGCTCTAGGACCCGGCCAGCATCCGCTCCAGCACCGCCCGCTGCAGGGGCAGCACCTCGGTGTGCAGGTCGCGGCCCTTGCGGGTCAGGGCGACCCACACCCCGCGCCGGTCCTCCGCGCAGATCGAGCGTTCCACCAGGCCTTCCTTCTCCAGGCGGCCGATCAGCCGGGACAGCGCGCTCTGGCTGAGGTGCACGCGTCCGACGAGGTTCTGCACCCGGCACTGGTCGCCCGCCCGGGGAGCCTCGGCGGCGAGGATGTCGAGCACCTCGAAGTCGCTTGCCCCGAGGCCGTGCGGATGCAGCGCGCGGTCGATCTCGCACATCGTGCGGGCGTGCACCGACAGGATGTCCCGCCAACGCTCCTCGAGGCCCGTCCCGGCCGTTTTCGCTGCCATACCCGCATGGTAACGCCGTCCGGAGTATTTGTTGACGATGCAATTAGTGCGAGTGCATGCAGTGGCTCCGGTGGCCCGGCGTCAGGCGGGGTCCTGGAGGAGCCCCACCAGGTTTCCGTCCGCGTCCTTCACGGAGGCGATGAGCCGGCCGTTGCCGACGTCCTGGACGTCCTGAAGCACCTCGGCGCCCGCCGCCAGCAGGGCCGCGAGGCGGTCCCGGATGTCGGTGACGTGCCAGTAGGGGACCGGTCCGGTCAGCCCCTGGGCGTGGCCGTTCGGGTTCAGGCCGACGTCCTGGCCGGCGGCCTTGAAGCCGACGTAGTACGGCTCGTCGGCGAACGGCTCGACCCCCAGCAGCGCGGTGAACAGGGCCTTCGCCCGGTCGACGTCCTTGACGGGGTAGATGATCGTCTGCAGTCCGGCGGCCATGACGCTCTCCTCGGTGAAGTGATGCGGTACCCGGGAACACCTCCGTGTTCTCGTGGTCCCACGCTAGGACGAGGACGCGGCGGACGGCTTCTCCGATCCTGACCGGTTGCGGCTCCGCGGCCGCCCCGGCCGTCGTCCCCGGCCTCGCCGTCCGGCTCCGCCGCACCGCCCGCGGGCCCGTCCGTCCGGCCGCCCGAGCCGGGGCGGACTGCCGTCACGGTCCCCTCGCCGGTCCGCGCGCCCCTGCCGGAAGGCGTCGGACGCGGCCTCCGCGACGTCCGTCACGGATCCCGACGAGGAGAGGCCGCCCCTCTCCGCCGTCCGGGCGAGGCCGCGCGGACCGGGCCCGGCGGGCTCCGGACGGGTGAACGGGTGCCCGGCGGACTAGGTGTCCGCGGACTCCCGATCAGTGGACCCGGATCATGGGACTCCCGGCCGCGCTGCCGCCGGGGTCAGGTGGACTCCCGTCGGACGAGTTCCGTCGGGAGGATCACCGCCGCCGGGTCCTCGCCGCCGATCTGGGCGAGGAGGACGCGGACCATCTCGCTGCTGATCCGGTCCCAGGGCTGGCGGATGGTGGTGAGGGAGGGGCTGGCGGCGGTCGCCGCCGGGGAGTCGTCGAAGCCGCCGACCGCCACGTCCTGCGGCACCCGCCGCCCCGCGCGGCGCAGTGCCGTCAGCACACCCTGCGCCATCAGGTCGGACGCGACGAACACCGCGTCCAGCTCCGGCGCCTGGGCCAGCAGCAGCTCCGCGCCGGCCTCGCCGCTGGCCCGGCTGTAGTCGCCGGACACGACCAACCGGTCGTCGTAGTTGACGCCCGCCTCGGCGAGCACCTCCCGGTACCCGGCGAGCCGTTCCACGCCGCCCGGGGTGTCCAGCGGGCCGGTGACCACGCCGATCCGTTGGCGGCCCTGCGCCAGCAGATGCCGCACCATGTCCCGGGCGCCGTCGCGGTCGTCGGCGGCCACATAGCTCACCTTGGAGTGGGAGCCGATCCCGATCGGCTTGCCGCAGGCGACCAGCGGCACCCCGGCCTCCCGCAGCTCGGTGGCGATCGGGTCGCCGGAGTGACTGGAGACCAGCAGCACCCCGTCGACGTGCCCGGCCGTGATGTACCGCGTGATGCGCCGGCGCTCGTCCTCCGTGCCGGCCAGCATCAGCAGGAGGGGCACGTCGTGCGCGGCCAGCGCCTGGGTGCAGCCGCGCAGCAGAACGTTGAAGTTGGGATCCTCGAAGAACCGCTCCTGGGGCTCCGTGAGCAGGAAGCCCACCGAGTCGGACCGGCCGGTGATCAGCGAGCGGGCGTGCCGGTTCACGACGTAACCCGTCCTGCGGATGGCTGCGTTGACCGCCTCCGCCGCCGCCGGGCTGACGTAGTGTCCGCCGTTGAGCACCCGCGAGACGGTGCCCCGGGAGACCCCCGCCTCGCGCGCCACGTCGTGGATGGTCGGCGGTCTGCGCCGGCCTCCCGCACCATTGTTCATGGTCATGACTTTACGGCTCCGGACAGCAGATCAAGGCTCCAGAACCGCTGCACGAGAAGGAACAGCGCCACCAGCGGGATCACGGCCAGGAACGCGCCGGTGATCACCAGCGTGTACAACGCGGGCTGGTTGGCCCCCTGCTCCAGCAACGTGAACAGGCCGAGCGTGATCGGGAACCTCTCGTCGTCGCTGAGCATGATGTACGGCAGCAGGAAGTTGTTCCACACCGCCACGAACTGGAACAGGAACACCGTCACCAGCCCCGGGACCATCATCGGCAGCGCGATCCGGCTGAAGATCCGCCACTCGCTCGCGCCGTCCATCCGTCCGGCCTCCACCACGTCGCCGGGCACGGCCGCCGCCGCGTAGATGCGGGCGAGGTAGACGCCGTAGGGCGACAGGATCTGCGGCAGCAGCACGGACCAGTACGAGTCCGTGAGGCCGGCCTGGGCCAGCAGCAGGTACTGCGGGACGGCCAGGACGACCGGCGGCATCAGCACCCCCGCGAGCAGGGTGTTGAAGATGGACTCCCGGCCGCGGAAGCGGTACACGGCGAGGGCGTAGCCGCTGAACGCCGACACGCACGTCGACAGCAGCGCCCCGAGACCCGCGTACAGCGCGGAGTTGCCCATCCACGTCCAGTACACGCCGTCGCGATAGGAGTTGAGGTCCTGGAGGTTGTCGGCGAAGCCCGTGCCCGGCAGGAAGGTGAACGTGGAGAACAGCTCACGGCCGGACTTGGTGGACGCGATGACCACCCAGGCGACCGGCAGGAGGCAGTAGACCGCGCCCAGCAGCAGGGTGACCGTGGGGATCAGGGCGATCCGGCCGCGCAGCGGCGGACGCCCGCGCGCGGCGCCGGTCGCGCCGGCCTTCGAGGGGGCCTTGTGGACGGCGAGTGCACTCATGACGCCGCCTCCTGCCTGTTACGGCGGTTCGCGGCACGCAGGAAGCCGAAGGACAGCACCAGCGTGGCCAGGGCGATGATCACGGCCTCGGCGGCCGCCTGGTAGACGTCACCCGTGCCGAACGCGTCCCGGTGCACCTTCATCAGCGGACTCCAGGTCGTGGACACGGAGTTGGTGAGCGGCTTGAGAGTGGTCGGCTCGTTGAACACCTGGAGCGTGGCGATGATCGAGAAGAAGAAGGTCAGCACCAGCGAGGGCGCCACCATCGGGATCTTGATCCGCAGCGCCGTCTGCAGCGGGGTCGCTCCGTCCAGCTTCGCCGCCTCGTGCACCTCGGCCGGGATGGCCCGCAACGAGGTGTAGATGACGATCATGTTGAAGCCGGTGCCGCCCCAGACCGCGATGTTCGACAGGGCGAGGTAGAGCGGACCGCCGTCCAGCAGGTCCGGCTGGGGCAGGCCCAGCTTCCCGAGGACGTAGAAGAAGGGGCTGACGTCCGGCAGGTACAGAAAGCCCCACAGCAGCGCCGCCACGACGCCGGGAACGGCGTACGGCAGGAAGATCGCGAGCCGGGTGAACGGGGCGAGCCGCACCTTCTCGGAGTCGAGCATCAGCGCGAACAGCAGCGCCAGGCCCAGCATGACGGGGACGACGATGCAGCCGTACCCGAGGACGCGCAGCGCGCCGTGGACCAGCTCGCTGTCGGTGAGGGCGTCGGTGTAGTTCTCCAGGCCGGCCCAGACCTCCTTGCGGGCGCCCGAGCCCAGGCCGAGGCCCGAGACGCGCACCTTGTGGAAGCTGAGCCAGACGGCGTACCCGATGGGCAGCGCGAAGAACAGCGCGAAGAGGACGGCGGCGGGGACGAGGAACGCGTACGGGGCGCCCTTGACCCCGTACGACGTCCGGCGTGCGGTGGTCACTCGGAGACCCCGAAGCCCTGCTTCTTCATGTCGGCGACGGTGTCCGACTGCATCTTGTCCAGAGCGGCGGAGAAGTCCGACTTGTTCTTGGCGGCCGCGCCGAACGCGTCCTTGAAGGACGTGTAGGCGACGTTCACGTTCGGGCCCCAGGCCGAGGGCGCCGTGGTCTTCGCGATCTTCGCGGCTGTGGTGTAGAAGTCCGCCTGGTTCGAGAAGTAGTCCGGCGGGGTGATGAAGGCACCGCTGAGCTGGGCGGACGTGGAGGCCGGGTAGATGCCCCCCTCCTTGGCCAGCGCGTTGAGGGCGACGCCGTCGGTGTTCAGCCAGGCGGCGAACTTCGCGGCGGCCGACTTGTGCTTCGAGTCCGTCGTCACGGCCGTGGACGATCCGCCCCAGCTGCCGGTGACGTTCTCGCCGGCGGACCACTGGGGGAGCGGGGCCATCGCCCACTTGCCCTTGGTGTCGGGCGCGGCGGTGGTCAGCGTGCCCGGCGCCCACACGGCGGACACCCAGGCGATCTGCTTGCCGGTGTCGAGCGCCTTGTTCCAGGCCGGGGTGTACATGGGCTGGTTGTCGACCGCGCCCTCCTTGACCAGACCGCCCCAGAAGTCGGCCACCTTCTTGGTGGCCGCGTCGTCGATGCCGACCTTCCACTTGTCGCCGGAGGTGGTCCACCACTTGGCGCCGGCCTGCTGGGCGAGGCCCGCGAAGAGACCGGAGTCGTTGGCGGAGAACGTGGTGAGGTCGGTGTCCGGGGCCTTCTTCTTCAGCGCGCGGGCCGTCTCGGCGAACTGCTCCCAGGTCGTGGGGACCGTCAGGCCGTACTTCTTGAAGAGGTCGGCGCGGTAGTAGAACATCATCGGCCCGATGTCCTGCGGCACCGCGTAGACGGCGTCCGTGCCCAGGGTCGTCTGCTGCCAGACGCCGTCCGCGAACTTGCTCTTCGCGTCGCCGACGTCCTTGCCTATGTCCGCGAGGGCGTCATTGCTGACCAGCGTCGGCAGCGCCTGGTACTCGGCCTGGACCAGGTCGGGGGCCTTGCCGGCCTTGTGCGCGGTGAGGATCTTGGTGATCAGCGTGTCGCCGGACGCCTGCTTCTTCACCGTGACCGTGATCCGGTCCTTCTTGCCCTGGCCCTTGTTCCACAGGTCGACGACCTTGTCCATGCCCGGCGTCCACGTCCAGTACGTGAGCGAGACCGGACCGGACTCGGCGCCGCCGTCCTCGTCGGACGAGCCGCAGGCGGCGAGGGCGGTGCTGCCCAGAGCGACGGCAACAGCAGTTGCCACGAGGCGACGACGCTTCGTGATGGACATGGATCTCTCCCTGACCTGGGTTCCGGTGTCTGTGAGCGTTCACAGTAGAGAAACATCCCGGCCACTTGTCAATGGTTGTTGCTGTGCGGTTATGTTGGCCTCGCACCGCTGATCGCGTGTGTGCACGTTCCCAAAATGATCGAATTAAACGGGAGAGATCCATGCCGGAGACCACCCCCAAGGGCCTCACCGGGCTCGCCTTCGGTGGGGACTACAACCCCGAGCAGTGGCCGGAATCCGTCTGGCAGGACGACGTCCGGCTGATGCGGGAGGCCGGGGTCACCATGGTCAGCGTCGGGATCTTCTCCTGGGCCCTCCTCGAACCCTCGCCCGGGGAGTACGACTTCGGCTGGCTCGACCGGGTGATCGACCTGCTGCACGAGCACGGCATCCGCGTCGACCTGGGCACCCCGACGGTGTCGCCGCCGGTCTGGTTCTACCGCCGCCACCCCGACGCCCTGCCGGTGACCGCCGAGGGTGTGCGTTACGAGTTCGGCTCCCGCGGCGCGATCTGCCACAGCAACGCGGACTACCGCGCGGCCGCCGCGAACATCACCACACGCCTCGCCGAGCGCTACGGCGACCATCCGGCGCTGGCGATGTGGCACGTGCACAACGAGTACGGCGTCCCCGTCTCCGCCTGCTACTGCGACTCCTGCGCCGCCCACTTCCGCCGCTGGCTGGAGACGACGTACGGCACGGTCGACGCCGTCAACGAGGCCTGGGGCACCGCCTTCTGGGGCCAGCGTTACGCGAGCATCGAGGACGTCAACCCACCGCGCGCCACACCGACCGTCGGCAACCCGGGCCAGGCCCTGGACTACAAGCGGTTCGCCGACGCGACCATGCGCGAGAACTTCCGCGCGGAGCGGGACCTCCTGCACCGCCTCGCGCCCGGCATCCCCGTCACGACCAACTTCATGACCGCCCTCAGCCAGTGCGACTCCGTCGACTACTGGGCCTGGGGCCGCGAGGTCGACATCGTCACCAACGACCACTACCTGATCACCGACGGCCGCCGCACCCACGTCAACCTCGCGATGGCCGCCGACCTCACCCGCTCCGTCGCGGGCGGCGCCCCCTGGATCCTGCTCGAGCACTCCACCTCGGGAATCAACTGGCAGCCGCGCAACCCCGCCAAGGCCCCGGGCCAGATGGCCCGCAACTCACTGGCGCACGTGGCCCGCGGCTCCGAGGGCGCCATGTTCTTCCAGTGGCGGCAGTCCCGGCGCGGCGCCGAGAAGTTCCACTCGGCGATGGTCCCGCACGGCGGCACCGACACGCGGGTGTGGCGCGAGGTCGTCGAGCTCGGCGCGGCCCTCGACTCCCTCGGCGCGATCCGCGGCACCCGCACCGTCGCCGACGCGGCCGTCCTGTGGGACTGGCACTCCTGGTGGGCGCAGAACCTCGACTGGCGGCCCAGCGAGGACGCCGACCCGCGCGAGCGCGCCGACGCCTACTACGAGGCCCTCCACGACCGCCACCTCACCGTCGACTTCGCCCACCCCGAGGCCGATCTGTCGCGGTACCCCCTGGTCGTCGTGCCCGCCCTGTACCTGATGACGCAGGCGGCCGGTCACCATCTCACGCGGTACGTCGACAACGGCGGCACCCTCGTCGTGTCGTACTTCTCCGGCATCGTCGACGAACACGACGCCGTGCACGAGGGCGCCTACCCCGGCGCGCTGCGCGACGTCCTCGGCCTGACCGTCGAGGAGTTCTCGCCGCTGCTGCAAGGCGAGCGCGTGCGCGTCGCCGGCCCCGACGGCTCCGAACTCGAAGGCGACGTGTGGACGGAGTTCGTCACCCCGCGCGGCGCCGAGACCGTGTGGACGTACGCCGACGGCCTCACCGCCGGCCGCCCCGCCGTCACCCGGCACCGCCTCGGCGAGGGGACCGCCTGGTACGTCTCCACCCGCCTCGGCCCCGACGGCCTCGACGCGCTGATCGGCCGCGCCGCCGAGGACGCGGGGATCGCCCCGCGCGCCGGACTGCCCCGGGACCTCGAGGTGGTGCGCCGCTCCGGTGAGACGGGCACCTACCTCTTCGCGATCAACCACACCGCCGCCGACGTCAAGATGCCGCTGGAGACTCCCGGCGCCGAACTGCTGACGGGCGAACGTGCCGCCGGCCACCTCCCGGTCCCGGCGGGAGCCGTACGGGTCGTGCGACTCGACGGCTGAGCCGACTCCCCCCTTCGCCCGTGGAGCCGCGAGCCGCGGGCGGAGGGGGGTCCCTCACCCCCGAGGGGTCCACACCCACCACGTCGAAGGGACGACGGACGACGATGTTCCATCCCAGACGCACGCTCAGGGCCCTGCTGCTGCCGCTCGCCGCGGGCCTCGCCCTCACCGCCCTGCCCGCGCAGACCGCGCAGGCGGCCGCCACGCTCACCAACGGCGGCTTCGAGACGGGCGGCACCGGCACCGCCACCCCGGCCGGCTGGTCGACGTACTCGGCGGCCGGACAGAACTCCGCCTCCTTCACCGAGTCCGGTGGCCACGGCGGCGGATACCGACTCTCGCACTACTCGGCGGCCGCGTACAAGGTCGAGACGTACCAGTACCTGTCCGGGCTCACCAACGGCGCCTACAGGCTCACCGCCTGGGTGCGCTCCGGCGGCGGCCAGAAGTCCGCGTACATCGCGCTGAAGAACTGCGGCGGCGCGGAGCAGCGCACCGACATCCCGGTCTCCTCCAGTGGATGGATCCGGATCGTCACCTCCGTCGCGGTGACGAACAACCAGTGCACCGTCGGCATCACCTCCGACGCCAACGCCGGGAACTGGATCAACGTCGACGACCTGACCTTCGCGCCGGGCTCCACGGGCCTCACCGTCAAGGGCTCGGACGTGTCGTCACTCGTCAAGAGCGAAGCCCTCGGCGGCGTCTACCGCAGCAGCTCCGGCGCCGTCCAGGACCCGCTCGCCGTCCTCAGGAACGCCGGGCAGAACTACGCCCGGCTGAAGGTCTGGGTGAACCCGGCCGACGGCTACAACAACAAAGCCCGCGTCCTGGCGGCGGCCAAGCGCGTCAAGGCCCGCGGCATGAAGCTCCTGGTGGACTTCCACTACTCGGACACCTGGGCCGACCCGGGAGCGCAGACCGTGCCCTCCGCCTGGGCCGGACATTCCTACAGCCAGTTGAAGACGGACGTCCACCAGCACACCCAGGACGTCCTGGGCGCCCTCAAGGCGCAGGGCACCGCCGCCGACATGGTGCAGGTCGGCAACGAGATCAACGGCGGCATGCTGTGGTCGGCCGGCTCCACCGACAACTGGTCACAGCTGGCCGGACTGCTCAACTCCGGCTACGCCGCGGTCAAAGCGGTCGACTCCGCCACCCCCGTGGCGCTCCACCTCGCCAAGGGCGGTGACCTGACAGGCACCCGCTGGTGGTTCGACAACGCCGTCTCCCACGGCGTGAAGTTCGACGTCATCGGCCTGTCGTACTACGGCTACTGGCACGGCACGCTCGCCGACTTCCAGACCACCCTCGACGACGCGGCCACCCGCTACGCCAAGCCGGTCTACGTCGCCGAGACGGCCTACCCCTTCCGGCTGGACAGCGAGGACGCGCACGAGAACATCATCGACCTGTCGAGCGAGCTGGTGTCCGGATACCCGGCCTCCGTCTCCGGCCAGACCCGGTGGATGAACGACGTGGCGAGCATCGTGGAGGCCGTCCCGAACGGCCGCGGACTCGGCGTCTTCTACTGGGAGTCCACCTGGACGGCCGTCGCCGGCAACGGCTGGGACCCGGCCGACGTCTCCTCCGGAAACGGCTGGGAGAACCAGGCCCTGTTCGGCTACGACGACAGGGCGCTGTCGTCGATGTCCTGGTTCGGGCACCGCTGATCCACCGGCCTCGCACGGCGGGGGTCCGGCCGCACTCCCGCGGCCGGGCCCCCGCCCGTCTTCCCCGTCCGTCCTGCCCGCCCGGTCCGGTCGCCACCCCCAACAGCCGTGTGCGGCAGGGGGATTCGATCCGGGACGAGGCTCGCGGAGTTCGGGACACGGCGGGCCCGACTGCGGAAGAGTGGGACGACGCGGTACGAGGAGGCTCGGACGGAGGGGACGACGATGCTGAGGATTCCCGCGAGTGAGCGGCGACTCGACATCCTGGAGTGGCTGAAGGAGCCGGCCCGGCACTTTCCGCGGCCGCGGCACGGCGACGTCGTCCAGGACGGCGTCGCCGCGGACGTCGTCGCGGCGAAACTCGGCGTGTGCCGCCGGGTGGCCGACAGCCACCTCGCCCTGCTCGCCGGCGTCGGCCTGCTGCGCGCCAAGCGCGTCGGACGCCGCACCTACTACCGACGCGACGAGATGCGCATAGCCGAAGTGGCCCGCATGTTCGAGAAGGGCTGGTGACGGATGTGGGAGGGACCGCAGGGACCACCGCACGGCCCCATCCCTTGCGGGACCGGATGGGCGACATCGTCGAGCACAGCGCGCGCCGGCGACGACTCGTGTCTGATCGTCGCCGGGACCGGCGGCCGCCGACTCACCCGCTTCCGGCTCACCGGCCCCCGGGCCGGACAGGCCGAACCGCTCGCCGGCAACCTGCCCGGCTTCCCGGACGACATGGGGCGCGGCACGCCGGACGGCCCGGTCCGGGTGGCGCCGGCCGGGCCGCGCGTCCCCCCGCTCGGCCTGCTGCGCCGCGCGGGCCCCGCCGTCGCCGCCGCGCCGCCCGCCTCGCCCTGCACGTCCGCCCCTCCGGGACGACAGGCGTGCTCGCGATCGACGACGACGGCCGGGTCCTGCACCGGCTCACCCGGCGCCGCTCCGGTTTCCGCGTGGTCACCAGCGCCTGCGGGACCGGCGGCAGGCTGGTCCTGGGCAGCCTGTGGGAGCGGGGCATCGCGATCTGCGAGGCGTCCGTGATCCAGGCGTGCCGAGCACGGGCGTCGGAATAGCCGCCGGACCCGATCGCGCCGCCGGCGCGGGGCGCGGCACGGTCGCGGCGCTCATGCGACCGGCCCTCCTCCGGCGCGATCCGCCGCAAGGCGCGGGTGTGACGGCGCTACCCTGGTGCCCGGCCGTGATCACTCGGGATCCGGCGGGGCGGGCGGACCGGGCAGGAGACGTGACGACATGACAGCCCCACACGCCCAGGGCCTCCGTACCGGGGCCCCGCGCAGGACCGCCCGCTCGGGTCAGCTCCCGGTGGTCGCCGTAGTGGCCCTCGGCGGTGGCGTCGGCGCCGCCGCCCGGTACGCCGCGGCCTTGCGGTGGCCCACCGGGGCCGGCGGCTTCCCCTGGACGACGTTCTGGGTGAACGTGGTCGGTTGCGCGGTGATCGGCGTCTTCCTGGTGGTGATCACCGAGGTCATGACGGCCCACCGGCTGGTGCGGCCGTTCTTCGGCACCGGGGTGCTCGGCGGCTTCACCACCTTCTCGACGTACGCCGTCGACATCCAGAAGCTGCTCGACGCGGGCCGCACCGGCACCGCCCTGGCCTACCTCGCCGCGACCCTCGCCGCGGCGCTCGCCGCCGTGTGGCTGGCTGCCACGGCGACCCGCGGTGTCCTCTCGCGGGGGCGGCGATGACCCGCCTCACCGGCGGCGCCCTGCGGCTGACCGTCTTCGTCGGCGAGAACGACACCTGGCGGCACAGGCCCCTGTACTCGGAGATCGTGCACCGCGCCCACGCGGCCGGTATCGCGGGAGCCAGCGTCTTCCGCGGCGTCGAGGGCTTCGGCGCGTCCTCGCTGATCCACACCTCGCGACTGCTCTCGCTCAGCGAGGACCTGCCCGTCGCCGTCGTGATCGTCGACACGCCGGAACGCGTGGAGGCCTTCCTGCCGCAGCTCGACGAGCTGGTCACGGACGGGCTGGTGGTCCTCGACGAGTGCCGAGTCCTCGGACGCACCCGCCGGGGCTCCGGCGCGGACGGAGACGGGGACGCGGACGGGGTTGGGGGCGCGGACGGGGACGGGGGCGGAAGACGTGGCGGCCGGCCGGACGATTCGGGCATGAAGGGTAAGAACTCGTTGTGAACTGGCTGGTGGTCGTCGCCGGCGGCATGATCGGCGCGCCGCTGCGCTACCTGACCGACCGCGCGGTGCAGTCCCGGCACGACTCCGTCTTCCCCTGGGGGACCTTCCTCGTCAACGTCGTCGGCTGCCTGATCCTCGGTACGCTGACCGGCGCCGCGACGGTCGGCCCCGACCTGCGGTTGTTCCTGGGGACGGGGCTGTGCGGGGCGCTGACCACGTACTCCACGTTCTCGTACGAGACGCTGCGGTTGACCGAGACAGGGGCCGGACCGCAGGCGGTCGCCAACGCCGTCGGGAGTGTGTTCGTGGGCCTGGGGGCGGCGTTCGCCGGGGTCGCCCTCGGGCAGTGGGCGTGGTCGTGAAGACGTCCGCCACGACCCGGGCCTGGTAGGACTGTCTCCGACACCGGGGCGTCCACCACGCCGTCGACCGATTCGTCTCCTCAGAACTGGATTCCATGAGCGCCATCTCCGTCGGCCAGGCCGTCGTCCTCGGAGCCGTCGAGGGAGTGACCGAGTTCCTCCCCGTCTCCTCCACCGGTCATCTGAAGATCACCGAGGGGCTGATGAACATCCCGGTCGACGACGACGCCGTCGTCGGGTTCTCCGCCGTCATCCAGGTCGGGGCGATCGCCGCGGTGCTCGTGTACTTCCGCAAGGACATCGTGCGGATCGTGTCGGCCTGGTTCCGCGGGCTCCGCGACCGCGAGGAGCGCCACCACCACGACTACAGGTTCGCCTGGTGGGTGATCTACGCGACCATCCCGATCGTCGTCGTGGGCCTCGCCGCCAAGCCGCTGATCGAGGGACCGCTGGCCTCGCTGTGGGTGGTGGCGGGCTCGCTCATCGTCGGCAGCGGTGTGATGTGGGCGGCCGACCAGATGGGCCGGCACAAGCGGGGCGAGGACGACACCTCGTTCAAGGACGCGATGCTCGTCGGCAGCTCCCAGATCCTCGCGCTGCTGTTCCCGGGGTTCTCCCGTTCCGGCGCGACCATGTCCACCGCGCTCATCCTGGACCTGGACCGGGTCGCCGCCACCCGCCTGTCGTTCTTCCTCGGCATCCCCGCCCTCACCGGCGCCGGCATCTACGAGCTGAAGGACGCCCTGGGCACGGGCGCCGGCGCGGCCCCCCTGGCCGTCGGCACGGCGGTGTCCTTCGTGGTCGCCTACGCCTCCATCGCCTGGCTGCTGAAGTTCGTCGCCAAGCACTCCTTCAACGCGTTCGTCGTCTACCGGATCGTCGTCGGACTGGCCCTGTTCGGGCTGCTGGCATCCGGGGTCCTCGACAGCTGAGCCGCCGGACCCTCGGCGGGGGCGGGCGTTGCCGTACAGGCCGCCCGCCCCTGAATTTTTGTCTTCAGCCGCCTTGACAGGGCCCTCGGACCACCCGGAGTATCTGTCTCGTGAACCTGTCAGACAGCCAGACAGGTGGTCGGATCCCGCGGCGCGTCAGCGCCATGGAAGCGGTGCTCACCCACCTCCGCGGCGCCATCGAACGCGGCGAGTACGCCATCGGCGACAAGCTCCCCTCCGAGGCGGAGCTCTGCCGCACCCTCGAGGTCTCCCGGCCCGTGCTGCGGGAGGCGCTGCGCGCCCTGCAGACCATGGGCCTGACGGTCGCCAAGACCGGCAAGGGCACCTTCGTGGTCGCCAACACCGTCGAGGACCCCACCTTCGGCGACTACGCGGCCAGCGATCTGCTCGAGGTGCGCCGCCACGTGGAGATCCCGGTCGCCGGGTACGCGGCCCGGCGTCGCACCGCGGAGAACCTGGACCACCTCGCCCATCTGCTCGAGCGCATGGAACGGGAGACGGACACCACCGCGTGGGTCGCGATGGACACCCTCTTCCACCTGGCCGTCGCCGAAGCCGCCCAGAACCCGGTCTTCCGCCGGGTCATCGAGGAGATCCGGGACGCACTGGCGCGTCAGTCGGCCTTCCTCAACGAACTGGGCGGGCGGCGCGAACAGTCCAACCGCGAGCACCGGGCGATCGTCGAAGCGCTGATCGACGGTTCCGAGACCGACGCCGTGGAGGCCATGAGCCACCACCTCGACCGCGTCGAGACCACCCTCACCGACATCGTCCGCGCCGCCGGCACGGACGCCCCCCTGGAAGGCGGACCCGAGGCGTGAGCGACCAGCACCTCAAAGACGAGACGCGACCCTCCACCCCTCACGTCGACGCCGGAGACGAGGGCTACAGCAAGTCGCTGAAGTCCCGCCACGTCAACATGATCGCCATCGGCGGGGCCATCGGCACCGGCCTGTTCCTCGGCGCCGGCGGCCGGCTCGCCGACGCCGGACCCTCCCTCTTCATCGCCTACGCGGTCTGCGGGATCTTCGCCTTCCTCGTCGTGCGCGCCCTGGGCGAACTCGTCCTGTACCGCCCCTCGTCCGGAGCCTTCGTGTCCTACGCCCGCGAGTTCATGGGCGAGAAGGGCGCGTACACGGCCGGCTGGATGTACTTCCTGAACTGGGCCACCACCGGCATCGCCGACATCACCGCGGTCGCCCTCTACACGCACTACTGGGGCATGTTCTCCGACATACCCCAGTGGGTGATCGCGCTCATCGCCCTGGCCGTGGTCCTCACCGTGAACCTGATCTCCGTGAAGATCTTCGGCGAGCTGGAGTTCTGGTTCGCCATCGTCAAGGTCAGCGCCCTGGTGATCTTCATGTGCATCGCGATCTACCTGCTGGTCACCCAGCACCCGGTGGACGGCGCCACCCCCGGCCCCTCCCTCATCAGCGACAACGGCGGCCTCTTCCCGAGCGGCCTGCTGCCCATGCTGCTGATCATCCAGGGCGTCGTCTTCGCCTACGCCTCCGTCGAACTGGTCGGCGTCGCCGCCGGCGAGACCGAGAACCCCGAGAAGATCGTGCCGAAGGCCATCAACTCGATCATGTGGCGGGTGGGCCTGTTCTACGTCGGCTCGGTGGTCCTGCTGTCGATGCTGCTGCCGTGGAACAAGTACACCTCCGGCGAGAGCCCCTTCGTGACGGTCCTGTCCAACGTCGGCATCCCGGCGGCGGGCGGGGTCATGAACCTCGTCGTCCTCACCGCGGCCATGTCCTCGCTCAACTCCGGCCTGTACTCCACCGGCCGCATCCTGCGCTCCATGGCGATGTCGGGCTCCGCGCCGAAGTTCACCTCGGTCATGAGCCGCAGTCAGGTCCCCTACGGCGGCATCCTGCTCACCAGCGGCATCTGCGTCCTCGGCGTCGGCCTGAACTTCGTCGTCCCGGCGAGCGCCTTCGAGATCGTCCTGAACTTCGCGGCGATCGGCATCCTCGCCACCTGGGGCATGATCATGATCTGTCACCTCCTCTTCTGGCAGAAGACCCAGAAGGGCGAGCTGACCCGCCCCGGCTACCGGCTGCCGGGCTCCCCCTGGACCGAACTCGTGACGCTGCTCTTCCTCGCCTCGGTCCTGGTCCTCATGTACGCCGACGGCGGCGCCGGACGCACCACCGTGCTGTGCCTGCCGCTGATCGCCGCGGCCCTGGTCGCCGGGTGGTACGCCATCCGCCGCAACCTCGCCCGCACCTCGTCCGAGGCCGACGCGTGACCCCGTCGCCGGCCGCCGACCACCCACCAGTGATGCAGGCAGTGATGTACAGCAGTTCCCTCGCCGACGCCCCCGTGATCCGCGAACCCCTCCACGCGCCCGTCGCCCACCTGGTCCGCGGCGGGGTGACCGAGGGCGTCCACTACGGCTCCGTCGTCGTCCTCGGCGCGGGCGGCGCCGTCGAACTCCAGCTCGGCGACGTCGAGGCCGCCTTCTACCCGCGCTCGGCGCTCAAGCCCGTCCAGGCCGTCGCCATGGTCCGGGCCGGGCTGCCGCTCGACGGCGAGCTCCTCTCGCTCGCGGCGGCCAGCCACTCCGGCGAGGAACGCCACCTCGCCGGGACCCGGCGCATCCTCGAACTGGCGGGCGTCACGGAGGACGACCTGCGCAACGTCGAGGACCTGCCGTACGCCCCGGCGGTCCGCGACGGCTGGATACGCGAGGGCCGCGAGCCCTCCCGCCTGGCCCAGAACTGCTCCGGCAAGCACGCGGCCATGCTCTACACCTGCAAGCTCAACGGCTGGTCCCTCGACGGCTACCTCGACCCGGCGCACCCGCTCCAGCAGGCGATCGCCGAGATCGTCGAGGACCTCACCGGGCAGCGCATCGCCCGGGTCACCGTCGACGGGTGCGGCGCCCCCCTGTTCTCCGTCTCCCTGCACGGCCTCGCCCGGGCAGTCTCCCGCGTCACCGCCTCCGCGCCCGGCACCCCCGAGGCACGCGTGGCCGACGCGATGCGCGCCCACCCCGAGATGGCCTCCGGCGCCGGCCGGGACGTCGCGGCCCTGATGCACGCCGTGCCCGGGCTGCTCGCCAAGGACGGCTTCGAGGGTGTCGAGGTCGCCGCGCTCCCCGACGGCCGCGCCGTCGCCGTCAAGATCTCCGACGGGGCGAACCGCGCCCGGGTCCCGGTCACCGCGGCCGCCCTCGCCCGAGCGGGCGTCGACCCGCGCCTGCTCACCGGGTTCGCGGGCGAGCCCCTCCTCGGCGGCGGCGAACCCGTGGGCCGCATCCGAACCGCTCGCGCGCTGGACCCGGTCACCGTGCGGGCCTGCGCCTGACAACTCCGGTGGCCACCGAGTGTGCGCGGTGGCCACCGGCGGACCGCCGGCTCCCACCGGCGGACCGCCGGCTCCCACCGGCGGACCGCCGGCTCCCACCGGCCGTTCCTCCCACCGCAGGCCCGGCCGGCACTCGCGCCCGGCTGCCGAACCGCCGCTCCGGTCACCACCGGACGGCACCCGACCGGCTCGGGCGGACGCCACCCCGTACCGCCCGAGCCGGCCGCCACCCGACTCCGCCTCCTTCGCACCTCCACCCTCAGCGCCAGCCTCAGAAAGAGGTCGCCCCCTCATGACCACCGCCGTCACTCGCAGCGAACACGACCTGCTCGGAGACCGGGACGTTCCCGCCGAGGCGTACTGGGGCGTGCACACCCTGCGCGCCACGGAGAACTTCCCCATCACCGGGACGCCGATCTCCACCTACTCGCATCTCGTCGAGGCCCTCGCCGCGGTCAAGGAGGCCGCCGCCCTCGCCAACGAGGAGCTGGGTCTGCTGGAGCCGGAGAAGGCGGCCGCGATCGTCGCCGCGTGCCGTGAGATCCGCGCGGGGAAGCTGCACGACCAGTTCGTCGTGGACGTCGTCCAGGGCGGCGCGGGGACCTCGACCAACATGAACGCCAACGAGGTGATCGCCAACCGGGCGCTGGAGCTGTTGGGCCACGCGAAGGGGGAGTACCGGTACCTGCACCCCAACGAGGACGTCAACCTCGGCCAGTCCACCAACGACGTGTATCCGACGGCCGTCAAGGTGGCGACGGTGTTCGCGGTGCGCGGACTGCTCGACGCGATGGCCGTCCTCCAGGACGCCTTCGGCCGCAAGGCCGTCGAGTTCCGCGAGGTGCTGAAGATGGGCCGTACCCAGTTGCAGGACGCGGTGCCGATGACGCTCGGGCAGGAGTTCTCCGCGTATGCCGTCATGGTCGACGAGGACCGCAGCCGTCTCGCCGAGGCCGTCGAGCTGGTCCATGAGATCAACCTGGGGGCGACGGCGATCGGCACCGGTCTCAACGCGCCCGCCGGGTACGCGGAGTCGGCCCGCGGCCACCTCGCGCGGATCACGGGGTTGCCGCTGGTGACCGCGGCGAACCTGGTCGAGGCCACCCAGGACTGCGGCGCGTTCGTGCAGATGTCCGGCGTCCTGAAGCGGATCGCGGTCAAGCTGTCGAAGAGCTGCAACGACCTGCGGTTGCTGTCGTCGGGGCCGCGCGCGGGCCTGGGGGAGATCAACCTGCCGCCGGTGCAGGCGGGTTCGTCGATCATGCCCGGCAAGGTCAATCCGGTGATCCCGGAGGTGGTCAACCAGGTCGCCTTCGAGGTGATCGGCAACGACGTCACGATCACCATGGCCGCGGAGGCGGGACAGCTCCAGCTGAACGCTTTCGAGCCGATCATCCTGCACTCCCTGTCGGAGTCCATCACCCATCTGCGCGCCGCCTGCCTGACTCTCGCCGAGCGTTGTGTGGACGGCATCACCGCCAACACCGAGGTGCTGCGCGCGAGCGTGGAGAACTCCATCGGCCTGGTGACCGCCCTCAACCCGCACATCGGGTACACGGCGGCCACCGAGATCGCCAAGGAGGCCCTCGTCACCGGCCGCGGCGTCGCCGAACTCGTCCTGGAGAAGGGGCTGCTGCCCGCCGAACGCCTCGCCGGTCTGCTGCGCCCCGAGGTGCTGGCGGGCAGCGGGCACGCCCTGGCCTGACCCGGCCGACCCCCTACGACCTGCGACGAACGCGCCAGGACCGGCACGGAGGCACAATGGTGATCATGACAACGACGTCGTCCCTCGCCTTCCAGCCGGTTCTGGAGCGCATCGCCGAGGAGATCGAGCGCACCCCCGGCCGCGGCCGGCCCGCCGACTACATCCCGGCGCTCGCCGCCTGCGACCCGCGCCGCTTCGGCATGGCCGTCGCGGAGCCGGACGGCACGGTGTACGGCGTGGGGGACTGGCGGGAGCCGTTCTCCACGCAGTCCCTCACCAAGGTCTTCACCCTCGCGCTCGGCCTGGCCCGTGAGGGCGACGAACTCTGGGAGCACGTGGGCCGGGAGCCCTCGGGCAACCCCTTCAACTCCCTGGTGCAACTGGAGTACGAGGGAGGCATCCCGCGCAACCCGTTCATCAACGCCGGCGCGCTGGTGGTCACCGACCGCCTGCACACCCGCAGCGGAGACGCGTCCCAAGAGCTGCTGGAGTTCCTGCGGGCCGAGAGCGCCAACCCCGGGCTCGACTTCGACGAGGAGATCGCCGCCTCCGAGGCCGCGCACGGTCACCGCAACGCCGCCCTCGCCCACTTCATGGCGTCGTACGGCAACATCGACAACGAGGTGCAGGTCCTGCTCGACCAGTACTTCCGGCAGTGCTCCCTCACCGCCTCCTGCGCCGACCTCGCCCTGGCGACCGGTTTCCTCGCCCGGCACGGCGTGCGCGCCGACGGCGCCCGGCTGCTCACCCGGAGCCAGGCCAAGCAGGTCAACGCGGTCATGCTGACCTGCGGCACGTACGACGCCGCCGGTGAGTTCGCCTACCGGGTCGGCCTGCCCGGCAAGAGCGGCGTGGGCGGCGGCATCATCGCGGTCGTGCCGGGCCGCTGCACGCTGTGCGTGTGGAGTCCGGGCCTGGACGAGCACGGCAACTCGGTGGCGGGAGTGGCCGCGCTCGACCGGTTCACGACACTCACGGGACTGTCCGTCTTCTGACCTCGCGTCGCCCGAGCGGCACGGGCGGGGCGTGGCCGGCGCGGGTCGGTCGAGGCGGGACGGGCCGTGGCCGGTGCAGGTCAGTCGCGGGTGAACCGGTGGCGTGCGCCTCTCAGCACCAGCGCCACCGCCGCGCCGCCCAGGACGGCCGCGCCGGCGATCTTCGCCGCAGCCGGCCATCCCAGACGCCCTGACAGGTCCGCCGAGGCGGCCGCGGCCCGCGTCTCCGTTCCTGTCCGCGTCCTGGAGGGGGTGGATGTCCGGGCCGCCGGCGTGGAGCCGGGCGTCGCCGTGGAACCCGGCGTCGCCGCGGGGGCCTGAGGGGGAGTCTGCGCGGACGCCGGGGTGGATGCCGGGGTGGGCGCCGCCTGCGGTCCCGCTGCGGGAGGCGGCGCGGTGCGCAGTGCGTCGAGCGAGCCCACCGGGTCGACCCGGCCGGCCGCCTCGAACCCCCAGTCGAGCAGCTCCCGCGCCTCCTCGTAGACCGCGTGTCCGCCGCCGGCCTGAGGGTTCATCACCGTCACCACGAGGGTGTGCCCGTCCCGGCGGGCGGCTGCCACCAGGGTGTTGCCGGCCTTGCTGGTGTAGCCGTTCTTGATCCCGATGAGCCCGGCGTACGGTTCGACGCCGTCGTGCCCGGTCAGCAGCCGGTTGGTGTTGGCGATGCCGTACGACCATCCGTCGCCGCCCGGGAACGTCGCCTCCGCCGTGCCGCAGTAGCGCGCGAAGTCGGCGTTGCGCAGCCCGGCCCGGCCGAAGACCGCGAGGTCGTACGCGGAGGACACCTGGCCGGGCGTGTCGTAGCCGTCGGGGGAGCGCACGTGGGTGTCCAGCGCGCCGAGGGAGCGGGCCTTCTCCTGCATGCGGGCGGTCGTGGCGCTCCAGCCGCCGTTGAGGGCCGCCAGTACGTGCACGGCGTCGTTGCCGGAGTTGAGGAACACCCCGCGCCACAGGTCGGCGATCGAGTACGTCTGCCCCTCGGCGACCCCGACCAGGCTGCTGCCCGGCCCGATGCCCGAGAGTTCCTCCTCGGTGACCCGATGCCGCAGGCCGGCGGGCAGCACCGGCAGCACCGTGAGGGCGAACAGGGTCTTGAGCGTGCTGGCCGGGGGCAGCTTGCGGTGGGCGTTCGACGCGGCGAGGACCTCGCCGGTGTCGGCGTCGGAGACCAGCCAGGACAGCGCCGAGACGTCCGGCACGTCGGGTACGCCGTCGTGCGGCCTCACCTGGACGCCCGAGCGGTACAGCACCGAGCTCCGCAACGCCTGCGCGCGTGCGGCGTGGGGCCCGGCGCCGCCGGCACGGGCGCCGGCCGCCGCGGGGGCCGGGCCGGGGCGGCCGGGGGGGCCCGGGTCGGCCGCGGCCGGGGCGAGGGCTGCGACGGGACCGAGGGCCAGGGCGCCTGCCGCACAGAACACGCCGGCCGAGAGAGCGACCCGGGAGGAGAATCCGATCGTCATACGAACAACCTAGGAACGGTGGCGCTCTCCCTCGTGCCGCCCGTGCCGAAGGCGGCCCGGTGAGCACCCCAATGGGGTACCGCCCCTCAGCCGGTCGGCAGGGTCGGCTGGATCAGCCGCAGGAAGGCGGCGTTGTCGGGGGTCTGGCGCAGCCGTTCCAGGAGCGTCTCCAGGTTCGTCTGGCCGTGCGCGGTCTGCAGCGCCCGGCGCAGACCGCGCACGGCGGTCGACTCGGCCGGGGAGAGCAGCAGTTCCTCGCGACGGGTGCCGGAGCCGTTGACGTCGACCGCGGGGAAGACCCGCCGGGAGGCCGGTTCGCGGTCCAGGCGGAGCTCCATGTTGCCCGTGCTCTTCAGCTCCTCGAAGTAGAAGTCGTCGGCGCGGGAGCCCGTTTCGACCAGGGCGGTCGCGAGGATGGTGAGCGACCCGCCCTCCTCCGCCGAGCGGGCCGCGCCGAAGAACCGCTTCGGGCCGATCAGCGCGGTCGCGTCGACGCCGCCGCTGAGGGTGCGGCCCCCGGCGGCGGCCGCGTTGTTGTGGGCCCGGCACAGCCGGGTCAGCGAGTCGAGGAGGATCACGACGTCCTCGCCGGCCTCGACGAGCCGTTTGGCCCGCTCGACGACCAGGTCGGCGAGGGCGATGTGCTGCCGGGGCGCCCGGTCGAAGGTCGAGGCGTACACCTCGCCGCGCACGGAGCGCCGCATGTCGGTGACCTCCTCGGGCCGCTCGTCGAGCAGCAGGACCATCAGCCGGGCCTCGGGGTGGTTGCCGGCGACGGCGGCGGCGAACTGCTGGAGCAGCACGGTCTTGCCGGTCTTGGGCGGGGCGACGATCAGCCCGCGCTGGCCCTTGCCGACGGGCGCGAGGAGATCGGTGACCCGCCCGGCGAGGCCGGCCGCGGGGTGTTCCAGGCGCAGCCGCCGGTGCGGGTGGAGCGGGGTGAGGTCGCGGAAGTGGCGGCGGCCGCGCAGCTCACCGGGGGTGCGCCCGTCGACGCGGGCCACCTCGGTCAGGGTGCGCTGGGCGCCGCGCACCCCTTCGACGAGGTCACCGGTGCGCAGGCCGTGACGGCGGATCAGCGCCGCGGACACCTGGACGTCGTCCGGGGTGGGCAGGCAGTCGAGCGGGCGAAGGCGCCCCTTGCCGCCCGCGTCGACGTCGAGGACGCCGACGGCGATCCGGACCGGGGGCTGCTGGTGGACGGAGGGCTGTTCGAGAGTGGGGGCGGTCATGGTGGCGTGTCCTTTCACGGACGGAGGCACGGGACGTGCGAGAGGGGGGAGCAGCCGCGGGAGAAGGGCGCGGGACGCGCCTCGGGCGGCGGGAACGACACCTGTCACGACGGAGCTGTTCCCCGTCGACGAGGTGGTGCGGAAAGGCCGCCGCACCGGCCGGGAACGGCGGGTGGTCCGGCGGGCGGAGAAGGAATCGGCACCGGCGCCTCGAAAGGGGCGTACACAAGTGCCATTCGCACTGTAGCACGCCGTTCGGCGCGTATGGATTCTTCCGTGGTTTGCCGCAGATGTCCTCAGAGGGTAACGATCCGTGACGGCACCGGACTTGACTGCTATGTGTGCATTATCTTCACGTCATGTCCACGCCGCCTCAGCCTCCGCAGCAGCCGGAGCCGCCGTCCGGGGCGCCGGCCCAGCCGAGCGCGTATCCCTATCCGAATCCGCAGTCACCCGCCCCCGGCGGGCCGTTGGGGTTCCCCCCGGCGGCGCCCGCCGCCCCCTCGGCCCAGAGCGTCTACGCCCAGCCGACCCTGGTCGGGCCCCTGGTGCAGCCGCCGCAGCCGCAGCCGGGCAACCCGTATGCCCAGCCGGGCCCCTATCCGGCCGTCGGAGCGCCGCCGCCGCCGACCGGCGGCCGTGCAGGGCGGGCGGTCCTGTGGGCCGCCGTCGGCGCGGTGGTGGCGTCGGCCGCGTGGGCGGCGGGCGTCTTCCTGATCCCCGCCGGGTCCGACGTCGACCTGCGCGGCTACTCGGCGCCTGCCAACCTGTGCAACTCCACCGACTACGCGTCCTTCCAGTCGGAGTACGCGGCGAACGACAGCACCCCGACCCACAACAGCCTCGGGGACGACGCCCTCGACGAGGTGCTGTGCAACCTCAGCCTGAAGAAGACGGGCTCGAGCTACGCGGACGCGTATCTGTACGTCCAGCTGGACCTGCACAAGAAGACCGACCCGGGCCCGGAGTTCACCGCCACCTGGAAGAACTACTCGGAGAGCCACTCGGGTTACGACGTGGACACGGTGACGGGCATCGGCGACGAGGCCTATCTCGTCAGTGACGACACCACGTCCTCCTCGTCGAGCGGTTCGCTCTACGCCACGCTAGCCGTGCGCGACGGCTGGGTGACCTACACGATGAGCTACAGCGCCTACTACTCCTCGTACAGCACCGACAAGGACCCGCCGACGCTCGACGAGGTGTCGGGCTGGCTGAAGACCGACTCGCGGGCCACGCTCGCCGAGCTCAAGGACTGACGCCCCTCAGGAGGTGGAGGCCGTCCGCGCCTCCACCTCCTTCGCGATGTCGTCGAACCGCGCGCCCATGGCCGCCGCCAGGGCCTGTGCGCCGGACAACGGGCGGACCATGACCGTCAGTTCGTCGATGAGGCCGTGGTCGTCGACGTGGATGAAGTCGCAGCCGCTGAGCCGGCGTTCCCCCACCCGCGCCGTGAAGACCAGGGCGTGGTCGCGCCCTTCGCCGCCCTCCAGCTCCTGTTCGTACCGGAAGTCCTCGAAGACCTGCGACACCGCGCGCAGGATCGCCGCCGTGATCGCCTTGCCCGGGTAGGGCTTGAAGACGACCGGGCTGGTGAAGACCACGTCGTCGGACAGCAGTGCCTCGACGGCCTCGAGATCGCCGGCCTCGACCGCCTCGCGGAATGCGCGCATCGGATCTCCTCGTTCGCATCGATAGTAAATTTGTTGATTAGGTGCGACTGAGAATAATCACCTGCTGCTACCGTGTCCACATGTCCCTCAAGTACGCCGTCCTGGCCGCTCTTCTGGAGGGCGAGGCCTCGGGTTACGAGCTGTCGAAGATCTTCGACGTCTCCCTCGCGAACTTCTGGCCGGCGACCCCGCAGCAGCTCTACCGCGAACTGGAGCGCCTCGCCCAGGACGGCCTGATCGAGGCACGGGTGGTACGGCAGGAGCGCCGGCCCGACAAGCGCCTGTTCACCCTCACCGGGGCGGGCCGCGAGGATCTGAGCGCCTTCGCCGCCGTCCCGCCCCGCCGGCCCACCGCCCTGCGCGACGAGCTCATGGTCAAGATCCAGGCGATGGACGGCGCGGACCCCGCGGCGACGCGCGAGCTGATCGAGGAGCGCATGAGCTGGTCGCGCGGCAAAGTCGAACGCTACGAGCGGATCCGCGACCGCCTCCTCGACGGGCGTACCGAGGACGAGTACCTCGGCGAGGCCGAGCGGATCGGGCCCTATCTGACCCTGCTCGGCGGCATCGCCTTCGAGGAGACGAACCTCCGCTGGTGCGAGCGAGCCCTGGAGCTCCTCGAACGGCGCACGGCCGCAGGCTGACGCCGATGTTCAGCCCCGAAGGCCCCACGCTGCGCGAACTCGCCGTCCAGGCTCTGTCGTCCGTCGAGCACGGCTACGACCTCCTCGCTCCGAAGTTCGACCACACGCCGTTCCGCACCCCGGACTCCGTCCTCGACGCGGTCGCCGCGGCGCTGAAGGACACCGGACCCTACGAGGACGGCCTCGACCTGTGCTGCGGCACGGGCGCCGGGGTGGACGTCCTGGCGACGGTGTGCCGGTCCAGCGTGACCGGCGTCGATTTCAGCGCCGGCATGCTCGACGAGGCGCGGCGGCGGCCCACGGCGGCCGGCCCGCGGGTGTCCTGGGTGCGCGCGGACGCCCGTGCCCTGCCGTTCACGGCCCGCTTCGACCTCGTCGTCAGCTTCGGCGCGTTCGGGCACTTCCTGCCCCGGGAGCTGCCGGGCCTGTTCGCCCAGGTGCACACCGCGCTGCGGCCGGGTGGCCGCTTCGCGTTCCCGGTCGTCGCCCCGCCCGCGCCGTCCTCCCCGCTGTACTGGGTGCTCCTCGGCTTCGACGCCGCGATGCGGTTGCGCAACGCCCTGTGGCGGCCGCCGTTCGTGATGTACTACCGGGCCTTCCGGCTCGGCGAGGTGCGGCGCGAACTGGCGCGGGCCGGATTCCACGTGGAGCTGCGCGCCCTGCCCGGGTTCGGGGCCCGGAGCGACGGCAGCCCACGGGTCCGCCTGGTCGAGGCGCGACGGGCCGCCCCGGGCGGCGACGAGCCGGACGGGGTCACCCGGCCGCCGGCAGCGTGAACGTGTAGACCAGCGCCTCCCGCCGGGTGTCCACCACCAGGTCGGTGATCTCCAGGGGGCGCCGGTACTGGTCGTGCACCCGCCGCGTCACCCGCATCGACGGCGCGTCGTCGAGGTGGGTGATGCAGTCCCGGTGGTGCAGGGTCAGGCCCGCCCGGCGCATCCAGTCGTAGGCGCGCCCGAGCTGCGCGGCGCCGCCCGCGCCGACGCGGTCCCGGTAGCGGGCGAGCTCCGCGACCTCCGCCACGGCCACCGCGGAGAAGGACGTGACGGCCGTGCGCAGGCCGCAGCCGTCGGCGTCGGCGGACTCGTAGCGGTGCACCAGCGTCGGCCGGTCCGGGGCGAGTCCGAGCGCCTCGGCGTGCTCGGGCGGCGGCGGCTCCCAGCTGACCGCGGTCCGCGCCGTCGCCGGGACATCGCCCGCGGACGGCGCGCCCACCGGGAAGGCGAGGAACGACGGGCCGCCGGCCGCAGACCCTCCCGGCGACGGGCCGCCCGGCGGGGCGACGCGGCTGCCCCGCCGGTCGGTCTCGATCAGACCGTCGCGGCGCAGCACCTCCAGCGCCTGCCGCACGGTCTCTCTGCTGACGCCGAAGCGCCCGGCCAGCCGGCGCTCGCTCGGCAGCCGTTCGCCGGGCGCGACGGTCTCGCGCAGCTCACCGAACAGCTCCGCCGCGACCCGCCGGTACAGGGGCCGGTCGTCGGCGGACGGGGTGGCGGACGGGGGGACGAGGGTGGTGCTGCGGGCCATGCCGCGCGCCTCCTGTGAGTGACGTGCCGTAGTCGGACGGAATCGGTGCGCCACCAGATCTAGCATTGGTCTAAACCAGTAGGGAAGAGCGGGCCGCGTGATCGGCCGAAACCGAACCGCCCGTTTCCGTCGCGCGTCCGCCCACCCGCCTTCGCCGCACCCCCGCGCCGCCGTCCCGACCCGCCGGCATCCGGCCTTCGTGCCGGCGACGCCACCCGCGGGGCGAGCCCCCGGGCGACCGCGCGGCATGCCGCCCTCCCGGCACTCGTGCCGCGTGCCGCCCTCCGGGCGGCCATGTCACAGCCGTGCGGGGGCGCCGTTCACAACGCGCCGTAGAGGGCGTCCACCAGCGCCATTTTCCGCGGGTCGTCGGCGATGTGCGGGCCCATGCGGTTCATGACGTATCCGAGCGACACGCCGGCCTCGGGGTCCGCGAGCCCGCAGGAGCCGCCGAAGCCGTCGTGTCCGAAAGCACGCGGGTTGGGTCCGTAGGAGCCGTTCGGGCCGCTGAGCCAGAGCCCGAGCCCGATCTCCGTCTCGTGCGCGAATCCGGCCCCCAGCACCAGGTCCCGGCAGCTGCCCTGGCCCTCGCGCACCCGCTCGGCGGCCTCGGGGGACAGGACGCGCCGGCCGCCGTACGTGCCGCGGCCGGCGAGGATCCCGTAGAGCGCGGCGACCGCCCGGGCGGTGCCGTGGCCGTTGGCGGCCGGGATCTCCGCGGCCCGCCACGCGGCCGAGTTGGCCTCGGCGGCGCCCGCCGGTGGGTTGGTCAGCGCGGCGATGGCCGCGGGGGTCAACTGGCTGAAGACGGCCGCCTGTTCACTGGACGTGGCGGCGGGCGGATGCACCAGTTCGGCGGCCCGTGCGGACTCCTTCTCGGGCAGCCCGATGGTGAAGTCGACGCCCAGCGGGCCGGTCACCTCCCGCTCCAGGAAGGCCCCCGGCAGCAGCCCCGACACCCGCCGTACGACCTCCCCGACGAGGAATCCGTAGGTGAGCGCGTGATAGCCGGACCGGGTGCCCGGCTCCCACCAGGGCTCCATGGCCGCGAGGCGCCCGGCGGTCAGCTCCCAGTCGTAGAGCTGGTCGAGCGCGTGCGGTTCGCGCAGCCCCGCGAGACCCGCGCGGTGGGACAGCAGATGCCGTACCAGGACCCGCTCCTTGCCCGCCGCGGCGAACTCCGGCCAGTAGGCGGCCACCGGCGCGTCGAAGTCGAGCAGGCCCCGGTCGGCGAGGATGTGCGCGCACAGTGCCGTCGGTCCCTTCGAGGTGGACCAGACGTTGACCAGGGTGTCCCGCTCCCAGGGCCGGGTGCGGGCGGCGTCGGCCCAGCCGCTCCACAGGTCGGCCACCGTCACCCCGTCGACCGTGACGCTCACCGCGGCGCCCAGTTCGCCGCGCTCCCGGAAGTTCTCCTCGAAGGCGATGCGCAGCGCGGCGAACCGCGGATCGCAGTGGCCGTGAACCTGTGACACGTGCTCGGACATGGGTCCTCCGTGGTCCGCCGGAACCCCGGACCGCGACTGTGTGGCCCGGACCCACCGAACGTACCGACTGGTCGGACTGGAGGGAAGCGGTCGGAGCGACCCCCCGGGGTATCGGCGCCCGCCGCCGGTCGGGCCCGGATCCGCGCCGGCGGGCCCGGGCCCGGGCCGCTCAGGCGTACGCGCGCAGCCAGCGCAGCTTGGCCGCCTGCTGGTAGGGGCCGCCGCCCTCGTGGTCGTTGAAGTCGTACACCTCGATCGCCTTGTCGTCGTGCGCCCACGCGTTGAAGGCGGCGAACACCGTCGACGGCGGGCAGGTCTGGTCCTCGAGCGCCGCCGAGAACAGCGCGGGCGCCGCGCCGCGGGCGGCGAAGTGCACGCCGTCGAAGTACGACAGGGTGCGCAGCACGTCCTGTGTGCGGCCGCGGTGCGTCTTGAGGAACAGGCCTATCTCACGGTAGGGGTGACGGTCCGTCAGCGTCGCGGCGCGCGGGAAGTCGCACAGGAACGGCACGTCCGGCGCGATGCCCACGAGGTCCGGCACCAGACCGCCCACGGCTATCGTGATGCCGCCGCCCTGGCTCGATCCGATCGCCACGGTCCGCGAGGCGTCGGTGAGCGGGTGCGAGCGGGCCGCCTCGATCGCGCGCACCGCGTCCGTGTACACCCGGCGGTAGTAGTAGTTCTCCGGGTCGTCGATGCCCCGGGTCATGAATCCGGGGTACGAGGGCGCGCCGCCCACCGGGTCCGCGGTGCCGCCCCCGCCGCCCCACGCGCTGCCCTGGCCGCGGGTGTCCATGATGAAGTGCGCGCGTCCCGTCGACGCCCACAGCAGGTGCTCGTGCGGCAGACCGCGCCCGCCGC
Source organism: Streptomyces achromogenes (assembly GCF_030816715.1). Classification (NCBI taxonomy): domain Bacteria; kingdom Bacillati; phylum Actinomycetota; class Actinomycetes; order Kitasatosporales; family Streptomycetaceae; genus Streptomyces; species Streptomyces achromogenes. The sequence goes on along the minus strand of NZ_JAUSYH010000001.1, from coordinate 832,256 downwards.
CGTAGCCGACGAACTCCACCACCAGCGGCAGCGGTTGCGCCGTCCCGGCGGGCAGCGTCAGCCAGCCCTTGACCGGGTGACCGCCGAACCCGGCGAACGTGACGTCGTACACCTGCACCGTGGCAAGGCCCGTGTCGACCGGCTCGAAGCGGGCGTCCAGGTCGTGCTCGCGGGCTTCCTGGAGGGTCTTGGACCAGAACGCGTCGAAATCCTCCGGCTCGGCCGAGGCGCTGCGGTACGTGCGGAGCTCTTCGAGCGACAGGTCGAACAGGGGCATGAAGGACCGCCTTTTGTTAAGTGCCCGTACGAATGATCACACCGTACGGTGACGGCGGGAAGGCCCGCCAGCCCCCACCCGTGCGCGTCAGGCGGGCCGGCGCCGGCTCCACTGCGGTTCGGTGCGCGCCCATTCCCGCTCCCATTCGCCCAGCCGGCGCCGCATGGCCAGCCGACGGACCACGGCGTGCCCGAGCAGGACCGTGACGGCCGCGCCGCCAGCCACGCACAGGCCCATGGTGAGGGTCTGCTGCCACACCATCGTGCTGTTCGGCGGCGGGGCGACGCTGTGGCCGTGCGCGTCGAACCACACGTCCACCGTCTGTCCTTGGCGGGTGCCCGCCGGCACCCGGGCGGCGGCCGTGCGGGCCGGCTCGCCCGGCGGCGTCCAGCGCACGGTCGCCCGGACCGTCTGCTGCCGGCCGCCCTCCACCGACGGCATCGTCTGCGGCATGCCGCCGACCACCTGGGCCCGCACCCGGTGACGGTCGGCCTGCTGCCGGGACGCGACCGTTTGCGCGTCGTCATGGGCCCACTGGCCGGCCACCGCTCCGGCCAGGGGCGCGGCGACGAGCAGCAGCACGGCGACGACGAGCGTCGCCCACGCCTCCACGACGTCCGAACGGCGCCGCAACGGATTGCGCCGCCAGCGCCAGCCACGCACCCGGGTTCGCATGTCGACCTCCTCGCCGTCACGCGGACGAGTGCCCCCATGGGGGTCTTGCCCCGTTTGGAGTACATGCTTTCACGCATCGTTCACGACGGCTCGCCGACGACTCGTCCCCGCCCGCGCCCGGACGCGGCGGCGTTCGCTCTCGCGCCGGATCCGCCCGTCCGGGACGGCTCAAGGGGCGGTCCACGCGTTGTACCGCTCTAGGTATTCCGCGAACCGCTCCAGGTCCTCCCGCGGCCACCCGGCGAGCCGTCGGCGGAAGGCCGTGCGGCGGCTCTCGGTGACCTGGGCGAGGATGCGGCGGCCGGCGTCGGTGAGGTGGAGGACCAGGACGCGGTGGTCCTCGGGGTCCTCACGCCGTTCGATCAGACCGGTCCGCTCCAGTGCGGCGACCTGGCGGCTGACCGTGGACTTGTCCAGCGCGTGGTGCGCGGCGAGGTCGGTCGCCCGGCAGCCGCCGCTCTCCTCGAGATGACCGAGCAGCGTGTACGACACCAGCGACAGCTCGGGGTGCAGCCGGCCCGCCGCGGCCCGCGCCCGCCGCGCGAAGACCGTCATCTCGTGCTGGATGGTCTCCACGGCCTCGGCTTCCTGCATGGCCACTCCCCGCGCTCCCGCATCCGTCTGGTTGCACAGTACAACTCGGGGTGCGCTCGGTGCTCCGGGGAGCGGCTCCTCGTTGGGGTAGGGTGGCCGTCCGGCTGCGGAGGTCCCCAGTCGCGCGAGGGCGAGGGGGTGAGACCCATTACCGCAGTGTCAGGTCGGGTGCTCTCCTCCCGTGACGGCGTCAGCCGCCGTTCGTAGGCGGTCGAGGGAGCGCCCTTCGGATCCCGAAAGGCTCCCTGGCTCCATGCCTCCCATGTCTTCGCCCTTCCCGCCCGACGCGGCTTCCGCGCCGCCCTCCTCCTCCCCTCCCGCCCTCTCCCGTGACGCCCTCGTCGCCGTTCTGCGCGCCGGCGGATGCGTCTTCGCCGAGCAGGAGGCGGAGCTGATCCTTGCCGCCGCCCGGACGCCGGACGAGGCCGCCGCCATGGCACGGCGGCGTGCCGCGGGCCTGCCCCTGGAACACGTCGTCGGCTGGGCCGAGTTCCACGGTCTGCGCGTCCGCGTCGAGCCGGGCGTCTTCGTGCCCCGCCGTCGCACCGAGTTCCTCGTCGACCAGGCGCTCGCCGCGGCGCCGCACGCGTCCGTCGTCGTCGACCTGTGCTGCGGCTCCGGCGCGGTCGGCGCCGCGCTCGCCGCTTCACTCGGGCAGGTCGAGCTGCACGCCGCCGACATCGATCCGGCGGCGGTGCGCTGCGCCCGGGGCAACATCGCCGGCCACGGCGGACACGTGCACACGGGCGACCTGTTCGCGGCGCTGCCGGACCGGCTGCGCGGCCGGGTCGACATCCTGGCCGCCAACGTGCCGTACGTCCCCACCGGTGAGGTCCCGCTGCTGCCGGCCGAGGCCCGCGAGCACGAACCGCTCGCCGCCCTCGACGGCGGCGGCGACGGACTGGACGTGCTGCGCCGGGTCGCCGCCCAGGCGCGATGCTGGCTGGCCCCCGGCGGCTGCCTGCTGGTGGAGACCAGTGAGCGTCAGGCGCCGGCCGCGGTCGAGGCGTTCGCGCGCGGCGGTCTGACGGTGCGGGTGGCGCGGGACGAGGAACTGTACGCCCACGTCGTCGTCGGGACCCGGGTCAGCTAGCCGCTCTGCCGTCCGTGGGGCCCGGGGAGCGGTCGTCGCGCCCGCGGCCCCAGGGGCCGTGCCCGGGGAAGCCGCCGTGCCGGTCGTCCCGGCCATGTTCGCCGGCGGAGCCGGACAGCACGCGGTCGGCCGTGCAGGCGTCGCCGGAGCGGGACCCGACGACGGACACCGTGTCGCCCTTCCCGGCCGCGGCGGCTCCGGAGGACCCGTGGGCGGACGCGGTGGCGTCGGCACCGAGCTTCCAGGTCCACGTGGCGCCGTCCTCGCTCCGGACGGTGATCCGGCCGTCGTCCGCCTTCTGCACCGTGCCCCGCTGCCGGACGCGCACCACCCAGTCGCCGGTGTCGGGGTCCTTCACGGTCGCCTCGCCGTGGGCCGCGTCGCCGCCGAAGCCGAACCACGGGCCGTGGTGGCCGTGCCGCTCGCCGGGCCCCTGTGAGGAGGACCCGGACGGCGACGCGGAGGGCGGGCCGCCGGAGCCGTCCGAGGCGGCCGCGTAGGCGACGGTGCCGCCGAGCGCCAGGACCGCGACGGTCGTCGCCGCGATCACCGCCCGCGCGCGGGGCGAGCGGCGCCGCCACGGCGGGCGCAGGCCAGAGTGGTTCCGTTCCTCCGCGTCGGCCGGCCCCGAGAGCACCTCGGTCTCGTCAGGGGTCTCTTCCGGCTTGTCGGCCTGCTGCATCACGGCTCACGCTCCTCGGCCACGACGGCGGCGTCACGGACACGCCTCCCTGTGATCGTCCGGGGGGAGGGGTGAGGAGCCGGTGACGAAAAGCTGTGAACCGGGCACGGCCGCGGCCGGGGCGCGGCCGGTCCCGCCCCTCGCGGCCACCGCCGACCGCTACCGCCGGGGCAGCGCCCGCGCGACCAGCAGAGCCACGTCGTCGTGGTTGTCGGGGTGGTGCAACGCGCCGAGCAGCAGGTCGCAGACCTCCTCCAGCGGGCGCGCGGGGTCGTCGAGCAGCGCCAGCAGCGCCTCCAGACGCTCGTCCAGGGAGTGGGTGCGGGTCTCCACGAGGCCGTCGGTGTACAACACGAGCTGGTCGCCGGGGGCGAAGTCGACGTCGGTGGTGGAGAACGCCACGCCGCCCACCCCCAGCGGCGCGCCGGTCGGCAGGTCGAGCAGCTCCGGTGGGCGTCCGGGGCGCACCCGGGCCGGCGGCAGATGCCCGGCGTTGGCGATCCGGCACCTGCCCAGCCGGGGGTCGTGCACCACGTACACGCAGGTGGCGATGGAGTGGTCGAGGCCCTGGGTGATCCGGTCCAGGTGTTCCAGGAGCACCGCCGGGTCGAGGGCGAGCGAGGCCAGCGTCGTCGTCGCGGTGCGCAGCCGGCCCATCGCGGCGGCGGCGTCGATGCCGCTGCCCATCACGTCGCCGACGACCAGCGCGGTCTTGCCGTCCGGCAGTGGGATGACGTCGAACCAGTCGCCGCCGACCTCGGTGGTGGCGTCCGCGGGCTGGTAGCGGGAGGCGACCTCGAGGCCGCCGGTGACGGTCGGATGGCTCGGCAGCAGGCTGCGCTGGAGGGTGAGCGCGGTGGTGCGGGCGTTCTGGTACCAGCGGGCGTTGTCGATCTGGACGGCCGCGCGGGCGGCGAGCTCGCGGGCGAGCAGCAGGTCGTCGCGGCTGAAGGGCAGCGGGTTGCGGGTGCGTTTGAGGTCGAGGGCGCCCAGCACCTCGCCCCGCGCGATGAGCGGCACGGCGAGGTAGGAGTGCACGCCGGCCCGGGCCAGCAGGCCCACGGCGTCCGGGGAGCGGGCGATGCGCCCGAGGTCGTCGTCCTTGACGTGCGCCACCATGACCGGCCGGCCGGAGCGCACGCACTCGGTGATGAGGCGGTCGGGCGCGTAACCGGCCACCTGTCCGGGCTGGTCGGCCGCCAGCAGCGCGTCCGGCTCGTCGACGGCCCGTACCGCCAGGGCGCGGATCACCGCCGACTCGGCGGGCCCGAGGCTGGTGCGCCGGCCCGCCACCACGGCGTCGAGCAGATCCACGGCGGCCACGTCCGCCAGCTCCGGCACGGCCACGTCGGCCAGCTCGCGCGCCGTGCGCTCCAGATCCAGGGTGGTGCCGATGCGGGTGGAGGCGTCGGCGATCAGGGCCAGCCGCCGGCGTGCCGCCTCGGCCTCCACGGCGGCCCGGTGCCGGTCGGTGACGTCCCTGACCGAGACGGCCACGCCCAGCACCGTGCCGCGGGCGTCCTCCAGCCGGTACAGCGAGAGCGACCAGGCGTGCTCCTGGTCCGGGTCCGCGGGGGTGCGGCCCGTCGTGGACCGGTCGACGAGCGGCTCCCCCGTCTCCAGCACCTGGCGCGCCGCGGCCTCCAGGGCGTCCGCGTCCAGCCGGGGCAGTACCTCGCGGACGGTGCGGCCGATGTGCTCCTCGGCCGGCAGCCCGTTGATGCGCTCCAGGGCCGGGTTGACGGAGACGTACCGCAGGTCGGTGTCCAGGACGGCGAGACCGTTGGGGGACTGCGCGACCATGCGGGTGGCCATGGCGACGTTCCGCTCCAGCCGCCGCACCGTCGTCTGGTCGGCGGCGAGGCCCAGGGCGTAGACCCGGCCCCGGTCGTCCATCAGCCGCATGTTGCGGAACTCCACGAGACGGGTGGTGCCGTCCTTGCGCCGGATGGGGAACGCTCCCGCCCAGCTCTGGCCGGTGGCCATCACGTCCGCGAACAGTTTCACGACCAGGTCGACGTGCCGTTCGTGGACCATCACGCGGGCCGCGAAGCGGCCGAGCGCCTCCTGCGCCGAGTAGCCGAACAGCTCCTCCGCCTGGGGGCTCCAGAGCGCGATGCGGCCCTCGGTGTCGAGGACCACCGAGGCCACGTTGAGGATGTCCAGCAGTCCGCTGGGCCCGCTCGGGCCGCCGTCGCCTGCGGACGATCCGGCTTCGCTCATGCCACGCACCGCCTCCGCACGTCGATGCGGCACGCCGTCCCCCGTGCCGACTCCCCCTGTTCTACCGTGCCCAACCTCTTTCTCCCACGCCTTCGGCGGTCCTTCTCCATGCTCCTCCAGTACGGCTTCGCGCGCTGTTCTCCTCAGGGCCCGGACCTGGCCATGACTTTGGTCTGTACATGCCCATCAGGGCCGGGCCAGACTGTCCGCCGAGCGCGCCCACCCCCCTCGACGAGGAGACCCATGCCCCTGCGCCCTGCCCGCCGCCGCACCCCCCTGGCCGGCGCCGCCCGCACCGCCCGCGCCGCCGCTCTCGCGCTGGCCGTAGCGGCGGTCGCCGCCCTCTCGGCGGCCCCGCCCGCCGCGGCCGCCGACACCTGGACCGAGGTCGGCTCCGACCGCGCCGATCCGCTGACCGAGAGCCAGGGGCTGGCCTCCGTCGAGGTGCCGGCGAACAGCGCCAACCGCTACACCGGCATCGGCACCATCCCCATCGGCCTGTCCGTGCGGGGCTGGAACCACGTCGGCGACCCCGACGCCTCCTACGGCGGCTACTACATCGAGCCGTACCAGAGCGATTCGTCCGGCTCGAAGATGTACCGCGTGCAGGCGCCGGGCGGCGCGTGGTCGGAGTACGTCCACACGCTCGGCCCGGGCGAGGCGCTGAACAACTCCTGGGTGGCGATCACCCCGGACAGTCAGTGGATGCTGTCGGGCGAGTGGGGCACCATGACCCGCTTCCTCGTCTTCCCGACCCCCGGCGCCAACGCCGCCACCTCGCCCTCCGCCAACCTGCCGCAGGCGTCCACCGTCCGTCTCGACCACGCCGTGCGGGACGTCCAGGGGTGCGACTTCACCGGCCCGACCACCCTGCTGTGCGCCTCCGACGACCCCGCGGGCACGCTGTTCGGCATCACCAAGCCCCTCCTGCAGATCGATCTGTCCGCCGCTCCCAACGGCTCCTCGGACGTCACCGGTCACGTGACAGCCCTGCGCCAACTGCCGCTGCGCAGCTCGTGCTCCGGGTCCTTCGAGGCCGAGGGGATCGACTACGACCGCAGGACCGGCACCCTGCGGGTGATCGTGGTCTCGCCGGGCTTCTGCGTGCTCACCGACAGCAAGACCTATCGCTTCACCCGCGGCTGAGCGCGGGGCCGGCGGCCTCCACCGTCGCTGGTCCCGCTCGGAAAGTAATGCTTTTCTGGGGATGTGGCGCGGTTCGCGGGGAACCCGCACAGCCGCGCCACCGCCACGAGAGGAGCGATCACGATGGATCGCGAGCGATCGCACGAGGAATCCGTCTCCGTCGAGATCAGCGGATGCACCAAGGAGGACGCCCGGATCGTGTTCGACACGCTGAACGCCTGCTTCGAGTCGGACCGCGGCAGCGGCGAGGATCCGCAGCAGCTCCACGAGAGCCGGCCGATGGTGTGGCTCGGCACCTTCGAGGTGACCGAGGCGCGCGACTGCGCCGAGCCGGCCCGGCTCTCGTCCTCGGTCGAGGCCGACGCGCAGGGCAGCTACTGGGCGATCGAACGGCTGCGTTCCACGCTGGACTCGGTGTTCGCGGTGCGCGACCTCTCCTCGGCCTCCGGGGACCAGGAGCGCGAGCTGCACGTCCTGCTCGAGAGCCGCTGAGGCGGCGGTCCGCCGCAGGCCCGCCGCGACCGCGTCGCCGGTGACCTGCGGCACATCACCCGGGCCTGATTGTGCAACTAGTTGCATAACCCGTGCGCGGTCCTCTAGAACTGAGGGACCAACCGCCGCGCACGGAGGCCTGTCATGAGCCGATACCCCCACCTGCTGAGCCCCCTCGACCTGGGCTTCACCACGCTGCCCAACCGCGTCCTGATGGGCTCGATGCACGTGGGCCTGGAGGAGGCCGAGAACGGCTTCGCGCGCATGGCCGCGTTCTACGCCGCCCGGGCCCGCGGGGGAGTCGGCCTCATCGTCACCGGCGGCATCGCCCCCAACGACGAAGGGCGGCCGGGCGAGGGCGGCGCCAAACTCACCACCGACACGGAGGCCGACCAGCACCGGCTCATCACCGACGCCGTGCACCGCGAGGGCGGCCGGATCGCGATGCAGATCCTGCACTTCGGCCGGTACGCCTACCACCGGGACCTGGTCGCGCCCAGCCCGCTCCAGGCCCCCATCAGCCCGTTCACACCCCGCGAGCTGACCGACGCCGAGATCGAGCGGACCATCGACGACTACGCCCGCACCGCCCGGCTGGCCCGGCGGGCCGGCTACGACGGCGTCGAGATCATGGGCTCCGAGGGCTACCTCATCAACGAGTTCATCGCGGCGCAGACCAACCACCGCACCGACCGCTGGGGCGGGAGCTACGAGAACCGGATGCGGTTCCCGGTCGAGATCGTCCGACGGGTGCGCGAGGCGGTCGGCGAGGACTTCATCGTCGTCTACCGGCTGTCCATGCTGGACCTGGTGCCCGGTGGATCGTCCCTCGACGAGGTCGTCACCCTCGCGAAGGCGGTCGAGGCCGCCGGCGCGACCATCATCAACACCGGCATCGGCTGGCACGAGGCCCGTATCCCCACCATCGCCACCTCGGTGCCCCGCGGCGCCTACACCTGGGTGACGAAGAAGCTGATGGGCGCGGTCTCCGTGCCCCTCGTCACCACCAACCGCATCAACACCCCCGACGTGGCAGAGCAGTTGCTCGCCGACGGTTGCGCGGACATGGTGTCGATGGCCCGCCCGATGCTCGCCGACCCCGACTTCGTCAACAAGGCCGCGGCGGGCACGCCCGAGGCGATCAACACCTGCATCGGCTGCAACCAGGCCTGCCTCGACCACACCTTCAGCGGGAAGATCACCTCCTGCCTGGTCAACCCGCGCGCCTGCCACGAGACCGAGCTGGTCCTCGCCCCGACCCGGCTGCGCAAGCGGGTCGCCGTGGTGGGCGCGGGCCCGGCCGGCCTGGCGTGCGCGGTGAGCGCCGCCGAACGCGGCCACGCCGTCACCCTCTTCGACGCCGCGAGCGAGATCGGCGGCCAGCTGAACGTGGCCCGCAGGGTCCCCGGCAAGCAGGAGTTCGACGAGACGCTGCGCTACTTCCGCCACCAGCTCGACGCCCACGGCGTCGACGTACGACTGGACACGTTCGTCGCCGCCGAGGACCTGGCCGGCTACGACGAGGTCGTCGTCGCCACCGGCGTCAGCCCCCGCACCCCCGACATCCCCGGCATCGACCACCCGAGCGTCGTCGGCTACCTCGACGTGCTGCGCGACGGCGCGCCCGTCGGCGACCGCGTCGCGATCCTCGGGGCGGGCGGCATCGGCTTCGACGTCGCCGAGTTCCTCACCGACGGCGGCGACAAGACGAGCGAGGACCCCGCGGCCTACTTCCGGCAGTGGGGTGTGGACATGGACTACCGGGGCCCCGGCGGTCTCGCCGCCCCCGAGCGCCCCGCCCCGCCGCGCACCGTCCACCTCCTCCAGCGCAAGACCAGCAAGGTCGGCGCGGGCCTCGGCAAGACCACCGGCTGGATCCACCGCACCGAGCTCAAGCACCGGGGCGTCACCATGGTCCCGGGAGTGCGCTACGACCGGATCGACGACGCGGGGCTGCACGTCACGGTCGGCGAGCAGAGCACCGTCCTGGAGGTCGACACCGTCGTGCTGTGCACCGGCCAGGATCCGCGCCGCGACCTCTACGACGCGCTGGTCGCCGCCGGCCGCAGCGTGCACCTCATCGGCGGCGCGGACGTGGCCGCCGAACTGGACGCCAAGCGCGCCGTCCAGCAGGGCACCGAGCTGGCGGCGGCGCTGTAGGCCGAGGCGGCCCGGGACGGGCCGAGGCCTGGCGGGACCGTCCCTAGGATGACCGCATGTCACTCCCGCACGCGATCCTCACCGCCCTCCTCGAGCGGCCCTCCTCCTCGGGGCTGGATCTGACCCGCCGGTTCGACAGGTCGATCGGCTACTTCTGGTCGGCGACGCACCAGCAGATCTATCGCGAGCTGGGACGGCTGGAGGCCGAGGGGCACATCCGGGCCCTGCCCGCTGAGCAGCCGGCCCGCGGGCAGAAGAAGGCCTACGAGGTCCTGCCCGCCGGCCGTGCCGAACTCGCCCGGTGGACGGCCGCCGCGCAGGACCCGAAGCCGCACCGCGACGCCCTGCTGCTGCGGCTGCGGGCAGCGGCCGTCGTCGGCACCGCCGGCCTCGACGCCGACCTGCGCCGTCATCTCCAACTGCACCGGCGGCAGTTGGCCGAGTACAGGGAGATCGAGCAGCGCGACTTCCCGGCCGGCGCCGACAGCGCGCAGGCCAGGCTGCAGCACCTGGTCCTGCGCGCCGGCATCGAGCTGGAGACCTTCTGGACCCAGTGGCTCACCGAGGCTCTGGCGGAACTGCCCGTCGTGGACGGCGAACCCGGCTGAGGTCTCCAGGGCGAACACGCCCTGGCCGAAGGCCTGGGGCTACAGCCGGTAGGGCTTGGAGCGCCGGCGCAGGAACCAGGCCACCGCGATGACGCCGGCCCCCACCAGCGCCCCGCCCACCGCCATGGTGATGGCGCCGTAGTCACGGGCCGCACCGCCGAGGCCGCCCATGACGCCGCGCGAGGGCGAGGTCGTCGGGGTGGGCGCCGGGGTGGACGGCGTCGAGACGATCACGGACTGGGTGCCCGCGGTGCTGCCGCCCGAGCACATGACCACGACGGTGTACGTGCCCGGGGAGACCGCCGACCAGGCGGCCGACTGGCTCGCGGCCGTCCCGGACAGGGCCACCTGGCGCCCCTGGGCGAAGCTCCCCTGGCTGCTGGTGAGCAGTGCCGCGGTGCCCCAGCTGCCGTTGATCTGGGTGCAGGCACTGGTCACCACCGACACGGTGGAGCCGGTGGTGCTGACCGAGATCCCCGACGCCCGGGCGGCGGCGGGCCCGGCGGCCAGGGCGAGGGGCAGCGCGGCGGCGGCCGCCACAGCCAGTCCTGAGCTGACGAACAGACGGGAAATACGCATGGGATGTCCTCCGGCGGCGGCACGGTTGGCGGTACATCCCTTGCGCCGCCGATCGGGTTCGTCCGTGCTGCCTCAGAGGCAGCCAACGCCCCCCGGAGCCGCCCCGCACGCGGATCGCCGCCGAGCAGGTGAGGGACTCCTTCGGACGGCCCAGTGACGGCAGGGCCATCGTGCGTCTCACGCCTCGGGGCCGGTCGTCACCGTCCGCTCCGCCGAGAACGCGCCCCAGCCGCCGTCCGGCAGCCGGGCCCGCACCCGCACCCGGTGCGCGACCCCGGCCTTCCCGCCCGCGTAGAAGCTGTGGGCCGCCGTGCCCCGCGGCGGGGTCCCGCCCCACACCAGCGAGGTGGCGGGCTGCCCGTCGAGCTGGATCCGGTACTCCGCGACCACGCCGTCCACGCGGGGCGGCGTCCAGGAAAGGTCGATGTAGTAGCCGCCGTCGGCGCCCCGGTGACCGGTCGCCCGGAAGTCCGCGGGCGCCGTGTCCGCCCCCGCGTCGGCCCCTTCCGCCGTGGTGATCCGCACCACCGGTCCGGCGGGCGAGAGGTTGTCTGCCGCGTCCCGGGCCCGGACCGTGAACGCGTAACTCGTGCCCGGCCGCAGCCCCGTGACGACTGTCGCCGTCTGTGCCGCGCCGACACTGTGGATCTTCGCGTCGCCCCGGTAGACCTCGTACGAGACCACCTTCCGGTCGTCGGCGGAGGCCGACCAGGACAGTCGGACGGCCCGGCTCCCGGCGGCCCGGCCGCTCACCCCGCCCGGCGCGGTCGGCGCCGAGCGGTCCGCCGCCCCGGCCGCCGCGGTGACGGCCCGCACCTCCCGGCTGGGCGGTCCGAGCCGGCCCTCCGTGTCGCGGGCCCGCACGGTGAAGACGTACGCGGTGGACGGAGCGAGCCGGACGACGTCCAGCATGTGCGCGGCGCCGGGCACCTCCCCGGCCTTCTCCGCGCCCAGGTACACCTCGTACACGCTGATCCCGGGATCCGCCGCGACCGCGTTCCACATGACGTGGACGCTCGTCGAGCTGCCGGCCGCCGCGGTGACACCGGTCGGGGCGCCGGGCGCCCGGCCGTCGTCGCCGGCCGCGCCGACGGCGCAGCCACCCGACAGGGCCGACACCAGCGCGCAGCCCGTCACCCTCAGCACAACACGTCGCACGGCGTCGCCTCCCGGCCCGGCACGGCGGCAATGGTCCGGACCAATATGGCGCGACGGTGCGAGCACATCAAGAGGGCTGCGGCGGGCGGCCCTCCGCCGCAGCCCCGAACCGCCGCCCGCGGTAGGTACGTATGCTGAGGTCCGTCCCGGCCGAACTCTCCCTCCAGCCGGACGAGTTCACGCCGACGGCGCGGACCGCTGTCGTCGCTGTCCCCGCGCCAGGCACGGTGGCTCGGGGGCCCGGAACCGCACAGCGGCGCCCCCGGCCCCCGGGCCCTGTCGCGCTGCCGGTCCGTCAGCAGCGGTCCTCGTACGGCCCTCTCGGAGTGGCCGTGAGCTCCGGCCGACACCAGATTGTTCCGAGTGCCCGTCAAAGTGCGTCCGTCCACGCCTACGAGAGGGTCCCGAACCGTGCGCGTCCCGTCGCTGACACTGGCCGTGGCAGGCCTCGCCCTGCTGGCCCCGACCACCCCGCCCGCCGCCGTGCGGCCGTCCGCGGGCGCCCCCGGGGCCCCGGCGTCACGCCAGGAGGGCTCCGTCCGCGCCGCCGACCTGCTGTCCCGGGTCCGCGACTGCGCTCCCGTCTCCCGGGGCCGCTACCGCACGGACGACGGCGCGCCCGCCACGATCCCGGTCTGCGGCACCGACGAGGCGGTCTTCTGGACGGCCGACATGGACATCGACTGCGACGGCCGGCCGGGCCCGCGCTGCAACAGCGGCACCGACCCGCTGTTCTCCGGCGCCACGGCCTTCCAGCAGTCAGACGGCCGCTATCTCAGCGCCGAGTCCCTGCCCTACATCGTGGTGCCCAGCGCGAGCGACGTGTGGGACCACCGTGACCACGGGGTGCGCGGCGGATCCGTCGCCGCCGTCGTCTACCGGGACCGCGTGGCGTACGCGGTGGTCGGCGACACCGGACCGCGCGAGATCATCGGCGAGGCCTCGTACGCCGCCGCGGAGGCGCTCGGCATCCGCCCGGACCCGCGCGGCGGCGGCGCGCCGTCCGGCGTCACGTACATCGTGTTCAAGAACTCCAGGGCGACCCCCATCGAGAGCCACGCGTCGGCCGTGGCGGTCGGGGAACGGCTCGCCCGGCAGTTCGTCCAGCCGGCGGACGCGGGCCCGGGCGGATCGCCGCTGCCCCCGGAGTGGGACGGCGCGGACGACACGACGGCCGTCCGGCCGTCGGGCGGTGAGGACGACTGGGGCCCGTCCGACGGTGTCGGGGGCCCGGACGTCACCGGCGACTCCCGGACGCCACCGGAGCGGAACGCCTCGGGACCGCGGCGGGGCCGTGAAGCCGCGACGGGCGGTACCCGCAAGGGAGAGGAGAAGGGCGAGAAATAGAGAAACAGGCGAGCAGGGCGAGCAGGGCGAGAAAGGCGAGTGAGCGGCCGAGGGCGGGCCGCTGACACAGCCCGCCCCCTTCTCGAGCCGCCCGTGTCACACCTTCCGGTACGTGTACGCGTCCGCGGCCGCCGCCTCCACCGCGTCGATGTCGCCGCCCGCGGCCGCCGTGACGACCGCGGCCACCGCGCCCTCGACGAACGGGGCGTCCACCAGGCGTGCCGCGTCCGGCAGTTCGTCGCCCTCGGCGAGCAGCGCCTTGACCGTGAGGACGGCGCTGCCCAGATCGGCGAGGACGGCGACCCCGGCGCCCCGGTCGACCGATGCCGCGGCGGCGGAGATCAGCTCGGCGCTGGTGCCCAGCCCCCCGCCCTCCGTGCCGCCCGCGGCGGCGACCGGGACGGCCGCGCCGCCGCCCGTGAGCCCTCGCGCCAGCTCGGCCACGGCCGCGGCCACCTCCGCGCTGTGCGAGACCAGCACGACGCCCACCGTCCTGTCGTCGTCGCTCATCGTCGCCTCACTCCCCGTCGGCCGTGCAGAGGGCGGCGACGAGCAGCGCCGCCGAGGTCGCACCCGGATCCTGGTGGCCGATGCTGCGCTCGCCCAGATAACTGGCCCGGCCCTTGCGCGCCTGCAGCGGCGTCGTCGCCTCGGCCCCCTGCCCGGCGGCCGCCCGGGCGGCTGCGAAGCCCTCGGCGAGGGCGTCGACGGCCGGGACCAGCGCGTCGATCATGGTCTTGTCGCCGGGTGCCGCGCCGCCGAGCTGCATCACGGCGTCGACGCCCGCGCGCAGCGCCTCGGCGAACCGCTGCTCGTCGACCTCGGCGGCGTCCCCGAGAGCCTTGCCGGTACGGCGCAGCAGGGTGCCGTACAGGGGCCCGGAGGCGCCGCCGACCGTCGAGATCAGCTGGCGTCCCGCCAGGACCAGGACGGCGCCCGGCGTCCCGGGCGCCTCCTTCCCCAGCGCCGCGGTCACGGCGGTGAAGCCGCGCCGCAGGTTGCTGCCGTGGTCGGCGTCCCCGATCGGCGAGTCGAGGGCGGTGAGCCGGTCCGCCTCACGGTCGACGGACGCGGCGGTCGCCGTCATCCAACGGCGGAAGAAGTCGGCGTCGAGCACTGGGTCTCCTTGCGTGGTCGGTGTCTGCCGGACTGCTGTCTGCGCCTCACACGCCCCAGCGCAGCCCCGGGGTCCTGACCGGCGCGTCCCACAGCCGCAGCAGCTCCTCGTCGACCTGGCACAGGGTGACCGAGGCGCCGGCCATGTCGAGGGACGTCACGTAGTTGCCGACGAGTGTGCGGGCGACCGGCACCCCGCGCTGGGTCAGCACGCGCTGCACCTCGGCGTTGAAGCCGTACAGCTCCAGCAGCGGCGTCGCGCCCATGCCGTTGACCAGCACCAGGACGGGGTTACGGGGTGTGAAGTCGTCCAGGATCGCGTGGACGGCGAACTCGGCGATCTCACCGGACGTCATCATCGCCCGCCGCTCCCGGCCCGGCTCGCCGTGGATGCCGACACCCAGCTCCAGCTCGCCGGGCGGCAGCTCGAAGGTCGGGCTGCCCTTGGCCGGCGTCGTGCAGGCGCTGAGCGCCACGCCGAAACTGCGTGAGTTCTCGTTGACCCGCCGGGCGAGTGCCTCGACCTGCTCCAGCGGCCGGCCCTCCTCGGCGGCGGCGCCCGCGATCTTCTCCACGAAGAGCGTCGCGCCGGTGCCGCGCCGCCCGGCCGTGTACAGGCTGTCGGTCACCGCCACGTCGTCGTCGATCAGCACCTTCGCGATCTGGATGCCCTCGTCCTCGGCGAGCTCGGCGGCCATGTCGAAGTTCAGCACGTCGCCGGTGTAGTTCTTCACGATGAACAGCACGCCCGCTCCGCTGTCCACGGCCGCCGCCGCGCGCAGCATCTGGTCGGGAACCGGCGAGGTGAACACCTCGCCCGGGCAGGCCGCCGAGAGCATCCCGGGTCCGACGAACCCGCCGTGCAGCGGCTCGTGCCCGGACCCACCGCCCGACACCAGCGCGACCTTCCCGGCCACCGGCGCGTCCCGCCGCACGATCACCCGGTTCTCGACGTCGACCGTCAGCTCGGGATGAGCGGCCGCCATGCCGCGCAGCGCGTCCGCGACCACGGTCTCCGCAACGTTGATCAGCATCCGCATGGATACCTCCAGGTGGGCTAGCAGGTGAGTCCCTTCTTCCATTCTGCCGGTCGGACCCGCGTAGGGCCGATGTCATGACGAACAGCGGCGGCCCGGCGGCGTTTTTCGTGCCCCGTGCCGACGTCGCCGGTTCGGGTCGACGTGCGGACGAGGGAACCGCCTGGGACGAACCGCCTGGGACGAACCGCCGGGGACGCCCGCCTGGCGCCCGCCGTCAGGAGAGCAGCCGGTCCTCCTCGGCCGGACCGCGCTGGGCGGGCGCCGCGGCCTGTCGCCCGGGTGCGGCCGGGGCCGTCGCGTCGTCGGCCGCCGGGCGCAGGCACTCGATGAGGTAGTCGCCGGTGTCGGGGTCGAGGGTCACGCCGTGCGTCTCGCTGCGGAAGCCGGGGAATCGGCGGTCGAAGGACTCCAGTGCGCCGAGATAGCGCAACAGCGGGCCGTCGGGACCGCCGGTGCTCTCGCCGGGCATGAGAACGGGGATGCCCGGCGGGGTGACGGTGACCATGGCGGCGGCCACCTTGTCGGCCGCGTCGGCCAGCCTGACGCGGTGGGTGCCGCCGCGGACCAGCCGCTGGTAGCACAGCTGCGGCGGCGCGACCGGCTCCGGCAGCTCCTGGAACGCCGTGTCCAGCAGGTCGACGAGACGGGCCGTGCGCAGGTGGTCGTGCATCTCCTGGCAGAGCTCGCGCAGGGTCAGGCCGGCGTACCGCCGGGGGTGCTCGGCGACCAGCGCGGGCAGCACCCGGTCGAGGAGGGCGTCCTGGTTGTAGAGGGCCTTGAAGTCCATCAGGGCGTCGAGGAGCGTGCCCCACTTGCCCTTCGTGATGCCCAGGGAGAACAGCACCAGCGTGGTGTAGCTGTCGGTCTTCTCCACGACGATGTTCCGTGCGGCGAGGTACGCGGTGAGCACCCGCGCCGGGATGCCCGGGTCGGCCGTCGCACCGGTCGCGTCGACGCCGGGGCAGGTCAGGGTGACCTTGATCGGGTCGAGCATGCAGTAGCCGTCCGTCAGCCCGGGGAACCCGTGCCAGTCGGCGCCGGGTTCCAGCTGCCAGCACGACGGCTCGCGGCGCAGCAGGTCGGGCGACGCCTCCTCGAACGGCAGACGGACGCCGGTGGCCGGGTCGGTGACCGTCTCGGGCTGCCACACCCCGAAGAACCACGGCGGCCGGTCGCCCGCCTCCTCGATGCGGCGCCGGACGCGGACCATCTCCTGACGGAACCGGACCGCCTCGGTCACCGCCTCGTCGACCAGCCAGCGGCCCTGCGGTCCGTCCATCATCGCGGTCGCCACGTCCAGGGAAGCGATCATCGGGTAGAGGGGGGAGGTGGTGCCGTGCATCATCAACGCCTCGTTGAACCGGTCGTGTTCGACGGGTGCCCGGGGAGCGGACCGCACGTGCACCATGGCGCTCTGCGAGAGTGCCGCCAGCAGTTTGTGCGTGGACTGCGTCGAGAAGACCGTCGGCCGGTCCGGGCCGGGGAAGGCCTCCTCGTCCACCGACATGCCGTACCGGCCCGCGTAGAGCGGATGGAACCGGGCGTAGGCGAACCACGCCTCGTCGAAGTGCAGCCGGGGCGTGCTCGCGGCGAGCGCCCGGGCCGCCGCCGAGGCGTCGTAACACAGGCCGTCGTAAGTGGAGTTGGTGAAGACGGCGTACCGGGCGTCCGGCGACAGGGCCTCGCCGGTCAGGGGGTTCGCCGCGATACGGGCCGCGACGGAGTCCGCCGCGAGTTCCGCAGGCGGCAGCGGCCCCGCCAGCCCGTAGCCGTTGCGGGTGGGGACGAGGTAGACGGGGCGTGCGCCGGAGACGACCAGGCCGTGCAGCACCGACTTGTGGCAGTTGCGGTCCACCAGCGCGATCTCGTCACGGGTGACGCTGAAGTGGCCGACCACCCGGTTGCAGGTGCTGTCCCCGTGCAGCACGAAGTAGGTGAGATGGGAGCCGAAGACGCGGGCGGCGTTGCGCTCCGCCTCGCCGATCGGACCGGTGTGCTCGAACAGCGAGCCGAGTTCGCCGACCGAGATCGACAGGTCGCTGCGCAGCAGCCGTTCCCCGAAGTAGTCGTGGAAGGCCCGCCCGGCGGGCGACTTCAGCAGAGCGACGCCGCCGGAGTGGGCCGGCGTGTGCCAGGAGTACTCGTGCGCGTCGTCGAAGCGGCGCAGCGCGCGGAAGAACGGCGGCAGGACGGCTTCCCGGTAGGCGGCCGCCGCGGTGGTGATCCGGCCCGCGATGAAGCCGGGGGTGTCCTCCAGCGGCCACACATAGCCCACGACCGACTCGGACACCCACAGCGGCAGGTCCCGTACGCCGTCGTCGCTCATGACGAGGAAGACCGGCAGGTCCCGGAACCGTCGGCCGATCGCGCGCAGCACCCCGGCGCCGCCGGGCCCGCCCTCGGCGGCGGCCGTCCGTCCCGGAAGCTCCCAGGCGACCAGCGCCGCGGTCAGCCCCGCCTCCGTCCGCAGGACCGCCTCCGCGTCGGCGGCGTCGACCGCCCAGCGGACCTCGAACCCCCGTGCCTCGATCGCGTCGCGGATGCGCACCAGCTGCTCGGCGCCGGCGCCCTCGTCGCGTGGGTGCTCCCGAACCGCCACGAGAACCTTGCTGTCCGCCATGCGGCCCTCCTTCCGGCGGCAGCGTGCCGCGCCCGCCAAGTCTCCGGGCGGTCCCGGCAGCGGGCGCGGCCGCGCGTCGGCAAACCACCCGCAGGACGGAAACACCGTTCACCACGGCTGACCGCGAGGGCCGGCCCGCCCGTACGACCGGGCCCCGCCGGCCCACGTGCCGGCTGAACGCGTCCGGCCGCCGCTCACCGCGACGGCTCCCCGGCCGCTCCCTGGAACCAGGCCGCCGGCGGCCCTCGCTGAACGGCCCGTGTCGGCACGTCGGCCTGGGGCACTCGGGCCGTGGCGGGCCCCTTCCGGGGCCGTCACGTTCGGACAGGAGGTGGAGGACATGGGCCATGGTGGGAACGTCATCGACGAGTTGGTGACCGATCACCGCGAGGTCGAGGAGTTCTTCGGCCGGATCGAGGCGCTGCCGGCCGGCGCGAAGGACCGCAGGCTCTACGCGGACCAGGCCACGATGGAGCTGGTCCGGCATTCGGTGGCCGAGGAGATGTACCTCTACCCGGCCGTGCGCGAGCACGTCCCCGGCGGGGACGCGCTCGCCGACAAGGAACTCCAGGACCACGCGCAGGCCGAACGGCTGATGAAGGACCTGGAGGGCCGACGGCCGGACGATCCCGAGTTCGACCGGCTGATCGGCATGCTGATGAGCGAGATCCGCGCCCATGTGGCCGACGAGGAGCAGAACCTGTTCCCCCGGCTGCGTGCGGCATGCCCGGCAGCGGCCCTCGACGAGCTGGGCGACAAGGTCCGCAGGGCGAAGAAGACCGCCCCGACGCGTCCGCACCCCGCCGCCCCGGACAAGCCTCCGGCGAACAAGATGCTGAACCCGGGCGCCGGACTGGTCGACCGGCTGCGGGACGCCCTGACGGGCCGCGGCAAGCCGGATTGATCGACGGGCCGGGCTGACCAGACCGAACGACGGGCCGGACCGGTTGGTTGGCTGATGGGCCGGGCTGATCGAGCTGAACGACGGGCCGGACCGCCCGGTTCGACCCACGGGCAGGACCGCCCGGTTCGACCCACGGGCAGGACCGGCCGACCAACTGGACGGGTCGAAGTCCGCCTGCCCGTCGGGCGGATCGAGGGGTCCGGACCGAGCGGCAGGCCGGACCGCGGCGGTCCGGCGTTCCTCTCGGACGGCGTCAGGCGACGAGAGCCCGGCCCCGTCCGAGCCGGTCGAGGAGTTCGGCGCTGTGGAGCCGGGCCACCGGCGCGAGGAGGTCCGGGTGGCGCAGCAGCGCCGCCGCCCGCCGGTCGGGCTCGTCCGGGGCGAGCAGCCGTCGGAAGTCGGGCGTCGTCCCCCGCGTGTGGTCGCCCCCGGCGAGAGCGGCCACCGCGTCCGCCGCGAGCGCAGGATCGGCGAGCAGAGCGGCCGCCCAGCTCGCCACGATCTCGTCCACCCAGCTACGCCAGGCCTCGTCGGCCGCGTCGGCCGCGTCCGCGCCGCTGATCCGGTCGAGGCGTGCCGAGCCGCCCGGACCCGCCATGCCGACCAGCGCGGCGTCCGTCGCCGTGGGATACCGCAGCCAGGCCGCGACGGTCGCTGCCTGGCGGGCCTGCGCCTCGCACAGGGCGCAGGCGAACGCGCCGCCGCACGCCGGGTACGCCCGGGTCAGCCATTCGGCGGTCGCGGCGATGAGCGGGGAGAGGTCTGCGAGCACGGGCGGCCGTCCGGGGTCTGCGGCGGGGGAGCGGGGGAGCTGTGGAAACCGTAGCCTGCGGCTCCCGTGGGACGACATGGAGCGGACCTCGCGGGGGAGGTGGTCTCGGCCACACAAGGACCGCCGCGGGGGCGACCGGCGGTCCCCCCACCCCCGGGAATCCCGTCGGCCTGGCCTTCCGGGCGCTGTGCGGGGCGGCCCGGTGTCAGCCGGCGGGGGTGTGGAGGAGGCCGTTGATGAGGACGTTCAGGCCCCAGGCGTCGCGGTCGCCGGGCGAGAGCAGCGCCTCGCGCAGTGAGGTGACCATCGGATAGCGGTCTGCGGGCAGCGAGGTGAAACGGCGGTGGGCCGCGGCGACGACGCTCTCCTCACCCGTCGCCTGGGCGTTGTGGACGCTCTGCTCGGCGGCGGCCGCGGCGATGTGCAGATAGAGCAGGTCGACGGCCCAGGCGGCGGTGACGTCGTCGAGGCCGCCCTGTTTGAGCAGCGCGAGCATGCGGTCCAGGACGAGCAGGGCGTGGTCACCGGTGGGGATGGCCCCGAGGGCGACGGCGGCCAGGCCCTCGTGACGGCTCATGGCCTCGATCGCGTCGGCGGCCAGGGTCCGGAGTCGTTCCTGCCAGGACCCCTCGGAGGCGGCATCCGAGGGGAGGGGGACCTGGGCGAGGGCCGCGTCGAGCATGGCGGCCATGAGGTCGTCGCGGTTGGCCACGTAGACGTAGAGCGAGGCCGGGCCGGTGTCCAGCTCCTTGGCGACGCGACGCATGGTCAGCGCGTCCAGTCCGTCGCGATCGAGGATCCGCAGGCCGGTCCGCACGACGGCGTCGCGGCTGAGGGGGGCCTTGGCGGGCCGCGCGCGGCGGCTGATCGGCTGCGAGCTCATGGGGAGAGCGTAGTGCCGGGCGAACGCCGTTTGGCACGAACGCCGTTTGGTACGAACGATGTTTGACACGAACGCCGTTCGCTCACTACGGTGAGGCAGTGCGCCACGAACGGTGTTCGTCACGAACATGATTCGAGGGCCCCTCCGGCAGGCCGCGGGCGTTCCGCGCCGCACCTCTCTGAGCCACACATCTCTGACCAGCAGAAAGACCCACGTCATCATGATTCTGATCACCGGCGGCCGCGGCGCGGTCGCCATCCGTCTGACCACGCTGCTGCATGACGCCGGCCTGCCCGTAAGGCTCGGCTCCGCCCGCCCCGAGGACCTCTCACCCCCCGCGGGCGTGCCCACCGTCCGGCTGGACCTCACCGACCCGGCGTGTTTCCCGGCCGCGTTGGCCGGCGTCACGTCCGTGTTCCTCTACGCCAGCTCCGAGCGCATCACGGACTTCGTCCACCACGCCCACCTGGCCGGGGTCGAACACGTCGTCCTGCTGTCCTCCGCCGGCGTGCTCGGGCCCGACGCCGAGAACGACCCGCTCGCCCGGTCCCACCTCGACGTCGAGAACGCCCTGCTCGCCTCGCCGATCACCACCACGATCCTGCGACCGGGCTCCTTCGCCTCCAACGCCTCGGCCTGGGCCTGGGCCATGAAGGCCGGCCGGCCGATCAGCCTGCCCTTCCCCGACGCCCACACCGACCCCGTGCACGAGGCGGACCTCGCCGAAGCCGCCCACGCCGTCCTCGTCGACCCCCGACACCGCGGGGGCCGCTTCACCCTCAGCGGCCCCCGGTCGCTGACCTTCACCCAGCAGATCGACCAGCTCGCCGCCGTCATCGGCCGTCCTGTCAGGGCCGAGCGGGTCACCCGGGAGCAGTGGAAGCGGGAGATGGCCGACTACATCCCGGACGTGTACGCCGAGGCCCTCCTGAACTGGTGGGAGTCGAACGACGGCAAACCCGTCGCGCTCACCTCCGCCGTCGAGGAACTCACCGGCCACCCCGCCCGCCCCTTCACCGTCTGGGCGGCCGACCACGCCGCCGACTTCACCACCGCCTGATCCGGCGGACAGCGGTGAGGCCATGGACTTCTCAGTGCGGCCGCGGATAGCCGATCCCGGAGACGTCCTCCGCCAGATCCGCCAGGGAGACCTCGGCGTTGAGGGACCACACCAGTTCCTGGCTCAGGGGGCGCAGGGCGTAGACGTCCCGCACCGCCTCCAGGTCCACGGGAACCTCGTAGCAGTCCTCGGCGAAACGCTGGAACGCCTCGGGCGAACGGTCCACGAGGAGCCCGAAGAGATCCGCCGAACCGTCGGGGTCGGCGGAGCCGGAGGGGAAGTCGATCGTGCCGTGCCGCCAACGCTCGTCCGTCGTCTTGCGCCACAGACAGACCGTCACGACGGGAACGCCGTCCTCGTCGGTGAACGCCGGCTCCTCGACGAAGCGCGTGAAGACCTCGGGGACCTCGTCGATCACACCCGGCCAGGGTTCGCCGTCCCGGGCGTAAGGGCTCATCGGCGATTCGTGGCTGAAGCCGCGTACATAGGCGCCGGCGGCCGAGAACACGATGGCGTACTCGTCCCCCGACCCGTTGTGCATCGACGCCGTCTCCTCGCCCTCCGCCCACGGGCCGAAGGAGTGACGGCGGCTCGCCCGGTCCGGGCTCAGGACGGCGTCGAGCATCGCCAGGGAGCGGCACAGGTCGCGCAGGCCGGGGATGTCGGGGAGGCGGCGGGCCACGTCGTGGACGGTCATGGGCCCATCCAACCCGACGCCACCGACAACGGGCGCCGCCCCGGAGGGCGACACCCGCTCTCGGTGGGCCGGCCGGCTACCGGCTCGGCGCGTCCACTCCCGGTGACGTGTCCGGGGCCGGGTTGAACACCGGGTGGTAGCTCTCCGGCGGTGCCAGGTAGGCGTCGGGCAGGCCGCCGGTGTCGATGACGACCTGGTCCACGGCGATCGCCGGATCGACCATGAAGACCCGCAGGACGTGTTCGCCGGGCTCGGCGACGGTCACCGGCGCGGTCAGCTTCTCCACCCCCTCCTCGACGTTGCGCGCCCAGGCGTCCCCCCGGTTGCCGGTGGCCACGGACTGACCCGACAGGACGACGGGCGGCTGATCGTCCAGGGCGACGGCGAGCCGCCGGGCGCCCCGCTCGTCGAGCGAGGGCAGCCGGAAGACGGTCACCGGGAACGTCCCGGTGCTGGTGAAGCGCACCCGATAGCGCAGCTCCGGCGCACGAGCGGCGAGGTCGGCGGTCACCGGGGCCGCCGTCGACGGTGCGGCCTCCACCGCGGCCGCACCGCGGCCGAGCCCGCGCACGGTCCGCCAGCGGGCCCCGCCACGCGCCACCCGGCGCTCGGTGTGCACGGCGTCGATCGACACCCAGCCGTTCGCCTCGACGAACCCACGCGCCCGCCGACGCGCCCGCTCACCCTCGTTGACGACCGTCAGCGGCACCTCGAAACGCTGGTCACCGCTGGTGAACACGACCGTTACGGCGTGTGTGCCCTCCGGCGCGGCCGGCCAGTCGATCTCGATCCACACCCGGGTCTGCTCGGTGAGCGAACCGCCCGCCGCGCTGAGCCGGACCCAGGGCCGGTCCGCCTCGGCGACCCAGGAAAGCGAGAGGAAACCGGTGTTGAAAACGTCCACGAAACGCCGGTCCCGGGTCGTGGAGGAGAACGACAGCGCCCGCGCGGCGCCGACCTCGTTCCCCTCGGCGGCGATCCCCAGCCCGGACGTCTCCCGCTGGGCGACCCGGGTGACCGACGGACGGCCCGGCGCCTTCGGGATCTGCGAGGGGTACGGATTGATGTAGCCGCTCCACTTCCCGCCCGCAACCTCGGTGTCGTACCGCTGGGTCAGCGCGGCCTCCTGCGTGTGCGCCGCCTCGGCGAGGTCAGCGAAGCGGTTGGTCCCGGCGCCGCGCCCCTGCCGTGCCGCCAGGGCGTTGCGGTCCGCCCAGTAGTACTTCAGGTTCATCAGGTACGCGCCGTGCACCGGATAGTGGACGAGCTCGAAGAAGGCGTCCCGCAACTCCGCGGGGAGTCCGTCGCCGAGCGTCGTGGTCCGTTGCAGCAGACGGTCGTAGGCGGCCATGCGACGTCCCGCCTCGTCCCCGTGGTGGACCACGGAGAAGACGCCGCGGTCGATGAACTCCGGCCGCCGCTCCGCCGCGAGCCGGTAGTACTCGGTGCGGATCGAGGTGATCTCCCGGCCGTACCGCAGCCCGAACTGCTGGCCGTACCACTCCGCGAGGAAGCCCTCGACGTTCTCGGCCGTCCACCGGTCCACGTCCCAGGCCATGTCCATGGAGAAGGACAGACCCGTCTCGATCGACTTCAGGTCACCGACGTTGAAGATCCACATGCGGTCGGCCCGGTGCTCGTACACCCTGCGCAACTCCTGCCACACCTTGGCCAGTTGCGTCGTGTCCAGCCACAGATAGCTGCGCGGACGGCCCCAGTAGGAGAGGTGGTAGTAGATGCCGTTGCCGCCCGCGCGGGCGCGCTCCGACTCGGTCGGCAGCTGGCGCATGTTGCCGTGGTTGTCGTCCGGCCAGATCAGCGTGACGTCGTCGGGCACCCGGACGCCCGCGTTGTAGAGGTCCAGCACCTCCTTGTACGGGATGAAGATCTGCGGCTCGGCCGCCGCCCCGACCTCCTCCGCGAGGATCCGTCGCTGGTCGGCGATGATGTCGTTCATCACCGCCACCTTCTCCGGGATCGTGGTGGCGTGCCTCGTCTCCAGCGCGCTGTCGTGCAGACCGCGCATGCCGAGCGTCCAACTGCTCTGGTACGCCGCGTTCTCCCGGGCCCGGGCCCGCCAGTAGTCGGAGATCACCGCCGGGTTCACCGTGTAGTCGTAGACCGGCGGTGCGCCGTCCGCGCCGCGGTGCTCCTCGGCCCACGGCGCCCATTCGTGGACGCCGTTGCGCAGCAGCGCCTCCGGATGGCTGGAGCCGACCACGATGCCGTAGCGGTCGGCCAGTTCGGGATTCTCCCGGTATTTGTTGAAGAAGTCGGAGTACGGATGCATCGCAGGCCACAGGTAGTTCGCCTTCAGCCGGAGCAGCAGCTCGAAGAGGCGCTCGTACGTCCGCGGACCGATGTTCTTGTCCGTCTCCTGCGTGCGGTGCGACCAAGTGGTCAGGTTCTGCTCGTCGTTGATGAAGACGCCCCGGTAGCGGACCGACGGCTCGCGGCGCACGAAGGGCCCCGCGGGCACGGCGACCGCGTCCCGCCGCTCGACGGGCACGTCGGCCCACCAGTACCAGGGCGAGATTCCGATCCGCTCCGAGGTGTCGTAGATCCCGTAGACCGTGCCGCGCGGATCGCTGCCCGCGATCACCAGGGCGCGGTCCACCCCGGGCGCCGGACGCTCGACCACCTGGGTCACGGACGCCTCCCAGCGCCCCGCGACCTGCCGCACACCGAGCCGCTCGCGCGCGACGAGACGGTCCACGACCGGGCTCGAGCCGAGCGTGCCGACCACGATCAGCGCCGTGGCCCGTGCCGGCAGGGTGCGCCGCAGGGCCGGCCGGACTCCGGTGACCCGTTCCACGTCGGCCTGCAGGTCGCCGGCCGCGCGGAGCACGGCGGGGTCCGCGCCCGCGTCCACGAACACGTCGACGGCGACACCGCCTTGCACCAGGTCGAAGTCGGGCCGGGCGGAAGCCGGGCCGGCCGTGGCGGCCCGGGCGGCGGAGGGCAGCGCCGCCGGCAGCAGCGGGGCCACTCCCACGGCCGTCATGCCCCGCAGAAACGCCTTTCGGCTCCACGGCTGCGAGGGGTCCTGTGGTGCGGTGTGCGACATCGACGCTCCCGACTAGACACTGGCATGACCATGCTAGAAAGCGCTTTCTCCGGCACCCTAGGCCAGGGCGGACGCCGACGTCCATAACCGCGTGACAGGAGGAGGGTGACGGCACGGTCCGCGCGTACGCAGGCTCCGGCGGGCGGGGTTGTTATGACCGCCGTCATGACGGATGCTGCCTCTCGCAGGTGCAGATGCAGGTGCAGCCGCCGGACCGGTCGGGAGGACTGGGTGAAGGACACCGTCGCACGGGCGATGTGGGAGAGGTTCGAACCGGTCCACCAACTGGTGTACTTCGCGCCCGAGGTGCGCGCCGCCGCCGACCGCCTCGGGATGCGCGGGTACTGGATGGGTTACTTCGCCCTCCGCGCGGCGCCCCTCGGGCCCGCCCCCGCCGCGGTCGTCACCAGCTGTTTCTACGTGTTTCATCCCGACCGCGTGGCGCGTGCGCTGCCGGACGCGTGGCGTGCGGCGACGGCCGAGGACGTACTCGCGGCGCGTGAGCGGGCGGTGGACGCCGCCATGACCGCCCTCCACGGTCAGGACGTCGTCGGCTCGCCCGAGATGGCCGAGGCCGCGGAACTCGCCTGGGAGGCGGCGCGGGCGGCGGACACCGCGGGACGCGTGCTCGGGGCGGCCAACCAGGCTCTGCCCCGCCCGGAACAGCCGCACGTCAGGCTGTGGCAGGCGCTGACCACCCTGCGGGAACACCGCGGCGACGGCCATGTCGCCGCCCTCGTCGGCCGCTGCCTGGGGCCGGTCGGTGCCATGGTGCTCAAGTGCGCGGCGGGTGAGGCGGACGCGGAGTTCCAGCGGCAGACCCGCAGGTGGGATCTCGCGGCCTGGCAGGCGGCGCAGACGGAACTCCGCGAGCGCGGCTGGCTCGACGAGGACGCACGTCTCACCGAAGCGGGAGCGGCCGTCCGGGCCGGGATCGAGGCCGACACGGACGCGGCCGCCGTCACGCCGTGGAGGACGCTGGGGCCCGCCGCCACCGCCCGCCTCGCCCATCTGCTCGAACCGTTCGCCCGCACCGTCCTGGACTCGGGGATCGTCCCGGCCGGCAATCCGGCCGGGCTCACGGGCGCGTTCGTCGGCGGCGTCACGGACGGGTCGCCGAGCGGGGAGCCGAGCGGGCTTCCCGCTGCCGCGAGGTGATCGTCCGGTCGACGCGGGCGGGCGGGCACGGGGCGCGCGGGGTGCGCAGGGTGCACGTGCACGAGGTGGCTGCGGTGCCGTGCGGTGTGCGGGGTCGCGGCGGGCGGAGCCGGGTGGTGCGTGTGCCCTTCCGGCGGGGCGACGTCCCGTGGGCCCGGCCTCCTTGAGGCGTTCGGGGCGACAGGGCGGGCCTGCCGTCAGTAGGCTCGCGGACATGCGGATCTCCGTCTCCTCGGACATGGACGAACCAGTGGCCCGCGCCCTCGTCGCGGAGCTGCGCGGCCGCGGGCACGACGTGGTGCCGCACGGCGCGCTGCGCTCCGGCGACGACCCCCGGTGGGCGGCCTGCTCCGCGGCGGCGGCACGTGACGTGGCCGACGGGACCTCCGAGCAGGCGGTCGTGTGCTGCTGGACCGGCACGGGCGCGTCCATCGCCGCCAACAAGGTCGCCGGCGTCCGGGCCGCCCTGTGCACGGACGCGGGCACCGCTGAAGGCGCCCGGCGCTGGAACGACGCCAACGTCCTCGCGCTCAGCCTGCGTCTGACCTCCGAGCCGCTGCTCAAGGAGATCCTGGACGCCTGGTTCGCCGCCGAGGCCGGCCAGGACGCCGAGGACCGGCAGAACCTCGCGCACCTCGCGGCGCTCGACGGCGCCGGTGCGTCAGACGCGGCACGCGCGTCGGGTGTGTCGGGCGCGGCACGTGCGGCGGGCGTGCCGGGCGCCTCCCGCGGTCCGGTCCCCGCCCCCGACGGCTTCGGTCTGGGCGGGGCCGACTCCGGCTTGTAGGTCCGCGCCCGCTACGGACGCTCTCCTGCGGGCGGGCCCCTTTCGGACGGGCCCCTTACGGACGGCTTCGCTGCTCCGTATGGGTCGCTCGGCCGTGTGGGGTACCCGGCCGGCGGGGAGGGTGGGCGGGTACGGACCGGCACGCACCTCCGAGCGAACCCGATCCGGAAGGGAACCCGAGATGCCCGTCGACCCGCAAGCGACGTCCGCCCGGCTCACCGACGACGAGCTCAGGACGCTGCACGCCCACTGGCGCGCCGCGAACTACCTGGCCGTCGGCCAGATCTACCTCATGGCCAACCCGCTGCTCACCGAGCCGCTGCGGCCGGAGCACGTCAAGCCGCGACTGCTGGGCCACTGGGGCACCTCGCCCGGGCTGAACCTCGTGTACACCCACCTCAACCGCGTCATCCGCACCCGTGATCTGCGCGCCCTGTGCATCTGGGGACCCGGGCACGGCGGGCCCGCGGTGGTGGCGAACTCCTGGCTGGAGGGCTCCTACTCCGAGATCTACCCGGACGTCACCCAGGACGCGGCCGGCATGGCCCGGCTGTTCAAGCAGTTCTCCTTCCCCGGCGGCATCCCCAGCCACGTCGCCCCGGAGACCCCCGGCTCCATCCACGAGGGCGGCGAACTCGGCTATTCGCTCTCCCACGCGTACGGCGCCGCCTTCGACAACCCCGACCTGCTGGTCGCCTGTGTGATCGGCGACGGCGAGGCGGAGACCGGGCCGCTGGCCGCCTCCTGGCACTCCGACAAGTTCCTCGACCCGGTGCACGACGGCGCCGTCCTGCCGATCCTGCACCTCAACGGGTACAAGATCGCCAACCCGACGGTGCTCGCGCGCATCCCCGAGCCCGAGCTCGACGACCTGCTGCGCGGCTACGGCCACGACCCGATCCACGTCACCGGCGACGAGCCCGACGCCGTCCACCGCGCGATGGCGCAGGCCATGGACACCGCCCTGGACCGCATCGCGGCCCTCCAGCGCGCCGCCCGGGAGGAGGGCTCCGGCGAACGCCCCCGCTGGCCGGTGATCGTGCTGCGCACCCCGAAGGGCTGGACCGGCCCCGCCCACGTCGACGGCCTCCCGGTCGAGGGGACCTGGCGCGCCCACCAGGTGCCGCTGTCCGCCGTCCGCGACAACCCCGAACACCTGCGGCAGCTGGAAGCGTGGCTGCGCTCCTACCGGCCGCAGGAGCTCTTCGACGAACGCGGCGCGCCCCGCCTCGACGTGCAGGCGTGGATCCCCGAAGGGGACCGCCGGCTCGGCGCCACCCCGCACGCCAACGGCGGGCTGCTGCTGCGCGAACTCCCGCTGCCCGACCTGGACGCGCACGCCGTCCCCGTGGACAGGCCGGGCGCCGCACTGCACGAACCGACCGCCGTGCTGGGCGGCCTGCTCGAGGACGTGATGCGCTCCACCGCCGACCGGCGTGACTTCCGGCTCGTCGGCCCGGACGAGACCGCCTCCAACCGGCTCCAGGCCGTCTACGGAGCCACCGGCAAGGCCTGGCAGGCGCAGACCCTCCAGGTCGACGAGAACCTCGACCGGCACGGCCGGGTGATGGAGATCCTCTCCGAACACACCTGCCAGGGCTGGCTGGAGGGCTATCTGCTGACGGGTCGTCATGGTCTGTTCTCCTGCTACGAGGCGTTCGCGCACATCGTCGACTCCATGGTCAACCAGCACATCAAGTGGCTGCGCGTCACCCGCCGGCTGCCCTGGCGGGCGCCCGTCGCCTCCCTCAACTACCTGCTCACCTCGCACGTCTGGCGACAGGACCACAACGGCTTCTCCCACCAGGACCCCGGCTTCGTGGACCACGTCCTCAACAAGAGCCCCGAGGTCGTACGGGTCTACCTGCCGCCGGACGCCAACACGTTGCTGTCCGTGGCCGACCATGTCCTGCGCAGCCGCGACTACGTCAACGTCATCGTGGCCGGAAAGCAGCCCTGCTACGACTGGCTGACGATGGATCAGGCCCGCGCGCACTGCGCGCGGGGGGCCGGCGTGTGGGAGTGGGCCGGCAGCGGGGACGGCACCCGCGAACCCGACGTGGTCCTCGGCTGCGCGGGGGACGTGCCCACCCAGGAGGTGCTGGCCGCGGCCCAGCTGCTGCGCCGCCATCTGCCGGAGCTGGCGGTCCGCGTGGTCAACGTCGTGGACATCGCCCGGCTGCTGCCGGCCGGCGAACACCCGCACGGGATGAGCGACTTCGAGTACGACGGTCTGTTCACCACCGACCGGCCGGTGATCTTCGCCTACCACGGCTACCCGTGGCTGATCCACCGCCTCGCCTACCGCCGCACCGGCCACCGGAACCTGCACGTACGCGGATACAAGGAGATCGGCACCACGACCACACCGTTCGACATGGTCGTCCGCAACGACCTCGACCGCTACCGCCTCGTCATGGACGTCATCGACCGCGTCCCCGGTCTCGCCGTGCGCGCCGCCGCCGTACGCCAGCGGATGGAGGACGCGCGACTGCGCCACCACGACTGGATCCGCGTCCACGGCACCGACCTTCCCGAGGTGGCGGACTGGGCCTGGGACGGCTGAGGCTCCGGCGCCGGGACGGCTGAGGCCGGCGCGGCCGCCGCCTCCCGGGGGCCGCGGCGCGCCTGTCCGGCCAGGGCGCACGGGCCGGGGCGGACGGCGCAGGGGGAGGGGCAGGCGCCGGGCCGTCGTGCGCCCTGGCACGACGCCGCACCCGGTGCTTACAGTGGTCGGCCGGCCCCGCACACGGATCCCCGGGGCCTGCCCCACCACCCTGGTCACCGGCCGTCCGGCCCGGCGCCCGTCCGGGCCCGGCGACGGCCCGCACACCGGCGCGGCTTCCGCGGCGACAGGTGTGCGACCACCCGCGCGACAGGCACCATCCGTGACACCGCTCGGGCCGTGCGAGGGCCGTCCGCGGTACGAGCGCGCGTCGAGAGCCCCTGGAGGCCGCTGTGTCCCGACCGTGCATCGCCCTGATCGCCGACCCCACCTCTCCCGAGGGGTGCCGCGAGTACCTCGCCGACGCCGTGGAACTGCTCACCGGCGCGCCGCCCGTCCGGATCGACTCCCGGCACTTCGCGACCGGCGGAACGGGGCGGGCGACCCGCCACGGGGACCGGTTACGGCTGCGGGTCCCCGAGGAGCGGATCGACGCCGAGCCCGACGTCGTCCTGCTCTACGAGATCCCGCCGCACCGCCGACGGGGCCTCGCCGGCTTCCAGGAGCTCCTGGAAGCCCATGGCGTGGTCACCCTGGCGGCCGGTCCCGAGGAGTGGCGGACGGCGACCGAGAAGAACCTCACCGTCGAACGCTTCCGCCGGGACGGCGTCGCCCAGATGGAGACCGCCGTGCTGTCCCGTCCCGCGCCGCGGGAGGCGGCCGACGCGTTCGACCGGCTCGGCGGGGACACCTGGGCCAGGCCCGTGGTCGGTACCGGCGGCAACGACACCTTCCACGTCACCACCCGCGCCCAGCTGGCGGACGCCGCCGCCTACTACGCCGAACGCGGCACCGACTGGCTGCTCTCCCGCGACGCCGGCAACGTGACCGCCGACGGCCGGCGCCACCAGTTCCGCGTCTTCGTCCTCGGTGACCGCGTCGTGCACGCCCGCGAGCACCTCCAGCCCGAGACCGACACCCCCTGCAACACCTGCCGGGGCGCGACCGCGGTCCACATCGCCCCGCCGGACCTGGACCCCCGGCTGGGCGAGCTCGCCGTCGCCGCCACCGCCTCGGTCGGGCTGCCCTTCGCCGGCGTCGACCTGGCCGTGGAGAACGGCGGAGTCGTCTTCGAGGTCAACGTCCAGCCGGCCTTCGTCGACGGGGAACGCGAACTGCACGCGGTGGCCGTCCCCTATGTGCAGGCGCACCTCGACGCGCTCGCCTGGAGCTGCGGCGGCCCGCCCCGGGGGCTCACAGCCTCAGCCTGAACCATGTCGTCTTGCCCTCGTCCGTCGGCCGCACGCCCCAACTGGCGGCGAGGGCCCGAACCAGGAGCAGACCACGGCCCGACTCCTCGTCCTCGATCGCCGAACGCGGCTGGGGGAGCTGCGCGCTGCCGTCGCTCACCTCCACCGTGAGGTCGGTCGCCGTCCGGTGCAGATGCAGGCCCACCGGCCCCGAGGCGTGCTGGACGGCGTTGGTCAGCGTCTCCGACAGCAACAGGAGGGCGTCGGTGGCGCTGTCCGCGCAGTTCCACGAGGTCAGCGCCTTGTGCAGAATGGCACGCCCCTCCGGCACGGAGGCCGGGACGGCCGGGAGGTGGGTGGTGACGGTGGCCAGCGGCGCGGCCGGCAGTTGCGCCAGCAGCAGGGTGACGTCGTCGTTGTGGCTGTCGGCGTCCGGCAGCAGAGCCGCCAGGACATGGTCCGCGGCGGCCTCCAGGCACGGCGTGCCGACGAACAGATCGTCCAGCAGCAGGCTCAGTTCACCGATGCGCACCTCGATGTCGCAGCCCGGCGTCTCGATCAGGCCGTCGGTGTAGAGCACCAGCGTCGCGCCCGGCGGTATCTCCGAACTGGCCTGCTCGTACAGGACGTCCCCCACGCCGAGCGGGGCGTTGACCGGGCAGGGCAGAGCGCTGATCCCCGCGCCCGCGCCGGCCACCAGGACGGGCAGATGCCCTGCCGAGCAGACGGTCACCGTGCCCGCGTCCGGGGCGATCACCAGATAGCAGCAGGTGACGAGCTGGTCCGGCACGTCGAGGTCGGCGACACAGGTGTCCAGCGCTCGCATCAGCTGCCGCGGCTGCATGCCGGTCTTCGCCAGCGCGTGCGCCGCCGACCTCAACTGTCCCATCACGGCGGCCGCTTCGAGCCCGCGGCCCATGACATCGCCTATCAGCACACCGACCCGGTCGGCGCCCAGCGGGATCAGGTCGAACCAGTCGCCGCCCACGCCGGCGCCCTGTGTCGCCGGCCGGTAGCGGCTCGCGGTGGCCAGCCCGGGCAGCGCGGGCGGTGTCCCCATCAGACTGCGCTGCAGTGTCAGCGCGATGTGCCGCTGCTGCTCGTACAGAGCAGTGAGTTCCGCCTCCGCGCGCTTGCGGTCGCTGATGTCCCGCACGATCGCGCAGGCCCCGACCACCCTGCCGTTCGTGTCGCGGGTCGGCCACAGCGTGACGTCCACGTCCAGCAGTTCCCCGGAGTCGGTCAGCCGCAGTGTCTCGTAGTGCTCGACCTTCTCGGCGTGCCGCAGCCGCTCGAGCAGCTCGCTGACCTCCCCGCGCCGCTCCGCCGGGGCCAGCATCGACACGTGCCGGCCGATGGCCTCCTCGGCGGTGTACCCGTACAGGCGCTGAGCGGCCGCGTTCCAGTAGGTGATGTAGCCGTCGAGGGTCTTGGCGAGGATCGCGTCCTGCGAGGACTCCACCAGAGCGGCGAGCTCGTTGATGCGCGCCTCGGCCGCCTTGCGGTCGCTGACGTCGCGCACGGCCGCGGAGACCAGCAGGCCGTCCGGGGTCTCCAGCGGGCTCAGGCTGATCTCGACGGGGAACTCCGTGCCGTCCTTGCGCAGACCGTGCAGTTCGAGACCGGCGCCCATCGGACGCACCTGCCGGTTGGTCGTGTACCCGCTGCGGTGCGCGGTGTGCTGGCCGTGGAACCGGTGCGGGATCAGCAACTCGACGGGCCGGCCGAGCAGTTCCTCACGGCCGTGCCCGAACAGGGCCTCGGTCTGGGCGTTGACGAGCCGGATGGCACCCGTGTCGTCGACGATGACCATGGCGTCCGGCGCCGCCTCGAGCAGGCCCCGGAACCGCTCCTCCGCCCCGCCGACCGCGTCGTCCGCCGCCGTGGCCCGGCAGGTGCACCGTTTCTGCTCACTCTTCCGCCGGACGCCCTGCGGCGCGCTCTTCGCGTCCTGTTTCCCGTCCTGCTTCGCGCCTTGCTTCGCGCCTTGCTTCGCGACTTGCTCGGCAGCGCCCGCCCCCGCCTTCGCGCGCCGCGCCGGTTCCGCCCGCATCACGTCGGCCATCTTCCACCTCATCCTGCACGACGAATCAGGCCATCTCAGCGCCTTCGGCCCGGCCTCGCCGCCGGTTGTCGTTTACTGTCCGTCCCCTGTTCGAACCTGAACGCCACAGAACCCGTCAGTATTCGAGAAGCGGCCGCCCCCGGCCCGCGGATAGCGTGGCGTCGGACGGCAGGACGGCAGGACGGCAGGACGGCAGGACGGCAGGACGGTCGACCGGTCGACCGGTCGAGTGGATCGGGCCGGGCAACGAGGGAGTGCGCAGGTGCTCCCGAGTGAGTGAGGGAGATGTGATGAGCATGGCCAGGAGGACGGACGCGCAGTCACCCGCGTCCCATGTCGCGGACAGCCACGACCTGATCCGGGTGCACGGCGCGCGCGAGAACAACCTCAAGGACGTGAGCATCGAGATCCCCAAGCGCCGGCTGACGGTGTTCACCGGCGTCTCGGGCTCGGGGAAGAGCTCCCTGGTCTTCGACACCATCGCCGCGGAGTCGCAGCGGCTGATCAACGAGACCTACAGCGCCTTCGTGCAGGGCTTCATGCCGAACCTGTCGCGGCCCGAGGTGGACGTGCTCGACGGGCTGACGACCGCGATCATCGTCGACCAGCAGCGGCTGGGCGCCGACCCCCGCTCCACCGTGGGCACCGCCACCGACGCCAACGCGATGCTGCGCATCCTCTTCAGCAGGCTCGGCGAGCCGCACATCGGCCCGCCCAGCGCCTACTCCTTCAACACCGCGTCCGTCCGCGCGAGCGGCGCGATCACCGTGGAGCGCGGCACCAAGAAGGCGGTGAAGGCGACGTACTCCCGCACCGGCGGCATGTGCCCCCGCTGCGAAGGCCGCGGCACGGTCTCCGACATCGACCTCACCCAGCTCTACGACGACAGCAAGTCGCTCAACGAGGGCGCGCTGACGATCCCCGGCTACAGCATGGACGGCTGGTACGGCCGTATCTTCGGCGGCTGCGGTTTCTTCGACCCGGACAAGCCGATCCGCAGGTTCACGAAGAAGGAGCTGCACGACCTCCTCCACAAGGAACCGACCAAGATCAAGGTCGACGGCATCAACCTCACCTACGAGGGCCTGATCCCCAAGATCCAGAAGTCGATGCTGTCCAAGGACATCGACGCGTTGCAGCCGCACATCCGCGCCTTCGTGGAGCGGGCGATGACGTTCACGGTCTGCCCCGAGTGCGACGGCACACGGCTGAGCGAGGGCGCCCGGGCGTCGAAGATCGACGGGGTGAGCATCGCCGACGCCTGCGCGATGCAGATCAGCGACCTGGCCGAGTGGGTCCGCGGCGTCCGGGAGCCGTCGGTGGCGCCGCTGCTCACCGCGCTGCAGCACACGCTGGACTCGTTCGCGGAGATCGGCCTCGGCTACCTCTCGCTGGAGCGGCCCTCGGGCACGCTCTCCGGCGGCGAGGCGCAGCGCGTCAAGATGATCCGCCATCTCGGTTCCTCGCTGACCGACGTCACCTACGTCTTCGACGAGCCCACCACGGGGCTGCACCCGCACGACATCAGCCGGATGAACAACCTGCTGCTGCGCCTGCGGGACAAGGGCAACACGGTGCTGGTCGTGGAGCACAAGCCGCAGACCATCGCCATCGCCGACCACGTCGTGGACCTCGGCCCGGGCGCGGGCACGGCGGGCGGCAGCGTCTGCTTCGAGGGCACCGTCGAGGGGCTGCGGGCCGGCGACACCATCACCGGCCGTCACCTCGACGACCGGGCCGCCGTGAAGCAGACGGTGCGCGAGCCCACCGGCGCGCTGGAGGTCCGGGGGGCGTCCGCGCACAACCTGCAAGACGTCGACGTCGACATCCCGCTCGGGGTGCTGGTCGTGGTCACCGGCGTGGCCGGCTCCGGCAAGAGTTCGCTCGTGCACGGATCGATCCCGCCGGGCGAGGGCGTGGTGGCAGTCGACCAGGGGGCGATCCGCGGTTCCCGGCGCAGCAACCCGGCCACGTACACCGGACTCCTCGACCCCATTCGCAAGGCGTTCGCCAAGGCGAACGGTGTGAAGCCGGCGCTGTTCAGCGCCAACTCCGAGGGGGCCTGCCCCACGTGCAACGGCGCCGGCGTCGTCTACACGGACCTGGCGATGATGGCGGGCGTCGCCACGACCTGCGAGGAGTGCGAGGGCAAGCGGTTCCAGGCGTCGGTGCTGGAGTACCGTCTCGGAGGCCGTGACATCAGCGAGGTGCTGGCGATGTCGGTGACCGAGGCCGAGGAGTTCTTCGCCGCGGGCGAGGCGGCCACACCGGCCGCGCACCGTGTCCTCGGGCGGCTCGTCGACGTCGGTCTCGGCTACGTCAGCCTCGGCCAGCCGCTCACCACCCTCTCCGGCGGCGAGCGGCAGCGGCTCAAGCTGGCCACACACATGGCCGACAAGGGCGGCGTATACGTCCTCGACGAGCCGACCACCGGTCTTCACCTCGCCGACGTCGAGCAGCTGCTCGGACTGCTCGACCGGCTGGTCGACGCGGGTAAGTCGGTCGTCGTGGTCGAGCACCACCCGGCGGTGATGGCGCACGCCGACTGGATCATCGACCTCGGGCCCGGCGCCGGCCACGACGGCGGCCGCATCGTCTTCGAGGGCACCCCCGCCGACCTCGTCGCCGCCCGTTCCACCCTCACCGGCGAGCATCTGGCGGACTACGTCGGCGCCTGACGGCCCCCGGGTCGGCACGGCTGCCCCCGGCATCATCGCCCCGGCGACACGGCCGGGTCGCTCCGCGCGGAGCGCCCCGGCCGTGTCGCTCCGGTCACCCGGCGTCCGGCGCGGGCCTTCACGTCAGTGCGCGCCGAGTCCGCCGCCGCCGAAGGACCCGCTGCTGCCGCGGCTCCAGCGCGGCCGTTTCTGGTCCGTGCTCGCTCTGGTCTGCATGTTGGTCAGCTCGTAGGGAGTGAGGGGGCGTCCGCCGTCCGGCGTCCGGGGTACCTCCTCGGGTTCCCGGTGCTCGCGGATCTCGTGCACCGCCCCGCCGGGCGGGAGGTGCGGCTGTTCCTCGGGGCGCGGCCGGTCCGACTCGCGCGACTTGATGCGCGCGCCCAGCCAGAAGCTCCCGCCCAGAACGATCACGAGGAGCACGGGGACCATGAACAGCCCGAGGCTGAGCAGGCCGCTCGTGGCGGCCAGCTGCTGGCTTGCGGTATTCATATCAGGGAAATACCCATGAAATGGCATGCAAACCAGACATTTCATCTCCGGTCCTGGTCCGTCGGCGTCCCGGGCGCCCCGGGACCGCTGCCGTCCGCGTGACCGGTGGGCGGTTTGGCTCGGCGCGCACCGGCTACCCGCTCACACGTGACTTCGACGACATCCCAGCAGGAGCTCTTCCGGTTCCTGGAGGACCGTTTCGCGTGCGCGCAGGCCTGCACCGAGTGCGCGCAGGCGTGTGCGCTGCGCGCGAGCCTCGTGGATCCGGACGGTACCGACCGGCAGGCGCTGGTGCGCCGCAAGGGCATCATGTGCGCGGAGGTCTGCGACGCGACCTGCCGCGTGCTGTCCGAGGAGAACCGGATGGACGAGGACGGCATCCGCGCCCAGCTGGAGTGGTGCCGCACCGTCTGCCTGGAGTGCGCGCACGCCTTCGACGGGTACCCGGGCGCCGAGGAGAGCGCGGCGGCGTGCCGGGCGTGCGCTCAGGCCTGCACGGAGTTCATCCGGACCCTGAACTGAACCGGCCGCATCACCGCTGAACCGGCCGCACCGCTGAACCGAGCCGTGCGCGCCGGACGGCGCTGCGGCGAACGGTGGCCGCAGGCGAACGGCGGCCGCGCCGAACGGCGACAGCACCGAGCAAGCACGGCGACCGCGGCGATCAGCCGGAGCTCCCTCGCTTCACGCCGCCCTGTGCATTCCCAATTTCTGGAACACGTTCTACGGTGTGCGCCGTCAGGACACCGGCCTTGGGGAGCCAGGAGGCGCCGTGCACCTCGACCACACGCCCGAGCAACTGCGGCTGCGCACGGAACTGCGCGCCTACTTCGCCGAGTTGGTGCCGGACAACGCCTACGCCCGGCACTCCGACCCGGTCGGCGCGAAGGCCTTCTACCGCGCCACCATCCGCCGCCTCGGCGCTGACGGCTGGCTCGGCGTCGGCTGGCCCGAGGAGTACGGCGGCCGCGGCCTGACCCCGATCGAGCAGTTCGTCTTCTTCGACGAGGCCGCCCAGGCCGGCGTACCGCTGCCGCTGATGGCGCTGAACACCGTCGGGCCGACGATCATGCGGTACGGCACCGACGAGCAGAAGGCGTACTTCCTGCCGAAGATCCTCGCCGGGGAGATCGACTTCGCGATCGGCTACAGCGAACCCGACGCGGGCACCGACCTCGCCGCCCTCAGGACGCGCGCGGTACGCGACGGCGACACCTACGTCGTCAACGGGCAGAAGATCTGGACGACCAACGGAGACACCGCGGACTGGGTGTGGCTCGCCGTGCGCACCGACCCCGATGCCCCGCCGCACAAGGGCATCTCCATGCTCCTCGTGCCGACCACCGATCCCGGCTACTCCTGCACCGTCATCCGCACGCTCGCCTCCCACGACACCACCGCCAGCTACTACGAGGACATCCGCGTCCCCGTCTCCCGCCGCGTCGGCGCCGAGAACCAGGGCTGGCGGCTGATCACCAACCAGCTCAACCACGAGCGCGTCACCCTCGCCGCACACGGCACCATGGCCATCCGGGCCCTGCACGACGTGCAGCGCTGGGCGACCGACACCAAACTCGCCGACGGCCGACGCGTCATCGACCTGGCCTGGGTGCGGCGCCGGCTGGCCCAGACCCATGTGAAGCTCGACGCCCTCAAGCTCCTCAACTGGCAGATGGTCGGAGCCCTGCAGAACGGCACCCTCACCCCGCAGGACGCCTCCGCCGTCAAGGTCTACGGCTCCGAGGCCCGCCGCGACGCCTACGCGTGGCTGCTGGAGGTCGTCGCGGCGCCAGGGGCACTCCAGGAGGGCTCCGCGGGCGCGGTGCTCCACGGCGAACTGGAACGCGGCTACCGCTCCGCCGTGATCTTCACCTTCGGCGGCGGCAACAACGAGATCCAGCGGGAGATCATCTCCTGGATCGGCCTGGGGATGCCCCGGGTACGGCGCTAGTCGAGTGGGGCCACCGACGCCAGCCGTGATCTGCACCCTTCGTAGAACTTGTTGACCAGCACGGGCCCGAGGCCGTCATCGACGCGGTTCACGGCATCTCAGGGCAGCAGGGGCGAGCCGGTCCTACTGCCGGGGCTGCCGGGGCTGCCGGGGGATCCGACGGGCGGGGCCGGACTCAGTCGTGGGGGACGACGGCGACGGGGCAGCGTCCGTGATGGATGGCGGCCTGGGCGATCGGTCCCAGGTGGTGTCCCGTGCCCCGCCGATGCGCGCGTCTGCCCACGACCAGCAGCGACGCGCCCTCGGCAGCCCGCACGACGGCCTTGGCAGGACTCGCGAGCCGGATGCTTTCCGTCACCTCCACCTGCGGGTACTTCTCCTGCCAGGGGCGAAGCGCATCGCTCAGTGACGTGCGCGCGTCCTTCGTCATCTCCTCGGTGACGGCGTGGTCGGCGCCCCACGGCATGCGCGCGTGGAGCGGCACGCTGCGGCCGTGGACGGCCACGAGGGGAGCGCCCCGGGCGGCGGCGGTGTGGAAGGCGAAGTCGAGCAGCCCGTCCCCGGGCGTGTGCAGTTTGAGCGCCACCACCACGCGGGCCGGCGGTGCGAAGGCGTGCTCGTCGTCCGCCGGCTCCGCGCGGACCAGGACCACGGGCCGCTCGGCCCGTGCCACGACCGGAAGGCTGACGTCGCCCATGAAGTAGCTCTCGACGGCCTCCATCCCTCGCGAGCCGAGCACCAGCATCTCGGCCTCCGTGGCCGCCCGGAGCAGGGCCTCGTGCGCGTCCTCGGCGACCAGGCTCCCGACGACGGTCAGGCCCGGGTGGCGGGCCTGAAGCTCCGCCTGCGCGGTGTGGACCAGACGCTTCGCCCAGTAGTTCTGGTCGACCTCGGAGGGCAGTCGCGCGGATTCCGGTACCAGGAGCGGCCAGGCGTGCAGCAGCCGCAGGGTCAGCTTGCGCTTCTCGGCCTCGTCGGCGGCCCAGCGGGCGGCCGTGAGGCTCGCGGGTGAGCCGTCGAGGCCTACGGTGACGACAGGTTCCATGGCAGCGGCCTCCGTCTCGTACGAAGCCGGATGCGACGGTGAGCGAGCGAGGTGGAGCCTGGTGCGACATCGTCGACATGCCCGGCGTGGGGCGTTCTCTCCCTTCGAGGAGACCCCAGTTCCCTCCACGGCGCATGTGGACCGCGGGGACGGACCGGTCCCCGCGGGGACCGGCCGGCTTCGGGAGCGGAGGAGCCGGCGCTCTTAGTGCCGGCCGGCGATCCCTGTCACACTGCCGCTATGACGGGCGACCCGGGCTTGTTCACCCCGCGCAGCGTGACCTGGCAGATGCACGGCGACCCGATGATGTGGGTCGCCGGGATCCGCGCGCTCTACCTCCAGGCGCTGCACCCGCGAGCCGTCCGCGGCGTCACCCAGAACTCCGACTTCCGGCGCGACGCCTGGGGCCGGCTGATGCGGACCGCCGACTTCGTCGGCACCACGGCGTACGGCACGGCCGAGGCGGCCGAGAAGGCGGGCGCCCGCGTCCGCAAGATCCACCGGATGCTGTCCGCGACCGACCCGGAGACGGGGGAGCGGTACGGTGTCGACGAGCCCGCACTGCTGCTGTGGGTGCACTGCGCAGAGATCGACTCCTATCTGCACGTGCTGCGCCGCTCCGGCTACCCGCTCACCGACGCGGCCGCGGACCGCTACGTCGCCGAGCACCGTGTCAGCGCCCGCCTGGTGGGCCTCGACCCGGAGACGGTGCCCGCCGACCGGGCGGAGATGGCGGCGTACTTCGACCGGACCCTCCCCGAGCTCGCCGCCGGAGCGGAGGCCCGCGAGGTCGACGACTTCCTGCGCCGTCCGCCCGTCCACCCCCTGCTGATCCCGGCGCGCGCGGTGCTGTGGCGGCGCGTGGCGAACCTGGCGTATGCCTCGCTGCCCCCGTACGCCCACGCGCTGTACGGCAGACCGGCCCCCGCACCCGCCGTCGTCACCCGCAGGCTGCGCGCCACGGGCGCCGCGCTGCGCTGCGTCCCCGCACGTCTGCGATGGCAGCTGCCGCCCAAACACGTCCTGCGGGCGATGGCGAGACTGGGCCCCGAAAGCCGTCCGGCACCGTACAAGGTGCGACGATAGGCCGCCATACTGAACCCTCTGGGGGAGGGCTGGAAAGCGACGGGGGCGGCACACCATGGCGGAGAGCACGCTGATCCAGGGCCGTTACCGGCTTCTGGACCGGATCGGGCGCGGTGGGATGGGCGAGGTGTGGCGGGCCCGCGACGAGTCCCTCGGCCGGCAGGTCGCCGTGAAGTGCCTCAAACCGGCCGGACCGCACCACGACCCGTCCTCGGGGAGCGTCCTGCGTGAGCGGTTCCGGCGCGAGGGCCGCGTGGCCGCCGCGCTCCAGCACCGCGGGGTGACGGTCGTCCACGACTTCGGCGACCACGACGGCGTCCTCTTCCTCGTCATGGAACTCCTGGACGGCCGCAACCTGTGCCAGCTGCTGGACGACGGGGAACGCCGGCCGCTGCCCGTGCCGGAGGTCGTCGACATCGCCGACCAGGTGGCCGCGGCCCTCTCCTACACCCACCGGCAGGGCGTCGTGCACCGTGACCTGAAGCCGGCGAACATCGTGCGCCTCGCCGACGGCACAGTGAAGATCTGCGACTTCGGCATCGCCCGCCTCAGTCACGACGTGGGCTTCACCTCCCGGCTCACCGGCACCGGCATCGCCATGGGCACCCCGCACTACATGTCGCCCGAGCAGATAGCGGGGGAGGAGGTCGACCGGCGCAGCGACCTGTACTCGCTGGGATGCGTGCTCTACGAGATCGCCACCGGCCGCCCGCCGTTCGACCTGGACGACCCCTGGGCGATCCTCGTCGGACACCGGGACACCCCGCCCCGGCCGCCCCGCGAGCACCGCGCCGACCTGCCGGCCCACCTCGACCGGATCATCCTCGACCTGCTCGCCAAGGAGCCCGCCCAGCGACCCCACGACGCCCGCGAGATCGTCCAGCGCATCGCCGACGCCCGCAGCACGCCGACCGGCCTGTCCACGTCCGTGCCGTCGCGGCCCGCGCCGCGGACTTCCGACGCGCACGCGGCGGACGAGGGCGGTCCCCGACTGCCGTCCTGGACCCGGGGCATGACCGTCGGCCACCGGGCCGTCGGCGCCGGACCGCGGGGCGCGCGTCCGGACGCCGGGGCGGCCCTGACCGACGAGTGGATCCCCCGGCCGACGCTCGTGGCGGTCCCGGCCCCGGACGGTGCGCAGGCCCCCTGACCCCGGTCGCCCCGGTCCGCGGGCCCCGCGGACCCGCGCCGCACGACGACCCGGTCGGCGTCACACCGCACTGCCCGGTGCCCGGGCACGAGGCGGGGGAGGAGCTGCACATGGCCGCACGGGGCGCCCAGGCCCGCCGGCCGGAACACGCCGTCACGCCGGGGCCGGCTGCCGCTCCCAGCCCAGCTCCGAATACGGCCGTCCGGCACGGATCCCGGCGACGGCCGTGCGCGCGTAGCCGACCATCGGCTCGGGCAGCCCGTCCAGCGGCCACCAGCCCCAGCTCAGGCACTTGTCCGGTTCCAGCAGCCGCGGCTCGCCGTCCCAGCGCCGGGCCCGGAAGACGAGCTGCAGGCGCGGCCGGGCGGTGGGCGAGTCGACGACGTGCACGACGTGCACGAGCTCGACGTCGCGTGCCGCGATCTCCAGTCCGGCCTCTTCCCGGGCCTCGCGGACGAGGCACGCCACCGCGGACTCCCGCTCGCAGTGACCGGCCAGGAAGTGGTGCTTCAGGGGCGCGAAAGACGAGTCAGGGTGGCGCAGACCGAGGAGGATGTCGCCGTCGTGCTCCAGATAGAGATGGACGCCGACGGCGTTGAGGACGGTCTCCCGCACGGCCGGCTGCGGCGTCGGGGCGACCGGGGACGCCTGGTGCCGGGCGATGACCTGCGCGGCGCCCGGCGCCATCGTCAGGTGCGCGGTGGTCGCCGCGTCGAAGAACGCGAACATGATGCCCTCGGTGACGGGCAGCCGCGAGGGATCGCCGTCCCAGCCGCCCAGGAAGACCTGGATGCCGTCGACGACCGCGTACCGGGTCAGCCCCTCGAGGATCAGACCCGTCTCTTCCAACAGCTCGCGGGCGACGGCCTCCTCGAGCGTCTCATCCCCCTCGCACGCGCCGCCGGGCAGCGACCACAGGCCCGCGTCACAGATGGGTTTGTGCGCGTCCCGCAGATGCAGGAGGTACTGGCCGCGCCGGTTGACCAGCAGGGCGGCGGAATTGCGCGGCTCGGCTCCGGGCATGGCGGACGGCTGGGCGGTCATAGGCTCCCCCTGAATCCAACGCGCGTGCGCCTCAACGCACTTGAGGCCATGACGATCGTAGGGGAGCCCGGACCGCACCGGCTCGCCCTCCGGGTTCCGGCTCCGAGGCGCGCAGCAGCCCGGCGCTACCCCCTCTGGCCGACCTTGATCGGCTCGTGTTACGAAGAACCATGGCCGCACACGAGGGACACGAGGCACACCAGGCACACGGGGCACACCAGGGCGATCACGACCGGCGGGATCACCGGGGACGGCGCGTCTACGACGCCGTCGTCGTCGGCGGCGGGCACAACGGGCTGGTCGCCGCCGCCTACCTGGCCCGGGCCGGACGGTCCGTACTGGTGCTGGAGCGGCTGGACCACACCGGGGGCGCCGCCGTCTCCACCCGGCCGTTCGCCGGGGTCGACGCCCGGCTCTCGCGCTACTCCTACCTGGTCAGCCTGCTGCCGCGGAAGATCGTGCGGGACCTGGGGCTCCGCTTCCGCGTGCAGGGCCGCACGATCTCCTCGTACACCCCCGTGGAGCGCGACGGACGGGCCACCGGGCTGCTCGTGGGCGGCGGCGCCCGGCGCACGCGGGAGGCGTTCGCGCGGCTGACCGGCGGCGAGCGCGAGTACGCGGCCTGGGAGCGTTTCTACGACATGACCGGGCGGGTCGCCCAGCGGGTGTTCCCCACGCTCACCGAGCCGCTGCCCACCCGTGAGGAACTGCGCCGGCGCGTCGACGACGAGGAGGCCTGGCGGACCCTGTTCGAGGAGCCGATCGGCGTCGCCGTCGAGGAGCGCTTCGCGGACGACCTGGTGCGCGGCGTGGTCCTGACCGACGCCGTCATCGGCACCTTCGCCGACTCCCACGACCCCTCGCTCCGGCAGAACCGCTGCTTCCTGTACCACGTGATCGGCGGCGGCACCGGCGCCTGGGACGTCCCCGTCGGAGGCATGGGCGCGCTCACCGACGCTCTGGCCGCCGCCGCCCGTGACGCGGGCGCGGTCCTCGCCACCGGCCACGAGGCGGTGCGGATCGACACGGACGGCCGTACGGCGGAGGTCGCCTACCGCACGGCGGACGGCGAGGGGGTCGCCGTGGCCCGGCACGTCCTGGTGAACGCCTCGCCGCAGGCGCTCGCGGCCCTGACCGGCGACGCGCCGCCGGCCCCCGCCGAGGGCGCCCAGCTCAAGGTGAACATGCTGCTCGAACGGCTGCCGAGGCTGCGGGACAGCTCCGTCGACCCGCGCGAGGCGTTCGCCGGCACCTTCCACATCGCCGAGGGCTACCGCCAGTTGGCCGCCGCACACGCCCAGGCCGTGGCCGGCGAGCTGCCCGCCGCCCCGCCCTCCGAGATCTACTGCCACTCCCTGACCGACCCGAGCATTCTCGGCCCGGACCTCGTCGAGCGGGGCTACCAGACGCTGACGCTGTTCGGCCTGCACACGCCCGCCCGGCTCTTCGCACGGGACAACGACGCCGTGCGCGAGGAGCTGCTGCGGTCGACCCTCGCCCAGCTGGACGCCCACCTCGCCGAGCCCCTGGCGGACTGCCTGGCCAAGGATGCCGACGGCCGCCCCTGCATCGAGGCGCGGACCCCGCTCGACCTGGAGCGCGACCTCGGGCTGCCCGGCGGCAACATCTTCCACCGCGACCTGAGCTGGCCCTACGCCCAGGAAGGGGCGGGGCGCTGGGGCGTGGCGACCCCGCACGCCAATGTGCTGCTGTGCGGGGCCGGCGCGGTGCGCGGCGGCGGCGTGAGCGGCGTGCCGGGGCACAACGCCGCCATGGCGGTGCTCGAGGAGCACGCGGGAGTCTGAGGACAGGAATCCGGTCGGGCACCGGTCGGGCATCTGGTGAGGTATCCGTCGGGTTTCCGGTCCGGCATCCGGCGGCAAGAATCTGACGGTCTATCAGAAAAGCTCTTCCGTCGTCCGCGCGGCTGCGGCATCCTGCGCCCATGCAGACGGAGCTGAGCACACAACTGGGAGTCGAGCACGCCGTCTTCGGCTTCACGCCGTTCCCCGCGGTCGCCGCGGCCATCAGCCGCGCGGGCGGCTTCGGCGTGCTCGGCGCGGTCCGCTACACCGACCCCGACGACCTCAAACGCGACCTCGACTGGATCGAGGCGCATGTCGGCGGCCGGCCCTACGGGCTCGACGTCGTCATGCCCGCCAAGAAGGTCGAAGGGGTGACCGAGGCCGACGTCGAGGCGATGATCCCCGAGGGGCACCGGCAGTTCGTGCGCGACACCCTCGCCACCTACGGGGTGCCCGAGCTGGCCGAGGGCGAGGCCTCCGGGTGGCGGATCACCGGCTGGATGGAACAGGTCGCCCGCAGCCAGCTCGACGTCGCCTTCGACTACCCGATCCGGCTGCTGGCCAACGCCCTCGGCTCACCGCCGGCCGACGTCGTCGCCC
This sequence comes from Streptomyces achromogenes, assembly GCF_030816715.1. Taxonomy (NCBI): domain Bacteria; kingdom Bacillati; phylum Actinomycetota; class Actinomycetes; order Kitasatosporales; family Streptomycetaceae; genus Streptomyces; species Streptomyces achromogenes. The sequence continues at coordinate 787,290 of NZ_JAUSYH010000001.1, read as the reverse complement.
GCGCCCACGAGCGGGGCGTCCTCGTCGCCGCGCTGGCCGGCAGCGCCCGGCACGCCCGCAAGCACAGGGACGCCGGCATCGACATCGTCGTCGCCCAGGGATACGAGGCGGGCGGTCACACCGGCGAGATCGCCTCCATGGTGCTCACCCCGGAGGCCGTGGACGCCGTCGCACCGCTGCCGGTCCTCGCCGCCGGCGGCATCGGCAGCGGGCGGCAGATCGCCGCCGCCCTCGCGCTGGGCGCCCAGGGCGTCTGGCTCGGGTCGCTCTGGCTGACCACCGCCGAGGCCGACCTGCACTCACCCGCCCTCACCCGCAAGCTTCTCGCGGCGGGCTCCGGCGACACGGTCCGTTCCCGCGCGCTGACCGGCAAGCCCGCCCGCCAGCTGCGCACCGAGTGGACCGACGCCTGGGACGGCCCCGACGGGCCCGGCACCCTCCCGATGCCCCTGCAGGGCCTGCTCGTCGCCGAGGCCGTCTCCCGCATCCAGAAGTACGAGGTCGACCCCCTGCTCGGCACCCCGGTCGGCCAGATCGTCGGCCGGATGAACGAAGTCCGCAGCGTGCAGGAGGTCTTCGACGACCTCACCCGCGGTTTCGAGCAAGCCGTCGACCGCGTCAACCGCATCGCCGGAAGGAGCGGCCAGTGACCAGCACACCCCCCGCCGGATTCTGGGCCCAGGCGGCCCAGGACCCCGACCGCGTCGTCCTGATCGCCCCGGACGGCGAGGAATGGACCGCCGGACGCCTGCACGCCGCCGCCAACCGGCTCGTGCACGGTCTGCGCGCCGCCGGACTGGAACGCGGCGACGCCTTCGCCGTCGTCCTGCCCAACTCGGCCGAGTTCTTCACCGCCCATCTCGCCGCCAGCCAGGCCGGCTTCTACCTGGTCCCGGTCAACCACCATCTGACGGGCCCCGAGATCGCCTGGATCGTCTCCGACTCCGGAGCGAAGGTGCTGCTGGCCCACGGGCGCTTCGCCGACCAGGCCCGCCGCGCCGCCGACGAGGCCGGCCTGCCCGCCGGCCGGCGGTACGCCGTCGGTGGGATCGACGGGTTCCGGCCGTACGCCGAACTCCTCGCCGGCCAACCCGGATCGCCGCCCTCCGACCGCACCCTCGGCTGGGTCATGAACTACACCTCGGGCACGACGGGCCGCCCGCGCGGCATCCGGCGGCCGCTGCCCGGCAAACTGCCCGAGGAGGCCTACCTCGGCGGCTTTCTCGGCATCTTCGGCATCAAGCCCTTCGACGACAACGTGCACCTCGTCTGCTCGCCGCTCTACCACACGGCGGTGCTCCAGTTCGCGGGCGCGTCCCTGCACATCGGGCACCGGCTGGTCCTGATGGACAAATGGACGCCCGAGGGGATGCTGCGGCTCATCGACGGCCACCGCTGCACCCACACCCACATGGTCCCCACCCAGTTCCACCGGCTGCTCGCCCTCCCCGAGGAGGTGCGGGCGCGCTACGACGTGTCGTCCATGCGGCACGCCATCCATGGCGCCGCGCCCTGCCCCGACCACGTGAAACGGGCGATGATCGACTGGTGGGGCCACTGCGTCGAGGAGTACTACGCGGCCAGCGAGGGCGGCGGCGCGTTCGCCACGGCCGAGGACTGGCTGAAGAAGCCCGGCACGGTCGGAAAGGCCTGGCCCATCAGCGAGTTGGCCATCTTCGACGACGCGGGCGAGCGGCTGCCGGCCGGTGAACTCGGCACCGTGTACATGAAGATGACGACGGGCGGCTTCGCCTACCACAAGGACGAGGACAAGACCCGGAAGAACCGCATCGGCGACTTCTTCACCGTCGGCGACCTCGGCGTGCTCGACGAGGACGGCTACCTGTTCCTCCGCGACCGCAAGATCGACATGATCATCTCCGGCGGCGTCAACATCTACCCCGCCGAGATCGAGTCCGCCCTGCTAGCCCACCCGGCCGTCGCCGACGCGGCCGTCTTCGGCATCCCGCACGACGACTGGGGCGAGCAGGTGAAGGCCGTCGTCGAACCGGCGCCCGGCCACGAGCCCGGACCCGCCCTGGCCGCCGCCCTCCTCGACCACTGCGCCGACCGGCTGGCCGGCTACAAGCGGCCCCGGAGCATCGACTTCATCGCCGAGATGCCCCGTGACCCCAACGGCAAGCTGTACAAGCGGCGGCTGCGGGAGCCGTACTGGGAGGGCCGGACCCGCCCGATGTAAGCGTGCCCGGCCGGGCACGGCGACCGCCCCTCGCCGGAAGGCTGCCCCCGGCCGTTCGGCGTGAGCCCGCCCCGCCCGCCGGGCGACGGCGGCGGGCCCCGGCCCCTCGACGGGAGGCCGCCCCCTGCCGTTCGGCGGCGGGCCTCGGTGACGCCTCGTGGCGTGGGCCGGATCGGGTCGTTCGGCGGAGTCGCCGGGGCGGCCCCCTCGGCGAAGACCGGCTCAGAACTCGCGCAGACAGGCTCGATGGGGTACCTCGGAAGTAGAAGAGGAACAGGGCCTGGTGATCATGGAGTTGCGACGCTCTGTGATCACCGGGAGACCTGTGCCTGCCTTGCCGTCATGGCTGACCGAACCCTTGTGGGACCAATTCGCGGCGCTGCTTCCGCAGCGGCCCGTCTACGCTCCGACCCACCCGCTGGGCTGCCACCGCACGCGGATCAGCGACCGGATCATCTTCGACAAGCCGCTGCAACTCCTGCGCTTCGGCTGCTCCTACGAAGCCCTGGCGGACACCACCTGCTCGGCCACCACGATTCGCAACCGCCGTGACGAGTGGATCCGGCTCGGCGTCTTCGCCCGGCTCCGGCACATCGCTCTGGAGGCGTACCACCGCATCGTCGGCCTCGTTCTGGACCAGGTCGCCATCGACGGGTCGATCACCAAGGCACCCGGAGGCGGAGAAGCCGCTGGACGCTCACCGGTCGACCGGGGCAAACAGGGCCTCGAACGCTCGGGGATGACAGACGGCTACGGCATCCCGCTGGGCCGCGTCCTGGCCGGAGCGAACTGCCACGACTCGCCGCTGCCCGCCCCGACCCTGGACCTTCTGACGGCCTGGGTCCGCTGCCCGACGACATCACCGTGCGTAGCCTCGTTCGCCGCGCCTGGACCACTCACCGCTGGGACGACCGCCCCACCCGGCGACCATGACCCCGCCCCCAATTGCGCGAGTTCTCACCGGCTCCGGCGACGCACCAGAAGCACCGAAGGAGAACGGGCTCTGTCCCTTGAGCTACGAGGGCCTCTTGCCCGAGAGCCTGGCGGCCGTCGGCGGCGGTGGGTTACGGCATTGACGCGAACGCCTCCCGGTGGTCGCGTGCCCACTGCTTGAACGTGCCCGCCGTTCGACCGAGCACCTGCGGCACGTGGTCGGTGACGTAGGCCGCACCGCCGGCGCGCGCCCAGCCGATGCCGGTGACCATCCCGGCCGGCAACTGGTCGAACGCATTCGTGTCGGTGATCTTGACCGGCCGTTCCAGCACGCCCTCCAGAATCGCCGCCTGGTCTGCGAACGTCAGCAGCTCCGGCCCGGTCAGGTCGTACCGCTGCCCGTCGTGCGCATCGCTGGTCATGGCGGCGACGGCCACCGCGGCCACGTCCCTTGGGTCGACGACGGCCTGCCGGGAGTCGCCGGCCAGGTTCGGGATCGGCTCTCCGGCCTGGATCAGCGCCCGATACCACAAGAAGTTCGAGGCGAAGCTCGGCGGGCGGAGCATCGTCCACACGAGCCCACTGGCCTCGATCGCCTCCTCCGCGGCGAGGTGCCACGCGCCGACGGTCGCCCCGTCGAACAGCTCGCCGCTGCCGATGGCGGACAGCTTGACGACCTTACGGACGCCCGCCGCCCGCGCGGCCGTCACCAGGGCGATGTCGTGGTCCGCGGTCGGCACGGGGGGCACGGTCACGAGAAAGACCGTGTCGACGTCGGCCACCGCCCGTGCCAGCGACGCCGGGTCGTCGAAGTCGGCCTGCACCCCGCCGGGCCGCTCGCGGCGGGACATCGCCCGAAACGGCACGCCCCGCTCGGTGAGCAGACGCACGACGTGACTACCGATGGTGCCGGTGGCACCGGTAACAAGGATCATGTCCCGACGGTCGCATCGCTCTCACGCCGCGGGATAGGAAGTTTCGGCACTATCGTGGGCCGCGTGAGCCCTCTCAACATGCCGCCTGCCCTTGCTCGTTGGGTGGCCGGGGTAGATGTCGCTACGGCGGCCGGTTCGGCGGCGGTCGACGTGCCCGATCACGCCACCACCCTTCTCCTGCGCAGCGACAAGCGTGAGCTGATCGTCATGGGCCCCCGCACCCGGGCCGCCTATCACGTTGCCGCGCCCGGCCACTCGTGCGTGCGGGTTCGTATGCGGCCGGGTCGTGCCCAAGCCCTGCTCGGCCGTCCGCTGCGTGATCTCGCCGATCGCGCCCTGCCGCTCCGCGAACTGCCGGGTCTGGACGTCGACCAGCTCGCCGCCGATCCGGTCGCCGCTCTCGAAGAAGCATTGGCCGATTGGCCGGAGCCTCCGGAGCGGCTCGAAGAGGCGGCACACCTACTGGTCGGCACCACTGTCGCCACGGCCGCGGCCCGGTTGCACATCAGTGAGCGCCGCCTGCACACCCTGTTCACCGACGGCACCGGCTTGTCCCCGAAGCACTTCGCACGCATCGACCGCGTTCGCACCGTGCTCGCGGCCGATGCCGGCCGGTGGTCGGACATCGCCGCGACGGCCGGCTACTACGACCAGTCCCACATGACGGCCGAGTTCCGCCACTTCATGGGTGTCCCGCCGGCCGCGTTCACCGCAGGGCGGCGTCCCGCCGCGACTCCGTGCACTGCCTGAGTTCCAAGACTGGCAGAACAGGAGTTGCAGCGGCTTGTCGAAGATGACCCGGTCACTGATCCGCGTGCGGTGGCAGCCCAGCGGGTGGGTCGGAGCGTAGACGGGCCGCTGTGGCAGCAGCGCCGCGAATTGGTCCCACAGGGGTTCGGTCAGCCATGACGGCAAGGCAGGCACAGGTCTCCCGGTGATCACAGAGCGTCGCAACTCCATGATCACCAGGCCCTGTTCCTCTTCTACTTCCGAGGTACCCCATCGAGCCTGTCTGCGCGAGTTCTTAGGCCGTTCGGCGGCAGGACGGCCCCTCCCGGTCGGCGAGGGCGGCCGGCCGCGGGCCGCTCCGGCGCCGGGTCGGACCCCCGCCACCGGTGTTCGGGACCGGCCGCGCCGTCGTCCCCGTCACGGCGACTTGACCTGCCCCGGCCCCCGCCCGAGGATCATGAGTCATGACGACGCCCGGACACGGCAGCACGGTCGACGGGGTGCTGCGGCGCAGCGCCCGCCGCACCCCGGCGCGCGTCGCGATCGAATACCGCGACCGCACCTGGACCTACGAGGAACTCGACGACGCCGTCTCGCGCGCGGCGAGCGTCCTGCTCGGCGCCGGCCTCGCCCCCGGCGACCGGGTGGGCGCGTACGGCCACAACTCCGACGCCTACCTCATCGCGTTCCTCGCCTGCGCCCGTGCCGGCCTGGTCCACGTCCCCGTGAACCAGAACCTCACCGGCGACGACCTGGCGTACATCGTGCGCCAGTCGGGCAGCACGCTGGTTCTCGCCGACCCCGACCTCGCGGCCCGGCTCCCCGACGGCGTGCGCACGTCGGCCCTGCGCGACGCCGAGGACTCGTTGCTGGCGCTGCTGCCCGCGGCCGACCCGTACGACGGCCCCGAGCCGCGCCCCGAGGACCTGGTGCAGCTGCTCTACACGTCCGGCACGACGGCCCTGCCGAAGGGCGCGATGATGACGCACCGCGCCCTGGTGCACGAGTACCTGAGCGCCATCGCCGCCCTCGACCTGAGCGCCGGCGACCGTCCCGCGCACTCCCTGCCGCTGTACCACTCGGCGCAGATGCACGTGTTCCTGCTGCCCTACCTCGCGGTCGGCGCGACCAACCTCGTGCTGGACGCCCCCGACGGCGACCGTCTCCTCGACCTGATCGAGGCGGACCGCGTCGACAGCCTGTTCGCGCCGCCGACCGTGTGGATCGCGCTGGCGGGCCGTCCCGACTTCGGCGAGCGTGACCTGAGCGGGCTGCGCAAGGCGTACTACGGCGCGTCGGTCATGCCGGTGCCCGTGCTGGAGCGGCTGCGCGAACGCCTGCCCGAGCTCGGCTTCTACAACTGCTTCGGGCAGAGCGAGATCGGCCCCCTCGCCACCGTCCTCGCGCCCGATGAGCACAAGGGGCGGATGGACTCCTGCGGGCGCACGGTGCTGTTCGTGGACGCCCGGGTCGTCGACGAGGACGGGGCAGACGTCCCCGACGGCACGCCCGGCGAGATCGTCTACCGCTCCCCGCAACTGTGCGAGGGCTACTGGGACAAGCCCGAGGAGACCGCCGCGGCCTTCCGTGACGGCTGGTTCCGCTCCGGCGACCTCGCCGTGCGCGACGCCTACGGCTACTTCACGATCGTCGACCGGGTGAAGGACGTCATCAACACCGGTGGCGTGCTGGTCGCCTCACGCCAGGTCGAGGACGCGCTGTACGCCCACGACGCCGTCGCGGAGGCCGCGGTGATCGGGCTGCCCGACGAGAGGTGGATCGAGGCGGTGACCGCGGTGGTGGTCGCGCGCGGCCAGGTGACCGAGGAGGAGCTCATCGCGTACGCCCGCGAAAAGCTCCCGTCGTTCAAGGCCCCCAAGTGGGTGGTCTTCGTCGACGAACTCCCGCGCAACGCCAGCGGGAAGATCCTCAAGCGGGAACTGCGCGAGCGCTTGGGCTCGTGAACCGCGCGGATCTCGTCACTCCCGGGGCCGCAGGTCCACGATCCGCCTGATCTTGCCCACCGACCGCTCCAGCGACTCGGGGTCGACGATCTCCACGGCGGCGGACACGCCGATGCCGTCCTTCACCGCCGACGCGATCGCCCGGGCGGCCGTGTCGCGGTCGGCGGGCGTGGCGTCGCGGCGGGCCTCCGCGCGGACCGTGAGGGCGTCGAGGCGGCCCTCCCGGGTCAGCCGGAGCTGGAAGTGGGGCGCCACGGCCGGAGTCCGCAGCACGATCTCCTCGATCTGGGTGGGGAAGAGGTTCACCCCGCGCAGGATGACCATGTCGTCGCTGCGGCCGGTCACCTTCGCCATGCGGCGGAAGACCCGGGCCGTCCCCGGCAGCAGCCGGGTCAGGTCCCGGGTGCGGTAGCGGACGACGGGCATGGCCTCCTTGGTGAGCGAGGTGAACACCAACTCGCCCTCCGCGCCCTCCGGCAGGACCTCGCCCGTGACCGGGTCGACCACCTCGGGGAAGAAATGGTCCTCCCAGATGTGCAGCCCGTCCTTGGTCTCCACGCACTCCTGCGCCACCCCCGGGCCGATCACCTCCGACAGCCCGTAGATGTCGACCGCGTCGATCGCGAACCGCTGCTCGATCTCCTGCCGCATCCGCTCGGTCCAGGGTTCGGCGCCGAAGATCCCCACCCGCAGCGAGGTGGAGCGCGGATCGACGCCTTGCCGCTCGAACTCGTCCAGCAGGGTCAGCATGTAGGACGGGGTCACCATGATGACCCGGGGCTCGAGGTCCTGGATCAACTGGACCTGACGGGACGTCATTCCGCCGGACGCGGGGATCACCGTGCAGCCGAGGCGTTCGGCGCCGCAGTGCGCGCCGAGGCCACCGGTGAACAGGCCGTAGCCGTACGCCACATGGACCGTGTCGCCCGGCCGGCCGCCCGCGGCGCGGATCGATCGGGCCACCAGGTCCGCCCACAGGGACAGGTCGGCGTCCGTGTAGCCGACGACCGTCGGCCGGCCGGTGGTGCCGCTGGAGGCGTGGATGCGGCGGATCCGCTCCCTGGGGACGGCGAACATTCCGTATGGGTAGTGCGCGCGCAGGTCGGCCTTGCCGGTGAAGGGGAACCGGGCCAGGTCACCGAGGTCGCGGCAGTCGTCGGGGTGGACGCCGGCCTTGTCGAAGGCCTCGCGGTAGAAGGGCACGCCATCGTACGCGTGACGCAGCGAGGCGCGCAGGCGCTCCAGCTGCCGTGCGCGCAGGGCGTCCTCGCTGAGGCGCTCGCCCTCGTCCAGCGTGTTCCTCGCGTCCGCCATCTGGACTCTCCCTCACCCGAATCACGCCAACGCGGGCGACCGATCATTCGGTCGATCTTCCTCGGGATCAGTAATCCAGGACCGGGGCCGTCAGGCAAGGGTTCGGCTGCGGGTTCTGCCCGGGGATCGCGGTCAGGTGTTCTCCGCCAGCGCCGCCTCCCGCGCCCACCGGTAGTCCGCCTTTCCGCTCGGGGAGCGGCGGATGGACTCGGTGAGCACCAGCTGGCGCGGGATCTTGTAGCCCGCCAGCCGGGTGCGGCAGTGACTCTGGATCGCCTCCAGGGAGAGCGGCGGGGCGCCCCGGCGCACCTGGACCACCGCCGCCACATGGGCGCCCCACCGCGCGTCCGGCACCCCCGCCACCAGGGCGTCGTACACGTCCGGATGAGCCTTCAGCGCCTGTTCGACCTCCTCGGGGTACACCTTCTCGCCGCCGGTGTTGATGCACTGCGAGCCGCGCCCGAGGACGACGACCACACCGTCCTCGTCGACGGTGGCCATGTCGCCGAGCAGGACCCAGCGCTCGCCGTCCTTCTCGAAGAAGGTCTCGGCGGTCTTCGCCGGGTCGTTGTAGTAGCCGAGGGGGACGTGACCGCACTGGGCGACCCGGCCGATCTCGCCCGGCGCGGTCGCCTCCTTCGTGGCCGGATCGACCACCCGGGTACGGGAGTTGACCCGGACGCGGAAGCCGCGCTCGGGGCCGGAGTCCTCCGTGGCCGTGCCGTTGAAGCCGGACTCCGAGGAGCCGAAGTTGTTCAGCAGCATCGCGTTCGGCATCAGCTCCCGGAACTGCCGGCGCACCGTGTCCGACATGATGGCCCCGGACGAGGAGACGCTGAACACGGACGAGCAGTCCGTTCCCCGCATCGGGCCGTCGAGCGCGTCGATCAGCGGCCGCAGCATCGCGTCGCCGACCAGGGAGACGGCGTTGACCTTTTCCTTGGCGATGGTCCGCAACACCTCCTCGGGCACGAACTTGCTGTGCAGCACGACCCGTTGGCCGAAGTTGAAGCCGATGAACGCGGTGAGGGTCGAGGTGCCGTGCATCAGCGGGGGAGTGGGGAAGAAGGTGATCCCCGAGCCGCCCGCGGCGACCCGCTCGGCGAGCTCCTCCGGCTTCTTCACCGGCTCCCCGGTCGGCGCCCCGCCGCCCAGTCCCGCGAAGAACAGGTCCTCCTGACGCCACATCACACCCTTGGGCATACCGGTCGTGCCGCCCGTGTAGATGATGAACTGGTCGTCCCCCGACCGGGCCGGGAAACCGCGCTCCGGGGAGCCGCCCGCCTCGGCGTCCGCGAAGGAGACGATGTCCGCGAAGGGGGCGATGCCCTCGCCCGCCGGCCCGACCCGTAGCAGGTGCCGCAGCGCCGGGGCCTGTGGCAGCGCGGCCGCCACCCGGTCGGTGAACTCCGCCTCGAAGACGAGGGCGGCCAGGTCGGCGTCCCGGTAGAGATAGACCAGCTCCTCCTCGACGTACCGGTAGTTGACGTTGACCGGCACGATCCGGGCCTTGAGGCAGCCCAGCACCGTCTGCAGGTACTCGACGCCGTTGTACAGGTGCAGGCCGAGGTGCTCGCCGGGGCGGATCCCGCTGTCGAGGAGGTGGTGGCCGATGCGGTTGGCCGCGGCGTCCAGCTCCGCGTACGTCAGACGGCGTTCCGCGCCCGAGCCCGGGTGGTCCACGTGGACGAGCGCCTCGCGGTCCGCCGCCACGTCGACGACCGACTCGAACAGGTCGGCAAGGTTGTACTCCACCGTTCCTCCTGACCTCACGACGGCCTGGCTCCCAGACGGTTCGCCGGTCATCAGAGCAAAGGGCACGGCAAGTGGGAAGGGCTCCGGACAAGAAATCTGACTGTCTGTCAGAAAACCCTTGAACTGCCATCACGCCTCCTGCAACCTGTTCTCGTTCTTTCCGAGGGGAGATCTGCGATGGGCGGTACCGAACACCTCACCGTGCGGCGCGAGGGCGCCACGCTGGTGCTCACGCTCAACAGGCCGGAGGCCAGGAACGCGCTCTCGATCGCCATGCTCGTCGGCCTGTACGACGGCTGGCTCGAGGCCGACGCGGACGACTCGGTCCGTTCGGTCGTCCTCACCGGCGCCGGCGGCTCCTTCTGCGCCGGCATGGACCTCAAGGCGCTCGCCGGCCAGGGCATGCAGGGCGAGCAGCACCGCGACCGGCTCAAGGCCGACCCCGACCTGCACTGGAAGGCGATGCTGCGCCACCACCGCCCCCGCAAACCGGTGATCGCCGCCGTCGAGGGCCACTGCGTGGCGGGCGGCACCGAGATGCTCCAGGGCACCGACATCCGCGTCGCCGGGGAGTCCGCCACCTTCGGCCTCTTCGAGGTCAGGCGCGGCCTGTTCCCGATCGGCGGTTCCACGGTCCGCCTGCCACGGCAGATCCCGCGCACCCACGCCCTGGAGATGCTGCTCACCGGACGGCCCTACAGCGCGAAGGAGGCCGCGGCCGTCGGACTGATCGGGCACGTCGTTCCCGACGGCGCCGCCCTGGACCGGGCCCTGGAGATCGCCGAACGCGTCAACGCCTGCGCCCCGCTCGCCGTGGAGGCCGTGAAGGCGTCCGTGTACGAGGCCGCCGAGCTGACCGAGGCCGACGGGCTGGCCGCCGAACTGGTCCGTGGCTGGCCGGTGTTCGACACGGACGACGCGAAGGAAGGCGCCCGCGCCTTCGCGGAGAAACGGCCGCCTGTCTACCGGCGCGCGTGACGCTCCGCCGGGCGAGTGGGCGGTAAGCGCAGTTCGCCATACTGCGGGTCCGTTGTGGCTGGTCGCGCAGTTCCCCGCGCCCCCTTTCGGGGCGCTCCCGCTGACGTCGGCTTCCCAGGGAGGCAGCCCCGATGCCCGAAGTGCTCAAAGCGCCGCTCGTCGTCGAGTTCCCGTTCACCCGGTCCCTCGGCCCCGTCCAGAGTGCCTTCCTCACCGGCCTGCGCGAACGCGTCGTCCTCGGCGTGCGCACCGGAGACGACCGCACCCTCGTCCCGCCCGTCGAGTACGACCCCGTCACCGCCGAGGAACTGCACGACCTCGTGGAGGTGGCCGCCACCGGCACGGTCACCACCTGGGCCTGGAACCACGCCCCCCGCCGCGGCCAGCCCCTCGCCACGCCCTTCGCCTGGGTCCTGGTCCGGCTCGACGGCGCCGACACCGCCCTCCTGCATGCCCTCGACGCCCCCGGCCCGGACGCGGTCCGCACCGGAATGCGGGTCCGCATCCGCTGGGCGGAGGAACGCACCGGCGCCATCACCGACATCGCCTGCTTCGAGCCGCACGACGGTGATCCGGCCGAACTCACGGGCACCACCGGCGAGTTCGCGGACCCGGTCACCGGCATCGTCGCCCCCGCCCGCCTCGACTACACCTACTCGCCCGGCCGCGCCCAGTCCGCCTACATCGAGGCGCTCTCCACCAGGCGCACCGTCGGCGAACGCTGCCCGTCCTGCCGCAAGGTGTACGTCCCGCCGCGCGGAGCCTGCCCCACCTGCGGCGTTCCGACCGCCGAGCAGGTCGAGGTCGGACCGCGCGGGACCGTCACCACCTTCTGCATCGTCAACATCAAGGCGAAGAACCTCGACATCGAAGTCCCCTACGTGTACGCCCACATCGCCCTCGACGGAGCCGGCCTCGCCCTGCACGGCCGCATCTCCGGCATCCCCTACGACCAGGTGCGCATGGGCCTGCGCGTCGAACCCGTGTGGACGGACGGCGCCCGCTACCCCGACCACTACCGGCCGGCCGGCGAACCCGACGCGGACTACGACGCCTACAAGGAGCTGCTGTGACCCGCGAGGAAACCCCGGGCGTCCGCGACATCGCGGTCGTCGCCTTCGCGCAGACCGACGTCCTGCGCACCACCGACGAGCTCTCCGAGGTCGAGATGCTCATGCCGGTCCTGCACAGCGTCCTCGACCGGACCGGCCTGAAGACCGCCGACATCGGCTTCACCTGCTCCGGCTCCAGCGACTACCTCGCCGGCCGCGCCTTCTCCTTCACCCTCGCCCTCGACGGCGTCGGCGCCTGGCCGCCCATCTCCGAGTCGCACGTCGAGACGGACGGCGCCTGGGCGCTGTACGAGGCGTGGACCAAACTTCTCACCGGCGACGCCGACACCGCGCTCGTCTACTCCTACGGCAAGTCCTCGCCGGGCTCCCTGCGCGACGTCCTCACCCGCCAGCTCGACCCGTACTACGTCGCCCCCCTGTGGCCGGACTCCGTCGCGCTCGCCGCGCTCCAGGCACAGGCCCTGATCGACGCGGGCGAGGCGGACGAGAGCGCCCTCGCCGCGATCGGCACCCGCAGCCGGCGGGTCGCCACCCTCAACTCCCACGCCCAGCTGCGCGGCACCGTCCCCCAGGGCGACTACGCGGTACGGCCGCTGCGCACCGGTGACTGCCCGCCCGTCGGCGACGGGGCAGCCGCCGTGATCCTCGCGGCGGGGGAACGGGCCCGCGAGCTGTGCTCCCGGCCCGCGTGGATCCGGGGCATCGACCACCGCATCGAGGCCCACTCGCTCGGCGTGCGCGACCTCACCGACTCGCCGTCCACCCGCCTCGCCGCCGAGAAGGCCGGCGTCTTCGAACGGCCCGTCGACACCGCCGAACTCCACGCCCCGTTCAGCGCGCAGGAGATCGTCCTGCGCAAGGCGCTGCGGCTGGACGACAGCGTGCGGGTGAACCTGTCCGGCGGCGCCCTCGCCGCCAACCCGATGATGGCCGCCGGCCTCATCCGCATCGGCGAGGCCGCCGCCCGGATCCACCGGGGCGAGTCCGACCGGGCCCTCGGCCACGCCACGTCCGGCCCGTGTCTGCAGCAGAACCTGGTCGCCGTACTCGAAGGGGATGCGCGATGAGCAAGGAGCCCGTGGCCGTCGTCGGGATCGGCCAGACCAAGCACGTCGCCGCCCGGCGGGACGTCTCGATCGCCGGGCTGGTCCGGGAGGCCGCCCGGCGTGCTCTCGACGACGCCGAGCTGACCTGGGCCGACGTAGACGCCGTCGTCATCGGCAAGGCCCCCGACTTCTTCGAGGGCGTCATGATGCCCGAGCTGTACCTCGCCGACGCCCTCGGCGCGGTCGGCAAACCCATGCTGCGCGTGCACACGGCCGGCTCCGTCGGCGGATCGACGGCGCTGGTCGCCGCCGGCCTCGTCGCCGCCCGCGTCCACGGCACCGTCCTCACCCTCGCCTTCGAGAAGCAGTCCGAGTCCAACGCCATGTGGGGGCTGTCCCTGCCCGTTCCCTTCCAGCAGCCGCTGCTCGCCGGGGCGGGCGGGTTCTTCGCCCCGCACGTGCGCGCCTACATGCGCCGCAGCGGCGCGCCCGACAGCGTCGGCTCGCTGGTGGCGTACAAGGACCGCCGCAACGCCCTGAAGAACCCCTACGCGCACCTCCACGAGCACGACATCACCCTGGAGAAGGTCCAGGCCTCGCCGATGCTGTGGGACCCGATCCGCTACTCGGAGACCTGCCCCTCCTCCGACGGCGCCTGCGCGATGGTCCTCACCGACCGGGCCGGAGCGGCCCGCGCGCCCCGCCCGCCCGCCTGGATGCTCGGCGGGGCGATGCGCAGCGAACCGACCCTCTTCGCCGGCAAGGACGCCGTCTCGCCACAGGCCGGCAAGGACTGCGCCGCGGACGTCTACCGCCAGGCCGGGATCGGCGACCCGCGCCGGGACATCGACGCCGTCGAGATGTACGTGCCGTTCTCCTGGTACGAGCCCATGTGGCTGGAGAACCTCGGCTTCGCCGACGAGGGCGAGGGCTGGAAGCTCACCGAGGCCGGCGCCACCGAACTCGACGGCGACCTGCCCGTCAACATGTCGGGCGGTGTCCTGTCCACCAACCCGATCGGCGCCTCCGGCATGATCCGCTTCGCGGAGGCGGCGCTCCAGGTGCGCGGACAGGCCGGCGAACACCAGGTGGAACGGGCCCGCAGGGTCCTCGGGCACGCCTACGGGGGCGGCTCGCAGTTCTTCTCCATGTGGCTCGTGGGAGCGCGACCTCCGGAGTCCTGAAAGGTCCTTCCCACGTGCCCTGTCGGCGCCCGGACCCGGTCGCTAGGCTGGCCCGCGGACGACCGACCGGGAGGAGCACGGACGTGGCCGAGAGCACCATCCAGCAGCAGCCGCTCACGGGCTGGGACAAGCCGGAGCTGGACCTCAGCAACGCCGAGTGGCAGTCCAGCAGCCGGGGGCGGGGGGATGTCCAGATCGCCTTCGTCGAGGGATTCATCGCGATGCGCAACAGCGGCAGCCCCCAGAGCCCTTCTCTGATCTTCACCCCCGCGGAGTGGGGCGCGTTCGTTTCGGGGGCGCGGGAAGGGGAGTTCGACCTGACCTGAGGCCGGTCCACCCCGGACCGTCCGGTCCGGCGACCGCTTCCCGGGCCCTCCCGGACGCAGGGGTCCGGGGGTGTTCCCGGTCGCCGTGATCCCGCCCGCGACGGCGGGGCCGACGGGTTCCGGCCGACGGGCGGACCCCGCCCTCGCGCACGGCGAGCGGGCCCGGCCGAAGGCGCCGTCGGAACCGGTGCGTGCGGCCGTCCCCGGCCCGCGTCCGAACGACGGACCGGGACGCTCCCGACCGCCGCCGAACGGCCGCGGCCACGTACCATGGCCGCATGTCGTTCCTCCGCCGCCGCAGCGCCACCCCCGCCGGGCCCGAATTCGACGTTCTGGCCATGGATCCGGGCGACTGGCCCGGCAATCTGGGCGCCGGGCTGCTGCCCGCCCCCGACGGCACCTGCCAGGGCGTCTTCCTGCGCTACGACCTCTTCGGCGGCCGCGGCCCCGCCATGATCATCGGCAATCTGCCCGAGGGCTCCCCGGCCCGTGAGGTGGAGGAGGGGGAGATCCCCTTCGAGGTGGCCCAGCTGCTGCTCGCGCTGGAGAACGACGAGGAGGTGACCGTCGTCGGCGTCGAGGACATGCCGGTGATGCAGGGCGACAACCTGCTGATCGTGCGCCGGCTGAAGCTGTCCGAGGGGCGCATCTCCTGCGTGCAGTTCGACCGCAGCGACAACGTCCTGGTGACCATCGCCGCCTGGGACCGCCCCATCACCGACGACCTGTACGCCCTGCTGAAGCCGCTCCCGGCGGAGCTGTTCCAGCAGGGCTGAGGTGCGGCCGGGTCCGGTCCGGGGACCCGAGGTCCCAGGGACCTGAGATCCCAGGAACCCGAGGAGCTAGGAAGCCGACGGCATCGCCTTCACGTCCGAGGCCCGCACGAACGCCACCCGGTGGCCGTACTGGATCTCGTAGTACTGCTCGCGGCCGACGACGAGCCGGTGCGAACCCGTGGCGAAGGTGGCCGCGTAGTAGTACTCGCCCGGCACCTTGCCCCCGACCACGTACCGCTGCCCCTTGGGCAGCTTGTACGGCAGCGCGGAGAGCGGCTGGACCGGGACGCCCGCCGGATAGGCCGACGCCTCGGGGTAGGCGCGCCCGTAGAGCGGAACGCTCGCGACGCCGTCCCGGGGCGTGACCACCTGGCCCGCCGCGGGAACGGCCGTCGGCCGCGCGGCGGGGTTCTCGAACCACGCCTTCTGGCCGAGGTACCAGATCGCCGTCCAGTCGCCCCACCGGTCGGCGACCGCGTACTGCTGCCCGGTGGACACCCGTGACGAGGTGTCGTTGAGGCCCTCGGTCGGGCCCGAACCCTGGCCGACGTCGTTGATCAGCGCGGACTTCTCGTCGTGGTCGGCGTACAGCCGTACCGCGCTGGAGCCGTGCGCGGCGCAGGTCTGACGCCGGGCCGCGCAGTCCGTGTACACCGGCCGGTTCGCGGCGTAGTCCGGCCGGATCGTCACCAGGCCGCCGCCACCGTCGGCGGTCGCCGTGAAGGGGGCTTCCAGCAGCTCGAAGTAGTGCCGCCAGTCCCAGAACGGGCCGGGATCGGTGTGCATCCCCGACACGCTCGCCGCCGTCGGGCCGGGCACGTTGTCATGGCCGAGGACGTGCTGCCGGTCGAGCGGGATGTCGTACCGGTCGGCCAGGTACTTCACCAGTCGCGCGGACGAGCGGTACATGGCCTCCGTGTACCAGGAGTCCGGCGCGGAGAGGAACCCCTCGTGCTCCAGGCCGATCGACTTGGAGTTGACGTACCAGTTGCCCGAGTGCCAGGCCACGTCCTTGGCCTTCACATGCTGGGCGACATGCCCGTCGGTGGCGCGCAGCGAGTAGTTCCAGGACACGTAGGTCGGGTCCTGGACCATGGTCAGCACCCCGTCCCAGCCGCCCTCGGTGTCGTGGACGACGAGGTAGTCGATGTCGGGCGAGGCGGGCCGGTCGGCGACGTCGTGATTGCCGTAGTCGTTGTCGCCGAACTGCTCGTACGGCGCCGGGATCCACTCGCAGGACACCGTGGACGGGCATTCGGCGCCCGCCGCCGAGACGTGGCGCAGACCGGTCCCGCGCAGCTGGGCGGTCCGCGGCGCGAGGCCCGGCCGCGCGGCGAGGGCGACCTTCTGGCCGGCGTCCGTGGTGCGCCGTTCACCGGCGCGCAGCACGCCGTACACGTCGTTCGCGTACGCGGCGGCGGTCGCGGCGTCGTCGGCGCCCGAGAAGCGCGCCACCGCGCCGTACCAGTCGGCCGGGTCGGCGCTCAGGGGCTCGCCCAGGCGCCGCTGGGCGTCGGCGAGCAGGGCGGCGCCGCCCGCGATGTTGGCCGCGGGATCGGTTCGCAGGGCCTCGGCGGCGAGGCCGGTGAGCTTCGCCGCCCTCGGCAGGGTGGTCAGACGCGCCGGGAGCCGCCCGCTCGACGGCGCCCGGACGTGCGGGGCCGGCGCCTGGGCCGGGGGCCGCGCCGAACGGCTCGTCCGGGCTGCCGGGGCCGTCCGGGCCGTCCGGCCCGTCCGGGCGGCGTCGCCGCGCGAGTTCGCCGTGCCGGTGCCGCGGTGCGGGGCCGCGGCGAGGGCCGCACGGACGTCGGTGAGATGCATCGGGCCGTAGCCGCCGGTCACGCTGGGCGCTCCGGCGTGCGTGTCCCAGCGGGACTGGAGGTAGGAAACGCCCAGCAGCACGCTCTGCGGCACGTGGTACTCGGCTGCCGCGGCCGCGAAGGCCTGCTGGAGGCTGTTCGCCGACCGGGGCGCCGCGTCGGCCGGGCGGGCGGCGCCGAGGAGCGGCAGCACGAGAGCCGCCGACGCCAGGGCGCCTGCGGCTCTACGGGTACGTCTGTGCGGTCCGGGGGGAGCGGCGGATTTGCGCAATGCGGCCTCCAGGGACGAGAGAGCGGGGCGTGCGGGCCGGCCGCGGCCGACTGGCCGGACCGGGCCGACAACCCGTCAATCATGCCCATACAGGGACGAATTCCCTCGTCAAGACACCGCACACGTCAGTCCGAGGTGCGCCGCCGTTCAGACGCACGGCGGACTGACGCTCCCTCAGCGCGTGCCGACCGCCGCGCGTACGGCCCGGCGGGCCAGCTGGCAGTCGTCGTGCAGTCGCCGCAGCAGCAGACGCTGCTCCTCGCCCGCCGGCGCGGCTCCCGCGTGGGCCGCCCCCGGAGCCGAGGGCGTGTCGTGCATCGAGCGCTGCACGGCCGTCTCGTAGGTGCGGATCTCGCGGGTCAGGACCAGCATCAGGTTCACCAGGAAGGCGTCCCGGGAGGCCGGGCCCGCCGACTGGGCGATCTGGCTGATCTGACGGCGCGCCACCGGCGCGTCGCCCAGCGCCGACCACAGCGTCGCCAGGTCGTAGCCCGGCAGGTACCAGCCCGCGTGCTCCCAGTCCACCAGCACGGGACCGGCCGGTGAGAGAAGGATGTTCGACAGGAGGGCGTCACCGTGACAGAACTGGCCCATGCCCTGCCGGCCCGTGGTGGCCGCGATGCCGTGCAGCAGCTTCTGCAGGTCGCCCAGGTCCCGGTCGGTGAGCAGACCCAGCTCGTGGTAGCGGGAGATGCGGGCGGCGTAGTCCAGCGGCGCGTCGAACGAGCCGGCCGGCGGCCGCCAGGCGTTGAGCCGGCAGATCGCGCCGAGCGCGGCCCTGACGTCCGCCCGCGGCGGGGCTTCGGTGGGGTGCCGCTGCAGGGCCGCCGCCCGCCCCGGCATCCGCTCGATCACCAGAGTGCAGTTGTCCGGGTCCGCCGCGATCAGTCTCGGCACCCGCACCGGGGGGCGCTGCCGGACGAACGTGCGGTATGCCGCTATTTCGTGCCGGATCCGCTCGGCCCACGCGGGGGAGTGGTCCAGTAAGCACTTGGCGACGGCCGTGCTGCGTCCCGTCGTGCCGACCAGGAGCACGGAACGTCCGCTGCGGCGCAGGACCTGGACCGGCGCGAACTCCGGACAGATGCGGTGCACCGAGGCGATCGCGGTGCGCAGTTGGGCGCCCTGGGGGCCGGACAGGTCGAGCCTCCCGCTGAGCGGTTGCGTGCCGAGCCCCGCGGGACGGCGCACGCCGCCCGCGCCGAGCGTGGGGGCCGCCGTTCGCGCGGGGGCGAGGTAGGGGCCGCCGCCGCCCGGGCGGGTGTGCAGCGACCGGGGCGGGGCGGACACGGAGGACGATGCTGCGTACATGGGGAACAGATCCCTTCGTGTGCCGGACGTCAGAGCGCTGCCCCGACCGGCCCTTTCGGGTGCACCCTGGGGAATGTCCCTCGGCGACCGGGTCGGGGTGGCGCTTTCCTACCTGACACCCGTCGCCCAGTGGCACACCATCTGGCGGACCCTGGCGAACCCTGGCGAATAGTCGCCCGGCAACTTTCACCGGGCTACTGTCAACTCAGCCGAGAACCTGGGGGCTTGACGTGAGCGGACAACCCAACACCCGTCTCTCGGATCTGTTCGGCCTGGCCGGCTGGTCCAAGGGCGAACTCGCGAGGCTGGTCAACCGGCAGGCGGCGGCCATGGGCCACCCCCAGCTGTCGACCGACACCTCCCGGGTGCGGCGGTGGATCGACACGGGAGAGATCCCGCGCGATCCGGTGCCGCGGGTGCTGGCGGCCCTGTTCACCGAGCGTCTCGGCCGTGTCGTGACCATCGAGGACCTCGGTCTGGTCCGGCACGGGCGTACAGGTAAACGGCCCGGCGGCGGGAGTGCTGAACACCCCGACGGCGTGCCGTGGGCGCCCGAACGGACTGCTGCGGTCCTCACCGAATTCACGGGAATGGACCTCATGCTCAACCGACGCGGTCTGGTGGGCGCGGGTGCCGCGCTCACCGCGGGATCAGCTCTCAGCAGTGCCATGCACGACTGGCTGCACACCGACCCCACTCTCGCCGCCGACGCTCCCGCCGTCGGCCATCCGCTCCTGCACCAGGCCGATCCCGCCGGGTTCGACCGCTACGAGGCCGCTCCCATCGGGGCGGAGGAGGTCGACGAACTGGAGCGCTCGGTCGAGGTGTTCCGGGCCTGGGACGCGGCCCGCGGAGGCGGGCTGCAACGCAAGGCGGTCGTGGGACAGCTCAACGAGGTGGGCGGCATCCTGGCCTACCGTCATCCCGCCCATCTCCAGCGGCGCCTGTGGGGCGTCGCGGCCAACCTCGCCGTCCTCGCCGGCTGGATGTCGCACGACGTCGGCCTCGAACCCACCGCCCAGAAGTACTTCGTCATCGCCGCCCATGCGGCACGGGAGGGCGGCGACCGGCCGCGGGCCGGTGAGGCGCTGTCCCGGGCCGCCCGGCAGATGGTCCACCTCGGACGGCCCGGCGACGCCCTCGACCTGATGAAACTGGCCCAGTCCGGCTCCGGCGAGGAGGTGCTGCCGCGCACCCGGGCGATGTTCCACACCATCGAGGCCTGGGCGCAGGCGGCGATGGGCAAGGGTCAGGCCATGCGGCGCACCCTCGGCCGGGCGGAGGACCTCTTCGTCTCCGACAAGGGCGACATGGTCGCGCCGTCCTGGATGCAGACCTTCAAGGACGAGGATCTGTACGGGATGCAGGCTCTCGCCTATCGCACGCTGGCCGAGTTCGAACCGCAGGCGGCCGCCCACGCCCAGTACTACGCGGAGAAGGCCCTGGCGCTGCGCGTCGACGGGCGCGAGCGGTCGAAGATCTTCGACCATCTGTCCATGGCGTCCGCCTGCTTCATCGCGGACGACCCCGAACAGGCGGACCGTTTCGCACGGCTGGCCCTGATGTCGATGGGGTCGAACTCCTCCCGGCGCACCTGGGACCGGCTGAGCCAGATGTACCGGCTCACCGCGCAGTACGCCGGCTATCCGAGGATCAGCGAACTGCGTGAGGAGATCCGGCTGGCGCTGCCGAAGCAGAAGGGCGCGAAAGGGGGCGACAGCGCCCGGGCGTGAGCGAGTCGGCTTCCTCGACGCGACCCGTCACCGGGTCGCCCGGCCTGCTACCGGGTCACCCGGGCGACGAGCACACAGGCGTCGTCGGTGCGTTCGTCCTCGCCGCACTCCCGCACCACTGCTTCGACGCACTCCTGGGAGCTGCGTGTTCCCTCCAGGAGGGGGGCCAGCGCGAGGAGACGGTCGGCGGGGGCCAGACCGTCTGTGTGCAGCAGGATCAGGTCGCCCTCGCGGAGGGTTTCCTCGGCCTGCTCGTACGCGGCGCGTGGGGCGGCTCCGAGCAGGGAGCCCTCCGGCGCCCGCAGCCGGCGTCCCGTCCCGTCGCGGAACAGCAGCGGGGCGGGGTGACCGGCCTGCGCCCACACCAGGGTGCGGGTCTGCGGCCGGTAGCGACAGCAGACGGCGCTGCCGAGGACCGGTCGGGCGGTGGCGTCCAGTAACTGGTTCAGCCAGGACAGCAGCCGGGCCGGCTGGGCGCCCGCCATGGCCATGCCGCGCAGGGCGCCCAACAGCATCGCGGTGTTCGAGGTGACGGCCGGGCCGTGTCCGGTGAGATCGCCGACGCCGAGCAGGGTCTCGGCGTCGGGGAGTTCGAGCGCGTCGTACCAGTCGCCGCCGATCAGGGAGGTGGTGGCGGCGGGCAGATAACAGGCGGCGACGTCGAGCGTGCTCGGGCCCTCGTGCGGCAGGCGCAGCGGGACGCGGTGCGGGGGCAGGACGGCTTCCTGCAACTGGGCCGCCAGCCGGTGCTCGGTCTGCGCCTGCCGCCGGGCCTGCAGCGAGTCCTGGCTCTCGCGCACCGCGCGCTGGGTGCGGCGCAGTTCGCTGACGTCCCGCAGTACGGCCCACATGGAGGCGGTGGCGCCGTCGGAGTCGAGCACCGGTTCGCCCATCATGTGCACGGTACGCGGGGTGCCCGTCGGGTGCAGGACGCGGAACTCGCCGTCGATGGGCCGGGCGTCGACCAGGCAGTCCGTGACCATCGCGGTCAGTCGGGGCCGGTCCTCCTCGAGGACGAGACAGGGGAGTTCGTCGAGGGTGAGCGGGGGAGTGGCGGGGTCGCGGCCGAGGATCCGGTAGAGCTCCTCGGACCACACGGCTTCGTCCGTCAGCAGGTTCCACTCGGCGCTGCCGACCCGGCTGAGCAGGGACTCACGCCGGGGAGCCGCGGCCGCGGGCGGGGGGCCGGCGGGCGGCACCGGCCGGGGGCCGTCCCGTAACTGGGCCAAGTGGGCGTCGAGGTCGTCGAGTTGGTGTCGCGCCAGATCGTAGAGGGCGCGCTGCCAGCGTCCCTCGGGGTCGGTCGCGTCGCCCTGGGCGTCCTGTCGTACGGCGTCCATGTCGCCCTTGAGCCGTCGGGTCTGCGAGATCAGCGCGTCCACCGAGCCGCGTGCCGGCGGCTGGGCGGCCGGGTGATCCGCAGAGACGTGGGGCGGCATGACGCTCTCCGATGCGGGACGGTTCGACGAAGGCTGACGCGAGGGCCGTTACGACTGTGGCACAGCCCGCGACGCGGTGTAAGGGATTTGGCAACACACGATTCGGTGGTGCTTCCGGCATATGCCAGTGTCTTCACGGAGGGGTGGACGAGTGCGGGTCGAGCTCCTCGAAGGGGCTTCAAGTCGTAGACAGAGTACGTGACTTGAGGGACTCGTGGGGCGGCCGAGATGAGTGTCATCCGGGTGTTCGACGGGCGTATGTTCTACGCCTTCAGCGGTGTGATGCAGGTCACATTAATTGGTCCCGGAGAAGGCGTAATGCGATCGGCCTCCGCGAGGTCCTATGTGCATGGACACCACTCTGGAACAACTCGTCCGCGCCCGGTTGATCACCGCGGAGGACCAGGCGCTGCCCGTGCCCGCCACGCTCCGCTACGACTCCGCCGACCCGTTCGCCGTGCACGTCGACTTCCC
Source organism: Streptomyces achromogenes (assembly GCF_030816715.1). Taxonomy (NCBI): domain Bacteria; kingdom Bacillati; phylum Actinomycetota; class Actinomycetes; order Kitasatosporales; family Streptomycetaceae; genus Streptomyces; species Streptomyces achromogenes. The sequence goes on along the minus strand of NZ_JAUSYH010000001.1, from coordinate 765,029 downwards.
GCCCGAGGTCTCCCTCGCGGGCGAGCCGGTCACCTGGACCTTCGGCCGCGGGCTGCTGGAGCAGGGCGTGGACGGTCCGGCCGGGAGCGGTGACGTGCACATCTGGCCCTGTGGGCAGGCCCGTACGGTGATGGAGTTCCACTCGCCGCTCGGGATGGCCCTGCTCCAGTTCGACACCGGGGCCCTGCGCCGCTTCCTGCTGCGCAGCTACGCGGTCGTGGCCCGTGGCGGCGAGGACGTGGGCAGCGCGGTCGACAGGGGTCTGCAGGCCCTGCTCGGCAACGTCTGAGGTCCGCTCCCGCTCAGCGGCCGGCGGCGTACAGCCCGGGGCGCGCGGCGAGTTCGACGGCGACGCGCGCCCCGCTCCCGAGGGACCGGACCCCGGCCTCGGCGACGGCCGAGGCCGCGTAGCCGTCCCACACGGACGGGCCGGTGACCCGGCCGCGCCGGGTGGCGTCGACCCAGGTCTGCACCTCGCGGTCGTAGGCGTCCGCGAACCGCACGAGGTAGTCCTGCGGCACCTCCGCGCCGGCGGCGCCCCGTGCGGTGACGAGCATGCCGTGGTCGTCGCCGATACGCGCGCTGCCGGCCTCGCACACGGCCTCGCAGCGCACCTGGTAACCGAAGCCGCAGTTGACGAAGACCTCCACGTCGACCAGGGCGCCGTCGGCGGTCTCGAAGAGTACGAACTGGGGGTCCAGCAGGCCCTGCGGGGCGCCGGACGAGGGGCGCGGCCGCAGCACGGAGACCGAGGTCAGCTCGTGGCCGAGCAGCCAGCGGGCCGCGTCGATCTCGTGCGACACCGAACTGTCGACCAGCATCGCGCTGGTGAAGTCCGGCGGCGAGGACACGTTGCGGTGCACGCAGTGCAGCATCAGCGGCCGTCCCAGCCGTCCGTCGTCCAGCAGCGCCTTCAGCCTGCGGTACTCGGCGTCGTACCGCCGCATGAACCCGATCTGCGCCAGCCGCCGTCCGAGCCGGGCCTCCGCCTCCAGCACGCACAGCGCCCCCGCCGTGTCCGGCACCATGGGTTTCTCGCAGAGCACCGGAAGGCCGCGGGCGAAGGCCGCGAGCAGCGCCTCCTGGTGGGCGGGCCCGGGCGAGGCGATCAGCACCGCTTCGACGCCGGGCGCGTCGAGCGCGGCCTCCGCCTCCGTGTGGACCGTCACCGCATCGAGCCCGGCCACGGCCTCCTCGGCACGCCCCGCGTCGGGGTCGGCCACCGCGGCCACCCTGGCGCCGCTCACCACGCGGTCCAGACGGCGTATGTGGTCGGCGCCCATGTGTCCGGCGCCCAGCACCGCCACGCCCAACAGGTCGCCCACGCGCCCGCCCCCTCCCCTTCGACGATCACGCCGTAGCGTACGCCGCCGGGGAAAGCAGCTGAACAGGGCCGTGGCGGGCCGGCGGTCAGTAGCGCAACACGCCCGCGATGCCGTCCACGTCGCCCAGGGTGCCGTCCGGCACGAAACGCACCGCGGCGCCCGTCTCCAGGCACTGCTCGACGATCTCGTCGACGATGTCCTCGCGGGCGTCCAGGTCGCCGCTCGTGGCCGGGACGAGATGGTCGCCGTGGTCGCGGACCGTGATCCGGTAGTTCTCCTCGACCGCCAGCAGCCTGACCCGGCCCTCCCGCGCGTTCTGCCACAGCTCGTCGACGCCGGCCGCGAACATGCGGTGCCCGCGTGCCGAGTCGAGTACCCGGGTGACCGACGCCGCGTCCCGGCGGGACTCCGCGTCGAGCCGCGGGCGCACCGCCTGCCACACGGCCTCGGGCGGGCCGTGCGAGAGTCCGCCGTGCGCGATGTGCAGCGCGTCGCGGGTGACGCCGCCCAGCTCGTCGAGGAGCGACAGCGCCGCCGGCTCGCCGGTGACGACCAGCGGCCGCGGGTGTGCGCGCAGCAGCCTGCCCACGGCGGTGTCGGCGTCGCGCAGGAAGTGGCGGGTGCCCTCGTCGCGGAACGTGCTGGGCAGGTCGCCGGTCCGCTGCATGCGCTCGGCGTCGAAGTTCGGCTGGCTTCTGACCAGCGGGAAGCCGTTGGCGTGCTCCTCGGTCACCCGGTCGGCGCCGCCGTTCCACAGTGTGGCGCGGTCGGCGGAGACCGAGAGCGCCCAGAACGGCCGCTCGGCGGCCTGCGCGGAGACCAGGTTGCGCGTCAGGAACGTGTCGGAGAGCACGACGCGTTCGGGCACGGGACGGGCCAGCGACCACACCTGGTGCTCGCCCGGCGCCGCGTAGATGACCAGGCCGTCCTCGCTGTGCGTCAGGTCGACCTCGGCCAGGGCGCGGTCGAGCTGTCCCGCGACGTCGGCGCGCCGCTCGCGGGTGATCGCCGGGTCGTGCTCCAGCTGTCTCTTCGCCTCGGCCACGACGTTGCGCAGCCGGACCCGGTCCTGGGCGTTCCCGGGTTCGCGCCGGTGGGTCGGCGTCAGCACGGACACCGCCGGATACGGGCGCGGGCGGCGCAGTTCGGAGAGGGTGGCGGGGCTGAGTGCGTGCTCCATACGAGCACGATAGGTCCGAATCACGTATGGGGCATTCGGGGCAATATCAGGGCGAGGCCGGGTCAAGATCGGCGTCGGGGAGACGGGCGGGGTCACACTTCGGTCTCCCCGGCGGCCGCCGGTGACGACGACCCCGGCGGCCGGTTACCGTACGCGTCAGTAACCGGGACCGCACCGCAGGAGGCACCCATGCCGCAGCTCGAAGTCGACGGCGCAGCACTGACGTACGACGACGAGGGCCCGCACGACGGCGACGGCGTGCCCCTGGTCTTCGTGCACGGCTGGACGGCCGACCGGCACCGCTGGGACCACCAGCTGGCGCACTTCGCCGGGAAGCGCCGGGTGATCCGGTTCGACCTGCGCGGCCACGGCGAGAGCAGCGGGGCGGGCGTGAAGACGGTCGAGGAGCTGGCGCGGGACCTCCTCGCCCTCCTCGACCATCTGGAGATCGAGCGGTTCGTGCCGGTCGGCCACTCGATGGGCGGGATGATCGCGCAGACCGTGGCCCTCTCCCACCCCGAGCGGGTGGAGCGCATGGTGCTGGTGAACTCCATCGGCCGCATGACCTACAGCCGGGGCCGAGGACTGCTGATGGGCGTCTCCACCCTGGTCCCCTTCAAGCTGTTCGTCGCCGCCAACATCCAGCGCGCCTTCGCCCCCGGCTACCCGCGCGACGAGATCCGCGCGTACGTCAAGTCCTCGGCGGACACCCCGCGCGAGGTGGTCATGACCCTGTACGGCGCCATGCGGGCCTTCGACGTCCTCGACCGGGTCGGGGAGATCCAGGCGCCGACGCTGATGGTCCACGGCTACCACGACATCCAGCTCCCGGTGGGTCAGATGCTGCGGATGGCCAAGGCCTACCCGGACGCCCTCGTGCGCATCATCGACGCCGGACACGAACTCCCCGTGGAGAAGCCGGCCGAGCTGACCGCGGCGATCGACGCCTTCGTGACCGTCAGGTCCGCGTAGTCCTCGCGCGGCGTCACCCGAAGCTGTCCGGGTCCGCCGCCTTCCAGTCCGCCGCCCACGACTCGGGCGGTCCGGCGAGCAGTTCGCCCGGCGCGAGCCACTCGTACAGCTCCGCGTACGAGCACTCCGCGCCGGGCCCGGTACGCCGGACCAGGTGAGCGGGGGTGAGCCCGCCCGGCTCGCGCACGCCCATCGCCGCCATGATCCGCACCGCGTCACGGACCGTCTCGCGCTGGTAGCGCCGGACCTCGCGGGCCTTGCCGGCCACGTGCAGCGCGCGGGCCCGCGACGGGTCCTGCGTCGCCACACCGGCCGGACAGGCGCCGGTGTGGCAGCGCCCCGCCCGCACGCAGCCGACGGCGAGCATCATCGCGCGGGCCGCGTTGGTGTAGTCGGCGCCCTGCACGAGCCGTCGCACGATGTCCGAGCCCGACGCCACCCGCCCGCTGGCCCCGATCCGCACCCGGTCCCGGAGGCCGACGCCGGCCAGCGCGTTGTGCACGGTGATCAGCCCCTGGGTGAGCGGCATGCCCAGCCGCCCGGCGAACTCCGCCGGTGCGGCGCCCGTACCGCCCTCCGACCCGTCCACCACGACGAAGTCGGGCGTCACGCCCTCCGCCGCCATCGCGCGGCAGACCGCGAGGAACTCCCGCCGCGACCCCACGCACAGCTTGAACCCGGTCGGCTTGCCGCCCGCGAGTTCCCGCAGCCGGGCCAGGAACAGCACCAGTTCCCGCGGCGTCGAGAACGTCCGGTGGACGGGCGGCGACACCACGGGTTCGCCCACCGGCACGCCGCGCTCCCGCGCGATCTCGACGCCGACCTTCACCCCCGGCAGGACCGAGTCGCTGCCCGGCGCCGCGCCCTGCGAGAGCTTCAGCGACACGCACTTCACCTCGGGCAGCGCCGCCTTGTCCGCGAACACCCGCTCGTCGAACCCACCGTCGGAGGTACGGCAGCCGAAGTACCCCGTCCCGATCTCCCACACGAGGTCGCCCCCGCCGCGCAGATGGTGCTCCGACAGCCCGCCCTCGCCGGTGTCCTGGGCGAAACGCCCCAGTGCGGCGCCCCGGTTGAGAGCGAGGACGGCACGCGAGGACAGTGCTCCGAAGCTCATCGCGGACACGTTCAGCAGGGCCATGTCGTACGGCTGGGAGCAGTCGGGCCCGCCCACCCGCACCACCGGCGGCTCCTCCGCCGCCTCGACGGGACGCAGTGACGGCACCAGGTACTCGTGCCCGTCGTGCTCGCCGGCGGCGTCGGCCGGGTGCTCCGGGCCGGCGCCCCGGGGCAGCGCCCGTACCGTCGGGTACCGCAGCCGTCCGAGCAGCGGATGGTTGCGCGTCACGGAACGGCCCCGCTGCAGCAGATCCCGGACGCCGAGGCAGGCCGTGGCCAGCAGCGGTCCGGCGGCGAACCACCACCGGGCGGACAGGGCGGCCGCCGCGGCCGTCGCCACGGCCGCGCCCAGGACGACGAGCAGCAACGGCAGGAACCGGCGCACTCAGCCGGCGTCCTCGTCCGGCCCGCACGAGCTGCCGCTGGGCGGGAGCGATCCGTACAGCAGGAAGTCGTCGACCTTGCGGTGCACGCACTTCGACGATCCGTACCCGGTGTGGCCCTCGCCCTTGTTGTCGAGCACCACGGCCGACGAGCCGAGGCGCTTCGCCGTCTCCACGGTCCAGCGGTACGGCGTCGCCGGGTCGCCGCGCGTGCCGATCAGGAGGATCTTCGGGGTGCGCAGGTCCTTCACCTCGTCGCGGATGAAGTCGGTGCCCTTGGGGCGGCCGTAGCACAGCAGGACCTCGTTGAGCCGGTACCGGCCGAAGACCGGTGACGCCTTGTCGTAGGCGGTCCGCAGCCGTTCCAGGTCCGCGGTGATCCGGGCGGCGGTGGGCCGGTCCGGGTCGTCCGCGCAGTTGATCGCCATGAGAGCCGCGGGCAGGTTGTCGAGGGGTACGTCCTCCGCGTCGACCAGGGCGCCGGGGGAGGGATCGGTGCGGCCCGCGGCCCGCGGCGGCAGCGGGACCGGAAGCGGCACGGGGAACGGCAGCGGACGGGTGAAGCCGCCGGTCGTGAACCCGAGGACCCCGCTGGGGTCGCCGTTCTCGATCAGCTGGGCCAGCGCCCGCTCCAGCAGGGGCCACAACTCCCTGCTGTACAGGCCCTGCCCGAGGGCGCCCACCAGATCCTGTCCGGTGAAGTCGTCGCCGAAGTCGGTCGGCAGCGGATCCTCGTCGAGGGAGCGGACCAGCCGCACGACCTCCTGGCGCGCCACCCGCGGATCCTGCCCGAAGGGGCAGGCGATGTCCTTCACGCACCAGCCGACGAAGTCGTCCAGTGCCACCTGCTGGCCCCGGGCGCCCGCAATGCCCTGCTCGGTGAGCGGCTCGGTGAGGGTGTCGACCCCGTCGAGGACCATCCGGCCCACCTTGTCGGGGAACCGGGCCGCGTACACCGCACCGAGCCGGCTGCCGTAGGAGAAGCCGAGGTAGTTGAGCTTCCGGTCGCCGAGCGCCTGCCGCATGACGTCGAGGTCCTGGGCCGCGTGTACGGTGCCGATGTGCGGCAGGACCGGTCCGGAGTGCTCGGCGCAGTCGGCGGCGGCCTGCTTCAGCCGGCTGAGGAGCTTCGGCGGATCGGCGAGGGCCGTGTCGTCGTTCAGCGGGGCCAGCCCGCTCTCCTCGCCCTCCCCGCAGCTGACGGGGGAGGAGCGGCCGACGCCGCGCGGGTCGAGGGTGACCACGTCGTAGCCGTCCGTCAGGTCCATGAACTCCTTGCCGCCGTAGGCGAGTTCGGGGACGCCCGCGCCGCCGGGCCCGCCGAAGTTGAGCACCACCGAACCGCGCTTGTCGCCCGTGGCCCGGTAGCGGGCCAGCGCGAGGTCGAGCGTGCCCGCCTTGGGACGGGAGTAGTCGAGCGGGACGGTCAGCTTGGCGCACTGCAGATCCTTGGGCATGCCCTCGCCCTTGCACGCCGACCAGGCGACCTTCTGACCGGTGAACCGGGACAGGTCCGGAGGGTCGCCCCCGTCGCCCGCGCGGTTCGCGGCGACCGTCGGCAGACCCGCGCCGCCGAGCAGGGTCAGTGCGGCGGTCGCGGCGAGCGCACAGCTCCGCAGCCCGGGCCGCGTCGACAGATTGGCCAGCATCAGTGCCTCCAGGGACGCCCGCAGCGGTCCGGGAACGGCGCCCTCGCTCACGATAAGCGGCAGGTGGACCCGCCGCCTCCGGGCGGCTGAGGGGCCGCGCGCAGCCCGCCGTCGGTTCCACGGGGGTGACACCCGATGGGGTGAAAGGGCGTTTAGGCATAACTCGGACGCTTCGCCGACGTTCTATCGGGTGCGGGCGACTGCCCGCGATTCAAGTCTGGAAGGCAGGGACCCATGAAGCGGGTTACCCGAACCGGTGTGATGGCCGTCGCCGTGGTCTCCGGCGCGATGGCCGTGACACTGCCCGCACACGCCGACTCCGCGGCGAACGGCGTCGCGGCCGGCTCGCCGGGGCTGATCTCCGGCAACGGGGTGCAGCTGCCGGTACACCTCCCGGTGAACCTGTGCGGGAACACGGTCGACGTGGTGGGGGTGCTGAACCCCGCCGCGGGCAACACCTGTGCCAACAAGGGCGGAGCCGACGCCTCCGGCGGTCACGGCGGGCGTGGCGGGCAGGGTGCGCACGGCGGGCACGGCGAGCACGGCGATCGTGGCGGGCAGGGCGGGCAGGGCGGGCAGGGCGGGCAGGGCGGGCACGGCGAGCACGGCGATCGTGGCGGTCACGGAGCGCGCGGTGGGCCCGGAGCGTCCGCCGGCGGCGGGGCCGTCGCGCAGGGCGACATGGAGGGTTCGCCGGGCGTCGTCTCCGGCAACGGCCTGCAGTTGCCGGTGCAGCTCCCGGTGAACGTCAGCGGCAACAGCGTCAACGTCGTCGGTATCGGCGACCCGGCGTTCGGCAATCGGTCCGTGAACACCTCCGGCGAGAAGCCCGAGGGACCCGCGCACGAGCCGCCGTCCCGGCACACCCCGCCCTCGCGGCCCCAGGACCCGGGGCCGAAGGCCAGTCCCTCGGCGCCGACCGTCGAGTCCGGGACCAGGGGCCCCGTGGCCCTGTCGTCGCTGGCCCACACGGGTGCCGACGCCACGCTGACCGCGCTGGCGGGCAGTACGGCGATGCTGCTCGGCGGAGCGCTGCTGTACCGCAGGTTCCGCCCGGGCGCGGAGCGCTGAGCGGGGCTTCGGTCCCAGGGAACGCGGGCCCCGGCATGTCAGGGGCCCGCGGCCGTAATTGCGTTGTGCGGGGCGAGCCCGGGGTGTTGGGGTGGGTGCATGGATCACGCCGCGGTACTCGCCCTGTACGACCGGGACATGCGCGAAGGCGCACGTCCCGAGAGCTCCGACGCACGGGTCGAGCGGACCGGGAACGTGGTCCGGCACATCGGCGGGGACGACGGATGGAACGGCGTCGTCTGGTCGGACCTGGACGGTGCCGGCGCCGACGCGGCCATCGCGGAACAGATCGCCTTCTTCACGGGGCTCGGCCGCGGGTTCGAGTGGAAGCTGTACGGGCACGACCGTCCGGCCGATCTCGGGCGGCGGCTCAGGTCGGCCGGCTTCACGCCCGAGCCGCAGGAGACCCTGCTGGTCGGCGAGACGGGCGACCAGCTCGTCGACGCCCGGCCGCCCGAGGGCGTCCGCATCGTGCCGGTCACCGACCGGGCGGGCGTCGAGCTCCTGGTCGAGGCCCACGAGAAGGCCTTCGGCCGGGAGGGCTCCGGGCTGCGGGACCTGCTGCTGGCCCGCCTCGCCACCGACCCGGACACCCTCGTCGCCGTCGTCGCCCTGGCCGGGGAGACGCCGGTGAGCTCGGCGCGGATGGAGCTGATCGAGGGTGCCGCGTTCGCCGGGCTGTGGGGCGGCGGCACGGTCGACGGCTGGCGCGGTCGCGGTGTCTACCGCGCCCTGATCGCCCATCGCGCCCGTATCGCCGCCGACCGCGGATACCGCTACCTCCAGGTCGACGCCTCCGACCAGAGCCGCCCCATTCTCGAACGCCTCGGCTTCACGGCGCTCAGCACGACGACGCCGTACGTGTACGCGCCGTGAGACGGCCGGTCCGGACCGCCCCCTGCGGTCCGGACCGGCCGTCTCTCTCACGGGAGGGGCGGGGCGTCCCTACGGCTTGGGCGTGCTCCTCGCCGCCGTGGCGGTGCACAGCAGCCCCAGGACCAGCGCCAGGGCGCCGATGATGATGTTGTTCACCGCGACACCGGCGTCCGGGCTGTCGCCTACGACCCACGGCGCAATGATCATCCAGATGCCGGCCGCGCACATGGCCCAGCTCAGGCCGTACATACGGGCGGGAGCCGCGGTGAACCCGAGGCCCAGCAGGGCGATCGCGATGCCCACGATCAGGTTGTGGGTCATGAGCGCGGGCTGACTGACGGTGTAGTGGAGGATCCACGGGGACACGGCACAGTACAGACCGAGCAGGAACACCGGTCCGTCCACGAGCGCCACATCACGACCACCGAGCATGCGCGCGTACCGCGCCTGCATCTCGGAAACGTCGGGGTGCGTCGACATGTCACCTCTGGTGGGCGAGACGTTGGCCATGGTTCGTCTCCTTCGACTTTCCGGCCTGACCGCTTCGCTGCGGTGTGCGGTAAGTGCCGCGCATGTTCATTCTGCTCTTATTTGCTCCTTATGTGTAGAGGTCGGAAGGGGCGGAGCGGCGGTCTCGTATCGTCGGTCCATGAGCGAGATCCCGAGCCCGGACGAAGCCGGACTGACGACCGGGGCGCTGGCTCGTCGGCTGGGCGTGGCGCCCACCACCCTGCGCTCCTGGGACCGGCGGTACGGCATCGGACCGGTCGTCCGCGACGACGGGCGGCACCGGCGCTGGCGGCCGGGCGACGTGGCCGTACTGGAGGCGATGTGCCGGCTCACCGCGTCCGGCGTGCCCCCGGCGGACGCGGCCCGGGCGGCGAAGGAGGCGATCCGCCGGGGTCGTGCGGGCGCGGCGCAGCCGGATCCGGCGGGCCCGGACCCGGGCGAGGCCCCGCCGCACACGGACCCGGCGGACTCGGACCGGGCGGACACGGACCCGGCGGAGGCGGATGGGGCAGAGGCGGGACCGGTGGGCGCCGCCGGCCGGGACCGGACGGCGGGCGGGGGCCGGGGGCCGGCGCGTGCGGACGACACCCTCCTCCTCGGCGTGGACGTACGCCACGAGTGCCGGGGGCTGGCCCGCGCCGCCGTACGGCTCGACGCGCCGGGCGTCGCGGACCTCCTGGGCGCGGCCGTCGAACGGCACGGACTGGTCGTCGCCTGGCAGGAGGTGATGGTCCCGACGCTGCACGCCGTGGGACGCAAATGGGTCTCCTCCGGCGACCGCTGCGCCGCGCCGCGCGGGCCGCGGCGCCGCGGGAGGCGGCGGGCCGGCCGGGACCCGTGCTGCTGGCCTGCGTGCCCGGCGAACAGCACAGTCTGCCGCTGGAGGCGCTCGACGCCGCTCTCGGTCAACTGGGGGTGCCCACCCGCATGTTCGGGGCGGCCGTGCCCGCCGAGGCGCTGGACTCGGCTGTCCGGCGGCTGGGTCCGGTCGCCGCCGTCCTGTGGGCCCAGGCACGCTCCACCGCGAGTCTGCCGCTCGCCCGGCACATCGCGCAGACCCGGTGGGGCGTCGCCGGCGCCCGGCGCGCTCCCGTGGTGGTGCTCGGCGGCTCCGGCTGGGCCGGACGCCCGGCGCCGGGCCTGCACCGGCCGGCCGGGCTGGCCGAGGCACTGACGCTGCTGGCCGGGGTGTACGACACCGCCTGAGCGCGACCGTCGCGGCGGCCCCCGGTCAGCGGGCTTCCCTGGCTCGCCGGAAGCGGTCGAGGCCCGCGGAGAGCTCGACGATCGGGTCCGGGTAGTCGAGGGAGGCCCGGTCCGGGCCGGGGAGCTTCCACGGTTCGTGGATCGCGGGGGCGGCCACGCCCCGCAGTTCCGGCAGCCAGCGCCGCACGTACGCGCCGTCGGGGTCGTACCGCTTCGCCTGGGTGACCGGGTTGAGGACCCGGTTGGGGCGCGAGTCGGTGCCGGTGCCCGCCATCCACTGCCAGTTGAGCTGGTTGTCGGCCACGTCGCCGTCGACCAGCAGGTCCAGGAAGTGCCGGGCGCCGATGCGCCAGTCCACGTACAGGGTCTTGGCGAGGAAGCTCGCGGTCAGCAGCCGGCCGCGGTTGTGCATCCAGCCCTCGTGCCGCAGCTGCCGCATCGCCGCGTCGACGATCGGGTAGCCGGTGCCGCCCGCCCGCCACGCCTCGACGTCCTCGCGCGCGGTGTGCTCCGAGCGCCAGCGGTCGTGCTTGGTGCGGTAGTCGGCGTGCGCCGCGCGGGGCCGGGCCGCCAGCACCTGGCGGTGGAAGTCGCGCCAGGCGAGCTGCCGTACGAAGGCCTCGGCGCCCGGGCCGCCCGCCCGGCGCGCACGGTGCACGAGTTCCACCGGGGACAGCGTGCCGAAGTGCAGATGGGGGGAGAGCCGTGAGGTGGCGTCGCCTGCCAGGTCGTCGTGCCGGTCCTCGTAGGCGGCGATGCCGGAGCGCAGCCAGGAGGCGAACTGCCGGCGTCCCCGCGTCTCGCCGCCCTCCGCCAGCGCCGGCGACAGTCCCGACAGGTCCCCTCGGGAGGGAAGCTCCTGCGAGCCGACGCCGTCCGGGACCCGCACCGGGCCGGGCGCGCGCAGCGGGGTCCGCAGCCGCTGCTGGGACCAGTGCCGGAAGTACGGCGTGAACACCGCGAAGTGGTCCGAGGAGGACGGGACCACCGCTCCGGGTCCGACCGCCGTCGTCACCGCGTCGTGCACGTGCAGGCGCATGCCCTGTGCCTCCAGCGCGGCCCGCAGCCGTTCCTCGCGGCGCCGTGCGTGCGCGCTCACGTCGGCGGCCAGATGGACCTCGTCGGCGTCCGCCTCCCCGGCCGCCCTGCACACCTCGTCCACCAGGTCGCCGGAGCGCAGCACGAGCCGGCCGCCCCGCTCCCGCAGCCCGGCGTCGAGGTCGCGCAGGCTGTCCGCGAGGAAGGCCAGCCGGTTCGGCGCCGCGAACCCCGCCGCGTCCACGGCGCGGTCGCGCACGAACAGCGGGACCACCTGCCGTGACCCGTCGAGGGCCGCGCGCAGCGGCGGATGGTCGTGCAGGCGCAGGTCGGCGGTGAACAGGACGACCGAGACGTTCATGATCGGGCTCCGGGACGACGAAGGGCGGACGAGGAACCGGTCCGGGCGGCGGGGCGCGGAGGACGCACCCGTCCAGCGGGGAGTTCGCGGGGGATCGCGGCGGATCGCGCACACAGGGTCAGCGCACGGGCGCGGATCTCGGGGCCCGCGCCTGCGCCTCGGCGGCCTTGGCGATATTGCGGGCCATGCCGCCGAAGACGACCGTGTGGAAGGGCGCCACGCTCCACCAGTAGGCGTGGCCGAGAAGCCCGTGCGGATGGAACAGGGCGCGCTGGCGGAACCGGGTGCGGCCCTCGGGGTCCGTCCGCGCGTACAGCTCCAGCCAGGCCCGGCCCGGGAGCCGCATCTCCGCCCGCAGCCGCAGCAGCCGTCCGGGCTCGATCTCCTCGACCCGCCAGAAGTCCAGCGAGTCGCCCACCCGCAGCCGGGTGGCGTCCCGGCGGCCGCGGCGCAGCCCCACCCCGCCGACCAGCCGGTCGAGCCCGCCGCGGACGGCCCAGGCGAGCGGGAACGAGTACCAGCCGTTCTCGCCGCCGATGCTCTCGATCACCCGCCACAGGACGGCGCGCGGCGCGTCGACGGCGAGTTCCCGGTCGTCGGTGTAGAGGCTGCCGCCGGCCCAGCCGGGGTCGGTGGGCAGCGGATCGCTGGGGGCGCCGGGCACCGACGCGGACGACCAGCGGGTGGCGACCTGCGCGTCGCGGACCTTGCGCAGCGCGAGCCTGACCGCCTCGTCGAAGCCGATTGGATGCCCCGGCGGGTCGGGCACATACCGGGCGATGTCGTGCTCGTGGCAGACCACCTCGTGCCGCAGCGACTCGGTGAGCGGCCGGGCGATCGACGCGGGCACCGGCGTCACCAGGCCGACCCAGTGGCTGGACAGGCCGGGGGTGAGCATCGGGACGGACAGGATGAGGCGGCGCGGCAGCTCGGCGACCGCGGCGTAGCGGAGCATCATCTCGCGGTACGTCAGCACGTCCGGGCCGCCGATGTCGAAGGCCCGGCTGACGTCGTCCGGCATGGCGGCGCTGCCGACGAGCGCGCGCAGCACGTCGCGCACCGCGACGGGCTGGATGCGGGTGTGCACCCAGCTCGGGGTGACCATCACCGGCAGGCGCTCGGTCAGATAGCGCAGCATCTCGAAGGAGGCCGAGCCGGAGCCGATGACGACCGCCGCCCGCAGCACCGTCGTCGGCGTCCCCGAGGCCAGCAGGATGCGGCCCACCTCCGCACGCGAGCGCAGATGCGGCGAGAGCTCCCGCTCGGGCACGCCGGGCGGGGTGAGACCGCCGAGGTAGACGACGCGACGGACGCCGGCGGCCCGGGCCTGTTCACCGAAGATCCGCGCCGCCCGGCGGTCGGTCTCCTCGAAGTCGTCGCCGGTGCCCAGGGCGTGGACCAGGTAATAGGCGACGTCCACGCCCCGCATCGCCGCCGCGACCGACGCGGCGTCCGTGACGTCGCCGCGCACGGTCCGGGTCTCGCCCGCCCACGTGTGGTCGCGCAGCCGGTCGGGGGAGCGGGCCAGACAGCGCACCCGGTGTCCGGCCGCGAGCAGCTCCGGCACCAGCCGCCCGCCGATGTATCCGGTCGCGCCGGTCACCAGGCTCAGCGGTCCCGTGCGGTCGCCCTGTGCGCTCATGAGTCCTCGGTCCTCCGCGTCGACGGTCCCCCGTTGATCGCTTCCACACGGAGTGCCGTCATGGATGCGGGGACGCCGGTTTGTGCGCACGATCGAGTGAGACGGCGGCCGACCGCGGCCGACTACGCTGATCGCGTGGCCACAGCGAACGACCGGGAACGCCCGGCGGCGGCACGGGAGTCCGAGGCGTTCCCGCACCCAGCCGACCTGCACGCCTTCGCCGTCCGGTTGCGGCGGATGAACGGCGGGATCAACCGGCTGGTGCACGGTTTCGCGGGCGAACACGCTCTGCACGCCACCGACGTCCAGGCGCTCGCGGCGATCCTGGACTCCGAGGAGCCGATGACGCCGAAGCGGCTGCGCGAACTCCTGGGGCTGACCTCGGGCGCGGTCACCGCGTGCGTGGACCGGCTCGAGCGGGCCGGACACATGGGTCCGGGAGAGCGCCGACCGCCGGGTGGCCCACCAGTACTACGCCTCCGACGCCAGGTCGGCGGCCCGCACCTGTTTCCGTCCGCCGGCCGAGGCCACCGAGGCCGCCCGGGCCCGCTTCACGGCGGACGAGCTGTCGGTGGCGGTGCGCTTCCTCGCGGCCCTGAACGAGGAGCTCTCCGCAACCGGGCCGCCGCCGCAGGCGCGCTGACCGGGCCGGGCGGGACCGTCCGCGCAGCGACGACGGCTCGCCGCTGCGGGGAGAAGGCTAGGGAGTGTCCTGGGGCTCCTTCGGGCCGGACGCCGCCCGGGCGAGTGCGGTGAGGTCGGGGAGCAGTGCCGCCAGTTCCTTCAGCAGGGTGCCCATGGCCACCACGTCGGGCATCGGGTAGACGAAGCACACCCCGTCTTTGTACAGCGAGACCGCCGGTGCGGCGAACCTCATCAGACGCTCGGGCAGATCGGATGAGTAGAACCGCTCGACCGTCCCCGCCTGGTCCTCGCCCATCGGCAGGTACGGAAGGCCCTCGCAGCGCAGGTTGAGTTCCGCCGCGCTCCAGTCGCGCTCCAGCCGGAGGAAGAGCCCGTCGAGGGGCAGGTCGAAGGACACGACGAGCCAGTGCCGCACGTCCCTGCGCCCGACCGGCTCCCAGAGTCTGGTGACGCCGACTCGGAGATCGCCGAGCGGGCCGGTCACGCCGGTGCCGTGGTGGGTGCGCAGCAACCAGGGGAAGTGACCCGCGTAGCCGGTCCGGGGCGGCCCTTGCCCGTCGCTCGAGAGACGGCTCCAGCCGGGGCGTTGAGCGAGGACGCGCATAGCCCGGTCCGCCCTGTTCGCCCGGCGGGCGGTACGGGCGGCGAGTGTTCCGCCCACGACGAACGGGGCGAGGAGGATGACCGAGAACATGATCCAGGGGAGCACCTCGTGCGACGTCCTTTCGCTCCGGCCGGGGAAGTGCGCGGGTTTCTCGCATCCTCACCCGGGCGACCCTGCCGGCGCATCGGTGGAACTACGTAGACGACTGCGCGGACGCCCGTCCGCCCGCACCGCATCCGCAACGCCCGGCCGCGACGGAAGTACGGGTGCCGTCCACCATCACCCGCGAGAACTGACTCGATGATTGACGTTGTGCGTCATCGAGACATCTGTGGCCGCCTCTGACGCGGTCCCCGGAATCCGGAGAGCGATGCCCGCCACGTCCCGACGCGCCCGATGGCTCGTCCCCCCTGCTGCTCGTCCGTCATCCTGCTCATCCTCACGCTGCTGCTGCGCTCGCTGCTGCTGCCCGCGCTGCTCGTGGCCACCGTCGCGCTCGACTTCGCGGCCACGCCGGGCGTCTCGGCCCTGGTGTTCCGGCACCTCCTCGGCTTCGGCGGAACCGACCCCTCCGTACCGCTGTACGGCTTCGTGTTCCTGGTGGCGCCCTGCGTCGACTACGACATCTTCCTCATGTCCCGGGTCCGCGAGGAGTCGCTGCGGCACGGCGTGCGCGAGGGCGTGCTGCGCGGGCTCGTCACCACCGGCGGGGTGATCACATCGGCGGGGGTGGTGCTCGCCGCGACCTTCGCCGCGCTCGGGGTCGTCCCGCTGGCCTTCCTGGTCCAGATCGCCTTCATCGTGGCCTTAGGCGTCCTCCTCGACACCCTCGTGGTCAGGTCGCTGCTGGTCCCCGCGCTCGTCCGGGACATCGGGGCACGGGCCTGGTGGCCGAGCAGGCTGAGCCGCCCCCGGAAGCCCGTCGAGGAAGATCGTCTCGCGCGCGTGTGGACATGCCCGCCCGGATCGCGGGAAGCCGATCCGTGCACGAGTCGTCGGTGTCGGCGGTGTCCGTTTCGCTGTGGAGGTGTCTGCCGCTATGCGCGCGAAGGTGTTGGAGAGGTTCCCCGCGGGAGCACCGCGCGGATCGTGGCCCGCGGAGGAGTACGCGGCCCGCCGACGGGCCGAGGGCGAGCCCGCGACCGTGGTCATGGATCTGAAGTCGGACGCGTTCCTCGTCGTCGTCCCGGGGTCGGACGAGGACTGACCGGGCGGGCGAAGCGGCGGACCGCGCCCTTCGCGAAGGAGCCCTCCGGCCGTCGGGGCGGCGACCGGGAACGGGCCCTCAGGCCGTCAGCGTCAGCCCGTAAGGTCGCCGGCCCGCCGGCCCGCCAGCCCGTCAGGCCGCCAGCCCGTCAGGGCGTCAGGGCGGCCAGCTGGGCCCGGCGCGACTCCCGGGTCTGGGCCTGGACCATGAGGAAGAGGGCCTCGCGTGCCAGGCGTTGGGCGCGGTTCGTCAGCAGCATGGAGCGGCCGCCGCCCGCGACGACGGACGCCGTGGTCGCCGTCTGCAGCACTGCGAAGGCCTGCGTCCGCAGGGCCAGACGTTCCCCGAGGCACTCGTCGGGCGCCGCGCCGTCGGCGAGAGCGTAGGCCTGACGTCGGGTCTCGTCGAGGCGGCTGCGCAGCGGGGCCGCCGTCTCCTCGTCCAACAACGCCAGGGCCGCCTCCGTGAGGCCGAAGACCGCGGGATTGGCGTTGACCGTCTTGTGGCGGTCGGTCGCCGCCCAGCGTTCGTGCGGGGTGCGCAGCGCGACCGCCTCCGCCGGGAACCACAGACCGTCCAGCTCCAGGGAGACCGTGCGGGCGGCCGTCAGGGCGGCCAGCCGCAGCGGGTCCGAGGCCCGCAGGCCCGGCTGTTCGCGCGCCTCGGTGAACGCGAACAGGGCCTCGCCCGCCTCCGTCACCCCGGCCAGCAGCATGACGTCGTTCAGGCCCCAGCCCGTGTACCAGGGCACCGTGCCGTCGAAGCGCCAGCCGCCCCGTTCCCGGGTGGCCCGCACCGGTGTGCGCGGATAGGCCCGCAGCTGGGCGTACGCCACCCCGGCCAGCAGCTCGCCGGTGGCCAGCAGGGGCAGCAGACGCTCTCGCTCCGGACTGTCGCTCCCGGCCAGCGTCAGCACCGGCGTGTGGTGCTGGGCCTGCACGAACCAGGTCGAGCAGCAGGCCCCGGCCAGGATCTCCGTCGTCTCCCGCACCACCGACGCCGGCGCCGCGGCGCCGCCGTGCTCCTCCGGCGCGTTCAGGCCGAGCAGGCCCGAGCGGCCGATCTCCGTGAGATGGCTCCTCGGCACTTCACCCTGGTCGACCTGCTCGGCGTGCGGGGCCAGCAGGTCGTCGGCGAGGCGGCGGGCGCGGGCGACGAGCGGGTGCGGTGCGGTCATGGGCGAGATTCTTTCCCGGATCGCGGCGCGGGTGTCGATCCGGGGAAGGGTCGTTCGTGTAGGAGGTGAGACAACGGCACGACGCCAAGGAGGACGTCATGAAGCACTACCTGCTCAGCGTGGTCCAGCCGGCCGGCGGTGAGCCGCCCGCGGCCGACGAGCTGGCCGAGATCATGAGCCGCGTGCAGGCCTACAACGACGAGCTGCGCGCCGCCGGGGCCTGGGTCTTCGCGGGCGGTCTGCACGGTCCGGAGACGGCCACCGTGCTGCGGCCCGAGAACGGCGAGGTGCTCATCACGGACGGGCCGTACGCCGAGGGCAAGGAGTACCTCGGCGGCCTCTGCCTGATCACCGCCGCCGACCTGGACGAGGCCCTGGAGTGGGGGCGCAAGGCCGCGCTCGCCACCACGCTGCCGATCGAGGTCCGCCCGTTCGTGGACAGTCACTGATCGATGGCGGACACCCCGGGTGCCCCGGACACCTCAGACACCCCGGACGGCCCAGGCATCCCGGACGTCCCAGGTGTCACAGAGGTCCCGGACGTCGAAGCCGTCTTCCGCGCGCAGTACGGCCGGGCCGTCGCCGTCCTCGTCCGCTTCCTGGGCGACATCGAACTCGCCGAGGAAGCGGTACAGGACGCCTTCGCCACGGCCGTGCGCCGCTGGCCGGAGAGCGGCGTGCCGCCAGCCCCGGCGGGCTGGATCATCACCACCGCCCGCAACCGGGCCGTCGACCGGCTGCGCCGGGAGTCCACCCGGGACGCCCGCCAGGCCGAGGCCGCCCTGCTGCACACCGCCGACCCGCCCGTGGAGGAGGGCCCCGTGCGCGACGACCGGCTCCGGCTGATCTTCACCTGCTGCCATCCCGCGCTGGCCCCACAGGCACAGGTCGCCCTGACCCTGCGGCTCCTCGGCGGGCTCACCACCGCCCAGATCGCCCGTGCCTTCCTCGTCCCCGAACCGACCATGGCCCAGAGGCTCGTCCGCGCCAAGGCCAAGATCCGGGACGCGCGCATCCCGTACCGCGTACCGCGCGACGCGGATCTGCCCGACCGGCTGAGAGGCGTCCTCGCCGTCGTCTACCTGGTCTTCAACCAGGGATACGAGGGCGAGGCGGGCCTGTGCGCGGAGGCGGTGCGGTTCGGCAGGATCCTCGTGGAGCTGATGCCGGACGAGCCGGAGGCCGTCGGCCTGCTGGCGCTGATGCTGCTGGTCGAGTCCCGCCGGGACGCACGTGTGGACGCCGACGGCACGCTGGTGCCGGTGCCCGAGCAGAACCGCGACCGGTGGGACCGGGCACTGATCGCCGAGGGCCAGGCGCTGGTCCGCCGCTGCCTGCGCCGCGACCGGCCAGGGCCGTACCAGATCCAGGCCGCCGTCCAGGCGGTCCACAGCGACGCGCCGGCCGCCGCCGCCACCGACTGGGGGCAGATCCTGCGCCTGTACGACCAGCTGACGGCCCTCGCCCCGAGCCCGGTCGTGGCTCTGAACCGGGCGGTCGCCGTGGCCGAGACCCAGGGCCCGCGTCCGGCGCTCGACCTCGTGGACGCGCTGGACCTCCACGGCTACCGCGTCTGGCACGCCGTCCGCGCCGACCTCCTGCGCCGGCTGGACCGCACGGCCGAGGCCGAGCAGGCCTACCGGGGCGCCCTCGCGCTCAGCGAGAGCCCGGCGGAGCGCGCCTTCCTCGAGCGGCGGCTGCGTGAGCTCGCCCGCTGAGGCGGCGCGGCAGGTCGACCCGGCAGCCCGGTTCGGCAGAGGCCGACGGGTGGCGCGGCAGGGCCCGCGCGGGACGGACCGGCGGGGAGGATCGGCAGGGGCGCCGCGTCGGGCAGGTCGGCGGGGCGGGTCGGCCGCGGCGCCGGTGGGGCGGGTCGGCACGGCGGGGTGGATCGGCTCGCGGTGGACAGGGCGGGCGGAGTCGGCGGGGCGGGCGGGGCCGGCAGAATCGGCAGGGCGGGTCGAGGGGGGTGGGTCGGCGAGACCGGGGGCGGGTCGAGGGGGTGGGTCGGCGAGGCCGGGGGCGGGTCGATCCGGGGCCCGCCGGGAACGCCGTGCGCGAGGTCGTCGTCCGCGGGAATGTATTTTGGTTCCGGAATGGTTGGCATATACATCGAGCTGACCGCTCGTCCGACGACCCAGGGCCGCAGGGCCCGCGCACCCCAGTGAGGCACGATGACCACCGCCGCCACTCCCGAGCAGCCCGCCGACGTCGTGGCCCGGCTGCGCGCCGCCTTCCGCACCGGCCGCACCAAGCCCGTCGCGTGGCGCACGGACCAGTTGCGCCGCCTGCGCCGGCTGCTCACGGACCAGGGAGCGGAGCTGGCCGCAGCCCTCCACGCAGACCTGGGCAAGAGCTCCACCGAGGCCTACCGCACCGAGATCGACTTCACGGTCCGGGAGATCGACCACACGCTCGAGCACCTCGACGGGTGGCTGCGTCCCGAGCCGGCCCCGGTCCCCGCCCATCTGGGCGCCGACGCGCGCGCCTGGACGCAGTACGACCCGCTCGGCGTCGTCCTCGTCATCGCCCCCTGGAACTACCCCGCCCAGCTTCTGCTCGCCCCGCTGGTCGGCGCCCTCGCCGCCGGCAACGCGGTGGTCGTCAAGCCCAGCGAGCTCGCCCCCGCCACTTCCGCAGCCCTCGCCCGCCTGCTGCCGGCGCACCTCGACACCGAGGCGGTCGCCGTCGTCGAGGGCGGCGTCCCGGAGACCACCGCCCTGCTGGCCGAGCGGTTCGACCACATCTTCTACACCGGCAACGGCGTAGTCGGCCGCGTCGTGCTGCGCGCGGCCGCCGAGCACCTCACCCCGGTCACCCTCGAACTCGGCGGCAAGTCACCGGCGTTCGTCGACCACGACGCCGATCTCGCCGTCGTCGCCGATCGCCTGGCCCGCGGCAAGTTCCTCAACGCCGGCCAGACCTGCGTCGCCCCCGACTACGTCCTCACCGACCCGGCGACGGCCGCCGCCCTCGAGCCCCTGCTGGCGCGGGCGGTGGAGACCGTCTACGGCGCCGACCCGCAGACCTCCGCCGAGTACGGCCGCATCGTCAACGAACGTCACTTCGACCGGCTCGCCGGCCTGCTGGACTCCGGCCGCGTCGTGGTCGGCGGCGGCATGGACCGTGCGGACAAGTACCTCGCGCCGACCGTGCTCGCCGACGTCGACCCGACGTCGCCCGTCATGCAGGAGGAGATCTTCGGCCCGATCCTGCCGATCGTCACCGTCGACGGCCTGGACGAGGCGATCGGCTTCATCAACGACCGCGACAAGCCTCTCGCCCTGTACGTCTTCACCGACTCCGACGACACCCGCGGGCGGATCGCCGCCGAGACCTCCTCCGGCGGCCTCGGACACGGTCTGCCGCTGGCCCATCTCACCGTCTCCGACCTGCCGTTCGGCGGGGTGGGCGCGAGCGGCATGGGCAACTACCACGGGCGCTACTCCATCGAGACGTTCAGCCACCGCAAGGCCGTGCTGGAGAAGCCCCTCCACTGAGCGGCCGCCCCCGAACCGGCAGGCCCCACGCCGGCCGCCGACCGGCCCCGCACCAGCCGGCCCCCGCACCGGCCGGAAGCGGAGCCGAACAGGCCTGGACGCACCGCCACATGGCGGCGCCGGGTGCCGCGCCCCGTCGTGCGGACGGCGTCCAGGCCGGCCCCGCTCCGGTGTCCGCCGGGCGTGCGAGACTGCACGGATGACCATGGGAGCGATCACCGCGGAAGCCGCGGGCAGTGGGAAGATCGGCGGCCTCGCGGTCCGTCGCGTCGGATTCGGTGCGATGCGGCTGACCGGCAGTGCCGCCTTCCACCTCGGCACGCCGAGCGACCGCGGACGCTCTATCGCCGTGCTGCGCAGGGCGATGGACCTCGGTGTCGACCACATCGACACCGCGGCCTTCTACTTCTCCGCACTGCGCTCCGCCAACGAGCTGATCAACAGCGCCCTCTCCCCCTACCCGGAGGGTCTGCTCATCGCCACCAAGGTCGGCCCCTTCCGCGACTACCGGGGCGAGTGGGGCACGTCGGCCCGCCCCGAGGACCTGCGCGCCCACGTCGAGGAGAACCTGCGCCAGCTCGGCCGCGACCACCTCGACCTCGTCTACCTGCGCCGGATGGGGCAGGAGTCGATCGCCGATCACTTCGGCGCCCTGGCCGAGTTGCGCGAGGCCGGCCTGATCCGTCACCTCGGCCTGTCCGCCGTCCTGCCCCGGCACCTTGCCGAGGCGCAGGCCGTCGCCCCGGTGGTGAGTGTGCAGAACCGGTTCGGACTGGGTGACCACGATCCCCGGAACGAGGAGGTCATGCGGCTCTGCGGCGAACAGGGCATCGCCTTCGTCCCGTTCTTCGCCATCGCCGGGGACGCGGGCCCCGGTGGCGGGACCGCCGCCCCCGACGACGAGGTGCTCGCCGTCGCCCGGGCGCACGGCGCTACGCCCGCCCAGGTCCGGCTCGCCTGGACGCTCAGCCGCGGCCCGCACGTCCTCGCCATCCCGGGCACCGGGAACCCCGACCACCTCGCCGAGAACGTGGCCGCAGGGGCGCTGCGCCTCACCCCCGAGGAACTCGACCGCCTGAACACGGCCCACCACAGGCCAGGCCCCACGCCCACCGGCTGACTCCCGGCCGGCCCCGTCCCGGCCTCACCCCCTCGCCGCCCCCACCTCCCCGGACGGCTCCCCGCACGCCGGGGGATCACCCGCGCGCCGGCGGGCCCCCGGCTCCGGTGCGTCACGGCTCCGGCGAGTCCGCCGCGGGCGCCCCGCACCCGGTCCGCGGCTCCGCTGAACGAGCACACCCCGTCGGGCGTCAGGTGCCGCCGGGGCAACTCGTGCACCTCGCACCACGCCCCCACGGCCGTCGGCCGCACCCGTGATGTTCATGGCGGCGACGTTACCGACGCCCGTTCGGCCGGCATCGGCCCCTGGCCGCCCCCGCCCCCGCCCCCGCCCCCGCCCCCGCCCCCGCCCCAGCCCCCGCCTCCACCCCCGCCCTCGGACGTACGACCTACGTCCGCCGGTCCGCCGCCTCCGGCCACCTGCCGCGCGCCGCCGCCCCGGCCGCGGGAGGCGCGAGGAGGCAGGCGGCGGCGCGCAGGACGCCGTCCTCGCAGGAAGCGCCCCGGGGCGCACGGCGGTGACTGGCGTGACGGGAGTTTTACGTATAACCTCACCCGTCGATCGCACCTCCAGAAAGCCTCCCTCCGGCGTTGGCCGTCCGTGCCCCGCCGCTCCCCGAAAGGCCCCGATGAGCCGTATCGCCCTGGTCACCCTCGTCGTCGACGACTACGACGAGGCGATCCGCTTCTACACCGAGGCGCTCGGATTCCGGCTCGTCGAGGACGAGCCGCGGCCGGACGGCGCGCGCTGGGTCGTCGTCCGGCCCGGGGCGGGTCAGGACGGTACGGGGTTGCTGCTCGCCCGGGCCAAGGGCGAGGAGCAGCGCGCCCGGGTCGGGGACCAGACCGGCGGCCGGGTCGGGTTCTTCCTGCACACCGGCGACTTCGCCGGGGACCACGCCCGGATGGCCGCCGCGGGGGTGACCTTCCTGGAGGAGCCCCGTCACGAACCCTACGGATCCGTCGCCGTATTCCAGGACCTGTACGGAAACCGCTGGGACCTGCTCCAGCCCGCCGCCACTGACTGACCCGAGAAAGACACCACGCACATGACCGCGCCCCGCATCGACATCGACATCCTCCGCCGGCTCCCCAAGGCCGTCCTGCACGACCACCTGGACGGCGGACTGCGCCCCGCCACCGTCGTCGAGCTCGCGGCGGAGGTCGGCCACACCCTGCCCACCACCGACGCCGACGAGCTCGCCGCCTGGTACTTCGAGGCCGCCAACTCGGGCGACCTGGTGCGGTACATAGCCACCTTCGAGCACACCCTCGCCGTCATGCAGACCCGCGAGGGCCTGCTGCGCACCGCCGAGGAGTACGTCCTCGACCTGGCGGCGGACGGCGTCGTCTACGGCGAGGTCCGGTACGCCCCCGAGCTGATGCTGAACGGCGGGCTGACGCTCCCCGAGGTCGTCGAGACGGTTCAGGAGGGCCTCGCCGCGGGCATGGCCAAGGCCGCCGCCGCGGGTACGCCCGTCCGGGTCGGCACCCTCCTCTGCGGTATGCGCATGTTCGACCGCACCCGGGAGACCGCCGACCTCGCGGTCGCCTTCCGGGACGCGGGCGTCGTCGGCTTCGACATCGCCGGCGCCGAGGACGGCTTCCCGCCCGCCGACCACCTCGACGCCTTCGCGCACCTGCGCCGCGAGAACGTGCCCTTCACCATCCACGCCGGCGAGGCCCACGGCCTGCCCAGCATCCACCAGGCGCTCCAGGTGTGCGGCGCCCAGCGCATCGGGCACGGCGTGCGCATCACCGACGACATCGTGGACGGCAAGCTCGGCCGTCTCGCCGGCTGGGTGCGCGACCGGCGGATCGCGCTGGAGATGTGCCCGACGTCCAACCTCCAGACCGGTGCCGCGACCTCGATCGCCGAGCACCCGATCACCGCGCTGAAGGACCTCGGCTTCCGCGTCACGCTCAACACGGACAACCGTCTGGTCTCCGGCACCACGATGACCCGCGAGATGTCGCTGCTCGTCGAGCACGCCGGCTGGGGCGTCGAGGACCTGCGCACGGTGACGGTGAACGCCCTCAAGAGCGCCTTCGTCCCCTTCGACGAGCGCACGGCCCTCATCGAGGACGTCGTCCTGCCGGGTTACGCCGCCGCGCTCTGAAGCAGCCCGCGCAGGTAGGCGGCCTGTCCGACGTGCTGCAGGTCGTCGGACAGGACGCTGACCAGCCGTACGCCCAGGGTGACCGGCGGATCCCAGCGCTCGTCCACCACGCGCTCCAGGTCGGCGGCGGTCAGCGTCCGCAGTGCCTCGACGCTCTGCGCGTGCACGGCGTCGTGGTAGCCGGTCAGCAGACCGCTGTCATGGACCCGCACCTTCGCGACCTGCTCGGCGCTGTGCCCGTATCCGGTGTCCTCGCGCGGCAGGTCGAGGCCGAACCGTTTCTCCCAGTCCTGGGTCAGCCACACCTGGTCGAGCCCGAAGGCGTCGGCCATGTGGTCGTCCTGAACCCGGGTGAGGTGCCAGACGAGCCAGGCGACCGAGTTGGCCGCGGCGGCGGGCCGGCTGTTGAGGGCGTCGGGGTCCAGGCCGTCGACAGCGGCGCGGACCTCTTCCTGGACGCGGTTGTACCCGTCGATGAGGATGTCCTTCGCATGCATAGGTCCACCATCGCCCAGCGGGCGCTCACGCGCCCCCTGTTTCCAGCAGCCCCATGAGTGCCCGGGCCGCCGGGCTGGTCGCCCGGGCCGGCGGCAGCAGGGCCACCGTCTCGTAGGCAGCCTCGCCCGTGCCCTCGAGGGCGAGGGCGGTGAGGGCCTTGCGCTTGCGCCGGAAATGGCGCGGCACCACGGCGACGCCGAGGTTCTCGTCCACCAGGTCCAGCAGGCTGTGCACGTCGTTGACCTCCAGGGCCACCGTGCGGTGCACCCCCGCGTCGGCGAACGCGGCGTCGGTGGCGCTGCGCGGCCCCCAGTCCGGGTGGAAGTCCACGAACACCTCGCCGGCCAGGTCGTGTGGCGTCAGGGCCGCCGACGCTCCGGCGAGGCGGTGGTCGGGGTGGCACAGGACGTACATCGGTTCGGCCGCCAGCGGGACGCAGCGCAGCTGGTCGGTGTCGGTCTGGGTGCGGTAGGCGAAGGCCAGGTCGAGCCGGCCGGCCGCCACCTCCTCGCCGAGCGCGCCCGAGCCGGTCTGCCGCAGCCGGATCTCCACGTCGGGGTGGCGCCGCCGGAATGCCGCCAGCAGCCCTGCCACGTGCACCCCGGCGATGCACTGCTCGGTGCCCACCGAGAGGGTGCCGCGGACCACGCCCTGCACGGCGGCGACCGCCTCGTGGGCCGCCCGCACCTGCGCCAGGACGCGCTCCGCCTCCCCGAGCAGCGCCCGGCCCGCCTCGGTCAGCGTCACCCGCCGGGTGGTCCGGACGAAGAGGGGGGCGCGCAGCTCCCGCTCCAGGGACCGGATCGACGCCGACAGGCCGGACTGGGAGACCATCAGGCGTTCGGCGGCCCGGGTGAAATGCTGGTCCTCGGCGACGGCTACGAAGTGCTGGAGGTGGCGCAGTTCCATGATTGAGAAGCGTATCCGCTGAATCTCATCGGATTCTTCTGTTGGACCACTGCCCGCAGGCGGGGTCAGAGTGGGTGACGGTCCCTGAAACGGATCTTTCCGGACCCGCCTTTCCCGGGACCTGCATCCCCGGACCCGAGCCTCCCCAGGCCGGGGCTTCCCGGACCCGATCGTCGTGCCAACCCCTCATGGAGTCGCGTTGTACACCGCACACCCCGACCGTTACGCGGACATGCCCTACCGGCGCACCGGACGCAGCGGCCTGAAGCTTCCCGCGCTGTCGCTCGGTCTGTGGCACAACTTCGGCCCGGACCGCCCCGTCGAGACGCAGCGGGCCATCCTGCGCCGCGCCTTCGACCTCGGCATCACCCACTTCGACCTGGCCAACAACTACGGTCCGCCGCCCGGCGCGGCCGAGTCCGCCCTCGGTGAGTTCCTCCGGACCGACTTCGCGCCGTACCGCGACGAGCTGGTGATCTCCACCAAGGCGGGCTACCTGATGTGGCCCGGCCCGTACGGCGAGTGGGGCTCGCGCAAGTACGTGCTGTCGTCGCTGGACCAGAGCCTGAAGCGGATGGGTCTGGACTACGTGGACGTCTTCTACTCGCACCGTCCGGACCCGGAGACTCCGCTGGAGGAGACGATGGGCGCCCTGCACTCGGCGGTCCAGCAGGGCAAGGCGCTGTACGTCGGCGTCTCCAACTACTCGGCGGAGCAGACCCGGGAGGCGGCCCGGATCCTCGGTGAACTGGGCACCCCGCTCCTCATCCACCAGCCGCGCTACTCGATGCTCGACCGCCGCCCGGAGAGCGAGGGCCTGCTGGACGCCCTGGACGAGCTCCAGGTCGGGTCGATCGTGTTCTCGCCGCTGGAGCAGGGACTGCTGAGCGGCCGCTATCTGAACGGCATCCCGGAGGACTCGCGGGCGGCGAGCGACAGCCCGTTTTTGAAGTCAGAGGCCGTCACCGAGGAACTCGTCGGCAAGCTGCGCGCCCTCGACGACATCGCCAAGTCCCGCGGCCAGTCCCTCGCCCAGCTCGCGCTCGCCTGGGTGCTGCGCGGCGGCCGGGTGACCTCCGCGCTCGTGGGCGCGAGCAGCGCCCGCCAGATCGAGGACAGCGTCGGCGCGCTTTCCCGCCTGGACTTCGAGGCCCAGGAGCTGACCCGGATCGACGCGGTGATCAACGGCTGAGCTAATTCGGCGTTGAGCGTTCCGTTTGCGGCACCGCGTTCCCTTCACGGTGTCGGGTGTTCCGTTTCCGGCATCGCGTGATTCCGTTCATGGAATCGGGAGTCCGTTTCCGGCATCGCGCCTTCCGTTTACCTCCATGTCGTCGTCGCGCTCATGACGTCCTCCGCCCGCAGCGGTCGTATGGCGATCTCTCACCGTCTGGCCGCTGCGAGCGGGATATCCCTCGCCTCAGGACTCAGGCTCCGGCCGGCACGCGGTCCAGGAACCCCAGGACGGACGTGATCCGATCCTGCGCGTCCAGCGTGATGACGTCGGATCCGGCCACCGGGGCGGCGCCCCCGGCCTCGCTCACCAGCTCCCAGGAGAACCGGGCCGTGTCGTGGTGGCCGTCGACCGCGCCGGAGAGCCGGAAGAGGAAGCCCGGGAACCGGGCGTGCGCCGCCGCGACCACGGCCGCGATCTCCTCGTGGCCGCGGACGTCGGCGAGGGGGTCGGTGTACGTGCCCCGCACGGCCCACGCGGCGGCGACGGCCTTCGCCAGCGCCTCGGGCTCCCGTGCGTTCCAGGCCTCGAAGTAGCGGGCGACGGCGTTCTCGTAGCGTTCGGTGTTCGCGGACATGGGAAATCAGCCC
This sequence comes from Streptomyces achromogenes, assembly GCF_030816715.1. Lineage (NCBI taxonomy): Bacteria > Bacillati > Actinomycetota > Actinomycetes > Kitasatosporales > Streptomycetaceae > Streptomyces > Streptomyces achromogenes. The sequence goes on along the minus strand of NZ_JAUSYH010000001.1, from coordinate 738,094 downwards.
CCAAGAAAGGTCGTCGACACTGGTCAGGTCCCGGATTACGGCCTTCGTCGATCCGGTGTGACCACCTTGCCGCGCCCGCCGCCCCGGGTCGATTACCCGCCGGGTAATGACGGGGTCCGGCAAAGCTCGCCGCATTTCGGCCATGAACCGCCGGGAATATGCCAGGAGACTGGCTAAAAAGACATGGTGACACTGTTTCAGCAGTGAACATACTCGAACCTCGGGGGCAGTTTCCCCACAGGAGCCGCACGGAAAGCGAGGCGCGACCGGCAAGCGAGCACCGGGGGAGAGAGACGTGCACGACGAATTCCTGTGTCATGTCACCGCGTACGGCGTCTGCGACGGCCGGCGCATCGGCGTGCCGCTCGGCACCTACCGCGCGCCGACGCTGGCGCTCGCCCTGTGGTGGCTGCGGGACCGGGCGTCCTGGATGGCCGAACGACTGGATCCGCTGCCCGAGAGCGAATATTTTCCGCCGGGGGCGCTCGTCCCCGTCGCCGACACCGTGCAGGACGTGCCCGGGCTGCTGCGGGCCTGGTGCGCCGACGCGGGCCGGCAGGAGTTGGTGGCCGACGAGTTGGCGGGCGGCAGGCTGGTACGGATCGCGGTCAGCGACGACACCACCGAGTACGAGCTCCTCGCGGAGTCCGTCGACGCCCTGCGCATGCAGCGCACCGTCCCGGCTCTCGTCGTCCCGGTCGGCTGACGGGGCGCCGCGCAGGCCCGCCGTCCGCGCGCACCACTCGCACCGCGCACACCCGTCGTCCACCTCCCGCCGGGCACACAAGGGTGCGAATCGATAGAATTCAGGCATGACGGAGCGGCCGGTCTCCTCGACTGCGCCCGAACTCGTGCTGGAGACCGAGGCGGGCTCCACTCTGCTGGTCCCGGGCCACGACTACCGCCTCGGGCGGGACCCGGAGAGCGACATCGTCATCGACGACAGCCGCGTCTCCTGGCACCACGCGGTGCTGCGCCCCGACGGCGACCACTGGACCCTCGAGGACGACCACAGCACCAACGGCACCTACGCCGACGGCCGCCAGATCCACGAGTGGGGTGTGGGCCCCGGCAGCGTGATCCGCTTCGGCAGCCCGTCCGACGGCCCCCGCGTCGTCCTGTCCGGCCTGGCGCCGGTGCCGCCCGAGCGGCCGTCGGCCGTCTCCATGCCCGCTCTGACAGGCACCTTCCGGCAGCCCACCAACGTCCGGCCGCTGCTCCCGCGCACCGTGCGCATCGGCCGCGCCGCCGACAACGACCTCGTCGTCGACGACCTCGTCGTCTCGCGCCGGCACGCCGAACTGCGCGCGCTGCCCGACGGCGGCCACGAGATCGTCGACCTCGGCAGCCACAACGGCACCTACCTCAACGGGCTGCCCGTCGAGCGTGCCCCGGCCGGCCCCGGCGACATCGTCGGCATCGGCCACTCGGCGTTCTGCCTGGTCGGCGACCAGCTCCAGGAGTACGTCGACACCGGCGAGATCTCCCTCGACGTGCAGGACCTGACGGTCACCGTCGACCACGGCCGCAAGGTGCTCCTCGACCACGTGTCGTTCCCGGTGGGGGAGAAATGCCTGCTCGCCGTCGTCGGACCCAGCGGCGCGGGCAAGTCCACACTGCTCGGCGCCCTCACCGGCCAGCGCCCCGCCGACCACGGCACCGTGGTCTACGACGGCCGCGACCTCTACCGCGACTACGCCGAGCTGCGCCAGCGCATCGGCCTCGTCCCGCAGGACGACATCCTGCACGCCCAGTTGACCGTGCGCAGCGCCCTCGCCTACGCCGCCGAACTGCGCTTCCCGCAGGACACCGCCAAGGCGGAGCGCCGCGACCGGGTCGAGGAGGTGATCCGGGAACTCGGCCTCCAGGAACGCGCCGACCAGCCCGTGCACAGCCTCTCCGGCGGGCAGCGCAAACGCGTCAGCGTCGCACTGGAACTGCTCACCAAGCCCTCGCTGCTCTTCCTCGACGAGCCGACGTCCGGCCTCGACCCCGGCATGGACCGCTCGGTGATGCACATGCTGCGCGGCCTCGCCGACGACGGCCGCACCGTCATCGTCGTCACGCACAGCGTCCTCAGCCTCGACGTCTGCGACCGGCTGCTGGTGCTCGCGCCCGGCGGCAAGGTCGCCTACTACGGGCCGCCCGAGGACGCGCTCGCCTTCTTCGGCTTCGAGCAGTGGCCCGAGGCCTTCGAGGCCTTCGAACGCGACCAGGACCGGGACTGGGCGGGGGAGTACCGCGACTCGCCGTCGCGCCGGCGCTACGTCCTCGACGACAGCGAACAGCCCCGGCTGCCCCGCTCCGGACCGGTGATCATGCTGCCGCCGCCGCGGCCCCGCAGCCGGAGCGCCCAGGTCGGCACCCTGGTGCGCCGCTACACCGCCGCACTCGCCGCCGACCGCACCTTCCTCGCGATCATGATCGCCCTGCCGTTCGTCATGGGCGTCATGGCCCGGGCCCTCGCGGGCGGCGAGCTCACCCGGGACACCGCGATGAACGCGCTGCTCATCCTGTGCGTGGGCGGAGTCCTGACCGGAGCCGCCAACGCGGTGCGCGAACTCGTCAAGGAACGCGTGATCTACCAGCGCGAACGCGCCGTGGGCCTGTCCAGATCGGCGTACCTGATGTCCAAGGTGGTGGTGCTGGGCACGGTGACCGTCGTGCAGGCGGTGGTCCTCACGCTCGTCGCCCTGCTCGGCGTCGACCTGCACGCGCCCGGCGGCAAGGGCGTGCTGATGCCGCCCCTTATCGAGATCACCGTCGCCGTGGCGCTGCTGTCCTTCACCGCGATGATGCTCGGGCTCCTGGTGTCCGCGCTGGTGCGCAAGGAGGAGGTGACGATGCCGCTGCTGGTGCTGCTCGCCATCGTCCAGGTGGTCTTCTGCGGGGCGCTGCTGCAACTGAGCGGTGTGCCCGGCCTGGACCAGCTGTCGTGGCTGGTGCCCTCGCGGTGGGCGCTCGGCGCGATGGCCGGCACCATCGGGCTCTCCCGGATCGTGCCCGGCGACCTCACCGGCGACCCGCTGTTCGAGCACTCGGCCGGTGTGTGGCTGCTCGACGTGGGCATGCTGCTCGTGCTTTCGGCGGCCTTCGGATTCCTCGTCTCCCGGCTGCTGCGCCGGCACGAGCCCGCGGTGATGCGGAAGTAGGGCGGCGCATGACGACTCCCGGATTCAGCCCCACCCACGTCGTCCCCCAGCACGGCATGCCCGCCTGGGAGGAGCCCGATCCGGCCCGCCCCACCCTGCCGCTCGACCCGCTGCTGCCGGTCCGGCTCCTGGAGCGGCGCGGCGACTGGGGACGCGTGCTGTGCTCCAACGGCTGGTCGGCCTGGGTGGACGGCCGCTGTCTGGTCGCCGTCCCCAAGGACCCGCCCCGCTCCGACGGTCCGCACACGACCGCGGCCGACCCCCGTCCCCTCCTCGACCGCGCCGAACAGGCCCTGGCCCGCTATCGGGCGGCGATGGAGGAACTGGCGGACGGCGACCTCGACGGCGAGTCCTTCCGCCGCCGCACCCAGGGGCTGCGGATCGGCGTGGTCGTCGACGGCGAGGACGTCTGGATGTACGACCCCGTCGGCAGCCGCTGGGTGTACGGCGACGGGGCGCGCCTCAGCACGTACGCGACGGACCGTGCGCCGCACGTGGCGGCCGACCCGCCGCCGGACCCGGCGCGGAGCCGTGGCCCCGACCGGGATCACAGCCGGGACCAGGACCGGGACCAGGACCGGGCCGGGAACCAGGACCAGGGCCCGCGGAAGGACCTCGACCACACCGTCACCCGGATCGTGAACCGGGACGGGAGACCCTGATGCCGCACACGACCAGCCCGTTCTCCGGCCGCCCCTCCGAACTGGTCGGCCGGCAGCTGGCCGGCTACCGCATCGAGCGGGAGATCGGCCGCGGCGGCATGGCCGTCGTCTACCGCGCCCACGACCTGCGCCTGGACCGGACGGTCGCGCTCAAGCTGCTCGCCCCGGAGCTGGCCCGCAACGACGTCTTCCGCAAGCGGTTCACGCATGAGTCGCGGGCTGCCGCGGCGATCGACCACCCGCACATCGTGCCCGTCTTCGAGGCGGACGAGACCGACGGCGTGCTGTACATCGCGATGCGCTACGTCGAGGGCAGCGACCTGCGCCATCTGCTCGACCGGCAGGGTCCGCTGCCGCTCGCGAAGGCCGTCCGCATCGCCGCGCAGATCGCCTCGGCGCTGGACGCCGCCCACGAGCACGGGCTCGTGCACCGGGACGTCAAGCCCGGCAACATCCTGGTGGCCAGGGGCACCGACACCGACCACCCCGAGCACGCCTACCTCACCGACTTCGGGCTGACGAAGAAGTCGCTGTCGCTGACCGGGTTCACCACGGTCGGCCAGTTCGTCGGCACGCTCGACTACGTCTCGCCCGAGCAGATCTCGGGCCGCCCCGTCGACGGCCGCTGTGACGTCTACGGTTTCGCCTGCGTCGTCTACGAGTGCCTCGCGGGCCGCCCGCCGTTCCTCCGCGACGACGACATGGCGCTGCTGTGGGCCCACCAGAACGCCGAACCGCCGGCCCTGACGCAGACCCGGCCCGACCTGCCACCGCACGTCGACGGGGTGTTCGTCCGGGCTCTCGCGAAGAGCCCGGACGACCGTCAGGACACCTGCGGCGCGTTCGTCGCCGAGCTGAGGTCGACGGCGGGCGGCGCGCACCGGGCGGCTCACCCGCCGACGGAGCGGGTCGACACCCTGCCGCCGGCCCCGGAGCCTCCGCTCTGGGCACGGCCGGTGTTCGGCGGCCGGCCCTGAGGCGCGTCGGCCTGAGAACCGTGTCGGCCCTGAGTTTCGTTTCGTCCGACCTGGGGTCCGCGTCGGCCCTGGGGGCCGCAGGAGCCCGCAGCAGCGGTGTCAGCGCGGCGGGGGCGGCGTTCTCCGGCGGCGGACCAGGCCCGCCAGGAGGGCGCCCAGGAACCCGGTGACCAGGCCCCACAACGCGGCCAGGCCCAGCGCCGACCACAGGCGGGGCCGCAGGAACAGCTCGCCGGACAGGTTGCCGCCGAGGTCGCCGAGCCCGAGCACGGACAGGCCGTAGTGCGCGGCGACCCGGCCGACCAGGCAGATCATCAGCACCGTGAGCACCAGCGCGACGGCCATGTGCAGGGCGTGCCGCCAGGCCGGCATGTCCGGCGGTGAGTGCGCCGCCAGCAGGAACCCGGCCCCCAGCAGCAGGACCGCGTCCACCACGACGAGCCACCAGACCCGGCCGTCGTACGCGGCGAGGGCGCCGAGGTCGAGCCGCGCGGTCTCCTTGCCGCGCAGCACCTGGTCCAGCACATGCGGCATCGGCAGCCCGAAGGGGCCCTCCACCCGGCCGTCCCAGGTGGCGCCCAGTCCGACGGTGAACATCAGCCACACCAGGTTGGGCAGGCCGAGCAGGATGACCGCGAGGGTCTGGGCGGCGTGCCCACGCGTCGCCGCGACGACGAGCGCGACGACGAATCCCAGGGCGACGCAGGCCAGCAGCAGCACGACCATCGCGTGCGCGGCCGGCCGCACCGGCTCCTGGAAACGCAGCAGCCGGGCCGGCAGCGGCGCTCCGCGCGCGACCAGCAGGGCCAGCACCAGCACACCGGCCAGCCACAGCAGTCCGACCGCGACCGTCGGCGCCACGTCCGTCGTGAAGCCGACCTCGGGACCGACGTCGAACAGGTCGCCCAGGTCGCTCAGCGTGCCGTCGCCGAGGGAGACCTTGAAGGTCTGGCGGGCGGCGAACGACAGGCCGAGCAGCCCGAGCACCCACACGACGGCGATCCGGGCCGCCCAGCCGGCCAGCTCGCCGGCGCCGGCCACCGCCCGGTGCCGCAGCGGCCACAGGAATCCGGCGCCGACGACGAGCGCTCCGACGAGGGTCACGGAGAGCGGGATCACCGTCAGGCCGGCCTCGGTCTCGGCGAGGCCGCCCGCGTCGCCGACGAGCTCGACCGTGCCGCCGACGGCCGTGACGACGGTGGCCGCGACCACCCGGGGGAAGGCGCCCTCGGGCAGGTCCGCGGCGCCGGCCGCCCACAGTCCCAGTGCGGCCGTCACGCCCATGGCGATCAGCCCGGCCAACGCTGTGACGACCGCGCGCCCCCAGCCGTGCGCCGGGAATCGTGCCTGGTCGTGGGGGGTGTGCGCACTCACCCTGCCACGCTAAGCAGCACCGGGGGAGTACGCCCGCCGGGAGGGACCGTCCGGGCCCGGCTTGCGGGTGACGCCCGACCGGAGCACACAATGGTCATGGTGGAAACAGCGGCGCAGACCGGGCGATTCCGGTTGCGCCGGTCGCACGTCCCGCAGGCGCGCGGTCCTGCCGTCACCGCCGATCGCCTCGGCCCGGTCGGACCGCGTGCGCGGGAGACCCCACGTCGGGAGTGCTCGTGAGCGTCGAACCGCCGTCGTCCGGCCGCCCCTCGGAACCGCCCACCGAACCGTCCGGGCGGCCGACCGGGCCGCCCTCCGGTCCGCTGTCCTCGGGTTCGTCGCAGCCGCCCCAGGGGCCGCCCTCCCAGCCGCCCGGCGGCGACTTCGGAGCGGGTGGCGGCCCGCCGCGCCGGCCGTGGTGGAGGTCCGCGCCCCGGATCGCGCTGATCGCCCTGGCCGTCGTGGCCGTCACCGCTCTCGCCCTCGTGCTGACCCTGCCCGGCGGCGGCGGCAAGTCCGACCAGGCCGGTGAGGTGTTCATGCAGCCGGCCGGCGACGTCGGCCCGGACCCGGTGACCACGACCTCCACGACGAAGACGTCCGTCCCGCCCGCCACGGTCGCCCCGTCGGGATCCGCCCCGGCCGGGAAGACCGTGCCCGCCGTCCGTGGCGGCGAGCCCGGACTGTACGGCGGCACCCGCAACGTCGCCAGCTGCGACGTGGAGCAGCAGATCAAGGCCCTCCAGCAGGCGCCCGACAAGAACAGGGCGTTCGCCTCGGTGGCCGGGATCGACCCGGCCGGCGTCCCCGCCTACCTGCGTTCGCTCACCTCGGTGCAGCTGCGCCTGGACACCCGGGTCACCAACCACGGGTACCGCGACGGCGCCGCCACCTCCTACCAGGCCGTTCTGCAGGCCGGCACGGCCGTCCTGGTCGACCGGCACGGCGTGCCCCGGGTGCGCTGCGCCTGCGGCAACCCGCTGACCCCGCCCGTCGCCCAGCAGAGCGGCTACCGGCGGACCGGCCAGTCGTGGCCGGCGTACAGCCCCGCGACCACCGTCACGGTCATGCCCTCGACGACCGTGATCAAGGCCTTCGTCCTCTACGACCCCGACCACTCCCACCACTGGTTCGCCCGGCGGCCGGGCGACGACGGGCACAAGGACCGGCCCACGCACCCGCCGGCGCACACGACGCCGTCCATCATCGTCGCCCCGCCGAGCTCCCTGACCAGTCCCGCGTCCCCGCCGTGCGTGTCGCCGTCGACCGGCGCGACCGGTGACGCGACCGGCGCCAGCCCGCCGGGATGCGTCCTGCCGCCGTCGTCCGGCTCGTCCACCGAGGCGCCGTCCTCTAAGCCGCCGTCCTCCGAATCCCCGAGCTCGAAACCGCCGTCCTCCGAGCCGCCGAGTTCCGAGCCGCCGTCCTCGAAGCCGCCGTCGTCCGAAGCGCCGGCGCCGCCCTCCTCGTCGAGCTCGCTGTCCGAGCTGTCGAGCGCGCCCGGCAGCTCCCTGTCCTCGGGCAGCTCCCTGTCCTCGCTGCCCCAATAGACGCCGGAACCGGCCGCGACGAGCCGTTCGACTCGCTCACGGCCGGTTCCGTCCGGGGCCGCCCGCAGTGTGAGCCACCGCATGGCCGTAGCCTGAACAGGTCAGGAATGACGGGGACTGCACGGCGCGGCACGGGGTACCAGCACTGGTGCACAGCAGCGTCCGGCCAGTCCGGCCTCCAAGAGAGAACTGCATGATCGAGCATCTGGACGGGGCAGTGATACCGACTGGCTTCGACGTACCCGTGGAACCGCTACGGCGCGCGGCGCACTACACCGGCGACCCCGGCTGCATAGCCGAGGCCCGTGCCTTCGCCGCGCATTTCGTCGACCAGCTCAGGACCGAGTGGTGCGCCACGGTGGGCGACCGCGTGTGCGGTGACGTGATGCTGGTGGTCAGCGAGCTGGTCACCAATGCCGACCGGCACAGCAACGGGCCGTACATTTTGGAGCTGGAGGGCACCGGGGCCTCGGTCACCGTGAGCGTCTACGACAGCAGCGACGCCCTGCCCATGCGCTACCCCAAGGACCCCGAGCGGGTCGGCCGGCACGGTCTGGAGATCGTGCACGCGGTGGCGGTGCAGGTCACCGCGGAGCGGGTGCCGGTCGGCAAGCGGGTCCGCGCGGTGCTCAGCTTCGGACCGCCGGCCCGCTAGCTCAGAGGCCGGACAGGTCAGATGCCGCGAACAGGTCAGGCGCAGCCCAGTTCGCCCAGCATGCCCTGGCGCAGCCGGCCGATGATCCGCTTGATCAGGCGGGACACGTGCATCTGGGAGCAGCCGAGTCGCTCGCCGATCTCCGCCTGGGTGGCCTCCTCCACGAACCGCAGGTGGATGATCCGCCGGTCGCGCTCGCTGAGCTCCGCCATGAGCGGGGGCGAGCGAGTGGAAGTCGTCGACGAGTCCCAGCCTGGCCTCCTCCACGCCGATGAAGTCAGCGAGGACCGACTCGCCCTGCTCGGGGCCGTCGCCGGTGATCGCCGCGTCGAGCGAGGAGGAGTTGTAGCCGTTGGAGGCGATCTGCGCCTCGACCACCTGCTCGGGCGAGAGGTTCATCAGCGTGGCCAGCTCCGCCACCGTCGGCTCCCGGTCCAGCCGGCTGGACAGCTCGTCGCGGGCCTTCGCCAGCTCGACGCGCAGCTCCTGGAGCCGCCGCGGAACGTGCACCGCCCACGTCGTGTCCCGGAAGAAGCGCTTGATCTCGCCGACGATGTACGGCAGCGCGAACGACGTGAACTCGACCTCGCGCGCGACCTCGAACCGGTCGATGGCCTTGATCAGGCCGATCATCCCGGTCTGGACGATGTCCTCCATGTCGTCCCCCCGTCCGCGGAACCGGCCCGCCGCGAAACGCACCAGGGACATGTTCATCTCGATGAGGGTGTTGCGCGCGTACTGGTGCTCGGGTGTGCCCTCCTCGAGAACGGCCAGCCGCCGGAAGAACTGGCGCGACAGCTCGCGCGCGTCGCGTGGAGCCACGCTCCGCGGCGCCTCGATGCCGGGCAGCGGTGCGCCGTGCGGTCCGGCCCCGGCGGCGTTCTCGATGATCTCGGCCTCCGACCGGACAGCGGCGGTCTGCATGGCCTCTCCCTCGAAAGTCGCGGTACTCGGTCACCGTGCCCGCACCGTCACGGTTCGGCGTGTGTCGTGCTCGTTCCGTGAGCGGGCACCCGCATACGGCACCGCTCGGGGTGCGGGTACCCGCTCACGGACGACCCATGCGTGCCCGGACGGGCCGCGGTGGCACGCCCCGCGCCGCCGCGGCCGGTCCGGGGCCCCCGATTCCACCGAGGGCGCAACGCACCCCCTCTTCCCGGGGCGGCCCGCTCTCCTAGGCTGGGAAGGTGAGCCACCAGACGCCGAACCGAGCCCGCGTGATCCCGCTGCGCCCGTCCGCCGAGCGCCCGGACACCGCCCCCGCCGTCCCCGTGCCCGCCGCGGCGCCCGGGACGGCCCCCAGGCCGACGCCACGGGAACCCCTGCTGCGCGATCTCGTCGGAGACGTCCTGCGCCGTGAACGCCAGGCGCAGGAGCGCACGCTCAAGGACGTCGCCGACGAGGCGCGCATCTCCATGCCGTACCTCTCGGAGGTGGAGCGGGGCCGCAAGGAGGCTTCCTCGGAGGTGCTCGCGGCCGCCGCCCAGGCCCTCGGGCTCAGCCTCGCGGACCTGCTGTCCCGGGCCCAGGGAGAGCTCGTCCGGCACGCCGGCCGCCGCCCAGTGCGGAGCCGGGCGACGACCGCCTCCGCGTACGACGGGCTCTGCCTGGCCGCCTGACGAGCCGAGCGGGCCGGCGTCTCACACCGTCGGGGGACGCCGGCTCAGCACCTCGTCGGCCAGGCCGTACGCGACCGCCTCCTGCGCGGTGAACACCTTGTCGCGGTCCATGTCCGCGCGCAGGGCGGGGACGTCGTGTCCGGTGTGCCGGGCCAGCACCTCCTCCACCTGGGCGCGGATCCGGACCATCTCCTTGGCCTGCAGGGCGAGATCGGAGACCGTGCCCTGCCGGCCGCCGCTGGCCGGCTGTCCGAGCAGCACGCGCGCGTGCTCCAGGACGAGCCGCCGGCCGGGATCGCCGCCCGCCAGCAGCACGGCCGCCGTCGACGCGGCCTGCCCGACGCAGAGGGTGGAGATGGGCGCCCGGACGAACGTCATCGTGTCGTAGATCGCCATCAGCGAGGTGAACGAGCCGCCGGGGGAGTTGAGGTAGATCGAGATCTCGCTCTCCGGGGACGCCGCCTCCAGATGCAGGAGCTGCGCGATCACGACGTTGGCGACGCCGTCGTCGATCTCGGTGCCGAGGAAGATGATCCGCTCGGCCAGCAGCCGGCTGAACACGTCGTAGGACCGCTCGCCCTGCGGGGTCCGCTCGACCACGTTCGGAATCGTGTAGGTCCCCATGTCACAGCCCCATCCGTCGCTTCTGCGCGGCCGGGCGGACGTCCGCGAGGGACTCCACGACCCGGTCCACCATCCCGTACTCCCTGGCCTCCTCGGCCGTGAACCAGCGGTCGCGGTCGCCGTCCCGTGAGATGGTCTGCGGGGACTGCCCGGTGTGCTCGGCGGTGATCCGCTCGATGGTCCGCTTGGTGTGCTCCAGGTTCTCCGCCTGGATCTCGATGTCCGCCGTGGTGCCGCCGATCCCGGCCGACGGCTGGTGCATCATGACGCGCGCGTTCGGCAGCGCGTACCGCTTGCCGGCCGTGCCCACGCTGAGCAGGAACTGGCCCATGCTGGCCGCGAATCCCATCGCGAGGGTCGACACGTCGTTGGGGATCAGCCGCATCGTGTCGTAGATGGCGAGCCCGGCGTGCACCGATCCGCCGGGGCTGTTGATGTACAGGCCGATGTCGGTGCGCGGGTCCTCCGCCGACAGGATCAGCAGCTGCGCGCAGACCCGGTTCGCGGACACCTCGTCGACCTGGGTGCCCAGCAGCACGATGCGCTGGCCGAGCAGTTGGGCGGCGAGCTGGTCGTCGAAGCGGGAGGGCGCGGTGTCGCCCTCCGCGGCGCGGGGAGCGAACGTGGTGAGTGGAGTCATCGGGTCTCCTCGTCGTGGCGTGACGCCGTCGCGTGATGCCGTCGACTCCACTCTTGACCTCGGCGGACCCCCGCACGCCGGTTCTCTGCCGGTGGCAGATTCGCCGAGGGCAGAGCGGACGACACGGGTCGAGCGATGAGTTTCCGCACGGACGGGAGTCGATACCGGCGACCGCGTTCCCACCCAGGAGGTGCTCATGACCACCGACGGATTCACCACGTGTCTCTGGTTCGACGGCCAGGCCGAGGAAGCCGCCCATTTCTACGTCTCGGTCTTCAAGAACTCCACCATCGGCGCCATCGGGCGCTACAACGAGGCCGGCCCCGGTCCGGCCGGATCGGTGCTCGCGGTGGAGTTCACCGCCAACGGGCAGAAGTTCGTCGGCATCAACGGAGGCCCGCAGTTCACCTTCAGTGAGGCGATCTCCTTCCAGATCTACTGCGCGGACCAGGCCGAGGTCGACCACTACTGGACCAGGCTCACCGCGAACGGCGGCGAGCCCGGCCCCTGCGGGTGGCTGAAGGACAGGTACGGCGTGTCCTGGCAGGTCATCCCCGACGGACTGATCGAGATGATCAGCGACCCCGACCCCGAGAAGGCCACCCGCACCACCAAGGCCATGTACGCGATGGGCAAGCTCGACGTCGCCGCCCTGAAGAAGGCCTACGACGGCGCGTAGCCATCCCCCTGCCAGCCCCCCCCGCGGGCGCGTTCCCTTCCCCGACCCGGGGTGTTCGGCGCGCGATGCGCAGGCGGGGTGGCTAGCGTGAGGAACCGGACAATCCATCTCATCGAGAGGGCCGCCGCCATGGCCGTACGACCAGAGGGAACCCCGTGCTGGGCCGACGCGATGTTCAGCGATGTGGAGGCCGCCAAGCACTTCTACGGCGAGGTCCTCGGCTGGACCTTCGGGGACGCGTCGTCGGAGTACGGGAACTACACGCAGGCCTACGCCGACGGGAAGGCGGTCGCCGCGGTGGTCCCGCCGATGCCCGGCCAGGAGGGTCAGTCGCAGTGGTGCCTGTACCTGGCCTCCGAGGACGCCGCCGCGACCGCCGCCAGGATCCGTGAGAACGGCGGCGAGGTGCTGATGGAGCCCATGCAGGTGGGCGACTTCGGCACGATGTGCCTGGGGCGCGAGCCGGGCGGCGCGGTGTTCGGCGTGTGGCAGGCCGGCGCCCACGAGGGCTTCGAGGCCGCGCCCGAGCAGCCCGGCGCGTACTGCTGGGCCGAGGTCTTCACCCGCGAACCGGAGCGGACGGACGCCTTCCTCCCGGCCGTGTTCCCGTACACGGCGAAGCAGATGCAGGACGACGCGGTCGACTTCCGGATGTTCGAGATCGGCGGCGACACCGTGCTCGGCCGCATGCGGATGACGGAGGAGTTCCCGCCCGAGGTCCCCTCGTACGTCAACGTCTACTTCACCGTCGACGACTGCGACGGCGCCGTGGCGCGGGCGACCAAGAACGGCGGCACCCTGCGCTTCGGCCCGATGGACACCCCGTTCGGGCGGTTCGCGGCGATCAGCGACCCGCAGGGCGCGAACTTCTCGGTGATCGACGTGACGACCACCGCCGGCGAGATGCCGCAGACCACGGACGTCTGACCCGTCCGGCCGGGCCGGCGTGTCCGACCCGGTCCGGCCGGGCGGCGTGGCGAGGCCCCGGCGGGGCCATGGCATGATCGGGCGCATGCGTGAACGACTGGTGGCCGCGTGCGACGGGGCTTCGAAGGGAAACCCCGGACCGGCGGCCTGGGCATGGGTGGTCGCGGACGACGCGGAGGCACCGGCCCGCTGGGAGGCGGGCCCGCTCGGCAAGGCCACCAACAACGTCGCCGAACTCACCGCGCTGGAACGCTTGTTGGCGGCGACCGATCCGGCCGTTCCGCTCGAGGTCCGGATGGACTCGCAGTACGCGATGAAGGCCGTCACCACCTGGCTGCCCGGCTGGAAACGCAACGGCTGGAAGACGTCCGGCGGCAAGCCGGTGGCCAACCAGGAGCTGGTCGTCCGCATCGACGAGCTGCTCGCGGGCCGCTCCGTCGACTTCCGCTACGTGCCCGCGCACCAGGTGGACGGCGACCCGCTCAACGATTTCGCGGACCGCGCGGCCAGCCAGGCGGCGGTCGTCCAGCAGCCGGCCGGCAGCGCCCAGGGCTCGCCCGAGCCGCCGGCCTCGCCGGACACCCCGAAGGCGCGGCCCGCCTCGAAGCAGGGCCGCTCCGCCGGGGGCAAGTCGCCCCGGCGGAGCGGCGGTTCGTCGACCCGCACGATCAGCGCCAAGTTCCCCGGCCGCTGTCTGTGCGGCCGCCCCTACGCGGCCGGCGAGCAGATCGCCAAGAACGATCAGGGCTGGGGACACCCGGAGTGCCGGACGGCGGCCGCCGACGCGGACTGACCGGCGGCGCGGACTGACCGGCGGCGCGGACTGACCGGCGGCGCGGACTGACCGGCGGCGTCGGCTGGGCGGCGGTCACGCCACCGCGCCGCGCCAGCCCCCGGTCTCCAGGCCGCGCTCCTCGATGAACGTCTTGAAGCGCTCCAGGTCTCCCTTGGTCTGGCGCTTCACGAAGCCCAGCTTGTCGCCGACGTTCTCGGCGACGCCTTCCGGCCGGAACTCCATCTGGAGCATCACCTTGGTGTGGGCGTCGTCGAGCCGGTGGAAGGTCACCACCCCGGCCTGCCGGACCTCGCCCGACACCGTGGTCCAGGCGACCCGTTCGTCCGGGATCTGCTCGGTGATCTCCGCGTCGAACTCCCGGTGCACGCCGTTGACACTGGTCACCCAGTGCGTGAGCGTGTCGGTCCGCTGCTCGACGCGCTGCACGCCGCCCATGAACTCGGGGAAGCTCTCGAACTGCGTCCACTGGTTGTAGGCCGTGTGCACGGGCACGTCGACCTCGATGGATTCCTCGACCTGCGACACGGTCGTCTCCTCCTTGTAGTCGGGGGTTCATCCTGTCGGTGCTGCCCGTGGCGGGTACCCGTCAGCGCGGCGGCAAACAGGCCGGTGCGATCAGCCGGGCCGGTGCGGTCAGCCGGCGTCGAAGGTCCGGCCGGTGCGGTCAGCCGGCGTCGAAGGTCCGGGCCGGCGTGGTCAGTCGGAGTCGAAGGTGTAGTGGGCGGTGTGGTCGAGAAGGTCCGCCGGGGTGGTGTCGTTCCAGGGCCGCATCGTCTCGTGCAGGTCGACGACGTTCGGCGTCCCGCCGCCCGGGACGTACCCGGATTCCGGGTGACGGCGCTGCCACCGGGCCCACAGCTTGTCGATGTAGGCGTGGTGCAGCCAGAACACCGGGTCGTTGGGGGAGACCCCGGTCGACATCTGCCCGCCGACCCACACATGGACCCGGTTGTGCAGGTTCACGCCGCGCCAGCCCTCGAGGTGGTTGCGGAAGCCGTCGGAGGCACTGTTCCACGGAGCCATGTCGTACGTCGCCATCGCGAGCACCGACTCGACCTCGGCCCGGGTCGGCAGCTCGCGGACGGCCGTCCCCAGCGAGCGGCGCAGGTAGGTGCGGCCGTCCACCCGGACGTTGACCGGCCACTTGCCGGCCGCCGCGGCGAACGGACCGTCCATCACCTGGCCGTCCCGGCTGCGCCCGCTGCCGCCGAGGAAGTCCGGCGCCCACAGCGAGGAACGGGGCGAACGGTCGGTGGACCAGTCCCAGTACGGCAGCGCCACCGAGGCGTCCACCGACTGCAGCGCTCGCTCGAACTCCAGCAGGAATCTGCGGTGCCACGGGAGGAAGGAGGGCGAACGGTGGCCGGTGCGCTCGCCGTCGTCGGTGTCGCCCAGGATGAACGCGTTGTGCGTGGTGACGAAGGCGTCGTAGCGGCCGGTGCGCTTGAGCTCGAGGACGGCGGCGACGAACCGCCGCTTCTCGTCGGCGGTCAGGGCGGCCTGGTTCTTGCGGACGGTCATGTGCGGTGCTCCAAGGGTGCGGAAGGGTGGGGCGTTCGTCGGGTCAGCCGGCCGGGAACGGGACGAGCCGGGCGCCCTGCAGCTCGTCGACCGCGGCGCGGGCAGCGGCCCGCGGGGTGGGCACCGGGTCGTAGTGACTGACCACGCTGATCCAGGAGCCGTCGGCGTTGCGCATCACATGCAGCTCGACCCCGTCGACGTACACGGCGTAGCCCCCGCCGTGGTGATGTCCGCCGCCGGACCGGCTCCGGCCCTGTATCCGGCGGCCCTTGTAGACCTCGTCGAAGGCCTCGGGGGAGCCGTGCGCGTGGTGCCCGCCGCCGTCGGAGGCGCGGGCGGAGGCGACGGTGGCGAGCGTGGCGCCGGCGGCGACGGCGGCCGCGCCGAGGGCGCGACGACGGCTGAGTTGCGGCATGCGGGATCTCCTGGAGTGCGAGAGGTTGACGACCCCGCATGCCTATCGGCCGGGCCACGGGGCCGGGAAATCGCCTGCGAGTGGTTGGCCCCGATCCGGACATTCGCTTACATGTCGTGCAATCTTGAACCAAGATGATCTTGGCTGTGGGTGTGGTCGACGCGCGGCGGAACAGGCAATTCCTTTCCTTCGGAACACCGCTTCCGGTGATCTTTCTCGGGTCGCCACACTGCCGGTGGTGTGGCTCACGTGCGGAAAGTGGCGCGATCGGGCAGGTGGGGCGTCCGTGGGACGTCGCCGCCCCCTGCTACCCTGCGTCGTCAACCAACCACGTCTGGTAACTCCAAGGGGTGCGCGTGAAGGTCGCCTGTGTCGGCGGCGGGCCCGCCGGCCTGTATCTCTCGATCCTGCTCAAGCGGCAGGACCCGTCCCACGACATCACCGTCCACGAACGCAACCCGGAGGGTTCGACCTACGGCTGGGGCGTCACGTACTGGCAGGGGCTCCTCGACGAACTCCGCGCCCGCGACCCCGAGTCGGCGCGCGCGATCGAGGAGGGCTCCGTCCGCTGGGACGCGGGCGTCGCGCACGTGCGGGACCTGGCGACCCGTCAGCCCGGCGACGAGGGGCACGGCATCGGCCGTCACCGGCTGCTGGAGATCCTCGCGGACCGGGCCCGCGCGCTCGGCGTGCGGCTGGAGTTCGAGAGCGAGATCACCGCCGAAAACCTGCCGGACGCCGACCTCGTGGTGGCCGGCGACGGCGTCCGCAGCGCGCTGCGCACCCATCACGCGGACGACTTCGGCACACAGCTCACCGAAGGCCGCAACTCCTACGTCTGGCTCGGCACGACCAAGGTCTTCGACTCCTTCACCTTCGCCTTCGTGGAGACCGCGCACGGCTGGATCTGGTGCTACGGCTACCCCTTCAGCGACGAGCAGAGCACCTGCGTGATCGAGTGCGCCCCCGAGACCCTGGCCGGGCTCGGCCTCGACCGGGCGGGCGAGGCCGACGGCCTCGCCGACCTGGAGAAGCTCTTCGCGCACATCCTCGACGGCCACCCACTCGTCGGCCGTGCCTCCTCCGCCGGCGGCAGCGCCCAGTGGCTGACCTTCCGCACCCTGGTCAACCGCACCTGGCACCGCGGCAACCTCGTCCTCCTGGGCGACGCCGCCCACACCACCCACTACTCGATCGGCGCCGGCACCACCCTCGCCCTGGAGGATGCCATCGCCCTCGCCGAGGCGCTGGGCGGGAGCCCGGACCTTCCGCAGGCCCTGGACCGCTACGAACGCGTACGCAAGTCCGCGCTGCTGTCCCAGCAGAGCGCCGCCCGCTACAGCGCCCAGTGGTACGAGAACCTCACCCGCTACATCCACCTCCCCCCGGAGCAGATGTTCGCCCTGCTCGGACAGCGCCACTCGCCCCTGCTGCCCTATGTCCCGCCCCAGCTGTACTACCGCCTCGACAGGGCGGCCGGACGCCTCGAGGCGCTGCGCCGGCTCAAGCGCTGGCTGGGACCGAAGCTGGCGCGTGGCGCGCACGCCCGGGCGCTGACCTCCGGCAAGTAGGTCCCCGCGAGCTCCATCGCGCTGGATGATTCCTTGGGTGAATGACCATTCACTGCTAGGGTGAATGGTCATTCACCTATTTTTCCGTGCCGTTCCGGTCGCTGGAGTGCCCATGGCGTCGCCCGCTCCGATACCCGCCCCGACCAGCGGGAACCCCGCTCTGCGGGCCCGGGTCGTCATTCCGGTCCTGGCGTACTGCGGAATTCTCATGGCGGTCATGCAGACGGTCGTCGTCCCGCTGCTGCCCGACCTGCCCCGGCTGACCGGCGCCTCGGCGGGCGCCGTCTCCTGGATGGTGACCGCCGCACTGCTGTCCGGCGCCGTCCTCACCCCGGTCCTCGGCCGCGCCGGCGACATGTACGGCAAGCGGCGGGTCCTGCTCCTGTCGTTCTCCCTGATGTCCGCCGGTTCCGTGGTCTGCGCCCTCAGCTCCGACATCGGCGTGCTGATCGCGGCCCGCGCCCTGCAAGGCGCCGCGTCCTGCGTCGTCCCGCTGTCCATCAGCATCCTGCGCGACGAACTGCCCCCGCAGCGCCGGGGATCCGCCATCGCGCTGATGAGCTCCACCGTCGGCATCGGCGCCGCGCTGGGGCTGCCCGCAGCGGCCGTGGTCGTGCAGTACGCGAACTGGCACGTGATGTTCTGGGTGACCGCCGCGCTGGGCGCGACCGGCGTCGCGCTCATCCGGTGGGCGGTGCCCGAGTCGCCGGTGCGCGCGCCGGGCCGGTTCGACGTGACCGGCGCGCTCGGCCTCGCCGCGGGACTGGTCTGTCTTCTGCTCGCCGTGTCCCAGGGCGGCCAGTGGGGCTGGGGCAGCACCCGCATCGTCGGGCTCTTCCTCGGAGCCGTCGCCGTGCTCTGTCTGTGGTGGCGCCGACAACTGCGCTCCGCGGAGCCGCTGGTCGACCTGCGGCTGGCCTCCCGGCCGGGAGTGGGCCTCTCCCACGTGGCCGCGCTGCTGACCGGCTTCGCCTTCTACGCCAACTCGCTGGTGACCGCCCAGCTGGTGCAGGCTCCCGAGGCGAGCGGGTACGGGCTCGGGCTGTCCATCGCCCAGACCGGTCTGTGCCTGCTGCCCGGCGGCGTCACCATGCTGCTGTTCTCGCCGCTCTCCGCCCGCATCTCCGACCGGCGCGGGCCCCGGATCACCCTCGCCCTCGGCGCCGCCGTCATCGCCGCCGGGTACGCCCTGCGCGTCGCCGACAGCCGTGAACTGTGGATGATCATGGTAGGGGCGACCGTCGTGTCCACCGGCACGACCCTCGCCTACTCGGCCCTGCCCGCGCTGATCCTGCGCGCCGTCCCGGCCGGGCAGACCGCGTCGGCGAACGGCGTCAACGTCCTGATGCGCACCATCGGACAGGCCGTCTCCAGCGCCGCCGTCGCCGCCGTCCTCGTGCACCACACCAGCCTCCTCGACGGGGCCCGGGTGCCGACGCTGCACGGCTATCTGCTGGCCTTCGGCGTCGCGGGCGCGGTGGCCCTCGGCGCGTGCGCGGTGGCGCTCGCCATCCCCGGCGACGCCGGGCCCGACGACACGCCGAGGCCCCGGGGCCGCACCCGGCCGGTGAGCGACGGGGCGAGGGGGGGAGCATGACCCCGTGAGCACTTCGCCCGACGCCCCGGTCCCGACCGGCTCCCCGGCTCCCGTCCGGCGCGACGCGGAGGCGACCAGGGCCGCCATCCTGCGCGCCGCCCGGTACCTCCTCGCCCGCCAGGCCCACGCCGACATCACGCTCAAGGCCGTCGCCGAGCGGGCCGGGGTGAGCGCGCCCCTGGTCCTGAAGTACTTCGGCAACAAGGACGCACTGTTCGCCCGGGTGATGTCCTTCCAGGAGGACGCCGACGCCCTGCTGGACGCCCCGCTGGAGCGACTGGGCCGGCACATGGTCCGGCACGTGCTGGTCAGCCAGCGTGAGCGGGGCGCCGATCCCCTGCTGCGCATCGCGTTCGCGCCCCTGCACGGCGACCACGGCGACGTCCTGCGCGCCAACTTCCGCACCCAGGTCACCGAACGCCTCGCCGCCCGCCTCACCGGCGCCCACCGCGGTGTCCGCGCCGAACTCGCCGTCGCCGCCCTGCTCGGCCTCGGCGTGATGTTCGGCATCGCCCGCGGGAGCGAACTGCGGGCCGTACCGGTCGACGACGTCGCCGACCGGTACGGCCCGACGATCCAGACCCACCTCGACGGCGGCCCCGACGACGGAGGGCCACGTTCCGCGGCGGGCCGCCGCGGATGACACACTGACGCCATGGAAGAGCGCGAATTCGTCAGGTCCGGTCAGCACGCGTCAGTCGTCGGTCTCGGCACCTGGCAGCTGGGGGCCGACTGGGGCGACGTCGACGACAAGGAAGCCCTGACGGTTCTGGAGGCGGCGGCCGAGTCGGGAGTCACCTTCTTCGACACCGCCGACGTGTACGGCGACGGACGCAGCGAGCAGACCATCGCCGCCTTCCTGAGCGGCCGGCCCGACCTGCATGTGCTGGTCGCCACGAAGATGGGCCGCCGCGTCGACCAGATCCCCGAGAACTACGTCCTGGACAACTTCCGCGCCTGGAACGACCGCTCCCGCCGCAACCTCGGCGTCGACCGCGTCGACCTCGTGCAGCTGCACTGCCCGCCGACCCCGGTGTACTCCAGCGACGAGGTGTTCGACGCTCTCGACACCCTCGTCGAGGAGGAGCGCATCGCGCACTACGGGGTCAGCGTGGAGACCTGCGCCGAGGCCCTCACCGCGATCGCCCGGCCGGGCGTGGCGAGCGTCCAGATCATCCTCAACCCGTTCCGCCTCAAGCCCCTGATCGAGGTGCTCCCGGCGGCCCGGGAGGCCGGCGTCGGCATCATCGCCCGGGTCCCGCTCGCCTCCGGACTGCTGTCCGGGAAGTACACCGAGGACACCGTCTTCCCCGAGAACGACCACCGTGCCTACAACCGGCACGGTGAGGCCTTCGACCAGGGGGAGACCTTCTCCGGCGTCGACTACGCCACGGGCGTCCGGGCCGCCGTCGAGTTCGCGGCACTCGCCCCCGAGGGATACACCCCGGCCCAGCTGGCGCTGCGCTGGATCGTCCAGCAGCCCGGCGTGACCACCGTGATCCCGGGCGCCCGCTCGCCCGAGCAGGCCCGCGCCAACGCGGCCGCCGCCCGGCTCCCGGAGCTCTCCGACGCCACCCTCGCGGCCGTCCGCGACCTCTACGACCGGCGGATCAAGGACCAGGTCGAGGGCCGCTGGTAGACGGACCCGGCGCCGGGCGGCAAGAACGGGCGCTCCCGGGGTACTCGCGGTGAGGAGGGGGTCGAGAGACCACACGAACCGGGAGGACGACGAAGGTGACGGACACGGCGACGAGCGCCGAGCGGCGTACGGGGCGGAACGAGACCGAGGAGGAGAGAGCCGACCGGATGTGGGGGGAGCTCATCCAGGAGATCCGCGTCGCCCAGACGGGTGTGCAGATCCTCTTCGGCTTCCTGCTGACCGTCGTGTTCACGCCACGCTACGCGGACCTGCGGGACATCGACCAGGTCATCTACATCGTGACCGTGGTCCTCGGCGCCTGTGCGACCGGCGCCCTCATAGGCCCGGTGTCCCTGCACCGCCTGGTCTCCGGGCGGCGGGTCAAGCCGCAGGCGGTGCAGGTGGCGTCCAGGCTGACCCTAGTCGGCCTGCTCCTGCTGCTCGCCACCATGACCTCCTCGCTGCTGCTGATCCTGCGGGTGGCCACCCACGACGCGTTCGTGCCGTGGCTGGTCGCGGGCGTGGTCGCGTGGTACGGCCTGTGCTGGTTCGTGCTGCCCCTGTGGACCCGCAGCCACTACACGACCGACTGAGC
The DNA here is from genome assembly GCF_030816715.1 of Streptomyces achromogenes. Taxonomy (NCBI): domain Bacteria; kingdom Bacillati; phylum Actinomycetota; class Actinomycetes; order Kitasatosporales; family Streptomycetaceae; genus Streptomyces; species Streptomyces achromogenes. The sequence continues at coordinate 717,101 of NZ_JAUSYH010000001.1, read as the reverse complement.
CGGTCCGTCCTCCTCGCGGGCGGTGCCGCGTGCGCCGCGCAGCGCGGTGATGCAGCTGCCGATCGCCTGCTGGAGCTCCTCCAGCTGCTGGACCATGTCGTCCTCGTAGAACTCCTGCGCGTCGACGTCGTCGAAGGTCAGCTCCTCGAAGACCCTGGTCGCCCGCTGGAGGCTGCTGTAGAACTTCGTGCGCCGCTCCTGGACGCGCAGTCCGGGGTCGGCCTCGACGGTCTCCACGACCAGGCTCTTCATGGTGTCGTAGGCGTCGTTCGCCCACTCGCCGCTGTCCTCGCCGTCGTCCAGCTCGTCGAGCAACGAGAGGTGCCGCTCGGCCTCCTGACGCAGCTCGGCCGGCGCGTCGAGGGTCTGTCCGGCGGGCGTCCTGATCCGTCCGGACTCGGCGATCTGGCGCACGTAGCCGATGCGGTCGGCCGAGCGGCTCTCGGAGGCCACGGCCTTCTTCAGGTCGTCGGTGCGCACGACGTCACGGGCCAGCTCGTGCTGCAGCTCCGGATCCTCCCTGACGCGGTCCAGGAGGGCGGCACGGGCCGCGCGGGCGGTCGAGGGGTCGGCGAGGATCGCGGCCCGCAGAGCGGTGGGGTTCTCGGCGACCTCCAGCGCCTTCGTCGGCCGGATGCCCTCGGCCTCGGCGGCCTGCGCGATCGCGGCCCCGCGCTCGGACGTGGCGCTGGAGCGCGAGACGTAGTACGTCAGCCAGACCTCGGCGTCCGGCAGCTCGACCTCCTGGCCGGGCGTCAGCTCCTCGAAGTGCGGGACGAGACCGTCGTCCGCGGCCCGGTCCCACGCCTTGTAGAACCGCAGGACGCGCTCGGGTGAGCAGCCGGCCAGCCCGGCGAACTCCTTCGCCGACACCTTCGGAGTCTCGTCCGCGCCCTGCCCGCCCGGCCGGACGCTGCGCGCCACCAGCAGGCCGAAGGCCCATCCGCCGGTCCGCGCGTAGACGCCGAACTCGCGGGCGTCGCGCGCCACGAGGTCGGCGAGGGGCGCGGGGGACGTCTCGGGGGACGCCTCGACGGCCGTCTCGGGCAGGTCGATCGCCAGGCTCACGGGTGGCTCTCCTCCACAGGCTGCCGGCCGCGGGATCGGCCCCGCGGACGTCCGGAACGGCAGCCTATACGCGCTCCCCGGCCGGGCCCGGTCAGACCCGCGCGGGTCCGTCCGGCGGCAGGTCACCCGAAGGCGCCGCGCAGCGCCGGCAGCAGGGTCTTCTCCGACCAGTCCAGGTAGGCCGGCTGGGCGTCCCCGCCGATCTGTACCAGCGCGACCTCCGTGAACCCGGCCTCGACGTACGGGCGTACGGCCTCGACGAAGTCCTCCGGGTCGTCGCCGCAGGGGATCGAGGCGGCGACGTCGTCGGGCGTCACGAACCGGGTCGCCGCCTCGAAGGAGTCCGGATGCGGCAGTTCGGAGTTCACCTTCCAGCCGCTGCCGAACCAGCGGAACTGGGCGTGCGCCCGCCGCACGGCCGTCTCCCGGTCGGTGTCGTAGGACACGGGGAGCTGGCCGACGCGCGGCTTGCCCGTACCGCCGTGCCGGTCGAACGCCTCGAGCAGTCCCGGCTCGGGCTCGGTGGCGATCACCAGGTCGGCCAGCCGGCCCGCGAGCGCGCACGAGCGGTCGCCGGAGACGGCGAGCCCGATCGGCGGCGGCTCGTCGGGGAGGTCCCACAGCCGGGCCGAGTCCACGTCGAAGTGGGTGCCGTGCCGGGTGACGTGCCGGCCCTCGAAGAGAGCGCGGATGATCTCCACGGCCTCCTCGAGCATCTCGTGCCGGACGTCCACCGACGGCCACCCGCCGCCCACCACGTGCTCGTTGAGGTTCTCGCCCGAGCCGAGCCCCAGCCGGAAGCGTCCTTCGGACAGCAGTTGCATCGTCGCCGCCTTCTGCGCCACCACCGCCGGGTGGTAGCGGAAGGTCGGACACGTCACGTACGTCATCAGCGGAATGCGCGAGGTGGCCTGGGCGGCCGCCCCGAGCACGCTCCAGGCGTACGGCGCGTGTCCCTGCGAGCGCAGCCACGGAAAGAAGTGGTCCGAGGTCACCGAGAAGTCGAAGCCCGCCTCCTCGGCCCGCACCACGTGGTCCACCAGGTCACGGGGACCGGCCTGCTCGGTCATCATCGTGTATCCGATTCGCACCTTGGGCCCCGGGTCCCCGGCCGTCGAGGGAGGAAACAGGGCGCCGGCGACCGGGAGGGGCGTCGGCGCCCTCCCGGAGGCCCCGCGCCCCTGTCGTCGGCCCGTCAGGCGGCCGAGCCCGGCCGGAAGGTCTTGAGGAACGCGTCCAGGGCCTGCCGGTTGGCGGCCGTGTTCCAGTCCGCGGCGGGCGTCGTCCAGCGGAGCGAGAAGCTGCGGTGCCCGCCGAGCAGGAATCCGCGGCCGAACGTGCGCTCCTGCCCGCCGGCGCCGTCGGCGAGCCACTCCATGTCCGCGCCCTTGTACCCCTGGTACGTCGTGGCCCTGATCTCGCCGATCCGCCGGAAACCCGCCGTCCGCCTCAGGTTGGGTTCGACGTCGTCGCGCCAGACGGCGACCGGGTCGGGTCCGGCCTTCCTGGAGTAGGTGACCGCGAGGGTGCGCGGGTCGCCCTTCGCGCCGAAGGTGACTCGGTAGGCCCCGTCGGAGGAGCGGGCGGTGTCCAGCCGCTGCCAGCCCTTGGGCAGGGCCACCGAGAAGCCCTCGTCGGCGCGGTGGACCCGGAAGTCGTCCGGGAGGGCGTCGGCGGTGGCGGGCGGTGAGGGCGTGGGCGAGGTGCGCGGGGGCGCGCTCGGGGAGGGAGTGACCGGCGCACTGGAAGAGGGCGTCGGCGTGGGGGCCGGGTCCGGCGTGGCGGAGACTCTTTCGCCGGCGTCCTCGCCCGGCCCGGTGGCGGAGGCGGACGGCCGGGCCTGCGCGTCGCCCGCCGCCGTGTCGTCGCCGTCGGGCAGGCCCTGGGCCACGGCGAGGGCGGCGAGCGCCACGGTGACGACGGCCAGCGCGGTCCCGGCCGCCATCGCCCGGCCGCTCCACTGGGGGCCGACGCGCCGCGCGGCGGCGCGGACGCGGCGCAGCGGGGGAGCGGGCACGGCGACGTGCGGGTCGTCGTCCAGCAGCCGGGTGAGGGACTGGCGCACCACGGTGCGGGTCAGCCGTTCCCGGGAGTCCTTGCGCAGCAGCCCCTGCACGATCGGGGTGAGGGGACCGGCGCGCAGCGGGGTGCGCAGGGGCAGCTTGTCCACGCCCTTCAAGGTGGCCTCGGGTCGGTCCCGGTCCCGGTACGGCGGCCGTCCCTCGACCATCGTGTAGAGGAGCGCGCCCAGCGCCCACAGGTCCGCGGCCGGGCCGATCCGCTCGTCGCGGGCCTGTTCGGGCGAGGCGTACGACGGGGCGGCCACGCGCGGGGCCAGGGTCGCGCCGGCCAGCCCGAACCCGGTGAGGACGAGGGGACCCTGGCTCCGCACGAAGATCTGGCCGGGGCTCAGCTCGCCGTGGGTGACGCCCTCACCGTGCGCGACCTCGAGCACGTCGAGCAGTTGCAGCCCGATGGCCGCGGCCCTTCCCGGGCTGAACGCGCCCTTCTGCGCGAGGAGCTGGCCCAGCGGGAGGCCGTCGATCCATTCGGTGACGGTCCACAGGGAGCCCTCCTCCTCCAGGGCGTCGACGACCGAGGCGATCCGGCCCGGGCACAGCCGGGCCATCGTCTCCGACATGCGCAGCACCCGGTCGGCGGCCTGCCGCGCCTTCTCCTCGCCCTGGTCGGGGGGCAGACCGATCCTGGTGACCAGGCAGGGCCGGGCCGCCCCGGTCTCCTCGACGTACTCGCCGTACCAGCTGACGCGGTTCGTCTCCCGGTGGACGACGTCGAGCAGCCGGTACCTCCCGGCGACCCACTCGTGCGTGGAGACGTGCGTCTTGACCATGGTCATCCCTCGTCGAAACCGCTGTCACTCACCTTTCCCAGTGGTACGACCGGCGTGAGGGGATCCGTTCAACGGAACGGCAAGTCGGCCCGATTCCTGTCCTTCATTCAAGAAAAGGCTTGGTCGCGGGTCGAGTAGGTGTGCGAGAAAAGGGAATTGGCGGACGCCGGCCCGGTCCGCACCCGCCCCCTCCTGCGGGTGTAACCCGCGGTAAACAAGACGTGTGGGTCTGCTCGGGCGTCCGGAAATCGGCCCTCCGGGCCGCCGTCCATTCTGTTCCGCGACCCCCGGGCCGGGATTTCCCCCTTCTCCGGCGAATCGATTCAGCGCACCTCGAACCGGTCCGTCCACGCCCTCATGTCGGCAGCCGTCGCGTTGCCCCCGCAGACCACCAGTCCCAGCCGTGCCCCGTCGCCCACCCGCTCGACGACCCGCCGGGCCGCGGGCAGCAGACAGCCGGCCGCCGGCTCGGTCCACACCTTCGCGTGCTCGGCGAACTCCAGGGACCCCCGCACGGCCTCCCGGTCGGAGACCACCAGCACCTCGGTGACCAGCGCGCGGACATGGTCGTAGGTCAACCGCGAGACGCTGGGCGCGCTGAGGGTGGTGACGATCGACGACAGCGCCACCGGCACCGGTCCGCCCGCCGCCAGCGCCTGCGACATCGCCTGCGCGCCCTCCGTCTCCACACCCCAGATCCGCACCTGCGGGCGGCGCGCCCGCAGGGCCGCGGCGACGCCCGCGATCAGCCCGCCGCCCCCGATGCTGACCAGCACGTCGGTGAGCTCGCCGGCGTCGGCGGCGAGCTCCAGTCCGACGGTGCCCTGTCCGGCGACGACCAGCGGATCGTCGAACGGGTGCACCAGCGTGAGGCCTTCGTCGCGCAACCGTTCCACCAGCGCGAACGCGGTGTCCATACCGTCGGTCAGCCGCACCGAGGCGCCGGCCGCCTGAGCGGTCTCCACGGAGCGCGCGGGCGCCGAGCGCGGCATCACCACGGTGGCCTTCACGTCCAGGGCGGCGGCCATCACCGCGAGCGCGACGCCGTGGTTCCCGCCGCTCACGGCCACCACCCCGGCGGCCCGCTCGGCCTCGCTCAGCGACAGCAGCTTCGCCGTCGCGCCCCGCGCCTTGAACGAACCGGTGCGCTGGAGGAGTTCGAGTTTCGTGGTCACCGGGACGCCGAGCAGGGCCGACAGGCCGGGGCTCGGCACGGTCGGGGTGCGGACGACATGCCCGGCGATCCGTGCGGCGGCGGCTTCGATGTCGGAAATGCCGATCAAGGCGGTCACCCTTCCGGCGCGGACAGCAGACGGGACCACGCCTTGGCTCTTCGTGTCCTCGCACCCTCGCCCGGCGTCGCCGTGCAGGTCAACTCACCGAGTGCCCGCGGTGTTCGCGGCTTTCGCGCGAGGCTCAGTCCGACGCGCCGGCCGCCGGTTCCAGCAGCCGCTCGCGGTAGGCGATCGCCACAGCCTCGGTACGGCTCGCCGCACCGAGCTTGGCGAGGATGTTGGAGACGTGCACGCTCGCCGTCTTACCGCTGATGAACAGCTCCTCGCCGATCTGCCGGTTGCTGCGGCCGAGCCCGAGCAGCCGCAGCACCTCCCGCTCCCGCGCCGTCAGCGGCGTCGCACGGTCCCGGGCGTCCGCCGCTGCGCCCGCGAGGCGGCCGCGCCGGACCAGGGCGTCCACCCGCTCCCGCAGCGGGCCGGCCCCCAGTCGGACGGCCGTCTCCCGGGCCGCCCCGGCCTCGGCGGCGGCCTCCTCGCGGCGGCCGGCCGAGAGCAGGGCCTGCGCGTACCGGAGCCGGCACCGCGCGAGCTCGTACACGTCGCCCCGGCCGAACGCCGCGACGGCCTGTTTCCAGAGCGCCGGGTCCGGTCCCGCGGCGGCCCAGGCGCCTTCGGCCTCGGCGCGGGCCAGCCAGGCACGCCCCTCCGGCCCCTGCGGGCCGCCCGTCCCGCCGCGCAGGGCCACCGCCCGGGCGGGCTCCAGGAGTTCCGCGGCCACGGCCGCCCAGCGGCGGGCCGTCGCCTCGTCACCGGCGTGCCGCGCCTCGGCGGCCGCGTCGGCGACGGCCGTGAGGGCGAGCGCGGTGAGCCGTACGGTGGCGTCGGGGGGCGTGCCCGCCTCGTCCGTGAGGGACTCCACCGAGGACCGCAGCCGCGCCACCGCCGTCTCCGGGTCGCCGCTCGAGGCCGCCGCGTCCGTCAGCACGATGCCCGCGACGAGCGTCGCCATCCAGTCGAAGCGCCCCTCGAGCAGGCCCCGGGCCCGTTCGACGCCGCTCCGCTCGCCGCGCGCGAGAGCCACGTACAGCGTGGGGCCGACCGCGAAGCCGCCCGAGGCGGGCAGCACCGCCAGATCGACGGCCGCCGTGCGCAGACACTCGTCCCAGCGGCCCAGGGTGTAGAGCACGAGCAGCTGGAGATAGCGCATCTCCAGCGGGTACGGAGAGGACAGCAGCCCGGCGCGGCGGGCCCGGTCCAGGCCCTCGGCCAGCCAGGGCAGGCACTCCTGCGGTTCCCCGGCCTCGTAGGCGCCGATGGCCAGGGTGAACAGGGCGCGCATCTCCACGGAGGCGTTGCCGCCGAGCAGGGCGAGCGCACGCGCCTCCTCCAGACGGGCCCGGCCCTCGGGGGAGCGGCGGCCGTCGCCCTCCAGGTTGGCCAGCGAGACCAGCAGATCGGCGCGCGCGTCCGTCATGTCCAGCCGCTCCGCGACGTCCAGCGCCTGCCGTGCGACCCGCAGGGCGGTGACGGAGTCGCCGACCTGACGCGCCGCCAGCACATGGGTGGCCGCGGCCCACACCCAGGTGGGCGAGGGCGGTTCGGCGGGGATCATCGCCAGCGCCTCACTGCTGTAGGCGAAGGCGGCCGACAGACTGTCCACGTTCATCAGGGTGCCGGCGAGCGTGTACCGCACCCGCGCGGCGAGCTCGGAGTCCGCGTCCCGGCCGACGCCCGCGAGCGCGGACCGGGTCAGGGAGACGGCGCGATGCGCCTCTCCCGCGTGCGCGGCCGCCGCCGAGGCGCGCAGCATCAGCGTGACCCGGTCGGCCCCCTCGCCCGACGGCAGCGCCTCGGCGGGCACCGACTCCCACAGGTCGAGGACGGATTCCAGATGCCGCAGTTCCTCGGCCGGCGCCCCGACGTGCTGGGCGTGGTCGGCGGCCTCCAGCGAGGCCGCGAGGGCCTCGAGCAGGTCATGGCTCTCGCGGTAGTGGTGCGCCCGCTCCGCCGCCGTCTCGGCGCGCCGGCCCCGGCCGGCCAGCAGCCGGGCGAACGCGCCGTGCAGCCGGGCCCGTTCGCCCGGAAGCAGATCGGCGTACACCGCCTCGCGCGCGAGCGCGTGCCGGAAGGCGTACGTGCCGTCGTCGCCCGCGGCCAGCAGCCGGCGGCCGACGGCCTCGCGCAGCGCCGACTCCAGCTCGTCCTCCGGCAGGCCCATAGCGTCCCGCAGCAGGGCGTGCTCCACCCGCCGGCCGGCGACGGCGGCCGTCCGCAGCACCCGCTGCGCGGCGTCGGGGAGTTGCTCGACGCGGATGAGCAGCAGATCGGCCAGACCGCTGGGCATCCCGCCGGCCTCCGCACAGGCGGCGGCGGACAGCTCCTCCGCGTAGAAGGCGTTGCCCTCCGCGCGCGCCACGATCCCGCGCACCGTGGCGTCCGGGAGAGGCCGCTCCTCCAGGGACCGCACCAGGCGGGTCACCTCCGCGTCCGCCAGCGGCCGCAGTTCCAGCCGGTCCACGGCCGGCAGCCGTACCAGCTCCGCCAGCAGCGGGCGCAGCGGATGCCGACGGTGCAGGTCGTCCGCACGGTAGGAGGCCAGCACCGCCAGCCGGTGGCCCCGTCCGTCGCCCGCCGGCCGTTGCAGGAACCCGCGGCTGAGCAGGAAGCGCAGCAGGTCCCGGGAGGACTGGTCGGCCCAGTGCAGGTCCTCCAGGACGAGCAGCAGCGGAGCGGCCCGCGACAGGTCGGCCAGGAGCGCCGCCATCCCCTCGAACAGCCGCAGCCGGCCCTCTGCGCCGGCGGCGCGGGCGGGATCCCCGTCGTCCGGCGCGCCGCCGGAGCCCGCGCCCAGCAGCCGGCCGACCAGCGGATGCGCGGAGAGGACGGCGGCGAACCGCTCGTCGGCCGCCAGCGCGCCGAGGATCTCGGTGAACGGCAGATAGGGCAGGCCCACGTCGCCGAGGTCGACGCAGTGGCCGGTCAGCACGGTCAGGCCGGACTGCGCGGCTCGCGCTGCGACCTCCCCGAGCACACGGGTCTTGCCGACGCCCGCGTCCCCGGCGAGCAGCACGGCCCGCGCCTCGCCGTCGCGGGCGCGCTCCAGCACGCCGAAGAGCCGGGCGAGTTCCTCTTCCCGGCCGATGAACGGAGTGCTGAACACGGTCTGCGACACGCCTCCATCCTGGCACGCGCCACCGACGAGGCGGGCCGCGACCAGGGACGGAGGCCGGGAGCGAGGACCTGGCGGCGTCAGCGGTGCAGGGATCGCGCCCAGTCCCGCGGCACCCGCCCGGCGGGCCCCGGCGTCGGCTGGTCCACGGGGTGGCTGAGCGGCGGGGCCAGTTCCGGCCCCGACTCGTAGAGCTCGTCGCTGGAGTAGTCCCAGAACCACTCCTCGCCGGGCTCGAAGCTGCGGACCAGGGGGTGCCCGGTCGTCTTGTGGTGGGGCGGTGGCGTGCTGGGCGGGGGAGGAGTCGCAGCAGCCGACGTGCCCGCAGCTCGCGCAGCGCCTCAGGTGGAACCACCAGCCGCCCGCGGCGTCGCAGTCGACGCAGCCGTCACCGCTGGGCGGGACGCTCGGGTCGATGCCGTCCACGTCGGTCATACGGGCTCCTCGGGGGTCTCGGGGTCCTGGTCGCCGTCGCCGTCGCCGTCGGCGCCGGGGTCGGGGGCGGTCAGCGGCAGCAGGACCTGGAAACGGGTGTCGCCCGGCACGGACTCGACGTGCAGGCCGCCGTGGTGCTTGTTGACGACGATCCGCCACGAGATGTCCAGGCCCAGACCGGTGCCCTCGCCCACCGGCTTGGTGGTGAAGAACGGGTCGAAGATGCGGCTCCGGATGTCCGGCGGGATGCCGGGGCCGGTGTCACGGAACTCCACCAGCAGCCGGTCGCCCTCCCGCGCGGTCCGCACCGTCAGCGTGCCTTCGCCGCCGGCGCTGTCGACGGCGAACACGGCGTTGTCGACGAGGTTGGTCCACACCTGGTTGAGCTCGGCCGGGTAGGCGGGGATCTTCGGCAGCGTGCGGTCGTAGTCCTTGACGACCTGGATGCGCCGGCCGATCTTGCCGCCGAGCATCAGCAGGGTGGAGTCGAGGAGTTCGTGCACGTCGACGACCCGGTAGGGGGCGCGGTCGAGCTGGGAGTACTGCTTGGCGGCGTCGACGAGATGGGAGATCCGGTTGGTCGAGTCGTCGATCTCGTCCATCAACAGCTCGGTCTCGACCGTGTAGTTGAGCCATCCGATCGCGCCCGGCAGGATGTCCTCGTCGACGGCGTCCGCCACCTGCTCCAGCCAGTCCACGTCGAGTCCGGCCTGCACGAAGGTCGGAGCGATCCGCCAGCCCTCCGCGATGTCGTGGTCGTCCAGCCAGTCGGCGAGCGCGTCCTCCCGGTCGGAGGCCTCCAGCGGACTCAACGGCGGTGCCTTGGCGACCAGTTCGGCGGTGCGCTCCTGTATCTCGATCAGCCGGGTGAGCGCCGCCGGCTCGTAGCCGCCGGAGGCGATCACGGCCAGCTTGTGCCGCATCTTCGCCACCCGTTCGCGCAGCGTGGCGGTGGCCCGCACGGCCGCCGCCGCCGGGTTGTTCAGCTCGTGCGTGAGACCGGCCGACAGCGAGCCCAGCGCCAGCAGCCGTTCGCGCTGGCCGACGGCCCGCTGGGTGTTCTTCGAACCGAAGAACAGCCCCTCCAGCAGGTGGGCCGCCATCGGGAACCACTCCCGCATGACCGCCGAGAAGGACTCGGCGGGCAGCACGAAGAACCGGGTCGGCTCCGTCACCCGCATCGAGTTCTGGTAGACCTGAGGCACCCGGTCGCCCAGGTAGGCCTGCATGGCCCCGGCGTACACCCCGCGCTGGGAGGTGCGGCTGACCTCGATGTCGTCCCCGCCGACCCGCCGGTACATCACGACCGAGCCCTCGAGCATCACGTAGAAGCAGGTCGCCGGATCACCCTCGGTGTACACCGGGCCGGGCTCGAACTTCTCCACCCGCCCCTCGCCGCACAGCCGTCCCAGCTGGTCGGGGGAGAGCTTCTCGAACAGGAACAGCGAGCTGATCTCGGCCGGGCTGCACGGCATCAGCCGCCCGCTCACGACTGCTCCAGGTACCGGTGGACGAGCATCACGGCCATGGCTCCCTCTCCGACGGCGGACGCGACGCGTTTCGCGGACTCGGCGCGCGCGTCGCCCGCCACGAACACGCCGGGGATGCTGGTCTCCAGGTGGTACGGCGGCCGGTCCAGCTCCCACTCCGCCGGCGGCCGCCCGTCCGGCGTGAGGTCGGGGCCGGCGAGGATGAAGCCGCGCTCGTCGCGCAGCACCGCGCCGTCCAGCCAGCCGGTCAGCGGGGCCGCGCCGATGAACACGAACAGCCACTGCGCGTCGACGAGTTCGCTCTGCCCGGTGGCCACGTCCCGCAGCGTCAGCTGCTCCAGATGCCCCTCCCCGTGCGCGCTCTCGACGACCGTCCGGGCGCGCACCGAGATGTTGGGCGCCTCCTCGATCTGCTGGATCAGGTAGTGCGACATCGACGCCGTGAGCGACTCCCCGCGCACCAGCAGCGTCACGGACTTGGCGCCCCGCGACAGGTACATCGCCGCCTGCCCGGCCGAGTTGGCGCCGCCCACGATGTACACGTCGTGCCCCTGACAGGAGGCCGCCTCCGTGAGCGCGGACCCGTAGAACACCCCGCAGCCGGTCAGGTCGTCGCAGCCGGGCGCCGCCAGCTGCCGGTAGGACACGCCCGTCGCGAGGATCACACTGTGCGCGGCCACCGCCGAGCCGTCCGAGAAGCGCACCACCCGAGCCGAACCGTTGACCTCGAGTCCGGTCACCTCGCGTGCGGTGAGGATCTCCGCGCCGAACTTGGCGGCCTGGCGGCGCGCCCGCTCGGTGAGCTGGCCTCCGGACACTCCGTCCGGGAAGCCCAGGTAGTTCTCGATGCGGGAGCTCTGCCCGGCCTGGCCGCCGGTCGCCGAGCGTTCCACGAGCACCGTCCGCAAGCCCTCGGAGGCCCCGTACACGGCCGCGCCGAGCCCGGCCGGGCCGCCGCCGATCACCACCAGGTCGTAGAACTCGGCCGTCGGCGTGGTAGCCAGCCCCACCTGCGCGGCCAGCTCGGGCGCGTCCGGCTCGACGAGGGGGGTGCCCTCCGCGGTGACCACCAGCGGGAGGCGCTGCCCGTCCACGCCGGCCGCGGCCAGCAGCCGCTGCCCCTCGGGCTCGTCGGCGGAGTACCAGCGGTAGGGCACCTGGTTGCGGGCCAGGAACTCCCGCACCTCGGAGGACCGCGCCGACCAGCGATGCCCGACGACCTTGGTGGCGGGCACGGGCCGGTAGTCGCTGGCGCGCCAGGCGTCCAGCAGGTCGTCCAGCACCGGGTAGAGCTTCTCCTCCGGCGGGTCCCACGGCTTGAGCAGGTAGTGGTCGAGGTCGACGACGTTGATCGCGTCGATCGCGGCGCTCGTGTCCGCGTAGGCGGTCAGCAGCACCCGCCGGGCGCCCGGATACACGTCCAGCGCCTGTTCGAGGAACTCGATGCCGTTCATCTGCGGCATCCGGTAGTCGGCCAGGATCACCGCCACCAGGTCGCCGCGCAGCTTCAGCTCGCGCAGCGCCTCCAGTGCGGACTCCCCGGACTCGGCGCGCACGATCCGGTACCCGGCGCCGTAGCGGCGCCGCAGGTCACGGGCGACGGCACGGGATACACCCGGGTCGTCGTCCACGGTCAGGATGACGGTCCGCGCCGAATCGGCGGCCTGTGCCATACGTCTCCCACCCCGAGAGGGTCGTCGTTCGTGGCGGCACGGCGAAGACCGCGCCGGCTGTGCCCATCGTATGTTCGATCGCCCCGGTCCGCTCCGGGACACCGGCGGAGCGCGCCGCGAGGTCGGTACCGGGCGCCCCCGGTCAAGAAGGCCGCCGTTCGCCCAGGACGCAGAACTCGTTGCCCTCCGGGTCGGCCAGCACCACCCACGGCTGCTCGCCCTGGCCGATGTCCACGTGCCGGGCCCCCAGCGAGACCAGACGGGCGACCTCGGCGTCCCGGTCGTCCGGCCGGAAGTCCAGGTGGAGCCGGTTCTTGACCGTCTTCGCCTCCGGCGCCCGGCCGAACAGCAGGCCCGGCAGCCGGTCCCGCTCCGGTCGGATCTCGTACTCGTCGGGCGAGTCGTCGACCACGACCCATCCGAGGGCCGCCGCCCACCAGCGCCCGAGCGCCACCGGATCGGCCGAGTCGACGATCACTTGCTCCCACTCCAAAGCCATGCCCGCAGCGTAGTGAAGACTGGGGCCGGACGGATGTGATCACGACACGAGGAGGCGGCGGGATGACGGGCCCGATCACAGCAGGGGTCGACGGGACGGACGAGAGCCTCGCGGCGCTCGCCTGGGCGGCCCGCGAGGCCGTCCGGCGCGACCTGGAGCTGCGGGTGGTGCACGCCTGGCGGTTCCAGCCGAACGCGGCGCAGGACGTGGCAGACCGGGACGCGCAGGAACGCTGGGTGCGGGACGCGGCCGAGCGGAGCGTCGCGGAGATCGCCGAGCGCCACCCCGGACTGACCGTCGCCACCGACGTCCGCGAGGGCGGCCCGGTCGAGACGCTGGTCGCCGCGGCGGCGGAGGCGGAGCTGCTGGTGCTCGGCTCCCGCGGGCACGGGCCGGTGGTCGGGTTCCTGCTGGGCTCGGTCGGCCAGCAGGTGATCGCCGAGGCCGCGCGCCCGGTGGTGCTGGTGCGTGCGGGCGACCGGGCCTCGGCCGAGGCCGGCGGTCAGGAGATCGTCGTCGGGCAGCAGGGCGACCCCGAGGACAGCGCCCATGCGCTGCGATTCGCCTTCGAGACCGCCGTGGCCCGGGGCGCGGCCGTGCGGGCCGTGCGGGCCTGGACGCTGCCGCCCGTGTTCGCCTACAGCCCCGGCTCGCTCCGGCTCGCCGACGAAGCCGGCGGTCTCGAGCCGTACGAGAAGAAGGCGCTGGCCGCGGCCCTGGAGCCGTGGCGGGAGCGGTTCCCGGACGTGCCCGTGGTGGAGCACGTGGAGATGGGCAGCGCCGGGCAGGTGCTGCTCTCGGTGTCCGGCCGGGCGCAGCTGATGGTGGTCGGCAGACGCGCCCACCGCACGGCCGTGGGCGCCAGGATCGGCTCGGTGGCGCACGGCGTCCTGCATCACGCGGACTGCCCGGTCGCCGTCGTGCCGCAGGGCTGACGCGGCGCTGAGCGGGGGCCGAGGCGGGGCTGACCGGGGCCTGCTCACTCCGGCAGCGTCGGTTCCAGGGTCTCGCGTGCCTTGGGCAGGATGTTCGTGATGTAGTCGGCGACCACCGTGTCGAGCCCGATGTCGTGCTGCGCGCGCTCCGAGAGGTACCAGCGGTGTTCCAGCAGCTCGTGGTAGATCTCCGCCGGGTCCATGGAGCCGCGCAGTTCGAGGGGGACCTCGCGCACGGTGGGCCGGAACACGTCCCGCACCCAGCGGTGCGCCAGCACCTCCGGGCGGGCCGCGAGGGGGTCGCCCGGGGCGTAGTCGTCCTGGGTGGCCATCCAGCTCTCGAGGTCGCTGAGCAGCCGCCGGGCCTGGTTCTCCTCGGTGTCCAGGCCGGTCAGCCGCAGCAGCTGGCGCTGGTGGTGGCCGGCGTCCACGACCTTCGGCACGAAGGCCACCGAGTCGCCGTTGGAGGAGTGCTCGATCTGCATCTCGGCGACGTCGAAGCCGAGCTCGTTGAGCCGGCGGATGCGGCGCTCGATGTAGTGGTACTTGCCCGCCGGGTACACCGAGGTGCGGGTCAGCTCCTGCCACAGCGCCCCGTAGCGGCCGCAGATCTCGGTGCCGAACTCGATCGGGTCCACGGACGGGTGCAGCGCCCCCGAGGCCTCCAGGTCGAGCAGCTCGCCGCTGATGTTGACCCGGGCGAGGTCGAGGTCGTAGTCGCGCTGGCCGGGGCTGAGCTGCGGGTGCAGGTCACCGGTCTCGGCGTCCACGAGGTAGGCGGCGTAGGCGCCCGCGTCCCGCCGGAACAGCGTGTTGGACAGCGAGCAGTCGCCCCACGCGAAACCGGCCAGGTGCAGCCGCACCAGCAGCACGGCGAGGGCGTCCATCAGCCGGTGCATGGTCGCCGGGCGCATCGTCGTCTCGAACATCGACCGGTACGGCAGCGAACCGCCCAGATGCCGGGTGACCAGCACCGGCTCCAGGGAGCCCCCGCCCGGGCCGGTGCGGCCGGTGACCACGGCAAGCGGGTCGACGGAGGGGATGCCGAGCCGGTCCAGGTCGCGCAGCAGCTCGTACTCGCGCAGCGCCGGCCGTTCGGCGAGCTCCTTGACGGCGATGACCTCGTCGCCGGCCCGGGCGTAGCGCACCACGTGGCGGGAGATGCCGCGCGGCAGCGGGACGAGGACCTCCTCGGGCCATTCCTCCAGGGGCAGGTGCCAGGGCAGCTCCAGCAGGAGTGCCGGGTGCTCCGGGTTGGTGGCGCTGATCTGCAAAGCCATGGCCCGACCTTAGACGGCGCGTTCGCGGGCCAGCTCGGCCGCCGCCCGCACGGACCCCTCGTGCAGCGGGCCGTGCCCGGGCAGCAGCCGGTCGGCCGCCAGGCCGCCGATCACGTCCAGCGACGCGACGGCGCGGGCCCGCTCGTGGTGGAACATGTCCGGCAGCAGCTGCGGCCCCTTCACCCGTGAGGTCGCGTGACCGCTGACCAGCGCGTCGCCGGAGACGACGATCCCCGTCCGCGGCAGGTGGTACACCGTGTGGCCGTCGGTGTGGCCCGGGGTGTGCACGGGCACAGGCCGGCCGGGCAGGTCGAGTGGGCCGTCGGCGACCGGGAACGCCTCGGGCGCGGTGACCGGGTGCTGTTCGGTGCCGCCGGAGCGCAGCACGTGCACCAGCCACGGCACGACACCGGGCCGCCAGGCGTTCCGCAGGACCGCCCCGACGCTCACCTGCTGGAGGAACTCCCGGCGGGCGTGCGGGACTTCGGCCTCGTGCAGATAGACCGGGACGCCGTACACCGAGCGCAGGTGCTCGGCGGAGCCCAGGTGGTCGTTGTGGGCGTGGGTGATCAGTACGGCCGTGAGCGCCTCGGGCGAACCGCCCACCGCCGCAAGGGAGTCGAGGACCTGCTCGCGGTCGCCCGGGTATCCGGTGTCGATCAGGGTGAGGGCGTCCCCTTCGGAGAGGATCACCCAGTTGGTGTGCGAGCCGTGCACCAGGTAGGTGCCGTCCGCCACTTGCCGTACGTCTGCCCGCATGGCCGTCCCCGTGTCCTGGAGGTTCGTCGTCCTGGAGGTTCGTGCTCGACGGGGGACAGCAAAGCAGATCACCCGACGGATGCGGACGGCGGGGTTCCGAGTCGGCCGCACCCGCGAACGGCCGCCCGCGGCCGGTGTGCCGCGCACGCGCCCGGTGTCAGCGCACCCCGCGCGGGCGGAACTGGACGCTGATGCGCGGCCCCGCGGCGCGGCCGGACTTGGGGACGCAGTGCTCCCAGGTCCGCTGGCAGGAGCCGCCCATCACGATCAGGTCGCCGTGGCCGAGCGGGCGCCGCACCGTCCCGCCCGCGCCCCCGCCCGCGGGGCGCAGCAGCAGGTCGCGAGGGGAGCCCACGGAGACGATCGCGACCATCGTGTCCCGGTCGGCGCCGCGGCCGATGCGGTCGCCGTGCCAGGCGACGCTGTCGTGGCCGTCGCGGTAGTGGCAGAGGCCGGCGGTGACGAACGGTTCGCCCAGTTCCCCGGCGTAGTGCGCGGACAGTGCCCGGCGGGCCTCGTCCAGCACCGGATGGGGCAGCGCCGCGCCCTCGCCGTAGAACGCCAGCAGACGCGGGACGGCGACGACGTTGTCGTACATCCTGCGCTGCTCGGCGCGCCAGGGGACCTCGGCCGCGAGGTGGGCGAACAGGGTGTCCGAGCCGGTGAGCCAGCCCGGCAGTACGTCGATCCAGGCGCCCGCGCCGAGCACGGTGCGGCGCAGGCCGTCGAGGGGACCGAGGCGCGGATCGTCGCTCTGGTCGAAGAGGGAGCCCTGGAGGTGGTGCGCGGTCATGGTCCCAGCGTACGCCCGAATCGAAAACCTGTTCGTTCCGGCACGCCTGCGGGGGCGGGGCCGTTCGGCGGCCCCTTTCGATACATCGGTGTATCGGATACATTCGCGTATCGAACGGAGGTGCGGCCATGGCAGCCCGGCAGACGACGGGACGCGTCACCCGGCGCCGCGTCCGCACCCGCGCCAACCTGCTCGACGCCGCCTTCGCCGTGTTCGCCGCCAAGGGCTTCGGCCGGGTCTCCATCGAGGAGGTCTGCGAGGCCGCCGGCTACAGCAGGGGCGCCTTCTACTCCAACTTCGGCAGCCTCGACGAACTGTTCTTCGCCCTCTACCAGGAGCGCGCGGACGTCATCGCCCGGCAGGTCGCCGACGCCCTCGCCGGCGACGGTCCCGACCTCGACGTGCCGGCCTCCGTGGACCGCGTCACCGAGGTGCTCCTCCTCGACCTGGACTGGCTGCTGGTCAAGACGGACTTCCTGGTGCACGCCGCCCGCGACCCGGCCGTCGCGCGGACCCTGCTCGAACACCGGGCCCGGCTGCGCCGCGCGATCGCCGACCGGCTGTCCCGGGCCCAAGGCCACACCCCCCTGCCCGCCGTGCTTCGCGACGGCGACCACGCCGCCCGCGCGGTGGTCGCCGCCTACGACGGAGTCACCACCCAACTGCTGCTGGACAAGGACGTGAACAGCGCCCGCGCCTGGCTGAAGCAACTGCTCACCGCGCTGCTCACCGACGGCAGCGGACACCACGCCTGACACCCACGCGCACCACCACCACAGACAGACTCAGACGGTCTGAGACAGACTCGGACAGAAGGGCAACGGTCGCCATGGACGCGGACGTCATCGTCGTCGGAGCGGGCCTCGCCGGCCTGGTCGCGGCGCACGAACTCACCAGCAGAGGCAGGCGGGTCGCCCTGGTCGACCAGGAGAACGCCGCCAACCTCGGCGGCCAGGCGTTCTGGTCCTTCGGCGGGCTCTTCCTCGTCGACTCCCCGGAGCAGCGCCGCCTCGGCATCAAGGACTCCTTCGACCTCGCCTGGAACGACTGGCAGGGCAGCGCGCAGTTCGACCGGACCGAGGACGAGGACTCCTGGGCGGTGCGCTGGGCGCGCGCCTACGTGGAGTGGGCGGCGGGGGAGAAGCGCAGCTGGCTCGCCGGGCACGGGATCTCCTTCGTGCCGACCGTCGGCTGGGCCGAACGCGGCGATCTGCGCGCCGACGGGCACGGCAACTCCGTACCCCGCTTCCACGTCGCGTGGGGGACGGGCACCGGCGTCGTCGATCCGTTCGTCCGGTACGCCAAGCAGGCCGCCCGCGACGGGCTGCTGACCTTCCACCACCGCCACCGCGTGGACGCGCTGGTCATGGAGGACGGCGCCGCCCGCGGCGTGCGCGGCACGGTCCTCGCCCCCGACGACTCCGCGCGCGGCGTCGCCTCCAGCCGCGATCCGCTCGGCGACTTCGAGCTGACCGCCCGGGCCGTGGTCGTCACCAGCGGCGGCATCGGCGCCGACCACGACATCGTGCGGCGCTACTGGCCCGAGCGCCTCGGCACGCCCCCCGCCGAGATGGTGACCGGCGTGCCCGCCTACGTCGACGGCCGGATGCTCGACATCAGCGCCGAGGCCGGCGTCCGGCTGGTCAACCGCGACCGCATGTGGCACTACACCGAGGGCGTCCAGAACTGGGACCCCATCTGGCCCGGCCACGGCATCCGCATCCTGCCCGGCCCGTCCTCCCTGTGGTTCGACGCCCTCGGCCGCCGGCTGCCCGACCCGTGCCTGCCCGGCTACGACACCCTCGGCACGCTCAAGTACCTGCGCACGACGGAGGACATCGCCGGACACGACCACTCCTGGTTCATCCTCACCCGCCGGATCATCGAGAAGGAGTTCGCGCTGTCGGGCTCCGAGCAGAACCCCGACATCACCGCCAAGGACCGCCGGGCCGTGCTGCGCGACCGGCTGCTCGGCAAGGGCGCCCCGGCGCCGGTGCAGGCGTTCCTCGACCACGGCGCGGACTTCGTGATCGCCGACACCCTCGACGACCTCGTCGGGAAGATGAACGCGCTGACCGACAAGCCGCTGCTCGACGTGGAAGGACTGCGCCGGCAGATCCAGGCCCGCGACCTGCAGATCGCCAACCCGTACAGCAAGGACGCCCAGGTCCAGGGCATGCGCAACGCCCGCCGCTACATCGGCGACCGGCTCGGCCGCGTCGCCACCCCGCACCGCGTCCTCGACCCCGAGGCCGGCCCGCTGATCGCCGTCAAGCTGCACGTCCTCACCCGCAAGACGCTCGGCGGCATCCAGACCGACCTCGACTCACGCGCCCTGGGCGCCGACGGGCAGCCGGTCGAGGGCCTGTACGCGGCGGGCGAGGTGGCCGGCTTCGGCGGTGGCGGCGTCCACGGCTACAACGCCCTCGAAGGCACCTTCCTCGGCGGCTGCCTCTTCTCCGGGCGGGCGGCGGGACGGGCCGCGGCGAAGCAGACCGGCTGAGCCGTCAGTGCTGGTCCGCCTCCAGCAGGCGGACCAGCACCGCCGTGTGGCTCTGCTCCGGTGACTTCGCGGAGGTGAGCAGCGTCACCGGTCCCTTCGCCATCAACCCGCGTACGTGGTCGAGGAGTTCGGATGCCTCGGGCTCGGTGAGCTCCGCCTCGTAACGGCGGGCGAACTCCTCGTGGGAGCCCTCGCCCGCGTGGTACCAACGGCGCAGCTCCGTGGACGGGGTGAGTCCCTTGGGCCACTCGTCGACGCGAGCCGCCTCCTTGGACACCCCACGCGGCCACAGCCGGTCGACCAGCACCCGCACGCCGTCCTCCGGCTCGGGCGGGTCGTAGACGCGACGTACGCGGACCTTCATGATGGCCGTCCTCGGGTTGGCGGATCATGTCGATCGTAGGCCCGGGGCGCCCGAGGGCACCGTTCGGCTTGACCTGAATGAGGGGGAACACGGCGGCGTCCGGTCCTAGTCTGAGGACGTTTGATCACACGCCACCCCCCCAGGAGCGCACGTGACACATCCCCGCAGACGCCCCACCGCCCTGCTGCGCCGTGAAACCGTCGCCGCCACCGTCCCCGTCGCCGTGGCGGCGCTGCTGGCCGTGGCGGGACCCGCCACCGCGGCCGGACCGACAGGCGCGGCCGGCGTCGGCGACGCCTACTTCCCGCTGGCCGGCAACGGCGGCTACCACGTGACCCACTACGACCTGACCCTCCGTTACGACCCCGGCAGCCGCCGCCTCGACGGCAGGGCGGTCCTCACCGCCCGCGCCACCCAGCGGCTCACCCGCTTCGACCTCGACTTCCAGGGGCTGAAGGTCACCGGCCTGACGGTCGATCACGTCAAGGCCGCACACCGCCGCCAGGGCCAGGAACTCGTCGTCACCCCGAAACGCGCGCTGCGCAAGGGCGAGCGCTTCCAGGTCACCGTCACCTACAAAGGCACCCCCGGCCCGGTCACCGACCCCGACGGCTCCCTGGACGGCTGGATCCCCACCGACGACGGCGCCTTCGTCGCCGGTGAGCCGCAGGGCGCCATGACCTGGTTCCCGGCGAACAACCACCCCCTCGACAAGTCCTCCTACGACTTCACCATCACCGTCCCCGCCGGCCGCGCCGCCGTCGCCAACGGCGTCCTGCTCGGACAGCGCACCGCGCACGGCAGGACCACCTACCGCTGGCGGCAGCAGGAGCCCATGGCCGCCTACCTCGCCACCGCGACCGTCGGGAAGTTCCAGGTCGAGCAGTACACCACCCGCGACGGACTCAGGGTCTACAACGCCGTCGACCCGCGCGAGGCCGCGGCCGCCGCGCCGGTGCTGAAGAAACTGCCGTCCGTGCTGGAGTGGGAGAGCCGGCTGTTCGGGCCCTACCCGTTCCGCGCCGCCGGGTCGATCGTCGACCACGCGCCGAACGTCGGCTACGCCCTGGAGACCCAGACCCGGCCGGTGTACGACCGGGCGCCCTCCCTGAGCACCCTCGTCCACGAGAGCGCCCACCAGTGGTTCGGCGACTCCGTATCCCTCACCTCCTGGAAGGACATCTGGCTCAACGAGGGCTTCGCCACCTACGCCGAGTGGCTCTACGCCGAGCAGCACGGCGGCGACAGCGCCCAGAAGACCTTCGACGGCCTGTACGCCCTCCCGGCCACCGACGAGCTGTGGGCGTTCCCGCCCGGCGACCCCGGCAGCGGCGCGAACATCTTCGACACCCCGGTCTACGCCCGCGGCGCCATGACCCTGCATGTCCTGCGCACCACCGTCGGGGACCGCGCCTTCTTCCGCGTCCTGCGCGCCTGGGCGGCCGCCCACCGCAACGGCAACGGCACCACCGCCCAGTTCGAACGCCTCGCGGAACGGACGTCCGGCAAGGACCTCGGCGACCTGTTCCGGACCTGGCTCTACGGCCGGGGCAAGCCCGTCACGCCGTAGGCGGCGAACAGACCCCGCAACCTGACGAGTTCCACACACCTGTCGGCGAGAGTCGACCCATGATCGCCAACCCGCCCCGGCCCCTGCCCCGCCCCCGGGCCCTGCTGCTCGCCGCATCCCTGCTGCTCACCGGATGCGGCGGCGCCGCGGCCCCCGACGGAGCCGGGGCCGGGGCCGACGGCGCACCCCCCGACCCCGCAGCGGTGAGCGCCGCGCCGAGCACCCCCGCGCCCGGGGCCGCCGCCCGGACCGTGCCGCAGCGGATACCGGGCCTGGGGCCGAGGACCTGGTCCCAGGTGCCGGGCGACGCCCGGCAGGCGGTCGTGGTGACCGGCCGCGGCAAGAACTCCCCGCTCTCCGCCGTCGTCCTCTACCGGCGCACCGCGACCGGCTGGCAGGCCGGCGAGCGCCGGCCCGCGCACAACGCCCTGCGCGGCTGGACCGACCATCACATGGGCGGCGACCTGCGCTCGCCCATCGGCGTCTACACCCTCAGCGACGCCGGTGGCCTGCTGCCCGACCCCGGCACGAAACTCCCCTACGACCACGGCAGGGGCTTCCGCTCGCCGGGCACCGGGTTCGAGGGCGAGTCGCTGGAGGGCTCCTTCGACTACGTCGTCGCCATCGACTACAACCGCACGCCCGGCGTCTCCCCGCTCGACTGGACCCGCCCGCTCGGCGCGGGCCGCGGCGGCGGGATCTGGTTCCACGTCGACCACGGCGGCCCCACCCACGGATGCGTGAGCATCGCCGAGCGCCACATGAGGGAACTGCTGCGCACCCTCGACCCCGCCCTGCACCCCGTGGTCGTCATGGGCGACCATGCCTCTCTGGCCCGCTGAGGAAGACGGAGTAGTCGCGTGTGCGCTCATGTACTGGTGGCCGAGGACGACGCGATGCAGGCCGAGCTCATCCGCCGCTCGCTGCTCGCCGAGGGCCACACCGCCACCGTCGTGCACGACGGCTCCGCCGCGCTGGAGGCGGTACGGCGGGACCGGCCGGACCTCGTCGTCCTCGACCTCATGCTGCCGGTCGTCGACGGGTTCGGGGTGTGCCGGGTGCTGCGGCAGGGCGACGACGACATCCCGGTGCTCATGCTGACCGCCCGCGCCGCCGAGGACGACCTCCTGCTCGGCCTCGAGCTCGGCGCCGACGACTACATGACCAAGCCGTACAGCCCGCGCGAGCTGATGGCCCGCATCCGCACCGTCCTGCGGCGCAGCGGACGGGCCGGCGACGACCGGCGGGACGGCCCCGTCGTACGGGCCGCCGGGCTCACCGTCGACCCGGAACGGCACGAGGTGCGCTGCGAGGGCGAGCCGGTGGAATGCACACCGGCCGAGTTCCAGATCCTGCTGGCCATGGCCGCCGAACCCGAAAGGGTCTTCTCCCGGCGGCAGTTGCTCCAGTGCACCCGCGGCTTCGACCGCTCCTCCACCGAACGGGCCGTCGACGTGCACATCATGAACCTGCGCCGCAAGATCGAGGCCGACCCGCGCAAGCCCGCGCGGCTGCTCACCGTGTTCGGCGTCGGCTACAAGCTGAGCGGCGGCCGGCCGTGAAGCGTACCCGGATACCGCTGCGCAAACGCCTGCTGGTCCGGCTGCTGAGCGCGTCCGTCCTCATCGCCGTGTGCTCGGTGGCCGCGACCGCCTGGCTGGCGGTGACCACCACGACCCGCGCGCTGCGGGAGGAACAGGGCCAGGCGCTCGCCGACGACATGGACATCCTCGCGCGGCTCAGCGGCTACGCGGCGACCCATCCCGAGTGGACCGGCGTCCAGGACACGGTCCGTGAGCTGTCCGCGAGGACCGGCAGGCGCATCGCCCTCACCACGCCCGACCGCACCCTGCTCGCCGACTCGGCGCCGCGCGGCACATCGCTGCCGCCGCGCGCCGCCGCCACCGTCGACCCGCTGCGCACCGACACGTACACCGAGCGCGGCGCCCAGCTCAGCGGCACCGATCCGCGGGCGGTGGGCCCCTACCGGCTCACCTCCGGGGAACGCGGCGAGCTCGACGCCGCCGCCCATGACCGGCAGGCGTGCTTCGCCCGGTACGGCGTCGAGACGACCGTGACCCGGACCCCGAGCGGCCGCCCGGTGGTCGAGGACGCCGACGGCACGACCTCGTCCGGCTATGTGCCCGACGAGTGCGCGGACGGCCGGCTCAACACCTCGATGCCCAGCGAGGAGAAGGCGCTGGCCGCGCTCCAGGGGCACGCGGCCGGCTGCCTGACCCGCGCGGGCCTGGATCCCGGGACGCCGCTGTTCTTCGGCCTCGGCACGACCGGCGTCCTCGGCCGGGACGCGACCCCCGGGCCCGTGTTCGGGAAGGCGCGCGGCGCCAAGGCGGTGCGGGCGGCGCAGACCTGCCTCGAGGAAGGCCGCCGCGTTCAGCTCGATCCGTACGTGGCCCCCGTCGCCGAACTGTTCCTGGGCGGCGGGGACACCGGCGCGCAGCCCCGCTGGGACATGTCACCGGCCAACAAGGCGAAGGTCGTCGGTGTGGCCGGGCTGGTGCTGGCCGTCACCGTCGCGGTGAGCGCCCTCGTCGCCACCCGTCTCGTCCGCCCCCTGCGAGCCCTCACGGAGGCCGCGCAGCAGCCCCCGGACCGGCACGCGCGGGTTCCCGTCACGACGCGGGACGAGACCGGCATCCTCGCGGAGGCGTTCAACGACCTGGCCGAACGCAGGGAACGGCTGGAGGCGCAGCGCAAGGCCCTCGTGGCGGACGTGGCCCACGAACTGCGCAGTCCGCTCACCAACATCCGGGGCTGGCTGGAGGTCACCCGCGACGGTCTCGTCGAACCCGACGCCGAACTGCTCGGCGCGCTGCACGAGGAGGCGCTGGTCCTGCAGCGGGTCATCGACGACCTGCGCGACCTCGCCGCCGCCGACGCCGGCACCCTCCTCCTGCACCGTGAACCGGTGCCCGCCGACGATCTGCTCGCCCAGGTCGCCGCCGCGCACCGGGTGGCCGCCGACACCGCCGGGGTCGCCCTGCGCACCGGGACCGACGACGCCGTGTGGCTGGACGCCGACCCCGTGCGGCTGCGGCAGGTCCTCGGCAACCTCGTCGCCAACGCCGTGCGCCACACCCCGGCGGACGGCACGGTCACGCTGACCGCCCGCCGCGACGGCGACCTGGTCGTGCTGGAGGTCGCCGACACCGGCACGGGCATCGCCCCCGAAGATCTGCCGCACGTCTTCGAGCGGTTCTGGCGGGCGGAGAAGTCGCGGAGCCGGCGCACCGGCGGCAGCGGGCTGGGTCTGCCGATCGTGCGCCAGCTGACGGACGCCCACGGTGGCACGGCCGAAGCGGCCAGCACCCCCGGCGAGGGCAGCGTGTTCACCCTGCGGCTCCCCGCCGCGCCGCCGCCGGGAGACGGCTGAGGCGTCAAGGCCCGTTCCTCCGACCCGTGTTCACGGTCACGAACTGCGTCGCGCCTTGATGCGCCGCTTGAGGGCGCGGCGTTGCGTCTCGCTCGTGCCGCCCCACACGCCGAGCGTCTGGTCGGTCTCCATGGCCCACTCCAGGCACGCCTCCTGCACGGGGCAGCGCCGGCAGACCGTCTTCGCCTGTTCCTCCTGCATCAGTGCCGGGCCCGAGGTGCCGATCGGGAAGAAGAGGTCCGGGTCCTCGCGGCGGCACGCGGCGTGCTGTCGCCAGTCGTCCATCGAAGTCACCTGCGATCTCTCGTCTGTGATGTTCCGGATGGTTGCTCCTGATCGGGTCACCGGCGAGGCGGAAGCGAAACAGGGCGCGCCCGGAAAGTCGTTCACTGCTCCCGGAGCCCCCACGGCGAGCCGTACTCCGTCAGCAGGTCGAGGAACGGCCGGGCCGGGAACGCCTCGGGTCCGAGGACGCCCGCCCCCGACCATGCGCCCGTCGCGAGCAGTTCGAGGGCGACGACCGGGTTGACCGCCGTCTGCCACACCACGGCCTGGCTGCCGTACTCGGCCATCGACCACTGGTTGTCGACCACGTGGTACAGGTACACCTCGCGGGGCGCCCCGTCCTTGACGCCGCGCACCCAGGTTCCCGCGCAGGTCTTGCCGTGCATGAGCTCGCCCAGCGTGGCCGGGTCGGGCAGACAGGCGGCCATCACGTCCCGGGGCGAGACCCGCACCGGTCCCCGCTCGCCCGGCACCGTCACCGGCGTGGTGCCGTCCAGTCCCAGGCGGTGCAGCGTCTTGAGCGTCTCGACGAACTCCGCGCCCAGGCCGTACTTGAAGGTGACCCGCCCCGCCTTCACCCAGCGCGGCACGAGCAGCACCTCCTCGTGCTCCACGTTGACGCACTCCACCGGCCCGATGCCCTCGGGGAAGTCGAACACCTCGGGCTCGCTGAAGGGCGCGGTGGTGAACCAGCCGCGGTCGGCCTCGTAGACGACCGGAGGGTTCAGGCACTCCTCGATCGTGGTCCAGATACTGAAGGAGGGGGCGAAGTCGTAGCCCTCGACGGTGAGGTTCGCGCCGTCACGAACGCCGATCTCCTCGATCTCGTCGAACAGCTCGTCGGCCGCGTACCGGGCGAAGACGTCCGAGAGACCCGGCTCGACGCCCATGCCGACCAGCGCCAGGGCGCCGGCCGCCGCCCAGTCGTCGGCCTCCGCGAACTGCGCGTCGCCGAGCTTGACGCCGCACTCCTCGTGCGGCCGTTCCGGGTGCGGGCGGGACAGCGACATCGCCATGTCGACATAGGTGGCGCCGGCCGTGCGCGCCGCACCGAACAGCGGCATCACGAAACGCGGGTCCGTGGCGTTGAGCAGGACGTCGCAGCGGTGACGGGCGAGCAGGGCCGCCACGGCCGCCTCGTCGGCGGCGTCGATCCGCTCGGCGAGGAACCGCTCGTCGCCGTCCACAGCGGCGACGGCGGCCTCGGCGCGGGCGGGGTCGTAGTCGGCGACCACCATCGCCTCCAAGAACGGACGGCGGGCGGCGATGCGGGTGACGGCGGTGCCCACACCGCCGGCGCCGACGAGCAGAACACGCATGAGAAGAACTCCCTCGGCTGAACCTGAGAACGACGGGTGCGAAGCGGGCCCGGCTCCGATACAACGCCCGGGGCTCGCGTAAGGTCAATGGCGTTGGCATAAGGATGGAGCCCGCGGGTGCGGGCGTGACGGCGACAGGCCGAAGGGAGCGTCGGGGCGAATGGCCAAACAGGTAGTGCCCGAGGAGAGGCGGCGCAGACGCCGGCCCACCAGGAGTGGCACGGTGCTGTCCGAGCGGCTCATCGTCGAGGCCGCGCTGCGGCTGCTGCGCGAGCACGGCAGCACCGGACTCACCGCCCGCCGCCTCGGCCTCGCCCTCGACTGCGACCCCAGCACGCTCTACCGCTACTTCCGGGGCATGGACGACCTCACGCTGGCCATCGGCGACGCCCTCATCGGCGAGGCGCTGCGCGGCTGGCGGCCGACGGGACAGTGGCGGGCCGACCTGCACGCCGTCGGCGTGCGCATCCACGCCGCCTATGTCGCCCACCCGCAGGCCGCCCAGCTCACCACGAGCCGGGTGACCGGCCGGGCCAACGAACTCGCCGCCGACGAGGCCGTGTTGGACGTGCTGCGCACCGCCGGCTTCCCGCTGCCGGAGACCGTGCGGATCTACCACGCCTTCATCGACCAGACCCTGGCCTTCGCAGCCCTGGACGCCGCGGCCCTGGCCCTGCCGAGGGCCGCGCAGCGCGCCGACGAGGGGATGTGGCGCTCGACCTACGCCCGGCTGCCCGCCGAGACCCACCCCCGGATCGCCGAGGCGGCCGCGTTGCTGTCGACCCGCATGGTGACCAGCGCCTACCCGACCGCGCTGGAGATGCTGCTGGACAGCGCCCAGACCCGGCTGGCGACCCTGCGCGAGCACGGACCCGCCGAGTCGTGACGGCCCGCCGGGCCCCGGGTCCGAGCCCTGGCGGCCCGCCGCCCCTTGAGTGCGGCCCCGCCCTATGGCTGGCCGGCCATGGGGCAGGCGGCCACTCCTGCGCCGCTGGTCGGCTAGTGCCGTGGTGCGTCCCGGCGGGGAGGGTGCAGGGTCTCGGCCGCCGTCGCCGCCACCGCGTCCGCGACCGCTGCCAGGGCGGGCGAGTCGAGCCGCCACTGCTGCCAGTACAGGGGGACGTCGAGGGGCCGGCGCGGGGCGAGGGAGAGCAGCCGACCCGTCCGCAGCGACGCTTCGGCCTGTGCTTCGGGGACCATGCCCCAGCCGAAGCCCGCGACGACCGAGGCCACGAAGCCCTCCGAGGTCGGCACGGCGTGGCGCAGGGCGCTCGCGCCGCCCGCCCCGCGCCGCAGGCCGCGCACGAAGGCGTCCTGGAGGTCGTCGCTGCGGTCCAGCGTCATCACGGGCGCCCGGGGCAGGGTCTCGCGCAGCGGGCCGTCGGCGAGATGGCGGGCCGCGAACTCCGGGCTCGCGGCGGCCAGATAGCGCATCGTGCCCAGTGCGCGCACGGAGCAGCCGGTGACCGCGTCGGGCGACGAGGTCACCGCGGCCATCACCAGACCCTCGCGCAGCAGTTCCGCCGTGCGCGTCTCGTCCTCGCGGTGGAGTTCGAAACAGAGCGGCGGCTCCCGCGGCACCCGGGACAGGGCGGGCAGGAACCAGGTCGCGAGGGAGTCCGCGTTCACCGCGACGGTCACCCGGGTGGGCTCACCCTCCGCGCTCATGCCCAGCTCGGACCGCGCGTCGCGCTCCAGCCGGGCCAGCTGGCGGGCGAACCGCACGACGATCTCCCCGGACTCCGTCGCCCGCACCGGCTTGGTGCGCAGCAGCAGCACCCGGCCCGTGCGCTGCTCCAGGGCCTTGACCCGCTGACTGACCGCCGACGGCGTCACATGCAGGGCGGCGGCGGCCGCGTCGAAGGTGCCCTCGTCCACCACGGCGAGCAGGGTGCGCACCTGGTCGAGGGGCAGGTCCGTCATCACGTCGTCATCACGAACGCTGATGATACGTAAGAATCTTTAGCTGTACGCACGGTGATCGCCTCCCTAGCGTGGACGGCATGTCCCACGCTCTCGCCGCCGCGACCGCCGGGTTCGGCACCGGTCTCTCGCTCATCGTCGCCATCGGCGCCCAGAACGCCTTCGTCCTGCGCCAGGGGATCCGGCGGGAGGCCGTCCTCGCCGTCGTCGGGATCTGCGCCCTCTCGGACGCCCTGCTCATCGCGCTCGGTGTCGGCGGGGTGGGCGCACTGGTGACGGCCTGGCCCGGCGCGCTGACCGCGGTCGCCTGGATCGGCGGCCTGTTCCTGCTCGGCTACGGGGCGCTGGCGGCCCGGCGGGTGTTCCGGCCCTCGGGCGCGCTGGTGACCGGGGGCGGCCCGGCGGGCTCCCGCCGGCGCGCGGTCCTGACCTGCCTGGCCATGACCTGGCTCAACCCGCACGTCTACCTCGACACCGTCTTCCTGCTCGGTTCGGTCGCCGCCGACCGCGGTCCGCTGCGCTGGACCTTCGGCCTCGGCGCCGCGCTCGCCAGCGTGTGCTGGTTCGCCGCGCTGGGCTTCGGGGCCCGGCTGCTCGGCCGCTTCCTGTCCCGGCCCTCGGCCTGGCGCGTCCTGGACGGCCTGGTCGCCGCCACGATGATCGTCCTCGGCGTGACGCTCGTCGCGGGGGCCTGAACCGCCCGGAACCCGGGCCGGGGGAGTTGCGCACCGGCCCGGTCGGCGGGAGGGCCGGCGAGGCCGTGTGGCGGGCGTCGGGAGAACAGTGGCGTCCGACTGCTGAGATCGCTCGTCCAAAGGGCGGCATAACCCCGCCAGGTACTGGGATAGTGACCCCGGACCCGAAAGATGTATCGAGCAACCAGGATTCGCGTGGACACGAGCGAGAGCGGCACCGCAGCAGAGGCCGAGGAGACCGAGCCGAGCCCGCGAGGCCGCCCCCGGCCCGGCTGGCGCCGCTGGGCGATGGACACGCGCCCGCTGCGCCGGCCGGCCTACCGGAGATTGTGGTCCTCCACGGTCGTCACGGCGGTGGGCAGCCAGCTCACCGCGGTCGCCGTGCCCAAGCAGATCTACGACATCACCGGCTCCTCCGCCTGGGTCGGATACGCGAGCCTGGCCGGACTGGCGCCGATGGTGCTCTTCGCGCTGTGGGGCGGCGCGGTCGCCGACACCGTCGACCGGCGAAAGCTGCTGCTGGTCACCAACAGCGGCATCGCCGTCACCTCGGTGCTCTTCTGGCTCCAGGCGGCGGCGGGCCTCGGCTCGGTGGCCGTGCTGATGCTGCTGCTCGCCACCCAGCAGGCGTTCTTCGGCCTGAACGCGCCGGCTCGCAACGCCTCCATCGCCCGGCTGGTCCCCGCCGGCGAACTGGCCGCCGCCAACGCCCTCGGCTCGACGGTCATGCAGACAGGTCTGGTCGCGGGCCCGCTGCTCGCCGGCGCCCTGATCCCCGTCATCGGTCTGCCGGAGCTGTACCTCCTCGACGCCGTCGCGCTCTGCGTCACCCTGTGGGCCGTGGTCCGCCTGCCCGCGCTGCCGCCCGCGGGGACCGCGACGGTCCGGCGTGCGGGAATCCGGCAGATCGCGGAGGGATTCCGCTACATCGCCCGGCACAAGGTGCTGCTGCTGTCCTTCCTGGCCGACGTCATCGCCATGGTCTTCGGCATGCCCCGCGCCCTGTTCCCGCAGCTCGCCGCCGAGACGTACGCCCCCTACGGCGAGGGGCTCGCCCTAGGCCTGCTGTTCGCCGCGATCCCCGTCGGCGCGGTGGCGGGCGGACTGCTGTCCGGCACCTTCTCCCGGGCGCGCCGGCACGGCTGGATGGTCATCGGCGCGGTGGTCGCGTGGGGCGCGGCGATCGCCGGCGCCGGGCTGAGCGGCAGCCTGTGGTTCGCCGTGCTGTTCCTGGCCTGTGCCGGCGTCGCCGACATGGTCTCCATGGTGTTCCGCGGGGCGATCCTGCTGTCGGCGGCCACCGACGAGATGCGCGGCCGTATGCAGGGGGTGTTCACGGTCGTGGTGGCGGGCGGCCCGCGGCTGGCGGACGTTCTGCACGGCACGGCGGGGGCGGCCTTCGGGCCCCGCACGGCCGTGACGGGCGGCGGTCTGCTGGTGATCGTGGCGATGCTGGGCCTGGCGGCCGCGGTGCCCGCGCTGCGCCGGTACCGCCTCTGACCCGGGGAGCCGGGCGGCGCGTGCCGCTACAGCACTCCGCGCCGGTGCGTCCCGTACTGCTCCATGAGCTTGCCCCGGGTCATCTCCAGCCGGTGCGCGAGGATCTCGGCCACGATCCGCACCAGCGTCAGGCCGAGCGCCGGGTCCTCCTCGCACAGCTTGAGCACCGGCTGCGCCTCGAACTCGTAGGCCCGTACGGGGCTGAAGGCCTCCGCGCCGAAGTCCCACCGGTACGGCGGGAACAGCCACGACCATCCGAGCAGGTCGCCGGAGCCGAGGCCGGCCACGGTCACGCGGCGCAGCGACGTCACCTGCTGGACGAGCGAGACCGCACCGGAGCGCAGGATCCAGAAGCGGTCGGCCGTACCGCCCGCCTCGAAGATCCGGGCGTCCTCGGGGAAGGAGACCTCGCGGGCGAGGGTCATCAGGCGCTGGCGCTGGGGCGGGGGAAGGGCGGTCAGCAGCTTGGTCGCTCTGGTCATGGCGCGGGCCTCTCGCCGGCGGTCGTCGGGGGTGCTTGCCTCTTCCATTTCAGCCGTTCGGGACGCCCCGGGCACCTCGGCGGAGGGGGCTTTCCGGGTTCGGGCAGAGAAAAGCCCTGGCTGGACGGGGGAAGCCAGCCAGGGCGGTACGAGCGTGGGGCGCGGGGGAGAAGTGAGTCGACCCCGACCATCACGTATGTATGAACGGTAAACCATTCGCAGGGATTTGGCACACCAAAAACCCGGTTGCGTGACCTGCTTCACCTCATCTGCCGCCCGGGCGGCCTCAGTTGACGTAGGCCGGGTGGCGGTCCCGGACGCCGCCGGCCAGGTCAGGTCCCTTCTGGCGACCGGCCGGGGACCACGATCTCGTCCAGCACCCTGAGCACGGCCTCGTAGGCGATACCCCGCGTGCGGGCGTCCCGTGCCCCGTCCGCGTCGGCGTCCGCGAGATCCGCGCCGCGGGCCCGCCAGGCCCGCACCTCCTCCTGCGCGCAGGTCCTGGCCCGCTGGATGCGGCGCAGCAGTTCGTCCGAGTCCACGACATCCATCATGTACGCCGTCTACCCCGGTCGGGGTGGACGATTGCTCCCCGTCCGGGAGGTTTGGCGTCGAGCGGGGCGGCCAGCCGAAGAGAAGAGGACCACGCGGTGCGGTCCGGCGCAGGCGGGGCCGCCGTTCCGGGACCCGGACCGCCGGGGCGAGCGGGCCGCCTCCCGCCTCGCCGAGGCCGGGCGGGCGCCTCACCGGCCGACGGGCCCGCCGCCCGCCGCCCGTCGGCCGGCGACGCCGGACCGCGGTGCACGGTCCGGGCCGCCTCGACGGCACCAGGGACCCGGCGGCGAAGGGCGAGCACCACGGTCCGCCGGAGAGCCGGAGAGCCGGAGAGCCGGAGAGCCGGAGAGCCGGAGAGCCGGAGAGCCGGAGAGCCGGAGAGCTCCGGGAGTGCCGGGGCGTCGTCGCCGCCGGCCCGAGTCCGACGGCCGTCACGACGGCAGCGGGTCGGGGCGACGGCTCGCTCGTCGGCCACCATCACTCGGCTACAGCCAGGGGAGCGAAGGGATGCGTACGAACTACTCCAGCGACTTCGTGGACACGCCGGACAACCCGTTCCGGTGCGGGGACGGCGAGTGGTGCCGACCCGCCGACGTCCGCAATGCCGTGCGACGGGCGGTGGTCGGCCGATGCGGGGCCACCGGGTGCCCGTACGACGAGGAGGGCCTCTCCGACGCGTTGCTCGTCGCCTCGGAACTCTCCACCAACGCCATCCTCCACGGGGGCGGCATGACGGGATTCGACGTCGACGTGGACGGCCGCGCCGTGCGGGTCTCCGTCAGCGACCGCAGCGACCGACTGCCCGTCGCCGTCGACCCGTACGACGAACGGGGACGAGGCCGCGCGGGCGGCCGCGGCTGGCCGATCGTGTGCCGGCTGGCCCGCGACGTCCGGGTGGCCGATCTGCCCTCCGGCGGCAAGCGCATCACCGCCGTCGTGCCGGTGTTCCGACCCGCCGGCCGGCCCTCCGGGGGCACGGCCGCGGACATTCCGTGAGCGGGTTTCGGGCGGGCGGAGTTTGCGCCCCGGGGGGCAGGGCAGACGGAGGTTCGTGCTTCGGACCGGAGGCGCGCCGTCGGGAGCGGTATGTCCGCCCCGGGGCGCCCCGTGCGCTCCGGGTGGCGGAAGCCCTCTCGTCGTCTGTCCCTGAAATGACCGTTCAGGAGCGAATCCGCATGCCTATCGACATGTCGACAAGCCGTCACGATGTCACGGCTTCCACCCCTGCTCAGCCCAGTGCGCGGCCCACCGCGCAGACGACCGCCCAACTGCGCCGCACCCATGACGACGCGCCCGACACGGCAGGCCGGTTCGCCCGGCTCGTCGCGCTGGAGGCCGGGCCGGAACGGGACGCCCTGCGCGACGAGATCGTCACCGCTTGGCTGCCCATGGCCCACCGGATCGCGGGCCGGTTCCGCGACCGCGGCGAGGCCACCGAGGACCTGCGGCAGGTGGCCGCTCTCGGCCTGGTGAAGGCCGTCGACCGCTTCGACCCCGAGCGCGGCGCCTTCGAGAGCTACGCCGTACCCACCATCACCGGTGAGATCAAGCGCCACTTCCGTGACCGCATGTGGGCGCTGCGCGTGCCCCGCCGCGTGCAGGAGCTGCGCAACAAGGTGCGCGTCGCCCGCCGGGAACTGGCCCAGGCCCCCGGCGCCCCCGAGCCCTCGGTCGCCGACATCGCCGCCCACACCGGCCTCACCGAGGACGAGGTCGCGGCCGGCCTGGAAGCCCTGGAGAGCTTCAGCACCCTCTCGCTGGACGCCGAGCTCCCGGCCGGCGACGACGGGTACAGCCTCGCCGACACCCTCGGCGCCGCCGACTCCTCCTTCGACACCGTGGTGGACCGCGAGTCCGCCAAGGAGGGTCTGCGGCGGCTGCCCGAACGCGAACGCGCCATCCTCTACATGCGCTTCTTCGAGGACATGACGCAGAGCAGGATCGCCGACCAGTTGGGCATCTCCCAGATGCACGTCTCCCGGCTCATCAGCCGCAGCTGTGAGCGGGTGCGCCAGGAGGCGCTGCGTTGACACGGCAGAACAGCCGTCCCCTCACCGCCGGGTGCCGACCGAAGAACGGAGAGAAGAGACCCATGCTGATGCCCCATCCCGCCGTCCTGCGCAAACTCGTCGACGAGTACGAGGCGTTGAGGGAGGTCGGCGCCGGCGAGCAGCATCCGCGGGCCCGCGACCTCGCCTACACCCTGTGCGTGTCCACCGGGACCCGGGACGTGCGACACGCGCTGGAGACGGCGCGCCAGTGGCTCGACGCGGCTTCGGCGGCCGACGCCGCCGGACGGCACACCGACGACGGCCCGCGCGTGTACGCCTGAGCGGCCGGAAAGGGCAGGCGCACCACGGCAACGGCCGCGGTGCGCCTGCCCGTCTGTGCGCCTGCCCGCCTGTGACGCCTGTCTGTGCGGCTGTGTCTCTGTGCGCCTGCCTGTCTGTGCGCCCCTTCGGGTGCGCCTTGGTGGGGGCGCCTGCGTGGGGTGCGCCCGCCCCGTCGGCCGGCGGGTGTGTACGGCCCGAGCCGGGGCATGCGGATCTCGCGAAGTTCGGGGAGGATTCCGGGAGGTCGGGATGAACACGAGTGCACTGGCGCGCAACGGGCGGGCCGAGGCGGAGCGGGCGGCGCGGGGGTCGCTGACCAGGGGGGCGGCCCGGGCCGGGCTCGCCGCGCGGGGTGTGATCTATCTTCTGGTGGGCGTGATCGCCCTGCAGATCGCCTTCGGCGAGAGCGGACAGGAGGCCGACCGCCGCGGCGCCCTCGCCGAGATAGCGGAGAAGCCCTACGGTGCCGTACTGCTGTGGGCGCTGGGCGTCGGACTGGTCGGCATGGCGCTGTGGCGGCTGTCCGAGGCCGTCTTCGGCGGGGCCGGCGAGGACGGGCGCAGCGCCAGGAAGCGGCTGACCGCGCTCGCCCGGTGCGCCTTCTACTCCTTCGTCGCCTACTCCGTGCTGGAGTTCGCTGCCGGTTCGGGCGACGGGGGCGGTTCGAGCGACGAACAGTCCCGGGACGTCACCGCCCGGGTGCTCGACCTTCCCGGAGGCCAGTGGATCGTCGGCGCGGCCGGCGTCGGGATCGTCGTCGTCGGCCTGTGGATCGGCGCCCGCGCCGTCATGCGGTCCTACCGCAAGCGGCTGCGGCTGGGGGAGATGTCCCCGGGGATGCGGCGTCTGGTGGACGTCACCGGGGTGGGCGGCGGCGCGGCCCGCGGGCTGGTGTTCGCGGCCGCCGGGGCGTTCGCCGTGCGGGCCGCCGTGGACTACCGGCCCGACAAGGCCAAGGGCCTCGACGACACGCTGCGTTCCTTCGCCGGCACCCCCGCCGGGCCGGCCCTGCTGGCCTGCGTCGCCGCCGGGCTCGTCCTCTTCGGACTGTTCTCTTTCTGCATGGCTCGCTGGCGCAAGGTCTGAGGGCCGCCTGCCGGGGAACACGGACCAGATGAACGAAGCAGAGTTCCCGCGCGACGGACGGCCCGTGGACATGTATCTCGACCTGCTGCGCGTCCGCATGGACAGCGACGACTACCAGCTCCTGCTGGAGGTCGTCGCCCCGGCGCTGCGCGCCCTCGACGAACAGCGACCCGAAAGCATCGACTTCGCCCTCGACCCGCAGGAGACCCAGGACCTGCCGCAGGAGATCCGCGACGAGGCCGCTCTGGTCATCGCCACCGCGGTCACCGGCCGGCTGGACAACCAGCTGGTGGAGATCCAGGTGGACGGCACCGGCCCGGTCCGGGTGGTCACCGACGCGGTCACCGCGTCCGACCCGTCCCGTCTCGCCGAGATCGCCGGCTGCATACAGCAGCGTCAGAAGGACACCGAGGCTCTGCGGGGCATCGCCGCGGCCAGCGGAATGCCCACCGACTTCTGAGCCCGGCCGGGCCCGCCGCAGCAGTCGGCGGGGCCCCGGCCCGTCCCGGCCCGCCCTCACTTCGGCGCCGTCACCGGCGTCCCGAGCGGGCGGGCGAGGCCCACCACCGCCTCGTCCAGGCGCTGGAGATGCCGCAGCACCCGGTCGGTCACCCGCCCGTAGCGCGGCGTCCCGGGGACGCCCGGCTTCAGCAGCGCGGCGACGCTCGGCCCGGCCAGCACCTGCGCCGTGCTCCGCTCGTCCGTGACACGCGCGTCGATCGCCCCGATGTTGTGCACGATGCGCGCACCGGCCCGGCGCAGCCGCGGGTCCGCCGCTATCGACGGATGGGTCGGCAGCAGTTCCGCCGTCGCCGCCAGGGACCGCGCGTGGTAGGCACAGGTCTCCAGCAGCGCGACGACGTAGCGGGCGGTGTCCCGCCGCGACCGCAGCGGGGTGACCGGGTGGGTCAGCGGCTGGGTGGCGGCCCGCAGATCGGCCAGCGCCTGGTCCAGGTCCCGGGCCTGCTCCAGCAGATCGACCGGGGGAGCGCCGCTCAGCTGTTCCACGGCCGCCTCGGTGACCCCGCTCAGCCGCTCGAGCACGGTCGCCAGCAACTCGTTGGTCCGCCGGTCCGTGCGCACCGGCAGCACCAGCGCCGCCGCGACGATCCCGCACGCCGCCCCCAGCGCCGTCTCCTCCACCCGCAGCACCAGCACCGACAGGCTGTAGGTGTGCAGCAGCGTGTACAGCACACCGAGCGCGGCGGTCACGAAGAACGACATGAGCGTGTACGACAGCGGCGCCGTGTAGAACATCGCGAACACGCACAGCAGCACCACCGCGAACGCCGTCCACGTGTGCCGGCCGACCAGGCCCGCCAGCACGATGCCGGCCACCACGCCGAGCACGGTGCCCAGCAGCCGCCGGTAGCCCTTGACCAGGATCTCCCCGGTGGAGGACGTGTTGATGAACACGATCCAGCAGGTCAGCACCGCCCAGTACCAGCGGTGCGCGGAGAGCAGCTCGCCGCCGAGGATGGCCAGCGAGGACCCGACGGCGACCTGCACGGCGGCCCGGGTGGTCGGCCGCCGCAGCCCGGTGACCTCGTCCGACGGGGCCTCGTCCTCCTCGGCGCCGCCGATCGCCGCGTCCTCCGCGTCGAGCTCCTCGCGGGAGCGGGCCGTCTCGGGGCTGTCGGCGGACTCGTCCTGCGGCCCGTCGAGCGCGGTCCGCAGGCCCAGCACCGCGCGCGCGGCCTCGCCGACGCCCCGGAAGACGTCCTGCACGGGAGGCGGCGCCTGCGGCAGGTTCTCCTCGTCCCGATAGCCGAGCAGCCGGTTGCGCACCTGCGACAGCACGGTGCCCGACCCCGCCTCGGCGGGATGCCGCACCAGCAGCCGTAGCGCCCGCAGATCGTGGCGGAGGGTGTCGAGGGCCTCGTCGCGCACCGGCAGCCGGGTGGCCTCGGGCAGCGGCGCGCCGGGCAGGTGCAGCGTCAGGGTGTCGGCCCGCTCGGCGCTGCGGGCGGTGAGCAGGAGCAGCCCCAGCCGCTCGGCGGCGATCTCGGCGTCGGCGATCCGGCGCTGCACCAGGCGGGCGACCGTCTCGTCGGGCGTGCCCTCCGCCAGCCGGCCCTGGATCATCATGGCCGTCTCGTGCAGCCGGGCGGTGCCCTCGCGCACCTGGTCGAGGGCCTTCTCCGCGTCGTCCGGGCCGGCGTCGAGCAGGTCCAGCTGGGCGTCCAGCAGCTGGGCGAGCCGCGCCCGGAACGCCTGGCGCAGCCGTTCCAGAATCCCGGACGGCGTCTGCCGTACGAGCAGGAACCGGACCGTCGCGCTGCATGCGAAGGCCACCGCGACGACCCCCAGATAGCCGGGCAGGGACGAGGTCCCGATCCCGACGAACAGGGCCATGAAGTAGACCTGGAAGCCGATCAGCCCGAGCGCGGTCCCCCGGTCGCCGAACCGGCGGCCGTAGACGGCGCAGAAGATCAGGGCGATGAAGAAGAAGTCGCCGGCCACCGTCCGGGAGGTGAGCAGCGCCGCCAGCGACACCGAGGCGAGCGCCACGGGCAGGCCCAGCGCCAGGGTGACGGCCTGCCGGCCGCGCTCCTTCTCCCGGACGGCGAAGGTGGCGACCATCGAGGCGATGGCGCCCGCCACCAGATGTGAGACGTCCGCGCCCAGCAGGGAGAGCACGGCCAGCGTGAGGGCGATCGCGCCGACCGTGCGCAGCCCCGCCGCCAGTCGCAGCAGACCGGGATCGGACGCGGCGACCCGATCTGGCCACCGGGCGCCGAACGACCGTGCCGCAGCTCTCACGCCGTCGTACTCTCCTGCCGTGCGGATGTCAGGCGGTTTCCGGGCCGGCCCCCTCGACCCGGGCCCGCACCTGCTCGGGCGTCAGATAACTGTCGGTGTACTCGAAGTCCTTCAGTTTCGCGGTCCGGCGCGCCTGGAAACCGGTCCGGACGAAATCGTCGCCCGCGACCGCGTTCAGCGTCCAGTTGGTCAGGACCCGTGCCTTGGCGACGCCGGTGCGCAGCGCCGACCAGTGGTAGCCGCGCGCCACGGCCTGCGCGGGCAGCCCCCGCAGTTCGATGCCGAGCGGCTTGGAGACGGCGTCGGTGCCGCCGAGGTCGACGACCAGACCGAGGTCCTTGTGGACGTACGGCCGCATCGGCCGGCCCCGCAGCGTGGCGATGACGTTGTCGGCGACGACCTTGCCCTGCCGCATGGCGTGCTGCGCGGTGGGCGGGCAGACCGCGCCCTCTTCGCCCTTGGCCCGGTCGGGCACGGCGGCGGCGTCCCCGAGCGCGAAAACCCCGTCGTTCCCGGGCAGGTTCATCTCGGCCCCGACCACGAGCCGCCCGCGCTGCGTCTCCGCGCCCAGCGTCGCGATCAGCGGGCTCGCCACGACGCCCGCCGTCCAGATGAGCGTCCGGGTGGGGATCACCCGCCCGTCGGTGAAGGTGACCTCCTCCGGGCCCGCCTTGGCGATCGACACGCCCAGCGAGATGTCGATGCCGCGTTTGCGCAGCACTTCCTGGGCGCTGCGGCCCAGCTTGTCGCCGAGTTCCGGCATCAGCTTCGGGGCGATGTCGATGAGATGCCACTTGATCAGGTTCGGGTCCAGCCGCGGATAGCGTTTGACCGCGTTGTGGGTGAGCAGTTGCAGACAGGCGGCCGTCTCGGTGCCGGCGTAACCGCCGCCGACGACCACGAACTGCAGCCGCGAGGCCCGTTCGGCGGGGTCGTTGCTGGCGTCGGCGAGGTCGAGCTGGGTGATGACGTGGTCGCGGATGTACGCGGCCTCCGCCAGGGTCTTCATCCCGAACGCGTGGTCCGTCAGCCCCGGGATGTCGAAGGTGCGGGTGACGCTGCCGGGAGCCAGCACGATGTAGTCGTACGGCTCGTTCACGATCTCGTCCGTGATGGTCCGGATGACGCAGACCTTCGACGCGAGGTCCACGCCGATGGCGCCGCCCGGGATGATGCGGGTGCGGTACTTCTTGCTGCGACGCAGCGATACGGCGATCGACTGGGGGGTCAGCACGCCTGAGGCGACCTGCGGCAGCAGCGGCAGATAGAGCTGATAGGCGAACGGTGTCACCAGGGTGATGTCGGCCTCCGCGGTGGAGAGTTCGCGTTCCAGTCGCCGAACGCACCCCACCCCCGCGAAGCCGGCGCCCACCACCAGGATCCTGGGTCGTGTCACGATGTCCATCCCTTTCTGCGGCTCCAGGCGGTCTGCCCCGACGTCATGCGCGTGCCCCGCCCCGGGCCGTTCGCACCTGATCGATACCACCGCGCCCGGACCGGTTCCGCCAGTCGGGGCGAGGCATGCAGACGAACGTTTCTCCTGAGGTCAGCGTCGTACCCCTCGAGGGACCTGTGTACGCCCCGGTCCTTCGGGTAGGCCGACGTACATGACACATCCGGTGGTCCGACAGCAGTGACAGCGGGGTACGCGGACAGCTCAGACGACGGAGGGTGGACGAACCGCGGGAGGCAGGTGCGGCAGGTCGCCGACGCCGTGGAGAGCCTGGTGGCCTGCTGGCTCGCGGCGGCGGAGGAGGCCTCTCCCCGGCTGCCCGCCCGGCAGCTGCACGCCCTGCGGACGGTCCGGGGCCGCCCGGAGCTGAACCTGACGGCCCTGGCCGAGCACCTCGGCGTCGGCCTGCCCACGGC
Source organism: Streptomyces achromogenes (assembly GCF_030816715.1). NCBI lineage: Bacteria > Bacillati > Actinomycetota > Actinomycetes > Kitasatosporales > Streptomycetaceae > Streptomyces > Streptomyces achromogenes. The sequence goes on along the minus strand of NZ_JAUSYH010000001.1, from coordinate 678,273 downwards.
GAGCCGCCTCTGCGACCGGCTGGAGGCGGCGGGGCTGCTCGAGCGGACCGCGCAGCCGCACAGCCGGCGTGAGGTGCGGCTCGTGCTGACCGCCTACGGCCACCGCGTCCTCGCGGACGTGGCCGAGCGCGGGGTCCGGCGGCTCACGCCGGTGTTCGAGGCCATGACGCCGGCCCAGTGCGCCGCTCTGGAGCACGGACTGTCCGCCTTCCACCAGGCCCGCACGGCGACGGACTCGCCGGCGTCCTGCCGGGGGCCCGCCGCTCCGGACGGCTGACCGCCCTGCTCACGCCCCGCCGCGGGCGTCGCCGACCCGGCTGCCCACCCGGCCGGCGGTACGGTCGTCGACCCGGGTGCCGGCGTGGCCGTCAACCTGGCCGCCGACCCGGGTGTCGATGTGACTGTCGATGTGACTGTCGATGTGGCACAGCAGCAGACAGACGTCGTCGTCGCGTTCGGAGTCGCTCAGCATCGGCTCCAGGATGCGCTCGGCCGCCCCGTCCAGGTCCGCGTCCAGCTCCTCGGCACGGAACGTGCCGAGCGCCGCCGCCAGCCGGTCGATCCCCGGGTCTATGCCCTGCGCCCGCCGCTCGACCAGGCCGTCGGTGTAGAGCGCCAGCGTGGAGCCGGGTTCCAGCGGCGCCGTGTGGTCGGCGATCTCCTGGTGCAAGGGGATGCCGAGCATCGCCCCCGGCTTGGCGTCCAGGGTGCGCACCCGCCCGTCCGGGCCGCGCAGCACGGGCGGCGGATGACCCGCGGCCGCCCACGTCAGCACGGGTTCGCCGGGCCGGAAGCGGGCGATCACGGCCGTCGCGTACAGATCGGGCTGGAGGTGGTGCAGAAAGGTGTGCAGCCGGGTCAGCAGTTCGCCGGGACTGCCCCCGTCGACGGCGTAGGCGCGCAGCGCGGTGCGCAGCTGGCTCATCATCACCGCCGCGTGCAGCCCGTGCCCGGTCACGTCGCCGACGACGGTGATCAGGCTGCCGTCGGGCTGCCGGAAGGCGTCGTACCAGTCGCCGCCGATGTTCAGCCCGTACGTGGCCGGCAGATAGCGGGCCGCCAGCCGCAGCCCCCCGCCGGCGGGCAGTTCCGTCAGCAGGGCGCGCTGCAGGGTCTCGGCGATGTCCCGGTTGTGCTCGAAGCGGCGGGCGTTGTCGAGCGCGCCGCCCGCCCGCCGGGTGAGCTCCACGAGCATGACGGCGTCGTCGGGGTTCCAGCGCTCGCCGGGCGGGGTCAGCGTCAGCACGCCCAGCGGCGCCCGGCGCGTCGGCAACGGCACACACAGCAGGGGCCGGGACGGATGCAGCGCCGACGCCGGCTGGTCGTCCACCCCGGGCAGACCGCCGGGACGGGCGGCCGCGTACTGGGGCCGCCCCGTGCGGGCCGCGATCACCGCGGCCGCGGGGCGCGGAGCGGACGTCCCCCGCTCGTCCTCTGCGTCGAACAGCCACACGTCGACCGTGCGGGCGTACTCGGGCACCAGCAGCTCGGGCAGCCGGCGGACGATCTCCTCGTGGTTGAGGGAGGCTGTGAGCGCCGCGCTGGCGTCGGCGAGGAACGTCAGCCTGCGGCGGGCGTCCTCCGCCTCCCGGCGTGCGGCCCGTTCCGCCGCGAACGCCTCGCGCTGGGCCCGCCCGGCGGCGTCCAGGTCGGCGTGCAGCGCCAGGACGCCCTGGTTGGTCTGGTGCAGCTCCTCCCGGTGGAAGGCGACGAGCTCCTCCTGCTCGGCGAGCCTGTCCAGCACGAGCGCGGTGTCCTCGTCCGCGCCGAGCAGTGCCTCCGACAAGGCGGTGACGTCGCCCGCCACCGGATCGGTGACGGGGGCCGCGGCCGGCTCCGGGCAAGGCGCGGTGAACCGCCACGGCGGTTCGTCGTCGGCGGCCGAGGCGGCGACCTCGACGTGCAGTGACCCCCCGGCCGCGGTCAGCCCGAGCCGCCAGAGGCCGCCCTTGGTCAGACACCGGCGCAGCCGCGCGCTGAGCGCGACCGACAGCCGGGTGCGGTCCAGCGGGGCCACGCCGTACGCGGCGGCCACCCGGGCGACGGCGATACGCGCGCGTGCCGCGTCGTCGACGGCGGCGATCTGCCAGCTGCGCTTCATGGACGGTCCGAGGGGCTGGGGGACAGGACGGCCACGGCGGTGTCGTCCCGAACGGGGCGGGCGGAACTGCCGGCGTCGCGCACCGTCACGGCGGCCGTGAGCGCGGGGTCGGCGGACAGCAGACGGTGGTCGGCGGGCGGCGTCCAGCGACTGGGCAGCCCGTCGCTGTGCAGCACGAGCAGCCGGTCCGCGGCCCAGTCGGCCTCCGTCTCCGGCAGGGTGGTGGGCCGGTGGACGCCGACTATGCCCGGCCGGGAGACCAGATGCCGCCAGGAGTCGCCCTCGCGCAGTCGCGCCCCGATGTTGCCGATGCCGGCGAAGCGCAGCCGCCCGGCGCGCAGGTCGAGCCGGGCCACGCCGACCGCCGCGCCCCGTGTGCCGCGCAGCGCGCCGTCCAGGCGGCGCAGCAGCTCGGCCGGCGGGAGGTGGGCGCTGCGCCGCACCTCCGCGACCGCCGCGGCGGAGGCGCGGGCCGCCTCGGGACCGTGTCCCAGGCCGTCGGCCATCATCAGCGTCAGCAGGTCGCCGTCCCGCACGCAGGTCCAGGCGTCCCCGGAGCAATCGCCGCCCCGGAAGGGGATGTTGACCCCGCCGGCCCGCACCGCGGCGGGGGAGTGCGGGGACGAGGCGTCGGCCGGGCCGTGACGGTCGGTGGAGACCGCGGCGTTGCCGATCCGGGCCAGCGCGACGGTCCCGCGGCCCGGGACGCTGTGCAGGTCGAAGTCGTCCGACACCCGTCGGCAGGTGCCCAGCCCCGCGCCCAGGGAGCCCGCGGTGGAGAACCCGTCGCCGAGCGCGGCCGGGACGTCGGACATGCCGGGGCCGTGGTCGACGGCGACGATCTGCACCAGCAGGGCTTCGGAGCGTCCGCCCGGTGCGGCGACCGCCTCCACGAGCAGCTGCCCGCCCCGCGCGTGCTTGAGCAGGTTGGTCGCCAGTTCGGTGGCGACCAGCGCTGCGTCGGCGGTGCGCGGCCCGTCCAGTCCGGCCAGCGCCGCCGCGTCCTCCGCGGCCACCCGGGCGTCGCGCACCCGCGTCGAGTCGTGCACCGGAACGTCCCACACGCGCGTCATCGGGGCTGCTCCTCCCGCGGCCGGGGCGGGCGGACCGCCCAGGACGTCACGGTGACCGTGGTGCCGGCCCCGGGCGCGCTGTCGATGGCGAAGTCGTGCACCAGCCGGCGCGCGCCGCCCAGGCCCATCCCCAGCCCCTCGCCCGAGGTGAATCCGTCGCTGAGGGCCTGGTCCAGGTCGGCGATGCCCGGCCCGCGGTCGGTGAACGTCAGCCGCAGCCCCCGTGCCGCCCGTCCGTCCGACACCTCCCGGGCCTCCATCTCGCCGCCACCGCCGTAGACCAGCGTGTTGCGGGCCAGTTCGCTGGCCGCGGTGACCAGTTTGGTCTGCTCCACCAGACCGAAGCCGAGCGCCGACGCCGCTTGGCGCACATGCTGCCGTACCCACACCAGGTCCAGGTCCGAACGGATCGGCAGGCGGGCGTCGACGCCCGCGGACGTCCCGCTCACCGAGGCTCCCGGCGCGGGTCGTCCGGCGACGCCGTGAGCATCTCCATGGCGGCTTCGGTGCTCAGCGCCGTCCGCAGCCCCGGCAGCGTCAGCCCCAGCTCCACCAGCGTGATCGCCACCGCGGGACGTATGCCGGCCACCACGGTCCGGGCGGCCAGCAGCCGTGCGCCCGCCGCGATCTCCGCCAGCACACGCCCCAGGAACGAGTCGACGATCTCCACACCGGAGATGTCGATGACCACGCCGGTCACCCGGCTGCGGACGATCGACTCCGCGACGTCCTGTTGGAGCTGCTCCGCCGCTCCGTCGTGCAGGTCGCCCTGAAGGGTGACCAGCAGGACGTCGCCGAGCCGCAGCACCGGCACATGGGCGGTGCCCGCGCGGGAGGGGTCGTGGTTCACCGGGTACCCGCACCGCCGGACCCGGCGGGCACGATGCCGGCGCCCAGCCGGTGGAGGGCGTACGCCAGGGCGTCGGCGAGGTTCGACCGGGTGACCACGGGCAGGTCCAGACCGAGGTGCACGATCGTCTGCGCGATGGCGGGCCGGATGCCCGAGACGACGCACTCCGCGCCCATCAGCCGTACGGCGGCGACCGTCTTCATCAGGTGCTGCGCGACCAGCGAGTCGACGGTCGGCACCCCGGTGATGTCCAGGATCGCGAACCGCGCCTGCTGGTCGACGACCGACTCCAGCAGCGTCTCCATCACGACCTGGCTGCGCGCGCTGTCGAGCGTCCCGATCAGTGGCACGGCGACGATGCCGTCCCACAGCCGGATGACCGGCGTGGCGACCTCCGTCAGTTGCAGCTGCTGCCGGTCGATGAGCGCCTGGCCCTCCGTCAGCGAGGTCTCCAGGACCACCAGCCGCAGGGTGCCCATCAGTGCGGTCAGGGTCGTCGCGCATTCCCTGAGGTGCTCGGCGGGCGCCTCCGCCAGCTCGGTGACCAGGAGGTTCACCGCGGGCGTGCGCAGGGCGTCCACCTCGCGGGAGATCTGCGCGTTGCTGAGCCCGGCGCGCGCCCGGGCGGCCGCCATCCGGGCCAACTGCTCGCGTACCGGCGTGAATCCGGCGCTGTCGGTGTCCTCCACCCGGCCGGAGACGGCCACCCGGGCGAGCGCGTCGACGACGCCGCGGCCCGCCTCCACCGCCTCGTCCCGCGAGACCGTGAACACGACGCGGAACAGCGTCTCGTCGGCCCAGCGCTGGGCGATCTGCTCGCGGCGACGGCTCAGGAACGCCCCCACCTCCGTCACGGGCACCGCCCGTTCGGCCGGCTGCTCCGCCGCCGTCTGTTCTTCCGGCATCTCTCTCACTCCTCGTCCGCGTCGTGCCGCTGCGGCCCCGGCGGTGGCGAGGGGACCGTGCCGTGCCCCTCGCCGGGCGACAGCCGTGAGCCGGGACGGCCGGACGACGACGGGGACGGCTGCCCGAACCAGTCGAGACACACGACCAGCGCGTCGTCGTCCGGCTCGGGTCTGCCCCGGTGGCCGGCCAGCGCACGCAGCACCGCGCCCGGCACGTCCGCGGCCGGCAGCAGCGCCGCCGACGCCACCGCCCGGGCGAGCGCGTGCTCGCCGTACGCCTCGCCGCCCGGTGCGACGACCGCGTGCACCCCGTCGCTGACGAAGAGCAGCCGGTCACCGGGCAGCAGGGTGAGCTCCTGGGCCACGTAGTCGGTCTCCTCGAACATGCCCAGCGGAAGCTGCGCGTCCAGGTCGACCCGGGTCAGCGCCCGGTCGCGCACCAGCAGCAGGTGCGGCGAACCCGCGTCGACGACCCGCATGCGCCCGGTGGACAGCTCGATGTCCACCAGGAGCACCGACAGATGGGCCTCGCCCCCGTAGTGGGCGTGGATCGCCTGGTCCGCCAGGGCCGCCTGGTCCGCGATCGGGACACCGGCCCGGCGCGCGTTGCGCAGCGCGTTGATGCCGAGGCTGGTCAGCAGCGACGCCTCGATGCCCTCGCCCATCCCGTCGGTGACGCACACCGTCAGACGGTCGTCGTCGGCCGCCCAGTCGAAGTTGTCGCCGAACACGGCGTAGGCGGGCTGCAGTTGGGCGCCCAGCGCGTACTCGTCCCGGGCACAGGACCGGGCCGGGAGCAACTCCCACTGGATCTCGGCCGCCAGCGTCAGCCGGTCCTTGCGGCGCGCACGCCGGTAGGCGTCGGTGTCGCGCTCGGCGACGACGATCTCGTGCCCCAGCAGCTGCGCCACCTCGGCGAGCTCGGTGAGCCGCTCCCGGGCCTGGGTCCCGGGCAGCGTGACCGACAGGACGCCCAGCCGGTCGCCGCGCACGGTCACGGGCAGGTGCGCGAGGACGAGTCCGTCGCCGAGTTCCTCGAGGTGCGGTTCCTGGGCGCCGAAGGCGCGGCCGGGCGCGCTGCCGTGGACGGCGGCCGGCGCCGGGTCGCCCGTGCCCCCCGCGCCGCCGAACGGCACGGGCAGCAGCACCGTCAGTCCGTAGTCGGCCAGCCGGAGTTCGACCGCTTCCGCCGCGTAGTGGCCGCGCAGCACCTCGCGCAGCGCGTCGGGCAGCCGATGCGGTGCCGCGGAGCGCAGGGCGCGTCCGGCGGCGACGAGTCTGTTCACGCGGCCGGTCCCGTCGTCGCCCCGCGTCGGGTGCGGGCTGACAGTCGCCTCGATCCCTGCGAGAGTGTCACCGTGATGTCCTCCTCCTCGCGTCCGCAGCCCCACCAGGTGGCGCGTGTGACCTCACAGGCGTCCGAGCTGCTGGAAGTCCTGTGGGGCCGCGCCTCCACGGCACCGGTCTCCGCGTCCCAGCTGCGTGTGATGTTCATCCTGGAGCACCACGAAGGGATCAACCTGCGCACGCTCGCCGACTCCCTCGGGTCCACACCGCCGTCCACCAGCCGCCTGTGCGACCGGCTGCAGGCCGTCGGCTTCGTCGAACGCCGGGCCGCCGCCGGCAGCCGCCGGGAGCTGGAGCTGGGCCTGAGCCGTCGCGGGCGCGCCTTCCTCGCCGACCTCAGGTCGCGCCGGGAGGCGGCGCTGAAGGGGGTGCTGGAACAGATGCCGGCGGTGCAGCGCACCGCGCTGCTGAGGGGGCTGGAGGCGTTCTGCGCGGCCGCGGCCTCGCAGATCCACGACTCCGACGCCGCTGACGCCCGTACCGCCTGACGGTGTCCCCGCGTGCTCGGGTGCGCCCACAGGCACATCGGTGATCCCTCCCGCATCTGTCTCGCTCACTCTGTTGCCTCGCGCGGACAGTTGTCAAATGACAACTGTCGGACACAGTCGTCCGCACCTGCGTTTTTCCCGAGGCGCCGCGCAGGCCGAGCCCGCCCGCCCGCCCGCCGACGACGGCCGTCAGTCCCCCGGGGTCTCCGGGGCCCGCTGACGGTCGATGAGCTCCAGGGCCTCGTCCGCCTTCTCCGATATGGGCACCGTGATGCTGACCCCGGTCAGCTCCAGCACACGGCGCACGGCCGGCCTCGGATTGATCACGTGCACGCTGCCCGGCAGGTTCCGGGCCTCCTGGTAGACCCGCAGGATGATGTTCATCCCGGACGAGTCCATGAACGGGACCTCGGAGAGGTCGATGAGGAAGTGCCGTCGCCCGTGATGGAGCTGGTTGGCCAGATGGGCCTGGAACTCGGTGGCGGTGTCGAGATCCAGGTGGCCCTCCACCGTGACCAGGGCGACGTCCTCACGAGGCAGCGTGACCTCGACGGACAGGGGGTTCTGGGCGATGGACACGTGTTCCTCCGAAAGCTGGCGGTCGGGGCGTCTACCCCGGCGGGCGACTTCGATGCGCCGGGGCGGTGGGCCGGTGCGGGCGGGCGCGCGGGAATGTTCCCCATCGTCCTGTCCTGCCCCTTTCCACCCGCGGATCCCCGGCCTGTCGGTGCGCACAGCCGGATACCCCCGAACCCCGACCTCATGCATCACCCCGCCCGGCCGCCACCGCGGGCGCCCTACCGCAGGCGGATGCCCACGATGCAGGTGTCGTCGTCCGTGTCGGACCTGCTGTAGGTGAGCAGCCGGTCCAGCTGCTGGTCGAGGGTCGGCGGCACCGTGCGGGCCTGGACCAGCAGCTGCGTCAGCGACTCCTCCACGGACCGGTCGCGCCGCTCGATGAGACCGTCGGTGTACATCAGCAGGGTGTCGTCCACGGCCAGCTGGACCTCCTCCTCCTCGTACACCGTCTCCGGCACGGCGCCCAGCAGCATCCCCCTCAGCAGGGGAAGCGGCGCCGCCTGGGTCTCCCGCACCAGCACCGGCGGCAGATGCCCCGCCCTGGCCCAGCGCAGGGTGTGCCGGGCGGGGTCGTACAGACCGCACACCGCCGTGGCCGTGATCGAGCCCGTCAGATGGTGGGCGACGATGTTGAGCCACGACAGCAGCTGCCCCGGCCCCGCCCCGGTCACCGCCAGCCCGCGCAGCGCGTTGCGCAGCACCACCATGCTGGTGGCCGCCTCGATGCCGTGCCCGGCCACGTCGCCCACGCACAGCATCACCAGGCCGGAGGGCAGCACGACGGCGTCGTACCAGTCGCCTCCCACCAGGTGCTCCTCCTCGGCCGGCCGGTAGCGGACGGCCACCTGGAGGCCGGGGGCCTCCAGCGGGGCCCGGGTGGGCGGCATGATGGCGTGCTGGAGCTGGAGGGCCAGCCTGCTGCGCTCGCTGGCGTGCTGCTCGGTCTGCGCCAGCTGGTCGCGGGTGGCGGCCAGCGCCACCTCCGTCCAGTGCTGCGACGAGATGTCCTGGTAGGCCCCACGGACGGCGACCAGCCGGCCGTCGGTGTCCAGCACCGGCTCGGCGACGATCCGCATGTGCCGGGTCACCCCGTCCGGCCGTTGCAGCCGGAAGGCGGCGGAGGCCGGACGGCGGCGGTGCAGCAGCGTGCGCAGCAGACGGCCGACGATCACCGCGTCGTCGGGGTGCGTGTGCGCCGACAGTTCCTCCAGCCGTACCGGAGGGCTCGTCAGGGGCCGCCCGTACAGGGCGAACAGCTGCCCGTTCCAGGTGGTCTCGCCGGTGAGCAGGTCCTCCTCGAAACCGCCGATGCGGCCGAGGCGCTGGGCGTTCTGCAACAGACTCGCCAGCCGCGCCGCCTCGTCCTCGATCCGCCAGATCAGCAGCACGCACGCGCCGTGCCGGCTGATGCTGAGGTCCGCGACGGCCGCCAGCGGCACCTCGCCGACCAGCGCGGTCAGACTCATCCGGCGGGCCCGGAACGGCTCGCCCGTGGCGTGCACGCGCTCGATGCGCTGGAAGAGGTCACCGCCGCCGGCGGCCATCGGATAGGCCTCCAGCAGCAGCGCGCCGTTGATCACCGCCCGGGGCCGCCCCGCCGGGTCGAGAAAGCGGTCGTTGACGTGCTGGATGCGGAAGTCGAGGAGCTTGCCCCCGGCGTCGACGTGCGGCACCAGGACCAGGGCTGGGTCGTGCAGCCCGTCCGTCAGGTCCATCAGCTCCGACGCGTCCGGCAGCACGACCGGCTGCCGGCCGGGACCGCCCACGTGCACGTACGACTGGAGCGTGTGCGCGCACAGCTCCGCCAGCGCCTCCACCTGGCGCATCACCTGGGGCGGCTGCGGGGGCAGCGGGGCCGGCCAGGCGATCTCCAGAATCCCGTGGACGCGTCCGGCGGTCGCGGCGGGCACCGCGACCCGCCCTCCGCCGGGGTGCAGCTGACGACCCACCGTGGGCAGCCCGGTCCCGCCGAGCGACCCGATCCACTGGGCCGACCCCTCGGCGAGCGCGTGCCGGGCCACGGTCGCCACGTCCGGCGGCACATACCGCCAGCGGTCGGCCTCGCCCGGGGAGAACCCGGCGCTGCCCGCCAGCGTCAGCGAGCCGTCGGAGCCCACCGCCCAGATCGCCACCGCCACCGCGCCCAGCGGCTCCAGCGCGTGCTGGAGCAGGGAGTCGGCGACCGCCTGGGTGTCGTGGGCCGCCGCCAGCGCTCCGCTCTCCGCGGCCCGCAGCCGCACGGCGGCCGACCGCTGCGCAGCGTCCTCCGTTTCCGTGACGGCGGCCAGGAAGGCCTCGGTGACCTCGGACACCCGGTCCTTGGCCGCCTGGTTGATGACGTCCACCGCGAACTCCAGCGGAGTCGTCCCGGCCTGCTCGGCGAGATCGGACAGCTGCTGCGCCGCCTCGGCCGGTCCGCAGCCGAGGCGCTCCACGAGGATGCCCTTGGCGAGTTCGACCAGGGCCCGCCCGTCCGCCTCGGCCTGAGCCGCCCGCACCTCCCGGCGCAGCCGGTCCACGGTGGCGGCGAGTCGCCCCACCGGCGAGGGCGGGCCGCCCTCCGCCCGCGCGTCCGCCTCCGGCGGGCCCGCGTCCTCCTCGGACACGAGCCGGTTCCCGGCCTGCGGGGCGGGGCCCCCCGGCGCGGCGGCCGGTACGGGCAGGGACCGGGCGTCGCCGGGTTCTGTCGGCTGGGCGGGAATGGTCACGGTGTACGGACTCCTCGGCTGGGAACGCCTGGGCGCGGGTGGGGCAGGACGTCCTCAGACGGTCAGCCAGCGCCGGACGCAGGCCATGAGGTCATGGGTGTCGACGGGCTTGGTGACGTAGTCGCTGGCCCCCGAGGCGAGGCTTTTCTCCCGGTCTCCCGGCATCGCCTTGGCGGTCACCGCGACGATCGGCAGCTCGGCGTACTCGGGCATACGGCGGATCTCGGCCGTGGCCGTGTACCCGTCCATCTCCGGCATCATCACGTCCATCAGCACCAGCGCGATCTCCGGGTTGTTGCGCAGCGTGTCGATCCCCTCGCGGCCGTTCTCGGCGTGCAGCACCCGGACGCCGTGCAGCTCCAGGATCCCGCTGAGCGCGAACAGGTTGCGCGCGTCGTCGTCGACGACGAGGACCGTGCGGCCCACGACGGCGTCGTCGACCGGGGGCGGCCCCTCGGGCTGCGGGTCGTCCGGGCGGACCAGCGCCAGCACGTCCCCCGGCTGCTCGGCGGAGAGATGCAGGGTGATGCGCTCGCGCAGCTCGTCCAGGCTGGACAGGAACTCCATCGGCTTGCCCGCCGCACGGGACTGCAGGCTCCGCTCCTGGGCGAGGTCCGCGCGGTGCCCGCTGTGCACGAGCACCGGCACACCGGTCAGCGCCGAGTCGTCGTGCAGGGCCTCCAGGAACCGGGACGCCTCCGCGTCGGGCATGCCCAGTTCCAGGACGACGCAGTGGCAGGGCTCCGCAGCCAGCGCGCCCGCCGCCTCGTGCGCCCCGACCGCGGTGACGATGTCCACCGGGGCCGCCGACGTGCCGTCCTCCCGGCCGCGCGCCATGTCCGCGACGACGGACTCGGCCACCAGGGTCAGCAGACCGCGGGGCCGCTCCTCCACCACCAGCAGCCGGCGCGGACGCCGCCCGGGAGGACCGAGCGCCACCGGCACGCCCGGGGCGTCGAGCGGGATCGCCGCGGGCGGCTCGCCGAGGATCCGCTCCGCCGGCCGGCCGCCGTCGATGACCTCCTTGAAGTCCCGTCGCGCCACCGGCAGATAGAGCGTGAACGTGCTGCCGCGCCCCGGCGTGCTGTCGACCGTGACCGCGCCGCCGAGCAGATGGGCGATCTCCCGGGTGATGGACAGCCCCAGGCCCGTGCCGCCGTACTTGCGGCTGGTGGTGCCGTCCGCCTGCTGGAAGGCGCCGAAGATGGTCTCCAGCTGCTGCTCCGGGATGCCGATGCCGGTGTCCTTCACCCGGAACGCCACCACCGTGCCTCCGCGCACCACCCCGCCCGGCACCTCGTCGTCGGAAGCCGGCTCGATGCGCAGCTCCACACCGCCCTGCTCGGTGAACTTCACCGCGTTGGACAGCAGGTTGCGCAGTACCTGCCGCAGCCGCGAGTCGTCGGTCAGCAGGTCCGCGGGGGCGCCGGCGGCCGTGTCGATGGTGAACTCGAGGCTCTTCTGCGACGTCATCGGCCGGAACGTGGCCTCGACGTACTCGATGAGCTGCCGCAGCGAGACCCGCTCCGGCGAGACGTCCATCTTGCCGGCCTCGACCTTCGACAGGTCCAGGATGTCGTTGATCAGCTGCAGCAGGTCCGAGCCGGCCGAGTGGATGATGCCCGCGTACTCGACCTGCTTCGGGGTGAGGTTGCGCGAGGGGTTCTGCGCCAGCAACTGGGCCAGGATCAGCAGGCTGTTGAGCGGGGTGCGCAGCTCGTGGCTCATGTTGGCCAGGAACTCCGACTTGTACTTCGAGGCCAGGGACAGCTGCTGCGCCCGCGCTTCGAGCTCCTGCCGGGCCTGCTCGATCTGCAGGTTCTTCGCCTCGATGTCGCGGTTCTGCGCCACCAGCAGGGAGGCCTTCTCCTCCAGTTCGGCGTTGGAGTGCTGCAGTTCCTCCTGCTGCGACTGCAACTCGGCCGAGCGGGCCTGCAGTTCGGCGGTGAGCCGCTGCGACTCGTCGAGCAGCTCGTCGGTACGGGCGTTCGCCACGATGGTGTTGACGTTGACGCCGATCGTCACCCGCAGCTGCTCCAGGAAGTCCACGTGCGTCTGCGTGAAGGCGGTGACCGACGCCAGCTCGATGACCCCGAGCACCTGCCCCTCGAAGACGATGGGCAGCAGGAGCAGGGCGCTGGGCTCGACCTCGCCGAGGCCCGAGGAGACGGTGACGTAGCCGGGCGGCAGCTCGTCCACGGTGATCGTACGGCGGCTGCGGGCGGCCTGCCCCACCAGGGAGCGGCCGAAGGGGATGCGGGTGGGACGGGTGTCGTCGGCGGGGTAGCCGTAGGCGCCCACGAGCCGCAGCTCGGGCCCCTCGGGGCCGTCCTCGGCGAGGTGGAAGGCGCCGAACTGGGCGGACACCAGCGGCACCAGCTCGTCCATGATCAGCTCGGCGACCACGGGCAGGTCGCGGTGGCCCTGCATGAGACCCGAGATGCGCGCGAGGTTGGTCTTGAGCCAGTCCTGTTCCTGGTTGGCCCGGGTGGTCTCGCGCAGGGACTCCACCATCGAGTTGATGTTGTCCTTGAGGTCGGCCACCTCGCCGGAGGCCACCACGGTGATCGACCGGGTGAGGTCGCCCTCCGCCACGGCGCTGGTGACCTCGGCGATCGCGCGGACCTGCCGGGTCAGGTTCCCGGCCAGCTCGTTGACGTTCTCGGTGAGGCGCTTCCAGGTGCCCGAGACGCCCTCCACCTCGGCCTGGCCGCCGAGGCGTCCTTCGGTGCCGACCTCGCGGGCGACGCGGGTGACCTCGTCGGCGAAGGCGGAGAGCTGGTCGACCATGGTGTTGATAGTCGTCTTGAGCTCGAGGATCTCGCCGCGGGCGTCGACGTCGATCTTCTTCGACAGGTCGCCGCGGGCCACGGCGGTGGTCACCAGCGCGATGTTGCGGACCTGGCCGGTGAGGTTGTTGGCCATCGAGTTGACGTTGTCGGTGAGGTCCTTCCAGGTGCCGGCCACGTTCGGCACCTGCGCCTGACCGCCGAGGCGTCCTTCGGTGCCGACCTCGCGGGCGACACGCGTCACCTCGTCGGCGAACGCGGACAGCGTGTCCACCATGGTGTTGATGACGTCCGCGAGGGCCGCGACCTCGCCCTTGGCCTCGACGGTGATCTTCTGCGACAGGTCGCCGCGGGCCACGGCGGTGGCGACCTGGGCGATGGAGCGCACCTGGCCCGTCAGGTTGGACGCCATCACGTTGACGTTGTCGGTGAGGTCCTTCCACGTGCCGGACACCCCGCGGACCGTGGCCTGCCCGCCCAGGTTGCCCGCCGTACCGACCTCGCGGGCGACGCGGGTGACCTCGTCGGCGAACGCGGAGAGCTGGTCGACCATGGTGTTGATGGTGTTCTTGAGTTCCAGGATCTCGCCGCGGGCGTCGACGGTGATCTTCTGGGAGAGGTCGCCCTTGGCCACCGCGGTCGCCACCTGGGCGACGTTGCGGACCTGGTTGGTGAGGTTTCCCGCCATGAAGTTGACGGAGTCGGTGAGGTCCCGCCAGGTGCCCTTGACCCCCTTGACGTCGGCCTGGCCGCCGAGGCGTCCCTCGGTGCCGACCTCGCGGGCGACGCGGGTGACCTCGTCGGCGAACGCGGAGAGCTGGTCGACCATGGTGTTGATGGTGTTCTTGAGTTCCAGGATCTCGCCGCGGGCGTCGACGGTGATCTTCTGGGAGAGGTCGCCCTTGGCCACCGCGGTCGTCACCTGGGCGACGTTGCGGACCTGGTTGGTGAGGTTTCCCGCCATGAAGTTGACCGAATCGGTGAGGTCCCGCCACACCCCGGCGACCCCGGGCACCTGTGCCTGGCCGCCGAGGCGCCCCTCGGTGCCGACCTCGCGGGCGACGCGGGTGACCTCGTCGGCGAACGCGGAGAGCTGGTCGACCATCGTGTTGACGGTCTCCTTCAGCTGCAGGATCTCGCCCCGGGCCGGCACGTCGATCTTCTGGGAGAGATCGCCCTTCGCGACCGCCGTCGCCACCTGGGCGATGTCCCGCACCTGGGTGGTGAGGTTGCCCGCCATGGCGTTCACGGAGTCCGTCAGATCCGCCCACGTCCCGGAAACCCCGGGGACCTCCGCCTGACCGCCGAGGGTGCCCTCGGTGCCCACCTCACGGGCCACCCGGGTCACCTCGGAGGTGAAGACCGACAGCTGGTCGACCATGCCGTTGAAGACGGTGGCGATGTCGCCCATGAGACCGTCGCCGTCGGTGGGCAGCCGGGTGCCGAAGTCCCCGTCCCGTACGGCCGTCAGGCCGGCCAGGAGCTGGCGAAGCTCGTGGTCGCCGGGAACCGTGTCCGGCGACTCGGTCGCGTTGCTGGTCATGCGTACCCTCGTTCCGCTCCCCAGGAGCCCCCGGGCGGGGACTCGGAACCGGGTCGCCCGGGTGGACGGCCCCGCATGTCGCGCCTGTGTTTCCGCAGTTCACGGAAGTGTGCGATGAGAGAAATCCGCCGCAGGCTAACCCACGGAAGCGGGCGGAAACAAAGCCTCATGTCACGTCGTGCACACAGGAATTCCCGAAGACGCACACCATGCATACATGACGGAAAGGCGGGTACCCGACACAGTTTCACCCGGGACGGCGACCCTGCCGTCCCGGGTGATCCCGGTGTGTCGGACCCGGCTCCACCGGGTCCGACTCAGGCGACCTCGGCCCCCAGCAGTCCGGTCCGCAGCCTGTGCACCGTGCGGCTGATCAACCGCGACACGTGCATCTGCGAGATGCCGAGCTCCCGGCCGATCTCCGCCTGCGTGCGCTCCTCGACGAACCGCAGATGGATGATCCGCCGTTCCCGGTCGTCCAGTCCGGCGATGAGCGGCGCCAGCGAGTGGAAGTCCTCCACCAGCTCCAGGGCCGGCTCCTCCGCGCCGATGAAGTCGGCCAGCGCCGACTCGCCGTCCACGCCGCCGTCGAAGGTCAGGGCCGCGTCCAGGGAGGCGGAGGTGTAGCAGTTGGAGGCCTTGCGCGCCTCGATGACCTCCTCCTCGGACAGCGACATCAGCTGCGACAGCTCACGCGTGGTGGGCATGCGGCCCAGTCGCGTCTGCAACTCCTCGGTGGCCTTCGCCAGTTCGACCCGGGCCTCCTGGAGGCGGCGGGGCACGTGCACCGCCCAGCTGGTGTCGCGGAAGAAACGCTTGATCTCACCGACGATGTACGGGACGGCGAAGGACGTGAACTCGACCTCACGGGTGAGTTCGAACCGGTCGATGGCCTTGATCAGTCCGATCGTGCCGACCTGGACGATGTCCTCCATCGCGTCGCCCCGGCCGCGGAAGCGGGAGGCCGCGTACCGCACGAGCGACAGGTTCATCTCGATCAGGGTGTTGCGCACGTACTGGTATTCGTGGGTGCCTTCCTCCACGACGGCCAGCCGGTCGAAGAAGCGGCGGGAGAGCTCCCGTGCGTCCCGGGGGCTCACCCGGGTCGGCATGTCGATGAACGGAACCCCTTCGTGCGGGTCGCCGGCGCCCGCACGCTCTGCCGTGGCCGTCGCTGCCTGTGCCGTCACGGCGTCCATGCCGTTCACTCCGTTCGTCGGGGCGGTCGATGACGGGAGTCCGTCTGCCCCCGGTCCGGCCGTGCATGCCGAGACGTTCCGCACAGTCGTCCGGGGCGGCCGACGCCGTCCCCCGCCACGCTCCGCAACCGGCCGCCAGGCCCCCGAATGCGGCCGCGACGGCAGGGTAGCCGCTGCTCGGGAACGCGAGAAGGGAGCAGTGTGACCATCGACGCAATCTGGTCGTACCCGCCGGGCAGCGGGCATGCCGAGGGACAGGACCTGACCGGCTACGCCGTCACGACGGCCGACGGCACGCTCGGGCACGTGGAACGAGAGGCGGACCCGCACGGCATGCGGCACCTGGTCGTCGACACGGGGGTGTGGCTGTTCGGCAGGAGCGCCGTCGTCCCGGTCGGCGTGGTGAGCGGGGTCGACGCGGAGGCCGGGCAGATATCCCTCGCCTGCACCGGGGACGAGGTCAAGGAGGCGCCCCGCTTCCACACCGACAGCGAGACGACCGACCCCGGGTACCTCACCGCCGTGGGCGACCACTACCGGCGGCAGGTCCCGCGGGGAACGACGCCCGCGTGAGGGAGGACGAACTCGCGTCCGCGCGGCCGACCCGGGCCCGGGCCCGGCACGGGGCGCAGGTGCAAGCGCCGGTGACGACCGCCGCCGCTGCCCGGGCCCACGCCCGGGCGGTGGCGGAGGCCGGCTGGGACCCCGCGACGCGGCCGGCGCACGAGACGGACATGATCGACCTGCTGCTGGTCGTCTCCGAACTGGTGACCAACGCCCTGCGGCACGGCGGCGGACTCGCCGGGTTCGAGGCGGTGTCCGGCCCCGACGGGATCCGGCTGGCGGTGCGCGACCACAGCGACGAGGTCCCGTCAGGCGCCTGCGGGCCCGCCCCGCCGCCGTCCGGCCGGGCCACCGGCGGCTACGGATGGCCGCTGGTGCTCCGGCTGGCCCGAGAGGTCGACATCGAGAAGGAGCCGGCGGGCGGCAAGACGATCAGGGTGTTCATGCCGGTCCGCACGGCCGGCGAGCCGCTCTGACGGCCGGCGGGACCCGCGGGGGCGGCGGCCTCACCAGGGCAGGAAGACGTGGACGTCCTTGCCCTCACCCCGGCCCGCCTCGTTCGGCACCACGCTGACCTGACTGCACAGCGTGTCCACCAGGTACCAGCCGATGCCCCCGCCGCCGGTGTCGGGATGAAAGGGCCGCGGGGTCGGCGGCGTGCTGTTGGTGTCGTGCACCGTGACGTGCACCCCGTCGAACGTGCGCCGCAGCTGCACCTCGAAGGGACCCGGCGCGTACTGGACGGCGTTGGCCGCCAGCTCCGTGACGATCAGCACGATGTCGTGCCAGCACTCCGACGCCGTGGGCGGCGAGGCCCGCGCCAGCTCCCGGAGGAACTCCTCCGTGGCCAGACGCGCACCCGTCACGTCCTGCGGTTCACCCGTGAAGCGGACCGTACGGCCCGGAATCGCCCAGGAGGACAATGCGTCATTACCCCGCGGTTCGGCTGCCATGTCGTCAGTGCGGCCCCGCGCGTCCGGGGGCCGTCGTCCTTTCTCGTACGGCTCTCTGGCGTCGCCCTCTCTGGGTTCCCGAGGACTCTCAGGCTACGCGTCCGGTTTCCGGCGGCATGAGGGCCCGGGCACAGCGGGAGCGGCGCGGCCCTCCGGCCGCGCGGTGCGGCCGCCCGGCCCGGCTCACCGGAAGACGTCGTCCGCGTCGTCCCAGCTCAGGACCTCCTCCTGCGGGCTCTGCCGGGGCAGCCGGGCCCGCGCCTGGTACATCGCCTCGATCTCCGCCGCGTAGTGCGCCACGATCGAGTCGCGGCGCAGTTTCATCGAGGGCGTCAGCAGCCCGTTGGCCTGGTCGAACGGCTGCGGCAGGATGCGGAACGCCCGGATCGACTCCGAGCGCGACACCGAGCTGTTGGCGGCGGCCACGGCCCGCCCGATCTCCTCGCGCAGGGCGTTCTCCTCGCGTGCCTCCCGGCTCTGCGGGTCGCCGTGCAGCGCCAGACTTCTGCGCCAGTGCGCCAGGAAGTCGGGGTCCAGCGTGATCAGCGCGCCCACGCACGGCCGGTTGTCGCCCACCACCACCGCCTGGTGCACCAGCGGATGCATGCGCAGCCGCTGCTCCAGCGCCGTCGGCGCCACGCTCTTGCCGCTGCTGGTGATGATGACGTCCTTCTTGCGGCCGTTGATCGTGAGGTAGCCGTCGGAGTCCAGGAAACCGAGGTCGCCGGTGGCCAGCCAGCCGCCCGCCAGGGCGGCCCGCGTCGCGGCGTCGTCGTTGACGTAGCCCTGGAACACCGACGGGCCGCGCACCAGGATCTCCCCGTCGTTGGCCACCCGGACGTCCATGCCCGGCAGGGGCTGTCCGACGGTGCCCGATTTCTCCCGGCCGAGCGGCTGCATGGTGATCCCGCCGGCGGTCTCCGTGAGGCCGTACCCGTCGTGCACGTAGATGCCGATGCCCTCGTAGAACAGCGAGAGGTCCCGGTGCAGCGGGGAGCCGCCCGACGTGGCACGGTGGACCCGGCCGCCGAGCGCGGCCCGGAGCCTGCGGTACACCGTCCGTTCGAACAGGGCGTGCTGGAGCCGCAGGTCGAGGCCGGGCCCGGAGCCGCGGCCCAGCCGCTGCCGTTCGACGGCGGCCGCGAAGTCGCGTGCCGTCTCCGCCGCCCGCTCGAACAGAGCGCCGCGCCCCGCCTCCTGGGCCGCCCGCAGGAAGTTCTTGTAGATCTTCTCGAACACCGAGGGGACGGCGTACAGATACGTCGGACGGAAGGTGCGCAGCGACTCCGCGAGCGCGTCCGCGCCTATGTCGGGCTGGTGGCCCATCACGATGCCGCCGCGCAGACACAGCCCCTGGATCATCAGCCCGTACACGTGGGAGAACGGCAGGAAGGCCAGCACGCTGGCCTGTCGGCCCGCGGGCGCGGCCGTGTGCCCCCAGCCGGCCAGCAGGGTGTCGCAGGGGCTGGCCAGGCTGCGGTGGCTCAGCGCGCAGCCCAGTGCCCGGCCCGAGGTGCCGGAAGTGTAGGCGATCACCGCGGTCGAGTCGGGCAGCACGATCCTGCGCAGCGAGTTGACCGTGGTGACGGACACCGGCTCGCCGCGCCGGGTGAGGTCCTCCAAGGCCCCGGCGTCCAACTGCCACACGTGCCGCAGCGCCGGCAGGGCCGCGCACACCGATCCCACGGTCATCAGGCTCTGTTCGTCCTCGACGACCACGCCGACGCAGTCGGCGTCCCGCAGGATCCACTCGACCTGCTCGCGTGAGGACGTCGGATAGACGGGGACGACCTCGGCGCCCACCGCCCACAGGGCGTGGCACAGCACGGTCCACTCGTACCGGGTGCGTGCCATGATCGCGACGCGGTGTCCGGGGGAGATGCCGGACGCCACGAACCCCTTGGCCAGATCGACGACCTCGTCCCGAAGTTCGACGGCGGTCACCTCCTCCCAGGCGCCGGAGGCGGCGTCCGTACGGCGGGAGAGCACCGGAAGGGTAGGGGTACGGGCGGCGGTGTCGAAGACGGTGTCGGCGAGGCCCCCGGTCAGGGGAGGGGCGGCCGGGGGAGCGAGAGCGAAGTCGCGCATGCGCTGCTCCTGACGTGTACGGGCTGTGACTCCGCCGACGGGAACTGTTATCGACGGTGGTCGAATCTAGCCCAGGTGAGACCGCTTGTGGCCGGGAACGAATATGTAATCCGCGTTGATGATCTCGCCCGCCCGAGGCGCGGACCGTCCGCCCGAGGCGCCCGCCGGAGCCGCGCCGTCCGGTTGCGCTCGCGGACGCGCTCAGGCCTGGGTCTGGCGCACACAGGCGGCGACCACCTCGCGCAGGCTGCCCGTGCGCCCGAACACCTCGCGCTGGACGTGCGCGCCGTTGCCCCGCCGCAGCAGCTCGCCGCACGCGGCGCGGGCCCGCTCCAGGTCCCCGGCGTCCGCCAGCGCGTCCTCCACATGCGCCAGCAGGGCCCCGACGACCGTCTCGGCGGGAGCGCGCCGCATGGTCGCCGGATGCAGGAGGTCCCCCGCCAGCCCCGAGCGGGCCGCCCGCCAGCCGGCCAGCCGCAGCAGGCTCACACTGTGGTCCACCGGCTCCCGGCCGGTCTCCAGGTCCCGGGCGGCCGTCTCGACGAGCCCGCGCACCAGGGTGGCGACGAGCACCGCCGTGTCCGCGTGCAGACAGACGTCCGACACGCGCACCTCCACCGTCGGATAGCGCGCCGACAGGCGGGCGTCGAAATAGACCATGCCCTCGTCGAGGATGGTGCCCGTGGCCACCATGTCCGCGACCCGCCGGTGGTAGCGCTCCGCCGACCCGAACAGCTCGGTCGGACCGGCCGACGGCCAGCGCTGCCACACCCGGCTGCGGTAGCTGCTGTATCCCGTCTCCCGGCCCTGCCAGAAGGGCGAGTTGGCGCTCAGCGCCATCAGCACCGACAGCCAGGGACGGATGCGGTCGACGACCGCGACGCCCTCCTCGTCCGAGCCGACGGACACATGGACATGGCAGCCGCACACCATCTGCTCCTGCGTGGCGATGCCGAACTGCTCCGCCATCCACTGGTAGCGCCGGTTCATGCTGACCGAGGGGCGCACCGGCAGCGGCGACGTGGCCAGCGCCGCGACCGCGCACCCGGTTTCCCGGGCGTGCCGGGCCGCCTCACCGCGTATCCGCACGATCTCCGCGCCGAGGTCGTCCATCCCCGACTGCGGGTGAGTGGCGAACTCGAGCATCTGGCTGTGCAGTTCCTTCTCGAAGACGTCGTCCCTGCCGTCCTCGCACCGCGCGGCGCGGGCGAGGACGGCGGCGGACAGAGCCCGCGGTTCGCCGGTGTCCGGGTCGACCAGGAGGAGTTCCTCCTCCACTCCCACGGTGCGCACGCGACGTCAGCCCTTCTCTGGTGGGTGGTACGCACCCGACTGCCCCGTCAGGCCCCGTTCACACGGACGACGGAGCCATCCAGACCGTCGCCAGCGGGGGGAGCGTCAGCCTGAGCTCCCCGTCGCGCGCGGCGACGGCGTCGGGCAGGCCGACGCCGCTGCCGCCGTAGCGCTCGGCGTCGGTGTTGAGCACCTCGCGCCAGGCCGGGACGCCGGCGGGGACGGCGAGACGGTAGTCGTGGCGCACCACCGGGGAGAAGTTGCTGACGGCCAGGAGCGGGGCGCCCTGCGCGTCGTGCCGAAGGAACGCGAAGACGTTGTCCTCCGCGGCGTCTCCCAGCACCCACCGGAATCCGGCGGGGTCGGTGTCGCGCTCCCAGAGCGCGGGAGTGGCCCGGTATACGGCGTTGAGGTCGCGCACCAGGTCCTGCACGCCCCGGTGGTCGCCCGCCGACGCGTACCCGGCGTCGAGCAGCCACCACTCGGGGCCGTGCGCCTCGGACCACTCCGCGCCCTGCGCGAACTCCTGCCCCATGAAGAGGAGCTGCTTGCCCGGATGCGCCCACATGAAGCCCAGGTAAGCACGGTGGTTGGCACGCCGCTGCCACCAGTCGCCCGGCATCTTGGAGACCAGCGCCTGCTTGCCGTGGACCACCTCGTCGTGCGAGATGGGCAGCACGTAGTTCTCGCTGTAGGCGTACACCATCGAGAAGGTCATCTCGTTGTGGTGGTACTTGCGGTGCACCGGCTCCTTGCCGATGTACTGCAGCGAGTCGTGCATCCAGCCCATGTTCCACTTCAGACCGAAGCCCAGACCGCCGCTGTCCGTGGGCCGGGTCACGCCGTCCCAGGCGGTGGACTCCTCGGCGATCGTCACGACGCCCGGGTTGCGGCGGTACACCGTCGCGTTCATCTCCTGCAGGAACGCCATGGCGGCCAGGTCCTCGCGGCCGCCGAACACGTTGGGCGTCCACTGCCCGGAGTCGCGCGAGTAGTCCAGGTAGAGCATGGAGGCGACGGCGTCCACCCGCAGGCCGTCGATGTGGAACTCCTCGCACCAGTACGTGGCGTTCGCCACCAGGAAGTTGCGCACCTCGATCCGGCCGAAGTCGAACTCGTACGTCCCCCAGTCCGGATGCTCGGCCCGCCGCGAGTCGCCGGGCTCGTACAGCGGCTCCCCGTCGAACCGGCCGAGTGCCCAGTCGTCCTTGGGGAAGTGCGCCGGCACCCAGTCCACGATCACGCCGATGCCGGCCCGGTGCAGCGCGTCCACCAGGTACTTGAAGTCGTCCGGGGTGCCGAGCCGGGCGGTGGGCGCGTAGAAGCCGGTGACCTGGTAGCCCCAGGAACCCGAGAACGGATGCTGGGCGACCGGCATCAGCTCCACATGTGTGAAGCCGAGGTCGCGGACGTACGCGGGAAGCTGCTCCGCCAGCTCCCGGTACGTCAGGCCCGGCCGCCAGGACGGCAGATGGACCTCGTACACGGAGAACGGGGCGACGTGCACCGGGACGTCGCCCCGGTGCGCCATCCAGTCCCCGTCCCCGTCCGACCACTCGTAGTGCGAGGCGTGCACGATCGACGCCGTGTCCGGCGGCACCTCGGCGCGCCGGGCCATCGGGTCCGCCTTGAGGAACCGGTCGCCGTGCCGCGACGTGATCTCGAACTTGTACCGGGCGCCCTCGCCGACCCCCGGCAGGAACAGCTCCCACACCCCGGACGCGCCGAGCGACCGCATCGGGAAGGCAGTCCCGTCCCAGAAGCAGAAGTCCCCCGCGACCCGCACCCCTTGCGCGTTGGGCGCCCATACGGTGAACCGGGTGCCGAGCACCCCCTGGTGGGCCATCGGCTCGGCACCGAGCGCCTTCCACAGCTCCTCGTGCCGCCCCTCCCGGATCAGATGCAGATCGAGGTCGCCCAGAGCCGGCAGGAACCGGTAGGGATCGTCCACCTTGTGCTCGGCGCCCTGGTACGACACCAGCAGCGTGTACGCGGGCACCGCGTCCAGCGGCAGCACGACCGCGAACAGGCCGTCGCCCTCCGAGACCAGCGGGGTGGGATCGCCGTCGATCACCACGCTCACGGCGTCGGCGAAGGGCCGCAGCGTCCGGAAGAGGACCCCGCCCGGCACCGGGTGCGCGCCGAGCAGCGCGTGCGGATCGTGGTGGGCGCCGGAGAGCAGCCGTCCGCGGTCGCCCGCGTCGAGCGCGGGCGCCGTACGCGGGCGGGGGCCGGCCGACTCGGGCGGAGAGGTGTCACGCAGGGCCACAGGGGTCAGCCTCCTCGGACGGCGAGTCGCTCGATCGCCGCCATGGGTACGGGCAGCCAGTCGGGACGGTTACGGGCCTCGTACAGCACTTCGTACACGGCCCGGTCCGTCTCGTAGGCACGCAGCAGGGCATGTTTCTTCCGGGGGTCCCAGCCCGCGCGGGCCGCATAGCCCGCGCAGTAGGCCTCCCGGCAACGCCGCGCCCACTCCGGCCGCCACGGGCGGCGCTGGCGGGCGGCGTAGTCGAAGGAGCGCAGCATTCCGGCGATGTCCCGGACCGGCGAGTGGGCGCTGCGCCGCTCGGCCAGCGGACGGGAGGGCTCGCCCTCGAAGTCGATGACGAACCAGTCGCGTCCGGCGCGCAGGACCTGACCGAGGTGCAGGTCGCCGTGGATGCGCTGGGCGGGCGGACCCGCGTCGCACGCCGAGAGCGCGTCGAACGCGGTGGTGAGGCCCGGCACGAACGGCCGCAGCGCCGGCACGTGGTGCGCGGCCGTCGCCAGCCGTTCGGTCATCGCGGCCGCCGTGCGCCCGTCCTCCGCGTCCGGCCCGGCCGGAAGGGCCGCGGCGAGCGCCAGGTGGACGTCCGCCGTGGCCCGCCCCAGCTCCTCGGCCTCCGCGGTGAAGTCCTCGCCGCGGGAGAGCGCGCGCAGCGCCAGCGTCCAGCCGTCCGAGGCGTCGGGCAGGAACGGCTGCAGCACGCCGAGCGTCGCCTCCTGCGGATGGGTCGTCCGGAACCAGGCCACGGGGGCGGGCACCCGCCCGCACCCCTGCCCGGCCAGCGCGACCGGCACCTCCAGATCGGGGTTCACCCCGGGCTGGATGCGCCGGAAGATCTTCAGGATGAACGCGTCCCCGTACACCAGGGAGGTGTTGGACTGCTCGGCCTCGAGCAGTCGCGGCGCGAGCCCGGGGGGCAGCGACACGGCAGGTTCCGACTCGAAGGACAACGGGCCGAGCGTGCCGGGGTGCCGCATCCGCTCCAGGAGGAGATGCGCCGAGCGCGGGTCCTGGAGTGCGTCATGGACGGTCAGCCCGGCCAGCGGACCCTCCTCCACCCTGCCGATCAGCGCGCGCCCGAGCCGCGGCGACAGATGCTCCTGGAGGCCGAGGAGCAACTGGTAGCAGTCGCCGGCCGGGGGAGTGCCCCCGGGAGTCGGGACGCCCGACTGGCCGGCGTGCACGAGCAGATGCAGACAGCCCGGATACAGCTCGGTCATCGACAGCATGCGCAGGTCGGTGATCGGGCGGTCCTTGCCGGCGAACCAGCGCTGCCGGGGCAGCCACTCGCGCAGCAGCGCGCCGAGCGGGCCCGCGGAGCGGACACCGCTCGCGGTGCCCGGGCGCAGGGGTGCGGTCTTCGCGGTCTTCGTCACGGTGACCCATCCTTTCCTCGGCGCACGCTCACGGGCGGCGGCCGGTCCGGGACGCGGCTCTGGTGAGCCGGAACCAGTAGAAGCCGTGGCCGGCGAGGGTGAGCAGGTAGGGGAGTTCGCCGACGGGCGGGAAGCGGACGGTGCCGAAAAGTTCGACGGGGTAGCGGCCGTGGAAGCGGCTGAGGTCGAGTTCGGTGGGCTGGGCGAAGCGGGAGAAGTTGTGGACGCACAGGACGAGGTCGTCCTCGTGTTCGCGCAGGAAGGCGAGGACGGCGGGGTTGGAGGAGGGGAGTTCGGTGTAGGTGCCGAGGCCGAAGGCGGGGTTCTGTTTGCGGATCTCGATCATGCGGCGGGTCCAGTGCAGGAGCGAGGAGGGCGACGACATGGACGCCTCGACGTTGGTGACCTGGTAGCCGTAGACGGGGTCCATGATGGTGGGCAGGGAGAGCCGGCCGGGGTCGCAGGAGGAGAATCCGGCGTTGCGGTCGGGCGTCCATTGCATGGGGGTGCGGACGGCGTCGCGGTCGCCGAGCCAGATGTTGTCGCCCATGCCGATCTCGTCGCCGTAGTAGAGGATCGGGGAGCCGGGCAGGGAGAGCAGGAGTGCGGTGAAGAGCTCGATCTGGTTGCGGTCGTTGTCGAGGAGGGGTGCGAGGCGGCGGCGGATGCCGATGTTGGCGCGCATACGCGGGTCTTTGGCGTATTCGGCGTACATGTAGTCGCGTTCTTCGTCGGTGACCATTTCGAGGGTGAGCTCGTCGTGGTTGCGCAGGAAGATGCCCCATTGGCAGCTGGCGGGGATGGCGGGGGTCTTGGCGAGGATCTCGGAGACGGGGTAGCGGGATTCGCGGCGGACGGCCATGAAGATGCGGGGCATGACGGGGAAGTGGAATGCCATGTGGCATTCGTCGCCGCCGGAGGTGTAGTCGCCGAAGTAGTCGACGACGTCCTCGGGCCATTGGTTGGCCTCGGCCAGGATCACCGTGTCCGGATAGTGCGCGTCGACCTCTTTGCGGACCCGCTTCAGGAATTGGTGGGTCGCGGGCAGGTTCTCGCAGTTGGTGCCGTCGGCCGCGTAGAGATAGGGCACCGCGTCGAGGCGGAAGCCGTCGATCCCGAGGTCCAGCCAGAACCGCAGCGCGGCCAGGATCTCTTCCTGGACGGCGGGGTTCTCGTAGTTGAGGTCGGGCTGGTGGGAGAAGAAGCGGTGGAAGAAGTACTGCTTGCGGACGGGGTCGAAGGTCCAGTTGGAGACTTCGGTGTCGACGAAGATGATGCGGGCGTCGGGGTACTGCTTGTCGTCGTCGGCCCACATGTAGTAGTCGCCGTAGGGTCCGTCGGGGTTGTTCCTGGACTCCTGGAACCACGGGTGCTGGTCGCTGGTGTGGTTCATGACGAAGTCGATGATGACGCGCATGCCGCGTTGGTGGGCGGCGTCGACGAATTCGACGAAGTCGGCGAGGTCGCCGAATTCCGGGAGGACGGCGGTGTAGTCGGAGACGTCGTAGCCGCCGTCGCGCAGCGGTGATTTGAAGAAGGGGGGGAGCCAGAGGCAGTCGACTCCGAGCCATTGCAGGTAGTCGAGTTTGGCGGTGATGCCTTTGAGGTCGCCGATGCCGTCGCCGTTGCTGTCCTGGAAGGAGCGGACGAGGACCTCGTAGAACACGGCGCGTTTGAACCACTCGGGATCGCGGTCCTTCGCGGGCGTGTCCTCGAAGGTGTCCGGAACGGGAGAGTTGACGGTCATGGCGGTCTGGGGCCTCCGATCGGCGGGATGGGTCACCGGACGTGGAACACGTGGGCAGGGGTCCGACCGGGCTCCAGGCGCACGTAGTTCGTCCTGCCCCAGGCAAACGTGTCACCGGTCAGCTCGTCGTGTACGGACAGGGTCGCGTCGTGCTCCACGCCGAGTTGCGGCATGTCCAACGAGACCGTCGCCTCCTGGGTGTGGTGGGGGTCGAGGTTGACGACCACCAGAACCGTGTTCGAGTTCTCGCGCTTGCTGTAGGCGATCACGGAGGGGTTGTCCGTGCCGTGGAACCGGAGGTTGCGCAGTCGGTGCAGGGCGGGGTTGGCGCGTCGGATGGCGTTGAGGCGGGTGATGAGGGGGGCGATGGTGCGGCCCTCGCGTTCGGCGGCGTCCCAGTCGCGGGGGGTGAGCTGGTATTTCTCGGAGTCGAGGTATTCCTCGCCGCCCTCGCGCAGGGGGGTGTTCTCGCAGAGTTCGTAGCCGCTGTAGAGGCCCCAGGTGGGGGAGAGGGTGGCGGCCAGGACGGCGCGGGCCTCGAAGGCGGGCCGGCCGCCGTGCTGGAGGTGGGCGGGCAGGATGTCGGGGGTGTTGGCGAAGAAGTTGGGCCGCATGTACGAGGCGGCCTGCCCCGACAGCTCGGTGAGGTAGTCGGTCAGCTCGTCCTTGGTGGTACGCCAGGTGAAGTAGGTGTAGGACTGCTGGAAGCCGATCTGGGCGAGGGTGTGCATCATCGCGGGCCGGGTGAACGCCTCGGCCAGGAAGATCACGTCGGGGTCGGTGCGGTTGACGTCGGCGATGACGCGTTCCCAGAACACCACGGGTTTGGTGTGGGGGTTGTCGACGCGGAAGATCCGCACGCCGTGGCCCATCCAGTGCCGCAGCACCCGCACGGTCTCGGCGACCAGGCCCTTCAGGTCGGCGTCGAAGGCGACGGGGTAGATGTCCTGGTACTTCTTGGGCGGGTTCTCGGCGTAGGCGATGGTGCCGTCGGGGCGGTGGTGGAACCACTCGGGGTGTTTGTGGACCCAGGGGTGGTCGGGGGAGCACTGCAGGGCGAAGTCGAGGGCGATCTCCAGGCCGAGTTCGCGGGCCTGGCCGACGAACCAGGTGAAGTCCTCCAGGGTGCCCAGTGCGGGGTGGACGGCGTCGTGGCCGCCTTCGGGGGAGCCGATCGCCCAGGGCACGCCGACGTCGTCGGGCCGTGGGTCGAGGGTGTTGTTGCGGCCTTTGCGGAAGGTGGTGCCGATGGGGTGGATCGGGGGGAGGTAGACGACGTCGAAGCCCATCGCGGCGATCGCGGGGAGTCGGCGGGCGGCGGTGCGGAACGTGCCGTGCGGCTGCCGGGGGGTGCCCTCGGAGCGGGGGAAGAACTCGTACCAGGAGCCGTACAGGGCGCGTTCGCGTTCCACCAGCAGCGGCAGCGGCTCCGACGCGGTCACCAGCTCCCGCAGCGGGAACCGCGCCAGCACGGCGTCCACCTCCGGCGTCAACGCCGCGGCGTAGCGCTCGGCCACCGAGGTCGAGTCGTCCAGCAGCTTCTTCGCCGTCTCCCGCAGCAGGGTGCGCTGCGGACCGCGCGGGGCCCGGGCGGCCGCCTTCTCGTGGAGCAGGCCGCCCTCCTCCAGGACCAGCCCCGGGTCGATCCCCGCCGGGATCTTGATCTCGGCGTTGCGGCGCCAGGTGGTGATCGGGTCGCTCCAGGCCTCCACGGTGAAGGTCCAGCGGCCCATGGCCTCCAGGGTCACATCGGCGCCCCAGCGGTCGGTGCCGGGGGCGAGCTCCCGCATCGGCGTCCAGGGCCCACGGCCGCCCTCCGGGCTCTTGAGGACCACGTTGGCGCCGATGGCGTCGTGGCCCTCGCGGAACACCGTCGCGGAGATCCGCACCGTCTCACCGACCACGGCTTTCGCCGGCCGTCTGCCGCACTCCACACGCGGTTCGACGTCCCGCACCGGGATCCGGCCGATCGCCCTGGTGGACTTCACCTCTGCACCTCCGCTGACTGAAAATGGCTTCTTTCGCCCGGTGTTGGGCGAGGGACCTGCACCGCCGAGGGCGGTTACGTCTCCGCGGGCAGGCAGGGCAGGGGACGCGTCACGGTGAGCCGTGCGGCGCCGTTCCTCAGGTTCGCGCCCCGGCGCTCGCGGTGGCGGACGGTCGTGCCGGCGCGCAGATACTGCTCCGCGGCGTCCGCGGCCTCCCTGGCGCACCGCTTGCCCATCAGCACGCACAGCGTGTACCCGCAGTCCTCGAAGGCGGCCCGCGCGGTGCGGTCGTCGGGGTGCGCGAGCATGGCCCGCTCCCAGGACCGGAAACTGCGCAGGGTTCTGGCGACTTCGGTCTTCGCTGGTTGCAGCATCGCGCTGTTCACCTTCCGGGAGTTCACGAGGTACGCCGCTCGAGATGAGCGGGTCGGCCCTTTCCGCAGAGGTGCGAAAACGTCCAACCTCCCGAGGCCTTCACTTATGGTGCACGGCGCATCACCCAACGTCCTGTTGGATCTTGGTTGTGGTGTGCTCGTGTTGCACGAATGGCGTAGCAGCCCCACTGTGGTTGTGACTCTGAAGCGATTACCGCTCACGCTTCGTGTCGGTGGCCCGCCCGTCGGGCCGGCAGAAGCGGAGCCTCGCCGGTGAGGAGCGAACGAGATGAAGACCGCAGTCCCCTGCTACTACCACCTCGATGTGGACGTCAGTGCGGAACGCGTCGGGCAGGTCAGGCGCATCCTGGCCGCACACCTGAACCACTGGGACCTCCAGACGCTCGTCGAGCCCGTCTGTCGCGGCGCCGGGATGCTGCTCGAGGCCATCGACGAGCACGCCCAGGACAAGCACACGTCGATCGAGATGTGGTGGAACGGCCAGCATCTGATCACGGCCCTCGGGGGCGACGACCGTCATCTGCGCCCCGATCGGCACCTGCGGGCCTGCCTGGAGCGCATCGCCGCGATGAGCGACGGCTGGGGCTGCTGCTCCACCGGCACCGGCAGCAAGGTCATCTGGTTCTCCCAGCGGGCCCGCTCGGGCGAGCGCAAGCCGCGGGTGCCGACCGCGCCGGCGCCGAACCTGCGCGAAGGGCGCAAGGTGCCCCGCGCGCTGCCGGTGGCCGTGGTGGCGGCCCCGGCCGTCGAGGAACCGCGTGTTCTGGTGGCCGCCCGGTGACGTCACGGCGCCGTCGGTCGGATCGCCGTGCCGGGGTGCCCGCGTGGAGCGGGCACCCCTACCCGCTGGGCGCCGACTTCGACGGGCAGGGGACCAACTTCGCACTCTTCAGCGAGGTCGCCGAACGCGTCGACCTCGTCCTCGTGGACGACGACGGCAGCGCCCGCGACGTCCCGCTGACCGAGGTCGACGGCTTCGTCTGGCACGCCTACCTGCCCGGCGTCGGCCCCGGGCAGCGGTACGGCTACCGGGTGCACGGGCCGTGGAACCCCTCCTGCGGCCACCGGTGCAACCCGGCGAAGCTGCTCCTGGACCCCTACGCGCGAGCCGTCGACGGCCAGATCGACAACGACGCCTCGCTGTTCGAACGGGCCGGCGACCGCCCCGACCCGGCGGACAGCTCCGGTCACACGCTGCTGGGCGTGGTCACCGATCCCGCGTTCGACTGGGGCGACGACGCACCGCTCCGCCGTCCCTATGCCGACACGGTGATCTACGAGGCCCACGTGCGCGGCCTGACCCGGACCCACCCCGACGTCCCGCCCGACCTGCGCGGCACCTACGCCGGGCTCGCCCACCCCGCGGTGACCGGGCACCTGACCTCGCTGGGCGTGACGGCGATCGAGCTGATGCCCGTGCACCAGTACGTGCAGGACGGCGTGCTGCGGGACCGGGGCCTGTCCAACTACTGGGGCTACAACACCATCGGCTTCTTCGCCCCGCACAACGACTACGCCGCCCACGGTGTCCGAGGCGGGCAGGTCGACGAGTTCAAGGGCATGGTCAAGGCGCTGCACGCGGCCGGGCTCGAGGTGATCCTCGACGTGGTCTACAACCACACCGCCGAGGGCAACGAGAAAGGCCCCACGCTCTCCTTCCGCGGCATCGACAACGCCTCCTACTACCGGCTCGTGGACAGCGACTGGGCGCACTACTACGACACCACCGGTACCGGCAACAGCCTGCTCATGCGGCACCCGCACGTACTGCAACTGATCATGGACTCGCTGCGCTACTGGGTCACGGAGATGCACGTCGACGGCTTCCGCTTCGACCTCGCGGCCACCCTGGCCCGGCAGTTCCACGAGGTGGACCGGCTCTCGGCGTTCTTCGACCTCATCCAGCAGGACCCGGTGATCAGCCGCGTCAAACTCATCGCCGAACCGTGGGACGTCGGCGAGGGGGGCTACCAGGTGGGCAACTTCCCGCCCCTGTGGTCGGAGTGGAACGGCCGCTACCGTGACGCCGTACGCGACTTCTGGCGCGCCGAGCCCGGCTCGCTGGGCGAGTTCGCCTCCCGCCTGACCGGCTCCTCCGACCTGTACGCCCACAGCCGGCGCCGCCCGCGCGCCAGCGTCAACTTCGTCACCGCGCACGACGGTTTCACGCTGCGCGACCTGGTCTCGTACAACGACAAGCACAACGAGGCCAACGGCGAGGACAACCGCGACGGCGAGAGCGACAACCGCTCCTGGAACTGCGGGATCGAGGGACCCACGGAGCGCCCCGGAGTGCTCGCCCTGCGGGCCCGGCAGCAGCGCAACCTGCTCGCCACACTGCTGCTCTCGCAGGGCATTCCGATGCTCTCGCACGGCGACGAGCTCGGCCGCACCCAGGGCGGCAACAACAACGCCTACTGCCAGGACGACGAAGTGTCCTGGATCGACTGGCGGTTGTCCGACGAGCAGCAGGCCCTCACCGGCTTCTGCCGGCGTCTGATCGCCCTGCGGGCCGGCCACCCGGTGCTGCGGCGGCGGCGCTTCTTCCGCGGCGAGACGGTCACCCACGCGGGGCAGCCGCTGCCCGACCTGGTCTGGTTGCGGCCTGACACGGGCGAGATGACGGACCGCGACTGGCTGCGCCCCGACGCGCACAGCGTCGGCGTCTTCCTCAACGGCGACGCCATCGCCGAACCCGGCCCGCGCGGCGGGCCCGTCGTGGACGACTCGTTCCTGCTGCTGTTCAACAGCTTCTGGGAGCCGGTCGCCTTCCGGCTGCCCGACGCCGCCTACGGCGAGCGCTGGACGGTCTGCGCCGACACCGCGGAGCCGGACGGCGGTCCGGACGAGACCGAGTACAAGGCGGGCGCGGAGGTCACGGTGGAGGCCCGCAGCCTCCTCGTGCTCACCCGGCCGCCGCGCCGCACATAGGGGCCTCGGGCGGGCGGCGGCTCAGCGTTCGCGGCGCGAGGTCACCGTGAACTGGGCCCCGTCCGGGTCCCGCAGCACCGCTTCCTCGGCGTTCTCGCGCAGCACCGAGCCGCCGTGCTTCTCCGCGGCGCGCGCACAGGCCGACACGTCCGCCACGGCGAAGTGCACCTGCCAGTGTGGGCGGATCGTCGGGTCCGGCGCCGCCTCCAGCGCACCGGACTCGATCCGGGCGACGACGTCGCCGCGGTTGCGCAGCCAGACCTCGCCGGACTCGTAGTGGACCTCACAGGCGCCGGGGCGGTCGGTGGCCCAGTCGAGGATCTCGCCGTAGAAGATCGCGGAGTCGAAGGCGTCGCGCGTGTGCAGCCTGATGAAGGCGGGCGCCGCCTGCCGCCACGCCTCCCAGTTGCCGATCAGCTCGCCCTCCCAGATGCCGAACGTCGCACCGTCCCGGTCGGCCAGCAGCGCCGCCCGGCCCGGCGGCAGCGAGATGGGCCCCACGGCCACCGTCCCGCCCCGCTCGCGGGCCCGGGAGGCGGCCTCGTCCGCGCTGGGCACCGCGAAGTACGGCGTCCACGCGACCGCCATCTGCCACATCGAGGCGACCGCCGCGATCCCCGCGACCGGCACGCCGCCGACCAGGGCGGTACGGAAGTGGTCGCCCAGCGCGCCCCTGAGCCACTTCCAGCCCAGCACCGCGCCGTAGAAGTCCTGGGTGGCCTCGAGGTCCCGGCTGGTCAGGCTCACCCAGCAGGGAGCGCCGAACACGGAGTGCGTGGAGAGGGCTCCCCGGGCGCCGGGGGCGGATGTGGGAGGACGGTTCATGGCGCTCGCGTTCCTGGTCTGTCGGCCGCCGGGTCTCCCGGCAGGCGGGGTCTGCCACCAGTGTCCGGCCGACCCGGTCCGGGCCGCCTGCCGAGCGGCCCGGTGGCACGATGGGGTGATGGGACGAGTACCGCGCACATCCCGTGACGAAACGACCCGGATCTTCGCGCTTCAGGAGGAGGTCGAACAGCTGAAGGAGGCCGTCACCTCCCACGCGGTGGTCGACCAGGCCATCGGAGTGGTCGTGGCGCTCGGGCGGATGACGCCCGACGAGGGGTGGGCCGTGCTGAGAGAGGTCTCCCAGCACACCAACGTCAAGCTGCGCAGCGTGGCCGAGCTGATCCTCCTGTGGGGGCGCCGGGGGGAGCTGCCCCCGGACATCCGGGCCGAGCTGGAGGACGTCCTGGACCGGTACGGCCCCACCCAGGTCCCGGGCGCGCCCCCGCTGGACTAGGCGGGGCCGCCGGCAGAAGCAGGCGGGCCCGCCGTCGCACCGGGTCAGTCGCCCTCCGCGGCGCTGATCTCCTCGCGGAGCCGCTCGAAGCAGCCGCTGAGCAGGCGGGAGACGTGCATCTGGGAGATGCCGAGCCGCTCCGCGATGCGACTCTGCGTCATGCCCACGAAGAACCGCAGGTACAGGATGGTCCGTTCGCGTTCCGGCAGGGCCCGCAGGCAGGGCGCCGCGGCCACCCGGTCGACGACCGTGTCGTAGCCGGGATCCGGGTCCCCGAGCGCGTCCTCGAGGGCGTAGCCGTCGGTGCCGGGCAGTTCGGCCTCCAGCGACAGCGCGGAGAAGCACTCCAGGGCCTCGGCGCCGGTGCGCACCTCGTCCTCGGTCAGCTGGGCGTACGCGGCGATCTCGGCGATCGTCGGCGGCCGTCCGGGGATGGTCTGGGAGAGTTCCTTGCCGGCGTGCCGCACCCGGTTGCGCAGGTCCTGGACCCGGCGCGGTACGTGCAGCGTCCACATGTGGTCGCGGAAGTGCCGTTTGATCTCGCCGGTGATCGTGGGCACCGCGTACGCCTCGAAGGCGCGCCCGCGGTCCGGGTCGTAGTGGTCGACGGCCTTGACCAGCCCCAGCGCCGCGACCTGGTAGAGGTCCTCGAGGGCCTCACCGCGGCCGCGGAAGCGGACGGCGATCCGCTCTGCCATGGGAAGCCACAGCGTGACCAGTTCGTCCCTGAGCGCCCGGCGCTCGGGCCCGTCGGGCAGTCCGGCGAGCCGTGCGAAGGACTCGCCCGTGTCCGGGGCGTCGTCATGGGGGTGCTGCTTGGTTCGGACGGTGGTACGCATCACGCGCACCTCCCTCAGGAGGATGCCGGTGAAAGGGCGGGGACACCGTGGGAATCGCGAACTCGGGCGGACCGGAGAACACCCGGGGCAGGCCCTTGCGGCGAGCCCCACGGACGGTGCCTCCTGTCCGAAGCACTGACGTTCTCATGCCCGCGTTGAAACCTCTTGAAACAGTTTTGTCCTATTTGCTCGGATATTCGTTGTCCTGCTCGTCAACCGGCTGGTCAAGGACGGCTACCTCGTGCGCGCCGACCGACCCGCCGCCCGGCTGCTGCCCACCGAGGCGGCCGTGGTCCGGCTGCGGACCGCGTGGGAGCGGCCCGCCGCTCCCGTGGGACAGCGCGTCGCCCGTCTGGACGCCGCCGACCGGGCGGTCCTGCGCGCGGCACTGCCCGTCCTGCGTGCGCTCGCCGTCGATCTGCGCGAGGAGGCCGGGGACTCATGACGACCGACAGTGCGGCGGACGCCGTCGCCTGCACCGGGCTCACGCACCCCCTCGGGGCCCTGCCGGGTACGCCCGCGCATCCCGCCGCCACTTCGGGGTGCTCCTGGCGGCCGCCGCGCCCGCCACCGCCCCGGCCTCCTCGCTGCTGGGCCGGCCGGCTCGCTGATCTTGTCCGGGAAGTGATGTGCGGCACGCCGCCGGCAAGCCCTTTCGGACCTCGTCGGCGGATAGTGCCTGCGCACGGCTTGATCAGCGATCAAAGGGGGCGAAGCCCCTGGCCACAGCGCATTCCGCTCATTTGACAGTGCGATCGGCGCACGGATAGGAAGCAGCCGGTAGAAGTCGAGAGGTGCACCGTGTACGAGCCGAACGTGGTCGGGGACTGGCAGGAGTACGACGAGCATGCCGGTCTGCGGGTCCGCGTCCACCGCCTGGAGCAGAGCGAGCCGCCGCGGGGGCGCGACGACGCAGCCGAGGGCCTGACGTACTTCTGTCTGCGGGTGACGGTCGAGAACCGCGGCGACGGCCACTCCACGATCCACCTCGAGGACGGCCAGATCGACGTGCGGCTCGGCCCGGACGGCGAGAGCGCGTTCATCGACTGGCGCAACTCGCAGTTCATCGAGGGATTCGACGTCTACCCGCTGCGCCGGGCCACCGCCGTGCTGTACGCGGCGGGAGCCGAGGCGTCCCTGAAGCAGGTCGACGTCCAGATCCAGCTGCGGGTGGACGACGACTGGGCCGACCGCCGGCTGTGGAGCGGCGGCATCGGACTGCAGGAGGGCTCCGGCGGTGCCGCGACCGGAGCGGGCCGTGAGAGCCTGGCCCGCCAGGTCAGCAACTTCCTGCGCGACCAGGCCGAAGAGGGCACCGCCTGACGGTGGTCGCCCTCCGCGCCGGTCGCCGCCCCGGGCTCCCCGGCCGCCGTGCGGTCAGTGCGGTCAGTGGGGGATGCCGTCGATGATCTCGCGGGCGCCCTGACGCAGCAGCGCCACCGCCACCGAGGTGCCGAGGGTCGCCGGGTCGAGCCGGCCCGCCCACTCGTGGGCGTTCAGCCGGGTCTTGCCGTCCGGAGTGAACACACAGGCCCGCAGGGACAGTTCACCACTACGGTCCACCCGTGCGAAGCCCGCGATCGGGCTGTTGCAGTGGCCCTGGAGCACGTGCAGGAACATGCGTTCCGCCGTGGCCTCCCGGTGGGTCGCCGGATCGCCCAGTGCGCTGACCGCGTCGATGAGGTCCACGTCGCCCTCGCGGCACTGCAGGGCGAGGATGCCCGCGCCGATCGGCGGCATCATCGTCTCCGTCGACAGCACCTCGCTGATCACGTCGTGCCGGCCGATGCGCTCCAGGCCGGACACCGCGAGCAGCAGTGCGTCCGCCTCGCCCGCGGCGAGCTTCTCCAGCCGCCGGTTGGCGTTGCCGCGGAACGGCACGCACTCCAGGTGCGGGTGGGTCGCGGCGAGCTGGGCGACGCGGCGCACCGACGAGGTGCCGACGCGTGTCCCGTCCGGCAGCTCGTCCAGGGTGAGGCCGCCGGGGTGGATCAGGGCGTCACGGATGTCGTCGCGCCGCAGGAACGCGGCGAACACGGTGCCCGCGGGCAGCGGCCGGTCGGCGGGGACGTCCTTGACGCAGTGCACCGCGAGGTCCGCCTCGCCCGCCAGCAGCGCGGCGTCGACCTCCTTGGTGAACGCGCCCTTCCCCTCGACCTGGGACAGGTCTCCCATCCACTTGTCGCCGGTCGTCCTCACGGGCACGACCTCGGTGCGCACACCGGGGTACACGGTGGTCAACTCCGCGCGCACCCGCTCCACTTGGGCCAGTGCCATGGGCGAGTCGCGGGAGACGATGCGGATCAGTTCCGGAACGGACATGCGGGACACGATAGACCCTCGCGGCTCATGCCTCGCTAAACTCCCGGTATCCGCCGACCTTTGCGCCGGACGTCAGGGGTTCACCCGCAGGCTGAAGCGCCGCTTGTCCGCGCCGAGGGCCCCGCGCCGGGCGTAGAAGCGGATGGCTCCCTCGTTCCAGACGGGGGTCTGCCACTGCACCTCGGCCAGCCCTCTGCTCCGTGCCTCGGCCGCGACCGCGTCCATCAGCAGGGCGCCGATGCCCAGGCCCCGATGGCCGGGAGTCAGGAACAGGCAGTCCATGTGCAGGTACTCGCGGCCCTCCCAGGTGGAGAGTTCGGGGGCGCAGGTGGCGTAGCCGACGATCTCGCCGTCGGGCAGCTCGGCGACCAGACAGCACAGGCGGGGCGTCGCCGCGTCGAAGAGGTATCCCGCCAGCCGCTGGGCGAGGTCGGGCACGGGCGGGTCGGCACGCTCGTACTCGGCGTGCTGGGCGGTCAGTTCGGCGACCCGCGGCAGATCGGCCCGTTCGGCGGGCCGCACCCGGGCGGCGATCACCTGACCGTCCCCTCGGCCGTGTCCGCCCTCATCGGATGCCGGGCGGGGAATTGCGGCGCCCGCGCGGATATCGCCGTCGGGAGTTCCTCATGAAGATCCATCCGGTCATCATGCCCGCCCGGACGGCCCCGGACGCCATATCCGGGGCCGAACCCTGCCGGCGCGGCTATGCGTTGGGGTCGAAGGCGACCCCCGAGGGCAGGGCCTTCGACAGGTGGCCGGCGAAGCTGTCGTCCCGCAGGCCGAAGTGGGCGCTGCCGAAGTCGTAGGAGACCAGCTTGTCGCGCAGGCCCGCCGGATATCCGTTCCAGCCGACCAGCGGCGGGTACTGCCAGACGCCCCGGTGGTTCTCCGGCGGTTCGTCGCCCGAGCCCGCGGTCCGGAAGCAGTGCGTGCCGATGCCGTCCTTGTGGTAGACGACCTTCGCGTGGGTGCCCTCGAAGCGGACCGAGGACGCCGTGTGCACGGTGAACGAGCCGTGGTTGGACGTCGAGACGTACTGGACCAGGCCGTCCCGCACCCAGACCACGACGTGCTCCCAGTCGTGCCGGTGCCCGCCGAGGCTGACGCCCGGGAGGGCCTGGTCCTTCTCGAAGTACAGCCCGTAGAGGTAGGCGCACCAGCCGTTGTTGCACTTGTAGCGCGAATAGGTGTTGGTGGAGGCGAGGTCGGAGGCGTCGCGGCAGTTGCCGTTGAGCGCGCCCGTCGGCTTCAGCCCGCCGTTGATCGTGCCGTCCGGGCCGATCGCGGCGGTGGAGTAACACCCGTCCGTGTCGTAGTCGAAGGCGGGCTGGTACGCCAGCTCGTCGGCCTCGGCGTTCTGCGGGAGCGCCGGGGGAGGGGCGGCGAAGGCGGTGGCGGGGACGGCGAGGACGAGTGCGGCGGCGCCGGCGAGTCCGGTGAGCCATCTCCTGCGGTGGGCCTTGAATCTGCGTGACGACACGGAGTTCTCCCTCGATATGCGGGCGCAGCCGAACGGCTGTGGGGGAAAAGGGAGTTCAGCTTCCTCGGTTTCGTGTTCCGCGCCAAGGGGTCCGCAGGGGGTTCGTGGCGGAGGGCGGCCCGCGGCCGGGCGGCTGGTGCCGGCTCAGGCGGAAGTGTCCGGAAGGTCGGCCGCCGACTCCTCCGGCGCCAGGTCCGGGCGCAGCCGCAGCCAGGACGGCTGACGCAGCAGCCCGGCCCGGGTACGGGTGCTGTAGCGGACCTCGCCGACCAGACGGGGCACGGCCCAGTGCGCGCCCGGCGCCTGCGGCAGGGCGTCGAAGGGACAGGCGTCGGTCGCGGCGGCCCGCAGCAGCGCGGCGAGTTCGGTGCGCTCGGCCTCGCTCCAGCCGGTGCCCACGCCGCCCACGTAGCGCAGCCCCGTCGCGGCGCGCTGCCCGACGAGGACGGCGCCGGGCAGTCCGGTCAGCCGGCCCTTGCCGGGGAGCCAGCCGCCCACCAGGACGTCCGCGACGCGCATGTTCCGGATCTTGATCCAGGCCCGGGAGCGCACACCCGGCTCGTACGGGGAGTCCAGCCGTTTGCAGACCAGCCCCTCGAGACCGTGCGCCCGGGTCGCCTCCAGGGCCTCGCGCCCGTGGCCGACCAGTGCGCCCGGCGTCGACCAGCGGGGCCCGTCCAGCGCGAGCGCCTCGAGCCGGGCTCGGCGCCGCGCGTAGGGCAGGGACAGCAGCGACCCTCCGCCGAGATGCAGCACGTCGAACAGGACCAGGTGCACGGGCGCCGTCGCGGCGAGCCGCGCGGCCTTTCCCGCCGCCTGCACCAGCCCCATGCGGGACTGCAGCAACTGGAAGTCGGCGCGGCCCTCCGTGTCCAGGGCGAGCACCTCCCCGTCCAGCACGGCCGGCGTGCGGCCGAGCGCCTCGCCCAGCGGCCACAGCTCCGGATACGCCCCGGTGATGTCCTCACCCGAACGGGCCCGCAGGACGACGCTCCCGTCGCCGGCGAGGTAGGCCACGGCCCGCTGACCGTCCTGCTTGGTCTCGTAGGCCCACCGGGCGTCCTGGGCGGCGGGCGGCAGCTTGCCCGGGGTGGCGAGCATGGGGGCGATGCGAGGGAGGGTCACGGGTTGAGGTGTGGACGCGCTCGGACCGCCGCACGCGAAAGCCGCGCCGGTTTCGCCTGAACGGCGCTGCGCCGGCGCCGGGCCGGTCGCTGGGGATCCAGGGGGATCTAGGGGATCGCCGGCCCGCGCGGAGCCCGTCTCCGGCTCTCGTCCGCAGACATTTACTTGAGTTACGCAACAAGATGGTAAAGTGGATCCCATGCCCACCGAACCGCTCCCGCCGCCTTCCGTCGCGTCCCCGGAGGTGATCGAGATCGAGCGTGCGCTCACTCGCGTCACCTATCTGAGCACCCGGGCCCGCGCGCACGACCGGCTCATGGCGATCGCGGGCATCCCCCTGGACCGCGCGGCCGTGGCTGTGCTGCGGCAGGTCGCCGACTCCGAGCCGCAGCGGCCGGGGGAGCTGGCCCAGGGCCTGGGCGTCGAGGCCTCCCACGTGACCCGGACCGTGCAGCAGCTACAGAAGGCCGGATACGTCACCCGGGTGCCCGATCCCGACGACCGCCGCGCCCAGCGCATCCAGCTCACCGAGGCCGGCCGCGCCGCCGTCGGCCGGGTCCGCGACGCCGGCGCCCGGGGGCTGCAGCTGGCGCTGGGCGACTGGGACCGGGAGGACCTGGGCCGCCTCGCCGCCCTCTTCCACCGGATGGCCGACGACTTCCTCTCCTGTGCCGCCGACGAGGAGAGCGAACAGTCCGGACAGGCCCTGCGCGCCTGACGCCCGGGCGCGCGACCGGCCCGGCGGCGGACGGAACCGGCCGGGAGGCGCGCCGACGGCCGATGTGCCGGGCTCCCCTCGGGCGCGCACCTGGCCAGGCCGGCAACCTCGTTCTCGCCAGGGTCGGTTGGGGTGCCGCGCTGGGGTGACCCCGATGCCGGACCGCGGTCTACCGTCCAGTAATGTCGGCCGCCAGGTCGTCCGAGGAGGAACCGTGTCCAGGTCCGAACGCTCACCCCTGCTGCTGGCGGGCCTGCTCGCCACCGCCGGTGTCGCGCACTTCGCCGCGCCGCGCTCCTTCGACGCGACCGTCCCGCGCGCGCTGCCCGGCTCGCCCAGGGCCTGGACGTACGCCAGCGGCGTGGCCGAGCTGGCGCTGGCGGCGGGAGTGGCCCTGCCGCGGACCCGCAAGGCGGCGGCGCTCGCCACGGCCGCGTTCTTCGTCGGCGTCTTCCCGGCGAACGTCAAGATGGCGTGGGACTGGCGGCACCGTCCCACCGCGCTCAAGGCCACCGCCGTCGGGCGGCTGCCGCTGCAGGCCCCGCTCGTGATGTGGGCCCGCAGCGTCGCGAACGGCACGGAGGGACAGGCATGAGCAAGGCTCCGGAGACGGGCGACCTCGTCGAGGACTTCGCCCTGAAGGACGAGACCGGCACCCTGCGCAGCCTGACCGGGCTGCTCGCCGACGGGCCGGTGGTCCTCTTCTTCTACCCCGCCGCCCTGACCCCGGGGTGCACCGCCGAGGCCTGCCACTTCCGCGACCTCGCCGCGGAGTTCGCCGCCGTCGGGGCGCAGCCCGTCGGCGTCAGCGGGGACTCCGTCGACCGCCAGCAGGAGTTCGCCGACCGGCACACCCTGGGCATGCCGCTGCTGTCCGACGAGGACGGGGCGGTGCGGGAGCGGTTCGGTGTGAAGCGCGGCTTCTCGCTGGCGCCGAACAAGAGGGTCACCTACGTCATCGGGCAGGACCGCACCGTCCTGGAGGTCGTGCGCAGCGAACTTCGCATGAACACCCACGCCGACCGCGCCCTCGACGCGCTGCGCGCCCGCCGGGCCTGACAGGGCCCGCGGAGCCGACGGGGCGGCGGGGCGCGCCGGGCCGCCTTCACGCTGTGGGCGGCGCGGGGGCGCAAGCGGTACGGACGGCACAGGCGGTGCGGACGGCGCGGGCGAGCGCCGGGGCCCGGGGCGGAAGGCCGCCGGGGCCGTCCCGTCCCACCGGCCCGTCGCGGTTGATGCGCCGGGCCAAAGGGACCATTCTGGACGATATGGAGCAAGTCGTCGCTGCGGCGGTCATCGATGCCGACGGCATCGTGACGGCCTGGAGCGAGGGTGCCCGTCTGCTGACGGGCCATCCGGCCGAGGAGGCCGTGGGCCGGACGGCGGTCGACCTGCTCGCCGAGGAGCTGCCGCGGCGCGCGGACGGTGAGTGGACCGGCCCGGTCGTCGTGCGCCACCGCGACGGCCACCCCGTCACCCTCACCGTCACGGCCTGCCCGGTGCTCGGCCCCGACGGCCTGCGCACCGGGTACACCCTCAGCGCCCAGCGGCCCGCCGCCCCCGAGCCGACGCTGGCCGGGCGGGCCTTCCAGCAGGCCTCCATGTCGATGTCCGTCTTCGACCCCCAGCAGCACTATCTGAGGCTGAACGAGGTCGCCTGCAAGGTCATGGGCGTCTCCGAGGACGTCCTGCTCGGC
The DNA here is from genome assembly GCF_030816715.1 of Streptomyces achromogenes. Lineage (NCBI taxonomy): Bacteria > Bacillati > Actinomycetota > Actinomycetes > Kitasatosporales > Streptomycetaceae > Streptomyces > Streptomyces achromogenes. The sequence continues at coordinate 637,627 of NZ_JAUSYH010000001.1, read as the reverse complement.
CGCCACTTCCCGGACACCGTCGAGGAGGCCGTGCACAGCCGGGGCTTCAACTGGCACCTGCGCCACGTCGCCGAGACCGGCCGCCCGATCCGCTACGAGAGCTTCACCGGGGCCCCCTCCCTCAACCGCGAGCACGCCTGGACCACCGAGATGTGGCCCGTGAAGGACACGTCCGGCGCGGTCACGGCGGTCGCTCTGGCCGCGTTCGACAGCACCGAGCAGTACCTGGCCCGCCAGCGGCTGACCCTGCTGAACGAGGCCGCGGCCTCCATCGGGACCACCCTGGACGTGGTCCGCACCACCGAGGAAGTGGTCGAGCTCCTCGTCCCCCGGTTCGCCGACTTCGTCAGCGTCGACCTCCTGGACTGGGTGCTGGGCGCCGACGAGCCGCCACCCGTTCCGACCGGCGAGGTCGTGCTGCGCCGGGTCGCCCACGGCTCCGCCCACGAGGGCACCCCCGAGGCCGCCGTCCGGCTCGGCGAGACCGACGTCCATCCGCCCTTCAGCCCGCCCGCCCGCGCCCTGCGGGAGGGACGTGCCGTGCGCATCCAGGCGGGCGAGCCCGACTTCATGCACTGGCTCGTCGAACGCAACGCGCGCGCTCCCGAGGGCCGACGCTTCCGCAGCGGCGTCCACTCGGTGATCTCGGTGCCCCTGCTGGCCCGCGGCACGACCCTGGGCGTCCTGGTCGGCGTCCGTATCGCGCACCCCGACGACTACGAGGACGACGACGCCGTCTTCGCCGAGGAACTCGCCAGCCGGGCCGCGGTCTGCATCGACAACGCCCGCCGCTTCGCCCGCGAGCGCACCACCGCCCTCGCCCTCCAGCACAGCCTGCTGCCCCGCGGCCTGCCCGGCCAGGCCGCCGTCGAGGTGGCCCACCGCTATCTGCCCAGCGGGTCCACGGCGGGCATCGGCGGCGACTGGTTCGACGTCATCCCGCTGTCCGGCAGCCGGGTCGCCCTGGTCGTGGGGGACGTCGTCGGACACGGCATCCCGTCCTCGGCGACCATGGGACGGCTCTGCATGGCCGTGCGCACCCTGGCCGACGTGGACCTGCCGCCCGACGAACTGCTCACGCACCTCGACGACCTCGTCACCCACCTGGCGGCCTACGACGAAGACGGCGGCGACGACGTCGCCGAACTCGGCGCCACCTGCCTCTACGCCGTGTACGACCCCGTCAGCCGCCGCCTCGCCGTCGCCGCCGCGGGCCACCCCGCGCCCGCCGTCGTGCTGCCCGACGGCAGCGCGCAGCTGGTGCGTATGACGCCCGGTCCTCCGCTCGGCGTGGGCGGCCTGCCTTTCGAGGCCGTCGAGCTGGAACTGCCCGAGGGCTCGGTCGTCGCCCTCTACACGGACGGCCTGATCGAGGACCGCGGCCGTGACGTCGACCGAGCCACCGGTGAACTGTGCAGCGCCCTGACCGCGCCCACCGCCTCGCTCGACGCGCTCTGCGACAGCGTGCTCAAGGCGGTCCTGCCGGAGGAGCCGGGCGACGACGTGGCCCTCCTGCTCGCCCGCACCCGCGCCCTCGGTGCGGACCGGGTCGCGACCTGGGACGTCGTCCCCGACCCCGCCCATGTGGCAGAGACCCGGCAGGCGGCCACCGAACAGCTGGCCGCCTGGGGTCTGGAAGAGGCCGCCTTCGTCACCGAACTCGTGGTCAGCGAGCTCGTCACCAACGCCATCCGCTACGGCACGCCGCCCATCCGGCTCCGCCTGATCCGCGACCGCAGCCTCATCTGCGAGGTCTCCGACGGCAGCTCCACCTCGCCCCACCTGCGCCGCGCCCACGCCTTCGACGAGGGCGGACGCGGCCTGCTGCTCGTCGCGCAGCTCACCCAGCGCTGGGGCAGCCGGCAGACCGACCGGGGCAAGACCATCTGGGCGGAGCAGTCGCTCGAGCCCGGGTGACGCGGCCGGCCGGTGCTCAGAACTCCTCGTGCACCTCGGGGTCGCCGCCGAGCCGCCGGTGGGACCGACCCGTCACGGCCGCCATCTGCGCGGGGCTGAGCTCGAAGCCGAGGACGTCGAGATTGGCGCGCCGGCGCTCGGGGCTGGAGGACTTCGGGAGGGGAATCGCGCCGAGCTGGAAATGCCAGCGCAGGACGACCTGGCCGGGTGTCACGCCCAGCGTCCCGGCGACCGAGACGACGGCCGGGTCCGCCAGCAGCGCGGAGCCGCGGCCCAGCGGGCTCCAGCTCTCGGTGCGGACGCCCTTCGCCTCGTGGAAGGCGCGCAGCTCGTCCTGAGGGAAGAGCGGGTGCAGCTCGATCTGGTTGACGGACGGCAGTACCCCGGTCTCCTTCTCCAGCCGCGCCAGGTGCGCGGCGGTGAAGTTGGAGACGCCGATCGACCGGACCAGGCCGTCGTCGCGGAGCTTGATCATGGCCCGCCAGGAGTCGACGAACCGGTCGACCCGGGGGAGCGGCCAGTGGATCAGGTACAGGTCCACGTAGTCGAGCCCGAGCCGCCCGCGGGACTCCTCGAAGGAGGCCAGGGTCTCCTCGTAACCGTGGTGGCGGCCGGGCAGCTTGGTCGTCACCACGATCTCCTCGCGCGGCACCCCGGCCCGGGCCACCCCGCGGCCGACGCCGGTCTCGTTGCGGTAGTTCGTCGCCGTGTCGACGAGGCGGTAGCCCAGTTCCAGGGCCTCGGCCACGGCCTGCGTCGCCTCCGCGTCGTCCATCGGCCAGGTGCCCAGACCCAGGGCGGGGAGTGTCGTGCCGTCGTTGAGCGTGTACTCCGGGATGTCGGTCACGATGGAGCCTTCCCTCGCTACGTGGTGCGTGCGTGCTCCACCAGCCTCCTGGACAGGGGCCGGGTCGATCAACCGGAGCCGGTCCGCCGCTACCTCGCCCAGGCGTCCCCTCCCGCCGCCCGCCCCGGTCCGGGGCGCTGTCGCCACAGCGTCGTTTCACTGTCACGATCTTCCCCGGAGCGAGTATCCGACGACGAGCGGAGCGGGCATGACGACGGATTTCGACGGCCGGACGGGGGACGGTGCCGCGCGTGCGGCCGGCGTGCGGGTGCGACCGGCCGCCGGGCACATCGGCGCCGAGATCGACGGCGTCGACCTGGCCGCAGACCTCGACGACGCCCAGGTCGCCGTGATCCGGGCGGCGGTGCTGCGCTGGAAGGTGGTGTTCTTCCGCGGCCAGCGCCTCGACCACACGGCGCATGTCGCGTTCGCCCGGCGGTTCGGCGAACCCGTCGTGCCGGGCCGGCGCGGCAGCGCCTCCCCGCCGGACTTCCCGGAGATCGAGACCACCGCCGACCGGCTCGAACTGGGCGGCAGGTTCGGCATGGAGCACGAGGAGTGGCTCCGCCGTCGACGGCACACCCTGCTGCGCGGCTGGCACTGCGACCACGGCGCCCGTATCGACCCCCCGGCCGCGACGATCCTGCGCGCGGAGACCGTGCCGCCCTACGGCGGCGACACCACCTGGTCGAACCTGGCGGCGGCCTATGCCGGACTCTCCGCGCCGGTAAGGGAGTTCGTGGCCGGGCTGCGCGCCGAGCACCGGCTCGGCGTCGGCTACCAGCCCCGCTCCGGCGACGACGCCTACGTCCGCCATCTCCTCGACCACCAGGTCGCCTCCGTGCACCCCCTGGTCCGCGGTCCACCCCGAGACGGGCGAGCGCGTGCTGTACGTCAACGGCTACTACCTCGAGCAGATCACCGACCTCTCCCGCGCCGAGAGCAGGGCGATCCTGGACATGCTGCTGGAGGAGGCGACCCGTCCCGAGTACACGGTCCGTTTCCGGTGGGAACCGGGCAGCGTGGCCTTCTGGGACAACCGCGCCACCATCCACCTCGCGCCGAGCGACACCGCGCATCTGGGCTTCCCGCGCACCATGCACCGGGTGATGCTCACCGGCGAGGTCCCCGTCGGGGTGGACGGCCGGCCGTCGGAGGCGGTGACGGGAACCGAGCCGGGCCGCTGGTGAGGCTGTTCAGACGCCGGCGCCGGGCCGCCACCCGAGCGCCGGACCGAGCTTCGTCGCCATGTCGGTCAGGATCTGCACGTAGTCCTCGTGCCCGAAGGTGAACGGCAGGGCGAAGGCGACCTCGTCGATCTCGCGGAACGCCGCGTGCGCGTGCAGGCGTTCGGCGATCTCCTGCGAGGAGCCGACCAGGTCCGGCGCGAACAGCAGCCGGGCCGGCCCCTGCGGCGACGTGGTACGGGGGAGCCGCTTCGCCGCGAACTCCTCGTACTTCTCCCGCTGTCGAGGGGAGGCGGAGTCGGTGGGGATGACCACGAGTCCCTGCGAGACACGGGCCGCCGCACCGTCGGGGTGGGCCGCCCGGAAGGCCCGCACCTGGGAGAGCTGGATCTCGGCGAAGTCCCGTGTGTCCTCGGGTCCTTCGGCCTTCACCACGCTGCTGGTGAGGAAGTTCATGCCGTGTTCCCCGGCCCACCGCGCCGAAGCGAGGCTGCCGCCGCCGTACCACAGCCGGCGGCCCAGGCCCGGGGAGTGCGGCTGCACCACATCGGAGAACACCTCGAAGCCCTCGACCCCGCTGAAGTCGGTGGCGGACTCGCCGCGCACGAAGTCCAGCAGCCGTCGCACCCGTTCGTAGCCGAAGTCCTCGGTGTCCGAGGTGTCCGGGTACAGGGCCTCCCTGACCTGTTCGTAGTGCATCGGCGGGCCGACGCTCACGCCCGGGTTGAGCCGGCCCCCGGAGAGGACGTCGACGGTGGCCAGGTCTTCCGCGAGGCGCAGCGGGTTCTCCCAGCCCAACGGGATGACCGCGGTGCCGAGCTCGATGCGCCGGGTGCGCTGCGAGGCGGCGGCCAGGACGGCGACGGGGGAGGAGATGCCGTACTGCAGGTGCCGGTGACGCACCCACGCGCTGTCGAAGCCGAGCCGTTCGCCGAGCTCGATGATCTCGAGCGTGGTCTCGTGGCCGCGGCCCGGGTCGTCCCCGTCGAACAGCCCGATGGTGAGGAAGCCCAGCTTGCGCAAGGGGCGAGAGGTGGACGACACGGGGTCTCCTCCATGGTCCGACGGCGTGCGCGGCCGTTCAGCGGTGGTACGCCGATTGTGGCAGGCGGCCTCAGCCCAGCGCGATGGTGACCTCGTCCTCGACCGGCGGGTTGAGTTCCTGGGCGAGATTGCCGGTGGCCGCGAAGCAGCGCAGCCGCACCGACTCCGGTGTGACGTCCAGCCGCAGGAAGCACTTGAAGAACGGCGGGCTGTACGTCACCGAGCCCGGCGAGAACAACTGCGTGTAGATCTTGCGCACCGGCAGCCGGAACCGCTTGCGGCGTTCCGGGCGGCTCCCCGTCCCCAGCAGGCCGGCCAGCAGCCGCATGCGGGGCGTCACCCGGACCTGCGGACCCGGCGTGCGCGTCGGCGGGATGCCCAGGCGTTCGGCGACGACGGCCTGCGCCTCCTCCTCGGTGAGGGCGAAGAAGCGCCGCAGCCGCAGCCGCCGTCCGTAGAGCCTGCTGTAGAAGGCCAGGGAGTCGCCGCGCAGCGGATAGCAGCGGAAGTCCTGTTCGGTGACGCCGGCGACGGACACCCGCGGGATGGTATGCGTGGCGTGCATGAAGGCGCCCCCGCCGCCGGCGACGACGTACTGCAGGGTCCGGCCGTCCGCCAGACGCACCGGGTAGCGCTGGTAGTTGTGGATGTCGCCGCCTATCGCGGCGACGTAGTGGTGCTCGGGCGCGCTCACGATGTCGTCGACGGTGCCGCCCCCTTCGACGGGGCACGGGTGGTGCTCGCCGTCGACGTACAGGGGCGAACCCGTGACGAGGATCTTCGGCCGCGGACCCCGGGACACCTCGCGCAGCCACGCGCCCTGTTCGGCGTCGAGGACGCCGAGGAGCCCGGTGTCGATGCCTATGATCCGCACGGGACCCGCGTCGATCGCCCAGTACGGCCCGGGCTGCACGGCCTGCCGGTCCGCCCCGGACCGCAGGGCCCGGGCCTCGTCGAGCCGCCGGCCGTCGTGCGGGCGCGGCCGGTGCCACAGCAGGGAGCGCAGCCACGCGCGGGTCAGCGGACGTGCGGCGGGCTCGGCGGGCAGGGCCGGGGCGTCGCCGCAGAAGACCCGCATGAACGCGCCGAGGTCCTCGTACCAGTCGTGGTTGCCCGGTATCGCGTAAATGGGGGCCGGGTAGTCGCGGTACGGGCGGAAGAACTTGGGGCCGTAGTCGTCGGCGCTGCCGACCGGGTAGATGACGTCACTGGCCAGGACGGCGAAGGCGGTTCCCTGACTGACCCTCAGAAAGCCCGGCACCACGGCGTACTGGGGATCGTCGCCCTCACCCGTGTCGCCGATGACCATGAAGGAGAAACGGTCCGGGTCCGCGCGCCGGATCACCTTGTCGGCGGGTGCGCCGGCCGCCGTGCGCTGCGACACCAGACGGCTTCGGGTGCGGCCCGTGGGATCGCCGAACCAGGAGGCGAGGACCCCGTTGCGGGCGGCCCACAGGAGCCGGGGGTTCAGCCACGAGATCTTCTCGACCCGGCCCGGCATGAGCTGCCGGTACGCGCCTCGGTCGGCGCCGCCCCAGCCGGCGCCTTCGGCGGTATCGCGTGAGGAGTCAGACACGGGTGCACCGTAGCAATCACCCACCGCGGGGCGGCAGTCGGGCCACCGGCGACGACGTCGTCCTCGGCGGGCGCCACGGCAGCCCGCGACGAACACGCCGCCCGCACGGCCGCCGCGCCGCCGTGGCCCCGAGTGTGGACGCGTCTTCCCGGCGAACGCACAGGTCGTTCACAGTTTTCGGGGCCGCGACGCCCTGCGGGGCTCGGGTATCGAGGGTTAACCCTCGAAGCGTCCCGTTGTGGATGACATGCCACCGACAAGACTGTCATTCTCCTGGCCAACCGCCGCACACCAGCGGCACTTCGCCTTCATCGGTGCACGGTCCCGCACAGCTCAGCTCGGTTCGTCCCGGACAGCACACCCGTCTGTCCGGTCTGTCACCGGCCGTTCCCCACGGCCGCCGCAGTAGGAGAACGAGTGAGACCCAACCCCCGCAAGCGGACCGCGGTCGGAGCGGCCCTGCTCTCCACCGCCGCCCTCCTGGCCGTCGGCGTCTCGACGGTCCCGGCAGCCGCGAAGCCCGCAGCCCCCCACCCCAGTCCCGTGCGCACCGGCGCCCTGCCGGCCGACCTGACGCCCGCCCAGCGCGCCACGCTGATCAGGGGCGCCGAGGCGAGGACGACGCAGACCGCCGAGACCCTCGGTCTCGGCGCCCAGGAGAAACTGGTCGTCAAGGACGTCGTCAAGGACAACGACGGCACCGTGCACACGCGTTACGAGCGCACCTTCGCCGGTCTGCCCGTCCTCGGCGGCGACCTCGTCGTGCACACGCCCCCGGCCTCGCTCGCCGTCGGCACCGTGAGCACGACCTTCAACAACAACCGCCGTACCGTATCCGTCGGCTCCACGACCGCGACGTACAGCAAGGCCGCCGCGCAGGCCAAGGCCCTGACGGCCGCCAAGGCGCTCGACGCGAAGGCCCCGGCGGCACAGAGCGCCCGCAAGGTGGTCTGGGCCGCGGAGGGCACGCCGAAGCTCGCCTGGGAGACCGTGGTCAGCGGCCTGCAGGACGACGGCACCCCGAGCAAGCTGCACGTCGTCACCGACGCCGCCACCGGCGCGAAGCTCGCCCAGTTCGAGGGCGTCGAGACCGGCACCGGCAACAGCCAGTACAGCGGCACGGTCTCCATCGGCACCACGCTGTCCGGCTCGACGTACCAGCTGAACGACACCACGCGCGGCACGCACAAGACGTACAGCCTCAACAACGGCACCTCCGGCACCGGCACGTTGATGACGGACGCCGACGACACCTGGGGCACCGGCTCCGGCTCCAACACACAGACCGCCGGCGTCGACGCCCACTACGGCGCCCAGGTGACCTGGGACTTCTACAAGAACACCTTCGGGCGCAGCGGCATCAAGAACGACGGCGTCGCCGCCTACTCCCGCGTCCACTACAGCACGGCGTACGTCAACGCCTTCTGGGACGACGACTGCTTCTGCATGACGTACGGCGACGGTTCCGGCAGCACCCACGCGCTGACCTCGCTGGACGTGGCCGGCCACGAGATGAGCCACGGCGTCACCTCGAACACGGCCGGACTGAACTACTCCGGCGAGCCCGGCGGCCTCAACGAGGCCACCTCCGACATCTTCGGCACCGGCGTCGAGTTCTACGCCAGCAACTCCTCCGACGTGGGCGACTACCTCATCGGCGAGAAGATCGACATCAACGGCGACGGCACGCCGCTGCGGTACATGGACAAGCCCAGCAAGGACGGCGGCTCCGCCGACAGCTGGTACTCCGGTGTCGGCAACCTCGACGTGCACTACTCGTCGGGTCCGGCGAACCACATGTTCTACCTGCTCTCCGAGGGCAGCGGCAGCAAGACGATCAACGGCGTGACCTACAACAGCCCGACCTCCGACGGTGTCGCCGTCGCGGGCATCGGCCGGACCGCCGCACTGCAGATCTGGTACAAGGCGCTGACGGCGTACATGACGTCCAGCACCAACTACGCGGGCGCCCGCACCGCCGCCCTCAACGCGGCCGCGGCGCTGTACGGTTCGAGCTCCACCCAGTACGCCGGGGTGGGCAACGCGTTCGCCGGCATCAACGTCGGCAGCCACATCACGGTCCCGTCGACGGGCGTCACGGTCACCAACCCGGGCAGCCGGACCGCCACGGTCGGCACCGCGGTGAGCCTGCAGATCTCGGCGAGCAGCACCAACAGCGGCTCCCTGACGTACGCGGCGACCGGGTTGCCGGCCGGCCTGTCGATCAACAGCTCGACCGGTCTGATCTCCGGCACGCCGACCACGGCCGGTTCCTCGAGCACCACCGTCACGGTGACCGACGCGACCGGCGCCACCGGCACCGCGTCCTTCACCTGGACGGTCAGCGCCACGGGCGGCGGCTGCACCGCCACGCAACTGCTGGGCAACACGGGCTTCGAGTCGGGCAACACCACGTGGACGGCGTCCAGCGGTGTCATCACCAACTCCAGCAGCCAGGCGGCCCGCACGGGTTCCTACAAGGCCTGGCTCGACGGTTACGGCTCGACCCACACCGACACGCTCTCGCAGTCGGTGACGATCCCGAGCGGCTGCACCAACACCACCTTCACCTTCTACCTGCACGTCGACACGGCCGAGACCAACACCAGCACCCAGTACGACAAGCTGACGGTCACCGCCGGGTCCACCACGCTGGCCACGTACTCCAACCTCAACGCGGCCTCCGGGTACGTGCAGAAGTCGCTCAGCCTCGGGTCCTTCGCGGGCTCCACCGTGACGCTGAAGTTCTCCGGCGTCGAGGACTCCTCGCTGCAGACCAGCTTCGTGGTGGACGACACCGCCGTCACCACCGGCTGATCCGCCCCCGCTGACGACGTCCCGCACACGGGCTCCCTCCGTGTGCGGGACGTCGGCGTGTCCGCTCAGCTCAACGGGTCGAGCGTCAGGTAGGCCTGGCGCGGCGATCCGTCGTGGACGAGGGACTCCTGCTGCCCGACGTCGTCGAAGGCGAACGCGTACGCCTTCCCGTCGGCCATCTGCGCATGGATCGTGCGGGCGTAGTGGTTGGTCACCACGTCCTGGTAGAAGGCGGCCGTCGTGGTGTCCGGCTGGTTGGGGTTCACCAGCAGGGTGGAGCGGTTGAAGCCCGCGCACAGGGTGCGGGAGATCGGTCCGCGCACGGCGTCGTTGGGGGCGTCCAGCAGTCGGTGGCAGCCGAAGACGCTGGCCGCGTCCGGCTTCCGGAAGCCGGTCACGAACGCCCCGGAGGAGTCGGTGAAGTTCAGCACCCCGCCCGAGACCCGGCCGTAGTACTTCGTACCCGGCCGGTCGGCGAACGGGGTGACGGTCAGCGTCGTCGTGGCGTACTTCTGCCAGACGCGGTTGACGTAGTCCGCCATGACGTTCGCCGGGAGGGCGCCGGTCTCCACCCCGTACAGCGGGGAGAGGGCGCGCAGGACCGTGCCGTCGGAGCGGGTCTGGACGAGGTTCGCCCAGCCGCCGGGCTGTCCGCGCAGGGCGTTGAAGAACCCGTTGAAGCCGCCCGCCTTGAGATGCCCGGTGCTGAGCGTGCTTCCGTCGGCGCGCTGCACGCCGACCGCGTACGGGGCGGAGAACATGTCCACCTGGGTGCTGTTCAGCCAGAGTCCGGAGTCGTTGAGCGTGTACTCCGACCAGTTGAACAGGATGTTGCGGTTGGGGTCGCCGGGATTCTGCACGGCGGGCTGGACCAGCCCGCCGGTGGTGAGCCTGAAGTCGAGCTTGTGGCCGTAGGAGAAGTAGATCCGCCCCGAGAACCTGGGAATGCGGATCGTGGCCGACCCGCCTGCCGCGGGGCCGGCGATCGAGGCGTCGGGCGCCGGGGTGGGGGGCGTGCCCCCGGCGGGCCACGCGTGGAAGCCGCCGGCCGCGTCCGCCCAGCCCTGACGGCCCGTCGAGAGGAGGGTGCCGAGGTTGTAGACGTAGAGCTGTTCGGCGCGGCCCGAGTTGTTGGTGATCTTCAGCGGGACGGTGTCGGGGACGGCGGCCCCGGCCGACGGGCCGAGGGTGAGCAGCGCGCCGACGAGGGCGACGGCTCCCACCAGTCCGAGGGCGATTCTTGTGCGCACTCTCCACCTCCGTGCGGGTAGGCCTGGGGGGTTGGTCCGTACCATGTTGAGAGCGCTCTCAACGTTGCACCGGGTTGTGCCCATGTCAACGAATTGCGCAAAAGAGGACGCCCACGGCTCGTCCCGGCCATGGGCGTTCCGGTCGATCGGCGAAGCGTCAGAGGTTCCGCTTCAGCAGACCCAGCAGCGCGGCCCAGTGCCGCTCCGAGGCCTCCTCGTCGTACGACGACGTGTCGGCCTGCGTGTAACCGTGCGGGGCCCCGGCGTAGACCTCGCAGGTGTGCCGGACCCCGGCCGCGGTGAGGGACTCCTCGAAGCGCTCGATCTGCTCGGGCGGCAGACCCGGATCATCGTCGGCGTGGCCGAAGTAGACCTCCGCCGTGATGCGTCCGGCGGCGAGATGAGGGCTGTCCGGGGCGTCGGTCACCAGACGGCTGCCGTGGAAACCCGCCGCCGCCGCGACCCGGTCCGGATGCGCGCCGGCGGTCGCCAGGACGAGCCGGGCGCCCATGCAGTAACCGGTCACCGCGACCGGGCCGGCCGCGACCAGCGGACTCTGCTCCATCCACCGCAGATACGCGTCGGAATCCCGGACGATCAGCTCGGGCGTGAGGGACAGAACGAGCGGGTACAGCGTCTCGAAGATCTCCGGCCGTGCGGCGGGGTCGATGAACGCGGGCAACTCCATGACGGGAGCGCGTCCGTGACGGTAGAACAGGTTGGGCACGAGCACCGCGTAACCGGCTTCGGCGAGCCGGTCGGCCATCGCCCGCAGTTGTGGACGCAGACCGAACGCGTCCTGGTAGAGCAGGACGCCAGGCCGGGGCACGCCGTCTGCGGGGTGCGCCAGATAGGCGTCGGCCACGCCGTCATCGGTGGGGATGTCCAGTGCTGTTCCCTGTACGGAGGTCATGGGGGGCTCCTCAGCGCGGTGCACGGCGACGAGCGTGCGTTCGGCCCGGTGAGACCGGGCAGCGCCATCGTTGCACGTGCCATCCATCCGCCCCCGAGCGCCCCCGGCCCGGACCCGCTACTCGAACCGGGAGGCGTCTCCCGCCCCGTACCGGACGATCTGGGCCTCGCCTTCGGAGAAGTCGATCACGGTCGTCGGCTCGGTGCCGCACTCGCCGGAGTCGAGCACGCCGTCGACCACGTGGTCGAGCCGGTCCTTGATCTCCCAGCCCTGGGTCATCGGCTCGTCCTCGCCCGGCAGCAGCAGGGTGCTGGACAGCAGCGGGTCGCCGAGCTCGGCGAGCAGCGCCTGGGTGACCACGTGGTCCGGGATGCGCACGCCCACCGTCTTCTTCTTCGGATGCTGGAGCATGCGCGGCACCTCCTTCGTCGCCGGGAGGATGAAGGTGTAGCTGCCGGGCGTCGACGCCTTGATCGCCCGGAACACGTCCTTGTCCACCCGGACGAACTGGCCGAGCTGCGCGAAGTCCTGGCACACGAGGGTGAAGTGGTGCCGCTCGTCCAGCTCGCGGATGGCCCGGATCCGGTCGATGCCGTCCTTGCTGCCGAGGCGGCATCCCAGCGCGTAGCAGGAATCCGTCGGGTACGCGATCAGCGCGTCCGACCGGATGGCGGCCGCGACCTGGGAGACGGTGCGCGGCTGAGGGTTGTCGGGGTGCACGTCGTAGTACTTCGCCATTGGCTGAGTTTATGCCGTCCGCGCAGCGCAGGCCCCCGCAGGGCCGCCGCACCGCCCGCCCCGCCCGTTCGGCGCGGGTGAGGTAACGTCGCCGACCGATATGACTGGTTCGGCCCGCGGGCCGTGAAGGACGAGGAGAGCGCCGACATGGCCGGCCGGGACGACGACAACCTCCGCTCGGGCGCGCCGGACGACGCCGGACCGGGGTGGGCCCAGGCGCTCCTCGACCATCTGCGCCCCACCGGGCGCGATGTCCCGAGGCTCGTCGCGTGGCTGTCGGCGGCCGTCGAGGCCTCCGTCTCCCTGCGCGACGGCCACGGCGTCCTGGTCGCCGGACCGCACACCCCCGTCGACGAGGCCCTGACGGCGGACATCGCCGACGGCCGCCTCGCCTCCGCCGCCTGGGAGGGGGAGGGCCGCTACGTGCGCCTGATCCGGGTCGAACTCCTGGGGCCCGCACCGGTCGGAGTGCTCACGGTGAGCCGGACGAGCCCCTTCGACCGTCGCGCCTCCGACATCGTCACGCAGACCGTGAACGTCCTCGAAATCCTCCTGCGAGCGCAGGAGAGCATGGCCACCGGACACCGTCTGGCCCGCGCCTCCGCCGACCTCCGGCTGGCCATCCTGCAGCTGCTCATGGTCGAGGACGTCGTCGCCGCCCGCCGGGTCGCCGCCGGTCTGTGGCCCCGCCTCCTCGACACCGAGACCGCCTGCGTGTACGTCGTCGAGAGCAGCCCCGAGGAACGCGACAGCCTCGCCGAGGCCTGTCTCGCGGCGACCCACGAGGAGGCCCTCGTCGTCCGCTGTCCCGCCATGGACGGGCATGTCATCGTCGTCGTCCCGGACGACGCCGTCGGGCCCGAGCTGCGCGCCCTGTGCGGCGGCCGCTTCGAGGCGTTCCTCGGCGGCAGCGCCCGGCAGAGCCTCGCCAGCACCGCCACCGCCTACGGACAGGCCGTCAGCGCCCTGGCCGTGGCCCGCTTCCGCCCCGACAGGACGGCCGCCTACGCCGAGCGCACCCACCCCGAGCGGCTGATGGACCCCGACGTGCTGCGCACCTGGACGACCCGCCTGCTGCGCCCCCTGGACACCCTGCCGCACCACACCCGCGCCGAACTCCTCGCCACCACCCGGCTGGGCCTGGAGTTCACGGCCGTCAGCGCGGCGAAGGTGCTCGGCGTCAGCCGCAACACGGTCCGCGCCCGCATGGAGCGCGTCGAGACCCTGCTGGGCGCCGACTTCTCCGACCTCACCGTCCGGGCCGTCGTCCATCTCGCCCTCCACCACCGGTTCGGCATCGCCGAGGACCCCGCGGGCCCCCCGGCGGCCCCGGTGCGGCTCGGCGAGCTGCTCACCGGGCCGGCGCTGCGCTCCTGGGCGCTGGAGCTGCTGGCCCGGCTCGACACCGACGGCCGGGATCTGCGAGGCACTCTGCGGTCCTGGATCGCGGCCGGCGGCAACGCCGAGCGGGCCGCCCACCTGCTGGGCGTCCACGCGCAGACCGTCCGCGAGCACGTCCGCAGCGCCGAACCCGTCCTCGAACGGCAGCTGCTCGCCGCGGGCAGCGACCTCTACGAGGTCGTCCTCGCCCATGTCGCCGTCGGCGACCTCGACCTGCCCGACCTGCACGGAAGCGGCCATCCGGCGGAATCGGGCCATCCGGACTCACCTGTGCACAGGTGAGTCCTGCGGACCCGTGAGCGGGCATCGGCACGATTCCCAAACCGCCCGCCGCCCCGTATTTTCTCAGGAGCCGCGGGGGTACGACCGGGACGGGGGTCCGGTCGCACCCCGCGGCGGTGTCAGCCCCGCAGCCGGACGGGGATCTCCTGCCAGCCGCTCGCGATGAACGACGACACCTGCCGGAGCTCACCCTCCGCCTCCTCCAGCCGCAGTCCGGGGAACCGGTCGAAGAGCGCGGGCAGCGCCGTGAGCGCCTCCATCCGGGCCAGCGGGGAGCCGATGCACCGGTGCACCCCGATGCCGAAGGCCAGATGGTCGTCCGCCGCGCGCGCCGCGTCGAACGTCCCCGCGTCCGGCCCGTACCGGACCGGGTCCACGTTGGCCGCCGCGTACGTCGTGATGATGGCGTCCCCGGCCGGGATCGTCACGTCGCCCACCTTCAGGTCGCTCACGGCGAACCGCAGCGGCAGCGTGGCGATCGACGGATACAGCCGCAGCGTCTCGTCCACGACGGCGTCCCAGCCGATCTCGCCCCGCCGTACCGCCGCCAGTTGCTCCGGCCGGCGCAGCAGCGCCACCACCGCGTTGCCGATGAGGTTCACCGTCGTCTCGAAGCCGGCGCCGATGACGAGGAGCAGCGTGTACAGCAGTTCCTCGTCGCTGAGCCGGTCGCCTTCCTCGTCGCGCACCCGGATCAGCTCGGTCGTCATGTCGTCGCCGGGGTGCTCGCTCTTGTGGGCGATGAGCGAGCCCAGCACCGTGCCGATCTGCTCCTGCACGAACGCGGCGTGCTCCGGGCTCGGATCGGAGGTGTCCATGATCGCCGCGATGAGCCGACCGGTGGCGCCTTGCAACTCCTCGGGTACACCGAAGAGTTCGCAGATGATCCGCATCGGCAGCGGATGCGCGAACTCGGCCTTCAGATCGACGGCGCCGCCGTTCCCGGCGCGCTCCTCCAGCGAGTCGAGCAGCTCGCCGGTGATCGCCTCCACCCGCTCACGCAGCGACTCGGTGCGCCGGTGGGTGAAGCTCGGCGCGACCAGCTTGCGCAGCCGGGCGTGGTCGGCGCCGTACGTGGAGAGCATGTTGACGACGCCGACCCAGCCGAGGATCCAACCCCAGGACGGGTGTTCGCCCAGTTCCGGCCACTGCCGCCAGTGCCGCCGCGGATCCTTGCTGACCTGCGGGTCCAGGATCAGCGCCTTGAGGGTGTCGTACCCCGTGGGCGCCCACGCGGGGATGCCGCCGGGCAGCTCGACGGGCACGATCGGGCCGAGGGCGCGCAGCCGGGCGCTCTCGCCGTGCACGTCGGCGCCGAACGGGTCGAGGACGATGCGGTCGGTCACGGTCACGAACGGACTCCTGAGGGGTCGGAAGCGGGGGAGCGGGGGCTGAAGCGCACGGGCAGCGCCGTCAGCGACCGGTGGAACGGCCCCGGCCGCCAGGCGAGCCGGTCACGGGGCACGACGGGGTCGAGGTCCGGCAGCCACTGGGTGAGCCGCTCGATCGCCTCGGTGACGAGCAGCAGGGTGTGCTGTCTGACCGGGCAGGCGTGCGGTCCGGCGCCCCACGACAGGTGCGAGGCGTCGTGCGGATGCCGGCCGCCGGACGCCGTCCGTTCACCGGCCGGGGCGCCGTCCGTGCCGTGGGGGGAGCCCCAGCGCCCCGTACGACACCACCACCGGGACCGCGTCGCGCAGCCACACCCCGTGGAAGGCCACCGGCCTGCGCGCGTAGTAGATGCCGTAGTTCGCCAGCGGCGTCTCGTGGTGCAGCACCTCCACCACCGCGTCCATGACCGGCCGGGCGCCGCTGGTGAGCGTGGAGTAGTACGCCGGGTTGCCCAGCACCCTAGACAGCGTGTTGGAGAGCAGGTTCGCGGTCGGCTCGTACCCCGCGCCGAGAGTGAGGAACACCTGCCAGGTGACCTCCTCACGGGTCAGTCCGGCCGGGTGCTCCAGCAGCCGGCTGGGCAGGTCGTCGCCGGGCTTCTCGGCCTTCGCGGCGATGAGCTCCAGCACGTACCGGGCGTACTGCGCCTCGCCTTCGGCGGCCTGCGCGCCGCCCTCCATCATCTTGCCCAGGCCCTCGTTGAGCCGTTCGCCCTGGCTGTCCGGCAGCCCGAACAGGTCGTTGAGCACCAGCGCCAGCAGCGGGCGCGCGAAGTCCGCCACGAGGTCGGCCTCGCCGCGTGGGCCCATGCGCTCGGCCAGCAGCCGCACCGCCCGGTGCACCCGCCCGCGCAGGTCGTGCGGTTCCACCAGGTCGAAGACGTCGATGAGAGTGGACCGGTAGCGCAGGTGCGCGGGGCCGTCGGCGAACAGGGCGTTGGGCCGCCACCGCATCATGCCCAGCACCGGCGCGTCGTCGGGGACCGTCGCCTCCCACGCCCTCGGGTCGTGCGAGAAGGTCTCCTGGTCGTGCAGGACGTCCAGCGCCGCCCGCCGGTCGGTGACCACGTACGCCGGTATCCCCGGTGCCAACTCGGCCCAGCCGACGGGTCCTTGCGCGCGGAGCGCGGCGTAGTAGCGCTGCGGATCGGGCGCGAAGCCGTCCTCCCACAGTCGCACGGGCACGGAGCGGGCGAAGTCGATCCGGTCCGGGGTACGGGCGGTCACCGGGCCTCCACGGGGTCACGGCCGATCAGATGGTCCACGAGCGCGAGCAGCGCGTCGATCGAGGAGCCGGCGTCCCGGGCGTCACAGGTGACCAGTGGTGTCGTGGGCTCCAGGTCCAGCGCCCGGCGCAGCCGCTCCTCGCCGTGGTGGCGGGGCGCGTCGGGGAAGGCGTTGAAGGCGACCGCGTACGGCAGCCCGCTCTCCTCCACCAGCCCCAGCACGTCGAACGAGGCGTCGAGGCGGCGGCTGTCGACCAGCACGAGCGCCCCCAGCGCCCCGTAGGCGATGTCGTCCCACAGGCTCCGGAAACGCTCCTGTCCGGGCGTGCCGAACAGGTACAGCACGACGTCGCCGGGCAGGCTGATCCGGCCGAAGTCGATGGCGACGGTGGTCGTCGCCTTCTCCCGCACCCCGTCCAGGTCGTCCACCTGAGCGGACGCCTCGGAGAGGGGTTCCTCGGTGTGCAGCGGGCGGATCTCGGAGACCGAGTCGATCAGGGTCGTCTTGCCCACGCCGAACGGCCCCGCCACCAGGATCTTCACCAGGTCGCGGGCTGTGTCGGGCAGGTGGACGGAACCTGGTCCGCCGGCGCCGGGGAGTGTTTCGCGGCAGGCGCTAGGCGCGGAGTCTGAGGGCGCGGAGGCCATCGGCCACTCTCTTCAGCAGGTCGGGGTCGAACCGTTCGGCGGGCGGGATCGGCGCACGGGCGAGGACCAGGTCCCGGTCGACGAGACCGGCCGCCAGCACCCGCACCGCCGAGAACGGCAGTCTGAGCAGCGCCGCCGCCTCCACCACCGCCAGGGAGCCGTCCTCCAGGGTGTCCAGCAGGGCGAGTTCGGCGGCGGGGAGCCCGGCGGGCGGTGGTGTGTCGGTGCGGGCGAGCACCGACAGCCGCTCCAGGTGGGGGCGGCTGGGCCGGGCCACGCCGCCGGTCGACAGATACGCGGGGACCAGAGGGCGGCCGGCCGGGCGACCGGTCATGCCGGCGGGTTGTCGTCGGCTCCTCGGGACGGGGCTGTCATCGCCTTCCCGCCCAGTCGGGCCACCTGGGAGTGCACCCGGTGCGCCAGCAGGTCCAGCCGCACCTCGCCGTCGCCGTAGGCGGCCACACAGGTGCCGTGGTCGGTCGGCACGATCAGCACGTATCCGTGATCCGACTCGATGACGATCTGCCGTACGTCGGACGTGTCACGGTCGGCGAAGGCGGCCGCCGCGGTCCGGCAGGCGCCCTGCACGGTGCTGGTGATGGCGGCCACCCGCTCGGCCGACGGTTGGGACAGGGCGTCGGTGTATCCGGTCACGAGCCCGTCCCGGGTCAGCATGACGGCGGCCACCACGTGCGGCACCTGCAGGACCGGTTCCAGCACCCATGCCGTGTCACCCGTGTTGCGGCTGGTCATCGGGCCGCTCCCTCTTCGTCGTCGGTCTGGTCGATGTGGTCGGCGGGCGTCTCCCCCGAGGCGCCCGCACCGGTGTTCGCCACGGCGGCGCGGGCCGCCGCCGTGCCGGACTGCAGTGCGCCGAGCGCGGCGGCGGCCTCCTCCGGGCTGCGCGCCGGACGACGCTCCGCGGCCCGGGCCGGCGCCGGTGCCGGCGTCGCGGGCCGGGTGCGGCGTCTGCGCTGCGGCAGGCCGTCGTCCTCGTCCCGCGGCTCGTGATGTCCCGTCGCCGTCTCCGGCGCGCCGGTCTCGGCGCCGTACGCGTGGGAGGGGCCGGGAGGGTCGGGGAAGGCTTTGCGCGCGGTGCGCGTCGTGCGCGGCGCGCTCGCGGCCGGCGGCCGGTCGGCCGGGTCGAGGTGGCTCAGGAGGTGGGTCTCGACCCGCAGCACCGCCCGCACACCGCCGTACGGGGAGGTCGAGGAGACGTCCACGCCCAGGTCGAACTGGCGGGTCAGCCGGCCGATCGCGGCCAGCCCCATCCGGGGCGGGTCGCCGAGCTCGGTCAGCAGGATGGGCTCGTCGCCTGCCACCAGCCGCTGTGCGCGCTCGCGTTCGTCCAGGGTCATGCCGAGGCCCGCGTCGTCGATGGTGACGCACACACCGTGGTGCACGTGCTCCAGGCTGACCACGACGTCGGTGTCCGGGGCGGAGTGCCGCAGAGCGTTGTCGAGCAGCTCGGCGACGATGATGGCGACCGGCTCGACGGCGTGCGAGACCAGGGCGGTGCCGGGCTCGAGGTGGTTGTGGACCTGGACCCGGTGGTAGCCGGCGAGCCGGGCCTGGCCGCCGGTCACCGCGTCCACCAGGTGGGACTCCTCACGGGCCAGCCCGACCCAGGCGCCGCACACCACGGCGGTGACCTGGGCGCGCCGCAGCGACTGTTCGTTCTCGTGGTCGAGACGGAACAGGGTCTGGGCCAACTCCGGGTCGTCGTAGCGCTGTTGAAGTCCGCGCAGGGCGTCCTGCAGCCGGTACAGGGCGGCTTGGATCTCCCGGACGGCGCCGCGCATCCCGGCCTGTGCCGCGGCGTCGACGGACGTGCGCTGGGCGGCCGTCTCGGCCTGCAGCGCCAGCACCACGTTCTCCAGGGCGATGCCCAGAGGGGTGCCGACGGTGAGCGGCTGGAGCGGGCCCGGCACGGCGACGTGCGGATGGGCGACCCGACGGGCGGCGGCGGGCACGCGGCGGCTCGCCAGGTGCTCCACCTCCGCCGTGAACGCCTTGAGGGAGCCGTCGAGTCGGGTGCGCAGCGCGGCGATCTCCGCGCGCTGTCGGGTCTGCCGCCGCCGTGCGCGCAGCAGGCCGCCGGCCAGGGCGAGCGCGGACAGTGTGCCGGCGGTCAGGCCGCCGGTCACCAGGTCCGGCAATTCGATCATCGATTCGGTCCAGTGGGGGGTCGGGCGTCGTCGGTCGCGTGGCAGGGGGCGCGTTCGGTGTCCGAACGGGCACTCGCAGCACAGTACACACCGTCATTGATCGATCCCGCACGGTTGAGCGAGACTTCGCGCCCAAAGTGCCCGGCATCTGTTCGCTTCTGCGTCGACTGTCGGAATTGCCGTACGTCGTGCTGGAGTTGGCCCGCAAGGCAGCGGTCGTCGAGCGTCAACGCCCGTCCCGTCGGGCGGTGGCGGGCCCGAGGGCGCACCGTGCCCGCCGGTTCCGACGTGCGGTGGTGGCCTCGGCCCGGATCCGGCGTCGTCCGTGACGGGACGACGCCGGGACGCCGAGGACGTGACGTGCTACGGCCCGCACACCGGCCGCAGCACGGCCAGTGTGCCGTTGGCCTGACGCAGCGCCAGCTCCAGGGTGGCCGGCGTGTGCAGCGCACCGCTGCCGTCCGGCGGGACCAGCCACTCCAGGAACCGGGCGGCCCGGTAGGGCGGCGGCACCGCGACCCAGGAGCCCCGGCCGGCGTGCCGCAGTCCGGCACCGATCCAGCGGCTGCCGGGGTCGGGCGGCAGGAAGAAGCCCACACGGTGGGCGGCGGTGTCCACGAGCGTGGGCCCCGGCGTGGGCCGCGAGGCCTGCCACAGCAGGTCCAGGGTCAGCAGCCCCAGCCGGTCGGGCACGCTCAGTACGTCCCAGTAACGGCCCGCCTCCAACAGCGTGATCCCGTCGCCCTGGTCCCATTCCCGCTTGCACGACCGCGGATCCGTCGCGGCGGCGGCGAGCCACTCCACGCCGCGCATCCACATCGCATCGATCATGTCGGCATCGCATCGCTCATGTCGGCTCCGTACGACTCCACCGGCGACCGCATGCCGCCCGGCATATGCATGCTTGTAGATATTTCTACGTGGCGGAAGGGGTGGCGGACCCTGGCGTTTCGGTCTGTTTCGTTCGAGTCCCGCGCTGCTGTTCGGCGGGCTCCGGGACGGCCCGGCTCCTTCGGCCGGCAGCCGGACGCCTCGGGTTCCTTCATGTCCAGTGCGTGTCGTGCGTGTCGTGCGTGTCGTGCGTTCAGTGCGGGCAGTGCGTCCAGGAAGGCCTGGCCGTCCGGGCCGTCACGTCCGGCGCGTTCGTCACGTCCGTCCGGCGCCGCTCTGCGGGACGGGCAGCCCCGCACGGCTGTGGGGGATCGGCAGCGGCTGTTCCGACTGGCGCAGCTCGGCCAGCAACTCGTTCTGCCCTGCCAGGAGTTCGGTGAGGATGCGGCGTGCGGCCCGCAGCAGTTCGGCCACGTCGCCGCCCGCCAGCGCGTAGCTGACGGTCGAGCCCTCCCGGATCGACACGACGATCCCCGACCGGCGCAGCACCGCCAGTTGCTGGGACAGGCTGGAGGGTTCGATCTCGATCTCGGCGAGCAGGTCCCGCACGGCGACGGGACCGCCCTGCAGGAGTTCGAGGACCCTGATCCGCACGGGATGTCCGAGCATGCGGAAGAACTCGGCCTTGGCCTGGTAGAGGGGAACCTGCATGGGTCGCTCGCTCCCTGCCGTGTTCGGTGGGGTGGGGTCTCGAAGGGCGCGGCGGCCGCCCGGTTTCCGTGCGCCGCCGCGCGCGACGTGCCGCGCCTCGATCCTGGTGGTTGCCGGCTCCGCACACCCGTGTGATGCGCTGATCTGGAAGTGCCGAGATGAAGACATCTTCAAGTCGAGGGTGTGCGAAGCCGCGGCCGTCCGCCCGTGAGGTCCGGGCGTCCGGCCGCCTAGACCTCGAGCTCGGCCTCGATCCGCTTGAGCTGGTGGCGGGCCATCGCCAGGTTGGACCGTTCGCGGTCCAGCACCAGGTACATGAACAGGCCGCTGCCGCCTCGGCCCTTGAGCAGCCGGATGAGGTGGTACTGGTTCGCGAGGGTGATCAGGACGTCCTCGATCTCGCCCTTGAGCCCCAGGTGCTCCATGGTGCGCACCTTGGCCCGGATCACGTCGGTGTTCCCGGCCGCGGCGACGGTCAGGTCGAGATCCTTGCCTCCGCCGAGCGTGCCGAGTGCCATGCCGCTGGTGTAGTCCACGACGGCGACCCCCAATGCCCCCTCGATCGCGGTCATCGTCTCCTTCATCGAGATCTCCACGTTCGCCATGGCGCTCCTCCTGCCGGTTGCGCGGGTCCGGGCTCCTCCGGCTCCACTGGTGAACCGACCGTACGAAGGTCGTCCCCCTACCGGGTGACGTGCTCCGGGACTGGCCCAAGTGGCTTCGCAACGCGAAGGTATCTGCACGCAATTGACCGCGTGGGCAAGGCAATTGAACGGTTGGCCGGTGAGTGGTGGGAACGCGGACCCGACGCCGGACGAAGGCCGGGCGGAGGCCGATCGGAGGCCGGTCCAGGACCGATCGGAGGCCGGTCGCGACGGCTGCCGGGGGTCCGCGCTGCGCTTCCGCCGCCCGGAGGGTGGCGCTCACGCACGCCCGGGTGCAGGATGTACCTCCATTAACAGGAATCCTGTCGATCGGAGTCGTCGACCGCCGATTCCCCACCGCGAGAACGGGACCTACCATGCCGCTCAGCCCCCGTGTCCAGGCCAGGGCCGTCCAACTGCTGCTCGGCGGGACGATGTCCCGCGTGCACCCGGATCTGCGTTTCTCGGACGTGCCCAAGAACACGCGGACGCTCCGGGTGGAGACCGGCGCGGGGCCGGTGGCCTGCACCGTCTACCTGCCACCGGCCGTGGCCGGCCCGCCGGCCCCCGTCTACGTCAACTTCCACGGCGGCGGCTTCGTCGTGGCGCGGGCGGAGCAGGACGACCATCTGTGCCGCCGCATAGCCGCCACTGCGGGCTGCGTCGTGGTCAACGTCGACTACGCCGTCGCTCCGCAGCATCCCTTCCCCGCCGCCGTCACCCAGGCCTACGACGTGACCGCGTGGGTCGCCGCGAACGGCGGGGAGCACGGCTGGGACGGATCCCGGCTGGCCGTCGGCGGGCACAGCGCCGGCGCCAACCTGGCCGCCGCGGTGTGCCGCACGGCCCGGGACCGCGGCGCCTTCTCACCGCGTCTGCAGATCATCGACTCCGCGCCGCTCGACATGGTCACCGACCCGGCGGCCAAGACCGCCCGCACGGCCAAGCCGCTGCTCACCCCGTGGCTCATGCGCGCGTTCACCGGCGCCTATGTGCCCGACCCCGCCGATCGCGCCGACCCGCTCGTCTCGCCGGGCCTGGCCGACGACCTCGCCGGCCTGCCGCCCGCCCTGGTCGTCGTCGCGGAGAACGACCGTCTCCGCGACGAGGGCGACGCCTACGCCAAGGCCCTGGAGGCCGCCGGGGTGCCCGTCACCCACCGCGTGTTCGCGGACGTCGACCACTACTTCACCCACACGGGCCCCGTGCCGGCCGCGAAGGAGGCCATCGCGCTGATGGCCGCCACGCTGCGCTCGGCGCTGGCCGCCGGCTGACGCGACTGCGGTTCGCCGGTCGCCGCCGGGGGCCGGTTGGCCGGTGTGGGCCGGCCGGACCGGTCAGCGGGCGCGGTTCCGCCGCACGGGCGGGGCCGCGGTCGAGGCGCGGACGACGAGGTCGGCCGGAGGGTCGCTCGCCGGCAGGGGCGGGGCCTCCGGGTTCTCGATGACGTGCACGAGACGCCTGAGGCCCTCCTGCGCCACGGCGTCGAACGGCTGCGGCACCGTGGTGAGGGGAGGTGTCACGAACGCGGCGACGGGGATGTCGTCGAAGCCGACGACGCTGACGTCCTGCGGCACCCGGAGACCGGCCTCCGTCAGGGCGCGGATCAGGCCGATCGCCATGTCGTCGTTGGCGGCGAACACCGCGGTGACGTCACCGTCCGCGGCGAGCGCACGGCCCGCCGCGTACCCTGACGCGGCGGACCAGTCGCCCTCGATCACCGGCGGCACGCTCGCGCCGTGGGTCATGAGCGCTGTCCGCCAGCCCTCCAGCCGGTCCCGCGCGGCGTACCAGCGTTGCGGACCGGCAAGGTGATGGACCGTCACATGGCCCAGTCGCAGCAGGTGTTCGGTGGCGACCCGGGCCATCCGGTCGGCGCCGTGCCCCGCGGTCAGCACGCTGGGGGCGACGACGGGCGACGGCGCGCTGAGCACCAGCACCGGTACGTCGACGCGGAGGCGGGTGCTGCCGCCGGCCTCCTGCCGTCGCCGCCCCTCGTCCGCTGCGTCCTGGCGGTCCTGCCGGCTCTGCGTGGCCTGAGTGTCCTGCGTGGCCTGGGTGTCTTGCGGATCCCGCGTGTCCGCACGGCCCCGCTCGTCGATCGGTTCGGAGATGACGATGCCGTCGACGCCCTGGTCGAGGAGCGAGCCGACGGCCCCCGCGACGCCCGCGGGATCGCCTTCCACCGTGTTGACCACGCGGAGGGCGTAACCGTTGTCCCTGACGGCTCGCTCGACGCCCATGAGCAGGGACGCGGGACCGTAGAGGGCGGTGCCCAGCGTCACCACGCCGATGGCCCGGGTCCGTCCGGAGGCCAGCGCCCGGGCGGCGTTGTTGCGCCGGTAGCCGAGCTCTTCGGCGGCTTCGAGGACGCGTCGGCGCACCTCCGCGGAGACGTACTGCTCGTCGTTGAAGACCCGCGAGACCGTCTTCTGGGAGACGCCGGCGAGGCGGGCCACGTCCACGCTCCGTGGCGCCGCGGCGGCTGCGCCGCGTCCCGTCGCCCGCTGCATGCTGTCCCCCCGTGGCCTTGGATGCGAACCGATGATGCCAGACCCGAGGCCCTGACCGGCGACGAGGTCCACCAGGCGCGCGCCGGGGACACACGCGTGCGCCGGCGCGCGTCAGTTCTTCGGCAGCCACTTCTCCAGGGCGCCGATGAGACGGTCGAGCGCGGGCTCGCCTGCGGAGCGGTCCGTCATGATCGTGCGGCCGTCGAACTGGAGGGCGTACTGGAACCTGTCCGCGGAGCCGGTGTCCCTCGTGAACGCGGGAATGTCGTCGAGCGCGGGGTCGCCGAGCAGCGTGCGCAGCTGCGTGAACTGCGCCGTGGTCGTGCGGCGCACCGCGGACCGGCCCTTGTCGGCGGTACGGACGCTTCCGTCCCCTCGGAGCGTGACCTCCTGGTTCACCCCGGCGAAGCCGCCGCTGACGGTCATCACCACCAGCTTCTGGTCCGGGCCGGTGACGGGCACCGGAGAGGGGCGCGCAGACGCGGCAGCCGTCGCGGAAGGGGACGGGGAGGCGGACGGGGTAGGCGCGGAGCGGGAGGGCGGGGGCGGGGCGGACGACGAAGGGGCGGGGGAGGAGGTCGCGGTGGACGCCGGGTGGGCCGGCTCCGCGTTGCGCCCGTCGTCGCCGCCCGAGCAGCCGACCAGGACCAGCACACCGGCCGCGCACATCATCGCCGCACTCCGAGCGAGCACCCCGCACCCCCGCGTCTCGACAGCCGAACAGTCGTCGTATCAGAGTGCCCGGAGGGCGTCGAACGTAACCGGCGCGCCCTGTACGGGGACTTCACGTGTGCCCTGGCCCCGGGGAGGCCGGAACGGACGAGGCGGGGCGGTCCGGCCGCGTCCCGGCTTGCGGCGGGGCCGGGGGAGCGGGCAGGGTCTTGTGCCGTGCCCACCTTGCTGATCGTCCATCACACCCCCTCGCCGAACTGCCAGGTGTTGTTCGAAGCGGTGGTCGCCGGCGCGACGGCGCCCGAGATCGAGGGTGTCCGCGTCGAACGGCGGGCGGCCCTCGCCGCGACCGCCTCCGACGTCCTGGCCGCCGACGCCTTCGTGCTGGGCACCCCGGCCAACCTCGGCTACATGTCGGGGGCGCTCAAGCACTTCTTCGACCAGATCTACTATCCGTGCCTCGACGCCACCCAGGGCCGCCCCTTCGGCTATTACGTGCACGGCGGCAATGACGTGACCGGTGCGGTGCGCGGCATCGAGGCCGTCACCACGGGGCTGGGCTGGCGACTCGCGGCCGAGCCGGTCACCGTCACCGGGGAACCGGACAAGGCGCAGGTGGCGGCCTGCTGGGAACTGGGCGCGACGGTGGCGGCCGGCCTCTTGACCTGACCGGCCGCCGCACCACGACAGGGCGGGCGGCAGGGCGTCGGGGCGATCGCGGTGTCAGTTCCACAGGGGGTAGGTCACGACGCGCCCGAACTGATCCGGCCGGTCACCCGGGTAGGTCAGGGTGATCCGGCTGTAGTGCTGTACCCGGGGGTTCTTCTTCCACGGCTGCGGCCGGTCCAGCTTGACCGTGACGGCGTACCGGTGGAAGGCGCCCGCCGCACAGTACGGGTCGCAGTCGTTGACGACGTTGACCCCGGTGGCCCGGGCCGAGCCTGCGCCCCAGCTGTGCCAGTGCAACGAGACCAGTCGGCTGTTGCCGTCGCCGCACGCGAGGACGAAGCTGCCGGGCCTCACCCGGGCGTGCCAGAAGCAGTCGACCAGGACCGGCGCGGTGGCCTGGCGGACCGAGGCCGCGCGGGCCGCGGGCGGTGACGCGGCCGGCGTCGCCGCGGCCGGCCCGACGGCCGCCGTGAGGCCCAGCGCCGCGCAGAGCATGACCGCTGTTCTCGTCGTGTGTCGCATCGTGGCTCCCACCCGCCCGAACCGGGGCCCGGCTGTCTGCCGCGCCCCGGTGAGGTGCGCTACCGACGCTACGACGGGATGCGGAGGAGGACCACTCGAACGGGTCAGCGGTCGCCCGGGCGCGCACCCCGATGCGTCCGGGCGGGACGGGGCGGGACCGGGCGGTCGGCCGGGACGGGCCGGTCCGGCGGCGGCTGACGGGGCGAGCCGCACGGGGCGGGCCGCACGGGGCGGGCCACGGGGCGGTTCGGGTTCACGGGACGTCGGCCGCCGCGCCGTGGACTGCCGTCGGACCGGCCGTCGCGCCCCGGGTGTCTCCGGTGCGGCCCTCCGTCACGATCACGACGACGTCGTCCCCCGCACTCCACAGCCGAGTCCGCGACTTGGGGGGATTGAGCCGGACGCCATGGGAGGGAGGCGTTCCTTCGTGTTCGGCGCCCCGGTAGCCGATCGCGCACTCGCCGCGCTCGCGGGCCGCCGCCACGACCGCGGCGAAGGACGCCGGGCGCTCCGGTGGCACATAACGATGCGCGGGGCGCAGCCGCAGCGTGCTGCCGCCGGCGGTGAACAGTTCCTCGAACACGGCGGCCAGTTCTCCGTTCTGCGAGACCTGCGCCATCAGCAGACCGGTGAGCTGCCCGCCGACGACGGCCTCGCAGCCCGGTCCGAGCGGGGCCAGCGGCCGGTTGCGCTCGTCGGCGAGCTCCGCGACCACCGGCACCGCACGTCCGGACTCCTGCGCCAGGGAGCGGAGGATCAGCAGGACCACCAGCGTGCGGTCGTCCGGCCGGTCGAGGCCGCTCAGGGGATCCGGCTCCGGCCCGAGCACGACGACCCGGTCGTAGGAACCCGGTTCCAGGGCGCGCAACGCGGTGGGGCTGGTCGGGTCGGCGGTCCCGAAGGTCACGGCGAGCCCGTCGGCGGGCGCGCCGTCCCTGCGGGGTTCCGGCAGGGGCAGCGGTGGGCGCACCGGTTCCGCCGGATCGGTGACGACGTGCAGCACCGAGCCCGGCCGCGCGCCGCTGCGCAGCTGTTCTACGAGGTGAGGCCCCCGGTGGTTCCAGCCGAGCAGCAGGAACCGCGACGGCTCGGCCGCTTCGGATCCGCCCTCGGCAGGCGCGGGCCGATCCGCGGGGTGCCGGCCGTCGCCCCACCGCTCGACCCCCACGTCCCCCGGGACGGCTTCCGCGTCCCCACTCACGGTCCTCTCGTCCCCCGGGACGGCTTCCGCGTCCCATCGCACGGCCTCGTCGTCCGGCGCGACCACGACGAGGCGGTCCTCCGCGGCGATGACGGTGTCCGGGGGCGGGTTGAGCAGGGTGGTGCCGTCGGGGCGCACCAGCCCGACCACGGCGGCCGTGACACAGTCGAGCAGCACGTCGCCGAAGCGGCGCCCCGCACGTCCGTGATCGGCGGCGAGGTGGAACTCCTCGCCGTCGAAGTCGAGAAGCTCCCGCAGCACCGGAGCCAGGCCGGGCTGGAGTGCGGACCGGGCGATCAGCCTGGCCGCGGTGCGGTCGGACTCCAGCACGACGCCGCCCGTGCCCGCCGCGAGCCGGGCCGCCGTGCGATAGCGCTCGTCGCGGACGCAGGCGACGACCCGCGGACCCGGGCTCTCCCCGAGGACGGCGCGCAGGGCCAGCAGCGTCCGGACGCTCTCGGCGTCCCCGGCGGCCGACGTGCCGGGCAGGACGAGCACCGCGTGCGCCGTACGGGGGCTGACGGTGGTCAGTGCCTCGGGGTCCGCGGGGGAGCCGCTGCGGCAGATCAGGCGGGTGGCGCGGGCGGGCCCGAGGACAGCCGTCAGCGCTTCCTCCATCTCGGTGCGGTCGCGGTCCGCGAGCACCACGACCGCGCCCCACCGCCGGTGGGCGCGCGCCGCGATCAGCTCGGCGACCACGGTGAACACCTGCTCCGACCAGCCGAGCACGACTGAGTGACCCGCCTCCACCACCGTGGAGCGACCTCTGCGCAGCTCGACGATCCGGTCGGTGAGACCGGAGGTGATCAGGCCGATGAGCGTCGACACGTACAGCAGGGCCACGAGGCCGAGCAGCACCGACAGCAGCATGCGCAGCGGCGCGCCCGTCACCGCGCCCAGCCGCAGGGTCTCGGCGCTGACCCGCCCGACCGCGGCCAGCCGGCCGGTCAGCGAAGCGGGCGAGGACGGGTCGGTCCACACCATTACCGCGCTCGCCGGAACGACGATCCCGAGGCAGGTGACGGCCAGCCACCCGACCAGTCTGCCCGTGCTGCGGGCCAGTGTGCTGTCGAACCGATAGCGCATCCGCTCCGTCAGCGATGCCCGTGCCTGCCGCTGCCCTTCCAAGCCCGCCCCCTGTGACCCGCCGCCGACCGCCGTCGACACCTGAACTCGCAGGGTGCGGCCCGCCGTGCCGCGACACGCCGTCACCGTGCCCGCGTTCATCCTTTCGGGGACGTGCCGCATCCACCGGCGGCTGAAAACGTGCGCCGAGCAGGCCGAATCCCCAGCCGCTCATGGTCATTTCAAGCCGTTGTCTTGGCATTCCCATGACAAAACTGTGCACCCAGTGCCACGCTGCTGCCGAAGTTCACCATTCCTTCACGTCCGCATCACGCGGAGCACCTGTCACCCACCCCCCACCTCCTTCCACCCCCCAGTCGTGCAGCGCACCGGGCCGGCCTCATCCCGCCGGTCCGCCCCACCTCGGCCTCCATCACCGGCCGACCGTCGCACTGAAGGAGAACACGTTGCCCCGGCGACACCTCCCCGTCCTCCGGCGCAGACGCGCCACCGCCCTCGCCCTCTCCGCCGCCGCCACCCTGCTGACCCTCGGGGTCCAGACGGGCACCGGCGTCGCGGCGCCCGCCGGCCCCGGCGCGGCCGACGTCACCGCGACGCCCCGTGCGGGGGCCGCGGCGACGCCGCTCTCACCGGGCCGCCGCGCCTCGCTGATCAAGAGCGCGCAGGCCGCGGCCGCCGCCGAGGCCCGCCGGCTCGCCCTCGGAACCCAGGAGAAACTCCTCGTCAAGGACGTCGTCCGGGACGCCGACGGCACCACCCACACCCGCTACGAGCGCACCTACGCCGGACTTCCCGTCCTCGGCGGCGACCTGGTCGTCCACCGCGGGAACGGCCGGACCACCGTGACCAGGGCGAGCGGGGCGACGCTCACACTGCCCACCCTCACCCCGAAGCTCGCCGCCTCCCAAGCCGCCGGCAAGGCCCTCGCGGTCGCGAGGAACGACGAGGTCAAGGGCTCCCGGACCGAACGCGCGCCCCGCCTGGTCGTCTGGGCCGGTACCGCGAAACCCGCCCTCGCCTGGGAGACGGTCGTCGAGGGCGTGCAGCAGGACGGCACCCCCAGCGAACTCCAGGTCGTGACCGACGCGACCACGGGCAAGCAGATCCTCGCCGCCGAGAAGGTCCACACCGGCACCGGCACCGGCCAGTTCAGCGGCACGGTCCCGCTCGGCACCACGCTGTCGGGATCGACGTACCAGCTCGTCGACGGCGACCGCGCGGGGCACCGGACGTACGACCTGAACCAGGGCACGTCCGGCACCGGAACGCTCTTCACGGACGACAACGATGTCTGGGGCAACGGTCTGCCGTCCAACCGGCAGACCGCCGGCGTCGACGTGGCCTTCGGCGCCGCCGCCACCTGGGACTACTACAAGGACGTGTTCGGCCGCAACGGCATCCGCAACGACGGCGTCGCCGCCTACAGCCGGGCCCACTACGGCAGCAACTACGTCAACGCGTTCTGGTCGGACAGCTGCTTCTGCATGACGTACGGCGACGGGTCGGGCAACACCCACCCGCTGACCGCCCTCGACGTGGCCGCCCACGAGATGAGCCACGGCGTCACCTCCGCCACCGCCAACCTCACCTACGCGGGTGAGTCCGGCGGCCTCAACGAGGCGACCTCCGACATCTTCGCCGCGGCCGTCGAGTTCCACGCCGGCCTCGCCGCCGACCCCGGCGACTACTTCGTCGGCGAGAAGATCGACATCAACGGCGACGGCACCCCGCTGCGTTACATGGACAAACCCTCCAAGGACGGTTCCTCCCGCGACAGTTGGAGCTCCACCCTCGGCGGCCTCGACGTCCACTACTCCTCGGGCCCCGCGAACCACTTCTTCTACCTTCTCTCCGAGGGCAGCGGCGCGAAGACGGTCAACGGCGTCGACTACGACAGCCCGACCTATGACGGGCGGCCGGTCGCCGGCATCGGCATCGAGAACGCCGCCGCCGTCTGGTACCGGGCGCTGACGACGTACATGACCTCGTCGACCGACTACGCCGGCGCCCGCACCGCCACCCTCCAGGCCGCGAGCGACCTCTTCGGCGCCTACAGCCCGACCTACCTCGCCGTGGCCGACTCCTGGGCCGCCGTCAACGTCGGCAGCCGGATAGCCCTCGGCGTCAACGTCGCCCCGATCGCCGACCAGACCAGCGGCGTCGGCCAGGCGGTCAGCCTCCAGGTGGACGCCTACACCACCAACTCGGGCGCGGGTCTCACCTACGAGGCGACCGGACTGCCCGACGGTCTGAGCATCAGCCCGGGCGGCCTCATCACCGGGACGCCGACCGCACTCGGCAGCAGCGACGTCACCGTCAAGGTCACGGACAGCACGGGCGCCTCAGTCTCGGACGACTTCACCTGGCGGATCGCGTACATCTACGCCAACGCCGGCCGGGTGGACATCCCCGACAACGGCGCCGCCGTGGAGTCCCCGGTCACCATCACGGGCCGCGACGGCAATGCCTCCGCCACCACCTCGGTCTACGTCAACATCGTCCACACGTACCGCGGTGACCTGACGGTCGACCTCGTCGGTCCCGACGGCACCGTGTACTCCCTCCTGAACCGCAGCGGCGGCTCCGCCGACAACGTCGACCAGACCTTCACCGTCGACGCCTCCGCCCAGCCCCTGAACGGAACCTGGAAGCTGCGCGTCCAGGACCGTGCGTCGATCGACGTCGGATACGTCCAGCGCTGGCAGCTCACCCCCTGACGCAGACCGCCCCACGCCGCCGCCCGGGTCTTCCGAGACCCGGGCGGCGGTGGTTGCCACCCTCATCCGCACTCGCCGCGACACCGGACGCGTCGCCGTTGAAAAGGCTCGCCGGGTCCCTCAGCGTCCCCAGGGGCTACAGCCCGAAGGGCCGTCGACGAGTTCGAAACAGACCCGCGCCTCGGACGCCCGGTCGATGCCGGTCATCAGGGTGTACTGGTAGCGGCCCGGCACGGCGATCTGCCGCGACTGGCGCCGCCCGTCGGCGGTGACCACCCCGATCCGGTCTCCGTCGCGCGGCCGCACGATGCGGCCCCAGGCCGCCCGGCAGGCCGGACTGACGCGCAACTCGACCGTCCGCCCGGCGACCTCCCGCTGCGCCCGGGTTCCCGCGTCCGTCCAGCAGTCGGTGTCCTGCTGTTCGGGGTCACGGTTCGTACAGGCCTCGCCGCTGCACGGCCCGGTGCGGGGCGCCGTCGCCTCGCTCCTGTGTCCGACGCCGTACGTCCAGGCCGCCCACGCCCCCACGCCCAGCGTGCCGGCCAGCGCGGCCGCCGCCGCGGCGAGCACGGCGGCCCTCCTGCGCAGGACCGGCTCGATCAGCCCGTCGGGACGGCGAGGCCCCGCCTCCTCCAGCGCCGTGCCCGACGTGTCCGCCGCCCCGCCGGCCGGGGTTCCGGCGCCGCGTGTATCGGGTGCGCCGCCGGCGCCGCGTGCGTCGCGTCCGCTCCAGGCGCGGTCGGCGAGCAGCCACAGTGCCAGCAGCCGCGCCGGATCCGCACCGCTCAGCTTCGCCAGCGCCTCCACCGCGTCCCGGGGCGGCAGGGTCCTGCCGTTGAGATAGCGCTCCCAGGACGACTTGCTGTAGGCCGTCCTCGCCGCGAGTGCGGCAAAGCTCAGCCCGGTGCTCTCCCTGGCTTCCCGCAGCCGCTCCACGAGGTGGCGGACCTCGGGCGCGGCCGCTCCTGACGAGCCGTCCGGACGGGGCCCGCCGCCCTCAGCCACCCGGCTTCCTGAGCTCGCGCCAGGTCATGGGCCCCACGATCCCGTCGGCGTCGAGTCCGCGGGACCGCTGGAACCCCTGTACCGCCGCCTTGGTGTTGGGCCCGAACGACCCGTCGATCCCCTTCGGGTCGAAGCCGTGCCGCTGGACCAGGCACTGCACCTCGGCGACCGCCTCGACCGTGGCGCCGACGCCGTACTGGTCGGTGAGCGTGGTGCTGTGACCGGCGTAGAGGCGGCCGTCGAGCACCGTGAAGTGACAGGGGAAGGTCTTGGCGGAGTACGAGGAGGTCGGCACGTGCGTGATCGCGGCCTTCGACTCCCCGGAATCCGGCTGTGCGGACGACGTCCAGGACCACGCGGCGGACAGGGCCGCCACTGCCACGACGACGACGGCCGCGACCATCGGGCTGCGCCCGCTCGGACCACGGCGGGGACGCGACGGCCGGAGCGCGGACGCCGTTTCCGCCGATACCGGCCGCGGAGCGCGCGGCCCGGCGGCCGACCGCTTCTCCGACTCCTCTTCCAGGCCGTCTCGTGGTTCCCGTACCCGTTCCCGTCCTCGTCCCGGGACCGGCTCGGGCGCCGGTCGCGATTCCTCCGACGCGTCGACGCTGTGGTGCGGACCCGGGGGCGGGGGTTCCGCGGTCGGGGCGGACGCGGCCACCTCCCACAGTGCCGTCAGACCGATCAGGTCTCCGCCGCAGACCTGGGCCATCATCTCGACGGCGTGCCGGGGCGGGGTCGCCTTGCCGTTCAGATAGCGCTCCCAGGACGACCTGCTGTACGACGTCCTGCTCGCCAGCGCGGCCAGGCTCAGCCCGCTGTGGTCCTTCACCTGGCGTAACTGCACGACGAGTCGCCGGACCTGCGGGTCCAGCGCCTCGGGCAGCGCCTTCCATCGGGACATACCCCACCCCTTTTCGCGTACGCCGTCCTGTGCGGGTTCCGGAGTGGCCCCAGCGTAGGGAGAGACGACCGGACCCTCCGCACCGGTTGCCCCTTTCACATCCACGGCTCCTTCACGTCGCGGACGCCTCCCTCGCCCCGTGCGGCTTCCGGGCGGCTCGGCGTCCCGGTCTGCCCGCAACGTCCCAACAGGCGGTGGAACGTGTGCTGTTGAGAGTGCTGGGTCCGCGTGAAGGGGCCTCGGCTGCGGCGTGGCGGGACGATGCAGCCCGCGACATGGGCCGGCGGCGTGCCGCGAGCCCACAGCGGAAGACGGGGCCGTCGACGAGGCAGGTGCGGCCCACGCACGAGGCCCGCACCTCGCTTCGGCCCGTCCGTCCGGCGGGGCGTTGTCAGTGGTGGATGCCAGGCTGTCGGTCATGGACGAGGCTGAGTTCTTGCGGGGCCGGGTGTACGGCGCCGACCACGACGACGCGGGCCCCCGCCCGGGCCGCGCCTACGCGCAACTGGTGGGCGGCCCGCTGGACGGGCTGCTGCTGGACGTCACGGACCGGCCCGAGCATGACCTGCGCGAGGTGGCGCTGACCACGGAGATCGGGCGCTACGGGCCCGGCGGCCGCGCTCTGTACGGGCGACGTGGCGCCGACGGCCGCCGTTTCGACTGGCGGGGCGACGCCCCGGCGGCCGACTGAGCGCGGTGCCGACCGGGCCGGCGGTCGGTCCGTCGCCGCTCGGACAGGCGAGGTGTGCGGTCCGTCGCTGCGCGCACAACGGTCAACAAAAGGAACGATGGCTTCCGACGCGGGAGGGTGATCAAATGTGCGAATGTCCACAGGTTCCACTTCCGCCCCTCACGTCACCGCCGCATCGCCGGCTGTCCGTCACGGCTGGCACAAGCTCCTCATCGCCCTCGTCGTCCTGGGGCGCGTCGCCCGTGTTCCGACCGCGATGGCCGCGACGACCGGGGAGACTCCGTCGGGTTGGTGGCTCGTGGTGTGGGAGGTCCTGGCGCTCGGCCTGGCCGCCTACGCCGTCAGCGAGTGGGAGATCCTCAAGTCGACCGCCTGGCGGATGCGGGTGTCGCAGTGGATCTGCATGGTCATCTTCCATATCGGCCTCACGGGCTTCCTGAGCTCCCTCTTCGTCCAGTGGTGGTTCTGAGTCCGGTTCCGGAACGCCCGTCCGCGGTCCGCTGACGGGTTTTCGTTCGATCGTACGAACATGGCTTCGATGGGGTTACCTCTGCGGCCTGTGCTTGATAGGAAACTTTCCTGTCAGTTTCACGCCGAGTCACCCCACCCCCCACTCCTCACCTGGAGCCACTGTGGTGCACGTATCGCGGCCTCTCGACAACCCGGCCCCCACCTCCCGCCGTTTCTTCCTCGCCCTCGCCGGAGCGATGGCGGCCGCCCCCCTCCTCGACGTCCGAGGCGCGGCCGCCGCCCCCGCGGCCCGAGGCCTCGACGACCCCGCGAAGAAGGAGATCGCCATGAAGCTGGTGTCGAGCGCGGAGAACTCCTCGCTCGACTGGAAGGCCCAGTACAGGTACATCGAGGACATCGGCGACGGCCGCGGCTACACCGCCGGCATCATCGGGTTCTGCTCCGGCACCGGCGACATGCTCGACCTCGTGGAGCTCTACGCCGACCGCAGGCCCGGCAACGTCCTCGCGAAGTACCTGCCGGCCCTGCGCGCCGTGGACGGCAGCGACTCGCACGCCGGGCTCGACCCGAACTATCCGAAGGACTGGCGCAAGGCCGCCCAGGACGCCGTGTTCCAACAGGCCCAGAACGACGAACGCGACCGGGTCTACTTCGACCCGGCCGTCCGCCAGGGCAAGACGGACGGCCTGCGCGCCCTCGGCCAGTTCGCCTACTACGACGCCATCGTCATGCACGGCGACGGCGGCGACTCCACCAGCTTCCGCAGCATCCGCAGGCGTGCGCTGAACAAGGCAAAGCCGCCGGCCCAGGGCGGCGACGAGACGACGTACCTCGACGCCTTCCTGGACGCCCGCGTGTGGGCGATGAAGCAGGAGGAGGCGCACAGCGACACCAGTCGCGTCGACACCGCTCAGCGCGTCTTCCTCCGCAAGGGCAACCTCGACCTCGAGCCGCCCCTGGACTGGAAGGTGTACGGCGACAGCTACCACCTCGGCCGACCCGGACCGCGTCAGGCGTGACCCGCCGGTGACGCCGACGGCGGCCGCGTCACGGCTGGGGCGCCGGGCGGTCCCCAGCCGTGACGCCGGGTGTGCGGGCCCGCGCGCCCGCCGGTCGCCGCCCGGACGCTCCTCAGGCCGGCGACGGCCACCCGTCCACCACGCGGAACCGCGTGCGCCCGAGGGCCAGGACCCCGTCGGTGAGCGGTGTGCAGCGCACGCCGCCCTTGCCGCGCAACGCACGCTGCGCGCCGGGCCCCACGGTGACGTCCATCCACGCGCAGGGCCGTGCCGGACGGTTCACGGCGAAGGCGACGGGGCCGCTCACTCCGTCCAGCACGATCGTCGAACCGACGTACGCGTCGACGTCGACGCCGCGCAGCAGGATGTTCCGGCGGGTGTGCCGCAGGCCGACGGCCGGGTCGATGTGCCGGGGCAGGTTCTCGGCGGACATGACGGTCACCGACGCCTCCTTGTGGGCGGGACGGCCGAAATAGCGGTCGCCGACCAGTCCCAGACCGCGGCGCACCTCGACCTGCCGCACCCGCTCGTCGTCCGGGCCCTCCGAAGGCCCGTCGGCGGGACGCCCCGCCAGCCGGTGCGACGCGGACACCAGCAGCTCCACCACCTCGACCCGCACCACCTCGACCTCCTTCATGGGCCCAGCCTAGGCCCGGCGGTGCCGACGGCCGCGGCGGGCGGACGCGGTGGGAACGGCGACGGCCGGGGCGTCCGTGTGGATGCGCACCGGTCGCGGCCGTGCCGGGCGGGGTCAGGGGCGCAGCGGCAGCGTGGCGCAGTCGGACGTGGCGGGCTTGCCGTCGAGCCGGTCCGTCAGCCAGGAGATCGCCTCGCCCTGGTCGACGAGCAACGGCGTGAAGTGGTTGATCAGCGCCCGGCCGAGACCGGGCAGGATCACCGGCTTGTAGGTGACGGAGGTGCCCTTGGCGCACCAGGCGACGGCGAGGGCGCGGGCCTGCGCGTGCGGCACCAGGTTGTCGGCGGTGCCGGTCGCCACCCGCACCGGGGACGCCGGTGTGCGGGCGCCGATGCGCTGGTCGGCGAGGAACGCCCTGAGCTTCGGCTCCGACGCGACGACGGCGCTGAGGGAACGCCCGTCGATGGTCCAGGCGTTGCTGCGCGCCGAGTTGTAGGCGAGGAGGGCGTCGCCGACGCACATCGTCGACAGGTCCTTGAGCGCGGCCCGGCCCGCGTCGTTCAGGTGCGCCCGGGCGATCGGCTCGAGCTCGGGGTCGGACTGCAGGAAGCCGTTGACCGACCAGCCCAGCGCGCCGGCCAGGTCACTGCCGTCGATGGCCTTGGTGACGGCGGTCAGATCGGCGGGCGGCGCGCCGCTGTAGGTCCCGGCGAGGGTGACGTCCGGCGCGTAGGAGGGCTGGAGTTCGGCGGCGGCGGCCGTGGCCCCGCCGCCCTGGCTGTAGCCGTACAGCGCGACCCGGGAGCCGGCCGTCGGCGAGGCGCCGGGGAGCGCGCGGGCGGCGCGGACGGCGTCGAGCACGGCGTGCGCCGCGTCGACCCGGTTGACATAGGTGTGCAGCCGGTCCGTGGCGCCGAGGCCGGCGTAGTCGGTGACGACGACGGCGATGCCCCGGGCGAGCAGGCGGTAGATCGCCAGGTTCTCGTAACCGACGGACAGCGTCTGCCCGTTGACCAGGAGCGGGCGTTCGAGTCCGAGCGACGCCGCACACTGGTCGCCCTGGCCCATGGTGCCCGGGGCCACCGCGACCAGCGGTCGTGGTCCCTCGCCCTTCCAGCGGGCGGACGGCTCGATGTAGGCGCCGGTGACCGCCGTGGGCCGGCCGGCGGAGTCGGTGGACTTGTACATGAGGCGGGTCGCGGTTCCCGGCAGCGGTCCGTCGATCCCCGGCAGGCTCAGCGCCAGGGGGAGCGGTTCGGAGCGGATCAGGGTGCCGTCGGCCGCGGGAAGCGCGGCGGGCGGGGTGTAGAAAGCGGGGATCGTGACGCCGCGGGAGACCACGGCCTCGGGCTCGGACGCGGCGTCGGCCGGTACTGCGGTGACGCCGAGGCAGGCGGCGGCGGTGACGGCCGCGGCCAGCAGTCGGGTGGGGGCGGGCATGGCGGACCTCCGGGGAGAGGGAGGCCGAGCCTTCGTCTGCGGCTCGGACGGGGGACGGCCCGGTGGGGTGCGGGCCGTGACGACCGAGCGGCCCGGAGCCGCGGTCGCCTCCGCTGCCCCGTACCGCTCTTAGACGAACTGTCAGGACCGTAGCGAGAGCCTGGTTACCTCGGGTAGCGGTCGGTAGGTTACGGTTCGGTAATATGACTGCGCGGTAACATGTCCGAACTCTTTGTCGCGCCGGTCACGCTCATCACCCAGGACGTACACAAGTGGCCTGTTGGCGACAATCTCTGACAAAACCAGAGCGCGGGACGCGGCGTCGCTAGCCTCCCGAGCCATGAACACCGACCGTATGCGCGGCGCGCGACCCGGCGGCCCCGCCCCCCAGGACGACGCCGACGTGCCGCCCCCGCCCGGCACCCACCACTCCCCGACACAGACGGTGACCGCGGGCGACAACGCCAGGATCACGCAGAAGAACACGCAGATGAAGTTCTCGATCCCGGTCGTCGGGCCGCTGCTCAGCCTGGCCTTCGCCCATCCCGTGATCGCCGGCCTCACGGCCGTGGCGGTCGTCGGGGGAGGCGGCGCGGCGGTCGCCGCCCTGCCCGACTCGACGCCCTCGCCGTCGACCGCGGTGGTCCGCGGCTTCGTCATGAAGGCCGCGGACGGCCAGACGGCGCCCACGGGTTACGACTTCACGCACTCCCCGCCCGCGGTGGCCGACGCCGGCACGGACGCCGTCTACGCGCAGGGCGGATACCTGCTGTCCACCGCCGGCAAGCTGGCCGAGTGGCAAACGTCCGAGCCGCCCACCGCGCAGGGATGCCGCAAGGCCGTCGCCGAGCACCCCGTGCGCCGGACCGTGGTCGGCGTCGCCTACGTGGCGTGCTACCTCGACCGCAACGGCGACCCCGGCTACATCTCCGTCACCGCCCACGACAACGACTCCGTCACCGTCGACACGGCCCACCTGAAGTGACCCGAGCGCCGCCGAAAGGCCCCCAGGGGCAATGTGGTTGACTATGCCCGTGTTGCACGAGTCGGTCTTCCGCACCACCGATCTGCCGGTGGACGCCCGGTTCGAGGCGTGGGCGGAGCGCATGGGCCGTACCCACGCGCCCATGCAGCTCACCAGCGACCACACCGCGGACTACCGGGGCCGCCAACGCGTCATCCCGCTGGGCGACGTGACCGTGTGGCCGGCCACCTTCGACCACCTGGTCTTCCGCCGCACGGCGAAACTCGTCCGCCAGTCCGATCCCGAGGTCTATCACCTCTCCCTCCTGCTGAAGGGCGAGGGCGCCGCCGACTGGGGGCGGCGCCAGGCGGCCTACCGCGTCAACGAGTTCCACACCAACTCCTCCTCCCGGAGCTACGACATCCACACCGGACCCGAGCCGGTCACCATGGTCGGCCTCGAGGTCCCGCGGTCACTGGTGGCCGTGCCCGGGCACCGCGCCGACCAGGTCATCGGACGCCACATATCGGGCCGCGAAGGCATCGGCGCGCTGCTCGCGCAGTTCCTCCTGCACCTGGTGTCGGACACCTCCGCCTACCAGCCCTCGGACGCGCCCCGGTTGGGCACGGTCGCCGCCGACCTGGTCACCGCCGTCTTCGCGCACGCCGCGGACGCCGACCTCAGGCTCCCGCCGGAAAGCCACGGCCGCACCCTCGCCCTCCAGATCAAGACGTTCATCGGCCGGCGCCTGGGCGACCCGGACCTGACGCCCGCCGGCATCGCCGCGGCGCACCACATCTCCCGCAGTTACCTCTACCGCCTCTTCCAGGCCGAAGGCCTCACCGTCGCCGCCTACATCCGCGACCGTCGCCTCGAGCACGCCCGTCGTGACCTCGTCGACCCCCGGCTGCGCTCCCTGCCCATCCGCGCCGTCGCCGCCCGCTGGGGCTTCCCCCGCCCCGCCGAGTTCACCCGGGCGTTCCGCGGCGCGTACGGCGTCCCGCCCAGCGAACTGCGCGAACAGGCGCTCACCGAGGCCTGACCCGGCCCTCCCGGCCGCCCGGTCCTCCCCTTCCTCCCGGCCGCCCGGCCCGCTCCGGGCCCGGCGGCTGCCGTGGACGCTGTGACAAACGGATGTGGACGCTCCGCCAACGACACACCGGGTGTCCCTCCCGCATCCTGGTCGTACGCGGTACCACCCGCGACCTGCGGAAGCCGTGCCAGGACAACAGGGGAGTCCTGGCACGGCCCGAGTGGTGAGGGTTCTGCCACGGGCGTACGGTCAAACGGTGGACCCGGCGGTGGACGCGTTCCGTCCGCCGACCTCTTCCTCAGGGCCCGCTTCCCGAGCGGACGAGGCGTCATGAGCAGCGTTCCCCAACCGACCTCAGCAGCCCGGACCGCCGCCCGCAAGGACGGCGGCGGCAACGCCATGGCGCTGCTGGTCATCGCCTCGTGTCAGCTGATGGTGGTCCTCGACATCACCATCGTGAACATCGCGCTGCCGGACATCCAGCGCTCCCTGGACTTCTCCACGACGAGCCTGGCCTGGGTGGTCAACGCCTACACCCTCACCTTCGGCGGACTGCTGCTGCTCGGCGGGCGCACCGGCGACATCCTCGGCCGGCGACGCGTGTTCGTCTTCGGCGTGCTGCTCTTCGTCCTCGCCTCGCTGCTGGGCGGACTGGCCCAGAACGAACCCCAACTCCTCGCCGCGCGCGCCCTGCAGGGCGTCGGCGGGGCCATCGCGTCCCCGACCGCGCTCAGCCTCGTCAGCACGACGTTCCGCGAAGGTCCTGAACGCAACCGGGCGTTCGGCGTCTTTGCCGCGGTCTCGGCGGGCGGCGGCGCGATCGGACTGCTCGCCGGCGGGATGCTCGTCGAGTGGCTCAACTGGCGGTGGGTGCTCTTCGTCAACGTCCCCATCGGACTGCTCATCGCGCTGGCCACACCCCGATACATCAAGGAGTCCGAGCGCCATCCCGGCCGCTTCGACCTCACCGGGGCGCTGACGTCCACCGTGGGCATGGTCCTGCTGGTGTACGGGTTCATCAGGGCCGCCCAGGAGGGGTGGCGGGACACCGTCACGCTGATCTCGTTCGCCGCGGCCGTCGTCGTCCTCGCCGTGTTCGTCCTGATCGAGCGGCGTTCGCGGCAGCCCATCACGCCACTGCACATGTTCGCCGACCGTAACCGGGCGGGCACGTACGGCATCATGCTGTGCCTCGCCGCCGCGATCTTCGGCATGTTCTTCTTCCTCACGCTCTTCGTGCAGAACGTGCTCGGCTTCAGCCCGCTCGCGGCCGGCTTCGCCTTCCTGCCGGTGAGCGCGGTCATCGCGGTCGGCGCCGGACTCGCCTCACGGTTCCTGCCGAAGTACGGTCCCAAACCGTTCATGGTGGTGGGCGCGATCCTCGCGGCGGCCGGTCTGTCCTGGCTGACCCTGACGGACGTGCACTCCACGTACGCGGGCAGCGTCCTCGGCCCGATGCTCGTCTTCAGCCTCGGCATGGGCATGGAGTTCGTCTCCCTCACCCTCATGGCGCTCTCCAACGTCACCCCGCAGGAGACCGGGGCGGCCTCCGGCCTGCTCAACGCGACCCAGCAGGTGGGCGGTTCGCTCGGCCTGTCCATCCTCGTCACCATGTACGGCACGGCCAGCCGGAACGAGGCGGACCAGCAGGTCTCCGACTTCCTGGCCCAGGCGACCCCCGCCGAACGCCTGCGTTTCCGGCAGACCGGGGTGCTCCCCGACCCCTGGGGGGACGAGGTGCTCACCGCAGGGGTCTCGGCGGCCTTCGTCATGGCGGCGATCTTCACGGTCCTCGCCGCTCTGATCGCGGTGCTGGTCATCCAGGTCCGTCCCTCGGACCTGGAACGCCTCAAGGGCGGCACGGTCCCGGGCGGAGTCTGAGCCTTCCACGCCCGGCGGCACCCGCCCGCGCGCGATCCGCGGGGCTTGACGAAGCGTGAGCGGACGGGTTTGCCGCCGGAGTGAGGGGCAACGCGATGTCCATGAGTGAACCGAACAAGAAGACGAGCACCCACACGAACCCTACGAAGGCGGACGCGGACGACGGGGCTGCGGCGAAGCGGGCGACCGCGGCCAAGGCCCGCCACACCACCGCCAAGGCGACGGCTCCGGCCGCACGCGCCGCGCGCGACGCCGCGACGAAGACGGACGACGCCGCCGCAGCCGCGAAGACCGGGGTCCAGCGCACGGCCGAGGCGACGACCGGCGCCGTGCAGAGCGCGGCCCACAGCGCCGCGCGGGGCGTCGAGGCGAGCCGTCAGGCGATCGTCACGACCTCGGG
Organism: Streptomyces achromogenes; assembly: GCF_030816715.1. NCBI lineage: Bacteria > Bacillati > Actinomycetota > Actinomycetes > Kitasatosporales > Streptomycetaceae > Streptomyces > Streptomyces achromogenes. Next base: position 596,208 of record NZ_JAUSYH010000001.1, on the reverse strand, counting down.
CCAGGTGGCCGCGACCGCGAAGACGGCCTGGACGGTCGTCGCGCACCGCAAGATGATCGCGGCCGGCGTGGGCGCGGGGCTGTCGGCGCTGACCGCCGCCTCGTACGCCGTCGGACGCCGTTCGGCCCGCCACGCGCACGGCCCCCTCACCCGGCTCACCGGCGGCCGGATCTGACCTCCCGCAGCCGAGGCTGCGAACAGGGTCGTGCCAGGTCGGCCCCCGGCGCCCACGCGCCGGGGGCCGGGGCCGTCCCTGGGCCCCTCTCACCGTGACGCCGAGCCGCCGCACTCCCGAACCGCAGGAGCCCACGACGACGTGGGCCCGTGGGCGACCACCTGTCGGCGTACGTCATGGAATGGACGCTGCACCATCTCGACCTGACCCCACCCTGCCCTCGGTCGCCGGATCGCCCGCCCGGACGTTCGCGGCCGCCCGCGCCGCCCTGGAGCGGATCGCGGGGGCCGGTTCCCGGCGGCGTCCTCCGACGCGGACGCGCTTCTGGTCGGGACGGGAAGGCGCGACCCGTCGGACGCGGAGCGGGCCGCTCTCGGAGACCTTGCCGCGAGGATCCCGTTCGTGCCGGGAGAACGAGGCGGCGAACGCGCCGCGCGGGGGCATGAATCCGGTGGACGCGGTTACCCCCTTGCCATGGCAGCGACATCGAACTCCGACCACGACCACGCCACGGCGTCGGCGTCGGGGCGGGACACGGCGGGGCCGGACGAGCAGGTGGCGCGGCGGGAACCGGGGGAGCCGGGGCAGTTGCCGAAGCGGTCCTGGTGGGCGGTGCTGAAGGGCACCGTGCGCGAGTTCCAGGACGACGACCTCACGGACCGGGCCGCGGCGCTGACCTACTACGGCGTTCTGTCGATGTTCCCCGCCCTCCTGGTGCTGGTGTCGCTCCTGGGACTGGCCGGCAAGTCGGCGACCGACGAGGTCCTGGACAACCTGCGCAAGGTGGCGCCGGGTTCGGCCCGGGACATCATCAGCGACGCGGTCACGGAGTTGCAGGGCAGGGGCGGCGTCGGCTCGGTCATGGCCGTGGTCGGCCTGGTCCTGGCGGTCTGGTCGGCCTCCGGTTACACCGCGGCTTTCATCCGCAGCGCCAACGCCGTGTACGACATGCCCGAGGGGCGTCCGGTGTGGAAGGTGCTGCCGGTGCGCGTCGGCGTCACCGTGGTGCTGCTGGTGCTCGCTGTCGTCAGCGCGCTCATCGTGGTGTTCACCGGTGGACTGGCCCGCCAGGCCGGGGCCGCGCTGGGCTTCGGTGACACGGCCCTGACCGTCTGGTCCATCGCGAAGTGGCCGGTGCTGATCGTCCTCGTCACCGTCATGATCGCCCTGCTGTACTGGGCGACGCCCAACGTGCGGGGACGGGGCCTCAGGTGGATCACACCGGGCAGTGTGCTGGCGCTGGTGCTGTGGCTGACCGCCTCCGCCGGCTTCGCCTTCTACGTGGCCAACTTCGCCTCGTACAACAAGACGTACGGCACGCTCGCCGGCGTGATCGTCTTCCTGGTGTGGCTGTGGATCAGCAACATCGCGATCCTGCTGGGTCTGGAGTTCGACGCCGAACTGGCCCGACAGCGTGCCGTCGCGGGCGGCCTGGCGGAGGGCGACGAACCCTACGTCGAGCCGCGGGACACCCGCGCGTGGAGCGACGAGGACAAGCGCCGGGCGGAGTGACGCGCGCCGACGCGGGGCGCGCGCCGTCCACCCGGAGCCGGGCCTTGCCCGCCCGGTCGCCCGCGGGCGCAGGCGGGGACCCGGGGCGGGGAGGCGCTGTTCAGCGCACCGGGAAGCCGAACGAGTATCCCTGCTGCTTCAGCCAGGGCAGCACCTCGCGCAGCGCGGTCACGGTCTGCGAGCGGTCACCGCCGGCGTCGTGGAAGAGGATGGTCGGACCGTTGGTCACCTCGCTCTTGACGTGGGCGACGATGGCGGCGGCGCCGGGCCGCTCGAAGTCCTTGGTGTCGACGTTCCAGCCCAGCGGCCGCATCCCGCGGGAGGCGGCGAGATTCCGGCTGTAGGGAGTGAACGCACCGCCCGGCGCCCGGTAGTACAGCGGGCGGACGCCTCCGGACGCCTCGGTGATCATGCGTTCGGCGTCCAGGATCTGCTGTGACTGATAGGCCTGCGACTTGGCGTCCATGGAGGTGTCGTGCGAGACGGTGTGGTCGCACAGTCGGTGGCCTGCCGCCACCACGGCCTTGACCAGGTCCGGGTGCGCCTGGGCCTGGGTGCCCACCATGCAGAAGGTCGCCTTCACCCCGTTCTCCCGCAGCACGTCGAGGACTTGGGGGGTCCAGACGGGGTCGGGGCCGTCGTCGATGGTGATGTTGACGCCCCGGGGCCCGCCGTCGGAGGCGTGGGCGATGTCCACGGCGACCCGCGCCGGGGCGGACGCCGGTGCGGAGGGGCTCGCGGACGCCCCCGCTCCCGCTCCCGAGCCGCTTCCGTCGGCCTGCGCGGTCCACACCGAGGTGACCGCGGCCATCGCCGTGACCCCGACCGCCGCCGCGATTACCCGGCCGTACCAACCCCGCCCGCCATGCCGCGCCATGTCTGCCCTGCCCTTGTCGTCCCGGTGGAACCCATGCAGATGACAGGACGGAGAAAGGCGACCGACGGATCCCGCTGTTACCGATCACGGACATAACTGCGGGCATTCGGCCACGCACGAACGTCCGCGCGGGGAAACGGAAGTACGGGTGTGCGGCTCGGCGGACACCCGGTGAGGGGGGCGGCGTCCGGGGTGCGGGCGCACCTGCGTGGCACCGGGCGCCGCCCTGTGAACGAGCGACGCCCGGCCCACGCAACTGAGCGGGTGTCACCAGGTGTGCGCGACGTCCACCACGAGGTGGTCGGTCAGCCGCAGCACCCGGAAGGGCAGACGGGCGCGCACGCCGAGCCCGAACTGCGTCACGCCTTCGAAGCTCCCGCCGTACCGGGTGTCCCGGAAGGTGCTGTATCCGGCGAGGTTCACGCCCGGCAGGGGCTGTGCGGGCCGCCCCGGGTAGGTGGGCGTGCCGGTCTCCGGGTTGTAGGCCGGGGCGTGGACCCGCACCTCCAGGATCGCGCCGCCGCCGACCGGGATGGGCCGGCCCGACCCGTCCTGGTAGAACTGGTCGACGTACCCGACGGAGAAGCCGAGTTGGGAGGCGCTCGCACCGGGCACGTCGACGACGAACCGGTCGTAGCAGTCGTGGCGGCCGGTCCGGACGTCGGTCACGGGGGTCGCCGTACTGGTGACGTAGGTTTCGGCCAGGCTGCCCCAGCCGGTGGGGCAGGCGGCGGCGGCCCGGGCGGCGGTCGCCGGGGCGGCTTCGGCCGGAGCCACGGCAACGGCCAGGGTGGCGGTCATCAGGGCCGCGGTGGCCCAGACGGTTCTGTTTCGCACCATGATCTCCCCCGAAGGAGTCGTGTGTCGGACATGAACTGAGACAACCTGAATGACCGGAAGGTTGCGCTGTCTCGGGCCTTTTCTGGGGTGCGCCCGGGGACGCGGCGCACCGGTGGTGCGCCTGAGGTGCGCGCGGCTCGTGCGGTCTCCGCCCGGGCCCCCGGCCGTCGCCCGTGGCGGGCGGGCGGCTGGGGCGGTGCGGGCGGCGGCGCGGCCGGTGCGGCGGGTGCGGGGCTCAGGCCGGCCGGGTGGACGGGAGCGGTGCGGTGGGTGCGGTCAGCGGTGGCTTCGCCGACCGCCGGGGGTACGGCCGTGGGACATGCCGGACAGGCCGCTTTCGACATGGGCGAGTTGGGCAGTGAGGCTGGTCAGCCAGACCTCGAAGTCGACCAGCGCCGGCAACGGCGGCGCGGGCGGTGGCCCGTTCGGGGGCGGGGCTCCGTCCTGCGGCGCGGTCGGTCGGCCCGACGGCGGCTGGCCTCCGGCCGCCGGCGGTGGCGCCCCGGCGCACAGCGCGGCCAGCCGGCCGACGGTGGTCACCGCCGACCGGGCATCGGCCCGCGCCCGTGCCACGGCGGCCGGCGGCAGCGGGTCGGGGGCCGGCAGGTCGAAGCGGGGCAGCCAGTGGGCGCCGAGCAGGATCTGGTGGGTGGCGATGAGCACGCTGTGCCAGTCGGCGCCGACGGAGGCGCCGGCGCCGGGTTCGCTGCGGAACTGGGCGTAGGCGGACTCGGCCAGGCGCATCCGGTGCAGGGCGGGCAGCGTCGGCGGGAGGGGCGCGGACCCCGGCGGCACGGCCGTCAGCACCGCGAGGGTGCCGTCGATCAGCGGGCCGCACTCGCGCAACAGCCCGGCCATGGTCCGGCGCACCTCCCGCCGGGCGCCGGCCGGCCAGGCGAGCATCGCGCACAGCAGACCGATGACGCTGCCGGTGACCACGTCCACGATCCGGGCCTCGGCCAACTGCCAGGAGGCCGGGGCGATCTGGGCGAACGCGGTGGCCACCACGAGCGTGAACAGGCCCTGCGCCCAGGCGATACCGAGCAGCGGTCCGAGCGCGAAGGCGAGCAGCATGCCCGGCGCGAGGATCGCGGCGTAGGCGTCGGTGTGCTGTCCGACGCCGATGAGCAGCGCGCCCGCGGCGACGGCGCCCACCAGGTTGCCGGCCACCGCCTCGCGGATGGCCGCCCAGGTCTCGCCGGCGGTGGTCCTGCTCAGCGTGAGCACCGCCAAGAGCACCCAGAACCCGTGGGTGAGCTCCAGCGAACCGGCGACCAGGCGGGCCGCGCCGAGGGCCGCGGCGATGCGCACGGCGTTGTGGAACTGCACCGAGCGCAGCGTCGTGTTGCCGACGATCCGGCGCAGCCACAGCCGGGACGCGGCGGCCTCCGTGTACCAGAACAGCTCCCGCGGCTCGATCGGTCCGGTGCGCCGCCCGTCGAGGCCGACCCGTGCGGCGATCTCCAGCACCCGCACCGATTCGGCGACGCCCAGCAGCGCCGCCTGCCGCCGCACCGGCGCCCACCGCGATGCCGGTGACCTCGACTCCGCCGGCGTCGAGGCCGTCCCTGCCGAGGCCGTCGACGTCGGCGAGGAGGCGGCCGGGTGCGTGCCGCCCCGCGGCGGGCTGCGCCGTCCACGCAGCTGCTGGAAGGCCCTGATCGCCGCGTCCATGCGCTCCGGTCCCGGATCGGGCAGACCCGTGCGCAGCTCCGCGGCCGTGTCGTCGCACCGGTTCACCAGCCGCGGCAGCAGCCACGCGCAGGCCGCGTCGCCCGGTGGGACGTCCGCGCCGTCGCCCGCCCGGCCGCCGTCGCTGAGCAGATCGCGCAGCCGGCCCGTCTCGGTGAGATGGGCCAGCTGCTCCAGCAGCCGGCGCGCGGCGGAGCCCGCCTGGGACAGGCCGCGGTCCGCGCGGCTGGGGCCCGCGGGGCGTTCCGCGGGCGGGACCTGTGAGAGCCGCAGCCGGGCGCCGGCGGAACGCAGGATGTCGGGTGCGGGACCGGCGCGGCCGGCGAGCGTGTCGCCCGCGATCGCCACGGCGCTCGCGAGGCTCGACCGGTACGACTCGCCCGGGGGCCGCGGCAGCAGGAACCTCTCGGCGAGCGCCAGCAGCACCACGCCCACCGCGAGCCCGGTCAGGCGCAGTCCCAGGTTCTGCGGTGCGTAGGGCGGGAAGCAGGCCAGGATGTAGAACAGTTGCAGGCCGGGTGCCGCCCCGGCCGGCCGGGGGCCCGCGACCGCCGCGAAGGCCAGCACGAAGCCGACGAGGAGCATGCCCAGCACGGCCGTCCAGGTGTGCACCGCGAGCACGGTGCCCAGCGTCACCAGCGCCAGACCCGCGGGCAGCGCCTTGAGCATCACGGCGGCCCGCTGCCGTCCGGACCCCGGGATCGAGGACAGCAGCCCGAGGGAGATGGGCGCGAACAGGGAGTACAGCGCCGGCACCGGTTCGTCGAGCCCGTACAGGAAGACGTAGAAGCCGGTGGCGGCGGCCGCGGTCACCCGCACCGACCGGTGCAGGATCTCGGCCCGTGCGCCGCCGGCCGTCACCGCGGCCGCCGGCCGGGCGTCGTACGGGAGTCCGCCGCCGGGAGGCGGGCCCGGTCCCGGACCGGCGACCGCCGGCGCACCGCCGTCACGGCGGCGGAGGCGGCCGGGATCGCCGCTCCGCCCAGCCGCAGGGTCGCGTCGTAGGCCGCCTGCGGAGTCCGCTGGGGTGTCATCGCGGTGATCGTGCCCGCGGCTGCCGCGAGGGCGACTTCGCCCAGCGTGACCAGGAAGGTGAGGACGACTCCGTCCAGGGTGACCAGGAAGGTGAGCAGGACGCCCGGGGCCTCGCCGGCCCGCTCGGGGGCCACGACCTGCTGGGTGGCGACGCCGGCGAAGGTCCAGCCGGGAGCGCGCGCATAGCCAGGTTCCTCTCGGGCCGAGGTCGCCGAGGCGTTCCGGGCGGGGAGTTTCCTCCCGGGCCGAGGCCGATGCGTTCCGGACGGGCCGGGCAGGCGCCCCGCCACCTCATTGTCGGCCGACCCCGCGCCCACCGCAGCCCGGCCGCGGTGGCGGACCCGGCAGACACCGCTGTAGAACCTCCCGGCACGGAAAGGCCCCGGTCGCCCACCACCCGGACCCGGTCGCAGCCCGTGCGCCGGCCGCCGCCTCCGGCCGGTGGCGGCGTGTCACCGCACCCGGCCGAGGCGGTGCCCCGGCCGGGCGGGCGGTACGGAGGTCCGACTCAGAGCTGGCCGGAGGCCGAGATGGTGATCTTCGCCGAGGTCGAGCCGCTGCGGGAGCCGAGCGCCTCGATCTTCTTGACGAGGGCCATGCTGTCGGCGTCGGCGACCTCGCCGAACACCACGTGCTTGCCGTCGAGCCAGTCCGTCACGATCGTCGTGACGAAGAACTGCGAGCCGTTGGAGTTCGGGCCCGCGTTGGCCATGGACAGCAGGCCCGGCCGGTCGTGCTTGAGCGTGAAGTTCTCGTCGGCGAACTTCTCGCCGTAGATGCTCTTGCCGCCGGTCCCGTTGCCCCGGGTGAAGTCGCCGCCCTGGAGCATGAAGGCGGGGATGACCCGGTGGAAGGAGGAGCCGGCGTAGCCGAATCCCTTCTCGCCGGTGGCGAGCGCGCGGAAGTTCTCCGCGGTCTTGGGCACGACGTCGTCGAACAGGTTGAAGTTGATCCGCCCGGCGGGCTCGTCGTTGATGGTGATGTCGAAGTAAACCTTGATCGTCATAGGACCATCCTGCACGCTCCTCCGAGTGCTGTCGCACTGCGGGTGCCGTGTTGCCCCTTGTGTCCGTTTTGAGTGGGGGGTGTTCGAGGGGGGCACGTCTGTGTGAGCGGCGGGCCCCGGGCCGCCGAGGAGGCAGCCGAGGCCGCTCCGGCCGGTCACTCGACCGGCCAGGTGTGGGCGGGCGCGTTGAGGTGCATGTAGTCGATGTAGAGCTGCGTCATCCGCCGCAGGGCCTCGTGCCGGCCCGCGTGGCCGGAGGCGGTGATGCGGTGGAACATCTCCTTCTGCCAGACGGCCCCGTTGCGGCCGGTGACGCACCGCTGCTCGATGACGCCGAGCAGCGGCTCCCGCCAGGCCGCGTCCATCCCGGACAGCTCCAGCCCCCGGTGGGCGAGCGGCAGCAGTCGCCGCAGGACCAGTTCGGGCGCCGTGACCTCGCCCATGCCGGGCCAGTACAGCCGGGCCTCGATGCCGTGCCGGGCGGCGGAGTGCAGGTTGTCCTCGGCGGTCCGGAAGGACATCCGCGACCACACCGGCCGCTCCTCCTCCACGAGGGCGCGGGTGAGGCCGTAGTAGAACGCGCCGTTGGCGAGGGTGTCCGCCACGGTCGGCCCGGCAGGCAGACAGCGGTTCTCCACCCGTACGTGCGGCCGGTCGTGGGCGACGGCGTAGACCGGACGGTTCCAGCGGTAGATGGTGCCGTTGTGCAGGGTCAGCTCGGCGAGCTCGGGGACGTCCCCTCCCGCCAGGGTCTCGCGCGGGTCCTGTTCGTCGCACAGGGGGAGCAGTGCCGGGAAGTAGCGCAGGTTCTCCTCGAACAGGTCGAAGACGCTGGTGATCCACCGCTCTCCGAACCACACCCGGGGCCGCACGCCCTGCGCCTTGATCTCCTGCGGACGGGTGTCGGTGGTCTGCTCGAACAGCGGGATGCGGGTCTCGTGCCACAGCTCCTTGCCGAACAGGAACGGCGAGTTGGCCGCGAGCGCCACCTGGACGCCCGCGATCGCCTGGGCCGCGTTCCAGTACGCGGCGAACTCGTCGGGGGAGACCTGGAGATGGAACTGGGTGCTGGTGCAGGCGGCCTCCGGGGTGATCGTGTCCGCGTAGGTGCGCAGCCGGTCCACGCCGTCCATCTCGATGTGCAGGTCCTCGCCGCGCGCCGCGAACACCTGGTCGTTGAGCAGCCGGTACCGGGCGTTCTCCGACAGTGAGGAGGCCCCCACGTTCTCCTGCCGCAGGGTGGGCAGGATGCCGATCATGATCAGTCGGGTGCCGACCGTGCCGGCGCGCTCTTCGGCGTGGTTGAGCGCGGCCCGGATCTCGGATTCCCAGGCGTCGGGGCCGCCTTGCGTCAGCCGTCGGGGCGGGACGTTGATCTCGAGGTTGAAGCGGCCCAGCTCGGTGGACCAGGCGGGGTCCGCGATCGCCTCGAGGACGTCGGTGTTGCGCATCGCAGGCTCGGCCTCGGCGTCGACCAGGTTCAGCTCGATCTCCAGGCCCACCTGGGGCCGCTCGGACTCGAACCGCGACTCGCGCAGCATCTGCGCGAACACCTCGAGGCACTCCTGCATCTTGATCCGGTACCGGCGGCGGTCCTCGCGGGTGAAGACCAGCGCCGGGACGTCGCGTCCCATCGGCCCTCCCGGCGCGTCCCTTCTCGGACGCCTCTCGCCTCCAGCGTCGCACTGCCGGACGACCCTCACCAGGCGGCGTCGGGGACGCCCCGGCGGCACCGGTTCCCACACCGCGCCGCCGCCCTGCGTGTGTCGAACGTCCCGTCCGCCCACGCCACAGGGCGTGCCAATGCCAGGCGTCGCGCGCCAGGTGGGACTTCGCGGACGCGTCCCTAGTCCGCCGGGCCGGCCAGGCGTGCCGCCTCCTTCTCGGTGTGGCGTGCCGTCCGCTCGGCCCGTTCCACCGCGTCGCCGGCGGCCCGTAGTCCCTCCTCGGCCTCCCGCCGTTCCCGGTCGGCCCTCTCCAGCTCCTCGCCCGCCCGGCGCAACTCCTCCTCGGCCGTGGAACGCCGCTGCTCGGCCAGGTCGTGGCGTTCGCGGGCCCGCTGGAGCGTCGATACGGCGTCCGCCCGGGCGGCGCGCAGCTCGCGCAGCAGCCTTCCGGCCTCCTCGGCCGCCCGCCGGGCCGCGTCGAGCTGCTCCTGACGCCGCCGGCGCCGCTCGGCGAGCTCGTCCTTCTTCCGTGACGACGGCCGGGGCGCCTCCGCCCGGGCGCGCTCGGTCCGGCCTCCCGCCGGCGTGCCGGCCGAACGGGCAGGGAAATCGGCCGGCGGGGTGAGGGCGCTTTCCAGGCGGCCGGCCGCCCAGCGGTCCGCCGCGTCCTGGTCGGCGAGGACGGCGCGCAGGGTGGAGTCGACGTCCTGCCGGGTCGCGTCCGACAGCCGGTGCCCGGCTTCGCGAGCCAGCTCGGCCGCCTGCCGGGACAACGCCGAGACGATGCTCCGGCGCTGCTCGGACAGCTCCTTGACGCCGTCGGCGTCCAGCGTGCGGTAGGCCTCGCGCAGCGCCTGCCCCAGCTCGAGGAACCGGCGGCTCTCCTGCGGCCGGGCGCGCAGCAGCAGGTTCGCCGCCCAGGCCGCCTGCGTCGGGCGCCGGGCGGCCCGGATACGGCGGGCGTCGGCCGCACGCCCGTCGGACCGGGCCGCGAGGGCCGCCTGCTCACGCCGGGGGACGAAGTCGGACGGCGGAGTGGCGTAGAGCTCGTCGAGCACCTGCTCCACGCCGTCCTCCCCGTCCGGTCCCACCCGCTTGCCTGCCATGATCGTCAGCTTGCCCCCCGCCGGCCGGCCGCGCACCCCGGCGGCCCGGGTGCGCGGCGGGCCGGGTCAGCGGTTGGCCAGCCGGTCGAGGTCCTCCTGGGTGCCGTTGAAGACGTCCGCGGTGGCCGGGGCCCGGATACCGTCGAAGAGCGCGGACTCGGTGTACTGCCACATGAGCCAGGTGGCGGAGCCGTTCGGCAGGGGCGGCTCGGTGATCGACTGGCGGTAGTCCGCGAGCTGGAGCGGATAGGCGGCGAAGGCCGGCGTCGAGCCCAGGCAGTCGTCGAGGAACGACTTCTGGGTGTAGATGACGGGCCTGCGGCCGAAGGCGGTCTCCACCGTGTCGAGCCATGCGGTGGCGTCGGCGACCGTCAGATGGGTCGGGCAACGCCCGCTGCCGTCGTCCATGCGCTCCAGGTCGAAGACCGGCGGCAGGTCTCCGGGACGCTGTCCGGTGTAGCCGGCGGCGCGCACCGCGGCGATGAACCGGTCGGCCTGTGCGGCGCCGGTGCCGGCGGCGGTGCCGGTGTAGAAGTGGTACGGCGCGACCGCGAGACCCACCGCCCGGGCGGCGTTCATGTCGGAAGCGAGGTACGCGTCCGTCACGTCGAGCCCCCGGGTGGCCTTGACCGTCGCGAACTCCACGCCCGCCGCCCGTACCGCGGCCCAGTCGATCGGCGCGCCGTCGGGATGCTGGTACTTGGCCGTGTCCAGACCGTCGATCGGGTACCCGGCCGGCCGTGGCGGAGTGCAGTACGCGTTGCGGCTCGACCAATCGGCCAGCCCGGCCCAGGTGTTGGGGCCGACGACGCCGTCCGTGCCCAGGTTGGCGCACATCTGGAACTCGACGACCCGGTTCTCGGTGCCGCCGCCGAAGTCGCCGTCGATCGCGAGCGGCGGGTAGTGGCCGGGTTCCATCGCCAGGTTGAGCCGGCACTGCAACTCGCGAACCGCGACGCCCTTCGCGCCCCGGCGCAGCGTGGGACGCGTGTCGGTGTGTCCGCACACGGAGGACTGCGGGGTGCTCGGCGTGCCGTCGGGCGTGCACGGCTGGGGACGGGCGGCCCGGGAGTTGAGCGCGGCCCAGGTGCCGGGCCCGATCTCACCGTCGGCGGTCAGTCCCGCGCACCGCTGGAACGTCCGGACCCGTTCCGCGGTGCCTGCGCCGAAGGATCCGTCCACCGCGATCGGGGTGTGGTGCCCGGCCTTGGTGGCCAGGTTCAGCTCGCACTGCGCCTCGCGCGTCGCGAGACCCGCCGATCCCTGCGCCAGCGGCGGCTGTTCGTCGGTGTGACCGCACACCGCGGTCGCGGCCGTGGCGCCGGGCCGGGCCGCGTCGACGGCCGCTGCGGCAGCCGGTCGTGAGGCCGCGTCGCCCGGGGCCGCGCCGACGAGGCCGGCGGCGGCCGCCAGCAGCATGGTGGCGAGGAACGGGGCCGGGCGGCGAGCCGGATGCCGAGCCGATCTGATCATGAGGTTCCTTGTCCTGTGTCCTGTGTCCTGCGTCCGTGGTCCGGGGGAGTGTCGTGTGCTGGGGCGGGTGTCTCCCGGGTGCCGCGCAGTGGTGGACGTGGCCGGTCGCGCCGGCGTGGTGCGCGGTGGCCGACACGGGCACTCCCCCGAGGGAGCCCGGCCGGCCCGGTCCGGATGCCGTGCCCAAGTCCCCGGCGCCCGCACCCCTTTCGGCGGGACCGACGCTGTCACGGGCCGGCCGCGGCGTGACAGTGCGAGGCGTCCCCGTGGGACACGGAGGCGGTCGGGAGCACGTGACCTGGCGTTTCCTGTCGGGGGCTGCGACGAGAGCGGGACGGCCCCGGCCGGATCGCTTCCGTGCGGACAGCCCCGAACGCGACGTTGCGGACTCTCGCGGACGCTGCGACGTACCGGCGTCGTCACCGGCCGGTGCGGGCCTCGCGGCCGCGATCGCCACGCCCGAGACGGGCCCGGCGGCCTCGGCACGGCACGACCGGCCCGCGCCGCTCAGCACATGCGGCACCGGTCGACCGCGCGCAGACTGAGGTGATGACTGGCATGTACACCAAGCAGCGGGCGGGGAACACGCCGGAGGGCCGGGGTGCGCCGTCGCCGTCGGTGGCGCTCGCGGCGATGATGTTCGCGGTGGCGATGACCTTCATCGACCAGACCATCGTGGCGATCGCGACGCCGGACATCGTCGACGAGCTGGGCCTGTCGGCCTCCGGCATGCAGTGGGTGGTCAACGCCTATCTCCTGGCGCTGGCCGCCTTCTTCGCCCTCGGAGGGCGCCTGGCGGACCTGTTCGGCCCCCGTCGCATCGTCGTGATCGGCACCCTGGTGTTCGTGATCTCGTCGATCCTGTGCGGCTGTGTCCCTCGTGGCGACTTCGCCCTGACCTGGCTCGTCGTCTTCCGCTCGACACAGGGGCTCGGCGCCGCACTGCTCTTCCCCGCGGCTCTCGCCGTGGTCGTGGCGGTGTTCCCGGTGGAGCGACGCGGTCGCGCGCTGGCCCTGTTCTTCGGCGTCACCGGCGCCCTGACGGCGCTGGGGCCGCTGCTCGGCGGCTGGCTCACGGACTGGACCTGGCGTGCCATCTTCTGGGTCAACGTGCCCGTGGCCGTCGTCGCGCTGATCCTGACGGCGCTCGCCCACGTGTCCGACCGCCGCCGCGACGAGAAGCTGGACGTGCCGGGTGCCGTGCTGATCGCCCTCGGGATGGGCGCGAGCGTGCTCGGCTTCCAGCAGGCGTCGGCGTGGGGCTGGGACAGTGCGCTCACCTGGGTGTGCGTCGCGGGCGGTCTCGCCGTGCTGTGGCTGTTCTGCCGCTACGAACTGCGCACCGCCAGTCCGTTGGTCAGGCTCGCGGTCTTCCGGGACCGGGCCTTCGTGGTCGACTCCGTCGTGCTGTTCTTCGCCATGCTCGCGTTCGTCCCGCTGTTCTTCTTCGCCTCGGTGTACGCCCAGGTGTCCTTGAGCGCCTCGCCCAACCAGGCGGCGCTGTACCTGCTGTACTTCTTCGCGGGCTTCGCGCTGGCCTCGCAGTGGGGCGGGCGGATCCTCGACAAACGCGGTGCGCGGCCCGCCCTGAGGATCGGCTGCGTGGTCGGGGCGGTCGGCTTCGCCCTCTGGGCCGGGAAGCTGACCGATCTGTCCATGCACGACCAGTGGCCCTACGCGGCCCTCGCGGGCGCCGGGATCGGCTTCATCCTCGCTCCCGCGTCCACGGACGCCGTCAACCGGGCGATCGACGCCTCGTACGGCGAGGTCACGGGCATCACGCAGACGATCCGCAACTACGCGGCCAGCGTCGGCCTGGCCCTCTTCAGCACGCTGCTGACCCACGCCATGACCGACAACGTGCGCGACACTCTCGAGTCGCGCGGGCTGTCGTCCGGAGCCGCGAGCGACGCGGCCCGGGGGGTCGCGGAGGCGGTGACCGGCAACGCCGACAACCGGCAGCCGAGCGGGGACGGTCCGGTCGCGAACACCGTGCGGGAGTCGATGGCCGCGATCCGCATGGACTTCGCCCAGGCCAACCAGTGGGTCTTCTACGGAATGGCCATCGCCCTGGGCATCGGATTCCTGTGTGCCGGCCGGCATCCCGGCGGCGCGGCGCACCCCGAGGAGGCACCGCGGGAACCGCTCGTACGGCGCTGAGAGCGCCGCAGGGCGGGGGCACGGGGTGGACGCGGGGAGGGAGGGCGCGGAACGGCGGGCGCTGAGCGGCGGGCGGAGAAACGCCGGGCCCCGGGGTGGCGGGCGCCGGGCCGACGGCCGGTGGGCAGGGCCGGGCCGGACCGCACGGGCCCGGGCCGGGGAAGCCGCGGACGGGCCGCCCCGGCCGCGCGGTCAGCGGCTGCGCAGGGCGCTGGTGGTGAAGAATCCCGTGGCCGCGGCGCTGACCAGGGCGCAGACGGCGAGCAGAGCGGTACGTCGCATCGAAGGGCCTTTCCCGTGATGACGTGATGACGGATGGGGCCTGCACAACGCGGAACCGCCCGGTCCCGCACCGCCGAAAGGCCGAACCCACCCGTACGGACGCGGCCAGGCGTGCACGCGGCGCGCGGACGGCGGTCGGCCCCGCCGGGCGGTCAGCCCTTCGCCGGCACCGGTCGCCGCAGCAGGTAGGCCGCCGCCAGCGAGACGAGGACGGCCATGCACGCGATGAACACCAGGCCGGCGCCCTCCAGGCCGAGAGGGCCGACCAGCACGCCCACACCGATCACCGGGACCGAGATGCCCGTGTAGGCCACCACGAAGAGCGTCGAGATCACCGCCGCGCGCTGCTCCGGCGGGGACGCCGCGGCCACCGCGGACAGCGCCCCGCGGAAGGTCATGCCCTGCCCGGCCCCGCCGACGGCCGCGCTGAGCACGACCAGCGCGAGCAGGTCCCAGCGCAGGGCGCCCGCGAGCAGGGCCAGACCGGCCAGGAGCACGGCGCAGCCCAGCGGCAGCGACCGTGCGACGCCGATGCGGCCGACGGCCGTCTGCCCGGCGATGGAGGCGAAGAAGGCCAGCGCGACGACGAGTCCGCTCACGGCGTGGTCGGTGACGTCCAGTGCCCGGGCGAGGAACGCCGGGCTGACCGAGGTGAACACACCGAACAGCGCGAACCCGGCGAAGGAGGCCGCGGCCGCCGGCCCGAACACCGTCCGCACCTGGGGCGGCAGACCGGGCCGCTGCGGACGCACCGCGCCCACCGGTCCCCGGTCCGTCACGGTTTCGGGAAGGCGCGCGAGCACGGCGGCCGAGCCGGCGATCAGGACGAGGTGCACGGCGAACGGCAGGTACAGGGGACGGTCCGCGTACTGCGCGAGGACCCCGGCCAGCAGCGGACCGCAGCCGAGGCCGCCCATGTTGGCGGCCGTCGCCACGAGGGTGGCCCGGGCGGCCCCGCCCGGCGGGGCGAGGTCCATCACGTACGCCGTGGCCGCCCCGGTGCACAGGCCGGCGGAGAACCCCGACAGCAGCCGCCCCGCGTACAGCCAGCCCAGGCCGGTGGCGCACAGGAAGCAGACGGCGCTCGCGGCCGCGAGGCCCAGGCCCCACAGCAGCACCGGACGTCTGCCGACGGTGTCCGAGGCATTGCCCGCCAGCAGCAGGATCCCGATGACGCCGAAGGCGTACACGGCGTACACGACGGTGACCGTCAGCTCGGAGAAGCCGAACTTCTCCTGGTAGAGGCTGTAGAGAGGGGTGGGCAGCGTGGTGCCGGCCATGCACACGGCGAACACGGCGCCGGCGAGCAGACACCGGAGCCGGCCTCGGCGTTCACGGTCCATGCGGGCGACAGTAATCCGCACACCGCCCCGGCCGCCGACCGGCGCGCGGCACGGGCACCCGGAGCGGCGCCGCCGGGGGACACGGCCCGCTCCGCGTCGAGCGCGCCGGCGATCCGGCCGACGGAGGCGCGGCCCTGGGCCAACTCGGCGTACACCCAGGCGAATTCGGAGAGGGGGCCGAGGGAACAAGGCGAGGGCCTTCCTCCGCGCCTTTCCCGGGGGCGAGGACGCGGGCCACCAGCTCGGACCTGAACCGGTGAGCGGTGGCCAGCCAGGCGCGTTCACCGGCCCGCGCGCGCTGCCGTGGAAGCTCAACGAACAGCGGGAGGCAGACCGCGGCCAGGATGCCCAGCCACAGCACGAGGCCGGGCGCGTCGCCGTCCACGACGCCCTCGCCGACCGTCAGTCCGATGTGCACCGGCCTGACTTCATTTGTCCATCGGTGCCGGGCACTCCTCGCCGATCCGTCACGCGGCCGCGATGTGACCGCCTCCATTGCGCGGCGCCGCCACAGCGGCGACTCTCTCCTCGCACGTTTTTCCGAAGAACCGTTATCCGGTGCTCCCGCGGTGATCCCCGAAGCGAGGGACAGCATCGTTCGGAGTCGAGGACAGGGAAGCAGCAATGAGCGAACGGCACACGGTGGACGCCACGGAGCTGGTGAGGGCCGCCCGGGCGGGCGACCAGGCGGCTCAGGACGCGCTCGTCGGCGCCTACCTCCCGCTGGTCTACAACATCGTGGGCCGGGCATTGAACGGTTCGGTGGACGTGGACGACGTCGTGCAGGACACCATGCTGCGCGCCCTCGACTCGCTCAGCACGCTGAGGTCGCCCGAGAGCTTCCGCTCCTGGCTGGTGGCCATCGCGATGAACCAGGTCCGCGCGCACTTCAACCGCCTCCAGCCCGCGCAGGGCGGCATGGAGGAGGCCGACGAGGTGGCCGATCCGGGCGCCGACTTCGTGGACCTGACCATCGTGCAGCTGCAGTTGTCCGGCCAGCGGCAGGAGACCGCGCGCGCCACGCGCTGGCTGGAGCCCGACGACCGCGGCCTGCTGTCCCTGTGGTGGCTGGAGTGCGCCGGCGAGCTGACCCGCGCCGAGATCGCCGACGCCCTGACGCTGACAACGCAGCACACGGCCGTACGCGTGCAGCGGATGAAGGCGCAGCTGGAGGCCGCGCGGGTGGTGGTGCGGGCGCTGGACGCGCAACCGCCGTGCGAGGAACTGCGGGGCGCCCTCGCGGACTTCGACGGCCGGCCCTCGGCGCTGTGGCGCAAGCGCATAGCCCGGCACGCACGCGGCTGCGCCCGGTGCTCGGGCCTGTGGAGCGGACTGCTGCCCGCGGAGGGACTGCTGGCCGGGCTGGCGCTGGTCGCGGTGTCGTCAGCGATCCTGGCGAAGGCCCCCGGCACCGCCGACACCGTCGCCCTGGCCGCCTCGGCCACCCCGGCGTCCGCGGACGGGGATCCCGCCGTGATCGTGCGGCCGTCCCGTCGCGCCTCCGGTGATCGCACGGTCTCCCGCACCGCGGCCCGCCGGCGGCGGCGCACGCGGCGGCGGGCGGTCGGCGGAGCGGTGGTGGCCGCGTGCGTGGCGGGCGGCGGGCTCTACTACTTCGGGACGCAGCCGGGGACGGGCTCGGGGGAGAGCACCGCGGTGCAGCCCGCGAACGACGCCCTGGTCTCCGACCGGCCCTCCCCGGACGCCGACCGCACGAGTCCGTCGCCCTCGCCGTCCCCGTCGGTCTCCGCCTCGCCGTCGGCGTCGGCGTCGACGTCACCGGCCGCGAGCGCCTCGCCGAGCGCCCGCGCCTCGCGCAGCGCCTCGGCGAAGGCGCCGGCGAAGCCGGCCGCCGGCGCGCGGCGGTCCGCCTCGAAGACGCCGTTCACGCAGACGGGTCCGTCCGACCGTGAGAGTCAGGTGATCGCCCTGGTCAACAAGGAACGGGCGGCCGCGGGTTGTGGTCCCCTCACGGGGGACCCGCTGCTGCGCAAGTCCGCCCAGGGGCACTCGGACGACATGGCCGCCCGCGACTTCTTCGACCACACCAACCCCGACGGCGCCGACCCCGGAGCACGCATCACCGCCGCCGGCTACCGCTGGTCCACGTACGGCGAGAACATAGCCAAGGGGCAGCAGTCGGCGCAGTCGGTGATGACGTCCTGGATGAACAGTCCCGGCCACCGTGCCAACATCCTCAACTGCGACTTCAAGAACATCGGCGTGGGCATCCACGACGGCGCCGGCGGACCGTGGTGGACGCAGAACTTCGGCGCCAAGCTGTGACCGGGTGACCGGGTGACCGGGACCGGCGGGCCGTGACCGCGTGGTCACCGGAAGGTGACGTCGGACTCCTCGAAGAGACAGTTGACTCCGTCGGGTCCGGCGTCCAGCTTCGCCGGGTCGCCGGTGGTGACCCCCTCGAACTTCTGGCAGGGCACGATGTCCCGACCCGGGTCGCCGACCACGGTGACACCGCTCAGCCGGGCGGTGTCACCGAAGTTGCCGTTGACGCCGACCAGTTCGCGGCCGGGAGCGGTGGCCGTGACGTTCTCCAGCACCACGTCCCGCCGGAACTGCGCACCGCAGTCGCCGCAGGAGCGCACCAGTTCCCCGAAGCCGGCCACGGCGAAGTCGCGCACGGTCAACGTGCCCGCCCCGTCGAACCGGAACACCGTGCCCGCCGCGTCGGCGGCACCGCCGCCGCTGACGGTGTACACGGCGTCCGGGGACCTGCCGACGAAGGTGGCCGCGTCCTCGCCGACGTCCTCCCAGTACACGTTCTCCAGGGTGCAACTGCCCAGGCAGCGCACGCCGCCGGCGGCGGGAGCGCCCAGGACGACGTTCTTGAGGACGGTGCCGTCGGCCAGCTCGAACAGCGGTGAGCGGCCCGCCTGTCGAGCGTCCCTGGCCAGGGCGCCCGCTGCGGTGAACCGGGTCAGCCCGCCGTCGAGGACGCCGGTGACCCGCCGGGTCGCGGTCAGCCGCACCTCGCCCGCGACCGGCGGTACGGCGAGGACGCGGGCTCCGGCCTGTTCGGCGGCCGCCCCCCGTTCTCCGCTCGCGAGGGCGACCTGCGCCACCAGTGTGACCGCGAGAACGCCGGCCGCGGCGGCGACGATCAGCGGGGTCCGGTTATGACGCCTGCGGTGACCGGAGTGGGGAGAATGAGCTGTCACGTGAACACCGCGCCTTTCCACGAACCGTCGGAGAGGCATACGGGCACGGCCTCGGGCGTGTTCACCGCCAAGCCCGCAGCAGCTCGCCTCCCCGTGAAGCCTCCCTGACGCCTCCGTGATGCCCTCCGACATCCCCGGGCGCCGGGGCGCGGCGGACGCGCCCCGGCGCCCGCCCCGTACCCTGTGGCGAATGTCCTCCTCCCGCCTCCGGCGCGTCGCCGTCCTCGTGCTCGACGGAGCGAAGCCCCTCGACGTCGGCATCCCGGCGCAGGTGTTCACGACCCGCGCGAGCATGCCGTACGAGGTCCGGGTCTGCGGTGCGGCGCCCGGACCGGTGAGCGGCGGCGACGGACTGTCGTACCACGTCGCCCACGGTCTGGAGGCGCTCGAGTGGGCCGACGTCGTCTTCCTCCCCGGCTACCGGTTCCCGGACCGCGACGACCCGCCGAAGGCCGTCGTCGACGCGCTGATCGCCGCCCACGCCCGCGGCGCCCGGCTCGCCGCCATCTCGACCGGCGCCTTCGCGCTCGCCGCCACCGGTCTGCTCGACGGCCGGCGCGCCACGACGCACTGGCACTACGCGCGGGCGCTCGCGGCGAGGCATCCGCGTGTCCGGGTCGACGAGAACGTCCTCTTCGTCGACGAGGGCAGCGTGCTCACCTCGGCCGGGGCCGCCTCCGGCATCGACCTCTGCCTGCACGTCCTGCGCCGCGACCTCGGCGTGGCGGCGTCCAACCACGCGGCCCGGCGGCTGGTCGCGGCCCCCTACCGCAGCGGCGGACAGGCGCAGTACGTGCCCCGCAGCGTGCCGGAGCCGCTGGGCGAGCGGTTCGCCGCCACCCGCGAGTGGGCCCTGCACCGGCTCGACGAACCCCTGACCCTCGAGGCGATGGCCCGCCACGCGGCGGTCTCCGAGCGCACCTTCTCGCGGCGCTTCGTCGAGGACACCGGGTACACGCCGATGCAGTGGATCATGCGTGCCCGTATCGACGCAGCCCGTGAGCTGCTCGAGCGCTCCGAGCGCGGGGTCGAGCAGATCGCGAACGACGTCGGGCTCGGCACCGGCGCGAACCTGCGGACGCACTTCCAGCAGATCCTCGGCACCACGCCGAGCGAATACCGGCGCACCTTCACCCGGGGCGAGTAGCGGTGGGCCGAGCCCTCCGCGCGGCTGGCGGGATCCTTTCGAACCATGGCGCTCACGCCGTGGCCGACGGCACCCGCGCCGCGCGAGGCTGGTGGCGAACCGAAGGGACACCACTCATGACTCGCATCGCCGTCAACGGATTCGGCCGCATCGGACGCAACGTGCTGCGTGCGCTCCTCGAACGCGACAGCGACCTCGAGATCGTCGCCGTCAACGACCTCACCGAGCCCACCGCCCTCGCGCGGCTGCTGGCCTTCGACTCCACGTCCGGCCGGCTCGGCCGCCCGGTCACCGTCGAGGACGGCGCCCTCGTCGTCGACGGCCGCCGTATCAAGGTGCTCGCCGAGCGCGAGCCGGCGCAGCTGCCGTGGGCCGAGCTCGACGTCGACATCGTGCTGGAGGCGACCGGCCGCTTCACCTCCGCGAAGGCCGCGCGCGCCCACCTCGACGCGGGCGCGCGCAAGGTGCTCGTCAGCGCGCCCTCGGACGGCGCCGACGTCACCCTCGCCTACGGCGTCAACACCGACGCCTACGACCCCGAGCTGCACACGATCGTCTCGAACGCGTCCTGCACCACCAACGCGCTCGCCCCGCTGGCGGCCGTCCTCGACGGTCTCGCCGGCATCGAGCACGGTTTCATGACGACCGTGCACGCCTACACGCAGGAGCAGAACCTGCAGGACGGCCCGCACCGCGACCCGCGCCGCGCCCGTGCGGCCGGCGTCAACATCGTCCCGACCACGACGGGCGCGGCCAAGGCGATCGGGCTCGTGCTGCCGAACCTCGACGGCAAGCTGTCCGGCGACTCGATCCGGGTGCCGGTCCCGGTGGGGTCGATCGTCGAGCTGAACACGACCGTCGCCCGCGAGGTGTCGCGCGACGAGGTGCTGGCGGCCTACCGTGCCGCGGCCGAGGGGCCGCTGGCCGGCGTCCTCGAGTACTCGGAGGACGCGCTGGTGTCGTCGGACATCACCGGCAACCCGGCGTCGTCGATCTTCGACTCGGCCCTCACCCGCGTCGACGGACGCCACGTCAAGGTGGTCGCCTGGTACGACAACGAGTGGGGGTTCTCGAACCGCGTGATCGACACCCTCGAACTGCTCGCCGCCCGCTGACCCGGGACCGCCCGACCGGGCGGTCCCGGCCGCCTGACGGGCCCGCGGTACGACGACCCGGGTCGGCCCGGCCCGGGTCGGCCGCCCCGGGTCAGCCGCCCTGGAGGGTCCGGCCCGGGCTGCGCAGATAGGTCTCGCGGTAGAGCGCGGCGAAGCGGCCCGGGTGGTGGAAGCCCCAGCGGGCCGCGATGCCGGTGACCGTCGCCCCCTCGTGCGGGGCGGCGGCCAGCAGGTCCCGGTGCGCGTGCGACAGCCGGACGCGGCGCACATACGCCAGCGGGGTGCTGTCCAGGTGGCGGCGGAAGGCGTACTGGAGGGCTCGGACGGTGACGTGCGCCGCGCCCGCGATGTCGGCCACGGTGATCGGCTGGTCGGCGTGGTCGTCGATGTACGCCAGCGCGCGGCGAAGCATGTCCGGATGCGCGTCGCGCCGGTCGGCGGCCGCGGGGTCGGTCAGCGCCGTGTTGGGGAACGCGGCGAGCACGCTCGCGGCCAGGTGCTGGGACGCCGTGGACGCGATCAGCGGCTGCTCGGCGAGCGCCGGGTCGGCCAGGATGTGGTCGCGTACGTAGGAGATCGTGTCCCGCAGGCGTCTGCCCGCTTCGGGGGAGTGCGGCCGGTGCCCGGTCAGCCGGACGGGCTCGGTGAGCGCGGTTCCCGCGGTGGCGGCCACCTGGGTCAGCAGATCGGTGTCCAGCATGGTGATGTTGTAGCGGGCACGGCAGACGCGGCCCGCGTAGGACTGCGTCGGCGGCGCGAAGGACACCACGTCCCCTGGGCCGAAGGAGTCCTCCACCCCTGGGTAGACATGGTCGCGGATCGTGCCCTCGTGGACCACGCACAGACAGATCCGGCCCAGCGGCGTGACGGCGTAGCTCATGTCGAAGTCGAGATCGAGCTCGTCGACCGTGACCGGGCCGAGGTCCCCGCGGCTGATCCGCGCCCTGCCGGTCTCCGGGGTGCTGCTGCCGATGCGCATGTCGGCGTAGGCGCGGCTGAGGAATTCCTCCGTCAGCTCGAGGTCGTCACTGTCGAACGTGAGCGTGTGCATGCGCCCGGATCTCCTCGCCACGGAGCGATCTGCCCCTCTCGGCCTGCATCTGCCCCGCGCACGGTTCGCGATGCCTGTGGGGGACGCGCGGAGTGTGTGTTTTTTCGTTGTGCGGACTGCCGCCCTCGATGTCGTTCGTTTACGGGATCGCGGGGGACCGGGCCGGGGGCCCAGGCTGGTGACGACGTCACTCTCGCGGACGTCACGACGACCCGGGCCTTCGTCTGCGGACAGGCGACTGTCGGAGGCTGAGGAGGAAAAGCGACCTCGCATGTCGGAAAACGACGAACTCGTACGGAGAGTGGCCGCGCTCGAGCAAGAGGTGGAACAACTCCGTCATGCCCTGACCTCGCACGCGGTCATCGATCAGGCGATCGGTGTGGTCGCGGCGGTGTGCCGGCTTCCGCCGCAGGAAAGCTGGGACGTGCTGAAACAGGTCTCCCAGCACACCAACATCAAGTTGCGCGAGGTCGCCGAGCTGGTGCTGCGCTGGGTGGAGTGCGGCCGCCTGCCCGACGAGGTCCGCCCCGTGATGCGTGCCGCGGTGGCCCGCACCCGGGAGCGGGCCAGGGCCGACGGCGCCCTCGGGCAGACCGGGGAGCCCGCGCCCGGGCGGCCCCCCGTCCGTCGGGGGCGAGCCGTCGCTCCTGCGGACCCCGGCTGTCTCTGACATCCTCGGCCGTGTCCGCCGGACCGGGCCGGGAGGTGTCCCGGGACGTCCGTGGCGGTCCGGGGCGAGCTGCGGGAGGCGGCGGGGCAGTGGGCGACAAGGGAACGGGCACAAGGGGAGCGGGCGCGAAGGGGACGGTCGTGGCGCCCGGGGCCGCGTTGGCGGTGAGGCGCCGGCCGACGGCGCCGGCCGGGGCCGCGGTGCTGATGCTGCACGGCGGCCGGGAGCACAGCCGCACGACGTCGAAGGCCTGGCACGCGGCCGCCCTGCGCATGCGCCCCGTCCTGCGGGCGGCCGTCGCCTCGACGGACCGCCGGGACGTCCTCTTCGGCGAGGTGCGCTACCGCTTCCAGGGCTGGAACGCCACCGCGGACCCGGTGGACGACGCGGCACGGGCCCTCGACGAGCTGCGGCGTCTCGCCGGCGAGGTGCCCGTGATCCTGGTCGGTCACTCGATGGGGGGCCGGGCCGCCCTGCGCGCGGCCGCCGACCCGGCGGTGCACGGTGTGCTGGCGCTGGCGCCGTGGTGCCCGCCCGGCGAACCCGTCGACCACCTCGCCGGGACGCGGATCGTCGTCCTGCACGGCGACCGGGACCGGGTCACCGACCCCGGGGCGTCCGCGGAGTACGTGCGGCGGGCGCGGCAGGCAGACGCGCAGGCCGGTCTCGCCCTCGTTCGCGGGGGCGACCACGCGATGCTCCGGCGCGGCGCCGACTGGCACCGCGCCACGACCGCGGTCGTCGCGCAGCTGCTGCGGGCCCGGTCGGCGCCGGGCTCCCTGGAAGGCCTGGCCGGCCGGGCCTGCGCGGCGGAGAACCCGCTGCCCTGGTGACGCCGGAAGCCTGCCGCGCCCGGCGTCGCACGGTCCTCCACGGGGCCCCGTGTCGCGCGCACCGCGGCGCATCGGGGACAATACGATGATGTCGCCGTTCGGCGGTTCCGCTGCCGGGCCGTCAGGCGACTGCCCGTAAGCGCCGGTTCGACCCGAAAGAAGAGCCTCCTCGGTGACCCCCGTCTTCGACGACACCCCGATCTACCACCGTCTCGTCAGCGAACGAGGTGATGTGCCCGCACAGGTGCGCGGCGAGGCCGAACGCATCCGCCGCGACCTCGACCGGGTCATGAGCGCGCCGTCCTCCTTCACGCCGGGCCTGCCCGCGCCGCGGGGGTTCTTCTCCTGACACCGTGAGGATCCGTCAGGCACCGCAAGGGGGACGGCGCTTGAGGGACAGCCCGTTGTCAGTGGTGTGATGAAGGATGCCTCCGGAGAGAGATCAACTCCGGCTCGCCGGGTAGGCGGTCTCCAGTCCCCGTCCAGGAAAGGTCACCGATGATGCCGACCACCGCCAATCGCCGGCCAGCCGCGGCACCACGTCTGCCCCTCCCGGACGAGCGCGGGGCGGGGACCGTCGCGCGGAAGGCGCCCTCCCGCCCCACGGAGCCGCTGAGCCGTGCCGGCGCCGACATCCTGCGCATCGTCTCCGACCCGCGTACCCCCGTCTTCGTCACCGAGCACGCGAACGGCCGGCGCATCTACGGTTACTGGCGGCCGCTGGACGCGGGAAGCGGCCGGGGAGGCTGCTACGTCGCCCTGTCCCGCGCCGAGTGCGACGCGCTGCACGCCGCCGGACGCATCACGCTCGGCGAGCCCGTCGCCGACCCGGCGAAGACGACCTACCGGGTCCAGCCGGCCCGCACCGCCCCCGCGGCCGCACGGGCGACGTCCGTACCCGTCCGCACCCCGGTCGCCCCGGTGACGCGCGGCCTGAGAGTGGCCCCGGCGGCACGGTGCGCGTGATCCGGCTTCCGACCGGCCTGTTCGACCCGTTCGGGGGTAGGACTGAGCCGAGAAGACGAACGACGTCGACGGATCCCACGGGAGCAGAGCGATGAGCCTCATCCAGCGCATCAAGACGTTCGCCCGCAGCCCTCAGGGGCAGCGCACGATCGAGCAGGCACGCCGTGCCGCGACCGACCCGCGCCGCCGCGCCCAGGCGCGCGGCCTCCTCGCCCGGCTGCGCGGCCGCCGCTGACGCCTCCTCACGGCCGGGCCCGTCGACGTCACCCCGGCCCCCGCGCCCCGCGGTGACCGCCCGACGGCGCGTGACGGAACGCGCCCGCGCACGCGGGAACTGCCGCTGACGGGCGGTGGAAGGCGCACATCGGTGCCGGGAGCGTGACACCTCGGATACCTTGCCGGTCATGACGGACGGGACAGGGCGACCGCGCGAAGCCCGCCACGGCGGAGGGTTCCCGCCCGTGACGCCGGAGTCCGCGAGGCGGGCGGCGAGGCGACGGGATGCCTGACGGGTGGGAATGGGACAGCTCTCTGTTCCGGGGCAGCGCGGCCTACTACGAGCGGGGCCGACTCCCGTACGCTCCGGGCTTCGCCGAGACCGTCGCCGACGCCCTCGGTCTGGACGGCCGGGGCAGACTCCTCGACGTGGGTTGCGGCCCCGGCACCGTGCTGCTCGCCCTCGCGCCCCGCTTCGCCGAGGCGGTGGGCGTCGACCCGGACGAGGACATGCTGGCCGAGGCCGAACGCCGGGCCGGCCGGCACGGCGTCGCCGCCCGCTGGGTGGCCGCCCGTGCCGAGGACCTGCCGGCGGGGCTCGGGGAGTTCCGGGCGGTGGTGTTCGCCCAGTCCTTCCACTGGACCGACCGGGACCGCGTCGCCGCCACGGTGCTGCGGATGCTGGAACCGGGAGGCTTCCTCGTCCACGTCAGCGACCACGAGAACCCGCCCCCCGACCCGAGGCCGCTGCCGTCGCCCGCGCCCCAGTACGACCGGATCGCCGCCCTCGTGCGCCGATATCTCGGTCCGGTGCGCCGCGCCGGACGCGGAGTACTCGTGAACGGCACGCCGGACCGGGAGGACCTCGTCATGGCCCGGGCCGGGTTCGTGGACTTCCGGCGGCATGTCGTGCCGGCCGGCGGCGTGGCCGAGCGCACCGCGGACGACATCGTGGCGTGGGCGTTCTCCCGGTCCGACTCCGCGCCCCATCTGTTCGGCGACCGGGTGGGCCACTTCGAGCGGGATCTGCGCGCCCTGCTGCGGCAGGAGGCGTCCGACGGCCGCTTCGCCGAACGTCTTCCGGCCACCGAGATCATGACCTGGCGGACACCACGCTGATCCCACCGGCGAGCGGTGGGCGGCCGGCCGCGCGCACAGCGCCCGGACGCCTCCCGTTCACTCCGGGAACGCCACCGCGTCCTTCTGCAGGCGCACGGCCGCCAGCAGGCTCAGGCCCGGCTCCGCCTTGCGCAGCGCCTTCACCGCCGAGACCGAGGCGAGGTCGCCGGTGAAGCCGGCCGAGGCGAGCCGGGAGCGGACCCAACGGGCGCGCAGCTGACCGTCGGTGGCGGCGGCGGTGGACCCGACCAGTGCGGCGGCGCGTTCCAGTCCGGGGCGCTCCTCGGGCGAGGCCTCGGCGAGCGCCTGCCGAAGGGCGGCCGCGACCAGGTCCGAGTCCCGGACGATCAGTACGGCGTCCTGTTTCCTGCTGAGTCCCGCGAGTCCCGTCATGCCGGTCATCGTGGCCGCCTTGTCCCGCTCCTGCCAAGCGACTTGAGGAGCCTCAGAGGAAGCAGCCTCCGCCCGGGGGACCGCCCTGCGCCCGGTCGGCCAGTCCGCCGCCGTCACGTGCCCGGGAGCGCGCCCCGGAGCCTTACGCGCCCCGGAGCCTCACGTGCTCACGCGCCCCGGAGCCTCACGTGCTCCGGAGCAGCGGCTCGCGCTCGGGCTCGCCCGTGGACGACGGCGACGGGTCCTGACGCCGGAACAGCCGGCCGGCCCACCACATCCACCGGCCCACGTCCAGCGTCAGCGCGGTCACCAGCACCGAACGGACGACCGCGGTGTCCAGCAGCACCCCGAACGCCACCGCGAACCCCAGCTCGGCCGCGAACACCAACGGCAGCGAGGCCATCGCCGCGAACGTGCCGGCCAGCACGAGCCCGGCCGACATGATGACACCCCCGGTCGCGGACAGTCCGGTCAGCGCGCCGCGCCGGGTGCCGTGCAGCAGAGTCACCTCGCGCACCCGGGTGACGAGGAAGATGTTGTGGTCGATGCCCAGCGCGACCAGGAACACGAACGTCAGCAGTGGGAAGGACGCCTTCGTCCCGGCGAAGCCGAACACGTGCTGGAACACCAGGCCGCTGACCCCGAGGGCCGCTGCGAACGACAGGACCACCGTCGCCATCAGCAGCAGCGGCGCGACGACTGCCCGCAGCAGCAGCATCAGGATGAGGAACACCATGCCCAGCACGATGGGAATGATCACCGCGGAGTCGTGGGCGGCGGCGTTCTGCGTGTCGAGCAGGATCGCGGTGTTGCCCCCCACCTGGGCCCGCGCGCCCTCGATGGGTGGACGGCGGCCCGGGCACGCTCGACGGTACGCATCGCGGCCGTGCTGCTGGGATCGTCCTCGAGCTCCGCGAGCACCATCGCCGTGGCGTGACGAGCGGTTCGGGGAGCCAGGGGCCGACGTAGGTCTCGCGACGGCGGTCGACGGCGTCCCGGTGGGCGAGCGCCGCGTTCACGGCGATCCGCACCAGGTAGGCGCGAGGGTGGTCGATCCGCTCCGCGGCCGTGCCCGAGGGGGCCACCCGCCTGGACGTCCCGGCCGGCACCTGGGCGGTCTTCACCGCCTCGGGGCCGGTGCCGGAGGCCATCCAGGTCCTGTGGCGGGACGTGTTCACCGAGTGGTTCCCGCCAATCCCTACCGCAGCCGTCCCGGCCCCGAGATCCTGCGCACCCGTCCGTCGCCGGACGGGACCGAGGCCGACGCCGAGCTGTGGCTTCCCGTGGAACGCGAAGGGGGCTGAACCACCGCCGGGTCAGGGCGCGGTGACCGCCGCGGCGGGAGCCCCGTCAGCCCGCCGCCCTCGCGACGAGCTCGGTGATACGGGATTCGGTGGCGGCGTCCAGCTTCGTCAGGGCGTACGCCGTGGGCCACATGGCGTCGTCGTCGAGGCCCGCCTGGTCGCTGAAGCCGAGGGTGGCGTAGCGGGTCTTGAACTTCTGCGCGCTCTGGAAGAAACACACCACCTTGCCGTTCCTGGCGTAGGCGGGCATGCCGTACCAGAGCTTGGGCGCCAGGTCCGGGGCGGCCGCCGTGACGATCCGGTGCAGTCCTTCGGCGAGGACGCGGTCGGCGTCCGCCATGTCGGCGATCTTCGCCAGCACGTCCTTCTCGCCGTCCGCCTTGGCGGTGCGCGGGCTGCGGCGCGCGGTCGTCTTGAGGTCCCGGGCGTGTTCCTTCATCGCGGCGCGCTCCTCGTCCGTGAACCCGTCGAACTTCTCGGGGGCGGCGCTGCTGCGGGCGGGCTGCTGGGTGTTCGTCATGACGGAGCTCCTTGGTCGACGGTCAATCAGATCGCTGGTGAGGCCCGGTACTTCGGGTCGGGGGAACGGTGTCGCGGCGGGCGCTCAGGCCAGCCAGCGGCCGTCGCGCATGAGCTCTCGGCCGGTCAGCTCGTCCGCCTCGCGCCAGCTCTGGACGCGGCGCGGGGTGACGCGGAACCAGCGGTATTCCGTGGTGAGGGTGCGCGGGTCGAAGCCCGTGCGTTCGGCGAACCGGTCGCCCTGCCGCGGCGACAGGGCGTCGATGCCGAGGACCTCGGCCTCGCCCTCGATCATGCAGACGTCACGGGTGTGACCGAGGGCCAGCCGGGCGGTCCGGGAGGCCGCCAGGTTCCGGCCGGTCGGGCTGTCCGCCGGGGTGGCCATGAGCAGCGTGCGGCCGTCCCAGTCGAAGGAGAGCGGCACGAGGTGGGGTGTGCCCTCGGGAGAGGCGCTGGCCACCCAGACGTCGACGTCGTGGGCGAGCCGGTGCTCGGTGTCGTGGCGGCGCACCGCGCGGGGGCGGGGGCCGGCGCCCGAGGGCCCGGGCCGCGGGCCCGTGGTCTCGTACGCCGGTGCGGACGATCCGGTCATGGTCGCTCCTGCGGTCGGTGAGGTGATCGTGAGCGGCGCCGGGGAGTCCCCGCCGGGGCTCGGACGCCGTGGTCACAGCCTCTCCCGAGCGCTGTGGCCGCCGCGTCCGTGCTCACCACGGAAAGCACCACGGAAAGCACCGCGGACAGGACACGGAGATGACCGGACCACGGACAGGACACGCGGAGGACCGGACGACGGACAGGACCGAGGAGCGGACCCGGACCGCCTGCGGCCCCGGGGCGACCGCCGCGGATAATGTCCCGGTGTCCACTCCAGCGATCTCGGCCCGGGAAGCGGAAGTGCTCGCGCTGCTCGGCGAGCACCTCAGCAACGCGGAGATCTCCGCGCAGTTGTTCATCTCGGTACGCACGGTGGAGTCGCACGTCTCCGCGCTGCTGCGCAAGCTCCGGGCTCCGGACCGGCGCACCCTGTCCCGGCGTGCGGCCGACCTCGCCCGCGCCGGGCAGACGCGCCCGACGCCCGCACTGCCGACGCCGCTGACGGCGTTCGTGGGCCGGACGCGGGAGCGCGCCGACCTCGCCGAAGCCGTGAAGACGCGCCGGCTGGTGACCGCGGTCGGGCCGGGCGGCGTGGGCAAGACCCGGCTCGCGCTGGCGGTCGCGGCGCAGACGGCCGGGGACTTCCCCGACGGGGTGTGGTTCGTGGATCTGGCCCCGGTCACCGATCCGGGACGGGTGGGCGCGGCGGTCGCCGCGACGGTGGGCACGGGTGAGCAGCCGGGTCGTGGCGTCGACGAGACGGTGCTCGCCGCGCTGGCCGACCACCGGACCCTGCTGGTGCTGGACAACTGCGAGCAGGTTCTCGAGGGCGTAACCCCGTTCGTGGAGCGGCTGCTGACGGTCTGCCCGGGGGTGCAGGTGCTCGCGACGAGCCGCGCCCGGATGCTGGTGCCGTTCGAGTGGGCCTTCGAGGTGCCCCCGCTGTCCTGGGCGGACGGCGAGGAGTCGGAGGCCGTGGCGCTGTTCGTCGAGCGGGCGGCGGCGGCCGGCCGCGCACCGGACGCGACGGCGCGCGAGGGCGTCGCGGCGCTCTGCGCCGGCCTCGACGGGATGGCGCTGGCCATCGAGCTGGCGGCCGCACGCTATCCCGCCCTGGGGCTGGAGGGCCTCACGGCCGGTCTCACCGACCAGTTGCGCATGCTCGCAGGCGGGCCGCGTGCGCACGACCGGCACCGCTCGGTGGGGGCGGTGCTGGACTGGAGCCACGACCTGCTCGACCCGCCGGACCGGGCGTTGCTGCGCCGGATCTCGGTGTTCGCTGCGCCGTTCACGGCCGAGGCGGCGACCGCGGTGGCCGCCTTCGCGCCGCTGGACCCGGCCGCGGTCGCCGACGGCCTCGGCAGACTCGCCGAGCAGAGTCTGCTGACCGCGACGCCGTCACCGGCAGGCGTTCGGTACCGGGCGCTGGAGACCGTCCGCCAGTACGGCGCCCGGCGGCTGACCGACGCCGATGAGCCGGCCGACGTCCGCTCCCGCCACCTCGGCTGGTGCCTGGGCGCCGCGTCCGCCCTGGAGGACGCCCGACGGTCCGACGCGTCGGCGGAGTTCGCGGACGAGGGCCGCTGGGCAGGGTTCGACGCGACGGCCGACGACCTGCGGACGGCCCTGGCCTGGGCGGCCGACCGGCCGGAGCGGCGCGCGGACGCCCGCCGCCTCGCACTGTCCCTGGCGGGCCTGGCCTTCGCCCGCACCCTGGTCGGCGAGGCCCAGCAGCGCTTCGAGCAGGCGGCGACGCTCGCCGACGCGGCGGGCGACCCGGCCGGCGCCGCCGCCGCGCTGCGCCGGGCCGCAGGGGTTGCCGGCTGCCGCAGGCTCGGCGACGACATGCTCCGCCTGCACCGTGCTGCCGCGGACGCGGCCCGCCGGGCCGGCGACTCGGCGGCGGCGGCCCGCGACCTGGCGGCCGCGGCCACCGTCGCGTACCGCTTCTCCAGCACGTTCGCACGGGTCCCCACCGCCCGGGAGGCGGCCGGCCTGCTCGCGGCGGCGCGCGAGCTGTCCCGCGACGGAGGCCCGGCGGCCGGGGCGGCGGTCGCGCTGGCCGAGGCCGCGGTGGTGGCGGACGCCTTCGGCGCGGTCCAGGGCGACACGGACAACACCGCGCACGAGACGGTCGGATACGCCGAGCGGGCCGTGGAACTGGCCCGGCGGGCGGACGACCCGGTGGCCGAGTCCGCGGCCCTCGACGCGCTCTCCGGCGCCCACAGCTGGGCGGGCCGGCCGTTCGGGGCGGCGGGGTCCGCCCGCCGCCGGATCGACGTGCTCGCCGCGGCGCCGCGCACGCCCGCCGCCGCGCACGAGCGCATGGACGCCCTCGCCATGGCGTCCGCGACCGCGCTGGGGGTGGGCGAGCTGGAACAGGCCCGGCGGTGGGGCCGGCAGCTCGCCGGTCACCCGCTGCTTGCCGAGGCCGGCCATCACGCCGTCTCCTGGCTGCTCGTCGCGGACGCCTTCGCGGGCGCCGCCGACGACGTGCTCACGGGCAGCGCGCGCTTCCTCGACGCGTGGGAGCGCGGCGGCCGCCAGCGGTCGTTCTCGCTCGGCCCGGCCGCCGCGTCCGTCGCGATGGTCCACGGGCTGCGCGGCGATCACGAGGCCAGGGCGGCGTGGCTCGCGATCGTCCACGAAGCCGGGCACGAGTCCGAGCACCGCCACGGCTACGGCGCGATCTTCGATGCGACGGTGTCGCTGCACCGCGGGGAAGCGGATGCGGCGCTGGAACGGGTGGCGGAGCCGCCGGACCGGGTGTGGAAGTGGGTCACCTGGGTCTGGCTGCACTGGTACGCGGCGGTGCGGGCGGAGGCGTCGGTGCTGGCCGGACACCCGGACGCCCGCGAGCGGATCGGAGCCGCACGCGCCATCGTCGCCGGCAACTCCATCGCCACCGCCCAACTGGACCGGTCCGAAGCGCTGTTGGACGGCGACCAGGCGCGCATGGCCGCCGCCGCGACGGCGTTCGGGGCGGCGGGCTGCCACTACCAGGCGGCCCGGACCCTCCTGCTCGCCGGGGACGCCCACACGGCGGCCGGCGCTGCGGCGCTCACCGGTCTCGGCCTCGCACCTCGCGCCGACTGAACACCGGCCCCCGGTAAGGCCGTTCGAAAAAGGAGAGGCGGCGGGCCCGGGGCCTTTGCGAGGATGTCCGGGCTCCTCGTCCCGAGAAAGGACCCGCAGACCGTGCCTCGTGCCGTCACCCTGATCCGCTCCGCCGCACTGTCCGACGTCGCCGAGTACGCGTACGCCGCCACGGCGCCCGCGGAGTCACGTCTGATCTTCCTCGCCGGCGCGTGCCCCCTGAACGAGGACGGCTCCACGGCGGCGATCGGGGACTACGCGGGCCAGGCTCGCAAGGCCGTCGAGAACATGCGGACGGCGCTCGCCGCCTCCGGCGCGTCGCTCCACGACGTCATCAGCACCCGGGTGCTCGTGGCGTCGGCCCGGCAGGAGGACCTCGTGACGGCTTGGGAGGTGGTCCGGGACGCGTTCGCCGACCACGACGTCCCGAGCACCCTGATGGGTGTCACCGTGCTCGGCTACCACGACCAGCTCGTCGAGATCGAGGCCGTCGCCGCAGTGCTCGATGCCTGAGCCCCGACGACCGCACCGCGCGCGTCCCGCCGCCCGGCGCAGCCTCGGAAGGCGGGCGCCGCATGGGTGCTGGTGACGGCCGTATGCCGGGAGGCCCAGCAGGTCGGCCCCGCGCCTGTGCGCGCACCGGCTCAGGCCCCCGGCGACCGTCGCGGGAGCGTGCCGCGCGGTCAGGGGTGTCCCCGGGCGCGTGCGGCGCGGCGGGCCAGCGAGTCGAGGACCACCGCGGCGTACAGCACCCCGCCCGTGACCATGAACTGCACCGGGGGCTCGACACCCAGCAGCGCCATGCCGGAGGCGATCGACTGGATCATGAGCACGCCCAGCAGCGCGGACCAGGGCGAGCCCCGCCCGCCGAAGAGGCTGGTGCCGCCGACGACGGCCGCGGCGATGGCGTTGATCAGCAGCATGCCGGAGCCCGGCACCTGGCTCGCCGAGGTGAGCCGCGACGCGACGAACAGGCCGCCGACCGCCGCCAGCGTCCCCGACACCACGAACACCGCGATCCGCACCCGCGTCACGTCCACGCCGGATCGCCGGGCCGCCTCCACGCCGCCGCCCAGGGCGAGGACTTGCCGGCCGTACGGCGTGCGACGCAGGAAGAGGTCCGAGGCGACGACGACCGCGAGGAAGATCAGCAGGGCGAGCGGCAGCCCCTCGAACCGGTTCAGGACCAGGACGGCGGCGAACGCGACGATCGCGAGCAGGGCCGCGCGCGCCCAGATCCCGCCGGCCGGCCGACCGGGCATCCCGGCCGCCTCGCGGCGCCTGCGCTCACGCAGGGAGGCGAGGAGGTAGAGGACCGGGGCGAGCGTCGCCAGGCCGTAGGTGACCGCGGCGGCGCTGAAGTAGCGGCTGGTCAGCGTGGCGACCAGACCGGTCTCGCTGAAGTTGATGGCGGTCTCCGTCCCCAGCAGGTAGAGCATCAGGCCGTTCCAGGCGAGGAGGCCGGCGAGGGTGACGACGAACGCGGGGACGCCGATCCGGGCGAAGGAGAACCCGTGCACCGCCCCGGCCGCCGCGCCGCAGAGCACCGCGATGATCACCGCGAGCCATTCGGGCATCCCGAGGTTCACGTTGAGCGCCGCGAACACGGCCCCCGCGAGGCCGGCGAGCGAGCCCACCGACAGGTCGATCTCGCCGATCAGCAGCACGAAGACGATACCGACGGCGATCATGCCGGTGCCGACGATGTCCACGCTGAGCACGGACAGGTTGCGCGGCGAGAGGAAGTTGTGGTCGAGGATCTGGAAGGTCGTCCAGGTCACGGCGAGAGCGAGCAGGACGGGGACCGGGCCGAGGTCGTGTGCGTGCAGCCGGCGGCCCACCGCGGCGGCGCGCGCCCGGAGAGCTTGCGCGCCCCGCCGTGGCCCCTCGCGCATCCGGCCTGCGTCGGGCGCGGCCTCGTCGGCGTCCGCCCCGTTCTCCCTCCCCGTCACGGCCAGGTCTCCTCGGCCCGGGTCGAGCGGTGGCCGACGGCGTTGTCCGACGCGCCGGTGATGGAGGCGATGATCTGCTCCTGGGAGGCGGTGTTCACGTCGAACACACCGTTGTTGCGTCCGAGACGCAGGACGGCGATCCGGTCGGCGACGGCCTTGATGTCGCCCATGTTGTGGCTGATGAGGAGAACTCCGAGCCCCCGGTCGCGCAGCTGCTCGATGAGGTCCAGGAGCTGACTGGTCTGCTCGACGCCCAGGGAGGCGGTGGGCTCGTCCAGCAGGAGGAGCCTGGGCTCGCCGAGCAGCGATCGGGTGATCGCGACGACCTGCCGCTGCCCGCCGGACAGGGCGGCGACCGGGACCCGCACGTCGGGGATGCGGATGGACAGGGTGTGCAGCAGATCGCGGGTGCGACGCTCCATCTCGACCTCGTCGAGGACGCCGAGCCGGTGGATCTCCCGGCCGAGGAAGAGGTTGCCGACGACATCGAGGTTGTCGCACATCGCGAGGTCCTGGTAGACGGTCGCGATGCCCAGGAGCTGTGCGTCCTGGGGGCGCTTGATCTGGATGGGGGTGCCGCGCCACTCGATGACGCCCAGGTCGGCGGGCCCGACGCCCGAGATCACCTTGACGAGTGTGGACTTTCCGGCGGCGTTGTCGCCCACCAGGGCGACCACCTCCCCGCCCCGGATCTCCAGCTCCACGTCGACCAGCGCCTGGACGGCGGCGAACCGCTTGGAGACGCCGCGCAGCGCCAGCAAGGGCTGAACCGCCACGGGCCACCTCCTGTCGGTTCCGGCAATGCCCGTCAGATGAGTCCGGCTTCGGCGCAGGCAGCCCGGAGACTCGGTGGACATATCTGAGCGATGGTGTACATACCATCCTTTACCAGAGTCTCCTTGATGGTGCCGACGGTGACGGAGACGGCGGGGAGCAGGACCGCGGGGATGTCCTTCGTGGTGGTGTTGCTGACGGCGCCGGTGGCGATCGATCCGACCGAATCGCCGCGTCCCACGGCGACGGCCATCTCGACCGCCGCGTCGGCCGCCGGCTTGAACGGCTTGTAGACGGTCATGTACTGGTCGCCCCTGACGATGCGGCGCACGGCGACGAGGTCGGCGTCCTGGCCGGTGATCGGCGGTAGCGGACGTACCTCGGCGGCCCGCAGGGCGGAGATCACGGCGCCGGCGAGGCTGTCGTTGGCGGCCAGGACGCCGTGGACGGCGTCCCCGCCCAGTGCGGCGATGGCGCTGCGCATGTCGACGAAGGCGTTCTCGGGCCGCCAGCCGACGACGTCGTACGACTTGCCGACCTTCACCTTGCCCCGGAGGACGGAGAGGGCTCCCCGCTTGAACCAGGCGGCGTTGGGGTCGGTCGTGGCGCCGTTCATCATGACGATCTGTCCGCCGTCCGCCTTCGCCCCCATGCCCTGCAGAAGCCCCTCGCCCTGGAGCCTGCCGACCTGCGCGCCGTCGAAGGTGACGTAACCGGAGATCGGGCCCTGGGCGAGCCGGTCGTAGGCGACGACCGGGATGTCGGCCCGGTGTGCGGCCTCGACCGAAGGGCGCAGCAACTCCGGGTCGACGGCGGCGACGATCAGTACGTCCACCCCCCTCGTGATCATGGATTCCAGCTGCTGCCGCTGGACCGCCGGGTCCGGTGTCGCGGCTACGGTCACCGGGCAGGACGGGCACAGTTCCTTCAGCTTCTGTTCGATCAGGGGCCGGTCGAACTGCCCGAAACGGGAGGCCCCGCCGCCCGGGAGCAGCAGGCCGACGGTGGGGTTGTCCTCCCCGTCGCCGCTTCCGCCGCTTCCGCCGCAGGCTCCTGACAGGGTCAGCACGGCGGCGACCGTGAACGCCATGAACGCACGGACGAGGGACCGGCCCTTCCCGGCCGGAAGGCTGACACGAGGACCCATCTTCGGTTCCTTAGGGGATTTTTGTCAGATTTTATCCCGTGATGAACTACTGCTGCCAAGCGTAGTCAGGCCCGTTGCCCTGTCCCGTTCCGGGCGGCGAACGGCCTATCGCGAACGCCCTCGCGAACGGCATCCCGAAGGGTCCGTCGCGGGCCGATCGAAACGGCCCCTTCAGCCCCGGGCGGAGGCGGAGGGGCCGGGAGGCGGGCCGCGCCGCCGGGCGGTCAGGACCCGAGGCGGCGATGGTCTTCCTCGTCCCACTTACGGGTGTCGCGCGGCTGGACGTACGGCTCCTCGTCGGCCGGGTGCCCTCCGGCGACGGCGCGCTGGCGCACCAGTTCGGCGTCGAACTCCAGTCCGAGCAGAATCGCCAGGTTGGTGATCCACAGCCACACCAGGAAGACGATCACGCCTGCGAGCGTGCCGTACGTCTTGTTGTACGACGCGAAGTTCGCCACGTAGAGCGCGAACCCGGCGGAGGCGATCATCCAGATCACCAGCGCGAGGAAGCTCCCCGGCGTGATCCAGCGGAAGCCGCGGACCTTGGCGTTCGGGGTCGCCCAGTACAGCAGCGCGATCATGATGGTGACCAGAACCACCAGTACCGGCCACTTGGCGATCGACCACGCGGTCAGTCCGGCGTCGCCGACGCCGAGCGCGGTGCCCGCCTGCCGGGCGAGACCGCCGGTGAACACCACGATCAACGCGCTGATCACGGCCATCACCATGAGGACCACGGTGACGCCGACCCGGACGGGCAGCACCTTCCAGACCGGCCGGCCCTCGGGGACGTCGTAGACCGCGTTCGCGCTGCGGATGAACGCGGCGACGTAGCCGGACGCCGACCACACCGCGAGCACCAGACCCACGATCGCCATGACCGAGCCCAGCCCGCTGCCGCCCTGCATCTGCTGCACGGCGTTGCGCAGGATGTCCTGTGCCGGCCCTGGGGCTAGCTTCTGGATGTTGTCCAGCACCTGCTGCGTCGCGGACTGGCCGATGATGCCCAGCAGTGACACGAGTGCGAGCAGCGCCGGGAACAGCGCCAGGATGCTGTAGTAGGTCAGCGCCGCCGCCCGGTCGGTCAACTCGTCCTTCTTGAACTCCTTGAGGGTGCCTCTGAGCACCGCTTTCCAGGAGTGCTTGGGCAGGTCCGTCGGACTGTCCGGGGCCCGCTCCTCGACCTGTTCGTCCGGCCCCGCGGTATGGGCCCGCTCCTCGACCTGTTCGTCCGGCCCCGCGGTATGGGCCCGCTCCTCGACCTGTTCGTCCGGCCCCGCGGTATGGGCCCGCTCCTCGACCTGTTCGTCCGGCCCCGCGGTGGGGGCCCTGCCGTTCTCTGCCTCCGGGGCGGCCGTGCCGTGCCCGTTGTGCCGTCCGTGCCGCTTCAGTGTCCGTACCATGCCGCTCGGGTATCCGCCCACAGGCGGCCTATGCGCATATTTGTCATATATCGGACTTACGTGTCGGCCGGGCCGGTGACGCGGGTCCGGGCTGCCTGCGTCCGCCCCTGCTTCGGACGTTCGCCACCCCGGTCCGACGCGGGCCAGACGTACGGCAGATCGTCGGGCACGTCCGGGAACCGTGCCGTGTAGAACGTCGGATCCTTGCGCACGAGCGCCGACCGGTGACTGCGGTGGAAGGCGGCGTCGCCCAGCCACGGAGGCAGCTCTCGGGCCTCGGCGAGCTCCTCCTGGGTGCGCACACCGGGCCGTCGGCCGGGGAGGTCGGCCATCAGTGAGGCGGCGCAGGTGTCCGCGCGACCGGTCGCCGTCCAGACGCCGCAGATCTCCAGGCCGTAGCGCACCAGGGCCTCCTCGTAGCCGGTCCACATGCGCACCGCCGGATGGTGGCGCCACCCGTAGCCCGCGACGGTCAGGCCGCGCAGCACCTGGAGTGCCTCGACGCGCTGTTTGCCCAGCCGCCGCGGATCCAGGGCGGCGGCCGACGCGGTGAAGTCCGGATACGGCAGGAAGGTCTGCATGGTCCGCTCCGCGTACCCCCGGCTGCCGCGACCTGCACATCGGGCGGCCAGGGGACCGGTCACGGCCTGCGTGTTTCGGGCGGACGCCGGCACGGAACCCACATGTCGCCGGGACACCGGGGAAACCGACGGTGACCACGACGCACATCAGGGAGGCGCGGACCGCATGGATCGTGACGAGGCCGAGGCCCGGCTGCTCGACGGGCTGACAGTGGACGACCGTCGGCCGGAACAGCCGGTGCTTCTCGACGACACGGGCCGGCCCATCACGACATGGCGCGAGAACTACCCCTACCACCGGAAGATCAGGCGCAGGGAGTACGAGCGCGCCAAGCGCGTCCTGCAGATCGAGATGCTGAAACTGCAGCGCTGGATCAAGGACACCGGCGGTCGCCTGGTCGTGATCTGCGAGGGGAGGGACGCGGCCGGCAAGGGCGGCACCATCCAGCGCTTCACCGAACGTCTCAATCCCCGGGGGCGCCCGCATCGTGGCGCTGCCCCAGCCCACGGAGCGCGAGAAGGGGCAGTGGTACTTCCAGCGGTACGTCGACCACCTCCCCGGACCGGGGGAGATCGTCTTCTTCGACCGCTCCTGGTACAACCGGGCCGGGGTCGAACGGGTCATGGGGTTCTGCACGCCACGCGAACACGAACTGTTCCTCAAGCAGTGCCCGCTCTTCGAGGACATGCTGGTCGAGGACGGCATCATCCTGGTGAAGTTCTGGTTCTCGGTGTCCCGGGCCGAGCAGCGGACGCGGTTCGCGATCCGCCAGGTCGACCCGGTGCGCCAGTGGAAGCTGTCGCCCACCGACCTCGACTCACTCGACCGCTGGGACGAGTACACCACGGCCAAGGTCGAGATGTTCCGCGCCACCGACACCGGCCACGCGCCCTGGACGGTCGTCAAGAGCAACGACAAACGACGGGGCCGGCTCGAGGCCATGCGCAGTCTCCTCCACCGCGTCGACTACGCGGCCAAGGACGCCGGTGCGGTCGGCCGTCCGGATCCGCTCATCGTCGGCGCCGCGGCGACCCTCCTCGAGCCGGGCGAGGAGGACACCGCCCTGTCGCCGACTCCGCTCACCCCACAGACCGAGGGCCCCGGACGGCATCCCGGCGGCACGGCCTGACCCGCACCGGCAGAGCCTGGTCGCGTCGCCCACGCTGACCCGGGAGCGCCCGGGACGTGTCCCGGGACGTGTCCCGGGTCGTGCCTAGAAGCGGCGCCTGCGACGTCGCAGGTAGCCGGCCGCGGCCAGCAGGCCCGCCGTGGCGAGGGTGGCGCCGATGCCGACGTCCCAGCCGGACGGCCCGGCGGTGACGGCGCCGCCGACGCCTCCCCGGACGCCCAGGGTGGGCAGCGGGGCTGCGCTGCTCGAGGCGCGCGCGGAGCTGCTCACGACCGGTGCGGGGCTGGCCGACCGCGGCGCGGGGCTGCTCGTCGCCGGCGCCAGCGTGGGCAGCGACCGGTGGGGAAGGACCTCGCAGGCGATGCCGTCGTCCGGTCCCCGGTCCTCGTCGAGCCGGTTGGGGTCGCTGGGGTCCTGGTCGAAGACGGCCTGGGCGTCTTCCTGGTAGGTGAAGTCGCCGCAGTCCAGGTCCTGGGCGTGGGCGACGCCGCTCAGCAGAGCGACGGTCAGGACCGCGGCGGCTATGCCTGCGACGGTGGCGCGGCGTGGCATGGGCGTCTCCTCCCGGCCGAGGTGGCCTTCGCCTCGACGCTAGGCAACGACCGGCGCCACCGCGCGGGGCGAGGGGCCGAACGGGGTGCACCGGGTCGTCGACGACTGCGCCGGCTCCCGGACGTCACCGTGGAGACCTCGACGGGCAGTCGGCCCCCTGCCGCCGTATCGCCCCCGGAGGCCGGGCGGCCTGCGCCGGGGACGGGCCGCAGCTGAACCGCGTCACCGACGTGCGCACCTGCGGGGCCGCCGCCCCCGACACGGTCACCCGGCCCGGCCCGGCCCAGCTCCGGCCCCGGCCCAGCCCCAGCCCGGTCCGGCGGGGCGCGGTCCGCTCGCCTGTTCCGTTCGTCCGGTGCGCGGACGGTCCGTATGCCTTTCTCGCCGACCGGCGGGTACTCGGCCGGCACCGCATGATGAAAAGGGGTGATGACGATGGCTGAGACGGGCCGGTACGGCGTGACCGGCGACCGCGGCGCCCGGAGCGCCGAGGACGGCGGTGAATCGGTCGGCGCACTGGTGCACCGCGCCTCGCAACAGCTGAGCGAGCTGGTGCGCGGCGAGATGCGGCTCGCGCAGGCCGAGATGGTCGAGAAGGGAAAGCGGTACGGCAAGGGCGGTGGACTGTTCGGCGGGGCCGGGCTCTTCGGCGTCCTCACCCTGCAGGCGCTGATCGCCGCCGCGATCGCCGGACTCGCGGTGCCGCTCCCGGTGTGGGCCGCCGCCCTGATCGTCACGGGCGTGCTGGCGGTGATCACCGCCGTGCTGGCGCTCACCGGCAGGAAGCAGGTCGGCCGGGCCGCCCCGCCGATGCCCGAGCGCACCGTGGAAAGCGTGAAAGCCGATGTGTCGGAGATCAAGGAGAGTGCCCGACGATGACCCAGTCCTCCCAGAACGAACCCACGAACCCCGATGAGCTGCGCCACCGGGTCGAGCGGACGCGCCACGAGCTCGGCGCGACGCTCGAGTCGCTGGCCGCGAAGACGGATGTGAAGGCCCGCGCCCAGGAGAAGGCCGCCGAGCTGAAGGGACATGCCGTCGAGCTGAAGGAGCAGGCGGGCGCGAGGGCGACGCACCTGTCCGAACAGGCCAGGGGCAAGGCGGCCGAGGCGGCCCACGCCCTGGAGGAGAAGGTCCCCGCTCCGGTGAAGGACAGGGCCGCCGCGGCCGCGGGGCAGGTCAGGACCAGGGCAGGGCAGGCCGAACAGCTGTGGCAGGACAAGGCGCCCGAGCCGGTCCGCGACCACCGCAAAGCGGTCATCGGCCTCGCCGCGGCCGCCGCCGCCCTCGCCTTCGTGCTCCTGCGACACGGGCGGAAATAGCCCCGACGACGCCCCGGGCGCCGCCACGCTCACCGAGCGGGCGGCGCCCTTTCATGTCCTCGGACCCCCTCGTTCATGTCCTCGGACCCCCTCGGCCCTTTCCGGGTTCGCGCCGACTCCTTGACCGGCGGTCCGCCCTCCACGATGCTTGTTGCGACTCATGAGGTGTGTGCCGTAATAAGCAACGCCAGTCCCTGTTTTCGCAGGCGCTCGTGGGTTCCGTAGTTGTCGTAGTTCTCGTATCAGCCGAGGAGTGGCCATGACGCACCAGGTCCGTGCCGTCGTCGCGCGGGGCAAGGGCGCCCCCGTCAGCCTGGAAACGATCGTGGTGCCGGACCCGGGTCCGGGTGAGGCGCTGGTGAAGGTCGAGGCCTGCGGGGTCTGCCACACCGATCTGCACTACCGCGAGGGCGGCATCAACGACGACTTCCCCTTCCTGCTCGGCCACGAGGCGGCCGGCGTGGTGGAGTCCGTGGGGGAGGGTGTCACCGACGTCGCCCCCGGCGACTTCGTCATCCTCAACTGGCGTGCCGTGTGCGGGCAGTGCCGGGCCTGTCTGCGCGGCCGGCCCTGGTACTGCTTCGCCACCCACAACGCGAAGCAGAAGATGACGCTCCTGGACGGCACCGAGCTCTCGCCCGCCCTCGGCATCGGCGCGTTCGCGGAGAAGACGCTGGTGGCGGCGGGGCAGTGCACCAAGGTCGACCGGGCCGCCTCCGCCGCCGCGGCCGGACTGCTCGGCTGCGGTGTGATGGCGGGCATCGGCGCGGCCATCAACACCGGCCAGGTCGGGCGCGGCGACAGCGTGGCGGTCATCGGCTGCGGCGGGGTGGGAGCGGCGGCGGTCGTCGGGTCGAACCTGGCGGGCGCGTCGAGGATCGTCGCGGTGGACATCGACGACGCCAAGCTGGAGACCGCGCGGAAGCTGGGCGCGACCCACACCGTGAACGCCAGTGAGACCGACCCGGTCGAGGCCATCCGCGAGCTGACCGGCGGCTTCGGCGCGGACGTGGTGATCGAGGCCGTCGGCCGTCCGGAGACGTACGTGCAGGCGTTCCACGCCCGCGACCTGGCCGGCACGGTCGTCCTCGTCGGCGTGCCGACGCCCGAGATGAAGCTGGAACTGCCGCTGCTGGACGTCTTCGGCCGCGGCGGCGCCCTCAAGTCCTCCTGGTACGGCGACTGCCTGCCCAGCCGGGACTTCCCCATGCTCATCGACCTCTATCTCCAGGGCCGTCTGGACCTGGACGCCTTCGTCACCGAGACCATCGCCCTGGACGAGGTCGAGAAGGCCTTCGAGCGGATGCACCGCGGCGACGTGCTGCGCTCGGTGGTGACCTTCTGATGGCCGGCGTCACCGTCGAACGGCTCGTCACCTCGGGAACGTTCGCGCTGGACGGCGGGGTCTGGGACGTGGACAACAACGTGTGGATCGTCGGCGACGCCGAGGAGGCGGTGGTCATCGACGCCGCGCACGACGCCGAGGCCATCGCCGACGCCCTCGGCGGGCGCACCCTGCGGGCCATCGTCTGCACCCATGCCCACAACGACCACATCGACGCCGCGCCCGCGCTCGCGGACCGCACCGGCGCCCCGATCCTGCTGCACGGCGCCGACCTGCCGCTGTGGAAGCAGACCCACCCCGACCGGGCGCCCGACGGCGAGCTGGCCGACGGCCAGGTCCTCACCGTGGGCGGCGTCGAGCTGACCGTGCTGCACACCCCGGGCCACGCCCCGGGCGCGGTCTGCCTCCACGCACCCGCTCTGCGGGCCCTCTTCAGCGGGGACACGCTCTTCGCCGGCGGCCCGGGGGCGACCGGGAGGTCGTACAGCGACTTCCCGACCATCGTGGACTCCATCCGGGACCGGCTGCTGACCCTGCCGGGCGACACGACCGTGCACACCGGTCACGGGGACACGACCACCGTCGCGGCGGAGGCCCCGCATTTGCAGGAGTGGATCGACCGGGGGTTCTGACCTCCGCCGACGCGGAACGCGCGCCCGCTCCGGCCCGGTGGCAGGGCAGAGGCGGGCGCGGGCTCATGTGTCCCCGACGGTGCGAGGCCGTCGTCATGGGCCCCGCACCGTCCGGGGCCGGGACGCCCGGCCCGGAGCAGTCCCCGGAGCCGGCGCGCACCTTCGCGTTGTTGCCTATAGAGCTTGACGTTTCCTGATACGCAACGATGGTCTGTCGCCCGTCCCGCCTCTCGGATGCCTTGACAAGCATTCCGGGCGACCTCAGACTGTTGTTGCGCTTATCGCAATCCGTTTCGCTATATGCACCAGCGAACGAGGTGTCATGATGATTCCCGCGTGCCGTCTCGCCGATCTCCCGCGAGGCGAGGCCTACCGGCTCGACATCGACCCGCCGGTCTCGGTGTTCCACACCGACGACGGCGGGCTCTTCGCCATCGACGACACCTGCACCCACCAGGACGCCTCGCTCGCCGACGGCTGGCTGGAGGGCTGCGAGGTGGAATGCCCCCTGCACGCCTCGAAGTTCGACCTGCGGACCGGCGCGGTGGACTCCCCGCCGGCCAAGCTCCCCGTGCGGACGCACGAGGTCGTCGTCGAGGACGGCATGATCCACGTCCGGCTGTCCCTGGAGGCCCCCAACCTGCCGCCCTGCATCGCGGCGCGGCTCGCCCCGGGCGCCGCGTGAGAACGGCGGCCGTGGTGGGCGCCTTCGCCCGCCGGACTGCCGGCGGCGCGCTCACTGCGCAGCAAGGGCTACGGCGGGCGGCTCGTCGCTCTGGTCCGACCACTGCCGAGTGAGGATCCAGTTCGCCGGTCCCGCGGCCGCCGGACCGCTCAGCCCAGGTAGCCCATGCGGCGGCTGATCTCCTCCGCGCCCTTCAGCAGCACCGGGGACAGCTCGTGCAGACGCTCGTCGGTGAGCCGGTAGGAGGGCCCGGAGGCGCTGAGAGCGGCGATGACCTCGCCGTCCCGGTCGCGGATCGGCGCGGCCATGGCGTGCAGGCCGATCTCCAGCTCCTCTCGCGCCCAGGCGTAACCGCGCTCACGGGCCTCGGCGAGGTTCTTCTCGAGCTTCGTCCGCGCCGTGATGGTGTGCGGGGTGACCTTCTTCAGGCCGGCCTCGGCGAGCAGTGCGGTGCGCTCCTCGGCCGGCAGGTGGGCCAGCAGGATCTTGCCGCTCGATGTGGCGTGCAGCGGGGTCAGCTGGCCGACCCAGTTCTGTGCCGTGACGGCGCCGGGGCCGTGCACCTGGTAGAGGTTGACCGCGTAGTGCTCCTGGAGTACGGCGATGTTGACCGTCTCGCCGATCTCCTCCGCCAGTTCCTCGCAGACCGGGCGGCCCTGCTGGGTGATGTCGATGCGCCCGGTGACCGCGCCGGCCAGGCGCACGATCCCGAAGCCGAGCCGGTACTTGCCGCGGTCGCCGGCCTGTTCCACCAGTCCGCGCGCTTCCAGGGCGCCGAGCAGGCGGAACGCGGTGGACTTGTGAACATCGATCTCGGCCGCGACCTCGCTGACGCCCGCCTCGCCGCGCTGAGCAAGGATCTCCAGGACGCTGATGGCGCGGTCGACCGACTGCACCCCACCGGCCTGGGGGGTGGATGATTCCGCGTCAGGGCTGTAGTTGCTCACAGCGAAACTATAGGCGCAGTAAACAACGCGATTGCAAGTGTCGGGACCGAGAAACAGGACGCCGGACGTCGCGTGGGGCGCAACGACATGCGTATAGCGGGACAGTAATGGTGTGTCCGTATCCACGGCGCGAGCGGGACGGGGCGCCACGGCAGCGCAGCCGGCCTGCCGACGGAGGGAGCCGGATCGTCCCCGCCACCCCCCCCGTGACGCGTGGTGCCCGTACCGCTCAGCGGAAGACGACCGTGCGGTTGCCCTCGACCATCACGCGGCTCTCGCTG
This sequence comes from Streptomyces achromogenes, assembly GCF_030816715.1. Taxonomy (NCBI): domain Bacteria; kingdom Bacillati; phylum Actinomycetota; class Actinomycetes; order Kitasatosporales; family Streptomycetaceae; genus Streptomyces; species Streptomyces achromogenes. The sequence continues at coordinate 552,087 of NZ_JAUSYH010000001.1, read as the reverse complement.
TGCCACTTCACGGCGTGCGCGAGGACCTGGGCCTCCACGTCCCGTCCGACCGTGACGAGTTCGCCGGGGTCCAGCGAGTGGTCCACCCGGACGACGTCCTGCTCGATGATCTGGCCCTCGTCCAGGTCGGACGTCACGTAGTGGGCGGTCGCGCCGATGAGCTTCACCCCGCGGTCGTAGGCCTGCTCGTAGGGGCGGGCGCCCTTGAAGCTGGGCAGGAAGGAGTGGTGGATGTTGATGGCGCGGCCTTCGAGCTGCTTGCACAGGTCGTCGGAGAGGATCTGCATGTAGCGGGCCAGCACCACCAGGTCGACGTCCAGGTCGCGGACGAGCTCGAGCAGTCGTGCCTCGGCCTCGGCCTTGGTGTCCCGGGTCACCGGGACGTGGTGGAAGGGGATGTCGTACGTCTCCGCGAGCTTCTCGAACTCCCGGTGGTTGGACACGATCGCGGGGATCTCGATGTTGAGCGCGCCGGTGCGCCGACGGAACAGCAGGTCGTTCAGGCAGTGGCCGAACTTGGACACCATGATGAGTGTCCGGGTGGGCGTGGAGGCGTCGCGCAGCGTCCAGGAGATCCGGTAGGCCTCGGCGACCGGGCCGAAGCGGTGGCGCAGGCCCTCCAGGTCGACGTTCGGGTCGGAGACGTCGAAGTGGACCCGCATGAAGAAGCGGTCCTGGAGCCGGTCGTCGAACTGCTGGCTTTCCAGGATGTTGCCGGAGTTCCGGACGAGGAAGCCGCTCACGGCGTGGACCAGGCCCGCTCTGTCGGGACACGAGAGCGTCAGGACGTACTCACGGCCAGGTTGCGGTCGAGGGGACATGTGCGGCCTCCGTCGGTGCGTATTGCACAACATGGTGAGCGATACGCAACATGTTCGATGCGGAGACCCGTCCGGTCAAGGGTGGCCCCAGAACTGCTCGCCGAGCGCAATCGTCATCCGCCAACCCCTTGACGTGCGTCGGTACATTCGCAAAGGTGTTCCACCACGAGCAATTGGGTGCACAATGCGCAACGACGTTCTCTTGAAAGGCTCGGGGCGTGGCAGACCTGTATGTGGATGGTGAGTGGCGGGACGCGCTGGCGGGTGGGCGTCGGGACATCCGGTGTCCCGCTGACGGCACGCTCGCGGTGACGGTGTCGGAGGGTACGCGTCCCGATGCCGAGGCGGCGATCGCGGCGGCCCGTCGCGCCTTCGACGAGGGGTCCTGGCCGCACACGTCCGAGCGGGAGCGCGGTGCACTGCTGCTGCGCACCGCCGACATCGTCGAGCGGGATGCCAAGGTCTTCGCCCGGGCGGAGTCGCTGGATACCGGTAAGCGGGTGGTGGAGAGCGAGTACGACATCGCCGACGTCGTCTCCTGTTTCCGTTACTACGGCGGGATCGCGGGCACCGACGCGGGGCGGGTGATCGACACCGGCCGTGACGACGCCGTGAGCCGTGTCGTGTACGAGCCGGTCGGGGTGTGCGCGTTGATCACGCCGTGGAACTATCCGCTGTTGCAGGCGAGTTGGAAGGTCGCTCCGGCTCTCGCCGCGGGCAACACGGTCGTCCTGAAGCCCAGCGAGCTCACGCCCTCGACGTCGGTCCTGCTGATGAAGGCGCTGGAGGAGGCCGGGCTGCCGGCGGGGGCGGCGAACCTGGTGCTGGGCGCCGGCCCCGAGGTCGGCGCACCGCTCGGCGAGGACCCCCGTGTCGACATGGTCTCCTTCACCGGCGGCCTGGACACCGGCAGGCGCATCATGGCCTCGGCGGCGGCGACGGTGAAGAAGGTCGCGCTGGAGCTGGGCGGCAAGAACCCCAATGTCGTCTTCGCGGACGCCGACTTCGAGACGGCCGTGGACTTCGCCCTCACCGCGGTCTTCCTGCATTCGGGCCAGGTGTGCTCGGCGGGGGCCCGGCTGGTCGTCGAGGACCGCCTGCACGACCGTCTCGTCGACGAGATCGTCCGCCGGGCCCGGCTGATCCGTCTCGGCGGCCCCTTCGACCCGCGGGCCGAGACCGGGGCGCTGATCTCCGCGCGGCACCTGGAGAAGGTGGAGGCCTACGTCGCGGCGGGCCTGGTCCAGGGCGCGGTGCTGCGCGCTGCGGCGGGGAACGCCCGGGCGATCCGGCGCTGGCGGGTGGCCACTACTACCTGCCCACGGTGCTGGACGAGTGCCGGCAGGACATGCGCGTGGTGCGTGAGGAGTCCTTCGGGCCGGTGCTGACCGTGGAGCGTTTCACCGACGAGGACGACGCCGTGCGCATCGCCAACGACACCGAGTACGGGCTCGCCGGGGCGGTGTGGACGCAGGACGCCGGCAGGGCCCAGCGGGTCGCGCGGCGGCTGCGGCACGGCACGGTGTGGATCAACGACTACCACCCCTACGTGCCGCAAGCGGAATGGGGCGGTTTCGGGCATTCGGGTGTGGGCCGGGAGCTGGGACCGACCGGCCTGAACGAATACCGAGAGCCCAAGCACATCTGGCAGAACATCCAACCCCGGCCGCAGCGCTGGTTCAGCGGCTGAACGCCGAAAAGAGGTCGATCGTGACCCCCACACAGACCGAGGCGCCGCAGCGGCGCGGCACGCTCCCGGACTCGGACGGCACAGCGGTCATCTCCGTGCGCAATCTGTGGAAGGTGTTCGGGCCCAAGGCCGACTCGATACCGGGCTCGGCGGAGATGTGCGGGCTCACCCGCCGCGAACTCATGGACCGCACCGGCTGCACCGCCGCCGTGCGTGACATCGACTTCGACGTCTCGCCCGGCGAGGTCTTCGTCGTGATGGGGCTGTCGGGCTCCGGCAAGTCGACCCTGGTGCGATGTCTGACCCGGCTGATCGAGCCCACCGCGGGCGAGATCGTCTTCGAGGGCGAGGACATCCGGCAGGCCGACGACAGGCGGCTGCGTGATCTGCGCCGCCGCAAGTTCTCCATGGTCTTCCAGCACTTCGGGCTGCTGCCCCACCGCCGGGTCGTCGACAACGTGTCCTTCGGTCTGGAGATCCGCGGCATGGGCCGGTCCGAGCGCACCAGGCGGGCCCAGGAGGTCGTCGAACTCGTGGGCCTCGCCGGCTACGAGAACTCCTACCCCGACCAGCTGTCGGGCGGTATGCAGCAGCGTGTCGGCCTGGCCCGGGCGCTGGCGGGCGATCCGGACGTGCTCTTCTTCGACGAGCCGTTCTCGGCGCTCGACCCGCTGATCCGCCGCGACATGCAGAACGAGGTCATCCGTCTGCACCACGAGGTCGGCAAGACCATGGTGTTCATCACCCACGACCTGTCCGAGGCGCTCAAGCTGGGCGACCGCATCCTCATCATGCGCGACGGCAAGATGGTGCAGTGCGGCACCGGCGACGAGCTGGTGGGCGCCCCCGCCGACGACTACGTGCGCGAGTTCGTCAAGGACGTGCCCCGCGGTGACGTGCTCACCCTGCGCTGGATCATGCGCCCGCCGGCCGACGGAGACCCCCTGGACGGCCCCGAACTGGGCCCCGACGTCGTGGTGCGGGAGGCCACCCGGGCGGTGCTCGCGGCCGACAGGCCCGTCAAGGTCGTCGAGAACGGCACACTCCTCGGCATCGTCGGCGACGAGGAGATCCTCGCCGTGGTCGCCGGACAGGAAGGCGGCGCCTGATGACCGTCGCCCTGGAGAAACCGGAGAAGTCCGGGACGGCGGCGCCGGTCGCCCCCGTCAGGAGCCCGCGCACCGTCGGCCGGCGGCCCCTGCTGATCGCCGCGATCCTGGTCCTGTGGCTGGCGCTCTTCGCCCTGCTGCGCGGGAAGCAGACGCTGTCGCTGGCGGCGGCCGATCTCACCGACCTGCACCGGTGGTTCAACGACGTCAACGACTCGATCGGCGCGAACCGCGACACCAACCCGCTGTTCCTGTACTTCTTCAACGAGATCCGCCTGGTCATCGACACCCTGGTGACCTTCGTCCGGGAGCTGATCTCCCAGCCCTCGGACGCCCGGCCCCTCCCGCAGATCGGCTGGCTCGGCGTGGTCGGCATCGCCGGCTACGTCTCGTGGGCCTTCGGCAACTGGCGGGTCGCCCTGCTGGCGGTGGCCGGCTTCACCTTCTTCGGGCTGCAGGGCCTGTGGCAGGAGAGCATGGACACCCTGGCGCTGACCCTGTCCTCGGTCCTTGTGGCGCTGCTGTTCGCGATCCCGCTCGGGGTGTGGGCGGGGCTGTCCGACCGGTTCCACCGGATCATGACGCCCTTCCTGGACTTCATGCAGACCATGCCGACCTTCGTCTACCTCGCCCCCCTGACCCTGTTCTTCCTCATCGGCGGAGCCTCCGCCACCATCGCCACGGTGATCTACGCGGCCCCGCCGGCCATCCGCATCACCGCGCACGCCATCCGGTCCGTCCCCGAGACCACCGTCGAGGCGGCCGAGTCGCTGGGGGCGACGCGTCGGCAGGCGCTGGTGAAGGTCCTGCTGCCGATGTCCAAGCGGACCGTGGTGATGGGCGTCAACCAGTCCATCATGGCCGCCCTGGCCATGGTCACCATCGCCGCCCTGATCGACGCGCCGGGCCTCGGCAAGACCGTCGTCCAGGCGCTCCAGTCGCTCGACGTCGGCACCGCCTTCAACGCGGGCCTGTCCATCGTCGTCATGGCGATCGTGCTCGACCGGGTCACCACCGCCGCCAGTGTGCGCGCGGAATCCGCCCGGCGCTCCCAGAGCCGCCTCGCGGCCTGGCGCCGGCCGTTGCTGGGCGCAGGCGCGGCCGTCACCGCGGTTCTGGTGTACCTGTCGCACACCTTCGTGTGGGCGGCCGAGTTCCCCGGCGAGGGCGGTCCCGGCAGCTCTGTCGCGAGCGCCGCCGACTCCGCGACGACCTGGGTGCAGGACCATCTCTCGGGGGTCACCAACGCCTTCCGGGACGTGCTGACCAACGGTCTGCTCAACCCCTTCCAGTCTTTGCTCACCGACTCCCCGTGGTGGCTGGTGGGCGTGGTGCTGATCGCGCTCGGCGCGGTGCTCGGCGGCCTGCGGGCCGGCATCACCACGGCCGTCTGCGTCGGCCTGCTGGTCGGCACCGGCATGTGGTCGGACGCCATGACGACGCTGGCCTCGACCGTCTTCGCGACGGTGCTGGTGATGCTGCTCGGCGTCGTCTTCGGCGTGTGGATGGGCCGCAGCACCCTCGTGGACCGGGTGCTGCGGCCCACCCTGGACGCGGCGCAGGTCATGCCGCCGTTCGTCTACCTGGTGCCGTTCCTCGCGCTCTTCGGCGCGACCCGCTTCACGGCCATCGTCGCCGCCGTCGTCTACGCGGCCCCCGTCGCCATCAAGATCATCGCCGACGGGGTGCGGAACGTGCCCGCGGCCACCGTGGAGGCGGCCACCTCCGCCGGGTGCGACACCTGGCAGATCATCACCAAGGTCCAGCTGCCGATGGCACGCAGCGCCCTGACCCTCGCGACCAACCAGGGCCTGATCTACGTGCTGTCGATGGTTGTGGTGGGCGGCCTGGTAGGCGCGGGCGCCCTCGGCTACGACGTCGTGGCCGGTTTCTCGCAGGGACAGCTGTACGGGAAGGGGCTCGCCGCGGGGCTGGCCATCGTCCTTCTCGGAGTCATGTTCGACCGGATCACTCAGGCAGCGGCGCGGCGAAGCAGCGCGTAAGGAGCTACAGGCCATGGCAAGGCAAGCGAAACACTGGAGAACCGCCGCGGTAGGCGTGGCGGTCCTCGGTCTCACCCTCACCGCCTGCGGCGGTGCGAAGGTCGGCGACAGCTCCTCGGGGTCCGGCGGCGGCGCGGACGGGTCCGGCAAGTGCGGCACCTTCAACCTCGCGGTCAACCCGTGGGTGGGCTACGAGGCGGACGCCGCGGTCGTCGCGTACGTCGCGGAGAACGACCTCCACTGCAAGGTCACCAAGAAGGACCTCAAGGAGGAGATCGCCTGGCAGGGCTTCGGGACGGGCGAGGTGGACGCCGTCCTGGAGAACTGGGGCCATGACGACCTGAAGAAGAAGTACATCACCGGCCAGAAGACCGCCGTGGAGGCCGGCCCTACCGGGAACAAGGGCATCATCGGCTGGTACGTGCCGCCGTGGCTGGCGAAGGCGCATCCCGACATCACCGACTGGAACAACCTGAACAAGTACGCCGCGAACTTCAAGACCTCGGAGTCGGGAGGCAAGGGCCAGCTTCTCGACGGCGACCCGTCGTACGTGACCAACGACGAGGCGCTGGTGAAGAACCTGAAGCTGGACTTCAAGGTGGTGTACGCGGGCAGTGAGACCGCGCTCATCCAGGCCTACCGCAAGGCCGAGAAGAACAAGGAATGGGTGATCGGCTACTTCTACGAGCCCCAGTGGTTCCTCTCCGAGGTGCCGCTCGTGAAGGTGAACCTGCCTGCCTACAAGACGGGTTGCGACGCCGACGCGGAGAAGATCGCGTGCGACTACCCGGTCTACACGCTGGACAAGATCGTCAGTGCGAAGTTCGCCAAGTCCGGCAGCCCGGCCTACGACCTCGTGAAGAAGTTCAACTGGACGAACGACGACCAGAACGTCGTGGCCAAGTACATCGCCGTCGACAAGATGACCCCCGAGGCCGCGGCCAAGAAGTGGGTCGAGGCCAACCGCGCCAAGGTGGACGCCTGGATCAAGTGAGGCCGCCTGGACGCATGGTCCCCGCTCGACGGTTCCGGCGACCCCGGCAAGTCGTCCGCGTCCTTCCGGTGGAGGGCGCGGATCGGGGTACCTGGCCGACATGGCATCGAAAATCGATCACGCTGAATCCGTGCGTGCCGTGCGGCAGTTGCGGCGCATCCGCCCCGTCTACGCAGGCGGCGCCGTCCTGTGGGCCGCGTCGGCGGGCTGGACGGGATGGGAGGACCCGGGGAGCCGTCAGATGTGGGTGTCGGTGCTCTTCCTCGTCGTCTTCACGGGACTGCTGTCCGTGACGTCCCTGTGGCTGGGCCGGGGGCGGCTCTCCCGGGCGAGCGAACCGGTGCACCATGCCGCGCCGCGCAGGACCGCCTGGCGCCCTCACGTCAACGCCTGAACCACCGGACGACACGGACGACTCGGGGCCGGCGCCTGCTGGAGGCGCCGGGGTTCCCTGCCGGCACAGGCTCCGGCCCCGAGCTGATCAGCCACCTACCCGTAGGCCGGCCGACGATACGGGCGGGTGTGTGAGCGTCGGGTGAGGTTGCTGCGCACATGCGGGTGGGGCGCACCGGTGTCCGGTGCGCCCCACCCGTATTTTCATGCCGCGTCCGCCGGCGTGTGTCGGCGTGTGCCGACCCGCTCTACCAGCGGTACCAGCGGCCCCGTGTCCCGCCTGCCCCGGTCGACCGGGCGAAGAAGCCGACCAGCCAGACCACGAGGACGATCACGGCGATCCACCACAGCGCCTTGAGGGCGAACCCGGCGCCGAAGAGGATCAGGGCGAGCAGAAGAACCAGCAGCAAGGGAACCATGGTTATCAACCTCCGTTCCGCCGTGTGCCCCGCCCCGCGCCCCGCATGCCTCCCATCTTTATCTGTTTCTTATCTCCCGACGGGGGCACGCTGACGGGTTCGCCGCCTCGGCACCGTCCGCCGCCTGCCCCGCGTCACCGCGGGCCGCTCTTGTGACCCTCCGCGTCGACCGCGTCGCGCCGGCCCTCGTTCTCCCCCTGCTCGATCTCCGCGAGCTCGGGGTGGTGCAGGTCGAAGGCCGGGGACTCGGAGCGGATGCGCGGCAGCGCGACGAAGTTGTGGCGCGGCGGCGGGCAGGCGGTGGCCCACTCCAGTGAGCGGCCGTACCCCCACGGGTCGTCGACCTCGACCTTCCTGCCGTATCTCGCGGTCCTCCAGACGTTGTAGAGGAACGGGAGAGTGGACAGGCCGAGCAGGAAGGCGCCGATGGAGGAGACGGTGTTGAGGGCGGTGAAACCGTCGGCGGCCAGGTAGTCGGCGTAACGGCGGGGCATGCCCTCGGCGCCCAGCCAGTGCTGCACCAGGAACGTGGTGTGGAAGCCCACGAACAACGTCCAGAAGTGGATCTTCTCCAGTCGGTGGTCGAGCATCGTGCCCGTCATCTTCGGCCACCAGAAGCTGAAGCCGCCGAACATGGCGAAGACGATCGTGCCGAAGAGCACGTAGTGGAAGTGGGCGACCACGAAGTAGCTGTCGGTGACATGGAAGTCCATCGGCGGCGAAGCGAGGAGGACGCCGGTCAGACCGCCGAAGAGGAACGTGACCAGGAAGCCGGCCGCCCACAGCATCGGCGGCTCGAAGGAGATCGACCCGTTCCACATCGTGCCGATCCAGTTGAAGAACTTCACGCCCGTGGGCACGGCGATCAGGAAGCTCATGAAGGAGAAGAACGGCAGCAGCACGGCCTGCGTGGCGAACATGTGGTGGGCCCACACGGTCGCGGACAGGCCCGTGATGGTGATGGTGGCGCCGACCAGCCCCATGTAGCCGAAGACCGGCTTGCGGGAGAAGACGGGGATGATCTCGCTGATCACCCCGAAGAACGGCAGGGCGAGGATGTAGACCTCGGGGTGGCCGAAGAACCAGAAGAGGTGCTGCCACAGGATCGCCCCGCCGTTGCCCGGGTCGAAGACGAGCGCCCCGAACTTCCGGTCCGCCTCCAGGACGAGCAGGGCGGCCGCCAGAACGGGGAAGGCGAGCAGGACGAGCACCGACGTCAGCAGCACGTTCCAGGTGAAGATCGGCATGCGGAACATGGTCATGCCGGGGGCGCGCATGCAGATGATCGTGGTGATGAAGTTGACCGCACCGAGGATGGTGCCGAACCCCGCCAGCGCGAGCCCCATGATCCACAGGTCGCCGCCGAGATAGGCGGTGTGGTCACCGCCGCTGAGCGGGGTGTACGCCGTCCAGCCGAAGTCGGCCGCGCCCTGCGGGGTGAGGAAACTGGAGAGGACGATCAGCCCGCCGAAGGCGAACAGCCAGTACGCGAACATGTTCAGCCGGGGGAAGGCGACGTCCGGGGAGCCGATCTGCAACGGCATGATCGCGTTGGCGAACCCGGCGAACGTCGGCGTCGCGAACAGCAGCAGCATGATCGTGCCGTGCATGGTGAACGACTGGTTGTACTGCTCCTGGGACAGGAACTGCAGCCCCGGCCGGGCCAGTTCCGCTCGGACCGCCATCGCAAGCGCCCCTCCGGCGAGGAAGAACGCGAACGACGTCACCAGGTAGAGGTGACCGATCTTCTTGTGGTCGGTCGTGGTCAGCCAGGACACGACCGCGTGCCCCCGGCTGCGGCGCTCGGCGGCGGGGACGGGGGCAACGGGTTCGGTATGGGTCGCCATCAGATTCCTCGATCGGCAGCACTGCACGGGCGATGAGGGCGAAGGCCGACAAGGCCGCTCGTGTGCCCCGCCCCACCGGTGGAGCTTCGGGCGTCGGCGTAACCCGCCCAGCGCAAAGTAGTCCCGTCGGCACCTGCGCCCCTTCCGCCGGGACGCGTTTGTGGTCACGACGGGTGAGCGGTTCATCCGCCCGGCCGAGCCGGGACGTCCCCGGCGTTTCGCGCGCCGTGCCGGCGAGGGGGCGCAGGCCCTGTGCCGACGCGACGCGGTCAGCCCGTGCGTCCGTGCCCACCCGCGCCGGCCCGCCGGCCGCCCCGGTGAGCGGGACGGCCGTCGAGCCGGCCGGGATCCCGCCGGCCGGCGCATGGTCCGCGCCTGTGCGCGGGTGGAACCGCGTTCGCGTCATCTCGGGCCCCTGGGACGGGAGTTGTCCTACTGTTGAGGGATGGCGCTGCATCACCACAGTGAGAACGCGTGGCGGGTGAGGGTGGACGACGAGCGTGGGGCTCCCTGCGGTGCCGGGGTGCTGCTCGACGACCGGCACGTGCTGACCTGCGCTCATGTCGTCCGGTACGCGGGAGCGCAGCCGCAGGGCACGGCGTCCTGCGTACGGATCAGGAGTGTGGCCTGCGGTCCGGAGTGGACCCGCACCGCGCGCGTGGTCCCCGGATCGTGGGTGCACGAGCACGGCACACGGCGCGGGGACGTGGCGCTGCTCGTACTCGACGAGCCCGTCGACTGCGCGACCAGGACCACCCTGTGGAAGGTGCCGATCTCCGGCGGCAGGGTGCGGGTGTACGGCTTCCCGCAGGCCGAGCCCTACGGCATGGCCACCGACGCCGAACTGGCCGGTTCCGGCGGACGGGAGGGTGAATGGGGCCTGCTGAGGCAGATCCGCGCCGGTGACCCGTGGATCGAGGCGGGCTACTCCGGCGCCGGAGTCATTGCGCTGGACGGCGAGTTCAAGGGCAGAGTCATCGGCATCGTGGTGGCCGACTACGTCAACGGCGACGCCCGGGCGGCCTGGATGCTGCCGACCGAGACGCTGCTGACGTACCTGCCGAGCATCAAGGAGTTCACCGGCGGCCACCGTACCGACGAACTCGGCCCGTCCGGCGGCGAGTTGCCCCAGGACGTGCTGCACGACCCGCTGCGTCTCGCGCTCACCCAGGAGCTCACGCGCCTGCTCGACGGCGACTGGTCGGGCACCGTGGCCGTCGGCACCGACGCCTCGGTCGGCGCGGGCTCCTCGTGGCTGGTGCGACTCGTGCGCACGGCCGACCCGGCGGCCCGCGCGACCGTGTCCGACGCCGAGCTGACCGAGGCCCCCGGGGACACCGTGCTGGGACTCGGCTCCATCGACGCGGCGTACGACGCCTGCGGCAGGTCGGTCGCCGAGGTGCGCCGGTACCTGACGGGCCGGTTCGGACTGCGCGCGGAGGACGACCGCGAGGCGGTCCGCCGGCTGGCGCGTCGCCGGCCTCCCGCCTGCCTCGTGGTGGGCCGCGTCGACCGGGCGGCCGACCCGGACGCACTCGTACGGGATCTGCTCGGGCCGCTGGCCCGGCGGGCCCGCTCGAGCGGCCTGCGTCTGGTCCTGGGTTTCGAGGACCGGCCCCCGCAAGACCTCGCCCATGACGTGTCCCTCGACCCGGCCCCCATCGTCGGTTCGGCCTCCGCGAGCGTGACCTCGGCCCAGGCGCAGACGGCGGTCGGACAGCTCGCCGCCGAGGAGGAGGCGGCGGCCCGGCTGTGGGCGCGGTGGGGCGAGAAGTTCTTCGGCGCGCCCCGCCCGCCCCGCAGCGCCGCACCCCGCCTGCGGATCCGGCTGGCCGTCGCCCGGACCACCGAGCCGAACGCCGAGCTCACCGCGGTCCACGACCGGGCCCTCGAAGCCCGCGCCGAGGTCGCCGCCTTCGACCGGGCGCTGCGGCGGATGGTCGACGACTACGCCGACCTCTGCACGAGCCTCGAACTGCACCGGGTGCGCGCGGCGCGGTTGTTCGGCGAGGAGGACCGGCGGCTCGCCGAGCTGTACGCCCCCGCGGCGCGCGCGCTGCAGACCGTGCCGATCGACCTCGCGGCCGCCCGCAGGCGGGTCCGGCTCTACATCGACGAGGTCAACCGCCGGATCGACGAAGGGTGACGCCTTGCTGAGGTGCAACCGCCCCGACTGCGGCCTGGGCGAGATCGACAAGCAGGGCTTCTGCCCGAAGTGCGACAAGCGCCCGCTGCCGCGGGAAGGCGCCGTCTCGCCCGCCGGCGTGGCGCAGGAACAGCGCGCAGGCTCGGCGCGGGGCGTCAGCGTCGGCGTGGCGCAGGTGCGCCCGGACCCCTGGTACGGCCTCGACCTGATCGATTCCGGCCTCACCGCCGACCCTCCTGACCCGCCGCTCCCCGTGGCGGGCCCGGTCGCCGAGGAGCACCGGTTCTGCGCGAATCCCGTCTGCGGGCAGCCGGTGGGCCGAGGGCACGGCGGGGAGCCCGGCCGCACCGCGGGCTACTGCGCGAACTGCGGAACCCGCTTCGACTTCGCCCAGCCGCACGGCCTCACCATCGCCGGCCGCTACGACGTCGAGCGGGTCCTCGGCTCGGGGGCCTACGGCGCCGCGTATCTCGCACACGACCGCAACCTCGAGACGCAGGTGGTCCTCAAGGCGCTGAACCGGTCGGTGGCCAGGACGGCCGAGCACGAGCGGGACGTGCTGGTCGGGCTCCGGCACGACAGCATCGTCCGCATCCTCGGCTACGAACCCCAGGGGCCCCACCTCGTGCTCGAGTACGTGCCGGGCGTCGCCCTGTCGGCGCGCGACGGAGACCGGCTCGAGACGCTCCTCGCGCACGGCGTCCGCCTCCTCCAGGCGCTCGACTACCTGCACGCCAGAGGGCTGCTGCACTGCGACGTCAAACCCCTGAACGTCATCCGGTTCCGGGAGGAGGGCTCCGCGGGCTCCGCCCGGCCGCTGGACCGGGTGCGGCTCATCGACTTCGGTGCGGTGCGCTCCCAGGAGGAGGCCGGTCCGATCGTCGCCTACACCAAGGCGTACGCGCCCCCCGAGGACGACCCTGAGCACGTGAAGCCCACCCCCGGATTCGACCTGTACGGCCTCGGCATGACGCTGCGGGAGGTGTGCCGCTCGCACGGGATCGACCGAGCGGCGCCGGGAGTCGACTCGCTGATGCTGCTGCTGGACCGTGCCACGGACATCGTCGTGCCCGAGCGACGATTCGTTTCGGCACGCCAGTTCGGCGAGCAGCTCAGCGGGGTGGTCCGGCAGATCGTGGCGGCGCCGCCGGTCGGCCGGCAGGTGGCCCGCCCGTCGGCGCTGTTCGGCTCGATGACGGAGCCCCTGCACGGCGGGCTGGGCACGGCGCGTCCCCTCGACCACTGGGTCCGGGCGACCGTGGCCGGGGACGCCCTGCTGACCCTGCCCGCGCCGTTCTCCTGCCCGGGCCCTCGCGACATGGCGGGCGCACTCCCCACGCCCCTGTCCGACCCCGACGATCCGCGCATCGGCGACGCGGCCGGAAACGCGCTGGCCGAGAGCCGGCTCGCGCTGCGCCGCAGGGACGTCACCCGGGCCGCGCAGGCGCTCACGCGCGCGGGACTGCCCGACTGGCACTGGCTGCACGCCTGGTACTCCGGCCTGATCGCGTTGGCCCGCGAGGACGTGCCCAGAGCCGCCGGCCACTTCACCGAGGTGCGACGGGCCCTGCCGGGTGAGCTGATCCCGCAGCTCGCGCTCGGCCTGTGCGCCGAGTTCCGCGACGACCACGAGGTCGCCCGCTCGCACTACGGCACCGTCTTCGACACCACGCCCGCGCTCGGCGCGGCCGGTTTCGGGCTGGCCCGGGTGCACCTGCTGTCCGGCCGGCGCGCGGAAGCGGTGGCCACCGCGGAACGGCTCACCCAGGAGTTCCGCTACGAGCGCGAGGCGCGGGTCGCGATCGTCCGCCTGCTGGTCACCGTCCCCGCCCGGCAGACCCCACCCGCCCCGCCGACGCACGACGACCTGACAGACGCCCGTGCGGCGCTGGACGGCCTCCAGGTGGACGACGCCGCGGCCGCCGGCCTCGAGGCGGAGATCCGGTACGCCGAGTTCCTGCGCGCCCACGACCGGCTGAGGCTGTCGGAAGCGGTCCGGGGGCTGGGTGCGCACGCTCCCACCGAGCGCGCGTACGTGGCCCTGGTGGACCTGGCGAACCGACTGCGCCCGGCGCTGGAATGGAGGTGGCCGGCGTTGCGCAGGCGAACCGGTCGTTCCCGTGTCGAAGCGAGACCCGACACGCTAGGCTTCTGAGTCGCTACGCACGGGCACGCGGAGATGCGCAGGATCACGGGGAAACACGGGACACAGTCGGGTGGTGCCGGTGGGGGACAGGCCGCCGTTGACAGGGCTCAGCTTCGAAGTGGACGTGGACGCGCCTGCCGACCTGGCCCACGACGCGACGCGCGCCGACGCCCTCGTCACCGTCCGGGCCCGTCCGGCCGCCGGGCAGGCGTCGCGGACGCAGACCGCCGAGGTCCTCATCATGGACAAGTCGCTGTCCATGGCCGGGCACGGCAAGCTGGACGAGGCCAAACGCGCCATGTGCGCGGCCGTCGACACCTTGCGGGACGGGACACTCCTCGGGATCGTCGCGGGCCATCACGAGGCCGAGGTCGTCTTCCCCGTCACCGGCCGCCTCGCGTCGGTCGACGCCGACACCCGGCAGGAGGCCAAGAGCCGGATCATCGGCCAGCTGGCCGAGGGCGGCACGGCGATCGGGAAGTGGCTGGCCTGCGCGGACCGCCTCTTCGCGTCGGTGACCTCGCCCGGCGTCGTACGCCACGCGGTGCTCTACACGGACGGCAAGGACGAGCACGAGACGCCCGAACAACTGGGCAGCGTCCTGGAGACGTGCACCGACCGGTTCGTCTGCGACGCGCTGGGGCTCGGCGAGGACTGGAACTACGCGGAGCTGCTCAGGATCACCCAGGCACTGCACGGAAGCGCGCAAGCCGTAGTCACCGCCTCCGACCTCGCACAGGACTTCACCCGGACCATGCGGCAGGCCCAGCGCATCGTCGTGCCCCGTGTCTACCTGGGCCTGCGCCTCAACAGCCGGTTCCGGCTGGGCTTCGTACGCCAGACCCGCCCCGTGGAGGCGGAACTGACGGCTCGCCGGCAGCACGGCGACGAGATCCACATACCCCTCGGCTCCTGGCCGCCGGAAACCCGCCAGTACCAGGTGTCCCTGCGTTTCGACCCCGACACGCTGACCGTCGAGGAGGACCTGCGCGCCGCCCGCATCACGCTGCACTCCGAGCAGCCCGACGGGACACGCGTGCCGTGCAGCGAGCCCGGGGCCATGGTCGTACGGCGGCGCGGGACACCCGGGTTCGGCATCCCGCCGTCCGCCGATCTCACCCGCGTGGAGAACGAGCACGAGCTGGGCATGGCGATGCGGGCCTGCGCGGACGCCCAGCAGAAGGGGCAACGCGAACGCGCGGACCGGGAACTGCGTATCGCGATACGACTGGCCGAGGAACTCCGCGACACCGCGCGCCTGCGGCTGCTGCGCTCGGTGTCGGTCATCGGCCCCGACAACCTGCCGCACATGCACAGCGACGTCTCCCGTGGCCAGGTGCAACGACTGGGACTCGACTCGACCAGGACCGCGGCCCCGCCCGACGACGCGGTGGGGCTCCCGCCCGCCGACGGCGACGTCGTCCGCCGCTGCCCCCGGTGCGGTACGACGCCGTCGACGCGCTCGGCGAAGTTCTGCGAGAAGTGCGGCCACCCCCTCGACGCGACGGCGGACGAGCCGGACGGCGGGCCGGTGGACGCCTCGTGAGCGCCACGGCCGGCCGGCCCCGGCGGTCCTTCCACGAGAGGGCCTCCGAGGGGCGGCGGCGGGCGCGCGCCGTCCATCCCGTCAGAGTGCTGCGGTGGCTCAGGGCGGGCGTGCTCGCCATGGTGGCGGCCACGGCGCTGCTGTACCTGCTGGTGTCGGCGCAGGCCGGAGAACAGATGGCCGCCGCCAGGCGCACCGAGGCAGCCGTCGAGGACATCGAACAGGCCCGCGGCACGGCCGTCGCGGCAGAGGCGGCGCTCGCCAAGGTCGCCGCCACCCGGCAGGTCACGCTGATCGGCACGGGCACCGAGTTCGCCAACGACACCGCGCGGGTGAACACCCTCGTCACCTCGGCGGCCGGGGGCAACGCGGCGGGCAACCGGGGACGCACCCAGTTCGAGTACGTCCAGGGCCAGTTGACCACCTGCCTGCAACTGGCCAACACGGCGGTGCGCGACTACGCCCGCAGCGGCCCCGGCGTCCTCGACTCCGCGCGGCTGGCCCTGACCGCCCCCCGGGCGAAGGACCCGCGGACGGGGGAATGGATCCCCGGCACGGGTGGGCTCACGGCCTCCCTCACCGACCTGAAGGACCTGCAGAACGAAGCCCTCGACGCACAGAAGCGGTCGCGCTGGCTGAACCCGGTCTACGTCCGCTCCCTGCTCGTCGGGCCGACGGCCGTCATGCTCGTCTGCGTCCTGGCGACCGGCCGCGTGGTCGCCCGGCGCTTCCGGCGGTTCGTCGGCCTGCGCCTGGTCGTCGCCCTGGCCGCCACCGCGGCGGTCGGGATCACCGCCAGCCGGCTGAGCCGACGCGACGCCCTGGCCCTGCACCAGACCCCGCTGCTCGGGCACTGGCTGACCACCACGCTCGCGCTGGGCCTCCTCGCGGTCGCCGCGGTGCTCGCCTACCTCGGCTACCGCCCCCGTCTCTCCGAATACAGGTTTCCGCGCCCATGAAGAAGACGCTGACGGCGCGGCTCACGCGCTGTGTCCTGGTCCTCGGCCTGCTGCTGGCCGCGGCCGGCTGCGGCGGCGGGTCCGGGCGGCCCGACCGGGTGACGATCATGATTCCCTGGTCCGGCGACGAGTTCCAGGCCTTCTACTCGGTGCTGACGGCGTTCGAGAAGGAGACCGGCATCCAGGTGGACGTCCAGGTCACCCGCGCCCTGACCCAGCAGCTCGACGCCGCCGTGACGGCCGGGGCTCCGCCCGACCTCGCCATGCTGCCGAGCGTGGGAGCCGTCCACGGCTACGCGGAGAGGGGGAAGGGGAAGCAACGCGGACTGCAGCCGCTCGACGTGCCCACCGGCGCCTATCTGGAGCCCTTCCGCGGGCTGGCCACGGTGCGGGGCGAGGTCTACGCGGTGCCCGTCAAAGTGGACGTCAAGAGCCTCGCCTGGTTCGCGAGGGCGGCGACCGGACGGTCCGGGCCGCCCGATCTCGGCACGCCCGGGATCTGGTGCCTGGGACTGGAGTCCGGACCCACCTCCGGCTGGCCGGGCGCGGACTGGATCGCGGACATCCTCCTCGCCCGGACCGGCGCCGGGTTCTACACGAAGTGGCTGACCGGCGGTGAGAAGTGGCGGTCGACCCAGCTCGACGAGGCGTGGACCACCTGGCGCGCCCTCATGGGCGACGGCGTGCGGGGCGCGGCCGTCCGCAACTTCGGCGAGGCGGCCGCGGGAATGACCACGGCGCCCCCCAAGTGCTCCCTCGCGCACGGCGCGCTGTCCGCCATGGGCTTCGACCAGGGACACGCCCACGACTTCGTGACCTCCTCCCCGACCCGCCGACTGGAGGTCTCGGCGGACTTCGTCGGCATGTTCACCGACGACAACCCGAGTGCCGAGGCGTTCATCGCCTTCCTCGCCGGGACGAGGGCCCAGCAACTGTGGGTGGACCAGGAGGCGGGCGCGGCCTTCTCCGCCGACGGTCACGTCACCCGTTACGCCACCCCGGTGCAGCGGCGGATAGCCGGGATGCTCAGGCCGCACTCCGGCTACACCCTGTGCTTCGGCGCCGCCGACGCGATGACGCCCGACGTGTCGGCCGCGTTCTACCGGGCCGTCCTCGACTACGCGACCGCCGCGACGAAGGACCCCGACCGGTACCTCGCGGATCTCGACCAGGTCCAGGAGAAGCTGGGGAGTTCCCCCGTTCCCCGCGAAAAGCTCTGCGCCGGCCCGAGCTGAGGCCGCGGCCCCCGCCGTCGCCCCCGACCTCGCCCCCGGTCCGGTGTCCGGCCCCGGTCCGGAGGCGTACGCCCTGCGGTCAGCGGGTCACCAGCAGTCCCCGGCTGCGCAGGACCCGCCGCTCCAGCGGGCTGAAGATCAGCAGGTCGATGGCGATGCCGACGAGCAGGATCAGGAAGATGGCCAGGAACACCTGCGGCATGCTCGAGTTGCTGCGTCCGTTCTCCAGCAGCTGACCGAGACCGACACCCAGGTCGGGTGAGGAGGCGATGATCTCGGCGGCCATCAGCGACCGCCAGGCGAACGCCCAGCCCTGCTTCAGACCCGCCAGATAGCCGGGGAGCGCCGCCGGCATCACGATGTGCCAGGCCCCGCGCAGCCCGGTCGCGCCCAGGGTGCGCCCGGCCCGCAGGAACAGCGGCGGGATCTGGTCGACGCCCGCCACGAGGCCGTTGGCGATGGACGGCACCGCGCCCAGCAGGATCACGGCGTACATCATCGAGTCGTCCAGCCCGAGCCAGATCACGGCGGGCGGCACCCAGGCCACCGAGGGCAGCGACTGCAGTCCCGACAGGATGGGGCCGATGGCCGCCCGGACGAACCGCACCCGGGCGACCAGCAGGCCCAGCGGGGTGCCGATGACGAGCGCCAGCAGGAACCCGAGCAGCCCGCGCGAGACGCTGGTCCAGATGTAGTCGAGCAGAGTGCCCTGCAACCAGGCGTCGCGGATCTCGCTGCCCACGTCGGCCGGCGAGGGCAGTTTGTAGTCGGGGGCGACCTCGAACCACACCAGCAGCTGCCAGACCGCCAGGACCAGGACGACGGCGGTGACGGGCGGCAGCACCTTGCGCAGCAGGGTCTCGCGCAGCGGCGTACGCGTGGTCTGCACCGTGTCCAGCGCGTCGAGTCCGGCTTCGAGCCCGGTCAGGTCGTGCGGGTCCCCGGGCCGTGCGGCTTCCGGGTGGCCGTCCTCGTCGACGGCGACGCCGCTGTCAGTGCTGGCCATGTCGGCGGATCTCCCTACGCAGTTCTTCGGTGATCTCGACGGACAGCTCGGCGACCGCGCTGTCCTCGATGCGGCGCGGCTGCGGAATGCCGATCGTCCACTCGCGGGCGATGCGTCCCGGCCGTGAGGACAGGAGCACCACCCGCTGGGCGAGGCGCACGGCCTCCCGCACGTTGTGCGTCACGAAGAGGACCGACAGTCCCGTCTCGCGCCAGATACGGGTCAGTTCGTCGTGCAGCACGTCACGGGTGATGGCGTCGAGGGCCGCGAACGGCTCGTCCATCAGCAGCAGCCGGCTGTCCTGGGCCAGCGCACGGGCCAGGGCCACGCGCTGGCGCATTCCGCCGGAGAGTTCGTGCACGCGCTTGCCGTACGCGCCCCGCAGCCGGACGAGGTCCAGGAGCCGTTCCGCCTCCTGGCGGCGTTCGGGCGCGGCGATGCCCCGCAGTTTCAGGGCGAGTTCGATGTTCTTGCCCGCGGTCAGCCACGGGAACAGGGCGTGTTCCTGGAACATCAGGGCGGGCCGGCCGTCCGTGGCGATCGAGCCGGCGGACGGCCGGTCCAGTCCCGCGACCAGGTTGAGCAGCGTGGACTTTCCGCAGCCGGAGGCCCCCAGGAGGGTGACGAACTCGCCGGGTGCGACATCGAGGGTGATGTCGTCCAGCACGAGCTGCTGTCCGCCGGGAGCGCCCGGGGCGGGAAAGGACTTCGAGACGTGCGCGATGCGGGCGGCGGCGTGGGTCGCCGCCGTGGCGTTCTCGGCAGCCTGGGCGATCGTGGTGGCCATGGTCGTCACCTCCTGGGAGCTGTTCGGTTGTGGTGGCGGTGCGTTACTCGGCGCCGAGACCGGCGTCGCTGACCCCGGGCTTGCCCGCGGCCTTGAGGACCTTGTCGAGGGGCGTGAGGTCGTAGATGCCCTTCAGGTCGGGCTTCTCCAGCAGACCGGCCTTGACGGCGTGCTGCGCCTCGGTGTCGAGCGTGGCGGCCAGCGGGTCGTCGAGGAAGGTGATGGACTTCCAGGCCGGGTCGAGGACGTCGGCGGGCAGCGCCTTGCCCGACAGCTTCTCCAGCGCCGTGTTGGCGGACGCCTTCGCCTTGTCGGGGTTGGCGTTGATCCACTCGTTGGTCTTCACCGAGCCGCGCAGCACGGCCTCGACGACGTCCGGGTGCTCCTTGAGGAACTTCTGCGACACGATGATGTTCGTGATCACGAACTTGTTGTCCGGCCACAGCGTCGACTCGTCCAGCAGCACCTTGGCGCCCTCGGAGACCAGCTTGGACGCGGTCGGCTCGGGCACCCAGGCGCCGTCTATGGAACCGGACTTGTAGGCGTCGGGGGTGATCTTGTTGTCGGTGCGGACGACGGAGACGTCGCCCTTGCCGCTCTGTGCGTCGACCTTCCAGCCCTTCTCCGCGATCCAGTTGAGGAACGCGACGTCCTGGGTGTTGCCGAGCTGCGGGGTGGCGATCTTCTTGCCCTTGACGTCGTCGAGGGTCTTGATCTTCTCGGGGTTGACCACCAGCTTCACGCCGCCGGACGCCGAACCGCTGATGATGCGCAGGTTCTTGCCCTTGGACTTGGTGTAGCCGTTGATGGAGGGGGAGGGGCCGATCCAGCCGATGTCGATGGAGCCCGCGTTCAGCGCCTCGATCTCGGAGGGGCCGGCGTTGAAGGTGGACGCCTTGATCGTGGTGCCCCCGAGCTCCTTCTGGAACAGGCCCTCCTGGACGCCCACCAGGGCGGTGGCGTGCGTGAGGTTGGGGAAGTAGCCGATGCTGACCTCGTCGGCGGAGAGCTTCTTGGCATCCGCCGCCACCGCGGTCTGCTTGCCGCCGTCGTCGGTGGCCTCGGAGCCGTAGCCGCAGGCGGTGAGCAGGAGAGGCAGGGCGGCGAGGGCGGCGACGGTGCGCAGTGTGGCGAGCGGTCGTGCGGCAGACACGGCAGTGTCCTTTCGGGAAACGGAGCGCGGGGCGTTACGGGCGGGTCGGGACGACGGCGTTCCGCGTGCACCGGCGCACGGCACCTCGGCCGCCGACGGCTCAGGAGCCGTGGCGGGCCGGGTGACGGAGCGCGGGGGAGTGGGGGGAGCGGCGAGCCGGGGTTGTCCGGCGCGCCGAGTGCGGCGGCCGGACGGGAGTTCAGCGCTGGTGCGCGGACATGCGGCTGCGGTGACGTCGCAAGGGCCGACAGAAGGCGCTGGAGGTGCGGCCGAAGTCGATGTGACGGCGCGAGGTCAGCAGGGGCAGCGCCCGGCCGGTGCGGTCGAACGATCCCATGGCCACCCCCTGATCCCTAGTATTCCTACCTGGCTTGTAGGGATCGTGGCAGAAGTGCGCGCTTCTCCCAAGGGGGTGTTCGTATATTGGACAGACGTGTCTCGCCCAGCGGGACCGGGTCTCCCGGGCGGGGTTCGGGCGGCCGTGGTCCGCAGGTCAGGCGGGCAGCACGAACGGAGGGTGGGCGCCGTTGAGGAAGTAGTCCCCGACGTCGCGCAGACGGTGGGACACGGGCTCGTGCAGCGTGTGGGCCCGCGCGTTGCGCCAGAAGCGGTCGAAGCCCAGCCGTGCCGACGCGGAGCGGGCGCCGATGACGTCGAGGGCGCGGGTGGTGGACTCCTGTGCGGCCCTGGAGGCGGCGGCCTCGGCCACGGCCACCAGGACGGACGCTTCCGCGCACTCGTCGTAGGAGAGGTCCGCGCCGCGCGCCAGGGCTCCCTCCACCGCCGTGAGCGCCTGTCCGGCGAGCGCGGAGGCGGAGCGTGCGAGGACCGTCAGTTCTCCGTACGCGGTCAGCGTGTGCGGGTCCTGGGAGGAGCCCGCCGGCCAGGCCGGATGCCAGGGCGCGTGGCCCGCCCCCCTGCGGTACTCCCGGGCCTCGGCGAGCACCCCCTCCGTCATGCCGAGCAGGAGCTGGACCGAGAGGAGACGTCCGACCGGCGAGGCCAGCGCGAGCGCGGGCGACAGGACGTCCTCGTCGGCGGACAGGGAGCCGAGCACGTCCTGGGGGGCGAGCGGCACGGAGTCGAACTCCACGGCGCCGCCGGCCGCGAGTCGCTGGCCGAAGGCTCCGGTGTCGCCGTCGGTCCGCACCCGGCGGTCGGCCGGGTCGACGACGACGGCGAGCGGTTCACCGGTGTCCGACCGCACGGCACGCACGGCGATGCGGTCGGCGACCAGCACCCCCGAGGCGTAGCTCTGACAGCCGTCGAGTACGTACCCCTGGGCTGTGCCGGTCAGCGTCAGCGGCGGTTCCCGGCGGGCGAGGCCGCCGCCCCAGCACCAGCCTTCCGCCACGGCCTGCCGCTCGATCAGGGCGGCGCGACCGGGCTCGGTGAGCGACCGGGTGCTCCATCCCAGGAAGTAGTGACACCCGAGGAGTTGGGCGATCGCGCCGTCGGCCGCGGCGATCTCCCGGATCACCGCGTAGGCCGTGCTCCAGTCCGCGCCGCCGCCTCCCTGCCCGGCCGGGACCAGGAGTGCCAGCAGCCCCGCCTCACGCAGCCGGGACACCTCGTCGAACGGGACCTTGCCCGCCTGCTCCCTGGTCACCGCGTCCGTGGCCAGGTCGTCCGCCGTCTCGCGGGCCACGCGCAGCCAGTGCGCACGGCCGGGCGCGGTCCGGTGCTGCGGCGCGGCGGGTGCGGACGGCGCGGTGGCAACGCCCATGACGGCGGTCTCCTCGGGCTCGGGATCGGGTGCGAGATGCGGGTGCGAATACGGGTGTCGGGTGCGGCGGGGTGCGCGCATCGCGTCCGCATGGTGGTGCGGGACTGTCGGGGCATGCGCGGGCAGCGGACGGCACAGGGTGCGCGGCTCACGCCGGGCACGGGTGGCATGTGCATCATCCTGCGCATCCGGCGGGCGGGCCGTCAATGCTTTCCTAGTTATCCGATAGGAAATATAGGGAAGTTGCTCCGGCGGGGACCGGGTCCGGCAGGTCCGGCATCCGGGCAGTGGTTGACGAGATGCCCGATGTCCTGCTCAATTGGCCGCATGAACGCCGAGCAGCGCCTGGTCACCCGCGATCACATCGACTTCGGTCGCGTGTGGTCCGCAGCGTGTTGCGCCTGACGCGGCAGCGGGCCGTCTGACCGACCCTCCCCTCCCTCGGTGACACCGTCGCGAGCCGAGTGCCTTCCCACGTGGACCCGTCGTACGCATCCGCCGGCACAACGCCCCGCATCCGCGCACCGATCGGCCCCCGAGACCTGACACGCGCTGCCGCCGCACCGCCATACCGTCGCACCCGAGGCCCCTGACCGGGTGTCGTCCCCCGCTCACCCTGTTCACCGCCTGCTTCCCTCCGCCTCCCGCAGCGCCGTCGCACGGGGCCGCGCCGAGGGCCGCACCGCCGTGCCCGCGCGCCGTCCGCGGCCCGGCCCCGCGGAACGTACCGGGCTCGCTCCACCGTCACGCTCCACACCCACCTCATGTTCGCGAAGGGTCCGCCATGGCCACCGTCCTGTCCGTCTCCGGAAGTCCGTCCCCCGCCTCCCGCACCGCCCGCCTGCTGCGCCACCTGGACCGGCGGCTCACCGCCCAGGGGCATGACGTGATCCCCCTGGACGTCCGCACCATTCCCGCCGAGGCGCTCCTCGGCGCCGACTTCCGGCATCCGGCGATCGTCGAGGCGGCGGAGCTGTTCGACCGCGCCGACGGCGTCGTGATCGGCACGCCCGTCTACAAGGCCGCGTACTCCGGACTGCTCAAGTCCCTGCTGGACCTGCTCCCGCAGCACGCCCTGGCCGACAAGACCGTCCTGCCCCTGGCGACGGGCGGGAGCACGGCCCACGTCCTGGCGATCGACTACGCCCTGCGCCCGGTGCTCAGCTCCATGGGCGCCGCCCACATCGTCCAGGGCTGGTTCACGCTCGACCAGGAGATCACCGTGGCCGACGACGGGACGCTGACCGTCGCCCCGGGCACGGGCGAGAGCCTGGCCCAGGTCGTCGACCAGTTCTCCCACGCCCTCGGCAGCCGCACCGCCCTCCTGGCGGCCGCCGGATGAGCACCGCGCCACAGGCGCCTGCCCGCCCTGTGCGCCGAGTACCACCGCCCGGTCATCGAGGGCAACTCGCCGGCTACGGGGCGATGGGCAGCCGCCGTTTGTGGTCCGTGAGGTGGTAGCGGTCGACGATGGTCCGGAAGGCGCGTTCCGTGACGGTCCCGCCCTCCAGGAAGTCGTCGATCTCGTCATAGGCGACGCCCAGCGCGTCCTCGTCGGCCTTGCCCGGGTCGAGGGTCTCCAGGTCGGCCGTGGGAACCTTCCGTACCAGTTCGGCGGGCGCTCCCAGCGCGTCCGCCACGGCTCGTACCCGGCGTTTGGTGAGGCCGGACAGCGGGACGAGGTCGGCCGCGCCGTCGCCGAACTTGGTGAAGAAGCCGGAGAGCGCCTCGGCGGCGTGATCGGTGCCGACGACCAGGCCGTGGTGCGCGCCGGCGACCGCGTACTGGGCGATCATGCGCTGGCGCGCCTTGATGTTGCCGAGGACGAAGTCCTCGTGGCCGGCGTCCCGGAAGGTGACGTCGGTGGCGCGCAGGGCATCGAGGGCGGCGTCGCTCGCGGGTTTGACGTCCACCGTCAGCACACGGTCGGGGCGGATGAAGGAGAGGGCGAGCTGGGCGTGGTGCTCGTCGGCCTGGACCCCGTAGGGCAGCCGCATCGCGTAGAACCGTGCGTCGTGCCCGGAGTCCCGGGCCCGCTCGACCGCGAGCTGACACAACCGGCCGGCGGTCGTGGAGTCCACGCCGCCGCTGATGCCGAGCACGAGGGAGGACAGCCCGGTGGAGGTCAGCCGCTCCGCGAGGAAGGCCACCCGGCGCTCGATCTCCGCCTCGGCCTCGAAGCTCTCGGTGACCTGGAGTTCCCTGGCGATCTCCTGCTGCAGGGCGAGGGGCTCGGGATCGTTCACTACTGCTCCTTGCGCTCGTTGTGCTCGTCGTTCTCGTTCCCGCGGTGCCGGGCCCGGCACCGCGGGCGGCGGACACCGTGGTCCCGGAGTCCCCCGGATCACTGTCGGCCATGCGTCCGACGTCGAACGCGAGGCGCTCCGGTCACCGCTCCGGCGACCCGCCCGCGGAAGCCGACCGTTCTCGCACGGGTGCCGGGAGCGGTTTGCCCTACGGGAAGGAGCTCTTCCGCCGGCACTACCTGACGTCACCGCACCACCGGTGACGCGGATGCCGTGACCACCGGCCGGGTCCGTCATCCCGGCCCCGTCCCCCGTGGCCCCGTGCCGCGCGGACCGGGGGCGACGTCGGCCGCGTCGCTGCGGAGGCGCTGCGGAGGCGCCGTCGAGTCGAGCGGCCCGTTGGCGCGCAGGTGCTCATTCAGCCACCGCTCCGTGGTGCTCACATGCAGCAGCGCGGCGGCCTGACTGAGAGTGGCGTCGCGGGTGGACAGCGCCCGCTGGATCGCCTCGTGCTCGGCCAGGGTGCGGCCCGCGGACTGGTCGTCCGCCCGTCCGCGCCAGATGCGGGCACGCAGCGTGCGGCCGGAGACGCTCTCCAGCAGGGTGAGCAGGGTTTCGTTGCCGGTGGCGGCGACGACGGCGCGGTGGAAGGCGGCGTCGTGCGCGTAGAGTCGCTCGACATCGTCGCGGGCCTCCCGCATCGCATCCAAGTGGCCTTTTACCTCCGTCAGTTGGGCATCGGTGATCCGGGTGGCCGCGAGCGCTGTGGCCATGGGCTCGAGGAGCCGCCGCACCTCCATCAGATCCTGCAGGGCAGCCGCGTCCCTCTGCAGGAGTTCCACCGCGCCGCCGAGCCCCTCCAGCATCAGGCTGGGGTGCAGGCTGGTGACGTAGGTGCCGTCGCCCCTGCGGATCTTGAGGGCCCGCGCGACCGACAGTGCCTTGACCGCCTCGCGGGCGAGATTGCGCCCTGGCTGATGAACGTCTGCGCGTTGGCGGTCAGCTTGGCGACGTCGTTCTGCGAGTTGGTGGTCTTGAGTGAGAGGCCGAGCTCCTTGGCGTACTGCGGCGTGTACTTGATGTACGAGTTCCAGAAGTCGGTGTCGGACCGCGGGTAGTCGACGCCGACCAGCGGCTTGCCGTCGGAGCCGGCGCGGTGCCGGATCCGCCACAGGCGCTGAGCAGCGCCATCGCGGAGAGGACGGAGGCAGCGGAACAGAGGGCGGTTCTGAGTCTCATGGGTTCTTCCTCGCGCTGGTCCCGTAGCGGGAGACGTTTGGCATGGGCGACGACCGTGTGACGCGCCGTCCAGGAGAGATGGGATGTTTAAAGGTGGGCAATCGGTGGCGTGTCTAGCCCTTGGGGGCAATGTGCCGCGTAGTTCCCGCTCGCTGAGGAGTCTTACGCCTGGGGATACCTGAATCTGCCGTCGATCCATCCCATCAATCGTGGCCCTCCCTGAGGTGACTCCATCGCGAGATGCCCACCAGACATGCCATGTCTGGTAGGCGGCAAACTGGAGCGAATTAACATCAAGGCGGCAAAATGCCTGCTCAGGAGCTGGGTTTCATCCCTGCGCGCCCGTTGACACGGCAAGGGCGCATGGTCGACCTTCGTGCGTAACGAGCGGCGCCCCGACGGCGGGACCGAGTCGGGCGTCGCGTCCCCTCCTTCCCACCCCTTCCGCACCAGGGATGTGTCATGTCGAGTTCGATCAACAGACGCCGGTTCTTGGCGGGAGCCACCTTCGTGGCCGCGGCGACGTCCGCCGGAGGCGTGTTCGGCGCGGGCGGCGCACAGGCCGCCCCCAGCATGTACACCCCCGACTGGAACTCGGTCGACCAGCACCCGCCGGCCCCGGAGTGGTTCCAGGACGCCAAGTTCGGGATCTACTTCCACTGGGGCGTCTTCAGCGTGCCCGCGTACGAAAGCGAGTGGTACCCGCGCAATATGTACGCGAGCGGCAGCAATGCCAACCAGCACCACATCGCGACCTACGGCAACCCGTCGGCGTGGCCTTACCACAACTTCATCAACGGAGCGCAGGACCTGGCCGGGAACACCGTGAAGTTCGCGCCGAAACTGAAGTCGGCGGGCGGCAGCTTCGACCCCGACGAGTGGGCGCAGCTGTTCGTCGACGCCGGTGCGAAATTCGCCGGACCCGTCGCCGAGCACCACGACGGCTTCTCGATGTGGGACAGCCAGGTCAACGAGTGGAACTCGGTCGACAAGGGCCCACGGCTCGACCTGCTGCAGCTGTTCACCACGGCCATCCGGGCCAAGAACCTCAAGCTGCTGGTGGCCATGCACCACGCGTACCACTACAACGGCTTCTACGAGTACGCGCCCGCGCAGACCGACCCCAGCCTGAAGAAGCTCTACGGGCAGCTGGGCAAGGCGGCGGAGGACCAGCTCTGGTACGACAAGCTCAAGGAGGTCATCGACCGGGCCCGGCCGGACATCCTCTGGCAGGACTTCAAGCTGGACGCCGTCGACGAGACCCAGCGCCTGAACTTCCTGTCCTACTACTACAACCAGGCCGACAGCTGGGGGCGCGAGGTCGTCGCCACGTACAAGGACGGCATGAACGGGAAGGGTGAGATCTTCGACTACGAGCGCGGCGGTCCGGCCGAACTCACCACCCCCTACTGGCTCACCGACGACAGCATCTCCAACAGCAGCTGGTGCTACACCCAGGGCATCGGCTACTACAGCACCCGGCAGATGCTGCACTCCTTCCTCGACCGGGTCAGCAAGAACGGCAACGTGCTGCTCAACATCGCGCCGATGGCCGACGGCACCATCCCCCAGGCCCAGAAGGACATCCTGCTCGGCATCGGTGACCACCTGAAGCGGTTCGGCGAGTCGGTGTACGCCACCCGCGCCTGGACCGCGTACGGCGAGGGTCCGACGAAGATGGGCGGCGGATCCTTCACCAACCCGACCGCCGGCACGGCACAGGACATCCGCTTCACGCGCAACAAGGCGGGCACGGTCCTGTACGCCACCGCCCTCGGCTGGCCCGGCAGCTCCCTGACGATCAAGACGCTCGGCTCGGACCGGATCAACCTGTCCACGCTGACCTCGGTGAAGCTCCTCGACTCCACCGCGGGCTCCTACATCAGCCTGCCCACGCCGACGCAGAGCGCGTCCGGCCTCACAATCACCCTGCCTTCCTCGGTGCCCTACAGCGCGAACGCGTACGTCCTCAAGTTCGCCTTCTCCGGCACGATTCCGGACCTTCGGCCGCAGGCAGGGGTGCTCGCCTTCGCCGACGTCGGCTACTCCGGCGCCGCCGCCGTGCTCACCCTCGGCGACCACACCGCGGCCGACCTGACCGCGTCGGGCCTGGGCCTGCGCACCATCTCCTCCCTCCGGCCCGCCCCGGGCTACCAGGTGACCGGCTACTCCGGCGACAACTTCACCGGCACCTCGTGGACGTTCACCGCCGACAACCCCGACCTGCGCGTCACCGGCAACAACGACCAGATCACCTCGCTGAAGGTCCGGTTCAACCCGGCGACGTACCTCCGGATCACCAACGTCACCGACGGCCTCGCCCTCGACAGCGGAGGCAACGTCGCCTCCGGCTCCAACCTCAAGCAGTGGTCGTGGGACGGCAGCCCCAACCTGCAGTGGCAGGCGGTGGACGTGGGAGGCGGTTTCCACAAGCTGGTCAACCGCACCAACGGGATGGTCGCCGACGGCTGGGGCGCCGCCGCCGACGGCTCGCCGGCCCGACAGGCCGCCTGGAACGGCAGCCCCAACCAGCAGTGGACGATCACCTCGCGCGGCGGAGACCGCTACTCGATCGCCAACCGCGCCACGGGGCTGGTGCTCGACGGCGGCGGCAGCGTCGCCTCGGGGGCCGTCACCAAGCAGTGGACCTACGGCACCAGCACCAACCTGCTGTGGACCTTCACCGCACTCTGACCACCCCGGCCGACCGGCCGGGCGGCTGCGGGGGCGTGCTCCCCCACGTTCCCGCAGCAGCCCCTCCACCGAGGCCGACGGTGACCCGTCCGGTCGGGGCGAGCGCGCCCCGACCGGGCTGCGGCCGGCCCCTTCCGTCAGCCGGGGTCCTGCTCGCCGGACAGTGACTGCTCGAACCAGACGACCTTGCCCACGCTCACCCGCGTCGCCCCCCAGCGCTGCGCCAGCTGATCCACCAGGAAGAGGCCCCGCCCGCCCTCGTCGCTCAGCCGGGCGTGCCGCATCCGGGGGACCAGGGGCGAGTCGTCCCCCACCTCACAGCGCAGTACGTCCGTGCGGAGCAGTCGCAGGGTGATCGGACGGGAGGCGAAACGCACGGCGTTCGCCACCACCTCGCTGACCAGGAGCTCGGTGGACTCCACCAGGGAGTCCAGACCCCAGGCGTGCAGTGTCCGGCGGGTCAGCCGACGGGCCTGTCGCGCGGTCTGCGGACGCGGGGCCATGTACCAGTAGGCGACGGTTTCCGGCGGGATGCCCTCGAAGCGGGCCGCGAGCAGCGCGATGTCGTCGTCCCGGCCTCCCGACCCCAGCGTTCCGAGCGCCAGATCGCACAGTTCCTCCAGTGCCGCGGGCGTGGACCCGGTGCCCGCCGACCGCAGTCGGGCGCGCAGCCGGTCCACCCCGGTCAGCACGTCCGAGTCGCGGGACTCGACCAGACCGTCGGTGTACAGCAGCAGGGTGGCTCCGGCCGGGGCGTGCATCTCGGTGGACTCGAAGCCGCCGGCGCCCACGCCGATCGGGGCGCCGGGCGGAACCGGCAGTATCTCCGTACTGCCGTCGGGGTGGAGGAGAACCGGTGGCAGATGGCCCGCGTTGGACACCAGCAGCCGGTGCAGTACGGGGTCGTACATGGCGTACAGACAGGTCGCCGTGTGCTCGCTGCCCAGGCGCTCCGCCTGTTCGTCGAGGTGGTGCAGGATCTCGTCCGGCGGCAGGTCGAGCCCGGCCAGCGTCTGCACGATGGTGCGCAACTGCCCCATGATCGCGGCCGAGGTCATGGAGTGGCCCATCACGTCGCCGATGACCAGCGCCACTCGGTTTCCGGGCAACGGGATCGCGTCGTACCAGTCGCCGCCGACCTGCGCGGTCCGCGAGGACGGCAGATAGCGGCTGGCCAGCGCGACTCCGGTCGGCTCCGGCAGCGACGGCGGAAGCATCGTGCGCTGGAGCGTGTCCGCGACGGACGCCTCGCGGGCGTAGAGCACCGCCTTGTGGATCCCGAGAGCGGTGTGCGTGGCGAGCTGGGAGGCGACGAGCAGATCGTCGCCGGTGAAGTCCGCCCGGCCGGGTCCGCGGACGAGGACGACGCTGCCCATGGCGTGGCTGCGGCCGTGCAGTGGCGCGAGGATCAGCCGCCGCCCGGGCGGCACCGCGCCGGGAGTGTCCGTCGCCCCCAGCAGCTCGGCGACCACGGAACGAACGCCCGGCAGGTCTCCGAACACCGGCCGCCCGGCCCGCAGCAGCCGGGCGAGCAGACCGTCGGCCGCCGCCCGGACGACCTGCGCGGCCGTGACCTTGCCGGCGGGCCGCGGCGCCGGCCGGGGCCCGTGCGCGGCCGCCCTGACCACCGGTGCGCGGTCCGTGGCGCGCAGCCGCAGGACACCGGGGGAGGCGGTGATCTCGTCACCGACCGGAAGTGGTGCGTACAGGTGGACGAACGCCAGGTCGGCGAAGGCCGGTACGGCCGCCCGGCACAGTTCCCGCAACGTCTCGTCGAGGTTCATGCCGCGGGCGATCTCCCGGGTCGCCGCGTCCAGGTACCGCAACCGGTCGGTCTGCTGCCCGGCGGCGTCGCGCCCTGCGCCCTTCGCCCGTCCGACGGCGGCCTCCGCGCCCGACACGCGCATCGCTCGGCCGCCGCCCCGGTGACAGGGGCCTTCGTCCGGCCGGACGGGCGCTGACTGGACGCGTTCGCCGGACCCCGGTGACGGAGCGGGACGCTCCCGGCCGCGCCTGCGAGCAGCGGGGTCGTGCACGCCGGCCGTCTGGTCGCCGGTGCCTCTTTCGGCTCCGAAGTGGTTCGTCACGCGCGTCCTTCCTGCCGTGCGGGCCCGCCGGGCGAGGGTGGATCAGGGGCGTCAGGCGCGCCGCCCGCACCGCAGGAAGATCTGCACCTCGGGCTGGACGTCCACGGTCGCCGGAGCGTACGTGTACGAGGTCTCCGCGACGATCTCGAAACCGGTCGCCTCGACGACCTCGCGCAGTTCCTCCCGGAGGTAGCCGGACACCCGGATCGTCCGGCCGATGAAGGGGATGGGGAAGTCGTCCACATCGGCCTCGACCATCGACAACGCGAACAGTCCGTGCGGAGACAACAGGTGGTGGACGGTCCGCAGGGCGAGCGGGATCTCCGCGCGCGGCAGCATGAGCAGGGCGAAGAAGGCCGTCACCGCGTCGAAGCGGCCCAGGTCCCGTGGGCCGCCGGGCCGCAGGTCCGCGATGTCGGCCTGGTGGAACACTCCGGTGGGCACGTTCCTGCGGGCGAGCGCGACCATCTTGTCCGACAGGTCGACGCCGACCACCCGCAGCCCCGCCTGAGCCAGCCGGCGGGCGGTCGGGACCCCGGTGCCGCATCCCAGGTCCAGGACACGGGACCCGGTCGGCAGGGAGGCGATGAGCCACTCGGCGGACGCGACCTGGCCTTCCTTGTGGGGGAAGGCCTCGTCGTAGTGGTCGCCGATGGCGTCGAAGGCCTCGGCCTGACCCGCGCGGTCGATCTCCATGCTCCCGTAGCCGAGCTTGTCGGCAGGATCGCTCACGAGGACCCTCCTTCTGCCTCATATGCGATTTTTTCACAGTTACGCACACTTGGGCGTGGTCCGGTCCGGGGTGGTAGGCCGTGGGGGATCCGTCGCCTTGCCGGCACGCTGCGTCATGACGTGCGGGGCGCCGTCGGCTGTCTTCCCGCGGAGCGCACTGAGGCGCCCCGGAAGGTCCGGGGCGCCTCAGTCTCGGGGAGCCGGTGGTCTCAGCAGATGCCGGTCAGCCTGGTGTCGCTGTACGGGGTGCTGTCGGACGCCGTGGTGACGACGTGGCAGCCCGGCTGGACGCCGTCCACGCGCAGGAAGCCGTTGTCGTACGTGGCGGCGACGCTGCTGCCGTCCATGAAGACGCTGGTCGTGCCCGCTGTGCCGCCCGGCAGGTACACCGAGGCGGTCGTGTTGGCCGGCACCTTCACGCCGACGTCGACACGGCCGCCGCCGGTGGTGTCGTATGCGGCCCCGACGGTGCCGTGCGCGGTGGGAACCGTGACGTTCGCCCAGGTGACCGACGTCGGCTGCGGCTTTATCCGGAAGGTCCGGTAGCCCGGGGCGGTGGGCTGGACGCCGAACATGCTGCGGGCGATCGTGAAGGCCGGAGAGGCCGCCCACGGGTGGGAATAGGTGGTGTTGGACTTCAGCGACAGGTCCCAGGCCTCCATGGTGGCCCCCGCCCCGTCGTTGATCATGTTCATCCAGCTGCGGGTCCCGGTCGACGTCAGCAGGGTGTGGGCGAGGTCGGGCCGGTTGCCCTCGTACAGGGCCTGGATGACGAACGGGGCGCAGTACACGCTGCACGCCATGCCGCGGCTGCCCAGGTAGGAGGCGACCTGCGCGGCCTGCGAGGAGTCGGCGAGACCGAAGGCGGTGGCGAAGGCGCTGGCCTGGACGGCGTAGTGGTTGATCACCGTGCCGTCGTTGTTCAGGCCGTCGCGGTAGGCGCCCTTGGCGGAGTCCCACATCCGCGCGTTGACCGCGTCCTTGATGGCGTCGGCCTTCGCCCTGTAGGCGGTGGCGTCCGCGCTCTTGCCCAGTGCGGTGGCGATGTCGGCCATGTTCTCGTAGGCGCGGTGGGCGAGCGCGTTGACGACGGTGTTGTAGGAGGTGAAGACGTAGCCGTCGCGCTCGGAGGTGGGCCAGTCGACGATGTCGCAGTCGGTGCAGCTGCTGGCGCCCGTGCTGCCGGTGGTCTTGTGGATCAGACCGGTCGCGGACTCGTACCACTTGTCCGGCAGCTTGCCCTGCAGGGCGGTGTACGCGGCGGACAGCGGCGCGGTGTTGCCGGTCGTCTCGTAACTGTCGTGCATGGCCAGGATCACGTACATGGGCCATTCGGTGGGCCAGGTGCGGTTGGACCTGAGGAAGTTCAGGGAGTAGTCGCCCAGTGCCGTGTCACCGCCCGTGTAGAGGTTGCCCATGAGCTGCAGATAGGTGTCGGCTTCGTAGATGTCGCGTTCGCGCTCCCACGAGTCGACGTACAGGTTGAGGTTGGTCGCCTCGACGGTGTTGCGGGACAGCGCCCAGACCGCGTTGAGCGAGGTGTCGGAGGAGGCGAAGGCGCCCGCCGACCCGTCGAACGGGTAGAGGTACGCCTCGGCCTTGAAGTCGGACCCGGTCAGCCCTGTCGGGGCGCCGATCACCTGGACGTACCGGAAGACCCGCAGGCCCCAGGTCTCCAGTTGCTGACTGCCGGACTTCAGGACCCACTTGTCCTGGTAGGTGTTGCCGGCCGAGGTCTGGTACTTGACCGTGTTCGTGCCGGAGGTGACCTCGCCGTAGCGGATGTCGACCACCTGCCCGGTGGTGCCCGTCAAGCTCAGGGACAGACCGCCGATCCAGGTGCGGCCGTAGTCGAGGAAGTAGTTGCCGGAGGAGTACTCGGTGATGGAAACAGGAGCCTTGAAGGCCTGCCGCACCTTCGCGGTGGGCGCAGGCTGGAGGTTGGTGAAGGCGCTCTTGGTGACGGCCGCGGGCCACGCGGAGGCGTCGAAGGCGGACGTGGCGAAGCCGAAGGGGTAGCGGCGGGCGTCGATGTTCTCCTTGGGGGCGGTGTAGTAACTGGTGCCGATGGAACCGGCGTTGGGCAGGATGTGGGTGCCGTCCAGGGACTTCCAGCCGGCGCCGGTGCTCAGGGTCTTGGTGGTGCCGTCGCTGTAGCGGACCACCAGTTGGGCGAGGAAGCGCTGATCGCTGGTGGTGTAGGCGAGGGCGCCGACGGTGTTGACGGTGCCGGCGGTCAGCAGCGAGGTGACGTCGTATCCGTCGTAGCGGGCTTCTGAGCCGACCGGGCGGGTCGGGCCCACGCCGACGAAACTGCCGTTGACCCACAGCTTGTAGACGAACTGGCGTGCCGGAGTGGTCGACGCGCCGGTGGCGTACAGGTGGGCCCAGGCGATGCTCTTGCCGGCGGCGAGCCTGGTGCTGCCGCGCAGGAAGGACCAGCTGGGAACCGTCAGCAGCCCGGTGCCGCAGTTCTTGCCCGTACCGAGGGACAGGGCGCCCCCCGTGACGGTGCCGCAGGTGAAGTCGGCGTTGGCGGCGTCGCTGAAGTCGTTGCCGTACAGCGACCGGTTGTTGTCTCCGGTGACGGTGAGGTCGTCGAACGTGGCCTGCTCCGTGCTGCCGGTGCGGAAGCCGATGCCGCCGGCGCTGAAGGTGGTGTCGGTGGTGGTGTCGACCTGGGTCCAGGTGGTGTCGGCGTGGGCCTTGAGGGAGGTGGTGAAGGTGGAGCCGGAGGCGACGATGCGGAAGTCGTAGGTGGAGCCGGTGGTGAGGGCGAAGGGGAGGGCCGCGGCGGTCTTGAGTGCGGTGAAGGCGCCGTTCTTCTGGATCTGGGGGGCGATGGTGTTCTCGCCGTTGCCCTTGAACTGCCACAGGTAGTAGTTGCTGGTGTCCTGGGCGCGGAAGGTGACACCGGCGTACTTGGCGTTGATGACGAAGCTGCCCTGGAACGTGTAGTCCGTCCACGCGGTCGGGAAGCCGGTGCCGCAGTTCTTCGCCTTGTCGACGAACAGGGCGCCGCCCGTGACGGTGCCGCAGGTGAAGTCGGCGTTGTCGGTGTCGCCGAAGTCGTTGCTGTAGAGCGACTGGCCGCCGCTGCCGGTGACGGTGAGGTCGTCGAACGTGGCCTGTTCGGTCAGACCGGTGCGGAAGCCGATGCCGCCGGCGCTGAAGGTGGTGTCGGTGGTGGTGTCGACCTGGGTCCAGGTGGTGTCGGCGTGGGCCTTGAGGGAGGTGGTGAAGGTGGAGCCGGAGGCGACGATGCGGAAGTCGTAGGTGGAGCCGGTGGTGAGGGCGAAGGGGAGGGCCGCGGCGGTCTTGAGTGCGGTGAAGGCGCCGTTCTTCTGGATCTGGGGGGCGATGGTGTTCTCGCCGTTGCCCTTGAACTGCCACAGGTAGTAGTTGCTGGCGTCCTGGGCGCGGAAGGTGACACCGGCGTACTTGGCGTTGATGACGAAGCTGCCCTGGAACGTGTAGTCCGTCCACGCCGTGGGGGCGCCGCTCCAGATCGGGGTGGCGCCCGGCCAGGTGCTGTCCGGCCCGGTGCCGAAGGTCGCCGCCGCGGACCACGGGGACGCCGCGCCCGAGGAGTCCCAGGTGCGGACCCGCCAGTAGTAGCCGGAGGAGGCCGTCAGGGCCGGGCCGCCGTAGGAGACGTTGCTGTCGGCCGTGGAGGTGACCTGTCTCGAGTCCCACACGTCGGGGCTGCCGGTCAGGGCGGAGGAGGTCGTGGCGACCTGGATCTCGTAGGCGGTCTGCCGATCGCCGCCGACCTGCCAGCCGAGCAGCGGGGTGGAGTCGGGGGCCACGTCGACGGGCGTGGTCAGGCTGTTCACCGTCAGCGCCGCGGGGGCGCCCTGGGCGGCGCTCGCCAGGGGCAACTGTCCGGTCACGCCGCCGAAGACGGCGAAGCAGACGACCAGCAGGACCGTCAGAAGAGAACGCGGGGTTCCGGCCATGCGGGATCCACGGTGTCTTCGGGCGGCGCGGGAGGGTGGGGCGACAGGCGGCACGGTGGTTCCTTAAAACGTTTCAATCGGCGGGGAAGCGTCTTCCTGACCAGCGGCGGAGTGAGTGGCTGACATCCTGAGGCGCATATGCGGCGCTGTCAACGCCCTGTTTCATCCGGTCCCGCTCGTGTGTCACCTGTGTCACCTGTGCGCCGGGGGAAGACCGCGGGAGCGGAAGGTGCGGCGGTAGGCGTCCGGCGGCACCCCGACCGTCCGGTTGAAGTGCCGCCGCAGTGTCGTGGCGGTGCCCATGCCGGTGGCCGTCGCGATGGTGTCGACGGTGTCGTCGGTGGTCTCCAGCAACTCCTGCGCACGGCGGATCCGCTGGGTGAGCAGCCACTGCAGCGGAGTGGTGCCGGTGACCGACCTGAAGTGGCGGCCGAGATGGCGCGAACTCATCCGCGCCCGGCGGGCCAGGTCCTCCACGGTGAGCGGACGGTCCAGCCGACGCAGCGCCCAGGGGAACAGCTCGGCGAGCGGGTGGTTGCCCGGGGCGGGAATCGGCGTTCTGACGAACTGGGCCTGGCCGCCGTCCCGGTGCGGCGGCACGACCAGGCGGCGGGCGAGCGTGTTGGCGACCGACGAGCCGTGGTCGAGGCGTACGAGATGCAGGCACAGATCCATGGCGGCGGCCTTGCCGGCGGAGGTGAGCACGCTGCCGTCGTCCACGTAGAGAACGTCCGGGTCGACCGTCACCCGCGGGTGACGCGCAGCCAGCTCCTCGGCGTGCGCCCAGTGCGTGGTCGCCCGCCGGCCGTCCAGCAGACCGGCGGCGGCCAGCACGAAGGCGCCCGTGCAGAGCGAGGCCACGCGGGCGCCCGCCTCGTGGGCCGCGCGCACCGCCTCGACCAGCTCGGCCGGCGGATCGCGGTCGATGTCGGCCCAGCCCGGCACGATCACGGTGTCGGCGTGCTCGAGCCGGTCGAGTCCGTGATCGGGCTCCAGCCGGAAGTGGCCCACCCGCACCGCGGCCGGCCCGCAGAGCGAGAAGTGGTACCAGGGGTCCGCCACGCCGGTCAGGTCGGAGCCGAACACCTCGCACGCCAGGGCCAGTTCGAAGTGCAGCATGCCGTCGGTGACGGCCAGCGCGACGGTGGTCATGTCCGGAAGTGTACGAGGAATGGCGTTCCGGACGGTCGCGGCCGGGAGCGGATCTTCGCCAGGATGTCCATGACGGAGCGCGGCGGACGAAGAGCGCGCAGTAAAACGATCGAGTCGCAGGAGAGAACATGGGAACGGGACAGCGTGTGGCGGTCTTCGGCGCTTACGGGCACACCGGGCGGTTCGTGGTGACGGAGCTCGGCGAGCGCGGGTTCCTCCCGGTCCTCTCCGGCCGCGACGCCGATCAGCTGAAGGCGCTGGAGCACGAGACGGGCTGGGAGGCCCGTCCGGCGTCCGTCGACGACCCGGCCTCCCTCGACCGGGCACTGGCCGGCGCCGCGGCAGTGATCAACTGCGCCGGGCCCTTCGCCACGACGGCCGCCCCCGTGATCGAGGCGGCGCTGCGGGCCCGTATCCCGTACCTCGACGTGGCGGCCGAGATCGAGGCCAACGCCGACACCTTCGCGCGCTTCGCCGACCGGGCACGGGAGGCGGGTGTGCTGGTCGTGCCGGCGATGGCGTTCTTCGGCGGCCTCGGCGACCTGCTGGTCACCGCGGCCGCGCAGGACTGGGCGACCGCTGACGAGGTGCACATCGCGTACGGGCTGAGCAGCTGGCATCCCACCGCCGGAACGCGCACGGCGGGCGCGGTCTCCCGCCGGCGGCGCGACGGCCGACGCGTCCGCTACGCCGGCGGACAGCTGGAATACCGCGACGACGCCTCGCCGATCCTGGAATGGCCCTTCCCCGAGCCGCTGGGGCTGCGGTCCGTCGTCGGGGAGTTCACGATGGCCGACGTCGTGACCGTGCCGAGCCACCTGTCCGTCCCCGACGTGCGGACCTACATGACGGTCGAGGCGGCCCGGGACATCGCGGCACCGGAGACCCCGGTGCCGGCCGCGGCCGACGAGCGCGGGCGCTCCGACCAGACTTTTGTCGTCGACGTCGTGGTGCGCTCCGGCGACGCCGAACGGCGGGCCGTGGCCCGCGGCCGGGACATCTACGCCGTCACCGCGCCCCTGGTGGTCGAGGCGGTCGGCCGCGTTCTCACGGGGCGCATCGAGGCGGTCGGCGTCGCCTCCGCGGGTAAGGTCTTCGACGCGCCGGACTTCCTCCGCGCGCTGTCGCCGCACATCACGGTGGACCCGCGTCCGTGACGGCGGGCCGCCCGGTCGTCCGGCCCCGTTCGTCGTGGTCCGTACGACCGGACGCGGTCTCGCTCCCGCCGTCGGTGAGCGTCCGCGCGGGGCTCAGAAGGTGAGCAGCACCTTGGGTGGCGCGCCGCTCGTCCATGCCCCCCCCCGCGACGGCGGTGTTGACGTCGGCGGCCTGCGGCTTCGAGGAGGCGGTGGACCTGCTGCCGGAGGCGTTGACGGCCCGCGGTCAGCGGGTTGAGGCGGGGGCCTACTGGACGAGCTCCCAGTCCTGCGAGCCGTCGGTGGCCGAGTTCTGCAGGGTCAGTTGCCCCCCGGCGGCCGCACCGGTCAGGTACAGGCTCGGGTTCTTGACCGACTGCAGCCGGTAGAAGCCGTCGCTGGTCCTGACCAGGTTCCAGGTGCCGGTACCGCTGTTGTCGACCCACTGGCCGATCTTCTGGCCGACCGTCGCGTTGCCCGTCCAGATGGCCGCGGCCCGCCCGCCCGCCTTGTTCAGCAGGGTCACGCCGCCGCCGGGCTCGGTCGTCAGGTGCCAGAACTGGGTGTCCGCGTTCGCCGCGGAACCGGGGGACTCCAGACGGACGTCGGGAACGTCTCCGTTGCCGAGGTTGGCGTCGTTGGTCTTGTTGCCGGTCCCGATGACCTGGTCGGTCTTGCGGTTCACCAACTGGTAGTAGGCGCCGTCGGTGTGGCCGAGGTCGACTTCGGCGAACTTGAGCGTCGAGGTGCCCTGGTTGTTGAGGATCACCACGCGCCCGGTGCCGTCGACGTACTGCAGGTCGCGGCTGTAGGCGCCCGGCGAGGTCGTCTGGTACTCCTTCCACGTGCCGTCGCTGCGTCCGCTCTCGTTGACCCAGACGTTGCCGCTGCCGGCGGCGTTGTAGACCAGGCGGCCGCCGGGGAGCCTGATGAGGACCGGACTGCCGCCCATCGCGAGGGGATGGGAGCCGGCGTCGACCGGCAGTGAGTCGACCCCCGTGCCGGCGGCCGATCCGGTGGAGAACTTCAGCGGGTCGCCTGCGATCTGGTAGCGGGTGTTGGCTCCGCCGCCCCAGTACTCGTAGGTGATCATCCACTTGCCGTCCGTGGTGCGGACGAGGTTCGTCATGCCCGGCCGGCCGCCCCCGATCTCCGACTTGCCGCCGCCCATGTCCCGGGTCAGCCCGGCGATGTCGACGACGGGAGAGCTCCAGTTGGCGCTGCGGCCGTCCCAGGTCCTGTGCACGAGGATCTGGCCGAGGGAATCCGTGGCGGTGCCGTTGGCGGGGTCGAGGGTCGGGACGCCGGTGGTCGCGTTGAAGCCGGTGTAGTCGTTCTCGTCGGAGTAGTAGCAGACGAGTTGGCCCTTGTAGACCATCAGGTACGGCTCCCAGAGGGGATCCACCTGCCTGTTCGTGTTGGCGTTCGCGATGTTCTGGCCGACCGCGCCGGCGCTGCCGCCCTGCCAGCCGCCCGTCGCGACGACGTTGAGGATCTTCCACGTCGCACCCTCGTCGCTGCTGGAGTACAGGGCGATCGCCAGGTCCTTGCGGTCCCCGTCGTTGGACGGGATCCAGTTGGGGTCGGCGGCCTTGTGCTCCTTGTAGTAGTAGTCGTCGCCCGACACCACCGTCGCGAGGAGCAGCGTGCCCTGCTTCAGGTCTCCGACGTCCTGGGGGAGGACGTAGAGGTAGGGGTTGGTCCAGTTGCTCGTGTACTTCGCGTACTGCGGGTCGGAGGAGATGTACGCGGGCGCCTTGACCTCGGACAGCGGCTGCCAGGACGTGCCCTTGTCGTCGCTCCTGTAGACGGGGAGGGTCTGTCCGTCGGCGCTGCCCGACGCCGTCACGACCGTGGACTTCTCGAACGCGGCCACCAGCCGTCCGCTCGGCAGCTGCGCCGACTTGGGGTAGACCGCGCAGTTGCCGCGTCCCTTCAGACACGGCTCGCTGCCGAGCTGATACAGGGTTCCGCCCGTCGGGTTGTACGCCTGCGCTCCGGCCGGTACAGCCAGCAACGCCGAGGCCGCGGCGAACGTTGCGAGCGCTCTGCCCAGCATTCTTCTCTGCACGGTTCCTCCTTGGGGACGGCCGGGGGGACGGCCGGATTCCCTGATGCGGGTGGGGAGTCGAGGGGCCGTTCGGCGACGGAGGCGCGGACGGCCCGGTGCCCGGGTTCGGGTTCGGAATCCCCGGTGGTGCGGGCAGGGTGTGCCCGGCCGGGGAGGAACGAGGGGTCGAGCAGCCGGTACGGCGGCTCGCCCGGGGTGACGGGATCGGTGGGAAGCGGGCTGTGGTCTGGGGGAAAACGGACTGTGCTCGGGGTTTGTGCGCCCCGGGTCAGCCGTGTGTCGGGCTACCGCATAACCGCCGCCGGGGACGTCGCCGGAAGGGGACGAGGGCTCGCCGGGGCGGTGCCGTCACCGCACGGTGTGCCGTGGCGCGTGTCCCTGCCTGCCGCTCGCGTCATGAAGTCTCCAGGCGATCGCCGTCCGAACCCGGTGCAGCCGGTGTCGTCGATGATGACGCTCCGTATGACTGCGCAGCCATGTCAGCGCAGTCATACCGGTGACGTCAAGCCTCTGGACCGGATTCGTCGGTACGGACGGCACGCCGGGAAAGGCGGTCGACGCCCCTCGGACAGGAGCCGGCCGGTCGCGGGACCCCGGCGACCGGCCCGGCGGAGCATCCCTCGTCGGGTGCCGAGGAGGTCGGGCGGGCACCCGGCACGGTGCCTGCCGGGACTGTCGGGCGGTTCGCCCGGCCCAGGTCAGGGCAGCCGGGGCAGCGTGTCCCGAGCCGCATGGCTGAGGATGCGCAGGTCCTCCGCGAACTGCGCGCGGTGGTCCGCGGGAAGCGGCTCCACGAAGTGGCGCCGGATGTTCTCGGCGTGCACCCGGGCGGCCCGGACGGCCGTCTCCTCGCCCAGTGCGGTGAGGCTGACGAGCTTTCCCCGACGGTCCGCGGGGGATTCCACCCGCGCTACCAGACCCGCCGCCTCCATGCGGTCCACCAGCCGGGTGGCGCCCCCCGTGGTCAGCACCTGTTCCTGGGCGACGGCCCTCATCGACAGACCCGGGGTGCCCGCCCGCCCCAGGATGAGCAGCACCTCGAACATCAGGTGGCTGATCCCGCACTCCACCTCGAGGGCCCGTCCGAGGATGTACTCGAGCCGGTTGGCCGCGCCCTGCAAGCGCCCGAACGCCAGGATCAACTCGTGGTCGGCGGCTTCCTTCGCCGTCGTGATCGCCTGATGCTCGCTCACGGTCCCGCAGCCCCTCTCGTCGCCCTGCTCCACCGTACCGATCATGTCGCGATCCGGGAGCCGCCCGTCGGCAGGGGGCTCAGGGCGAGAGGTCGATAAGGCCCCTGCGAGCCGCTTCCGAGACGGCGGCCGCCCGGTTGTCGACCCCGAGTTTGCGGTAGGCGCGCACCAGATGCGTCTTGATCGTCGCTTCGCTCAGGAAGAGGGTCTTGGCGATGGAACGGTTGCCGTGCCCCTCGGCCATCAGCCGGACGACGTCCAGCTCACGTTGCGTCAATTCCGTCCGGACGCCGATCACCTGGCCGACGAGACCCTCGACGATCTCCGGCGTCAGACCCATGCCGCCGGCGGCCACGCCACGCACGGCACGGAACAGCTCCTCGGGCGGGCCGGCCTTCAGCACGTACCCGCGCGCGCCGGCCTCCAGCGCGCGCACGACGTCCGCCCGCCCCGCGTAACTGGTCAGCATGACCACCGGCAGCTCCGGCGCCTCGGCTGTCAACCGCCGGACCGCCTCGACGCCGTCCATGCCCCCGCCGGCGAACCGCAGATCCATCAGGACGACGTCGGGCGCGAGCTCCCGGGCCAGACGCACGGCCTCCTCGCCGCTGCCGGCCTCCCCGGCCACCTCGATGCCGGGCTCGCCCTCCAGCAGCGCCCGCAGGCCCGCGCGAACCACCACATGGTCGTCGGCGATCAGCAGCCGCACCCCGCCCGCCGTCACCGGTTCACGGCCGTTGCCGCGGGCAGCGCACGGCCCGAGGCGCGGCGGGCCGCGACCACGGCCCGTATCCGCGTGCCCCGGCCGGGCTCGCTGTCGACGTGCAGGTCACCGTCCAGCTCACGCAGCCGTGCCCGTGCCGCCGGCAGCCCGAGACCGCGGCCCCGCGCAGTGGCCGCGCCGGCGGCGTCGGGGACGAAACCGATGCCGTCGTCCAGCAGCTCCAGCTCGAGCGCGCCCTGCCGCTGACGAAGCGTCACCAGCACGTTCCCGGCGCGCGCGTGCTCCCTGACGTTGGCCAGCGAGCTCTGCGCGACCCGGAACAGCGTGGCCGCGGCTTCCACGCTCACCTCCGCCGGGTGGGCTCCCACCGAACGGAACGTCACGCACCCGGCCGCCCCCTCCCGCTGCGCGCGGCCGCACAGCAGCCTCAGGGAGTCCTCGAGGCCGGACTCGACCACGGCGGACGGGGTGAGGTCGTGAATGATGCGCCGGGTCTCCGCGAGGCCCGCGTCCAGCCCGTCGACGGCCGCGCGGACCCGGTCGCGCGCGGCGTCCGGCCGCTCCACCAGATCCCGTTCCGCGGCGTGCAGCAGCATCAGATGGCCGGCGAGCTCCTGCGCGAGGGTGTCGTGCAGATCCCTGGCGATCCGCTCCCGCTCCGCGAGTGCCCCCGCCCTGCGCTGTTCGTCCGCCAGCACGCGCCGCGTCCCGCGCAGCTCCGCCAGCAGCCGCTGACGTTCCGTCGCGTCCCGCTGCAGCGTGCGGTACAACGTCACGGTGCCCCAGACGGCCGCCACGGGGATCAGGACCTTCTCGGCGTCGAATCCCCCCGCCTGGTGGGTCAGCCCGCCGAGCAGCACCGCGGTGATGCCGGCCAGCGCGATCGTCGCGCCGTGTCGGCCGAGGGCGCGCAGGACCAGACAGGCCAGCGGCACACCGCACCAGGCGTAGGCGGCGGCCAGGGGCGGCGGGTTGAGGACCATGAGCGTGGTCCAGAGCAGCAGCAGGGCGGTCACCCACAGACTGCGGGTGAGTCCGTCGAATCTGCTCCACAGCCATAAGCCCGCCGCGTAGCCCACGGCGAGCAGTCCGCTGACGGCCACGATCTCCGTGCACAGCGGGTTCGGTTCACGGACGAGCCGGACCGACGCGGCGCCGACGACGCAGAAGAAGACGAGATGCGGGACGCGGTCGAGCGTCGGCAGGGCGCGGCGGGCCGACGACGGGGTGCGGACGGAGGCGTGGTCGGTCACGGCGAACTCCCCTGGACGGATGATCCACTCGGACAGGCCGCCCGAGTCTATCCACCGCCTGCACCGCCCGCGTGCCGCCAGGACCGCCGGCCGCCGGTCGTCTCTCCGGCGCACCGGCGGCCCCCGCCGCGTGGCTATGCCCCCGGGTGCAGCCCCAGCCGGCCGGGCGTCGGCTCGCCCTGGACCTCGCCGAAGTACAGGGCGAAGGTCTGCTTCCAGCGCTCGACCTGGGCCCGGTCCGCCATGAAGCGGGGGAAGCCGTCCAGGTTGCCGTTCGGGTACTCCCAGATCGGCTTGAGGCCGCCGGGCGGGGTGACGTCGGTGCGCACGGACCAGCCGTTGGAGGAACCGTTCTGCCTCTCCGGCGACAGCTGCCAGTTGAGGAAGAGTTTGGCGGCCGTGGGGTGGGCGGCCTGCTTGAGGATCGCCGCGCGCTGCCCCCAGGCCATGAACGGGTGGCCGTCGGCGGCGACGAAGCGGACCGGCGAGGACGGCGGAGCGGTCAGCGATCCACCGCCG
Organism: Streptomyces achromogenes; assembly: GCF_030816715.1. Classification (NCBI taxonomy): domain Bacteria; kingdom Bacillati; phylum Actinomycetota; class Actinomycetes; order Kitasatosporales; family Streptomycetaceae; genus Streptomyces; species Streptomyces achromogenes. Next base: position 509,102 of record NZ_JAUSYH010000001.1, on the reverse strand, counting down.
CCGATGCCGATCGCCTTCTCGCCGGCGGTTACGGCCTGCCTGGGCGTGTGGCTGCCCCGGGCGAAGCGCACGTCCTGGGCGGCCAGCTTCGCCGCCCACTGCCAGCCGTACTTCCGCACGTACAGGGAGTACAGGTACAGCACCGCGTCGTCGTCGTGCGGGTACGAGGAGGCGATCTGCCCCTTCCACCGGGGGTCGACGAGGTCGAGCGGGGTGAGGGGCGGTCGGGAGCCGACGGCCGCCGGGGCGTACATGAAGCTGAAGGCGAGCGCGCCGACGGCCACCCACGCGCCCTCGGGGTCCTTGAAGGCGTCGTACAACCGGGAGAACCCGGCGGGCCGGTAGTGCAGCAGACGGCCCTGGTCCTTCCAGCGTGTGAAGTCCTGGAGGGTCTGGAGCTGCATGACGTCCGGCACGACGCTGCCGGTCGCGAACTGGTTGTCGAGGCGGACGTCGTGGTACTTGCTGTAGTCGACGACGAGCGTCAGGTCGATGTCCGGGAAGCGGTTGCGGAAAGCGGCCTTCGTCAAGTCCTGCTGGGTGGGGGTGTCGCCGCCGGCGTAGACCACGAGCCTGCCGCCTTCCGCGACGGCGTCCCGGTAGAGCTCGTCCAGCGTCCTTCTCTCCTCGGCCCCGGCGCCGGCCGGGTGTCGGGAGGCGGTGGGGGCGGCGGCCGCCGGGGCCGCGTTCGCACCGGTCGCACCGGTCGCGCCGAGACCGAGAGCGGCGCCGGCGCCGGTGGCGAGGACATGTCGTCTGCTGAGAAAACTGGGCACGCTGCACGGACCTCTCTGAGGGGGGTGGCGTAGGGGGCCCGGCGCCTGGGCCCTGCCAGTGTGGGCGGGCCCGGTGCCGCCTCGCGTCCTCCGTCCGCATCGACCGGGGCGGCGAAAGGCGGAACCCGATGTCAACCGAACGGTTGAACGGACCGCCCGCGGGGTGTCCGGCCGCCCTCGTCACACCGTCGCGTCGGACTCGGGCCGCCGCGGACTGGCTCCGGCGCCGGCCGGGAGGCACGCTGGAGGTATGGCCGGTGCTCCGATCGTCGTCCACCGACCGTCCCCGTCGGGCGGCCGGCGGGTGACCGTGCACACCGGCGGGCGGGACGAGATTCTCGGCACTGCCTACTCCGACCACGATTTGACGGTGTTCCTCGAAGCGGCCGGCGTCGCCGACCCGGACGGCGTGCTCGACGACGCGCGCTGGGTCGAGTGGCGGGGAGGCAGCCCGCATCAGTGGTCGGCCGCATGACGGCGGGCGTGCGGACGGCCGCGCCCGCGGACATCCGGCCGCGGCGGACGGAGCACGCCGAGGCGGTGAAGTCGTGAGGAAGCCCCCCGGACGCTGCACGGGATCGGCGGACGGGAGAAGTTGCCGGATGGCGTGCTGAGAACGACGCGAACGACGACAGGGCCGGGATCGGCTCAGCCGGGGAAGCGTCCCGTCGAGCGCAGGTGCCAGCGCCGTTGCGCGTAGGCGAGGTCGTCACGCCACAGACGTCCGGCGGCGGCCCGCACCAGCGGACGCAGCAGCGGCGACAACGTGCGCGCCACACCGAAACCGGGGCGCTCCGACGCCGCCACGACCGCCTCCACCACCGCCGTGCGCGGCCTGCCCCGGTCGTCGCGTCCGAGCGGCGTCGCGTGGGTCTCCACCACCGATCCCCGGCCCTCGCCCTCGGTGATGCGCATGACGACCGTGCGCGGCTCGGGCGCGGTGAACACCGCGCGGACGGGCACCACCAGCCGGCCGGCGAGCTTGAAGGAGACGTCGACGGTGAAACCGTCCTCCCGCTCCCCGTCGTGCGCCGCCGCCGTCCCGGGCGCCGCCGCCGTGCCCCGCGCGGTCGCTCCGGGGGCCTCGACGACGGTCAGGTCGACGAAGGAGTAGGGGTGGAACCAGGCGCCGTGCCACGGATCGAGCCGGTTGGCCATCACGTCCTCCGGCTCACACGTGCCGATGCCCACATAGACGGCCGACACCGCGCCCGCCAGGGCGGGCCTGGCCGGCACCACCGGCGCTTCGAGAGGAGGCTCGCCGCCCACCTCGTCCAGGCGCACCCACACCAGGACGCCGTCGTCGTGTGCCGGCAGGGGGTCCCAGCCCGCGAACGGACCGCCGCGCAGGGCGAGTCCGTGCCAGTGGCAGACCAGGGTGCCGCACCGCACGGGGCTGTCGCGCAGCGGCGCCCCCAGGTGTGGGCAGATTCCCGGCCCGGCGACCAGCCGGCCCGAAGCGTCGCGCCACACGACGATCTCCTGCCCGGCGATCGTGCGGGCCAGGGGCCGGTCGTCGCGGACGTCCCGGCTCGCGCCCACGACGTACCAGTTGCCCGAGGGGCGGCCCTGCGCGTCTTTGAGCGCCCGGGCGATCACCGCCGGGCGGGCCTCGCGCCAGGTCGGACGCTGTCGCTCCCAGGCGATCGGGTGCCTGCGCAGCGACAGCGGAAAGCGTCCGCGGCGCGGGGGACGGTCAGGGCTCACACGACCTCCTCGTGCAGGGGCGCCGCGGCGGCGGTCGCGGACGCCGTGGGCCGTCGTCCGGCGGGCGCGGGCGTGGGGGAGAGCGGCACCGGCCGGCGGCCGGCGCGGGCTGCGGCGCGGGCGGCCAGCAGGCGCACCAGTCCGTCGGCGGCCACCGCGGCGCGCCGTCGCCGCGGGACCACGGCACGGCGGTGCAGCACCGTGTATCCGTCGGCGGCGACCGCGTCCAGGATGCCGCCGTACAGCACGAAGGCGGTGCGGATGCAGGGACGGGACACCGGGTCGAGCATGGCGATTCCCGGCGCGGCCTCGCGGTAGACGCCCCGGGTCAGGTGCGCGAAGGCTTCGAGTGCCGCGCGGATCCGTGGGTCGCGGCGGCAGGTGCTCCGGCTCCAGTGCAGCAGCTCGCGGTCCACGCCGTGCGCGGACAGCAGGTCGGCGGGCAGGTAGACGCGTCCGCGGTCGAGGTCCTCCCCGGCGTCGCGCAGGAAGTTGCTCAGCTGGAAGGCGACCCCCAGGGCCGCGGCGTGCGGGGCCGCTTCCTCGCGGGGGACCACGGTGCCCAGGATCGGCAGCATCTGCAGTCCGATCACCGCGGCCGAGCCGTGCATGTAGGCGCGCAGGTCGGCGTAGGTCGGGTAGTCGGTGACCTCAAGGTCGCTGCGCATGGACGCCATGAAGTCGTCGAAGTGCCGGTGGTCGATGGCATAGCGCCGGGCGGTGTCGGCGAGCGCGAGGACCACCGGCTCGGTGCTGCGGCCGTCCCGGAGGCCGCGGCGCAGGCGCTCCTGGAGGCCGGCGAGGTCGGCCGCGCGGCGATGGACGGGGACGTCCGCGTCCAGGGAGTCGACGATGTCGTCGGCCCAGCGGGCGAATCCGTAGAGGGCGTGGACGGCGGGACGGCGCTCCACGGGCAGCAGCCGGGTGGCGAGGAAGTACGTCCTGCCGTGCCGGGCGTTGAGCCGACGGCATTGTGCGTAGGCCGCGCGCAGCGCCGGTTCGGTGATGCGCGCGGCGTCGAGTTCCCGGGCGGTCACGGGCGCGTTCCTTCCTGCACGGGCGACACGGACGGCGTGGGTGATGTGGGCGGCACGGGGGACACGGGCGGCGTGGCGGCCACCGTCGACGGGGTGCGCTCGCGCCGGGGTCCGGGGGGCGCGTGCCGGCCGGTGATCCGCGCCGCGGCGAGCTTGCCGGACAGCAGCACGGTGGGGACGCCCACCCCGGGTGTGGTGCCGCAGCCCGCGAGCACGGCGTTGGCGGTGCCGCGGACGAGGTTGCGCGGCCGGAACGGGCCGGTCTGCGCGAAGGTGTGGGCGGCCGAGAAGGGGGTGCCGGCCGCGTGCCCCTGGGCCGTCCAGTCGGCGGGGGTGACGAGGACCTCCTCCTCCACGGCGTCGGCGATGCCGTCGAGTCCGCGTCGTTCGAGTTCCCGCAGGACGCTGTCGCGGTAGCGCGGTGCGAGGTCGCTCCAGGCGGCGGCGCCCGGCCCGATGTCGGTGTTCGGGCAGGGGGCCAGGATGTAGTGGAGGTGGCGGCCGGGCGGCGCGAGCGCCGGGTCGGTGGCGGTGGGCCGGGTGATGAGCAGCGACGGGTCGCTCATCAAGCGTCCCTCGCGGGTGAGTTCGTCGAAGGTGCGGTGCCACCGCGCCCCGAACGACAGGGTGTGGTGCGCGAGTCCGGGCCAGGTGCGGTCGGTTCCGGCGTGCAGGACGACGGCCGACGGCGCGTGCCGGATCGCCAGGGGGCGGCGCGGTGTGCGGCCGAGGAGCCCGTAGGAGACCGGCAGGTCCGGGGTCAGGACCACGGCGTCGCAGGCGATGCGGTCCTGGCCGGTGACGACGGCGGTGACCCGGTCGGCCGAGCGTTCCAGCCGGGTGACGTCCTGGCCGAACCGCAGATCGGCGCCCGCCTTCGTGGCGGCGTCCGCCATGGCCTGCGGCAGGGCGTGCATCCCCCCGCGGGGGAAGTACACGCCGGCGACGGTGTCCATGTAGGCGATCACGGCGTACGCGGCCAGGGCCCGCGCCGGGGTGACTCCGGCGTACAGCGCCTGGAAGGAGAAGACGCGGCGCAGCCGTTCGTCGCGCAGGTGACGGCCGATCCTCGCGTCCAGCCGGCCGAATCCGCCGAGGGCGGCGAGCCGGGCCAGGTCCGGGGTCAGCAGTTGGAAGGGGGAGTCGAAGTTGGCGTCGATGAAGCGCCGCATCTGAGCCCGGTACAACCGCTCCAGCCAGACGCGCAGCCGTCGGTAGCCCGCGGCTTCCGCGACCCCCGCGAAGCGTTCGACCTCCGCTTCCATCGCCCGCGGGTCGGTGTGCACGTCGAGGCCGCTGCCGTCGGCGAACAGCGCCCGGTAGGCGGGGTGCAGGGGGATGAGGTCGACGCGGTCGCGCAGGTTCTCGCCGACCGCCGCGAACGCCTCGTCGGCGAGGTCGGGCATGGTCAGCACGGTGGGCCCGGTGTCGATGCGGTAGCCGCCGCGCTCCAGACGTCCGGCGCGGCCTCCGGGCAGTGTGTCGCGTTCGAGCAGGGTGACCCGGCGGCCCGCGCCGAGCAGGTGCAGCGTCGTCGCCAGGCCGGAGAGCCCGGCGCCGATCACCACGACGTGATCCGTGGGCCCGGGAACGGTTCTGGTCATCGCAGGACTCCGTCGGCGCCGGCGGAGAGGAGGAGGGTGAACGGCAGACCGCCGTCCTCTCCTCCGCACGCTCCGGGTGAGGGACTGGGACTGGGACTGGGACTGGGGCTGAGGATGGAGGTGGGGGTCGTGCCTGCCGAGGCGTGCAGCAGCCGTCGAAGGCGCCCTCGGGCCTGCGGCTCCAGGACGGCGGAGTCGAGGTGGCGCATCCCCTGGGCGACCAGCCGGTCGATCTTCGCCTCGACGAGGTCACGTGCGCCGGTGGCCTCCAGCACGTCACGGACCTCCGCGAGACCGCTCTCGGAGAGGTCGGCGCGGCCGAGGGAGTGCCGCAGCACGGCGCTGGCACGGCGGTCGCCGGTCGTCTCCGCTCGACCCCGCGCCACCGCCACCAGGTAAGTGGGTTTGCCCGCCCGGATGTCGCCGCCCGCGGGTTTGCCGGTGCGCCGGGGGTCGCCGAAGACGTCGGCGAGGTCGTCGCGCAGCTGGAACGCGATGCCGACGCACCGGCCCGCCGAGCACAGCGCCGCGCTCCGCGCGCCGTCCGCTCCCGCCAGGGCGGCTCCGAGCGCCAGTGGACGTTCGACCGAGTACAGCGCGCTCTTGAGGCAGGCGGCGCGGACGGCCCGGGCCAGGGACAGCGAGGAGGTCGCCTGGCCGTGGAGGTCCAGGTACTGCCCGGCCACCATCTCCGTGCGCATGGTGCTCCACAGATCGCGCAGGGCGCGGGCCGTGCCCGGGGGCGCCTCGACGGCCGCGACGGTGTCGTCGGCCCAGGCCAGGGCCAGGTCCCCGGCGAGGATCGCCGCGGCTTCGCCGAAGCGCCGGGCGCGGTCGGCGGACACGGAGCCCGCGTACTGGGCGGTGACGTCCGCGTGCAGGGCGAGCCGTCCGCGGCGCAGCCGGGAGCCGTCCATGACGTCGTCGTGGACGAGGGCGCAGGTCTGGATCAGTTCGAGGGCGGCACCGACGCGCAGGGCGGCCTCCGCCTGGGCCGCTCCGCCGCCGCAGGCGCGCAGCGCCCACCACACGAACTGGGAGCGCATCCGCTTGCCTCCCTCGACGGTGCACCGCGCGACGCGTTCGGCGAGGTCACGGCCGAACACCGGGTCGAGGGCGGCGGCCTGCTCCACCCGTTCGGCCAGCAGGGCGCCGAGGACGCGTCCCACGGCCGCGGGCACATCGCCGTCGACGGCATCGACGGCATCGACGGCATCGACGGCATCGACGGCATCGACGGCATCGACGGCGTCGGGGCGGTTCGCGCCCGGCCGGTCGTGCGGGTCCGGCGGGGCCTGTGCGCGGCCGCCGGGGGAGCGGCGGCCGTCTGCCGCGCGGGGGCGGCCGCTCGGCGGGCGCTCGGTCCGAGGATCGGGTGCCTTCTCGGGCACGGGAAGATCCTTCGCCTCGGTGGGACGCATCCCGGTTCCTCTCGCCGCGGTCGCTTCGGGTCTGACGTAATGCCTTCCGCGGCCGAGGCCGTCACGGATGCGCCATCGGGGCAGAACGTGCGGTCGGTTCTCGCCCGAAAGAGCGATCGGGCGACGCCGCACACCCGAAGCGGGCACAAACCGATGCACAGACGATGCGAGTTGTGGCGCCGCGTGCGCGCTTCGCATGGTGGGTGAGCCGCGACAGCCGACCGCGACCGACGCGTCGGCCGAGGAGCCCTCGCACGGCGGACCGCTCTCCACATCCGCCCGCGACGGCCCCGCGACGCCCCGCATCCGCCCGCGACGCCCCGCATCCGCCCGCGACGGCCCCGCGACGGCATGGTCACCGCCCCCACGAGGAGCAGCGTCATGACTGCACGCCCAGTCACCGAGCAGACCGCCGACAGTGCCCCGCTGCGGGCTCCGACGGAGGGCTCCCCGGCCGACGAGGAACTCGCCGCGGGCTTCGTCGCCGGTGACGCAGCCTGCCTGGCCGCCGTCTACCACCGGTGGGGCGCGCTGGTGCACACCCTCGCGCTGCGCTCCCTGGCGGACGTCCGGGAGGCGGAGGACGTCACCCAGACCGTGTTCCTGGCCGCGTGGCGGGGACGTGCGGGGTTCGCCCCGGAGCGGGGCGCGCTGGGGGCGTGGCTCGTCGGGATCACCCGCCGCAAGATCGCCGACGCCCTGTCGGCCCGTACCCGACGCGCCGAGCTGGTGGCCGCGGCCGGGGCGCGCATGTCGGCCGGGTCGGTGGACCACGGCGCACAGCCCGAGGTCGTGCTCGACCGGGTCCTCGTCGGCAGCGAGCTCGCCAGACTGCCCGCCGCCCAACGACGTGTGCTCACCCTCGCCTTCTACGACGACCTGACGCAGCCGCAGATCGCCGCGCTCACCGGCTGGCCCCTGGGCACGGTCAAAAGCCACGCACGGCGCGGTCTGCACCGGCTCAGCCGCTGCCTCCGGGCGGCCGGCGTCCACGCCGAGTGATCCGACGCACGATCGACGCGACCGGCCGGACGGCCTCCGCGTGGCGTCCGGATCGCCCCACGGCCCGGCCGGTCACCCGCTGCGGATGTGTGCCCGAGGTGTCCGCGACGCATCCGCCGCGCCCCGTGACTCGTCCCCCTTCGGATCAGGCGGGTGGGACCCACACGGCCGACAACCCGGCGGAGCCTGCATCCGCGGAGGCCTCCCCGGGTGAATGCTTCTGACAGATCACCGGTCGTGGACGGACCGCCGGTGGGAGCGCCGGACGGAGGGAGCGGCCCGTGCTGCACGCGGAGGTGGCCATCCTGGGCGCGGGAGCGGCCGGACTTTCCCTCGCCCACCGCCTCTCGCACCCCGCCCCGCTGGGCCGGCGGGTGACCGCCGTGCTGCTGGACGCCCCGCCCGGCCCCCTCCGCCCGCCCCGCCGCACCTGGTGCTTCTGGGAAGCGGGGGACGGACCCTACGACGACGCCGTGACCGCCGCATGGCGGCGGCTGCGCGTCCACGACCCCACCGGCCGGCCCACCGAGGACGACATCGCCCCGCTCCGCTACAAGATGCTCCGCTCCGACGACTTCGCATGTCATGTCGACCACGCCCTCGCCCAGAGCGACGACGTCCGACGGCTGGAGGCGGCCGTCGAGACGGTGCGCGGCGACGCCGACGGCGCAGAGATCCTCGCGCGCACGGACGACGGCCGCCCCGTCACCGTGCACGCCCGCTGGGTGTTCGACTCCCGGCCGCTCGCCCGCCTCCCGGCGGCCCGCACCACCCTGCTGCAGCACTTCCACGGCTGGTTCGTCCGCACCGACCGCCCGGCGTTCGACCCCGGAACGGCGATGCTCATGGACTTCCGGGTGCCGCAGCCCCCGCAGGGCCTCGCCTTCGGCTACCTGCTGCCCACCGACCGCCACCGGGCCCTCGTGGAGTACACCGAGTTCTCCCACGCCGTCCTCCCCCGGCGCGCCTACGACGAGGCGCTGCGCCGCTACACCGACGACACGCTGCGCCTCGGCGGCTTCGAGGTCACCGAGACCGAGACCGGCGTCATCCCGATGACCGACGCCCGCTTCGCCCGCCGGGCGGCGCCGTCGGTCTTCCGTATCGGTGCGGCGGGCGGTGCCACCCGGCCGTCCACGGGGTACACGTTCTCCGCCGTCCAGCGTCAGACGCGGGCCGTCGCCGAGGCCCTGCACGCGGACCGCCACCCGCTGCCCCCGCCCGCCCACTCCGCCCGCTCGCGCGCCATGGACGCGGTGATGCTGCGGGCGCTCGACAGCGGACGCGTCGACGGCGCCGCGTTCTTCGCCCGGCTCTTCGCCCAGGTGCCGATGCGACGGCTGCTGCGCTTCCTCGACGGCGAGACCCGTCTGCACGAGGACCTCTCCGTCGGCATCCGCACCCCCGTCCTGCCGATGCTCCGCAGCGCGGCCGAGCTGCCCTGGCTTCCCCGCACGCCCCGACACGGACCGTGACCCCCGCCAGACACGGTTCCGCACGGTTGCGCGCACCCCTACCGACGAGACCGTATGACCGAGGAGACCGTATGACACTGCTGCGCGACGAGGACCTGGCCGCCGCGTTCGACCACGCTTCCCGCAGCTACGACGCCCTGGTCGCCGTCAACCCCGGCTACCACGGCCAGCTGCGTCGCTCGGCGCGCCGTCTCGGCCTGCCGCGCGGCGGCGCCGGCCTTCGCGTACTGGACCTCGGCTGCGGGACGGGCGCCTCGACGGCCGCCCTGGCCGCCGTCCTGCCCGGCGCCGAGATCACCGCCGTGGACGCCTCGGCCGGCATGCTGGAGCGCGCCGCCGGCAAACCGTGGCGGAGCGGGGTGACGTTCCTGCGGGCCCCCGCCGAGCGGCTGGCCGGGGCAGGCGTGCACGGCCCCTTCGACGCGGTCTTCGCCGCCTATCTCATGCGCAACGTCACCGATCCCGACGCCGTGCTCTCGGCGGTGCACGACGTGCTCGCGCCGGGGGGCAGGCTGGCGGTCCACGAGTACACCCTGAGCGGCCGCGCCGCTCACCGCGCGCTGTGGACGGGCGTGTGCCGAGGCCTCGTCCTGCCCGTGGCCACCGTGCTCGGCGACGGCGACCTCTACCGCCATCTGTGGCGCAGTGTCGTGGAGTTCGACACCGCGGACCGCTTCGCCGCCCGGGTCCGCGCGGCCGGCCTGCGCGACGTGCGGGTGCTGCCCCTGCCGGGCTGGCAGACCGGCGTCACCCACACCGTCGTCGCCCGCCGCCCGCCCACCGCCGCGGAGAACGCCCGATGACCCGCTCCCCGCGGTCGACCGCTCCCCGGCGCGGCCGGGACCGGCGCGCCCGCACCCTGCTCCCCGCGCCGGGCGTGCCCCGGCTCACCGGCGACCGTCGTCCGACGACCGCGGTCGTGGGCGGCGGCATCGCCGGACTGGCCGCCGCGACGGCCCTGGCGGAACGGGGAGTGCGGGTCACGCTCTACGAACGCGAGGACGCCCTGGGAGGACGCCTCGCCGGCCGGCCCACCGTCCTCGCCGACGGCAGCGACGTCACCATGAGCCGAGGTTTCCACGCGTTCTTCCGCCAGTACTACAACCTGCGCGGACTTCTGCGCCGCACCGATCCGGGGCTGGAGCGCCTGCGCGGGCTGCCCGACTATCCGCTGCGGCACGAAAACGGCCTGCACGACAGCTTCCGGCACGTCCCGCGCACCCCGCCCTGGAGCGCTCTCGGATTCGTGGCCCTGAGCCCGACCTTCGGATTCCGCGATCTCGCCCGCATGAACCCGGTCGCCGCGTTGCCCCTGCTGGACGTGCGCGTCCCCGACGTCTACGCGCGACTCGACGACGTCAGCGCGCACGACTTCCTCCGGTCGGTCCGCTTCCCCGAGGCCGCCCACCACCTCGCGTTCGAGGTCTTCTCCCGGAGCTTCTTCGCCGACCCCCGTCACCTCTCGGCGGCGGAGATGGTGCTGATGTTCCACATCTACTTCCTCGGCTCGTCCGAGGGGCTGCTGTTCGACGTGCCGGACGAGCCCTTCCCCGCGGCCCTCTGGGATCCTCTCGCCGGTTATCTGCGCGGCCACGGCGTCGAACTGCGCACCGGCACCCCCGTCGAGGCCGTCGAGCCGACCGCGGACGGCGGCTTCCTCGTCGCCGCCGACGCCGCACAGCACCGTTACGACACCACCGTGCTGGCCCTGGACGCGGCGGGCCTGAGGTCGCTCGCCGCGCGCTCCCCGCAGCTGGCGGACGCCGCCTGGCGTGAGCGGACGGCGAGGCTGCGCACCGCGCCGCCCTTCCTCGTCTCACGCCTGTGGCTGGACCGCCCGGTCGCCGCCGACCGCCCGGGGTTCCTCGGGACCAGCGGCTACGGGACCCTCGACAACGTCAGCGTGCTCGAACGCTGGGAGGGCGAGGCCGCGCGCTGGACCTCCCGGACCGCAGGCTCGGTCGTCGAACTGCACGCCTACGCGCTGCCCGACCGCCCGGCACACGATGTGGAGCAGAAGCGGCTGCTGGAGCAACTGCACCGGGTGTATCCGGAGACCCGCGCGGCGAGGGTGGTCGACGAACGGCACGAGTGGCGGGCCGACTGCCCCCTCTTCCCGGTCGGCGGCTACGACGACCGGCCCACCGTGCGCACCTGCGACCCGGGCCTGGTGGTGGCCGGCGACCTCGTGCGCACGGACCTGCCGGTGGCGCTCATGGAACGCGCCGCCACGAGCGGCTTCCTCGCCGCCAACGCGCTGCTGGAACGCTGGGGCGTCAGCGGCCAGACCCTGTGGACGGTGCCGGACCGGGGCCGCGGCGCACTGCTGCGCCGACTCGCCCGACTGGGCTGAAGCCGGGGTGGTGACGGCACCCGGCGGGACGGAGAGGCCGGGCGAAGCGCACCCCGAATGCGCGCAGCCGGTCGAACTCCGCTCGGACGTCGTCCACGGCGAAGGCGGTGGCCGGGATGCCGTCGATGCCGTAAGGGACCACTGCCGTCCGGTAGGGCTGCACCGCCGGACGGCCGGTGGCTCGAGCAGCGGCTCGGTGCCCCTGATCCCGTCGTGCGCGGTCTGTCGATCGGGGCCACCGATCGGCAGACCGCGTTACGGAAGTCCGGTCGTCGGCGGTCGGCTCAGCGCCGGGTGTAGACGAATCCGATCTTGTCGACCGCGTCGCCGGACCGTCCGTGGAACCCGGCTATCTGCCAGCCGGAGGGCGCGGTGCGGGTGACGCACGTGGAGGTCGTGGTCCCGCCGGCCAGTGTGCGGCCGAGGTTGGTGGTGAATCTGGTGTAGAAGATCCGGGTGTGGCCGTCCTTCTGGGCCTGGCACAGGTAGGCGGTGGTGAGGTATTCGTCGCCGCCCAGCGTGAGGGAGGCGGCGGTGCCGCCGCTGCCGCCGTGGGTGAGGGTGGTGCCGCCCGCGAGGGTGAGGCTCACCTGGTCGACGCGGGCGCCGGTGCGCAGGGCGACGCTCGTGACGCGGGCCCCGGCCGGGACACCGGTGATGTCGTTGTAGTAGTCGCCGTGGGGTCCGCCGAACTGGTCGCTGAGCTGGAGGTCCGGGTTGCGCGACCAGGAGAAGCCGACGCCGACGGGGTCGTGGTCGGACAGCATGAGCCCGTCGCCGGTGAGGAACTTGGCGTGCTCGTTGTTGTAGGACGTGGCGTTGAGCGTGACCAGTCTGCTGCCGCGGTAGAGGACCTTGTCGACGACCTCGCAGGTGTTGGGCACGGTGGGTCCGGTCTGGTCGCAGACGAGGTCGCCGCTGCCCTTGGCGGGCGGGGTGCCGCCGCGGACCAACTGGACCCAGGCGTCGGTGAGTTTGTTGGCGGCGCCGAACTCGGCGATGGTGTCGCCGGAGCGGGTGTAGCGGGTGTTGGTGTCGCCCATGACGACGACGGCGTTGCCGGCGGAGTGGGTGGCGATGAACCCGGTGAGCTGGGCGAGGTTGGCGGCGCGCGCGGCGAGGTCGTCGTCGTTGGTGCCGGCGTTGGTGTGCAGGTTGTAGAAGTCGACGTAGACGCCGTCGGCGAGGCGCTCGCGTATGAACGTGAAGCCCTTGGGGGTCAGACAGTCGCCCGATCCATAGGTGCAGGTGTTCCAGCGCACCCGCTCGAAGTCGTCGGCGTCGTAGGGGAGTTTCGAGAGGGTGTTGAGGCCGCTGCCGATGGCGGCGCCGCCGCTGGTCGGGGTGCGGTAGGCGTGTGCGGTGTCGGCGGCGTAGAGGTGGGCGTGGTAGTTGAAGTCCTCCTGGGCGTGGACGATGTCGTACGGCGCGATCCGTTGGCCGATGGCCGTGGTGCTGGTGTCGCGGGGCGTGGAGGCGCTGGAGATGATCGCCGGCAGGCCCGCGACGTTGTAGGACAGGACGCTGAAGGCGCCCGATTCGGCCGCGCCCGATTCGGCCGCGCCCGATTCGGCCGCGGCCGCCGAGGGCGCGGCCGCGGTGAGCGCGCCGACGGCGGCGGCTGCGGCCGTCAGGCAGGCGATAAGTCTGCGCATGGGGGAGTGCCTCCTGGGGAGGGAAAGCGATTGTGGTCGCAACACGCCAGAAGTTACCGCCGGTTACCCCGGAGCTGTCGAGAGGTCGGACGCTGTTTCCCGGGTGAAGTCTTTCCTGGGCTCAGGCGCCCACGGTGCCGTCGACGCCTTCGCGCAGGAAGTCAGCGTGCCCGTTGTGACGGCCGTACTCCAGGAGCACGTGCACCATCACCATCCGCAGCGACACCTCCTCCTCCCACCTCGGCTGGTAGCCGGCCTGGTCCAGGGACTCGGCCGCCCGCTCGACCCGGCGCGAGTTCTCCACCTCCGCCTGCCAGGCGCCGAAGGCCTCTTCCCTGGTCGACGTGCTCGCGTCGTAGGCGGCCTGGAAGTCGATCTCGTCCGACCAGACCATGGGAGCTTCGTTGTCCTCGAACACCCGCCGGAACCAGGCGCGTTCGACCTCCGCCATGTGCCGCACCAGGCCGAGCAGGGAGAGCGTCGACGGAGGCATCGACTGCTGCCGCAGCTCCTCGTCGGTCAGCCCTTCGCACTTCATGGCGAGGGTCGCGCGGTGGTAGTCGAGGAAGGCGCGCAGCATGTCTCGTTCGGTGCCGAAGCTGGGCGGTCCAGTGCGATCGTCGCGGGTCACTTGCCGTTACTCCTCGTTCCGCCGGTCGGGGAGCGCCAGTATCCATCAGGCGCCGGGCCCGTGGGGGTGCGATGGGCGACGCGACCGCGGCCCGGGTCCGCCGTCGCCCGTCCCGCACGGAAACGGCTGGGGCCTGATCGCCGCCGAGGGCGCGGTCCGGGTCCGCGGGGGTCCGATTCCGGGTCCGGGTCCGGCGGTGTGACGGCAGTCTTCCGGGTGTGGCCTGGCCAGAAGACCGGGTAATGGCGATCAAGAAAATCTATGCTGGCGACGGTAGACATGGATCGGTTGCTGGGTTAGTGTTTCTCTCGTACTCAGGAAGTCGAGAGAGTGCGGCAGACACGAACTGCCGCACATGCGGTCCAAGAAGGACGCGGCCCACCGGGCCGCGAGCAGTACCCGCGGTATCCAGCAGTAGCAGTGTCACCGTGTAGCCGAAAGTAAGGAGCAGACGCCATCAGGATCGCCCGGGCGCGGAGGAAGTCCGCCCGGGTACCGCAGACCCCGGATTGGAAGGTGGTCCCCGGTCACGCAGCAGCGATCCCCGCAGCCCCGCCCCTCCGGGCGGACCTCGCGGAACAAGGTGCCGGCGCAGTCGGTCGGCAGATGGTGTTGACAGCTCGGGGCCCGGGTGCCGGTACGGCACCCGGGCCCCCCGACGCGTCCCCCGGAAGAAGAGGTCTATGCCCTCACGCAGTACCCGCCCGGTCGCCCCTCTGGACGACGACGACTACCCCGCCTACACCATGGGCAGGGCGGCCGAGATGCTCGGCGCCACTCCCGCGTTCTTGCGCGCCCTCGGCGAACACCGCCTGATCACCCCCCTCCGCTCCGAAGGCGGTCACCGCCGCTACTCCCGCTACCAACTGCGTATCGCGGCGCGTGCCCGCGAACTCGTCGACCAGGGCACCCCCGTCGAGGCCGCCTGCCGCATCGTCATCCTCGAAGACCAACTCGAGGAGGCGCAGCGCATGAACGAGGAACTGCGCAACCAGCGCGGCACGGCACAGCAGAGGTCAACCGCCTGACCAGGGCGCCGCCCGCGGCCGGTACCGGTGTCACAGCAGGGCCGCGCCCACCACGGTCGCGGCCACTCCCGCGACGAACAGCATGATGATCACGCCGACGGCCGTCTCGTTGGAGCGGCGCTCGGCCGCGAGATCGCAGGTGTACACGGCCGGGTCGGACGGAGCGTAGTGGACGGTGAGCTCGCGGCCCAGGGACCGACCGGGCTCGGGAATGCCGTCCCGGACGAGGACGGTGACCTGATGCCCTCGTGGGTGGTGAAGCAGACGACCGAGGTGTGGACGACGATCTCGTCACCCTCACCGTCGGTGCAGACGTTCCTGGCGACGGCCACGACCTGCGTGGGGGCGGCCACGGCCGAGGACAGCAGGGCGTCACGGGAGCTCGCCGTACGCAGATGGGGGCCGGCCGCCGTGACGACGGCGAGCAGCGCGCCGAAGCCCACCAGCGCCCACGGGTAACCCCGGGCCACGGCCGCGTTCCTGTACGTCGGGCACGTCAGCGGCGCGCCGGTGGAAGGCGGTCAGAGCGAGGACGGCACGCTCCATCTGTGCTGCGGTCCGCAGACCACCGGCTTGACCGAGACGGTCCGCACCCACCGTCCGCTCTCCGCCAAGGATCTGCTCCTCGGCACGCTCTCGCTGCGCGCCGACGGAGAACCGGGGGAGCGGATCTGGCCCGCGCCGCCGCGGGTCGCCCTCATCGGCTGCGAGAGCGGCGGCGATCTCCGCTTCGCCGAGTCGTTCGGCCTGGCCACGGCGATGATCCACAACGGTGCGGAAGTCGTCACCGCCACCCGCTGGACACTGCCGACCAGCTTCGCGTTCCACCGGCTGGCCGGACTGCCCGAGTCCGTGCGGCCGCTGACCGAGGCGGTCATCGCCGTCCACACCGCCCACGAAAGCGCCGACCCCGTCGCCCGGCTCGCCGACTGGCAGCGGGAGCGACTCGACCGCTGGCGTACCGAGGGCGGCATCGCGTACTCGCCCCTGCTCTGGGCGGCCATGACCTGCATCGACGTGTGATCCGCCGCGAGCCGCCGGACCCGCGAGGACGGCGGCGACGGGCGTCCGGTGGCGCGCTCAGGCCGGCCCGGGCCGGGGCGGTGGCGTCATTGCCCAGCGGATGGTGCGGGTCAGGACCTGGCCGGCCGGACGCACGGCGAACTGCTCGACGACCGGGACGCGGGGCAGCCACAGCATGCCGCGGGCCCAGTCCGGCAGCAGCGCGACGGCGTTCGCGGCCAGTCCGCCGTAGAGCGGCCGGACCGCGAGGGGCAGGGGAGGCCGGAACAGCAGGAAGCGGGCGGCGGCCCGGGCCTCCGGCGTCGCCGTGAGCTCCCGCCGGTAGGAGGCCAGGCGCTCGGCCAGTGCGCGCCGGTCGCACGGCGGGTCGCTCACACCGAGCGCCTCGGCGACGCGCGCGGTGTCGGCGACGTACGCGTCGTAGCCGGCCGAGTCCAGCGGAGCGGCGCCGTAGCGTTCGTGGGCGCGCAGAAAACTGTCCGTCTCGGCGGCGTGCACCCAGCCGAGCAGATGCGGATCGGCCGCGTGGTACGGCATGCCCCCGGCCGTCGTCCCACGGATCCGCTCGTGGATGCCGCGGACGTGGTCGACCGCCCGCTGGGCGTCCGCGGCGGTGCCGTACGTCGTCACCGCGAGGAAGGTGCTGGTGCGCTGGAGCCGGCCCCACGGGTCGCCACGGTAGCCGGAGTGCCCGGCCACCGCCGCCATGGCGAGGGGATGCAGGGACTGCAGCAGCAGCGCGCTCAGCCCGCCGATGAACATGGAGGCGTCGCCGTGGACGGTGCGGATCGGGCGCTCCGGCGCGAACCAGCGCGGTCCGGGGGTGTCGTGGATGCGGGCCCGCGTCGTCGGCCCGTCGGGGCCGGCGACCCGGCGGAACAGGGCCTGCCCGAGGTGTTCACGGACGGTGGTCAGCACGGTCGGCCTCCCCTCTCCTGCCGTCCAGTGTCCGCGACACGCGCCCGAACGCGGAAACAGCGGGAGACCGCACCCGACCGGCGGGCGCTCACGGCTCACAGCGGCCCACGTGCGATGACCCGGGCACGCTCCGCGCACCGTCGAGCACCCGGTGTGCGGGGGAGGCGATCAGTACCGTCGTCGACGACCGGTCCGCGCGCAGGTCAGTCCGCGCCCAGGATCTTCTCGACCTGCGGGTCCGAGTCACCGAGGTAGTCGGTGAGCTTCCTCGGCCGGTAGGCCGGGTCGGCGTCATGGCGGCGCAGAACGGTGTCCGAGACGAACTCGCGTCCGTCGACGGTCTCGCCGATGGGTCGCGGGACCGGCGGAACCCACCGGTACAGGCCTGTCCGCGAGTCGTGCAGGGCGCCCATCGCGTCGGGCTCCACCCTGATGTCCGTGGACTCGCCGGACGGCGTCGCGCCCGGCTCCGGCCTCCTGAACGCCGTGTCCTCGAACTTCAGGCCGCAGCGTGTCGCCTCGCCGACCATCCAGAGCAGCGGGATGTCGGACAGAGCCGCATCCGGGTAGCCGCCGCCGATGTCGCAGTGCACCCCTGTGAACCACACCTGCTTGAGTTCCTGGGGGTTGCCGCCGCGCCGACGCAGTGCCTCCTCGCCGTCGGTGACGGTCCGCTGTTGCCACAGGGTGGGAGGGAACGGCGAGCGCTGTTCGTCGACGGCGAGCGCGTGGAACGCGCTCTGCACCCAGCTGCTCAACGTGGTGTCGTGGAACGCCCAGCGGCGGTTGAACAGGTTCGCGCCCGCCGCCAGCCGGCGCGACGCGGGCATCGGGATGCCCAGGGCGCCGACGGTGTCCCACACACCGATGAACCGGATGCCCGTCTCGTACGCGTAGGAGCGCCTGAACAGCGTGGACGCCGTGCCCGTCGGCTGCTCCGTGCGGTTGCGGTAGAGGGTCCAGGCCTCACCGACTCGATCTCTGTACTCCGCGCGCAGGATGCCGGAGTTGCGCACCAGACCGGCCAGACTGCGAGCGGTGAACGCGCCCCGGCTGAACCCGAAGAGGTACAGCTGGTCCTCGGGCTCGTAGTTGTCGACCAGGAAGCGGTAGGCGTCGACGATGTTGCGGGAGAGCCCCACGCCGAACGCGCCGCCGCGCAACCGCTCCCGTCGGTTCGTGCCGACACCGCTGTGGTAGTAGACGCGTTGCGCCATGTCCCCGTCCCGGGGGCTGACGGACAGGGCGACCTTGGTGACGTTCGTCTTGCTGGGCTGGTCGGCGAAGTTCCATGTGCCGTCGCAGCAGACAATCAGACGCTTGGCCATGTGGATCCCTCCTGGAAGGCGAGCGTCCGGGCCGCACATCATGCGCGAGCATGGCCGCGCCGCCCGTCCGGGGCGCGAGGCGTCTCGATGCCGCGGCTCAGGTTCCCGGGTGCGTACTCTCCGACGCCGCAGCAGAGATGGGGGCCTCGCACCCCGCTCCTTTCATGGTGGCACCGCCGTACCGGGACTGCCACTCACCGCGGCTGACGAAGTGCCTGGTCGAAGCAGGTGTCCGAGGATGCCGGGTGAGGCGGAGGCGTGGCGACGACGGGGCCCTGTGCCGCCGCGCGAACCCGGCGCTTCCGGCCCACCGCTCGAGTAGGGTCGGGCGGTGCCCGAGCTGACACGGCTGCACGCCGACCACGCCCCGGCGGTCCTGGCCTTCGAGCTGGGGAACCGCGCCTACTTCGCCGCCTCGATCCCCGACCGCGGCGACGCGTTCTTCGACGCGTACGCAGACCGGCACAGCGCCCTGCTGGCCGAGCAGGACGCGGGCAGCTGCGCCTTCTACCTGCTCGTCGCGGAGGACGGATCGGTCCTCGGCCGGTTCAATCTGGTCGACATCGAGAACGGCTCCGCGCAACTCGGCTACCGGGTCGCCCAGAAGGCCGCCGGCCGGGGCGTGGCGACCGCCGCCGTGCGGGAGTTGTGCCGGCTGTCGGTCGCCCGCCACGGGCTGCGCACCCTGCGCGCGGCCACCGCCGACGGCAACGCGGCATCCCGGAAGGTGCTGGCGAAGGCAGGGTTCGTCGCGGTGGGCCCGGCCGACCTCGACGGCAAGCCGGGCACCTGGCACGAGCGCGACCTGGTTCCTGGTCCGTAGGGGCGGGCCCGCGCTCGAACGCCTGCGCGGGCATCTGAGCCCGACTGTTGAAGACGGCGGGCGGGGGTAGTCGGATCCGGCAAGGTTCCCTCGTACGAAAGTGAAACCCGTTCCATGGCCGAGACACGAGACGTCGTCGAACTCATTCTCCGGGACCACCGAAGAATGGAAGACCTCTTTCGCCTGATGCGCAGCGTCGAAGCCGACCGGGCGGCCGCGCTGCGGGAGTTCGCCGACCTGCTGATCGCCCACGCGCTGGCGGAGGAGGCGAAGGTGTACCCCGCCCTCAAGCGCTACAAGAAGATCGACGACGAAGAGGTGGAGCACGGCGAGGAGGAGCACGAGGAGGGCAACAAGGCGCTCCTCGAACTCCTGGAGGTCGACGAGGTCGGCTCCGAGGAGTGGGACGAGAAGCTCGAAGAGCTCGTGCAGGCCGTCACCCACCACGCCGACGAGGAGGAGCGCACGATCCTCAACGGGGCGCGCGAGAACGCCGCCATGGAACGCCGCGAGGAGCTCGGCGAGGCGTTCCTGGAGGAGCGGAAGCGGCAGCTCGAGGCAGGCTGCGGCGACGTGGAGAACGTACGCCGTATCGTCCACTCCTGACGGCATGACGGCATGACGGCATGACGACATGACGACATGACGGCATGACGGCGGGGACCCGGGCCGGGAGAGGCTTCGGATCCTGGGTCTCCGCGCGGGCGCGGCCCGACGGCAAGGCTCCCCGTATTTACGCGGCCCCCTTCAGGCGCGATCATGGGCTGACGTCCGACCGGCCGGGGCCGGCCGGACGGCCTGCGACACGGACGGGGGAGGGCTCGCGTATGACTCAGCAGCGAACCGATGGGGTGCCACCGGCCGGCCCGGCCGACGCCTATCTGGAGGCGCTCCGTGGACGGCTGGCGTCCGACGGATGCGCGGTGACCGCGGCCGGCTGGCGTGACTGCCCCGTGGTGATCGGGAGCCGGGCGGACCGCAAGGCGCGGTGGTTCGGCACGAAGGTGGAACTGTTCGTCTTCGCCGCGGCCGTCCCCGCGGTGGACGAAGCGTCGATGGCCCAGTTCACGGGGTGGGCCATGGACTACGCGAAGAGCATCCGCAGCGGCATGTCCGGTGCCCGCAACGCGGCGATGGTCCTGCCCGCCCTGGTCAGCGGCGCCGTCCAGCCGGCCGCCCGGACCTGGGCGGCGGCGGACGCCCGGATCCTCGGGACGTCCCTGATCGGGCGGCCCCTCACGGTGGAGACCTCGGGGTCGGGGGTCAGCAGGGTCACCATGTACCGCGGCAGGGTCGTGTACGGCGGGATGTTCAGCCGCCACGTCCTGGACAAGGCTTCGCTGTATTTCACCTGAGGTCCCCTCACTCCCGGTGGTGGCCGGTCTGCCAGGACCGTCGACCGCGGCGCTCGGACGCCCGCCGTCAGGCGGACGCTCGCGGGGTCAGGCGTGGGAGAGGGCGAAGGGCACGAGGAACCGCTCACGGTGATCAGCCCGATGGCCAGGTGGGCGTCATCGAAGGCCTCGGGGATCATCGTGTCCGCGATCATGGCGAAATGGCCCCCGCGGCCACGGCCGTCACTCTGGCTGGCCCGCCGGGGCGCCCGGCACCGCAAACGCTCGGGCGGTGAGCGGACCGAGGCGCAGCCGTCGGAGGCGGAGCAGGGCGGTTCCGGGCTGCCGACGTTCGACGTCCCGTCGCCCATGCCGAAGATCCAGCCGTAGCCGGGCAGCAGCCGGTCCTCGCCGCCGTCACCCGCTCGGGCACACGACGCGCCGCGACCGGCGCAATAGTCGGATAACCCCGGCGTCGGCGGGGTAGAACGGAGCCGGGTGCCTCCCGTTCACGGACAGGCCCCGTACACGGACCAGCCGGGAACCCCGGCGAGAACTGAAGGACAAGCAGCATGGCCAGCGGCACCGTGAAGTGGTTCAACTCCGAAAAGGGCTTCGGATTCATCGCCCAGGACGGCGGCGGACCGGATGTCTTCGCCCACTACTCCAACATCTCCGGCAACGGCTACCGGGAACTGGTGGAGGGAGAGCAGGTCACCTTCGATGTGACCCAGGGCCAGAAGGGACCTCAGGCCGAGAACATCGTCCGCGGCTGACACCGCCGCACGGCTGAGTACCGCCCCGCCGACGCCACCGTGTAAAGTGGCATCACCGACGCGGGGTGGAGCAGCTCGGTAGCTCGCTGGGCTCATAACCCAGAGGTCGCAGGTTCAAATCCTGTCCCCGCTACGAGAAGAAGGGACCCGGCACACCGCCGGGTCCCTTCGGCTTTTTTCGCCATGGGCTCGCCCGGTCCGCGGGACGGGCCTTCCCGGACGTTCCTGATGCGCCCCGCCGACGGGGCGGGAGGAGCGGGGCCGGGTACGCCGACGGCTCCCACCCCGCGAGCAGGGGGGAGCCGTTCACGCGCCCGGGCGCGTACGTCATCGGCAGGTCATGCGTGGCGGTGCGAGTGCCGGTTGCCGGTCACGAGGCGGTAGAGGGCGAGCAGGATGAAGGAGCCGACGATCGCGGCGATCCAGGTGGAGAGGTCGAAGAACCCGTCGATGGAGTCGACGCCGAAGATCACCTTTCCGAGCCAGCCGCCCAGCAGACCGCCGACGATGCCGATGAGCATGGTGACGATGATGCCGCCGGGGTCCTTGCCCGGCATCAAGGCCTTGGCGATGGCGCCGGCGAGCAGGCCGATGACAATCCACGCGATGATGCCCATGATGTGTCTCCGCTTCCTCGTATAAGGACAGTGTTAGCTTCTCGTGTGCACCGTCCGCGCCCGAACAAACGTCCCTGTGCGGATTCCTCGGGAGCACCTTGCCCGGAGTTCCCCCGAAGGCCGTACCCGCCGGGTGGCAGGGGCGGGCGCCCGACGCGATCGGATGTTCCGCGGTGACCGACCCTCGGATCCCGCCGGTGCTGAACCCGTCGTGAACGGCCGGCGGGAGGCGGCGTCCGGGCGGCGGCGGTGGCGGGCGTTGGTAGCGTCGGCTGTGCCGTGCCGGCCGGTACGGTGTGCCGCTCGACCGAGAGAGACCGCATGTCCCCGACGATCCGCAGGGCAGTGATCCCTGCCGCCGGACTGGGCTCCCGTCTGCTGCCCCTGACCAAGGCGACCCCCAAGGAAATGCTCCCGGTCGGCGACAAGCCGGTCATCGAGCACACCGTGCGCGAGCTGGTGGACTCGGGGATCACCGACATCACCATCGTCGTCTCCGGCGGCAAGAGCCTCATCCAGGACCACTTCCGGCCCAACCCCGCCCTCGTCGCCCAACTTCGCGCGGACGGCAAGACGGCCTACGCGGACGCGGTGGAGGAGGTCGCCGAGCTGGCCCGGCGGGGCCACATCACCTACCTCGACCAGCACGGCCCGTACGGAAACGGCACCCCCGTCCTCAACGCCGCCCGCGCCTTCGGCGACGAGCCCGTCCTGGTGCTGTGGCCCGACGACGTCTTCGTGGCGGAGGTGCCCCGCGCGCAACAGCTGATCCGCGCCTACGAACTGACGGGGTGTCCGGTCCTGGCCCTGCTGCCGATGGACCCGGGCGACTCCCAGCGCTACGGCGTGCCCATTGTCAAGGAGGACCTCGGCGGCGGCACCCTGCGGATCACCGGCCTGGTCGAGAAACCCCGGCCCGCCGACGCCCCGTCGTCGTACGCGGCCATCGGCGGCTACGTCGTCACCCCCGGCATCATCGACGAACTGCGCGAGCAGACCCGGCGCTGGTACGAGCACCGGACCGGCGAGGTCTACCTGACCGACGCGATCAACGCCTACGCCGCCACCCGCGCGGTGTACGGGCAGGTCATCCAGGGGCGTTGGTACGACACCGGCAACCCGGCCGACTACCTCGTCGCGCAGATGGCGTTCGCGCTCGCTCATCCCGAGTACGGGCCGGTCCTGCGGGGCCTGGTCGCCGGACTCGACGCCGACCGCGCCGCCGGCCACCGGCCGCAGGCCGAATCCTGATCCGCGGCCTCACGCCCCGGGCCGCCCGCGCGCGGCGGGCGGCCCGGGGCGGCCGGCAGGGCAGAGCGGCGATCAGGCGGTGAGCGCCTGCTCGACGGTGCTGTGGCAGGAGAGCACCGCGTCGAGGCCGACGAGCTGGACGACCCGCGCCACCGATTCCTGGGCGGCGGCCAGACGCAGCCACCCCTCGCCGGCACTCACCCGCTGGTGAACCTGGACGAACACGTTGATGCCGCTGGAGTCCAGGAAGGTCACGCCGCTGAGGTCCGCCACGATCCGGTGCCTCTGATCATCGTTCCGGGACAGCAGTGCCTCGCTCAGCGCGTCCTTGACGTCGTGATCGATCTCGCCGCGCAGGATCACGACACGGATGTCGCCGACGCTGGCGTGTTCGACGGACAGCCGGTCGGATCGGCCCGTTTCCTGGTTGTCAGTCACCGTTTCCTCAATCGCACCTAGGCTGCCGGGGCAGCGTCTGTGAGAGCAATTCTGCCGCACGGTCCCAGCCGAACGCTCCCGACCGGCTGTGCCGAAGAACACGGCCCGCTACATGCATGACAACGTGGCGGGTACACGCACACCCGTGAGTGGGGAGCAGAAGGACGATGCCTGGTGGAAACGCGATCCGACGACGAGGGCGGCACGGGGCCCGGCACTGACCTGATCGAGGCGGGGTACGCCCTGTCAGGAGGTGACGGGTGCATCGCGCAGGCCCGTCGGGACGCCGCCGACTTCCTGAAGCGGGCCCGTGACGAACGCGGTGTGGACGTCTCCTCGCGCGCGATGGACCTGACCCAGTTGGTGGTCAGCGAGCTGGTCACCAACGTCCGCAAGTACGCGCCGGGACCGGCCCTGATGCGGCTGCGCGTCACCGGAGCCATGGTGGAGGTCGCGGTCCGGGACAGCGATCGCACCGTGCCGACGGTGGAGGCCGCCGACCCCGGCCGGATCGGCCGGCACGGCCTGGAGATCGTCCAGGCCGTCGCCCATGAGCTCGTCGTCGAGCGGCAGCCGGACGGCAAACGCGTCATCGCCCGCATCGTCCTCGCGGACCCGCCCGGCGATGACGCCGCGGGCCGCCGCCCGTCGTGACGACCGCCGCCCTGCGCGCCGAGTGCGGAGCGGACCTCGCCGACGCATCCCCTTCCTCGACGCCGACGCCGACGCCGACGCCGACGCCGACGCCGACGCCGACGCCGACGCCGACACGGCAGGCGACGCCGATCCCCACGTCCTGACGCCCGCTTGGCGACGTCCCGGAATCCCGGCCTCCACAATTCTCGCCTTCCAGAGGTGTACATAGGTGCAAAACAGACACTCGTGTGCATATACGGCAAATACCCGTTGGGACATGCGAGGAGGAGTGGCTGATGAGTGAGGCAGCGCAGGGCGATACCACGCGGTTGCAGCAGACCGGTGAGACGGCCAGGGCGGAGGCCTCGGCCACGGCCGGACAGGCTCAGCAGGCCGCCGGACAGGTGGCGGATACGGCCAGGGAGCAGGCCAGGGCTGTGGCCGGGGAGGCGCGGCAGCAGGTCGGCACAGTCGTCGACGATCTGCGCAGCCGCGCGATGGACGAGGCCGAGGGGCAGACCAGGCGGGCCGCCGGGACGCTGCACCAATGGGCGGACGACCTCGCGGGACTGGCCGACAACGCGCAGGGCGACTCGCCTGCCCGAAGTCTCGCGGCGCAGGCCGCCGACGGTGGGCATCGGGCGGCCGACTATCTGGAGAAGCAGGGAGTCGACGGCGTCCTCGGTGATGTGCAGGACTTCGCCCGCCGCCGGCCCGCGGCCTTTCTCGGCGGCGCGCTGCTGGCGGGATTCGCCGTCGGACGACTGGTGAAGGTGGCGGCCAAGGCCGACCGGTCCAACGGGGCGGAAAGGCAGCGGAACGGCGAAGCCCCGGACCGGGCGGCGCTGGGTGACCGGGGAACGGCCGCGCTTTCGTCCGCTGCTTCGCCGGGCGCCATGCGGGAGCAGGCGTCCGCGGTGCAGCCGGCTCCCCCACGGTTCCCGCCGTCCGTCGGCGTGGCACCGGGTGAGGCGCCGGACCGGCCGGGCCGGGGGGTGTGAGCGATGACCTCCGTCCCGTACCGCTCGGTGGCGCCGCAGACCGACGAGGGCTCGATGGGTGAGCTGCTCTCGGTGGTGACGTCGGACCTCCAGACCCTGTTCCGACAGGAGGTCGAACTGGCGAAGGTCGAGGTCAAGCAGGAGGCGACCAAGGCGGGCAAGGCGGCCGGCATGTTCGGCGGCGCCGGGTTCGCCGGCTACATGGTTCTCCTGTTCCTGTCGCTGGCCGCCGTGTTCGGCCTGGCCAACGTGATCGACACGGGCTGGGCCGCCCTGATCGTCGCCGCCGTGTGGGCGGTGATCGCGGCCGTCCTGTATCAGCGCGGCAGGACGGGCATGCGCACGGTCGCACCCAAACCGGAACAGACAGTCGAGACCATGAAGGAGAATGCGCAATGGGCACGTCACCCGACCGGATGAGGGCCGAGATCGATGCCACTCGGGGCCGGCTGTCCGCGGACGTCGACCGGCTCGCGAACCGGGCCAGCCCCCGGAGAGTGGTCCGTCGTCGCACCCGGCGGATGCGTGGTGCTGTCTCGGGGATGCGTGAGCGCGTCATGGGAACGGCGTCGTACACCGCACAGGGAGTCAAGGACACCGCGCGGACGACGGCCGGTTCCGTGCAGGAAGGCACCGAGCAGGCGGCCGGCACGGCCCGCGACATGGCCGACCAGGCGGGCGAGGCGCTTCGGCAGGCGCCCGATCAGGCGATGCGCGGGACGCAGGGCAACCCCATGGCCGCCGGTCTGATCGCCTTCGGTGCGGGCCTGTTGGCGTCCTCGCTGCTGCCCGCGTCCGAGGTGGAGCAGGAGAAGGCCGCCGACCTCATGTCGCGTGGCGGCGAGGCGCTGGAGCCGGTCAAGGAGGCAGCCCTCGAATCCGCGCAGCACCTGAAGGAGGGAGCCAGGGAGGCCGCACAGGGTGCGGCGCAACAGGTGAAGGACACCGCTGCGGAGGCTGCCCGCATCACCCAGGACGAGGCCCGCGACCAGGCAGCGCAGGTGACGGACCAGGCGCGGGAGTCGGGCAGGCAGGTCGCGGACGAGGCGCGACCACAGCCTGGATCCGGCTGAGTTCGGTCGAAGCCCCCTGAGCCAGGGTCTGCGACGTGCGCTGCGCGCGCCCGCGCAGACCCTGCCCGTCGTCGAGCGGGCGCACGGCTCCAGGGCGGGGGAGCGTCCGTCGGCGTAGCGGTGCCGGGCGGCGTCGGCCGGCGGGTAGCGGCGGCAACCGGACCCGTAGCGCTCGCACGCTTCGGTCAGCGCGGCCGTGCGAGCTGTTCCACCCGGTCGTGGAGACGTTCGACATGGTGCTCTGATTCCGGCTTCATCAGGACACTGCGCAGAATGCGCGCGCCCTCGACGTCCGCGGTGATCTCGGGGTGGCGGACCGCGAACGCCTCACGGCCGGCTTTGAGGGTGCTCAGGAACACCGGATCGCGGTCGCTCATCCCGTCCGTGAGTACCCGCGCGGACGCGGCGTCGACGGCGGACAGGGCGGCGGGTTCCACGGCCGGGAAGTACCCGACGATGTCCAGCTCGGGCCGCTGGTACAGCTTCAGCACGTCGGACCGCGAGATGAGGTCGGCCCACCGCAGTGCGGCCCGGCGGCCGGCTGCCAGCACGCGCCCGAGACCTGCGGGGGTGGGCGGGATGAGGCGGAAGGTGAGCCACAGCGCGGCGGCCGAGGCGCCCGCCCGCGAGCACTCCAGGCTGATCTCGCCGAGGTGGAGCTCGGTGGAGGTGAAGTAGGTGTAGGGCGAGTCGTGCAGGTAGAAGCGCCCCACCTCGGGGTCGCGGAAGAGGACGGCCCCGCAGCCGTAGGGCTGGAGTCCGTGCTTGTGCGGGTCGACGACGATCGAGTCGCACCGGGAGATCGCCCGCCAGGGCTCCGGCGCGAGCCCCTCGGGGCCGTCGGCGCCGGCGAGCAGGGTGAAGAAGCCCCCGTAGGCGGCGTCGACGTGGAGCCGCACGCCGTAGCGGTCTCTCAGGGCGAGCGCCCGGTGGATCGGGTCGACGGCGCCGAGGCCGGTGGTCCCCGCGGTGAGGACGACGGTGCCGACGTCTCCGCTGCGCAGGACGTCCTCCAGGGCGTCGAGGTCCATACGGCCCTCCTCGTCGGTGGGGACCGGGTGGCCCTTCATTCCGAGGACGTGGCACATGCGGCCGTGGGTGTAGTGGGCTTCGGCGCTGTAGGCGACTCCGCGGCCGGGGTGGAGCTCCCGGGCGACGAAGAGGGCCTCGAGGTTGGCGATCGTGCCGCTGGTGGTGAGGTGGCCCAGGTGGGTGTCGTAGCCGAACATGGCGGCGAGCTGTGCGACGGCCTCGCGCTCCATCGCCGCGGTGGCCGGGCCGCCGTCCAGGGCGTGGTTGTTGGGGTTGATCAGCATGGCGGTGAGGTGGCCGACCACCGCGGCGGGGTGCGGGGGCTTGAGCATCTGGCCCGCGTAGTGCGGGTGGAAGAAGGGGTAGTTGTCCTTCGTCAGCCGGCCGGTGAGCGCCTCGAAGGCGGAGGCGAAACGCTCGTCGTCGACGTGCAGGGAAGGGTGCGGCGCGTACGGGCTGTAGGTGTCGGCCCACTCCTGTATGGCGTGGTCCGCCCGGCCGAGCCAGTGCTGCAGGTCCATGGACGTGTCCCCTTTCTCCTGATGCTGCGAGGTGGTGGGCCACATCGTAGGGTTTTGCTGACTGCTCAGCAATTGACTGCTCAGCAATTGAGACATCGGTAGGTGAGCGGGCAGTAAAGTCGGGGAGTGAGGGACCCTTGTCAGGAGGGGTCTTCGGCAGGAGAGGACGTCGACACGTGGATGCGGCCGACCGGCCGGGCGACGAAGCCGCCCGCGCCGCCAACAGCTCGCTCGTGCAGGACTTCGGGCTGCTGATCAAGGCCGCCACCCGGCTGGAACAGCGGATCGACAGCGCCCTGCGGCGGGAGTGCGGGATCAGCCACACCATGTTCGAGGTCCTCATCAGGCTCTGCCGCCGGCCGGACGAAGAGGTCACCCAACGCGTGCTCGCCGACGACCTCACCCTGACCAGCAGCGGCGTCACGCGTCTGATCGACCGCATGGAAGAGGCCGCCGTCGCCCGCCGCGTGCCGTCACCCGAGGACCGCCGGAGTGTGCTGGTCGAGGTCACCGGCCACGGTCGCTCCGTCTTCCTGCGGGCGGCAGAGGTGCACGCGCAGGTCGTCGAGCGGTACTTCGTCACGCCGGTTCCTCCGGGCGACTACCGGCGACTGACCGGCTCGCTCGGTGAGATCCACAAGGCGCTGCGCGACGACTGAGGGGTGCGGGACCGGTCGCCACGGTGGTCAGCGGTAGAACTTCCAGGTGACCCGCGGCTTGACGGGGTCTCCTCCGACGTCGATCACCCGGACGGGAATCGGGATCCGCTCGCCGCCGGACCGTGCCGTGCACGTTTCGGCCGCACCGGCAACCGCCTTGAGGTGGGACGGGCAGGAGACGTCGTGGATCTCCCGTCCGATCCAGGGGAGCGGGTGGTACCAGCCCTGGATGCGCGCCTCGAGGACGGTGTCGGCGACCGCCAGATGGCCGTCCACCCGCACGTAGAGATCCTGGGCGATGGGGTCGACCGTGGTGTGCTGCAGATCCTTGGCGGCGCAGAGCCAGGTGACGAGGCCGGCCACGGCGGCCACGGCGACCGCACCGCCGACGGCGCCGAGGAGGAAACCGCGCTGCATCTCGTACTCCCGGTTCGTGTTCTGGACCTGTGAACGACAACGATCGAGCGGAGGAACAGCCTCCACTCTCGCCCGCGGACCCGACCAGGCGCCTCGGCCAAATGGCCATGTCCCCGATCCGACCGCCCCGCCCCTCTCACCCGACCGCCCCGCCACCCGTCCGCCCCTCGGCGTGACGGGGAGCGTCGGGCCGGAGCCCCGGGCCGGCCGGTCGTCCGAAGGAGAGGGGTGGTGGTGCGGGGCGGCCAGGCGTTTCCCGCGGCACGGGCAACGGGACAACCCCGGGAAACGCCTGGTCGTCGCGGGCCCCCGACGACAACCTGAGCATCGCCGATCTCCAGGGAGCGCCGTCGTACGGTGCGTCGGCCCCGGAGCGGGACTCACGTAGGGATCTGGGCCAGTGATCAGTTGGAATCGTGTTTCGTCCGCCGCGCGGCGGTCCGTCCGGGGCAGGGCCCTGTCCACGGCCGCCGCCGCGGCGCTGCTCGCCGGGGGTATGACGCTCCTCGGGCCCGCGGGCTCGGCGCAGGCCGCCGCCTCGGACTGCGAGGGCGGCAAGAACGGGTTCATCGACATCTCCGACAATGCCTACGACACCGCCGCCCGCCAGGTGACGTTGTGGAGCGAGGGCATCAACATCAGCGTGCAGTACGGCAACATCCGCGGTGTCCAGCGCGGTTGGGCGCTCATCGCGGGCGATGTGCAGCCGGGCAACCAGGTGTGGCTGGACTGGACCCGGGACGGTGGCCGGACCTGGATCCAGTGCGGGCCGTTCACCTCACGGGGCGGCGAGAACAAGACGAGCGCGGCCCAGCGCACCAGCTCGGACGCCAACTGGAAGTTCCGCGCGTGCGGTTCGACGCGGTCCGGCATCCACTGCACCGACCCGTGGTGGTAGGTCGGGGCCGGTTCGCCCGAACGTCCGCCCGCACCCCGCGTACGGCTCCGCACGGCGTCCGTCCGACGACCGTGACGACGAAACCTCTTTGGAGAAGCCCATGAACAAGTCACGCACCGTGCTCGCGCTCGCGACGGCCGCCCTCGTGGGGGCGCTGGCGAGTCCCGCCGTCGCCGCTTCGGCCCCGGTCGCCGCCAAGGGCGCCGGGCCGGCCCACTGCGTGCTCGTCCTCGACGAGGTGAAGCCCGGCGAGAGCACCTCCCACGTCAGCCTGCACCAGTGCTTCAACGGTCCCGACGCCTCCGCCCGGGCCGCGGCGGCCGTACCGCGGGCGGCGGCGCAGACGGAGCTGATGACCTGGGCCGAGCACGCCGACTGGGGCGGCCAGTACACCAAGGTCTACGGCAACGCCGGGCCGTGCGACGCGGCGGGCTACAGCTTCAACCCGAACAGCTGGTGGTCCACGCACCTGTCGTCGCTCCTCGTCGACGGCGGATGCACCAAGGCCTTCCTCAGCGGCCCGAGGGGCAACGGCACCTTCGGGCGCTCCGTGTCCTACGTCGGCGACACGCTCAACGACGCGGTCACGTACGTCAAGATCTGGCGCGGCTGACCAGCCGGAGAAGGGCGGCCGGGCCGACCGGGAAGGACGGCCGGAGGGGGCCGGAGCAGGACGGATCAGGGGTTTCCCGGTCGCCGCGCCAAGAGGCAACGGGAAACCCCTGGTCGCGACCGCCCATTCAGGCCACGGTGAGGCCAGTTCTGCTCCTGAGCCACACGGGGGCGTGATCGAAACGCGGTCCGGAATGTCGGCGCCACGCCAGGTGGCACGGCCGCGAGAGGAGTACCGGATGAGAACACTGCGCCGGGGAGCGGGGCTGGTCGCCCTGATGGTGACCGCCCTCCTCCTGGCCCTGCTTCCGACGACCGCCGCACAGGCGGCCGGCACGGGGGAGCAGAACTGGTGCGCCGTGCAGGGCATCGCCTCGCCCGAGGCCCACCGCGCGATCGACGCGGCCTGCGCGGAATGGCGCGCGCGGACGGTGTACACATGGGGCGGAGGCCATGGACCGGCCCCCGGCCAGAGTTACGGCACCTGGGACCTCAGCAGCCCGAGCCACTTCGAGGAGACCGCGCTCGACCCCCAGACCCGCGGGTTCGACTGCTCGGGCTTCGCGCGCTGGGCCTGGTCCAGGGCTGCCGGGTACGACATCCTCGGCGGCGGGACGGCCTGGGACATGTATGTCAACGGGGGACGGAAGTACCAGCAGGTCCACGGCGCCGGCGGAGGCAAGCCGGCCGTGTCCGACATGAAGCCCGGCGACCTGGTGTACACGGCGGTCGGCGGTCAGGTGAAGGACATCACCCACATGATGATCTACCTCGGGGGCGGCTATGTCGTCGAGGCCTACCAGTCGCAGCTGCCGATCCGCGTGATCGACATCAACTCCCGCATCAGCGACAACCGCCTGGTCGGGGTATCGCGGATGCCGCAGGGCAGCCCGTTCACGGAACCCACGGGCTACGACGGCACGCTCCAGGTGACGTGGGGCACGGACGTCGCCGTGCGCCAGCACCCCAACCGTTCGGCCGGCCAGGTGACCCGGTTGTCCGGACCGGACATCGTGTACGCCAAGTGCCAGCAGCGCGGAGAGCGCGTCACGGCGGAGGGCTACACCAACGACGCCTGGACGTACCTGTCCAACCGCGGCGGCTGGATCAGCAACATCTTCCTCAGGGGCCCTGCCTGGCTGCCGGAGGTGCCCACCTGTTCAGGGTCCGACTACGACGCGCAGATCGGCCCCGGCGGCGGAGGCAACGCCACCCAGGGCGGCGCGTACGGCACGTGGGGCACGGACGTGGCGCTCCGCTCCCAGCCGTCCACCGTCAACGGGACGACGGTCGTCCGGCTGGCCGGTCCCACCTCGGTCGCCGTCAGCTGCCAGATGCATGCCCAGAGCGTGACGTCGGAGGGCTACACCAACGACGCGTGGTCCTACCTGCCGCAGTACGGCGCCTGGATCACCAACATCTACCTGAAGGGCGACGCCTGGCTCGCCGGTGTCCCGGCCTGCGACGGCAGGGGCACCGCGACCCCCGTCGGAGCGCACGCGTACAGCACCTGGGGCACCGGGGTGACGATCCGCAGCACGCCCTCCGCCG
The DNA here is from genome assembly GCF_030816715.1 of Streptomyces achromogenes. Lineage (NCBI taxonomy): Bacteria > Bacillati > Actinomycetota > Actinomycetes > Kitasatosporales > Streptomycetaceae > Streptomyces > Streptomyces achromogenes. The sequence continues at coordinate 477,505 of NZ_JAUSYH010000001.1, read as the reverse complement.
GCGCGGGCGTCGTGACCCGGCTCTCCGGTCCCACCGGCGTGGCGGTCTCCTGCCAGAAGCACGCCGAGAGCGTGACGGCCGAGGGATACACCAACGACACCTGGTCGTACCTGCCCGAGTACCAGGGCTGGGTCAGCAACATCTACATGAAGGGCGACGCGTGGCTGAACGGCGTCCGGAACTGCGTGATTCCGGGCGTGAGTTGACCGGTCCCGTCGGCTGACCCCACATCCACCGCCCCGGCACGCAGGCTCACGGGGGGCCCGCGTGCCGGGGCGGTTTCCCGAACCGGCCGGAAACCCCATGTGCCGGGTGCCGGTTGGTTTTTGTGACACTCGTCACTTCCCGTCATGCCTCGGATTCCCCGTTCCCGTCCCGGCTTACCATCCCCCAGACACACGGTCGCCGACCTGACCAGTCGGCGTCAGAAACGGCGCTCCGCGCGCCGTTGGCCTCGGGGGCACACCACTCATGGACCACAAGGACGGCGGGCCGGCGTACCCGCCGGCCGCCGCTCGACGGCGGCCGCAGCACCCGTCGTTCGGCGTCGCGCTCCGCGAACTGCGCCTGGAACGGGGCCTGTCACTGGCCGACCTGGCGCGGATCACGCACTACAGCAAGGGCTATCTGAGCAAGATCGAGAACGGCAGGAAGCCGGTCAACGGCGATGTCGCGCGTCTGTGCGACGACGCTCTGGCGGCCGACGGCGCCCTGCTCGCCCTGCTGCCGCCGGTTCTGCGCGAGGAGCAGTCGGGTCCGGGCGACGGCGAGAGCTGTCCGTACCCGGGCCTGTCGGCCTTCGGTCCGCGTGACGCCGGGCGGTTCTTCGGCCGGGAACGGGCGGTCGCCGCGCTCGTCCAGCGCCTCGCCCAGCGGTTCGGCAAGGGGCCGGTGGCCGTCGTCGCGCTTTCCGGGTCGGGCAAGTCCTCGTTGCTGGGTGCGGGCCTCGTCCCCGCTCTCACGGACGGCGGGCTCGGCGTCGGCCCCGACGGGCCGCCCTCCGACATCGACGTCGACGTCGACATCGACCGTGGGCCTCCCGCCGACACCGGTGTCGGCGGGAGGCCCACGGTCGTGATGTGCACCCCCACGGCACGTCCGCTGGCCGCTCTCCTGCACGCGTTGCGCGCCGCGCTGCCCGCCGGACTGCTCGACCATCTCCACGACGAGGGCCCGCCCGGCGAACGCGCCGACCGGCTGGTGGCGGCCCTGCGCTCCTGGGCCCTCGCCGCACGACGGCCCCACGGCTGCGTCGTCATCGTCGACCAGTTCGAGGAGGTCTTCACCCTCTGCGACGACGAGACGGAACGCAGAGCTTACGTCGCGGCGCTCGCCGCACTCGCCGACGGCGACGAACCCGAGGCGGGCGAACCGGCGTTCACCGTGGTGTTGGGCGTGCGCGCCGACGTCACCGGACGCTGTCTGGAGTACCCGCAGCTGGTCCCGGTCGTCAGCGAGGGGCTGTTCGCGCTGGGCGCGATGACCACCGACGAACTGCGGGAGTGCATCGTCCGTCCGGCCGCGGCGACGGGCACCACCCTGGAGCCGGGACTGGTCGAACTGCTGCTGCGCGACCTGGGAGCCGCCGACACGCCGGGCCCCGCGGGCCACGGCCCCGAACCGGCCGTCCCGATCGGCCGGCCCGGGGTTCTTCCGCTGCTCGGACACGCCTTGCGGGAGACCTGGCACCGGCGCACCGACTCCACCATGACCGTGGCCGGCTACCTGGCGACGGGTGGTATCCACGGTTCCGTCGCCGCGGCGGCCGAGGACCTCTTCGCCGCGCTGTCGCCGGTCCGGCAGGACGCCGCCCGCCGGCTGCTGCTGCGGCTGGTGCGCGTCGGCGAGGACAACGAGGCCTCCCGGCGGCCGCGCACCACATCCGAACTGCTCGACGGGCTGCGGGACCCGGCCGCCGCGCGGGCCACTCTCGACGCGCTGGTGACGGCCCGTCTGCTGACGGTGGACGCCGACCGCGTCGAGATCGTGCACGAGGCCCTGCTGCGGGCGTGGCCCAGACTGCGCACCTGGGTCAGGACGACGCGCGCCGATCTGCTCCTGCATCAGCAGCTGGGCGCCGCCGCCCGCGAATGGGACCGCGAGAACCGCGACCCGAGTCTGCTCTACCGCGGTGCCCGGCTGACGGCCGCCCGGGAGTGGGCAGGCGGTCCCAGCGGCCGGGACAGCGTGCTGACGCCCGTGGAGGCCGACTTCCTGCGCGCCTCCGACCGTGAGGAGGATCTGCGCCGGCGCCTGTCGCGGCGCCGGGTGCGCCAGCAGCGGACCGGGGTCGTCGTGCTGACCGTCCTCCTCGCCCTGGCCCTCCTGGCCGGCGCGACGGTCTTCGAGCAGCGCACCTCCGCCGACGAACAGCGCCGGACGGCCCTGTCGCAGGCCATGGCGGCGAGCTCCGCCCAACTCGCGTTCGGGCGGCCGGAGGCCTCGATGCTGCTGGCCGAGTCCGCCTACCGCACCTCGCGGACCACGGAGGCGCGCAGCGCTCTGCTCAGCACGCAGGCCAACGCCTTCGCCGGCCGGCTCACCGGCCACCACGGCGCGGTGAACAGCGTCGTCTTCGGCCCCGGACGGCGGCTGCTGGCCTCGGCGAGCTCCGACGGCACCGTGCGGCTCTGGGACGTCGCCGCCCGACGGTCCGTGGGGGAGCTCGCGGGCCATCACGGGCCCGTGCGGTCCGTGTCCTTCTCACCGGACGGGCGCACCCTGGCCTCGGCCAGTTCGGACGCCACGATCCGGCTCTGGTCGGTGTCCGGCCGGCGCCAGATCGCCGTGCTGACGGGACACCGAGGACCCGTCCGCGCCGTGAGCTTCTCGCCCGACGGCCGTACGGTGGCCTCCGCCGGCCAGGACGGCACCGTGCGCCTGTGGGACACCCGGACCCACCGTCAGATCGGGCGGCTTCCGGGGCACTCCGGCGATGTCCTCGCGCTGGCGTACGCCCCCGACGGCTCCCGCCTCGCCAGCGCGGGCGCCGACCGCACCGTACGCCTGTGGAATCCGCACACCCGTCGGAGCGCCGGCGTCCTGAGCGGCCACAGCGGCGATGTCCTCGCCGTGGCGTTCAGCCCCGACGGCCGGGTGCTCGCCACCGGCGGCGCGGACCGCACCGTACGGCTGTGGGATCCCGCGACCCACCGGCAGACCGCCCTTCTCGCGGGCCACGACGACGACGTGAACGGGCTCGCCTTCGGACCCGGCGGCCACACTTTGGCCTCCGCGGGGGGTGACGGCACGATCGTCCGCTGGGACGTCCACACCCGCCGCGCGGTCGACTCCTTCTCGGGTCACACGGACTACGTGATGGCCGTCGCCGTCGCGGAGCGGGGCGACCTGCTGGCCACCGCCGGCTTCGACGGGACCGTGGCCCTGTGGGACCTCACCGGCCACACACTCAGCGCCTATCCGGTCAGCGAACTGTGGAAGGCCGCCTTCAGTCCGGACGGCCGGATGCTCGCCTCCGCTTCGACGGACGGCGCCCTTCGGCTCTGGGACGTGGGACGCCGCACCCTCGTCCGCACCCTGACCGGCCACAGCGGCGCCGCCTACGCCGTGGCGTTCAGTCCGGACGGCCGGTGGCTCGCCTCCGCCGGCGCCGACCACACCGTGCGGCTGTGGCCCGTCGCGGCCGGAGGGGGCGCCCCGGTCGTGCTCGGCGGTCACACCCGTGCCGTGTTCGACGTGGCGTTCAGTCCGGACGGCCGATGGCTCGCCTCCGCCTCCGCCGACCGCACCGTGCGGCTGTGGAGGATGTCGTCCGCGGGAGGTCCGGCAGGGACGCGGGCCACGGTGCTCACCGGGCACACCGACTTCGTGAACTGCCTTGCCTTCAGCGCCGACAGCGGCACCGTCGTGAGCGGCAGCGACGATCTCACCCTGCGGCTCTGGAACGTCGCGCGTGGCAGCCTCGCCAAAGTCCTCACCGCGAGGGGCGGCTCGGTGCGCGCCGTCGCGTTCGCCCCCGGCGGCCGCTCCCTCGCCAGCTCGGGCAACGACGGCGTCATCCGGATGTGGGACGTGGCCGGGGCGCGGGTGACGGGGCTGCTCGGCCAGCACGCCGGCTCGGTGCGGGGGCTGGCGTTCAGTCCCGACGGGCGTTCGCTCGCCAGCAGCGGCAACGACCGCACGGTACGGCTGTGGGACCCCGTGCGCGGACGGCTCGTCGCGACACTGACCGGGCACACCCGGGCGGTGTGGAGCGTGGCCTATGCCCCGGACGGCAGGCGGGTCGCCAGCGCCGGCAACGACGGCACCGTCCGGCTGTGGGATCTCGGCATCACCGACCGCGTCACTGCCCTGTGCCGTGTGGTGGGCCCCGTCGACCGCGGCCGATGGCAACGGCTGCTGCCCGGATACGCGTACTCGGGAACCTGCGCGGACTGACCCGCCGGCTGGGGGCAGCGCCCTGACCGAGGCCCCGAGGCCCCGAGGCCCCGAAGCCCCGAAGCCCCGAAGCCCCGAAGCCCCGAAGCCCCGAAGCCTCCAGACTACGAGAGTCCCGAACTCCGAAGCCCAAAGCCCCGGAGCCCGGAGTCCCGAGCCCCGAAGCCTCCAGGCGCCGAAGTCCCGAAGGCCCGGGGCTCCGTCGGCGGGTCCGGCAGCCGTGCGGCGACGGCAGGTTCCGGGTGCCGACGGCCATGGCGAGGGCGGTGTCCCCCCGGCCTGCGGCGCGGCCGGACGTCGCGTCAGACGGCGGGCGTGGCCTGAGGCGGGGTCTCGGCGTCGGCGGAGGGGGCGTCGAGGTTCCGCTTCTCGTTCCGCCAGGAAGCCGCCCAGGCGAGTACCGCGCCGCCCACCGCGTAGGCGGCGAGCACCCAGACCGCCGTGGTGACGGCGTGTCCCGAGAAGTACACCGTGTTGCGGACCAGAGTGGTGCCGGCCCCCGGCGGCAGAGCCTGTCCGATCGCGCTCCAGAACGCGGGGAGCAGCGGCGCCGGGTAGACGCCGCCGGAGCTCGGGTTGCCCAGCACCACGAAGAGCAGGATGACCAGGCCGGTGCCCGCGAGACCGAGCAGTGTCTGCAGCGCGAGCGCGGTCGCCGCCGAGGCGAGGACCACCAGAGTGCCGATGCCGCTCAGCGCCCAGAAGTGGCCCCCGAGTGCGTCGAAGACCGGCCCCACGACGACCGCTCCGGCGATCCCCGACGCGACCGCGTACAGCACGAGCACGGCGAGCCGGATCAGGGTGCGCTGTCGGTTGGCGGGGCGTGCGCCCGCTGCCATGCCCATGATCGTCGCGGTCAGATAGCCGCCGATCACCCAGCCGAGCACGAGATAGAAGGACGTCATCCCGCGCCCGTCCCCGGTGTTGGGGGGCCGTATGTCGGTGACGGTGATCTGCCGCTTCTGCCCCGCCTCGATCTTCTGGGCGATCTGGGTGGCGGTCTGCGACACCGAGGGCCCGCCCGCCGAGGCGACCAGGAGGGTGTCCTCGGTGCCGTTCGGGTCGAAGAGGAAGGCCGCGTCGGCCTTCCTGGTGAGGACCCACTGCCGGGCGGCCGCGGTGCTCGGCGCCGCAGTCGCCTCGACCGGGTCGCCGTCGAGCGCGTTGAGCTGGGCGACGATCTTCGCGGACGCCTGTTGCGGAGCGGCGACCGCGACGGGTATCCGGTGTGGTGTGGGGGAGTGGAAGGCGCCGACGTAGGACACGACGAAGGCGAGCTGGACGAGCAGGCCGCCGAGCACGAGCCCGAAGGCCCGCAGGGTGACGGCGTCCTTGAACTCGGCAGCGAAACCGGATGACTTGGGCTCGCGCTCGGCGGGTGATCCGCCCGGAGCGGGGGTGGAGGGTGCGTTCACGGGCGCATGATCCCACAGCCGGGTGAATCTCCCGCTCCGCTTGACCGGACCGGCAGGGCGTTCATGCCACGCCGGACCCGTTCGCCGTGCCGCGGGGCGACGTGCGCGCGTCCGTCACCCCTTGCCGATCAGGTCCGCCGGGAACGCCCCCGCCGCCAGCGCGGCCCGGGCGAAAGCCGTGCCGAGCACCGTCAGCCGTGCCACGCCCTGCGCACCGAGATGCTCGTACGGGGCCCGGTCCAGGAGGTCCGTCTCCTGCTCGATGTCCTCGCGGAGGGTGACGCCCCGCTCGGTGAGCTCCCCGGCGCCGTCCAGGATCCCGCGGTCCCGCAGACGGTCCGCCGCCGCACCCCAGTCGTCCGGGCTCCAGCCGCGACTGCTCGACACCCACGTCGGGGTCATGCCCCGGCCCGTGGCGGTGTGGGTGACCATGGCCTCCAGCCCGTCGAGACCGGCGGACATCAGGACCGCCAGGTGCCCGTCGCCACGGTGCTCGCGCAGCAGCGTCGCCGCGTGCCAGTAGGCGAGGTGCGGCTCGTCGGGAACGGGAAGGTCGGCGTGCGCCGAGTACAGCGGCCGGGCGCCCCGTCCACCGGCCTCGGCCGCGCGCAACGCGAGCCGCGCCGCCTCCGCCATCTCCGCGGACCCCAGAGCCTCCTCGCCCAGCAGCCGCCGCAGCGTCGCGTCGACGGCACGCACGCGTGCCGCGAGGATCTCCGCGGGGGCGGCGACCGACCACACCGCGGGCACGTGCCGGGCCACGACGTCGTGCTTGTAGTTGTAGAAGGCCGCCGTCACCGCACCGGCCCCGACCGGCCCGAGCGCGGCCGCGCGCGCGGCGAGGTTCACCGCCCGGGGATGCGTGATGCCGAGAGCGCCCAACTCCCGTCCGAGGTCGGGCGAGAAGTAGTGCGCCGCGTGCAGGGAGTTGAGCGGTGACTGGCAACGGCGGCCGGCTTGCGGCTCGAGGGTGGCAGTGGTCATGCCCGGCACGCTACCGACCGGTCGTTATGCGTCCGCCGTCGGGGCACCGCCACCTGAGCCGCGGGCGTCACCCGGACGTCGTGGTGTGGCCGCGGTCACCGCATGAGCCGTGTGAAAGGGGGCAGCAGGGTCTCTACGCACAGAAGTCACCCAGTGCCTCACTCTGCGCACGGGTCGCTTACGCACGACGGGTAAGGAACGGCAGTGGCTGACGTACAGACCGAGGGGCAGCCCGAACCCGCGCGGTCCGGGCAACGCGAGACGGCAGGTCTGCCCGCACAGGTCCGCCAGGACCTCACGCGCAGGCTGAAGCGGAACAAGCGTCCCTTCCGTGACGAGGACGTGCAGGTCGTCGAACCGCCGTTGCTGCGGCGGGCGGTGGGCGCCTCGGCGCTCGGCAACTGCATGGAGTGGTTCGACTTCGGCGTCTACAGCTACCTCGCGGCCACCATCGGCAAGGTCTTCTTCCCGGGGGCGTCGCCCGCCGCGCAGGTGATCTCGTCCTTCGCCACCTTCGCGGCGGCGTTCGTCGTACGCCCGCTGGGCGGCCTGGTCTTCGGACCGCTCGGGGACCGGCTCGGCCGGCAGAAGGTGCTGGCCACCACCATGATCATGATGGCGGTCGGCACGTTCGCCATCGGCCTCATCCCCAGCTACGCCACGATCGGCATCGCCGCGCCGATCCTGCTGCTGCTCGCCCGCATGCTGCAGGGGTTCTCCACCGGCGGTGAGTACGGGGGCGCCACCACCTTCGTCGCCGAGTACTCGCCCGACCGCCGCCGAGGCTTCCTCTCCAGCTGGCTCGACTTCGGCACCTTCGTCGGTTACGCGCTCGGTTCCGCCCTGGTCACCGCACTGAATCTCGCCCTCAGCGACGCGCAGATGCTCTCGTGGGGCTGGCGGATCCCGTTCCTGATCGCGGGCCCGCTCGGGGTGATCGGTCTCTACATGCGTCTCAAGCTGGAGGAGTCACCCGCCTTCCAGCAGCAACTCGACGAACACGAGCAGAGCCTCGCCAAGGAGTCGGCGGGCACCGAGTTCAAGACCATCGTCAAGGACCACTGGCGCGGCCTGCTCATCTGCACGGGTCTGGTGCTGCTCTACAACGTCACCAACTACATGGTCACGGGCTTCCTGCCCACCTACCAGACGGAGACCCTCGGCCGCTCCAGCACGTCCGCGGACGTCCTCGTGCTGGTGGGCATGGTCTGGATCGTGCTGCTGATCACCTTCCTCGGCAGGCTCAGCGACCACGTCGGACGACGCCCCCTCTACGGCTACGCGGCGGCGGGCATGATCCTCCTCGCCGTCCCCTCCTTCCTGCTGATCAAGATGGAGGGAACGTGGCCGCCGGTCTTCGGGGTGCTGATCCTGTCCACCCTGCTGGCGTGTTTCGCCGCGCCGAGCGCCGCGACGCTGCCGGCGCTGTTCCCGACGGCCGTCCGCTACGCCGCAATGGGCATCGGCTTCAACTTCGCGGTCGCTGCGTTCGGCGGAACCACCCCGCTGGTCACCGAGGCGCTCGTGAGTCTCACCGGAAACGACATGATGCCCGCCTTCTACCTCATGGCGGCCGGCGCCATCGGGCTGGTCACGGTCCGCTTCCTGCCCGAGAGCGCCCAGGTGTCCCTGAACGGCTCCCAGCCCATGGTGGGATCCAAGAAGGAACGCCGCGAACTGATCGCCACTTCGCAGGAGTTGTACCGTGTCGGCCGGGAGACCGCAGGCCGCCGCTGATCCTCGCGGAGACGGCCGCGCCGCCAGACCCGGTGCGGGCGGGGCGGGGAGCCATCGGCGCGCTTCAGGGCGTCGTCGAGGGCGGCCGCGCCCGAGGCGTGGGCCCGGGGTCGGCGTGGCGGCTCAGATCCAGGTGTCGAGCCACATGCGGGCGTGCCAGTCGGCGTACGGGATCGTCTGCCCCGTGTAGACCGGGAAGAAGTAGATGAAGTTCCAGGCGATGAGCAGCACCAGCACGCCCGCGGCGACCGCACCTCGCGTGCGCCGAATCTCGTCCGCGCCCGGCGGACCCGCCAGCGCGCCCAGCGTCATCGCCACGGCCAGGCACAGGTACGGCACGAACACGACGGCGTAGAAGGCGAAGACCGTACGGTCCTGGTAGAGGAACCACGGAAGGTACCCGGCCCCCACCCCGCACAGGACGGCACCCGCCCGCCAGTCACGGCGCAGGGCCCACCTGAAGAGCAAATACACCAGTGCGCAGCACGCCGACCACCACAGGAGCGGGGTGCCCAGAGCGAGGATCGCCTGTGAGCAGTCGGACGCCGTGTGGCAGCCGTCCCGGCCGGCCTTCGGCGACTGGTAGGAGAACAGCACGGGACGGCCGAGGACCAGCCAACTCCACGGATTCGACTCGTACTTGTGGAAGGTGTCCAGTCCCACATTGAACCGGTAGACGGCGTGTTCGTAGTGCCACAGGCTGCGCAGCGGGGCGGGTATCCACGACCACGTGCCGCCGCGGCCGTCCGCCCAGTGCCGTCCATAGCCGTCGTCGGACAGGAACCAGCCGGTCCAGGTCACCAGATAGGTCACCACGGCGACAGGTACGAGGGACAGCAGCGACCAGCCGAAGTCCTTGCGCAGTACCGCGCGGTACGGGCGGCGGGCCCCCGCCGTGCGGCGGGCGCCGACGTCCCACAACAGGGTCAGGATGACGAAGAAGACCAGGAAGTACAGTCCGTTCCACTTCGTCGAGGCCGCCAGCCCCAGGAAGAAGCCGGCTGCCAGGCGCCACGGACGCGGGCCCGTCCCGGTCCGGGCGGCGGCGTCCCGGTCCGGCCCGGCCCGGCCGTCGGACCCCACCGGCAGGGCTGCCGCGAGCCGGGCCCGTGCCCGGTCACGGTCGATCAGCAGGGCGGCGAACGCCGCCAGCACGAAGAACATGACGACGAGGTCGAGCAGGGCGACGCGGCTCATCACGTAGTGCAGGCCGTCCATCGCCATCAGGAGGCCGGCCAGGCATCCCAGCACCGTCGACCGGAACAGACGCCGCCCCGTGCGGCACAGCATCAGCACCGACAGCGTGCCCAGCACCGCCGTCATGAAGCGCCAGCCGAACGGCTCGAGACCGAAGGCCCCCTCCCCGAGGGCGATCACCCACTTGCCCGTCGGTGGATGCGCCACGAACGCCCCCGCGTCGGTCAGGGGGACCTTCTGCGGGTCCGCCAGGATGCCCGGGTCGGCGATCTTGCGGTCCGGCCAGGTGCCCTCGTAACCCAGCCGCAGCAGCGCCCAGGCGTCCTTGGCGTAGTAGGTCTCGTCGAAGACGAGGTCGTGCGGCCGGCCGAGACGCCGGAAACGGATCGCTCCGGCGAACAGGGCGACGAGCACGGGACCCACCCAGCCCATCGCCCGCGCGACACGGTACGCCCGTGCGGGGCCGAGACCCAGGCGCTCCCAGACGCGCGTGCCCGGCTCCGGGAAGGGCGGAACCAGACGCTCACGGACGTCGCTCCGGGGAGGTGCCGCATACCCGAACCGGCGCAGACGGTCGGTCCAGTCGCGGGGCGCGGTCGTCGGGCGCGTGCCGTCGGGCATGGCGGTGAGGTAATCCTTCGGGAGTGGGCCGGCCGGCGGGGGTCGGGGTGCGCTGGAGGCTAGCAGGGACTCGCCGGCGACGAACGCGTGGATCTCGAACTGCCGTCCCGGGACGCGGCGTCGACGGACGCCGGCGAGTTGAAACGCGCCGTCGGGGAACAGTGCCTCCGTCGCCCGCCGGCATGTTCCCGCAGGTCTGTGGCGCGCCTGAACGGGCACCCGAAGGGCCAGGACGACAGGGAGGACATCGTGAGCAAACACGACGCACACCGCGTGCCGACGGCGGGCCACACCGCGGACGACGACCTGACCGGATACCAGGTGCACGCCACGGACGGTCACCTCGGCAAGGTCAGCAAGTACTCGAGGGACCTGGGCCCGCGGTTCCTCGTGGTGCACACCGGCCCGTGGGTTCTCGGCAAGGACGTGGTGCTCCCGTCGGACGCCGTCATGGGCGTCGACCACGCCGCCCGCATCGTGCAGGTGACGAGGACGAAGGCGCAGGCCAAGGCGGCGCCCGTCTTCGACGAAGCCACGCACCTCGGCGATCCGCGGCATCGCGACCAACTGGGCGGTCGGCACGGATCCGGGCACTGACAGCGGGCCCGCACCGCTCGGCGGGTGCGGGCCGCTTGCCTCGGCACGGCACGGTCGCACGCGCGCTCCTGCCGCTGGGCACGGGACAACCGGGCCATCCTGCGGACTCGCCCGTTGAACGGCTCGACGGGCCCCCGCGTACCAGTCCACTGCGGGGGCGCTGTGTCGCCCCCCGCACGGGAAGAGCGGGTCGGCGGACGTCCTCCGGTCGCGCCGCCGCACCACGCGGCGACCGCGGGGGCATGCCGGCGCGCGACAATGCGGTGTCCGAGGAAAGAGTTGAAGGATTTCAGTGGATTCGAGCCGTGCGGTCCATGGCGCTCTCGCTCCGGTCGCCCCGCCGGGGCAGGAGAACAAGATGAGCGGGTCACCCGTCCGTCGCCAGGTGCAGGGCCTTGACGGTCTCCGGGGTCTGGCCGCTCTGTATGTGGTGCTGTTCCACTGCTGGCTGTACACCTTCCCCGGCTATCCCGACAGCTCAGCGCCCCGATGGCTCGACGGGCTGATGTTCGGGCGTCTCGCGGTCGTCTTCTTTCTGGTGCTCTCCGGATTCTCCCTGGCGATTTCCCCGGCGCGTCGCGGGTGGCGGTCGGAGGGATTCGCCGAGTACCTGCGTCGGCGCGCCTGGCGGATCCTGCCGCCGTATTGGGCGGCGCTCTGTATGAGCCTGATCATCGCCTGGTTCGTGGTACCGGCCTCGCATTCCGGACCGCCCACGGGTGGGTCCGTTCTGGTCTACGGCCTCCTCGGGCAGGACGTTTTCACGGCGCCGACCCCGAACGGCGCGTTCTGGTCGATCGCGGTGGAGGCGGAACTCTACGTCGTTTTCCCTCTCCTCCTGTTCGTGCGGCGGCGGACGGGCGCGGCGGTGCTGGTCGGGCTGGTGACCCTCCCGGTGGTGGTCCGCGGCCTGATGGCGCCGGGCGGAACCCCGGTGGAGGGGGAGAACTGGCTCACTCCGCATCTCGCGCCCGTCTTCGTCGCCGGAATGGTGGGCGCCGGAATCGTCGCCGCGTCAAACCGGGTGCGACGTCTGCCATGGGGATGGTTCGCCGTCCTGGCCGCCGTCCCCGTCCTCGCTCTCGGTGTCATCCAGGGCTCCGTGTGGACGCTGACGCACTACTTCTGGGTGGATCTCGCCGTCGCTCCCGCCATGACCATGCTGATCGCTGCCGTGGCCACCGGCAGACCCGCCGTTCTCGTGCGACTGCTGACCGCGCGCCCCCTTCGGATTCTCGGTGAGTTCTCCTACAGCCTGTACCTGATCCATCTGCCGATCGTCCTGGCCGTCATACGGCGGGTGGCCCCGTATTTCGTGTCGCCGGGTCTGCCCACCTTCTGGTTCACGCTCGTCCTGGCCCTGCCGGTCTCACTGTTCGCGGCATGGCTCTTCTCCCGGCTTTTCGAGCTTCCCTTCAAACGGAACAGATCCTGGAGATCCATCGTCGGTGAGACGAGGAGCGCTCGTTCGGCTCGGCCCGTGGTCACTGCGCGGGCCTCGGGAACGAAGCCGTCGGAGGACACTTCCCGGGAATCGCCGGCCCGGTGATTTCTCTCCCGGACGACCGCGGTGGGGCGCCGGCCATGCCGAGAGCGAGGGGCGGGTTGCCTACGCCAACGGCGGGATCGCCCGGGGGAACGGAAATCCGAGGTTCAAGCGAGCAATTCACTCGCGAGTGTTGTCATTGCCGTGGGATTCCTCGCCGTCTGCGTGCCGACGTCATATGCGGAGCAGCATCCGCGCATGGACAATCCTGCATGCGACGGAATGCCGTCGGCAGAGGGGATCCGGCCCGGACCTGAGATCGTCTTCACGGCGGACTTCACCTCCACCCGTCAATGGGTGGCGGGGCGTTCGTGGGCGTATCCGAACGGTGGGCCGGTCAACCCCGGGGACAACAAACTGGATCACCTCACCGCTGATCCCTCCTACAGCCGCTCGGGCGTCTTCCGTGCCACCCGCCGCGCGGACGGACTGTGGAATACCGGCCTGCTCACCACGGAGGGGAGTGAGGAGGCCTTCACCGTCCGTGCGCGGGACGTGCTCGAGGCACGGGTCAGGCTGCCGCGCGAGGTCGGGGCCTGGCCGGCCATCTGGACCTGGCGGGACGGCGGCCAGGAGATCGACGTCTTCGAGTACCACCCCGACAACCCTGATCTCCTGGAGCTGACCAACCACGTTCGCGGCGGCAACCTCTACTACAGCGACCCCGCCGTCCGCCCCGGCGCGTGGATCGACCTGCGCGTCGAGTTCGGCTCCCGGTCCGTGGTCTGGTGGGTGAACGGCAGCCGGGTGTTCGCCGACCGCCGCGGCGTGGGACGTGCCTGGCACGCCTACCTCATCGTCAACCTGTCGGTGTGCGCGGGCCGTTATCACCCGGCGCCGGCCCCGCAGGTGAAGGAGCTGTCGTACGAGGTGCAGAACCTCGTGGTGCGGCGACCGGCCGCGCTGGTGGAAGGGCGGTCCGACGAGCCCGAGGCCATGGCCGGGGGCGACGGACCACCCTGACGAGGATCCGTGCGCTGCGGGCGGCCCGGGTGGGCCGCCCGCAGCGGCGCGAGGAGCGTCACCGCCTCGCCACGCCCTGGCTGAACGCCGCCGACGACCACGCCGGTGCCGAAGTCCGGGCCGGTGTCGAAGTCCGCCCCTGCCCTGGGACGAAGACCGTCACGCTGAGCGGCGTCGCGCCGGCCGTGGCCCCCGTCGTCATTCCGCTGTGTGCGCTCCCGTCGAGAGGGTCACGGACGGCAGGGGGCGCTCGGGGCGCCAGGCGTCCAGCGCCGCGCCGGAGGTGTTGAGCACGGCGGCCAGGAGCCGGTACGTGCCGACGAGCGCCAGCAGTTCCAGTACCTGCGCGTCGTCGTACGTGCGCCGCAACCGCCTCCGGGCCGCGGAGCCGATGACGGAGGTGTCGCAGACGTCGTCCACGGCGGTGATCAGTGCGGCCTCGTGCGGGCTCCAGGCCGCCGTCGCCGGGTCGTCGGCGGTGCGCGACACCTCCGCCTCCGTGAGACCGACGGCCTGCGCCGTCTCGTAGTGGTGGGACCACAGATATCCGGACCCGGTGCGCAGGGCGGTGCGCAGCGTCACCAGCTCGCGGTCCCTGGCCGACAACAGGCCGGCGTTGACCAGAGTGGAGAGCGGGTACAGGGCGACGGCCAGGCGGGGATGACGGGCGAGGACGCGCGTGAGGTTCAGCGTGTCCGGCAGATCGGTCAGATGGGCGGGCAGCCGGTCTTCGCTGCCCTTCAGGCTCGCCGCCGTCCATACGGCACGAACCTCGGGGGACCACTCCTCGACCGGCAGCGGCTCGATCCCCGGTGGTGCGTCATCCGGTGTCATGGGATGCGAGCTTCGCTCCCCGGGCCGTGCCGGTCAACCCCCGCCGGGCGCCGGCTCCGGCGTGGCCTCGGACGGGAGCGCTCCTGCGCGCCGGGGGAGCAGCAAAGGGGTCGCCAGCAGGAGTACGCCGGCCAGGCCGATGGCGGTTCGCGGGCCGAGAAGGCCGCCGAGCACACCCCAGACGGCCGTGAGGAGAGCGGTGGAGGCTTTCGTCGTCACCGCCCAGGCGGACAGCGTACGCGTGACCCGGTCGGCCGCGGTGCGCTCGAGCCGGCAGGTGGAGGAGACGGGGTTGAAGACCCCGCAGCAGAGGATGAGCCCGAATTCGACGCCGACGACCAGCAGCAGACCACCGGTGCCCGGACCCAGGAAGGCCAGACCGACCGGCCAGAGGGCGCGCACCGAGCCGGACACGACGAGGACCCGGTGCCCGCCGAACCGGGTGACGAGCGGCCGGGCGAGCCGCGAGCCGAGGAGCCCGCCGATCGCGGGCGGGGCGAACGCGAGGCCGTACTGCCACGGGGTGAACCCGAGCCGGCCGAGCATCAGGACGGCCAGCAGCGGCTGGGCGGCCATCACCAGACCGTTGAAGAGGGCGGTGTTGAAGAACAACGGGCGCAGTGTGGTGTCGGCGAGGATGAACCGCCAGCCGTCGAGCAGGTCCCCGGCCCGCATCCGCCTGCCCGCCCGGCCCTCGGGCTTCGGCTCGTGTCCGCCCGCGGCGCGGATGCCCAGGGCCGAGAGCAGGTAACTGACCGCGTCCGCCACCACCGTCGCCACCGGACCGAGCAGCCCGATCGCCATGCCGCCCAGCGGCGGTCCGACGATCGTGGTCGTCCAGGCCGTGGACTCGAACCGGGCGTTGGCGACGAGCAGGTCCTCGGCCGGCAGCAGCGTCTTCAGGTACGCGCCGGATGCGGCGCGGAAGGTGATGTCGGCCGCCGCCACGACGACGCAGACCAGCAGGAGCTGGACGAAGGTGAGGACGCCGAGCGCGAACGCGGCCGGGACCGTCAGCAGCGCCGCGCACCGCAGCAGGTCCATGCCGATCAGCACCGGTCGCTTCCGGCGGAACTCCACCCACGGGCCGAGCGGCACCGCCGCGACCGCGCCCACCGCGGACCCCGCACTGGAGAGCGCGGCGACCTCGGCCGGCCCGGCGTGCAGCACCTGAAGGGCGATCAGCGGGAACGCGCCGAAGGCGAGCCAGGTACCGAGGGCGCTGGTTCCGTACGCCGCCCAGAGCCACCCGAAACGTCGCCCCAGCCGGTGTCCGGGCAGCCGCCCGAGTCGAAGTCCGGACAGCCGCCCGACCCGGTGCCTGCTCCCCATGTACGTCCCCCTGGCTCTCGCCCTGCACAACCGATGTGCGATCGGAAGCATCAAAGCGATGGTTCTACCTGCGAAGCAAACAACCATCGGGCTATCGGTCACAACCCACAGTTGTGCGCGTAGGGTTTCGCTCATGGACCTCGACACCGTGCGCACCTTCGTCGCCGCAGCCGACGCGGGGCGGTTCCAGGAGGCCGCCGCCGAGCTCGCGATCACCCAGCAGGCCGTCTCCAAGCGCATCGCCGCACTGGAGCGCGATCTCGGCGTGCGACTGTTCACCCGCACCCCGCGGGGCGCCGGGTTCACCATCGACGGACAGGCGTTCCTGCCCCATGCGCGCGACCTGCTGCGCGTCGCCGAGCGAGCGGTCGCCTCCGTGCGCACCGGCAGCCGTCCGCTGCGCGTCGACGTGCTCACCTCCCGCAGCGCACAGTCCGGCCTGATGCGCGGCTTCCACCGCGCACACCCCGACATCGAGCTCGACGTGATGATGCTCTTCGACGTCGAGACGGCGGTCGCCGCCCTGAGGTCCGGCGCCATCGACGCGTCCTTCCGCGCGGTCGCCGTGCCAGGCCGCCCCCTCCCCGACGACATCGAGTCCGTCCGGGTGCTCGACGAGCCGCTCCAGCTCCTCACCGGCCCCGCGCACGCCCTCGCGGGCGCCAGAGCCGTCACCGTCGCCCAGCTCACCGGGCACCGCATCTGGATGCCCGGCATCGTCCCCGGCACCGAGTGGGCCGCCTACTACGAGGACCTCGTCGCCGCGTTCGGCCTCACGATCGAGGCGACCGGCCCCAACTTCGGCTCCGACGCGCTCCTCGACACCATCGCCGACACCCCGGCCCTGGCCACCTTCATGGGCGGGCAGACCCGCCTCGTCTGGCCCGCCGGCCACGGCCTGCGTCGCATCCCGGTGACCGACCCGACACCCGTCTACCCGCACTCGCTCCTGTGGCACCGCGACAACCCGCACCCGGCGCTGGCCATCCTGCGCGCCCACCTCGCCGCCACGGCGACCGGCCACGACGACGCCGGGACCTGGACGCCGGACTGGGTGGTGCCACGGTGAAGGCCGTGCGGCAGGCGGGATTCCGCGGGTGTCAACCGGGTGCCGGTGACAGAGCAGGGGCAGGTGTGGCTCACCGTCGCGTCCCGTAACCTCGGGTGCACGGACGTCAGTTGAAGGATGACCGAGATCGAGGAGGCGAGGGTGTTCGGACCCGGCATGCGATGGCTCGCGGGCGCCATGACCGTGGCCTGCGCCGTGCTCGTCGGCCCCAGTGCGCCTGACGCCCTCGTCGGCGGCTCACGGCCCGCCGGCGCCGCCCGGGAGGTCGTACCCCACCGGGTCATGACGTGGAACCTCTGCAACCCCTGCGAGCAGAGCAATGCCCACCGGGCCGCGGAGATCGCCGCGTATGCGCCCCAGGTGATCGGGATGCAGGAAGCGTGCGCGGGTGACGTCGCGAGGATCCGCAACGAGCTGGCGAGGCGTTACGGGCTCGTCTACCACGTCGCGTACGGGTCGGTTCTCCAGGACTGGGGCCGCTGCGGGGGAGTGCCGTGGAACCCGGACGGTTACGGCCAGGCGCTGCTCTCGGCGGCGCCGATGACCGACCGGGTCACCGTGGAGTACCCCGACGGCGGTTCCGAGGACCGTGGGTACATGGCGGTCACCACCTCGGTGGGCGGCCGACCCGTCCGGGTCTTCAACACGCACCTCGCCGAACGACGTCAGGAATCGGTCCGGGCGGACCAGGTCGGCGTGCTGGCCGCGGAGGTGGCCCGGCACGACCGCGCGATCGTCCTCGGCGACTTCAACGCCGTGCCGGACGCTCCCGAACTCGCCCCGATGTGGGCACTGGCCACGGACACCGACTCCTGGTGCCACCCCTCGCCCGCGGACGGCTGCCGGACGACCACCGACTGGCACAGCAAGTTCGACTACGTCTTCCTGCGTGGCATCACCGCGCTCGAGCACCACGTGCAGCCCTCCGCGTACTCGGACCACCATCTGCTCGAAACCGACCTGGACCTCGGCCAGGGCGTCGCGGCGGCCCCCGGAGCCCGGAGAAAACGGTGAGCACCCTGCGGTGGATGTCGCTACTGTCGACGCCATGGTGCTCCCTTCCCGAACGCGTCCGGCCTGCGACGCCGATGAGCGGACTCAAGTGATCGCCTGGTGGAACATGAAGCGGGCGCTCATGATCGAGGAGACCGGCCGGCACCCCGGCCGTCTGGACCTCGTGCGCGAGCTGCTCGACGGCAGCGAAGGCTGCTACTGAGCCGATGGTGGAGACCGAGTACCGGCGGTTCGTCGCATCCGAGGTCGACTCTTTGGTGCGCTTCCTGGCGCGAGACACCTGGCCGTTCCACGTCTCGGCCACGGTCAGCGGGGACGAGGTCCGCGCGTGGGCTGCCGCCGGCGTGTTCGACAGTGACGAGACCCGCACCTTCTGGATCACCGTGCGCGCAGACGCCGTCGGCCTGATCAGGCTCATGGACCTCGGCGACGGCACCCCGCTGTTCGACCTCAGGATCGCGTCGGAGCACCGGGGCAGGGGCATGGGCCCCCGGGCTCTCGCCTGGCTCACCCGGTACGTGTTCACCGAGTTTCCCGACGCCGAACGGATGGAGGGGACCACTCGGCAGGACAACGCGGCCATGCGGAGGACGTTCGAGAAGGGCGGCTACGTCAAGGAAGCCCACTATCGCGACGCCTGGCCCGGAGCCGGTGGGCGCCGGTACGACGCGGTCGGGTACGCGATCCTGCGCCGGGACTGGGCAACCGGCACGGTCACGCCGACGAACTGGCACGACGAGCCGTTCTGACCCGTCAGACGGTACCGCGGGGGCCTTCCGCAGGAGAACCGGCCCCGTTGACCGTGCCGAGGTCAGAGGGTGAGCAGGCGCGCGAGCAGCACCAGCAACGTACCGGCCGTGAGCAGCGAGCCCACGATGGCGAACACCCGGTCGACCGTCGTCGCGTCCCAGCCCTGGATCGCGAACCGGCGCGGGTTGTCGGCGTCGTACCGCACCACCACGAGGGCGCCCACGCCGAAGGCGCCCACGCGGGAACCGCGTCCGAACCTGGACGCGTACTCGCACTCCCGGCCGTCGTGGGTCGTCCAGGCCGCGACCGGGTGGTAGTAGCGGGCTCCCTCGTCGCCCCGACTGACGTCGTGGCGGACGATCCGGCCCTGAGCGGTGAGGCCGGTGCGGCGCAGCGCGTCGGCGCGCCGGAGTCCGTACACGCCGATGCCGAGAAAGACCGCGCCGAGCGCGAGCGGGACGAGGGAGAAGAGCCATGCGCGTTCCATGTGAGGTGCGACGCGTGAGCCGGGGTGCCGGTTGCGCGGTGGCTGATCTTCGCTAGGGGGTGAAGACCTCGTCGAGCCGGTCGATGGCCCCGTCGTCCCCGAGGTGGTAGGTGAAGACCAGCCCGGAGTCGGGGTGCGTCTCGAGCCAGTCGAGGAACTCCTGGACGCCGATGGGCTGATTCTCGGTGCTCTCGACGATGGGGTTGGTCACGGTGATGTCCGCGGCCTGGTCCATCGGGATGTAGGTCTCCTTGCCCACTGTTTCGAAGGGCGCTCCGTCGGAGTCGGGTGTGCCGCATCCCCAGTTGCCGTGTCTGACGATCAGACTCAGGGAACCCCCTTCCGGTGTGTAGCGGTAGACCGCGATCTCATCGGGGGAGATGGGCATCTTGTGGTCGCAGTCGTCGCCGTCGCCGGAGCCGGCCGGTGAGCCCGACGCGGGGGAGGCCGGGGGCTTGGGGGCGGCGGGGACGACGGCAGGGGACTTGACGCCGCTGCCCGCGCCCGACGAGGCCGTCGCGGCGGGCTTCCCGGCCGCGGTGCCCGGGCTCGCCGTCGCCTTGTCCGCCGCGCCGCCGGCCGTCGTCGCACTCGGCGTCGGGTCACTGCCGGCATCGGCGGTGCCACCGCCGCCGGAGCAGCCCGTCAGGCCCAGCGCCGCCACGGCGCACACGCCCATCACGACCGCTCGGACCGGGCCCGGTCTGCGGCGGCTCTTCCTCGGCGCCAGATGCATGCTGCGTCCCCCGTCTTCTTCCTTTGAGATCTCGCATGAGCCCGACCGGCTCGAGAAGGGGGACGAGTTTCGGCCGTCGGTGGTTGCGTTCCGGCCAGATTTCATGGCGCCGTGTACGAGTCGGCGTCGGCGTGCTCCGCGGACGCGACGCCTGCCGCGATCCGCCTGACGGCACGTGAGGTGAGGATCTACGGTGAATCCTGCGAAAACCCTGTGACGGCCTTCCTGTGACGGCCCCGGAGCGAATGACGGAGGGCTGCGTGGAGTCCCGGCTCCCCCTCGGCGGACGAAGTCACCGCCACCGGTGAGCCGTTCCACCGCCCGTTCCGCGTGAGGCACGATGAACCTGTACCTGCTCGGACCCCTGGAACTGCGCATCGCGGGGAGTGTGGTCGACGTCGGGCAGCCGCGGCGGCGGGCGGTCCTCGCGGCGCTGGCCGCCGACGCCGGACGGCCCGTGCCGGTGCACACGTTGGTGGACCGGGTCTGGGACACCGCCGCGCCCGACGGTGCCCGTTCCGTCCTCTACTCGCACATCAGCCGACTGCGCCGGCTCCTCGACAGCGCGCAGCCCACGGCAGGCGGCGCCGGCGCGGAGCCGTCCCCGGCGCCGCTTCGCATCCGCCGCACCGCCGGTGGTTATGTTCTGGAAGCGGACGAGCACGCCGTCGACCTGCTCCGCTTCCGCTCGCTCGTCGTGCGGGGACGCGAGCCGCACCTGTCCGACACACACCGGGCACACCTCCTGGAGGAGGCACTGCGGCTGTGGCGCGGTGTGCCGTTGTCCGGACTGCCCGGCGTGTGGGCGGAGCGCACACGGACCGCCTGGACCCAGGAGCGCGTGGAGGCCGCGCTCGCCTGGGCCCGAACCCTGCTGCGCCAGGAGAAACCCGAGGAAGTCCCCGCCGTCCTGCAGCCGCTGCTGGCGGAGCACCCGCTGTGCGAGCCGCTCGCCGTGGCGGTGGTCCGAAGCCTTGCCGCCGGAGGAAGAGCCGCCGAGGCAGCGCACACGTACACCGTGATCCGCCGACAGCTGCGCACGGAGCTCGGTGTGGCTCCGGGCCCCGAACTGCAGGCGGTGTACGAGGAGACGCTGCGCCACGCCGGACGGGTGGAGCCGTCGGGTACGGCAACCGCCCCTCCCGCCGTCAGCACGCCGCTCCCGGCCCCCGGCGCCGCCCCCGCTCCGATACCGGCACAACTGCCCATGGGTGTCAGCCACTTCAGCGGGCGAGAGGAGCAACTGGCCGAGCTCACCCGGTGCCTGATCGGTGAGGACGGTCCTTCCGGTCCGGCCGCGGGGGAGTCAGGGGCGGCCGTGGTCGTCTCCGCCGTGTCCGGCACCGCGGGCGTCGGCAAGACCGCGCTGGTCGTGCGCTGGGCGCACCAGGTCCGTCATGCCTTCCCCGACGGTCAGCTCTACGTCGATCTCCGAGGCTACGATCCCGACGAGCCGCTCTCCGCCGCTCAGGCCCTCGCCGGGTTCCTCACCGCCCTGGGCGTACCCGGCCAGGACATACCGCCGAGGCTCGACGACCGGGCGGCCCGCTACCGCACGGCGGTCGACGGACGGCGTCTGCTCGTCCTCCTCGACAACGCCGCCTCCGCCGCACAGGTGCGTCCGTTGCTGCCCGGCAGCCCGGCCTGCAAGGTGGTCGTCACGAGCCGGGACTCGCTGTCGTCCCTGGTGTCCGTCCACGGCGCGCACCGTGTGGTCCTCGACGTCCTCTCCCCGCACGAGGCGCACACCCTGCTGCGCGCCCTGCTCGGACCGCGCGTCGACACCGACCACGCCGCCGCCACCGCGCTGGCGGAGCAGTGCGGATCACTGCCCCTGGCCCTGCGCGTGGCGGCCGAACTGGTGCTGTCACGCCCCCGGGAACCCCTGGCCCACCTGGTGGAGGAACTACGGGACCACCGTCGGCGTCTGGACGTGCTGGACTCCGGCGACGGAGATCCCCGGGCGGCCGTACGAGCCGTGTTCTCGTGGTCCTACGACCGTCTTCCCGAGCCTGAGGCACGTCTGTTCAGGCTGCTGGGCCTGCATCCGGGGCCCGACGTGGACACCCACTCGGCCGCCGCCCTGGCCGGCGAGACCGTGGAGCGTACGCGGCGGTCCCTGGACGTCCTGTCCCGCGCGCACCTGGTGCACCGCAGCGGTCCCGGCCGCCACGGCATGCACGACCTGCTGCGCGCCTACGCCGCCGACCTCACGAGCCGGCACGACGGGGCGGCGGAGCGCGACGCCGCCCTCACCCGTCTCCTGGACCACTGCCTGGGGGCGTCGGCGGCGGCCATGGACGTGCTGTATCCCGCCGAACGGCATCTGCGGCCCGTCGTCGAGGCGCCCGGCAGCGCTCTGCCGCCGCTGCGCACGGCCGACGAGTGCCGGGCCTGGCTGCGTGCCGCGCAGCACACCCTGGTGGCCCTGTGTTCCAGGACCGAGGAGCCGGGGCCTTCCCGGCACACCGTCCGGCTCGCCACCACGCTCCACCGCCACTACGAGCGTTCGGGGCATTTCGCCGACGCGCTGACCGTGCACACCCATGCCCTACGGGCGGCCCGCGCGGTGGGAGACGTCGCCGGCGAGGTCGACGTCCTGGTGTGCGTCGGCGCGGTCCACCGGCGGCTCGGCGACTACGAGAGCGCCCACCGCCACCACGCGGACGCGCTGACGCTGTGCCGTCGGGTGGGATACCGGGCCGGGGAGGCGCGTCACCTCACCAACGTGGGCGTACTGCACGAGCTGCAGGGCCGGTACCAGGACGCGGCCGACCACCACGAGCAGGCGGTCGAGCTGTTCCGCGCGGTCGGTGACGTCCACGGCGAGGCCGACGTACTGAACAACCTCGGCATCGTCCAGGAGTTGCTCGAGGACTACCAGGCGTCCATCGAGCGGTATCAGCAGGCCCTGGCGCTGTACCGGCAGACGGGTCACACGGTCGGGGAGGCCAGTGCCCTCGGCAACCTCGGGATCGTGCTGGCGCGACTCGGCGACCACGCGGCCGCGGCCGCACGCTTCGAACAGACGCTCGCTCTCTTCCGGCGGCTCGGGCACACGGGCGGAGAGGCCCACGCCCTGTCCAACCTCGGGGACGCGCTGTGTCACCAGGGCGAGTACGAAAAGGCCGCCGAGCACCAGCGGCAGGCCCTCGGCCACTTCCGGCGGACCGGGGAACCCTACGGCGAGGCGGGCGCCCTCAACGGCCTCGGCGAGGCTCTGCACGGCGCCGGACGGTACACCGAGGCCCTGGACGCTCACGCGTCGGCGCTGGAAGTGGCCCGCGGGATCGGCGAGCAGGAGGAGCAGGCCCGCGCACACATCGGCGCGGCGCTCGTCCGGCAGGGCGGTGGGGAGCGGGCGCAGGCCGTCGACCACCTCCGCCAGGCCCTGTCCCTGTACACCGCGCTGGGATCCCCGCGTGCGGAGGAGGCGCGCAAGATGCTGCTGTCGGTGACTGCCGGCTAGAGGCTGTTCACCCCCGAAGCGGCGCGGCGCCGACGCGCTCGGGCCGGGCACGCCCCTCGTCCGGGCACGGCGCGGTGGGACGAAGGGCCGCCCGGTCTCTCAGTCGGGCCGGCCGAGGTCGTTGGTCTGGTCGCTCGTCCAGGGGCCGGTGGTCCGCCATTGCGCGGGACTCAGCAGACGGGTCCGCGCGGCCAGTCGGCGCAGGGCGTCGACGGCTCCCCGGTCGAGGTGCGCGCCGCTGTAGCCGACGTACGCGACGACGCCCGGCGCAGGCTCCCAGGCCAGTGCGCCGTTGCCGCCGAACGCCGACGTGAGGACCGCGGGTCTGCCGTGCACGGTCCCGGCCGGCTGGGCGCCGGTGGCGTACAGCGCGTCCTCGAAGCCGCCGCACCGGGCCACGCCGGTGAAGGTCAGGCCGCCGGAGAGCTCGTCGGTCTCCCCTGTCACGCGGGAGCTGTAGCGGGTCTCGTTCACGTGGACCGGCCACAGGGTGCCGGTGGCCGCTACGGACAGCCCGCGCGGTGCCTCGACGCGGGGGCGGCCGGATGCGACGCGGGTGGCGGCCGCGACGGCGATCAGCTCGGACCGCGGCAGATCACCTCGGACCCGGGCGTACGAGCCTGCGACCGGCCAGACGACCTCCCGCGCCAGGGCCCTCCCCGACACCTCGCCGACCCGGACCGGGCTTCCCCGTGACGGCGCCGCCACGGGGAAGGTGACCACCGCGCCGTGCCGTCCCAGAGAGCCGCTTCCGTCCGAGCGCCGCAGGACCACGGTCGACGGACCCGCGCCCGCAGAGCGGTCACGTCTGATCAACGTCGCGTCCCGCGGCAGCGGTGCTCCGGCGATCACCAGGCCCGGCGTCTGCCCCGCTCCGACAGGCGCGTCCGGGCCGTGGGGAAACGCACTGCCGGAGGGCGCCGCCGCCGACGGGCTCTCGGGTGCCCGCGGGCGTCGACCGTCGGGCTCGTTCACGACGGCGACGATCCCCACGACGATCACCGCGGACGACACCACGGCCGCGGTCACGGCGGTCAGCCGGCGCGACGGTCTCCAGGGCGGTCGGTCCGGTCCACTGCTGAGCACATCCCCCATGCCCGCAGTCTTCCCCACTCACCGGCACGGAGAAAGGTCTTCAGGGATCCGGACGTGCGTCGTCGCCGTCGGGCGCTGTTCCCGCTGTTCCTGCTCGCCGGAACGGACGACGTCTGCACCGGCTCACGGCCGCCTGCGCGCGGGACCGCCGCTGTCCTGCCACGGGCCGGCGGCGGACAATGGCGGTATGACGGACATCGCACGGCAGACGAGCCGCCGTCTGGAGCGGGCGATCCTCGAGCTGCTGGAGCGACGCGGCCCGACGGCCACCATCTGCCCCTCCGACGCCGCACGGGCGGTGTACGAAGGGGACGACGACGGCTGGCGCGCGCTCATGGAACCGGCCCGTCGTGCCGCCCGGCGGCTGGTCACGGCCGGCGAGGTGGAGATCACCCAGGCCGGCCGTCCCGTCGAGCCGGCCGAGGCCAGGGGTCCCATCCGCATCCGGCGCACCCGCTGAGCGGACAGCCGCCCCGGATGCGGGCGCGCCCCGCGGGCCGGTCCGTGTCCAGCGCGAGCGCTCGACACGGAACCGTCCTACGGACGCGCCGGCCTCGGAGTCTCCGGCGTGCGGACCATGTGCGCCGCCCTGGCGGAACCGCGCGAGTTCCACCAGGGCGGGCCGAGCCGACACCCCCTCCTGTGCGGCCTTCGGCACGATGTCGCCCCGTCGGTCGCCGTCGGGCGTTCCCCGCAGGACGGAGCCGACGGCACGCCGGACACGGCGGCCGGACAGGAGGAGCGGTTGTCAGCGGGTGTAGGTGACCCGGTGCTCCCGCAGGGAGCCGCAGTTGGAGCCGGACACCTGGACGTACACGTTCTTGATGTAGCCGCCCCAGTCGACGCACTGGCCCTTGCCGTAGATGTACGCCGGACCCGCGTAGGAGGTGTACCTCCCGTAGTCACCGTCGCTCTGGTCGGTGGCGGGGATGTAGATCCACGCGGACATGTCCAGGGCGGCGCCGGGGGTGCTGCGGATGGTCGTGACGCAGTTCTTGCCGTTGGCCGCGTTGTACGTCAGGTAGACGGTGCCCAGCGAGCCGACGGGCGCGGAGTTCACGGTCTTGTAGGCGCTGCCGCACACCTTCTGGGGTGTGGTGTTGGGTGCGGCGGACGCGGGTGCCGCCAGAGCGGTCGTGGCGCCCAGCGACAGAGCCGCCAGCGCCGCGGCGCCCAGCATGGAGTGAGTGAAGCGCATATTTCCCCCTTGTGATCTTACGAGTTGGTTACTCCTGCCTTATGTGACCCGCAGGCCATCTGGATGGTTGTGCCGGGTTGGCCGGGGTTTTCAGCCATAACTCTCGGCGCAAAAGGCTGAATTGGGGCGCAACCAGAGGCCGCTTCCCGGGGCGGGGCCTTCCGGCGATAGGGCGCCGCAGCGTGCCGGCACGGTCCACGGTGTGCGGCGCTCAGGAGCTGCGCGGCGTCACCAGGCCGGCTTCGTAGGCGAGGACCACCAGCTGAGCGCGGTCTCGGACGTGGAGCTTTGCCATGGCCCGGTTGATGTGGGTCTTGGCGGTCGCCGGGCTGATGACCAGTCGGTCGGCGACCTCGTCGTTGGACAGACCGTGTGCGGCCAGGGCGACCGACTCGCGTTCGCGGCTGGTCAGAGCCTCCAGCCCGCTGCCGGTACGTCCGGGCGGCGGCTGGGAGACGTATCGGTCGATGAGCTTGCGGGTGATGGCGGGCGCGAGCAGGGCGTCGCCGCGGGCGGCGACACGGACGGCGTGCAGGAAGTCCTCCGGCAGGATGTCCTTGACCAGGAAGCCGGCGGCGCCGGCGCGCAGCGCGTCGAAGACGTACTCGTCCATGCCGTAGTTGGTCAGCATGACGACGTGCACGTCGGCCAGGGTCGGGTCCGCGGCGATGAGTCGGGTCGCTTCGATGCCGTTCATGACGGGCATCTGGATGTCGATGAGAGCGACGTCGGGCAGTTGCTCCTTGACGAGGGCGAGGCCCTCCCGGCCGTCGGCGGCCTCGGCCACCACCTCGATGTCGTCCTCGAGGTCGAGCAGCGCGCGGAAACCACTGCGGATGAGCGGCTGGTCATCGACCAGCAGGACCCGGATCACGAGGCTTCGCTCGTGGGGAGTTCGGCCTGGACGGTGAAGCCGCCCGCGCCGCGCGGCCCGGTGCGCAGGCGGCCGCCGAGGGCCGTGACGCGTTCGCGCATACCGAGCAGCCCGAGCCCGGACGTCGGCGCGGGGTGGGAGGAGGCCTTCCCGTTGTCGTCGACGCGGACGGCGAGGGCGTCCGGCCGGTAGTCGATGATCACTGAAGCGGTGGTTGCCGCGGTGTGCCGGGCGACGTTGGTGAGCGACTCCTGAACGATTCGGTAAGCGGTACGGCTCACCGCCGCCGGCACGGCGTGCGGATGTCCTTCTATCGTCAGCGTCGTCTCCAGGCCGGTCGTCCGGAACCGTTTCACCAGGCTGGGGATCTGGTCGAGACCGTGCGGCGGGGTGGTCTCGTCGTCGCGCAGCGCCTCAAGGGTCGCACGCAGCTCCCGGCTCGCCTCCCGGCCGGCTTCCTGGATCGCGAGCAGGGCCTCCGGCACCTGCTCGCCGCGGCGCCGAGCCACATGGACGGCGACCTCGGACTGCACCTTGATGACCGAGATCTGGTGGGTGAGCGAGTCGTGCAGCTCCCGCGCGATGCGCAGCCGCTCCTCGTCTGCCCGGCGGCGTGCGGTCTCCTCGCGGGTGCGTTCGGCTTCCTCCGCCCGCCGTTCGGCCTGCCGCACCGCCTCCCCGGCGGCGAAGGCGGCGATCAGCCAGGCGAGCTCAAGGGTGTTCCGGGCCTGCGTCACGACCTCGCGCGGGGGCCCGTCACGAACGACCAGGGCCGTGAGGTGGAGCACGGCCACCAGGCCCACGGAGGCAGCCAGTGTGACGGCGCGGTGCCCGGCGCGTACCGCGCCGTAGACAGCGACCAGGTATGAGACGGCGAGCGCCTCGAACCCGGCCCCCAGGTAGCCCACCGCGCACAGTCCGGTGACGGTCAGGACCACCAGCGGTGCCCGGCGGCGCGCGGCCAGCGCCAGCCCGCCGGCCGCCAGCAGCGCGGAGCCGAGCAGCTCGCGCCCTCCCGACGGGTGTGACCCGGACAGCCCGGCGCTCAGCAGCAGTGCCGCCACGCCCAGGGCGGTTGCCCAGTCGGTGACCCCGGCCGGGACAGCGAACCGTCCTTTGTCCATGGGCACACCGTAGCCGGACGCACGGGTGGGCAAGTCCGGCTCGTGGACGAGCGGTTGGCTACCGCATGTGCGGTACCCGCACGCCGCCTGCCGCATCCGCGGTATCCGGGTCCCGCGGATGCGGCAGCCGGAAGTGCCCGCATCTGCTGGACGACCGGCCGGGAGGCCGGAGTACATGCTCGACGCACATCGGACCTCGCAGTCAGCGACGGAGAAGAGGAGAGCGGCATGAGCGCTTCAGCAGCCCTGATGGCGGCCGCCGAGGGCGGGATCATCGGCGACGGGCGGACAGGGGCCAACCTGGCCCTCGGAGCGGGGGCGTTCGGGCTGGCCGTCGGCTGGCTGGCGCTGGCCCGTGCCGGCCGCCGGATCGGCACCGGCAACGCGCGCGCCGGCGGGATGGCGGCCATCGTGGTGGGAACGGTCGGCACGGTTCTCGCAGTGCTGCACCTTGCCACCGTCAGCGGCGGTCCCGGCACCGGCAACGGACTCGTCGGCGCTGTCGTGGCCGCCCCGCTGGGGGTGGGCGCCGTACTCCTCGGCCGCCAGGCCCTGGCCCGCTGCCGCCGCGCGCCCGACCCCGAAGGGGGCGATGCCGACGGGCGGCACCGCAGCCCCGAAGACCATCGAGGACAGGGGGAGGGCGAAGGCCCGCAGGTCGATCGTCTCTTTCTCTAGGAGGTGCACGCGCTGCTGCCGCGCCCGTCCTTCCGGCTTCGCCGTGAAGACCTGCGGCTCAGGAGCCAGCGGCACCACAGTGGGTCCGCCTAAAGGGCGTTGCACAAGGCTCTGAGCCGGGCATCTCTTCTGTATGACCGGGGTCTTACGTGGACGGCACCCTGGTCCCGGTCCGCGACCGGCACGACGGCTCATCGTCACGCAACTACCGGTTCTCCGCGAACGTGCAGGTCATTGTCGATGCCGGATGGAGACCTGGAAGATCCTGCCGGACTGCCGCCTGAAGGGCGACGGCGTGCACTACGCCATGCTCGGCATCGCCCGGCTGCACAACCTCGCCCTCACGGGATAATTCCCGCCCTGTGCGAGGTCAGAGAGGTCCAAGGGAAGCGGTCTCCCACCTCGCCGGCTCGAAGGAGGCTCAGTCGATGCAGAACTCGTTGCCCTCGATGTCCAGCATCGGGATGCAGGCATCATTGCCGTCGTACAACGTCTGCACGTGTACTGCACCAAGCGGCTCCAGGCGCGCGCGTTCAGCCTCAAGTGCGGCGAGGCGCTCTTCACCCACGAGACCGGTGCCGACCCGTACATCAAGATGCACCCGGTTCTTGACAGCCTTCCCCTCGGGGACGCGCTGGAAGAACAGTCGCGGGCCCACCCCTGAGGGATCTATACAGGCAAACCATGAATCCTGCTGCTCAGAGGGCTGCGAACGCTTGAAATCGTCCCAAGTCGCAAACCCCTCCGGTGGCGGCGGTACGACGTACCCCAGCACCTCGCACCAGAAGCGAGCGAGGCGCTCGGGTTCCGCGCAGTCAAAGGTGACTTGGAACTGATTGATCGTCGACATCGGCGCACCGTACCAAGGGGCGCTGTTGCTCGTTTCCCGGGGTGGACCCGCAGGCTGTCGAGAGGACGCCCCAACCCCACCGAGACCACCCTCACTCCAAAGATCAGTTACGGGACAAGCCTTAAGATCGCCGCTCGAGGGGTGGTGGCATGACCAGGAGGAACCATCGGTGGTGCGTGGCGATCGCGGCGGCACTGCTGCTGGCCGGCTGTGTCGATGGCGCGGAGAGCGGCAGCGGGACACCGGCCGGTGTGTTCGTTCCGACGACCAGCCACGCCGAGAGTCGCATGATCATCAGCTTTTTGGCAGGACCTCTCAGCACCGATTTCTTCGGCTCCACCGGAGGGTAGGCAGACCATGAGCAGCCAGGACGACCGTTGGGCGAAGCTGACAGGCGGGCAGGCCGGGGAGGAGTACGCCCGGCGGTTCGCGCGGTTGGCCGAATCGGGGCAGGACGTCCACGGCGAGGCCGCCTTCTGCGACGCGTTGCTGGAGCCTGCCGCCCGCGTACTCGACGCCGGGTGCGGCACCGGGCGTATCGCGATCCGGCTGGCCCAACTGGGCTACCGCTGCACGGGCGTGGACGTCGACCGCTCGATGCTCGCCGTCGCCCGCCGCGACGCCCCCGCACAGGAATGGCTCCACGGTGACCTGGCGCACCTGGACGGCCTCGGCCTGGAACCCGGCTTCGATCTGGCGCTCGCCGCCGGAAACGTCGTCCCGTTGCTGGCCCCCGGTACCGAACCGGCTGTCGTGCGGCAGCTTGCCGCCGTCCTGCGTCCCGGCGCACTGCTGATCACCGGCATGGGGCTGGACGCGCGCCACCTGCCGCTGCCGGAACCGACGGTGACGCTGGAGGAGTTCGACGACTGGTGCACGCAGGCCGGACTGACGCTGCGCCAGCGCTTCGCCACCTGGTCCGGTGACCCCTACCGTCCGGGCGGCGGCTACGCCGTCAGCGTGCACGCCCGCCCCGTCGACTGAACCCGAGCCCCTGCGGGCCCCGGCGGCCCCGTCATGCGGAGCGGCCGCCCGAAGTCCGTCGGCCTTCTGCCGGAACCGAGGAACGTCCCGGGCTAACCTGCGGGGCGTGGATCAACTCCTTCACCACCCGCAGATGATCACCCGGCTCGTCGACGGACGCATCTGCGCCTACGACCTGGCGGCCGGCGGCCGGGGCGTGCTGTCGCCGGTCCTGGTCTGCCGGCCGTCCGCCGACGAGGACGTCGTCGACCACGCCGTCGCCGCCGGCCTCGCGCACGTCTACTACACGACCCTGGACGGGGTCGTCTGCACCACGGCGGACGGGGCCGAGGTCTGGCGGTCGGGGTTCGAGCCGCGGTCGGGCCGGCGGTTCGGGCACCGGCCCAGCTGTGTGCTGTCGTCGGACGGACTCGTGGTGTGGGTCTACCGGCCCGACGCCATGGCCGGACGCGACCGCGCCGACCAGTGGGTCGCCCTGGACGCCGGGACCGGATCGGTCCTCGCACAGGCTGACCTGCGGACCGTCGGGCACGGCGGGCAGCAGTGGCTGCACCCGGCGGGCGAGGAGGTCCTCCTCGACGTGGGCGAAGGGCAGGACGGCTCCGTCATGTACCGCGCGTCGCTGGCCGGAGACGGGATGGAACTCATCGGCTATCCGTGGGACGACCGGTGCCTCATCGCCCTGTCGCCCGACGGACACCACTTCATGACCGTCCACCACGAGCAGGCCGACGTCGCCGTCCACGCCTACCCCGAGGGCGAGGTGAGGTTCGCCCTGTCCGTCGACGCCTTCGGACACGACCCCGGC
Organism: Streptomyces achromogenes; assembly: GCF_030816715.1. Lineage (NCBI taxonomy): Bacteria > Bacillati > Actinomycetota > Actinomycetes > Kitasatosporales > Streptomycetaceae > Streptomyces > Streptomyces achromogenes. The sequence continues at coordinate 446,745 of NZ_JAUSYH010000001.1, read as the reverse complement.
GAGGTCTACGTGGAGTGGAGCGGCGGCTACCTCAGCCCGGACACCCTCATCGTCACCCTCGGCGGCGAAACCGAGGACGAGGAGGAGTGGTTCCGCCACTACCGCGTGGACGCGCGCTCCGGTCAGGTGCGGACCGAGTTCGACGCGCGCACGGACAATCCGTACGACATGCGGCCCCTCGGAGACGGGTCCTGGCTCACCACGGACGCGTCGGGCCACCCGATCCGCTGGACCGACTCGTAGGGTGCCTTTCCCTGCCGACGCTCAGGTCGTCGTCACCAGTACCGGCCGCCGATCTGGCGCCAGTACGGTGCCCGGCCGTCCCCGGCGAGCACGATCTCGCCGTCCTCGCCCCCCGGGTCACCCCAGTAGCGAAGGCGCCCGCGGAATTCGTGCGCTGTGCCCATGCACGCCGACAGGCCCCGGATCCGCTCGTCGGCGGCGAGCGAATCGATTCCCGGGTCCTTCACACGAAGGTACTTGACAGCCTGCGGACGATCCTGCCCGTCGTCCGTGCCCGCACCGGCGTCCGCGTCGGGAACGAGCACCCAGCGGGCCCGGTCGACCAGTTCGGTGAGCTCGGACTCGTCCAACCCGTGTGGCGCGACCTGGAATCCTCCCCGGGGCGCGCCCTGGTCGAGCAGTTCCCGCAGGCGTGCGAACGGGACGGGCGGGCACAGTTCGACGGTCCCCTCGACGAACCAGGGGTAGCTCATGACGGCTCCTTCGTCGGTGCGGCGCAGCGCGGTGCGGCGGTGGGGGTCGGGATCGCCGCCCGTTCCGCCGCTCGAGTGGTCCGGTCGTGCCGGCCGATGAAGGAGCGCAGCTGTGCGCGCCGACGGGTGGAGGTGCTCAAGGCGTTGTCGAGCGATTCCGCCGAGCGGATGCCGGTGAGGAGCATGTCGCGCATCTGTGAGACCGCCTCGCTCCTCGCGGCGCGGACGCGGGCCCGCCCCTCCTCGGAGTCGTCAGCGGACACCAGTACGTGGACCAGTTGCCGCTGCCAGGCGCCGAGGCGGTCGAAGGCGTGCATCTCGCCCTGCGCGGATCCGGCGTTCTGCAGACCGACCAGATCCCATCTCCGGTCCTGCGACAGGGGAGTGTCGGCGGAGACCCAGCTCGTGGCCAATTCCGCCACCCGCCGGGCCAGTTCCTCGTCGGTCGGCCCAGCGGTCCCGCCGGTGGGACGTGAAGGCGTCGCGTTCATGATCCCAAGGTTATCGTCGTAGCGACGATAAGACAAGGTGTGCGCCCGGCCCCGTCCCGTGCTGCCTCGCCGCGGACGACTCGGCGGTCAGGCGCCGTTGGCGCTCGGCGCGGAGGAGGCGGCAGGGGCGGTCGCGGCAGCACGCACCACGGTCGTCCCCTCTCCGGAGGCGCTGCCGGCGAGCCACTGGTCCCATCCCAGATTGAAGTCGGCGTAACCGTTGTCGGCCGACGCCTTGGCGCGCGGGGATCCGGTGATGGTGACCGGATCACCCTGCTTGACCTGGTCGTAGAACCACTTGGCGTCCGAGAGGGACAGGTGGACGCAGCCGTGCGAGCCACGGGCGCTCCCACCGCCCGGATTCGGGTCGCCGGTCGAGTAGTGCACGTAGGTGCCGGACTGGGTCAGATGGACGTCCCAGGGCAGCGTCAGGTCGTAGTAGTCGGAGCTCCCCTTGTCGCAGCTGATACCGACGCTGCAGGAGGTCATGTGGACCTTCTCCTGCTTGTCGATGACGGCCATCGTGCCGTTCCACGTCGGGTACTGGGCGCTGCCCGCGTTGATCGACAGGTTGCGCAGCGTGCTGCCGTTGCGGGTCACCTTCATGGTGTGGCCGGTCACCGAGACGTCCGCGCGCACGTCGTCACCGATCTTGAAGGTGTGCGTGTAACTGCGCACGCCGAAGCGCCCGTTGCCGTTGCCGACGCCGTTCATGTCGGCGTCGATCTCCACTGTCGTACCGGAGGGCCAGTACGTCTTCGGGCGCCAGTCGGCGCGCTTGTCGCCGAACCAGTGCCAGGCGCCGACCACCGGTTGCGAGGTGCTGACCTTCATGTGCTTCTCGACCGTGGCCCGTGCCTTGGCCGCCACCGGATTCGTGAAGACGACCGAGATGGGCATGGCGACGCCGACCGTGGTTCCCGTCTGCGGGGTGATCGTCTCCAGCAGCATCGGCGGGCCCGCGGGCTTCTTCGGCGAGGGCGAGGAACTGGCGCTCGCGCCTCCCGGCGCCTTCGCGTCGCCTCCGCTCGCCTTGTCGCCGCCCCCGCCGCAGGCGCTCGCGCCCACCAGCATCACACCCGTGACCAGTGCGATCCCTATGCCGCCCTTGCGCCGTCCCACGACGTGCCCCGCTCTCTCGGTCCTCGGCCCTGACAGGCCCGACGCAGGGTGAGACAGACGTGGCACCGCCCCCAGTTGCACGTGTCGCGTAAAACGTGTCCCAAGACTCGGCGCGACCCCATCCGTGAGGGGAGCCGCGATGGGTCGGAAAAGGGTTTGAGCGAGGCGGAGTCCGCTGCTACTTTCGCGGTGGACCGTGCAATCGTCGTATGGAGGTGAGACCCGTGAACACAGTTACCCATGGGTGCTCCCTCAACCCGTCACGGTCCGGCGGCTGACGTTCGGTGTCGCCAGGAGCGCCTGAGATCGAGGCACTCCTGGAGGGAGACTCCGATGAACACAAAGCCTTTCACATCTGCCCCGGGCGAGAACGCGGTGATGATCACACGCGTCGCGGAACGGCAATGGCATGCCCTGGATGACGACCTGGTGGTCGGCCGCGGGCATGCGGGGCACAGGCCCGACGGACGCCTGTTCGTCAGCATCGACGCCTGGCACGGCGCCGTCTTCGACCGGCTCGCCGAGGCGATGGTGGCGAAGCTGCCGGCGCCGCTGTACACGGTGGTCGACGAGGCCGACAGCGAGCTGACGGCCGGCTGGCGGCGCGCCGGGTTCACGATCCGCCGCCGCGAGTGGGAGTACGTCGTGCCGACCGATCCGCGGGTCACAGGGCTCGAGGCGGTCCTGCCGCCTCCGGGCGTGACGATCGTGCCCGCCGGGCAGGCGGACGAGCGTCTGCTGCGGGAGGTGGACCGGGCGATCCGTGACGAAGTCGAGGCGACCGTCGGGTGGCAGTCGATGCCCGCGGAGGTCGTCACCCGCCCCGAGGGCGACACCGTCGGCGACCCGTCGAAGTACGCGGTGGCCGCGGCGCGGGACCGCTACCTGGGTCTGATCCGGGTGGTGACGGCGATCCGGCCACGCATCGGGCTGATCGCGGTCCGGGCCGGCGAGCGGCGCCGCGGCATCGCGCGGGCGCTGCTGGCCCACGCGCTGGGGACGCAGCACCGATCCGGCTTCGCCGCGGCCTGGACCGAGGTCCACGAGTCCAACCAGGCAGCCCAGGCGTTGTTCGAGGGCGTCGGCGGGCAACCGATGAGCAGCAACCTGGAGTTGGTGCGATGACCAGGAACAAGAACGTCATCGAGGTCGAGGGCCGGATCGTCGAGTGCCTTCGCAGCGCCATGTTCACCGTGGAGCTGGACAACGGCCACCAGGTCCTCGCGCACATCAGCGGGAAGATCCGCAAGAACTACATCAAGATCCTGCTGGAGGACCGGGTCCTGGTGGAACTCCCGCCCTACGACCTGACACGCGGCCGGATCGTGTTCCGGTACCGGAACCAGTAGCGGTCGGCGGCTTCCGCGGAAGCTGACATCGAGACCCCGGCCGCGGCGTGTCCGTGACCGGGGCCTCGACGACCGGGCACCTGGCCATGAGCGGGACGCGGCCCACGGAAAACGGGTGACAGTTTCGAGCTGTTCACCTCAGGGACGGGGCGGCAGGAGCGCCGCCATCCCGAAGTGCCGCCCCTGTCCGCGGACCTGACCGGGATGCCGCCCGCCCGGAGCGCCGCAGGCCGGCGGCAGGCCGGCGGTCAAGGGGCGAGGTCGCCGTTCCGAAGGCTGACGAAGACCGCGGGAGTCGACCAGCCGCGCAGCGCGGCGTGGATCGTCGACCGGAACGTGACGTCCGCGGTGGGGCCGACGAGGGCCCCGGCGAGTTCGAGTGTCACCACTCCGTGGAGGGTCACCCAGAGGGAGACGGCGATCGACGTCGCTTCACCCTCGAGGACGGACGCGGCCACGGCGCGATCGATGGCCGCGATGAGCGGCCGGACAGGGTCGCCCGTGCCGACCGTCCCGGACGGCTCGAAAGACTGCACGCCGCCGAACAGCGTCGCGTACAGGTAACTGTGTTCCCGGCCCCAGCGTCTGTACGCGGCGGCCAGTGCGTAGATGTCGGTGAGGGCGTTCTGGGAGGCCGGCACCGCCGTCACGGCCTGGAACAGGCCGGCGACGGCTCTGTCGCGCACCGCCGCGATCAGACCTTCCTTGTCGCCGAACAGGGAGTAGACCGCCGCCGTCGACGTCCCCGCGGCCGCGGCCACGGCGCGGACGGTGACCGACTCCTGGGGGCGAGTCGCCAGCAGCTCGGTCGTGCACTCCACCAGCCGCTCTTTGACGGTCGTGTCGTTCGTTCTCGGCCTACCCATGACGAGGAGTCTACCTCTTTTGGTAACGTTGTTTTGAAACGCCGTTATGAAACTTGGGGGTACCGCCTTGTCTTCGTTCACCCAGCGCTCCGCTCGCTTCGGCCGGCGCTCTGCCCGCTTCGCCCGGCGCTTACTCCTGGCCGCGGCAGCCGTCGCGGCACTGGTCGTCGTCTTCCTCGGCGCACTCGTCCTGACCGACGGGGCAGGCTCAGGACTCGCCGCATGGTTGACGACCCTGGGGATCGGGGCGGCCGGGGCCCTGTGGCGGGGGCGGCGTCGCGCCCGGACCGCACGCCTCGCGGCGTTCCTGCCGTTGGCCGTCGCGGCGGCGTTGACGGCCTCGGTCTGCATCCCCACCGTGCCCACGTCCCGGCAGTACCCACCCGCCCTGCCGTTCGTCGCCGCACAGTACTGGAGCCTGAGCACCGGCAGCAGGGTCGCGGTGTATCACCACCCGCCCGCGAACACCGGCACCCGACGCACCGTTCCGCTCGTGTACCTCCACGGCGGCCCCGTTCGCGGCATCTCGGTTCTCGACCACCGATTCCTGCAACTCCTGGCGCGACAGGGGTACGACGTCTACGCCTACGAACAGGCCGGCGGCGGACGAAGCGACCTCCTGCCCATGGACCAGTACACGATTTCCAGGTCGGTCCGCGACCTCGCCGCTTTCGTCGACCGACTGGGAAAGGGCAAGGCCGACATCCTCGGATTCTCCTCGGGCGCGGTCGTCCTTACGCGAGCGCTGGCCGACCCCGGCGTCGCCGCACGCCTGAACCGGGCGGTCATCGCCGAGCCCGGGCCGATGGACGGTCCCACCGCGCGCGTCAGCGGGCACAAGGGCCGGCCGTCCGCGCGTGGCCTCGCACCGGCCGTGCCCGGACCGCGGTCGACGCGCATCCCGCGGTACGCCGTCGCCTTCGGCCTCATGCGACTCGGACTGCTCACCCCCGGGACGGGACTGATCGGACAGGCCGAAGGCGACAACGCGTTCACCGCGGCCGATCTCGGCGGCGACACCGCATCCGCCTACTGCGCACGCGACGCGCGGCGCATCCCGCAGGAGGACACCCCGCAGAACTTCTCCTTCAGCCCCGCCGCGAGCCTCCGCGTCCAAGAAACGATCAAGGACTCACCGTCCGTCGCCCCGGAACTGAGGCGCTCCCGGGTCCCCGCGATGCTGATGATCGCCGAATGCTCCTCCCAGATCCGCCAGTGGGCCACCGCCGTCCTTCGCGACGATCCCGCCATCCGGCGCACCCAGTTCATGCGCGGAGTCGGACACCGCATGTGGAACGGCCTGGACGACAACAACGACCGGGCCGCCGCCGTCATCACCGCGTTCCTCGAGGGCGGGCCCGCACCGCTGCCCGACCACCCGACCCGAGACGAGATCCCCGGCTTCCTGCGCGATCGCGAGTGACGACCCTGCCTGTCCGCCGACCGACGGCTCATCGGCGAAGGTTCGCTCCTGGTTCTGGCCTCCACGGCCTACTCGGCGGTATACAAGCCTGGTCGAACGGAACGACGGCCGTGCGGACGGCGTCGCCGGTGGACGTGGGTGACCAGGGGGAGGCTCGATGCGGCACGACGTGCGTACGGGGAGAACGGCCCGCCGGGGCAGAAAGGGCGTCACCTTGCTTGCGGCGCTGGGCAGTTGCGCCCTGGTGGCCGCCTCCGCGGCACCCGTCGCGGCGCACGGCGGGGGAGCACCGACGAGGTACGTCGCGCTCGGAGACTCCTACACCTCCGCCCCCCTCGTTCCCCGGCAGGTGGACGCCTACTGCGCCCGCTCCGATCACAACTACCCCTCCGTCGTGGCGGGTCGGCTGCGAGCGGCCGTCCTGAAGGACGTCAGCTGTGGCGGGGCCACGACCGAGCACATGTGGAAGCCGCAGGGAGTCAAGAGCCCTCAGCTCGACGCGGTGGGCCGCAACAGCGACATCGTCTCCGTCCAGATCGGCGGCAACGACATCGGCTTCGGCTCCATCATCGGGACCTGCGCCCAGTTGGCCCCGCAGGACCCCACCGGCAACCCGTGCCAGCGCCACTACAGCGCCTCCGGCGTGGACGAGCTCACCGTGGCGATCGCCAGGACCGGTCCGAAGGTCGCCCGGGTGCTGCGGGCCGTGCACGACAGGGCGCCGCACGCGCGCGTCCTCGTCGTCGGCTACCCGGACCTGCTGCCCGACGACGGCAGCGGCTGCGCACCGTCGGTGCCGTTCGCGACGCGCGACTTCCCCTACCTGCGGGACACCGGCAAGCGCCTCAACCTGATGCTGCGTCTGGTGGCGCGCTGGAGCGGCGCGGAGTACGTCGACACCTACGGTCCGACCGTCGGCCACGACATGTGCAAGCCCGCCGCCCAGCGGTGGATCGAACCCCTGCAGCCGGCCTCGCCCGCCGCGCCCGCACATCCCAACGCCAAGGGTGAGGAGGCCATGGCGGGGGCGGTGTTCGAGCGCCTGTCGCACCGGCACGGGGGCCGCTGACCGGGAGGGCGGTGCCGGGCGGCCGGGCCGGCAGCCCCTGAAAGGACGGGCGCGGTCCGCGGGTTCCGTGCGGTCCCCGCCGTCTGTGCCGTCCGTCCTCGGGACTTCCGTACCGTAAAAGCGCCCGTTCGTTCCCGGTCGCGCCGCCCCGCCCCGCGTCGTCCCCTCCGACCGGCTACACCCCGGAGTCGATGCCCGTGACGACCGCCGGTCCCAGCGGTGCACTCGTGTCGTCGAGGCCCGCGTCGTGCAGGGCCGCGTCCGCGAGCCGGCGGGCGTCCTCCTCGGCGTGCGTGGCGCTGTCCGCCTCGACAGCGAGCCGGATGGTGAACGTGTCGTCCTCGTTGACGGTGAGAGGGTCGAGGTCCTGGGCCTCTCCCATCCGCGTGTGGTGCGGATCGGCGGGGCGCAGGGCGCGGCCCAGTCGTGTCCGTGCGGCGTCCCCGACGGTGGTGGTGAAGGTGCCGGGCACGGTGATGACGTAGGTCGTCATGGTCTTCCCTTCCTCGCTTTCCCACCCGCTTACCCCGTGGCACCGCGGACACGATCTCCGGGTAGCCGTCGCCGCCATACCCCCTGCCCCTGCCCGCCGCCATCGGGGGAGTCCTCATGATCTATGATTATCGTCGATAGGACGATAACGCGGGAAGGTTGCGCGTGCGGGGACCGGGCGCTGAACGGGACCTGCACGTCGAGGGAGTTGAACGACATGTCAGGTGGGGACGACGAGCCGGCACCCGGTTGCACGGTCCGTACGACGCCGCAGGAGCTGGCGACGGAGTTGGCGGTACTGACGGAGGTCGACTGGCGAGAGGTCTGGCCGGGCGCGGGCAGAGGCCACGAGCCCGACCCCGCGTGGCTCGCCCGGTTCGACTGGCAGGTCGTCGACTTCCAGTGGCGAAGCAACGACTGGGGCCCGATAACGGTGCAGACGCGCACGGGCAAGCGGCATCATCTGTCGACCACGACCTCCCATTCGATGGAGTACGCCTACGCCTCGCACCGGTTGTGGGTCGGCAGCACAGCCGACGACCACGAGGGAGCGCACGAAAGGGAAGCAGTCGAAGCAGCCGCCGCGTGGGAGGAATACCTGGCCTCGGCGCAGGGCGTCCTCGGCGCACCGACGTGGTCGGGTGCCTGGGACAGCGCCGACTTCCCGGTCAGCTTCGGCGACAGGGCCGGCGCGCTCGAGCAGCGGCGCGAGTACAACCCGTACCGGCTCGCGGTGTGGAATCCCCGGGGGCCCGAGGACGCGGTGATCGTCCTGCGGATCTACGCGGACATCTACGGCGGGCACTCCGTCGATCTCAAACTGCACGACCCGGCGCTCATCGTGCTGGACGAATCCGATGCCGAGGTGGAGACGAAGGTCCGTGCCGTCAGTTCCTGGGGAGAGGCGCCAGGGGCGCCGCGGATTTTCGGTGATCCGGAGCCGACGGACAAACCCGACACGACCTGGCAGGACGTGGCCTCACAACTGAAGGCGGTCTCCGCATGGGACTGGGACGCCATCTTCGGCGCCCATCCGTGGAACCGGGCGTTCGCCTCGATGGGAGAGCTGGAGCAGTGGGCCCGGCGACTCCGCTGGACCGTGGCCGACGTCGACGACTCGGGCCGCGTCTGCGTCGTCACCGAGGACGGCCACTCCGTCTGGCTGCCCCCGCTGCTGCGGTATCCCGCACGGGTGAACTGGCTGGAGTCCAAACTCTGGAGGATCACCTCCCGGCCTTCCTCGTCCTTCCACCGCAACGTGCTCGAGCCCGCCGACGCGCTCTGGGCGGACTGTACGGCAGCGGCCCGCGAGATCCTGGGCGAGCCCGGACACTGCGGTGATCCCGACAGCCCGCACTTCCCGAGGGAGTGGCAGAGCTGGCGCGAAGAGAGCCGCGGCTTCAAGATCCACACGCGCTGGTCGGCTCTGTGGCCCTCGGCAGGTGATCCCGCCCCGGCCATCGGACTGTTCATGCAGGGCGGATTCCTGGAGCGGGGATTCGAGAAGGAAGCGGCACAGCTCGATCTGCGCATCTGGCGTCCGGCCGCCTCCCGCTCCCTCTGACCGCTCGGCCACCCTGGCCTGCCCCCCCGGCAGGACCTGCTGTCCCGGCAGGACCTGCTGTCCCGGCAGGACCTGCTGTCCCGGCAGGGCCCGCCGTTCCGGCCCGGTCGTGGAGGACCGCACAGGCACCGACATCTACGGCTTTCCCGCCCTGGACGGCCCGGACGGCGGCGCCACGGTCGTGTTGCACGACAAGGGCGCCGCCGTCGACCCCGATCAGGTGGACCGTGAGATCCACCGGTCGGTGGTGCGGGGTCGGCAGGTGTGCTCTCAGCAGTGCCGCAGGCCGTACCTGCTCGGGTCGGCGTCGAACCAACTGGGCGTGAACACCCAGTCGGCCGGCACGTAACCCTCCCTGCCCTCGCTGATCCAGTCGGGCACCGTGCGGTACCAGGTCGTGTTCCCGCCGCCGTGCAGCCCGCCCGTCGACCAGCAGGTGAAGTAGCTGAACGTCGACTTCAGCAAGCCGTTGAAGGGGCTCTCGTGGAACGGGTCGAGCCGGGTCGGTGCGTCACCGCGGTTCCCGCACCACAGCCGGCCGTCATGGGCCCGGACGCCGCACTCGGCGGCCGCCGCCGACGGAGCCGCGTGCGCGGAGGGGGCGGCCAGCGTTCCGGCCAGGACCGTGGCCAGGCCGACGGACATCATGGCTGCCTTGACGTGTTTGCCGAACATGGTTCTCCTTTTTCCCGGTGCATGGACGGGCGTGATCGTCGGTGGTCGGGCACGCCGTAGATCACGCCCGCGATGCCGTCGAAGCGGTGGTGGGTCGTCCCGTCACGAGGCGACGGAGTTCAGTACCAGCCCGTGCAGACGATGGAGCCGCCCTTGCCGTTGGTCCCGCAGGCGCGCATCACGACGCCGTTGTCGTTCCACTGGGTGGTGTACGCGTCGCCGCCCGAGGTGACGGTCGTGTAGCCGAGCATCGGCTCCCAGTGGTCCCCGCCGTCGTTACTGCGGTCGACCCAGATCTCGTCGCCGATCGTGCCGCCGGTGATACGGCCCCAGGCGCACGCGGTCGTGCCGTTGTAGCGCAGCTCGACCGTGCGGCCGAACACGGTGGCGGACTTGGCCGTCCACGCACCGGCGGATTCGGGTGGGGTGCCGTCACCGCAGGAGGTGTTGGAGGAAGCGCCGTCCAACGTGCCGCCGATTCTCGAGTACTCCCCGCACGACGGCACACCAGGTGTGATCGCCGGGCCCTGGATGAAGAGGTTGCTGATCCAGCTGCGGTAGTCCGGCAGATAGGTCCAGACGTTGTTGACCATGCCGTCCACGGTGGCCCGTTCCCCGACGCGCTGGCACAGCGCCCGCACGGCGACGGAGATGCCGTTGTCGATGGTCCAGTTGATGTCGCTGCCGGTGGTGGAGTCGTTGCGCAGGTTCGGCTGGCCCCATGTCTTCACCTGCTTGCCGAGACCGTCGTACTCCCACACCGGGAAGACGCCCGAGACCTCGGGCCGCAGCGAACCCCGGTAGCCGGCCCAGGGGATGTCGGAGACCCTGACGACCTGGCCCGACTCGGGCGATTCGAGCCTCTTGCCGTTACCGAGGTAGAGGGCGACGTGCGAGAGGTCCTCGCCGAAGTACATGATGTCACCGGGCAGCAGCGGGGCCTCGCCCTGCGCCTTGGTGAACCTGGTGTGTGCGTAGCCCGGGTTCTGCCAGGTGGACTGCGTGGTGCGCTCGCTGATGATGTCCTGACGGGTGGCCTTGTACCAGGCCCAGCGCACGAGGCCGATGCAGTCGAAGCTCCAGTACGTCGGATCGTTGATGGAATCAAGGTCGGTCTCGTCCAGCATGCCCTGGCTGGGACCGGGCAGGCCCCCGGCGTGGCCGCCGCCCCAGGCGTACATCCAACCGACGTAGCGGCAGGCGACTTTGACGGCGTCTTCGGCGGCGATGCTCGCTCCCGCCTTCAGCGGCGCACAGGTGTCGGCGGCCGGTGCGGCCGGTGCGGAAGGCGCGGCGGTCGCCGGTGCCGCGGTCGGCAGAGCCAGGCAGGCCGCGGCGACGGCGGCGGCGAGCAGCAGCCGCAGCGGTCGGAAGCGGTCGTGCGGTGTCCCGTGGCGGTGGCGGTCGCGTTGTCTCTGTCTTCTCATGTCGTTCCCCGTTTTCTCCGGCCGTGGTCGGTCGTCGCGCGGCCGGTCGGCCGGCCGCGTGCTTGTCGGCGTGGGTGACGCAACCATGACGGCTGGTCGGTGCCGTTGAGGGGTGCCCGACAGCAGCCTGTCGGCGGTGCGACCGTCCTGTCGACGCTGAGACGTTGCCCGGCCGCACGGGCAACGGGAAACGCTCGGGAAACCCCCTGTGAGCAGGGTGATCGGCCGACACTCCTCGGGTTGCCGGCGCGCGTCGTCCCTCTTCTGCGACGGAGGTCGGCCCGTGGTCTTCCGCTCCGCGCGAGCGCGCCTCAGGCGAAACGCGAGTGGGTTCGGCTTGGGTGGGACCGGCGACGGGCCCGCCTGCCGACCGCTGCTGGACTCCCGGGTGTAGCGTTCACCTTCACTCGTTGCAACGATGGATGGACAGGGTTGCGTTAGCGCGGCATCATTGCAACATTTTCATCACGTTCACCTGCGCATACTCTGCTCTCATGCGGTAAATCAGTTGCCGAAATAATGAATGCAACGTAGCGTTTCCGGTATGAGGAACGAGGGGGCAGAGGCTTTGAGGGCCGGGAAGAGCGCGTTACGCAACGGTGATGGGACAAAGGGGCGGCGGGTCGTGGAAACGGCGCAGAGCGGGCGGCGGACGGCGTCCGGCGCCTTCGCCTCTTTCGCCCGCTTCGTGCTCTGCGGCGGGGGAGTGGGGGTCGCCTCGAGCTTCGCAGTGGCGGCGCTCGCCTCCTGGACGCCCTGGGTCCTGGCCAACGCCCTGACCACCGCGGTCTCCACGCTCCTCGCCACCGAGCTGCACGCCCGTTTCACCTTCGGCGCGGGCGGACACGCCACCAGGCGCCAGCACGCGCAGTCGGCCGGGTCCGCGGCGGCCGCGTACGCCGTGACCTGTGTGGCGATGTTCGTTCTGCGGCAGCTGGTGGCGACGCCCGGTGCGGTGCTCGAACAGGTCGTGTACCTGTCCGCCACGGGTCTTGCCGGCGTCGCGCGGTTCGCGGTGCTCCGCCTCGTGGTCTTCGCCCGCAACCGCTCGGAGGCGGCGGCCCCCGCGAGCGGCGGCTCGCGGGTCGCCGACGCCGCCGGCGCGGCCCGTCCCGTCCACCCGGCAACGACCCGCGGCACGGCCCCGACCGACCCGGCGACGCTCTGCCGCGCAGCCTGACCGGTCAGCCGCCGGGCGTGCGTCCACGCGCGGCGTCCGTTTCGGTCGGCGGCTGCCCGGCCCGGGGCGGACGGACCGAGGCGAAGGCGGTGGCGAGCCGGTCGGGCAAGGGGACCGCGGCAGGGTGGGGATCCTGACGCGGTGCTGATCGTGTAGTGCCGGCGCCCCGATCAGGACCAGTGGACGGCGTCCCCAAGCACGATCCGGCCGGGGCGCAGTACCTGGGCGTACACGCCGGCGCAGGGCAGTGCCCCCATCGACGCCATGGGGGTGACCCGGTGGTGCTCGGCCAGGACGCGCAGAGCGGTCGTGTCCGTCGGCAGGGAGCCGTGGGCCAGCGTGGGGATGGCGCAGCGCGGTGTGCGCGCGATGACACGCAGGGCGAGGTCGGGGCCGATGCGCAGGGTTCGGTCGAGCCAGTCGTCCTCGGTGAAGCCCGGCGCGTGAGGCGTACGAATCACGAGGTCGGGGCGGTAGCGCTCCGCCTGGGCGTCGCCGTGGGGGGCGAGTTCCGCGATCCGGGCGATCGTCGACGTCGTCATCAGGTGGACGGGCGCGAAGTCGAAGAAGGTTCCCTGGGGGACGCGACGGCGATGCGACCGGTGTGCGCGCCGACCGGCTGCCCCACGCCGTCGCGGCGCAGTACGTCCTCGGGGTCGGCACGGTCCAGGGTCGCCTCGTGCGGCGGGGTGTCGGTGATCACGACCGGGCGGCCGACGATCTCCGACTGCGCATCGTCGACCCCCGGGTCCGTCGAGCGCAGTTCCTCGCCGGCCCACGTGGTGATGCGTACCGCGGAAGTCCCGGCCGTCGCGGTCATGGTGAGCAGACGATGCCACAGGCGGGGTTGCTTGGCGCTGGCGACCCTGCCGGTCTCCTTGTCGACCAGGGCCCGCCTGCGGTCGTGGGCGAGACCCCGTTCGGTGACGTCGGCCGCGGGGATCTCCTCCCCGAGCATCGACTTCACCGGATAGCGCAGGAGCCGGTCGACCACTCCCGGTCGCGTCGATCGCGCCGATGTCATCGGCACACTATCCAGAGCCGGGACGGTGGACGGCAAGCGCCGGTTCTCCACCGCCCGCGGTGCACCAACTTCCCTGACGACGCGCGTGAGTAGCCGAGTTCAGGGAAGCCCGGTCCACCGATTAGGATCTTGATCATGTCTGTGCAGAACTCCGGCAGGACCCTTTCCCGCAAGCAGAGGCTGCAGGAGAAGCAGCGCCGCCAGCTCGCGGTGGTGGACACCGTGGACAAGGCCGAGGCCAAGGTCCGCAAGGCTGAGATCGAACTGGCCGTGGCCGTCACCGAGGCGGTGCAGGTGTTCGGCGACGAGCACGCCGCGTCCGAAGGACTGGACATGCCGGTCGAAGCCATTCGGCGCTTTCTCGGGATGGCGCGGGACGAAGCGGCCGGTGCCGACGACGCTCCCGACGCCTCAGACGGGTCCTGAGGCGGCACTCGCGTCACCGTCCTCGCCTCTGACGGCACAGACCGACTGCTCCGACCCGGTACGACAAGACCGCCGCCTCCCGCGAAGCGGCGGTCTCTCTCACGTCGCGCCCACGCCGGGCGAGATACGTCCGAAGACGTTCCCTAGTCACACACGACGGTGGTGACCGGGCTGATGACCGTCACTCTGACGATCTTGGTGACCCAGTGTCCGTTCTCGAAGACCTGCTGGGTTTGGAGAACGGTTGTCGGGACGTAGCGGACGACGGTGTGGCAGGCCGCGGGGGCGGCGTGAGCCGCACCGGAGCCGATGAGCACGCCTCCACCTGCCAGCATCATCGCCGCGGCCGTCACGGCGGCGGCGCTACGGATACGCATGGTGAATCACCTCGGATGTCGTGGGATGCAGCCGTCTTCGCCCCGGCCCCCAGGAGGCCGGTCTTCGGTGGTGGCGCCCCCGGCCGGACCGGAGGCGCTTGATGCGCCGCGAATTCGGCCGGCGGTGGTCACCGCCAGTTCTGGTGCGGGTTGCCTGCCTGGCATCCGATGGTGCGCAGGCCGAACTGGCTGTCGTCCAGGCATTCGCCGGTCGCCTGGTTCTCGAGGGAGATCGCGCCCCCGCCGCGCTGCCACACCCACCAGCTCTGCTGGGTCGAGGAGTTGCAGGACCGGGTGTCGAGGGTGACTCCGTCGTCGTACAGGCAGCGACCGGTGGCGATGTTGCGGAACTGGCGGGTGCCGTCGTTCCACACGTGAACGCGCCAGTTCTGGAAGTCCTGGCTGTTGCAGCCGAAGCCGCGCAGGCCGTAGGCGAAGCTGTCGTCGAGGCAGGATCCGGTGGCGGCATTGCCGTAGTGCTCGACGGCGTCGGCCGCCTGGGCCGGTGCGGCGAACGCGCCGAGCAGGGAAAGGGCGGCGGCCCGCGGTGGCGATGCCGGCCTGGCGTCGCGCTGTCGGGCGCGGACGGGGGCGGGTGTTCTCGGAATGGGGCATGGCGGGTCCATTCAGCAGGGGGGACGCCTGGAACGTGGCGTTGGACAGCGGCGTACTGTGCACCGCACAACGTGCTGTCACGGGAACCATCGTGCTGACGTGCCGGACGGGCTGACAGGTCACCGACCGTTCACCTGTGACCGGTCGGCCGGGTCGGCCGGTCGCCGTGAGCCCCGGAGCCCCCGCTAACGAAGCCTTCGCAGGGCGAACTCGTTGCCGTCCGGGTCGAGCATGAGCAGCCGGCCGCCGTCGCCCTCACGGGTGTCGGTTCGCGTCGCGCCGAGCGAGATCAGGCGGTCCGTCTCCGCCTCCCCATCGGCGTCGGCGGGGAGCGCGAGCTCCAGGTACAGCCTGTTCGCCCCCGTCTTCGGAGCCACCGGCGGGCCACCCCACGTGATCTTCGTACCGCCGCTCGGCGACTGGATCGCGGTCTCCTGGTCCTGGTCCCAGACCAGCGGCCACCGCAGCGCCTCGCTCCAGAAGTAGCCGACCTCCTGCGTACCGTCACAGGCCAGCGCCCCGATGAAGCCGGTGTCGGCGAGGAACCTGTTGCCCGCCTCGATGACGCAGAACTCGTTGCCGTCCGGATCGGCGAGCACCACGTGCCCCTCTTCCGGGAGTTGGCCCACGTCGATGTGGTTCGCGCCGAGTTCCAGGGCCCTGGCCACGGTCCGCCGTTGATCCTGCGGGTCGATGCTCGTCAGGTCGAAGTGCGCCCGGTTCTGGCCGGTCTTCGGCTCCTGGCCGGGCAGGAAACGGATACGGAATCCGGCGGGATCGGGGGGCAGGATCGCGATGTCGCCGTCCGGACCGCCCGCCGGTTCCCAGCCGAGGACCCCGGACCAGAACCGCGCCAGTTCCGACGGTCGGGTGGCGTTGAAGCAGATTGCGAACAGCTGGCCGGTCATGAAAGCGTGCGTCTCCGATCCACTGACGTTCGATACGGCGTCTCGCACCCCGCGAGCGCAGCCTAGGGTGGCCGTGCGGCACCCGCATCCGAGTTTCCGTCGAGGGGGCGCGGGGGCCGCTGGGGCCGGGCGTGTCCGGAGCGTGACGTCAGCGGGCGCCGTCCGGGTGGCCGCCTCGGCTCAGTGCGTCGAGCTGTCGGTCCACCTGCTTGGCTTCCTGATCGCGTCCTTGTCGCCGGTACAGATTCCGTGCTTGCCGCCATACGTCGAGAGCCCGGTCACGATGGCCCAGTGCGGCATGGGTGTGACCGAGCCGGTCGAGTGTGTCGGCGGTCTCGTAGGTGTTGTCGAGGTCACGGTAGAGGCTCATGGCCTGGAGGTAGTGCCGGACGGCGTCGTGGTGCCGTCCGCTGTGGTGGTCGATGTAGCCGAGGCTGTCCAGGGTCTGCGCCTGGCCGTTCACGTCCTGGTGCTGCTGGTAGAGGGCGAGGGCGGACCGGCAGTGCTCGCGGGCGGTGTCGTGTTCTCCCAGGCGTGCGGCGTACCAGCCCACGGCGTTGAGCGCGTTGGCCTCGCCGATCGGCTGGTCGAGTCCGCGATACAGGTCGAGTGAGCGTCTGGCGTGCTCGAGAGCGCGCCGGCCGTCGGGCCAGATCGACGCGAGTGTGTAGTGCGCCTGGGCCTGGAGGGCGCGGTCGTTCTGCTGCTCGCTGAGGGCGAGTGCCCGGTTCATGGCGGCGATCGCCTCCTGATGGTGCCCGAGCACGACGTGGGCACGGCCCAGAAGCCGGTAGGTGAGGATCTGGGCGCCGGAGTCGGGCAGCCGGCCCGCGGAGTCGACTGCGATCTGCCACACGCCGAGCTGATCGTGGCGGTGACCTCGCCGGTAGTGGAAGTCGTACAGCGCCCAGGCCAGCTGCCAGGAGGTGTGGTGGAAGGCGTGGGCGACGGCGGTGCGCTGGGCCGCGAGCAGGTTCCTGTGCTCGGTGTCGAACCACTCCATCGCGGCCGGGATGTCGGGCAGCGGCTGTGGACGGCACGCGGGCAGCGGCGGGGCGAGCTCGATGGGGTCGCGGTGGGAATCCAGGAGACGGTCGGCGGCGTACGCGGTGTGGGTGTAGAAGTCGAGCACCCGCCGCAGCGCCGTCTCGCGTGTGGTGTCGGCAAGATGGTGGGCGGTGGCGGCGTAACGGCGGATGAGGTCGTGCATCCGGTAGCGGCCGGCGGCGTCCTGGTCGACCAGGGACGCCTGCTCCAGTCGGCGCAGCACGGCCCTGGTCCGGCTCCTGCCGAGGCCGGTGAGGCTGATGGCGGCGGGCAGGCCGATGTCGGGTCCCGGGGCGATCGCGAGCAGGGCGAACACCTCGGCTTCCTCGGCGGTCAGTGCCCGATGGGACAACGAGAGCACGGCGGGCAGGCTCGCGGCGGGGTCGGCGTCGTCCAGTACGTCGAGTGTGCCGTCGCGGAGTTCGTCGGCCAGGTCGGCCAGGGAGAGGTGGGGATGGGTGTGGGCGCGGCCGGCGACGATGCTCAGCGCCAGCGGGAACCCGCCGCACAGACCGACGAGCTCCGCGACCGCCGAGGGCTCGGTTTCGACGCGGGCGCTGCCGAGTCGGGCGACGAGAAGCTCATCGGCCTCGGTGTCGGTGAGCGTGCCGACGGGCAGGTGGCGGGCGCCGTGGCCGGTGATCAGGCCCGACAGCCGGTTGCGGCTGGTGACCGCCACGGTGCAGGTGTGTCCGCCCGGCAGCAGTGAAGTGACCTGGGCGGTGTCCGCGGCGTTGTCGAGCACCAGCAGCATCCGTTTGTCCGCCACCAGGCTGCGGAACAACGCCGCCTGGGCGTGTGGGGCGACGGGGATGCGGCCGGGGTCGACGCCCAGCGCGTCGAGGAAGCCGCGGACCGCCACGGCCGGGTCCATGGGGTCGCCGTCGGGGCTGAAGCCCCTGAGGTCGACGAAGAGTTGCCCGTCGGGGAATCGGTCGGCGTTGCGGTGCGCCCAGTGCAACGCCAGCCATGACTTGCCGACGCCGCCGGACCCGGCGACCGCGGTGATGACCACGGGGGCCGCCGCACCCGAAGCGGACCGCAGTGCGGCGTCCAGCCGGTCCAGTTCGTCATGGCGGCCCACGAACGGGGCTGGTGGGGCGGGTAGTTGGCGCGGGACCGGGATCGTCGTGCGTTCGGCCGCGCCCGCCGCCGCGGTCAGCAGTTCGTCCAGCTCGGCCGGCCGTAGGTCGAGTGCGGAGGCCAGTTGGCGTACCGACGCGAGCTGTGGGTTGCGCCGTTTGCCGGTTTCCATGCCGCGGATCGTGCTGACGGAGACGCCGGAACGCTCGGACAGGGCTTCCTGGGTCAGCCCCGCACGTAACCGGAGCCGGCGGACCGTCGTGGCGAAGGCACCTTGCATATGAACCTTTCTACCGGGCAGATCGGCCACGGGCGACCTGCCGCCTTCTCTCACACGTCGATACGGCCGGGGCGGTGCGACAGGGCGACGACGTCATCTGCCGGTGCACGCCGGAAGTCGCTGCCGCCCGTTCCGGCGGCCGGCGGGCCCGACGCCCGCCGGGGCAATTCGGCCGACGGCCCCCACCTCGTTCGACCGTGCGGTCGGCGGTCGTGAGGCGGGGGCCGGCGGTCTGCCCGGGTGGCGTCGGACGGGTCAGCGGGTGTGGGTGGTCCGGTGCTCGGTGAGCGAGGCGCAGTTGGAGCCGGTCACCTGTACGTAGGTGTTGTCGATGCCGCCGCCCCAGTCGACGCAGTAGCCCTTGCCGATGACGTAGGACGGCCCGGCGTACGAGGTGTAGCGCCCGTAGTCGCTGTCACCCTCGTTGGTGTCCGGGACGTAGATCCAGGCGGACATGTCCACGGCGGTGCCGGGGTTGTTGCGGATGGTGACGACGCAGTTGTTGCCGTTGGAGGCGTTGTAGGCCAGGTAGACGGTGCCCAGCGAGCCGACGGCCGCGGAGTTCACGGTCTTGTAGCCGGTTCCGCAGACCTTCTGGGGTGTGGTGTTGGGTGCGGCGGACGCGGGTGCCGCCAGAGCGGTCGTGGCGCCCAGCGACAGAGCCGCCAGCGCCGCGGCGCCCAGCATGGAGTGAGTGAAGCGCATATTTCCCCCTTGTGTGCTTAGGAGTTCATTACTCCTGCCTTATGTGACGGGCGTGGCGTACGGATGGTTGTGCCGGAGTTACTGGCATTTTCGGTCACAACTGGCAGGGCAGTTGGCTGAGTTGGGACGCAACCGGAGGGGCGGGAGGGGTGTGTGCCGGGCCCGGCGTCGCGGCCTGCCGCCCCGTGAACGTCCCGCGCCGGGGCCCCGGACACGTCATCCGTCCGCGGTCAGTCGCTGCGTCAGTCGCTGCGTCAATCGTCTGCGGTGGCGTCCTCGGTCTCCCAGCGCAGCAGGTCGCCCGGCTGGCACTCGAGCGCCTCGCAGAGCGCGGCGAGCGTCGCGAAGCGCACCGCCCGTGCGCGGCCGTTCTTGAGTACCGCGAGGTTGGCGGGCGTGATCCCTATGCGGTCCGCCAGTTCGCCCACGGACATCTTCCGCTTGGCCAGCATCACGTCGATGTCGACGGCGATCGGCATCAGATCACCTCGTCCAACTCGGCCTGCATCCGAACCGCTTCGACATCGCGCGCGACGGCCTGGACGAGCAGCATCCGCAGCACGAGCACGATGAGCGCGATCCCCAGGATGGCCACGCCGACCCCGCCCATGATGACGGTGACGCCGGGGTCGTCCCGCTGGCCGGGCGCATTCACGGCCGTCACCGCGAACCACACGAGGGCGGCCGCCACGATCGCGCCGATCACTCCGTCCACGTACCGGAAGGCGGAGTGGGAGAACACGGTTCCGCGGCGCACCATCGTCACCAGCCGCCATACGCACACCAGGGCGACCTGGACCGACACCATGCCCGCGATCGTGAGCACGCGCAGCGGGGTCAGCGGGAGGGATCCGTCCTCCGGGTCGGTGGCCAGTGCCCACACCATGGACGCCTGGACGAACACGGTGCCGGCGAGCACCACCACGAGCACGGCGCGCAGCGCACGCACGGTCAGTTTTCCCACGTCCCGTCCTTCCATCGAGTTGCGATGGAAACCTATCGAGATTCGATAGGTTGAGCAAGGGTTCCGGGAGGGCGGAGAGCGGTTTCGCATCGTGCGGGGGCGGCGCCGGGCCCGGACGGGATCCCCGGAACGAGGACTTGCGTTGGAGTGCGCTCCAGGGCATAGCGTCGCGGACACCGCGGCTCACGAAACCCATGCGGCACAGACCTCTCACAGGATGCCGAGCGGTGGAATCCGTCGCTATATGGATGAGGGCGTGGGCCGCGTGGCGTCCGAACGATGAACGAGTATGCAGGGAAAGGCTGGGAAACGGCATGCGGAAGCGCAGTCTGCGGGACCTCCAGGTATCGGCCGTCGGCCTGGGGTGCATGGGCATGTCCGCCTTCTACGGGTCCACCGATCAGGACGAGGGGATCGCGACCATCCGGCGCGGCCTGGAACTCGGGGTGAACTTCCTCGACACCGCGCAGATGTACGGGCCGCTCACCAACGAGTCCCTCGTCGGCGAGGCGGTCCGGGGACATCGCGACGAGTACGTGATCGCGACGAAATTCAACTACCGGATGGACGACGCGGTACCCGGCGACATCAGCACGGTCGGCCCGCAGGACGGTTCGGCCGAGCACGTCCGCAGTTCGGTGCACGGTTCCCTGGAGCGACTGGGCACCGACCACATCGACCTCTACTACCAGCACCGGGTCGACCCGAACGTCCCCATCGAGGAGACGGTCGGCGCGCTGGCCGAGCTGGTCGCCGAGGGCAAGGTGCGCCACATCGGCCTGAGTGAGGCGAGCGCGGAGACCATTCGGCGCGCCCACGCCGTGCACCCCGTCACGGCGGTGCAGAGCGAGTACTCGCTGTGGTCGCGGGACGTGGAGGCCGAGGTGCTGCCCGCCTGCCGTGAGCTGGGCATCGGGTTCGTCCCGTACTCGCCGCTCGGCCGCGGTTTCCTCGCCGGGCGGTTCGCCTCGCTGGACGAGCTGGACGCGAACGACTGGCGTCGCGAGAACCCGCGCTTCCAGGACGCCAACCTGAAGGCGAACCTGCGGCTGGCGGAGAAGGTCAAGGAGATCGCCGCCGAGAAGGAGGTGACTCCGGCCCAGCTGGCCATCGCCTGGGTGCTGGCGCAGGGCGAGGACCTGGTGCCGATCCCGGGCACCAAGCGCCGCAGTTACCTGGAACAGAACGCCGCCGCGACCGCCATCGCGCTGAGCGAGGACGACCTGGCCCGCATCGACGCCGAGCTGCCCGAGGCGGCGGGCCAGCGGTACGACGAGGCAGGGATGCGAAGCGTCAATCGCTGACGCCGCCGCCGGACGTGTCCACCACGGGGCCGTGACCGGTCCCGTGGTGTCTGCCGCCGGCGGGCTCAGCCGGTGTGGACGCGGGGGCGGCGGGCGCGGTCCGGCTCGGCCTCGCGCAGGACCTCCCGGGTGACCGGGGCGACCTCGCCCTGGCCGAAGAGGAAGAACCGCAGGAAGTTGGCGAACGGGCCGCCCTCGGTCCACTCGAAGTAGATGTGCGGGACGCGGCCCGTCTCGTCGCGGACGTGGAGGAGCAGGGCTGCGAGGGCGTTGGAGATGGAGGATGACTCCAGGGTCAGCACCCGGTAGCGGCCGTGCAGGACCTCGCCGCGTACGGCCAGGCCCGACTCGAACTCGGAGGGGTCGGTCACCGTCACCTCGACGAAGACGAAGTCCTCCTGCTCCGGCATGTCGTTGTCGGCCCGGATCTGCTCGATCTTGTCGCGGTACTCGGCCTTGTCGCGTTGGCCGGGCTCGTTGGCGATGAACCGTATCCGGCGGCTGGCCATGTCCCGGATGAAACGTTCCGCCATCGCGTCCAGAGTGACGCTGGTGACGCGGAGCTCGAAGGCCCGGGCCAGCCGGGAGAGCAGCGAGACGAGGATGATGCCGGCGATGAAGCAGGCGCCGATCTTGACACCGTCGGGGCGCTCGATGACATTCGCGACGGTGACGTAGAGGAACACCGCCGAGATGACGCCGAAGCCGATCGTCCAGCCCCGCTGGCCGGCCTTGCGGGCGGCGATGGTCACGGCGATCGCCGCCGAGCTGATGAGCACCAGCACGCCGGTGGCGTACGCCCCGCCCTGCGCGTCCACGTCCGCGTCGAAGATCCAGGTGACGAGGAAGCCGATGAGCGTGAAGACGATGACCATGGGGCGGACGGCCCGTGCCCAGTGCGGGGCCATGCCGTAGCGGGGCAGGTAGCGCGGCATCAGGTTCAGCAGACCGGCCATCGCCGAGGCGCCCGCGAACCACAGAATCGCGATCGTCGACACGTCGTAGACCGTGCCGAACGCGTTGCCCAGGTACTCGTGGGCGAGGTAGGCGAGGGCGCGGCCGTTGGCCGGGCCGCCGGACTCGAAGTCCTTCTCCGGGATGAGGAGGGTGGTCACGAAGCTGGTGGCGATCAGGAACACGCTCATGATGAGAGCGGCGGTCGTCAGCAGCTTCTTGGTGTCGCGGATCCGCCCCCGGGGGTGTTCCTCCGTGTCACCGTCGTCGCCCTTCACATGGGGCATGACCGCGACGCCGGTCTCGAAACCGGACAGTCCGAGCGCCAGCTTGGGAAAGACCAGCAGCGCCACGCCGACCATGGCGAAGACGTTGCCGTGCTCGGCGGTGAGCGCGCCGGACCAGTCGGTGATCACGTGGCCGGCTGTGGCGACGTGCCACACCCCGACGGCGACGACCACGACGTTCAGCGAGAGATAGACGCCCACCAGGGCGACCGCGACACCGATCGCCTCCAGGAAGCCCTTCAGGAACACCGCGCCCAGCAGCGCGACCAGGATCAGGGTGATCAGGAGTTGCTTGTCGTGCAGCGTGTCGGTCAGGTGCGGGTTCTCGACGAGGTGTGTCGAGGCGTCGGCCGCCGAAAGTGTGATGGTGATCAGGAAGTCGGTGGCGGCGAAGCCCAGCAGGGTCAGGACGAACAGCTTGCCCTGCCAGAAGGACAGCAGCCGCTCGAGCATCGAGATCGAGCCTTCGCCGTGCGGACTCTCCTCCGCCACCCGGCGGTAGACCGGCAGGGCGCCGGCCAGGGTGACCACGACGAGCACGATGGTCGCCACGGGGGAGAGCAGACCGGCCGCCAGGGCGGCGATCCCGGGCTGGTAGCCCAGGGTGGAGAAGTAGTCGACGCCGGTCAGGCACATCACCCGGTACCAGGGCCGGCCCTGGTACGGGGCTTCGGGCGCGGCGTGCGGACCGGTGTGCCCGCCGGACCTGCCCATCTCGGACAGGCCCTGGAGCATCCACGCCCGCAGACGGCTCGGCGGCGGGTGTTCGGTGGTGGCCATCGGCGTGCTCTCCCGGTCTGCGGTACGGCGTGTGGTTTCGGCCATCACCCGGACGGCGGCACCAGCGTATGCAGAGTGTGGCGCGCGGGCCGAGGGATGGATCACACGTCGGCGTCAGGGTTGCGTCAAGACCGGCCGTGGCGCGTCAGCGGCACGTCACCGGGCAGCCGTCCCGGGCGCCGTCGACCGGTGTGGCGACGATCGTCGGGACGGCGGGCGGCGTGACGACGACCGGGCTCGAGGGGGTGCCCGGCTGGTCGTGGTCGCGCTCCCGCCGCCGGTGGCGGACGTTCACCGGGAGAGCTGATGCGCGGATGAGCCGGGTGGGGACGACGCCGCAGCGCACTGGCTTGGTGCCATCTGGTGCCATCTGGTGCCATGAGGAGTCACCCCGTGCCCCCTGGGAGGTGTCGGCACTCATGGTGTCACCGTAGCCCAGGGGCGGTGCCGTCAAGTCTGTGCAGGTCAGCGCCATCAATTGTGGCGTCGACCCGGTAGGTGTCGCCTGGCGGCTTGTGCGTGGTGTCATAGTGGTGCCATTATGGCGTCATGGACCTCACCCCGTACGTCGACTCTCTCCGCCGTGAACTCGCGGTGGCCGCCGAAGCCGGCGGCGACGAAGCCCGCGAACTGGCCGAGAGGCTCACCGCGCCGCTGGAGTCGGCCACCCGGCTGACGATGCTCAACGTGCTCTCCGCGGCGATGGACGAGATCACCCGGGACCTCGCCCCGGGGTCGGTCGACGTACGGCTCCGCGGGCTCGACCCCGACTTCGTGGTCACGCCACCGCCCACCTACGGCGGCGCCACCGCGGCGCCGGCCCTGTCGGCCGAGCCGCTCGGCACGTCGCCGCCGGCCGACCTCGACGAGGGCGGCACGGCCCGCGTCAACCTGCGCCTGCCGGCGCACCTCAAGGCCCGCGCCGAAGAGGCCGCCGCCCGTGAGGGCCTGTCGGTCAACGCGTGGCTGGTGCGCACCGTGTCGGCCGCGCTGGACGGCGCCGCCCGGTCGCGTACGCCGGAGAAGACCCCGACCGTCGGGCAGAGCTTCACGGGCTGGGTGCGCTGATCGCGTCCCCACCCCCACCACTTCGGCCGCACCGCTTCACCGGCACCACTTCACCTGCGCCCCGTTCCACCGGCGGGGACAGCCCCAGAACCCATGAGGACGGGACAGCCATGCCTTCTTACGACACTCCCGAACCGATTTCGGTCGCCGCCTACGTGTACGCCGGTTCGATCCAGTTCACCGCGGGCGACCGCCTCGACACCGTCGTCGAAGTGCGGCCCCGCGACCCGAAGAAGGACCTGGACGTCCGCACGGCCGACCAGACCGAGGTCGGGTGCACGAGCGGCATCCTGACCGTCACCACGCCCAAGGCCAATCTGCTCGGACGCGGCGGCACCGTCGATGTGACCGTGGAACTGCCCGCCGGTTCGAGCATCGACGTGACCGGCGCCGGGGTCAGGGTGCTCGGCGAGGGCCGGCTCGGCGAGGTGCGCGTGAAGACCTCGGCCGGCGACGTCCGCCTCGACACCACCGGCCCGCTGCTGCTGAAGGCGTCGCACGGATCGACCGTCGTCGACCGGGTCGAAGGCAGGGCCGACATCACCAGCAGCACCGGCGACGTACGCGTCGGCCTCGTAGACGGCCCCGCCGTCCTGAAGAACTCGCACGGCGCCGTGACCGTCGGCGCCGTGACCGGCGAGCTGCAGGTGAACGGCGCCAATGGCACCATCGACGTCCGGCGCGCCGAGGCGTCGGTCACCGGCACCGCCACCAACGGACTCCTCCGCGTCGCCGAAGTCAGCCGCGGAAGCGTCCGGTTGGAGACCTCCAACGGCTCGATCGAGGTCGGCATCCGCGAGGGGGTCGCCGCCTGGCTCGACGTCAGCTCGAACCGCGGGCAGGTGCGCAACGCGCTCGCCACGTCCGAGCCCCCGGAGCAGGCCGCGGACATCGTCAAGGTCCACGCCCGGACCAACTGGGGCAACATCGACGTCCTCCGCGCCAAGGTCTGAGCGGCCCACCCCCTACCGGCTCCATCGCCAACTCGTCGACTCCCCGACCACTCAGCCTTCGTACGGGAGGGCCACATGCCTTCATCTGTCATGCCCACATCCAATCGACGCGACGGTCACGCGCCGCCGGCCGCCATCTCCACCGCAGGGTTGCGCAAGTCCTACGGCGACAAGACCGTCCTCGACGGAATCGATCTGCACATCCCGGGCGGGTCGGTGTTCGCGCTGCTCGGGCCGAACGGCGCCGGCAAGACCACCGTCGTCAAGATTCTCTCCACCCTCATCACCGCCGACGGCGGGCGGGCCCAGGTCGCCGGCCACGACGTCGCCGGGGCGCCGGACGGGGTCCGCGCGGCGATCGGCGTCACGGGGCAGTTCTCCGCCGTCGACGGCCTGATCACCGGCGAGGAGAACATGCTCCTCATGGCCGACCTGCACCACCTGTCCAAGCGCGAGGGCCGGCGGATCGCCGCCGAACTGCTCGAGCGCTTCGACCTGGCCGAGGCGGCGAAGAAGCCCGCCTCCACCTACTCGGGCGGCATGAAACGCAGGCTCGACATCGCCATGACCCTGGTCGGCGGGCCGCGGATCATCTTCCTCGACGAACCGACCACCGGCCTCGACCCGCGCTCCCGCCACACGATGTGGCAGATCATCCGCGAACTGGTCTCCGACGGCGTCACCGTCTTCCTCACCACCCAGTACCTGGAGGAGGCCGACGAACTCGCGGACCGCATCGCGGTGTTGCACGACGGAAGGATCGCCGCCGAAGGCACCGCCGACGAGTTGAAGCGCCTGATCCCCGGCGGCCACGTCCGGCTCCGCTTCTCCGAACCGGCCGCCTACCGGTCCGCCGCCTCCGCACTGTCCGACGTCACACGGGACGACGAGGCACTGGAGCTGCGGATCCCCAGCGACGGCGGCCAGCGCGCACTGCGTTCCCTTCTCGACCGGTTGGACTCGGCCGGCGTCGAGGCGGACGAGCTGACCGTGCACACCCCCGACCTGGACGACGTGTTCTTCGCCCTCACCGGCTCCGCCGACGTCCCCGACCAGCCCAAGGAGACCGTCCGATGAGCGCCCTCTCCCTCGCCGTCCGCGACTCGAACACGATGCTGCGCCGCAATCTGCTGCACGCGTGGCGGTACCCGTCCGCAACCCTGAACCTGTTGCTCACACCGATCATGATGTTGCTGCTCTTCGTCTACATCTTCGGCGACGTGATGAGCGCGGGCATCGGCGGTGGCGGCGCGGACCGCTCCGACTACATCGCCTACATCGTCCCCGGCATTCTGATGATGACCATCGGCAGCACCGTGATCGGGGCCGCCGTGCACATCTCGATGGACATGACCGAGGGCCTCATCGCACGCTTCCGCACCATGTCGGTCTACCGGGGCTCCGTGATCGTCGGGCACGTCGTGGGCAGTGTGCTGCAGCGCCTCGCCAGCGTGGTCCTCGTCGGAGCCGTCGGCGTGGCGATCGGCTTCCGGTCCACGGACGCCACCGTCCTCGAGTGGCTGGCGGCGTTCGGACTGATCGCGCTGTTCGCCCTGGCGCTCACCTGGATCGCGGTCGGGCTGGGCATGGCCAGCCCGAACCCCGAGGCGGCCAGCAACAGCGCGATGCCGCTGATTCTCCTGCCGCTCGTCTCCAGCGCCTTCATCCCGGCGGACACGATGCCCGGCTGGTTCCGGCCGATCGCCGAGTACCAGCCCTTCACTCCGGCCATCGAGACTTTGCGCGGCCTGCTGCTCGGAACCGAGATCGGCGACAACGGGTGGATCGCGACCGCCTGGTGCGTCGGCCTGACCGTGCTCGGCTACCGCTGGTCGACGGCCCGGTTCAACCGCGATCCGAAGTAGCACCTGACGACCCGGGCCGTCGCGCGCGGCTCGGCCCACCCGGGCGGCGTACTCCGACACCCCGTCGGCGTACGCCGCCCGGGCCACGTCACCCCGCCGCACAGCGGGGTGGCGCGGCAGAACACGGCGACCGCTCCCCGGTTCGCCGACGCCTGCTAAGAGAGGGTCCACTCCCGAAGCGGGCGCCTGGGCGTCACGGGCGGGCGGCCAGGGCTTCGACTTCGAACAGGACGTCAGGCGTGGCCAGGCTCGCGACACCGACGAGGGTCTGCGTGGGCGGTTTCGTACCCCAGCCCGCCCGCACGGCCTCGGCGATCGGCCCCAGTTTGCCGACGTCATGGTTCACCACGTACGTCCTGAGCTGGACGACGTGGCTGAGGTCGAGCCCATGGGCGGCGAGGGCCACACCGATGTTGTGGAAGGTCCGCCGCACCTGCTCGGTGAAGTCGGCCGAGACGACCGCGCCGTCCGGGCCCGACCCGTACTGACCGGCGACCAGCACCAGTTCGGTCCCCGCGGGGACGGTGACGGTGTGGCTGTACCCCATCGGGGCCGGGTCGTGCAGACCTTCCGGATCGAGCAGGGCGGGGGATGTGCGGGTCGCCTCTCGGGGGCGATGGATCTGTGTCATGCCGGTAAGCCTCGCAACGCATACACGACATCGAGTGTCATGTATTCCGATAGGGTTTTCGCATGCGCGCCGACCGGTTGGTTTCGCTGGTGCTGCTCCTGCGGCAGAACGGCCGGCTCTCCGCGACCGCGCTGGCCCGCGAGCTGGAGGTGTCCACCCGCACCGTGCTGCGCGACATCGAGGCGCTGTCCGCAGCCGGCGTTCCGGTCTACGCCGAGCGGGGGCGGCACGGCGGTTTCGCGTTGTTGCCCGGCTTCCAGACCGAGCTCACCGGACTGAACCACGACGAGGCGCTTGCCCTGCTGGTCGCCGGATCACGCCCCGGCGCGCAGGCGTTCGGCCTGGGCTCGGCGCTCGCTTCGGCCATGCGCAAGGTGGTCGACGCCTTGCCCGAAGGCCACCGCGCCATCGCCGCCGGGGCGGCCCAGCGCGTGCTCATCGACCCGGAGACCGACCTCCTCGCGCGCCGGCTGGTCGCCGAGGAGGTGCCCGACAGCGTGGTCACCGAGGTCCGGCGCGCGGTGTTCGCCGGACACAAGCTGCGCATCCACTACGCGGCCGTCGACCAGAGCCCGAAGTGGCGCACGGTGGACCCGATCGGCCTGGTCACCGTGCGCGACCAGGGCTACCTGCTGGCCACCCGATCCGGGACGGAGCGCACCTACCGGCTGTCCCGCGTCCTGGCGGCGGAGGAACTCGCCGAGCCGGCACAACGGTCCGACCGGGTGGATCTGGACCGAGTCTGGCAGGAACGCGGCACACGGTTCCGCACCGGCGGCGACCAGGTCACCGTGCTGGTACGGGTGAGCCCGGCGAGGAGGGAGGATCTGGTCCGCACCGCCCTGGCCGTCGCCGCCGAAGTGACGGACGCGGACGGCTGGTTGCGACTGGAGGCGACCTTCCAGGATTCGCGGCACGCCGAATGGGCGCTGTGGCAGCTCGCCACGGACGCCGAGGCTCTGACCCCGAACTGGCTGCGCGACGCCCTGCGTGAGCGAGCCGCCGCGATCGCCGACCGCTACGAATCGTGATCCGGTGAGTTGTCGCCTTGAGCGGGCCGTCGGCCGACACGACGAGGTCTCCCGGCAGAAGTCCCTCGAGGCGCCCGGACATGGCGGTGGGCCCCGGGGGTCTTCCCGGGGCCCACCGAGCGGCTGCTGACGGGTTACCAGCGATACCAGCGGCCCTTGCGGCCGCCGGTGTCCGCGCTGCGCATGACGAAGCCGAGCAGCCAGACGGCCAGCACGATGACGGCGATCCACCACAGTGCCTTCAGTGCGAATCCCGCGCCGAAGAGAACCAGGGCCAGCAGAAGAACGAGAAGAAGCGGAACCATAGTTATCAACCTCCGTTGGTCCTCGTGCCCGGTGAATCGAAGAACACGCGGTGAATTCACCTGGTTTCTTCACCATTCTTGCGGGTACTGGTCCGTGCTTCTCCACCGGACGGGTGGCGGGTTGCTCCGAGTGGAGTCCACCGGTGGTGGACCTCTGGCCCCGAAAGCAGTCTGGAACGAAGACGATCGTCACGGATCTCGCCCTCACCCCTCTGCACCGTCATCCCCGGGGAATCCGCTCGGGGGCCATCGACTCGGCCGTGCCTCCGCAGATCGTCAGCCTGCCGTGGACCTGGGACAGCGCCCGGGAGGGAATCGGCGCGATCTTCGCGGCGTGCGAGGCCCAGCCCCGCTGCAGGAGCCGCAGCCCGCACCTCGCGCGCACACTGACGCAGCAAGTCCGGCGCCTCGAGGCGAACCCCCTGACGGTGCGGCCGCCCGGGGGCGGCAGCCCGGTGAGGGTCGTCCTCGACGGGGGCACGCTGGTGAACCTGCTGGTCGCCGACGGCGTCGCCCGGCCGGCCGTCGACGTCCCCGCGGCACTCGACGCACTCGCCCACGGGAATCCGCAGCGCCTCGCGCAGGTAGACGCCGCCGGAGCGACGCCCGCCATCGGGGAGTTCGCCACGGACTGACGCATTCCATGGCCTGCGCCGAGTGGGTGCCCGGCTATACGAAGTCCGACCTCCTCGCGGCCGGACGCCGGCCATTTCCCGGGTGGCCGGACTCGGTGCTCGCCCAGGCGCCGCAGCTTCCCTTCGAGCACGAGCTGTACCGCGTCTGGAACGTCCCGGACCGCACCCCGTTCCAGCGCGTGGCCACCGTCAGCAAGGTGCCGACGCTGATCGTCTCCGGCACGTTCGACGCGAAGACGGGGGCGAGGTGGGGGCCGTACACAGGCCGCACGCTGGCCCGCTCGACCGCCGTGCGGATTCCCGGGGTCGGCCACTTCGTGGTCCCCCAGTCGCCCTGCGCGTAGCGCGTCCTGGCCTCCTTCCTGGCGCGCCCGACCGCGCCCCGGTCGCCGCCGGCGTGTCCGCGCTCGTCCGGGCGACCGCCGCGGACGGTGATCGACGACGTCTGGACGACGTCTACAGGACTGGGGTGTCGTCCGCGTGGAGGGCGGCCCTGAGCGCGGAGCGCACGCCGGTGATGACCACGGTGATCAGGCACAGAGCGATGACGGTCTCGGCCCACAAGAAGGCGAACCAGTCCAGCACGCAGCCGATCGGAGGTGTGCCGGGGGCGGTGTTGCGGAACGCGGCGAGAGCGAACAGCGTGGCGGCCATCCAGGCGAGGGCAGGCCAGACCAGGCCCTCGCTGCGGGTCGTCAGGTACCAGGCGCCGAGCAGCACGGACGCCGCCAGCGCCCACATCACGACCATCATGAAGACCGCGAAGACAAGCAGACTGCCCGATCGGGACAGTCGGAGTCCCACGACGGCCTCGCGCCCGGACGCCGCGGGTGTCGTCGTGGACACGGAGAAGAGCGTGGCGTTGTTGGAGAAGAGCATCCGCACGGGCACCTGGTCCCCGCCCAGCAGTGCCCAGAACTCGATGTCGGTCGCGTAGGCGTCGAAGGGGTAGTCACTGATCGATCCACCCG
Source organism: Streptomyces achromogenes (assembly GCF_030816715.1). Taxonomy (NCBI): domain Bacteria; kingdom Bacillati; phylum Actinomycetota; class Actinomycetes; order Kitasatosporales; family Streptomycetaceae; genus Streptomyces; species Streptomyces achromogenes. Next base: position 416,158 of record NZ_JAUSYH010000001.1, on the reverse strand, counting down.
TGAGCGCGACCTGCACGTCCTTGGGCGCGAGTCGCTGGTGCGCCCCGAACGTCAGGTCGCTGAGGGTCGCCTCGGAGGTCTGGAGGCTGAGATCGGCCACCGGGGCGGTCCCCGCTTCCTCACCGAGAGCCCCGCGCGGTGTGACCCGGATCCGCAGGACGAGCTCTCTGGCCGCGGCGTCGACGCTCTGGACGGTGGCCTCCACGTCCACCCGGTCGGCGGCCGCGGATCCGACCGCGTGGACCGTGTCGTTCGCCTGCCGCTCGGTGAACTGCAGCCACGAGCCCACGGACACCGCCACCAGGATCAGGACCGCGAGCAGAAGCAGGATCGGCAGGATCGACGTCCTGAAACGACGGGGGCGCGATGGTCGGGGCGGGCGTGCGGACGGGGCCATGGTGACTCCGACGAGGGGAGAAGGGCGAAGGGCTGGTCCCGCGCGGCGCCGGGAGCGGACCGTCCGCCCGCACGGTGTGTGCAGGCACTCACTGTAGGTGTTCGGCGGCCCGTCGCCGCGGAGGAGGAAAATGAACACGCGCTTCCATGAGGGCGCCTGGCATCCTGGGACTTGTGCCAGCCCGTAACCGCAGACTGCCGCGCGATCTGTCGTGGCCGCTCACTCCGTCCGACATCCGCGCCGCTCTTGGCGAGCAGGTTGCCGACGCTGCCGACGTGAGCTTCGTCGACCAGCCACGCGGTGACGGAACCCTTCTGCACGTCGAGTGGACCCCGCCGATCTCCTCGAACTACGGCAGCGGTATCCACCCCGCTCTGTGGTACAGCGTCAGCATCCGTGTCGCGCCACTGCCGTCCACCGAACGGGCCGCAGCCCGCAGCGTTCTGCGGGAACACGCCCTGCCCGAACTCGCCGCGTGGATCAGAGCCGCGCAGCGCGCGCCGGAGGCGTGGACCCTGACGCGACACAGCAGATCCTGGCGTACGGCCGGGAGCACCGCGGTCTGCACGGATGACCGGCAGCCATACCGTTGACGATCCGTCACGCGGTCGACTCGTGCACGCCGTGAGGCGGTTCCGGACGTCGTCAGTGCCGTCGCGACGGCGTCGGGCGGACCCACGACGACCGGGACACGGTGGTGCCGGAGGAGGGTGACGCGTCCGTCGGGAGAGGCGAATGCGCCGCGCTCGGCCAGGCCCAGGACATCGCGGGAGAAGGGCAACGCTCGTCGTAGTCAGCTGCGGTGACCACCGGGCGCAGTTCGCGGACGGTGGGTTCGTCGGTCGGGCCCGCTCCTCGGGGATCTCGGGTACGTCCATGGTCCCTGTTCGGGGCGCCGAGCCGTGGATCCTGCCAACGGCCCTTACTGACGCGGGTGTTCGGGATCGCCGCCCGCGCGGGGGAGCGGGCAGTCACTCGGCGGCGGCCAGGCGACGCCGTAGCTCTTCCCGCGAGACGTCCTCCTTGTGGCTCAGGAACACCCACATGTGCCCTGCGGGATCCTTGATGACGGCGGTGCGATCACCGTGGAACATGTCCGTCGGTGGCTGGAGGATCTCGGCGCCGGCGGCCTCGGCGCGCTCCGCCAGGCTGTCGACGTCCGGTACGAAGACATGCAGCATGACGGAGGTACCCCCGCCCAGTGAGGTCGGCGCGGCGAAGGAGGCGGCGTCCGACGCCTCCGCGCCGGCGTCGCCCAGCATCAGGGCCGACCGTCCGACGGTGATCTCTGCGTGCAGGATGCCGCCGCTCGGAGCGTCGATCCGGAAGTCCTCACGGGCGCCGAATGCCCGCTGGTAGAAATCGATCGCAGCCGCGGCGTCGTCGACCATGATGTGCGGGATCACGGCATAGCGGTAGCGGTCGGGGATCTCGATGTGGGCTGTGCGCTCGGTCATGGCGAACCTCTCTGCAGGGCGCCGCTGGTCGGTTCCCGCGGCCCTGGAGGGAACCTAGAAGCTCAAGTTCGGTTGAGGTCAAGGGCCGGCCTCGACCGGTCCCCTGGGCGCGTCCGGGTCAGGAGTCCAACAGCTCCTGACGGGGTTCCCGTGGTGGTGCGGACCCGTGTCGGGCCGCGGCACGGCGTCGGCGGAGCGTGGCGCCTTCGAAGCCGAGGAGCAGTCCGAGGGCCAGGGCGGGAATCGCCCAGCCGGCCCGGTCGATCAGATCGGGCGGGCCCGCCGTGGCGGGCGCGTCGGTGGCCGTCCCGCCGGGGCCGGCCCCGGTCTCCGGGAGTGCGTCGGCCGTGGCCGCGGTCTCCTGCGGTTCTCCGGCCGCCGCGCGCAGCACTCCGAGGCCGTCGAGCAGCGCCCGCAGTTCCGCCGATCGCTTCGCCCTGTGCCAGCCCCTGACGCCCGAAGAGGCGGTGTCCTGCGGGAGTTCCAGCGTCGTGTGGATCCAGATGTCCTCGGTGCCGGACGCGGACGTGTACACCTCGTCAGTCCGCCACGGCCTCGAGTCAGGGAGCATCCACGACACGGTGACCATGTCGCGGACCTGGTCCATCCAGGTGTCCTCCGCTCCCCGGTCCGGAGCCTCCTCCGCACGCTCGTCGAGCTCGGAACCCGCCTGCGGGAGGAGTTCTTCCATGCGGGTGTACACCTCGTCCGTGCCGTACGACGACGCCGTTCGCCGGCTGGTCGGTGACACCAGCAGCACGCTGCCCGGGCCGCCCGCGGCGGAGGGCGGAGCCATCAGGAGCAGCAGGACCAGAGCGGTCGTCAATGCGCCTGTCGTCGCCGCCAGTTGTCGCAGTCCACGCATCCGACACCTCGATCCGTCCCCGTGCGGGCCGTCCGCACGCGCCGTGCCACTTCGGGTACACCGCTCGTTCCGCCGGAGTTCCCTCGCCGACGGTGTCCGCTCAGCCCAACGACTCGGCGATCTCCCGCGCCCGCGTCCTCGACGCCACGCCCTCCAGTCGCAGCGTGAACGCGTGGTCGTGGACCCACAGCAAGGTGGGTCCCGCCGTGCGCTCGGAGCGGGTGAGGCGGGAGCCGTCCGCGGAGGTCATCCAGAAGCGCAGGAGGTGGGGCTGCGGGAACCACAACGCGCTACCCCTCCCGCCGGTCAGCTCGACCCACTCGACCTGCTGCTCACTCGCCACCGTCTTGCCGTACTCCGGCGCCAGCCGGGCCGCGAACTCGTCGAGCCGGACGGTGCGGCCGCGTTCGTCCCAGCAGAGGGTGATGACGTAGCGGTCCTTCGGCGCGCGCGTCACGGACACCGCGTCCGGGGTGCCCAGCGCGGCCGGCACGAGCGGAGCGAACCCTGCCTGACGGCCGGCCTCGGCGAGGGGGACCGGGTGGGGGCAGCCCGGCACCCTCGCTCCCGGCGAAGGCGTCGCCGACGGGTCGTACCGCACGTGGATCCCGCCGAAGTCGAACCAGTCCGCGACCGCCGCCCGCACCGGAGGGGTCAGGACGAGCACGGTGAGCAGCCCGCACAGTGCCGCCGCCAGCGTGCGCCGACGGAGCCCGGCCCACCGGCGCAGCGCCCGCAGCCGCTCGCCGGCGCCTCGGGGCAGGGCCACCGGCGTCGGGACCCGCTCGGCGACCAGCTGCCGCAGGACCCGCTCGGCCATGGCCTCGTCCTCGTCCGCCCAATCCGCCTCGTCGGCGTCCGGCCGGTCCAGCGTCCGCCCGAGCGCCCGCAACTCCTCCCGCAACCGCACGTCACGACCGGCGCTGTCCGTGACCCCGTCACCCCGACGCCGCTTCCGCTTCGCGATTCCGGCCGGCCCTTGGGGCCTGCCCGGCTCACTCATCCCCCTCACCTCCGCCCTCGTGCGCGAGGGACGTGCCCGGCTCCCACTCCGGCAGCAGTCGGCCCAGTCTGCGCAGCGCCCGGCTCAGGCGGGACTTCACCGTGCCCCGGGGCCAGCCCAGGGCCGCCGCTGTCTCGGGCTCGTCCATTTCCAGCAGGTAGCGGTAGGTGACGACCAGCCGGTGATCCTCGCTCAGCTTCTCCAGCGCACCGAGGAGCGCGGCGCGGCGTTCGCTCGCCAGCGCGGCGACGGCGGGGTCGGCCGAGGGCGATTTCAGCGGCTCGGCCTCGACGAAGGCCGCCTCGCGGTCGGCCAGAGACCGTTGGCGCCCTGCCGTCCGCACCGTGTTCCTCGTTTCGTTGGCCACGATCGACAGCAGCCACGGGCGGAACGCGGCGCCGTCCCGGAAGCGGCCCAGTGCGCGGTAGGCCTTGAAGAAGGCCTGCTGCACGACGTCCTCCGCGTCCGCCCCGGCGCCGAGTGCCCGGGCCGCCCGCAGCGCGATGCCCGTGTGGGCGCGCACCAGTTCCGCGTACGCCTCCGGCTTCCCGGCGCGTACGCGTGCGATCACCGCGGCCTCGTCGACGGTGCGGCCCCCCTCCCGCGTTCTCACGACATGGGTACACCGCCCGCGCCGGATCGGTTCCCGCGACTTCAGCCCGGGTCGTACGGCGGTGACGGTGCGTTCCAGACGGCGTCGCAGCGACTGACGATCTGTCGGAGTTCACGAGCCTGCCGGGGCGACATGGCCTGCATCACGACATCGAGGAGGGCGCGGGCCTCGAAGGGATCGTCGCAGCAGTCCCCGTGGGTGATTCCCCACTCGTGGTCCTGCCACAGTTGACGCTCGGGGCGGTGGACGTAGTCCTTCCACAGGCGCACGGCCGCGCCGACGTCTTTGGGCTTCAGGTAGTTGCGGCTGCGTTCGAGACCGAGGATCTCGGACAGCGCGCGCGAGGACAGGCCGTCGACGACCGTCGTCGCCTGTCGTGTCCGGTGGCGGGGAACGCCGGCCCGGATGCGGGCCGACCGCCTACGCGGCATGGACCTTTCGGTTCGTCGTCATGCCGTCCATCGTGGCTTCGACCGCGCACGGTGTCGAACGGATTAGCGGTCCGCGGTTCGCCGGACGTGTCGGGCGGCGGCCTGTCGGCACGCGTCGAACTCGCCGTCGTCGGCCACGGGCTGACGTCCGGTTCCTTGCCGTCCCGATGGTCGCGGGGTGTCGGTCCGACAGGACGGGCAGCCGCCGGATACCGATATCGGTGACGTTGTTCGCTGACACAGCGACTCCTGGCGTCCGTATTCGTTGTCAGGACAGTGGCCAGGCACGCTGGACAGGACGAGTGCCTGGCGGACCACAGGAGAGCAGGCGCGCATGAACCCCAGTGCTCATATCGAGGCCGTCTATGCACAGGTCTGCCGGCGCAACGCCGGTGAGAGCGAGTTTCACCAGGCGGTGGGAGAGGTGCTGCACACGCTGGCGCCGGCGTTGCAGGCGCATCCGGAGTACGTCGACGCGTTGATCGCCGAGCGGCTGTGCGAGCCCGAGCGGCAGCTGATCTTCCGGGTGCCGTGGGTGGACGACGCGGGACGGGTTCAGGTGAACCGCGGCTTCCGGGTGGAGTTCAGCAGCGCGCTCGGTCCCTACAAGGGCGGTCTGCGCTTCCACCCGAGCGTGAACCTCGGCATCGTCAAGTTCCTGGGCTTCGAGCAGATCTTCAAGAACGCGCTGACCGGACTGGCGATCGGCGGCGGCAAGGGCGGCTCGGACTTCGACCCCAAGGGTCGCAGCGACCACGAGATCATGCGCTTCTGCCAGGCGTTCATGACCGAGCTGTACCGGCACCTGGGCGAGCACACCGACGTCCCCGCCGGCGACATCGGGGTGGGCGGGCGCGAGATCGGCTACCTCTTCGGCCAGTACAAGCGGATCACCAACCGCTTCGAGGCAGGGGTCCTGACCGGCAAGGGGGTCTCCTGGGGCGGCTCGCAGGCCCGGACCGAGGCCACCGGCTACGGCGCGGTGTACTTCGCGCAGGAGATGCTGGCCACGCGCGGACACGGGCTCGACGGCCGCAAGGCCGTGGTCTCCGGTTCGGGGAACGTGGCGCTCTACGCGATCGAGAAGGTGCACGCCCTGGGCGGGTCCGTGGTGGCCTGCTCGGATTCGTCGGGAATCCTGGTCGACGCGGACGGCATCGACCTGGAGCTGCTGAAAACGGTCAAGGAGGTGCGGCGGGCACGCCTGTCGGCCTACGCGGAGGCCAAGCCTGGGGCGCGGTTCTCCGACCGGGGCTCGGTCTTCGAGGTGCCCTGCGACATCGCGCTGCCGTGTGCCACGCAGAACGAACTGGGCGGACAGGAAGCCGGGGCGCTGGTGAAGAACGGCGTCCTGGCCGTCGCCGAGGGCGCCAACATGCCGTGCACCCCCGGAGGCGATCGAGGTCTTCCGCGAGGCGGGCGTCCTCTTCGGTCCCGGCAAGGCCGCCAACGCGGGCGGCGTGGCCACCTCCGCGCTGGAGATGCAGCAGAACGCCTCCCGCGACGTGTGGACCTTCGAGCAGACCGAGACCCGTCTGGCGGCCGTCATGCGGGGCGTCCACGCTCAGTGCCGGGCCACCGCCGAGACCTACGGAGGCACCCCCGACGACTACGTCCTGGGCGCCAACATCGCGGGCTTCCTGCGGGTGGCGGAGGCGATGACGGCTCAGGGCGTCGTCTAGCGCGCCCGGATCCCGGCTCGCGGGCACACCGTTCAGGGACGGTGTGCCGCACCGGTGTCGCCGCAGGGACACCGGCCGCAGTGCTGCGGCCCCTGCTCGCGTCCTCTCCAGGAAGCGCGGGGGGCGCCCCTCCTGGGGCGTGTTTCAAAAGTCCCGCCTGCCCGGCGGGCGGGCGACGCTACTTTCGCATCACGCCCTAGGCCCGCAGGGCCGCGAAAATCAGGTCCCGGGAGTCGGACCAGCGTTGTACGAGGTCGGCGCGACGGGTGAGCCGCGCGGAGATGTGCTGGGTGCCGAAGAACGCGGAGACCAGCGTGTGGGCCGCTGCGGCGGGCGAGACCCCTTCGCGCAGCTCCCCGGCCTCCGCCGCCTCCGCCAGCAACTCCGTCAGCAGGCTGATCCAGCCGATGTACGGCTGCGGCAGCAGGCCGTCCGGGAGGGGCTGCTCCATCTGCAGCCGCGCTCCGCCCTGCACGACCACGTCGTCCTGGAAGGCCTGAGCGGTCCGGTCGAGCAGGTCGCCCACGGTGTCCAGCGGGCCGAGCCCCTTGGCCTGGGCGGCCTCCAGAAGTGCGGGCCAGCGGTGGTAGTGCGCCTCGACGACCGCGATCGTGAGCGCTTCCTTGGTGGGGTAGTGGAAGTAGACCGCGCCCTTGGTCATCCCCACGTGGTCGGCGACGTCCTTGACGGACGTCTTGCCGTACCCGCGCTCGTCGAAGAGCTGCGCGGCGGCGTCCAGGATCTGCTTGCGGGTGTGCGCGGCCCGCTCCTGCTGCAGCTCAGGGCTGCGGCCGTGCAGGGCGATGCTGCCCGGGCTGCGCTCGGGTACCGGGAAGGTGGCCCGGTGCTTCTTCAGTTCCACGATGTCTCCGCTCACGGTCGCGTCCAACCCCCGTTGCAATATACCTTCCCGCAGGTATATTTTTCACCCGAACAGCCGGTGACCGACCACCACGCATGGTCACGACTGTGCGGTACAGCCGCTTCCGGAGGGGGATATTCATGTATGACACCGACATAGCGCCCGGCGACACGACCGCCAGGCACTGTGCCGATGTGCATGTTCCGCGTGCTCTGGTCCACAAGAGCGCGGACCGTGAGGTCCTGTTATCGACCGTGCGTCCACTCGGCGACGACCGCTTCGCGGTCGTGCCGCGCTGGCCGCAGGACCACCTGCTGCACCACCGCGCCGGCGACGGGACCCGGGACTCCCTGGTCGTCGTCGAGACGATGCGGCAGGCGGGCATATGCCTCTCGCACCGCTTCCACGACGTCCCGGCGGACCACGCGTTCGTCCTGCACGGTTTCGACTTCCGTCTCGACGCACCGCTGCGCGACAGCGGCGACGGAGCCGACGTCCTCTTCGACGTCGTCCTGCGCCGCGTGCCCGGCAGCCCGCGCCGCTTCCGCCTGACGGCCGAGGCGGACCTCGTCGTCGGCGGCCGTACCGTGGGCCACGCGAGCATGCGCTGGGACGCGCTTCCGCCCGCGCAGTACGCCCTCGTACGCAGCCGCAGCGCCGCCGCCGCGGCACCCTTCGACGTCACCGACCTCACCGCCGAGGCCCGGGCCCTGCCACCGGCCGCCGTCGGCCGTGACCGTGACGACGCCGTGCTGCTCGCGAACCTGGGTGACCCGTCGGCCGGATGGCAGCTCAGAGCGGACACCGGGCATCCCGCCCTCTTCGACCACGGCAGTGACCACGTCCCCGGCATGGTGATCGTCGAGGGGTTCCGGCAGGCCGTCCTCGTCCGCGCCGCCGTGGGCGGCGCGGGCGCCCTGTCCATCGACTCCCTGCAGACGTCGTTCCTCGCGTTCGGCGAGCTCGGACAGCCCGTCACCATCACCGCGAAGCCCGAAAACGCCCACACCTACCTGCTCGCGGCCCGCCAGGGCACGCGCACCCTGGCCACCGCGCTGGCCTCCGTCGGCGCGGCCGCCGCCCCGTTCGGCGACCTCCTCGCCAGGGCCGGTGCTGTCGCGTGCTGAGCGACCTGGGCAAGACGCTGGACATCGCCCGCGAGGACCGCCTCCTCCTGGACGAGACGTGCCGGCTCACCGACCGGCTCGCGGACTCCGTGGTCGACAACGGATTCGCCCGGCACTTCGTGCCCGAGCGCTGGAACGGCGGCGCCGGCACCTTCACCGCGCTCCTGGACGCGGTCTCCGAGCTGGCCGAGACCTGCGCGTCCACCGCCTGGTGCGCCGCGTTGTACGCGGCCCACGGCAGGCTCGCCGGCTATCTGCCCGAGGCCGGGCAGCGGGAGATCTGGTGCGAGGGTCCGGACGTGCGCGTGGCCGCGTCCGTCGTGCCGCCGCAGGGCAGTGCCGTCCGCACGGACGGCGGCTGGCGCCTGACCGGCAGATGGGCCACGGCCAGCGGGGTCGACCAGGCCGAGTGGATGCTGCTCGCCTCCTGGGCGGCGCTGGACGACGACCCGGCCGGCGAGACGCGGGAACACCGGATCTTCGCCGTGCGGCGCCAGGAGATGAAGGTGCTGCACACGTGGCGGCCCGTGGGGCTGCGGGGCACCGGCAGCAACACGGTGGAGGGCGACGTCCTGGTCCCCGACCACCTCACCTTCACGCTGGGGGACCTGGGGCGCGTCCAGCCGCACGCCGCCCGCTGTCACGCCGTGCCGTTCGCCCTGGTGGCCTCCCTCGTCTTCGCGGCGCCGGTGCTGGGAGCCGCCGAGGGAGCCCTGCGCACCTGGTGGGAGACGCAGATCCGGCGAGCGCGCCCCGACGGCGGCACCGCTGTCCAGCCGCTGGTGCTGGCCAGGGCGTCGGCGCACATCCAGGCCGCGCGACTGCTCCTCGAGCGGGTCGCGCAGCGCGGCGACCATGCGCCGGTGACACCCGTTCTCGTCGCCGAGAACCAGCGTGACGTCGCTGTGGCCGTGGAGCTGTGCGGCACGGCCGTCGACGAGCTCTTCCGCACGGCGGGGCTGCGCGCGCTGGAGGAGGACGACGCACTTCAGCGCCACTGGCGCGACATCACCGCGGCCCGCACCCACGGCACCCTCGACTTCGGTTCGGCGGCGTCCGGTTACGCGAGCGCTCTGCTGGCCGCGCGCGCCGGGGAAGAGACCCGATGACCCGCCGTGCCGCCCGGTGGTGGCCGGCGAGGAACCGGTGCTCGCCCCCCGGAGCGTCGCGTGGATCAGGCTCCCTCCGCATCCGAACCGGTCCGCGCCACGAGCGGAGCGGGCTGCCGCAAGTGAGTTGAGTGGTTTCTCCCCGGCCGGCCGTGGGCCGGCCGGGGTCGGACCTCAGATCGAAACATACCTTCGGGAGGGTTTTTTGTTGAGTGGCAGAGACGACCACCCGCCCTCACCATCCCCGGCCCCAGTACGTTCCCTGTAGGAAGGCAGCAGACGGACATGAGTGCACCGAGCATCGGGCCCCAGGCCCTGAGACTCTTCCAGTACGCCTCGGCCCGCAGCGACTGGTCCGTCCGCAGCGCCTGCGAGCAACTCGACACGACCGCCGACGAGATCGAGCACGCCCGCGGGCAGCTGATCGACCTGGGCCTCCTCGTCGAGTCGTCCGACGGCGGACCGACCGCCAAGGCCACCGCTCCCGAGGCCGCGCTGCTGAGGCTGCTCACCACCGAGGAGGAGGCCACCGCCCGCCTGGCCGACCACATCCGTCGCACCCGCGAACGGATCGACGCGATGCGCGAGGTGTTCCTCCCGCTGCACGTCGCCCGCAGCGGCACGCTCGGCGACGAAGTGATCACCGGCGCCGACCGGATCGCGCGCGTGCTCGGAGACACGGCCGACATCGCGACCTCGGAGATCCTCAGCATGCACCCGGGGCCCGTGCGGCCGTCGGAGGTGCTCGCCGAAGGGCTGCGGCGCGACATCCAGGTCCTGGAGCGCGGCGTGACCATGCGCAGCATCCACCTGCGGCCGATGACCCGCATCGTCCACTCGATGAACCATCTGCGGGAACTGCGCGCCGCGGGCGCCCAGGTCAGGATCGCCAACATCGTGCCGTTCCGCTTCATCCTGGTCGACCGGGTACAGGCCCTCGTGCCCGCGCTCCACACCAACGCGGCCAACGCCATGATGGTGCTGCGCGGCGAGGCCGTCACCGCCCTGCTGGTCAAGGTCTTCGAGATGTGCTGGGCCTCCTCGGTGCCCCTGGACGACAGCGGCGCCGATGAGGAGTCCGGGCTCACCTCCCAGCAGTTGTGCGTGCTCCGGCTGATGTCCACCGGACGCAAGGACGAATCCATCGCCCGCGAAATCGGCGTGTCCGTCAGGACGTTGCGCCGCGTGATGGCCGACCTGATGGCGCAGCTCGGCGTGGAGAGCCGCTTCCAGGCAGGAGTCAGGGCCGCGCGGACGGGACTTCTCGACTAGCGCGTGGATCGAAAGTAGCGTCGTCCGCCCGCCGGGCAGGCGGGACTCTTGAAACACGTCCTAGGACGGACCCCCACCCGACTGCGGCGCGATCCGAACGGCCGGCCCCTGGCGCAGCCCTGGGCGGCGGCCGACCTCCACTCGCCCCGTGCCGTGCCGCCTGCCGCGCGCTTCCGGGTCGCACCGCGGTCGCCGCGCGGCTGCGCAGCCTGCCCGCGCCGCCCTGTCCGCTACCGGCCACGCCGCAGGGTGCCGCGCCCGCGCTCTGGCGGCCCGTCTCCGCCGCTCACACGATGGGGTTCCGGCTGCACGTCCGCGAGTCAGGAGCCCTCGTGTTCGACCCCGCACTCCTCCGGTCCCTCACGGGCACCCCGATGCAGGTCCGGTGTGCCGTCCTGCCCGCCAGTCTGTCCGCCGCGGGCGCCGTGCCGGGCGCGAGCGGGTGGGCCGTACTGCGGGTGACCGTGCGCAACGCGGGCCGCACCGGACAGGGCGAGGCGGCGCTTCGGCCTTCCCACGACCCACACGGACCGGACGTCCTGCGCGACCAGTTCGCCTCCGCGAGGGACGGCCTGGAACGGATGATCAGCCCTCTCCAACTGCCCGGGCTGCTGTCGCCGGGCCCCCTGCGCAGCGCCCTCGACTCCGCGCTGTGGGACCTGCTCGCCAAGCGCAGCGGACAACGCGCGTGGGAGCTGCTGGGCATGCCGCCGCCACGACCGGTGCCCGCCGTCCGCACGGTCTCCCCGGTGGCGACCGAACTGCTGGAGCGGGAGCTGCGGGACGGTGCGGACTTCGCCTCCCTCAAGCTCGAGCTCGGTGCGGGCGGCCTCGCCGACGACCTCGCGCGGCTGAGCGCCGTACGCCGACTGCGGCCCGACGCCTGGCTGATGGTCGACGCCCGAGGGGCCTGGGACGCAGACCGGCTGCGGGTGATGCTGCCGATCCTCCACGCCCACGGCGTGCGCATGCTCGAACAGCCGCTGCCGCAGGCCCGGTCCGCGGCGCTCACGGCGCTGCCCCGCCCCTTCCCGATCATCGCCGACCTGACCCACGAGCAGAGCACCGACCTGGCGCGCCTCGGGGAGCGCTACGACGGCGTCAACCTCTCACTCGACGCCTTGGGCGGCCTGACGGCGGCCCTGGGCCTCATGGAACAGGCCGGCCAGCGGGGCCTTGCCGTGCTGCTCGACTCACCCCCGGCGACCTCCCTGTCCTGTGCGCCCCTGCTGCACGCTGCGCCGGGCGCCGACCACGTCACCCTGCCGCGGTGGCTGGACGCCTCCGGAGCCGGTGCGCCGACACTGCAAGGGGAGGGCGGGATGCTGCTCCCGCCCTCCCCTGCGCTGTGGGGATAGGCCCTTGCCCGCGGGCCGCTCCTCAACCCCAGATCAGATCGTCGTCGCTGAGCCGGCGGATGACGACGGCAGTCGGTTCGGCCATGGAATCACGCACAGGGATGACCTTTCATCAGGGAAGTCCGGACGCTTCGCAGCGCCTTCGTCAAAACTTTCGCATTTCACCTCCACTCCCCGGCAAGCGGTCGAGCTGACCCAGAGCTGACGTGGCCCGAACCGGCCACGGGTCACCGTTTCCGGTGATTGTCCGAGGGGTGCCCGACGCATAGGGGTCATGGCCCCCGAAGGCCAGCGCCAGCGGCCCTCGCATTGCACCGACTCCGCCTAGCCTCACCGGTGTTGAACTGCTCCAGCAGTATCGGGCGAGAAAGAGGACACGATGTCAGTGCACAAGGAATCACGCCGGGTGTCTGTTTTCGACACCACTCTCCGGGACGGCGAGCAAGCGCCCGGAAACACGATGACACCACGTCAGAAACTCGATATGGCGCTGCGTATAGAAGCGCTCGGCGCGGATTACATCGAATCGGGGTTCCCGGCCTCCTCGCCCAGCGAGTTCCAGGCCACCCGGCTCATTTCCCGGAACCTGACCTCCGCGCGGTTCACCACGTTCTGCCGGGCCGTACGGTCCGACGTGGACACGGCCGTCGAGGCGGGCGGCACGGCACGCCACCAGGTGCAGGTCATGGCCACCGGCAGCGATCTGCACCTCGCCCACAAACGGGGCATCAGCCGTGACCAGGCCGTCCAGGAGGTCGCCGACACCGTCGCCCACGCCTACGCCCTCGGAGTCGAGGAGGTGTCCGTCGGCATCGAGGACGCGAGCCGCGGCGAACGCGACCTGCTGCGCGCCATCACCCTGGGCGCCGTCGAGGCGGGGGCCGTGTGCTTCGCCGTCGCCGACACCTCCGGATGTCACCTCCCCCAGGAGTACGGGGCGTTGATCACCGAGTTCCGCTCCTGGCTGCCGGACGGCGTCCGCGTCGCCACCCACTGCCACGACGACTTCGGGCTCTCCCTCGCCAACGCGGTCGCGGGCTTGGCGGCCGGCGCCGACGAGGTGCAGGTCACCCTCGGCGGCATCGGTGAACGCGCGGGCAACACCCCGCTCGAGGAGGTGGCCGCCCTGCTGACCTACAAGGGCGCTCTGCTCGGTCTGCACACCGACATCGACGTGGCCGCGATGTACGAGGCCTACACCGCGCTGCGTGCGGTGATCGGACTGGAGGAGCCCCGCAACAAGGCGATCTTCGGCACCTACGCCTTCGGCACGGCGGCCGGCATCCACCAGCAGGGCATGCTGCGCAACCCGGCGACGTACGAATACGTGGAGCCCGCCCGCTTCGGCCGTGAACGCTCCCTGCTGATCGGACGGCACTCGGGCCGGGCCGTGCTCCGGCACATCCTCGACGAGCTGGGGATCGCCGTGAGCGAGGACGACCTGGCGGGGCTCTACCGGACCCACATCGCCGAGCGCACCGGCGGCGACTGCGAGGACATCTCCGTGGTCAAGGACCGTCTGGCCCGTGAACTGACGACACGGCAGCCCGCCGCCGCCTGAGCGACGCCCGGACCGGGGCCGGCCGCACGCCGGCCCCGGTCCGCTCGTCCGCGGCGCACGCTGCGCAGCGGGAAAGGAGACAGCGCGTGGAGATGACCTCGCGAAGCACCGAGAACGGCCGGGTCCTGCTGTACGAGCCGGAGGCCTGCGACGTCAGCGTCCTGCTCGCCGACGCCGATCCGGTGTCCCGGCACGTCCTGGCGACGGCCCTGGACGGAGCCGACCGGATCACGGTGCTGGACACCGCCGACAGCGGCCGGCCCCTGCACCGCTGGCCCCTGGACGGCGTCGACGTCGTCGTGCTCGCCGACGCCTTCCGGCCCAGGCCGGCCTCGCTCGTCCCCGGCCTGGTGCACAAGGGGGTGCGCGTGCTGCTCCTCGACACGCGGTGGACGGCGCGGACCGTCGGGGACGCGCTGGCCGCGGGCTGCGCGGGAGTACTGGTCAAGGACCCGGAGATCGGCCGACTCGCCGCCGCCGTACGGGCGGCGGCCGCCGGCTACGTCGTGGTGTCGCCCGAGCTGGTGGGCCTGTGCCCGCCCGCGCGTCGCACGGCCACACCCGCGCCCGCGCGCCCGCGCGGCGACCGCTCGGCCGGCCTGCGGCTGCGCTCCCTGACCGAACGCGAGCGCGAGGTGCTCACGGTGCTCGCGGCGGGCCTGTCCACCCGCGAGGCGGCCGGCCGGCTCGAGGTCACCCCGGCGACCGTCAAGAGCCATGTGTCGCACGCGCTGGCCAAGCTGTCCGTCCGCAACCGCCTGGAGGCGGTCCTGCTGATGCGCCAGGCGCTCGACGAGGACCGCCCACCCTGGTCGTGACGGCGCGCGCCGGGGACCGGCGCGCCCGGCACGTCAGTCGCCCACGCGTCCGCGCACCCCGTCCAGCCAGCGGTCCGCGTGGCGCTCGGCGGCCGCCTCGTCACGGAAGGCGTACGTCTTGAGCAGCCAGCGCTGCCGCGCCCGCGCCGCGTCGTTGATCTCCATCCTGTCGCGGCTGTGCAGACCGTCCTGGTTGGCGAAGACGAACAGGTCTCCGGTGCGGATGCGATGACGGGTCTTGTCCGCGCGCACCAGGGCGTCCTTCAGAGCCAGCAGCGCGTCCTTGGCGGACTCGGGAGCGTCCGGCGCGGCCGCCGTGCACGTGTCGAGGTAGCGGAAACTGTGGTGGTTCTCCAGGATCGGATGGACCTCGGAGACGGTCAGCTCCTTGTTGTTGTCCCGCGAGAACACGTCGAACGGTGTGACGAACTGCGCCGTCCTGAGCTGCCGTTGCTCCTCGTCCGTCAGATGCGCGAGCAGGTCACGCCCGTCGACGAACCCGGTGTAGATGAACTCGCCCTCGGGGCAGTGCATGCCGAGCAGCGAGATGAAGTCGGCCCGCACGGGATGGGCCGTGCGGTCGTTGTGGTAGACCAGCTCGCTGTCGCTGAACCCCGTCTGCATCCCGCTGTAGCGGTTGATGGCGACGACGTCCGTGAAGAAGTCCCCGTTGAAACGGGTCGCGTAGGACAGCAGGGGAGTCCTCACCAGCTGGGCGAACAGCTCCAGGAACGCCTCGCCGACGAACGTCTTCTTGCGCGCGTGCTTGTCCGCGACCGGATCGTCCAGGTCGAGCAGCGGAATGTCATCGTCCAGCGGGCAGTTGCGCAGCACGTGCGCGTCGGAGACGCCCGTCGCCCGGTCGCGGCGGACGCGTGCGCAGACGTCGGCGAAGAAGGCGGGCACCTCGCCGCGCGCGATCACGTCACCGACGGCGCGTGAGAAGTCCTCGTAGTCCTCGTAGGGGTTCTTGGCCACGGAGCGCAGCACCGCGGTCAGTTGCTCGCGTTCCGGCCCGGACAGTTCGTGGATGGGTTCCATGCCCCGAGCCTCGCCGCCGCATCGCCGTCGCACATCGGCCGTCGGAGGAGGCCCCCTCCACCGCGTCCGCCCCTGTCCTGTCGCGCCTCCACCGAAGTGGAGGCGGGGCCCCCTCAAGCGAACACGAGCCCCAGGGTCCGCTCCAGGCCGGCCGAGCCCTCGTCCGTCAGGTGCACCACGCGCGGCGCGGCGCCCCACCGCACCCAACCGCGTTCGAAGAGAGCCGCCTTGAGGGTCGCGCCGAGCCCGCCCGCGAGGTGGTGCTGGTGCTCGCTCCAGTCGACGCAGTAGCGGATCGCCGGGCGGCGCGGCGGCAACCGGTCCGTGTCGACGCCCAGTTCAGCGAGGACCGACGGTCCTTCGGCGGAGAGTTCGTAGACGATGTCGCGGCCGTACGACGAGGGCCGGTCCCGTACCGCCTCGGCGGGCCGGTGGATGCCGTCGTGGCCGGTGAGCACCCCATGGTCGAGCAGCGACTGCATCAGGGCGACGCCGAGCCGCCCGGCCAGATGGTCGTAGCAGGTCCGTGAGCGGTGCAGGGCGTTGGTGCGGCTGCTCTGCTTGAGGGAGGTGATGGCCAGCGGCGGGGCGATCAGCGCGAGCGCCTCCAGCGCGGCGCTCACGTCCGGCCCGAACAGACGGTAGTAGCGGTGCCGGCCCCGCGCCTCGACGGTGACGAACTCGCCCTCGACGAGCTTGGCGAGGTGCGCGCTGGCCGTGGCGGCGCCCACCCCCGCCTCGCCGGCCAGGGCGCTCGCCGGCAGGGCGCGGCCGTCGGCCAGGCACTTCAGGATGCGGGCGCGCGACGGATCGGCGATCAGGGCCGCGGCGCGGGCGATGTCGGTCTGGTGCTTGAGCGGCGCACCGGCCTGTTCGCCGGATGCGCGGCCGGGGTGCGATGAGGCGCCCGCGTCGCGGGCGGACGCCCTCGTGGCGCTGCTGCGGTTCGGCATGGCTCCACCGTACGACAACGACACTTCGCCCCGTGACGAAGTGTCCGGCGTCGATGCTCGTGGCATGACCACCACCGACCTCACCCCCGAAGGCGGGCGGACCGCCACAGCGCCCCGCGCCGCGGCCGCGGCGCCCGCCCCGGCCGTCCGGCCCGCGGTCACCCTGCCCCCGCTGATCGCCCTCAGCCTCGGCTACTTCCTCGTGATGCTGGACGTCACCGTCGTCAACGTCGCCGTCCCCGAGATCCGCACCGCCCTCGACACCGGGGCCTCCGCCCTGCAGTGGATCGTCGACGGCTACAGCACCGTCTTCGCCGGGCTGCTGCTCCTGGGCGGCGGGCTCGCCGACCGGCTCGGCCACCGGCGCATGTTCCTCACCGGACTCGGCGTCTTCACCGCGGCCTCCCTGGTCTGCGGCCTCGCCGGCACCTCCGGCGCCCTGATCGCCGGACGGCTCGCCCAGGGCGCCGGCGCCGCCCTGCTCGTGCCCGCCTCGCTCGCACTGCTCCAGGCCACCTACTCCGACCGCGCGGTGCGGGCCCGGGCGATCGCCGTGTGGGGCGCCGTCGCCTCGATCGCCTTCGGCGCCGGACCGGCGGTGGGCGGCCTCCTCGTCTCCGGGCTCGAGTGGCGCTCGGTGTTCTGGCTGAACCTGCCGGTCGCCGCGCTCGCCGTCGTCCTGACCGTCCGTCATATCCCGGCCACTGCCCGCAAGAAGCCGGCCCGCCGCATGGACCCGGCAGGCCAGATGCTGGGCATCGTCGGTCTCGTCGCCCTGGCCGGCGGCCTCAACGAGGCCGGATCCCACGGCTGGACCTCCCCGCTGGTCCTGGCGGCGTTCGGCACGGGCGCGGCCTGCCTGACCGCCTTCGCGCTGGTCGAACGCGCCCTGGAAGCACGCGAACGGGCCGGACAAGGCCGGCGGGCGCCACTGCTGCCGCCGTCCCTGTTCCGCTCGGGCGCGTTCACCGCGACCGCCGCGATCGGCCTGCTGATCAGCCTCGGCTACTACGGCATGCTCTTCCTGACCACCCTCTACTTCCAGCAGGAGCGCGGCTTCACCGTCCTCGACACCGGCCTCGCCCTGCTGCCGTCGGTGTGCATGGGCCTCGTCGCGGCCCCGTTCTTCAGCCGCCTGGCCGCCCGCACCGGCCCGTACGTCCCGATGGCCGGCGGGCTGGCCCTGGGCGCCGTGGGCTTCCTCGGCTGGCTGACCGCCCGGCCCGACACCCCGTACCCCGTCCTGCTGTTCGCCCTGGTCGCCACCGGGCTGGGCCAGACCATGACCGCCCTCGCCGCCACCGCCGCCATCATCGAGACCGCGCCCGCCTCCGGCGCGGGCATCGCCTCCGCCGTCTTCAACGTCGCCCGGCAGGTCGGCAGCGCGGTGGGGGTGGCCCTGTTCGGTACCCTCGCGGCGGCTGCGGGAGACTTCACCTCCGGGCTGCGTCTGTCGGCGGGCATCGCGGCGGCCGCCTTCGCCGTCGGCGCCGTGCTGGCCGTGGGCGTCCGGCGCCGTGCCGCCGGACGCACCACGTGACCCGCGGTCCGCGCGCCGGGTGTCAGCCCCGGCCGGCCAGCGCCCGCGCCATGCGCTCCAGCGCCGCCCGCAGTACCTCGGGCGACGTGGCGAACGACAGCCGGACGAAGCCCTCACCGCCCGGCCCGAACGCGGAACCCGGCATCACCGCCACCGCGGTCTCCCGCAGCAGCCACCGCGCGAACGTCGCCGAGTCCGCGAACCCGGTGCCACGTATGTCGGCGAAGGCGTAGAACGCCCCGTCGGGCGGCGAACAGGACACCCCGGGCAGCGAGTTCAGCCCGCGCACGAGGAGATCCCGGCGGGCCGTGTACTGCGCGGTCATCCACTCGACCGGCTCCTGCGAGCCGGTCAGCGCGGCGATCCCGCCCCGCTGCACGAAGGACGCCGTGCAGCCCACCGTGTGCTGCTGCACCTTCACCAACTGCGCCATTAGATCGGTGGGCCCGGCCGCGTAGCCCAGGCGCCAGCCGGTCATGGCGTAGCCCTTCGAGAACCCGTTCACCGTGATGGTGCGTTCGGCGCAGCCCGGCTGCGCGGCGAGGCTGAGGTGACGGCGGCCGCCGTAGAGGATCTTCTCGTAGATCTCGTCCGAGATCAGCAGGATGTCGTGCTCCTGCGCGAACCGGGCGATCACGGCCGCCTCCCCGGCGGTCAGCGACCGGCCCGTGGGATTGTTCGGCGAGTTGACCAGCAGCGCCTTCGTCCGCCCGGAGACGTGCCGCTCCAGCAGTTCCGCCGTGATCCGGAAGCCGTCCGCGCCGTCGAGGGCTACCTGCACGGGCCGCGCGCCGATCAACCGCGCCATCTCCGTGTAGCTGACCCAGCTCGGCGTCGGCACGAGCAGCTCGTCACCGGGGTCGAGCACCGTCACCAGCGCGGCGAACAGGGCGTGCTTCGCCGACGGCGTGACGACGATGTCGGTGGCCGCGGCCGCGGTGACACCGTTGTCCGCCGCGAGCTTCGCGGAGACCGCCCGCAGCAGCGCGGGCAGCCCACGGCTCGGCGTGTAGTGCGTG
The DNA here is from genome assembly GCF_030816715.1 of Streptomyces achromogenes. Classification (NCBI taxonomy): domain Bacteria; kingdom Bacillati; phylum Actinomycetota; class Actinomycetes; order Kitasatosporales; family Streptomycetaceae; genus Streptomyces; species Streptomyces achromogenes. The sequence goes on along the minus strand of NZ_JAUSYH010000001.1, from coordinate 397,050 downwards.
AAACCCTCGCGCAGGGCGCCCACCGCCTCGTCCACGACATGTCCGGCGGTGTCGAAGTCCGGCTCCCCGCCGCCCAGATCCACCACCTCCGTGCCCCGCGCGCGCATCCGCGCCACCATGTCGAAGACCGCGTACGTCGCCGATTCCTCCACGGCGTGGAAACGGGCCGCGGCGCGCGCGCTCACGACCGGACGCCCTGCGGCTCGGTGGCGCAGACCGGCCCCGGGGCCGGCAGCGCCTCGGCGACCGTGGTGACCGTCGAGATCCGGGACAGGATCTTCAGCGCGGCTTCGTGGATCTCGGCGTCGCCCGCCAGCGTCGCGTCCTCGAGCACCCGCACGCGGTAGTCCCGGTCGTGGGCGGCCTGAGCGGTGCTGAGCACCACCAGTTCCGTGGAGACGCCGGTGAGCAGCAGCGTGTCGATGCCCGCCGTACGCAGCAGCACCTCCAGGTTCGTGCCGTGGAACGGGCTGACGCGGTGCTTGACGACCACCGGTTCCCCGGGCCGTGGCGCGAGTGCGTCGTGCACCTGCGTCGCCCAGGACCCCAGGGCGAGACGGCCGTCGTCCCTCGCCTTCTCGAAGACCGCGGAACCGGCCGGCCACTCCGGATAACCGGGGGAGAAGCCCACGACGACGTAGATCACCGGTATGTCCGCGGCGCGGGCCCGCCGGATCGCGTCGGCGGCCGTGGCCAGGACACGCCGCTCACGCGCCTGCGTGCCGTAACCGTCGGCCGCGTACTTGCCGTCCGGGTGGACGATCTCGTTGATGAGGTCCAGCACGAGCAGCGCGGGTCGCCCGCCCGGGGCCCGCCGCGGTGTTCCAGCCCAGTCCATTCGCTTCTCTCTCCCTTTTCGCTCGCGCATTGCATGAGAAAAGCTCATGCAATGCATCAATGAATCAGTGTTGAACCCGGAAGTCGGAACTCCTACCTTCGAAATACGAGAGGACGGAAATTCGATTCCCGGAAGGGGTGCACATGAAGGTGGCTATCGTCGGCAGCGGTCCGCGCGGGGTGTCCGTGCTCGAACGCATCGCGGCGCGCCTCGCCGAAGGGCCGGTCCACGAGGCCGTGGAGATCTTCCTCATCGACTCCCACCGGGTCGGCACCGGCCGCATCTGGCGCGAAGACCAGCCGCGATGGTTCCTGATGAACACCGTCGCCGACGAGGTCTCGGCATTCTCCGGCCCACCCGACGGCGGCCCCGCCAGACCCGGCGCCGGCCCGTCGCTCGCCCAGTGGTGGAGTTCCGTCGACCCGGAATACCCGGGGCCCAACAGTTACGCACCGCGCGCCCTCCACGGACGCTATATGAGGTTTCTTCTCGACACGATCGAAAAGCATCTCCCGGAAAGAGTCCGGCTGAGTCCGGTCCATGATTGCGTGGACGCGCTGGAGCGCTCCGGCGGCGGATACCGGCTCACCCTCCGCGGCGGCACCCGTCTCACCGCCGACCGCGTCGTGCTCACCACCGGACACACCCGCCCCGAACTCACCGGCAACCAGCGGCTCCTCGCCGCCCACGCCGCCGGCCACCCCGGGCTGCGCCACATCGCGGGGGACAGCGCCGCCGACATGCCTCTGGACGAGATACCCGCCGGGTCGACGGTCGGCGTCCTCGGCCTCGGCCTGTCCTTCTACGACGTGATGGCCGCGCTCACCGAGGGCCGCGGCGGACACTACGACGAGGACGGGGACCGGCTCGTCTACCGGCCCAGCGGCAGCGAACCCGTCATCGTGGCCGGCTCCCGCAGCGGGATGCCGCTGCCCGCCCGCGGACGCAACCAGAAACACCACGACCACCGCCACCGCCACGTGCTGTTCACCACCGAGCGGGTCCTGGCCCGCGGCCGGCACGGCAGGCTCTCCTTCGCCGACGACGCCCTGCCCTGGCTGCTCGCCGAGGTCGAACTCGTCTACTACGCCACGATGCTGACCGCGCGCGGAGAACCGGGGAAGGCCGCCGCGTTCGAGGCGGAGGTCGTCGCCGCCGCCGAGAGCGGCGTACCCGACGTCCCCGCCCTCGCCGCCGGACACGGCCTCGCCGACGTGCCCCGCATCGACCTGGACGCCCAGGCCCGCCCCTTCGCCGGCCGGCACTTCGCCGGACCCGAGGAGTTCACCCGGGCCCTGACCGACGCACTGGCCGAGGACCTGGCGCACGCCGACGCCGGCAACGTCGACGACCCGCTCAAGGCCGCGCTGGACGTCATCCGCGACTCCCGCGCCGTGATCCGTTCGCTCGTCGACTTCGCGGGCCTGACCCCCGTCTCGCACCGCGAGGAGTTCCTCGGCTGGTACGTCCCCCGCAGCTCCTTCCTCGCCGCCGGGCCCCCACGCGCGCGGCTGCGGCAGGTCGACGCCCTGCTGCGCGACGGCGTCCTGCGCGTCGTGGGCCCCGACACCCGCATCCGCCCGCACCCCTCGGGACGCTTCGGCGTCCACTCGCCCTACGTGAGCGGCTCGGAGATCCTCGTGGACACCGTCATCGACGCCCGCGTCCCCACGCCCGACATGCGTCTCGACCCCCACCCCCTCACCCGCGGCCTGCGCGAGAAGGGCATCTGGACGTCGTACGTCAACCACGGCGCGGACGGAGACCGCTTCGACACCGGCGGAGTCGCCGTGACCGGCCCGCCCTTCCACCCCGTGGACCGCACCGGCCGGCCCGACCGCGGTCTGTACGTCCTCGGCATCCCGACCGAGCACACCCGCTGGTTCATGCAGGGCGGCAGCAGCAGGCCCGGCTTCTGGACGGACTTCGTCCAGAACGCGGACGCCGTCGCCGTGGACGTCATCGCGTCGGCCGTGGTCGCCTCGGACGTCACTGTTCCGGCGTCCGCGTCCGCGCCGCCGCTCCCGGCCCGAACCGGCTGACCCGCGCGGCCGCATCGCCCCCGCCCCACCTCCCGCCCCCGTCTCCGGAAAGAGAGCATCCCGATGTCCGTCGTCACCCGTTCCGCCGTCCCCGCCGCCTCGCCCCAGAAGCGCGAAGTGACCGTCCTGCGCGACGTCTTCGACCCCGTCGGACTGGACGCCCTGCCCTGGGAGCGCTGGGAGGAACCCGGTCGCGCCGGCGTCGACGTGCACCGCCTCTACCTGACCGACGGCCCCGACCCGGGCGCCGCGATGATCACCCGCATGGCTCCCGGGGCCCACGGCGACCTGCACGAACACCTGGGCCACGAGGTGATCCTCGTTCTGGAAGGGGAGCTCCTCAACGACAACGGCGACTGCTACCGCACCGGCGACCTCGTCGTCGAGCGGCCCGGGAGCGTCCACCAGGTCAGCACGGAGACCGGCTGCACCGTGCTCGGCGTCCGGCACGCGCCGACCCGCCTCGTGACCTGACCCCCCGCTCGGCGGCCGCGAACTGCGCGGTCCCGATCCCGGCGGCCCCGAGCCCTGCGGCCCGCGCGGACCACGGCTACACGGCAACGGGAAGCCTCCTCCAGTCGCTGCGCAGCGCCAGGGTGCGCGCCGCGTGCACGAACGCCCCCACCACCGGGGACTCCTCGGCGCCCGGACGCGTACCGATGCCCAGGTGCCGTACCACCGCCGGGGACAGCGGCACCAGCCGCACCTCCGGCAGCGCGGGCGGCAGGGCCAGCCAGGGAATGACGGTCGTGCCGAGCCCGGCGGAGACCATCGCGAGCAGCGCGTTGATGTCCCGCACCTGATGGGTGACCTCGGGCTCGAGACCGGCCGTGCGGAACGCGGCGCGGACCATCGTCTCGACCCCGCCCACCGGCATCAGGAACGGCTCCCCGGCCAGCTCGGCGATGCGCAACTCCGGCCGGGGGGACAGCGGATGGTGCACCGGCAGCACCGCGAACATCTCGTCCTGCAGCAACGGCGCAGTGACCAGGCCCCGCTTGGGCAGCGACACGATGCCGAGATCGATGCCGCGGGTGCGCAGCCACTGGGCGATCTGCGCGTCGCCGCCCTCACGCAACTCGATCCGCAGGCGCGGATATCGCATGTGCAGCTCCGACATCAGCGCCGGAAGCAGCCGTGCCGCGAAACTCTGACTGGTGCCGATCCGCAAGGTGCCCTCGGGTTCGGCGTCCGTGCCGCGCACCGCCCGTCGCACCCGGTCCGCCTGCGCCACCACGCCCCGCGCGGGCTCCAGGGCACGGCGTCCGGCATCGGTGAGTTCCACGCCGGAGCGGTCCCGCACCATCAGCGTCACCCCCAGCTCGCTCTCCAGGCCGGCGATGGCGTGACTGACGGCGGACTGACTGACGCCCAGCGCACGCGCGGCGTTGGTGAACGTTCCGGTGTCGGCGATCGCGACGAACGCCGCGCACTGGTTGAGCTTCACGACGCCACCGTCACCGCGGGGCGCGTCACCGGCAGCGCGGGCCGGCGTCCGGCCTCGTAGCGGGCGATGTCCGCCTCGTGCCGCAGGGTGTCGGCGATGGCGTCCAGGCCGCCCAGCAGCCTGCGCCGTACTTCCGGGTCGATGTCGAAGGCCTGGACGAGGCCGGCGCACCGCACCTCCCGGCGCTCCAGGTCGACGGTGACCCCGATGCGCGGATCGTTCTCCGTCAGCTCCCACAGCCGCTCCACCGTCTCCGCCGGCACGACGACCGTGAGCAGGCCGTTCATCAGCGCGTTGCCACGGAAGATGTCACCGAAGCGAGGGGCGAGAACGGCCCGGAACCCGAAGTCCCGCAAGGCCCATACGGCGTACTCGCGCGACGAACCCGTGCCGAAGTCCTGACCGGCCACCAGAACGCTGGCGCCCGCCCGCTCGGGCCGGTCCAGGACGAAGCCGGAACCGGCCCGCCAGTCGGCGAACAGCGCGTCCGCGTGCCCGGTGCGGCGGGTGCTCGCGCAGAACCGGGCGGGGATGATCTGGTCGGTGTCGACGTCGGTGCGGCGCAGTGGGACGGCCGTCCCGGTGTGCACGGTGAACTTCTCCATCGCGGGCCTTTCGTCTCACAGATTCACAGGTCGGTGGGGGAGGACAGGCGTCCGGTGACCGCGGTGGCCGCGGCCACCGCGGGCGACACGATGTGGGTGCGCGACCCGCGGCCCTGCCGCCCCTCGAAGTTGCGGTTGTTGGTGGAGGCGGCGCGCTGCCCCGGCAGCAGCCGGTCCTCGTTGAGAGCCGCGCACATCGAACAGCCCGCGCCTGCCCGGAAGTCGGCGCCCGCCTCGGCGAACACCCGGTCCAGGCCCTCCTCGACGGCCTGCCGCCGCACCCGCGCCGACCCGGGCACGATCATCATGTGCAGGCCGTCCGCCACCTTCCGGCCCCGCAGGACGTCCGCGGCGGCCCGCAGGTCCTCGATACGGCCGTTGGTGCACGACCCGAGGAACACGGTGTCCACGGCGACGTCCCGCAGCGCCGTCCCCGGCTCGAGATCCATGTAGGCCAGCGCCCGTCGTGCCGCGTCCCGCTGCGTGCCCGGCGCGAAGTCGCAGGGCGCGGGCACCCGCCCGTCCAGCGGCACGCTCTGCGCGGGATTGGTGCCCCACGACACGTACGGACTCAGGGTGCGCGCGTCCAGGGTGACGGCCTTGTCGAAGCGGGCGTCCGCGTCACCGGCCAGCGCACGCCAGTACGCGACCTCCCGCTCCCATTCGGCCCCGCGCGGCATCCCCGGGCAGCGGGCGAGGTAGGCGAAGGTCGTCTCGTCCGGCGCGACCGTCCCGGCACGCGACCCGGCCTCCACCGACATGTTGCACAAGGTCATCCGCGCCTCCATCGAGAGCGCCCGCACCGCCTCGCCGCGGTACTCGATGACGTGCCCCTGCCCGCCCGCCGTGCCCACCTCGGCGATCAGCGCGAGAACCAGGTCCTTGGCGCTCACGCCCGTCGGGAGGACACCGTCCACGGTCACGGACATCTGCCGGAGCGGCCGCATCGGCAGCGTCTGGGTGGCCAGCACATGCTCGACCTGACTCGACCCGATGCCGAACGCCAGGGCGCCGAACGCGCCGAGCGTGGTGGTGTGCGAGTCGCAGCACACCACCGTCATCCCCGGCCGCACCAGACCCAGTTCGGGCGCGATGACATGCACGATGCCCTGGTCCCGGTCCCCGAAGCGGTGCAGCGGAATCCCGAACTCGGCACAGTTGGAGCGCATCAGCTCCGCCTGCCGGCGGCCCTCACGATCCTTGATGACCCGGTCCAGCGCCAGCGTCGGGGTGTTGTGGTCCTCGGTGCCCACGGTCAGGTCCGGGCGGCGTACGGTACGGCCCGCCGCGCGCAGCCGGTCGAACGCCTGGGGCGTGTTCACCTCGTGCAGCAGCTGCAGATCGATGTACAGCAGATCGTCGCCGTCACCGGAGTGCCGCACGACATGGGCGTCCCACGTCTTCTGCGCCAGTGTCCTTCCCATGGTCTCCCTCACGTCGCTGCGGGCCGCTGCCCGACACGTCGATCATCGGGCGCGTGGACCCTGCAGGCACCGGTCCGCGGCTGGCCACGAGGGGCCTGACCGGTCCGGGCCATCCGGCGTCCCCGCGAGCCTTGGCCGCCCCGGACCGCCCCGCCCCGGCCTGCCCGCCCCGGCCTGCCCGCCCCGCCCTGGCCTGCCCGGCCGCCGGTGGTCCCCGGGCGGAGGTGTCCCGCCGCCCGACGGCGGGTCCGGGCGGACGAGAGCCCCGTGCCCCGCCGAGGGTCGCTCGGCGTGACACGGGGCTCTCCAGAGGCCCGGCGCGCCACCGGATCTCCGCGGTGACGCGGGGCGGTCGGGACCGGGCGGCCGGTCAGTAGTGCACCCGGCGGTTGTCCTCGGTGACCCGGTAGCGCACGTTCCACAGGCTGCGGCGCACGTAGGTCCGCTGCAGCCAGCGGTCCCTGCCGTCGTAGCGGGCGGCGAACGTGGATCGCGCGTGCACCCCCTTGCGGTTGTTGATGAGCAGGGCCTGCCCGGGGCGCAGCCTGACACTGTGCGCGACCTCGCCGCACACCGTCTGCAGGGTGTCCATCGCCGCGCGGGCTCCGCTGGTCAGCGGGTGCACCCCGTTGGCGGAGATCGCGATCTCGGGATAGTCGGTGTGACCGCTGATCAGCGGCACCGGCTCCGACAGCACGTCCAGGCCGCCGGCGACGTCGCGGACGTAGCTGCCCGGGGCGTTGAGCCGGAACAGCGGACTGCGCAGTGTCTCCAGGATCTCGGGCGGGAGCGCGGCCGACACGTCACGGGCGTCGGCGTAGTAGGTGCCGGCGACGCCCTCGTGGTCGGCACGCAGGCAGGACAGCACCAGGAAGTCGGGGTTGGCGACGTCGTAACGGCCGATCACGTCGTGCATGATGTCGCTGTGGAAGTTGAGGAAGACCTCGGAACCCTGGTTCGTCTGGGTCCGTGAGCCCCCGGCGACGGGGATGACGTCGTGGATCAGCTGTCCCGCCTTCTCCGTCAGCACCCCCATCGGCTCCCCGAGCAGACCACTGAGCCCGAGCAGTACGCCCTCGGCGACGAACGACCGCTTCTCGGCGCTGGGTCCGCCGTCGGACGGCGTGTCCGGCATCACCGGGTCCACCGGAAGGTTGCTGACGAGGCTGACTCCCGGTGTGTCGATGTGCCGGCCGAAGTCCAGGACCTGTTGCAGCAGTTCGGTCGGCAGCGTCGCGAAGATCTGCAGCAGCCGGGCGGACGAGCGGTCGATGTCGACGTTCGGATCGGGCAGGCCGCGCAGCTGTTCGCCGAGTGCGTCCCGTACCGCGTCGGGCAGGGCGATCTCACTGAAGGTCGGTGTGGCGGCGCCGGCCGGGGCGGGCACACCGTGGTCGGTGGTGGCGGTCATGGGGTTCACACTCCTTGCAGCTCGAGCAGTGGCGCGTTCGGATCGGTGCCCGCGCCGGGACGGTTCACGTGGTCGTGCAGACGCTGCGTCAGATGCAGCGCGTCCTCCTCGTCGGCCGCCAGCTGGGTCACCACCTGGCTGCCGCGCACCGCGGTCACCGGCACCCCGGCGTACTCGCCGGGCGTCAGACCGTTGCGCCGCTGGAACTCCGGCAGGTCCACGAAACCCCCGGTGACCGCGACCAGCGGCCCCGCCGTCAGACGTACCACGTCGATGTTGGCGCCGTGGAAGGCCGTGTACGCGCGGTCGGCCAGCTCCTCCGTCTCGTAACGCAGAGCCGCCGAACGCTGGTTGAGCACCACCGCCGCCACCGAGGATCCGGCGCTGCCGATGACCGAACCCGCGGGGAACGGCGGCCTGTTGTAACGGCAGACGATCTCGATCCGGTTGCGCTGCGCCAGCCGCACCGCCCGGCGGTGCAGCACCTTCGCGCCGTACAACGACATCAGCGCCGCCGTGTTGTACGAGACCTCGCTCAGCAGCCGCGATCCGCTGATCAGATGCGGGTCGGAACTGTAGATGCCGTCGACGTCCGAATGGATCTCGCAGCGCGGTGAACCGACCGCCGCCGCGACGGCCACCGCCGACAGATCCGAACTGTTCTTGCCCAGCCAGGTCGGCCGGCCCTCCTTGTCGGCGGCCTGGCCGCCCGGCACCACCACCACGTCGTGCGCACGCACGGCCGAGCGCAGCGGCTCAGGATCGGTGTGCTCCAGGCGGGCCCACATGAACGAGGAGTCGGTGGTGAGCCCCAGCTGGTGCCCCGCCAGCACCGTGGAGCTACGGCCCTGCCGGTGCAGAGCCGTCGCCAGCAACTGAGCGCCCACCGTGTCGGCCAGGGTCAGCAGGCCGGCGACGGTCTCGTCCTCGGGATGCGGGTTCACCTTGCTCAGACGGTCCCGGAACTGCTCGGTCTCACCGGGCCGGCCGCTCACCACGACCACCAGGCGGGTGTTCTCCTCCTCGACCCGCCGGGACAGCGCCTCGGCGAGTTGCCCGTACGCCGCCAGGGTCCGAAAACTGGACCCCCCGAACTTCACCACCGCGGGCGGCCGCTGCGAGGGGTCCAGCGGCGGTCGCGTCACAGGGTCCCCCGGGCTATGAGCTCCTCGGCGATCTGGACGGCGTTCAGCGCCGCGCCGATGGTGAGGTTGTCGGCGACCAGCCACAGCCAGAAGGCCCGCGGGTTGTTCGGGTTCACCCGGACCCGGCCGACGTGCACCCGGTACGGGTCGTCGATCGTGGCGGGAGTGGGGAACTCGTGCGGCGACCGGCGGTCGTGCACCGTCACCTCGGGCAGCGCGGCGAGCAGCTCCACCAGCTCGGCCCGGTCCACGACACCCTGCGTCTCGATCCACACGGCCTCCGAATGGCCGTTGACGACCGGCACCCGCACACACGTGGTGGTCACGTCCAGATGAGGCAGGCCGAGGATCTTGCGGGACTCCTGGAGCATCTTCTGCTCCTCCAGCGTGAAGCCCGAGTCCAGGAACCGGTCGATCTTGGGAATGACGTTGAAGGCGAGCGACGGCGAGAACTCCTTGCCGGGATACACCTCTTCGGGATGGTCCAGCGTCGCGCGGCTGGCCTCCCTCAGTTCCTCGACACCGGGATGCCCGAGCCCCGAAGCCGCCTGGTAGGTGCTGACCACGGCCTGGCGTACGCCGTAACGCCGCTCGACCCCGTCCAGCAGGCGCACCAGCGGGATCGTCGAGCAGTTCGGGTTGGCGATCACACCGGACCTCGGACGGGCGTCCAGCAGATGGGCGTTGACCTGCGGCACCACCAGCGGGGTGTCGGGGTCCATGCGGAAGGCGATCGTGTTGTCGATGACGACGGCGCCGGCCGCGGTGGCCCTGGGCACCCACTGCTCACTGGCCTCGGTGCCGGCGGAGAAGAAGGCCAGGTCGACTCCGGCGAAGTCGAACTCCTCCACCGCGTGCACCGGGTAGGCCACGCCGTCCACGCTCAGCTCCGTGCCGGCCGAGCGCGCCGACGCCACCAACCGGATGTCGCGGTAGCGCAGGCCCCGCTGTTCGATCAGTTCGATCAGGGTGTTGCCCACGGCGCCGGTGGCGCCGACGATCGCGATGCGCGGAGCCGTGGGGTCGGTCACGAGGGTCATCGAGTGCCTCCGGTCTTGATCTCGGTCCTGGACGCGGCCACCGCACCGGCGGCCGGTGCGGGCTCCTCGACGGGTGCGACGGGCGCCCGGCGGCCGGCGAAGGACCAGCCGAGGTTGATGCCCAGGCTCGCCGCCACGATCAGCGGGATGCCCAGGGCCTGCAGCAGACTCACGCTGTGCCCGTACACCGCCCAGTCCATGAGCATCGCGACCGCCGGGTACACGAACGCCAGGACGGCGATCTTCGGGGTCGGCAGCTTCTGGTACGCGGAGTACATCAGGACGTACATCACGCAGGTGTGGATCACTCCGAGGCCCACCAGCCAGCCCCAGTCGCCGCCGAGCCCCTTCATCTCGCCCAGCTGGGTGAACGGCAGCAGCAGGAAGATGCCCAGCACCAGCTGCACCAGCGCGACCAGATGCGGCCGCACCCCGGTGACCCGCTTGGTGATGACCGTCGAGATCCCGTAGAACACCGCGGCCAGCAGCGCGTATCCGAGGCCCGCCAGGTAGGCGCTGTCCCCGCTGCCGGTCAGGTCGGCCGCGGACACCCCCGCCACCAGGATCAGACCGACGAACGCCACACCCAGCCAGCCGAACTTCGCGGCCGTCAGCTTGTCCCGGAACAGCACGGCGCCGAGCAGCATCACGTAGAACGGCTGCGTGTGGTAGACGACGGTCGCCACCGAGATGGAGGTGTCCTCGTAGGACTCGAAGAGGAACGCCCAGTTGAAGACGATGAAGACACCGCCCAGGGCGGCCAGGCCCAGCTTCTTCGGGGTGAAGCCGTGGTTCTTGAAGAAGCCGCGCGCCAGGCAGTAGAGGCCGAGCGTGGCCGTGCCGAACAGGCAGCGGAAGAAGACCACGTTGAAGGGCGACGCGCCGGACTCGATGACGAAGACGCCGAGGGTGCCGGAGAGCACCATGGCGAGGGTCAGCTCGATCGCTCCCTTCGTCTCCGGGTTCGCCGGCCGGGTGTCAGTACTCATGGTGGGACGCCTTTCCAAGGAGGAGGGGGGAGTGGGGGTCAGTGGAGGGGGACGGCGTACTGCAGACCGCCTCGCGTGAACAGTTCGTTGAGCCCTCGCGGCACGTCCAGACCCGTGGCCGGCCCGAGGTTGCGGTCGTACACCTCCGCGTAGGTGCCGACGGCGGCCAGCACACGGGCCGCCCAGTCGTGGTCGAGGCCGACGGCCGGCCCATGGGCGCCCGCCGTCTCGGCGACCTGGGCCAGCGCCTTGTCCCGCTCGCCCACCTCGACGACGTGCTGCTCGGCGGAGACCAGCAGCAGCTGCACCCATCGGCACAGCCGGAACCAGGCCGGATCACCGTCGCGCACGGCGGCCGCCATCGGCTCGCGGGAGATCGCCTCGTCGAGGATCCGGTGCGCCGCCGGGTCGTCGAGCGCCGCCCGCTCCCCGGCCAGCGCGACCCGGTCCAGGACGTACGCGGCGCACTCACCCGCCGCGTACGCCGCGAGCGTCTCGGCCGGCGTGGCATGGGCGACCGGCTCGACGGCGAGACCCCGACCGCCGTACCAGGCCGCCAGGTTGGCCGCGCTGGTCGTACCCGCCTGCACGGCCACCCGCCGCCCCGCCAGCTGCTCGGGCCGGGTCACGCCACTGTCGGCGGGCACGAGGAACCCCTCACCGTCGTAGCAGGTGACGCCGGTGAACAGCACGGGCAGGGACGCCTCGCGGCCCAGCGTCCAGCTCACGTTGGCGACGGTCAGTTCCGCTTCGCCCCCGACGAGCCGCGTCAACCGGTCCGCGGGGTCGGACGGAACCCACTCGACCGCCTCACCGTCGCCCACCGCAGCGGCGGCCACGGCCCGGGCGACGTCGGTGTCCAGTCCGCACCAGCGGTTGTCGTCACCGCACAGGGACAACCCGCGGATTCCGCGGCTCACCACGGCGCGCAGGGCACCGCGTTCCCGCACCGCGTCAAGAGTGGGAGTGATGGTCACAGGACGCTCCTCGGACGAGAACGGACACCTAGGGCGAGACGGCCGAAAGCGCGGATCCGCGGACGGCGGACACGGCGCAGGGGCGGTGAGGGCAGGCCGATCCGGGCGGGTTCACCGGCGCTCGGCATCACGACACGCGCCTTCGCCCGGCGGGAGCCGCGTACTGCAACTGCCGCAGATGCCCCTGCGTCATCTGCTCACGGTCGAAACGCCGCTCGTTGAACCCGAGCATCGTCAGCAGGCCCCTCGCACTGACCGGCCGCCTGGAGGCGCCGCGTGCCACCCGCAGCGGCATCCGCCCCGGCTCCGCCCACTGCAGCATGCCCGCCGGATCGACGTAGGCCCGGGACTTGTTGGCGTTGTCCTGGTGGAGGCAGTACGGCACGTCCAGATGACCGCGGCCGAAAGCGCGCACCAACGCCTCGCCGACCGTGGGCGCCATCTCCAATGTGCTGTCCACGAGCAACCGCGCCTCCTCGTAGATGCCCGTGTCGGTCGCCACGGTCTCCGGCGCACGCTCCGCCTCGTCCCGCGCGATGGACGCCGCGAACTCCAGCGCGTCCACGTTCTCGGTGATCGTCGGGATGCGGTGCGCCTCCGCCGGCGTCTTCACGATCAGCCGCTCGCTGCCGGTGCGCACGGCGAGCCGCACACTCTCCTCGAGGATCCGGTACGACCCGACCGACGTGCGGGGGAAAACCCCCATGAACGTGTAGAGCACGACATGCCAGTCGGCCCGCGCCAGCCGCTCCCCGGCCAGCCGACGCAGCGCGGCGATCGCCTCCATGTCCTGCCCCGGATGTGTCTGCTGCGCGTAACTCAACGAGATGTCGCTCAGTCCGTGCTCCCGGAAGAACAACGCCTCCAGCACACTGAGCGCCACCAGCAGGCTCGGCGGGCACAACTGCCCCAGCATGCAGCCGCCGAAGCTCTCCAGATGCATCGGATCGGGCTGCGCCGCGATCAGTTCGCAGCACCGCGCCCAAGCCTTGACCGCCTCACTGATCGGCGCCCGGCTGTACGGCAGGCAGTACGACACCGGCCCGCCCTCGGTGGCGTCCACGCCGGCCTCCACCATCGCCCGGAACAGCGGGTACGGCAACGCCGAACCGTGACGCACCTGCACCGGGAAGTCCGGCCCCGACACCGAACCCAGTAACTCCCGGGTGGCCTCGGGTCCGTGGGCGACCAACGGGAACCCGTTCAGCTCGGCCCCGGTGCGCAGCGCCTGGCGGGCGGAGTCGTGGTCGTTGACACGGGTGTAGCTGTCCAGCGTGATCGTGCCGATGGCCGTGGCGTGGGCTCCCCGCACGCCCAGCAGCCCTTCGCGCATGGTGGCCAGGTCCGCGAACCCCATGCGGGGCTGCACCACCAGCCGGCCTCGGGCATGCGCCCCCCGGACGTGGCGCGAGAAGCGTCCCCGCGCGGGCGCGTACCGCTCGGGGATCCTCGCGAGGCTGCTCATGCGGCCGCCCCCGCCGGCTCCAGAGCGGGGCGCTCGGCGCTGTCGAGCGACCCCAGGAAGTCCTGGAAGGCGTCGATCCCGCCGTCCGCCTCGAACACCGCGTCGAAGCCGTTGAGCGCCAACTCCTCGGCGAACACGATGTTCTCCGCGCCCCGTACCCCGAGCTTCCCCCCGATCACCACCCGCAGGTCCGCCAGCTCCGGCTCACTGCGGATACGGCGGATGAGGCGGAGGCCGTCGAGGTGACCGTGCCCGTTGACCGTGCTGATGACGAGCGCGTCCGGCCGCGACCTTCGGCACTCCTCGATGATGAGGTCGTCGGGCACGCAGGCGCCGAGATTGGTGACCTGCGCACCCTGCTCCTCCAACAGCAGCTGGAGGAAAACCAGATTCCACATGTGGGCATCGGACGAAACGCTCGACACGACAAACCGTTTAGCCGGGAGCATGACCTGTGCGGACATAAGAACTCTCCTTGCCGTATTACTGGGACTGCACAACATTCTTCATGCCGCCCGAGAAGGAAGTCCAGAAATCCCATTCGGCTCTGTAGATGACCATTATCGACTTCATCGATCGATAAAGCCGATACGTTCATACGCAGCATGCAGACCGCTCATGAAATCCCGGCACGTCACCGTTTCTCGCGGATGCCGTCAGGACTCCTGGTACTCCCGGCTCAGGAATTCGATGACCTGCTCCACGAACACCCGGCGCTCCCGCGACAGCTGCGCCCCCTTGCGCCACGCCAGCTGGGTGAACAGCTCGAAGGGCGGCTCCCACGCCAGCGGCACCAGCGTCCCGGCCGACAGCTCCTGACCGACCGTCATCCGTGGCAGCAGACTGATCCCGAGACCGGCGCCGACACCGCGCTTGATGGCTTCGATGTTGCCGAACTCCAGGAACGGCACCGGCTCGCCCGTGCCGTCGTTGAGCTCCGCCTCCAGCAACTCCCGGTAGGCGCACCCCGCCTCCGGGGCCAGCACCGACTCCTGCCGCAGATCGTCGGTCTCCACCTTCGTCGCCCCGGCGAGGCGATGCCCCGGCGACGCCACCACGACCAGCGGCTCCACGCCGAGAACCTCGCTGTGCACCCCGGAGTGCTGCGTCTCGGCCTCCATCAGGAAGCCCGCGTCGAACAGCCCCTGACGCAGCGAGTGCAGCGTCTCCGCGCACAGGCTCGGTCGCAGCGCGATCTGCAGCCGGGGGTAGCGGTGGTGGAAGTACTCCAGCACCGGCGGCATCCGGTAGGAGGTGATGCTCTCCATGGTGCCGATGGTCAGCACGCCCTCGGGCTGCGCGTCCGGGGACGCGGCGCCCCGTGCCTCGTCCGCCAGGGCCAGCATCTGTCCCGCGTAGGGCAGCAGCCGCGTCCCCGCCGGGGTCAGCTTCACCTTGCCCCCGAACCGCTCGAACAGCTCGCCCCCCAGGGACACTTCAAGGCTCTGGATCTGTGCGGTCACCGAGGACTGCGCGTAGTTCAGCTCGGCCGCGGCCCGGGTGAAGCTCCCCAGCGCGGCCACGCGGTGAAAGGTTCGGAGTTGCCGGATGTCCATTTTGGTCTCTCCCGGAGGGGCTCGACGGAGGCGACCCGCAGTGGTCGACACCCTTGAGCCTGCCGACCGTTCCCCTCCCCTTGGAAGAACCTCCACCTGGCACACAGTGCCCACGACACCAATGTGCCGGACCCCGGCTCCGGGTTGTGGAGATGACCGCGGCGCGGGGGAGGGGCCATCGCCGGAACCTGGTCCTCCGGGCGTCGGCGCCCGCCGTTCCTCCGCTCGACTGCATCGTCCACCCGTTCTGGGGGGCGGACGACGACTGTGCGATCCGGCGACGCGGATTCGCCCTGCCGGTGAATTGCCGAACCCGTCACCCGTTTCGCGCCGGCGTCGAACCGGCCGATTTCGCACCGGTCGACTCATCGCCGGGCGCGCGACGAGACAGGCGCGGGTTCCGAGAATTCTGCCGGTCCGCGTGCGGGCTGTGGCGGTCCGCACGCGGCAGTCCGCACATGGTGAGCCCGTGGAGACGGCCGTCCCGATCGTGGAGGACGGCACCCGGTCGCGGAGTCAGTGCGTGGTCGCCGCGGGCGTGGATTTCCTGCGCGCACGGTAGGCGGCCGCCTTGATCTTGTTGCCGCAGGAATCCATGCCGCACCACTGCCGGCGCATGCCGCGCGAGCGATCGATGTAGACGCGGGTGCACTCGGGGTTGCCGCACTCCTTCATCAGCGGGACGTCGGGGCCGCTGAGCAGTTCCACGGCCAGCCGGGCCACGGTGGCCAGCGCCTGCCCGGGGGTGGCGTCGGTGTGCCGCCCCGCCAGGGTGAGCTGGGGTGTCGCGGGGGTCGTACGTGCGACGGCGTTGACAACGGCCAGTGACCCCCGGTCGAAGTTTTCGCGGAGGCGACGGTTGGTGACCAGCCGGTACACGGCCTCGCGCAGGACGATCGCCTCGCGGACGTCGTCCTCGTCCGCCGGGGGGATCACGTCGACGAGCCCTGATTCCAGGTACCAGGCATTGAGCCGCTCCGGCGTCGCGAACATCTCGAAACGGGTCGAGCGCCGGGCCCTCAGGGTGGCCGCGAAGTCGAGGACAGGATGTCCGCACACGAAGACGTGATCAAGATTCACGTCACCATTCTGACGGGTGACCGTCCGGTGGGCAAGTACCCCGTGCCCGCTCGGGCGGCGGCCGCCTCCGGCCGGAGCTCGCCGCCCTGCCTCCGTGCGGGGCACGACGGCCGGCCGGCCGGACCGACTCCGCCTGTCGCGATGCGGCCCGTCGGGCTGCCGTCAGGCTCGGGGCGTCATCGTGCTTGCAGGGGCCCGGCGAGCGACTTGCGCAGGGACGCCGGAGCGACGACCGGCAGCAGCGCTGCCAGCAACCTGCCCTTGAGCGTGCCGGGCAGGCGCGTCAGCTCCACGTCCACCCGGGTGCCGTCCGCCTCGGCCGTCGTCCGGAACACCCAGCCGCCGCCGGCTCCGAAGAGCCTGGAGTCGAGAGTGGTGGCGGTGACGGTGTCGCCGTCCGGTTCCCACTCGTAGCGCGCCCGCTCCCAGGCGGCGGCCGTTCCCTCGGTGACCTCGGCCCAGGTGTCTCCGAGTCCGTGCACCTCGAAGTGGTCGGCGTCGATGGTGGGCCAGATGCGGGCGCGCGAGGGGCTGAAGTCGGTCAGGACGCCGAGCACCCCCTTCGGGTCGAGGGCGGAGGTGAAGTGGAGGCGTACGACTGTCATGGGGATTCCTCACTGATGCGTGACTGCTCCGGCCGGTGACGTGAGATTTCCGTGGCTTGCGTCACCAGTCAAGGAGGTGACGCACGGCCGGGATCGCGTCGCCGGCTCCGTGGGCCCGGTCTTGCCGGCCCGGGCGCCCTTCCCGCACTCCGGTGTGCGGGAACGGCGGTCGTGGGTAGGTGTGGTGGCTCAGAGGTGGTCGGCGTCCACGATTGCCTGCGCGAACGCGCTGGGCGCTTCCTGTGGCACGTTGTGTCCGACGTTCGCGAGGGTGCGGTGGTCGTAGCGGCCGGTGAAGTGGTGGCGGTAGGCGGAGCCGTCGCCTGGCGGGGTGAAAGGGTCCAGGGCCGCGTCGAGCGCGAGGGTGGGGACACTGATGGGGGGCTGGGCGGAGAGCTGCCTCTCGTAACGGTCGTAGCGCCGTTCTCCCTCCACGAGGCCGATGCGCCAGCGGTAGTTGAAGAGGACGACGGCGGCGTAGTCGGGGTTCGTGAAGGCCTCGGCGGTGCGTTGGTAGGTGGCGTCGTCGAAAGCCCAGTTGGGGGAGACGAGCGTCCACACGTAGCGGCACAGTGCGATGCGCTCGGTGGGGTTCTCCATGGCCTTCTTGCCGCGATCGCCGGCGAAGTACCACTGGTACCACCAGTTGTGCTCGACGGCGGGAGCGGCGGGCTCCAGCTGCGCCTTGCGGTCGGTGATGAGGTATCCGCCGGTGGACAACAGGGCTTTGACGCGTTCCGGCCACAGGGCGGCGATGATGTCGGCGGTCCGCGAACCCCAGTCGAAGCCCGCGAGCACGGCCTTGTCGATCTTCAGTGAGTCCATGAAGGCGACGATGTCCAGGGCGACTGCGGACTGCTCCGCGGTGCGCGGGGTGTGCCGGGAGAGGAAGCGGGTGTCGCCGTGACCGCGGAGATACGGCACGAGGACGCGATAGCCCCGGTCGGCGAGGATCGGGGCGACGTCGACGAAGCTGTGAATGTCGTAGGGCCAGCCGTGCAGGCAGATGACGACGGGTCCGTGGGCAGGCCCGGCCTCGGCGTAGGCGATCTCCAGCAGCCCCGCCCTGACGTACTTGAGCGCACTGAAGCCGATGTGGGTTCCGTGGGTGACGGCGGACACGGCGGGAACGGTCATGCCGCGCGTCCTGGCCGGCGTGGTCGCGGCGGAGGCGTTGCTCGGCAGACCTGACAGTGAGACCGCTGCCGCGCCGGTGCCCAGTCCGGCGGTCTTGCCGAAAGTGCGCCTGTTGAACATCTGTACCCCTTCGTCGCGCCGCTGCGGATGGCCAGGGGCCGATGCGCCGGGGGCCGACGCACCCCGTACCGATGACGGTTTTGCTCCGGACGTCGACGGCTCGGACGGTATGCGGTCTCCGGGGCCCTGGATACGACGACACTCGCACGGCATTCATCACCAGTCAAACAGGTGACGTAGATTGTCTGCCGAAGCAGTGCTGGGGACGTTGTGTCGCGTCCTTGAAGGCATGAGTCAGAGAACTCCCTGAGTGTCACCGGCTTGACAGGTGACGATTGCTGCGTCCACGCTGGTGGCCGAGCGAAGCGCCGGGGTGATGCGGCCCCGATGGAGAAGTGGGGACTGGCCATGAACGGGAGACTCGCGACCGACGCCGCCGCGGACGCACGTCACGTGCGCTACGGCAGCCTTCCTGAGCGAATCCGCTTCGAGGACATGACGGAGGAAGTGGCGACCGCGCAGGGAGGCCGCGACGACCCCTACGGCCCGGACGGGTCGTGGAAGTTCTTCTCCTGCCTCGCGCTCGACCTGGGGCTCCAGGCGTGTTCCTGAAGTCCCGTCCCCCCCGGCGACGCCTGGCGCGCCCGCCCTGGTCGATCGGCCGGCAGGCGTCGCGCCGGGTCGGGCCCGGAGGCCCGGTGTCGCCCGCGGGTGAGTGCACGCGCACGGCTGCGCCAGGAAGCAGGCGTATCGGAATCCTTGGATCCGCCGGACGCGTCACCGCTTCGTAAGGCCTCATGGGCGCGTCGAACCGGGACAAAACCTCGTCCACGCGAGACGCTGCCCGTCATGGACACACCCCCTCCCCACCGGTTCGACGACCTCGCCGCGCTCTACATCAACTGCACCCTCAAGCCGTCCCCCCAGCTCAGTCACACACAAGGGCTGGTGGACAGGAGCCGCGCGATCATGGAGGCGCAGGGAGTGGCGACGGACGAGATCAGGGCCGTCGACCACGACATCGCCACCGGCGTGTATCCCGACATGACCGAGCACGGCTTCGCCTCCGACGAGTGGCCGGCGCTCTACGCGAGGGTGATGGCCGCCGACATCCTGGTCGTGGCCGGACCGATCTGGCTGGGCGACAACAGTTCGGTGACCAAGAAGGTCGTCGAGCGCCTCTACGCCTGTTCCTCGCTGCTCAACTCCCAAGGCCAGTACGCCTACTACGGCCGGGTCGGCGGCTGCCTGATCACCGGCAACGAAGACGGCGTCAAACACTGCGCGATGAACCTCCTCTACAGTCTGCAGCACCTCGGCTACACGATCCCGCCCCAGGCGGACGCCGGCTGGATCGGCGCGGTCGGCCCCGGCCCGTCGTACCTCGACCCCGGCTCGGGCGGCCCCGAGAACGACTTCACCAACCGCAACACCTCCTTCATGACCTGGAACCTCATGCATATGGCGGCCCTGCTCAAGCGCGCCGGGGGCTTCCCCGGGCAGGGCAACCAGCGTTCGCAGTGGGACGCGGATTGCCACGCGGGCGCTGACAACCCCGAGCACCGCTGAAGCGAGGCTCGGGGCCACGCAGCCGGACGGTTGAGGCGGAGAGGAGGCGCGGAGGAGGTGGGCGGCTTCAACCCGGCCCGCCCCGTGCCGTCGACGACGTAGGGGCCGGGCGCGGTCTGCTCGGGGGCGTGGATGGTGAACGTGTTCCACAGCCCCATGGCGTGCCCGGTGCTCTAGGCGTAGGCATAGGTGTAGCGGTAGTTCCGTCAGCCACGTCCGGCGAGGGCGCGCTCGCCGCGGGTCGCACCGAGCGGCCGGGAGGGACACCCGTGCTGCCCCGGTCGGTGAGCTTGGGTGTGTTCCGTGTGTCCCTCGCCCGCGGCAGGGCCCGACGCTGTTTGAATCGCCGTATGGCTAACAGTGATGACTCGGTTCTTTTCGGTAACCGATTCCTGACCATGCCCGCTCCCTCGCAGACGTTCCCCGAGCAGGGCATGACCGCGACGGACGCGATGCGGCTCGTGGACGTGGATCTCGCCATGGAGGGCGACCCGCAGCGCAACCTCGCCACATTCGTCACCACGTGGATGGAGCCGGAGGCACAGCGGCTGATCGTCGAGAACCTGCACCGCAACTTCATCGACCATGCGGAGTACCCCATCTCCGCGGAGATCGAGCAGCGTTGTGTGCGCATGCTCGCCGATCTCTTCCACGCCCCGGGCAGGACGACCGGCTGCCGGACCCAGGGATCGTCCGAAGCGATCATGCTCGGCGCGCTGTCGCTGAAATGGAAGTGGCGCCAGCGCCGCCAGGCAGCCGGGCTGTCCGCCGACCGGCCCAACCTGGTCTTCGGGGGCGACGTCCACGTCGTGTGGGAGAAGTTCTGTCGCTATTTCGACGTCGAGCCGCGGATCGTGCCGCTCGCCGAGGGCAAGTACACGATCGGTCCGCAGGACGTGGAGCCCCGCATCGACGAGAACACGATCGGCGTCGTCGCCGTCCTCGGCACCACGTTCACCGGCCACAAGGACGACGTCGTCGGGATCGACGCACTCCTGAGGGACGTGCGCACCAAGCGTGACCTCGACATCCCGATCCACGTCGACGGCGCCAGCGGGGGGTTCGTGTGGCCCTTCCTCTACCCGGACTCGACATGGGACTTCCGGCTCGAGCAGGTCCGTTCGATCAACGTGTCCGGCCACAAGTACGGCCTGGTCTACCCCGGCATCGGTTGGCTTGTCTTCCGAGAGGAGTCCGACCTTGTCGAGGACCTGGTGTTCTACGAGAACTACCTGGGCAAGACGGACGCGACGTTCACACTGAACTTCTCCACCGGCGCCTCGATGGTGCTCGCGCAGTACTACAACTTCGTGCGGCTGGGGCGCCAGGGTTACACGTACATCATGAAGATGATGCAGGACAACGCCCGGGCGCTGGCGGACAACCTGCGCGACAGCGGCCGCTTCGAGGTGATCGGGAGCGACCTGGAGCAACTGCCGCTGGTCGCCTTCCGTCTCGTCGGCGAGAATGCCTACGACGAGTCCGACATCGCCTGGCAGCTCTCGGCCGAGCGCGGATGGATGGTGCCCGCGTACACGCTCCCGCCCAACGCCGAGCGGGTGAAGATCCTGCGCGCGCTGGTCAAGGAGACGCTGAGCCGTGAGCAGGTCGATCGCCTGAGCCAGGACATCGCCGACGCGTGCCGCACCCTGGACCACAAGGGCGCGACCCACGGGATCGAGCGGAACCAGGTGAAGCGGGGAACCGGCTACTGAGGAGACGCGGCGAAGCGGTGTCCACACATCTGTGTCCGGGCTCAAATCCCCATTCCCGAGCATGTGTTGACACCGCGTCGATCACCGGTCTCCGTGATTCACCCGGGCCGCCGCAGCGCCGACCTCGGCCCGTTCGTTCTTGTGCGCGGCCGGGGCCGGGCGGCGCACAGGCGGCCGCTGCCGTCGTCGGCCGGGCTGCCGTCGTCGGCGTGCGCCGCGTGCGCCGGCACCACGGCAGTCTCGTCCCATCCCGAGGGCGCCACGGGCGACTCGACCGTCTGGTCGCACAGGAGTCAGGACGCCGAGCACGTGGCCGTCACCGATGGAGTGTCCGCCGCCGTCGACGTACTCGCGAGGAAGCCGAACGTGGTGCTCGCGCCCGCCCTCACCGTGCCGTTCCATCCGGCGTTGCGCACCGTCGTCCCGGTCAGCGCGCCGTTCCAGACCTGGGTGAGCCGACTGCCCGCCGGGAGCGCCAGGTTCACCGACCAGGAGGAGATCGCCGCCGTGGACGAGGTGTTGGTGACCGTGATCTCGCCCTGGTAGCCGCCCTGCCACACCGACACGGCCCGGAACGCCGCCGAGCAGCCGCCGCTCCCGGGGCCGCCGGGATCGCCGGGGTCGCCCGGGGTGAGCAGGGCCGACAGCGCCGGGTACCAGCGGGCCGCCATCTTGGCGTCGCCGGAAGCATTGGGGTGGACGCCGTCGTAGGTGTCGGTGGCGCTGTCGAAGCCCGTCCACTGGTCGACGACGGTCACCGGCGACTGCGCGGTGCTGATGCCACGGGCCCAGGCAGGGATGCGCTGGTTGAAGGCCACGGTCCGGGCGGCGCACTCGGCGCAGCTGCTCGGATTGATCGGGATGAGCTGGGCCACCAGCACCTTCATCGACGGGTTGGCGGCCCGCATCTGGCCGACCAGTTTGGTGAACGCGGCGAGGACGGTGTCCGGCGCGATGCTGCTCCAGACGTCGTTGGTGCCGAAATGCATGACAACGATGTCCGGTCGGGTCGCCGCCAGCCATCCGGGCAGCAGGTTCTGGTCGGCGGTGGCGGTGGCCTGGAAGCCGCCGTGGCCTTCGTTGTCGGCGTCGTGCGTGAGGGCGCAGCTCTGGGCGTTCAGTGTGCCGACGAAGTCGATGTCGGTGTAACCGGCGTTCTGCAACTGGTTCCAGAGCAGAGAGCGCCAGCATCCCGGGGAGCCGGTGATGGAGTCGCCGAGCGGCATGATCCGTATCGGGGTCGCGGCGGCGGCGGACGGGGCGCCGGCCAGGCCGAGACCGGCGACGACGAGCAGGGCGGCCAGGAACGTGGCGAGGAGGGGGTGACGTCTTCTGCTGCGCACAGGATGTCCTTCCCGAGGTGGGGCGGGAGTGGGAACGGCGGTGCGGACGGTTGTGGGAGCGCTCCCACAGCTCGTACAGTTCATCAAGCCACTGTTGTCGCTAACACGTCAATATCCCGGACGGGTGAACTGAAGAAGACGGCCGGAGCCGCTCGGGAGGCGGGTGAGGGGCCTGCGGTTCCGTGGTCTCGGCGCCGGTGCTCTCGTTGTCGATGGCCGGTGCTCGGGCTCTATGAGTGTTCGCCGAGTTGGAGGACGCCTGCGAAGGAGAAGCACAGGGCGCCGGTGAGCGTGCCCCAGTTGGCGATGTCGGCGTTGACGAGGCTGCCGGTGGCGGGGCGGGTGTAGGCGGCGACCGCCGAGACCAGGAACAGGACGGACCCGAGCTGGTTGACGGCGACGATCCACCAGCCGAGGTCGTGCCGCCGGACGCGGAGCCGTCCGTGGCAGATCTCGACGAAGGCCAGGTGGCCTGAGATCAGGAAGAGGACGCAGCCGATCACGTCGGGCGCCCAGATCAGCCGGTTGACCTGTTGGGCGGTCAGGCCCTGCAGGAAGGAGTCCAGCAGATCGACGGCGAAGACGAGCGTGCCCGAGAAGAGGACGAAGGTGCTCAGCCAGTCAACCCGCGCGGGCTCATAGCTCCACCACCGCCAGGGGCCGGTCACCAAGTGTCCCTCACCGCCGGGGACGTGGCGGGGTGCGTTGATCACCTGGAGCAGCGAGGCGTACCCGCCGATGGTGAAGAAGAGGCCGCCCGCGAAGTAGATCGAGGCGCACTCGGTGGCGTCGGCGGCGCCGAATTGCGCGACGGCCGCGCCGGCCGTGAAGAGGGCGCCGCCGATGACGAACGCGATCGCGGCGATGACGTTGAGCCGGCGCAGGCGCGTGCGGGAGACGGCGTCAGCGCGGACGTGATGAGTGACCGCGCCATGCGGGGGCCGAACGGCGAGCACCCCACGCCGGCGCGCGAGCCGGGACTCCCACACGGCGGTGCCGCCGTCGGCAAGGTGCCAGGTGAGCCGGGTGGTGAACGGTCCCGCGCCTTCGGCGCGCTGCTCAGGTTGCCCCACGGTCCGAGCCTAGAACGGCGGGTCGGACCGCGGATGAGCGAAACGCCGCAGGGGTGGGCCGGCCCGAACGAACTCCGGCGCATCTGCGCGGGTGCCGGGGCGGGGGCCGCCGATCAGCGTGCGGTGAGAGCGGCGGTCCCGGGGCGGCCCGCATGCGTGGATCGCCCTGAGAGGCTGTGAGTCCGTCAGGCCGGTGGACTCCAGGGGATGCTCTGATACAGCGCGGTGACCTGATTGGTCGTCAGAGCATAGTCGTACGCCTGGACGCCGCTCACGGAACCGTTCGTCCAGTCGTCCTGGCTGCCGTTGTACAGCCCCCGCCCGAGGACCAGGGGTTTCCGGTGGCGGCCCATGGGGTGACGCTGGCGCCAGGACCGGGCGGGAGGTACAGAGGTCAATGAGGTCTTCATACAGGTCCCGGACCCGGTCGATGCCTCGGAGGTCAAGGGGTGGGTACGCAGTTATCGGAACCCCGGGCCGTCCGAAGTGACGGCCTGGCAGGACAACTTACCGGCGCCCAGCGCGATCACCGTACCGAAGGCCGCGGCGCGCGCCGTGCGACGTTCTTGCGGCGGGTCGGTGCGGGGGAATGCGAGGACACACGTGCTCCCGTACGAGACGATGAGACTCCTCCCGCACGGTGCGGGTGCGATCGTCCGAACCCATGATGCGCCGGCGCGGGCATGCGGTCGTCTGCACGGTGACACCGACGCGGTCCCGACACGGCGGTCGGCCGAGTGCCGCAAGGTTTTCGCAAGGTCGGTGCTTCAGCGTTGACGTCACGAAACACAGGGGACGGTCGCGCCTCGGGTGGTGCCGCCGGACAAGGAGGGTGCGTGGACATGCACATGCGAGGGCCTGCCAAGCGGTTCGGCACCGGGCGGGTCCGCTCGGTCATCGTCGTCGCCGCGCTGGGCGCCGCCGCCGTCGTGGGCGTGGCGCCGAACGCCCAGGCGGGCACGGGCTGCACGCTCGGCTTGTGCTCGACGACCGTGAACGACAGCGCCTACGGGGTCACCGCCTACTTCAACTGGTGCCGGGGCGGCGACAGTACGGGCGACTCGACCGCCACCGAACCGAGGTGCGCCTCCGACGGGGCGAGTCAGAAGTCCCAGAACCTCACGGCCCGGGGCGGCCACACGCCGTACAACCAGGACTGGGACGCCTTCCGCGTGGACGCCGGCTGGTGCTACAAGGTCAAGTTCGTCCGCACCGGGCAGTCCGACTTCACCCGCACCTACGACCGACGGGGCACGTCAGCGCTGTGGGTGAAGGTCGGGGACAACGCCGACGCGCACGTTCTCGACCAGGGAACGGCGTCCTGCCCCTGACCTGGCGCACACTCACCCCGCCGTAAGCGGAAGGAGACACACATGAAATTCAGAACGCAGGCATCGATGCCCAAACGGCTGGCCGTCGTCGCCGTGTCGGCAGCCGCCGCCCTGGTCGGCTTCTCGGCCGGTCCCGCCCAGGCGTTGACCTACAACATGAGTACGACAGGCGCCGCGGGTACGGCCACCTATGTGGGGAACGGCGACTGGTCGCTCCACGCCCATGACCCGCTCACCGACGGCCACTGTGCCCGTTTTCAGGTGAAGGACACGGACGACACCGGTTGGCGGTGGTACGGCGACATGGTCTGTTCCTCCGCCGACCAGTACGTGACGGGAGCCCGCTCGCTGTGGTCCGTCCGGATCTGCCGGACGGGAATCGGGAACTGCTCCGCCGCCGTCAGGCTCTGACCCGCACAGCCGGTTTCCTCGGCCGCTCGTCCGGCTTCAGGGTTGCCCCGCCACGGGGGGCAGGACAACCCTGTACCGGGCGGCCGGGGGAGGGGTGACGCCGTTACGGTCTGCGCCCCGTGGCGCCGGCGAGACGTACGCAGGTCCGATCGTGGTCCTGTTCCGGCACCCGCAGCCCGGAGCGTCATGCCTCGGCGGTCTCGAACGACGGGACTCAGACAGGCCGGAAGCGGTCTGTGGCCGTCAGGACGGCCTCCATAGTGCCTCCTCCGGACAGTCCGTGTCCCTCCTCGCCGATCAGCACGAGCTCCGCGTCCGGCCACACCTGGGCCAGCCGCCACGGGACGTCCGGGGGACTGCTGATGTCCAGGCGTCCGTGGACCAGCACGCCGGGGATACCGGCGAGCTTTCCGGCGTCGCGCAGCAGCACCCCGTCCTCCAGGAAGCCGGCGTGCCGCCAGTAGTGCGTGACGAGGCGGGCGAAGCGCAGCCGGAAGTGCGGGTCTTCGTAGCGGGCGTCGGGCTTTGACCCCGGGCGCGTGGACACGTGCACGTCCTCCCAGCGGCACCACTCCCGGGCTGCCCGCTCCCGTACGGACGGATCGGAGTCGGCGAGCATCCGGGCGTACGCCTCCGCGAGGTTGCCGTCGCGCTCCCGCTCCGGGACGGCGTCGCGGAAGCGTGCCCATTCTTCGGGGAAGACCCGCCCCATGTGCCGCGTGATCCACTCCACCTCGCTCCGGGTGGTGTGGGTGACGCTGAAGAGCACCAACTCCGATACTCGTGAGGGCTGTTGCTCCGCGTAGGCCAGCGCGAGGGTCACCCCCCAGGAGCCGCCCACGATCAGCCACCTCTCAACGCCGAGGCGCTGCCGCAGCAGTTCGATGTCGGCGATCAGGTGTGGTGTGGTGTTCGCGGCGAGCGAGGTCTGGGGATCAGCGGCGTCGGGGGTGCTGCGCCCGCATCCGCGCTGATCGAAGAGGACGATCCGATAGGCCGCGGGGTCGAACAGCCTGCGCCAGAAAGCTCCTGCGCCGGAGCCCGGCCCACCGTGCAGGACGAGGGCGGGCTTGCCTGCGGGGTTCCCGCAGGCTTCCCAGTACAGGCGGTTGCCGTCGCCGACATCGAGAGTGCCGTGCTCGTAGGGCTCGATCGGTGGGTACAGCTCGGCCATGTGGGGTGCACCTCGGCAGTCCAGATCCGTGGAGTCGGGAAATCATCATGATCCACCAGTCGGTGGCATCGACACACGGAACGGAAGCTTTTCGAAACATTCGAGATTGGCTGAAAGAGATCGCGATCTTGAAGCCCGAGGGTCAGGGCCACTTTCTCCGTCCACTCTTCCCGGGAAGCCGTCTACCAGCTGTCATGTGCACCTGGCGCGACAGTTCCGTTCGCGAATGTTTCGGGATTATTGCCGAAAGGATTGACAGTTGGCATGCCCATACCGAAACTGTCGGTCAATCCGGGGGCCTGCTGCGCCCGTCGGCCCCCGTCGGCCCCCGTCGACCTCACGAGGACGAGGAGGAAGAGCGACATGAACGCACCCGCACGTCTCAGGCTGTTCATGAGCGGTGTCTGCACCACGGTCCTGGTCGCCGTCGCCGCGCTGACGTCGCCCGGCACCGCCCATGCCGACACCGTCGTCACCACCAACCAGACCGGCAGCAACAACGGTTACTACTACTCGTTCTGGACCGACTCGCCCGGCTCGGTCTCCATGAACCTGGGATCCGGAGGCAGTTACGGCACTTCCTGGCGCAACACCGGGAACTTCGTCGCGGGCAAGGGCTGGAGCAACGGTGGAAGGCGAAGCGTGTCCTATTCGGGCAGCTTCAATCCGTCCGGCAACGCCTACCTGGCCCTCTACGGATGGACGGCCAATCCGCTCGTGGAGTACTACATAGTCGACAACTGGGGCACGTACCGGCCCACGGGCACGTACAAGGGCACCGTGACCAGCGACGGCGGCACGTACGACATCTACCGGACGACGCGGTACAACGCCCCCTCCGTCGAGGGCAATCGGACCTTCGACCAGTACTGGAGCGTCCGGCAGTCGAAGCGGACCGGCGGCACCATCACCACCGGCAATCACTTCGACGCCTGGGCGCGGGCGGGGATGCCGCTCGGCAGTTTCAACTACTACATGATCCTCGCGACCGAGGGTTACCAGAGCAGCGGCAGCTCCAACATCACGGTGGGCGGCACCGGTTCGGGCGGCGGGGGCGGCGGAGGCGGAGGCGCGTGCGCCGCGACCCTGTCCGCGGGCCAGCAATGGGGCGACCGGTACAACCTCAACGTATCGGTCACCGGATCCAGCAACTGGACGGTCACCATGAACCTGCCCTCGCCCGCGAAGGTCCTCTCCACCTGGAACACCAGCGTGAGTTACCCCAGCGCCCAGGTGCTGACCGCCAAACCCAACGGCAGCGGCAACACCTTCGGCGTGACCGTCCAGCCCAACGGCAACTGGACGTGGCCGACGGTCTCCTGCGCCGCAGGCTGATCCCGTCCGTCACTCCAACCCCCGCTCCTGCCATCGCAGCCCGTCCCCACCCCCGCCCCCCGGTTGGAGGACCACTCCTCATGAGCACCAGACCACCCCGCTCGTTACGCGCACTGGTCGCCAGGCTGGTCGTCGTCGCCTTGGCCGCCGCAGGCACCCTCACCGTCCAGGCCGCCGCCCCGGCGCAGGCCGCGACCTGTAACGGGTATGTCGGGCTCACCTTCGACGACGGCCCGTCCGGCAACACCTCCGCCCTGCTCAACGCCCTCAGGCAGAGCGGACTGCGGGCCACGATGTTCAACGAGGGCCAGTACGCCGCGGCCAACCCGTCCCTGGTGCGGGCCCAGGTCGACGCCGGGATGTGGGTCGGCAACCACAGCTACACCCACCCGCACCTCACCCAGCAGAGCCAGGCGCAGGTCGACTCGGAGATCTCCCGGACCCAGCAGGCCATCGCCAACGCGGGCGGCGGGACCCCGAAACTGTTCCGGCCGCCCTACGGCGAGACCAACTCGACGGTCAGGGCGGTCGAAACCAAGTACGGTCTGACCGAGATCATCTGGGACGTCGACTCGCAGGACTGGAACGGCGCGAGTACCGACGCGATCGTGCAGGCCGCCGCCCGGCTCACCAGCGGCCAGGTCATCCTCATGCACGACTGGCCGGCGAACACCCGGGCCGCGGTCCCGCGGATCGCACAGGGTCTGGCCGCTCGTGGCCTGTGCGCCGGCATGATCTCCCCGCAGACCGGCCGAGCCGTGGCCCCCGACGGCGGCGGCTCCGGTGGCGGCAACAGGTGCACGGCGACTCTCTCCGCCGGTCAGCAGTGGAGTGACCGGTACAACCTCAATGTGTCCGTCAGCGGAGCCGCCAACTGGATCGTCACCATGAACATCCCTTCACCAGCCAGAGTGCTCTCCACCTGGAACACCAGCGTCAGTTACCCCAGCGCCCAGGTGCTGACCGCCAGACCCAACGGCAGCGGCGACACCTTCGGCGTCACCGTCCAGCACAACGGCAACCGGACCTGGCCCATTGTCTCCTGCGCCGTAGGCTGACCGGCCGGCCCGAGAGCGGGGCGTCGTCGTGGTGCGACACGGCGGGACGAAGCCGACCCGCCGGACTGCCGGTCGGCGCGACGTCAGGTCGTAACCGATGTCGGGTCTCCACCCGTGTCTCCACCCGTGTCTCCACCTGTGGCTTCACCCGTGGATGACCCGACATCGGTTCGTCCGTTCTCCGGCGGTTCACCGTCGTGTGCGTGACCCACCCATGCGACCCCCGTCGCTAGAGAACGGCTGTCGCCTCGTCGTCGGCGTACCGGAATCCGTCGTTGTCGAAGTAGAAGACGGTGACCTCGACCTTGTCCCCCTTGTCGAAGTGCGACCCTGCGGCCGGGCGCATGCTCACCAGCGCGACATGGTCCTTGTAGTCGCAGACCAACTGGTCCTTCTTGACGGTGCCCGCAGCGATGGACTGGTCATGGGAGCTGTGGTTGAGCGTCCTCGCGTTGGCGACGAGTTCGTGGTCCATGCCGACGTCGCAGGAGTAGGTGACCTTCACCTGCAGGCCGGGGGTGCGCAGTGACACCTTCTCGATGGACAGCAGGTTGGCCTTGGCCGCCGCGGAGGGCGCGGTCGCCAGGGCGCCGGCGCCGATCAGAAGAACGGTGGCTGCGGTTCCGGCGACGCGCCGACGCAGACTGGATGACGTCATCTCGGTTTTTCCTTCCCCCTTGCGCGGTCACCCTTGGTCGCGGTGCGGAGAATTCTCCAACTAAGCGGGTAACCGCGGCAGTTGACTGATTCGGCCTGAATGTTACGTGGTCCAGGAGCGGTCTCGTAACCGGATCGCCGACGGCGCCTCGTGAGGAACACCGCACCAAGCCGGATGAACCATTCCCGGTCCGCCATCGTCGGTCTCGTTACGGTACGGGGGCTCGGCTAGGGCCTGTCCGGCGGATCATGGTCGGAGCCATAAGCGGATCGTGGCGAGGGTGACGGTGCCGGGGAAAACGTAGGCGCGCTTGTCATAGCGCGTGGCCACGGCCCGGAAGTTCTTGAGCGCGTTGATGGTGCGTTCGATCTCGTTGCGGCGTCTGTAGATCGCCCTGTCGAAGCCAACGGGTCGGCCGCCCCTGCGTCCGCGCCGCTGCCGGTTGGTCCGTTGGCTTCGCGGTTCGGCAATGGTGTGCTTGATCTGGCGTCTGCGAAGGTAGCGGCGGTTGTGGCGGGAGCTGTACGCCTTATCTCCGCTGAGATGGTCGGGGCGGGTACGCGGGCGGCCGGTAGTGAGCCGGGGGACGTTCAGACGTTCCAGCACCGGGATCAGCTGCGGGGCGTCGCCCCGCCCGGGGTGATCAGGAACGCCAAAGGCCGGCGGCCGCCCTCGCCGACCAGATGAACCTTGCTCGTCAGACCGCCCCTTGAACGTCCCATTCCTTCATCTGGCCGATGCTGAGAGGGCAGAGCCCGGCGTCCCGGGATGCGCGGGGGTGTCGTGCGCGCGCCAGCCGCGTGCTGATGGGCCCGGCAGGTGGTGGAATCGATACCGACCAGGCTCCAGTCGATCCGGTCTTCAGCGTCGGCGTGCGCCAGGAGCGAGCGGAGGGTCTTGTCCCAAGTACTGTCCGCCGACCAGCGGCGGTGACGCTCGTAGACGGTCTTCCACGGCCCGTACTGCGCAGGCACGTCACGCCAGGGCGTGCCCGTTCGCAGGCGGAAGAGGATTCCGTTGATCACCGTGCGATGGTCGCTCCACCGTCCGCCCGGCAATCCGCCGCCGGGCAGCAGTGGTTGGAGCCGTGCCCACTCGGCATGTGTCAGATCGCCCCGCCCGACCTCGGGCACGGTGCCCCCGTTCACCCAGACCGGACTACGCGGTTACGCGGTGATCCGCCGGGCGTACACCTCGATCTCGATCTTCATGCGGGGATCGGCGAGGCCGCACATGAGCATGGTGGCGGCCGGCCGGACCTCTCCGAAGGCGCGACGCAGCACCGGCCAGCAGGGCTCGAAGTCGGCCCGGTCGGGCAGCAGATAGCGCACCCGCACCACGTCAGCGAAGGTGCACTCCGCTTCGGTCAAGGCGGCCTCGATGTTGCGCAGGCACTGCTCGGCCTGCTCCACCACGTTGTCCGAGATCGTCATGGTGGTGTAGTCGAATCCGGTCGTCCCGGACACATGAACCCAGTCACCGTCGACCACGGCGCGGGCGTAGCCGATCTGCTCCTCGAACGTCGAGCCGCTGAGGATGGAACGTCGCTCTGTCATGCGCCGAACGCTAAGTGACCAGCACTGATACGTCTAATACACTTTAGAGCATGGAGTGATATCTCTATGCGTATGGAGCGCCCTGAACTTCCCCTCCCGCAGCTGCACGCCTTCGTCGTGCTCGCCGAGGAACTCCACTTCGGCCGCGCCGCCACCCGCTTGGGCATCGCCCAGCCGCCGCTGAGCCAGCAGATCCGCCGCCTGGAAGACAAGGTCGGGTACGCGCTCTTCAGCCGCGAACCCGGGAATATCGGCCTCACCCCGGCGGGCCGGGAACTCCTGCCCGCTGCCCGGCATGCCCTCACCGACCTGGCAGTGGGCCTGACCGCAGCCAGAGAAGTCGGCAGCGGCAGGGCTGGCCGCCTGCGGATCGGCTTCGCCGCCTCCCTCGCCCTCACTGTCCTCCCCGGCCTGCTGCGCACCTTCCGAAAACGATTTCCCGCCGTGGACCTGGACATCCAGGAGATGACCACCACACCGCAACTGGCCGCTCTGCGCGAAAGGACGATCGACATCGGCCTGTTGCGCGAACCGCCCGCCCATGACGCGGACCTCGGATTCAAGACCGTGTTGACCGAACCGTTCGTGGCCGTCCTGCCCTCCTCACACCCACTCACGGCACAACGGACCGTCAGAGTCGAGCAGTTGGCAGAATGCCCCTTCGTGCTCCTGCCCCGCGCCGTCGGCCCGCCGCTGTACGACCAGATCACCAACCTGTGCACCGATGCGGGCTTCACCCCCCAAGTGACCCAGCACGCCGTGGAATGGCAGACCGTCTGCGCCCTGGTGGAAACCGGCCTGGGCGTATCACTGGCCCCGGAGAGCATCCGCCGCATCCGCCTCAAGGGCGTCGCCTTCCGCGGGATCGAGCCCGGCACCGCGCGCACACGAGTCGCCGTCGCGTGGCGCAAGAACGATGCAAACCCCCTGGTCCTACGCCTGTTGGCAGCTCTCAAGCAAGATCCGCCGGACAGGCCCCAGTGACCTGAGTCGGAGATTCGTCGTTGGTTCGGTATGAGTCGTCCGGGTCCGAAGATTCCGCCCGCTGTCACTGACTGATGCCCAGCGGGCTGTGCTGGAGGGCTGGGTGCGTCGCCGCACGACGGCTCAGGCGCTGGCCCAGCGCTCGCGGATCGTGCTGGAATGCGCCGACAGCGGGCGGACCCGGTCGTCACCGGCCACGAACAGCGGGCCGCGGCGGCTATGTACGTCGAGCCCGCCTTCTGCTGCTGCTCGGCCGTGAGCCGGGTGGCGGTGTCCGGTGAGCACAGCGGGTCGTGCGCGTCGCCGCCGTAGGAGAAGTCGTCCTCGGCCGGTGCCGTGGCCTGGCCGGGGGGCCACTCGCTGTTGAAGTAGTTGTGGTTGGCGCCCGTCATGTGGACCGCGCTGTGCAGGGCCCTGCCGCGGCTGACCCCGCGCGTACCGTCGACGTAGTACTCACCCTGCAGATCGATGACGTCGCGCGTGCCGTGACGGCTCCTGGGCGCAGCACCGCAGCCGGCCCTCGCCACCCCGGGACGCATCGACGACCTTTGCCGAACGGCGTCCGTCCCGCCTTGCACGACGCCTCGTCGGCCGGGGCTCCGGCAGAGGGATCGGCCGAATGGTGGAGGGCCCGGGAGGATCCGGACCGCGATCCCGACCGTTCGGCCGAGGCGTGCGCACGGCAGTGCGGGCGAGGCTGGAGCCGCATCCTCACCACGGACATCAGGAGTACGCGATGCAGCGCAACAAGTTCCTGGTCGGCGCCGTCGGGGGCGCGACCGCAGTGGTCGCGCTCGGCGGAATCGGCACCTATCTGCTCTCCGGCACCGAGTCGACCACGGGCCTCGACGCCCGGAACACCGTGTCGGTGGACGGCCACCGGGCGCTCGCGGCGAACATCGTCGCGGGCCGCACCGAGAACAAGTACCACCCGCTGCCCTGGGTCGGCGACAAGCTCTCCGGCGTCACCTGCCCGACCGGGCTCAAGGCCGTGGCCGGAGCCACCCTCACCTGCACCGGGAAGAAGAGCGACGGCAAGACGGTCGAGATCCCCGTGCGGGTGACCGAAGCCGGCGCCAAGAGCATCACCTGGGCGTTCGAGCGCTGAGACGGAGGAACGACAGACCATGAGCACGGTACTGGCCGGGCACGGCCTCATGAAGAAGTACGGCACCACCGCCGCCCTGGACGGCGTGGACGTCGAGGTCCGCGAGCGCGACTCACTCGCGATCATGGGCCCGTCGGGGTCCGGAAAGTCGACCCTCCTGCACACTCTCGCCGGCATCATCCGCCCCGACGGCGGGCAGGTGCTGCTGCGCGGCGAACGACGCGAGAACGGGGCCCCCGCCGAAGGCCTGAGGCGTATCGACGACCTCGGCGAGAGCAGGCTGAGCGCCCTGCGCCGCAAGCGCTTCGGGTTCGTCTTCCAGTTCGGCCAGCTACTGCCCGAACTCCCCGCCGAGGAGAACGTCGCCCTGCCGCTGATGCTGGAGGGCATGCCGCGCCGCGAGGCCGTCACCCGCGCCCGCCGCTGGTTCGTCCCGCTGGGCCTGGAAGGCCTGGAGCACCGCCGCCCCGGCCAGCTCTCCGGAGGACAGGCGCAGCGGGTCGCCATCGCCCGCGCCCTGGCCGTCGAGCCGGACGTGGTCTTCGCGGACGAGCCGACCGGCGCCCTCGACCAGCGCACCAGCACGGAGGTGGTCCAGCTGCTGACCTCCGCGACCCGGGAGACCGGCGCCGCCCTGGTCATGGTCACCCACGACGCGGACGTCGCCGCCCACTGCGGGCGGGTCCTCCAGGTCCGCGACGGCCGTATCAGCGGCCACACCCAGTACACCGTCGCCTGATCCCGCTGGAGTGACTCCCGTGCGTTCCCCTGTCCTGCCCCTGACCTGGCACCTCGCCAGGTCCTCCGGTCGCCGCGGCCTCCAGTCCCAGCTGCTCGCGGCCGGCGCCGCCGCCGTCGGCTCGTTCCTCCTGCTGGTGATGATCGCCGCCGCGCTCGGCGCGGGCGCTCGCGCAGACCACACGACATGGCGCGCTCCCGACGCGGTACCGGCGCAGCGGGCGACGGCCGTGCAGGTCACGACCGCCACGTACGCCCGCGACGAACCCGTCACCGTCGTGAACCTCGCGCAGTTGGCCGGCCGGGAGCGGACCCCCGCGCCCCCCGGTCTGCCCGCCTTCCCGAAGCCGGGCGAGGTGTATGTCTCACCCGCCCTGGCGGTGCTGCTGCACGAGCTTCCCGCCGGCCAACTCGCCGACCGATTCCCGAAGGCGGGGTCCTACGGCACGATCGGCGCCGCCGGCCTCGCCTCGCCCGACGAACTGGTCGCGGTGGTCGGACGGGCGCCCTCCGACCCGGCGGTCGCCGTGAGCGCCGGCGAACAGAACTACTACGACGAGGGACTGACCGAGCGCGCGCTGATCTCCGGTTTCAGCGGCGCCAGGACGAGTCTGTTCACCCGCACCGACCAGGGAACCGTCCTGCTGGGTGTGGTGCTCCTGGTCATGCCGGTCGTCGTGCTGGCCTCGGCCGCCGGACGGCTCGGCGCGGCCCGCCGTGAACAGCGGCTCGCCGCGCTGCGGCTGGCCGGGGCGACCCCGCGGCAGATTCTCGCCATGACCGCGGTCGAGGCGGCGGCCGTCGGCGCGGTCGGCGCCCTGGCCGGGGCACTCGCCTACACGGCACTGCTGCCCGCGCTCGCCGAGCTGCCGTACGGCGTCGGCGCCTGGTACACCGGCCGGCTGTGGGTGGGACTGCCCTGGCTGGCGGCGGTGGTGGCGGCCGTCACCGCGCTGATCACCCTGAGCGCGGTGACGATGCTCCGCCAGGTGGCCACCTCACCTCTGGGCGTCGCCCAGCAGGCGGATCCGCGTCGCACCCGCGCGATCCGTCTGGTGCTCTTCGTCGCGGTGCTCGCCTACATCTGGCTGACCACGGGTGACAGCGGCCAGCTGAAGACCCGGCAGCTGATCGCCCTGCTGGTGCTCTTCTACGGCGCGTTCTGGCTGTTCGGCCCCTGGGTCGTGGACCGGCTGGGCCGGATCGTGGGTCGCCGTGCCAAGCGCCCGGCCACGCTGCTCGCCGCGCGCCGGCTCAGCGACGACCCGCGCGGGGCCTGGCGCACCGTCAGTGGCTTGGTACTCGCCGGGTTCGTGGCCGGGTTCTTCTCGGTCAGCACGCTCAGCATCGACGGCACGAGCCACCACGGACAGGTCGCGGTGATCACCGCGAACGCCGCCGACGCCCGGCACGCCGCGACCGAGGCCCGCACGCTCCTGGACAGGGCGGGCGTCACGGCGACCGTCGCCGTGAGCAACGAGGACGCCTTCGACAGCCTGCTCGGCGGCGTGGACGGTGTGATCGCCCAGGTCTCCGGCGGCCGTGCGGCCATGGACACGGCCGCCACCGCGCTGACGCCCCTCGGGGCGGGCAGGTACCCGGTGACGCAGGAGTACGTGTCGGCGCAGGACGACACCGTCACCGCCCGCGTCGCCACGGTCAGCACCGCGACCCTGGTGCTGAGCTTCCTCGTCGCCGCCGCCTCCGCAGGGCTGACGGCGGCGGCGAACGTCCTGGACCGGCGCCGGGTGTACGGCCTGCTGCGACTGTCCGGCACTCCTTTGAAGGTGCTGGACCGGGCCCGGATCCGCGAGACCGTCATCCCGTTGGTCGTGCTGGCCGGCGGCACCACCGCGATGGGTGCCTTCGGCGCCATGCAGGTCAACAAGGCGGCGGGCACCACGGTGAACACCTCCGGCGGCGTGCAACTGGTGATCTGCCTGGCCGTCGGG
The DNA here is from genome assembly GCF_030816715.1 of Streptomyces achromogenes. Lineage (NCBI taxonomy): Bacteria > Bacillati > Actinomycetota > Actinomycetes > Kitasatosporales > Streptomycetaceae > Streptomyces > Streptomyces achromogenes. The sequence goes on along the minus strand of NZ_JAUSYH010000001.1, from coordinate 361,224 downwards.
GCGCTGGCCATGCTCGCGGCGATCACCGGCAGCAGGCCGCTGCTGCGCAAGGTGACGTCGGGGCCGGCGCAGACGGCGGACTGACGCCGTGCCGACGGTCGGACCGCCCCCGAGGCACCGGACCGGACGGTCCCGGTCCACGTCGCCCCCGTCGGCGCCGGCCGCCTGTCGCAGTCCGACCGGCGGGGTCTGCGACAGGCGGCCGGATCGCCTCTCCGGGAAGCCGGCCCCGGGGCGGTCCTGACGGTCGTCCACGAGGCGTCGGTGTCGTGCGGAGTGCGGGAGTTCACCCTGCCCCGTGTCACCGCCGGGCGTGCGCGACGCGGTACGTGACGTGCGTCAGGCACGCCAGGTACGTCAGTCCACGATCACCCCGCGGTGCGGCGCCGGAGCCCGGCCGACGAGGGCTCCGCCGAAGTTCCCCTCCACCTCGGCCTTCTCCGCGGAGTTCGGGTACCGGTTCGTGCACGAAGTGCCGGCGCTGGAACCGGACATCAGACTCGAGCACGGCCCCGGCTTGCGATCCGGCAGCCCCAGGATGTGCCCGAGTTCGTGCGCGGAGATGCGGACCGTGTCGTAGCCCTGGTCCACGGCTTGACGCCCGATGTACACCGTGCCGCTGCCCAGGGTGGTGGGCAGGGCACGCGGCCAGCCGTCGTCCGCGAGGACCCGTATGTTCGCCCGTTGTCCGGCGGCAGCGGGCCTGAGCTCCACGGCGTCGACGCTCTCGTTCCAGATCGCCGCCCCCCGGTCCACGGCGCTGCGGAACTCGGCGGAGCCGCCGGCGTCGTAGGTCAGGACACGGGCGGCGGCCGCCGGGACGCTCGCGACGTGGGGGGCCGCAGCGGCGTGACCGCCCGCCATGGCCAACGAGATCAGACAGGCAGCGGCCAGGCCGCCGGTCAGTGTACGGACGTGCATGATCGACCTCCTCGTGGGGAAAGGGCAGTCGTGCTCATGACATTCATGGAGTCCACTGCCCAGGCGGAGGCCCGACGAATCCAGGGACGGGTCAGGGCACTACGAGCGGTGGACGCTGACGCCGCCGACGAGGCCCCATGCGTCGATGCGCACCGTCGGGCCGCCCGGCTCACTCGGGCCGTCGTCCTTGACACCGCCGAGACGCAGCCCGCGGACCTCCACCCTCACGTCACGGCGGACCCTGAGAGTGACGCCGCCGATCAGGCTCAGTTTGGTGATGCGGAGCCGGGCGCTGTCGGGGATGTCGACGTCCGTCAGGTCGATGTCCGCGCCCCCGATGAGGGAGGCGGTGACGGTCCGCTCGTGCAGCGTGGCGCCCGCCAGGCGGTGACCGCCGATCAGGCTCACCTTGACCTCGGTCTTCTGCGGGCTCTCCCCGTTGTTCTTCGTCATGGGAAGTACCGTACGGACGAGGCCGATCGGGGTGTCAGTGCCGGTCGTCCGGTGTCGCGTATGACAAGTGTCATGCCGGCGTCGGCGCGGTGCCCGACTCGTCGACCGAGGGCCCGATCAGCACGGGGCGGCCGGGGCACGGCCGAGCGCGGTGACGGCGGCAGGGGACTGCGCGGTTCACACGGCCATGGCCTCCTGGAGCCAGCGCGAGACCCGGTACGGCAGCCACCAGGCGAGCTCGCCGACGCGCAGGACGAGGTGCTCGGCCGTGAACTCCCGCAGGACGTCGGCGTCCACGTCGGCGTGCTGCACACCCGCACCGAGAAGGACGATGGCCTCCCGATAGCGGGGTTCGTCGGCGGTGAAGCGGCGAAGGTCTCCCCAACGACGGTCCCGGATCTGGACGAACCCCGGCCCCTGACGCCAGACGAGCTTGCACAGGTAGTGCCGGGTCCGCCAGGCGTGCAGTGCCTCCTGCGCGTCTTCGAGGCCGGTGATCGTGCGCGGCGGCTGCAGGTGCGACAGGACCTTCCAGTGGTGAGCGGACTCCCGGGGCGGGAGGCGAAGATCCCAGTCGACGGAGACGGCGCGTGCGGTGAGGTCGCGGACCAGGCACAGTCGGTCGACGGCCCGGCGGTGGGCCGCCGGATCGTCGGTGGAAAGGTCGACGGCCGCGTCGAGTTCGGCGTGGCGCACACCCAGGTCCCAGAGGCGGTCGACCTCGTGGGTCTGCGCGGTCACCGGGAGGGAGCCCAGCGACATGCCCGGCAGCCGACGGGCCTGCGGGTCGAAGTCGCGCCAGGCGCGTATCGCGAAGTGCGGTGCGGTGGCTGTCATGTGCGGTCCTTCGTCCGGTTCGGGCAGCGGGCAGCGGGTGGTGGGTGCCGCTCAGGACGGGACGGGCGCGGGCTGCGTCCCGGCTCCGGACGCTGCCGTGGTCTCGCCGCGGGCGTGGGTGTGGCGCATGTAGTCCAGGCGCAGCAGGTCCTGGTTCACGGCGGCGGGGGCGATGTGCACGTACTGGCCCGCGTCGGTGAACACCACACCGTGTGCGACCCATTCCTTGAGCAGGCCCTCCACGTCCGGCGACGTGCACGACGCGCCTTCGGCCGGGCCGGTGGCCGACGTCAGTTTGCGGTGCAGAGCCGTGACGGTGTGCGGCTGGTCCAGGAGGCGGAAGGCGGCGGTCTCGAACGGGTCGGTGAGCTGCATCGTCCGCCAGGGGAAGGACGGCCGCCTGCTGACCAGCAGGATCCGGTCTCCCAGGTCGGTGTGGGTGAGGCGGGCGTCGGCGTGGTGCTTCTTCCAGGCGGCGATGGCGTCGTTGAGCAGGGCGACCGTCGGTTCGCCGATGCCGCGTTCCGGCGCCTGGAAGACGTACGCGAGGTCGTGCAGTTCCGCCTCGGGCAGGTCGTAGGTGAACAGGTAGTGCTCCTCCGGCCGCAGCCCGGTGAAGCCCAGTTCGGGCCGCTTGAAGTACGGGCTGAAGCGTTCGATGGCGATGCGGGCGGACAGGTCGACCGGCGGGTTGAGGTGTTCCAGGGCGGGGAGTTGACGGATGACGGGTTCGTAGTCGTCCGCGGTCTCACCGGGGAACCCGTGCAGGTAGTTCCATGACACCGACAGCCCGGTCTCAGCCGCGTCGCGGAGCATGCGGACGTTCTGACAGCCGCTGACGCCCTTGTCCATGAGGTCGAGGACGCGGCTGTTGAGGCTTTCGATGCCCGGCTGGACGTAGATGAGCCCGGCGTCCGCCAGCACCTGCAGTTGGGGGCGCCGCATGTTCGCCTTGATCTCGATGTGCATGCGCAGGTCGTGGCCGCTGTCGATGATGCGGGGCAGGACGGTGGACAGGTAGCGCATGTCCAGGATGTTGTCGACCACGTACATGTCGAGCACCCGGTGGCGCTCCGCCAGGTCCATGATCTCCCGGTAGAAGGTGTCGGGGCTCTTGCTGCGGAACTCCATGAAGGAGCCGTTGAGACCGCAGAAGGTGCAGTGGTGCTTCTCTCCCCACCAGCAGCCGCGCGCACCCTCCACGACCAGTTTCGGCTCCACCCAGTTGTGTGCCACGGACGCGGCGAGACGTTCGAAGTAACCGCTGTAGTCGGGGGGCAGGATCGCCGCGGGCGGCAGCGGCCCGCTCGGCATGGGGTTGGCCAGGTGACGGGAGTCCGGCGTGCGGTGACACAGCCCCGGGACGTCGGCCGCGGCCGCCGGGTCGCCGTCGCGCAGCGCGGCCAGCAGCCGGGGGAAGGCGTCCTCGCCCTCGCCGCGGACCACGTAGTCCACGAAGGGGAAGTTGCGGTGGACTGCGGCGCCCTGCTCGGCGTCGCAGTTGGCCCCGCCCATGACGGTCACGACGTGCGGGGCGAGACGCTTGATCTGCCGGGCCGCCGCCAGTGCCGCGGTGTTCTGCTGGAAGGTGGAGGTGAACCCGACCACGTCGGGCCGCAGATCGACGACACGACGGGCCACGTCCGCGACGAACTCGGGTACGAGGCGGTGCAGTTCACGGGTCATGCGCATCCTCGAACGGCGCAGCCTCGACGTCATCACGTCGACGAACTCGGACTCCCTCCACTCCGGGTCGTCGTAGAGCGCCGAGGAGAACACCCAGTCACCGCAGCCGAGGAAGTAGGAGGACAGGGCGTAGTACTCGTAGTCCTCGGCGGTGAACTCGGTGCGGCTGGTGATCCAGTCGGTGAACTCCAGATTGGCGTGCAGCACCTCGCACGTCGCGTCCTGGACTTTGTCGTCGACGCTTCGCTTCAGGATGCCGAGCGCCAGTGAGGGCAGGTCGATCGGGGACCAGGGCATGTTGACGAGAAGAACGCGCACGGTGGGCTCCTTGCGCACGGGCGGCCGGCAGGACGGGAGGTGCGGGGGGAGCCCGGCCGGCCCTTGTCGCGTCGGGCCGGCCGGGCCGCGGGTCACTCCTCGTCGTCGCTCTCGGCGGCGTTGCGGAACGGGATCGTGATGGTGATGCCGATGCCCGGCTTGCGATTCTCCTCGTCGCCCGCGAGCGGATCGTTGTGGATGATGTCCTTCTGCATGGTCGTCCTCCTTCTCGGGTTCATGGCGTGTGCTTCGGGCGGGTGGTGCTGTGCACGGCCCGGTCCCGTTGCGTCGGTCAGCAGCGGGACCGGGGTCCACCCGGCGGCTGTGCCGGGGGACGCGAGGGGGCGCGGGGCGCCGGTGCGGGCAGATGCGCGCGCAGGAAGATCAGGGAACGGCGCAGGACGGCGACATGCGTGGCCCCGTCGTAGCCGTCGTGGCCGGTGTCGAGCCACATCTGCTCGTGGGTCACTCCGGCCGCGGTCAGGGCGTCGAGATAGCTGCGGATCTGCTCGGGCGGGCATTTGACGTCCCTGTGCGCGCCGACCACGAGCAGGGGCGCCGTCACCTGCGGGGCGAAGGTGAGGGGCGAGCTGCGGGCGTAGCGGTCCGGCACCTGTTGCGGAGTGCCGCCGAACCAGCGCACGTCCAGGGCGCGCAGCGCGGGTGTGGTCAGCCGGTGGGCGGTCACCCAGTCGGCGACGGGCTTCACCGCGACGCCGGCCTGCCACAGCGCCGGACGGGTCCCGAGGGCGAGCAGCACCAGGTACGCCCCCCAGGAGACCCCCCACAACGCCGTGGCGCGGTCGTCGGCGAGTCCGCGGCGGACGAGGTCGGCCCGGACGGCGGCCAGGTCGTCCACCTGGGGGTGACCGACACCGGCTGCGAGGGCCCGCCGCCACCGGGGACCGTAACCGGTCGAACCGCGGTAGTTGACCCGCGCGACGGCGTAACCGGAGGCCACCAGGGAGTGCACCGTGGCGTCGTACGCGTCCCGGTCGTGGTCGGCGGGCCCGCCGTGCACCAGGAACACCGCCGGCGGCGCCACAGCGCCGGCGGCGGTGTCGATGTCGGCGGCCCCGTCGGCGGCCTGGTGGCCGGCGGAGTGCGGCAGGCTGAGCAGGGTGTGGACCGGGCCGTGCGGCGTCGGGGTCCACAGCTCGGTGTGCCGTCCGGGCACGCGGGGCAGGAGACCGGGCGTCGGCAGCGCGACCCCGTCGGTCGCGTGCGGCACGGGCGGGTGGGCGGTGTCCGTCCACAGGTAGTGCAGGGCCCCGGCGGCGCGCGGGGCCGCGTCGAGCAGGGTGCCCGGGGGAGTGGGGACGATGCGGCGGGTACGGCCGTGCAGGGACACCCGGTGCAGCAGCGAGCGTCCGTGGCGCTCCTGACGCACCAGCACGTCGTCGGCGTCGGGGTACCAGTGGGCGGTGATCTCCGTGTCGAAGCGGCACCAGGAGTGGGTGACCAGGCCGCGATGCGGTGTCCACGTGGCCGGCTGGTAGCCGTCCGCCAGCTCGTGCACCAGCAGCAGTTCGGACCGGCCGGGCCGCGGTGAGAAGCCCCGGCACCAGAACTTCCCCGCGGGGCCGCCCGTTTCGGGCAGCTCGGCGACGACGCGGCCCGTCGAGGCGACCACGGTGACACTCGCCTCGCCGTCGGACACGCTCGCCAGCGCCACCAGGTCGCCCTCCGGTGTGACACCGCCCAGCCGGCCCTCCCCGGCGATGCCGAGGATGTCGCGAGGGGCCCGGCCACGCCGGCCCCACAGCAGCCGCGTGCCGCCGTGCCGGAGTGCGAGCGCCGCGGCGACCGTCCCGTCGGCCGTGACCGCCAGACCACGTGGCAGACCTGCCGGCGCCCCCGGCAGGCCGGGCAGCCGGCAGCCCCCGTCGAACGGCTCGAACCACCAGTGCCCCCGGCCGTCGGCGTCCTCGTCGAACCACCACACGTACGCGTCGGCGTCGACGGCGCAGTGCACCGTGCCCTCGGGCCGGTCGGTGACCTGCCGGGTGCGTCGCGTGGCCGCGTCCCAGGTGAAGACCTCGCACCGGCCGTCGGCGTCGGCCGTCAGCACCATGCGGCGGGCGTCGCGGGGGCACACGTGCGGCAGGGCGCTGAGGTAGACCTTGAAGGCGTCACCCACGGCCGTCTCCCGTCCCTGCCGTGCCGTCCGCGGCGGCCGCCGCCGCACACGAACGCAGCACAGCGGGGGCTCTGAGCTGCGTGTAGACGGCCAATGCGGCGAACAGCGCGGTGCACAGCAACGCGGGCGTGCGGAGGTTCCCGCCGGTGACGAGGACCCCGGCGAGCGCCGGCGCGCTCCCCGCCGCCAGCGCGGAGGCCGAGCCGAGCACACTCGCGGTGCGCGACTGAAGGGCGACGGGTGTGCACGCCACGGCGGCACTGGACAGGACCACGGTGATCAGCGGTACGAGCAAGGACAACCCGGCGAACGCCGCTCCCCAGCCGATCGCGCCTTCCGCCCACACCAGCGAGCCGCAGGGAAGGGGCAACAGCCAGGCCGCCAGGGCCAGTAGACGGGCCGCACCGAGCCGTCGCACCAGCGGGGCGGCGACCAGCGAACCCAGCAGGCCGGCAGCTCCGGCCGCGGCGAGGACCAGGCCGGCGGCAGCGCTTCGCGCGTCGCCGCCCAGCCGGAACAGCGCCGTGTAGAACAGCAGCGTCAGGGCGCCCCCGGCCGTCGACGTCCAGACCAGGACGAGGCGCAGCACCGGGGAGGCGGCCACCGTCATCGCACCGGCCTTCGCAGCGCCCAGCCGGTCGGTCCACGTCCCGCGCCGACCGGTACCGGTACCGGTACCCGTACCGGTGCTGGTGCCGTTGCCGATGCCGGTGCCGGACGGTGTGCGTGGGAGCGGGCCAGGGGCAGAGGACCGGGTGGAGGCAGGGGTGTCGAGAGGAGTGCGGACGGCTCGTACGCCCAGTGCCACCGCCGCGTAGGTGAGGGCGTCGGCCAGGAACGGGACGGCCCGGGCGAGCTGGAAGAGTGCGCCGCCGAGCGCCGGACCGGCGATGAGCGACACCTGGTCGCCCACCTGCATGCCGGCCGCCGCCCGCGGCAGTTCCTCGACGGCGGCCAGGCGGACGAGGGCTCCGCGCGAGGCCGCCTCGTAGGCCACGGCGCACAGCCGCTCCGCCAGGGCCAGGGACACCACGACCCACAGCGCGGGGCGGCCCAGACAGGCCAGAGCCAGTGCCCCCGTCGCGAGGGCTGCGAGCGCCGCCGACCACGTCATCAGGCGTCTTCGCCGTCCCCGGTCCGCCGGCACCGCGAGGAGCGGCCCGAGGACGACCCCGGTGAGCGCGGCGACGCCGGCCAGTGAGCCCGCGGTGCCCGGACTGTGGCCGAGCTCCAGGAGCAGCAGCGGAAAGACCAGCCCGGAGGCCTGGCTGCCGAGCCCGTCGACGGCGTTGACCCACCACAGGATTCTGAGGTCCCGGTGCGCCCGGGCGGCCGGATCGACCGACGGCGGGCCGGGACGCTTCGGGCCGCGCGGCACCTCGGCGGTGGGTAAGTGCTCGTCGTGCGCTGACGCGGGGCCCCGGGGAGGCCGGCGGATCGGTGACGCGTCGACGTTCCCCACCCCCCGTACGCCCGGGACGCCGCGCCGTGCGGCCGACATCCAGGTGGCGAATGTGTGCGAGCCGTGAAAGTGAGCGGGAGCCTAACCATTGCTCAGCGTCAGCGACAAGTGCCGCACAGTACGCAGTCGTCGCCCTGTACGGAGACATATGGCCGACGACCGACTGTTCACGAACGAGCGCCCGTGCAGGCGTGGTGAGCCGGGAGCCGGGGCGGGCGCTTCACCGGTGTGCGGGATTCCGCTTCACATCCGCATATCGACGGAGTCATCCTCCCGGCTGCGCGTCACACCGGGTGGAGCGCGTCCATCGCACGGCACGTGTCCGTGTTCTCGGGGTCCCGCGCCCCGCTCTGCCGGCGCTCCCGGTCCGGGCAACCGTTGCGCAGCCGAACGAGGACGCCCGTGAGCGACGCCGACGTTGCGCGGGACGCGCCGCCGCCGGGCCCGCGCGCGCCGCACCGACAGCTTCCGCAACTGCGGTTCGTGGGCGAGGTATTGGCCGACAATCCGCTGTGCGTGCGGCCCTGCCGCTGCCCTGTGTGCTGTCCTGCGTGCTCGGGGCTCTCGGCCGACGCCGGGATGGCGGTGGCGGTGGCGGTGGCGGTGGCCGATCACCGTCATGCTGAGCAGCTCCGCGCACCGCCGCCCCGGCTCCGCCTGCGCCGCTGCAACGACGGCGTGAGGACGGTCCTCGCCGGCCGGGCAGCCCGCGTCCCTGCCCCTGGCCCCCGAGCCACGGGCCGCCCCGAGCTCAGGGCCGATGCTGGTGCCGTACGAAGCTGAGGTAGGCGTATCGCTCGCCCGCCTGAGGCGCGCGGGTCCAGGACCGGGTGGTGAAGGTGCGAAGCCTGCCCCGGGTGAGCGCGAAGCGGGGCAGCGACAGACCGAGTTCGACGTGCAGAGCCTCCAATGCGCGTAGCTCGCTGTCGAGTTCATTCGCCTCCGGGCGGAACAGCCGTGCGGGCTCCAGGCGCTCGGGTATCCGGCCGGAGCGCTGGATCTCCGTACCGCGCACGGTGAACGCGTAGATCTCCTGGCCCCGCTCGGCGACCGAGAGATGGAACGCGGCCGGACGATGCCTAGGCGACGAGTCCCTCGGGCCGCGCCACACCACAACCGCTCGGCCGGCCGCGGAGGCGGCCGCAGCGGGCGACGTGAACCGTTCGTTCAGATGGCGACCGGAGTGGCCGTCGAAGGCGAACGCCCACGCCTGCGCGGTGCGTCCGACGGCGACCACAGCACGGTCCTCCCAGTGTTCCGCCGGTTCCGCTCCGTCCCGCTCGCGCGGTCTGAACGCCCGCCAGGCCAACTCGCGCGCACTGGTGGGCGCGCTCAGTTCGGCACCCTCCCGTCCCAGCAGGGCGGGCAGCGCGACGGGGTCGGCGCCCTCGACCCAGACACAGCGGTACCCGTCGAGCGGCTGCCCGTTGACCGCCGGTTCCGTCAGCCAGGCGAGGCCGGGCGGGTCGAGATCGGGCGCCGGACCGGGCACCGGCTCACGAGCGGGGTCCGCCTCCCCGGCCCGCGGGGTGGCGAGGATTTCACGTCCACGCTCGGGGGTGATCAGCGGGCCGAGGAAGGGATCGGCGAGCAGCCCGACGGGGGCGATCAGGGAGGGCCCCGGCGGTTCCCACAGGGCAAGCGCGTCCCGCAGCACCCGCCACGCCGCGTCGGTCGCGCCCCAGCGGGCCTCCTCCCAGGCCTCGGCGACGGCCCGGCCCCACGGACCGGGCGGCGCGTAGCGGTGGACACCGTCCCGCAGCGCGCTCAGCACGGTCTCGGCGGTCTTCCGGTCCACTCCGCGGGCGGCCATCATCCCGAGCCAGTGGTCGTCCCCGCCCAGCCGCCACTCGCCGCGCGCCGGCGTCATGGCCTCCACCGGCAGGATCTCCGGAAGATAGCGCGGGTCGGCGGCGAGGAAGCCGTAATCCTGCGAACTGCCCGGTGCCATCAGGTGCTGGAGCTGCTGCAGCAGGACGCGGCTGTGCGGCCGTCCGAAGGACGACGCCTCCTCGAGCAGGGTCAGGGCCTCTGCACATTGTCCGCGCAGGGCCAGCACGCGGGCCTCCTCCACGCGGGCGTCCTGGGCGCGCGTGGTCGCGTTCACGAAGTCGGCCCTGCCCGCGCGGCTGCCGTGGAAGCCGCGGTACATGGCCTCCATGTACGCGCGGAACGACGGGTAGCGCTTGGGCAGCTCACCGCTCCACCCCTGGTACAGGTAGAGCGCCCACTCGCCGTCCTGGTCGCTGTCGCCGGGGTCGAGCAGGGCGTGGGACATGTCCGAGTCCGTCTCCAGCCGCAGCGCCCGTTGCCACATCCCGGCCAGCAGGACGTCCGCCTCGCGCGGGGCGTCGCCCAGTTCCTGCTCGTACAGCGGGGTCAAGCCGTGCGGATCGCGGAACCATCCGATGTCCGCGATGCCGCCGAGCACGTAGACGCCGGCCGTCTGGTCCACGCGCCACCCGTCACTCGCGGCCAGGAAGGCCCGGTACGAGGGCGGCAGCCGCCGCCCCAGCCGCTCCTCGGCCGCGACGATCGCCGCCTCGTCCGCCCCGGGCCTGCCCATGGGGACGTCGCGTCCGTCGTCCCCGTCATCATCCGGGACCCACTCCTCCTGCCAACGTCCGAGGACGTCGTGCCAGTTGAAAGACTCGCCGCTCATGCCCCGATGGTGCCACCCGGCACTGACAACGCCCGCCGTCCCGACGGCTTCCGGCGGGCGTGAGCGAGGGCGCGGGGTGCGTGGACGGGCGGGCGTGCGGTCAGATGCCGCCCGTGTCGAGCAGTCGGTTGGGGGTGTCGGAGCGGACACCGCGCAGGACGCCACGGGTGGCCGTGTGGTCGAGCCACACGTGGACCTGCTGGGCCGTGGCGTGCGGGTGCGCCGAGAGGTACAGGGCGATCACGCCGGTCGCATGCGGTGCGGCCCAGGACGTCGCGCCGCCGTCCTCCGTCGCCGTGCCGCCGCCGGACAGCGCGGCGGTCACCTTCTGGCCGGGGGCGTACAGGTCCACGCACCGTCCGTAGCCCGATCCGTAGGATCCGCTGTCGTTCCACGCGCGGTCGGTCGGGGTGGAGGCCGCGACGACGATCGTGCCGGGGACGCCGGCGGGGGAGTGCTTGCAGGCGTCGTCATGGTAGTTGCCGGCCGACACCACCGTCGGAATGCCCGCGTCGACCATCTTCTTCACCGCGGTCTCCAGGGCCGCCGACCGGTGGTCGAGGTTGAGCGACATGTTCACCACGGCGGGCTTCTGCGCGTGCGCGGTGACCCACTTGACCGACTTCACCAGCGCCGCCTCGGCCGCCGCGGGGGTACTGCCGCCGCCCTCGCTCTCGCACACGATGCCCTGAACCCGTACGAGGTCCGCCTTGGGAGCCACCCCGTACTTCGCCCCGCCGATCACGCCGGCGACGAACGTGCCGTGGCCGACCCCGTCTTCGCCGAAACAGTCGCCGGAGTCCTTCGGGCCCACGAAGTCGGCGCCGAGGCGGGCGCGTCCGCCGAACTCCTTGTGCGCGATGTCCATTCCGGTGTCGATCACGTACACGTGGACGCCCTTGCCCGTGGCGGCGGTGGTGAGCTTCCCGTTCAGCGGCCGGGACCGCTGGTCCAGAATGTCCAGGTTCCACGGAACGCGCCGGGTGAGGGAGGATGCCCCGCTCCGCGCGTTCGCGGACAGCCGCTCCACGGCGGCGGGAGACGCCGGCGCCGAACGCGACCGCGTCCCGTCTCCGGAAGGCGCCGCGGACGGCGCCTTGCCGTGCGCGGGAGGCGCTCCGCCGTTCCCGGACGTGGCGCCGGCCTGCCCGCCGCCGCAGGCCGAGGTCCCGAGCGCCGTCGCCATGGCCACCACCACGAGACCGGCCTTCGTCATGTTCCGTGCCACCGCGTCCCCCAGAGCCCCGGCTCGTACCCAGTCGGCGCAGAAGACGACCAGGGTCGGCGCACGGTTCCCGGCGGGACGCGGGCCGACGCCCCGCGATCCGAGAGGGGCCTCTGAGGGGAGGTCACGTCGACGAGGGGACGGGACGTCACGCCGGCGGCGGTCTGCGCTACCCGGTGACCAGGGTCGTCACGCTCTGAGCCGGGAGCTGGACGGTGAAGGCGCCGTTCGCCACGGTGATCCTGCTCTGGGCCGCGAGGTTCCTGCTCGCGTCGGTCAACCAGGCGGACACGCCGGAGGAGTTGTTGTTCCGCAGGGTGAACTGCTGACTCACCTGCGAGGTGCCCTTGTTGACGGCGACGACGACCACCCGTGAGCCGCTGCCCCTGTACGCCGAGGTGTAGACGTTCGGCTGGGGATTGGGGGTCACGGCGATCCGCACGTGCCCCGGGCGGACGAACTTGGCGAAGTGCGCCATGCCGGCGCCGCGTTTGCTGATCCGCCCGTCCTCCCGCATGGGCCCGTAGCCGCGCCGGATGTACCACCACACGTAGGCCTGGAACTCGGCGTCCACCATCGCGCGGTGGATGTGTTCCGCGACGTCGAGGGCCTGGGGCCACAGATCGGCCGAATCGCTGCTGTTGGGGTAGTAGACCTCGGTCATCCAGAGTTCCTTGCCCCCACCCTTCTGCTTGAAGAGGGGGTAGGGGAAGTTCGCGAACGACGTGCCGTAGAGGTGTGCCCCGAGAATGTCCAGGTTGGCGAGCGCCGCGGCGTCGTTGAGGAGGGGGTCGGAGAAACTCTTCACGTACTGGAAGGACTCCGGAGCGATGACCTTGGTGCTGATGGACCCGGCGTTCTCGCGCAGGAACCTGGCCATCTCGCTCGGAGTCCACCACGTCCAGTCATGGGCGTAGTCGGGCTCGTTCTGCACGGAGATGGCGTACAGGTTGACTCCGTTGCCCTTCATGAAGGCGACGAAGTCGTTGAGGTGCTGTGCATACGCGCCGTACATGGAGTAGCGGAGCCGTTTCGCGTTGGTCTGCTGGCCGCGGACGAAGGTCTCCACCATGGAGGCGGGCGGATTCCACGGCGAGGCGAACACGGTCGCCCCGAGTTCGGTGGCTCGCCTGGCCGTTGCGACTTCGCGGCTCCAGTTCGCGCGGTCCTCGGAGACCGGGATGCGCAGCACGGAGAAGCCGAGCTGACCTTCGCCGTTGCCGAACGCCATGTCCCTCTGGGCGGCTGTCAGGTCGCCGATCCAGAGCGGGTGGTTCATGCCGCCGAACCCACGGATCGTCTGCCGCGTCGCCGACGGGTCGACGGTCACCGCTGCCGCTGCCGCGGACGGTGTGCGGGACGCTCCGGAGGCCGGGGTCGCGGACACGAGGACGGGCAGGGCGCTCATCGTCGCCAGAACGGCGCGGCGGCTGGGTAATCCCGGTCCGGTGCTGTCGGAAGCGCGGTCGTGTGACGCCATGGTTCCTCCTGGACTCGGCCCTGATGGGCGCCTTCTCGTCCCCGTCGGTGACGCTGCGCCGCCTCGGCACGCTTCGGTGGCACGGTGCCGAGAACGTCGCCATCCGTGCGTTGATCGGGAGTGGCGGCCGGAGTGGAGCGCGTGTGACGTCGGTCGAACCCTCGGGTGGAGCCCGGAGCCCGACGGAGTGGCAGCGCTCCTCCGTCGAAAGTTTCGGAAGGTCGACCGATCGTGTAGCGGTGTAGAGAGGACCGTAGGTGCACCCCCTTGCATCGTCAAGCCTTGGGGAGAAGCGCTGTCGCGCGTGGGCTATCGAGGGGGCAGCGTCTCCCGGATGGCCCGGGCGGTGGTGGTCGCGTCGTATCCCTCGGCGACGCCCGGGACCAGGATGATGTCGCCCTCGATGTGCCGCGAACGCAGCGGAGCGATCTCCTGATACGCGGCGGAACCCCACCACGCCCGTGCCCGGGCGAGCGAGGGGAACCCGATCACCACGACGTGTCCGGGCCAGCTGCCCTCCTTCACCTCGTGCTGTGCGCCGTGCACCAGGAAGCGGCCCCCGTACGGGGCGAAGGTGTCCGTGATGCGTTCGATGTACTCGGCGATCTCCCGATGGGGAGCGGCCTCTTGCAGGTGTGCGATCGCGTAGGCGGACATGGCGTCCTCCGGGCTCGTCGGGTCCTTTGTGCGGACGAGCCTGACACCACGGCGTGCCGAGGTCGATGACCTGTCAGGTAAGTGCGCCGGACGGGCCCGGCCGCGACCACGTGCCCACGCCGTCGGCCGGGTCCCGTGGCCGCCTCCTCGGACGAGAGCCGAGCGCGCTCAGCGTCCGTCGCGCAGCAGCGCGCAGACGAAGTTCTCCTGGATGGCGCGCAGCCGCTCGAGCCGCGCGGGATCGCCGACCCCGTTGATCTGGCTCGTGAGCGAGAACGTCAGTGAGCGCCGGCCGTCGGGAGTGGCGGCCACCAGTTGCGTGTAGCCCGGGAAGTTGCCGGTGTGGCCCAGCACGACACCGCACCGTGTGGTGTAACGGAAAATGGCCAGACCCGCGGCGTTGCGTCCCGGTCCGGCGGGCACGGACGCGCCCGCGATCCAGCGCCGCTGCTCTCGCACCACGCGTTTGCCGTAGAGCGCGCCCGAGGCGTAGCCGCGGATGAAACGGGTCATGTCGAGCGGAGTGGAGACGATGCCTCCGGACGCCCACGCACCGGACGCGCTGACCAGTTCGCTGACGTCCTCCGCAGCCGTGGGGTCGCTCACGTCGTACCCGTGCAGGTAGGGCTCGGGCATGCGGTAGCCCTGCGGGAGACTGGTGTCGCGCAGTCCCAGCGGCCGGTAGACCAGTCGCCGCAGGAGCTGCTCGTACGGGGTGCCGGTGACCGCCTCCGCCATCAGGGCGACGGCGATGTTGTCGGAGTTGGAGTACGCGTACCGGCTGCCGGGGGCGAACAGCAACGGCTCGTCGGCCACGTAGTCGAGCAGGTGCCGGGAGTCGAAGTGGTGGCGCGGGTCGGCTGCGAGCTCCGCCATGAACGCGGGGGACTGTGAGTAGTCCGGCAGTCCGCTGGTGTGTTGCAGCAGCTGCCGCAGCGTCACCTGGCCCCATGTGTCCGGGAGCCGCGGCAGGCGCTTGCGCAAGGTGTCGTCCAGACGCAGTGCGCCACGGTCGACGAGGGACAGCGCCACCGCTCCGCTGAAGGCTTTGGCCGTGCTCGCGATCCGCATGTGGTCGTCGACGTGCGGCGGGCGGCCGGTTGCGAGGTCGGCGGCGCCGGCCCGGAACACGCGGGTCTGCTTGCCGTCGCGCAGCACCGCGATGATGGCCGGGGGACCGCCCGGCGCACGCACGAACTGCTCGATCTGACGCTGCAGTGTGCGGTCGTTCGCCGGCCCGGCAGTGCCGGCGGCGGTGCCCGCGGTGACCGGCGCCAGTACCGCCAACGCGGTGGCCGCGACGACGACCACGGTCCTTCGCCGCGGTCGCCGGAAGGTACGGGGAGGCCGAGCGGGGCGTGGTGACATCGAGACTCCTGACGGTGGGCGACGCATGGCAGCTCCAGCCTCACCGGCCGCGGACACCGACGCCGATTCCTGTTGCTGCAAACAGCCCAGTGGATCTCCAGCGCCTGCGCCGTGGCGCCGGTCTCGCACGGGGCGTCGATCCGCAGTCGCCCGCCGACACGCCTGCGCGGGCGTGTCGGCCGGACTCGCACGGCGGAGTCACCTCGGCCACGGGGCCGCATGACCGTCACGGGCCAGCCGGCCCGGCGCGCGCTCCTCGTCGACGCCGCAGTGCGCGGTGGATGGCCTCCCGAGACGTCCTGCGGGTGTCCCGGGAGGCCGACTGCCTGGGTCTGGACCTGTTCGGCTCCATTCACATGCATCCGGACCGGCACCGCCTGGGACCGCCGTCCGAGCGGGGGGCACGTGCTCAGCGAACGGCCGGCCACCAGGGGCCGTCATCTCTTCGCCCGGACCGCATGGCCGCTCAACGTCATCTGCTACCTGGAGTGTCGAGGCGGTGTCTTCTACCACGCCCTGGCGGCCCCCGCCCGCCGTCCGACGCCGCCGCCGGGAGCGGGGCCTGAACCAGGACTGCGGCGTCCCCCGCCCCGGCCGGGGCGGCCCTGCGACCTCGAGGGCACCGGCCGTCAGTGGGCGGCGGCGCGCCGGACACGGCGGCTGGGGCGGACATCGTGACATCCGCCACCACTACGTCCGCTCGTGTGGTGATGTCGGCGACGGTGTTCGGGTTCCGTGACCGGTTGGTGAAGGTCGCGTTCATGGCCGTCCGGCAGGCCCGCAACGCCACCCTGCCGTGCTCCCGGGCCGCTAGAGTGCCCGCACCGTCGCCACAGTTCCGGAATGCGCCGGCCGCCCCACACCGCCGGTGCGCCCCTCCGGGCCTGGCCGGCGCGGTGCCCGCACGGGGACGGTTCCCCGCCCCCCATCGCCCCGGAAGGCGCACGCCGTGACCACCCGCACCACCCGCACCTCCGCTCCCGCACGTCGTCTCGCCATAGCCGTCGTCGCCTGTGTCTCTCCCCTCTCGCTGGCCGCCTGCGGCCTCGTCGACTCCGTGGGCGACGACGCGAAGGCCCCGTCCAGGAACGACGACATCACGGTCGGCCTTCTCCTGCCCGACACCGAGACCAGCCGCTTCGAGAAGTTCGACTACCCGCTCATCAAGAAGGACGTCGCCCACCTCACCGGCGGCAAGGGCACAGTGAAGTACGCCAACGCCGGGGCGGACCCGGCCGTGCAGCTGAAGCAGCTCAAGGGCATGATCGCCGCCAAGGTGGACGTGATCCTCGTGGACGCGGTGGACGCCCGGGGCATCAAGAGCGGCGTCGAGAAGGCCAAGGAGGCCGGCATCCCCGTCATCGCCTACGACCGGCTCGCCCAGGGACCGATCGACGCCTACGTCTCGCACGACAACGAACTCGTCGGCGAGGTGCAGGGCCGCTCGCTCCGGGAGGCGCTCGGCGACAAGGCGGCCACCAGCAAGATCATCATGATGAACGGCTCGCCGGAGGACCCCAACACCGCCCTGTTCAAGGAGGGCGCGCTCAACGAGCTCAAGGGCAACGTCGTCATCGCCGAGACCTACTCCACCTCGCGATGGCTGCCCAGCGTGGCGAAGGCCAACATGAAGAAGGCGATACGAGCGGTCGGACTGAACGGCATCGCCGCCGTCTACTCGGCGAACGACGGCATGGCGGGGGCCGTCATCGACGCGATGAAGGAAGCGGGCGCCACCAACCTCCCGCCGGTGACCGGGCAGGACGCGGACCTGGCCGCCGTGCAACGGATCATCTCGGGCGAGCAGTACATGACCGTGTACAAGCCGTTCCTGCTGGAGGCGGAACAAGCCGCGAAGATGGCGGTGGCCAAAGTGCAGGGGCGTTCACTCGAGTTCGACGCGCTGACCCGCGACAAGGTCGACAGCCCCACCCAGGAGGGGATTCCGGCGAGCCTGGTGCCGGTGGTCGCCGTCACGAAGGACAACATCGAGGACACGGTCGTCCGAGACGGCGTATACACCGTCAAGGAGATCTGCACCGCCGAGTACAAGGCGGACTGCGCGCGGATCGGCCTGAAGTAGCCTCCACGGCACGCACCTTCACGCAGCCCCGCACCGCACGCCCCGCACCGCAGGCCCCGCACCGCGCGCCCCGCACCCCGCGGTCGCATCCGGCGAGGCACTTCCCGACCCGCGCAGGGTGACTGTTGCCGCAGTCGGTGTCATGAGAACGGTGGTGCGGGGCACTCGCGTCGGCATGCACGGAGATGACACGTATGTGGGGAGCGGCGCGTACGCCGGTCGTGGACCCGGGGCGCAGTCCTCGCCGCAGCGCGGCGGGGGCAGGCATCGGCGCCCCGGCAGGCGAGAGGGCCGGTGGCGCCGCAGGTTTCTGGCCTATCGCGCCGTTCGGCTGATGCCCGCGGCGTCTCCTCAGGGTCCGGACGAGGAGTGCCTGCTGCTGGTGCACGTCCGCAAGGTGGTCGGGCAGGTGACGTACCGGGTGTGCGGCGAGTGCGCGGACGGCGTGATCACCGAGGTCGTCCTCGACGAACCGTTCCGTGCCTGCGGGCTGGGTACGAGGGCGGTGTCGCATCTGCGCGCCCGGTATCCCGAACTGACGTGGCGCACCACGCTCGACACCCGGCTCACGCGCGACCTGATGCACCGGCTGCGCATCCCCAGGGCGGGCGCGGCAGGAATGTGCTCTCACGTCAGGTCTCCCGCCGCCTCCGCTGCTTCCGCCGGTCACCGCCAGGCGTAGGCGCATCCGCACGGCACCGACACCGCGTGGGGTGGCGCGCGGCGAGGGGGGCGCCGGCTCGGGTGTGCTGCGCTGTCGCGGGGCTGGTCGGGGGAGTGGTCTGTGCGGCGTTCCCGGGCGAGGGGACACCGGCGGTTACGCTCACGCCGTGTGAGGGGGCCGTCGGGCAAGGAGGGCGCAAGGGCAGTGCTCCGTCGTGAGCGTCTGTTGAGGACGTTGACCTTCTGTCTCCGGCCCGCTTTCGCCCTGCGCGTCGTCGGCCGGTTCCAGGCAGTCATCGGGTTCGACCGTTCGATGGCGCTGGCTTCGAGCGCGTTCACCGCGCTGGTCCCGCTCACGCTCCTGGCCGGGGCCGTGCTGGGCGACATGGTCCAGGTCGACGCGGCACAGTGGATCATCCAGCGGTACGACCTGGCCGGGGCCGGCGCGGAGGCCGTGACGTATCTGTTCTCGCCGGCGCAGAAAGCGGACGCCGGCACCGGCGTGCTCGGTGTGCTGTTCCTGACGATCTCGGTGCTGAGTTTCGCGCGTGCTGCGCAACGGCTGGTCGAACAGACCTGGGGGCTCTCGCCGTTGAGCGTGCGCAACTCACGCAACGGGCTGTATTGGATCTTCTCTCTCGGCGGCTACGCCCTGGTCGGCGGATGGATCTCCGCGGTGCTCGGCGGATGGGCGGGAGGGCTGCCGGCGACGGTGTGCGGGGCGGCGGTGAGCGCGGTGTTCCTGGTGTGGAGCGGCTGGATCCTGTCGGCGAAACGGATCCCGGGCGTCGAGCTGATCCCGTTCGGGATCACCGGCGCGGTGCTGGTCGGCGTGTACTCCTGGGGCGCGACCCTCTACCTGCCGCGGCTGTTCAACTCCTACGCCGACCGCTACGGCGTGGTCGGCGCCGTCTTCGCCATGCTCTCGGCGCTGTTCGCCGCCATGCTCGTCATCGTCGCCTCGGCGGTGCTCGGACGTGAGGTGAGCGAGGAGCTCGCGCGTATCCGCCAGGGGCTGCGCCCCTCCGAGCACGAGGTCCGCCGCCAGTGGGAGGACGTGCGGGAACAGGCGCGCGCCCGCTGGCGCACGGTGCGCGAGGACGTGGTCCGTCGCCGTGGGAAGCGCGGCGCGACGGGACGGTGAGCGGGGGGAGGGGACGCCGTGGCCTACGGGCCGGCCCGGCAGCCGCGCGCCTCGTCGTCGACGTTGCAGGACGCGGAGCCGCGAGCGGCGCCCGGCATGACAAGCTGTGCTTTCCACTGCCCGGTCCCAGGAGGTCACCATGGCTGGAGAGTCTTCACCGTCCGAAAGCGCGGAGCCCGTCGACGGCGAGGAGGGCGCCCCCGCGCCCGACGACGACGGCCAGGACGACTTGAAGCGCAAGTTTCGAGAAGCCCTGGCGCGCAAGCGAGGGTTGCAGGCGGACGCCGCCGACGTAGCCGCGAACAGTGACACGTCGAAGGTGCACGGCACGCACGGTCCGGCTGCCAGCCAGCGCTCGTTCCGTCGCAAGAGCGGCTGATTTCCGGGGCGTGTTCCGAAAGCGGCCTCGTCTGCCCGCAGGGCGGACAACGCTTTCGGAACACACCTCCGGCGGGCATGCGTCGTCCCCACTGCCCTGGGGGGGTGGGCGTGGGGACGACGGAGCTCGGTGGCCGGGGGGAGGGCCTTGTTCCGAGCTGTAGGACGCGCATGCTCGCGATCGGCGGATGTACGCGCGCGAGACCGTATTTGTGGCGTAGATCACACCGCGTGCGGTGGCCTCCCGCCTCGTCGCCCTCGCCGCAAGGGTGTCAGCCGACGGTCCACTTCTGGCTCGTCGCGCCCGTGCCCGTCAGTTGGACGACTGCCGCTCCGGTCGTCGTCGCGTTGTTCAGCACACCGATGTTCAGTCCGCTGTGCACGGCCACCAGCATGTAGACGCTGCCGGTGTAACTGCCGACCAGGTCGAAGAAGAACTGCTGGTTGGTGCCGCCGTTGCAGGCCCACTGGATGAGCTGGCGGTTCTCGGCGGTCGACTTGCTGGGGACGTCCAGGCACAGCCCGCTGTTGACGTTCTTGAGCGTGTAGATGTTCGAGGAGACCTTGGTGAGCGTCCATCGCTGGCTCGCCCCGCCGGTACCGGTCGCCTGGACGATGTTGGCGTTGGAGGCGGCGGACCCGCCGGCGACGTCGAGCAGCAGGGAGTCGGCGGAGTTCGTCAGGGTGTGGGCCGCCGCTGTCGGTACGCCGCTGTTGGGCGTCCAGGTGCCTGCCTGGACATCCAGCGACCAGGTCGGGTACTGGCCGAGGTTCACCGTCGTACCGCTGATGGTCAGCGGCAGCCAGATGAGCTGGGACGCGCCGAGGTCGGAGGGGTTCCAGCGGTCACCGGCGTAGATGTACGTCGTGCCGGAGGCGCCGGCCACCGTGATGATGTTGGCGGTCTGGCTGCCGTACGTCTTGGTGCCCGGGGCGGCGAAGTTCCTCATCGCCGACCATGTGCCGCTGACGGAGGTGGCGGTCGAGTAGACGTTGTCGTTCAGGCTCCAGCCCGTCAGGTGCGAGGCCAGCAGGTAGTAGACACCGTTGGCCTTGACCATCGCGGGCGACTCGAAACTGTTGGCGCCGCCACCGCTGCCCAGGATGGCGACCGTGCTGACCGGGGTGAGGTAGTCGCTGGAGAGCAGGTCGATGCGGAGGCCGTTGTTGCGGTCCTCCGACATCAGGTAGGCGGTGCCGTCGGTGTCCTGGAACAGGCCTATGTCACGGCTCAGTTGGCCGAGCGGGCGGGAGCTGCCCCGGTAGTCGTAGGGACCGCACGGCGTGCTGCTGGTGGCGACGCCGACCTTGGCCTCGGAGTAGTCGGGGCTGTCGATGTGCACGTACATCACGTACTTCTGGGTGGTGGCGTTGTAGATCACCTTCGGCCGCTCGACCACCCGGGAGGGGCCGAGGTCACCACTGGCCTGCAGGGACAACGCGTCGCCCCGGTACGTCCAGTTGGCCAGGTCGGTCGAGCTGTAGCAGGCGATGGCCTGGAAGGCCGTGTTGGACGAGGTCTCGCCCGACTTGTTCTCACCGAAGCCGTACCAGGTGTCACCGACCTTGATGATGCCCATGCCGTGCAGCTGCAGGGCGTTGCCGCTGGTGTCGGTCCGTGACGCACCGGTCGTGAACGTCACGGTGCTCGCGGCCTGGGCGGCCGAGGCGGGCATGAGGAGTGCGGCGGCGGCTGCCAGCAGGCTCAGCAGGAGGGCGACGGCGGCGCGCCCTGCTCTGCGGCCACGGCCACGGCCGGAAGACGTTCCTCGGGACATGCTTCTTTCACCTCATCTTCGAGGTCCCGGACTCGTGTCCGTTCGGACGCGGCGCGGCGGTGCGGCGTGCGTGACCGAAGCGGGGAGGGGGAGCCGGGCGCGGGCGACCTGGGCGGGTAAGGGCCTGGTACGGCTGAAGCCCGGTAGGGCTGCATCGGGTCCGAGACCGGCTGACGGGAGGAGGTGTGTGTCTGCCGTCTGGCGGCTCAATGACAACGGGTGTCTGAAGCCCTGTCAAGAAGCGTGCGTTGAATTATGTTTCCTTTTGACTGCTGTCGTCGGGCGAAGAGGGGAGGGAGGCCTCGCGATCGGCGATCGGCCGTAGGTGGCTTCCGGCCCTCGCGGGGACCGGAATGGCGGCCATTCCCCGCCTACTCGACGTGCCCGTCCAGGCCCTACGTGGCCTTTTGTCGCGGTCTGCTCCCCCCTTCGAAGAGCAGCTTCGACGCGGACCCGTCGGCCGCCGCGCGGTCGATGCGCACAACGGCTCGGCAGGCCGCTCAGGTGGGTTACTGGTGGGTTTTGTTCGAGCGGCGGGACGGCCCGGCACCGCACATATCAGGCCAGGGACACGCGGGTTACCGGGACCTCACGGCCGCGCAGCCGGCGGACCGCCGGCTGCGCGGCTGGGCTCGGGGGAACGCCCGCATCCCCCGAGCCGACCTGCGGATTTCAGGGCCCGCCCGTCAGGACCGGGGGCGTGCCGACGACGGGGCGCCGGTCAGCCGACCGGTTTGATCGTCCACAGCAGGTTGGTGCTCTGCTGCCACGTCCACTGTTTGGTCACGGCCCCCGAGGTGACGTGCCCGCCGCCGTCGAGGACCAGTCCTGTACGGCGGTTGGCGATCGAGTACCGGCCCTGGCCGCGGTGGGTGATCTGCCACTGCTGGGCGTCGCCGCCGTCCCAGGCCTTCTGCCGCGCGGGGTCGCCGTCGGCGGTGGAGCCCCAGCCGTCGGCGACCATGCCGTTGGTGCGGTTGACGAGCCTGTAGTAGCCGTTGCCGAGTTCGACGGCCTGCCACTGGAGATTGGTGGAGTTCACCGCCTCCCACTGTTTCAGGTTGGAGCCGGCGGCGACGTTGCCGCCGCTGTCCAGGACCAGGTTGTTCGTGACGTTGGTCAGGCGGAAGTACGTGGCGGGGGCGAACGTCACCTTCACGGAGGCGATGGCGTCGTTGTTGCCGGTCACCCGGAGGTCGGGGGTGTCCGAGGTGAACGTCCAGGCGGTGCCGGTGAAGTTGTCACCGGAGTAGCCCGTCACCCGGAACCCGGCGGGCACCCGGAGGGAGGACGCCATGGCGGGCCCCAGACCGGCGGCGGAGAGCTGGGAGGAGGTGTAGCTGCCCAGCGGCAGGTCGGCGCGAGTGCCCTGGTAGTCGACGTGCTGGAACACCGCCGGTGCGGAGGGGCTCACGGGCATGCCCTGGACCTCGACGCACACCACGGAGACCCTCGCGTCCGGCGCGGCGGCCGGCACGGTGACGCTGATCTGGTCGGTGGCGGTGTACGGCAGCGAGACCGACGGATCGTTCATCAGGTAGACGCGGTTGATCGTGTTGTCGATCGCGGGGATCCGGAGCTTGCCGTCCGTGGGCCAGGTGAAGACATGGGCGAACAGCTTGCCGCTCTTCTTGGTGAGCCTGCCCCATGCGGGCTCGGTGACCGACGGGCTGCCGCTGGTGCCGTGAATGCTGTCGCCGTACGTCGACATCCACGAGGCCAGGCCGTTCAGGACGGTCTGGGTCCCCGTGGTGACCGAGCCGTCGCCCTTGGGGCCGATGTTCAGCAGGAGATTGCCGTCCCGGGAGACGACCGTGACGAGCTCCTGCACGATGTCCGTGACGGATCGGTACGAGTTCTCACGCGACGCGTTGTAGCCCCAGGCGCCGTTCATGGTGGCGCACCGCTCCCACGGTCGGCTCATCGGAGCGCCGGGTATCCCGAACTCCGCGACCGCGTAGTCGCCGAGACCGCGGTCCCGCTTGACCCGTTCGTTGACGATGAGGCCGGGCTTGCGGGCGATCAGCCAGTTGTAGAGGTCGACGCCGTCCGACGTCACCCACCAGTCTTCGAGGGTGGGGCTGGACGGCTCGTCGAACCAGTCGCCGTCGAACCACAGCAGAGCCGGGTCGTAGCGGTCCAGGAGTTCCTGAAGCTGCGCCTTCAGGTCGGCGATGTAGGCGGTGCGGGCGGCCTGCGAGGACATCGTGGTGAGACCGCCCTCGTGACGGTCGGTCTGCGAAGGGTGGTTCCAGTCGAGTATCGAGTAGTACAGGCAGAACTTGATGCCACGGCTTTCGCACGCCGCCTTGAGTTCCATGAGCGGGTCGGTCTGGACGCCGTGGTAGTCGTGCAGGTTGTACCGCTTGGTGCCCGTGGTGTCGGTGAAGCCGGCCACGTCGGAGTCCCACATCGCGAAGCCCTCGTGGTGCTTGGCGGTGATCACGAGGTATTTCATGCCGGCGTTCTCGGCCAGCTCGGCGATGGCGGTGGCGTCGAACCGGGTCGGGTCGAAGTTCTGGGTGACCTGGGTCTGGTAGTTCGCCTTGCTCCACTGCTGGCTGTCGAACGCCCACTCGCCCTGGCCGAGGTGGGAGTAGGACCCGAAGTGGATGAACATGCCGAACCTGGCCTGATACCACCAGTCCATCTTCGAGGGGACGGTGTACGCCTGGGCCGCGGTGGGCCACAGGCCCTGCGGCAGACCGAAGGCCGCGAGACCTCCGGCGAGGGCGGCGGCCTTCATCAGAGAGCGTCTGCTGAGGCGGGCTGAGGACGAGGACATGGGGTGCGGCTCCGTGTGTCGGGGGGAGGGCGTGGGGGAGCGGACTGCCGACCGGGGCGCGGTCTTTCCGCCGCCCCGGAACGAGAGACATCGGATGGATTTATAGAGGCATGGCGGTGGTCGCGTCTAGGTGTGGGTAAGAGTCGCGACGAAAGGAGGGCGAAGATAGTGTGCTTTCCCGGGGTGTTGCCCACGACAGACAAGAACCCGACAGTGCAGGGGAGCGGATACATCGGATCTATGGGGGGTAGGTGTCCCTCGGTCAGACGGACGACCGGCCTGCGGCGGCACGCAGGGAGCAGGCGTTCACGTAGGCCGAGTTGTTCGCCGGGGTCAGGTCTGCGCGGCGCTTTCGGGGGCACACGGCGGTGCGTCGGCCTGCACGCCTCGGGTCGACACGCCGTGCCGTGCCTACCCGTGGGAGACCTGATGCCGACCGCCGCACCGGAAAGACCGGCCGAGTTTCCTGGCCGCAGACCAGGGACCGACCGGGTCGGCCGCTCGTTCGCGCTGCCTCGAGGAACCGGCCGGGCCGCCGCGCGCATAGGGGCACTGACGATCTGCCAGGGCGCGGTCATGGTGGGATGCGGACTGCTGATCACCGGCCCGGCTCGCGGACTGTGGCCGATGACGGTCGAGGACGACGTCGACGAGGGCTTGGAAAACGCCCGGACCGGAACCCTCACCACCCTGTCGTTCTTCGGATCGGAGGCCGGCAACACCCTCACGGTGATCGCCGTCACCGTCCTGGCCTGCGCGGGTCTGATCCTGATACCCCGGCTGCCGATGTGGCGTCAGGCGGCCTTCCTCGCCGTCGCCGTGTCCCTTCAGTCGCTGGTCTTCCTGGTCATCACCGAGGCGGTGGACCGCCATCGTCCCGAAGTGCACCGCCTCGACGCCTCTCCGCCCACCTCCAGCTACACCTCGGGCCACACCGGCGCGGCCACCGCGGTCTACGGCGGACTCGCGGTACTCGCGCTGTCCCGGCTCCGCGGGCCGTGGCGGCGGATCGTCGGCGGTCTGCTGCTGGTCGTCCCGGCGGTCGTCGCCCTCGCCCGCCTCTACCGGGGCATGCACCACCCCACCGACGTCATGGGCGGGCTGGTCAACGGCAGCCTGTCCCTGCTGATCGTCGGCCGCGCCCTGCTCACCGACGCCACCGTGACCGCCGCGGCCGACGTGAGCCCGGCGCCGTCCTCGGCGAGTACGCGCACGGGCACGGCAACGCGCACGGGTGCATCGGGCGAAGGCCGCGCCGCGGTGATCATCAACCCCACGGTGACCGGTGCAGCCGATCGCGAGGCGCTGCGCGGCATCCTGGACAGACACGGCTACCGCGCACCGGTGTTCATCGAGACCACGGCCGAGGACCCGGGCACCGGTCAGACGGCGGGCGCACTCCGGGACGGCGCGGGACTGGTCGTGGTCTGCGGCGGCGACGGCACCCTGCGCGCGGCGGCGGACGCACTGGCCGGCAGCGGGGTACCGCTGGCCGTCGTGCCCTGCGGCACCGGCAATCTGCTGGCCCGCAACCTCGGACTGCCCCTGTCTCCCACCGACGCGCTCGATGCCGCACTGCGCGGCACGCCGCACCGCCTCGACCTCGGCCGCATCGAGGGCGACGCCCTCCCCGCCACCCACTTCGCCGCCATGTCCGGAGCGGGTCTGGACGCGGCGATCATGGAGCACACCAACGATCGTGCCAAGTCCGTCCTGGGCTGGCCCGCCTACGTACTGGCCGGTATCGGCACACTGCGCACACCGCGGATGCGCCTGACCGTCCGGCTCGACGACGCCCCCGCCCTGCGCCGCACGGCCCGCATGGTGCTCATCGGCAACGTCGGCACCGTGCAGGGCGGGACGACACTCCTGCCCGCCGCCCGCCCCGACGACGGCCTGCTCGACCTGCTGCTCCTCGACCCGCGCGGCATCGGCGGCTGGACGCGCGCGCTGGCCACGCTGGTGCGCGGCGGCGCGAAGGGGGTCCGGCCGTCGGCCGCCGACACCCCTTCGACGGAGGACGGCGACCGCAACGGCGTCCCGGTGGAATTCTTCACCTTCCGACGGGCCGAGCTGGCGTTCGACTCCGTGCAGTCCCGAGAGCTCGACGGTGATCCCGTGACGCGAGGCCGACGGCTCACCGCCGAGGTCAGGCCGGGGGCGCTGACCGTGCTGCTGCCCGCGGGAGGTGAGTGACGTGGGTACCGCGACCAAGGTTCCCGAGACCCGCGACATGCGGGGCGACGAACTGTCCGCCGACGAGGCACTGGCCGCGTTGCGCCGTTACGGCCGCTGGGCCCTGCTGCGTGACTCCTTCGTGCGTTTCCGGTACGCCGACGGCTTCACCCATTCCCGCGCGCTCGCCCTGCAGACCGTTCTGTCGGTGATCCCGCTGGCCATCGCGTTCGTCGGGCTCTCCACGACGCTGCACACCGAGAACATCGGCCGGATCGCCGAGCTGACGATCCACCGGATCGCCGAGGGACCCAGCGTCGAGGTGGTCGACGACGCGCTGAGCCGCAGCCGTCGCACGGCGGGCGACGGTGCGCAGATCGCGCTGTGGTTCGGTCTGGTCTTCTCGCTGGTCAACACCACCACGGCGATGTGCCAGATCGAGCGCGGAGCCAACCGTATCTACGGCAACGAGCGCGACCGGCCCTTCCGGCAGAAGTACCTGCGCGGTCTGGTGATGTCCGTCTCCGCCGGACTGCCCCTCGGACTCGGGTTCGTCGTCATGGTGGCCGGCGGCGACCTCGCCTCCGCGGCGGTGACCGTCTACCGGCTCGACGGAGGCGCCCTGACCGCCTGGCAGATACTGCGCTGGCCCTTCGGACTGCTGCTCGCGCTGATCTCGGCCAGCGTGATCTTCCGCCGGGCACCCCGCCGCAGACAGCCCGGGTACACCTGGCTGGCGTTCGGCGCGGCCGTGTACCTGGTGCTGTGGACGACGCTCACCTGGCTGCTGAGCCTGTACCTCGGGATCAGCGGCTCCTTCGACACGGTCTACGGCCCGCTCAGCGCCTTCATGTCCCTGCTGTTGTGGGCCTATCTGACCTCCATCGCCCTCTTTCTCGGGCTGGCGTTCGCCGCGCAGCTGGAGGCCGCGCGGGCCCTGCGGTCCGATCCCGTCGAACCCGATCCTGGAGTCTGAATGGCTGTGCGAGCCGCGGTCCTGCACCTTCGAGACCGTCGTCGCCGGGCGGCCGACCGCAGATTCGGCGTCCGACTCCTCGGGGCGGCCCTCGTCGCCGCCGTCGCCGCGGTGCCCTTCGCGCTGCTGCTGGTCCTCGTCGAGGGCCGCTGGGGCCCGTTGCGCCGGGTGGACATGGGCGCCGCCGAGCGACTGCACCACACGGCTGTGACGCATCCGGCGTGGACCAGCACCCTGCGCTTCCTCTCCGACCGGGTGTGGGACCCCGCAGTGCTGCGGACGGTTGTCGCGCTGCTGACCGTCTGGCTGCTGTACCGCAGGGCCTGGCGGCTGGCCGCCTGGTCCGCCGTGACGGCAGTGGCAGGCGGACTGATCGGACTCCTCGTCAAGACGGTCGTCGAGCGAGCCCGGCCGTCCCTCGAGGATCCGGTGGCACACGCGCCGGGATTCTCCTTCCCGTCGGGCCACGCGATGACGGCCACCACGTCGTTCGCCGTCCTGCTGCTGGTCCTGTTGCCCCTGGTGCCGCGGGCCTGGAGGCCTTTGTGCTGGTGCGTCGCGGTGGCGTCCGTGCTGGGCGTCGGCTTCACCCGCGTCGCGCTCGGCGTGCACTGGTTCAGCGACGTCGTGGGCGGCTGGCTGCTGGGTCTGGCCGTCGTCGCCCTCACCGCCTGGGCCTTCGAGGCCTGGCGCGCCGACGCCGGCCGGGGCCGCACCGAGGTGACCGAGGGGCTGGAGCCCGAACTCGTCGACGCCCGCCCCGAGCCCTGACCGGCGGAGACCGGGCCGCCTGCTCCCCCTGCCCACCCCCCCCGGGCATGTCCCCGCCGTACAGGCCGTTCTCCACCTGGCCGAGTGAGCAGCCCCATGGTCGCCACCTGTACCGCGAGAACCCCCGGGAGGCCCGACGACAAGCCGGCGAACCCGGGTTGCACGACCCCCGTCGACAGGGTCGACCGGGCCTGTGTGGTCGCCGACCTCTTCCGGCCGGCGGACGGCTGCCGGCCGGTGGGCGGGTGGATCAGCGCAGTCCGGCGAAGAGGTCACTCTCGGGAGTCGCCGCGCCGGTGGTGTCCTGGACACGCACGAAGGTCTCGACGCCCATCAACTCGGTGAACCTCTCCTTGCCCATCCTGAGGAAGAAGATGTTCTCGCCCTGGCTGGCGTGTGCGGCCAGCGCATCGAACTTCTGGCCGCCGAACGCGGAGGTGTCCACCCAGGTGGTGATCTCCTCGTCGGGGAGCCCGATCTCGGCCATCGCCGCGGTCTCCGCGGGATCCGGCTCCTCCTGCCCTTCCACCCCGAACTCGCGCATGGTCTCCCCGAACCGCTGCATCATCGAACGGGGCGCGGTCGTCCAGTACACCTTCGGTGTCGGTTCGGCCATCGCCAGCGCCGCCATCGTGATGCGGTTGGCCTGGATGTGGTCGGGGTGACCGTAGAAGCCGTTCTCGTCGTAGGTGACGACCACATCGGGCTGGTAGCGCCGCAGGAGTTCCGCGAGCCGGGCGGCGCCTTCCTCCACGGGTGTCTGCCAGAACGAGCCGGGGGCGTCATTGGTCGGCCAGCCCATCATCCCGGAATCGGCGTAGTCCAGGGTCTCCAGGTGACTGATCTTCAGGACTTCGCAGCTCGCCTCGAGTTCCCTGCGCCGCATCAAGGCGACGGCCGCCGGATCGTGCCCGGGGTCGCCCGGTTTGACACCCCCCGGTCCGTCACCGCAACCGCCGTCGGTACACGTCACGAGGACCGTTCGCATACCCTCCGCCGCGTATCGCGCCAGTACACCCCCGGTCCCGGTGGCCTCGTCGTCGGGGTGGGCGTGCACGGCCATGAGCGTCAAGGGCCGGTCAGTCATGAAACATCCTCCTGTGTGGACAAGGCTTTGGTCGAAGTCCGCGGCGGGCCGCCGAGCGGTCGCTTTCACACTCACCGCGCTTCTGCGGGCGGTCCAGCGCGAACTCGACACAGGCCCCCTCCGTGACCTGGACGGACGTGCGTCAGCGTGGTCCGGCCATCCTGGCAAACCGCCCGAGGGCCGCGTCCATTCCCGCCGGCGCGAAGCTCACCGCACCCGGGCACGCCGAAGCGGGACGGCCCGACGAGCCGAGCGCGGAGGCCGGGCGCCTGCGCCCGACGTCCGGCAGACGCATGGACAGTCTGCGAGCGCTCCGGGAGGCAGGCGCCGCGACGAAGGAGGGCCAGGGCCGGCCGGAGGCGCGCTGGGCTACGAAATCATCGCCCCGGCGGCGGTCGGGCCGGTGCCGCTCACGGCGCCGTTCGCAGTGCGCTGACCGTGGCGAGCAGCGGCAGGTCGTTCGGACGGCGTTCAGACGACGCGTTCAGGCGGCGAGCGCCGACCTCACCGCACCGCGGTGAGGGTCGCGTAGACCACGAGGTTGCCCTGGTAGCCGGTGTGCTCGGAGTAGCCGCCACCGCAGGTGATGACCCGCAGTTCGGCCCGCGCGGAGCTGCCGTACACCTTCTCGCTCGGGAAGCGCTTCTTGTCGTAGACCTCGAGGGCGTCGACGGTGAACACGGCTGTGCGCTGGTCTGCCCGGGTGATCTCGATGGTGTCGCCCTTGGCCAGGGCGCCGAGCAGGTAGAACACGCCCGGGGCGCCGGTGGGCAGGTCCACGTGGCCCGCGGTGACGGCTGTCCCGGAGGATCCCGGTGCCGTGCCCTCGCTGTACCAGCCGGCGCGGTGGGGACGGTCGGCGGGCGGAGGTTCGAGCGCTCCCGATGCGTCCAGGTGCAGCTTGGTGACAGGGGTGTTCACGTTGATGGCGGGGATCCGGAGCCAGAGCGGTTCCGAGGGCGGGAGCGGGGCGACGGCGGGGCCCGCCGGGGCGACGGCGGGGGCCGTCGAAGCGGCGGTGCGGGGGACTGTGGCCCCGGGCCGGGGTGAGAACGCCTGACCCGCTGACGGCTGGGGCGGCTGCTCGTCGTGCACCGCCCCGGCCACCAGCAAAGCCCCCAGCACGAGTGTCCAGGCCAAAAGCCTGGCCGAAGGGATGCACGAGGGAGAGGGGGAGCCGGCGGAGCGCCTGGGAGTCATCGCGGTGAGTCCTCTGCTCGCAGCGGGGAAGAGGGGGGCGAGTGACGAGTGACGAGGGGGCGAGGGTGGTCATGGGCTCCGGCTCCCGGCGGCTCCGCGGACGAGGGGGCTCCGGACAGCCGCCGGGGTGGGTGAGCCCGTGGACACCGGGCGGTCAGTCGCCGTTCACGTTCGAGCGGTGACGCCTCCTCACCAGCGCTCCGGCGGCGGCCGCGGCGACCAGCGCCGCGCCCACAGCGAGTTGCGGGACTTCCTGCCCGGCGTCTCCGAAACCGGCCTCGACGGCGCCGTCGGGCCGGCGCGTCGGGAGCTGGTACGAGTCCGTGATCCTGGTCCGTGGCGGGCACTTGACGGTGACGGTGTCGGTGCCGGGTGAAGCAGTGTCCGGCACCGTGAACTCACCGGTGAGAACGCCCTTGCTCTCGCCTTCGAAGAGGTGGAACGCCCCTGCCGTCTCGGACTCGCCCTTTCCGTAGGTCACGTCGGCCCCACACGCGGTGGTGCTGACGGTGACCGTGGAGCCGTGGGCGGTCTGCCGGATACGGATGTCGAGAGCTGAGTCGCCGGCAGCAGCGGCGACCGGAACCTGAAGAGCCAGGAAGCCGGCCATCAGGCCGATGCCGATGCCCACACGTGTATTGATCACAAGAACCCCTCCAGCGAAGCGGCGTCTGTTGCACGGTGCCCGAGGCGCGCACCACTGCCGAGACAACCGACGCTGTGTCACCTCCGCAACGTGACGGATCGACACGTGCCTCGCCCGGACGGGCGTATCGATGATGCGGACACGGGCGTTCACGCAGGTCAGGGATGCGGGAAGCGACGTGGTGGGAGAACCGGCAGAGATCGGCGAACAGGCTAACCGAACCGGGCGGGGGTGTGCCCGCACCCATGTCGTGGCGAACGCCCGGACGTCCCGACTGTGCGCGGACCGCGGTGTGTCACCCGTGCCGGTGATCGTCAGCGGGACCGCCCCACAGCCGCGCCCGTCGCCGCCATCCTGATGGCATGCGCCGCCCGCTCTCCCTCGCCGTCGTGTTGGCCAGTGTCCTGCTCGCCGGAGGTTGCGTCTCCGTCCCTGCCGGCGCCCCGCCGCCCGTTCCGCGCGGGGACACGGTCGCCGCACGCACGCCGTCCCCGCCGCCCCCGGCGACCCAGGCCTCCACTCGCACCGCCCTCGTCGACACCACCCCCGTCCAGAAGACGGCGAAGCGGCACGCGGAGCGCCATGCCGTACAGCGGCGCTCCTCGGGCGCCACCCGGCGCGAGCGCTCCCGCCGCCCGCCGCAGCCCCGGCAGCCGCACAGAGCCGTGCGGTCCGCGCCGACCCGGCCCGTGACACCGCGCACCCGCCGTCCCGGCCCCGCCCCGAAGCCGCCCGGCCACAGGTCGACGCGGCCGCCTACCGCCCGGCCGTCGCCGACCTACGACCTGAGCACCGTGTGCGGCTGGGCCCACCAGGTTCCCGCCCCCTCGGGCGCGGCTACCCTCTGTGACTCCTACGTGCGCTGAACCTACCCGGGCGGCCAGGCCCGGCTAGGAGTTGTCTTCAAATGTCACGCCCACATCAGGAGCGATGCGAGGGTGACGGCTGCCTGGTAGGACTCGGCGGTCTTGTCGTAGCGGGTAGGTGCGCCACGAGGCGCCATGGAATCGAGTGAGGTGAGAGACCTTCACCACCGGGTTGTCGTAGCAATCCGGTTGAAGCTGGGGGCAGTTCGGTTCGGGGGATGCCGAGCCGAGCGGTAAGCAGCCCCGACAACGCCGGGACGGGTTGGTACTGCCAGACGACCCGGGTCCGGCTAGCGAGACAGGAAGGTGCACGCGAGAAATCAGTGCCTGACGCCCCGTAATTACGACACCGGCTCGAACCTGGCGGATCTGGGCCGGACGCAGTGCACGACCACCAGCGCTCGTCGGTGGTCGACTCCGAAGCCGACTCTACTCATCGGTGGGGAGGCCACGCCGAAAGTCTGCGGCGTAAGCGTGGCGATGCTGCCGGGGTAGAGCTGGGCACCTCACCTGTCGATCGATTTCGTGGTGAACGTGGGAACTGTCCGCGGTCGCCCTCATATCGGACATCCAGTTCGATCGGGAGCAGGCCCATCGCCGGCTGATGGCCGTCGGGCAGGACGGAGGCTTCGTAGTACTCCGAGGCCGGGAAAGCCGGTCACATGGGGAAGGGGGCCAGCAAGTCAGCAGTAAGGAAACTGGAATGCCAGGAGGCTGTCGCCGGTGAATACCGACGAGCTGGAATGGGCCTTGATGAAGGCCGAACGCCGGGTACTGGAGATCCAGACCAAGCTGCACCGTTGGGCTGCCGATGATTCTCATCGCAGGTTCGACGACCTGTTCAACCTCGTGGCCGACCCTGCCTTCCTGTTGGTGGCGTGGGACCGTGTCCGGGGAAACAAGGGTGCCCGCACGGCCGGAGTAGACGGGAAGACCGCCCGCTCCATCGAAGCCGGGCAGGGAGTCGAGGCGTTTCTCGACAAGCTGCGGACCCAGCTCAGAGACCGCAGCTTCCATCCGGTTCCTGTCCGCGAGCGGATGATTCCCAAGGCGAACGGCAAGCTTCGTCGTCTCGGGATTCCGACCGTGGCGGACCGAGTGGTCCAGGCGTCCTTGAAACTGGTGCTGGAGCCGGTATTCGAAGCGGATTTCCTCCCGTGTTCCTATGGGTTCCGCCCGAACCGCCGAGCTCACGATGCGATCGCCGAGACTCGCTACCTCGCCAGCCACGGATACGAGTGGGTGGTGGAGGGCGACATCACGGCGTGCTTCGACGAGATCGCGCACCCGGCCCTCATGGAGCGGGTGCGGAATCGAATCGGGGACAAACGGGTGTTGTCCTTGGTGAAGGCGTTCTTGAAGTCTGGGATCCTGTCCCGTGACGGAGCCTTCACGGACACACGCACCGGGACCCCGCAGGGCGGGATCCTGTCGCCGCTGCTGGCCAACATCGCACTCTCGGTCCTGGACGAGCACATCGCCCAGGGCCTCGGAGGCCCAGATGGCACCTCCGAGGATCGGCGCAGGAGACGGCGCCGAGGATTGCCCAACTACCGGCTGGTCCGGTATGCGGACGACTTCCTCGTACTCGTCTTCGGGCGCCGAGATCATGCCGAGGAACTACGCGACGAGGTCGCAGAGGCATTGAAGCCAATGGGCCTTCGCCTGTCGGTGGAGAAGACAAAGATCACGCACATTGACGAGGGCCTTGATTTTCTCGGATGGCGCATCCAGCGTCACCGGAAACTTGGCACTGATCGGCAGTACATCTACACCTACCCGGCACGGAAATCAGTACGTTCCGTCACGGGCAAGGTGAAGGAACTGACCGGACGGCAGAACGTCGGCTTGTCGCTGGAGTCCTTGCTCCACCGACTGAACTCGGTGTTGCGAGGATGGTGCGCGTATTTCCGCCCCGGAGTTTCGAACGTCGCTTTCTGTTACCTCAGCCACTACGCGTGGATGAGGGTGACACGATGGATCCGACGCAAGCACCCCGGGATCACTTGGAAACAGCTCCGTCGACGCTATTACGGCGGCGGCTGGTGGCCCGTCACAAAGGAAGCGGAACTGTTCAACCCGGCAAAGGTAAGCACGACCAGATACCGATACCGGGGAAAACTCATTCCGGCTCCGTGGCCCACTACGGCATGAGGAACTGAACACCCCGGAACGGGATTTGTGGAGAGCCCGGTGCCCGGAGACGGGCACGCCGGGTTCGGGAGGCGGCTCGGGGAAACCCACGGGTGGAAACACCAGCAGGGCGCCCCGAGTCGACCTCACCGATACCGCGCCACTGCTTCAGGCGGTTGAAGCACCGTTCCACCACGTTGCGCCGCTTGTAGAGCTGCTTGTCGAAGGCCGGCGGGCGCCCGCCTCGGCTGCCGCGTCGGAGCCGGTTGCGGACCTGGTCGGCCCGCTCGGGGATGGTGTGTCCGATGCCGTGCCGTCGCAGCCAGGTGCGGATGGCCCGGGAGCTGTAGC
This sequence comes from Streptomyces achromogenes, assembly GCF_030816715.1. Classification (NCBI taxonomy): domain Bacteria; kingdom Bacillati; phylum Actinomycetota; class Actinomycetes; order Kitasatosporales; family Streptomycetaceae; genus Streptomyces; species Streptomyces achromogenes. The sequence continues at coordinate 326,979 of NZ_JAUSYH010000001.1, read as the reverse complement.
CCTTGTCGCCCAGCACGTGGGCGGGCCGGGTGCGGGGCCGTCCGGGGCCGAGGCGGGGCACCCGTATCGCTTCCATCACGGCGGTGAACTGGGTGCAGTCGTTGGTGTTGCCGCCCGTGAGCGTGAAGGCGAGCGGACGCCCAAAGGCGTCGCAGGCCAGGTGGATCTTGCTGGTCAGGCCGCCCCGGGAGCGTCCGAGCGCGGGGCTGCGGCGCCCCCTTTTCGGGCCCCGGCGGCATGCTGGTGGGCGCGTACGACGGTGGAGTCGACCGACACCAGCCAGTCGACCTCTCCCGCCGCGTCCGCCCGGGTCTGGGCGGCCTGGAGCATCCGCTCGAAGGTGCCGTCCAGGGCCCACCGGCGAAAGCGGGTGTGCAGCGTGTGCCAGGGGCCGTACCGCTCGGGCACGTCCCGCCAGGCCGTGCCTGTCCGGAACTTCCACACAATCCCGTTGAGCACGGTTCGATCGTCCAACCGCTTCCGCCCACGCAAGGACTCGGGCAACAGCGGACGGAGGAACTCCCATTCCCCATCGGACAGTTCATGGCGACGTATCACCCAACCATGATCCACCACTCAAGATCAATTGAAGACACGACCTAGTGGCCTCGGGGCGACATGGATCTGCCTCCCGACGAGTCGAACGGCCGAGGACGAGGGCCGGCCGCCCGGTGTCCTGTACCAGGCCCGCACCGGCGGTCGAACCGTGAGACAGTCGTAAGAGGCGCCGAGGCGGGGAGACGCGGGCGCGCCGGTCCGAGACGGCGGCCACCGCCCGGCACCGTACGCACACGGTGCGGCAGCGGAGGGATCCGTCATGACCGAGGCGAGTGAAGCGATCCGCGCGGACCAAGCGCTGAAGGCGAGACACCGGGCCATGTGGGCGCTGGGTGACTACCCCCTGGTCGCCACGGACGTGATCCCTGATCTGGGGCCGGAGCTCATCCGGGCAACCGGCGTGCAGCCGGGCTGGCGCGTGCTCGACGTCGCGGCGGGTTCGGGGAACGCCGCCGTCCCGGCCGCTCTCGCGGGAGCCGACGTGGTGGCCGTGGACCTGACACCGGAACTGCTGGAGGCCGGACGGCGGCTCGCCTCCGAGCGCGGCGTCCGACTGGACTGGCGCGAGGGCGACGCGGAGGCACTGCCCTTCGCCGACGCCGCATTCGACGCCGTGGTCTCCTGCGTCGGCGTCATGTTCGCCCCGCACCACCAGCAGGCGGCCGACGAACTGGTCCGTGTGTGCCGGCCGGGCGGCAGCATCGGCCTGGTCAACTGGACCCCGGAAGGGTTCGTCGGGCAGATGTTCGCCGCCATGCGGCCGTACGCGCCCCCACCCCCGCCCGGAGCGCAGCCGCCACCGCTGTGGGGCGACGAGGAGCACGTGCGTTCTCTCCTCGGCGACCGCGTGAGTGCCTTCGACGCCCAACGCCGGGGGTTGCGCGTCGACCGATTCGCGCGGGCCGAGGAGTTCCGGGAGTTCTTCAAGTCCTGTTACGGCCCGACGCTCGCGGTGTACCGGGCCATCGCCGACGATCCCGACAAGGTGGCCGCCCTCGACGCGGCGCTCACGGATCTGGCCGCCAGGCATCTCGCGGACGGGACGATGGAGTGGGAGTACCTGCTGGTCAAGGCCGAGCGGAACACCGGCTGACAGGGGCGTCGCGACGAGCGCCGGCGGGCCGGCCGCGCGGCGTTCACGTGCGGGCGGCTCCGGCTGCCGACGGACGTCGCGACCACGGGGAAAGCGACGGTGACGCCCGTGTCGGCCGGACGAAGTTCGAAGAGCGTCATTCCTGGTGGTGCGCCGTGTAGACGGTCGCGGTCATCGCCGCCGTCACGGGACCGGCGCCGAATCGGTCCGTCATCTTCTGCGTGACCGAAGCCCGGATGGACTGTGCGTCGGGACCGGCTTCCAGGGCGGCGCGGATCGGTGTGCCGGTGAGGAACCCCGTGGCCACGGAGGCGGCCGAGGCCGCGACGCCGTCCAGCGTGATCTGGTCGGCGGCGCCCAGGGTCAGCCCGGCGGCCGCGAGGTCGGAGGCGACCAGGGCCGGATCCGTGTAACCGTGGGGCACGTCTTCGAGGAACGCTGGCGCCCTGCCGGGCATGGCCTCTTCCAGGGCGTCCTGGAAGGCCGCGCCGAATCCGTGGGTGGCCAGTGGACCCCAGCTGTTGAACAGGAATCGCCCCCGCGGGGCCAGGACCCTGCGCACCTCCGCGTAGGCGGCGGGTCTGTCGGGAAAGAACATCACCCCGAACTGGCACACCACGAGGTCGAAGCCGCCGTCCTCGAAGGGCAGTTCCCGGGCGTCCGCACGGTGCCAGTCGGCTCGCGGCTCGCGCGCGGCTCCGGCGGCCACCATCGCTTCGTTGAGGTCGCTGGCCACCACCGACGCCGTGGGCGCCACGGTGAGCAGGGCCGAGGTCAACGCCCCGGTCCCTGCGGCGAGCTCCAGCACCGTCCGGGGCCGCAGCGCGGCCGCCCTGGCTGCCAGGTCGGCGGCGAACGGGCGGAAGAGGACCGGCACGAGGTGGCGTTCGTAGGCCTCGGGCATGGACCGTGTCCACCGCCGGTTCGCGTCGTCTGCGTTCACTCGACAGACAGTAGCCCCGGGCCGGGCGCGACGGCGGACGGCAGGCGGGGCTCTGCTCCCCCTGACCCGGACGGGCCTGACGCTAGACAGCCCGTGTCGCGCGAGAGGGGTGCGCCTCGCGGGGCAGGGGCGGCCCCTGCCCCGCGAGGCCGGCTCACACGCGGTCGGCCGCGATCAGGACGTGCTGGAAGGAGCCGTCCCGATAGGACTCGATGAACGCCTCCTCGATTCCGGTGACCAGCGACGACGTGGCCCGCAGCTCCCAGTAGGGCAGTGTGTCCGGGGTGAGGTCGACGATGGTGTGCGGCACGAGCCGGTTGTCGGCCATGGCGCGCAGATACTCGCGCCGGGAGTGGATGTTGCACTCGAAGTGGGCGTTGATCTGGGAGACCCACTTCGACGGCTGGCCGTACCGGGGGTTCCAGCAGCCGGTGATCGTGACGTACCGGCCGCCCACCTTCAGAAAGCGCGAGTGCTCGGCGAACAGGTCATGGAGATCGACGTACATGGTCGACTCGTTGTTCCACGAGGCCGCGATGCTGCCCTTGGCGAAGGGCGTGTCGAGCATGTTGCACACGCGGGAGCGGACGTGGTCCTCGATCCGCAGTTCCCGCGCGCGCCTGTTGCCGAAGTCGGCCTGGGTGGCGGAGAGGGTGACGCCCTCGACCTTGCAGCCGAAGCGGCGGTGCGCCATGACCATCGACCCGCCACGCCCGCAGCCGGCGTCGACGAGGGTGTCGTCGGGACCGACGGCGCCGAGGTGGTCCATGAGGAACTCCGCTTGTGCCGACTCCAGCCGGTGCAGTTCCGCGATGAGCTTCTTCTCGTATTCGCTGTGGGCAGGGTCGCCGAGCGCGGTGTGGTCCACGTCCCCGATGCCGTAGTGGTGGTGGTAGAGCCCGTCCACGTCACCGAGGCGGAGGTTGACCGGTCGTGCCTCGTTGTTCCAGTAGCGGGCGATGTCCTCCTGGTACGCGGTCGCCGGAGCCGGGATCTTCGCGGTGGCGGTCGCGGTGGCGGTGGAGGTCGTCTCAGTGGTCACAGAAAGGGTCCGTTCTCTACCAGAAGTCGGGCAGGCTGTATCGGTAGGTGTTGGTGCGGTGCCAGTCGTGGTTGCCGTCGACCCAGGCGGCCACTCCCCGCAGGAAGCGCAGGACAGGGGGCAGGGGGCAGGCCTTCGCGAGGTCGGCCGCGGCGGCCTCGAAGGCGTGCTGGAGGTCGTTGTGGACTTCGACGGCCTTCAGGTAGGCGTCGCGCTCGGAGAGCTGTTCGTGGTGCGCGATCACCACCGGCAGGTTCAGGTGAAGGCCCGGGCTGTCGAGTTCCTTGGTGTACGAGTAAAGGTCGTTGACGATGGTGGTCGCGTTGCCCGCGAGGGCGATGACCCGCTGCATGTCCGGCCGTGCGTGGAGATCCGCGGGCAGTTCGTAGTCGCCGACGGTGTCGGTGATGGTGGGGCACGGACGGAAGTTGTTGAACTGACGCATCGCCAGGTACTCCCACACCTGCGGGACATGGCCGGTCTGCGCCCACGCGGCCTCGGCGAGGTAGCCCAGGTGCAGCCGGGCCATGTCGTGCCGGTAGCGGTCGGCCTGCGAGGGTGTGGCCGCGCGGACGAAGTGGCCCATCGCGCTGCGGTACGCCCGTCGCGGGGCGTCCGAGAGGAGGGACTCCTGCCACGCCGACGCGTACTCCGCGGTGGTGTGGACATGGTCGAGCGCCGTGTGCGCGAGGAGGAGGCGCCCGCCGAGACCGACGGGTGACCCGCCGTGGTCCTCGCAGTAGCAGTCGTCCACCGCGTTCTCCGCGACCATCAGGCGCGTGGCGAGCATCAGGTGGTCGACCGTCGGAGCGTCGGGGTGGCAGGCGACCATGTAGCGGCCGACGGAGAAACCGTCGAACTGTCCCTCCCACTCCTCGGGATAGAGCTGCACCTCGTCCTCGGCCCAGCGCTTGATCCGGCGGCTGACCTCCTCGACGCGCGAGGGGTCGGGCTCCGGGACGGGATGGTGGTAGAGACCGGGGACGGCTCGCCCCGCGGCGGGCGGAGCGGGTGCCGCGGACACCGGTTCCGGGAGCGGGGGTCTGTCCCTGACGGACAGGGCGAGGGAGGTCGTGCCCAGTCCCGTGGGTCCGCGCAGGATCCCCTGGAGATCGATCTCCGGGCGGGTGATCCCCGGGCGGGCGATCCCCTGGGGGCCGGTCCCCTTGAGGGCGGAGCCGGACGCGGCCGTGTCCGGCGGGCGCTGTACGGCGGTGGCGGGCGTCGGAGGCGGTGGGCCGGGGAACGCGACCGGCGGGTGCAGTGCTGCCAGAAAGCCGGAGACCGCCGGCGGGGCCGCAGGGTGCGCGACCACCGGCGAGGGGGCGTCCGGCACGGTCGTGTGCGGCGTCGGCCGCAGTTCGGGCGGGGATGATCCGAGGGGCCCGGGGTCGGGCATCGTCGGCTCCTTGGTGCGGTGGGGTGGGCGGTCCGTCGTGCTCGGACGTGTCAGGCGTGGGCCTGCGGCGGATCAGGGCTTCAGCGCGGCCTGGGGGCGATCTGCACGTTCTCCATCACGCCGAGGGCGTCGGGCAGCAGCACCGCGGCGGAGTAGTAGGTGCTGACGAGGTAGGAGATGATCGCCTGTTCGTTGATGCCCATGAACCGCACGGAGAGCCCCGGTTCGTACTCGTCCAGCAGTCCCGTCTGCCGCAGACCGATGACGCCCTGGTTCTTCTCGCCGGTGCGCATCGCGATGATGGAGCTGGTCTGCTCCTTGCTGATCGGGATCTTGTTGCACGGCAGGATGGGTACCCCGCGCCAGGCGGGGACGGACTGCCCGCCGAGGTCGACATGATCGGGGTAGAGACCGCAGGCGTTGAACCCACGTCCGATGGCGGCGATCGTCCTGGGGTGCGCGAGGAACATCTTGGTGCCGCGCCGACGGCAGAGCAGATCGTCCATGTCGTCCGGGGTCGGCGGGCCGAAACGAGGCTGGATGCGTTGCTTGAAGTCCGCGTTGTTCAGCAGCCCGAACTCGGGGTTGTTGATCAGCTCGTGTTCCTGTCGCTCTCGCAACGCCTCGATGGTGAGCCTGAGTTGCTCCTCGCTCTGGTCCATCGGACCGTTGTAGAGGTCGGCGACCCGGGTGTGGATCCGCAGCACGGTCTGCGCGACGGACAGCTCGTACTCGCGAGGCTTCGGCTCGTAGTCGACGAAGGTGCCCGGCAGTTCGGCCTCGCCGACGTGACCTGCCGACAGGGCGATCTCTGCCTCGCCGTGTTTGTTCTGCCGCTGCCGCGTGCGGGAGCTGAACGCGTCGACGTGGGCCTGTAGACGGGGTGCGCGGTTCAGGACGGCGGTGAAGTCGGCGTGGGAGAGGGTGAGGAGGGTGCCGGAGGTCTCGGCGGTGACGGTGCAGTCGTGACGGGCGTCGCAGTCCGACAGGGCGTTCTCGCCGAAGTGGTCGCCGTCAGCGAGCACCGCGAGGGAGTTCTCTCCGCCGTACTGGCCCTCGGAGGTCTGGATGAGCCGGCCGTGGGCGATCAGGTGGATCCGGTCCGCGGGGCTGCCGCGCTCGACGAGGACCTCGCCCGCGGTGAAATCGCGCTGCGTGCAGCGGTCGGCGAGGGAGGTGAGCACGTCCGTGTCCTCGAAACCGCGCAGTAGGGCCAGTTCACCGAGCTCTCGGGGGATCACCCGGACCGTGGCGCCCTCCTGGACGAACTCGATGCGTCCGTCGCCGAGGGTATGGCGCAACCGGCGGTTGACCCGGTAGGCGCCGCCCTTGGCCTCCACCCAGGGCAGCATCCGCAGCAACCAGCGGGAGGTGATCTCCTGCATCTGCGGGGCGGACTTGGTGGTGGTGGCGAGGTTGCGGGCGGCGGCGGTACTCAGGGACTGCTGCGCCGCGACGGGTGTGGTGGGAGTCTCCGGAATGCTGTCGACGGACATCGGGGGCTTTCTCCTTGCGCGGCAGGTCGTCCGGGCGCACACGGGTGCGCCGGACGGGAGACAGGGAGGATGGGGCGACGAGCGGGAAGGATCACGGGTATCCGTCCACCTGCAGAAAGCTAGCCGCTGAACCGCCCGCATCCACCGGGGAGACGGGATGCTTACCTCGAAGCGGTGACAATCAGTTGAATGCGGTTTATCAGCCCGCCATGCGTCATCGCCCCCGCGCCGCGCAGAGTTGTCCGGGCGAGCCACCGGTGCAGGCTGTCACGGCCGGCCTCCGCCGTTCAGCGACCGGGTCCCGGCCGGCTGACGGCCGGCTGTACAGCGACCGGGTCCCGGCCCGGAGGCCGCCGAAGCGGGCCGCACCGCTGCGGGTGGCGGGCACCTGGTGATGTGGGCTCAGAGGCGGGTCGCTGCGCGGATCAGGTCGGCGACCGGGCGCAGGCGGCTGTGCGACGGCGAAGCGATCGCCGTGGTGACGGGCAAGGCGAACAGGGGGAGTTGAGGCGGTGTGGTGACCTCGACCGGCCGGAGGTGGGGGGCGTCCCCCAGTACGCGGAGGAGTTGAGGGGCACCGGCATCCTGATCGGCAACGCCTGCCCCGGGTGTGTGGCCACCGATCTCGACGGATTCAGCGGGACGCGGACCGCCGCGCAGGGCTCGGCGTCGCCGCCGATCGCGAGCCGGGACGACCCCGCCCCCTCCGGCGGTACGCCGGCGACCTCGGCCAGACCCCGACGCCCGTACAGCGACAACTTCACAGGGCTCCCCGAGGCGTCGAACTCGACGTACTTGCCGCCGAAGCCCTTCGCCGCCTTGAGGACGCGCTCGACAGAGAACCGCTTGCTCGCGGCCATGTCCGCCACGCCCAGCAGTACGACGATCTCGTCGATCTGCCGGCTCTCCGGGCCGGAGTCCTTCTCAGGGGCATCGAGGCGTCGCAGGCCGCGCGGGGCGGTCAGCGGGGCGCGACGGGGAAGAGCATGCAACTGCTGATGGCCTGGGCCAGCAGCCGGTCCTCGGAGTCACGCAGCTCCGCCTGGGCGAGCGCGGTACGGCGGCCGCCGTGGAGCACGGTGCCGATGGCGCGGATTTTGCCGGTGTCGACGGTGACCGGGCGCAGGAACTTCAAGGTCAGGTCGAGCGAGGTGTAACCCGTGCCCTGAGGCAGCACGGACTGGACGGCGCAGCCTGCCGCCGAGTCGAGGAGCGTGGCGAAGACGCCGCCGTGGACGCTGCCGATCGGGTTGTAGTGCTCCTCGCCCGGCACCAGCACGAAGACCGCGCGGCCGTGCTCGGCCTCCTCCAGGGTGAAGCCCAGGGCGGCGGCGACCGGCGGTGCGGGCAGCCGGCCGGCCAGGATCTCGCGGAGGAAGTCGAGACCGCTGTGACTTCCGATGGCTCCGGCAGAGACGGCGGGGTCCGACCACTCGAACGTACGTGACCTGCGCATTCCCACTCCCTGACATGGCTGACTTCTGCAATTGAAGTTAGCCGCGCCCCCCTCTGGCTGTCAATCACGAAGCCAGCCTAGGATGGGCGCATGAGGTGGCTGGAGACGAGCGCGGAGAACTGCACGGTCCATCGCACTTTGGACCTGGTCGGCGAGAAGTGGTCGCTGTTGCTGATCAGGGACGCCATGAACGGCGTCCGGCGTTTCGACGACTTCCGGCGGCACGTCGGACTGTCCGAGGCCGTCCTGGCCGACCGGCTGCGCAAGCTGGTGGCGGCCGGGATCCTGGAGACCGTCGCCTACCGCGAGCAGGGCCGTCGTACCCGGCACGAGTACCGGCTCACCCGCAAGGGCTGGGATCTGTGGCCCACGATGATCGCGCTCAAGCAGTGGGGCGACCGGTACACGGCGGACCCGGAGGGGCCGCCCCTGGAGGTTCGCCATGCGGACTGTGGTGAACCTCTGCGCGCGGTGGTCGTCTGCGCGGAGGACCACGGGCCGTTGAATCCTCGGGAGGCCCGTACGCGCCCGGGCCCGTCGGCGCAGTCTCTCGGTTGAGGGGCAGGACGCCGCTCGCCAGGCCGGAGTCAACGACACCGGGGTGCTCCGCCCGGTCGTCGACCCATCCGCCGAGAGGGAGGCCGAGCGGGCCCTGGCCGAGGGGCCCGGGAGCGTGGCCTGGTGTCAGCCGGCCGGGCTGCCCGCGACCCACTCGCTCCACGGCACGTTCCAGTCGCTGAGGCCGTTGTCCGGGGCCGGCATGGTCTTGTCCTTGGGGTTCTTGACGATCACGACGTCACCGATCAACGAGTGGTCGAAGAACCACGCGGCCGGCAGCCTGCTGTTGCCGCCGTTCCTGACGTCCTTGAGACCTACGCAGCCGTGGCTGGTGTTGACCTTGCCGAAGACCGAGTCGGCGCCCCAGTAGTTGCCGTGGATGAACGTGCCCGAGTCGGTCAGACGCATGGCGTGCGGCACGGCCTTGATGTCGTACGAGGGCTTGCCGTTCTTCTCCTTGAGGCCGACGCTCGCACCGTTCATGTGGATGTGCCGGAACTTCTCGGATATCACCATCCGACCGTTGTACGTCGGGTGCTCGGCGCTGCCGGACGAGATCGGGATGGTTCTGATCGTCTTGCCGTTGCGGACGACGGTCATCTGCTTCGTCTTCGCGTCCACGGTGCTGATCTGGCTCCGGCCGATCGTGAACGTGACCGTCTTCTGGACGCCGTAGCGGGTGAGCGTGACGGTGACGGTGGAGCCGGGCATCCAGTAGTTCTCGGGGCGGAAGTCGAGGCGGTGGTCGGTGAGCCAGCGGCCGACGACCTGCTGGCCGCTGCTGGAGCTGACCTGGATCTCCGACTCCACGGCGGCCTTGTCGCCGACCGCCCTGTCGAAGGTGACCGTCACCGGCATGCCCACGCCGACGGTCGAGCCGTCCTCGGGGGAGAGGTGGCCGATGAAGTCGTTGGCCGGCGAGACCGTGGTGATCGTGGCGTTACCGCTGGCGGGGCGCCTCTTGGCGTCCTCGGCCTCTGCGGCGATCTGATACGCGGTGGCACGCTCCAGCGGGCCGTTCGGCTTCCAGGAGACGCCGTCCGCGGACACGGTGCCCGCAACCTCGGCCCCGGTCGCGACGGCGGTCATGGTCACCTTGGTGAGCTTGCCCTTGCTGACGGTGACACCGACCGGGTCGTCGATCCCGACGTTGTGGGTGCCCTGCCCGGGCGTGATCTGTATGCGGGCCTCGGAGGTTTCCGCAGCGCCCTCCTGCTGCGCCCGCGCCGGTGACGCGGAGTGGGTGCCGGGGCTGGGGCTGTCGGTACCTGTGGCAGCGATGCTTGTACCGCCGAGGGCCGTGACCGCGAGTACGCCGCCGAGTACGCCGGTCGTAGCCACCAGTCCGGTGCGTCGTTTCCTCAGCATGATCAAACACTTCTCCCATGGCACTGTCTGTCTCTGCATCCCTGCGCTGATCACCGAAGAAGCGCAACCAGCCTTGAGACTACTTATAGCCATGCGTATGTCCATAAATGGGTAAATTGTGGCGAAGGCCACGCTTTGCTGAACCCGTGCGCGGACGTCGCACTCAGCAATTCGGATGACATCGTGATCCGGCGCTGTCTACGGTCGAGCCATGGCCTTCGACCTCGCAAGTCTCACCCGCCGCCCGATCGCCGCGAGGGACGCCGCCGCCCTGGCCGAACTGCTCAACGCGATCGAGGCCGCCGACGTGTTCGGCGAGTACTACTCCGAGTCGGATGCCGCCGAGCAGATCAACGCCCCTCTGCTCGACCTCGGCCGGGGCACGGTCGGCGTCTTCGACGGCGACCTCATGGTGGGCTACTCCTCCGCAGCCCACAAGCCGCTCGCCGAGGGGGTGCACCGGGTGGGCGTGAGCGGCGGCGTGCATCCGGACTACCGGCGCCGGGGACTCGGCGCCGAGCTGCTGGCCGCCGGGATCGCGAGCGCCAAGGTGCTGCACAGCATTCATCACCCCGGCCTGCCGCTGGCCGTCGATGTCCAGAACAACGCGCTCAACGACAGCGCCCTCGCCTGCTACCGAGCCGCGGCAATGACGCCTCTCCGCTCGTACTCGCACCTGCGGCATCCGCTCGGAGCCGCCATCGTCGACGTGCCGGCACCCGAAGGCTTCGTCTTCGAGGGCTATTCCGCCGACAACGACCCCGAGTTCCTCGCGGTCGGCAACGAGGCCTTCCTCGAGCGTCGGGGCGGCGTTCCGATGCCCCCGGAGCAGTGGCGTGGGCTGCTCGGCTGGCAGGCTTTCCGCCCTGGCCTCAGCTTCCTGTTGCGCGACGCGGGCAGCGGTGCGGCCGCCGGCATGCTGCTGACCTTTTCCTGGGACGCCGACACCGAGGCGACCCGTGTTCGTGACGCACACTTCATGCGCATCGGAACCCGCCCCGCATACCGCCGGCGCGGCGTGGCCGGCGCGTTGATCAGCCATGCCCTGCGCTCCGCGCAGGACGACGGATTCGACCGGGCGAGCCTCGACGTGGACGCAGACGGCCTGACCGGAGCGAACGGCCTGTACGAGCGGGCCGGATTCATCGTCGCCCGCACCGAAGTCAGCTACACCCTCAAGGTGTGAGGACGGGGCCTCGGTCGCCCGGAGGCGAAGCTCGACCGCTCGCCGCCGACCGCGCTCCACGGGGTCCATGCACGCGTAGCCGTGCCGGCGAGCCCTTCAAGGACGTGCGGCCACGCAGTCTCGCCCAGGAGTGCGTCGGCTTGGGGCGTACCTCCGTACAGGAAGTGCGGGGAGGCCTGCGCCCGGGTGTCGCCGGGAAGGCGTGGTCGGCGGCCCGCGTCGTGACGGGCGATCAGATGCGCGGTGGTCCCGGCTGAGCGTCTGCGCCGCGCGGCAGGGGCTGCCCCCGCCATGTCCGGGAAGAGCGATACGGGCGCTGTTCCCCGTCGTGCCCCGGACCCGCATCGCACCGGACTCCGGCAGCTTCTCGAATCCACCGCTCGAGATGACAGCCGCCTGAGAGGATGGGGGGACCAGCATACGAACGGAGCGTAGAGCGTGCTTGTGCTCATCCTGTCGATTGCCCTTCTGCTCGTCATCGGTGGCTGCGTCTGCGTCTTCTGGGATGCCCGCGGTGACGCCCCTCGCTGGGCGCGCGGTGTGGCGAAGGCGACGCTGCTCGGCAGTGAGCTGGCGCGCAGCGCGAGCAGTGGGAGTTCCCGCTCGCGGCAGAGCAGCGGGGACGATTAGGCGCCGTCCGGTGGATCGGCACCGAAGCCGTCACCGGACCGCCGTCGCGGTGACAGTGGCGTGAGAGACATGGGCGCGGTCGTCCTGCCGCATGGATTCGAGCCCGTTCCGTAGCGTGCGAACGCCCGGGTGGCGTGCCGCTGTCCGGGCCCTCGACCTGAGCGTCGTCCTCGGTGGATCGAGGGTGATCGCCGGTAGGCTGCTGTGGTGCGCACGGTCGAGGTATTGCTGGATGAGGCGGCGGACGTGGCCGTGCGGGAGGCGTGGCGGCGACTCGCGGATGCGGGGCTCCCCAGTCAGGCGCGCCACCGTTCTCCCACCAACAGCCCGCATCTCACGCTGGCTTCGTGCGGGGAGTTGACCGCCCCGATTCGCTGGGAGCTCGCCGAGGTGGCGGCTGCTCTGCCGCTGGCGGTGAGGTTCACCGGTGTGGTCCGTTTCGAGCGGCCCACATCGGTGCTGGCCTGGGCTCTGGACCTCGACAGGGCGCTGGCCGACCTGCACCGCCGGGTGTGGGAGGCGGTCTCCTCGGACAGCCGGCCCGAAGCCCTCAACCCCTTCCACGAACCCGGACGCTGGAGCCCGCACGTCACCCTCGGACGGACCCGCCGGGCCGGGGCCTTCGCCGACCGGCGGATCCCCGAACTGCTGCCGGCGCCGCCGTTGTCGGTCCGGCTCACCACCTTGCGCAGCTACGACACAGAAACCGGAGCCCTGGAAGTACTTGAGCCTCGTTCCTGACCGGCCGCCTCCGCTGCACCCCTACCGCATCCAGAGCCCGCGAGGCCAACGGGGCGGCCGTGCACGTGCGTTGGCGGCCGGTTCGCGTCCGAGGATCGTGCTGTTCGTCGACGGCGGCCCGGCCTGGCGTGTGGCCGCCGGGCGGGCGGGACGAGTCGAACCGGGCCCAGCGCAGGTCAGCGCGCCCGGTCGTCGCCCTGGGCCCTTCTCGTCTCCTGGACGGCACGACGCAACACGTCCTTGAACCAGACCCCCACCGGGTCGTCGCCGAGGCCGACGTGCATCGAGCCCGCCTCGGAATGGTTCGACCAACGTGTGCACACGGAGACGCCGCTGTCCATGACGAGCCGTGGATCGACCTCGGTCACGGTCATGTCGTCCAGCCGTCCGCAGAGCGCGGTGGTCGATCCCGTGCGCACATGGGTCACCGCCAGCAGCAGATGTCGCGGCGTCAACACGGCGGCGGTCAGGGACGTCTGGGTCGGGCCTCCGCCGAGCAGCCGGGGCAGGACGCCGGGACGGCGGCGCGGGACACTGCGGGTCTCCACACAGGCGGTCACGACGGCCGAGAGGTCGCCGAGCCCTTGCAGCTCGGCCTCGGCCAGCAGTGCCGCCCGCAAGGAGGGATCGAGGGCGTCGAGCGCGCAGCGACGGCTTGCGCGGTCGTACAACTGGTCAGGCATGCGCGGCCGCTCAGGGACAGTCGTACGTGAGATCGGTGACGACCGTGCGGTCGACCGGGGAGAGGAGATGCAGTTCGGCCCGGGCCGCGTAGTGGCTCCTGCCCTGGAAGGTCCACAGCAGGTGCAGGCGTGCCTGACGCTGGCCCCCGGCCACCACTTCCCGCAGGACACCCGAGGCCGTCCCGTCGCTTCGGACCCAGCGGTACGAGAGCGTCCCCGGTCGGCCGTTCGTGGCGACGAGGCCGACGACGTCCGCGGTGTCGTCGCACCCCACGACCGCCGGCCGCGCCACTACCTGCACCGCGCCCGCTTCGAGGGACGGGCCGAGGCGCTGCCAGGCGAGAAGTGCGATGACGCCGATCAGCACCAGCGCAGGCAGGGCATGTCTGCGCAGACGCCGCCGCGAGGGCGCGGGAGGAGACGGCATCGAGGGCAGCGTCCGGTGGGTGCGCTCGGCGACCGCGGCGGTCACGCCCGGGCCGAAGCGCAGCACGGTGCCTTCGACGCGGTCCGGTGCGGGCGTCGGCGTCACCTGCGTCTGCGTGAAGGGCGGCGTGACGAGGGTCGTGTCCGCCTCGGACGGCCGTTGGATCCAGTGACTGGCCAGCACGGTGGCGCTGTACTCGGCGTCCTCCGGGCCGGGCTCGGAGCTCCGCGCGTGCTCGCCGAGGTCGCCGAGCACCTGGGTGGGCCCGGCTGCGCCGCCGAGCACCTGGGTGGGCTCGCTGTCTTCGGCGGAGAGCGGGGTGCTGTCGTGGTGAGCGGTCATCGGATCTCACACTGCCTGGTCAGAAGTTGTCGCGAGCCGCCGCCGTCGGCGGAAGCGGGTGTCGTGGTCGCCCCTATCGCCCAGTAGCAGCCAGTGCCCCGGAAGGTGTGGTCGACGGCGAGGGTGTACTGGGTGGATCCGCTTCGCGCGAAGGACTGGGACGCGCCGTCCGGTGTGCCGAGCCCGCGGCCGCCGGCGCTCGTGTACCACGCGATGTCGACGGAGAACGGGCCGGTTCCGTCCGTCGTGACGGTGATGGTCGCGGTGGCGGTCGTCGGCCCCGTCTGCCGGAAGCCCGTCACCGTGACGCCCTTCACGGCGGGAGCCGACGGCGGGCTCGGGGAGGCGGTCGTCGGCGTGGCCCCGGTGGTCGGACCGCTGGAGGTCGTCTCCTCGACCGGAGCCACGGTGGCGGACGCCGGGGGTTCGCCGGGGTCGGCCGTCACCGGGGCCGAGACCGAAGCCGAGTCCGACGGGCCGGGTGACGCGCTGGACGACGCGCTGGAGGACGGGGACGCGGAGGGGTCGGCCGACGTGGTCGGAGCGGTGGACATCGCCGGCCCCGCGGCTGCCTGGGCACTACTGGTGGCCAGTGCCTGCGCCGCCTGTTGCGGCGCCGCGTCCGGGGCCTGCCGCAGGCTGTAGGACAGGAGGACGCCCAGGATCACGGCCGCGGCGGAGACGAGCATCCCCGCCCGGCCGGGCAGCCACGCCCGCGCCGTGCCGTGGGCGGCTTCGCGGCCCAGGACCGTGCGCGCGGTGTCCGTCGTGGTGCTGGGCGGCGCGTTGCGGGCCGAGGGCAGGAGCAGCGGCACCAGTGCCACCAGCGCGGCGAGCCGGCCACGTCCGCGTTCCTCCCAGTCGGCCCCGTAGGCGGCGCCCGCGGCCGCCTCCAGCTCCGCGACGAACGCCTCGGCGTGCGCGGGACGTTCCACCGGGTCCTTGGCGAGGCCGCGCCGCACCAGGTCCCGCACCGCCTCGGGGGCCTCGTCGGCGGGGATCGGCCCATCGACGTGCTGCAAGGCGAGTTCGGCGAGATTGTCACCGGTGTAGGGCCGGTGGCTCGTCAGGCACTCGAAGAAGGTGGCCGTGGCCGCGTACACGTCGGCGGCGGGCGAGGCGGGGGCGCCGGTCCACTGCTCCGGGGCCATGTAGGAGGGGGTCCCGGCTGCGCCGGCGCTGGCGCCGACGTCCACGGCGATCCCGAAGTCGACGAGCCTGGACGATCCGTCCGGCACGACCAGGACGTTCTCCGGTTTGTAGTCGCGATGGACGACGCCGACGCGATGCGCGTCGGCCAGGCCGAGCAGCGACCCCTTGAGGACCACGAGCGCGGCCTCGGGCTCGAGCGGGGCCGCCCTGGTCAGCAGGGTCCGCAACGACACGCCGTCCACCAGCTCCATCACGATGGCGGCGCCGTCCGGGCTCTCGACGTACTCGTACAGGTCGGCGACGTAGGGGCTCTCCAGCCCGCCGAGCAGCCGCGCCTCAGCTCTGAACCCCTGCACGAAGCCGGGCCTGGTACGCAGTGACTCGCTGAGGTACTTGACCGCCACCGGAACGCCGGTCTCCTCGTGCACGGCCAGGACGACCCGCCCGCTCGCCCCTGCCCCGAGTTCCAGTGACTCGGTGTATCCGGGTACTGCCCATGTGTCCATTTCCATCCCCCCACGGCGGCCGTTCGGCCCGACCTCCGCCCCTCCGAAGCAGCGAGCCACGCGTGAGGAGACACCGTTTCGGCCGCCGCGGTTGCGGTGCGGCGCCTCCGCCCACGTTCCCGACCGGTCGCCGGAGCGCGCGGTGGGGAGCGTACTCGCCGAGGGGAACCGCCCGGTAGTGCCGCGGCGTGTCCGGTGAGGGAACCCCCTGTGCCTCGCCGGTCGTCGTTGTCCCTCCGTCTTCGTCATGGTGAACAGCCGGATACCGACGTACCGTCGAGGCCGGCCGTGCCCCGTCCACGAGGGCGCCTGTCTCGGTCGGTGGTGCCGGGATCGCCCGCGTGGCGTCCTTGCCGGAAGGGACCCGATCGGCCGGCTCGATACGATGCAGCGCATGGCCATCAAACTGGAGAACGTCGGCATCGCGGTTCGCGACCTCGAAGCATCGATCGCCTTTTTCACCGACCTCGGCCTCACGGTCCTCGGCCGTGACACGGTCAGCGGTGAGTGGACGGACACCGCCGTCGGCCTCGACGGCAACCACGCCAACATCGCGATGCTCCAGACGCCGGACGGTCAAGGTCGTCTCGAGCTCTTCGAGTCCATCCACCCCGAAGCGATCGAGACGGATCCCACGCGTCCCAACGAGATCGGCATGCATCGCGTCGCCTTCTCGGTCGACGACATCGACCAAGCCCTTGAGACAGCGGCAAAGCACGGATGCCATCCGCTGCGCGGGGTGGCGACCTATGAAGACGTCTACAAGCTCACGTACGTCCGCGGCCCCAGCGGCATCCTGGTGATGCTCGCCCAGGAGCTGAAGAAGAACTGACGGCCGATCGCGTCATTCGGCCTCTCGCGCTCCGCGCTGGAGTTGTTCGTGGGGGGCCTCGCGGGGCGGGACGCGGTTCACTCCGCGAGGCGGTGGGCAAGGCGGAGCAGATCTGCCGGCTTCGGCACCCTTTGGTCGAAGCCCGGGAGGGGGACGTGAAGCGGCTGGGTCCAGTGCGTCATGTCGTCCCGAACAGCGTCATGTCGTCGTGGGCGACGTCGATACGCTCGACGGGTTCATCCACATGACCTGCCAGCCGTGGCCGTCGAGGTCGTAGAAGCTGCGTGAGTACATGAAGCCGTGGTCCTCGGGGCCGTCCGCCTCGACGCCGCCCGCGGCGAGCGCGGCCTCGACGACCGTGTCGACCTCATCGCGGGCTGACACGCTGAAACAGTAGAGCGCCAGCGTGTGCGTGGTGGGATCGGCCATCGGCAGCTTCGCGAACTTCGCGAACGTCTCGCGGCTGAGCAGCATGACGGAGGCCTGCTCGCCGACCTGCATGCAGGCGGCGCTCTCGTCGGTGAACATCGGGTTGTAGCTGAATCCGAGCCGCGCGAAGAACGCCTTGCTGCGCTCGACGTCCGCCACGGGCATGTTCACGAAGAGCATGCGACCGGCGTGTGAGGGAGTGGCCATGATGGTTCTCCAGTCCTAGGTTCGACGGGTGTTCGCCGGGTAGACAGGTCCGGCCCGCGGAACTCATCGGTGGACGTCGGAAGTCGCATCAAATGGTCTGGCTCCGGTCGCGGGCGGGGGAATCTCACGGACGAGCAGGGGGCGCGCTGGGGTCGGCGAGCCGGTGTCACCGACTCGCGCGACGACCTCAAGGCGGACGACCTCAAGGCGGACGACCTCAAGGTGCTGATGCGTTGCCCCGCTGCCCCGCTGCCCCCGCCTCGTCGACGGGGCCCGCCGCGACCCCTTCACCCGCCTGCGACACGGTTCACCCGTCGTTTCCCATCCGGGTCACGTCGCGGTCGTTTCCTCCGCCGGGACGCGGTCCGGTTTCTCGTCCGGTGCGGCGGGGGTTCCGTCACCGGCCTGCTCCACGGCAGCCGCTGGTCCGGTCGTCAGGTCGTGCCCGGGCCCGTCGTCCTCGATGACGGCGCGGCTCTCCTGGCGGACCGCCGTTCCGGTCGGTCCGCCCACCTCCGACAGCGTCATCTGCGCCCGGTCGTCGACGAGGCGGGTCACGAGATGTTGTGCGGCCCCGAAGACCGCTGCCCACGCGAGTACCTGCGCCCGGCTGTCCAGGTCGCTGAGCCCGGGGACGAAGGCACCCCGGATCAGCAGCACCCCGAGAAAGGCCGACAGGGCCCCGGTCGGGATCTTCAGCGCCGCCGAGGCAAGAGGGAGCATGTAGGGCGCGCTGGTGCCCCGGATGCGGCGCAGCGAGGCGATGACCGTGAGTGCCGCTCCGAGCAGCCCGGCGATCTCGACCGTGAGGATGTCCTGCGACCGGGCGAGGTCGCTGGGAACGGTGTTCGCCGTTCTGTCGTGGTACTCCGCGCTGGGACAAACGACGTGCATCTGGTTCGGGTCGCCGGCGCTGGCCTTGGGTGCGAAGCACAGGCTGAGCGCGCGGGGGGCCAACGCACCGTAGAGAGCGAGGCCCGCCACGCCGATGAAGACGAGGATCGTCGCGGTCCAGAGCATGTTGCGCAGGCTGCGGACCCGGGCCAGCTCGGCGTCCAGACTGCTGTACGCGCTGTCGAGCGCGCGGGCCAGCAGTTCACGGTCGTCCGGGGTCAGCCCACCGGAGACGATATGGCGGATCCGTTGCGTGAGCCGGACGCGCCGCGGGTCGTCCCTGTCCAGATGCCGTTTGACCAGCGCCATGACCTCGCTCGCGCGGCCGACGGCCTCCTCGTCGGGCACCAGGCGGAGCAGCAGCACGTCGGCGCCGCGCAGATTCGACCAGACGCCCTCACGGGCGATCGAGCCGGACCAGGGCCGCCGCCACCCGAACTCCTCGTCGGCCGCGGATCGGGCCTTCTCGAGATGCGCCCGCACTCCGTCTAGATAGGCCTTGCGGCCGTCGTCGCACGGCCGCCTGGACTCCTCTCGTTTCAGTTGCACCTCGAGGCAGGCCAGTCGCGCTCTTGCCAGGGCCCGCCAGCGCGACCGCGGTGGCGCGCCACGCGGTCCGAGAGAGGGCCGTGGGGCACCGGGCCGGGTTGTTTCACCAGCCGTCAGAAGAACGCCCATCGCCGGCCCTCCTTCGGTCAGGGCACCGGGCAGCTATTCACTCATGTGGAGAGCCGGTACATGGAGTTTGTCCCACGATTTCCGTCCCGGAATGCCGTCGGCGTCACTGCCGATGAAGCCGAGTTTCCGCTGCCACTCGGCGTAGGATTTCCGGTCGGCCTCGCTCCACTGGAGGTCCGGCTCGTCGGCATACGCCGAGCAGCCCTCTTCGATGAGGCGCCATCCCATGACCTCGATGATCGGGCTGCTCACGGACGACTGGAAGAAGTCCTTGCCCGGGAAGGGCTCATCGTCGTTGTCCGGCACGTCGGTCGGCGCCGCCACGCGGACCCGCTGGCCCGGGTGAATCAGGTTCGGATTCTTGATCTGGGGGTTCCACTTCTTTACCTGGGCCAGTGTCACATCGAACATGGCCGCGATTTCGGAGAGCGTGTCGCCCTCCCTTACCACATAGAACTCCGGTGTCGCATTCATATGGACCATGTTAATGAACAGTCGAGAAGAAATCGAACGGACGGCACGTCGAGTGGGTCCGGTTGAATTTTCGCCAATTGAAGGTTCGATTGAATGGCCTACGAAATTACCCGCGACGGGCCGGTGGTCGGCCGGCCCGTCCCAGCGGCTCGCACCAGCTCTACGCCTTCCGTGCCAGTCCGGCGGCGATGAGGTGTTCCCAGACCGTGAGCTCTCGTTTGCCGGCGCTGGTCCACGGGTTGTCGGTCTCGTCGGGACGCCACAGGGACGCGGGCACGATCCCCGGATCGAGGATCTCCAAGCCGTCCAGGAGGGCGGCGATCTCGGCGTCCGTGCGCCACCGGCCGCGGCCGAACGTCTGCTGGAGGACCTTCTCGGCCTCCTCGGTCTCCGGGTTGTTGCCGGAGCGGAAGTGGCTGATGAAGAAGTAGCTTCCGGAAGGGACGTGGTCGCGCCAGTAGCGGACGATGCCGGCCGGATCCTCGTCGTCGTTGACGTGATGGAGGATGGCGCTGAGGATGACGGCGACGGGACGGTCGAAGTCGATGAGTTCGACGGTGTCGGGATGAGTGCGGATGCCTTCGGGGTTGCGCACGTCGACCGCGACCACACGGGTCCGGTCGTTGTTCTCCAGCAACGCGCGGCCGTGGACCAACACTTGGAGATCGGTGTCGACGTAGACGACCCGGGACTCGGGAGCGTGCCGTTGCGCGACCTGGTGGACGTTGTCGGCGGTGGGCAGGCCGCTGCCGAGGTCGATGAACTGCCGAATGCCGGTGGTCTTCGCGATCTCCTTGACCGCCCGGGTCAGGGCCGAGCGGTTGGCGAAGGCGATGGCGACCGAACCGGGCAGGTCGCGCTTGAACACATCGCCGATCTCGCGGTCCACGGCGTAGTTGTCCTTGCCGCCGAGCAGGTAGTCGTAGACGCGGGCGATGCTGGGCTTGGCCGGGTCGATGGAGGAGCCTTCGTACGTCATGGCGGCCATTCTCCCCCCAACCTCGCCTGCGTACCCGCGCTTTGAGACCCTCCGACCGCTTGATCACCGTCCTACGGGACAAGTGTGAGACCCGGGTGTG
Source organism: Streptomyces achromogenes (assembly GCF_030816715.1). NCBI lineage: Bacteria > Bacillati > Actinomycetota > Actinomycetes > Kitasatosporales > Streptomycetaceae > Streptomyces > Streptomyces achromogenes. The sequence goes on along the minus strand of NZ_JAUSYH010000001.1, from coordinate 306,806 downwards.
CCGTCCGGGCCCGAAGAGGGCCTGCACGAGCGCGACTTGGGTCTCCTCGCGGTCCGCCCCGCCCCTGCCGCCGGTGCGCTGGCCCGCACTGACCGTGCACCCCCTCGCGGGCGGCGCGCCGGCGCACGGACGGGACCTCGCGCGTCAGCCGGCTCGCCACACGTCGAGTGCCGTGAGCGCCACGTGGAGCTCGGTGCGCTGGTCGCCCGATTCGAGGTCACGGGCGAGGAGGCGCTCGACGGTGCGCAGGCGTTGGTACAAGGTCTCGCGGGAGAGGCCGCCCCGGCGGGCGGCGGTCGTCTTGTTGCCGGCTGCCTCGAGGTAGTGGCGCAGGGTCGTCAGCAGGTCGGTGCCGTGCTGGGCGTCGTGGTCGAGGAGGCGCCGGAGCTGCCGTTCGGTGTACTCCTGGACCCGGGGTTCCTCGCGCAGGGCGTAGAGCAGGCGGCGCAGACCGATGTCGGACAGCTCGTGGAAGGAGCGGTCCCGGGGGAGGGGCTGGCCGGGCGGGGTGGCCTCGGCGACGCGGGCCGCGGCCCGGAACGAGCGGGCCGTGTCGGCGATGTCCGCGACCTCGCAGCCGATGCTCACGACCGCCCCCGGGACCAGACCCAGCACCGTGCCGGACAGGCGCTCGACGACGGGACGCCACGGCTGGGAGGCGCGCAGACCCAGCAGGATGCCGAGACGGCCGGGGGCCAGTTCGCCGACCAGGGCCGGCACGCCCGCCGTGCTCAGCTCCCGCACCAGACGGGACTCGGTCTCGGCTCCTCCCTTCCCCGCGCCCGCGCCTAGGTCCACCAGGCCGGCCAGGAAGTGGCTCCGATCGGTCGGCAGGCCCAGTGCGGCGCAGCGGGCGCGGGCGTCCTGCGCGGAGCGGTGGCGCTGTTCCACGAGATCGAGCAGGGCGTTGCGGTGTGCGGTGCGTTCCCACGGGGTGGGGTGGATGAGGCGTGCCACGGTCAGGGCCATGGCGGCCCGTTCCAGCACGGTGACGTCCTGCGGCCCGAACGCCGGTCCGTCGGTGCGCGCCGGGAGCATGGCCACGCGACCCCAGCGTTCGCCCCGGTACTCGACGGAGGCGGTGAGCCAGCCCTCCGGGCCTCGTGTCGCCGTGTGGTCGCCGGGTCCGGTCGCCCTGGAGCGCCGCTCCCAGTCGGTGAGTGCCTCCTCGACGGTGAGCCCGGACGGTTCGCAGATCAGCGCCTGGTGCGTGAGGTTCTCCAGGACGACCGTGCGGCCGCTCGTCTCCGCCGCCGCGCGCACCACGTCCTCCGGGCCGGCGCCCCGCAGGGTCAGCGCGGTGAACGCCTCGTGGATGCGCTGGGTGCGGCGCATCGCGTCCGCCTGGTTGCCGAGCAGCAGGGCGTGCACGACCTGGGTCACCTCGAGGAAGTTGACGTCCTTGGCGAGGGTGACGAGGGGGAGTCCCCGCAGGCGGCAGGCGTCGACGAGCGCGTCCGGCGGGCGGTGGTAGCGGCGTACGAGTTCGATGACCAGCGCCGCGGCTCCGACGTCGGCGAGTTCGTCGACGTACCGGCGCACGCCGGACGCGTCCTCCGGAAGCGGCATCCCGGTCGTGAGGACGAGTTCGCCGCCCTTGAGGAACGACGCCGGGTCGGTCAGTTCGGTGATGTGGACCCATCCGACCGGCCGGTCCAGCTGAGGCGCGCCGGTCACGACCTGGGGCTGCCCCGCGGCCAGGACCGGAAGGGCCAGGACGTCGGCCACCGTGAGCGGAAGAGTGGGCCCATGGCCGGCCGGTCGGTTGTCGTTCACGGTGTTCTCCACGGGGTCCCTGCCGGGCACGGCCAGCGCCCGGGAGTGCCCGGCCACTGTGACAAGCGTCGCTGACCGGCGCAAGAGCGGTCCGGGAGCGGGGGAGCCCGGCGCCCCTCCGCCAGGCTGACACATCTCCGACGACTCGGTGCTGGTCAGGTCGGTCATGGCGGCGCGCAGGACGGCGTCCACCCCACCGACGGCGGCCGCACCTTCACCACCCTCGACCTGATGCGGTCCGCCTCCGCCCTGGGCCTCGGCAAGGCCGCGCCCGGCGCCTCCTACCGGGCCGGGCCCTGTACGTGGTCGACGCCGTCAAGGACGTTCCGTGTCTACATCGGCACCAACGGACGCGGACTCCAGTACGGCGACCCGTCCTGACCCCGGCCCCGCTCCGACGCCGGCCGCGGCGTGGAGGGTGGGTGAGAAGTGCTCCACCGCGGGGAAGGCAGGGAGGTCCCGCCTTCCCCGGGCCGGGCGGAGGCCGCTCGTTCGCGGGCCCCGCCCGGCACGGTCACGAGCTGGTGATCACGGGTGTGCCGGTCAGCGCTGCAGGGTGAGCACGCCGGGCCGGTAGGGCAGCTGCTCGTAGGGTGTGCCCTGCGGCGGGTTGGGAGCCTGGCCCTGGTAGAGGAACTGCAGGTTGCACGGGTCGATGGTCATGGTCTGGTCGGGGTTGTTCCGGACCAGGTCGCCGTGGCTGATGTCGTTGGTCCAGGTGGCGCCGCTGTTGGCCTTGCCCGCGAAGGGGCTGCTCTCGCTGGTGGCCTGCGGAGTCCATGAACCGTTCAGGCTGGAGGCGGTGAACGAGCGGAAGTAGCGCACGTTGCTGGACGTCTTCGCCTCGACGATCATGAGGTACTGGTTCTGGTCCTTGACCTTGTAGACCTGGGGCGCCTCGAAAAGGTTGTTGGCCGTGTCGCTCATGACCGTGGTGTACGAGGAGCCGAAGTTGCCCGGGAAATTCCCGATCGGCATGGTCGCCTTGTAGATCTTGCCGTTGTCACCGGCGAAGAACAGGTACATGTTCTGGTCGTCGGCGATCAGGGTCTGGTCGATCGGGCCGGTGCCGGACTCGGTACGGGGGATGGTGCCGGTGAACAGCGCCTGCGGCGCGGACCAGCCGTTGGCGTTGGTGGGGTCGCTGGAGGTGCGGTAGATGAAGGGCCACGCGCCCCACTGATAGGCCAGCACCCAGATCTTCTTCGGGGCGAAGTAGAACAGGGACGGCGCCACCGCGTTCTCGTTCATGCCGGTCTGGGAGGCCGTTGCCATGTCCGACCAGTTCGTGAAGGGGGCGAACGCCATCGAGCCCCACTTCCCGGTGGACGTCGAATAGTTCGTCCCGTAGACCAGGTGCTTGCCGTTGTACGTCACGGTGGTGAAGTCCTTCAGCGAGGACCATCCGTTCGACGGCTGCGCCAGGGCGCCCGTGGAGGTCCACCGGTACGTCGACGGCAGGGAACACGTGCTGCCGGTCGAGGCCAGGCCGGTCCACTTCTGGTTGCTGCCGCCGTTGCACGTCGCGAGCTCGACCGCGGTGCCGTTGGCCGTACCGGATCCCGTGGTGGCAAGGCACAGCCCGGATTCCACGCCGACGATGGTGCCGTCGGAGTTCACCCGCCACTGCTGGTTCGCGCCTCCGGTACAGCTCCAGATCACCGGCCGGGTCCCGGGCGTGGTGGCGTGGCCCGGCGAATCCAGGCACTTGTCGCCGTACACGGTGAGCTGGTTGCTGTCCGTCGACGTCCACTGCTGGTTGGTGCCGTTCCAGCAGTCCCAGATCTGCAGATTCGTGCCGTCGCTCTGGCTGGCGCCCGGAACATCGAGACACCGCCCGGAGCCCGTACCGCGCACGGCGCCACTGCTGGCCGCGTGAGCCGGGTTGACGACGAGCGTCGCCGCCGAGGCGACCAGGGCCGCGAGCGCCACGGACAGATGCCTGCGGCTGAATCCAGGTCTGTGCATGGGGGCCTGCTTTCTTTGAGTGAGCGATTCCGGCCGGCCCCGTCGGGGCCGGCCGGACTTCTGATGCGCGGCCATGTTCGTCATATCGAACATGGGTCGAAGCGTCGAGCGGAATGAAGGGGTGGACGATCAGGATCCGCTGGGCGACGGACCTCAGTTCCGCAGGATGCGCCAGCGGTTGTCGGCGGTGCCGTCGTCCGAGTCCTGGACCGCGAACGCCCCGACGGCGGTGGAGTTGCTCGCGATGGCGAGCAGCTTGCCGCTGTTCACGTTGCGGATCTTGTAGGTCCCGTCGCCCTGGTCGAGTAGCGTCCATCGGTGGTCGGCGGTGCCGTTGTCCGACCACTGCAGCACGGTGGCTCCGTCCGCCGTGGACATGTCCAAGATGCCGAGCACCTTGCCGCTGTTGGCGTTGCGGAAGCGGAACGCGGTTCCGTCGGTGATCATTTCCCAGTTGTGGTCGGCGGTGCCCGAGTCGTTCCACTGCAGGGCGCGGCCGCCGTTGGCCGTGGACATGTTCTGGATGCCCAGCACGAGACCGCTGCCCACGTTGGCCAGCCGGACGGTGGCCGTGCCGCTGGTGTTCCAGTAGACGGTGTAGTTGTGGCCGTGCGCGTTGTGGAACGGGCCCAGGTTGACGGTGGAGCCGTTCGCGGTGGCCGTGAAGTTGAGCGACGTGCTGCTGGTCCGTGTGATCGAGGACGTGTCCAGTGACGGAAGCGCACTGAGCGTGGAATTCCCGTAGTCACCGGACAGGACCACCGGACCGTAGGTGATCGCGGCGACGTTCGCGTTGTCGTTGGCGGCTCGCATGACGATCCGCATGGGCAGGCGGACCGTGACCGTGTCGCCGGAGGCCCACGCGCGGTTCAGGGTGGCGTAGCTGCCCGGCGTGGTGGTGACGGGCTGGGCGACGCCGTTGACGCTGACGGTGGCCCCGGTGGTCCAGCCCGGGATGCGGATGCGCATCGCCCAGGTTCCGCTGACGTTGCCCGTGAGCTGGAGGGTCGTGGTGTCGCTGTCGGGGAACGACGTGGTCTGGGTGACCGTGATTCCGCGTTGCGACCAGTTGAGCACCGAAGGCACGAACAGGTTCACGATCAGCGTGTTGTCGGTGCGGAAGTAGATGGAGTCCGTCAGCCTGGTGTGCATCTCCAGGCCCGTGCCCTGGCAGCACCAGAAGGTGCCGTAGTCGGTGCTCCAGGTGCCGCCGCCCCACGCCGGGCCCACACCGCGTCGGCCTCCCGGGTTGAGCGGGGTGAAGTAGGTGACGTGGCCGTGGTCGTCGGCAGGGTTCTGCTGGCCGATCATCTGGTTCAGCCATGCACGTTCGTAGTAGTCGAACAGCGCGACCCGGTCCGGGTCCAGGGCGAACAGTTCCCGGGTGAGGGTGAGCATGTTGAAGGTGTTGCAGCTTTCGCAGGTGTCCGTGTTCAGGTAGCCGGCGAGGGCGTTCGGGGCGCGGAAGTGCTCCGCCTGGCTGTTGCCGCCGATCGCGTAGGTGTGCGAGTTGACGGTGGTGTTCCAGGCGTTGTTGGCGATGTTCCGGTAGCGGGTCGTGCCGGTGGCCTTGTACTCCCGGGCGGCTCCGATCCACTTGGGTACCTGGGTGTTGGCGTGCAGCCCGTTGAGTTGGTCCTGGCCGGCGGCCAGGGGGTCGAACACCGCGGCGTGGTCGAATCGTTGGGCCACGGTGAGCCACCGCGCGTCATTGGTCTGCTGGTAGAGATCGGTCAGCACGGTGTTCATGCCGCCGAACTCGGTTCCCAGCATGGCCTGCATCTGCTGGCCGCTCAGCCGGCCGGTACGTCCGTCCACCCACCCCGCCAGGGCGAGGAGCACGTCACGGGCCTGTGTGCTGCCGATGTGGCGCCAGACGTCCAGGAGGCCGGCGAGGGTCTTGTGGATGGTGTAGTACGGCACGTTGCCGTTGGTCAGGGTTCGCTGCTCGAGAGCGGTGAAGTCGGACTCGGGGTAGCCGGAGAGATACCCGGCGCTGAAACCGGCGGCGCTGTTGTTGGCCTGGCACTTGGCCAGTTCCGCGACCATGGTGGTCGCCTTGTCCCGGCAGACGGTGTCCCCGGTCACGGCGTACAGCTGTGCCCACGCCGTCAGGAAGTGCCCTTGGACGTGGGTGCGGAAGGGGAACGTCGGGGCGTCCCAACCGCCGGTGGCGGCCGCGCCGTTGGTCGACAGCCGGTGGTTGGCGCGGAAGTTGTACAGCAGCCGGTCGACGTCGACGAACCGCAGGTAGTTCCGCGTCCGGTCCTGGTTGTCAAGCCACCGGCTCGCGCTGAGCCGGACCTGGCCGAGGTCGAAGGGGTACACGGAGACCCCGATGTCGGCCCTTGCGGGAGGGACGGCCGCATGGGCGGGTGCGCCGATGAAGGATCCGGTGGCAGAGGCGGCGGCGGTCGCCCCGGCTATCTGCAGGAGACGCCGTCTGCTGACGGAGGAGGTCATCTTGCACCTTTCGGTGAGGGGGAGCGACGGCTTGGTCGTCGATGTGCCGGGCACGCACGTCCGGCGGTCGGGTGCAGCACGTCACGGACGTGTCTGCCGCCGATGAAATTCATATGTCCAACGGAGTGACCACGAGAAGGCCCGAGGTCCACAGGGACCTCGGTCCCGTCGATCCTGTCCATTGATACATGGGATGGATTAACGGATATGAACATCGCCCGTGTCTAGCCCTGCGACACAACTTCCTTGACCATTTCAGGATGTGAGCCCGGCGAGCACCTTGGCCCCGATTCAGACATTGGATGTGCCGAGTGCGAGGAGTACGGGAGCGCGTCGGTGCCGCACAAGGCGATGCCGGGGCCCGGCGGACGCTGCCGTGGTGCGTGCGGGCGGGCGCGGGCGCGTGAAGGCAGTGCCGCCGCGGGTGGGATCCGCGACGGCACTGCGGAGGTGGGTCGGACGGGTCAGGCCCAGGGGCTGACCGCCGTGAAGGAGCTGTCGGCCCGGAAGGTGTCGGTGTTCTGGTAGAGGTCCACGCGCAGCGCGTAGTTGTAGTGGCGCAGGTAGCGGCCGGGGTAGTTGTACGACTCCAGGCTTACGGAGCCGGATGTGCGGCCGGGGCGGGCACAGTAGGTGGCGTCCTTGTTGAAGGTGTCGGTGCCGTTGGCGGCGTCGAAGCGCACCCGGAAGTCCCAGTGGCGCAGATAGCGGCCGGCGGAGTCGCGGAAGGAGTAGCAGTTGGCGTCGGCGAGTCCGGGCAGGACGGTGAAGGTGGCGCTCTGCTTGACGGCGGTGCTGCTGGAGGCGCTCACCGGGTCGACGTAGCCGAGGCTGTCGGAGCGCACCACGGCGTAACGCCCGGGGAAGTTGACCGACTGCAGTGACCTGGTGGTGTTGGTGGGCAGGGTGACGCCGCCGGGGACCGTCTCCTTCAGCACGGTGGCGTGGCGGATGAAGCCGGACAGCCCGGGCACCTCGTTGGGCGTGGACCAGGTGGCGAAGTTGTCGAAGCTGTCGCTGTACCAGTACTTTCCGGCGCGGTAGCCGTCGTAGTAGATGCGCCAGCCGCCGTTGTCGAGCTGGACCAGGGCGGGGCCCTCGACCCAGCTGCCGAATCCGGCCCAGTCGCCCGTCTTGAGGATGGTGTACGGGCCGGTGAGGCTGGACGCGGTGGCGTACTCGATGTACTTCGTCGTCTCGTTCTTGGTGAACGCGTGGTAGGTGGAGCCGGTCTTGACGATGAAGGTGTCGATGTTGTTCGGGCCGATGCCGGACAGCTGGGCGGGCGCGGACCAGGTGGTGAGCGCGGAGTCGGTCGCCGTGAGCTTGTAGGCGGTGAAGTGGGTGGCGGTGCTCGCCGTGGTCAGGGACACGATGACGTTGACGCTGCCGTCGGTGTCGATGAACCACTCGGGGGCCCAGGTGCGGGTCAGCCCGCTGATCGGGATGGTGTAGTTGTACAGGAACGTCCAGTTGACTCGGTCGGCGCTGCGGGCGAAACCGATGGTGTTCCCGGTCCAGTTGGTGGTGTAGGTCATGTAGTAGAAGCCGTCGGTGTGCCTGAAGATGCTGGGGTCACGGATCAGGCCGGACGGCGGTGTGTAGGCGGGGCCCTTCCGCAGGGTGAACGCGGTGGCGTCCGCCGAGTCGTACACGTACATGTTCGACTCGCTGCTGTTGGTGAACGCGGTCATCGTGTACCGCGTGGTCTGCCCGGCCGGCGGGGCGGAGGCGGAGGCGGTGCCCTGAAGCGCGGGGACACCCAGCAGCACCATCAGGAGCGGGCCGAGCAGGGCGAGCAGGGTTCTTACGGGTCTGTTCAACTCTTCCTCCGGACTTCGGCCAGTCCGCTTGGCCGGTCGCCGTAGTGAGGGAATTGTTCGCTATTACGAACAATGTGCGGCAGTTCGATCAAAAGATAAGATTGAGTCATGGTTCCGTCAATATTTTCGACAATTTCCGTTCCGATGGGTTCCGGTCTCCTGGCACACCGACGCCAGCGCGACCACAGTGCCTTCGCCTACGGCGGCTTGGATGTCAGTGCGGCCCGGGGAGGGACTGCGCGCACCAGATCGTCTTGCCGTCGGTGGTGTGCCGGGTACCCCACCCCTGGGTGAGCTGGGCGACGAGCAACAGGCCCCGGCCGCCCTCGTCGAAGGCACGGGCCCGGCGCAGGTGCGGAGCGGTGTTGCTGGCGTCGGAGACCTCGCAGATCAGGGAAGTGTCGCGAATCAGCCGCAGCCGGATGGGCGGCTCGCCGTATCTGATGGCATTGGTGACCAGCTCGCTGACGACCAGTTCGGTGACGAACGCCGCCTCCTCCAGGCCCCAGGCGTCCACCTGGTCGACGGCGAACTTCCTGGCGCGCGGCACCTGCTCGGTGTCGGGCTCGACGTCCCAGTCGGCGACATGACGGCGAGCCAGCGCGTGAGTGCGAGCGAGCAGCAGGGCCGCGTCGTCGGTGCGGCGTTCGGGGAGCATGGCGTCGATCACCGTGTCGCACAGGGCCTCCAGTGAGGCGGCCGAGTGGTTCAGGGCGCGCTGCAGTTCGGTGATTCGCTGGTCGACGTCGCGCTCGCGGCTTTCCAGCAGTCCGTCGGTGTAGAGGGCGAGCAGGCTGCCCTCGGGCAGTTCGAGCTCGGCGGCCTCGAAGGGCAGCCCGCCGATGCCGAGCGGCGGTCCTGGATGGGCGGCTACCGGGGTCCTGGTGCCGTCAGGGGAGATGATCAGCGGCAGGGGATGGCCGGCGCTCGCCAGCGTGAGGCGCCGGGAAACAGGGTCGTAGACGGTGTACAGGCAGGTGGCGCCGGACTCGCCGGTCGGCTGGAAGTGACTGTCCGGCCGCAGGTCGCTGGCGAGGTGCAGGACCAGGTCGTCCAGATGGGTCAGCAGTTCGTCCGGTGGCAGGTCGACGTCGGCGAGGGTGCGGACCGCCGTGCGCAGTCGGCCCATGCTGGCCGAGGCGTGCAGACCGTGGCCGACGACATCGCCGACGACCAGGGCGACTCGGGCGCCGGACAGCGGAATGACGTCGAACCAGTCGCCGCCCACTTCCGTGCCGGTCCCGCCGGGCAGGTAGCGGGAGGCCACCTCGACCGCCTCCTGGCTGGGCAACCCCTGCGGCAGCAGGCTGCGTTGCAGAGTCAGCGCGGTCGTGCGCTCGCGCGAGTACCGGCGGGCGTTGTCGATGGCGACGGCTGCCTTGGCGGTCAGCTCTTCGGCGAGGATGAGGTCGTCGGCGGTGAAGGCCTCGGGCCGGTCGAGGCGGGAGAAGGCGACGACGCCGAGCAGCGCGCCGCGCGCCCGGAGCGGCACGGTGATCCGGCCGGTCAGTCCGTCCGCGGCGATGGACTCGTCGATCACCGGGTTGCCCGGCGGCCAGTGGGCCGGGTCCGCGGCGAGCCCGGGTCCGAAGGCCCACTCGCCGCCCTCGCCGGGCTCGACGGCGAGCTCGACCGTGGACCTGCCGGTGGCCATGCAGCGGGCGGCGACGGAACCGGGAGCATGCGTGACCAGTGTCGTCGGCCCGGGCGCCCGGTCGGCGTCCTCCTTCGCGCTGTGCCGGGCGGCACGGCTGAGCTCGATCGTCTGACCGGGGGTGAGCGCGGACCCGGAGGGCGGCTCCTCTCCGCGCAGCACCTCCTCGAAGAGATCCACGCTGACAAGGTCGACGAATCCCGGCACCGGAGTCCTGGCCAGTTCCTGGGCGGTTCCGATCACGTCGAGTGTCCGGCCGATGCCACCGCTGGCCTGGTTGAGGAGGAGCAGGCGCTGCCGAGCCCAGTACTCGGCACTCATGTCGAATCCCCAGTTGGCGACCGCGCGGACCCTGCCCTCGGCATCCCGGACGGGCCATATGCTGGTGGCCCAGGCATTGGCATAATTACTGCCCAGCGGACGGAACACGGTGATGAGACGCGTTGCCTCGCCCGTCCTCGCCACTTCTGCGAGCGCGTCGGTGTAGGGCCTGTCATTTCTCTCGGGAAACAGCGTGCGGTCGAATTCGGGCAACACCTCGCGGTACTTCTTGCCGAGCACCTGCTCCTCGGAGTGCGCGATCACCCGGCCCGAGGAGGCGTTGATCCACAGGAACCGCAGCTCAGGGTCGTAGACGCCCAGAGCGAACGGGGACTGCTCGAAGGCCTGGTCGGCGATCACCGGGCGGCGTCCCCAACGCTGCATGGTCACCACGCGGCCCAGCGCCCGCCCGTCGGGGCCGAGCAGTGCGTGAGCGGTCACCACGGCGTCCACCGTGGAACCGTCCCGGTGACGCAGGGGGACGAACCCCGTGGTGTCGGGGCCGGCGCCGTAGCCGTCGAGGAGGCCGGGTGGCGGGGAATCCACCAGCAGGTCGGTCACGGGGCGCCCGACGGTGTCCTCCGCCGTCCAGCCCAGCAGCAGCCGGCCCCCCCGGCTCCAGCCGCTCACCATGCCGTCCAGGTCCACCACGACAGCGGCTGTGGGGGCATCCTGCCTGTCGGCCATTTTCACGCACCACGCCTCCGTCCGGACAGCCGTGCCCGTCAGGGCTGGATTCCAGCGGCTTCTTCCAGCCTAGATCGGCCCCCGCTCCGCGGCGCTCCGGCTGCTGCGTTCGAGATACGCGGCTCTCACGGCAGGCCGCGGCCTGTGGGTGTACTTCAACACCCCTGACGAGGGCTTCTTCATGTCGTCGGCCCAGTCGCCTGCCGGGCCCTGGGACCCGTTGACGGCGGTCCAGTACCGGCCTGCGTGGTACCGGATTGCCCCGGCCCGCACGCCGCGGCCGTAGCGGTTCATCCGGTCCCAGTTCAGCAGCGGTCCGATGCGGGTGACATCGTCGGCCACACTGCCGAGCGTCCGCCAGTTGACCAGATCCTTCGAGTGCAGGACGGCCATGCCGGGGGAGTACCCGAACGTGCTGGTGATGCCGTAGTAGTCGGTGCCGACCCGGATACAGTCCCAGTCGCCGAAGTCGCCCGGGAGGACGGGGTTGACGTAGCTGCCGTCGCCCTGGTCGCCCCACGTACCGGCCGGGGGTGTGGCCGCCGCCGCCCTGCTGGATGGCAGTACGCCCGGCGACACGAGCGCCCCTGCACCGATCGCGGCAAGCCGGCCGAGCTGCCGCCTGGTGAAGTCCAGGAACCCGTTCCTTGGTGCGAAGCCCGCCAGTCATCACATGTCTGGGCGGCTTTTCGAGGGGAACATCGTGCAACTACCGACATGAAGGGGTAGAGCGCGATCCAAAACAGGGGATGGAAAGAGCTTCTCGCCGCGCGTCATGCCCGGGGGGCGGACGGTCGGCCTCTCGGTCTGCAGGTTCGAGGGGGCGTTGATGCGGGATCTATTGACGCACCCTGTTTCCCGGACTTAAGGTCTGCCCGGCCTTACGAACAAGGTTCGATATATCGCACAATTTGCTTGGTTGGAGAGTGAGTTGACCACGACAGCTTCCGTCGGCCGAGCGCGGGGAGGGGACGCCGTCGGACGCCACACCGGTCAGTACGACGAGGTGCAGACCCGGTGACCCACAACCACCGCTGACGTCGCCGCTCTCGAAGGGCGGAGCCGCCGAGCCTGGAGCAGCGAGAACAGGAGCCGCTGAGGCAGGACACCGAAGCGTCGCCCACCTGAGCGCATTCACGGTCGCCGAAAGGCACAGACCGTCCGACCGGTCCGCAGGACAGCCGGCCGTCCCACCGGCCGGCAGAGTCCTGCCTTCGCGGCAGAAACAGCCGTCACGCCGCCGAACATCCCCACAGAGCCACTGCCGACGCATCGGCTCGCGTGCCCGAGCCCGGCGTCACCGCAGCGAGATGCACCGCAACGGGGGTACACGCCGTCGCCCCGTCCGTCCCCCTTCCACATCGTGCGATACCCGACCTGTCCCGCTCACACCGATACCGGGGGCCTTCCCCGCCACCCCGCTTCGTCCCCTCGCTCCGGTGGCGCCTGCACGACGACAGGAGATCCACATGTCCGCGCTCCGCGCCCGGCTGACGGTGATATTGCTCGCCGTCAGCCTCCTCTTGACAGGCCAGGCCCTGACCGCACCCCAGCGGGCGGCCGCCGCCGACCCCGGCTACCTGATGGTGCACTTCACCGGCGACTCCGCGACCGGTCAGATGCTGTACCTCGCGCACAGCGCGGACGGCCTGCACTGGAACGACCTCAACGGCGGAGCGCCGGTCCTGAACTCCACGATCGGCACGAAGGGAGTGCGCGACCCCGCGCTGGTGCGCTCTCCCGACGGCAGCAAGTACTGGATCATCGCGACCGACCTGTGCATCCGCTGCGGCTCGACGTATGCCAACGGCAGCCCCGACTTCGTGGTGTGGGAGTCGACCGACCTGGTGACCTGGTCGAAGCCGTGGCTGCTCGGCGCCGCCGGACTGATCCCCGGCGGAAAGAACGCGTGGGCGCCGGAGGCGATTTGGAACCCCGAGACCAACGACTACGTCCTGTACTGGTCCACGAACGCCACGGTGAACGGCATCTTCAAGTACCGCATCTACTCCGCCCGCACCAAGGACTTCCGCAGCATCACCACCCCGCAGATCTGGATCGACCCCCCCGGCAGCACGCCGGTCGTCGACGCCCAGATGACCGAGGTGCCCGCCGGTACCGGCCCCTACCGCTATCTGCGGGTCGCCGGCGACAACCAGAACAATGTCGAGGGCAGCAACTCGATCCTGGGGACGTGGACCAACCTCGGCAACCTCTCCAGCATCGGCCTCGCGGGAAACGCGGTCGAAGGCCCGGTGTGGATGAAGTTCGGCGACCGCAATGAGTGGGCCCTGTACATCGACTACAACAACCCGCAAGGCGTACGCGAATACAGGCCGATCCTGACGGCCAACCCGTTCGACGTCAGCACCTACCGCCTTCAGGATGCGACCGGCTACGACATGGGCGGCACCCCGAAGCGTCACGGCGCGATCATGGCCCTCACGGCCGCTGAGGAGAGCCGCGTGCTCGCCCGCTGGCCCAACACCCCGGCCCAGCGGCTCCAGTCGTACAACTTTCAGGACCGGTACGTGCGCCAGACCAACTTCGACGTGCGCATCGATCCCGACGTGAGCCCCGCCGACGACGCCCAGTTCCGGATGCGGCCCGGCCTCACCGGCACCGGCACCGTCTCCTTCGAGTCGGTCAAGTTCCCCGGCTACTTCCTGCGCCACGCCAACTACGACTTCCAGCTGGTCCGCAACGACGGCACCGCCCAGTTCGCGGCGGACGCCACCTTCCGCCAGGTCGCCGGCCTCGCCGACCCGGCATGGTCGTCCTTCCAGTCCTACAACCATCCCGACCGCTACATCCGCCACTACGCCTACCAGCTCCGACTCGACCCGATCACCACCACGACCGGACGAGGCGACGCCACCTTCCGGGTGACGAGCTGACCCGACACCGACAGGGATGCCGGCGCTTCCGCGGTGCCGGTATCCCCAGGCGTGCGTCACCCTGACGACAGTCCACCACGCGTCGACCACAGGCACCGCGAGCAGCGGTGGCGCCGACGCCCGTCGCACCACCTCACCGCGGCGCCACCTCAGTGCGCGCCAGGACCCCCGCCGGCTCGCCGGCACCCCCGGAGCTGACGAGCAGCCCGCCCAGAATCCTGTGCCGAAGGCGGTCGACGCCGCACCGGCACGGAAGCGTCATCGCCTGCGTCGTCCGCACAGTCGGACATCTGGGATGGATGGCGCTCGCATCACACCCCACCCTGAGAAGGAGTTTCTCCGTGATCAAACCTCCCTGGATACGCAGTGTCAGACGCGCGCTGCTGGCGGCCGGTGCCACCGCCGCGCTCGCCGCCGGCCTCCTCACCGCCACGGCCACCACCTCGCAGGCCGCCACCCAGGGGCCGTGCGACATCTACGCCGCAGGGAGTACTCCCTGCGTTGCCGCACACAGCACCACCCGCGCCCTGTACGGCGCGTACAACGGCCCGCTGTACCAGGTCAAGCGCGCCTCCGACAACACGACCAAGGACATCGGCCCGCTGAACGCCGGAGGTGTCGCCGACGCCGCGCAGCAGGACGCCTTCTGCGCGAACACCAGCTGCGTCATCACTGTCATCTACGACCAGTCCCCCAAGGGCAACAACCTCACCCAGGCGCTCAGGGGCCACTGGCCCGGGCCGGCCGAGGGCGGGAACGACAACCTGGCCAACGCCTTCGAGGCGCCGGTCACCGTCGGCGGCCACAAGGCGTACGGCGTCTACGTCGCCCCCGGCACCGGCTACCGCAACAACAACACCAACGGCATCGCCACCGGCGACCAGCCCGAGGGCATGTACGCGATCTTCAACGGAAAGCACTTCAACGGCGGCTGCTGCTTCGACTACGGCAACGCCGAGACGACCGGCAACGACGACGGCAACGGCACCATGGAGGCCCTCTACTTCGGCAACAGCAAGGGCTGGGGCTGGGGCAGCGGCAACGGCCCCTGGGTCATGGCCGACCTGGAGAACGGCCTGTTCTCCGGGGTCAACCGCGGATTCAACGCCAATGACCCCAGCGTCAACAACCGGTTCCTGACCGCCATGCTCAAGGGCGGCCCGAACCAGTGGGCCATCCGCGGCGGGGACGCCCAGTCGGGCGGCTTGTCCACCTTCTACAGCGGCGCGCGTCCCAACGCCACCGGCTACGACCCGATGAAGAAGCAAGGTGCGATCATCCTCGGCATCGGCGGCGACAACAGCAACACCGGCCAAGGCACCTTCTACGAAGGCGTCATGACCCAGGGCTCCCCCTCTGACGCCACCGAGAACGCCGTGCAGGCCAACATCACCGCCGCCGGCTACGACAGCGGCTCGACCAGCACCGGAACCCTCACCCCCGGCTCCCGGATCTCCCTGCGGGCCACCACCGCTCCCTGCTGCACCTCGCACTACCTCCGCCACAACGACGCCGACACCAAGGTCGTCATCTCCAGTATCAACTCCGCCAGCTCGGCCACCGACAAGGCCGATGCCACCTGGATCGTCCGTGCCGGCCTGGCCAACACCTCCTGCCTGTCCTTCGAGTCCGCGGACAAGCCCGGCCAGTTCCTGCGCCACTTCAACTACCAGCTCAACCTGAACTTCGACAGCGGCTCCAGCGCCTTCGCGCAGGACGCCACCTTCTGCCCCACCGCGGGCAACAGCGGAGTCGGCACCTCCTTCCAGTCCGTCAACTTCCCGACCAAGTACATCCGCCACTACAACTACACGGCCTACATCGCCGCAAACGGCGGCACCAACACCTGGGACAACACGAAGTCGTGGGCTCAGGACACCAGTTGGCTCATCGCATCTCCCTGGAGCTGACGAGGGACCGGACCCGTGGGGGCCTCCGCCCGGAGGCGCCCACGGGTGCGCGGCCACCCACGGTCGTGCGGCCGCGCTGCCCACGCCCGTGGGCCGCAACGGACAACGTGATCTCTCGATGCGACCACTTCCGGGTTTCGCACGCCCTTCGGAGGCACCCGATGAGCGCCACCCCCTCCCGTCGCGCCGGCTGTTCTTCGGCATGACCGCCGCCGTACCGTTGTCCATGACGGGCGCGCTGACCGTCGCCGGCCAGTCCGCGAGCCCCGCGACGGGCTCCCCGTTCGTCATGGGCTACTTCACCCAGTCACCCAGAGGCCGCGGTACGGACTACGGTCTCCACCTGGCGGTCAGCACCGACGGGCTGCAGTGGATGCCCCTGAACCAGAACAACCCGTCGCGACCCCGACCGGGGGCGACGGTGGTCTGCGCGACCCCTTCATCCTGCCCAAGCAGAACGGCACCCACGTCGTCATGGCGACCAACCTGAAGGGAACCGACTGGACCAGGCAGAGCCAGGTCATCCACGTCTGGGACTCCACGGACCTGCGTTGTTCTACACCTGGCAGACCAACGACCTTTCCACCGGCACCCGGGCCGCCACCGACCGACGCGTCTACACCCAGCCTCTGAACCCCAAACACGCCACCGTCCAGCCGATCCCCCAGACGGTGTACGACAACAAGGTCGCCCAGTGGGGCGAGCCCGACTGGAGCCGACTACATCCTTCAACTTCCCGGACCGCTGCATCCGGCACTTCGACCACGTCCTGCGCATCGATCCGATCTCCACCGCCGACGCCACGTTCTCGGTCCGGCGTTGAGTTCCTGCTTCTCGGAGGCCTGCCCCTTCTTGATGACGTTTCCGGTACTGAGACGACACGCCTCTGGGGCCCGCACGGAGGAAGCCGCCGGCTGGCCGGCACCGGTCAGTGAAGGAGGACGCAGTCCCGACCTTCGCCGGGTCGGTCCGCACCCACCGATGCACCAGAGCCAGCGCGGGTGGCCCGAGCCGTCCGGACAGTCGTGTCCGCCTCGCGCTGGTGTCCGGTGGCACTCGTTGAGGAGGCAACCGGGCCCGGACCCGTCCCGGTCAGCGGTGCACGGGGAACGGACCGGGCTGGAAAGTGCCGTAGCGGCCGCGGTGGAAGAGCAACGGGGCATCGCTCTCGCCTACTGCCAAGTAGTGAACGTGGCACAGTGCGATCACATGGTCGCCGGCCCAGTACTCGTCCCGCAGGGAACATTCGAGCCAGCCGCTCGCGCCCGCCACGAGCGGTGCTCCGCCGGGGGAGAGGTGCCACTCTGTGCCATGAAGCTTGTCCGGGCCGCTGGTGGCCAGCCGGTCGCAGACGGGTAGTTGGCGGTCGGCGAGGATGCTCACCCCGATCCGCTCGGCCGGACGGATCCGCGGCCAGCTGCTGCTTGTCTCCGCCACGCAGAAGGAGACCAACGGCGGCCGGAGGGAGACCGAGGCGAAAGAGTTCACCGCCAGAGCGGCGAATCGGCCGACGGCGTCCAGGGCCGCGACGGCGACGATGCCCGTGGCGAACCTGCCGAGAACCCGACGGAACTCTTCGGACGTGACGGTGTCTGCCTCGCGCGACGTCGGTATCGGGTCGGTCACCTGGGGCGCCTCGCTTCCTGCTTGGAACCGGGTCCCCGGAGCAGGCTCGTGGGCCGCGCCGGGGACCGTGGCAGCGTCGACGGTTCAGAGAGTGACCTCGAGGAGCAGTCGACGGCGCGCGCTGCTGCTGCTGGTGATCTGGTGACGGTTCACCAGCTCCCGCTGGGTGTTCAGCTTCAGGCCCTCGGCCGCCAGCTCCTTCTCCAGGGCGTCGAGCGGCGCCAGATGCGTCCAGGCGGTGTACAGGGCGGTGTCGACGACCTCGCCGTTCTGCAGGCGATTTGCGAGGATGCTGGTGGAGCGCAGGCCGTCCGGTTCGATCCGGTCGATGAAGGTGCACAGAACCGGCGAACGGTCGTCCTTCGTCGGGAACACCGAGGTGTACTCGAAGGCAGCGGGCGCGCTCTCGAACCCGGCGATGTCCAGCACGGTCAGCAGGAAGCGGCCGTCCTCGGCGAGGTGCTCGCGCACACAGCGGAACAGCTCCGCGCGCTGCTTCTGAGTGAGGTTCCACACGGCCGTCGCGCCGAGCACGATCAGGCCGAACCTGCTGTCCAGCGAGAAGTCCGTCATGTCGCCCTCGACGGTGCTCAGACGGCTCGCGTACTCCTGGTTCTCCGGCTCCCGCATCCGTTCGTCGAGGATCTCCAGCATCGACGGCGAGTTGTCGAGCCCGACCACCTCGAATCCGTTCGCGAGGAGCGGCAGGGTCAGCCGTCCGGAGCCGCAGCACAGCTCCAGCACCGGGCCTGGCCGCCCCTCGGCGGCGTTCAGCAGCTCCTCCACCTCGGCGTTGTCCCGCAGGGTGAACGAGTGGTAGAAGGCGGCACCCTCCGAGTCGTACATGCCGTGCTGGTGGATCTTCCCGGCGAACAGCCCCACCAGAGCCGCGGCGGTGCCCTTGAGCTGGTATTCGGTCATGCTTTCCTCCGGTCGCCCATCGTTGATCGAGACCCTAGGCCGGGGCTCTTACAGGCGGCTTGGGCCTCGCTTAAGCCGCCCCGGCCAGGGGATTCAGAGCCGGGAACGGGCCGGCAGCAGACGCGGATCCATGCTCAGCAGGACACCCCGGCTGCCCCCGTCGACGGGGAGTGAGACCCCGGTGGTCGAGCCCGCGGCCGGGCCGACGAGATAGCAGATCGCGGTGGCCACCTCCTCCGGTGTGACCAACCGCCCGTTCGGCTGCCGACCGCTGACCGCGGCGAAGGCGGCCTGGGGGTCGGGGGCGGCGTCCACGAGCCGGCGCACCCACGGTGTGTCGACCGGGGCCGGGGTCACACAGTTGACTCTGATGCCCTCGTGCAGGTGGTCGGCGGCCATGGCGGTGGTCAGGGCGAGTACCGCTCCCTTCGAGGAGCAGTACACCGCCGCGTTGGGCAGTCCGACGGTGGCACCCAGCGAGCACATGTTCACGACGGACGCGTGCTCCGAGCGCCGCAGATACGGCAGTGCGGCACGGGCGACCCGCACCATGCCGAACACATTGACGTCGAAGACCCGCTTCCACTCGTCGAGACCACCCGACTCCACGGTTCCCCGACCGAGGATGCCCGCGTTGTTCACCAGGATGTCCAGGCCGCCCAGCCGTTCGGCGGCCTCCGCCACGGCCGCGTCCACCGAGGTGTCGTCCGCGACGTCGCCGTACACCCCGATCAGCGGCTCGGGAACGGTCGGCCTGCCGTCCGCGTCGAGAGCGTTGAGGTCCAGACAGGCCACCGCCGCGCCCCGGGCCGCCAGCATGCGGGCGGTGGCCAGACCGATGCCCGAGGCACCGCCGGTCACCAAGGCCGTCAGACCGGTCAGTTCACCGCTCATCGCGGTCCTCCATGCGGTCGTCGGCACACCGCTCGCGCAGCGTGTTCAGGTGGTGCATGCCCTCCAGCACCCGGTCCTCGGGCACCCCGAAGTCGATCAGGCAGGCGACCTCGTCGACCCCCGCGGCGCGCAGCCCCCGCACGGTGTCCATGCCGTCCTCCACCGTGCCGAACAGCCCGCCGGTGTCGAAGTAGCGGTCGAAGGACCGCGCCACGAGGAACTCGCGGTCCTGCGGAGACAGCCGTTCCAGGTCGATCCCGCCGGGCAGTGCCGCCGCGGCCGTCTTCATGATCAGTCCGATCGAGCTGCGCAGGTAGTCGCCGAACGGCTCACGGACCTCCTCGCGGACCTTCTCGCGGTCCGTGCCCAGCAAGGTGTGCAGCATCAGCGCCACATGGCCGCGCGTCCCCGGGCCGTGCGCGGCCGCCAGTTCCGCGCGGTAGGCGGCGATGTTGCGCTCCAGATCGGGGATCTCCTGGCCGATCAGATGCGTCAGCACACCCGTGCCGAGCCGGCCGGCCGTACGGAACGTCTCGGCGGAGCCGGCGCTCGTCAACCACAACGGCATCTCCGGCTGTACCGGCGGCGGGAAGATCCGCACCTTCGACTCCTGGCCCGCGCCGTCCGGGAACGCCACCTCCTCCTGCGCCCACAGCCGGCGCAGCGTTTCCACGGTGCGCGTCAGGACCTCCTTGCGGTCCCTGTAGTTCTCCGGCCGCAGGACGAAGTCCATGGCGTGCCAGCCCGACGCCAGCGACACGCCCACCCGGCCGCGGGACAGGTTGTCCACCACGGACCACTCCTCCGCGATCCGCGCCGGATGGTGCAGTGGCGCGACGACACTGCCCGCTCGGATGGCTATCCGCTCCGTCGCCATCGCCAGCGCCGCGCCGGTGACGGCCGGGTTGGGATATTGGCCGCCGAATTCATGGAAATGGCGTTCCGGTGTCCACACCGCGGTGAATCCGTGGGTGTCCGCGAATTGCGCGGTGTCCAGCAGAAGACGGTAGCGGTCATGGGCCGCGGCCCCGTAGTCCGCGAAATAGAAGAGACTGAAGTCCACGAAACTCCTCCCACCTGGCGCGGCTGGTCCTGCAGGACCGTAGCCGCGACCTCGCCACGCAGGGAACTCGCCTTTAGAGCGCGCCAAGAAGACCTTTGGCGGAGGCGGTGACACTGACCCGACGATCTGTGATCGGCACCAGAGGGAGCAGTGAGCCACCGTGGCGAAGACGAGTTTTTCCGACGGTTTCCCGACGGATCAGGCGGGGCCGGCCGAGCAGGAGGCGATCGCAGTGGTCGGCCTCTCCTGCCGGCTCCCGCAGGCCCCCGATCCGGCCGCGCTCTGGAACCTTCTGCGGACCGGCCGCGACGCCATCAGCCCGCCACCGCCCGGCCGTTGGCAGGCCGACGCTCTCGGGGACCTAGCGCCGGACGCCGTCACCGGAGCCGCCCGCGGCGGTTTCCTCGACCAGGTCGACGCCTTCGACGCCGAGTTCTTCAGCATGTCCCCGCGCGAGGCCGCCGCTGTCGACCCGCAACAGCGGCTGGTCCTCGAACTCGCCTGGGAGGTCCTGGAGGACGCCGGGATCCTGCCCGCCGGCCTGGCCGGCAGCCGCACCGGCGTCTTCGTCGGCGCGATGCACGACGACTACGCCGCACTGCTCCAGCGCCGCGGAACCGGCGCCGTCACCCCGCACTCCGCGACCGGTCTGAACCGGGGAGTGCTAGCCAACCGGGTCTCCTACGCGCTCGGCCTGCACGGGCCCAGCCTGGCCGTCGACACGGCACAGTCCTCCGCGCTGGTCGCCGTCCATCTGGCCTGCGAGAGCCTGCGCCGCACCGAATGCGACCTCGCGATTGCGGGCGGCGTCAATCTCAACCTCACCCTGGCCGGCACAGTCGAGGCGTCCCGCTTCGGCGGCCTCTCCCCGAACGGACGCTGCGCCACCTTCGACGCCGACGCCGACGGCTACGTACGCGGCGAGGGCGGCGGCCTGGTCCTGCTCAAGCCGCTGGCCCGCGCCCTCGCCGACGGCGACGAGATCCACGGTGTCCTGCTGGGCAGCGCCGTGAACAACGACGGTGCCACTCCCGGACTGACGGTGCCCGACCAGGCGGCCCAGCAGCGCGTCGTGGAGGCTGCCCACCGGCGAGCCGGAATCCGCCCCGAGCACGTCCAGTACGTCGAACTGCACGGAACCGGCACCAGGGTCGGTGACCCGATCGAGGCAGCCGCTCTCGGTGCGGCCCTGGGCCGGGGCCGCCAGGTCCCGCTGGCGGTCGGTTCGGTCAAGACCAACGTCGGCCACCTCGAAGGCGCCGCGGGCATCGCCGGCCTGCTGAAGACACTCCTGAGCATCCGGCACCGCCAGCTGCCCCCCAGCCTCCATTTCCGCACCCCCAATCCGCGCATCCCGCTCACCGAACTCGGCCTCACCGTCAAGCGCGAGCTCAGCGACTGGCCCCGCCCGGACGCGCCCCTCGTCGCCGGCGTCAGCTCCTTCGGAATGGGCGGCACCAACTGCCATGTGGTGGTGTCGGAGGCACCCGCGCGGACGGAGGCGGCGCAGCGGAGCGACGTACACGAGCCCGACAGGGCGGCCCGTGACGGGCGCCCGGTGGTGTGGCCGCTGGCCGGACGCGGGCCCGAGGCGCTGCGGGAGCAGGCGGCCAGACTGCACGCGCGGCTTTCCGCCGAGGCCACAACGCCCCATCCAGCCGATGTCGGTTACTCCCTGGCCACCACCCGCACCCAGTTCGAGCACCGGGCCGCCGTGGTCGGCTCCGAGCCCGAGCGACTGCTCGGCGGCCTCGCGGCCCTGGCCCGCGGCGAGGCCGCACCCGGCACTGTCACCGGAACCACTGCCCACACCGGTGGTCTCGCCTACCTCTTCTCCGGACAGGGCAGCCAACGGGCAGGAGCGGGATCCGAGTTGTACCGCACCCATCCCGCCTTCACCGAAGCGCTCGACCGCGCCTGCGCCGTACTCGACCCGCACCTGGAACGCCCCCTCAAGGACGTGCTGTTCGCGCCCGAGGGCACCCCCGAGGCCGCCCTGCTGGACCGCACCGGCTACACCCAGCCCGCCCTGTTCGCCGTGGAGGTGGCGCTGTTCCGCCTGCTGGAGACCTGGGGTGTCACCCCCGGCCGCCTGCTCGGCCACTCGGTCGGCGAACTGGCCGCCGCCCACGTCTCCGGCGTGCTGGACCTGACTGACGCGGCGACTCTCGTGACCGCCCGCGGGCGGCTGATGGAGGCGCTGCCCGGCGGGGCCATGGCCGCGCTGGAAGCCTCGGAGCAGGAGGTACTGCCGCTGCTGGAGGGCCGGGACGGACAGGCCGGCATCGCCGCCGTCAACGGCCCGCGTGCCGTCGTCGTATCGGGCGATGAGACCGCCGTCGAGGAGGTCGCCGCAGCCGTGGCCGCACTCGGCCGCCGGACGCGACGGCTGCGCGTCAGCCACGCGTTCCACTCCCCGCACATGGACGCCATGCTGCAGGAGTTCCGCGCCGTCGCTGCCGGACTGACCTACGCCCCGCCGCGCATCCCCGTCGTCTCCGACGTCACGGGCCTGCCCGCGACCCCCGAGCAGCTGTGCTCGCCCGACTACTGGGTACGGCACGTACGATCCGCGGTGCGCTTCGAGGCCGGCATCGCTACGCTCCTAGAGGGCGGCACCACCGCCTTCCTGGAGATCGGTCCCGACGGTGTCCTCACCGCCATGGGCCGCGAGTGCCTGCGGGGCCGACAGGCCGTCCTGCTGCCGACCATGCGCCGGTCGTCCGCGTCCGAGCCGGAGGCCCTGCTCACCGCGCTCGCCGGACTTCACGTCCACGGCCACGCGCCGGACTGGGAGAACCTGTTCGAGGGCACGGGTGCCCGGCGCGTCCCCTTGCCGGGCTACGCCTTTCAGCGTCGGCGGCACTGGTACGGTGACGACGAGGCCCCTCCGCTCGGGCAGCCCGCCCAAGGCGAGAACGTGGCGCCGTTGCCCGCCCCGGAGCCGACGCGGGCCGATCCGGCCGCCGGGCAGGATCATGCCGACTCCGCTTCCGAGGCGTCGGCAGGGTCCCGGACCGATGCTGCGGACCAGGAGCGCGCCATGCTCGATCTGGTGTGCTCCTGCGCTGCCATCGTCCTCGGCCACGGCACGGCCGCCTCCGTCGACCCCACCCGGCCGTTCCGGGACCTCGGTTTCGACTCGCTGCTCGCAGTCGAGCTCCGGGACCGGTTGAGCGAGGCCACCGGCCTCACCCTGGAGTCCGGGCTGCTGTTCAACCACCCCACGCCTGCCGAACTGGCCCGCCGGCTGACGCAGTATCTGTCGGACCCCGCCGACCCGGCCGACTCGCACGGAGCCGAACCGGACACGGCCACGATCACGGCGGCCACGAACGATCCTGTGGTCATCGTCGGAATCGGCTGCCGCCTCCCCGGCGGCGTGCACGGCCCCGAGGACCTGTGGCGGCTGGTCGCCGACGGCCGGGATGCCATCGGCTCCTTTCCCACCGACCGGGGCTGGGACCTGGGCGGCCTCCACGACCCCGACCCCGAGCGCCCCGGCACCACCTACACAAGGGCTGGCGGCTTCCTGGCCGAGGCAGGCCACTTCGACGCCGCGTTCTTCGGCATCTCGCCCCGCGAGGCCACAGCCATGGATCCCCAGCAACGGCTGCTGCTGGAAACCGCGTGGGAGTCGCTCGAACGCGCGGGCATCGTCCCCGAGAAGCTGCGTGGCACCCGCACTGGCGTGTTCGTCGGCGGAACCGCCCTGGACTACGGCCCCCGCCTGCACGAGGCGGACCAGGAAGCGGGCGGCTACCTGCTGACCGGCAGCACCGCCAGCGTGATGTCCGGCCGTATCGCGTACACGTTCGGTCTGGAGGGCCCGGCGGTGACGGTGGACACGGCGTGCTCGTCGTCCCTCGTCGCGATCCACCTGGCGGTGCAGGCGTTGCGGCGCGGTGAGTGCGCTCTCGCCCTCGCCGGCGGTGTGACGGTGATGGCTACACCGGGCATGTTCGTGGAGTTCAGCCGCCAGCGCGGGCTTGCCCCGGACGGCCGCTGCAAGGCGTTCGCGGCGGGCGCGGACGGCACGGCATGGGCCGAGGGGGCAGGGCTCCTGGTCCTGGAGCGGTTGTCGGATGCGCGGCGCAATGGTCATCGGGTGTTGGCGGTGATTCGGGGGAGTGCGGTCAATCAGGATGGTGCGTCGAACGGGTTGACGGCGCCGAACGGTCCGGCTCAGCAGCGGGTGATCCGGCAGGCGTTGGCGGACGCGGGTGTGTCGGCGGCCGAGGTGGACGTGGTGGAGGCGCATGGTACGGGAACGAGGTTGGGTGATCCGATCGAGGCGGAGGCGCTGATCGCGACGTATGGTGCGGCGCGGTCGGCGGATCGGCCGTTGTGGCTGGGTTCGTTGAAGTCGAACATCGGGCATGCGCAGGCGGCTGCGGGTGTCGGTGGTGTGATCAAGATGGTGGAGGCGGTCCGTCGGGGTGAGCTGCCGCGGACGTTGCATGCGGATGAGCCTTCGCCGCATGTGGACTGGTCGGCGGGCACGGTCCAACTGCTGACCGAGTCCCGGGAGTGGGTTTCGGACGGTCCGCGCAGGGCCGGGGTGTCCTCGTTCGGGATCAGCGGCACCAACGCCCACTTGATCCTCGAACAAGCTCCGGACGCCGAACGATCCGCTCTTGCGGACCCGCCCGCCGGCGCCCTGCTGCCCTGGGTGCTTTCCGCGCGGAGCGCCGACGCGCTGCGCGAGCAGGCCCGTCGGCTTGCCGACCGGTTGCCTCTTCTGTCGGCTGGGGCAGGTCTCGCCGACATCGGACACGCCCTGTTGACCACCCGGGCCGCTTTCGACCACCGCGCGGTGGTCGTCGCGGGTGGGACGGACGACTTCCTTGCCGCACTGCGTGCTCTGGCTGAGGGCCGGCGGGTGCCGGGTGTGGTGGCGGGGAGTGTGGTGGGGGCTGCTCGTACGGCGTTTGTGTTCACCGGTCAGGGTGCTCAGCGGGTGGGGATGGGGCGGGAGTTGTATGGGTCGTTCCCGGTGTTCGCGGCGGCGTTGGATGAGGTGTGCGGGTTTGTGGATCCGCTGTTGGGGCGGTCGTTGCGGGAGGTGATGTTCGAGGGTCCGGGTGAGGTGCTGGATCGGACGGAGGTGACGCAGCCGGCGTTGTTCGCGTTCGAGGTGGCGTTGTTCCGGCTGGTGGAGTCCTTCGGGGTGCGGCCGGATGCGGTGGTGGGGCATTCGGTGGGGGAGTTGGCTGCGGCGTGTGTGGCGGGTGTGGTGTCGCTGGCGGATGCGTGCGCGGTGGTCGTGGCTCGTGGCCGGCTGATGGGCGCGGCGCGTGCCGACGGGGCCATGGTCGCGGTGGAGGCGCCGGAGGCGGAGGTCGTGGCCGTCCTCGGCGAGGGGGTGTCGATCGCGGGGGTCAACGGCCCGGCGGCGGTGGTGATTTCGGGGGACGAGGCGGCGGTGCTGGCGGCCGCTGAGGCGTTGGAGGGGCGGGGGTATCGCACGCGTCGGCTGCGGGTCAGCCATGCGTTCCACTCCGCCCACATGGACGGTGTGCTGGAGGAGTTCGCCGCGGTGGTGCGCCGGGTGACGTGGGGGCGACCCTCGTTGGTGGTGGCGTCGACGCTGTCGGGGCGGGTGGATGCGGGGCAGTGGTCGGATCCGGAGTACTGGGTGCGGCAGATCCGTGAACCGGTCCGATTCCTCGACGGTATCCGGGCGTTGGAGGCCGAGGGCGTCACGGCTTATCTGGAGTTGGGTCCGGACGCGGCGCTGACCGGGGCGGTCCCGGCCTGCCTGACGGACCCGGAGTCGGAAACGCCGGCGGTGGCTGCTGTGCGCCGTGACCGCGGCGAAACGGCCACGGTGTTCGCCGCGCTGGCGGTATTGCACACCCACGGCGTGACCGTCGACTGGTCGCCGCTGCTCGCCGGTGCGCGTGTCGTGGATGTTCCGACGTATGCCTTCCAGCGGCGTCGATATTGGCTGGCTGCCTCCCATGGGGTCGGCGGTGCCGACCGGTTCGGGCTCCATGCCACCGGTCACCCCCTCCTCGGCGCCGCCGTCGAACCGGCCGAGGACGGAGGCCTGTTGCTGACGGGCCGGCTCGATCTCGGTACGCATGGCTGGCTGGCCGACCACACCATCGCCGGTGCCGTGCTGCTGCCCGGGACCGTTTTCCTGGAGTTCGCGCTGGCCGCGGCCGACCACGCGGGCTGTGACAGCGTGGCCGAGCTGACCATCGAGAGCCCGCTGGTGATGCCCGACCGTGCTGCCGTGCGTCTCCAGGCCGCTGTGAGCCGGCCCGACGCGGAGGGCCGTCGCACCTTCGGCGTGTACTCCGCCACCGGGTCCGGCGAGTGGACCCGGCACGCCACGGGCATGCTGGACACCGCGCGACCCGCCGTGGTCACCGGGCTCACCGACTGGCCGCCGCCCGGCGCGACCCCCGTACCGACGGATCGCGCCTACGACGAACTGGAGTCGCGCGGATACTCGTACGGCCCGGCGTTCCAGGGCCTGCACGCGCTGTGGCGACAGGGTGAGGAGCTGTACGCGGAGGTACGTCTGCCCGCTGGTCCGGACGGTGAGGCGGGGCGGCTCGGCATCCACCCCGCGCTCCTCGACGCCGCGCTGCATCCCGTCGTACTGACCCAGCCCGAGGACAGGATGCTGCTCCCCTTCTCCTGGAACGGCGTGCGGCTGCACGCGACCGGGGCCACAGCCCTACGGGTGCGCTGGTCGCCGGCCGGAGCGGACACCGTGTCCCTCGCCGCGGCCGACAGCACCGGCGCGCCGGTGCTGAGCATCGACTCGCTGGTGCTGCGCCCCTCGACACCGGTCCGCCGCCGGACCGCGGGCGTCGACGACTCACTGCACCGTGTTCTCTGGTCGCCGGTGTCCACGGGGCAGCCACAGACCGGCGGCTGGGTCGTTGTGGAAGCCGAAGCCGAAGCCGAAGCCGAAGCCGAAGCCGAAGCCGAAGCCGAAGCCGAAGCCGAAGCCGAAGCCGAAGCCGAAGCCGGGGCCGAAGCCGGACGATGCGGTGAGCGGCCCGCCGGGGCCGTGCTGGTGCCGGACCTGCCCAGGTGTGACGGGCTCGGTGCGCTGATCGCCGACGGAGGACCGGTGCCGGACACGGTGGTCGTCGTGTGCGGACCGGTCGGCGGCGAGGAACCGGCGGCCGACGCGGCCCTCGGTGTGGGCCGGGTGCTGGAACTGGTCCAGGACTGGCTGGCCGAGGAGCGGTTCGCCAATGCCCGGCTCGTCGTTGTGACGCGGGGCGCGATCGGTGCCGTGTCCGAGGACACTGTCCCCGATCCGGCGGGCGCCGCGCTGTGGGGCCTGCTGCGCACGGCGCAGACGGAACACCCAGGTCGGTTCGTCCTAGTGGACGTCGACGACACGAACGCGTCGGCAGAGGCCCTGACCGCTGCCCTGGCGGGCGGCGAGCCGCAGCTTGCGATACGTGCCGGCGTGCCCCACGCGCCCCGCCTGACCACCGCCCGCGCCGGCGGCGAACCGATGGAGTTCGACAGTAACGGCACGGTGCTGATCACCGGCGGTACGGGTGGGCTGGGCGCGCTGTTCGCCCGGCATCTGGTCGCCGAGCGGGGCGTACGGCGTCTGCTGTTGACCAGTCGCCGGGGGTTGGAGGCTCCTGGGGCGGAGGAACTGGCCGCGCAGTTGCGTGCGTCGGGTGCCGAGGTGACCGTCGCCGCATGTGACGTGGCGGACCGGGCGGCGCTGGCAGCGCTGTTGGAGACGGTCCCCGCCGAGCATCCGCTGACCGCGGTCGTGCACGCGGCCGGCGTCCTCGACGACGGAACCCTGGAGACGCTGACCCCTGAACGCTGTGCCGCCGTCCTGCGGCCCAAGGCGGACGCCGCCTGGAACCTCCACCTGCTGACCCAGGACAGTCCGCTCACCGCCTTCATCCTGTTCTCTTCGATCGTCGGCCAGATCGGAAACGCAGGCCAGGCCAACTACGCCGCCGCCAACACCTTCCTGGACGCGCTCGCCCACCACCGACGGGGCCTGGGACTGCCCGGCGTCTCCCTGGCGTGGAGTCTGTGGAACAGCGCCGAGGGCATGGGCGCGAGCCTGACGGAAACCGAACTGTCCCGCTGGCGCCGGAACGGGCTGGAACCGCTCGACGTCGAGCTGGGGCTCGCCCTGTTCGACGCGGCGCTCGCCGCCGACCAGGCGCTGCTCGTGCCCGCACGGCTGGACACGGTGGCGATGCGCGCCCGGTTCGAGGCCGGACTCCTCCCCTCGATGCTCCGGCCGACGGTCCGCCGGGCGGCCCGGCCGCAGGTCGGCAACACGACTTCCGGCGAGCGCTCCTGGCTCCGGCGGCTCGCCGCCCTCGAGGCGGACGAACGCCGGAGAAATGCAAAGGAGTTGGTGCTTTCCACGGTGGCCTCTGTGCTCGGCCACGGGGACCAGCAGACCGTCGACGCCCAACTCTCCTTCCGTGAACTCGGATTCGACTCGCTCACCGGTGTCGAACTGCGCAACCGCCTGAACTCCCTCGCGGGCACACGGCTCCCAGCAACCGTGGTTTTCGACCACCCCACGCCCGACGCACTGGTCGAACTGCTGCTCGACCTCATCCCGGGAACGACACCGTCCGGCGCCGGGGAGGAGACCACCTCCCCTGTCGTCTCCGACGACGAACCGATCGCCGTCATCGGCATGGCCTGCCACTATCCCGGAGGCGTCGACAGCCCCGAGGACCTGTGGCGGCTGGTCGCAGACGGCCGGGACGCGATCACCGGGTTCCCGACCAACCGCGGCTGGGACCTGGACTCCCTCCATGACCCGGACCCCGAGCACGCCGGCACCACGTACTGCCGCCAGGGCGGTTTCCTGCACGACGCCGACCGCTTCGACGCCGAGTTCTTCGCCATCTCCCCGCGTGAGGCCGTACCGATCGACCCCCAGCAGCGGCTGCTGCTGGAAACCGTCTGGGAGAGCCTGGAGCACGCCCGGCTCGACCCCGGCACCCTTCGCGGCAGCCGCACCGGCGTCTTCGTCGGCGCCATGTACAGCGACTACGGGTCGCGCATCGCCAAGGCACCCGAGGAGTACGAGGGCTACCTGCTCACCGGTAGCACCGGGAGCGTGATCTCCGGCCGTATCGCGTACACCTTCGGTCTGGAGGGCCCGGCGGTGACGGTGGACACGGCGTGCTCGTCCTCGCTCGTGGCCCTCCATCTGGCTGCGCAGGCGCTCCGGCGCGGTGAGTGCACCCTCGCCCTCGCCGGTGGTGTGACGGTGATGGCCACCCCCAACACCTTCGTGGAGTTCAGCCGCCAGCGGGCACTCTCCCCCGACGGCCGCTGCCGCTCCTTCGCCGCCGGCGCCAACGGCACTACCTGGAGCGAAGGCGTCGGCGTGCTCCTGGTCGAGCGGTTGTCGGATGCGCGGCGCAATGGTCATCGGGTGTTGGCGGTGATTCGGGGGAGTGCGGTCAATCAGGATGGTGCGTCGAACGGGTTGACGGCGCCGAACGGTCCGGCTCAGCAGCGGGTGATTCGGCAGGCGTTGGCGGATGCGGGTGTGTCGGCGGCCGAGGTGGATGTGGTGGAGGCGCATGGTACGGGAACGAGGTTGGGTGATCCGATCGAGGCGGAGGCGCTGATCGCGACGTATGGTGCGGCGCGGTCGGCGGATCGGCCTTTGTGGCTGGGTTCGTTGAAGTCGAACATCGGGCATGCGCAGGCGGCTGCGGGTGTCGGTGGTGTGATCAAGATGGTGGAGGCGGTCCGTCGGGGTGAGCTGCCGCGGACGTTGCATGTGGATGAGCCTTCGCCGCATGTGGACTGGTCGGCGGGTACGGTCCGGCTGTTGGCCGAGTCCCGGGAGTGGGTTTCGGACGGTCCGCGCAGGGCCGGGGTGTCCTCGTTCGGGATCAGCGGCACCAACGCCCATGTCATCGTCGAGGAAGCCGAGCCCGTGGAGCCCACCCCCGCACCGGCTCCGACACCGGGCGCCGTACGTCCGCTCGTTCTCCAGGCCCGTACACCTGCCGCACTGCGTGCCCAGAGCGGCCGACTCCGCCAGGCTCTCAGCGCCGACGCCGGCCTCGATCCGGCGGACGTGGCACTCTCCCTGCTGACCACCCGCGTCCCGATGAAGCACCGAGCTGTTGTCCTCGGCGCGGATCGTGACGAGCTTCTCCGTGGCCTTGAGGCTGTTGCCGAGGGGCGGGATGTGCCTGGTGTGGTTCATGGGGAGGCCGTTGCCAGGGGGCGGACGGCGTTTGTGTTCACCGGTCAGGGTGCTCAGCGGGTGGGGATGGGGCGGGAGTTGTATGGGTCGTTCCCGGTGTTCGCGGCGGCGTTGGATGAGGTGTGCGGGTTTGTGGATCCGCTGTTGGGGCGGTCGTTGCGGGAGGTGATGTTCGAGGGTCCGGGTGAGGTGCTGGATCGGACGGAGGTGACGCAGCCGGCGTTGTTCGCGTTCGAGGTGGCGTTGTTCCGGCTGGTGGAGTCCTTCGGGGTGCGGCCGGATGCGGTGGTGGGGCATTCGGTGGGGGAGTTGGCTGCGGCGTGTGTGGCGGGTGTGGTGTCGCTGGCGGATGCCTGTGCGGTGGTGGCGGCTCGTGGCCGGCTGATGGGCGCGGCGCGTGCCGACGGGGCCATGGTCGCGGTGGAGGCGCCGGAGGCGGAGGTCGTGGCCGTCCTCGGCGAGGGGGTGTCGATCGCGGGGGTCAACGGCCCGGCGGCGGTGGTGATTTCGGGGGACGAGGCGGCGGTGCTGGCGGCCGCTGAGGCGTTGGAGGGGCGGGGGTGTCGCACGCGTCGGTTGCGGGTCAGTCATGCGTTCCACTCCGCCCACATGGACGGTGTGCTGGAGGAGTTCGCCGCTGTGGTGCGCCGGGTGACGTGGGGGCGACCCTCGTTGGTGGTGGCGTCGACGCTGTCGGGGCGGGTGGATGCGGGGCAGTGGTCGGATCCGGAGTACTGGGTGCGGCAGATCCGTGAGCCGGTCCGATTCCTCGACGGTATCCGGGCGTTGGAGGCCGAGGGCGTCACCGCCTACCTGGAGTTGGGTCCGGACGCGGCGCTGACCGGAGCGGTATTGAGCAGTACGGAGGCGGGGACGCTGGCCGTGGCTGCGGCCCGTCGGGACCGGGACGAGGCGTCGACGGTATGTGGCGCGTTGGCCACGCTGCACACGCACGGTGTGGACGTGGACTGGTCGGTGCAGCTGGCTGGTGCCCGGGTGGTTGATGTGCCGACGTACGCATTCCAGCGGCGTCGTTACTGGCTGGATGCCTCCGCGCAGGCCGGCGGGGCCGACCGGTTCGGGCTCGATACCACAGGCCACCCCCTCCTCGGCGCCGCTGTCGCGCTGGCGGCTCGGCAGGAGCTGGTGCTGACCGGGCGGCTGTCGGTGGCGGCGCAGCCGTGGCTGGCCGACCATGCCGTGGGTGGCGCGGTGCTGCTGCCCGGCGCGGCCCTGCTCGACCTGGCGCTGCACGCGGCCGTCTCGAGCGGGTGCTCGTCCGTCGAGGAACTGGAGTTGGAGGCCCCGCTGGTCCTGCCGGAACAGGGTGCTGTGGACGTGCAGTTGATCGTCGGTCAGCCGAAGGACTCGGGGCGGCGGCCGCTGGGAGTGCACTCCCGGCCCGGCGACGCCGAGCCAGACGCCCCCTGGACCACGAACGCGACGGGTGTTCTCAGCCCCGTACCGGCTCCGCCGCCCGCCGATCCGGTCGCGGCCGGAGTCTGGCCGCCGCCGGACGCGGTCCCCGTGGCGCTCGACAAGGTCTACCCCCGGCTGTCCGAACTCGGGTACGCCTACGGGCCCGCCTTCCAGACACTTCAGGCGCTGTGGCGGCTCGGCGACGACCTGCTGGCCGAGGTCCGGCTCCCGGAGGCCGCTCCGTCGGCCGACGGACACACGGTTCACCCCGCTCTGCTGGACGGTGCCCTGCACCCGCTGTTGCTCGATCTGTTCGACGAGACGTCCGACCGGCCCGGGAGTGTATGGCTGCCCTTCGGCCTGCGCGGTGTCTCACACCGTGCCCGGGCGGAGGGAGGGAGCGTACGGGTCCGGCTGGGCCGGGTCGGCGTGGACGAAGTGTCCGTCACCCTGACCGACGCCGCGGGCGCCGTTCTGCTGACCGTGGCCTCGCTCACCCTGCGGAAGGTCGCGGCCGACCGGCTCGCCGACACGGCCGTGCGTGGCATGCTGTTCGGCGTCGAGTGGACCACTCCGCCCGCCAGTGCCTTCGAGGCTCCCGGCACGCCGGAACCGGCGCGCCCCTGGGCGGTCGTAGGTCCCCTGCCCGAGCCGCGCGACGCCGGCGCCCCGGTTCGGCGCCACGAGGACCTCGAGTCGCTGCTGGCCTCGATCGCAGCGGGCGCCCCGGCTCCCGGCATGGTCCTGCTGTCGGCCGGACCGGCGCCCGACGAACCGGATGTCCCGGCGGCGGCCGGAGCGGCACTCGCCGACACCCTCGCGCTGGTGCAGCGGTGGCTCGCCGAGCCGGCCACGGCGGACAGCCGCCTGGTCCTGGTCACCCGGTCGGCGGTCGCCACCCGTGATGGCGAGGTTCCGGACCCGGCCACCGCGGCAATGTGGGGGCTGGTGCGCAGCGCGCAGGCCGAGGAACCCGGCCGGTTCCTGCTGCTGGACACGGACGGGGCGGAGCTGCCCGGCCGTACCGTGGCCGCGGCCCTGGCGGCGGGCGAACCCCAGCTCGCGGTGCGCGGCGGTACCGTCCGGGTCCCGCGGCTCACCCGGACCGCCGCGCCGGCCGAGCAGGCCCCGGCGGAGTGGGGCGGCGACGGCACGGTGCTGGTCACCGGCGGTACCGGTGGGCTGGGCGCGTTGTTCGCTCGGTATCTGGTCGCCGAGTACGGCGTACGGCGTCTGCTGTTGACCAGTCGCCGGGGGTTGGAGGCTCCGGGAGCGGCAGAACTGGCTGCGGAGTTGCGCGGGTCGGGTGCCGAGGTGACTGTCGCCGCGTGTGATGTGGCGGACCGGGCGGCCCTGACGGACCTGCTCGCGGGCATCCCCGCCGAGCAACCGCTGACCGCCGTCGTACATGCGGCTGGCGTCCTCGACGATGCGACCGTCGCCACCATGACCACCCGGCAGTTGCACACCGTCCTGTCCGCCAAGGTGGACGCCGCCTGGAACCTCCACCTGCTGACCCAGGACATCCCGCTCACCGCCTTCGTCCTGTTCTCCTCCGTCGCCGGCACCCTCGGTACCGCAGGGCAGGGCAACTACGCGGCGGGCAACGCCTTCCTGGACGCGCTCGCCCAGTACCGCCGGGCGAGCGGCCGGCCGGCCGTGTCCCTCGCCTGGGGCTTGTTGGGAACGGGAGAGCGGCATGGGCGGCGCACTCGACGCGGGCGCGCTGGCCAGGCTCAAGCGGTCCGGCATCGCCGGCATCGGCGACGCCCAGGGCCTGCGGCTGTTCGACACCGCGCTGGCCCTCGACCGGCCCGTGCTGGCGCCGGTGCACCTGAACCTGGCCGCGTTGCAGGCCTCCGGGGAGGAACCGCCAGCCCTGCTGTCCGGCCTGGTGCGCGCCACCCGGCACCCGGCGCGGGAGACCACCCGGGCCGGGTCCACCGACGAAGCGTTCGCCGACCGGCTGCGCCGCCTCCCGGAGCAGGACCGCCACCCGGCCGCACGGGATCTGGTCCGCGCCGAACTGGCCCGCGTGCTGGGCTTCGAGACGGCCGACGGCATCGACACCGAGCGGGGCTTCCTCGACATGGGCGTTGACTCGCTGACCGCTGTCGAACTACGGCGTCGGCTCGGCACGCTCACCGGACTGCAACTGCGGACCACCGCCGTCTTCGACCACCCCACCGTCACGAGTCTGGCCGATCACCTGCTCGCCGAACTGCTCCCGGACGGCACCGACCGCACATGGACGGCCGCGTTCGAACGCTGGGAGACCGAGCTGGCCGAGTTGGCCGCGGACCCGGAGACCCGCAGCGAGGTCGTGGTGAGACTCCAGCAGTTCCTGGGCAGGCTGCGCGGGCCGGAGCACGAGCCCGACTGCGGCCCGGTCCCCGACGCGATCGACGACGCCAGCGACGAGGAGCTGTTTCGCCTGCTCGACGGCACCCTCGAAACCCCCGAATGACCAGGTGGTGGTCGCGGTCGCCGGCTTTAGCGACGGCTAAGGAGCCGCCAAGACCACCGATCTACCGTGAACGAACCGCGTGGCTGCCGCCCGGAACGGGACGGCCCACCCGCCGCACACCCTGAGGAGAGTGGATCGCCGATGGCGGACGAGGACAAGCTCCGCGCCTATCTCAAGCGGGCGACGACGGACCTTCAGGAGGCCCGACGCCGACTCCAGCAGGTCGAGTCGGACAGGCGTGAGCCGATCGCCCTCGTCGCCATGTCCTGCCGGTACCCCGGTGACGTCCGTACCCCGGGCGATCTGTGGCGGACGGTGGCCGACGGGCACGACGCCATCGGGGAGTTCCCCGCCGACCGTGGCTGGGGCGTGGACGAGCTGTACGATCCCGACCCCGACAGCCTCGGCAAGTCCGCCACCCGCCAGGGCGGCTTCCTGTACGACGCCGGTCACTTCGACGCCGGGTTCTTCGGCATCTCGCCACGAGAGGCACTCGCCGTCGACCCGCAGCAGCGCGTGCTGCTCACCCTCGCCTGGGAGACGGTGGAGCGCGCCGGTATCCTGCCCGCCGCCCTCCGCGGCGAACAGGTGGGTGTGTTCACCGGTGTCATGTACAGCGACTACGGCACCCGCATCCACCAGCCCTCCGAAGAGTTCGAGGGCTACCTCGTACAGGGCAGCGCCGCCAGCATCGCCTCCGGCCGGATCGCCTACACCTTCGGCCTCCAGGGCCCGGCGGTGACGGTGGACACGGCGTGCTCGTCCTCGCTCGTCGCGATCCACCTGGCCGCCCAGGCGCTGCGGCGCGGCGAGTGCGCCCTCGCCCTCGCCGGCGGGGTGACCGTGATGGCCACCCCCAACACCTTCGTGGAATTCAGCCGCCAGCGAGGACTCGCCCCCGACGGTCGCTGCAAGGCCTTCTCCGCGCGGGCCGACGGCACCGGCTGGAGCGAGGGCGCCGGGCTGCTGCTCCTCGAGAGGCTGTCGGACGCACGCCGCAACGGGCACCCCGTCCTGGCGGTGATCCGGGGCAGCGCCGTCAACCAGGACGGGGCCAGCAGCCAGCTCACCGCGCCGAACGGTCCGGCGCAGCAGCGGGTGATCCGGCAGGCGTTGGCGGACGCGGGTGTGTCGGCGGCCGAGGTGGACGTGGTGGAGGCGCACGGCACGGGCACGTCACTCGGTGATCCGATCGAGGCGGAGGCGCTGATCGCCACGTACGGCCGGGAGCGGTCCGTGGACCGGCCGTTGTGGCTGGGGTCGTTGAAGTCGAACATCGGTCACACGCAGGCCGCGGCTGGTGTCGGTGGTGTGATCAAGATGGTGGAGGCCATCCGTCACGGCGAGTTGCCGCGGACGCTGCATGTGGACGAGCCCTCTCCGCACGTGGACTGGTCCGCGGGTACGGTCCGGCTCCTGACCGAACCCCAGGAGTGGCAGTCCTCCGGCCCGCGCCGGGCCGCGGTGTCCTCCTTCGGGATCAGCGGCACCAACGCCCACCTGATCCTTGAGCAGGCCCCCGACGAGGACTCCGCCGCCCCGCGGGAAGAGACGACGCTGCCGCTGTTGCTGTCGGCGCGCTCGCCGGAGGCGGTGCGGGAGCAGGCGGCCCGGCTGCACGCGCACCTGACGGCGCGGCCCGAGACCGGGGCCGGGGACGCGGCGTACACGCTGGCCACCGCCCGTACGGTGTTCCGGCACCGAGCCGTCGTCCTGGGCACCGGCCGCGACGAACTGCTGGGTGCGCTGGAAGCCCTCGCGCAGGACAGGCCGTCCGCCGACGTGGTGTCCGGTGTGGTCCCCGACCACAGCGGCAAGGCGGTGTTCGTCTTTCCGGGGCAGGGGTCGCAGTGGGTGGGGATGGGCCGGGAGCTGCTGGCGGGTGAGCCGGTGTTCGCGGAGCGTCTTGCCGAGTGTGCGGCGGCGCTGGAGCCGTTCACCGGGTGGTCGGTGGTGGATGTGCTGCGGGGGGTGGCGGATGCGCCGTCGCTGGAGCGTGTGGATGTGGTGCAGCCGGTGCTGTTCGCGGTGATGGTGTCGCTGGCGGCGGTGTGGCGGGAGTTCGGGGTGCGTCCGGCCGCTGTGGTGGGGCATTCGCAGGGTGAGATCGCGGCGGCGTGTGTGGCGGGTGCGTTGAGTCTGGAGGACGCGGCGCGTGTGGTGGCGCTGCGCAGCAAGGCGATCAGGGCGCTCGCCGGAAAGGGCGGCATGCTCTCCGTGCCGCTCGCCGCCGAGCGCGTCGCCGCCGACCTCGAACCCTGGGCCGGCCGTGCCGGAGTGGCGGCCGTCAACGGCGCCTCCTCCACCGTGGTCTCCGGCGACGCCTCCGCGCTGGAGGAGATCCTCGCCGAGTACCTGGCACAGGACGTACGCGCCCGAGCCGTACCGGTCGACTACGCCTCGCACTCGGCCCACGTCGAGGCCATCGAGGAGGAGATCCGCACCGCCCTCGCCCCGATCGTCCCCATGAGCACGGAGATCCCGGTGTTCTCCACCCTCACCGGCGACTGGGCCGAGCCGACCGCCTTCGACGCCGACTACTGGTACCGCAACCTGCGCCACCCGGTGCGCTTCGGCCCGGCCACCCAGGCCCTCGCCGCCTCGGGCCACACCGTGTTCATCGAGGTCAGCGCCCACCCGGTGCTGGTGATGGGCATCCAGGAAACGCTGGACGCGGCCGACCTGCCGGGCACCGCCTTCGGCACCCTGCGCCGTGACCAGGGCGGGTTGCGGCAGTTCACCGAGGCCGTCGGGCACGCCCACCTGGCCGGCCTCCCTGTCCACTGGGGCCGACTCGCTGCGGACGGCGCTCGCCCGGCCGAGCTGCCCACCTACCCGTTCCAGGAGGAACGCCTCTGGCTGGAAGCCGAGTCGGCGCTGTCCGACGCGGCCGAACTGGGGCTGCTCGCCGCTGGCCATCCGCTGCTGGGGGCCGCCGTCGATCTCGCCGACGGCGGTACGGTCCTCACCGGACGGCTCTCGGCCACCGCCCAGCCCTGGCTCGCCGACCACGCCGTGTTCGACACCGTCCTGCTGCCCGGCGCCGCTCTGCTCGAACTGGCCATCCGCCTCGGCGACGAGGTGCGCTGCCCGCGCGTCGACGAACTCACCCTGGAGGCACCGCTCGTTCTGCCCGAGCACGGCTCGCTGCGGATCCAGCTGGTGGCCGAGGCAGCCGACGACAGCGGGCGACGCGCCTTCGCCGTGCACTCCCGCACCGAAGACGACCTGCCCTGGCAGCGACACGCCTCCGGCGTGCTCGCCCCGGACGACGGGGTGCCCGCACCCACGCCCGCGCCCGCGACCTGGCCGCCGACCGGCGCCCGACGGGTCGAACTGGACGGTTTCTACGCCGGGCTGGCCGCAACCGGGTACGGCTACGGCCCCGCCTTCCAGGGCCTGCGGGCGCTGTGGCAGGACGGCGACGACCTGTACGCCGAGATCGAACTGGCCGACGCGTCCGCCACCGAGGCCGCACGGTACGGCATCCACCCCGCGCTGCTGGACGCCGTACTGCACGCGCTCTGCTGCGACCGGCCGGACACCGTCCGGCTGCCCTTCGCGTGGGCCGGCGTCCGGCTGCACGCGGGCGGCGCCACCGCCGTCCGGGCCCAGCTCAGCCGTACCGGACCCGACCAGGTCACCCTCATGCTCACCGACGCCACCGGAGCGCCGGTGCTCACCGCCGACTCGCTCACCCTGCGCGCCACCGACGCCGCGCGGCTCGCCGACCGCCGTCACAGCCCCGACGCGCTGCTCGCCCCGCACTGGCGACCGGCCGCCCTGGAGCAGGCCACACCGGTGGCCGTCGACGCCTGGGCCCTCCTGGGGGACGTCCCGCTCGGTGACCCGAGCCGGCCGGCGGCCGACGCCTCGCGCCGCCACTGCCACCTGGACGACCTCTGCGCCGAGGTGGCGTCCGGCGCGCCGGCGCCGGAGATCGTCCTCCTGTCCGTCGACGCGGTGGCCGGCCCGCCGGCGGGCGCCGCTGCCGGGACCCCGGTCGATCCGGCAGCCCCGGACACCACCAGGGCCACCGTCCTCACCGCGCTGACGGCCGTACAACAGTTCCTCGCCTCGCCCGAGTTGGCGGAGAGCCGACTCGTCCTGCTCACCCACGGTGCCGTCGCCGCGGCACCCGGGGAGACGGTGGACAACCCGGCCGCAGCCGCCGTATGGGGTCTGGTGCGCACCGCACAGTCCGAGCACCCCGGGCGGTTCGTGCTGGCCGACCTCGACGCGCCGGATGCCGCACCCGAGCTCCTGGCCGCCGCGCTCGGCGGCGAGGAACCCCAGTTCGCGATCCGGGGCGGCGAGGTCCTGCTGCCTCGCCTGATCCGCACCGGCGAACAGGAGCGGCTCGCCCCGCCGGCCGACGCGTCCAACTGGAAGCTCGACACCACCGGCATGGGCACCTTCGAGAACCTCGCCCTTGTCCCCTCCACCGACGACACCCGGCCCCTGGAACCCGGCGAGGTCCGCGTCGCCGTCCGCGCCGCCGGCCTGAACTTCCGCGACACATTGATCGCCCTCGGAATGTACCCCGGCGAGGCCGCGATCGGCGGCGAAGCCGCAGGAACCGTCGTCGAGGTCGCCCCCGACGTGACCGGACTGGCACCCGGCGACCGCGTGATGGGCCTGTTCCCACGCGGAGGCGTCGCGCCCCTCGCGGTCACCGACCACCGCCTGCTGGGCAGGATCCCGCGCGGCTGGACCTACACGCAGGCCGCCTGCGCCCCGGTCGTCTACCTCACCGCCTACTACGGGCTGCGCGACCTCGCCGACGTACAGCAGGGCGAGTCCCTGCTGATCCACGCCGTCACCGGCGGAGTCGGCATGGCCGCCCTGCAACTCGCCCGCCACTGGGGCCTGGAGGTGTACGGCACCGCCAGCCCCGGCAAGTGGGGCACCGCCCGCGCCCTCGGCCTGGACGGTGAACGCCTCGCCTCCTCCCGCGACCTGGAGTTCGAGGACCGGTTCCGTGCCATGACCGGCGGGCGGGGCGTGGACGTGGTGCTCAACTCCCTCGCCCGCGAGTTCGTCGACGCCTCGCTCCGGCTGCTCGGCCCCGGAGGACGGTTCCTCGAGATGGGCAAGACCGACATCCGGCCCGCCGCCGACCTGGCCGTCGACCACCCGGGAGTCGCCTACCACCCGTACGACCTGGTGCTGGACGCCGGACCAGACCGGATCGGAGAGATGCTCGGCGAACTCGCCGACCTCTTCGACGGGGGCGTTCTCACCCCCCTGCCCACCACCACCTGGG
This sequence comes from Streptomyces achromogenes, assembly GCF_030816715.1. Lineage (NCBI taxonomy): Bacteria > Bacillati > Actinomycetota > Actinomycetes > Kitasatosporales > Streptomycetaceae > Streptomyces > Streptomyces achromogenes. Next base: position 267,450 of record NZ_JAUSYH010000001.1, on the reverse strand, counting down.
ACGCGGCCCGGACACCCGCAGCCTTCCGCCACCTCGCCCAAGCCCGCCACACCGGCAAACTGGCCGTGGTGCTCCCGCCGCGCCTCACCCCCGCCCACACCGTCCTGATCACCGGTGGCACCGGCACCCTCGGCGCCCTCACCGCCCGTCACCTCGTCACCCGGCACGCCGTACGGCACCTGCTGCTCATCGGCCGGCAGGGCGAACGGGCACCTGGAGCGGCCGAACTGTACGCGGAACTCACCGCGTTGGGCGCCCACGTCACCATCGCCGCCTGTGACGCCGCCGACCCCGACGACCTGGCGGCCCTGGTCGCCCGCATCCCGGCCGAGCACCCGCTGACCGCGGTCGTCCACGCGGCCGGCGTCCTCGACGACGCGACCGTGGACCGGCTCACCCCCGAACAGTTCGACCGGGTCCTGCGCGCCAAGGTGGACGCCGCCTGGAACCTGCATCGGCTCACCCGCGACGCGGACCTGTCGGCGTTCGTGGTCTTCTCCTCCCTCGCCGGCGTCCTCGGCAGCCCAGGCCAGGGCAACTACGCCGCCGCCAACGCCTATCTGGACGCACTCGTCCAGCACCGCCGCGGCCAGGGACTTCCGGCCACCTCCCTGGTCTGGGGCCTGTGGACCCAGGCCTCCGGCATGACCGGAGCGATGAACGCGGCCGACGTACGGCGGGTCTCCGCACACGGCATCCGCCCGGTCGAACCCGCTGAAGGCCTGGCCCGGTTCGACGCGGCCCTCGCCCACGGCGGCGCCGTGCTCGTCCCGGCCGACCCCGACACCGCCGCGCTGCGCGCCGCCGAGCCCACGTCCGTAACACCGCTGCTGCGCGACCTGGCCCACCACACCGTACGGCCCACCGCGCGGCCCGCCGGGGGCGCGGTCCTGGACGGCATGGACGAGACCGAACAACACCGGTATCTGGTCGACCTGGTCCGCACCCACGCGGCCACCGTCCTCGGACACGCCACGGCCGAGGCGATCGACGCGGCGCAGGAGTTCAAGAAGCTCGGCTTCGACTCGCTGACCGCCGTCGAACTGCGCAACCGGCTCGCCACCGCGACCGGGCTGCGCCTGCCGGCCACCCTCGTCTTCGACCATCCCACGCCCACCGGCCTGGCCGCCGAACTGCGCACCCGGCTCGCCCCCGCCCACTCCACCCCGAGCGTCCTCGCCGAACTCGACCGGCTCGCGGACCGGTTGCACACCGCCGACGTCGACGCCGACACCCGTACGGCCATCGGGGAACGTCTCGGCGCGCTGCTGCGCTCCTGGACCACCTCAGCCGACGGCGTCCACGACCAGTCCGCCGAGGGCCTCGGCTCCGCCACCGACGAAGAACTGTTCAGCGTGATCGAGAACGAGCTCGGAATCTCCTGAGCCTGCCCCGGAGGATGTTGACGTCGCATGGCAAACGATCAGACGGCGAACGACGCCAAGCTCCGTGACTACCTGAAGAAGGTCACCACCGAGCTCCGGCAGGCCCGCCAGCAACTCGCCGACACCGAGGCCCGCGCACACGATCCGGTCGCGGTGGTCGGCATGGCCTGCCGCCTGCCCGGCCGCGTGACCTCCCCCGACGACCTCTGGCAGCTCGTCGCCGAAGGACGCGATGCCCTCCGTCCCTTCCCGACCGACCGCGGCTGGGACTTCGACACACTGTTCGACCCGGATCCCGAGCGGCCAGGCAGCTGCTACGCCCGCAGCGGCGGATTCCTCGAGGACGCGGACGGCTTCGACGCCGCGTTCTTCGACATCTCCCCGCGTGAGGCACTGGCCATGGCCCCGCAGCAACGGCTCATCCTGGAGACCGCCTGGGAGGCCCTCGAACACGCAGGCCTCGAACCCGGCGCCCTGCGCAGCAGCCGCACCGGTGTCTACACCGGCGCCGACGACCAGGACTACGCCACCGTACTCGCCGGCACCTCCGCCGACCTGCACGGCTACATCGGCACCGGCACCCTCTCGGCCCTGATCTCCGGCCGTATCGCGTACACGTTCGGTCTGGAGGGCCCGGCGGTGACGGTGGACACGGCGTGCTCGTCGTCCCTCGTCGCGATCCACCTGGCGGTGCAGGCGTTGCGGCGCGGCGAGTGCACCCTCGCCCTCGCCGGCGGCGTCGCGGTGATGTCGACCCCCAACGTCCTCACCGATTTCAGCCGCCAGCGCGGGCTTGCCCCGGACGGCCGCTGCAAGGCGTTCGCGGCGGGGGCGGACGGCACGGGCTTCGCCGAGGGGGCAGGGCTCCTGGTCCTGGAGCGGTTGTCGGATGCGCGGCGCAATGGTCATCGGGTGTTGGCGGTGATTCGGGGGAGTGCGGTCAATCAGGATGGTGCGTCGAACGGGTTGACGGCGCCGAACGGTCCGGCTCAGCAGCGGGTGATCCGGCAGGCGTTGGCGGATGCGGGTGTGTCGGCGGCCGAGGTGGACGTGGTGGAGGCGCATGGTACGGGAACGAGGTTGGGTGATCCGATCGAGGCGGAGGCGCTGATCGCGACGTATGGTGCGGCGCGGTCGGCGGATCGGCCTTTGTGGCTGGGGTCGTTGAAGTCGAACATCGGGCATGCGCAGGCGGCTGCGGGTGTCGGTGGTGTGATCAAGATGGTGGAGGCGGTCCGTCGGGGTGAGCTGCCGCGGACGTTGCATGTGGATGAGCCTTCGCCGCATGTGGACTGGTCGGCGGGCACGGTCCAACTGCTGACCGAGTCCCGGGAGTGGGTTTCGGACGGTCCGCGCAGGGCCGGGGTGTCCTCGTTCGGGATCAGCGGCACCAACGCCCACTTGATCCTCGAACAAGCTCCGGACGCCGAACGATCCGCTCTTGCGGACCCGCCCGCCGGCGCCCTGCTGCCCTGGGTGCTTTCCGCGCGGAGCGCCGACGCGCTGCGCGAGCAGGCCCGTCGGCTTGCCGACCGGTTGCCTCTTCTGTCGGCTGGGGCAGGTCTCGCCGACATCGGACACGCCCTGTTGACCACCCGGGCCGCTTTCGACCACCGCGCGGTGGTCGTCGCGGGTGGGACGGACGACTTCCTTGCCGCACTGCGTGCTCTGGCTGAGGGCCGGCGGGTGCCGGGTGTGGTGGCGGGGAGTGTGGTGGGGGCTGCTCGTACGGCGTTTGTGTTCACCGGTCAGGGTGCTCAGCGGGTGGGGATGGGGCGGGAGTTGTATGGGTCGTTCCCGGTGTTCGCGGCGGCGTTGGATGAGGTGTGCGGGTTTGTGGATCCGCTGTTGGGGCGGTCGTTGCGGGAGGTGATGTTCGAGGGTCCGGGTGAGGTGCTGGATCGGACGGAGGTGACGCAGCCGGCGTTGTTCGCGTTCGAGGTGGCGTTGTTCCGGCTGGTGGAGTCCTTCGGGGTGCGGCCGGATGCGGTGGTGGGGCATTCGGTGGGGGAGTTGGCTGCGGCGTGCGTGGCGGGTGTGGTGTCGCTGGCGGATGCCTGTGCGGTGGTCGTGGCCCGGGGCCGGCTGATGGGCGCGGCGCCTGAGGGTGGTGCGATGGTCGCTGTCGAGGCGTCCGAGTCGGAGGTGTTGGACGTCCTTGGTGACGGGGTGTCGATCGCCGGGGTGAACGGGCCTGGGGCTGTGGTGATCTCCGGGGACGAGGGCGCTGTGGTGGCGGCTGCGGGGGCGTTGGAGGGGCGGGGGTGTCGCACGCGTCGGTTGCGGGTCAGTCATGCCTTCCATTCCGCGCATATGGAGGGTGTTCTGGAGGAGTTCGCCGCGGTGGTGCGGGGGGTGTCCTGGGGGCGGTCCTCGCTTGCGGTGGCGTCGACGCTGTCGGGGCGGGTGGATGCGGGGCAGTGGTCGGATCCGGAGTACTGGGTGCGGCAGATCCGTGAACCGGTCCGATTCCTCGACGGTATCCGGGCGTTGGAGGCCGAGGGCGTCACGGCTTATCTGGAGCTGGGTCCGGACGCGGCGCTGACCGGGGCGGTCCCGGCCTGCCTGACGGACCCGGAGTCGGAAACGCCGGCGGTGGCTGCTGTGCGCCGTGACCGCGGCGAAACGGCCACGGTGTTCACCGCGCTGGCGGTATTGCACACCCACGGCGTGCCCGTCGACTGGTCGCCGTGCTATGCCGGTCTGGGCGACGCGGACCGGCCGGTGCACGTGGAGTTGCCGACCTATCCCTTCGAGCACCAGCGTTACTGGGCGGACGGCACGGGCGCCACCGCCTCGGTGGCGTCGGCCGGGCTGGAGACGGTCGAGCACGCGGTGCTGTCGGCGGCCGTCGACCTGGCGGACGCGGACGGCCTGGTGCTGACCGGCCGTTTCGCCCTCCGTGAGCAGGAGTGGCTGGCCGACCACACGATCGTCGGCACGGTCGTCGTGCCCGGTACGGCCTTCGTCGAGCTGGCTGTCCGCGCCGCCGACCGGGTGGGCTGCGACGAGGTCGAGGAACTAGTCCTGGAGTCGCCGTTGGTGATGTCGGGCCAGGAGACCGTCGACCTGCAGATCGTGCTGGGGCGGCCCGACGCGGCCGGTCGGCGCACCCTTGGCGTCCACAGCCGCCCCGGTGGCGCAACCGGCCCTACCGCGCCGTGGACCCGGCATGCCACCGGTGTCCTCGCGCCCGGTACCCCGGTGCCCGGCGCCGACCTGACGGCTTGGCCACCGCCGGCCCCGGAACTGCCCATCACCGACGCCTACCAGCGGCTGGCCGCGCACGGTCTCGGCTACGGACCGGCACTGCGCGGCATGGCCCGCGCCTGGGGCAGCGGGGACAACCTGTGGGCCGAGGTCGAACTGCCCGCCGGCAGTTCGGCCGCCGGGTACGGCGTGCACCCCGCGCTGATGGACGCGGCACTTCACCCGTTCGCGCTGCTCGCGGTCGAGGGCGCCGGAGCGGACACCGCTCCGGTCCGCCTGCCCTTCTCCTGGAGCGGCATCCGGCTGCACGCCTCGGGCGCGACCGCGCTGAGGGTGCACCTCGCGCGCCGGGGCGAGGACGCGGTGGCCTTGGAGGTGGCCGACGCCGCGGGCGCGCCCGTCCTGTCGGTGGCGTCCTTGGTGTTCCGGGCCATCGCTGCGGAACAGCTGACTGCCGCCGGTGCCCAGCGGCACGACACCCTGTTCACCACCGAGTGGACTCCCGTACCGGTCGGCACGTCCAGCGTTCCGCGGGTGGCGCTCCTCGGCCCGGACGACCTGGGACTGACGGGCGTGGAGCGCCACCCGACGCCCGCCGCACTGGCCGAGGCGGCCGCGGCCGGGGCCGGGCTGCCCGATGCCGTCCTGGTGGCTGTCGGCCCGGCGGACGGGACGGGCGCACCCGCCGACGCTTCGGCCCACGGGCCTGTACCCGCCGCCGTCCACGACACCGTCTCTCATGTGCTGACGCTGCTCCAGGAGTGGGTGAGCGACGAGCGGCTGGACGGTTGTCGGCTGGTTCTGGTGACCCGGAGCGCGGTCGCCCCCGACGCCGGGCCCGGCCCGGACGATCCGGTGGCCGCCCCGGCGTGGGGACTGGTCCGCGCGGCGCAGGCCGAGCACCCGGGCCGGTTTCTGCTGCTGGACGTGGACGACGATCCGGCCTCGGCGCGCGCCGCACTGACCGCGCCCGGTGTCGACGAACCGCGACTGTCCATCAAGAGCGGCACGTTGTACGCCCCCAGGCTGGCCCGGGCGCAGCTCGGCGGCCGGCTCCAGCCGCCGGCGGACGCACCGGCCTGGCGGCTGGACGCCGTACCCAGGGGTTCGCTCGCCAACCTGACGCTGGTGCCGGCCGCGACCCCGGCCGGGCCACCCGGTGCCGGGCGGGTGCGGATCGCGGTCCGGGCCGCGGCTCTGGACAACCAGGACGTGCTCGCGGCCCTCGGCATGCTGCCCGATGAGCCGCCGCTGGGCGCGGAGGGCGCCGGAATCGTGATCGAGGTCGGTTCCGGCGTCACCGGATTCGCCCCTGGGGACCGGGTGTTCGGTTTGTTCCCCGGCGCCGTCGCCTCCCTCGCGGAGACCGACCACCGGCTCCTTGCGCCGATACCCTCCGGCTGGACGTACACGCAGGCCGCGACCTTGCCCCTCACCTCGCTCGCGGCTCACCGGGCCCTGCGCGGGCTCGCCGTCGGCCTGCCGGGGCGGACACTGCTGGTGCGCGCGGCGGACAGCGGGGCAGGCCCGGCGGTGGTGTGTCTGGCCCGGCACTACGGCTGGGAGGTCCAGGCGGTGGCTGCGGACTTCACGGAGGACCACGAAAGCCCGTTCGATGCTGTCCTCGACGCCGCCGAACTCCCGCCGTGGCCGGACCGGCACACCCCGGAGGAGGCCCTCGATGCGTTCGCGGAACTGGTGCCGCTGTGGCAGCGGGGTGTGCTCACCCCGCTGCCGGCCGCGGTGCGTGACGTGGCTGGCGTCCGTGAGTCGCTGAGCCTGCTCAACGAGACCGGGCAGGCCCGGAAGGTCGTCCTGGCCATCCCGGCCGCACCCCGGCCGGACGACACCGTGCTGATCACCGGCGGCACCGGCGGACTCGGCGCTCTGCTCGCCCGCCACCTGGTCGCCGAGCGGGGCGTACGGCGTCTGCTGTTGACCAGTCGCCGGGGGTTGGAGGCTCCTGGGGCGGAGGAACTGGCCGCGCAGTTGCGTGCGTCGGGTGCCGAGGTGACCGTCGCCGCATGTGACGTGGCGGACCGGGCGGCGCTGGCCGCGCTGTTGGAGACGGTCCCCGCCGAGCATCCGCTGACCGCGGTCGTGCACGCGGCCGGCGTCCTCGACGACGGAACGCTGAGCGCACTGACCCCCGGCCGGCTGGCCTGCGTGCTGGCCCCCAAGGCCGACGCCGCCTGGCACCTGCACGAGCTGACCCGCGGCCTCGACCTGGCCTCCTTCACGCTGTTCTCCTCGCTCGCCGGCATCCTGGGCAACGCGGGGCAGGGCAACTACGCGGCGGCCAACGCCTTCCTCGACGCTCTCGCCGCCCGCCGTAGCGCCGAGGGACTCCCCGCGACCTCGCTCGCGTGGGGCCCCTGGGCCACCGACGGGATGGCTGGCGATCTCGACGCTGCCGGCCTCGACCGGTTGGCCCGGCTCGGCGCCGTACCGCTGACGGCCGACGAGGGCCTCGCTCTGTTCGACGCGGCGGCCGGTCTTCCCGGAGCGTTCGTGGCGGCCCGCCTGACACCGCCCCGGCACCCGGACGGCGAGGTGCCGCATCTGCTGCGCGGCCTGCTCCCGCGCCCGGTCCGCCGGGCCGCCCAAGCGGCGTCCGCACCGCGCTCCGCACTCGCTGACCGGCTGGCCCGGCTGCCTGAGGTCGCCCGAGCGCGGGCCCTGACCGACCTGGTCCGCGAGCAGGTCGCGGACGTCCTCGGACACTCCGGGCCAGCCACCGTCGACCCGGGACGGCCTTTCAAGGAGTCCGGTTTCGACTCGCTCACCGCCGTCGAACTGCGCAACCGCCTCGACGCGGCGACCGGGTTGCGACTGCCCGCGACGCTGGTCTTCGACCACCCCACCCCCGAGGCCGTCGCAGCCCTTCTGCACGAACGGCTCGCGCCATCCGGACCGCAGCCCGCCCTTCCCGGCACCGGCGCCCCGGCGACTCCGGACGACGAGGACGCCATCGCCATCATCGCCATGAGCTGCCGCTACCCCGGCGGCGCGAACGAGCCCGAGGACCTGTGGCGGCTGGTCGCGGAGGGCCGGGACGCGACCTCCGCGTTCCCGACCGACCGCGGCTGGCGCGTCGAGGATCTCTACGACGCGGACCCGGACGCCCTGGGCACCGCGTACACGCGGCGCGGCGGCTTCGTCGACCACGCAGACGCCTTCGACGCCGCGTTCTTCGGCATCTCGCCACGAGAGGCCCTGGCCATGGATCCACAGCAGCGGCTGCTGCTCGAGACCGCCTGGGAGGTCTTCGAACGGGCCGGCATCGACCCCGGCGCGGTGCGGGGCAGCGACACCGGCGTGATCCTCGGCGTCGTACCCGCCGAGTACGTCACCCGCCCGCCGGGCACCCCGCACGATCTGGAGGGCTACCTGCTGACCGGCAACACCACCAGTGTCGCCGCCGGACGCGTGGCCTACACATTCGGCCTCCAGGGCCCCGCCTTCACCGTCGACACGGCGTGCTCCTCGTCCCTCGTGGCGCTGCACCTGGCCACCCGCGCGCTGCGCGACGGCGAGTGCTCACTGGCCCTCACGGGAGGGGCCACGGTCATCTCCAGCCCCACGGTGTACGTCGAGTTCAGCCGCCAGCGCGCGCTCTCGCCTGACGGCCGTTGCCGGGCGTTCGCGGCGGGCGCGGACGGTACGGGCTTCGCCGAGGGCGCGGGCATGCTGCTCCTGGAGAGGTTGTCGGACGCGCGGCGCAACGGGCACCGGGTGCTGGCGGTGATCCGGGGGAGTGCGGTCAATCAGGATGGCGCGTCGAACGGGTTGACCGCGCCGAACGGTCCGGCGCAGCAGCGGGTGATCCGGCTGGCGTTGGCGGACGCGGGTGTGTCGGCGGCCGAGGTGGACGTGGTGGAGGCGCACGGCACGGGTACCACGTTGGGTGACCCGATCGAGGCGGAGGCGCTGATCGCCACGTACGGCCGGGAGCGGTCCGTGGACCGGCCGTTGTGGCTGGGGTCGTTGAAGTCGAACATCGGTCACACGCAGGCCGCGGCGGGTGTCGGTGGTGTGATCAAGATGGTGGAGGCCATCCGTCACGGCGAGTTGCCGCGGACGCTGCATGTGGACGAGCCCTCTCCGCACGTGGACTGGTCCGCGGGTACGGTCCGGCTCCTGACCGAACCTCAGCGTTGGCAGTCCTCCGGCCCGCGCCGGGCCGCGGTGTCCTCCTTCGGGGTGAGCGGCACCAACGCCCATGTGATCCTCGAACAGGCACCCGACGGCGAACCGCCCGCTCCCGCCCCGGCGGTGCCGCCGGGCACGGTGCTGCCCTGGGTGCTCTCCGCCCGGAGCACCAACGCCCTGCGAGAACAGGCCCGTCGGCTGCTCGGCCGACTCGCGGCCGACCCGGACGCCGAACCGGCCCCGCTCGCGGCAGCGCTCGCCACCACCCGCGCCGAGTTCGAACACCGGGCAGTGATCGTGGGCGCCGACCGCGCCGAGCTGATCCAGGGCCTGACCGCACTCGCCGACGATGTACCCGCGCCGAACCTGGTCACCGGTCTCGCGGAGAGCCGGATCGACCCCGTGTTCGTCTTTCCGGGGCAGGGGTCGCAGTGGGTGGGGATGGGCCGGGAGCTGCTGGCGGGTGAGCCGGTGTTCGCGGAGCGTCTTGCCGAGTGTGCGGCGGCGCTGGAGCCGTTCACCGGGTGGTCGGTGGTGGATGTGCTGCGGGGGGTGGCGGATGCGCCGTCGCTGGAGCGTGTGGATGTGGTGCAGCCGGTGCTGTTCGCGGTGATGGTGTCGCTGGCGGCGGTGTGGCGGGAGTTCGGGGTGCGTCCGGCCGCTGTGGTGGGGCATTCGCAGGGTGAGATCGCGGCGGCGTGTGTGGCGGGTGCGTTGAGTCTGGAGGACGCGGCGCGTGTGGTGGCGCTGCGCAGCAAGGCGATCAGGGCGCTCGCCGGAAAGGGCGGCATGCTCTCCGTCGCGGCCTCCGCCGAACAGGCTGCCGCCCTCATCGCCGACCGGCCGGGACGGCTCGCGCTCGCCGCTGTCAACGGACCCGCCGCCGTGGTCGTCTCCGGCGACGGCGAGGCCCTCGACGAACTGGCCGACCGCTGTGCACACGACGGCATACGCACCCGCCGGATAATCGTCGACTACGCCTCCCACTCGGCCCACGTCGAGGCCGTCGAGGAGGAGATCCGCACCGCCCTCGCGCCGGTCGTCCCCAGGAGTCCGGAGGTCCCGGTGTTCTCCACCCTCACCGGCGACTGGGCCGAGCCGACCGCCTTCGACGCCGACTACTGGTACCGCAACCTGCGCCGGACCGTCCGCTTCCACGAGGTCGTCACGGCGCTGGCCGAGCAGGGGCACCGGCTGTTCGTGGAGAGCAGCCCGCACCCCGTCCTGGCCCCGGCGGTCCAGGAGACCCTGGACGCCGTGGCGCCCGGCACCGCCGGAGCCCTCGGTACGTTGCGGCGTGACGACGGCGGCCGCACGCGGCTGCTGCTGTCACTGGCCGAGGCATACGTCCAGGGCGCCCCGGTCTCCTGGCGCACGCTGTTCGCCGCCACCGAGGCGATCCCGCTGCCGACCTACCCCTTCCAGCGGGAGCGGTACTGGCTCGACCCGGTCGTGCGGCCCGGCACCGCATCCGCCGCCGGCCCGGGTGGCCTCGGGCACCCGCTGCTCGACACCGCCGTCGTCCTTGCGGGCGAGGCCGGTGTCCTGCTCACCGGGACGCTCTCGCTCGCTGCCCACCCGTGGCTGGCCGGCCACGCCGTGGACGGAGTGGTCCTGCTGCCCGGCACCGCCTTCCTCGAACTCACCCTGCACGCCGGCCGGCAGACCGACTGCGCCGAGGTGGAAGACCTCACCCTGGAGGCGCCGCTTGCCCTGCCCGCCGCCGGAGAGACGTGGCTGCAGGTGCTGGTGGGCCCCGCCGACGCCGAGGGCCGCCGCCCGGTCACCGTGCACTCTCGCCCGGCGGCCGCCGCTTCCGCGGGTGAGACGGACTGGACGCGGCACGCCTCCGGCACCGTACGACCCGCGACGGCGCTCACCCCGCCGCCGGCGCCCGCCGGCACCCCCTGGCCGCCGCAGGACGCCGTCCCGGCCGACGTCGACGCGTTCTACCCGCTGCTGGCCGAGCGCGGCTACGGCTACGGCCCGGCCTTCCAGGGGCTGCGTGCCGCCTGGCGACGGGACGGGACCAGGTTCGCCGAGGTGCGGCTCCCCGGCGGCGACGGCTTCACGCTGCACCCCGCGCTGCTCGACGCGGCCCTGCACGTGCTGGCCCTCGAAGCGATCGCCGATCCGGCCGAAGGCGGGATCCGGCTGCCCTTCTCCTGGAGCGGGGTCCGGCTGCACGCGACCGGTGCCACCGCCCTGCGTGTCGAGGTCACCCCGGTCGGCCCGGACGTCGTGTCGCTGGCCCTGAGCACGCCGGACGGCACCCCGCTCGGCACCGTGGACGAACTGACGGTCCGCCCGATCAGCGCCCGGCAGCTGGCCGCCCTGCGCAGCGCCGACCCCCTGCCGCTGCACCAGGTGGAGTGGGTCGAACTGCCGCCCGTACCGGCCTCGCCCGCACCTTCCTGCGTCCTGCTGGAAGCCGTGGACGAGGCGCACACCCCCACCGGGAACCCGGCCGTGGACCCGGAACTGCTGTCCCTCGCCGTCCTGGCCGATGCCGAGCGGGTGCCCGAACTCGTGCTGGTGCGGTCCACGGCCGCCCCGGACGACGGCAGCCCCGAAGCGGTCAGGGCCGCGCTCGACCGCGTCCTGGAACTCGTCCAGACCTGGCTGGAGGACGAGCGCTTCGACGGCGCCCGGCTGGTCGTCTGCACCCGCAACGCGGTCGGCGCCGACCCGGAGACCCGGCTCACCGGCCTCGCGGACGCCGCGGTGTGGGGGCTCGTCCGCTCCGCCCAGTCCGAACACCCCGACCGGCTGGCCCTCCTCGATCTGGACAGGGACGCCGACCGGCCCGACGTACCGCACCAGGTGCTGTCCCGGCTGGCCGCCGGCGAACCCCAACTCGCCCTGCACGACGGGCGGATCCTCGCCCCCCGGCTCACGCCGGCCCCGACCGCCGGGGACATGGCGCCGAGCACCGGCCGGGCGGCCCCCGCCGATCGGCCGGCCCCCGCTGTGCTCACGGGCATCGACCCGGCGGGCACCGTGCTGATCACCGGCGGCACCGGCACCCTCGGTGCCCTCTTCGCCCGCCACCTGGTCGCCGCACACGGCGCGCGGCACCTGCTGCTCGCCGGCCGGCGAGGCACGGACGCCCCGGGCGCCGCCGAACTCGTCGCCGAGCTGTCGGAGTCGGGCGCCGAGGTCACGGTCGCCGCGTGCGACGTGGCGGACCGGACGGCACTGGCGGACCTGGTCGCGGGCATCCCCGCCGAGCACCCGCTGACCGCCGTCGTGCACACCGCGGGCGTCCTCGACGACGGCGTCGTCGCCTCGCTCGCGCCACACAATCTCGACACGGTCCTGCGGGCCAAGGCCGACGCGGCCTGGTACCTGCACGAGCTGACCCGGGACATGGATCTGGGCGCGTTCGTGCTGTTCTCCTCCGTCGCCGGCACCCTCGGCAGCCCCGGCCAGGCCAACTACGCTGCCGCCAACGCCTACCTCGACGCCCTCGCCCAGCACCGCCGGGCCACGGGCCGGCCGGCTATGTCGCTGGCCTGGGGGCTGTGGGCCGAGGCCAGCGACATGACCGGCCACCTCGACGGCGCTCGCCTCGAACGGCTGCGGCGCGGCGGCGTCGTACCGCTCACCGGCGACGACGGGCGCGCCCTGTTCGACGCCGCGCTGAGTTCCGGACATCCCGCGCTCGTTCCCGTCCGGTTGGACTTCGCCGCGCTGCGGCAGGCGGCCGCCCAGGGCACCCTGCCCGGCGTGCTCCGCGACCTGGTCCCCGCCCCCGCTCGCGCGGCCGCGCCCGCCGAGGCGGAGAACTTGGCGGTCGACCGGATCCTGGCCCTCCCTGCGGAGCAGCGCGACGAGGCCCTCCTCGACCTGGTCCGGGCCGCCGTGGCCGCGGTCCTCGGCCACGCCTCGCCGGACTCGGTGGATCCGCTCCAGGCGTTCAAGGAGATCGGCTTCGATTCGCTCACCGCCGTCCAGCTGCGCAACCGGCTGACCGCGGCCACCGGACTGCGGCTGCCCGCGACCCTCGTCTTCGACTACCCCACCCCGGCGACGCTCGCCGCCCACTTGGGCACCGAACTGCTCCCGCCCGCAACCGCCCCGGCGGACCGCCTGCTGGCCAAGCTGACCGAGTTGGAGGACGCGCTGCCCGACGAGGCGACGGACGAGGAGGCCAGGGAGCTGGCGGCCCGGCTGGAGGCCGTTCTCGCCCGCTGGCGCCGTCCCTCGGCCATCCAGTCGGCCGAGAAGCTCCAGGAGGCGTCCGCCGACGAGATATTCGCCATCATCGACAACGAACTCGGCCGACGCACCACCTGACAGGCACCGGCGCGGCTGCGGCCGTCCGCCGACGAGGCTGAGAAGAGGCTGAACCTGCATGACAAACGAAGAGAAGCTCGTCGACTACCTCAAGTGGGTCACGGCCGATCTCCAGCGGACCCGCGAACGCCTCCAGGAGGTGGAGGCCGAACGGCTGGAGCCGGTCGCCGTGGTCGGCATGGCGTGCCGCTTCCCCGGCGACGTCCGTGCCCCGGAGGACCTGTGGCACCTGGTGGCCTCCGGCACCGACGCCATCGGCGGCCTGCCCACCGACCGGGAGTGGGATCCGGACCTGTACGACCCGGACCCCGAGCGGCCGGGCCACGCCACCACCCGTCAGGGCGGATTCCTGTACGACGCGGCCGAGTTCGACGCCGAGTTCTTCGGCATGTCCCCGCGCGAGGCGCTCGCCGTCGACCCGCAGCAGCGGCTGCTCCTTGAGACCGCCTGGGAGACGGTGGAACGCGCGGGTATCGTCCCCGGCACGCTCCGCGGCGAGCGCGTCGGCGTGTACGTCGGCGCGATGTACGGCGACTACGGCTCCCGGCTGCGGCAGGTACCGAGCGACCTTGAGGGCTTCATCGGCAGCGGCAGCGCGGGCAGCGTCGCCTCGGGCCGTGTCGCCTACACCCTTGCTCTGGAGGGCCCGGCGGTGACGGTGGACACGGCGTGCTCCTCGTCCCTCGTGGCGGTCCATCTGGCGGTGCAGGCGCTGCGGCGCGGCGAGTGCGCGCTTGCCCTGGCCGGTGGTGTGACGGTGATGGCCACCCCGGGCGTCTTCGTGGAGTTCAGCCGCCAGCGCGGCCTGGCACCTGACGGCCGTTGCCGGGCGTTCGCGGCGGGTGCGGACGGTACGGGCTTCGCCGAGGGCGCGGGCATGCTGCTCCTGGAGAGGTTGTCGGACGCGCGGCGCAACGGGCACCGGGTGCTGGCGGTGATCCGGGGGAGTGCGGTCAATCAGGATGGGGCGTCGAACGGGTTGACGGCGCCGAACGGTCCGGCGCAGCAGCGGGTGATCCGGCAGGCGTTGGCGGACGCGGGTGTGTCGGCGGCCGAGGTGGACGTGGTGGAGGCGCACGGCACGGGCACGTCACTCGGTGATCCGATCGAGGCGGAGGCGCTGATCGCCACGTACGGCCGGGAGCGGTCCGTGGACCGGCCGTTGTGGCTGGGGTCGTTGAAGTCGAACATCGGGCATGCGCAGGCGGCTGCGGGTGTCGGTGGTGTGATCAAGATGGTGGAGGCCATCCGTCACGGCGAGTTGCCGCGGACGCTGCATGTGGACGAGCCCTCTCCGCACGTGGACTGGTCCGCGGGTACGGTCCGGCTCCTGACCGAACCCCAGGAGTGGCAGTCCTCCGGCCCGCGCCGGGCCGCGGTGTCCTCCTTCGGGATCAGCGGCACCAACGCCCACCTGATCCTGGAGCAGGCCCCTGAGGAGGATCAGCCCACTGCCGTGGAGACGGCGGCGCCGCTCCTGCTGTCGGCGCGGTCGCCGCAGGCCCTGCGGGAGCAGGCGGACCGGCTGCGCGCGCACCTGACAGAGCGGACCGGCATCGGGATGGGAGATGTGGCGTACACACTGTCCACGGCCCGTACGGCGTTCAAACACCGCGCCGCCGTCCTGGGCACCGACCGCGATGCACTGCTCACCGGACTCGAGGCCCTGGCCGAGGGCCGGGAGGCCCCGGGCGTGGTGCGCGGGAAGGCCGTCACCAAGAACCGTACGGCGTTCCTCTTCACCGGTCAGGGGGCCCAACGCGTGGGAATGGGCCGAGAGTTGTACGAGAGCTTCCCGGTGTTCGCCGCTGCCCTCGACGAATTGTGCGGGCATCTGGATCCGCTGCTGGGAAGGTCGCTGCGGGAAGTGATGTTCGACGGTCCAGCCAGGACGCTGGACCGCACGGCCTTCACCCAGCCCGCGCTCTTCGTGTACGAGGTGGCACTGTTCCGGCTCGTCGAGTCCTACGGCGTACGTCCGGATGTGCTGATCGGGCATTCAGTCGGGGAGCTTGTGGCGGCGCACGTCGCCGGCGTGCTGTCGGCCGGCGACGCGTGCGCGCTGGTGGCGGCGCGCGGGCAGCTGATGGAGGCCGCCACGTCGGGCGGTGCCATGGTCGCCGTCCGGGCTTCCGCCAAAGAGGTGGCCGCCTCGTTGCCGGAAGGCGATCCGGTGGTGATCGCCGCGGTCAACTCGCCCGGCTCCACGGTTGTCTCCGGTGACGCCGAGGCCGTGGCCGCGACGGCCGCGCACTGGAGGGAACGCGGCGCCAGGGTCCGCCGGCTGTCGGTCAGCCACGCCTTCCACTCCGCACACATGGACCCGGCCCTCGACAAGTTCCGCGGGGTGGCCGCCACCGTCGAGTTCAGGCCGCCGACCTTGCCGGTCATGTCCAACCTGACCGGCGAGGAGGCCACCGCCGAGCAGCTGACGTCCCCGGACTACTGGACCCGGCACATCCGCGAGACCGTCCGCTTCGCCGACTGCGTCCGCGACGCCGAGGCCCGCGGAGTGACCGCCTTCCTGGAGCTCGGGCCCGACGCGGTCCTCGCCCCGCTCGCCGCCGAGTGCCTCTCCGCCGACGCCCTGTCCGCCGACGCGCTCACCGCTCCCGCCGTGCGGCGCGACCGGTCCGAGGTCCTGAGCCTGCTTGCTGCCCTGTGCCAGCTCCACCTGCACGGAGTCGCGGTGGACCGGTCCGCGCTGGTCCCACCGGCCGGCACCGTAGAGTTGCCGACGTACGCCTTCCAACGGCGCCGGTACTGGTTGCGGGACACGGTCGCCGAGCCGGGCGAGCGGCTGGACGGCTGGTTCTGGACGGCCGTGGCGAACGGCGACACCGAGGCACTCGTCGACACCCTTGGTCTCACCCCCGGACAAGTGGCCTCCGCCGAAGAACTGTTGACCGCCGCGCGACGGTGGCGCGAGAACGCGCTGAGGGCGGCCGCGGTGCTCGACGGCCCACCGCCGGCAGGGGACGCCCGGGAAGCTGTCGCGGACGGTCTGCCGCACGGTCCCGACGCGCTGGCCGAGTGGCTCGCGGGGCACGACCGGGCCGGCCGGGAACGCCTGTTGCTGATCCTGGTCCGCACCATGGCGGCCCAGGTGCTCGCGCTGCCCGGCCCCGACGACCTCGACCCGGAGGCCGACTTCCTCGACGTCGGGTTCTCCTCGCTGACCGCCGTGGAGCTGCGCAACCGGCTGTGCGCCGTGACCGGACTGCCGCTGCCGCCTGGCGTCATTTACGACCTGCCCACCTCGCGCACGGTGGCGGCCTATCTGGACGAGGAACTGGGCGAGAGGGAAGTGGTGGGCGAACCGATCCCGGAGGCGACGCCGTGAACGACACCGTGGTAATCGCCGGCGGCGGACCCGCAGGTCTGATGCTGGCCTGCGAACTCCAGCTGGCCGGGGTGCCCGCCGTGGTTCTGGAGGGCCGGCCCGTACGCGAGCGGTCGTCCGGCGGGATGCTGCTGCACGCCCGCTCGGTCGACGCGCTGCGCAGACGCGGGCTAGCGGACCGCTTCCGCGACGCCACCACTCCCGTCTGGCCGCGCACCCACTTCGCCTTCCTCTGGCTGGACCTGTCCGAACTCGACACCGACTACGACCTGATCGTCCCGCAGTGGCGTACCGAGGAGCTCCTGGAGCAGCGCGCTGTGGAGCTGGGCGTGCGCGTCCTGCCCGGCCACCGGCTTGTCGGGCTGCGCGAGGACGCCGACGGGGTCGCGGTCCGGGTGCGTTCCGCCGCCGCTGAGCAGGTGTTGCGCTGCGCCTATCTGGTGGGGTGCGACGGTCCGCACAGTACCGTGGCTGAGCTGGGCGGCTTTGAATTCCGAACGTTGGCGCCGTCGTACTACGGAGTGATCGCCGACGTGCAGGTGTCCGGAGACGCCCAGGAGCACTTCCGGGCCGGTGTCCACCCCGACGGCCAGTTCGGCGTGCTGCCTATGAACCCGAGCGACCCGTCCGAAGTGCGGCTGATGACCGTCGAGTTCGACCGTGAACCGCCGGCCGCCGACGTGCCGGTGACCGCCGAGGAGATGCGCGCCGCGATCCGCCGGATCACCGGTGCCGACGCCGACTTCACCGAGCCGCGCTGGATGACCCGGTACGGCAGTCCCACACGGCTGGCCACCTCCTACCGCAAGGGACGGGTGCTGCTCGCCGGCGACGCCGCCCATCCGCATCCCCCGTCCTCGGGCAACGGACTGAACACGGCCCTGCACGACAGCCTGAACCTGGGGTGGAAGCTCGCTGCGACGGTCCGCGGCTGGGCGCCGCCCGGCCTGCTCGACACGTACCACGACGAGCGGCACCCCGTGGGTCGCCGGGCCTGTATGCGCGCGCTTGCCCAGGTACCGCTCCAGCACCCGCCGGAGCGGGCGGAGCCACTGCGGGAGCTGTTCACCGAGCTGATCGAGTTCCCCGAGGTCAACCGTCACCTGGTCCAGGCCGTCACCGACGTCCGCTACTCGATCGCCTACCCCGGCCTCCCCGCCTCCCCGTTGCTCGGCGCCACTCTCCCCGACGTGGCCCTGCGCACCGCGGACGGCGAGGTGGAGGCAGCGGGGCTCTTGACGGACGGCCGCGGGCTCTTGCTGTCTCTCGGCGTGGACGAGGCACCCGATCTCACTGGCTGGGCGGACCGCCTGGACGTCGTCCGCGCGGACAAGGCGGAGGACCTGGACGCCCGATGGCTGCTGCTTCGGCCCGACGGCCATATCGCCTGGGCCGACACGGGCGAGGGCGACCGGGACGCGCTGCGGACCGCGGTGACGACCTGGTTCGGACCGGCCCGGAAGCCACGAACCGCCCGAACGAGCTGACCGGGAGACGTCGGCCCGAAACGATGCCGGCGTGCCAGGGGCGAGCCACGGCATCACTGCGGGGTCCCGCACGGAGCCCGGTCGCGCCGGAAGAGATCCAGTGCACCCTTCCGTCGGAACCCGGTGTAGCGCTCGTCCGAGAGTCACTCCTGGTCACAGCGTATTTGACTACCCGCGCACCGTTCGGTTCGCCACTCGCCGACGGTCTGCCCGCCGAACGTCCGGGGCCGCCGCTGCCCGTCCGTCTCGCCGGGCGCAGGCGCTTAGTCCTGCCTTAAGGGCGTCATTAGGTGCCCCCTCCATCCTGGCTGAAGATGCACCGTGTGCGGCCGGTCGCCGTACACGGTTCGGACGTCGGAGGGAGTTGGCGGATGAACCAGACGGCGGCGCAACACCAAGGGTGCCCGGTCGCACCGGGCACCCCGGAGGAACGGATCCGGAGATGGAGCACCTACCAACCGTGGCTCCAGGCCGACCCGGTCGGCGCGTGGCATGAGCTCCGGGAGCACGGACCGGTGCTGCGCTCCGAGGAGTTCGGCGGCTACTGGATCCTCACCCGCTACGCCGACATCGAGTGGGCGGCGCGCAACCCAGACCTCTTCTCCAGCGCCGACATCGGCATACCGAACCGCCAGATCTACAAGGACAAGCTGATCCCGATCCAACTCGACGGGGAGGACCACCGCAAGTGGCGGCAGGCCCTGTCGGCTCTGTTCAACCCCGCCGTGGTCGGCCACATCACCCCGCAGATCCGCGAGGCGGCCGTGGACGCCATCGAGCCCATCGCCGCCCGCGGTTCCTGCGAGTTCGTCGAGGACTTCGCGGTCCGGCTGCCCGCCGAGACCTTCCTGATCAACTTCGGCATCGACCGCTCCTACCTGCCTGAACTCCTCGCCCACAAGAACTGGTTGCGTCGCGAGGGCCTGCCGAACGCCAGGAACGACGAGGAACTGCACGCGGCCGGACGGCCGTTGTGGGAGTTCTTCAGTGCGGCCGTCGACGCACGCCGTGCCGAGGGCATCGAGGGCCGGCGTGACGTCATCAGCTCACTCCTGCGCGCCGAGCACGAGGGCCGGCCGCTGACCCAGGACGAGATCGTCAACATCATCCTGATGACGATGTTCGCCAGCCTGGACACCTCCAACTCGCTGCTCAGCATGGTTTTCCGCCACCTCGCCGAGCACCCCGAGGTCCAGCGCACGGTCGTCGGGGAACCGCACCGCCTCCCGGCCATGGCCGAGGAGTTGATCCGCCACGAGGCGATGGTCTCCACTGCCCGTGTGGTCACCCGGGACGTCGAACTGCACGACGTCAAGCTTCGTGCGGGCGACCGGGTACTGATGTCCTGGGGCTTCGCGGGACTCGACCCTGAGGTCTTCGAGCGTGCCGACGAGGTCGACTTCGACCGGCAGTCGGTGCGCCACCTCGCCTTCGGGATCGGCCCGCACCGCTGCCTCGGCATGCACCTGGCCCGCCGGATCGTCAAGGTCGCGCTGGAGGAGTGGCACGCCAGGATCCCGGAGTACCACATCACCCCCGGCACCGAGCCGGTCTCCCGCTACTCGCCCATTCGCGGTCTGGACCGCCTGGACCTCACCGTGGGGGCGGCCCGATGAGCAAGCCGATCGGCATCCGGGTCGACGCCGAGGTTTGCCAGGGGTTCTCCCTGTGCCACGCCATGGCGCCCGAGGTCTACGAGATCGACGAGGACACCGGTTTCAACGGCATGGGGGAGTTCGAGGTGCCCGAACGGCTGCGCGGCCCGGCCGCGCGTGGGGCTGCGGCCTGCCCCGAACGCGCCATCAAGCTGCTGTCCGAGGAGGTGGAGCGGTGAGCGAGCCCTCGCTGCTGTCCCAGAACGCCGGCACGGAGGACACCGCGACTGCGGTACGGCATCCCGGTGTCACCCTCGCAGTGATCATCAGCTGCCAACTGATGATCGTCGTCGCGACGACCGTGGTGAACATCGCGTTGCCTGGCATCCGGGAGGACCTCGGCTTCTCGCCGACCGACTTGTCCTGGGTCGTCAACGCCTACATGCTGACCTTCGGCGGCCTGCTCCTGCTCGGCGGCCGGTGCGGTGACCTGCTCGGCCGCCGGGCGGTCTTCCTGACCGGCATCGCGATCTTCACCGCCTGCTCGCTGCTGGCCGCGCTCGCGCCGACGGCGCCGGTGCTGCTGGCAGCCCTGGTGGGCCAGGGCCTGGGCGCCGCGCTCGCCGAGCCGACCTCGCTGGCGATGCTGGCCACCACCTTCGCGGAGGGCCCGCGGCGCAACCGTGCGCTCGGCGCCTTCTCCACCGTGGCCGGCGCGGGCACTGCTGTGGGGATGATCCTGGGCGGCCTGCTCTCCCTGGCCTCCTGGCGTTGGACCCTCTTCCTCAACGTGCCGATCGGCATCGCCGTCCTGCTGGTCACCCCGCGGTTCGTTGCGGAGTCCGAACGCCGGCCCGGCCGGTTCGACCTGGCGGGCGCTCTGACCTCCACGGCCGGCATGGCGGCGCTGGTGAACACCTTCATCCAGGCGCAGAGCCACGGTTGGACCGACCAGGCCACGCTGCTCTCGGGCGGAGCGGCCATGCTGCTGCTGGCGATCTTCGTGGTGGTCGAACTGCGGGCCGAGCAGCCGGTGGTGCCGCTGCGCCTGCTGGCCCGCCGTGAGCGTGCGGCCGCCTATGCGGACACCCTGCTGGTCGGTGCCACCGTCTCCGGACTGTTCTTCTTCCTCACCCAGTTCCTGCAGACGGTGCTGGGATACAGCGGGCTGCGGGCCGGCTTCGGGTTCCTGCCCCTGGCCGTGCTCATGGTGGTTTCCGCGTTCGCCGCGCCGCGCCTGCTGACCCGGTTGGGTGCCCGGCCGCTGCTGGTCGTCGGCGCGGCGGTGCTCGGGGCCGGGACGTTCTGGTTCTCCCGCATCACCGAGGAGACCGGCTACGCGAGCGGGCTGGCCGTTCCGCTGGCCCTGGTCGGGCTCGGGCTGGGGCTGACCATCATGCCGCTCAACTCCATCATTCTGGCGGGAGTGTCCCGCGGGGATACCGGTGCTGCCTCCGGGCTCCAGCAGGCCATGCTCCGGGTGGGTGCCTCGTTGGGCCTGGCATTGCTCGTCACGGCGGGCGGGGGTGGCTCCGGAGCCCATCGCGCGCCCGCGCCCGGTGCGGGTCACGGCGCACTCGTGCACAGCATTGAGACGGGATTCACGGTCGCCACAGGTTTCGTTCTCTGTGCACTGGTTCTCGGACTGACCGCCTTCCGGAAGAGATCGACCGAACCCGCTCGAAATGACAACTGACGATCTTTCAGGGCAGTAATTCGACTGTTATGGCATCGCGCGTGAGTGCTAAGTTGCCATTGCATCCCCTCTCTGGCTTGAAAGGAATTCCATAGGTTTGTAGTTGCGTTTCTCGCAACACCGGAATGAGGTATTCCGTTTACCTCTTCAGGCAAGGTGGTAGCAAAAGATTCCCCAAATTCATCTCAAGAATTCGGAATGGGATAATGACCGCGAATGTATGGAATGTTCTGAGCGGCACCGGAGCCGCCGCAGCAGTGCTCGCCTCCGACTTTCCGGCGACCGGCCGCACCGTCGCCGGATTCGGCGACCTGGTGCGTGAGCTCGGCGATGCCTCGCCCGCCGTCTGGGAGACCGCCCCACCCCGCCCCGGCCGGGAAGCCGGAATGACCGGAGAGGACTATCTCCGGCACTGGCAGCCCGGCGTCGAGTCCGCCGGACCGGTGAACGCGGTGCTCGGCTTCTGCGTGGGCAGCGTGTTCGCCGCCGGCCTGGCCGCCGAGATCGGCCGCCGGCAGGGCAAGGCGCCGCGCCTCGTCCTGTTCGACCCCGAGCGGCCCGACGCCGACCTGCTGTACCGCCACTACCACGAACTCATCGGCGGCCTCGCCCCGATGCTCTCCCCGGACGAGGTCGACGAGGCGCGCCGCGCCGGCGAGAACACCCGGCGAGCGCACACGGCCATGCGTCCGCTCGCCGAGGAACTGTGCGAGCTCTTCGGCAAGTACGGAGAGCCCGCCTTCCGGCGCACCGGCTTGGATGCGGAGCGCGGCGCCGAAGTCGTCGCCACGTTCGCCTCCTTTCTCGGCTACCTCGTCGCCGCCTCCGACCTCGACCCGCGCGAGGACTGGGCGAACGCGGTCGCCATCAGCTCCGCCACGCCACACAGCGGCCTCAACCCCCTCCCCCCACGGGAACGTTCGGCGCTGGTTGCCCGCGAGATCTCCTTCGAACTCCCGCACACGGAGCTGCTCCGCGACACCGGCGTCGCGCGAACGGTGTCCGAGCTTCTCGCGTGACGGTGCCCGCAATGGAAGGAACAGCAATGCAGGTGTTGGGAATCGGGGCGTCCACCGAGGTTCGCGGCCTGGACAGAGCAGAGGCCGCCAGCCGTAAGGAGGAAGCCCTCTGGCTGTTGGAGCGACTGGCCCCGCGCAGCGCGGCCAACAACCTGTCGGTCGCATTCCGGGTGGACGGTAGGCTCCAGGAGTCCCCGTTGCAGGAGGCCCTCACCCTCCTGGTGCGCAGACATGAGACGCTGCGCAACGTCTACCGGGCCTCCGGAGCCCATCTCACCCGGTCCGACCTCGCCCCCTCGGCCGTAAGCCTCGTCCCGCGCGTGCTCACCACGTGCCCGGAGGACCTCGACACCGACCTGACGGCCTTCGTCGCCGAGCGCTTCCCGCTCGACGGCAGCCTGCTGCTGCGCGCCGCCATTTTGCGGGGTGCTGACGGCGACGTGTTCTGCCTGGCCGTCCATCATCTGGTGTTCGACACCCTCTCGGGTGTCTCGTTCCTGTCCGAACTGGCCGAAGCCTACGGCGCGCTTGTGGGCCCCGGTGTACCACCGCCGGCCCTGCTGGAGCCGGTGCCGGCCCTCGTCGAGCCCGAGCCCGCCGAGGAGAGCCTGGGGTTCTGGCGCGAGCAACTCGCCGACTACGACCTCAGCGCTCTCGACCTGTGGTGCGGGGTGCCGGACGCCGCCGAACCCACCCTGGTCGGCGACCGTGTGCTCCACGATTTATCCGAGGGCGCTCGAGCGGCGGTGAAGCGACTTCAGCGGGAGCTCCGGGCCCCGGAGGCGGCCGTCCTGCTCGCCGCCTACCAACTCCTCCTGGCCACCCATGGCGCCGGACCCGACCTAGCGGTCGGCTCGCCCGTGGACGTACGCCCGCGTGAGGCGGCGGGCGCCATCGGCTACCACGTGAACGTGCTTCCCCTGCGGACCCGCGTGACACCGGAGCAGACCGTCCGAGCCTTCGTCCGCGGCACCCGTGACGCCTTCTTCGATGCCTTGGCGCACGCCGACGTCCCGGTCGACCACCTGACCCCGCTGGTATCGCGCGGCGGCTCCAACTGGCGGAACATGCTGTTCCGGCACCTCTTCAACTATGTGCCCGGCAGCGTCCTGCCCCGGTTCACCATCGGCTCACTGCAGGCCGAACCGCTGGTAGTGGAGAACGGCTTCAGCAAGTTCGACCTGGAGTTCTTCGTGGTCGCCACATCGGACGGGCTGCGTGTCCGGGCGGTCTACTGCACCGATCTGCTGACCCGTCAGGACGTCGAACTGCTCCTGGAGCGCTACGACGCCCTGCTGGTCCAACTGGCCGAGGACGTCGAGCGGCCGATCGGCGCATTGCGGGTGTGGAGCGACCGGGACCGCGAGGTGATCACGGCAGCCAACCGGACCCAGGCGGAGGTGGGTTCGGAATCGGTCCTGTCGGCGTTCACGGCCGGGCTCCTGGCCCGCCCGGACGCCCCGGCGATGCACACGGCGGACGGCGCCACCAGCTACCGGCAACTGTGGCACGCGGCGCTCGCCGTGCGGGAGCAGCTGACCGAGGCCGGGGTGCAGGGCGGTGACGTGGTCGCCGTCGCCGCCCTGCGCGGCCCCGAACTGGCCGCGGCCGTCCTCGGGAGCTGGCTGGCCAATGCCGCCTACCTACCGCTCGACCCTGAGCATCCTGAGCAGCGGATCGCCTACCAGCTTGCTGACTCCGGAGCCCGCGCCGTCCTCGCCGGGCCGGGAGTCCACCTGCCGGGCGCGGCCAGCCGGACGGTGCTGACCCTGGCCCTGGCCGGTGACGCGCCGGCCCGGCCGCTGCCCGCCGAGCCCGTGGCGGCCGACCCCGCCGCAGCCGCATATCTCATCTACACGTCGGGCTCGACAGGCCGGCCAAAAGGCACGGTCGTCGGCCACCGTGCGCTGGCCAACCTCGTCGCCCACTTCGGGACCGAGCTGGACGCGGGCCCGGACACCACCGTGGTGTGGCTGACCACCTTCTCCTTCGACATCTCCGGGCTGGAGCTGTATGTCCCGCTCGCGTACGGCGGCAGTGTGGTGGCCGCACCGGACGCAGCCCGCACCGACGGCGGCGTGCTGCGTGAGCTGATCCGACGGCACGACGCGGACGTCGTCCAGGCCACCCCCACCACCTGGCGGTTGGTGCTCGAAGAGACCGGGCCCGCGCTGCGCGGCCGGCGCGTCCTGTGTGGCGGTGAGGCGGCGCCCCAGCCGCTGGTGAAGCGGCTGCTGGCCACCGGCTGCATCCTGCACCACGTCTACGGCCCCACCGAGACCACGATCTGGTCCACCTCGGGGATCCTTCGGCCGGGCGACCCCGAGCCCGCCGGGATCGGCCGACCCATCGCCAACACCCGGGTCATGGTGCTCGCACCGGACGGCACCGAACTGCCCATCGGTGTGCGTGGTGAGCTGTGCATCGGCGGCGACGGCGTCGCCCACGGCTATCACGGCAGACCCGAGCTGACCGCCGAACGGTTCGTGGACGATCCCCAGCGGGGCCGCTACTACCGGACCGGGGACCTGGCCTGCTGGCGGGCCGACGGCACCCTCGAACTGCTCGGCCGGGCCGACCGCCAGATCAAGCTGCGCGGCAACCGGATCGAACCGGGTGAGATCGAGGCCGTACTGCTCGCACACCCCTCGGTCCGTGGCGCGGCAGTCGCGCTGGTCGGCGATCCCGACACCGACGCGGCCCTGGTCGCCTTCGTCGAACCGGCCCGCGCCCGTTCCACCGATGCGGCCGAGGACCTGGTGGAGCGGCTCTGGGAGCACGCTCGGGCCGAGCTGCCGCGTGCCTTGGTACCGCAGGAGTTCCTGGTCCTGGACACGCTGCCGACCACACTCAACGACAAGGTGGACTACGCGGCGCTGGCGGAGCTAGCCCGTGCGCGGCGTGCCACGCCGGCGCCCCCGGGGCCGGCGGACGACACCGCAGACGCGTTGGTGCGGGACCTGATCGGGCTGTGGCAGCGCGTGCTGAACCGTCAGGACATCACCGCGGACACCAACTTCTTCTCCCACGGCGGCCATTCACTGCTCGGAGCGCTGGTGGTGCAGGAGGCGGAGGCACTCCTCGGGGTGAGGGTGGCACTGTCCGAACTGTTCGAGCATCCGACGCCGTCACGGCTGGCCGGACATCTGCGCGCGGCCGGAGGGGACCAGACAGAGGGAAGGCGGGAGGGCGAATGAAGTACCAAGTACTGGGGCCGCTCCAGGTCGTCGACCGCGGTGTCGTCCGCCATATCACTGCACCCAAGATGGAGAACGTGCTCGCGACCCTGCTGGCTCGTGGCAACCAGGTTGTCTCGGTGCAGCAGCTCACGCTGGAGATCTGGGGCGAGAACCCGCCCCGGCGGGCCACCTCGGCGATCCACGTCTACATATCCCAGCTGCGCAAGCTGCTGTCCGGAGCCACGTCGGACGAGTCCGCACGCCCGGTCGGCCCGATCGTCACCTCGACCTCGGGTTACCTGCTCCAAGTGAAGCCGGACGACCTGGACTGCCGGGTCTTCCAGCGGCTGGTGCAGCGCGGGCGCGCCGAACTCACCGCACGCCGCTTCACGGCGGCCAGCGCGACCCTGTCCGGCGCGCTCGACCTGTGGCGCGGCTCGGCGTTCGGCCGGCTCGGCAACGGGCCGATCGTCACCGGGGTCAGCGACTGGCTGGAAGAACTGCGTCTGGAGTGCATCGAGATGCAGATCGAGGCCGAACTCGCCCTCGGCCACCACCGCGAGCTGGTGGGCCAGCTGTACCGGCTGATCTCGGAGCACTCGCTGCACGAGGTCTTCTACGCGCAGTTGATGCGTGCGCTGTTCGCCTCCGACCGGCGCGCCGATGCGCTGGCTGTGTACGCGCAGGCCGCGGACGTCCTGCGTAGCGAGCTGGGCTTGGAACCCGGGCTGCGCCTGCGCGAGTTGCAGCGGGTGGTGCTGATTGCGGACAGCCGGCACCGCGTGGCGCTGGCACCAGCGGTCTGACGGAACAGGGTGGTCGGCCCCGTGGCGAGCGCTCGTCACGGGGCCGACTGCTTCCAAGTGGCGCAAACCCGGTCCGTGGACTCAGCTCGTGGACCCTGCCTGCTGGGGCTTGGCCGGCGCGGGGGCCTGGGCTGCCTGCGCCTGCTTGCTCTTGTCCTGCAGGAACAGCGCCACCACGAAGGCGATGACGAAGAACGGAAGAGCCCAGCGGAACATGCTCTGGGTGCCGCTCGCCACGGCGTCCACGTACGCTGTGCGCGCCGACTGGGACAGCGACTCGATCGCGCTCGAACCCGCACGCCCGCCGTTGTTGTGCACGGCGCTCAGCTCGGCGGGGGAGAGCTTGGAGTCGAGCGAGTCGGTCAGTCGGCTGGTGAACACGGCCGCGAAGAGCGCCGTACCGAACGAGCCGCCGACAGAGCGGAAGAACGTCAGTGTGCCGCTGGCCACGCCCATGTCCTTCAGCTCGACGCTGTTCTGGGTGATGACCATGACGTTCTGGAACAGCAGGCCCAGTCCGATGCCGAAGACCACCATGTAGACCGAGGCGATGACGCGGGAGGTGTCCACGTCCAACAGGGACAGCAGGAACGAGCCGACGCTCAGGAACGCCCCGCCGGCCAGGAGGATCGGGCGGTGGCGGCTGGACTCGCTCATCAACCGGCCGCTGTACATCGAGGCGACCAGCATTCCGCCGAGCACGGGGAGCAGCAGCAGACCGCTGCTGGTCGCGGACAGACGCTGCACGCTCTGCTGGTAGACCGGCAGGTAGGTGATGGTGCCGTAGAGGGCGATGCCGACGAGGAAGCCGAGCAGCAGGCTGGCCACGAAGTTGCGGGAGCGGAACAGGTGCGGCGGCAGAATCGGCTGGGCGGCCCGGCGCTCGACCACCACCGTGGCGACGACGGCGACCACCGCCAGCGCGATCAGACCGAGAATGGTGGGCGAGCCCCAGGCGTACTGGTTGCCGCCCCAAGTGGTGAACAGCACCACTGCGGTGCTGGCCACGGAGAGGAGGGCGGCACCGAGGTAGTCGATGCGGCCGGCGCCCCGGTTGTGCGGCAGGTTCAGCCGGGCCGCAACGAACCAGACGGCGACGGCGGCGATCGGCACGTTGAGGTAGAACGCCCAGCGCCAGGAGGCGTGGTCGGTGAGCGCGCCACCGAGCAGCGGACCGCCGACGGTGGCGACCGCGCTGAGGGCGGCGATGTAGCTCTGGTACTTGCCGCGCTCCTTCGGGGGAGCCATGACACCGATCACCGCCATCACGCCCACCATCAGGCCGCCCGCGCCGATGCCCTGCAGAGCACGGAAGGCGATCAGCTGCCCCATGGACTGGGCGACGCCGCAGAGCACGGAACCGATCGTGAAGATCAGGATCGAGGCCAGGAGCAGCTGCTTGCGGCTGAAGAAGTCGCTCACCCGGCCCCAGAGCGGGGTGGAAACCGTGGAGGTCAGGATGTAGGCGGTGATGACCCAGGAAAGGCGGTTGAATCCGCCGAGGTCACCCGCGATGGTCGGCAGAGCGGTGGTGACGATCATCGCGTCGAGCATGGAGAGCAGGAGCGCGAGCATCAGCCCGGGCAGCACTCTCCGGAGGCCGGAGTTGGGGCTTGGCGCCGCTGAAGTTGACACGGTGGGGACTCCCCGGAATGGAAGGAACGGGTGGAACCAGCCGGACTAACCGGGTCCACGGACCCGGTTGCGGACGATACGGGGCCGCCGCCCCGGTTGTCAACGAAGTGCGGTTACACTCGAAGGCCTCCGCCGCCTTGAGGCGTATCCGCGGGGATGTTGTCACGACCGGGAGGCGCCATGGCAGTCGGAAAATCGACGGGGCTGGACTCCGCCATCCCCTATGCGCCGCCACCCCCACGGCCGCTGCGTGCCGACGCCCGCCGCAACCGCGACCAGATCCTCGCCGCCGCGCTGGAGACCTTCGCAGTGGAAGGGCACTCGGTCTCGCTTGATGAGATCGCGCGCCGCGCCGGGGTCGGGCCGGGTACCGTGCACCGGCATTTCCCCACCAAGGAGGTGCTGTTCGAGGCCGTGATCATCACCCGGATCCAGCGGCTGACCCAGAAGGCCCGCGCGCTGACCGGCCTGGCGGATCCCCTCGGGGTACTGTTCGGCTTCCTCTTCGACGTCCTGGAGGAGGGCCGTGCCAAGAAGGACCTGGTCGACGCGCTGATCGGGGCGGGGGTCGATGTCGGCGAGGTCACGGGCCCAGCCGCCCTCGGCCTGAACGAGGCACTCGGCGAGCTGCTGACACGGGCTCAGGAGGCCGGGGTCCGCGAGGACGTGACCGTCGCCGATCTCATGGCCGTCATGGCGAGCACCCTGATCGCGGCGCAGCGCACGGGTGACGCGCAGCTGCCCGGCAGGATGCTCGCGGTCTACTGCGAAGGTCTGTGCGGCGAGGGCAGCTTGACGGCCGAGCGGTGGAAGCGGGCCGGTGACGGCCCGGCACGGGCGGAGTGACATGTGAAACGGGGGTGGGAGCGCCGCGCACGGCGGCGCGCGCCGAGGCGGGCGGGTCCCGGCTCACATGTGCTCGCGCAGCGCCGCCCGAATCCGGGCTACGACGGCATCCCTCTGCTGCTCCAGATAGAAATGGCCGCCCGGCAGCACCTGCAGGTCGCAAGCGCAGCTGGTGTGCTCCTCCCAGGGGAGGGCGTCCGCCTCCGAGACCCTTGGGTCGGCGTCCCCGATCAGCACGGTCACCGGGCAGGCGACCGAGGCCCCCGGCGCACACCGGTAGGTCTCGATGGCCCGGTAGTCGGACCGGATCGTCGGGAGAACCAGGGCACGCAGTTCGGGATCGGTGAGCAGCGCGGGATGAGTACCGCTGAGCGCCTGCAGCTCGGTGACCAGCCCGTCGTCGTCCTTGCGGTGCACGAATTCCGGCCGGAAGACGCTGGGTGCCCGCCGGCCCGAGGCAAAGAGGCGCAGCACCCGCGGACCCGGCCTGTCCTCCAGCCGCCGGGCCGTCTCGAATGCCACTGCGGCGCCCATACTGTGGCCGAAAAACGCCAGGGGCTCGACCGGGTGACGCATCCTCAGCACCTCGGCCGCCCGGTCCGCCAACGCGCCGATCGTGTCCAGGCAAGGCTCTCCGCGCCGGTCCTGCCGCCCCGGATACTGCACCGCCAATACCTCGATTCCGGGCCGCAGGAGTTTGGCGTACGGGAAGTAGAAGCTTGCTGATCCCCCGGCGTGCGGGAAGCATACGAGGCGAAGTCCGGGGACTGCGGATCCGCTTTCCGAACCTGCGTCGAACGTCCGTATCCAGGCGTCGTAGTCGAGTGCTGCAGCGGTCATGGGTGCTCCTTGTGGGTGTGGAACTCGGCAGTTGCAGGCTAACCGCAGCCGGTCCTATTCTGCTGGCCGATTACTGCAAATCAACGGAAGCGCGGAGTGGTCTCCGCGGAGAGATTTTCGTTACCGACGGAAGTTGAACACCGATGCGTGAGGGATCAGTTCCGATTCAGAGTTTCGGCGCCAACGAGTGGGTCGTCGAAGAAATCCGCCAGCAGTACCGCGAGGACCCCGATTCGGTCGATCTGTCCTGGCGTGAATTCTTCGGTTCTCAGAGAGCGGGCGTCGGGACCCGGTCCGAGGCCACCGGCGGCAGGTTGATCCCCGACGCTTCGACCGCCCCCGCCATCGCGCCGGAGCGGATCCCGGCCCTCACCGGCGACTCCTCCCCGGACATTCCCACGGCGACATCGGTACGGGCGTTTCCCGCCAAGTTACTGATCGACAACCGGATCGTCATCGACAACCATCTCAAGCGAGCCCGTGGCGGGAAGACGTCCGTCACGCACCTCGTCGGATACGCTCTGGTACGCGCGGCGCGGCTCCATCCGGGCATGAACCACGGCTACACGGTGCGGGACGGCAAGCCCACCCTGGTCAAGCCCGAGCACATCAACCTCGGCCTGGCCGTCGACGTGGTGGAGCCGAACGGCGCGCACCGGATGGACGTCGTGGTCATCGAGCAGGCCGAGACGATGGACTTCAGGACGTTCTGGCAGAGCTGCGAGGCCGCCGTAGCCCGGGCTCGGGAGAGCCGGCTCACCCCGGAGGACCGCACCGGGGTCACCCTGACGCTCGCCAACCTCGGTGCCATCGGCACGGTCCACGCGGTGCCGCGCCTGCGGCAGGCCCAGGGAACGATCGTGGTCGTCGGCGCGATGGAGTACCCGGCCGAGTTCCAGGGCACCTCCCAGGACACACTGAACAGGCTCGGCGTCTCGAAGACCATGACCCTGACGTCTACGTACGACCATCGGGTGATCCAGGGCGCCGCCTCCGGCGAGTTCCTGCGGACCATGCACCAACTGCTGCTCGGCGAGGACGGCTTCTACGACGAGGTCTTCACGTCGCTGCGCATACCCTACGAACCGGTGCGCTGGGTCGCCGACGTGGCTGACGCGCACGACGACGTTGCCAAGGCCGCCCGGGTCTTCGAGCTGATCCACTCCTACCGGGTCCGCGGCCACGTCATGGCCGACACCGACCCGCTGGAGTACAAGCAGCGCAAGCATCCCGACCTGGACATCGTGGAGCACGGGCTCACCCTGTGGGACCTGGAGCGCGAGTTCGCGGTCGGTGGTTTCGCCGGCAAGTCGATGATGAAGCTGCGCGACATCCTGGGCGTGCTGCGCGACTCGTACTGCCGCACCACCGGCGTCGAGTTCATGCACATCCAGGACCCGAAGCAGCGCCGCTGGATCCAGGACCGCGTGGAGCGCCCGCACACCAAGCCGGAGCGCGAGGAGCAGCTGCGCATCCTGCGCCGGCTGAACGCGGCGGAGGCCTTCGAGACCTTCCTGCAGACGAAGTACGTCGGCCAGCGAAGGTTCTCCCTGGAGGGCGGCGAGTCCGTCATCCCGCTGTTGGACGCGGTCCTGGACTCGGCCGCCGAGTCCCGCCTGGACGAGGTCGTCATCGGCATGGCCCACCGCGGCCGGCTGAACGTCCTGGCGAACATCGTCGGCAAGTCGTACGCGCAGATCTTCCGCGAGTTCGAGGGCAACCTCGACCGGAAGTCGATGCACGGCTCCGGCGACGTGAAGTACCACCTGGGCGCCGAGGGGACCTTCACCGGCCTGGACGGCGAGCAGATCAAGGTCTCGCTGGCCGCGAACCCCTCCCACCTGGAGACGGTCGACCCGGTCATCGAGGGCATCGCCCGCGCCAAGCAGGACATCATCAACAAGGGCGGGTCGGACTTCACGGTCCTGCCGGTCGCCCTGCACGGCGACGCCGCCTTCGCGGGCCAGGGCGTGGTGGCCGAGACCCTGAACATGTCGCAGCTGCGCGGCTACCGCACCGGCGGCACGGTCCACATCGTCATCAACAACCAGGTCGGCTTCACGGCCGCCCCGGAGTCCTCGCGCTCGTCGATGTACGCCACCGACGTGGCGCGCATGATCGAGGCCCCGATCTTCCACGTGAACGGCGACGACCCGGAGGCCGTGGTACGCGTCGCGCGGCTCGCCTTCGAGTTCCGCCAGGCGTTCAACAAGGACGTGGTGATCGACCTCATCTGCTACCGCCGCCGCGGTCACAACGAGTCGGACAACCCGGCCTTCACCCAGCCGCTGATGTACGACCTGATCGACAAGAAGCGCTCGGTGCGCAAGCTCTACACCGAGTCCCTGATCGGTCGCGGCGACATCACCCTGGAAGAGGCCGAGCAGGCGCTGCAGGACTACCAGGGGCAGCTGGAGAAGGTCTTCACCGAGGTCCGCGAGGCCGTCACCGCCCAGCCGAGCGCGGGCCCGGTGTCGGACCCGCAGGCGGAGTTCCCGGTCGCCGTGAACACCGCGATCTCCGCGGAGACCGTCAAGCGGATCGCCGAGTCGCAGGTCAACATCCCCGACTACTTCCACGTCCACCCGCGTCTGCTGCCGCAGCTGCAGCGCCGGGCGTCGATGGTCGAGGACGGCACGATCGACTGGGGCATGGGCGAGACCCTCGCGGTCGGCTCCCTCCTCCTGGAGGGCACGCCGGTCCGGCTGTCCGGCCAGGACTCCCAGCGCGGCACCTTCGGCCAGCGCCACGCGGTCCTCATCGACCGTGAGACGGGCGAGGAGCACACCCCGCTCCAGTACCTCGCCGACGAGCAGGCGCGCTACAACGTCTACAACTCCCTGCTGTCCGAGTACGCGGTCATGGGCTTCGAGTACGGCTACTCGCTGGCCCGCCCCGACGCGCTCGTGATGTGGGAGGCGCAGTTCGGCGACTTCGTCAACGGCGCGCAGACGGTCGTCGACGAGTACATCTCGGCCGCCGAGCAGAAGTGGGGCCAGACGAGCGGTGTGACGCTCCTCCTCCCGCACGGCTACGAGGGCCAGGGCCCGGACCACTCCTCGGCCCGCGTCGAGCGCTTCCTCCAGCTCTGCGCCCAGAACAACATGACGGTCGCGATGCCGACGCTCCCGTCGAACTACTTCCACCTCCTGCGGTGGCAGGTGCACAACCCGCACCACAAGCCGCTGGTCGTCTTCACCCCGAAGTCGATGCTGCGGCTGAAGGCCGCCGCGTCGAAGGCGGAGGAGTTCACGTCGGGCCAGTTCCGCCCGGTCATCGGCGACACGAGGGTGGACGCGGCCGCGGTCAGGAAGGTCGTCTTCGTGGCGGGCAAGCTGTACTACGACCTGGAGGCCGAGCGCACCAAGCGTGGCGCCACGGACATCGCGATCGTCCGCGTCGAGCGCCTGTACCCACTGCCGGGCGCCGAGCTCCAGGAGGAGATCGCCAAGTACCCGAACGTCGAGAAGTACCTGTGGGCCCAGGAGGAGCCGGCGAACCAGGGCGCCTGGCCCTACATCGCCCTCAACCTGATCGACCACTTGGACCTGGCGGTCGGCGCGGACGTCCCGCACGGCGAGCGCCTGCGGCGCATCTCCCGCCCGCACAGCTCCGCCCCTGCGGTGGGCTCTGCGAAGCGACACCGCCAGGAGCAGCAGGGCGTCATTGAAGGGGTCTTCATGCTCTGATGGCGTTGTCGAGTCGCTGGGTCGACCGACATGGTAGGGGTCCGGCTGGGCGGGCATGGCATGGGTGGATCTCATCTGATGCCGACTGGCGCGTGGCGTCGGCGATCCCCGCTAGGGTTCACATCTCGTCCATAGTTGCTCTCGGCGGGGGTCTTGTTCGTGTCGTGGATTGCCGCTCGTCGTGCTTCGGACCGGCTCGGATCGGGAGTCTCCGGGTGGTCGGGTGCTGGGCACGGGTGGGATGTGCACCGTGTACGCCGCGGTCGGGGAGCGGGTAGCGGTGAAGGCCGGGCAGGCCGCAGATGACCACTTCCGGGCCCGATTCCGGCGCGAGGTGCAGGTTCTGCGGCGAGTGTCGGGTCCGTGTCTGGTGCCGCTGCTGGCGGCCGATCCCGACGGCAATGCGAGGCATGTCAGTTCGGCCTCTGGCCGCCGGAGCGTCAGTATGTGGCCGTGACCGCAGGCTTGGAGTGAATCCGCTCCAGTGGACCCAGCCGGTTCGGGCCTTGGCCGACAACAGGATGAACCGGAGCAGGATTGAGGCCATGACATAGCCGCAGCGCTCACCTGCGCGCTGCGGCTCGGCGCCCTCGGTATCGCCGCGGCATCCACGTGGGCAGCGCCCCACGATGAACCTGCGCAGTGAAGGCGTCGAACTGCACGCCGCCGAGTGGACCCCGGGGGCTTGCCGCCGGACACAACAGGCATCCACGGTGTGCTTCCCAGCTGCGTCGGCCAGCGGGTGCCACGGCCTCGCTGATGGTCGCTTCCGAGACCTGGTCGCCCGCCCCGATCTCCACCTGGTCAGCGGAGGCGAGACTGTCGAGTAGCGCGCGCGTTCAGGGCTGTCGCGGGGAGATCCTGGGGACTCCCATTCCCGTTCATGCAGACAGACCCCACTGACGCGTGGAGCCCCGCGGGTATCGTGGCAGTTGTCTCAACGGAGTTGGTGGTCGCGAGATGGAACAATGGCCCCGCCGACGCCACCCGACCATGGCGCGTCTCTTGCGGGAGCCCGCGGCGACCACGGCGTCCGTTTTCCGCTGAGCAACCTCGCACCCCGATTTCCCCGGCGTGGGGCGCATACGGGATGCGCCCCACGCACCGCCCCCCGTCGGGAGACACGATGAGAGTTCGTCACTCCACTGCTGGAAGCCGCTGGGCAGCAGGCGTTCTCGCCACGCTGTTGAGCCTGATCGGAGCGCTGCTCGTGCCCGAGCCGGCGTCCGCGGCACAGGCTGCCCGCGGTACGTCCGTCACCGGGCATGCCGCCTCCGCCTCCGCCTCGGCGTTGCCCACCAGACTGCGTGGAGTCAACCGCTCCGGCACCGAGTTCATGTGCGTGCAGAACCGAGGCATTTTCGACGGCCCCGCTGACAGCGACTCGATCCAGGCGATCAAGAACTGGCAGGCCAACGTCGTCCGCGTGCCGCTCAACGAGGACTGCTGGCTCGGCATCAACGGCGTCAACTCCGCCTACAGCGGCACGGATTACCGTAACGCCATCTCCGATTACGTCTCCCGGCTCCGCCGGGCCGGCCTGTACGTCATCCTCGAACTGCACTGGAGCAGCGGTGTCCACATAGGCTTCGGCTCCAGTTGCTGGACGTATGCCTCGCAGTGCCAGAAACCCATGCCCAACAGCGACCACACCCCGGACTTCTGGAAGTCGGTGGCCAACACCTTCAAGGGCGACCAGGCCGTCGTCTTCGACCTGTTCAACGAACCCTTCCCGAACCTGGTGATGTTCGACCACAACGCCTCGTGGAAGTGCTGGCGCGATGGCGGTCCGGCCTGCATCGGCTTCCTCTACTCCGTGGCCGGCATGCAGACCCTCATCAACGCCGTGCGGTCCACCGGCGCGACCAACTCCATCATGGTTGGCGGCATCAACTACTCCAACGACCTGTCGGGGTGGCTGACGTACGCACCCTCGGACCCGGCAGGAAAGCTCGTGGTGTCCTGGCACTCGTACAACTTCAACAACTGCAACACCCAGAGCTGCTGGGACTCCCAGATCGCGCCCGTTGCCGCCCGCTACCCGCTGGTGGTCGGAGAGATCGGCCAGAACGACTGCGCCCACGGCTACATCGACACCCTCATGAACTGGCTGGACAGCCGGGATCTCGGCTACCTGGGCTGGACCTGGAACACGTGGGACTGCAAGTCCGGCCCGTCGCTCATCACCGACTACAACGGGACCCCGACCGCTTACGGACAGGGACTCAAGAACCGCCTGGCCTCCGGCTGACCGGAGTGCGGGCGGAGGGCTGCTCCGGCACACCGGAGCAGCCCCGCCCCTCCGCACGACCCGGTTCGTGCTCCGGCGGCACGATGGTGCCCCACTTCCACCGGCCTGAAGACGCCCTCCCAAAGTGCCACGCATACCGACCCGTTGATCGACCCCACGTCATGCCAAGGCTCACTGCCCTGGTAGGGCGGGGGAGGCAGTCGATTCCAGGCCGGAACCGCGGTGGGGTCAGTCGTGCCGGCAGGCTTCGCGCTTGAACTCCGTGAGGGAGACGGTGGTGGTGGATTCCTCGCCGTCGTCGGAGATGCTCTGGTAAAGGACTTTTCCCGGGGTGAGTCGGTCACGGTCGGTCAGTGTGAAGGTGACGTGCGTCGACGACCATGAGTCGTCCTCCGTCCAGCCGTAGAGGGCGTAGGTGGTCCTGACGGTCAGCGGAGCAAGGGGAGTGGTCGCGGTCCAGCCGACGGTAGGAGGCTCCAGAGGCCAAGTGGCGAGACCGGCCAGGAGAGGGCGGTCAGCGGTCCACGAACCGACCGTCGTCGTGTCGTCGGCATCGGCGTCATCCACGTAGAGCGTCGCGCCGTCGATCCGATGCCCGCAGACCATCAGGACGCCGAGCAGGCGACCGTCGTCGGTCACCGAGATACCGGCCACGGCATCGATGGGCACCGTGCACCCTGAAACGCCGGTCATGGCGACGCAGGCCGCAACGGCTATGAGAGTGCGTCGAGTTGCTCGCCGCCGCGTCGACTCCATGAGAACCCCCTGCCGAGGGGCAACTCAGTCCCCGTCCTCTGCATGCAATGCACGTACCCGACAGGCTCCCATGTGTTTTCCGGCGACGGGCACGATTTTCCGTCGTCGGCAGACGGGACTCTGCACAAAGGGGTGCTCACGATCCCTCGTACGTCGTGCCCACCGCCTGCCGAGTACCGTCCCCGTCAGTACCGGCTTGGTGGGCAGCGGCTCGGCTTGTGGTCGGTCACCGCGAGGACCGTCGAATCGGTCGGCTCGGCCACATGGTCCCGCGCGATCGGCACGACGAAGTCCCGCCGACGATTCAAGGCGGGATGGATCACCCTGTTCGCCTCACGGTGCGCGGTGAGGCCGTGCCCGGCGTGAGCGCGTACAGCGCGCCGGCGCCCACGGGGCCGCAGTGTGCGGGTGGCCCTGGTCGACGTCGCGTGGGGTAGGCATCAGCGGATGTCAGTGCCGTTTGGCACCATGGTGATCATGAGTCACAACATCGCGTACTCCACCGCAGACAAAGCCGACGTCCTCGCCTATCTGGGCAGCAACGGCGATCTGAGCGCAGACCGACGCCGCCGCCTCGACGCGATGCGCAAGGCCGCGCAGGCCACCCAGGACGACCTTGACCGTCAGGGCGTCGACTGGGGCATCTCCGTCCCCGACGCTCTCGATCACCTCATCGCCGGGCGCACCGACTCGGATGCGGAGTGTGCGGGCAACGCCTACAACTGCGCTGTGCAGCACGTCATCGACCACAACGCGTCCGACTCGATGCAGCTGGGCACCTATGCGAAGCCCGCGACCTTCTTCGGCCTGGTCGACGACGAGATGCGACGCCTCGGCGTCCCCGCCGACCTGCTGCCCCACGGCTATCTCTACGGCGGGTTGCCCGCCGGCTTCCCGTTCATACCGCACTCGATCGACGGCTACCCCGCCATCGGTCATCTGCCGCTCGCCCAGACCAAGCCCGCCGCCGAGGCCTACCGTGCCGTCCTGGACCGGATGGCCCCTGACTTGCGCTACGACGTGGAAGAGCTGATCGAAAAGCTCGAGACCGAGCACACCGAGTGGGAGTACGCAACGAAGAACATCAGCTGGTACACCCAGGACACCCTCTTCTTCAAGCTCACCTGATCGGTGTTCTCGAACGGCGGGAACGTGTCGGTGCCGGCGTTCATGAAGAGGCTGTCCAGCCGGCCGCGGCGGTCCGGCCGGTCTCCATCAGCGTGTCCACTGCGCCGAGGTAGGCGGCGTCGGCCACGATCCCCGAGGCACGGGACCGAGCTGGTGGACGGCGGAGTCCAGCCGTGCGCGGGTGCGGCCGGTGACGATGACGTGGGCGCCTTCGGCAACGAGGCGGTGTGCGGTCACGAGCCCGGCGCCGCTGGTGCCGCCGGTGATGAGGACGGTCTTCCCGGTAGAGCGGTTCATGCCGGTGTTCCCGTCAGGGTGTGCGCGATGTGGTCGCTGAGGTGGGGCAGCCAATCCGGCCGCGCGTTTCCGAGGAGGTGGTCGCCGTGGGGAACGGACAGGTACGTGCCATGCGGTGCCAGCCGGGCCAGGAACTCGCCGTTCGTCACGCCGGGGATGACGTCCTGGCCGCCGTCCACGACCAGCAGCGGGGCGGCGATGCGGGGCGCCAGGGCGGCGAGGTCCACGTGCTGTACGAACTCCTGCGCGGCACCGGCTCCTCCGGCACGTTGGGCCATGATGTCCCGTACCGGCTGGGGTAGCGCCTCCCATTCCAGGCGGAACGGACCGCTGACGGTGGCGACGGCTGCCACGCGCGGATCGAGCGCCGCGGCCCTGGCCGCGAAATAGCCGCCCAGACTCAGGCCGACGAGCCCGATGCGTGTGACGCCGAGGGCATCGATGGCCCGGCCCACGACCCGCTCGTAGTCCGGCACGAATGTCGTGCCGGCCGCGAGCACGCCCTGTCCGGGACCGTCCATCGCGAACACCGCCAGCCCTCGGTCCAGCAGTGCGGACACGAGATCGAGGAACTCCTCCTTGGCCGAGTCCAGGCCGGGGACGACGACCACGGTCCCCGGCGCGTCGGAGGGGCCGCGCAGCCAGCCGGTGAATCCCTCACCGCTCACCCGCCGCGCACCGGGCTCCAGGATCGTGAGGGCTCTGCTCAAGGCGTGATCGGACTCGACGGCAGCACGATGCGCTTCCGCGTACGGCGCCAGGGTGGCCAGGTGGAACCACCGGGCCGCCGCCAGCAGGTACTCGCCCGCTGAGCGGACTGATCCCGCGTCCTCTGCGCGCTGGAGGTACCTGTGTCCGGTGCGAAGGAAGGCCGGGCCCCAGTCGGCGACGGAGGTGAGGCCATCGGTGATGCGCTGGTACTCGTGAGGGTCCACGCCTGCGCCGGTGGCACGGGTCCGCTGGGCGGCGGCGAACTCGGTGGGGGTCATCGTGCTCCTCCAGTCAGCAGGACAGCTTTGCCGCGTATCCGGCGCTCTCGCAGGTCGACCAGGGTCTCGGCGGTCTGTGCCCAGTCGGCGATGCGACCGATCTCCGGGTGCAAGCGGTCCTGCTCCACCAAGCTCACCAGGGCCGAGAGATCGCAGCCGTACGGGGCGCCGGCGTAGTGGAAGTGCTGGATCGTCACGCGCTCGGGCCCGCCGAGGAGGTGGAAGAAGTCGAGGGTCACCGGGGTGCGGCTCGCCTGGCCGAACCAGATGAGCAGGCCGCCCGGGCGCACCTTCGACAGGGCGAGCGGCAGATCCGGCCCACCTGTTGACTCCAGCACGACATCGAACGGTCCCTCAGCCGTCGCGACCTCGTGCACCACCCGCGCGCCCAGCGCCGCGAGCCGCTCGCCGCGCACCGGTGTGGCCGTCACCGCGGTCACCACCGCTCCGGCCCCCACGGCCAGCTCGGTGACATAGTGGCCGACGCCACCTGAAGCGCCGGTCAGCAGCACCCGTCGGCCGGTCAGGGAACCGGCCGTGCGCAGCAGCCGCAGGGCGGTGATACCGGCCAGGGGAAGAGCCGCCGCCCGCGCGCTGTCGATGCTGTCCGGGAGCACCGCGAGCGAGTGCGTGGGCACGGCGGCGTACTCGGCCCAGCCGCCCTGCGCCGGGTGTCCGACGACGCGGGTACCGATGTCGGGGCCGGAGCCATCGGCTGCCGCCTGCACGACGAGCCCTGCGATGTCCTTGCCAGGCAGCGCCTCCGGCAGGGGGCGTTCGAGAAGGAATGTCTCGCCCCGGTTCGGGGCGAACGCCTCAACTTTGATCAGTGCCTGACCGGGCTCCGGCACGGGCTGGGAGACCTCGGCGAAGGCGACCGGGCGCGCCGCTTCTCCTGTGGGAATCAGTCTTTGCATGGAGAGGATGCAACCTCTGTGGCCGCCCTGCTATCCAACAACGAACAAGCAAAGCCGACAACTTTTGGTTGTCACCTATGGTGGGAGCCATGGATCTCGACGTGGCGCAGGTACGTGCCTTCGTGTGCACCGCCGAAGAGCTGCACTTCGGCCGGGCGGCCGGGACACTCGCGATCTCCCAGCAGGCGCTGTCCAAGAGGATCGCACGGCTGGAATCCCTGCTCGGCGCCGAGCTCTTCCAGCGCGGCGGCAACGGAGTACGCCTCACCGAGGCCGGACAGCGTTTCCTCCCGCCTGCCCGGCAGACCGTGGCTGCCGCCGATGCCGCGGTCGCGGCGGTGTCCGGGAAGGAACATCCGCTACGCGTAGACGTCTGGGGACACCTCTACGCGCCTATGCGGATGCTGGCCCAGGTTGCCGGACGAGCCGGTGAACTGGCCCTGGGGCACGGGCGCGACCTGCCGTCGGTGGCGACGGCACTGCTGCACGGCGACATCGACGCGGCCCTCGGCCGTGTCCACCCCCCGCTGCCCGCGGGGCTGGCGCACCGCCTCGTCCGCCTCGAACCGGTGGACGCCGTACTGAGCGAGGACCATCCGCTCGCAGCCGAACCAGCTCTGCAGCCAAACCAGTTGCGCGACAGCACGCTGTGGGCGCCCGGTGCGCTGGACCGGCTCGACTTCCTCCACCGGTTCGCCGACCGATTCGGCATCCAGAACACGGCCACGAGCGTCAATCTGGGGCTCGCCCACTTCCTGGCCGAGGTGGCGGGCGAGCCACGAAGCTTCTCGCTGGTGCCCGCTGATGTGCCACTGCCGGAGATCCCAGGACTGCGCTCCGTCCCCCTGTTCGATCCCACGCCGCTGTATGCCTGGTCGCTGGTGTGGTGCCCCGGAAACGAACACCCAAGGCTGAACGGGCTCGCCGCCGCCTGTGCTGAGGAAGCAGGGCGGAGCCGATGGCTGGAGTACGACCCGACCCGCGACTGGCTGCCTGAACCACCCACGAGTGATGCCGGTTTCGGACACGATTGATCTCGTCGGAAGCGGACAGTGCCGACTGGTACAGCACTCAGGTTCCGCGACCTTGCGTCAGCCCCGGCCGGGAACGGATCCGGCCACCGCGTGATCATCCGGGGTTGTGTGGGCTCCTGAAGATCGTGAGGTGGTAGCAGGCCGTACGGTAGACCCTGCCCCGTCTTCGACCCACCGGCCAAGGCTTTACCTGCCACTGCCGGCTTTGGGCGTGGGTGTGTTCTCGGTCCATCGCCTTCGGCGCGCTCCTCCTGCTCACCACAGCCCTCTGGTCCGCCTTCGGCACCCAGAAACCAGCAGAACCTCGGTTCCGACCCCGCTGCACCCCACTCCCGCCCCGTAAGGACCCACGCCCTCGCCACACCGAGCACGGAGCCTCCGAGTTTCAGAGGCTGGGGCTGCGCAGAGCGGAGAAATCGTTGGACACCGCACAGGGCAGCGGGGAGCTTTGACGGAATGGACCAGGAGATGATTTGGGACGCCGACATCGCCCAGCGCTATGACACGCCCGGCACCGGAATGTTCGCACCTGGGGTCGTGGAGCCGGCTGTGGACCGCCTCGCTGAACTGGCCGGCGACGGAGCAGCACTGGAGTTCGCCGTCGGAACCGGTCGGGTAGCGGTTCCCCTCGCTCGGCGAGGAGTCCGCGTCACCGGCATCGAACTGTCACGGCCGATGGTGGAGCAGTTGCGATCCAAGGCTGACGAAGCCGCCATTCCCGTGATCGTGGGTGACATGGCGACCACCCTGGCTCCCGGCAGATACACCCTGGTCTACCTCGTCTACAACACGCTCTCCAACCTGCTCACCCAGGCGGAGCAGGTCGGCTGTTTCCGCAACGCTGCCCGTCACCTCCTGCCCGGTGGGCGGTTCGTGATCGAGCTCGGGGTGCCCGACTTGCGCAGGCTGCCACCAGGACAGGCAGCCGTCGCCTGGCAGTCCGTGCCCGGTTACGTCAACGTGGGCACCTACGACGTCCTGCGTCAGCAGGTCGTATCGCACCACTTCTCGTTCGACGACACCGGGCAGGCTCGGCTGTTCCGCAGTCCGCATCGCTACGTCTGGCCGGCCGAACTCGATCTCATGGCGCAGTTGGCCGGATTCGAACTGGAGAGCAGGCATGCGGACTGGGCCGGTGCCGAATTCACGGCCGAGTCGCGTTCACACGTCTCCGTCT
Source organism: Streptomyces achromogenes (assembly GCF_030816715.1). Lineage (NCBI taxonomy): Bacteria > Bacillati > Actinomycetota > Actinomycetes > Kitasatosporales > Streptomycetaceae > Streptomyces > Streptomyces achromogenes. The sequence continues at coordinate 225,720 of NZ_JAUSYH010000001.1, read as the reverse complement.
ACCGGCTCCCGCTCAGCACCCAGTGACTTCCGCGCCGTAGCCGCACTCGCCCGACACCGGCACGTTCCTCAGCGGCCGTAACCGGCGCCTGGTCCGGGCACCTTCCTGATTCCCGGGGACGGGCCGGCCGGCGAAGCCGCCGGGAGGGAACGGGGCGGGAGCAGCAGGAAGCCACCGCGGTATTGATGGGCCGGGCCGGCTACGAGGCGTTCAGCCCGGTGTGGCCGAACATGGAGGATTTCGCCGACTACAAGGTGATGCCGAAGTACGTCGTCTCCAGCACCCTCACCGAGGACGACCTCGTGTCGAACTGGGGCGAGACCACGATTCTGCGCTCGCTCGACGAGGTTGCCGCCTTGAAGGAGACCGAGGGTGGCCCGATCATCCTCCACGGCAGCGCCGCCCTGCACCGTAGCCTTTCGGACGCCGGCCTGATCGACCGTTACCACCTGCTCGTCTTCCCGCTCCCGCTCGGCGCGGGCAAGCGTCTGTTCAGCTCCTCGGACACGGACACCCAGAAGCTGAAGCTGGTCGAGCACGAGGTCTACGCCAACGGCCTGCAGAAGAACGTCTTCGACGTGATCCGCTGACAGGACTCCCGTGCCGGCCGTCGCGTCGCACCCTGGGACCGGCCGGAACCAAGGCGGGAAACGCGCCGATCACTCCCGGCATACCGAGCCCACCCACACATGAGTGACGGAACACGCCCGTCCATCACTCGATTTCTGCTGCACTGGCTGCTGGCCCGGGCCGCGCGAGCGGGCCCGGGCCCTGGCACGTCGTCTGTTGTTGTCATCAGGTGAGGCAGGAGTATCAAGGTCATGGCCATGGTGGAAGGGATCGACAGCCGCGGAATGCGGCACTGCGAGACGACGGCGCTCGGCGTACTGCTGCGGCATGAAGGACTCGACGTGTCCGAGCCCATGCTGTTCGGGCTCGGCTCCGGACTGTCCTTTGTCTACTGGGACGCCAAAGGCATGGACTTTCCCTTCCTGGGCGGCCGGGTCAAGCCGTTCGAGCTCACCAGGAACCTGGCCGCCCTGCTCGGCCTCGAGTTACTCGTCGAAGAGACCACCTCACCTCGCAAGGCCTGGCAGAACGTAACGCGCCCCATCGACGCCGGTCGGCCTGTGGGTCTCCAACTCGACAGCTACCACCTGGACTACTTCACCACCAAGGTGCATTTCGGCGGGCACTTCGTGGCCATCTACGGCTACGACGAACAGCACGCCTACCTGGTGGACACCGAGTCGCAGGGCGGGACCGTTTCGACCAGTCTCGCGGGCCTGGCCAGGGCCCGAGCCGAGCGCGGTCCCATGACCGCCAGACACCGTTCGTTCACCATCGCCGTGCCCGCCGGCCTGACGTCGCTGAAGGACCGGATCACCCCCGCGATCAAGGCCTGCGCCGAGGCCTTTCTGAATCCGCCCATCGCGAACCTGGGGCATCGGGGCATCGAGAAGGCCGCGAAACAGGTGCCGAAGTGGCTGCAGCGCAGCGAGAATCCGCGGGAGGACCTGCCAAGGGTCGCCCTCCTGTCGGAGAAGGCCGGCACCGGGGGCGCCCTCTTCCGCACCCTCTACCGGGACTTCCTCGCCGAGTGCACCCAACTGAGCGAGAACGGTCACCTGCGCACCGGCCACCGCCTGTACGCCGAGGCCGCTGCCCTGTGGACACAGGTCGCGGCGCTCATCGCGACGGCAGGCGAATCCGGCGACGCGGAACACCTCGTACAGGCCGGCTCGGTCCTTCATGAACTCGCGCGCATCGAGCACGATGCGATGCGGGCACTCAGCATGCTCTAGCAGGGCCGCGAGCCGTCCAGCGTGGGCCGCGTGGCCTGAGTCGGATGCGACCGGTCCCGGTGGCGATGACTGACGCCGGTCCTGCGCTCCGCTCGGGTGTTACGGTCGCGCGTATGCCTGAATTGACCACCCCCACAGTCCGGCTACGGAACTCATGGCTCGCGGCGCGTGAGGAGTGGCCTGTAGGCGCCCACCAGGACGGAACGGGGCTGCGCCTGGCGGGCGAAACCGACCTCACCGACCCCGGTGCGTTCTCGGTGTGGGTGGAGCGACTGAAGCGCCAGGCGGATACGTCAGTTGCCGTGGGGGAGGGGCGAGTTCACGCCACCCACTGGTGGATCGTCGAGGGCGGTACCTATCTGGGCGCCGTCGACGTACGGCACTACCTGAACGCTCTTCTGCTCGATCTCGGCGGACACATCGGCTACAGCATTCGGCCCTCCGCCCGCGGACGGGGCTTGGCCACGTGGGCCCTCGGAGCCGTTCTGCCGGAGGCCCGCGCGCTCGGCTTGGACAGGGTCCTCGTCACATGCGACGAGGACAACCCCGCATCGGCCCGCACCATCGAGCGCAACGGTGGGGTCCTGGAGGACGTCCGCTCCACAGCCGCCGGCGTCAAGCGGCGCTACTGGATCACCCTGTAGCCCGTGCCGCGGACGTGCTGCGAGCAGCCGGGCGCCGCGCGGTCCCGGGACGTCCGCGCTCCGATTCGCAGCGAGAACCCGCGCTGATCGATCTCACAGAGGAGAGCGGCCGTGCCGAGCCGGGCGAGGAAGGTCGTGCGAGGCCCGGCGGTTCCTGTGACCTGCATGACGTGTTCAGGGTGAGCTGATTCTCATCGCGGCAGCGTTGCTATGCAACGAGGTGCATAGGAGCATCGTGCGCATGGCGCTCGAGCACGCGATCCTCGTTTCCCTGCTGGAGAAGCCGGGCTCCGGTTATGAGCTGGCCCGGCGGTTCGAGCGGTCCATCGGGTACTTCTGGACGGCCACACACCAGCAGATCTACCGGGTGCTCAAGCGCATGGGCAGCGACGGCTGGATCGACGTCCGGGATGTCCCGCAACAGGGGCGTCCGGACAAGAAGGAGTACTCCGTCGCCGGTCCGGGGAGGGACGCGCTCCGCGCCTGGCTCCAGGAACGCACCGAACCGGAGAGCGTGCGGCACGACCTGGCGGTGAAGGTCCGTGGCGCCGCCTTCGGTGACCCGGCCGCCCTCATCGGCGAGGTCGAGCGTCACCGGAAGGCGCACGAGGACCGTCTCGCCCGTTATCTCGCGGGCCGGGCACGCGACTTCCCACTGCCGTCGGCGGACGGAGCGCCCGACGCCGAACACGAGCTCCAGCACGTCGTGTTGCGGGGCGGCATCGCGTACGAGCGCATGATGATCGCCTGGCTCGACGACGTCCTCGTCACCCTCGCCGGGTTCGCCGCCGGTCGCTGACCGGCCGCACGGGCTTCCCGCCCTCTGCCCGCAGTCCACCCTCACTCTTCCCAGCCGAAAGGCGGCATCCATGGCCGACGCGCTGCTGTTCAACCCGCGCACCTACGACCCCGCGCACTTCGACCCGGAGACGCGCCGCTTGCTGCGCGCCACCGTCGACTGGTTCGAGGAGCGCGGTAAGCGCCGCTTGATCGAGGACTACCGCAACCGCGCCTGGCTCGGTGACTTCCTCGCCTTCGCTGCCAAGGAGGGGCTCTTCGCGACCTTCCTCACGCCTTCCTGCGCCGCTGCGGAGGGGGAGGGCGACAAGCGCTGGGACACCGCCCGCATCGCCGCCCTGAACGAGATCCTGGGCTTCTACGGCCTGGACTACTGGTACGCCTGGCAGGTCACCGTTCTCGGCCTCGGGCCGGTCTGGCAGAGCGACAACGGCGCCGCCCGGGCCCGCGCCGCGGAACTGCTGTCGCAGGGCGAGGTGTTCGCCTTCGGTCTGTCCGAGAAGTCTCATGGCGCCGACATCTACTCCACCGACATGCTCCTGGAGCCCGACGGCGCGGGCGGATTCCGGGCCACCGGATCCAAGTACTACATCGGCAACGGCAACGCCGCCGGACTCGTCTCCGTATTCGGCCGCCGAACCGACGTCGAGGGCCCCGACGGCTATGTGTTCTTCGCCGTCGACAGCCGCCATCCGGCATATCACCTGGTCAAGAACGTCGTCGACTCCTCGAAGTTCGTCAGCGAGTTCCGTCTCGAGGACTACCCCGTGGCCGAGGCGGACGTTCTGCACACCGGCCGTGCCGCCTTCGACGCCGCCCTCAACACCGTCAACGTGGGCAAGTTCAATCTGTGCACCGCTTCGATCGGCATCTGCGAGCACGCGATGTACGAGGCGGTCACTCACGCCCAGAACCGCATCCTGTACGGCCGTCCCGTCACCGCTTTCCCCCACGTGCGGCGCGAGTTGACCGACGCCTACGTCCGGCTCGTCGGGATGAAGCTGTTCAGTGACCGCGCTGTCGACTACTTCCGCACCGCCGGCCCCGACGACCGCCGCTACCTCCTCTTCAATCCGATGACGAAGATGAAGGTGACCACCGAGGGCGAGAAGGTCATCGACCTGATGTGGGACGTCATTGCCGCCAAGGGCTTCGAGAAGGACAACTACTTCGCTCAGGCCGCCGTCGAGATCCGTGGCCTGCCGAAGCTGGAGGGCACCGTCCACGTCAACCTGGCGCTGATCTTGAAGTTCATGCGCAACCACCTCCTCGACCCGGTTGCCTACCCGCCCGTAGCCACCCGCCTCGACGCGGCTGACGACGACTTCCTCTTCCGCCAGGGCCCGGCCCGCGGCCTCGGCTCGGTGCGCTTCCATGACTGGCGGCCGGCCTTCGACGCGTACGGCCACCTCTCCAACGTGAGCCGGTTCCGCGAACAGGCCGACGCTCTCTGCGAGTTCGTACGCACGGCCGCTCCTGACGATGAGCAGAGCCGGGACCTCGACCTACTTCTCGCCGTCGGGCAGCTGTTCGCGCTCGTCGTCCACGGTCAGCTGGTCCTGGAGCAGGCAGCCCTGAAGGGCCTCGACGAGGACGTGCTCGACGAGCTGTTCGCCGTCCTCGTACGCGACTTCTCCGCGCACGCGGTGGAGTTGCACGGCAAGGACTCCGCGACCGAGGGGCAGCAGCTCTGGGCGCTCGGTGCCGTCAGGCGCCCGGTGGTCGACGCGACGCGTTCCGCACGCGTCTGGCAGCGCGTCGAGGCGCTGTCGGGCACGTACGAGATGATGCCTTGAGACCGGGGGTTTCTGGGCACGTCTCGGCGTGAGTGCTCTGATCTCGGCGTTCGGCGTTCGGCGTCGTTGCCGGTGCGATGCTGCTCGTTCTCGCCGTTCGCGACTGCCGTTCCGGGGTGTCATCCCTCTTGCTTGTCGCTGGAGTTGTGATCTTCCTCAGCGCTTCGTGCACATTCGTACGGGACGTACTGCGGCGCCGCACTGAGCCGACCGGCTGACAATCAGCACCGTTCCAGCCTGCCACGCCGGTCGTGGTCGTTTGTGCCGCTGGCTGACGGCCCGGCGGATTCGAACTCGGCCGGGCCGTCGTCTCCCACCGTCGGGATTCGATCGACACGGGTGATATGCGCTGGGTCACCGTCCCATGATCAGCGTGCGGTACTCACGAGATCGACGGTGGTCGCACCCGTCCCTGCGCCGACCGGCGCCAAGATGATTCGCTGGGGGGGGGTAACTCGGTTGCGGTGAACTCGGCTTCCTGGGCGAAGATGCCTGCATGAGCCAAGAATCAGATGCGGTGCATGAGGCGATCGCAGGCGAGCTGCGCCTCATGGACCCCAGTGTTCGCAGTTCACGCTCGCTTGTCCGACAGCTACTGGATCCGAACTTCACAGAGGTCGGCGCTTCGGGGCGACGGTGGACGTATGACGAGATGCTTGCCGCGATGCCCGAGATGGACGGTGCCGCAGTAAGCGGTCCGCGCTACGAGCCTTCAAAGTTCACCGGTGTCCTGCTGGCCCCCGGACTGGTGCACCTCACCTACGAGACCACGCTGGAGGGAAACCGGGCACGGCGCAGTTCGCTCTGGCGCAAGCAGGGTGCGAACGCAGCCTGGCAGATGTACTACCACCAGGCCACGCCCATCCCACCCGACAGCGTGTAGCTTCGAGTCTCGGAAAGCGATTGTCCGTTGTCCTATGCAGGGAAATAGCGGAGTGTCTGATGACGGATGGTCCGTGACGGATCTTTCAGCCGGTTGCTCCCTCACCTCCAGTGCGTCCGCAGGCGGGGCCGGCTGGGGCATAGTCTTGAGTCTCCAGTCACTGGAGACAGCAGAGTGGGGGACATGGACGTTACGACCCTCTGCTCGATCGGGGAGCTTTCCCGGCGGACCGGCTTGTCCGTGAGGACCATCCGGTTCTACTCCGATTCGGGGGTGGTAGCGCCGACCACCCGTAGTCCCGCCGGTTATCGGCTCTACGACCTCGACGCACTGCTTCGTCTGGAACTTCTGCGCACATTGCGCGAACTGGGCATGGACTTGGCCACGATTCGACGGGTACTGGACCGCGAGCTCTCGGTGGCGGAAGTCGCCGCGGCGCACGCCGACGCCATGGACGTCCAGATCCGGGTGCTGCAACTGCGTCGGAGTGTTCTGCGAGTCGTGGCCGGACGCGGGTCCGATCCCGAGGAGATCAAGCTCATGCACAGGCTCACGCAGTTGTCCGGCGAGGAACGCCGACGTCTGATCGACGATTTCATGGACGACACCTTCGGCACAATGGATGCCGACCCGGCTGCCGTGGCCATGGTTCGCGCTGCTACTCCCGACCTTCCCGATGATCCGTCCAGCGAGCAGATCGCCGCGTGGGTGGAGCTCGCCGGGCTGGTCGGCGACGAAGACTTCCGGGCCCGGATGCGCCGGATGGCCATGTGGCAGGCCGCCGGGCACCCGCTCGACATCGAGAGCGAAGCGGGCGAGGAACTGATGAAGTGCACCCGTCAGAAGGTGGCCGAGGTCATGGAGTCGGGCATCGACCCGCTCAGCAACAGGGCCGCACCTGTCATCGACGACCTTGTGCACCGCTTCGCCGAGGTGTTCGCGCGTACCCCTGACACGGAATTCCGGGACTGGATGGCCCAGCGGTTCGAAGAGGCACACGATCCCAGGGTGGACCGGTACTGGCGGCTGGTGTGGATCGTCAACGGTTGGCAGGTAGTACCGAACCTCATCCCGGTGTACCCCTGGCTCATACAGGCCCTGCGAAATGAACACGCCGCATAGTTATCGCAGCGGAGGCCGCCCTCGATCCCTGAACGAGTCCACAGGGTGGCCTGCGCACATGGCGCGGGGGCGTCCGATCTCGGTGTGTGAGGACAGGCATGGACACCCGCGCCCACGGCACTGTACGGGTCGCACCGACCGCCGCTGCATCAACCGCGGCGGAGACCGGCACGCCAACAGCACCGTGGCTGGCTGGCCGGCCGCGCATGAATCTCCCTCCCCCACCAGGCCCTTTGGAATCGATCTTCTAGGGTGGCGCGGTGACTGATGAGCAGGAGTGGGTACAGCCGTCGGGAGTGTGGGCCACGGCGGTGGGAGTGGCCAGGGTGCGGGCGTTGGAGAGCGAGCGGGAGAACGCGCTGTTCCGCGACCCACTGGCGCAGGCCTTCGCCACCGCAGGCGGCCTGTGGCCCTCTTCGCCGCCGGCGGATGACGAGGCCGCGCGTCGCCGCCGGCTTGCCGTCTCGTTCTCCATCGTCATCAGGACGAAGTTCCTCGACGACCTGCTGCAGCAGGCGTCCGCGTCCGGTGTACGGCAGGTCGTGTCGCTCGGCGCCGGCATGGACAGCCGGGCCTTCCGGATGGACTGGCCCGGGGGTACCCGGCTGTTCGAGGTCGACACTGCCGAGCCACTGGATTTCAAGGCGTCGGTGCTGCGCCAGGAGCGGGCCGTCGCCCGCTGCGAGCGGATCACCGTCGCGGTGGATCTGCGTGAGGACTGGCCAGGCGCGCTGGCCGCCGCAGGGCACGACCCGGCGGCGCCGACCGTGTGGATCGCCGAAGGGCTGCTGATCTATCTGCCGGAGGACGCGGTGGAACTGCTGCTGGCCCGGATCAGCGCGCAGTCGGCGGCAGGCAGTCGGATGGGGCTGACGTGGGGCTCGCGCGGGGTGATCGAGCGCTTCGGCGCGGACGCCGTTCCGGGATCGGCGGCGTCCATGTGGGTCTCGGAGATGCCGGACGACCCGGTGGGCCGGCTGGCCGGGCATGGCTGGGAGGCCGACTGCCACACTCTGCGCGAGCGCGCTGCCGCCTACGGCCGCCCGATCGACACCCCGCCGCGGCGCGAGGAACGGCCCGGCGGACTGATCTCGGCGGTCCGCCGGTAAGGCGCCTGACCATGGAGTGAAGCCTGCCTTTCCGCAGCGCGCCGGAGGCATCAGCGCGCTCATGGACGTTCGCTGCCTGATGGGGTGTGGGGTGGTTCTGGGGACGGGGATATGGGGGAGTGGCCGGGGGTGCCCCATGTGATGTGCGCGGCCACGCCGACCGCGATCGGTTCACCGCCGGCCTCGACCTGCTCCTGGACGGCCGTCCACACGACCGCCCGTGCCGGGGGAGCGGTTGCCCAAGGACGGCGGCGTCGAGCTCTGCGGTGTCACCTTCGGTTACGCCAGGCCGGCCGAACCCGTCGTCCGAGACCTCTGCCTCACCCTCACGCCGGGCACCCATCTGGCGGCAGTCGACGCCGTCGGAGCGGCCCCTGACCGAGTGCCTGGGCGGCGACGACGCACGGCGGACCCGGCCCTGCTCGCCGCAGGGGAGCGCCAGCTGATCGCTCTGGTCCGCGCCTGCTTCCCCCGCCCGGCTGCTCCTGCTGGACGAGGCCACCTGCCATCTCGACCCGGCCGCGTAGTCGAACCTGCTTTCGATGTCTGCCCCGCCACCCTGATCGTCTGCGCCCACCGGATCAGCTCCGCCCTGCGCGCCGACCTCGTCCTCGTGCTGGGCGGCCCGCGCCGCCACCTGGGCACTCATGACCGTCTGATGGTCGACTGCGCCCTCTACCGCGACCTGATCGGCCACTGGGACCACGCCACGACCGACACGCCGAACGCTGCCCCAGCGGCCACGGGAACCTGGACTGGCTGGATGAATGCGTCCGGTGTCAGAGGCTAGGGGTGCTTGCCGAGGCTGGCGGCCACGGCGGTCAGTCGGTCCGTCGCGTGAGCCACACCGAGCCCGTCCATGTAGTCACGGACATGCACGATCCGGCTGTTCCGGACGGATCACGAGGAGGCCGGGGAAGTCGAAGGACCGGCCGCCCGTGGTCACGGTCCCGGAGACGATCTGCTCGACGACGATCACCTCCGGGTCGGTGTTCTCATGCACGACGACTTCGCGGATCTCCTTCGGCTGCGCCGGGCTTGCACCCCAGGCCGCTCGATAGTCCGCGCGGACCTCTTCACGCCCCTAGTAGCGCTCAGGCATGCCGGGGAAGAAGAAGGGAAACTCGTGCACGGCATCGACCGCGTACCGGTCGGCCAGGTCGTCCGCGGACTTGTCGAGCATCGCCTGCTGGTAGCGGGCCAAGACCTCACGAGGGCCGAGGTCGGCCGAGGTTGTGTCCGGCATGGCTGTTGGACTCCGTTCAGTCAACGTGCGACTGGTACTTGAGCGTTGGGCCAGAACTTCAGGACGAGTTCCTGACTCAGAAGACTAGTAGCTGTCGTAGCTGGGCTTGCCGTTCGGCCGGTAGACGCCGACGACGGTGCCGCCCTTGGTCGTGGAGACGCTGACCGGTTCCAGCGCAGTGGGGATCGCGCCGTCGGCGAACAGCCGCTTGCCGGTGCCGATGATCACCGGGTGGATGGTCAGCCGGTACTCGTCGACGAGGTCGTGCCGCATGAGGGTCTGGGCGAGGTCGCCGCTGCCGACGACGTTGAGGTTGCCGCCGTCGGACGCTTTCAGCTTGCGTACCGCCTCGACGGTGTCGCCCTGGAGCAGCGTGGAGTTCTGCCACTCGACGGACGTCAGGGTCCGAGACGCCACGTGCTTGTGCATGCTGTTCATCCGATGGGTGAACGGATTCTCGGGATCGGCGGTCGGCCAGTACGACGCGAAGATCTCGTACGTCTTGCGGCCGAGCAGCATCGCGTCGGAGTGCTCGTACCAATCGGCGATGGCCGCGCCGACCTCGTCGTCGACAACCGGCTTCTGCCAGCCGCCGTGCTCGAACCCGCTTTCAGCGTCCTCGTCCGGACCACCCGGCGCCTGCATGACGCCGTCAAGGGTCAGGAACGTGCAAACAATGATCTTGCGCATGGTGCGCTCCCTTCGTCGACGGGTAGACGGCACGTCCGCCGGAAACTCATCGGTGGACCGTCCGCGGCGCGGAACCGGGGCCGTCGCCCCCGGCCATCCGGATGGGGGGTGCGGCACCTCTCGGCCGACCCCGGCGAGGTCTGGAGTGTGCGGCGGAAAGCCCCCTTCGATGGTCCCTCGACCTGGGGCCCCGGCACGCTGGAACGCATCTGTGAGTGATCTCCGCGCCGCCGATTCCGCACCTGCACGGCTGCCCGTCCGTCATACGCAGGACTCGACATCCACGCGTCGAGTGGCAACCGGTCCCTGGAACTCACCTCAACGCGACTTCGCGCCCATCCGAACCGCCCTCAGACGGCTCCGAAGATCTGACTCTCCGTAACAACCGCTCGGAAGGCGGGTCAGAGCCCCTTCCCCTGAACATCGACTGGCCGCATCGCTCTCAACGAGAGTCGTTTGTCGTCGAGTTCGGATGCCGCCAGAGGTCCTGTGGGCCTCTGGATATCGGTGAGTTCCGATGTCGCTCAGAGCGTGCCTGCCGCCCCGGCGGCCGCGCGACGCAAGGGGAGCGAGAGCGCGACGACGAACAGGGCGAAGAGGGTGATGGGCGCCAGCCAGAACAGCTTCGCAGGATCATCCTGTAGCCAATGACGGTTGCCCCACCAGTTCGCGCTGACGTCCATCACCATCACGGTGGCTGCCAGCCAGGACCCTTCCCGTCGCACCAGTCCGACCAGCACGGCGGCCAGCGGATCCAGTACCACCAAGCTGACGAAGAACACTTGCAGGGGAACCTGAGGGAACGACGCATAGGCGTGGATGCCGCCACGGACCAGATCGAGAACGTGGGAGCAGAACCCTTCGAGGAATCCGATCAAGTACACCGCGCGAACCCGACGCGCCCACAAAGGCTGTCCGCCCCATCGTTCCCGCAGTTCAAGCCTCACCAGGCCACCCTAGACGGCGTGATCACGGGTTCGAGGACGGTTTCTCGGTTGCCCTGACCGAGAGCGTTTCCCGGCGTGAAGCGCCGGGGCTGCCCGAGTGTGCGGCCAGGTAGCACCGGACATGTGTCGTGGGCAACGGGCAGCCGGAAACGCGGTCCACGACTTCGGCTCTCCGCCCAGCCCCCCGCAGTTCGGGCGCGGGCACGGGCACGGGAGTGCCGGCATGCTCGTCCTTCTCCGGACGACTGCCGAGCAGGGCGTGACGCTCGTCGACACAGTTGCGGCGTACGGCCGTTCCCTTCGGAGACGGTCGTCGGCGACGGCCTCCGTCACGTCGGCGACAAGGTCGTGATCGCGTCGAGCTGTAGTGGGTTCGGCCCGCCGATGGACCACAGGAGCGTTAGCGTGTCATGCCTATGACATCGAAGGGGTGACGGTGCACATGAACGGATCCGTTGACAAGAGTTCGACCCGTCTGGGCCTCGCACTGGGCGCGGCCCTGGTGTCGACGGTGCTCTGCACGCCGGTGACCGCGGCCGCCCCCGAGGAGGCCGGGAAGGGCCAGGGTGCGGCCGCCACCATGCCCGGGCACGGCGAACGGGCATGTCCCGTCGTGTACTTCGACCTGGGGGAGACCCTGGTGCACACCGCCGCCGACGGCAGCACCACCTACCTGCCCGGGGCGGCCTCGTACCTGCGGACCCTGCGGGAACGCCACGTCGAAGTCGGCCTGATCACCAATGTCCCGCCTTCCTGGGGTACGACCGACGCCGAGCGCGCCGCCCGGCTCCGGACGGAGGTCGACGCGACGTGGCGGGGTCCGGCGGCCTTCGCCTGGGCAGACTTCGGCGACCGGATCCGTACGCCGCGCACCGAGGCCGAACGCAAGCCGTCCCCGGTCCTGTGGCAGCGCGCCAAGGAGGACTCGGCCGGCTGCCGGGTCGTCTACCAGGCGGAGACTGCCCAGGAGGTGTCCGTGGCGTCCTCGCTGGGCTTCGTGTCGTACCAGGTCGGTCTGCCGCACCGGCCCGCATTCCTGCCGGCGGGACTGGTCGAACTCCTCGGCTGTCGCCTCACTTGAACGCAGCCGCAGCCGCAGCCGCAGCCGTCGCCCGGACCGCCCGTCGTCGTACACCCCTGATCCGGGGCGTACGACGACGGATCGGTGCCTGCGCCACGGTTGTCAGGCCGTCAGGTCGTTCGTGGTCTCTGCGGGGTCTGGCCCGGTTCGAGGGCCTTCTTGCGGCCGGCGTCCCCCGTGTCCGCCAGGGCGGGAGTACCGTCGCCCACTTCCGCAGACGCGGGGCCATCGGCTCCCGCGTTGCCGCACGTCGGCGTCGGAAGTGCCCTATTCCCGTCACGGCCGGCACGGGCGACCACGCCGCTGCGCAGCAGCAGTTGGAAGGCCCCGAGCAGCAACGCCGTGGCCAGCGCGCTGTGCCACAGCAGGGCGTCCAGATGCCCGGCGGACAGGTACGCGCCCGCGGCGATCGCGGCCAGGGCGCACACCGCGCGGTCCACGATGCTCTCCACCGACAGCAGGGTGGCCCGCGGTGCGTGCGCGGGGACAGCGTCGTTGACCAGTTTGCGCTGGACCGGGAACGCGAACCCCGTGGCGGCGGCGAACAGGCAGAGCAGCACGACGACGGTCCACGGCCCGCCGAGGGTCATGGCCGCCAGGGTGCCCGCCAGCGCGAGGCTGAGGACGGACACCCAGGCGACCGGCGGCAGTCTGCGGCTGAGCCATTGGGGCCGCGCGGACGCCACCGCCTCCGCCACGGTCATGGCGGCCAGCACCCCACCGTGCGATGCCTCGCCGATGCCGTGGTCCAGCAGGATCGGCTGGAAGAGGTTGACCTGGCAGATGCGCGACAGGGTGAAGACCGCGACGCCCTGCACCATCACCAGGGCCAGCCACGGCGAGGAGGCGACACAGCGCAGCGCGGTCCCCGCGTCCCGCAGGAAGGCGCTGCCCCGCCGCCCGCCGCCATCCCGGCCGGTGTCCGCTCCGGCTTCCGCTCCGGCGAGGCGGGGCAGCAGCACGGCGCAGACGAGGGAGCCTGCCGCGCTCGCCGCGCTGAGCACGTACGGGGCCGGGTGCGCGAGAGCCGTCAACGGCCCGACCAGCGGCCAGCACACCACCTTGGCCGCCAGCCCCAGTGCCCGCGCGGTGCCCTCCGCCCGAAGGTAGTGCTCGCCGCACCGTTCCGCCCGCAGCCCGTCGTACAGGTAGGCGCTCGCCGCGCCCGAGGTGAGCGACCGGCCGGCGGCGATGGCCAGGAAGTGGATCAGGAACCCCGTGTAGGAGGCGCTGACCACCGGGGCCAGGTTCGCGGCCGTCATCACCACCGCGCCGAGCCGCAGGCAGTTGCGGGTGCCGATCCGGTCGGCGATCAGCCCGGTCGGGATCTCCAGCAGGCAGAAGGCCACGTAGTAGATGCTCTGGATGCCGAAGATCTGCCCGTCCGAGAGGCCGGCCGCCTTCTGGTAGGCGTAGAACACCGGCATCCACCACAGCAGGTTGAACAACAGCTGGAAGCCGTAGTTGAGCCGGATGATCCGGCGGGCCGTGTCGGTCAGGCCCGTGGCAGCTCCGGTGCCGGGGCGCGGCCGGCCAAGACGCGCCCTCACAGCGCGTAGGGGCGGATCTGGACCAGCCGGAAGTCGCCCTGCTCGGTCATCAGCCACTCGATGTCGAGTGGCTTGTCCACGTCGGCCGCGCTGAAGTGGGACTGCAGGAGCCGTCCGGTGAGGGACAGGTCGGCGAGCCGGGCGCGGACCGCGGCGGACAGCCCCTGGCCCCACGAGCCCAGTGCGAGGGTACGGCCGCCGCCCTCCACGGTGTTGTACAGGTACTGCTGCGGCAGCACCGTCCCGTCGACCACCTGCTCGGGGGAGCCCGGGGAACAGTTGAGGTAGACGTTGCGGAAGTCCTCGCGGCGGGTCGGGTTGCAGGTCACGAGGACGCCGCCCAGGGAGGCGGGCAGGTACTCCTGAACGATCACACCCATGTAGGTGTCGTCGAGGGAGATGCCGACCTGGTGGCGCAGCCGCACGCTGCGGGGCGACACGAGGGAGGCCCACACGTGGCGTACCGCGTCGAGGAGTTCACCCGTGCCGTGGACGGTGGTGACGGAGTCGTAGACGCCGGCCGCGGAGAACCCGGGGAGGTCCTCGGCGTTGGAGGAGGAGCGCACCACCAGCCGCCCGCGGGAGGCCGCCGCGGCGGGGAAGGCCTGGTCGATCTGCCGGGTGACCGACTCGGGGACGGGAGTGTGCCGGATCAGGTGTTGCAGGTGCAGGCACAGTGAGTCCAGGACGTCGGTGGCGTCGAGTTCGAGCGCCATCTTCAGCTTGCCGATGCCCTGCTGGAGGGCCGGGGAGGAGGCGAGGAACCGCTGCTGGAGCGCGAAGGGGAGTGCGACGCCCTCCGGGGCGCCGACCGCCTCGGCGACGAACTCGGCTGCTTTTGCGCGGAGTTGCTCGACGGTGAAGGCACTGAGGCCGAGGCGGGTGGCGAGGTGACCGTAGAGGTCCTCGCGCGGCGGACGGGGCCGACCGTAGAAGGAGGTCAGGTCCACCGTACGGCTGTCGAGGACGTGGTGCAGCTCGCCGAGGTTGGCCGCCTTCGTGCCGTAGCGGTCGCGGTCGGCGCTGCGCAGCCGGTGCAGGGAGAGCACGGGGGCGTCTTCGAGCAGCGGTGGCTCGAGGCGTATGCGCTGCTGGTGCCAGGCCGGCGCCCGCAGGTCGGGTTCGTGGTCGAGACGCTCCAGGGATATGTCGTCCTCGTCGACCCGGTAGCGCACCCACGCGTCGTCGAGGCCGTCCTTGTCGACGAGTTGCTCCAGATCACGGACGATCGCGTTGGGGATGCCCCAGCCGGAGGCGAGGACGTTGGTGTGCGAAAGCGGCGTGATCGGCGCCGTGTTGATGAAGCCGGCGACGCGCGGTACGTCGTCGGGCAGGCACGGCATCGCCACGATGTCGGCCCAGCCCAGGCCGGCCTCCGCCACCGTGTACTCCTCGGCCGTCCGGAAGAATCGCAGCCGCCCGGTGGCCTCGCCGGGGTTCAGCGGTGTGCGCTCCCGGGAACCGAACAGCTCGTGGCCCAGAATGCGGGGCACCCGCCGTTCGCTGATCGCCGACAGTCCTTCCTCCTGCCCGTGGTTGGCGGGCTTGAGCAGCAGCGGCAGCCTGCTGTCGACCCGAGCCCGGACGAACTCGTAGAAGAACGCGAGCAGTTCGCCGCTCATCGTGTCGGCCTCGGTCGTCTCCAGGACGAGGAACGGCCGCTCCCTGCCCTCCTCCTGCTCGGTGTGCAGGGACAGCACACCGAGCAGGAACCGGCGCTCGGGATCGGTGTAGACGGAGGCGTTGAACGCGTCCAACCGCGCGTCCAGCGAGGCCAGGTCCATACCCAGCACCCGGGTGGCGACATAGTTGACGTGGAAGGGGTGCGCGCCGGTGTCGAGCAGGTGCCAGGTGTTCTCCGCGCGGTCGACGACGACCTTGAGGTAAGGGTGACCCGCCAGGACTCCCGACAGCGTCCGGAAGAGCGGCAGGGAGAGGTTCTCGCCGACGACCGTGCGGTCCGTCGCGGGCGAGGCGGCTTCGGTGGCCAGGTGGGTGCTCATGCGGGAACCTCCTCGGACTGCGCGGCGGGCAGCACTCGGGGCAGGGCGTCCACCAGGGTCTCGAAGTCCCGCAGCACCGTCCGCGGGTCGGCGGCGGAGAGCAGGCACAGGGCCGCCATGGTGTTGGCGCCCGCGGCGGGGTCGTAGACCGGCACGACACTGCCGTCGGGCAAGGAGCTCTCCGCCACCACCGACAGCTCACTGTCCGGGCTCAGCGGGACGTCCGACGCGACCACGGGGAAATCCCAGACCTTGCGGCCCTGCCAGGCCTCGCCCCGGCCGTCGACCGCGAGGACGACGAGGGAGCCCGCCGCACCCCGGGCCCGCTCCGGGGTCAGGGCCTGCTCCGGCCAGGTGACCGGGCGTCCCAGCAGATGGTCGACGAGCATGCCCACCAGGTCCAGTTCGAAGACCTCCTCGATCTGCGGCACCGTCATCGCGCCGCCGAACCGGGCGGCTGTCTCGATGAGCCACATGCTGCCGTCGGGGCCGAGCTTGATCTCCGTGTGCGTTCCGCAGTCACGCAGGCCCAGCGCGTCGACGGCACGGCGCGCCAGGGCCACGACGCGGTCCTGCGCGTCAGGCGAAAGCAGAGCGGGCGTGATGCCGGCGCGTTCGGTGAACGGCTCGATGGTGGGCATCCGGCCGCTGAGGCAGACGGGGTGGAAGACACCGTCCGCCACGACGCCCTCGACGCTGAGGTAGTCGCCCCAGCCGGGCTCGTCGAACCAGTCCGCCGCCGTGCCGCTGACGATCTCCTCGACCACGAAGTCGGCATCCGCCTCGGCGACATGCAGCTCCGCGTATCCCAACTGGGCGGACTCCGCCATGACCTGGCGCGAGCGGGCCCAGGCGGCGGACGCCTCGCCGGGCGAGGTGATGATCTGGTGGGCGGTGGATCCCGCGCTCCAGGCAGCCTTGAGGAGCAGTGGACAGGACAGGGAGCTCACCGCCGCCCGCAGATCCGCTTCCGTGGAGACGGGGCGGAACGCGGGCTGCGGAAGGCCGCTCCGCTGCCAGGTGCTGCGCATCAGCCGCTTGTCGCGCGCGAGTGCGGCGGCTGCGCCCGCGCCCGGCAGACCGAGCTTCTCGCAGGCCTCGGCGACCGCGACGACCGCGTACTCGGAGAAGGTGATCACGGCGTCCGCGCCCACCAGCCGGGCATGCGAGACGATCAGGGCGACCAGGTCGGAGCGGCCTGCGTCGTCCGGCGTCGTGACCGAGGCGCACAGTCTCCCTGCGGAACCCGCCACGGCGGGGGGAAGAGCGCTGAGCGCCAGCAGGTGCACGTCCGCCCTCGCAGCCGTCCGGGACAGGACATGGCCGAGCGGCGGACCACCCTTGGCATGCACCAACAGCACCGTGCTCACAGAAATTCGTCTCCATTCACCTGGTCGGCGGGGGCCGTTCTCGGCACCGGTGGCGCGGTGACGGGCCCGGGGATCGTGTCGGGGAACGGCGTCCGCAGAGCCCGCCCGCACACTCCAGGGGACCAGGCTGTAACCGCACATATCGCCGCAGAGGCCGCCCGCGACTCAGGCAAATGCCTGAGTCGCGGGGGTGGTCCGCAGACTCTCGTCCCCGAAGTCCGGGCCCGAGCGATAGGGGCGGCGGGGACCACCGTCCACTTCCGGCAACTCGGCCGGGAATGGAGCTTGTGCTGTACGGGGCGGGATATCCAACGTCGTGTGACTGTGCGTCAGCCAGTCCTATACGGACGGAGACCGTTGTGCCCGACCCGAGCCACAAGACTCTGCTCGAGAACCTTCCCGTGTCCTGGAGGGAAGTCGACGAGCCGTGCCAGGCGGCGGGGGAGAGGGACGCCGAAGGACCCCCGCGGACGGGTGAGCCCGCCGATGCCGACGGCCTCGCCGACCCGGGCGGCTCACAGCGCACCCGGGACCGGCGGCACCACGAAGCCGGGCTCGCGGTGCCCCCCGGTGGCGCCGCCTTCGCGGACCTCGTGGACCTCGCCCCGGCGCCCGCCTTCATCCGGGACCGCGAGGGGCGCTACCTGTGGGCCAACCACGCCTACGCGCACCTCTACGGCACCGCACCACAGCAACTGGTCGGCAGATACATCGAGGACTTCGACGCCCCGGCCGAGGCCGAGCGGTTCCGGGCCCTGGACCAGCAGATACTCACCCGGGGCACGCCCGTCCGCCACACCCTCCGCTATCTGCGCCAGGACGGCACCACAGGCCGCGCGGTCGGCCACCGCTTCCCGGTGCGGGAACACTCCCGTACGTGCGTCGCCGGCATCTACGTGGACATCACCGACCACCTGCGGGCCACCGCGCAGCGCCAGGAGGCCGAGGAGAACCTCAGCGCTCTGCGCGACCACAGCGGTCTGCCCTGCGCCCTGTTGTCGGCGAACGGGCGGGTGATCGAGGCGAGCGTGGCGGCCGCCGAACTCTTCCACCTCGGCCTGACCGACCTCGTGGGCCGCCGCGCCCACACGCTGCTGGCCCCCGAACCGGGGCCGGATCTGGACCGGTTGCACCGCCGGTGGAACAGTCTGATAGCCCGCCGCACCCGACGTGTCGAGACCACGGCCGTGCTCGTCGACACGCGTGGACTGCAGCGGCGGGCGGAGCTCCACCTGACGACTATCGGCCATTCCGCCAGCCGGGCACGGCACGTCTGGGCCGTGATCACCCATCAGAGTCTCGCCCACGAGGCGCATCCGCCGCTGACCGCCGCGCAGATCCGCATCCTGTCGTTGTTGGCGCAGGGCAGCAGCAACAGCGACATAGCCGCCTCGCTGAACCTGTCGCGGCAGACGCTCGACTACCACCTCAGCCGCCTGCGGCACCTGCTGGGCGCCGCCACCCGTCCGGCCCTCGTGGCCCGCGCGTACGTCCTCGGCATACTCGCCCCCCACACCTGGCCACCACGATCGGCCACGGCGGCCCATCCCCTCAGCACCGCGTGACCTGCGCGGGCGCGAATCCTCACGTCGGCACCGGCACCGGCACCGGCACCGGCACCGTCGAGGTGACGGCTTCGTCGAGTACCCCGAGGGCCTGTTTGGAGCTCGTCCGCCACGGTCAACGGCGTCATTTCGTCGCGAGGGCCTGACGTAGTGTCAGTAACCCACGCGGAGGGCCATGAGGGCGGTCCTGGCCGGGGGCGCGGACGTCACGATCTGGACGACGTCAACCGGGCCCTGCGGTACTCACCGCGCGCAAGCAGCGAGAACGCCACCGTCGCGCCCAGCGTCAGGGCGACGATCGCCCACTCGAGGGCCCCGCTGTGCTGATCGGGGTCCACTCCGAACACTGCCTCGATCCAGTCGCGCCAGATCAGCGTGGCCAGGAAGAGCACTGCGCACAGACCGGCGGCCGCCGCCTCGATCCGGCCTCGCAGACGCACGTCTCGTGTCATCGCCGTCACCTTCGAAATGTGCCAGGTCAAGGATCGTCAGACCGTCGACAGGTCGATCCGGAACATGCCACGGCCATGAGTGACGCTGACCAACGTCTCGTCCATCCAGAACAGCTGGTCGACCGAGCAGTTGGTGGGCCCTTCGTTGGCCGCCGACCAGTTGGTCCCGCCGTCATCGCTGGCGAAGAGCCCCACCTCGGTACCGCAGTACAGGAATGACGTGTTCCGCGGATGTACGGCGACCGCCCGGACAGGTACGTCCGGCAGCGTCTGGGCGAGCTGGGTCCACGTGGCGCCGCCGTCGTGGGTGACCCAGAGGTTGTCCGGTTCGTAACCACCGAAGGCGACGTAGGCCGTGTCCGGCTCGGCCGGGTCGAGCGTGACGCAGGTGAGGTAGCGTCGCGGCCGCAGTGGGCCGGGTCCGGTCACCCCGACACGACTCCACGCCGGCGTCGTCGCCGTGCCGTTGACGGTACGGAACAGCATCCCGTTGACGTGCCCCACCCAGATCAGGTCGGAGTGGCCGGCCGCCACGGCGAGCGCACTGATCTTGGATCCCGCGCTGGGTTTGACCGCCCGCCAGCTCGGCCCGGACGTGGGCGTGTTGGCTTCCTTGGCGTTGTCCGTCCGCCACAGCGACAGGCCGCCGGCGAGCATCCGGTCGGGTTCGTTCGGGTCGAGGGCGAACGGTGCGATGAACAGGGCCTGGTTGGTCATGGCGTCGGGGATACGGAATGGCAGCGGCTTCCAGTCCCACTCCCTGATGGCGGCGTTCCAGAACTGGCCGCTGATGTAGCGGTCGCCCTCGGTGTCGTCACTGGCGCCGCCGTCGGTGTTTCGGTGGATGTTCAGGAAGACGTACTCACCGTAGAAGACCTGCGGATCGCCGGGGTCGGAGGCGCACCAGCCGCCGTCGCCGCCGAAGATCTGCTGCCAGCCTTCGGTGCCCTGGGCAGGGTCGAAGCAGAGGGTGCCGTTGTCCTGCGCGCCGCCGACGATCTTTCCGCTGAGCCGGTTGCCGGCGCCGGAGTAGAACTGGGTGACCCCGTAGTTGTTGTCCAGTTCGGTCCAGCCGTCGACGAACGGCGGTTCCTGCTCGGTGCCGGTCTGCGCCAAATCCTGTGCGGTGAACACGCCGCCGTCGTTGCCGAAGAAGACCGTCCGGTTGTTCGCCCCGTCGTATCCGGGGTGCGAGACGATCGTGTGGTGGTCGGCGTGCACGGAACCCGGGGCCCACCAGGTGCTGATCTCGGTGATGTGGTCGCCGCCGTCGGTGCTGCGCCACAGGTCGACGCCGCCGAGCACGACGAGGTTCCCGTCCGTCGGGTCGCCGGCCCACACGGCGTTGCCGTACCAGCCCTGGTCGCCCAGATAGTTGGCCATCTGGCCGCTGGAGTCGAGGGTTTTCCGGAGACGGTAGGTTCGGCCGCCGTCCGTGGAGCGATAGACGCGGCCGCTGGTCATCTGGACGGAGGCGTAGACGATCCCGGGATCCGCGGCAGCGTAGGCGAGTTCGACCCGCCCCGACCACGGGTTGCCGCCCGGAGTCGCCGTCTGCCAGGTGCGCCCGCCGTCGGAGCTGACGAAGGCCGCGCCGGCCTCCAGGGCGCCGGCCACGGCCAGGTCGTCGTCGGTGGGGTCGAACAGGACGGTGCCGAGCGGGACGTCCAGGACCTGTGTCCAGATTTTGCGTTCCTCGTCGGAACAGCGGAAGAGCCCGGTCGTGGTGGCAGCGAGGACGACCTCGCCGGTCGAGGAGACCGCCATCCGGGTCACGGCGCGGAAATCCGTTGTCTGGGTGGCGGTGATCGGCGCCCAGTTGACGCCGTCGGTGGTGCGGAAGACGCCGTTGCCGCGCAGGGCGTCGCTGTTGGAGAAACCCTCACCGGTACCGACATAGATCGTCGAGGGGTCGCCGGGGTCCATGGCCAGGCAGGAGCAGGCCAGGTTGCCGAGGAAGTCGTCGACGGGCGCCCACTGCGCTCCGCCGTCCTCGGTGTGCCACACGCCGCCGCCGGCGCCCGCGGCCCACATCCTCCGCGGCTCCTCGGGATGGATCGCG
Source organism: Streptomyces achromogenes (assembly GCF_030816715.1). NCBI lineage: Bacteria > Bacillati > Actinomycetota > Actinomycetes > Kitasatosporales > Streptomycetaceae > Streptomyces > Streptomyces achromogenes. Next base: position 204,597 of record NZ_JAUSYH010000001.1, on the reverse strand, counting down.
ATGCCGCGGGTGCGACCGCCGATGTTGCCCGGGCCGAGCCACTCCCATGCGGCGAGTTGCATCCCGGCCGTCGGGGTCGGGCCGGCCCCGAGGCCCTCACGTGCGGCGCCGGTCGGCACGCCCGCGGTCCGCGCGGGCGGGGCCTCCTCCGCTGCCAGCCGCGCGTGCATCCTGTCGAGTGCCGTTCCCTGGGCGTGCGCCGGGACCGTGCCGTCGTCGCCGCGCTCCTGGTCGAGCCTGAACAGTCGTCGCGCGTTGGGCAGGTCGGGGTAGTTCAGGCGCCGCAGCGCACGTCGTACCGCGGCGTCGGGCAGCCTCTGGAGGGTCTCGTTGGTCACGCCGCGGCTCCTGCGCAGCAGCGGCACCTGTTCGACCCGGATCTCTTTCGCCCGCGCCAGTTCTTCGTCGGAGATGGCCATGACGTCCCCATTGAGTGCGCCGAGGTGACAGCTGAGCGATTCCCGCTCCGGATCATTGCGCCGAGGTGACAGCTGAGCGATTCCCGCTCCGGATCATCCGGCAGGAGATCCCGCCGAGCGGAACAACCGCGATGCGCTGGGGGAAGCTGATCCTGCCGCACGCCCGCAACGCCTCTCGGCATGCCGTCCCCGTCCGGTCCGAGCCGAGGGTCCACCTCCATCGTCACCCTCGTACGGGGAGGACGCCAACTCGGGGCGAGGGCGACGACAGGCCTCAAGTGCATGCCTCAACTGTTGCCCTTTCATCCAACGTGGCGTGGACGCAGAAGCCCCGGGCCGACCCCGAGTTGCCGACGCGAGAGGGGCGACGGCAGGACATCGCCCGCCTCCGTGTCAGGTCAGTGTCAGGCATCAAGTCGACCGTGACGCAGCGACGTTGCTCTGTGGAGGTGAACCGGTGAGCGGGGCCGTCGACTTGGTGACAGGCCGAGGTGCGGGCCGGGAAGGGCAGGAGGAACATGGGAAGCGGGGGAGACCGAGCCCCTGGCCGCACTGGGCACGTCCGGCCCCCCTTCGGAGCGGTCGTGCCGACCCGTGCGCGCCGGCGGCCGCCCTCACCCTGATCCCGGAAGTGGTGGCGATGAGCAGCGAGGACGAGAACCCCGGCCGGCAAGCCCGGACGGAGGACACCGCCGAGCGACGACCGCACCGGATGCGGATCCCCGGGTTCGTGACCGGTGACGAAGAGGTGGGGCTGGGCGACGTCGTCAAGCGCGTGACGTACGCGGCGGGGATACGGCCCTGCGGCGGCTGTGAGCGACGGGCCGCCGCCCTGAACCAGTGGGTGGCGTTCTCGAGCCGACGCGGCCGCTGGTAGGTGACGACGGCTCACCGTATATCCCAGGAAGGCTTGAGGGAGGAGTCACCCATGGAGCCCGAACAGACCGGCGTGCCGGCCAGCCCGTCCGTGGACGAACCTGACGACGAACAGACGGGGATGGCGTCGGCCGGGGACACCTCGCTCATGCAGACCGCCTGTCACTGTTCCGAGACTCCACCGTCCGCCACGGACAAGGAGCAGGCGTGGGAGGACGCTCATGCGCGGACCGGCGCAGGCTCGGGCTATGTCTACGCGTTGGGGCAGATCCAGGTGCGGTTCCCCAGTCTCGGCGTGGAGAAGGAGTTCGCACAGGTCGTCGGGCGGGCCGAGCCACCGGATCTGACGGACGAAGAGGCGTTGCACCGTGTGTTGTCGGATCCGGACAATCGTTACCTGGTCAGGCAGTTGTGCTTCATCCTGACCGTTCAGGGGGTCGAGACCTACATCCTGCGCCCTCGCGACTCGGCGGGATACGACCTGTTGGTCGAGGCGGTCCGTCCCGTGAGCAGCCCCTGGGACCTCGACGTGGTGATCGGAAGGCGCGGGCCTGTCGCTCCGCCGGAGCTGTGCAACGGCCTGACCGTGCCGGTCGTCGTCTTCGAGCAGATCTACTCCTTCGACAGCGGCGAACTGATCAGGGCGGTCGAGCGCCCTGCCGAGATACCCGCCAAAGACTTCGAAACGGCGTCGAGGAAGCTACTGGAAAGGCTCCTGCAGATCGGCGACAACTCCGGAACCACGGATGAACACCGCGCAATCAACTACGCGGCCGTCCGGAACGAGAAGATCTATCAGGAGACGGTCAAGGAGCACGCGAGGGGATTCCGCCTGAGCGCTGTGGACGTCTGCCCCTCGCGGCTCAGCGGCAGTCGAAGAATTCTTGACATCGTGTTCTCCTACACCAGCCGCAAGACGGATGTGACGGAGAAGTCGTTCGTGCGGATCGATGTCACCGAGTTGTTCCCCTTCACGAGGACCAACTGGTCGCCGTACTACGACCGATGAGAGGGAGGTGGAGACGGGGGCGGACGGAAACGGCGGGGAATGCGGACAGGTGCGAAGGCCTGATACCGGGCTGACGCCGAAGGAGAGGCGATCATCATGAGGATTCCTGGCTTCACCGCCGAATCGGCGGTGTACGAGTCAAGGACAGCGGGAGGCGGCCGGGTGCCGCGTCCCGGGGCCGGACCGGACGGGGCCCGGATCGTCCCACAAGGACTCTGTGAAATTGAGCTCAGGCCGGTGTGCAGCTCAAGTTGCAAACGTTCCTCCGATCCGCGCCGCTGCGTTGCGCAATGCCTCGACGAGCTGTGCAGGCATGAGTACGACGGCTGGTAGGACGAATGGACCCGCTGGCTCTGGTCGGGCTCCAGCCCTTGATGGAGCGCACTCCCGGCCGGCCCGGAGTCGCCGTCGGACTGATCGACGGAAGGGTGGCACGGGATCATCCCGATCTGCGGGGTCATCCCGTGCGGGAGCTCCACCCGGCACCCCGGAGTGGATGCGGCGCGGACGACCGCTGCTGCGCTCACGGAACCTTCGTCGCCGGAATCCTCAGTGCGCGACGAGGGTCCGCGGCACCGGGCATCTGCCCGCACTGCACCCTGCTGTCGCGGCCCGTCTTCCCGTCCCGCCCGGCGACGTCCGGTAGCGCCCCGGAGAAGGGCTGCCTCTCCGGAGCGCGGGCCGATGAGCTGGCGGCGGCCGTCGTCGAGACCGTTGACGCGGGCGCCCGGGTGCTCAACCTCAGCCTCGCGCAGCCGGAGCCGTCCAGCACCCGGCACCGGGTGCTGGAGGAGGCCCTGGACCATGCCGCGAACAACGGAGTGATCGTCGTCGTCGCGGCGGGAAACCAGGGAACGCTCGGCACCTCGGTCATCACCCGCCATCCCTGGACGATTCCGGTGATCGCCTGCGACGGCGACGGGTGGCCGCTGAGCCTGTCCAACCTGGGCGCGGAGATCGGCAGACGCGGACTCAGTGCGCCGGGCAAGGACGTCATGAGCCTCGGCGTCGCCGAGAGGTCGCTGAGAATCACCGGCACCAGCGCGGCCGCGCCCTTCGTCACCGGTGCCATCGCGCTGCTGCTCTCACAGTTCCCGGCGGCACGGCCCGCCGCCGTGCGCTTCGCGGTCACACAGTCCGCCGCCGCCGGCCGGGGCCGGCGCGGTTCGGTGGCCCCACCGCTGCTGAACGCCTGGGCGGCGTACAACGCCCTGCGCCGGGAGAGCGGGTGACGCAAGGCGGTGGAGCTGAGACGTCGCTTCTGCGGCTCCCGCTTCTACGGCTCTGGCTGCTCCGGCCCAGGTGAGGGCTGAGCGGCCCGGGGGAAACCCAGCTGGCCGGAGAGGGCGGAGAGATCGCAGAGAGTGGAGCCGTCGGCGACGCAAGCCGGGTGCCCTGCTCGGCCGGCCCCCGTTCGTCACAGGGCTCAGGGCGTGGCTGTCGCGACCCCGTACAGGCGCCCGACACCCCGGTCGAAGCGGCGCAGGAGGAGGACCGCGGTGGTCGCGAGGCCGGCGAGCAGACCAAGCCAGATGCCGACGGTGTCCCAGCCGGTGGCGAAGCCGAGCAGTGCGGCGGCGGGCAGACCGACGAGCCAGTAGCCGACGAGGGTGACGCGGAAGCCGCCCTTGGTGTCGTCGAGCCCGCGCAGCAGTCCGACGCCGATGTTCTGGGCACAGTCGAAGAACTGCAGCACGGCGGCGACCAGGAGGAGCTTGGTCGCCAGGTCCGTCGCCGCCCGGTCCCCGGTGTCGAAGAAGGGGGCGAGGATCAGTCGGGGCATGGTCGTGTAGATCAGCGCCACGACGGCCATGACCGCGACCGCGTAGGCGAGCGCGGTGGTCTTCAGGCGTCGGGCGGCCGCCAGGTCGCGCAGTGCGAGTTCGCGGCTGACGCCGATGGAGGCGGCGTGCGAGAGGCCCACGGCGATCTGGAAGACAAGGTAGACGAGCTGGTTGACGGCGGTGTGCGCGGCCAGGGCGGCGGTGCCGAAGCTGCCGACGAGCAGGGCGACCACGGAGAAGAAGCCCGCCTCCGAGCCGTAGGTCGCGGCGATCGGCGTGCCCAGGCCGACCAGGCGGCGCAGGGTGGCCGGGCGGGTCTTCCAGACGTTCAGGGAAAGCAGCGGGGCGAGCCGGGGGTCGCGCCGGGCGGAGAGGTACAGCGCCAGGCAGGTCAGGGCGTACACCGAGGACGTGGCGAGCCCGATGCCGGGCAGCCCCAGCTTCGGGAAGAACCAGGTGCCGTGGATGAGTGCCCAGTTGAGACCGGCGTTGAGCGCGATCGAGGCGACGGTGATGCGCAGCAGTGCCTGCGGGCGGCGCATGCCGACGGTGAACTGCCGTATCGACTGGAACCACAGGCACGGGACGAGACCGGGGGCCATCAGATAGAGCACGGGCTTCGCGGCGTCGACGACGTCCGGGTCCTGGCCGAGCCGGACGACCGCGTGGCCGATGAGCACCATCAGGACGGCGCCCGCGATGCCTGCGAGGGTGGACAGCAGCAGACTCGCGCGGACGAGATCCCGGATGTCCTCCTCGGCGTCGGAGGCGCCGGACTCGGCGCGGGCCCCCGCGGCGGCGATCTGGTTGCCGACGGCGGTCACCAGGCCGACGCCCATGGTGCGCAACTGGTTGAAGATCACCATGGCGAGGCCGCCGGCTGCCAGTGCCTCGGTTCCGAGCAGGCCCATCATCACCGTGTCGGTGGTGGTCAGGGCCACCTGCGCGAGCTGGGTGAGGGCGAGAGGCACGGCGAGGGCGCCCAGGGCGCGGCCGTCGGCCAGCAGTCGGGCGAGGGAGGGCTGCATCAGATCTGTTCCTGCGACGTGTGCGGCGAACGGGCTTGCGGGGTGTCCTGCGATGTGGGGAGTCTGCGGAGTTTCGCCAGTGTCTCCTCGACCTCGCGCTCGGCCGTGGGAGACAGGAGGCCGCGGGCTGCCATCCAGTCGTCGTCGAAGACCGTGTCCATGTACTTCTCCCCGCCGTCGTTGATCAACGCGACCATAGTCGTGCCGGGCGGGAGCGAGGGGAGGCGGGTAAGGGCCTCGTGCACGACACCGCCGGCCGAGCCGCCGATCAGCAGCCCGGTGCGGCGGGCGACGACCCGGGCGGTGGCGAACGCCTCGACGTCGCCCACCTTCACACCCTCGTCCAGCAGGCTGTAGTCGACCATGGCGCCGATGGTGGCGCCCTCGGGTGTGCCGGTGCCGGACTGGTAGTAGTCGTGGGCGGGTCCGCCGAAGGCGATGGATCCCTTCGGTTCGACGCCGACGATCCGCACTGCGGGCACGGTCCGGCGCAGCGCGCCGCCGGTCCCGAACAGCCCGCCGCCGGTGCCGACGGCCCCGATCAGCACATCGACGCGTCCGTCGAGCGCGGCGTCGAGTTCGCGGGCGACCGGATGGTAGCCGACACCGTTGGCCAGGTTGTTGTGCTGCTCGGTGAAGTACGCGTTGTCGGTCTCGGCCGCCATCCGCTCCGCGAGCTCCTCGCGGGCGGCGGTGGCCAGTTCCTCGTCACCGTCCGCGGCCACGTACACCAGCTCGGCGCCGAGTGCCTTCATGGCGCGCAGCTTGTCCGCCGCCGCGTGGTGGTCGACGACGGCGGTGAAGGAGTAGCCGCGTTCGGCCGCGACGACCGCGAGGCCCAGGCCGGTGTTGCCGGAGGTGGATTCGATGATCCGACCGCCGGGGCGGAGCAGCCCGCGTTCCTCGGCGTCGAGAACCATCTGCCGGGCCATACGGATCTTGGCGGTGCCGGTCGGGTTGAACTGTTCCAGCTTCAGCAGAAGCCGGGCCTCGCCCTCGGTACGGCACAGCTCGAACAGTGGTGTGGCGCCGATGAGTTCGCAGACCTGGCGGACGACGGGCGGCCGGTGCAGGGGGTGGTCCATGACGGGCGTGTCCCTAGGGGTGGTGGCGGTCGAGGCGCCAGCGGGGGCGGGGGGAGCCGGGGGCCTGGTCGATCACGACCTTGGGCGGCAGCGGCAGGTCGTGGAACGGGGACTCGTTCGAGTCCATCTGGTAGCCCGCGGTGTTGGGGTAGACGAGCAGGTCGCCCACGACCGGCGGGCGGTGGAAGGGGATCTTGCGCCAGGTGAGCATGTCCGACTCCAGGCAGGTGGCGGCGCCCACGCATGCGGGATACGGCCCGCCGGTCCCTGCCTCCTCGCTCTCTTCGGCGGCCGGCACCAGCAGCGGTTCGGGCAGGAACTCGCTCGCGAACCACTGCTCGGACAGGCTCAGGCTGGTCCCGTCCACGGTGAGGAGGGTGTAGTCCCCGCGCTCCTTGACGCCCTGGACGCGGAAGACCGTACAGCCGGCCTGGTCCAGCAGCGCACGGCCCGGCTCTACCAGGAGGGTCACGTCGTTGTCGAGCAACAGGTGTGCCAGGGACTTCTGTTCGCCCGTCGGTGTGGTGGCGAGGACGGCCCGCAGGGCGTGAGCGCCGGCGACGGGGGAGTGGTAGGGATAGAAGGCGGAGAAGGTCTTGCCCGCGTGGTAGTGCTCGGAGGTCTGCCGCTGGGCGAAGCGCAGCCAGTCCTCCTTCGTGACGTAGTCGACCGCGAGGCCGCCGCCTATGCTGATCCGGTCGGCGCGCAGCCCATGCGCCCGGGCCGTGCGGCACAGCCGGATCAGCTCGGCGGCGAGATCGCCGCGCAGACGGGTGTCGTAGCCGGACAGATGGAAGCTGAAGCCTTCCATCAGGATGCCGTCGGCGACGGTGCAGCGATGCAGGGCGCTCTCCAACTCGTCCGCGTCCATGCCGAAGCGGCTGTGCGGCTGGGCGGGAGGCAGGCGGCGCAACAACACCCGTGCCGGGCGGTCGAGTTCAACAGCCAGAGCGTTGAGACGGTCCAGTTCGTCGAGGGCGTCCACGGCGATCAGGGCGTCGTGGAGCACGGAGATCCGCAGCAGGTGGTCCGCCTTGGCGGGTCCGGTGACCACGAGGTCGGCCCCGCGGACGCCGTGGGCGAGTGCCTCGCGCAGCTCGCCGTGGCTCGCCACGTCGATGCCGAGGCCATGCACGGCGGCCCGTTCGGCGAAGACGGCCGCCTTGTTGGCCTTCTTGGCGTAGTACACACGGCCCTTGACGCCCATGTCGGCGAACACCTCGTGGAATGCCGCCACGTTGGCGTCGAACCGGGCGGGGAACAACGCGTGGTAGGGGCCGTCCAGACCGTGACGCAGCTCGTGCAGCAGGGAGCCCGTCCGCAGCAGCTCCCGCGTCTCCTCGCCGAGGCGGGCCGGCAGGGAAGGAGGTGTCGTCGTCATCGCCACAGCGGTACCGCCGTGCCCAGGCCCTGGGTGAGGGCGAGTTGGGCGAAGCGGTGGCCGAGGGCGATGTCGGTGACGACCAGACCGCTGTTGTAGGCGAAGATCCGCTCTCCCGCGTCCGTACGGCCTTTCGCGCGTCCGGCGAGCACTTCGGGGAACTCGGCGTCCACCTCGCGCAGGCGACCGTCCGCGTCGGCCATGTCCACACCGGTGACGAGCATCTGTGCCGCGCTGGTGGCGATCACCCGGTCCGCCCGGTGCAGGGTCGAGGGGGCGATGCCGTAGCCGATGAGCACGGAGAGCGCCGCGGGTCTGAGCCACTCCGCGTCCACGGAAGCGGGCGTGTGGGGGCCGGCCGTGGCGAGCACGATGTCCGCGTCCTGCGCCGCTGTGCGCAGATCGGTCACCAGTTCCAGCTTCCGGTCGGGGAAGTAGGCGTGCAGTTGCTCGCGTACCGCCCGGATGCCGTCCGGATGCGTGCCGAAGAGCATCAGCCGTTCCAGATCCGGCAGCGTGGTCAACAGGAAGGGCAGCGCCAGTCGGCCCTGGGTACCGGTGCCGATGACCAGGGCGTTGCGGGCGCCGGGCACGGCAAGTTCGCGGGCCAGCAGCGCCGAGACCGCCGGGGTGCGCAGGGCGCCGACCCTGCCGCAGTCCAGCATCGCGACCGGCAGTCCGCTCTCGTCGTCGTACAGGGTCAGCGTCGTGTAGTAGTGCTGCATGTCGCGGTCCTCGTGCAGGCCGTGCTTGTACGACGTCTTGACCGCGACCACGCCCCGCTCACCGTCGCGGCCCAGCATCGCGTACGCCACCGAGTGGCCGTCCCGCGGTTTGACGGTGAGCTTGCGCGGGTTGTCCGACCTGCCGTCGGCCAGTGTGCGGTACGCCTGCTCGACGACGGAGACGACGTCGGACAGGGTGATGTCGATGCCGGCCACGTCGCTGGTGCTGAGGATGTGCAGGGTCGAGTCGTCGGACGCCATGGCGCTTCCCGTCTTCGCGATGTCGGAGTCGATGTCGGTCATGCGAACGCCTCGACGGCCGCCTGCCCGTAGCCGTGCTCGAACCGCTCGGCCGGCGGTCGGGTACGCCGGCCCCGCACACGCACCGAGGAGCGCTTCAGCCAGCGGTCCGTGCCGTCGTAGCGCGCCGTGAAGGGGACGCGTCCGTGCACGACGAGGTCGTTGTCGACCACCAGGACGTCTCCGGGTGTCAGGGCCACCGCCACGGAGACCCGTGAGAGCTCGGCCTCCAGGCGTCCGTATGCCGCGCGGTGTTCCTCCGACGCTCCGTCGAGGGGTGTGTAGGCGGGGTCGAAACGCAGGGTCGGGCCGTTGGGTGACTGCCACAACGTCGGTACGGGTGGTGGTGCGCCGTCGTAGCCCTGCGCCTCGGTGTAGGCGTCGTCGGGCAGCACCGGCAGAACCGGTCTGCTGAGCAACTCCTGTGCCTTCGCGTCCAGTTCGACCTCGCGGATGCTGGCGGCCGTGGTTGCCACGGCGTCCGGGTTGCGCAGGCAGCCGAGGACCAGCAGATGGGCGCGGCCCGGGTGGAAGGCGTCCTCGGTGTGCGGGCTGAGCAGCACACTGCTGCTGGCGCCGGTCTGCTCCTCCTCGTGTCCGGGAGAGGGGACGATGTTGTGCACGAACCGGCCGTCCTGTTGGCCCTCCCAGGCGATCGGCGTGCCCATCACTGTGGACAGCAGCAGCAGGACGACGTCGTACACGGCGCCCGCGTCCCCGGCGGTCGACCAGTGGCCCGGCGTGGGGCCGATGGCGCCGTCGTCGACCTCGAGACCGCGCAGGACGAACAGCCCGGCGGGGGTGTCCACAGGGCGGCAGGCGTGTCGGGTGGCCTCGCTCAACGAAGCGGCTACGAAAGGAACGCGAGTGAGAAGGCCAGGGTGAGTGGCCGAGCCGCCGAAGGCGTCGAGCAGGGCGCGGGCGGCGGTGCCGAGTTCCGTCACCGAGTCCTGGTCGAGATGGCGTACGGGGATGGCTCCCGTGGGCATGGGTGAACCGTCCGTTCCGGTGCGGTGGGGGGTGCGGGATCGGTCGTCGGACCTGTGGTCCGTACCGAGCGTCGTGGAGCGGTAACCGAACGGAAACTTAGCCAGTTCACAGAAATTAGGCAAGGGTGCCCTAAGTTGATCTAGGTCACCAGGACGTGTCCTTGCGTTCTGACGTCGCAATAGGATAGGCAAACCTAAGTAAGTGAACCGCCTGTGAAATCGAGGACGAAGTGGACCTGACGAGACGCCAACTGATGTGGGCCGGTGGCGCGTTCGCCGCCACGACCCTCCTCACCGCCTGTGGCGGCACTGACGCCGAGCCCGCCGGGTCGGCCTCCGGCGGCACGGCCACCCCCCGGCGCGGCGGCACCCTGCGGGTCGGGGCCCTGGGCCGGGCCGCGGCCATCACCCGCGACCCGCACGGCAGTCAGGCCAACGAGAGCGACTACCTCATCCTGAGCCTGATCTACGACACCCTCACCGTCCCCGGCGACAAGCCCAACACCGAACCGCGGCTCGCCGCGAGCTGGACGCCCTCCGCGGACCTCAGGACGTGGCGCTTCAAGCTCGCCAAGGGCGCGAAGTTCCACGACGGTTCGGCCCTCACCGCCGCCGATGTCGTCTACTCGCTGCGTCGTCTGCGAGGCACCCCGGCCGGCGCCTCACGGCTGCCCGGCATCCAGGCCAAGAACATCACCGCCGACGGTGACGACACCGTCGTCCTCGTCTCCGACTACGCCAACGCCGAACTGCCCCTGCTCACCCGCCTGACGACCTTCGTCGTCCCCGACGGCACCACCGACAAGGACATGGCGAAGGCCCCGGGCACCGGCCCGTTCAAGCTCGACTGGTTCCGCGGCGGAAACGCCCGGCTGGTCCGCAACGACGGCTGGTACGGCGGGAACGTGTACCTCGACGCCATCGAAGTCAAGATCTTCGAGAACCCGCAGGCTCTCGCCAACGCCCTGCTCGCCGGCCAGATCGACCTAGCCTCGAACGTCGGCGCCGTGGCCGCCCGGACCGCCAAGGGCCGCAGCGACATCCAGACCGTCCGCCGCCCCAACGACATGGCGATGCCCATCGTCATGCGCACCGCCGACGGCCCCTTCGCCGACCCCAAGGTCCGCGAGGCGCTGCGCCTGGCCGTCGACCGCAAGGCCATGGTCGACCAGGTCCTGTCCGGCTACGGCAGCGTCGCCAACGACGTCCTCGGCACCGGCGATCCCGCCTACGCCAAGAGCCTTCCTCAACGCACCCGTGACCTGGCGAAGGCGAGACAACTGCTCGGCGAGGTCGGCTTCGACACCTCCAGGACCTACGAACTGTTCACCACCGAGGACATCTCGGGCCTGGCCGAGGCCGCCACCCTCTTCGCCACCCAAGTCCGCGAGGCCGGCGTCAAGGTCAAGGTCGTCAAGCAGGAGTCGGCGACCTTCTGGGACAAGACCTGGCTCAAGGGCGACCTCTACAGCACCTACTGGGGCACCAACGACTCCGTCGTGTTCTTCGCCAGCAAGACCATGGTCTCCGGCAGCGCCACCAACGAAGCCGGCTGGAAGTCCACCGAGTTCGACGCCGCCTACCAGAAAGCCATCGGGACCGCAGACGCAGCCGAACGCATCAAGTTCCTGCAGCAGTTGCAGAAAATCGAGTACGACAGCTCCGGCTATCTCCTGTGGGGCATGGCCGACGGCATCGACCTCGCCAGGCCCGCCGTCCACGGACTGCCCACCCTGCCCGGCTACGGCCGGGTCCAGCTCGAGAAGACATGGCTGGCGAGTTGACCTCCATGACCACCGCACCGGCCGGCCCCGATCCCACGGCGGAGCGGGGCCGGTCGGCACGCCACGCCGTCCCCGCCGTGCTCCGCCGGGTCGGCGTGGTGCTCGTGAACAGGACCGCCCTGCTCTTCACCCTCCTCGCGCTCGTCTTCATCGGCGTCGAACTGCTGCCCGGGGACGCGGCCCACGCCACCTCCGAACGCGGCGAGAGCGCGGCCGACCTGGCACAGCGGCGCGCGCTGCTCGGCCTCGACAAGCCGGTCCTGGAACGCTTCTGGGACTGGATGTCCGGCCTGCCGACCGGCAACCTCGGCACCTCCGCACACGGCGAACGCGTCACCGACCTGATCTCCACCGCGTTCCCCAACACCCTGCTGCTCGGCGCAACGGCTCTGCTGCTCACCGCCGTCCTCTCGCTCGCTCTCGGCAGCTGGGCGGCGCTGCGACCCGGCCGGCGACTGGACCGGACCGTCACGGCAGCGTCCACGGCGGTCTTCGCCGTCCCCGAGTTCGTGGTCGCCGTCGCCCTCGTCCTCGTCCTGGCCCTGTGGACCGGCTGGCTGCCCGCCGTCACCCTCACCGGCGCGGACGGAACCCCTTCCTCCTGGACCATGCTGGTCCTGCCGGTCCTGGCCCTGACCGTGCCGCAGACCGGCTGGAACACCCGCATCGTGCGCGCCGCTCTCGCCGACGAGGCCCGCGCACCGCACGTGGAGACCGCGGTCCTGGACGGCCTGTCACCCCTGCGCGTCCTCACCCGGCACGTCCTGCCAGGTGCCATGCCGACCATCGCGACCGGCCTCGCCACGTCCTCCGGGGTGCTGCTGGGCGGCGCCGTCGTGGTGGAGACCATCTTCAACTACCCGGGCGTGGGCGCCGTGCTGGCGTCCGCCGTCGCCGACCGTGACACCCCGGTGATCGCCGGCGTCACGGCTCTCGCCGGCGCGGTCATCAGCTGTGTGCTGCTGTTGGCGGACCTGACCCGGGACGCCGTGACGGGAGAGCGCCGATGACCCCGCCCGCCGGGGAACCGGCGCGGAACAAGGACACCGCGGGTCTGGAACCGCCGGTCGGGGACACCTCGCACGAGCGCGCGACAGCCATGGTTGCCGCGGCGCCCCCGCGTGCCCGGATCGGCGTCATCCTGCTGCACAGCCTGCCGGCCCTGCTGCTGGTCTGCCTCGCCCTGGCCGGTCCCTGGCTCGCCCCGCACTCGGTGACCGACCCGGTCACCGCGCCCTTCGCCGAACCCGGCGCCGGCGCACCGCTCGGCGGCGACCAACTCGGCCGGGACGTGTGGAGCAGACTGCTGGCCGGTGGAGGCCAACTCGTCCTGTCCGCCCTGCTGATCGCCGTCGTCGTGACCGGTGCCGCCGCCGTGCTCGGTGCCGTCGCGGCCCTGCGCCCGAAGGTCGGCAAAGTCGTGGAGCGCGTCGCCGACGTGCTGATCCTGCTGCCGGCCGTGCTCGGCATCATGCTCGTCGCGCTGTCCTGGCCGGAAGGCGGACGGTTCGCGGTCGTCCTGGCCGCGGTCGTGCTGGGCGTCCCGTACGCGGTCCGCCTCGCGGCGAACGCGGCGGCGCCGGTGGCCGGCGCCGGCTACGTCGAGTCCGCCGCAGCGGGCGGCGAGCGGCTGTGGGTCCTCGTCGTGCGCGAGATCCTGCCGAACCTGCGCGCCACACTGCTCGCCCTGTTCGGACTGCGGTTCGTCGAGGCCGTGTACGTCGTCTCCACCGCCGGATTCCTCCAGGTGGGACCGCAACCGCCTGCCGCGGACTGGGCCTTGATGATTCGCGAGAACTCACCCGGCCTCCTGCTCAACCCATGGGCCGTGGTCGCTCCCAGCGCCGTCATCGGCCTGCTCGCCCTGAGCGTCAACCTCGCGGCGGGCGCCCTCGCCCCCCAGACCGGCCGGAAGGCGGTGACCGTACGGTGACCCACACCACCGACCGGAACCCCGAAACCCCCGCACCCGACACCGCCATCGCCGCGGTGAGGGTCACCGACCTCACTGTGGCCGCACCCGACGGCCGTCCGATGCTCCACGGTGCGTCCCTCACCCTGCGCCCCGGGCAGCTCGTCGCCCTGACCGGACCCTCCGGCACCGGGAAGACCACCCTGCTGCGTGCGGTCACCGCACTCCTTCCGCCAGGAACCACACGCGTCACCGGTCGCGTCGAGGTCCTGGGCCACGACGTGTTCGCGCTCCCCGAACGGGAGTTGCGCGCTCTGCGCCGCCACCACCTCGCCTACGTGGGCCAGGATCCCGGCTCCGGCCTCAACCCCCGGATGCGGGTCCGTGACCTCGTCGCCGAACTCTCACCCGACCGCAGCAGCCAGGCGGTGGCAAGCCTCCTCGCCGAGGTCCACCTTCCCGACGACGGCCGGCTCGCCGCACGGCGGCCCACGGCCCTCTCCGGCGGACAGCAGCGCCGCGTCGCCCTGGCCCGGGCTCTGGCCCGCCGACCCCGCGTGCTCCTCCTCGACGAGCCGACCGCCGGACTGCACCCGCAACTCCGCGACGAGATGGGCGATGTGCTCCGCCACCTCGCCCGGGAACACCAACTGGCCATCGGCCTGGCCTGTCACGACCACCACCTCGTCGAACGGATCGCGGACGACGTCGTAGAGCTCGGATCCCCCCTTCCCTCCGCGGGCCCGCGGAACGGGAAGCGCTCCGCCACCCGCGCACCGAGCACGGCCGAGGCCCCCCACCGCACGGCCGAACCCGTACTGGAGGCGCGCGACATCCAGGTGACCTTCGGCCGGCGCGGCACCGGCGCCGTGTCGGTCGACGGGGTCAGCCTGAGTGTCGCGCCGGGTGCCGCGGCGGGCATCGTCGGTGTCTCGGGCTCCGGAAAGACCACCCTCGTCCGCGCGATCGTCGGACTGCAGGCGGTGACCGGCGGCACGATCCTCCTCGACGGCACCCCGCTCGGCAGTGGCTTGCGCGGTCGTGACCGGGAACAGCGGCGCCGGATCCAACTCGTGACGCAGAACCCGCTCGGCGCGCTCAACCCGAGCCGCAGGATCGGGGCCGCGATCGGCCGGCCGATGCGCCTGCACCGTCGCCAGGCACCGCGCGACATTCCCGAGCGGGTGGCAGACCTTCTCGAACAGGTAGGTCTGCCGCCCGAATTCGTCGGCCGCTACCCGCACGAACTGTCCGGTGGACAGCGCCAGCGGGTCGCCATCGCCCGGGCCCTGGCTGCCGAACCCGACGTCCTGATCTGCGACGAGATCACGTCCGCGCTGGATCCCGGCACCGCTGAGTCGATCATGGACCTGCTGGCCGGCCTGCGCGAGCGGCACGGAACGGCCCTCGTCCTCATCAGCCACGACCTGCCCCTCGTCGCCGACCGCACGGACACCGTCACCGTGCTGGAGGCCGGACGGGTCGCGGAGTCCGGCTCCACCGCCGAGGTCTTCGCCGCACCGCGGCATGCGGCGACGCGCCAGTTGCTCGGCAGGCAAGCGCCTGCGACGACGCCCTGAACCGAGGTGTCGCGGACCCCGGGACAACGCAGCCCGCGTCACCGCGGCGCGAGCCGAGTTCGGACGTCGGGGGCCGTGCCGACTACGCGTTGGGCCTGGCCGGAGTCTCCCCGGGTTTCGCGAGGAGGGTGGAGAAGGCGCGTTCCGCGGTGCCGAGGACGGCATCCTCGCCGCGTTCGCCGACGCGGAACCGCACCCGGCGGCGCCGCCGGACGGCCGACCCGACCCCGTAACGGGATCAGGCCGCGATGAGCTCCTGCTCGCGGACAGGCGTCTTGACCTTGGGCTTCTTGTTCGGCAGCGAGAGCCGGAAGACCTTGTGCCACGCGGAGAACACCTGCTTGGGCAGCGGCCCGCTGACGTACTCCAGCTCGTACTTCTCGAACAACGCGCGCACCTTCACCGCGACCTCGGCGTACCGGTTGCTCGGCAGGTCCGGGAACAGGTGGTGCTCGATCTGGTGCGACAGGTTGCCGGTCATGAAGTGCATGGCCTTGCTGCCGCTGATGTTCGCCGAGCCCATCATCTGGCGCAGGTACCACTGGCCGCGCGTCTCGCCCTTGATCGACCGGCGCTCGAAGACCTGCACTCCCTCGGGGAAGTGCCCGCACATGATCACCGAGTGGGACCAGACGTTGCGGACCAGGTTCGCCGTGAACGTGGCGGCGAGCGTGGTGAGGAACGACGGGCCCGACAGCAGCGGGTGGATCACGTAGTCCTTGAGCACCTGCTTGCGGATCTTGCGGCCCACGGCCTTGGCCCGCGCGCGGAACTCCGGGTTCTTGCGGCGGCGCTTGTGCAGGTTCTTGCCGAGCTCCAGGTCGTACGCTGCGATGCCGTACTCGAAGAAGCAGGCGTTGATGAAGTTCCACAGCGGCTGGCCGAGGTGGAACGGGTGCCACTTCTGGTCCTCGTCGACGCGCATGATGCCGTAGCCGAGGTCGTTGTCCTTGCCGATCACGTTGGTGTACGTGTGGTGCAGCTCGTTGTGCGAGTGCTTCCACTGGTCCGCCGGCGAGACGTGATCCCATTCCCAGGTGGTGGAGTGGATCTTCGGGTCCCGCATCCAGTCCCACTGGCCGTGCAGGATGTTGTGGCCGATCTCCATGTTGTCCATGATCTTCGCCACGGACAGACCGGCGGTGCCGATCAGCCACGCGGGCGGGAAGATCGAGAACAGCAGCACACCCCGGCTGACCAGCTCGAGCTTGCGCTGCGCCGAGATGACCTTGCGGATGTAGGCGGCGTCCTTCTCGCCACGGTCGGCGATCACCTCGTCGCGGATCGCGTCCAGCTCGCGGCCGAGCTCCTCGATCTGCTCCGCGGTCAGGTGGGCGGTGGGGTCGATGGCGGTCAAGGTGGTCCTACCGTTCGATGTCGCAGGGGCCCGCCGCGGCGGACACGCAGGTCTGGATGAGGACGCCCGGCTCGGCCTCGGTGATCTCGCCGGTGCGCAGGTCGCGGACGGCGCCCGCCTTGAGCGGCGTGACGCAGCCGAAGCAGATGCCCATGCGGCACCCGGACGGCATGAGCACGCCGGCTTTCTCGCCGACGTCCAGCAACGGCGTGGCGCCGTCCGCGTCGACGGTCGTGCCGGTGGTGCTGAACGTGACCTCGCCACCGCCACCGTCCTCGGTGACGACGACGCCGGGGCGGAAGCGTTCGGTGTGCAGGCGCTCCGGGACGCCGTGCTCGGCCCAGTGCTTCTCGGCGGCGTCGAGCAGGCCCGCGGGTCCGCAGGCCCAGGTCTCGCGCTCGGCCCAGTCGGGCACGAGTTCGTCGAGACGGGCGATGTCGAGCATGCCGTCCGTGTCGGTGTGCAGCTCGATGAGACGCAGCTTCCCGTCCGCGACCAGGTCGTGCAGATCGTTGCGGAAGATCACGTCCTGCGGCTGTGGCGCGGAGTGGACCATGACGACGTCGTCGAACTCGGTGTCGCGCAGCATGCCCATCACCGGTGTGATGCCGCTGCCGGCCGTCAGGTAGAGCACCTTGGCGGGCTTGACCTCAGGCAGCACGAAGTCACCGGTCGCCTGGTCGAGCTGGATCAGCGTGCCTGGTCGCGCCCTGCGGACCAGGTGGTTGCTGACCTTGCCGTCCGGGATCGCCTTGACGGTGATCGTGACGCGGCCGTCCCGGCGGTCCGTCGGCGAGGTGATGGAGTAGGCGCGCCACAGGCGCACCCCGTCGACGTCGACCCCGATCCGCACGTACTGGCCGGCTGTGTGGCCGCGCCAGCCCCGTCCCGGCCTGATCACGATGGTCGCGGCGTCACCCGTCTCGGGGTGCACGGCCTCGATGCGCCCACGCAGGTCGGCGCCCGCACGCAGCGGGCTGACCAGGTCGAGGTAGTCCGACGGCAGCAGCGGCGTCGTGACCATCTCCAGCAGTTTCCACGCCCTGCCGCGGAGGGCTGTACTCGTCATGACTCCAGCTTGCTGTGCCTCAAGGCGTAAAGTCCTGACCGCAGGACGTAAATCTGGTCGGCAGAATTGTTCGCAGGGAACAAAACATGAGCCATGTAATCCGGAGGGCCAGCGAACTGGCCCTGGATGAGACGACGGTCACCGCACTCCGGGCCGCGCTGAGGACCACGGCCGACGAGGTCGTCCAGGCGATCATCGACGAGGTCCCTCCCTACGCCAACGCCCTGTCGGGCCACATGGGCGCCACCATCCGCCGAGCCGTGCGCACCGCCCTGGGGCACTACCTGGACGTCGCGAGCGGGAACGCCACAGGCGG
Organism: Streptomyces achromogenes; assembly: GCF_030816715.1. Taxonomy (NCBI): domain Bacteria; kingdom Bacillati; phylum Actinomycetota; class Actinomycetes; order Kitasatosporales; family Streptomycetaceae; genus Streptomyces; species Streptomyces achromogenes. Next base: position 186,983 of record NZ_JAUSYH010000001.1, on the reverse strand, counting down.
CGACGCCGGTGACGCGGCCTACGAGCTGGGCCGCGGCGAGGTGCGCGACGGCCGTTCGATGGACGCCCTGCTCAGCGCCTACCGCGTCGGCGCCCGCGTGGCCTGGCGATGCCTGGCAGCGGGTGCCGTACCCGCAGGTCTGCCCGCCGCCGAGGTCGCCAAGTTCGCCGAGCTGACCTTCGCCTACATCGACGAGCTCTCCGCCGCGAGCGCCGCGGGCCACGCCGACGAACTGGCCGCGCGGGGCAGAGACCACGAGCGCCACCTGGAACACCTGGCCCGCGACCTCCTCGCCGGCGCGAGCCCGGACGTGCTGCTGGCCTCTGTTCAACGGGCCGGGTGGCAGCCTCCGGTTTCACTGACCGCGGTCCTGCTGCCCGCCGCCCAGGCCCGGCCCGCCTACCGCGCGCTCGACCCGAGCACCCTCGTCCTCGACGATCTGCCGGATGCCACCGGGGTGCTGCTCGTCCCCGACGCCGACCGATCACATCTCCTGCGGCAGCTGACCGACCGCACCGCCGTGGTCGGCCCGGCCCGGCCGTGGACCCGTGCGTCCGCCTCGTACGCACGGGCCGTACGCGCGCGCGCCCTCTCCTCCGACATTCGCGACACCGAGGATCACCTGCCCGAGCTGGTGCTGAGCGCCGACGTGGACGCGTTCGCAGACCTGCGTGCCCGAGCCCTCGCACCGTTGCGGACCCTGCCCGCAGCCACCGCAGGGCGGCTGGAGGAGACATTGCGGGCGTGGCTGCTGCACCAGGGCAGGAGGGACGAGGTGGCGGCGGCGTTGTTCGTCCATCCCCAGACGGTCCGGTACCGGATGTCGCAGCTGCGGGAGCTCTTTCCGGATCTCGCAACGCCGCACCGGGTCCTTGAACTGACGCTGGCGGTCGGTCTTCGGGGCAGCTGACGCGTACGTCGACCGTCCACGACCGCGTCCGTGTCCGCGAGCATTTCAGGAATCGTGCTCCGTTCCCGGTGCCACCGTCTGGCTCATGCGGCCCCGGAAAGTGCGGCATGGCCGACTTTCGGGTTGCGTTTGGTGGTCACATCGTGTGACCCCCGCGGTACGCCACTCGCCACCTGCGCAAGGCCGGTCCGACGGCCATGCGCCTGGCTCGCAACCCGCCGCCGCGGCGGGCCATCAGGAGCCGACCGCCGCGCAGGGCGTGAGGCCGGCCCTCTCCTCCGGGGCGGCGAACCACTGACGGCCGCATGGTCGTCGCCGCCGGGGGCGACGACACGACCGTGTGGACGTGGGACGCGGCTACGGAGCGGCAGACCGGCTCCCGCCCGTTCTCCGCCCGGGCCGGCGGACTGGCGATGGCCCCCGGACGGACGGCTGCTGGTCGGCTTCGACACGGACTCGCGGTCGTGGCCCATGGCTGACCGCCCGCTCCGATGCGCCGCCCGGGCGGCGGGTGCACGACGGACCCTCGGCCCGCCGTCGGCGGGGCGGCGGTGTCGTCACCAGCCGATCGGGAGGCCGGCGACGAACGAGGCGAGCCGGTCGGCGACGAGCCGGTCGTCGTGCGCCGAGTAGTGCCAGTGGCAGCCCGTGAAATCGAGTCCGGAGTCGTCGAGGAACCAGTAGCGCACCCGGCTGTCCCCGGCGTCGGTACGCGTCTTGACGACCTGCTGGACATGGCCGGCGAACGATCCGGCTCCGACGGCCACGATGGTCGTCGCGGCTCCGTACCGCGTCCGCAGCTTCTGGAGGAAGTCGCCGTACGCCGTGCGGTAGGCGGCCGCGAGGCTGTCGGGCGTCCACGGCTCACCGGGGTTGACGGCCGTCGAGAAGTCGTTGGTCCCCAGGTTGACCACGACGAGCCGGGGGCGCCACGTGCCGGGGTTCTGCCAGACGTCCCCGGGCACGTTCAGCAGGGCACGGTCGTAGAAGGTCCGGTAGGTGACATCCGGCGAGCCGCCGTTGTAGTTGCGCACCATGCCGAGGCCGGAGTAGGCGTTGAGCTGGTAGTCGGCCCCCAGTCGGCGGGCGGTGAGGGCGCCGTAGCTCACGTCGGCGTCGGTGGTCCTCCTGACCTGGTCCCCCGTGCAGTCGCGGGAGGCTGAGAGGTTGCCGTATCCGACGGTGAGGGAGTCGCCGATGAACTCGATCTGGCGGTCGCGGGCCGCCGGCCTGCTCAGCACGGCGCCGCCCGGCGCGGCGACGAAGCCCTTGAAGGCGCTGGTGTCCCAGGGGGTGTCGTTGCGCTTGACGAGCCGGACGGTGTGCGTGCGATCCCGCAGGCCCTTGACCCAGTACGTGGTCCGGCCGGGCGTGACGAGCGTGGCGACCGTGGCGCCGTCGACCTGGACGTCGTAGTCGGCAGCCGAGTCGTCGAGCACGACGCCCACGCCGGTGCCCCGGAAACGGCCCTCGAAGTACACGCCGGGCCAGCTGTACTGCACCGTGCTCCCCGCGTCCTTGACCCGTCCCGCGGTGTGCACCTGCGCCAGCACGCCCTTCGCGCGGGCCGCCCGCCCGCCGTCCTGGTCGGCCGGTCCCTGCGGCGTGCGGGTGTCGACGGGCGTCGCACGCGCGGCGCCCGCGGTGCCCACACCGCTCAGGAGCGCCGCCAGGAGGGCGGTCAGACCGGCGAACACCGCCGTCCGCCCGTGGTGCGTCCGCCGGGTTCCGTGGGCCGTGCGCAGCGCGGTCATCCCTGGTGTCTCCTTCGCTGAGTCGCCGTCCGGGTCCGCGATGCCGAACGCCGGTCGGCGGGTGGAGGATTCGTTGCGCACGGTAACCAAGTGCATCGTGACCGTCAACGGGCGAAATGAGACGCCGCCGTTCCCGCCAGGCTTCTCCCGTCTTCGGCCCGGAACCGACACATCCCGTGCCTGATCATCCGGCACCGCCGATGAAGCGCACCTCCGGATACCGGGGTGACGGTCCTTCGAGGATCGGGGCGCGATGCCCGCGCAGGTGAAGGTCGAAGTAGGCGAGCAGGAAGCGCCGCTGGACGTCGACGGCGCGTGTCGCGTCGAGCGGGCCTATGAACTCGGCCAGCTGTTCGTCGGTCGCGCCGAGTCGTGCGGCGACCTGCGGCATGAACGTCTCGTAGTCGGTGTACGAGAAGTGCCGGGTACCGGTCAGCCGGAGACGGCGGCGCCAGCCTCGCAGCCGGGGCCAGATCTCGGGCCAGCTCGCTTTGTTGTCCGCGTCCTCGCTCATCAGGAGGAACGGCTTGCGCAGCCCCTTGGCCACCACCGGACCGAAGAGGCTGCCGTCGAGATTCGCGCCAGCCACGATCGGTACCCCTGCCGCCATCGCCGACGCCGCGGTCGCACCACCCAGGGAGTGGCCGAACATGGCGGTTGTGGACAGGTCGAGGATGTCGCCGAGTCCGTGCGGGAGCGGGTCGCGGCGGCCCCGAACACGTCGCCACAGCTCCTCCAGTACGAAACGGGTGTCGGCCACCCGCACGTCAACCGCCTTGAGGATCACCGGGTCGTCGTCCTCCGCCGTGAAAGGAGGCATCGCGTACCTCTCTACCCGGCCACCGGGGAACTCGACCTGCCCGGCGTCATAAGTGTGGTCGATGGTGACCACGATGTAACCGTGGCTGACCAGTTCCTCGACCAGCGCCGTGCTGGAGCCGCGGTGCTGGCCGTGTCCATGGGAGTAGAGGATCACCGGGAGTCGGCCCCCGCGAGTGTCGGGTACCGCGCCGATACGGGCGTGCGTGTCCGGCAGTGTGGCGTACTCGGGGAGGAGATACCCCGTCTGCTGGAAGACCTCGGCAGCCTGTCCTGTCATCCACGGCGCCCTGGGCTGGCCGGTGGACGCACGTGCGGGGTACCAGAGTTGAACCATCAGCTCCCGCGCCGGCAGGGTGGCGACCCAGGGGTCCCGGCGGCTGCGATCGCTGAGATGCAGCGCCGCGGTGCCCAGGGCATGAGGCCCGCCCGGCGGCGGAAGGACGAGCCGTACGGCCTTCTGAAAAGCAATCGGGGCTCGGCCGGACGACGCGGCGCCGGCGGGGGTTCCACGGGCGGTGGTCGGAGCAAGTCCCGCGGCGAGCGTGGTGCCCGTGATCACCATGCGTCTCCTGCTCATTCCGCTGGTCCTGCCGGTGCTGCTCGGTGAGGAGGATGAGGTCGGACGCGGCATGGCGATCTCCTTCGCAGGTCGTTACGCGCGGTGCCCAGGCAGGTTCACACCTACGGAAAGGCTATGAACCGCGCTGCGGGCGAACTACTGCCGTTCCTCATCGCTTTCACTGACATTTGTCACGCAGTCGACGTCGGTGTGGTCCTCTTCCTGCCCGCGGTAGCGGCGATGTCGGCGGTGACGTGGCGCGCCGTGGGGGTGAAGCCGGCTTGGTGGCAGGCTTGCAGGACGGCCTGTCCGCGCACTGTGGTCGGCGGCGGCACCGCGAGGCTGTGCGTTGCCAGTTCCCGAAGGGTGACGGGCCGCCCGTCGGTTCGGTCGGCAGCGGTGACGACGAGCAGCGGATCCTCGAGAAGCGCGCACAGCTCGATACGGCGGGGTGGGGCATCGGGTAGGTGGTGATAGCGCTGTCCCAGCACCACATCAACCGTGCCGAGCGTGAGTTCCCTCAGGTGCGCCTGGTCGGTGACGAGACAGGTCAGGGCGAGCTGGGGGTGGTCCGACCCCAGCCCGGTCCGTGCGGGGGCCACGATCCGGGCGACGGTCGACGGCAACGCGGCGAGGGTGGCGGTGGTGCCGACCATGCCCTTGACCGCCGCGACGGCGCTCTCGGCTTCCTGCACGGCGTCGAGGATCCGGTCGGCGTGCCGGAGAAGCATCCGGCCCGACTCCGTCAGGGCCACCGTTCGCCCGTCGGGGCGCAGCAGATCCACTCCTGCCGACGCCGACGCGCTGCCCCTGTCCGCGGGCTGGCGTGCGCAGCCCTGCCCCGCCGGCGACCCGGTCGGAGCGGCCATGCAGCGCGTACACGTGCTGTGGGAACCCCGTGGTGCCTGCCATCTGGCGGCGGTGTGCCAGAGCGGACTGAGTGCCAGAGAGGCGATGATCATCAACCTGGGTGTCGAAGAGGCGGCGCACCACGGCTGGCCGAAGCCCCGTCCCGTCGCCGTACCCCTGATCCCCGATGGAGGCATGCCGAGCGCCTCACCGACGAGCTGCATGCGTCGCTCTACGTCACACTGACGCACCGGCAACGTACCGAATTCGCCCAGCTCGTCGGCGCGCTGACCGCCTCCCCGTCTCTGTGACCGGACGTCACCACCAATACGAGCGCGAAGCCTGACACTTGCGCGACGAAGCCCCCCGTGCTGCGCGAAGTGCAGCGGTAGGTGTCGCGCCGCACCGGCTTCTACAGCGCACTGGAGCCGGCCCAGGTCACCGCGGACGTATGGCGTGGTCGGGCCGCTGACATACCCATTGCGATCCCACCACAGAACTCTTTGATTCGGATCTTGCATGATGATCGGCATGAACACGGAAACATGCGACCCGGGCGAGTTGGCCGCCCTCGGCGAGATCTTCGCGTCCCGTCCCGAGGCCGCGCCGCCGGCCGGTTGGGAGGCGGTGCAATCCTTCGAGGCGGAGCACGGCATCGTGCTGCCGGAGCCGTACCGCACGTTCGTGGCGGAGATCTGCGACGGGCTGCGCGCCGGACCGCCCTATTACGGTCTGCTGCCCCTCGCGCAAACACCCCCGGACTGGGGCTCGGATCGCGCCGAGCGCCGGCTCGCCGAGCCCTTTCCGCTCACGGCGGCATGGCTGTGGGAGGACGACGAAGAGGCACTGTCGGAGCAGGAGTTCGAGGCCCGGACGGACGCCGTGTTCGACCACGGCTCACTGCTGCTGGGCACCGACGGCTGCGGCATGTACTGGCACCTGATCGTCACCGGTCCGCAGCGCGGTCACGTCTGGCAGATCGCCGGTGAGGGCGCGATACCCTTCGGCCCCCAGTCACCCGACGCCCTGATGCCCGGCATTCCCGGCTTCACGGGCTGGGCGACCCACTGGGCCCAGGGCCGCCCGTGGTTCGGGGATGCCTAGGGAGGCGATCCGAGAGAGGCGGCCCAGCCGTTGCCCTCAGATCGATCGTCCGATCGCTGGTCCATGTGTGTAGGTTGACTGACGCCCGGTGGGCGAGGACCGTGCCGCTGCTGGCGGACGGGGGGCGCGGACATCCCATCAGGAAGGACCTGAGAGCCGGCAGGGCCCCCCTTCGGACCCGCGGAACGCCTTTCAGCGCAGACGACGCCCGGCCGGAGAGGTGCGGGGAGGTTCGTCACTGCGTGTCACTGCGAGCCTGTGGCCACCAGGGTCGCGGTGATGGGTTCGAGCTCGGTGATCAGTTCGTCGAGTTCGGCGGGGGACAGGGCGTCGTAGGGCGGGGCGGCGAGTTCGTCGGTGGACGTTTCGATGCGCTGTTTGGCCGCGCGGCCGGCGTCGGTGAAGTGGCCGTCGGTGTCGATGAGTCCGCGTTCGCGCATGCCGTCCATGACCGCGGCCAGGCGCTCTTTCGGCAGGTGATGGATGCGTCCGAAAGACTCTGGGGGGTGGATGCCCTGTTCCAGAGCAGAGAGCACGTGGGCCTCCGTGCCGCCGATACGCGCGCCGACGAGGGCGGCGATGTGCCCGTCGCCGCGGTGCTCGCGCAGCATGGTCGCGGAATGCCACAGTCGGGCGACGGGGTCGCTGGGTACCTCGAGGGTGCGCATGCCGGCGTACATCACCCGGCCTTCGGTGGGGGCGCTCGTAGCGGCCTTGGTGGTCAGGTCTGCGGCACGCACCAGGCCCGGGGAGTCGGCCAGCTCGTCGCCGAGAATGCGCCGTAGGGAGGCCGTGCTGCCCCGCTCCCGCGCGGCGACGGAGGCCTCGGGCGGGATCGTCGCCCAGGCGCTGGGGATGTGCCGGGCGGCTTCCCCGTCGGCGAAGTTGTAGAAGGCCGCGTGCACGACTTGGGCCGGTACCCGTCCCAGTGGTGCGGCGCGGCTGGCGAAATAGCCGTCCCAGTAGGTGCGGTGGCCGAGTGCGGTCAGTTCCTGGTTGCACTCGTCGGCGAAGTAGGTGACCAGGCAGATCGGCTCAAGGAGCTCGAACATGCGACGGGCGATGTGAGTCATCGGTTTCTCCCTTTGTCAGGTGTGCCGACTTGGACCATCCGGCAGACCGAAACTCATCGGCGACCGAAGCGAAACAGCGCGGATGGGCTGGCGTCCGTGCGGCTGTGCAGGCGAGAGCGGGTTCTGGTCCGATTTGAGCGTCAGGTGCTCAAGGGCAACGAGGGTGCGTCGGCTCGAGGAGCCCGGCTTCGCAACCCGAGTTGCCAAGGCCTGTTCTCGTGTCTTCGGCCAGCTGCGATCACCCGGTCGAGACGCCCGTTGGACGCACACCCCGCAAGACCAGCTCTCGGCAATCCGGGCTCGTGCGGCGTCACAGCATCTCGAAGTCCTCGTACTCGAAGCCGGGAGCGACAATGCAGGACACCAGGACCGGCTGGTCACCCGCTGGTTGTGCGGTCTGCCAGACCCCGGCGGGCACGAGGAACTGCGGCTGCTGCCCGCTCTCGATGTCCGGCCCCATGGAAGCGATGGCAGCCTCCTGCGGAGCGGCTCCGTTTCCGCCGAGCCGAAGTGTCAGCGGGCCGCCCCGGTGCCACAGCCACAGTTCGTCCGAACGCACCCGGTGCCAACGGGACACCTCACCGGGGTGCAGGAGGAAGTAGATGCCGGTCGCGAAGGGGCGGGGCCCCGTGTACCCGTCCGGAACCGCTGTTGGGCCGGTCCGCCAGGTCTGCCGAAACCACCCGCCTTCGACGTGCGGCTCCAGCCCCAGATGACTGACCAGCTCGGAGATCTCATTCATCGGGTCTCTCCTTCGTGGATACCCCTGCCTTCAGGCAGGGAGGAAACGAAGCTCCTGCGGAGCACGGCAGGGAAAGCCGGTTCGCAGCCAGAGCGGACCGGCGTCCACTGACCACCGACCGACAGCCCGTCGCCCGCAGGGTAGTTGATACGGTGTGAGGCGTGACGCAGCAGGTCAAGCGGGCTGCTGAAGAACGGCAGGCTCGCGCGCGCCGTCTCGGACGCGGGCCTGGACGGACCTGCGCTCCATGCTGGAGTACAAGTGCGCCTGGTACGGGCGCGAACTCGTCGTGATCGACCGGTGGTTCCCCAGCTCGAAGCTGTGCGGGGCCTGCGGTACGGTCGCGGCGAAGACGCCGCTGAACGTCCGCGAGTGGACGTGCGAGGACTGCGGCGTCGTGCATGACCGCGACGTGAACGCGGCACGCAACATCCTGGCCGCCGGGCTGGCGGCGTCTGCCTGTGGAGACGGTGTAAGACCTCAACGGGAGTCCTCCCGGACGGGGCGGTCGTCGGTGAAGCAGGAACCCCAGCGGGCGACCGCTGGAATCCCCCGCCTTTAGGCGGGGGAGGAAGTCAAGGACAGCCATGATGCTCGTAGAGATCGGTATCTGCGCCGTCATCCCCGAACTGCTCCGGACTTGTATGCGCAGCAGGTCTGCCCGATCAGTAGACGCACGGTCCTCAACGGTCGGCTCGCCGATCGGCTGACGCCGCAAGTCATGCGCTCTCGCAGACAAGGCGACTTGCATCAGCCTGCGGGGTGGGCCAAACAGTCGCGCTCAAGCTCCTCCGAAGAGCGGTCACGGTTTGTTGTCTCACAGTGGATCAAGCAGCTTCTCCCACATGATGGATAGCGTGCCGACTGCTCATCGGTCAGCAGGCGCATGCGCCCGCTCGTGGTCACCGAGGCCGGTAGGCGGTGGCCAGCACGGAGACGGTGACCCGACGGGAGGAGCCGATCAGCTGACCGCTCTTCCTGTCGATCACCGCGAGAGCGCCCCCGGAGGCCAGCGCATCACGGAAGAAGCGAGTGAACTCCTCCCTGAGGTGGCGGTCAGGGGCTGGATGCTGCTCCCAGACGAGCGGATCGGAGGCGACTGCGTACAGGTCATCGCAGTCCTCCTCACTCAGCGGCCTGACGTTCACGAGCGCGCCGCTCAGGCAAGGCTGGAGGTCGAAGACCATGGGCCGAGGCTATCGAAGCGGCGAGGGCGGGGTGCTGCATGCGGGTCCTGCCGAGATCGTCTGTTATCACGCGGCCTGGCGCGTGGCCCGCGCCCGTGAGATCGCCACGGCTGGAGGCCTGCCGGGCTTCGGCTGCGTCCAGCAGCGCCACATCTACCTGCGACCGCGCCCGGGAGTCGAGTACGGTGCGAACCCGCACATCACTGGCCGACGTTGCGAAGGAACTGGGTGCGACGCGGAACCAGGTGGTACTCGCCTGGCCACTGCGCGGCAAACCGCCGGTGCTACTGGCGCTCGGCGTCAGCTCGGTGAGCCAACTCGACGGGTGCCTCGGCGCGCTGGACCTGGAGCGGGACGACGAGCTGCGGCACCGCCTCGACAACGCCTGATCGACTCGGGCGACGCCGACACTGCAACGCCGACACTGCAACGCCGACATTGCGGCTACGGCACCGTGACCATGCCCCTGTGATGGAGACATCGCGGTGGTGGCCCTGATATCCCGCTCCGTGGCCGCGGCCGACGGCGCAACTGGAGGTCTCATGACCCGGATCCGTGACCATCGGACCGTCCTGCATCGAGCCCGCGTCGCGACGTCGCTGGCCTTCCTGGCTTTCGGGACGGCGTTGGGCGCCTGGACCTCCCGCATCCCCGCGATCAAGCAGCGGCTCGACCTCGGGGACGGACAGTTGGCTGTCGGGCTGCTCGCCTTCGCAGCCGGCGCGATCACCGGCATGCAGGTCGTCGGCCGTCTCCTCGACCGGCACGGCAGCCGTACGGTGCTGGTCCCGATGGTCTTCGTCGAGGGACTGTTCCTGATCCTGCCCGCCATGGCGGGCGACGTAGTGACCCTCGCCGTCGCCCTCTACGCGTTCGGCGCCGTTCACGGCACCCTCAACATCGCCATGAACGCCAATGCCGTCGATGTGGAACGCGCCGCCGACAGGCCGCTCATGTCGTCCTTCCACGCGATCTACAGCATCGGCGGCTTCGTCGGGGCGGCGGCCGGTGGCCTGTCCGCCCATGCCGGTTTCGCCGCATCCACCACATTTCTCACCGTCGGCGCCGCCGTCGGCGCGGCCGCCCTGTGGACGGCACGCTGGGCGTTGCCCGCCGCCGACGTCTCATCGGTGACCCGGGACCGCTCCGAGACCGGAGACGACCGTCCACAGCGGAGCGCCGCCACTTCGGCCGGAGTACCGTTCCTCGGGATCCTGGTCTTCTGCTGCCTGGTCGGAGAGGGCGCGGCGGCCGACTGGAGCAGCGTCTATCTGCGCGACACGCTGGGTAGTGGAGCCGGGTTCGCGGCCGCGGCGTACGCCGCGTTCTCGATCATGATGGTGGCCGGCCGCCTCGTCGGGGACCGTTTGACTGCGCGGGTCGGCCCGGTAGCCCTGGTCCGTGGTTGCGGTGCCGTCGCGGCGGTCGGCCTGGGCGCCGCGCTGCTCGTCGGCCATCCGCTGGCAGGCATCGTCGGCTTCGGCTGTCTCGGTGCCGGTCTGTCCTGCATCGCGCCGCAGGTGTTCTCCGCCGCCGGCAGCCGCGACCCGACGCACGCCGGCCGCGCGCTCGCCCGCGTGGCCAGCATCGGCTACCTGGGCTTCCTGACCGGGCCGCTGCTCATCGGTGCCGTAGCGGAGCTGACCGGCCTGGCATGGGCCCTGATCATTCCCGTGGTCCTCGCCCTGTTCGTCACTCTGACGGCCGCCGCCCTGCGGCCACGACCGGCGGGGGTGGGTCCGCCGGGGGAGGCCCGTCCGCGTTCGCCGTCCGAGTGACGTAGGCCCGGCCGTGTCCCGCCGCCGGAGGCAAGGACGTGTCCCGCCGCCGGAGGCAAGGTTCGCGACAAGTTCATCTGCGCCAAGAACCAGCAGAACGCCGTCAGTCCATGGTGGTCACGGACGGCGAAGGCCGCGTGCCGTGGTGCAGCCCGGCGCGGCCCGCAAGCTGCGCGGACATCATCCACGCCCGCCAGTCAGGGCTGATCGAGCCAGAGCCGCTCGAACGAGGGCGTGACCCTCGCCGTGACGGCTCTGCTCGGGGCATGGCCTGCGGATTCCGCCACCGGTGGCTGGGCGGTGGAGCACTTGCCTCCGACCGGCGGTTTCGCCCTCCCCACGACCGCCTCGGGACTCGCCATGGCGATCACCCTCGGACACAGGGCGGTCGAAGGAATCCGGACCGATTCGTGCGCCCCCCATTGACGCGCTCACACCGTCCACATACCTTCCCCCGTCGAAGCGCTTCGACATCACGCATCGAAACGATTCGATGATTCGTGCGTGATGGCTCCGATACCCATCCGACTCCCCGGAGGCACTGGATGTTGACAGCACGACGGCGTGTGGTGGCGACGGCCGCGGTGGTCCTTTCCGGATCCCTGCTTCTGGCCTCCTGCGGTGGCTCGGACAGCGGATCCTCCGACGGCAAGACGCTGAAGCTGTGGCACTACGAGGGACCTGACAGCGCGATGGGCGCCGCCTGGAACGCGGCCATCAAGGAGTTCGAGGCCAAGCACCCGGGCGTGAAGGTGAAGTTCGAGGAGAAGGGCTTCGAACAGATCCAGAAGACCGCGCCCATGGTGCTCAACTCCTCCGACGCACCCGACATCATGGAGTACAACAAGGGCAACGCGACGGCGGGCCTGCTGTCCAAGCAGGGACTTCTCACCGATCTGACCGATGAGGTCGCCAAGCGCGGCTGGGACAAGAAGCTCAGCGCGGGTGTGAAGACCACGAGCCAGTACGACGCCAACGGCGTCATGAGCTCCGGCAAGTGGTACGGAGTGCCCAACTATGCCGAATACACCATGGTCTTCTACAACAAGGACCTGTTCAACAAGTACGGGATAGCCGAGCCGAAGACGTTCGACGACCTGACCGCCGCGATGGACAAGTTCGTGGCCAAGGGCATCACCCCGCTCGCCAACTCCGGTGCCGAGTACATGGCCCAGCAGTACCTCTACCAGCTCGCGCTGTCGAAGGCCGACCGCTCCTGGGTCGACAAGTACGAGCTGTACAAGGGCAAGACCGACTTCCACGACGCGGCCTGGACGTACGGCGCGACCACCTTCGCCGACTGGGTGAAGAAGGGCTACATCAGCAAGACGTCCAGCGGCGCCAAGGCCGAGGACGCGGGCGTCGCCTTCACCCAGGGCAAGAATCCGATCCTGTTCAGCGGGAGCTGGTGGTACGGGCGTTTCAAGACGGAGAACAAGTTCGACTGGGGCACCATGCTCTGGCCCGGCTCCAACCTCACCCTCGGCTCCGGCGGCAACCTCTGGGTCGTGCCCAAGGGCGCCAAGAACAAGGACCTCGCCTACGACTTCATCGACATCACCATGTCGCCGAAGATCCAGAACCTTCTGGGCAACAAGGGCGGCGTCCCGGTCGCGGCCGACCCGAACGCCATCACCGACCCGCGGTCCAAGACCCTCATCGCCGACTTCAACACGCTCTCCCAGCGTGACGGCCTCGCCTTCTACCCCGACTGGCCCGTCCCCGGCTTCTACGACACCCTCGTCTCCGAGACGCAGAAGCTGATCACGGGCAGCGAGCAGCCCGACGCCTACCTCAGCGCGCTGCAGAAGGCGTACGACCAGGGCGCGCCGAAGCAGTGACGATCACCGTCGAACGGGGCGCGCGGGCCGTCGGCAAGCGTCCGCACCCCGGTCCTCGCCGCCCCCGCTCCCAGAACTCGTACGCGCTCTTCCTGCTCCCCGGCGTGCTGGCGTTCCTCGCCGTGATCATCGTCCCGTTCCTGATGAACACGGGCGTCAGCTTCACCGAGTGGAGCGGCATCGGCTCGCCGAAGTGGACCGGGCTCGACAACTATCGCCGACTGCTGGACGACAGCGAGTTCTGGGCGTCGTTCCGGCACAGTCTGTTCATGGTCGTCGCCATGGCGGCCGTGCCGACGATGATCGGACTCGTCCTCGCCGCCGCGCTGTTCGACTACATCGGCAAGCACTTCGGCAGCAAGGTCGCCGCCGTGCTCCGCGCCTGCTTCTACCTGCCGCAGGTGCTGCCGATCGCGGTGGCGGGCATCGTCTGGAGCTGGATCCTCGCCCCCGACGACGGCTCGCTGAACGCGCTGCTGAAGGCGGTCGGTCTCGGCTCCTGGCAGCAGGACTGGCTCGGCGACCCGGACGTCGCCCTCTACAGCGTGATGGGGGTGATGGTGTGGGTGCAGCTCGGTTTCCCGCTGGTCGTCTTCATGGCGGGACTCCAGCGCGTCGACCCGCAGTTGTACGAGGCGGCCGAACTGGACGGCGCCGGCTGGTGGCGCCGCTTCCGGCACATCACGCTGCCGCAGATCAGGCCGGAGATCTATGTGGTGCTGACCTGGTGCACGGTCGCGGCGCTGAAGGTGTTCGGGGCGGTGTACGTGCTGACGAAGGGCGGCCCCGGCGGGGCGACCGACGTCCCGTCCTACTTCTCCTTCACCACCTTCTTCGAGAAGACGCAGGCCGGGTACGGTGCCGCGATCTCCACCGTCCTCACCGTGATCATCCTGCTCCTCGCGATGGTGGGCCTGAAGCTCCAGACCCGCGCCGAGGACGCCGAGGAAGGAGCCCGCGCATGACCGCCGTACGCACCGAGATCCGCACCCGGCGCCGCACGGCCCTCGGCCGCTCCCCGGTCCTCGTCGCCCTGTCCATCGCGGCCCTGTTCATGGTGCTGCCGTTCCTGATCGTCGCCGTCAACGCCGTGAAGTCGCCCGCCGAATACTCCCAGCACGGGCCGTTGAGCCTGCCGAATGGCCTGTACCTGGACGGTCTGAAGGACTTCTGGCAGCGCGTCGACTACGGCCAGAAGCTCCTCAACTCCGTTCTCATCAGCGGCTCGGTGGCCGTCCTGGCAGCGGTCCTGTCCGTGCTGAACGCGTACGCGATCGGCATCGGCCGCATCAAGGGACGCACCTGGGTGCTGGCCTTCTTCGTGCTCGCCAACGTGCTGCCGCAGGAGGCGCTGGTCTACCCGCTGTACTACCTCAGCAAGCAGGCCGGCCTCTACGACACCCGGCTGAGCGTGATCATCGTCTTCACGGTGATCCAGGCAGCCTTCGGCACCTATCTGCTCTCCTCGGTCCTCGGGCAGTTCCCGCGCGAGATCATCGAGGCCGCCCGGATCGACGGGGCGAACAAGTGGCAGGTGCTGTGGCGGATCGTGGTCCCGGTCAGCCGGCCCACGATCGGGGTGCTGCTCGTCTTCTTCTTCATCTGGACGTGGAACGAGTTCCTGCTGCCCCTGGTCATGCTGATCTCCAACGACAACCAGACGGTGTCGGTGGCGCTCGGCGTCCTGCAGGGCCAGCGCCTGATGGACGCCACGATGACCAACGCGGCAGCCCTGCTGGGCGTCCTGCCCGCCATCGTCTTCTTCCTCGTCTTCCAGCGCACTCTCACCCGCGGCATCGCCGTGGGCGCCGTCAAGTAGGGGGCACGCTTGAAGTTCACCGACGGCTACTGGCTGCTGCGCGAAGGCGTCACCGCAGCCCATCCGGTGCAGGTCCTGGACGTGACCACGCCCCCGGGAGCCCTTGAGATCCACGCCCCGACCCAGCCCATCCGCCACCGCGGCGACCTGCTGAAGGGACCGGTCGTGACGATCAGCGCGCACGCTCCCATGCCGGACGTCATCGGCCTCACCTTCACGCACTTCGAGGGCGAACAGCCCCGGGGGCCAAGGTTCGACATCCAGCGGGACGACGCCTTCACCCCGCACGCCGAGTACGACGAGGAGACGGCCACTCTCACCGCGGGCGTCCTCTCCGTCCGGGTCACACGCACCGGCCCCTGGCACGTCGACTTCATCGCCCACGGCCGCACCCTCACCACCAGCGGCCCCAAGAACATGGGCATCATGCGAGACGCCACCGGCGGCCACTACCTGCGCGAGCAGCTGGGCCTCGGGGTCGGCACGTCGGTGTACGGCCTCGGTGAACGCTTCGGGCCGCTGGTGAAGAACGGCCAGGTCGTCGACATCTGGAACGCGGACGGTGGCACCGCCACCGAACAGGCCTACAAAAACGTCCCGTTCTTCCTGACGGACGCGGGCTACGGCGTCTTCGTCGACCACCCGGGCAAGGTGTCCTTCGAGGTCGGCTCGGAGGCGGTGTCGCGGGTCCAGTTCAGCGTGGAAAGCCAGCAGTTGACGTACTACGTCATCTACGGGCCCACCCCGAAGGACATCCTGCGCAAGTACACCGCCCTCACCGGCCGCCCGGCCCTGCCGCCCGCCTGGTCGTTCGGCCTATGGCTGTCGACCTCCTTCACCACCTCCTACGACGAGGCCACCGTCACCTCCTTCATCGACGGCATGAAGGAACGCGAACTGCCCCTGTCGGTCTTCCACTTCGACTGCTTCTGGATGCGCGAGTTCAACTGGTGCGACTTCCAGTGGGACCCGCGGGTCTTCCCCGACCCGGAGGGCATGCTGTCCCGCCTGAAGGAGCGCGGGCTGCGGGTAAGCGTGTGGATCAACCCCTACATCGCGCAGCGCTCGCCGTTGTTCGCCGAGGGCAAGGCCCTTGGCCATCTGCTGAAGAGGCCGGACGGCAGTGTGTGGCAGTGGGACCTGTGGCAGCCGGGCATGGCCCTGGTCGACTTCACCAGCCCGGGCGCCCGTGCCTGGTACGCCGCCGAACTGGAGGCGCTGCTCACCCAGGGCGTCGACTGCTTCAAGACCGACTTCGGGGAGCGCATCCCGGTCGACGTGGCCTACGCGGACGGCTCGGACCCGGAGCGGATGCACAACTACTACACGTACCTGTACAACCGCACCGTCTTCGAGGTGCTGCGCAAGCACCGCGGTGAGCAGGAGGCCGTGGTCTTCGCCCGCTCGGCGACCGCGGGCAGCCAGAAGTTCCCCGTGCACTGGGGCGGCGACTGCGAGGCCACGTACGAGTCGATGGCCGAGTCGTTGCGCGGCGGGCTCAGCCTCGGTCTGTCGGGCTTCGGGTTCTGGAGCCATGACATCGGCGGCTTCGAGGGCACGCCGACGCCGGCGCTGTTCAAGCGATGGCTGGCCTTCGGGCTGCTGTCCTCGCACAGCCGGCTGCACGGCAGCTCCTCCTACCGGGTGCCGTGGCTGTTCGACGAGGAGTCCGTGGACGTGCTGCGGCACTTCACCCGGCTCAAACTGCGCCTGATGCCGTATCTGTACGAGGCCGCGCGCACCGCCCAAGAGGGCGTGCCGGTGATGCGGGCGATGGTGCTGGAGTTCCCGGACGACCCCGGCTGTGCGCACCTGGAGCGGCAGTACATGCTCGGCCCGGACCTGCTCGTCGCGCCGGTCTTCAGCGACGAGGGGGACGTCTCCTACTACGTACCCGAGGGCACGTGGACCGACTACCTGACCGGGAGGACGGTGACCGGACCGCGCTGGGCGCGCGAGCGGCACGGGTTCTCCAGTGTTCCGCTGCTGGTCAGGCCGGGTGCGGTGATCCCGGTCGGCGCGGTGGACGACCGCCCCGACTATCCGTACGCCGACGGGGTCACCCTGCGCGCGTTCGGGCTGGAGCAGGGCGCGCAGGTGACGGTGCCGGTCGGGGACGTGACCTTCACGGTCGTACGCGAGGGGAAGACACTGCGGGCCTCCTGCAGTGATCCCCGGGCGCCTTGGAGCCTTGCGAGCGGGGAGCGGACCGCCCGCGCGGCGGCGGGCACCGGGTTCCTCTCGCTGGAGGTGGACTCGGAGTGATGGTTCCTCGCCCCCCACAGGAGCTGGACTGACATGGTGAAGATCACGGACGTGGCCCGGCACGCGGGGGTCTCCCCCAGCACCGTTTCCTACGCCCTCAGCGGCAAGCGTCCCATCTCCGAGGAGACCCGGCTGCGCATCGAGGAGGCCATCCGCGAGCTGGGCTACCGCCCGCACGCCGGCGCCCGCGCGCTGGCCAGCAGCCGGTCCAACGTGCTGGCGCTGGTGATGCCGCTGCGCTCCGGGATCAACGTCCCGGTGGTCATGCAGTTCGCGGTGGCCGTCGTCACGGCCGCGCGCCGGCACGACCACGACGTGTTGCTGCTCACCCAGGAGGAGGGCGAGGACGGGCTGCGGCGCGTAGCGGACACGGCGTTGGTGGACGCGCTGATCGTGATGGACGTTCAGTTGCACGATCCGCGGCTGCCGCTGCTGCGGGCCCTGAACCGGCCGTCCGTGCTGATCGGGTTCCCTGCCTCCGCGCAGGGGCTGACCTGCATCGACCTCGACTTCATAGCGGCGGGCGAACTGTGCGTGGAGCACCTGGTGGGACTCGGGCACCGGGTGGTCGCGCTGGTCGGGTCGCCGCCGGAGGTGTACGTGCGGGGGACCGGGTTCGCGCAGCGGGTGGTGCAGGGGTTCACCGCGGCGGCCGACCGGCACCGGCTGGTGTCGTCGGTGCACCCCTGCGAGGCGGCGCCGGCCGCCGCGCGCGGGGTCGCCGAGCGGCTGCTGCGCGAGCAGCCCGCGCTGACCGGGGTGGTCGTGCACAACGAGGCGGTGCTCGAGCCGCTGATCGACGCCTTCGAGTCACTCGGCCTGCGCGTACCCGGCGATATGTCCGTCACCGCCATCTGCCCGGAGGAGCAGGCCGCCGACGCCCGGGTGCCGGTCACGTCCGTCGCCGTCCCGTCCGCCGAGGTGGGTGAGCGGGCGGTGGAGCTGCTGACGAAGAAGCTGGGTGGGTCGGCCGTTCCGGAAGCCACCCTCCTCGCCCCGCACCTCACGCTCCGCGCGAGCACCGCACCGCGCTCAGCACCCTGAAGCCCGGAAGGCTCGAAGCCGCGAGACCCGGCAGTTCGACCCGTTTCATCACGTTGCAAGGCCCTGATGAGAAGGAGCCGTGGCATGAATGACACGCGAGGAAGACGCAGAACCACCCTGGTCGTGGCGCTCGCCCTGATCGCGGGACTCGGCGCCACCGTCCCCGCCCAGGCCGACGACCCCGCCTACCCCTTCCGCAACCCGAACCTCCCTGTCGACCAGCGCGTGGACGACCTCCTCTCCCGCCTCACTCTCGACGAGAAGATCTCCCTCCTCCACCAGTACGAACCCGCTATCCCCCGCCTCGGCATCCAGTCCTTCCGCACCGGCACCGAGGCCCTGCACGGCGTGGCCTGGCTCGGGAAGACGACGGTTTTCCCCCAGGCGATCGGGCTCGCCGCCACCTGGGACCCTTCGCTGATCCGCCAGGTCGGCTCGGCGGTCGGCGACGAGGCCCGCGGCTTCCAGCAGCAGCGCCCGGCCGGCTGGGGCCTCAACCTGTGGGCACCGGTGGTGAATCCGTTGCGGGACCCGCGCTGGGGCCGCAACGAGGAGGGCTACTCCGAGGACCCGTACCTCACCGGCTCGATCGCCACGGCCTACGGCACGGGCCTTACGGGCGGCGACCCGAACCACCTGAAGACAGCACCCACCATCAAGCACTTCCTCGCCAACAACAACGAGATCCACCGCGACACCACATCCTCGCAACTGCGCCCGCGCGTGTTGAAGGAGTACGACGAGCAGGCGTTCAAGCCCGCGATCGAGGCGGACGCGACGACGGGCGTCATGTCCTCGTACAACCTCGTCAACGGCCGCCCCAACACGGTGAACCCGGCCCTGAACGACACCGTGCGCACCTGGACCTCGCAGGACCTGCTGAACGTCACGGACGCCTACGCGCCCGGCAACCTGGTCGGCAGCCAGAAGTACTACGGCACCCAGACCGAGGCGGACGCGGCGGCGCTGAAGGCCGGCATCGACAGCTTCACCGACAACGACACGGACTCCGGGCCGACGACGACCGCGCTCAAGTCGGCGCTGTCGTCGGGCTTGCTGAAGGAGTCGGACGTCGACACCGCGGCACGCCATGTCCTGAGCATCCGGGTGCGGCTCGGCGAGTTCGACCCCGGCGGCGGCAAGTACGGCTCCATCGACGCGTCCGTCATCGACAGCCCGGCGCACCGAGCGCTGGCCCGCAAGGCGGCGACCGAGGCGGCCGTGCTGCTGAAGAACGACGGCGCGCTGCCGCTGAGGAAGTCGGGGAGCGCGGCCGTGGTCGGCCCGCTCGCCGACACCCTCTACACCGACTGGTACTCAGGCAGTCTGCCGTACGCGGTGACGCCGAAGGACGGCATCGAGGCCAAGCTCGGCACGTCCGTAGCGAGCAGCGAGGGCGTGGACCGGATCACGCTGAAGGACACGGCGACCGGTAAATACGTGACGGCGGGGGCCGGGGACGCGGGTGCGCCGCTGAAGGAGACGACTGAGAACGGATCCGGCGCGCAGTTCGACGTGTTCGACTGGGGCTCGGGAGTCGTCGCCCTCCGCTCGGCCGCGAACGGGAAGTACGTCGGCTACAACTGGTCGAACTTCGTCAACGACCAGACGCAGCCGAACGGCTGGTTCGTGCAGCAGCAGTTCAAGCTGGAGCGGCAGGACAACGGGACGTACCTGCTGCGGTACGCGGGCTACGAGACCGGCGAGTCCTGGTGGTCGAACCCGGTGTACCTGGGCCCGGTGGACGCCGACGGCACGCTCGGCCTGGTGGCCGAGGACAAGGCCGCGCACTACTCGAAGGACGTGGTCCGCAGCGGCGTCGACGAGGCGGTCGCCGCGGTCAAGGGCAAGGACACGGCCGTCGTGGTGGTCGGCTCGATGCCGGCGATCAACGGGCGCGAGGCCCACGACCGCACGGACATGGGCCTGTCCCCGTCGCAGGAGGCGCTGGTCAAGGCGGTCCGCAAGGCCAACCCGAAGACGGTGGTCGTGGTCGAGAACAGCTACCCCACCACGCTGGGCGCGCTGCAGAAGGAGGTCCCGGCCCTGCTGTGGACGACGCACGCGGGCCAGGAGACCGGCACCGCGCTGGCCGACCTGCTGTACGGCGACGCGAACCCGGCGGGCCGCCTGACACAGACCTGGTACCGCTCGGATGCGGACCTGCCGTCGATCCTGGACTACGACATCATCAAGTCGAACCGGACGTACCTCTACTACAAGGGGCAGCCGCTCTACCCCTTCGGTTACGGACTGTCGTACACGACGTTCCGCTACGGCGGGCTGAAACGGGTCTTTGACGGTTATGAGGTGAAGGTCACCAACACGGGCCGCCGGGCCGGTGACGAGGTGGTCCAGCTGTACGTCCACCAGCGGGAATCCCGCGACAAGCAGCCGCTGAAGCAGCTGAAGGCGTACAAACGGGTGTCGCTGAAGCCGGGCGAGACGCAAACGGTCCGTCTGAAGCTGCGGGATTCGGACCTCGCGCACTGGGACGTCACGCGCTCGAAGTGGGTCGTGGAATCGGGGACGTACGACGTGATGGTCGGCGCGTCGTCGACGGACATCCGCTCGCGGACGTCGCTGAAAGTGCGGGGGGAGACCATCCCGCCCCGGGACCTGTCGGCGGTGACGTCAGCCGAAGACTTCGACGACTACAGCGCGACCAGCCTGGTCGACGAGTCCAAGGCCGGCGGGACGGCGGTGTCGGCCACGACGGGCGGGGCGTGGCTGAAGTTCGCGGACACGCGGCTCCGGTCAGGGGCTTCGGAGGTGACGGCCCAGCTGGCGGGCGCGTCCGGAACGCTGGAGGTACGGCTGGGTTCACCGACGGGCCGACTGGTGGGAACGGTCCGCTTCGACGGGACGTCGTCCCCGTACACGTACGAGACGGTGACGGCTCCGCTGACGGGAGCGAGGGGTCGTGCGGATGTGTACTTGGTGCTGAGCAAGGGGGTGCGCTTGTCGACGTTCAGCCTGCGCTGAGTAGTGGGCCGGTCAGCGGCGGATGACCCGGCCGAGAGGGCGTCCGCCTGCCGGTGACCGGGCATCTTCGGCGAGGCGGCGGTACGAGTCGTCTGCTGTCATCTGGCCTCTCGGCAGAACGCATTGAGGGCCCTGGGGCCGTACGGCCCAGGGCCCGAAGGAACGGCTGCACCATCTACCGGCCCTACTCCTGCGCCGGCCTTCTGCCTCCGCACACCCGACCGAACTGCTGCCGGGGATGCTGGGATCGCGGTTGCTCGACCGGAGACCGCCTCACTGTCGATGTCCTGCGGTACGCGGGCTCAAGACTTTCGCCCGGGCGACCCTGATGGCGCGCGAATCCTCCGTTCATTCCCTCATTGCTGGTGCTGCTCTCTGCCCACTGCTGGTGATGCGACCTGCTCCGCGGCCTGTCACAGCGCCGCTCCTCGGCAGCCGGCCCCGTTGCCCGTCCTGCATCTGCTGAGGCTTGGAACCCCACCGCCGAACCTCCCGGTGCGCGCGTCCGCAGCCGACGCCTTCACCGAGATGCCGTTTACTGACTTCACTGCTGGGGGAACTGCGGTACTACGGGGTACTGCTCGCGGCGGCCCCTGATCACTGCGGCGGGCGGGGACGGCGGTGCGTATCACGGCGTTCTGACAACGTGGCTGATCGCAGAGGCTACGTCCTCAGCGATATGCGTGGGTTGGTAGGAGTCCTGGGCCCAGGAACGTCCGTCCGTGACCCACACGCTTCGAAGGCCGAGCGTGCTGGCGCCCGCGATGTCGGCGTGGGGTGAATCACCGATGATCCATGCGCCTGGGAGGGGGACACCGACGGCATCGGCTGCCGCTTGGAAAATCTCCGGTTCTGGCTTCTTGTGGCCGACGGCTTCGGAGATGACCCAGCTGTGGACCAGTCGGTCGAGTCCGGTTTTCCTGATCTTCGCCTCCTGCTGGACGGTGCGGCCGTTGGTGACAATGACGCAAGTCCAGCCGTGCGCCCGCGCTTTGCCCAGCGCCTCGCGGGCCGACTGAGCCAGGACAACGCGGTTGGCGGCGCCGCTGTCGAGAAGGGCACGGACGGCGGCGGTTGGCACCACGTGGCCGTATCGGTCGGTCAGGGCTGCGGCGACCTCGCGACGCGCGGTGTAGCCGCCTGCGTCGATGGCCATCACCCACGGAAGGTCGGAGTTGGGCAAATCGTGCACGGCCAGGAAATCGGCGACGGCGGCGTGGAAGGCCGCGTCCCGGTCGACAAGCGTGTTGTCGAGGTCCAGCAGCAACAACGGCATGACCGGGAGTAGATCACGGGATCCGCTGCGAGGCAGGTCAGTTTCTGGCTGACAGCGGCCCGCGGCCGGCGAAGCGGAAGTTGTGGATCGTCAAGGATGGACTTCTGCAGGGCCACTCAGCAGCGGTAGTAGGGGTGGAAAAAAGGACTCCGCCATGTTTCGACGTCGGATTCACCGGGTTGGTGCGGTGCCTTTCGCACGTCGGCCACGCGCTGAGGGTCCGGCCGGAGTGTTCCGGTCGGACCCTCAGCGCTGCTCGGGCGGCGGCTCGCGCCTGCGCGCCGCTCAGACGGCCGCAGGGGCTCCGAGCAGTGCGGAAGCCTCTTGGTACGGGTCGAGAGTGCGTGCGGGCGCGGCGGTCCGGGAGACGTCGCGGCAGGTGAAGCCGAGCTGGGTCATGGCCCGCAGGACTTCGGCGGCAGTAAAATCGCGGCGGTCCTGGCGTGTGATCACCTGCCCGACCTGCTTGACGGGGTAGGTGCGGCGGCCGACGATCACGGACGTGCCGAGGACTTCCTCAGGCTTCACGCCTTTCATCGATTCCAGGACGCCGCTCTTGGTGAGGTCGAACGGGAAGCGGGCGATGACACAGCGCATGATGCCTCACAGGGAGAAGGAACGACGAGGGGGTTCTGTTGCGGTCGAGGCGGTTCAGCGGGCGACGATGCACGTGTCCGTGCAGGCGGAGCCGGCCCGGACCGCGGTGAGCCGGGCCGGGCCGGGGCCGAACGCGCGGATCACGAACTTCCTAGGCAGCCGTGTCGAGGGAGGACTGCCGCAGGCCCACGCGGCGGGCCGCCGCAGCGGGGCTGCGCCGACCGCGTGAGGCCGTGCCGCGCTTACGCCGCTCGGCCACCGGCGCGGTGATCGTCACCGGAATCCCGGAGGGGGCCTGGGCGCCGGTGATCCGGCTGAGTTCGTCCTCGCCGGAGTGGACCTGCGTGGTCCGGGGCACGATGCCGGCGGCGGTCATGAGGCGGGTCATGTCGCGGCGCTGGTGGGGAGTGACCAGGGTGACGACGCTGCCGGACTCGCCGGCGCGCGCGGTACGGCCGCCGCGGTGGAGGTAGTCCTTGTGGTCGGTCGGCGGGTCGACGTTGACGACGAGGTCGAGGTGGTCGACGTGGATGCCGCGGGCCGCGACGTTCGTGGCCACGAGCACGGTGACGTGCCCGGTCTTGAATTGGGTCAGGGTTCGGGTGCGCTGCGGCTGTGACTTGCCGCCGTGCAGGGCGGCGGCCCGCACACCGCAGTTCAGCAGGTCCTGCGTCAGCCGGTCGACGGCGTGCTTGGTGTCCAGGAACATGATCACGCGGCCCTCGCGCGCCGCGATCTGCGTCGTCGCCCACTGCTTGTCGGCGGCGTGGACGTGCAGCACGTGATGCTCCATCGTGGTGACCG
The DNA here is from genome assembly GCF_030816715.1 of Streptomyces achromogenes. Lineage (NCBI taxonomy): Bacteria > Bacillati > Actinomycetota > Actinomycetes > Kitasatosporales > Streptomycetaceae > Streptomyces > Streptomyces achromogenes. The sequence goes on along the minus strand of NZ_JAUSYH010000001.1, from coordinate 163,574 downwards.
CGCCTGCGGAGGGGTCGACGGAGTGGACGACCGGGTCGGTGAGGTAGCTGCGGACCAGGCGGTCGACGTTGCGGTCGAGGGTGGCGGAGAACAGCATCCGCTGGCCCTCGGGGCGGACCTGGTCCAAAAGCGCGGTGACCTGGGGCATGAAGCCCATGTCGGCCATCTGGTCGGCCTCGTCCAGGACCGTGATCGCGACCTGGTTGAGTCGGCATTCACCGCGGTCGATGAGGTCCTTGAGCCGGCCCGGCGTCGCGACGACGACCTCGGCGCCACCGCGCAGCGCACTGGCCTGCCTGCCGATCGACATTCCGCCGACGACGGTGGCCATGCGCAGCTTCACCGAGCGGGCGTAAGGGGTGAGCGCGTCGGTCACCTGCTGGGCCAGTTCACGCGTCGGCACGAGGACGAGGGCCAGCGGCCGGCCGGGCTCGGCGCGCTGTCCGGCGGTGCGGGCCAGCAGGGCCAGGCCGAAGGCGAGGGTCTTGCCGGAGCCGGTGCGCCCGCGGCCCAGGACGTCGCGCCCCGCGAGGGTGTTGGGCAGGGTCGCGCCCTGGATCGGGAACGGGACGCTCACACCTTGTGCGGTCAGCGCGGCCAGCAGCGGCCCCGGCATGTCGAGGTCGGCGAACCTCTCGACTGCGGGCAGCGGGGGAGTGATGGTCTCCGGTAGGGCGAACTCTCCCTGGACCGCTGCGGGCCGCCGGCCGTGGCCGCCCGAGCGGCTCGAGGTGGGCGAGCGGAAGCGTCCGCCCTGCCTCGAACCGGTGCTGGGGGCGAAAGCGGGTCCGTCGGTCCGGCGGGAGCGGGAGGAGCGGCCGTTCGTACGTGTGGGGTTCATGGAGAACCTTCCTTGATACGGCGCGTATCAAGGAATTCCCGCAGCAGGAGAACAGCGCGGGGAATCACAAGAACGGGCCGGAATGGAATGTGTAAGTGAATATGGCGTGCAGTGGAGACCCGCTGCGGGGTGCAGGCGGTGGAACGGGGGCGTCATGTGGTCATGGAATCCCGGACGCCGGCCGGTTCAGCTCCGAAGAAGCACGCATCCGTGAGGGATCGCCGCGTGCGGTGGGCCGCCACGGCAGGAATGTCCGCAGCTGGGGCCCGCACCCCGAGGGATGCGGGCCCCAGCTGCGAAGTGTGCGCCGACGTCAGGCGAGAACGATGTTCTCAGCTGTCGGGCCTTTCTGGCCCGCCGCGATGTCGAAGGTGACCTTCTGGCCTTCGAGCAGCTCGCGGTAGCCGCGGGCGGCGATGTTCGAGAAGTGGGCGAAGACGTCGGGGCCGCCGCCCTCCTGCTCGATGAAGCCGAAACCCTTGGCTGCGTTGAACCACTTCACCATGCCTGATGCCACGTCATATCTCCTCTGGGGCAGTACGCCGGGACCCGTGATGCACGGATACCAGGTCGCCGCGATGATGCCCCGTCCGGGAAAAACCGGCAATGACGAAAGCTTCCGGTGGCCGGGATATGCCGGCGACGGAGCTTGAAGTTTTTTGGGAACCACAACTGCAACTGAGATCAACAGTAGCATGAGGTAGCAGGTCGTGTACGGAGGATATTTCCGCTCTGCCAGTTGCGGTAAAAACGCTCCCCGTGCGGCGTGGTAAATCCTCATCTCGGGGTCACAGATATTTTCCCGGCCGGGATCGCGGTGTTTCTGCAGGAGCGGTGGCTGTTCACGGCCGGGAGCGGTGTGATCTTCCCGGCGGCGTCGCACTTCGCCCGGCGGCGTCGCACTTCGCCCGGCGTCGGGCGCATCGGCCCGTCGCCGGGCGCGGCCCTGCTCACGTGCTGCCCAGGATCGGGCCACCGTGCGCCCGGAGGGCCGACGCCCGGTGCCGGGTCGGCAGTGGGCGCCTGGCCTGGAATGCCACAGAGGCCGGCCGCCAGGATCGGTGACTACCTGCACGTCCACGCCGTGGCGGCGGTGCGTGGCCGGGCAGTCCCGTTGATGACGCTCTTTGCAATCGGCCACCCAGACAAGCGCGACAATTTCACCGTCAATCGAAGCGGGGCCGTACTCGCGGAGGTGCTCCGCTGGCGTCGAGGTGTTCGCTCTGCCGGAGCGGCTGACCCGAGCGCTCGGCAAAGCGAGTTCCGCCGAACTCGAAGATCTCGCAGGCCGCTGGATGACGCGGCTCCGGTCTGAGACCGTGTTTGAGATCTGTCGTGTCCCGGGGCGGGAGGGGGCGTTGGGCCTTGGGTGAGTGGCTCTGGGGACGGGTATCCGTCGGATCTGACGGATGAGCAGTGGGCTCTGGTCGAGCCATTACTGCCGGCGGCGAGGGTCGGGCCGAAGGGCGGACGGCGGGAGAAGCACCCACGTCGGCGGATCGTGGACGCGATCTTCTATGTAGTACGGACCGGGTGCGCTTGGCGCCAGCTGCCGAAGGACTTCCCGCCCTGGCCCACTGTGTACTGGTACTTCACCTGGTGGCATGACGACGGCACCGTCGAGCGGGTCCACGACACGTTGCGTGGCCGGGCCCGTGAGGCTGACGGCCGTAACGCGGAGCCGAGCGCCGGGCTGATCGACTCGCAGTCCGTGCGCACGGCCGATACGGTCCCTGCCGACAGCCGGGGCTTCGACGCGGGCAAGAAGGTGAAGGGCCGCAAGCGGTTCATCGTCACGGACACTCTGGGCCTGCTGCTGGCAGTTCACGTGGTCGCGGCGAACATCCAGGACCGCGATGGCGCGAAGCGTTCACTGCTGTGGACCCGCCTTGATCATCCGGGCGTGCAGAAGATCTGGGCGGACCAGGGCTTCGCCGGCCGCCTCGTGGAGTGGTCAAGCACGATCCTCGGCCGTGAGTTGGAGATCGTGCGCAAAGCTCCGGACCAGCGCGGATTCCAGGTCCAGCCCAAGAGATGGGCGGTTGAGCGCACTTTCTCGTGGCTCACCGCTCACCGCCGTCTCGCGCGTGACTACGAGAGCAGCCCGGCCCGGTCGGAGACCATGATCCGCTGGGCGATGATCGGCATTATGGTCCGCAGACTCACCCGTGGCCGACCAGCGACGCGTCCGGGCCCGCGCTTGCTCCTGCGAGACGTTCCGTAGATTTGTCGGCCGTCCCTTCGATGGGGACCGTCCTGCGTCGGTGCTCTATGGAGCCAGGAAGCGTTCAACCTTCTGCTGCAGGTCAGGGGGCAAACCGGTCAGCTTCAAGACGATCACGCGAAGTTCTCGGCTGAGTTCGGAACACTCGGCCCAGACTGATGGGTTCCTGGTGAGGACCGCGGACAGCAGATCGCCTTCGTACATGTGCCCCTCTGCCATCGGGTTGTCCCGCAGTACCTCCAGTGCCAGTGGCAGGAGGTGGGGCAGGCCGATGTCCTGCCCGATCAACAAGCGCATGTCCTCGACGGTCAGCTCGCCGATCGGCCGACGCCGCAAGGCGAGTGCAGTAGCGACAAGACGGGTGTCGTCGGCTGACGGGGCTGGCCAGCGGTCGCGTTCAAGCTCTTCAAGGGAGCAGTCACGATTCAAGGGGCGCGTCACCGATCGATTGTCCTACGACCAGATCTCAAACGCGGTCTGAGAGGTCGTTTTCATCTGTCTTGCCTGTTTATAGACGGATTCCCGATGGGTGAGGATGCGATGCGAAGGAGGCAGCCGGTGTGGCTGGGGTCGATGAGTCCTGAGGTGTGGCTGTTGGGGCGGAGTGCTGCTTGTTCCTGTCTCATCCCAGGATGCCCGGCTTCCCAGGCTGCGTGCTTCCGTCGTCATTGCTGTGCGCCTGGGCGCACTCGTTGAGCGGCGGTACGCCGGAGGCATGCCAAGCCGACGTCCTTATCCAAGTGATCTGTCCGATGCCCGCTGGGAGTTGGTCGAGCCGGTCCTGGCGGCCTGGCGCTTCGAGCGCCGCGGCAGGGCCCTGGACTTCGGCCGGCCGCCGGAACACGACCTGCGCGACATCATGGACGCGATCTTGTATGTGGACCGCACCGGCGTCCAGTGGCGCTACCTCCCGCACGACTTCCCGCACTGGAACACGGTCTACGGCTACTTCGCCAGGTGGCAGCAGGAAGGCGTATTCGCCCAGCTCAACGGCCTGCTCAGGCAACTCTTACGACAGAAGGAAGGCCGGGAGGCCGAACCGTCGGCCTGCGTGATCGACGCGCAGAGCGTGAAAACCTCCACCAGCGTGCTCGCCACCAGCCAGGGCATCGATGCCGGCAAGAAGATCGTCGGACGGAAACGGAGCATCGTCACCGACACCATCGGCCTTGTGCTCGCCGTGCTGGTCACCGCGGCAAGCGTGCAGGACTCCATCGCCGGCACCCAGCTCCTGGACCAGGTCGCCGCCGCACATCCCAGCATCCGCAAAGCGTGGGTCGACGGCGGCTACCGCCAGCACCTCGTCGAGCACGCAGCCACCCTCGGCATCGACATGGAAATCACTCAACGCAAGCCCGGCACCAAGGGGTTCGTCCCGATCTCGAAGCGGTGGGTGGTCGAGCGGACCTACGGCTGGCTCATGCTCCACCGCCGACTGGCCCGCGACTACGAAACCCACCCGCACCGATCCGAAGCCATGATCCACATCGCCATGACCGACCTCATGGCCCGCCGCCTCACCAGCGAGAACACCATCTCCTGGCGCGACCCGGAACCGCAGACCAAACAGCAGATTCCGGGATGAAACAACGGGAGAAAACGACCTCTGAGGACGGCGACGATATGACCGACGATGATCTCCTTGCGGTCTTGCAGGGCGTTGCCCGCCTTGCAGCGTCTGCGACGAATACGGGTGGCGGCCTCTACAGCTGGAGCTTCTGACTGTTCCCCCGCGAGGACCGCTCGTTCTTCACGCCGCTGTATGCCAGGGGCTCGGTCCCGATGGCGTCGAAGTACAGGGTCGAGCGCCGTGGCGCGTGTCGCCGTGATCCACATCGCCATGAACCGACCGCATGGCCCGCCGCCTCACCGGCGAGAACACCATCTCCTGGCGCGACCCGACCCGCAGAGCAAACGGCGGATTCCGGGATATGACACCGGGATAGCACGACCTCTCAGCGTGTCCCTCCTTCTGCGACAGCGTCAAACTTCAGGCCGATGTGGCGGGAGCCGGCCACCTGGCCGGCGATCGGTTCCAACTCGGCGAGTTCCTCCGCGGTGAGCTCCAGGGCCGCAGCGGCGGTGTTCTCCTCCAGCCGGGTCCGTCGACGGGTGCCGGGGATGGGTATGACCGTCAGGCGGTGGACGGATGCCCGCTGGTGGAGCCAGGCCAGCGCGATCTGGCCCGGTGTCGCGCCCCGCTCCATCGCGATCCGCTTGACCGGGGCCAGCAACGCGGTGTTGTGTCGGCCGTTCTTCCCGGTGAAGCGCGGCATTGTGCGGCGCCAGTCGTCGCCGGACAACTCGTCGACGCTGGTGAAGGCGCGGGCGAGGAAACCCCGGCCCAGAGGCGAGTACGGCATGAACGCCACACCGAGCTCCGCCGCGGTCGGAACCGTCGCCGTTTCGACGTCGCGGGAGAACAGCGACCACTCCGACTGGACTGCGGCGATCGGATGGATCTCGTGGGCGGCCCGCAGATGTTCGCCGGTGACCTCGCACAGGCCCAGCCAGCGGACCTTGCCTTCCCTCACCAGCCCGGCCATGGCACCGACGGTCTCTTCGACCGGTATGCCGGGGTCGAGCCGGTGGACGAAGTAGAGGTCGATGGTGTCGACCCCGAGACGTCGCAGACTCCCTTCGACAGCGGCACGCAGATATCCGGGCGAGTTGTCGATCCCCCGGTATCTGGGGTCGTCGGCCCTGCGTACGAGGCCGAACTTGGTGGAGATCACCACTTGGTCGCGGTGTCCGCGCAGGAACCGGCCGACCAGTTCCTCGTTGTGACCGTGGCCGTAGTTGTCGGCGGTGTCGAAGACGGTGACCCCGAGTTCCACCGCCCGGCCCAGGGTTTCCCACGACTCCGCGGAGTCGCTCGGGCCGTAGAACTCACTCATCCCCATGCAGCCGAGCCCCTGCACGCCGACGGGCCGCCCGGACCTTCCCAGCGGAGTGGTGGACAGCGTCGCAGGAGCGGTCACGCGTCCGCCGTCCTCGTGAGTTCGGCGGCACGTCGCGCGTCCCGGCCGGGCCAGAGAGCCCCGGAGGCAAGGTCCTCGTCGACCCTGGCGAGCAGCTCAGCGTCGATCTGTCGGATGTCGTCGACCATGTAGCGGACGCCGGTGGTCTCCATCTCGGCGCGCTGAAAGTTGTGCGGCATGGAGGCGGGTACGCCGATGAAGCCGGAGCCCAGGCACTTGGTGACCTCCGCCACCCGGTTGATGTCGTCGACGAAGAGGACCTCGTCGAACTCGTAGCCGAAAATACGTGCGATTTCCTTGGTGCCGGGCCGGAAGTCGTTCACGTCGACGTAGGGGATCTCGGAGTCGAAGAACCCGGCCAAGTGGCCGAGGTACTTGTCGAAGGTGTACTCACGGTTGCGGCCGCCGTAGCAGACCACCCGGACGCCGGTCTCCTTGAGGACGGCGAGGAACTCCGCGGTGCCATCGATCACCTCGACCGGGTGCGCCGTGAGGTATTCGTCGCGCTCCTCGAAGAACGCGTCGATGGTTTCCCTCGCCGACCACGGGAGCCGGCAGGCCAGGGCCATGTTCTGGCCCGCCGCAAGCTGCGGCGAGCCCCACACACCACGCTCGACGGCAGCCGTGTACTCGCCTCCATGCCGTCGCACGAAGCGCTCGATGACAGGGCTGTAGGTGTCGTTGAGCAGCACGCCGTCGCTGTCCAGGGCCACCAGGCGGATCTTTTCGAAGGTGCTCATGGGTGTCTCCCGTTGGGGGATGTGGTGGATGGGGAACTGTTCTCGGGTCCGCGGTTCAGGAAGCGGCCAGTACGAGCGCCGCGTTGTGGCCGCCGAAGCCCAGCGACGTGCTGACGGCGACATCGATGACGGCATCGCGTGCGACGCCGCTCACCACGTCGATCTCGACCTCTGGGTCGAGCCGCGTCAGGTTGGCCGTGGGCGGAACGCTGCGGTGCTCGATGGCGAGCGCGGTGTACGCCGCCTCGATGGCACCCGCCGCGGCAAGCGCGTGGCCGGTCACACCCGTTGGTGGAGGTCACCAAGGGGCGGTCGCCCAGGACCCGGTGGAGCATGCGGCCCTCGGTGACGTCGTTGAGCGGGGTCCCGGTGCCGTGTGCGTTGACGTGGTCGACGTCGGCGGCCGTCATCCCGGCGTCGGCCAGAGCCGCCCGCAAGGCCTGCTCGATACCGTGGCCTTCGGGGCTGGGAGACGTCGCGTGGTAGGCGTCCGTGGCGCTGCCGAACCCCCGCACCACGGCTCGGACGTGGGCGCCGCGGGCCCGTGCGTCCTCCGGGCGTTCCAGGACGAGCACGCCGGCTCCCTCCGCGGCCACGAATCCGTCACGGCAGGCGTCGAAGGGACGTGATGCCGTGCTGGGATCGTCCCCGCGCCGGGACAGCGCGCCCATCTTGCCGAGCCCGGCGATGACCAGCGGTGTCAGCGCCGACTCGGTGCCCCCCGCCAGGACCACGTCGCATGCCCGGGAGCGCAGGAGTTCACGGGCGGTGCCCACCGCGGTCGTGCCGGAGGCGCACGCTGTGGCCGTGACCAGGCTGGGCCCCGTCGCCCCGATGTCGATGGCGACGTAACCGGCGACCATGTTCACCATTAGCCGTGGGATCAGGAGAGGGGAGACCTTCCGCGGACCGCCTTCCAACAGGGTGGAGTGCTGGCGTTCGAAGGTCCCGACCCCGCCGAGCGAGTTGCCGAGGACGACCCCGACACGTGCGCCGTCCCAGGCGACCGGGTCCCAGCCGGCGTCCTCCAGGGCCTGCCGGGAGGCGACCAGGGCCAGTTGCACGAACCGCTCCAACTGCCAGGACGAGGAGCCTGTGAGCAGTTCCCGTGGGGCGAACCCCGGTATCCGGCAGCTGAAGGAGACCGGGGAGTCCCGCAGGTTCTCGTCGGCCGTGGCGCAGGAGACTCCGGACTGGACGCGGTCCCAGTTCTCCTTGACCCCGATGCCCGCCGGCGTCACCAGCCCCAGGCCGGTGATCGCCGCCCCGAAGGATTTCGGTCTGCTCGTCATCGGACCGCGGTTCCCTTGGCCGCTACCAGAGCGGCCGTGTCGCCGATGGTCATGGTGTCGGTCAGTTCGCCCTCCTCCACAGTGATGCCGAACTCCTTCTCCAACACGAGTGCCAGCTCGACGAGTGTGAGGGAATCGAACTTGAGTAGCGCGAGTGTCACATCGGAGTCGACCGCATCGGGAGTGATCTCGAAATCTGTCGACAGCACCTTGGCGATGCGCTCTTCGAACGCATGCATCATCGCTCTCCTCACTGTTTGGAATCCTGGTCGTGGAATGTGTGTCTACGGGGTGTTCAGCTGGGGCCAGACGAGGGCCACCGACCCCCAGGTGAGTCCTCCGCCGAAACCGCAGAGCACCACGCGGTGGCCCGGGAGGAGTTCACCCGAGGCGACGCCGTCGGCCAGTGCCAGTGGGATGGAGGCGGCCACGGTGTTGCCCAGCTGGTCGATGTTGGTGACGAACCGTTCGACCGGTTGGCCCAGCCGCTTGGCGGTGGCGGTGAGGATTCGGGCGTTGGCCTGGTGAAGTACGAACCTGTCGACGGTTTCCAGCGGCCACCCGGTCCGGGCGCCGGTCTCTCGAACCGATTCCGACATGCGGTGTACCGCCTGGGCGAAGACGGCCTGCCCCCGCATCGTGAGGTACGTGCCCTCCAGGTCGGTCGGCAGGCCCGTGGACCGCTGGCGGGATCCGCCGCCGGGGATCTCGATGAGATCGCTGCGGCTGCCGTCGCTGCCCAGACCGAGGTCCAGGAGGGCACCGTCCTGCTCCGGGGATCCGGCGCGCAGCACCACTGCTCCGGCGCCGTCGCCGAAGACGGCCCTCGTGGCGCGGTCCGATGGGGAGAGGACCGTGGAGAAGGTGTCCGCGCCGATGACGAGGACGCTGTCGGCGGTGGCCGTGGCGATCAGACCCGCCCCGACCGCCAGGGCGTAGACGAAACCGGAGCACACCGCCGCCACGTCGAACGCCGGGACGGTGCCCAGGTTCAGCCGGCTGGCCACCTGGGGGGCCGTCGCCGGGCAGAGCCGGTCCGGAGTGCTCGTCGCGAGGACGAGTGCGTCGGCGGTCATCGTCCCGGCCGATTTCAGTGCCCGTCGCCCAGCCTCAACGGCGAGATCGCTGGTGGCCTCACCGGGAGCGATCACGCGCCGTTGCCGAATGCCCGTGCGGGTGCGTATCCATTCGTCATCGGTGTCCAGGCACGACGCGAGTTCCTCATTGGTGACCACCGTGGGGGGCGCCCACGCCCCCAGCCCGGTGAGCACTGCCGCTCGGCTCATGGATCTCACCCCCTCGGCCCCGTGACGGGTGACGGGGCGACATGGCTGACCGCCGCCATGACAACGCTCATACGCGCGATCACGGAGCCGTCCTGATGGAACGCCACCGCGACGCGTCGGTGGCCCGCCGTGTCCGTGTGCGCCCCGGAGGGCCCGGCCCCATCCGTCGGGGTGGCAGCCATCGCGACGGGCCGGTCGAGTTCCGCGTAGGAGGAGAACGACGACTCCACCGCGACCAGCGCGGTCGTGCGCGGTGCGCCGCCGCCCCAGGCGTCCGTCGCCAGGGCCGCGATCTGCCGTGCCGCTTCCAACAGCACCATTCCCGGGACGTGGTCCTGGGGATGGTCGAAAAGGCTTGGGTTCTCGACCGGGACCCGGAGAGCCGCCGTCACCGAGTCCGGGTCTGTCACGGCGTCGAGCAACAACGTGTCGGTGGCGTTGATCCGGCCTGCCCGTGCGGGATCGACCGGCCGACCCGTGACGACTGGCGGCTGCTTGTCCGAGGTCGGTGGCGGACCCCCGCGACGACGGCTCCTGATGGCGGCGTACGTCCTCGGAGCGACGTAGCCGACCTCCATGCGCGCCTGGCCGATGTGGACGCCGGAAAGCCGAAGTCCGAACTCGAATTCGAGGCTGCGGACGCTGCCACCGGTCTGCCCGCCGGGGTCGCGGACCACCGCGCTCATGAGCAGTTCCCCGGGACCGGGGCCCCACGGGACGGCCGCGTCCGGTGACAGGACGACGGACCAGTTCCGCAGGATGAAGGCCGCGTCCATGGCGACGTCGAAGAAGGCGTGCGCGGCAAAGGTCTCGGCCTGCCGGCAGCACTCCAGGAGCAGCACCGCGTCCGGAACCCTACGGCCCGTCGGTCCGGTGTGGCTGGTGTAGTGGGCGTGCACCAGGGGCAGCAGGGCCGCTGCCACAAAGCTCCGCCGTTCGACCGGCCGGATGTCGGTGAGGAACACCTCGGTGAGATTCCGGCGGTGGATCAGTTCCCGCTCGACGGTCCGTGAGAATCCCAGTGCGGCTGCGGCTTCCTGGAATTCGGGGCCGGTGGCGGCGCTCGGCATTCCCGCCTCCGACGTATCCGCTAGCGCCATTCCCACTGCCTCCCTGCGGTGCTGAGCACTGTGTGGTCCTCGGTCGCACCCATGACGACACGGAGCAGTCCGGCCACCGGTACCGCCGGATCGTTGCTCATCAACAGAGTGGCCACCTGGTAGGGGTCCGCGTAGCCCCGCCGCCCCGCCCTCGCGGCCAGGAACTGTGCGGTCATGCGGGATGCGCCCGGGTCCATGCCCTCCCCGCCATAGCCGCAGTGCTCTTCGAGCAGCCGCCGGGCGCGGCGCGTCCAGCGGCGGAGTTGATAGGTGGAGAAGGACTCATGGGCAGTACGTCCCAGCCCGGCCACCAGGTACAGGCGCAGGCCGAGACGGAAGGCCTCGGGGCCGAATTCCTCCAGCAGTGGACCGGCGAAGGCCCCGAGGGTGTGGCCCTGCCAGCCCCCCAGCCGGGTCGACTGGGTGACCCCGTCGAGGGGGACGCGGGGCACCTCGAAGCGTGTGGCGTCGGCGCCCAGAGTGCTCAGTACATGGGCGATCGTTCGGTAGTCGGTGCGCAGTTCGTTGTCGTGGGCCAGGACCACCAGGTCATGGCGGCCCAGCAGCGGCACCAGTTCACGGAGCAGGTACAGGAGGTAGTTCCGCTGCCCCTCCGGATTGGTGACGGCTCGCAGGGGAAGTCCGGCCGCGGTCGCATCCAGATAGGCGAAAGCGTTGAGGCCGCGCGCGTCGATGCACAGGTCCCGGCTGACGAGCAGGTCCAGGATCTCCGCCTCGGAGGCGGGTGCGGGACCGGTCCGGCCCAGCTTCGGGTCGAACATGCCCAGCAAGCGGTAGTGGCCCTCCCACACGTCGAGCAGGCGCCTGCTGATCGGATGGGTCCAGCCCGCCTCGGCACGCCGAACCACCGGTTCGACGGCGGCGTACGGAAGCCCTTCGGCCGCCCGATGGTACGCGGTGTACAACTCGCCGATGTCCTCCTCGGTGAGGGCGTCGCAGGCCAGCCCGGGGTGACAGCGCTCGACGTACTCCCAGAACCCGGCGACCTGTCGGCTGCCGGAGTACGTGGCGTGGTGGTAGACGAACGTCACGTCGGCGAACGTGCTCGTGGCCCGGTGCAGGACGTCGAGGGAGAGCAGGTACTTCAGATGGGTCGGTGTCAGCGGTTTGGTGGGACTGACCGTCACCGGCGCGAGCAGGACACGGGCTCTGGTGCCGTCCGCCGCGGCGGAGGCCTCCGCCACCGCGCGGACCGATGTGGCACTGCCGCTCACCGGTCAGCCGCCATGCGGCCCAGCGCCTTCCGGAGCCGGTCGATGACGTCCTCGGCCTCGGCCGGGGTGCAGTACCCCGGGTCGGCTATGAAGGTGCGCCCTGCGGGCTTGTCGTCCGTGCGGGGTACCAGCCAGACGTGGAAGTGCCGCGTTCCCTCCATACAGGAGAACACATGGACCCGGGACGCGCCGGTAGCTGCCTTGATCGGTCCGGTGAACCGCCGGATCAGCGGCCCGATGGAGGCTGCCTCCTCAGTGTCGAGGTCGGCGAAGTCGACGAAGTGGCGCCGGGACTCGATCAGCAGGGTGCCCGCCGGCCAGTACGGTGTGGGACCGTGCCCGACCCGCCACGTCCCGTCGTCGACGAGGTGACCGCCGGGCGGCACGGGAAAGCCCGCCCAGGCCGGCACTGGCAGCCCCGCGTACTTTCCGCAGATGAGACAGTCCTCCGCGCGAGGGGCGCGCCCGTCGAGGAGGCGGCTGAACGGGTCGCGGACCTTCCCCAGTGGTTCGACCTGTGCGTGCTGCACATACCAGGCGTCGAGCGCCGCGGCCTGCGCCGCCGGGTCCGGCGGGTGGCCTACGCCGACTGCGGCCTGCCGGGCGAGTGCCTCCTGCCAGTTCAAGCCGTGTACATCGGGCAGGTCGGCAAGGTCGTGCCCCGTCGTGTTGCGGGTATGCGCGTAGCTTGCGATCGCCTCCTGCAGCAGGGGCACCTCGGTCGCCAGCAGGGACCAGAGCTTCGCCACCAGTCCCGCGCTCTCGTCCGGGGCCGCAGAGCCGTCCTCCTCGGCGACCGTCAATCGTAGGGAGTCCGAGAGTTTCTGCAACTGTGAGGAGAGCGCGAGTCGAGCCAGATCGCTTTCGGTGAAGTAGGGAAGGTCCATGTGTTCTCCGGGGTTCTCGCTTTTCTGATGGTTCATGCCTTGGGCGGGTCGGATGAGAGCGAGACGTAGAGACGGAGCCTGTCCGGGTCGCTGCGCTCTTGGTGGACACGGGCGTAGTCGGGGTCCTGGTCCAAGGCCCTGGCGTCGAGGTCCGGACGGTGGACCAGACGCAGCGGTCCGCCGGGCGCCAGCCGTCCCATGAGCACCGACTCGGCCAGCGCGTGATGGAGATGGACGAGATACTGCGCGAACGACAGGTCTCGGACGGCTATGTGCAGTTCCCGGTACGTGGCGTCGGCCGGGCCGCCGGTGCCGGGTACCTCAACGGTGTCCGGCAGATCCAGCAGCACACCGGCCACCGGTTTGAGCAGCCTGCTCGGCCCGGGCAGACGAGTTGCGGGGAAGGGGCCGAGCCAGGCTGTGTTTCCGCCAGGGGAGATGACGCGCGCCGGAGCGCGTGCGGTGAGATTGGCGGGATTGCCGAACAGGAAGCGGGTCGTGGTCCAGGAACGTCGCCAGGCATCGGCTTCGTCGTGGGTCAGCCTTGCCGTGAAGTCCAGCGCGCCGCGCACCAGTCCGGGCAGGTCGACGGCGCGCAGGACCACCAGCACCGTGGTCTCCGGGGGTTCACCGGCCACTGGGCGGCGCGGAGGCCGCCCCACCCAGGCAGCACGCCGGGCGAGGAGTTCGGCCAACCGCTCCTGTGTGGGCGGTCTGGGCGGGCGTTCGTCCAGGTTCATCACATGGCCTCCGTCCCGAGGACGGCCAGTACCTTCGCCACGACCGTTTCCGGGTCGGCGGCTCCATCGACGACGGTCACCGGGACGCTGCCGACCTCCTCCAGCACCGCGGAGCGCATCTCGGACTGGAGCCGGAGAAAGCCCCCGGGCAAGTCTGGGACGGCGTGGTACTCGAACGGGTTGAGCCGCGAGCCCTGCGCGCTGCGCGTCCAGGCGACTTCGGGCGGCACGTCGAGGTAGAGCACACCCCGTGGGCGGGGGAAGCTGCGCCAGTAGCTGAAGATGGGTTCGTGCTCCACGCCGAGCAGCCGGCACTTCGCGAGCAGTTTGTAGAAGTACGAGTCGACGATCAGCCGCTCGTATCCGGCGAAGCGGGTGAGTTCGTCCCGCAGGTGCAGCACGATGGGGTGCAGTACGGACAGGACGAGTTCGGGGGAGTAGCGCTTGCCGGACCACACGAAAGCGTCGTCGATCCAGTGTTGCCGCAACTGGCTGATCAGCGGATGGTCGCCGAGGTAGCGGTCATCGTAGGACACGACCCGCCAGCCGTGATCGTCGTGCAGGGTGTTCAACACGGTTGACTTGCCGGCGAAGTCGGAGCCGAGGAGTGTCCAGAAGCCGAGGGAATCGGGGGCCGAGGTGGTCTCGTTCATGACAAGGCTCCTTTCGTCAGCCAGCCGATCGCGAGGAAGCTGATGTACACGGCCGGCAGGTAGCTCCTGAGGAGCGGTCCCGGCCAGCGTGGCGTGCCGGCGGAGAAGCGCAGGGCCGCGACGGCCGGCAGCGCCGGCGGCAGCACGACCAGCCATCCCCAGGCATGGACGGGGGAGGCGTCGTGCCACGGCCGCAGGATCACCAGCACGATGGCGGCGGCCGTCGTCGCGGCCGCCATCGCTGCGGCGGATGTCACCGATGGGCCGAGCACCGTGACGTAGGTCCGCTCTCCCGGCCGTGGGTGGCGGGTGGTCTTCCGGCCCAGTTCCAGACAGAGCCCGCACAGGGTCGCCGCGACGAGAATCATCAGCCCCGCCAGGTCCGGCTGTTGGTGCTCGGCGCGTAGGAAGCCGGCGTACACGTAAAGGCTCAGCAGTGTCTGGATCGGCAGGTTGAGGGCGAGGCCCAGCCACAGCCGGTCGGCGGGCGGCCAATCGGTCAGCCAGTCGACCGTCATCACGCCGATGCCGTAGCAGAGTTGCAGGAGGAGTGCGATGAGCACAGGGCCGCGGTCGGCGTTGAGCAGCAGCAGGGCCAAGGCGCCCACGGCGACCAATGCTCCCAGGTCGCGTTGGCTCACGACTCTGCTGGGCAAGGGCCGACTTGGGTTGTGGGTGAGGTCGTACGCGTGGTCGCGTAGATCGTCGAGGGCTCGCAGCAGGAGCATGTCGATCACGAGGGTCACTGCCGTGACGGCCAACTCGCCGTCTGGGCGCCAGTGGTTGATCGTGTCGGAGGCGGCGGCGAACAGGGCGGTCAGTCCGACGGCCCAGGACGCCATGATGGGCAGCTGAATCCTGAGCGGGTAGGCGACAGCGATGTAGCGGCCCCATCTGAGGATCATGACGCCTCGTCCAGGATACGCACGGTGCCGGCGGAGCCGTCGACCTCGACAAGGCTGCCGTCCGCGATGAGATCCGTGGCCTCGGGCACCGCCACGACTGTGGGGATGCCCAGCAACCGCCCGGTGATGGCGGTGTGCGACAACAGCGTCCCGCGCTCCACTACGAGGGCCTTGGCCGACATCATGAGGAACAGCCAGCCGGGGTCTGTCTCACGTGCGATGAGAATGCGGTCACGGCATTCATCGGCGCCGGTCGAGGGGTCGAGGACGACCTTGGCCCGGCCGCGCACGGTGCCCGAGCTGGAGGCCAGCCCGGTCAGTACGCCGGGCGCCGCCGCGCCGGAGCCGGCCGTTCCGGGCTGCGGCTCAATGCCGCCGCCCGCGCCGTCCTCCGACCCTACGACTGCCCGCAGCGCGACAGCCAGCGGCAGGTCGGGGTCGGTCTCCAGTCGGGTCGGCAACACCTCACGATCCGTCCAACGGGCCAGCTCGGCGGCCCGTACCGCCGCCAGCCCTCGTAGGTCAGCCCCCGCAAGCGTGCCCTCGTACGCTCCCAGGACCTCATCGAAGGTGAGGTTCAGCACGTCCCTCGGCCGGTCCAGACGCCCAGTGGCGGCCAGTTCCTCGCCCAGCCGCAGCAGTAGGGCACGGCAGTCCCCGAAGAGCTGGCTGCGGCAGAACCGGGTGTCCTCACGCACGCGCAACAGGACCCGCATCGCCCCGAACACCCCGGTGAGTACGGTCCTCTTCAGTGGGTTGCGGCAGCGCGCCCGAAGTTCCCGCTCAGCCCGCTCCCGCACCTCCTGTCCGACGGCCCGGCTCCCCTGCACGGTCAGTTCCGACTGCAGGAAGGCACGCACAGTGTTCAGCACCGTCCACGGTTCGTCTCGCGGTGTGAGCGTCTCGAGTTTGAGGTCATGCAGTCCGCGGTCGCCGTACACCCGGACGTACTCGCGCAACGCGGACGCGAAGTCCTCGCCGTGGCTGCCCGCCGTCAGCTGGGCCCACAGCCGCTGGGGGTTCGTCTTCGACATGACGGCCGCCCGCAGCGTCGGGTCCTCCGCAGCCGCGGAGGCCAGGGCGACCGCTGAGTGCAGGGCAGCGGCGGACCGGTTCTCCCGTCCGCCGGCCAGCATGCCGTTGAGCAGACTCCGGTCCGCCTGCGGTAACCACCGGTTAAGGAGACTGTTCGCCGCCCAGGTCGCGGTGAACAGGAACACGCCATTGACCAGGGTGACTCCCCAGCGTCGGCTCACCTGCGTCCACAGTTCGCGGTACGCCTGTACCGCCTCGTACGCGCCCATCGCCGACACGTCGGCGAACCGCGGGTGGTAGTCGTCCCACCAGCGCAGAAAACGACGGACCCGGCGGGGGTGGGCCGCCAGTCTGAGGAGGATCTCCGTGACGTCGGCCAGTTCAGCCAGCCGACGGCGTAGCCTCCGGGCGGGTGTCCCAGCGTCCCGGACAGCGCTCCGTTCGGCGACTCCGAGCGCCTGCTCCCAGGTCGACCAGAGCGGGCGGAAGCAGCGGATCTGGCCGTGCAGCCGGTACCAGGAGCCGAGCTGATAGTAGATCCGGCCGTCGAGGTATCCGATCATCCGCTGCAGCAGTGGCCGGTTGTGCCGCAAGGTGGCCGGGGGCACGCCCATCCGCCGGTACAGGTCGGTGAAGCCCACCTCGTACAGCTCACGGGCCACCGAGAAGGTCAGCGCGCTGCTGACACCGGGAAAGCTCTCCGTGACGTTGTTGTTGTCCCACAGGATCGCCGGGGCCCCGCCCTCGGTCCGCGGCGATCCCGTGGGACATTCCGGTGCCACCGCGATGGGCCGCGCCTGTACCAGATGGATCGCACCGTCCGCAGTGATGGTGCCTTCGACATCCTGTGGGGCCCCGAATCGCTTCTCGATATCCGCCGCCAGTGCGGTGATCTCCTGCAGTTCGGTGTCGGTCAGTACGGGCAGGGCCTCCAGCCCCTCCTCGATGGGGACGGCGACGGGCCCCTCGGCCGGCCGTCCCGGGTCGAAGCCGACCGCCCGAGTCTTGATCACCACCTGCGCCTCGATCTCTCCTGACACGGAGTCGACGAAGAAGTGATCGACGTCGGCCTTCTCCTGGACCACTCCCTCCCCGATGCCATGGGCAGCGGCGATCACACAGCGGTTGGAGCCGTCCCGGGGGTCACGGGTGAACGCCACGAACGAGCGCGTGCCCATGACCATGGGCTGGATTCCCACGGCAACTCGCGCCGCGAACGGGTCCAGGCCGCGGACGTCTCGATAGATCACCGCTTCGGAGTTGAACGCCGACGCCCAGCACGCCACGATCCGGTCGGCGATTTCCTCGCGCCTGACATAGAGAAAGCTGTCGCTCAGACCGGCGAAAGGGTCCTGCGCGGAGTCCTCACCCGAGTGCCCCTGACCGGGACGCGGCACCACGCAGGCTCGCACGGCCAACAACCCGTCCGAGCCCGCGAGGCTGTCGAGCCGGTCCGCCAACTCGTGGCGCAGCTCGTCCGGAACCTCGAGGCCGAGGACCCGGCGCCGAAGTTCACGGGCGTGCGCGGCCAGATCTCCGGCCACCTCCGCGTCGGCGGGGTACGAAGCGAGCACGGGACTGACCACGCTGTCGAAGACCGTCGCCGGCACACACACCAGGGGAGGGACCGGGAATTTCTCCCGGGCCAGCACCACCTGCCGCGCGAATTTGTTACCGACCTGTTCTGGATCAGTCAGCTTCGGCCCTTTTTCGAGCAGCCATGTGGTGCGTAACTGCTGGACCATAGTGAACCTCGGGGATGATAGTAAATTCTGGAGCTGATAGAGGGGTGGCGATAACAAGTCACCGCGGATGGCGTTGAACTGGCAGTGTCGCCGAGCTGCGTAAAGTCATGTCGTCTTCGATTGGGGTAAAGCCGAATGTGGGCCGTAGGTGCATCATGCTGGGTGACATCGAATGACGTACTCTTGAAGTGAGATCGACAGACTAGTCATTCCTGGCACGGCTTTCCAAGTCGTGGCCCTGAACGGATTCGATGTTTTGGTGCACTCACTAGACATGACGTGTATCGCCCAGTCTTTTCGCGTGCCCGGCGTGTCCGGGCAATGCGTCGTGAAACCTTTGGAGGTTTTCTCACGTAGCAGGTTCCGCGAGCTTCTGGTAGCAGATCGGTACGGCGGCCATGATCCGGCATGCCGGGCAAGCCGACATCCCGCACGAGGGCTTCGACGGCCGGACCGCGTTTGCGCGCCGAACTCGAGAACCAGATCGACGAGGAGGCCCGCGCAGCCTGCTGCGCGAAGATCGAGCAGGCCGCCAGGTCGGGCTGTACCGATCAACGCTTGGACCCCATGCCGTGTTGCTCCAGCTTGCGGGCCCACCGGTGGTGCGGTTGCGGCGGATCGGCAACTGGTGGCGGCCATGTGCCGCTTCGGCGAGGTCGATGGGCCCAGTCGTAGAACCGCTGCCCCTTCGCGCCGCGTCCGGCTGAGCGCTTCTGCCAGGCACTCTTCGGCACCTTCTTAGCCAGAGCGTCGACGCGGAACGTACCTGTGCCGGTGGGCGCTTCGACCGAGCAAGCCGCCGCGAGGACATAACCGATACCGCGTCCCTACAGAGCCGTCCGCAGTTCTGGGTTGCCGCCGTAGACCTCGTCACCCGTGACCCGGCCGACTCGGTGTCCGGCGTCCAGGAACCGTTCGATCATCACCCGGGCCGGTTCCGGCTTGGTCGCGAAAACGGGGTCCTCGCTGAGCCCCGCGGCCCGGCAGCGGTCCGGGTCGCACGTCCAGGAGCCGGGATGTACAGCTCCCGGTCTACCGCCGCGTGCCCCCGCGCGCCGGCGTAGAGGAGGTGGACGGCGACCTGGAAATTCTCGGTCCGCCCGGCCGTTCCGGTGTACTGCCGCTGCACTCCGCCGGTATGGGTGCCCTTCTTCACGTCGCCGGTCTCGTGGACGACCAGCACCCCGGCCTCGTCGTGGAGGTGCTCGACGACGTATTCGCGCACGTCGTCGCGGACGGCGTCGGCATCCCAAGAGGCCCGGCACAGCAGATGCTGCATGCCGGCCAGTGGCGGTCGGCCCGCTACGCGGGCACGGCCGACCGGTCGAGGCGCTGCCGCTGGGAGTCGGTGAGCCGGAGGTCTGCCGCAGCGAGATTCTCCTCCAGATGGGCGAGCGAAGCGGTTCCGGGGATCGGCAGGACGACCGGGGAACGGGCGAGCAGCCAGGCGAGCAGAACCTGGGGGGCAGTGCCGCCGAGTTCGGTGGCGACGGTGCCGAGCGCGGATGCCCGGCCGGAGTCGGCTGCTGCGGCGACAGGGCGCCAGGGAAGAAAGGCGATGCCATTGGCCTCGCATGCCTCCAGAACCGACTCGCAGTCTCGGTCGAAGAGGTTGTAGCGGTTCTGTACGCTCGCGATCTCGGCGGCCTGCCGGGCCTCTGCGAGCTGCCCGGTAGTGACCTCGGACAGCCCGATGTGCCCAATCTTTCCTTGCAGTTGGAGTTCGCGGAGCGCGCCGACCTGTTCGGCGACCGGAACCTTCGGGTCGATCCGGTGCAGCTGCAGGAGGCCGACGCGCTCGGTCCGGAGCCGGCGCAGGCCCTGCTCGACCTGCTCGCGCAGGCTCTCCGGCCGTGCGTCGTACGCCCACCCTTCCGGCCCGGACTGGGTGATCCCGACCTTGGTGGTGATCAGCAAGTCGTCCGGGTACGGACACAGGGCCTCGGCCAGGAGTTCCTCGTTGGCACCC
This sequence comes from Streptomyces achromogenes, assembly GCF_030816715.1. Lineage (NCBI taxonomy): Bacteria > Bacillati > Actinomycetota > Actinomycetes > Kitasatosporales > Streptomycetaceae > Streptomyces > Streptomyces achromogenes. The sequence continues at coordinate 143,941 of NZ_JAUSYH010000001.1, read as the reverse complement.
CATCCGTACATGTGGGCGGTGTCGATCAGGGTGACGCCCAGCTCGACGGCGCGCCGGGCGACCGCGATCGCGGCTTCCCGATCAGGGCCGGGTTCGCTCGACAGGCGCATGGCACCGAACCCAAGCCGAGAGACCCGGTATTCGCCTCCGATGGAGAACGTGCTCGCCGTGCCCGGAGTGTTCGCTGTGCTCGAAGTCATCGGTTCCCCCTCATCGGCCCGACGATACCTGGGCTCGCCCCATGGGGTTCCTCGAACGCGACGCCGCGAACAACCTCGTTCGGGCACGGCGCCGGCCTCACCAAGCAAGTCGATGTCGAGTACCAGAGTGGCCAACGACCAAGGGAAGCACTCAGTCAGCTAGTGCTTGATCCGAGGTCGTCGGTGAGGGCGAGCAGGATGCGCCGGTGAGCAGCCGGGTCGAGTTCGTCCCGGGGAAGCGGTGTTCCGTGCTGGGGCTCGCCGGTGCCTGGGTGGGGTCGACAACCGTGAGGAGGAAGGCCGAGCAGCGAAGCCGCCCGCTCCGCTAGCATGTTCGAGCTCACGACAATCATGTTGAAATATGACGCATCGGTTGAAAAATTGATATCTAGGATAATGCGGGGATCCTCGCGAATAAGCGGTAGCCTTCGGGCGGTTCCGTGGCGTCAACCACGCAGCATGTTGTGGGTCGCGGTGACCGTGGTGGGCCTCGGATTCCTCATCGCGCTGGAGGTCGCCTCGCGTCGACACGGCGCGCGGGGGCCGATCACCGACCAGGCGCGAGAGGTGATCTTCGCCCCCAGATCGGGGACCGTGCTGTACGCCAGCATGGCGTTGATGATGGTGGTGCTCACCTGGCGCCAGCGGTTCATCGCGCTCGGCGCGGCGGTCGGCATCGACGTCGTCTTCTGGCTCGTGCGATGGGCTGTCGGCGCCGAGATGATGTTCGGCAACGGCGCATTGTGGGTGACATTGGCCTGCGGTGTCATCGCCGTCACGCGCCGAACCGGCCGGGACCGTGTCCTGCTGCTGAAGGGCGTGGGACTGGCCCTGCTACTGGTGGCCGGCCGCAAGACCGGCTACGCCTGGCTGCTGATCACGTCGAAGACCCGCCCGAGGGTGCTGGACCAGTACGTGGCCACCGCCGATCACGCCTTGGGCAACCCGTCGTGGCTGGCGGGCCGGATCGTCGCGGCCACCGGCACGGTCGGCGCCCACATTCTCGAATGGGTCTACATCCAGCTCGCGGTCGCGGCGGTCGCGGTCGCGCTGTACCAACTGCGCCATGTGGCGGTCGAGCGCCGCTTCCCGGGCCATCATCTGGTGCGCACCTTCCTGGTCATCGGCCTGCTGGGGCCCGGCATCTACATGATCTTCCCGGTGGTCGGACCGGTCTTCGCCTACGGCGCCGACGGGGGGCACTGGGCCGTGGCCGACCTGTGGCCGGACACGCCGCCGCCGGTCGGCACTCCGCAGCGGATGCCTTTCGACGAGATCACCCCGCGCAACTGCATGCCCAGTCTGCACACGGCATGGGCCACCGCGATCTTCATCCATGCCCTCAAGGGCCCGTGGGTGCTGCGGTTCGCAGGCGCGTTCTGGCTGATCGCCACGCTGGGCGCAACGCTGGGCTTCGGTTACCACTACGGCGCGGACATCATCGCCGGTGTGGTGTTCACCCTCACGATCGATATGGCGCTGCGCTCGCTCGACCGCGGCTGGGACCGGTCGGCGAAGCGGTTCGTCGTCTACGGCGCGGCGGTCTTCACCGCGTTCTTGGCGTCCTACCGCTATCTGTCGACGGAGATGGCCGCCCATCCGTGGGTGTTCGGCCCGCTGCTCATGCTGGCAACGGCTTCCGTGGTCTACGGCTATGCACGGATCACCAGGCTGTCGGAACTGACGGCCGTACCCGCCCACTTGCCGGAACCGCGACGCGAACCGCAGCAGGAACCGCAGCACGAACCGGTCTGATCCGATGTGAGACCGGAGGAGCGGGACAGGGCGTCTCAGTCGGGCGCCGGCGAGGCAACGGGGGTGGCCGGCTGTACCTCGTCAGTCATGGGTGGGTCAGCCGTTTGGCCTGCCCCGCTGGAGCGCACCGGCTGTGCAGGTCAATCTGGGTGGCGAGGCGTGCCGACTCACCTGTCGCCCATGTCGAGGGCCTCACGGTGCCGCCGTTTGCATGGCACGCCCGGCGGCGGCACCCCCTTGCGTGCGAGCCGGGGGGACCTCGTCGATGCGGGAGGCGTCGGCAGTTTCGGCTATGGCGGTCGACGCTATGAAGCCCAGCACGCGTGCGGGAGGACATAGCCCGCGTGCTCCCGCTGTGTCGCACGGTCAGCAGCTGGGACACCGTCGGCTTGTCGCCGTCGGTGATGCCGTCGGTGCGCTGCTGGTGTGGGGCGGGCGGTGGCAGCGGCCTGTTGGGCGCCGTGCCTCCAGCCGCAGGCTCATGATGCCGCTGGCCCGGGTGGTGAAGGCCCGAGCCGCAAGTAGCGCAGCTCCCTGCCGCGCACGCTGCCGGGCCGATCCCGCGTTCTCACCTGGCCCGGCGCGGCCGCGGCGGAGGAGTCACGCGGGAGGTTCTCCCTCGCCGGGCTGGATGAGGACGTCCAGGTCTGGGTGGCCCGCGTCGCCTACGCCCGGCGGTCGACGCGTTCTTCGCCTCCGGCAAGGCCGGCTCCGGGTTCATGGACCTGGAGAAGATCCGGGACAGGCCTGGGTGAGCGGACAGCAGCCGTACGCGGCCCGGCTGTCGCCTCCGGCCGCGAAGGTGCTCGATGCCCCCTGCCCGAGCACGCGGAGCAGAGGGTCTCGGACGTCTTGGCTGCCGCCGCCGGAAACTCGTGGAAGGCTTCCCGCAGCGGGACGCCGGCGACCCGGAGGGCGAGGGGCGGCCCGCCCCCAGCATTGCAGCGACACTGTTGGCGAATCCGGCCCGCCGGGTTCTACATGGTGTTCGTGGGGATCAGTGCCCGCACACAGGGACGACCCAGCCGAGACCCAGGGGCATTGCACGATTGGGATTGGTCCGGTTCGCCGGTCTCGTGAGTGACGTGTCGTCATGTCTGTTGTGCGGCAAGGGATCCCGCAGAGCAGAGCAGAGCAGGCACGGTGCTGGTGAGTATGTGGTTGTCGAGACGCATGAGAACCGAGCGAGACCGTGCCTGCCCGAACATCATCGCCCATCCCTTCCGCACTGGACTGGGCTCCCCGACTGATCCCCTCACCTCAAGCGATGTCGCTGACCTGCGGCGTTTCCTGATCTTGGTCGCCGATTCCCGCGATGCGCGAGGACTGCGGTATCCGGCCCTCGCGCTGCTGTGCGCAGCCGTGTCGGCGGTGCTGACCGGGGCTCGCTCGCTCATCGCGATCAGTGAGCGTTTTCAGCGTTGCCTCTCCAGGGTGAGGGCGGCTCTGGCGAAGGGATCAGGACACTTCCCCGAGCCTCTGCGCTGGATCGCCTCGCTGCGCACCGCCCTTGCCGAAGACAGCTCGACCGCCAACCCGGAAGCCCACCGCACGCAGCTGATCGGAGTCCGCGACCGGCTCACCGTGTGGATGCGAGACCGTCCCGCGGACTACCGCTGAGCACTGGCCACACGGACCTGTAGCAAGGCGGTTGTGCGTGTCAGCCTGTCGACCGGCCGGGGGGCGGTGTCGGAGCATCCACCCCCGAGCCACCGGCGTTCTGTGTCAGCGGTGTTCGACGGCGATGCCGGTGAACAGGACGGTCGCCGACCCGGCCAGGAGCAGATGTACAGCTGCGGCGATCCACAGCCGCAGCCCCAGCAACCCGCTCCCGGCCACCGCCATCACGCAGCCGCTGTTCCAGGCGGCGCGGCGGGCGGCACGGGCCGTACGCGGCCCTGGAGAGCCGAAGTCGTCACCGGCGAACAGCACGCGCCAGCCCAGCCAGAAGACGAGCGCGGCCGTCGCCGCGCCGAGAACAAGCGCCACGACGCCGTCGACCCACACCGAAGGAGAGCCCATGCCCTCCAGGCTGCCGTCGCTGAGACACATACGCCTGAGTACGCCTACTCAGGCGCTGGCGTCCCAGCCAACTTACGATCAGGCCCGAATCGACGGCCGGGGGAGGATGCGATGGGTGCTGCGGTGACCGAACTGCCTGCTGGGCAGGCGAGGCGGGCGGTATGTGCCGCCGCGGCCGGTGTCGTCGCGGTGGCCGCTGCTGGGCTGTCGATGCGGCTGGTGGTCAATTCCAGCGCCTGCCGCAGCGCGCCCGGCTTCGGCTGTCTCGGCTACGCCCTGTGGTGGTCCTACCTGCTGCCGGTCCTGGTCTTCGGCCTCACCTGGCTGGTCTTGCGTCTTTTTGCGGTCCGGCCGGCCTGGCTGATCGCACTGCTGGGCACCGGCATTGGCTGGTATCTGCTGTGGTGCCTGGACTCACTGCGGTGGCTGCCGAATGGCACCCTCCTCATCCAGGCGGCCCTGTGCGCGGGAGCGTACGCTCTCGCGGCCTGGTGCACTCAGCCCCGTCGGCCCCTGTGGCCGCGAGCCGCCGCCGCCCTCGCCCTGGCCCTGCTGATGCCGCTTGACTCCTTCGCCTCCACGCAGCTGGCCCACCACAAGCAGAGCACCGAACTCACCCATGCGGGCGTGCCGTTGCTGGGGCCCAACGTGCCCGACGGCTACCACCTGGAGGGCGTCGGCACCAGCGGAACGGCGCACAGCAGCCAGCCCACCTTCTTCTACCGGATCGCCCCGGACGACGCCGGCCAGCACGCCGAATCCATGGAGGAACTCCACCGAGTCATCCAGGTCGTGGTGGGCCCCCGCCAGCCGAACTTCACACCACCCTCGCACTGCGCGGCGCTCACCAGCGTCTACCCGGTGCCCGCACCCGCCTGCACCCCCGTCGCGCCCGGCGTGTGGCAGTGGTCGAGGTACGAGTTCGTTCAGTACTTCACCCGGGTCGGTGATGCGGTCGCCGTGGTCGAGGCGCGCACCCCACCGGTCAGCAGTGCGGTGCTGCGCAACATCGCCTCCAGCATGCGGGTGCGGCCGCCCGTGTACTTCACCGAGCAGTGAGCGTTTTCAGCGTTGTCTCTCCAGGGTGAGGACGGCAGCGGCGATGGCGGTCATGCGGTTGGGGCTGCAGCGCGACCGGCGGAAGATGCGCCAGGACTTGAGCCGCGCGACGCTTCGTTCGACCGGTGCCCGTGCCGCTGACAGGGCCCGGTTGATCGTCCGCTGGGTCGGGCTGAGGTCCTGGTGCGGAAGTCGTCTGATCGGCGTGGTCACCCAGGGGCCGGCGCCGATGTAGGCGCGGTCGGCGAGGACGGGCACTCCTTGGCGTTCGCAGATCCGGATGATGCGGTGGGTGCGAGCCGCGGTCAGGTCATGGGTGCGGCCGGGCAGCGCAGGCGAGATCCACAGCAAGTTGCCCGCGGGATCGGCGACGACCTGCACGTTCACGCCGTGGCGGCGGTGCTTCTGCGAGAAATCGGCCCGGCTGTCGCCGACCCGGTCGCACTCGGCGAGCGTGCCGTCGAGCAGGACGTGCTCGGGATCGGTCTCCCGCAGGACTCGCAGCAGGCCGGGAGCCCGGCGGGCGAGGTGGCCGACGACGGCGGTGACGTAGGCGTGGGCGGTGCCGACGGATATGCCGAAGCCCGCGGCGATCTGCGTGAGCGGGTCGTGCCGACGCAGGTAGATCAAGGCGACGAGAGCACGCTGGTGCGGTGGGAGCTTGCAGCGGCGGTCACCCTCACGGGTGACGACGAGCATGGTTACCCACTCGACCAAGGCGTGCGGCAGGTCGAGTGAGGCAGGATGGGGAACCAACGAGGCTCCTGCGCTGCTGAGTTGAGACGTCGAACACCTCTCTCAACGGCACAGGAGCCTCGTGCGTTGCGGGCCGCTGGCCGGTCACCCGATCAGTGGCCACACTGAAAGAGCTCAGTGAGTGGATCACGGATGCCCCGCAGCATGTACTGGGTGTCCTCGGCTTTGCTGCCGATCCGCTTACCGGTCTGCGCCCGGTGCCGCACGCCGCAACCGTGCGGCGCCTGCTGCAGCGTGTGGACGGTGACGCGCTGGACGCGGCGATCAAAGTGTATCTGCAGGCCAGAACGCCGCCCCCGACCGATCCGGCTGCGGAGAAAGGGTCGGTGCGACGGGTGATCGCCGTCGACGGCAAGGTGGTCCGCGGCTCGCGAACCGCAACGGCCGTGGCCATCCAGCTGCTGGCGGCGATGGACCACCACGGCGTGGTCCTGGCCCAGCGGCAGGTCGCATCCAAGAGCAACGAGATCCCCTCTTCATACCCTGCTGGATGGTCTCGAGCTGGAGAACACGGTGGTGACCGCCGACGCCCTGCACACCCAGCACGACCACGGGGCCTATCTGACCAGTCGCGGCGCGCACTACGTGGCCGTCGTGAAGAAGAACCATCCGGGCCTGTACGCCCAGGTCAGGACGCTGCCTTGGCAGGACATCCCGCTCGGGCACCGCACACGCGACGACGCCCACCACCGCGACGAGATCCGCCGGCTCAAAGTCGCCGCGTTCAGCCACCTCGACTACCCCGGCGCCCGCCAGGCGATCCAAGTCGTACGGTGGCGACGCGACTTGAGCACCGGGAAGCTGACCATCGAGCGCGTCTACCTGATCACCAGCCTGCGCGTCTTCGACGCCACCTGCGCCGAGCTCGCCACCTGGATCAGAGGGCACTGGGGTATCGAGAACCTCCTGCATCACGTACGGGACCGCACGTTCTGCGAGGACGACTCCAAGGTCCGCACCGGCACTCTGCCCCGCGCCATGGCCTCCCTGCGCAACCCCGCCATCAGCGTCTTCCGCCAGGACGGCCAGACCAACATTGCCGCCGCCCTCCGCCATACCGGCCGCGACTACCACGGGCCGCTACGAGCCCTCGGTCTCACATGACGAACCCAGACAGATCTTGATCACGCAATGACCCTGACCGAAGAATCGAGGATAAAAAGGATCAATAAGCCCCGGGAGGCGCGTAGGTCTCATACGGGCTAATCTGAAAAGGCCGCTCAGTTACAACACAAGGCCGCGTTCTCCTCAAGGGGTTGAGCGCAGCAGTCGAGGTTGTCGGCAAGACCAGGAAAGCTCGGGGGGAACCCACTAGTTCTGCAATGTCAGTCGGGAGAGACAAATGGCAACAACGCTGTCGCTTGGGTTCGTCGATTGGAAGTCCCGCAACGGCAACGTGGCTGCGGGATCTATGGATGGCGCTACAGTGCAGATCGCCGGGCGCCTGGGAGCCGCTATCCTCGACGGATCAGCCCCTGTGTTCAACTCACCGGCATTCACTCCATCACTGTCCGCGTCGGATATGATAGAAATCGTCGGCGAGCCCGAGAATAAGGAGTTCACAGTCAACTTCCTCGGTGAGATGGTGCAGGATCCCGTCTTCCACCTGGGATCGCTCGGCTCAACCCTGACGTTCCCGACAGGCACGCAGATCACCCGGCTCAGCGGCGACACGGGAACAAGCGGGGGGCCCCGGGACTTCAGCGTCGTAGGCAATCAGGTCATCGGCAGAGCGTTCCAGCCCCCACCGGGCGAACCCACTGACTCCAGCGGCAGCGTACGCCTCCCCGGGCGATTCAGCTCGATCAAGTTCAACGTGAAACCGAACTTCGTTGGCGGCTCCATGATAGATGGAGTGGCCCTGCAGATCGGCGGGACAGCCCTTCCCATTCCTTTCACCGATTGGAAGTCCCGCAACGGCAACGTGGCTGCAGGATCTCTGGATGACGCTAGAGTGCAGATCGCCGGGCGCCTGGGAGCCGCTATCCTCGACGGATCAGCCCCTGTGTTCAACTCACCGGCATTCACTCCATCACTGTCCGCGTCGGACATGATAGAAATCGTCGGCGAGCCCGAGAATAAGGAGTTCACAGTCAACTTCCTCGGTGAGATGGTGCAGGATCCCGTCTTCCACCTGGGATCGCTCGGCTCAACCCTGACGTTCCCGACAGGCACGCAGATCACCCGGCTCAGCGGCGACACGGGAACAAGCGGGGGGCCCCGGGACTTCAGCGTCGTGGGCAATCAGGTCATCGGCAGAGCGTTCCAGCCCCCACCGGGCGAACCCACTGACTCCAGCGGCAGCGTACGCCTCCCCGGGCGATTCAGCTCGATCAAGTTCAACGTGAAACCGAACTTCGTTGGCGGCTCCATGATAGACGGAGTGGCCCTGCAGATCGGCGGGATTCGGGTTTAGTATTCCAGCAGCACTTTGACGTTTCCCCTGAACAGGGGAAACGTCAAAGTGCTGCTGGAGAAAAGCTGCTTACGTCGGGTTTCAGCTTCCTCGAGCGGACAGGGGCAATTGCATGATCGAGATCTGTCTGCTCTCCCGGGCCCCTTGCCGCACAACGGACATGACGCCACGTCACTCACGAGACCGGCGAACCGGACCAATCCCAATCACGCAATGCCCCTGAGCCGAGACCCGAGAACACGCACCCGCTGGTCTAGGGCCTGTCCGATGGGTCGGCTGGGCGATCTGCGGTGACCGGCCACGAGGTGCTGCGCAGCCGGACCGTGCCGTCCGCCGCCTCGTGGTCGCGCAGATGTTCCGTCAGGGTGCGGCGGGCGTAGGCCCGTGCAGCCGCGTCGGCCTGCTCCATCAGGTGGCGACCGGGGCCCGTTCCCAGCAGGAACTCCGCCGCGTCCTCGGCTCCGTGTCCCCATGCCCCGTGCATCTGCGCCTGGGTGATGGTGATGCCGGTGAATCCAGCCGCGGTGAGGACATCACGGATGTAGTCCGGGGCGGCTAGGGAGAACATTCCGGGCAGCCCCGGCCTCCCGAAGTCGCCGACCGGCAGGAGGTCGCGCAGTGACGCCACCGCCGCCACCCAGCCGTTGAGCATGGCATCGGCCAACGTCCGCCCCGGTTTTCAGCTCGGCCGGTAGCGGGGACGCCATGACTGACGGAATCGGTGAGCTGCTGCAGCAGCGCACCGATTGCGGGCGCGGCCGGGCCGGTGGCAGGCGGCGGTCTACCGCTGGTAGATGCCCCGGTTCGCCTCGATCTCGACAGGCTGGTCGTCGGGCGTATCAGGCGCGGTCGTGGAGGGTGATCTGGTAGCCGTCGGGGTCGGCGAAGGTGAAGGTCCGGCCGAAGGTGCCGTCGATGATGCCGGTCCTTCCGGTCCCGCCGAGATGCATGAGCAAGCGCCTCGACCTGGGGCCGGCGGCCGCCGTGCCCCGTCCCCGCACAGCGGCGGACACCGCCGAGCGATCGAATACGCAGACGTGATGAGCCGTCGCGGGACCGGGCGGCGGCCCCCATGGCCGGAATATCGCCGAGGTGAGCAGAGCGCGCGGCAAGCGTCCGCGGACGCGTCCCGGGGAGCTGCGGCGCTCTCAGGTCCGGCTGCCCGCTACTGGAGGGGAGGCTGCATGATCTGCTCGATCGCGGTTGCCTGGGACCAGACTGCTTGCCACTGGCCGTCTGCGTTCTCATAGGTGTCGGTGTGCCAGTAGCTCGCGCGGGGTACCCGGCGGCCCTTGAAGATCACCTCCAGCATGGCCTGGTAGCGGATGACGGCGGCTTTTCCGTGAATGCGGACGTCGATGGGACCGGGTTCCCATTCCACGTAGTCGATGTCTCCGGTCGCGATCGCCTGGAGGTATGCGTCTTTGGGCAGTACCTGGCCGACGGGGGTGACGAGCTGGAAGTCGGATGCGTGCAGCTCGGAAGCGGCACTGATGTCGCCTGCGACGAGCGCTCGTAGCCTGGCCCGCTCGACCTCGCGGATCTGCTCGGCGATCACACCACCGGCCGGAACGGCTGTCTGCGCCATGGGTTTCACTCCTGATGGATTGAGAGGCAGGCATCGGGCGTGGAAACCCGGGTTGACCAGCCAAGTTGGACTCATTGACGCTGAGGGTCCATTGCGTCAGAATTACAGCATGGCAGATGACCGAACGGAACACATCCTCGATGCCGCACTGACCGCCTTCTGTCAGTACGGCTACGGCAAGACCACCATGCGGGACGTGGCCCGTGCCGCCGGGATGTCCCGGGCTGCTCTGTACCTGCATTTCGCCAGCAAGGAAGATCTCTTCCGCGCAGGGTCGCGCCGGGCACACTCCCGGGCGCTCGGCGAAGTGGACACGGCTCTCGCCCAGCAGGGCGACGTGCTGTCCCGAATCGACGCCGCGGTGACCGCCTACTTCGGAGGACTCCTGGCGCAGATCTCGTCGAGCGTGCACGGCGGGGAAGTCCTCGATGCGAGTCTCGACGTCGCCGGGGACATCGTGAGCGAGGCCCATGCGGCTCTGGTCGCCCGGCTCGCCTCTGCGCTGCATGCCGCCGCAGCAGCGGGAGAAGTGCAGTTCTCGACCTCCGACGCGACCGCCGAGGACATCGTGCTTCTCCTCCTCGCGGTCGCGGACGGGCTGAAGAAGACGAGCGCGGACCCGCAGTTGCGTGAGCAGCGGAAGGCGTTGTTCCTGCGCCTGGTGACCGCGGGAATCGCACCCATGCGCCAGCCGCCTACAGAAAGCAGCGCCACGTGATGAGGTCCCTGTACTGCCTGCGCCCGTACCCGACACCCCAGGAGCCCGCCATAGCGACCCAGTGCGACCCGACCGTCCCCGCCGGGTGGTCGAGATGATTGTGAGCACGACGACGGGCCGGGTCCGGGGGCTCGGTACTGGTGGCATCACGGCGTTCAAGGGAGTGCCCTACGCAGCAGCCCCTGAGGGCATGCTGCGCTTTCATCCCCCGGCGCCGGCCGCGCCGTGGGACGGTGTCCGCGACTGCGTCGGGTTCGGCGCGGCCCCTCCGCAACTTGCACCGGCGCCCACCGCTCCACCGGCGTGGCGGCCTGGTGCCGGGCTGGACTGCCTGACGCTGAACGTATGGAGCCCGGACATCGGCGCGGCGGGCCTGCCCGTCATGGTGTGGATCTATGGCGGCCTGTGGAAGCACGGCTCCTCGAACATGCCGCAGTACGACGCCTCCACCCTGGCCGGCTCCGGGACCGTGGTGGTCACCTTCAACTACCGTGTCGGCTTCGAGGGCTTCGGGCACCTCCCCGGGGTCGCGGACAACCGCGGGCTGCGCGATCAGGTCGCCGCCCTGGAGTGGGTCCGGGACAACATCGCCGCGTTCGGCGGCGACCCCGCCAACGTGACCGTCTTCGGCCAGTCCGCCGGTGCCGCCTCCACCGCCCTGCTCATGGCTGCGCCCGCCGCGCGCGGCCTGTTCCGGCGCGCGATCACCCAGAGCATCCCCTCCGGGATCCGCACTGGCGCCGAGGCCGAGTCCGTCACCGCGACGATCGCGGCAGCCCTCGGTGTCGCGCCGACCTGGGACGCGTTCGCCGCACTGCCGCCCGAGACGATCCTTGCCGTCCAGGACGCGCCGCTGCGCGACCGGCAGGGGTTCACCGCGTTCGCCCCCGTCATCGACGGCGACCTCGTGACCGGACCACCCTGGACGGCGCTCCGGACCGGCGCAGGCCGGGACGTGGACCTGGTCTGCGGGTTCACCCACGAGGAATACCGGGGCCAAGGACCGCAGTCCCCGTGCGGAGTTGACTTGACGATCGTCGCCGAAGCGGTCGGGCTGGAGAAGGAATCGGCCACCGCCTACCAGCAGAGCCATCCCGGCGTCAGTGACGCCGACCTGTTCACAGTGATGCTGTCCGACGCGCTCGTCCGCATGCCCACCACCTGGGTCGCCGAGGCCCATGCCCGCGCGGGCGGACGGACCTGGCTCTACGACTTCACCTGGCGCGGCCCCACCCTGGGCGCCGCCCACGGCATCGACGTCCCGTTCGTCTTCGGCAACGCCACGAGCCGCCAGGCAGCCCGGTTCCTCGGCTCCCCGCCGCCCGCCGACTTCGCCGGCCTGTCAGAACGTATCCGAACGGCTTGGGCGTCCTTCGCCGCCACCGGCGACCCCGGCTGGCCGCGCTTCGAGCCCGCACACACCAGCCCCACCACCCGGAGCTGGGACACACTCCCCACGGACGCCCCCTACCCGCTGGAAGACTCCCGGCGTATCTGGGAGCACATTGCATCCCGGTAGCCGTTCGTGCCGCTTGCGCCGCCGGGTCGCCGTACCAGCACGACCTGCGCGTCGAGCTCCACGGACGGCTCGGCCGCCACCACGTCGAGCCGGCCCCAGGCCGGCCGAGGGAGCTGGGGCCGGTGACGGGGACGGGTGGAAGGCCTCGTTCGTGGGGCAGCCAAGGGAGCAGGTCTCACCGCCGAGGGATCGACGGCCGTGAGAACGTCCACGGGTGACTCGCGGTGTGCTTACGGCCGCCGGGGGAGGGGAAGTGATGATCTCCATGACGAGCGTGATGCAGAACTACGGCCTCCGGTGGACCGACCCGGACGGCACTCCGCAGGCGTCGGCCGGCAGGTACGACAAACGGTCTGCGAAGCATCGCCGCACCGAACTCAAAGCCGTGGGCTGCACCCGTGTCGAGATCGTGCCGGTCAGGCCGGGCGACGTTCCCGAGCCGCTTTCCTGAGCGAAGCGCGACGAGGCAGAGCATCTCCAGGCGTGAGGGTGTCCGACCGATCAGGCGTATCCCGGCCAGCGGAACCTGAGGGCCGCGTATGCAGCGCCCAGCCACCTTGGCTGTTTCAGGGTGGCCGCTGATCGGGTGACGCCGGTGGTGTGGGACGCCGAACGTGATCGGCAGCGGGCACGGGACGCTGCCCAGGCCGATGCAGGCATGCCCGGCGCACAGCAGCCCAGCCGGCCTTCACATGTGCCGGAGGGTGTATTCCGCGCTGGCGTACTCGCCGCCCTGCGGATCGCTCTCGGCCGGATCCGGGCCCGCCGCAAGACGCGAAGCGAAGGCTTCGGCATCGTCCACGGGTATGTATCCCAAATTCGCCCCTGCATCGGTATCCCAGAAACGGCGGAGGTTGGCGGACACTGCATAGACGGTCTCGAAGCGCACGTCCGGAGCGGTGAGAGCCGTCCGGATGAAACCGAAACCGTCGCGGGGGCTCAACCACGTGGACAGATGCCGTCGCTCGCTCGGCGCGTCCTCAAAGCTCCCGATCCGCAGGCACACCACCGACAGGCCGAACTTGTCCGCATACAGGCGCCCGAGGGCTTCCACGGCAACCTTGCTGACACCATAAAGGCCGTCCGGACGCGCGGGCATCTCGTGTGTCACGGTCTCCGTGACCGGATAGAAACCGCTCACGCGATTGCTGCTGGCCAGCACGACCCGCCGGACCCCCTGCCGACGCGCGCCCTCCAGCACGTGGTGCGTCCCTCGGACATTGCCGTCCAGCAGATCCGGCAATGGTGCCTCATCAGGGATCCCACCCAGATGCACCACCGCGTCCACGCCCTTCAGAGCCGCTGTCACCGCTTCGGCGTCACGCAGATCCAGCTGGTGAACGTCCTCCGTCGGCGTCTGCGCTGTGAGCCCCACACGATCGATGAGCACCAACCGTGCCACCTCATCGCGCAAGCCCGCCCGCACCACCGATCCGATTCGCCCGGCCGCACCTGTGATCGCCACAGTCCCACGTCTTGTTCCCATGACGACCACCCTGCCGCACCGGTGGTCGGTCGCTCGCCGGTGGGCCTGCTTTCATGCGGGCTGTCGGCCTCCAGGGGCGACGACCCCTGGGCGAGGTGGCAGCGGCTGGGGAACCAGGCGATGGGGAGACGGCCGCCGTCCTCCGCGGTGGCCATCGCCTGATGGCTTCTTTCGCGAGCCCGGCTCTGCCGGCGGAGTCACCGCCGACGCCGGGAACTGCCGCTCGGGGAGAGACGCATCCGTGAGGCTGATCGGCGGCGCCGGGTACAGCGAAGTGGTCCTCTCGGCATCTCGCAGGAGCTGACGCGACTGGCGAGTGCGGTGGCACAGGGCCTGTTCGCTGTCCCGTGCGGGGTGACCGTCCTGTAGTCGACTGCCCGATAATCCATGTGGGCGGAGTGGACGATCTTCTGCATTTCCGAGACCGGGAGTGTCCAGTTCGCGAAACGCTTTCGTCGGGCGTGGTAGTCCAGCAGCAGATGGTCCGTGGTCGGTGAAGCGTTGGAACAGCGAGGGTAGGTCTGCTCGGCGTCGGTGCAGGCGCTCCTCCAACGGGCGGAATCTCCCCCAGGAGTCCATCCACGCCACAGGGATGCCGAGGTAGGCCCCTGCTTCTTGCAGTGACATGCCCGTCGCGGCCTGGACGAGATGGGCTGCGAGGCCCCTGCGGATCGCGACGTTGCCGGGCGAGCGGCCCGAGTGGCCGTGCGGCCAGCGGTTCGGCGTCCCGGCCGAGCAGCACGTCCACCGGGCGCGTCTCTCCAGGTCCACCAGGATCGTGGCGTACGAGTCGCCCTTCCGCAGCGCGAAATCGTCGACACCGAGCACACGATTCTGTCCGACGAATTCTTCCGGCGTGGCGCGGACCAGTCGTAACAGGGTGTCCTTGGCGACGCGCAGGCCCAGCGCCGCGGCCAGGCGGGCTCCCGCGCGGCCGGCCAGGGCGAGGGCGATCGAGGTCAACTGCTCACGCACCAGCGGCGTGTAGCGGGCATGCGGGCTTGTCAGCCCCGCGATCTGCTCGGCGAACGTCACCGCCCGGCACGCGGGGTTCGGGCACTTGAACCGACGCACCAGCAACTCGATCACCACTCTGGCGCCACCGGCCGCGGCATCCGCGAGCCGTCGTATGTACCGGCTGTGCACCCGGCCCGATGTGCTACCGCAGTGCGGGCATTCCGCACCCGCCGAGCGGGCCCGCGCATGCATCGTGACCATCCCCGCACAGCCCGCTCGACCAACTCCACCACGACGCCGGCCAGATGAGGGAACAGCACCTCGAAACTCCGCGAAGAACACGCGAGCCCCGATCGCAGCCACCACTGACACCGACAGCGTCACAAGATCAGCGCCAGAGCCGAATTACGTGACGCTCAGGCCGTCGGAAGTGGGGAATTGCGTGAGCGTCGACAAGCGGTGGCGGTCTCGAACAGCCCGAACTGCGGGGCCGCCTGAGGCACGTCGGCCCCGACGACGGTGAAGCCGGGGTCGGCGAACAGGTTGGGCTTGGGCCCGAACCGCGGCCTCGGCCTGAACTTTGCTAGAGCTTGCGCAACTTCGTGGTGAAGACCTGGGCTGCGACCTTGTCACCCAGGGTGAGGCCGTCCTCCGCGTCCCACGGGAAGTGGACTCCGAGCCAGACCCTGCTGTAGGCGTCCTCGGCGGCCGCCGCGCTGAAGCTGGCGAAGTGGCGGGTCTTCACCGGTGACTGAGGCTCGTCGGTGGTCATGTCGAAGGCGATGTTGTCGCTGCCGAAGTAGCGCTTCATCACCCCGGCCCAGGCCCCGCCGAAGGTCGCGTGCCCCGAGGCCCAGGCCGGGAAGCACGGGGTGACGTTCACGCCCGCCCGGGTTTTCAGCAGCGGCTTCCACTCCGGGTCGAGCCCGCCTTCCCGGATCGCGGACACCGGCCGCCACAGGTCGATCGGTGTCAGGAACTTCACGTCCCGTACCGCGATCCCGGCGTCTGCCATGGCGATGGAAACGAGGGCGAACAGCCGAGCGTTCTCGTACGTGCTCAGGCCGCGGGCCTGGGAGACCTCTCGGGTCGCCTGAAGCAGCTGACCCGGCGGTTTGTAGGTGCCGTTCAGGTCGTTGGCCCAGAACCAGGCCGCCGCCTCCTGCTCCGGGGTCCGGTTGACGACGGGTGTACGCGCGGTCGGTTTGTCGGCGCCGGCCGACCGCACCGCCTCGACCTGAGCCTGGTAGGCGTCGCTGGCCAGCAGCTTCTCGTACGTCCCGTACAGGCCCGGGGTCGCCGGGCGGAACTGCGAGCCGGAGGTGAGGGCAAAGGGCTTCACCTCGCCCCAGAACGGTGTGACTGCCTGGCTGTCCCGCTCGCACGAGGGATCGGGCATGTCCGGGTAGCTGGTGGGCCGCCACGCGCCCGGCTTGTTGTCGCCGACGTACACCTTGGGATTGGCGGAGCCGTCACCGTTTCGCGCGTTCCTCATCTGCGTGACCATGCGGTTGACCACGGTGACGTCGAGCAGATCGAACTCGGTGGGCTTGGTGCCGAACCGCTCGAGGAACTTCGAGTCGAGGAACTGCGCCTGGTTCTCGCCGTATAGCCCCAGTAGAATGTTGTACGCCGTACGGCCGATCACCCGCTCCTCCTCGTCGGGACCCTCGACCCAGCCGTCGTACTTGTGGGCGTAGATGTACGGCTCCGAGGTGATCTTGCCCTTCCACTTCAGCTGGTAAGAGCTCTCGGCGTCGTAGAGCGACGCGTTCAGCATCGCCGCGGAACGGGCCATCGGCCCCGGTCCGCCGCCCTCACGCCGGATGACCTGGAGCAGGACATCGTTCCAGTAGTGGACGGGATCGGCGATCTGTTGTTGCGGCAGCGCCGCTTGTGCGGGCTGCGAAGCGACGGTGAGCGCGCTGCCGGTGGTGGCCAGCACCGCCGCCGTGGCCAGCGCCCGGCGCCACATCCCAGTGCTCGGCCGGACAGGTCTGACACTCGTTGACATATCGACTCCCTGGTTCAGTAGAGACGTTGGTTGTACGGCAGGACATTCCTGGTCGGTACGGGCTCGCGCTTGCTGGTGATCCGTTCGAACTCGATGGGCGGTTTCCCGCCGGCCGCACTGAGCTGCGCCACTCCCCGGCGGCGGCACAGCTGCTGGAACGCCTCGGAGGCGTATTCGCTGCCGCATCGGATCCGTATGCCGGCCTCAGCAGATGACGTGGGCACCGCCGACCATGACCGTGCAGACGCCCCCATGTCCCTGCCTTCGCAGACCCAGATCCTCCGCACGCTTAATACGAAGGTGCAGAACACGTCCTTCTCGCTACCGGACCCGCCGCTGTTGCAGATCCACTCGTAGCGGGTTCCGCCAGCCGTGTGGGTGGTGTGGATCTGCACGCAAGCCGACAGGTTGTCTCTGGCAGTGTCCTTGAGAACGGACGCGACTCGTCGTGGTGCTGGTCCAAGACGCTACGGGCGGGCCGCGTGTGGTGTCGCCCCACGCTGGTTGGCACTCCGGGCCGACCCAGCGTGGTAGTCGCCCCGTTCCTGCAACTTCCGTGGTACCGCGGAAGGTTGACGCCCATCAGGCCGGGCAGGCGTTACGCTCCTGCGATGTGGATCCGCCCCCTCGTCGTCGACGCGCTGATTGTGGCGGCGCTGACCGGCGTGGCCTTACTGCTGGGGCCGGAGGCCGCCCGGCAGGGGCAGAACCCGCTCGACGGAGCCGCCTACGCTCTGGTCGTCCTGGTCCACCTGCCGCTCGTCCTCCGCGGCCGTGCCCCTGTCCTGGTCTGCAGCCTCGTGCACGCGATCTGGCTGGCGTACATCACTGCCGGCTACTGGCCCGTGGTGTGCAGCTTCGGCCCCATGCTCGCCGTCTACACGGTCGCCTCCGGGCGCGTGGCGCGCGTCTCCGTAGCCTGCGCCGCGCTGATGGGCGGGGTCTGGATCTACGCGGGTGCGGTGAACCACACCGACTCCTGGGCGTCTGTCATCGGACAGGCGGTGGTCTACCCGGCGATGCTGTGGCGGTTCGGTTTCCTCGCCCGCCGCTCGAACGAGCTGGCCCGGCAGCTGCGCCGGGAGCAGGCGGAGCGGGCCCGGCGCGAGGTGGCCGAGGAACGCGGCCGGATCGCCCGCGAACTGCACGACGTGGTCGCCCACCACATGTCCGTGATCTCCGTGCAGACCGGTCTCGCCCGGTTCGTCTTCGACACCGACCGCCAGACCACACGTACCGCGCTCGACACAATAGAAGCCACCGGCAAGGAAGCCCTCGAAGAGCTGCGCCGCATGCTCATGGTGCTGCGCGCTTCCGACGAGGGTGCCCCCGCCGGTCCGATGCCGGGCCTGGCCCGCCTCGGCGAGATGACCGAACGTGTCCGCGCCGGCGGGACCGAGGTCGCCTTGACCGTCGAGGGCGTCGAGCGTCCGGTGGCCCCTGGCGTGGAACTGTGCGCCTACCGGGTGGTGCAGGAGGCACTCACCAACGTCCTCAAGCACGCGCCCGGCGCGAGTGCGCAGGTACTGCTGAGGTATGAACCGCACCAGGTGACGGTTTCGGTCACGGACGACGGCGAGGGGGTGATTCCAGACAGAGTACGAACCGGCGGGGGACACGGCTTGCTCGGCATGCGAGAGCGGGCCAAGCTCTACGGCGGGCAGATCGACATCGGCCCGCAGGACCAAGGTGGCTTCGCCGTGCGGCTGATCCTGCCGACGTCCGCGCGGGCCGCACAGCAGGGGGACGACACCACCACATGACCACCGTGCTCGTCGTGGACGACCAGTTCCTCATCCGGGCCGGCCTGGTGGGCCTGCTGCGTGCCGCACCCGGCATCGAGGTGGTCGGCGAGGCTAGCGACGGCGCGGAGGGCGTCCTCCTGGCCGCACGAACCGCCCCTCAGGTGATCCTCATGGATGTCCGGATGCCCGGCATGAACGGCATCGAGGCCACCGAACGCATCCTCGCCGCGGCCGGCGACCCCCCGCCCCGCATCCTGATGCTGACCACCTTCGACCTCGACGAGTACGTCTATGGGGCACTGCGCGCCGGAGCCTGCGGGTTCCTGCTCAAGGACTCCGGCCCAGAACGGCTGCTCGCCGCCGTGACCGCGATCGCCGGCGGCGACGCACTCTTCGCGCCCAGCGTCACCCGCCGCCTTGTGGAGGCCTACGCCCGGCAGACCGTCTGCGAACAGCCCCCCGACCTGCAGGCGTTGACCGCCCGCGAACGGGAGGTCCTGAAACTGATCGCACGGGGCCTGTCCAACCTGGAGATCGCTGAGCGCCTCTACATCAGCGAGGCGACGGTCAAGACCCACCTCAACCGCACGATGACCAAGCTGGACCTGGACAGCAGGGCACAGGCCGTGGTGGTGGCGTACGAGTCGGGGCTCGTGACCCCGGGCGGATAGCGGCCGGGAGGCTCTGGCCGTCCCCTGGGCTCAGTGGACGTAGATGCAGGCCTCACCGCCGTAGTGCTGGCTGCCGCCGCTGGCGATCCAGAGCTTGGCGCAGTAGTTGCCCGCCCTCGAAACGGGGCAGTTGAGGACGAAGGTTTCCGTCAATTCGCTGGTGGAGCTTTGGGCGCCGTTCTTCCAGTGCACGCCACCGGCCTTGATGTATTCAAGGTGGATCGACTTCGCATTGTTGTTGTCGGTTCGCCCGGCGCTTCCGATAACTTTCTCGACATACAGGCCATCACCGAAGATCTTGTAGCAGATTTCCCAGTACCCCCAGGGAGTCGGACCCGCCGTTTCCGCAAACTCTTGCGGTGGCGGAGGCGGGGCTGGCTGTAGGGGCAGTCCTCCCGGCAACGTGTGGATCCACCTGCCCGGGGAGATGGGCAGAGCCCCTGTTATCGTGCGCCGATGTCAACGATCAAGCAGTTCCAAGTGACCTTCGACTGCGCGGAACCTGCGCGCCTCGCCGCCTTCTGGTGCGAGGTGCTGGGGTACGTCGTACCCACAGTCCCGGAGGGCTTTGCCACGTGGGAGGAGTACCACCACTCGCTGCCGCCTGAGGAGGAGGTCTACTTCGCGTGCGCTGATCCCTCGGGTGTGGGCCCGCGCGTGCTCTTCCAGCGAGTTCCCGAAGGCAAGGTCGTCAAGAACCGGGTGCACCTTGATGTGCGGGTCGGCACAGGGCTTGTGGGTGACGAGCGCCTGGCCACGCTCGAGGCCGAATGCGCACGGCTGATGGCGCTCGGCGCGAAACACGTGCTGACGCAGCGCGCCGATGGCGTCAACGAGTCGTGCATCACGATGCAGGACATCGAGGGCAACGAGTTCTGCCTCGCCTGATTCTCCTCCGAGACTGCGAGGGAGGGCCGTCTCCCGGGGACCTCTCAGGTCTCGTATGCGGCAGAAGCTATCCCGTGAGAGCGACGTTGTGCAGTCGGGCGATGCCGAGC
This sequence comes from Streptomyces achromogenes, assembly GCF_030816715.1. Lineage (NCBI taxonomy): Bacteria > Bacillati > Actinomycetota > Actinomycetes > Kitasatosporales > Streptomycetaceae > Streptomyces > Streptomyces achromogenes. The sequence goes on along the minus strand of NZ_JAUSYH010000001.1, from coordinate 124,037 downwards.
ATGGCGTGTCGGACCCCGTCGCCCTTGAGACGGCAGTCGCGGAGGGTCTTCCAGGTCTTCATGCGGGCGAAGACGTGCTCGACGCGGGCCCGGACCTGCTTGTGCGAGCGATTGTGCTCGGGCTTCCAGCCCGGCAACTCTTCGCCCGGGGTACGACGGTGGGGCATGAGGAGGCCGGTGCCCGGATAGCCGCCGTCGGCCATCGTGGGCTGCCCACGGCGGCCTTCGCGCCAGTCTCCTCCCATGCCCGGCAGCCGTTGTGATTGCCGGGCAAAGGCTCACCGACCACAACGACCAGGCGGATATCCGCGTCAATGAGGGTTTCTCATCCTGAGCGCCAGGCGATCTCGATGGCGTGAACGGCGGCGACCGTGCGGCCGATTCGGTTGGTGCTGCAGCGTGCTTTGCGGAGGATTCGCCATTGCTTGAGGCGGGCGAAGGCGCGTTCTCCCGGGGCCCGCAGCCGAGTGTGGTCGCGGTTGAACTGGGCGTACTTCTCGGGCAGGTCGCGGCCGTAGTACGGGGTGCGGATAGTGGCACCAGCTCCGCGGTAGGCGCGGTAGGCGCGGTAGGCGCGGTCGGCGAAGACGAGGAGCTGACGGGACAGGCATGCCTGGATCACACCGTGCGCGCGGGCCGCGGTCAGGTCGGGCGTGCGGCCGGGCAGTGCCCGCGAGAACCACAGCGGCCTGCCGTCCGGGGCAGCCACGACCTGCACGTTCATCCCGTGACGGCGGTGCTTCATCGAGTAGTACGGCTCATCCGCCGCGATGCGGTCCGTGGCGATCAGGGTGCCGTCGAGGATGACGAACCCCTCTGGTGGCAGCTCGCACAGAGCCTCGTGCAGGCTCGGAGCGCGCTCGGCGAGGATCTCCGACCGGCGGTGGCGGTGGAGACGCCGAACCCCGCGGCGACCTGGGCCAGGGTCTCGTTCTTGCGCAGGTGCACCAGGACGAGCAGGGCCTGCCTGAAGCAGCCCAGCTTGCGCCAGCGGGAGCTCACCTCACACCTTCGGGCGTAGATGAGCCAGGAAACGTGCTCAACGACCTCGTGAGGGACGTAGAGCATGGCACAATACGGGACCAACAGGGCTCCTATGTCGAGACGTTGGCGAGTGAGATCACCAGCGCAACGACCAGGAGCCCTGCTGCGTTACGGACCCCGACCGCCAGTCGCCACCACCCGCGAACCACAAGATCAGAAGCGTTCGTGGGATGAAATGATGCACGAATGGCTTCCCCCGAGACCGTGACAGCCGCCGAGCTCATGGACCGCACCCGTGACGGCGTCCTGCTCTTCGGCCTGACCCCGCCACGGCAGACCACCACCCCCGAGCAGGCCGACGCCGTCGCCGCCGCGGCCCTGACCCGGCTCCGGTCGGTGCAGGTCGACGGGCTCATCCTCTACGACGTGGACGCCGAGGCCGACCGGACCGAGGCCCCGCGACCGTTCCCGTTCATGCCGATGATGGACCCGGCCCACTTCCTCGACGGCCACCTCGCCGACTGGGCCGGCCCGGTGATCGTCTACCGCGCCGTGGGCAAGTACACCGGCGACCAGCTGGACCGCTGGTGGTCGCAAGCCGACCGCGACCGGGTGCTGACCGTCTTGGTCGGCGCGGCCTCCCGGCACCAGGTGGTCCGCACAAGCCTTCCCGAGGCCTACCGCCGGCATGCCGGGTTCTCCCTCCCGCCGCGGATGGGCGGCGTGGTCATCGCCGAACGGCACGCCGCCTCGGGGACGGAGCACGCACGCATGCTGCGTAAGCAGGACGCCGGCTGCGAGTTCTTCGTCTCCCAGGTCTGCTACGACCTGGACCGCACCCGCAACATGCTCTCCGACTACACCCACGGCTGCCGCGACCAGGGCCTGGACCCGAAGCCGGTAGTGCTGACCCTGGCCCCGTGCGGGTCGGTGAAGACCCTGGAGTTCATGACCTGGCTCGGCATCGAGGTCCCGCGATGGCTCCAGGCCGAGATCACCCGCGGCGACCCCCTCGCCGCGTCGTACGAGCAGTGCCTCCTCAACGCCCGGGCCCTGATCGCGTACTGCCGCCGCCTCGGCCTGCCTTTCGGGATCAACGTCGAGAGCCTCACCAACCGCAAACTGGAGATCGACACCTCCATCGACCTCGTCCGGGAGATCCGCGACCTGCTGGGCTGAATCATCGTCAGGTCGGCAAGCGGTCGCCGCCGTTCACGCCATCGAGATCGCCTGGCGCTCAGGATGAGAAACGCTCAGTAAGACGTCGTTTTCATCTGTCTTGCCTGTTTATAGACGGATTCCCGATGGGTGAGGATGCGATGCGAAGGAGGCAGCCGGTGTGGCTGGGGTCGATGAGTCCTGAGGTGTGGCTGTTGGGGCGGAGTGCTGCTTGTTCCTGTCTCATCCCAGGATGCCCGGCTTCCCAGGCTGCGTGCTTCCGTCGTCATTGCTGTGCGCCTGGGCGCACTCGTTGAGCGGCGGTACGCCGGAGGCATGCCAAGCCGACGTCCTTATCCAAGTGATCTGTCCGATGCCCGCTGGGAGTTGGTCGAGCCGGTCCTGGCGGCCTGGCGCTTCGAGCGCCGTGGCAGGGCCTGGACTTCGGCCGGCCGCCGGAACACGACCTGCGCGACATCATGGACGCGATCTTGTATGTGGACCGCACCGGCGTCCAGTGGCGCTACCTCCCGCACGACTTCCCGCACTGGAACACGGTCTACGGCTACTTCGCCAGGTGGCAGCAGGAAGGCGTATTCGCCCAGCTCAACGGCCTGCTCAGGCAACTCTTACGACAGAAGGAAGGCCGGGAGGCCGAACCGTCGGCCTGCGTGATCGACGCGCAGAGCGTGAAAACCTCCACCAGCGTGCTCGCCACCAGCCAGGGCATCGATGCCGGCAAGAAGATCGTCGGACGGAAACGGAGCATCGTCACCGACACCATCGGCCTTGTGCTCGCCGTGCTGGTCACCGCGGCAAGCGTGCAGGACTCCATCGCCGGCACCCAGCTCCTGGACCAGGTCGCCGCCGCACATCCCAGCATCCGCAAAGCGTGGGTCGACGGCGGCTACCGCCAGCACCTCGTCGAGCACGCAGCCACCCTCGGCATCGACATGGAAATCACTCAACGCAAGCCCGGCACCAAGGGGTTCGTCCCGATCTCGAAGCGGTGGGTGGTCGAGCGGACCTACGGCTGGCTCATGCTCCACCGCCGACTGGCCCGCGACTACGAAACCCACCCGCACCGATCCGAAGCCATGATCCACATCGCCATGACCGACCTCATGGCCCGCCGCCTCACCAGCGAGAACACCATCTCCTGGCGCGACCCGGAACCGCAGACCAAACAGCAGATTCCGGGATGAAACAACGGGAGAAAACGACCTCTAAGCGACTGCCAACAGCACCCAGTCCTCCAGCGGCAGACCCCACGGCCGTCCCTGGCCTGGGGAGCTGGCGCCCTCGCGGCGAAGCGCGGTCACCAACTTGCCGAAGATGCGCGGGCTCAGCCCGGTAAACGGGGCTATCCAGGACGGTTCCGACGCCGTGATCACACCTGACATGATCAAGATCATTGCAGAGCGAGATCACTTACGGGACAACCTTACGACCTTGGGAGCGATTGAGTTCGGGGCGTGCTGGTCTGGCGGGTTGGCTGGTGGGTGATCAGCAGGCGGCCTACCGGGCGAGCACCAGTTCCGTGCTCGACTTACGGCGGGTCGCCCGCCGGGCGGAGCGGTCAGAGACCAGGGCTGAGATCGCAAGGTGGGTCTCGGCGTAGATCTCGCGGCGGCCGGTGAACCGTTGCAAGGGCCGCCACTGCTTGTACTCGGCGTTGGTGTGCTCCACGCAGATCCGCGCGGAGGACTGGCGGCGGCGCTGCTCGCGCCAGGCGTGCTGTTCGCCCAGCGGCGCGTCGTCCTTCGGCTTCTTCGGCGGGGCGCTGACCTGGCCGGGGAACTCGTTGGCCAGGCCCCGGTAGCCCTCGTCAACCTCGGCCTTGACTCTGGGGTGCCGGTGGAACTGCTCGGCGATGCCCTCGGTGCGCACGGCGGTTTGGTCGTGCATGCGGCCCGGCCGGACCACACCGCTGAACAGGGTGCGGCCCTGCGGGTCACTGAAGGTGGTGGTCTTAATGGTGTTCTGCTTCTTCTTGCCGGAGACGAACGCCTGTTCAGCCAGCGCGGCGTGCGGGATCCCAAGCCGCAGGTGGACCAGCGTGACCAGGAGCCGGTCTACGAAGACCATGCGCTGCTTGGGCCCGGCGCCGGCCGCCCGCCTCCGGTCTCCGCCACGCCGCTCGTGTAGCGCCGACTCCCGCGCGGCCTGCCACCGGGGCGCGAGTTCTTCGAGTAACTCGCCGAAGTGTGCGCGCGAGATGCCGGACAGGGCAGGATTGGAACAGGCCGCACGGGCCCAGGTGAGCTTCACAACTCATCCAACCCGTACGGCCGTTCTCATGTCACGGGCCAGTGGCACAGCACTCTTGATCGTCTTCTGAGCGGCGCCTAGGCTCTCATGCCCATGGAGATAGGGGAGCCAGACCGCGGGCGGCGGGCATGGCACGACGGGCTGGTCAGGCGTCGTGTAGCCGCAGGTCTGCTGGCCGGGGCGGGGCTGGTCATTCTGGGCACGGTGTTCGTCGTACTGCCGGGGGTGGTGGTCGACCACGATCTCGCCGGGGCGAGCGTCGCCGCGCAGGATCGGCTGAAGGCGGTGAACGATGTCCGTACGACGCTTCTGCAGGTGGTCGGCGGCCTGGTCGTGCTTTTCGGCGCGTACGCCACCTGGCGGCAACTGCGGGTGAGTCAGGACGGATTGCGCGCCACCCAGGAGGGCTACGTCACCGACCGGTTCAGCCGGGCCGTCGACCAGCTCGGCAGCGACAGGCTGGATGTACGCATCGGCGGGTTGCACGCGCTGTGGCGGATCGCGGAGCAGTCCGCCCGCGACCGGGAGGCCATCATCTCCATCCAGGCCGCGTACCTGCGTACACACCTGCCCTGGCCACCCGCCGGGCCGGAATCACCGGCGGCAGACGTGCCCATCAACGACATCGCACCCCTGGAGACTCGCGCCGCCGACGCCCAGGTGGCGCTGACCGCGCTCGGTGTGCTGTGCCAGCACCGGGAGCAGTCCTGGGTCAATCTCAGCATCACCGACTTGCGCCGAGCCGACTGCGACGGACTGTGGTTCCCCGAGGTCAACTTCGACCGCGCCTGCATGGAGGCGGCGGGCCTGTACCACGCCAATCTGACCCAGGCGTCGCTGGTCTCGGTCAACCTGCGGCATGCCGACCTCACGACTGCGATTCTCCGCCGCGCTCGCTGCATTCTGGCCGACCTACGGGCCGCGAAGCTGGTCGAAACCGACTTGCGTGACGCCGACTTCACCGAGACCGACCTGCGCGAGGCAAACCTACGTAAGGCCGACGCCCACGGCGCGGTCTTCCACCGCGCCGACCTCCGCATGGCCGACTTGCGCGGCACCGACTTGAGCACCGCCAGCCTTGTCGAAGCACGCCTGACCGGCGCCCTGGCCAGTGAACACACCCGCTGGCCCGCTGACTTCGACCACACGGCCGCCGGAGTCGTCGACACCGATGACCCCGGACCCGAGCCCTCGCCCCTACTCCAGCCGCCCGGGATGACGTGGCAGGCACCGCCGCTGCGGTCCACTCCCTGACCAAGACGCGCCGGTCAAGGCTGCGGCGACCGCGATCCGCCTCACCGGCGTCACTGCTCCTCAGCGGCGTCCTGATCCCGCAGAGCCCCAGGCAGCCAGGCAGATCCGGGAGCTGATATCGCTCCCCAGGTCGTTAGCGAGGTAACCCCAGCTCGCCTGCACGCAGCCCGGCCTGGAAGCGGGAGTCGGCCTCGAGTTTGGCCATCAGCTCGGCCACACGCCGCCGGTAGGTGCGTAGGGAGACGCCGAGTTGTTTGGCTGCCGATTCGTCGGTGAGGCCCGAAGCGAGGGCTTTGAGGATCATGCGGCCGTCGGCATCGAGGGGCGGGACATCGCTGCGCAGATAGGTTTCGAGATCGACGGCCGCATCCCAGATCGCCCGGAACAGCGAGTGAACGCCGTCGACCAGGATCTGTGACGTCGTCACGGTGTACTCCCGGCCAGTGGGGGTCTCCTGCCCGGCAAGGATCATCACCCGCCGGTCGATGAGGATGGTCTCGTGCGGTAGCGGCGAACGGCTGATCCGAACGAGAGCGCCCTTACTCCGCACCAGCCGCAGGTGCGCGCGGGCCTCCTCGTCGGCGAGTGCCACCGGGCTGAGCAGCTTCCGAGGGGTGAAGTCAGCGGGATCCGCCGCGCGCATCCGATTCCGGACCGCGGCCCTGGCCCCCGGTTGCGACCAGGTCTGGAGGTTTTGGGCGGCGCACAGGAATTCGGTCCGCGCGGACTCGAAGAGATGACCTGCGCGCGCGATCAATTCTGCGTCTCCTCGCACTGAAAACACCTTTTCGTTCCGCATCCTGCCAGTCTGGCATCAAGCTGCCACGAGCTCGCTAGGAGTCGTGCCGGCGGACACCATGAGCGTCATGACGATCAAGACTTTCTCCCTCGGCGGGGAGCTGACGATCAACCGGCTCGGCTTCGGCGCGATGCGCCTGGCGATGGGCGCATTCGCCGGTCCGGCGCGAGATCCCGAGACGGGCATCGCCGTGCTCCGCCGGGCCGTGGAGCTGGGCGTGAACCACATCGACACCGCTGGTTTCTATGGCAGGGACGCGGTGTGGGCCAACGAGCTGATCCGTACGGCATTGACCCCCTACCGTGACGACCTGGTGATCGCGACGAAGGTGGGGCCGTTGCCCGGACCGAACGGTGTGCCGAGCGGGCAGGCGACGGCTGATCAGCTGCGCGGCCTCGTCGAGGCGGATCTGCGCTGTCTAGGTCTCAACCGGCTCAACCTGGTCTATCTGCGCGTCGGCGGGATGACCGGTCCGGGTGGCGAGTCGATCGCCGAACGGTTCGCGGTCCTGGCTGAGCTCCGCGCGGAGGGGCTGATCCAACATCTGGGCGTCAGTAACGTCGACGGCGCCCAGCTCGCCGAGGCCCGGGGAATCGCGCCCGTCACGGCGGTGCAGAACAGGCACACCGGCGACACGGGGTTGCTGCCCGAGTGCGAGGAAGCGGGCATCGCGTATGTGCCGTACTTTCCGCTCGGCGGCGGCGTCGCCAGCGGCCCACTCGACGCCGAACGGCTCGGCAAGGTCGCGGCACGCCTGGGCGCGACCACCGCGCAGGTCGCGATCGCCTCGCTGTTGGCGAAGTCGCCGTCGGTGCTGGCGATTCCGGGCACCGGCTCTCTCGATCATCTGGAGGAGAACCTCGCGGCGAACGACCTCAGTCTCCGTGATGAGGACTTGTCTGACCTGCGAGGCTAACTGGTCGGCTCCGGAAGTCAGCTTGGCTGGCATGCCCATTGCCGCCGCCCGCCCGATATCCCCGACCGCCACCGAGCGGCACCGGCTGAAGAATGCAGTGACCAGCCCCGAACTGGCTCGCGACGCCGTAAAGCGCGGCATCGCGCCCTTCCTGTCGGCCCCCACCGTGCGCCGCTGGCTCGCGCGGGACGCCCTCAAGCCCTGGCAACACCACTCCTGGAGCTTCATCACCGACCCCCACCTCTGCGGCAAGGCCGCGCGCGTCCTGGATATGTACGCCCGCACCTGGAACGGGGCGCCGCTCGGCGCGGACGAATTCGTCGTTCAGCGCCGACGAGAAGACCTCCATCCAGGGCCCGCTGCCGCTGCCACCCCACCCTCACCCCCGGGAAGGCCCGCGCGATGTTAAAAAGCCCGGTTCGGTCTGGTGGGGGGACTGTAAGACGTGCTCGTTTTGACAGACCCTGCCCTGCGACCGCAGCGGGGCAGCTGCCACTGTCAGACCCAGGTGGCAGCATCACCGAATTGAACGCCCTGAGGCGTCCTCAACTCACCTCCGTAGCAAACGAAGAGGAGCATTCCCCTTGCGACTGCATCGCGTAGCGCCCGGCATTGCCGCGGGCATCCTCGCCCCGGCCCTCCTGCTCGCCACCCCGTCCTTCGCCGCCACGGTGGCACCGACCGCGGTGACGGTGCCCGCGGTGTCCTCGTCCGCGGACGAGCCGGACGCCGACGACCTGAGGGTGGCCATAGCCCGGATCCTCGCCGCCCCGGACAGCGGCCGGCGTGTGAGACGAGAAGCCGACGCCCTCCTGGACGCCAACGACCCTGAGGCGATGCGCGCCTGGCTGGAGACCGGCTACCGCATCGCCCAGGCCGAGGACGACCGCGTCGCCATAGCCCGCATCCTCGCCGACCCGTCCATCAGCCCGGCCCTGCGCGCGGCAGCCAACGCCGCCCTCGACGACAACACACCCGAAGCTCTGCGCCACTTCCTGGAAGTCGGCAGGTACCAGGTCGCCTGACCGGCACGGCGCCGCACCACAGCGCGTCGCCCGGCAGGCCCTGTGCCGGCTCGGCGCCCTCCGCAGAGCTCTGGGGTCTCGCCGCCCGGTGCGGCATGGGCCACTGACACCTCCGACAGCAGAAAGCACATTCTTCGATGACCACACAACCCCTACGCACCAAGCGCAGCGGTCCGCAGACCGCTTCCGTCGTGACCGACCTGCCGTTCAAGCCTCAGCTCGTCAAAGCGGTGTTCAGGGACGTGACCTCGTTGCACGTCTCCCGGCCGGCCGCGTGGGCCGCCGCGTCGGTGACGCGGACCGTGCTGACGGAGATCATCGACGGCGCGAGAAGCGCGGCGGCCGAGGAGGCCAGGAAGAGGTTGATTCCCAAGGACCTCATCTCGGCGATCGACCGGAACGTCGAGGTGGAGGTGGGATCGGCGTGGTACCTGCACAGCCCGACCTTCCACGGCCTGATGGGCGAGGTGCGCAACGCAGATGGTGCGCTCGTGTCTCTTCGTGAGCGCCGCGGGGCGCGTACACCGAGTGGTGTGGCTGGCGCCCACCGGTTCGAGGCCGGGGTGAGAAGGCTGCTGGGGAGCCGGGGGGTGAGGGCGGTCCCGGCGATGGTCCGCGACCTGGACGGAATCGCGAGCGTGTTCCTGACGGCCCTGGCCCGGGACGCGGCCAAGGTCGTCCGCGAGGGCGGGGTCAAGCGGTTCGGGACGGTCGGTCTGGTGGTGCCGGGCGAGCCAGCCCCGGCACCGCTGCTCAAGGACCCCCTCCTCGCCCTGTCCACCCGCCGCGGGGACGGGCGCACTGTTGGCGGGGACGACGTCCTGGCCGCCGTCACGATGCAGCTGTTCGGCGATCTCAGACAACGCGCCATCACCGAGGCGGCCGAGATGACACGGAACACGTCGGCCATCTGATCGGGCCAGCCCCTGCGCTCTGCCCACTGCGCACGGTTCCCACGTGTGCGCGGCTCCCGGAATCCGCCACCCGCATCCGGCTCCGGTCGGCTCGCGAGAACGGGCTCGTCGCATGGGCGCGGACCGCCGGCCGCAGGCACCCCAGGGGGAAGTCCTCCCTTACTGATTCGTTTCAGAATGAGTTGAGCTGCGGGTCTTGCGCTCAATGATCTTGGTTGGGTCGGCAGTGTGTTCGGAGTGCGTGCCGATCTTGTTCCTGACGACTTGTGGGAGCGGGTGGCTCCGCTGCTGCCGCCCGCTCCCGAGCGGCGCCGACGCCATCCGGGGCGGTTGCGTGTTCCCGACCGAACTGCACTCGCTGGCGTCCTGTACGTGCTGCGGACCGGTGTCGCCTGGCGTGACGTCCCTGCGGAGGCTGTGGGCTGCTCCGGGGTGACGGCCTGGCGCCGGCTGCGGGACTGGACCGAGGCCGGCGTCTGGCCCTGCCTGCACGCCGCCCTGCTGAGCGAGCTGCGCCGCGCCGACTTGCTGGACCTGGACGACTGCGCCGTGGACTACCTCATCTTCGAGGGCGCGGAAATCTATGCCAGCCGGAGTAGACATTCGTCGGCGGTGCAGTTATGGTTTCTCTCGGCGCCGAGATCGAGCAACACCCGGCAGACATGAACTGCCGGGCAGCAGTACGCAGTTTCAGTTGGCATGACGGTGCGGTGGTGGAGTTCCGAAGCCAGAGCGTTTGCAGGACGGCGACGGGACTGACGACCGGACCGGGTGGCCCGCAGTGATCAGGGGCCGCCATGAGCAGCACCGCAGTGGCAGTGCCAGCAAGTGAAGGTCGCAGTACCCAGCAGTGAAGTCAGTGGCAGTACCTCGGTGAAGGTGTCGACTGCGGGCGCGCGCACCGGGAGGTTCGGCAGTGGGGTTCCAAGCCAGAGCAGACGCAGGACAGGCAACGGGGCTGGCTGCCGAAGAGTGGCGCTGTTCGAGGCCACCAGTAGTTCGCAGTTTCCGTCAGTGAGTAGTTGATCAAGAGGGAAGAACGGAGGAGCCGAGCGCCATCAGGATCGCCCGGGTGGAACTCTTGGACCCGGGTACCGCAGGACATCGATAGTGAGGTGGTCTCCGGTCGAGCAACCGCGATCCCCGCGCCCCCGACAGTGTCTCGGTCGGGTCTGCGGAAACAGAGGGCCGGTGCAGTATCAGGGCCGGCAGATGGTGTAGTAGTTCCTTCGGGGCCCTGGTGCCAGTACGGCGCCAGGGCCCCTCCATGCGTTCAACAGAGAGGTGCAATGACAGCAGACGGCACGTTCGGCCGTCTCGATGACGACGACTACCCCGCCTACACCATGGGCCGGGCCGCCGAGATGCTCGGCACCACCCAGAGCTTCCTGCGCGCCATCGGCGAAGCCCGCCTCATCACCCCACTGCGCTCCGCAGGCGGGCACCGCCGCTACTCCCGCTACCAGCTGCGCATCGCCGCCCGCGCCCGGGAACTCGTCGACCACGGCACCCCCATCGAGGCCGCCTGCCGCATCATCATCCTCGAAGACCAGCTCGAGGAAGCCCAGCGCCTCAACGCCCAATACCGACGCGCCGCCGAGTCGGCGAACCCGACCGCAGCAGCGTGAGATGAGCGTGCCCGGCCCCGTCGGCGGGCACCGCACGCCTGGTCTGCCGTGCGGTGTGATCGCTTCCTGTGGTGACGCGGCGTGTGGGCCTGTAGCGTCTGCGTCAGCTGTCGTGGTTCGGAATTCCCTCCTGCCCACACCTTCGGTGTGGGCGTTTTGCTGTGCTGTGCCGCAGGGACCAGTGCGATCACCCCTGCCTTCCCCATGGAGGGGGAGGCGTTCATCGACTGGAAGGCATCAGACATGGCAACGGGAACTGTGAAGTGGTTCAACGCGGAGAAGGGCTTCGGCTTCATCGCCCAGGACGGCGGCGGCCCGGATGTCTTCGCGCACTACTCCGCCATCAACTCCACCGGCTTCCGTGAGCTCCAGGAGGGCCAGGCCGTGACGTTCGACGTCCCCCAGGGTCAGAAGGGTCCACAGGCCGAGAACATCAACCTGGCCTGACCTCGCAGACCTGCCCGAGAGATCGCGCACCGCGTTCGGTGAGCGCCGCCCGTTGGAGCTTTGCCGCCCACCGGGCGAAGCGCCTGCTTTCGTGCCGGGCGTGCACAGGATCAGGGGCCGCGCAGCCATCGCTGCGCGGCCTCTGATCTGTTGAGGCGGAGGCGAGGCGGGTGCGCCTCGGCCGAACTTCCTGACCTCAGTTGCTTCGAGCGCCGTCCGGTTCGGGTGCCGCATGTGCTGCGTCTCTGTTCGCACAGTTCGGAGCAGCAGACGGTCAGGTGCCCGTCCAGGCGGCGAGGAAGGCTTGACGTCCATCCGGATCGTCCCATCTGCGGTCCGCATGCAGAACGCGCCAGGCGGTGAGCTCGAGATCTCGGAGCCACAACTCGCCGATGACCTGTGTCTTGAGGTCAGGCAAATGGTCGGACTCGGCGAGGGCTTGACCGATCACCTCTCCGGCCGCCACGCGCTGGGGCGGAGTCATCTCATCGACGGCCGAAAGGATCTGCCTGGCCAGGGCGGTTCCTTCTCCTTCCAGAGAACGCAGCACCTGGGCCTTCATGTTGACCGGTAGCAGATACGCGGTGCCCGACGACCTCCACAGGTCCGACCAGAAGCGTTCTCCTGCCTTGGTGGGAGCAGGCAGCGCGGCCAGCAGCCCGAGGAGATGGCCGGTGGCCGCATAGCCGTCGGAATGGGCGGCTGCGACGACCGCGATGCCGGCGATGCCCTCCACATCGAGCCGGCCGGCCTCGAGATGCGGAGTCAGGTCCAGTTGGTGTTCCAACTGGTCTGCGAGGGCGGTGGATACGTGGGGGCGGACCTCAGGAAGCATCGGCGATCCTTGAGCGTAGGCGAGCGGAGATGCCCGTTCGTAAGCCCTGATCTTTCCCATGGCCGGCCGTTCTACTCGGCTTCGGCAGGCCCAATCGGCGGGAGTGTCAACGGGGCTGGTATTCACACGGTGGCGAGCCGGCCCGGGCCCGGCGATGGCCCTGGGGTCCTGGGGTCCTGGACCGACCTTCCAAGAATGCTGCCGGAGTGAGGTCTTTCAGCATTAAGGCATTGCCGCCGGCGGCACCTGCACCCCCTGGCCGTGCTCCTCCTCCGGCCGGAACAGCGGTCCGTGCTGCTGTGGCTCGTATGGACTGGGCGTTGGCCGGCATCGTGTTCCGGGTCTTGTGGGTCGGAGCTCCGCGCTGGCTGTACACCCCGTGTTGTCTGGCCCTGTCCGACTTCCTGCACACCGGCGGAGCGGCCGTAGTCGGCCTGATCGTTGTCGGCGGTCTCCGCTACAGCGCGGCGCGGTCGTCTACGGCCTGCAGCGGCCCGATCCCTCACCCCGCTGGTTCGGTTACCACGAGGTCTTCCACGCCCTGACCGTGGCAGCCTTCACCGCGCACTACATCGCCATCTCCCTGGCCACCTACTGACCGCGACAGCGTCCGGGCTGCGCCGCTGGTCACACGCGTCGACGGTACCCGTGGAGCGGGACGGCATGATCTATTGCCTGTGTGATCTCTCTGTGGCAGCGGGTGAGACGGCGAGGCCCGCCGAGGAACATCCTGAGGGGACATCGATGCGACATACTTTCCCGATGAGTTCACGCACTTCCCCGATCAGCCAGCCGGTCACGATACGGAGAGCCATCGCGCGGGATGCCAAACGGCTCACGCGGCTCGTGCGCGGCTCAGGTGCCTACGAGGGTAAGTACGCAGCCGCAGTCGAGGGCTACCGGGTCGGTCCTGATTACATCGAGGCGCACCGCGCCTTCGTAGCCGTCGGCGCCGGCGAGCATGGAGGCCGGATCTTCGGGTTCTACTCGCTCGTCCTCGTTCCACCGGAGCTCGATCTGCTGTTCGTCGCCGACGAAGCGCAGGGTCGGGGTATCGGACGACTGCTTGTTGCGCACATGCAGTCCGAGGCCCGTGCCGCCGGGCTCGCCCGTGTCAAGGTCGTGTCGCATCCTCCCGCCGAGGACTTCTACCACCGCGTCGGTGCAGTGCTGACCGGGACCGCGTTCGCATCCCCACCCGCCGTGCCGTGGAACCGGCCCGAATTCGAGTTTCGCATTCCTTCGGCATGACGCGGTGTGCGGTACGCGGAGCACCGGATTCTCCTGCGTGCTGCCAGAGTTCGGCGCGCGGCTGCGGACCGTCATGACGACACTGCCGAAGACGCGGTTCAACAACATCAACGTCGGCGTGGTCGCACTCTCGCCGGCCCTTATGGCCGCCGGAGCCGCTTGCCTGGTGAATCAGTCCGTCCCTTTCTGCCGGACCGGCTGGGACAGCCGGTGCTCGATGGTGCGGATGCCGGCTTCCAGGTCCTGCAGGTGCGCCGACTGGCAGCGGCGGGCCAGCGCCCACTGGTCGTGCGTGGCCTTGGTGATCGACCCCGCCCACCGCGACGACGACAACGGCGTCAGCTCCCGCTGACGCACCGCCCACGCCTCACCGGAATGAGAAAGACCGTCCCGACGGCGCGCCTTGAGGTCCTTCGCTGCCAGCGACCCCAGATGCGCGCCCACCAGCCGCAGCACCTTGTCGTCCCCGGGCGTCAGGGACTTGAGGCGGGTCCGGACGGCCACACCGGGCGGACCGGGAATGACGAACGACGCCGCGACACTCCGCAGCTCACCCACCCCTGTCACCCCCTGCCCGAACCCACCCGAAGAAGCCGTCGCCATGAGCAACGAGCACCATCCGCGAAGGTCACACATTCGATGCGAGAACGCCAGTACGCCACCGAGACGCGCCCCCACAGCCAAGGCACACGACCCGGCACAGACCACACTCACTCCCACTCACCAGAACGCTCTTGAGCACACTCCAACGCCAGCAGGCCCAAACCCCCAAACTCAACCGGCATCCTGGGCCAGGGCTGATGTGGTGTGTGAACTGCTCGCACGGCCCGCCCGCCCGGGCTCGTCCCTGAAGCGTCGGACGGGTCGGTTCACGCCACGTTCTGGTCCAGCGGGCTGGTCGGCTGGGCGAGCCGGGCCGGGCGAGGAGCAGGGCGCGGTCGTCGGGGTAGTCGGCGCCGGGCTGGTGGGTGAGGAACAGCTCGCACCGATCGTGCACGTTCATGCCTGCGCCCGAATGGCCGTCTCGGTGAGCCGGTCCAGGCCGGTGTCCAGGGCTTCCCTGCGGCGTTCGATGAGGCCGTCGGTGTAGAGCAGGAAACGGCCTCGCCTTCGGCCAGGGTGGTCTGACCTTGGTGGTAGCGGGCGCCGGGGACCGGTCCCACCGGCGGGCAGATCGGACCGTCGAGGTAGCGGCTGGAGCCGTCGGGGCGTACCACGAGCGGCGGAGGATGTCCGGCCTTGACGTAGGTCAGGGTGCGGGTGGGCCGGTGGTAGAGCAGGTAGGCGGCGGTGGCCATCTGGCCGCGGTGGTACAGGTGCAGGTACTCGTTCAGCTCGGTGAGGACCGCTTCCGGGCGGGTGCCGCAGCGCAGGACGATGCCGCGCAGGGCGGCGATTATCTGGGCCATGACGGCCGCCTGGGGCGAGCCGTGGCCGGCAACGTCACCGATCGACAGGCCGATGTGGTCCTCGTCCAGCACCCGTGCGGCGGTGGCGGCCACGGCCTCGGCGACCTGCGCGAGGGTGGCGGAGGAGGCCAGCACCGCGGTCAGCTGATACAGGCGTTGCAGACGGGCGCGGGCGGCCTGCTCGGCGAACAGCAGTTCCTCGCGCTGGGCCTCCGCGGTACGGCGGATGGCGATCTCCCGGTGGAGTGCGCCGACCTGTTGGCTGAGGACGGCGAACCGGTCGGCATGATCCACCCTGCGCAGGCTCAGCTGCACGACCGGCGCGGGGCCCTGCCACCAGGTGGCGCGCACACCCTGGCAGCGAAAGCGCACCAGGCTGCCGTCGCCGTCCTTGAAGACGAGCGCGTCCGGCAGCGGGCTGCCGCTGCGCAGCCAGTTGCCCAGATGCCTGCGCAGGGCGTCGCCGTTGAGGGCGTACAGGCTCGCACCCGCGCACAGCTGAGGGACCGAGGCGCGGGCGGCCGGATTGGCCGCCAGGATCGTGCCGCCTCCCGCGCATGGCGCGAGACGCGATGCGATGCGGGACGCGATGCGATGCGATCAGTGCCGAGCTGGGGCTTCTCGCTCTGTGGCATGTCCGGGTCAGCGACCAGTGGTCGTTGACCCGGACATCTGCGACTGAGTCACCCGCATTGATCCAGTGCTCTGGTCAGCTACCGGTCGGCGGCTCGTACGGCATCTATGGCGGTCGGGGCCGCTTCCCAGCCCGGCGGCCTGGAGTGAGGCCCGGCTCACCGGTGATCCGTCGGCCCGGCCCTGGGCTGCCGGTTCGAGTGCGGCGGCATGCGGCGCGAGAGCCTCCTCCCAGCCGGGCGGCCGGCGGAGCACGAGATCTCAGGTTACGGAGCCGGCACTGTGTCAGCTGGCTCCGCAGCCGACACGCGGAAGGCAGGCACGGAAGGCCAGGTTCTTGAGGCCGGAGTACGGCGTGTAGTCGTGCGTGCCGACTGCCACCTCGTAGCCTGCGTCCCCGGTGGCGCGCCAGGTGTTCGGGCTGATCCGGGCCTGGAGGTACATGATCCCGTTCGAGCGCGACTGGTCGTTCCACTTGGCGTCGATGACACCGTTGTAGGCACCGTGACCGTCCGGGGTCCAGTTCCAGCAGACGTAGGCGGAGGCACTGTAGCCCGAGACCGCCGGAGTGTAGAACGTCATGCACTTGTCGCCGTTGGCCGCCGCTGCCGGGCCGGCCGTCGTCACGCCGATTCCGACGGTGAGCAGTGCGGCCGCGAGTGCGCCGCCGATGGTTTTCCCGAGTGCCATGGGTGATCCTCCCGTAGGTTCTGACGTCGCCTCGCGGCGAGCCCCGTTCACCCGAGAGTCGCAGAAGCCCCAGATCCTGCGGTACAGCGGCAGGTTGGCTTTTCGGGTAAACCTGCGCGGTAGCACCGGCTGCCCCGTTCCACCCAGCGCGGTACACCTGACCTGGCCCCTGCCCGGTTGTCGCAGGGGTACGAACTCCTCGTGGCCGAAGCGGACGCCGCCCGCGTGCACACCGGCTCGGCGAACTCGGCGAACCCAGGCGGTCGTGACCCTGGTGTTCTGAGTCAGGAATTCCGTTCAGATATGTAGGTTTGCTCCACAGCACGGACGGGGCGGCCGAAGGCCGAGTTGACACTGTCGGACGAGGAACGGGCCGCACTCGAGTTCGCGGCCCTTGAGGTCGCCACCGGCAAGGTGATCGGTTCCCTGCACCGCAGGCATCGGGCCGAGGAGTTCAAGAAGTTCCTGATCAAGCTCGACAAAGAGGTGCCCGCCGACCTGGATGCCCACCTCATCTGCGACAACCACGCCACCCACAAGACCCCCGCCATCAAAAGATGGCTGCTGGCCCACCCCCGTTTCCACCTGCACTTCACACCGACCGGATCGTCCTGGCTGAACCTCGTCGAGCGATGGTTCGCCGAACTGACCAACAAGCAGATACGGCGCGGCGTTCACAGGTCCGTCCAAGCCCTGGAGATGGACATCCGCAACTGGATCGCCGCCTGGAACACCGACCCGAAGCCCTACGTCTGGACGAAGACCGCAGACGAGATCCTCGAACACCTCGCCAGCTATCTGAACAGAATTCCCGACTCAGAACACTAGGGCGTGTTGTGCAAGTGCTGGTCAGAGCCACTAGGGTCCGTCGTCAGCCCCAGCTGGGGGTGGCGAACATGGTGGCCGCGTTGTACCCCGAGTGCGGGTAGGAGGCCGCCCAGTGCAGCGCCTCGGGCTGAGTGCGGGGGAAGTCCGTGGCCACCAGGGTGGCGAGGTTGTAGTAGGCCTCGCGCGTTCGGCCGTTCATCTGTGCGAGGTCGACCTCTGCACCTGCGGCCAGATGCTCGTCGAACGGAATCTCCACCACTCCCCGGCAGCGGGCGCGAAAGTGGTCTACGACCTCGTTCACCTTGACTGCCCTGCTCTTCTTGCGTGCCTCGGACACGACGGTGAGGCTGCGCTTGACGAGGTCGTCGTAGCCATGCGCACTGAGCCAGTCCAGTGTGGTGCTGGCACTGGTGGCACCATCCACGCTGGACGTGGCCACCACGATCAGCTGGTCGGCGACATCCAGGACCCCTCGCATCGCGCTGTGCAGCAGTCCGGTACCCGAGTCGGTCAGGATGATCGGGTAATGCTGACCGAGGCAACCGACGACCCGCCGGTAGTCCTCGTCGTTGAAGGCCGTCGACAGGGTGGGGTCTGCCTCATTGGCCAGGATTTCGAGGCCGCTCGGAGCTTGCGACGTGAAGCGGCGGACTGCCATGTAGTTGGTGAGGTGGGGGATCTCGGCCACGAGATCACGGATGGTCGCTGTGGTTTCCCGGTGCACCCGACGGCTCAGCGTGCCCGCGTCCGGGTTGGCGTCGATCGCGATGACCCGGTCCTGGCGCTCGGTGGCCAGTGTGGCGCCCAGAGCGGTCGTCGTGGTCGTCTTGCCGACTCCGCCCTTGAGGCTGATGACGGCGATCTTGTAGCACTGCATCACGGGGGTGCGGAGAATGGCCAGCTTCTGCAGCCGCTCCCGTTCGGCTGCCTTGCCACCGATGCGCAGCCGGCTGATCCCCCGGCCATCGCCGCGCTTGCCGCGCAACAGCCGGTCGGAGGAGAGATCGGCCGCGGAGCTGTGCTCGGCTCCTCCACTCCGACCTGCCCAGGGAGCCTGAGCATGGTGAGCTGGCGTGTAGGGGGCAGGCATGTGGGACGCTGCCAGGTAAGAGGCGGGCGGCGTGGGCGGAGCCCCAGCCGGACCCCACGGCGGCGCTGTCTGTGCGTAGCGAGCGGACAGAGGCTCACGAGGGTGGCCGTTTCCGGGGGCGGCAGGGAGACTCCCAGGCTCGGGCACCGGGGGCACGGCATCTGCCGCTACTGCCGCGGACGTCTGGAGTTCGGTAGCTGTGCCGGTCTGGTGCCCGTTCGTGAGACTGCGGTCCGGTGGCGCGGCTCCGGGGCCGTCGGCGCACTGGTCGCTTCGGGCGGTTGGTGGACCGCCGACGATGTCTGACTCGTTCGTCATGGTGATCATTCCTTTTGGCGAGAGGGAAGGTCCGTGTGCCGGGGAGTTGTTTCCCCGGTGCCGTTCTTGATCCGCGGGCATCAGCGGGGCCTGCGGCAGGGATCGGTGGTCTGGGGCCGCTATGGGGCGGTATGTGCCGGCCGATCCGCCGAGGGCGGGCGGCCACCGGGGATCCTGGCCGGTCTGGCCTGCTGCCGTACCGATGAGTTCGCGGTCCTCGCCGCTGACGCTCGTGTGAGGCGTTCCGCCCGGCGCCGGCCTGAGGGCAGGCCGCCTGCCCTGGTCGAGGAAAGGCGCAGGCCGTTCCGGCACGGAGAGACACAGGGGGGCGACGCCCGGACGGCCTATCAGCGGCCGTGCCGACGAAAGCGATGCAGCCCTGCCGGGAGACCCGGACCCCTGAGCGTCCGCGCGGACCAGCTTGCCGCTGTCGTTGATGGTGATTCCCAGGGCAAGGAATTGATCCACGCTCAGGACGCTCTTCTCACCGCGCAGAATCAGCGCTTGGGAAAGCTGGACGCCGGTCTTGCCCCCGGCGCGGACGGCAGGCGCCGAACGCGTGATGGCTGCCCGCCGAATGGATCCGAGGGCGTGCTGGACCTCCGGTTGGATCTCGAGGCGGCTGCGCACCCGGAACTGTCCGGCACGCAGGGTTTCGGTCCGCAGCAGCTGGACCTTCAGGGGACCCACGAAGGAGTAGCGCTGCTCCTCGGCGTATTCGCGAACCTTCTCCACCAGGTCTTCACCGAGCATGACCAGACACGCGTTGTTCAACTCGTGGTCGCCTGAGCTCAGTTCGACAACGAAGGCGTTGGGTACGATGGTGCAGTCCTGGTTCCAGATCCTGGCGTTGATGTCGCATTCACGACGCAGGGCCCCGATGAATTCCAGGGGCTGTACCGCGGACTTGAAAACCTTGGCGAACACACCATTTATCAGTATCTCGAAGCGCTGTTCCAGCTTGTTGAGTCCACCCACTGACAGCCTCCTAGAAGCCGAGCTGAAGCGCGCGGGGTGAGAGACCGCGAGCGTCGCATTACTAATAGTATTTTTATAACCACGGTGAGTGATCTCGCTCGCTACGTCGCCCAGGTTCACCGGATCGGGCCCTGAGCCGGTAACCCGTTGGGGACGCCTCCGACGCGGATGGCATGGCTTCCGACGGAAGAGGACGCTCCCAGGGGGGGGCGTCGCCCCCGGCCGCTGCGTGGCGCGTGTCACCGACCCCGGCACCGCCGCCGCCATTGAGAAGGCGCGCACGGCCGCGGCCGACTGGCGGCGTTTCGTCGGCGACGACGAACCCCGCGCGCGCAGGGCGCGCGCCGGCCGGAATCCTGCCGGCTTTCGGCCGGTTCCTGGCAGCGGGCGGTTCCGGCTGCCGCCGGGCAACCATCGCCCCAGCCTGCGACATGGGACACGCGCCCGCCGCTGGCCGACCGGATCGAGGCACTCCTGTCCGACGCTGTGTCCGCCGACGCGCTCGCCCGGCTGCGGCGGTGCGGTATCGCCGTCCGCATGGGTCCTCCTACGGGTGATCTCTGCGGGCCGGAAAAAAGTCCGTCCGTCCCCGACAGGGGGACGGTGCCATTGCGTCGGGCGTAACCCGGGCAGGTCAAGATCATTTGACCGTGCATGCCCAACACCAGACCCTTGCCGCGCTCTCCCTGGGAGCTGCCGCTCTTCTCGGAGCCCTGACCACGCCCGCGAGTGCCGCGCCGGTCCTGTCGACTGTTCGTACAGTTGAGACATGCCCATCGCTGTGACCTGCAACATCTCAACTGCACTCACAGAAACTGGGGTTGAGCCCTCTGTCTGGCTGACTTGCGCTGATGGGATGCAAGGGCTCCTGAGACCCTCGGTGGCAAGCCTGTGAACTGGGGTGCCACATCTCTGTCGAGAATGTCTCAACTGCACGGAGAATTTCTTGGGATTGGAGTCTCCGGGGTCTGGTGAAGTTGATCTTGATGTGAGGAGTGGGAGCCGCTCCAAGAGAGGCGGGGGAGGCGAGGAGTAACGAGCTGGTGCGTGATAGCGGATGAGGCATCGTGCCTGGCTGGTGGCGTGATCCGGCTGTGGTGATCATGGTTCATCGGGCGGTGCTGGCGCGTCGGCTGTTCACGGGGATCTCTCGGCGTCATCTCGCGTTTCTGATCGACGAGTTGGCGGTGCCGTGGCAGGCCGGGGTGGAGGGGCGCCGTCCTGCTGCGCGAGGTGGAGCACGCAAGCGGGCCGCGGGTGCCGGTGCCCGCCACCAGTTGGTGTTCGTCGACCGGCTGGTCGCCACGCTGATCCATCTGCGGCACGATCTGCCGCACGCAGTGCTGGGGCTGCTGTTCGGTGTCGACCGCTCCACCATCACCCGCGCGATCGCAGAAGTACGCGGGCTCCTGGCCGATCGGGGTCTGCGGTCCCCGACCCCGACCGCCCCGGCCTGCGGCTTCGGACCCTGGCCGATGTGTTCGCGCATGCCCAGGCGGAGGGGATCGAACTAACGTCTCCGACCGCATCGCCAATGCCTGACCGCGACCCCGACCAGGAAAACACGCCTCATCCGCTATCACGCACCAGCTCGTTAGGGGTGAGAAGGTGAAGGGCTTCCGCAGCTTCATCCTGCGCGGCAACGTGGTCGACCTGGCCGTCGGCATCGTCATCGGGGCAGCGTTCACCGCCGTGGTGAACGGCTTCGTCAGCGCTTTCCTGACGCCACTCGTCGGGCTGGCCACCGGAGCCACCGGCGACATGAGCCGCAAGACCTTCACCCTAGGCGCCACCGAGTTCCCCTACGGCGCCTTCATCAATGCGGCGATCAGCTTCCTCCTCCTCGCCAGCGCCCTGTACTTCCTGGTCGTGCTCCCGATCAACAAGCTCCACGAACGCCTCGCCCCGCACCACGACGTCCAGGCCCCCGAACGGGACTGCCCCGCATGCCTCAGCCTCGTACCCGCCCAGGCCCGACGCTGCGCCTCCTGCACCGTCTCCCTGCCCGCCGTACCCGCTCAGGCCGGGGAGACAACGCAGCGCGCCGGGTGACCCGACCTCCATGGCCTGGCCTGGGGTGCGGGCCCGTAGCGGGCACGTCCGTGGTGACCGTAGTTACCGACGGCGTCCGATGCCGAACCGGCTGCGTGGCTTCACGGCCGGCGCTACGGCGGCCGCGCTCGCCGACGAGGCCGGCGAGCGTGCCGCTTGGTGCCCGGGTGCCGACCCCCAACCACCTGGTGATGGCCTGTGAGGGTTTCTTAGCCCAGCGGTGACGTTGACGATGCGGAACCGGGGCACATGAACCCGGCACGGTCCATGCGGGTGTCCGGCAGGAGGAGCCAGTGGCCGGTCATGAGGTCTATGCAGCCAGCGCATTGTCGGTGGTGGCCGCGATACTGCTCGCGCGATGGTGCCTGGCGGGCCGAAGCGGCAGGCAGCGCACTGCTGCCGGATCCCGCCGTGCCTCGCGCTGGACGGCGCTTAGGGAGGTCCGGCGCACGGGATCCCCCGCGGCCCAAGCCGGGCCACGCCTGCCGACGGACGCGGCGGGTGCTCAGGGGGCGGTGCAGGAGGCCGAAGAGCTCGTGCACGGCTACTGGCGCCAGCTCAGTCCCCTCTACCTGTCCAAGCGCGATCACCCTCAGCACTGAGCCGGTCGGGCAGCGCAGGCCCCTACGGGGGAGAGGTCAGGGGCCGAGGGCTTCGCGCAGGGTTTCGCGGCAGTCGATGACGGCGTCGACGCCGACGATCTGCAGGAGGCGCATCACGGCCTCGGTCGGTGCGGCCAGGCGGATCCAGCCGTCGGCCTGGGTGAGGCTCCGGTGGGCGGCGATGAAGAGGTTGATGCCGGTGGAGTCCATGAACGTGACCCGGCTCAGATCGACCACGATGCGGGGGCGGCGAGTTCCGGAGGCGTCCAGGGCTTGGCGCAGCGGCGGACTGGTGTCGTAGTCGATCTCTCCCGCCAGAGTCAGCACACGGATGCTGTCGGTGGCGGTGGAAACGACCGTCAGCCTGGTCGGCTGGGCGGCTTGTCCGGTGCCCGCCATCTCTTGCTCGGCCATGTCGGTGATACTGGCACACCAAGACCTTCACCTGGAGTGCTGCCCGGCACAGAGCGGCTAATGCCTTCGCGATCAGGGGGTAAAGCGTGTACCGAGCATGCGCGGGTAAGCGCGGGGTGTGAGTGGGGTAGGAGAAGCGGGCCACGATGGAACCGGCCCCGGTCGGTGAGGACAGCGCGGCACCGGCTGAGCAGGCCATACAGACCACGGTGGCCCTGGAGGGTGACGGCACGTCCATCGCCCGCGCCCGCCACCTCGCCGCCGGCTTCCTCACGCGGGTCCGGACCGAGTGCGGCCGGCCGGTCTCGCAGCGTGCCGTGGACCCACCCAGCTGGTGGTCAGCGAGCTGGTCACCAATGCCCGCAAGTCCGCCGGGCCCGGTGCTGATGGAACTGCGCATCGTCGGCGACGCGGTCGAGGTGGTGGTGTGGGACTGCGATCCGTTGCTGCCGGTGGCCCGGACCGCCGACGCGGGCCGAGTGGGCCAGCACGGTCTGGAGATCGTCATGGCCGTCACCCATGGCTTCGAAGCGCATCGGGAGCCGGTCGGCAAGCGCATCACTGCCCGCATCGCCCTCCTGGACGACCCCGGCGGTGCCATCGCCGGACGCAGGCCCCTGTAGACGCTGCAGACCACCCTCAGTCAGACGGGGCGTGAGGCGGCGTGGCGGGCCAGCGCTGCGTGCAGTTCCCCGAGAAGTACATCGGGGCAGCGCCGCGCCCTGACCGTGTTTGAGGACCTGTTCAGCGACCTGGGTCAGCTTGATGTTGGTGCTGGGAGACCTCCCGCGCAGCACCGTGAAGCCCCACGCGGAAGTATCTGTCCCGCGACGGGCAGGACCGCCGATGGCCTGGTCGACGACGACGGCCTGTGAGGCGAGGGCATGCTGTAGTTGCCGGTTCTCCGTCCGCAACCGTTCCAGCTCTTCCGCCGGCATATCGACAGGAGCCGATGTGGACTGAGGGCGGGGATGGGCGGATGAGTCAAGGCAACCACCGGGAAAGACAGCGGACAGGGGCGCCCTCACACGCCTGCCCCGCTTCCCCGTCAGCATCCAGCCTTCCAGCGCGTCACTACGCGGGTGTCCCCCGGCAGTAGCTTCCGGAGGGCACCCGCGAAGGGCTCGCTTCCCAACCCCACCGGGGACGAGTCACCACATGCTTCCAGAACATTCCCGCGCCGACGATGAGCCTTGGGAGCGCGTAGATCAGCTCGATGCGGGCACATGCGGTGCGGCGCGACGGGTGGCGCTGAGGTGAGTGACGCGGCGGCACGGCATTGAACGTGCCGCCGCGCGGCCTTCCAGCCCTCGAGCCCGAACCCGCGCCACGTTGCGTCTGAGTGTGGCGCGAGTCTTGGGGGAGAGGAACCCCTGTCCCCGCATGAGACGTATACAGACATATCGATCGAAAGCTGGCAGTCTGTGTGTCCGTCGCTCATCACGCTGAGGACCCGCGCATGGCTCACGAAACCGCCCCCCGTCCTCCAGTCCGGCCCCCTCGCCCCGACCTCTCCCTGGCCCAGGACTGCAAGGACTGTCATGAGTGGGGAACCGTCGTCACCTCCGCGGGCCACCACACGCTTTGTCCGGCCTGTCAGCACCCCGCCGGCGAAGGCATCGACCCGCAGTTGCCTGAGGAAACGATCGACCGCGCGTCCCCTCACCCGTGACGCTCACACCCGGGGCCGGTTGCGGCCGACGTCAGCGTCCGGTCCCCTCGGAACGTTGCTGGTTCTCATCGACATCTTCGCGATCCCCGACCACTATCCGAAACCGTCGATAGACGCTGCTCGCTCCCACTTACAGGCAGGCGTGTCTGCCGCCTGGATACACTGCCCCGTCAGGTGGGACCTTTTCCTCTGCCCGTGCCAGAAGGGGCCGGCAGGCGGCTTGATGTGAAGGAGTCCGAGCGTGGATGCCCCACATGTGGTGGGCGGGCCCGCCCAGGTGCCCGGGAGGGCGGCGTTGGAGGTGAGCCCATTGCCCGGTCGTTCCGGGATACGTGCCCGCGGTGAGATCAGCGTCCTCACGCGTCCGTCTTGGGAGCAGGCCCTGTCCGAGCTGGCCCGGCAACACGCGAGTGTGTCGTACGTGGAGCTGTCGGATGTGGTCTTCGTCGACGTGGCCGGGGTGACCGCGCTGGCGGTCACCGCCATGAACCTGCCCGACGGGAGGGTTGTGGTCGAGAATCCTCCGCCGCAGCTGCCGCGGGTGCTGGAGATGTTCTGGCCGGGCCTGGACCGGATCGAGGTGGCTGTGTGATGAGCACGGTGACCACCCACGAGGCGTTCGTGCACCCTGCCCTTTTCTACCGCACCGAGCAGGAGTACACGCAGCAGACGGTGGCCTTCCTGCGTGAGGGCCTGACGGGCGGCGAGCCGATGGCCGTGGCGGTGCCCGGCCCCAACCTGGAGCTGATCAAGGCAGGTCTGGGCGGGGACGCCGAGGGCATCCTGTTCCTGGACATGACCGAGGCCGGCCGCAACCCGGGGCGGATCATCCCCAAGGTGCTGCGCGGATTCGCCGACGCCCACCCGAAGGGGCGGGTGCGGATCATCGGCGAGCCGATCTGGGCCGGGCGCAGCGCGGTGGAGTACCCGGCGTGCGCGCAGCACGAGGCGCTGATCAACGCCGCGTTCGAGGGCCGGGCTGTGACGATCCTGTGCCCCTACGACGAGGTGCGGCTGGATCCGCAGGTGATCGCCGATGCGAAGGTCACCCACCCGACCCTCATCAGCGGGGAGGGCCGTGAGTCGGTCAGCGACGTCTACGACTGGCAGGCGGTCGTCGACCGGTACAACCAGGAGCTGCCCACGGTGCCGGACGCCGCGGCCTTCTCCTACGGTGGTGAGGACCTTCCGGCGGTCCGCCAGTTCGCTCTCGCTCAGGCGATGCGGCTGGGCATGGCCGGGGAGCGTTTGATGGATGTGGAGCTGGCGGTCGCGGAGCTGACGACCAACAGCGTGGTCCACGGCGGAGGCCGCGGGACACTCGCCATCTGGGCCGAGCAGGGGCAGCTGGTGTGTGAGGTCCGCGATGCGGGCCGGCTGACCGATCCGCTGGCCGGCCGCCGCCCGCCGGAGCGCGGCCAGCTGGGCGGCCGGGGCCTGATGCTGGTCCACTACGTGTCCGACCTGGTGCGCGTGCACACCGGCGACGATGGCACGACCGTGCGCTTCTACCTCAGCCTGTGACATTCGACTGGCGGGGCGTGGGATCTCCCGCTGATCCGGAGACGATTCGGCATGGGTCATCGCTCGTACTGAGGGGTCCACTGGGCGCGTTCGACCGCTGCCCGCAGTTCGTCCTCGGTCGCGTGCGGGGCGACGCCGTCTTCGACGGCGGCCATCCCCGCGGCCACGGCGATCTCCCGGGCCGCGTCGCGCATCTCTCCCAGCGGTGGCAGCAGCGGCGCGGGGACGGCGTCGTCCGTCGCGGACCGTGCGGCACACCGGCCCACGGCGCGGGCGGCGGCGACCATCATCCGGTCGGTGACCCGGGTCGCCCGGGCTGCGGTCACCGCAAGGCCGATGGCCGGGAAGACGTACACGTTGTTCGCCTGCGCCACCGGCACCTCGCGGCCGTCGGTCTTCAGGGGCGGGAACGGCGAGCCGGTGGCGACCAGGACCTTGCCGTTCGTCCAGCGGGCGAGGTCGGCCGGGTCGGCCTCGGCGTGCGAGGTCGGGTTGGACAGCGGGAAGATCACCGGCCGCTCGCAGGCGGACGCCATCTGCCGGACGATGTCCTCGGTGAAGGCGTTCTTCGCGGTGGACAGGCCGATCAACACGGTCGGCTCCGTCCGCCGGACCACCTCGGCTAGTCCGTACGACTCCTGCTCGTCGTCGCGGGCGTAGACGCGCTGTTCCTCACTGAGCCCGTTGCGGGAGGCGGTCAGCAGCCCGTCGACGTCCACGAACCAGAAGCGTGAGCGGGCCTCGTCCGGCGACAGGCCCTCGTCCGTCATCGCCGTTCGGATCATGTCGGCCACCCCGACCGCCGCGGACCCGGCTCCGAGGATCACGATCCGCTGGTCGGTCAGGCGGGTGCCCGCGACCGTGGTGGCCGTGGTCAGCGCCCCGAGGGCGACGGCTGCCGTGCCCTGGATGTCGTCGTTGAAGGTCAGCAGCCGGTCCTGGTAGCGGGTGAGGATCGGGCGGGCGTGGGCGGTCGCGAAGTCCTCCCACTGCAGCAGGGTGCCGGGCAGTTCTGCCTCCACGGCCGCCACCAGCGACTCCACCAGCTCGTCGTACGCGGAGCCCGTGACACGACGCTCGCGGCGGCCCAGGTAGTGCGGGTCGGCCAGCAGTTCCTCGTTGTCGGTCCCGGCGTCCAGCAGGATCGGCAGCGTACGGGCCGGGTGGATGCCGCCGATGGCGGTGTAGAGGCTGAGCTTGCCGATCGGGATGCCCATGCCGCCGACGCCCTGGTCACCCAGACCCAGGATGCGCTGCCCGTCGGTGACGACGATGACATCCACGTCCGGGTGGGGGCGGTTGCGCAGGATCTCCCGGAAGCGGTGCCGGTCCTCGTAGGACAGGAACAGCCCGCGCGGGCGGCGGTAGATCTCGCTGAAGCGCCGGCACGCCTCGCCGACGGTCGGCGTGTAGACGACGGGCAGCATCTCCTCCAGGTGCCGGGTGACCAGGCGGTGGAAGAGGATTTCGTTGGTGTCCTGCAACTGGCGCAGATAGATGTGCCGGTTCAGCGGCTTGTCATAGCCGCGGAACGCCTCGTACGCGCGGTCGGCCTGTTCGTCGAGCGTCTCCACGGCGGCCGGAAGCAGCCCGTCCAGACCATGGTCGGCCCGCTCCCGGAGGCTGAAAGCGGTGCCTTTGTTGCGCAGGGGGTCTGCGAGGAGGGCCGCGCCGCGCGGAAATTCGTTCACTGTCATGTGAGCCGTCTTCCCGTGCTGCGGCGCATGGACGCAAAACCATCGGCAAGTAACGGTCATCACTTCGTCCAGCCGACGTCCGACGACATCCCCGCCGCGTCGGCGCACCCCGTTCCGCCCGCCAGGCGTGGCGCCGGAAGGGGGGCCGCCAGCACGATGAAGGCATGTGCGCGCAAGCCGAACTTGCGCAGTGCGACGGTGCGGCCGGGTGTGCCATGAGCATCGGGAGCCACCCTGGTCATCGCTCTTCGCGTGCGTCATACACGCGCCCGTCTGCCCCAGCTCTCGGTGGCCATGCCCGCATGGTGCTGCGCCGGCACCGGCGAGGGGCCTGTCCGTGGGCCTCGGCCGCGCGCCTGGTGGAACCGGCGGTAGTTCGTTTCAGTCGCCGAGGTGGGGATATACGGTAATTGGTCCCTTTTTGCGCAAGGAGGACTTATGGCGACGGGTGAAACGGGATTCAGTGACGTCGTGTACGACCTCGTATCCGTTCAGTACCACTCTTTGAAGGCTGGACACGATTGCGGTCAGTATGTGCGCGACGCGGAGAACGCGGGGAAGAAGGAGATCGCCGAGTTCTTCCGCACCGTGATGGAGCAGGATTCGGAACGCGCGGCTCGCTGTCATCGGTTCTTGGCCGAACTGTCCGGTACCGAGGAAGCCGGCCCGGCTGTCAGCTGAGGGCTGACGGAGAGAGCGCGGGCCGCACCCGCGTGCAGCGGTGCGGTCCGCAGCCGCCCCCTGGGCAGGCGGGGCGGAAGCACCGGCCAGCAGTGGCGTCGGCTATGCGGTGCTGACCTCGGGGCCGCTTATGCGATCAGGGCCACCACCATGGCGATCAGCCCGATCGCTATCAGCGCCACAACGATCATGATCAGGGTGAGCGGCATAGGCCCCCACCCCTTGCGCAGTTCGGGCACTGGATGGGAGATGCCGTAGGTGCCTCCTTCGGCGGGTGGCGTTTCACCGGGTGCCACATCGCCGCCTGGCCCGACTCCCGGAGTCTGCCGGGGGTCGGGATCAGGAGTGGTCATGGCGGACACTCCTTTCGGGCTTGCCGATCGTCGGGCCTACTGGTTGGACCGCGCGGCACTGATGTCGCCGAGAGCCGACTCGGAGTCGCGCTCGATGGCCAGGTCGCCAAGGGAGACGATGCCCACCGGGTGCTGCTCTTCGTCGACCACCGGGACTCGGCGGACGGAATGCTCACGCATCACTTCGACCGCGAGAGTCAGATCGTCGTCGGGTCCTACCGTGACGAGATCCTCGCTGCACGCGCCGGCCACCGTCATGTCGTTCGGGTCGCCACCCTCGGCCAGCGCGCGCACCACCAGGTCGCGGTCGCTGACCAGGCCACGCAGATGCTCGCCGTCGGTGACGAGAACGGCGCCGATGTTCTCGTCCCGCATCATCCGGGCCACGGCCGTCACCGAGGCCTGCGGCTCGACGGTCACCAGGGCGCTCGTCATGACGTCGCTGACATGCTGGGTCATGGGACATCCCTCCAGGTGCGGGCGGTGCTCTTCACCGCCGTTCACAGCCCGAGTACCCGCAGACGGTCCCCCCCACGACATCGCCAGGGCGACTGAAGGCAGTCAGTACCCGCGACCGTTACGCGAGCGGGGCCCGGGGGGTGCCAGGGGGCAGGGCGTCAATTGGTGTCGGCGCGGGAAAACGGGCATGGATGCTTTCAGTGGACCGGATCGCGCAGCAGTGGGGCGGCCGTACCCCGTACGGCGGGCACGAGCAGTGGCCCACGCGCGTCGACACGTGTCTCGAGCCGGGCGTCGACCCGGACCGGGTGCGCTGGGTACGGGCCGCGTCGGTCCTGTATTCCGACGCCAGGCGATGCTGCAACTCCTGCGCCTGCGGTGCCTCGGTCCAGGCCGCGCAGGCACCGCACACCAGCCGCACCGCGCCAGCTCGCCGGGCAGATACTCCGTCCAGGAGACCGGGTCCGCCGATCCCCTTGATCGACATGCCCTCCGCACGGTGGAGCCGCCGGATCTCAGCCCAGTCCTCCACGCCGATCACCTTTTCCACCTGACTCCCACGGAGCCAGACTGATCACTTGATCACGGAAGGGGTCACTTGTCATCGGCCGATAGGGGTCACGGTTCACGGAACGGCGACAGCGCTGGTCGAGGAAACCCGAAACCTCGGCCAGCGCTGACTTCGGACCTCGAGGTGGTGAGGCAGCGCGCGGTGCTTGGCGCATGGGGCACCTTTCGGGCACGAGGAGCCCCTGCCACACTCTGTGTGTAGTGCTGATGCCGTGTACGTATCCCCGTGACGGCATCAGCATTCGCTTTTTTGCTATGCAGTGCACGCGGCGAGCACGATGTCAGCTGCCCTCCTCGAGGGCCCCGCCTGAAGAGGCAGGGCCCTGGTGCGCTGGGAGGGTCAGACGGTGGTGGGGAAGCGGTCCCAGACCCGGTGCCGTGCCAGCAGCGGGATGATTTCGGTCAGTACCGCTTCGCCGCTGTCGGCGAGTACCACTCCGGGGGCACTTGCGGGTACCCCGGCCGCTTCCAGGACGGCTTCTGCACCCGCCCAGCCGCCGATTGCCTTGGCGTGCCGGAACGCTTCGGAGGCCAGCAACAGCAGGCGGGGGTCGAGCCCCGTCTGCCTCTGTCCCGGCTCTACGGCCTTGGCGTCTCGGGCGCCGTAGGAGTCGCCGCCCGGGGCGGGAACGCCGGCAAGGACGAGGGCGTCGAACTCGACCGAGCGGGCGGTGGCGAAGGTCCGTTGGACGGTGATCGCCTCGGCGCCTGTGCCGACTTTCCCGCCGGCGGGTGCGATGACCAAGGGGACCATATGCGAGTCAAGGACGGTCTGGCGCAGTGCGCGCACGCCCTCAGGGTCCGCAGCCCCGTCGGTGATGATGCCGATAATGCGGCCGTCCGGAGGCCACTCCTGGCCGATCTGGGACAGCGCGGGGCTCGGCTGCACGTCGGCGAGCGGCTGGCTGGCCTCTGGGGTGGGCAGGCCGAGGCCCTGTGCGACCCGGGCGCACAGCTCGGCGTCGATGTTGGCCAGCGCCTTCAGCTGTCGTTCCTTGATGGTGTTGCTCCAGCACTTGCCGAGTTCGAAGGTGTAGGCGGCGATGATGTGCTCGCGTTCGACCGGGGACATGCTCAGCCAGAACAGCCGTGGCTGGCTGAAGTGGTCGGCGAAGCTGGCGGGGGCTTCGCGGCTTTTGCGGCTGGCCGGTACCTCGACGGGTGACTCGACGAAGGCGCCCGTGTCGGCTCCGGCGAAGAACGGGCAGCCTCCGTCCAGCGAGTTCGGCTTATAGGGTGCTACGCCGGTGTGTACGGCCTGCTGGTGGAAGCCATCGCGCAGCATGTCGTTGACGGGCGCGTGCGGTCGGTTGATCGGGATCTGGTTGAAGTTGGGTCCTGCCAGACGTGTGATCTGGGTGTCCAGGTAGGAGAAGAGCCGCCCCGCCAGCAGCGGGTCATCGGTGACATCGATACCCGGCACCAAGTGCCCCACGTGGAAGGCGACCTGCTCTGTCTCAGCGAAGAAGTTGCTGGGGTTGCGGTTGAGCGTGAGCAGGCCGATCGGCTGGACTGGGGCTAGCTCTTCGGGGACGATCTTGGTCGGGTCGAGCAGGTCGATGCCCTCGAAGGTCTGCTCCGGAGTGTCCGGGAAGGTCTGGATGCCCAGCTCCCACTGCGGGTAGGCACCGGCTTCGATCGCGTCGGCGAGGTCGCGGCGGTGGAAGTCGGGGTCGACGCCGCCTGCGATCTGGGCTTCCTCCCACACCTGGGAGTGCACCCCGAGCTTCGGCTTCCAGTGGAACTTCACCAGCGTCGTGCCGCCCGCCGCGTCGACGAGGCGGAACGTGTGGACGCCGAAGCCCTCCATGGTCCGGTAAGAGCGTGGGATGCCCCGGTCGGACATGTTCCACATGGTGTGGTGCTGGGCTTCGGTGTGCAGCGAGACGAAGTCCCAGAAGGTGTCGTGGGCGCTCTGCGCCTGCGGGATCTCTCGGTCCGGGTGCGGTTTCCCCGCGTGGATGACGTCGGGGAACTTGATGGCGTCCTGGATGAAGAAGACCGGAATGTTGTTGCCGACGAGGTCGAAGACCCCCTCCTCCGTGTAGAACTTGGTGGCGAACCCACGGGTGTCACGCACCGTGTCGGCGGAGCCGCGGGAGCCGAGCACGGTGGAGAACCGGACGAAGACGGGGGTCTCGGTGCCCTTGCGCAGAAACGCCGCGCGCGTGACGTTCTCTGCGGTGCCGTACGCCTGGAAGACGCCGTGAGCCGCGGAGCCGCGGGCATGGACCACACGCTCGGGGATGCGCTCGTGATCGAAGTGCATGATCTTTTCGCGTAGGTGGTGATCCTGCAATAGCACGGGCCCCCGGGGCCCCACCTTGAGTGAGTGGTCGGTGTCGTACAGCCGGGTCCCTTGCGCGGTGGTCAGGTAGGCGCCGCTTTGGGCCTTGCGGGCGGGCTCCGCGCCGGTCGGCTGGCCCGTTGGGCTGACCGTTTCAGGGGCGCCCTGGTCGGACTTCGGCGGCAGCGGCTCACGCGGTTCGGTGGCCTCCTCCAGCGCCACAGGTTCGGGGGAGGGAGCGCCGGGAACACCCTCGGCGGGACCGCCGTCGCTCAAAGCCTCGGTCAGCTTCGCAGCGGCAGCTTTGAGCGGATTAGAGTTGGACATCGTTCCTCCAGGCTAGGGACGGGACCCCACAGTCATGACCGCCGCAGCCGCGGCCGTAACGGGCGGACCATTGACATCCGCCCGACGACGCAACTCCTCGCTTTCCACCGTGGCCGGTCACGACAGCGCAGGTACCCTCCACCGGTGGTGGAAACCGTCGACAGTTCTGTCTGCAATTTCGGGCAACGCAAACGGATCAACGTTGGCCAAGGCCGATGCTTGGACGGCTGGGCGAGCTGACTCCGGCCCGATCAAGGCAGCGTCCAGAGCCGGCCCGCCGGCGGGCGCGCGGGATGCCGGGGGCCGACCGTGTCACCGGGGATCGCATCGCCGATGTTGGGACGCATTTTGCCGGGCGGCGGGTATGCACGATGCACGCGTCTGGTACGCGCGATGCACGCTCGGGGTGCGCGCCCGAGGCGCGCTCGGCGGTCGCAACGGGCGGCCAGCGCTGCAGATCCTGGTGGACGCGGACGGCACATGGGCAGGGGCGAGGAGCGGGCGCGTGCCCGTCCCCGCCCACACCTCTGTCCGAGCTCCACCTCGCCCGGCGTCCCCTACATCGGGCCGTGGAAGCGACTTGGCTCCTCTGTGAGCGCCGCCTGATGGGCCGCGACGACCGGAGCAGGGAAACCACCACCCTCGCTGCGTAGCCACACCAGACACACGGACGGAGACTGCGCCAGCAGAGCACCCCCGGGGGGCCTGGTGAGGGGTATTCCTGGTGCGGTTGTCGTACGGATGATCTGAGTTCGCGCTGTTCTCAAGGGGAGAGGATGACGCATGGTGCGTAAGGGGTGGGGGGGGGTTGGGGTGTGCGCGGCCGCAGTGCTGATGTTGGTGGGGTGTGGGCAGCGACATGCGCGGTACGGGCCTGACCTCGCGAGCGCAGAGGAACTGCCGGAGAAACTCGATGCGGACTGCACCACCCTCACGGTCGGCGATCCCGAGACGCCGGTGACCGTGCACCTGCATGAGGATCCCCGCTGTCCGTACTGCGAGGAGTTCGAGACCGCCGGCGGCGGTCCGCAACTGCGGGAAGCGATGCTCGACCGCAGGGTCGGAGCCGAGTACACCCTCGCTTCCTTCCTGGACGACCGGGTCGGCGGCACCGGGTCGAAGAAGGCGGTCAACGCGCTGCGGGCCGCGCTGGAGGAAGGCAAGTTCGTGGAGTACCACGAGGTGCTTTACGCCAACCAGCCCGAGGAGAGCACCGACGGCCACACGGATGCCTACCTGCTTCAACTGGCCGGCAAGGTCAAGGGTCTGGGCGGCCCGGAGTTCGATGCGGCTGTGAGGTCCATGAAGTACCGCGGCTTCGTTACCGACTCCCAGAAAGCCTACGAGAGGGCCGGGGGAGCACGGGAGCCCGAGGCCCCGGTAAACCCACCGCGCTGATCAACGGCAAGCGGATCCCGCTGCAACACAACGGCCTGCTCCTGGAGAGCGACGACTTCGCCGAGCTGCTGCAGAAGATCTACGACCAGCCCGGAGCGTGGGAGGACACCACTCTGTAGACCCCGGGCCACGCGCCGCCGGCTCAAGCGGCTCGGCAAGGAAGAACGGCGCTTCCGCAGCCGTCGGTTGGCCGTGACCCGTATACGGTGCCCTGCCACTACAAGGAACCGGCCAGGTCCTCTTTTTTTCGGGCCTCGGCGGCTAGAATATTCCTTGACACGAATATTCTAGGTAGAGAATACTTCTTCTCATGGACGCACTTCTCTCCGCGCTGGCCGACCCGGCCCGCTGGCGGCTCGTGGCACTGCTGGCCGAGCGGCCCCGCTCGGTCGGGGTCCTGGCCCAGCTCGCCGGGGCGCGGCAGCCGCAGACGACCAAGCATCTGCAGGCCCTCGAGCGTGCCGGTGTCGTGACCTCCCAGCGCACCGGCCAGCGCCGCGTCTACGCCCTCCAGCCCATTCCTCTGCGAGACCTCGCCACGGCTCTCAACCGGCTAGCCGACGCCGCCGACGAGGCCGGCACGCGCGAGACCTACGACCGCTACGGGCTCGACCTGGACGCCGAACGATCAGCAGCGCAGGAGCCCGGCTGGGCCGACGGCCGCTCGTTCGCCTTCCGGCGGTCACTGGCCGCGCGACCCGATACGGTCTGGCGGCACCTGACCGAGGACTCGCTGGCCGCTCGCTGGTGGGCGCCGGACGGCCTGCGTGTCTCGGAGCTCGTGTTCGAGGCCCGGCCGGGCGGGCGGATCGTCCTGGAGTACCGGGAGGACGAGGACGCCGACGACTCCGCCGCGGTCGTCGGACGCGCCCGGGGCGCCGTCGAGGAGGTCCGGCCCGCCGAACGCCTGGCCTACCGGCTCTCCCCCTTCCTGCCCGACGGCGGCCTCGCCTTCACCGGCCATCTCGTCTTCGATCTCCGGCCTGCCACAAACGGCACCGACCTCGAAGTCCTCTACCGGATCACCGACAGCACCGTCGAGTCCGCAGACTTCGTCGCCGGCATCGAGATCGGCTTCGGCCAGTCCCTCGACCGGCTCGCCGCCCTCGTGGCAGCCGCTCCCCACACCACCGAATTCACCGAGCACGACCCTGACACAAGGAGCACGACATGACCGAGCAGACCACCGGACGCAAGGTGACCGCCAACCTGGTCATCAGCCTCGACGGCCGCTACCACGGTGCCGGCGGCCCCGCCGATTTCGCCGCGTTCGCCGCCTACGCCACCTCCGACGTCTCCCGCGACCAGATGACCCGCATGCGCGAGAACGCCACCACCGCGCTCCTCGGCCGGGTCCTCGCCGAAGGATTCCTCGCGTTCTGGCCCTCCGTCGCCGCTGACGACAACGCCGACCCCCGCGACCGCGAATACGCCAAGTGGCTGGTCGACACCGACAAGGTCGTCCTGTCGACCACCCTGACCCAAGCGCCGTGGGAGCACGCCCGCATCGCCAACGGCCCCGTCACCGACGTCGTCGCCGACCTCAAAGCCGACGGCGAGGGCGACATCCTCGTCAACACCAGCCCGAGCCTCACCAAAGCGCTGCTGTCGGCCGACCTGATCGACCGGCTGTACCTCATCGTCATCCCCGAGATCGCCGGCGGCGGCCTGCGCCTGTTCGACGACGGCCTCCCCGCCTCGAAGTGGAAGCTCACCCACCAGGAGACCGGCGACCTCGGCGAGATGGCCCTGGTCTACGACCGGCTCCGCTGACCCTTAAGGCCGTCGCGCGATCCCACGCGGGCGGCCAAGTTTCACTGGACGAAGACCGCCGCGCCCTGTCGCTGCTGTTCTGGGCGCACGTCAACCCCCATGGCTCGTTCACCCTCGACATGAACAGCCGCCTGTGGTCAGTTTGAGGGGTTGATCGGGATCACCGGCGCGAGCGGACTCGCACGGTGTCAGCGACCGTCATGCCATGCTCTCCTGCGGCTCAGCCCATTCTTTGCTGGCTCGCCTCCCCACTTCGCTGGGGGCTGCTGCCTGAAATCGCGAACTCGCGTGCGACTGCAATCGCGTGTCATTTCAGCGACCAGGGACGTCGCGAAGGAGGCGGCCACTGGATTGCGTCCCCCTGCCTGCCGCTGGCCAGGCCGGCCCCAGGCTTGGCTGCGGCTTGCGTACCACCTCGACGGTGTCGCCCTGGAGCAGCGTGGAGTTCTGCCACTCGACGGACGTCAGGGTCCGAGAGGCCACGTGCTTGTGCATGCTGTTCATCCGGTGGGTGAACGGGTTGCCGACTCGGTGGTCGGCCAGTACGACGCGAAGCCGTCGTACGTCTTGCGGCCGAGCATTGGTGAGAGCGCGCGAAGTAGAGGGGGAGCGGTGGCAGCAGAGAGTGACGGCTGGGCTGGCATGGGCTGGGACTGGACGGATGCCGAGGACATCCGCCGGCGCCTCGACGAAGGAGCCGATCCGGAGAGATGGAGCGGGGGTAGGCCCCTGCATCGGGCAGCGGCGTTCGGCTCCCCGGAGGCCGTTGCGGAACTGGCCCGCCGGGTTGCGGATGTGGACGCGCTGGAGAACGGGGTGACGGCACTGTGGGAAGCCGTCATGTGCAGGAAGCCGGAGAACGCACGAGCGCTCTCCGCCGCCGGGGCCGATCCCTGGCGGCTGTCGCTCGGTGGCTGGTCACCGGGGCGGCTGAGCCTGGCCGGACCGACGTCGGAGCTGTTTCCGGTACCGGAAGGGGTATCCCTGACCGACACCGAGCGGGCGGCAGCGCAGGAGGCCCATCGGCTCACCACGGCATTGGGCGAGTTCTACTACGACGGCACGGGCCTGGCCTGCGTGGCCGGTATCGACGCGGCCGAGGCGGTGCGCCGTCTCAAGGCGACGCCGGTGGACGGCGAACTCATCGACGAGCTGCTGGAGGACCCCTACGCGTACGACATGGACGAGAGCCTGCAGATCATCGGCGTGACGTCCGTGCCGGGCGGCTGCGTCGTCACCCAGCCCTGGGCATACGCGCCGCAGATGCCGGGCGTGCTGGCCCGGTTGTCCGACGGCACCCTTTGCTACGGCCTCTACGCCAAT
The DNA here is from genome assembly GCF_030816715.1 of Streptomyces achromogenes. NCBI lineage: Bacteria > Bacillati > Actinomycetota > Actinomycetes > Kitasatosporales > Streptomycetaceae > Streptomyces > Streptomyces achromogenes. The sequence continues at coordinate 87,477 of NZ_JAUSYH010000001.1, read as the reverse complement.
CCCAAGAGCGGCCATCAGGGCAGCATCGCCCGTCATGGAACGATCGAGGGCTCAGACCTGCACCCGGGCGGGGGACCGGACGAGGACGACACCTCCGCGGAGGTGCTGGCCTCGTACCTCTACCAGCACAACGCCGTCGCCTACGCCTGCGCCTTCGCAGGACTGCGTCCGACCGACAGGCGCGCCGTGGCCGGACCGCCCGATGTGTGGGTCGAACTGCCCCGCCGCGACTACTGGAGTCACTGACTCAGAGAAGAGCTGTCATGACTGTGGTGGAACTGCCGCGCCCGGCCGCCCTGAGCGCGCGCGGCTCTTTCCCGACCAGGCGGAGGCGGTCAAGCGGCTGGTACGGCATCTGCGGCGCGCCGGGAAGCGGGGTCTGTTCGTGTCGGCGACGGGCACCGGCAAGACGCTGGTGTCGATCCGAACGGCGGACGAACTCGGCGCGCGGCTGGTGCTGTTCGTGGTGCCCACCCTGGACCTGGCCGCGCAGACCGCGCTGGCGTGGCGGCGGGACGGCCACCTGGAGCACATGGTGATCGTCTCCGCCCTGGGCACCAGCGGCTGGGACGACCTGGTCGCGGCCCGCGTCATGTCGACCACCGACCCGTACGCGCTGGGCGGGCTGGCGTCGGTGATGGGCCAGGGTGAGGACCAGATCCCCGCTTTGACGGTGATCTGCACCTACGACTCCGTGAACAAGATCGAGGAAACGCAGAACACGGGGGCGGGCTCGTAAGCGGGCTTCGTGGACCTCGGGTGGGCTGATTTTGTTCGCTTTTCTTGGTGGCGTGACCGCCTGGCCGGGGTGGTCACGCCTGAGGCCGAGGTAGCCGTCGTCCAGGAGCACTTCCACGTCGGGGCGAGGACCACCCCCACACCCTCACCGCCCGGAGCGACCTCGCCCTATGGCGCGGGCGGGCGGGGGACACGGCGGGGGCCACGCAGGAATTCGACGGCCTGATGAGGCACGCGGTGCAGGTGCTGGGTGAGGACCACCCCTCCACCCTCACCGTCCGGGGCAACCGCGCGAGTTGGCGGGGGCAGACGGGGGATGCGGCCGGTGCCGCGCAGGAGTACGCCGACATTCTGGATCACATGGTGCGGATGGTGGGCGAGGACGACCCCCGCACTCCCTCCGTCCGGACCCACCTCGCCTCGTGGCGTAGAGAAGGAGGGAGGACGCAGGACGTCGGGTGATGGTGTTCTCGGCTGCGACGGCCGCACCGGGGTCGCCGGGTGGGCTTGCCGGGGGCACGCCGCGAAGGGTGAGCAGCGCGTCGATCGTCGTGCACCCGCCCTCCAGCACGGGCGGCCGGAGGGTCTCCGTGCACTGGCGGGGCCGAGACGAGACCCTCGGCGCTGCCTTCAGCGATCACGATCTGGTGGTGTTCCTCGAGGGCGCGGGTGTCCAAAATCCCGACAGCATTCTGGATGACGACCGGTGGATCGAGTGGCGCGGTGGGCGTGCGCGTCAGTGGAGTGCCGTCTGAGCCCCTGCGGGAGCGGCTGCGTGCCGGGCGGGGTGCCGGGCGGCCGCCGTGTCGGCCGGCCGTACGGGGGCGACCGCGCCGTCCACCGCAGGGTGCGGCCCTCCGACGCCGAGGGCTCCGCATGGTCCTATGGGCCCACGAGCTTCACCAGGCCGCGCCGGCGAGGTTGAACACGCTCTGCCTGACCGGGCCAAGGTCCCGGTCCAGGCCCAGCCATGGCCAGCCGCCTTCTGACGTGTGGCCACCACCTGTGGCAGCACTGTGACGGCATCGTCGACACCGTCTGGCATCCGGCCGCCTTGGGAGGTGCCGGTGGTCTGGACGGCTCCGCGTCCCGGGCTGTGCAATACCCGGCGCCGAAGCGGGGACGTGGACGCAGGGGGCCTACATGTCCCGTATCGACAGGGTCTTAGAGGTCGTTTTCTCCCGTTGTTTCATCCCGGAATCTGCTGTTTGGTCTGCGGTTCCGGGTCGCGCCAGGAGATGGTGTTCTCGCTGGTGAGGCGGCGGGCCATGAGGTCGGTCATGGCGATGTGGATCATGGCTTCGGATCGGTGCGGGTGGGTTTCGTAGTCGCGGGCCAGTCGGCGGTGGAGCATGAGCCAGCCGTAGGTCCGCTCGACCACCCACCGCTTCGAGATCGGGACGAACCCCTTGGTGCCGGGCTTGCGTTGAGTGATTTCCATGTCGATGCCGAGGGTGGCTGCGTGCTCGACGAGGTGCTGGCGGTAGCCGCCGTCGACCCACGCTTTGCGGATGCTGGGATGTGCGGCGGCGACCTGGTCCAGGAGCTGGGTGCCGGCGATGGAGTCCTGCACGCTTGCCGCGGTGACCAGCACGGCGAGCACAAGGCCGATGGTGTCGGTGACGATGCTCCGTTTCCGTCCGACGATCTTCTTGCCGGCATCGATGCCTGGCTGGTGGCGAGCACGCTGGTGGAGGTTTTCACGCTCTGCGCGTCGATCACGCAGGCCGACGGTTCGGCCTCCCGGCCTTCCTTCTGTCGTAAGAGTTGCCTGAGCAGGCCGTTGAGCTGGGCGAATACGCCTTCCTGCTGCCACCTGGCGAAGTAGCCGTAGACCGTGTTCCAGTGCGGGAAGTCGTGCGGGAGGTAGCGCCACTGGACGCCGGTGCGGTCCACATACAAGATCGCGTCCATGATGTCGCGCAGGTCGTGTTCCGGCGGCCGGCCGAAGTCCAGGGCCCTGCCACGGCGCTCGAAGCGCCAGGCCGCCAGGACCGGCTCGACCAACTCCCAGCGGGCATCGGACAGATCACTTGGATAAGGACGTCGGCTTGGCATGCCTCCGGCGTACCGCCGCTCAACGAGTGCGCCCAGGCGCACAGCAATGACGACGGAAGCACGCAGCCTGGGAAGCCGGGCATCCTGGGAGCTCCGGGGCTGTTGCGGCCACGCTCGTCGGATGGTGGCTGTTCCGCGGTATGTATACGCTGATCGACGGTGCTACCGAAGCCGACAGTGCACGCAACCCTCTCGCGGGAGTCCCCTATTACTGGGCAGCCAACGCGGCAGGCATCGTATTCCAGCCCTTCGCTCTGTGGGCGAGCCTCAGACTGGCCAGAGTCCGCGGTAACCATTTAGCGATCATCATCAGCGCATACGTGTGGGCCACGATGACCACAGGACACCTCGTCGACTCGCCGCCCGGCCCGTGGGTGGCCGTCCTGTGGGTGGCCGTCCAGTCCGCAGCCACGACCGGCGCCTCGCTCCTGCAAGCCGGGCTCATGCCTGCCAGCACACAGCCCAGAGAGCTGTCCTCTTGACCTGCCGCCCGATGAAGGACATTGAACCGCTCCGGGATCGGTGGAGGCTCTATGCGTTGACTCCAGCCACCGGTTGGGGCTGGTGTTGAGCGTAGTGGTTGGTCTCGTGTTCGCGTGGCGGGACGTCTCCGATCGCGGAGTGGAGGCGCTGGTTGTTGAACCAGTCGACCCATTCCGCGGTGGCGAGTTCGACGTCGGCCAGGCCGTGCCAGGGCCGACGGGGCTTGATCAACTCCGTCTTGTAGAGGCCGATCTGGGACTCCATGAGCGCGTTGTCCAGGGCGTCGCCGACGGTGCCGATCGAAGCATCGATGCCGGCCTCGAGGAGATGAGCGGTGAACGCGAACGACGTGTACTGGGCGAGTTCAACCAGTCGTTGCAACACCGGGCTGTTGCAGCGAGCGTAGCTGTTCTTCGAAGACCTCGGTCGGCGTCCGCCAACCCAGGACTTTGCGGGGCCGGTTGTTGATCGCCATGGCGACGGCTTCGAGTCCGTGAACGACCAGCGGGAGAGATCGGTGCCCTTCGGGAAGTACTGGCGCAGCAGCCCGTTCGTGTTCTCGTTCGTCGGTCGTTGCCGGGGCGAGTGCGGATCGGCGAAGAACACCTTCGTCCCGGTATCGAGGGCGAACTGGGCATGAGCGGAGAGTTCCTTCCCGCGGTCCCAGGTGAGGGTTTTGCGTAGCTGCTCAGGCAATTGCGTCATCGACGTGGTGAGCGCTGTGTTCATCGCGATCGCGCCATAGCCCCCGAGCGAGGGGCCGTTCTTCACGGGCGGCTTCTCGCCCCAGCCCTCGAGCCGGGGCAGGTGCACCAGGAGCGTGGAGCGGCTGCTGCGCTCGACGAGCGTGCCGATCGCGGAGCGGCCCGTCCCGATGATCAAATCGCCTTCCCAGTGTCCGGGGACCGCGCGGTCCGTGGCCTCGGCGGGGCGTTCGCTGAGGACGACGTCCGCGGTGACATGCCCCTGCGGTTTGTTCTGCGACCGTGCACGGGGAGTCCGCAGCGCCCGGCCGGTACGCAGACACGTGACCAGCTCCCGCTTGAGCGCGCCACGGCCCTCGATGAACAGCGCCTGGTAGATCGCTTCGTGGCTGATGCGCATGGACTCATCATCGGGGAAGTCGGCATGGAGACGGTGCGAGATCTGCTCCGGGCTCCATGCCGTCGCCCATCGTCTGTCCTGCCGGTGTGGCTTGTTCAGCCCCTTCCATGCGGGCGTCCTGGGTCCGGGGACGATCGTGTTGTCGGGGCGGCGGATGCTGTCGGCGAGCCGGTCCTGCACGTACTCACGCAACCTGTCGTTGCCTGTGAGCTTCGCGGTCTTCGGCCGCTTGGCGGCCTGCTGTGCTTTCCACTGGGCGACCGTCGCGCGGTACTCCTGCTTGCCGCTGCGCGTGGCGGCGTTGCGGCGCAGTTCGCGAGAGATCGTTCCGGGGTCACGCCCCAGGGCGCGGGCGATCTCGCGCACGCCCTTGCTCATCGCCCTGAGGATCGCGATCTCCTCGCGCTCTTCGAACGTGAGGTACCGGCCCGTGGGCTCGGCCAACGAGATCGGCATGCCGCCAGCGTGACGAAACCACCTCGCACCCACCGGCCACGACACGCCGACCGCCAACGACGCCTCCACCGTCGTGACCCCCGTGGCGATCAGTCGCCAGAACTGGCGCTGCACGACCCGAGACGGATCAGGCCGCCCCGGCGAACGCATCGCCGGCCGCAACGCACGGTCAGCGCGCCACTGCCGACGCCGCCCCTCCGGCTGGTCTTCAAACTCCAGTCCGCCGTAGCCACGTCGCACACCTCCGAGATCAGGGTGTTGCGACGACCAGTTGAATCCACCCTGGCTGCCCGCATCCGAATGATGAACCAGCCCTGGACCAGCGGGAGTTCCGGCACGATCCCGGCGCTACAGTGCCATGTCGAGGGCGTCCAGGACGAGCTTGGCCCGCTTGTTGGTAGAGGCGGACCAGCCGACGATCGCCCGGGAGAACACATCCACGACGAACGCGACGTAGACGATCCCGGACCAGGTGGCGACATAGGTGAAGTCGGCCACCCAACGCTCGTTCGGACCAGACGCGGTGAAGTCGCGCCTGAGCAGGTCAGCAGCCCGCTCCTGGCCGTCGTCCCGGATGGTGGTGCGGATCTTCTTCCCGCGTCGGGCGCCCTCGAGGCCGAGGTCGCGCATCAGCCGGGCGACTGTGCAGCGAGCCACCGGTATGCCTTCGCGGTGCAGCTGCCGCCAGACCTTCCACACCCCGTAGACGCTGATGTGCGTCTTCAGCTCGGCGTCACGGACGGCCCGGGTGCTGGGGGTGCGGTTCTTGGCGGCGTAGTAGGTGCTCGTTACGATCTTGAGCCCGTGACCGGACAGGACACGGCAGATCGGCTCGACTCCGAACACCTGGCGGTACTCGTCGATGAACGCTACGAGCGTTTCGACGGCCGGTCGAGCTCGGCCGCGAAGAAAGCCGACGCCGCCTTCAAGATCTCGTTCGCCCGCCGCAGCTCGGCATTCTCGGCCCGCAGCCGCTTGATCTCAGCAGCTTCCTCGGACGTGACACCGGGTCGCTGACCGGCGTCTACCTCAGCTTTGCGGACCCAGGTCCGCACCGTCTCCGCCGCGCCGATCCCCAGCTTCGCCGCGACAGCCTTCATCGCGGCCCACTCGGTCGGGTAGTTCGGACGGATCTCCGTGACCATGCGCACCGCACGCTCACGAAGCTCAGCAGGGTAGGGGGACGGACGTGCCATGACTCGATCCTCTCAGGGAATCGAGCCTCCATCAGACCCGGAGCGGTTCAGCCAACGCGTTCCTGAGGGAGACGGTCCTGGGGCGGCCGGATGACCACGCTGAGTTTCTTGAAGCTGATGTCGGCCTCGTTCGGCTCTTCTGACTGACCAAGCTCGAGCCGGCGCGCCCACGGAGTCATTTGAGGCCGCGATGTCAGCGAGACGGCGTTCCGTCTCGGCGGGTACGTCGTCGTTGGCTGTGTGCTCTTCGAGAACGCTGACGAGGCGTTCAACGCCCGTGACCTCAGCGCGGCAACGACGATCTTCTCCGCCGACTTCGTGAGCCACCCGTTGGGGACCGTTGGCGTCGACAGCGTTGTGAAGGCGTGGAGCGGGCTCCATGCCTCGTTCCCGGACATGCAGGTCATCGTCGAGGACATGCTCGTGGAGGCAGACAGAGCCGCAGTCCGTACGAGCCTGCATGGCATCCCGGCGGAAGCTGAGGGACAGGCTCTCCCTCTCCCCTCGATGATGGAGATCTTCCGGGTGCGGGACGGGCGCATCGCCGAGCTGTGGGGGCCTTTCTTCACTCTGCCGCCCCGGACCGATGAGCTCAGCGCTCAGCCTTCTCTGGGAGTGTGGGCGGAATGGGCGATGGGGCCGGGGAATGTCAACGGTCCATAGTCAGGATGGGGCTCAAGCCGGGGTGCACTCGCCCAGGGGCAATGGTCGTGATGGTGTACTCGGCAACGTTGTTGAGGACGAAGGGGTCCTGCGCCACGATCCGTTCGATGGCCGGGCGATCAACGCCATGCGCGATGATCACGCCGCCGATCGAGGTGGGGATGGTCTGTCCAGAGACCAGGAAGGTGCCGTCCTCGTGGTGTCGTTCCAGATACGCGACGTGGTCGCGGATGAAGGGATCCGCCTCTTGTTCCGTGGCCGTGTAGTGCAGTGTCAGTAGATGCAGCATGACCCTCTCCAGTTGAGTCGTGACCGGACAGGATCATGCCACCGCGTTCCGTTCGGGCGGGACCCGCGGATCCGGCGGAGGCTGGTATGCGGCTACCACGGCGGCGGATCGGAGGAGCCGGTCGTGTTCCGGGGCCGCTTGTTGGGGCGGTAACTGGGGCCGTTCATGATGACCTGGTGGCTGGCGTTGATCAGCCGGTCCAGCAGCGACTCGGCGACGACCGGGTTGGGGGCGAGGGGATACCAGTCGCTGGGTGCCCGGTTGCTGGTGATGATCAGGGACCGGCCCTGCCGTTCGGAGACGAGTTCGTAGAGGTCGTCGGCCTGCGGTGCGCTCATCTGACGCATGGCGAAGTCGTCGAGGATGAGCAGGTCGGGGCGAGTGAGTTCGCGCATGCGCTTGTCCCTTGCCGGAGCGCCGTACCAGGGCATCGACGTCGACCCGAACGCGGTCTTCCTCAACTCCACGGACCCGGCGGCCTACTGTGACGGTGGCGCCGGCGGTACCGGCGTCCTCAGGTTCGCCTCACCCTGCTGGACCGAGGCGGAACCGGCTCGATTCGAGAGCACTTCGGTCGGAAGGGCTGTCCCACCCAGGGGGTGTCGACAGGAGCATCGGCCGGTGCTTCGCGCAAAGCGGGGTTCCCAGGTGGTAGCTGCGTGGACGGCGTTGTCACGTTGTTGGCTGTGACTGCCTGACGGCGCGTCGGGACAGGGTGGGCTTGGGAGCTGGGCCTGTGCTCAGGCCGCGGTGGCAAGGCCGGCGACGCCGGTGATCTGCTCCCAGATTGCGAAGCGGACGGTCATCTCGGCGCGGTAGTGGTGTGCGGGCATCAGGTGGCGGCGGGGCCGGAAGTGGGGCGAGATGCCGCTGAACGCGGAGAGGAACCGCTGTGCTCCGCCCACGGAGCGGAAGCCCTTCATCGCCCGTTCCCGCCGCCTGGTGGGTTGGTGGCTGTTCTCCGCCCGGTTGTTCAGGTACTTCGACTGGCGGTGCTCGACGCAGGCATGACCTCGCGGCGGGCAGCGCCGTAGGAGCGGAGCTTGTCAGTGACGATGACCCGCGGCACCACCCCGGTCCTCTTCAAAAGTCTGCGGAAGAAACGCCTGGCCGCGGCCTTGCCCCGCCGGTTCTGCACCAGGATGTCCAGGACGTTGCCATCCTGGTCGACGGCCCGCCACAGGTACTTCCGTTCCCCATTGATCTTGATGAAGATCTCGTCCAGGTGCCACTTGTCCCTGGGCTGGGGCTGTCGGCGGCGCAGCGCGCCTGCGTAGGCCTGCCCGAACTTGGCGCACCAGCGGCGGATCGTCTCGTAGGAGACCGTCACGCCGCGCTCGAGCATGAGCTCCTCGACCTCGCGGAAGCTGAGCGGGAAGCGGTGGTACAGCCACACACAGTGGGAGATGACCTCGACCGGGTACCGGTGCCCCTTGTACGACAGCGACGCGCTCCCCACGGACGACCCTTCCCAGGCTGATCAACCAGAAGATCATCCCACCGGTCAGCCAACGTGACAGTGCCCGAAGAGGCCTTCGCCTACTCATAGGCCCGAGGTGCCCCCCTTCTTAACAGAACACTCAAGATTCTTTCCGGGCTCCGTCACGACCGCGCCCAGGCTCTCGAGCACCCGTACGACGACAGACCGGGGCACCCGGCCTCTGGCGTCCGCCCGTGCACCCGGCATGACCTGCAACGGACTCGGGACTTCGCATGGAACTATGTGCTGCTCTGGGACGCGGAGGAGGAGTCCGTCGTCCTGACGGTCCGCCTGCCGTCCGTCCTGGAGACGAGGTGCCGTGAGGGGCGGTCAGCCGGATTGATGATCCCCTCCCGCGCTCGGAGTCAATGCTCCCACTCGGGAAACAGCAGGAACCGGTCGAGACGGTCGAGGTGAGCCGACTCCCCGGTCCCGATCATCCGCACGATCTCCTTCGGAAGGTGCTCCTGGTCGAGGCCGAGCAAGGAAGCAGGCCGGTCGGTCGATTCGTTGCCACCGGTGTCGCCGTCGTGGAGCAACATGCTGGGGAGAAGCGCCCCTCGGGCCTCCGTAGCGGCTTCCTCGGTCAGCAGCGGGAAGATCCTGACAGGAGCGCCGAGCCGGTCCCAGCCGAGGTGGTCGAACAGGCCCGGATCCAGCTTCAGGGAGAGGTCGCCGGTCAGACGGCCGACGCGTACGGCAAACAGCGGCCACCGGGTTCCCGGCACCGAGATCAGCACTGTCGTGTGCTGACAGAGGGCCTGGAGCCGCGCCCACGCCTGTCGGGTGCGGTCGCGCACGGCTTGCCGGGCGAGCGCGATGTTCGGGCTGTCCCCCGTGTCGACCAGCTTTCCGATCAGGACCGGCGCCAGGAGCGTCCAGGCGATCCGGTCGGGAAGCAGCGCTGCGTCCAGGTCTCCGGTCGTCTCCGCGACCAGCGTGGTACAGGCGCTGAAATCCGCCGGACGCTCGAAGAGCCGCTCTCGGAAACCTCCGCTGCGACCGGGGAGGATTGTCGTCAGGTCGGCGAGCGTCGCCCCGCCCTCGCCCGGATCGAGAAGGGCGTCGACGGCCTGCTGAAGCAGGGCCCGCTCATGACTGATTATGTGCGACGGAGTTTCGAGGGTGATCAGCCGACGAACTCGGGAGTTGCGGAAGACGATCTGCCTGTACGGGTTGTTGAGTGCGCTGCCGCGTATGCGCCCCTCGTGGACGATCACCGGGCGCAGGTCGGCAGGCAGCACCGGAAGTCTGTGCAGCAGTGCGCCCCGGGGAGGGTCCTGCCCTCGCCGGGAGAACATCAGTCGCACCGCCTCCGCCCCCGTGCACAGCCGGTCCTCGTCGTGGCGGGGCTCCGCCCCCGCGGGCGCGAAGACGAACTCGTCGCGGTCGTCGTCCCTGACGACGTGACACCGTTCGTGGATGATGTCGGCCAGTGTCCCGCGGTCAAGGCCGAGGGCATCACTCAGACGGTCCTTGTACCAGGGATGAACCATGGGCGCGGCCAGCTCGATGCGGCCCATGCGTCGGCGCCGGACCTTGCTGTCCGTCACCTCCACCCCGCACTTTGGGCAGACCTCACCCGCGTGACGTGCACCCCGGAGCCTCCTGCAACGGCACTCGTGGTCGCGGACCGGTCCGAAGACGCTCTGACAGGCCAGGCCGGCTGGCACCAGCAGCCGGGTCCGCAGGTCCACTGTGTCACCGTTCCGCACCTCGCCGAAGGACGCGGCGAGGACCTGCTCGTCATCGATGGCCCGGAACGACAGCCGATCCCCGTGCCACACGGGCTCGATGCAGGCGGCGCGCAGCAGGCGGCCCCAGTTGCGGACGGCCTCGAGCGGTGCGGACTCCAGCGCCGATGCTTGCTCGGACGGCGGCGTCGGGATCTCCCGGAACGAGGTCCCGCCCTCGACCAGGAGCTGGTAGAAGCCGAGGCGCCCGTCGACGAAGTCACTCCGGAACACATGGATCTCGAAGGCGGTTCGGGTCGCGCCGTGTCGCAACAGCCACGCCAGATCCGTTAGCCGGACCGGTTGCCCCGGATCGCTTGCGTCGGTCCATACCGGCAGCTGCGTGACCATGGAGTACGAGCCGGTCGCCCGGGCGCGGACGACGGCTCGGGAGCGCTCGTCGGGGCGGAGCCGGACACCGACGGTCCTGGTCGGCTCTCCGCTCGCCCAGGGATGGTCGGGGCCGACGAGTACGTCTGTCCCGTGGCCGTCATGGCTGCCGCACACCACCACGCTGGACCCGTCCGGGCCGTGCAGGACGTCGCCGGTCTCCAGGGGGTCCGTCGTCGCCAGGCTGATGCTGATCCTGGCGCGTTCGTCGGGGCGCAACACCTCTTCCTGGACCACCCGTTGCGGATGCCAGGCGACCTCGAAGGGCTCGGACGCCGCCGTACTGATGTGCACACTCAGCACCCTCGCGGGGTGTCGGCCGGACCAGCGGAACGACGCGTCCCGGCGATCGGGGGACTTCTCACCGAAGACCGCACGCAGCAGCCGTTCCTCCTGGGTCAAGCTCTCCTCGGTGCGGGGTGTGCTGATACCGACCAGAAGATCACCCGGCTCGACTGTCTCGCCGGGCAGCACGATGCCGTCCGAGGCGAGCGCCCCGCACAGGTCGGGCTTCACCTGCGGCGGCTCGGCGGTGAGCTCGTCGGGCCCGAGCGGGGTCACACGTAGGGATACGCCGACGTTGTCCAGGCCCGAGCCGGAAAGGGTGCCGGGCCTGGACAGGTCCAGTGAGACCAGTGCCGCATCGCCCCGGAGGTTCGGGGACACGGCCACCACACAGGGCCGGTACAGGTCGGCGCCGCGGGCGAGGCCAGCGTTGTCGTGCCGCTCGGCGGCGAGGGCGTAGCCCGCCCTGCGGGCGAACCTTGCGCTGAACCCGTCGGTGTACCGGCGACGCCGCTCGGGGCGGCGGATTCCGGCCTGCGCGGCGATGACGGTCCGCAGCTCGGATCCGGCCGGGCGGTTGCGGCCGGTGACGGCGCGCCGGAAGGCGGCTTGCAGGATCCGTTCGACGTCGGTCTGCCGGTCGTACTGGGGGTGATCGGCGACGGCGACGAGTTGCCCGGTCGGCCGGTCCTGGCCGTGCCGATCCCGGATATCACTGACCCACAGCATGTCCGGCAGGTCAAAGACGAGTTCGTCGTCCCGCTCGGTCAGCCCCAGCATCAACGGCAGCTGCATCAACTCCAGACACTGGAGGTCCGCCGGCTGCCCCGGCCGGCGGATCCGCAGCTCGAGGGTGAGCGGGACCCGGCAGTCGGAGGGGTGCACGCCGCCTTTCTGGATCTGCCACCACAGGCTCAACGTCACCCGGGTTCCGCACAGGTCGCAGGTGACGTACGCGGCTGCGGTTCCGCATCCGTGACACCAGCGCCCCTGTGCGGGCAGCCGGCCATTGCCGGACATCGCTCCGCAGTCGCAGGCGTGGTCGAAACGGGCGGCGTGCCCTTGCCGCCTCCCGCACGAACAGGACCACGTACCCAGGTGGTACCCGGTGAGGTCCACGTCGACCGGTGGCTCTGAAGAGTCGTCGTCCGTCAGCCGCATCGGGAACAACCGGTGCAGGGCCTGCTCCAGGCCGATCTTGCGCCGGTCGGCAGCGGGCACGTCCAGCTGGAGGAAGTCGGCGAAGCCCTGGCAGTGCCGCCGGTGCAGGGACGCGTGCGCGTCGTCGCGCTCCGCCGACCGCTGGCGGAAGAGCAGCCGGGCGTAGCGCAGCAGGTCGGGCCGGGCCTGGCTGAAGTACTCCAGGCCGAGGTCGAGGTCGTCGCGCAGAGCGAGCACACCGAACCGTGCTAGGCGAAGCTCACGGAACTGCTCGTCAGTGAGGACCTCGTGCACCTCGTCGGCGAGGTCGTCCTCCACGGTATAGCGCACCACGGTGGAGAGCGCGTAGTCGCTGCGGTGCGAACGCCACTGCCGGGCGTCCTCCGCCAACTGCTTGCGGTACGTGCCCTGCGCGATCCCTTCGGCGACGCGCTCGCGGAACGACGGCACCTAGCGCTTCTCCCGGAAGTATTCCCTGAACCGGTTGTGACAGAAGGTGTACGACTGCCTGCGCTCGCCGGTCCGCAACAGGAACCGCTGCAGGTCACGCACCACCTGCTCGAGCGTCCCGCCGGTCAGGCCAGAAATACGGAGCAGGTCGTCGCGGTGCAGAGGACCGTACGCCTCCAGGATCATGCCGAGCACCTTGTCGTGCAGACCGCTGTTGACGGAGCGGTGGAGCTGATCGAACTGCTCGTCGAGGTACGAGTACAGGCCGTTCGGGGTCCGTCGGATGTTCTGCGGGGTGAGCCTGCCTTGTTCCACGTCCTCGACCAGGAACCGCAGATAGAACGGGTCTCCCTCGGAGACGTCGTGCAGGGCGTCGACGAAGCCGGGCCGCTGGCCGAGGGCGGCACCGGCCGGCCCGGCGTGGTGCAACAGCAGCTGCCGGACGGCGTCAGTGTCCAGGCCGCTGAGCGTCACCCGCAGACCGATGCCGTCCGGTGTCAGGCCCACTTCTTCGAGGTAGGACCGGTCGCCCTGGGACCGGGCCGAGAGAAGGACGAACAGATTCTTCGGCAGGCGCCGCGGGAGGAGACCGCGCAGGAAGCTGGGGTGCTCATCCACCTCGTCGATGGCGTCCAGAACCAGCACGGTCGGGTTCTCCCGGTCGCTCTCGACCACTTCGAGGAACCGGTCCGTCAACGCGCGCCCGCCGATGGGGGCGGCACGGTGCGGGTCGAGTTGCTCGCACAGGTTGGAGAGCAGATCGTCGAGCCGGGTCGGGTCGAAGGCGCTGCCAGCCGTCTTGTAGCGCTGACTGATGAAGTGGTAAAGGTAGCCGGGCTGTTGCCGGACCAGCACGGCCAGCAACGACGTCTTGCCGTACCCGGAAAGCCCGTCGACGAAGACGTATCCGCGGTCGTGCCCGTCGATGTGGTCGCGGATGGCGCTGACCTCGCTGTCGCGGCCCGCGAACTTCTCGGTGTGGTAGTCGAGCAGGTGGTGGAAGAACCGTCGCGATCCACCGGACGACGAACCCGGCGCTTCGGGCGAGGGAGGGGCCGGAGTGTGTCCCGTCTCCCGTGTGAGAGCGCTCGCCCAAAGCTGCCGGACGCTGTTCACCACAGCCCGTTCGTCGCGCCCGGCTCTGCGTGCCAGGACGGTGGCCACGGACACGACAGCTTCGGCCCGGCGTGGAAGAGCGGGCTCCGACAGGATCCTGCGGACGGTGTCCCCGCTCGGCGCGTCCGGCAGGAAGTCGTCCTGTTTGATCTCGTCCGAGATCTCGTCCGTAGCCGGCGCGCTGGCGTGTGCGTAGAGCTCGTACAACAGTGACTTGAGTTCGCCAAGAGGGCCTGGGGCGACGACTGGAGGCCGGACGGGCCGTGGCCGTGGGACGGGCCGTGGCCGTGGTGTGCGCCGCTCCGTGTTCTCTTCGTTCGTCACTGACCAAGCATCGCGCAGAACTTCTCCCGTTTACGTGACTTCGGCGCGACTCAGCGCAACCGGGCGCGGCTCAGATTCCGGGCCCTGACACGCCGCAGGCTGGTGGACAGGTCGGCCGACCCCAACGTCCCTCCGTCCACAGCCCCTTGGAGCTGCTCCATGTCGGTGCCCCCGCAGAAGCATCCGTCCGTCCCGGACCCGACCAGCCGATCGGCTGGTGCCACATCCGTCCCCACGGCCCCCGAACGCTCCGTCGACACCGCCCCGCTGCGTCGCGACTTCCTGAAGGGGGCGTTCTTCGAAGCCGGCAAGACGTTGTTCCGGGAAGCTTGGAAGACGATCGCCGGCGAGTGACGGCCGACCGGGGCCTGGCCGGCGGATCAAGTCGGAGGAAAGATGCGGCGCTGCATGCGCAGATGGGCGTGCCAGCGTCGCCGGCATGATCCGCCAGCCAGGACCTAGGGTCCGTCTTCAAAAAATCGTTCGATGGTGGATCATGTTTTCGTGATCCGTCGCCATGAACTGATCGATGTCGAGGGGGAGTTGCTGGCTCCGCTGATATCGAGTGCTGGCAGGGGCCGGCCTCGGGCGGAGGACCGGCGGGTGATCAACGGGATGGTCTACAAGATCCGGACCGGGGTTTCCTGGCGTGACCTGCCGGAACGTTACGGCCCGTGGAAGACGGTCTACACCCGCTTCCGCCGCTAAGAACCCCTAACGGAATGCTCTGCGAGGACTTGAGAGCTAACTCAGGGGCCGTGAACGAACGCGGTTGCTACTGTCCGGACGTGACCCTGACCGACCTCAACAACGGCTTTCGTGACGATGAGCAGCGGCGGCGCGTCCAGAGGGTCGTTCACGATCGCCTCGCAGACGACCGCGACCCACAGGAATGTCGCTTCCTTATGCGGTTCTGGTGGCAGCTGGTCATGTCGTACCAAGAGGTGTCGATGGACGAGCTCAGCCTGAACGTCGGTAAGCCGAAGCTGGACGTGATCGAGGCGCTGATCAGCGCCATCAGGTCGTCCCATGCCGACATCGACGCCTGGATCACCACCACACAGCAAGTCTTCCCGCTGGTCCAGGATCGCGGCTTCAGGGCCGCCCAGGACAACGAACGTTAACGCGGCCGGAGCTTCTTCAGCCGTCGCCAGCAGATGATGCTGCAAGCGAGGCTGAGGAAGGCTTCGTGGATGTCATCGCGTATCTCCCAGCGGATGCGCAGGCGGCGGAACCAGTGCAGGTGGGCGAACGCTCGCTCGACGACCCAGCGTTGGGTGCCCAGGCCGGAGCCGTGCTCGGTCCCGCGGCGGGCGATCTGCGGCTTCACGCCGAGGTCCCAGACCAGGCGGCGGTACTTGTCATGGTCGTAGCCGCGGTCGGCCAGCACCACATCCGGGCGGCGCCGGGGCCGGCCGCGCTTGCCCCGCACGGGCGGTACGGCCTGGAGGAGCGGGATCAGCTGGGTGACGTCGTTGCGGTTGCCGCCGGTCAGCGTCGCGGCGAGCGGAATGCCCGTGGCGTCGGTGATCAGGTGATGCTTGCTGCCCATCCTGCCCCGGTCGACGGGACTTCGTCCGGTCTTGGGCCCCCTTTTAACGCGCGGATGTGGGAGCCGTCGACCGCTGCCCGGGAGAGGTCCAGGGCGTTCGCGCCGCGGAGTTCGGCGAGGAGGACCTCGTGCAACCGGGGCCAGACGCCGGCCTCGGTCCACTCGGCCAGGCGGCGCCAGCAGGTCATGCCCGCGCCGAAGCCGAGTTCCTGCGGCAGGTGTTCCCAGGAGATCCCGGTGTGCAGGACGAACAGGATGCCCTGGAACACCAGCCGGTCCGGATGCCGCTTGCGACCCGGATGCCGGATCCGACGCTCGACCTTCGGCAGCAGCGGCTCGATCACCGCCCACAGTTCGTCGTCGACTTCCCACGGCTTCGGCCGAGCCACCCGCACCCCCAGATCGCCAGTCTCAGAGTGATCCAACCACCTCGAAGATCATTTCGTTAGGGGTTCTAAGCCATCGACGGTGTGTTCACCCGGGCCCTCCAACAAGTCCAGGCCCGGGCGGATGCCGCCGGTGACATCGATTGGCTGGTCCAGATCGACTCCACCATCGTCCGCGCCCACCAGCACGCCGCCGCCACCGGCCGAAAAGGGGGAAACACCGAACGGACGAACCGGATGATCACGCCCTCGGCCGATCCCGAGGAGGCCTGACCACCAAAATCCACCTCGCCTGCGACGGCCGCGGCCGGCCCCTGGCCGTCCTGCTGACCCCGGGGCAACGGCACGACGGCGTCTGCGCGAGGCCTCTGCTCGAACGCATCCGAGTGCCCCGCACCGGCCCCGGGCGCCCCCGCTGGCGTCCCGGTCACGTGATCGCCGACAAGGCCTACAGCTCACGCGGATTCCGCGCCTACCTGCGACGACGCGGCATCGGACACACCATCCCGGAGAAGAACGACCAGAAGATGCACCGCCGCAACCGAGGCCGGCGAGGCGGCCGGCCAACAGGTTTCGACGGCGAGACCTACCGCCGCCGGAACACCGTCGAACGCTGCTTCAACCAACTCAAGGGATTCCGCGGCATCGGTGAGGTCGACTCGGGGCGCCCTGCTGGTGTTTCCACCCGTGGGTTTCCCCGAGCCGCCTCCCGAACCCGGCGTGCCCGTCTCCGGGCACCGGGCTCTCCACAAATCCCGTTCCGGGGTGTTCAGTTCCTCATGCCGTAGTGGGCCACGGAGCCGGAATGAGTTTTCCCCGGTATCGGTATCTGGTCGTGCTTACCTTTGCCGGGTTGAACAGTTCCGCTTCCTTTGTGACGGGCCACCAGCCGCCGCCGTAATAGCGTCGACGGAGCTGTTTCCAAGTGATCCCGGGGTGCTTGCGTCGGATCCATCGTGTCACCCTCATCCACGCGTAGTGGCTGAGGTAACAGAAAGCGACGTTCGAAACTCCGGGGCGGAAATACGCGCACCATCCTCGCAACACCGAGTTCAGTCGGTGGAGCAAGGACTCCAGCGACAAGCCGACGTTCTGCCGTCCGGTCAGTTCCTTCACCTTGCCCGTGACGGAACGTACTGATTTCCGTGCCGGGTAGGTGTAGATGTACTGCCGATCAGTGCCAAGTTTCCGGTGACGCTGGATGCGCCATCCGAGAAAATCAAGGCCCTCGTCAATGTGCGTGATCTTTGTCTTCTCCACCGACAGGCGAAGGCCCATTGGCTTCAATGCCTCTGCGACCTCGTCGCGTAGTTCCTCGGCATGATCTCGGCGCCCGAAGACGAGTACGAGGAAGTCGTCCGCATACCGGACCAGCCGGTAGTTGGGCAATCCTCGGCGCCGTCTCCTGCGCCGATCCTCGGAGGTGCCATCTGGGCCTCCGAGGCCCTGGGCGATGTGCTCGTCCAGGACCGAGAGTGCGATGTTGGCCAGCAGCGGCGACAGGATCCCGCCCTGCGGGGTCCCGGTGCGTGTGTCCGTGAAGGCTCCGTCACGGGACAGGATCCCAGACTTCAAGAACGCCTTCACCAAGGACAACACCCGTTTGTCCCCGATTCGATTCCGCACCCGCTCCATGAGGGCCGGGTGCGCGATCTCGTCGAAGCACGCCGTGATGTCGCCCTCCACCACCCACTCGTATCCGTGGCTGGCGAGGTAGCGAGTCTCGGCGATCGCATCGTGAGCTCGGCGGTTCGGGCGGAACCCATAGGAACACGGGAGGAAATCCGCTTCGAATACCGGCTCCAGCACCAGTTTCAAGGACGCCTGGACCACTCGGTCCGCCACGGTCGGAATCCCGAGACGACGAAGCTTGCCGTTCGCCTTGGGAATCATCCGCTCGCGGACAGGAACCGGATGGAAGCTGCGGTCTCTGAGCTGGGTCCGCAGCTTGTCGAGAAACGCCTCGACTCCCTGCCCGGCTTCGATGGAGCGGGCGGTCTTCCCGTCTACTCCGGCCGTGCGGGCACCCTTGTTTCCCCGGACACGGTCCCACGCCACCAACAGGAAGGCAGGGTCGGCCACGAGGTTGAACAGGTCGTCGAACCTGCGATGAGAATCATCGGCAGCCCAACGGTGCAGCTTGGTCTGGATCTCCAGTACCCGGCGTTCGGCCTTCATCAAGGCCCATTCCAGCTCGTCGGTATTCACCGGCGACAGCCTCCTGGCATTCCAGTTTCCTTACTGCTGACTTGCTGGCCCCCTTCCCCATGTGACCGGCTTTCCCGGCCTCGGAGTACTACGAAGCCTCCGTCCTGCCCGACGGCCATCAGCCGGCGATGGGCCTGCTCCCGATCGAACTGGATGTCCGATATGAGGGCGACCGCGGACAGTTCCCACGTTCACCACGAAATCGATCGACAGGTGAGGTGCCCAGCTCTACCCCGGCAGCATCGCCACGCTTACGCCGCAGACTTTCGGCGTGGCCTCCCCACCGATGAGTAGAGTCGGCTTCGGAGTCGACCACCGACGAGCGCTGGTGGTCGTGCACTGCGTCCGGCCCAGATCCGCCAGGTTCGAGCCGGTGTCGTAATTACGGGGCGTCAGGCACTGATTTCTCGCGTGCACCTTCCTGTCTCGCTAGCCGGACCCGGGTCGTCTGGCAGTACCAACCCGTCCCGGCGTTGTCGGGGCTGCTTACCGCTCGGCTCGGCATCCCCCGAACCGAACTGCCCCCAGCTTCAACCGGATTGCTACGACAACCCGGTGGTGAAGGTCTCTCACCTCACTCGATTCCATGGCGCCTCGTGGCGCACCCACCCGCTACGAGAAAACCGCCACCTCCTACGACAGGGTCCCTTGCATGATCGAGGTCTGTCCGGATTCATCCACCACCGCAGGGCGCCGCTGCCCGGACAGCCGACCCGTCTTCCAGCGTTCCGTTCCGGCGCTCCGCCGGGTTTCGGTACCGTCCCAACGTCGGTGTGATCATGAGGGGGACGGGTGAAAGGTACAGGCACGGAGGCGGGGATGCCTGAGTCGAGCTGTCTGGTCGGCAGTTGGCTGGTCGGGCGCAAGAATCCGATGCAGATAGTGATGTGCGAAACTGTGGCACTCGCCGAGGACGGCTATCTGCGAGTGACGGCGTACGAAGACGGCTACGTGATACTTCCCGGCACACGGTCCGGGGCCGGGCTTCCCCCGGACCGGGCCGCCCTGCTGAACGCGATCCTTGGCAGGGAAGGTGAGCTGCGGCTCCGGCGAGAACCCGGTCCGCCGGCCTCCCTCCGCGGTACCAGGATCAGCCTCGCGCAGATCCAGGAGAGCGTTACCAAGGCTGCCCGTGAGCGCGGCTACTTGGCCCGACCGTATTACCTGCTGTTCAGCATGACGATTGCCGTACTGTCCGGTGGGTTCCTGATGTGGAGGGGGAACACTTCCACGGCTCTCCTGCTGTGCATGGCAGCGGCCTTGCTGGGCACGTGGTCACTCCGGAAGACTCATATCAGCAAGGCCGGTGCCGCCGAGCAACGACGTCTCCTCGCGCTGCAAGCCAGTCTCCGACGTCCGAGCCGGCCCGCTACAGAGGCGGAAAGCTCGCTCGGCTATCGTCTGCTGCCCTGGGCCACTCTTCTGCTCGACGGCGAGGATTATGGGCGTTGGTACGCCGACAACCTGTTCGACGTCGAGTTGCCCCGATGGTGGGCGCAGGACCCGGACGGCCAGGACCAGACCTTGCGGTTCGTCTCCCAGGAAGGGATGAAGGGGCTCCTGCATTCACTGCTGCATCACGTCGGCCCGTAGTCAGATTTCGCATCTCGGTACCCCAACACGTTCGGTGACGGAGATCAGCCGGTCTGGAGGCAGGGTCCCTTGCGTGATCGAGGTCTGTTCGGATTCATCCGGTGAGGCCGAGGGCCGTCAAAGATCTGCGGCAGTCGCGGGCGGTGTAGCGGAGGGCGGCGGCGATGTTGGTGCGACCGTCCTGACGGTGGACGCCGATGGCGAGGTTGCGCAGGCCGGCCATGATGCGCGGGAGGCGGCCGACCTGGATCTTGGAGTCGTCCTCGCGGAAAGTGCGGTCGCGAACGTGGTGCAGGAGATTTTCGATGTGCCAGTGTCCTCTGATCCAGGCCGCGAGCTGGGGGCCGGTCGCCGTGCCGGGCGGCAGGCTCGTGATCAGGTAGACGCGCTGGATGGTGAGCTTGCCGCTGGTGAAGTCCTTCCTCCAGCGCACAACTTGCAGGGCCTGGCGCGCGTCGGGGTAGTCGAGGTGGGCGAAGGCGACGGTCTTCAGCCGCCGGATCTCCAGGCGGTGGTGAGCGCGGGTGCGGTCGTGGTGGTCGAGCGTGATCTCGCGCCAGGGCAAGCGGCGGACACGGTCGAACAGGCCGGGATGGTTGGCCTTGACCTGGGCGATGTAGTGGGCGCCACGGGTGCGGAGGTAGGTGCCGTGGGCGTGCTGGGTGTGCAGGGCATCGGCGGTGATGACCGTGCCGGTCAGGTCGATGCTGTCCAGCAGGGGCTGGAAGGCGGGGATCTCGTTGCTCTTGTCGGCGACCTGCCGCTGGGCCAGGACGTGACCGGCGTGGTCCATCGCGGCGAGCAGGGTGATGTAGGGGGTGGTGGCGGTGCGCGAGCCGCGCAGGGCCTTGCCGTCGACGGCTATCGCCCGCAGTTCGGGGCCGGTCGGGGTGGTATGGGCGGCGAGGAAGGCTCCGATTGCCTGGTCCAGGGCGTCGCCGTCCAACTGGACGAGGAGACGGCGCAGGGTATGGGGGTGTGGGACGGACACCGTGCCGGTCAGCGGGTCCAGGGGGAAGCCGAGGGCCCGGCAGGCCCAGGCAGGGGCGTCGCTGATCCACGCGGTGATCGCGGTGAGCGACCGGGCACCGGCCAGCACACTCGCCGCGGCTGCGGTGACCAGGGCGGACAGCTGGTAACGGCGCCCGCGAACACCTCTCGGATCGGGCCCCAGGCCCAGGAAGCCGGACAGAGTAACCGCGTCCGTCAGCGGGACCGGCGCGGAAGCCTGGGTCAGCTGGTCCAGCGCGTCAGGCACGGTGGAAGATGCAGGAGCAGGCACGGACTCACCAAGTGTTCACGGGACTTCGACACTCACATGATCACCGGGGCCGTGCCGGTACAACGTCCCCCTCTGCCCGAACCAGGACGTCCGACGCGACTCCGACCCAGCCCGACGATCCGGACGAACCCCGATCATGCAACGAACCCTGCCCCTAGAGCCACTCACGCAAGGCTCAACGACCCCTCCCGCACCGGGACACGAAGATCTCAAACGCGGTCGCAGACAAGCACGTGTGAGGGCCTGGAGCATCCGCTCCGGGCCCTCACACGGTGAGACCACAACCGATGTCACCGAGAGCAGCTCCGTCGAGCGCCGCGTGTACACGCTCCATCGGCTGGACAACCGGAGCACGGCCCCTTCATCCTGGCCATCAAGGCGCAAGGGAGGAAAGCCCCGCCAAGTTCGCCGGTAGGGCTTTGTTCCAAGCTGAACTGGCCAAACATGTGGTATTGAGCCACATCGACATCAGGAAGCTCAGATGTTCCTCAGCCTTGCAAGCAGCAAGGCACGTACGCCGCTATCTTCCTGACACCGCATCGAACATGCAGTTCGATCGGGAAACGGGAGGAAACTGTCATGAGGAAGAGACTTCGCGGCGGCGCCTTAGCCGGCATCTTCACGCTTGGCGCTGGTCTGCTGTTGGCACCAGCTGCGGTCGCCGACACTCAGTCCTCACAGGGGTGCCCCGCGGAACAGTGGTACGAAGTAACCGAGGTTGGCGGGCCGAGGTATGAGAGCATCGGGAGCCCAGCCGGCAAGAGGAACGCAAGTTCGACGTCAGCCACCCTTCGGTACGACATGACCACCACCACGGCACGGGCCTCCTCATGGCACGGAAGCGGAGGTCTCAGCTTCGACTGGGGCATCGTCAAGATCGAGGGTGAAACAGGGCATGACGTGACCAAGACGACCTCGACGGGAAAGACTGTCTCCAACACCCTCAACGTGCCTGGCCATTACTACGGCTATACGACTCCGAAGGTCGAACGACGGCACTTCGACATCGACAAGTACGAAGAAACCCCCGCATGCAAACCTCGGCACCTTGCCAAGTCGGGTTGGTCGGACGCAATAACCGCCTACCCCTTCTTCTCCGAGTGCGTGGGCACCTCGGCATGCACGCCCAAACCCTGACGGCAGCCAACCAGTTCGCCCGTGACCAGGCGGACAACGACTAAATGAGCAGGGCCGGGGGCTGGCGTGATCGCGTCGGCCCCCGGCCGTCACGATCCATTGGACATGGGGAGTTGCGCACATGGGACAGTCGCAGGATTGGTTCACGAGCTTGCCTCGGAGGGCCGGGCGGCCACATGTCACAGCTGCGGTCGTGACCATCGTGCTGGGGGCATCCGGTCTCTCGGCGTGCGACAACGGAAGTGACAGCGCGGCAGGCACGGCACCGCCACAAGGGATCGTGCTGGACCTCGACGGTCAGGTGGCCGTGCTCCCCACAGTGGGCTCCAGACCCAAGGTCGTCGGGCCACGTCCCGAGGGCACGGAGAAGCTTGACGCATACCAGCTCGACAACCCTCGTCAACTCGCGAGCGGCAGGATCGCCGCCATTCGGCGAGGAAGCCTGGTAGCCATCTCGCCGGGCACGCCCACGCGGGCGACGCTCGTCGCGCCGGCGAGCGACTGGTTCGTGAGCTCTGACGGACAACATGTATGGGCCGTCACGGAGGAGCCCGCCGCCACAGCATGCGCGGGAGCGGAGTCCGCTCAAGGTGTCACGGCCAGGTACACGGCGGCAGAACACGAGACCAACGGGCGCCCGTCACATCACATACTCAAACTTCCCTGTGGCTATGAGCCCGTCGCCGACACCCCTAAGGGCGTCCTCGCCCAACAGACGACGGACTCAACCTCACCATCGGGCAACGGCAGCCGTTCCATCACGCGCATCGTCATCATGAACGCGGCCGCCACCTCCGCGACCCATACGCTGACCGAAGACGGCACCATCATTGACGCAGCGAAACAGCGCGTGGTGTGGCATGACGACAACTGTTCCCGAGGAAGCTGCTTCAACGTATACGACACCGACAGTGGAAAGTCGTCCGCGCTGCCGGCGTGCTTGGAGAACCAGCCGGTCGGAGTTGGCGAACTTGATTCCAGTGGACGTTGGTACACCACAATCGAGCAGACTGCTGATAGCAAGCGCCTTGCTGTCATCGACTTGGAAAAGGGCAGCTGCAAGGACCTCGGCAATTTCCCCAGCCTGGAACTCGGCGATGCCAACCTCAATTCGGCACTCCCCGTGGCCTGGACAGGTGCAAATCTGGTCGTGCTGGATACTCAGTCCGGTGAGCTGACGTCCTACAACGCTGTAAGCGGCAAATCGGAGGAGCGGGTCCGTCTGTCCGTTGGCGACGGAGCACAGGTTTGGGGTGCCCTTCCCGCGTAGGAGGGCCTCTCGAATCCGGGTGGCGGCCGGGAGTTTCGTACGGGTGTGCTGGAAAAAGCGAACGCGAGGGCCGAGGGCTCGTGGTCTCCCGGCCCTCGCGCGTCTGGGGGGTGCAACTTCAGGACCCCCGCGCCCGTCGTCGTCGCCAGGGAGCAGCTCCCACAGCCATCGGCCCTGGGGGCATCCGAGGGACCATCCCCGCGGGTGCGGGGAGCAGACTGCCTGACCTACGGGTCTATAGCTCGTGGTGGAGGTTTTCCCACACTTTCGCTAATTCCGGCTAGTTGCAAATTTCGCTCTCTTGGTTGTCTTGGTGGTGGCGTTAAGCGGGTCACCATACGACGCAAGTGTGCTCAAGGGTGGCTGGATGGCCTAGTACTCCAGCTGTAGATCGTGATCAGGCTCGCTGGAGGCCGGTGCGCGGCGCTGCTCTACGCTGCTCTTCATGATCGCCAAGCTGCAGTGTGTGGTGTTGGATTGTGTCGATGCCAATGAGCTGTCCCGGTTCTACCAGTCGCTTCTCGGCGGCGTGGTGGACCAGCCGGATCCGCGGTGGTCGCTCGGCAACGGCTGGGCGACGCTCCACACCGACGGTGGGTTCGTGCTGGCCTTCCAGCGGGTGGAAGACCATCAGCCACCGCGGTGGCCGGATCCCGTTCGGCCCCAGCAGTCCCATCTCGACCTGGCGGTCAAGGACCTGGACCAGGCTCAGGAAGACGTCC
Source organism: Streptomyces achromogenes (assembly GCF_030816715.1). Taxonomy (NCBI): domain Bacteria; kingdom Bacillati; phylum Actinomycetota; class Actinomycetes; order Kitasatosporales; family Streptomycetaceae; genus Streptomyces; species Streptomyces achromogenes. The sequence continues at coordinate 63,401 of NZ_JAUSYH010000001.1, read as the reverse complement.
TCAAGCTGGGCGCCACACTGCTCGATGAGGGTGACGGAAAGCGGAGCTGGCGCATCTTCGCGGATCCGGCAGGACACCCGTTCTGTCTCGTCCGGGACTGACAGCAGACACCGCATGGGTGCGGCCACCGTTGATCATCGTGAGTTGTGTGGACTAACGAAGAGACGGTGGCCGCAGGTCACAGCATAGATCCCGGCCGCTGGCGGGAGGCGTTCGAGGTGGCCATAGACCGGATTGCGGGCCGGTTCGCCCGATACGAGCCCCGCTTGCGGGCCGGGCGGTTGGGGCTGGGCCTGTTGTCGGACCTGCCGCGCAAGAACTGCTGGACGATCGCCGAGTGGGCCGGGGAGGCCGGCCCGAACGGCATGCAGCATCTGCTGTGTCGGGCCTCCTGGGACGCCGATGCGGTCCGTGACGACGTGCGCGAATACGTCGTCGAGCACCTCCACGACGAGGCCGCGGTGCTGGTCGTCGACGAGACCGGTGACGTGAAGAAGGGCACGCACACCGTCGGGGTCCAGCGCCAGTACACCGGCACCGCCGGGCGGATCGAGAACTCCCAGGCCGCCGTCTACCTCGTCTATGCCGGTGAGCGCGGACACGCGGCGGTGGACCGGGAGTTGTACATCCCGCGTTCGTGGACCTGTGATCCGGACCGCTGCCGGGCTGCGGGGCTCGGCGAGGACACCGTCTTCGCGACCAAGCCGGAACTGGCCCGGGTGATGAGCGAACGGTTCCTGGACACCGGGCACCGCGTCGGCTGGGTCACAGGTGACGAGGTCTACGGCGGCAACCCGAAACTACGGGCCGCATTGGAGGAACGCGGCATCGGCTATGTGCTCGCGGTGGCCTGCTCGGCCGAAGTGCCCACCGGTGCAGGCACGTTCCGCGCTGATGCACTGGCGCGGAAGGTGCCGAAGCGGGCCTGGCAGAAGCTCTCGGCCGGACGCGGCGCGAAGGGGCAGCGGTTCTACGACTGGGCCGTCATCGACCTTGCCGACCCGTCGCCGGGCCGCCACCAGCTGCTGATCCGCCGCAACCGCACGACCGGTGAACTCGCCTACTACCGCTGTCACTCCACCACGTCGGCATCCCTGGCCACCCTGGTCAAGGTCGCAGGTTCCAGATGGCGTGTGGAGGAGACCTTCCAGAGCGAGAAGGGGCTGGCCGGGCTGGATGAGCACCAGGTCCGCCGCTACCCGTCCTGGGCCCGCTGGGTCACCCTCGCCATGCTCGCCCACGCGTTCCTCGCCGTCGTCCGCGCCGACGAACACGCAGACCGCTCCACATCCGACGACCTGATCCCGCTGACCTGCAACGAGATCCAGCGCCTGTTCATCACTGTCGCTGTCCGGCCCGATCACGGCCCGGCCCACCGGCTCAACTGGTCCGCCTGGCGACGCCGCCACCAGGCACGATCACGAGCAAGCCATTACCGGCGACAAGCCGCATCTCAGGCATGAAGATCACGATCTACAGCTGGAGTATTAGAGATCGAGTTTCTTTCTTCGATTTGGCCTGCTGGAGGCCGGTTTGCGTGTAGGCAGTCTGTATGACGAGCGGGGGGACTGCCGTGATGGTCTGCTGGCGCGGCTGGGGGCTGCGGCGCGGTCGGTGTGGGCGAAGCATGATCGTGATGCTGATGGATGGTTGCCGTTGTGGCGGCACATGGAGGATAGTGCCGCCGTCGCTGGCCTTCTGTGGGATGAGTTCGACCCACGGGAGGCGCTGGCCGAGGGCACCCATGTGGACGTGACCTTCGACCCCGACCGGGCCTGCCTGCTCGCCCGGGACCAGACCGAACCGCGGCTCGTCGCGCGGAGGGGCGGAGGGAGGACAGCGGGTGAGCCCGAGGCCGGCCTGACACGGGCCGGCCTCGGGGCCGGGCCGCGACAGCGTCGGGCGACGCTGTCGCGGCGGGGAGGGCCGCCAGGGGTTGAACGGCGTTGCTCCGTCGTCCGTGACGAGGCGCCACAGCTGGTCGGCGGCGCCGCTGTCGTCCCACTGCAGGACCGTGGCCCCGGATGCGGTCGACATGTTCTGGATGCCCAGGACCATGCCGCTGTTCTTGTTGACGATCGGGACACGAACGAGGGCCCGTCCCGCCGAGTCGGTCGGCCGGGCTCAGATGCTGCCGGTCAGCGTCTGGGCTGGCAGGGCCGTCCCAGTGGTCATCCCCGTGCTGCTGGGGGGCTTCGAGACGGTCGGCGTACACCCTGTAGGCCTTCTTCCGCCCGGCCGGTGACGCCCCGTCGGCGGCGGGGGCGGCACAAGCCTCCAGGGTCACCGGTGAACACCGAGCGGTGCGGGGCACCCGCCGTGTGCCGTGCCGTCAGCTCATGGCGAACTGGGCCAGCAGCAGTACCAGGCCGGCAACTGCCGGGGTGATGATCTCGTACGCCCAGCGCGCCTCAACAGGGCCTTGGCCCTGCTCGGTTGTGGCGCCTGCCTCCTGGAGCGCGCGCAGCCCTTCGATGGCGCTTTCGGACCTCGGCCGCAGGCGTTTCGTCTCGCCGGTCGGCCGGTCCGGTCGGCCCCCGTCGAACTGGCCGCGGCGGTTCAAGGGCGGGCCGCCGGGAACTAGGGAGGACTCGACCATTCTCATCTGCTCGTAACCGGCCTGCCTGACGCCCCGCACGGACACCGGTATGGCCCACAACTGGTACTTGGTGCCGATCTGGTCGAAGACTTCGTTGGAGTGGCCGGCCCGCAATCCGGAGACGGCTGCCCAGGGCAGGGTGATCGTGCGGAACGGATTGCGGACGCGCAACCGGTGCTCGTCGGCGAAGACCGCCGGGCGCAGAGTGAAAGCGAAGAGCAGGGGGACCACCAGCAGCATCCCCGCCAGCGCCTTCCAGGGCGTGCCGCTCCCGGTGCTCACGACCGCGCTGGTTCCGAACCCCAGCACGACGGTGAGCGACAGCGCTCCCGTGGCAATGGCGAAAGGTGACCGGAAGACCCGGGCAGTGGAAGCGGTCTGCGTGGCGGCCGGCGGTAACTGGGGGTCAGGTGTCGACATGCCAGCGATTGTGCCTGACATGGTCTGAGCCGAACAGAGGCCGTATCGGCGGATCCCGCATGCCCAGGACCTGTTCTGTGCGCGGGTTGCGAGAGTTCGCCGTCACGGGAGCGGGAGGTCGTGCCCCTATGCCAGCAACTGGTCGGGAGGATGTGAGCCGCCGGCCAGGCCCCCGGCGGTTTGATCGAGAGCGCGCATTGCGCTGACGATGAGGGCAAAGCCGCTGGTCACCTCATGGATGTCCGTGGCCCGTGCCATGATCCGGCCTCATGAGTGACCGTTCGCTTTCGCCCGCCTGGCCGTCTGAAGAGACAGAGTGCCCCGGACCCTCACGGCAATGACAGAAGAGTTCGAGCGTCGGCACTGCGACCACCACACCAACACCGCCATCCGGGACGGCCGTACCCTCTACACCTGCACCACACCCTGCACCCTGTGCGGCCACCCCGGCCACGTGCACCGGGACTGGTACACGGCCCAGTACGGTGCAGGACTCTGCCGCCGCTACCACCCCGACCAGGCTGGCTACCGACACGACTACCAGCCCACCGGCCGCGACGCCGAGAAGTGAGGATCCAGCTACAGCACACGGTGGCCCTCGCCTGAGGAAAGCAGGCGGGGGCCACCTCGTTCAATCCCTCTACGCAGTTCACGAAGCGTCAAAGCATCGGTGCTGCCTCGCTCCGCTATGCGTGGGGCGGCACGTGCCGACGACGACATGCTCACCTTCACCGTCGCGTCGAAGAACAAGGGCGCCATGGTCCCCGACATCGCGAAAGAGCTGACGATCAAGACGGGCAAGGACGCAGGGCGTTGACCGACCGCGCCAGCCACCACACACGGCGGAGTGCCGCCCGGCACTGTGGGAGGGGCCTCCGCCCTGCCGGAAACTGCGCCGGCAGAGAACCTGCGCGGGGGAGCGGAGCGGTATTCCTGGTGCGGTTGTCGTACAAATGATCTAACGAGTTGGTGCGTGATAGCGGGTGAGGTGTCGTGCCAGGTGGATGGCATGATCTCGCTGTGGCGATCATGGTCAATCGGGCGGTGCTGGCGCATCGGCTGTTCACGGGGCTCTCTCGGTCTCATCTTGCGTGCCTGGTCGAAGAGTTGGCCGAGCCGTGGCAGGCCAGGGTCGAAGGTCGTCGCCATGCGACGCGGGGCGGGGCCAGGAAGCGGGCCGCGGGTGCCGGCGCCAGCCATCAGCTGGTGTTCGTCGACCGGCTGGTGGCCACGCTGATCCATCTGCGGCACGACCTGCCGCACTCGGTGCTGGGGCTGCTGTTCGGTGTCGACCGTTCCACCGTCACCCGGGCGATCGCAGAGGTGCGCACGCTCCTGGCGGAGCGGGGGTGCGCGGTTCCCGACCGTCCCGGCCTGCGGCTTCGGACGCTGACGGATGTATTTGCCTATGCCCAGGCCGAAGGCGTCGAGCTGCTTTTGGACGCCACCGAGGTCCAGGTCCGCCGGCCACCGGCCAGCCGCGGCGGACGCCGTGCCTTCGTCTCGGGCAAGAAGAAGCAGAACACGATGAAGGCCCCCGTGATCGCCGACTGGCGTGGCCGCACGTTATGGACCGATGCCCTGCGGCCTGGGCGTATGCACGACGCCACGGCCGCCCGCAACGAAGGCATCGCCGTCTGCTTCCGGCACTTCCCCGACGTCGAGGTCCTCCTGGACGGCTATCTCGGCCTGAGCCGCGACCACCCTGGCCAAGCGATCACACCGCCCCAGAAAACCGCGGCCAGGAGCATTGCCCGGCAGAGTCGAGCAGTGGGAACGGGACCGACACGGGCACTCGTCCGACCGCATCACCGTCGAACACGCCCTTGCCGATCACAAACGCTGGAAGCAACTGACCCGCTGGACACACCGACGCGACCGCCTGGCCGACACCGCTCCCTCGCGCAGCTGCTCACCACCGCCGCGCAGGCAGCCGGACGGATCGAGCCGGACCGCGACGGCGAGATGTCCTGTCCGCTGCACGAGGCCGCCGCGCTCATCACCGACAACGCCGGTCTGCAGACCTACTACGCCACCCGTGCTCTTGACCCGCAGGGAGAAGCCGAATGAAGACCTTCCGCCTGGACAACGCGCTGCCCGTCGACACGACCATCCCCGACCCGTCGCTGGTGGTCCTGATCGGCGCGGCCGGGTCGGGCAAGTCGACGTGGGCCAGCACCTGGCCCGCCACGCAGGTCCTGGAACTCGACAGGTACAGGGCCCTGGTCAGCGACGATTCGGGCTGCCAGGAAGCAACCGACGACGCCGTGTTCGCGCTCCAGGCCGTCCTGGAAGCCCGCCTCGCCCGCCGGAAGATGACGGTCGTCGACGCCACGAACTGCGAGCAGGCTGTACGCGCCAACCTGATCGACACCGCCCGCCGCCACGGCGTGCCCACGGTCGCGCTGGTCATCCCCACCCCGGCCTCCTTCTCTGGGGGTTCTGAACCTGTGGCGTGACGTTGTTGGAGACCCCCTCGTTGGGAGCCGCAGGTCGGTTCTCAGGGGGTGCGGCTCTGTGGCCGGTCGTTGCACAGGTCTCAGAGCAAGAGGGTGAAGAGTGAGGGCTTTCCCAGTTCGGATGCCGTCCGGAACTCGGTACTGGACGGTCATCGATGACGGGTTGGACGTGGTGCGGCCAGCGGATCACTGGCTGCGCCACCTCCGCTTCGGTCAGCACCGCGCGGAGCTGACCACGAAGGCGTACGCCGGTGACGTCGCCCTGTACCTGAGTTGGTGCCGACGGACGGGGCGGGACTGGCGGGTAGCGGCCCAGGACCTGGGTCTGTTCATGGTGTGGCTGAAGTACACGCCGGTACAGGCCGACGGGTCGGTGGGCGCCGTGGTGTCCGGACCTGGAGCGGTGCCGGTGCGGGGCGAGCGTCGGGTCAACCGCGTCCTGACCGGGGTGCGCGGCTTGCTGGCTCATGCGATCCGGATCGGCGAGGTGCCGCCGTGGATGCTCGGTCAGATCTACGAGCTGGCCGACACCCGGGATCTTCCGCACGAGGCCCATGCCGAAGGTGCCGGGCTGGAGTACCGGCTGAAGGCACGGCACCGGCTGCAGGAACCGGAATCACAGGTGGACCGGACCAGCGACGAAGCGGTGGTCGCGATGTTCCAGGCATGCCGCAACGCACGGGACCGGCTGATCGTGCTGCTTCTGGCCCGGGTCGGACTGCGCCGGGGCCAAGTGGCCGGGCTGCGCCGCGAGGACTGCCACCTGCTGATGAACTCCCGCGCGCTGGGCTGTGAGGCGGAAGGCCCTCACCTGCATGTCGTGCGGCGGCAAAACCCCAACGGGGCGTGGTCGAAGTCCCGCCGCGCCTGGGTGATGCCAGTGGACTTCCTCGTCGTGCAGGCTTTCGACCAGTACGCCGCTGAACGGCATGAGCGTCTGGGCGCTGGCGGCAGCGACTTCCTGCTGGTCAACCTCTTTCGCCCGCCGCTGGGGTCGCTGGTCTCGCCGGACGCGATCGGCGATCTCATCGAGGCCCTGGCCCGGCGAGCCGGAGTCCAGGAGCGTGTGGCGCCGCACCGAATGCGCCATGGCTTTGCCAGCAACGTCGCGGGCGCCGACGGCACGCTCGATGAGATCCAGAACCTGCTGGGGCAGTCGCAGCCTGCGTCGGCCCAGCCGTATCTACATCCCTCCCCCGGGCGCTTGCGCGCCGCGGTCGAGCGAGTGCCGACGCCACGCGAACTGCTCGACGGAGTGGGCCGGTGACGATCAGCCAGCCAATGTCCCTGCCCGCGACGGACGAGTTCGAAGCGGTCACCGCAGAGCTATGGGGGGCTGTCGACCCGGACTTCCTGTCACTGCTGGGCTGGGAGCCGCAGACGCGGCTGCTGCACTTCCCGCACGACCACCTCTACCTGGGCGTGAAGGCCTGCATCGTTCCGGATTGCTACCGCGCCAGCACCTACGCCTGTGGGCTGTGCTCCGGCTGCCGGAGCCGCTGGAAGCGACAATGGCAGGACCTCAGCCCCGAGGAGTTCGCCGCGTCGCCCGCGGCCCAGGCCGGGCGGTATCTCGGCATCGAGAACTGCGTGATCGCCGACTGTCCGCGGCCCTGGAAGGGTGCACGCGTCCGGTTGTGCGCGGCGCACCACTACCAGCGGACGGTCACGCTGAAGCTGCCAATGGAAGACTTCCTCCTCCACCCAGATGTGAGAGCACTGGAGTCGTACGGGTTGTGCCAGACCGCGGCCTGTGTGCGGCAGCGGCCGGGGAAGACCGCGCCCTACTGCGAGGCTCACAAAGCACGGCTGCGTGACCTTCGACACCGCATCAGGGACTTCGCCGAAGACCACTGGCGGCGCACGGTGACGCCGATCGACGAGGCCAACGAGGTCAACCTGCGCGGCCTGCCTGACCGTGTCGTCGCCGAAGTCCTGTACGGCCTGCAGGAGCGGATCCGGGACTGCGTGCGGACCCCGTACTACAAGCTGCGCCCGTTCTGCGACCTGCTGCGCCGACGGCAGGTGTCCTCGATCGAGGAACTGGAGCTGACCGACCAGAGCAGCGGACTGCACCGGCAGCTGCGCGACGCCTTCGTCCGGTACTCCAGCCGCCGCGGAATGTCCCCCGAAACTGAGCGCCACAAGGACTTGTGGGATCTCCAGGCGTTCGGCCACACCAAGTGGCTCCGGTTCACCGGCATTACCCAGCCCTGGCTGCGGCAAGCCGCGAAGATGTGGGCGTGGGACGACCTTCCCCGGCGCCGCGGCAACAACGTTGGCGATACGGTCCAGTCCCGGCTCAACTCGCTGGAGAAGCTGTCCGAGAGCCTGCGCTTGCAGCGCCCGGACCACGGCACTCACCGGGCGGCTCTGGGCCGCGGAGACATCGTCGCGTTCGGCAACCGCATGGCCTTCCTCGAACAACGCGGGGACATCACGCTCAGGAGCCGCCACGATCACTGCATGTATGTACGCCGCGTCCTGATGCGGATGCGGTCGATGGGACTGACTCGGCCGACCCAGCCACTGCACGGACTCCCGGACGACTTCGCCATGGGGCTGGAGGACGTGCCCGCCCTGCCCGACGATGACGAAGCCGGTCACGACCTGCCTCCCGAGGTCATGGAGGTTCTCTGCGCGCACCTGCCGCAGCTGGAACAGGAACACAACCGGGAATTCCGCCTCACCGTCGAACTCCTCGTCGACACCGGCCGGCGCCCGGTCGAAGTCTGCAAACTGCCCTGGGACTATCTACAGCGGGACGGCGACGGCAAGCCGGTCCTCGTCTACGACAACTACAAGTCACACCGCTACGGCCGCCGCCTTCCCATCCCGGAAGCGACCGCCGGCCTCATCACCGAGCAACAAGAACGCGTCCGCGCCGGGTACCCGGGCACGCCGCTGAACCGGCTCAAGCTGTTGCCGACGACCTACTGCGTGGACGGCACCCGTTCCATCAGCCCCACGTGGGTGTCCGGAAGACACCGGATCTGGGTTGACTCGCTGCCCGACATCCACGTCATCGCCAAGGTCGCAGTCGAGGGACAGCTCGTTACCAAGAGGCTGCCGTTCGACAAGACCAAGATCTTCCCCTACGCCTACCGGCACACCTAGGCGCAACGCCACGCGGACGCCGGAGTCGCCGTGGACGTCCTTCAGCTGCTCATAGACCACGAGCAGTTGGTCACCACGCAGCAGTACTACCGTGTCGGGGAAGAACGCCGCCGGGAGGCTGTCGAGCGGGTCACCCAGATGCAGTTCGACCGTCACGGCAACCGCGTCTGGAGGCAGGCCAAGGCCCTACTGGACACCGAACACCTCCGGCGAGCCGTCGGCGAGGTCGCCGTCCCCTACGGCGTCTGTAGCGAACCGTCCAACGTCGCCGCGAACGGCCAGGACTGCCCCGTCCGATTCCGCTGCGTCGGCTGTGGCCACTTCCGCACCGACGTCTCCTACCTGCCTGATCTGGAGACCTACCTCGCCGATTTGCTACGCAACCGCGAGCGTCTCCTTGCCACGGTCGACGCCGACGACTGGGCGAGAAGCGATGCCTTGCCCTCCGACGAGGAAATCAGCCGCGTCCGCCGTCTGATCCGCCGCGTCAAAGACTCCGTCGACGAGCTCACCGACGAAGAACGCGCCGAGATCGACCACGCCACCGCCCTGGTCCGACGCGCCCGCAACAGCGTCGTCCACCTCGGCCTGCCCCGCATCCGCCAGCCCCTGCCCGACCTCCGACCGAACCGGACCGCATGAACGCCAACCCCCTGATTGAGGGTCGCAAGGCGGATTCAGCCCGCCGCCGCCAGCGCGTTATCAAGGCCATCAACGCCGCCAGACGCGCCGGCACGGCCATCAGCGTCTCGGGCATCGCACGGCAGGCCGGAGTCGACCGCGCCTTCCTCTACCGCCACAAAGACCTGCTCGCCCAGGTCCACGCCGCCGGCGCCGAACCACCCGGCCGACGACGCCAGCCCTGTCGTCAGCAGGGCCTCGCTCCAGGCAGACCTGGCGAACACACTGGACCGCGGCAACCGTCTTGCCGCGCGCGTCAGGCACCTGGAGAACAAGCTCTCGGAACTCCTTGGCGAGCAGGCTTGGCGAGAGTCCGGGCTCGGGGCCCCCGACGACGTCGAACAGCTCAAGAGCCTGATCACCAGGCTGGAACAACAAGTGGTCGACCTGACCGGCCAGCTTGAGGAACGAGACGAGGAACTGCAGGCTGCACGGGCGGCTAACCGGCAGCTGATCAGCCGACTCAACACCGCCCGCCCCACGGAAAGGTGAAGAACGGCAAGGGGCCCCGACCGACGTCGGGGCCCTTTGTGAGGCACCGCGAACCATGGACTTCCTGTGCTCTTCACGAGGCCAGTGGATCAACGGCCAACTCCTGCTGTGCAATGGCGGCTTCGCCTAACTAATGCTCTGACCGGAAAGGCTCACCGGCCTGGTGGGGCGCTAGCGTGCTCCCATGAACGATCACGGTGTTGCTCATGGCTTCACGTCGGTGGACACCCAGCCCCGGCCCTCCGATTGGGTTCACGTCTTGGACCGGTTGGCTGCGGAGCCGTTCTACGCTGCCTACAAGCAGCGGCTGCAGGAGTTTCTTCGTGTCGAGGCCGGCGGACTGTTCCTCGAGGTCGGAGCGGGTACCGGGGACGCCGCTGTGGCCCTGCGCTCGCGCTGCGGGGCCGAGGTCGTCGCGGTCGACAGCTCCTTCACGATGATCTCGCAGGCCCGGGCGCGAGGACTGCCGCGTGCTGCAGTCGCGGACGGGCACCGGCTGCCATTCGGAGCGTGCCAGTTCGACGGCGCCTGGGCTGACCGGGTCCTGCAGCATGTCGCCGACCCCGTCCAGGTGCTGGACGAGCTACTGCGAGTCGTACGCCCCGGTGGCCGGGTCGCATTGGCAGACCCGGACTACGACACCCAGGTACTCGATATCGACGACCAGGAGCTTGCCGGCCATGTGCTGCGCTTCCGGGCCGAGGTGGCGCTGCGCAACGGCTCGCTGGCCCACCGGCACGCCGGACTGCTCGCGGTCCGCGGCCTCCACGACATCACAGTGGAAGCCCGGACGCTGGTCGTGCGCGACCCATCGGCGGCCGACAATGTCATGGGCCTGCGCACCTGGGCCTACACCGCTGCGGCCCGGGGCTACCTTGATCCCATCGACGCGGAACGGTTCGTGGCCCAGTTCGACGATGCCGTGCGCACGGGTCGCTTCACCTACGCCGTCACGTTCTTCCTGACGGTCGGCACGCTGCCCAAAAAACCGATGACCAGCGGGTGACAGCGGCGTGCCGCACAGCAGGCCACGGCAGTCACCATCCTGCCGGTGATGTCCTGGCCAGGGCCCGCTTGATCTCGGCTGCGGGGAACGGAGTGCGCTTGCTCTGCGTGAGCAGTCGCTGGTGAAAGTCGTCCAGGACGATTGCATGCGGCGCGTGACGGTCGATGATCGCGCCGATGTCGGACGGAACGCCGTCGGGCCTGTGGCCTTCGACCCAGGCTCGCAGGAAGGCCCCGTGTTCGTGTTCGGTGCTGCCACCACGCACACCGTCGGGCAGGTGATGGCGAAGGAGGTGGCCCGGTGCGTAGCAGCGGTCGTACACAAGATGATCGGCGAGGAAGGCGCTCTCCTTCGCCGAAAGGTCGAAGTCGCGGCTCAACGCGAGCCCGAAGTCCGCAAAGTACACCTGCCGGCCGTCAGTGAGCAGGTTGGCGAAGTGTGAGTCGAAGTGGACCAGTCCGCGCGCACTCATGAACTCCGTCCCCCGCAGCAGCGCATCCTCGAGCCACTCGTAGGACGACTCGCCACCTGGACCCCGCCAGGCCGCATGACGGGCGTTGCTGAGCCATGCGGCGAGCGTCTGGGGCACGTGTTCCAAGAACAGCACCAGGCTGAAGGATGACCCTCCGATGGCCTTCAGCCGACGGCGCACGGCTGGCGACCCCTCCCAATGGGAAACCGCCCCCTCAATGCCCCCGAACTCGTCAACGAAGTCGGCAGGGGCACTGTCTGGCAAAACCCGCCAGTGATAGAGCAGCGGGAAGCCCGCGTACTCGTTCTTCAGCACCCAGCCTGTGGCCAATATGTGAGCGGCCAGCTCACGCCAAGCACCGAACCCCGCCGATCCCACCCCGTACTGGTAGAAGAGGGGAAGCTCGAAGAGGTTAGCGGTCGACCGCACGTGCTCCGGTTGCAACTCGATGTCCGTCAGCGGGACCCGCTTGACGAAGACGCGTATCCCCTCGATCTCCATCTCCGCCGACCTGCCTCCGATACCGGAACCGAGACTTGGCGCGGCGGCCACTGCATCCCCAAGCCGACGGTCGCTGAACAGGGACAGCCGTGCTCCCGCGGTCACGTATGCGGACACCCGCGAATTATGTCCTGACTCGGTCACATCCATCGGCGGCTCCAGCCTGGCATCAGAACTGACTGCTGTTGATCATGCCGGAGGCACGCGCTATTGCCGAAGTCGGGGTCATCACCGCCAGGGCACTGGAAGGACCTGGCCATTCGGTGAGGCGATGGAGCATCAGACTCGAAGGGTGAAGAATTAGGCCCTGTCTTGCACCACACCTGTTGCGATCACTACGGTGCTCACTCATAGCCACTGAGCTGCAAGAACTCCGCCGAAAGTGCGCATCAGGGTAGGCGATCTCCAGAGAATTTCGGGTGTGCCTGGAACGGCAGCACCCGCGCCCGGCCTACCGGCGCGTGCCCGACGACGTCGTCCGCGCCCAGCACAAGGCGATGACGTACTCGCACCAGCAGCTGGCCGCCGAAGGCTTCAACACGATCGTCTTCGCCGACAACCTGTACCGCCTGGAGCCGCTGTTGAAGCGGCTTTCCGAGCGCCGCGAGGCTGACCTCGGGCGTGACGGCGGCAACGGACTGGGTGACCTGCTCCTGGTCCGCCGGTTCTTCGGCCCGGAGATCCTGCCTCTGTGGACGTGGCGGCCGGGCTCGGACCTGGTGACCGGCCCGGACCGCGTCGCGGAGATCCGCCTCGGGCAGCAGTACCTCACCCTGGCCTTCCGCGCCGACGTCGACGGCGAGGGCGATTACGGCTTCGACGTGCTGCTGTCCTGCCCCACCGACCCGGAGTGCGCAGGGCAGGCATGGGCGCCGGTCTACTCGGTCACCGACCTGCACAAGGCACTGACCGGCGCCATGGACAGCGATCCGGACATCGTCTGCACCGTCCACGGCGACGGCGTCGACGACCAGGACGACGACCCCGAGGGCCGCGCGGACCTTCAGGCGCAGTTCGCGGACGCGGTCGCATGAGTCGCGCCGCCGACGGACCGCACCCGCTCACCCCGGCCGACCTTCCGTCCGGGGATGAGTGGTGGCGCGGCTTCCCCGAGTGCCACCTGCCGATCCAGGGCGGAGGCGCCGGCCTCGCCGCGCACCGCCGCACCGTCCACACCAACGCTGGTGATCCCCGGCGGCCCATCACGATCCATCCGGAGTTCTGACCCGCCCTCACCGGCGTGACGGACGCTCCGTGCCGCCCCGGCCCCGTTCGACGGAGGCCGGGGCGGTCGCGGTGGTCCCTCAACACCGAGGCACCAACACCGAGCAGAGAGTGGAGCTGGACGTCATGCACCTGCGCATCTACGAGGTGGACGTCCCCATACACGACACCAACCACCCCGACCGGCACGGTGTGACTGAGTGCGCTAGTTGTCCAGTGAGTGTGCAATCTGGCCAATTGAGTGCCCAGCGTTGAGCCGGGACGCTGAGCCAAAGCACGATAGTTGTCACCAAGGCAGGCGTGCTGTCACCAGGGCCACCGGGGGGCGAGTGCTGAGCAGAGTTCTGGACCGCGGTGCAGTCTCAGCTGTCCACCCCGGCTTCCCACTTGCGTCGGCGCAGCATGTGGTCGCTGAAGAGGTGTCGGCTCTGGTCGAGCAGTTCACCCACCTCTGCGTCGCCGCGCCGCCCGTCAGGCGACGGATGCCAGCGCTGCACTGATTGCGCGGCCCAGGTGCGCAGCTTCATATCCGGGTCCTGGAACAGACCGACCGCCGCCCGTAGCGCCACTGTGCCGCCGCGCGCGTCGAGCAGCCGGAACGCGCCGACGCGGACGTGCCGCGGCCGGTCGGTACTGGTGCGCTCCAATAGCCAGTCGGCGGGCAGTTCCTTGGCCGAGGGCAGCAGGGCGGCGGCGGTCTCGCGGACGACACCGGCGGCAGGGTCGTCGAGGAGCGGCCGCAACTGCTCCGCATCCGCGCAGTCCAGCGCCCGCAGCCCTGCCACCGCTCGCGCCCGCACCCCGGCCGCTGGGTGCACGAGCAGCAGCCGCAGCAGCCCGGCGTCCGCGCGGTTCCCGCACTCGGCCAGCCCGATGACCGCACCAGGCGGCAAATCGGGGTCGTCCGGTGTCGTGCACCGCTCCCGGTACCAGACCGCCGGGTCAACACCCTGCTGTCGTACGACATACCGGGCACAAGCACGCACGAGCGCGGAACGGTCGCTGAGAAACGGCTCCGCCTGCTCTGCCCGCCCCGCCCGTCTCAGCGCGGTGACGCCGGCCGAACGGGTACGCGGGTTGCGTGCGGACAGCAGTGGAGGCAGCACACCCTCGTAGGCATCCTCATCCCCCAGAGCCGTGAGCGCCGCTTTGGCACACAGGTCCTGGACCACGGTGTCCTGGTCCCCGGCGGCCGCGCGGGCCAGCTCAGCGGGATGGAGCAGTTGGCCCTCGATGGCAAGCCGGTACGCGAACCGCCGGACGATGCGGTCGGGGTCAGCGAAGAGAACAGCGAGCTGCCCGTGGGATGCCTGTCGCAGGATCTGGCCGAGCACATCGACGCCGAAGGCACCTCTGTCGCGGCGGCCGACGCGGAGGATGAGCGGCGCGAGGTCGAGGGCAGAGTCCACGTTCAGGGCCTCGCGCAGAGCCTTCCGGGCGTGCTCGCGCACCTGGCCGACCCAATCGGCGCAGCGGATCACGACCAACGGCAGCAGACCGGGGTATCGGACCGACTGATGCACCGCCTTCTGACGGATCCTCCCGTCGCGGTGGCAGAGGGCGAGTGCGAGCCGAGACTCGCCGAGCTGAGTCAGGTCGGCGGGCAGTGGGGCGGAGTACTCCCACCCCGGCAGGAACTCCGGGCGGTGCCAGGCCACCTCACGCACTCCTGCGTCCAGCGCGAGCCAGTCAGCGGGGTCGGCGACATCAAGCGTGCTGTGAAGCGGCGTACCTCCCGCGAGCCGCGTCGCTGCCACTGTCCCGTCCTCGATGTCCGCAAGCATTCCCGCCCCTCCAGCAGTCGTACCAGGTGATCGTAGGGGCGGGGTTCGTGTAGGGCGCGCGAAATATGGCCCGTGATCGCCAAGGGCCGCCGTATGGCACCCTGCCCACCAGAAGCCGAACGCGGTGACATCGCCCCTGCTTCGCTTGCCGCTGGTGACAGGTAGCGCGCCGCGTCGGTGACAACCACCATGCTTTGTCCTACTGAAGCCGCAGGCCAGCCGATGCCGGTGGTGACAACTATCGTGCTTCGGCGCAGACGCGATAGGCGTCGGGCTGGTTGTCGGTGGCATCGGGTTGGATGAGCACGTGACTGTCTATGACGCGGCCCGCCGCCTCCCCTCTATCGCCGACCTGCGGGACCTGTGCCGTTCGCTGGCGATGCTCGATGCGATCCTGAGTCCGGATTGGGAAAGTCGGTACTACTCCTGCAACGCTGGTTGGGCCGAGGGCGAGGAGATGGCCTCGATGCGCAATGGGTCGGGGGACGAGTATTCCATCGTGTTCTCGGCGGCCGGGGTCTATGTGCGCGGCTTCTGCCATGAGTCTCCGATGAGTCCGTATGGCAACGATGGTGAGCCGTGGCCGGGAGTGATCGACGAGGTCCCCGAGCTCTTCAAGCCCTTCGTTGAGGAGCCGGCGTTCACCGACGAGGACGACGTACCGGTCGTGACGGCCTGCTTGTGGCGGGGAGCGACGGATGATCGCTGGCACCACGGCGCGATCGAGTTCCCCGAGAATGCTGTCGACCCCGATGGGGCGACGAGCCTGTTCGAGCTTCTGGTCGACCGTTCGCCGGAAGCGTTCCAGCGCTTTGTCGAGGACTATTACGAGGTCTCCGTGGACCTGGAGGCAGTGAGCCACGTGTTTGCCCTGCGGCCGCTGAGTCAGGAGCTTGTGTCGCTGTTGAACTCTGAGGTCAGCCTGACGGACCTCGCTCAGGACATCTCCGAGATCGGCTATCCGCAGCCAAACTAGGAGCCAGCCTGAACGTCAGTTACTGACCTTGAATGCGTGATGTCGTCATGGTGGCTGGCGTCGGAGGCTGGTGCCGGTGAGGCAGCCGTCGAGGACGTCGTGGCGGTATTGGAGCTGGCGGAGGCCGCGTCGGACGGCGGTGATCAGGTCGTCGGGGTCGGCGAAGGCGCGGTTGGCTGTGGTGGTACGTCGTAGGACGGACCAGATGCCTTCGACCGGGTTGAGGTCGGGTGCGTAGGGCGGCAGTTGGAAGACGGTGAGCCAGTCGCGCTCGGCGATGTAGCGGCGCATTCCGGCAGTCAGGTGGGTGTTGAGGTTGTCCCCGACCAGCACGATCGGGCCGCCGAGCTGCTGGTGGGCGGTCTGGATGAGGTCGCGGTAGTCCTTCCAGGAGAAGCTTTTACGCCCGTCGGGGCGGGCGTCCGGGCTGGGCCGGTAGATCAGCCGCGAGCGTTCGCTGGCCTTGTAGCAGGCCAGGGCGGCCACCGATAAGCGGCGGCGGGAGCGGCCCCGCACGCGGACCACAGGGGTGTGGCCGCGGCGGGACCAGGTGCGGGTGGTCGGCGGCGTCATCGAGAATCCGGCTTGGTCCTCGAAGACGAGCCAGGCGTCGAGCGCCGCCACGGTCCTTCCACCTGAGGCCAGGTCTCCTTCATCCAGCCGGCCACCGCCGCCTCGTCTGAGCAGCGCGGCGACGCCCTGGACTGTGTAGCTCTTGTGGAACCGTCGCCCGATCAGGGTCTTGATCCGCGACAGCGTCCAGGTTTGGTCCGGCCAGCCATGCGCGACCGGGCCCTTGAGCAGTTCCCGCTCGAGGGCGGCGAAGAGTTCATCGCTGAGCAGCGGCAGCGACGCCGGCCCCTTCGAGGCCAGGGCTTTCGGCCCGTACTGCAACCAAGCCTTGCGCCACCGCTGTACCGACCGGACGCTGACCCGCAGGTCGTGAGCGATGACCGCGCTCTCGTCGCCCTGCTGGAACCGCTCGGCCGCCTCCAACCGCAACTTCTCGCGGAAGGCCCGCCGTTCGTCAGTCAGCCCGCCCCCTTGCGCATACCTCATGCACTTGGCGTACCGCAGGGATCATGGACCGTCAGCCCTACCGACACCACGCTTTGAAGGTCAGTAGCGAGCTGGGAAGGAGTCCAGGGCAAGATCCCATCGGTCGGCCTCGCGAAGCAGTACTGCAGTATCCAGCCGTAGCTCCACGAAGTACTGGTAGACGTCCGCCCCGTCATTTTCCTGCTGCCATGGGGGCGCCGCCTCAAGGGAGAGGTGAACACGAATCGCTGCCCCGCTGTCGCTTCGATCAGCGAGGCTCACGGCAAGGACCGGTTCGACGAACCATGTGTCCGGAGACAGCCAGCCTTCGGCATCGGGCTCCGTCACCGCCACCGTCCCGGCGGCCACCGCCCGCAGCCAAGCGGACACCTGCCGGGCTTCATGAGCCAGCAGACATGGATCAGCAAAGGTCCAACTGCCCTGGGGAGTGGCCACTGATCCACCAATGACCAGCCAGTTGTCGTCGTACGAGTCGCCCCGGACCGCAGCGAACTGATAGCGCAGCGGACAGAGCTCGACACTGCTCGCGTGATCACCCAGAAGCACTGCCACAGGATGCCACGGCCCGAATGCGTGATTCAGCAGCCTACGGAGGACTGCCGGACATGGTGCTCAGCCTTGTCCAGCCATTCGGTGAACCAGTCGCTGAAGGTGACGGGCTTGCCCTCCGCGTCGACGAGGGGCTCAAGATCCGCGTCGTCTGCTCGGGGATCGGACCACATAGTGCCGCGGTGGGAGCCGCTAAGGACTAGCCAGCTGCGCTGAGCACAGCCGTGGTGGCAGATCACGATGGCGCCGGCGGTGCGCTCGGGGGCGAACATGACGGCTTCCCATCGTTCATCCCACGCCTCAATGGCGGTGTCGAAGTCCTCGATTTCCTCGAAGTCCTCCTCTTCGGGACGCTCGGCCAGCAGCCGTTCGAGGACCTCTGGGTCCGGGCCCTTGTCGGGGAACGGTTCGGCAAGCTTGGACAGATCGGCCAGGTCGGCACCGTCGCCCTCCCAGCGCCAGCGGCCCTGAATGCGTCGCACGGGAAAGACGCCATAGGACGGCCCCGCGCCCCCGGCGGCGACCGTCGCGAGGAAGTCCCGGTACTCCGAAGGCAGTCGCACGCCTATCTGGCCTTCCAACTCGACGATCTCGTCCTCGCCAAGCGGATCCTCGAGCGTCCACCGATGACCGAGTGTACCGAACACCTTCTGGCTCGCCGGGAGCGCGCTCAGCTCCACGATCCGCTCCCTCACCCCGGCCCAATCCTGATCAACCATGCAGCGACCATATGCGCCGCCGCTGACACGCCCACCGGAGGGTCGTCGTGTCCTGAGGCGAGTCAACGCCCGCCGAGACTGTCGACCTGACCACCGAACCCACGCGTGGGAGGGACAGTTCGGCGCGACAGTGAGCGGGTTCCGCCGTCCACACGCACAGGATTCCCGGAACTCGCGCGCTTTGCGCCCCGGCGGCCAGGAGCCCGTCGCCCGGATCGAGTGCCGCGCCGGCCGCCGCTTCGCCTGGCTGTATCGCATCGACCTCGCCCTGCCCGTCCGGCCGATGACCCTCGCCAAGGAAGCCGCACTCGACAAGGCGATGGCCGCCCGCACCACCTGCCCGGCATGCCGCCGTCGCTATCACCACGCGCTGCCTCTGCGCACCCTCGGCAGCTGCCTTCTCCGAACTACCGGGGCGTCCCGTGGTCAGGTGACAGGACGATCAGTCCTGCGGGGAAGGGGCCGGTATGGGGCCGGAGAACTGCTGTGAACGGCGCGGGTGTTAGCTTCCCTCCCGTGTTAAAACACCAGGACGAGACCAGGGCGGCCTACGACGGGGTCGTCGACCTTTATGCGTCGATGTTCGCTAATCGGTTGGAGACGCAGCCGTTCGCACGGAACATGATCGGCACCTTCGCCGAGCTCGTGCGTGGCACGGGGAACCTGCGGGCAGCCGACGTCGGGTGCGGACCCGGCCATTTGACCGCCATGCTGCACGACTTGGGGTTGGACGCCTTCGGGCTCGACCTCTCCCCGGCTATGGTCGCCCACGCCCGGCGGGCCCATCCGGCGCTGCAGTTCGACGAAGCACGAATGGAGGCCCTGCCGGTCGAGGACGGCGCGCTCGGCGGAGTGCTGGCCCACTAGCCGATGATCCATACCCCACCTGAAGAATTGCCCGCGCTGCTCGCTGAGCAGGTGCGTGTCCTGGCACCAGGGGGCCTGCTCCTGGCGTCCTTCTTCGGAACCGAGGGGCCGGAGCCTGTCCGCTTCGACCACAAGGTGGCGCCTGCCTATAGCTGGCCGGCGGAGCAGTTTGCCGAGTTGCTGGCCGGGGCCGGACTCGCCATGGTGGCTCGGTTGCTCCACGACCCAGCGTCCGAGCGGGGCTTCCTCGACACCCACCTGCTGGCCCGCCGCCCGTAGAACGTGGCGCGTGGCCGGGGTGGTGTGGATCATCCGCGTGGATGAAGCTCGTCCAAGCGCCGCGTTCTATGGCGGTGGCCGCTGAGCACGCCAGAGCGACAGCCGTTCAGTCACGCAGGCCCCGGCGGGGTGGCCGCCGTAGTGGTGCGAGCAACGATCTCCCGGAAGGTAGGAATGCCCAGGTCGACAGACTCTTGCTTCCGGGAGATCTGGGCGTCGAGTTGGGCAAGCTTCTCCTCGGCGTGGGTCAGGCTGCTCTGCAGCCCCTCGATCTCACCGAGCCACCCTTCCCTTTCGGCTTCCAAGATGCGCGTGAGGAGGTTGTCGCGGATTTCGACAAGTCGGGGACGCTCTGTCGCGTGGACGATCAGGACGGGGCACCGGACACAAGCGTGTTCGTGAGCACAGTCAGTTCCGTATGCGCGGCCGCAGTCGCCCAGGGCGAGTTTGCGACGCTCAAAGTGTCCGAGAAACTCTCCCCATTCCTCAGGAGTGACGGTGCGGTATTCATCGGCAGGTCGCAGAGCCCGGCGCCGGGCGATGAACGCTCGATGTGCCTCGATGGCATCAGTGGGGTAGATCGCGGCGTATCCCATCGTCGTTCCGATGTGGTCGTGACCAGCGATGACCTGGGCGATGTGAGGGGGCAGGCCGTTGAGGATGGAGTCCGTGATGAAGATCCGGCGGAAGTCGTGGGGCTGAAAGATGAGGGGGTCGCCCGCGCTGTCCGTCAGACCTGAGGCCAACAAGGTGACGTCGAGTCCCCGACGGATCGTCGCTCGTGACAGCGGACGCAAGTAGCCACCAGAGCGATCCTGAAACAGGAGAGGCATCGGCGGGTTCCAGACCCGTTCATAGTGGTCATAGCTACGAAGAACGGGGACTCTCCCGTCCGATCCTCGGACTCGAGAGACGACCGTGCTCAACACGTCCGCCAGCTCCGGCGTGACCAAGACAAGTCGCTCTTGGTCCGTCTTCGACGGGGCGATCTGCAAGAGCGGAACGGTCTGACCGGTGGTGGGGAGCTTGTAGCTGACGATGCTGTGATGCCCCAGCTCGAGGAGTTCCTCGATACGGATGCCGGTGTGCCGCAAGATCTCGATGGCAGCCCACCCCCAGAATGCGCTGCGCTCCTCACCCGCGAATGAGCGCCGGGTGCCCTTCGCATCCCAGGCATGGATCGGACGCCCGTCAGCGCATTTACTGAAGCGCGGAACTCTGAACGTCTCACCAAGCACGCTGAAATCCGAACCGAGCGGGGCAGCGTTGAGTGCATCGAGGCGCATGGTGGCCTCTTTCAGCAGGCGGTGAGCCGTCTTCACCAGCGTGGGCAGCGCCGGCAGGCGCTCGCGAGTACGTCGGTCCATGCGGGCCTTGAGCTGCTTCCCAGCCTTTCTTCCCGAGCACTCGGCTTCGCTGATCGGACAGGGCGCCACCCAGGCAGCCCACTGGCCAGGGTCCTCCACTGCCCACTCCGCAAGGTCCAGGTAGAAGGCTCTGACCTGGGTTTTGATCCCGATTGCACCTCGGCGTGGCTCTGTGAACTCACGAAATGATCCGTCGGGCAGACGCTTCCGGACGGTCTTCGTAGCCAGGCGGACCTTCCAAGCAGTGATCACCTCGGCAGGCAGCCGAAGAGAGTCGATGCCCGGATGATGCCGCTCCAGGTCGCCCCAGAACCGAAGCGCCAGCGAGATCGTGAGCGCCTGCAGCGTCGTGAAGTCCAGCCCTACGGACCGATGGGAGAGGTAGGCGACCAAGAGATCGCGGATCGGACGGCACTTCAGTTCGTAGCGGTCGACAAGGTCCGCCGGGGTGAGTTGCCCGGTACGGTTCGAGATCCGGAACAGCGTGTGCGGTGCGTCTGCTGGAAAGAGACCCAGGTCGCGTAGCCAGGTGTAGGCGAGCTGGATCCGTCCATTGCTGTTGCTCGGATTCTTGCTTTGCCAGAGCAGCAGGTCGCCGACTGTGGACGTTCGCGTAATTCCCCAGCCGAAATGTCACGTAATTCCCCAGGTACTGGGTCGTGAGCCGACTGTGAAGTCCTGGGTCAGTCCCACCAGAGCACGAGGAGAAGGTGCCGTTGGGATGCAGCGAGGTAGAACTCGCGCAGGGCATTGAAGTGCCTGAGCAGGTACTTCCTCGGGCCACCGACGATCTTGTCCGCCCCAGGACCGATCAAGGAAGCGGCCTCGCTGTCGTCGGTCGGCAGGCCGGCCAGGACGGCCGGAAAGTCGATTTGACCGAGCAGTTCCGAGACGCGGGCTACTTGACCTGCGGAAAGGGCAGTGGGAGGCGGTCCGAAGGAACCGATGGCATGCGGGTGCGTGTTGAGGAAGCCGAGATCGATCACCGAGTCTCCGGCGGTGGCCTGCCGAAGAGCATCCAGGTGGACGCCGTCGATACCTGCCAGCTCGCAGGCCCGTTCCAACATGGCCGGTGCCCAGTCCAGGTCCAGGACGTCCGCCGACGGCGGATCCCAGTTGGGATCTCCATCGGTCGATGTTCCGGCTGACCGACGGCAGGCGGCGAGATACTCCGCCGGGACGCGGGCGAGTTGCTGGGTGACGGCCATGACGGCAGTATCCCGACGGCGTCCACCGGTTTTCCTACTTGGTCGGGGGCCTGCCGTTCTTGTCGGTGGGGTTCTTCGGGCGCTTGTTGGGGCGGTAGCTGGGGCCGTTCATGATGACCTGGTGGCTGGTGTTGATCAGCCGGTCCAGGAGCGACTCGGCGACGACGGGGTTGGGGAAGAGGGGATACCAGTCGCTGGGCGCCCGGTTGCTGGTGATGATCAGGGACCGGCCCTGCCGCTCAGAAACGAGTTCGTAGAGGTCGTCGGCGTGGGCCGCGGAGAGCTGACGCATGGCGAAGTCATCGAGGATGAGCACGTCGGGCCGTACCAGTTCACGGATCCGTTTCTCCCAGGTGCGGTCCGCGTGCCCGCCGGCGAGTTCGGCGAGGATCCGGCTGGTCTTGGCGAAACGGACGTGGGCGCCCTGACGGACCGCGAGGTGGCCCAGCGCCTGGGCGATATGTGTCTTGCCGACCCCGACCGGGCCGAACAGGATGACGGACTCGCCCGCGTGGAGCCAGCGCAGGGCTCCCAGGTCGCGGATCTGGGCCGCGGGCAGTTTCGAGGAGGCGGTGAAGTCGAACTCCTCCAGGGTGACCTGCTGCTCGAACTTGGCCCGCTGGAGCCTGCGCTGGAAGGCAACCGTCTCGCGGCGGGTGATCTCGTCATGGCAGAGGACCTGGAGGAAGTCGAGGTGGCCGAGTTCGCCGCCGTGGGCCTGGGCGAGGCGGGCGTCGAGGGTCTCCAGCATCCCGGACAGCCGCAGGGACTTGAGGGACTCGCGCAGGGCGGTGTCCATCACGCTCATCGTGCCGCCACCTCGTCTTCGCCGTGGACCTGGTCGTCGCGGGTGCCGTCCGGGGTGTCCGGGGGTGTGACGGAGCCGAAGAGCCCTTGCGGGCCGTGGAGGAAGGCCGCGGCGCCGGCGTCTCCGCTGGTCTCGGGCTCGGGATCGCTCTCGGTGCCGGCGACCAGGATGCCCTTGATGGTGCGGTAGGACGGGTCGCCGACCGTGATGGCTCTCGCGCAGGCCGCCTCCAGGCGAGTGTCGCCGTACTTCTTGCGCAGTCCGAGAACCCCCTGGGCAGCGCGGAGCCGGTAGAGCGCGTTGACCTCCAGCAGCTGGTCGACGACCTCGCGGCAGGCGTCGCCGACCTCGGATGCCTGGGTGCGGCACCAGATGGGCGTGCCCTTGTCGACCGTCCAGGACCCGGACACGTGCGTGCCTGTCACCTTCTGGCCCTTCTTCATGGGCACACCCGTGTCACGCCAGCTGGACGTCGAGCTGACCGTGACGGTCGCGGCCTTAGCGACACGCCGCATCTGGCGAGTTGGGCCTGCCTGCAGGCGCTGCCGGACCGCCCGGCGAATGAGTGCCAGGTGCCCGCAATGCACCGTAATGAACGGCTCGGGTTCGTACTGGGTGGCTCAATGCATGGAAGCCCAGGACTACCATGCGTTAAAGAGATCACGCACAGTAATCGACTTTAGTAATCACGATGTGAAGCTAGCCACAAACCGATCTTCAGTTCGTTTCTTACTGGGCACTTCCTCGCCCTTACGCCCAGTAAAGGTCTACAGGCAGTGGGTCACAACTGACGGGGCGCATGCATAAGCGGCCTGCGTGTGCAAACCCGGTGTCGCATCAATACCTAGGGCCTTCGATCCACCCGTCAAACCGGCTCAGTGCCTGAGAATTGCAGGAATTACGTTGGGTAGTCTCGAGGCTACCGCGGCGTCTATCTGTGCGACGATGCCGCCGGCGGTGCAACCCCCTCCCCACCGGCCTTCTGGTCCCGCGGGCCAGGAAGTCGCCTGGTCCCTGCCATCGGGCAGGCACTGGTGAGGGGGGTGAGTTCCTGTGAAGGGGCGTCACCGTCGGCGCGGTCCGGGCTGGTTACCGGTTCTGCGTCAGGTAGCGACGGTGTGGACGGAGATGGCGGCCGCCATCTACTACACAACCAAGTTGCCGCAGTCGCCATTGTGGGACTGGGTGGTCAGCTCCCTATTCGCATTAGGGAGCTGACCAGTCCCACCGGCCGCTGCGAAGCCGCACCCACCTGCCAGTGGGTGCGGCTTCCTGCGTTCATGGGCGTACTGGGCCCGGCCAGCGTACGCTCCAACATGTTCGCAAACGACAGCTGAGCCTGCCGTCTACCTTGCCCATTCCAGTCCGAGGGCGGCGAGCGCCTGGCGCTTGTCTTCGGTGAGCCTGTCCCGCCTAGAACGTGCGCTCGAGAGAAATGTCCGGAGCTTCACTTCCGCCCCATCCTCAAGCCGTTCGACGTGGCCCCGAGGGACCGTCACAGAGCCCGTACGCGCCCTGTGGCAGGGCCTCCGCCCCCGCTCGAACGCCCCAGAGCCGCCCTTACGGGCCTTGGCGGGCGTCTCCTGCGAGCGCGGGCAGGCCCGTGATGCCGAGCCGCTCCAAGCGCTCATGGGCGCCGTGGACGGGGTCGCGGCGCATCTCTGCGTCCGGGGCCGGGAGCCGGCTGCGGCGATGCCCGAGCTGCTCCAGCGCTCGCGCTCTCCGTCGTGAAGGGCCTGTCAGCTCGGTCGTCCTTCATCCACCGACCAGCTCATGCAGCGCGTAGTGGTGAAGCGGCGTTGTCTGGGGTAGCCACAAACACGGGCTACGAACGGCTTCCACGGCGATCAGCAGGGCTCCGGGCGGCCCCGCGCGTCGGCGGCGGGGACCGAGGGAGGGGCAAGCCATGGGGACACGGATACGTATGAGGAAGATTTTCTGGGCTGCGATGGCGGGGGTTGGAGGGGTTGGGCTCATCCTGCTGACTCCATTTCTCCTCATGGCAGTTGGACCTGACGACGCAGACTGGGCAAAGCTGAGCCAGATCAGTCAGGCTTACGGGGCGCTGTCGGTCATTCTTTCTGCTGGTGCCGTCGCTGGAGTCGCGGCCTCGCTGGCGTATCAAGCCAGACAAACACGTATCGCGACGGAGGAGACGACCTGGAGTGCCCACCGGGAGCTCCTCCTCTTGGCGCTAAGTAAGTCTGAGTTCCTCACGTGTTGGGAGCCGCCGTCCACGTCTGTGACCCCAGATGAATGGCGACGCATTATTTACACCAATCTCATCATTCAAGACTGGGAGAAAACTTATGTTCTTGGCTTGATGACCGAAGCGCAATTATCTAGGACTTTTGAACTGCACTTCCAAGGGGAGACAGCGAGAGATCACTGGTCGAACTCGCGAGAACACTACTTGCGCTATGCCGGTGGTGGGATGAACCGGAGACTTCGAAACTTCGCGCGCACGGCAGACCGCTGCTACCAAAACGCGGTAGCTGCCGGGCCAGCGATCCCGGCACACAGCTACTTCACTTCACCCGTCCTCGTACAGCCGCCGCCATCGCAGGCCTGATGGGCAACCAAGGTCTCACGCTGCCCAGTCGACACCGAGCGCGGCCAGCCGAGCTGTCCAGGACCGGTGTTTGTGATCAGAGGCGGGTGGTGTGGCCTGGGCTGATCAGTTTGCTGTGCGGCTGCGGTGTGGCCGTACGCATGCCTCGGTGGCTGTGACGATCATGAGGTCCGGACGACGGTGGACTTCCGAAGTGCAGCTTTGTCAGGTAGCGGTGGTGGTGATCAGGTTGTGTCATCTGCGACGTGCATGGTTCATGTTCAGTGATCGTTTGGAATGGACGCCCGCACCGTGATTCTGACGCGGGTCACCGCCGACACCTGGTCCGGTTTGCCTCGACGCCTCGACGCCTCGACGCCTCGTTCCCCGGCACCGGCTACCACCGCTCCACCCTCACCGTCCACGAGGTGTTCTGCGAGCCGGAGACGTCCCCTCGCTCGGCATGCCACCAACCCGATCACCGATGACGTCAGCGAGACGAAGCTGCGCGGCGGGTACCGGCCGCGCGATCTGCTGCCCTGCGGCGCCGTTCGGCCCGGTCGGGCCGGTTGACCTCCACCACGTGAAGGCCCGCCGAGCGGGCGGCCCGGGTGAAGCCCGCCCCGCAGGAGGCGGTGCCTTCCACGCCGATCGCGATCACGTGTCCGTGCGCGGTCAGGAAGGCGATCGCCGCGGCATACCCGGCGCCGGTTCGGCAGGCTGCAGGGGCCCAAGGGGCCGGGACCCGGGAAAGGACTGCAGATCCGCCGCGTTTCACAACCGCGCAAATAACCCGGATGTCCAGACTCTCTGGACATCCGGGCTATGGTGGTGGTGTGACTTCAACTGTCGACCTGCTCCGCGGCATGCTGGGCGAGAACGCGTACAGGGCCTTGGAGACATTGGCCAGCGCGGCCACACCCCTGTCCGGCCGGAAGGTCGCGAAGGCGCTGGACGTATCTCCAACCACGGCGACGGCGGCGCTGGACAAGCTTCGAGAGGCCGAGTTCGCCACCTCAAGCCAGGTCGGGCGTGCCAAGCAGTGGCGCCTCAACACCGAAAACGACACGCTGCGCACATGGCTGGAGGAGACCCGGATGAGTGCCGCCAACGCTGCTCCCACCGGGATGAGCCCGTACGCGACAGGTGGTGGCGGCGTCACCTTTGAGCGCAAGGTCGCCGTCCAGTATCTTGCTCGCCTCCTCCTCGGCGAGGGCGCGGCCGAGCTGGGCGACAGCCGGTCGGTCGTCAGCGTGGCCTTTCAGCAAGCACCCGAACACTCGGTTGACGACCTCGTCATCCACGCGGCATGTGCTGACGAGCCGGAGCCGTCCCTGGTGCTCGCCCTCGCCATGCGCCGGGCACCCGACCTTGTGCAGAGCAACGAGTCGAGCAGGAAGCTCATCTGCACGTTCGTGCAGGAGGTCGTCAACGCACCCGCCAACGGGCCCGAATACCGAGCGGCTCTGGTCGTCGCCGGTCCGCAAGAACACGCGGAGCAGTTGGCGGTACTCGCAGCCGGGGCCGGCAAGCAAAAGGATGCGCCCAGCTTCTTCGGCCTCGTCCGGACGCACCAAAAGTTCCGGGCCGACATTCGGGCACGGCTCACGCACATCGAAGAACTCGTCAAACTCGCCCTGACCACGCTCGGGACCGCCGATCCCAGCCCGCAGCTTGTCGAACAGCGCACCTGGGAACTGCTGTCACGGCTGACCGTGCTCATGCCCCGACTCGAGACACCAGACGAATCGGACTGGGCCCAAGTAACGAACTCCCTGATCCCCGTGGCCCGCGGCACCGACCTCTACGGGGCAACGCGGTTGCTGGAACGGCTCGTCGCCCTGGCTGACGAGTACCCGCCGAAGGCAGCCACCGTCGACCTGAGTCTTCTGCGGCGCGACGCGCACCAGGTCCTCGACTCGGCCACACGCCGCCACCGGCAGGGATGGAGCGCACTCGGCCACCTTCACGAACGGGCGCTTGCCTCGGTGCGCGACGAGATCGCCACCGAGGACGGTCGAACGGTGCAACTTGACCGGAGCGATACGGCACTTCAGCTACTTCAGCTCGTGGAGTCCCCGGCGGCGGCGGTCGTCGCCCACGGTGACTCCGGCGTGGGCAAGAGCGCCCTCGTCGTGCGCACGCTCGCCAACGCTGCACAGGACCCCGATTCCATGCAGGTGGCGTGCATCAACCTGCGGCATCTTCCCCCCACCACAGTGGAATTGGAGTCCGTACTCGGCACCTCGCTCACCGCGCTACTCGGCGAGCTGAGCGCCCCTCGGCGCCTCCTCGTTATCGACGGCGCCGACGCATTCGCCGAGGGCCTACGGAACCCCTTCCTCTATCTGGTCGACGCGGCTGGTCAGGCCGACGTCAAAATCGTGGCCATCACGGCGAACGACGCCCAGCAAGTCGTCCGCGACACGATCAAAGAACGCTGCGCCGGAGAGGTCGCTGGCTTCGAGGTACCACCGTTGACCGATGCCCAGGTAGCAGACATCGTCGCAGTCTTTGAGGAGTTGTCGGCCCTCGCGGCGGACCCGCGCTCACGTGAGCTGCTGCGCCGACCCGTGGTGGTGGACCTGCTCGTTCGAGGAGGCGTGAAGGCCACACCCCTCAGCGACGCCGATGCCATGCAGCAGGTGTGGTCGGGACTGGTGCTCCGTCAACGTCCTGAACGGGGGACCCCGGACGCCCGGAGCATTGCCCTTCTCCGCCTGGCCGCCCTGGAACTCGGCCAAGGAGACCCCCTGGAGGTCGTCGGAGCAATCGACCCCACGGCGCTTGCGGGACTGCGCCAGGATGGGGTGCTGCGTACGGGCGAGGACGACCCGTTCGCCATCGGTCCGCAGTTCACCCACGACGAAGTGCGCCGGTACGCGATCGCCCGGCTCTTCCTCTCAGCCAGCCACCCCACGGCGAAATTGGTCGAGGCCGGCGTGCCGCGTTGGGCGCTCGGTGCCGCACGCCTTGCCTGCCAGGCACTGCTTGCCGCTCCCGACACCCCGAAAGCCCCTCTGCGCGGCAGGCTCGCCCGCCTGCAACAGGCCTTCGACGACCTGGCTGCGGCAGGCCACGGGGACCGCTGGGCAGACGTACCCGGCGAAGCGCTCCTGACACTCGGAGCGCCCGACCCGGTCCTGCGCGAGGCCTGGCCCACGCTGCGCGCTGAGCCCGGCACCGGCTTGCGGCGACTCATCCGTCTCGTGCACCAGCGGCTGCACAACGAAGCGGGTCTGGTGCGGATCGCCGCAGCCGAGCCGCTCATCGCCCTGCTCCTCGACGAAGACGAACCCTGGCAACAGGGCAAGCACGTGCAGGGCATGCTGCGGGACTGGCTCCACGCCGTCATCATCGCGGAAACACCCGCCGGGCATCCGCTCCGGGTCAAACTGCACGACCGCCTGCTTGCCGCCTGCGCCGCTGCAGACCGCCGGCTCAACGACGAGCAGGCAGCCGCGGCTGCGGCCCGGGCGGCTCTGTCGCCGGAGGAAGCCGAAGCCAAGCGCCAGTTCCTGGAGAAGCAGCGGCTGCCCTTCATGGGGGACAGCCGTCGGCGCGCGCGCCGACGCAGTCGGCTTGAGCTCCCCCGCGAGATCACCGATGAGCTTATGGTCGAACTGCTGGCACTGCTCGGCCCGGATCTCGGTGAGGACGGCGAGGCCGTCCTGCGCCGTGTTGCGCGCGACGCGCCGGCATGGGCCGGTCCCGCTGTCGAGGAGGTACTGACCGGCCGGGCGTTGGCCATGTATCGCCGCGGTTTCCTGGCCGAGCTGACCGAGGCCTACTACATCAACGAGGACCACGACGGGGCAGGATTCCACGAGTACGGCATCCGGCGCCATACCGCTCGCAGCCTCGGCGTGGCGCCGCTCGCGGCCTGGTACCGCGGTCCTTTCATGCCGATGTTCCGCTCGGACTTCCGCAACGGCGTCTCGATGCTGAACCGTATGCTCAACCACGCCGCGCTGGTGCGCGCACGCACCCTCGCCGGCGGTCACGGCCACGACAGTGCCCGGATCGAGGACCACGAACTCGACGCCTACCGCACCGAACTCGACGTCACAGGAGCACGCCGGACCTACGTCGGAGACGAGCAAGTCTGGCTCTGGTACCGGGGGACCGGCGTCGGCCCCTATCCCTGCATGAGCGCGCTGCAAGCACTGGAGCGGATCTGCGACCAACTGGTCGAGGTAGACGTCCCCCTGGACACGCTGGTCGCTATCTTGCTCCAGGACTGCGAAAACCTGGCGATGGTCGGCCTGGTCGTCGGGCTGCTCGTCCGCCACCTGGAACGCGCCGACCGTCTGCTGGATCGCTTTCTCACGGAACCGGTGATCTGGCACCTGGAGTTCGCACGTCTCGTCCACGAAGCGAGCGGCCTGAAGGCAGCCGACGATGGACTAACGGCACCCGAGCGTCGGCGCTGGTCGCTACGGGAGGCAGCCATGACGATGGTGCTGCGCGCCGACGATCAGCGAACGGGCGAGTTGCGACTGATCGGGCAACAGCTTGTCGCAACGGCCAGGCGACTTGCAGAAGAAGAACTCGGCGAACTCGACGAGACAGCCGCCCAAGAACAGCTCGCGCCTGTGCGCGCCTGGGCCAGTAGCCTCGACCGCGGCACCTACCAGGCCCAGCAAGTGGAAGGGGGCCTGCAGATCCAGAGCACGCCGCCCCGAGACGTCGTTGAAGCGCTGCAGACCACGAACGTCGAAACGGCACGCGCCCAGGAGGCCATTCGGCTCAGCGTCCGCTATTACATCAATCCCAAGAACGGCAAGGATGACGCCGTCGACGCGGACGAGTTGGTCTCCGACCTGGCTTCGGCACAAGACCTCCTCGAAAACCCGCCCGGCCTCGACCCCAGCGGCCAGTGGGACGCACCCGCCGCGGTGGCCGCGACGGCACTCACCGCAGCCATCGTGGACGGCGTCGAGCTGCCCGTCGACGCACTGCGCTTCGCTGTTGACACACTCCTGCGCATTGGCGAGAACGCAGCACCACCGCGTCGATTCGAATCCGAGGACTCATACTTCGAACAGGGGGCGGACCGTATTGCCGCACAGGCACTGCCGCTCCTTCTGCTGCCCGCTGCTGCGGAGTTGCGCGCCAAGATGGACGGCAAGGACGGTTCCACGACGTACCGTCAGGCCGCCGCCGCGGCATGCAAACTGGCGCACTCCCTCCCCAACGAGGTTCGTGTGCACCTGGCCCGCGGCCTCGACCATGTCTGGCTGGCTGCGTGCACAGCCGGAAACAACACCTGCCACCACGAAACCGCCTTCCATCTGACGGTCGAGACGATGCGCGACTGCACCCTCGGGGACTGGGATCCCGAGACCGGACAGCGCAAGGTCGTCGTGCTCCACGATCCCGTCGCGCACTCGCTCGCGGCCGCCGCCGCCGACTCCATCTACGTAGACCGCCTCGACGCGGCGATCAGGGCCCTCGGCCCGGCGGCGACCGCGTCGAACTGCGTCTCGACCTCCGCTCGCGAACTGCTTACCGTCCTCGTTCAAGCCCATCGCCGCGCGTTGCTTGCATCCGAGCGCGACGTGGACAGCCGCGGCACCCACGCCCTGATCGCGGCCCGGGCACTGCTTACGGTGGCAAGCGCGGACGACGATGCACCCGTCTTCCAGCACATCGAGGCCTATGCCGACGATGCGACGCTCCTCGGCGGCTTTCTGCGCGCGTTGTCTTCCGCTGCCGAGGAGTCTGCGGACAGGGCAGCCACCGCGAAGCGGCTGTGGCCGACCGTGATCGCCCATGTGATCGCCCTGCAGGCCTCCGGGCACACGCCCTTCGCAGGGCGAAGCGAGTACTTCTCCGCCCTGGCTTCGCTTTTGCCCAACCCCGCCTCCGAAGTGGCCTACCTCTACCGGGAAGTGGAGGACGAGCCCATCGTTTGGTGGGAGCCGCTGGCCTGGCAGGACACCGTCGCCCAGTGGTTGCCCCTCGCTCAGGGCCACGCAGCATGCGTGGATCAGCTCATCGGCTTCATCAAGCCTCTACCGGCCGAAGAGCAGGTACACATCGGCCTTCCTTGGGTAGTGAACCTTGTCCTCGCCAATCCCAGTCAAGTAGCGAACCGCACTTATCTATTGGCGTCATGGCTAATCGAACTACGCCAAACTGTGGCCGACGTAGGCATGCCAGCTGACTGGCAACGGGTAGTCGATGCACTCGTAGTTGCTGGAGTGTCCCGACTTGCACCGTACTCTGAGTGACCGCGCCGGGAGATGGAGCGCGCACCACGAGGCGCAGGACCGACCAAAGTGACCGCGGACTGCGATCACCAGGTCGGGGGCTGCACGGGACAGAACGATGGTGCTGTCGTTGTTGCAGACGGGCACCGACTTCTACGAGTCTGAAGCGGGCGGCGCACGCGGCTGATCCGCGTCGCGCAGCCGCCCGCAGGACCGGCAGCGCAACCGGAGACGGGCCGTCGCATGCCCCGCTTCCTGGCCGGGCGGTTGCCCGCCCGAGACCGCGTCTTACGACGAGGGCCGGGGATCGGCGGCCGCCGTTTCCAGTTGCTGCAGGAGGCGGCGGATGAAGCGGCTCCACTGCCTCTCCTCGTCGTCCGCATCGAACCAGTCGTCAGGCGAGGTGGCGGCGTCCCATTCCTTGAGTTCGGCCAGGAGCGAGGCGGTGTCCGTTCCCAGCTCGGGATGGTCCAGGACCCACCGGACCTGTTGGGCGAGGTCGTGTACCCGGTGAGCTGCACGGTAGTAGGCGACCTGCGGCGTCGACAGGCGGCGAGTGGCGTAGCCGCCGCACTTGCTGCACGGGTCGAATCGCTCGGCGTCCAGCATCTGCTCGACGGTCACCAGGTCGTAGTACCGGCTGAGACCACGGACGCGGCTCTGGTGCTGGCAGCCGGGGGAGTGGGCCCGGCCCTCGAACTGCCCTGCAGCATCCGTCGTGTACAGCTGCACGGATGCCAGGATGCCCAGCGGCAGAGCCGACCCTCCACGCCGTGCACCGTCCTCCGCGGCGGGCCTGAAAGGCCGCAGATCCAGCTGCTCCATGGCCAGCAGCCCGTCCCACACAGGGAAGGGCACCGGATCACGGCGCTCGCCGCTCGCGTCATACCGGTCCCCGAGATCGCGCAGGTCCGCCACTCCGCGAGCAAGGAGCAGACAGCGCAGTGCTGCATCGGGGTGCGAGCGTCCTCGGGCCAGGCGCACCACCAGCCGTTCACCCTCGGCCGTGCCCAGGCTACGGCCGAAGTCCGGGTGGCTGGGCTGGTGGATGCGGGGCGTCCAGACCGGATCATCATCTGCCACGGCGCCGGCTGTGAGCTCCTCACGCCGGGCCGCCACCAGTGCGTCGGGCAGATCACCGGCAGCCGCCACGACGACGTACCGGCCTCCGCGAGCGACCCGCGCCTCCAGCACGGGCAGCGGCAACACCTCGGGTCCGGCCTCGACGGACAGCACCAGATACAGCTGATCCACCTCCCGCGAGACGGTACGCAAGGCCCGCAGATCACCTGCGGTGACCGGCCGCCGCTCACTGACCGGCGTATCGTCGAACACCCCCGGCCCCACCGCCTCGACGGGCACCCGCGGTGCCGCGTCCTGCGCGGCGACGGCCTGCTCAGGCGTCAGGCACGACAACGCCGAAGGCTGGGACAGCAGACGGGCTCCGACAGGCTCGGGCACCCGCAGCGTCACGGTCAACCCCTCCCAGTCCGCGTCGGTGGCCCAGCAGGCGAGCACACCCAGCTCCCACTCGCTCAGACGGCCGAGAAAAACCTCGTCACGGCCGAACGGATCATTCAGCCCCTGCTCCGGGAGTCGGACCACCAGCACCCGCTCATCCTGCTCACCGGCCGCACCCGCCCGCAGCGCGAGCGCCCAGGACGCCACCAGCTCCTGGGCACGCTCCAACGCCGCATCCCACCCTTTGCGCCGGCTGCTGATCCTGCGGACGAGGTCGTAGGCGAGGTGGCCGTGTCCGCGAGGATCCTCCCAACTGTCGGCGGCCCGGTGACTCCACCGCCGCCACAGCGATGCCAACTCCTCCGCCACCACCGTGGGTGCGCCGAGGAGTGCGAACACCGGGTCCTCGGCCGGCAGAACCGGGGTGCCCATCGTTGTCACGCCGGCCGCGGCTGTGAGCGCCTCCCGGGAAAGCAGTTGCCCAGCCTGCCGCTGGAGCAAAGCAACATGATCGGCCTTGAGCCGCATACCGGCAGCGGCCCAGGGCTTCAGCCAGGGAAACAGAGCAAGGAAGCGGTGGCAACGGTGCAGACTGGCCGCCGCGCTGCGCCACTGGCCCACGACCGAGTCGCGTACCTGCTGGGCCTCTCGCCGTGCACGCCAGTCGTCCTCTTCCTCGTCCGCGTCGGGGGCTTCCCCATCGTCCTGCGGGGCCTGCAGGAGCAGGACGGCCGCCTGCTTCACCTCGTCGTCGGCGAAGCTGTCCTCGTCCGCCTCGCTGTAGCTGCCGAGTTCGTGCAGCAGCCCCAGACCGGTCAGCGCACTCAGGAACAAGCCGACTCCGGTGCCCGGCCGGGCCCACGGCCCGTACCTGGCGCACTGCGGGCACATCCGCTCGACCACCACCCGCAGCGGCAGCTCGCTCGACGTGACTCGGCCGGCGCGTATGCGGGAACAGTGCTCCGTGGCATGCAGCTTGGCTGCCTTGCCCGGCGCGGACCAGACCCTGATGGGAGATGCCTCGAAGGGCCCCAGCGGCACCTCCGGCGTCAGCGAACCGTACGTCAACACGACCTCCTCCGTATAGCCTTCGAGGTTAACCGCGGCCACTGACACGGCAGCCCGGTGAACTCAACCGGCCCAGGCCTCCTGCTGCCAGTCACGGCCCCCGCGGCAGCATGCCGCCGTCACGCGCATCGCGTGGTGTGCGTGACGGACGATGGGGAGATCTCGATCGCCCGCGGGACGCCCACGGATGGGCTGCGGGCTCTCGGCTGAGGCGACAGATCCGGGTGGCACGACGTCAACTTGGCGCCCCTTGTTACATTTTGCCCCGCTGCCGCCTTTCCTTGTGGTGAGGGCCGCCTTCGGGCGGTCGCCCGAAGGCGGCGGACGGAGACGGCGTGGGAACTGACGGATGCGGCACCGATCCTTGCTGCCGCTGCCGCTGCCGCTGCCGCTGCCGCTGCCGGTCTGGCAGCCGGGCACGGCCGCGGAGCGAACCTGTGGGGAGTGGTCTGCCGCGGCAGAAAGCGCCGGATGCCGGTGCCCGGATGATGCCCTCCCGGCGCGGCTGCCCGGGGCTTGTAGCGCCTTTGCGCACGGGAGGCAAGCATGGTCACCCGAAGGTGTGATGCCGCGGGACAGAGGCAGGAACGGTCGTCCTCCAACGGCGTAGTGTCATATGCCTGTTGCCCGGGGCACTGGGCAACTCGCAGGTCGGGCCAGGGGAGAGGGCGGCATCGGGAATGGCGGGGACGGGCTGGAGTGAGCATGGGCTGTGCAGGACGGCTGACCCCGATGCCCTGTTCGTCGAGGGCGCAGCGCAAAACCGCGCCAAAGCGCTGTGCGGCGGCTGCGGCGTTCGGACCGAGTGCCTCGCCTACGCCTTGGACCAGCGCATTGAATTCGGGGTGTGGGGAGGCATGACCAAGCGAGAGCGCCGGGCTCTGCTGAGGCGACGGCCCACGGTCACGTCCTGGCGGCGCCTGCTGGAAACGGCCCGCGTGGAGCACGGCCGCGGCCGTGCCGTCACGCCTGCTATCCCGCAGGCGAGTTGACCCCTCCCATCTCAGGTTGCACCGGGGAGCGCCGTCGAATGGCTTGGTTCAGCCCGGCTGCATCTCCTGTCCGGACTGCACGCTCAATCGCCGGGGAGAACTGGTTATGACCGAAGCTCCGTGTGAAGCCGTCGGCGACGACACCGACCGGGAGGTTGTCGCCCATGAGCGGGCCGAGCTACGGGAGTTCGTGACAGGGCTGAGCCCGGACGACATCAGGTCGGGCGACTGGTTCACCAAGCTCAGCCTTCAAGCCCTGAGCTCATACACCAATACCGTCGACTGGCAGTATTTCCAGGAGCGGTATGAGGGCCTGCCCGTGGACGCCATTGTCGACGAGCGGATCAAGATGGCGGCCCGCTATGCCGCACTCGAAGGCGGGTTGTCGGCCAGCGCCTACACGCTGACCATCGCCGCCACCATCGGCCCCCGTGGTGGTGCCTCGGCGGCGACCGTCCCGGCCGCCGGCGTGACGATGATGGTCGATCTCGCATTCATCACCCGGCTCCAGCTCCGCCTGGCCTACGACATTGCCGTCCTCTATCGAACCCCGCTCGACCTGTCCGACCCCGATGACATGTGGAAGCTCATCCGAGTGGCCTTCACGATCAAAAGCGGGGCAGTAGTCCGGGAAGGCGTGCTCAAGGTGGTCCCGGCCATGACGCGACGGGTGATCAAGGGTTTCTACTCCGGAATGGTGCTGACCGCCGCGAAGGGCCTCCCCTTCGTCGGGAAGTCTCTTCTGCAGCGCAACGTCATCAAGATCGGTATCCCCGGGGTCGGCGTTCCCCTTGCGGTGGCCGTGAACCGCTATACGACACTGCTCGCGGGACGGCACGCGCAAGCCGTCTTCCGCAACGAAGCGCGGGTGATCGAACTCGCCGAGAACCTGAGCAGGCGCAGTCAGCACCCGCAGCTGATGCTGTGGGTCGCGTGGCTCGTCATCCGGGCGAACCACAAGACCGCCGACGAGGAGACGCTGCTGATGCGCCACCTGACGAGGCTGGCCCGGGAGCAGCATCAGGTCGTCGACGAACAACTCACGAACCTCGTCGACTTCGACCCCGGCGAGGTGTGGCGGCGCATAGACGCCGAGCGAGGGGATCTGAGCGACCTCCTCGACGTAGCCGACCGCGTGGCCACTGTGGACGGCGCTATCAACGCACGTGAAAAAGCCGTCATATCCGAGCTTCGAGAGCGCTGCCGCCGAGTCTGACGCCGCCCTGCCCCTGGCAAAACCGCCTGATCGCGGAAAGGCTCTCATCAGCTGCCACAAGAAACCGTCTTCGAAGGCACGGGAAACGATCGCCTGAAGCGGCGTGTTCGCCCTGGCCAAGCGAGTGCTGTCGGCGCCCGCACAGACTCCTTCTCCCCGTGTAGGCGCTGCAGTAGACGACGAAAGAACCCTTGGTCACTGCCTTGACCCAGGAGTGGGCCCCGGCCAGCAGGAGCTGCTGCTCGCTGCTGCATGCGGCCGCCGACAAGCCAGGCTGTGCGATGACCGTGTTGATGTGGGGGCGCAACTGAGGCGCGCGCTCCCGGATGCGGTAGAGCTCGTCGATGCTGCCGACCAGGTACGGGCTCTGTCCCGAATTGCGGGCGGCCCACTTCACGGCACGGTTGTACAGGGTCCGCAGCAACGCCTCGACGCCGTACTCACGCCACTTCGCACCACGCACGGCCTGGCCGCACACCTCGTACAGGTCGGCGACGCGGCGGCCGGGTGTGGGCTCGTGGGAGTACTTGCAGTGCACGAGGGTGATGGTGATGTCCGTTTCGTCTGCGCAGATGCCGACGAGGTCGGCCACCTCGTTGGCCCCGTCGTCATCGAGCAGGACGTCGAAGTGCTGCTGCCCGCTCAGGTGGAGAGACATGTAGTGCTGCACAGAGTGCGTCAGCCGCTGCGGTCCCATCGACTCGACCTGGATGTCGACTCCGTTCCACTCCAGCACGCTCAGCAGGGACAGGTCGAAGGGCGGCAGGTCGGTGCGCGGCGCGAGCAGACGGTCGTCAGGGGCCAGCACGCGGTCGCCGGCGAAGAACAGATATGGCTTGTGCTTGTTGATCCACTCGGCGGCCGGGATGAGGGTGCGCTGGTAGCGCACGAGGGCGTCCTCACCGAGGGGGGAGTAGGTGAGCCCCTGGTCGGTGAACTCGGCGCTGTAGGGGACCTCCCAGTCCGGGGAGAGGAGAGAAAACAGGAGCGGCCCATCGGCGGCGAAGTCGTCCACGCGGAAGCCGACATCGGTGACGGGGTGGGACCGCTCGTTGTAACGAGTTGGTGCGTGATAGCGGGTGAGACGTGTTCAGCTTGGCCGTGGCCGGTTTTCAGACGTTGGCGGTGCGGTCGGAGACGAGGCCGGCGATGGCGCGGTAGGTGTCGGCCAGGCGGTCGCGTCGGTGTGTCCAGCGGGTCAGTTGCTTCCAGCGTTTGTGATCGGCAAGGGCGTGTTCGACGGTGATGCGGTCGGACGAGTGCCCGTGTCGGTCCCGTTCCCACTGCTCGACTCTGCCGGGCAATGCTCCTGGCCGCGGTTTTCTGGGCGGTGTGATCGCTTGGCCACGGTGGTCGCGGCTCAGGCCGAGATAGCCGTCGTCCAGGAGGACCTCGACGTCGGGGAAGTGCCGGAAGCAGACGGCGATGCCTTCGTTGCGGGCGGCCGTGGCGTCGTGCATACGCCCAGGCCGCAGGGCATCGGTCCATAACGTGCGGCCACGCCAGTCGGCGATCACGGGGGCCTTCATCGTGTTCTGCTTCTTCTTGCCCGAGACGAAGGCACGGGCGTCCGCCGCGGCTGGCCGGTGGCCGGCGGACCTGGATCTCGGTGGCGTCCAAACGCAGCTCGACGCCTTCGGCCTGGGCATAGGCAAATACATCCGTCAGCGTCCGAAGCCGCAGGCCGGGACGGTCGGGAACCGCGCACCCCCGCTCCGCCAGGAGCGTGCGCACCTCTGCGATCGCCCGGGTGACGGTGGAACGGTCGACACCGAACAGCAGCCCCAGCACCGAGTGCGGCAGGTCGTGCCGCAGATGGATCAGCGTGGCCACCAGCCGGTCGACGAACACCAGCTGATGGCTGGCGCCGGCACCCGCGGCCCGCTTCCTGGCCCCGCCCCGCGTCGCATGGCGACGACCTTCGACCCTCGCCTGCCACGGCTCGGCCAACTCTTCGACCAGGCACGCAAGATGAGACCGAGAGAGCCCCGTGAACAGCCGATGCGCCAGCACCGCCCGATTGACCATGATCGACACAGCGAGATCATGCCATCCACCTGGCACGACACCTCACCCGCTATCACGCACCAACTCGTAAGGCCCGACGCATGTACGAGAACGAACGACCCCCACATATGTAGGGAATCTGGACGTGGATGGCATCCCAGGCCTGTGAGAAGCCCCGTGCGTACAGGGAAGACCTTGCTCCTGGCGTTCGCTACGACTGGACCCGCGACAGACCCCCACGCGTGTGGGGAATGCGACGACGGACAGCTGTGCCCGGTTTGCGCCACCCCGGGTGTGGGGCCGTCCTCGGGTGAAGTCCGGACGCGGGCGGGCGCGGTTGTCTATCGTCGGGTGGCATGGGGACCGTGGGCATGGGCGGGTCGGGACACGGGGTGCCGTTCGCGGGGGAGCCGCCAGTGTTCGAGGACCGGACTCAGGACGCATGTGTGGTGGTGCCGGGGATCATGGGCAGCGTCCTAGAGGACGCAGCGACGGGCCGCGCGCTGTGGGGTGTGAGCCTGGCGATGCTCACCGGGCTGACCGGCCCGAGCCTGTTCGGGGCCCTGCACGCGGACGAGCGGGAGCGGGCCGCCGACGCCGACACCGCCCGGCGGGCGCCACTGACACGCATCCGCGCGACCAGCTCCTGGCCAAACCGTGGTGGTTACCCGTCTTCCAGGGCCTCGACCCCTACAGCGACACGGTCAAGACCCTGCAGAGGATCACCCAAGCGCCGGAGGCGGTGGCACCGTTTGCCTACGACTGGCGCCTGGCGGTCTCCTACAACGGCGCCCTGCTGGCCCGCGCGGCCCGCGCGCACCTGACCCGGTGGCGGGAGCGGGCCGCTGCCACACTCGGGAGGCGGGCTGCGGGCGGACCAGGGCAGGCGCGGCTGGTGTTCGTGGCGCACTCGATGGGCGGGCTGGTGGTGCGGGCCGCGTTGGAGCAGGACCCCGAACTCGCGGCCGACACCCGGACGGTCATCACCGTCGGCACGCCGTTCCTGGGCTCGGCCAAGGCCGTCCTCGCGCTCAACCTCCTGAACGCTCGGGTGACGCCGGAGCGGCTGGTGCGGCGGGTGCAGGCGATGGCAGCGACCTTGCCCGCCGTCCACGACCTGCTGCCCGGCTACCGCTGCCTGGACCTGGGCCTGGACGTCGCACGCCTCACCCCGGCGGACGTGGCTCGGTTCGGCGGCGACCCCGGCCTGGCAGCCCGCTCACTCGACCAGCACAAGCGCCACCGCGAGGAGCCGCTCGCGCTGCCTGGGCACCGGGCGATCGTCGGCGAGGCCCAGGCCACCGTGCAGACCATCGACGATCACCAGTACGCCGGCCTCGCGGTCGCCGTAGGCCGCCGCCACGCCTTCGACGTCGAAGCGGACGGCGAACTGGTGCGCGACCCGAGCACCGGCATCCCGGCCCGCCGTGACGCCTCCGGCGACGGCACTGTCCACCTGCCCTCTGCCCGGACCGGCACCGAGGCCGTCACCTACGTCTACGGGCAGCACGGCACGCTGATGCGCCACGACGAGGTCCTGCGCCAGATCCGCCGCATCACCCTGGAACGACCCCAGGGCGCCCCCCTCGGCGGCGACGGCACCGGCCCCGGCCTGGAAACCCCCCAAGTCGGTGGCACCCTCGGACAGCCGCTCACCCTCACCGCCACCGGCCTGGACACCCCGGCAGGCGCCACCTTGAGCGTGCACTCCGCCACCACCGGCCGTCCCGGCCACCCCCTCACCCTGCGCCCCGACCCCGACCGTACGGACGGCGCGCTGTCGGCCCGCTTCACCCCCGAGGCCCCGGACTTGTACCGCGTCACCTTGGATACCGGCCGGCACGTGCCCCTGACCCAGCTCGTCCTCGTCACCCCGCCCGACACCGGCACCCGGTAGCCTTCCCATGACCACATCCGCCGCACCGGACGGCACCCCGCCCCGCACCACGGCCCCCGGCACCGGCGACGAAACCGTCGGCGCGTTCCCTAGGGGCGGCGTCGAGCTGTTCCCGGTCAACTTCACCGCCTACCGGCACCACGAGGACCTGGACACCGACCGGCATGTCAAGGCCGTCGCCGACCTGCTGGCCGACTACGGCGTCCGCACCACCGAATGGACCGTGCTGGCAGGTGAACGGGACCTGCAGGCGGTCGAGGACCGGCTCCGCGCCTGGAGGCAGCCCACCGCCGCCGGCGGCCACAACACGCTGCTGTACTGGGTCGGCCACGGAACCGCGGAGCGCCTCGCTCATCACCGCACCCCTTCACCGATCGACGACGGCGTCAGTCCGCAGGCGATCGCCCACGCGATCGGCAGCCGCCAACTCCACCCCGACAATGATGGCAGCTGGGCGATCGTCGTCCTCGACGCCTGCTTCTCAACGAGCTTCGCCAGAGCCGTCCACCGCGAACTCTTCGACGACAAGCACGCCGGCGTACGCCGGTACCTGCTGCTGGCCACCGCCGCCCAGGGCTACGCCGAACTCGGCGCCTTCAGCCGCGCCCTGGAACGGGCCCTGAACGTTACCTTCCCTACCCAGCGGGCCATCGGACTGTCCGCTCTCGGACGCGAGCTCGCCGGCGACCTCGACGGCTTCTTCGACGACCTCACCGTCGACGACCACCGCGACCAGCTCGTCAGCCTCCGTCTGAAGGCCGCGAGTTCGGTCTCCGCCCCGCTGGACCAGCTCGCCGAAGTCCAGGCCGTCATCGACCAGCTCCCCGACGACGAACGCCGCCACTTCCTGCCCAAGGCCACCGGCGCCGAACTCGGCGAACTTGCCTGGTACTTCCACGGCCGCACCCTCCAGCGCGACCAGATCCTCAACTGGCTGAACGCCGCAAGCAACGGCGCCCTCGTGGTCACCGGCCCCGCCGGCGCCGGCAAGTCAGCCCTCCTCGGCCACGTCCTCCTGCACACCAACAGCAGCCTGCGCGACATCCTCATCCGCCACGGCCACCTCACCCCACTCCCACCCTGCATCCCCTGCCCTAACGACCCGTTCGACCTGGTCACCCATCTAGCCGGCCTCACCCCCGCCCGTGTCCTGCACCTCGTCGCCCACGCCGCCGGCCTCACCGACCTCGCCACCCTGGCCA
Organism: Streptomyces achromogenes; assembly: GCF_030816715.1. Classification (NCBI taxonomy): domain Bacteria; kingdom Bacillati; phylum Actinomycetota; class Actinomycetes; order Kitasatosporales; family Streptomycetaceae; genus Streptomyces; species Streptomyces achromogenes. Next base: position 22,205 of record NZ_JAUSYH010000001.1, on the reverse strand, counting down.
CAGACGGACAGCCCCCCGCCGACCTGACCGCCCGGCTCCTCACCGAGCTACGCGAGCGGCCCACTCAGCTGACTCTGCTGTTCGACGGCCTCGACGAAACCGAACAGCCCCTCCACATCGCCGATCAGATCCTGCGCCCCCTCGCCGCCCTCCCCACCGTTCGCCTGATCATCGGCACCCGACGCTCCACCCGCGAAGGCCCCGACCACCCCACTCTCGACGACACGAACATCCTCGACACCCTGGGCCCACACCCCGCCACCCTCGACCGCCCGGCCACCGTCGGCCCACAGTACGTGGAGGTGTCCCGGGACCCCGAGGCCATCGCCGGATACCTGCGCGCCAAACTCCACGCCGCCAAACACCAAGGCACTCTGAACGCCGACTACCGCCTCATCGAGGAAGCCGTTCGACGCCTCGTCACCGACCAGCAGCAGGACGGCGCGGAGCCGCAGCAGTTTCTCTACGCCCGCCTCGCCGTCCACGAACTCCTCAACGCCCCCCGACTCCTGGCCGACCCCACACCCCTAACCGGCCAAACCCACCGACAGCTCTTCAACCGCGCCCTCGAACGCCTCCACCACGTAAACCCCCACTACACCCACCTCCTGAAAGCCCTCGGCCTCGCCCAGGGCCGCGGCCTGCCCGACCAGGACGACATCTGGTCCACCATCGCCAACGCCCTCGCACCCGGGCCCGCCCAGACCCGGGACAGCATCCCCAGCCTGCTCCACGACGCGGCCCCCTACCTCGCCCTCGACCAGGAACACGGGCAGAGCGTCTACCGCCTCGCCCACCGCACCTTCACCGAACACTTCACCACCACCGACACGAACCACGCCCACGCGGCCATCACGACCGCCCTCGCCCGCCACACCCGCCACACCCTCCGGCGCCAAGGCACACCCGACGCCGCATCCCAACCCGCCGATGTCAGCCCCTACACCCGCCACCACCTCATCACCCACGCACGGCTGGGCCACGCCGCCGGAGCCCTGCACACCCTCGCCGACCACCCCGACGTCCTCGACACCCTCGCCCTGGCCGGCATCACCACCAACGCCCTCCACCACGGCCTCAACCCCGACGTGCTGCCGCCCGCGATTGCCGGCACCGTCCTGTTCCAGCACCACGCCCAGGAAATCGACTCCGACCAGCAGGACCACGACACGCTCGGCTGGCGCCGTTGGTGGAGACGCCTCGGCACCACCTACATCCAAGGCACCCCGCCTCCCACCGAACCCCACCCCCACAACACCCGCCCCTGGCCACTCACCCTCCGCTCCGGCACCGTCGCACCACGCCGACTCCACCTCCAACTCCCCGGCCAGACCGGCCGGGTGTGGGCGGTGGCGGTGTTCACCGCACTCGACGGCACCCCTCGCCTCGCCACCGGCAGCGACGACGGGAAGCTGCGGATCTGGAACCCGGCCACAGGCACCCAGGACGGCCAAATCCTCACCGGCCACCGCGGCGGGGTGTGGGCGGTGGCGGTGTTCACCGCACTCGACGGCACCCCCCGCCTCGCCACCGGCGGCCCCGACAGGACGGTGCGGATCTGGAACCCCGCCACCGGGACCCAGGACGGCCAACCCCTCAACGGCCATGACAGGTGGGTGTGGGCGGTGGCGGTGTTCACCGCGCCCGACGGCACCCCCCGCCTCGCTTCGGCCTCTGGCGACTGGACGGTGCGGATCTGGAACCCGGCCACCGGTACCCAGGAAGGCCAACCCCTCACCGGTCACAACGGCGGGGTGCGGGGGGTGGCGGTGTTCACCGCGCCCGACGGCACCCCCCGCCTCGCCGCTGGCCACGACGACGGGACGGTGCGGGTCTGGAACCCCGCCACCGGCACCCAGGACGGCCCGGCCCTCACCGGCCACCGAGGCGGGGTGTGGGCGGTGGTGGTGTTCACCGCGCCCGACGGCACCCCTCGCCTCGCTTCGGCCTGTGGCAACGGGACGGTGCGGATCTGGAACCCCGCCACCGGTGCCCCGAAGGGCCGACCCCTCAGCGCCTTCCTCACCCGGGTGTGGGCGGTGGTGGTGTTCACCGCGCCCGACGGCACCCCTCGCCTCGCCACCGGCCACGATGACGGGGTGGTGCGGATCTGGAACCTGGCCACCGGTGTCCAGGAAGGCCAAATCCTCACCGGCCACCGAGGCGGGGTGTGGGCGGTGGCGGTGTTCACCGCGCCCGACGGCACTCCTCGCCTCGCTTCGGCCAGCAACGACGACAGCACTGTATGGATCTGGAACCCCGCCACCGACGCCCAGGAAGGACAAATCCTCACCGGCCACGACGGCGGGGTGACTGTGGCAGCGGTGTTCACCGCACTCGACGGCACCCCTCGCCTCGCCACCGGCCACGATGACGGGGTGGTGCGGATCTGGAACCCGGCCACCGGCACCCAGGAGAGCCAAATCCTCCCCGGTCAGACCGGCCGGGTGTGGGCGGTGGCGGTGTTCACCGCACTCGACGGCACCGCCCGCCTCGCCGCTGGCCACGACGACGGGAAGCTGCGGATCTGGAACCCGGCCACAAGCACCCAGGAAGGCCAACCCCTCACCGGCCACACCGACTGGGTGACTGCGGTGGCGGTGTTCACCGCGCCCGACGGCACCCCCCGCCTCGCTTCGGCCTCTGGCGACGCGACGGTGCGCATCTGGAACCCCGCCACCGGCACCCAAGACGGCCCGGCCCTCACCGGCCACAACGGCCGGGTGCGGGGGGTGGCGGTGTTCACCGCGCCCGACGGCACCCCCCGCCTCGCTTCGGCCAGCGACGACGGGACGGTGCGGATCTGGAACCCCGCCACCGGCACCCAAGAGGGCCAACTCCTCACCGACCACCTCATCCGAGTGTGGGCGGTGGCGGTGTTCACAGGGCCCGACGGCACCCCTCGCCTCGCTTCGGCCTCTGGCGACTGGACGGTGCGGATCTGGAACCCGGCCACCGGTGCCCAGGAAGGCCAACCCCTCACTGGCCACAACGGCGGGGTGCGGGGGGTGGCGGTGTTCACCGCGCCCGACGGCACCCCCCGCCTCGCTTCGGCCAGCGACGACGGGACGGTGCGGATCTGGAACCCCCGCACACGGACAGGGCACATGCTCCTTTCGGAGGACGCAATCCGCGCACTGATAGCGGGCCACGACCTGCTCGTCATAGGCACCTCATCGGGCCACCTCGTGATCGACGTGTCGTCTGAACCGACCGACACGCCATGATCGCCAGGACAGTGTCTAGGGCAGTTGAGCTGAGAAGCCATCCGCTTACCGCTCGGCAGGCTTGATCAGTCGAACACGGTTCCTGTTCGGGTGACCTCTCGACGGCCGGGCCGCGTCAGACCCAGTCGACGCCCAGCTTCCGCAGCGCGCCCAGCTGCTCCTGGGTGAGGCGGAAGGCCGGCTGTCCGCGACGCTGGAGGGCACCGTGCACTGCGTCCAGAACCGCGCCCGCCTGGTTCGCGCGCTTTACGAACGGCTTGACCGGCGGGAGGCCGCGCTCGCCCCGGAGAAGGTGGCACCGAGCAGCAGCTGACCCATGTTCCGGGCCGACGGCCGTGCGGAAGGGTACAAGTACCGGTATGGCGCGGGGTCGGGTCCGGTGGCCGGCGGTCGTCGAACGGGCCCGGGAGATCGTGGAGAGCTACGGGGGCGGCGCTGCGCCAGGTGATCTACTGCCTGGTTTCTCAGGGGGCGCTTACGCACACGGCGTCGATGTACCGGCGGCTGTCAAGGCCCGCCGCGAGGGCCGGTTCTCCGACCTGATTGACACCGTCCGGGAGATCCACGTCCCGCCCTCCTGGCAGGAGGGGACGCGTTCGTCGCGGAGATGCCCGGCTGGTTCCGTCTGGACCGCACGGAAGGCCAGGAGCGTGCGCTGTATGTCTCTGCCGAAGAGGACACCCTTCGCCAGCAGCTGACCGGCTGGCTCGTTCCGGCGGGCATCGCCGTCCTAGTGGTCGGCGATTCAGCTCGCCCACGTAGTCAAGGGGACTTCGCAGAGGGCAGGACGACCGGCGTAACGACGAACTGGGGCGCGATGCTCCATCGGCTCGCCAAGGCCTGAGTTCAAACGCGCGTTTTGGCCCGACCGTGTGCACGATGGAGGCACAAGGCTTGGTCGGAAGATCGTGGGCCGGAAGAAGATCGTGCATGAAACGGAAGATCGCCAGCATCGCTGTCGTCGCTGCCCTCGCTGTCGGCGGCGTCGCAGCCTGTGGAGACGGCGACAGCAGCAATCACTCCACGCCTAAAACGCCGAACAGCAGCACCCCCCGGGTGCCGTCACCGAGCATCCCCAGGCTGGCCATAGGACAGACGCTCCACATCTCGACCTCGCCCGCGCAGATGGCCAGGCCGATTCCTGCCGGTGCTGCTGATGTGGCCCTGCTCAATCTGGACGTGACCATGACCTACAGGTCGAAGGACACCCGGACTGTGGATAAGGCGGACCCTGGCGAGCAGTTCGTCATCTGGACGATTAAGGTCACGAACACCGGCCCGGATGAGTTCGACCTTTACCCGCTGACGGCGGCGCAGCGGTGGACGTCGGGCGGCCAGGTGACAGCACCGGGCCTTTTCCTTGGTCTCGACGACGATCTCGGCGGCAAGCCCGACCCGCGACCGGGTGAGACGGTCACCGGCAGTAGCGGGGCGGTCGTCCCCGAGGGGAGCGGGGTGCTGGAGTTCAGCGACCGACAGGGCGTCCCGATGTTCGCAGTCGTTGTCAGTAAGTAGCACCTAGGCGGGTTGCAGGCAGAGCAGGGCGGCTCTACTCAACGTCAACGGCCTTGGCCGTAGTCCGCATAGCCTCGGCCATCAGCGCGACGGCGTCGGCCCGGAACGGGCCGAGGTGCACGTACGGCGAGCCTCTGTGAGTCACCATCGGGCGCACGCCGCCCCCAGACACTCTCGGGGAGGCCAAGACGGGATAGGGTCGCCCGGATCGCCTTCGCTGCGTCTGCGGCTTCCTTGCGGCCGTCCCGATAGGTCTGAATGTCCATCGTCACGAGTGGACCCCAGAGGCGTGGTCGCGGATCTGAGTGGCGTGGCTGGCGGCGAGGGTGATCTTTCCTGCCGCCTTGGCCGCGTTGAGGCGCTCCCACTCGGACTGGCAGGTTTTGCAGCCAGCCATGGGTGCGCAGTCGAGCAGCCACGCGTTGAAACCCACCGGCAGGTCGATGGGTCGTTCCTGGGTGGTCTTGTGCTTGCTGGCCATGAACGCTCCCCGGCTCGTGTGACTCCAGATACGACCTTAGGAAGCAGGGAGTTGGGCAATCCACGAAGTTGCACGCGGTTGCACGATGGGCAGGTGCACCCTTGACCCCCCTCTTCCGCCCAGGTGAGGCTCACCCTGCAACCGGCAGCAACCGGCTCGATGCAGGGAGAGGCAATGCAGCTACGGTTCGTCGGCAAAGATCCGAAGTCTGGAGATCACGGCTGCCCGGCCGTGTGGGTGGACGAGGCGACGCAAGATCTCGTCATCCAGGGTGTGAAGGGCGATCACGAGACATTGACCCAGACCGTCCAGGACAGCCCGCTCCCCGAGCATGAGGGCGTGATCCGGCTACCGCAGCGCATGAGATGCGGGACGTGTACGCGGTCCCGAACGAGGACGAGGGGTTCGCGGCATGGCAACGCGGCCACCGGCTCGACCCTGAAGACCGCGCGTCTTGGTGGCGGCCTTGGCTCGACTTGGTCCAGGAGGTCACCGCCAAACGCGTTGTCATGCGCCGTGCCCGGATCGTCTCGGAGCCGGGCTCTGCAACTGTGCCTCGACCCCGAGGAGCTCTACCCAGCCGAAGCCCCTGCCTCTGCCTGGCTGGAGCAGCTGCGCGCCGGCTTGACCCTCGTCGAGATAGCCGCAGGGCATCCCGACCAGGACAACACGAGCAGCCTCGACCTCCTGGCCAGCCTGTGCAGGTCCAAGGACCTCGTGCTTCAGGACCTCGCGCGTGGCGAGGAAGTCATTGGCAAGGTGCTGCTCGCCACCTACCACGCATCCAAGGGCCGAGAGTTCGACACCGTGATCCTGCCGGGCCTCCTCCAAGGCATCATTCCGCGAGATGTCCCCAACGGGAAACAGTGGCGGAGGCCCACGGAGACGGAGCTCGGTGAGCAAAGGCGCACCTTCTACGTCGCCCTCACCCGTGCCGAGTCGACCGTGACCATGATCGTCGGTCCCGGGTACGAGACCAGGAACGGGTACTGGATATCCCGTGGGCCCTCAGCCTTCGTGATCGAGATGGCGCGGCGGCTCTTCCCCAAGGAACAGACTTGACCAGGCGGCCGTACGGCGGTGCCCGACCCCGTCCCGGCTCCGGCCGCCGACCCGGGCGACGCCAACCCAGCGGCGACGTCGCCGGCGGCCCCGGTCGATGACGACCAGGCGGTGGGACTCCGCGAGGCCCACGAACGCCACCTGCCGGACATCACCATCGCCGCGCTGCGCTACGCCCGCGCCAACGACCGCACCTTCCCCAAGCCGGTCGACAAGCGCGGCGCCGAACTTCTCTACCGCGTCGGCGACCTCAAGAAGTGGGCCCGCAACCGGCCCCGCGCCGCCTCCGGGACCCGTGCGACTTTCCATGGCGCCCGGCCGGACCGACCAGGGTCGGCTTCTGCCTGCGAGGCACCCGCCCCGCTCCGGGCGATCACCCGCCGTCGAAAGTCTCCCCGAGAAGCACCTGGGCCCACTGCGCTGGGCGGCCGGTGGTACTCACGGAACGCACGCAGAACCACGAAGTGGTGTTCCCTAGCCTGTCTGAGATCGTCGTCAGATCGCCAGCGAGGCCTTCCTTGCTGAGTCTCGCCACACCTCTCGGGATCGCTTGGGACTGCTGCACGGATGAGTGACACCTGACCTGGCTTGCTGAGAGGCAGCCTGGAAGGATGTTGCAGTGCCCAAGCCGTATCCGAAGGAGTTCCGCGAGGACGTCGTGCGGGTCGCGCGCAACCGCGAGCCCGGCGTCACGCTGGAACAGATCGCCGCCGACTTCGGCGTCCACCCGATCACTCTGTCGAAGTGGCTGCGCCGTGCGGACAGCGATGAGGGCGCCAGGCCCGCGACAGCGTCGGGTGAGTCGGCCGAGCTGCGCGAGGCCCGCAAGCGCATCCGCCTGCTGGAGCAGGAGAACGAGGTCCTGCGCCGGGCTGCAGCGTATCTGTCGCAGGCGAACCTGCCGGCAAAATGATGTACCCGCTCGTCCGCGAGCTGGCCGCCGCCGCTGCCCCTCACCGGGTGCCGGTGGCGGTGACGTGCCGGGTGCTCAATCTGGCCCGCCAGCCCTACTACCGGTGGCGGGCCTCTCCGGTCACCGATTCCGAGCTCGCCGAGGCATACCGGGCCGACGCTCTGTTCGACGCGCACCGCGACGATCTCGAGTTCGGTCACCGCTTCCTCCTCGACGAGGCCCGCGCGGCCGGTGAGGCGATGGCCGAGCTGCGATCTCTCGGTTTCGTGTCGGTGGTGGTGAGAGTCGGTGGTGGTGTTCTGGGGCTGGTCAGCGGCTGTTTGTGAGTGGGGAGGTCGCTGTCATGAAGTGAGAGATTGATGGGCGGGAACGCTGTCGTGGGGCTTTATCGCATGGCAGCCGATGTTGTCTCAGGTTCGAGAGTTCTTATGTGCTGAGGTTGGTCCGGCCGGTGTGATCATGGGGTGGATCAAGAGGTAAGGGCCGGTCGTGGGGCTGTGCTGCCGAGGGCGTTGGTGGTGCGTCGTTTGTTGGAGGGGCAGCAGGCGGGGGAGTTGTCGACGCGGTATGTGTGTGCGGTCGCTGAGACGGTGGGTGTTTCGGAGCGTACGGTCTGGCGCTGGCTGGAGCAGGCCAAGTCGACCGGGCGGGCAGAGGCGCCGGTCCGGCAGGGATACGCGGTGTCGGACGAGGTGTGGGCGCTGCTGGGTGAGGCGGGGGGCAATGTCTCGGAGCTGAGGCGTCGGCTGGTGGCTGCCGGCGGCGAGGTGGCCATTCCGTCGATGTCGACGTTGTGCCGGGTGATCCGCCGGGACCGTAGGGCGGGGCGGCTTTGCTGACCGGGCGGGAGCCTGAGGTTGCCGGGCCGCGCAGGCCGGATCCCCTCAGTGAGCTGGGCCTGAACGTGGTGGCCGAGAAAGGCGTCGGTGGACAGGTGTTTCTGCGGGAGCAGAAGCATCTGGCGCAGGTCCCGGTCCTGGTCCCGGATGCCCAGGTGGTGCACACGCCTGCTGTGCGGTCGGTGCTGCGGACGGTCGCGCACGCGGCCGGGGTGGGGGCGGTGGTGTGTTTGTACGGCGACGCCGGCCAGGGCAAGACCGTCGCGTTGCAGTACGCCCTGTCCCAGCTGCCGCACCCGGCCAGGGTCGCGCAGGCCCGGCGAACGTGCCGCGAGGGCCTCGGCGTGTTCCTTGCCCGCGCCGGTCAGAGCGCCGTCCTTGCCGTAGTGCAGCACGGTGTTCGCCGAGTTCCAGTTCTCGACGACCTGGAGCCCGCCGTGGATCTCCCGGCGCAGGCCGGGCTGGCCAGGTAGTTGCAGGCGAAGAAAGTGCGCACGGCGCGGCCGAGTTCTTCGAGGGCCTGGTAGGTGGGGTGCTTGGGGCCGCCGCCGGTGAAGCGCCGCAGTACCTGCTCCGCCTCGGCGGTGCCGAGGCGGAGCGTGGTGGCGTACTTGACCATCTGGTCGTACTGCTGCTCGATCAGCTCCCAGCGGATCGGCCGCGTCAGCGAGGCACCGAGCGCCGGCCAGCCGGGCGGCGTGTCGTACGGGCGGTACAAGCGGATGCTGCCGATGTTCTTCAGCCTCGGCAGCAGGCGGAAGTTCAACAGTTTCGGTGAAGGCGAAGCCGACGACGCTCGCGCCGTGCGTGCCGGCGTAGTTGGACTCGACCTCGGCGTCCGTGCAGTGCAGCAGCAGGCCCTCGATCATCGCCGCGACCTCGGAGGAGGAACAGCTCTTGAGCTGGGAGTAGGAGGCCAAGGGCGACAAGGGTGGCCGACGCCCGGCCATTACAACAGAGAAACGGGCCCGCCGCGCTACCGCGGCCTACTTTGCGGCTGGTGTCTGAGCTGGGACACCGGGGCCGACGAGAAGGCCGTCCACCAGGGCCCGGAGCCCGTCCTGGTAGGTGTCCTCGGCGGTCAGCGGCGCCCAGCGGTCCGCGGCCTGCGCCAAGCGGGGCAACTCGCTGGAGTCGAGATCGGCAAAGACCTGCTCCCGGTAGGTCTGCACGGTCATCATCTGCGCGCCGCCGGGCCGCTGTCGTCCTGACCACGATCTCTCCGGCGGTGTAGTACCAGATGGAACGGTAGCCGTGCACGGCCCCGTCGAGGGAGAGGCCGCATTCAACCAGACCGTCAACGATCTGCTCGACAAACCACAGCGCGGATGTGGACATCAAGTCGTCGGCGGTCAGCACCTCCACGATCCATGGGCAGGCGGCGAGCGCCTCGTGGATCGCCGTGGCGGCGACGATGACCCGCTCGCGAGGGTGGGCCGGCAATTCGGGTCGGTGCAGCGTCCGCGCGGCGTAGTCGTCCAGCAGGAGGAGGAGCAGTTCTTCCTTGTCGCGGACGTGGTGGTAGAGCGCCATCGGCGTACTGCCGACCTCCGTGGCCAGCCGCCGCATCGTCAGCCGTTCCACGCCTGTCTCGGTCACGATCCGGCGGGCTGTCTCGATGATCTCCTTTCGAGAGATACGGGGAGGTCGGCCCGGGGTTTTGCGCGGTGCGGACGGTTGCGGCATGCCCCCATCATCCCGCAGGTGTCGACAGCGGCCATCGTCCGGCGCTAAGTTTTCTTACATGTATAAAAACTCGCGGGAGAGACGAGGCGTGGTGCTGGCGGCAGCCGCCGTCGCCCAGTTCGTCGTCGCCCTGGACATGTCCGTGGTCAACGTCGCGTTGCCCGCGATCCGCAACGCGCTGGGATTCGCGCCGCTCGATCTGTCATGGGTCGTGCACGTGTACGCGCTCACGTTCGGCGGGTTCCTGCTGCTGGGAGGCCGCGCTTGCGACCTGTACGGCCAGCGTCGGATGTTCGCGCTGGGACTTACCGTCTTCGGGCTGTGCTCACTGGCGGGCGGACTGGCCCAGACGCCCTGGCAACTGATCGCCGCACGCGCCGGGCAGGGCCTGGGCGCCGCCGCTGCCGCACCGGCCGCGCTGGCGATGCTCACCACCACCTTCACCGAAGGCCCCCAGCGCGTCCGCGCCCTCGGAGTGTGGAGCGCGGTGAACGCCGCTGGTGGCGCGCTGGGTGTGCTGGCAGGCGGGCTGCTGACCGAGTACGCGGGCTGGCGCTGGGTCATGCTGATCAATCTGCCCATCGTCGTGGCGGCTCTCGCGCTCATCCCCGCTGGGGTGCCCGCCGGAACAGCACCCGCCCGGCGCGAGAGGCTCGACGGGGTGGGCGCCGTCCTGGCGACCGGCGGAGTCGGGCTGCTGGTGCTCGGTGTCGTCCGCACCGACACCCTCGGCTGGGACTCCCCAGTCACGTGGGCGACCCTGGCTGCCGCGGCCGTACTGCTGACCGCCTTCGTCTTCGCCGAGTCGAGGGCCGACGCACCGCTGCTGCGCCTCGGCCTGCTGCGCAGCCGCTGGGTCGCCGGCGCGAACGTGCTGGTGTTCCTGGCCGCGGCCGGGCAGTTCACGGCGTTCTACTTGGTGTCCCTGTACATGCAGCAGGTCCTGGGCATGGGTGCCGCAGCGACCGGCACCGCATTTTTGCCCTTCTCCCTGGGGCTGGTCGCGGGAACCATAGGCGCGACCCGCATCACCGCGTCACGCACCCCCCGTGCATCCTTGGTGCCAGGCGCTCTGCTGGCCGCCGCGGGCCTGGCCTGGTTCGCCCTCATCAGCCCCGACGGCAGCTTCCTCACCGACGTGCTCGGCCCCTCCCTCGTCACCAGCGTCGGCGCCGGACTGGTCCTGGCCCCGGTCGCCGCCGCCGCGACCACCGGCGTCGCTCCGCGTGAGGCCGGCATGGCCTCCGGCCTCATGAACAGCTCCCGCCAACTCGGCGGCTCCATCGGCCTGGCTGCCCTGGCCACCATCGCCGCGCACCACACCGGCACAGCCACCGACCCCGCCGCGCTCAACGACGGCTACGCCCTGGGCCTGGCCATCGCCGCCGCCATTTTCGTGCTCGCGGCAGTCGTGGCGATAGGTGTGCTGCCGCGCCGCCGGACCGTCACACCTCTCCCGCAATCCACCGCCCCCGCAGAGAACCAGCTGGAAGGAACACCGTCATGAAGACCACCACCGTCGACCTGTTCGCCTCGGCACTGCACTTCCACCCCGACGGCGACGTCCGAGCCGTCGAACGGCAGATGACGAGCAACGGCTCCGGCGCCTGGCAGATCGCCACGTTCCACGTGGGGACCGACGCCGACGTGCACGCCGACCACTGGGAGATGCACCCAGAGGCCGAGGAAGCGGTGTGCTGCCTGACCGGCGGTGTCCGTCTCTACTTTCGTCCCGACAGGCCCGGCGGCGGCGAGGAAATGGTGCAGTTGCAGGCAGGCACCGCCGTGATCGTTCCCCGCGGGCGCTGGCACCGCCTGGAGCTGGAGGCCCCCAGCGACCTGATGTCGATCACACGTCGCAACCGCACCCGCCTCGAAAAGCGCACCGATACCCACTGAGGGGAAGGTGGCCCGGCAAAGCAGTTGTCGGGCCACACGAAACTCGCCCGAAGAAGGCCCGTGTTCATGGCGATCTGTAGGGGTGGCGCGCCGGGTGGGCACGCCACCCTCTCATGTCGACCGCCCCGCACGCCGGATTACTTGGCCATGCAGGGACGTGTCAGCTGCATATCCGTTGAAGCCGGTGACGACGGCCGCCCCAGTAAGTCCAGATCTTGTGGGGTCCGGCCTGGTGCGCGATGTCCCCGGCAAGCGCGATGAACACCTTGTGCTGGCGGGCCATGCGCCGCCAAGAGTCGAGGCCAGCGGCTGCGCGATGCCTGCCTCGCCACCATGGTCGACCTCGGCGTGCACGCGGACATGGAGCCGGCCGACTTCCTCCCCGCGATGGACGGCTACCGGCAGCGCGACCCGGAGCTGTGACATTGCTTCACTTGGTGAGTCGGCTGCATCGGGATGCGCCCGCCCAGTTCACAGGGCTCCTCTGCGCTTCGGCTTCACTGCCGCAGGCACTCGCCGTCATCTCCCGCAGCTGCCAGGCGGCCCAGGGATACACTGCTCCGCCTCACCCTTACCGGAGGTCACCTCAGTGTTACCTGCACGGACACTCGCCGTTGCCCCGCTGGCTCTGGTGATTCTCGCCCTGTCCGGTTGCTCGTCCTGGGGCTGCACCGACACGACGGCGAAGCGCGGTAAGGCCGGTGTCAGGGTGCAGGTCGTGGACACGTATGGGCAGCGTCCCGGCGTCACCGTCGAGGTCGTTGGCTGGCGCCTTGAGCTCCACCCGCAGGTGCCCTCCGAAGGTGACAAGGTCCACTTCCACTACCGCTTCGACGGCGCCGACGAATACTCCGGCCGTGCAGTGGACGTCTGCGCGGTCGATAAGAAGCGCGTGGCGTTGGGGTGTCAGACGATCTATTCGTCGGAGGCGTGGCAGCAGCCGGACGGTGCTCTTACGGGCGACGGCCGGCTCGCTGTCGAGCACCCTGAGCAGGTTGCCGGAGTGCTGTTGATCCCCAATGACCAGTCCTATGACCGACGAACCTGCGATCAGGACGTCAAGGACGGTGGCGGGATCCATCCTCCGGAACCAGCCGGAGTGGGGGACCAGCTGTAGGGGGTCAAGGCGGTTGAGCTTGCGGCACGGGTCTGCTGGCGCCGAGGAATTGTCAAATCCTGTGGATGGGACTGCTCGCAAGCTCCGGGCCACTCCGCTTTTGGCCTATGCCCGCGGTGGATGGGTTCCGTCGACTTCGCACTGTCACTAGCGTCCGTGTGGCGGATGTGCGACAGGCCACCCGGCCGGCGCGGCCCTGCCCAGGCCGGTACGCCACCAAGCGGTGCCTGCCAGCCGGTCGTACGGGGCTGTCAGTCTTTGTGCACGGGACGCAAGGTCACCAGGTCGTTGCCGTCGCAGTAGGCGAGCGGCCCGCCGACGGCTTTGTTGGCGGGCCGGAACGCCTGGCAGTCCGATGTGCCCCGCCAGAGGGTATTGCCCCGGTGGTCCAGCAGGAGCAGGCGGCGACCGTCCTGCCAGAAGCCGCCGGTGACGGACCGCGCCGCGGGGCTCAGCCCGTGGGGGCGGACCAGCTGGTCGGCGCCTGCGTACAGGAGCCGATCCGGGCGGCCGGGCGCGCGGATGATCTCGTTCATGGTGCCGTAGGTGACCAGGTACTCGCCCGGGGCCAGTCGCCGGGAGCGGCGCAGGGTGCCGAAGTAGGGATCGACGACCAGGGTGCCTTTGGCGTCCGGCAGTACCATGCGGTAGCCGACGATCAGGGGAAGAGTGCGGTCCCAGCGGCATCCGGTGCGCGCGTCGCGCGGGGCCTGAGGCTGGTCCCAGACGAAGCTGTACTGCCAGCCGCGGTCCCCGTCACCGGATTCCACCCCGCTGGCGAGGACGGTGGCGTGGCAGCTGCCCTTGGCCGGTGCGGTGACCATGATGACCCGGTCGTTTTCCTTGATGATTCGATCGACGGTGCCGTCGGGCGGCCGCAGCGCCGCCTGCCAGTGAAGCCCGCCGTCGCCCGGGTCAACAGTGCCGACACGGTCGGGGGTGACCAGATAGGGCCCGCAATGGTCCCCACTGCGGCCGTCGGCGGTGGCGAGCGCGTCGGCCTGGCAGACGACTCCTACCGCCCCGGACACTGCGCGCGTCCACTGGAGTACACCCGACCAGGCGTCCCAGCCGGTCAGGCGGCAGGACCTGGGGCGGCAGACCGCCGTCAGTACCACGGAGCTGTTCTCCAACAGGAAAACCTGGCTGCCGAGCGGCAAGGCCTGACGCCAGAGCAGGAGCCCCCGCTCCGGGTTGAGCCCGGCGATCGCACTCGGACCCCGGCGGCCGTCTCTGCCGCCGACCAGTATCACCCGGCGACCACCGCCGAGCACGGAGTGCGCCGCGCCGGGCTGGTGCGAGGTCAACGCGAATTCGGCCGGCAATGTCAGCCGCCAGCCCCCGTTCTCTGCGCCATCCAGGCGGACCAGCGTGCGGCCCTGGCCGAGCAGCCCCGCTGCGGGGTCGTTCAGCGCCCAGGTGCCATCGGGGCCCGGCCGCACCGGCAGTGGAACACGCGAGGCCTCCTCGGGCACCGCCTCCCCATCGCCGAACATCGGCGGCGACGGGGCGAAACAGCCCGCCACCAGCAGCCCCACCGCCACGGTCAGTAGCCCTCGCCGCCACCGATGCCTCATCGCGCCCCCCGGATCCGCCCACACGGTAGAACGCCCGCAAACCTGCTCGCCGCTCTTCCGCCTCCTTCGTGATGACCTCGTAGCACGAGGGGGTCGGATCAGCCGTACCCCAGTCGCCCTATGCTGCGGCGATCACGTGCGAGTACATCTGATGGGGGCGGTCATGTTCGACGCGGAAGAGTAATTGTCAACATCAGCGGGGTTGTTCAGGCCGCAATGGCTTCGGGGCGTTCGACGAGGTGACCGTTCTTGAAGCGGGCACCGTTGCGGACGAGGGCAACAAGATGGGGTGCGGTGATCGCGCGCCAGCGGGCCTGGGCAGACTGGTCGTGGCGAGGGCCAGCTCCTGCGTCTCGATAGCCGGGGCGCGCATAATGCGCCAGCTGGTGCGCGGCGCGGTGACGACGTGGACCAGGACGACGACGGCCTGGCGGCCGAAGCCGCCGAGCCACGTCCCGGTGAAGCGGACCTGATCGGCCGCCCAGTCGCCCGCCCGCTGCCACGGGGCAGACGCCCGAGTAGATAGCTGGCCGCGAGCACGACGACCCTAGTGACGACGATGCCCATCACACCCACCGCATCCCGATCACGGACAGCTGCTCCATCCGCTCCGGGGTCAGCGTCGCGGCCCTGCTGCGCTGGTTGCCGACCCATGCCCCGAGCCGAAGCTCCCGCTCCTCCTGGTCTTCGCCGACGATCCGCTCGACGTGCTTCCTCGGCACTCGAAGGTGTCCCTCACGTTCGTAGAACTGCTTGGCGGCCTCGTAGTTCGTCGCCCACTTGTCGGCCTGCGTACGGCGCGGGCGCGGCTTCTCGTCCTCGGCCGCGGGCTCGATACCGAGGATGTGCTCACACATCCATTGCTGCACGGTCGTCAGCTTGTCCCAGCCCAGCCGGACCGAGCGCACCCACCGCCCCAGATCCTCGCCTTGGTGCACGACCACGCCCGGCTCCATTGGGAGCTCGCCGCCGACCTCCAGGCGCAGCCGGACCAAATGGAAGGCGCGCTGCCATTCCACGGGCCAGGCGGGGCACCACGACGGGTCGATCTCCTCCAGCTGCTCGCGCCGCTCCTGCGACAGCGCCCCGGCCGCCGACTCCACCACAAGCCCCCCGGCGCGTCGCTGCTCGATCTCGGCGGCCTTCCGGGCGGCGGCGCGTGCGTTCTTCAGCCAGATGCCCACCGGGTAGCCCTGGTAGGTGGCGTCCAGTGGCGCCAGGAGGTGACCTGCTTCGGCTGCCCACCTGCGGGCTGCGGCGAGGCCTTCTTCCCAGGCGACGTCGTAGTGGGACCAGACCATGCCCAGCTTTTCCAGCTGTTCGCCGCGGTCGGCGTCCATGTCCCCGCGGGTGTAGAAGCGCCGGTTGTCGGCGATCCATTGCCCCAGCGGAAACGCGGCGAGGGAGGTCGGCCACTCTTCGGCTTCCGCTTCCTGGTCGTCGCGGTCGGGGACGCGGTAGGTGAAGGGGACCTTCAGGTTGCCGTGGAGCCGGTGGTAGATGGTGGCGGCTTCGATGCCGCGTCGCCAGTGCTGGTGTTCGAGGTTGATCACGCGCAGGTTGATGAACGCGGCCAGCTGCGCGGGGTCGCGCGGCGTGGAGAACTTCAGCAGCTCCCGGGCCGGCACTGACAGTCGGTCGCTTCGGTCGCTCTCGGCTCCCTCACCTTCCGGTCCGCCGCGGCTCTGCACGCCCCTGACACGGCTTTGTGCCTGTTGCTCGGCGAGTTGTTCGACGATGCGGGTGTCGTGCGCTCTGAGCGCTTCAAGCAGCTTCGCAAGGCCGCCGTACGCCCGGCTGGTGAGCATGTTGTCGGCGCTCTCTCCGGGCCCGAGCAGGACCGGTACGACCAGCGACGCCGTTTTGCCCTCGCCGGGCTGCATCCGCAGCGCCCGGCCGACGGCCTGGACGAGGTCGGGCATGGAGCCGCGTACGTCGGCGAAGTACACCGAGTCACAGTGGGATGTATCGATGCCTTCGCCGAGCACGCGAACGGACCCAAGAAACGTCTTCTCCACGACGGTGCCGTCAGCAGCGATTCCCTTGGAGAACTCGTCGAGGACGCGGCGCCGGTGGAGGGGCTTGTGGTCGCCGCACAGCCAGTTGGCCCAGACCATCCGCGGGTACAGCTCCGGGTCGGCGTCGTGCAGTCGCTTGGCGACGTGGGGGAGGTCGGCCGCGAACGCTTCGGCCTCCTTCACCATGTGGTGGAAGACGAGGGTGCGCCGGAAGCCCTCTTCCGCAGAGGCTTTCACCAGGGCGGTCTGCAGGGCGGCGAGCCGCGCCCCGCGTACCTGCTCGGAGCGGGCGTCCTCGCCCAGGAGTTGTGCGGCTTGGAGCTGAGTGTCGGTGATGTCCAGGCACACCACCTGGTAGGGAGCACAGATTCCCCTGTCGATGGCCGCCGAGAGCGTCAACGTGAACGCCCTGCTGCCGAACGGTGAGCTGGGGTCGTCATCCATCGACGCCACCAGTTCACCCGGCGCGCCCTGCTCGGAGTCCTCATCTAGCTGCCACAGCCGGGGAGTGGCGGTCATGTAGAGGCGGCGCAGGGCGGGGATGCGCGTGTTGTCGTGGACGACCGCCCACGGCCGGCCGATCCTGCCCGAAACCCTGTGCGCCTCGTCCGTTTTACCGACTGAAGTCGTGTTGGGAATGCCGCTGAGCTGGCGTTTCAGGTGTCGTGCATGTTCGCGATGTCGGGGTGGTTCGGGGAGGTCGTCATGGCGACGGCGGACACCCAGCACCAGGGGACCAGCACAAGACGGTGACCGTCGCCGTGGACGGCGAGCCGGTGGAAGTGTCGAAGCGTACGACGCCGATACCGACGCGACGGTGCACCCCCTGGTTCGGACTGCCGGGCGGCATGGGTACTCGTTCGCCGGCGCAAGGGGGCGCCGTGCGTGATGGGGAGGCGTTCGTGTCGGTCTCCGTCGGCCCGATGGCGGCGGCGTTGTCAGTGGCGCGTGGTAGACCTGTTCATCGGGTGAACTTGTCCTGTTTTACCGCTAGTTGATCAAGATCGAGTGAAGAGGTGTGACATGGTCGAGACGGAACTGCCAGGACAGGGGGTGGTGTTCTGGCCGGTGGGCACGGGGGACTCCACCACGATCGTGCTGGGCGACAACCTGGTCATGCAGGTGGACCTGCGGGACATGAAGGCCGCCGACGAGGACGACGCGGTGGTCGCCGCCGTCATCGACCGCCTGGAGGAGACCCTCCCGCGACCCGACGGCGAGACGCCCTACCTGGCGGTCTTCGCCCTGACCCACGCCGACTCGGACCACTGCTGCGGCTTCGGTGACCTTCTGGAGAGCTCCATCCTGATCGGGGAGATCTGGGCGACGCCCCGGCTGTGGCGCGAACTGTCCGAGGACAAGCCGATGTGCGAGGACGCACAGCGCTTCCAGGACGAGGTCGAGCGACGCGTGGACGCCACCCTCAAGGCCGTCAAGGACGGCAAGGTGCCGGCCAGCGGTGACCGGGTGCGCATCATCGGCTACGACGAGGACCGCGAACTGCACTCCTACGCCGAACTGCCCGACGAGTACTTCACTTTCCCCGGCGACGTGATCACCAAGATCGACGGCCAAGACGTCGAGGACCGGTTCGAGGCGTTCGTCCACGCACCGTTCAAGGACCACTGCGCCGGCGACCGCAACGACACGTCCTTGGCCCTGCAGGTACAGCTGAAGGCCAGTGACGGCACAGTCGGCCGACTGCTGTTCCTGGGCGACCTCGCCTACCCCATCATCAAGATGATCTTCGAGAACAGCGAGGCCGCTGGCAACGCGGACCGGGTGGAGTGGGACGTGCTGCTCTCCCCGCACCACTGCTCGAAGAAGGCCATGTACGCCGAGGGCGAGGACGGCGAGGAGGAGCTCAAGCAGGACCTTCTTGACCTGCTCCAGGCGCATGCCAGCCCGGACGCCCGGGTGATCGCCAGCTCGTTGCCCTTCCGCGAGAAGGACGAGAAGGGCAACAACCCGCCGCACCTGCTGGCCCGGGACGCCTACGCGTCGATCACCGACTACGAGGTGCTGTGCACGGGGGAGTACCCCTCCAAGGAGGAACCCCGTCCGGTGGTATTCGCCCTGGAGCCGGGCCTGGGCCTCGAATTGGTGGACGTCGCCGACCTGGAGAGCAAGGCCCGGATGCTGGAGGCCGCGGGCGGGGGACGCCGGCTGCTGGCCGCACTGGGTGCCTCCCGCTACCCGGCCGCGGCCTTCGCTGCCGGTACCGGCTTGCCGCACCCGCGGGGTACGGACGCCGCGCGCGCCGGTGTGCAGCAGGCCAGGGGTGACAAGGCCGAGCCCGCGGTGCAGATCGGATTCGGTGCCGCGTGAAGGACAGCACCACCCTGGAACTCACCGAGGGCCAGCAGCTCGCCCTCGACCAGCTGCACCGGATCGTCCAGGCATCTCGAGGATCGGTGGCGGCCACCCACGTGGCCGCCGCAGCCGACGGGTACGTCGAGGCCCGCGTCAGCGTCGGCTGCGCCAACCTGCCGCCCACCCAGAACGGCCTGCGGCTGCGCAGCGTCGAGGCGGTCACCCTGCGGATCCCCCCGGACTTTCCCTTCAGGGCTCCCAGCGTGCAAACCCGGCACACCCGCTTCGCCGGCGCCCCGCACGTCAACTGGGGCCGCCACCTGTGCCTGTACCGCTCGACGGCGACCGAGTGGGATCCGGCCGACGGCATGTACGGGTTCATCACCCGCCTCCTGGACTGGTTCGAGGCGGCCGCCGCGGGACAACTGGATCGGCCCGGCGAACCCCTGCACCCCCCGAACGCCCTGACCGACCACACCGCGGGACTCCTCGTGATTCGCCACGACGCGCCCGTCGCACGACCGGACGGGCCGTGGCTGGGCGCCGCCGTACTGCACCAGGTCAACGACATCAGATGCGACGTCGTGGGCTGGCTCGCCGTCGAGGACCCCTGGCCCGACAGCCTGGAACAGTTGCGGGAGAGCGCCGCGCTGCCGGCCGACGCCCGCGCCTTCCTCGCCCCCGTCGTCGTCACCACGAAGCACCTGACGTTCGAATACCCGCTCACCGCGCGCGAGCTGGTGGAGTTCCTGGCCCGCGACCACATCACGCCGCGCCTGCTGCTGGGGCTGACGGGATTCGTCGCTGGCCACAACCGCACCCTGCTGTGCCCCGACGCTGACGCCGACGCCACCGCGTCGACCGGGGACGACGAGGACACCCCAGCCGCGCCGGTGCACCTGCTGCTGGGCACCCCCTCGCGGGGTATCGCCGGCGACAGGCCCCGCCGGACGCACCTGGTGGCCTGGCACCTGCCCGACTTCGCCGATCAGGTCGGGCGCCTGGCCGCCGACACTGCCTTCAGCGGGCATGCGCACCTGGCCGAACTCGGCGATGAGGTCGTCCGGTTCGGCACCGACTGGCTCGACCGCCAGAGGACCCGGTGGATGCGCGTCTACGAAGCCCGGCCCGAGGTCACGGTCCGACGCGATCACGCCAGCCCTGCGGCCTGGCTGCGCGGCAAACGCATCCTCGTCCTGGGCGCGGGCGCCCTGGGAGCACCCGTCGCCGACATGTGCACCCGCGCCGGAGCCGCGCACCTCACTGTCGCCGACCACGGACTCGTCCACCCCGGAATCCTGGCCCGCCAGCCCTATACGGACGCCGACATCGGCTTTTCCAAGGCGAGGGTCCTGGCCGACCGCCTCAACCGGATCGACCCCCACGCCACCCGTGTCGAAGCCCTCGTCGGCAACGTCACCACCCGGCTGTCCGCCCTCGACCTACACACCTTCGACCTGATCTGGGACTGCACCGCCAACCGCATCGTCCGCGCCCACCTCGAACGTGCCCGCCGCACCGACACCGCCCCCTGGCCCCACCTGGCCACACTGATGATCGGCCACCACGCCACCCGCGGCATCGCCGCCATCTCACCCCGCGGTGCCACCGGCGGTGGCACGGACGTCCTGCGGCGCACCGCGCTGGCCGCGCACGCCGATGCCACGCGCGCCTTCGACGACCTGATCGACGACTTCTTCCCCACCACACCCCCGACCGAGCTCTTCCAGCCCGAACCCGGCTGCTCGGACACCACCTTCACCGGATCGGCCGCCGACGTCACCGCACTGGCCGGACAACTGGCGACCGGCGTCCTCCACGCCCTGGCCGAACCCGCCGACCGGCACACCATGGCCGTCCTCATCGTCCGCATGCCCACCGGCCCCACCAGCACCCAGCCGTCCGGGCCGCGCTGGCTGACCTGGCCCAACGACACCCTCGCCACGGACGAGGCCACCGGTTACGACGTGCGCATTACCCCCGCCGCACTGGCCGAGATGCGCGCGGAAGCCCGCCGCGGCGCCCGAGTGCGGGGCCCGCGCGTGGAAACCGGCGGCACCCTGCTCGGCGCCGTCGACGACGCTACCGGTGTGATCTTCATCGACGAGGCCACCGGCCCGCCCCCCGACTCCCTGCTGACCGAGGCCTACTTCCAGCACGGCCTGGACGGCGTCGGCGGCCACCTCACCGCCCGCCGGAAGGCTACCGGCAACATCAGCCGCTTCCTGGGCATGTGGCACACCCACCCGCACACCGCAGCACAGCCCAGCACCACCGACCGCGCCGCCATGACCAGCCTCACCCTCCCGCTGGACGACGCCCCCGCCCGCGCCCTCGTCCTCATCGCCGGAGGACCACCTCCCGTCTGGCACCAGTGGCTCGCCACCGGGGAGAGCCCCGACCTCTACGCCCACCTCGCCGCCCGCACCGCCTCGGTCACGGCTGAGCCGCCCCCGCAGCAACCACCCGCTCACCTCGGCCCCGTGCAGTGGTGGCCCGGCGGCTACTCCACCCGCCCCCACAGTCCCGTCCCCGTCCCACGCAAGGGCTCCCGCTCATGACCCCCACCATCGGCCTCGCCCTGTCCGGCGGCGGCTCCCGCGCCGCCGCCTTCCACCTCGGGTGCCTGCGCGCCCTGCACGACCGCGATCTCCTCGACTGCATCCGCGTCGTCTCCGGCATCTCCGGCGGGTCCCTCCTCGCCGCCCTGTGGGCCTACGGCCCGAAAGAGTTCACCGACTTCGACGCCAGCACCACCGACCTGCTGCGCTCCGGCCTGCAACTGGACATCGCACGCCAGGCATTCAAGCCCTCCGCGGCCGCCCGCAACCTCACCGCGGCCGCCCGCGCAGGCACCCGCCAACTGTTCACCCGCACCACCCAGGTCACCGTCGCCCGCCCCGCCAACCGCACCGACGCCCTGGCCGCCGTCCTCGCCCACAAGGCGTTCGGCACCACCACCTTGGCCGACGTCACCCACCCCGGTCTCGACGTCGTTCTGACCGCCACCGACCTGGCCACCACCAACGCGGTTCGCTTCGGGAGCACCCGCAGCGGCTGCTCCCGCTACGGCACCATCACCGAGCCCGTCCACGTCGCCACCGCCGTAGCCGCCTCCGCCGCCTACCCCGCGCTCCTGCCAGCCCTGGAACGCACCTTCACCTTCCAGCACCGCGACGGACACCACCAGCAGCACACCGTGCTGCTCACCGACGGCGGCGTCTACGACAACCTCGGCCTGTCCGTCCTCGAACCGGGACGCTCACCGCACCACACCCAGCACGTCTACGACGTGCCCTTCATCATCTCCTGCGACGCCGGGCTGGGGGAACTCGCATTGAAGGCACCGCACTTCATGCTCGGGCGCCTCAGCCGCTCCTTCGCCACCGTCCACCGCAAGGCCCAGGACTCCGCCCGCGCCCGCCTGCACGAGTGGGCCGCGAGCGGACGCATCGACGGTTTCGCCCTTGCCTATCTCGGAATGAAGGACGACCGCCTGCCCGCGCCGCCAGCCGACCTCGTTCCGCGCAGCGCGGTCGCCTCCTACCCGACCAACTT